>NZ_JAUSTI010000001.1 GCF_030812775.1 Paenibacillus tundrae
AAGATACGGAGATTCGTGCAAACGGAGCGGAGGGGACGGAATCGGATCTGAAGAAGCGAAGCGCGCGCCTTATCCCCGGGATTCCCTTTTTGAAAGGGAATTAAAAAAAATGGGGATAACAGCCATCATTCAAGGGTCCACCCTACGTACCGCCATATTCAAAAGATACGGAGATTCGTGCAAACGGAGCGGAGGGGACGGAATCGGATCTGAAGAAGCGAAGCGCGCGCCTTATCCCCGGGATTCCCTTTTTGAAAAGGAATTAAAAAAAATGGGGATAACAGCCATCATTCAAGGGTCTACCCTATGTACCGCCATATTCAAAAGATACGGAGATTCGTGCAAACGGAGCGGAGGGGACGGAATCGGATTTGAAGAAGCGAAGCGCTCGCCTAAAAGCTTTCTATAAGAAAGCTACATCGGAAGCATAAGCTTATCCCCGGATTTTCCCTTTTGAGAAAGGGAATCCAAAAAATCTGGGGATAACAGCGATCGAAAGACCGATCCGTCCCCGGAGCGTCTCCCTTTGCACTAAACCTATCTTTTCAACTAACTAATAAGGAAGTGGATTTACCTTGCCATCGGTTACCCTAGAACGCAGTCGCAAAAAGCGGCTGGAACATGCACATCCATGGATCTTTAACAATGAAATTGCCTCAGTTGACGGAAATCCAGAGCCTGGAGATCTAGTTAATGTATTAAATCATCAAGGTCGCTACCTAGCGACAGGGTATTACAATCCTGCATCACAAATTACTGTACGAGTTGTATCCTACCAACCGTTAGATTTTGCTCAGATGGATACGGCGTTCTTTACAGCACGTTTCCAGGATTGCTTACGCCATCGTGAACGTTTTATCCAAGACGGAGAAGCGTATCGCTTGGTTTATGGTGAAGCGGACTTTTTACCTGGGTTGATCGTTGACCGCTTTGGCAGCATACTTGTGGTACAGCTATTGACACTGGGGATGGATCGTTGTCGTGAGGCGATTGTCCAAGCTCTGATTGAAGTGATGCAGCCTGAGGGCATTTATGAGCGGAGCGATGTGTCTATTCGTGAGCTGGAAGGCTTGGAGCAGACTAAAGGTCCTCTTTACGGTGAGTGCCCACGTCATGTGACCGTAACAGAAAATGGTTTGCTCATTAAAGTAGATATCGTGGAAGGTCAGAAAACAGGCTATTTCTTCGATCAGCGCGAGAACCGTGCAGCGATCGAACCCTTAATGAAGGGCTGGGGCTACAAAAGCGGTATCCGCCTTGAGCAAGTGGAGCAGGATGGTAGTGAGCAACGGTTGCCTGTTAACAAAAGTGGTAAAGTTGTAACATTTCCTTATTGGGATGGTGCGACGGTACTGGAGTGTTTCTCTCATACAGGCAGCTTCACGTTGAATGCTTGTAAGTATGGAGCGAAGAAAGTAACTTGTCTGGACATTTCAGAGCATGCGATCGAAAGTGCTAGAACGAATGTGGAGTTGAACGGATTCACTGATCGAGTTGAATTTGTTGTAGCAGATGCTTTTCAATACCTACGTGAACAGGTTAAAGGACTCGAAGATCGGAATGTCCGTGCGCGTGCAGGCGAGCAAAAAGTAGACACTTCCAAAGCACTCGCTGCTGGCGGAGGTAAATCGTTTGACGTGGTTATCCTTGACCCACCGGCGTTTGCCAAAACGAAATCAGCAGTCAAAGGTGCATGCCGTGGATACAAGGACATCAATCTTCATGGTATGAAACTCGTTAATGAGGGTGGATATCTTGTAACGGCGAGCTGTTCATATCACATGCGCCCAGACCTTTTCCTCGAAACCATCGCAGATGCGGCTGAAGATGCTGGCAAAGTGCTTCGTCTCATTGAGTGGAAGGCAGCAGGCAAGGATCACCCACAGATTTTGGGTGTAGATGAAGGACATTACCTGAAATTTGCGATCTTCGAGGTTCGAAGTAAAACAAAATAAAGTAATGAGTCACACGAGCATTTAAACGACCGATTATGATATTAACAATCCTATCAACATCAAGTGAGAGGTCTGCAGTTATATAGCTGTAGGCCTTTTTGTAATGCTTATGGAGATGTTTCCGATGCTGCCGAATAGTGGCAAACGTATGTTCCGAATCGAGTCAGGTATGGTATACTGAGAATTAAAATCTTGTTCGTGATGATTTGGAGGATTAGACATGTCCGTACGCTTCGTTATTGGCCGGGCAGGCAGTGGCAAGAGTGCCCTGGTTACCCGGGAAATTACTACCCTGCTTCAACAGGAGCCACAGGGGAATCCCCTTATTTTACTAGTACCTGAACAGAGTTCATTCCGTACAGAGCAAGCACTCGTCTCTTCTGGCATGATCAAAGGATCTATGCGCGCTGAAGTGCTTGGTTTCCGAAGACTAGCTTACCGCGTCATGCAGGAGGCTGGTGGTTCGGCCCGTATTCCAATCGGTGCTGAAGGTAAGAAGATGCTGCTCTATAAAGTACTGCAACGGCGTAAGGAAGAGTTGAAATTATTTGGTGCTTCAAGCAGCCAATTAGGCTTTATTAGTCATCTGAACAACCTATATGGTGAATTTAAACGTTATGAGCTTGATCCTGCATCGCTGGGAGACGGAGTTTCCATGTGGAATGCCTCTTCGTCAGCACCGATATTGGGAGATAAGCTTCATGATCTGCTTTTAATATATCGTGATTATGAACAGGAATTAACGGATCTCTACATTGATGATGAAGATACGCTTAGCGAATTGACTGAACGGTTATCTGAAGACACGATGCTGCGAGATTCTCAGATTTGGATAGATGGGTTTCAGGGATTTACTCCGCAGGAACTGAGTGTGATTGGAAGACTGATGTTGCAGTCTTCTAATGTTACGATTGCATTGACGTTAGATCGCCCATACGAGCATGGTGCACTTCCTAACGACTTGGATCTGTTCTATCCCACAGCGAGTGCTTATGCACGTCTCAAAGGCATGGCTGATGACTTAGGTGTGCCTAGTGAAACGATGATTCTTAAGCCAGAGGTTGCCCCAAGATATGAAGGAAGCCTGGGATTAGCGCATTTGGAAGCGGGGTTCGATCGCAGAGTTCGCTGGAGAAGTGAAGGGCGCGATTCTGGCATTAAGTTGTACGCAGCCGAGAACCGTCGTGCAGAACTGGAAGGTGCGCTACGTGAAATGAGACGTTTGGCTCAAGATGAGGGTGCGCGTTACCGTGAGATGGCTGTGTTGGTTCGTCAGTTAGATGCTTATGCAGATATTGCCGAGCCGTTGTTCCGAGATTATAACATCCCTGTTTTCTTGGATCGCAGACGAAGTGAGCTGCATCATCCGCTCGCAGAGTTTATTCGTTCTGCACTGGATGTTGTTCGTCGTCGCTGGCGTTATGAAGATGTATTTCGTTGTGTCAAAACAGATCTCCTCCTGCCTCGTGATGGTTCAGTGAGCCGTGAGGACATGGATCAACTCGAGAATTACATCCTAGCCTGTGGTATTCACGGATACCGCTGGACAGACGGAAAACCTTGGAAGTATGTGCCTAGTTTGTCGCTGGAGGACAACGGTCAGGACAATCGGAGCCGCGGACGTGAACAAATGTTATCGTTGATGGAAAAGTGCCGCGCGGTTATTACAGATTCAATGGGTGCTTTTGAGAAGCGAATGAGCAAGGCGAAGACAGCCAAGGAACAGTGTGCTGCATTATACCATTTACTTGAAGATGCGGAGATTCCATGGAAGCTTGAGGCGATGTCCACCGAGGCCACCGCTCAAGGTGATCCGGAACGTTCACGCGAGCATCGACAAATGTGGGGAGCCGTTCTGGATCTGCTTGATCAGATGGTCGATATGATGGGAGCCGAGCGGCTGGACTTGGATTTGTTTGCTGGATTAATTGAGACAGGACTAACGGAGCTTAAATTGGGTCTGGTTCCACCTGCATTGGATCAGGTGTTGGTTGGTTCGATGGATCGGACGCGTCTGCAGGATATCAAATATGTATTTATTCTTGGGGCAGTGGATGGAGAACTCCCGGCTGTACCTCAAGAGGATGGTGTATTGACTGAGCAGGAACGACTTTTGTTAACAGAAAGAGGTTTGCCTCTGGGGCCTGGAGCGACCAGACAAATGCTGGACGAGCGTTTTCTGATCTATACAGCCTTAACATCAGCTAGTGACCAACTGTGGCTAAGTTACCCTGTCGCGGATGATGAAGGGAAGTCGCTGCTTCCTTCAGAAATTGTAAGACATGTGCGGAACATGTTTGGCGAACAGGAGCAGCCTCTTCTATCTGAACCTCAGGGATCAGTAGCTTTACAGAATCATTGGGCCTATGTTCGTCATCCGGAACAAAGCTTATCTACGTTAATTGGACAATTGCGCAGATGGCGCCGCGGTGAGGACATTCCAGAATTATGGTGGGCAGTGTATAACTGGCATGTTTCGCAAGAAAGCAGCAAACCGCTATTGGATCGATTGTTGGGATCCGTCTTTTATCGTAATCGGACGTTACCACTTCGCACATCCACTAGTCGGAGATTGTATGGTACGGAAGTTCGCACAAGTGTCTCCCGGATGGAACGGTTTGTAGCATGCCCATTCTCTCACTTTGCTTCTCATGGATTACGCTTGAAGGATCGCCAGCTTTACCGTCTTCAAGCCCCAGATATCGGTCAATTATTTCATGCTGCACTCAGTCAGTTGGCGATGCGCTTGCGTGAAGAAAATCGTAGCTGGGGGAGTTTATCACCAGAGCAATGCCGACAAGAGGCAGAGCAGACGGTGGAGCAGATTGCTCCACAGCTTCAAGGAGAAATTTTGCTTAGCACCAAACGGTATGGTTACATTTTCCGCAAGTTGAAGGAGATTGTCAGCAGAGCTTCCGTTATTTTGGGAGAACAGTCTAGACGAGGAAGTTATGAACCGATCGGGCTGGAGCTTGATTTTGGACCAGGCAAGCCTTTGCCGCCGTTACGTTTTGAACTGGAAAATGGCTGTGTGATGGAGATTGTCGGTCGAATTGACCGCGTAGATGTTGCTGAAGGGGAAAATGGACTTCTACTACGAGTCATAGACTATAAGTCAAGTCAGACGGATCTCAAGCTACACGAAGTGTATTATGGTCTATCACTACAGATGCTTACGTATCTGGAAGTGTTGCTTAGTGCGGCTGAAGAATGGCTTGGTGAATCTGCCATGCCGGGCGGCACGCTGTATTTCCATGTGCATAATCCGCTACTGCAATCTTCCAATGGCATGACCTCGGAGCAAGCAGGACAAGAGCTGCTGAAACGCTTCAAAATGAAAGGACTATTGCTCGCAGACCGAGATAACATTGCTCAAATGGATCATACCCTGGAAAAAGGGTATTCTGCGATTATTCCTGTTGCACTGAAAGCAGATGGTAGTTTTTACAGCAGTGCAGCTGTAGCTACACCCGATCAATGGGACACATTACTTGCAACAGTACGAAACAACATTCGAGAGATTGGTACACGGATTACGGACGGGGACGTGGGCATCGAGCCTTATCGTATCCAACAGGAAGTCGCATGTACTTTCTGTCCGTATAAGCCAGTCTGTCAGTTTGATGAGAATATAGAAGGTAATGAATATAATCTGTTATCCAAACCAGGCAAACAGCAAATATGGGAGTTGTTATCTCACAACAAGGGAGGGGAAACGTTATGACGAATATGCCAAAACCAGAAGGTAGCTTCTGGAGTGATGACCAGTGGAGTGCGATCTCGCAGAGTGGAGAAGACATTCTAGTTGCCGCCGCTGCGGGATCGGGTAAAACGGCTGTATTGGTCGAACGGATTATTCGCAAAATTGCCGACCCTTCTCAGGGATTCAGCGTAGATCGTTTGCTTGTAGCAACATTTACGAAAGCAGCCGCGGCCGAGATGAAGCAACGTATACGGGAAGCATTGGAGCGTGCGCTGGAAGATCAGCCTGGAGAAGAGCATCTGCGTAAGCAGCTTTCGCTTCTTGGACGTGCGTCCATCACGACACTGCATTCATTTTGTATGGAAGTCATACGGCGTTATTATCAGCAGATTCCGCTGAATCCCGCCTTTCGGATATTGAATGAAAATGAAGCTGAAATGATGCGGCAAGAACTGCTGGAACAGCTTTTCGAAGAAAAGTATGGTGAGCAGGATGAGGGCAGTACATTTCGTAAATTAGTAGATTGGTTCAGTGGCGAGCGGAACGATGATGCCATGCATCGGCTCGTACAACGGCTGTATGACTTCTCTCGCAGTCATTCTTGGCCAGATCACTGGCTGGCAGAAATGGCGTCTGCTTTTCAGGTGGAGAGTGTAGAAGCACTTGGAAGCACGGTCTGGGTACAGAGTATTTTACGCGATGCCTCACTTACGTTAAGCGGTGCCGCTGGGGTGTTGCGCCAAGGGATTGAAATTGCTATGCAGCCAGAAGGGCCGGCACCTTATGCGGATACGCTCAAAGAAGATCTGGTGATGGTAGAGGAGCTTCGTTCTGCCGTTCAGATCATGCCATGGGACAAGTTGCCAGATGTCTTTCAATCAGCCGCATTTGGCAAGCTCAAGCCTTGTAAGAAAGATCAGACAGACCCGGGACTTCAAGAGCAAGTTAAAGAGCTGCGCGAAGCAGCCAAAAAAGCAGTAACGGATCTGAAAGGATCATTGTTCGGGAGAACTGCTTTTTCATTCTGGCAGGAATTAGAGCAAGCCGCACCACTTATGCACGAGTTATCTAGACTCGTCAGTGAGTTTGGAGCACGATACCAGCAGGCGAAGCAGGAACGGGGACAGGTTGATTTTAGCGATTTGGAACATTACTGTCTTCAAATTTTGCGTCATGAGGATTCTACGCCAACTGTGTCCATGCCTTCAGATGCAGCAATGGAATTTCGTGCACGTTTTGATGAAGTGTTACTGGATGAGTATCAGGATACCAATACAGTACAGGAAGATATCGTAAGACTAATTTCTAGAGAAAATCCTGGTAACCGATTTATGGTTGGTGATGTAAAACAGAGTATATATCGTTTTCGTCTGGCCGAGCCGGGGCTGTTTCTTAACAAATACCGTCAATATGCTTCAAGTGCTGAACTGGATCAGGATGAAGACTCCAACGAGCGCACGGGCAGACGTATTGATCTTGCACGTAACTTTCGAAGTCGTGAAGAAGTCGTTCATTCGGTCAATATGCTCTTCCGACAGATTATGAACGAAGGTGTGGCGGAGATTACGTATGATGATCGAGCACAGCTTGCTTATGGAGCATCATTCCCGTCAGAAACGGAACGAGATGAGGCGTATACACCTGAGGTCATATTAATTGATCGTCAAGGCGGTGGGCCTGATCTGTCTGAAAGCACTGATGAGCAGGGAGATACACTGGCTACTGCTGAACTGGAGAGTGCTGAGTTAGAGACTGCTCAACTGGAAGCACGTGCAATGGCTAGACGTATTCGAGAGATTGTGGGCGACGCAGATCAGCCTGCATTGCAGGTGTATGATAAAGCGCTGAAAACGATGCGACCGGCAAGGTACGGTGACATTGTCATTTTGTTGCGTTCTGCTCAAATGTGGGCCCCGCTGATGATTGAAGAGTTTAGACAACAAGGCATTCCTGCTGGTGGTGAGCAGAGCAAAGGGTATTTTCAGGCCATAGAAGTGGAAGTGATGTTGTCCCTGCTTCAGATTGTCGATAACCCAAGACAGGATATTCCTCTTGCTGCGGTACTTCGGTCACCGATTGTTGGTCTAGACGAAGAGGAACTGGCACAGATTCGTCTTAGAGATAAAACTCAATCCTTCTATGATGCTGTAGTTTTGGCTACAGGAGAACTAGATCATTCAGGGCATGACCACAGCTTAGACCAGCAGCGCATGCAAGAAAATCGTGACGATCAAGCCGTTCAGATGAATTGGCCCGAAGCGTGGACAGAGCTGGAGCAGGCACGACGAGAGACGGCGGTTACTGCCGAGTTAGATCGTGTAGATGATATGCAACAATCCAGCAGTGATGTTGATGCAGCTCACTGGGCGGGACTGGTCAATCTTGTAAGTGATGAGGACAATGCCGTTCAGCCTGATGAGGGTGTGACATTACAGCAAAAATTGATTCAGTTTGCACGTCAATTGAAGCAATGGCGTTTGGAGGCTCGTCAAGGCAGTCTGAGCGAATTAATCTGGCGGATTTACAGAGAGACGGGGTACTTGGACTGGGTAGGTGGTCTCCCCGGTGGCATGCAGCGTCAGAGTAATCTTAAGGCGTTATATGATCGGGCGCGTCAATATGAGGAAGCAACTGCCAATCGAGGTTTGTTCCGCTTTTTGACGTATGTCTCTAGACTGCGTGAGAATGGTGGAGATTTAGGAACAGTCGGCGGTGCTGCTGAGCAAGACAACGAAGTAAGGATTATGACCATTCATCGAAGTAAAGGACTGGAATTCCCAGTAGTCTTTGTGGCGGGGATATCCAAAATGTTCAATCAGCAGGATCTGAACGCACCTTTTCTCATGCATAAGGAGCTTGGATTCGGCCCAAGGTTCGTGGATCAAGAGAACCGTGTTGCGTACCCGACACTTGCAAATCTAGCAATTCGCCGCCGGGCTCAATTTGAGCTGTTAGCCGAGGAGATGAGGGTGCTGTATGTGGCACTTACACGTCCAAAGGAGAAAATGATCCTCATTGGAACAGTGAAGGATGTTGCCAAAAAGGCAGCCGCTTGGTCACAGGTGAAGGACAGTGCGGAGTTGTTATTGCCAGACTACTTACTTGCAGCGGGACGAAATTATTTGGACTGGATCGGCCCGTCCCTTATTCGTCACCCAGCAGCCGCCTCCCTTCGTGAATTGGCGGGAGGAAGTGATTCCTATTCATCTTGCTTAATGGACGACGAGTCGCGCTGGAATATCACCGTGGTTTCTGCAGACCAGGTTTCACGGGACATGGTTCTTGGGCATCTCAAGGACGAGGAAGAAGCGATGTCAGAAGTTCGGAAGGAACGAATTGCTGCGTTGCAAGCCGTACAGCCTGTTCAGTTACGTATTTCTGAAGAGAGAAGCGATGAAGCTGCTGACTTGTTAGAATTAGCTCAGCAAGAAAACGGTAATAGTGATGAAGTTACTGAAAACGGGCAAGCAGATGTCTCGCTTATGGAGCAAGTCAATCAACGATTATCCTGGGCATATCCACACACAGCGGCAACGCAGGTTGCGGCAAGCACATCCGTGTCTGAGCTCAAGACATTGCTCGCCAAGCAGGAATACCAGCCGCTACAGGTGATGGAAGAGATGGCAAGACGGTTGGAAAACAGCACTTTGCCTACAGATGATGCGCCCGATGAGAAGTTGAATCCAGTAGTACAGCTTGATAATCATAGAAGCCATGATCCAGATTCGTCCTTCAAATTGCATCTGCGTCGTCCTAAGTTCATGGAAGAGAAAAAGCTAACAGGTGCAGAAAGAGGAACCGTGTACCATACATTGATGCAGCATCTTCCTATGGATGGAACAGCGGTCAATGTCGAGGTTGTGGAAAGCACGCTTGCGCGGTTGCTACAACTACAGATTCTGTTACCACATCAGGGAGAGGTTATTGATGCTACGCAACTCGTTGCTTTTTTTGATACTGAGCCTGGATTGGAACTTGTGCGCGCAGATTGGGTAAAACGGGAAATTCCATTTATTTATGGATTGCCTGCACTTCATTCTCCTGCTGAGTGGTTGCGTGATATAACGCCACATGAGGGGATGCAGACAGTAGATGTAGACGAAGGACTCCAGGCATCACTGGTAGATGAGACGGTATTGGTTCAAGGGATTATAGACTGCCTCTATGAGGTGGAGGGCAAACTTGTGCTGCTAGATTATAAAACGGATCGTGTCTGGAATGATGCACAAGGGTTAAATGATTTAACTGCAAACTATCGTTTCCAGCTAGAATTATATAGCCGGGCAATTGAGGATATATTGGGACGTAAGGTTGACCACCGGTGGCTCTACTTCTTTGATGGCGGACATGCAGTGAAATGTTAGTATAGGGATTCATTTAAAATAGCTTGAGCTACCTTAATTAGGACGAGATATAGATCAAAAGGCTTTATTAGTCTATATCTCGTTACATACAACATGTTTAGTGAGTTATGAGATGGATTCATGGGCAGTACTTTGAAATGTTCTTGGGAGAGGGGATGAACGGACAATGCGTATTTTGCATACAGGAGACTGGCATTTGGGGAAAACACTCGAAGGTCGGAGCCGTCTGCGGGAACAAGAAGACTTTATTGATGAGCTTGTCAAACTAGCAGATGATCAGCAGGCAGATGCTATTCTCATGGCTGGCGATGTGTATGATTCAGTAAACCCTCCAGCTTCTGCGGAGCAATTATTCTATGAAGCAGCCGCAAGGCTTACCGAGCGGGGCAGACCACTTGTGGTCATTGCGGGAAACCATGATCAGCCCGAACGGGTTGCATCGGTAACTCCACTTGTGAATAGACAGGGTATCACTCTTGTAGGGATGCCTACCGCGGAAGCGGTGACCATTCATGCCAAGCGTACAGGTGAGACGGCAAACATTGCGGCATTACCTTATCCATCTGAAGCTAGATTGAACGAACTGCTGACAACGGATGGGGATGAGAATGTACTTCGTCAAGCGTACAGCCGGCGTGTAGGGATGTTGATGCAGCATTTGTCTGCATCATTCCGACCAGATACAGTGAATCTAGCCATGAGTCATATTTATGTGCTTGGCGGTGTAGAAAGTGATTCCGAACGTCCGATTCAGGTTGGTGGTGCCTACACGGTAGATCCTTCAGCGCTGTCTATAGGTGCGCAATACACAGCACTCGGACATCTGCATCGTGCACAGGCGGTAAAGGGAGACGGAATTATTCGTTATAGCGGTTCGCCACTCGCCTACAGCTTCTCAGAAGCTGGACAGAGTAAATCGGTGACGATGGTGGATCTAGCACCTGGTGGTGTTCCACATGTGGAAGAAGTGCTGTTAACCTGTGGTCGTCCCCTTGTTCGCTGGAAGGCGCGAGGAGGGCTTGCTGAGGTTCATCGTTGGTTAGAGGAAGGCCGAGATGCCCAGGCCTTTGTGGATATGGAAGTATGGCTAGAGGATGCCATGTCTTTAAAAGAAATCCAGCAGCTTCGAAGAGCCCATGACGGTATTATTCACATACGTCCGGTGTATCCCGAGATGGCTGCTGCGGGTCTGTTAGAGCAACGCTCTGAGCTGCCTGTGCATGAATTGTTCCGAAAGTTCTATCAGCGGCAGACCGGTGGGGCAGAGCCTGAAGAGAAGCTTGTACAGCTATTCCTGGAGCTTGTCGATGAGGACGAGCCAGGTGTTCGTGAGGAGGCTGAGGCAAAATGAAGCCGATTTCGTTAAAAGTGGCTGGTCTACAAAGCTATCGTGACACGCAGGAGATTGATTTTACCGTGCTGATAGAGACAGGGTTGTTTGGTATTTTTGGACCTACGGGAAGTGGGAAATCCTCGTTGCTTGATGCCATTACACTAGCGATGTACGGAAAAGTAGAACGTGCGGTGAATGGTACGCAGGGAATTATGAACCATGCCGAGGATGCATTATCGGTTGCATTTACGTTTGAATTGTCATCTGCGGAAGGTACGCGTAGATTCCGCGTGGAGCGGCGGTTCAAACGAAATAATGAAGTATCTGTAAGCAATACGGTTAGTAAATTTATTGAGACCATTGACGGGGAAGATCACGTACTTGCGGATAAGTTAGCCGAGGTTAACCGTTCTGTCGAGGATGTAATCGGGCTCAAGATGGATGATTTTACGCGTGCGGTTGTTCTTCCGCAAGGGAAATTTGCCGAATTCCTTTCCCTGAAGGGCAGTGAGCGACGTCAGATGCTGCAGCGGCTTTTCCATTTGGAGAAATACGGAGACCAGCTTGCCATCAAGTTGAGCAGGCGAGTGAAGAATAATGATATGGTTCATCAGTCCCTAGTTGCGGAGCAGCAAGGGTTAGGCAATGCAAGTAAGGAGACGCTTAAAGAGACGGCTCGGCTTCTTGAAGAGTCAGTCCGTGCTGCGGCTCTGTCCCGTAAAGCGTTAGAAGAGGCCACGAAGGAAGCCGAACAGCTGGGCAAAATTCGTGAATGGAGTCATGAGCGTCAATCTCGCTTAGAGGAACAGCGTAAGTTAAAAGCACAGGATGCACACATTGTTGCAGATGAAGAACGTTTGAAACAGGCTAGTGCAGCAGAAGTGATTTTGCCTGCATTACAAACGATGCGTGAAGCTATGGCGGAACAGCAGTTGCGTCAGCAGTTAGCTGAGACTGCGCATCAGCAAGCGATAGAACATGAGAAGCAGTCTGTTCTTGAAGCGGAAAAGGCCGAGGCTACTCGAGTGCAACTGTCTGAGGAAGAGCCCAAATTAATGCTGCGCCTAGAGCAACTAGAACAGGCAAAAGAACTGCAAAAGGAACGTGACGGGCTTAGAGAGGATGCTTCACGTCTGAAGCATTTACTTGAGCAAGCTCAAGCGGAGCAGACGGTTGTGGGTCAACAATTGGAGAAAGAGCAAGAGTTGCAGCAGCGTGGACGTAAACGGCGGGAAGAATTACAGGAGAGCCTGAAGCCCAACGAAGTCAAAGCCGATGAGCGGAGACAGCTACAGTCTGCATTAGAGCTTCAGCACCGGATGGACACGGTAGCAGAGCAATTACGTCAGAACAAGGTGGAACTGGAGGCAAGCCAGCAATCAGCTACACAGGGAGCCAACAAGCTGCAGGAGATCACGGAAGAGGAGGGCCGCCTGAGCATACAGCGTGAGCAATTGATCCAACAGGCGGCTGCAGGTCTTGAAGCCTTGCTTGCATGCGAGCAGGACATCGGACGCGAGCAGAGCATGCTGGCTGAGGCGGAAAAACAGCTTCGGGGCACGATGCGTGAGCAGGAGCTGCACCAGCTCTCCTCCGCCTTGCGCGCCGAGCTGAAGGACGGCGAGCCTTGCCCGGTGTGCGGCTCCGCACACCACCCGCTCCCGGCTACGCCGGCGGGAGAAGGTCCGCACGCAGACGATGCGGACCTGGACCTGCTGCGCAGCCTGCACGCGGAGCTGCAGGAGCTGCGCTTTGGGCTGCGCCAGCAGCTGCACGAACGTCGCAGCCTGCTGACGCAGCTTGGTGCTGCTGCCGGCGAAGCTCCGTCCGCAGCCGAGGCCGCGCCTGCGGCAGCGGAGCCCGAGCCCGCCGCATCGCCCGTGAACGGGCGCTCCTCGGCGGACTGGGCGGCGCGTGCCGCCGCGCTGCGCGAAACCGCGCGGGCGCTGGCTGACGCCTCAGCGCCGCTGCAAGCGGAGGCCGCTGCGTTGCAGCAGGCGGCCGTAAGTGCACAGCAGCGCCGCATGGAGGCGGCGGCTGCGCAGGAAGCCGGCCGTGCCGGGCTCGCCCAGGCGGAGCGCAAGCTGGCCGAGAGCGAGGCTGCAGCGACAGCTCTGCGCGATCGCTGGGCCGCGGAACTGCCTGACATCGCCCCAGAACAGGCCAAGGCCTTATATCAGGCGATGCAGGAGCGCGATGCACGCGCCGAGGACATCAAGGAACGTCTGAACAAAAGTGTGACGTTCCTTGAAGAGAAGCAAGAGCTCGTTCAATCACTTCAGCGCAAGCTGGTTGAATTGGATAAACAATTAATTCAGTGGCAGACGGAGTGGCAGGGTAACAGTAAACAACTTGCTGAGAAGGAAGACCGGTTACGGCAATGGGTTGGTGAACAACGAGTAGAAGACCTAATTGCTGCTGCGCAGGCTCAGCTGAATCGTTTAAGAACATCTGCAACCGAGGCAGCACAGCGTTTCAAGGAAGCCGATGCCCTGAAGCAAGATTCTGCGAAGAAAGATGTTATCGCTCATCAAGCCGCTGTCTCTGCTGGCGAGCATCTGCAGCAAGCGCAAGGGCGCTGGAAGCAACTGCTGGATCAATCACCATTTACTTCGGAGGAAGTTGTTATACAGGCAGCCATTGCTTCCGAGGAGGCAGAACGACTGGCTGCGGCCATCCAACAGCACCGCGAACAGGAACGTGAGTTGGCATCGCAGTTACGAGAACTGGAGCAGAAACTTGCGGGAGCTGAGGTGACCGAGGAACAGTGGATGGCTTGCACGGAACAGTTACGGCTGAGACGGGCTGAGGATGAAGCGGCACTGAGTGCCAAAGCTCGGACTGAGCGGGACTTGGAAGATGTTCAACAGCGTCACGTACGCTGGACTGAACTGGAGAACCAACGAGTGGACGTTAGTCGAGAAGGCGAGCTGCTGAGTAAGCTACAAGCTGCTTTCCGCGGGAATGCATTCGTCGAATACATTGCTGAAGAGCAATTGATGCAGGTTAGCCAGGCAGCATCCCAGCGATTACGCTTCTTGACCAAACAGAGATATTCGCTTGAAGTCGATTCAGGTGGTGGGTTTGTCATATGTGATGATGCCAATGGAGGGGTGAAACGCCCAGTGTCCACCTTGTCGGGCGGCGAGACCTTCCTAACCTCTCTGTCGCTAGCATTGGCGTTGTCTGCACAGATTCAGCTTCGAGGACAGTACCCACTGCAATTCTTTTTCCTGGATGAAGGGTTCGGTACGCTTGATCCTGAACTGTTAGACACGGTCATAACCTCACTGGAGAAATTGCATGACGATCGTCTAGCCGTTGGTGTCATTAGCCACGTACCTGAACTGCGGGCACGTCTAGCACGTAAACTGGTTGTCATTCCGGCAAGTGAGGCTGGTGGCGGCTCTCGAGTTGTTCTGGAAACATTGTAGATATAAATCTACGTCTAAATTCATTCAATCACAAAGTGAGTTACATCACAGATACAGGTTCACCGCATTGTTATACTACAGTTAAGCCGACAAACTTGATGTAAGTACCCCGGCGGACGTTTGATCAGGAATGATCCTGAATAGACGTCCGCAAGCAGTGACTTCCTTTAGGAGGCTACACACGGGGTGCTTCTTTTTTTTACCTGTTCTTGCAGTGTCAATTCGCCCAGAGCTGAATACGATGAAAGGGTGATGATGAGCAATGATCAGGGAGGCGTTAAGAAGTGGAAAAGGTGGAAGCGAAGAAAATTTGTAAAGAGCACATGCATCGGTACGTATGCGTGCAGATGCAGGATGGCAGTCACTATGACGGGATTATGGAAAATGTGGATGATGACATGATCTATTTGGCTGTTCCTGTTGGACCAGAAGCAGCGATGCACCATGCGAACTGGGCACCTAATGCAATGCCTGGAGCGAACTATTCATTAGCACATGCGCGTGGATTTTACCCAGGTTACGGTTATCCTACCCCATATCCTTATTATGGCTACGGGCGCAGACGTTTTAATCGACTCGTGCTCCCGCTGTTTGCCCTTACGGCATTGACCTTGTTACCGTATTACTAAGATCAGGAGTTAGTATAAATCTGCCGCAAAGACCTTTCATATATTTGATGGGTGCGCTCTAATTAAGCACATAGATGATATCGTGTGTACATTGCGCTAATGGACGCCTCGAATGATCAGTACTTACGTCCTTACTATTAGTACTACATCCGGCAGTTGCGGAATCCAACATATTGAATAGCCAAATACCCACAAAATCATGCCTCACAGAAGGTTTGCTTCTGAAAGGCATGATTTCTTTATTATCATCAATTGGATTCACCTAAGGCAGAAGTCAGATCTTCGATTAAATCTTGGGCATCCTCAATGCCAGTCGAAATACGTATCAACCCATCTGTAACCCCCAATTCTTGCCTACGTTCATATGGGATGGAAGCATGTGTCATCCGACTCTAGAGCATTTTGCAACGGCAGCAATATCAGTCACCTTAAGTAGAGGGTTCGTTGGTGTCTCAACATAAATAGCCTTTGTATTCGATTGAAGAGCTTGTTCCAGTGCTTGCAGTGAGGCTGTATTCACGAAGGTAGAGCAATTCCTAGACGATGGAGCACTTTGGTGAAAATACGATATGTCCCGCCGTATACGTCATCTGTTAGAATAACGTGATCGCCACTTTTCAATAGAGACATTACGGCATGGATGGCGGGGCGGCCATGCCTGAACTGAAAGCGAAGCTCCGAACGCCATCTTCCAGTTCTTTAATCACTTCTTCCAATGCATAACGAGTCGGATTGCCTGTGCGTGAATACTCATAGCCTTTATGCACACCAACAGCTTCTTGTTCATTTGATAGATCGGCACACTCACGGCTCCGTATGAGGGTCACCAACAATACCAGCATGGATTAACTTTGTTTTAGGTCTCATATTATTATCCTCTATTATAGATATTTTGGCTTAAGTAACGTTCACTGCTATCCATGAATACCACTACAATGTTACCTCCAGGCGCGGCATGATGGGCGACACAGCATGCCGAAATTTTCTCATCATGTTCAAACACTCAAATACGTCTTGATACTGCTCGTTGTGTCCTGAGACGATTAGGTCATTACTTTAAGTTGTTATTCAATCCCTCATAGTTGTACTTGAAATTGGACGTTGCATAGCACATCCGGTATGATAAGAGGGCATACATAATTACTGTTTAAAGGAGGGTATGAACAATGGATTGCTTGTTTTGCAAAATTGTAGAGGGCAGCATTCCCTCCAACAAAGTGCTGGAGAATGACCATGTTGTCGTCTTCCATGACATACAGCCCGCTGCGCCAACCCATGTCTTAGTGATTCCTAAGAAACATATTGCTTCCATGAATGAAGTAACGGCAGAGGATCTGCCCTTGATTGGACAGGTTCATTTGGCTGCACAGGAAGCAGCAAAACGCTTAGGCATTGACGAGTCTGGTTACAGATTAATCAATAACTGTGGCAAGGATGGCGAGCAAACGGTGCATCACTTGCATTATCATCTGCTTGGAGGTACAAGACTCGGAGCTTTGACGAGCCTATCTGATTCGCACAAATAAACAGTTGAAATGCTGAAAATCAACGTTATTTTTTGCACTATTGAACAATGTAAGGCATCTTGCTTGTTTAAATTAAATGATCATTTTACGTTGAGGTTGACACGTTTATTACCTTTCGCCTATAATGAAAGGTGATGAACCGTGTTATTGCTCTTGGACGGTCTGGTCGGAGGGAGGGAAAACTGGTGTCTGAAACTAAAGTTCGCAAAAACGAGACTATTGATGCTGCACTTCGTCGCTTTAAACGTTCCATCGCTAAAGATGGCGTCTTGGCTGAGGTGAAGAAACGTAAGCATTATGAGAAGCCAAGCGTGAAGCGCAAGAAAAAGTCCGAGGCTGCTCGTAAGAGAAAGTTTTAGGAGGATTTTAACTACATGAATCTTAGCGAACGATTGAACGAAGATATGAAGCAAGCGATGAGGAGCAAGGACAAGTTTAAGCTCTCCACCATTCGGTTGATTCGTTCGACGATCAAGAATCTTGAAATAGATTTGAAAAGAGATTTGGATGACAACGAAGTGCTTGATATCCTAAGTCGTGAAATCAAACAGCGCAAAGATGCCCTCCAAGAATTTGAAAAATTGAGCCGTGAAGACCTCGCGGCAAATGCAAAAGCGGAAATTGATATAATCGGTCAATACCTTCCCGAACAGCTTACCGAAGAAGAAATTAAAGTTATTGTACAGCAGACCATCCAGGAAACCGGTGCTTCTTCGAAAGCCGAGATGGGGAAAGTTATGGCGGCCCTTATGCCGAAAGTCAAAGGCAAAGCGGACGGCAAGCTGGTTAACCAAGCAGTTCAACAATTTCTGCAATAAAGCAATCAATAAACACTTCCTGACTTGTCAGGGAGTGTTTTTTCCTTTGTTAGGATTTCTTAGTGAATCGCTATGAGCGAGCATAGAAGTTTTTCGAAGCAGGAATGGATTTGTGTTTTGACATAACAGGTGGACAAAACGTGAATGAACTCATCTCATTTTTTCTTTAAATTGGATTTTTGGCATTAAAATGGAATATAAATGTTGCAATTGTTGCAAGATTCAAATATAATTTTAAGATTTTGAAACGAAATGCTGATTTGTACGTAATAACAACCATAAGCTGGACAGTATAACAATATTGGAAAAGGGGGGATTATTGGTGAAGGGAAAGCACCGGAAGATGCTTACAGGGCCATTCATGCTCTTGATGCTGCTGACGCTGTTGCTTCCTGTTTGGATTGGATCGCCTTCAGCCCATGCGGCTGAGAAGAGCGGCGCCGTATACATTATTCCGGTTGATAAACCAATCGAGCAGGGGCTTGGCAAATTTATGGAGCGTGGCTTCAAAGAAGCTGAGAACATGAACGCTGGCCTGATCGTACTGGATATTAATACGCCGGGAGGCCGTGTTGATACTGCGGAAGCATTGGGCATCATGATTAAAGATAGCCCTATTGAGACCTTAGCTTTTGTGCGTGGTGATGCTGCTTCTGCAGGTAGTTTTTTGGCCTTGAATGCGGATAAGATCGTAATGTCGCCAGGTAGCATGATTGGTGCGGCAGCGATGGTGGACAGTACAGGTAAACATGTCGATGATCCAAAACTCGTTGCGTTCTGGAAGAGCAAAATGCAAGGAGCGGCCGAAAAAAGTGGTCGTGATGGCAAAATTGCTGCTGGAATGACGGATGTTAATATGGTGGTCGAAATGCCAGAGATTAATAAAACCAAACAAAAAGGTGAAATTATCGCACTCTCGGCAGAAGAAGCGTTAAAAGTTGGATACGCAGACCATATTAGTAACACTCCAGAAGAGGCAGCTACCTGGTTAGGATACAGTCAGGATGATGTGTTTAAGGTGGAAAGAACCACAGCTGAGAACATCTCTACATTCCTTACGAATCCTGTGGTTATGACTGTGCTCTTGTTCCTCGGTATTGCAGGGGTGATCATTGAGTTAATCGTTCCTGGTTTTGGGGTGCCGGGTATTGTTGGTATCGTATGTTTTGTACTGTATTTCTCCGGAAACTATATTGCTGGTTTTGCCGGAGCAGAGACGTGGGTATTATTTACTGTTGGTCTCATCATGATGATACTCGAGATGTTTATACCGAGTTTCGGTATACTGGGTATTCTCGGATCTATCGCACTCGTTGCCGGTGTTGTGCGAGCAGCGTATGACACAAGCGATGCGTTTGTATCACTCGGTATTGCCTTTGGAGCAGCGCTCGTTGTTATTGCGATCGTCGTCATTCTGTTTAAAGATAAAGGCATATGGAATCGATTCATATTGAGTGAGAAGCTGTCTGCTGATCGTGGGTTCTCATCAGCAACAGAACGCAAGGAACTGATTGGAATGCAAGGAATCAGCCTTACTCCGCTGCGTCCGTCTGGAACCGCCATGCTGAATGGGGAACGGGTCGATGTTGTATCAGACGGTGATTTTATTCCCATTGATACACCGATTATCGTCATTAAGGCAGAAGGTACTCGTATTGTAGTGCAACAAGCTCTACCTGTGTAACCTTCTCCATTGCCGGAGCCGATGAGGTCTTCGGCAACGTACATATCCATTCTGTGAGGCTGTTGCCAGAGTGGGGGATCAAAATAAACAGCAGAGTTAACCCAGGTTTGTTATGCTGTATATTGGTACAAAATTTAAAATGCAAATGGAGGAATTTTGACTATGGAACCAACCTTGATCACGGTTTTGCTTGTTGCGGTAGTTGCGATTATCGTACTGAGCGTATTCTTCAGCTTTTTCCCGGTTATGCTCTGGATATCAGCCATTGCATCCGGTGTGCGTGTCGGAATTATTACACTGGTAGCTATGAGATTGAGACGTGTAACACCTAGTCGGATCGTAAACCCGCTGATCAAAGCAACGAAAGCGGGACTTGGATTAAATATCAACCAATTGGAAAGTCACTTCCTTGCTGGTGGTAACGTAGACCGCGTTGTTAACGCTTTGATTGCTGCACAACGTGCAAACATTCCATTGGAGTTTGAACGTGCTGCTGCAATCGATCTTGCGGGTCGTGACGTATTGCAAGCCGTGCAAATGAGCGTTAACCCTCGTGTCATTGAGACACCAATTGTATCCGCTGTAGCAAAAGATGGTATCGAAGTTAAAGTTAGAGCGCGTGTTACGGTTCGTGCAAACATTGATCGCCTCGTCGGTGGTGCCGGTGAAGAGACAATTATTGCCCGTGTCGGTGAAGGTATCGTAAGTACGAACGGTTCCTCCAATTCTCACAAAGACGTATTGGAAAATCCAGATCTGATCTCTCGTACGGTATTGTCTAAAGGTTTGGATGCAGGTACGGCTTTTGAAATCTTGTCCATTGATATCGCGGACGTAGATGTAGGTAAAAACATTGGTGCATTCTTGCAAACGGAACAGGCAGAAGCAGATAAGCGTATTGCCCAAGCAAAAGCTGAAGAGCGTCGTGCAATGGCTGTAGCCCAAGAGCAAGAGATGAAAGCGCGCGTAGTAGAGATGAGAGCGCGTGTAGTTGAATCCGAATCCCAAGTACCTTTGGCCATGTCCGAAGCGCTTCGTAGCGGTAAAATCGGTGTTATGGACTACATGAACCTGAAAAATATTGAAGCAGATACTCAAATGCGTAACACATTAGGAAAACCTGGTGAAGGCTCCAATTCCAATGATCAGGGTGATTCCAAAAACGGAAGATAGGCGGTGAATGCACATGAGCCTATTAGATTGGGTATTTGACAATCTGTACATTGTAGCGGTTGTTGGATTTATGTTATTTTCATTCCTGGGAAAAGCCGCCAAATCGGCTGATCCAAACAAAAAGCGTCCGAACAATGGGATGCCTACCTTTGGTGGTAATGGTGACTCTGATCGAAATGAACGCTCTTCTGAGGATACGAGAACGCAATCCACAGGGTCTTCTAATCATGGAGACACACGTTACGATGAGCAATACGATGATCGTTATGATGATAGAAGGTATGATGAGGAAACGTATGATGATCGTTATGAACCCATGTATTCTGAGCCTGCGCCAAATTCTAGGCAATCCGATGAATATGACGGCCAGAGTACAGTAAGTGCGATGAGCAGTTCTCTTGAAGAGCAGATGAAGCAGATGGAACAGCAACAACGTTTAATTCAAGAACGTTTAAATCGTATTTCATCAGCGAATACTCCGGTTGTCTCTGATTCTAGCTGGGATGAAACCACAACTGAGTCTGGGCAGTCTATGCTTCGCAGGGAAGATATTCGTATGGGTGTTTTATGGGCTGAAGTGTTGGGCTCCCCACGTTCCAAACAACCATTTGGGACTCGGGGCAAGCTGTAATAATTTCTAAATGAATGAGGAAAAGGGTCGTCTCTGGTGAGTATTTGAGCCAGATGACGGCTCTTTTTTTGTTTTAGTAATTCTTTTATCCGTTTCCAACTCAACCTTTACCATAGTTCTCATATATTCAGGCTTAACCGCATAAGTTGAATTGTAGAGGAAGGGGGAAGACCTTCGAATGACTCGAATTAGCCGCAAGCTGCGCAGATGGACTAGTGAGGTGCTGGATCTGCCGCAGGATGTGCTTTACGATATGCCACGGTTAACCCTGATTGGCAATAAGCAATTGTATATAGAGAATCATCGAGGTGTCATCCATTTTACACCGGATCGAATCGTTCTTGCTCTATCCCAAGGTGAACTAGAGATTAGAGGAGCTGAGCTGATGATCCGAAATATTTTACCAGATGAGGTAGCCGTGGAGGGCACGATTCTAGATATTCATATGAATGGAGCGGAGGGGAACGGATGAAGCAGCCCAGTCTGTACAAACTGCGTGGAGCAGTCCGAATCACGGTTACTGGGGGAGACATTGAGGGGTTAATTAACTTACTGGCAGTGCAGGGACTGGAAGTTTGGAACCTGCGTGCCAGGGATGGACGACGGGCAGATATGAATATTTTGCTGCCTGATTTCTTCAAGTTGCGTCCGTTACTGAAACGGACAGGCTGCAAAGTGAAGGTGACTCATCGCAGAGGATTCCCGTTTTTTGTTGCCCGACTATTGAAAAGGAAGTTTTTCCTTGGCGGAATGTTGTTTTTTGTTGTAGCTTTGTTTGCGTTATCGTCTATGGTCTGGAATGTAGAAGTGAAGGGCAATGTAAAGATTCCAACAGATGAGATTCTTACGGCTGCCAAAAAAGAGGGGTTATATCCATTTCAATGGTCATTTCGTCTTCCTAGCCAGGACAAGCTCTCCAGACAGCTTGCGTTAACCTTGCCGGATGTAACTTGGGTTGGTGTGACCAAGGAGGGTACAAATGTCACCATTCAGGTTGTAGAGTCAGCCCAACCGAACCGAGAGCCTTTAATGAACCCAAGACATTTAATAAGTAAATCCGACGCGGTGGTCACTCAGATATACGCGGAGCAGGGGCGGCCGGTTGTACAGGAAAACACGCGTGTGAAAAAAGGACAAGTGTTGATCTCAGGTATCCTTGGAGATGAAGAAAATACGGAAAATGTAGTAGCCAAAGGTGACATTCGCGGTTTAGTGTGGCGGGAATATCAAGTTGAAGTCCCTCTTGTGCAAAAGCTCAATACGATGACTGGTGAGAGCAAAGAACGATTTTATATCGTGCTAGGAAAATGGGCAGTACAGCTATGGGGGTATGGTAAGGTTCCTTTTACCTCATATGAAACATCCAGCAACCATGATCCGCTCACTTGGCGCTCCTTTACTCTTCCTATGGGGTGGTTAACGGAGACAGATAGGGAAACCCGTGCACATGAAGTACAGCAGAGTGTGGAATGGGCGAAAAGCAAAGGATTGGAAGGGGCTAGAAACGATATTATCGCTAAAAATGGGAAAGAAACTAAAATTATAAGTGAAAAAATTTTGCATGAGAAGAAAGAGAATGGTAAAGTTTATATGAAAGTATTATTTGAAGTAGAAGAAAGTATTGCGGAAGAACTTCCGCTAGTCCATAGTCAAGGAGAATGAGGCTATTTGTCAGAACAAACACGCAGCATACGAATCTCCCTCCAAAGCGCGGGAGAGGGTCAATCTCTGTTTGGACCCCAAGATATTTTTCTGAAATTAATTGAAGCTGAAATTCCTGCTCAGATCTCATCCCGTGAAGCGGAGATCGTGATCTTCGGGAATGCACAGAACGTAGAATCGCTAGAACAGTTATTTGATGTATTATTGCAACTGGTACGTAATGGATATGTGTTAACTGAGAGGGACGTTAAATACGCGATTGAGCTAGCGAAGGAACTGCGTGCAGACCAGCTTCTTGACCTGTTCAAGGGTGAGATTACAACGACCTACCGAGGGAAGCCGATCCGGGTAAAAACGATTGGACAGAAGCACTATGTAACTACGATTAAGAAACGGGACGTTGTGTTTGGTATTGGTCCTGCAGGTACAGGTAAAACCTATCTGGCGGTCGTGCTTGCTGTGGCAGCGCTCAAAGAAGGTAGTGTAAAGCGGATTGTGCTTACAAGACCTGCGGTTGAGGCTGGTGAAAGCTTAGGCTTCCTCCCAGGCGATTTGCAAGAGAAGGTAGATCCTTACTTACGTCCGCTGTATGATGCATTATATGATGTGATGGGACAAGAGCAGACAGCAAAAGCGCTAGAGCGAGGGTTGATAGAAATTGCACCTTTGGCATACATGCGTGGACGTACGCTTGATGATTCATTCATTATTTTGGATGAAGCCCAGAACACGACGCCTGAACAAATGAAAATGTTTTTGACCCGTCTTGGTTTTGGGTCCAAAATGGTCATTACCGGCGATGTTACACAAATTGATTTACCCCGCGGCAAGAAATCTGGATTAGTGGAAGCAAAAGCGATACTGAATGAAGTGGAAGAAATCGGATTTGTGTTCTTTGCAGAGCAAGATGTTGTAAGACACTCTCTCGTTCAGAAGATTATCGTTGCATACAACCACGCCGCAGAAAATCAAGAATAGAAAGGGATTGTCTAAGGTGACCTCTAAGGAACTGTCAAAAGGCAAATCTTTTCAGAATAGAGCTACAGGATGGAAGTATAGCGTGTGGGCACGCTATCTTCTGTTTTTGTTTCTGGTGATTCTCTTCTTCGTGAGCCTAGCTCCCAAGCTGCTTCCTGAGCGGTATGATATTCAGGAGGGGACACGCAGTGAAGTGGATATTGCTGCACCTATGCAGATTCCAAACAATAAAGCTACGCTAAAAGCGCAAGAAGAAGCCGCCGAACGTGTGCAGCCTATTTATCAAATTGTGCAGATGCGCAATGAGAATCTAATGACGACATTACTTGATCGTATTGACCGATTGAATCAGGATGATCAGATATCAAGTCAAGATAAGATTGACATTTACAGGGAAGAAATTCCGCAGCGTCAGAAGGATTTTGTGTCCAATTTTATCAACAATAACCGGAAGTCAGGTACATACTCCGAAACGTTACTGGAAGAAATCAGAAATGTAGTACAGGAGCAAAGCTACCGGATCCCGGAAGAGACATATATCAAAATATCTCGTCTCACGTCGGATGATATTCAGGAGATGAAACCTGTTGCCAGGGACATTGTCTCTAGACTGATGACGGATCAGATCAGTGATGCAACAACGGCTCGTGCGAAAGTCGCCGAGATGGTTAGTGTCAGCTCGCTTAGCAAACGTACACAGCGTGAGGTTGTGCAGGAGCTAGGACGACTTGTTCTAACGTCCAATCGTTTCTACGATGAAGAAGGCACCAAAGAAGCGAAGGTACAGGCTCGTGAGAACACGCAAACTGTGTTTATCAAGCAAGGAGACACCCTAGTAGCCAAAGGGGAAATCATCACCCCTGAGATGTATGCACTGCTGGATGAGAATGATTTGTTGAAAAATGAAGTGAATTATTGGCCGCAACTTGGATTGCTCATGCTATCCTGTCTGTTATCAGCGGCAATTCTCATGTATATTCAGCAATGTAGCGGCACACATTTTAAATACAACAATGCACAACTGCTAATGCTTGTCCTTATATTCATCATTACGATTGTAGTTATGCATGTGACCGCATTCATCCAGACAAACGAACAGTCGTATGTAGGGTTCCTTGCACCCGTTGCTGTAGGTGCGATGTTGATTGCTTTACTACTGGATACTTCGCTTGCTTTTGTATGCTCCATCATCATTGGCATGCTCTCAAGTATCATTCTTAATACACATCAGGGTCAGATTTTTGACTTCGAATTTGGCTTCTTCGCTGTATTGGTTTCCTTTGTTGCTATTTTTGCAACCCATAAGGCCAGTCAGCGCTCAACGATCTTAAAGGGTGCTATAATGGTATGTCTCTTTGGCTCCATTGCTGTTTTCACACTCGCTTTAATCGACACAGGTGACTGGAATCGCACAACGACATTGTATGGTGTAGGTTTCGCCTTTGCTGGTGGTGTGTTAACCGCTATACTTGTCATTGGACTTATGCCATTCTTCGAAACATCGTTTGGCATCTTGTCTGCTCTCAAACTTGTGGAGCTATCCAATCCCAACCATCCGTTGTTACGCAAACTGTTGACAGAGACGCCAGGTACGTATCATCACAGCGTCATGGTGGGCAATCTGTCAGAGGCTGCGGCTGAAGCGATTGGAGCTAACGGACTGCTCTGTCGAGTCGGATCGTATTATCATGATATCGGGAAGACGAAGCGACCTATTTATTTTATTGAAAATCAAAATAATATGGAGAATCCTCATGATTCCATTGATCCGAAGTTGAGTAAGTCGATCATCGTTGCTCATGCTAGAGATGGAGTGGAAATGCAGAAGGATTACAAGCTACCCAGACCGATTCGCGATATAGCGGAACAGCATCATGGGACAACATTCCTGCACTTCTTCTACCATAAGGCATTACGGCAGGCTGAAGAAGCGGGGATCGAACCTGATTTTACGGAAGAGGATTTCCGTTATCCAGGTCCGAAAGCTCAATCCAAAGAGTCTGCCATTGTTGGTATAGCAGATAGTGTGGAAGCGGCTGTTCGTTCGTTGCGTAAACCGACGGTAGAGCAAGTGGAGTCCATGATTGAGAAGATTATCAAAGGTAGATTGGACGATCATCAGTTTAATGATTGTGATCTAACGATGCGGGAACTTGATATTGTTGCCAAAACTCTGAAAGAAACGGTAATGGGCATTTTCCACTCCCGAATCGAATATCCAGAGGAAATGAAGAAACCAAAACCTACTTCACCCGAAGCAGGTTAATCGAATAAAACCTCTAATAATCAGTAGACAGGAGTTATGAAAGAATGAGTCTTAACCTGGCATGGAATAATGAACAACAGGATAAAGAAATTACAGAGCCTATGATCGCGATGCTGGAGCAATTGCTCAACCTTGCAGGGGAAGCTGAAGGTGTTGCTGAAGGAGAAGTAGCTCTGACATTTGTGGATGATGAGCAGATCCATGAGTTGAACCGGGATTATCGCGGGATCGACCGTCCAACCGATGTATTGTCATTCGCGATGAACGAGACTGTGGATGAAGAACTGGATATCATTTATGAACTGGACGAAGATGAGGAAATGGAAGAAATGCCAGATGTACTCGGCGACATTATCATCTCTGTTCCACGTACGATTCTGCAAAGTGAAGAGTACGGGCATTCCTTTGAGCGCGAACTAGGCTTTCTGTTTGTCCACGGATTCTTGCACCTGCTTGGCTATGACCATCAGGATGAGGCCAGTGAGGCTGAGATGATGGGTAAGCAGGAAGCTGTATTGGCTCAGGCCGGGTTGACACGATAATGAAGCGGCGCTCCTGGGGTCTGGTGTTCCGCAATGCAGCGGAAGGGATTGCATACGGCTTCCGAACTCAGAGGAATGTAAGAGTCCATACAGGAGTAGCTCTCATCATGTGTGCAGCTGGATTTTTTTTCGGAATTTCCAGAACAGATTGGATGTTTGTTTTGACAGCCATTTTTTTGGTACTGGTGACCGAATTAATGAACACTGCTGTGGAAGCTGCGGTTGATCTCGCACATCCGGATATTCACCCGCTTGCCAAAGCGGCGAAGGATACCGCGGCTGGAGCTGTACTTCTGGCTGCGGTATTCGCTGTCATTATTGGATGTGTTGTTTTCTATAAGCCAGTACTAAGCTGGTTAGGATTGTATTCATTTTTTGGATGTAGTTGAATTTAATTTATAGAGCGTAGCTTTATATGACCTAAGGGAGAGAAATAAGTATGGATAACGGACTGCTGATGCAGGAAGCGATTAAGGCGCGTACCAAAGCGTACATCCCTTATTCGCATTTCGGTGTAGGAGCGGCATTACTTGATCAAGAAGGTGATGTGCACCATGGATGTAATATTGAAAATGCTGCGTTTACGCCTGGAAACTGTGCTGAACGAACAGCATTGTTTAGTGCGATTGCAGGTGGCCAGCAGCCACGGAGCTTCAAAGCCATTGCAATTGTAGGTGACACGGATGATCCGATTGCACCATGTGGAGTATGCCGTCAGGTAATGTTCGAATTGTGCGAACCAGATATGAAGGTTATTCTTGGAAACATGAAAGGTGACCTGCGCGAAACTACGGTTGCAGAATTGATTCCATATGCTTTTGGACCATCCGATCTGAATTCGTCTCAAAAATAAACCATTACATTCCAGGCCTAGGCGCCTGAGGAGGAACATATGAAAAAACAAGCATTTAAATCCGGATTTGTAGCCATCGTTGGACGCCCCAATGTAGGTAAATCGACGTTAATGAATCAAGTTATTGGTCAAAAGATTGCCATTATGTCGGACAAGCCTCAAACGACACGAAATAAAATTCATGGTGTATATACCTCGGAACAGCAGCAGATCGTATTTCTAGACACGCCTGGTATCCATAAGCGTCAGTCCAAACTAGGTGATTACATGAATCAGACTGCACTGAACACACTTCATGAGGTTGAAGCTGCGCTATTCCTGATTGATGCTTCTGAAGGTATGGGTGGAGGAGATCGTTACATTGCAGAACAATTAAAAAATGTGCGCACTCCAATCATTTTGGTAATGAACAAGATTGATAAAGTTGAACCTGAAGCGCTACTTCCTTTGATTGAGGAATATCGTAAACTTCACGATTTTGCTGAGATTGTTCCTGTATCCGCTAAGCTCGGCAGTAATGTGAATACATTGCTGGAGCAGATCAGTAATTACCTGCCAGAAGGTCCGCAATACTATCCTGAGGATCAGGTCACAGATCACCCGGAGCAATTCGTTTGCGCTGAGTTGATTCGGGAGAAAATTCTGCAAATGACTCGCGAAGAAGTACCGCATTCCATTGCGGTAACGATTGAGGACATGAAGGTGCAGGATAATGGCGTTGTCTACATTTCGGCAGTTATTTTTGTTGAGCGTGATTCACAAAAAGGGATTATTATCGGCAAGCAAGGCGCCTTGCTCAAAGAAGTCGGTAAACGTGCTAGACAGGACATTCAGAACCTGTTAGGCTCCAAAATTTTCATGGATCTGTGGGTAAAGGTGAAGAAGGACTGGAGAAATCAGGATCGTGTGCTGCGTGACCTTGGTTTTGGTCGTGAATAATCATTTGACTTTATCCAGTAATTGCAACGCATAGTTTACCTTGCAAGACTCCATCCTATCTTCTAGATGCACACGTCATTTCCGAAGAGAGGATGAAATTCCGATGCGAGATTTTTCGTGGAAGGTTTTTGCGATGACGGGGGATGTAGAATCCTACTTACTGTACGCCGAGGCATGCAGCTCATTGGAGCAAGAGTCGGATATTGCAGGGGAAGTGATTGAAGATGAAGAAGCCGAGCATTGATTGGCGGATTCGAGAATGGTTAGGTGACGAGGCATGCTATATAGGGTGGAAGGGATTGTCATCCGCAGCATGGACTATGGCGAGGGAAACAAAATTATTACGCTTTGCACCGAAAGCGGCGGAAAAGTAGGTGTACTTGTCCGTGGTGCCAAAAAGCCCAAGAGTCGACATGCTGCACTTGTGCAGCCGTTTACGTTCGGTCAGTACGTTTACTTTCGGAACACGGGCTTGGGAAACTTGAATGCAGGCGAAATTATTGAGTCATACCATGAGCTGCGTGAGGATCTAGTCAAAGCTGCATATGCATCTTATGCGTGTGAGTTGCTTGATCGCGTGCTACAGGATGAGGAGACAGGCACCTTCTGGTTTAAACAACTAAAAGCCTGTCTCCAAGCATTAAAGGAAGATAAGGATCCAGTCGTCATGACTAGTTTATACGAGATGAAGATTTTGCAATCGGCTGGTTACGGGCCTGCACTGGATGAATGTATCTCTTGTGGTCAGGAACGACCAGATGAGCAATTGTTCGTGAGTCCTAGACTTGGAGGCGTATTATGCCGTGCATGTAAGCATTTTGATCCGCCTGCTATGTCAGTAAGCCCTAAGGCGCTGAAATTGCTGAGATTGTTTGCACAGTTTGATCTGCAACGGCTGGGTAACATATCTGTCAGCGAAGGAACACGAGCTGAGCTCAAAAAAATTATGCGCGCGTTTATGGATCACCAACTAGGTTTGAATTTGAAGTCCCGTTCTTTTCTCGATCAAATGGAGAAGTACGGGATTTGAGTTGTTTGTAGAAATGATGAAATACTACTTGACTTTATTCTTATTTTTATATATGATGGACTATAATTTCTCTTTTGGAGACATGCATTGAACGAGAGAGTAGTAGACAGGATTCTATAATTTATGATTGAGGGCATTAGCTTTTATCATAATAGAGCGAGCCGGGGATGGTGGAAGCCTGGATGGATTGGTCTATGAAAGGGCACTCGGGAGCATGAATGGACACGGAAAAGTGGGCTTAGGATTAGCAGGATATCCTGTATTCCTTGAGCCAAGTAGGGTGGAACCGCGGGAATAGCTCTCGTCCCTACGTCTGGACAACAGGCGTAGGACGGGGGCTTTTTATTGTCTAAACCGTTCTAGCTTGCCAACAAACCATTGAAAAGGAGCATGATTATGAATTTTCAGCAGATGATTTTAACGCTGCAACAATTCTGGGCTGAGCACAATTGTATTATTGTCCAGCCGTATGATACGGAAAAAGGGGCAGGTACGATGAATCCAATGACCTTTTTGCGTTCACTTGGACCTGAGCCGTGGAAAGTAGCTTATGTGGAGCCGTCCCGTCGCCCATCGGATGGACGTTACGGTGAAAATCCAAACCGTCTGTATCAGCATCATCAATTCCAAGTCATTATCAAACCTTCTCCAGACAATATTCAAGAGATCTATTTGGAGAGCTTGAAGCGTCTAGGTATTGATCCGCTCAAACATGATATTCGGTTTGTTGAAGACAACTGGGAGAATCCGTCTCTTGGTTGCGCAGGTTTGGGTTGGGAAGTATGGCTGGATGGTATGGAAATTACCCAATTTACGTATTTCCAACAGGTAGGCGGAATTGAGACGAATCCGGTTGCTGTTGAGATTACGTATGGTATGGAGCGACTTGCTTCTTACATTCAAGATAAAGAAAATGTGTTTGATCTGGAATGGGTTGAAGGCATTACCTATGGTGATGTATTCCGTCAACCAGAGTTCGAGCATTCTAAATATACATTTGAAGTATCAGACGTGAAAATGTTATTTACGCTTTTCAACATGCATGAAGAAGAAGCAAATAAAGCAATGGCACAAAACCTGGTATTCCCTGCATATGACTATGTGCTGAAATGTTCACATACGTTCAATCTGCTGGATGCACGAGGCGCAATCAGTGTTACAGAACGTACAGGTTACATCACACGTGTTCGTAATCTAGCTCGGCAAGTGGCTGCCACATACATGGAAGAGCGTGAGAAGCTTGGCTTCCCGCTGATTAAGAAAGGGGGAGCTGAGCATGTCTAAGGATCTATTATTTGAAATCGGTCTTGAAGAAGTTCCAGCTCGTTTCATGCGCGGTGCGATAGAGCAGTTACAGGAGCGCGTTGTGAAATGGTTGGACGCATCTCGTATCTCTTATGGTGAAGTGAATGCCTATGCAACGCCACGCAGACTGGCTGTATTGATTCAAGGCGTAGCTGAGAAGCAAGAGGACGTGGAGGAAGAAGTCAAAGGACCTTCGCGTAAAATTGCACTGGACGAGAGCGGTAACTGGAGCAAAGCGGCTTTAGGATTTGCTCGTAGCCAAGGTGTAGACCCAGAACAATTCACATTTAAAGAACTTGGTGGCGTGGAGTACATCTATGCAACGAAGAGCAGTAAAGGGGTGGAAACCTCCTCTGTAATCGGTGAAGGCCTGTTGTCTGTCCTGCATGCGATGACGTTCCCTAAATTCATGCGCTGGGCTTCCTACGATTTCAAATTTGTCCGTCCAATTCGTTGGATTGTTGCTTTGTTCGGTAGTGAAGTCATTGAGCTTGAAGTAGCAGGTGTGCAGTCTGGAAATGTTACTCGTGGACATCGCTTCTTGGGTAAGGATACCGTAATTAGCAGTGCTTCTTCTTACGTAGAGACTCTTCGTTCTGAGCATGTCATTGTAGACATCGCTGAACGTGAACAGATGATTGTCTCCCAAATCGAAGCGCTCGCTGCTGAAAAGAACTGGAGTATTGGCATCAAAGAAGATCTTCTTGAAGAAGTGCTGTTCTTGGTTGAGACGCCAACCGTGCTGTTTGGCACATTCGACTCTTCATTCTTAAATATTCCTCAGGATGTTCTGATTACATCTATGAGAGAGCACCAACGTTACTTCCCTGTGCTTGACAGTGAGGGACAATTGCTGCCGTATTTCGTTACCGTTCGTAATGGTGGTGCCGATTCACTGGAGGTCATTGCCAAAGGGAACGAAAAAGTATTGCGTGCAAGACTTTCGGATGCGAAATTCTTCTATGAAGAAGATCAAAAGTTAGAGATCAAAGACGCGCTATCTAAGCTGGAAACGATCGTCTTCCAGGAAGAGCTAGGTACTGTTGGTGATAAAGTTCGCCGTATCCGTAAAATTGCAGATGCTCTGGCAGCTAAGCTGCAGGTGTCGAATGCAGTAGCAGAATCGGTTAGCCGTGCTGCGGATATCTGCAAATTCGATCTCGTTACCCTAATGGTTGGTGAGTTCCCAGAATTGCAAGGTGTTATGGGTGAGGATTACGCACGCAAAGCTAAGGAAAAAGAAGATGTGGCCAAAGCTGTATTTGAACACTATCAGCCACGTTTTGCTGGAGATCAATCCCCGGCTTCACTGATCGGTGCGATTGTGAGCGCTGCGGACAAAATGGACACAATTGTAGGCTGTTTCTCCATCAACATCATTCCTACAGGTTCACAAGATCCGTACGCGCTTCGTCGTCAGGCCGCAGGAATCGTGCAGATTATGCTTGATCATCAGCTTCCGTTGACATTGTCAGACGTATTCGGAGTTGCACTTGAAGTACACGCTCAGATGAATCTGTTGAAACGTGCAGACGAGGAAGTACGTAAAGACCTGCAGGACTTCTTCGGGCTTCGCGTGAAAAAATTGCTGTCCGAGACGGTCAGATACGATGTGGTCGATGCAGTGATCTCTTCTGGCTTCGATGATATTAGTGCTATTGTTCCTAAAGGTGAAGCGTTGATGGCGGCTGTTCAAACCGGAGATGCATTCAAAACAACGGTTGAATCGTTCAACCGTGTGGGGAATTTGGCTGCCAAAGCATCTAATGCTTCCGTGCATCCTGAATTGTTCGTAGAAGAAGGAGAACGCCAGTTGCATGAAGCTTGGAGTAAAACGACCGAAGAGTACAACCAAGCTTTATCTAAAAATGCGACTGCCGAGGCACTTGCAATTGCTTCTGCATGGAAAGAGGCAATTACTATTTTCTTCGATTCCGTTATGGTAATGTCCGAAGATGAAGCGATTCGTGCTAACCGTTTGGCGCTCCTTGCTACAATTGATCGTGACCTGAAACAATTCGCTGATTTCTCTAAATTAGTGTGGTAATTCTTCTTCTGAGCGCTTAGACCAAGTGGTTCAGAGACAAAGCACAATTTCAGTATTAAAGCGGGATATAACAGGGTATAAATATACGGAACGGGTTGTGAAATTTATTTTAAACACCTGTTCCGTATTTTAGCCTTTGATTTACGTTGACTCGTCAGAAGGATTTCGCCTAACGAAGGTCGTATATAACAATATGCAGTTTATTTTGTGCATTTTGCATCTAGACATGATGACAACGTGCGAACTTTATGAAGCTGGGTGGTCTGGGATTGAGTGAGTTGAATGTACGCCACATTGTTGTGGATGGCGATGCTTGCCCGGTTAAGGCTGAGATTGCGGAAACGGCTCGCCGTTTCAAAATTCCTGTGCTGCTGGTTTCTTCTTTTGACCATTTGCTTCAAGGTGGAGAAGGGGTACAAACGGTGCAGGTAGATCGTAGTGACCAAAGCGCTGACCTATATATTGCTAATCATATTAAGCCTTGCGATGTGGTCATTACACAGGATTATGGTTTGGCTGCGCTCGCGTTAGGCAAGCGTTGTTATGTTTTATCATTTCGTGGTCGTGAGTTTAACGATCGTGACATTGATTTCATGCTTGATTCCCGCCACACTGCGGCTAAAGCACGAAAAAGAGGTCACTATGGGAAAGGGCCAAAGCCTTTCACAGAGCAGGATCGTGAAATATTTCAACATAAACTGACAAAACTTTTAAAAGATTTGCAGGAGAATGTGTAAGTTTATCGAATTATATTTACGTGCTAAAGAGATGAAGGTGGCCAGAGATGAGTACCGGACAAGGCGGTATACCCGAAAGTATTATTGAATCGGTGTTACAGCAGAATGATATTGTCGATACGGTGAGCCGATTTGTGCATCTGACCAAGCAGGGGAAATATATGAAAGGCCTCTGCCCTTTTCATTCTGAGAAGACGCCTTCGTTTACAGTAACACCAGAGAAACAAATTTTCTATTGCTACGGCTGTGGCACGGGTGGAAATGCCATCAAATTTAGGATGGAAATCGAAGGGTTATCCTTTCCCGAGGCTGTTAAGACGATGGCAGAAGAAAGCCATATTTCTATGGGTGACTGGCAAGGGCGTGAATCTGCTCATGTGAATCCGGAGACTGAGCGTCTGCTGAAGGCATACGAGCTTACCGCGAAGCTGTATCATTTCTTATTGAAGAATACAGAGCATGGCAAAGCGGCTATGGATTATTTACGCTCACGGGGCTTCAATGACAAGCTGATTGACCATTTCCAGATCGGTTATGCGCCTAATCGCTGGGATACCGTGGTTCAATTTTTGGAGAAACGCAATTTTCCGCTTGAAGAGATGGAGAAGGGTGGCCTTCTGTCACAGAGAAACGAAGGTCAAGGTTATGTCGATCGATTCCGTGACAGAGTCATGTTCCCGATTAATGGCAGGAGCGGTAAGCCAATTGCATTTGCGGGTCGCATTTTGGGAGACGGACAGCCTAAATATCTTAACTCTCCAGAAACCCGGTTGTTCAACAAAAGCCGAGTGCTCTACAATCTGCATCATGCCAAGAATGCAATTCGTAAACAAAGACAAGCTATACTATTTGAAGGATACGGTGACGTTATCTCCGCTTGGGATCAAGACATCCAGAACGGTATAGCAGCTATGGGTACCGCACTTACCGAGAATCAGGCTTTAATGCTGAAAGGCATGTGCGATGAGGTCATTATCTGTTATGACGGCGATCGAGCGGGACAGGCTGCGGCGCTCAAAAACTTCCCTATTCTTGAGGAAGCGGGGCTGCAAGTTAAGGTAGCACTCATTCCCGAAGGGCTTGATCCGGATGATTTTATTCGCAAGCATGGTGGCGAACGATTCCGGAATCAGATTATAGATGGTGCCGTAACGACAACAAAATTTAAGCTTATAAACCTTAAGAAAAACCATATACTGCTAGAAGGTGGCGGACAAATCGCTTATTCAAAGGAAGCTGTGAAACTTATTGCGCCTTTGCCTTCCCCAACAGAACGGGAAGTTTACCTTCGTGAGCTTGCTGCAGAAGTCGACGTTTCATTTGAAACATTGAAGCAGGAGTGCAACGAAGAGCGAGAAGCCATGAAAAATAACAAGCAGTTTGGGGATAATAATTCGAAAAGGTGGAATAATGGTAGGCAACAAAATAGGCAGGTGCCTACACCTAATCTGTTGCCAGCTTATCACGCTGCTGAGCGTAAGCTGCTCGCCTGGATGCTTCAGGACGACGAGGCTGCACAGTACGTTAACGAGCATCTTGGTGAAGCTTTTAACTTGGATGATCATGCAGCTATTGCTGCTTATCTATATGCCTACTATGCGCAAGGCAAACCGCCGGATACGAGCCGCTTCATGTCTTCGCTGCATGATGACCGCCTTGAGAAGACAGTCAGTTCAATCTCGATGATGGATGGTCCGGGTGAATGGAGTGTTCAAGTACTCGACGATTGCATCAGAGAAGTGCTGAAGTATCCGCGTAAGAAAGAGTACGACTTGAAGAAAGAAGAAATGATTGCTGCAGAGCGTGCAGGTGATTCAGTACGTGCGGCACAAATTGCAATTGAAATGATTGCCCTAGAGAGACAGTGAACGTCTGAGGTTGGATGTTTCTAGGGAGGAGGGAGTCGAATTATGGCGAATGATCAGCATACTGAACTAGAGACAGAATTGACGCTGGATCAGGTTAAAGATCAATTGATTGAATCAGGTAAGAAAAGAGCTTCGCTAAATTACAAGGAAATTATTGAAAAACTCTCCCCGTTTGAGCAGGATGCAGAGCAAATGGATGAGTTCTATGAGCAATTGAGCGATCTCGGTATTGATGTTGTTAACGAGAATGATGAAGAGGTAACACTTCGTCCGAGCGAGGATTCGGAAAACAACAACAGAGAAGAGGGCGATGAGTTCCACTTTGATGATGATCTGAGCTTGCCTCCAGGCATCAAAATCAATGACCCTGTTCGTATGTATCTCAAAGAAATTGGTCGTGTCCCGCTATTGTCCGCAGACGATGAGGTAGAACTGGCTAAACGGATTGAGAATGGGGACGAGGAAGCGAAGCGCCGTTTGGCTGAAGCCAACTTGAGACTCGTTGTCAGCATAGCTAAGCGTTATGTTGGACGCGGCATGTTGTTCCTCGATCTGATTCAAGAAGGTAACATGGGTCTGATCAAAGCAGTTGAGAAGTTCGACCACAAAAAAGGTTACAAGTTCAGTACGTACGCGACATGGTGGATTCGCCAAGCAATTACTCGTGCCATTGCTGACCAGGCACGGACAATTCGTATCCCTGTACACATGGTAGAAACGATTAATAAGCTGATCCGGGTATCCCGTCAGCTATTACAAGAGCTTGGGCGTGAACCAACACCAGAAGAAATCGCAGCTGAAATGGATCTGAGTGTTGAGAAAGTGCGTGAAATTACGAAGATTGCACAAGAACCGGTTTCCCTTGAAACACCAATTGGTGAGGAAGATGATTCCCATCTGGGTGATTTCATCGAGGATCAGGAGGCGTTGGCTCCTGCTGATGCTGCCGCGTATGAACTGTTGAAAGAGCAACTTGAGGATGTTCTGGATACATTGACTGAACGGGAAGAAAATGTACTACGTCTACGCTTCGGTCTCGATGATGGACGGACGAGAACACTCGAAGAAGTCGGCAAAGTATTTGGCGTTACCCGTGAGCGAATTCGTCAGATCGAAGCCAAAGCTCTTCGTAAGTTGCGTCACCCGAGTCGCAGTAAACGACTCAAGGATTTCCTCGAATAACAACACTTTGGGAGACTTTCCGCAAGACGCTAACGCGGCTGCGGGGTCTCCTTTATTTTTAAATTGAACGTCTTAATTTCTTGGTTTTGGTAATTCATCCTTGAAATGTTTGATTGGATTTTATTTTATCGCTTTTCGTTGTTCAATGCAAATCAATAAATTAAATGAATGGTGCAGGTGTGTCATGAAACTTTCGAATCGTTTAGAGCAAATACATGTACAAATTCCGGAGGGAAGCCGTTTAGCGGATATTGGTTCAGACCATGCGTTGTTACCTGTAGCAGCTGTTCGCAGCGGTAATGTTGTCAGCGCAATCGCTGGTGAAGTAAATCCCGGACCTTATGAAGCAGCGCGGAAACAAGTGAGTGATGCAGGTCTGCAAGAGAAAATTACGGTTCGTCGCGGGGATGGTCTTGATGTAATCGAGCCCGGTGAAGTGGACGTGATTACAATTGCTGGTATGGGCGGAGCATTAATTGCATCCATTCTGGATCGTGGTCTGTCCAAGTTAGAAGGGGTTAGCCTGCTTGTACTGCAACCCAACGTAGGCGAGGATATCTTGAGACGGTGGCTTCTAGCTCACAACTGGGTGGTCGTGGCGGAGAAACTGCTCGAGGAAGATGGGAAGATCTACGAAATTATTACAGCGATGCCACAAGCGAGTAGTCCTATTGCGAATGAAGAAGTATACAAGCCTCGTCCCCTCACAAATGGTGTAGAGTTGACAGAGGAAATTTTGCTTCGCATGGGGCCATATCTGGTAGATCAACCAACAGACGTATTTTTCGCCAAATGGGAAAGTGAAATTGTTAAGCTGCAGGGCGTAGTACAGTCGATCATGAAATCCGATCAAGAATCTGCTCGAGAGAAGGCTGCGGATGTTGAACGACTGATTGCGAATTTGAAGGAGGTATTGGCATGTTTGCCAAAGGTCAAACGGTAATTCAATTGATGGAGCAGCTCGCTCCCAAACATTTAGCTGTACCTGATGACCGGATCGGTTTGCAGCTGGGGAGTCTGCAAAAGGAAATTAAACACGTTCTTGTTGCATTGGATGTCACGGATGAAGTGGTCGAGGAAGCAATTCGTATCGGTGCCAATCTCATTATTGCGCATCATGCTATTATATTCCGTCCAGTTAAAACACTAACAACCGATACACCTATGGGAAAACTGTACGAAAAGCTGATTAAGCATGATATTGCTGTGTACATCAGTCATACGAACCTAGACGTAGCAGAGGGTGGTATGAACGATTGGATGGCAGAAGCGATCGGAATCGATAGCAGAGAGTCACTGGAAGATGTACATACGGATCATCTTTTCAAGCTGGCTGTATTCGTTCCTCGTACACATCATGAACAAGTGTTAAACGCTATTCTAGAAGCTGGTGCTGGCAGCATTGGGCAGTATAATAAGTGTAGCTTCAATACGGAAGGCACAGGTACATTTGTACCTGGAGAAGGCACGCAGCCTTTTATTGGTACACAGGGGCAGATGGAACGTGTAGAGGAAATGCGTATCGAGACGATTGTGCCACAAAGTCTGCGCAGTCAAGTTATACAAGCGATGTTGAAGGCACATCCATATGAAGAAGTGGCATACGATCTATACCCTATGGATTTAAAAGGGCGTACGCTTGGTCTGGGGCGCTTGGGACCACTCAAACAATCGATGACACTAGGTGAGCTGGTCGACGTCGTGAAGAGCCAACTGAACGTGTCTCACGTCCGAGTGGTAGGAGACTTGAACCGTAAAGTGAAAAAAGCGGCTGTTCTTGGTGGCTCAGGTAGCCGTTACACACTTACGGCACGTTCCAAAGGAGCAGATGTCATCGTAACTGGGGATATTGATTATCATACAGCTCACGATGCATTAATGGCAGGCATGTGTATCATTGATGTTGGACATAATGCCGAGAAAATTATGAAGCCCAAAACAGCCGATTGGCTGCGGGAGCGCTTAGACCTTAAACGTTATGAAACACAGGTAACAGCATCAGAGGTAAATACAGAAGTATTCCGTTTCCTCTAAATATGTACCTGTTCCAATGCTTCCATTAATATTAAGCTTGTTTGTAAACTGAAATCCTTGTATACTATGTAATGTTGTTTCGGAAAGCTTGACAGACAATCGCTGGTGGCCTTGTTGCCACGAGAGGAAAGTCCGGGCTCCACAGGGCAGGATGCTGGATAACGTCCAGTCAGCGCGAGTTGAAGGATAGTGCCACAGAAATGGACCGCCGATGGCCGGATTCTCCGGCACAGGCAAGGATGGAACCGAGGTGTAAGAGACCCCGAGGAACGCTGGTGACTTCGTTCCTGGTAAACCCCATCTGGAGCAAGACCTAATGGGACACAGTCGACTCTTTGGAGGAGGCAGCCTTAGCCCGAGGTGTGTCTAGGTTGGTCGCTTGAGCTGTGCAGCAATGTATGGCCTAGATAGATGATTGTCGCTTGTGGTGGGAGGGTAGTTCCCGTATGAACCACGAAGAGCACAGAACCCGGCTTACGGTAAGCTTTCCTAACTGCAACAACAGCTAGTTATTTGGAATTCATTCATGTGAATAGTAATTCTCATGATGAACATAGCGTAATTTTAGTGTTATAAACAGAGATGGCGTCAGAATCCGATCTATACGGAATCTGACGCCATTTTTTTGCATTTATTCATTGTAATTGATAAGGAAGCAATACTGGCATTAATATTGCAATATAACAATATTAATGCCAGTATCAGAATTTTACATGGTCACTGTAGCATCGGATTGTACTGAAGCATGCCAGCGTTTAATGGCGCGATCCATACGTTCTACAGCCTCAGGGAGTAGATCTGGATCGGTGTGGGTAAAGTTAATCCGCATCCGGTTCAACTCAGGCGTGCCAGCGTAGAAAGAATCACCAGGAACGATACATACCTTTTCTTGAATGCCGTAGGTGAACAGATTGCTGGCAGACATTGATTCAGGTAATTCGAGCCAGAGGAACATTCCCCCTTGCGGTGAATTCCACGAGATGCCTTCCCATGCCTTTTTCGACATCAGTTCAGTCATTTTCTCCATGCGCTGTTTATAATCAGCGGAAATTCCACGAATATGCTCATCGAGATCAAACGTCTCCATCAGGGCATGAAGCGCTCTTTGGTCGATGCTGCTAGAGTGCAGATCAGCACCCTGTTTAGCTCTTGCCGCGATTTTAACGATATCTGGTGCAGCCAGGATCCATCCTGTGCGAAGTCCAGGAGCAACCGTTTTGGAGAAGGTACTGGTATAGATCACGTTGGAAGGTCCTTCATAGACGGCATCCAATTCTGCAAGTGCAGGCGCGTCCAGCTCTTCCGGGTTAAAACGAATTTCGCCATACGGGTCATCTTCTAGAATCAGGACGCCGTATTTCCGGCAAAGATCCACCGCTTTCTGACGTCTTTCACGGCTCCACACTTTACCCGAAGGATTGGAGAAGGTTGGGTTGATGTAAACCAATTTTGGACGATGCAATTGAAGCAGTTCTTCTAATGATTCAGGTAGCATTCCTTCGTCATCACAGCTTACACCGTGCGATATCGCTTGGTAGGAATGAATCACTTGAAGCGCAGCCAGATAGGTTGGTGATTCAACCAGTACGCGGTCACCTGGATCAAGCAGGATGCGACATACAAGGTCAATGGATTGCTGAGATCCTGTAGTCAGCAGCATATGATCTGGAGAAGCCGGTATGCCTTTGGATTCGAGGCGCTCCGCAATTTTGGCGCGAAGTGGACGATATCCTTCCGTTTCTGCATATTGAAGAGCGGATGCTCCGGATGCAAATACTTTTTCATAAGCGACACGAATCGCTTCCAGAGGGAATGATGATTGTGCGGGTAAACCTCCAGCTAATGAAATCATGCCCGGAGCTTGCGCTGCCTGCAACATGTCGCGAACGACAGAGGACGGTGTGTTTAGTGCCATTTTAGACCAAGGGATATTCATTGTGTTTTCATCTCCTGTTATTCACTGTTATAGAGGTGCTTCATAAAGTTCGTTTTGCAGCATTTTCCATCGTCTTCGTACTAAAAACGAACCTTTGAACACGAACTTATAGTAATGTTATATTCTATAATAGACCGAAACTGTATAACAGTAAAATGTAGATCATAACAGTTGGGAGGACGGGAACAATGCATATCGAACTGAAGCGGGGAAGTCGTACCAAATTGTACATACAGATTGCACTTACTCTTGCAGATCGTATCCGATCTGGGCTTATTGAACCAGGAACCCGTCTGCCATCCGTCCGAAAGCTTACCTCAGACCTTGGTGTAAGTTTAGTGACGGTGTCCAAAGCGTACGCGGAGCTTGAAGCGATTCAATTAATTACGTGTTCTCAAGGTAAAGGTTGTTATGTGCGGGGAGTACAGGAGTCCGAGAGAAGCGAAAATATAGATAAGATGTATCCAGTGCAAGGAAACGGGGAGAAGAATACACCGTGGAACTGGCAGATGGCATTGGTTGATTATTTGCCTCGGGCTCAGCTCTGGCGACACTTCGATACTTCTCCGCAAGTGCGGTATGAGCTCCATATGTCTGCTATTCAGCCTGAATTGTTGCCTACACGAGAGATTATTGAGAGTGCTTATCGTCTCTCCTCAGATCATCCGGAACGGATGGCTGCGTATGGTTCGTTCCAAGGAGACCGTGAGCTTCGCCAGACGTTTGCAGATCATTTTGCAGAGAGAGGTTCGCAGGTGATGCCTGAGCGCATGTTAATTACTAGCGGCACGCAACAGGGAATTGATTTGGTGGCTCGGACGTTCGTTGGGCCTGGTGATGTGGTATACATGGAAGCCCCGACGTATACGGGAGCCATCGATGTATTTACGAGTAGAGGTGCCAAAATCATTACCGTACCGATGGATGACGAGGGGATGCGCATCGATCTGTTGACCCGGTTATGCGATACCCATCCGCCGAAGTTAATCTATACCATTCCAACGTTTCATAATCCCACAGGGATCACGATGAGTGCGCAAAGGCGAGCGCAGTTGCTGAATTTGGCTCAGAGCTACCATTGCCTCATTCTGGAGGATGATCCGTTCTCTGATCTTTATTTCCGCGACCCGCCTCCAGCCTCCATAAAGTCAATGGATTCAACCGGGCATGTCGTATACCTCAAAACGTTCAGTAAAGTATTATCACCAGGCTGCCGTGTGGCTTGTGCTATCGCAGATGGAAGTGTTCTTACGCGGCTGGTGGCTGCCAAATCGACTGCAGATCTAGGCAGTCCTCTGTTAACTCAAAAAGCGTTGCAATCCTTTATTCAGCATCAATATAGCGCATATATCCACCAGCTTCGAGATGAGTTGTACGCTAGATTGAGCGCAGCATCGGCTGTCTTAGAAGCGCATGCACCACCAGGGATGTTCTGGGTTCTACCAGATGGAGGGTTGAACCTGTGGCTGCAACTGCCCGATGGTATAGATATGCGGGAACTGCATCGGCACGCGCTGGCCGCAGGCGTTTCCTTTTTGCCTGGCTCAGCTTGTTATGTGGGGGAACCGGACATTTCGAATTTGCGAATTTGTTTTACGGTGACGGACATGGAACGATTGTGTGAAGGTCTGCGTGTCTTATGTAATGTGATCGCAAACGAAGCCCCACTTAAGGGAGCGGCGGCTGCGGACAGGCTCCCGCTTATTTAATTTCTCAAAAATGGACATACATCCAATCCACTTTCGTCCTAATGCAATACGTTATAGTATCACTTGAAAGGGAGTTGGTTTTGAAATGAACCATTTCTGTCCACCGGTTTGCCCGATTGTCTGTGATCCGATCCAGGTTGTGCAAGACTACTACATTCCACAAATCGTACCTGTAATTCATCCAATTGAGGTTATCAAGAAGCACCACTGTGTGCCGATCCCTCACCATATGTACCCAGTCGTTATAAGAGAAGAAGAAACAGGTTATGTATCCAGCCACAATGGCAAGAAAAAATCCGCCAAAAAATCAAGCAAATCCCGTACAGCTTCACGTAAACGTTAAGCGCAGCCTAAGCCCCCGGGAATGATAATTTGATATCATATCAAAAAGCAGCATACGCCCGGGGGCGCAGCTGCTTTTGTTGTTGTCGAACACAAATAAACACTTACTTCGTATATTTCTTCATCGTATTGTCCATTTGCTGTCTCACATGTTGTGGCCAGAATTGCAGGGGAGCACTGTTGCTCGTTGCGGCTTGAAGCGCTTTGTAGACATCCACTTGACCGTATCCATAATATTTATCGTGCCCAGGATCGCCTAGGTCAATCACGCTCTGACGCATGAGATCCATCACTTCGGTATTCGTTAAGTCAGGGTTGATCGAACGAATTAATCCTGCAAGTGCGGCCACGTGGGGACTAGCCATGGATGTTCCCGACAATGCAGCATACTGGTTGTCAGGATAGGTGCTTGCAATGCTGGTACCTGGTGCCATAACATCAACGTAGTCGCCATAGTTGGAGTAGGAAGCTTTATTCATATCAGGATCAGTAGCAGATACGGCGAATACTTCAGGATAGGCAGCCGGATAACCAGGACGTTCTGTATTATCGTTGCCTGTAGCGGCAATCAGTACTATATCGCGGTCAAACGCATATTTGATTGCATCATGAAGAAACTGAGCATCTGCATAGTTTCCTAAGCTCATGTTAATGACCTTGGCTCCATGGTCTGCTGCCCAGATAATCCCTTCAGCAACAGCATAAGTCGTGCCTGAACCCGAGCTATCCAGAACTTTTACTGGAAGTACATTATTGTACCAGCTCATTCCTGCTACACCCTCATTGTTGTTAACAATTGCCCCGATAATGCCAGCAACGTGCGTACCATGACCGACATCATCAAGAGGTTCGCGAGTAGGGTCGATCACATTGTATCCCTTAAGCAGCTTTCCTTTGAGATCAGGGTGATTGATGTCTACCCCAGTATCCACCACGGCAACAATAACATCCTTGTTCCCTTTTGAAATATTCCACCCTCGGTTGGTTTCAATTGCAGGCAGGTTCCATTGGTAATCGGTAAACAAAATATCATTAGGAACGGTGACCTCAGCCGAATTGTCCTTTTCAGTCAGTGTCTCATTGGTTAAATACATGTAGTGGGGTTCCATATAAAGTGGATTCCATTTACGCTCAAAATAGGAATGCAGCTGTTCATAATTCATATGTTCTGACCGGAAAACATACGTGTATCCCAATTTGCGGGCAGACTGTGTTCGCAAGTCAGATTTCATGATGCGCATGTCACGTTCGCCCGGCTCCTGTCGGAAACGAATTACGATTTCATTTTCATAAAAGTGGCTGGCATTTGCGTTATCATGCCCTGTTTTGACCGTAATTTCGTTTAAGGTATCCGGATGCACCGATTCAATTTTGAATTTGCCTTCCCGAGGGTAAGGAATCATACGTAGATTTTTACGTTGATGCTGTTCCACCGCGTTAAGCACGTTTTGGCTGAATAAGGCGATGATGGCTTGCTTGCCATCCTTGGAAGGCTGACCTAACACAAAATACTTTTCTTTACCCATGGAAAATGAAGAAGACTCGAAGCTTTGACGTTTCATAACGGCTTTTTTGGCTAGGCTAAGAGAATGATCGAGGCGTTGTTGCTCCAATTTACTACCTTTTGGCATATCTTTGCCGAACTGATGACGCTGTGAACCAGATTTATTGTCCATGAACATGAGAGAATGGATGTGTTTGTGAGATTGCTGAAGGTCTTGCACATACTTACGCAATTCTGAATCTGACATGCTGGAGGTTTTCTCTAACATGGTGCTTAGATGCTGCTTTGCATCCAATCGAGTGAGGAGATCCGTAGCTTTCACGTCTTGAACTTTCAGGCGCTGTTTATTCCCTTGCTCCACGTGAGGAGCATCAGGTAATGCACTATGCTCTGGCAGCGTGCGATTGGATGTTGGTAGTAGAAGGGTTAAAGCAAGCGTTCCTACACCTGCAGCAATAACCCAGTTAATCCATTTTGGTTTAGACATCGAGATGATAACCTCCTCTGTAATTAGGACAATAATCTGAACCGTGCTCAGGCCTCATCGTTGTCCGTGCATAGTTCTATCGTTAGGAAAAGCAGATATTTTTATGCAGATCTAGACTATGCGTAGCATTTTGCAATTAAGATCGTCGAACACATGTAGAGACCGGTTGGATTATGGGATACCGCTCGTCAGCTTTTTATGGTAGGATAGTACCTGAGAATTGAAGGTCAGGTGAAATTCACCGCCCGACCTACCTATATGTAAGGACTTATTTAAGGGGGAGCTACCTTTATGTCAGCAGCCAATGTACAGAAAATTTGTGAGTCAACTAGGGAAAAGTTAAAACCTGCTATCGATCGGATTGAACAATTTTTGAACGAAAATGCTTTGCCTGAACTGGATCAGAATCAGACGGAAGAATCAACAACGTTCTACAAAGGATTTCTTTCGGATCTCCGTCATTTGCTTGTTTTTTCTGAAGTTTCTTACGAAAAACTTGGCGTTGTGCTGCGTCGTGCTAATTTCGATGTCGATTTTGCGGAAAAGGCGCTTTATAATACGTACCACCAAAGTGTAAATAGCTTTTTCTATCCCAAAAATGAATGTTACTCTGAAGACGGCAGATATGCTTACACAGGGCAAGATGCAATTCGCTTCCGTGACAAGCCTATCCGTGCAGTGCGTGACGTCATTCTTGAGATTTCCAAAACGTATGAAGAATTGCGCGACGACTTGGCTTTCTATGAGAGTGATTACTTGACTCAGCGTCGGATGCAGAATCAACGTAACCACGCCTAATTGTAGACTACATGTAGACTAACTAAATCAATGAATGAAACCGCCGATTTTGGCGGTTTTTTTGCGTTCTTACTAAATAGCTAAGAGAGAGGAATTCATGTCATCATCTGACATTTTGAACGGGAATAGCTCATTATTACCGTGGAGACAATAGGTGCGAGGTGATAAATAATGAGTCAAGAAAAGCCAATCGTTAAATGCAGTGTCTCGAACTGTAACTACTGGGGCGAGAATAACTTCTGTCAGGCGGATGCCATCATGATTGATATTGATCAGCATGCTACCCGCCGCCTACATGAGGAATTCGCTGGAGAGACGTTTGATTCCGATCATCACGATCATGCACGAACATCCTCTGCCACATGCTGTCACACGTTCAAACCCAAATGAGCAGTCATTCCCATTCTTAATGGAGGTGCTTAGTAATGAAAAATGATTATAAAGATCTTCTGCTTAAGCGCTCTGAATCTGAGGACAAGAAGTCTCGTGAACGCGTTGATTATCCAAGACGTGAACATCGGGAAGAATACGGTGCTGAGGTTGCTCCCCCAACGGCTGTGCGTACCGAGCGTTCTGAACGTCCGGTAAATACGCAGGAAAATCATGAGGCAGATGCAGTGATGGAGTCTACAGGCAGGGTTGCGGGCTATGTTGGATTGGCCTCAGGGATCGCATCATTATTCATGTGGTCTATCGTGCTTGGACCTGTCGCGGCTGTACTTGGTTATTATGCTTTTGTAAATGGCCGTAAAACGGCAGGTGCTTGGTCTATGGGTCTAGGCATTGTAGCTACACTCAGCTATTTCTTCATGATTCCTTTCGCGCGATAAGGGTGGAGGGGCATGCTTCTTGCAGCTTTTTTAAAGAACACAGTACTTTAATATGATGACCTTTTCCGTTCCCGATTCGGGGAATGGAGAAGGTTTTTTTCGTCTATGTGCAAAAGAAAAGATATATGCGCTTATTTTTTGAAAATGATGGCAGATTCATGTAAAACGATGTAGAATAAAGGCAGAATATAGTTTTAAATTACGGGAGTGGATATACACATGCAGATTGATCCCAGTGGGTCACGGCAGTTGCTTGAACTGCAATTGTCCAATGTTGCCAATTCATCAAGCGGGTCAGCCGGAGCGGCCAATTCATCTGTAGATTTTGCTAATATGATGGACGGGCTATTAGGCACTGGAAACCGGGGGACTAGCAGTAGCGAGGCTTCTTCAGCATCTCTTGGTTTGTCCAAACGATCCAATGACGGGTTATTATGGTTGCAATTGGGCAGCCAATACAGTTCAGATTCGGGTACACCTTTAACTGCCTCCACAAGCAGCAGCAGTCCATCTGTATCTCTTACGTCTTTGTTGGATGCAGTGTCAACGAATGGGGAAGAGACTGTACCTACCGATTATGATTCCTTAATTGCGGCAGCGAGTGCCAAGTATGGCGTGCCTGAGTCGTTAATCAAGGCCGTTATCGATACAGAATCCAATTTCAATCCAAACGTTGTTTCCTCAGCAGGAGCTAAAGGCTTAATGCAATTGATGGACGGAACGGCTGCTGGCCTCGGAGTAAGCAATTCATTCGACCCTGCGCAGAATATTGATGGGGGAACGAAGTATCTTTCTCTTCAGCTTCAACGTTTTGGTGGAGAAGTGAAGATGGCTCTCGCCGCGTATAATGCAGGACCTGGACGTGTATCACGCTTAGGCGTATCCAATGACACTGAACTGATGAATGCACTGAAGCTTCTGCCTACCGAGACGCAAGCTTATATCGCGAAGGTAGAGAAGGCGAAAGCGAAATATACGCTGTAACTTTGAATAAGATGCATGTACAGTGAGTCCAGCCATAAGATCAATTCAGGAACATGTAGGGGCGTTTTTACCTGTTTCTGTTTGGTCTTTTTGTGTTGGGGCGGTATCGTGTTACAATGCTCACTGTAGAATCATGAAGTTTGAGAGCACACGATAAGGAGGTATAACCTCGTTTTGAAATATTTTGATTATGCAGCGACGACGCCTCCCGATCCAGATGTCGTACGTACTATAGCCGAAGTGATGGAGGCTCATTATGGTAATCCTTCGTCCATCCATGGCTATGGTGAGCGAGCGCACCAACTATTGCGGCGAGCGAGAGTTGGTTGTGCTACAGCAATCGGGGTTAAGCCTGAAGAGATCATTTTCACCTCGGGTGCAACGGAAAGTAACAATCTCGCGATTAAGGGGGCGGCATTACGCTATCAATCACGAGGCAAACACATCATTACCACGGCTACCGAACATGCATCAGTGTATGAGAGCTTCCTCCAATTGCAACAGTGGGGATGGGACGTCACATGGATTCCTGTAGACTCCCTTGGGAGGGTTACTGCGCAGCAAGTTATTGAAGCGTTAAGACCGGATACTGTTCTTGTAAGCTTAATGCATGTCAACAATGAGACAGGGGCTATTCACCCGATTGCTGAGATCGGTAAACGTCTCAAGAAAGAAGCTCGCCGTGTGTTGTTTCATGTAGACGGTGTGCAAGGCGTTGGAAAGCTGGAGGCTAAGCCTGCTTCCTGGTATGCCGACCTGTATAGCTTGTCTGCTCATAAATTTCGCGGCCCTAAAGGAGCGGGACTCTTGTACGTGCGTAGTGGGATTGAACTGACTCCACTATTATCCGGGGGTTCACAGGAGAACGGGATGAGAGCAGGGACGGAAAATGTGGCATTGCTCGTTGGTATGGCGAAGGCGATACGTCTTGCTGTAGAGCGTCAACCTCAATTTGCGGAACGCGTGACGGTGTATCGTGACCAGATCATGGCGTGTATTAAGGAAATTCCGGGTCTAGTGCTAAATAGCGATCAACAGGGAGCACCTCATATCATTCATTTCTCATATCCTGGCATGAAAGCCGAAGTAGTGCTTCATACATTGGAGCAGCTCGGGGTTACGGTATCGACCCAGTCAGCATGTTCTTCTCGTTCTGCTGAACCAAGTCGTGTACTGCTTGCGATGGGCAGAGATGCGGCTTGTGCAGCTGGAGGATTACGCATTAGTCTTGGTGATGAACATACTGAAGAAGATGTAAACCTGCTGAAGCAGGCCATACATCAGATGATGGCGCAATTGCGCCCGTTGGAAAGGCGGATGTAAGTCAGATGAAATACGATATGTTACTACTCCGTTTTGGAGAGTTTATGTTAAAAGGAAAAAATCGTGCACGTTTCGAGAAAACGATCATTACTCAAGTGCGTTCCTTGCTCAAGCCTTACCCTAGTGCGAGTTTGCGAAAGGAGTTTGGTCGCCTGTATGTAGATCTCGGTAATGAATCCTCTACAGATCTGATTCGGGTGTTAAAAAGGGTTTTCGGCGTGATGTCGATCAGTCCGGTTAAAGTGACTCCCTCTGAGCGGGATGCCATTGTGGAGACTTCAGTTGCTTTTATGGAGGAGAGAAAGCACGAGTTCGAAGGCGGTATGACTTTCAAAGTAAATGCTCGCCGTGTATGGAAAGAGTTCCCTCATTCTTCACATGAGATGAACCATATGGTGGGATCTCCCATTCTCCGAACCTTTCAGGATCTTAGCGTGGATGTGCGTGAGCCGGATATTGAGCTGCGCGTAGAGATTCGTGAGCAGGGCACTTATATTTTTAATGAGGTAATACCTGCTGTAGGAGGATTCCCATTAGGTACAAACGGAAAGGCTATGCTTCTGTTGTCCGGTGGTATCGATAGTCCTGTAGCCGCTTGGTCTTCGATGCGTCGTGGACTCGAAGTAGAATGTGTACACTTCTACAGCTATCCGTTCACAAGTCAGCGTGCCAAGGAGAAAGTGATCGACCTTGCCCGTGCACTCGCAGATCATGCGGGAACGATTAAGCTGCATCTTGTTCCGTTTACCGAGATACAAACGGCATTCACGCAGCTCGGACAGGACAACTTAATCATTACGCTGATGCGGCGCTCTATGTTGCGGATTGCAACCAAACTGGCTGAACGTGAACGGGCGCTTGCATTGATTACAGGCGATAGCCTAGGTCAAGTAGCCAGTCAGACACTTCCCAGCATGAACGTAATTGGACGTGCAACGGATCTGCCGTTGCTGCGACCGCTAGTTATGATGGACAAACAAGAAATTATTACGCTGTCCAAGCAAATTGGAACGTACGACATTTCCATTCTGCCTTATGAGGACTGCTGTACCCTGTTTGTGCCCAAATCGCCAACAACGAATCCTAATCTCCGCATTGTGGATAAAATTGAGGCAACGATGAGTCATCTGGCTGCATGGGTCGACGAAGCTGTAGCAAAGACCGAAACGATTGTGTTACATGCGGGTGAATCTGTCACTGGAGCAAGTTCTAGTGACGACTCTGAGATCAAAGAAGACTGGTTTTAATCAATTCGTTATTTCATCCTCATAGTGACCTCAAATGAATGGAAAGACATAACAAGGAATATGTTTACCCGCATCTTAAAATATGACAAAGTTAAACACAGAAAGGACTAGTCGACAATAATCGGCCAGTCCTTTTTGTGTTTAATATTTATAGTTATATACTCTTGTTATGAATAAGAGCGCTCATGCTTTTTGATTGCTTTGTTGTGACTTACTCGTTTTCGATAACCTGCCAATACGATGCCGGCAACGACAAGAACGATGAACAATATTCGTAGTGCTGGATGCTCGGTGAAGAAAGGCACAAGCTGATGCTCTTCCGTAATCATATTGGTAGCCGTGTAGCCTAACACGATAGCTCCAAGATAAATAATCCATGGAAAACGATTAATCAGCTTAATGAACAGCGTACTGCCCCACACGATAATAGGTACGCTGATGAGAAGTCCAAGGATAACGAGTACAAGATGCTGCTCGGCTGCGCCCGCGACAGCAATGACATTATCGAGTCCCATGGCTGCATCTGCGATTACGATGGTGCGAACGGCGACCCACAGGGAGTTGCCTGCTTTGATATCGCTGTGCTCTTCTCCTTGATCTGCTAACAATTTATAGGCAATCCAGACGAGAAGCACGCCTCCAGCTAGGAGCAACCAAGGTACTTTAAGGAGCCATAGCACAACAACGGTTGCTACAATCCGTATGAGGAGTGCACCTGCTGTTCCGTATAGAATCGCTTTTTTTTGCACTGAGGGGTGAAGATTACGTGCAGCTAAACCAATGACGATGGCATTGTCCCCAGCTAACATGAGATCAATAAAAACAATTTTAACTAAAGCAATCCAAAAAACAGCGCTAAATATGTCCATTTGCTGTCACTCCTTCATCTACATGCCTGTCTAAAATAAGCTTGTTCAATCGATAAGAATAGCATGGACAACTTTGACATACAAGTTAGAGTGGGGGGATGATTATGGATACTTTATGGCTGTTGACGGAGATATTAATGATCAATCTGGTTTTGAGTGGAGATAATGCGGTTGTTATTGCGCTTGCTAGTAAGGATCTACCTGTGAGGCAGCGTAAGCAAGCCGTATGGTGGGGGGCATTTGGAGCGGTAGTATTACGCTGTGTATTGACCTTTGCCGCCGTTTTATTACTGGGGATTCCGTTTATTCAAGCTGCAGGTGGACTGATGTTATTCTGGATTGCCATGAAGCTCTTGGTTCAAAATGAGGATGCTGTACATATTCGTGAAGCAAAGACGACGTGGAAAGCGATTCAAACGATTCTGATCGCCGACTTTGTCATGAGTTTAGATAACGTTCTAGCCATCGCTGCATTAGCTAAAGGTGATCTAGCGCTTATTGTTATTGGTATTGCCATTAGTATTCCGATCGTCGTATGGGGAAGTGGTCTGATCGTTGGACTGTTGAGGCGATACCCGATTTTAGTGTTTGTGGGTTCTGGAATTTTAGCTTTTACCGCTGGTGAGATGGTTATGAATGATCCGAAGCTTGGTGAATGGTTAACCGGATTGACAGCTGAAGCACATATGCTGCTCCCAGCAGCCATGGCTTGTCTGGTTCTTGCAGTTGGAGGAGCAAGCAAGTTTGTAAGGCGAAACATTTAATATACCTTTAATATACCTTCTGAAGATAAAACATCTCATCTCCAAAAGAAGTCCAAGCCGCTCGGTTAGAGCGGTTTTTTTGTTGAGTTTGGTTTGCTAAAGAAGGTTACTGAGAAGAATAGGAAGTATAACCCTATCATCGGATACATTGAAATCCAAGAATATGGAGTAGCCGCAGCGTATGACATAAAGGATAGTTTTTTGGCGAAAATTCAGCTAAACTAGATACCATAGATGCATGTCTGGCATCGCGAAAAAGACTGTATGTTAGCCAGGCGAGATACATAGCCAAATGGGATAAGAGGTGACTTGCAGAAGTGAGAATGAGAAATGAAAAAGCTATCGGGATTTTTATAGTTGTTGCAGGTGTGGTTATTTTGCTTGGTAAGCTAGGCGTGTTTGGATTCATTGGGCGCCATTTCTGGCCATTGTTGATTCTTCTACCGGGTATCGCACTTCATGCGCTGTATTACGCACGACTCTCGCCTTCATGGTCACTTGTTCCTGCGGGAATTCTTACGGTATACGGTGTGCTATTCGGTATAACCAACACATGGGGAGCGGGAATGATGACAAGGTTGTGGCCTGTTCTTTTGTTAGGTGTTGCCGTAGGTTTATTGGAATATGGACTTGCTGAACGTCGAAGACCCGAGTATGTGTTACCTGCTGGAATGATAATCGGTGCTGTATCGGTCATATTGCTCGGATTTACTTTGCTGCAGACGGGAATCATCTATGTACTTGCTGTCCTGTTGATCTTAGGTGGAGTCTGGTTATTACTAGGACGGGGACGCCGCGGGAAGGGCTGGTAATAATCTCAGTGCTGTTTTCAAGCGAAATATCTTGATTTTTACCTATGATAAACTATAATATAAGGGATATAGACATGCGTCGGGTTATCACCGACGCTTATTTTGTGAGTAACCTGCGATTTTGCGGGAAGTTTAGTAGATAAGAATTGAAATTGGAAAGGATATGGATACAAACCATGCATTCAAGAGAACACATTCGCAATATTGCGATTATTGCCCACGTCGACCACGGGAAAACGACACTCGTCGACAAGTTGCTCCAGCAATCCGGTACATTCCGTGATCACGAGACGGTACAGGAGCGCGCAATGGACTCCAACGATTTGGAGCGTGAACGCGGTATTACGATTTTGGCCAAAAATACGGCTATAACTTATAAAGATTACCTGATCAACATTGTAGATACACCTGGACACGCCGACTTTGGTGGTGAAGTAGAACGTATCATGAAAATGGTTGACGGCGTATTGCTCGTTGTTGATGCTTACGAGGGCTGTATGCCACAAACGAAGTTTGTACTTCGTAAAGCATTGGAGCACAACCTGACTCCAATCGTTATTGTAAACAAAATTGACCGTCCAGCGGCTCGTCCGGCTGAGGTTATTGATGAAGTGCTTGACCTGTTCATCGAACTGGGTGCCAACGATCAACAACTTGAATTCCCTGTTGTATATGCTTCCGCATTGAACGGAACATCCAGCATGGAAGACGATCCTGCCAAACAAGATGACAACATGATGGCGATCTACGATACCATCGTAAGTCATATCCCTCATCCAACAGAGAACGTTGAAGAGCCACTGCAATTCCTCGTTACGCTGATGGACTACAATGAATACCTCGGACGTATCGCTATCGGTCGTGTAAACCGCGGTGTGATTCGTCAAGGCCAATCCGTTACTGTTATTATGCGTGATGGCAAAAGCAAAACAGCTCGTATCGAGAAACTGTTTGGTTTCCAAGGTCTGAAACGTGTTGAGACAGAGGAAGCTGGCGCAGGTGATATCGTAGCGATCGCGGGTATTAAGGATATCAACATCGGTGAAACGATTGCTGACCCGAACAACCCTGAAGCTTTGCCGGTTCTGAAAATTGATGAGCCAACACTGCAAATGACATTCCTCGTAAACAACAGTCCATTCGCAGGCCGTGAAGGTAAATGGGTAACTTCCCGTAAACTTCGCGAGCGTTTGTTAAAAGAATTGGAAACTGACGTATCCCTTCGTGTTGAAGAAACAGAGAGCCCAGATGCATTTATCGTTTCCGGACGTGGTGAGCTTCACTTGGGTATCCTGATTGAAAATATGCGTCGTGAAGGTTATGAGCTTCAAGTATCCAAACCAGAAGTTATCATCAAAGAAATTGACGGTAAGAAAATGGAACCTCTTGAGCGCTTGTTGATTGATATCCCTGAAGAAAGCATGGGTTCCGTCATGGAGAGCCTGGGCGCACGTAAAGCAGAGATGGTTAACATGGTCAACAATGGTAGCGGTCAAGTTCGTCTGGAGTTCCTGATCCCTGCACGTGGTTTGATTGGATACAGCACCAACTTCCTGACATTGACTCGTGGTTATGGCGTAATGAATCATGCATTTGACAGCTACGCTCCAGTAGTATCCGGTCAAGTGGGTGGACGTCACCAAGGTGTACTGATCTCAACTGAAACGGGTACATCTACGTTCTACGGAATGATGGGTGTTGAGGATCGTGGTACGCTCTTCCTTGAGCCAGGAACAGAAATTTACGAAGGTATGATCGTTGGAGAGCATACACGAGACAATGATATCGTTGTTAACATTTGCAAAGAAAAACAACTGACTAACGTTCGTTCTTCTGGTAAAGATGATACGGTTAAAATTAAAACACCAATTATCTTCTCGTTGGAACAGGCGCTTGAATATCTGAATGAAGATGAATATTGTGAGATCACACCAAAATCTATTCGTCTTCGTAAGAAACTCTTGAACAAATCCGAGCGTGAGCGTGCAGAAAAACAACGCAAAATGGCTCAAAATAACGCTTAATCTTAACTAACAAAAAATAGTATGTATAAGTTAACGTTTGATGATGTAAACCGCACTGTCATACGTTTGAGTTCAAACCGCTCAAAGTAGTGTAGGATCGGAATCGATTCTGTAGAAGCGAAGCGTTCGCCTTTGTCTCCGGGTTTTAACCTTTGAAGAATTATTCAGGAAATCCGGAGACAACAGCGATCGAAAGAACGATCCGAATCCGGAACGGTCTCATACGACGGTTTTGTAATCAACTTGGAAGTGTTGTTTCATCAACCAGTTTATGTATACAAGCATGATCACGAAAGGAGCTGGCTGTGCATGCAAGCATGGTTTGCGTCAAACCCGATCGTAGCCTATATCGTCATCTTTGTGCTAATAACTTACGTATACAACAAGGTGTTTCGGGTACGTCAGAAGTTACCACTCGTTAAGGAAATTTTCCTCTATCTGTTGATGGCGATGGGCACATTCATGCTTCTTATTTTTCAGATCGATAAGCTTCCCATCATTCAATGTTTGCTGGTAGCGGTTGGTTTGATGCTGTTAGTACGAGTGCGTTATTTTATTGAAGGTAGACAAAAGAAAAAAGCGGAAGCTTCCGCACGAAACTCATAAATGTTGTCTTGTACAAACCATCCGTTTTCCCTCGGGAAAGCGGTTGTCTTTTATTTAGACAAAAAAACAGATGTGATAAAGGTGTTGAAGATATGAATTCGAACGGCTTACCTCCACGGAGACAGGCACCGACGAAATCCAGTACTTCTGGATCGAAGAATAGCAAGGGTCAACCTAAAAAAAAGAAAAAAGGGTTGCGAGCATTTGCGAAGATTGTACTCAGTTTGTTCGTCATCGGCATATTGGTGGGGGCTGGATACATCTACTGGGTGTACAATCAAGTAGCTGATACAGGTATTGATAAACCGGTACCTGCAGGGATGTCGGCTAAAACCAAACCGATTACGATGCTACTTTTAGGTACGGATAATCGTCCTGAGACAGGAACCTACCTATCCGATGTAGTGATGGTGGCTTCCATGAATCCGGAGACCAAAACAGCAACGATTGTGTCACTACCACGGGATACACGCATTGTATTGGATGGATATAAATCAAATAAATTGAACTCATATTATCCAAGATTTAAGGCACAGGAGAAAACCTCCGGTAAAAAAGCGGAAGATCAGATGAAAGAAATGATGGGCAAGTATCTTGGTGTGGACATCAATTACACAACCGTACTGAATTTCCAAGCTTTCCGTGATGCGGTTAATGCGGTTGGTGGGGTAGATGTGACTGTAGATAAAAATATGTGTTACCGAGATACAGCAGATGGTACGGATATTAATCTCAAAGCAGGTCCTCAGCATTTGGACGGGAAAGAAGCACTTGATTTTGTCCGTTACCGTAAATCCAACTGTGATCCCAAAACACAAGAATCCAACGATTTTGACCGAAATAAACGCCAAAATCAAGTGTTGAATTCCATGTTAGATCAGATGAAGTCACTAGGTGGTGTTACCAAAATCGGTAAGGTTATTGGGGCAGTGGATGACAATATGACCACAGATGTGGAATCAGAACAAATGAAAAATTTCATTTCCACGTATTGGGATATCTCTAAATCGGATGTACACTATACTCCAGTGACAGGTGAGTGGAGAAGTCCATATGTATATATCAACGAGACGGAGCTAGCGAATGCGAAGCAAGCTCTGCAGGATACGTTATCCGGTAAAGTGATTGCGTCTCCAGCAGCAGAATAACTCTCATTCTTTGGGGATTGGAAGCGAGCTTAGCGGTATGCTATAATGACTTAAGCAGTGAAGCAAGTCTTGCCTAAAGAAGATTAGGGGGCTGGTTGAATGTCCGAAGCCGTCACACAATTAACTGAATCTCTTTTGCAACAGTTCAAACATGAGACATTTGTCCTCCTGAACACCGTTGATTTGGAATTCGGAGGCCCTACATCTACTGCGATTTCTTGGATTTATGCCGAGAATGCTTCGACTCTTCGTGTTGCACTGGATCATCGTTCGCGTCTCGTGAAGAATATGATGCATAATCCATTAATAACTGTCACTGTATTTGGAGAAGAGATGGTGTATGCCATTAACGGTCGTGCCTCGGTACGCCAAGATCCATTACAGGATGTTCCATTTAATATGTGCTGTTTCGACATTTCAATCGAAGCTGTGCGAAATGCGTTGTTTTATGGAGCTCAGTTATCCTCTGTGCCTCAATATGTCAAAATATATGATCAGCGTGCTGCTGAAAAATTAGATGAGCAGGTGTTTGCTGCGATGAAAAAAGCCTAGTGAGAAATCACTGGGCTTTTTGTTGTCTTTTGTCTGTAGAATGCTGCTGCTGTTGCATTTGATGCTCCTGCTCATTTTGTTCATCGGGATTTTGTCGAACCTGGACATCTTTTGGCAGCTGCGGTATGATTCGTCCCACCATATCAGCAAGCTCTGAGGCAAAGCCGGAGATCGGATGTCCTTGACGGATATGCTCACCAATTTCTTTGATTCGTTCAGTGACATCGGCATCTGCCGTTACAATAGAATCTACACCTTCGGGGTCTTTACGAAGAGCCTCGGCAACAGCGTATTTAATGGTTCCAACGCGTGCACGCTCAAGCTCGCCATCCACATCGATACCAACTACGGCAGTATTACCTAGAATGACACAATTGGCATCCTCCACACCTTCCACTTGCTTAGCGAGTGCTTTGAGGTGATGAATTCGTTGATCATTAGGCATCCGGCCTGTTTGTGCATCATCTACGATGTTTGTATCATGGACTTCACCTGTATTTTCAGGAATTTGTTCCAGTCCTGAAGGGTTATTAGGATCATCTTGTGCGTCCAGCATATGAGATCCTCTCTGCTGATCTTGCTGAGTTGTAATATTACCTCCATAACTTCTTGGATGCATCTTGTACTGATCTTGTGAGGCATTCTGCAAAGCGTTATGCGAAGTACTGTTACAGCCTGTAAGTATAAAGATCACAAGCAGCGTGCATATCCCAAATTTCATAAATGTTCATCCTTTCCTGGAGTTTTTCAGAATGGTTGACAATTATTTTGTCCTAGTCGAATACATTTATGTATGGGAGCATGATTGTCCATGCCGCTGCTGAAAGATCGCACTTATCCATGCCTTTAACGACGCCGCTTTGGAGGGGATTGAATGAAAAAGATTTTTGTATTGGATACCAACGTGCTTCTGCATGACCCCAATGCCATATTTGCCTTTGAGGAACATGAGGTAATCATTCCCGCGGTTGTACTGGAGGAGATCGACTCCAAGAAAAGAAATGCCGATGAAATAGGCCGCAATGCCCGTAACGTATCAAGGCTGCTTGATGGACTACGTGAATTAGGGCATCTGCATAGTGGTGTGCCTCTTGCCAATGGAGGGAACCTAAAGGTTGAGTTGAATCATCGCAGTTTCGTAAAGGTACAGGAGATGTTTGGTGAAGTATCCAATGATAATCGTATTTTGGCTGTCGCTGTGAATTATCAGATTGAAGAAAATGAAAAAGAGGTCGTAGAACGACAGGTCGTTCTGGTCAGTAAAGATGTCCTTGTTCGGATCAAAGCCGATGTACTTGGTTTAGTTACACAAGATTACTTATCAGATCGGACAGCAGGGCTGAGTGAACTGTATCCGGGTTATACCGCCTTGAAGGTGCACCCATCCGTTATTGATGAGTTCTACACCTACCGCTTTCTCCCGATCAAACCATTGCAACTATCCTATTCACTCTATCCTAATGAATTTGTCATTCTCAAAGATGAGATGGGTACGAATAAATCAGCGTTGCTCAAGGTAAATACAGAAGGAACCAAGCTTGAGCCACTTTTCCTTAGTAATGATAATGTGTGGGGAATTAGTGCGCGTAACGCACAACAACGTATGGCTCTTGAACTGCTGCTGAATGATGATATCCCTCTTGTGACGATAACGGGAAAAGCAGGAACAGGCAAAACGTTACTGGCACTTGCGGCAGGTTTGTTAAAAGTAGAAGATGATCATAAATATAAAAAGCTATTGATTGCTCGTCCTGTAGTTCCAATGGGAAAAGATATCGGTTATCTACCTGGTGAAAAAGAAGAAAAGCTACGCCCGTGGATGCAACCGATCTATGATAACTTGGAGTTTCTGTTTGATACCAAAAAAGCAGGGGATATTGATAAAATCCTAATGGGTCTAGGCAGTATTCAAGTCGAAGCTCTCACGTATATCCGCGGACGCTCCATCCCAGGACAATTCATTATCATTGATGAAGCGCAGAACCTTTCCCGTCATGAAGTGAAGACGATTGTATCAAGGGTTGGTGAAGGCAGTAAAATCATTCTAATGGGCGACCCTGAGCAGATTGACCACCCTTATCTGGATTCTGCGAGTAATGGTCTAACATACATTGTAGAGAGATTCAAACAAGAAGGAATCAGTGGACACATTATGCTCGAAAAAGGAGAACGATCCAAGCTTGCTCAATTAGCTGCAGACTTGTTGTGATTCATAGGAATACAGTAGGTTTATTTCCCGGAAAATGTTTCTAGCATAACCGGCTCAATAGAGCCGGTTTTTTATTGCGAAAAAACCGAGCAGCACATAATGTTCAGAATTCGATATGCTCAATTTATGCAAAAGTTAGAAAAACAGTTTTTAGGCAGAGTAGGACAAGAGCCCTATGAATTTGTTACAATGGACATCGCAGGAAATAATTAGGAAGCAAGGAGGAGAGGTAATGAAGCGGAGACATCAGATCGTATTGTTTGCAGTGTTGCTGCTTTCGTTAACTATACTTTCTCCAAGCTTTGACTTCGGTGGCTCACAATCAAGTGAAGAGGGTAACCCGGATCGTAATACATTTCCAAACCAAACATCCCGTGGAGAAGATCAACATGCGCCTGTGGAAATTGTTGTTTCCATGACACCTGAGGAGTTTCTTATCTTTCAAACGATTGCTAATCAAGTTGCGGATTCCTCTAATGTAGAAATTCAGTTACGTAATATGGAGCAGGACACATTCGAGAGTGTGCTTGAATCTGAGTTTGCGGTTGGAGATAGTGGAGATGTTATTCTGCTAGATGGTATTGAGATTCAGAATTATGCCAAAAGAGGATACTTGTATCCTTTAAATGGGACTACGTTGTCCAAGTCACTTGGAGAAACTGTCATTCCTTTGCGGGAAATGACTGAATGGAATGGCTACCAATGGGCAATGCCGTTTGATTTTGATACTTACGTGCTTGCAACTCGTTCTGCATTTCTTACTAAAGCTGGTTTAGATACATTACCACAACGGGAAGAGCAGTGGATTAAGCTCATACAGCAGGCGAATAACGCGGGGACGAAGCTGTTATCGATGGACAGCGATGATATCTACGCAACAAGTGCGTGGTTGAATTATTTTGAGCCAGGTCTTGCTATGGACCATATGATGAATGGAAAACAAGGTAGTCTTTTAGAGGGAGAATACCAACAGGAGTTACAGTTAATAGAGCAGATTCAGCCATACCTGCAACTGGACGCGGAGAATGCTGAGTTTTCAGAGGCTTTTCAACAAAATGTAGTCCCGATGACGGTCATGTCACTATCCAGACTTCTACAAGAGAATAAGACATTAGTGGAGGACACCACAAATTTATCTAACCAGATAGCGCTTACAGCTCTGCTGCCAGTAAAATCGCGAAGCTTTGTCATTACAACCGGCTCTTCTGAGACCGATGGAGCCAGTCGATGGATTGAAGGCATGACTTCCGCCGCTGTGCAATTGGAATGGTTCCAACAAGCGCATTATTTGCCAGCTAAACAAGATCAGATGAATGTCCAGTCTGGCAAATTGGCTTCTCTTTTTGGAAAAATGGACATTAAAGCTTTATTGGCTACAAAAGCTGTACCTTCCGAAACTGAGATAACGTATGTGCCAACGGGAAAGGTTCAGCAGAAGATAAAGCAATTTATCCAAGGTCAGATCTCAGCGATCCAGTACATGAATAGTATTGTTGAAATACGAGGTTTATCAAAATGAAATAGCTAATTTCACTTCGAGCACTCCTTCACTTGTAGATACCTCTGTCGCTTTTACAAAAGAAAGAATTTTCTGTGGATAAAACCCGAGATCGAATTCCTTTTCCAGCATCCGACGTGTAGTATCGGGCAGCTCCAATTGGTTAAATACCAGCTTATCAACATGGAATCGAATGGAATTCTGAGGCTCGTTCTCCACCGTGTAATGACCTTCAATGCTTAACTCCAATTGATCACGTTTGCCTGATGCTGTGATTCGATCTTTTTCAAATTGAAATGCAAAATCATTAAAAATAGGATTCTGCTCTCGCAAAAATTGATTAAGCTCATTCTGTCCAATCCGAATCGTGTATGTTGCTCCTGTTGTAGAAATTCCACCATTCTGATTTTGAATAAAGTCAGGTAGATTTTGCATGGCTGCTGCCAAAGCTTTGAAATACCGTTTAACCTCGTATATGCCGATATTCTCCCAATAGATCGTGAGTTCGTTCATTAGCTTCTGAATGGCATCTGCATTTCCGCTAGCTGCTACCTGCCCATCCACTTCTTTTTGTAATGTGATTACACGCTCCCGTTGATTCTGCAAATTAGATTTTAGTTCATCAAGCTCTTGGCTCGTTTGAGCAATGCGAGTTGACGTTTGCTGTATGCTTCTATATCTCTCCTGAAACTTATCCAATACCGCCTGGTCTCTGCCAATAATAATCTGATAGTAATCATAAAGAATAAATAGATCTTTGAATGATCTGGCACCAAGGACGGTCATGAGGAGGCTGTCACGTTCGCCTGTATAATAGGATCGTACAACTGAACCTGCCCGTTCCTGTTGAATATGTATTTGTTCCTTTTGCTCTTGAAGCTGACTCGTAAGCGTAATTTGCTGCTGATCCAATTCATTCTGTTTTTGTGTGATCCGTTCAATCTCATGGTCGATCTCAACGATGGACAAGCTTTTTTGCAATATCTCACGGGTTTCCTCAGGAGAGGGCTCGGCATAAACGGAAGTCGATGTAAGTTGGACAAAAAGTAGGATGGATACGAGTAGAGCAATGATGTTATACCGACGTTTCACTAATATCATTCTCCTTTCCTTAGTCATATCTATAGTACAGGCTTCTCTCTTTCAAACAATATATGAAACAAACCTGTGAAATATCCTTAGTGGTTACATAACGCGTTAAACCATACTTCAATCACCTGAGTTATCATCAATTTTGAAACGACAAAAAAAGCAATCCGGAGTAAACTGGATCGCTTTTTTGCTGTTGGCGGATTAGAGCGGCAAATCCATTTGGAATACGGTCCAGTAACTGAACCCCGTGAAGGTAACGATCATATAACCCCAGAAGAGCAATAGGTACGTTCTTTCGGTGAATTTCAGGTATCCCAAAATGACGAAAAACGCAGTCTGCAAGAAAAAAAGCAAGGCCATCTCGACCAAATTCCCTGCAAAAGCCATCAGGCCAATCGTGAGTGTGAAGAACCCGAGTACTCGAAACATGCGTGCCACGGTAAGTCCTCCTCTCTATGTACGATCATAGATTGTCTACACAACATTATACCGGGAAAGGAAAAAGGTGTAAACAGAATTGGATATGAAAGCGAATTCTTTTTTTTGGTCTGAAAGGCTCAATTATGCTTTCTTTTACACATGTGACGTATGAGTGCACTTAAATGTGGAAATACATTTTAGTATGAAATCAATTCTATGAACTCTATGAGAGGCATAAGAATGAATGAAGCAGCTTTTATACCTCATTCACAAGCCGGGAGATCGGTAAGGTGAACGGTTATTTTAGGATGTTGTTAGGAGGGTATTATAGCATGACTGCAGTGAGACAGGATGCTTGGAGTACAGAGGACGATTTGATTTTGGCTGAGGTTACATTACGTCATATTCGGGATGGAAGCACGCAGCTCGCTGCATTTGAGGAAGTAGGCGATAAAATTGGCAGAACGTCTGCCGCTTGCGGATTTCGCTGGAACAGCTTTGTGCGGAAAAAGTATGAATCTGCGATCAGCAATGCCAAAGCACAACGCCAAAAACGTAGTTATCTTAGAAAACAACCTGCATTGCTCGGGCCACAAGTGGCTGCACTCTCTACATTAGAAACGGAAGAAAGCTTGTATAAGTCAGATGGAATCTTGGAAGAGACTCTCTCCATCGATGCTGTGATCCGTTTCTTACGTCAATGGAGAGGGACAGTGCAAGAAAATGGACGTCAGCTTAAAATGCTTGAAAAAGAATTACGAGAAAAGGAAGACGAACTTCATGAGCTTCGTTGTGAGAATGATCGTTTATCGAAACAAGTGAATGAAGTTCAAACCGATTACCGTGTAGTGAACGACGATTACAAGGCATTGATTCAGATTATGGATCGTGCAAGAAGACTTGCATTTTTGTCAGAGGAAGAAGAAGAGCTCAAAACACGGTTTAAAATGGATGCTAACGGAAATTTGGAGCGAATTGAGTAGTACAGATCCGTGCTTAATCTTCGATATAGGAATGAACCCGTCACATTTCCGTTAGATACGGTAGCGTGCACGGGTTTTTTGTTTAATCGTTTTGTTCTATGATATATAGATCTAATCTAAGGTATGGAGAATGGCGAGAGGAGAGTGTTATATGATTATTGACATTATAGGCGCAGGATCACTTGGATTATTGTACGGAAGCAAACTACAGGCTGCTGGCCACCAGGTACGTTATTGGACTCGAACTTCTGACCAAGCATCCAACATGAAGAAGCTTGGTTTGCAAATGATAGAGCCTAATGAAGCAGAAGCGCTGACCATAAGCGGAGCTGATATTCAGGCCCATTGCATTAAGGAGTTGGCCGAGACATGGGCACATTCACCTGGGAGTTGGCTACTTCTGATGGTGAAGCAGACGGTAATGGATGATATTATCCATGACATTAAGTCTATAGGTAAGGAACCGCTCAATCTCATATGTTTCCAAAATGGAATTGGCCATGTGGCAAAATTACAAGAAGTTATGCGAAGAGCTACTATATACAATGCCATCACTACAGAAGGAGCCAAAAGAGTAGGTACCGAGGTAATCCGTGCAGGTGAAGGACAGACTTGGATTGGTCAAAGTGAGGAGGCTTCACCGCGTTATGTAGGACAAGCGGGAGAGAATGGACTAATAAGTTTGGTGCACACTATACAACAGGCAGGATTTGACTGTACAGTGTCGAATCAAATCGATAAGCTGATATACAGGAAGTTGATTATCAATGCAGTCATTAACCCACTCACGGCCGTCTGGCGAATATCGAATGGCGAATTACTTCTAAATAAAGAACGCATCACGATTATGCGCCAGCTTTATGATGAGGCAATCACGGTATACAGAGCAAGCGGAATTACGGTGGATGCAGATCTTTGGGAACAACTGTTGAACGTATGCCAGACGACAGCCTCAAATACCTCTTCTATGCTTGCGGATGTTCTGGAAGGACGTCGTACTGAGATTGATTCCATCAATGGGCAAGTCGTACATTTGGCGCATCAGTGTGGACTGACTGCTCCGTTGCATGAAACGTTGCTGCATTTAATCAAAGGTATGCATCCGGAAGGAGTGAATTGATGAGCTTTTTTATCACGATGAGTATACTGCCCTTCTTTCCTTTCATTATTGTATATTGGGTTATGTATGCTTGGAAAAAGGATAAACGGGTTGCGGTTCGAAAAGCGATGGATGTTACAACGCTATTTCTAATTTTCTCTGTATCTGCGTTATTCAACTTAACATTTGAGACGAATTTCGGTTTTTCTTTGACGCTTATTTTCATACTAATAGCACTTGGATTGGTAGGAGGGGCGCAAAATCGACTAAAAGGTAAAGTGAATGGGGGACGAATGTTCCGGGCAGTTTGGCGTATGGCATTTGTAATGATGAGTTTTGGGTATGTTTTGTTTACTATATTTGGACTATTTAGATATTTTATGAAACAGATGTGAGGTTACATAACGCAAAAGGCTTAAAAAATGTGTCGATTTTGTCGAAAAATGAAAAAAACATTACTTTCTGAAAAAGTAATGTAGATTTTTTTGACCGGTGGTTGTATAATCTATAAACATAAACCACATCAATTTAGGGGGAAAGTGTTAGATGAAAAGGAAAAGTCTATTAGTCCTTTTGACGCTGATCTTGGCGTTCGGTACCGTACTTGCAGCGTGCGGATCGAAAAATGAAGGCACAAGTAACAACACCGATACTGGTTCTGCAAGCGAAAGTAATGGTCTTGCAAAAGATCAAGTGCTGAAAATCAACCTGACAGCTGAACCTCCTACGTTGGACCCGGCTCAAGCAAAAGACAGCCAAACCAACACAGTTCTGAAATTCTTGTATGAAGGTCTTGTACGCATCGATGCTGATGGTAAAGAAGCACCAGGTGTCGCTACAAAATGGGAAGTTTCTGAAGATGGTTTGAAATATGTCTTCAACCTGAACCCGGAAGCAAAATGGAGCAACGGTGATGCAATCACTGCTGAAGACTTTGTTCGTTCTTGGGAGCGTGCATTGAAACCAGAAACTGCTTCTCCTTACGCTTACCAATTGTACTACATCAAAGGCGCTGAAGGTTACAACCGCAGCTCTGATGAAACATTCGAAGGTACTAAAGTTACAGACTTCGCACAAGTAGGTGTTAAAGCAACAGACGAGCATACGCTTGAAGTTACTTTGGAAAATCCTACACCTTACTTCTTGGGTCTGACAGCATTCTATACGTACTACCCAGTACACCAGTCTGCTGATACAAATGACAAATTCTTCACAGATTACAAAAACATGATCGTTAACGGACCATTCACTATGGATACGTACGCTAAAGGTCAAAAAATCGTAGTTAAGAAAAACGATGGCTACCATGCAGCATCTGATATTAAATTGACTCAAATTGATATGTCCCTGACAAGCAGCAGTGCTTCTGAACTGCAAGCTTACAAATCCGGACAATTGGATTACACAGGTGCACCTAACGGTGAAATTCCAACTGACCAAATTCCTTCTGTGAAAGCAGAATTGCCAGATGAGTTCAAAGCTACTGGTATTGCAAGTACGTACTACTATCAATTTAACGTAAATGAAGCTCCATTTAACAACGTTAAAATCCGTAAAGCTTTTGCAATGTCTATCGATCGTCAACCGATCGTTGACAAAGTAACACAAGGTGGACAGATTCCAGCATTCGGTTTCGTACCTCCAGGTATCCGCGGTGAAAACGGCGAATTCCGTGATGAGCATAAAGATGACTACTTCACTGAAAATGTAGAAGAAGCTAAAAAATTGCTTGAAGAAGGTATGAAAGAAGAAGGTTACACTACTTTGCCTGCAGTTACTTTGATCTACAACACAAGTGACAACCATGCGAAAATCGCTTTGGCTATCGCTGATATGTGGAAGAAAAACCTTGGTGTTGATGTGAAAACTGAAAACCAAGAGTGGGGCGTATTCCTTGAGAATCGTCAAAACCAAAACTTCCAAGTCGCTCGTGCTGGTTGGTCTGCAGACTATAATGACCCGTACAACTTCTTGGAAATGTGGACTACTGGAAACACAAACAACGACTCCAAGTTCAGCAATGCTCAGTATGACAAAGATGTAAAAGACACTGTAAAATCTGCTGAACCAGCTGCTCGTATGGCTGCTTTCGCTGACGCTGAAAAAATCTTGATTCAAGATGAAATGGCTGTAATGCCAATCTACTACTACACTAACGTATCTTTGACTAAGCCTTACCTGAAAGGCGTACAACTTGATTTCAGTGGAGCAATTGACTTCACTCGTGCATATCTGGAAGAGAAATAAGTTGTTCTGAAGTCTATATGATTACTTCGGGATATATATGTGGAATTCCATATATATCCCGATTTTTTTGTATGTGTACTGATTTTCCTTATAATTCTTGAAATTTCCGATAAATGGATTGGACTTTATTGTTGTCTAATTCTACAATCGATTTGTATACAAAATATTGTTTTTGGAGGTGTGCAAGGGTTGGTTAAGTACGTGCTGAAAAAACTGCTATTTATGCTGCTATCGCTTTTCATACTCGCATCAGCAACCTTCTTCCTAATGAAGGCCATTCCGGGTGACCCTTTTACATCCGAGAAAAAAGTAACGCCTGAAATTCGGGCACTACTAGAAGTGAAGTATGGATTAGACAAGCCTATGTTTGTTCAATACTTGAAGTACATGGGTGGAATTATTCAAGGGGATTTCGGGGTTTCTATGAAATACCTGAACCAAGAAGTAACCGACATGATTACTCAAACGTTTACAGCGTCACTTAAACTGGGTGTCTTTGCAATTGTTATCTCCGTTATAGTGGGTGTACTGCTTGGTCTGATCGCAGCAGTATATCACCGTAAACTCATTGATGATGTCACGATGGTGCTTGCTGTTATCGGGATCGCGGTACCAAGCTTCTTGTTAGCGTCCCTATTGCAATACATTTTTGCATCCAAACTCGGATGGTTTAACGTAATGGGCTTCGACGGACCACTCGACTATGTGCTCCCGGTTGCAGCTCTATCTGCATCTCCGATTGCCTTTATCGCACGTTTGACACGCTCAAGCATGCTGGAAGTTCTTCATGCTGATTACATCAAAACAGCAAAAGCTAAAGGTCTGAAATGGCCTGCAATTATGTTCAGACACGTTGTACGTAACGGTATTCTTCCGGTCGTAACTTATGTAGGTCCAATGACAGCGAATATCATTACAGGTTCTGTCGTAATTGAGCAAATCTTTAACATTGGTGGTATTGGTAAAGTATTCGTAGAAAGTATCACAAACCGTGATTACACAATGATCATGGGGATTACGATCTTCTACGGTATTCTCCTGATGTTAGCACGTTTCTTCACAGATATTGCTTACGTGCTAATTGATCCTAGAATTAAGCTGGAAAGCCGGAAGGGGGCATAACGTTGTCTGGCACGAACAATAAAAAAAATGAAACGGCTAACACTGACCTGAACAGTCAGGCAGCGGTTAAGCCGCAAGAAAGCATATCTCTTTTTAAAGATGCTATGTATAGACTTGCAGCCAATAAAGCCGCAATGATTAGTCTAGGTATCTTAATTCTTGTCGTGATTTTCTCTATAATTGGTCCAACTTCGTTGTTTACTCAGTATAACTATTATTCCAATGATCTGATGAATTCCAACTCAGCACCGAGTGCGGAGCACTGGTTCGGAACGGACGAGCTTGGTCGTGACGTTTGGGTAAGAACTTGGGTCGGCGCACGTGTATCCCTTACTGTAGGTTTGGCAGCAGCCTTGATTGACCTTATTATCGGTGTTATTTATGGGGCAATCATGGGCTTCTACGGTGGACGTGTAGATGGAATTATGAACAAGTTTTCCGAAATTCTTTATTCCTTGCCGTACATGCTGGTAGTAATCCTGTTGTTGGTTGTATTGGAGCCAAGTTTGACTACCATTATCATTGCACTCACCATTACGGGCTGGATCAGTATGTCATGGATTGTCCGTGGAGAGATTATGCAACTCAAAAACAGAGACTTTATTCTCGCAGCACGTTCCATGGGGGCAAGCACGACTCGTCAATTGTTCCGTCATTTGTTGCCTAATGCAATCGGTCCAATTCTGGTAACATTGACGTTGTCTATTCCAAATGCAATCTTTGCTGAAGCTTTCTTGAGCTTCCTCGGACTAGGTGTTTCTGCACCGAGATCTTCACTAGGTTCAATGATCAATGATGCATTGACAGGTTGGACACTATTCCCATGGCGGATGTGGTTCCCAGCAGGTTTGATGGTTATCACAATGCTAGCATTTAACTTGCTCGGTGATGGTCTACGTGATGCACTTGATCCGAAATTACGTAAATAGAAATAGGAGGTGGGAATAATGGAGCCGATTTTAACTGTCAAAGATTTGAGCGTGTCCTTTACGACACGTTCTGGAGAATTTGATGCCGTTAAAAATGTGAGTTTTGAACTTGGCAAAGGAGAGACGTTGGGAATCGTTGGTGAATCAGGTAGTGGTAAGAGTGTTACCGCCCAAACGATCATGAAGTTGATTCCCTCCCCGCCTTCGAAGGTCAAAAGTGGAGAAATTACTTTTCACGGGCAAAGCCTATTAAATAAAACAGATAAACAAATGGAAGCCATTCGTGGTAAAGATATCGGTATGATCTTCCAAGATCCTATGACTTCATTGAATCCTACAATTAAAATAGGTAAACAGATCACTGAAGTTCTGCGTAAGCACCAGAATATGTCCAAGAAAGAAGCAGAAAAACGTGCACTGGAAATGTTGGAGCTCGTGGGAATCAAAAATGCGGCTATTCGCATGAATCATTATCCACACCAATTCTCTGGTGGTATGCGTCAACGTGCGATGATCGCGATTGCGCTGGCGTGCCGTCCATCTCTTCTCATCGCGGATGAGCCAACAACAGCACTCGACGTAACGATTCAGGCGCAAATTCTGGACGTTATGAAGGATATGCAACAAAAACTCGGAACATCGATCATGCTGATTACCCATGACCTTGGTGTAGTTGCTGGTATGTGTGACCGTGTCGTAGTTATGAAGGAAGGCGAAGTGGTTGAGACAGGAACAACTGCCGAAATCTTTAGCAATCCTCAACATCCATACACGATCAAGTTGTTGAACGCTCTACCACGCTTGGATGAGCCTAAGAAAGAAAAACCTGCACCGGCTGGTATTATCAAAGGTGCCAACAAGCCGCTAGTTCAAGTGAAGAACTTGAAACAATACTTCAATTTGGGTAAAGGTAACATTCTTAAGGCGGTTAATGATGTTAGCTTTGATATTTTTGAAGGCGAAACACTTGGTGTTGTAGGCGAATCTGGTTGTGGTAAATCTACAACAGGTCGTACTATTCTGCGCCTTTATGAACCAACTGGCGGAAGTGTTAACTTTAACGGAACAGATATCTACAAGCTTTCTCCGCGTAAGATGAAAGAAATGCGTAAAGATATGCAGATGATCTTCCAAGATCCTTATGCATCCTTGAACCCGCGTTTTAACGTTATGGATATTATCGGTGAATCCCTAGATATCCACGGTTTGGCTTCCAGCCGAGCTGAGCGTAAAAAACGGGTTGAAGAGCTGCTTGATCTGGTAGGCTTGAATCCTAGCCATGCACTTCGTTACCCACATGAATTCTCTGGTGGTCAAAGACAACGGATCGGGATTGCCCGTGCCTTGGCTGTAGACCCTAAATTCATCATCTGTGACGAGCCGTTGTCTGCATTGGATGTATCAATCCAAGCACAAGTCGTTAAACTGTTGGAAGAGCTCCAACAACGTCTTGGCTTGACGTATCTCTTTATTGCGCATGACTTGTCCATGGTTAAACATATCAGTGACCGCGTAGCGGTTATGTATATGGGTAAAGTGGTTGAGCTTGCTGAAAGTGAAGAGCTCTACGCTAATCCGATCCATCCATATACGAAAACGTTGCTGTCAGCAATCCCGGTACCTGATCCGGAAGTTGAAGCAAACAAACGTCGTATTTTGTTGCCGGATGAGCAAGCTGGCCCAATCCAGAATGCAGGTAGTGGCCCTGTAAACGACCCTTATAACCTGGAAAATGCTCAATTAATTGAAGTTTCCAAAGGTCATTGGGTTTCAGAGCCTTACGCATAAACCAATTGTAACTGGACTTATTTATGTATCTTAAACCGTCGACTTGTTCGGCGGTTTTTTTGTAGTTTTTGTGACTTTCTTTTGACGAAGAGGCATTGGATTCGGTACAATCAAGAAAGGCTTTGAAGCAGAATAGGAGGCAGACCTCATGAAAGGTGTTACAGAGGCGCTCCGCAGCGGATCACGGCTTGCAGAAGACTACATCTGTTCACGTGATGCTGCGCGTGGCCTTTATGAGTATGACATTCACTGGGAATCTGAACTGGATAGACGTGCCGAATGGCTCGACCAATCGGAAGACACACGTATTAACCGTCAGGACTTGGTAGAATATCTACGTATATATAATAAGCGATTAAACCCTGATGATGCTGTGCAACGATCACTCGATCGTTTGGCTGACGAGAATGCGCTGGTAGTCACAGGGGGTCAGCAAAGTGGCTTGTTGACAGGACCCTTGTTCGTTATTTACAAAGCAGCCAGTGTAGTAGCAGCTGCGCGTGAAGCTGAGACTAGATTACAGCGCCCGGTTGTACCCGTCTTCTGGATTGCGGGAGAAGATCATGACTGGGATGAGGTTAACCACACCTATTTACCGGATACCCAAGGCGATATCGTGAAGCTGAAGCTGCATGGTCGGTTTGAGGGGCGTGATTCGGTCAGTAACGTGAAGGTTGACACAGAACAGTGGATGGCTTCAATTGAGCAGGTAGAGCATCTGTTACCTGACACGGTACATAAACCGAGCTTAATGAAACTGCTGGTTGATATCCATAACTCAAGTTACAATCTTAGTGATGCTTTTGCTCGATTGATTGCTGCGTTGTTTGGCAAAAGTGGACTTATCCTGATGGATGCTGCTTCGCCGGATCTTCGCCAATTAGAGCAACCCGTTTTTGAACGGATCATTCGTGAAAATGATATATTGCGTGAGGCTTATCTTCACGGAGCTTCATTAGTCAAAGAAGCAGGCTACGACATGCCAGCAGAAGTGGCAGACGACGGAGCCAACTTGTTTTACATTCATGGAGGAGCACGTTTGTTGTTGCTTTTGAAGGACGGTCTATACACGGATCGGAAAGGTCTGGTTTCCTTCTCAGAAGAACGATTATTACAAGAGCTGGCAGAACACCCGGAGAGATTCAGTAATAACGTACTAACCCGTCCGTTAATGCAGGATTCGATCCTGCCTGTTGTCGCTGTTATTTTGGGGCAAGGTGAGATCTCCTATTGGGGTTTGACACGCACTGCATTTACACAGTTTGGTCTTCAGATGCCCATTCTGTTGCCACGTTTGTCATTTACCATCCTTGAGGATGTTCATCAGAAACATATGAATCAGTACGGGCTTTCTTTCCAAGATGTGCAGTACCATCTCGAAGAAAAACGTGATCAGTGGCTTGCTGGCCAAGAGACATTTCAGGTAGAAGAACAATTCAGCCAGGCTAGTCAGGCGATAGCTGATATCTATCGTCCTTTGCTTGACCAAATTACGGCAATTCATCCCGGTCTAGATCGAATCTGTGATACGAATTTAAGAAAAATCAACGAACAAATTCAGTATCTACAAAACCAGACGAACAAAGCGATTTCACTTAAACATCAGGTTGGGCTTAGTCATTGGAATGGCATACAAAATGCTCTGTTCCCAATGAATAAACCACAAGAACGCGTACACAATGCGCTCTATTATCTGAATCGCTTCGGAACCGAATGGATTGAAGAGTTGATTCAAGATCAGCGTGAATTCCGTGGGCAACATCAAGTGATCAGACTGTAATGTTCTTCTTAATAGAAGGAATACAATCTAAGGAGGATCTGTAATGACAACACCCGCTCTGCAAAATAGTATTGTGAAAGATATGGGGCTTGCTCCAGAAGGACATTTGAAAATTGATTGGGTCGAGGCGCACATGCCTGTCTTAAACCGGATTCGCCGTCAATTTGAGCAGGATCTTCCATTCAAAGGACTAAAAGTTGCGATCTGCCTTCACCTTGAAGCCAAAACGGCTTATCTTGCTAAAGTGATTCAGGCTGGTGGGGCAGAAGTGACGATTACCCACAGTAACCCGTTGTCCACGCAGGATGATGTGTGTGCCGCGCTTGTTGAAGATGGCGTAACAGTATATGCAAAATACAATCCAGAACCTGCCGAGTTCAAACAGCTTCAACTTCGCGCTCTTGAAGTGAAGCCTGATCTCATCATTGATGATGGTGGCGACTTTGCTACGATTATTGCCTCAGAACGTCCTGACCTTGCTGCAACGATTCGTGGTGGTGCAGAGGAAACGACAACAGGAATTATCCGTTTGAAAGCATTGGCGAAAGAAGGCCAATTGCAATTCCCGATGGTTGCAGTTAATGACGCTTATTGCAAATACTTGTTCGATAACCGCTATGGCACGGGTCAGTCTGCATTTGATGGAATTATCCGTACGACCAACCTGGTCGTTGCAGGGAAGAACGTCGTTGTTGCAGGTTATGGCTGGTGTGGAAAAGGTGTAGCTATGCGTGCCAAAGGGCTCGGAGCGAATGTTATCGTAACCGAGATCGACCCGATCAAAGCAGTAGAAGCACACATGGATGGATTCCGCGTGATGACGATGGTGGAAGCAGCTAAGATTGGTGATTTCTTCATCGCAGTTACAGGAAACAAAGATGTAATTACTGGTGAGCATTATGATGTAATGAAAGATGGTGCAATCCTAAGTAATGCAGGTCACTTTGATGTCGAAGTGAATAAGCCTGAGCTTGCTAAACGTTCCGAGTCTATTCGCACAGTTCGTCGTAACATTGAAGAATATCGCTTCAAAGATGGACGTAAGATGTACTTGTTAGCTGAAGGTCGTCTTGTGAACTTGGGAGCGGCTGATGGCCATCCGGCTGAGATCATGGATACAACATTTGCACTTCAAGCACTCGGTTTGCGCTATGTGAGTGAAAACTATGTAAGTCTTGGCAAAAACGTAGTTAATGTCCCGTATGAAATCGATCAACAAGTGGCTAGCTATAAGCTTGAAAGCCTTGATATTACGATTGATTCACTCTCCACGGAGCAAGAAAAATACCTGGACAGCTGGAAATTCTAAACGATTCCCAGTAATTACAAGCTGAATAACTGATTCAAACGGTCTACAATAGTGTATTGATGATATGGCTCATAATCGGGTATATTCATTTGCCCGTAGAAGGAAACGTCTTTGATCCTGAGTTACGGGGTCAGAGGCGTTTTTTGCTTGCTGAAATGAAAAAAAATCAAGCAAGTAAGAAGGGTTTTGATTTTTTAGTGCGAATCTATTATGCTTAGGTGGTGGAAAGTGGGGCAAAGTGGGAGAAACGGGTGAGGAGTGAGTGGGCCAATGTTTATGGGGGAGTTCCAACATAGCATTGATGATAAAGGGCGGGTTATTATCCCTGCCAAATTCCGCGAATCTCTAGGGCCTTCTTTCGTTGTCACACGGGGGTTGGATCAATGTCTTTTCGTGTACCCTATGGAAGAGTGGGGGATCATGGAACAGAAACTCAAAGCACTACCTTTAATGAAGTCAGATGCGCGTGCATTTACTCGATTTTTTTTCTCTGGTGCGACTGAATGTGATTTGGACAAACAGGGTAGGGTAAATTTGCCGGGCAATCTAAGGGAATATGCCAAACTAGACAAAGATTGTGTTGTACTTGGTGTATCGAACCGGGTAGAGGTCTGGAGCAAAGACATCTGGGAGAATTATTTTAATCAATCAGAAGAAGTATTCAACGACATTGCCGAAAAGCTAGTCGATTTTAATTTTGATTTATAAAGTCAGGAGGGGTGCAGGTTGTTTCACCACATAACCGTACTCAAAGAAGAGGCAACAGAGGGATTAAACATCAAGCAGGACGGTATATACGTGGACTGCACTTTAGGCGGTGGCGGACATAGTTCCGTAATTGCTTCCAAGCTTGGTCCAGGGGGACGTCTGATCGCATTGGATCAGGATGATTGGGCTTTGGATAATGCACGTGAGAAGTTAGCTGCTTATGGAGACCGTATAACATTGGTCAAAACCAACTTCCGTGATTTGGAACAAGTTCTTAAGGAACTGGACATTCCACAGAAGGATGGTGTACCACAGGTCGATGGTATTTTGTACGATTTAGGTGTATCCTCACCGCAGTTTGATGAAGGAGAACGTGGATTCAGTTACAATCATGATGCTCCACTCGATATGAGAATGGATCAGGATGCATTTTTGACTGCCAAAGAGATCGTAAATGAGTGGCCAGAGAATGAAATTGCTCAGATCCTATATCGTTATGGTGAAGAGAAGTTCTCAAGAAGAATCGCACGTGTCATTGTAGATAAGCGAAGTCAGTCACCTATTGAAACGACAGGTGAGCTTGTCGAGTTAATCAAGGAAGGGATCCCTGCGGCGGCTCGTCGTACCGGTGGACACCCTGCTAAGAGAAGTTTTCAGGCTCTACGAATTGCAGTTAACGATGAGTTAGGTGCATTCGAGGAAGGCTTGCATCAGGCCGTTCGATGCCTGGCACCAGGTGGACGTGTATCTGTCATAACCTTTCACTCGCTTGAAGATCGGATATGCAAACAGATTTTCAGCAGTTATCTGGAGAAGTGTACATGCCCTCCCGATTTCCCTTTATGCGTGTGTGGCGGTAAGGGAACGTTGCGTTTAGTCAACAGGAAGCCTATGATTCCGACGGAATCAGAATTAGCTGAAAATTCCCGTGCACGCTCAGCCAAACTGCGCGTAGCAGAGAAATTGTAAACTTAAAGAGTGAAGGAGGAGCCTATGCATGGCATATACACGTGGTAATCTGGCTGTAAAAGAAAAAGCGTCTCAACAGCGTGTGACCCAGCAACGGTACAAGGAAACTACGAAAGTAGTCACGCGTCGTACCGGACTTCCCGCACGTGAAAAATTTCTATACTTACTCACTTTGGTGGCAGTAATCGTAGTAGGCGGCGTAATGATGTCACGTTATGCTCAGATCTATGATCTGAACAAACAAGCACAATCAACGTTATCCGAAGTTAGAGCAGCTGAAAAAACGATTGCTGATTTACAAGTGGAACGTGAGAAATTAAACAATTTGGTCATCGAACATGCACGTGAACTGGGTTACGTTGAAGCGACGGACAAAAACGTTATTTATGTACCACGTTCAACCAACGCAGGATCTTCTTCGGATACAGCAAAGTAAGTAAAGAGGTGTACCGATGGTAAAAAGAATAAAAATGCGCACGCTACTTATAGGGGGATGTATTACCCTCTTTTTTCTTGTACTGGTGATTCGAATCTTCTTCATTCAAATTGTGAACAAAGACTTCTGGACAGAAGAAGCTTCCGGATTGATTGAACGTCAACAGACGATTAAAGCTAGTCGAGGTTCAATAACAGATCGAAACGGAAATATACTTGCCACGGATGCTCCTGCATACACCGTATCTGTAAACCCTCTGCTAATCAATGAGCTAGGTATTGAGGATGAAGTTACAACTAGACTCTCTTCTATACTAGGTAAAAATGAAAGTGAAATGCGTGCGATCGTCACAGCGAAAAAACCAGATAATGGCGGATTCTATGCCCAACGTGAAGTGCGCAGTGAGGGGTACAAGATTGGACCTGACCTCCAAGCGAAAGTGAATGAGTTTCGGGAAGAATTGCAAGAAAAGTATAAGGCGCGAAATGCTATTGTAATGACACAGGAATCGAAGCGCTATTATCCAGAGGAAACACTTGCTTCACATGTACTAGGTTATATGAATCGTGACGGAAAAGCGGTCAATGGGCTCGAAGTGTCTTATGATGATGTATTGACAGGGACTGACGGGCATTTGAATTACCAAAAGGATGCCAAAGGCATTAAACTTCCGGGCTCTGAGGACACGTATCTGCCACCGAAGAATGGTAAAACGTTGAAACTTACGATTGATGATACGATTCAATATTATATTGAAGATGCCATGAAAGAAGCTGTGGCTAAATACAATCCGCTGAGTATGACTGTCATTGCAGCAGATCCTAATACGATGGAAATCCTAGGTATGGCGAACTGGCCAACCTTTAACCCGAATACGTATGGTGAAACACCGGATCAGAAGAACTTTATCAACCATGCGACCCAATCCATCTATGAGCCAGGTTCCACGTTCAAGATTGTTACTTTAGCAGGCGCAGTTGAAGAAAAGTTATTCGATCCGAATGCGACCTTTGAATCGAAACGGGTGTATATTGGCGGTTATCCGATCAGTGATAATGGTCATGCTTATGGCTGGATTTCATATTTGGAGGGTGTAAAACGCTCAAGTAACATTGCGTTTGTTAACCTCGGTTATAACATGCTGGGCGGTGATCGGTTACGTCACTACATTGACCAGTTTGGCTTCGGTAAGAAGACCGGGATTGATCTTCCAAGTGAGTCGGCTTCACCAATTAAACCACTGGTGTATAAGTCAGAGATTGCAACGGCTGCTTATGGTCATGGTCTCGTACAAGTTACACCGATTCAACAGGTGGCGGCTATTTCAGCGATTGCCAACGGCGGAAAACTACTGACACCTCATCTGGTTAAAGAGATCATTAATCCGAATGATGGAACGACAGAGGTTATTAAGCCGAAGGAAGTTCGTCAGGTTATTTCTAAAGAGTCTTCCAAACTTGTGAGTGGTTATTTAGAACAGGTTGTGGCTGACCAAACAATTGGTACAGGGAAAAATGCCTATATTGAAGGATATCGAGTAGCTGGTAAAACAGGTACAGCGAGAAAATGGGATGGCAAGGAATATAGCAAATCCAAGGATGTCGTTTCCTTCATTGGATTTGCTCCTGTGAACAATCCCAAAATCGCGATGTTGGTTCTTATTGACCAACCAAGCGGTGCTAACATTGGAGGCGGAACTGCTGCCGCTCCGGTATTCAAGAAAATTGTTAGCCAAACCCTTCAATATTGGGGAATTGCCAAAGAAACAGTTTCAACGGGGAACAGTAAAACTAAAGCTGCTCCTGTCATCCAATCCAAGGCTCCTGATCTGATTGGCAAAACAGCGAAGCAAGCTAGAAGCCAATTGTTGAATGCTGGTATTGCCTATGAAACATTAGGCCAAGGCGAGAATGTAATTCGACAGTATCCAACGGCTGGATCTTTAATGAACCCTGGACAACGCATCTACCTGCTGACGGAAGAAAGCAGTAAGATGAAGATCCCAGATCTGAAGGGTTCCTCTCTCCGAGATGCCCTTGAAGTTCTCTCTTTAATTAAAGTAGGTGTAACCGTTAAGGGAGAAGGCTTTGTGGTGAAACAGACGGAGCAAGTGTCAGGTGAACAGCGTACAGTTCAGTTGGTACTTCAAACGGCCAAAGCGGCAGTCACGGGTGTTGGAGATGATGCTCCCGATTCTTCGGATGCGGCAGTCGATAAGAATGCCGAAGGTTCAAATTCAGATGCTACTGGGCAGGGAGAAGAGGCGGATCAGGCCGATCAGAATGCTGCATCTTCAAGTGGGAACGAATCATCTGAAGGTAATCAGACGGACAGTTCACTTCCATAACTCGAAATGGCATTATAAAATACAGCTTGTTCTAACCCCTGGTTGTCCCGAATATTCATGAATGTAAGGAAGCTCATGATTTTGGGACGAGTGGGGGGATCTTTTTCGTGAAGGGATCAAGTGTAAATTTACGGCGCAGGCTGTTATGGAGTTTAGTTGTTCTAATCTTATTGTTCTCGGCTCTGGTGATACGACTGGCTTATGTGCAACTGGGAAAGGGGCCGGAACTGTCGGCTAAGGCAGAGGAATCGTGGCGTCGGAACATTCCGTATTCGGCAAAACGGGGAGAGATTCTGGACCGGAATGGAACCTCGCTTGCTTATAATGTGACGAGTCCAACCATCATGGCTATTCCTGCCCAGGTGAAGGAAGCAGAGGTCACCGCAAAAGCACTCGCTCCACTGCTTGGCATGACGGAAGAGAAAGTGCTGGCAACCATCAAGAAAAGAGAACTTATTGTCAGACTACAGCCCGGCGGCCGCAAAATTACGATGGATAAAGCTCAACGCATCCGTGATTTGAAGCTTCCGGGTATCGTTGTTGCAGAAGACAATAAACGCTTCTATCCTTATGGTGACTTGGCTGCTCATATTCTTGGGTTTACTGGGATCGACAATCAAGGTTTAACTGGGGTAGAGAAAAAGTATGATGATAAGCTCAATGGCTTGAACGGCAGCGTGTCCTACTTGTCCGATGCGGCCGGAAGGCTAATGCCGGGCTCATCTGAGAAGTATGTGGAACCGAGGGACGGGCTGAATCTGGAGCTGACGATTGATAAATCCATTCAGTCAATCATGGAGCGCGAGTTAGATCAGGCGATGGTCAAGTTTCAAGCAAACTCTGCGCTTGCCATTGCCATGAATCCCAAAACGGGTGAAGTGCTGGGAATGGCAAGTAGACCGGGATATGAGCCTGCTGACTATCAACAGTATCCTGCGGAGATTTATAACCGCAATCTGCCAATCTGGATGACATATGAGCCAGGTTCAACGTTTAAGATCATCACATTAGCAGCAGCACTGGAAGAAAAGAAAGTGAATCTGCAGCAGGATCAGTTTTTTGATCCCGGCTATGTAGAGGTTGGCGGTGCAAGGTTACGCTGTTGGAAGAAGGGCGGGCATGGGAGCCAGACTTTCTTACAGGTTGTCGAGAACTCTTGTAACCCTGGGTTCGTAGCTTTGGGTCAAAAGTTAGGGAAGGAATCACTCTTCTCGTATATTAAAAACTTTGGATTTGGCACCAAAACGGGCATCGATCTTAGTGGTGAAGCGAGTGGTATTCTATTCAAGCTCTCACGAGTAGGCCCTGTAGAACTGGCAACCACTGCATTTGGTCAAGGTGTATCGGTGACCCCGATCCAGCAAGTTGCAGCAGTCTCTGCTGCAATTAATGGCGGTAAGCTCTACAAGCCTTATGTTACCAAGGCCTGGGTTCATCCCGAGACAGGTGAAGTGATGGAGGAAGCTAAGCCAGAGCTAGTAAGGCAAGTCATTTCGGAGGATACGTCCAAACAAGTGCGTGAAGCGTTAGAGAGTGTTGTGGCAAAAGGTACCGGCCGACCAGCTTTTATTGATGGCTATCGTGTAGGTGGTAAAACAGGAACAGCGCAAAAGGTTATTAATGGGCGTTATTCTTCCAGTGAACATATTGTATCATTCATTGGCTTCGCCCCAGCAGATGATCCTCAGATTGTCGTGTATACCGCTGTGGATAATCCTAAGGGAATTCAATTTGGTGGTGTGGTAGCAGCTCCGATTGTACAAAATATTTTGGAGGATGCACTTCACTATATGAAGGTTCCTGTGCGTAAGGATCAAGTTGCCAAAGAATATAAATATGGTGAAACTAAAATCGTAACCGTACCTGATTTAACAGGCGCGACGGTTGAAGACTTGTACGAGGATCTGAACATGAACTTCATGCTCGCGAAGTCCGGCAGCGGGAAATATGTAATTAATCAAGCACCCAAGCCTGGAGCACGTGTTGATCAAGGGTCAACAATACGAATTTATATGGGCGATGTCCTCAACGATGCCCATAATCATTCAGCAGAAGAAGGTCAGGAGCCTTGAGTCTTAATCAAGGCCTGACCGCAACAAAATGGATCGAGATGCGTTTCATTAATTGGTTATAATGACGATAGTATAATAAAGACATATACAGAAGTAGTAAACTTTGAGAAGTGAGGTTATCCATGTGCTCTTAAAACAACTTGCATCAAAACTTATAACTGCTCGTCTGAATGGTGAACCCAATACAGAGTGCTTAAACTTGCAGACAGATTCTCGTCAGGTGCAACCGGGAGATCTGTTTATCTGTCTTCCGGGACATACCGTGGATGGGCATGAATATGCAGAGAAAGCTGTACAGGCAGGAGCTGTAGCTCTAGTTGTGGAGCGTCTACTCGATCTACCTGTGCCACAGCTTCTTGTGAGAGATAGCCGAGTAGCGATGGCTGTGCTTGCTGATTTCTTTTTTGACTCGCCAAGTCAAAAGATGAATATGATTGGAGTAACAGGAACGAATGGTAAAACAACGACCACGTACTTGATCGAAAAAATCATGAGCGACTATGGGCAAAATACAGGTTTGATCGGTACGATCCAAATGCGTTATGACGGTCGTACTTATCCAATGTCAGGCACAACACCTGAAGCACTTGATTTGCAGCGGAGTTTGAATGATATGGTACAATCGGGTACGCAGTGCTGCGTCATGGAGGTTTCTTCTCATGCTCTTGAACAGGGTCGCGTAAAAGGAACGGAATTCCGCACAGCGGTGTTTACCAATTTGACACAGGATCATCTAGATTACCATCATTCCATGGAAGAATATCGCGCAGCGAAAGGGTTGTTCTTTGCCCGCCTAGGCAATGGTTATGCCGAAGAAGCTTCCAAACGGAAATTCGCGGTCATTAACGCGGATGATCCGGCAGCGGCTTATTTCATCTCTGTTACGGCGGCTGAAGTGATTACATATGGTATGGGTGACAATGCAGACGTTCGTGCATCCCAAATTTCGATTACTTCTCAGGGTACAGCATTCCACGTGGATACATTTGCAGGCAGCACGGACATTTCGCTACGTATGGTTGGTAAATTCAATGTGTATAATGCCATGGCTGCAATTGCTGCAGCACTCATTGAGGGCATTCCTCTTGAAGAAATCAAACGTAGCCTGGAGACTGTGCCAGGGGTGGATGGACGTGTAGAGGCAGTTGATGAGGGGCAATCGTTTGCAGTCATTGTCGACTACGCACATACACCGGATGGACTGGAGAATGTGTTAAGAACCGTCAAAGAATTTGCTGAAGGACGTGTAATCTGCGTATTTGGCTGTGGGGGCGACCGGGATCGTACGAAACGGCCTTTGATGGGTAAAATTGCTGCTAAATATAGCGACATTGTTTTTGTCACTTCTGATAATCCACGGACAGAAGATCCTGACCTGATTCTTAAAGACATTGAGCAAGGGCTGATTGAGGAATCCGTTCCTGCGGATCGCTATGTTATGATTGTTGATCGACGTCAGGCTATTCATGAAGCTATTGAAATGGCAAGCCCAGCCGATGTAGTATTGATTGCGGGCAAGGGACATGAAACCTATCAGATTATCGGCACAACCAAAACCGATTTTGATGATCGAATCGTAGCCAAAGAAGCGATAAGGGGCAAATCCAATTGATAAAACGAACATTGGCACAATTGGCGGAGATGTGCGGAGGAACGTTGTGTGACGCTGCCGCATATGGTGAGACGCTTGTAGAAGGCGTATATACAGACTCACGTAAGCGAGCGGTCGGTAGCTTGTTTATTCCGCTTGTGGGTGAGAGGTTTGACGGGCACGAATTTGTGCCAACCTGTTTAGAGACAGGAGCTGCAGCTGCGCTATGGCAAAAGGATCATGGGACTGCTCCTCAAGGAGCGATCATCCTTGTTGAAGACACGCTGCTCGCATTACAGGCGCTTGCTTCAGCTTACCTGAACGAGAGTCGTGCATCTGTTGTAGGCATTACCGGCAGTAATGGTAAAACCACAACAAAAGATATTGTGGATGCTGTTCTGTCTACGACGTACAAAGTACACAAAACGCAAGGTAACTTTAATAATCATATCGGTTTGCCACTAACCGTTCTATCCATGAACGAGGACACCGAAATTATTATTTTGGAAATGGGCATGAGTGGACGGGGAGAAATTGAGTTGTTATCCAAGATCGCCCAGCCTGATGTGGCAATCATTACGAATATCGGAGAATCTCATCTTCTTCAGTTGGGGTCTCGTTTGGAGATTGCTAGAGCCAAAGTTGAAATTGCGGCAGGTATGAAGCCTAGCGGTGTGTTGATCTACAACGGAGACGAGCCGTTAATCGCTCAAGTGCTGGCTGAACGATCAACGATACAGCCAAATAACATGCAGCGAGTTACGTTTGGACTTCAGACCGATAACGATGATTATCCAACAGGCATCATGAATGCTCCGAGTGGCGTTGTGTTTACGAGTAAACAATCGGGAGAAGCAGCCTATACGCTTCCACTGTTAGGTACTCATAATGTGGTGAATTGTCTGGCAGCTCTTGCTGTCGCGCGTCACTTCGAAGTGAAATCGGAGCAGATTGCTGAGGGGTTATCTCGATTAAAGCTCACAGGTATGCGTATTGAAGTCCTCCAGTCCTCCAGTGGACTCACGATACTTAACGATGCCTATAACGCTAGTCCAACCTCGATGAAAGCAGCGGTGGACGTTCTTGAAGGTTTACGAGGATATCGTTTCAAAGTCGCTGTACTAGGAGATATGCTTGAACTAGGACCTCAAGAGAAAGAACTCCACTATGGCATTGGTGCATATGTGACTCCAGATAAGATGGATATGGTACTGACATATGGCTCGCTTGCTGCAAGTATCGCTGAAGGGGCGAAGCAGCATATGCCGGCGGAAGCCGTTCTAGCCTTTGATAATAAAGAGGAACTGACCCGTTACCTTTTGGAGAAACTCCAGCCAAGAGATGTTGTCTTGTTCAAAGCTTCCCGGGGGATGAAACTTGAGGACGTGGTCGAAGCACTGAAAATAGCACCATTACAGAAATGAAGTAGACTAGAGGGGTGAACCCATGGATTTCCAGGTATTACTGTTAACAATCGGCGTTTCATTTATTCTGGCAGTGATTGCCGCACCGCTCCTGATTCCATTGCTGCGTCGTATGAAATTCGGGCAGCAGGTAAGGGAAGATGGCCCACAGAGCCATCTCAAAAAAAGCGGAACACCTACAATGGGCGGAGTCGTGATTTTGCTCGCGTTCACATTGGCATTTTTGAAATTTTCGGCAGTTAAGAATACAGACTTTTATGTCCTGCTTGTAGCTACACTGGGCTTTGGTCTGATTGGATTCTTAGATGATTACATCAAAATCGTATTTAAACGTTCGCTTGGACTGACAGCTAGACAAAAAATGCTCGGTCAGTTGTTCTTCAGTGCAGTGATGTGTTACTTGTTAATTCAAAATGGACACAGCACAGCGATCTCCATCCCAGGCACATCGGTTTCCTTCGACTGGACCGGATGGTTCTATTATCCGTTTGTGGTCTTCATGATGCTTGCGATCACTAATGCGGTTAACTTTACCGATGGACTAGACGGATTATTATCCGGAATTAGCGCCATAGCTTTCGGAGCATTCGCCATTGTTGCGATGCAAGCCACTTCAATGCCTGCTGCGGTATGTGCGGCTGCGATGATTGGTGCTGTACTTGGTTTTCTTGTATACAACGCACATCCTGCTAAAGTATTTATGGGAGATACCGGTTCTCTTGGAATCGGTGGTGCCATTGGTGCAGTAGCTATTGTAACCAAGACAGAACTACTCTTTGTCATTATCGGCGGTGTGTTTGTGATTGAGATTCTATCTGTAGTTATTCAGGTGATATCTTTCAAGACACGAGGCAAACGTGTGTTCAAAATGAGTCCCATTCATCACCACTTTGAATTAAGTGGATGGTCTGAATGGAGAGTTGTTATTACCTTTTGGGCGGTAGGCGCAATTCTGGCCGCTCTTGGACTTTATCTCAACAAGGGGTTGTAGATCATGAACCATCCTGAATCGTATCGCGGACAACAAGTTGTAGTGCTGGGACTTGCCAAGAGTGGTGTGCAAGTAGCCAAAGTACTGCATCACGTTGGAGCTATTGTCACAGTGAATGATAAAAAAGAAAGACAACAGTGTCCCGAAGCATCCGAATTGGAGGCTTTGGGAATTTCTGTTGTATGCGGAGGACATCCGGATGATCTGATTCACAGCGAGGTGAAGCTAGTGGTCAAGAATCCTGGGATTCCTTATCAAGCCCCACCAGTTCAGCAAGCACTGAATTTAAGCATTGAGGTCGTGACAGAAGTTGAGGTTGCCTATCACTTGTGTGCTGCTCCGATGATTGGAATTACAGGCTCCAATGGGAAAACCACCACGACAACATGGGTAGGTAAAATGCTTCAGCATGCAGGCTTACAGCCTATCGTTGCTGGCAATATCGGAACTCCGCTTTCCGAAGCAGCGCAACAAGCCACTACCGATAATTGGATGGTCGTGGAGCTCAGTAGCTTCCAGCTCAAAGGTACCACCGATTTCCGTCCACGGATTGCTAGTTTGCTCAACGTAGCCGAGACTCATCTGGACTACCATGGGGATATGGATGATTATGTGGCTTCCAAAGCCAAATTGTTCTCCAATCAGCAATCGGATGATATCGCCATTCTGAACTGGGATGATCCGGTATGTCGTGGACTTGTACCGTACATCAAGAGCAAGCTGCTTCCGTTCTCCATGACCGAGACGCTAGAAGTAGGCGTATATGCTGATCCTCCTTATGTGGATGGCGAAGAGGATGATGTGAAGCGTCAAGTGATCTATGCGGATGAGCAAGGTAATCGTCATGTGATTGTTGATGTGGAGAACATCGGTATTCCCGGCAGATTCAATGTAGAGAATGCACTGGCAGCTGTAGCTATAGCGGTATCCGCTGGAGCCGATCCTACTGTGCTTGCAGCTCCTCTTACGGAGTTCAAGGGAGTTGAGCATCGACTGGAATATGTATTGCAGCATGACGGTGCTACATACTTCAATAACTCCAAAGCGACCAATTCCAAAGCTACGGTTATGGCGCTGAATTCTTTCAAAGAGCCCGTTGTTCTTATAGCAGGTGGACTGGATCGGGGTTCAGATATGATGGAGCTCTTACCATTGTTCCAGGAACGAGTTAAGGCAGTTGTTGCACTCGGTGAAAATCGTGCGAAAATTGCTCATGTAGCTGAGCTAGCTGGGTTAAAGCAAATTAAGGTCGTCGATAATGAGGAGGACGCTGCCAAGACGTTAACCGCTGCAGTCCAGGAAGCATCTAAGCTTGCGGCTCCAGGTGATGTCGTTCTTTTATCACCAGCATGCGCAAGTTGGGACATGTTTGCATCCTATGAAGAGCGGGGACGCATTTTTAAAGAGGCGGCGCATAACTTGTAAGTAGGGGGGTGGAAAAGCCCCTACTTCCATGCAAGGGGTGGCCTCCTGATGAAACAGTCGCGACCGGCGCCAGATCTCTGGCTCCTGATTTGTATTATGGCATTGCTTGCCATCGGCATTATTATGGTATACAGTGCAGGTTCGGTGCTTGCTTTCCACGACTACGGGGATTCGTTTTACTTTGCCAAAAGACAACTTCTGTTCGCAGGACTTGGACTTGCTGCTATGTTTGTAACGGCAAATGTGGATTACCGTGTTTGGAGGAAGTATGCGAAGCCGATTTTGATTGCCTGTTTTATTATGCTGATTGCTGTACTGATTCCGGGCATTGGTGTTGTCCGTGGTGGAGCGCGGAGCTGGCTTGGCATTGGTTCGTTTGGTATTCAGCCTTCCGAATTTATGAAGCTAGGCATGATATTGTTTTTGGCACACTGGCTTAGTAAAGACCCTGGGAAGATTAAGACCTTCACCACCGGTTTGTTACCACCCCTTGGATTGATGGGGTTGGCATTTGGCATTATTATGCTGCAGCCCGATTTGGGGACAGGCACAGTTATGATGGGTGCATCCATGTTGATTGTGTTTACGGCAGGTGCACGCATGAAACATTTAATGTTCCTCGCTCTAGGTGGTGTGGCTGGATTTGCGGCATTGATCGCGGCGGCACCTTACCGTTTGAAACGGATTACAGCCTTTCTAGATCCATGGTCTGACCCACTGGGCGCAGGTTATCAGATTATTCAATCGTTATATGCGATTGGGCCAGGAGGACTCGCGGGTCTTGGATTAGGCATGAGCCGTCAGAAATACAGCTATGTGCCTGAGCCACAAACGGACTTTATTTTTTCTATTTTGGCCGAGGAGTTAGGCTTTATCGGTGGATTAATTGTTTTGCTTTTATTTCTAGTATTAGTCTGGAGAGGTATGCGTGTAGCAATGACTGTTCCTGATGCTTTTGGCAGCTTGCTCGGTGTAGGGATTGTAGGTATGGTTGCTGTTCAGGTGATCATTAACATCGGGGTTGTTATTGGGCTCATGCCTGTTACAGGGATTACACTACCGTTAATCAGTTATGGTGGGTCGTCTCTAACGCTCATGCTTACTGCTCTAGGTATTTTATTAAACTTATCCCGTTATGCGAGGTGAATACGATGCGAGTCGTTCTAAGCGGTGGCGGCACGGGTGGGCATATCTATCCGGCTGTTGCCATAGCAAGACAATTGGAGGCGGAGAATCCCGACTCGACATTTTTATATATTGGGGGAACCCGAGGTTTGGAAAGCAAACTGGTGCCTCAAGAAAATATTCCGTTTCAATCCATCGACATTACAGGTTTCCGTAGGAAACTGTCGATCGACAATTTGAAGACCGTCATGCGATTTATTCAAGGTGTAAGCAAATCCAAAAAAATGCTGAAGGAATTTAAGCCTGATGTCGTTATTGGTACGGGTGGATATGTATGCGGTCCAGTCGTTTACGCTGCGGCCAAGCTAGGTATTCCAAGTATTATTCACGAACAGAATGCCATTCCAGGTCTGACTAACAAGTTCCTCACACGTTATGTGGATACCGTAGCGGTTAGCTTTGAAGGGGCTGAAAAAGCATTCTCTGGCGCTAAACGAGTCATCTATACAGGGAATCCGCGTGCAACTACAGTTGCTAAGGCCAGCCGTGATCGCGGTTTTGCAACGTTGGGGGTTCCGATGGATAGTCGCGTTGTCCTTGTTGTAGGGGGCAGTCGCGGAGCAAAGGCAATCAATAAAGCCATGGTAGACATGGCGCCTAGGTTAGCTGAGCTGGATGATGTTCATGTCGTATACGTCACCGGCGATACCTATTTCGATGAAACAAGAGAAGCGATCCGAAGTTCGCTCGGCACGATGCCTAATCATCTGCACGTACTGCCTTATGTACACAATATGCCTGAAGTGCTTGCTTGTACTTCCCTTATTGTGAATCGTGCAGGAGCGTCATTCCTTGCGGAAATTACGTCACTGGGCATTCCATCTATTCTTATCCCTTCACCGAATGTAACGAACAATCATCAGGAAGCCAATGCTCGCACGCTTGAAGGTGGAGGAGCATCTATAACGATGTTGGAAAAGGATCTAACGGGTCAAAAACTCTATGAAACGATTGCTGGCATCATGAATGATGAAGGAGCTCGCAGGAAGATGGCTGCAGCATCCAAACAGCTTGGCAAACCCGATGCAGCCGAGGTGCTTGTGAATGAAATTCGGCGACTTGCTGTGCACCGCTAAAGAGTGTTCTGGGCGATTGTCACATACCTGCCGGGACTGACATAAGATACCGTATAAATCGTGACAATCGTTCTACAGCGTCGTAGCCCAGCCTGTTGAAACAGCAGCAGGCTTGCTCATCGGTTCGAAGTAAAGGAGGTTTTCAACATGCAGCAGTGGATATCGGTACTATCCCAGAATAATGTCGGCAAAGTTCTTGAAAACGAGCCGCTCGCAAAATATACGACATGGAAAATCGGTGGTCCTGCGGATGCGCTAGTCATACCGGAAAATAAAGGGCAGATGGTCAATCTAATTCAGTTGTTACAAAAGCATCAGATCCCGTGGATGCAACTTGGACGTGGATCAAACATGCTAGTATCTGACAAAGGAATACGCGGTGTTGTCGTGAAACCAGGAGAGGGCTTTGACTTTGCGGAATTTCACGAAGATGGCGTAACAGCCGGAGCTGCATTTTCTTTTGTTAAGCTGAGTGTGATGGCTGCCAAAAAAGAATTTACCGGTTTGGAATTTGGTAGCGGCATTCCTGGAACTGTCGGTGGAGCTGTGTATATGAACGCGGGAGCCCATGGATCGGATGTGTCACGGATATTTCAATCCGCTGAGATTGTGCTGGAGACAGGGGAATTGGTACGTTATAGCAAGGAGGACATGAATTTTGCCTACCGCCACTCTGTACTGCATGATCAGAGAGGCATTGTACTTGAGGCTACGTTTGCTCTTCAGCAAGGGGAGCGCAAAGTGATTTCGGAAGCGATGGCGGCCTATAAGGATCGCAGACGGCGTACACAGCCACTGCAGATGGCTTGTGCAGGCAGTGTTTTCCGGAACCCACCTGGTGATTATGCAGCTCGCTTGATTGAAGCAGCAGGGCTAAAGGGTAAGACACAGGGAGGCGCACAGGTATCCACCATGCATGCCAATTTCATTGTTAATACCGGCCAAGCAACAGCAGAGGACGTCATCACCCTTATGCAGCATATTCAGAGCACTATATCATCTCATAACGGTATTGACCTGGTACCGGAAGTCTTCGTAGTGGGTGAGCGGTAAACCCCGGAGGTGATACATTGGACAAATTGGTGATTGAAGGCGGGAAACCCCTCTCAGGATCCATACGCATCCATGGAGCAAAAAATGCCGCTTTACCGATTATGGCCGCAAGTTTGTTGGCAGATGGGGAAGTCACCCTGCATAACGTACCACACTTGCTGGACATTGAAGTAATGCTGTATATCCTGGAACGGCTTGGATGCACGTGTCGGCATGAACAGGGAACAGTGACGATTAATACGTCGTCCATTCAGTCTTATGATGTGCCTGAGGAGCTTATGAAACAGATGCGCTCTTCCATTTTCTTAATGGGACCACTGCTCGCTAAATTCGGGCAAGTATCCGTGTATCAGCCTGGTGGCTGTGCGATTGGAGAACGTAAGATTGATCTTCACCTCCGGGGCCTGGAAGCGCTCGGAGCCACAATCGAGGAACAGGATCAACAGATCATCTGTCGTGGTCGTTCGTTGGTTGGAACGGATATTCATCTGGATTTCCCGAGTGTGGGAGCCACGGAGAATATTATGATGGCAGCTGTGGTAGCTAAGGGCACAACAACCATTTTTAATGCAGCACGTGAACCTGAAATTCAGGATTTGCAGCACTTTCTGAATGCTATGGGTGCAAGTATCATAGGTGCCGGAACAGATACCATTACGATTAATGGTGTGGAAAAGCTGGAACCATGCTCATACGAAATTATTCCTGATCGCATCGTGGCTGGAACGGTGATGATCGCAGCCGCAGCTACGAGAGGGAATGTAACGCTTACACACTGCAATCCGGCACATCTTACTTCTCTTATACATGTGTTGAAGCGCACTGGTGTTCAAATTACAGTATGCAATGATATAATGACGGTGAGCTGTATGAGCCGTCCAAAATCAGTAGATCGAATTGTAACTTCACCTTATCCTTCGTTCCCCACAGACCTGCAGTCGCAAATTATGGTTCTGCTTAGTCTAGCGGATGGTTTTAGTGTAATGAAGGAGACCGTGTTTGAAGGTCGATTTAAACATGTGGATGAGCTGAATGTAATGGGAGCCGACATATCGGTGGATCTAAATGCAGCCTTTATACGTGGTGTTCCGCGTTTATATGGAGCCACAGTGGAAGCAACCGATTTGCGCGCAGGTGCAGCTTTGGTTATTGCTGGTTTAGCAGCACAAGGCAAGACGGTTGTAGAGCAAGTTCATCACATTGACAGAGGGTATGATTGTATCGAAAAGTTGTTCCAGAGTCTCGGAGCTTCCGTTGAAAGACAATCTGCCGTTTCGAAACAGCTCGATTTTGCCAATTAACGTCCTTTGAGTCCCCTTCTTCAAGGGAAGGGGGCCGAAGGCTTTGTGGAGCGCGATCTATGCCAAAAAGTCAAATTCCGGTTCTCAAAAAGAATCGCCCTAAACGAAACACAAGCCGTAAAATTGTATTCATTTTGTTATTTCTTTTTGTAGCATTACTTGCAGTATTGTTCTTTCGCTCTTCAATGAGCCGGATTTCGGAGATTGAGATTACGGGTAATGTGTACACATCAACTTCGGAGTTATTGGAGAAGAGTGGTCTGAAGGTGGGCGAACAATTTTTTGGGACAAGCTCGTCAGAGATCATTGAACAGCTGAAGACAGATAAGGCGATTTCCAATGTGACAGTGGACAAGCAATTTCCTGGCACAATTCATATCAAGGTCGAAGAATATCCTACGGTTGCATATGAACTTGCCGCGGACGGAGCGCTTAAAGCGATACTTGCCAGTGGGACAAGCTTGATTGTTCCACCTAACATTGGAGTTGCTGTAGAGAAACCTATTCTGACCCAGTGGAAGACAGACGATCCGCTCAAGGCCAAATTGAGTGAAGTCTTAGCTACCATTCCCAATGAACTTACGACGGACATCTCGGAGATCATTCCGAATCCGACGCCCTCATTTCCGGATCAGATTAGGATCTATACAAAATCGCAGTTTGAAGTGATTACAACGGTGTCTATGTTGCCGGATAAGGTGGAATACCTTAATCAGGTTATTGAGACAGAGCGACCAGGAAAGATAACGATGTTGGAGGCCGATACCTATGTACCTTTTATCGCCGACAACCCTGAGGATGATGTTGAACCAGGAGCAAGTCCCTGATTCCGGATCGTTGGGTTTGAAAAGAATTTAAAATCCCTACGGAGTCAGGGTTTGCCCACGTCTAACCTGTGAAAGTTGTTCTTTCTGAGATGAAGAAAAAATGATACACTTGAACTTATGGCACTAGAGTTGCCTCCTTCTTTTTTCTTCAAGGTTTTATGTCTCGCAACCAGATCTTGGCACCCAAAAAAATTGTAGAAAAAAGAGGGAAAGCCTAAAGTGTGTTGAATATGTTTTAAGAGTGTTTAAACCCGAACGTATTTTACTATTGGAGTCAGGAGGTGCCACAGACTTGAGTAACAATGACATCATTGTTAGTTTGGACATCGGTACATCCAAAATTCGCGCTATTATTGGGGAAATTAATAATGGAACCTTTAATATTATTGGAGTTGGATCTGCCGACTCGGAAGGAATTCGCAAAGGTGTAATCGTAGATATCGATCAGACGGTGCAGTCGATTCGCAATGCAGTGGATCATGCTGAGCGTATGGTAGGTATTCAAATATCCGAAGTATATGTTGGAATCTCGGGAAATCATATCGGGCTGATGAGCAGTCACGGCGTCGTGGCAGTATCTAATGAGGATCGTGAAATCGGAGAAGAAGACATGGAGCGGGTGTTGAAAGCAGCCGAAGTTATTGCGGTTCCACCGGAACGGGAAATTATTGATGTTGTCGCCAAGCAGTACGTTGTTGATGGCTTGGAAGGCATACAAGATCCCCGTGGTATGATTGGTGTTCGTCTGGAAGTGGAGGCGACCATCATTACGGGTGCAAAAACCGCGATACATAATCTTTTGCGCTGCGTAGAGAAAGCGGGTCTGAAAGTAAGTGATTTGGTACTCATGTCACTTGGTGCAGGACAATTGGCTTTATCTAAAGATGAAAAAGCAATGGGATCTGTGCTTGTTGATGTTGGAGCAGGTGCTACAACGATTGCTGTCTTTGAAGAGGACAGCCTTGTGGCAACTTCAACGTTACCCATCGGTGGAGAGTTCGTAACGAATGATATCGCTTATGGTTTACGTACGCTAACGGATCAAGCTGAAAAGGTGAAGCTGAAATATGGCTGTGCTTGGCTGGATGATGCTGCTGCGGATGTCATGTTCAAAGTGACACGAATCGGTAGCAATGTGGATAAAGAATTCTCGCAAGAGGATTTGGCGGCCATTATCGAACCAAGAGTTCAGGAAATATTCCAGATGATCTCTCAAGAAGTGAAGCGACTTGGTTACACGGAGCTTCCTGGAGGTTATATACTAACGGGAGGAACCGTCTCCATGCCAGGTGTTCTGCAGGTAGCTCAGCATGAGCTTGCTGCATCGGTGCGAGTAGCTGTTCCGGATTATATCGGTGTACGCGACCCAGGCTTTACTAGCGGGGTTGGTATCCTGCACAATGTAATCCGTAGTTTGCGTCTTCGTCCATCGAGCAGCAACGGCGGTGGCAGCAACAATAATAACAATAACAACAAGAAACCGACCAACCGTGTTAAGCCGAATACGTCTCCGGAATCGGAGCAAAAACCGGGTTTGTTCGAACGGCTGAAAAATATGTTCAGCGAATTTATATAACAGGTTGAATCTTTTTCATACTTCTTGAAGCCGTCTGAATGCGCTGAAATTAACATAAACGCTTTCGTTCGTCGATATATGAAATTGATTCGGTTCAATCAAAAATTGGACGAGCCATCCATGCACATTGAGGGGGAGATGGAATAATATGTTGGAATTTGATTTCGAGATGGAGAGCTTGGCTCAAATAAAGGTCATCGGGGTAGGCGGCGGCGGAAGCAATGCTGTGAACCGAATGATCGAAAATGGTGTACAAGGTGTGGAATTTATAACGGTAAATACAGATGCTCAAGCACTGCATCTGGCTAAATCCGAACATAAATTGCAAATTGGTGACAAACTTACACGTGGTCTTGGCGCAGGTGCTAACCCCGATGTTGGTAAAAAGGCAGCGGAAGAGTCCCGCGACCTGATCATGAATACGCTCAAAGGTGCAGACATGGTATTTGTTACAGCCGGTATGGGCGGTGGTACAGGTACAGGAGCGGCTCCAGTTATCGCTGAAATCGCTAAAGAATGTGGTGCACTTACAGTCGGCGTAGTAACACGCCCGTTTACTTTTGAAGGACGTAAACGTTCTAGCCATGCAGAGCAGGGCATTGAAGCTCTGAAGGAAAAAGTAGATACGCTGATCGTTATTCCTAATGATCGTTTGCTTGAGATTGTAGACAAAAAGACACCAATGTTGGAAGCATTCCGTCAAGCAGATAACGTATTGCGTCAAGCGGTACAAGGTATTTCTGACCTGATCGCTGTTCCGGGTCTAATCAACCTTGACTTTGCTGACGTCAAAACGATTATGCATGAACGTGGATCTGCGCTGATGGGTATCGGTGAATCTACTGGTGAAAATCGTGCGGCTGAAGCAGCTCGTAAAGCGATCATGAGTCCTTTGCTCGAAACGTCTATTGAAGGTGCTCGTGGTGTAATCATGAATATCACAGGTGGCATTAACCTGTCGCTATATGAAGTTAACGAAGCAGCAGAAATCGTCACGTCTGCTTCCGATCCGGAAGTAAACATGATCTTCGGTGCCATCATTGATGAGAACCTGAAGGAAGAGATCAAGGTTACGGTGATTGCTACTGGCTTTGAAGATAAGCCTGTATCGCCGCCACCTGCTCGCAAAACTGCTCCTGCTAGTGAGCCTACGGATAACCGTGCGCCTAATCTGCGTCCGTTCGGCAATCAGCCAAGCAGTGATCAGTTGGACATTCCGACATTTTTGCGCAATCGTTCACGTAATACGAATAACGACTAAGCAACATATAGTTTGTAATCAAGACCCGGTTCTCCTTCATGGAGTTCCGGGTTTTTTATATTTTTTTGCACCCTGTATACATAGCTTGAGCTAGACCATAAAGCAATCAAATTAACTGTATCATACGGTAATGAACAAATTCTGAACAATCCCAAGCGTAATCCGACAAAAATAGTTGAGCTCACCCCTCCATGATTAGACAGACTTTGAAGAGGGGGCTGCGTATACTTGTGAATATCCTGATAGGTGTATAGCGGTGCATTATATCGAATTCTGATATGGATGTAGGCAGGTGAAGCGTTGGTTGTTTATGTGGATCTTATCTTTTTGACGAACTTGTGTATTGACGGTGCACTCATTGGTCTTACGGCATGGATGCGCAGCATCAAGTTAGTGTGGTGGAGATGGCTACTGTCAGCGGTGGTGGGTGCGCTATATGTGGTTATGATGTTTGTGCCAGAGCTTGAGTTCATGTTTACCTTTCTGATCAAGTTCGGCTTATCACTGGTGATGCTCAGCATCGCATTTGGCTTTAAAGGTCTTCAGACTTTTGTACGAACCTTGGGTACCTTCTACGTCATTAATTTTGTGGCTGCTGGAGGCATTCTAGGTATGCACTATATGTTACAGAATTCAGGTGAGATATTTAACGGGATCTGGTTTACCACCTCTGGCGGAATGTCCTTTGATCTGAAAATCGCATTTTGGTTTACGTTTATCGTATTCTTTACAGTTTTATTTCTATTCAAAGTTGTTCAGAACTCCAAACGTAAAACAGATCGTATGACCACCTATTTAGGCAGAGTCGAGGTTGTGATTGACGAGGTGAGCATTACTTGTACAGGCCTTGTGGATACCGGTAATCAGCTGACTGATCCTCTTTCCCGCTTACCGGTCATGGTAATGGAAGTCTCGTTGTGGCAAGACCTGTTGCCTGAGGCTTGGAAAGGTAGGTTGAAGGATGAAACACCGGACAACCTTATTATGGAACTGGATCAAGAGCAGTTTCGTTGGCAAGATCGTTTAAGGCTTGTCCCATTTCGCGGGATTAATAAAGGAACTGCCTTTATGCTCGCGATAAGACCTGATCTCGTTCGAGTGAGTCTGGGTGAAATATGCTATGAAACAACGAAGGTATTAGTAGGTCTGGATGGCGGCGTATTGTCTTCAGAGGGCAAATATCGTGCTGTGATTCATCCTGAACTCGTGTCAGAAGCTGTTAACACACAGTCTACGGCTCTCACTGTGGGAGCAACAGAAAAGCCGCTGAATGTGGTATAGGAGGGACGAACATGCTTGTAAAATGGAAATTGGTAGCTCAGTTGCAATACTATCGTGTGTTGTTTTTGTTCGGTCTGAAGAGTGAAGAGATTTATTATATCGGTGGGAGTGAAGCGCTACCACCTCCATTAACCCGTGAAGAAGAGGAATTCTTACTTCAAAAGTTATCCTCAGGAGACGCTGCAATTCGAGCGATGCTGATTGAACGCAATCTGCGATTGGTCGTTTACATTGCCCGCAAATTTGAGAATACAGGCATTAACATTGAAGACTTGGTATCCATCGGAGCCATTGGACTTATTAAAGCGGTGAACACATTTGATCCGGAAAAGAAAATTAAACTGGCAACTTATGCGTCACGTTGTATTGAAAATGAAATTTTAATGTACTTACGGCGTAATAGTAAGATCCGCACAGAAGTTTCTTTTGACGAACCGCTTAACATTGATTGGGATGGGAATGAACTATTATTATCCGATGTACTCGGTACAGAGAATGATACAATCTATCGAAATATTGAAGAACAAGTAGATCGTAAGCTACTGCACAAAGCATTGGAAAAATTAACGGATCGTGAACGAATGATTATGGAGCTTCGTTTTGGGTTGACCGATGGGGAAGAAAAGACGCAAAAAGATGTTGCAGATTTACTCGGAATCTCGCAATCCTATATTTCTCGTCTCGAAAAAAGGATCATTAAAAGACTCCGCAAAGAGTTTAATAAAATGGTCTAAATGGAGTGAAATGCAAAGTTGGGTATTAATGGCAAGGTTGCCAAGGACGAATAAAAAAGCCTGCCCCGGAGATAATGTACATTAATGTTTCTCCTTGGGAGGTAAATCACGATGACCCGAAACAAAGTCGAGATTTGTGGCGTGGACACCGCAAAATTGCCTGTTCTCACCAACACTGAAATGAGGGAGTTATTTCACTCTCTTCAGCAACATCACGATCGCTCAGCAAGAGAAAAATTAGTGAATGGCAACCTGCGTCTAGTACTTAGCGTCATTCAGCGCTTTAACAATCGAGGGGAGTTTGTCGATGATCTGTTCCAGGTTGGATGTATTGGCCTGATGAAAGCCATTGATAATTTTGACTTATCCCAAAATGTTAAATTTTCAACGTATGCGGTTCCGATGATTATTGGGGAAATCCGTAGATACTTGCGCGACAATAACCCGATTCGGGTATCTCGCTCCTTGCGGGACATTGCTTATAAAGCACTTCAGGTTCGTGACAGCCTGACGAATAAAAATTCCCGTGAACCGACGATATTCGAAATCTCCGAAGCACTCAATGTGCCTAAGGAAGATGTGGTGTTTGCACTAGATGCCATTCAAGATCCGGTTTCACTCTTTGAACCCATTTATCATGATGGTGGAGATCCGATCTATGTGATGGATCAGATCAGTGACGATAAAAACAAGGATGTATCATGGATTGAAGAGATTGCACTTCGAGAAGCGATGCATCGTCTTGGACAACGTGAAAAAATGATTTTGTCCATGCGGTTTTTTGAAGGGAAAACGCAAATGGAAGTGGCGGATGAGATCGGTATTTCTCAAGCACAGGTATCGCGTCTAGAAAAGTCGGCCATACAACAAATGCAAAAGCATGTTAAATCGTAATATAGGTTAAAGCAAAAAGGCGATCAGAGGAAAAAACCTAGGATCGCCTTTTTGCTGTGAGCCGAGAAATAGGACATTTTTCGCAACAGGCACATATAATTATATATAAGTGCGTGTTCAAAAAGGGTGGTTTTCAGTACCGAGAAGATGGGATGAAGGTAGAAATGGAGTAGCGGAGCATAGAAAAAACTACGTGAGCAACGGACATTTCGGCTGAATTCCATATTCGACGTTAAGATGCCACAGGGCATCCTTTGTAATCAAAAGCGGACTTTTTGAACAACCCCTATAAGTGATGGTGGGCAAAGGCGGGAGGAAGCCGAATGAAGGGAAATACAGGAGAATCCGTTTCAAGAGGTGTGAAGATTTCTGATTTTCAAACAAAGGAAGTTATTAATATTACCGATGGCAAGCGGTTAGGTCAGATAAGCGACTTGGAGTTGGATCTGAAGCAGGGGCGTATTGAAGCCATTGTGGTGCCAGGGTATAGCCGTTTTATGGGGTTATTTGGGGGTGGAACAGATCTGGTCATTCCATGGAGAAATATCGTAAAGATCGGCTCGGACGTTATTCTGGTCAAAATGGATGAGGTAAAGGAAACGGTTCTAGATGATCGTGACCGGGAAGCGCGGATGTACGATGAACAGCAGGGGCGTACACAACGTGAAGAACGAATTGAGCGGTTAGAGCGCAGCCAGCGGCGAACGATATAGTCAAGACAGAATGCGCTACATTTGGTAAACTGGAAGTTGTGAGGTGAGAAGATGGAACCTTTTATTTTAGATCAAAATGATACAGAACAAGATATAAAGCAGGCAGGACAAACAGATACTGAACCGAGGTTATTACATCTGGAGCCGTGGAGACGGCAATTCAGTCAGATGACCGCAGGATTTACTACGAGGCAGGGAGGTGTGGGGATTGCTCCTTATGCCAGTCTGAATTGTGCCTATCATGTGGGAGATCATGCAGAAGATGTTCTTCATAACCGCAAGCTTGTTGCAGAGCAACTCGGCTTCTCGGTAGATGCTTGGACTTGCGGAGAACAGGTGCATGGCAAACACGTAGCGGTAATTACCGCAGAGGATCGAGGCAGAGGTTTGCAAGATCGGCAGTCTGCCATTCAGGATACGGATGGATTGGTTACGAATGTACCAGGTGTGTTATTAACGTCATTCTATGCAGACTGCGTACCTCTGTACTTCTATGATCCTGTTCAACAAGCGGTTGGGCTTGCCCATGCGGGTTGGAAAGGTACAGTTGCTGGGATCGCTCAGTCCATGGTTGAAACGATGGAAAAGACTTATGGAAGTCACAGCCAAGACATTCGCTGCGCCATTGGGCCTTCAATTGGAGACTGCTGTTACGAAGTGGACGAGAACGTTATGCAGCATGTACGGGTTTGGCTGGATGATGCTACGGGTAATGATGAATACAAGGATTCTGCTTCTAATCGCATCTATCGACCTGCTGGTCATGGCAAAACGATGTTAAACTTGAAAGAATGTAATCGACACATTATGATGAAAGCAGGAATATTGCCGGATCATATCGAATGTACAACTTGGTGTACAAGCTGCCATACGGAACTGTTTTTTTCTTATCGCAAAGAAAATGGAACAACAGGGAGAATGGCGAGTTGGATTGGGCTGGAAGAGAGGTGACCTCTGTGTCATTGGAGGATCGTATACAACAGGTAAATCAGAAGATTGAAGACGCGTGTCAGCGCAGTAACCGTGCACGTGAGGAAGTGAACGTAATTGCAGTTACCAAATACGTCTCACTAGAAACAACGGGAGCTGTGTTGCAGCATGGTCTTGAGCATATTGGAGAAAACCGCTGGCAGGATGCGCAGGCAAAATGGGAGGCCTTTGGCCAACAAGGCACATGGCATTTTATTGGTCACCTGCAGACGAACAAAGTGAAGGACGTTATTGGTAAATTCCGCTACATACACTCCCTGGATCGTTTATCCCTAGCGAAAGAGCTAGATAAAAAGGCGGCTGCCCTGGGTATCCAGGTGGAGACGTTTCTACAAGTTAACATTTCGGGTGAAGAGAGCAAGTATGGATTACAGCCCGAACAGGCTAAACCATTTTTGCGTGAGATCAGTTCATTTAGCAACCTAAAAGTTGTCGGGCTAATGACGATGGCGCCTCATGAGGAAAACCCTGAGCTTACCCGTCCTGTATTCCGTGGACTTCGTGAGCTTAGAGACGACTTAAATGGACAAGCCTTGACCTCAGAACCAATAACCCAGCTCTCTATGGGCATGTCTAATGATTTTGAAGTAGCCATTGAAGAAGGGGCAACATGGGTTCGGCTGGGTTCAATTCTTGTAGGAAAAGAGGAGGGTTCACGATGGGCGTAATGAATAAATTCATGAATTTCCTAGGGCTCCAGGAAGAAGAAGAGATTGTGGAGCGTGAACGTTTGGCAGCGCAAGAGGAAACTGAGGCAGAACATCAAGAAAATGAAACCTCCAGTCTGGATAAACGTAGAAACCAAAGGGGTAATAATGTCGTGAGCATTCATTCCCAGAAAAATGTTAAAGTTGTCCTTTATGAACCGCGTTCATATGACGAAGCTCAAGAGATCGCCGATCATCTTCGTTCCCATCGCACGGTTGTTGTTAACTTACAGCGAGTGCGTCAGGATCAGGCATTACGCGTGATCGATTTTTTGAGTGGTACAGTATATGCTCTGGGCGGCGGAATTTCTAAAATTGGCGGCAACATTTTTCTCTGTACGCCAGATACAGTTGAAATTCAAGGAGCAATTTCGGAAATACTGGCTGAAAGCGAGCAAGATTATAACAGAATGAGGTGAGCCGTTTTTGATCTTCGAGTTGTTGGATACACTGTTTAACATTTATTATTGGATGATTATTGCGTATATCTTGATGTCGTGGCTACCTAACGCCAGAGAAAGTTTCATCGGTGAGATGTTGGGTAAATTTGTAGAGCCATACTTAAGTCCATTTAGAAGGTTTATACCTCCTCTATTCGGGACATTGGATATCTCTCCAATCGTAGCGCTCTTTACGCTGACGTTAGTTCGTATGGGGCTATTCACAATTTTGGGCTATTTATTGTAGGCAGGGTGAGCACAGATGAGTGGTGAAATTTACGAGCATTTTAGTCATGACGAGCGAGACTTTGTGGATAAAGCCTCCGATTGGGTAGAACGTGCAGGTAAGTATCATGATATGAAGCTTACTGATTTTCTTGATCCAAGACAGGTTTTTATTTTGCAAACGCTTGTGAATCGCCGTGATGATGTACAGATTCGTCTAGACGGTGGTTATGAAGCGGCTGAACGTAAACGCGCGTTGATCGCACCTGACTATCGTTATCTGGATGATGAAGACATGGGTATGCAGGTGATGAGTATCACGTCGGATGACCAGAAGATTAGTGAGCTGGAGCATGGGGACTATATGGGTGCCCTGCTCGGGCTTGGGATGAAGCGGGGTAAGATTGGAGATATCCAAGTGCTGGATGACGGATGCCACACTGTTGTGGCTGCGGAGACCGGCGCTTTTTTATCGCTTCAATTGAATCAGGTGCACCGTGTACATGTCTTCACAGAATTGTTGCCGATCGATCAGATGAAATGGTCAGAGAGCAAGCTGGACACGATGGACATCACGGTCGCGTCACTCCGTCTGGATGGAATCTGTGCAGATGTTTACCGTCTAAGTCGCAGTAAAGTCCTGGTGCCTATTAAGGCAGGGCGTTGCCGTGTGAACTGGAAGGTGGAAGAGGATCCTTCCAAATCATTGAAGGCTGGCGATGTGGTCTCGATCCAAGGCTTTGGCCGTTTCAAGGTGCTAGAGCAGGATGGTATGACCAAAAAAGGACGCTGTCGCGTAAAAATCGGCAAATTTGCCTAGATGTGTTGCAGGAAAACAAGCTTTCTTGTCGAAATGTTTAAAATAAAGGTGTAAAAAACATTCGATGTTTCCGATATACATTGGAGTGCAAAGGGTTATCCTAACCGATACAGATCACAAGGTGATCTAGCCGTATACTCGTATAGATTTCCACGATTCTGCATACGGATTTTTGGGTTGAACCCATATGCTGCAAACCTTCTCAAGGGAAGGAACTTTTACAGGAGGTGGACAGCATGCCATTAACGCCGCTGGACATACATAACAAGGAATTTTCCCGACGCTTGCGTGGGTATGACGAGGATGAAGTCAATGAGTTCCTGGATCAAGTCATCAAAGATTATGAAGGCGTCATTCGCGAAAACAAAGAACTGAGCAATCAGTTGCTGTCCGTTCAGGAGAAACTGGATCATTTTGCAACAATTGAGGAAACGCTCAGCAAAACGATTATTATCGCGCAGGAAGCTGCCGATGATGTGAAGAATAACGCGAAGAAAGAAGCTCAGTTGATCGTGAAGGAAGCAGAGAAAAATGCGGATCGCATCGTCAACGAATCTTTGGCTAAATCGCGTAAAATTGCTTTAGAAGTTGAAGAGCTCAAGAAGCAAGCTTCCATCTATCGTGCTCGTTTCCGTACACTTGTTGAAGCACAGCTTGAATTGTTGTCTCAAGATGGTTGGGAAGCGCTGGAGAGCCGGGAGCAGGAAGTCCGTGATCGGGAGCGGGAAATGAAGGAAATTTATTAGTCCACGTGCCTGGTTGACTTTTGTCTGCAAAGAGGCTATAACTATATTCATAATGAATAGTGATTCCATGACGGGTTCAGTACGTTATGATCTCATCCCTCAGAGAGTTGGCATATCGGTGCAAGCCAATGGATGAGTTATAGCCGAATATCTCCCCGGAGAAGTGACGCTGAAGCGGTGATCCTATGCCGTGCGTAAGCGAAACCGTGAGCCGAACGTTATATCGGCACCCTGCTGAAGGTAGCGGGGCATAAGCGCTGTTGATGACAGAGCATACCCAATTGTATTGGATGTGGTTTGTGATGAACAGAATTAGGGTGGTAACGCGAGCACAACCTCGTCCCTTTCCAGGGATGAGGTTTTTTTGTGTCTAAAAAAGGGCGAACGTCCATGAGCCCCGCAGGGAGCTCAAGAAGAGAGCCGATCGCCGTCTGAGCGAAGCGGACGGCACAGGGGTTCGCTAAGGCGAACGTTCATGAGCCCCGCAGGGAGCTCAAGGAGAGAGCCACTTGCCGTCTGAGCGAAGCGGACGGCACAGGGGTTCGCTAAGGCGAACGTCCATGAGCCCCGTAGGGAGCTCAAGGAGAGAGCCACTCGCCGTCTGAGCGAAGCGGACGGCACAGGGGTTCGCTAAGGCGAACGTCCATGAGCCCCGTAGGGAGCTCAAGGAGAGAGCCACTCGCCGTCTGAGCGAAGCGGACGGCACAGGGGTTCGCTAAGGCGAACGTCCATGAGCCCCGCAGGGAGCTCAAGGAGAGAGCCACTCGCCGTCCGGGCGAAGCGGACGGCAACCGATCCCACGCAGTGAGGCTCTGCGGCGTTCACGCAGGGAACGAGCCGCATAAGAGCCGCCACAGCGCACGGACACCGCATCCCACAGCGCCGTAGACTCTCCCAAGACAAACCCATCCCGGGTGTCCAGAGGGCGGAGCGCCTATGGGGTCCCCCTTGGTAAGGGGGATTTAGGGGGATTGAAACGCTTTTGTGGACGATCCACAATTTAACAGCTGAAAGGAAGATGATCATCATGCAACGAGTTGATGTCAAAGAAAAAGCGCGGGCTAGAGAGCTACGCATGTTAAACAAATGGAAAACAGAGAACACCTTCCAGAAATCGATTGAGAATCGTGAAGGCAAGCCAAACTTTGTATTTTACGAAGGACCACCAACAGCCAATGGTAAGCCGCATATCGGGCACGTATTGGGTCGGGTCATCAAGGACTTTGTAGGACGTTACAACACGATGAAAGGGTACCGTGTTGTTCGTAAAGCAGGTTGGGATACACACGGACTTCCAGTTGAATTGGGTGTACAGAAGAAACTGGGTATCTCTCACAAATGGGAGATCGAGGATTACGGTGTAGAGAAATTCATCAATGAATGTAAAGCCAGCGTTTTTGAATATGAACAGCAATGGCGTGACCTGACAGAAGGAATCGGTTATTGGACAGATATGGATCATCCATATATCACGCTGGATAACAACTACATCGAGAGTGTATGGAACATCTTGGCGACAATCCATGAGAAGGGGCTGCTCTACCGCGGGCACCGCGTTAGTCCGTATTGCCCATCTTGTCAAACAACGCTTAGTTCACACGAAGTTGCACAGGGATACAAGGATGTTAAAGATCTAAGTGCTACAGCGAAATTTAAGCTAGATGACAGTGGTGAATTTGTCCTTGCTTGGACAACAACGCCTTGGACACTTCCTTCCCACGTTGCACTTGCGGTGAATCCGGATATGGACTATTCCCGTGTGCGTCAGGATAACGAAGTATATATCATGGCGACCAACCTTGTAGAAAAAGTAATGAAGGACGCCAAAGGGGAGTATGAAGTGATCGGAGCATTGAAGGGTTCTGACCTGGTTGGTCAAACCTATAGCCCTCCGTTCAACTACGTACAGGCTGAGAAAGCAAACATTGTCCTTGGAGCAAGTTTTGTAACAGATGCGAGCGGTACGGGTATCGTACACATGGCTCCTGCACATGGTGAGGATGACTACCGTGTATGTCGTGAGAATGGAATCAGCTTTGTGAACATGGTGGATCTTGAAGGTAAATTTGTAGCTGAGGTTACAGACTTTGCCGGACGCTTCGTGAAGGACTGCGATATTGATATCGTACGTTATCTGTCAGAGAATGGGCGTTTGTTTAGCAAAGAAAAATATGAGCACAGCTATCCATTCTGCTGGCGTTGTGATACACCACTTCTGTACTATGCAATGGACAGTTGGTTTATCCAAACGACAGCGATCAAGGATCAACTCATCGCAAACAACAGTGATGTAGAATGGTATCCAGGTCACGTTCGTGAAGGCCGTTTCGGAAAGTTCCTGGAAGATCTGGTGGACTGGAACATCAGTCGTGACCGTTATTGGGGAACTCCGCTCAACATCTGGGTATGTGAAGAGACGGGAGAACAATTCGCTCCACATAGCATTGCTGAATTGCGTGCACGTGCGGTAGGGGATGTGCCTGAGAATTTGGAACTGCACAAGCCGTATGTAGACGATGTGAAGGTGTTGAGCTCTTGTGGTAAATACGAGATGACGCGTACACCAGAAGTCATCGACGTTTGGTTTGACAGTGGATCAATGCCGTTTGCTCAACAACATTATCCGTTTGAAAATAAAGAAACATTTGAACAGCAATACCCCGCAGATATGATCTGTGAAGGTATCGACCAAACTCGTGGCTGGTTCTACAGTTTGCTTGCAGTTTCTACACTTCTGACAGGCAAAGCGCCTTACAAAGCGGTAATGGCAACAGGTCACGTATTGGATGAGAGTGGACAGAAAATGTCCAAATCCAAAGGTAATGTCATCGACCCATGGGAAGTTATCGAAGAATATGGTACAGATGCATTCCGCTGGGCTTTATTGTCTGACAGTGCACCATGGAACAGCAAACGTTTCTCCAAAGGGATTGTCGGTGAAGCTAAATCCAAAATGGTGGATACACTTGTTAACACACACGCTTTCCTAACGTTGTATGCCACGATTGATGGATTTGATCCACAGGAGCATCCGTTCAAGCTCTCTACACACAAGCTGGATCGTTGGATTTTGTCCAGACTGAACAGTCTGATCCTGGTTGTAGAAAAAGCGCTCGCTGTAAATGATTACTTGAATTCTTCCAAAGCGATCGAAGCGTTTGTGGATGAGCTGAGCAACTGGTACATCCGTCGTTCCCGTGACCGTTTCTGGGGAGCTGGATTAACAGAAGATAAACTGGATGCCTATCGTACACTTACTGAAGTGCTCGTGACTACAGCGAAGCTGGTAGCTCCATTTACACCGATGCTGGCAGAGGATATCTATCTGAACCTGACTACGGGTGAGAGTGTGCATATGGAAGATTACCCGGTAGCTCAACAGGCTTGGATTGATCTGAAGCTGGAGCAGGATATGGAGACAGCACGCCGGGTCGTTGAATTAGCTCGTAACGTACGGAACGAAACGGGCATCAAGACACGTCAGCCATTGTCTGAGTTGATCGTATCACTAGACAAAGGCTTTGACCTGGATAGTTATGAAGAGATTATCAAGGAAGAGATCAATGTGAAGGGAATCCGTACAGAGAATGATGATGCGGAATTCGTTGACTTCTCATTGAAACTGAACTTGAAAGTCGCAGGGAAGAAGTATGGTAAAAATGTTGGATTCCTGCAGAATTTCTTCAAAGGTATGTCCGCTGACGAAACTCGCAAAGTTGTTACAGAAGGTGTACTGAATGTGGTTTCTCCAGACGGAGAAGAACTGCAAGTGACCCAAGAGGAACTGCTGGTAGATAAGCATGCCAAATCAGGTTTTGCTTCTGCATCAGGTTATGGTTTGACGGTAGCACTCAATACGGAAATCACAACAGAGCTGGAACAAGAGGGCTGGGTTCGTGAAGTCGTACGTGCTGTTCAGGATACTCGGAAGAAGCTGGATCTACCGATTGAGAAAAGAGTACGTTTGACACTGGACGTAGATGCAGAGCTTCAAGCAGCCATCCAGGCGTTTGATGATGTACTGCGTGAGAATGTCCTCGTAACGGAAGTTACATTTGCTAAAGTGGATAACATGGTACAGATCGAAGCTGGTGGCAAAACGTTCGGTGTTTATATCGAGGCGTAATGTCCTGATCTGAAGCTTGAGTACAGGTTGAATGAGCCATGATCTAAGTTCTTATGGAGTAGCCCCATTTTAAATGGGATAGAATATACTTTAAAGACAAAACGAGCCTTAGATGCAAGGATAAAAATCCCTGTATCTTGGCTCGTTTGGTTTTTCGGCAAATGGGCAATGATTGCTATTGTGCAGTCACTCTATTCCAAAGGACTGAGCGAAACATGAACGAAAACGAGAAACAAGGTGCCTCACCTTTGTCAGCAACGAACGATGCAGATGATAAAATCGAAGAGCTTCATACGTTAACCAATCGAATTGCCAATGAGCTCGAACGGTCACGTATTGCTCAATATACAGAGCTGTTGAACCGACCGTGGAAATTAATCGGACTTAACCTGTTATCTGGAACTGCCCGAGGTGTAGGAATTGCCATTGGCTTTACCTTTTTTGCAGCAACCATCATTTATGTGTTACAGGTACTGGGAGCACTTAATCTACCTATTGTAGGTGATTACATTGCGGATATCGTCAGAATCGTACAACGCCAGCTTGAACTGAACTGAGCACCCTTCAAAAAGACGGTAGAGGGTCAGTACAGATCGTCCGAAGATGAATCAGGCTCTAGAAGATTATCACCTTCTCGGTTTTCTAGATACTGTCGATATTGCCGATTACGGACGATGGACACGTCATGACCATAGATGTCGGTTGCAACAAAGCTTTCGTAGGCTTCAACACAACCTTCAATCTCATCCGTGGCCTCGATTGCCATGACGTCATAACTATCAATGTCTCGTCCTTCAGCCATCGCCGGTGAATTAGAGCTTCCCCAGCTTTCAACGATCTGCCATGCATCTTCGCCATCGAAGCCATTTTGATCATCTCGTTCATCCAAGCTGGTTCGGCCAAATGCAGGAGCAAGAAATTCCTCCTCGACAGGTCGATTCTCAGAAACAACGGTTTCGGGTTGATGTTTTTTGCAGTATTTGGTGTAAGGAACTGCCTCCATGCGCTCATAATCAATGGGTTGCTGACAGACAGCACATATGCCGTAATGACCCTCTTGAATGGCATGAAGAGCAGAATCAATTCGCTCCAATTGGAACTCATCATGCTCCAGCAAAGAAATATCTTTCTCACGGTCATACATCTCGGTAGCTAGGTCACCGGGATGATTATCGATTGGCGATAATTCACCTGTCTGAAATCGCATTGAATCACCAAGACCATAATGTTCGTTCTGCTTGAGCCTATGCTCAATATCCTGCTTCTCAGTAATAAGCTGAGATTGAAGGGATTGTAGTTGTTTGCCTGTAAAATGTGACATCATGTTCCCCCTTTCTGCTCCGTGCATAAGCCGGATGTGGACTCTACTGTAGGATGTACCATTGCGTGCGGGATTACAGAAGGGAAATGTTATCGTTTTTACCAACCGATCTGCAGCACAGCGCGCCCGTGGACGATTTCTAAACAGCTGTGCTACAATGAACAAGTCTGGCGTAAAGCCTGGTATCGTTTGGAAAAGACAAGATCGGAGTGACAAACAAACGTGGTGTATTATATCCTCGCTTTTATCGTATTTTTGGTGGATCAGGGAACAAAATTCTTAATTGCAACTCGGATGGAACTAAGAGAAGAAATCCCAGTGATCGGCAATTTCTTTGTCATCACATCACATCGCAACTCGGGTGCAGCCTTTGGCATATTACAGGATCAACGTTGGTTCTTTATTGTCGTTACTTTGGTTGTCGTTGTTGCATTGGTCTGGTATTTGCAAAAGGTAAAGGATACTCCGCACAAATTGCTGCCTATAGCGCTTAGTTTAGTGCTTGGTGGAGCGATTGGAAACTTCCTTGATCGCGCATTAACCGGAGAGGTTGTCGATTTTATCCAGCTTAATTTTGGAACCTATACGTTCCCTATCTTTAATATCGCTGACTCGGCAATCTGTATTGGTGTAGCACTGATCATCATCGAAACCTTGCTTGAAGGACGTCGAGAGAAAGCTGCTGCACAGACTGAAAGGAATGAACACCATGAGTAATTTACACAAGGAAGAACATAATAACGAGAACACATCAACTGAGGAACTGCACATGAATGTCGATGATGAAATCACGAACGATGAACGTATGGAATGGACCATTTCTCTTGAGCACAAGAAGGAACGAATCGACAAATATATTACTGAATCTATAGATAATGTATCGCGTTCTCAAGTACAGCTATGGATATCAGAGGGAAATGTTACTGTGAATGGTGCTGTGGTCAAAGCAAATACGAAATTAGCAGAAGGTGATCTTGTTGTGCTGCAGATCCCAGAGCCGAAAGCAGTAGAGATCATTCCTGAAGATATTCCACTTGAAGTTGTATACGAGGATAGTGACGTTATCGTCATTAACAAACCTCGGGGGCTTGTTGTGCATCCGGCACCTGGCCATACATCGGGTACGCTCGTGAACGCGCTGATGCATCATTGCAAAGACTTGTCCGGGATTAACGGAGAACTGCGTCCAGGCATTGTGCATCGTATTGATAAGGATACATCGGGTCTACTCATGGCTGCCAAAAATGATAAGGCGCATGCCTCATTAGCTGCACAGCTTAAGGACCATAGCGTCAATAGACGGTATATCGCGCTTGTTCATGGCCACTTAAGCCATGATCAGGGCACAATTGATGCACCCATTGGACGAGACACCAATGACCGTAAAATGTTTACAGTAACGGAGCGGAACAGTAAACATGCTGTTACTCATTTCAACGTGACGGAGCGGATCAACGACTATACTTTGTTGGAACTGAAGCTGGAGACTGGACGAACCCATCAGATTCGTGTGCATCTGAAATTTATCGGACATCCGCTTGTAGGGGATCCGGTGTATGGGCGAAACAAAGGCATCAAAATGCAAGGACAGGCCTTACATGCTGCGATCTTAGGTTTTGTTCATCCGACAACAGGAGAGTATCTGGAGTTCTCTGCTCCGATTCCGCAGGATATGGAAGATGTTCTCTCCTCACTACGTAGCCGCTGACTTCTCGTGAAAGTACAAATGTTCAGATACTTTGTCCATGGCTAAGCCTCCGCAAATGCTTCATATTAAAGTGTAGAAATTTGCGTCAAACGAGGAGATGAACACGTAATGAGTATCGATAAATATCAAGAAACGTACATTCAAACTAATTTTGCCGACCGCATTGGCGGCTCCAACTATGGTAAAGACACAAACATTTATAAATTCGAGAAAATTAAGCGCGCTAAAGCGTCAGCCAAAAAGGATTTCCCTGATGTAGAGCTGATTGACCTTGGTGTAGGCGAGCCTGATGAAATGGCAGATGCAGGTATCGTGGCTGCACTGGCACAGGAAGCTTCCAAACCGGAGAACCGTGGTTATGCTGACAATGGTATTCCTGAATTCAAGGAAGCTGCTGCAGCTTACCTGAAGAACGTATTCAACGTGGATGGCATTGATGCAGATACGGAAATTGTGCATTCCATCGGTTCGAAGCCAGCACTGGCAATGATGCCTTCTTGCTTCATTAACCCAGGCGATGTAACGATTATGACGGTGCCAGGATATCCAGTAATGGGTACGCACACGAAATATCTTGGTGGAGAAGTGTTCAACATTCAGTTGACGAAAGAAAATAACTTCTTGCCTGATCTGACAGCGATTCCTGAAGACATCGCCAAACGTGCAAAATTGCTTTATCTGAACTACCCAAATAACCCAACGGGTGCAAGTGCAACGGTAGAGTTCTTCACCGAGGTTGTGGAATGGGCGAAGAAATACAACGTAGTGGTTGTCCATGATGCTCCTTATGCAGCCCTTACGTATGATGGCAAAAAACCATTCAGCTTCTTATCTGTACCTGGTGCAAAAGACGTTGGGGTTGAGCTACATTCCTTGTCTAAGTCCTACAACATGACAGGTTGGAGAATTGGTTTCGTAGCGGGTAATCCACTTGTTGTCAAAGCATTCAGTGATATTAAAGACAACAACGATTCCGGTCAATTCATCGCGATCCAGAAAGCTGCTGCTTATGGATTGAATCACCCGGAAATCACAGAAAAAATTGCAGAGAAGTATTCCCGTCGTCATGACATGCTTGTTGCTGCATTGAACGAACTAGGCTTCCAAGCTGAAAAACCTAAAGGTTCATTCTTCCTTTATGTTGAAGCACCAAAAGGTGTAGTTGGTGGACGTCGCTTCGAGTCTGGGGAAGACTTCTCCCAATTCTTGATTCGCGAAAAATTGATTTCATCTGTACCTTGGGATGATGCAGGTAATTTCGTTCGTTTCTCCGTTACCTTTGTAGCGCAAGGGGAAGAGGAAGAGAAACGTGTCATTGCTGAAATCAAACGCCGCCTAAGCGATGTGCAGTTTGAATTCTAATTGTAACTTTTAATTCAACACAAACATTTGTATGAATAAGATAGATCACAGAAGAGACCGGTAACGGTCTCTTTTTTGTGTTTTAGGATAAATTTCCCTTTACAAAAATATACAAGCAACATATTATAAAGTCTTTACGTTATTTTTATAGAAGTTGTTATTGAAGGGAGTTATCTAAATTGTTATCTTCACGTACGAACTCAGTGTCAACTAGTTCATTAGGAACTGGCAACACGCTATCAGGATTATTGCGATTGTTAAGACCTAAACAATGGACCAAAAATGGATTATTATTTGCAGCATTACTGTTTTCTTTTGAAGAAATTCGCACCGAAACGGTTCTAACGACGATACTTGGTTTTATTTTATTTAGTCTGGTTGCAGGCTGCGTATATATTCTGAATGATTATGTGGACAGAGAAAGGGATCAGCAACATCCGGTGAAGAAATTTCGCCCGCTTGCCTCAGGACAGGTGAATGGGGCGCATGCACTTCTATTTGGTGCCTTGCTGTTGATTGGATCAGTAGGAACAGCATTTGTGGTCAACCCGATATTCGGCGTATTGTGTATCGTGTACTTTATATTGAATGTATCTTATTCATTTGTGCTGAAACATCTTGTGATATTGGATATGATGACCATTGCTGCTGGCTTTGTGTTACGGGCAATTGCAGGTGGAGTGTTAATTCATGTTCCTTTTACACCATGGTTTCTAATCTGTACGCTGTTACTTTCGCTTTTTCTGGCCATTGGGAAACGGAGAAACGAACTTACTTTGCTTGAAGGCAATACAGGTTCCCATCGTAAGGTTCTTGATAACTATTCGATTACCTTATTGGATCAGTTTAATACTATTGTTACAACAGCAACCATTATTAGTTACTCGTTATTTACATTTACGTCGGATCGAACAATACACCTCATGTGGACGATTCCTTTAGTTATTTATGGAATGTTCCGTTACCTGTATTTGATTCATATGAAGAACCAGGGTGGTTCACCAGATCGGGTATTATTTGAGGACAAGCCTATACTCATTACCGTGATACTGTATGTGATTAGTGTAATCTGCATTTTTGCTATTTTTGAATAAGGTGTTTGTGATTTCTAGAGCGTAAGGGGGATCAAAGTGAGAAGTACAAAAATTGCGATATTTGATATTGATAAAACGATTATACGTACCGATTCCATGTTTCAATTCGTGCATTATGGTGTTCGACGTTATCCAGGACAATCGTGGAGATTACCTGTGATTGCTCTACACACACTGATGTTTAAGGCAGGACTTATGAGTGTTGAACGAGTCAAACGCTCGTATTTTAAAGGGATTGAACGCATGACGGAAGAAGATCTAAGTCATTTTTTTGACTCCAGATTGCGGAAAGCCATCTTTGCTGAAGCCAGTGTGGAGATGCAACATCGCAAGGAGGCGGGATATCATGTTTTGCTCGTTACAGCATCTCCACATGCGTACATGAAATATTTTGAGAACTTCCCTTGGGTCGACCACGTCATTGGAACAGAACTTGTACGCCATGATCAAGGATATACCTGTACCGTTGAAGGCTTAAATTGCAAAGGTGAGGAGAAGGTGCGACGTATACAAGCATATCTCGATCAGAAGGGCATGGTCATTGACTACGATCAGTCCTGCGCTTACTCAGATTCCTTGTCTGATATGCCGGTGATGCAGCTTGTGGCACAGCGGTATTTCATCAACAGACATGTGCCGGAGACGGAGGCGCTATCGTGGGGGAAATAAGAAGTCGCCATACGGGAAAGCTGCTAATGCTTATCTCTGCTTTTCTTACAGCGACAGGTCAACTGTTCTGGAAATGGGGGCTGACGGACTGGTTTTTCTTGGGTGCCGGCTTCGTATGTTACGGATTGGGAGCCATTTTGATGATCAAAGCCTTCGCGTTGGAAAAGTTGTCAGTTGCTTATCCCTTGATGTGTGCCAGTTACATTTTTGCTCTGATCTATGGATATTTCCTACTCGGTGAGGATATTACAGTCCAAAAGCTCGCAGCCGTTGTATTGCTCGGAATTGGGGTGACATTGACTAGTGTTGATCGATAGCTGGATGATTGTTGTACTCATTGTGATGACGTTATGCGGGGCGATGGGGGGAGCAGGATTGAAAGCCTACGCAACCAGCCGCAGACGAATACATGTATTGATGGGACTCGGCTTTTATGGTACAGGAGCACTGCTGAATATTTTTTTATTGAAGTTTCTACCACTGACGGTGGTATTACCTGCCAATGCTCTCACCTATGTGTGGACGCTGTTTATCGCTCGATTTGCATTTAAGGAAAATGTCGGCACACTGCGCTGGTTAGGTGTCATTTGCATCATGGGCGGGTTATGTTTTCTCGTACTGTAGTCTGGGCGAGGCTATTCTACCTACAGCTTGGTCTAAAGTTCATAACAGGTTTGTAATCAAAGAAATTGGATGTGAGTGCATGAAATTTTCAGAATACATATTTTATAATCGCAAAACAAATTGGGCAGCACTTTACTTGTTCGTTGGTTTTGCCCTTTTTTATGGTGTCATGAATCTGGCATACGTAAGTTATATTTCGGAAAATGCAGATCGCTTGGCAGTCTACTCGCCATTCAGTACACATCTTTTTCCGCTTAACTTATTCAATTTCGATCCATCGATGTATTACGGAACCAATAGCTCATCCATTATTCATCCGCTAATTTCGTTCATGGCTCTTGCTCTGGGCGCTGGAGCACAGTTGTTAGGTGGCAATGGATTTTTTCTCGTCCTGCAATCCTTTATAAACGCTGCTTCTGTTGTATTGGTATTTGTTTTTCTAAGTAAGAAGGACAGAACGATCACGATACCGTTACTTTTTGCGCTTTTATTTGGCTTCAGCTCGTATCTGATGTTCACGGCTCTGATTCCTGATTCCTACCCGTATGTGCAATTTGTAATCTTGTTATCCGTGATATATCTGCAATATGCTCGCGAACAGAATGAAGTTCGTGTTGTACCTCATGCTGTTCTGGCCACTGTGAATTTTGGGTTAACATCAACCAATATTGTTCCATTTGCTGCTGCATTGTTTGGTAATATGCGGACGTGGAGAAGTAAGGCTGGATGGACAAAATTTATCGGGATTATGTTATTGGCAGGTGCCTTAATTGTAATATTTACCGTTATTCAATATGTTTCCCTCGGTGGACGAAGCTGGGTAACCAATTGGCTGATGGGTATTCAAAACGGAGGAACGAGTTATGCAACACCTTTTCAGTTCGCCGTTCACTGGAAAGCACTGAATTTATTAACCGTTAATCCGATCTTAACGCCAAAAGTTATTTTGCTTGACCCGAGCATGGTTGCGTTTGTCACAGATCTCACACGATCCAATCCAATATATGTGCAAATTACAGGAGTGTTCATCTTGCTTCTTGCTCTAACCGGAGCAATCAAAGGTATTCGGGAACGTGAAGTCTGGACACTGCTTCCTTATATTATATTTGCGTTTTTGCTTCATATTGTCGTTGGCTTTGGACTCGCCGTATTCCAATACGACATGTACCTGTATGCTGGGCATTATTTGTTTGCTTTCTTCTTATTAGGCGGAGGATTCGTTATTGGTTTACGTCAGGGAATGGGAAAACAAGTTCTGGTTGGTTTATTGATCGTAAGTATACTCATAACAGCAGGCAATAATATATATCGTCATATGGAGACACTCACGACCATTAAACAGTCCTACGAGCAATTAGGGAAGAAGGCTGTTGTTGAGTCGCAGAGTTGGAATTAATCCGTCGGCTATTCTATCGTGATAACAAATAATGATGTGCCTATTCATGAAAAAATATCTTATCGTACTATTCCATTAAATATATTCACGAAACCTTTTATAACCCTTTTCCGCATTATCAATGTGGGAAAAGGGTTATTTTGGTATACAGCCTTGAATAATTACCTATGGATAAATATACAGATTTATTGTATAATTATGAATAACGAATGAAATGTAGTGTGCATGGATGTTTTTCAGCCCTAATGCTGATTCTAAGAGAATCACAGCAGAGGAATTTCGCCTGTTATGGTGAGGTGTTGACAGGGGGTTGTCTTTCTGTCATAATTCATGAAGATAAAACGACTTGATGGATAACAGCACCCTGTGAGGTACTGCCAGATGGACGTCATGAATAGCACCTTTAAATCAGTCCCGTGAGACTGGCAAGGTAACGTGAACGATACATCGTTTATTTGCTGCGGCAAATGAAACGATGCATCCCCGAGAGTAAACTTCTTCAGCGTAGACTGAAGTTTGGAGACTCCTTGCCATTAAACACGGCAAGGAGTCTTTTTTGTTCTCCTCGTCACGGGGCCATGATCTGAAAGGAATCCTGAGGAGGCTGAGCGCATGAGCACAGAAACACATGTCATTATGGATGAAACGGCGATCCGCCGCGCTTTAACAAGGATTGCCCATGAGATATTGGAGAAAAACAAAGGTATTGACGGATGCGTACTTATTGGTATTCGAACGCGGGGTGTGTATCTTGCCGAACGAATTGCAGCCAAGATCGAAGAGATCGAAGGTACGCCAATCCCCTGGGGAGAACTGGATGTAACCCCTTATCGTGATGATCGCCTTGATGTAGCTGGCGAGACACGGAAGGAACTTTTGATTATGACACCTGAATCACTTTCCATTCATAACAAAAAAGTGATTTTGTTCGATGATGTGCTGTATACCGGCAGAACGATTCGCGCAGCAATGGATGCTCTGATGGATTGCGGAAGACCGCAAAACATTCAACTGGCCGTTCTTGCGGATCGCGGTCACCGCGAGCTTCCGATTCGCCCTGATTTTATTGGCAAAAATGTGCCGACTTCCAAATCAGAGGAGATCGAGGTTGCACTTATGGAGACGGATGGACAGGACGAAGTCAAAATCATTCAGAACCGGGGGGAGCAAGCATGATGATTACACAACCAGCATTGAAAGATCGCAGCCTGCTAGGACTTAAAGAACTAAGTCGTGGAGAGATTGAATCAATCCTAAACAGAGCGGCTCACTGGGAAGCGCAGCAAGAGAAACTTGTCCCTGTTCTAGAATCACGATTTGTCGCTAACATGTTCTTCGAGAACAGCACACGCACTCGGTTCTCCTTCGAAATGGCAGAGAAACGATTAGGTGCTCAAGTGCTGAACTTTACTGCGGCGGCGTCCAGTGTAGAGAAAGGTGAGTCCATCTACGATACGGTGCGTACCCTTGAATCTATGGGCATTGATGCAGGGGTTATTCGCTTGAAGCCTTCAGGAGTTCTGCAGCAGTTGGCGCAAAAAGTGAATGTGCCGCTGGTGAACGCGGGAGACGGCAATAACGAGCACCCAACACAGGCTTTGTTGGATCTGTACACGATGCGCAAAGCGTTCGGTGAGCTAAAAGGTCTGCGTGTTTCCATCATCGGAGACATTAAGCATAGCCGGGTCGCTCGATCCAACCTGTGGGCGTTGCAGAAGTTTGGTGCAGATGTACGTTTCTGTGCTCCAGAAACGATGCAGGCACCTGAACTTGCAGAGCACGCTCCTTATGTAGAGCTGTCAGATGCTTTGGATGCGGATGTAGTCATGATGCTTCGGGTTCAACTCGAACGTCACAAGCAAGGAATTATTACCTCAGCAGAGGATTATCGCGAACACTACGGATTGACGGAAGAACGGGCGGCAAGCCTTAAACCAAGTACCATCATTATGCATCCAGCACCTGTAAACCGTAACGTCGAAATTGACGACACGGTTGTCGAAAGTACGGCATCGCGGATTTTCCCGCAAATGGCGAACGGAGTTCCGATCCGCATGGCGGTTATGGAACGTGCGATGAAGCTGTAGCAACGTTGGGCTCAAGGGCATAGGCTTACGGATGAGAGTTCTTATAAAGGTAGTTCAAAAAGTCCGCTTTTGATTACGAAGGATGCCTACCGGCATCGCAGCATCGAATATGGAATTCAGCCGAAATGTCCGTTGCTCACGTAGCTTGATCTACGCTCCGCTACTCCATTTCTAGCTTCATCCCATCTTCTCGGTACTGATAAGCGTACTTTTTGAACCTCACTTATAGACAATAAGAGAGTAAACGATAAACCAAATCATCCGGCTTCTAGGAAGTCGGACAGAACCGAAGCGGAGGGCAATCATGGTACAGATTATTAAAAATGCAAAAGTCTTGAATCAAAAAGGGGAACTTGAACGGAAAAGCATCATTATAGATGAAGGAAAGATTCAAGCCATCGCTGGAGTGGAAGACGAGGCCGTACAACTTGCGGAAAAGTCAGCTGAGAGTATAACGGATGCTTCAGGCAAACTGGTTATCCCAGGGCTGATTGACATGCATGTGCATCTGCGCGAACCGGGATTCGAACACAAAGAGACGATCGAAACAGGCGCACGGTCAGCGGCACAAGGCGGTTTTACTACGATTGCATGTATGCCAAATACTAGACCTGTAACTGACAATCCGGATATCGTGAAGCTGGTACTGGATAAAGCGAAGGAAGCTGATCTGGTTAAAGTACTCCCGTATGCCGCGATCACTAAAAATGAACTTGGTCGTGAACTTACCGACTTTGCCGCACTGAAAGAAGCGGGTGCAATTGGATTCACGGATGACGGAGTAGGCGTACAAAATGCTCAAATGATGAAGGACGCGATGACTCTTGCAGCAAGTATGGATATGCCGGTTATTGCCCACTGTGAAGACGATTCACTGGTTGTGGGTCGCTATGTGACCGAAGGGGAATTCTCCAAACGTCACGGTATCAAAGGTATCCCGAATGAATCTGAAGCGATTCATGTTGGGCGGGACATCCTGCTAGCCGAAGCAACGGGAGTTCACTACCATGTATGCCATGTCAGCACAGAACAATCGGTTCGCTTGATCCGCTTGGCGAAGTCCATTGGAATCAAGGTAACTGCTGAGGTATGTCCGCACCATCTGCTCTTATCTGATGAAGATATTCCGGGTATGGATTCTAACTGGAAAATGAACCCGCCGTTACGCTCACCACGCGATGTGCAGGCTTGCATTGAAGGCTTGCAGGACGGAACGCTGGATATGATCGTAACGGATCATGCACCGCATAGCGAAGAAGAGAAAGCAAAAGGAATGGAACTTGCACCATTCGGAATTGTCGGTTTCGAAACAGCCTTCCCACTTCTCTACACGAAGTTTGTAGAGACAGGAATCTGGACACTCGACTTCCTGGTTAAACGAATGACTGCTGATCCAGCACGAGTATTCCGACTGGATACAGGTAAGCTTGAAGAGGGCGCTCCAGCCGATATCACGATGATTGATCTGAATCAAGAAAAAGCAGTTGATCCATCTACATTTGCCACTAAAGGTAGAAATACACCATTTACAGGATGGAAGCTAAAAGGCTGGCCTGTGCAAACGTGGGTAGATGGCAAAAGCGTATGGGATAACACGGTACAACAGTAAATTAGTAAATGACTGAACTGATACAGATTAATACTTATTCTACAAATGTTAACGAGTAACATCTTTACAACTAACTAACTCGAGGCAGCTTATGCCGAGAGTCCAATATAAGAAACAAGCACGTTGAATGCAGTCTTTTGAACTTTGAGCTGTACATTAGCTGACGAAGTGGACAGAAAGACCCGAAGAAGCAAAGCGTTCGCCTTTATCTCCGGATTACATCATTTGAAAATGGACAAAAAGTAATCCGGGGATAACAGCGATCGCAGGGCTTTCTGTCCGTGGAGCCGCTCAAACTTAAGCTAAGTTCAACCTAAATGACATTCAACGTTGATAAACACAGAGGAGTGAGATGGGATGGCACAGGCGAGATTATTGTTGGAAGACGGCACACTGTTCACTGGTAAGGCGTTCGGAGCTGAAGGTGAAACAACGGGTGAGGTCGTTTTTAATACGGGAATTACAGGCTACCAAGAGGTGCTTTCGGATCCTTCTTATTGCGGTCAAATCGTAACCATGACGTATCCGTTAATCGGTAACTACGGAATTACACGTGATGACTTTGAGTCGATTCGTCCATTTGTACACGGCTTTGTGGTACGTCGTCATGAGCCAACGCCAAGTAACTGGCGTGCAGAGTACAGCGTAGACAATCTACTCAAAGAATACGGCATTGTAGGTATCAGTGAGATTGATACACGCATGTTGACTCGCCGGATTCGCCACCACGGCACAATGAAGGGAATTCTCACAACAGGATCGAAGCCTGTGGAAGAACTGCTGGAGATGATGGGCGATACAACAATCGCTGAGCTGCGTAACCAAGTTCCACTGACGTCGACTCCTCATGTGTACAGTAGCCCAGGAACGGCTGAACGCATTGTGTTGGTAGATTACGGTGCAAAAACAGGGATTTTGCGTGAACTTAGCAAACGTAACTGTGACGTAGTTGTTGTGCCTCATGATGTAACTGCAGACGAGATTCGTCGCCTGAACCCAGACGGTATCCAGTTGTCCAACGGCCCTGGGGATCCAAAAGATGTGCCTCACGCGGTTAAAATGATCAGTGAGTTACTCGGCGAATATCCGATCTTCGGCATCTGCCTTGGTCACCAACTCTTCGCGCTTGCAGCAGGAGCAGATACAGAGAAACTGAAATTCGGACACCGCGGCGGAAACCATCCGGTGAAAGAACTTGAAAGTGGACGTTGCTTCATCACTTCTCAGAACCATGGTTACACGGTGAATGAGGATTCTGTGAAGAACACAGATCTGGAAGTAACACATATCAATAATAACGATAAGACCATTGAAGGTCTGAAACATAAAACATTCCCAGCGTTTTCCGTACAGTATCACCCGGAAGCAGCGCCAGGACCTTACGATAACAGTTATCTGTTTGATCGTTTCATCGAGATGATTCGTGAGCACAAAATCACTAACCCACCACAGCCACGTCAAGCCGTATTGGCAGCTGCAGTGAAAGGAGCACAATAACATGCCGATTAACAAAGACCTCAAAAAAATCCTGGTGATTGGTTCCGGACCAATCGTCATCGGTCAAGCGGCCGAGTTCGACTATGCCGGTACGCAAGCTTGCCAGGCGTTAAAAGAAGAAGGCGTGGAAGTTGTCCTCATCAACAGCAACCCTGCAACGATCATGACCGATACAAATATGGCTGACAAAGTATATATCGAACCAATCACATTGGATTTCGTAACTCAAATCATCCGTCAAGAGCGTCCAGATGGATTGTTGCCAACACTGGGTGGCCAAACTGGTTTGAACATGGCGGTAGAACTTGCGCGTGCAGGTGTACTGGAACGTGAGAATGTGAAATTGCTGGGTACACAGCTAACCTCGATCGAAAAAGCAGAAGACCGGGACTTGTTCCGTGACCTAATGCGTGAACTGGAGCAGCCTGTACCTGAGAGTGTAATCGTAACAACACTGGAAGAATCACTGGATTTTGCAAATGAGATTGGCTATCCGATCATCGTTCGTCCTGCCTATACACTGGGTGGAACAGGCGGCGGAATCTGTGCGAACGAAGAAGAATTGCGCGAAACAGTAGCAGCAGGTCTTCGTTACAGTCCAATTGGGCAATGTTTGGTTGAGAAAAGTATTGCTGGCATGAAAGAAGTCGAGTATGAAGTTATGCGAGACAAAAACGATAACTGTATCGTAGTCTGCAACATGGAAAACTTTGACCCCGTTGGCGTTCATACAGGCGACAGTATCGTAGTGGCACCAAGTCAAACGCTATCTGATCGTGAATACCAAATGCTGCGTTCGGCTTCCTTGAAAATCATCCGTGCCCTTAACATCGAAGGTGGATGTAACGTACAATTCGCACTGGATCCACACAGCTTCCAATACTATGTTATCGAAGTTAACCCACGGGTAAGCCGTTCATCCGCGCTTGCTTCCAAAGCAACAGGTTATCCAATTGCCAAAATGGCTGCCAAAATTGCTATGGGATACACATTGGATGAAATCGTAAACCCGGTAACAGGTCAAACTTACGCTTGTTTTGAGCCTACACTCGATTACATCGTGAGCAAGATTCCTCGTTGGCCGTTCGATAAGTTTACATCAGCTAACCGGAAGCTTGGTACGCAGATGAAAGCAACGGGCGAAGTTATGGCGATTGGACGGACGTTTGAAGAATCCATTCATAAAGCTGTTCGCTCCCTGGAAATCGGCGTACACCGTCTCTATCTGAAAGAGGCAGAAACGCTTGATGAAGCAACGCTAAACGAGCGTCTGATCAAAGCGGACGATGAGCGTATGTTCTTGATTGCTGAGGCGTTCCGCAGAGGATATACTCTGCAACAACTTCAAGATCTGACGAAGATTGACTGGTGGTTCTTGGACAAAATTGAAGGTCTAATTAAATTCGAGGATACTATTCGTGAAGAGTCCGAACTATCACCCGAAACGTTATACCAAGCGAAACGCCTTGGATTTACGGATCGTGCGATTGCTGAATTGCGTGCTCAAGGTCAACCTGGTGGCACTTTGACAACAGAAGCAGAGGTTAGAGCGCGCCGTGAAGAAGAAAACCTTCGTCCTGTATACAAAATGGTAGATACATGTGCGGCCGAGTTCGAAGCAACAACGCCTTACTATTACTCGACTTACGAAACAGAGAATGAAGTCCTTCCTTCGGACAAGAAAAAAGTAGTTGTACTTGGTTCCGGTCCAATCCGGATTGGTCAAGGGATTGAGTTTGACTATTCCACCGTACATGCGGTGTGGGCTCTTCAAAAAGCAGGCTACGAAGCAGTTATTATCAACAACAACCCGGAGACGGTATCTACGGACTTTAATACATCAGATCGTCTGTACTTCGAGCCACTGTTCTTCGAGGATGTCATGAACGTAATCGAACAAGAACAGCCGGTGGGCGTTATCGTACAGTTTGGTGGCCAAACGGCAATCAATCTCGCAGCACCACTGCGTAATGCAGGTGTAACTATCCTTGGTACGGATCTTGAAAGCATCGACGAAGCGGAAGACCGTAAGAAATTCGAGCACCTGCTCTCCCGTTTAGAGATTGCACAGCCGAAAGGTAAAACAGTCACTTCAGTAGATGATGCAGTAGAAACAGCTCAAGGTCTGGGATATCCAGTCCTCGTTCGTCCTTCGTACGTACTTGGTGGTCGAGCAATGGAGATTGTATACTCCGATGCTGAATTGCTGACATATATGGAGCAAGCGGTTAAGATTAACCCAGAGCATCCGGTACTAATTGACCGTTATATGCTGGGTAAAGAGGTAGAGGTAGACGCGATCTGTGATGGTGAAACGGTACTCGTTCCAGGAATCATGGAGCATATCGAACGCGCAGGGGTACACTCTGGTGACTCCATCGCGGTGTATCCGCCACAACACCTGTCCCAGGATCTGAAAGAGAAGATTGTAGAAATTACTATCAAAATTGCAAAAGAATTGAAAACGATTGGTCTGGTTAACATCCAGTTTGTCATCCATGATGGCCAAGTGTATGTCATTGAGGTGAATCCACGTTCATCCCGTACCGTACCGTTCTTGAGCAAAGTAACGAACATTCCGATGGCTAACCTGGCAACACAAGCTATTCTCGGTGTGAAACTGAAAGACCTGGGTTATGTGGATGGTCTCTGGCCTGAAACGGATCATGTATCGGTTAAAGTTCCTGTGTTCTCCTTCGCGAAGCTGCGTCGTGTGGAACCAACGCTTGGTCCTGAGATGAAATCTACAGGTGAAGTAATGGGTCGTGACCCGAATTATGCCAAAGCACTGTTCAAAGGTCTCATCGGAGCAGGCATGAAAATTCCGGCTACTGGAGCTATTGTAGTTACTGTAGCAGACAAAGACAAAGATGAAGCAGTACCTTTGCTCGAAGGCTTCTACAGATTGGGTTACAAAATTATGGCTACAGGCGGAACAGCAGCAGCTCTCGAAGCAGCCAACATTCCGGTAACGAAAGTAAACAAATTAAGCGAAGGTTCACCGAACATTTTGGATATGATCCGCAGTGGTGAAGCGAACTTTGTGTTCAACACATTGACCAAAGGTAAAACACCGCAGCGTGACGGATTCAGAATCCGCCGTGAAGCGGTAGAGAACGGTGTCGTGTGTATGACTTCATTGGATACGATTAGTGCCCTGCTGAAAATGCTGGAAACAATCAACTTCTCCTCTGAGGCTATGCCAGCCTTTGTAAACTAAAAAGTGCGTGTTCAAAAAGGATGGTTTTCAGTACCGAGAAGAAGCGGACTTTTTGAACAACCTCTAAAAAGACAACAATTAATGAAGGACATCAGTCAACCTCCGGGTTGGCGGGATGTCCTTTATATCGGGCAAAAACAATAAAAATAAGCCTTACAGGCAGAGGAGTTGCTGCGAAATGAACCATCCTGATTTCAACCAAATGGCAGGACGTTTAATGGTTGCTTTGGACTATCCTGAAGCAGAGCAAGCTAAGGAACTTGTACAGGCGCTTGAGGGAATACCCTGTTACCTCAAAGTTGGTATGCAGTTGTTCTACGCAGCAGGACCAGACTTCATTCGAGAGTTGAAGTCCAAAGGATACTCCGTATTCCTTGATGTCAAAATGCACGACATTCCAAATACTGTGCGTGGAGGTGCGGAGAGCATCACTCGTCTAGGAGTGGATATGTTCAATGTTCACGCTGCCGGGGGAACGGCTATGATGCGAGCAGCTCGTGAAGGTGCAGAAGCTGCATTGTTGGCTGATGCTTCACTAACTAGACCAGAGATCATTGCGGTTACGCAGCTTACCAGTACAAGCCAAGAAACGATGAACACGGAAATCGGCATTGACGGTTCAGTAGAAGCGACAGTTGTCCGTTATGCCAGTCTCGCTCATGAATCAGGGTTGGATGGTGTTGTAGCTTCTCCTTTGGAAGTACCAGCCATTCGAGCGGCGTGTGGAAGTGAGTTTCACACCGTCACTCCGGGTATTCGCCCAGCAGGAAGCGGTCTCGGGGATCAGACACGTGTGTTGACTCCTGGAGAAGCGATTGCTAGAGGTAGTCATTATATCGTCGTAGGCAGACCAATTACAGGTGCTCCGAATCCGCGTGAAGCGGCAGAGACTATTTTGAAGGAGATGTTAAACATATGATTACACTTAACGAGATTCCGAATCATATTGCTTCCCAATTGTTGAAAATCAAAGCGGTAGCACTGCGTCCGCAGCAACCTTTTACTTGGACGTCTGGCATCAAATCACCGATTTATTGTGATAACCGTCTGACCATGTCCTATCCTGAGATCCGGGAGGATATCGCTGAAGCTTTTGCAACGATCATTCGTGAACAATATCCGGAAGCAGAAGTGATTGCCGGAACAGCTACAGCAGGTATTCCTCATGCGGCATGGGTAGCCCAGAAGCTGAACCTGCCAATGGCCTACATTCGTGATAAGGCCAAAGGGCACGGTAAAGAAAACCTGATTGAAGGTTTGATCCAGGAAGGACAGAAGGTCGTGGTCATTGAAGATCTGATCTCAACGGGCGGAAGCTCCATTAAAGCTGCACAAGCTGTACAATCCGCTGGCGCAACACCGCTCGCCGTGCTCGCTATTTTCAGCTACCAGTTGGACAAAGGGTTCAAAGCCTTTGAGGAAGCAGGAATTAAACTGCAAACTCTGTCCAATTATACAGCATTGATGGATGTGGCTTTGGATCAAGGAACGATTCAGGAAAGCGACTTCGCCCTGCTTAAATCATGGCGTGAAGATCCTTCTTCATTTGGTAAATAATATCATATAGGCACAAATATGCAGACCTTGCATAAACGGTATCAAAATTGTAATGATTGTTGATATACAGGCAAATTCCATCGTTTAGTATAAAGCATCCCGCACTTTGGGGTGCTTTTTTGTTGTTCTCTACAGAATATTAACTTTTTCTCCGGAACGTTGTAAAAAGCTTGTAACTTTTAGTTGTGATTCGTCGTTTATAATGCAGTGTAGTATGGAATAGATTTCTAGTTTTAGAGTCTTCATGAAATGAGCGGAATGTAAAGAGAGGATGAGTGTGATTGCTGCATGAAGAAGTTATTTTCCAAAATTAAATCTGCCAAAAGTCAGCCAGGGGATAAGCATGATATTGAGGGAGCAGAGCAGCCGGAGTCTGCCCAGCAGCAGGATCAAACGTACATAAGCGAAGCAAAGATTCCGGTGGACGAGAACCTCTCAGATGAGACGCTCACTGAACCGAACGAATCTAGCTCCGACGAACTGGCAGTTGCTGCTCAAGACAAGAAGGCCAAACCTGTGAAGAAGCGGGATCTATTGCCTCCATATGATGGGCCTGTGCTGGAAGTGCGTAATGTGCATCGTAGTTTTCAGACAGGCAGCCGAATTATACATGTGCTCAAAGGCATTGACATGGAAGTTAACCCACAGCAGCTTGTCATGTTGAAGGGTCGCTCAGGCTCTGGTAAAACAACACTTCTTAATATGCTTGGTGGGCTAGATCAGCCTTCTAGCGGTGATATCCTATTCTCTGGCCAGCCTCTGCAGGATTGGGGTGACAGGCGGCGTACAGCGTTACGGCGTAAGGAAATCGGATTTATTTTTCAGGCGTATGCTCTTATGCCGTTATTATCTGCTTGGGAAAATGTAGAGCTGTCGCTAAGAATGGCAGATGTGCCTCGCTCGGAATGGAAAGAACGAGTAGGTCATTGTTTGGATCTAGTTGGTCTGACCAAACGGGTGAAGCACAGACCATTTGAGATGTCCGGGGGGGAGCAGCAGCGGGTCGCGATTGCTAAAGCGATTGCACATCGGCCGAGATTGTTGCTTGCGGATGAGCCGACAGCCGAACTGGATTCCAAGATGGGTGCACAGGTTATGGCTGTATTTCGCAATATTATTGAAGTAGAACAAGTAACGATATGTATGACTACACACGATCCTACAATTCTGGAGGTTGCGGACCATGTTTATGAAATGGCGGACGGCAGATTTATCAAGTAAAGCTGCCGCTACGAAGAAGGGGAAACGTGCAGCGCTTATCGTGCTGAGTGCGATAGTTGTTGCAACGATGTCGGGATGTTCTTTGTTACCGGCAGAGACAGAGGAGGAAGTACTTCCGCCAATTACGCCGCCAACGATCTCCAAAAAGCCGGAATATGAAGTCCGGACCGAGACACTGGAGAAGAAAGTAAGCGGTAGCGGTAAAATGATGAGTCAGAGGGAAGAAAAGGTGTATTTTACGCTGGACGGTATGCACGTGAAAGAGCTGAATGTGAAACTAGGGGATAAAGTCAAAAAGGGTCAGCTCCTTGCTGTGCTTGATGTGGAGAGCGTGGAGAAGGAAATTCGGGCGAAGAACCTTCAGATTCGCAAAGCTGAGGTGCAGATGAAGGAAACGCTGCGTAAGCGGGATGAGATGGATCCTGTGGAATTCGAAGAAGCGACCATTGCTTTTGAAGAGCTACGTCAGGAATTGGCTGATCTGGAGGAGCAGTTGGGGAAAGCGACTCTAACAGCTCCATTCGGGGGAACAGTCATTGCCGTTCAGGTGGAAAAGGGTGCTGCTGTCAAGGCGTATGATCCGATTGCCACGATTGCTGATACTTCGAATCTCGTCGTTGCAGCTACGTTTGCCAAAGAAGATCTTGAGAAATTCTCTGTAGGCATGAAAGCAGACGTTGATATTAATGGCGCAGGCAAGGTCTCTGGAGTTATTAAAGTTATGCCAACTGCGCAATCTTCAGACAGCGGAAGTGGTAGTGGGGGAAGTTCAGGAGACGCCAATACACCTCCGGCAAAAGAATCACTTGATCAATATGTGATCGTTTCCTTGGCGAAAATGCCTAAGGGCGTTGAACGCGGTACACCGCTTACGGTATCCATTGTAACGCAGCGTACCAAGGACGCAGTTGTTATTCCAGTGTCGGCTCTTCGTTCCATTGGATCAAGAACCTATGTCCAGGTTGTAGAGAACGATGGCAGCAAACGAGAAGTGGATGTTGAGGTTGGCCAGCAGACGTCTACAGATGTAGAGATTCTGAAAGGCCTTACCGTTGGACAGAAAGTAGTGGGTCGCTAATGGGGCTGCCATTGCTTCGGCTGCTGTTCCGCAAAATGTGGAACACTCGCTGGATGACTTTCAGCACATTGATTGGATTAATCGTGGCGGTTGCGTTCACCGTCAGTATTCCGATGTATGCCGACGGTGCGCTGAAGCGAGTTGTAGCCCAAACCTTACAGGACAATAGCGAAGGTTTGCCAGCAGGTTCATTGCTGATGAGTTACCAGGCTCCTGGTGGAGTGAAGACAGATACACTGGGTTTGGAAGAAGTGGATCGGTATATCCGTGAGGATGTGCCGCGTGATATTGGTTTTCCCTTCCATACCTATGTGAACTCTCGTTTTATCCGCAGTACGGAGGTTAATCCAGAGGATCCAACGAAGGTAGATGCAAGCCGGGTCCGTAGCATGAGTCTGGGAACGATGTCTGGCTTGGATTCACAGGTCAGCTATTCGACAGGACTTAAGCCTGGTAACCAGGTGAAGGATGGAATCATTGAAGCGGTAATGCTGGAAGAAGGCATGTATCGAAACGATCTGCACATTGGGGATATTCTTGAATATCCCGTGTACAGTGGCTTGGACATCACGCTCCGCGTGAAGATTACGGGTGCCTTCACAGCGGATGATACAAGCAGCCCATATTGGGTGCAGGGATTCGATAGCATGATGAATGGACTTTACATCGATGAATCCGTATTTAATGAGGTGCTACTCAAGGAAAAAGGAATTCCGCTTCAGAACTCACGATGGTATTATGCATTTGATCTGAAAGACATTCAGACCAGCCAGATCTCGGGGCTTTCTTCTGTGCTGGAGAGACTTGATATTGATCTGTATCAACGGTTAAAGGATACAAAGGTAGATATCACCTTTGGTGATTTGCTGAAGCAGTTCCGCAGTCAGAGCCTACAGTTGCAGACGATGCTGTTCACTCTTGCTGCACCCATGATTGCAATGGTCTTTTACTTTATTGCAATGAATGCAAGACAATCGCTCCAGAAGCAGGAAAGTGACATTGCTGTTCTTCGCAGTCGTGGTGCTTCAGCCAAACAGATTTTCTCTTTATATCTGTTAGAGGGAATATTCCTTGGTGCTATTGCCTTAATTGTAGGTCCATTGCTGGGCTGGTTTATGGCGAAGAGTATTGGTTCGGCAAGTGGTTTCCTCTCCTTCGTAGATCGGAAGTCAATCCCGATTGGTGTTTCGAAGGAAGCGATTCTCTTAGGACTTGTGGCCGTCCTTGTGGCAATCATTGCGTCTCTAATTCCTGCGATTACGTATGCGCGCGCTACGATTGTGTCAGCGAAGAGAAGGCAGGCGCGGACGGATCGTGCCCCAGTCTGGCAGCGCTGGTTCCTTGATGTTGTTCTGCTTGGGCTTGCCGGATATGGATATTATCTGTTTTATGAACGACAGATGTTGACCTTCCAGACGGGCATGACCACAGATCAACTGCAAGTGCAACCGTTTTTGTTCTTTGTGCCTGCACTTGCCATTTTTGCGCTGGGTCTGTTCTTCCTACGGATATTCCCGTGGATCTTGAAGCTGATTCAGTGGATGGGTAAGAAATTTTTACCGGTTCCACTATATCTGACGCTGACGCAACTCTCGCGCTCATCGTCTTCCTATTATCCGTTGATGATATTGCTCGTTCTGACCTTGGGACTTGGCGTATATAATTCTGCCGCAGCCAGAACCATTGACCTGAACTCTACTGAACGTACACTATACCGATACGGAACAGATGTCATCATGCAGACGGTATGGGAAGGTTCTCCTGAAGTGACTCCACAAGGTTCCGGCCAAAGTGGCGGTTCAGGTGGAGGGCAGCAAGGAGGCGGCAACAGTGGCGGAGGCTCTGCTGGTGGAGGTGCGCCAGGTGGAGGCGGTGGCGCTGGTGGGGGTGGAGGTGCTCCTGGGGGAGGTTCACAACCGACCAAAGTGATCTATTCTGAGCCACCCTTTGAAGTGTTCCGCAGTTTAGACGGAGTAGAGCATGCAGCAAGGGTGATGCAGACCAAGGGGAACATCATCGTGTCTGGAAAATCAGGTGGACAGGGGATGCTCGTAGGGATTGATAATGTGGATTTTGCCCAAGTAGGCTGGTTCCGTAACGATCTTTTCCCAGCACATCCTTATAAGTATCTTGATTTGCTCGGTAAATATGAAGGAGCTGTACTGGTTTCCTCCAAATTTGCTGATAAGTATAAGCTCAAAACCGGGGATTTAGTCTCCATTGGTGTGCAAGGTCAAGCGATTGAATTTGTTATATTCGGCATCCTTCCATACTGGCCTGCACAGTATCCAGATCAGACACCGTTCTTTATTGCGAATCTGGATTATATCTATGATCAAGTACCACTTATTCCTTATGAAGTCTGGCTGAAGATGAAGCCGGATGCCAAAGTTGCACCACTGATGGAAAAACTTACGGCAGAAGGTATCGAGCTATCATCTGTCCGTGACGTGCGTACCGAACTAGTAACGCAGGGGAAACATCCATCACGGGGCGGCGTATTCGGTATATTGAGTCTGGGCTTCCTTGTATCGGTCATTATATCTTTGATTGGTTATATTCTGTACTGGTTCTTCAATCTCTCAGGACGTGTCGTACAGTTCGGCGTTCTGCGCGCCATGGGTTTATCTCGTGCTCAATTAAGTGGGATGTTGTTACTGGAGCAGGTGTTTACTGCGGGCTTGTCGATCCTTCTCGGCATTGGAATTGGTCAAGTATCGAGTCGTCTATTCTTACCATTTCTACAAACGACAGATAATGTATCTGCACAGGTGCCACCATTCCGAATTGTGTTTGAAGAGAAGGATATGTTGCAACTGTATGGCGTGACCGTCGTTATGCTCATTATTGGGGCTACGATGCTGCTGTGGCAGATTCGTAGACTACGGGTACACCAGGCGGTCAAAATGGGAGAGGAGAGGTAACCGTGATCCAGTGCGAAGGACTTGTAAAAATTTTTAAATCCAGCGATGTGGAAGTCGTTGCCCTTCAAGGTCTCAATTTGACGGTCAACCAAGGTGAGATGATGGCGATCATCGGTAATAGTGGTAGCGGGAAATCAACGTTGCTCAATATTCTGGGTGGACTGGATCGTCCAACAGCAGGCACAGCCGTTGTAGGCGATTGGGATCTGCTCAAGATGACAGATGCGCAACTCGTTGAGTACAAACGTCATACGGTAGGTTTCATCTGGCAAAACAATGGTCGAAACCTACTGCCTTATCTCACGGCACTCGAAAACGTGGAAACACCTATGATTCTTGGTGGTAAGCGTGATCGTGCCTATGCCATGCAATTATTAGAGTGGGTAGGACTCAAGGATCGGATGCACAACAAGCTTCATCAGTTGTCAGGTGGAGAGCAGCAGCGGGTTGCTATCGCGATATCTCTATCAAACCGGCCAAAGCTGCTGCTTGCCGATGAACCTACGGGATCAGTGGATTCCGAGACTTGTGACACCATTATGGGGATTTTCCGCAAAATGAACAAAGAACTAGGCGTCACGATTGTCATTGTAACGCATGACTTAACCCTTGCGGGTAAGGTGGATCGTATCGTTGCGATCCGTGATGGACTAACGAGTACGGAGTTTGTGAAACGTAACCCGAACTTGGATGATGATCAAGGCTTATCACAGATGGGTGCTCAGGATATACATGAAGCATTTGTCATTATTGACCGGGCAGGACGTCTGCAGGTACCTAAGGAGTATCTGGAGGCCTTATCCATCGATAATCGGGCTACACTGGAATTTGACGGTGAACGTATTGTGATTACACCGCCAAGATAATGAATAGGGGGAATTGGGAGATGAAGAACAGGTTGTGGGGAAAACGGGTGCTCGCTGTCTTGGCGACTGCGAGTTTAGCTTTGCCATTGTTAGCAGGCTGTACGGCAAGTGAGGCTAAGGACACGGAACAGCGTGTTTTACGCGTAGCAACACTATGGGGCGGTCAAGATGACAGTTACTTCCGTCAACAGTTTACAGATGCGTTTGAATTGACACATCCGAATATCACGGTTGAAGTCGTTCCTGCTGTCGAACAGAGCAGTTATGGTTTTGGAACGCAGGGGGAAAATCAAGAGATTCCTGATACGGTTGAGAGCCTGAAGAAAATTATGACTGGTGATAATCCAGTTGATGTTATTGTTGCGGATACAGCTACCGTTAAGTCCTTGATTCAGGAAAACATGCTGAAGCAGTTGGATCCGTTGATGCAAGAAGACAAATTCGATACCACGGATATTGTACCAAGTGTACTAGAAGGTATTAAGGACCTGGGAGACCAAAGTATCTACGCATTGACGCCAACATTCTCTTCTTCTGCTCTATTCTTTAACAAAGGAATGTTCCAGAAGGCAGGCGTAGAGCCGCCAACAGACAACATGACTTGGGATGATATCCTCAACTTAGCGACTCGTATGACCAAAGGTGAGGGCAAAGACCATGTGTTTGGCTTCTCCTTTAGTACGTATCAAGGGGGATCACCATACTATTCCATGCAGCAGTACTATAACTCCCTTCAGTTAAAAATATTTGATGATAAAGCAGAAAAAATGACTGTTGACTCACCACAATGGGAAAAAGTATGGAGTACTGTTAGCAAGCTGGCTATCGACAAAATCATTCCTAAAGGCGATGAACCGCAGGATCAGGATCCAAACGGAAGATATAATCCGCTTCAGGGCGATCTGTTCCTCAGCAGCAAAGCAGCGATGGTTATTGGGGACTATAGCTATATTAATCAACTCATTGATGCGAATAAAAATGCAGATAAAATGGAAGGCTTCACCAAGGTAGATTGGGACGTAGTAACACCACCAGTTCATCCGGAGGCTCCTGAAATTGGAGGCAATATCTATTTGAGTAGTTTGATGTCCATCAATAGTTCGGCTCAAAATCCAGATGATGCTTGGGAGTTAATCAAGTACATGAACAGTGAGGACTGGGCCAAAATCAAAGCACGTAGCAGCTACGAGATGGTATCCCGGAAAAGCTTCATTAAACCAAAAGACGGCTTAGACTATAACATTCAAGCGTTCTATACGTTGAAGCCTGTTCCACCAACGAATACCAACTTGGATAAACTGTATCAAAAGATGCCTAATCTCTGGCAGGTAAGTGACAAAGGAATGGAGTACTTCAATCAGGTTCTTGATAACAAGAAAACACCAAAAGAAGCGCTTGGTGAGTGGGCAGCTAAGGGTAATGAAATGCTTGAGAAGCTGAAGAAAGATCCAAAAGCAACATTCTAAAGCTCGTCACTTGTTCTGAAGAATGTGTAAGCTATCTTCATGAGCATGCCTTCCTTAATAAGCCGCTGAAGAATAATTTCTTCGGCGGCTATTTTTACTTGAATTGGGGTATCCTACAAGAAGAGGTGCAGGATACATTACAGCGAAGAAAGGACGAGCAGCATGCATTGGATATACTTCAGTAAGTTATACGCAACCAAATTTCAGGCAGGCTGCCTTGCCAAACGTTTAGAGCAGGATGGATGGATCTATGGTCACAATGAACCCGCTGAAGTGGAGGTATACCGTTCCCGTAAAGGTCGATATGGTGTACGATTTATTCCCTAACATTACCCCTTGACTTATTGGATAGATATGATGTATATTAATTAAGTCGCTGTTTTACATTTTAACTGACGCGGGGTGGAGCAGCCCGGTAGCTCGTCGGGCTCATAACCCGAAGGCCGCAGGTTCAAATCCTGCCCCCGCAATTTAATTTTTACTAGATGATTTACAGCCATCATCTGAACGTTATACATTTTGTCGAGGGCCCTTAGCTCAGTTGGTTAGAGCGGTCGGCTCATAACCGATTGGTCACAGGTTCGAGTCCTGTAGGGCCCATACTTTTGAAACCTTGCTTGTATAGCAAGGTTTTTTTCTTTTTCAGTTGTGATTCAATTAGGGTGAGTGTAAGGTGGGATAATATCCCTCCCAAATATGCTGAAGTTGCTTATAATAATTGATGTGAGAGGTGAGGTTGGAGAATGAGCAATAAGCGCTGTACTATATTGATAGCGGTTGCTTCGATGTTCTTACTAATCTGTATGCTTCTTTTGTATAAAACTGTTCAGGAGAATCAAAGATATGAACAATTTATATCTACACAGCTAAGTGAATCTTTATCGGCAATGGTTACAGTGATTTTGGCTAATGATGAGATACTCCAGCAATATAATTTAAGTGAAGGGGAGAACCTCTTACCAGAACATGCAACCAACCTATGTGCCAATTTCACAACTGTGAGTACAAAATATAATCATCTACTGGACGCAGCATTACATCTAAATAAAGTGAACAATGCGGATATCAATCCTGTGCTAGGAAATGTTGCTCAGGATATAACCTTTTTTCTGGCACGATCTGTTATTGGCAATGATCTCCTGGGAGACTGCAACCTAAGCGAAACGACCATTTCACTAGATGCGGTGCAAAGTCAGAAGATAGCCGAAATACGAGAACTGAACAACCAGTGGTCGGGAATAGTCAAAGAATATGTGCCTGAAGCCACAGCAATTGGTGTCAGTGATGTTGATTGGAGCGATATGATTCACGATAAAATGTGGATTCAACTTTTAGAGGAACTCTCTGGCGATGCGGGTCAATCAAGGATTAATCATTTTTTTAACTAAACTTGTTCATGTATAGAGGCTACACACCAAAAGAACACTGGCATATCTGACCAGTGTCCAGCGTGGAACAAGTGAAATGGACTCTTCTTATAGTAAAGGCAATAAAATGGCGATCACACCGATCATGATGAAGATAACACCTGAGCTTATGCCTATGATTCCACTTGTTTGGGAGTTATGTACGTTGCTTTCTGTACGTGAAATACGACTGAAAAACTGTGATATTTTGGAGTTAGGGTTTTTATAGTCGTATAGGGAGAGTACAATGACGATCACACCCAATATAATCATTAATATTACGGTCACCCCCTCGGTAGTGATGTATATTTTATATACGGGAATTATTTGAAATAGTTCCAATTATAAAGTCATTACCTTTTGAAAGGGCCTGGATGGTAGAGACTAATAACTATAATTATTGTGATATATGATATAATTGTTATAATTTAGCATAAGGTGGGGTTAAATACTTGAACAGCGGTGGTGCAAGTGCAGTAGGTTTGCCAGGATTATTACTTTTAGTATTGTTTGTCGCAGTTATTGTATTTATAGTCTATCTAATTATTTCAAGAGTTAGGAAGAGCTCGGGTAGTGTACAAAAAGAAATCTCTAATCTTCGTAAAGATATCCAAGTTCTGCAGGATAAACTGGATCGGAATGACCGTCATACAGGTGATAGAAACGAAGAACAAGAGAAGATTTATACACCCAAGTAACAAAGATACATCACGACAGGAGCGCCTGTAAAAGAAGCGAGTTTGCTGCCGGGGTTGGGATGAATAGCTTAATCTGCTTCGGTGTGGCTACTTCAAAAGGATAAGACACAATATTGAAGGTCGTTGGGTAAAAAGCCCGATGATCTTTTTTATTTATGCAAACTAGTAACAGTGTCCATGCCATATTATAAATCTTGCATATATTATCGTATTCCAGTAATAGGAGGTAGATTTTAATGAGTCAATTTATTGATGCGAGAACTTCGCAGAATGCAAGTTTAGCGAACTCCATTGCCGTTCCGATTTTGGTTGTGAATACACCTCAGCTATTTGGTCAGATTGGACTGGTAACTACTGCAGGTATCGGTGCTAATCCACGGGTACAAATGAAGGGTACGGTGTCTGTACAGCTTCCGCTGGCACTTGTGGGTATAACAATTACAATCGTTAGAGGAACTCAACCTACAGATCCAGTTATTTACTCCGCGACATCGACATTTAGCTTAAGTGTATTAGCTCCTCAAGTTATCACCTTCTCTGCGGACGATTATAACCCACCGATCACCCCACAGTTGACGTATACTGCATTTGTAAGCTCCAACTTGTTAGGTACGATTCGTGTAGGCCCTGAGAACTTTGACGGGGTATTGTATTCAGACTAAACAGACTAATGTAGAACCAACCGACATACGTTTACGGGTATGAATACGGTGTGTTAATGATTGATCCTGCCTTGATAGAGGCAGGTTTTTTTATTAGGTAGCTGATGCTTCTGCATAAGAGTCCTATTCGGTTTATTTAAGAGAGACCTTAACATGGGGCATTTCTGGTTATGATATAATGCATAACAGTGTGTAACGTTTACATGATTGGATTGCTTGATTGTCTTAGACTGTGTGAAGTCTTGGAACGTTAAGAATTATGGATAAAAGGCGGTTTATAATTAATGATGCATAACGAAGGACAACGGTTCCGTTTCAGTGAAGCACCAGTGTGGGAATGGCAACGTGCTTACTATGAACAGCGTGGGCTTGATGCGTGGGCGGAAAATCAAGTTCCACAATATATCACGAGTAACCCGATGATTGCAGCGGCGTATGCCGAAATGATATTTGGCTTTCTGCAAGACTTGGCAGCGAAGGGTAAGACATCGGAGACGGTTACGATTCTGGAACTAGGCGCTGGAGTAGGTCGTCTAGCGTTTCAGATACTTACGAAATTGATTGAATTGCGGAATTATGCAGCAACGGAGCTGCCTGCTTTTCGTTACGTGATGACAGATTTAGTGATGGAGAATGTAGTGGGGTGGAGAAATCATTCGTCCATGGAGCCTTATATCCAGCAGGGCGTGTTGGATTTTGCTCAGTTTGATGCAATGAAGGATACTGCGCTGGATCTAGTAGTTGCAGGCGAAACAATTCAGCCGGGAGATCTGCAGCAGCCCTTGCTTATTATCGCAAATTATTTTTTTGATAGCATTCCGCAGGAATTGTTATATGTAGGTGAAGGACAGATTTATGAATGTGATCTCATACTCTCTAGTGCCGAGGAACATGTCGATCTTGCACCGTCAGAGAAATTAAAGGCGATGGAAATCAGTTATGCTTACCGGCTTGCACCTCAGTATAGTGCGGAATCGTCCCCTTATCGCGATGTTATTTCATTGTACGAGGACGAGCTAGAGGATTCACATATTCTGTTTCCAGAAGCTGGACTGTCCTGTCTTGAACGACTGGGGACTTTATCTACGGCTGGGTATATGCTTATTACAGCAGATAAAGGTGATCACCGACTAGATTACTGGAAATTCGCTGAGCCGCCTGAATTCGTTCTTCACGGCAGTTTCTCCTTGACGGCGAACTATCATGCGATTCGGTATACGTTGGAGCAGCAAGGAGGCCTGGCTTGTTTTACAGCACATCATTATAAGGATATCAATGTCGGCTGTATCCTGATGGTCGCAGAACCTATGAGTTATGTGAATACCCGTCTGGCTTACCTGCGAGAGGTTGAACGTTTTGGACCGGATGACTTCTTTAGTTTGAAAGAATGGTTCGATCGACAGGTAACTCGAATGGAGCTCAAACAAATTCTGCCTTTCTGGCGTCTAGGTGGTTATGATGCAGAGTTTCTAATTCTATGTGCGGAACGTATTTCTGATCTGCTGCCAGATGCAAGCGATGAAGAAATGATGGATATGCAGCACGGAATGCATTCCATGTGGTCTTCATACTATGTGATGGATAAGCAAGGGGAATTGGCTTTTATAACAGGGCAATTGTTCAATGCGATGTATATGTACGAGGATGCAAAGTATTTTCTAGAACGATCAATGAAGGCAGACAAGGACAAGTTCAATACGGATGTATTGTATGATCTGGCGGTTTGCTGTTATGAGCTTGAGATGGAAGAAGAAGCTCTAGCGTATGCACGTAAAGTGCTGGCATTGGAGCCACAACATGAAGAGGCTGGTTCGTTGCTTGAAAGTTTAGAAGGCTGATGATTACGTTCTGTCGATGGAGAATGAGGATTATTATTGGACAACCCAACCTTGAGTCCGGATTAATACAATTAGAAAAAGAGCTTAGGGAACACGCGAATGCGGATATGTTGTTGTATCCTGAAGGGTATTTAAACCAGAATGTAGAAGAGGCTTGAAGGCTTGCGGCTACATAGGGAACGATGATTGACCGCAGATTAGATGAGCGTCCCAAGGATCGATCCATTATGATCAACCAGCACGGACAGGTCGTGATGGAGAAAGCGAAGTACACACCTGCCGTAGTTGTCACGCAACAGGATGTGGCAATCAGTACTCTATTGTGTGATGAGATCGTTTTACAAGGGTTTCAGCACGATGATGAGAGGATTGATCTACTCTTACATTCCATCGGGGTAGGGATGTTCAGTGAGGAGCAGTATAATGAATGGCTGGAGGAGGCTCGCACAATCGCTATTCGCAATCAATGTATGGTGATGGGTACCAGTCATGCGGATGGCTCGTATCGTGACAGCGATACCTCTATTCCAATTGCGTACTGTATATCCTCCAATGGTGAGGTTGTATTTGTATCACATAATGATATTCGAACCCGAGTCGTTATAGTTGAGCGTGCAGGAGCTGACGAGATCACTACAACGAAGCAAGGACGTTTTTTGATAAAAGTGGAGGGGCTAGAGTGATCCCTTGAGGATTGGGCATTGTATCTAGGGAGAAGCCCGGTCATTTACTCAGCATTGGCATATGTTATCCCATACCTTTTAAATCAAAGGAGGCCAATCAAATGAGTCATGTTGGATACGGTTGTGGAAATGTCGGAGGAATCGGACAGGGAATGTGTACTTCTACTGCTGCAATTCTGGTGCTTTTCATCCTGCTCGTCATCATCACGAAGTCTTTCTGGTGTTAGTTTATAACTAAGCTAAGTGGATGGTTACACCAAGCTCTGCTGAGATCTCAGTGGGGCTTTTCCTTATGATATACAGTAAACTATAGAAAGACTGTCATTTGACAATAGAAAACAATGTACTTAAAATCACATAAGTAACTAAATTTAAAGATTGAAGGGATTGCAATGCCGTTTATTCGCTTCAGAGGATTTACAGGTCATCAATTAGAAGAAGTTGTACCTAAAATCACAGAGCAGATGTCGCTCACTTCTAATATTCCACAAGAAAGAATTAAGGCTGAGCGTTATGATGTACAAGCACTCACTCCTTCTCCAGCTTCTATAGAAATTGTTATGTTTCAGCGTGATCAGGAAATCCATAATCGAATGGCCTCTTCCATATACGTCATTTTGGTCAAAGCAGGTTTGCCAGACGTACACATATTTTTTAGTATTTTGGAGCCTACTCTATATTACAAGCAGGGGAAACCGTTAACGGATTATCCTCTGAATTGAATGAGTGACCCAGTATATAAGTTGATCAAATAAAAAAAAATCTGATCCAATTGTGCTTGGATCAGACACAGACGGGCGAATGCTGCTCGTCTTTTTTATTTATAGTGAGATCTGATTATAAGGTAGGACAGGTAGAATAAAAGTCATTCTTGCATGCATAAATGCCTGTTTCTCCGACATATACATGATCGATTGCAACTGTGGTATTATGCAGCCACTAGTGAAAATGCAATCAATAACATCACTAAACTAGTCATACGAACAAAGACCATATACGGTTTGCTAGGCTCGGATTCCCCCTTCACAATCCAACCATAACGTAGGAACCATCCGAACTTGGGGAAACAAAGATTAATAATGCACAGTATCATGAAAATAAAAAAGAGGGTTCTCATGCGCAATCTTCCTTCCTCGTTCAGGCATGGCCTCAATCGATTTATCGACGACGTCTATTGAAAATGAATAAGATCAGAATAACGATGATGAGAATGAGCAGAAACTTCATGTGTGTTCCTCCTAAGTTTATGAAATCATTAACCTTTTCGGCACCGTTTGAACAACTGTGATACAATTAATGATATTGAATTAGTATGATCACATACCAAATAGATGATATGCATATATGTTTATTCATAGTAGTTGAAGGCAGATAGAAACAGGAGGGAAGCATGACCATTCAAAATAAGTATTCCATGCCCATTCACTGGGAGTTTTTAATTTCTAAGCTTAAATCTTCCGTAACTGTGGTCGACGCAACCTCACCAGAACTGCCCCTGATCTATGTAAACGAGCACTTTACAACATTGACAGGATATTCATTCGAAGAGTCTGTTGGGCAAAATTGTAGGTTTCTTCAAGGGAGGGATACCCTTCCGGAGACAGTAGCTAAGATTCGTGAAGCGCTCAGAGAGCAAAAATCAATTAAGATAGATATTCTGAATTACACCAAAAGTGGACACAAGTTTTGGAATGAGTTGAATATAGATCCGATCTTTAATGACGAGGGAGATTGCCTCTTTTTTGTTGGGATACAATATGACATCTCAGAGCGGAAATATGCCGAAGAACAGCTTCGTATGGCAGCGAACATGGCTGAATTGAACAGCCGAGGACAACTAGAATTTATCGGCAAACTGAATCATGAGTTGCGAACGCCGCTCAATGGAATTATGGGAATGATTGAGCTGGTGGGAATGGAAGAAACGAATAGCGAGCAAAAGGAGTACCTAGAGCTTGCCCGTCAATCGGGAGAGGCCATGCTGGACATTGTAAACAAGAGCTTGGATATGGCGAAGTTAGGTCGTGGGAAAATGAAGGTAGAGCAGATTGAGTTTCAGCCTTCCAAACTAATTCAGCAGATCATCAAGACGCATGAACTGTCTGCTATACAGAAGCAGATCAGCCTAGTCTGCCATGTTGATCTTGAAGTGCCAGAAGTGCTCGTTGGAGATCCATTGCGCTTACGACAGGTGCTGGATAACTTAATAAACAACGCGATTAAGTTTACGGAGCAAGGCGAAGTGCATATTCAATTGGATGTAAAAGAGACATTGGAGGATGTAACGACGCTGGTCTTTAGCATTCAAGATACAGGGATCGGGATTCCACAAGATCAGATGAATCAATTATTTGAAGCCTTCACTCAGACAGATGTGTCTCATGCACGGAGGTTTGGGGGCAGCGGTCTTGGATTAACGATCTGCAAAGAGCTGCTGGAATTGATGCATGGTGAAATCACGGTAGAGAGTCAAAAAGGTCAGGGTACACAATTCCAGGTCACTGTGCCCTTAAAGCGACAACAGGTGATGCCAAGCATGGGTCATGTAGGTTAAAGGTTTATTATATGATTAGAATTGGGCAGTTTGGAGAGATCCGAGCTGTTTTTTCTCTGCACATTTCCGTTGTTTCGCGAACGAATGTTCTATATAATGTAATGGTGAATGGGGGAGAGACAGCATGACGCGTAAACGCACAAGGAAGAGAAGAAATAAAGGAACAGCTAGGTTGAAGAAGCAATGGGTCACATTGGTCACGCTTGCTCTAGTCGCCTGTCTAGCGTGGTTTAATGGGGATTATAAGCTAGGGGATTGGACTTCTATATTTAATGGGAGTAGTAGCCAAGGTGTAGATCATACGCTGATCTTCCCTTCTGAACGCTACCCAGAGACAGCTAATCATATTCGGTCGGCCGTTAAGGCAGGGCATTCTGATGTGTGTACGATTGATCGTGATGGTGCCGAGGCGAATCGGGATCTTTCGCTGAAGGGAGTGCCAGTGAAGAAAGGGAAGGATCGAGACGAGTGGCCGATGGCTATGTGTGCAGAGGGTGGTGCTAATGCAGATATCCAATACATTACGCCAAAGGACAATCGGGGAGCAGGTTCATGGGTCGGCAATCAACTTAGTACATATCCCAATGGAACACGAGTGAAGTTTGTTGTTGAATAGCAAGATCTAAGACAGACCCTAGTTATATAGGAATGAAGAACGCCAGACTTCTCTAAGTCTGGCGTTCTTCAACGTCTAATGATTTAATTGATTCACTACTGGCTACAAACAGCTACTTACAGTGCCATACTGCTTAGATGATGCGAACGAATGCTTAACAGGCGTGTGACCTGCTCAACTTCCTCAAACGGAATCCAGAGGTTCCCTTGTACTGTGCGTAGAAGGAGGATGGAGGAATCGGCAGAGCGTTCTGGAAATCCGGTTACAGATTGACCGCTTGTATTACGAACTACAATTTGTTGATTACGACGGATGGCAATTTCTACCTCTTTGTTCATATGTCATTTCTCCTGATTATGAGATTAGATTCAATATGTCAATAATTTCAATGGTTAATTTGTCTTCTTTATATAGTCTATCAGAACTAGGTATGAATTTCCAGAAGAGAAGTGGCTTTTTGGGTTAGGTGATTCGTCTTATCGCATGATTAGCGTTTGTTTTTTTCAGTTAGAGGGTTATAAAGGGTACTGAAGCTAAAGCATGTATGTTAAGGAGGATTCCGTATGACAAAGTTATTGATTGGAATGGTACGTACTGAGAACGAAGCCATTTTAATGCTGAATCAGCTTCAACAGGCAGGAGTGGATTCCGATTCACTGGGCGTAGTCGCTAAAGAACAGCTTAATTTGGAGTTGATTAGTGAGAAGGCAGGTTTACCTAAACCACTTAAGGGCGCAGGTACGGATGGAGCATTAGGAGCCTTTAAGGGGGTGCTGGCTGCGCTAGGTAAACGTAAAGATCACACGATGTCTGCTGGGAAGGCTGTTCGCCGGCTTGCTGGTAATGAAATCGGTGAAGAGACCGATGATTTTGTACTTACCCTGACGGAAGCCGGTATCTCTGAGGATGACGCAAACTATTATGAGCAATGGCTTATGCAACAACATTTGCTTGTGATTGTGGAAACCAGTGAAGACGAGATTGCTCGAATCACGCCTATTATCATGAAGCGTGACTAATAAATGTGAGCTTATTTTCTTTTTTAGCTTAATTTAATCCTGATTTTAGGTTTCTTTAATGTTGGGGAGGTATTCTTACCTTACACCTCCCTTAATATAGATGGTTTATAAGAAAGTTCGAGACCGCAACTCGACCTTTCTAGGCACTGCCGGCTTACGCTGGTGGTGCCTGTTTCATTTCTAAAATATTTTTTTAAAAAAGTGTTGCATAATAATAAAATACATGATAAGATATTTCTTGTCGCCACATTTGATTGAGAAATACATAATCATGCCGGGGTGGCGGAATTGGCAGACGCACAGGACTTAAAATCCTGCGGTAGGTGACTACCGTACCGGTTCGATCCCGGTCCTCGGCATCCATGCGGTTTAGCCCGCAAACACAGCGTTAAATGAGCGTCAAAAAGCGTTGGGTCCTGCGTACTTGTCTCGGAGTAATCCGCAGGTACACAGGAGCCACGCAAACACAACGAAGCATCCCACCGTTCACAAGACGGAGAGGGGTGCTTTTTGTTTTGGCGCGATTACGCGAAATTAAAAAGAGTTACGGAAGTGCGCGTCCGGGATGGCGTGAGGTATTGGCGGATTTTCTGGCGCATAAGCGATTAGACGACGGGGTGGGCGAGCAAACTTTAACGGACTATACGAACGCGGTAGAGCTGCTATTTAAACGGTATCCTAACGCATGGGATACGGAGGCTTCGCTTAAAGACGCGTGCTTCGGACATTTCTCCGGAGAGATGGCGCCGGCTACGTTTAATAACCGCCTTGTGTATATCCGCGCATTCTTTAAATACTGCATAAGCGAAGGGTATCTATCGGTAAATCCGCTGGAACATACGAAGAAAAGGAAGACCGGTAATCGAGCGGTGGCGGTCGAAACCGACGTGTTAAAGGCGTTGCTCGCGGCGCCGGATCAGCGGACGTTTGTAGGACTTCGCGACTTCACGTTAATCGTACTTACGCTAGACACCGGCATACGTCCGTCGGAGGCGTTGAGCTTAATACCGCAGGATTTTAAGTTATCTCTAAAGGAAGTTCATATTCCGGCGGACGTCGCAAAGAATCGTAGTGCGCGTACATTGCCGCTATCTGATATGACTACGAAGTCCATGCGGAAACTAATCTCCGTCAGGGACGACGAGTGGGATGAAGATACTCCGATATTTTGTTCGTACGAGGGACGTCCGTTGAATAGGCATACCTGGGGTGACCGCATGGAGATATATTGTAAGAAGATAGGCGTGCATGTTCGTCCGTATGACCTTCGGCACGTGTTCGCCTTAGAGTTCTTGCGTAACGGGGCCAGTTCTTTCGCAGTACAGAAGTCCTTAGGACATTCCTCCATGGAGATGACGCGCAGATACGTGTCCTTAGTAAACAACGATCTGAAAGCCGAGCACGCCAAAGCCAGTCCAATCGACCGATTACTTTCGAAGCCTAAGGCGAAACGTAATACGAAATTAAAACGATAAACATTAACGCATGTCTCTTTTGAGGCGTGCGTTATTTTTTTGTTGCGATGTCCCAATCTGCGTAATTCGTGTCCTTATATAATACATGAAGCAAATCGGAAAGGAGACGGAGACATGGCGAAAGGGAAACGCGCTGAGATCGTTAAGATTATGGTAGACGGCGTTGGGGTTGATGCGAAAGTGTGTACGAAATGCCACGAAACTAAAGCACTATCAGCTTTTCGCGTTAAAGCAAATGGAATTGGCGGACGGGACGCTTCTTGTGCACTGTGCCGTTCTATAGACGACTTGACTCGTAGGGTAATTCGGGCTAAACGCGAAGGACGTGATTACCACTTTATTCGTAGATATCAACTCGAAGAGATTGCAGTTAACGGAGTTACCACAATGGCCAAACGGTGCAGTGACTGTGGTGAGTTAAAGCAACTCTCAAACTACACTCCAAGTGACTCTGGTAAGGGAGGCGTAATGTCCTATTGCAAGGTCTGCGGATCAATTAGGGCTGCTAGGTGGAGAGAAGAAAATCAGGACCGTAAGAAAGCAGTCGACGGTCACTGGAAGCGAGAGAACAAAGAACGCGTTCAGGCTCACGCCCACAAAAGAAAGTCTCGCGTTAAGGAACTTCCAGACACACTGACTTCACGTGGGTGGTTTGACGTACTATTCATGTTCGATAAACGGTGCGCGCTTACCTCGGTGTTGTATGGAGTCACTATGGAGCATTGGATTCCGTTTAACGCGGGTCATGGCGGTAATGTTCCTGGGAACGTATATCCGCTAATTAACGCGCTCAACACGTCAATGGGTACTTCTAACCCTTTCGAATGGTTCGAAGCGAACAGGCAACGCTTCGAACTCGATCAATCTCGTTTCGACGCGCTAGTCGGCAAACTCGCGTCTCAGAACGGTTTGACTCCGGAAGAGTTCCGCAGATTCACGTATTGGTGCTTCGATAATCCGCGCACAGTCGAACAGATTGCGGTGGATAACGAACGCTACGGATACAAAAAGTCATCGCTAGAAATATGGCGCGAACAGACGGGATTACCGTTTCCGATAGCTGTAGACTTCGGAAATACAACGCTTAACAACGATATTACGCGAAAGGAGGTCGCAGCATGAGCACGCCATTACCTAACGATAAGCAGACGCTACTCGATGCGCCTAGCGGATTCGAAGTGTATAACCGCGAGCTAGTCCGCAAGGTATTTCCGCGCATCATACGTGAGGTTTACGACGTGGCATACGCAGGCTCTCGCCAACGCAAACCGGAGATCCGCGATATCTATTCGTTCTATTTTACGCTGCAGTCATACATCGACGGCAACTATCTCCGCGCAGATGGAACGGTAAACGATCGATTCGGCGCGTGCTTCATCTCGTACGATACGTTGACGGGAACACTGCGGATCGAGCGTAATCGCATCAAGTATCTCGCGGACATACTCGAAGCTAACGGGATTATACGGACGGCTACGAGGTGGGAGAGTACGCGTAAGTTCAAGTGGTATTTCCCGTCATACTGCCCGCGTGTCTCCGATAATGGATACGTGGTCGACGAGGACGGGGCGGAGGTGATTCCGGATATCAGCGTCTATGCGGCGCGGAGGAAGCGTACGGGATAGTAAGTATGCCTGAGACCGACTAAGGTAAGTATGCCTAAGACATACCACCGGAAGTATGCCTAGGGCAGACTGTAAAGATAGAAAGGTTTTAAAAGAGAAAGATGTAAAAGAGAAACAAAACATTACCGCTTAGTTGATTTTGCTACCGCAAACTAAACTGCGCGGGACGAAGTAGATAAGAACACTTTTACCCGCGCGGTAAACATGATACGGAGCCAAAGGCGACGGCGAGTATGAACGAAGTGAATCGCGAGCATATACGCACTTATAAAAGAAACGGAGGAATCACGTTATGTCTAACCGCAGCCTTACCGCATGCTTCACCGGCCACCGCCCGAACAAACTCGGCGGCTACAACGAAAGCAACGCGATTATGGCCGACGTAAAAACCCGCTTAGAAAGCGCCATCGACTACGCATTAGATTCGCTCGACATCACAACGTTCATTTCCGGAACGGCACTCGGCGTAGATATGATTGCGGCGGAACTCGTTCTAAAGAAGCGCGAACAGTTTCCGCGTTACGGTATCCGCCTAATCGCCGCAGTCCCATTCGAAGGACAGGAACGCATGTGGCCGGACACCTCGCAAGATCGTTGGCACGATATACTGGCGCAAGCTGACGCGGTTGAGTACGTATGTGAACCGGGTTATGCCGCGTGGAAGATGCAGAAGCTCAACGCGTGGATGGTCGATAACTCATCGCTTGTAATCGCGGTATGGGACGGAACAAAAGGCGGAACCGGAAATTGCGTAGATTACGCGAGGAAAGCGGAACACAAGCCGCGCATCATCCGAATTGATCCGCTAAAGGACGGTCGCTTATGATTCGCCCTAACCGCTTACTCGTCGCAATCCTCATCGTTTATCTCCTTGCAATTACCGCAATAATCGCGTGGATTTACGTCGATTACGCGTCGCTAGTCACAAATATACCGGAGGTGTTTCCGCATGTTAAACCACGTTAAAATCACGGCAAATTACGCGCTCAAATCGGACGCTAATAACTTCGTCGTTCTACAGCGCAAACTCGTTGACCCTACGAAAGCGCCCGGATATAAAAGGGAGCCCGATCAACCGGCTCCCGTGATCCGCGAACGTTGGGACGAAATCGCATATTATCCGCTAACGACCGCAGGTCTGACCGCGCTTATCGATAGCGTGAGGATGCGGACGGCAACCGAGTATAACGCGGAGAACTTGACGGAACTCGGCGCAGCGATCCGATATGCGACGGCGGAGATTATCGCGGCTGTTAACGCTGGCTTAGCGCCTGAATTTAGCGTCAAATTAGGCGCGTAGAGGTAGGCGGAGGGTATTCGGTAGGGTGCGAAGCTAAGACGCTAATATCACGGTTAAATTACGGGAGGGCTAACGTATGAGTAATGGAAATGAAGCACGTATGATTTACGAGGGTATGCAGGAGAATTACGCGGAATTAATCGATGCCTCGGAAAACGGAGTGACAACGGTTCCGATTCGTACCGCGATTAGGCTTGCAGATATCGGAAAAGCAATCGCATTGGAATTAGTTAAGGAGCGCGCCAAATCGGATGAGAGAGCGAAGTTAACAAGCGAAATATCTGACGCGTTTGATAGGATGGTGGCGCGTGTGGGTACGGCAGGACGATATTAAAACGGAGGTGGCCGTGATATGAAGAAAGTGGAGTTACTTGCGGAACAGGAACGCTTACTCAAACGCGCAAATGAACTTGCGCAGCTCCATTGGGGCGTGGATTATACGGGAACTTTGCGCTTATTAAGGTATCGATGGAAACAAACACAGGCGCTATTCATGTTCAGTAGATCGGACACCTCACTACAGGAAATCCGTATGTCAGCGCCAACAAATGCAGATTTAACTCCGGAGGAAATCGAAGCTAATCTCCTCCACGAACTCGTACATTGGCGCCTGTGGTCGCAAGGTCTTCCCGCTGGAGACGAAGAACGCGAGTTTGTAGCGGAGGCAATCCGGGTAGGTGCTTCGATTTCCCATGCGAAGAGAGCGCGGGAAGCTTACGAAAAATACTTGGAGGAAGCGGGAGTGGTCGCGTGAGTAGTGACGCTATGTTCACGAATTTCCGCCGAACGTTCCACCCAACGCTGGAAGAGCGGAGGCGCGCGGAAGCGTTCCTGGCGCGAATCGAACGCGAGGAATCCGATTATTTCCGTAGCCACGGATTTAACGATACGGACATCGAAATTATCCGCGCAATCGAATCGGAAGAAACATCGCAGCTAAGCCGGTTCCAATCGTATTCGAGCCGATGGAGCTTGCTTACTAACGGAATAATTACGATAGACAACGTGAGAAACGATATTAAACGGAGGATTAACGGAAATGAACAACGTACCAACATTCGAAACAATCGACGATATCATCGAATATTATCGTAAACAAAACGGAGAAGGTGACGCAGATGAGTAACGTAAATAAACCGGTAATTCCCGCAGAGATTGCGGAATTGATCGAGAACATGCGCAAAGCTGGCGTAACAAATCAGGAAATGACGCGTGTAGCGCAAGGTCACACGCTGCTTCCGGTACACACCGACGTTCTAACGTCTATCCCGTTCGACACGTTGCTGGCCGCGCTGGTTAACGGGTATGAACGGGAGTTGACGGAGGAGCAGAGAATGGCGCGGATAAAGCGCGAGCTCACAAGCGATTACATCACACACAGAACCGGAATGGGACGATACGATAACGCATATGAAGATAAAGCGTACGCTGACGGGATTGAGCGTGCACTAGATGCGGTCGGTGTCAAGATCGAAGGAGTGAACGCGTGATGATGGCGAAGGTTGAGCGAGTGGTAACGCGAATAGCCATAGTATACTTCGCTCTCGGACTTCTGACCGCGCTTATTACGTGGGGCTGGTTTTCGATGAAGCTCGGAGAGTTCGTGTTGTGCGCAATATTCTGGCCGGTTTTCGCTGCGGGATATATTTACGTAGGGATTGGCGGAGTGATTTCGTAATTCTACGTAAAAACTAGGAATACGGAGAAAAACGGAGCATTGCAGTAAAAACTGCAACATAACGCAGATCAGCGTCAGCTCACTCGCCAGTTTGGCGGAATCTGATCTGAAATGCGCAGATGTCACGCAGATTATTTTTCCAAAATCGCCGAATTTGCGCTTTGAAAGAAACGCGCTAGTCCACTTATACTACGAAGGTGTCAACGAGATGACAACGGAAACTAAACGGGATCTGCAGGCGGATCTTGCATTATGTAACGCAGCTTCACCGGGGCCGTGGTTTGTATCCGGCAATGATGAGCGGCCCGTAACCTCTAATAATTACGATATTTTCTACGCCAGAGGAAGCGAGTTAGCTTACGTAGGCATCGCGTGTGAAGACGAAGAGTTCATCGCAGAATCACGCGAAGGATGGCCGGAATCGATACGTAGAGCGATCGCGGCTGAGGAAAAACTAACGCAACTTGTGACCGCGCTTGAATCTAAGATTTCTATGTTAGATACGCGAATTGACCGAAGAAATGGGCCGTGTTATTTTGACGAATCCGAAACGGTCAGCCGGATGCACGCGGAGGCTTACGTGTATGAGCGGGTATTAGCGATGATCGAGAGGGAGGTGTCTGCCGATGCTACGCTGGATGTTTAAACGTACACAAAAGCCGCCAAAACCGATCTGCTTTCACGAGTGGTTCCTCGTAGACATGCGGATAGTCGACAGTTATATCTTTAACGACTCGCCAGAAGTCCGTTATGAAATCGTATGTAAATCGTGCGAGACGCGTAAATCGCTCGATAAATACGAGTACCATAAGTTTTGCGAAGTGTTCGACGTTAAAGGAGGTCGCGAAGATGCCACGCGCTAAAAAGCCGCCGAAGCCGAAGATCACCGCAGACCAACGCAAGGACTGGCGCAACCTTCCGCTTGAACACTGGAAAACGCCGACCGTCCACGCTATGGTCGCCGATCTCAACCGCGAGCAATACGAAGTGAACACGTACATTCCACTGCGCGGCTGGTCATTCGAACAAGGCGTAATCAAACGCGCACTAACGCAATATGGTGCGGAAGCCTTACGCGAAACAATAACGCGAGCATTCCGGGAACATCGAGTATCGCCACAGTATCCGCAATTGACGGCCGGATTTTTGATCGCGTATCTCTTGCCGAGGATAATGCCGCAGGTACTCGCGGAACAGGCGAGGGCATCTAAACAGGCGGAGTATTGCGGTAATAGTGCGGATAACAACCCGTTGACTGACGATGAGATTATCGATTTATTTTAACGGGTGATTTATCCAGAATGTGGACAGTAATAAAAGGCGACGATAATCATCCGAAAATCAGCCGCTAAACATCCGCAAGCAAACCGAGATTACGCTACAGTTAGGAGGGACGCAATTGTCCAACGCTAAAAACTGCATACTCGCGCAGCACTGTTCGTTAGCGGGCGGCGCGCAATGTACGAAGTTATGTCCGAGCTATATCGCTAACCACGGCTTAAACGGCGCAGGCGGACGTGTAGGCGCGGCAAACCTACCGTCAGGATATCGCGGCTTAACGTTAGCCAACTCACCAGCACGCGAAGGGCAGGCCGGCCTCTATCGTGCGATGGACGCTTACGTAAAGACGTTCGCGCGCCAATTCGAAGTGGAGCCGGATGAGCCGATCAAATCGCTGTATTTTTATAGTGACGCGCCAGGCACCGGAAAGACTACGACGGCGGCCGCAATTATCGGCGAATACATCGTACGTCATTATATCGGATCAATCCAGCGCAACAGGCAAGCGCTCGATCGGCCGGCGTATTTCCTCGATGTAAACGCGTGGCAGACGCTCTATAACGAGTTCAACCGGTCAAGAGTACCGGATGACATTGCGGAGCCAGCAGCACGCCAATTTTACTCGCAAATGCAGCACGCTAAATCTGCGCCTTTTGCGGTGCTCGACGACATCGGCGTACGTGACGTGACGGAAGGATTTCGCGGAGATTTGCACGCGATAATTAACCACCGCGTGACTAACGAATTGGTGACGATATTTACGTCTAACGTTGCGCTGAAAGACTTAAATACGGTGTTTCGCGAAATCACACCGCGGCTCGTTGACCGGATGCGTGCGCAATGTATCGAGCGCGAGTTTGTCGGAATTAGTCACCGCGGGATAAGAAGCGCGTGAAATCGAAAAACGGAGCATTCGGGAGTATTCGGGAGGTGCCAATGTAGTGAGCTCACAGGGTTGGCATTCAGTTCGACAAAATACGACTTGACATTATGATTGACAATCATATTTTGACCCCGATTTTACCTAAATTCGTCCAATTAATTACGTAAATTGGAATCAGTGTCGAACCCATATTTTGTTGTCAAGAGGGAATTTTGTCCTAATATGAGGTTTGACGGAAAGTACCGACACAGTGTAAAACAGGAGGTGTAAGGAAATCATGGCAGTTACAGGTCAGCAGTTGCTATCTAAGTTGATTGACGAAGGGTCTACGCAGGCTCTCGCAAAATATAACGTTAAGCGATCGGACTTTCCATCGCGCCACGAACAGTCCGCCTATGACTTTATAGTCGACTACGCAGCAGATAACGGAGGCGCGGCGCCGTCAGTTGCGACATTTGTCGCTAATAATCCGCAAATTAAGTATATTCCGGAAGTAACGGACGCATACGAGTATCTGGCGAGCCAACTTAAGGACGCGGTAGGCAAGCGGGAGCTAGCGGAATATATTAACAGCCCAGAGTTTGAGCAGGCTTACGAGTCGTTGCCCACCGAAACCTTCATTAATAGCTTGACCGATAAGCTGGCGCGGATTAAAATGGAAACACGAACGGGTGTTCCGAAGATGACTGATATTTCCACGTCGGGCGAACGATTTCTTACGGAGTTCCGCGCACGTAAAGCAGGCACATCATTCCTTATTTGGCTCAGCAAGTTCGGCACGATAAACGAGAAGATTGGCGGCTACTTTTCCGGGAATACTTACGCATGGTACGCGAGATCCGGACGCGGTAAATCCGTTATGGTCATGGAGGACGCGATTGAGGCCGCGTTTCAAGGCGCGAACGTTCTAATATGGGCGCTAGAAATGTCGGAGTACGAGTGGATGGCGCGTGCGTACTCGTCGATTAGCGCACGGATTAGCGATACGATCAGGCGCATTGATGGCGTGGATTATACGGTAGGTTTCGATAACCGCGCTATGCTGATGGGAACTATGGACGACGGCTATGAGCGCGGACTAGAGACATTCGTCGATATGCTTTCGGAAGTGGTGCCGGGTCGAATCGTTATACGAGCGGCGGATAGCGAAAGTTTTGCACAACGTTCGATAGCGCAGCTTGAAGTTGATATCGCGGAGATTGACGCTGATGTAGTCGTTGTCGATCCGATTTACTTGATGGACTTCGAGCGTAACACGTCACACGTAGCTGGCGGCGATGTTGCGGCTACTTCCGTTAAGCTCAAACGACTTGCGGGTCAGACTAAAACGGTGATCCATTTAGTTACGCAGGCTGAGGAAGATGCGAAGGAAAAGAACGAAGACGGTACGCGAGAATTAAGTCCACCACCGCGCGCAGGAATCAAGAAGTCGAAAGCGATATTGGAGGACGCAGCGAACGTATTCGGGATAGATACACTTGCGCAAGAAGGACGCGGAGTAATTGAACTCGGAAAGGGACGTAACGGCGGCGAGGATACACGCGTTGAAATCGTATACCTGCCTAATTACGGAGTCGTACGTGAGTTGGATGCGAAAGGACAGGCGGAGCAATTTGCGAGCGTGAGCGGTTTTTAGCCGCCTACGCTTCGCGACCAAGGAGGTAATCAGTGGATACTCCAAATAAGTCAGCTAATATAATAAGTCCCTCAATTTTAGGAACGGATTCACCTTTTTCATAGAGCTGAACCTGCCGTTGACTCACGCCTAAGATATCGGCAAGTTGTTGTGTTGACATGCCGCGAGCCTCCCGCAATTCTCTAATTTTATTTTTAAGTTCAGCCATAATGTTTCCTCCTGAAAGTTATTGACAGCGAAATTTTATTTCGTTATGATGATGACACGAAATCTTATTTCGCGTATTTCTAACTCAATAATACACGAAACGAGTATCAGTCGCAATAGGAAAGGAGGACAAAACCTTGACTAATGTCATAAACGTTGACACGTTCTTAGCCGCATTAGACACGTACGACTGGCGCAACGTACAACCGAATAGTCGCGGCCGACTTAACGCATCCTCACCGTTCGGTCTACGCGATGATAAGACGCCGTCATTCAGCGTAATCACCAATCCAGACTCGGCGGACTTCGGTTGCTGGCGTGACTCAGGCGCTAACAATCCGGACTTTGCGCGAGGAGGCCCCGTCAAGCTTTACGCGTTCCTCCGTAACCTCACATACGAAGAGGCGCGCGAAGAATTAATCAGCGGTGAAACTACGGAAGATGGCGCTCCTAAACTGCGCGTTAAGTTAAAGCCGCCGACAATCGCAAAACGTCCGAAGCCGATCGATATCTCCGCGTATACAACCGTTGCCGTTCCGTATCTTACAGGACGCGGAATTGATCCGGAGATTCAGCGCATGTTTGATTGCGGATTCGACGCGCAAAAGAATGCGGCAGTCATGCCGTGGCACGATCCGACCGGCGCACCTATTAACGCAAAGTGGCGAGCTACGTGGTCAAAAGCGTTCTGGTACGCTAAGGGCGGCGCGCCTGTCCGTAACATGATATATGGCATCCATCTCGTTTATGCGCGAAAAGTAAGCCGCGTTGTAATCGTGGAGAGCGAAACAGACGCGTTGTATCTGTGGAGCTGCGGAATACCGGCGATTGCGGTCGGCGGATCTACGTTTACGGATGCTCAGGCGGAGATGCTGCGCATGTCGCCCGTTGAGGAAATCGTGATCGGTACGGATAATGACAGCGCGGGAGAAAAGCTACGCGAAGAGGTTGCGGCTAAACTGCGCGGATACTGCGAGTTGTATGACGTAAGGTGGCCGGACGACGCGAAGGATGCGAATGAGGTAGGCGATGAGGAAACGGTAAGGAGTACGGTAGACGGCGCGGTTAGGAGAAATATTTTTGCAAGGATGCAACATCCTATCGACACGTATCGTCAGATCATGTAATATTAGGCAGTACACAAACCTGTGTACTATTAGTCGGTACAAGCGAACTAATCGCTTGCAGCCTCTTCGGGAGAACGCGGAACTTTAGGCGGAACTTTCTTCATTTCGTAAAGTTCATAAGGGGAGTCTAGGTTAAGAGCTTCGGCAATAGTGCGTAGGGCCTCTAATCCCATTACACCTACTTTATGCTGACGGTTTATCCAGTTGTTTATCTGTTGCTTACTATACCCAGTAAGTTCAGCCAACCTTACCTGTGACATCCTTTTGGACTTAAGTATCTCCCGAAGTCGGCACTTACCGACTTCATACATAAAACCCTCCAACAACAAGAATAAAAAAAAGATTTCAGAGCAATGTCCCAATATCCAAGTTTCGTGTCCTTATATATTATGTAACCAAAACAAGGAGCTGATAAATGTTGAATAAACAACAACTGAATAACTTAGCTACTAAGGCTAAGAATGGTGACTCGGATGCAATGTGGGAAGTGAAATACCACTTTCAGAAGATGATTCACCAAATGTCGGAATACAACCGTAACCGACTCAACCAGGCGGATTTTGAAGACGAATGCTTCAAGATCATCGAAGAAACGGTAATGAGGTTCGAGGCTGAAAAAGGCGACTTACCACAACTCGTAGTTAACTTCATTAAGCGCAGGCTGGGTCGAACTACCAAACGTTACAGTACGAAGACAAAAGCGGATGAATACGTTACGGTGTCGATGGTACATAACGAAAACACCGACGGATACATGGAGTTCGAAATACAAGACGATTTGGCGATCGTCGATAAAGATTTAATGTATAACGAAAGAATCACCGGCTTGGCGGCCGGCGACTCGAAGAAGTTGGCGATCTTGAAAGCTTGGTCTGAACCAGGTCATAGCGTTACTGCGACCGCTCAGGAGTTGGCGCTCCTATTCGGTGGTAAAGCAGAATCGCACCGTAAGTCCATCACAAGATTCAGATCTGATTGTCAGAAAGCGCTGGCGTGCGCGATCTAGCAATGAACGGCGGTCGGAGTTTCAGGCACGAAGCCCGACCGACCTCGTTCGCTAATGAGTATATCATACTTTCTTAACAATTTAACAATATGTATTTGATATGTATGTTGTAAATACTTGGTAACGCGCTTAACTCACAATTAGCATGTTACCACGGTTGATAACGCTTGTCAACGCTATCTATTCATTATTATACCCGGAGGTGGCCGCTTTGAAACGCGCCCTTGCTAAAAATATACGTTCATCTAACAACGAAGTTTCACGTTTTCTTAACGAAATCTTTCCGCAGTCCCGCCGCTATCCCGACGTTTGCTACAACGGAGGCGTGCGCGAATACGAAGACGCCGCCGACTACATTGACGCACGCCATTTACGGAGAGGTCGGGTGATCGCGTGAAAACTCCGTTAAAATGGTAGGCAACTTCCCACGCAATTAAGCGCGCCCGTGAACGATTTAATGTCCGCGGAAGCGATACGCAGGTTTCCTCATGGCTTGCGCAGAAACTTGATGCCGCGTCCTTTATCGGATGTATTCCGGACGACTCCGGCAAGATGCGCCGCGCCTATACTTCCGGCAAAATCGTAATCTTCGTCGCAATTGCGGATAACGCGGTAATCACCGTTCGTGAAGCGACCGTCCAACGTGAATGGCGCGGCGTAATCGAAAAGCTCGCGGATAAAGAGCTTCGCAAACATAAGCGGCGCGCCCTGCAGGAAGAACGGCGACTACTCGAATTGCGAACGCAGATGGAAACGGAGGTCTGCGAGCTACGGTCGGCGGCTCTCGGAGCGCGATCGGACGCAAAGCGAAATGCATGCCACGCAAGAGTTAACGCGTTAACTATGCGGATAACAGAGATTGAACGCGACATTAACCGCGTGAGACGGGATGTTTTGAAGGTATCCGAGAGCTTTGCGGCGGCGATTTAAACCGTGTCATTTCCTATTAAAATAGCGTTACAAGTCGACACCTACGTCGGCTGCGCGGTATTAACTATGCGCTCCGCTTCGTTAGCAGAGCGCAGGGATAGCGTACGTATCCGGTCGGTACCGTGCAGCGGGCGTGGGACTTGTGGAACAGGAGCGGACAATGATCCGTTTAGCACAAGCGAAGAGTAAGCCGCGAACGATACGGCGTGCACACGTATCTAATAGCGCAATCCCCGCTCGAAATAAACCGAAAAGGAACGTGATCGAATGAGTTTATTCACAAAAGTTGGCGAAGCAGCAGCGGCAGCAACAAACAACGACGGAGGCGCGCAAGAAAGCCCGATTGTATCGTTCAAATCCGGTAGTACGTTCAAAGTCGGAGTCAAGTCCGTATTCAATGTCGCGGAGTACTACGGCTACAGCATCTACAAAAAAGTTAACACGTTCGTTCCAAAGAATCCGCCAACACGTAATGCTCGCGGCTATATCGACGCGAACCCTACGGTATGGGACGAAGCCGCAACGCTCCTTTACGCGGAAGCCGACAAGGCGAAGAAGGCCGCCGCAAGTGAAGCCGAGGTCAAGAAGATCACGGACGAGGCGTATCTGTATCGCGGTAAGCAACGTTTCCTCCGCTCATTCTTCGATCTGACGACCGGCAAGGATATCGTAGTCGACTTGTCACCGAAACAAGAGAAGACGCTCAAGGCGGTCATCGAGAAGTACGCGAAGAAACTCGGCACTATCGCGTTCGAACTTACGAAGACTGGCGAAGGCACTAACGCAGTCGTCGCGCTTTCTCCGATTATCGATATGGACGAAGACCTCGCGGAACCGGAGCGTAAGAACTTCGCTAAACTCGCGGATGCTGAATTTGACTTCGCGGCATTTGAAACGTGCTTGTACGTAGCTGACGAAGAGGAGCAAACGAAGAACCTCGTAATCGCGGGCTTTGATATCGGACGACTCGGACTCTCGATCGGTGCCAACGCAAACTCAGCGCCAGCTCCGTCCGATAGCGGCAAGCCTCTCGATATCAGTGACGATGATCTCCCGTTCTAATCGCGTAACCATACGAAATTATTCCGAAGGAGGACGATTAATTGGCTCATGTAACGGAAACAACGGGCAAGTATTCGGAGCTGGTGGCGCGTCTTGCGCTGCTCGCTAACGGATGGACGGTACACAAGGCGGAGACGGACGAAGCTTACGATATCCTGGCGCGTGATCCATTAACGGGTGATTACGCGAAGATTCAGGTTAAGACGGTGAGGCAACGTATGGATCGCGGCGGCGACCTCGTAGTCTACGCGAAGAAAGGTAACGGAACCAACTACGACCTGGCCGACGCTGACTATATCGTTGGAGTCTGGGCGGTCGACGGCGAAGTGCCACGTGTATTCATGTTCGAGAATCGATTATGCGGCGAATACTGGTGCGCAGAGGCACGCGCTAGTGAACGGTGGATCGAGCTATCCATCGCGATTAACCGGGAGTTGTTGGCGGCGGCCTAACGTGAGTCAAACGACCGAAGCGAGTAAGACCGGGCGGAGGCTCTAACGGGCAGCCCACGCGAAGGAGAACGATCTATAATATGGCGAAACTTAACGTGGTAATTCCGGCAGTAGAAGTAACGGTGGATGGCGCGGCATATCGTAAGGTTGACCGTAAGGCGCAGGTGGGCGATATTATTCGGTTTATCGACGAGGAGGGGACGGAAGAAATCACAAACGGAGGCTTCTACGCGGTGAATCGGATTGACTCTTTCGGTGATGCTCGGATTACGGATGACGAGGGCGACGATGATTTCGACACTAACGGATATAGTTTCGAAGTCTACGCGCCAATCTCCGAACCAGCTACGGACACCGTAACGTTCCAGAGCGCAACATGGCGCAAAGTTGACCGTGATGTCCGCGGAGGTGATGCGATTAAGTTTACGGATGAGAGTTTACCGAGCTACCTGACGGAATCAGAGTTGTACGTCGTTAATTACGTTGACAGAGTCGGTGACCCTCGTATTACGGACGATGACGGCGATGAGTATGACGCTGGCGGCCGCGATTACGAAGTCTACGAAAAGGTAATGGATAGCGCGGCGGTTGAGTATCGCGAAGTTAAACGGGAAGCAGCGGTGGGCGAGCGAATTAAGATCGTCGAGAAGCTCAATTGGGAAAGACGCTACGTAAACGGGGATACCTTCGTTGTAACAGGGGATGCGGGGGATGGTGACGTTCGTATTGATACGATAGAAGAGCCGAGTACCTGCGTATTTTATTCCGAATACGTCGTACTCGAACCGGTAACGAAGGACGTGGAGCCTGCGCAACCTGAGCGTCTGAAAGTCGGAGAGTATGCGCGAGTTGTCGAAGAAGATCATCACGCGCTTGACCTCCCAGTAGAACAACGCTTCGACCGCGCTACGGAGGAGGTGAACGCCGCATAAGCGCCAGCCGCGTAGACTCAAACGAAAGGAGTGACGCATTATCGCGCCAAAATTAACGTTAAACTTACGGCCGCCTGTAGATGACGGAGCCGCCGAACGGGTGGCCGACGCGACTAAACGGAAGAAGGCGGTGCAGGAAACGATAGAGGACGCGTGGGTACGCATACTTGCGATGAAGAATAGCGATTCGGATACCGAAAAGTTGCTTGCGGTTAAGGACGCCATGGAGACGGGTGTAACAGGCAGACATCCGTCCGGCGTCGGCAAGCGGTTCAGCAAAGCGGAAGCTCTCCGCATCTACAACGATCTGCGTGTAATGTTACGGGAAAAGACGTTACGCGAAATGGTCGAGAAGACTCCGCGCAATTATTTCCTCATCACTAACGAGAAGCTGTTGGCGCGGCTAATCGAAAGGTTAGGTGAGCAGACAGAAGTAGCTGTCGATACGGAGACAACAGGCGTAGATGTTTATACGGATGTGATCGTCGGCATATCGCTAACGTTGCCGTCCGTAAGTATTCCGCCACTAGCCGAAAAAGGAATTCACGTATATATTCCGGTGCAGCACGATGAGGGCGAGCAACTTTCGCGTGATTACGTATTGTCCGAATTGCGCGGATTCCTGTACGACGAAGGTATCGGCAAGGTTCTCCATAACGCAATATTCGATATTGCGATGTTCCGACGTCACGACTACGATCTGCGCGGAGTTACTTGGGATACGATGGTCGCGATGCACTTACTCAACGAAAACGAACCGTCATTCCGATTGAAAGACCTCGCGCCAAAATATCTCGGAGTTGAATCGGATACATTCGCGGAATTATTCGGAAAGACACCGTTCAACGAGATCACGCTCGACATTGCGTTGGTATATGCGGGCAAGGATACTGATTTAACCTGGCAGTTATACCAGTTCCAGTACGTCCACTTTACGCAGATGCCGACGGTTCTCGAATACTTCCGCACGGTCGAAGTTCCGTTGCTGTACGTAATCGTTGAGATGGAAGCGAATGGTTATATTCTCGATTTGGACTTCGCGAAAGAGTACGGTGAGCAATTAGCCACGCGTGCAAAAGAGCTTCACGCCAAGCTCATCGGAGTCCTATCGAAACATCACGAAGGAGACGCGGAACTTAACCTTAACTCTGGTCCGCAAATGAAGGCCGCGCTGTCTAAAGAGATCGGTAAGGAACTTCCGAACATGGACGCGAAGAAGACGCTTAAGCCGATGGCGCGTGATTTCGAAGTTATCGCGGATCTCCTGGAGTACCGGAAGATAACGAAGCTCAGCGGAACGTACATTGACGCGCTTCCAACGAAACAGAATCCGACGACTAAACGCTGGCACTCACGCTTCAATCCGATCGGCACCGTTACAGGACGTTTCAGTTCCGGTAAGGACGAAGAGGCTGCGGATTCCAATCAATTCAATGTTCAAAACCAGCCGGAGGATGCGCGTAAAATGTTCGTAGCTCCTCCGGGTAAGGTACTCGTCTCCGCGGACTTTAAGGCGCAAGAGATTCGGTGTACGGCGTATTTATCCGGCGAGCCCGTTTTAATCGAAGCATTCGAAAAGGGAATCGATCCGTATGCAAACATGGCGAGCATGTATTACAAGCGCCCGTACCACGAAGTCAATAAGTTGCCGAGCGGAGAGGATACGCCTGAACGTAAGGCGATGAAGGTCGTATGGCTCGCGACGTTATACGGAATGAGCGACTTTTCACTCGCGGATATGCTCGGCCTAAAGAAACCGGAAGCGACTGCGTTTAAAGAAGAGTTGTTCGCCGGTATGCCGAAGCTTAGCGCGTGGCTCAAGGAGAACGAAGAACACGTCGCCAAGTACGGATTTGTGTGGGCGGATAAGCAGCAACGTAAACGGCGCTTACCTGACGGAAAGCTCAAACGCAAGGAAATCCCGTTCGGCAAATGGAACGATCCGCGCTACGAAGAGAACCGCAAGCACAACGCTAAGATTAACCGCGCGATGCGACAGGGAACGAATGCACGCGTACAAGGAAGCTCCGCGATCCAAACGAAGGTCACGATGATTCGAGCGCATGAGGAGTGTAAGAAGCGCGAAGGTTGGGCGCTTTGGGGAACGATCCATGACGAGCTCGTATTCGAGATTCCAGAAGACTTTACGCGTGAAGACATCGCGGTAATCGAACGAATCATGACGCAGTCTTACGCGTGGGGAACGGTAGCTAACGGAACGGATATTGCGATTATGAAACGTTGGGGCAAAGGGATGACGCCGGAAGACTGGTTCAAACAAAAGGAGGCTGCGTAAATGGAGAACGTTATTGAGATGCTACGCAAATTAATCGGAGAAGGATATGAAGGGGAAGCGTGGGATGAGACGCATGAAAGCGTAGATAACGTCCTTGATGATTACAAACCAGAAGGCTACGCGGTCGAAAACGTGGACTCTACGTTTGAAGATGGCGGCCGCTGGACGAATTACAAGACGGACGTATATAAGGTTATGCAAGATGACGGCAAGGTCGCGTATTTCCAAATCGGCCGCGAGGTTCCCGCAACTGAGATGCAGGACGGTATGGACTTCTCCGTAACCATTGACGAAGTTGCGCCGAAGGAAGTCGTTAGAATCGAATACGTCTACGGAAGGAGCGCGTGAGTATGAACGAAATCGTAACCGTTATTGACATCGAAACAACCGGACTCAATCCGCTCACCGATCACATTACGGAAATCGCCGCCATCCGTGCGGAAGTTGGGCCGGGCGGTTATATCCGTGAGATTGGGCGCTTCCAGACGTACGTTGCGTTGCCGGACGGCGTTGAGGTTCCGAAGTTTATCACGAAACTTACCGGAATTAAGACGGAGGATTTACGCGGTGCGCCGCATCCCGTAAGCGCGTTGATCTCGTTTGATTGGTTCGTTGGGTCTAGTACGGTTGTTGCGCAGAATGCTCCGTTTGACCTTTCGTTCTTGGACCGGCCTGAGATCGACTTTGAGGCGGAAAGTTTCGCCTGCACTCGCGCCATGTCCCGCTTAATCGATCCGAATGAGAACGCAAGCCTCGCGCCGACATGTGAGCGTTACGGAATCACGCTTAACGGACATCACCGCGCAATGAATGACGTGGAGGCTACGCTGCAGCTTTACGCCGTGCTCCGAGAGAAGGCGGAAGTTAACGGAATCACATACCGCAACGTCGTCGTTGATAGCGCGGAACGGCCGCTGACTTATACGCCGCCTGGCGCGATTGTGCGGACGATTACAAAAACTAAGGAGGCGGTTTAAATTACGGATAACCAACTAATCGCAAATAGGATCGCGGAGCAATTTACGAAAGAGCTTAACGCATGGCATTCCGCGCCAGAAGTGTACGACGACGCTCTCGACGCGCAGATTCACAAGCTTTACGCGGATATCCTCACGGACAAATCACGCAAAGTATGGCCACCGCGAGGCATTCCGTACTTCTCGCCAAGCTCCGCAAACTCCGACGCACGCGGCCTTTACGAAAAGATGCGCGGCGCTAAGCGTGAGTCCTCCGATCGGCCTGCGCATCAAGGTCGCTGGGTACGGATAGGAACGGCGATTGGCGATGTCATTCAGCGCGATATTCTATTCGCGGAGAAACATTACGCACGACAATACGGAGAGAATCCGCGCTTCTCCTTCGACCGTAACGAACGCGGCGAGCCGGTATTCGAGGACTTCGCTAAACGCGGCCACATCGTTAATCATAACGGTCAAACATTCGCGCTTTATGGTACCTGTGACGGAATCATGCGCGTTTATGTACCGGAGCTTGGCCGTGAAATTCGCGTCGGCCTCGAAATCAAATCGAAGCAAGGTACGTATTCCGCAACATCCGGTTACTCTACGCGGAACGGCGCTAAGGAGGATCACGTTAAACAATGCGTCTGCTATTCGATCATGTATGACGTCGACTATTACGTAATCCTCTACGTTAACGCGAGTAAGAAGGCGTGGGCGATGCCTGACGCGGATATCGAGAAGTATCCGGACATTGCGGCGTTCGGCCTGCATATTACGGATGCGATGCGCGGTGAGATCCTGGACGACTTCGCGGAGATTATCGAAAATGCAGCGGAAGGGAACGCACCTCTTCCGGATCTCGATAAGTGGACATTCAACGACTTCAAACGGACAATCGCGCTATCTCTGACGGAGGGTGAGTTGGAACTGTTGCAACGCAAGGTTAGCGCATTGATGCGGTCAAGTCTGCCGGACTGGAAGAAGCGTGGACCTGCGGAGGCGTTAGCGGATATTGAACGGATTAGGGCGGAAGAAGACGCGAAGGAGGCTGCGTAATTATGAGCGGAATTTACCTAGAAGATTGGGATAGCGCGGACAAAGTATATCGGGACTTTGACGTACAGGAACCGGAAGGTATTGAAATCCTCCTCGCATGTTATACGTACGTTTGGTATGAAGGAAGTGCGTTTGTCCTCTACCGCGATAATAAGGACGGAAAGCTCTACGAAGTTAACGGTGGACATTGTTCATGTTACGGACTTGAGGGACAGTGGAGTCCGGAGGAAACTAACGTAGAGGTTTTACGTCACCGCATCGAAAAGGGACGCCTCGGCCAAGGATATGACGGAGAAGGACGTTTCGTTGACGAACTCACCGCGGTGCTTGACGCGATAGGAGGTGACGGAAATAGCGAAATCAAAAGCGCAGCCTAAACGGTATCTCGGTCTCGACTTGTCGTTATCACCCGGCCTCGCGGTCATTGACGTTAAAGAACGCATACCAACGCTTGTATACGCAGGGTCAGTCGCAACGGATACGGATATCAACGACGCAACGCGCTCAGTCGTAGTCGAATCGTTCATCGCGCACCAAGTTTACGCACATCGACCGTTCGACGTTATACTGCGCGAGGACTTTACGGCTGGCCGAAATAAACGCGCTACTCAAACGATATTTAACGCATGGGCGGCGGCTGATCGCGCCCTTCATTCGTTTGGTTATGTAGTCCACGAAGTCAAGCCGGTCCTTGCGCCAACTACCGTTAAGAAGCTCGTAGCGGGCAACGGTAAAGCGGAGAAGAAAGATGTCGCGGAGGGCGTGCGGAAATACCTACGCCTTCCATCCGATTACAAGTTCGCGGCCGGTTACGATGACAGCGATGCGTGTGCGGTAATTCTGGCGTACTTGATACGTGAAAATCTAATCGATACGGAGGCAGATGCGGCATGAGTAAACAAAACAACGGCAGCGTAAATAACAACGGTGGGATCGGAATATTCGGACTTCTTGGATTAGTATTCGTAACGCTAAAACTGACGGGAGTAATCACGTGGTCCTGGTGGTGGGTGACGTTGCCTTTCTGGGGCGGGATTGCGCTCCTCCTTTCAATTGTCGCAGTCATAGCACTAGTCGCCATTGTATCTGACGCGGTCTCTCGCAAATGATGAGGTGTTAGATGTGACCAACATTAACCGAGGAGGCTGCAAACATGAAAACGGACATTCTTACGGTTGTTGATACGGGTTATGACGCAAGTACCGGATTCTACGTTAACGGAAGGTTGGAGCAAGACGTTCATTGCAACGATGAACACGAAATTCCGGATAGGCTCTACGAATTAATGACGGAATACAACTTCGCGAAAGTTGAACGTAAACGATTAACGGACGCAGCGTACGAAACTTATTGCGAAGACCGAAATTACCTACACCCGCCGCGTCTTGATGCGTATACGGACGAAGACTTCGAATGAGCAGCGAACTTTCCGCACGCCTCGCCGCTCACCAACGCCAGGAAATCGCGGCCCTCGAACGGTCCGTCATGGTCTACCGAGGGCTTGCGGATAAATATGAACGGAGATTATACGACGCTAAACAACGAATATACGAAACGGAGATGAATGCGCATAATGACACCGCAAACAGTAACGAAGCCTAATAACCGTACCTTGACGTTTGATCCAGCGCGCCTATCTACGTATGCCGACCGTATCCTTGCCGGACTTAACGGCGTAGACAAAACGGTTCTCTTACGCGGAGTAACAGGCAAGCTCCGCCAGTCAACGGTTTCCGGTGAGGACGTGAGCCAGGCGTTCATTATGAGTGCGCTGGAACTCGTAACGAAAGAGGAGCCGGAATGGAAATACGCAGCGGCTCGCGGATTGCTTACGTCATTGTACAAGAAGGCCGCGTATAATCGCCGGTATAAAGCGTACGTCGATCGCCCGTATGGCGCATTTTATCCGTTAGTTACCGATATGGTGGCGCGTGGACTTTACCGAGCGGAGCTAACGGAAGCATATACGCGTGAGCAAATCGAAGAGCTCGGCGCAGAGATCGATCCGACGCGCGATTTACTATTCGATTACATCGGGTTGCTTACGCTGCAGGAACGTTATCTTACGCACGATTTCGATGGACGCGTAATGGAGCTTCCGCAAGAGCGCTATATGATTATCGCGATGTTCCTAATGCATCAAGAGCCCGCCGACAAGCGCGTTGAACTAGCGAAAGAGGCGTACTGGGCGATGTCTAATCTGTATATGACGGCGGCGACTCCTACGCTATCAAACGCGGGCAAGGCGACAGGCGGACAGTTATCGTCATGCTTCATTGATACCGTTGACGATTCGCTCGAAGGAATCTTCGATTCTAATACGGACGTGGCGCGCTTATCGAAAATGGGCGGCGGAATCGGCGTATACCTCGGAAAGGTTCGCGCAAGAGGATCGGATATTCGCGGTCATAAGAATACGTCAAGCGGCGTCGTTCCGTGGATTCGTCAGCTTAATAATACGGCGGTCAGCGTAGACCAACTCGGAACGCGTAAAGGCGCGATTGCCGTCTATCTCGACGTGTTCCACAAGGATATTCTCGCGTTCCTTGACCTTAAGCTGAATAACGGTGATGAGCGAATGCGTGCGCACGATATCTTCCACGGCGTTTGTATTCCGGATTTATTTATGGAAACCGTTGAGGCGCGCGGAGACTGGTCGTTGTTCTGTCCGCACGAAGTCCGCAAGACATTCGGATGGAGCCTCGAAGATTTCTACGATGAGGAGCGCGGTGCCGGTTCATTCCGCGATAAATACGCCGAAGCCGTTGCACATCCGTTATTGCCGCGGATTACCGTGCCCGCGATCGACATCATGAAACGCGTAATGAAATCGCAGTTAGAGACGGGAACTCCGTATATGTTCTACCGCGATACAGTTAACCGCGCGAATCCGAATAGTCACCTCGGCATGGTTTACAGCTCGAACTTGTGTACGGAGATAATGCAGAACCAGTCGCCGACCGTAGTTGAGTCGGAAACACTCGTTACGAAGGACGGGCAGACACGTATTGTGATTACGAAGATTCCGGGCGACTTCGTCGTATGCAACTTGAACTCGATTCACTTGGCGCGCGCCGTAATGGACGACATACTTGACCGCCTAGTCCCGATTCAAGTCCGCATGTTAGATAACGTAATCGATATCAACAACATCGAGATTCTGCAGGCACAACATACGAATCAGACGTATCGCGCGGTCGGCCTCGGTACATTCGGACTCCACCACTTACTCGCGCTAAAAGGTATCCGTTGGGAATCGGACGAAGCTGTCGCTTATAATGACGCGTTATATGAACGTATCAACTATCTCGCGGTCAAAGCCAGCGCAGACCTCGCGAAAGAGAAAGGCGCATATCCTGCGTTCGAGGGCTCCGATTGGCACAGCGGAGAGTACTTCGCCAAGCGCGGATATGTAGACGAAGAGTGGGCGGAATTAACGCTGCAGGTCGTACAGCACGGAATCCGCAACGGTTACTTATTCGCGATCGCTCCGAATGGCTCAACGTCCATCATCGCAGGCTCTACCGCGAGCATCGATCCGTTATACGAGTTGTTATCGTACGAAGAGAAGACGACGTATAAAATTGCGAATCCGGCTCCGGATCTGTCCGACAAAACGATCTGGTACTATAAGACCGCATTTCTCGTAGATCAGCACGCGTCTATACGGATGGCGTCCGCACGTCAGCGTCACGTCGACCAAGGCCAATCGTTCAACCTTTACGTAACTCCGGATATTAAGGCGACCGCGTTCCTTGAGCTACATATGGACGCGTGGAGAAGCGGGCTAAAATCGACTTATTACGTCCGGAGCCGCGCGTTGACTATCGCTGAGTGTGAATCCTGCGCTTCTTAATTGAGGCGCTAGCTTTACGTTTAACATATACGAATGGGGAGCGTGATCATTTGAAAATTCAACGTATCTTTGACACGGAAGCACCGAACAAGTCTACGCGCATTATCGAAGGCGAAAACTCCGGCATTCTTAACTGGAACGATATCCGGATGCCGCATATGTATAAATTGTACAAAGTGCTGCTACTCAACCATTGGATCGCGGATGAAATTCCGATGAGTAAGGACGCACAGCAATTCGCGCAACTTGATCCGGAAGAACGGCGCACGTTTAAGATAAACATTTCGCTGCTCGCCGTTCTCGATTCGATGCAGACCGCGTTCGTAGGCGACGTAAAACGCTACTTTACGGATAGCTCACTCGAAGCCATTTCCGCAATCATCGCGCAACAAGAAGTCGTCCATAACCAATCGTACTCGTACGTATTGTCATCGTTAGTCTCCGATCAGGAACAGCGCGAGATATTCGAATACTGGAAGCATGATCCGGTGCTACTCGAACGGAACACGTTTATTGCGGACATTTACCAGGAGTTCCGTGATAATCCGTCGCCGCAAACGTTCTTTAAAGCGATGGTTGCCGACCTCATCCTCGAAGGTATCTTCTTCTACAGTACATTCGCGTTCTTCTATAACCTGGCGCGCGACCAAAAGATGATAGCAACCTCACAGATGGTGTCATATATTCAGCGCGACGAGAACCAACACTGCTATTTCTTCGCGGAAGTGTTCAAGCAGCTTCTCGCAGATTTCCCGGAGCTCGATACGCAGGCTAACCGCGACTACGTATACGCAACGATCGACCGCGCCGTCGAACTCGAAACCAACTGGGCGCATTATACGCTGGCTAACGTGCGCGGCATCGACTTAGCGGAGTTATCCGAATATATTCGCCACATTGCGAATCGCCGCCTCCGTATGCTCGGATTTGGCAACGCGTACGAAGGCGTTGACGTAAATTGCATGCCGTGGATTAAACCGTTCTCTGACGATGCGCTTAACGCAACGAAGACGGATTTCTTCGAGGGGAAATCGCGTAACTACGGGAAGGTATCGGAAGATAACGGATTCGACGATCTATAAGCGGTCATTAACGGAGGGCCTTCGGGCTGCTCCGTTATTTTTTTATCTGCGATGTCCCAATCTGCGCAATTCGTGTCCTTATATATTATGTAAGGCCGCAAGACAACAAAACGAAACGGAGATGATACGATGTCCAACGCAACTCAAACGTACCGCGAAGAGCCAAAACCGCTCGTAAGAGAGGTTCAACGCAAAGCCAACGCAGGTGAGCGTATTAAGATCGTTAACGCAGGTTACGCAGGCGAGCCGCCAGTTTACGCAAACGGTGACGTATTAATCGCGGGAGAGAGTGTCTACGGTCGCGCGGTTAGAGTCAATCGTAATTGGAATAGCGGAGGTGTCGCTTTTGTTAACGATAAGGAATACGTAGTCCTCGAACCGATCGCAGCTCCTGCGCCAACAACCGCTAACCTCCCGGATCTCTTCGCGCAATTCATCCGTGACAATGCGCCGGCCGTACGCAGCTACTTGGCGGAGCTCGAACCGGTTGATAGCGCGGAGGAAGTCGTAGAGGAGCCGCAATCAGTTCCGTTAACCCGCGCCAAGGTTATCGAGATGGCTCGCGAAAGGGTCGCGGAGTTGGAGCGGATTGGCGAGAGTACTAGCGCAAGTTTGACGCAAGGTATCTTCGCCTACGTGTACTATAACGTAGAGTTTCACGTAAACCGCGATAAACGAACGGTGACAGCACTCGCACGTTACGGAGATATACGCGGAGGAAAACCGGCCGCAGTTGGCATCGCAAAGTGTGCGCCTGACGACGTATTCAACGCAGACATTGGCAAGGCAATCGCGGCTGAACGTGCGCTCGGCCTGACGTTGACGGATGCGTTTGTGAATGCGCCAAAGCCCGCCGAAGCCCGCACTGGTATGAAAGTACTTAAGCTTACCGGATACAATATCGGCTGTACATTGACGCTCACAAAAAGACGCCGAGAATGCGACGGAATAGGTTACGGAGATAACGCGTTCGCAACGTTCGAGGGCGGTTGGGTTGGAAGCAAGCAATACGCAATCATCGACGACACCGACGCTGTCTACGAAGATGCCGCGTAATCTAACAACGGAGGTGAACGTGTAATGGACGTATTGAACACGTACGGCGGCGGAACTGACGTAGCACTTATCCTTCTCGGAATTTTGGCTTGTGCACTTGGATTCATCCTTCTAATTGCAGGAGTCGTTGTAACCGAAGCACCTGCGGCTATCTTCGGGTTACTCATGATATTAGTCGGAATGATCGCGCTCTTTAACGCAAATGAACCCATACGTCACGAAGTCACCCTCCGCCCCGGACACGTTATCGACGCGGTTAAGTACGAAGTTATCGAACAGCGCGGCGCAATCTACGTAATTAAGGAACGGGAGGTGAGCGAATGACTAAAGCGGAGTTAATTGAATTAATCGACCGCTTCCCGGATGACGCGTAGGTTTGCGTAAGGGACGTAGACGGCGACTCACACCGAAACGTGTATGCGGTAATGTCTGGAGACAGAGTAACGATCAGCTACGAATACGACTACTAAGGAGGCGCAATTATGGCGTATAAATTTGAACGCACGCCGACCGGCTACAGCGTTAAGACAGCGCCAGCCGAACGCATTGAACGCGAACAGGCTGCGCGTGATTGGGCGGCGATTGCGATAGTGGTTGCGGGATTGGTCGCGGTGTGGACGTTACTATAACGAAGGGGTGATCGTATTTGAACGCAATCATCGTAAAATTCAAGCGCCTGCATCCGGACGCTATGATTCCGCAGTATGCGACGGAAATGGCCGCCGGCTTCGATTTAGTCGCGGTGGAGGACGTAATTATCGCGCCAGGAGAAACGGCAAAAGTTCCGCTCGGATTCGCGGTACAGATTCCGCCGGGCTACGAAATCCAAATCCGGCCGCGTTCGGGAGTTACGTTTAAGACGAAGCTTCGCGTAGCTAACTCGCCAGGTACGGTTGACGCCGACTATCGCGGAGAGGTTGCTGTGCTCGTCGATAACGTTGCGCAAAAGTCATACGACATTATAACCGATGAAGTGTACGCAGAAGCAACGTTTTGTTTCAGTCTAGTTGACGGAAATATGACACTAGATGAACCGGAAGGTTGCGATACTTCTGACGCTATCATTAAAGATACGTACTGGATACGTAAAGGTGACCGCATTACTCAGGGCGTACTCTCGCCAGTATTACGTGCATCCTTCGAAGAGGTAGCGGATCTTGACGTTACGGAGCGTGGAGATGGCGGATTCGGACATACAGGAGTGAGCGAATGACTAAACGTTATACCTACGCAATCATCACCGTATACTGTACAACTTTTTGGGTCGGGCTACTAGTCCGGACGATTATACGATAGGAGTTGACGCTAGTTGAGTATTAACGGAGACTTTCTCGGATTCGCCGCGATGATACTTGCGGGAGGTATCTCACTATCGCTATGTGTTCACGGATTTAACGTTGTAACGATTCACAAACATTATCACCGAAAGGATGACGCGAATTGAAACAATACCACGATCTACTCCGACATATTCTTGCTAACGGCGTTGAGAAATCGGATCGCACCGGAACAGGAACGTTATCGACTTTCGGCTACCAGATGCGCTTTAACCTCGCGGAAGTATTTCCGTTAATAACGACTAAACGCGTACACTGGCGATCCGTCGCGTACGAACTCCTCTGGTTCCTGAGCGGAGATACCAACGTTCGTTACTTGCGTGAGAACGGCGTAAGTATTTGGGATGAGTGGGCGGATGAGCGCGGTAATCTCGGTCCCGTATACGGAGAGCAATGGCGTAGCTGGATTGAGACGGCGGACGATCGCAACGGTTATCATACGATAGATCAGATCGCAGACGTCATCGAACAAATACGTACGAATCCGGACAGCCGTCGCTTGCTAGTGTCCGCGTGGAATGTCGGAGAGCTTCCGCATATGGCGCTCCCACCGTGTCACTTCGCATTTCAATTCTACGTAGCTAACGGAAAGCTTTCGTGTCAATTGTATCAACGGTCGGCTGACGTATTCCTCGGCGTTCCGTTCAATATCGCAAGCTACGCGCTTCTGACACATATGATTGCGCAAGTTACCGGATTAAAAGTCGGTGAGTTCGTTCATACGATTGGTGACGCGCACATTTACACGAATCATCTTACGCAAGTCGAGACGCAATTAGGACGCGATTACAAGCCGCTGCCGACACTTCGCCTGAATCCGGAGATTACCGATATCGACGCGTTCACATTCGAAGATATCACGCTTGAAGGTTACGATCCGCATCCGGGAATTAGAGCGCCGGTCGCGGTCTAATACGAAAGGAGAATGCGTAAATGACCAATGCTACGGTGGAATGGAACTACGCGGATATTGAATCGTCAATTAACGCGATGGAAACAAGTGCGGAGGCACCGGTCTTCTATATTCAAACGGGATTAACAACGATTGATTCTATTGAGCTTAGCGTAGGCGAGGCGGAGGAGGTAATCGCCAAGATGCGCGGGATGCTTGACGAAATATACGCGAAGCGGAAGCAAGAACCACGCCGCCTAGCCGAAGTCCTCCCGTTCGTACCGCGTCCAACTCCGGAATCAATCGCGCAGATGGAACTCGTTTCCCTCCTCGAACGCTATACGGAAATGGCGCGCTCAGGCGAAATCACCGGCGAGATCGTGGCGGAATATGTCAACGTAAATACGCGTGAACGGACGCTATTGATCGAAGAGTTACGCGAGCTTAGTTTTTACGAATACGACGTATAACAACGTAAAGGAGCGGATTAAATGGCACAACTTACCGGAGTTAAAGAACGCGGAGAAGGCTTTATAGAGTTCAACGGAGAGTACTACGAAGCGCAGCACGAGAGCGTTCAAGCAGCCGCTGGGGATATCGTACGTCATGACACAGGGTATTCGTTCCTTCCAGCAGGCACTTACGATATCTTAGATCACGACTTGGAATTTGCGGATGAGGACGGTGACTACTGGTCGTACGATAGTGATAACGATACGCTATTCCGCAAAGTTCCGCCTCTTTCCGAAAGTCTCGCAACCAAGCGCGATCAACTCGCAACTCTCACGGCCGAAATCGCGCAACTCGAAGCGCAGCTCGCCGAGGAATCGCGCCTTAAAGTCGGAGATTATGCGCGGGTTACGGATATCTCGTCAGTCGATAATTTTAACGAAGGTGACATCGTAATCATTACGCGTATTGATGATCAGCGTCACACCTACGTACTTCGCGGTGAGAGCGTTACGTCGGAAGGATACGAATGGTTCTCGCCAGCCGCACTCACTAAAATCACGCCAGCCGAAGCCCGCGCATCTCTCATCGCTAAGATTGACGCACATTTCGGTGGACAGGAGGCGGATTAATCTCGCTAAGTATAATCGCGCAAATCATCATCGCAATGTCAATCGGAATGGCCGCAATCAACGGTATCCCACCGAATAAGGAACCGGATTCTCCACCCCAACCTACCGCTTCATCTTCGCAGGTAACAGGCAAATCTGCGAAAAAGGACGTATGGCAAACGTATGAAGCTACCGCTTATATTGCGATGTGTTCCGAAGGTTGCACCGGTTTCACTTATACGGAGCTCGACGTACGTAACACGATCACTCACGAAGGACGCCGCGTCGTGGCCGTTGATAAGCGCGTGATCCCGCTGCATACTCCGCTTACGATCCGTTTGGCAGACGGAACGGAGATCGCAGCGATTGCGGAAGATACGGGCGGCGCGATTAAAGGACACAAGCTCGACGTATTATTCGCAACGGAGAAAGAAGCGCGCCAATTCGGCCGCCAGGAAGTACGCGTTAAAATCGAAAACTAAACGATAAGGGAGCGGATTTGTATATGCGTAAAATTGACGGAAGAAAAGCGGTAATCACAGAAAGCGGACATCGTTGGACGTCGTTCCAGGAATTAGCTAATCGACTCGGATACCCTGACGCGGCTGTTCCTATGAAACAAGACAAACGTAGCTTCCCGCGAAAAGACGATGTAGTAACGATTCTGTCATCCGTTGATGAACGCGGGGAAATGGTCATTCACGACGGTCAGCGCGTATTTATCGTAGAGTTTGCGAACGGAGAGCGCCACACATTCGGAGAAAAGGGGCTGCGTATCTTGGACGAAGAGATTACCGGAGTTACCGTATTGAAAGACGAAAGCCTGGGCGGAGTTGAGCGTGATTATCGCGAGGTTAAACGGAAGGCTGACGTTGGTGAGCTCGTTAAAATGTACGATTATGTGCACGGCCTGAACGGTGAAATCCTCAAGGTTCGCGCTAGTAAGGGCGGAGCCGAGCAATTCGAAGGGAAAAGAGATGGACACGGAAGTCCTCATTACATCTCCGGACGCGGAAACGGTGGGTACGTCTATCTCACGCTCGAACCTACCGACATCCTCCGCATCGATGGCGCCCGCTTCCGCATGATCGATCGGAAAGCCGAGGTGGGCGAGCGCGTGATTGTTACGGGAGAGAAGGCGACGTTCAGCATCGGTAAAGTGTTCGTTGTCGAGGACGTTGACTGGGCTTTCCCTGCGGCGGGTCTCCGTAACGGTAACAATGCAATCGACGGACATTACCGCGTACTCGAACCGCTCGAAACCGCAGAAACCGAACCTCTCTCCGCCAAGCCCGCGCCTGACCAAGCGGTCGAGATTATCGCAAAATTGACGACGCGAGTAACTACGCTTGAGAAACGTGTGGCGGCGTTGGAGATTGCGCCTACTGCTCCGCGCTTATCCGATTTAGGAGTAAAGGCGCAGGAAGCTGCAGATACGTTCGCTAAGGCCACGAAAGCAACTTCGGTAACAGTTGCGGAAGTGTCCGCAGTTTTGAAACAACGTGCGAAGGAAGCGCGCCAGAAAAAGCGTGATGACATCGTTAAGCGCGCGAAGGAGGACGTGGCGGACTTGCGTAAGTTTGAAGGAACGAAAATTCCGAATGATTTCGTTAATTTCTGGCCTCACGTAGGCAAGTCGACGGATTATCTTCCGATGCACACGGTTGAGTACGTTGTTAATCGCGATAAGCGTACGGTAGTCGCAGTTATCCGTTGTACTGCCGACGGTCATATTACGCGCGGCATCGCTAAATGTGCGCCAGGCGACGTATTTAACGTGTGGATCGGAAAAGCGATTGCGCTGAGACGTGCGCTTGGCTTGGAGATTCCGGAAGAGTACGTTAGCGCGCCTCAGCCTACGGAGGTTCGCGTTGGGGATATCGTTAAAGCAACCGGAGATTCTGCGTACGCTTACGGATCGATCGGACCCGTTGTTAACCTCGTGGATGGCGTACTTTACCGAAGCGATAGAGCAACACGTGATGACGGATGCGTTTGGGCGTTTGAGCACGACTTATCCGTAATTGATGACTCCCGTGTAAGCGAAGCTGAATCAGACAGCGCAGAGCCGCGGAAGGAGGTGGCGTAATGACCGCGCTACCTAACATCGGATTAATCGGACGCCTTCGTTCGGGCAAGGACACCGCGGCCGACTATCTCGCGTCAAAATACGGATACACAGCGTTCGCTTTCGGCGACGAGCTTAAGCGCGACTTCCACCGCCGTTACCGCGAGATTCCGCGCAATCCTAAACCGCGCGTCGGTTATCAAATGCACGGACAGCTCATGCGGGAATATTACGGAGAAGGCGTATGGGTTGACGCTTGTTTCGAGAATGTAGACGCGCATAAGTTATCGTTTAGCGATCCCGATAATGTTCCCGCAGTTATCACCGACACGCGTCAGTTAAACGAGGCTGTACGGTTGAAATCCGCCGGCTACGTCCTCATCCGCGTTGAAGCACCGGAAGCCCTCCGCATTCAACGCGCCATTAAGTCAGGCGACCGCTTTAATCTCCGCGACCTTACGCACGGCACGGAGACGGCGCTCGATGGGTTTTCGGCAGACTTTACCGTTACGAATGACGGCGACCTCGCGCATCTCTATCGCCAGATTGACGAGATCGTCGCGTTCATAGGCGGTGATTGGCCGGAATGAGTAACATCGCGGAAGAGTGGCGTAAAGGTTACGAAGCGGGCTATTTCGCAGGACGGATCGACGCGTTAGATAAGCGCGAGTATGACGATCGGACTCCGCTGCAGAAACGGAAGGAGGAGCGCGATGTTACCGATGATCCCGAATCATAACGGTTACGGCTTACGTAATGACGAGCGTCCGTTTGCGCATAAGATACCGCCCGGCGGCAATTGGCGGAACTTAACGCATGAAGAAAAGCTCGTATATTGGAACGGTAAGATTCCGACAGAGGGCGGAAGTACAAACGGACTCAGAAAGCGCGCATGGACTGACGCGGCAGGAACGATTACAACGACCCCGCTCCAAAAGCTATCGTGTCAGCTCCATCCCGGAAAATTAGACGTAGAGGAGGAAACTACCATCCGCAATTATAACGTTACTCCGCAGCTACCTCCGAATGGCCTTACGGTCGCCGAGTTATTTTGTGGCGGCGGTCTGATGGCCGTCGGATTAAAGGCGGCAGGCTACGATATCACATTCGCAAATGACTTCGATAAACGCGCGGTGGAAGCTTACGCGTACAACCTCGGCGATTACGTAGTCTGCGGCGACATTACGAGCGACGAAATTCAAGCGCAGATTCCGGACGCGGATATATTCGCAGGCGGGCCCCCTTGTCAAAGCTGGTCTATCGCAGGTAAAGGTAAAGGCGACGAGGACGATCGCGGCAAGCTTGTCTGGACGTATCTGGACATTATCGAACGTAAGCAACCGAAAGCCTTCGTATTCGAAAACGTAAAGGGTTTGACGCAAAAGAAACACCGCCATACTCTCGACGCTCTGCTCGTGAAATTCGCGGAAATAGGATATAACGTATCCTGGCGTGTAATCAACTCTTGGGATTACGGAGTCGCCCAAAAGAGGGAGCGAGTATTTATCGTAGGCGTACGTAAGGATATCGGATTTACGTTCGATTTCCCTTCTCCGTGGGTTTGGGATTATCAGACGCAGACCTTGCGTGATGTGATCGGAGACTTACCGGAGCCTATTGCGAACCACGATCCGAAACCGCTGACTTCTCACGTTAGGGAGCGCCTAGAAAACGGAGGATACGAAACTTATTTACGCAAGCATCCTGCGGGTAATCCGGAATTACCTAGTAGGACTCTGACCGCACATCTTGCGAAAGGTTCTCCGGACGGTATGTACTTTTCTCCGGAACAGCCGCGCCGATTTACCGTCCGTGAGTGTCTCCGCATTCAATCCGTACCTGACTCGTACGTGCTTCCGGAATCCCTATCGCTATCCGCGCAATACCGGATCGTCGGTAACGGCGTAGCGAGCCGAGTCGCGTACTTACTCGGAATCGCGCTTGCCGAACAACTTAACGCAGCTCTAGCGCAGTCCTTACCGGAGGCTGCGTAATGAGCGGCGCGGACTTCTTCGACCGTTTCCAACCGCCAGATGAGCGCGTGGAGATCGTATCATATTGCGCATATTGCGGCGAGCCAATTGAACGCGGATCATTCGTAACAACTTACGCAAGCGGTGCGAAGACGCACGACGGATTTTGCGAGGATCAGTACGTAGAGAACGAGTTGGGCATCGTGCGATCAAGCGTATGAAAACGTAAGTATTCGAAAAATTCACGATAGAGGAGCGATGTGACGTGGGACACGTTAAAGTTGATATCGAAAAGGGTTCGCGCAGCTACAACGTTAAATACTCGCTAAACGACGCGGCCGGAGTTAAGGCGCTATTGCGCGATCGCCATCGGATCAGCTCGGCGCGCTTTCGGGGCGATTACGCAGCCTGCGACATTCTAGTCGATCTGCATAGCGCAATTAACAGCGCCGGCTTAACGGATCGGCAGACGGAGGCCATTGCGTTCGTGTACGGATTCGACGTGACACAAGCGGAGGCGGCGCGTCAGATGGGAATCACGCAGCAAGGCGTCGCGAAGTTGATCGATGATGCGGCGGATAAGATGGCGGCGGTTTATAAGCGATGGGAATACGGAGAGGTTAGCGTTGAATATACGGAAGATATCGAAATGGAGGCGACTTAATGACGGAGCATGAATACCGGCTTTTAATTAATCGCCTCATCAAAAAAGAAGGAGATTCGCTACAAAGCAGACTTTCGGATGTTAAAGAACTTACTGAAAGGTATGCGGAGGTCACAGGTAGTGCTCCTCCGCCTTACTTGACGGACAAATTAACCGACTATCTTCTAAGTGACGAATTTAAGGATACGAGTCCTTACAAGATCCAGTTGTCCGCGTATCCGATCCTTAGTCAGTCACAATGGGACATGAGGAAGCAACGGGAGGTTAGCCTAGAGTGTATCTCAGCCGCCTCCACATTAGATGTAACTTTTCACGCTCCAGTTACGCAGGAAGAGGCTATTAGGGAGAGTGTCTCAAAGGAGACGAAACACTATCGGGCGCTCAATGCTAAGCAGCCAGTCAAGACATACAATCTGAGAAATGACCTTGGAGATGCTGCTTTTGAGGCGATGTACCCGCCGAGTGAGAAGCCGAGGGTTTTATTTAGAGACGATAGACACGCGGAATGGTCACTTGATGTGCGCAGGAGAGATGAATTTACGTGCCAGAAATGTGGACAGTGTTCACGTAGAGGGATGCAAGCACACCATATTGAGTCATTTAACAGTGCGTTTGAGCTACGCTACGATGTCAGTAATGGGGTAACGCTGTGTATCTCGTGTCACTCTGACTTTCACTATATCTACGGTAAAGGCAACAACACACGTTCTCAACTAACTGAATGGATGGGAGACTTTTATTATGAATTTCAAACAGCAGTTTAGGGATGAAGTTGAAAAAGCCATATTCAATGTTATAGAAGACCGTGCGGAGCGGATTGAGTTTGTGGGAAAAATGATTGATTCCTATGTCCGAGACACGGGAGAATCGCCGCCGGCAGACTGTTTGAATGACCTGAGCGAGTACATCTTACGAGAAGAGATACTAGACCCTCATCCTGATAAAATGACACGGAATGAGTACCCAATCCTTAGTGCTAGGCAAGAGTCGACGCGTAGAGATAAGGAATACTCTTTTAGTCTCTCGGACACATATGACAGTACTGGGGAGAATAAAGCGAAGCCGGTGAGGCGGCGTAGGACGGCGAAAGAATGGCGCAATGTAGACGCAAGTGCCCGCGAGGCTAATCGCGCACGAGACGCCAAATACAAACGCGACACGTCGCCTGGCGCGGTCACCACGTACAATCTCTACGAAAATGGCGGAGAGCTTACGGAGCCTTTCGTTAGCTGCCGCGACATCGGCAAGCGTTGGGCTAACGAGATGGGTGCGATGAATGAGACGGAGATTGTACGCGAGGAAACGGAGACTATTCCGCTTCTCGCAGCGTAAGAAGTTCGTTTATGCCAACGTTTAAATAAACGCATAGCTTCGTTAAAAGTTCGCGCGGATAACGCTCCATTTCGTCGTGGTACATCATTCGTACCGATTCGAAGCGGTAGTCGATATCACGCGCTAGTTTTTTTATAGGTATTTCGCGCTGGTCGATAATCGAGCGCAAGTTAGACCTTATTGTCATCCAGGCACCTCCAGTTATACTGCGATTTTAACGCGACTCGAAAAAAGTGTCAAATAGTTGTTGACTCGTTAAAAGAGTCTGTGGTATATTCGTTTCATCAAAGGACACGATAAACGAGTCGTAACGGAGGTAGCCAAATGATATCAAACAAATCTTATAACGCTATTACTAAAACAGTTAAGAAGGTTGTGCAAATGTTAGAGTCTCACGGCATTGAACACGAAGTACTGGGAGATAGCCGTACTTTCGCCATAGCTCCCTCATGCTCCATCCATACGCAACATTGTACAATTGACATATGGAAAAACGAGGTTAAGGTGAACGAAAAACAATCAGAAAATTTAGATCACATGATCAAGATGATTCAGGAGGGAGAATGACCGTTGCTCACCTATTGTAGATGCGAACGCTGCGACGGTTCCGGTCGCTATAACGAAACCTACGTATGCTATGGATGCGCCGGCACAGGCAACGCTAATACGCCGACCAAGCGCGTAATCTGCGTCAAGTCTTTCGCAAAGTTCGGGTTCAACCGCCGAGAGTTAGCGATTGCCCACATGACAACACCAGCCGCCTATACCGGAGAAACACGCTGGATTATCCGCGGCCATACGTTACTCGATCGCCAGGTTAATGAATACTTTCGGGAGGTAAACGGAGGATGAGCCGAGAGACATACGTTGCACTATTACGCAGTAGTTATACGGAGGAGGACGCGCCAGCTAATCGCCGTGCGCTAATCCACGCTACATTCGTCGGCATGGTCGAAGCGATCGTTAATGACGCGGATTATACGGCCGCGCGTAAGATAGCGAAGTTACGTAATCTAAACGCAGCACGTAAGGAGGTATTAGCGGATGAATAAGCGGATGTTTGCGGCAGGTAAGCGGGTAGGCGGACGGAGCTATATACGGGTTGCTGGCGGAGTGTGGGTCGAGGTAAAAGCGGAAGAGACCGATGAAAAAGCGCGTTGATGTGCGGAAGATTGTTAGACAGACGGGAATCAAGCGGAAGATCGTCGAAATAAGTAGATACTGGCGTACATTGGCGCCGACCAAGGAGGAAGCGAGTATGAATATTAACGCCGAGGTTTACGGTAAAATGCGAATTTGGGAGAATATACGCGGGTTTGAGATAGAAGAGAGAAAACGGATACTCAGCGGAAAGAAGTTAGAGGCGAACGAGTGTGACTTTGGAATGTGGGCAGATGATTATGAGGAAGAGCATCGCGGTCAGCTTCTAAGATCACTTAAATCTGGTGATGAAATCAAAGAAGAACTAAGACATATGGGTGTAGACGTGGAGTGCATTGTTACTTCTTTTAATCCGAGTCTCAGAAGAGGTTTTTGGCTTTACAATTACTACATTGAAGAAGTCAAAGTTGAAAATCAAGGCTATATCTACCAAACATACGAGCAGGAAGTATCGGAAAGCTGCAAAAGAGAGTATTACGGTTCAATAGAGGAAGCTATTTCCGTAATATCTTCCTACTATCACTACCTGTCAGAAAAGCCAGAACCCATCGACGAAGTGGTACGCACAAAATGGGATATCATAAGATAAAGAGTGAGCCGGAGATAATCCGGCCCTTTTTGCGTCCCTATTTCCGTCTAAACTCGTAAACTGTCCCGCGCGCAATGATATCGGCGGTACTCATCCGCTCGTAGACGGAGTTAACAACTGCAAGCACCTCCGATTCGTCTTCGTAGCGATCTAGTTGCGCGCGGCCTGCATCTCTCACCGTCTTCATCGCGTCTTCTGGCAATCCTAACGTCCTTATCGCGCGGATAGCATTCGTCTGCGCGTCGATCAAGCATAGCGTGACTACGTTGCTCTCTCCGTTTACAAACGCTGATGCGACGTCTTTCATGTCTCGCGTAGCTACCGTCAGTGTTACGTCATAAGTCCAGTTTTCGCCGAGATAAGACACGGCAATAAACGGAATATCCTCGTAAATCCACACATGTAACCGTAGCAGCGTGTTCCTGAACGCCTTAATCTCCCGGCTGGTCGCGTTATTTATGTAGTACAACACGTCAAAACTTGCGCCAGCTAATCGCGATGTGCACCGTTCAACTCCGGGAGCTTCGTTATCTATCGGAAATGGCGCGCCTACTTCGTATTTTTCTATCACGTTAATTCCTCCGCTTCAAATTCGTAAACTCCGCGCATGTAATATGTACCGTCAATCTTAACGCTGTTATCGCTGTATCGCTCGATCGGGCCGCCGTAATCCGCAATCTGACCGTTCTGCTCACGGATAGTTACGCGTACCTGGAATAACGCGGCCGCCAGCAGCTCCGTATTTGTGCGTAAATTGCGTATGATACTCGCCTCCTTTATGAAAATAATTCGCTTAAATGTACGTAAATTCCTGCCAGGAAGGTTGTTTTTTGCTTGCTCAGTTTGCTACGGAGTTATAAGGCCGCCGATGTGCGGTCAAATCCCGTTAGGGAAACGAAAATTGAAGAGGAGAGTGTAAGTATGACATACGCTATTCAAGTGACTAACGCAAAAGGTGATAACTTCGTACTATTGAACGAGGACAATGCGGACTTTCAACGTTTTGACACGTTTGAGGATGCGGACGACTTCAATTACGAGTTTGAACAAACGTTAGAGGATGGTCTGTCCAGCGCTGTTGTAGAGTTTAACTAAGGGAGGGCTTACTTATGATTAACGCATACCTTTATTGCTACTCGCCGGCCATGTACCACTTCCTCCGCGCGAAAGGCATCCGATATATTTGCGTAGGTGTTAACGAAAAGACAGGCGGCCGCTTTTGGCTGTTTGAGAAATCGGACACTGTACGTACAGCTTTAGACGAGTATTCCGTGAGTAGTAAGTAATTAAATACGTGGAGTGAGGTGCCGTGGAGTATGAGCGAACAATTTCGCAAATTAGCGCAAGAAGCCGAATATAAAAAGACACGCTGTTTAGAACGGGGGCATTACGCTCCTGTTCCGCATGACCTTTTCCGTAGGATCGTTCCGATCGCGCGTGAGTACGATAAAAGTAACGTACATATCGCCGCGCTATACGTATATTTACTATCGATGGTGAACGGGCAGCCGGACAATGACCGCTATATGAGCGCATTTCCGTCAGTTCAACGTATAGCTGACGAGACGGGGATCGGACGGAACCGGATTAAGCCGTTATGTAGCGTGTTGGAGGCGGTTGGACTCGTTAAGTCAGCGTATGACTATGCGGGGAATAAGCGGGATAAGCTTTACTATCCGCAATATTACAGCGAGCTGACTGACGAGGAAATGCGTGCGAGATTGGCGGAGTTGTATGGTCATTCACTCCTGAGTGATTTACCTAATGCACTGTAGAGTGAATTACCTAAATCACCGGAGAGTGACGGTAATAAGAACAAACGTAATAATAACGAACTCAATAAGAACAAACAAAACATTACCGCTCAGTTGATTTTGCTATCGCAAACTAAACTTCGCGGGGCAGTTAGGAGATAATACCTTTTGACGCGCTATCAATTGAATAAGAATACATGATGACAGGTGGAACTAAGAGCCTGTCTTTTTGTTTGTCTATAACCAAGAAGGTAACTCGAAGAAGACACTCATGTAGGCAATCCCAAAGATTAAATAGCGCGGATTCAATTACGTTAAGCGAACGGAGAGTGAGCGTATGGTAAACGTACTATTCGTTATATTAGGCGTTCATACTGCGTTATTACTCGTTAATCTAATCGTGTTTATTCCGGTAGCTATTCAATCGCGTACTGGGATCGCAGAAGTAACGAAGAGCCTCGGATACATTGCGTTAATACCGTATGTACCGGCGCTGCTTATTATCGTAATGTGGATCGATGATATTAACGATTGGAGACGTAAGTAATGCGCGGAGTAAAACTCGAAGATGGACGTCACGTAATGGCGTTGACTACGGATGATATACGTAGGAATATCGCAAAGGAACGTAATATTAACGTAGATAACATTGAGTATGACGGCGGTACTTATTACCTCTGCGTTAGAGGCGGTATAGGCGACGTGAGTGTAACTCTCATGCGTTATCCACTCGCCAAGTACGTAAAATCACCTTAATATTAGCGCGTCTATCTTACGCCTTGCCTGAGCGTAGGAAGGCGCGTTTATTACGTTAAATCAACGGAAGGAGGACGCAATAATGCTTAAGCGAATAGAGACGCACCATGCGATCGCAATCCGATATCTCGCGTTACCTAAACGTGGTGGACTAACGATGGAACAGATAGCAACGGAAGCCGGCGTTAGTAGGCGCGCTGTCTACGATTGGTTGAAAGATCCGCTATTTGACCGTGAGTTGAAGAAGGAGATCGTTCGCCAGACAACCGCAAGATTACCGGAAGTAATGGAATCGCTGACTGACGCAGTGTTAACGGATCATAACGCAGCAGCCGCGAAGCTACTACTGCAGGTTAACGGTATGCTTACGGATAAGGTCGAGGTAGAGACGAAGGTTAGCGGAGATGTCGATATCGATGCGTTGAGGGAACGGATTAAGCAGGCGAAGGGAAGAGGCGTGTAAAGTATGCGTCTTACGTGCGCGCGTATATAGTAGGGATGCGGTAGGCTACGAGTACACAGCGGTTCACATGCGGCTCTGTAGCCTACACCGCGCCCTTTCCGCGCACCCTCCCCGAAACTTTCCGCTCACCTCATCGCTTCAACACGTTACAGTGCGACGGTTTATGCATAGCGCTTATTTTCCGCTGTATATTGCCCGTATAATAGGCGCGGCAGGCTCCGGGAAATAAGCGTATAACCTTCCAGTTACTAACGGGCATAATCCGCGTAGGAATGCGGGTTGTACGCGTTAATAACTGGAAATGTATATGCGATGTATAAGGCGCGTTTATGCATCGGCTTCAAACGTAGGCGGGGCGCGGGTTTGCGTATAGTACTCGTGTACATAATCCGGCTTTTGTGCACATGTCCGTGCATATCCGTGATTAAACGGGATCATTACGATTATGCAACGCGGATGTATAAACGTGGGACAGGCGCAGGGAAAGCGGAGAGGGGCGGCGGTGCTTGCGTGACCCCCCAAGGGGCCTTCGCTGGGCGGCGCATCTGGTACCCGAAAAATCCACGTATCAAAATTTAACTTTGGACTTTACGGAGGGAGAACGAAATATGAACGCAACTATCGAAAATAACTACCGCTATCACTCACCGCAACCAGGACAGCCGGAAAAGTACGAAGCCATCCGGTCGAAAGCGAAGGAGTTGGCGTACTTGATCGACGAATTGGCTCCGAACTCACGCGAAAAGTCACTCGCAAGTACGAAGCTAGAGGAAGCGGTAATGTGGGCGAACGCATCTATCGCAAGGAACACGTAAGAATCACCGTCCAAATAGCGCGTTTCACCCGTTCGGAGTGTATTCGGTAGGGTAAGCGCCTAAGAACGCTAATTACACGCAAATTCAACGTAACTACGAAGGGAGGCGGTATCTATCGCATGGACTAACGGAAAATGGATCGGAAGAGAAGAGCGCGGCGCAAAGCTTAACGAGCTGTCCGCGCTATTAGACGTGCTCGACGGCGTAGATATCGCCTCTCTTTCAGCGGATGACGCGGCGGAGATTGACGCACAGCTTGCGGAGTATGAGCGCCTGGAGCGGATTCACCGCTGCGAAACGGATCTGATCGAATTTGCGCTTGAATACTTTTCGGAAGCGCGGAATCCCGGCAACGACGGAAACTGGGACGGCTTCGATATTACGGACGCGGACTTAGCGCCTATATTTCACCGTGAAATCGCCGTGATAATGGACGATGTCTCCAACGTTACTACAAACGATAAGGTCGCGGTGGCGGCGCCCCGTTCTCACGCGAAATCAACGTATTTATCCAAGGGCTTCCCTCTGCGAGAGATTGCGTACAGAAAACGCCGCTACGAGATTATCATTTCGGATACGCCAACGGTCAGCTCCGGCAACCTCGATTGGATTGCGATGCAGCTTAAAAGCAACGTTAAATTGCGCGCAGATTTCGGCCCTCTGCTAAGCCCGAAGCAACAAGAGAATCCGAAGGACAACTCGTCGGAGTTTATCGCATGGGAGCCACGCGAAGACGGAACGAAGAAGTTACTTACGAAGGTTGAAGCGGCATCAACGGGTCAAGCGCTCCGTGGACGTAACTGGAACGGCGTGAGGCCGGACTTGATCGTATGTGACGACTTAGAGGATGCGCGACCAGGCGGTAACGCATCAACGCCGGATTTGCGTAAGAAGTTGCGCGATTGGTTCGCTCAAACGGTCGTACCGCTGGGTGATCCGAAAGGTAAGCGGACAGCCTTCGTATACATGGGAACGACAGTCCACCACGAAGCGCTCCTCGTTGATGTGCTTTATAATCGCGCAGACTTTAAGTCGAAAATATACCGCGCCGTTATCGAATGGCCGGCACGCATGGACTTGTGGGAAGCGTGCCGGCTCGTTTATAAAGATCCAGACAGACCGAAGGAAGCACGCATAAAGGACGCGCTTGAACTCTACGAGATGAATCGCGAGGAAATGGATCGCGGCGCTACCGTATTGTGGCCGGAAGCCCAGCCGATTTGGCGCTTGATGAAGTTCAAATGGGACAACGGATCGAAGGCGTTTAACACGGAGTATCAGAACAATCCGGTCGACGAGGAATCGATGGTGTTTAATCCGGAGTCGTTTACGTATTGGGATAGCGCGGAGATCAAAGAGTTGCTATCGCAGTACCCGCCGCCGGCAAACTTATTTGACGTATACACTGGCGTTGACTTTGCGATGGGTAAACAGCGCGGCGATTATTCCGCAGTCGTTACGATCGCGCGCCACAAGAAGACCGGAACGAAATACGTAATCGATGCGTATGGGGAGCGTGTTAAGCCTGACGAGTTTATCCGCGTCATTGTCGAAAAGGTACTCCGGTACCAACCGAATGCGATCGCAGCGGAAGCGCAGGCGGCGCAAGAGTTCTTCGTGCAGAAGCTAAAAGAAGCGCTGAGAGCTGCGGGATATCCGGCGGGAACTCGCGTTAAAGAGATACATCAACGTTCGCGGAAAGAGCTGCGGATTGAAGCGCTACTCCCGGATATCGAGAGTGGCGCGATACAGTTTTCGAAGAGACATGCGTTGTTGCTTGAACAATTCGAATATTACGGAACCGGCTCGCATGATGACGTAATTGACGCGGCAGAGATGGCCGTGAGTATTGCGAAATCAGGGCGCAAAAAAGTGCGGAACAAGCCACGCGGAATGTAACGGGGAGGAGGACGTAATTTGACGGAATTTTTTACGATGAAGGAAACGAAGCTGTTCTATCCCGGCGCTCAATATCCGCCACAAACGGAGATACGACGTCTGGCTAAGTACGAACGGGGACGAAAGATTTTCGAAGGAAGACATGCTGAGATTTACGATAGAGCTTCCGCGCTACTAAAGGATACGCCGCATGCACCGCAGCTAAAAACGTTATTTATCGCGGTTAATATCGTGGATGTTCTCGTCACAAAGCCGGCGGATTTATTGGTCGGCGAGAAGCCTACGTATAACAGCGGAAAGGGACCCGATTCCACCGAGCAGTCACGACTTAACTCTATCGTAGAGGAAAACGACCTGAACCAAATGATTCACGAAACTACAGTCGGTGGCGGATATCGCGGAGACTCTTTCGTCAAAGTCCGATATGACTACCGTGACGATTTTACGGAAACGGATCAACTCGAATTGGAGCGACCGCCGACCAAGAAGGAACCGATCATCGAAACGGTCGATCCATCGATAGTCTTTCCGGAGTTGGCTCGCGGATCAAAAAAGCGATTCAAAGCCGTTAATGTTGCGTGGGTAGAATGGGAAATCGAACAGACGCGCAACATCATGTCGTACATTCGCGGAAAGGTAACGATGAATGAAACGCCTTTCCTTAACGTTGAGCGTCATATTCCGGGCTATATCGTTTTTGAACGTTATAAGTTGATTCCTAACGGCGTGGATACGTCAGAAGGCGTACCGATTCCGCTTTATATCGTTGGTGATAAAGTCGAGACTGGGCGCGAAGAAAACGTAATGGCTACAGGAACACCGCACTTGAATATCGATCACATACCGCACAAGACAACCGATGACCATTGGGCTGGCATTTCTACCGTCGAGAAGATGGAAAGCAAATTAGCTGCAATTAACGACCGTCTCGTACAGATCGACTATATTCTCTGGAAGCACTCTGACCCGACCGCTTATGGCCCAGACATCGACGAAGAGGACGACCGATCAGTAAGGTTTGGTGGTAAGTACATCCCACTTGAGAAAGATGACGTCACGCCCGGTTACATGACTTGGAACTCGCAACTAGATGGCGCGTTCAAGGAGCTTGAACTTCTACTTGGGCTTATCTACCAAATGGCAGAGACCCCACAGTGGCTATTCGGGACGACGATCACTTCCGATAGCGGCGGAACAGGTACGTCTCACACCGACGGCGCGGCGATTAAAGCTCGCTTCATGCCGATCCTTAAAAAGGTCGAACGTATTAGGACGCACGTTGACCGCGCAGTTAGAAATGCGTTGTGGAAAGCGATGCTTCTTGAGAATATCGCAAATAAAGGCGTTCCTACGTTCGAACCTTACGACGAAGTTTATCCGACGATTGGATGGCGCGATGGCATTCCGCGTAACGAGAAAGAAGCCGCAGAGGTTGCAAGTATCCGGACGGGCGCTAAGCCGACGTGGTCTGTAACTGACGCGATTAAAGACCTCGACGGAGTTACCGACGCAGAAGCCGAAGAGACAATCCGCCGCATTGACGAAGACGAACAACGTACCGCCGGCACCGTCGACAGTACGATATTTAACGAGGTTGTGACGTAATGGCACGATTACCTGATCCGAACTATGACCGGGATATCAATGTCCTAGTCGACGCTTACAAACGCGCTGTCCTAGCCATCGCAGCGGAATTATCGCGCTTAGATGCATCCGACATATCACGCGCACATGCAAAGGCCGCCCTCGCTGAGGTTGCGGCTATTTTGCGTGATCTCAACTCGGAGTCTGCGGCTTGGGTTGCGGAGTATATTCCGAAGGCAGCGACGGATGGAGTAGCGCGTGCAATCGTTGAGTTAGGCGTAGCCTCCACGATAGCCGAAGCGGAGAAGATCGTTAAATTCAACCGGATTAATCGCGAGCTTGTTGCGTCAGCTATCGCGGACACGCAGGCGGATTTACTTGCGGTGACCCAGAACATCGACCGTAGAGTTCGCCAAGCCGTTCGACAAGCTACTGCGGAGTCATTTCGAGCTAACATGGCCGCTGGAATAAACGGCCGCCGTACGATCAATGCCGATATACTTGCGCGGATCAAACAAACGCTAGGCAACGCAACTAATACCGGCATTATTGACGCGGCCGGACGGCGTTGGAAGCCGGAAGTATACGTCGACACGGTTACACGTACGAAACTTAACGCCGCGCACCGAGACGCAACGATGAATGAGGCGATCGGACGCGGAGTTTATTACGCCAGGATATCGAGCCATGGCGCTAAAGATGCGTGCCGTAACTGGGAAGGCCGCATCGTCAAATTAACACCGGATGCTTCCGGAGATTATCCGTATGTAGGCGATCTACCTCGTCGCGAAATATTTCACCCACGTTGTCGTCACGTACTGACTCCGATAAGAAATCCGGAAACAATCGGAGGAGGAAATTAGATGGCGGACCCAATCGCAAGAGATCCGTTTTCAGGAACGGGAACAGCGAACGTACCGATCAGGAACACCGCAAACTACATCGTAGTCTTTAACGATGGGACAACTGACATTACCGTGACAGCCGGGAAGTTCGTAACAGTAGTAAAGGGCGGGGACGCGCTTGATGAACGTGTCGATCCGTTTACCACCCTCTCCATTAGCGGCAGCTCAGCCTATCGCGGATACGTTCGCGTTATTACGGGAGGTGTCGGTTGATGGCACGGGATACAATAGCTCGAAATAACTCACGGCGTGCATTAAACGCAGTTAACGGCATCCCTTTATCCGCGGATACCGGAGCTCACGGCGAGGACGTTGCGGTATTTGGTCCGTCAACAACGCATGGATACGATGCAGGGTCGGGAGCTATCAGAACGCTGCCTTTCGCGCGTAGAACATGGAATCCGCAATTTTTTAAAGCGGTATCTGTTCCGGCCGGTAACTCGACAATCGTGACGTCTCCGGAGAATTACGACGTATCTGACTTCGCTAATATCCGTTTGTTTGCGAAAGCTTCCGGAATTGGCAACATTGACGTCGTATTGCGGATATCTATCGACGGCGGTTTTAACTATTTTGCGGCTAAGACATTTCCGATGGGAGACGGAGTGTCTAGCGTAATAAGCTCACCGGAAGTTATCGGAGCGCCGATTATTAAGATCGGACTTTTTAACAAGAGCGCGAGTACACAAACAGTCGATGTATGGGGGTTTTTATATTGAGTATAACGCGATGGCAATACCGAAATACGGCCGATTTAATTACACCCCATGCGTCGACATCAGATAATACAACGTCAGTGACGACTAATCCGAATCAGATCGAGTTCAGATATCAAAACAGCGCGGGAACCGAGTTCAAGTGGCATCGGCCGGCGGAGGTTGGCGATACACTCGTCGGCAAGACGATTTTTCCTGCGGAGATAAGCGATCAGGATGTTAGTAAGATGTCGCAACTGAAAATTTACCTCAAATACTCACCTATTAGCGCGTACAAGGACGGCGTGACGCACGTAATTTGTGACCTTAAATCTAGCCGCGATATTAGCGGACTTGAATTGATTAGCGGCTTCTTAATCCAAGCGGATGATAAGCCCGCAGGCGGCGCGTTGTACGGCAACAATCAAGGTCTGCAATGGGACGTATATCGCGAGCCTATAAACTTAACAACGGGAGTACAGACATTTGTACGCGCCTTACCACCGGAACATATCAAGAAACAGTCAGACGCGCAGAGATTTCAGCCGAGACACCACGCATTTTACTACTGGCGTATGGAAGGCGTTAATACTTTCCGCCCAGGTGATGAAATTGAGTTCTCATTCCGCTTTATATCTCAGCCATTTATTGAAGCTCCGATAGGCGTACGCAGCAGTTAACGTAACACGACCTACGATACGTCGCTAAACTGACGGATACGATAGCCGACGGGCTTTAAACGGGAGGAAACGATATGACAAACGTTAAGTATCCGATGAATTTGCAGCTTTTCGCAGAAGACGATCCTAATCCGGAAATTACTCCGCAAGAACCGCAGGCTGATCCGCAGCCATCGAAGACATTTACGCAGGAGGACGTTGACCGCATGATCGCGGATCGACTCGGAAGAGAGCGCAAGAAACACGGAGACTATGACGATATTAAAGCCGAGCTCGCTAAGCTAAAGAGTGCGGAAGAGGAACGCCAGAAAGCGGAAATGACCGCAACAGAGAGAGCTGAGGCTGAACGAACTAAAGCGTTAGAACGCGCAGAGGCCGCAGAGAAGTCAAGGGAAGACGCATTGACAGCCGCTAACCAACGCCTTATTAAAGCGGAGTTCCGGGATGTAGCCCGCGAGCTTAAACTGCGACCAGACGCCCTTAAATCCGCGCTTAAACTCGTTGACCTATCCGCGGTAGAAGTCGACGACGAAGGCAACGTTAAAGGGCTTGAAGACGCAGTTAAGGCGCTGATTGAAGATAATCCGTACATGATCGAACAAGCACCGGTGGAGCCGAGAACAATCGGAGCGCCGTCCGGAGGCGAAGCGAAGCCGGCCAAAACGAAGGAACAGATTCTTGCAGAAGCCAAGGCGAAGGCCAGCGAGAACCCGACGCCAGAAGCCATCGCTAAGTATACTCAACTGAAAAGAGAATTGAGCTAAAGGCTGTCCTAAATTGGGCGGCCTTTTTGTTTACCCAAAACCCTTATAAACGGAGGAAATAAACAATGACTAAGATTTTTAACGTAGACCTGATCGGTAAACCGGAATCCGTAACAGAAGAGATTTTACTTCTTAATCCTCACCAAACGCCAATGCTTGCAATGCTAGGGTTTGCGGGTGCAGTTAACCAGGTTGAGCACAACTGGTATGAAGACGCGATGTTCGCAACCGAATCCACAATTACTGCGGACGTTACGAATAGCGCTACTGCAGTCGTAGTTGCTTCCGTAGAGCCGTTCCGCGTTAACGACGTAATCAAACTCGGCGACGAGCTGCTGAAAGTTACCGCAATTAATGACGGAACTAAGACGTTGACCGTAACGCGGGGATACGCTGGCACTACCGCAGCGGCCGGAGTAACTGGCGCGGTTGTTGAGTTCCAGTTCACGGAATCCGTAGAAGGTCGTGATGCGATTGACGCGCGATTCAAACGTAGAGAGCGTAAGTCTAACCTGACGCAAATCTTTACGGACACTGTAGAGATCACTGGTACAGCCGCGGCAGTAGCTAACTACGGCATCTCCGATATGTATACGTACGAGCAATCGAAGAAACAGCTTGAGCTCGCGTTGCAATTGGAGAAAGCGCTGATCAACGGTATCAAGTACGAGAACGGAAACGTCCGTCAAATGGCCGGTCTGCGTAGCTTGATCAATACCAACGTTAAGGATGCAGCAGGTGCGGCGCTGAGCCTCGACATGGTCAACGATAGTCTGCAAGCGATCTACACGAAAGGGGGATTCGCGACAGGCGGTATGTACGAAATCGTCGTTCCTGCGAAACAAAAACGCGTAGTTTCCTCGTTTGGAGACGACAAGATCCGCATCGACCAAGCGGACAGACGTCGCGGTACGGTTGTATCACAATTGACAACTGACTTCGGTGAGTTCCCGGTATCCATCAACGATAACCTTGCGGCTAACGAAGTGTTCATCGTGGATAAAAACCGCGCGAGCATCCGTAACCTTACCGGACGCGACTTCCAACACGAGTATCTCGGCAAAAAAGGCGACTACTACCAAGGCATGATCGTCGGCGAGTACACGTTTGAGCTGCATCAAGAACAAGCGCACGCACGCATCAAAGGTTTGGCGTAAGCCGACCGCAAATAACCGGGAGTCTTTTCGGAGGCTCCCGTTAAATACGGAGGTTTTACGATGGCAAAGTACAAGTCGCGCTATCTTGAACTCTCGTTTTACGTTGACGGCGTAGAGCGCAAGTTTTCAGGCGGCGTATACGAAGCAAAGACTGCGAATGAGGTAGCGGTGCTTAACCGTTTATCTGACGCGGAACCAGATTCGGAGGAACCTGCGCAAGTGGACGGGGAACAGGCGGAAGATAAACCCGCTAAAGCTCCGTCTAAACCGCGCAAAGCTAACGCTACGTCCTCCGCAAAATAAACGGAGGTGTAACGGATGGCAATTACGGTAGCTGACGCAAATACGTACATCAACGCGAATTGTATTGATATCGAGGACTGGGCGGAAGCAGAAGACGCGAAAAAACAACGAATTGTTACGCGCGCATCATTCGTGCTGACGAACAAGTACCCGAAGTATACGATACCTGACGCGGCGGTCTACGAGTTTGCTAACGCATTGGCAACGGCGTTTAACGATACGAACCGCTTACAGCAACACGGAATCGCGTCATTCGGCGTGACCGGCGTCGCTAACTTTACGTTTAAGGACTGGGCAAAGAACGGAGAGGAAGCGTGGATTCCGGACTCTGCGCTCGATCTTATTGGCGCGGAAAATGGCGTTAAGATTGGACGCAAGACCTCGAAGTGGGTGACGTTATAATGGCGATCATCCCTTTACGTCAGACCGTCGTCATCTCGCCTTTTCTCGGCAATGATCCGGATTACAACGAGCCTATCTACGGAGACGATTACGAAGCTAAATGCCGCTTTTCTGAGGGCGTTAAACTCGTACGTAACGGACGCGGAGAGGAAGTCGCAAGTGTGGGCACGTTTCTATTCGACAAGTTGCCGCGTATTGACATCTCGGACAAATTAACGTACACAGACGAAAATAATCGGACGATAACGTACACACCCATTTCGTATAGCGTAAAACGGTGGTTCGGCGGTAAGCCTGCATTAACGGAGGTGTTCGTGTAATGGCGTTCGAGTTCGATACAAAAACGTTGTTTGCCGGTTTAGGCGCGTCAACGGTGAGCGCAACTAACGCGGCGGTCGAAGGGATGCACGATGCAACGGACGATTTGCTTTTCCGATCACGCGAAGAGGCTCCGCTCGACAAAGGTACGTTGCGTGAAACTTCCGGCAAGAACGTAGAGGTAACGCCGACGAAGATTACCGGCGAAGTTTACTTTTCCGCAACTGAAACGGGCAAAGCGGGCGACCGCGTCAACTACGCGTTAATCGTCCATGAAATGGCCGCGTTTAAGAATCCGACGACGCCCGGTACAAAGCCGAAGTATCTCGAAGATCCTCTCACGCAGCACGCCAACGAGTACAAACGGCTGATTGCGGACGCTATCCGGAAGGGGCTGACGTAGTATGGCCGCTTTTGTTACGGTGCCTGAAATTACCGCTTATCTGCGCGTGGCTGTCCCGTACAATTACGTCGCCAACGAGTTCGCCGCTAACAATCCGGACGATTGCGCTTATGTGCGGTTAGGAGCCGGATATGCGCCGAGTGAGTGGACGAGTAAACGGAGACCGGCGGTGCAGGTGTTAGTCCGCGCCAAGTCCGCAAGTAAAGCGGATGAGATTGCGCGTGCTGTGTACGTAGACCTGGCAGGCAAGACCGAATTTAACTTCGGTACGACTCGCGTAATCAAGTGCATTGCGAATCAGTCGGCGCCTATTTATCTCGGCAAAGACGCGAATGAACGCACCATGTACTCACTCAATTTCACATTGACAACGATTTAAGGGCTGTCCATTACGGGCGGCCTTTTTGCGTTGTCCAAAAACAAGGGGGAAACAATTAATGGCACAAGACTTTTCCAAAATCGAGCTCGGCCCGGCAATCGTTGAGTACGGCGAAGGCCCGGACATGATCACGTTTGAAACTACGATCGGCGGCGTATCCTTCACGACGGAGACGTCATATCGCGACCAGCTTACGGATCAGACCGGCGAGACCGTCGTAGGCAAACGGATCACCGGCCGTAACGTCAGCGTAACTATTCCGTTCGCGGAGTACGAGTTGTCCGTTATTCCGAAGATCATGACGGGCGCGAGCGTAGTGACCTCCGGCTCTGACTCGAAAATTGAGATCAAAACAGGCGTCGGCCTTAACCTGATCGATACCGCGAAGAAAGCCGTTATTAAGCCGCTGGCTAAACGTAATGATCCGAATTTCTGGATTACGATGCCTAAAGCGTACTCTGAGACGGATCTGTCCTACGCGTACGACAACGATAACGAGCGGATCACGAACGTTACGCTGCGTTCGACTCCGGACGATGACGGTGTGGTTGCGGTGCTGGGCGACGAGACGATCACGGCTACACCTTAATAGCGCGACAAATACGGGCGGCTCTTCGGAGTCGTCCTTTTAATTTACGGAGGCGATGATATTGCGATTAATCGGCGCAAGAAGCAAGTACAAGATCGGCGGCAAGACGGTAACGCCGCGCAAGATAACGATTGCTCAATGGCGCGAGCTATTCGATTCCATTCACGCAGTACCGCAACTCATCGTGAGCGTAATGACGGCAGCTCCCGAAGACAGAGCGCCATATTTCGTTGCTGCTGTCCGGGACTCATTCGAGGATATCGTACGCGTGACGGCCGTGTTAACGGGCATTGACGAAGAGTACATCGAGCAGAACGCGAGCCTTGACGAGTTGGTTGCGTTCTACTCTGCGGTCGCGAAGGTGAATAACTTCGGTGACTTGTTAAAAAACGGGCGGGGCGTCCTGGCTCTAGCGGGTCTGGGCGCGAATCAAACGCAGCAAGAAACGTAACAATTGACGAGTTTTTCATAGAGTGCGCGGTTCGTCTCGGCAAATCACAGATCGAGTTCGAAACGGGCTATTTCGTCATGGACATTTTTACCGCGCTAGAAGCTAAACGCAAGGTAGACGCGGAGGATTGGCTTACGTCATTGTCCGTCCAGCACTCAACCGGCGACGACATGAAAAAGCTCGTAGGCAGCTTACGCGATCGAGCGGGGATGAATACGGCGGCCAAAGCGGAGTTTGACGAATCGGGCTTCGAAGCCATGCGGAGACAGTTAACGGGAGGGTGATTACGATAAGTACGGTAGACGTCGGAGGTATCCGCGCGAAACTAGAACTAGACGTATCGAGGTATAGCGCGGGCATTGCGGCCGCCAAGGTTAAGACAGCGGAACTAGGCGCAGCAGGTCGTCAAGCCGCGACGGAAGTTGAACGGATCAGTGACGCCCGAACGAAGATAGCGCAACTGACTCCGGTACTCGATAACGTAAATGCGCGGATCGAGGTACAGCGCAAGAAGCTGGCGGAGTTGAAGGCGTCATATGCGACGACATTCGATAGTTCGCGGAAAAGTAAACTCGAAGGGCAGATCGTCAGTACGGAAGGCGCGTTACTAAAGCTTACGCAAGCTTCGGACGCAACCGCGAAGAAGATATGGGCGATGGAGGACGTTATTGCGAACTCCGGTAAAGTTGCCGCAATATCATCCGCGAGTTTTAAGGAGATGGGTGAAAATCTCCGCGCAATGGGTATGAGTTCGTCAGGCGCGGCATCGATTGAACAGGCGCTTAAGCGAGCGAATCCTGACGTACTCCGCCGCGAACTAGAAACGGTGACAGCCGAGCTTAAGCGGATGGGTGCGAGCGACAAAGATATCGCGCAAGTGACGGCGGAATTGGAACGCAATACGAAAGCGGCTGGCGGAGTGCGCGGCGAGATTAAACAGCTCGGACTTGCGTATGCGGCGTTGTCGGCTGCGATGGCTGTCGTTATTACCAAATCCGTACAGACTGCCGCGGAATTTGAGCAATCGATGGCGAAAGTTAAGGCGATTTCCGGCGCAACTGGCGAAGAGTTCGAAAAGCTCCGTCAACAGTCGATCGAACTCGGTGCGACTACGGTGTTTACGTCTTCGCAAGCGGCAGAGGCCCAGGGATTCTTAGCGATGGCCGGTTTTAAGACAAACGAGATCATGGCGGCAATGCCTGGCGTACTAAACCTCGCGGCTGCAGGACAGATGGAATTAGCGCGAACAGCGGATATCGCATCGAACATCCTTACGGGATTTCAGATGAGCGCCGACCAGACAGGTCAGGTTGTCGATGTCATGGCGAAAACGATGACGAGCTCCAATACAAATATTGAGCAGCTCGGGTACGGGATGAAGTACGTTGCACCTATCGCGGCAAACCTCGGAGTTTCCATCGAAGAAGCTTCCGCAGCCGTAGCTAAACTATCAGACGCGGGTATCCAGGGCGAAATGGCCGGTACGCAACTCCGCGCAATCCTACTCCGACTCGCAAGTCCAACGGACGACATTACGTACCTGATGGAGCAGCTCGGCGTCAAAGTAACGGATGCTGCCGGCAACTTCCTCCCGTTTGCGAACATCATCGGTCAATTTGCGCGAGGGTTCGATAACTTATCGGAAGCCCAGCGCGCACAAGCCGCAAGTATCGTCGCAGGACAGGAAGCGGCATCCGGATTCCTAACGCTGATCAACGCAGGCGAAGGCGAACTAAACGCGTTTACAGAGTCGCTTAATAACGCGGGAGGCACCGCAGCCAACATCGCAGAAACGCAAATGGATACGTTAAACGGCGCAATTCTCGAAATGCAATCCGCGCTAGAAGCCGTCGGTATCACGGTCGGCGATAAGTTTGCGCCAGTTATTCGCGGTGCTGCGGAAAGTATCTCCGCTTTGTTGCTCGGATTTAACGGAATGGACCCGGTTATGCAAAACGCTATTATCGCGTTTGCTACAGCGTCAACAGGTGCGTTAGCTCTTTCAGTTGCGATCGGTGCCGTATCACTTGCGCTTAAAGGATTGACCGTCAGCAATCCGATTCTACTCGCGATTTCCGTAGCTATCGGACTTGTAGTCGCGGGAGTTTCCGCGTTGGTATCAAGTAGCGGAGAAGCGGCGGACGCAGTGCGTAAGCATGACGAAGCGCAGCAATCACTCAACAATACGTTGTCCCAGTCACCACTTGACCGTTCCGTTGCGGAGTTGGAGGCGTTACAGACTCAGACCGCGGAACTCAATACGGTACTGGAAGAGCGCGCGCAATTGCAGGAACGGCTTAACGAGATCGAGATGTTACAGAGCGATGGACTCGGGACGCCTGCGCTTCTTACCGAGATGTTGGAGATTAACGATCAACTCGCGGAAATGGACGATAAATTGCGGACGATGGGCTACGACGGCCTAGACGATGCGACGCGTAAGTTAGAGATGATGAATGACGCGGTTAACGAATCCACACCGGCACTATTGCGGATGAAGGAAGCGGAGATCGCAGACCTCGCGGCTAAGTACCGTAAGGTCGAGGCGATGGAGGCGTTGCTCGCGCGTTACAACGAGCTTTCGTCAGCGCAGCAGTTGGACGACGCACAGAAACAGGAACTCTACAACACGACGGAGCAACTCCGAAAGCAGTACCCTGATCTCAACCGATCTATGGATGAATCCGGACGAATCCGCATCCAGAACGTCGACATCATCGGTGATCATATCGCGGCTGAACGTTCGTTTATCGATCAGTCCGCGGCTGCGGCTAACGCGTATATCAGCAACTTAGAGGCGATGGCAAAAGCGAACCTGACGTCAGTTAACGCGCAGATTAGTAACCTCGAAAGCCTGGCGAAAGCTATGAGCGCTGTTGCCGGCATCCCTTCCGCACCCTTCGCTAAAACGAGCGTTACGGCTGTCGGAGGAATTAGCGTTAATAAATCGTTTGAGAACTTCGCGAGTGGGGGCGTAGATGAGCAGTTAAACGCCGCTTACGAAAAACAGACCAAGGCACAACAAGCCGCGCTGGAGATTGCGCGTGCTAAAGACTCATTGACGAGCGGCGCGGCATTCGCTCCGGCTACGGGCGGATCAGGTATCAGCCTTAAGGAAGACAAAACGAAAACGAAATCCGCAGGCAAAAAAGCCGCCGGCAAGACGCCGAAGAAAGAGAAGTCCGCAGCCGAAGTCGCAAAAGACCTCCGCGATAAAGCGTACAACGCAGACCTCGCAACCATCCGTTATCAAGCGGAGATGAACGATTGGTCTGCGGAACAGCAGATTAAGGCGTACGAGAAGTTGCGGAAGGCTCATGCGCAGCACCTTAAGGAAACGGTCGAGGATGCGCGGACGCTCAACTTGCAGCTTAAACGCCTGCAGGAGGACAGCGTTAAATCGCGCTATGACTTTTCGATGACATGGATCGATAAAGAGGAGCGCCGTATGGAGGATTCCGGCAAGTCCGAAGTCGCCGTCGCCGAAATGAAAATCGCCGCTCTCACACGCGTGCGTGACCGTTATGCGAAGGACTCCGACCAATTTAAGGACGCGGACGAGAAGCTGTATCAAGCGCGCAAGGAACTCGTACGTGCGCAAGAAAAGGCGGTTGCCGACGCGTTTAAGAACTCCGAAAAGTGGATCGGCAAGGAAGAGCGGCGCATGGAAGAAGCGGGCTCATCCGAACTCGAAATCACGCAGATGAAAATCGCAGCTTGGACGCGTGTACGAGATCGCCACGAAAAGGACTCGGAATATTACGAGCGCGCGGAGGATCAGCTTTATAACCTGCGCAAGAAGCTCGTAACGGAAACGGAGAAGCTTGCGGATAAGTTGTTGAAGACGGAGAAATCCAACGTTGACGCCGCGCTTAAAGCCGACCTCGCTGCGATTGAGGAACGGAAGAAGGCGTATGTCGACGGAATTGACGAGCGGATTGAAGCGATTAACCGTTTAATTGCGGCCGAGGCGGAGTTTAATTCGGATGCCGATTACGAGACGCAACGCGCGGAGAAGCTGGCGCGCATTGACTTGTTGGCGTCGGCGGTCGGCCCTGACGGTATCCAAGAGCGCGAAGACCTCATCAAAGAGGTTGAACGCATGGAACTCGAACACAACCGTGAACTCCGTAAACGTGATCTTGAATCGCAGAAGCAGGCGCTACAGGACGAGAAGGATACGCGGCTGACCGGCTTTGAGACGGAGAAATCGGAGACTCAGCGCCAGTATGATGCGCTCAAGGATGCGTTTGATAATCACGCGGACGATATCAAGTTTATCGAAGCGGCGATCAGCGAGTTCCGTACGAATGCTAACGCGGAAGCTAACGCAACGATCCTCTCGTCACTTGATACGTTTGTATCCGAATATAACGCGAAAATGGCTACGCTCAATACCGGCGGGGCTATTTCTGGCGGAGAGAATACGGATCTTGCGGAATACAACGCGAATAAAGACGCATGGGCGGCGGCTAAGGCTTCCGGAGATACGGCGGCAATGGCACGGTTGACGGCTCGTAACGAGGAGCTGCGCAAGCTCTACGGTATCGATAAGGACACCGGCAAGCTACAGCAATTCAAAGTGGGCGGCGTCGTCCAAGGCGCTCCCGGCTCGGCTGTTCCGGTTATTGCGCACGCTGGCGAAATGATTCTTAACGCGGATCAAATCGGCAACCTCTTCCGGATGATTGCGACGGGGCCATCGGAGACCTCCGCACAGCCTACGCAAGTCGTCAACCATTACGACATGTCCGTTAATGACGTGACGCTTACGGATCGCGCCGACACTGAGACGCTTTATAACGAGCGCGCCCGCGTAGCTCAGCGTCTCCAAACGCAGGGGGTGAAAACGCGATGAAACCGGATGTAAAAGTGAATAACGTATGGCTCTCGTCTATAGGCGCTGATCTCCTCGATCGGCGTCTTCCTGTTTTACCGGAGTCGGACGAATACACCGTTAAGCTTGCGGACACCGACGGCGAACTCGATTTCGGCAGCACATACGGGGCGCGGACGATTGGCTTGACGCTGTTTATTACGTCGCCTGGCGCTCAATTCCACGCCACGCTCGCGCAACTAGCGCGCATGTTCAACGCTAAACGTGGCGAGATCACGTTAGAGTTCGCGGATATGCCCGGAAAGTATTATCGCGCTGTCTATAACGGGACGCTTGCGCTAGGTGCGACGGGCAGCCGCGAGATTAACGTTGAGCTTAAGATGAACGATCCATGGCCGACCGGTGCGGAAAAGGTGACGGAGGTAGAGATTACGCGGTCGCCCGAAACGATAACGGTTGAGTCTGCGGCAGATGTTAGCGCGCAACCGGTCATTACGCTGACGAATACCGGTACGACAACGATCCGGAGCTTCCGGATTACAAACGAATACACACTTTAGGAGGCGTTATTTTGAATATATCGAATTATCTCTCGGCTGCGATCTTCAATTACGTTCTACGGAATATTACGTTTACCGCGCCCACTACGATCTACCTCGCTCTGTATAAGTCCGATCCGACTCAAGCGGACACGGGTACGGAAGTAACAGGCGGAGCTTACGTAAGGGTTCCGATTACCTTCACGGCGCCGGCGCTTGAATCCGGCAATCAGACGGTTAAGAACGCGGCGGACATCGAGTTTCCCGTTGCTACTGCGGATTGGGGACTCGTCACACACGTCGGTTTACGGAGCGCGTTAACTGGCGGCAACCTACTGTGGTCAACTGCGGTAGATAATCCGCGCACAATCCAAACGGGCGACAAGCCGAAGTTTCTGGCGGGCGGCACATCCGTCAAATTTACGAACTAAAGGAGGCGATTAGATGGCGCAATTACCTATGTACGCCGCCGCGGTGAACAGTCCGGGAACGGAGCTCGCCGCGGACATTACCGCAACAGATACGGAAATTACTCTACTCGACGCGTCTAAGTTGCCGACCGCTCCGAACCTCGTAACGGTGGGCGGCGATGAGACGGCGGAGACGATTCTATATACGGGGAAAACGGGCAATACACTCACCGGATGTACGCGCGGATTCGAAGGGACTGCGAAAGGGTGGGCGGCTGGATCTCTGGCGGCGCGGAATCACACTGCGTACGATTACGAGGCGGGACGCGCTAATATTGCGGACTTGGATGAGCGCGTAGACAATATCGTGATTCCTGACGCGTCACTTACGGAGAAGGGTATCGTACAGTTATCGGACGCTACGGATGGGGCGCGGAGTAACGTTGCAGCTACGGAGAAGGCGGTCAAAGATGCACGAGAGGCTGCAATACGAGATGCAGGCATAGAAGTTGATAAGACTTACATTCGGAAGAACCGGCCATCTAACCTTCTACCAAATAGCTCAGCAGAGTTGGGAACGCTAGGTTGGACTAATGTAAACACGTCCATACCTTTTGTGCCCTCGAATGACATCGATGATGAAGTGTCTACATCATTTGTAAGTAACGGATCGACCACTAGTGCCAGTAGTATTTTTAGATCAGATAATATGACGATCAGGAACGGTGTCACCTACACACTAAGCGCGGATTTCATGAATCCGGCAGGGGTCGCTGGACAAATAAATGTAAGTCTCAAAACTGCTGCGGGTGTAGTGGCAGGGTCGATTACTTGTGATGCAGGGACTGCGTGGCATCGTAAGGCAATTACCTTCCCTACAGGCGTAGGCACCTACTATGTTGAACTTTCTATCCCTCTAGGCTTGACTGGTTCTAATCGTAGAGTTCGGAGGATTATGCTTTCAACTGGAACGGATGGAGAGTTGTGGAATCAAGATTCTAATGACCGTTTGCTTTTTCAATCTGTCAGTGATGGAAAAACGGCTGTCGCTGCCGCTATTACTGGCAAGGGAGTAGCAGCATCAGGCAGCGATACATTTCCACATTTGGCTACAAAGATCGAGCAGATAAGTACGGGACCAAAGTATGCAACAGGAACAGTAACAGCAAACTCATCTCCCAGCGCTTTTACTACACAGCAAGGCGGGACTATAAACCTTCCGTGGGTTGCTGTAACAGGACTTGGATTTAGACCGAATAGGATCATTATTCGCGTATCAGGTACAACAACTAATCTTGGTATGACTGTATATAATTACGAGACAAGAAATGCAGCTCCTACGGAACCCGCAGCAGGATACAATATTGCTACAGTAATTACGGCGGATCAAGGCAGCGGGTACAACATAAGAGTTTACGAACGGCTCGGGAGTAATTCTTCTTTAGCGTGCGTGAATGGCAGTCAGTTCTTTATGCCTGTATCTGGAAATGGAAGTGGGGGTTTGAGCTACACATGGGAAGCATTCCAAGTTTAAGGAGGGATACGAAGTGGAGATAGGCGGAAGAGTTTATTATGACACAGCAACAGGAACTGTGATTCAAATGGTTGGTCAACGATCTGGTGATGTCATTGAGACAACACAGGAAGAAGACTTTGCCACATTTATTAATCTCGCTGAACGTATGCCAGACACTGTAGGTATGGTGCAGTTTGAATATGATCAATTTAAGTCGGATTATGAGGCTGGCGGGGTTATCACTCGAATTGATCTGGAAACAGGAGAACCTTTATTCACCTATCCAGATCCAAGTAATCCGGAATTACCACATGAACCGCGTCCGGCGTTAAGTACGCAAGTGTCCGCTCTCGAAACGGAAACAGCCGCGCTTAATCTCGCCGTCATCGACTTGTGGGAAACGATAGCTAACGGAGGTGCTGCGTAATATGGGAACAACGTCAGCTACGATTATCAACTCGCTAAAAGTCGCATACTCAACCGCAATCTACCGCCACGGCACGAAGACTTTTCCGGATATCATGACCGCATATGTCGCGCCGGTAAAGGAGTACGCGTCGGCTACGTACAATAAGGCGGACATCGACCGCGCTCTCGCCAATGGATGGATCACGGAGGGTGAATACGCGGAAACGGTCGGCGGCGATTCCGATGTTTAATCGAGCGCCATTTAACCGCTCGCCGTTTAACCGAACACTCTCGTTCGAGGCGCTATTCACCGTAGCAATCGAATCGGCGACGGACTTGTCTACGCGAATCAGCGTGGACTTTCCCGTTACGGTGACGTTCGGGAGCGCGACGGATCTGACTTCCGCTTGGCTCCGCGAACTGGCGATGACCGCACATATTACGACCGCTACCGAGATGCTTGCGCAATTAGTCCGCGAGCGTCTTTTTGGCGCGAAGATAAATACGGCGACCGATTTCGTCGTTACCGTAACTCACGCGCATATTAACGAGATCGGACTAACGGGAACCTTCCGGCCGGGCGACGTCATCGTCATTGATACGAAGCGGCAGACGATTACGATCAACGGGGAGAATGCGCTACACTTAATGACCGGCGACTTTTTCGACCTCGTTTACGGCGCGAATAAACTGACGTATAGCGATTCGGAAACAGCGCGCAACGTTCGGACACGCGTAACGCATCGCGATAAATTCCTCTACTAACGCGGAAAGGAGGCGCACACTTGGCGAAGAAATACCTCGAATCCTACGATAAAAACCGGAAGCGGATCGGTATCCTCGTAGACGCGGGCGACATCCAGCGGACACGGCGTATCAACTCGGACTATTCGCTGTCCTTTACGGTACCGATGACATCCGCCGACTACCTCGATAAAATCGTGCTCAAAGGTCACGTACGGGATGACCGCGGACAATATTACGTGATTAACAACCGCAGCCGTGTCCGTGAAGGCCGCAAGCTAACCGCGCGGATCGATTGCTCCCACGTACTCTTTAAGCTCGCGGATTACAAATACCCATACACATCGTACATTTCGGAAGCCTACGGCGTCCACATTTCGCAGCTCACATCGGCAATCAGCGCGGCGACTGGCGGCAAGTACACGTTCTCGATCGACGATACGTTCCCGCTATTCGACGTTAAGGACTTCGGTCGTGGAAATGCGCTCGAAGCGCTAAACTCCGTCGTATCCATGTATGGCGCGGAGATCGAGCCGGACAATTACGTGATCCATTTGCGCAAGAAGATCGGCCAGGATCGCGGATTACAGTACCGTATACGTAAGAATATCGTATCATCCACGTTTAACGATGATGCGAATACGCTTGTGACGCGGATGTTTGCGCAGATGAAGGACGGGCGGACACTTATCGGCCAGCCTGCGTCGATGTTGACTGCGGAGGAAAGATCGCTGTTAAATTCCGTGCCTGGCGCGATTGTTAACGGTAATCTTGCGGTCAATTACTTGATATCGCCGTACGCTGCGTATTGGGCGACCGACGTTAACGCGTTTTATGATGGAGAGATTATCGAGCAGAACATCACGTCATATACGGAATTACTCGAAGCTCAGCGCAAGGCTCTCCGCGAGCAGGAAGTTCCGGCGTTGGAAATATCCGTGTCGGCCGCGGACATCCACAAGTTGGATAGCGCGGAGCCTGCGCCCGGCCTCGGCGATACGGTTAAATGCGTCGATCCTGCGCTTGGCATGGACGGGATTAGTGCGAGGATTACGGAGCTCGTCGAGTATCCGTATAGTAACGAACAGCAATCGCAAGTTACGATTACTAACGTAATGCTGCGAGACATGACGGATATTATCGCGGATCTTGAGAAATCGAAGAATATCGTTAGCAATCTGATAAGCAACGGGACAATCCGTACGGACGTTTTCGAGGCTTTCGCAAAGGCTGCGGTCAACGACGTCCACAACTCGAAGACCGAAGTCAAATACGATACACGCGGAATCGTCCTGCAGGATAAGACGGACGCGCGCAATCAAGTCATCATGACGTCTAACGGAATTATTTTCAGCAAGGACGGCGGGGTTACCGCGATGACTGCGATTAATGCAAACGGAATAGCTGCGCCGGCCATCGTAGGACAACTCGGTTCCTTCGTTTCGTTGCTAATTGGCGCGGGAAACAACGTAACGCAGATCAATACGAACGGCATTGCGGCAGGCCATGCGCTTTTTAACTCCGCTCCGTTCCGCGTAGATATGCAGGGTAACGTTACGGCGAACAGGTTGACCGCTAACTCTGCGAATATATTTTCGTCAAACTTTACGAATGGCGCGATCGTCGGTTCGTCGATTAACGTAGGTAACGGAGTCTTCACCGTCAACTCAAGCGGACACATGGTCGCGCAGAGCGGAGAGTTTCGCGGTAATATCTCCGCGTCAACGATTAGCGGCGGGACGATAACGGGCTCAACTATTCGTACGGCGATTAGCGGAGAGCGCATCGAGCTAGATCCGAACGGCTTCGTATTCTACGATTCGGCAGGCGCACGGCGCGTAACGCTGGGTACGAATGCCGCCGCGAATATTAGCGGACATACGTACTATAACGGATCGAGCCAATCGCAGGGTCTAGTGTACGCGGTATCTAACGAGTTGCACGTAATGGGAACGCAGAGCTTGCGTTTAGGTGCGTTGAACGGCGTGACTACGTTGCAGGGCTCCGTTAACTTTGCCAACGGAATCGACATCGGTCAAGTAACGGGACTGCAGGCGCAGATTAACGCATTGTGGAATGCTGTCAACGCGAAATCACCGAGCGGTCACACGCATACCGTAAATATCGGAACGCATAATCACGGAAACAGTGCGAACCAAAGCTGGCCGGCTAACGGTGGAACCTTCACAACCTCGTCCGCGTAATGGTATTATAGGAAATAAGAACCAAATACCACATCGCGGAGGTTGAATAACTATGAAAAAAGCAGCATACATTGTCGGCGGTATTTTGATCGGATTCGTTCTTTCGACATCTACCGGCGCATTTGCGGACAAAGTTCAGTCACTCGTCGGTAAGAAAGTTAGCGGCGAGTATACCGTTATAGTTAACGGAGAAAAGCTCGCTGATAAAGGCGCGGTTATTGACGGGAAGGCTAACGTACCTGTTCGTGGAATATCTGAGGCACTGGGGGCGGATATCAAAGTGAGCGGCAAAACTATTACAGTTACTACAGAGGAGCCGACTGCGGAAGCACCTGCGGTTGAGGCACCTAGTCAATACACAGGAATGACCAAGGAGAGTATCGAGGAATCTCTTAACGTACTCAAAACGCGCATCCTAGCCCCTACTCAAGAAGGACGCGACAAGATAGCAAAAGAGATTGAAGGCTATAAGGCAGCAGGAATGAAGCCAGAGGATTACGCGGCTAGAACGAAAGAGCTCGCTACCTACGATGCGGACATCGCACAAGCCAACGCAGACATCGCGCAAGCCGAAGCCGCACTCGCCGCGCTAAAATAAACGAATAAGCAACCGCTAGGCCGTCCGAATATGGGCGGTCTTTTTGCGTTGCATAGAAACGGAGGAAACGCGCATGAAATCACGCACACTACTCGAATGCACCGTAGACCTATCGCAACCGGCGCCGGAGCTTGCCGCAGTAATAACCGCAGTCCTTGCGTACCATCCGGAAAGCCAAGCGGACATTCTCCGCGCATTAGATTACGAAATTGGAACGGCATTGGCTACGCTCGATAAGGAGGCGGCCGGCGATGGAGCAAGCGATATTTAATAGCGCGATTAAAGAGGGACTATTCGCAGTCCTATTCGTCGTGGCGGGCTTTTTGTTATGGCGTCAGATGGCGCGGATACAAGACGACGGCCGCGCGCGTGAAGAACGGATGCTTGCCGCCGCTAAAGAGCGCGAGGATCAGATGTATTCGGACGCATTACGTAGAGAGGAGCGGCTCATGCGACTGGCGGAGGATCTAACCGCGCGATTCGAGAAGCTTGCGTCGCAATACGATGGGCTTGCGCTGGATGTAACGGAGATTAAGAGCGTAATGAAAGGGGAGCGATAATATGAATCCATTCGAAAGTTACCGTTTGACGAGTCCGTTCGGATATCGTATTCATCCGGTTCATAAGACGAAGAAGTTTCACAGAGGAGTAGACCTCGTAGTAAGTCCATCGACAGGGCCGATTTACGCGTTCGTTGCGGGGGAAGTATTGCATGCGAAGATGGGCGCAACTGGTTCGGGATTCGGAGGTTACGGTATCACAGTCGCGATTAAAGACGATAAGGGCTTCCTCCACGTATATGCGCACCTATCTTCCGCTGCGGTTTCGGTAGGTCAACGTGTTAAGCGCGGGCAGGAAGTCGGTAAGCAGGGTAGCACGGGAGTATCAACGGGGCCTCATCTACACTACGAAGTGCGGAAAGTGTGTACGCCTCAATACGGATATACCGCAACAGAGTCCGGAGTTGTTGAGCCTACCGAATACCTGCGTAATTATTACGCGAATGAGACGAAGGGAGAGGCGGAAGTGAAGAAAGACGTAAAAGCAACCGTAAATGTCGGCGGAAAGAAAGTCGGAGAGGGCTACGTTGAGGGCGGCGTTACTTACGTTCCTGTCCGCGTAATTGCCGAAGCATTAGGCGCAAAGGTGTCGTGGGACGCGAAGACTAAAACGGTGACGATTACGAAGGAGGGCGTATAATATGTACGAAATCGGCGTAGTGGTTGCGGTAATTATTGCGATCGGTGAGTTCGCGAAGTTGTACGTGCCGGCGCGCTTTATACCGCTGTTATCGATGGGACTCGGCTTAATTGCGGGTCTCTTTTATATTCCGGCGGATTCGGTGGCTGACGGAATTATGACGGGGATCATGACGGGATTGGCCGCGTGTAAACTGTATGATATCGGGGCAAAAACGTTAAGTAAGGCGAAAAGTAACGAGTAATAAATGAGGCGCAGTTCTCGCGGGATATCCGTTGAGGGCTGCGCCTTTTCTGCGTTTATTGGAGGCCGGCCTGCGCTTTCGATACGAGCTTGCCGTCTTGATACGTGATGAGTGCGTTAGCTCCGATTGAACCTACGCCTTCATACGAGTATATCGCAGTTCCGTATCCTTCCGACATTAACTCGCCAGATCCTCCGACCAGCTTCGTTACTTCGTTAATCGTCATGCCTTCGGTTAAGTCAGCGAATATAGCAGCGGTCATTTTGCCGGCATTGATATCCGTTTCGGTACCGTAGTTTGCGCGGATTGCCTTTTCGAGATCACGCGCCTGTTTCTCCTGATCTACGTAATCTTTCGCCGCTTCCTTATCGATGGACGCGATTATCTTTTTGGCTTCCGCAACTTCGGCCGAGTCCGGAAAGTCAACGATTAGTGCGTCGAGTTTCTTTTTCGCAAGCTGCGGATATCCTCCGTCAAGTTCCGCCTGCGCATCCGCAAATATGTCCGCAGCGGTCTTCGGCTTTTCCTGCGCGACTTCGACGGGAGCTGGCGTGGGTTCCGTAGCTTGCTGTGTGACCGTAGTAGACTCCGCGCATCCTGACAGCAACAATACCGCAAAGATGGCGGCTACAAGTTTCTTCATTATATGTAAGTACCTCCGCATAGTAAATATTACCTAAATTATACAACGTACATTACGATCGCGGTAGCCCCTACGTTTCATTTGCGTTGCAGCCACTCCGGAATCGACGGATCAATGAAATCCTTCGTAGGTACTCCGAGATAACTCCGCATCACATCCGTAGCTTGCGGCGCAAGTATCATCCAGCGCAGTTTCATCTCCGATTGATAGCCGCGACATTTATAGCGCGCCACCACTCCGTCGCTATCCGTCAACTCTTCGTATACTTTGATTCCGCGCGTCCGAAACTGCTTGCGGATCTCGTAAATGTCTGCGGTGAGTTTACGTTGAGCCTCGGCGATCATATCCGCATATGGTGCCGGAGTTTTCAGCGTTGTATTGATCAGCGCGGCGTCACGTTCGAATGCGGTTAATACGCGCGGGAGAATGATGTGCGCTTTGATTAGCGCGCGATCTTCGTCGGTAATGTCGATCATTTTCGTTTCAACTCCGTTACAGAACGTTTGTTCTTATTATAGTGCAGGAGGGACGGAATATACAACGTAGCATCCCCGCTTGATATTACGTTTATTATTTCGTATAATGAACGAGACCTGAACGCACAGAAGCGGAAGGGGAACTACGATAACACAACGTATAAATGAACGGTGGGTCCTCGTGTGTTGGACGCAAATTTAACGATATATTAGCGGAGGAAAGCGGGTTGCTATGCGGAAACACTGCGTTTTCGACTTAAAATCCTGCGGTAGGTGACTACCGTACCGGTTCGATCCCGGTCCTCGGCATCCATTAAGAGAAAAGGAAATTCCTTGATATATCAGGGGGTTTCCTTTTTTTTATACTTTCAAATGAGGGTCTTGAATCATAGGCGTTACCCCCTTATCTTCTGTTGGAGACGGATTGAGGGCAGGCATAACCTGTTGGATGCAAGACCTCTCATGTCATCCAGACAAAAGATAATACATAGAATTTAGTGTACTTAGACAAATTTAAAACCTCTGGCAATGTTGGCTATGAATATTTAGGTACAGTATAGCTGAATATTCATATTTGTGTTGCATTTTTTGCGTTCAGATCAGTATCCGATCTTTTTTAATGGGGCATTGTGGGATGGGTAATGATGCAATCCCGTGGTGGTCGTTATGAAGACAAGGGATGTTGGTGTATACTGGCTATAGGCATATATTACCTTTATCTTGCGGAGCTCAAAGTTAACCAAATACATTTTTAATGGAGGACTCGACATATGTTGAAACAGCTTCAGTCTTATCAAGTAATCCAAGAACGCAGGATGGAGGAACTGAAATCTGACGGCTACTTGCTGGAACACAAAAAGTCAGGCGCCAAAATTGTCCTTATGTCCAATGAAGATGACAATAAAGTATTTAGTATCGGTTTTAGAACACCACCTAGCGATAATACGGGCGTACCTCATATTCTGGAGCATTCCGTATTATGCGGCTCTAAGAAGTTTCCGGCGAAGGATTCATTTGTTGAATTGTTGAAGGGGTCACTCAATACATTTCTGAATGCAATGACGTACCCAGACAAAACGATCTATCCTATTGCAAGCCGTAATGAGCATGATTTTCATAATTTGATGGACATTTATCTGGATGCGGTGTTAAATACGAATATTTATGAGAACGAAAAAATATTTTTGCAGGAAGGTTGGAATTACAAATTACCTTCTGCAGAGGATGAATTAACATATAACGGCGTTGTTTACAACGAAATGAAGGGTGCTTTTTCTTCACCTGAACGGATTGTTCGCAGAGCTGTGCTCAACTCTCTATTCCCAGACACAACGTACTCCAAGGAATCGGGAGGTATCCCAGACGAGATTACAGATCTAACCTATCAAGGACTCTTGGATTTCCATACAAAGTATTATCATCCTTCTAATAGCTTCATTTATTTGTATGGAGACATGGATATGGAAGAGAAGCTTAAGTGGTTGGATGAAACGTACCTGAGTCAATACGATCGGATGGAGACAGATTCGGAGATTGAGCTGCAGCCTTCATTTGGTGAACGTGTCGATGTGGTACAAACGTATTCGGCCGGAACGACAGAATCGGAAGTGGACAACAGCTTCTTAACCTATAATGCAGTTATTGGAACAAGCTTGGATCAAGAGCTGAATATTGCCTTTCAAATATTACAATATGCGCTTCTGAATGCTCCAGGTGCGGTATTGAAGCAGGCGTTGCTCGACAAAGGAATTGCCAAAGACGTATATGGCTCATATGATGATAGCTTGTACCAGCCGGTCATGACGATTGGGCTGAAGAAGAGTAATTTAGAGAGTAAACAGGTGTTCCTCGATACGGTTCACGAAGTGCTTGAGCGCGTTGTGCGCGAAGGGATCGATCCGAAGGCACTGTTAGCCGGAATTAATTCATATGAATTTAATCATCGGGAGGCAGACTTTGGAAGAATGCCTAAAGGGCTGATCTACGGCTTCTACACGCTGCAGAGCTGGTTATATGACGACAAGGCACCGTTTACCCATTTGGAGGCCAATGCTGTATTTGCTTCGCTCAGAACGAAGATGAATGAAGGCTACTTTGAGCAACTGATTCAGCAATATTTATTGCAAAATACGCACACGTCGTTTGTGGCCGTGACTCCGGATAAAGGGCTCAGTTTGCGTAAGGAAGAGGCATTGAAATCTCGTTTGAAATCACTCCAAGCCAGTCTGAGTACAGAAGAGATTGAGCAACTGGTTCAACGTACCAAGGAACTCGCGGATTATCAGAATGCACCTTCAACCAAAGAACAACAGCAGGTCATTCCAACCTTATCGATTGAAGATATCGATCCGCAAGCGTCCAAATTATCGAATACATTAAAGTCCGTCGATGGGACAACGATTGTACATCACAATCTGTACACGAACGGAATTGGATATCTGAAATTGCTGTTTAATGTGAAGGAAGTTCCTGAGCATTTACAGCCGTACTTAGGACTTTTGAAAAGTGTGTTAGGTTATGTGGACACCGCAAACTTCAAATTCAATGGTCTGTCCAATGAAATTCACATCCATTCCGGTGGAATCAGTGCCAACGTATGTGCGAGCGCGGATGCTCGTCAATATAATACGTATAAAGCTCATTTTGAGATTGAAGCTAAAATTCTATATGATAAGCTGGATTTTGCTTTTGATATGATTGAGGAAATTGTACTGACTTCGCAGTTCCACGATACGAAGCGGTTGTACGAGATCATTTCCCAATTGAAGGGCAGACTGCAGCGTAGCTTGATCAATAGTGGGCATTCGGCAGCAATGGGCAGATCCTCTGCCAAACATTCAGCCGTAGCCGCTTTCCGGGAAGCGGTAAGTGGAGTGGCATTCTATCAGTGGCTTGAGGAGCTTCAGGCAAATTATGAAGATCGCAAAGAAGAACTAACGAACCGTCTGAAAGAACTGACGGGAATGATCTTTAGACCTGAGAATCTACTAGTAAGTTATACGGCTGATGATCAGGGATATGCTAGTCTAGAGCAGCACGTATCGAAACTAAAAGCGAAGCTGTATACGCAAGAGGTTGTTAAAGAACATACTGAGTTCCAAGCAGTCCATCATAACGAGGGCTTCAAGTCTCCATCAGAGGTTCAATACGTCGTGCAGACAGGAAACTTCATCCATAAAGGATTCGAGTATACAGGTTCACTTCGCGTATTGCAAGGAATTCTGTCACTGGACTATTTATGGACAAATATTCGCGCTAAAGGTGGCGCATATGGCTGTATGACAGGTTTCAGACGGAATGGCGACAGCTATATGGCATCCTACAGGGATCCTAACCTAGAGAAAACCTATAACGTGTACGAAGAGATGCCGCAGTATTTGCAAAATTTCAAAGCGGATTCACGCGAAATGACCCGTTATATCATTGGTGCCATTCAAGACCTTGATGCGCCTAGAACTCCATACGCAGAGGGAAGCTTCTCATTGGAGTGTTACTTGTCTAATGTGACGGAGGCAGACCTCCAGAAAGAAAGAGATGAAGTGCTGAGCACCACAGAAGCACACATCGTTAACTTTGCTTCGCTGATCTCTGCAATCCTTGAAGAGAAACATCGGTGCGTTATTGGTAATGAGAGCAAAATTGAGGAACAACGTGAATTGTTCGACGAAACACTTGATTTGATCAAGTATTAATCATAAACAACCAGAAGCGTTTGACTTAACTTGTGATTCACTTGATTTAAATGCTATAAATTAGCGCCTTCTCCGGTGGATAACGCCTTGGAGAAGGCGTTTTTGCTTATGTGTTTGTATTTTGATACGCTATGGCTCAATATCAGATAGGTTTAACAACTAAGTGCGGCACATAGTAGACTAGCAGAGAGAGGCTCAAATTGCAGGTGGTGTGCAGATTTCTAGCCTGTGGTCTTCGGTTATGTTAAAATGATGGATAGTCTATGAGCCGACGGTAGCGGCTCACACAGCTAGCAGCCAGCTAGATGGCTGCAAAGGTACGTATTCATCCAGGGGAAGGAGCCTACATCTATGTTTGGAAATGATTGGGATTCGGTGTTGCATGAAGAAGTGAATGCCGAGTACTTCAATAAAATTCGTTATGCGCTGGCGGCAGAGTACAAAACGCAAACTGTATATCCGTCTAAGGAGAATTTGTTCTCAGCGCTAAAGCTCACCCCGTATCATCAGGTCAAAGCAGTCATTATTGGACAAGACCCTTATCATGGTGAGGGCCAAGCTCATGGGTTGAGTTTTTCAGTTATGCCAGGTGTACGCATTCCACCATCCTTGAGAAACATCTATAAGGAAATGCATGCTGATCTGGGTCTTCCTATTCCTGCACATGGTTATTTGGTTCATTGGGCCAAACAGGGGGTATTGCTGCTTAACAATGTGTTAACTGTACGTGAAGGTCAACCTAACTCACATCAAGGTCTAGGCTGGCAAACATTTACGGATGCCGTGATACGGGAATTGAACGAGCGTTCGGAGCCTATGGTATTTATGCTGTGGGGCAGTCATGCCCAGAAGAAGGGTGCCTTTATCCATCGAGACAAGCATCTGGTGTTGGAGTCCACACATCCAAGTCCGCTTGCAGCCCATCGTGGATTCTTTGGCAGTCGTCCCTTCTCGAAGGCCAATGATTTCTTGACCTCCAAAGGTATTGAACCGATCGACTGGAATATACCGCAAAACTAGACAAATGAGGGTGAGGACATTGCGACATTGGGTGGGACGAAAAGTAGCTGTATACCGAGCGACTGGTATTCGAGAGCCGTTAAAAGGAACGCTGGTCGATTGGGACGAAGAATCGGGTTGTGTACGGATTGGGCCTAAACGTATCAAAGTATCGTTCGATAATATCGCAATGATCAGACCCTTGCCCGAGGAGAGCCTGCCTTTGAAGAAGGCGCGTTCTGAGGTGCATAAGGTTGGATATGTCATGAAGAAGGCCATACAGTTTGATAATGCGATTTACTTTAAATCAGAAGTGATGATATGGAGAAGAGCCAAAATTGTAGCATTATCCACTACGATCCTCCGCCATGACGAAGATCAGGTTGAGATTGCAGATGGACGATTTCTTCGCAAGGACAAATATATGTTTGTCGTGCGTTCACGACGAGGAATTCGTTAAACATATCAATATATTTAATATTCATTTCATGTATAGATCATCTGGATTTAATCTTTAGCCGTTATATTAAGTATAACAACCCCTTCTAAATGATGTGTAATAACATGGGAGCCCGACCGGCTGCAAACGGTCGGGCTTTTCTGGTCTTGTCGGAATGTAAAATGGAGTAACATAGCAATGACATTTGTGATATATACTAGTGAGATAAACAACAAGAGACAAGGAGTGAAGACGGATGAAACGTATATGTGTTTTTGCAGGTTCTAATCCAGGTCATCAGCCGGAATATACACAGCAAGCTATTGAATTAGGCAAACGAATTGCTACAGGCGGGTATACTCTCGTCTATGGTGGATCATGTATGGGACTTATGGGTGCGGTGGCCGACGCAGCGCTACAGCATGGTGGTGAAGTGATTGGTGTTATGCCTACAGGGCTGTTTCGGGGAGAAATTGTACATGGAGGTCTCACACAGCTGATCGAGGTAGGCACGATGCATGAGCGGAAAGCTACGATGGCTGAGCTATCGGATGGTTTTATCGCTCTACCCGGGGGTATGGGCACGTTTGAGGAATTGTTCGAAGTATTATGCTGGGCTCAAATTGGTATTCACCGTAAACCTGTGGGTCTATTAAATGTGAAAGGGTACTACGAACCGCTTATGAAGATGGTGGAGCATAGCGTGCATGAAGGATTTTCGAATACTTCACATCTTAGTCTATGGAGTTTGGAATCCGATCCGGAAACATTGTTAGAACACATGTCTGCCTATGTTCCAGTTGAATTATCTCAAAAGTGGTCCCAGCTAGATAAGAAGTGACAACCGGGGTGCTGTAGCCGCTACGGAAAACTTTCCGTTCTGCCCAAGCAATTTACAGCCTTAGACATAGTCTATAGTGTACTTTCTTACAGAAGGGAGTGTCACTCATGAGCGGACTTAAAGGTGCAGGTTATGGTTATTGCGGAGGTTTCGGCGGCGGAGCATGGACATCTACAGGCGCGATTCTGGTATTGTTCATTTTGCTGGTTATTATCTCTCGTACGTTCATTCTGTAATTTCGTCAGCCATTCTAGGATTGGGCGGGGCACAGACGTGTGACCGAACCCGGCAGGTAAATGGCCCTTCCAAGGAACGCCGGGGATGTTCCGGCGTTTCAGGGGAAAGGTTTTTTTGCTTTATCACCGAGAAACAAGTCGATTAGAAAACGATAAATCCTGCCTCCAATGGATTGTTTAGAAGCAGGACCAATCGTCGCAAGTGTAAAACATTTGAGTGGGCACAGCTTATACCACAACAGCAGTCTGGTCTGGGATACTTAAGGATTTCCAGGCGATATACAGCCCGATGGCAGCCGCGATCAAGGAAAGTATTGCCGCGATAACAGCAAGCTGATCCAACGTACTGCTTGTGATGGGAGTAGAGTTGCGCTGATTGGCTGAATGAGTGGATTTGTTTTTAATGTGCGCAGTAGGTCTGGAAAGCCTGGAAGCCGACTGTGATTGCGATGTGCGGTGGCGCTGGCTAGATGGAATTTTCGTTGAAGGCTTCAATAGTCAACCTCCTTATGGCGCAGTGAGAAACATCTATCGTTCATACTATGTTATGTCAAATTCACAGATTGAGTTCGCAAAAATGAGTGAATCCCCAGCCTCTGGTTGTTATCCTATACCGATCTTAGATGATGAGTAAGTACATAATTAAACGTTCTAGTTAATACAGGAATGACAAACGATATGTATAGTGAGGAGGTTGAAGGATCGTGAAGTGAGGAGGCAATGTTGTTGAAAAAAATAGAGATTATAGCTCATCGTGGAGCATCTGCAGTATGCCCAGAAAATACAATGGCTGCATTTGAACGATGTTTGGAACAGGGCGCTACTGGTATCGAGACGGATGTGCAGATGACCAGCGATGGTCGACTCGTGCTTATCCATGATGAGACATTAACGCGAACAACGGGTGCAGAAGGCTGGGTCAAAGATAAGACCTATGAGGAATTACGAGAACTTGATGCAGGTTCATGGTTTAACACGGAGTTTGCAGCAGAGTGTATCCCTGCATTAGAACAATTATTTGGACTAATTCGAGGGAAAAACATCCTACTGAATCTTGAACTGAAAAATGGGATTGTTAGTTACAAAGGAATGGAAGAGAAGATCGTACAGGTCATTCGAGATTGGGACCTCGAACAACAGGTCATTCTCTCTAGCTTCAATCATGCTTCCTTAGTGAGATGTAAACGTCTAGCGCCCGAGATTCAAACAGCGCTTCTATACATGGAAAAGTTGTATCGTCCTTATGATTACGCGGTTAAGTTGGAGGCGTCCGCATTGCATCCTTATAAATTCGCTGTGACTCGAGAAGAGGTTGCTGCTTCAATCGCGCAAGGGGTGGCGACTCATCCATTTACCGTGAATGATCCTGAAGAGATGAAAGCGATGATCGAGATGGGGGTTCAGGGCATCATCACGGATGTACCTGATGTATTGGCAGCATTGACTGCTGCACATACGCGTTGATGATCTAATATTTCATACATGTATGTTAAGATTAGGTAGGGGATAACACACAACACATCATTCATCATGTAGACGCATGACTTACACAAGGCCATACTGGGTTTTTGCCAGTGTGGCTTTTTTTCGTATTATAGAAAACGGCTGTAGAACTACTGATTTTCAGGTTTTTTTGCTCTAATTGGGCTATTCAATAAAATAAGTGCAACAAACTTGTCCATTTTGTCCATTGCGAGAAATCGTTCATTGACATACAATGTTGTATGGGAATGAGAATCAATATCATTAAAGTTCGGCATTTACAGAGGGGTGATAGTTATGTACATAGAATCAGTTTGCACTCATAACGCGGGTGGCAGCATATGATTCCTCAAGATTCATCAGCAAGTCAGAACACAGAATCGCCGACAGCCAAAATACATACTCGTCCCTGGGCAGCAACGCTAATCTTGATCGGCGGAACGATATTACTTCTTTTGAGCATGGCATTATCCGTATCCTTCGGAGCTGCAAGTATTGAGCTGAGTGTGGTATGGCAAGCCATCTTCAACTTTAACCCAGATATTAATCAACATCAGATTATTTGGGAAATTCGCTTGCCTCGGATTCTAGGTGGGGCAATGGTGGGTGCGTGCTTCGCCGTAGCTGGCGCGATTATGCAAGGAATGACTCGAAATCCGCTTGCGGATTCGGGATTGCTCGGATTGAACGCAGGTGCAGGGTTCGCACTCGCAATCTGTTTTGCATTTTTCCCGGGTCTGTCGTATATGTACATCATTATGTACTGCTTCCTCGGTGCAGGGCTTGGGGTTCTGCTCGTCTACGGCTTCGGTGCGGCGTCCAAATCGGGACTCACACCGCTGCGACTGGTTCTGGCTGGTGCTGCCGTAACTGCAATGTTGTCTGCTTTTAGCGAAGGGATTGCACTGTATTACCGGGTTGGACAAGATATTGCCTTCTGGACAGCTGGCGGCGTTGCAGGAACCAAGTGGTCTCAACTGGAGATTATGTTTCCTTGGGTTGTGATTGCACTCATTGGAGGTTTGATCATCTCTCGATCGATTACCCTGCTAAGTCTCGGGGAAGAAATCGCTATGGGATTAGGTCAACGTACAGGTCTCATTAAGCTCGTTGGTCTTATTGTCGTACTTATTCTGGCAGGAACAGCAGTATCCATCGTTGGCGCTGTTGGTTTTGTTGGACTTATCATTCCCCATCTTACACGTAAGCTGGTTGGAGTCGATTATCGTTGGATTATTCCTTGTTCGGCCGTGTTGGGAAGTCTGCTTATTGTATTTGCAGATCTGGCTGCACGCATGATTAACCCGCCATACGAGATGCCAATAGGCGCTCTGGTTGCCCTGATCGGGGTACCCTTCTTCCTGTATTTGGCGCGGAAAGAAAGGAGAGCTCTGTAAAGATGGCATCCTCAAGTATGGTTGGAACAGAGCGTAAGAAGAGACTGAAAAGCACGATTGTGCTATTTGTACTTGGTGCGCTAATTATATCTGCATTTATCATAAGCATGAACACGGGGTTTACCAAGCTGTCAGCAATTGAGGTATTAAAAACACTGTTTGGAGCCGGCACGCCTAAGCAAGAGCTAATCCTCTTTGAATTTCGTTTACCACGGATTGTAATTGCCATATTAGTTGGAGCGGGTCTTGCTCTATCGGGCGCGATTTTGCAGGGGGTGTCTCGCAATGCATTGGCAGACCCAGGTATCTTGGGGATTAATGCAGGAGCTGGACTTGTCGTGATGTTGTTTGTTTCATTTTTTCCCACAACCACATCTGCTCCTATATTTTTGCTGCCTATTCTAGCTTTGATCGGTTCGAGCTTTGCTGCATTCCTTATTTATGTGCTCTCTTATAAAAAGGGAGAGGGTATTATGCCTACGCGTATGCTACTTACAGGTATTGGGGTAGCGGCAGGAATTAGTTCCGCAATGATCGTACTGACCCTTAGACTAAGCCCAGAGAAATATCAGTTCGTAGCCACTTGGATGGCGGGTAGTATCTGGGGTTCCAACTGGAAGTTCGTATGGGCACTGCTGCCGTTTATCGTCATTTTGGTTCCGTTGGTATTGTATAAGGCTCGTGTACTTAATGTACTTAATCTCGGGGATCAGACAGCAACCGGTCTTGGTGCTCCGGTAGATCGGGAGCGATTGATTTTGCTGGCTGCTGCGGTAGGGCTTGCTGGGTCATGTGTGTCCGTTAGTGGTGGTATTGGGTTTGTCGGACTCATTGGCCCACATCTGGCTCGTCGTCTGGTTGGACCGAAACATCAATTTTTGCTACCTGCATCTGCTTTAATCGGTTCGTTGCTAGTTCTGGTGGCAGACACAGTAGGACGCGTCATTCTACAGCCTTCTGAGATGGCAGCCGGCATTCTAGTTTCAATTATTGGTGCACCATACTTCCTGTATCTCTTGAGCAGGACGAAATAGAAAGTGATCATAACGGAGTGGTTGCAATAAGGGGGAAATCTGTATATGCTTCGCCGTTTTATGGCCTACTATAGACCTTACAAAAAACTATTTATTCTCGACTTTACCTGCGCGATTTTCGTAGCAGCTTTAGAGCTTGCATTCCCGCTAGCTGTAAATAAAGTCGTGGATGAACTGCTACCAGGAGGGCGCTGGGACTGGATTTTATGGGCATGTCTTGGACTGCTTGGTGTGTATCTTCTGAGTTCCTTCATGAACTATGTGGTAACCTATTGGGGACACAAACTGGGGATTAACATTGAGACGGATATGCGCAAAAAATTGTTCGATCATGTGCAGAAGTTATCATTCCGTTTCTTCGATAATACAAAAACCGGTCATCTGGTCTCCCGTATGACGAATGACCTGATGGATATTGGGGAGATTGCTCATCATGGACCAGAGGATGTATTTATCGCCGTGATGACATTGGTGGGTGCATTCAGTATCATGATGAGCATTAATGGTAATCTCGCTATATTAACGTTTATCATTGTGCCATTAATTATTTATATATCCTTATACTTCGGCAGTAAGATGTCCAAAGCGTTTAGCCGAATGTTCGGAGATATCGCCGATTTCAATGCTCGCGTTGAAAACAATGTAACAGGAATTCGTGTTGTTCAAGCTTTTGCTAATGAAGAGCATGAGAAAGCACAATTTGCAGTTAACAACAGTCGTTTCCGTCAAACCAAGTTGATTGCTTACAAGATCATGGCGTGGAATTCATCCATCAGCTATATGTTAATGAAGCTTGTTTCTCTCTTTGTACTTGTATGTGGAACGTGGTTTGTCATTCAGGGAAGCATGAGTTACGGTCAATTTATTGCATTTATTATGTTATCTAACGTATTCCTAACGCCAATCCAGAAGATTAATTCTGTCATTGAGACTTATCCAAAAGGAATGGCAGGCTTCAAACGGTATACAGATCTGCTTGATATGGAGCCTGATGTAGAAGATCGTCCTGGTGCAGTGAACGTGTCGCAGCTACGCGGGGATATCCGTTATGAGCAGGTGACTTTTGGATATTCGGATGAGCCGGATCAGAAGCCTGTGCTGAAAAACGTTAATTTAAGTATTCGCGCAGGTGAAACGGTTGCACTTGTGGGGCCTTCAGGGGCGGGCAAAACAACACTGTGCAGTCTGCTTCCTCGATTCTATGATGTGTTGGAAGGACGCATCTTGATCGATGGACAGGAGATCCGGAATATGACGCTGGATTCATTGCGTAGCCAGATCGGTATCGTTCAACAGGATGTATTTCTGTTTGATGGCACGATTCGTGAGAATATCGCGTATGGAAAATTGGATGCGAGTGAAGAAGAAATCTGGATGGCAGCTCGTCGCGCCCAGATGGAGAGCTTGATTTTGTCCATGCCAGAAGGTCTGGATACGTTAATTGGGGAGCGCGGAGTGAAGTTGTCTGGAGGACAGAAGCAGCGTTTGTCTATTGCACGAATGTTTCTGAAAAACCCGCCAATCCTGATTCTTGACGAAGCGACATCTGCACTCGATACCGAAACAGAAGCAGCGATTCAGCAATCACTTGCTGAATTATCTGAGGGTCGGACAACACTTGTTATTGCTCACCGATTGGCTACGATTAAGAATGCTGATCGCATCATCGTCGTGGCTGAGCAGGGTATTACTGAAGAGGGACGTCATGATGAATTGCTTGCCGCAGGAGGCGTGTATAGTCGTCTGCATTACGCTCAGTTTGGGGCATAACTTGTGACGTAGCTTTAAGAATTGTTCAGAGGCAATTCTATATCTGTGCCATCGCCTTGACTTGGAAGGAGTCGGGTGATGGCTTTTTTGTTATGAATGTAAAAAGACTAGCGTATTGTAGATGATACGATACCAGCAGTAATGCTAATTTAATGAATTGCTCTGAATCGCTTTAAATGAAATGAACGTATACAAAGGAGTGGGAAGTGGAGGGGAAGAGGGCACATGGATAGGATGAAGAGGGTTTGTGGTATCTCCATGCCGAATGGGTAATTTTAAGTATCGGCCTTATGTAATATGTGATTACCATCGTTTATGAATATATCCAAAATATAAAGAGATGGATTGCGATTTTACGTCCTGATCTTGAAGAAGGAGGTAATGTAAATGCTGAAAATTGTGATGACCTGCATTGGATTTATTTTAATTCTATTGCTTCTAATCCAAGGCATTCGCAAGCTCTCCGGTGGTGGAACCAGCTGGGAGTCAAAACGCTGGGGTGCTGGACTGATTGGACTGTTTATCGTGGGAGCGGTACCACTTGGATTTGCACTGTATACGGAGATGTTTGATCAACGTCTGGATGCTAATATCGGATTGGGACTTGCCATGTTATTTGTGTGGGCATACTGTGTTATTTTGTTGTGTGTGACCTTGGTGATCTGGGGAAGATACATGTATAAAAAGGCAAACAGTAAGTAATCCGATAGAATCAATCTCTTAATATTTACAAATGGAAAAAGCCCTCAATTCCATGCAAAGAGCAGGAACTGAGGGCGTTACCTTATCTATATTCGTTATTGGTGATCAAACTTTATCACACAAGAAGTCAGTTTAATCTGTAATATTGCCAGCCATTTTAAGGCGACGTGCAATTTCTTTGAAGTCCTCTTGTGAAATGCCTGGAGCAAACTCTTCCTCGACCGGAGGAGCTTCAGGTATAGGAACACCTTCTGGTGCACCTTGAATGACCTCTAAAGGCAGCCCATCTTCAGGATGAGTTCCTTTCCAGATCTGATTGATCGCATTGAAATCGTTATCACTCCACGTATATAGCTTGGTGTGTACGCCTTTGTCTTCATATTTGCGAGTTTCATTAAAGGCTTTATTGTTCAAGGAAGGAATCGGAACCAGCTTTGTTACGTTGACGCCGGTTGCAATCTCCAATGCTTTGGCATAAGCCACAACATGAACGCCGCCGCGAACGAGCAGGAAACCAACAACTTCTCGTGCTGCAGGATGATCTGTCATTTCATACACTTTCATTTTATGGGTACGTGCGCCACATTCAAGGAAGAAATTGTGTAGCAAATCCTCGACGAGATTACCGCTATTGAAGACGTTAGCACCTGTCCATGGATTCCCCATTGAATCAAAAGGCATAGCTCCTTGTGCGCCTGCCAAGTAGTGATACGAGAGGCGAGCATCCTTCACGGAACCTAGCGGGGTGTCGTCAGGCTCTTTGTACTCCGTTGAGCCTCTAAGACATTTGTTAATGCCGTGTGACACAAGCTCAACATGGCCTAATTCTTCCGCAGTAATACTCATCACAAGGTCATAGAACGGCTTTAACTTCTCTTTGGAGCGGAAATTAAAGGACTGATAGAGGTAGTTGTTCAATGTTGACATTTCTCCGAATTTGCCACCCAACAATTCTTGTATTGCTGCAGCTGCATTCGGATCCGGCTTCTCGACATCAGGAATTTCAATTGCAATTTCATCCATGCGTTTGAACATTCAAATGTAACCTCCTCTAGAATAAGTGCTAGATCAGTGAAGTCGTTCTGTCACTTGCCTATTACACTGGATTGGAGATGCTCAAACAGTTTTATACATAAATGGTTCTTTTGTGGGGTGTATCCATCAGCCAGCAGTTCTAGTTTTTTATTTTCAATGAAGTGAGATTTAAGTACAATCAGAATTAGTGTCATTGGTTATATTGGTTATCAATTTAGTGTGTGAAGGAGAAGCTGGTGTGCGTAAACTTTGGATAGTTGTAGGGTGGATCATTCTTTTATTCGCAAATGTAGGATTAGGAAACGCTGACGCAAGTTTTACCAGTGAGGTTAAGCTCGATCAGCAAACGAGGGATGCCATAGCTGAAAAGTATGGTCTTGAACAGCCGGAGGAAGAGTTGCCACAAGCAAATTTGTGGTCAGGTGATTGGGGGATGAGCTTCGATCCTTCAACAACTAGGTATGAGATTATCGTAAGTATGATTATGTGGGTGAGGCATCCAATCATCCTAACTGTAAGCTCTTGGTGTAATTGGAGCCCTGGCGGGGCAGGCTAACGGGAAACAATCCCAAGGAGTGAGTAAAATGAAAATGCTCATCGTAACGATCATGTCCGTGATTCTCAGTTTTACGGGAGTTTTTGCAACAGGTAATGGAGCGACGATGCCAGATTATGCGAAGTGGGGAATCATTGCGGTTAAGGAAACCCAGACCAAGTATAATGTCGATATTGTCGATTATAAACATATTGGTCGTACCTCTCTTACAGCTAATCAGTCTAGGGAGCAATTCAAGTTATGGGTACGAGCCAAAGACGGTAAAGAATTTGCAGTGTATGTCAATGTTGATTTTAATCCTTCAACTCAGCAACTAAAAAACGTACAATTTACAGAGTCAGATCGACACTGAGTGCAAAGCTTGTTATAGCGGATAGCGCTCCATAGAAACCAGGCAGCCTCTGAGCAGAGGAATGTCTGGTTTTATTTTTACCAAATCCTTTTTTTAGTTGTTGAATAAAGAACTTATGTTCGCATATAATAAATAACAAACATACGTTCTTATATAGGAGGGGTCGTTAATGTTAGGTAAATACATCGGGCAGATGGTTGAGCTTGTATACATGGATCGTGCAGGGCACATTACACAGCGGCAGATTCGAATTAACAGTGTACGAGGTGGATTGATTAAAGCATCCGCAGGAAAAGATGGGGCACCCCGAACATTTCTTGAACAGGGAATCCTAGCTTGGCGGCCAATACTTCAGAAGGAAGGGAAGCTGGACTATGCTAAATGATTTTGATCGTAAAGTCTTACGAATTATTGTAAATTACGCGGGACAGCGCCGTCGTATGCCTCGTATGGATGAGCTGGAGACCAAGACAGGCAGAAGTAAAGCGCTCATCCAAGAGTCCTTGCAGGAGCTTGAGCGCAGACAATATATTTACTGGGAGAACAAGTCAACACTTGAAGGTATTCAAATATTGCAGGCATGGGAGCAGGTGCCTACACCGATTCATACGCCCAAACCTAAAGCGGATGCCTTGAAATATTTTACGGAATATTAAACCGGCAAATAAGAGTAATATCAAAAACGCCAACCCGTTAACACGGATTAGCGTTTTATATATCAGATCGATGATCTCAACTTAGAAGCTTGGCAATTGGTCGAGATTATTGGAAGGATCGCCATCGGCATCACCACGGATATACATCTCCCCATCCTTGCCCTTGAATACATTGACACCAGCAATTGCGCCAGCCTGTACTTCTGTCAGTGCCTGTTGATAATCTAACACCCGACCTGTTGAAGTTCGAAAGGCAGTTAGATCCCCATCTCCATTCTTCTGTACGGCGGTGAAGCTTTCACGAGTTGTCTGATCCATGTTGTCACACTCTCCTTATCTGAACAAGTAGGATTCTGGTTTCAACCTTATCCTGTCCGGAACAGTAGAAAGTATGCATTGGAGATGAGAAGTATAAGCCGTAAGTATTGATTATAATGCTTTTCTCATGCGAACATGCAGAATACCTGCATCGTAAAAGGGTTCATCCGAAATCACTTCGTATCCTAATTTCTCATAGAACTTCTGAGCCTGACATTGTGCATCCAGTACAGAATACGTTAAGCCTAGTTCACGTGCCCGCTCTTCCATCGCTAACAAAAGCACGCGTCCATAACCAAATGAACGGTGGGATTGAAGTACAGCGATACGCTGCATTTTGGCGGTATCCTTACTGTAATAGAGAAGACGTCCTGTAGCTACCGCTTGTCCATCCGCATACAATAATACATGGTGTGCATCGGGACTAATCACATCATATTGATCAATCTCCAGATCGGCGGGCACCTGTTGTTCGATTACAAAAACCTGATTGCGTATCTCCAGAGCTTCTTGGAGCTGTGACTCTGTTGTTATATAACTAATTTCCGCTGCCAATTCCATTCCTTCTTTCTGCTCTTGCGCGACGTGTAAGAATGCATTATACAAAAAAATGCAATTCCTGTATAGTTAAAGTGGAACATAATGGAAAGGGGTGTTACTGATGGGTATGGCAGGGGTTATGACCATAACACTCTTGTTATCTGCCGGCATGTTTGCTTTATTATATTACGTCACCAAGAAGGCGTATTCTAAGAAGTGGGATGAAGATGAGTAGATGTGCGCTACAATTATGTGATAGAACTTATGGTAGAACCTCACTGTTTCCCTGTGGAGAATATACATCTTTAATGATCGATTTAGAGTATACATCAAGCCAGACAGGGAGGGCTTCAGCCCCACTGGGGCTCTGTAACTGTTGAAATTGTACAGTATGCTCATCCCGTGCCAAACTGCAGCCAGAAGCGACAATCATGACTAGGGAGGCACCGAGCAGAGCCACTAGTTTGGCAGTAACATACTGTACGTTGCGCAATTGTATGTGTTTCATAGAGAATCACCTCATTATTCAATTGGGAATCATTCCTTTATTGTTCTCCAATATGCTAGTAATCTAACCACAAAAAAATTGACAATGTACGCGGTTACTTGGTATGATACTGTTACTTGATTTACATTTATATGTACATGATCTGTTAGCTCAGCTGGGACTAATGAGTTAATAGCCATATTGAAATATTTTTTATCAGTGGATATAATACAATTATTGAAGGGCGATAGCTCAGCGGGAGAGCATTATCTTGACAGGGTAAGGGTCGTGGGTTCGATCCCCACTCGTCCTATATACATGAGATCAATGAACAGTCAACTATGGCTGTTCATTGATTTTTTTGCATTATTATACGTTAAAATATCCCTATACATATATAAGAAGATGAACACAATACGCTCTTTCACTTTCAATAAAAAGAAACTTCCAGAGATTATTGGTTTAACAATTTTGTTGGGTATTCTGATTTATGGAATACTAAATATTCCATCGCATCAAACAATAGGAAATGGGATAGGCTGTTTTCTCGAATCATTGTCTAATAGCTTAAGCAACATAGTACCAGTACCTGACTTCTCAAATACAGCCCCTTAGAGGGCTTTTTTTATTTTTAACCTCTTACACGAAGGTGAAAAATAGTTTTGGGGACGAATTGGGGACACCTCGTATTTTATTTTTTAGTCAGCTCCAAGTCTTCAACCCACTCGCCCTCATTCCAAATCTCAGGATTATCAATAACCAGGTCTTCTCCACGTACTACGGAATCATAGCTATCCTTCCCGCTAGTATACCAATCCACAATAACTAAATTTCCGCGTGAGTTCTGGATGAGAAATTCAGTAGGCTCAGCAAAACTGCCCACATCCTTCATGACCTCAGCGTCTATTTTCAGATATAGAAAGTCATCTTCGACATGAAATTCTGTTTTCTCAACACTCGTTTTAAGACCTGTTACTGTATTATCCATAAGGTTATTCTTGAGAAATAATTCATGCTGGGAAGCAATTTTCGTTTGCATATATTGTTTTAAGTTGTCATTGTCAAAATAAGTGTTCACATCAAAATCCGAGCCATTCCAAACGGCTTTGTAATACGCTGTCAGAGCAGATACACACATGGCATAAGCTGATTCGAAATCCCGCACAGACAGAATACTTTGATCCAATGCTATGAACGCGGATGGTGTATTCGAGGTGTTCTCGGGGATCGTAGTCGTTAGATTCTCTGAATGTATAACATCTTGCTGAACATCTGTAACAGAGCGGATTAACTCTTCGTTATCCTCATTAACATTCGTACATGCACTAAGCACGATCAACAGAAAAAATAACAAGTAAACCTGCTTCACCTACTTCTCCCCCAAACATCGATCACTTGTAAAATGGCGTATTTATTCCATATTATGTAGTCCTATAAATGCTGTCAAATCTGTTACCAACAAATGGGGCTTCCTAACTTTGATCAATATACTTCTCTTTTAAACGAAACACAGTCTTTTTTTAAACCAAAATTAAAGAAAACACAAATGCAACATAAGGTTCTTCTTCTAAACTTAAATCAACATTCAACATAACGTAGAGGAGAGAACATATGAAACATTCTAGATCATTCAAGTCCAAGTTTGTCAAAACCGGGATCACAGGTGCACTTGCCCTCATGTTTGCAGCTTATTCACTTGTGAACACGGATTATGCTATTGCACAATCGGTAACTGCAACGAATCCAACCACAGGGTTAACGCAAACGATCCAAGACAATGATAAGCAGCAGGCATCCATTCAATACCACATTCAAGCTAAACTGAATGAGAAGGACATGACCTTGGAGGGTACTGAGCGAATTACGTATCTCAACACAAGTAAGGATACATTGGGGCAATTAGTTCTTCATACATATGCGGATGCGAATCGCTCAGCATCCACACAGGCAGATACGTTTGAACAGTCTAATGAGCAGATCAGTCAGAATAGTAAGGATAAAACACCGCAGGATTTTCTCGGGGGAATCGACATCAAGCAAGTGGCACTGGCGGGAGGTCAAGCTCTGGATTATAAAAATGAAAATCAGGCGTTAACAGTGCAATTGCCAGATCCGATCCAACCAGGGGCATCCGTATCCCTACAAATTGATTTTCACTTGAACATACCGTATGGATTGCAACGAATATCCTATTACAAGGATATCATCAATGGAGCACATTGGTTCCCTGTCATGTCAGTCTATGATGAAGGTAAACAAGTATGGAATACAGCACCATATAGCCGCACTTTCGAAAGCGATTATTACACCTCATCCGATTTTGACGTGCAACTGAGCGTGCCAGAGGATTATGAGGTAGCAATGCCTGGTGTCATGACAACAAGGGAGGATGCAGAGCAAGGCCGAAAAATCATATCCGCTCAGGCGAACAATACGCGGGAATTCGTTTTGTTTGCCAGCCCGAATTACACAGTGGCCAGCGTTACCCGCAATGATCTGACGGTTGAATATTATTATTTGGACAACGAGCCCGGTAAGAAAGAAATTGCTGAACAATATATTGATCAGGCGTTCCAAGCCATGGATTTCTTTGGTAAGAAGTATGGGCAGTATCCTTATCCAGAATTCCGAATTGTTGAATCGTATGTGGAGAATGTAGCTGTGGAGTATTCAAGACTGATTCAGATGGGACAGATGTCAACGGACTCTTTGCCAGAGAAAGACACCACATTCATACACGAAATCGCGCATCAGTGGTTTCATGCCTTAATTGGTAATGATTCAGAGAACGAGTCGTTCTTAGATGAGGCATTTGCTGACTTTTCAATGGTATATTTTCAAGAGAAGCAGGGAGATAACCTCAATGGCTTTAACGCTTTACGTTTCGATAGTGAACCTGTAGACTTAGCGATCGCTTCAACGAATGAAGAGGCGGGAGACATGGCAGGACTGCTGTACTATCAGAAAGGACGACAAGCCATCTACCAGCTATATCGCTCTGTTGGCGAAGAGAAATTCGATGCTTTTATGCAAGCCTATTTCAAGCGGTATGTCCACCAGAATGCGACGATTACTGGTCTACTTCAGACCATCGAAGATGTGTTAGGACATGAACAGCGCAAGGAGATGGAAACTGCCTTATTACAGCCTAATTTTGTGTTAAAGCCTGAATACCAGTTATCGCTTGAAGAGAGAACCGCCTATTTTCATGATATTTTTCAATTGCAATATCAACAATCCTTAGATCTGGTTTCCGATCTTCCTGTTGAAGTGATGAATCGTCTGATGGCCAAGGTTCTTCAGGATGAGCTATTAACTATTGTCCTCAGTGATCAGCTAAGTAAACAAGCGGATAAGCAGCAAGAGGCGATAATGGGTCAATTAACGGCTTTTTTCAATACAAGTGGTGTGAAATATGATGTAGTGAAAGACCGCGGGGATTTGAAGCAAAAGATGAAGAGTGAGATATCAACAAGCAACTTGATTGTCTTTGGTAACGCGAAGAACAATGGATTCGTGCAAGCATTGAAACCCAGCATTATGGATCGAGCGAAGCAGATTGGTTTTGCTTGGAAAAATACGATGGAACAGCCTCATGCCTCAGGAGCATATATCATTAAACATCCGTATAACCAGAATCGGTTGATGCTGCATTATTTCTGGAATGAGGATCATCTGAGTGAAGAGGCCGCCCAAGCTTACCTGTTACAAATGCAGAACACCATTGGATTTACTAACGACTATTATCAGTACTATGTGATGGATGAGAAAGGTAAAGAGATGGCTGTCAAAAAAGTGAAAAATCCAATTGCGCACTACTTCTCTGAGGAATAATCCTGAAATTTTGATTAATGACCTTAAATTGGCACCAAACTGGGCGAACCCCCATATGATGCACTACATCAGTAAGCACTTGGGGAAATGGGGAATCCAGGATGGCAAAAGCAAAAGGCAAAAAGACGGCTGCATTAAAGAGTGACAAAGTGCGTGTATCCATGAAATTGGTTACATCGGATGTATGTGAGCGCTGTAAAACGCCCTGTAGCCGGGGCATGAATTATGCAGCCAGAATGCGGGCGGATGGAGCAATCGGTAAAGGTGTACCTTGCATTTTGACCCGTCATACGTCATCTTGATCCCAATAGATGGAAATAACAAGCGATATGTAACAGATGCATATAATAGCGCATTTATAAGAAACCTATTATAGAAGCATTTCCTTTTAGGAAGTGCTTCTTTTTGGACGTTCCAAGGCGTGGAAAAAATTCTGGATAAAAAATGAAAAATGATGAAAAACAGCGCAACTTTGTGGCTGAATCTAGAGTATAAATGTACAACACCTAGCAGCGGGGAGGGAATATGACGGGATGAAATGGAAGAGAGTTTTGCTGTGTGTCACGGTTTTTTCCTTGCTCGGCGGATCCTTATTATTTGCGGATTCCGTGAACGAGAAAATTCGAGTTCTAATAAATGGCAAGGAAGCAGCTGATGGCGGTTATTTAATTGATGGAACGACATATGTACCTGTTAGAGAAGCTGGCGGTATCGCCAGATGGGATAGCAACAACAAGCGAGTCACGGTGATCAAGCCGAATGTACATATTTTTCTGTTCAAAGGGGACACTGTGTTTGGTAACGTCAACGTAGGCAAACTGAAATTCAACGTGTTCTCTCAAGTGGACAGTCTAACAGCAGATGTGGCTGCCGTTAAAGTAACCATTACGAATCCAAATGGTCAAGTGAAAGATATTCAATCACAGGAGCTTACAACGCAGAAAGATAACTTCTGGTTCCGTACCTATGATTTTACGTATGATTTCAACCGTGCTGGTAAATACCAAGTTGGATTTCATATTAAAGAAAATGCAAACAGTAACTACGTTCTGGTAGCGGAGAAAATCATTACCGCTCTGAACAATTGAACCCAAAATAACCTAACTGGGTAAATTGACCTGGATTCATGAACATGTTACGATATGCAGGGTTACACTATTACTATTTACAAAGCGAGGTATTTCAATGAGCGATCACACACATGAACACGGCGATGGCTGCGGATGCGGTCACGACCATGACCACGACCACGAGCATGAAGAAGTTCTTCTGACACTAACAGACGAGAACGGAAACGACGTGGAGATGGTTTTGGTGGAGACGTTTGACGTGGAGAACCATGTTTATGCGCTCCTGCTGGAACGTAATAATCCTGAAGCTGACGGCATCATTCTGCGTATGGAAGAAGAAGACGAAGAAATGGTGCTCTACAATATTGAAGACGAAGCCGAGTGGGGCCGTGTTGAAGCGGCGTACAACGAACTCGTTGCTAGCCAAGAATAGTCATTCTTTCGGAATAACAACAAGACCCCTTGATATCAAGGGGTCTTTTGTTTTGTTTGTTCTTTTGCACAAAAAAAGAACCAGGCGGGAATGCCTGGCTCTTGGTCTAATGCATTTATATATGACTGCAGCAAGATCTTCTAGAAGATCGCATCTGCTTCCACGATTACTTTTACATTCGTCACGCTTCGGTCTTCAGGGCCTTTAACGGGCAATCCAACTTCAACATGGTCGATAATGTAGTCAATATTCTCTTGAGTAATGACCTCACCTGGAAGTAGAATTGGAATGCCTGGCGGGTATACATAGATAAACTCCGAGATAATACGTCCTGCGGATTCTCTGAAAGGAATGACTTCCGTATCTCCGTAGAAAGCATCACGCGGCGTGAGCATTAATTGCGGAATATCCGGAACCTTAACGACCAATTCGTGAGCCGGGTTAACCTGATAATAGGTTCTGGACAGATCCTGCAAGGCATTCAGTAAGATTCCTACAGAATCATCCGTATCACCTGGCGTCACAAGGCACAGAATATTATACATATCACTAAGCTCGACCTCAATGTTGTAATGTTCACGTAGCCAGTTTTCCGTTTCATAACCTGTGATACCTAAGTGGCGAACATGAATCGTGACTTTGGTTGGGTCATAATTAAACGTGGCCTCCGTCCCAAGCAGTTCTTTACCGAAGCAATACAATCCATCGATATCATTAATGGTTCGTCTTGCGAATTCAGCCAAGTCAATTGCTTTCTGTGCAATCTCATGACCATGCAGAGCCAGATTGCGTCTCGATGTATCGAGTGAAGCAAGCAAAATGTATGAAGTTGATGTCGATGTGAGCAGGCTCAGGATCGTCTGTACACGCTGTGGATTCACGAATCCATTCTTCGTATTCAGATTGAGCACGGAACTCTGTGTCATGGAGCCACCGAGCTTGTGAACACTTGTTGCAGCCATATCGGCTCCTGCTGCCATAGCAGACAGAGGAAGATCCTCATGGAAATGAATAAGCACGCCATGTGCCTCGTCCACAAGGACAGGAACCTGATAGCTGTGTGCCAGCTCAACGATTGATTTTAGATCCGTACATACGCCGTAGTAGGTTGGATTAATGACGAGTAACGCCTTAGCATCCGGATGGCGCTCAAGAGCGCGACGTATGGATTGAATCGTTACTCCGTGATCGATGCCAAGATTCACATCTTGTGCAGGAGAAACGAAGACAGGTTTCGCACCTGAGAAAATGATGGCAGACAGTACCGATTTGTGCACATTGCGGGGCACAATAATTTTGTCGCCAGGTCCGCAGACCGATAGAATCATCGTCATAATCGCACTGCTTGTACCTTGAACACTAAAATAGGTATAATCTGCTCCGAAGGCATCGGCAGCCAGCATCTGAGCTTCCTGGATCACACCTGTCGGCTGATGCAGGTCATCCAGTGGTGCGATGTTAATTAAATCTATGGAGAAGGCATTATCGCCAATAAATTCACGGAATTCGGTATCCGCTCCCAATCCTTTTTTATGTCCCGGAATATGAAACTGTACCGGATTGAGTGCCGCATGATTTTTTAAAGCGGTAAACAGCGGCGTACGGTGGTGATTCATCAGTGCTGTCACAACCCTTCCTAATAAAATTGGTAAACAAAGATGAGTATAGCAAATTAAGAACCGAATGCAAGCGGTATGAGCGACAAATTTTTGAATTGCCGAGATTTGGTCATATTCCCCACGGTTACACTAAGGTTAGGGGAAAGGCAATGAAGCGTCGAAAGGAGAAAAAAGAATGCAAACCAACACGAAACCTGGCAAAATTTTGCGGTCACCTTTTTTTATCGCAATGTGGCTGACGCTTTTCTTAGTTGAAATTATCAAAGGAGCCTTGCTGGTCGCTGTTTTACCTGTGTATATGGACAACATTTTGGGATTGTCAGCAGGTGTGATTGGTGTAGCATTTGCCCTTCAATATTTAGGTGACAACCTATTCCGAGCGCCCTCGGGTTGGGCAGCTGAACGAATTGGGTTTCGTGCAACGATGGTGACTGCTTTAATCTGTACGTTGATTGCGGTCATTATGATTATATTTCTCAAAAGCGCCTTCGGTCTAGCTATGGCTTGTCTCGTTCTGGGCATAGGTACTTCACCACTCTGGCCTTGTGCCATGACAGGTGTGACGGCGTTGTCAGGCCCTCAGAACAAAAATGGAACAGCGATGGGTGCACTGGAAATGGCCGCTCTTGGAGGAACAGGGCTTGGGCCTGTGGGTATGAACTGGATGCTGGAGCGTACTCATCATGATTATCGTATGGTGTTTCTAGTGTTAATGGGTTGTGCCATTCTCGTCATTCTGGTTGCCTTAATTTTGCCAGGACGTGTCGTTGTGGAAGGGGAGCATGCACATGGAGAGGCAACGAGCACGCCTGTACCTTATCCACCTAAGCCTACCCTGCTTACACCATTTATTAAGCTCAAAAGAAGCATCCAAGCCACCTTACAGCGTGTACGAAGTACACTGAATGTAAACCCGCTCGTATATCCTGCATTGTTCATGCAATCGTTCGTTATTGGGCTACTCAGTCCAGTCATTACACTTTATACGCGTACCGATCTGCATATCTCACCCAATCTCTACAGCTTGTTACTGATTGCGGGTGGAGGCATTACCGTGATTGCATTGCTGCCCGTAGGGAAAATGGTGGATCGATTCGGAACATCCGTGTTTTTGCACATCGGTTTTTTGATGGCATCCGCAAGTTTGTTCGCGTTCGCTTCCATTACCGCCATACCGGTGGTCTTTGGAATTGTAATGCTTGTTGGAGTTAGTTACGCTATGATTTTGCCGGCGTGGAACGCATTTGTAGCCACACTTATTCCCAAAGGAGAACGAGGCGCCATCTGGGGCTTTTTCCTTACTTTACAGGGGTCAGGCATGGTGGTCGGGCCGATCGTCTCAGGCTTGTTGTGGGATCATATCAGCCACCCAGCACCATTTATCGGTAGCGCGATTGTGATGGCTGGACTTGCGATCGTGCATTTTATATTGTCACGCAATCCATATCGTACAGCACCTGCAAAATAGCGGATTTTAATGAGTAAAGGGTTCAATTCAAAAAAAGGGAGTGTCGTCAACCAGATCGGTTGTGACATTCCCTTTGTTATTTTTATTAGAAAGACATTTTGTATAACGGTAGTAACGTATTGAACGTGGAGCGAATCGTTTTGAGTAATTGTTCCCCATCTGCAGCAAGTGGGTCATCTCGCTCAATACGAAGACCACACATGACTTCAGCTTTTTTAACTGTTTTCAGCTTGGTGATAATCTTGTCATAATCCTCAGAATTCATATCCTTATGAAATGTACCCTGTGGATCCATATGATCCATCGACCAATAGAACTCTCCAGGTAGATTGCGGCGCACCTCATCCAACTCACGCTCCAGTGCTTCGGCAAACGTAATTTTGTTCGGACTTTCGTAGATGACAGCGAAAATGACAAACACATGTGTATCGAACATGCCCACCTCAAAGTGAGGCAGTGCTTTATATCCCCGTTTGGAAGATCCCTAGGCAACCCATGTATCGATGGGAGGATTGACGGTACGACGTGCGTGTTTGGCGACATGCACAAACATCTCTTCCCCGCACAATTCGGTGAGGTAAGGTGCCAGCTCTGCACCAAGTGCTTCCAGCTTCGGACGAACTCGTTCAATCAGCATCTCCATACGTGGCTCTAGCCCAGGAACTTGAAATACATCAAAATCGCGATTGTTAAACCCGGAAAAATTCATCTGTATTCCTCCATTTCGCGTCTATTATATCATGAAAATCAGAGGGCTTGCCCCTGTGCACGTGCGGAAAGGTCTGGTCACTGGGTTGATTCGGTGAAAAATAGTCAAATAACCAAGTACCCTTACATAAAATGAAGTATAAAATAGGGTAAGCCGATGTAGAAGAAGCCATGTAAAAAGCGATGTAAGAAGCGAACCGGTGTAGATCCGGTACAGATGGAGGGGAGTGCCGTGAATAAGAGTTATGAAGTTGAATATTGCAATCTGGAGCTGCGGTTCAACCGTCGGCATATCCAAAATTTGATCAAAGACCTTATTCGTGAGGGCTATTCACTATATTGGAGCGAGGACGAATCCTTCTTTATCTTGTCAGTCCGCACTGGGCGTAAGCTAGTAAAGCTCCGTTTTCAACAAACACGCAGTGGCAACTACAAAATGACAGGTGATTATATCATCAAAGACGCGAAGCTAGCGGAATGGCTGGAGAAGCTTATTGGTGACACAAGAGGGCATGCGGTTGTAAAACGATTCAAGGATCAGCAGATGACGGTAGAGAACATTTTATTTGGTGAAGTGATTCGTTTGGTGGAGGTATCTGGGTTCAAGCAACGTGTTATTTTTCAAAAGGAACCTGCGCCTACGGCGGAAGAGATGGAAGAAATGTTCCTCTCGCGTGAAGGCGAGGAGCGACTAATGCTGTTGCGCATGGAAGTGGACGATGAACTGGAACGTTTGCACAACGCTATACAGCTCAATAATATGGAAAAGGCAAACGCTTGTCGCGAAGTGTTGCAGCGGTTATCCGGACATCTGTTGATGCTGGAAGCATGAAACATACCCATTCTAGATTACACTTGTAAACAAAGCCCCGGCACACGCCAGGGCTTTTATTGCTGTTAGAAAAATCCTTGTTAAATGACAAAGGTGACGTTACGAGCGACAAGGGTCGATAATGGAGAAGTGCGAGCTTCCAACCAAGACATCAAAATCTTCTATCCCTTGATTCAGGATTAGGTCAGCTTCATATAGAGTAATCGGTTCGACCCACAGTAGGGGGATTTTCTCTTGGCCGACATGGATTTGTTCCAAAGACTCGCTTCCTCCACGTCTGCCCCATTCTAGGTAATTATGAAAATACAATGACACCTTGATGGATTGGGGCGTTTTCTCGTTGTACGGACGCTCTGCGGGGTTCACTTCTATACATAAAACCGTTAAAATGAGAGTGATGTTGAGAGACAATATCATTAAAAATCAATTGGAGTAAAGGATGGGAGACCAGATGACTAAACAACAGATCGGCGTAATCGGACTGGCTGTCATGGGCAAGAATTTGGCCCTTAACATTGAAAGCAGAGGTTTCACGGTGTCGGTATATAACCGTTCCCAAGAGAAAACAGAGGATCTTCTGAAAGAAGCCGAGGGTAAAAATCTGACAGGTACGTTCTCGATTGAAGAATTCATAGCATCCCTGGAATCCCCACGCAAAATTTTGATCATGGTTCAAGCAGGTAAAGCGACTGACGCAACCATTGAACAATTGCTACCTCATTTGGATGAAGGCGACATCATCATTGATGGAGGAAATGCATACTTCCCTGATACTCAACGTCGCAGCAAAGAGCTGGAAGACAAAGGTATTCGTTTCATCGGTACAGGCGTATCTGGTGGTGAAGAGGGTGCATTGAAAGGTCCTTCCATTATGCCAGGTGGACAAGAGAGTGCTTACAAATTAGTAGAGCCGATTCTGACAGCAATTTCAGCTAAAGTCGGCGATGACCCTTGTTGTACATATATCGGACCAGACGGTGCAGGACACTATGTCAAAATGGTTCACAATGGTATTGAATACGGTGATATGCAATTGATTGGCGAAGCATACCACCTGCTCAAATCCGTACTTAACGTTTCCGTAGAAGAGTTGCATGAAATCTTCACAGAATGGAATCAAGGTGAGCTGGATAGCTACTTGATCGAAATTACAGCAGACATCTTCTCCAAATACGATCCAGAAACCGGCAAACCAATGGTAGACGTGATCTTGGATGCAGCTGGACAAAAAGGAACAGGTAAATGGACAAGCCAAAGCGCGCTTGATCTCGGCGTACCACTGTCCATGATTACCGAATCCGTATTCTCCCGTTTCTTGTCTGCGATGAAAGACGAGCGTGTAGCAGCGAGTAAAATTCTGAATGGCCCTGCGACAGAAGCATTCTCTGGCGACAAAAAAGCATTCATTGAGAACGTGCGTAAAGCACTCTTTGCAAGTAAAATCGTATCCTATGCTCAAGGCTTCGCTCAGATGCGTGCTGCATCCGATGAGTATGGCTGGGATCTGAAATACGGCAACATCGCGATGATCTTCCGTGGTGGCTGCATCATCCGTTCACAGTTCTTGCAAAACATCAAAGAAGCATATGATAAAGACGCACTACTCAAAAACCTGCTCTTAGATCCATACTTCCAAAACATCGTTGAATCTTACCAAGGCGCATGGCGTGAAGTCGTGGCAGCTGCTGTACAACAAGGAATTCCGGTTCCTGGCTTCTCCAGCGCGCTGTCCTACTACGATAGCTACCGTACAGAGCGTTTGCCTGCAAACCTGTTGCAAGCACAACGTGACTACTTCGGTGCGCACACGTTCAAACGTTTGGACAAAGAAGGCAGCTTCCACCACAACTGGATGGAGTAGTTTTAGAGCGGAAATGACCTCTGACTCAAAGACCTACAATTTCGGCAATGCCGAGTTGTGGGTCTTTTTTATTTCATACAGAAGGTCATAGATGGCTCTCACCTCTGCCGTCGGCGCTCTAGCCTTCCCCAGTTAGCAGGCCTGTGTTATGATAGGACAAAAGTGCTCAAGAAATGCTTGAAATGCGAATTCAAAATGATGTTTCGTCATCCAAAGCGAACTTTTTGAATAACCTCTTGGAATAAAGGAGTGTACCTTTTGAGCAAGGCTAACAATATTATACTCATCGGTATGATGGGAACCGGCAAATCAACAGTTGCAGATCTGCTTGCACGCGAACTAGGCTATCGACTGGTTGATGTGGACGCCGCAGTGGAGAAAGAGGAAGGTTGCACCATTCCTGAATTGTTCACAGGTAAAGGTGAGACTTACTTCCGGGATGCAGAGAGTCGGGTGCTGTGCTCTGTACTAGAGAAGAAGGCACAGGTCATTGCAACTGGAGGCGGTGTTGTACTGCGTGCTGACAACTGTGATGTGATGTCCAAGAATGGCTGGGTCGTTGCACTGACTGCAGATCCCGGAGTGATTGTAGAGCGTGTGAGTGGTTGTGACAATCGTCCATTACTGGCAGGCAATGCGGAGGAACGGATTCAGACGATTATGGAGGAACGCAAAGACGCATATCGGTTTGCACATTACACGGTGGATACCACGTCGTTATCCGCGGCAGAAGTGACTCGTTTAATTTTAGCGCATTACCGCGTCTAAGCCTGTAATCATTGTATGTTTTCGTTAGAGGTGTGAGAAGTGCAGTTTGAAGAAAAAACGAGCCGATCGGCTCGTTTAATTAGTCTTCCTGTTGCCATTGTAGCATGCCGCCAACCATGTTGGTGCAGCCTTCGTAGCCGAGTTGTTGCAGATATTCAGCAGCACGCTCGCTGCGGTAACCACTGCGACAGATGAGGACAATCTCACCAGACTTCTCAATTTCAGACAATCTGTCTGGAATTTGTCCTAGGGGGATGTGCTTCGCTCCCTCAATCATGCCTTGTGCGACCTCTTCGTCCTCGCGGACGTCTATCATCTGCAACTTCTCACCAGCCTGTAAACGGCGGCGTAGCTCAGACGTTTCAATTTCAGCAATTTGCGTCATATTCAGATCCTCTTTTCTGTATCGACTTAACGCTTATAATGATACCCAAGCGATGCAGGGAATGTCAATTTAGGCAAGATACCCTCGGGTATGATTCTAGTGTTTAATCAATTTGAATAATGAAGGAGAATTCATTCATGGACGTTATCGTAACACCTACTCCCTCCCTGAAAGGGGAAATTGGAGCCTTGTCCTCCAAAAACTACACAACACGTTATTTGCTAGCTGCTGCATTGGCAGAAGGCACAAGCACCATCCATTTCCCTGCGCATAGTGAAGATAGTGACGCGATGCGTAGATGTATTCGTGATCTAGGTGCAGTTCTGGAAGAAGAAGATAGCAAAATCGTAATCCAAGGTTTCGGTAGCAGTCCACGCGATGTACGTGAACTGAATGTAGGTAATGCAGGTGCTGTTTTACGTTTTCTTATGGGTGTAACGGCATTATGTCCTGAGGTTACTTTTGTTAATACGTATCCAGATTCACTTGGTAAGCGGCCACATGATGATCTGATCGATGCCTTGGGACAACTTGGTGTGGAGGTTCAGCATGAACAAGGACGTCTACCTATTACAATCAAAGGTGGCAAGCCCAAAGGTGGACATATCCGTGTATCCGGTTCTGTGAGCTCCCAATATCTCAGTGCATTACTCTTTGTAACACCTATGCTAGCAGAAGATAGCACAATTGAAGTGCTGAATGACCTGAAATCCAAGGTCGTGATCGGACAAACGCTGGAGGTATTGGAGCAAGCAGGAATCGTTATCCATGCAAGCGATGATTATATGTCCTTCCGTGTACCTGGGGGCCAGTCATACCAACCACAGACGTATACCGTGCAAGGAGACTACCCAGGTTCAGCAGCAGTTCTCGCGGCGGCAGCGGTGACACAATCGGATGTAAAAATCTTGCGTTTGATGGAACAGAGTAAGCAAGGGGAACGTGCCATCGTGGATGTGCTGCGCATGATGGAAGTGCCTCTCACACATGAGAACAATGTTGTACACGTGCAAGGTAACGGAAAATTAAAGGCAATTGAGTTCGATGGTGATGCTGCAACAGATGCTGTTCTGGCCATGGTAGCGGCGGCTGTGTTTGCGGAAGGGACTTCACGGTTTTATAATGTAGAGAACCTACGCTATAAGGAATGTGACCGAATTACGGATTACTTGAATGAGCTTCGTAAGGCGGGTGCGAACGTTGAAGAGCGTCAGGCTGAGATCATCGTGCATGGACGCCCAGAAGGCGTCGAAGGTGGCGTTGAGATTAATGCTCATTATGATCATCGGGTCATCATGGCTCTAACCGTTGTTGGACTTCGTGCCAAGCAACCGCTCCGCATTCGGGATGCACACCATGTAGCCAAGTCTTATCCACAATACTTTGATCACTTGCAGGCGCTTGGTGCCTCCGTACAATGGGTAAAAGAGTAAAATAACACTCACGTTCAGAGGTAGTTCCAAAAGTCCGCTTGTGAGTACGAAACATGCCTGGCGGTATGATCAGCATCGAAGTTGGAAATCAGCTGATATCTTTAAGCAGAAAAGGATGGTGCTTGAACATGGAATTTAACAACCCTACTCGTGAAGAAATTGGACAAATTTTACGTAATGCAGGCAACATCGCAGTCGTTGGTTTATCAGACAAATCAGATCGCACATCCTACATGGTTGCTGAAGCTATGCAGAGCAGAGGATATCGCATCATTCCTGTGAACCCTCAGGTGCAAGGTGAGATTCTTGGAGAAACGGTGTACGCCACGCTCGCAGATATTCCAGAACCAGTAGATATCGTTAATGTGTTTCGCCGAGAAGAGTATTGTGCTGATGTAGCACGAGAGGCGGCGGCGATCAAAGCTAACGTATTGTGGCTGCAGCTGGGCATCCATAATGATGAAGCAGTGCAGATTGCGGCTGAGAACGGTCTGAAGGCTGTTACGAATCGTTGTATCAAGGTCGAAGATTCCATCGTTCTGCGCGGTGCTGGACGCGACTAAGCGCCATTTCCGTCGTTTTGCGGCGGCTTGGTATTGTGTTATGCCAGGTGTTAAGCAAAGTACATTCTGTAGGATCAGGCTGTAAACGTAGAGAATCCCGTTAACGGACAATAAGTTAACGGGATATTTCTTTTTTTATAGCATAACTGCATTAGGGTGATCAAGAATATAGCATCAATCGCTTGGCTGAGCATCTTGCCTTTCTGGAGAATATATAACGTTTGGTTATGGTTCTGGCCACATCAACATGTGGTCTTTTTGGTATGTGATTGCGGAGTCTAATTAACTTTCCAACAGGTTGCTGTTTTGCTTTGACAAAATGTTTCTTAAAGCTTACCATCAAGGATAGAAAGGAGAGGTCGCCATGAATTGGCTCGGATCCTTGCAGCAGCTCGGAAGAGCGGTAATGCTGCCTACAATGGTCCTGCCCGCCGCCGCAATATTGCTTAGTGTTGGCAGTTTACCCTGGGACGCCTGGGGGATAAAAGTTGTTGGTGAAGTGTCTACCGTGGCTGGACACGGTATTTTTTATTTTTTGCCCTATTTATTTGCGGTCGGTGTAGCGCTGGGACTCTCCAACCAGGCCGGACAAGCGGGACTCGCTGCACTGGCTGGTATCGTCATATATGATCAGGTGACTCGCAATTTTGGTGATGGCACCATTCAGCCTGCTTCCTTAATCGGAATTATACTCGGCGCACTGGCTGGGGTAATGCATAATCGGTTTAAAAGCATTAAGCTACCAGAGATTTTGCAATTTTTTGGCGGCTCGAGGTTCGTTTTGCTCATCGTTGGGCTCTGCTCGGCGCTGTTCTCCTGCTTTATGTTATGGATCGCTCCAATACTACAGCATGGATTGAATGCGGTTGCCACATGGGAATACAGTCTCGGTGGCTTTGGGTTGTTCATCTATGGCGTGCTTTACAGGGTATTGGTTGCTTTCGGCTTACATCATCTGCTGAACAATGTATTCTGGTTTCAATTGGGCACGTTCGAAACGCCTGACGGAAACATTGTACAGGGGGATTTGCCTCGTTTCTTTGCAGGTGATCCATCGGCAGGTTTCTTCATGGCCGGGTTGTTCCCAATCATGATGTTCGCTATTCCAGCGATTGCGTTTGCCATTATTCAGGAAGCTCGGGAAGACTTGAAGCCGAAGATTAAGAAAACATTCCTTACTTCAGCATTAGTCTGTTTCCTAACAGGAGTATCTGAGCAAATTGAGTTTGCCTTTTTATTTGCAGCTCCTTATCTGTTTATTGTGCATGCGGTGATGTCTGGTGTTGCGATGTGGATTAGTTATTGGCTTGATATACGCCACGGGTTCTCGTACTCGGCAGGTATAATTGATTACATACTCAATTTCCATTTATCAGAGAATGCTTGGAAGCTTATCCCGATTGGCATACTATATGGGCTCGTTTATTACTTCTTATTCCGCTGGGCGATTCGTACATTTAAGATTCCTACGCCAGGACGTGAAGAAGGTTCGATGTTAGAGGATTGGGTAGGCAATATTCCTTATCAGGCTCCTTTGATTTTGGAAGCGCTGGGTGGCAAGAGTAACATTGTGCAGGTGGAGGCATGCATCACACGTCTTCGTCTGACGGTGCACGATGATCGCCTGATTGATACGGGTGCGATGAAGAGCATGGGCTCGGCTGGGTTAATCAAGCTCGGTGGAGGCAATGTGCAAGTGGTATTCGGTACCTATTCCGAATTGATTCGTGAGGAGATTGCGAAGCTACTGGAACGGGATCTGCCACAAGTGCTGTTCTGTGCGCCTGTACAAGGGAAAATGCTGCCGATCGAAGAGGTGCCAGATCAGATATTCGCAGCCAAGCTTGTTGGGGATGGGGTAGCCTTTGTTCCAGAGCGGGGAGAGCTGGTTTCTCCTGTCTTCGGTACAATTATGCACCTGTATCCAACGATGCATGCGTTAGGCATTTCCACCCGAGAAGGACTTGAGGTTCTGCTCCATATCGGGATTGATACTTCACAATTGAAAGGTCATTTTGAAGCTTTTGTTCAGGAAGGCGATACGGTTGAGCCGGGACAATTGCTGATTAAATTCGATCTTGCGGTTCTGCGGGAACAAGCAGCATCACTGACAACACCGATGGTAATTACCAATCCGGATCGTGTCAAATCATGGAGTTTTGCTCCATTCAAGCAAGTCAAGAAAGGTCAGGCATCCGTTATGTCCGTGGTGCTCTATGACAGGAACGTTGGAGGGGTAGAATGAAGATACAAGGCATCAACGGCGCTGCAGGCATAGCCATCGGCAAAGCATTTGTCCTGCCCAGTTGGGAATGGGATCTGCCGGATCAGAAGATGGATTCGGTGGATCTCGCCCAGGAATTCGAACGGCTGTATGAGGGCATCCGGACTTCACGGGATGAGATAGAATACATCAAGAATGAATTCAAGGAAGTTGTAGGTCCAGAAGAGTCAAGCATCTTTGATGCGCATCTAGCGATTTTGGAAGACCCTGTGTTTATGAACGAAATTCGAGGCATTATTGAACGGCAATATAAAGCTGCCGAAGTGGCGGTAAAAGAAGCGATTGACCACTTTGTAACGATGTTTGACTTGTTGGATGATGAGTACATGAAGGAGCGGGCGATCGACATCAAGGATGTCGGCAATCGATTGTTAAAGCATCTATTGGGTGCACCAGAGATTACCCTTCCTTCAGATACTCAGCCATATATCCTTGTAGCCAAAGAGCTGTCGCCTTCACAACTGGCGCATCTCAATCCTACGCATGTGCTTGGTATCGTTACTCTAATTGGTGGCAAAACATCTCATTCCGCTATTATGGCTCGTGCCTTGGGTATACCTCTCGTTTCCGGTCTGGAGGCGAGTCTTGGCATGCCAGTTGAGACAGGTGATATGCTTGTAGTAGATGGGGACAACGGACTTGTATTTACCGAGCCGGATCGCAAAACGATTGAGCGTTACACGATGATTCGTAGCAAACAGCTTCAGAAAAAAGAACAATTGCAGGTGCTTGCTACAGTTGATGCCGTGACCAAGGACGGCTCAGTACTTCACCTAGCATCCAATATCAGTTCAGTGAAGGAATTGGATCTCGCTCTGAAGCATGGGGCGAAGGGGGTAGGGTTGTTCCGTACGGAGTTCCTTTATATGGATCGTGCGACGTTCCCAGGTGAGCAGGAACAGTATGAGGTATACAGATTGGTCGCTGAAAAAACAGCAGGTCAGTCTGTCGTCATTCGTACACTGGATATTGGCGGAGATAAGCAACTTGATTATTTCGAGCTACCTGAAGAGGATAATCCGTTTCTTGGATATCGAGCCATCCGCATCAGTTTGGATCGTAAGGATCTATTCAAAACACAGCTTACGGCAATTCTGCGGGCAAGTGCTGCAGGGAATGTGAAGATTATGTACCCTATGATTTCGTCAGTCGAAGAACTTCAACAGGCGAATGAAATCTTGCGTGAAGCTATGGCTGATCTGGATGAGCGTAAATTGCCATATGATCCACATATCCAAGTGGGTATTATGATTGAAGTGCCTGCAGCGGTGATGATTGCAGACTTATTGGCAGAGGAAGCGGATTTCTTTAGCATCGGTACGAATGATCTTGTTCAATACGTCTTGGCTGTAGATCGGATGAACGAACAGATCGCTCATATGTATCATCCATATCATCCAGCCGTGTTGCGTATGCTGAGAGCAACAGTAGAAGCAGCTCACACTGCTGGAATTGAGATTAGTGTATGTGGAGAGATGGCAGGGGACGAGCGTTCGATTCCACTATGGCTTGAGCTAGGCATACGCAATCTAAGTATGTCTCCACAATCACTTTTGCGTGTGAAGCATAGGGTGCTCAACACAACTGCTGCAGCGGCCAAAGAAATAGCACAGGAGTGCTTCACGTTGCGAACAAGCCTGGATATCGAACAACGTTTACAGACGTTTAATGACGGAGCAGGCAACCCGGATGAACAAAGTGGCTCGAATGCCTCTTGATAATCCCACCTTAGTAAAAGTATCTTAAATGCTCTTCAACTAATAGGTTAAACATCAATCCATCCTCACGTATCTGTTAAATAGATGGATGAGAAGAGTTTCGCCTAAACCATGAAACCCCCACGCTACAGAGCGAGGGGGTTTTTGGTGATTCAGTGTTTATTCCGTTTTGGCTGTAGCCAACGCATCACAGAATGCTTTTCCATAAGGGGGAAGGTCGGGAGGACGACGTGCCGAAATGATATGTCCATCTACGACAACAGGCTCGTCTTTCCAGATTGCACCTGCATTCTCCATATCGTCTCGAATGCCCGGAGTGGAGGTCACGGTAACACCTTCCAGAATTTTGGCGGAGATCAGCACCCAGCCTGCGTGACAGATTTGTCCGATGGGCTTGCGATCTGCATGCATCTCCTTCACAAGTTCAAGCACTTTGGGATAGCGGCGGAGCTTGTCCGGCGCCCAACCGCCAGGCACAAGAATACCATCATATGCAGAACTGTCCAACTCGTCGAAGCTGTATTCCGCTTCGGCGGGAACACCATATTTTCCGATGTAGGTTTTACCTTTTTTCTCCCCAGCTAGATGCACCTCAGCACCTTCTTCACGCACACGATGTACGGGATACCATAACTCCAGATCCTCGAATTCTTCATCAACTAGAGCGATAACTTTTTTGCCTGTTAATCTCATATCCATCTCTCCTTTTAAGGTAGCATGAATCGACTTCATTGTAACAGATTCCTAGCTTCGCTTCACGGAATACATAACCATCCAAGATGAGTAACCGATTTCAATCGTTGTTAGGATACGCAAGCAACCCTTAACCTGGCGTCAGTGGTAATTTGTGCAACCTTTGGTTTGCAGCAGGATTTAGGCCGAAAAAGGTCGAATGGTAACAGTATACGAGTATAGAACGAATGAGGTGATGGATGTGCGCAAATCGTGCAGATGCGGACATGTAATGGAATTAGAATTAAGAACCGTTGTGTACGCCAAAAAAGTAGAGATTCGTAACGTACCTGTATTTGCATGTACAGATTGTATTTCATACGAAGTGCTTCAACCGGTCAAGCCTGACCTGAAAGAATGTATTAGTAAATTGGGTGAAGAGCCCAATAAGCAGGATGTCTTATTTGGTGAGCAAAATGAGCTTGCAGACCTGTTCCACGAGCAACTGCTTGCTAGACCCAATGCAACGGATCAAGAGATGCAAGATCAGATGCAGCAGGCTGTGAAGGAAAGGATTAATCTATTGCTCGATATTTTAGGTTATGCTCAAAAGTCGGGTGATGCGGAATGGATCGAGACAACGCAGCGTAGACTGGGTCAGTTATCGGGGTTCGTTTGGCAGGCGCATTTCTCGAATGCTGTCTAGTTTTGACGTGTAAAATGCTTGTTTTCATGAAAATTGGCTTTTTCGCGCGCTTTTTGTTAAGATATCGAAGAGTGAAAACGCTCAACATAGCGGTATTCCTGAAAAAGGGGGATGTATATCCAATGGCTGACATGACTAAAATGACAAGTATTGAACAGCTAAACTCCGCAGTGGAGGCTACCGAGGAACAGCCTTTGCTTCTGTTTAAGCATAGTACACGTTGCCCAATTAGTGCGAATGCTTATCAGGAGATGAACAACTATTTGCAAAACAATCCGAATGAACAAGTGAAATACGGCATTATTTATGTTGTGGAAGACCGCCCTGTATCTAACGAAGCAGCAGAAAAACTGGGTGTTAAGCATGAATCTCCACAGGCAATTCTAGTTAAAAAGGGAAAGCCTGTATGGCAAACTTCCCATTCTGATATTACTTCGACCACGCTCACGCAGGTTTTAAGTGAGTCCTAGAGCCTATTTTAATTGATTAATGCAAAAATTTGTCGTAATATAATTCTTAATGAAAATGGGTTGAAAATTTACTGGTAATGGAGAGAAGTACTGTGACGGTAACCATTTATGATGTGGCACGCGAAGCTGGAGTGTCCATGGCAACGGTATCACGGGTAGTTAACAATAACCCCAATGTGAAGCCACAAACACGTAAAAAAGTATATGAAGCCATTGATCGGTTGGGATATCGTCCGAATGCTGTAGCCAGAGGTTTGGCTAGCAAAAAGACGACAACAGTCGGTGTGGTAATTCCTGATATTTCGAACTCGACTTTCGCTGAGATTGCTCGCGGAATTGAGGATATTGCTAATATGTATCACTACAATATCATTCTATGTAATGCGGACAAGAAGAAAGAAAAAGAAATTCGTGTTATTAACACGTTGCTAGAAAAGCAAGTCGACGGTTTGCTTTTCATGGGCGGTACAGTAACGGATGAACATATCCAAGCCTTTCAATCCGCAGCAGTACCTATCGTGCTTTGTGCGACAAGTGACGAAAAGGGAACATATCCTTCTGTAGATATCGATCATGAAGCTGCAGCATTTGATGCGGTGAATACATTGATTCGTCATGGTCATAAGGAAATTGCGATGATTAGTGGCACGCTGCAAGATCCTGCTAACGGCTACGCGCGTTTCCAAGGGTACAAGAAAGCTCTTGAAGCAGCAGGTATGGACTATCAGGAGGATCTGGTGCGCATCGGTAACTATCGTTATGAGTCCGGCGTGGAAGCAATGAAATACTTCCTCGGGCTGAAGAAGAAACCAACAGCAATCTTCGCTGCAACAGATGAGATGGCTATTGGCGCGATTCACAGCATTCAGGATGAGGGTCTGAAAGTACCGGATGACTTCTCCATTATTAGTGTGGATAACATTCGTATGGCTTCCATGGTGCGTCCGCAATTGACAACAGTCGCTCAGCCAATGTATGACCTGGGTGCCGTTGCGATGCGTTTGCTCACGAAGCTGATGAAAAAAGAAAATGTGGAGAACCCACGGGTTATTTTGCCACATGAAACGATCCTACGTTTGTCTGTAAGCCATGCTGGATAAGTAAATATAGCATTGGAAATGGTATAAGGCAGGGAGAAGATGTTCTCTCTACATATCGAATTGGCAGAAGCTCCGGAGACGGAGCTTTTGTGCTGAATAGAATCTACTGGAGGGCTTAGGACATGCGCGAAACAATCGGTATTATCGGTGCTATGGATGAGGAAGTAGAACTGTTGCTTGCAGGTATGAAGCAGTTGGAGACGGTCAAACAGACGGGAATAACCTATGTTGCAGGCGAGTGGTTGGGGAAACAAATTGTTGTCTGCAAATCCGGTGTGGGTAAAGTAAACGCATCAGTAACCACACAAATTCTAATCGACCGCTTCCAAGTGGATCGAATTATTTTTACAGGTGTTGCGGGTGCGGTTCATCCTGAGCTGAATATTGGAGATATCGTCATTTCTTCGGTCTGTGTGCAGCATGATATGGATGTGACGCCACTCGGGTTTGAACGGGGTGTTATTCCATATCAAGAAACCTCTGCATTTCCTGCCGATGCTTCGCTGATTGCACTTGCTGAAGATGCTTGTAAGGCGCAAGGTTCGAAATACATGATCGGAAAAGTTCTGTCCGGAGATCAATTCATTGCGAGTAAAGAAACGGTAAATATGTTATACACCCAAATGGATGGAGCATGTGCAGAAATGGAAGGGGCGGCTGTTGCGCAGGTGAGCTTCATGAATCGTGTACCTTTTGTTGTTCTGAGAGGCATGTCCGATAAAGCAGATGGTTCCGCACATGTTAACTTTGCTGAATTTACAGTGCAGTCTTCCCAGCGCTCACATCGCATTGTAGAGCATATGTTAGAGAACATGTAAGTTTTCATGTAGGGGATCAAGGCTGGGTACGAACGGCCTCAGCCAGGAAAAACGGAACTAAACCGCTTCTCAACGGATAGCTCTTAAGTTATGGAGAGCTAAGATGAGAAGCGGTTTTTTGATTAAAATTTTCATCAGTTTGCAGCAGAGTTGAATCATTCGATGATCGTAAGAAAAACTACAAGCAAATGCGGTCTATCTTCTGTGGAGGTAAGACGATAGGCGTTTTTCTTATGTAAGTATAATTCAAGCGTAATTTGAGCGTAGTGCATTTAATCTCAATATAATTTAATTGTATATGAATATAACTCAATACATAAACCGATAGCGAAAGCGCACACGATCGAACTGTTCCTCAGACGCGAGTGGTACCTGGCTGCCGATTCTCACCATAAGACAGTTTGCCGGGTGAGAGCAGATTTCAGGATCATCGGTCGCGTACCAGGTCATATCTACGGTTTGCATTAACTTCTCCATCATTTTACGATAATCCCACACGGACAGACCGCTGCCCTTCAGATCCCAATGCCAATAATATTCGGTCGTAAAAATGATATATCGCTCCAACTGTTCACCTTCGAACGCAGTGAGAAGCATCTCACGTCCTATACCTAGAGAGCGGTACTCATCAGCCACCTCGATAGCTCCCAGTTCTATGAGATCCGTCATATTACCTTCAGACCAACGTTCACATTCGTCAGCGTAATGAAACGTAACGTAACCAATAATGATGCTATTTTCATGTGCTAGAATGATACGACCTTCCGGCAGATCGGCAATCTCAGTTAGGGCTTCCTGCTGCTCTGATGGTCTCCGAAAAGCATCGAGATCCGGATGGAAACCTAGCTGTGAAATGGCCTCAGCGGGCATAGGGCCTTCAATCGTGATGTGGTGACCGGATTTGAAGATGGAACGCATATGATGCTTCTTAATATGCTCCATGGTTCATGCTCCTTTCTTCCCCCTAGACGATGATTGAGAAGATTTGCTATAATGGCGTAGACAAAAAATGTTCACAATTCAAGTGCAGCTCAAAATTCATTCAGTAGGTCAAGCAAGTAAATAAAGAGAATGCTCTCTCTATTAATGTAAGCGCTAACTGGAAGTTCAGTCAACACAAGGCAATGAGAAGTCACCCATTTAAGGGAATCGAAATGTCGAGTTGAAGGAGGCTGGCAAGCATGAGTCAAGCATTTGAAGAGATGCTGCAAACGGTTGTGTCTGAATCTAACTTGGGCGATTACGCGGAGGCTCGAAGCCGATTTGATTGGGAATCGGTGGAAAGGCACTTTACGTGGCACGCCAGCGGAAAAGTGAATATGGCTCATGAGGCGATAGATCGCCATGTACTAGAAGGAAGAGGCGGTAGAACGGCATTGCTGTACAGTGATGCTTCACGGGAAGAGGCATATACCTTTGCCGATCTTAGTGAGCAATCCAACCGGTTTGGTAATGTACTACGGAAATATGGTGTGACCAAGGGGGATCGAGTATTTATTTTTATGCCGAGAAGCCCTGAGCTATATTTCAGCCTTTTGGGTATCTTGAAAGTGGGTGCGATCGCAGGACCGCTGTTTGAAGCTTTTATGGAGACGGCCGTCAAAGACCGATTGGAGGACAGTGGGGCAGTTGCACTTGTAACGACACCTGAGCTTCTTGGACGAATTAAGCGCTCCGAATTACCGGAGCTAAAGCATATATTTGTCGTTGGTGGTGGGGAACAGACGGAAGATGGACTGATTGATTTTAATGCAGAGATGTCTGTTGCTTCGGATGAGATGGACGTGGAATGGCTCAGTCGTGAGGATGGACTCATTATCCATTATACTTCGGGTTCTACGGGGAAACCGAAGGGCGTATATCATGTGCAGAATGCAATGGTTCAGCATTATTATACAGGCAAAGTTGTGCTCGACTTACGCGAGGATGATGTTTACTGGTGCACCGCAGACCCTGGTTGGGTCACAGGCACGTCTTATGGTATTTTTGCACCATGGCTGAACGGGGTAACCAATGTTATTCGTGGAGGTCGTTTCAGTCCACAAGACTGGTATAGCACGATTGAAAAAAATAAAGTTACCGTCTGGTACAGCGCACCGACGGCGTTTCGAATGTTGATGGGTGCAGGAGACGAGACGATCGCTCAGCATGATTTGAGTAGTCTGCGTCACGTCATGTCTGTCGGCGAGCCGCTCAATCCTGAAGTGGTTCGTTGGGGCTGGAAAGCATATGATCAACGAATTCATGATACATGGTGGATGACGGAAACAGGTGCGCAATTGATCTGTAATTATCCAGGTATGCCGATTAAGCCAGGTTCAATGGGAAGACCTTTGCCCGGGATTGAAGCTGCAATTATCGATGATCGTGGGCAGGAGTTACCTCCGTATAGTATGGGGAATTTGGCAATACGCAGCCCATGGCCGTCGATGATGGCGAAAATCTGGAACAATCCCGCTAAATACGAGGAGTATTTCCGGCTCTCAGGCTGGTATGTATCTGGAGACTCTGCTTATATGGATGAAGACGGCTACTTCTGGTTTCAGGGCAGAATTGATGATGTGATTAATTCGTCTGGCGAACGTATCGGTCCTTTCGAGGTGGAGAGCAAGCTCGTAGAGCACCCTGCTGTAGCTGAGGCTGGTGTAATCGGTAAACCGGATGTGACACGGGGAGAGATCATCAAAGCCTTTGTAGCGCTTCGTGATGGGTATGAGGCGACACCGGAGTTGAAGGAAGAGATTTATCGTTTTGTAAAAGAAGGCCTGTCCGCCCACGCTGCACCGCGTGAGATAGAATTCAAGGATAAATTGCCGAAGACACGCTCTGGTAAAATTATGCGTCGTGTCTTGAAAGCCTGGGAGCTTGATTTGCCGACAGGAGACCTGTCCACCATTGAAGACTAAATGTTGAATGTGGTAAGCCACGAGTCGCCGAATTGCAATTGATATCATCATGAAGAAGCCTGATCTGCGATGTTTAAGAGATCAGGCTTTTTGACGTGTTAAACAAAAGACCCCCTAAGATTAAACTTAGGAGGCCGTTTGGTGCGATCATATTGATCTAACTTTAAGGTTGATAATGTACCGCTGCTGAAGGTTCAGATTCTCCTGCACTGTTGCTCGCAGAGACTTTAAACCATCCGCTGGTTGTTGCGGGTACACCGAAGTCAAGCGAGGTACGCGAGGTAGAGCCGATTTTGTTGAATGGCGCATTGCCCGTTTCACTGTAATAAACGGAATAGCTCTGTACACCTTCTGCTTCAGCGTTTGATCTCCATTGGATACGAATACCCTGGGATAGAGCTGTAACACTTACCTGACTCGGTGTGCTTGGTGAAGTTGCTGCAGTATCGTCGGATCCTTCGCCAGGCGTGATAATTGTTCCTGGAACATTAATCGGTTCCTTCACTTCTTCCTCTGGTGGCGGCTCTACAACCGCAGCACTAGTAGCAATTGCGCTTGGTGCAGACTCTCTTCCAGCTACATCAACTGCTGTAACGTAGAAGGAGAAGTTACCACCTTGTGCATACGCCGTGAAGGATCGAGATTCCCCGGTAAGGACGACTTGCCCTTGATTCTGGAATCCTCCGCCATTAACAGAACGATACAACCGATATCCAACAACATCACTTTCCGGTGTAGCATTGAATGTAATGATTGCTCTGCCATTTGACATAGACAGTCTTACATTTCCTGGAGCATCAGGAGCTTTACCGTTATCTTGTCGTGGATCAATCTGAGTTGGCATGTCTGAATCTGCATCCTGTGGCAGGTAATAAGCAAGTGACTCATGCCGGCTCATACGAGAGAATGCATTCTGCAACTCTTTAATGAGATCGGAGATTGGTTTTTTACGTTTGATTACAGTTTTTTCTTTCAACATATCGCTAGGCGTTTCATCACGAGGGATGTAGTTCACACCATTGTAAGTGATGTACTTCGCCTTAGCGACGCCATCATCGCTATCTTTAGGAACAAATTTACTGTTAAAAATATCTGTGACAAAGCGGTCTGTCAGAGCCGTAGGCAGTTTGCCGCTATAAGCGGAAACGGTCTTCGTGACTATACCTGATGGCTTCTCGAACTTATCTGTAACAAATAACTCTTTGTCTGAGGCAATGACCTCATTCATAATTTGAGTCCATAATTGCTGTGCTCGTTTGCGCTGAGACTTGGTCTCTAGTGTGTTAACAGGCTGTTTGTATCCAACCCATACACCCAAAGTGACATCTGGGGAGTAACCTTCAAACCAGACATCGGCATAGTTCTGGGTAGAGCCTGTTTTTCCGACAATCGGTACACTCTTCGAGTATTTGTAGCTCTCACGTACTTTATCCGCTGTACCCTCTGTAACAACTGTACGAAGCATGTCAGTCATGAGGTATGCCGTCTGCTCGGAGAACGCCTGAACAGGGGCAGCTTCGTGTTTATATACGATGTTTCCTTTAGAGTCTACAATTTTACTGATCATATATGAATCGTTGTACACACCGTTGTTGGCGATGGCACCATAGGCATTGGTGAGTTCCTCAACGGTTACACCATATTGAAGACCACCGAGAACACCCGTTTGTGCTTGATAGTCGTTTTTCTGAATCGTGGTAATGCCAAGTTTTTGGGCGAAAGCCCAGGCTTTATCAATTCCAACGTCCTCATTAAATAACTTAAGTGCCACGGTATTCAGTGAGTAATTCAGCGCTCTACGAGCAGTGATCAGGCCTTGGTAGCGGTTATTAGCATTCTTCGGAATATGATATCCGCTTGGGCCATTCTTAAGAATAATTGGTGAATCATCCACGATGGAACCTGGCTGAACTAAACCTTCATCCATAGCAGGTAGGTATGCTGCAATTGGTTTCATAGCAGAACCCGGTTGACGCACCATCTGAGTAGCGTAGTTCATCTGCTCATCTTGGAAGCTTCGACCTTCAATCATGCCCAGAATGGCACCAGTCTTATGGTCGATCAACATAGCTGCTGTTTGTTCTTTTCCCTTTTTGGGATCGTCTGCGGCAAAATTACTGTCATTTTCAGCAATGGTACGCATGGTTTTGTATACACTTTTGTTAATGGTGGTATAAATGCGATATCCACCTGTGCGCAATTGCTGCTGAGCCTCTTCCAATAATGCACTGCTATCTTTAGGTGCTGCATCCTTGACTGTAGCATCATCTGTGCCTTTGGTTGTATCTGTATTCAACTGCGTCATCAAGATTTGAGCAGCTTGTCGTTCAGTTTCCATCATAAGATAAGGATAAGTGTTGTAAGCTTTAACCGTTTTGGGAGCGAGAGAGCTCTTGATGTCAAAAGCAAGCGCTTCGTTATATTCGGTTTGATTGATTTTACCCAGTTCTAACATTCGACGTAAAACCAAGTGCTGGCGATTAATTGCGCGCTCAAAATTATCCTCAACAAAATCGCCTTTTCCATTAAAAGCAGAGTATGAAGAGGGGAGCTGTGGTAAGCCAGCAAGGTAAGCAGCCTGAGCCGTATTTATTTTCTCTAGATCATTAATATTGAACAAACCTTTGGCCGCAGCCTTAATGCCATAGACATTATACCCGCTGGAGCCATTACCGAATGGAACCTTGTTCAAGTACGCAGTCATAATTTCGTCCTTTGTCAAGAAACGTTCCAGACGGAGCGAGAGAAGAATTTCTTTTACTTTCCGATCCTCGGTACGATCTAGATTGAGGAATACACGACGCGCTAATTGCTGTGTAAGTGTGCTTCCGCCTGTTTGGACAGACTCTTTAAGCACTTTCTGTTTTACGGCACGAAGTGTACCGTTCATGTCTACACCTTTATGTTCGTAAAAATGATTGTCTTCAATCGAAATAACTGCATCAATAACCTTCTGTGGGATCTGGTCAATGGTGACCGGACGTCTGTCTTCTTCTGTACGTAACTGACCGATTGGACTGCCATCGGCGAAGTAAGCAAAGCCTGTGATGGAGTTTTCGCTGACTTTCTGTTCAATCAGGGCCCTGGAACGGACAGGCTCGTCTTTTACAATGGAACTGACGTATCCCATTAAAGCGCCGCCTACAAATAGTACCCCCATGATTCCCAGGACGACCATCCATTTGACGACACTGCCTAGTCTGCGGATGAAGCTACGTTTGCGGACAGGCTGTTCATCGGGCTTTTTCTTATTAACATCAACCATTCAGTGTCTTCCTCCTTTTAACAGCACTTATTATAGCATAAAAAGGTGGGTTTGCATGCCTGAGAAATACAAGCAATAGTCGAATAATGCCATTATTTTCGAAATTATGTTATTTATTATGCTTGTAAATGTACCATATCATAAGGAGATAAGAATATGGCCGGAGGAGTTACTTTCTATCAGCCTGTTTTAGAGTACGATTTCGGTGTAAAGTTAGCTTGACATTTTGATGAGTGAGGGATATATTTTTTGTAAAGTCAGCTTTACAAATATAGAGAGGACACGAAATCCATGAAGAATAAGATTGAGATCTACCGTCGAGAGCTTAATATGACACAACAGGATCTGGCCGAGAAGGTTAACGTATCACGTCAGACCATTATTTCATTGGAAAGAGGGCGATACAATCCATCGATTATGCTGGCTTATCTTATCGCTCGGGTGTTCAATAAAAGCATTGAGCAGGTCTTTATTTTTGAGGAAGAGGGGGATGTTGAGTGAGGAAGTGGACTTTAGTATCTATTGTGATGTGCGTTGTTGGGTTACTTGTTTTTTCAATTGCCCTTTACCAGAGGTTTGCGTTAAATAATTCTAACCTGTCGTTTGCTATGCCTTTAGGATTTGGGTTACTTGGGTGCTCCATCTTAAATTTCAGTATGTTGGCTATGAACAACAAAGGGGGCAAACGGGTTGTGAACTCGGAGCATGATGAAAGAATAATTTCACATTTTAAATCATCACTTTCCATTGGATTTATAGTCATGATTTTAGTCATAATTACAATCCTTGTAATAGATCAGTTCCGAATTGAATTAGAGGTGTTTGAATCAGCGATTATTATCATGGTGAGTGGTATTTTTTCAGCTGTGACGTATTTTGCATATAAGTTCTTACGTTATTAGATCATCACTTCCTGATCAAAACGGTATCCTTCGCATGTTATTCTGCTGATGGATACGGCATAATTTTCAATATCACCCCTAAATTCTACTTTGCTTAGTCAAAAACATAGATAAACAGCTGCCGAGAAAATCTCGACAGCTGTTTTAAATTGAAACTTAATGTAATCGCAACGATTAACGGTTGTAGAACTCGACGATTTGTTTCTCATCGATTTCTTGGGACAATTCCGAACGCTCAGGCAGACGGATGAATTTACCCTCAACTGCTGTATCATTGAATTCAACGTATGCTGGAAGATGCGTACGGTTTTCCAATGCTTCTTTAACAGAAGACAAACCGCGGCTTCTTTCACGCAAGCTGATTACATCGCCAGTGCTTACTTGGTAAGAAGCGATGTCGACTTTTTTACCGTTTACTGTGATGTGACCATGGGATACCAACTGACGTGCTCCTGCACGGGAGTTAGCAAATCCAAGACGGTAAACGAGGTTGTCAAGGCGGCACTCAAGCAAGAACATGAAGTTTTCACCCGCGATACCTTGCATTTTTTGCGCTCTAGCGAACAGAGTGCGGAATTGTTTTTCGCCCAAACCGTACATGTGACGCAGTTTTTGTTTTTCTTGCAACTGCATACCGTAGTTGCTCATTTTTCTGCGTTGGTTAGCTCCGTGCTGACCTGGAGGGAAAGGACGTTTCAAATCTTTGCCTGTTCCGCTAAGGGAAATGCCGAGGCGACGGCTCAATTTAAATTTAGGACCAGTGTAACGTGCCATGTTTAAAGTAGCTCCTTTTTAGTTAAAGTTCATATAGGGCTCTGTTTGCGCTCCAATTTGTTGATGCGGGCTCAGCCTCGCATAGGACGATCAGGAGAGTTCAGCCGCTGTCCTGAAAGCAACAAAAAGAATGAGGGTGACACAACCGGTAATGCCCAAATTTAAAGACCCATTTAGTAGTCTTCATCAACAATTCATATTACAGTTTAAGAGAAACAAAGTCAAGGTTAAGATAGAAGAAAAAAACGTCTAAATTTGTCGATAGGTCATTAGGCCTAAAATAATGGGACAATTTTCTGAAATATGGATGCAAAAAAGTTGCAAAGAGAGTAAAATAGATTCTATCTTAACTTTAAATAAACTTATGCTGTAAGGTTATCAGACGAATTTGCAGGTTTGCGATAACCTATGCAGATTAATGCATCTATGAGATGCAAAAACGGTGCAAAGGAGCGCCTGACATGTTAGAACATCTAGGAAGTTTGCCAGCCAGTTTGAACTCGCCAAGTTCGGGCAATCCCGCATCTGCTGCATCTCTTCATAACGAGCATGCGCTCTGGATGCAGCAAGTGGATATCACACCTTTTGATTTTTCATATTTGGGGAGTCTGCTACAACAGGCTTTTGCCGATTGGCAGCAACAACGCAGCCCCGCACAAGACCATGCAGCGATGATATTTAATGTATGGAATACTGAAGGCGTTAAGGTGGGAGATCCATATGAGGAAGCCGTAAGTATGGATGTGAGCCTCGCCGTATTAAGATGTCTGGAAACGGGACAAGAACAAACCCTGCGTAGCAGTGATCATCATGGTCAGTTTCATTTGCTTGCCCTTCCTCTATATTCGAGAAGCAATAAGGATATGTTCGCTGTATTCACTGCATTGATCTACGAACCCAATCCATATGAAACGTCAGAAGCCTTGGTTCGATCTGAGGCATCACATTATCGGACTTGTTTTTACCGCAGGTTTGAATATATATTCATGACGGATCTATTACATGCTCATGAGCAAACGGCACGTGAAGAACATCGGAGATCAATACTATTCCAGATTGTTCAACGGATGCACGACAACATGGATGTGGATACGATATTGGATGAAGTGTTTGGTAGTATGGATTATTTGTATCCTACGATGCGAATTACGCTTTTTATGTCTCAGGATCAGAATAGCTCTAATGCCCGGATCAAACCTTTATTGGTTCATGAACGAGGTGAGGACATCTGTGTACGTTCTTTTATGGAAGGACGACTGATTGTTGCTCGATCGATCGATGGGGAGAACAGAATTACTGAGGTGGGGTTACCTCTTAAAGGCAAACAGGGCATATATGGTGTGTTTTACATTGAAATGAATGATGAGCTAATGGAGGAGTCAGACCTGCAATTAATTACGATGATGGCAGATACGGCGGGAACAGCCTTCGAGAATGCGAAATTGCATGAACAATCCAATATGCTTATCCAGGAACTTCGTCTAATTAACGATTTGACACAACGCTTAAATAAAAGTCTTCAACTGATGGAAATTTTTCAATTTGCTGAACAAGAGATGCTAGGTATATTCCAAGCTGAATCATGCTGTATCCTCCAGTTGAATGATAGTACGAATCAATTTGAAGTGATGTCCTCTAACGTTCATCAGCTACGGCGCCAATCATATCCGAACAATTATGGTATTGCCGGTGCGTTGTATCAGTCGGAAGAGCCGCTTATTATGTCTAACTATCGTCAACATGCTTCATTTCCTTCTCAATTTATGGAGCAAACGAAATCGTTATCTCTGATTGCGTCACCAGTTTGGGTGAACGGTGAAGTGAAATGTGTGATCATGCTTGGGCATACTCAGGAGCAATTTTTCTCTTACGATAATTATCGTTTGTTGCAGATGTTAGTGATTCATATGGGACTTGCGCTGACCAATGCAACGCTCCATGCCGAAGTACGACGCTTGGCCAATCTGGACATGCTGACAGGATTATATGTTCGTCATTATCTAGATAACGTTATTCATGAACGGCAGGCGCATGAGTTCTGTGGTTCTCTCATTGTGGTTGACATCGATCAATTCAAGCAAGTGAATGATACATTTGGACACCAAACCGGGGATCAGGTGCTTAAGCAGGTAAGTGATATCGTTGTCAGTTCAGTTCGTCCTGAGGATATATGTGCCCGTTGGGGCGGTGAAGAGTTGGCGATTTATATGCCTCAATTGGGGATACGACAGGCTCTTCAATATGCCGAGACGATACGTCTGCGGGTGTCGGAAGAGACGAGGCCATCGGTGACTGTCTCAAGCGGTATCGCGGAGTGGAGCTGGATGGATGAAAAGGTGAGTGTTGAGTCGCTGTTTTATCGTGCAGATATGGCTCTCTACCAAGCTAAGCACGGAGGACGTAACCGTATCGTATTAGAAGAACAAGAAGTTACACGTTAAGAGAGAACAATTCCGAAGTCGGAGTCGTTCTCTCTTTTTTTATGCGAACAGATTGTGGTCAAACGGTATAAGTCATTAACGGAGGGGTAGCCTATGGAGAACGTTTGACAAAAAGGTGGGGGTAGCCATGTTTAGATATCGGAATATACGCGTAATGTTACTGATTTTGGGCTTGATACTGATCTGCACACCAGGTTGCGGATTTATACAGAAAGATCAAACGCCAGAGGAGATTTTTTCGCTTGCTTTATCCGGACTTGCTGGCAAGGAGAAGCTCAGTTTTGAGGGTCAGGCTGGACTGCGGCGTGAGAGCAACGGCGTGTTTGAAAACCAATTCAAATTTGCAGGCAAATTGGAAGATCATAACCGTCTGACTTTGCAGACCCGGCTTCCCGGCGTAGCCACTTCCGGAGGTGCACAGATGAGCGCTACCTCTGTGCTTTCTGCCGGGCAACCTGGGGGTTTCAGTGCATCCTTTCAGCGGAAGAAGGGGCAATGGATGGCTTTGTCTAATGATCAGGAGCCTTTACGTGGGGCGCTGTCTCGTTATAACCCGATTTCACAGCTAGAGAATATTGATCGTATGAATAAAACGATTAAATCGGAATATGGTGGAGGACGACGCACACAGATTCTGCGTATTGAGCTTAAGCCTGAGGATGCCAAGGTATGGGCTACGACACAATTGGATGCTGAGATGCGTGCTATGCGAGAGGAGTATATGCGCAAGGCAAAAGCAATCGGAGGCACGAATCAGGCGAAGCTTGAGCAGGAGCTAGAGCGGGTATGGAAGCAGGGAGAGGTAACGATGGATAAGATGATGAAGCAAGCTAATGTGCAGACCGTGTACCATCTTACCGTCGATCGCAAAACTAGCTTGCCTCTTCGGCTCTCATCTGAAAGTCAGGTTAGCTATCGGGATATGAATAATAAAAAGAATACAGAAGCTCTCGTTACAGATGTAAACTTTGGAGCTTATGAGTAGACAAGGGCGTGGGTTACAGCTCCATAAGGAGCGGTTTTGCTGAAATTATATTCAAAGTCAGAAACCTTTTCGTAGGCGTACCGGTGGTTCGTTAAGAGAAAGTGACGCAGTGGGGCGGAAAAAGCAGTTAAGAAACCCTAAAGTGTGATATAAGACACGCCCTAGTTACGGGTTGATTGCTGACGGGATCACGGTAGCGTGCTACAATAGTATCGTAATTTACCGTTGTTCAATTATGAATGACACATGACAGGAGGATTATACAAGATGAAAGATCCAAGAATTCAGAAGCTTGCCGCTAACTTGGTCGGTTACTCTGTAGATGTACAACCAGGCGAGAACGTTCTGGTCGAGATGATCGGAAGTGAGCGTGACTTAATCAACGCTGTGGTTGAGGAAGTAGGGAAAAAGGGCGGTAACGTATTTGTGCAGTTGACTGACAGAACGGTACAACGTGCAATGCTCAAGAATGCAACGGAAGAAATGATGAAAACATGGGCAGAGATTGATCTGAACCGGATGAAGCAAATGGATTGTTACATCGGGATTCGTGCGGGCGAGAACGTCAACGATCTGTCCGATGTACCTGAAGAGAAGATGAAAATGTATAATTCATTGTATTCTCATCCTGTACATAGCGAGCAGCGCGTGAAGCACACCAAATGGGTTGTATTGCGCTACCCGAATGCAAGTATGGCACAACTCGCGAACACGAGTACAGAGGCATTTGAAGACTTCTACTTCGATGTATGTAACCTTGATTATGCCAAAATGGATAAAGCACAAGATGCACTGGCTAACCTAATGAACCGTACAGATAAAGTTCGGATTACAGGCCCTGGAACAGACCTCAGCTTCTCCATCAAGGATATCGGTGCTGTGAAGTGCTCTGGTCAAAAAAATATTCCAGACGGAGAAGTGTATAGTGCTCCTGTACGGGATTCCGTTAATGGGACGATCAGCTATAACGCGGCAACACTGTATAATGGTGTTACGTTTGAGAATATTAAGTTCACGTTCAAAGACGGCAAAATTGTTGAGGCGACAAGCAATGATACGGAGCGCCTGAATGATATTTTGGATTCGGATGATGGTGCACGTCATATTGGTGAATTCGCCATTGGATTCAATCCGTACATTCTTCACCCTATGAAAGATATCTTGTTTGATGAAAAAATTGCGGGTAGCTTGCATTTCACACCAGGACAGGCATATGAAGAAACAGATAATGGAAACCGCTCATCCATTCACTGGGATCTGGTATTGATTCAACGTCCAGATTACGGCGGTGGAGAGATTTATTTTGACGATGTACTGATCCGTAAAGACGGTATTTTCGTTATTCCTGAGCTGGAATGCCTGAATCCAGACCGTTTGAAATAGCATCAGTATTTTGCTGTTGCTAGGAAAGCGGATTCACGGTATCATGTAGTGGTAATTAATAGATGATACCAAAAGTGAAAAGACGGAGGGATTCCTATGTCGAGTAATAACGCGGCTGTAGTGGAAATTGCTCAAACAGCAGGCAAGTTTACTTCTTCAATCGTGCTTCATTCAGACAACAAGTATATCGATGTGAAAAGTATCTTGGGATTGTTTACAACACTGATCAGCACTCATAGCTATGAATTGCATGTTCATGGTCCAGATGCCGATGAGGCCAAAGCAGCCATGTCTGATGTGTTTGCTAAGCATGGACTGAATGTAAAGATCGCATCGGAGTAAGACTTATGAGAAGCACCTTCGCCAGTGGTGGCGAAGGTGCTTCTTTTGTATGCTGAGTTGAATCACACGAAAAGCCCTTGCGCTGTATCTGAAATAAGCACTCCCGAACGCACTCACTTTGTTCGGATATTTTGGTCAGGTTCTTGTATTACCTAATGATTTCGTCTAATATTAGAGATAGAACGGCTTTACGCGATTTTTGGGACATAGGGGGGAAAAATGCATGACTTCATCTGATCTGCAGGACCAGCTGAATTTGAAAGCGATCAGTCTTCTTCAAGAAGATGCAGATAAAATACAGAAGCTTATTGAAGTACAGATGGAGAATCTGGCTACCCGCTACTGCCCTCTCTATGAGGAAGTATTGGATACACAGATGTATGGGTTCTCCAAAGAAGTTGATTTTGCTGTTCGTGCAGGTCTCCTTCCAGAAGGTGCTGGTAAGCAGATGGTTAGCGCGCTTGAGCGGAATCTGGCGATTCTATATGAAGCCTTGAACAAAAAGAATGAGCAATAGCCTGCATATGCGCGGGTCAGAATAGAAGGCATGCAGGTTATTGCATGCTTTTTTTGTGTGCTCTTTTTGAATTTCTTCTCGCTAATGTGTGCAGTTCCAGCACGTAGCACGTAATCCGTTGCTCAGTTTGATGCCAAGGGTAGTTAACTAACCGCAGCCTGAGAGCGAAATGGAGCTTCAGGGTGAGTGGATGTAAAAAAGGGTAGCCGGGGTGAAAACATCACCTAGCTACCTTTGTTATGTCTTTATTTTATACATGTAATCTGAGCATCTTATGGTGTTTCGGTTGTTTTACACCAGAAAGAATGACACCCCAAGGATGATATAGACCACAAGTAACAGCAAGCCCTCATACCAGTTCGTTGAACCATCCTGTGTGATCGACTTCGCAATAAACACGGAAACACCGATCGCGACAAGTTCAATGGTGGTAAATACAATATCCATTGTTCTGCCTGTGAAGTAGCTGACAAAAATCAGCACAGGTGCAACAAATAATGCAATTTGCAAGCTACTGCCGACCGCAATCTCTACTGCGGCACCGATTTTGTTTTTCATCGCTAACATAATGGCTGCACTGTGTTCCGCTGCATTACCAATGATGGCAACAAGGAACGCACCGACAAATAGCTCACTCAGTCCAAACCGCTCTGTAAAGACTTCAAGTGTGCCAACTAGCCACTCACTGACAAAGGCCACCATAACCGTTGCCAGTACGAGATAAAGGATCGATTTCTTCTTCGACCATTCAGGTGCATGTTCATGCGGAAGTTCTTCATCCTCGTCTACCGTGACATCGGCAAGATACTTCTTATGTGTGACCATAGAGAACAGCAACCAAGCAATGTAGGCCACAATCAACAGTCCCGCAACAATAAGACTGAGTGTATTTGTGTCTTGTTGAGTGATAGAATGAGTGTTAAGGAACACGGCGGGAATGAATAAAGCGATGATAGCTACAATCATCAAGGAGCCGTTCAGACCTGCAAGCGAAACGTTGTAATTCTGGATTTTGAACTTGAGTCCACCTGCGAAAATGCTCAGTCCTAAAACAAGTAACAGGTTTCCGATAATGGAGCCCGTCAGACTGGCTTTGACCATGTCGAACAATCCTTCTTTAACGAGGAAGATCGCAATAATCAGCTCGGCCGCATTGCCGAAGGTGGCATTCAAAAACCCACCCAGCCGCTGTCCGGCATAGTGGGCAACATTTTCAGTAGCTTTGCCTAAAAAACCAGCGACAAAAATAACCGAAATGGCTGAAATCACAAACTGTAGAATCGAATCCCATTTCATGTAGTGGGCAATCGCGCTGAGTGCAAAAGTAACAATCAGCAGAATGGATGAAATCCGGTTTCTCACACACACACACCTCGGTTACATATTATTTGGTTGGCAACACGTGATCACATGTTGGTCATCATAATCATTCGAATCATGCCAAATCTTGTGAAAAGGTGACGAAATGATTATGAGATTATTTTCATATTTCAATATAACCAAATCATAGTAGGTTGTAAACGCAACTTTTTGAGTTTAATTTGCTTTTTGGGGTGGAAAGGATTTAAAATACGATTAACGAAGTGAAGGAGGATGTGGCATGGCAGAACAACTTCAACTAGATGGCGGTAACATCCGGATTGCTGACGACGTGGTGGCGAAAATTGCCGGAATGGCTGCGCTTGAGACACCCGGGATTGCCGCAATGTCTGGAGGATTGTCAGAGGGCTGGGCCAAGCGTCTCAGCGGTAAAAACGTACAGAAAGGCGTGGGCGTTGAGGTCGGCCAGCTGGAAACAGCCATTGATCTGCGCATCATCGTCCTGTACGAGACACCGATTCATGAAGTTTCCCGCATGCTTCAGCAGAATGTGAGAGAAGCGGTAGAGACCATGACGGGATTACGAGTTGTCGAAGTTAATGTAAAGGTAGAAGGTGTATCTTTCAAAGGCGACGACGTATAAGCTGATCGGCTTCCAGCGTAGAGGGTTCATTCGTAGAGCGTGCGCTCACGGAGTGAAACTCATCCAAAAAAGACTTCCTATCCATGATGGATGGGAAGTCTTTTTTTACGTTCTATGATTATCTAATGCGGCGAATGGATTCTCTTGAACGAAGGGCAGGAGAGGTTCGAGTCTGTACGGTTACGGACTTTGTTCTCTCTTCCTTGATTACGTCTTGATTATTGGTGCGGGAAATACTAAGCAAGATGCCCATAGCGACCATCATGACGAAGAGTGACGTGCCTCCATAGCTGATAAACGGCAGCGTGACACCTGTGACAGGTATAGTCTGAGTAACGCCGCCGATATTAATAAAGGCTTGGATGGCGATGAGTCCCATGATTCCGATGCCGACCAATGTACCGAAAGGATCGGGACAGCGGAGAGAGACGATGATGCCTCGCCATATAAAGTAGAGATAGACGAGTAGAAACAAGGTGCTTCCTAGGAACCCAAGCTCTTCACCGATGACGGAGAATATAAAGTCATTATACGCATTCGGCAGGTAATGTAGTTTAATTGTACCTTGTCCAATACCTGAACCTGTAATCCCGCCATCTCCAATCGCTACAAGGGAGCGATAGAGGTTAAGGCTTCCATCGGTAGGGTCAGAGAGCGGGTCAAGGAATGCCTGAATCCGTCCGATTTTATAGTTCGTTTTTGCTTCGGTTATTGTATTATCTGGAGTAGACATGGAGGAGAACAAGGCGTTGGCTCCAAAAGCCAGCGCCCCTCCTAGCACAACGAGCATAATAGAACCCATAATGTGCTTCATGCTCGCACCCCCTGCATAGATCACCAAACCACACGTGGAGACCAGAATGAAGCAGGTACCAAAGTCAGGCTGCAGCATAATGAGTCCGGCAATGAAGCCTACAATGATAAGGACAGGAAAATAACCAGTTTTAAGATCTCTAAAGCGTTCGCCTTTCTTGGTGATTAGCGCAGCGAGATACAAAATAATGGCGATTTTGGCGAATTCGGCTGGTTGAACACTAAAACCAAAAACTCCAATCCAACTGCGAGCACCGTTAATATTCCTACCGGCTATAAGAACAAGCAGCAGCATAACCGTCGTGAAGAGAAAAAAGGGTGCATACAGCTTTTTGTACTTCGTAAAACGAATATTCATAGCAAAAAACATACCAACTACACCAATGATAGCCCACATAAGTTGTTTTTTCGTGAAGAACAGGGGATCATTGTTAAAGCGTTCGCTTGCAATTGCAATGCTGGAACTGGAGCTGAATACCATCACCAGTCCAAAGCCCACCAACAATAAAGTGAGGATTAGCAGTTGGAAATCCGGCGTGCCTCTCTTCGTTTTCGTTTGGGCTGTTTGTTGTTTCATCGCTCAGCCCAACCTAAGCTTCCAGCAGTTCTTTGAGCTGCTGTAATTTTTGAGCGGCCAGCTTCACGACTGGCTGTGGAACGGTAGTATCATAATCCAGACCATGCGGGAAAGTAGCTTTTCCTAGATAGACTGCTTCTACAGAAAGAACAGAATCTGGTTTTTCAAGCTTGCCATCCACAACACGGGTATTAATACGTACAAAGTATTCCGATTTAGTAAGTTCATCTTCAATTTTGTAGTCATATGTAGCACGGTAATACTCCCATTGCCACCGGACAAATCCGACTTTCTCGGCGCTCTCATCCAGGTATGCCAAGTCGCTTTTCAAGCCATCTAAGCCTGTATTCTCAAATATCATAAGCGTTTGATCCTCCTCATAAGCTTCCGAGTATAATTTCTCGTTGTTTCTCTAGTTTATGATAGTATGTTTCCCCTTCCCGTGCAAGCTTTCAAGGGCTTGTTCATATCGGTTTTCTTCCAATTCTGCTACAATATACTGCAATAGGTTTGAAGTGAGAGGTTCGGGCTTGATGAAAGTACCGATCGAGAGCGAAAGGATGAGGAAATATGACAAATAATATATGGTGGGATGATCTGCAAATCCATATGGTGGAGTGGCGCCGTCATCTTCATCGCAATCCTGAAGTTTCCTTTCATGAGGAGAAGACCTCATCTTTTGTAGCAGATATGCTGGAAAGCTTTGGCGTGGAAGTGAAGCGTCATGTGGGGGGGCATGGAGTTATTGGTACGATCCGTGGAGATCAGCCAGGCCCTGTGGTCATGCTTCGAGCTGATATGGACGCTTTGCCTATCCAAGACGAGAAGGATGTAGAATATGCATCTAGAAAAGATGGAGCCATGCACGCATGTGGTCATGATGGACACGTTTCGATTCTGCTAGGAACAGCATTGTATTTCAGTCGTAATAGGGCTGCAATTAAAGGAGAGATTCGTTTTCTGTTCCAACCAGCAGAAGAGTTACTGCCTGGCGGAGCAGTTCACGTCATTGCCGACGGTGGGCTTGATGGCGTAGATGTCATCTATGGAATTCATCTGTGGACACCTCTCCCTGTAGGTGTTGCAGCGAGTACGGCGGGATCAATGATGGCTGCTGCAGATGATTTCTATATTGAGATCACAGGCAAAGGTGGTCATGGCGGGATGCCGCAGTCGACTGTGGACAGCTTGGTGGCAGGTTCAGCACTGGTGATGCAATTACAGACGGTAGTTAGTCGTTCCGTCGATCCATTGCGTCCGGCGGTGCTGACGATTGGTACCATGCAAGCTGGAGCTGCACAGAACGTTATTGCGGAATCCTGTAAAATGAGTGGCACGGTCAGAACGTTTGATGAAGAGACCCGATCGGGGATGAAAGAACGCATTCACATCATGGTGGCTCAGACGGGTGCAGCCTATGGAGCTAAGACGGATATCAAATATATTATGGGTTACCCGCCAGTTGTTAATGATGAGCGGGAAACAGAACGATTCTTCCAAGAAGCGGTGCATGTATTTGGCGCACAAAATGTACAAGCTTCACCAATGATCATGCCTGCAGAGGATTTTGCTTATTATTTACAAAAAATTCCTGGATGCTTTATGTTTGTTGGTGCCGGCAATCCAGATAAAGGCGCAATCTATCCGCACCATCATCCGAAGTTTGACTTTGATGAAGATGCGATGCAGCATGCAGTTAAGCTGTTTATTGCTATGGCGACAGGCTATACGGCTGAATTATAGAAGTTGTTAAAAAGTCCACCGTCCTTTTTGAACACGCACATATAGAATGATTAACCAACTCATTGGGCATCCTTAAACAAAGGATGCTCTTTTTTTATTTGAGCGCTAGATCGGTAGTAGGTTCATAAGGTTCATTTTCGGAGCTTACCGGGACTGGGCTTTTTGTCATGCGTGTGATACCCATCCAGCAATGAACAGACCAGCAGTTAGGAGGCGTGTGTAATGGAAATCTCAGGTGCCTGTATTGTCCAACGGGATTTTACTCTATTACTTGAGGTAGGTCATCCCCAATTTGAACAAGCTAGATCACAGATCGGCATGTACGCTGAACTCATTAAAACTCCGGCAGGCTTCCATACGTATCGGATGACTTCTTTATCGCTGTGGAATGCGGCGGCCATTGGTTGGAATGCTGATCGCATTATCCATAGCTTGGAGTCTATTTCGCGTTGGACTGTGCCTTCAGCGTTGATACAAGATATTCGGAGAATCGTTGAACAGTATGGCAGGCTGAGGCTGTACTGGGATCATGATCAGGAGAATATGCGTCTAGTTGGAGACCATGAGCAGCTGTTGAATGAAATATCCATGTTGAAAACAGTTGCGGCCTTTCGAATGGAACGTGCTGCACCTGAGGAATTCATCGTGCGAGGAGAACAACGTGGGTTGTTGAAGCAGGAACTCACTCGCCTAGGCTATCCGGTTCTTGATTATGCAGGCTATCGTCAAGGAACACAGCTTCATTTTGACTGGAAGAAGACAGACAACGATGATGCGTTTGAGCTGCGTTCCTATCAGCAAAGAGCGATAGAAGCATTCGAGGGTAGCGAAGGGATGGGTGGAAGTGGGTTGCTGGTATTACCTTGCGGGGCAGGCAAAACGGTTATTGGTATGGGGGTATTAGAACGACTTCAATGTGAATGTCTTATTTTGACCTCGAATACAACATCGGTACGACAATGGATTGAAGAATTACAGCGCAAGACAACGATTACTGGAGAACTCATCGGCGAATACTCAGGTCAGAAAAAGCAGGTGAGGCCAATCACTGTGGCAACGTATCAGATTCTAACTCATCGAAAGTCCAAGGATGCTGATTTTACCCATATCAAACTGCTTAGTGAACGGAAATGGGGATTGATCATCTATGACGAGGTTCATCTGCTTCCAGCACCTGTATTCCGAGCGACAGCGGATATTCAAGCTACTCGAAGATTGGGATTGACGGCAACATTGGTTCGAGAAGATGGCTGTGAGCAAGATGTTTTTTCGCTGATTGGTCCTAAATTGTACGACATGCCTTGGAAGGAGCTAGAACAGCAGGGCTGGATTGCAGATGTGAAATGTCAGGAAATACGGATTCCGTTACCTCCTGAACTCAAATTGACCTATCTGGAGGCAGAAGGGAAGCATAAGTTTCGCCTAGCCGCTGAGAATCCGGCTAAATTAGATGTAATTAGAAGGCTTTTAGATCATCATCAAGGTCTTCCTGCACTTGTCATTGGACAGTATTTAGATCAACTGGAGACCATTGCCCGGGAAATTGACGCTCCTCTCGTATCTGGTGCAATGTCACAACAAGAACGAGTGAAATGGTTTGCTGCATTCCGGCGCGGCGAGATTCAAACGATTGTTGTCTCTAAGGTAGCGAACTTCGCTGTTGATCTGCCTGATGCGGCTGTTGCCTTGGAAATATCGGGTAGTTACGGTTCAAGGCAAGAAGAAGCACAACGTTTGGGACGAATTTTAAGACCTAAGCCAGGGGATAATCAAGCTTATTTTTATGCGCTTGTATCTGAGGATAGCAAAGAACAAGAGTTTGCATTGCGGCGGCAGATGTTTTTGGTGGAGCAGGGTTATGAATATGCGATTGTTCGTGAAAGGAGTGCACTAACCAATGCGGAATCATAACACACAACAAATGCAATGGAGTACAAAGCTCCTATCAGGTGCGGAGCAAATCGTACTAAGTACCCTTTTTCGGCAGCATGCTGGAGCCTTTTTCTCTCCGAAGTTTTCTTCCGCAGTGTGGGTAACGGAGGGATTGAGTGGTGCCGAGGCCAGGGTGGCTCTAATCGGTCTTAGGCAGAAGGGTTGGATCAAAACGACTCGCAAAACCTGGGGGGAGCATCTGTACTATATTCCTAATGTCCTGCTTCCCCAATTGACTGAAGCTTTTGCCATTAAAGTTGGGGCTGGAAATACACATGATGGGTCAGTGGATGCGCAGCAAGTTGAACGATCTGAAATGATAACAAAGGATCACATACAGGTGCTTTATGAGCCCGAAGTGGATATTGCTGCTGAGCTTCTTCATCTTATGGCATGGATCATTCATGAGGGCTTGCCATTAACCAGTAAAGGTACAATACATAAAAAATCGATTCGACAATTATGTAACATAACTGCGTTGCATGAGAGTCATTTTCAAGCACTGCATATTCGTTATGATGATCCAGAGGTATATCCTGTTCATATCGCCATCGTACTGGATTTGCTTTTGCATTTAGGGTTGCTTGAAAAGAGTGATAAACACGTGTTCGTATCCAATGAACAGTTGCAAGCCTGGATTAATCGATCTTGGTCGTCTATGTATTGTGAAATTTATAACATTTGCGCAGAGCGTTACGGAACGTCCGAACCCTATGCTCAGCATTTTCGATCTCGATTGCTCATACTTGCACCCGCAATGAATGAGTGGTTTCCTATCAGACCTTTGCTTCCATGGAGGGACGAGCTACAGGTCGAAGAACAAGATTTATTAAGATGTGAGAATTCCAATCCAAAGAATTTAACGTCTCTACATGTTGTTCAAAGCTGGCTACGAGCTCTTGTAGGCTTGGGGTTCGGCGAAGTAGGTCACGATGATACAGGTGAAGTGGTCTATCGTTGGTTAGTTCCACCGGCCGATTTATGCTACTCGGCTCATCCACTACAGGATAAAAGGTTAGAAGAAGAGAAATCGGGACTGTTTATACAGCCGGATTTTGAGATTTTACTTCCCCCCGAAGCACCCCCGCATATCCGCTGGAGACTGGGGCTATGTGCTGATCTTGTGACTCGTGATCGAATGAGTATTTACCGGCTCACAAAAGAATCGGTAATGAAATCAGTAAGGATTGGCTTTACGCTAGATCAGATCGTTCTTTTCCTGAATAATCATGCGATGACTGGCATTCCAGAACATGTACACTTGGCTCTGCAACACTGGGGACGAGTGTCGGAAGAACATTTAGCTAAACCACGTAACTCAAGTGACTTCACTCTAGAAGTGGCACATCAGGGTGATGAATCAGCCGACAATCTAAATGTACGAAGCCAGGGAATCATACACACAGTAGATAAAACTTACGAGGAAGAAGATGAACCATACGTGATCACAGAACGAGATAACCTATGGCCTGGTTATAAGGATATTCCAGAAATGTGGCACAGAGAATGGAGGAAGTACCACCTATCAACGGCTCGGCAAATAGCCTCCAAGGCGATTGAATGGCAGACAAAGCTAGAGCTGAAACGAAATGAAGATATAGTCTATATCATACCGGATCGGATTGAGGGTCACGGTGAATGGATATTATCGGGTTGGGTGACATTCAGTAACGGAGAGAATGTCTCTGAGCGACAGGTGCTCTCTCCAAGAGACTGGGGCAGCATACGGTTAATTGTTCCTGAGCATGAATGAAGTGACGCCTAGTATGGGGCAAGAGTGAGATAGATTATATCAATAGACCTTGATCAACTTAACCCTCTGCGTTACCTTGTTTTCTATTTGCAGGAAAAACGCTTCTTAACTAATCGGGGATATGCTATGATAATGTAATCTACCTTACGTAGAACTTTATATATAGATAGGATGAATTTCATGAGCGTAGCGGAATTGAACACGGTCGATATGGCCCAAGTGTTAACGGGCGCATATGAATTAGGCGACATGATTAACCAATCTGCCGAAGTATCGGATTATTTATATTGGAAACAGCAAGTTGAGACGAACCCGGAGATTCAAGCCGGTATACGCAAGCTGAATGCCAAGAAAGAGCTATTCGAGGAAACACAGCGCTTTGGACATTTTCATCCAGACTTCCATGCAGCCAAAGATCAGGTTACAGCGTTGGAACTAGAATTAGAGGGTTTTGAGGCAGTGGCGCGTTTCAAGCAGGCTGAGAAAGCCCTGGACGACATGCTACATCAGATGTCAGAGACGATTGCTTATGCTGTGTCTACTACAATTAAAGTTCCAAGTAATGATCCGAATCCCAAAGGTGGTTGCGGAAGCGGCGGGAAGTGCAGCTGCGGTTAAAGTGACGTTTGATTTAATCCATTAGGCCGGACTGCGGGAGCATCCGGTCTCCATGATCGAAAGGCGGGGGAAGAAGATGTTTGCGGAAAGGACAGGATTCATTATTTGGGTAAGTGATTTGAAAGCGGCTCGTAATTTAGAAAAGTATGGCACTGTTCATTACATCTCCCGTCGTATGCATTATGTTGTGATGTATGTTAATGCAGAACGTGCTGAGGATACGATGAAAAATGTGAAACGACTTTCCTATGTGCGCAAAATTGAACGTTCCTATCGGAACGAGATCAAAACGGAGTACGCCAGTAAAACGATGGACAAGACAAGTTATTACGGCATCTAAATATCAAAGTATGATCGCAAAACAAACGATTATCTATGATTCATGGTGCATCAAGTATATAGAGTGACTCCTCGGAGTCGCTCTTTTATTCAATTAGCATCGGACATGTCTTGTGAAAAAATCTTAACATATACCTTGAGCTTACGGGACTTATGTTGTAATATATTTGGTAATAAATAGATAGAAAGTCCTATCTGGTGGAGAGTGATTCCCATGCGTGATAAGGTGATGCAACGTTGGAGCACCTACGAGCCGTTTTTCGTAGCTCTTGGAGACAAAAAAGTGGCAGACATCGTCATTACCCATCATGCCAAGATGCGGTATGCAGATCGCATAGAGCCGACACGTAATGATGATGACCATATTGCGGCATGGTTATGGGAGTGTCTGAAGCAGGATCGTATTACACCATACTACCGTAATGAGCAGGATGTATACCTCATTGATGAAGATCTGGTTGTTGTTGCTGAATTTTCCGAACTTGAAGGGGAATATGATATTGCTGGCAATCCACTTCACAAAATGATTGTGGTTACGTTTCTGGGTCGTATGTCAGAGACCATTGAGCTACGTGATTTGAAATCGTATTATTCGTGGCTGAGACATTCAAGACGGATGACTCTAGTCAAGAACAGTCGCAAGCATAAGTGATATCGGGAGATCTCACATGTTCTTAAATGATAGATTCAGGCTACATGGCATGCAGACAAGCTGCATGCTTTTTTTGTTGGAATTCGCGAAATCGGATACAATGAGGGTAGTGTACAGAAGAGGGGCGAAGATATGAATTTCCATCAATTACACATTTTCTATACGGTTGCCGAAAAGGGAAGCTTCTCTGCGGCTGCTCAGGCGTTACATATGACTCAACCTGCGGTGACGATGCAGATTCAGTCGCTGGAGGATTACTTTGGCACCAAACTACTGCATCGTTCCACCAAAAAAATAGAATTATCTGAGGCGGGAATGACATTGCTCCCTCATGCGAAACGAAGTGTTGAACTGGTTAGACACACAGATGAAGCGATGTCTGCATTCACACAAAAGCTCCAGGGGAGATTACAGCTCGGGGCTAGCTTGACGATTGGAGAGTATGTGTTACCTCGAATGCTGGGACCTTTTGCTCGTCAATATCCCGATATTTCAATCGTGATGAAAGTCATGAATACAACACAAATTATGGATGAGATTCTGAAGCACCAGCTAAACTTTGGCTTGATTGAAGCACCTATTCATCATCCAGATATGATTGTAGAGCCTGTTATGCGGGATGAGCTGAAGCTAATCGTTCCAGCGGGTCATGCCCTTGCACAGCGGGGTGAGGTAGAGCTGGAAGAAGTGATGTCATATCCATTTGTGTTGCGGGAGAAGGGTTCGGGGACTAGGCAAGTGATGGAGGATCAGCTGCAAAAAAGAAAAATAGACCCTCAGGATATGAACGTAGTCATGGAGCTCGGCAGTACAGGTGCGGTAAAATCAGCCGTTGAGGCTGGTGTGGGCATAACGATGTTATCACCGTCATCTGTTCAACACGAAATTGCGCTTGGTCTGGTTCATATCGTCGATATTCGTGGGCTGGAATTCAAACGTCAATTCTATGCGATTCATCTCAAATCTTCGTTACTACCCTTATCAGCGGTAGCTTTTCTGAACTATTTGCGGGAGCAGGAGCAGGTCGAGTTACAACAATAATTCAAGCCATATCGAAGGGAGTCGTTCTAGATGAATCAGCCTAACGGACGTTGCGATCTTCATACACATAGCCAAGCTTCTGACGGGATGCAGTCACCCGCCGCTAATGTGGAGCTTGCTAAACAAAAAGGTTTAGCGGCAATGGCCCTTACGGATCATGATACGGTGGCGGGTGTTGCTGAAGCATTACGTGTAGGTGAAGAACTGGGGATTGAGGTAGTTGCTGGCGTTGAAATTAGTACTCGTGCGGGTGGAAAAGACATCCACGTGCTTGGCTATTATGTAAATATTGAGGATAAGACGTTTCTGGAGCGCTTGCGAAACTTAAGGGAAGCCCGTGAGGAGCGCAACCATCGGATTATTGCCAAGCTGCAAGAGCTGGGACTCGCGATTAACTGGCAGGAAGTAATTGAAGGACTCGGACGTCCACTGGAGCCGGATGAGAGCATTGGCAGACCACATATGGCTGATGTACTAGTAAGTAAAGGATATGCGACGGATATGCGAGATGCATTTGATCGTTATCTAGCAGAAGGAAAGCCGGGATTTGTGTCAGTTCCCCGGGTGGCTCCAGAGGAGGCGTGCCGATGGATTCGGGAGGCAGGCGGAGCTGCTGTTATAGCACATCCTGGTTTGTATGGGAATGACGAGCTTGTTCGAGAGATCATTCAGAACTCGAAACCTGACGGCATTGAGGTGTTCCACTCGGATCATGATTTGGCAGAGGAGCGTAAGTATGCTGACATTGCCCTTGAATTTGGCTTGATTCAGACCGGAGGGTCAGATTATCACGGTGAGAGGCAAGGCGTGGTATTCCATGGGGATCTTGGCAGCAAGTCGGTAGCAGTTGACGTGTTGCAGAACCTGCAAACAGCAGCGAGGCGCAATAGGGAGTCTTGATCGTTGGTTTTGGTTTGATTAGAGAGCCTAAGCACAACGTAGAAATGATTTCTCTTTCCGAAATGAGTAGTCGGTTCAATAATTATAAAAATCCCCTAACCATGCGATGGTCAGGGGATTACTTGTTTTTATTTATACTTCTATAGGGCGAGAAATGATTTATCCATTTTTGATGGTGGAAGGCAGACTCTTGATCAGTTCCTCATTGGGTGTAACAAACAAGGTTTTCTGGTGATCATAGATGACAAAACCAGGTTTGGCACCGCTTGGTTTACGAACATGGCGGATAAACGTATAATCCACAGGTACGCTGCTGGACTCTTTGGCTTGACTGAAATAGGCTGCAAGCTGTGCGGCTTCTTCCAATGTAGCTTCGCCAAAATCGGTGCTGCGGATGACAACATGTGATCCCGGGATGTCTTTGGTATGCAGCCACGTATCATTAGCGGATGCAAGGCGGTTCGTCACATATTCATTCTGCAAATTGTTCTTACCTACAAGAATATCAATCCCCTCTGAGGAGGTGAACTGATGTACAGTAGGACGATCATTTTTCTTTTTCTTTTTGCCCTTTTTGTTACGGTCACGAAGGTATCCCTGTTGCACAAGCTCATCTCGAATTTCTTCAATGTCGTTCATGGATGCGATGGATAGCTGTTGCAGCAGGTTGTCGAGATAAGCGATCTCGTCCTTCGTTTTACCAAGCTGATCATGAATGACAGCTAGACTGTTCTTGTACTTGTTATACCGCTTGAAATAACGTTGAGCGTTATCGGACGGCGTAAGTAACGGGTCAAGCTGGATCGTAATGGTTGCTTGATCTTCATCATAGAAATTAACAAGCTGAGCTGTTTTGTCGCCTTTGTTAACCTGGTGCAGCGAGGCAAATAGAAGCTCTCCCCACAATCTGAACTTGTCCGCATCATCCGCTTCTAGTAAATCCTTATTCAGGTTATCCAACTTTTTGATATTTTTACTTCGTTCGTTTTGCAGGAAGCGGAGCAAGTCACTTACTCTTTGCTTCACGGTATCCCGCTCCGCTTTATCTCCGTAGTAATCTTCCATACATCTGCTGATCGTGTCATACGTTTTCTCGCCATCTTGAATGCTCTGAAGCTGGATGGCAGAGAAGATCATTTTGCCCTTGGCGTTCATGCCAGTGACAGGGGTGTAGACATGGTCCTTCACGAGTCCCATTACGGATTCAAAAGCACTCCATAGCGCTTCCGCCTCGATGCGGCCCTCACCCTCGGTAGAAGTTAGCTTTTCGCTATCAGCAGCAACGGCTCGAGCAGTAATCTCACTTGCAATTAGCGGACTTAGACCGCTAAACGCATTCACGAGCCAGCGTGAAGCATCCTCTTCGGCAGTGGTGTAGCTATTCTCGAACTCGGGTTTGCTTATTTCAAGCGGATTGCTCTTATGTTGTTCGGGCGGCGCAGTATACGAGAAACCAGGCATGACCACCCGGTAACTGCTGATGGACGGAGTGACATGGTGAATACCGTCTAGAATAGTTTCCGTAATGGGATCAAGCAAAATAATATTACTGTGCCTTCCCATAAGTTCAATGATGATGCGTTTTACTGAAACATCTCCCAATTCGTCGCGCTGCCGCACATCGATATGGATGATACGCTCCATGCCGATCTGACGAATGTTCTCTATAATTGCCCCTTCACAATGTTTACGAAGCAACATACAGAACATCGGTGCTTCCGTGGGATTCAGGAATGTCTTTTCTGTATAATGCACGCGGGGATAGGTTGGACTTGCTGATACAAGCAGTTTACTGTTTCCACGCTGAGCACGCAGGGTGAGCACGACATCATGACCATTAGGCTGATGGATTTTACTAATACGTCCACCGATACAACCTTGCAGTTCATGAACAATGGCTCGGGTTACAATGCCGTCGAGTGCCATTTTCTCCACTTCCTCTCTATTGAGCGTCTGGCTTCATGCTAGACGCTACATCTATATGTGCGTGTTCAAAAAGTCCAGTTTTTGAACAACTTTTTAAGCTCAAACGATCAACCGGGCTATGTATACAAAAGATAGTGCGGTTGTAACTGTTCTGTTATTTACCTATGGAGACGCTGAACTCAATTACACAGATATTCACAGACTTTTATTTTAGCCTATTATGCCCCTTAGGGAAAGGATTCACCTTCCGTGTGCTAATCAAGGCCCTGTCCGAATACATATAGATTAGGTAGTTTGTCCGGCGTAGTGTACAGCCTGTCGACCAGCAAGCCGGTGATGCATGTGAGCTAGTTTTGCAGATGAAATACAGACTGGGAGGGAACCAAGGAGCATGGAACATACCAAGTGGCATCAGCTAAGTGATGAAGAGCTGCGTAATACTCTTGGCGTTAGCCCGCAGGAGGGATTAACGGACGAAGCTGTAACAGAGAAGAGGAAAGTTGCCGGTTCAAACGAACTGAGCGAAGGAAAACGTATATCTCCAATCACATTATTGCTGAATCAGTTTAAAGATTTTATGGTACTGGTGTTGATGGGAGCGACGCTGGTATCCGGACTGCTCGGGGAGTATCTGGACGCGGTAACGATTGTAGCCATTATTGTACTCAACGCTATTTTGGGGTTTGTACAGGAATTTCGGGCGGAGCGATCTCTTCGTGCCTTGAAGCAATTATCAGCTCCTGCCGCCAAAGTACTTCGATCAGGACAAGAGATTCAGGTTGCGGCTAAACTGCTTGTACCTGGTGATATTGTACTCGTTGAAAGTGGGGATCGTATTCCTGCCGATGTGCGCTGGCTGGAAACGAACAGCCTGGATGTGGAAGAATCCGCTCTGACTGGTGAATCCGTACCTGTAAGCAAGCATTGTATGCCTATTGCCGCTGATGATGTGCCGCTGGGAGATCAGAAGAACATCGGATTCATGGGAACGATGGTAACACGCGGAACGGCACGCGGTGTTGTTATTCGTACGGGTATGGATACCGAGATGGGCAAAATCGCTGATCTGATCCAAAATACCGATGAACAGGAAACACCACTACAGCACAGGCTTGAACAATTGGGGAAAATTTTGATTTTTGTCGCTCTTGGACTCACTGTCATGGTTGTCGTTGCAGGTATTCTTCATGGACAACCAGCTGTAGGCATGTTTCTCGCTGGGGTCAGTCTTGCGGTTGCCGCAATTCCAGAAGGATTGCCCGCGATTGTTACCATCGCTCTGGCGTTAGGTGTGCAGCGTATGATCAAGCGAAAAGCCATCGTGCGGAAATTGCCATCTGTCGAAACGTTAGGCTGCGCATCAGTCATATGTTCAGATAAGACAGGGACACTCACCCAAAACAAAATGACGGTAACAGATGTCTGGTTAGAAGGCCGTGGAATGAAGGTAACCGGGGACGGGTATTCGCCAGAAGGACAAATGCTTGAGAATGGACGTCCTGTTGATCTGAAGAGTGACCAGACGTTGCGACGCCTATTGCAGATCAGTGCTCTTTGTAATAACGCAAGTATTGTTGAGAATAGAGGAGAAGAGCTTCGGAATAAGAAAAAAGGCAAAGATTCGAAGAAAGATTCCGACCAAGATGTGGTTTGGGAACTGAAAGGTGACCCGACAGAGGGCGCACTAGTTGCGCTGGCTTCCAAAATGGGACTAACACCTAACGGGCTCAAAGAATTATACGCACGTCAGCAAGAGTTCCCATTCGATTCTGATCGAAAGCGTATGTCTGTCCTTGTTCATCATCAGGGAGGACGAATGATCTACACCAAGGGTGCTCCTGATGTCCTGATTGGGCAATGTAACTACATTTTATGGGAGGGTAAAGTAGTCCCCTTCACAGGAACCTTACGCCAGAAGGTCATGGCTGCAAACGAAAATATGGCTGCATCAGCACTTCGGGTGCTTGGGATGGCTTATCGTGATGTACGACCAGAAGAAAGAGTCGAAGATGAGAACGCTGCGGAGAGCCAGCTTGTGTTTGTAGGCTTAGCAGGCATGATTGATCCACCGCGCCGTGAAGTTAGGGATGCTATTGCAACCTGCCGCAGAGCAGGTATACGAACGGTGATGATCACGGGTGACCATGGCACAACCGCTGAAGCCATTGCACAACAACTCGGCATTCTTCCGCGAGGAGGAAAGTCATTAAGTGGACTTCAGTTAGCGGGCATGGCGGATGAAGAACTGGATAAACACGTTGAGGGGATTTATGTCTTCTCCAGGGTGTCTCCTGAGCATAAATTACGAATAGTCAAATCGCTACAAAGGAAAGGACATGTCGTTGCGATGACGGGGGATGGCGTTAATGACGCTCCGGCCATCAAAGCGGCAGACATCGGGATTGCGATGGGGATTACCGGCACTGATGTAACGAAAGAAGCATCTGCCCTGATTTTGAGTGACGATAACTTCTCAACTATTGTAGCTGCTATTGAAGAAGGGCGTAACATCTATGAGAACATTCGTAAATTTATTCGTTACTTACTTGCCTCCAATGTGGGTGAGATATTGACCATGTTCTTCGCAATGATGATGGGTTTGCCTTTGCCACTCGTACCGATCCAGATTTTATGGGTCAATCTCGTGACGGATGGTCTTCCAGCTATGGCGCTGGGCGTGGATCAGCCAGAGAAAGATCTCATGGAGCACAAGCCACGTGGTGCGAAGGAAAATATTTTTGCCCGTAGATTGGGCTGGAAAATTATAAGTCGTGGTGTGCTGATCGGTTTATGTACGCTGGGAGCCTTCTGGCTCACATTACAGGCCGCTCCAGATCATCCGGGTCAATTGATCAAGGCGCAGTCTGTGGCTTTTGCGACATTGGTTCTGGCTCAACTGATCCATGTGTTTGACTGCCGGAGTTCACGTTCTATTTTTCATCGGAATCCGCTTCAAAACAAATATTTGGTTCTTGCCGTCATTTCATCTGTCGTGCTGATGCTGATTGTGATGTACGTAGAGCCGTTGCAACCGATCTTCAAAACTGTACCACTCGGCTTGCGTGAATGGGCGATCTGTATCGTTGCTGCTGGAATTCCTACGTTCCTTATGGGAGCAGGCAGTGTGTGGGGAGGCCGCCGCAACCGTCGCCGTATGGGGCCAGGCCGTTTCGTTCCGAAAAGTACAAAGTTTTCTGCATAAAATCAATACCTTTTACTTCGCATTTTCGTTATGCTATCCTCAAATTGCTCGAAGAGAACGTCTTCGGCATTTTGCAGGATAGCTTTTTTTTGGAAGTGGAGCTTCATCTCCTCCTCCAGTTATGAGAGCCTGACTTTTCGAAACATACAACTTGATATGAATAAATGCTTTGGCAGCATACTGCCAAAAGGAGTGGGAAGATCATATGGAATTTACGAAAATGCATGGACTAGGCAACGACTTTATCGTTGTATTTGGAGAAGAGAAGCTTCCCGCAGACGCGCCAGAATTGGCTGTGAAATGGTGTAACCGATTTTTCGGCATTGGTGCGGATGGGCTCGTCTATATACTGCCTTCCGAGAAAGCAGATTTCCAGATGCGCATTATGAATTCAGACGGTTCCGAGGCCGAGCAATGTGGTAATGCCATTCGGTGTGTCGCAAAATATGTGTATGATCACGGTCATGTATCCGGCGAGAATATTACGATAGAGACGATTGGTGCAGGCGTACAACCGGTTAACCTTAACATTCGTGATGGTAAGGTAGAGACGGTTCGTGTGGATATGGGTGAGCCGATTTTGGACGGGCTTAAGGTTCCAACGACAGTGGATGCAAATCCTGTGGTTAATCATTCCATTGAAGCGAATGGTCAACAATTTAAGTTCACCGCTGTATCCATGGGGAACCCGCACGCTGTTATTTATGTAGAAGATGCTGTGAATTTTGACCTCTCAACATGGGGGCCACTGCTAGAAGTACATCCGATGTTTCCGAAAAAAATGAATGTGGAATTCGCCACTGTTCGTGACCGCGGTTATGTAGATATGCGTGTATGGGAACGTGGAGCGGGGCCAACGCTGGCATGTGGAACAGGAGCCTGTGCAACACTCGTATCGTCCGTTCTGAACGGACACACCGACCGTACTGCTGTCGTTAGCCTCAAAGGTGGAGATTTGCACATTGAGTGGAATGAAACAGATAACCACGTTTATATGACGGGACCTGCGGAAGTTGTGTTCAAAGGGATCACCTCATAAAATGGAGATTTAAGCCAAGAGAGGCCTGTGCGCCTCTCTTTTTGTATTGCAGAAATAGAATTCGGGTATATATGTTCAGCCATACATTCCATGAGAACAGACAGAACAGAACATATATCATCATAATTCCGGGAAAAAACCTGTGTTTTCCTTCGTTTTTTAGCGTTTTTTGTGTTACATTAGTATGAAATTGATCACAGCCAGGCGGGGGGAAATGGGATGAAGGCGGATTTACGGAGCGTAATGCAGGAGCGGGTTCTCGTGGGAGACGGGGCGATGGGAACATTTCTTTATCAAATGGGATTCCCGGTAGGCATTTCATATGAAGAGTTGAATTTAATTTCACCTGAAGTGGTGGCTGATGTACATCGTCGTTATCGAGATGCAGGGACTGAAATATTCGAGACGAACACATACTCTGCCAATTATGATAAGTTATCCAAGTTTGGCCTGGAGTCTAAGGTTGAGAATGTGAACCGGGCTGGTGTGCGTATCGCCAAGGAAGTGGCAGGTAGTCAAGGTTATGTGCTTGGTGCTGTAGGTTCAATTCGCGGGGGGAAACGCACGAATGTATCTACAAGCGAACTGAAACGCTTTTATGAGCAACAGATTTTTGCACTTCTTGACGAAGGAGTAGACGGCATTCTCCTTGAAACCTTCTATGATATCGAGGAGATGGACATTGCCCTTCTGCAGACTCGTAAGCTGAGTGACCTGCCCGTAATTGGACAATTTGCGGTGGAGCATGTTGGTCATACACTGGATGGATATACAATGCCTGAGGCGTTCCGAATTATGCGTGAACAAGGTGCCGATGTGATTGGCTTCAACTGTCGCACAGGTCCTAACGGTATTATGCGTGCGATGGAAACGGTATCTGGGCGGATTGGTATTCCAATGTCCGTCTATCCTAATGCGGGAGCCGCAGATTACGTAGATGGTGAATTCCGTTATGGTGCAACTCCGGAGTACTTCGGTCAGACAGCAGTACAGTTTGCCGACTTGGGTGCTCGGATTATCGGCGGTTGCTGCGGAACAACGCCTGATCATATCGCTGCTATGGCTGGAGCCTTGGCCGACTATCAAGCTGCTCCGATTGTCCAGCCTGACCTAACAGATCCCAAACCACGCATTGTCCTACATGAACATGTGGATGAACGTGCTGGTCGTGGAGGACAACCTACAATTGTTGATCTAGTGAAAGAGCGCCATACGGTTATCGTTGAACTTGACCCACCACGTGATCTGGATATCGCCAAATTCATGAAAGGTGCCGAGGTTCTAAAAGCAGCAGGAGCTGACGCATTAACACTCGCTGACAACTCGCTTGCTGTTACCCGGATGAGTAATATGGCTCTGGGACATCTCGTTCAAGATCGCACGGGACTGCGCCCACTTGTGCATATCGCATGCCGGGATCGTAATCTCATTGGTACGCAATCCCACATGATGGGCTTTGATGCGCTTGGAATTAATCATGTGCTCGCCGTAACCGGAGATCCAGCCCGTTTCGGTGACCTCCCGGGTTCAAGCTCGGTATATGACCTAACTTCCTTCGAAATTATTCGGATGATTAAGCAACTGAACGATGGTGTAGCCTTCTCGGGTAAACCGCTCAAGCAAAAAGCAGGATTCGTTATTGGAGCTGCATTCAATCCAAACGTGAAACATTTGGACAAAGCCGTTCAACGATTGGAGAAAAAGATTGCCTCCGGCGCCGATTACATCATGACCCAGCCGATTTACGATCCACAATTAATTGCCGCAATGCATGAAGCAACCAAACATCTGGAAATCCCTATTTTTGTTGGCGTAATGCCGCTCGCAAGTGGACGAAATGCGGAATATCTCCATAACGAGGTGCCGGGAATTCAGCTGTCGGATGAGGTGCGTTCACGCATGGCTGGTCTGGAAGGCGAAGAAGGCCGCGCGATGGGCGTGAAAATCGCCAAGGAACTATTGGATGTAGCCACCACGTATTTTAAAGGCATCTATCTAATGACGCCATTTATGTTCTACAACATGACGGCGGAACTTACGCAATATGTGTGGGAGAAGTCAGAGCACCAATGTCCTACTTGTTTCAACCCTAATAATCAATTACAATAGTGTAACGGATGTGATGCCGATGTCATTCAGTATGACCGGATACGGTCAATCCGCTTTTCATTTTGGCGGCTATAAGGTACAGTTGGAAATCAAATCGGTCAATCATCGTTATTGTGAAGTGATGATGCGTCTACCAAAAGAGTGGACATGTTATGAAGACGGATTGAGGAAAATCGTACAGGGCCGTTTGAAACGTGGGCGGATTGATGTTTATGTAATGAAAGAAAAAGATGAAGACCAGGCTCTTCCTGCCGTGCTCAATGAGCAGGCGGTTAGAGCCTATCTGCAGGCTGCAGAGCAGTTGGAGACCCGGTATGGGATGCAGGGCAAACCGACCATTATGGACATACTTTCGTTGCCAGATGTCATGGTTCATTCAGAAGGGGTTAATCTTCTGACGGAAGAACAGAAGGACGAATGGGAACGTGTTCTGCGGGAGGGACTTGAAGAAGCTCTGTCCGGTCTGGAACAGATGCGCGCTCGCGAGGGTCTTCATCTGGCCAGTGACCTGGAACGACGAATAAGTCGTCTGGAGTCACTGCATACCGAGATGCTTACTCTTGCACCTACTGTGGTAAGTGATTACCGCAACAAGCTAAGACAAAGGCTTACGGAAATGCAGGAAGAAGGCTCTTTCCCTTTTGATGAGCATAAATTGGGTATGGAAATTGCTGTGTTTGCCGATCGTTCTAACATAGAAGAAGAGCTTACGCGTTTACTCAGTCACTTTGGACAGAGCAGGGAACTGCTGAAGAGTGATGAACCTGTGGGACGCAAGCTGGACTTTCTTATTCAAGAGATGAATCGTGAAGTTAACACGATTGGATCAAAAGCCAACCATTTGGCTCTAGTGAACCGTGTTGTCGAGATGAAGGCGGAACTGGAGAAAATTCGTGAGCAAGCAGCGAATATCGAATGAACGGTCATATTTCGGCAGAAGAGTCGCATGTATAGGGGGAAGAACCTGATTATGGCAATCAAACTCATTAACATTGGATTCGGTAACATCGTATCGGCGAACCGGATTATATCGATCGTAAGCCCGGAATCGGCGCCGATCAAGAGAATTATACAAGAGGCAAGAGACCGTCATATGCTGATTGATGCAACGTATGGAAGACGTACTCGTGCCGTAATTATTACGGATAGTGATCATGTCATTCTGTCTGCGGTACAGCCAGAAACGGTTGCCCATCGTCTTTCTTCGAAAGATGATGATAACGACGAATAAAATGGAGTGTAATATGTCTAAGGGATTACTGATAGTGTTGTCCGGCCCATCTGGGGTCGGGAAGGGTACAGTATGCAGCGCGCTGCGCAAACGGGTGCCGAATTTGACTTATTCCGTATCGGCAACAACCCGCCAGCCTCGTCTGGGTGAAGAACATGGAGTTAACTACTTCTTCCATTCGCATGATGAGTTTCTTAGTATGATTGCTGAAGATCAACTGCTGGAACATGCAGAATATGTTGGCAACTATTATGGAACTCCACGTGATTTTGTGGAGAAAACAATTAACGAAGGCCGCGACATCATTCTTGAGATTGAAGTCCAAGGTGCGTTAAAAGTAAAAGAAAAGTTCCCGGATGGGATCTTTGTGTTTCTACTCCCTCCTTCTTTGGACGAGCTTAAAGATCGCATTCAAGGCCGCGGTACCGAAAGTCAGGCAACAATTGACCACCGGATGTCCGTTGCTGTAGATGAGATCAGCTTATTGGAGCAGTATGATTACGCAGTTGTTAATGATGAAATTGATTTGGCGTGTAAACGAATAGAAAGCATCATTATCGCCGAACATTGTAAGATCAATAAATAATCTCTTTTACCGCAGCAACATGCGATATTCCACACGACTACAGTCATAGGATATACAGATAAAGAACGTGTTCGTGTGGATGACGGATACAGACTGGACTGTGTAGGTGCATGTTCAAATTAATCGTGTTTTCATTACCGTGAAAATGATCGATTTGAACAGCTTCTTGAAGTTCAGTCTGGCGGTGAAGGGTGATTATACTAATGTGAAGAGGTGTTTTGTAACTATGCTGTATCCTTCTATTGATGAAATGATGAACAAAGTCGACAGCAAGTATTCTCTTGTTGTTGCTGCTTCTCGCCGGGCTAGACAACTTCGTGAAGGCGAAAAATCCGATCTGAGAAATGCAAAATCCAATAAACAGGTTGGCGTTGCGCTTGAAGAGATTTATGGTGACTTGCTCGTTGTCATCAAAGGACAGGACGAAGAAGAGGAAGAGTAAGCCGTCAGCGGCTGCTCTTCAACTGCATACGGCGTAAGCCGGATTTATTTGACAACCGCGAGGTTGTTATTTTTTTCTCTATTGAATTCTTCTCATAACGAACTAAAGGGATGACAAGATAGATTCCTATTCATCGTTTATATGTCGCATAGACTGGGGGAAATAACATGTTGAACGGCAAAAAGATCGTGCTTGGAGTCACAGGAGGCATTGCTGCTTACAAAGCAGCAACACTATGCAGTAGACTTGTGCAAAGAGGGGCGGATGTTCATGTCATCATGACGGATTCTGCCAAACAGTTTATTACAGAGCTAACGCTGCAAACGTTGACGCGTAATGTTGTATATAGTGATACATTTGATGAGCGTGAACCATCGGTTGTTTCGCACATTCATTTGGCTGATCTCGCCGATCTCGTATTGGTGGCTCCAGCCACGGCTAATGTGATTGCGAAGATGGCACATGGTATGGCAGATGATATGTTATCCACCACGCTCCTAGCTACCACGGCTCCAGTCATGATTGCACCGGCTATGAATGTTCATATGTATGATCACCCGGCTGTGCAACATAATATGAACCTATTAGTCCAGCGAGGAACGTTAATGATCGAGCCAAGTGAAGGACAATTAGCTTGCGGTTATGTGGGCAAAGGAAGGCTGGAAGAGCCAGACACAATCGTTGATGTGGTTGAACAATTTTTCGCGAATAAAGCATGTAGTAACAATGTTGGACAGATATCCTATGTTTCGGCACCAGCCACCAACCAAACGACCACGCAAACGGCTCCAGAAGCACAGCTATTAACAGGAAAAAAAGTCGTTGTTACAGCGGGAGGAACCATTGAACGTATTGATCCTGTTCGCTATATTACAAATGACTCTTCTGGCAAGATGGGCTTTGCAATTGCAGGCATTGCCCAGGAGCTTGGAGCTGAAGTTACACTTATCATGGGCAATACACAGGTCAGTCCACCCGCGAATGTACAGGTGATTCGGGTGCAGTCTGCTGATGAAATGTATGATGCTGTCCTAAGCCAATGGGATGAAGCAGATATTGTAGTGAAGGCAGCGGCTGTGGCTGATTATCGCCCTAAGGAAGTTTATAAGGAAAAGATGAAGAAAACAGGCGATACATTATCGCTTGAACTTATTAAAAATATAGATATTCTCGAAACATTAGGGAAGCAGAAGACCCATCAATTTTTGATCGGTTTTGCAGCAGAGACGAATGATATTGAACGGTATGCACGAGAAAAACTGGAACGGAAAAACTGTGATCTGATCGTAGCCAATGATGTCACCCGTGCAGGTGTAGGATTTGGAACAGATACCAATGCGGTGAATATTTATGACCGTGAGGGTTTGGTAGAAGAGCTTCAGGTAATGGCCAAGGAAGACGTGGCACGCCAGTTGCTTTCAATTGCGGCGGAGCGCATTGCCGGGGGGAATTAATATGGAGATCGCCAAGGTTATTGTCGATGTTCCCGTGAAGGAAACCGATCGACCTTTTGATTATCTTGTGCCAGAATCGATGCGAGAATGGATCGAAATTGGCAGTCGGGTAGGTGTACCTTTTGGACATCGGACAGTGCAGGGATTCGTCGTTGATCTTGTACCTCGCACTGGAAATGAGACATTTAAGCTCAAGCCTGTTCAGGAGCTACTAGATATTGTTCCGCCTTTGTCCAAAGATCTGGTGGAACTAGCAGAATGGATGAGTGATCGTTATGCGAGCAATCGCATCCTATCTTTGCAGGTGATGGTACCCACAGCTTTAAAAGGGAAAGCAGAGCGTTACATCTCTATTGGAGATACACTCGATGCTAAGACGGCGAGTTCGTCGCCGAATGAAGAGGTTCTTTTTGTGTGGGGAGAAGAATCAACGACGGAGAAGGTACAGCAGGATATCATTCGGTTCGTACATAGCCGTGGACAAGTCCCTCTTCAACAGCTAAGTCGAAAGTACCCTAATCATGCACCCTTGATCAAAAAACTGCTTCTAGGCGGCATATTGTTAGAGAGCCAGGCCATCAAGGATAAAATGGGCAAGAAGACGATGAAGTCTGTGGATCTTGCGGTTGACGCCATGGCAGCACAAGAAGCACTTGATGCATTCCCAGCAAAGGCGCAGCGTCAGAAGGAAGTATTGTCCTTTTTGCTCGAGATGAAAGAACTGTTACCTATGCCAATGAAGGAATTGTTGTCAACACTTCAGGTATCTGCGGCCACTGTCAAAGGACTGGAAGAGAAGGGATTACTCGTAACAGAGGACGTTGAAGTCTTTCGTGATCCATATCAGGGCAGGAAGTTTCGGGCGACCGAACCGCTCTCGCTCACGCCAGAACAGCAACATGTGTATGATAGCATCAACGGTAGATTAATGGAGAGACGCCACGGCGTCTTTTTGCTTCATGGTGTTACGGGAAGTGGCAAGACGGAAGTCTATCTGCAAACGATACAACAGTGCATTGATCAGGATCGGCAGGCCATCGTGCTTGTACCCGAAATTGCCTTGACTCCTCAGATGGTTGAGCGTTTCAAAGGGCGCTTTGGTAACCAGGTTGCGGTCATGCACAGTCGTCTGTCAGGTGGGGAACGGTACGATGAGTGGCGTAAAATTAGAGAGGGTCAGGTCAAGGTGGCGATTGGTGCCCGATCTGCGGTGTTTGCACCGTTCAGTCGCCTTGGATTGATTATTATGGACGAGGAGCATGAGACCTCCTACAAACAAGAGGAAACGCCCAAATATCATGCCCGTGATGTTGCGGTGAAAAGAGCCCAGCAGCACCAGGCCGTTGTCGTTCTTGGTTCTGCGACGCCCTCGCTAGAAAGTTATTATGCTGCTCGTTCTCAAAGTAATGATGAATTCGCACCTCTCCTACTGGAGATGCCAACGCGGGCTCTTGGTAATAACTTGCCTGACGTGCGCATTGTTGATATGCGTGAGGAACTTAAGGATGGCAATCGATCGATGTTCAGCCGTGCACTGCACAAAGGTATAGAGGAACGCTTGGAACGTGGAGAACAAACCGTTTTACTTCTAAACCGGCGTGGATACTCTACTTTTGTGATGTGCCGAAGCTGTGGATATGTAGCCGGTTGCCCAGAGTGTGATATTTCCCTGACGTACCACCAACGATCTAATAATCTTCGTTGTCACTATTGTGGTTATGCGGAAGCGGCTCCGGAAGTGTGTCCGGATTGCGGAAGTGAACACATTCGATATTTTGGAACAGGGACTCAGCGGGTAGAGGAAGAGCTTGCTAAGTTATTCCCCGGAATTCGCGTCATTCGGATGGATGTGGATACAACAACGGAGAAGGGTTCACACGAGAAGCTGCTGAAACAGTTTCGGGAGAAAAAGGCAGATATCCTGCTGGGTACACAGATGGTCGCTAAAGGGCTCGACTTCCCAGATGTGACGCTGGTAGGGGTCATTACAGCCGATTCGGCATTGAATTTGCCTGATTTCCGAGCTGCGGAAAAAACATTCCAGCTGCTAACCCAAGTTGCCGGCAGGGCAGGACGACATCAGCTTCCAGGTGAAGTTTTTGTGCAATCTTATACGCCAGAGCACTACTCGATCGGTCATGCTAGTCAGCACGATTATGTATCGTTTGTACGAGAAGAATTGCTGCATCGACGTAATCTTCAATATCCGCCGTATTGTCGGCTCATTCTGGTGACTTTTTCACACGAGCAACTACCAGTGCTGATCCGACTTGCTGAAAACTACACGCGAATGTTAAAAGAACGTGCAAACGCAGCAGGCTGGTTAGGAAGCTTAGACCGTTTTAGCAACGAAGCCTTTGACGTACTCGGGCCTGTAGCCTCGCCGATTCCTCGGATCAAGAATAGATACAGATTCCAATGTATGATAAAATGGCGTGGGGATGTAGACGCTATTGGGCTCGCTCTAGCGACAGCTCGGCGCATGGACGATGATGTGCAAGCGCAGAAGTTACTAATTAGTCTTGATGTAGACCCGCAAATGTTAATGTGAACAGGCGGTATAAACATAGATTAGTAAAAACATGCATCGTAGCTGGAGATATAACTGCACAGCTTGATGTCTTGAAATTATGATGAGGATTAGGAAGGTGCTTACAACATGTCGATTCGCATTATCGTGAAAGAACCGGATGAAGTGCTACACAAAAGAGCTAAGGAAGTAACGAAAGTAACACCGAATGTACAAAAGCTGCTGGATGATATGGCAGATACGATGTACGATGCTGAGGGTGTAGGACTTGCGGCGCCACAAGTAGGTATTTTGAAACGTTTGATTGTTATTGATGCTGGAGATGAACAGGGCCTGATCAAAATGATTAATCCTGAAATTATCTCAAGTGAAGGCGAGCAGTTCGGACCGGAAGGTTGCTTGAGTATTCCTGGAATTAATGGGGATGTACGTCGCTTTGAGACGGTGACCGTCAAAGGACTGGATCGTGAAGGTAATGAACTGATTATTACGGGCAGCGGTCTGTTGTCCCGTGCATTCCAACATGAAATTGATCATCTGGATGGAGTGCTCTTTACTGATATTGCCGAGAAAGTGTACGAAATTTCTGCGGATCAGACAGGACCTCGACGTAATTAAGGAGTGATGGATTTGAATATTGTTTTTATGGGAACCCCAGATTTTGCTGTTCCTTCTCTAGATATGCTGATTGCGGAGGGATACAATGTGGTCGGTGTCGTAACACAGCCGGATAAACCACAAGGCCGCAAAAAAGTACTTACACCAACCCCTGTGAAAGCTGCAGCCGAGCGTCATGGCTTGCCAGTATTTCAACCGGTTAAACTTCGTAATCCAGAAGCAGTAGCTCGCCTCGCCGAGTGGAAACCTGATCTCATCGTTACCGCAGCATTTGGGCAGATTCTGCCCAAAGCCGTGTTGGACATGCCTGTTCGTGGTTGTGTGAACGTACATGGATCACTTTTGCCTAAATATCGTGGAGGTGCCCCAATTCAACGCTCCATTATCAATGGGGAGCCGGTTACTGGAGTAACGCTTATGTATATGGCAGAAGGACTGGACACCGGGGACATGATCTCCCGCGTAGAAGTACCAATTACGGATGAAGATACATCAGGCTCCATGTTTATCAAGCTGAGTGAAGCAGGCTCTAAATTGTTACAGGAAGAAATGCCTAGATTAATTGCAGGAGAAACAACGGCTGTCCCTCAGGATGATGCCGAAGCTTCGTATGCCCGCAATCTGACTCGAGATGATGAAAAACTAGATTGGAGTCGCTCCTCACGAGAGCTGTTTAATCAGATCCGTGGTCTTGTGCCCTTCTCTGGAGCATTCACCATGTGGGATGATCAAGTCTTCAAAGTATGGGCAGCGACGAATCCAAATCATCCAGATGCACAAGGAACTTCTCAAACGGGTCAAACCGAGCCGGGCACTGTTCTGCAACTGGGTGCTAATGGTATCGAGGTGTCAACAGGCAGCGGTTCACTCTGGTTGACTGAAGTTCAACCGGCAGGTAAAAAAGTGATGAAGGCTGCAGACTTTGGTCGTGGTGGTACCTTGAAACCAGGCACGGTGCTGCGATGAACGGGAATACATCAAGCCGTACATCAGGTCAGGGGAAACAAGCACAACATTCAACGACGCGTACCCACTCTAAGAAGGCTAAGAGCAACGGCAAACCTGCGCATACTCAAAATAAAAGCAACGCTAAGCCTGCTTCAAAAGGGGCTGAACGCTCGTCTGGTCCCAAAACCTCTGCTCGTAACGTTGCCGTAAAGGTACTTAGTGCAGTTGAACAAGATGGAGCATACAGCAATCTTGAGTTGAATCGCCGATTAAAAGAAGCTGATTTAAGTCCAGCAGACGTAGGTTTAGCGACCGAATTAGTCTATGGAACAATCGCGAGGCTAAACACACTGGATTATTATTTGGAGCGTTATGTAGCCAAAGGTGTGTCTAAGTTACAGCCGTGGGTAAGAAGCTTGTTACGGATTAGTGTGTATCAAATGTTGTATCTGGATCGCATTCCTGAGCATGCAGTTGTCAGTGAAGCGGTGAATCTTGCGAAAAAGCTGGGTCACCAAGGTATCTCTGGTATGGTGAATGGTGTTTTGCGGAATATGATTCGTAATCGCGATGAACTTCGGATACCGGAACATCTGCCTGTTGCTGAACGGATTGCGCTGGAGCATTCACATCCACTGTGGATGGTAGAGCGCTGGATCGCTCAATATGGTGAAGAGACAGCAGAAGACATCTGTCGTGCCAATAATGAGCCTCCTGCGGTCAGTGTTCGTGTGAATACAACGATGACAACACGAGAGAAGCTGATGGGCGAGATGGAGAGCGCGGGAGCAACGGTAGAGCCTTCCCGACTGAGTCCTGATGGTATTCTGGTGCGTAGCGGAGGCAATATGGCTCTTACATCCTGGTATCGTGATGGTCTGTTATCTGTGCAGGATGAGAGTTCCATGCTGGTGGCTGAAGCGGTCGCGCCCGAAGAAGGACAAACCGTGCTGGATTGCTGTGCAGCCCCTGGTGGCAAGACAGCACATATGGCTGAGAAAATGCAAGATCGTGGGCGAATTATAGCGAATGACCTGCATGCTCATAAACGTCAATTGATTATGGATCAGGCGGATCGTCTGGGATTAGGCTGTATTGATGCCGTTACTGGTGATGCACTAGATTTGAATGAACGTTATCCTGCCGCTTCATTTGATCGGATTTTGCTGGATGCGCCATGCTCAGGTCTTGGTGTTATCCGTCGCAAGCCAGATGTCAAATGGACGAAGTCTCCTGAAGATATCGACGACATTTCGGGTCTACAGCGTGAGTTGCTTGATCGTGTAGCTCCACTTCTGAAGCCAGGAGGGGTGCTGATATACAGCACATGTACGATTGAACCAGCGGAAAATGAAATGATGGTGTCTGACTTCTTGCAACGTCATCCTGAATTTGAAGCGGCTGATTCGACATGGTCTGATACGGCATTGGCTGAATGGAAATCCGTCAACGGAGGTGTGCAAATTTTGCCACAATATGCACACAGCGACGGATTTTACATTGCCCGTTTGATCCGTACGACGAATGGATGAATTGTATAGCGCTGGAGCAAGAGCCGCCGAGGGTAACTTCGGCGGATTTCTTTGTGAGAAGCATGTCTTTTTTGAGGGTTATAATGAAATGTTTGAACACTTTAATATCACATGATTAGGCCATAGAAGTGGGCGATTTTCGTGATTGACGAACGATCTTAGGGTGCGAGGGACGCATAGAGGTGTTATAATGCATGAAGTGTGTGCTTCGAGGGTATACATGGATGTAAAGTGGTCTTTATGATAGAATAGGACGAATGGAACGATAAGAAGGAAGTCTAACGACAAGAAAAGAAGGAATAGGTGTTGAAAACAAAATGAAACCTTTTATATATGATTATTCCCTAGAAGAGCTGCAGCAGTGGGCTGTTAATAACGGGGAGCCTGCGTTTCGTGGGGGTCAGATTTTTGACTGGATTTACGTGAAACGTGTGAATGATTTTAATGAAATGAGTAACTTACCGAAGGCACTACGCGAAAAATTGACAGAGCAATTTGAATTTGTAACGCTCACAGAAATCACGAAATTTGAATCCAAGGATGGAACGGTTAAGTTCCTGTTTGGTCTGCATGACGATCATGCCATTGAAACAGTTATCATGAAGCATAACTACGGGAACAGCATCTGTGTAACGACACAGGTTGGTTGCCGAATTGGTTGTACATTCTGTGCATCTACGCTGGGTGGCCTCAAACGTAACCTTACGGCTGGAGAAATTACTGCTCAAGTGGTACAGGCACAGAAAATCCTGGATGAACGTGGCGAGCGTGTCAGCAGCATTGTTATCATGGGTTCAGGTGAACCATTTGAAAACTATGAAGCTACGATGACCTTCCTGCGCACGATGATTCATGAAAAAGGATTGAATATCGGTCAACGTCATATTACCGTATCTACGAGCGGAATCGTACCGAACATCTACAAATTTGCTGATGAAGATACACAGATTAATCTGGCGATCTCCATTCACGCACCGAACGATGCACTTCGTTCCAAATTGATGCCGGTTAACCGTCGTTTCCCATTTGAAGACGTTATGGAATCCTTGCGTTATTATTTGGCCAAAACAGGTCGGAGAATTACGTTTGAGTATGCCCTGATTGGCGGAGTTAATGATCAGCCTGAACATGCTGCTGAACTAGCAGGTGTGCTTAAGAACATGCTGTGCCACGTTAACTTGATTCCGGTCAATCACGTGCCTGAGCGCAAATACGTAAGAACATCACGAAGCGATATATTTAACTTCCAGAGAATTCTCTCGGAGCAGGGCGTCAATGTAACGATTCGTCGTGAACAGGGACATGATATTGCTGCCGCTTGCGGTCAGCTTCGTGCCAAGCATATGGAGTTGAGGTGAGAACGTTTTGATCAAAACAGTTCATGTGAGCCATATCGGACGTGTACGTTCGGTTAATGAAGATTCAGCTTGGATTCGCAATTTGGAAACAGGTTATATCTTAGGCATTGTTGCCGATGGCATGGGCGGACATCTTGCGGGAGACACTGCAAGTCGTCTTGCGGTGGAGACACTCGTGAGCGATCTAGGGACACTAGAACCAGGTCTGTCGCATGCCTCCTTGTCTGCTGCTCTCAGCGACGCGATTCTGCATGCCAATGAAGTGATATTCCGTACAGCATCTGCAGATGAAAAGTACCATAACATGGGGACGACAGTGGTTGCCGCCTTATTAAATGATGCTGAGGGTGTTATCGGTCATATCGGCGATAGCCGCGCTTACAAAATTGCCAACAAATCATTGACTCAGTTGACAGAAGATCACACGCTGGTCAATGACCTGTTGAAGAACGGGATCATTAAGAAGGAAGACGCTACGCACCATCCACGTCGTAACGTACTGACTCGTGCACTTGGCACAGATGCTGAGGTCAAGGTAGATTTAGATCCTATTAAGCTGGAAGAGGGCGAAGTCCTGTTGTTATGCAGCGATGGGCTAAGCAACCTTGTCAGCAATGAGCAGCTTATTCAAGTTGCTGGCAATCTGGATCTTCCTCTGGAGGAACGAGCGGATCGTCTACTTCAGCTTGCACTGCTTGCTGGTGGAGATGATAACATCACCGTTGCGTTGTTCGAGATTCAAGAGGATAATTCTGTCGTTGCTGAAACGGGGTGCGAGTCATGATTGGGCACCAATTAGGCGGACGCTATGAAGTGATTGAGCGTGTCGGTGGTGGCGGCATGGCGCTTGTATATAAAGCACAGGATCTTCTGTTGAATCGAAATGTCGCGATCAAAGTGTTGAGACAGCAATTCGTCCATGACGAAGAGTTTATTCGACGTTTCCGTAGAGAAGCACAGTCTGCTGCATCATTGTCTCATCCTAACGTAGTGAGTATCTATGATGTAGGGCAAGAAGATGATGTGCATTACATCGTTATGGAATATGTCGAAGGTAAAAACCTGAATGAAATTATAAAGGAAAGGGCGCCTCTACAAGTCGATGAAGCAGTTCGTATTGCTTCCCAGATTGCAGATGCCCTGGATCATGCACATCATAATCAGATTATTCATCGGGATATTAAACCGCATAACATATTGATTGGACGTAATGGGCGTGTGAAGGTGACGGATTTCGGAATTGCTCGTGCCGTAACCTCAACGACGATTACTCAGACTGGTTCTGTGATCGGTTCTGTTCATTATTTCTCGCCTGAGCATGCTAAAGGCATTGTAACAGGCGAAAAATCGGACTTATATTCTCTTGGTATCGTACTCTATCAAATGCTGACTGGGCAGCTTCCGTTTCTGGGAGAGAGTCCAATTAGCGTTGCTTTGAAGCATTTGCAGGAAGAATTCGATGAACCACGCAAATTCAATCCTTTGATTCCGCAAAGTGTGGAAAATGTAATTCTGAAATCGATGCGTAAAAACCCGCACGAGCGGTATCAATCGGCGAAAGAAATGCAGACCGATCTGGAAACCTGTTTGATGCCAGAGCGTCGCAATGAAAACAAGATTGATTTTCCGGATGAGGATGATATTGATCAAACTCGTGTCATGCCTGCAATTAAGCCTGAACCGCGTGGTGTAACTTCAACGGGTGCAGTTCCTGTTATGGAATCTGACGCTGAGGAAGGCAAAGAGAAGGGCAAAACAAAGAATTGGAAAAAGCCAACACTGCTTATTTCGTTGACACTTCTAATTCTGATAGCTATGGTCGGCGTGGTGTGGTACGTCAAGGGGATGCTCGTTGTACCTGAAATAACGGTTCCTAGTGTCATTAACGAGACTGAGGAAAATGCCCGTAAGATCTTGGAAGATAGTGGGCTTGTGGTAAGTAATGAGGTCATTCGCGCCCCTGAAGAAGGTTTTGATCCAGGTATTGTCTTTGATCAGAGTAGAAAAGAAGGCGATGTCGTCAAAGAGGGCTCTGAGATCCAGCTTAGTGTCAGCATAGAGAAAGAGCCAACCAAAATGATAGATGTCAAGGGCTCCTCCTATGATGCTGCTGTGAAAAGTCTGACTGCTCTGGGTATTAAAGAGGAACAAATTCAGCGTAAAGACGAGTATTCCAACGAAGTCCAATCCGGAAACGTAATCTCCCAGACGCCTGGAGTCAATGAAGAATTCGATCTGGAATCAGTTCAAATTGTTTTAACCGTAAGTAGAGGCGCTGAAACGATTAAGATGCCTGATCTTAAAAATCAAACCCGTAGTGAAGCGGAGCGTTTGCTTAAATCCGCCGGATTGACGCTGGCTCAGGTTCAAGAAGAGTCAAGTTATACCATTGACCGCGGTAAAGTAACCCAACAATGGCCTTTTGAAGCGGGTGCAGAGGTTAGTCCTGGTGACAATATTACCATTTACATCAGTACAGGATATCCGCCAGAAGCGTTAGAATATTCGTTTAATATTAATGTTTCACCAAAAGAAGAGGGCAAAAACAGCAGTATTCGAATTACATTTGAAGATGCACGTGGCAAAAACCAAGAGTGGGGAACGCGCACCATTAACAAGTCTAACCAAGCGCTGACGATCCCACTGGTACTTGCACCAAATGAGAATGGCGCTGTGTCCGTCTATCGGGATGGGAAATTCCTTGATACGTACCTTGTTACCTACATTGATGCCAAGAATGGAACCGTTGTTGTACCTTCTATTGAGCCTGAGGGCGGCGTGCAGCCACCACCGGATGAGCAACAACCGGATCCAGGAAATGTGGAAGAGGAAAGTACAGAAACTAACCAGGAAGGTGAACCTGAGTCAACACCTGCAGATGGTGAAACTGACAACGAAGAGGGAGACACCTCAGCGATGGATCATGGCAATGGTAACGGTAAGGCCAAGGGGAGAACTAAGGAAGTCGTTAATGCATCAAGCCGTCCTTAAAGGACGGCTTATTGCTGACGTTTAGCCAGTAAAGGTTAGTTCTAACCATTCACTGAAAATTGTACGTCTGGAGCTTGCACAATCGTATTGCCAAATTAAAGGAGGGCGACGGAGCTATGCCTGAAGGTATCATCGTTAAAGCGCTAAGCGGTTATTACTATGTCATGCCACTGGAAGATAACGGGGTGCCTTCGGTTGAAGGCTCTGCCGTTCAATGCCGAGCTAGAGGCATCTTTAGGAAGCGGGGTACTTCACCGCTTGTGGGTGACCGTGTTAGCTACATGTTGACTGAGAATGGGGAAGGAACAGTAGATGAAATTAAAAAGCGTGATACGGAACTGATCCGTCCTCCTGTGGCTAATGTCAATCTAGCTGTTCTCCTATTCTCCGTCAAGGAACCGGATATGAATCTGAATCTGCTGGACAAGTTCCTGGTTCATATCGAACAGGCAGGGCTCGATGCGCTTATCGTCGTAACGAAGCAAGATTTGGCTAATCCAGGAGCAGATGACAAAGATACTGTCGCTGAAGTTAAAGCGCTCTATGAACAGATTGGTTATGAAGTCATCTCTACCAGTTCGCGAACCGGGGAAGGTAGTGAACTGCTGAAGGAACGGCTTGCAGGTAAAATTAGCGTATTTGCCGGTCAATCCGGGGTAGGTAAGTCGTCCATGCTGAATGCTCTGATGCCAGGTCTTACGTTGGAAACGAGTGAGATCAGCATGCGTTTAGGGCGAGGCAGACACACCACTAGGCACGTGGAGTTAATTCCACTGGATAATGGGGGCTTTGTTGCCGATACTCCTGGTTTCAGCCAGCTGGACTTCCTAGAGATTGGTGTAGAGGAGCTATCTACCTGTTTCCGTGAATTTGCTCAGTATGCAGATCAGTGCAAATTCCGAGGCTGTACACACACCCACGAACCATCATGCAAGGTACTTGAAGCTAAGGAAAAAGGACTAATCGCCGAAAGCCGGTACCGGCACTATGTGTTGTTTCTTACTGAAATGAAAGACAAGAAGCGGAGGTACTAACATGATTAAAATTGCCCCATCCATTTTATCTGCTGACTTTGCCCGTCTTGGTGCAGAAGTAGCGGAAGCTCAAACCGCAGGTGGAGATTGGATTCACGTTGATGTCATGGACGGTCACTTTGTCCCTAATATTACGCTTGGCCCTGCGATTGTAAAAGCCATTGCGCCTCATACGAGCTTGCCGCTTGATGTGCATCTGATGATTGAGAATCCAGAGCGGTATGTTGAGGAGTTTGCCAAAGCAGGCGCTGCGGTCATTACTGTTCATGCCGAAGCTTGTGTGCACCTTCACCGTGTTATTCACTTAATCAAAGAACAAGGTGTAAAAGCAGGCGTTGCTCTGAATCCGGGTACACCTGCAAGTGCGATTCAAGAAGTTCTTGATGATGTGGACTTGGTGCTGGTCATGACGGTTAACCCAGGGTTTGGTGGACAAGCCTTTATCTGCGGAACAATGAACAAAATCAAGCAAATTCGTAGTTGGCTGAATGAAAAAGGACGTCATGACGTTCATATTGAAGTGGATGGCGGAATTGCTGCCGATACGGCTCCACTTGTGGTGGAAGCTGGCGCGGATGTGCTCGTTGCAGGAAGTGCAGTATTTGGACGTGAAGATCGTGCAGCTGCAATTACTGACATTCGCAACAGCTACGGGGGCTAAACATGAATCTGAAAGAGACGCTGTGGACCATGGCTGCAAGTCTCGTTACAGGATTAGTACTCGCATTATTTGCGGTAGTACAATCTCCATTTAATGCATTTACCTCTTTACTTGGGGTTGGGATTGTCATCTTGTACTTCCGTAAATTTGACCGAACGAGACTTCGGGTTACATTTGTCATTTTTAGCATACTCTACTACTTAATGAGTGTATTCATGATCGCTGTCTATCAATTTGTTCCGACCCAGATGTAAATCCCTTGTTTCAGGCTCGTCATTATGGAATAGGGACAGGTAGTTCCGCATAAATATGGTTACATGAGCAGGTTTCTCATGTAGCCTTTTTTGTCGTGTTTGCGGTGGGGAAGGCATGAAGCATAGGATACGGCGGATGTATGAGCATGATGGGGAGGGTGAAGTATGAAATTTTACACGTTCAAACTGCCGAAGTTTTTGGGAGGGTTTGTAAAGGCGATTCTTAATACGTTTCAAAAGAACTGATCCATTACAATGCGAATACCGCCGCTTTGTTAGCTTCAGGGCGTTCTGAAAATTAGCTTTCGAAGCACGATGCGGCGGCCATTCACATGTCTATGGCGTTTAAGGTGGGGGCTTTCATGTTTAAATACCAAAAAAGCACCTGCAATAGACAAGGTGCTTTTTGCTTATCCGATTTATAGTAGCTTTGCGTGATTATACGCGAGTCACTTTACCGGCTTTCAGTGCACGGGTGCTTACGTATACACGTTTCGGTTTGCCGTTCACGAGAATGCGGACCTTCTGAACGTTTACGCCCCAAGAACGACGGTTACGGTTGTTAGCGTGGGATACGTGGTTACCGGTGCCCGGTTTCTTACCTGTCACATAACATTTGCGAGACATAGATTACACCTCCTATCCTAAAATAACCAGTGCCTTCGGAGAGACGAAAGTCATTCCATAAGGACTAAATTGTTCTACCTGACTAGAAAAAGTCAGTTTCCAGTAGCTAATGGGTTGTTCAAGCCAGCATCGCCGGATCATTACCATTACTAAACCTGCTTAAAACAATACTTGAATATAATATCATACCGAAAAAAGCTTCGTCAACTGATCCAAAAACTTTATTTATTTCTCCTGTCTAATATAGTACAATGTTGAATAGTCCATAATACAGCGGTGAACAGGCTTTTGCCGCGGGGAAGCCGGAGAAAAGACCGGCCTTAAAGGTCGGGGGTCTGCTTTTTGGCAACGCTGCGCGCTGCGGCATTCCATCATTGGCACCAGTCTCCATGCGGCATTCATGCCGGCTCTCGATACCGGTGCATATCCGTATGCCCCGAACTTGGGGCTGTAATTGGTTGCAGGATATCGGTGGCCAGGCCGCCCAGACCGTTAAACCCGGCTGACATGTTGTATTATATGCCTATGCCGGACAAGGTATGGACGAAGAATAACGCAATAGCGTTAACGCATGAACAGACCAGATAACATCTTGGTGCAAGATGTTCGTGTATCAAGCTAGGAAGGGGAATTCTCACTTGAGTATACGTTCTTTAAATGGAACAGATTTCACCGCAATGGTACTTGCCGGAGCGGAACAACTTGGGCAGCATGCAGAGCACGTCAATTCCCTGAATGTTTTCCCTGTGCCAGATGGCGACACGGGAACGAACATGAATTTGACAATGAGTGCAGGAGTTGCTGAGATTAAACGCAAGAGCTCTACCTCAATCGGAGAAGCTGCTGGTATTTTATCGAAAGGCCTGCTTATGGGTGCTCGCGGCAATTCCGGAGTTATTTTATCGCAATTGTTCCGAGGATTCAGCCGTTCCGCTGCGCCTTACGAGGAACTGAATACAATCCAATTTGCGGCAGCCCTCCAGAACGGTGTGGATGCAGCATACAAAGCAGTGGTGAAGCCTGTAGAAGGCACCATTCTGACCGTAGCTAAGGAAGCTGCTAAGCATGCCAACTATTACGCTAGACGGACGAATGATATTACTGAATTAATGAATGAAGTATTGTTAAAAGCAAAAGAAGCACTGGCGATGACTCCAGAATTGCTGCCTGTACTGAAACAGGTAGGGGTTGTGGATTCAGGTGGTCAGGGGCTTGTATATATTTACGAAGGTTTCATGGAAGTTCTATTGCAGCAAGATGGAGGAACCCTGACGACTCTGCCAAAAGAAGTTCAACCTTCGGGATCGTCTTCCGCGTTCAACCCTGCTGCGAAGCCAGAAGTAACACCTGCTAAACCTGCACAACAGGTTATCGCGCCAGAGATGCCTTTATCGGCACAAGCAAGACTCGTTACGGAAGATATTGAATTCCTGTATGATATGGAATTTTTCATTAACCGTCAGCTTGGCGACAACGCAGGAGTCACATTCGATGAGGATGTTTTCCGGAAAGCGTTATCAGTGAACGGAGACTCCATTATCATTATTGCTGATGATGAAATCATCAAAGTGCATGTGCATTCCAAGACGCCTGGCGAGGTATTAAACCTGGCTCTACGCTATGGTGAAATTACGCAAATTCACATTCTGAACATGCGTGAACAGCATAGAGACCTGCTTACGGCTGGCATGGATATCGCGCCTTCTCCTGAACTGTTCGCCGAGATTCCACTAGAAGTGTCGCCTGGTCTCGAGGAAGCTGTGCCGCCTGCGGATGAGATGGCACCCTATGGATTTATCGCTGTATCTTCGGGTGAAGGTATTGCTGAGATTTTCCGTAGCCTCGGTGTGGATGTCGTTCTGTCTGGTGGACAAACGATGAATCCGAGTACGGAGGATTTTGTGAAAGCGGTGCGCTCCATTGCAGCGGAACAGATTTTTATTTTGCCGAACAACTCTAATATCGTACTTGCTGCAGAGCAGGCACGTGAATTGCTGGAGGATGAACGCCGTATTACTGTCATTCCAAGTAAGACCATTCCACAAGGTATGGCGGCTGCATTTGCTTTCCAGGAAGACGAATCGGCAGAGGTGAATCGGGATCAGATGCTGGATGCTCTGGCACGGGTGCAATCTGGTCAAGTAACCCATGCGGTCAGAGATACTCAGTATGATGAGCTAGATATTAAAGAAGGTCATTATATCGGAATTCACAACTCCAAAATCGTGGCTACGAATGAAGATCTGTTGCAGGCCTGCCAAGGTTTGCTTGCACGCATGCTAGAGAGTGGGGACGAGGTTGTTACCCTGCTTGAAGGAGAAGAAGCGTCTTCTGAGGTTACAACTGCACTGGTTGCTTGGCTCGAAGAGCAGTATCCGGATGCTGAGGTAGAGGTACATGCTGGAGGACAGCCTGTTTATTATTATTTGTTCTCCGTAGAGTCATAGTGTTCACCTAGCCAAGAAGGAGGGGATCTAGTGAGCCATAAGGTTGCGATTGTAACGGATAGTACAGCAGATATACCGGAAGAACTGATTCGCAAGTATGGGATTCATGTTGTGCCGTTGCGTGTATTGTTTGGTGAAGAAACGTATGCTGACGGAGTTGAACTGACCCCAGAGGAGTTTTATACGAAACTTGGAAAGGCTGCGACATTGCCAACGACGTCACAGCCTTCTCCAACCGAGTTCATGAACGTATATCAGTCACTGCTGGATGAGGATCCGGAACGTGCTATCGTATCCATTCACTTGTCGTCTGGCATGAGTGGCACGTATCAGTCTGCTCTGCTTGGCAAGTCTCTGTTAGAACGTGAAGGTGACATTACGGTGCTGGACTCCAAGTCGGCATCTTATGGATATGGTTTGCTGGTGGTGCAGGCCGCTGAGCTTGCCTTACAGGGCAAATCAGCAGCCGACATTGCTAGTGCTGTAGAAGGTATGCACCGGACTCGTAAGCTGTTCTTCCTTGTGGATACGCTGGAGTATCTACAGAAAGGCGGTCGGATCGGCAAAGCGGCAGCGATTTTTGGAACGCTTTTGAATATTAAGCCAATTCTATCTATTGATGAAGAAGGCATTATCTATGCCGTTGAGAAGGTCAGAGGTCAAAAAAAGGCCATGGCTCGCATCATTGAGCTGTTTCAGCAGGATTTCGCGGGTAAACGCGTGAATGTGGCAATCGGTCACACCGCAGATCCCGGATCAGCCATTGCTTGTGCAGAGCAGTTACGTGGGCATTTTACACTGAATGAGGTAGTGTACACCAACATCGGCGCTGTCATCGGTAGCCATGTCGGTCCTGGTGTAATTGCGATCTTTATGTGGCCTGTTCCGGAATGAGGGATTAGACATGAAATGGGATGAAATATCCGTAAAACAAATCAACGGCGTGAGTGCTCTCAAAGAGGGAGAGCTTCACGCCTTTGGCATCTCTACTGTAAAAGATCTATTAGAATATTATCCGTTCAGATACGAGGATTATCGTTTGCGTTCCCTCAGTGAAGTGAAGGATGGAGACAAGATTACCATTCAGGGCAAAATTATGGGCATTCCTGTGCTACAGAGATACGGGAAGAAATCAAGGCTTACGTGTAAGGTGATGACAGAGGAATGGATGATTACAGCCACTTGGTTTAATCGGCATTTCCTGAAAGACCAGCTAACACCTAACCGTGAGATTGTCATCACAGGCAAATGGGAACAAAAGCGTATGCAGATGACGGTATCCGATTCTGAATTTCCCGATAAAGGGGAAGGACGTACAGGTACACTTCAACCTGTATACTCAGTAACGGGTAAGCTCACACAAACGTGGATGCGTAAAACCATTCAGCAAGGACTCGTGCAATACGGGGAGTTAATTCCTGAAATTTTGCCTCGAAGTTTATTAAATAAATACAGTCTCTTGCCTCGCAAACAAGCGATTGCTGGAATTCATCATCCACAGGATAACCAGGAAGGCCAGCGAGCCAGACAACGAATGGTGTATGAAGAACTCTTCTTATTCCAACTTAAAATGCAGGCATATCGAGCTCTTAACCGAGATCGTATGGATGGGGTCGTGCATACGACGGATAATACGACCATTCGCGAATTTGTACGCAGTTTGCCGTTTGAGCTGACAGATGCACAGAAGAAGGTAGAGCTTGAAATTTTGCATGATATGCGCTCGCCGTATTCGATGAACCGTCTGCTTCAGGGAGATGTAGGGTCAGGCAAAACCGTTATTGCGGCGATTGCTCTCTACACCACGGTGCGGTCTGGGTTTCAGGGAGCTCTAATGGTGCCTACAGAGATTCTGGCAGAGCAGCATATGAGATCATTGCAAAAGCTGTTCGAACCGTTTGGGGTGACCGTTGGACTGCTGACAGGTAGTGTGAACGGCCGCAAACGTAAAGATCTGATTGCTTCTTTGCAAATGGGCATGATTGATATCGTGGTAGGCACGCATGCTCTGATTCAGGAGGATGTATTCTTCCGTGATTTAGGACTCGTGGTAACCGATGAGCAGCACCGTTTCGGTGTGAATCAGCGCAGTGTTCTCCGCCGTAAGGGATATAACCCGGATGTGTTGACGATGACAGCTACGCCGATTCCTAGGACACTGGCAATTACAGCTTTTGGCGATATTGAAGTATCTACGATCTCAGAGCGACCTAAAGGGCGTATCCCGATCTCTACCTACTGGGTGAAGCATGACAAGATGGAGCGAGTACTGGGCTTTATATCCCGAGAAGTGGATCAGGGGCGGCAAGCATATCTGATCTGTCCACTCATTGAAGAATCGGAGAAGCTGGACGTTCAAAATGCGATTGATCTGCATGTACAGATGCAGCAGAATTTTCCTCACTATCGTGTGGGTTTGCTTCATGGACGAATGACGGCGACGGAAAAAGAGGAAATGATGCGTGACTTTTACAGTAACGATATTCAGCTGCTCGTTTCGACGACGGTCATCGAGGTAGGGGTAGATGTACCTAATGCTACGCTTATGGTGATCATGGATGCGGATCGTTTCGGTCTGTCACAGCTTCACCAGCTTCGAGGCCGAGTTGGCCGTGGAGCTCATGCTTCCTATTGTGTACTCATTGCTGATCCGAAGTCAGAAGTTGGACAAGAACGTATGAAGGTCATGACGGAAACGGATGATGGCTTCGAAGTGTCTCGGCGCGATCTAGATTTGCGAGGTCCTGGTGATTTCTTCGGCACCAAGCAGAGCGGATTGCCCGAGTTTCGATTGGCAGATATGGTTGCTGACTTTGCGGTATTGGAGCAGGCCAGAGATGATGTCTCCAGCTTAATTACAGATGCAAATTTCTGGACATCTATCGACTACGCACCACTGCGTGAGTATTTACAGGGGCAACAAGTGTTTCAAGGCGACCTAATCGATTAACTTAGAGGTGGTTCAAAAAGTCCACTTTTGATTACGAAAGATGCCTAGCGGCATCATCAGCGGCGAAGCTGGGACTCAGCCGAAATGTCCGTTGCTCACGTAGCTATATCTACGCTCCGCTACTCCATTTCTAGCTTCATCCCATCTTCTTGATACTGAAAACCGGACTTTTTGAACGTTGATTGTAAGAGGTAGTTCAAAAAGTCCACTTTTGATTACGAAAGATGCCTAGCGGCATCATCAGCGGTGAAGCTGGGACTCAGCCGAAATAAGAAGATGCTTACGAAGGTTGTTTCCTTCGGAAACAATGTAGTTGCTCACGTAGCTTAATCTACGCTCTGCTACTCCATTTCTAGCTTCGTCTCATCTTCTTGATACTGAAAACCGGACTTTAGCGAATAGATGATAATAGCCGCTTTCCGTATTTCCTTGGGAAAAAGGTCAAGTGTACAAGCCCTCCTGTCATATGAATAAGAAGTGAGTTCATTATTCAGGAGGTGCTAAGTCCCTTGGGTTATCAACAATATGGAATTAGTCCGCAGTTAGTGGAGCGGATCAAAACAAAGATGAAGAATCCTGCTGTAAAAGAGCGTATCAAAAAACTGATTGATGGAGTAACCAAGTCGGATCTTCAGGATCGTGCAAAGGTGAGAAGACTTGTGAAGTCTTCAGCAGTCATTATGAATGAGAGCTTCTCGTCTGCTCAAGAGGAGCAATTTGTAGCTTTTGTTATCGCACAGAAGATTGACCCGAATAATACGTTCCATCTGATTAAGCTATGGGGCATGTTTAGATAGGTGTAACGCCTGATGTATAACGGATTTCTAACAATGATGTGTTAAAAAGGAGCTATCCCAAAAGTCATGATTATGACGGGATGGCTCCTTTGTTATTTACTATCTCAGTGGAATAGGAGTTTGCTTGGTAACGTAATCGTTTATCTCTACAGGATTATGGCAATCCGTCTAATAAACAGATCGTGAAGGATAATGAATAAGTACTGAATTTTGGGGCAGAGCTTTGCTTTCCTGTAGGGGGAGCGGTAAACTGTTGCATACGAGCATGATGAGTAGGTTCTACACATAGGAGCTTTTGTACAATATAGTTACGCTAATGTCTAATAGATATGGAGGAAGTTCGATTGTCTGAAATGTTTATTATGCTGCTTGGTTTGTTTGAACGGGCAGCATTGTTAATTATCTTTTTATTCTTTTTGTCCAGAGTACCCCGATTTCGGCAAATCCTGCAGAAGGGCAAATTAAGGTGGCAGGAATATGTAGCAGTTACACTACTGTTCTGTGCTTTTGCGATTTTCGGGACATATACGGGAATTAATGTAGAGGGTTCTCTTGTCAATGTACGAATCATCGCTGTGTTATCAGGTGGTATTTTGTTTGGAGCGCCAGTGGGGATTATTACAGGGATTGTATCTGGAGTACACCGTTATTTGATTGATATGGACGGAGTAACGGCTATTCCTTGTCTCATCACAAGTATTATCGCAGGTCTCGTATCGGGTTACATTCACAAGTATACGCCTAAGTCCAAACGCTGGATTATCGGGATCGCCGCTGGCATGATCTGTGAAGCACTGACGATGTTACTTATTTTGTTGTACTCCTATCCAGACCCATTGGGGGCAGATATCGTGTCTCAGATTGCACTACCAATGATTCTAGGTGAGATGAATATCGGGTTGATTGTGCTTCTCGTGCAGAGTGTTGAAGGAGAAAAAGAAATGATCGCAGCTCGCCAGGCGAAGCTCGCATTAGATATTGCTAACAAAACGCTGCCGTATTTCCGTTCTATTGACGAAGACTCTCTTCGTACAATCTGCCGAATTATTCAGGAGGACATCCAGGCAGATGCGGTGGCTATTACCGATACAAGAAATGTACTCGCTTATGTGGGATTTGGTGAAGAACGGTATCATATCGGAAATGAGATTATTAGTGAGATGACGAAAAAAACGATCTCCAGTGGTGAGATTACCATTAGTAATGATGTGATTGATGAGAAGACGCCGGATATTCACTCCCTGCTTATTATTCCGCTAGAAGAGCGGGGTGAAGTGACAGGTGCGCTTAAAATTTATTATCGAAAAGCCTACAAGATCACGTATCCTCTGCAGACCATGGCGGTAGGGTTATCCCAGATTATTTCCACGCAAATGGAGGTATCCCGTGTTGAGGAGATTAAGGCTGCTGCGAACAAAGCAGAGCTTAGGGCGCTGCAAACGACGATCCATCCTCATTTTCTGTTTAATGCGTTAAATGCCATAGCCTCCTCCATTCGTACGAAGCCTGATCGAGCAAGAGAGTTAATTGTGAATTTGTCAGGATATATGCGGTATAATCTGGAGCTGTCAGATGAACTGATCGATATTCATAAGGAGTTGGAGCAGGTTCGTAATTATGTGGAAATTGAAAAGGCACGCTTCGGCAACAGGCTGCAAGTGATCTATGATATTGATGAGGTGGCTGTGCATATTCCAAGTCTGGTGATTCAGCCCCTTGTTGAAAATGCCATTATCCACGGCATTCTTAAAGTGAAAGGTCCGGGAACGGTTCGTATTCGAGTACAGGATTATCCTAATTTTGTGCGAGTGGGTGTCAGCGATACAGGATCAGGCATCCATCCAGACATTATTGAACAGGTGCACCATGACCGGATGCCTGGGAATCAGATCGGATTATATAACGTACACCGGCGTGTGAAGCTTATTTATGGACAAGGCTTAACCATTACTCGGCTGGAACAAGGAACAGATATTTTATTTGATGTGCCCAAAGGAGATGCATAACAAGGTGATTGGTCAATGAGAGCCCTTATTGTTGAAGATGAGATCCTCGCTAGTGAGGAGTTGAATTATTTAATTCAGGAGCATAGCCAGATTGAAGTTGTTGCTTGTCTTGAAGATGGACTGGATGTGCTGAAGTTTCTGCAGGAGCAGGAAGTTGACGTAATTTTTCTGGATATTAACATTCCTTCGTTAGACGGCATGACGCTGGCTCATCATATTGGGAAGTTTGCACGTAAGCCCTACATCGTATTTACGACAGCGTACAAGGAACATGCAGTGGAGGCCTTTGAGCTGGAAGCGTTGGATTATATATTGAAGCCTTATGACGAGAAACGGATTGCAGCTATGCTGAACAAGCTTGAATCCACATTCCGCCGGGATCAGGAGCAGGAGGAGCATGAACGTGGCATGGGGGACAGATCCATTCAGCATACGACTCCTGTTCATGACGATTCGTCTGTATCAAGCTTGGCATCTGGAACGCAGGTGAGGGAAGCGAACAGCCATGATGTTAGGCGGATTAATCTATTACGAAATGACAACATCATTGTGACGGATACTACGGATATCTATTATGCGGAAGCACAGGAAAAGGTAACGAAGGTGTACACGAAAAATGGTGAATTTACGATGCCCGTCAGTATTACGGATTTCCATGGACGCTTACCACAGGAAACCTTCTTTCGCTGCCACCGTTCGTATCTGGTGAATCTGGCTCAGATCCGTGAAATTGTGCCTTGGTTTAACAATACGTATCTGTTACGCCTGCGTGATCTGGAGGCAGAAGTGCCTGTAAGTCGTGGAAAGGTAAAAGAGTTCAGGCAGCTCATGCGCATTTAGAGGCATTTCATTCCCGCTCTGATGCAACTCATGCCAAAATCGGTGTAATGAATCCCCTTTCATGTATGATTAGCTTGTGAACGCATTCAAGCATTTGACATCGGCAAAGGGGAGATTACGATGAAAGCAATCATTTCATCAGCATCTAATATGGCATCAACGACGGAATCTACATCCATTAATCGCTGGCTTATCGTACTGGGTACCATTATTGTACAGATGGGTCTAGGTACAATTTACACATGGAGCTTGTTCAACCAACCGCTCTCCGATCGATTCGGATGGGACGTGAGCTCTGTAGCGATCACGTTTTCAATAACGAGTTTTGCATTAGCATTTGCTACATTGTTTGCAGGACGTCTGCAGGAACGATGGGGGCTTCAGCGCTTGATCCGTATTGCAGGAATTCTGCTTGGGCTCGGACTTGTGCTTAGTTCCCAAGTGACTTCGTTAACGCTGCTCTATCTTCTGGCTGGATTTGTAGTTGGATTCGCAGACGGTACTGCTTATATCACTTCGTTGTCTAATCTAATTAAGTGGTTTCCCGAGCGCAAAGGTCTGATCTCAGGTATTTCGGTCGGAGCCTTTGGTACAGGCAGTCTTCTGTTCAAATATGTGAATTCTGCACTCATTAGTTCGGTAGGCCCTGCTCAGGCATTTATGTATTGGGGAATCATCGTGCTCGTTCTAATCATGGCAGGCTCGTTCTTGATCCGTGAAGCGGTGGTTCGTAATCAAGCTGCGGCGGGTCAAAAAGAAGGAGACCAGCCCTCGAAGGTACGGCAGGATTATACGGTCAAAGAAATGCTGCGTACAAAAGAAGCCTATATGTTGTTTGTTATTTTCTTCACGGCATGTATGAGTGGTCTATACCTTATCGGGATTGTGAAAGACATCGGTGTTCAGCTCGCAGGTCTGAACGCAGCCACGGCTGCTAACGCGGTTGCTATGGTCGCCATATTTAACACGGCAGGTCGCATCATCCTAGGTGCATTGTCGGATAAAGTAGGACGGATGAAGGTCATCGCTGGAGCATTGCTGGTTACAGCGATTGCCGTGATGACGCTGAGTCTGGTTCCGCTAAGTTTTGGAGTGTTCTTCGCCTGTGTGGCAGCCATTGCTTTTTGTTTTGGCGGGAATATCACGGTATTTCCAGCCATTGTGGCAGACTATTTCGGATTGAAAAACCAGAGCAAAAACTATGGTGTCATTTATCAAGGGTTTGGTTTTGGAGCACTTGCCGGATCATTTATCAGCGCGTTGCTGGGCGGGTTCCATCTTACCTTTATCGTTATTGCTGTTCTCTGTACGATCTCCTTGTTGCTTGCATGTATCATTACACCTCCGGGGCAACAACGTCGTACCCGTCAGCGGGAAGGAAAGCTGAGTCTGCATCCTTCATCCCGGGCAAGCTAATACGGAACGGACATATATCTTAGAATCTGTAATGAACTGGCGACCTCTATGAGGCCGCTTTTTTTTGAAGTTAATTGAAAGTCTACGTTTTTAGCGGAGCTGAATCATTCGGTTATCGCAATAAAAACCCCAACCTACTCGGTCTATCTTCTGTGAAAGTCCGTCAATCGATGTTCTTCTTATAGGGTTCTGTAAGGGAGAAGAACGGAGGGGGGGAATCGGTGATGTGGGGGATGTGCATTGCATACTTTGCTTCTGGTATACTCTAGGGGAAATCTAAAGGGCAAGCCCTGATGTTAATTCAGAGGAGGTACGAATATAATGAATTTTATGAAATACACAGAGCCTGATTTTGCAGATTATTATGCGCTTGTCTCCAATAGTGAAGTGATGAAACAGATTACCGAACGTGCATTTCCTGAACAGGAAGCAAAAGAGGAATTCGGAATCATGCTGGATTACAACCTCAACAATGATACCGGATTCTATCGGGTCTCTAGCAATGAGGGAAACGGCATAGCCTATGCCAAACTAATTCCAGATGAAGCGAATCCAGATCGAGCGGAGATTGGATATATGATATTGCCTGAGCATTGGGGACAAGGTCATGGGACTTCCATTGCCGCGCGGTTAATTATAAAGGCTCAGGCAGCAGGCATCAGTGAGCTCTACGCTGTGATTGATCCAACGAATGCAGCTTCACGTCAAATACTGCTGAGACAGAACTTTGTTTCCACTTGGGTGGGCGATTATGACGGGTTACCAGGAGAGATACTCGAACTGAACTTACGAGCGAAGTGCTAAAACGACGTTAATGTATGGTAGAGGATTACCCACTCCGGGTAATCCTTTCTAATAGCGTAAGATAATAAGCAGAGAGATGGAGGAGATGGAGATGAGCAATTCTACGATGGAGCGACTGAACTCCTTATTGCCCGAATGGTTGGAAACGAGTCGTTTGCATACAGGGCAAGGTGAGGTGGCTTCCTATATTCCAGAGCTGGTCAAAGCTTCGCAGGATGAGCTTGGCATACATATCATGGACGCTGAGGGTAACCATGTATCCGCCGGCGATTGTGGTGTACCTTTTACAATGCAGAGTATTTCCAAAGTGTTCACCTTAATTCTCGCTTTGATGGATCATGGAGAAGAGGCTGTGTTCTTTAATGTAGGAAAAGAACCGACTGGCGACGATTATGACTCCATGATTAAGCTGGAATTAGTTGATCCAGGAATTCCATTTAATCCGTTAATCAATGCTGGTGCAATCACGGTGTCCTCTTTAATTGCAGGAGACTGCAAGGAAGAAAAATCCCGACGTATCCTAGAGTTTTTCCGTAAGCTGGCAAACAATGAACGATTAAACTACAACGAGGCCGTCTTTCAGTCTGAGTTAGAGAGTGGTCATCTAAACCGATCCCTTGGATATTTCCTCAAGCACAACGGGGTGCTCAAGGATGATGTCGAAGATGTACTTGCCGTGTATTTCCGTCACTGCTCCATTGAGGTAACCTGTGCGGATCTCGCACGTATGGCATTGGTGCTTGCTTACAACGGGACAGATCCCATCACCGGAGAAGAGTTAATTCCGCGTCGTTATGTACAGATTGCCAAAACATTTATGACCACCTGCGGAATGTACAATGCATCCGGTGAATTTGCTATCCAGGTTGGACTGCCTGCGAAGAGCGGTGTATCTGGTGGGATTTTGACACTTGTGCCAGGTCAATTCGGTATAGGATTGGTGGGGCCGGCTTTGAACCGTAAAGGAAATAGTATTGCCGGGGTGCATCTGCTTGAGCGTCTCTCTAAGGAATTCGACTGGAGCTTCTTCTAAAGAGGTTGTTCAAAACCGATCTTTTTGAACACGCACTAAAAATGCGAGCTTTACCCTTAAGATGATCTTTTGAATCACTTCTGGTTCCTTTTGCTTCTTTAGTACGAGAGGGCTGCCTTCTATATCGTTATTCTTGATACATGAAGTGAGTCCATTTCGTGTAGGAAAGCAGTCCTGTCCCCGTGAATTGAACTGCAACTATCTCCGAGAATCCGCAAATCTGACTTTGCGAGCGAATAGTTCCTATTGACGATATCGACGTTTGGTTGTGGAAGATGTGTTACTCACTGGCTAGTGTGACATCTGTGATCAGGTTCATCTGAATGTCCCGAGTCCCGTTATCTGTAAGTAGCTTAAGGGTGCGGGCGGGACGGTTCATTCGCAGCACCTGACCGGTGATACGAATATCGTCATACTCGTCGAACAGAGTAATGGTGATGGCATCTCCTAACACCATCGAATCGCTGAGTAGACGAGACATTTCCTCTGCCGCCTGAGCGTCCAGAGAAGGACGAGTGCGTGGAGCCAGATGCTCTTGATGAAGAATATAAGCTTCTCGGTGTTCAGGGAGCATCATGCGAGAAGATTCAAAGATTCCGTTTTGTTGTAATTTTTTACTCATTTATAATGACCTCCAATTTTATGAGAACGGTCCTGTGCCTGGGCGGATGAGCATAAGGAAGAGGCTCGCATAATCGCGGTGTCTCCGAACTTACGTTTGATATCATCTGTGGCGCGTTCCAGTTCTCTTTTTCGTTCACGATCGTCGAACCAGGATAGCTGTATATCGGAATCAGCGACAAGCCCAGTTAAGGATACGCTGATTCGGCGGATGGGTAATCCGTCCCAATGGCGTAAGAAGAGGGCTGCCGCAGCATCGTATACCTCATCCGTAATGTTCGTAGGTTCATTTACCTTCATTTGGCGCGAAAAGCCAGTAGGACGATCATAATCCTGTCCACGACATCCGACAGATACAACATCCCCCATCAGTGATTTGTCCCGTGCACGCCGGCTAACAAGTTCGGCTAACTCAAGCAAAACAACCTTGATGTCCTCCCAGGATTCATAGTCCCGAGGTAAAGTCATCTGATGCCCAATCCCCTTTTGCTGATGGGCATATGTTCCCGGCTTCACTGGAGAATCATCTATGCCACGAGCGATTCGCCACAATACCTCACCATTTACGCCCCAACGATCTCGAAGTCGAGAGAGGGGAGTCTGAGCCAGCTCACCAATGGTATGAATACCCATCTTATAGAGATGGTTCGCCATACGAGAACCAACCATAAACATATCTCTGACTGGCATTTGCCATAATGTAGTCTGTACATCCTTACGGGGAAGGGTGTAGATGCCTCCGGGGACTTTTTTGGCGTATAGGTCACAAGCCATTTTGCTTACGACCTTCGTGTCGCTAATACCAATACGGATGTATACACCTGTCTCCTCCATGACTCTGGATTGAATGCTCTTAGCGATCACTTCCGGACTGCCGAACAGATCGAGACTTCCGGTGACATCTAGAAACTGTTCATCAATGCTGTAGGGTTCAACGAGATCGGTGTACGTCTGTAGAATGCTCGTAATGTGCAGGGAGACCCGAATATACTCCGCCATTCTTGGGCGAATGACGACAACGTCCGGACATTTCGCTAAGGCTTCGCCTAGTCGCTCAGCAGTAGTAATGCCATAAGATTTGGCCAAAGGGCAGGCAGCCAGAATAATGCCCGAACGTCGTGCGGGATCTCCGGCTACAACGAGTGGACGATCCCTGTATTCAGGGTGTGCAGACTTCTCTACGCTGGCATAGAACGACTGGCAATCGGCTAGCATAATGACACGTGTGGCTTTGCGGGGCATAACAAGTCTCTCCTTTGACTTCTCAATCCATAGGGTTTGAATCAAAATAGGTTCATTTCAATGATTGTTTTACAGTTTATTTACAGTATGGAACATGTGTTCTTGTTTTATAAGCATATCTGACAATTTAAAATGCGGCAAGCGGAATTATTTTGCAAATTGGACACAATTACTAAATAGCTTGCTGAAGAGCAGATTGTAGGAAATAAGACGTGGATTTTTACATTTAATGTTAGAGATCTGTGACCTCTGGGTGATGACCCCCGGTTCATTCACTGATTTGTAAAAGGGATATAAATGGGCACAGTCCTACAGTGCAGGACTGATGTCCTTTTTTGATTTTCTGCATTTTTCAGAAAAGCTTGATAGACCGCGGATTTTTACGGATACGTTATCGGACTATAGTATCAATTTTGTAATCTTTATGGTTAATACTGTAAAAAAGGCCGCAACTTTAAAAAACAACCTGCGTTTAATGGGATAAGTGTCTAAGCACACTCAGATGCTGTAATCCGCGTTGCATATAACAATAACAGGCATATACGTCCCTACAGGAATGGATCTTAAATCTTCAGTTCACAGGGGGAAGATACAATGGTGAGCAGAGGATGAAGTTCAGAGGGAAAGCATGCTAGTTGATGGTGTATTTTACGAATAATGGGCAGAATGTTGCAGTTTATGTTTGCTCCCATCAGCCTAGTTACAAATGCAGACGCTTAGCGATATAGTGAGAACTACACCGCTGACAGCTCTATTCCATGCGGTCATCCCATGCGGAATATGCCGCATGTCTTCATGTTTGATCCGTAACACAGGCATAAGACGGGATGCATACTAGAGAGGTGAGCAAACGAGAGCATGAGTAGACGAAGACGAAAACGCTGGATGCTAACGGTGCTGGCTGGAGCCGTAGTATTGACCGGAGGAATATTTGCCGGCATGTACTATATGCAGCCCAAACTGGTCACCTATACAGCGCAGAATGGTACAGAAATGAAGTTCAAGACAGAGGGAGACCGATTCATGGAATACGGATCGGACGGTACGTGGAAGGAGATGTTCGTCAAAGGCGTCAATCTGGGCGCAACGTCACCAGGACACTATCCGGGTGAATTCCCGCTGACTAAAGAGGACTATCAGAGGTGGTTCCAGCAGATTCAGGATCTGGGCGCTAATGTAATCCGGGTATATACGGTTCATGAGCCGATTTTTTATACTGCTTTGGTCGATTATAATCGCGGTAGGCAGCAGCCCTTATATTTTATACAGGGGATATGGTCACCTGAGGAAGAGTTGATTGAGAAGCAGGATGCTTATCTTGACCATATCGAGCAAACATTTAAACAGGAAATTGAAAAAGCAGTATCTGCTGTCTATGGGGATGCGGACATTCCTGATAAACCGGGAGCTTCTAGCGGGAAGTATAAGGCGAATGCAGGGAAATACCTGATGGCATGGCATGTTGGAACCGAGTGGGATCCTATGATGGTGGATAACACGAATAAGACACATCCTGATGTGCCGCAGTACAAGGGAGTTCATTTTTCGGGAACGCCGGATGCTTCACCATTTGAAAATTGGTTGGCCGAATTGTTAGACTATACGGCTGTATTAGAGAAAGAGTATGGTTGGGAGCATCCAATGACGTTTACGAATTGGGTGACGACCGATGTACTCGACCATCCAGGTGAACCATTGTATGAAGAGGATCTGGTCAGTGTGGATGCCCGTCATATTGAGTCGAAGGACTGGCAAGGAGGATATTTTGCAGCGTATCATGTGTATCCTTATTATCCTGACTTGTTCCATATCGATAAGACACTTCAAACGATCAAGGATGCCAATGGAGAGTACAACACGTACAAAAGCTATCTACGCAAGCTCAAAGCCGAGTTTTCCGATATGCCTGTAATGATTACAGAGTACGGTGTACCTTCCTCGCTTGGTATTTCTCATCTGGGCATGGGAGGAAGGAATCAGGGAGGGCATAACGAGGCAGAGCAAGGTGAGATCGACGCTTCCCTAACTCAAGATATCTATGATGAAGGGTATGCAGGAGCGATCTTGTTCATGTGGCAAGACGAATGGTTCAAGAAAACTTGGAACACAATGCCACTCGAAATTCCAGCAGACCGACGTGCGTATTGGTTAAACGTGTTGACCAACGAGAAGATGTTTGGTTTGCTCGCGATGGAACCTGGGAAACAGGAGCAGTTGACCATTGATGGCAGCTTGGATGATTGGGAGCAACTGAAGGATGATGAGGTAACGGTCTGGCAGGGTAAAGTGGAGGGCATTCAGGAGATGAAGCTGACTCACGACGAAGCTTACCTGTACATCGGCATGACCTTAGATCAGCCGTTTGATCCGAAGCAGACGGTGCTGCACATTGGTACAGACACACTTGCAGGAGGTAATCAGCCTGGCGAGCGACTTCCTGGTCGAACGATCAGTGATGGACTCGAAACGGTAATCACGTTGGGGCAGGATGATGAATCTCAAGTGGAGATCGCCAAGGATTATGATTTTAATCGTCGTCTGTATGGCAAGGATGGCTATGACATGTTGCCAGAGGATTCAGCCGATTCAGCTAATCCATTCCAGCCGTGGAACTTGGCGGTAAGCCTGAGGATGACACCGCCGGATACCCGATCGGCTCACCCGTTTATGAACGAAAAGGTGGGGGGGCTGAAGCGAGGAACTACAGCTGCAGGGCAGTCTGATACAGATTCGTTAACAGCCTGGCAGTATAACGGAAATCAGGTGGAGATGCGAATCCCTTGGATGTTACTTGGGTTCGGTGATCCAAGCTCACTACAGGTCATCAACTATGGAGCACTTCAGGAAGGACGACAATTCCAAACTGAAACAGTAGAGGGCATTACACTGGTTCCATGGTTAATGGAGCGTTCTACGGGTCAAGTATCATGGCCAGGAGGCGAAGCGAATACACTGGACTTGAAGACATTGCCTATGTACAAGTGGCAACCTTGGGAACAGGTTCAATACAGCGAGCGTTTAAAGCTAAGTTATGAGGAAATGAAGAAACGTTTTGAACAAATACCTAGTTTTCAGACCGAATAAATCAGTATAAAGGAGGACTTTTTCGAATGTTTCCCAATTTGGCACTAGCTTATCTATTTCTATATATCTGTATAGCGCTTGTTGTTGTAGGCGTAATCCTGCTGTTTGCCATGAAAATGTCCCACAATGGCAAACAGCGCAAGATGGCGTGGTACGAATCCAAGCAGCGGGACTACTTTACGTACTTGCAAACTGCACTGACGGAGAATCGTCAACTGAAGTTGCCACCAGGCAAGCTTGCTCCGTTAGAGCGCAGGGTTATCCAGAATAAGTTGATTGAATGGATCGATCAGTTCAAGGGAGAGTACCGCGACAAGTTGATTGCCTTGTGCCGTGAGTCAGGGTTTGTAGAGCATGACCTGAAAGAACTGGGCAGACTGCGTTACGGTCGTCAGATCGATGCAGCGTATCGCTTAGGGGGCATGCGTTGTCCAGAGGCTGTTCCGGGACTTATGGAATTGCTGAAGGATGAGAAGCCTGGTCCGATGGCGATCATGATTGCTCGCTCCATTGCGAGAAGCACGGTACGTCAAGGGGAGTTAAAGGAGATGCTTGAGGTGCTTTTAACCAAAGGCAAATCCATTCATCACCTAGCTGCAGATATTCTACTTGAAACAAGCATGGATACGAGTAAGCTGTTGATTGAATTATTGGAAGACCGTAATCCTGACTTTGTAAAAGTAGGACTTGTCGCGATGTGGGGACAGGCTGTTCCAGAAGTGATGCCTGCTCTTCACAGGCTGGTGGGTGCAGAGCAGCAGGATGTACGTGCTGAGGCAGTGAAGCTGTACCTTAGTGCAAGCCCTGCACTGCGAGATGAGACGATTTTGAAATTAATGCAGGATGCAGATCCCGAGGTGCGCGCCGAAGTCGCTCAAGCGCTGGGCTCGAAGCATGCATCTGGCAGTATTCCGTTGCTGCGTAAAGCGCTACGAGATGAGGACTATGGAGTACGATACAACAGTGCAGAGAGTCTGGCGAAGCTGGGCGAGCCTGGATTCGAAGCGCTGTGCCAAGCTGCTGTACAAGGTACAAACGTTGAACGTGAAATTGCGATGCAGCAGATTGAGAGCACGATGCAACACACGGGAACAGATCATAGACCTGTTGAACAGATGATTGCACATAACAAAAAAAGGCTGCTATATGATCGGTATTTCGGCTCACCAATTGACCATCGCACAAGCAAGAAACGTACAGGTGTGGCAACGGTAGGAGGGGATTACACTGCTTAGAGATCTTTTATTAATCTACGGTATGGTGGCTATATATTATGTGGTTTTTGTTAACACACTATATTTCTCCATCTTAGCCCTTTCATTCCGCAACATATGGACGATATTCCGACGTTCGCACTATTCCAAATACAATACGTTGTCAGGGTCGGAACTGGTGCCTTCGGTCTCCTTGCTGGTACCGGCATACAATGAGGAACTAACGATTATTGAAAATGTAAACTGTCTTATGACGCTGAACTATCCGACGTATGAGGTCATTGTGGTTAACGATGGTTCGAGTGATGATACGTTGAAAAAGTTACTGCAAGAGTACCATCTTAAACCGATGAGCAACACGAAAATGCACGGCAAAATCCCCTGTCAAAATGTACGTGGCATTTATCATAATCCGGAATTCCCGGATTTGTATGTCATTGATAAAGAGAACGGTGGCAAGGCGGATTCACTTAATGCAGGGATCAACCTGTCTCACTATCCTCTAATTTCTTCAATCGATGCCGACTCACTTCTGGAGAAGGATGCCTTGATCCGTATGGCTCGCATGTACATGGAGAACCCAGAAGAGACGGTGGCGATTGGCGGCGATGTTCGTATAGCTAATGGCTGTAAGATCGAAAATGGAGCCGTACAGGATGTATCTCTTCCTCGCAAAATGTGGCCGATGTTCCAGTCCATTGAGTACCTCAAAGCCTTTCTCGGCGGACGAATTGGCTGGAGCCATATGAATGGCTTGATCATTGTATCAGGTGCCTTCGGTATGTTCCGTAAGGATGCAGTTATTGCCGTCGGAGGCTATCGGGACGGTTATCCTGGGGAGGACATGAATATTATTATCAAGCTTCACCGCTATATGCTGGAAAATAAATTGAAGTATCGCGTGGCGTTCTGTCCTGAAGCGGTATGTTGGACACAGGCGCCGGATTCTTACCGAATCTTGTCCAGTCAGCGCAAGCGTTGGGGACGGGGAAATCTGAAGAACATGCTTGAGAATCGTGGCATGTTGTTCAACCCGAAATATAAAGTAATGGGCATGGTGACGATGCCGTACAATGTCATTTTTGAAGCGCTCAACCCATATTTCCGGATTACCGGACTTCTGGCACTTGCCGGATACGTGCTGATGGATATGACGCAGTGGCCGATCCTCGTGTTGTTCGGATTGTTGAATTTTGTGAGTGGTTATCTGCTGAGTGTAGGCGCGCTAGTGCTGGAGGAAATTGCATTTAAACGTTACAACAAGCTATCTGATCTGGTCAAAATGCTGGTATTCTCTGCCTTGAAATTTGTAGGTTATCATCAGCTCGGTGTGCTCTGGAGATTGCAGGGTCACATTCAGTTTATGCAAAACAACAATTCATGGGGCACGATGACTCGCCAGAGCTGGTCAGAAGAAGAAAAGGGTGCAAGCAAAGCTGCTTGATCATCACTGAAGGAGAAGGGTGGAAAAGAACATGCCAAATACGGCAACATTGCAGCGTGAGACTGCGGTCAATGTGTATCGAAGTGTAGAGCAAGGGTTGAAGGAAACGGGTGCCGGAACATGTGGTTTAATGTTCATCCACTGTGCAGGGAATATTCAGCCAGAGCAGCAGATCCGAACACATTTGGAGCAGACACATGATTATGACTTTCAGTTGTGGAAGGATGGAGCTACGCAGACGATTGCAGTTCTATTGCCGAGATTAACCTTGGATGAGATTCACTATGCAGGACTTCGGATCAAGCATGAACTACAGGAAACGGTACCTGGTGCCGATCCACAGATTACACTGGCTAGCTTCACGGATAAGGATCGTCCTTCACAAGCGACCATCCAGCATATGGCTGAATCCTCGAAGCTTGTAGACTCATCGGAGATTCATATCTACACGCTGGACAAGACATCAGCAGATCCAGAACGTATTTTGATTGTAGATAATGATCCGACCGTGCGTGAGTTTCTGCAATTGCGTTTGAAAATGCAAGGCTACGAGACGTATGAAGCTGTAGATGGTCTGGCTGCACTGGAGCTTATCGAGAAGGTGACACCAGATCTGGTACTGACCGAATTGAATTTGTATGGTATTGACGGCTTGCCGTTCATTCACCATATCCAGAAGTTAGAGATAGAGCAGCCACCTAAAATCGTCGTTCTGACGGAGCAACGTGTTGAGCAAACAATCAGCCAATGCTTCCGTAGCGGGGTTGATGATTATATGACCAAGCCGTTCTCACCTGTAGAGCTGGATGCTCGTATTCGGCGGTGCCTGCACTAGATCGTTGTGAATTTATGCAAATGCCAAAGAGATAACGATAGACAAAAAGAACAAATTTCACACAAAATCAAATCATTGTTGGAGGGACTATCATGCATAATCAACATTTCCACTCATTATTAAATGCGATTGAAAATAAAGAAGCGGTACTCGGCGTGGTCGGGCTCGGTTATGTAGGGCTTCCACTTGCTGTAGAAATGGTGAATCAAGGCTTCACTGTCATCGGAATTGATCTTGATGCTTCTAAGGTAGAGAGTATCTATCACGGAGATTCATACATTCACGACATCTCATCTGAGGAATTGAAAAAAGTGATGGAGACAGGTCGTTTCCAACCAACGACAGATTATAGTATGCTCCGTGTCATCGATGCGTTGAGTATCTGTGTACCAACACCACTGAGCGAGAACCAAGATCCAGATACGTCGTACATTGAGACGGTAGTTGATCAGATAAAATTGCATATGAAACCAGGCATGTTGATCACGCTGGAGAGTACAACCTATCCGGGAACTACCGAAGAACTGATTCAACAGAAGCTGGACAAAATCGGACATGAAGCAGGTAAAGACTACTTCCTTTGCTTCTCGCCAGAGCGGGTTGACCCGTCCAACGGACGATTCACAACGTTCAATACGCCTAAGGTCATTGGAGGCACCACCGAAGCTTGCCTTAAGCTAGGAACGGCGTTGTATGGTAAATATGTGCAAACCGTTGTACCCGTATCTTCACCAAAAGTAGCGGAGATGTCTAAATTGCTTGAAAATACATTCCGCAGCGTGAATATCGCCTTCGTGAATGAAATGGCGATGATGTGTGATCGCATGGGCATCGACATCTGGGAAGTCATTGATGCAGCTGCAACCAAACCGTTTGGCTTCATGCCATTCTATCCGGGCCCTGGCATCGGTGGGCACTGCATTCCACTGGATCCAATGTATCTATCTTGGAAAGCAAAAGGATTCCGTTTCTACAGTAAATTTATTGAACTGGCACAATCGACGAATGACAACATGCCATATTATGTTCTGAATAAAACGTCAACCATTCTGAACGAATACGCCAAGTCTGTTCGGAATTCCAATATATTGCTGCTTGGTATGTCATACAAGCCGAATATCGCAGATCTGCGTGAGTCCCCAGGACTGGAAGTGTATGAATTGTTCAAGGAAAGTGGAGCCAATGTAAGCTACTACGACCCGTATGCTGATTCATTCTTGGACAAACATGGCGATACCGTACACAGCGAAGTGTTCAATCTGGAACAGTTCAAAACATACGATTGCATCGTGCTGATTACCAATCATAAGGATCTTCCATATCGTGAAATTTCGGAGCTCGGTGTACCGATTCTTGATACACGTAATGCATTCCGCACATATACACAGCCTCATATTTATAAGATTGGTCACTCGGTACAACACCCTGTGCTTGAACCAAGTGAAGCGTTGCTCGTCTGAGGAATCCAATGACACGATGGAGGCAGGTTCCGGTGAAGGCAAAATGGGTACTTCTGGCGCTGATATTTTGCCTGCTGCTTCTACCCTGGTTGCTCAAGTGGTTCTCTCATGAGGAACACAAAGCGACTTGGCTGTGGGACGCTTCCATTATTGCAGAGCAGACACCGGAAATTATCTCATTTTCCAAAGAGCAGGGCGTGAATGTAATCTTCCTGCAAATACAGGATGAAGTATCCAATGATACGTACCGCAAATTTATCGCTGCTGCGAAGGTGGCGGAGATTGAGGTACATGCCCTGAACGGTCATGCGGATTGGGCTTATACGGAGAAACGGGAAGAAGGACTGGCTTTTATTGAGCGAGTGCGAGCATATAATGCAGCTTCTGCTAAGAATGAACGTTTTGAAGGTGTCCAACTGGATGTGGAACCATATCAACTGAAACGCTGGGAGAATGAGGAGAGTCGTGTGATTGCAGAGTGGCAAGACAACATGAAGGCTTGGACGGAAGCGGGAGAGGATGCAGGATTGTACATGAGCGCTGCCATTCCGTTCTGGCTGGATGCCCGTCAGTCATCTGGGAATGAAGGGACGTTCAGTCACTGGGTCATTTCTCACTTCGATGCAGTAGCTATCATGGCGTATCGCGACAGTGGGCAACAGATGTACGATCTGTCCAAGGAGGAACTGGACGAGGCAGACGACCTAGGCAAGAAAGTCTGGATCGGGGCAGAGTTAGCAGATACGCATGAGGGGGATCACCTGACCTTTTTCCGTAAACCGATTAGCAATATGGATGAGGAAATGGAGCAGGTGTTCAAACTTGGCTCTACTCATTCTTCCTTTGCAGGTGTTGCTGTGCATCATTATGAAGCATGGTATGCGAAGAAGAACGGCATTCCGCTTGCACGCAAGGATGATGAGCAGAAATAGAGTCACCGTTATGGGGATCAAGGATCAGTTGAGCCTTACAACGTGCAGACGATATGAGATGAATAAATGAGCGAACAAGAAAGGCAAGTCCTGATATGAAGAGGACTTGCCTTTCTTTTTGTTATGAATGCTAAGGACGCTCGCAAGAGATACCATAGATGGTCATGACTTCATATCAATTCGCTAACTTGGCTTAGCTGAAAGATCCAACGTCATAATCAAAAGGAGGATGAGGGTGTAAGGAGGTTGTGCACCTCCTATTCCTTGTTGCTCTCCGTTGTCCGATAACGGTTGGGGGGCAGACCGACTTGTTTTTTGAACGCTTTGGAGAAGGAGAACAAGTCGGGGTAACCGACGGAATGAGCCACTTCAGTTAAGCTTAGCGGGGTCTGCACAAGTAAGCGCTTAGCCTGATCCATTTTTAATTGCTGAATATATTGGACGGGAGAGAGACCGTACGCTCTGCGGAACTGTTTGGCAAAGTGGGTTCGATCCACGCCTGCATGAGCAGACACGCCTTCCACTGTAATGCCGCCAGCAAAATGGATATCCATATACTCCTTGCCTTTCTGGAGCCAGGGAGTAGCGGAGTCAGGCTGCAGTCCCTTGATTGCCGGAGAACGGGCGATTCGGTCGAAGAGGCTTAGAAACCGAGTAAGTCGTCCCAGATCACTTGCTCCGTCCTGTGGTTTGCGAACATCCTCCATAAATGCACGCATTGCACTTGCTGTCTCTGGCGTTAACACACCTGAACGATAAGGAGAGTCTGGAGTCAGACCAATTCGGGAGAGCAGTTCTGCCGCATGTGAGCCGTCAAAGGCAATAAATATTTTCTGCAATGTGTTCTCAGGGGTGGTCCAGTACTCATGAGTGACATGCGGAAATAGACAGAACGCATCTCTTGCTCGCAAGGCATAATGTTGCCCATTCTGAATGAACGTACCTTCTCCCTCTAACACAAACAGCAAATAATGATAAGGTGTGGTGCGAGGGCCAATATGATAATTGTTCTTGGCTAAATTGCGGCCGATACGAATCGGCCAGGCGCCACCGGCTTTCTCGAATTCAGATGGAGTGAAGAAAATAATATCCAAAAACTCGTGGTGGTCCTCCTTCATGCTCTCGGTCATCGGGAACACCTCTTTAATGAATAAGTATTATAGATACGATCTGAAAGGTTCGCTTATAACCTATTATACAGGTGGGTTTTATACATATTCAAGATCGACGAGACCTAATTCTGAGAAAAGACCACAAAATGACAAAATAAAATTACCGCGAAATGACATTGATCACAGACAAATCAATTGATATGATGTCCATACCTATTAAACCAAGTTAATTAATCGGTATTTAGAACTTATGTACTAATAAAATGAACAGAAATTAGGCGCACTTTAAAAATAAGTTTCAAGAGGTGCCAACGTAGTGGAGGGGACGAAATCGATTCTGGAGAAGCAACGCGTTCACCTGAAAGCTTTCTGAAAGAAAGCTACATCGGAAGCATAAGCTATCTCCGGATTTTCCCTTTGGAAAAGGGGAATTAAAAAAATCTGGGGATAACAGTGATCGAAAGAACGATTCGTACGCGGAACGTCAAGGAAGCACAACGGTAACTTTTTTTAACATGAGACTTTATTTATTCATAGAAGGGAATGACTTTGGTGAGCGAACAGGAAGAGATGAAGTTTGGATGGTTTTTGCCAACAGCAGGGGATGGTAAGTATGTAGGAGTTGAACCAGAGCGAGCGCCGAGTCTAGATTATCTGGTGCAGGTAGCGCAGACGGCGGAGACGGCAGGGTTTGAATTCGTACTAATTCCGACAGGGGGAGCCTGTCTGGATGCGTGGGTGGTCGGCTCAGCTGTGATGAGTCATACCAAGACATTGCGTCCCCTTGTCGCTATTCGCCCTGGTCTGGTTACACCCGTTCTTGCTGCACGTATGGGTGCGGCTCTGGATCAGCTCTCGGGAGGCCGCGCGATGATGAATGTCGTTACAGGTAGCTCAATCCGAGACCTAGAAGAGCTGGGTGATCCGCTGGCACATGCACATGATGAGCGGTATGTACGTGCGAGCGAGTATATGGAAGTCATGAAGCGTTCGTGGACCCAGTCCACAGGACTCAATCTGACTGAATTCGCAGGCAGTGGTGCACAATCGAATGCGGATGCGTCCAATGATCCATATCCAGAATTTAAAGGTCAACACTATAGCTTCAAAGGCCCAGTAGGCATGCCAGAGACAGTACAAAAACCTCACCCACCATTCTATTTGGGAGGAAGCTCCCCGATTGCGAAGCGCGTTGCTGTGGAACATGCGGATACATTCCTCATGTGGGGCGAACCCCATGATTGGATCCAAGAGCAGATCGAAGAGATCGAGGTCATTCGTGAGCAGGTTAAAGCGGAAACAGGACAAGATCGTCAGATGCGTTATGGCATGCGTGCGCAAGTGCTCATTCGGGATACGGAAGAAGAAGCATGGGCAGCGGCTTGGGAGATTATTAGTAAAGTACCGCCAGAGGCAATCGAGAAGGCCAAAGCAGCCTTTGCCGAGACGGATGCGACCAACCAGCGTAGACAAAACGAGCTGCGGGAACTATCGGAGAAACAACAATTTGTTGTAGGGCCTAACCTGTGGACTGGATTGTCTGTCGTACGCTCCGGCGGAGCAATCCTTATCGTGGGTACAGCGGAACAGGTCGCAGAACGCTTGATGGAATACGGAGATTTGGGTGTGGCCACATTCATTCTCTCCGGGTATCCACATCTGGAAGAAGCCGAAATCTTCGGACGGACGGTTATGCCGATCATTCGTGACCAATGGAAAACAAGACAAAAGCAGCACTCCGTTACTACCAATTAAGTAAGTGGTCAGTATAAGCCATTTAGCAGTTGAACTTATAACACATTAATCATCCTCAGGAGGTCGTCTTTAATGAAAAATAAGAAAAAGTATATCCTGCCCCTGATCAGTATGCTGGTCATGTCCATCGTGCTGTCGGCTTGTGGTGGCGGAGATGAGGCGGCATCCGGAGAGAATGGTTCCTCGGGTTCAGGTAAAGTGAAAATTAGCTTCATCCACTGGCGTGGAGAAGATGTAGAAGCATTGAATAAGACCATCGACGCGTTTGAAAAGGAAAATCCAAACATCGAGGTGGAAATGCAGACATTGCCTTCGGATCAGTATCAATCCACCGTACAATCCAAAATCAGTGATGGTTCGGTTGGAGATGTCTTTGCATCCTTCCCAGGTGCACAATTCGAAGCCTTTACCAAAGCTGGATTGTTCACAGACCTGACAGGATCATCATTCTTGTCTGCTTTTAATTCGAAACTGATTGAAGCAGGGCAACATGATGGCAAGCAATATGCAGTTCCGTATCAACTCGTGTATAACGATCCCATCTATAATGTGAAGCTGTTTGAACAATATGGTTTAACACCACCGACGGATTGGGAAGGTTTCCTGGCACTGTGCCAGAAGCTGAAAGACAATGGCATCATTCCAATTGCTTTTGCCGGAGCGGATATTGGCCCAGGCCAATTCATGAACACGATGGTCATGAACAATGCGCCGAGTGACGACATTTTTACCAAAGTAGAAGCAGGCGAAGCCAAACTGACGGATGAGTTCTGGGTGAAAACGTTGACGCAGATCAAAGAGCTGAACGATAAAGGATACTTCCAGCAGGATGCACTAGGTACGAAAGACCCTGCGGCAGGAGCGTTGTTTATTCAGGAAAAAGCAGCAATGCTCGCAAGCGGATCATATCAACTTGCTCAGAACAAGTTGCAAAACCCGAATCTGGAGCAAAAATTGCTTGCACCGATTACAGTAAGTGCTGATCAGGCGAAGTATGAAGGTGTGCATACAACCACATTTATGCTTGCAGTGAATAGCAAGTCGAAGCATCCGGAAGAAGCGAAGAAGTTCATTGAGTTCTTGAGCAAACCGGAAGTAGCCAGCGAGTATGCCAATCAGACCGGACAGAATGTAACGGTTAATGATGTGAAATACGATACACCTGAGCTTCAAGTTGCCGGAGAATGGGCAAGCAAAAAGACCGTGTTCCAGCCACGGTTCACCATCCTGAATGGAGATAACCAAAAGGCTGTTACGAACTCCATCCAGGCTGTGCTGAGCGGTACTTCGCCAGAAGAAGCAGCGCAGCAAGCACAAGCGATCATTGATCAGCATATCGGGAAATAAACCATGAAAAACCGTATTCAGCTATCCCTGTTTCTGTTACCTGGGTTGCTGCTGTACGTTGGATTGTTCGTATTTCCTACATTGACGGGGCTGTTCTACTCCTTTACGGATTGGGACGGGGTATCCCCGTCGTATGCATTTGTAGGGCTGGATAATTATAAGGACAGTCTCAGCAGCATCGTATTTCGCAAAGCCTTTGGTAACAACGTTGAATTCATGTTAACGGTAGTTATCGCTCAAACCTTTATTTCACTTGTGCTTGCCTTGCTCTTGGTTCGTAATACAAAGACACGTATTGTGCTTCGGGCGTTGTATTTCCTGCCTACCATTCTGTCTTCTGTATCGGTTGGGCTGATTTGGGCGTTTATGTATGACCCATCGATTGGACTAATCAACTATGGCTTGAATGAGGCGGGTATGAGCAGTATAGCTCGTAACTGGATCGGTGATCCCAAGATTGCAATCTATTCTATCGCTGCAGTACAGGTCTGGGCTCATGCCGGACAGATGATGATTGTGTTCATCGCAGGTCTGCAAGGCATTCCAGCAGAACTGTACGAAGCCGCTCGAATGGATGGAGGTAGCAAGTGGCAGGTATTCCGTACCGTGACTTGGCCGTTGCTTGCTCCTTCAGCAACAATTGTTGTGGCATATACCACGATTCAATCGTTTAAGGCGTTTGACCTCATTTTTACCATGACGGACGGCGGTCCGAACTATGCAACCGAAATTCTGACAACATATATCTATCATACCGCCTTTGGCAGCTATTCATTTGGTCTGGCTTCTGCTGGTTCGATGATCTTCCTCGTATTGCTCGCGCTCTTGACGCTGTTGCAGTTCAAGGCACTGCGTGCTGACCGAGTAAATTATTGAGATTGAAGCAGATCTTAGGCAGAAGGGAGTTCATATGGTTTTAAAATGGTTCAATCGACTAATTCTATTGGTGTACGCGCTACTCATCATTGTGCCGCTATACTTTGTATTTGTGTCCTCGTTCAAAACAAGCAGTAATTTCTTCACCAGTCCATTCAGTTGGCCTGATCCATTTACGTGGGACAACATTATTGGTATGTTTCGTAACCAGCCTATGTGGCAATATTTTGGAAACAGCTTAGTCGTGACGCTAGGTACGGTTGCAATCGAGTTGTTACTGAGCAGTATGATTGCATACGCGATTGTGCGCTGGGGAGGAAGTGTAGGCAAAATTGTATTTGCCCTGTTCGTAGCAGGTCTGATCGTTCCTTCCCAGGTGAGTATGCTGCCGATTTATTCCCTAACACGTATACTGGGATGGTCGGACAGTCTGACAGGACTTATCATTGTGTCCGCTGCAATGCTGATGCCTGTCTCGGTATTTATGTTGACAGGTTTCATGCGTATGCTTAACGCAGAGATTTTGGAAGCAGGCAGTATGGACGGAGCCAGTGAGTGGAGGCTTTACACCAAGATTGCGTTGCCACTGGCTGCACCGTCGCTTGCAGCGACAGCAACGTTCTTGCTCGTTATGGTGTGGAATGACCTGTTGATTCCAATGCTCATGCTTACAAGTAAATCCAAGCTGACGTTACCGCTCGCGCTTATGCAGTTCCGTGGTGAATACGTGACTAATTATCCGATGATGCTCACGGGTGTGATGATTACAGCTATTCCGATGATCGTGCTGTTCCTTCTGCTCCAGCGTTATTTTGTTGCAGGTCTGACAGCAGGTTCACTCAAAGGGTAAGGTTCTAAGATCAGATCAGCGCATCTGCGTATTTTGCATTGATTTCTGCATCATTCTGCATAATAATGGTTTAGGGTGTCAGAATGATTACATAGAGATCAAGGGAGCTATAAGTGATGAGCAAATTGGAAGTATTGCGGAATCCCAAGCAGCGCAAGCTGCTGTTCAGCGCCGGCATGAGCTGGCTGTTTGATGCGATGGAGGTTGGCATGATCTCCTTCATCGTGGCTGCACTTGCCAAGGAATGGAGTCTCAGCCCTGGACAAGTCGGCGTATTAACAAGTGTTAACTCTATCGGTATGGCGTTAGGTGCCTTGCTTGCAGGTGCGCTTGCAGACCGTTTCGGACGTAAGGCTATTCTGATGTGGACGCTCTTAATCTTCACAATTGCAAGCGGTCTCTCTGCTCTGGCTACCGGATTTGCAGTCCTGTGTGCATTGCGTCTGGTTGCAGGGATTGGACTTGGTGGAGAGCTGCCCGTAGCCTCTACATTGGTATCGGAATCGATGCCTACGGCAGAACGTGGGCGTGCGGTTGTATTATTAGAAAGCTTCTGGGCAGGAGGCTGGATTGTATCGGCACTCATTGCTAACTTTGTTATCCCGGAGTACGGTTGGAGAATTGCCTTTGCCATCGGAGCACTTCCGGCGTTCTATGCATTATATCTGCGTCGTGCTATTCAAGACCCACCGCGGTATAAGAATCATACCAAGCTTCATAAAATCACGTTCCGTGAAAAAGTGGCTACAGTCTGGTCAGCACCTCATCGCCGTACAACGTTGATGCTGTGGATCTTGTGGTTTACCGTTATTTTCTCCTATTATGGCATGTTCTTGTGGCTGCCTTCGGTCGTTATGGCGAAAGGATTTACACTCGTGAAAAGCTTCCAGTACGTGTTGATCATGACGATTGCACAGCTACCAGGATACTTTACCGCGGCGTATTTCATTGAACGTTATGGTCGCAAATTCGTACTGGTCGTTTATCTTACTCTGACCGCAATTAGTGCGATTGCGTTTGGACTGGCAACGACAGAAGCGACTATTCTGGCCGCAGGAATCTGTCTATCCTTCTTCAATTTGGGAGCCTGGGGTGGACTGTACGCATACAGCCCGGAATTGTACCCCACTTCGGTTCGTTCAACAGGCGTTGGACTAGCTACATCGGTTGGCCGGATTGGCGGCGTCATTGCGCCATTCATGGTGGGTATGCTGGTTCAGCGAGCAGTTCCAATCAGCCTGATCTTCACCATTTTCTTCGTAACGATCCTCATTGGTGCAGCGGCTGTGCTGTTCTGGGGTCGGGAAACGAAGGGACAAGAGCTGGCTGAGTAATTATAATTAGGGCGTGTCTTAAAACTCCGAAGGATCAGATTTTGCCGAATTTTCGTTCCAAGCAAGGAAATTTTCAGCAGGCGTGCCGGGGCACGTCAAGGGAAATTGACGCAGGAGGGGGCGAAAAGGGGGTAAAAGATGCACTTCAGCGAGTTTTGAGAAACGTCCTAAATTCAAGCGCAACTTTTGTGCGGGTCTGTTTGCCTACGGAAATGCAGGTTGGACAAGCGGTGCAAGGTTGATACAAGAAGAGGTGTGACCCTGATACGACCATGGGCTCATGCCTTTTTTTGCTATGTTCAAGACTCATTTTTTCATGCTCCATCGGTCCGATAGACGCTCCTTGGAGGATATCCTATAATGACACTCGGGATGTCGAACCGTGAGGATTCAGGGGAAGAAGTGGGATCTGGATTCAGAAAAATGGAGGGTAATGACATGTTAAAGCGTAATTTTGAAAAGAACCATACGAGTGAAATGAATGAAAAGAATATGATAAATCAACAGCATAGCGTGAGTGAAGGTTCTATAACCGTAAGTCGTAAAGTAACCCATCAAAGGGGAAGAAAAACGAATAAACGAGCAGGAAAGGTTGGTATGCTCCTTGGTACCTGCGCGATGGCTCTTGGTCTTACAGTAGCAGCCCCTTCTGCGGGAGCGCAGAAGCTGGAACAAGGTGTTCGTAGTGAACATGTGCTGCAATTGCAGGAGCAATTAAGCAGTCTAGGTTACTTTGATGCTGGAATGACGGGTTATTACGGCTCCATCACGAAGAGTGCTGTCCGCGAATTCCAACAGGCGCAGGGACTGAGTGCCGATGGTGTGGCAGGCCCGAAAACACTGAACAGACTTAACCATAAGGTCAAAGCCGAAGGCAATACACTGCGCCAGCTCGCTAAGCTAATTCATGGGGAAGCGCGTGGGGAATCTTTTGAGGGACAGGTGGCTGTCGGAGCTGTTGTGTTGAATCGGGTACACTCAGGAGAATTCCCTTCGTCGATTCCGAAGGTTATATTCCAGAAAGGTCAGTTTACAGCAGTAGACGATGGGCAGTTCAATCAGAAGCCGACGGCAACCTCGTATAAAGCAGCACGTAAGGCTTTGAACGGCGCTGATCCAACACATGGTGCGCTCTATTATTACAATCCGAAGATAGCCACCTCGTTGTGGAGTAAGAGCAGGCCAACCCTGTTGACCATTGGCCAGCATGATTTTACAAGGTGAGAGTGAGTATTACTAGAATCATTTACTAATATTAAACGTGTTCATGAAAAAGACGTGCAAGGACGCCAATCGTTAATGATTGATGATGTCCCTGCACGTCTATTGGATTTATAGTGATGATGAGATGCCGGTCTTGGCGAATCGGGACAGGGCGAACCTGCTAATATCCTGATCCGTATGCCCTGTCTGGACTAAATCGGACAGGACGTGGCCGACTGCGCTTGCAAATTTGAAGCCGTGACCGGAGAATCCGCCTGCCAGCCAAACATGCTCATGTATCGGGTGATGATCAATAATAAAGTCCTCGTCGGGTGTCATTTCGTATTTGCATACACTGCCACGCTTCAATTGGCCTGCCGCTAGTGGCATTCGAAGCTCAAGCAGCCTCCGGAGTTCACCCTCGTCTGTTTCTTCCGCTCCGAATGGTGTCTGTTGCTCTCCTGGCATCCACGTAGATCCCGTATCATGACGGCCGATCTTCACTCCAGCCCCGCCGATACTGGGAAATCCATAATAGACACCAGCCTGTTCGGATATTGTGAAACCAGGAAAATGTTCTTCCCCGAACAATGCTTCCGGTGCATTGAACCATCCTACCGTTTTGCGAACGGCCCGGATCGGGAGATTCACAAACGGTTTCAATGTCTGAAACCAGGCACCTGTGCTAAGTATGAGCTTACTAGCGTGATATGTATCTCCTCCAGCGGTTTTCACGGATACGGAATGAGATCCGCATTCGACATGTTCCACAAGGGTATGTGTCAGCAGGGTGGCACCCGCTTGTTCTGCGGCTTGCCGATAAGTCTGAACGCAGCGTTCACTGAACAGATAACCAGCATCCGGTTCATACATGCCTTCATAATGTTCAGGTATTGTAATCCCTGACCAGCGCTTCATCACTTCATTTGCACGCAGCATTTCATATCGGACTCCGGCATCATCTGCATGAGTCAACCGGTCGCGAAACGAATGGAATTCTGGATTAACCAGGTTGATCACCCCTGCACGAACAAGCAGGTTGTTGCCTGTTGTATCCTCCATCTCTTGCCATAAATTCTGAGCAAGAAGCGCCAACGAGATGTAATCAGGCCCTCCGCTATAAACATGGCGAATTAATCGTGACTCTCCATGATGGCTTCCTTCGGTATGTGGGGGATCAAAAGCATCAATCATCAGGGTTTTAAGCCCATTTCGTGCCAGATAATAACCTGCACTCATCCCCATGGAGCCTGCTCCAACGATAATGACGTCATAGGATTGTGTAATAAGAGCTCCTCCTCTCGCGGATTGATCAGAATCGAATATTCTTCAGGATAATGTAGACTTTAAACCCAGTTTGGTCAAGGGGCAGGAAGACCTGGGTAAAAGTTAATCTGCCTCATCATTGGATTCATCTAGCCAATCCTGTACAATGAATAACGACAAAACAACAGTAGATTAAGGATGATCACCATGATACGAATGATTATTTCACCAGCCAAAAAGATGAGGATCGATACCGATCTGATGGCATCTAAGCAGTTACCCCAATTTATAAACGAAACTGAGCAAATCCTGAGTTTGCTTCAACAATTAACTTACGACGAACTTAAAGCAATGTGGAAGTGTAACGATGCCATCGCCGAGCAGAATGTGGAGCGAATTCAGAATATGAATCTGAAGACGAATCTTACGCCAGCTATCTACGCCTATGAGGGAATTCAGTATCAATATATGGCACCGGGTGTTTTTCAACAGGAAGAACTGGCATATCTGGAGCAGCATTTACGCATTTTATCCGGCTTCTATGGTATGTTACGGCCTTTGGATGGTGTCACTCCTTATCGATTGGAAATGCAGGGTAAGTTGCAAGGGCCAGGATTTAAGTCGCTCTATCAATTCTGGGGTAGCAAGTTGGCAGACCAGCTTCAAACGGAAAGTAATTGCATCCTGAATCTAGCTTCCAAAGAGTATAGCAAGAATATCACGCCTTTTCTGAGCGAGGAAACAGAGTTCATCACATGTGTATTTGGACAGATGGTCGAAGGCAAGCTTGTAGAGAAGGCGACCCGTGCCAAGATGGCCAGAGGTGAGATGGTACGTTATATGGCAGAACGTAAGGTTACAGACTTAAAGGACGTTAGAAGCTTTGATCGGTTAGACTTTAATTTTTCCGAAGCATTATCGGATGAGAGAACTTATGTATTCTTACACGTAGAGAGAAATTAGACTAAAGTACATGTTGGTTTCTTGTACATATGGTGAGGATTCTGTTATTACGTTTGGATGAAACTAGGACAAAAAAAGATTCGAATTTGAAGATGCCATCAAACGGATGGCTCTTTTTTTTGTACCCACTTTTAAAGCTAAATTGGCCTAAAGTAGTTCAATTATGGATGCTCACAAGCCTTAAAATAAGTTAGATCAAATCCTATTCAATGTTCTAAAGCTACAAGAAGTGCTAGATATTGTGAAACCGAATACGTATTTACAAAGTATATATAAATACGAATATAACTTATAGTTATTAATTAGATGTACGGAGAAGTAACATATAAATGGATGTATTTCATGAATGTAGATGAAGCGCAGATGAATTAACTAGGGGTTTCTTCGTACAGATAAGGTTTGCGCCCGATACAAAGAGAGGAGGACAAACATGCCATTTATTGGGGGAATCATTTTAATAATAATCCTAGCATTTATTCTATGGGCATTAATGATCCCGCTATTCAATAAAATAGGTAGTAGAATTCTGAAAAAGTACGATAAATTCAAACAAGAGGAGAATGCAGATGAAAAATTCAAAGACGTTTAGAGCAGGAGCCATTGCGGTTGCATTAGTTATTATTGTTGGGGTGTTACTGGTGACTTTCTTTGTCACACGAATTCCGAATGGTTATGTTGGGGTCGTGTATTCACCAAACGGAGGGGTAAAAGATAGTACACTGAGTCAAGGATGGAAACTCGTTGGAGCGTTTGATAAAGTGACGAAATATCCAATTCGAATTCAAACGGTTGAATACAGAGATATCCAGATTGCTACTTCAGACGGGAAAAACATCACAATTGATTTTGCTTACAACTACCAGGTAGAACCAAGTAAAGTATCTTCGATCTTCAACACATTTGGACCTATTAGCATTCAAGAAATTGAGGATACATATCTCAAAACACGTTTCCGTGACGCAGCCCGTAAAGGTATTTCCAAGTTTACCGTCATTGATGTGTATGGTGAAAAGTCATCCGAGGCAGGCGTAGACGTCCAACAACGTTTTTCTGATGATGTGAAAGAATTAGGCTTTATTGTATCTAACGTTACTGTAGGTGTTCCTCAACCTGATGCTAAAACTCAGGAAGCAATTGATAAGCGTGTCGAGGCTTCTCAAGAACTCGAACGTAAGACTACTGAGCTTGAGATTGCCAAGAAAGAAGCAGAGCGTAAGCGCGTAGAGGCACAAGGTAATGCAGATAAATTATTGATCGAGGCGGAAGGTCAAGCCAAAGCAAATAAAGAGCTTCAACAATCATTATCGAGTCAACTCGTTGAATATGAAACCATCAAGAAATGGGATGGAGCACTGCCATATGTAAGTGGATCTAATACGCCAATGATTCAATTACCTGCTCCAAAAGTCGAACAGAATAGCAACACGGGGAATGTAGCTCCTTAATTTGTGGTTTGAAACGTACGCGTTGCTTTCCCAACAATTGAATATGATACAAAAGAATAAAATCCACTTGCTAAAAGCAAGTGGATTTTGCGCTGTAATGCCATAACATTACAAAGCTATGCTACATAAGGTTTAGAATCAATCATTTTAACTCTTCAGTGTTAAGAGGGACAACGAGCGACATAGGTTCCGCAATGATTTCTTGAGTGAGAATAGCGAATAAACTTTAGATAAGAACATACTACCGAGTGGTAATAGCAACTGGATATAATGAACTAGTTCTGAACCTCGGTATTTCAGACTCGTACAATTCAAATTTAAATTAAATAGGGTGAGGTGGGATTCGTACTAGGACTTCAGTATAAGTTTTTGGTGGATAAATTTAGGAGTTATGCTGGATGAAACAAGATAAAACTTCTGCTAACATGGTATAATCCTATTTTGAATGAGTTGAGAATCGTATGAGTACAATTAAAATCACCCCTGAACAGCTACATCACGTATCGACTCAGGTGGAGCAGGCGAGACAACAGTTAGAACAGATACGTGGTGAACTAACAAGGCAGATCATGTTTGTCCGGCTGATGTGGATGGGGGCAACACAAGAGCGGTTTTTCTATGAATTTGAGCGATCAGGTTCTATACTGGATAAGGCGCTAGAGAGTATGGTGAATACCTCTAAGGAGTTAAAGGATATCGCCACACGTTTCGAGGATGCAGATGCTCAGAGTGTGAGTCTGGGTGGTGCAGCTGGAGCTGTTGGCGCAGCGGCTATGATGACTAATTCAAGTGGTACTGGCTCAGGTGATAAAGGCTACCGGATGGCTCATGTTAATTTTTATGGTAGGTGGATGTGGCTGCCTGTCAATGAGAATGGTGTTGCGGATCAGGCCTCTCTGCAAGCTTATGAGAAGGATCAAGGACATCTGGATTTTAATAAAATGCAAGCTGTGAATGTTGAACCTCCTGGAGAGGACATATTTGCACTCCAGATTAAGGCATTTGAGCTCGGTATTGATCCATTTTCGGGTAGACCTGTTTCAGAGGATTATGCAAAATGGATGGTTATAAGTCTGAAGGCTGGACAGATTTTTATGGGATTTCAAATGATTCGTGGGAGCATACCTGGCCGCCAAGGGCCTCTCCGTTTGCCATCTTCCCATCCATCCGTAAAGAAGATGAAAGGATATATTGAGGAGGCCGAACAGGCGAAGAGAAAGAGTTCAGAAAAAGCAGGGTCGGCTAATGGCGGGAATGGTAAAGGTACATTAAATGTTAATCAAAAATTCCCTACCAGATTGATTGACATGGGTACTGAGGGATATATTATTGATAGGGTTTCCGATTTAAAACAAAGACTCTCAAATAGCGCATTAAATAAAAGTGGGGCAAATTTTGGATATATGGAAGTCAGTATTCCGAATATAAAAACAGAATTTTATGCACATAGTCAAGTGAATGGTTCACCACCGGCTCATCAACCAAATATGAACTATGATGGTTTTTCATTCAAACCGGAAACGATCAGATATCCGGCAATAGATGCACCAAATAAACAAGGGGACATGATTCCAAGGGATAGAGATACAGAATATAAAATGATTAATGACTTAGCTAATAAGCTTGGTCCACCTAGTACAAATATAAAGGGAAGAATAAAACTGTTTACTGAAAATGATACTTGTATTAGTTGTAATGATCTTATATATAATTTCACAAAAGATTATCCGGGTATAAAAGTAGAAGTAATTCATAATAACGATGTTAAGATACCTAAAAAGTCATCATAATAAGGAGGAAAAATATGTCTTGGAATTATAGTGAATTAATAGAATCGTTTGTTGAAGAGTATGAGGAGTATAAGTTAGAGTACCAGAGTCCAAATGAAGCAGTAGCTCGGGCATTTGAAGAGCACTATAGTGAGAAAAATTCAGATGATATGGAGAAGGCTGTTTTAATGGTTATTTCTGCGGAATTCAAAGTAAAACAGCCGCGGATATATAAGAATACAAAAGAAAATTACATTAAAGACCTTGAACTAATAGATTTCCAGAAACTAAAGGACTTTATTCAAAAAGGTCAATTAAATGAAAAAGAGTATGAAGAACTTTATTTGAGGAGAAACAAAGTCTTGCAAGAACTTGAAAAAATGACTGTAGATCTTTGTCCGAAAGCAAGATGGTTCTACGATGAGATTGTAGATACAGTCAATCGTTACTTTTCGGAGAAAGAAAATGAGAATAATATAATTGAAAACATTTTAAAAAATTTCGAAAGAGAATTTAGGTACAAAGCGTGTGCAAAGAAGATTGTGTACACCACAATTGCAGAAAATTTAATTAGAATTGATGAAACAATACCGCCATATATTATTAGTGAACTCGAAGATAGATATGTTGATAATTCCCAGTATGAATTAACCGAAAAAGAAGAGCGGGAGTTATTGAGAAGAATAGATGAGGTTTTGAAGGAAGTTTCGTAGTGTGACTAATGAACCCGTCGAAAGAACGATCTTGAAATTCAAGCTCCCAGTTTTAAATGATTTGTTTCAAATATAGTAGTGGATATAAAAATATCATAAAAAAGACTTGTATGACCGTTTCCTATTATTTCACAAGGGAACGGTTATTTACTTCCGACGGATTGTCAAGCCAAGTGCGACAGTTCTTCTGAATAGGAGATTCGTGAGCGATTCTCCAACCCTGACATATACGGAGTCTGCACTTCGATTAAGGCGTTTGAGCTCGGCATTGATCCATTTTCGGGTAACCTGTTTCAGAGAATTATGCAAAATGGATGGTTATTAGATGAACTAGGCTTTCCAACCGTTAATGCGCGTTCAGTAGATGTTGAGAACAACCGAGGACTTTTATTTGACAGATTTGCTCAAGGTCCAAGGACATAGTAAGGTTACAGAATGGTAAAATAAGAATAATCGGGGAGTCGCCTTTATTAAACAAACAAAGTATTAATGATCTAATTGCTAAAAAACAAATATAATAATGATAGATCTACTTATTGAGGCTGCGAAAAAATTAGATTGAAAATGAGGGAACTCTTGATGAATACAGACGATAAAAAAAGTTCTATCCCATCTGATAAAGTTAAATTGTTTGAAGTTTTAAAGAATCAGACACTCAGCAAGTTGACACGATTTAGCTGGTGGGAAAGTAGTGAAGCAATGGAGCAATGTGAGATAGCACATGAAGACGTCTTCTCATTAACTGCGGGGCCAGTATTATTATATTTTCAATCAGGGTTAGTAGTAGGAGCAGCGAGTGACCCAGCACAGAATTCTGTTGTTATATGGGTTGAAAGAGATGATACAGGATATGTAACTGAAGAGCCTACCGAAAATGATACTGATCTTACAATTAGTGCTTTGGATAATCAATACAGCAATTCTTACTGGAATAAAATAGTAGGGCAGAATATAAAGATGATAAACATTATCAAGCGAGACCCACAGAATGCATTGCTTGCTGAATTACAGAATGAAGTTGGTGTCGAGCTGGTTATGGATAATGGTGAAAAATTTATACTGTCCCACGGGCTTCACAACAATTCTGACGACTTCTCAGTCATAACAGAGTCATATATTGACAGAAGACTTTTAGAGAATCTAGAACGGGTCAAATTGATGTAATACATTGTCCAAATTAAACCCTCAAGGGGATTGAAATGAAAGATTATATATAACATTGTAATTATTTTTCCAAATAATATTTGATCCATGAAAATCTTAATGATGGAGCGGAATACTTCATGGGAAATTTGAATCAGGCAGTTAAGCGTATCTCTGCAATAGATTGGAGTTGTATTGGAAACAAACAAGCAAGATCACATGTTCATTTGAGTAAAGAATACTTAAGAAGATCATCAATATTCCTCCAATATTATCCTGGTCCTTGTAGGTATCCTTTTATTATCATTTCAAATTCGATAACTCAGTCACAAGCGAGTGTTGATGATTTACAAACACTAAAGGAGATTGACAATAGTTATGTTAGAGATATTGCAAAAAATTATTTAGAGTTAAACGCACTCATTGATGAAGGTAATCAAATTGCTATTGATAATAAAAATTTGTTTGAGCCAGCAATAAAGCTATATGGAAGAGGGGGGCATTTCTTTATAAGGTCAGGCTATTTAAATGTAGCTGGTGCTACTGATCTTCTTTCGCTTGCAAATCGAGTTGAAAGGGAGCCACTTGATATAAGCGATGAAACTTTAGATGCACTTGATAATGGAGATATTGATTAATTTTATAGCGGAAATAACGCTCTACCGATATATCAAGCAGGTTGATTATGGTCAGACAATACCTTAATTGACCTGTTTTTTTGTGTCTTTTCTTCGCTTGTTGCATCAAAAGAGAGACCTGAATGACTTTCTGTTTTGGTTTTAATGGTACTGCTTAAGCAGTATCGACTTTGAACAAAGCAAAAACAAGATGCACTTAATAAGCCAGAGTATGTGATCTATTAAGGAATAGAGAGCAATGGGCGTTAGAATGGCAATGGATGAAAGAGCTTGCTGTATAGATGGGAAGTATTTTAATGTGTACAAATATAGGGAAAATATAAAGTTCTTATATGCTAATCCTTAGCTATTAATAACGGAATGACTATTGAATTTGTTATATAAAATGGAAAAATCACATCAGCATACCGGTTTTAATTAAGAAGAATGGAGACATCGACATGATAAAATATCAATACATAACGGAATATAATGAAGATTTTAATGAAGTTATTTTGGATTTCAGTATGGATACATCTTTAAAGAATGGCTACTTGATTAGTGATTCACTGGGTTCGGATATTTTTAGCGATTTTGCTACTGTGAAGGATGAAATCGAAAAATTACTTGAGTTAATAGCAGGAAAGTCAACTTTATACGAGGGTGGGGGGAATGTGAACATAATTAGATCTGAAAAAATTTTCACAACCATTGATGACATCTTTGCTGAAGAAGATGAAGAGGACGGTACATGTAAACTTGAGACTATAGAATTCACAAAAATCATACTCTTATGGGCAAAAGAGAATTTTCAGTATAAGTGCAAGCGAGGGGTAATACTAAAAGATGAAGCAGATTTAGCAATAGACTGGATCAATAAAAAATGTATCGAGGTGCATGAGTTAGAGATTAGATAGAGTCTGTGGAGTGTTGTAAAATCTCTATAACATACATAACAAAAATCCCCTTGGTCATAACCATGCTACAAACTGGTTTGACGAAGGGGATTTGCAATTCAAACTCAATCCAAATTAAACTTACCGCGCCCCAACATTCGTTCCAGATGGCGTACCCGAACCAATCAGATCACTGCCATTCGCAAGCTTCAGGAAATCACCCAAGATAGGTGTGCCATCCGCACTACGCGTCACCGAAGGTACGAGGGAGACAAAGTCGGCTGAGCTGGCGAGAAGACCTTTGTCGTTAACGCTCTTTTTGTTTTTCCACCAGACATTGGTGCTGCTGACGTCGGTTCCGCTTGTTTTGTCGCTTGCGCCGCCTTGGAAGGACAGATTATTGGTGAAAATGTGCGTGCCTTTATCGAAGGCGAAGTTGCTCTGTCCATTGTTCCATGACGTGTTATTTTTCATCTGGATTGAACCAGGATTGCTGTTATATGTGAAGCCATGCTTCTTGTTATTGAAGGCAATGCTATTCTCGACAATGTGGTTCACGGAGATCTTCTCACCGCCCAGTTTGAAGCCGTTACCGTCGCTGTTTGAGGTTGAAGTGCCATCAGCGGTTGCTCCATTCGCGAAAGCGATACTATTACGGATCGTGACCACACCGATGGCGCCAGTATCCGATTTGCTATACAGATCCCAACCATCGTCTACGTTATAGGCGGCGATACAGCCGTCGAATACGTTACCCGGACCAACTGTTAATTTTGCGGCAAAACCATCGGCATCTTCGCCATCATCGGGATCGTAGTTGTTATGGGAATAGGAACGGATGACTTCGTTGTAAGAAGGCCATTCACTTTTGGCTGCAGTGGAAGCATAACGACCAATCTGGATACCTGTATCCCTGTTATGGTGAGCCTCAATTTGTTCTAAACGATTAAAGCTGCCCCCGATGAAAATGCCGTTATCTCCCGCACCTTTAACCTCCAGCCCTTTTACGAACCAATAGTCGCCGAACATTTGCAACCCTCGATTCGTTGAGGCAAACGATTGTGCGGAGAAATCAAAAACCGGTTTCTCTGAACCATATGCCACTAAATTCTTACGTTGGGAGGATGTACCGTTGTTACCACGCTCGATAGTAATAGTTTCCGAGAAGCTGTACGTGCCTCCGCGCAGATAGATCGTTTTGCCTGGAGCGATCTGGGTTAATGCGTTAGCCAGTGAAGTCGGACTGTTGATCGTTCCCGGATTGCTCGCTGAGCCGTTAGGTGACACATATAGATCCCCAGCAGCAAGTGTGATATTGGAACTAGCTACAGCCGATTCAGAGGAGATAGATGAGCTATTCTCTAGCACTTCCGCGGCACCAACTGATCCGCCACCTAGCAACAATAGAGGAAATGTGGCACTTAGACAGATGTGAGCCATTTTCGATTTCAAGTAACGTTCCGATCGAGCACATGCATGGGTAGATGTGGAAGGAAATAATTTCATTACAACGACCTCCTTGGTTAATTGGATAAATAGATGAGTTGTGAATTGTGCGTTATGCCATACAACTATAAAAGGGTGAGAATAATGGTCCAATAAGTGAATGGCATCCGTGTGACACAGGTTCATGGTAAATGTTGTAAGCGTTCTCATCAATAATCATTTGATCACATGGGGTTAAATGCAGGCAGGTCAGGCGTGGTTGCGTCCCAATGCTCAAGTTTCAAAGGCTGCATGTAATCCGCTTGTTGGCTAATCGTCTTATTTTAACGGTGAATCGTCCGAAATGAACATAAAATAACCCTGTTTCTTCGTCCTTACGGCACAACACTTACTCATGATCCACTCCATTCAACCTCCGCGAAGTGCAACTCAAGATAACAATCCATTCAACGTAAGCACATAATCAATTCTCCCTATCCAATTGTACTGAGTGACCAATCGAGGATAAGCATTGGAGAATAAAAGAAGACCCGATAGAGGCTGCAGAAGACAACCATACCATCGGGCATACTTTCAAAATATAACTTAGCATGTCTTCGTGTAGCCATGCCGCACAACACAGATACATACCTGTGCATACGAATGGCTATAGCTCATGTAATTACTTATACAACCGAGCACAGCTATGCAAATTTACCACATGAGCTAACTCATGACTTCATTCCAAAGTTTCAAGACAATGAAGCATAGCATTTCATTTCATAGCAGCTCACCCAAAAGTAATTCATCCCAAAAGGACATCATCCAAAAGTAAAAAAAATCTTAATATCCGTCCGTCTCCCGACTGCGTTGCTTCGCTTCCTCCACACTCGGTTCATGCTTGGGTTGTACTGTTGCACTATCGTCTGTTGTTACAGATGCCAGCCCTTCGGCCACACGTCGCCCGTAATCGCGATCCGCTTGGGTAAAGTGAGAGATCATACGCTCCCGGATATCCGGTTTGCATTTTGCCAACGCACCCACCATGTTGCTGATCAACTCATCCCGCTCCCAATCCTCGAATGCTCGGTACGTATCGCCTGCCTGTCCGAAGTCATTGGTACGCTCAATCTTCTCGTGAACCAGTCTACCTTCCACTAATGGCTCATGATCCTTACCACGCGGAGTAGCTTCCTTCAATCCACCAAGCGAGGAAGGCTCGTAATTTACATGCGGATTCTGACCTGGTGCACGATCCACCTTATATTGCATCTGCCCGCCACTTTGATTGGTCGCAACCCGATTTTTTGGTGCATTCACAGGCAACTGTAGATAATTTGCACCTACCCGGTGACGTTGCGTATCCGAATAGGAGAAGGTACGACCTTGCAGCAGCTTGTCATCCGAGAAATCAAGTCCATCCACCAGAACACCTGTGCCGAATGCGGCTTGTTCTACTTCATTGAAATAATCCTCGGGATTGCGATTGAGCGTCATTTTGCCTACAGGTAAAAAAGGAAATTGATCCTGCGGCCATAGCTTGGTAGGGTCGAGCGGATCGAAGTCCAGCTCTGGATGCTCTCCATCCTCCATCACTTGTACGTTCAATTCCCATTCGGGATAGTCTCCTTGTTCGATGGCATGGTACAGATCCAATGTTGCGTGGTTGAAATTCTGACCTTGAATCTCGCTGGCGTCTTTTTGCAGCAGGTTGCGTATGCCTTGTTTGAGCGGTTCCCAGTGGTATTTGATGAGCACGCCCGTGCCTTCTTCATTCACCCACTTGTATGTATTGACACCTGATCCTTGCATTTGCCGGTAATTAGCCGGAATGCCCCAGGGGGAGAAGAGGAATGTCACCATATGCGTAGCCTCAGGACTAAGTGACACAAAATCGAAAAAACGCTCCATATCTTGTGCATTGGTCAGTGGATCGGGTTTAAAAGCATGAACCATGTCTGGGAATTTGAGTGGATCCCGAATGAAGAAAATTTTGAGATTGTTACCGACGAGATCCCAGTTGCCATCTTCCGTATAAAATTTGACAGCAAAGCCGCGCGGATCACGCAGCGTCTCGGGAGAATGCCCGCCGTGGATGACGGTTGAGAAGCGAACGAACACAGGGGTTTCTTTGCCTTTTTCCTGAAATAGGCGTGCCCGTGTGTACTTCGATACCGGTTCATTTCCTGCCGTTCCATACGCTTCGAATACACCATGAGCCCCAGCACCGCGGGCATGTACGACCCGTTCCGGGATGCGTTCCCGGTCGAAGTGTGTAATCTTTTCAAGAAAGTGATAGTTCTCCAGCGTCGTTGGTCCTCTGCTGCCAACCGTGCGTACATTCTGATTATCTGTGATGGGGTGACCCTGTCGATCTGTTAATGTGTCCGAGGCCTTGTCTGGGGAATGCTCGGATGGTGAAGAATGGTTATTCATGGAGCACCGCCTTTCCTTAAGATGGATTCCTCTATATATTTTCCCTCTTAGCTCGTTCTATGCATGATATCTACCAAAAAAAGCTTGTCACTCACTTTATGGTGTGAGATAATTAACTTTTGCCCTATGGACGGTTTTTAGATAAAAATGCACCACCTATATAAGAATGGAGGCTGACCTAGGATTGTCTACACAACGTTATCCTTTTGCGTATGATCCGGCAGAACCTTTTGTATCCCGTCTGGGAGAATGGGTTGCCGATGTTTTCTATGATATTTTGCCTGAGTCCGGTTTCGAGGTGCGGGATGAACAGATTTTTATGGCATACCAACTCGAACGGGCTTATGGAGATAAAAAGACAATTATGGCAGAGGCCGGTGTTGGAACAGGGAAGACGTTAGTTTATCTGCTCTATGCGGTCTGTTATGCACGTTATACGGGGAAACCAGCGGTGATTGCTTGTGCCGATGAGTCCTTGATTGAACAACTCGTAAAACCAGGTGGAGATATTGCGAAGCTGGCAGAGCATTTGGATCTGCAAGTGGATGCACGTCTAGGTAAATCCCCTGATCAATATGTATGTTTGAACAAATTAAGTGCAGTACGATTCGCGGATGAAGATGCGCAGGTGATCGAAGAAGTGCACGAGAGTCTACCGGACTTTGTGAATTCTCCCGGAACACTTCAAGCATTCCATCCGTATGGGGATCGGAAGCAATACCCACATCTGAACGATCGTCAGTGGAACAAAATCAACTGGGATCCGTTCCAGGATTGTTTTGTATGTCCGAAAAGACAACGTTGCGGCCTGACGCTATCACGCGATCATTACCGTCGTTCCAAAGACATCATTATCTGTTCCCATGATTATTACATGGAGCATGTGTGGACCTATGAAGCGCGCAAGCGTGAAGGACAATTGCCACTGCTTCCGGATCATAGCTCGGTTGTATTTGATGAAGGGCACTTGCTCGAAGAAGCGGCTCTGAACGCACTGAGCTACAAATTGAAACATCGTATCTTTGAAGAGTTGGTTACTCGCTTGCTTGAAGGTGAGATTCGTGAATCCCTTGCGGAGCGAGTGGATGAGGCGATTGAGAGCAGTGAGCGATTGTTCAGACTGCTGGATACGTATACGGTGGCGATTCCCGGGTCGGAACGGAAGGAAGTTCGGATAGAACCGCCATTGCTGCGTGAGATTGAACGACTGACCAATGTGCTGGATGCGATTGGCGAGGAACTGGTATTTGAGAGCGGGTTGTTCTCGCTGGATGGTTATCAGATGCGTGTCGTGGAAGAACATCTGGATATGATTCAGACGGCGTTATCTCTATTCCGTAAGGAAGATGGGTACATCTGCTGGGCGGAAGAGAACGAGGATGAGACGACATTGTCCATTATGCCACGTACCGTGAAGGAAATTCTGAATGAGCGTGTGTTTAATACGGGTATTCCGATTGTGTTCTCTTCAGCAACATTATCCGTGGACAATTCATTCCGTTATGTGGCGGACAGTCTGGGTATCGATGATTTTGTGTCATTCTCGGTGGCTTCTCCATATGATTATGCGGATAAAATGCAGATGAAGATTACGGATGAAGCAACATCAGGTCACCCCGAAAACGAAAATCGTTTGCGTGACGCAGTGTCCTTGCTCCAAGCGAGTGGGGGACGTGCACTCATTCTATTCCGTACGATGGAAGAGCTGCGGACGTTTAAGCAGGATATCGTTCATGTTCCGGAGGCACAAGGATTGCGGTTCATGTATGAAGGGGATCGAGAGATTAGTGATCTAATCGCAGCATTCCAGCAGGATGAGGAAAGTGTACTCTGTTCAGTTAACCTCTGGGAAGGCTTGGATGTGCCTGGGCCGTCATTGTCCAACGTGATGATCTGGTCGCTTCCATATCCACCGCAGGATCCTGTGTTCAATGCCAAACGAAATGCATCGTCTTCCCCTTATGAAGAGATTGATCTTCCGTATATGTTGCTTCGTGTGAAGCAAGGTCTCGGACGCTTGATTCGGACGAGCAGTGACTCTGGTTCGGCGGCGATCCTTGATGAATCTCTGCATACCAAAAAGGAAGCCAAAGACCGCATTGCAGCTCTGCTTCCTGAAGGTGTGGAATGGACAACCTTGACCCATTAAATAACGGCTGCTCGAATGTGGTTGAGTGAAACGGAATTGTGATTAGGTTGTTACAATTACAGATAAGTTTCTTAACAGTTTCAGTTCTTGTTCTCTGCGGGTTCGCGATCCGTATGAGAGCAAGGACTTTATTTATTTTTAGCCTCGATTTTTTAATCCATTACATAGAAGGAGAACTATTCCTGAAAGGAGGAGTGAGGGCGCTGTTCATATGATAATGAACGCTTTTATTTGTTTCTGGAAGCTTCAATGTTTCTTCTAATCTTTCAGGATAAGACCAAGAAGTACCTTGCTTAGCGTCCTCGTTCCTTCAGCTCTGGCTTCAAGTCTAACGAATCCAGCTCACCTTATTGAGGTCATATCGCAGAGAGGTGAAATTTAACGAACCTCATTCACGCTATCTCGCATCAAAATAACTTTTAATCCGGTAAATCGACCCATTTCATAAAATAACGTCACTGTGATTCGTTACAAAGTCAATCTCCACAAATTGTAGCCAATAACGTGTGTCAGGTTCATTAGAACCAACGGTACATGATCAAGATTAATAGAGGATCAGCTTTAGAATGTGTAGCGAAAGTACAACAACATGGGGCTCCTTTTGTACATGTATCATGCACATTGCCATGACGGAGAACTAACCCTTTTTGAAGAAAATAGAATTGGTAATCTTTCAGAATTATATGTCATTCTGCGTCTTCCACCAATCTGCGTCCACTCTGAAAATTCATTATCGCCATAAAAAAAGTACACCCTCTAGACGTTCATTGATTAAACCCTGTTAAAATCAGAGGTTTTCTCAATGACCATTCTTAGGGGTGCATTCTAACACAGTCTGTCTTTTTTCTGTGAAAGTACGTCAATTCGCGTTTTTTTGTTATTTGTACAGATGATTGCTTGTTAAAAAATACCCATGCTAAGATACCGTTCCCCGGTATCCGGCGCAATGCAGAGCACCCGGTGCCCTGGCCCCAATTCCTTCGCGATGCGAAGGGCAGCCCACACCGAAGCGCCAGATGAAGGGCCAAGCAGTAGCCCTTCACGGGCAGCAAGCTGCCGCATCGTATCCAGTGCGTCCTCATCGGACACTTGGATGATGGCATCCCATATGTCGGTATTGAGAATGTCCGGAATGAATCCCGGACTTGTACCGACAAGCTTGTGCGGTCCAGGCTCGCCGCCGGACAGCACGGGTGAACCTTTGGGCTCCACTGCATAGATGCGGATACCAGGCAATTGTGTACGTAATTCTTCTCCAGTGCCTGTAATTGTACCGCCGGTGCCAGCTGTTGCGATGAATGCATCCAACTGTCCGTCCATTTGCTCTATAATCTCAGGAGCGGTGGTGATGCGATGAATATCCGGGTTCGCCTGATTCTCGAATTGTTGTGGAATGAAGCTTCCGGGCAAGCTGGCATGAATCTCTTTCGCTTTGCGAATAGCACCAGGCATCCGCTCGGCAGATGGAGTAAGCACGACTTCTGCGCCATATGCCTTAAGAATGTTAACCCGTTCCTTTGACATATTATCAGGCATGACCAGAATGGCTTTGTAGCCTTTGGCTGCCGCGTTCATAGCCAGGCCAATTCCCGTATTACCGCTGGTTGGCTCAATAATAGTGGCTCCAGGAAGCAACAGTCTGGCTTGTTCAGCCTGGTAAATCAGGTTGTAGGCCGCACGATCCTTAACACTGCCACTAGGGTTGAAATACTCCAGTTTAACGTATACCTCGGCAGAATCGCTGCCCGTGAGCCGGCTCAGCTTGACAGCAGGGGTGTTACCGATGAGCTCGGTGACATCGGCGGCAATGCCTGTATATTTTTTTGATGGTTGTATAGAGTTTGAATCCATAAGTACAACTCCTTGCTTGATAAGACGTTGGGATATCGAGAAATAAATGTCATTCCACTAGTTAAGTCTGTCCGCCAATAAGTTGATGGGTTTGTTGTTTTGCCCACAAACGATTTGAATTCATGTCTTATTGGAATGGTTGGATATGTTCTATTTCCATCTTAATGAAAGCGACCTTGAGAGGTCAACCTATTCGGCTAAACGAGTTAAGTCGAGCTGAAGCCTCAAGAAAGGGGAGAAGCGTATGAAACGGTACGTGTAAAGGGAAAAGAAGGACAGGTGGGCAGATCCCCTGTTATTAAAATGTCGAGAAAATCTACCCTCTTGTATGTATACATCAAGATTGTGTGAGATCCGTTTGCAGATGGCGGCTGAGCTCCTTTTTCACTTCATTGCGTGCAAATGTCCATAACATATAGAACCGTTGCCAGTATCCTCTACATAGATACACAGTTTCGATCCCCTCAGCTTGCCTTTTTTCCTCTAGCACTTTCACTCCGCGTGTTCTCATCTGTTGACGAAGCTGTAGCATCTCCTGAAGTACATTATTCTGAATGTTTGTTAACGAGAGGATGTATACCTCGGGCATCTTCAGCAGTAACGTATCTAGTGTGTGAATATCTCGTTCAAGTACATCAAGAAGCAATGTGCGAACAACGAGACCTTTAATTAGACGGTGATCCTCATCCGCAGGGGATGGGGCGGAAGGAGAGGATGACATAAGTTCACTTCCTTATCCTATAATTGGAATTTTTCATTTACAGAACGTATGTTCTTATATTATAATCAATATATGCAATATAGATACGTATTACAACAGAGAATTATTGGAAGCAGGCAGACATGATGGATAGCTGTGGAGATCTGACTGAATGTGCACGAGTCCATTAGATGCTAATTGGGAGATAAGAGAAACGGACAGGCTCACTCCAAAATAAGGTATAATTTTGGCGTACAGAAGGAAACATAAGGGCATGAGCAACTTGGGGCTGCTGATGTTTAACAGGTTTTTTAAATTAATGGAGTAGATTAACAGGTGAAAGCAGTACTATTTGAAATGATATAGCGATATAGAAATAACCATAGGAACATTAGAAACAAACGAACACTTCGAAATGAAACAAGGATGATTCGATGAGGAATCCAGATACGGTGAGATTTCGTTAAGCTCCTGAAGTCGTAGGTTGTAAGCAATAAAAAAAGCCCTGCCTTGGGCGGCAGAGCCTCTGTAATACTGCCGATTCAGCGGCAGTCAGATGATATGTTCGGACTTGAATACAATGCTACAAGCGAAGGTTTAAGCAAGATATTGTGGTTTCTCGTAAAGAGCTTCTTTTTCCAAAATGACCTTATAAGGTCGTTCTTTACCCTTCAGAGAAGGACCAATTGTAATGAGTGGCACGGCCGGTTTGTGAAAACGTTCCTCTTCCTTAGGTTCCGGAACCGGTCGTGATGATTCTGGCGCAGAACTGAGGCGTACCTTTTTCTCGCTGCCCCAGCGCTTGCTTATTTTTTTCATTTCCGGTCTCATTCCGGGTCGCCTCCTAACAAATCGTTGATGGCGTTGAACAGTTGACGGTTCTGAAGGTCAATCTGCTGGAATACCGCCTCATCCGCTTCAATATGGCCAATGATATGCACCGTAATGACATACCTCTTGGCTACAGGATAGCATAGCAGATATTCTTTCTCAAGGTAATCGTCGTATAGATTGATTTTGATTTTATTTTCGCGGTAAGAATCAATGACGAGTATTCGTTTTGGATCATCAGGTGGTTTGTCATCATTAGCAGATAGGTCATATCTTCTTCCCGGTTCCCCAACATTACCACATAATTGCTCGATATAACCACGGTCATCTGTACGGTAGATGGCTGTACCTCTAACAGCGAATGGAGATTGAGATACAAAGGCAGTTCGCAGTGCGTCGCTCATTCGCTCCAGCATTTTGTCATCTGCTCTGCGGGTGCGCAGCAATTCCCTAAAGAATCGCAGCAGCTTGAGCAACTGCACCCGAGCCTCTCCTTCGGTTTGTTTGTGTTTCTCAATCATTCGCTCCATCTCAGGATCGCTCCAGCGTCCCTGTTCTTCAATGCTGTCCGCAATTTTGGAACAAGCGACCGAGACGGCGGGTGCCCATTTTCCGTCTGATCGAATTTCATATACCAATGGATTTAACCCCAGTAGATCTGTAGGCATACGTAATCCTTCGACTTTCGCAGCGTCCTTGATATCTGTAATATCCTCAGGAAGAATGAAAAAAATACGTTTTCGTCCCAGACGTCCCATAAACAAACCCATTTCCAGCATTGTATTATCACGAACCGAGGCGTAGTACTTTCCACGGATTTTGGATATATCATCTGGATGGAAAATAAAAATGGCAAAGTCGGTTGTACGTACTTCTGCTTCCAAATCATCCATGGTATAACTGCTTGGATTAAAAACCCCAGAGTACCAAGGGGTAACCTCGGCCGAGAAACGCAAGTTTTCGTGTACTGCTGCTGCAATCGGCTTCGCTTCCAGCGAGCAGCCAATAAACACTCTTGGCTTTAACGTTTTCATCAATCCGCCTCGCTTAAACGGTAGTGGGATTCAATTGTTATATTATACCATAAAAAGCAGAGTAAGTCTGGAAAACGTCTGCACCTGTTGCCAAATAATTAAAAATACATTTGCTACAGTGTATGTATGACGGGTAGATGATTGCTTTACTTTTCTTGAAAAAATAAAAAAAAGCCCCAAATTGTCACAGATGGGTGACTGGACAGTTATATTTGAGGCCATCGGTCATAGAATGAAGGAGCAGGTTGCACGATTAGTAAGAGAACCTAGTACTGGTGTGGTTGTTTGACGGTTAATCAAGGACAGAGCCTGCTTTATGCGTGTTTTTGCTGGGTCGGTTGTTTAGACCCACTCCCGTCGGTGTTATATAATAGAAGAACAAGCAAGTTAGCTTTGGTGTTTAGACTGGAGAATGCAATACACGTTAAACGGAGAAGGCAGAAAAAATCTGGAGAAACGCAGTGCTCGCGTGTATCACCAAGATTTCTCCCTTTAGAGAAGGGATCAAAGAAATCTGGGGGATAACAGCGATCGGAAGATTGTTCTGCCAGCGTAGTTTTTCGTGTATAGGCACTATTCGGTTTAACCAGGCACAGCTAACCAACAAAAGATAGAAAGGATCAGGATACCATGAGTTCCCGAAGGACAATCTCCCCAAGGACGATCTGGAAACGTTACGATCTCTCATACACATAGCGCCCCTTGTAGAGTAAACCAACCGTAGAAAAAAACGGCTGACTCTGCGAAAGAGGGGATTGGAAATGAAGATTCGAAGGACATATACGATGATTTCTTCCAGGCTTGCCTTTTGCAGGGTACGGTCGGTCTAAAAAACCAACCTACAAACTGCGAGGGAACCTGTATGAAGAGAACATCGTTAACTATGCAACAAGTGAAGACAGAAGCGGGCAAGCTTGCGATTATGCTGCTCGGTACATTTATTTTGGCGTTTGCCTACTATCACATTAATTTTCAGAATCATTTATCGGAGGGCGGATTTGTCGGTCTGGCCCTGTTAGGGAAATACGCAACAGGTTTATCTCCGGCAATTGGCATGCTGCTGCTGGACATTCCTGTCATGATTCTAGCCTGGTACCTTAAGGGTTGGAGATTCATGATTCAAGCGCTACTTGGTGTAGGTGCATTCTCCCTATTCTATGATGGCTTTGAACGATATTCTACACTAGTGATGTCGTTTAATGGGAACCTGTGGATTCCTGCAGTGCTATCCGGTGTGTTGACAGGGGTAGGGGCAGGGATTGTGCTTCGATTTGGCGGAGCGACAGGTGGAGACGATATTCTGGCGGTACTGGTTAGCCGCTGGAAGGGATGGAAACTGGGAACAGTTTTCTTCGTCAGTGATGCATTTGTATTAGGATTGTCACTTTTCTTTCTTCCGGTAAAAGAAACTTTATATACGATTCTGGCCGTATGGATTGCGAGCAAAGTCATTACGTACGTCGTGAGTATCCCGGCACGCGGAACGGTTGTTACAACTTCTGCTGTTAAACTGCAGATCCCATCCGTAGCGACCAAAGCTGTGAACGTTGCTTCACAGCGCACTTCGGTAGCAAGAGGGGTAACACATTAACCATACGTTTCAGAACCATAGATGGATGAACGGTACAACAAGATATTTGAATGAACAAAATCCCATTTGCCTGCAAAATCAGCGGCAGATGGGATTTTGTTTTTCAGGACATGTTAGGATTTAATCGATGAAGCGATCTGTCCATCCTGGTTATGGATAATGGCTCGAATGTTCTGTTTATGACTGAGTGCTTTGGCTGCATCCACGGCTTCCGCTTTTGTATCGAAGGTGGACTGATAGGAGGACTTTCCTTCCTCCTTAATCGCCCAGCCAGAATCTGTAGGCACAACATGAATGTTATCATGACTCTTCGAAGAGGCTACAGGTTCAGAATGACGACGCTCCGTAGAGGAGGATTGGCGATGATCTGATTTTTTTTCGGATGAAGATTTTGAGTTAGAATTTTCGGTTTCTGGATGATTTTCGCCCCATTCTTCAGCTTTCGCTGTAGCGATCGGAATAGCTCGTCCTTCCTCATAACCATCCTCCAGTAGAGCATTAGCGATCTCAATGGCCTTATGTCGGATACGTGGCTCTAGATTTTTCATTGAGACAGGATAATCATGTTTATTCCAAGGCATATGAATTCCCTCCTGTGCAATATTGGATTAGTTGTATATTACCCTCTTCAGGAAGGGATAAACGAATGGATTTTGTTTGAGAAAAGTGACTAAGCTGATCTGCATAGAGGAGGCTCCTATACTTTTGAAGGGACGAGGGGTATAATGCTGTTCAGGTATTAATCAACTAATTAGGGGAATAAAGGAGATTTACATATGTTCAGTCTAAGCTTAGCTATTCCAATGGTATTTACCATGTTAATTCATGCAGCGGATAGTTTGTCCTATGCTTTGCGTCTTGGTGGACTTCGTACTCGTAGAATTGCATTAGCGATATCGTTATCTGGGATTTTATTGTTAGTATCACGCACGTCCAATATGGCACAAGGGCCGATGGTCGGCAATCTGGTAGATACAGCTTCCAATGGGGGAACAACGAATTTTGCAACACAGCTTCATTGGTTAATGGGAGCGGCAACGATCGGAACAGTACTTGCTATTCTTTGTTTTCCAACAATGGTCAAGCTGTCTTCCCGAATGGTCGTACATTTCGAAGCAGCGGGCTCCATTCCAACGATGGTTCGCGGCATGCTGAAGCGTAGTAAGATGAAGAATGCGATGTATTATATTACCCCACCGTCCTGGGTAATGGCGAAGCGATTAGTCCAACATGGCATGCCTAGACGTCTGATGATGTTGAACATTGCCGTGACGGCAATCTATACAACGGGTGTACTTTCAAGTTTGTATGCGGCATACCTGTATCCTAGTCAGGCCATTGCTGCTTCCCAATCCACAGGATTAATCAATGGTATTGCAACCATTTTGCTCACCATCCTGATTGATCCACGCATTTCTCTGCTTAGTGACAAATCATTACGCGGCGAGATTCGGTTGGATCGCATGAGCCAAATCTATGGCTGTATGCTCGTATCCCGTTTGTTCGGTACGTTGCTTGCACAGCTGCTGTTGATTCCTTTTGCGTATTGGATCGGCTGGATCGTAGGTTTAATGCATTGATCTCTACTGATCTTGAGGGGTACCAACGTATTTAAGCCGCCGATATGTATATTTCTGAATCAATATAAAAAGGTTATGGGCTAAAAGCCATAATAAAAAGCAACGGCATGATCGCCGTTGCTTTTCTGTGTATCGTTCATATTTCAGTTGAGTTCAGTGCGTGCATCCAACGTTTAACGTTCTTCGTTAAAAAGTACGGCATACTCGCCGTAGCCTTCCTTCTGAAGATCCTCTTTGGGTACAAAACGCAGGGCAGCTGAGTTAATGCAATACCGCATACCTCCAGCTTCCGCAGGGCCGTCGTTGAACAGGTGACCCAGATGGGAATCGCCTTCCCGACTTCTCACCTCAGTACGAATCATGAAGTGGCTAAGATCGGTTTTTTCCTTCACGTTGTAGTCGCGAAGAGGGCGTGTGAAGCTTGGCCAGCCGCAACCTGAATCGTATTTGTCTGTAGAACTGAAGAGTGGCTCCCCAGAAACGATATCGACATAAATGCCGTCTCCATGGTGATCCCAGAATTCGTTATGGAAAGCAGGCTCGGTTGCATTGTTCTGCGTAACCTCGAATTGCAGAGGGGTCAGGCGCTCTTTGAGACTGTTTTTGTCCACATTAGTCGACCAGTTACGCTCGATAAAGTCTTGACGACCAGAACCTTTGCTATACCGCTTGTAGTGGGCAGGGTTCTTCCGATGGTAATTTTGGTGATGCTCCTCAGCTTCATAGAACGTTTTTGCTGGCAAAATAGGAGTAAAGATCGGTTTATCAAACCGTCCACTTTGTTCTAGTGCTGCTTTCGATGCTTCCGCAATCTCACGCTGTTCCTCTGTGTGATAGAAGATCGCGGTTTGGTAAGACGATCCACGGTCATGAAATTGTCCACCTGCATCGGTAGGATCAATCTGCTGCCAGAATAGTTCAACAAGCTTCTCGTAAGGGAAAATCGATGGATCAAACGTAATTTGAACCGCCTCTACGTGTCCTGTTGTTTCGGAGCATACTTCTTCATAAGTTGGGTTCTCGGTATGTCCACCTGTATAGCCTGATACAATTCCATGAATACCAGGCAATTCCTCAAAGGGGGATACCATACACCAGAAGCACCCACCTGCAAAAGTTGCTTTTTCACTTGTGTGTTGTTCCATACTATAGTCACTCCATTTCTGATGAAGATCTAGGCTCGTGGTCGAATTGTCGTCCCTTCGGTTTGCACATTCGTCCAAAGATAAAGGTCACGTCGTTTCGATCACTACTCCAGCAATCTATCGTTTTATTGAAACTTGTTACACAAGAATTTTGTTTACCCCTCTATTATATCCTGAATTGGCAAGCCAACCAAGTCGGAGAGAGAGCAAGCTCCTTATAATCCTAATCTAATCCTTAGCCGATTCTCATCTAACAGGCCCTCAGACCTTTTTTCGAGAACGAAAACGAAACACAAGCAAAATAACCGTCATGAACAATAAATAAACCCCAAGAACGAGAAGACTTAACCAGATGGACTCGCTTGCTTGGGCTCCGGCGTATGCAAATACAAAAATAGCAGGCATTTTGCCAATCGCAGTAGCAATCATGAACGTCCAGAAGGGAGTATAGGTGATGCCTGCATAAATATTGACAGCTGTCTGAGGAACGATGGGAAGCAATCGAAGAGTCATAACGCCCATAAAAGGATGTGCTTCCATCCAAGAAGTGAATCGGTTAAGTCCTCGTATACGATCTAAGTAGGATCTAGCCTGAGCTCTAAATACATATCGAGCACCTGCATATACCAGCAATGCTGCGAGTGTTGTTCCTGACCAGCTTACCCAGGCAGCCATGGTGGTACCATAACTGTAACCCAGAGCGGCAATAACAAACTTATATGGAATAACAGGGACAAGGGCAAATAACATTGCAATGATAATAAGCATAGGGATGGATTGATGGGAATCCGTCCATTCCAACAGTTCATATCTGTACATAAACATGACTCCGGCAAGCAAAACATATAACAGGAGCCAAAACCATTTTCGCAAAATCTTAATGCTCCTTTCAGCATCAGAACATTCTGAGCTAGTTTAAGTGCGTATTCAAAAAGGCCTTCGTAATCAAAAGCGGACTTTTTAAACAACCTCTTTTAATTAAAAGTAAACTTGCCTGAACCACATCTATTAATTGTACCATGTTCGTTCATTGAGCGGTTAGTTGGAAGCTGACCCCGATACCTGCTCAGGAACCTTACTGGCATGTTGCCCTCTGAAGGGTTAAACTATAGGACGTGGAAATAAAGAACTCTCGTTGAAGGTGGAATGCTCATCATGGACACAACTAAGCGAACCCGTGTTGGAATTATTGGTCTCGGGGGAATTGCAAGTAAAGTATATTTACCGTTATTAAGCACGCATTCGAAGGTGGAGATTGCAGGTGTAATGAATCGCTCCATAGAACGAGTGGAGAACGTGCAACAAGCCTATAGATTAAATAATGGGACAACGGATATCAAGGAATTGTTATCCTGGGAATTGGAAGCCGTATTTGTACATACAGCAACGGAAGCGCATTTTGAAATAGTGATGCAATGTTTGGAGCAGGGACTTGCCGTCTATGTGGATAAACCGCTGTCGTATAAGCTGCGTGAATCTGAAGAGATGACCGCTTTTGCAGAAGCACAAGGCTTGCTGCTAGGAGTAGGCTTTAACCGCAGATTCGCTCCCATGTATCAAAAGGCCAAAGAATGGATGCGTGCCGGTGGGGGCTATGATTCTTTAACCGTGACGAAGCACCGGACAGGCATTCAGGATCGTCCTGCGGCAGAAACGATATACGATGATCTTATTCACATGCTTGATTTGTTATATTGGTATTCAGATGGCGATGTGGAGTTGCTTCAACATTGGATTCGTAAGACGGATACAGACAGGCTACTGCATGCATCCGGCGCGGTGAAGCTTGGAAGAACAGCCTACGGAAGATATGATATGGTGCGCGAGGCTGGCGCAGATCTTGAGAAGATTGAGCTGCACGGTAGAGGGAGGTCTGTGGAAGTCGTTAACATGGAAATAGCGAGATACGCAGAGCGTGGTGGACTTGAACAGCAAGAGGTGTTTGGTAGCTGGGATGGTATTTTGGCTCGAAGAGGTTTTGCTGGAGCGGTAGATCATTTCCTTGCTTCCATAGAAACACCTGATGATTGCCTGATCAGTGCAAGTCATGTCATGGAGAGTCATGAGCTGGCTGAACAATTGATTCGTAGTTGAATCAATTTCATAATACCTATAGTTGTTTCAATCAAGGCGAGATATAGATCAAAACGGTTCAATTTGTCTATATCTCGTTTCATAAATCCATTTTCAATGAGTTATGAAATTGATCTAAGTAATCTGGCATAGTGTACACATTAGGAGGAGTAACGTATGGACGAGTATGAGAAGGAACGAAACAAGCAGATTGAGGAAGCTGTCATTGAAAGTTATAAACAGGAAGAAGAAATGATGATTCTGGTTTTTGCCCAGTGGTGTGTCAATCAAGGGCTGGATCCGGAAGAGATGTACCGGCAAGCCTACCCAGATCAGCAGAGCAACGAGCGTTTACAGCAGGTGCTAAAACTGGTTGTATCCAAGGAGGAAGCCGGCGATATTCCGGATGATACCGTGCTAGGTGTTCTATCGATGTTTGGCAATGATGATCTGGCTATGGTTGTATCAGAGGCGATTGCTTCAAGAAAATAAGTTTTAGCGTACAGCATATAACAGACCATCATCTGGACTTAATAAAAGTTTTCAAAAAAAGTCTACTAGCTTCTTCTCATCTTAGCAGTATGGGAATAAAGCGAAGAACGTTGCTAGCGTGTATTATACGTACTCACAGTATGTTCAGTATTTTGATGTTACATCTGCTCCCGATGGATAATGCGAAACTCCTTAGGTGACATGCCAAAACGGGAGCGGAATACACGGTGGAAATACGTATAATTGTTAAAACCGGAGGATTCGGCCACATGTTCCAGGGTCATCGGACTGAAGATAATCCGTTCCCTGGCCATGTTCAGCCGCACATCCAAGGTATATTGCATAATGCTTTTGCCAAAAGCCTCTTTAAAGAGATGAACACACCGCGAAACACTGATCCCCACAGTAGAAGCGACATCCTCAAGCTTAAACAACGAGGACGCGTTCTCTTCAATATAACTTTTAATCTCATAAGCTACATAATTCGTATTCGTAATGGTCGGATGTTCAGATAATAGCCGATCACTCTCGAGGCATAGGATACGCATATAATAACTTGCAATCTCGGGATAAGGGTTGGAAATCCGACGTTGCTCTAAGACGAGCTGGCGAAACAGTGTAAGTAGGCTCTCGGAGAGCTCCACCTTAATTCGGTTTGGTCGTTTGTGTCTTTTCCACCATTCATCTACCCAAGAGCCATTGAAGAAGACATGATAATCTCCACTCTCGACGAGACGTTCTCCCATAGGATTCAGCTCATTGTCTATTTTCAGTTCATAAGGTTCGTCCGGACTAAAAACAAGCAGATCGCCCGCATCAACTAGTGACATGGCACCGTCTATACGAGCCCGGCAACGTCCATCCGTTTGGAGCCTCATCAAGTAGTTCTTTACCCCATCGGGCTGTACCATAGCATAGGGTTTACGGTGAAATGAGAAGCCTGCCGTGAGAACCTGGCAGGAATGATCGGTCGGCATAGGCATACTCCTTGCAAATCAAAAATTATGACCAGATAGTTCATGTTTCGATCATATTATTCATTTTAATTGAAGCCAAAAAGGAATACCATAGTATTAGATTTAAGATATAGTAATTACAATTTAATAAAAACAGCTTCTCACGATATGTAAGGAGATGAACGTCAACGTGGACAAAATGAAAGCAGGCATCATAGGGTGCGGTAATATTAGCGCCATTTATCTGGAGAATCTGAAGAAAAGTCCCGTCATTGAGGTCGTGGCTGTAGCGGATCTGGTTCGTGAACGCGCACAAGAACGGGCAGATGAATTTAATATCGCAAACGTTTACAATGTAGATGAGTTGCTGCAAAATAAGGAAATTGAGCTTGTCATCAACTTGACGGTTCCTGGAAGTCATGCAATGACGGACATAGCTGCTCTTGAGGCAGGTAAGCATGTATTTGCGGAGAAACCGCTAGCTATTTCTATAGAAGATGGTCGCAAAGTCATTGAACTGGCTGAAGAAAAAGGACTCTATGTTGGCTCAGCACCGGATACATTCCTCGGATCAGGTATCCAGACGGCTCGTCAAGCGATTGAAGATGGCCTGATTGGTAAGCCAATTGCAGCAACTTCTTTCTTCATGGGTGGTGGACCAGAAGCATGGCATCCGAATCCAGAATTCTTTTATATGGATGGAGGCGGACCTATGTTTGACATGGGGCCATATTACCTCACAGCCTTAGTAACATTGCTTGGATCCATTCGTAGAATTAGCTCTTCGGCAGGGATTCAGATTGTAGATCGTAAGATTGGTTCTGGTCCTAAGGAAGGTACGGCGTTGCAAGTACAAACACCGACGCATCTTGCGGGAACCATTGATTTTAATGACGGTGCCATTGCAACGATGATTACAAGCTTCGATATTCGGGGCGCTTCAGATCTGCCACGCATTGAAATTTACGGTACAGAAGGCACGCTCAGTGTACCTGACCCGAACTATTTTAATGGAGAAGTGAAGCTTCGCAAATACGGTCAGGATACCTGGGAGACGGTTACACCGATATTTGAAAGTGGTCAAAATGAGCGTGGTCTTGGTGTAAACGAGATGGTTGAGTCCATTCGTGCCGGACGAGAGAGCAAAGCAAGTGGGAAACTGGCATACCATGTACTAGAAGCTATGCATGCATTCCAGCGCTCGTCTCTTGAGGGCAAACACATTTTGCTTGAAAGCAACTATGAATACAATGCAGCAACCAAAACAGATGACAATCAGACGGAGACTGTACCATCCACTAATTGATTTCAGATGAGGTGAAGCAGGAAATGTTGAAGATCGGACTACAGTTATACACCGTACGGGATGAACTGGAACGCGATTTTAAAGGAACGCTTGCTAAGATTGCGGAGCTTGGCTACCAGGGTGTGGAATTCCATCATTTCTATGGACACAGTGCAGAGGAAGTCAGAGCTCTCGTAAATGAACTTGGTTTGGAAATTGTAGGCACACATGTGCAATATAATAGCTTGAAAGAAGATTTGGATGCGGTTATCGCTTATCACAAAGAACTTGGCAATCGGAATTTAATCGTGCCTTATTTGTCAGAGGAACAGCGGCAGTGGGATGACGTATTTGCTTCGCTGAATACAATCGGTGAGAAGATCGCAGCAGAGAATCTGGTACTGTTCTATCACAATCATGATTTTGAATTGACAGCGCAAGTTGATGGTCGTCCGGCACTGTACGCGATGTACGAGACCGTTCCTGCTTCTTACCTCCAGGTAGAATTAGACTCATGTTGGGCGCATGCTGCTGGCTATCCGCCAACGGAAGTGATTGCGAAGTATGCAGGACGTCTTCCACTGGTGCATTGGAAGGATATGAGTCGTTCCGAAGGGCGCGTGTTAACCGTTGAATTTGGCCAGGGTGAAGTAGACTTGGAAGCGGTTGCTGTAGCGTCAGAGCAAGCTGGAGCTGAATGGCTGGTGGTGGAACAGGATGAATGTCAGAATCCATCATTACTAAGCATTGAGAACAGTATGAACTGGATTCGCCAATATGCCGCTAACGGAGGACCTATCCATGTCTAAAGTACTTAACATAGCTATTGTTGGTTGTGGCGGTATTGCCAAGGGAAAACATATGCCGAGTCTGTCCAAACAATCTCAGGGTCGAATGGTTGCTTTCTGTGACATTGTGAAAGAACGCGCGGAAGAGGCGGCAGCTGAATTCGGAGTAGAGGACGCCAAAGTGTACACGGATTATCATGAACTGCTGAAGGATGAGAGTATCGATGTGGTTCATGTGTGTACGCCGAACGATTCACACTCCGTCATTACTGTAGCCGCACTGGAAGCTGGTAAGCATGTCATGTGTGAGAAACCGATGGCCAAGACGTCTGAACAGGCTAAAGCGATGCTCGAGGCGGCACAACGTACTGGTAAGAAGTTATCGATTGCGTACCAGAACCGCTTCCGCAGCGATAGTCAGTATTTGAAGCAGATGTGTGAGGATGGCGAGTTGGGGGATATTTACTTTGGTAAGGCAATTGCCCTTCGCAGACGGGCTGTTCCAACCTGGGGCGTGTTTTTGGATGAAGAGAAACAGGGTGGCGGTCCATTAATCGATATTGGTACTCACGCACTGGATCTGACACTATGGCTAATGGACAATTACAAGCCGAAGAGTGTTATGGGTTCGACCTTCCACAAGCTTGGTCAACGTGAAAATGCGGCAAATGCTTTTGGACCGTGGGATCCAGAACAATTCAAGGTGGAGGATTCGGCATTTGGTTTTATTACCATGCAGAATGGAGCTACGATCATCATTGAGTCAAGTTGGGCATTGAATGTTGCTGAGTTTGGTGAAGCCAAATCATTGCTATGTGGTACCGAAGGCGGTGCTGATATGCAGGATGGTTTGCGAATCAATGGTGAGAAGCGAAGCCGGTTGTACGAAACGAAGGTTGATCTGGATGCAGGTGGAGTAGCCTTCTACAGCGGCAGTGCTGAAAATGAAGCAGATCGCGAAGCTAGGATGTGGCTTGAAGCGATTATTGAAGACAAAGAGCCTGTCGTTAAACCAGAGCAAGCTCTCGTAGTAACTCAGATTCTTGAGGCGATCTATGAATCTGCTCAAACAGGAAAAGCCGTTTATTTTGAATCCTAAATGGATAGAAATGATCTTCATTTTCCACAATAATGAGACGAGTAAGTGATCTGAACGGTTAATTATACAGCTTAACGAATCAGCAATTATACGACATCTATTCTAGGGAGGAATCGCACTTGAAACTCGGCGTATTTATGGTACTATTCGGAGGACGTAAATTAGAAGACGCACTTGATTATGTGGCATCCAAAGGGTTAAAAGCCGTTGAGATTGGTACAGGAGGACATCCGGGGAACGCACATTGTAACCCAGCAGAATTGCTTGGCAATGAAGCGGCATTGAAAAACTTCAAAAATGCAGTTGAATCACGTGGTTTGATGATCAGCGCCTTGAGCTGTCACGGTAACCCATTGCATCCACAAAAGGATATTGCTAAAGGATTCCATGATGACTTCGTCAAAACAGTAGAGCTGGCTGAGAAGCTGGAAGTACCTGTAGTGAACACATTCTCTGGCTGTCCAGGTGATCATGAGGATGCTAAATATCCGAACTGGCCTGTTGCACCATGGCCGAATGACTTCCAAGAAATTCTGAAGTGGCAATGGGAGAACAAAGTTATTCCTTACTGGACAGAATGGGGTAAATTCGCCGCAGATCGCAATGTTAAAGTAGGCCTGGAGCTACACGGTGGATTCTCAGTACACACACCTGCTACATTGCTCAGACTGCGTGAAGCAGCAGGGGAAGTCATTGGAGCTAACCTTGACCCAAGTCACATGTGGTGGCAAGGAATTGATCCAGTACAGGCAATTCACATTCTCGGACGTGAAGGCGCAATCCATCACTTCCATGCAAAAGATACAACCATTGATCCAATCAACGTGAATAAACACGGTGTTACGGATATGCAAGATTATACAAACATGCTGGATCGAGCTTGGCAGTTCCGCTCGGTTGGTTATGGACATGATAACAAAACGTGGGCAGATATTATGAGCGCTCTGCGTCTTGTCGGATATGATTATGTTGTAAGTATTGAACACGAAGACGGTCTGATGTCGGTTGAAGAAGGATTCTCTAAAGCCGTACAAAATCTCCAGCAGGTATTAATTGAAGAACCGCTGGGCGACATGTGGTGGGTTTAGAGCTACATTAGGGGGAAATCAATGATGATCAACGTCACCATTTGGAATGAATTTGTCCATGAGAAAATTCACGATGAAGTTAGAGAAGTCTACCCGGACGGTCTCCATAGAGCATTGGCTGACGGACTTGGCGGCGAAGGTTTTGTGATTCGTACAGCTACACTGGATCAGCCTGAACACGGGTTAAGTGATGAGGTGCTGAATTCCACGGATGTGCTGATATGGTGGGGACATATGGCACATGATCGCGTAAGTGATGAAGTTTCGCAGAAAGTAACACAGCGCGTATTAAATGGCATGGGTCTGATCGTGCTACACTCCGGTCACTTCTCCAAACCGTTTAAAGCACTGATGGGAACAAGCTGCGATCTGAAATGGCGTGTAGCTGACGAGCAGGAGATCGTATGGTGTGTCAATCCATCCCATCCGATTGCGGATGGCATCCAAGATAAGATTGTATTGGAAAAGGAAGAAATGTACGGAGAATTCTTCGATATTCCAGTACCGGATGAACTGGTGTTTGTGAGTAATTTCCAGGGTGGAGAGGTATTCAGGAGCGGATGCACGTTCCGACGCGGCGAAGGTAAGATCTTTTATTTCCGACCAGGTCATGAGACATACCCGACCTATTACAAACCGGAAATCTTAAGAGTGATCAGCAATGCAGTGAAATGGGCATATCCTGCCCGTAGCTTCAAGCTGGAATTCGGTAAAAGCGAACCTGTAAGACCATTTGGTGGCGTGCTGGTCTAAGCCGCAATCTCTCGTGAATGGATAAATGTAGCGGTATACCGAAGAACCCTTCTCCAAGTCTGTATGACTGTGGCAGTAGGGTTCTTTTTGGGTAATTTAGTTGTAAGAACGTGAGACGATATTTCCCATGGTTCTTCAGCCCCATGTAATGGTATACTGTGTAATATCATCAAAGAAGATGGAACCGGTGTATTCAATTGAAAGTTTTTAGCGGGAGACGTTTCCTTTAGCTCTCAAATATGTTATTATGAAATATACTAACAAAACGTAAGTGTAGTGATCTCTAAAGAGGTGATTAATGTGGAAGGCCAAGATTTGCGGATGTGTCCGCGTTTTGAAACCGCGTTTTCCTTTTTGGGTAAACGTTGGAACGGTCTAATTATTCAAACGTTGATGAGTGGGTCTAAGCGATTTAAGGATATTTCCAACCTCATTCCATCAATGAGTGACAAGATGTTATCCGAGCGGATGAAAGATCTGGAAAGTGAAGGCATACTAATCCGACATGTGTATCCAGAGACGCCGGTTCGTATTGAATACGAGTTGACAGAGAAAGGTAAGGCGCTTCAGCCAGTTATGAATCAAATTCAGGACTGGGCAGAGCATTGGGTAGACTAATTGATGTAATTCAATTTGAATCCCCATTTCGAAGCAGGTAATGGACAAAAGCTCTTGATTTCACTGGAAATCGAGAGCTTTTTGTTTTAATATACCAAGAAAGCCTGTAGAGAAACTTCGTCGATTCGTACACGCTCAACTCAATGTTAGGTATGTTATGGGTCTTAACTATGTATGATATAGATAATGGAATCCCTGACATAATCCTTGTGTGTTCTGCACATGTTGTCATGAGTTGTAGTATAATTGTAAGAATAAGAACAATGTCTATTCCTTACAACTATGGCCGTATACGGTCGGAGCGAGGAGGCCACTTGTCATGAGAGAAGAAAACTTATCCCGTGAAGTACGCTACGGTAAACAGGATATCGCAGAACTTGAGAACGCATCCATTCAGGTACATTTGATTTATAAGAAGGCAGCAGAACTATTTGTTCGCAATACGTATTCTCAATCGTACAGAAATCAAGTTTCCGATAAGCAACGGTTGGATCGCAGCAAGGGCTCAGGAGTAGCTCCGATTGTGCTGCAGAAATGGATTCAGACTTCTAGAGGCTGGAAATGCATAGGATGCGAATTGAGACATAACGAAGATGCCATCATGCCATTAGATGCAGCAGACTTCCTTCGTGGCTCTCAATCTTCAGCGAATGGGGAAGGGCATGTGTTCAAGCCTGAAATGCTGATTCAAGCGATTGTGTGGGCTCAATATGAGAAGATTCGAATGTTTGCTCCATGGCTTGGTGATGAAGCATTCTACACAGCAGATGAATTGGATACCATTGCTCGCTACATCGTACCTACCTACTTCTCAGAGCGTCCACTCAACGAGCAAGGCAAATTGTTCAAGGTTCATCGTCCTTATGGTCAGATTCCGTTGTATCAGGAATATGTGACAGCACCTTCTTTGTGTGTGCAACTTGATGGTGAGATGTTAGAGGGACGATTACTTACAGGTGTATATGTTTCCGGGGAGCAATTCTCTGGGCTGAATCCGTACTTAAAAGATGGGGACGGGGGCAGAACGTATATGCAAGCTTGCGTTCAATAAAGGTACACAACAACAATTCATGGTGGGGGTAGTTATGACCACTTTAAATTAAGAGGCGTTACATTTCACTGCGATGTGAATTGTAGCGTCTTTTTGTAATTAACAGGGTTCAATCACAGCAGAGAAATGTATGAACGTTCCATTTTATACACATGCTGTCCAATAAAAGTAACGGCATTGACACTTTTTTTGGCTGGGTTCTGTGCCATAATAGAGGGTATGGACAACAGGGTGAATGATTTTACGCAGGGTGGTGTTACCTACATGAATAAGAAAATCCCCGGTTTCATAGGCTTATGCCTACTTATTTTAGTTATTCTCAGCGGATGTACAGAGACACGGCCTTCGGAGCAGCCAGTGGTACAGGAAACCGAACCTACGAATTCTATTACGGTTGCCGTAGACGGCAGTACCTTTTTACCGGATGCAACCAAGTCGATTAAACGGGATTTTAGCGAAGGATTAACGCTCAAGAAGGCACTATCCAACAGTGGGCTTGTTGATTTTACGGCTGATGGAAAACGAATTCAATCTGTCGGAGAGGTCTCGCTTGATTCCTCGTTAATCTGGGCTGTTAAATTGAATGGCAAAGATATTGATCCAGAAGATTGGAATATGGAGCTTCATGCCAAAGATGAAGTGATAATATATGTAAAAGCCGCTGACAGTACAGGAGAGGGCGTAGCGTATCAGACGACTTTACTCAAAGTGAGCGGCGGCAACATTATGCCAAATCTTAATCGGCAATATGCTGGTGTGTATATTCAGGAGTGTACCGTTCGTGATGTATTAAAGTCCAGTGGCGTTGTCAGAATGTCTGAGAATAACAAATATGTGGTTGCTGTTGAAAATGTCATCCCACGAATGAATCAACGCTGGGTTATTAAGGTAAATGATAAAGAATTGATGGATAATGGCTTGGACATGAAGCTAAGTCCACGTGACGCGATTAAACTTGAATTAACGACATCCTAAATACCAAAAGGCCCATCTTCTAAAGTGAGAAGATTGGGCTTTTTTTATATACATATTGAAATGTAGGATTATTGTAGGTGAATCAATTTCATAATACCTTTAGCTGCTTAAATCAAGGCTAGATATAAATCAAAATGGTTTAAATTGTCTTATCTAGTTACATAAAACTCGTTTTAATGATTTATGAAATGGATTACGGTGATTAGTCATTTTAGATCCGGCAGATTTCGCTAGGACATAGTTCACAGTGACAGATGCCTTGCAGCATTTTCAGATCTTTGATGACGATCATGCCATTATCATATTCGATAGCGTCTTTTTTACGTAGATCACTTAACATACGGTTTACACTCTCACGGGTAGCACCAATCATATTGGACAGATCCGTATGGGTAATTTTTTTGTGGATGATCATATGATCACCGTGTGGTTCACCATAGGAATTGGACAAACGAATTAAAGTAGAGCAGAGCGCGCCAGGTTTGCCGTATAACATGAGATCACGGAACTTGGTCTGGGTGAGTCGATGGTGAATACCCATCCATTTCATAAAATCAATGGCAAAGTCACAATGCTGACAGATCAGCATTTCCAGGTCTTTATGCTCCAGTACACCTATTTCGCTGTCTTCCAGCACTTCTGCCGAGAAGGTATGCTTCGAACCGAAGAAAGGATCAGCCTGCCCAATCATATCTCCAGATTGATACATGTACATGATCAATTCTTTACCTTCATCAGTTGACTTGGTAATCTGGGCACGACCTCTTTTCATATAATAAAGTTTGTCAGAGACATCGCCCTCCCAATACAGATGAGTTCCTTCGGGATAGGTTCTATCTTTCATCGTTACAAGTAAATGATTAAAGTTCGCGTCCGAGAAACAGTTTGTATTCCCGCGTTTTTCAATGACTAGTTGGTCTCTCATAAGTCTATCTCCCCTTTGTCTCCAGTCAAAGGCTGCATGTGGCTTACATGACCTTTGTGGTTCGCCGCAAACGGTTGCCGTCCGTTCAGGGTCATCTCGGCCGGGAAGGACGGTACAAATTGCGGTGGTTCAATTTTTAAGTTCAGTATATACCTAATCTTACCGTTTGAGGGGGATAGAAAGGGAACAAAAATGGCGATATTTCAAACATTGTGATTAAATTCACTTTTTGTGGGCTAGTATGTAGCTGAAAGATCCTTGTTGGAAATGCCATAGTAGTGTACTTGTTAGCAGACATTAAGAAACTAAATTTAAATTCGGAATACTTTGTGAAAAAAATCACATAATTAAATCATGTCCCATGATACGATGTGAATGTAAAGAAGAGAGACAACATAATACGAACCTTTAGGAGGATGAGGGAGATGGCTGTAAAGAACGAGGTCGCCCCAGCAAAAGAACCGACAGCAGGTCAGTATATTCAAACGTTAATTGACAAAGCGAATAAAGCACACGCAGCATTCATGTCCATGGATCAACAGCAGATCGATCGAATTGTGCAAGCAATGGCGCTTGCAGGTCTGGATAAACACATGATGCTCGCCAAAATGGCTGTGGAAGAAACCGGCCGCGGTGTGTATGAAGATAAAATCACTAAAAATATATTTGCTACAGAATATGTGTACCATAGCATCAAATATGACAAAACGGTTGGCGTTATTGAAGATAATGAATATGAAAACTTCCAGAAAATTGCCGAGCCGGTTGGCATCATCATGGGGATTACCCCGGTTACCAACCCAACATCAACGACGATGTTTAAGGCACTGATCTCCATCAAGACTCGTAACCCGATTATCTTCGGTTTCCACCCATCTGCACAGAACTGTAGCCGCGAAGCAGCCAAAATTTTGCTTGAAGCCGCAGTGAAGCATGGTGCTCCAGCCGACTGTATTCAGTGGATAGATGATCCATCCATGGATCGCACCAATGCCCTGATGAACCACAACGATGTGGCACTCATTCTGGCGACAGGCGGATCAGGCATGGTGCGCGCAGCATATAGCTGTGGTAAACCAGCGCTCGGCGTAGGGCCAGGTAACGTACCTTGCTTCATTGAGAAAACGGCGGATATCAATCAGGCCGTGACGGATCTGATTTTGTCCAAATCATTTGATAATGGCATGATCTGTGCTTCCGAGCAAGCGGTCATTATTGAAGAGCCTATCTTCGACCAAGTCAAAAAGAAAATGATTGCCAATGGATGTTACTTCGTTAACAAGGAAGAAGCAGCCAAGCTGACCGCAGGCGCTATCAATGCAGAGAAATGCGCAGTTAACCCAGCGATTGTAGGTCAATCTGCTGTAGCGATCGCTCAGTTGTGCGGTATCGAAGTTCCGGCAAGCACGAAAATCCTGGTTGCCGAAATCGAGGGCGTAGGCGTCAAATTCCCATTGTCTGCGGAAAAATTAAGTCCGGTACTGGCTTGTTACAAAGTTAAAACGGCAGCAGAAGGTATTGAACGTGCAGCAGAAGTGGTTGCTTTTGGCGGCATGGGACACTCATCTGTCATTCACTCGAACAATGAAGAGGTGATTAACAAATTTGCAGATCGCCTGCAAACAGGACGGATCATCGTTAACTCACCTTCCACACACGGAGCAATCGGAGATATCTACAACACGAATATGCCATCGCTCACACTGGGATGTGGTTCATACGGACGTAACTCGACTTCGTCGAACGTAACAGCTGTCAACTTAATCAATGTGAAAAGGGTGGCTCGCCGTACCGTGAATATGCAATGGTTCAAAGTACCGAACAAGGTCTACTTCGAAAAAGGTGCAACGCAGTATCTCGCCAAAATGCCGGATATCACCCGTGTTGCAATTATTACGGATGCCATGATGGTTAAGCTCGGTTATGTGGAAAAAGTAGAGCATTATCTGCGCCAACGCCAAATGCCTGTAGCCATTGAAGTGTTCTCGGATGTTGAGCCGGATCCATCCACAACGACAGTAGATCGCGGAACCGAAATGATGCGCCGCTTCCAACCGGACTGCATTATCGCTCTCGGTGGCGGATCACCGATGGATGCTGCCAAAGCGATGTGGTTGTTCTATGAATATCCAGACACAGACTTTAATGATCTGAAGCAAAAGTTCATGGATATCCGCAAACGGATCTACAAATATCCAAGACTCGGCGTAAAAGCAAAATTTGTAGCGATCCCAACAACATCAGGTACGGGTTCGGAAGTAACATCATTTGCTGTCATCACGGATAAAAATCTAGGTAACACCAAATATCCATTGGCTGATTATGAGCTGACTCCTGACGTAGCGATCGTAGACCCTGAGTTTGTATACTCGTTGCCTAGAACAGCTGTAGCCGACACAGGTATGGACGTATTGACACATGCGATTGAAGCTTATGTATCTGTTATGGCAAATGACTATACGGATGGATTAGCGATCAAAGCCATTCAACTCGTATTCCAATACTTGGAGCAATCAGCATTACAAGGCGACAAACTGGCACGTGAGAAAATGCATAATGCTTCAACGATTGCCGGTATGGCATTTGCCAACGCATTCTTGGGTATTAACCACAGCCTGGCGCACAAATGGGGCGGTCAGTACCATACAGCCCATGGACGTACCAATGCGATTTTGATGCCACACGTTATTCGATATAACGCGAAAAAACCGACCAAATTTGCTTCGTTCCCGAAATACTCGCACTTTGTGGCAGATGAACGATATGCCGAAATTGCCCGCATTCTCGGATTGCCTGCTCGCACAACCGAAGAAGGGGTTAACAGCCTAATCAACGCTATACGCAAAATGAACAAAACATTAGGTATCGAGGAATCGTTCCAAGAAATTGGATTCGATGCGAAAGACTTCGAAGCACATGTAGATTATCTGGCTGATCGTGCCTTCGAAGACCAATGTACTACTGCTAATCCGAAGCTACCGCTAGTAACAGAATTAGCAGATGTATACCGCAACGCATTCTACGGCAAATTCGAATAATAATCTTCCGAAACATGCAACAACTTGTTGAGGATGGCAATAGGTTCAGGGTTCCCCGAAATGGGGAGCCCCGATTGCCGTATGTTTTGTATTCACGGATTATCACCTTTGAGAAAGTAAATTGAAAAATCCGGGAATAACAGCGATCGGAAGGTTGTTCTGTCAGCGGAGTGGCCAGTGTGAACTATATCCCACGGTTCAACGTGACACAGCGCAGGTGGAGTGAGTAAGTTCACTAACTTTGTGATAAAAATCACAGATGGTGAAATCGCCACGCCGTATACTGAAAATGTAAGAAAAACATTCATTCCGCGGTTCCGGTTCCCAAGTAGAGAGAACGTGTTCCGGTTTATGTGAAACAATTCACATTAATCGCGGCTCTGGACACACAATGATACGATGACGCAGCATGTTATGTGTCCAGAAATCCAAATTAGTGGAGGGATTACGATGTCGGTGATCGAAAAAGATGTCAAACAACAAACAGGCTGGAGAAACTTTACCAAAGGAACTTGGACTAAAACCGTTAATGTGAATGACTTTTTGGAACACAATTTGTCTCCTTATTATGGAGATGAAGCATTTCTCGAAGGTGCAACCCAGAATACAAAAGAATTGTGGGATATCGTATCTGATCTGACCAAAAAAGAACGGGATAACGGTGGTGTCCTTGATGTAGACGTAAATACACCTGCGACGATTACTTCTCACCAACCTGGTTATCTGGATCAATCCAAAGAACAAATTGTCGGCGTTCAGACCGATGCTCCATTCAAACGTTCCATTCAGCCATTTGGCGGAATACGCATGATGATTGATGCATGTGAAGCATATGGCTTCGAAATGCCTCAAGCCGTCATTGATATATTTACAAACATTCGTAAAACACATAACCAAGGTGTATTCGACGCTTATACTTCTGACATGCGTGCAGCGCGTAAAGCAGGGATCATTACAGGTTTACCAGATGCATATGGTCGTGGCCGGATCATCGGGGACTACCGCCGGGTAGCATTGTACGGAGTGGACTTCCTGATTCGTAACAAAAAAGGCGAATTGAACGCTTTGGAAGTAGATGTTATCGATGAAGATGTTATCCGTCTGCGCGAAGAGTTGTCTGAACAGATTCGTGCTCTACAAGAACTGAAACAATTGGGCGAAATGCATGGTTTCGATATTTCCTTACCAGCAACAACAGCCAAAGAAGCGTTCCAATGGTTGTACTTCGGTTACCTCGCAGCGATCAAAGAACAGAATGGTGCTGCAATGTCACTGGGACGTGTATCATCCTTCCTGGATATCTACATTGAACGTGATCTGCAAGAAGGTATTCTGACGGAAGAACAGGCTCAAGAGCTGGTTGACCATTTTGTTATGAAGCTGCGGATTGTGAAATTCTTGCGTACACCGGACTATAACGAACTGTTCAGTGGAGACCCAACTTGGGTGACTGAGTCCATCGGTGGGATGTCCGTAAATGGTGAGACACGTGTAACAAAAAACAGCTTCCGTTTCCTGCACACGCTGCATAACCTGGGACCTGCACCGGAGCCAAACCTGACAGTACTCTGGTCCACTAAACTGCCGGAAGCATTCAAAGAATATTGCAGTAAAGTATCTATCGAAACGAGCTCGATCCAATACGAGAATGACGATCTGATGCGTCCGATCTATGGCGATGACTACGGTATTGCCTGCTGTGTATCTGCAATGAAGATCGGGAAACAAATGCAATTCTTCGGCGCACGTGCGAACCTTGCAAAAGCTCTCTTGTATGCAATCAATGGTGGTCGTGACGAGAAGTCCGGAGCACAAGTAGGGCCTGAATACCCTGCCATTACAAGCGAAGTGCTGGATTACAATGAAGTAATGAAACGCTTCAAACCGATGATGGAATGGCTGGCGAAGCTATACATGAACACCCTTAACGTCATCCATTACATGCACGATAAATATAGCTACGAGCGGATCGAAATGGCATTGCATGACCGTGACATTGTTCGCACAATGGCTTGTGGTATTGCAGGTCTCTCCGTTGCAGCGGATTCACTAAGTGCAATCAAATATGCCAAAGTAAAACCGATTCGTAACGAACAAGGCATTGCTGTTGATTTTGAAATTGAAGGAGAATTCCCTTGTTACGGTAACAATGAAGACAGCGTAGATAGCATTGCTGTTGAACTGGTTGAGAGCTTCATGGGTATGATTCGTAAGCACAAAGCATACCGTAACGCGGTACCAACGCAATCCGTACTGACCATCACTTCCAACGTAGTTTACGGTAAGAAAACAGGAACTACACCAGATGGCCGTAAAGCAGGCGAACCATTTGCACCAGGTGCAAACCCAATGCATGGACGTGATAAAAAAGGTGCACTGGCATCCCTTGGCTCTGTAGCCAAATTGCCTTATGAACACAGCCTTGACGGTATCTCCAACACCTTCTCCATTGTGCCAAAAGCACTGGGTAAAGAGGAGAGTACACGTAAATCTAATCTGACTGCGATGATGGACGGATACTTTGGTCAAAATGCACATCATCTGAACGTCAACGTGTTTGATCGTCAGCAATTGATGGATGCGATGGAGCACCCTGAAAATTATCCACAGCTTACTGTACGGGTATCCGGATATGCGGTTAACTTCATCAAGCTGACTCGTGAGCAACAACTCGATGTCATTAACCGTACGTTCCATGGCTCCATGTAAACCAAAGTATTACAGTGTGAAGACAAATCCAGTGGAACATCTGGTCAACAATTAAACGCACAGCGGATGCGGATATAGAAAGGAAGAGGCAGCATGGTTAAAGGACATATTCATTCACTCGAAACTTTCGGGACGGTTGACGGCCCAGGCATCCGCTTCGTGCTCTTTATGCAAGGATGTCTACTCAAGTGTCAGTATTGCCACAATCCCGATACATGGGCACTGGATGGAGGCACGGAAACGACCGTAGAGGAGGTATTGGCGGAGATCGAGCCGTACCTTTCCTACTATCGTAGTTCAGGCGGGGGACTCACCGTATCCGGTGGAGAACCAACGCTCCAAGCTCATTTTGTAGCCCAAGTGTTCAAGGAAGTCAAACGCCGCTGGGGGCTTCATACTACGCTAGATAGTAATGGATTTAACGAGCCTGAGCGTATTCATGAATTACTGGATAACACGGACTTAGTGTTGCTCGACCTGAAGCATATCGATAATGAGAAACATATCAAGTTGACTGGAAAATCCAATGAAAGAACGCTGAAGACAGCTCAGTGGTTGTCTGAGCAAGGACGTAAAATGTGGATACGCCACGTATATGTGCCTGGCATTCACAATGATGAAGAGGACTTACTTAACCTCGGAAGATTTATTGGTACATTAAATGGGGTCGAGAAGTTTGAAATTCTTCCCTATCACCAGATGGGGATCTACAAATGGGAAGCGCTTGGCAAGGTGTACCCGCTTGAAGGTGTTCCTTCTCCGAGTGAAGAAGAGGTTGAACGAGCTTATCGATTGATCCAGCAAGGGAGAGAGGAAACATCAGGGGCAGCTTGTTCGAAATAATGATTAACGACCAAAAGCAGTCTATGCGATGAAGTTCGCTGGACTGCTTTTTCGCCGTTATTAACACTTGAGTGGAGGGAAGACGATGCCCATTTTTACACGAAGAAAACAAATCAGCTGTTCACTGGGCATTCTACAATTCGTGAATGAAGTAGGCGTGTAAATGTTGATAGATCAGTATTTTCATAGAATTCAGAATTATATTCAATTACTGATAAGTCAAGTAGGTACAGTTTTGGCGAGGTTTGTTCACATTATTCAGAGTTTACATTTCTATTATAAATTTTTTAGCAACTTTTCCCGTTTACAAGCGTCTAATAGTATGACTTTTTGAGGGGGATATTTATAAAATGGGAGCAGAAGGAGCCAAAGACAAAGAATGAATCTGAAAAAGAACTTGTCCATACTTACCGCTTTAGCTGTTTTTCAAGCGTTTGCAGTACTTCCAGCTAGCGCACAATCAACCGACCAAAGCGAAACTACACCCGTAAATAAAGCCACAGTTAAATCCGTGGAGGTATTGAAAAAAGAACAAACGATTTCCGAATCAGATGTAAAAACCGGGACAGAAACACAGCCGGCGCAAAATAATGCGACGGAAGAAACACAACCTGAAACAACAGAACCTCCAGCAACAGAGGTCACGCCAGTTGAACCTGTAACGGAAACAGAAACGCCAGAAGCTGAGGGTGAAGAGGAGGAAACACCTGCACCCACACCAGTAGAAGTTGAACAGCCGGCTACTAGCAGTCAAGCGGGTTCCGGAACTACAGGCGGGGATCTGACGCTATACATGAACAGCAACAAAATGATGCAAGATGGCAAGACGTACCTTGCAGGACAACCGATGGCTGTCAAAAATGGTGTATCTTATGTCGCAATCCGTGCGCTGGTAGATCGGGTTGGATATGATGTGAAATACGATAACACAACGAAAGAAACCATTATTATTAGCGGTGAAGATGAACTTCGTTTTAAAACAAACAGCACGATTTATACGGTAAATGGTGAATCCAGATCCATGAAGGGTCCTGCTTATCAAGAGAAAAATACGTTTATGGTGCCTTTGACTTCCATTACACAGGCGCTCAACATTACTTATACAGTTAATCAATCGGCGAAGACTGTAGTATTGAACCTGAATACAAAGCCAGCGGCTAGCTTCACTGTTCAAAAAGAAATTTTTGCTGGTGATGTAGTGACATATACAACGAAATCCAGTTCTCCAAAAGGCCTTGCCATTGTGGATGAGCGTTGGACAGGCCGTCAAGATATATTTGACCAACCAGGTACATACACAGTAACCTATGCGGTCCAAGATTCAAGCGGTCAATGGAGTGATCCATACTCGCTGACAATCAAGGTGGAGAAACCGAATCTTCCACCAGTAGCGATGTTTACAACAGATAAAGAAGAGTACAAAATGGGTGAGAAAATCACGTATATTGACCAAAGCACGGATGACGAAAATGCAATTGTCAAAACGGTATGGGACAATAATGCCCTCGCATTCTTTGTACCGGGTCCTAAGACTGTAACGATTACAGTTACAGATAAACATGGTGCAAGCGATAGCTACACCAAGACAATTAATATTACGGGCGAAACACTCTACAGCTTGTCCGATTTCAATCAGTTGTTCACACCTGTAGGTGACAAATTTACCTTCAACGGCGGCGAAGTACCTGCGATGGAAAAAGTTCCTTACACGTATCGTGATGAGCCAAGCTTGTTGATTCGCAGTAACAGTCCGGAAACCGTGAATACGGAAGGCATTGTATACCAAGAATCTTCATTCGGACAGACACGCTTCATGATTCACCATGTAAACAACACAGGTAAACGAGTGAAAATGTATGTCATCGCAACAAATAACAACCCGTATACAGCTGTGTTCGAACAGCAAAATATGGGCTTCGCCGGACCAACACCATTTGCTACGGTAGCTGGGAGAAAGTCTATTGATGAGTGGTTCACGTCCATTGCATCTGGAGCTGATCAGAAGAGAATTTACATTCAACCAGGAGAAAGTAAGCTCATTTTGACTGAACTCAATGCAATTCCAATGAAGGAAGGTCAAGTTATTTCACTATATTCTGACGCTTTTAGTGACTATACGCTTGACTACAACGTAATTTTGATTGAAGAAAATAAGGATCCTTTTGAAGCACTGCAGACTCTGCCTGTTCTGGATCGCGACGGTGTTCATAACCGTGGAACATATCCTAATGCAACCCGGATTATTACGTACGATCAAGAAGTAGGTTCGAAGCCTGCACGTCTGCCACTCGGAGATAACTCAAGTGATCCAAATTTGGATGGAACTGATCCAATGGCTCATACCATAGCGTCCAACGCTGGTAACTTTGGTGTACTCTACAAAATCACGCTCAACAATGTGGCTCCACGCACCTTAATCTCGTTCAACCCACGTGGAGGCAAATACTCGGGCGTGGCACTTGTGAATGGTCAGGTTGTTCAGCTTTCTAGTGGCAACAAGGCTTTGAGTGCTCCTAACGAACAAGGTGTGCTCTACCGTACAGGCTCATATGGCGAGAGTGTAACGATTGTATTCTCGGCTGCACCAGGAAGTAACCTTCCTGTGAATCTTCTGTTCACACCACTTCCACAAGAGAAGTAGTTGAGCCGTAACATGCTACTGTTTAAGCAAAAGACGGTTTGGAGTGAAGCTTATATCGTATATACCCTGTCACCCCAAAAGTCTATGAGAGGTTGTTCAAAAAGTCCGCCCATCTTCTTGGCACTGAAAACCGCCCTTTTTGAACACGCATTTTGAAGGATTAATTTTCTTCTGAACCGTCGGGAAGGACTCCATTCATGGAGTCCTTTTTTAATATAGACAGTGTGAAAAATAGGCGATTAAGGAGCTTCGTTGACTCTAAACACAATTTAGGGCATTATGATAAGAGAGTTGTTGATTTTTTTCATTTTGTTAGACTATTGATCAATTATTGCAGTGCTTGAATGACAGGAGGTGCTTAGGTAATGCTGTCAACAGAACAGATTATTAATACGATGTCCTCGCAGGGACTTCGCATAACGGATCAGCGGAAGACGTTGGCTCGTTTGTTTGCGGAATCTCCAGGGTATTTAACGCCTAAGGATGTTTATGAATATATGGGGAAAACTTATAGTGGACTGAGCTTTGATACGGTGTATCGTAATCTTCGTGTCATGCAAGAGTTAGGTGTATTGGAGCAGGTCGTTTTTGAAGATGGTGTGAAGTTTAGAGCTTCTTGTAGCGAGGATCACCACCACCACCACATGATCTGTCTGAAATGTCAGAAGACATATCCGATCGTGTTCTGCCCAATGCAACTCGCAGACGCGCCCGAACAATTTCAGGTCGTGGATCATAAATTTGAAGTATTCGGATATTGCAAAGACTGCGCTGAACATGCACCAGCCAAAGTTGCATCGGGACATCAACATTCCCATGGGAAACATTAATAATGAAAATATCTCGCCGAATTATGCAGGCTCCTATACGGGTCTATCGTAATTATATTTCTCCCCTGAAGCCACCGAGCTGCCGCTTCTATCCAACGTGCTCAGCATACGCAATGGAAGCGATTGAAGTGCACGGGGCGGTCAAAGGCTCATTGCTCGCTGCGAAACGGATCGCCAAATGCCATCCTTTTCACCCAGGAGGAGTCGACTTGGTACCACCTAAGACTGAGAAATCGATGGTGATTTCGGAGTAAAGATCTTGCGTGAAGATGAATTTTCTTTCATCTGGGCACGCTAGGTGAATGCCGCTATGAACTTGACAAATAGGGTCGTGTTTCAGTATATTTTTCGTATAATGATTTCCAGTGAAGGGATAAGTACAGACACACCCCCAGTGCAGAGAGCCGGATGAGCTGAGAACCGGTCTGGGAGGAGGATGGAAATGGTCCTGGAGGAACCTCTTTCGAGCGTACACACAGGGATTGAGACCCGTTGTCGTAAGGCTGAGGCGTGATCCAGCGTTAATGGACGGTCGAAGGACCGACAGAGCCTGTGTTTTGCAAAAGATACAGGGAATTTGGGTGGTAACACGTGAGAACAACTCTCGTCCCATAGGGACGGGAGTTTTTTGTGTTCTTTTTCAAACTATTGTGAAACGGATTAAAGGAGGAGAAGTCATTCATGGCTGATCAAAAAACATTTTATTTAACAACACCGATCTACTATCCAAGCGACAAATTGCATATTGGGCATGCGTACACAACGGTAGCTGGTGATGCAATGGTGCGTTACAAGCGTCTACGTGGATACGAGGTTCGCTACTTAACAGGCACGGATGAGCACGGACAGAAGATTGAACGCAAAGCACAGGAAAAAGGTCAATCGCCTCAGTCTTTTGTAGATGACATCGTGGTAGGCATCAAAGAGTTGTGGAACAAGCTGGACATCTCCAATGATGATTTTATCCGTACAACGGAAGAGCGTCATAAAACGGTGGTTCAAGATATTTTTGACCGTTTGCTGAAGCAAGGAGATATTTACAAAGGTGAGTATGAAGGCTGGTACAGTATTCCAGACGAAACGTATTATACGGAGACGCAATTGGTCGATGTAGAGAAGAACGATAAAGGTGAGATCATTTCAGCGAAGAGCCCGGATAGCGGACATCCCGTTGAGCTCGTGAAAGAAGAATCCTACTTCTTCCGCATGAGTAAATATGCTGATCGCTTGCTCAAGTATTATGAGGATAACCCAGGATTCATTCAACCGGAATCCCGTAAGAACGAAATGATTAACAACTTTATCAAGCCAGGTTTGGAAGATCTCGCTGTTTCGCGTACAACATTTGAGTGGGGCGTAAAAGTAAAAGGCGATCCGAAGCATGTCGTGTACGTGTGGATTGATGCGTTGTCCAACTATATTACAGCTCTAGGCTATGGTTCATCTGATCCTACCCTGTACAATAAATTCTGGCCTGCGGACGTTCATCTGGTAGGTAAAGAGATTGTTCGTTTCCACACGATTTACTGGCCAATCATGCTGATGGCGCTTGATCTGCCATTGCCGAAAAAAGTGTTTGCACATGGTTGGTTGTTGATGAAGGATGGCAAAATGTCCAAATCTAAAGGTAATGTTGTTGATCCGGTAACTTTGATTGATCGTTATGGTCTGGATTCTCTTCGTTACTACCTGCTTCGTGAAGTTCCATTTGGTTCAGATGGTACGTTTACACCAGAAAGCTTCGTAGATCGTGTGAATTCGGATCTTGCCAACGATCTTGGTAATCTGTTGAACCGTACAGTCGCTATGGTTGATAAATACTTCGGAGGCCAAGCGCCTGCATTTGCATCGGGTATAACCGAGTTTGATGTATCGCTCGAAGAAGCAGGTCAAGCAGCTGTGGATAAAGTAGAAACAGCTATGGAGAATCTGCAATTCTCCGTTGCGTTGACAGCGATCAGCCAATTCGTTAGCCGCAGTAACAAATATATTGATGAGACACAGCCGTGGGCACTAGCTCGTGATGAAGCTAAACGCGATGAACTTGCCTCTGTAATGGCTCATTTAATTGAAAGCTTGCGGATTTCTTCCATCCTGCTACAGCCATTCCTGACCCGCGCTCCGCGTAAAATCTGGGAACAGCTAGGTATCCAAGAAGGCGAGCTTACTGCTTGGGATACGGCGAAGCAATGGGGCGTAATTCCGGCTGGTAATGCTTTGCAGAAAGGTGATCCAATCTTCCCACGTCTTGACTCCGAACAGGAGATTGCTTATATCTCCGAGGCAATGACTGGTGGTAAGAAAACCGAGGAACAGTCTGAAGCTCCACAAGCTGCTTCGGAGGCGACTGAACCTGTGTCTGCGCCAGAAGGCAAAGAAGAGATCGGCATTGATGATTTTGCAAAAGTAGAACTGCGTGTTGCTCAGGTTATTGCCTGTGAGCCTGTCAAAAAAGCAGATAAGCTGTTGAAACTTCAGCTCGATCTTGGTTATGAGAAACGTCAGGTTGTGTCTGGCATTGCCAAGTTCTACTCTCCAGAAGAGATGGTGGGACGCAAAGTCATCTGTGTTACCAACCTGAAACCTGTAAAATTACGTGGAGAACTGTCTCAGGGCATGATTTTGGCTGCATCCCATGGAGATCAGCTTACACTCGCTACCGTACCTGATAACATGCCTAACGGTGCTCAAGTTAAATAAGAAGCTTTAACGCCGAGACTCATATGTAACCGTTCAGTGGGACATATCGAATCAAGGTTAACATATGGTTATTCTCAAGAGGTGACCCGATCATTCGGGTCATCTTCTTTGCATATATGCTGTAACTTCTGATCTGATCGTGAAAAAACAAGCATATATTGTTATGAACTCTGTATACCAGGTTAGAATGAATAGGAAAGCTGCTTGACAATGAGAGACAGGTTCCCTATAATTCTTTCAGTAATATTTACGATTAAGAGATACGGAGTGATTATAAACATGCGTTTAATAAACAGGAATAAAGATGAGCAGAATCATGCATCGAAGCATACAGGTATGAACCGGATGAAGTGGGTATGGAGCAGCTTCCTTATTGTTAGCTTGGTTCTCTTAACGGCTTGTGGTCAGAGTACATCGAATAATGCCAAGATTGTGGAAGATAAAGTGAATGTTGTCACGACCTTTTATCCTGTATATGCATTTACAGCAGCCATTGGTGGAGAAGATGCGAATGTAATTAATTTGCTGCCTACGGGTGTTGAACCCCATGAATGGACGCCTAAGAGCCAGGATATTGTTAATACATCCAAAGCTCAATTGTTTCTTTATAATGGTGCAGGTCTTGAGGGTTGGGTTCCTAATTTCCTCAAATCATTGAACAGTGATACACAAGTAAAATCTGTCGCTGTCAGTGAAGGCGTTACGCTGTTAACGACTGAAGGGGATGACGGACACGGTCATGGTGCAGAGCATGATGAAGAGCACGCAGACGAACATGCAGATGAGCACGAGGGTGAACATTCTGATGAGGAAACGGCCACTGAAGAAGTTGCGGACCATCATGTTGATCCACACACATGGGTAAGTCCTAAATCGGCTATGATTATGGCAGAGAATATTAAAAATAGTCTCGTTGAAGCAGATCCTGCCCACCAAGCAGGGTATGAAGAGCGTTATGAAGAACTGCATGCTAAACTTGTAACACTTGATCAACGCTTTACGGAACAGTTATCTCAAGTCCCGAATAAAGAAATTGTTGTCTCTCATCAGGCGTTTGGGTACTTAGCGCGCGATTATGGATTGACTCAACATGCTATTATGGGACTATCTCCTGATGCTGAACCGACGGGGCAGGACATCGTTAGCCTGGCGAAGCTCGTTAAGGATGAAGGCATTAAGTATATTTTCTTCGAAGAGCTTGTATCTGATAAACTTGCCAAAACACTCGCGAGTGAAGCAGGCGTAGAGACGATGGTATTAAATCCAGTTGAAGGATTGACCAAAGAACAGGTGGATAATGGTGATGATTACTTCACTTTGATGGAAAAAAATTTGCAAAATCTATTGATCGCATTAAAATAAGGTAGACTGAAGGATTTTAACTTAGAATCCTCATATATAATGAAGGGCGGCTTTGCAATGCAGCAAATCATGCCACTATGTCATGATCCAATCATCGAGATCGAGAAGCTTTCCTTCTCTTATGGAGACCAGAAAGTGATCAATGATCTTAATTTTATGGTTAAAGAACGAGACTTTGTTGGTATTATCGGTTCGAATGGAGCGGGAAAAACGACTTTACTGCGAATGCTTGTAGGTCTGTTGCCTCCTGCACAGGGTGATATCAAGCTGTTCGGACAATCCATTCGCCGGTTCAAGGACTGGGAGCGGATTGGTTACGTGCCGCAAAAAAATGCGTTTAATCCACTATTTCCAGCAACAGTGCGTGAAGTGGTCATGTCTGGCTTGTACAATAACAAAAATATGTTTCGGAGAATGTCGCGTAAAGCGCAGCAACAATGCACAGATGCCTTACAGGTGATGCGCATTGAGGATCTGGCGAACAAGCGGATTGGACAATTATCCGGAGGGCAGCAACAGCGTGTGTTTCTCGCTAGAGCGCTGATCAATCATCCAGATTTGCTTATTTTGGATGAACCAACGGTTGGAATCGATGCGGAATCGCAGGACAGCTTCTTCGAATTAATTACCCATATGCATGAACACCACCGTATGACGTTTTTGATGGTATCCCATGATATGGATCGGATGGAGAACTATCTGGGTTCGCAGGCGGCGGTTACGAATGGTAAAATTCATTTTCATGTTCGCCATTCTCATGAGATTGAAGACTGTGCAGAAACGAATCTACAGCATACTACTTCCTTGGTGAAATAGATGCCGTGTAGGGCGCGGTTGGATTAGAGCAAGGCCGAAGAAGGAGTCGTGTATGTTTTGGAAATATTAATGAGTGATTTTTTTCAGCGGGCACTAGCCGGTGGATTGTTAATTGGGATCACTGCTCCGTTGATCGGGTTATTTCTGGTGTTACGACGTTTGTCGATGATTGGGGACACGCTCTCTCATGTGACGATTGCGGGGGTTGCACTTGGATTCCTAATTGAGGTATATCCGATTGGGGTAGGGCTTGTATTTGCGGTACTGGCTTCGTTTGCGATTGAGAAGCTGCGTAAGGCATACAAGAGTTATGCAGAACTATCTATTGCGATTATTATGTCCGGAGGCGTAGCACTGGCTTCACTGTTCTTCACGTTAGGCAAAGGGTATAACACAGATGTTATGAGTTATTTATTCGGAAGTATTTATACTCTGGATGCCACGGATTTGAAACTAGTAGGGGTGGTCACTCTAATTGTGGTCATCGTTGTAGCTCTGTTACATAAAGAATTTTTCCTGCTTAGTTTTGAAGAGGATGCAGCAGCAGTTACGGGCTTGCCTGTCCGGTTGTTAAACATGTTGATTACAATAATGACTGCGCTCGTGATCAGTACAGCTATTAAAATCGTAGGTGCTCTGCTTGTATCAGCACTATTAACGATTCCGGTGGCTGTCAGCCTTCTGATGGCGCGGAGCTTCAAGTCAGCAATTATTTTGTCCGTAGTTATTGGTGAAATTGCCGTTGTTATTGGACTGGTTGTAGCCGGGATTTGGAATCTCGCACCAGGAGCAACGATTGTATTGCTACTCATCACGATGCTTATTCTGACGATGATTGGAAAAAAAGGGTTCCGTGCCTAACGACTGAACGAGTAAGCAAGCGAGCCCGGAGAAGGGAGACATCCGCATCATGCCTGATGTTAACGTATGGGTGGCTTTTGTTGCAGGAGTAGCTTCGTTTATATCACCATGCTGTCTTCCACTGTATCCGTCATACTTGTCTTATATTACAGGCATGACGGTGCAACGCTTGAAGGATGATCGTAATCTGCGAGAAGTTCGTTTTAAAACGTTGACTCATACGCTGGCGTTTATTTTAGGCTTTTCAGCTGTATTTTATACACTTGGGCTGGGAGCTGGATTATTTGGTCAGTTTTTCAATGATCATCGAGAATTGATCCGTCAGTTATCTGCTATTTTAATTATATTGATGGGGTTGTTTTTGCTCGGGGTATTCAAACCGCAGTTTCTTATGAAAGAACGAAAGATGGATATGAAGTGGAAACCAGCAGGGTACCTTGGCTCTTTTATCTTCGGTATAGGGTTCTCCGCTGGTTGGTCACCGTGTATCGGGCCAATCCTGACTGCGATTATTGCGATGGCTGCTAGTGAGCCAACAACTTGGTTTACATTGATTACAGGGTACACTGTCGGTTTTGCTTTGCCATTCTTTGTCTTAGCCTTCTTCATCGGTTCAACGCGCTGGATTTTGCGTTATTCGAATGTGTTGATGAAGGTTGGTGGAGCTTTGATGGTCTTTATGGGTATTTTGCTATACACCGGTCAGATGACCAAAATAACGATTTGGTTGCAGAGCATCACACCCGATTGGATGATCATCTGACGAATGGCTTCATGTGTGAACCGGTGAGTTTATAAAAGGGTATGAATAAGGGTATACAAAAGCAGGCTACATGGGAGCCCAGATTATTCTGGATCATGTAACCTGCTTTTTGTTTGTAGGAATCCATATAGAAGTGCGTATCCATATCATTACGCTGGATTGTGTGTGATTTTAGGTGAAGTAATCAATGTTGGCTAAAGGAAAATGCTCGAAAATCCGTTCCGTAATGAATTCACGCAGAGCGTCTTGTTGGTCGTCTTTATACACATACTTATATTGCCCCCAGCGTCCCCACTTCATCTTACGTTTTTCCATATCCATCTCAAGTTTCGTTTTGGGGTAACGCTTTTCAATGGTCGCTTTTGCTGTTTTGGTAAAACGGTGCTGGATCATCTCAAACGTGAGATCCTTGGTTGCTTCGTCAGGCAATGTATCTGCAAGCTTTTGTAGCAATTCCGAGTATCCTTCTTCCCATCCGTCATACCACATTATCGGGGCAATGATGAAACCTAGGGGATAACCGGCATGGGCAATCTTACCGGCAGCTTCGATCCGTTCTTCAAAGCGGGACGTTGCTGGTTCGAAGTTTTTGATGACATAATCGGAATTAACGCTAAACCGGATTCGGGTGTGACCGTTATGTTTCAGGTTTAACAATGGATCAACGTGATGATATTTGGTTACAAATCGCAATCGCCCGTACTCTTCGTCAGCCATAAATCGAATTAGATCACTTAAATTTTCTGTGATGTGTTCAAGTCCTACTGGATCTGAGGTACAGGCTGCCTCGAATCGTGTAATTTCAGGAGCACGCTCCTCGATATAACCTTTGGCCGCTTCAATAATCTCTTCCGTATTCACATACACACGTACATAAGGTTTGGCACCTAGTGTGGTTTGTAGATAACAATAATGACAATGACCCATGCAACCTGTTGAAATTGGAATAGCGTACTCTGCCGAAGGCTTGGATTGATCAAACTTAAGCGTTTTTCGAACACCCACCACCAGTGTACGCTTAGCCATCCGATACTTTTCTTGCTCCGTTTCACCAGGGAGGTTTGTGATACGATTATGGGATGTCGTCATCTGGTAAGGGATATCTCTAGAAGTGACCCACTCCATGATTCGTTTTCCTTTATCATAATCCAGCGCACCAGGTTCAAAATACACTAAATCGGGAATAAAGGGTTTAGTACCCTTTGCTTTGCGGACTGGGGGCTGCGCTACACTTGTACTCACATCAACACTCCTTTCGATACGAAACTGTACTTAGTTTGTCTCAAGAAGGGTGATGTCAACCTTGCCAATACTTGCGTGCGGATGGGCTTTTTTAGACATTCAAAATCGCAATACAGGCTCATGTAGTTCCAGAGGACTTGCCAATGCGCATTGATAACATGTATCATTATAAGATAGGGATCAGGCAGGAACAGCTGCCGATCAGAGAGAAGAGAGGGAAGCAGATGCCAACGCCCAGTATGGAAGATTATTTGGAGCGTATATACAAATTAATTGATGAAAAGGGCTATGCTCGTGTGTCTGATATAGCTGAAGGATTGGAAGTGCATCCTTCATCGGTGACGAAAATGATCCAGAAGCTGGACAAAGACGAGTACTTGATCTATGAGAAGTACCGCGGCTTGGTACTCACTCCAAAAGGTAAAAAGATGGGGAAACGGTTGATGGAGCGCCATCATCTGCTTGAGCAATTTTTGACAACGATTGGTGTCCAAGAGGAAAATATCTATAAGGACGTAGAAGGAATTGAACACCACTTAAGCTGGGATTCAATTACGTGTATCGAGTCTTTAGTCGAGTATTTCCGTCAAGATGAGAGTCGGTTGCGTGACCTCAAAAACCTGCAAGATGTTATGAGTAATACAGAATCGTAATAGATATTCTTAACATCGAAATTGGATCATAAGTAATGAAATGATGCGAAATGAATGCTTGTAAAAGCCTTCTGAAAACCAGCCAACGATGCTTATCGTCATGTGATAAAGCGCGTAAGCTGGTTTTTTTCTACCCAACATTTGGTGATTGATCGCAACTAAACCATCCGTAGGAGCGTCTATTAAACTAGCAGAATTTGCCGCGAGTTTAAAAAATGATGGAGGATTGTTATCGATGAAGTTTCGTAAAGGATTAATCCTGTTGCTTATTTTTGTGCTGGGTTTGCAGACAGCAGGAATGACGGCACAGGCAGCAGGACAGAAGGAAATCGTCATTAACTTGGACGGACAACGCTTAGACTCAGATGTATCGCCTTACATTATCCCTAAGGTGAATGTAACCATGGTTCCTTTGCGAGTCATTAGTGAAGGGCTGGGGGCTTCGGTATTATGGTCTCAAGCGACACGTACCGTAACGATCAAAAAGGCTGATTCAGTCATCAGCATGACCAGTGGTCGTCAGCAAGCTACCGTGGATAACACAGTGGTTGGTTTGGATGCTTCTGTAGAACTGAAGCAAGGTCGTGTCATGGTTCCTATTCGTTTTGTCAGTGAGAATCTCGGAATTCGAGTGAATTGGAATCAATCGGAGCAAGTTATCGATTTGTCGACAGATGAAGGAACATCGACACCTTCACCAACGCCTACCCCTACCCCGGCTGTTCCTGCTGAACCAGGTGGCACTGGACAGACGCCTGCTTCAGAAGAGATGCGTGGGGCTTGGATTTCAACAGTAAACGGTGATTGGCCGTCATCTGGCGCAAGAAACAACATTACGAAGCAAAAACAAGAGTACACACAGCAGCTAGATGCATTAAAGGACATGGGAATCAATGCGGTATTCGTTCAGGTTCGGGCGAATGCTGATGCAATCTATCCCTCAGGACTTGTGCCATGGAATACGGTTCTCACGGGAACTCAAGGTAAAGATCCAGGGTATGATCCACTGTCGTTTATGATCGAAGAAGCACATCAACGTGGGATGGAGTTCCATGCTTGGTTCAATCCGTTCCGTGCTACGAATTCAGCGAGTACCAGCGGATTGGCAGCGAATCATGTTTCGAAATTACATCCAGACTGGATTGTCAATGTATCAGGCAAGCTTTATATCAATCCAGGTATGCCGCAAGCCAGACAACATATTATTGATACAATCATGGAAGTGGTTAATCAGTATGATATTGATGGTGTGCATTTGGATGATTATTTCTATCCGTCTAACGCTACATTTAATGATGATGCGGCATTCAAGACCTATAATACATTGAATACCAAGGATCGTGCGGAGTGGAGACGCGATAATATTAATCAATTTGTGAAGCAGCTTGGAGAGAGTGTACACCGTGTAAAGCCCAACGTTCAATACGGCATTAGTCCTTTTGGCGTGTGGCGTAATAAAGCGGATGACCCAACAGGATCCGATACAAGAGCAGGAGTGCCGGCTTATGACAGCATGCATGCAGATGTTCGCACATGGATCAAGCAAGGCTGGATTGATTATGTCGCACCTCAAGTGTACTGGAGTATGACACTAAGTGCTGCTCGATATGATAAAGTTGTGGACTGGTGGGTTAATGAGGTAGCGAACACCAACGTTAAACTGTACATTGGCCATGCGCCTTATAAGCTGGGGACATCCGAGATTGGCTGGAATACCTCACAGGAGATTATAGACCAGCTCATGTATAATGAAAAGTATGACTTGATCAAGGGTGATATCTACTTCAGCTCACAGCATTTAACGAAGAATACATTGGGCTTGATCGCTAGACTCAAAGCATATTATGGACTATAGAATTTTTTAGTGTGATATACGTAATATAACCAACCCCTGTTCTCATACAGTTGCAGTAGAAACATGGCTGTCTGGAGAACGGGGGTATTTAGCATGTTAATTAATGCGGTGTTTGAAGGTGGAGGCGTCAAAGGGATCTCACTTGCGGGTGCAGTGCAGGCAGCGCAGGATTACGATATGGTGTTTCACCGTGTGGCAGGTACATCTTCTGGCTCCATTGTGGCTGCTCTGATTGCGGCAGGATACCGAGCGGAAGAAATGAAGACTATTATTGAGAATATGCCATTTGCTTCATTGCTGCGTCGTTCTCCTATATTTGATGTACGCTGGATCGGTCCTGCGGCGAGGTTGTTTCTGAAGAAGGGGCTATACTCTGGGGAAGCACTCGAAGAATGGATTCGCAATATGCTGAAGCAAAAAGGAATTCGAACCTTTGCGGATCTTCCAAAAGGTAAATTGCTCATCACCGCATCGGATATTACAAACGGCACGATATTGGTTTTACCTGACGATATTGGGCGCTTTGGGATTGATCCAAGTAAGCTTGAGGTAGCCAAGGCTGTTCGCATGAGCTGTAGCATTCCTTACTTTTTCGATCCAGTTGTTATTCGAAGATCTCCGATCCTGTCTAAAGGCATGCGTTTTCCCGATCAGTTTGTGTATGTGGTGGATGGTGGGTTGCTCAGTAATTTTCCGTTGTGGTTATTTGATGGGGACCGCGTAGAGCGAAGCGGTGAACCGATTCCGGTCGTTGGATTTAAAATGGTTGGCAAGACAGAAGGGAAGTCAGCACGAATTAGAGGGCCGCTCAGCATGCTTCAGGCGTTGGTGGAGACGATGCTTACCGCTCATGATGAGCGATATATCGAACAGATTAATCGTTTCCGTACGATCAAAATACCGACAATAGGAATTAAACCCACACAGTTTCACCTTTCAGCCCAGGATAGCACCGCGTTATATTTATCTGGGTTAGCTGCCGGCACGGAGTTTTTTAGTGGGTGGAATACGAAGTTGTATGACGAGCAATTGAATAAGCAGCGCAAAGAACTTCGGAAAAAACAAACCGAATCACTACCTCTGACACCTGTATAGGAAGATTCAAATGTTCAGATACACTACCTCAAAAAAAAACAGCAATTCTCATGATAGAGAGTTGCTGTTTTTGGTGATTCCTTTTATTCAAAGTTAGTGAAATTTAGGAATATCTTCATCACTTTTACCTTTTTGACCTTGAATGACTTGGAACGGATAATCTTTGCGTTTCTTGGATGATCCGCTAGTACTCTTTTTGGTGCTGCCTTGTTGTGCATTAACTTTGGCCATCGTTCGTGCCGATGGTTTAACCTTAGGCGTTGATTTACGTCTCCAGCGCTGGGGAGGATACTTATACAGCAGGAATATTCCGCCTAACACAATCAGAGGTATGACAATTCGGGAAATTCCACCGCTGCTTAAATAACCTAATGCACCAATAGCAGCAAGTGTGATGAACGTCCAGAATAAGATCGCCTGCTTGTTCATATCAATCACCCTTTCACAGGATCAAGTGATGCAACAGAAATTTCTGACACTGCAGAAGCATTTGCAAGTTTTGCATCCAACTCACGCATACGGTTAAATGAGGCGATGGATACTTCAACCTGTTCATTCGTAGGCTCTTTCGTCGTTAATAACTGTAGCCACAACCCCGGATATCCGAGATAGCGTAACAGCGGAATATCACGAACGGAATTGGTGATTTTCAGCAATTCGAAGGAAATGCCCAGAACTACAGGTAGCAAAATCAACCGCTGACCCATACGTTCCCATAGGTTGTCGTAAGTGAAGAGGGAGTATAGAAATACACCTATAATCACCGTCAACATAATGAAGCTACTGCCGCAACGATAATGAAGTCGGCTATATTTTTGCACATTTTCTGGCGTGAGCTCTTCACCTGCTTCATGAGCACTGATTACCTTATGCTCTGCACCGTGGTATTGGAACAAACGTTTAATCATGGGTGTCTGAGAGATCAACCAGAGATAAGCAAGCAACAGAATCAGCTTAATGCCGCCTTCCAGTAAATTATGCAAAAACTGATTGTCGAATGCATTCTTGAAAAGAAAATTCTCGATGACCACCGGTAGCAGGGTAAGTACAATCTTCCCGAATAAGAATGAGAGTATGGCTACTGCGGTTACTCCAATAATCATGCTCAGGCTCCAGCCAGAGCCTTCTTTTTCTTTTTGTTTTGCTTTTTCTTCCGGTTCCAGTTCATCATCAGCATACGCGTCAGCAGAGTAATTCAGGTGTTTACTGCCCTTAACGCTCGAATCTATAATGCTGACAATCCCGCGCACTAACGGAATCCGCCGCAATTTCATGACCCAGGACTTGTCTTGCTTGGGAACTTCCAAATACGTGATCTCGCCGTCTTTTCTTCGCACAGCCGTAACATTGACGTGTTTCCCACCAAACATTACGCCTTCAATGACAGCTTGCCCCCCATAGCTGACAGGCTTGGATTGTTGAGGCAAATTACTCACCTTCCTATTCTGTTCTATGCCTTCATGGTAGAAGGCGGTTTGATAACCCTATTGTATCGAATTTTGAGAGCAATTTCTAGTTTGCAGGACAATCCGTGCTGGATGTTGTTAAGTTTGGTCAGAATGGAACATACTACCCCATAAACAATCCGTGTGAATCGAAGCTTCACAATGGGAGATATAGCCTTGTACCCATGTAGAAGAGAAAAATGGAAGGAGCTTAACACTTGACAGAGCATACAGAAGATCGGGGACATCGAAAAGACCAAATTTCAGATCGCAATAGATTGGCTGGACAGAGCAGTCGTAGAAAGCAAAAACAAGGAGAAGCACATTACTTGACCAAGCCGTTTCCATTTGCTGTGGAATTAGGTTTTTTCGCAGGATTTATATGGGGGGCAATATATTTACTGTTGTATGTCATCCATTTTACGATTGTACCTCTAGGTTTTTTGGCGGAGCCTTTTTTCAAGCATGAATTCGTGAATTCCATGGCAGGGCATTTGACAGGATGGTTGTTTTTTATCGCGTTTTCGATCCTAGCTGCTGTTCTCTATACCTTTACACTTCGTAAGCTAAAAGGGCCGATCCCGGGTATGATCTACGGAATCATCTGGTGGCTTATTATCTTTGTGCTGGTCGGACCTAAGGTGCATATGATGAAGCCTCAGAATGAATTAACTTGGGATTCAATCATCACTGAATTCTGTTTCTTCCTGCTGTGGGGACTCTTCATCGGTTATACAGTAGCTATGGAGTACACAGACGAACGTAAGCGTGAGCCAGAGAAAGCAGGAGCATAGCCGCAAAAAAGCTTCTCAATCCGGCAATGGCTGTGTTAAAATAGCAGATGGTTATTTGCAGAGAGGATGGAGCAGCTATGAAACGAATTGTTGTGATCAATGGCCCGAACCTAAACATGCTAGGTGTACGTGAACCTGGCATCTATGGAACGCTTAGTCTGAAGGATATTGAAGACAAAATTCGCAGACAGGCTGAAGAGCTGGGCGTCTCCATCACTTTTTATCAATCTAATCACGAAGGGGACATCATTGATCGAATCCACGCAGCGATGGGGGAAGACGACGGAATTATGCTGAATGCCGGAGCTTATACTCATTACAGCTACGCTATACGGGATGCGATTAATGCCGTAAAAGTCCCTACAGTGGAAGTTCATCTATCCAACATTCATGCACGCGAAGCGTTCAGACATCATTCAGTAATTGCTGCAGAAACGATCGGGCAGATTGCCGGATTTGGCGAAGTAAGCTATGAACTGGGATTGCTGGCTCTCGTGCGTCATCTGGACAAACAAACCTGAGCCGGGAACCCGGGAATGTGAGAGAAAGAAGGGTTACCGATGGAAAACAAACGAGTGAATAAGTTGCGTGAGGCTATGCGCGAGCGTGAACTCACGGCTATGCTGATTACTAATCCGATTAACCGTCGTTACATGACGAATTTTACGGGTTCAGCGGGATACGTGCTTATTACGGAACAGGAAGCTTACTTGCTGACCGATTTCCGCTATATGACACAAGCACCCCTACAAGCTAAAGGATTTACCGTTGTGGAACACGGACCAAAACCGATGGATTCCGTGCGTGAGCTGTTGCTTTCCGCAAACATCAAGGAAGTTGGCTTTGAGCAAGATAGCGTGACATTTGGCACGCATGCATCTTATGCTGAAACACTTCAACCGGTTGAGCTGAAAGCTGTCTCCGGTGTTGTGGAACAACTTCGCATGTTCAAGGACGAGGATGAAATCGCTGTAATGCAAAGAGCAGCAGATTTGGCAGATGCAACGTTCAGCCACGTTTTACAATTTGCTAAACCGGGCATGACTGAGCGTGAGGTTGATTTGGAGATGGAGTTCTTCATGCGTAAGCATGGTGCGACATCTTCATCGTTTGATACGATCGTTGCCTCAGGTGAACGTTCTGCAATGCCACACGGGGTAGCCAGTGAGAAGGTCATTGGACAGAACGAATTGATTACGTTTGACTTTGGTGCGTTGCTGGACGGTTACTGTTCAGATCTGACTCGTACCATTGCAACAGGTACACCTGTACCTGAGCTACGCAAAATCTATGATATCGTACTGGAAGCCCAGTTACATACGCTGGAGAACCTGAAACCGGGTATGACCGGACGCGAAGCCGATGCACTGGCACGTGATGTCATTGCAGGCTACGGCTACGGAGATCAGTTCGGACATAGCACAGGTCATGGCTTGGGTATGGAGGTTCATGAATCTCCTCGTTTGTCCAAGCTTAGTGACGATGTATTGAAACCGGGCATGGTTGTAACTGTAGAACCGGGTATTTATATCGACGGTCTTGGCGGTGTACGCATCGAAGACGATGTGGTTATCACAGAGACAGGCATTCATATTTTAACAAAATCGGATAAGAAATTTACCGTTATCGGCTAAATGACTATCCACCGGTGATAGAAACGAATTTTTAATTTAAAGATGAATTTTCTCCTCAATCGTAATGTGTAATTAGCGTAGTAGTGAAGGGGAAGGAATCGATTCTGAAGAAGCGTTAGCGTTCGCCTTTGTCTTCCTATTTATATCCTTATAAAGTCTAATCAGGTAAATAGGAAGACAACAGCGATCGTAAGAACGATCCGAACCTGGAACGGTCACGCCGCACATGGTATTGTATTCAGGCAAAGTCATATTTAAAATAACGCATCGACTTGTATCACCTACTTTTCAACTATACCAGGAGGGATCTTTGTGATTTCAGTAAACGATTTTAAAACAGGCTTGACTGTACAAGTAGATAACGATATCTATACCGTACTTGATTTCCAACACGTTAAACCAGGTAAAGGCGCTGCCTTTGTACGTTCCAAATTGAAAAATTTGCGCAATGGTAACACAGTTGAAAAAACATTCCGTGCAGGTGAAACAATTGGCCGTGCAATCATCGAAAACCGTGGCGTATCTTACCTGTATGCAAGTGGTGCAGAGCATACGTTCATGGATAACGAAACATATGACCAGTTCACTTTGACGAGTGACCAACTGGAATGGGAATTGAACTTCCTGAAAGAAAACATGAACGTAAAAATCGTTAGCTACCAAGGTGAAATCCTCGGGATTGACTTGCCAACAAGCGTGGAGTTGAAAGTTATCGAAACAGAGCCAAGTGTTAAAGGTAACACTGCACAAGGTGCTACCAAGAACGCGAAAGTAGAAACAGGATTGAATGTACAAGTTCCTTTGTTCATCAACGAAGGTGACGTTCTCCTGATCGATACACGTGAAGGTAAATACTCTTCCCGTGCGTAACTTTCAATGACTGTAAGCGAATAAACGGTCTGTTCAACCCTTTGCCATTTGTTTGGCAGAGGGTTTTTTCGAAAAAAGGTTAGCCTATCAGACGCTTTCGTAATATACTGGGTTAAAGTCATTTTTCGGAGAGAATAATGGCGATGGACATCAATTATGCATACTGCACAAGGTAGGGAGTGGATTTGCGTTGTCATTGTACGTCATGAAATTTGGGGGCAGCTCGGTCGGAGACACGGAGCGTATGAAACGTGTAGCTGGACGTGTTGTAGAGAAAATGGATGAAGGCCATCAGTGTGTAGTTGTCGTTTCGGCAATGGGAGATACAACCGATGATTTGATTGATCAAGCGAAACAATTGAATAGTGAGTTACCAGCACGTGAGATGGATATGTTGCTTACGACTGGAGAACAGATTTCAATCTCTTTGTTATCCATGGCTATTCAAGCACTTGGACGCAAAGCTGTGTCGTTTACAGGCTGGCAAGCTGGTTTCCGCACAGAGCCAGTTCATGGCAAAGCGCGTATTAACGATATTCAGCCTGAGCGAGTAATGAGAGCGCTTGAGGACGGTAATATTGTTATCGTTGCAGGTTTCCAAGGGATGACAGAAGACGGCGAGATCACTACATTAGGTCGGGGCGGCTCGGACACAACGGCCGTAGCGCTGGCAGCAGCTATTCAAGCGGATGCGTGCGAGATCTATACGGATGTGGACGGGATTTATTCTACTGATCCAAGGATCGTGAAGGTTGCACGTAAGCTGAAAGAAATTTCGTATGACGAAATGCTGGAATTAGCAAATCTGGGCGCAGCCGTGTTGCACCCGCGTGCAGTGGAGTACGCGAAGCATTCCGGTGTACCTTTGATTGTAAGATCCAGCTTTAACCATAATGAAGGAACGGTTGTGAAGGAGGAAGCAACGATGGAACAAGGTGTAGTGGTTAGTGGTATTGCCTATGACAAAAACGTAGCTCGCATCAGCATTTTGGGTGTTCCAGATGCCCCAGGAGTTCTGGCAGAGGTGTTTGGTGCTCTGGCGTCTGAACAGCTTGACGTTGATATCATCGTGCAAAGTGGTGTTATGGACGGAAAAGCAGACTTCTCCTTCTCCGTAGCATTGTCTGATCGTGAGAACGCATTGCGTGTCATTGAGAGCCTCCACAGTCGTTTACCGTATCGTGAAGTGACTTCTGAAGAGAACTTGGTTAAAGTATCGATCGTAGGCGCAGGTATGGTGAGTCATCCAGGCGTGGCTGCGAAGATGTTCCAAGTGATCTCAGGTGAAGGTGTGAGCATCAAAATGGTAAGCACATCTGAGATTAAAGTCTCTTGTGTCATCGATGGGGAGAAACTGCATGATGTAATCAAGGCATTGCACACAGCATATGACCTCGACACAGCGGAACAAGCTGTAGTTGGCGGGCCGCAAGTTCGTCGATAATGGAATAAACTATTTCGTCTAGAAGTCTGGTTTGTAGCAACATAGACCTATAGGCATAAGAAAAGGCTAATCGAAGCACATTCGGTTAGCCTTTTTGGGTTCGTTATTAGACGTTATGCAACCTTCAGCGCATTGTTGACTCCCGATGAGTCTTAGGAACGGCGACATGATTCCTATACAGCATGCATCTCTTTTGTTATGATGTAAACGTGTTAGTTTGGTTTACAAAATCGTTTTGTAAACCTTTTAGAAGAGGCGGGTGGAGTAGCGTTGGACAAAAAGAAAAAAGTAACGATGCAGGAAATTGCGGATAGAGTAGGTGTATCCAAATATGCAGTATCGAAAGCGTTATCTGGCAAGGCAGGCATCAGTACGGCAACACGTGAGCGCATATTTGAAGTGGCTTCGAATCTAGGTTATTTGGATCAGCAACTAACTAGACGCACGATGGCGCCTAAGACGCAGGCAGAGGAAGAAGAGCGAATGATCGGTATCCTTTTTCCCAATATCCGTAGTCAGAATCGAGAATCTTTTTATTGGGGGCGTGTGCTTGAAGGGGTGTTTCGCGGTTTAGAAGAGCACGGGATCTCATCGGTACTCATTACGGACGACAGTCCTCATCATTTTAACAAACTCATGCGACCAGAGGCGTTACTAGGTATCATCGGGATCGGACTGATTGATACAGCTATGCTGGTTGAGTTACGTTCACTTGGTATTCCTTTTGTTATTATAGATCACGAGGATGAGTTAGTTGCTTCAGATACAGTGTTTATGAACAATTATGATATCTATCGTAAGCTGACGAAGTTTCTGATTGGTAAAGGCCATCGACATATTCAGTTTGTAGGAGATTGGTCGTATGCCCGTAGTTTTGCCGATCGTTGGAGTGGATTTAAGGCGATTCTTGATGAAAATGGTATACCTTACACTCCACATAAAGAGCTGCTACAGATTAGACCCACGCATCATCATGAAAATCTAGAGCTGATTCGCACAGCAATGCAACAGCTCAGTGAGAATTCTTCCACCACCGCGATAGTATGTGCCAACGACAAGGTGGCTTCATTATGCATGGCTGAATTGGAGAGACAAGGTAAACGAATCCCTGCCGATATTTCAGTTGTTGCTTTTGACAACGATCCTGACGTTCAGGCGCAATATCCTGAGTTGTGTACTGTGAACGCAGAGACTGAGGCGCTAGGAGTGCAGGCAGTGGAAATCATGCAATGGAGGCTGAAGCATATCGGAATGCCTTATGAGAAGAGACTCATTCAAGGTGAACTGATTATCAAAGGCAGCATTGATAGCCTAGTCTAACATACAACCATGTGAGGTTATCCATTACAGGTGAATGTAAAGGATAGCCTATTTGGTATGAAGGGAATATCTATCAAACGAGGATTATTCATATTATTTATCTATGTAAACGCTTAAAGTAAACCTATTAAAATTTTGTAAACATAATAATATCAACAAATTAGTTGACAGTATACTTAGGAAATGACTATGATGTACTCAGATACAGCGTTTCACGCTGACAGACTACAATGGAAACGGGGTAATGCTATGTTCGGCAAAAAGCGAGGAATCGGCTGGATCTACCAGCAGAATGTGGCTGGTTATGTGTTTATCTCGCCTTGGCTGATTGGTTTTCTGCTATTAACATTGTGGCCGATTCTGCAATCGTTCTATCTTTCATTCACAGATTATTCTCTTTTAGATTCGCCAACATGGGTAGGTACGCGTAACTATAGCGAAATATTACAATCTGACAAATTATTTTTGAAATCGCTTACAGTAACGTTTGTATTTGTGCTACTAGCGGTACCAATTAAGCTTTTCTTCTCACTCATGGTTGCGATTTTGCTGAACAAAGACATTAAGGGCATGAATGTTTATCGTACTGCGATTTACTTTCCGTCTTTGATTGGAGGGAGCATTGCAGTGTCCGCGTTGTGGCGGAACATGTTCGGCATGGATGGTTACATAAACCACGTACTTGGTTGGTTTGGAGTTACCGGAATCGGCTGGATATCCAATCCGAATACAGCACTAGGTACTTTGATCTTGCTGAATGCCTGGCAGTTTGGGTCAACAATGGTCATTTTTCTAGCTGGATTGAAGCAGATTCCAAAAGATCTATATGAATCCGCCTCTGTGGATGGAGCTAGTAGTATTCGTAAATTTTTTTCAATCACCATCCCGATGCTCTCACCGGTCATGTTCTTTAACCTTGTACTCGGAATTATTAACTCATTTCAAATGTTCACGTCAGCTTTTGTCATTACGGCTGGAGGCCCGGCGAATTCTACCTACATGTATGTATTGTTCCTCTATGATAAGGCGTTCAAGCAGTTTCAAATGGGGTATGCTTCAGCGCTGGCATGGATTCTACTTGTCATTATCGGTGTCTTTACAGCACTGAATTTCATCGTATCTAAATACTGGGTGTTCTACGAATCCGAAGGAGGTAAATCAAAATGATAACTAGCAGTCAGAAGACATGGAAGGCACATCTTATTCTGATTCCATTTTCACTGCTCATGATTTACCCGGTGTTATGGTGGATTGGAGCCTCCTTCAAAAGCACGACTGAACTATCCTCACCGTCATTGTGGCCGACGACCTGGTTATGGGAGAACTACAGCAACGGCTGGAACTTTACGTCTGAGTTTACGTTTGCTCGATTTTTTGCCAATACGTTAATAATGGAGTTTTGGAATGTACTTGGTGGTGTCGTAACAGCAGCTCTAGTCGGTTATGGATTCGGTCGGTTAAATTTCCGATTTCGTAACTTCTGGTTTTCGATACTACTGCTAACGATGATGCTGCCTTCACAAGTAACCGTTGTACCACAGTACATTTTATTTAACAAACTTGGTTTAGTGGATAGTTATGTTCCGCTGATATTGCCACATTTCTTCGGGGGCGGCGCATTCTTCATATTCTTGATTGTGCAATTCATTCGTGGCATTCCACGTGAACTGGATGAAGCGGCGCAGATTGATGGAGCCTCCGTTTACGGGATCTTCTTCCGTATTATTGCTCCGCTAATCAAGCCTGCACTTGTGACCGTAGCGATTTTCACCTTCTTATGGAGCTGGGACGACTTTTTCTCGCAATTGCTATACCTCAATTCGGTAGAAAAGTTTACGGTGGGGCTTGGACTTCGGATGTTTATTGATCAGTTTGAAGTACAGTGGGGTCAATTGCTCGCGATGTCATTACTGTCCGTTATTCCTTCAGCAATCGTCTTTTTTATCGCTCAAAAGCATTTTGTGGAAGGTATCGCGACAACAGGGATCAAAGGTTGATTTTTGATGACAGGTATCACATTAACTTCACATACAAGGGAGTGTCATTCAATGGTGATCAAAGGTAAACGTTGGTTGAAGACGTTGACGATCGGTGTGCTGGCTGCGGTCATGGTGACAGGCTGTGCAGGAGGTTCGGGCACAAGTGAAGGTCAGGGCACCGGCACACTCAAAATGATGTGGTGGGGCTCGGATGCTCGGCATGAAGCAACCAAAAAAGCAATCGAACTATACACATCGAAACATACGGATGTCAAACTCACAACCGAATTTACATCATGGGATGGATACTGGCAGAAGCTTCCTACTCTTGCGGCTTCATCCTCTCTCCCAGATATTCTGCAAATGGATGCGGCTTATATTCAGGGCTACGCGAAGCGAGGGCAACTGGCGGATCTTTCTGATCTAGACTTGAGTGGCATCGTGGATGAGAAGATTCTGGAGAACATCAAGATTGATGGCAAGTTGTATGGAGTACCTTTGAGCTACAATGGTGCAGGATTGGTCTATGATAAAGTGACACTAGAGAAATACGGAATCAAATTACCTTTTAACAACTGGACTTGGGATGATTTCTTTGCTTATGCCAAAGAGGCGCGGAGCAAGCTGCCAGAGGATAAATATCCGATCGACGACATGCGCAACATCTGGGAATTCTATCAATTTTATCAGACTGCCAAAGGTAAAGGGCCTATTTTCCAAGATGGAAAGTTCAATCTGGACAAAGATAGCTTTTTTGAATTTAACAACATCTATGCCGATTTTCAAAAAGAAGGTATTGTACCGCCGGCAGATCAGCAGCTAGCTTTTAAAGAGAATGATCCACAGCTCGACTCACTGGGTTCTGGTAAAGTTATGCTTCGTACAGCATCGGTAGGCTCGGCGAGTGCAATTGAAGCACTTAAACCAGGTCAGTTAGCCGTGAATAGCAATCCGATCGGAGAGAGCGGAGGTGGCTGGGCTCAGTCAACGATTTTCTTCTCTGTAAGTGCCAATTCCAAAAATGTCGAGCAAGCGAAAGAGTTTATCAAATGGTTCATATCTGACCCAGAAGCAGGTCAAATTTTGGGGATGACACGTGGTATTCCAATTGATGATGAAGTGTACGCTTCCCTTGAGCCTAATCTTACGGATGGAGAACGTTTTGGTAAAGAATTGCTTGATGTTGCTAAACCGAAGGCATTACCTTTCTATCCTGCGCCTGCTGGTGCTGAAGATTTTACGGCTACGTATAGGTCGGAGATGGAGAGCGTTATGTTTGGTCAAGTGACATTGGAAGCAGCTTATGATCTATTGGTAGAGAAAGGTAAACAGGCTGAAAGTAAGATAAAATAAACAAAACTCATTGGATGGACATTGAATGATATAGATGGAGGCAGAAACCATGCTATTAAGTGATAATTGGAGAATTCAGCAATATGAAGTGGGAGAGAAACCGCCGCTGACCATTGCAGATGCAGACTTAGATGACCGTTTCTGGATCAGTGCGAGTGTACCGGGTGATGTACATTCCACTTTGATTGAACGTAAGCTAATTGATCACCCGTATTATGGACATAACGATATCAATTCTCGCTGGGTGGAGCAGAAGGAGTGGTGGTACCGCACACGCTTTCAGATGGATTCCGCTCCAACCAAACAAGAGCGCTGGGAATTAATTTTTGAAGGGTTAGATACTCATGCTACGGTTTATGTAAATGGTCTCGAGATTGGAACGGCCAGCAATATGCACCGAACGTACGTGTATGATGTCTCCCGCGTTATACGCCAAGGCAAAAATACGATTGCTGTCCGCTTTGATCCACTTTACCTTCATCATAGAGACAAAGCATTGATGCAGTGGTCGTCGTACACGAAGGAACGTCCATGGATTCGGAAGGCAGCGATGAATTATGGTTGGGACTGGGGACCACGCATCGTAACCGTGGGGATCTGGGGCAAGGTTAAGCTGGAGCGTCATGTGCAAGCCAAGTGGGAAGGGGTATATGCATATACGAAGCAGTGTGACAACCAACAGGCAGACATTAAAATTGAGCTTGAAGCGAAAAAATATCGTGGATGTGGCCATCTAACCTATCATGCTCGTCTTCTAGATGAGAATCAGCAGGTTGTGGCTCAAGCGGATGGTGAGTTGCTAAGTAGTAAAGTCGGATTTGATCTGCAAGTATCACAGCCACAATTATGGTGGACGCATGATCTGGGTAAGCCTTACCTCTATCAACTGGAAACTGTGTTGTTTGCAGACGGAGTAGAGATTGATCGTAAAGAGCAACGAATTGGAATCCGAACCGTGGAGCTGGTGCTGGAAGATGAGCAGGGACAGCCAGCATTTGCTTTTCATATTAACGGCGTGAAGTTGTTTGCCAAAGGCTCGAACTGGATTCCAGTAGATAATCTAATTGGAGCCGCACCGGACTCTCGATATAAGCATCTGATCATGTTGGGCGTAGAAGCTAATATGAACATGCTAAGAATCTGGGCAGGAGGCATTTATGAAAAAGATGTCTTTTATGATCTATGTGATGAGCTCGGGTTATTAGTGTGGCAGGACTTTGCTTTTGCCAACGCACTTTTCCCTGATTACAATGCTGATTTTGTGGAAAATGTACGGCAGGAGGCCATTTGCAACATTCAAAGGCTGCGCAATCATGCATCACTGGCGTTGTGGTGCGGCAATAATGAAATTGACTGGCTGTACGATATGAAATCGTCATCCGGCGAAATCACGACACCATTTTACGGTGAGACCATTTATCATGAGATGTTACCAGAATTGCTAGAGCAGCTTGACCCTGCACGCCAATATTGGCCCTCATCTCCTTATGGCGGGAATGATGCGAATGATCCGAATCATGGAGATCGTCACAACTGGCAAGTATGGCATGGTTCCGTCTATCCACGTAAATTTGGCGAGGTGCCTTTGCTAGATTACAGTGTAGAGGGCGTAACATTTAAAAACTATAAAAATGATTTCACGTTATTCAGTAGTGAATTTGGTATGCATGCCTCGGCTACGAAGTATACGTTGAAACGACATATTCCAGCGGATCAATTCTATTGGGGAAGCGTTGAAATGGCTTATCGTAACAAGGATACGAACCATCAGAAGGGCATTTTGCTTATGGAAGGGTTCACAGGAGTACCCCAAGATCTAGATGAGTATATCCAGTTCTCAATGCTAACTCAGGCTGAGGGATTGAAATACGGGATTGAGCATTATAGACGTAACAAAGCGCGCACGAGTGGCTCATTAATCTGGCAGCACAGCGACAGTTGGCCTGGAACCAGTTGGTCGTTAATCGATTATGAGTTGCTTCCAAAAGCATCCTATTATTATGCACGTAAATTTTATGATCCATTACTGTTAAGTCTGAACCATGAACCTGGGGAACTGTTAGAGTTGTGGGTGATTAATGATCACTTATCTTCTTTTAGTGGGCTGGTCATCCTTGAGGTTTATGATATGCAAGGTCAGTCGATTCATCGTATGGAGCTCCATGCCGAAGTGGAGGCCAATGGTGTCGTGAAGCTAGGAGAGTGGGACGAAAAGCAAGTGTTGCAAGATCTGCCCCCAGAACAGGCGGTGCTGAAGTTATCTGCGCCTGCATGGAATTGCCTAGATAACGTTTATTATTTACGCGATGCCAAAGATGTGCAGCTTCGTTCAAGCAGCATTCACGCTTTATATAATGAAGAAACCCAGCAATTGTTTGTGCAAGCAAAAGATGCGGTAGCTAGAATGGTTCAGATTCTGATCCCGCAAGGTAATGTGCGCATGAGTGATAACTATTTTGATCTGCTTCCAGGGGAGCAGCGAACCATTGATATACGTCAGGCAGATGGGCAAGTACTTGAATACCAACATATCACCGTATCAGCATTAAATGCAGAAGAGGTATCTGCCACACTAACAAGGTGATGGATGAGTAAGATGCCTCAAGGCATTTTACGTAATCAAAAGAGAACTTTTTGAACAACCTCTTACTAATTCGACAAAAGACCGAAACAGGGAAGCTTGAACGATGCTTTCCTATTTCGGTTTTTTTGACATGGAGCAAGAAGTGACGTCTCTCATTTTGCAGTTAAAAAGAATTGCTAGATTCAGCGTCATAAATTCGATGTACAGGCATAAACATGAGATATGAACAAGCACCAGCAACGCGATCAATTTGATTACAAAGTTGGAGGAGCCTACTCATGAAAGTGAACTGGAAGGAGCTTTTTCCGGAACCGATCCGAACCATTCTAGGGAGAATGCCACCTGCCGTATTAGAGAAAGTGGAGGAAGTGCGCATCCGGGAAGGGAGACCACTCGAGATCAATGCTGGAGATACCTATCACTTTCTTACTGCACAGGGCAGTCTGACAGCTAAGCCTGAAGAAGCTTACATTCCTCTAAAAGAAGTAACGCACAGGCTGCTAGATCTGATTAGTAATCACTCACTCTATACATTGGAAGAAGAACTTCGTAAAGGATTCATTACTATTCCCGGAGGGCATCGGATCGGGCTTGCTGGTCGAACGGTGCTAAGTGGTGGACGGGTGGAAACCTTACGCGATATCAATGGATTCAATGTGAGGGTTGCCCGAGAAGTTCATGGTGTGGCTGATCGTATTCTGCCTTACCTTCTGGACATGAAAAGCGGACAGGTATTCCATACGTTAATCTTATCTCCTCCACAACAAGGCAAGACGACATTGCTGCGTGACCTAGCAAGACAAATAAGCAATGGCTGCAGATTAGTAGGTGGAAGCGAGTTCGTGCAAGGGCTGCGTCCTCGACTTAAGGTAGGCATTGTGGATGAGCGCTCTGAAATCGCTGGAAGTTATAAAGGGGTACCCGGCTTCGATGTTGGCCCGCGCACAGATGTGATGGATGGATGTCCAAAGGCAGAAGGCATGATGATGATGCTTCGCTCCATGTCTCCAGACGTCATCATTGTGGACGAGATTGGTCGTCCAGAGGATGCGGAAGCTGTTATGGAGGCACTGCATTCGGGGGTTTCGGTGATTGCGACTGCACATGGGAGGGATCTGGGAGAGTTATCTTCTAGGCCAGCATTGAGAACACTCATCCAGGAACAGATGTTCCAGCGCTATGTGCAACTTAGGCGGACGAGCCGAGGGATGAACTTTCGCTTGGCAGATGGGAAAATGCGTGTTTTACAGCAGCCGGATGCAGGAGGTGAGGCATTTGGTTAACATGCTGGGTGCTGTCATTATCTTGTTCGCAAGCACACTGGCTGGCTTTTATCGTGCAAGGCAATTTGCTCTCAGGCCACGACAGTTGCGGGAATTAATTGCTGCATTACAACGACTGATGACGGAGATTAATTATGGATTGACCCCGCTTCCTGATGCTATGGGAAAAATGGGAGCTCAAACGAAGGAACCTGTACGATCATTGTTTCTCCATGCAGCAGGTCAGATGAATCCGCCACACGGACACACTGCACGTGAAAGTCTTCAGGCTGGCATTGAATACATGTGGAACAAGTCCGCAATGAAAGCTGATGAGCGAGAAGTCATGTTGCAGTTAAGCTTCAGTCTTGGCACCAGCGACCGTCAGGATCAGACCAAACATATCTCGCTAGCCATTCAACAACTCATGCATGAAGAATCCCGTGCACAGGCTGACCAAATGAAATATGAACGGATGAGCCGTAGCCTTGGGATGCTTGTCGGAGCGTTAATCGTCATTCTGATCTTCTGAAATTGCCGGGATAGTGAGGTGCCAAGGTCATGAATCTAGAAGTGAACGCAATTTTCCAAATTGCGGGCATCGGAATCATCATTGCAATGATTCACACGGTGCTGAAACAAATGGGAAAGGAAGATATGGCGCACTGGGTAACTGTGATCGGATTCGTCGTTGTATTATTCATGGTTGTTCGTATGTTAGACGGATTGCTGCAAGAGATCAAATCGATCTTTCTTTTCCAATGAAAACGGTCATGAAGCCAGGATGGTGGTGACCCGTGGAAATTATTCAAGTGGTAGGGCTAGCGTTGATTGCAACAGTCCTCATTCTTGTCATCAAAGAGCAGAAGCCTATGTTTGCATTTCTTATCGCTGCGGCTACAGGCATAGTCATTTTTATGCTACTGATTGGCAAAATTGGTGCAGTCATCGAGGTGTTGAAGAGACTCGCTGAAAACTCAGGTATGGAGAGTATCTATCTGAAAACCGTATTGAAAATTATAGGCATAGCCTACATTGCTGAATTCGGTGCCCAGATTGTAAGGGATGCAGGTCAGGAGAGCATTGCTTCGAAAATAGAACTTGCGGGAAAAGTTCTGATTCTGGTTCTCGCTATACCCATTATTAGCATTATTATCGAAACCGTCATGAAACTAATGCCGGTTTAGAAGGAGGCATGCGGACTTTTGATGAACAACAACCATTTTAAGCCGCAGTGGAGCCTTACTTTTGTACTAATGCTATGTTTTCTGTTTGGGATGGTGGGACATGTTACCGCAAGTGCACCATCCGGAGAATGGATGCAGCAGCAGGCTGACCAGCTTCCGAAGGATCAAGTGGAGAAATACTGGGATCAGCTCATGGGGCAATATGGTGGATTTTTCCCAGAGGGGAAAACACCCTCTTTCATGGATATGTTAATTCCGGGCAATGAAGGATTTAGTCTGAAGTCGGTATTTATAGCGATTGGAACATTCATGCTGCATGAAATCTTGTATAACGGCAAATTGTTAGTAACCATTGTGATGTTAAGCGTACTAAGTATGATTCTGGAGACATTACAGACGGCATTTGAGAAAAACAACATTAGTAAGATCGCCTATTCCATCTGTTATATGGTCATTATCGTCATTGCCATCAACAGTTTCAGCGTAGCCATAGGTTATGCCAAGGACGCCATTGAGGGCATGGTGAGTTTTATGATGGCGATGGTTCCCCTGCTCTTCACGTTACTAGCGTCAATGGGGAATGTGGTGACCGTATCGGTCACTCATCCGCTGATTATTTTCATGATTCACCTCGTGAGCACATTAATTCACATGCTGGTGTTTCCGCTGCTTTTTTTCTCAGCCGTGTTGCATCTTGTCAGTTCGCTATCAGATAAGTACAAGCTCACACAGCTTGCAGATCTACTGCGTAATATCAGCGTGGCCTTGCTCGGCATTCTACTAACGATGTTTCTAGGTGTAATTTCGGTGCAGGGTGCATCAGGCTCCGTTGCCGATGGGGTTAGTTTAAAAGCTGCTAAGTATATCGCAGGTAACTTTGTTCCCGTCGTAGGCAGGACGTTTGCAGATGCGACAGATACGGTCATTACAGCTTCGCTGCTGGTGAAAAATGCAATTGGTCTTACAGGGGTTATCATCATTCTGTTTTTGTGTGCGTTTCCTGCACTCAAAATTCTAACCCTTGCACTCATATACAACATTACTGGAGCGATCATGCAGCCACTAGGTGACACACCGATCGTAGGATGTCTACAAGCGATTGGGAAATCAATGATTTATGTATTCGCAGCATTAGCTGCTGTCGGACTCATGTTTTTCTTGGCAATCACTATTCTGCTCACAGCAGGGAACCTGACCGTCATGATGAGGTGATGGGCAATACCAGAAAGGAGCTGAGAAGGATGGGGTGGCTGAGCAACTGGCTCCAGGAATTAATCATGATCGTTTTGCTCGCAACGTTTGTGGATATGTTACTGCCCAATCGCTCGATGGAGCGTTACGTCAAGCTTGTGCTGAGCCTCCTTATCCTGCTTACCCTCCTATCACCTATAACTAAATTGCTTAAGAGTGATCCAGTTGCTGAACTCAAACGGGCAATGACGGTTATGGAATCTCCATCAGAGGGGAATGCCACCTTGGAGCAGATATTGGCACAGGGGAAACGTCTTCAAATGAATGAACAGGAACAATCCTTAACGTGGACTGCGAAGGAACTAGCCAAAGTGATGAAAGGCCAGATTGAACAAAGTACGGGGGAACGTGTTCAGTCTGTGGAGGTGAAGCTCCTGATGGATAAGGTTCAACCGGAATCCGAAGTCGCCTCTTCAGTACATTTACCAGTGATCCAACGTGTTATGGTCGAAATGAGCGGTCAGCCAGAGGGAATAGGGAGTAACGCTGAACGTAACGAAGGCGAAGTGGACAGTGCTTCTATGTTCGAACAAGACGAAGCTCAGGCAACAGGTGAATCCTCATTCAATCAGGATCCGATTCAAATTGGTACCATTCACGTTCCTTCGGTTCAGATTAAGGTGAGGACAGATGAGCAATCTTCCGTAAGCTCCCCTTCAGGGCAGCCAGGTGGTCATGGAAATACGGTAGATGCGGATGCTGAACCGGTTGCCGGTAGTCAGGAAACACTTACTCAGCCTCAAGGCGGGGATACAGCTTCATCACGCTCGAAGCATGCCGTACAGATTATAACGCTGTTGACGGAGAATTGGGATATCGATGCGAGCCAAGTGCAGGTTACAGAACAAAAGAACGCGCAGGCGTTATAAGAAGGAGGGTGTGCGGTGAGAAAGTGGCTTAAAAAAATCGAAGTGTGGCTGGGCGGCGGAGAAGATGGAGGTCGACGAAGTCAAACATTCCGATGGCTCATTATTTTGGGGTTAATCGGCGTTGGCATCATGCTGTTCAATTCATTTGTTAACGTCAAACAGATGGATACGGAAAATATCGGCCGGGAACCGCCTGATCCAGCGACATCCATGGCGACGATGCAAAATGACTTGACTGATCCGAACCCATTTCAGGCGATTGAGATGGCGTTTGAGGACAAGATCAAGAGTGTGTTGGAGAACATCGTTGGTGTAGGAACGGTCGATGTGATGGTTACCGTGGATTCAACAGAGGAGTTAGTGGTTCAGCGCAATGTGAAAGACTCGCAGCAGCTAACGGAAGAGACGGATGCCAATGGGGGCAAGAGACACATGACCCAATACACCAGGGATGGTGAGATCATTACTTATGAAATTTCAGGGGATCAGACACCAATTGTGACCAAAAAACTGAAACCACAAATTCGTGGAGTGCTTGTTGTAGCCAAAGGCGCAGAGAACAAAGTAGTGAAGGATCTCATTACCGATGCTGTGGAAAAAGGCTTGAATGTGGCCGCTTATCGAATCTCGGTTGTACCGCGCAAGCAGGATTAGCCTGGATCAATGATCCAAGGGCAAAAGATGTAATTCAAGATTGAAGCTAATTCGAGGAGGAAGTATTAATGAATAACAAACGCCAAACGGTATGGCTTGTGTCTATGCTCAGTCTGATGGTTATTTTGTCTGCATATTACCTCTTTACAGAAGACTCGGGTCCCGTGAATCCACCTGTTGCGGATAGCCAGCAAGTAGATGGAATGAAGCAAGATGAGGCCACAGAGACAGCAGGTATTCTGGATCCAACAGAAGGTTTGGTTGTGAACGAAGTTGTTACTGGCGGAGAAGTGGAAGAAACGGATGCGAGTACGGGAACAGAAGGAACGACAGCCGAATCGACTGATCCAGCTGCTGTTGAAGGTAAGGAAACGGCAGAACCAGGCAAAACCCCAGCTGCTGAATCGAATGAGGGCAAGAGTGAGGCTGGCAAGGAATCAGACAAAGGAACAACAACTAGCCCTGAGGCAAGTGGAGCTGCAGAGGAGAATGCAACTAAAACCGATGAGGAGGTTCTGAAAGAGATGGAAGAACAGAACACAGCGGTGTCCGCAAGCAGTCAATTCCAAAACTATCAATGGCAGAGAGAGGAAAGCAACAATCGCAAATATGAGGAACTCATGACCGTGGCTGGGGATCTTAGCAAAACGCCAGAAGAGAACGCTAAAGCTACGGAGCAGATCCGTGAGCTTGAAGAGAGAACAGCTAAGATTAACGGGATTGAAGAGACGCTCTCCCAGCAATTTTCCAATGCGATTATCGAAGAAAACGAAGATAAGTATAAAGTCGTAGTGCTTAGTGACAAACTGGATGTAAAACAAGCGGTTTCCATTGTGGATTTGGTGATGAAGGAACTGGCTGTCGCACAGAATAAAATCAGTGTTCAATACGTGACAGAACAGTAAGGAAAGGGCTTGGATGGAGGCCTGGGAGCTTGTTAAACTCCCGGGCTCTTTCCATTTTTAATGATTATGATATAATACATAAAGCCATATGACCGTCTAAGTGAGACTGGCATGATGCCGAAGGAGTGAATAATGCTAATGTTTAAATTGAGCGAGATCAAAGAACTGATTAAACTGGTAGATGAAAGTTCCGTTCAGGAGTTGGAAATTGAAAATGAGGGATCACGTCTCTCTATACGCAAACCAGGTAAAACGGAATATGTTCAAACAACTGCTGTGCAACCTCAAGTTGTTGCTGCTCCACAGGTTCAACCTGCTGCAGTGGTCACTGAAACTGCACCACAAGCCGATACTACAAGCCATTTACATAAAATCGTATCTCCGATGGTAGGTACTTTTTACAGAGCTTCTTCTCCGGAAGCAGGTCCTTTTGTAAGCGTTGGTGATAAAGTTGCCGAAAAAACAACGGTTTGTATCATCGAAGCGATGAAGCTGATGAACGAGCTTGATGCTGATATCAAGGGAGAAATCGTTGAAGTGTTGGTTGAGAATGGACAGCTTGTTGAATACGGACAACCTCTGTTCTTGGTTAAACCGGAATAACGTTTATTGCCCGAGATTGGCAACCGCATGAGCTTCGAAGGAGGACAATAACGAAATGAAATTTCAAAAAATACTGATTGCAAACCGTGGCGAGATTGCGGTTCGTATTATTCGTGCGTGCCGTGAGCTCGGTATTTCGACGGTAGCCGTTTATTCGGAAGCAGATAAAGATTCACTGCATGTACGTCTAGCGGATGAGGCATATTGTATCGGCCCGACGTTGTCTAAGGACAGCTATTTGAATTTTACTAACATTATGAGTGTAGCTACGCTTACCGAGTGTGATGCCGTTCATCCGGGATATGGATTCTTGGCGGAGAACGCTGACTTTGCAGAAATTTGCGAGTCTTGCAATATTACATTTATCGGCCCATCTCCAGAAGCCATTACCAAAATGGGAGATAAGGCAGTTGCGAAGCAAACGATGAAGGACGCGGGAGTTCCGGTTATCCCTGGATCTGACGGACTTGTCGAAAGCATCGAGGAAGCGGTGATGCTCAGCCGTGATATCGGGTACCCAGTCATTATCAAAGCTACCGCAGGTGGCGGAGGTAAAGGGATTCGTATCGCTGAGGATGAAGAGTCACTTGTAAAACAAATTACCGCAGCTCAGCAGGAAGCACAGAAAGCGTTTGGTAATGCAGGCGTATATCTCGAAAAATTCTTGACGGGTATGAAACACGTTGAAATCCAAATTATTGCTGACAAACATGGCAATGCAGCACACCTTGGTGAGCGTGATTGTTCCGTTCAACGTCGTCGTCAGAAACTGGTCGAAGAGGCGCCTTGTCCTGTTCTGAATGAAGAAGTGCGTACGCTGATGGGAGATGCTGCAGTGCGCGCTGCGCTTGCAGTAAATTACTCTGGCGCGGGCACGCTGGAATTCCTGCTCAGCCCGAACGGTGAATTCTATTTCATGGAAATGAATACACGTATTCAAGTAGAGCATCCCGTAACAGAAATGGTTACTGGCGTCGATCTGATCCGGGAGATGATCTCGGTCGCAGAAGGTAATCCACTTTCATTCCGTCAGGAAGATGTAGTGATCAATGGTTGGTCTATCGAATGCCGGATTAATGCCGAAGATCCTGATCGTAATTTCATGCCTGCACCAGGCAAGATTGGATTTTATCTGGCACCAGGCGGTCCTGGTGTGCGTGTGGATAGCGCTGCTTACCCAGGCTATACCATCTCTCCGTTCTACGACTCCATGATCGCAAAATTGATCGTGTGGGGTGCAAACCGGGAAGAAGCTATTGCCAAAATGAAACGTGCGCTCGGGGAGTTTGCAATCGAAGGGATTTCCACGACGATCTCGTTCCATCAAAAATTGCTGGAGCACCCAACGTTCATTCGTGGTGACTTTGATATTAAATTCCTTGAGGAAAACGAGATTTAATATGCATATTGGGCTTGTTTGTCATAATGTAGCCCAAATGATATAGTATTTAATAATAAGAGCGCATGTCTCCTGTAAAGGATAAGCCCGCTTTGCGGAGATAAAATGCAGGAGTTCCGGTAAAGCCGGATCGGAACGGTATCTGACGGTCGTAGACCTTGGTACCTGCGCCCTCACGGATTGCCGCAAACTTATCTCGCGAAAGGTGTGTTAAACAGTTATGAGTACATTACCGACAGAATTTGAACGAACGGATATCGGTGAAATCCAGATCGCACCTGAAGTCATTGAAGTCATTGCTGGACTGGCTACAGTCGAAGTAAAAGGAGTAGCTGGCATGAGCGGCGGATTTGCAGGCGGATTTGCTGAATTGCTCGGTCGCAAAAACCTTTCCAAAGGTGTAAAAGTCGAAGTAGGACAGCGCGAAGCTGCTGTAGATGTTTCCGTTATTATTGAGTACGGATACCGCCTTCCACAGGTGGCTACTGAAATTCAGCAAAACGTGAAACGTTCTATTGAGAATATGACAGGACTGAATGTAAACGAAGTTAATGTTCATATTCACGACGTTCAATTCAAGAATGCTGAGAAAGTGGAAGAAATTGACGTGAACACACAACGCGTCAAATAACAAAGGGCAGATTCCCCCGGCATAACTGCCGGGGGTTATCCCGTCTTGGACAAGTCTTGAATTCATCTGAAGTTTGGCTGACGATGGAGCATGCGAAACAGATGTCAATGTTAGTGAGCAAGGGAGGCTGTGCAGTTCGTGGCGAAAATACTGGATCGGCTTCTGTTGTTTATATACAGCATAAGCGTTGGAGCAATATCGGCAGCAGTTATTCTTCTAGTTAGTGGAGTGCTGCCTTACGAATTGAATTACCAGCAGGAACAGAACGTCATTGTTGCAGCCGTTGTTGCAGCAGCGATTTTGTTTATCCTGAGTTTACGTTTCTTCTATATCTCGGTTCGGCGTGAACGTGCTTCATTGCCATCTGTAGATCAGCGTACAGAATACGGTGATGTGCAGATCTCAATGGAGACGATTGAGAATCTCTGTTTGAAGGCGACTTCGCGTTTTCGTGGGGTTCGTGATGTAAAAGCACGAATTCGCGTGGTGGAGTCCGGGTTGGAGATTATGATTCGTGCAGTAGTGGACGGGGAAAGCCCGATCCCTGCACTGACTTCCGATCTACAAAAGGCAATACATGATCATGTACAGGAGATTACGGGTATCCCCGTTTCCTTTGTTACAGTATATATTGCCAATGTTACCCAGTCGCCTAACTACAAGAGTCGAGTGGAATGAGGTGAGTTTCACTGATGCTGTGGAGAGAGATATGGGATAGTCACAGAGGCCGAGTATTAGGTATTGCCTTTGGTATCTTTTTTGGATTCCTTTATGTATGGATCGGTTTTTGGGATATGTTGTTCTTTGCACTTTTGGTGTTCATCGGTTATACGTTAGGCAGACGAAGTGATTCGAAGCTTGGCTCTTTCATTCCCTGGAGGGAATGGGGACAATGGCTGGGAGATCGCTGGCGTATGTTTAAGTAAGACCATCTGAGCCCTGCAATAGGTTTCTTCCGAAAATAGAGCTTAGTTTAATATGCCCGTTTTTTGGAGGAAACCTACTGCAGGTTTTTTTGTGAAAAGAGTTAACACTAATTAGACATCAAGGGCATTTTGTATCTGTTCGTGGATGATGGGATGCCCTGAATGATTATAAAATAAGCAGGATGACGCTTAAGAGTAAGCGTTGCAGGAGGCAGGACATGAAAAGACGTTTAGCAAGGGAAATTGCAGTACAAAGTCTGTATCAAATGGAAATGAACGAGGTGAGCGCGGCTGAAGCGGTTAATATGTTGATTAACGAGGCGGCTGAAGAAAACGAAGCGGATGTTGTCATTCGTGATGCAGATATCATGCGTACCTATGTTACAGATATTGTGAAAGAAACATGGAACCACAAAGAAGCTATCGATGGATTGCTTGTGGATTACCTCAAAGGCTGGCAGATTAGTCGTCTGTCCCGTGTAGATCGCCAGATTTTACGTCTAGCTACATTTGAGATGGTCTTTCGTGAAGATGTTCCAGCGAAAGTTGCAGTCAATGAAGCGATTGAGCTATCAAAACACTTTGGTACGGATGAATCCGGTAAGTTTGTCAACGGTGTGTTAGGCCGTATGATTCAAGAAGTTAACACGCTCAAGGAAAAATTGTCTTAATTCAAGATTACACACTATATATTCGCATAAGGGAGAGAGAGTACAATGACAGCATCTATTATTAACGGTAAAGAAGTTTCCCAAGAGATCCGCGCAGGCATAACAGCAGAAGTGAAGCAGCTTAGCGAACAGGGGGTAGTGCCTGGTCTGGCAGTTGTGCTCGTCGGGGAAGATCCGGCATCCCAAGTTTATGTGCGTAACAAAGAAAAGGCATGTCACGACCTTGGCTTCTACTCAGAAGTACATCGTTTAGATAAAAGTACCTCACAAGAGGATCTGCTAGCACTTGTGGACAAGCTGAATAATCAGGACAACATCAACGGAATTTTGGTTCAACTGCCTCTGCCGAAGCACATTGAAGAGAAAGCAGTTATTGATGCGATTTCTGTTGAAAAGGACGTGGATGGATTTCATCCTGTTAACGTAGGAAACCTTGTGATCGGTGATGATAGCTTGTTGCCATGTACCCCTGCTGGTGTAATCGAATTGATTAAACGTACAGGTCTTGAAATGTCAGGTAAACATGCTGTTGTTATTGGACGGAGTAATATCGTGGGCAAACCGGTATCACTGCTTCTTCAACGGGAGAACGCTACTGTGACCATGTGTCATTCCCGTACAGCGAATATGAAAGAAATTACGCGCCAGGCAGATATTCTGGTGGTAGCTATCGGACGAGCTAATTTTGTAGATGCCGATTATGTGAAGCCGGGTGCAGTTGTTATTGATGTGGGAATGAACCGCTTGGATAATGGTAAATTGGCTGGTGACGTTGATTTTGAAAGTGTAAAAACTGTATCGGGCCCAATTACTCCAGTTCCAGGCGGCGTAGGTCCTATGACAATTACGATGTTGATGCAAAATACATTGATCGCAGCCAAGCGTGCGCACGGATTGGCATAGGTTAGTCTGTGGCAGAGCAGCAGATCTACTCCATTAAAGATCTGAATCGGTACATCCGGATGAAATTGGAGTCCGATCAGATACTGTCGGACGTTTGGTTACGCGGAGAGATCTCTAACTTCACACATCACTCCAGCGGTCATATGTATTTTACTTTGAAGGATAAGGACAGTCGCATTAAAGCAATTATGTTTGCGTCACATAATCAGAGATTACCTTTTTTACCCAAAGAGGGTGCAAGGGTAATCGCAAGAGGGAACGTATCCGTGTATGAGCGGGATGGACAATATCAATTCTACGCCACCCATATGCAACCTGATGGTATCGGAAGTTTATATCTAGCTTATGAGCAGTTGAAGAAAAAGCTCGAAGAAGAAGGATTATTCTCTCCATCACGCAAAAGGGCGATCCCTCGTTATCCGCACACCATCGGTGTGGTGACCTCTCCAACAGGAGCGGCTGTTCGGGATATTTTAACGACGTTACAACGAAGGTATCCTTCTGCCAAAGTGGTTTTGTATCCTGTATTGGTACAAGGAAAAGGAGCAGCGCCTTCGATTGTTAAAGCCATTGGCAATCTGAATCGTCTTGGAGAAGCGGATGTCCTCATTGTCGGACGTGGGGGCGGTTCACTCGAAGAATTATGGGCATTTAACGAAGAGATCGTAGCTAGAGCTATCGTCGCTTCATCAATCCCTGTTATCTCTGCTGTGGGACACGAAACCGACTTTACGATTGCGGACTTTGCGGCTGATTTACGTGCTGCAACACCTACGGCTGCGGCAGAGCTTGCTGTACCTAACCGGGCTGAACTGCTTGATCAGATTCAACGGAGACAGCGTCAGCTCCAACAAAGCTTGCGTCAACGAGCTGTGCATAATCGTGAGCGTCTTGCCAGGCTGCAGCGCTCTCCAGTCCTTGTGCATCCTAGACGGACGCTGTTGCAGCATACAGAACGTTTGGACATGCTTCATCAACGTCTGCTTCGAACAGTGGACACGAGGCTTAAATGGACGGGGGAGAAGCAGGAACGATTGCTTGCAGCGCTCCAGCGTTTTAATCCTCGTGAACAGGTTTCAGTTGCTCAGCGTGAGCATGCAGCTGCCAGACGTCAACTGGAGCTTGCTATGAAGGCGATAACCAGATCCAAGCAACAACACTGGAAAGCTTCAATTCGGCACCTGGATGCGCTCAGCCCGCTAAAGGTCATGTCTCGTGGGTATAGTCTCGTGTATGACGATCAGGAGCAACGTTTAATTAAATCATTGAAAGATGTTCAACCAGGTGATTCAATCAAGATTAAATTAACAGACGGGCAGCTGGACTGTCAGGTTTGGGGGATGAAGGAGGACGATGACCATGGCGAATGAACCGGAACTGAATTTTGAAGAAGCGATGGCAGCGTTAGAAGACATCGTAAGTCAGCTGGAGCACGGAGATGTTCCTCTAGAGCAAGCGATTGACTTATTTCAGCGAGGCATGAAGCTTTCGCAACTTTGTGGCTTAAAGCTGGAGCAAGTGGAACGTAAGATCGAGATGATCGTAGAAGAAGATGGGGAACTTCGTAAGAAGCCGTTTGCTGATGAGAGTGGTGATGTTAATGAATAATCGTCCTGCATTTGAATTGTATCTTCAGGAGATCACAGAGCAGATCACCAATGAGTTGAAGGAAATCCTTCCTGCTGAATGGAACGTGCCTCAGTCTCTGCGTGATGCAATGCAGTATTCATTAATGGCCGGAGGCAAGCGCCTTCGACCACTGCTGGTCGTTGCTGCGGCGGAAGCTTTCGGTGCGGAGCGTCAAGCTGCGCTTCCGGTAGCCTGCGCCGTAGAGATGGTTCATACGTACTCCTTGATCCACGATGACCTGCCTGCTATGGATAATGATGACTATCGCAGGGGAAAATTAACGAATCACAAAGTATTTGGTGAAGCTACGGCAATCCTCGCAGGTGATGCACTGTTAACACATGCTTTCTACAGCATCGTTCAAGCAGGGCGCAAGAGCGGAGTTTCAGCGGAGTCACTGCTATCCATCGTGGAAGATCTGTCTGAGTTGGCAGGTGCTCGAGGTATGGTTGGCGGACAGGTAGCTGACATGGAAGGCGAGCAAGGAATGACGAACTTGGAACAACTTCAATACATCCATCTGCATAAAACGGGGGATTTAATTGTATTTTCCCTTATTGCAGGTGCACGGATCGGTGGAGCAACGCAAGGGCAACTGGAGGCACTACGAGTTTTCGGTAGAGATTTGGGGCTTGCTTTCCAGATTCAGGACGACATTCTTGACCTTACTGGCGATGAACAGAAGATGGGCAAAAAAACGCAAAGCGATGTGAATCAACAAAAGGTTACTTATCCTTTCTTTATTGGCTTGGAACAGTCTCAAGAGCAGGTTAGCGTGCTGACTCAATCGGCTAAGGATGCCCTCTGCAGAGCGGATCTAACCGATTCCTCCAGACTAATGGAGATTGCAGATTACTTAATGCGTAGAGATCATTAATTAATGATTCGTCTCAGTTGAGTTCTGAAAGTTCTGTTTCAATTAATTGAGAACCGTGTAATTATATTGATGTCCTTTTTATAGCGACGGAGTCTAGCTCACTTAGGATACATAATGATCGAACAGGGTGTCCCTGCTGGCGATAATACGTGCTATGGGTAGTGAAGTACCGTACATTATGATTCCTTTTCATTTATGTTATAATGATTTAATGTCAATTTATGAATTATGCATGAACGTATTACACAAAATTCAAACATTCTAGGAAAGCGGGGAGATTCTCGTGCTGCTTCCACAAATTAAACAACCCAGCGATCTGAAGTCGATGTCTCAGGATGACCTTGTTTTATTATCGGCGGAGATCCGGCAGTTTCTCATTGAGAAGTTGTCCGCTACAGGGGGGCATCTTGCACCCAACTTAGGAGTGGTTGAGCTCACGGTTGCCCTGCATTACTGTTATAACAGTCCGGTAGATAAAATGATCTTTGATGTTGGGCATCAGGCTTATGTACACAAAGTCCTTACAGGTCGTATGGATCGATTCGATACTTTACGTCAACACAATGGATTGTGCGGATTCGTTAAACGTAATGAGAGTGAACACGATGTATGGGAAGCCGGTCATAGCAGTACTTCATTGTCTGCAGCGATGGGTATGGCACTTGCTCGTGATCTTAAAGGTGAAGACAACAAAGTTATACCTATTATCGGGGATGGAGCGCTTACAGGCGGTATGGCTTTTGAAGCACTCAATCATATTGGCCATGAGCAGAAGAAAATGATGGTCATCCTCAATGATAACGAAATGTCTATTGCTCCAAATGTAGGGGCAATGCATAAATATCTAAGTAAAATTCGTTCGGATCGTCACTATTTGAAAGCCAAAGACGATGTGGAGGGAATGCTGAAAAGAATTCCTGCCATTGGCGACAGACTGGCTAAATCAGCGAGCTGGATCAAGGATAGCGTGAAATATATGATGGTTCCAGGGGTTCTCTTTGAAGAGCTGGGATTTAAGTACTTGGGTCCGATCGACGGACATGATATTCCTAAGCTGATCGAAGCGTTCAAACAGGCGGATAACGTTGAAGGACCTGTGTTAGTTCATGTCCTTACAACCAAAGGTAAAGGTTATCAGCCTGCAGAAGCCGATTCGCATAAATGGCATGGAATTTCACCGTACAAAATTGAATCTGGTCAAGTTCTAAAAGCTGTTGGAAAACCAATGTATACTGAAATATTTGGTCAAACGTTAGTTGAATTGGCTAAGGAAGATAAGCGTATCGTAGCAGTGACACCGGCGATGCCTACCGGCTCGGGTCTTATTCCATTTAGTAAGGAATTCCCGGATCGAATGATTGACGTTGGTATTGCAGAGCAACATGCGGCTACGATGTCTGCAGCACTGGCAATGGAAGGTTTGAAACCGATCTTTGCAGTGTATTCGACCTTCATGCAGCGTGCGTATGACCAGATTGTGCATGATATTTGCCGTCACAACGCTAACGTCATCTTTGCAATCGACCGTGCTGGATTTGTAGGGCCGGATGGTGAAACGCATCAAGGGGTGTATGATGTGGCGTTCATGCGTCATATTCCTAACATTGTACTGATGATGCCTAAAGATGAAAATGAACTGCGTCATATGATGAAGACTGCAATTGAGTATAATGATGGACCAATCGCATACCGTTACCCACGGAATAATGTCGTTGGGGTACCACTTGACGAGCAACTTGTACCGATTCCGATCGGTACATGGGAGCAGATCAGACCAGCGGAAGGGTACGCTATTATTGCCTCAGGCTCCATGTTGCAAATTGCGGAAGAAGCTGCTGAGTTAGTGAAAAGAGAGGGCATTACGGCTGGTGTAATTAATGCTCGATTCCTCAAACCACTGGATGAGCAAATGCTACGTGATTTGGCTGTACGAGGCACTAAAATTATTGTGCTTGAAGAAGCGTCACAAGCGGGAAGCATGGGTAGTGCTGTGCTGGAGTTCTACGCAGAACAAGGCTTACACGATGTCCAAGTGCATTTAATGGGGATTCCTGATCGGTTTATCGAGCATGGAAGCATTAATGAGCAGCGGGCAGAAGTTGGTCTTACCGTAGAAAATGTAAGCTCCGAATTACGTTCGTTGGCAGCACAATCGTCATATAGCATGTCACGAACCAAATTCCCTTCTTAATAAATAGGGATCCAAAAGCCTCGATCATAAGATCGATTCACAACAAACTTTTAATGTGATCCCTGTGAGGCATCGCCTGAATGATTAGCATTACTTGATGATAGGAGAAAGACATGTCACTCCCCAAAGAACGAATTGATGTTCTGCTGGTCGAGCAAGGTTATTATGAGAGCCGTGAGAAAGCAAAAGCGGCGATTATGGCTGGACTAGTGTATGCCAATAATGAACGAATTGAAAAGGCTGGGATGAAGATTCCACGGGAAGCGGAATTGAAGGTTAAAGGTTCTGTTCACCCTTATGTGGGTCGAGGCGGGTTAAAGCTGGAAAAGGCGATCCGTCATTTCAATCTTGATATGAACGAACGGGTTATGCTGGATATTGGATCGTCTACCGGCGGTTTTACGGACTGCGCCTTGCAGCATGGCGCTTCCCATGTCTACGCCATTGATGTCGGATACAATCAACTGGATTGGTCTCTGCGTAATGATGAGCGTGTCACGGTCATGGAAAGAACCAATTTTCGGTACGTTACCCCAGAAGATCTGATAGGCCCTTTACCGAACTTTGCGAGTATTGATGTCTCGTTCATCTCACTACGCATTATATTACCGCCACTAATCGCTCTGCTTCATCGACCTGCGGATATCGTAGCTCTGATTAAACCACAGTTCGAAGCTGGACGTGAGAAAGTAGGCAAGTCAGGCGTTGTTCGAGATACTGTGGTGCATAAGGAAGTGTTGGAAACGATGCTTCGTTATGCGAAAGAACTCGGATTGAAGCTAAAAGACTTAACCTTCTCACCGATTACTGGTGGGGAAGGCAACATTGAATTCCTTGCACATTGGCGACTGGAAGAACCAGACGCAACACAACCAGAGAACAATGTAGCTGACCTAGATGCACTGGCACAACAGGTTGCAACTCAAGCTGCGCATACATTTAAGGGAAACTCATCATAAGATGGGTTTCTTTTCGCTGGAAAGGTGATTCTAATAACAGGAGAATGACGGATCAACCGCGAATAAGTCTTCGAGGTGAAGACAATGGATGGGCAATATGACACAATCGTGATTGGTGTGTTTGCTATCTGTTTGATCGTATGGTTATTCTATGGGTTACGTAACTGGATTAATCGGCCACAGCCTGTAAGCTTGACTGGCATTCAATTGAATGCAGATATTCAGGAATCGCCTGCAATTGATCTACTTGAAGCACAGGGGTATGAAATCATTGGTGGTAAGATGAAGGTGCCGCTTGCTTTTGAGGCGAATGAATCGGTGTTTCACAGTAGACTATTCATTGATTATGTCGCCCAGCAGGATGGATATCGATATCTTGTGAAGACATCCAGACGCAGGCAACCTGTGGAATATACAGGCTCAGGCCTTCGCGATCGTTTTCTTCACTATTTATTGTTATACCCCGGCTGTGAGGGCTTGTTATATGTGGATCTTGAGGACTCAAGTGTGAAGTTAATCCGATTGATGGATTATGAGGAAGATGCATACGATGGTGAAGATTTGGACTAAGATTAAGGCAATTACTAGAACTGGAGGCTTTTATGAAAGGACAACGACACATTAAGATACGTGAAATTATAAGTCAGAATGAAATTGAAACTCAAGATGATCTCGTTGAAGCATTGCGACAATCTGGTTTTCAAGTAACTCAAGCCACGGTATCCCGTGACATTAAAGAATTGTTATTGATTAAAATTCCTATGGATGATGGGCGATATAAATATTCTCTTCCAACCGATCAAAGATACAATCCGATTCAAAAGCTGAAACGTGCATTAGTGGATAATTTTCTACACATTGACCATGCGAATAATCTGGTTGTTATGAAATGTTTGCCAGGGACAGCGAACTCCATTGCGGCATTACTGGATAATATCGAATGGACAGAAGTGATGGGAACAATCTGTGGAGACGATACGATTCTGATTATCTGCCGTACTGAAGATAACAGCGTTACAGTGATTGACCGCATTATGGGTTATATTTCCTAGGAAATCATATACATTGAAGTGCTAAGTTTTGTCATCCGGAGGTGTTTTTGCAGATGTTAGTTACTTTATCGATTCGCAATTTGGCAGTTGTTGAAGAGGTGGATGTTGTATTTCATGCTGGCTTTCATGTGCTTTCAGGGGAAACGGGTGCGGGTAAATCAATTATTATTGATGCCCTTGGTTTGATTGCTGGTGGTCGTAGTTCAGCTGATTTAATCCGTTATGGTTGTGAGAAGGCAGAGATGGAGGCTCTCTTCGAAATGGAGCAAGGGCATCCGGTATGGGAAACACTTGAGAAGCTGGGCATTCATTGTGAACCAGAAGAGCACTTGGTCATTCGTCGTGAATTGAATACGCAAGGTAAGAGTACTTCCCGTATTAACGGTCAATTGGTGAATTTAACGATGCTCCGTGAAGTTGGCGAGAAGTTAATCAATATCCATGGTCAGCATGAGCATCAGAGCTTGCTTCGCCCAGAGAGCCATCTGGGGCTTCTGGATACGTACGGAGCTTCAATCATTGGACCCATTAAATCAGAATATCAGGCTCGTTACAGCCAGTTTATCGCTGCGGAGAAAGAGCTACGTGCACTCCAAGAGTCAAGTCAGCGTGCGTATCAGTTGCTGGACATGTATCGTTTTCAACTAGAAGAGATTGCAGCAGCCAGCCTTACAAGTGGGGAAGATGAATTACTCGGTGAAGAACGGGTCAAACTATCCCATAGTGAGAAAATGATGGACAGTGTTGCGGGTGCATATGATTTGCTTAGTGGGCAACGAGGCTTAGAAGCGATAAGCATTGCTCTTTCACGAATTGAGGATATCTCTGGCTATGATAGCAAAGGGCTACAGCCAATTGTAGAGCAGTTGCAATCTGCCTTTTATCAATTGGAGGATGTAACCTTCCAACTAAGGGATTACCGCGAAAAAATTGAATTTAATCCAGACAGGCTGGAAGAAGTCGAACAGCGATTGAACTTAATCTCTGGACTTCGTCGCAAATATGGAGACAGTGTTGAACTTATTTTGAATTATTACGAACAGATTAGCCACGAGACAGATCAGCTTGAAAATAAAGATGAGCGCTTAGAGAAGCTACGTAATCAGCGTGATAAGCTGCTTGTTCTGGTTATGGAATCTGCTGAGGAATTAAGCCGTGTGCGAAAACAATGTGCGGAAGACCTTGCTGCACAGGTGGAGAGTGAATTGAAGGATCTGCAGATGGAACGAACAACGCTGCGTGTGCAGATTACTCCTTTTGAGGATCCGAAAGGTATCGAATGGAATGGGCGACGTATTCGTTTGACTCGTCAGGGTGCGGACAATGCTGAATTCTTGATCTCTCCGAATCCAGGTGAGCCTCTTCGTCCGTTGGGTAAAATCGCGTCGGGCGGTGAATTGTCGAGAATGATGCTGGCGATGAAGAGTATTTTTGCACGTCATGATCGCATTCCTGTATTGATCTTTGACGAGGTGGATACAGGTGTGAGCGGTAGAGCCGCTCAATCCATTGCAGAGAAGTTATTCCGACTGTCGTCGACCTGTCAAGTGTTCTCCATAACGCACTTACCACAAGTGGCTTGTATGGCTGACCATCAATATTTGATTGAAAAACATGTCGTGGATGGACGTACGATGACTCAAGTAGAATCGCTGTCAAACGAGGGCAGAGTGAAGGAATTGGCACGTATGCTCGGTGGCGTGGAAATTACAGAAAAAACACTGCATCACGCACAGGAAATGCTGAATTTGGCGGAAGCCAAAAAAGGGGGAAACGAGCGGCTGGCGTAATGATTGACAGTAATAAAAGCCTGGGGGCGAGGTTATCTTATAGGTACGCAATTGGCGACCACCTTTCGTCAAGCGAAAGAAGCAAAGGGAGTGTGACAGCCATTGAATTCCCCCCTCAGGAAGAAATTGCTAGGTCTTTTATTTGCCTTCTTTCTCTGTTTAATTAGCCAGGCGATTCAGCCTGTGCAAAGTTATGCCTCATTGCCTGATGAAGTTCAGGTATTTGCGGGTAGGCAAGCAGAGGTTCGTCTTGCTGTGCCTGCTACTTCAAGTGCAGTTGTGGACCGACCGGATATCGTTGGTCTAGATGGACAAGAACAAGCCGTAAACGTAACCAAGCTAGAGCCTCTACACCTTCACCCCCAACAAACAGGTCATGCTAAATTAACCTTGAAATTGTGGGGCAAAATACCGGTGAAGACGGTTAACGTAAATGTTATTCCAGACTTGCGTGTTGTACCCGGGGGTCAAACCATTGGCGTCAAAGTAAAATCAGCAGGTATTCTTGTGGTCGGTCATCACTTAATTGGTGCTGGACAAGATCAACGTGTTTCGCCAGGAGAAGATGCAGGAATTAAGCTCGGTGATCTAATCACCCATATGGATGGTAAACGTCTTGAGGGTGTAAGTGGTGTAGCCGAGGCAGTTGAACGAGCAGGCAAGAGTAAAAAAGGAATTGATGTCGTTCTTAAACGCGGCAATGAAACGGTCAAAACCCGTTTAACACCTGCCTATGATGCAGAGGATCAAGCGTGGAGACTTGGGTTATACATTCGTGACTCCGCTGCTGGAGTTGGCACGCTGACGTTCTATGCTCCAGACCAAGGCGTATACGGGGCGCTGGGACATGTGATCACTGATATGAACACTCAAACGTCTATCGTTGTAGGCAGTGGTCAGATCGTGCAGTCTAATGTAACGTCTATTTCCAAAAGCGAATCAGGCGATCCAGGGGAAAAGCGAGCACATTTTCTGAAGGAAAGTAAAATTCTTGGCAATATTGAGCGTAATACGGCATTTGGCATTTTCGGTAAGATGTCTAACAACCCTGATCACAGCTTGTATTCGAAGGGAATTCCAGTAGCCTTTTCTCGTGAAGTGAAGGAAGGTCCCGCTGAAATCCTAACGGTAGTTGAAGGTCAACAGGTTGAACGATACTCCATTGACATTGTGCATGTAGCAGATCAGTCTGAACCAGCAACTAAAGGGCTTGTCTTGCGGATCACCGATCCAAAGTTAATTGAAAAGACTGGTGGTATTGTTCAAGGGATGAGTGGAAGTCCAATTGTACAGAATGGCAAGCTGATTGGTGCAGTAACGCACGTATTCGTTAATGATCCTAAATCAGGTTATGGTTGCTTCATTGAGTGGATGTTACAAGATGCAGGAGTCATGCTTAAAAAGGAAACATCTAAAAATCTTAAGGCAGGTTAATCCGCCTTAAGATTTTTTTGTCGAATGAATACATAAATGCTCGGATAATGAAATAAATTATTTATTATATAGCAATGAGAAAAAAAAATAAAGAAAAATAAATTTCGACAGAAGGAATTTGCTCTCCCATGTCGAAAATTTAACCTGTAAGGAAATGTACGAAATGATGTTTAAATTAAAGGAGGATACCGTTTTGCAAAAAATTGAGGTATTGCTGGCCGATGATAATCGTGAATTTACGAATTTGCTTGCCGAATATATATCCGAACAGGAAGATATGGAAGTAACCGGGATTGCTTACAACGGAGAAGAAGTTCTGCAATTGCTGGAACAGACTCGTAATGTACCGGATGTCTTGATCCTGGACATTATCATGCCTCACCTGGATGGTCTGGGTGTGCTTGAGCGTCTGCGTAATTTGAATCTGTCTCCACAGCCTAAGGTCATCATGTTAACCGCATTCGGGCAAGAGAATATCACACAGCGTGCCGTGCAACTCGGAGCCTCGTATTACATCTTGAAACCATTTGATATGGAAGTCCTCGCGAATCGTGTGCGTCAGCTTGTAGGCTCGCAGACAACGATGTCCTCTAATAGTAACAACAGCAGCTCATCCATGTTCATGAATAAGTCTAATGTGGTACCTATGGGCAAACACAAAAATTTGGATGCAAGCATTACATCGATCATACATGAAATCGGCGTTCCTGCGCATATTAAAGGATATCAGTATTTGCGTGAGGCCATTACGATGGTGTATAACAATATCGAAATTTTAGGTGCAATCACCAAAACGTTGTATCCCGCCATTGCCGAAAAATTCAAAACCACGCCGTCCCGCGTCGAACGTGCCATTCGTCATGCGATTGAAGTGGCTTGGACGCGCGGCAACATCGACAGCATCAGTCACCTATTTGGTTACACGATCAACATCAGTAAGTCGAAACCGACGAACTCCGAGTTCATCGCGATGGTTGCTGACAAGCTGAGAATTGAGCATAAGGTGTCTTGAAAGGATCCGGAATAACGCACTTGAGAACTTTTTATTATTAGGTGTCATGCGTGACACGATCCACATAAATGAACTTATCTTGACCCAGTAGACTATTTCAGTTTACTGGGTTTTATTTTTTTACGACTCCGTCATGTAACCGGGAGTAACAATCCTTTACATGACGGCTTTTTACTATTTTCTGCTTTTATTAACTCTCAACAGGGTATATAAAAGTATGCGTTTTCTAAGGGGGCGATAACATGATCAAACTTATGCTGGGTTGTACCTTATTATATCTTCGATAATCGTCTTGTGTTCTGGGTTTATTGTTTCTGCTTTAAAATCAGTGCAGCACGCCTCTTCCAGCATTAATAGTGGGGCGTTTCAGTATAGTTTATTCAATGTACATATATCGTGGTTTATTGGGGCAGTCGTGTTATTTAGCATTGGCGTAGGATTGATCAATTCTGCGAGCAAAGAGGAACATTAGATACTTTAACATAAAATGTAGGAATGGTAGGATCGCCTTAAGATCAAACCAAGTTCTCAAGATCGAACTCAGATTTAATTTCAAACTTTACGTTAAATTGACTCTTTTTATAGGTGAAGGTGGTACGATATGACTACATATTTTTATAACATTATAGGCATACCGGAGTATACTTGATTTCATAGAAGTTTCCAATTACATAAAGAGCGATGAGAAGAAGGTGAACGATATATTTACACATATAGGCGACATCGCAGAAAGTATTCCTGTAATTACGTCTGACACGAAATGTGAAGCTGTATATCGTCTTTTTAGATCCAATGCGAATCTGGAAGGTGTAGCAATTGTAGGAGCAGAAGGTATGCCGTCGTTATTGATGCGAGCCCGTTTTTTTCAACAGATTGGTACGCAATATGGATATAACTTGTACATGGGTCGTCCTGTAGAGCTTGTGATGAACAATAGCCCGCTCGTGGTTGACTATATGGAGCAGATCACGGACGTTAGTATTCAGGCTATGAATCGCTCAGAGGAAGAACTATACGATCTTGTGCTGGTTACATCCAAGGGTGCTTTGAGCGGGGCGATTAGCATTCGTCATTTGTTATTAGCCGTTGCTGATGTTAGAGCTGAGATGGCAAGCTTTATGAATCCGTTAACGGGTCTTCCAGGCAACCGAATGATTGATGATCGTTTATGCCAATCCTATCTGCTGGAGCGCTTTAGCGTGCTTTATCTCGATCTAGACTATTTCAAATCATATAATGATAGCTATGGTTTCAAAATGGGGGATGCGCTTATACAAGCAACCGCTGATTTATTACGTGAATATTTTACTGTGCCAGAGGCATTTTTAGGTCATATCGGTGGTGATGATTTTATTGTCATCCTGAATCACCATGACTATCTGAAAGATTGTGAGGAAGTTGTTGCAGGTTTTGAAAAGCTCAAAAGAGAGTTCTATAACAGCCAAGATCTAGAAAATAATCATGTTGTAGGGGCAGGACGCTCTGGGCTACATGGACAAATTCCACTCGTTTCTCTTTCTATAGCCGTAGTTACGAATCGATCCAAAAGTTATGCTCATATTGATGAAGTTATTCATGAAGCTACACGGATTAAGAAAATTTGTAAATCGACGCTAGGCAGCATTATTTGTGATAATGAAGAGACCGTGAGAAATCTTAACTCATAATGTGAAGTGTACTGTCCTTAAAAACGATAAATAACCGTTACCTGATGATTAGAAGCTCGATCGGTAACGGTTATTTTGTGCCATACATAAATTATGTAATTGGACTGCCTTTTTTTTTGTAGTTCGTTACTGTAGCAAAATTTAGGAATTATGATTTAACATATTAGTAAATTATTAGTCACCCTTTTAGATGCGGACATCTATAGGCGTGTAGGATTGGACGGTTGCACTATCCTTTGGTGTATGAGCGCTAGGTGCTTGATCTTGTGGAAGGGATGAATCTTTGGCTGATTTCGAAGTTACTCCCGTATGTTTGTCTTCAATAGTGTGCTCTTCGGATGCAGAAGTAGAAGGTACCGTTGTGGGTTTCTGACTTGATGGTTCATGGATGTCCTTAATTAACTCCCCGAGCTTTTGATCAACTTTATGAATCTGGGACTGAATGTCTTGCACCGTCTCACGTTTCTTCTGAAAAACGGTGCGTTCCGCATTAGCGAGCATATCTGATTTTCCGGTATCATTCTCCGCATTAATCTCCAAGACTAGACGATCGAATTTGGTCTCACCTTCAATCGTTTGAATGGAGCTGTTCATTCGTTCACGCATTCCCACTAATTTTCCTAACTGATCATAGGTCTGACTATGCTTGATTAGATGATCCATGGAAGGAAGCTGATTCTCTTCAGTTGGTTGATTGTTTTGCTGTTGCTTGGTGTTTTCAGGTTGTCTAGACTTATTCTTTTCCTGTAGCTCCTCTGCTTTAATCTGGGCAATCTGACTGTCTACTTGGGCGATGGAGCTGGTTAAGGATTTAACCCGTTCGGCTTTTGTTTTGACATCAAGCTCATCGTTAGCTCTAACTGTCTGTAGATCTTCGTTTAATTTAGTCTTCCGTTGCATTAGTGCTTGAATATCTTTATCCCGATTGGATTGCATGTGGCTAGAATTGAAACTGGTATTGGATTTGGATGCAGGCGTTATTGAACTCATCGTGCTTCTCTCCTTATTCGTTATTTTCTAGACTTAATTACATATATCGGATGTTATGTGAAGGAAGTGAATATCATATTTGAGATATATCAGGTTACATAACCTGGTATTGCATCTATATGCATTTTAAATGATAATGGTTATCAATGAAAGATAGAGATAATGACGTAGGTGGATGGGAGAGTCACAGATGCATTTGAATGAACAAATAAAACACTGGAATCAAGCGGCCGTGAAGATTCTCGATATTCGCAGGGTGATACTCAAGGCTGGAGAAGAGGTGGAACCCTATGATTTGCCGGCAAACGGATTTATGTACGCTACTCGTGGCTCTGCATGGATTGTAGTAGACGGACAAGAGCATGAAGTGAATTCATTTTATATGCTCCATGCAGCCAAAGGTTCTCGTCTTCAACTTCAGGTGAGAGAGGAATTTGAATATGTGCTTCTCTTCTATCGAGCATTTCTAGCATTCCCCAATCTTCGAAAAACGGGGCGTTGGGAGCAGAGATGGTCATCTCCCTTTGCTCAGCAATATGCACTTATCCCCCATGCACCGCTTAGTCTAATGAGGCATTTGGATCATTTGGAGAAGGCATGGTTTCAGCCGGGTAATATGGAGAGGCTTTATGTAAAAAGCTTGTTTTATCAATTTATCCATGAATTAATGCTTCAGTTATCCACAGAAAAGAGCTCGGTGACGATATCAGATCCGGTGCAGCATACGCTCCGTTATCTTCATGACCACTACCGGGAACAAGTCACATTGGATGATCTGGCTGAACGCTTCAATTATAGTTCTCGTCATTTATCGATGCAGTTTAAACAGAAAACGGGTTCAAGTCCGATTGACTATTTAATTCAGATCAGACTGGCTGAGGCTCGCAGAATGCTAATCGAATCTAATGTGACACTTAGAGAAATTGCAGTAGAAGTGGGATATACGGATGTGTATTATTTTAGTAGATTGTTCAAAAAACATGTTGGGATCTCCCCGATTCGCTATCAGCAAAGGGTACGTCAGCAAGAGATTATAGAGGATCGTCCATTAGCGGTCTCCGAATCGTCCATTGGCTGGAAATGGAAGCGAGGATATATTGGTTATGAGAATCATTATCAATATATAGACGGAGGGTCTACACCGATGAGAAGAAAGAAAACAACATCAGGTATGTTTTTAGTCGCCTTGTTAAGCTTAACCATGCTGTTAGCCGCATGTGGGGCGGGTTCAGCCACGCCAATGGTAAGTGAGAGTACGGGAGCGAGCTCCAATAATACCAATACAACAGTAGCTGCAACATCAGAGCCGGGCAATCAGGTGAACACGGATAGTGGAACCCGCACTGTGTCTACGGTTAAAGGTGATGTTGTTGTACCAGCTAATCCTAAAAGAGTCGTTGTACTCTATCTTCAGGGAGATGTAGTGGCACTGGGGATTAAGCCGATTGCTACATCAGACGTATATGATGGGGCTGCATACAAAAACAAGCTTGAAGGTGTTAACTCGTTGGGTACATGGTTTGAACCTAATCCAGAAGCAGTCATCGATCTTGATCCTGATCTAATTATTGTTCCTTCAGAGGAGACTTATGATCTATTAAAAGATATCGCGCCTACAGTGTATATTCCCTATGAGAAATTAACAACTGAAGAGAGACTCGTGAATATCGCCACAATATTTGGCAAAGAACAAGAAGCCGAGAAATTGCTTTCCGATCTGAATAGCAAAGTTGACGAAAGTAAGAAAATACTGGCGAATGCAGGTATCCTCGATAAAACAGTTTCCATTGTAGAAGGTGGATTCAAAGGCATGGTCATTGTAGAAAGCAAGCAATTTGGCCGAGGCTCACAAGCAGTTTATGAGTACCTGGGGATGAAAGCGCCTGAGGTTGTTCAACAGAAGATCGATGTGGTTTCGGAAGCTGCTGGCTCTACCGTATCCATGGAGGTTCTCCCTGAATACGTAGGAGATTACCTGTTTCGCTCCACCTATGAGGGCATGGATAACTTGTCAGATAATCCAATCTGGAGTAGTATCCCAGCAGTCAAAGAAGGACGACTAATAGAAATTGATTTTGATTTCTTTTATTATTCAGATGTATATTCCATCAATAAGCAACTTGATTTCGTTGTTGAACACTTGCTGGATGCACCAAAAGTGAAGTAAATAGAGTACGATGAGATAAAGATCATCTTTGTACAAAAAATGTTTGTTAATTATCCATTGTAATTTGATAAGTTTCCCATTACACTAGGTATTGAATGATAATGAGAATCGGTATCAAATGGTCGCGTATTATGGATCGAAATAACGGAGGTAACGTAATGGACCAACCATTGGAATTGTATGATGTAACAATTATTGGCGGAGGCCCAGCCGGGATGTACTCTGCATTTTATAGCGGTATGCGTGATATGAAGACTAAATTAATTGAGGCTCGGGATCAGCTTGGAGGACGCATGTTGTTTTATCCTGAGAAGATGATCTGGGATGTGGGTGGTGTTACACCTACACTATGTGCTGATCTGATTAAGCAGTTGGAACAACAGGCTAGAACGTTTGAACCAACCCTGGTGTTCGAGCAACAGATTGAAGGGTTTGAGCGGCAGCCAGATGGAACTATTATTTTGACTTCCTCCACAGGGGAAAAGCATTGGACTAGAACCGTCATCATGGCCATTGGTTATGGTATCTACAAGATGGCTAAGCTTGAGATTGAAGGTGCTGATCGTTTTGAGGTGACCAACCTTCATTATACCGTACAGGAGTTGGAACCTTTCCGTGGTAAAAAGGTATTAATCTCTGGTGGGGGAGATTCTGCTGTAGATTGGGCAAACGAGCTTGAACCACTGGCTGAACAAGTGACCGTCGTGCATCGTCGTGAACGGTTTGGTGGATTGGAGCGTAACGTCCTGCGTATGAAGGAATCTTCGGTGGATGTACGTACCCCGTATGCTGTGGAAACATTGCATAGCACGAATGGTGAAGTTATTGAGCAAGTAACCATTACTCACATTGAAACTGGTGAAAGTGAATTGCTTGATGTGGATGCCATTATTGTTAACCACGGGATGAAGAGTGATTTTGGTCCTATCCGTGATTGGGGCTTAGATCTTGGTGAATGGCATGTGAGCGTATCCGAGAAGTTACATACGAATATTCCCGGAGTGTTTGCGGCAGGGGATTTTGTAAACTATGGCAGTAAGCTGCATCTCATTGCAGGTACGTTTACGGACGCAGCACTTGCGGTGAATAGTGCGAAGCTGTATATGGATCCAGAGGCTGATAAAGTAGCTTATGTATCTTCCCATAACAGCAGATTTAAAGAGAAAAACAAAGCTCTAGGCGTTGTAGAAGAGTAAATGAATTGGATCAAAGCTTGAATTTTGTGAGAATATAATTTTGCAAAAAAAAGGAAGCAGCTCTGGATAAACCCAGAGATGCTTTTTTACATGGGAATTGTATGAATCTCCCTGATCTGTACATTCTATATATGCAGTCTAATTGATCGGTTATGCTCCACTGTCTATAATAAGCTTTAGAGAGCATAACAGCTTGATAAACCAACTCAATCATTGTGGAGGCAGACATTAATGAAGAACGTGATCCGACGTGCATCCACCCACATCGTAAAGTGGCTTAACTCATTAAAGAAAATGAAAATAAAAGGCTCCGTTATTTATTTGGCGTTAGCAGGTGGAGTGCACCGATTGTTGGTGGAACGGAGACGCGAACGTACCGCTGCAAGACGACTGCAGCAGGATCGGCCGATTGCGGATATAAGTGAGATTAAGCTGGAGCCCGGTGACATCGTATATACACCGAGTTCAGAGTCCACATATTATGCTGGGCACATGGGGATTATTGGACTAGACGGTAAGATCTATCATGTGCATCCCTATGGACCCGTATTTGCAGATTCGATGGAATGGTATCTAACGCGTTTCTATGCGGGCGATCGTTTTATTGTTTTTCGTTCTCGAATCAATATGGCAGGTTTAAGAGCCGCCGAATGGGTGCAAGAGCACTACCCACAAGTCAAATTGTATCGTTTACAGACCGATCTTCGTAGCATTGAACGCAATTACTGTTCCAAATTTATCTATCAGGCATATCAGTTTACATCTGGCCTTGATCTATGGGGAAGAAAGTTCAAACGACTGAATATGGGATATATTTATCCTTTTCGTATTGAGCGATCACCAGCACTTGAAGTATTAGGAACCTATTATAAATAAATTGACATAACCGACGCAGCTTTTCATTCTGATGTTAGGAGAAAAGACATGTTTTGTCGGTTTTTTTGTATGTATACCGATAATAAAAACAGGAAAAATAATAATAACGTCGAATAGTTTATGAGAAAGCGCTGCAAAACTTGGTTACGTATACATAAGAGCATAATTGCACAGCTTCAAGGACTTTTCCATGAAGTAGACAAAAAACAAAGAGTAAGAGAGATGAAGTGGTTATATCTATATACGCAGATCCATATCGTCTCAAAACGGATTAAAGTAATCGAATTAAAACCACTTATATAGAGAGGAGGTACTTCTGCTCGCTGTGCAGGCTAAAAGTTAACACCGTTGTTCACTATACGGATTTGCAGGAAATAGTTACAGATGTATGTAGTTCTTGTAAAACGATTACTTATCTCAAGGAAATGGTTCCCATTTAATTCAAAAAGATGCGCTAAGGAAATAACATTACTTTGATTTATGCGCGTTTTTGTAGTACATTAGCAAATGTATTCGAAGGAGGATTCTAATGTACTCAGGTAGACAAGACGATACTTTATACATCATGACCTACACCTTAAACAGCGGTATCAAGGGTACGGTTCCACTGTCTAACAAGCAAATTATTGAGTGGCTGGATTGCTACAGAAATGAGAAGCGCTTCGTGACTGAGATCGGCAAGGAGTTCTTTGGATTAAACGCTGGTCTTGTGGCAGACTTTAAGGTTCAGAATCATTTATCCGATTATCAACAGACGATTATGCCTACACAGCAACAGGATAACCTGGAACGCTTGTCCAGTGCTTATAAATCAACCGAACTATTGATGAAGATTGATTGCAAATGTGGCACGGCTTACGTGACAGAATCTCCTTACAAGCGTACGAAGTGGTATTGCACGAAGTGTAAAGAGATTGTATTTCTGGATGCCAAAAAAGGAATGGTGGAAACGTCCCGAGGTGACGCTTACTACATGACCAACAAATATTTTGTCTCTCGCGATTAGCGAGATTCATCCGTGGAAGCATCGCCAGTGCGCGGTGCTTTTTTTGTTTTGCTACACGTGAAACTGGGAGGATCATTGGACGGGTCGGTAGAGGGTGATTTGGTGGAGTTGAAGCAGGACTGCTTAAGAAAATATAATGAAGTGGATAGTAGAAAAAAAGCCCCTAAGGGCTTTAGGAATATATTAGGTTTCAGGAGTAGCAGAACTCGCTGTTAAGAAACTAATATTTATATACAATGGATACTAACACTCCACCTTATGTGGTGGAATGAAGCAGCTCCGGCAACGTGGCTCATAAGCTTCCGAATCTCCAATCATCACTACGGGGCCAAGGGTTACGGGCTCTCCGTTTACAATTCGCTGTGTAAAAGCAGCGTCGGGGCTTCCACATACTGCGCAGAATGCAGAGAGCTTCTCGATGTCGTCAGCCATCGCAAGTAGACCGCCGATATATCCAAACTCTTTGCCGCGGTAATCCATATTAAGTCCATCCACAATGACATGTTTACCGCAATAAGCAAGTTCTGAGACAAGCTCCATAATGGCACTACTGAAAAATTGAACTTCATCAAATGCAACGACATCTGCATCTTTCGTTTGAGTTATAATCGTCTCCACCAGCTCGTGTGTCAATTGACGGGGAATGGAGTGCGCGGTCAGTCGATAGCCAATCCGGCTAACAATTTCGTCTTGAGCAAAGCGGTCATCTTCAGCGGGTTTATAGGCAACTACCTTTTTACGTCCAAATTGGCTTAACTTTTGGCAGCGGCGAATAAGTTCCCCTGATTTTTCACTAAACATAGGTCCTGTAATAACGGTTATACGTCCTGTTGGCACGATGCTGCTACTCCTCTCACATGCGGAATTAACGAACAGCATTCTGCAAAAATATAATCCTATTATTGAAGTTTGCAAAATGCTGACCAAAAAAAGCGACCATTACAGAGTACCACAAAATCTTTGTTCAGAGCCAGAACTAATCCTAGCAGCTTTGTGTTACTATATGGAATGTGAAGAGGTTGGCGACGGCAGGTCACCATCCAGCAACGAAAGAGAGAGGTGTTACAATTGAGTGAAGTTTTAACTGAGTTACAGGCGAGATATGATCGCTTGAAGGAACAAGTGTTATTGGATGAGACAACGCAGGTCTTCATTGCTGACTTATTGTCAGAAGTAGAGAAACTGCAGACGAGTAATGTAGCTTTGCGTCGTACAATTCTTAAATCTTCTTCCAAAGAATCACGCATGTCGACAAAACTTAGGGATGCGTTATACGAATAACCCGGAGACTACTCCGGGTTCTCTTCTGTCTTCTTTTTGCGAGGAAATAGAATACCTGCTGTAATTTTGGCAATCATGGCGAAGGTAAGACCAATACCTGCAAACATGTAGATCACGGTGAACGCTTTACTGAAACCTGTGGACGGCACGAACTCAGGATGTCCTACCGTGGTTAAAGTTACGGCGCAGAAGTAGAGCGCATCTATCCAGTGTAAACCCTCTACACGGCTGTAAAATATAGTGCCTGAAAGTAAGGTAGCCAACGTAAGTGTGAATAGAGCGATAAACTGCGAGTCTTTAAAAGCGTGGAAAATTCCTTTCAGCAGTCGTTTGAGTGTAAGCAAAAAAGAAATCACGTTTATTTCATCCTATCTGTATTAAATGTGAAATAGGGTCTCCTGGCGATCCCAGTGGCCTAATATGAATGCAAGTCACTATATCCATTTCATAACGTACTATAAAATCGATTTTGCTAGATGTAAATACACAGACAAAAAGCCCGGACTTATGGAGTCCCTCCGGGCGTCTCAGTCGCTTCAGGTGTGCTTTTGGAACGAAAACGAGGGCCTACATAATTTCTCTTGCGGTCACGAAACAGAATCCAGCCTCCGAGAAAGCTCATACCTGCTGCAAATAGGACAAGTCCGCCGCCAAAGGACAGCCACTGGAATCCTGGTGAGATCTGCTCATTACCGTGTTCGGCGTAAAAGAGAAAAAGCGCATCCTTCATCATTAGAAAACCCTTCATCGCCATCAATCCGGGTATAACCAGAACCATAATAGCCAAGAAACGCGCAAAGACAAGCCTTGTATTCATCATCATAACCCTTTCTGCCTTATATCGACGTTAAATAAAGGTTGCGCTTACAGGTGATGTCTAATTCCATCATAGCTTGGTTTCGTTGAGCTGTCCATGGCGTTAAGGGTAAACTTTGAGTTGCTAGGTGAAGGAGAGTACAATGGAGTATAACGGATTATAGCTACAACATCAGAATGATTTATCAAAATTGTATCTATTACTCATACAACTTGATTGAAATTACTATAACCATAGAGGAGAACAGATAAGATGCCTATTACATGTGATATTGCCATTCTTGGAGGAGGAACCGGGGGATATGTTGCTGCCATTCGAGCGGCTCAGCTTGGTAAGCAAGTCGTGATTATTGAAAAGGACAAGCTTGGAGGAACTTGCCTGCATCGTGGCTGTATTCCTAGCAAGGCATTACTCCGAAGTGCTGAAGTATACGCTGAAATTCAAGAGAGCGAAACTTATGGCATAGAAACAACCGGGTCAACGCTTGTATTCCCGAAAGTGCAGGCACGTAAAGATGCAATCGTTGAGCAATTACATCAAGGTGTTCAGTATTTAATGAAAAAAAATAAAATTCAAGTTGTACATGCCAATGGGCGCGTAATCGGACCATCCATCTTCTCCCCGCAAAGTGGAGCGGTTGCTGTCGAGTTTGAAGATGGTGAAATGGACACTGTTGTACCGACCAACCTTATTATTGCTACAGGTTCCCGTCCACGTGTATTGCCTGGTCTAGAGCCGGATGGTCAGTACATTATGAGTAGTGACGAGGCATTGCGGATGGATGAGCTTCCTGCTTCCCTCATTATTATAGGTGGCGGTGTCATCGGACTAGAATGGGCTTCAATGCTGAATGACTTTGGTGTTGAAATCACGGTGGTGGAAGCGGCTGAACATGTACTTCCAGCAGAGGATGAAGACGTGGCGAAGGAAATGCAACGATTGCTCGGCAAACGTGGTGTTCGTTTCCTCACAGGCAGCAAGATTCTGACAGAAACGTATAGTGCACAGAAGGACGGGGTTCAGATCGATGTTGAGCTGGGAAATAACAAGCAAGAGACATTAACAGCAGAGAAAATGCTCGTATCTGTGGGAAGACAGGCGAATGTTGAAAATATTGGACTGGAGAACACGGATATCAAGTTGGAGCGAGGATTCATTGCGGTGAACAAGCATCTGCAAACTGGTGAAGGACATATCTATGCGATTGGTGATTGTATCGGTGGATTGCAACTGGCACATGCCGCAAGTCATGAAGGCATTCTCGCTGTGAATCATATCGCGGGCGAGCAGGTTCATGCAGTAGAAGCTCACCGGATACCACGCTGTGTCTATACACGTCCTGAGGCGGCAAGCATCGGATTTACGGAGACTGAGGCGAAAGAGCGTGGATATGAAGTGAAAACAGGTAAGTTTCCATTCCAAGCCATTGGTAAATCACTCGTACAAGGTAGCCGGGATGGTTTCGTGAAGGTGATTGCTGACGTCAAAACGAATGATCTATTGGGTGTACATATGATTGGAACCCATGTGACGGAACTTATTGCGGAGGCTTCTTTGGCACAAATGCTTGATGCTACACCATGGGAAGTTGGACAGACGATCCACCCTCACCCGACGTTGTCGGAGATTATGGGTGAAGCAATGCTCGCTGTAGATGGAAAAGCCATTGGCATGTAACTTAGATGAGTTATGAGAAAGGTCCTTTCCTTTTTTGGGCAAAAGGGATTATAATAAGGTTAAGCCAAGTCTTAGTACCAGGTTATAAGATCGGGTTGTAAGACTGGCATAGGCTCTGATTAAAAGGAGGTACCTCATATGAGTTCACAAGGTACTGCAGACGCGGTTCACCGGCATCAACAGCTTGGACTTAGCGATGGAGAAGTATTAGACATGTACAAATATATGCTGCTTGCACGAAAGTTCGACGAGCGTTGCTTGTTGCTTCAGCGAGCCGGCAAAATTAACTTTCACGTATCTGGTGTAGGTCAGGAAGCTGCACAAGTAGGTGCTGCTTTTGGCTTGGATCGGAATAACGATTATTATTTACCTTATTACCGTGATTACGGATTCGTACTGGCAGTTGGCATGACTCCGCGTGAGTTAATGTTGTCTGCCTTTGCCAAAGCAGAGGATCCGAACAGTGGCGGCCGACAAATGCCAGGACACTTTGGCCACAAGAAGCTACGGATTGTTACAGGCTCCAGCCCAGTGACAACGCAGGTTCCTCATGCCGTAGGCTTCGCACTTGCAGCCAAAATGAAGAAGCAGGAATTTGTTTCTTTTGTTACCTTTGGTGAAGGATCGAGTAACCAGGGAGACTTCCATGAAGGTGCTAACTTTGCAGGTGTGCATAAGTTGCCTGTAATCATCATGTGTGAGAATAACCAATACGCCATTTCAGTACCGATTCACAAGCAGCTTAGTGGTAAAGTTTCAGATCGTGCGTTAGGTTATGGCTTCCCGGGTATTCGTGTGGATGGTAACGATGCATTAGAAGTATATGCTGCTGTTAAGGAAGCACGTCGTCGTGCAATCGCTGGCGAAGGACCTACCCTTATTGAAGCGATGATGTACCGTTTGTCACCGCATTCTACTTCTGATAACGATTTGGCTTACCGAACGAAGGAAGAAGTTGATGAGAACTGGAAAAAAGACGGCGTGCCACGCATGAAAAACTATTTGATCGATTGCGGCATCTGGGATGAAGCCCGGGATGCGGATCTGGCTTCCCAGCTCGCGCTGGAAATGAAAGAAGCGACTGAATATGCAGACAACGCGCCATATCCAAAACCTGAGGACACTCTGACGCACGTTTATGCGGACAGCGAAGAAGGGGGACGGTAAACATGGCGGTTATGGAATATATTGATGCAATCCGTCTGGCGATGAAGGAAGAGATGGAACGAGACGAGAATGTATTTGTGCTCGGGGAGGACGTAGGAGTCAAAGGCGGCGTGTTCACAACGACCAAAGGGCTACAAGAACAGTTTGGCGACATGCGAGTCATGGACACACCGTTGTCTGAATCGGCCATTGCTGGTGTGGCTATTGGTGCGGCAATGTATGGCATGAAGCCAATTGCTGAGATGCAGTATTCGGATTTCATGCTGCCAGCAACGAACCAGATCATAAGCGAAGCAGCCAAAATCCGCTATCGCTCTAACAATGACTGGAGTTGTCCTATTGTCATCCGTGCACCGATCGGCGGCGGTATTTTTGGCGGTCTTTATCACTCCCAATGTCCAGAATCGATTTTTTTTGGTACACCAGGGTTAAAAATTGTAGCTCCTTACTCGGCATATGATGCCAAAGGATTGCTTAAGGCGGCTGTTCGTGATCCAGACCCTGTACTCTTTTTTGAGAACAAAAAATGTTACAAGCTGATTAAGGAAGATGTGCCTGAGGATGACTACATTGTTCCTCTTGGCAAAGCCAATGTACTTCGCGAAGGTGCGGATATTACCGTGATCGGATACAGTCAACCGTTGCACTTCGTTATGCAGGCTGCGGAAGAACTGGAACGTGAAGAAGGTATTACAGCACACGTTCTTGACTTACGTACATTACAACCGCTTGATCGTGAAGCCATTATTGCATCCGCAAGGTTGACGGGCAAAGTACTGATTGTGCACGAAGATAACAAAACGGGCGGCGTTGGTGCCGAAGTTGCTGCCATAATTAGCGAAGAGTGCTTGTTTGACCTGGACGCGCCGATTCAGCGCTTATGCGGTCCAGATGTGCCAGCTATGCCGATTAGCCCAACCTTGGAGAAGTTTTATATGCTGAGCAAGGATAAAGCGAAGGAAGCTATGCGCACACTCGCCGAGTATTAATGGTCTAGAGAGGTTGTTTGAAGGTACTGAATAACAATCTCTCTGAACATGAACGCATAGATTTGTTTTTCAAGAACGTTGTATGAAATTGTTCTGAAGTATGACTGCTTCCAAAGTACATGTTATGCTACAATTTCCATATGAGGTTAAATGTAAAGTTTGGAGTGATATAACCAATGAGTATGAAATGGATCGAGGTCATTATGCCACAACTGGCGGAATCGCTGGTCTCGGCTACCATAGCAAAATGGTTGAAAAAACCGGGCGATCAAGTGGAGCAGTACGAACCGATCTGTGAAGTCATTACGGATAAAGTTAATGCTGAGATTCCATCGACTGTTGATGGAATCATGGGTGATCTACTCGTAGAAGAAGGTGCAACTATTGCTGTTGGTGAAGTCATTTGCCGTATGCAAGTTGAAGCTTCTGAACAAGGCGTGGCAACACAAGAGACGCAGGCTTCGCAGGATCTACATCAAGAGCCAGTTCGTGAACGGCAAGCTTCGGTTCAATCAGCGAGTACAAATGCTGGCGGTGCAATTGCACATGATCCGAATCAGCCGATGCGTAACCGCTACTCGCCAGCAGTACAAACACTGGCAGCGGAGCACGGTTTGAATTTACAGAGCATCCAAGGTACAGGCGCGGGTGGACGTATTACACGTAAAGACGTACTGGCAGTCATTGCACAAGGCGGACAAGGAGCATCTACGCAGGCTACACCATCGACTGGGCAGAATGCTTCCGCTGGGGTATCAGCTGCTTCACCGTCACCGTTTAGTGGAATGAATCGGAATGATGCACAAGTCTCTAGTGCTGCTTCAGGTGCAGCTGTTCCAGCTGCTGATGCTGGCATTCCAGTCAGACATTCGGGCATTCATCTGACCGAGAGTCCGAAAATTCCACAAATTGAAGTGGAAGGCGGCGGACAGGGAAGATCAGAATACTTTATTGATGTTACCCCTGTACGAAATGCAATCGCTCGTAATATGCGGCAAAGTGTATCGGAAATCCCTCATGCTTGGACCATGATTGAGGTAGACGTTACTAATCTGGTTATGCTGCGTAACAAACTCAAGGATGAGTTCAAGCGCAAAGAAGGCATCAATCTGACGTACTTATCATTCATGATGAAGGGTGTCGTAAATGCAATTAAGGACTACCCGATTATGAACTCTGTTTGGGCCGTCGATAAAATTATTGTGAAACGCGACATTAACCTATCTATGGCTGTGGGTACAGAAGATTCCGTCTTGACGCCTGTAATTAAACATGCAGATCAGCGTAATATCGCAGGTCTGGCTCGTGAGATTGATGACTTGGCACGGAAAACTCGAGAAGGAACGTTGAAGCTTGATCATATGCAAGGTGGAACGTTCACGGTGAACAATACCGGATCGTTTGGTTCAATCCTATCTCAACCGATCATCAATTATCCACAAGCGGCTATTCTGACGTTTGAATCCATTGTGAAGAAACCAGTCGTTATTAACGATATGATCGCAGTTCGCTCCATGGCGAATCTCTGTCTGTCCCTAGATCATCGTATTCTGGATGGTGTAATCAGTGGGCGATTCTTGCAACGGGTCAAAGAGAATCTTGAAGGTTATAACATGGAGACCAAAGTTTATTAAGTTTTTGTTGATTATGCTGTAACTAAATATTCCGAATAGAAACATCGATGTTAGATGTGAAATGAAGGGTTATGGAGAAGTGTATGGCCGTAGGCCGTGCACTTTTCCCGCTGTATATGGTTGGGCGCTCATGAATAAATTGCACATTGAAGGAAAAGGGTGTGGGAGATCATGAACAAGCCTATGGATGTGGCATACATACCAATGCTTGATTATGAAGAGGCTTGGAACCGGCAAAAAGCGATTGTGCAGCAACTTGATGAAGGCGTAGGAGTGGAACAACTACTTTTGCTTCAGCATCCACCTACGTATACGATTGGTTCTCAAAATCATCCTGAGCATCTACTTTTAAGTGAGGAGCAATTACGAGAGCAAGGAATCTCCGTGTTTCAAATTGACCGCGGCGGTGATATTACTTATCATGGCCCTGGTCAGCTTGTGGGTTATCCTTTGCTTGTGCTCGGACGAGATGAAGATCTCGATTTACATGCCTATCTGCGCAGATTAGAACAGGTCATCATTGATTATTTATCAGATCAAGGCGTTGATGCAGGACGCAAAGAAGGGTACACAGGAGTCTGGATTGGGGATATGAAGATCGCCGCGATCGGTGTAAAGTTCAATCGTTGTAAGACGAGGAGAGGTTTTGTAACAAGCCATGGATTTGCTTTTAATGTTACGTCAGGGATTCAGCATGAAGGATTTCAAGGTATTGTCCCTTGCGGCATTGAGCAATACGGGGTGACCTCACTAGAGGATGTGACAGGACAAACCTACGAGATACAACGGGTTGCACAAGATATTGTTCCCTATTTCAGCAGGCTGTTCTCCTATGAGATGAATTGGATCTCAGAAAAAGAAGCCCTTCACCGTCTGTAATGGAGACAGTTCAAGACTTCATGTTTTAACCAAATAATAATGGTTCGAGAGCAATGAATAGGGTGGAGCCAACCATGGCGATTAGCATGATGTAGACAATGATGCGAAACCATTTTTTTCTTTGCATGATGAGCGAACTCCTTTCAACCAAGAAATAAAAAACCACAGTAATGTTATTGTACCGTATCCACGTAAGGGAGGAAAGTCCTATGATTAATCAAAAGCGTGTCGTAGATCATTTTATGGAACTTGTACAGATTGATAGTGAGACGAAGAACGAACATAATATCTCTAAGGTGTTAAAAGAACAGTTCGCGGCTCTTGGTCTCAGCGTATATGAGGACAATACAATGGAGAAAACGGGGCATGGTGCCGGTAATCTTGTTGTTACATGGGAAGCAGAAGGCGCGCAAGGGGTAACCCCAATGTTTTTCACTTGCCATATGGATACTGTCACACCTGGGCAAGGCATTAAGCCTGAACTGGGTGAAGACGGCTGGATTCGCAGTGATGGAACAACGATTCTCGGTGCAGACGATAAGGCCGGCATTGCGGCACTGTTTGAAGCTATTCGCGCGATTCAGGAGAACAACGTGCCGCATGGCAAGATTCAGTTTGTTATCACAGTTGGCGAAGAGTCAGGACTGGTTGGAGCACGTGCCATGAATCCTGATGATATCCAAGCTGAGTTCGGATATGCACTCGATTCTAATGGAGCAGTCGGTACGATCTGTGTTGCTGCACCTGCGAGAGCCGAGATTCAAATGAACATTTACGGTAAGTCTGCACACGCTGGTGTGAATCCGGAAGACGGTATCAGTGCAATTCAGGTAGCTGCCAAAGCGATTGCTGCAATGAAGCTTGGACGTATTGATGATGAGACAACCGCGAATATCGGGAAATTCCAAGGCGGTTCTGCCTTGAATGTCGTATGTGATTTTGTTCAGATTGAAGCAGAAGCGCGTAGTATTGTTCAAGAAAAAGTAGAATTGCAAGTTTCCCAGATGCGTGAAGCGCTGGAGACAACATGTCGCAAATACGGAGCAACAGCTGAATTCCGCAGTGAGATTCTATATCCTGCCTTTGGATTCCATGATGAGCATGAGGTCGTTCAGCTTGCACAGCGTGCCATTCGCAGTGTAGGCCTTGAGACGAGTACGTTCCCTTCAGGTGGCGGTAGTGATGCCAACATCTTCAATGGTTTCAATATTCCTACTGCGAACCTCGCCGTAGGATATGAGGATATTCATACGACGAAAGAACGCATTCGTGCGCAGGACATCGCGAAATTGTCCGAAATTGTTGTTGCTATTATTCAGGAAACGGCATCGACGAGTACGAAGTAGGAGAGCCTAGAGGATAAGTTGAAATTGAAGTTGTAGTTGTAGTGAAAAGTCCGAAAACGGTTTGTGTACCGGATTCGGACTTTTTGCAAAATCATGTTATATTTCATGAACATGGACTAAAACTTATTTGCGGCCAGCGAGAAGGTCAGTTAGCTTGGCATCTGGACCCCATTCACGCAACCACTGTCTAAGGATAAGTTGTACTTGTTTTGCTTGTCCCACCAAATGCACGGATTGCGGCGTCAGATAACTGTTCATTGGTATCCCCCTGATTGATCATAATAGGCTAGCTTGCTCTATACGCTCACCATATGCCCAAAATCGAAGATTTATACATCCATATTGTTATGTGAACTACAGAGGACAAAATTAAAATCAAAGAAGCGGAGTTGACAACCATGAATCCTACGCATTCTAAACAACAAACACATCCAGCCAATCCTAAATTAGACGAAGAAACAGTATCAACACAGCCCATTTTTGAAGGGAAAGTGATTACACTTCAGGTGGATACGGTGAAGCTGCCCAATGGACAGACTGCAACCCGAGAGATCGTTCGCCATCCAGGAGCTGTAGCTGTGCTTGCATTGAATGGTGACCGGATGTTGGTCGTAGATCAATACCGGCAAGCTATGGGACGAACCGAAGTGGAGATTCCAGCAGGTAAGCTTGATCCAGGGGAAGAGCCAGAAGTGGCAGCGGCGCGTGAATTACGTGAAGAGACAGGATATGTGGCTAAGTCACTTCGTCTTGTGCGTTCTTTCTACACATCGCCTGGATTCGCAGATGAGATCATACATTTGTATATTGCTGAAGAGTTGGAAGCCGGGGATATGGCTCTGGATGAGGATGAGTTTCTAGAAGTGAGTGAAATCACGCTGGAAGAGGCCTACGCATTAATGGATCAAAATCGGATCAGTGATGCCAAAACGATGTTAGCTGTTTACGCATGGGATCTCTATAGAACAACGGGACGGCTGTAAGATGACGAAGTCTCAGCACGACGAACACAATCCATGGGAACCATGTTATGCAGACCTGCACATTCATATTGGCCGAACCTCCCGTGGTGAAGCTGTAAAGATTAGTGGAAGTCGGGATCTAACGTTTGAGAACATTGCTCGTGAGGCATCAGATCGCAAAGGTATCCAGTTACTTGGCGTTATTGACTGTCATTCTCCTGTTGTACAGATGGATATTGAGCAGTTACTGGAGGACGGCACGATGTCTGAGCTGGAAGGTGGAGGGATCGCTTACCAGGACACCACTATTTTGCTCGGTACAGAGATTGAACTGCGCGAGCCAGGCATGCGGGAATTTCATCTGCTTGCTTACTTCCGAGATTTAGCGTCAATGAAGTCTTTTACTGAATTTATGCAGCGATATATGAAAAATGTGAATCTGAGTTCACAGCGTGTATATGTGCCAACACTTGAAATACAGACGGAAATTAAGGCTCGTGGAGGACTTATTGTGCCTGCGCATGCATTTACCCCACATAAAGGTATCTATGGAAGTACAGCACCACGGATGGCTGATGTGCTTGATACAAGTCTTATTGATGCTGTTGAACTCGGATTAAGCTCAGACTCTACGATGGCAAGTTATATTCGGGAGCTGGATCACGTTCCTTTTCTGACGAATTCAGATGCCCATTCACTGGGTAAGATTGGTAGAGAATACAATGAGTTAACACTAGCGACGCCTTCTTTTGATGAATTTCAGATGGCATTGCAAAACGAGTGTGGCAGAGGCATAACAGCTAACTATGGTTTGAATCCTAGGCTTGGCAAGTATCATCGAACGTATTGTTCAGCATGTGGTCGTATCTTGGACGAACAGGCATTATCGGCAGAACGTTGTCCACATTGTGGAAGTACTAAGCTTGTTCAGGGCGTACTTGACCGAATTCTTGCGATAGCTGATCGAGATAATCCCGAGGTACCTGACAGTAGACCTGCTTATCATTATCAGGTGCCGTTAGAGTTTATTCCGGGTCTTGGAAAAGCGAAGCTACGTCAATTACTTGAACGATTTGGCACAGAGATGAATGTGCTACATCGTACGACCGAAGACGAACTTGCCACTGTTGTTGGCCCTGTAATGGCGTCTATGATCGTTGCAGCAAGGAATGGTCAGTTAGCTCTGTCATCTGGTGGGGGTGGAACTTATGGTAAAGTTGCTGGGAACGACCGTGTAGATCACTAATGAAGCTAAAAAATTTCACAGTAAAAAATGAATCAGCCTTCAATTGTATATAACACCTATTCTGGACAAGATGTCATACGTTCTCTTTCCGGTTCATAGAATGACTGTGTGGGTTTCATTCGAAATTCAGCAGTGTGACAACCGGAAAGGAGACTTGTATCTGTGCGATCTTCCACCTTTATATTCAAAGGTCAAACCTCGTTATATGTATTTGTGGCGGTTCTATTCCTGGTAGGTGTTATCTTTGGGGCGTTGATGGTTAATGCGTTGTCCCTAGAGCAGCGTCAGGATTTGGAAGGATACCTAGGAAACTTTTTCATGACAGTGCAGCATGGGGGACAGGTTGTAGAGACCGGCACCTACTGGGAAATTGCTATACTGCATCTGAAATGGGTCGGTCTGATCTGGATCCTTGGTTTGTCCGTGATAGGACTACCAGGCATACTCGTACTGGATTTTCTAAAAGGTGTGCTGATCGGATTTACTGTCGGATATCTTGTTGGACAATATTCATGGAAAGGGCTGCTGTTTGCACTCGTTTCCGTTGCTCCGCACAATTTATTCGTCATTCCCGTGCTATTAATATGCAGTGTATCTGCGATAACATTTTCCTTATATATCATTCGGAATCGGGTTCTGATGCAACGTACTCCCGGTGGTCAAAGACCTTTTGCATCGTATGTATTGTTAACTTTGGCTATGGCAGCACTGCTGCTCGGGGTAGCTTCTTTTGAAACTTGGGTCACACCCGCGATGATGCGTTGGGTCACGCCAATGTTACTACCTGCGTAGGTTCAGGCAGTAAAGTGTAAATTGTTGACTTTAATTATACACTCCCCCTATAATGAAAGAAGTGGGTTAAGTTGCAGTGTGCAGTGATTTCCTAGGGGGAGGGAGAAAATGGAAGCACGGATCGATAAAATTAAGCAGCAACTACAGTCCCAAGGATACAAATTAACGCCCCAGCGGGAAGCCACCGTAAGAGTACTTCTTGAGAATGAAGAAGATCATCTGAGCGCAGAAGATGTATTCATGCTCGTTAAAGAAAAGGCTCCCGAAATCGGTCTGGCAACCGTGTACCGTACCCTCGAACTACTAAGTGAGCTGCATGTTGTAGAGAAAATCAACTTCGGCGACGGCGTAGCCCGTTATGATTTGCGCGGAGATACGTCCAAGCATCATCATCATCACTTAATCTGTGTTCAATGTGGCAGTATGGATGAAATACGCGAAGACTGGCTTGGGCCGCTTGAAGAGCGACTGGAGCGAGAATTTAACTTTTCGGTGGTAGACCACCGATTGGATTTCCATGGGATTTGTTATCGTTGCAAAGCAAAAAATGACCAGAAACCCAAAGATGAAGAATAACATAGCATATCTTCAAGCTCTCACCGGCGGTTTTGACGGGAGAGCTTTTTTGGTACCGGATCTGATGTGAGCTTTACCCAATGTCATATTCTTGTGTTTGTCCTCATACCTTGTCTGTAGACGCTTCTCTGCCCATGATATGGTGCAGGGAATGAGGTTCCGGCTTCAGAGAATTGGAGCTAGGATCGAAACTAGGAGGCGGGCAAACGATGATTATATCACTACGGAGAGGGCTCCGTTTTATTCGGTTTATCATCTTTTTTTCAGCATTAGTTTATTTGTTCTATAATGTTCTGGATCTGTTCAACGGTTGGATCTCACCTGTAGATCAGTATCAGATTCCTTCAGGTAATGCGGTCAAAGTATTTCAGGAAACGGAGTGGACAGTTCATGGGGAAGGGCGACCTTCGCTTGCCGAACGGCTACGTTTGTTTTACTGGTATGGAGAGTAGTTGGAGCTTCTAGGAATGCAAATACGGTAACAGGCTGCACGCGGGGCAGTTCTGGAGATGAGGAGCGTTGTACATGAAACAGACAATACACGCCTATGCCATTTACTTAGAAGAAGACAAAGGGATGTCAAGCAGCACACTGGAGTCGTATCTTCGCGATGTGGACAAGTTCATCGAATTTGCAGAGAAAGAATATGATATACGTGATGCCGGTCAGGTGCGACGTACGCACGTTATTTTATTTGTAGGTAAGTTAAAGCAATCCGGACGCGCTAATGCTACGATTGCTCGGAGTATAGTATCCTTACGTTCCTACTTTCATTTTCTAATGCGCAGGGGGGATATCCTTCAAGACCCTACATTTGATGTGGAGGCTCCTAAGGCAGATAAAACCCCACCTCAAGTATTAAGCATCGATGAAATTGAGTTGCTACTTAATGCACCGGATACGCGTTCACCCCAAGGAATTCGGGATCGTGCGATGCTGGAATTATTGTATGCCACAGGTATACGTGTCTCAGAATTGATTGCACTGGATGTCCGAGATGTTCAGCCGAGTATGAAGTTTATTCGTTGCGGCGGGGCAGGGAAAGAACGGATTCTTCCGATCGGTGCTCCTGCAGCCCATTGGATCGATGTGTATCTGGATGAGAAACGTAGCCGATTGCTCAAAGCAAGTTCGGACGAGCAGGCACTCTTTGTCAATGTCTCAGGGAGACGTCTGACACGCCAAGGATTCTGGAAATTACTCAAAAAAGCTGCGGTGGATGCAGGAATCCCGGGCGAAATTACGCCACATACGTTAAGACATTCGTTCGCTGCTCACCTTATTGCTAGCGGAGCCGACACAAGAGCCGTTCAGGACATGTTAGGTCATGTTGAACAGCCAGGTCAGCAGTATGGTAATCATGGTCGTAAAACGATGAAGGAAATCTACGAAACACATCATCCACGGGCTAAATAGGTTGGACGTGAAATGTTTTTGCAAAAAAATGCAGAACATGTTGCCTATTTAGGATAGAATAAATTGAATACACTAAACGCCGTATACATAAGCATATGCTTCCGTCTAGTGGGACTAGCCTGGAGCTGATCTGCATACATGAACGGATCGTTTCAACTCAAGGAGGAACATCGTAATGACAGCATTAAATCAACAAATGATTTTGGAAGCAGCATCTTATATTCAAAGCAAAAGCTCGGTTAAGCCTGAAGTAGGTTTGATTCTTGGTTCAGGTCTTGGCATTTTGGCTGAACTCATTGAAGATGGTGTGAGTATCGCTTATCAAGACATCCCCCATTTCCCTGTATCTACGGTAGAAGGACATGAGGGTGAATTGCTGGTTGGAACAATTAAAGGTCGTCCTGTTGTCATGATGAAAGGACGTTTCCATATGTATGAGGGCTATGGCCCTGAGCTTACCGCTTTTCCGGTACGTGTCATGAAAGAACTTGGAGTTACATCGGTCCTTGTAACGAACGCAGCAGGTGGAGTGAACACATCGTACGAACCAGGTGACTTGATGTTGATCTCCGACCATTTGAATCTTACAGGCAAAAATCCACTCATCGGTCCGAATGATCCAGCACTGGGTGTACGATTCCCGGATCTGTCCGAAGCTTATAGCCGCCGCTTGCGTGCGCTGGCTAAAGATACTGCAGCATCCCAAGGGTTCAATGTACGTGAGGGTGTCTATGCAGGTCTGCTTGGTCCAAACTATGAGACACCAGCTGAGATTGTTATGCTCCGTACTCTGGGTGCAGATGCTGTTGGTATGTCCACAGTGTCCGAAGTCATTGTGGCTCGCCATGCAGGTTTGGAAGTACTCGGTATCTCTTGTATCAGCAACATGGCAGCAGGTATTCTGGATCAGCCTCTCTCCCATGATGAGGTTATGGAGACAACAGAGCGGGTACGTGAGTCCTTCCTCGCGCTGGTTGTAGCCGTTATTCCACAAATGTAACAGATTATAGAGCCAAGTTAGTAATCTAACGATATAACTGGTCTTAGAAAGACGAGAAAGATAGTTCCTTCCCAGACATACAGCTCTATAGGATACTATTGCAATTGAAGAGACATGCCTCTATCACATTCAGTGAGCAGGGGCATGTTTTTTTGCGTTTCTGTTCGACGATACAATTTACAAAAAAAAGTTTCGGGAAATCATGCTTTACATGGAATAATTTACTGTAAACGAGCCGACAATGATTAGCAGTACATGCATGGTAATGCATTAAGCAAGTCATTTGAGGAGGTTACCGATCGTGAAGAAACGTATATTGGCATCGTTCATGACCCTTTGTATTTTGCTGTCTCTGATGGCATCCACAGCACTTGCTGAAGAAAAACCTACCCCAACAGGTGGAACGGATTTGGCACCTTCAGCACGTTCAGCAATATTGATGGATGCAGACACAGGAACTGTGATCTACGAGAAAAACAGTCATGATCAACTGCCTCCGGCAAGTATTACGAAGATTATGACCATGCTTTTAACGATTGAAGCGATTGATTCAGGTAAGTTGAAGCTGACCGACAAAGTGAGAACAAGTGAGTATGCTGCTTCTATGGGTGGATCACAGATCTTCCTTGAACCCGGTGAAGAGATGACGGTAGACGACATGCTCAAAGGGATCGCTATGGCCTCAGGAAATGATGCATCTGTCGCTATGGCTGAGAAGATTGCGGGCTCTGAGGAAGCTTTTGTACAGATGATGAACGAACGTGCGAAAGAGCTGGGCATGAAGGATACCAATTTTGCCAATTGTAATGGGCTCCCGGTTGATAATCATTATTCGTCGGCACATGATATTGCGCTCATGAGTCGGGAATTATTGAAACATTCGGGCATTACCAAATATACGGGCGCATATCAAGACTACCTCCGGAAAGATACAGAAAAGCCTTTCTGGTTGGTCAATACCAATAAGCTCGTTCGTTTCTACACAGGTGCAGATGGTTTGAAAACAGGTTACACTTCGGAAGCGAAATTTTGTTTATCAGCAACAGCGATGAAGGATGGATTGCGTACAGTTGCTGTTGTGCTGGGAGAACCAAACACGAAAACACGTAATGCTGAGGTTTCCTCCATGTTTGACTATGCCTTTAGTCAATACACGATGAAACCTTTATACAAAGCAGGCGATCTGCTCGGTAGCCTGAAAGTTGAAAAAGGCGAAGTTGCTGAATTGCCACTGAACGCTACGCAAAATTATAGTGTGCTCATGCGCAAAGGTGCCAAGTCGAACGATATTCGACATGAATTGTTGATGACAAAAGAATTAAAAGCGCCGATTAAAGCAGGTCAAAGTGTAGGTAAGCTGGTGGTTTATCAGGGTGATGAGGTTATTAAGGAGTTCGACATTCAGGCTCCTCAGGATGTAAACAAAGCCGGCTGGTGGAAGCTATTCAAACGCACCACTTCCAATCTTTTTGATTAAGCGTCAATTTACGTGTGCTACCTGCATCCTTGAACGTATTTTGTAGTTAATTAGGGGTTTTCTTCTAGTTTTGTCGGGGTGCAGGAAATGTTTTGGGCAACGTAGAAATCCTTGTTCATGACAGGGAGGAGAGTGAGCAAACGTGAACTTGCATGTGGAAATGGAACATCACCGTGGGATTCTGATTGTGCGACTATCGGGAGAACTGGATCATCACACTGCGGATATGGTACGGATGCAGATGGATGAAGCGATCCAGCGGAGACAATGCGAGCACTTGGTGCTCAGCCTGAAGGATCTGCAATTTATGGACAGCTCAGGCTTGGGTGTCATTTTGGGAAGATATAAACTCATTAAGAATAAAGGCGGTAAGATGGTTGTATGTGATGTTAATCCGCCAGTGTACCGTTTGCTGGAGATGTCGGGTTTGTTCAAGATTATGCCGATTTACGAAAATGAGGGAACTGCTCTCTCGGGTCTGGAGGTCGTCTCATGAATGAAGGAACAGGGAGAAATTTCATGAATCTGCAATTCGCGGCCAAGTCGGAGAACGAATCGTTCGCGCGTGTAACGGTTGCAGCCTTTATCTCGCAGCTTGATCCTACAATGGACGAGCTCAGCGATCTGAAGACAGTTATTTCCGAAGCGGTAACCAACAGCATTATTCATGGGTATAACAATAACCCAGAAGGGGTTGTATCCATTCAGGCGGAAATTCGTGAAGACATGATTACGATCATCGTGGAAGATCGTGGCGAAGGTATTGAAGATCTGGAGCTTGCCAAGCAGCCGCTATATACATCCAAACCCGAACTTGAGCGCTCGGGCATGGGCTTTACCATTATGGAAAACTTCATGGATGAATTCGAAGTCAGCAGTGAGCCCGGCAGAGGCACCTCCATCAAGATGAAGAAAAGGATTGAATCCAAGAAAGCATTGTATAATTAGGGGTTGGTCTTATGGATGCTGAAGTGAAACCATCTTCACAGACCTATTTGGATGATGCCGAGGTCAAACGATTGATTGCGCTCAGTCAATCGGGTGACCATGATGCCCGAGACACACTGGTAAACTGCAACATCAGACTTGTCTGGTCTGTCGTACAGCGTTTTATGAACAGAGGTTATGAACCAGAGGATCTGTTCCAAATCGGCTGTATCGGACTGCTCAAGTCGGTGGACAAATTCGATCTCAGCTATGATGTGAAATTTTCGACCTATGCTGTACCGATGATAATCGGAGAAATCCAGCGTTTCCTACGTGACGACGGCACATTAAAGGTCAGTCGCTCACTTAAGGAGATGGCGAATAAAGTTCGCAAAAAAAGAGATGAATTGTCCAAACATCTTGATCGTCTGCCAACGATTAAGGAAGTGGCTGAACAACTGGGGGTGACTCCAGAGGAAGTTGTATTTGCTCAAGAAGCCAATAAACCTCCAACGTCGATCCATGAGACGGTGTTTGAGAACGATGGTGATCCAATTACACTAATGGATCAGATTGCTGACGAGTCGCAGGAGCGTTGGTTTGATAAATTGGCATTGAACGAAGCCATCGGTGGCCTGAGTGAACGAGAACGGCTAATCGTATACCTTCGTTATTACCGTGATCAGACACAATCTGAGGTCGCCAGCAGACTTGGAATATCACAGGTTCAGGTATCCCGGCTGGAGAAAAAGATCCTGCAATCCATCCGCGATCAGATCGCACAGTGATTGGTGTTTGGATGGAGACATGGTGATGTGAAACGTGTTTTATCACCAATATACGACAACTAACAACCTTCTTTCGCGCTTTAATTTGCGAAGAAGGTTATTTGTCGTTGATAAGGTTGTTTTATTATCATTTTTGTCATATAATTACATGTAAAATTTATGAAGTAGTGGTAAATGTGAAGGTTCTAAAACAGTGTCTTTTTCTATTCTTAGCAGTTATTCTAGTAATTACACCAATTTCTTCTGTTTCTGCAAATGATACAGCACAAGATGATATCTATCCTGCAGATTCTAGAGAAGAGAACATCAAGAATCTTATGACTGAAAGAGCGATGTTACAACTTAAATTAAATGATCTTCAGGAGAATAATAACAACGATAGCAATACTACTGAACTTTCTATTCCAAGTGACCTAAAGATAATTAAAGAGTATAAGGAATTAAGCACTAAAATCCAACAGATCGATAATCAACTTTACGACTTAGGTGTAAGAGATTTATCTGAGGATGAGTTAGCTGAGAAATTAAAGTTGTCAGATGAAGGTGCATTGGCAGTGGTTCCAGGTGGTTATAGCAATGTTAGCTGGCGAACCTATAGATCAATTTGGGTAAAAAATTCAGTAAGATATGAAGTTCAACATATCGTTGCAAGCCCAGCAGGAACAGCTTCAAGTAGTATAAGTCAAAGTGGAACAGTTGTACAAACAACGAATGGGGGAATTAGAGCTGCTGGAACAGGTCTTTTAAAAACTACAGCGAAAGAAGGAGCTAGTTTAATTCCTGGCGTAGATATAGGAATAACGATATATGATGCTTTAAAACAAGCTTTAACAGATTTTAGTAGTACAACTGAGGTAACTAATATCACTTCAAGTTATAACTGGGATTACAACATGAACGTAGACTTTATGTACGTAAAGAAAGAAGGACAATCTGACATTTCTCAAGTTTTATCTTTCAGGTCTTCAGAAGTATTCGGTGCCGCTTCGTGGAGTATAAGAAACGTAGGGTATAAAAAGGGTACGAATATTGTGACTTCATCTAATTTCATAACAGATAGTAGACGGTACCACTATACTCCTTCGAATCATGGAATTGGTTCAAACGCAGTTACAGCATATTTAAACCCTGGATCAGCCAGTACGGCTTTTGTAAGTAATGTAGATTTCACTGGCATTGATGGGAAGGTTTTTAAATCAGTATCTTTACCTCGATTTAGTTTTCCTTCTCAAATTCAGGATAAATAATTTAGAAATTTATTTTGAACATTCCTAGCATAACATAACAACTGCATGTCGAAAGGGCGATGTTCATGAAAAGAAGAATTATTTTAGGTTGTGTAGCATTAGTACTAGTCTTCATGGTCCTGTTTGTATGGTTGTATCCATTCCCTCAAAAAATGAACAGGCAGAGTGATGTTGTCGTTTTAAACGAAGACCATGTTGTACTTGGGAACACGACGTTAGTTATGGAGGGTATTGTACACCGACCTTTATTCAGAGAGCATTACTTTGAGGGGAAGATCGAGCTTTCGGATCTGGATTTCACCAGAGAATACAGAATGTTTCCGCTCTACCCGGTTCAAGAAGGTAATATTTTCAGTTCATTCATAACGTATTCTGGTTCATCGCAACAATTGGAGAGTGTGACGGGTGTTATGTTTCACGATGAGTCATTCTCGAAATTAAACTTATTTCTGAAAGAAGCCCCTTACAAAGGAACGACACATAATTTGATTCAGATTGTTTCTCCAGCTTCTGATTTCATGACTGCCGAGAAGATTGTGAACGAATTAAAACTAGGTTTTCCAGATATGCCGGATGCCAAGAAATTACTTCCTCCGCAATGAGATTACGAAATTACGTGTTAAATTAAAACAGGCGATAGAATTTGTATCGCCTGTTTATCATGGTGAACTTGGTAATACTATATTCTATAGTGCCAATATGGTGATATTAATGCAGGTAACTTCTGTTCATCATCCTTTTGTTCAATAGTTTATAGATTTGGTGAGAAAGTAAGGTTTGTAGACAGCAATCTTTCGAGCCTTCAAAAGTTAGCATATTGGAAGTTTATGCAGGGTGGTCGAGAGGTGCTTTATTCATTTGCATCAAAATTACAAGGGTAATAATACATGCCGTGCCTATCCATTGAAATAGTCCTAAGGGTTCCTGAAGCCAAATGACCGTTGTAGCAACTGCGGCAAGTGGTTCTGCACTTCCCAGTTAACTGGTTTCCTTAGAAGAGAGACTTTGCAAACTTTCGACGTAAAACCAGAAAGCGAGATTTATAAGTAGCATTCTAAAATCCGTCGCCGATAAGGTGACTTTTTTTATTTTTAGCCTGTGTCTCCTCCTCAGACAATTCCTTTCAGGCCTTCGAAAAGAGGGACAGCGGAGGAGCGGAGCGCGAAGGTTTTACTCTGATACACAAGCAGTGGAAGTGGCAGGAAAAACCTGAAGAAGCGAAGCGCTCGCCTTTGTCTCCGAATTTCTAACCGATTAGAAATACAATGATAAGAATTTGGAGACAACAGCGACCGAAAGGTTGGTCTGCCACTGGAACGCCCGCGATTATCTCATCCAGCCTTCTCAGAACAGCGATCAGCATTTACTCATCTCTCAACGCAACGCATTCCATATGATTTCCACCTACCACCTCCCAGCAAATTTCTTTCAAGCGTTTGGATAAAGGGGAGCTGATGCAGCGGAGGGATGGAATTGGTTAGAGGAGCGGAGTGTGAAGGTTTGATTTTGATACACAAGCAGTGGAGGTGGCAGAAAAAACCTGAAGAAGCGAAGCGCTCGCCTTTGTCTCCGAATTTCTAACCGATTAGAAATACATGATAAGAATTTGGAGACAACAGCGATCGGAAGGTTGGTCTGCCACAGGAACGCCCGCGTGTATCTCATTTATCCTTCGCCATAACAGCGACCGGCAACCAATCAATCCCGCATCTCTGCCAAACTCCCAATCTTTTTCCAACCCCATGTAATAAATTTGCACATTCTTCAAATACTAACCTAAATTACGCAGTAAAGGAGTGTTTCGGATGTCCCTGACACCCACTCCAACGGTCTACATTCGTTTGCGCAGCCGAGTCCGTATCCAACGGGGAAAAGAAGTCAGGCTTCGGGATATTGCCCATGTGCTGACCTCTTCAGAAGAACAGGAGCGAAGGCTGATTGAGCTTGAACTGCTGCGCCCTGGACCGGAAGATGGCAATCTGATTCTCATTGATATTCTGCAGATTATTCCCCAGATCCGAGGTGTGCTTCCCGATGTCAGTGTCGAGTTAATCGGCTCCGGACATACGCTAGTTGAAGTTGTCGAGGGAAATGGCAAACCGTCCAAATCGTTGTTTATTCTGGTATGGCTGCTGCTTTTTTTTGGCTCAGCTTTAACTATTATGAATTTTCACGCGGACGTGAGTATGCAGGAAGTTCAAATTCGAATTGTGGAGATGATTACAGGTCGCCGAGATGAGCATCCCTATCTATTTCAGGTGGCATATTCCATCGGGATTGGATTTGGTATGGCGGTGTTCTTCAATCATTTATTCAAGAAGAAGTGGAATGAAGAACCGACACCTCTTGAAGTTGAAATGTTTTTATATCAGCAAAATGTCGACCAGTATGTCGTTATTCAGGAAAACGAGCGTATGCATGACCAAGAACGTGGGGAGATGAGTACAGATGAGCGTTCTTAATGGAGCGATCAGCATCGTACTCGGCATTGCTGGAGGAATCGCAGTAGGAAGTGGCGTGATTGCGCTTATCTTAGTACTAGATATGATTCCACGGCTGGCTCAATTGACCCAGTCCTATGACAAAACACATTGGTATGAAGGTGCACTCATCGGAGGCTCGTTAGTAGGTACGGTTGCGGATTTCTGGCACTGGAAAGTACATGGGGTGCTGTTACTTAGTCCAATCATTGGGCTGTTCTGCGGGGTGTTTATCGGTTTGCTTGCGGCCGCACTGACAGAAGTGCTAAACGTATTGCCTGTACTTGCCAAAAGGCTAGGAATGAAGCCGTATCTTTTTGGATTGCTGCTTGCCATGATTCTGGGTAAGATGACGGGTTCGTTATTCGATTTTTTTGTATACCAGCGTTAGAGAGCAATGGTTGAAGGAGGATGGACATGGATGTGAGATCAGATCACGGTGACCAGGAGCATGGTGAGGGAGTACCCGAAGAGTTATTGAATAAGTCACCGTATGAAATTCAGAAGGAAGAAGAAGAGAAGGCTTATCAAGAGAAAAAACAAAATGAGATGTCTGACAGCGTCGAAGAATCTGTGCATTACTGGCAGGAAAACGATGAGATCTCTCCACGCATGAGCGACAATAAAAATACATTGAAACAGATTTTAGGGCTCGGAGAATCCTTCGACGTAGATCTGCGGGAAATGGTTCTGGGAGGCAAGCATGTTGGAATATTGCTGTTAACCGGGTTTGCCAAAGATGAAATTTTGCTTGAAGTGTTAAAAAGATTAACCTATCTCACTCCGGATCAAGTGTCGGAACATGCGCTGAAATCTTACTTTGAATGCTACATTCCTCATATTCAGGTGGAAAAAGTAGATAGCATGAGCGCTGTAATTAAAAAGGTTCTTATGGGTATGAGTGCGATGTTTGTTGAAGGAGATCGCTCCGTCCTTATTATGGACACACGGAGTTACCCGGTTCGATCACCTGAAGAACCTTCTTTAGAGCGGGTGGTAAGGGGATCGAGAGACGGATTTACAGAGACACTTTTGACCAATGTGGCCTTAGTTCGACGTAGAATCCGCGACCCTGGATTGAAATTTGAGATTATGCAAGTTGGTCGCAGAACGCAGACGGATGTATGTGTAGTCTACATTGATGATATCGTGGATAAGGTTCAAGTGGATTCTGTTCGTGAAAAAATAAAACGGGTCGATATCGATGGCATTCCCGCTGCCGATAAGCAGTTGGAGGAAGCGATTATCAACAAAGGGTGGAACCCATTTCCACTCGTCCGATATTCGGAAAGACCTGATGTTACAGCATCTCATCTACTTGAGGGTAGAGTCGTTATTTTTGTAGATACCTCACCAAGTGTGATGATCTTGCCAACGACCTTTTTTGATCTCTGCGAGCATGCGGAAGAAAATAGGCAAACGGCTTTCATGGGAACCTACCTACGTTGGGTAAGGTTCGCAGGTATTCTAATCTCGTTGTTTGTGCTTCCGTTGTGGCTTCTCATGGTGATTGATCCTGCCATTAAACCGATGGGGTTTGATTTTATCGGCCCACAGGAGAATGTTAAACTTCCACTTATTCTTCAGTTTCTGTTGATAGAACTCGGTGTCGATCTCTTACGGATGGCAGCGGTGCATACACCTACACCACTTGCCTCGGCGATGGGTTTAATAGCAGCTATACTCGTCGGGGATATTGCCGTCAAAACAGGATATTTCGTTAACGAGGTTGTGCTCTACATGGCTATTGCTGCGATAGGGATGTTTGCAACGCCGAGTTATGAACTTGGACTAGCCAACAGGCTGGTACGACTGTTCCTTCTGATTGCGGTGGCTATTTTCAAAGTACCCGGATTCGTGATTGGTACCACCTTATTGGTCATTGCGCTGACAATCCATCGTTCCTACAATTCATCTTATCTGTGGCCGTTCATACCGTTTAATGCAAAGGCGCTTGGTAACTTTTTATTCCGGTTGCCATTGCTTGAAAATAAAAAACGTCCATCGTTCAACAAAACTCGTGATAATACCAAAATGCCTGATGATCCAGACGGAGAATCACGAAAAAGTAAAAAACACAAATGATCTGCTGAAAAATCCATTCTTCTTGATGCCTAATTTGGTATACTGGTGTAAAATCATTGGAATAGATAAAATTCCAGTATATAAAGTGAGGAATGCAGATTATGTATTTACATGGTACAAGTAAAATAAATGCTCAAGGACATCTAGAAATTGGCGGAGTAGACGCAACAGATTTGAAAGAACAGTTTGGTACACCGCTGTATGTGGTGGACGAGCAATTAGTGCGTGATCGTTGTAGAGAGTATATGGATGCATTCCGCGCTTCGGGTCTGGGCTTCCAAGTGGCTTACGCAAGTAAAGCATTCTGCGTAATGGCGATGTGTGCTTTGGCTGCAGAAGAAGGACTTTCACTAGACGTTGTATCTGATGGTGAGCTGTTCACAGCATTGCAAGCAGGATTCCCTGCTGAACGTATTCACTTCCACGGCAACAACAAAACGCTGGAAGAAATCGAGATGGCACTGGATGCAGAGATCGGTTGCTTCGTAGTGGATAACTTTAATGAACTGCACTTGTTGCAAGCTGTGGCTGCGGACAAAAACCGCAAAGTTAACATCTTGCTGCGCGTAACGCCTGGTGTTGAGGCGCATACACATGAATATATTTCCACAGGTCAGACTGACTCGAAATTCGGTTTCGATATCGGTAACGGAACAGCGTTCGAAGCAATCGAACTAGCTTCCAAACAACCAAACCTGGTTCTACTTGGTGTTCACTCTCACATTGGTTCCCAAATCTTCGAGGTTGAAGGATTCCAGATGGCTGTTCAGCGTGTTGCTGAATTCGCGGCAAGTGTGTATGAGCGTCTAAATGTTGCATTCAAAGTGGTTAACCTTGGCGGAGGATTCGGAATCCGTTATATCGATGGAGATACACCGCTTGAAGTTTCACAATACGTGAAGGCTATTACAGATGCGGTTAAAAATCACTTTGCTACCATTGGCTATGCTGTACCTGAGATCTGGGTTGAGCCAGGTCGCAGTATCGTTGGTGAAGCTGGAACTACACTATACACAGTGGGTACGAGCAAAGACATCCCAGGCGTACGTAAATACGTTGCTGTAGATGGTGGTATGACGGATAACCCACGTCCTGCACTTTATGAGTCCAAGTATGAAGCAGTGCTTGCAAACCGTGCTAACGAAGCAGCTCAAGAGACTGTTTCCGTTGCCGGTAAATGCTGCGAGAGTGGCGACATGTTGATCTGGGATTTGGAATTGCCAAAAGTACAAAGCGGTGACTTGCTTGCCGTAGCGTGCACAGGGGCATATAACTATTCCATGGCGAGTAACTACAACCGGATTCGTCGTCCGGCGGTTGTATTTGTCAAAGACGGTCAAGGTGATGTAGTCGTTCGTCGTGAGACATATCAGGACATCATTCAGAATGATTTGGTACCTGAGCGCATCGCTAAACAGCCAGTAACTCGCTAATCTTAATAGATGCGTGGGTGGCATGTGTAATTGCATTGTAAATCAATAACGCATTTAGGAAGAAGGCAAAGGAGTGTTGCTCTTTTGTCTTCTTTCTTATGTTACAGCAGATCCGAGCAACTTGGAGACGAGACAGAAATCACCCTTTTTAGCCGTATTGTGCGAAAAAAATTGCTGATTATTTTGCGGTTGAACGCATTTCGGTGTACACTATGAAAAGTGCTATTAAGCTTGACCTAGGGTCATGCGCTTCTGGCACTACTAATGATGGTCAATACGAAAGGAGTCATTTACATATGGCGAAACAAGCGAAAATCAAAATGGCAAACGGCGGAGAAGTTCTGATCGACCTGTTCGATCAAGAAGCTCCAAACACAGTAGCAAATTTTGAGAAACTGGCAAACTCCGGCTTCTACAACGGTTTGACTTTCCACCGTGTTATCCCTGGCTTCGTAGCTCAAGGTGGATGCCCAACTGGAAACGGTACAGGCGGTCCTGGTTACACAATCAACTGTGAAATTAACCCAAACAAACATGAGCGTGGAACATTGGCTATGGCGCATGCTGGCCGTAACACAGGTGGAAGCCAGTTCTACATCTGCTATCAACCACAACCACATTTGGATGGACAACATACTGTATTTGGTAAAGTAACCAAAGGTATGGAGTTCGTTGACGCTTTCGAAGGAAGCGACAAAATGGAAACTGTTGAAGTTGTTGAAGCGTAAGTTTTACTAAATCACTTATGTTTTACAGGAAACCCTTAGTGCTTCTGTTGCAGATGCACTAAGGGTTTTTTTACATATTTGGCTTGTTTATGGGCATATCGATTCTGGTGAATCCTTCAAGCATGGGTTATTCTTGGTTCAGAGGATTTATGAAGTATAAAAATCATCCATCAAGATATGGTACCAAGAAGGGATGACGGAATTTTGGATATTGTAAACCAATTAAGATTATTGAAACAAATTTATAGCGAAAACATGGTCTGGGACGAAGGACTACAGGCTTCTAGGCATGTCATGCCAGAAAGCATACCCATTCAAGACCGGGAGGCACTAGAGGCGGCAGGCCGTCATCCCAATCAGTTTATTAAACCGCAACATGACGAAACGATTGCTGAGTTGAAAATGCTGGCGAAGCAGTGGACGTTGGATGAGGCAGTGCAAGCTTTTGTGGCTTCCTTGTGGTCGTCACCGATGATCTGGCGCTCATTGCTAACAGGTAAGCTTATTGCGAGTAACATGCCTAATCATGAACACAGGCCATATCCTTCATCGGAAATCTGTGAAATTTGTGGATTGAGTGTAAACCAGGCAGAGGATAAGACAATACAATGGTACTGGCGTATGACAGAAGGAACACCTTTGGACGGTGATCCTTTTGGGCATGTGTTAGCGCTGAGAGAACTTATAGATGTGAAGGACCTTCCTGTTCCAAACGAATATGATCGCTGGACGTTTCGTGCTGTGTTAACCGTACTTCGAACACTGCCTCCCAAAACCCGCTATAGTAAGGCAGCGGCTCTGCTTAAGAAAGAGGGTCTACTTCCAACTAAAACTGAATATGTCTACCGTAACCTGCTTGAGACTCTGGCCTTGATTGGTATCCTGGATACGCCTGAACATCCGGGTTTGATCACGGCGTTCACATCCTATAGGGAGCGTGACCAGCGCCCGAACGTTCGGGTTGAAGTGCAGGCTCCACTTGCGTGGTGGGATAGCTCTGTAGGTGTGAATGAAGAGAATCTGGCTAGACTATTTTATGATTTTGATCGAAGGAATGTATTGCTTGAGGAGAAACCTGCTCAAAGCCCATCTTTGGACGAAACGATGCTGGGTCAACTGGTGAAAAGAAAGATCGTCCGTAGTAAAGTTCCAAAGGCTTCTCCTGATGCTGGAACAGGATCGGTACAGCCCGGCGATGTTTATGCGGTTCGGGTTCGTGAAGGGGTATGGATCACAGTGTACTGTCATGAACTGAAGGACAATCGAGTGGTGGTGGAATATCTGGATGGTGTCTTTCCAGAGATGCCAGGGAAATCCGAGTTGATTATGACCGTTCGACCGAGACCACATGAACGCTGGCAGTGCTCCGCGCTCGCGATCGACTCCACAAGTTGGGTAAGAAGGGTAGCGAGAAATATGCCTCAGCCATTATCCATGCTGCCTGTACCTGATCGAATTCCGTTTCATCATGCCAAGGATTTGAAACATATGGCGGGTTGGTGCTTTCCTCATCTATAGATGATGTTGTGGCTGATTCGATCGAAACCTAGACAAAACCGTTTCTCATCCGGGAAAGGGTTTTTGGCGTCATCTTTCGCTTATTAAAAGTTAGTATGTGACAAAAAGGAACAAAAAACAATTGATTTTTTAACGTTAAAGTGCTAACATCCAATTAATAACGCAACAATCCTTCGGGGAGGGTGAGATTCCCTACCGGCGGTGATGCACATGTTCGTGAATTATTTATGTCTTGTGTGCAAAGTCCGTGACCTGTCTGCTGAGGCAGATGGCTGATCTGGTGCAATTCCAGAACCGACAGTATAGTCTGGATGGGAGAAGGAGAGAGTGTAGCTTCTGGCTGCATTCGCAGATGTGTTGGTGTACAGTGAGTTTTATGACTGTACATGGAGAAAACGGTTTTTTTCCATTGCCTCCATACATAGGTTATGTCTTATAAGCGCTATACCTAGAATGAATTTCATTAGGGTATGTGTTTGTTTTCACTTACCTGAATCGATCAAGGTAGTGATTCTGTGCGCTTTATGACCAGTGTACCAACGCTGTCTTGCGACGACGTAGTGTCTCTTCTCCCCATCGAACGGACTGTTCGACGGGGATTTTTGTTTTCTTAACGGAATCCTTAAACACATTCGATAGTGAATTGAAAACCATTTTACGATGAAGATGCACATCATTTTCTCCCTTAGGAGAAGATAATAACAAAATAGATTAGACCGTGGGGTGACGGACTTGGAAATGATCAATGATGAATTTTATATGGGACTCGCATTGGATATGGCAGAACGGGCACAAGGGCAGACTGGAATTAATCCCGTTGTAGGTTGTGTTGTGGTCAAGGAAGGCCGCGTAGTCGGGCTGGGATCACATCTAAAACGTGGTACAGGTCATGCCGAAGTGCACGCATTGAACATGGCAGGCAGCGATGCTGAGGGCAGTACGGTATATGTTACGTTGGAGCCTTGTAGTCACTATGGCAAAACACCTCCATGTAGCGAACGTCTAATCCATGAGAAGGTTAAGCGTGTAGTGGTGTGTTGTGAAGACCCTAACCCTCAAGTGTCGGGCAGAGGAATCAGCATGCTTCGCCAACAAGGAATAGAAGTTGAGGTTGGCATTTTACGTGAACGTGGAAGACGCCTGAACGAAAAGTTCATTAAATACATCACCACAGGTTTACCGTTTGTGACGCTCAAAACGGCCTCGACATTAGATGGCAAAATTGCTACCCGTAGTGGAGATAGTAAATGGATTTCCAATGAGCCCGCTCGGGAGATCGTGCATGCCCTTCGTCATCGTCACCAGGGGATTATGGTCGGCGTTGAGACTGTCATCGCGGACAATCCTGAATTGACGACTCGATTACAAGTGGAAGGCATTCACCCAGTTCGAATTGTAGTGGATTCCAAGCTGCGCCTACCTGTAGGCTCGAAAATGGTTAAGGATGGCATTGCACCCACCTGGGTACTTACAACGGATGAAGCAAGCCCTGAAGCGGCTGAACGCCTTGAGGCATATGGTGTAGAGGTTATCCGCTGTGGGCCAGGACCACGTGTCGATCTGCTTAATGCACTCAGTAAACTGGGTGAGCGTGAGATTGGATCTATTTTGCTTGAAGGTGGAGGCACGTTGAACGGAGCAATGCTGGAAGCTAGACTCGTGGATCGTATGCTTATGTTCATTGCTCCCAAAATTGTGGGAGGATATGATACGCCGGGAAGTTTCCGTTTCGAAGGTGTTGAGCGTATGAGCCAGGCCATACAATTGAATCAATTGGAAATCGAGCAAGTTGGAGATAATATTAGCATTGGCGGTATCCCGGTCTGGCCAGAATAAGGGAGATCTATGAAGTGTGAGTGCTAAAAAGATGTACAAGAAGGAGGCGGTAGCATGTTTACCGGTCTAGTGGAAGAAGTCGGTCACATTCGGCGCATCGGTCGAAAGGGCGAAGCATTGGTTCTGAACATCGGAGCTTCCGCCATCATGGATGATTTGAAAATTGGTGATAGCGTGGCCGTAAATGGAGTATGTTTAACGGCAACTACACTGGAAGGCGGAGGTTTTACCGCTGACGTTATGCCAGAAACGTATCGACATACGAACTTGAACCACCTGCAATCAGGAAGCAAAGTAAACTTAGAGCGTGCAATGCGATCTGGTGGCCGGTTTGGAGGACATATTGTACAGGGGCATGTGGATGGCACGGGAGTGATTGGCAGTATTACTCGTGACCAGAATGCGGTTGTTTTCGAAATTAAACCGGATGACCATGATCTTTTTAAATATTTGATTCCGAAAGGGTCTGTCACCCTAGACGGCATCAGTCTTACCGTTGTGAACACCGTTTCCGGATCATTCACGGTTTCCATTATTCCTCATACCATTGGAGAGACTGTGCTGAATTTTAAGAAAACTGGAGATACCATCAATATTGAATGTGACATTTTGGGTAAATACGTGGATCATTTACTTCATTACGGGAGCGGTCACGCCAGCACGAAAGAGACGAAGCCCAAGAGTATAAGCGAAGAGTTTCTGTCTAATCACGGCTTTGCGTAAAATATAGGTTTGAATACACTTTTTACACGAGAACGGAGAAAGACAGATAAAAGAATTGGAGTGAGACGTATGACAGAGCAATCCATTCTCGATCCAATCGAGGAAGCCATCTATGATCTGATGCGAGGAAAACCCGTGATCGTTGTGGATGATGAAGACCGGGAAAATGAAGGTGATTTTATTGCTTTGGCAGATAAGGCTACGCCTGAAGTCATTAATTTCATGATCACCGAGGGTAGAGGTCTAGTCTGCGTACCGATTACACAGCAACGTGCAGACGAACTCAATCTCAAACCGATGGTTCAACAGAACACGGACTTTCATGGAACAGCATTCACCGTGTCAGTAGATCACAAAGATACAACAACTGGCATTTCTGCGTTTGAACGCTCCATTACGGTGAAAGGTTTAATTGATCCTGATGCCAAAAGTTCGGATTTCCGCAAACCGGGTCATATGTTCCCGCTCATCGCCAAAGACGGCGGAGTGTTGCGTCGAGCAGGGCATACCGAAGCTGCAGTTGATCTGGCAATCATGTGTGGTTCATACCCTGCAGGTGTGATCTGTGAGGTTATCAAGGAAGATGGTACGATGGCGAGATTACCTGATCTACAGGAAATCGCACGTAAGCATGATCTGAAGTTGATTAGCATTCAGGACATGATTCGGTACCGTAATGAGAAGGAACAGCTAGTACAGCGCGAGGTAGCTGTGCGTATGCCTACGGATTTTGGTGAATTCCAGGCAGTTGCATATACCAATGCGGTAGATAACAAGGAGCATGTTGCACTGGTTAAGGGTGAGATTGACGGTTCTAAGCCTGTATTGGTACGCGTTCACTCGGAGTGTCTCACAGGGGATGTATTCCACTCTCATCGCTGTGACTGTGGGCCTCAATTCGATGCGGCACTCAGACAGATAGATGAAGAGGGCAATGGAATTCTGCTCTATATGAGACAGGAAGGTCGGGGCATCGGATTAATCAACAAGCTCAAAGCCTATAAGTTGCAGGAGGAAGGTCTAGACACCGTAGATGCCAACCTGAAGCTTGGATTCGCTGCGGATCTTCGTGATTATGGAATTGGAGCCCAGATCCTCAAAGACCTTGGTGTTCGCCAGATTCGTCTGTTAACCAATAATCCACGCAAGATCAAAGGGTTAGAAGGTTACGGCCTTGAGGTGGTTGAACGGGTACCGATTCAGATCCAAGAGAATGAGGATAATACCCTGTATCTGCATACCAAACAAGCGAAGCTGGGACACATGCTGAAGTTTGATGAAATCGAGCAAAACGAAAAATAATTGAGCATCGATTCATATATGTAATTTGTGGAAAAAGAAACGACAAGAACGACAAGATCATTTGATTATATCTCATACTAATTATAGGAGTTGACTAACAATGCCAAACTTTTTCGAAGGACATTTAGTGTCAGAAGGATTAAAATATGGAGTAGTCGTTGGACGTTTCAACGAATTTATTACGAGTAAATTGCTCAGCGGTGCACTGGATGCTTTCAAACGCCATGGCGTTCAGGACAATGAAGTCGATGTAGCGTGGGTTCCAGGAGCCTTCGAAATCCCGCTTATTGCGCAGAAAATGGCCGAGAGTGGCAAGTATGACGCCGTTATCACACTAGGAACAGTTATTCGTGGATCAACAACTCACTATGACTATGTATGTAATGAAATGGCAAAAGGCGTTGCGGCAATTAACCTCAAAACAGGCGTGCCAACGATCTTTGGTCTCGTGACTACAGAGAACATTGAGCAAGCGATTGAACGCGCAGGTACAAAGGCGGGCAACAAAGGTTGGGATGCAGCTACGGCCGCAATTGAAATGGCAAACTTGACGAAACAGCTAAAATAGTGCTTATTTAATGTAGTGCCCTGCTCTGCGCAGACGAAAACGGGAGACCGAATTCGGCGGCTTAGCAGGGTTTTGTATTTTTCTGGCGGGAGGATTCGTCTAGTGACGGTAGTTACATACAAACTGGAGACTTTTGAAGGGCCTTTGGATCTGCTGCTTCACTTGATCGACAAGGCAGAGATTCAAATCCAGGATATTCCCATCAGCGATATTACCGATCAATATATGGCTTATCTGCATTCGATGCAAGAATTGGAGCTCGATATTACAAGTGAATTTCTCGTGATGGCTGCAACACTTTTATCGATCAAAAGCAAACTATTACTGCCCAAACCACCGGTAATTGAGGATTTTGAGGATTATGATTATATCGAAGATGAAGATTATGATCCACGTGCTGAACTGATTGCACGTCTGATTGAATATCGCAAATACAAAGGGATTGCAAGGCATCTGCATGAGCGGGAGTGGGAGCGGAGCCTCATCTTTTCGAAAGAGCCTGAAGATCTTAGACCTTATATGCCTGTGGAGACACAATCGAATCCGGTGCAGGGTCTCCATACCTCGGATCTCATCGCTGCTTTTCAGAAGGCGCTACGTAAGGCTGAGAAACGAACGACCGTTGCTCGTATTCAACGAGATGAAATATCGGTTAAAGATCGTATTCGCGATGTCATTGGTGCACTGGAGCGTATAGGGCCAGGAGGTAAGTTGTTGTTTTCTAAGCTGTTAGATGAACAGATCTATCGGCATGAAATTGTCGTTACCTTTCTTGCGATTTTAGAGCTTATGAAGATGAAGCAGATCGTCTGTTATCAGGAACGGATGTTTGAGGATATTGTTATGGAGTGGAGAGGGGAAGCAAGGAATCATGGATTTTCCGAAATTGAAGTCGATTATTGAAGGCCTGCTGTTTTTGTCCGGAGAAGAAGGTCTGAGTATCAAACAAATTGCCGAAATCGTAGATCAACATCCGGAACGAGTGTCCGATGCGGTGGAGGAGATGGTTGCTGATTTTGCAAATCAGGGAAGAGGGGTTCAGATTCTCAAGCTGGCCGGCGTAGTGCAACTCGGAACATTGCCTGAACATGCCTCTTATTTTGAAAAACTTGCCTATTCTCCAGCGCGTACATCGTTATCCCAAGCTGCTCTGGAGACGCTTGCCATTGTGGCCTATCGCCAGCCGATTACTCGGGTGGAGATTGAAGAGATCCGCGGTGTGAAGTCTGAACGTGCGATTCATACGTTAGTGAACAAAGATCTAATTCATGAAGTGGGACGAGCAGAGGCTATCGGGCGCCCGATCCTGTATGGCACAACTAAGTCGTTCTTAGATTATTTCGGACTGGCTACAATTAAGGATCTTCCTGAGCCAGGGTTATTCGAAGATACGGAAAACCTAGAGGAAGAGACACAGCTCTTGTTCGATAAGTTAGATGTGCAACAGGTAAGCTTGGATGGAAGTGATCAGACGGATTCATTCGATGAGGTAATCGATGATCATGGATTAGACACTGTTGAGGATTTGGATGACGGAGATCACGAAAATAGGTAAATGATTAAAAAGTTATCATCGTGTTACACGCACATGTAGGCCGATCCCTTTTGTACATAAAGGTTTCGGTCTATTTGCGTTTGCATGATGTGGAAGGGTGATGACTGAATTATGTAAATTCAACGGTTTTTCAATGAGCTATGAATTTTTTCCAATATATAGTGTCATACTATTCAGGAAGAGAATTGTAGCCTTGGAGGTAAGGCCTGTGTGGATTTGGCTTGGGGGAATCGTGCTGTTTGCCATTCTTTTACTTGCCATTGTTCTCATCTCGAATATTCATATACACTTTACGTTCCGTAAACATAGAAGTGATGATTATGCTCTTATCAATATTCGTCTTCTCTACGGTCTGGTTCGCATCAAATATGAAATCCCGAGTATCGTCTTCAAAAATATGAAAGAAGGATTTCTTGTGAAGACGCAGCAACGAACGAACCATTCGCGGGGGGAAGCAGAGGGCAACGAGCGTGTGAACAAACGCAAAGTTAAAAAATGGGCAAAAGAAGTAAAAGTTATGCTTAGAGCGACAGATGCACTCAAAATTTGGGTCAAACAAACGCTCACCCGTGTACATATGACTGATTTATCCTGGTCTACCCGGATTGGAGTAGCGGATGCGGCCTATACCGCCATCGTTACAGGCTGGGTATGGACAATAAAGTCCATTATGATTGGATTTTTATCCTATCAGGTACAGTTTAAACGCACACCGTGTCTGGAAGTCATTCCAGTGTGGGGGGATGAGATGGAATTTCAGACTGAACTGGAGTTGCATATGCGCGTTCGATTTGGTACTTTCTTCACCGCAGGACTCCGTCTGATGACGCGTGTTCTCAAAGTAGAAGGGGGTTGGCGGATGTGGTTTCGACTTCTACAAGAGCAGCGGCGCAGACACAAGCAGAAGCTCAAGGAACAACATCAAAATTCTCACATTTAATTGTGAGCCTTGCCAAATGATGGTTTAAACTAATTTCAAGATGTATCAAGGTACGCACGGGTACATAACTCCCTTGAAATTGGGGATGATATGGTTTAGATCAAACCTAGTTAAAATGAAACTGGAGGGAACTTACATGTCAGATCATCCAATACAAGGCTTAATGGAAACTGCTATGGAGAATATCAAGGCCATGGTAGATGTCAATACAATCGTTGGCGATGCAGTTGAAACACCGGACGGTACGGTTATTTTGCCGATCAGTAAAGTGGGCTTTGGTTTTGCAGCGGGCGGTAGTGACTTTAATGTGAATGTCGAAAAGAAAGAAAGCGGTTCTGCGTCAACTGCGGAACATGCAAAATCAGCCAAGGTTGCTTCTCCATTCGGTGGAGGTAGCGGGGGTGGCGTGTCCATCCGTCCGATTGCCTTCCTCGTCGTAGGAAAACAAGGCGTTCATATCGTACCACTTGATAATTCAACACATCTATTTGAGAAATTAATCGATTCAATGCCATACGCTATGGATCGAATTCAGGAGATGTTCCGTCGTAATCCTGCAACAAGTAATGTCCAAGATCAAACTCAGCACCACAATCCAGATCCATCGACTTACAGCTAAAAAAATGGATGTAATGAATCCCTCCCGCAGCACATGCGGGAGGGATTTTTAGGTTGTTTTGTATCACTAGGACATACTTCGGGTTGTCCAGACATAAAGTAGTACAAGATTCCAAGTGACCCGGAGGAATGGTTGAATGAAAATGTTAACGAAAATGATTGCAAGTTTCCTGATTCCATTATTTTTGTTGTCTTCAGTTGGAATTGCCGGTGCATCTGGAACCATTCCAAGCCCCTCAACTCATGCTCAGAGCGCAGCTCTCATTGATGTCACGTCTGGGCGGATTTTGTACAGCAAGTCTGGAGATCAAGAATTGCGTATCGCCAGCTTGACCAAGATCATGACCGCGATTGTCGCCATTGAACATGGAAAACTACAAGATAAGGTGAAGGTGACAGCCTCTTCGTTTGCAAAGGAAGGATCGTCACTTTATCTCAAACTTGGCGAAGAGATGACGCTTGAGAACATGCTGTATGGACTTATGTTGCGTTCTGGTAATGATGCAGCTTCGGCTATTGCCGAGCATGTTGGTGGCTCAGAGGAAGGCTTTGTGCTTCTGATGAATAAGAAAGCAGAGGAGATCGGGTTAACCCGTTCTCACTTCATGAATCCTCATGGCTTGGATGCCGAGGGACATTATTCTACGGCGAATGATCTGGCACGTTTAACGGCGTATGCGCTACATAATCCCGTGTTCAAACGCATCGTGGCAACGGAGAACAAATCGGCACCGAATCCTAATGAAAGCTGGGAATACTCCTGGCACAACAAAAATAAAATGCTGCGATTGTATGAAGGAGCTGACGGGGTTAAGACCGGTTATACCAAAAAAGCCTTCAGGTGTCTGGTAAGCTCAGCGACGCGGGATGGGCAACAGCTAGCGGCTGTAACCCTGAATGATGGAGACGATTGGAACGATCATGCACGTATGCTGGACTTCGGATTCAAAAACTTTCCTTTAAGAGAAATCGCCGAAAAAGAACAGCCTGTGGCGAATACCACGGTCGTTACAGGACGAGGGTTTCAATATCCGCTGGCTGAAAGTGAGATCGACTCTATAAGTAAAAAGCTGATCTTAACGACCAATCGCAGTCAAAATGAATCGCAAACCGAAAGTAAAGCGAATGATCTTTCATTTGGTCTAGCTGGTCGTATTGAAATGCAACTGAATGGGAAATTCATAGGCTCTATTCCCGTGTACCACAAAGGAAGTTATATTCCTCCCCAACCTGAGATGCAAGAAGCTGCATTTGCTGGGATAGGGGAAATTACAACTTGGGCAGCCGCATGGCGTGCCGTGATAAGTCACTTGTTGTCCCCGTAAAGGAGGTTTTCCTGGTTGATCAATCTAATCTGGTTACTGATGATTGTGATTGGGTTTGTTTTTGCAGCAGTGAATGGAAAGATTGAAGTGGTCACGCAAGCGGCTTTTGATGGGGCGGCCACCGGGGTTACGGTTTGTTTAGGACTGATTAGTGTGCTTGTATTTTGGATGGGTATGATGAAAATAGGTGAAGATGCTGGACTGCTTAGCAAAATTGCTAAGCTTCTTGGTCCAGTCGTTGCCTTCTTGTTTCCGGACGTGCCTCGTAATCATCCAGCCATGGGTTATATCCTATCTAATATGAGCGCTAACCTTCTCGGTCTAGGGAATGCTGCTACACCAATGGGCATTAAGGCGATGCAACAGTTACAAGAACTTAACCCTGATAAACAAACGGCATCCCCAGCCATGTGTACACTACTCGCATTAAATACGGCAAGTATTACGCTAATTCCTACGACGCTAATTGCTATTCGGTTGAATTACCAATCTGCCAACGCAACAGAGATTGTGGGCACGACGCTAATCGCAACAATGATCGCAACACTGGCAGCGATTATGGCAGATCGTTGGTATAGAAATAGAACGCTGAATAAACCGCCACGTATCGTGAAAAGCGGCAATCCTGGCATGAAAGGATGAATAACCTTGCTAACCTTCGTCAACTGGATCTCTGCCTGGGCCATTCCGGTTATTATCGCGTTTGTTCCATTATATGCGTTTACCAAGAAGGTTCCAGTCTATGAATCCTTCGTTGATGGAGCAAAAGAGGGGTTTTCCACTGCGATTAGCATTATTCCTCATCTCGTGGGAATGATGGTTGCGATAAGTGTATTTCGTGCTTCGGGAGCCCTTGATTTTGTCATTAGTTGGTTTGCTCCACTTGTATCCTGGATGGGAATACCAGGAGAAGTCCTGCCACTGGGAATTCTTCGTCCGCTAACGGGGACAGGCTCTCTAGCTTTTACAACCGATCTGATTAAGACTTATGGGCCTGACTCCATGATTGGTCGTATGGCCTCTACAATTCAAGGCAGCACAGATACGACGCTCTATGTACTGACCGTATATTTTGGGGCGGTAGGCATTCGAAACGGTCGTTATGCACTCAAAGTAGGTCTGTTTTCAGATGTTGTGGGCTTCATTGCGGCACTTGTCATCTGTTTAATCGTTTTTGGATAAATCTATTTCAATATATTCTATAATTATAGTTAACCAAGTTGCTTTCTCCTTCCGATATACAAGATATGCTAGAATGGATAGCGGGAGGAGAGTTGCACATGCATAAGAGATGGAAACGAGTGCTTCAGTTTGGGTTGTCAGGCATGATGGCGATAGGTCTGCTAACTGGCCCTACTGGAATGGTGGACGCGCAAGCGGTCAACACGATACATTTTACCGGATATTTTGATAAACAATTACGAGACAAATTTGCGGTTACCGCGGATTCTTTTCCAGTCGTTAACGTTCGTTTAGTCAAGCAGGATGAACCGGACGTGGTTTATTATGATGTCGGAACTTCCATTTTAATATCCAAGGACGAAGTGCTTACGAATTATCATGTCGTTCAGGAGTATGCGGAGCTAGCGAATGGTGATGAGGGAACGTTAACTGTTGCCAGTCCAGGCGAGCTGAAGCGTCCGATCAAAGCCAAGATTATAAAGACTGATCCGGTAACGGATATGGCTCTACTGAAGCTGGATGAAGAAATAAATGCACAGCCTGTAACGTTTGCAAACGCAAGGGATAATCAACTTGTTTACACAATTGGTTTTCCGAAAAATCCAGATGGGGATTTAGTTATTCTCGATGATGAATTCCCTGCAACATACAATACGATTGCTAAAAGCCGGGTTTCCAGCCCTAATGCAACCGATGTTCCAGGTCGAAAAGGCATAGGCAGTATTGTAAAATCCATGGCACAAGGTAACTCTGGTGGCCCTGTGTTGGATCAAAACAATCAAGTCATTGGCATGATGACCTTTGTCTATGGTTCAAGAACGTACTTCATTACATCACAAACCCTGCAAGACTTTATTAAAGAAAACGCAAAACCTACGAGAAAGCAAGTGGTTGTTGCAGGTAAGGTCTCGAATTAATTGAATTAGACTTATGAAGCTCTTAAAAAGTAGATCGAACAAAAAAATATAGCTTTAATGCTACTCATCCTTCTTGTTCTGGTAACAGAGATAAGAAGGGTGAGTTTTTTGGCGTTAAAAGTTATACGATTCGTACTCGAAATGGTCATTTAGAGCCTCTGTTTACATTTTCCTTGGATTATCCTTGTGATTTCCCTCCTTGATGGGTATCATTAGTGTGAGGTGACATGACAAACATGGAAAGATTACAAAAAATTATTGCTCAAGCTGGTATCGCATCCCGTCGCAAAAGCGAGGAACTGATCCAGTCCGGCAAAGTAGAAGTCAATGGGGAAGTCGTGACCGAACTCGGCACGAAAGCAAACCCTGAAGAGGATATCATTACGGTAAACGGGAAGCCAATCCGCAGTGAGAAAAAAGTGTACTTGCTCATGAACAAACCAAAAGGTGTAATTACAAGTGCATCCGATCCAGAAGGACGGAAAATTGTTTCCGATTACCTTAAAGGGGTCAAAGAGCGTGTATATCCAGTAGGAAGACTGGACTATGATACGGAAGGTTTATTGATTCTTACGAATGACGGCGAATTTGCACATTTGCTGACACATCCAAAGCACCATGTACCCAAAACGTATTTGGCAACCGTCAAAGGCGTTCCGCATGGATCGGCTCTGGAAAAATTAAAGACAGGGATTATGCTTGATGATGGTATGACCGCTCCGGCTGAGGTTGAATACAAGGATGTGGATACCGCAAACAATGAGGCCGTAATCTCAATTACTATTTATGAAGGTCGTAACCGCCAGGTTCGACGGATGTTTGAAGCGATTAACCATCCGGTGACACGCTTAAAACGTATTGCTTTCGGTGGGATTTTGCTGCAAAACCTGAAACGGGGACTGACTCGTAATCTATCCAAAGAAGAAGTCAATAACCTAATTCAACTCGCAAAATCAGAACCAGCCAAAAAAATGAAGAAAAGGTAATGTAAGGACACATAATTTTCATAAAACTGCCGCAATTTTGTGACGGAATTCGCTATAATTGTTCATAGGATGTTCACAGATATCTGGGACAGTTACGTATTGCGAATGATCTATATAAATTGAACTAAACTTTTACACGGGAGGTTTGTGTACTATTCTTTAGTTCAATTTATATAGTCACCTTAAAAGGAGAGCGCACATGGGGAAATCAAGAAGAACGGTGCAGATCGTCATTTTGTTTTTGATCCTGGTGTTGGGCGGATATGCAATTAGCACATCCGCATCCGGCTCGAATGGCAAGCCAAAAGAAGGAGATCGAGCACCTTCTTTTGAACTGCTGGGCTTGGACGGTCAAGTACATACGTCTGAGGAATACGAGGGCAAGGCACTGGTCGTCAACTTTTGGGGGACATGGTGTGAGCCTTGTGTGAAGGAGATGCCTGCACTTCAAGCACAAGCGGATAAGTGGAAAGACCAGGGTGTTCAATTTATCGGGATTAATGTAGGGGAAGATCAGATGACCGTAGAGCATTTTGTGAAGCAGGTTGGTGTTACATTTCCTATTATGCTTGATCGTGACAAAAATTCAGTTCGAGATTATGGGATATCTCCGATGCCGACTACATTCTTCGTGTCTAATACGGGCAAAATTTCTACCATTCACATTGGTCAACTAGATTTAGACACACTTGACGCTCAAATTTCACAACTGGCTAAACAGCCCTGAACGGAGGTCCAGTCGTGTTCCAAAACACAAAATGTGAGTGTGGACACCAAAATCCAGTAGGCACGGTGCTGTGCGAAGCCTGCGGAAAGCCACTGCTTGAAGCTGAGGCCAAATCAGATGAAGTGCTCGAAATGCGTTATGATGGAATGGCTCGTCGTTCACAGCGCAGCAACCCTAATATCATTGATAAGGTTTGGAACTTTTTCTCATCCGTAAAAATTGCGGTGTACATGATTGTGCTTACGCTACTTGGATCTATACTCGGGACAATCTATCCTCAAGAAAGCACGTTTCTTAATATTGACCCTTCCGTGTACTACAAAGAGACGTATGGGCAATTAGGTCATATCTATTATCTACTGGGCTTATCCCATACATACGAATCATGGTGGTTCATACTTTTACTTGTGTTAATTGGTGCTTCGCTAGTCATATGCAGCCTTGACCGAGTACTCCCACTTTACAAAGCGCTGAATAAGCAGAAAATCCGAAAGCATATGCAGTTTCTTACCCGACAACGTCTTGTGTACCAGGGTGCAATTGAGGGTGATTCTGCGGATTGGATTAAGAAAGCGGTTACGCCGCTTAAAAAGAAGGGATATCGTGTACATACCGAAGGTGATGCATTACTTGCTGAGAAGCAGCGATTCAGCCGATGGGGACCTTATGTTATCCACATTGGACTCATCATATTTTTATTAGCTGTACTTGCTCGAGGGTTACCGGGATTGAATTTGGATGAACATGTGGCATTTCCCGAAGGTGAGATTAAGAAGATTCCGAATACATCTATGTATTTGAAGAATGAACAGTTTAATGTGGAGTTCTACAGTGAGGAAGAGGTGACGGAACAATTTCGTAATTTGAATCGGATGGTTCCTAAGCTCTTCGAAACCAAAGTTGTGCTGTATGAATGTACTGCTGACTGTTCAGATCTGACCAAAAAACCTCAGTTGTCTGAGGTTGCAAGACATGATGTGCGAGTAAATCATCCATTAAACTACAACGGGCTGAAGGCATATCAATTTGATTACGATTTAACCCCGACGATTCGATCAGTTACTCCTGAATTGGTTAATACTCAAACAGGTGAGAGGATTGGCGAACTGAAGATCGATATGGTGGATACACAGCCAAGCTTCCAAGTTGGGCCATATACGTTAGAGGTCAAAAATAAATTTATGGACTTTGCTTTGGATGCGCAAGGGAAGCCCACCTCGAAATCGCCCTCACCGAATGCACCGGCCTTTTTATTTTTGATTACCGGTCCAGAGCTGCCTGAAGGGGGCATTCAATATTTGTATTTTGCCAAGCAAATTGATAAAGAGCGATTTCAACAAGATTCGATTAACCAACAGCTCTCGGGTGATCCAATCCCATTTCAGCTAGAAGTGGATAGTATGGATAAAGTGGACATCATTCAATCGGTGAGTTATCTCAATATTCGAATTGATAAAGCAATGCCTTTTGTCTGGGTAGGAGCTGGAATTGTCATGTTGGGTCTGATTATGGGCTTTTACTGGCATCACCGCCGTATATGGATACGTATTGATGATGGTCATCTTACGCTTGGAGGTCATACCAACAAAAATTGGTTTGGCTTTAGGCGCGAGGTTGCAACTGTGCTAAAACAGATGAATGTGGAAGTAGATGAGAAGTCGTTGGATAACGGGGGGAACCAAGCATGAGTTTATTGGATTTCAGCAGCGACGCATTTATTGTATCTTTTTTTCTCTATAGTGCAGCGTTTATGTTATATGGTGTGGCGGTTATGGGCAAAAAGTGGAGTAATCGTGATCCTCAGGCTCATGTTGAAAAATGGGGCAAGAGAGCCTTTATTGCCTCAACGATAGCTCTCGCAGCTCATTTAATCTTTTTCTTCACTCGGTGGGCTGGTGCAGGGCACATCCCTGTAAGCAATATGTATGAATTTATGAGCTTTTTATCCATGATGATTATGGTGGCTTTCATCGTAGTTTATGCAATTTATCGTAAAACATTAATTGGACTTTTCGCGTTACCACTTACCATTATTATTATGGCGTATGCGGCCGTATTTCCACAGGAAGTGCAGCCACTCATTCCTGCGCTACAATCTATTTGGTTGAAAATTCATGTCACTTTGGCAGCACTAGGTGAAGCCTTCTTTGCAGTGGGCTTTGCAGCAGGATTTATGTATTTGTTGCGTACCGTTGATTTCAGTGGCAAAGATAAATCCTCTAGACGTCAGCGTGGTTGGGTCGAATTCACACTGATTACGATTGTGGTTGTCATTGGATTTATCGGTACAGTATTTGCTTTTCGTGCATCTGGATATGAAGCTGTGTTCGTCAAAGAAACAGCGAGCATTGACACAGAGGTACAGGGAAATAGTACAATAGAGAAAGTGATTTATCGCATGCCTCCTATTTTTGCACCGTATCAGAGTGAGGTAGAGAGCATGAAACCGTTTCTTGGCATGAAAGAACCGTTACTTGAGACACCATCTTGGATGAACGGGGTAAATGCTGGACGCAAACTGAACACGGTGGTCTGGTCTGTAATCATGGGTCTGATCCTGTATGGCATTATTCGTTTAATTGTAAGAAGACCACTTGGACAAGTCCTACAACCTGCACTAGATGGTATTGATGCTGACGATCTAGATGAAATTAGTTATCGAGCTATTGCCATTGGGTTTCCGATTTTTACGTTAGGCGCGTTGATTTTTGCTATGATATGGGCTCAGATTGCTTGGAGTCGGTTCTGGGGCTGGGATCCGAAGGAAGTATGGGCATTAATTACGTGGCTTTATTATAGTGTATACTTACATTTACGTTTATCCAGGGGATGGCAGGGACGGAAATCTGCTTGGCTTGCAGTGTTAGGCTTCTTGGTTGTGATGTTTACATTGGTTGGTGTCAATCTGATCATCGCTGGGCTACACTCTTATGCAGGGGCAGATTAAGGCGGTTGTTTCATAACGTTCTGGAGAGAAACCCATGAAACATAGGTGTGAGCCCTCACGTTAAAAGCGGGCATTCAAATATTGTTCGCCAGATCGAACATAATAGAAGTGACGAGCAGTTATTGCAAAGGGGCTGGAGTTGGAATGGCAGAGCATGAGAATCGAATTCTCGTTGTGGATGATGAAGAACGAATCCGCAGACTTTTGAAAATGTATCTTGAAAAAGAAGGCTACGAAATTGATGAGGCAGAGGACGGAGAGACCGCTCTGCGGAAAGCGACGGCAGGAGATTACGGACTGATTCTTCTGGATGTTATGTTGCCAGGAATGGATGGCGTTGAAGTGTGTACCCGACTCCGTCAAGTTAAATCAACTCCTGTTCTGATGCTGACAGCAAAAGGTGAAGAAATTAATCGGGTTCAGGGTTTTGAGGTTGGAGCTGATGATTATGTGGTCAAGCCATTTAGTCCACGCGAAGTGATATACCGAGTGAAGGCTATATTACGTCGTTCATCTGCAACAGCGTACTTGTCCAAAGAGAGCAACTCAAGCAACAACATTGTATTTCCACACTTGGTTATTGAACATGATGCTCACCGCGTTACAGCAGGCGGCGAAGAGATTAGTCTTACACCAAAAGAATACGAACTGTTGCATTATTTGGCTACTTCTCCAGACAAGGTTTTTTCTAGAGAGGAGCTTCTCAAGGATGTTTGGAATTATGAGTTTTTCGGTGATCTCCGTACTGTAGATACACATGTTAAGCGTCTTCGTGAAAAATTAAACAAGGTTTCGCCTGAATCGGCGGCGATGATTACGACAGTTTGGGGTGTGGGCTATAAACTGGAAGTACCGAAATAGTTTTGCGTTCTGGAGATCGCTCGTTGGCAAGTTATGGATTACGATTATTTTCCTTGTGGGCTGTGTACTCATAGCGCTGGGGCTTTTTTTGCTGCCTTACATTGATACCAATTTTGCTGAATCAGAGTCGAGGGATATCAAGAGATTATTTACGTATGTCTGTATTATAGGCTTCAGTTTGACAACATTCTTTGCGTTATTTCTCTTTACTAAAATCACTCAGCCGATGCAGCAATTAATTCAAGCAGCTAACTCCATTCGAAAAGGAAATTATGATACCCGCTTATCACTCGTGACGAGTGATGAAATTGGCGAATTGGCAAACACCTTCAATCATATGGCTGCGCAACTGGAAGATAATATCCGGAATCTTAATCATGAAAAAGAGCATCTCGCTAGTGTGCTACGAAGCATGACGGATGCAGTAGTTACGTTTGATGGTGAAGGCAAAGTGATCCTAACCAATCCTCCAGGCGAGAAAATTATGCAGGTTTGGTGCGATCTAGATTGGTCACAAGCGGATACAGATGATACATCGGAACGGGCAAGTGCTTCTCGGGATGTACCCGAGCCGCTCATTCCTCTGTTCAAGCTCGTTATGGAGCAAGGTGGAGATCAGAGTTCCAACGTTCATGTTCAACAGGGAGTATGGTCTGTTCAGATGACGCCGCTATATGCGGATAGTGTGATCCGAGGAGCTGTTGCTGTACTTCGTGATGTAACGGAGGAAGTGCGCCTGGAGAAGATGCGGCGAGATTTTGTTGCGAATGTATCACATGAAATACGTACACCTTTATCCATGATGCAGGGCTACAGTGAAGCTCTTTTGGATGGGATGGCAGCATCTCCGGAAGAGAGCGAAGAATTAATTCAGGTTATTCATGACGAGTCTCTTCGCATGGGGAGATTGGTGAAAGATCTGTTGGATCTGGCTAGAATGGAAGCAGGTCATACAGATATGGCGATGAGAGAAGTTGATCTGGTGGACGTACTTGAACGAGTTTATCGCAAATTCTCGGTACGTTCCAAAGAACAAGGAATCTCGCTCCACTTGGACTGTGTACAATCCTCCATTAAGCTGCATCACGCAGATGAGGATCGCCTTGAACAGGTCTTCACCAATCTGTTGGACAATGCTTTTCGACATACCCCTACGAATAAAAACGTTATGATTTCAGCAAAGCTTGTAACAGATGGTCGAATTCCTGCAGCTAAAATCTCGATTAAGGACGAGGGTGTAGGCATTCCAACGTCGGATCTACCGTTTATCTTTGAACGATTCTACAAGGCTGATAAAGCTCGTGTTCGCGGGGAAAGTGTAGGCACGGGTCTGGGACTTGCTATTGTAAAAAACATTGTAGATGCTCATCATGGAACCATACAGGCGAATAGCATTTTTGGCGAAGGAACTGAATTTATGATGCAGTTTCCTGTTGATTCTCCGAAATAGATTGATTTTATACAAAAAGTGCGAAGACACCCTCCAGCGGAGGGTGTTTTTTTGTTGAAGTCTACCGTTTAATCTTGTTCAACGTGGAACAACGATGTCAATAATTTCAGTGAAAAGATGTGTCCAAGATAATTTTTCCTCCACATGCTCATATGCTTGAGGAATAAGGTCATTAAAGGAGGATTGAATTACGCATGTCCGATCGGCGCAAAAGAGTAAATATTAAGGCATTTTTGGAAGGTAGATCGTTTAGAGCAGGTTCTCCGTTTATTCCAATAACTGAAAGTGAAAGGGAACAGTTTGAAGCGATCTTGCGAACCCTTGCTATTAGTATTCCAGCGGCTATTAGTCAACCTACGGCATCCAATATAAGTACATTACAAACTGGATTGAAGAACTTACTTGCCTTTGTTAATGATTCAGGATTTCGTGCTGGAGTAAAGGCGGAACTTCAAGCGGTGTTAGAGTTAAGTATTGCAGGTTCGGAAGTTGTTCCGGTAGCTTTGATTAATTTGGCAGGTAATCTACAAAATCTGTTAGATGACTTATTAAGTGTAACTTTGCTACTTGAAATTGCTCCGGCAGAAAAAGATAATCTGGTAGGATTAATTCGTTCCATATCTGTGTCACTTAGTAGAGCAACGACAACATTTGGCTCATCAGGAATTACTGGCCCACCTGGGCCACCTGGAGCACCAGGTGTACCCGGTGTTCCGGGCGTTCCAGGCGTACCTGGACCAGTGGGACCTCCAGGGCCTCCGGGTACAAATGGTCTTGCGGGAGTAGCTGGGCCAGCCGGCCCGATTGGCCCGCAGGGACCACAAGGGATTCAAGGACCACAGGGACCGGCAGGCGCTCCGGGTACTGGTTTGAACAACATCACAGGATTTGATCCGGCTCTTGCGCCATCGTATGCTCAAGGTCAGGTTGTTAGTTTCAATGGGAGTGTTTATGTTGTTGATGTAAATGGGCCAATTGGAATTCCAGGCAGTTCTCCAGATTTTAGCTTGTTGCTTTTGGCTGGAACAACAGGAGCTACCGGTGCGACTGGTGTTGGGCTGTCTGGTTCGGTTCCCTTTGATCCAGCATCTGCTCCTTCGTATGCGGCAGGTCAAGTGGTCACGTTTAATGGAAGTACTTATATATCAAGTGTAGCCGGCCCATTGGGGACACCAGGCACATCTTCAGATTACACTTTACTTTCTGGTGCAGGAACAACAGGTGCAACCGGAGCGACGGGTATAGGGCTTGGTGGTGCACTTGCCTTTGATCCAGCGGTGGCACCAACATATCCGGCTGGTCAGGTTGTGACATATAACGGTAGTACGTATATTACGAATGTAGCTTCGCCTACAGGAACACCGGACACGTCACCAGATTATACGTTATTGGCTGGTGCTGGCCCTACAGGAGCAACAGGGGTAACGGGTGTGACAGGAACTACAGGTGTAGGTTTAAGTGGAATTGTAGCATTTGATCCAGCATTGGCACCGACGTATCCTTCCGGTCAAGTTCTAACGTTTAATGGAAGTACGTACGTTACGAACGTAACTTCGCCAACCGGTACCCCAGGCACATCGCCGGATTATACGTTGTTAGCAAGTGCAGGAGTAACAGGTGGTACAGGGGTGACTGGCGCCACAGGTTCTGGTGCGACAGGAGCAACAGGCGGTAGGGGGGCAACCGGTGTAGGATTAAGTGGGATTTTGCCATTTGACCCGGCAGTAGCACCGACGTATCCAGTGGGTCAGATCGTTACGTTTAACGGCAGTACGTACGTTACGAACGTAGCTTCGCCAACCGGTACCCCAGGCACATCGCCGGATTACACATTGTTGGCAAGTTCAGGAGTGACAGGTGGCACAGGGGCGACTGGTGCCACAGGCTCTGGTGCGACAGGAGCAACAGGTGGTACGGGAGCAACCGGTGTGGGCTTGACGGGCATTGTCGCATTTGATCCAGCGGTGGCACCAACGTATCCTGCGGGCCAGGTAGTTACGTTTAATGGAAGTACCTATGTTGCGAATGTTGCTTCACCAACGGGCGCCCCGGGTACGTCACCAGATTACACATTGTTGGCAAGTTCAGGAGTGACAGGTGGCACAGGGGCAACGGGGTCTACTGGAGCTGGAGTAACGGGTGCAACTGGTTTAACAGGAGCGACTGGCGCAGGCTTGACGGGCAGTGTACCGTTTGATCCAGCGGTGGCACCAACGTATCCTTCCGGTCAGGTCGTTACGTTTAACGGTAGTACGTATATTGCAAATGTGGCAGCGCCAACGGGTACTCCGAGCACGTCGCCAGATTACACGTTGATCGCAGGTGCAGGAGCCACTGGTGGCACTGGAGCAACAGGAGCGACCGGGGCTGGCGTGACGGGTGCAACAGGAGCGACCGGTGCAGGCTTAACGGGCAGTGTACCGTTTGATCCAGCGGTGGCACCAACGTATCCAGCCGGTCAAGTCGTTACGTTTAACGGTAGTACGTATATTGCGAATGTTGCTTCACCGACAGGTACCCCGGGCACGTCACCAGACTATACGTTGTTGGCGAGTGTGGGAGCCACTGGGGTAACAGGTGTGGCTGGAGTAACCGGTGCAACTGGAATTGGAGTGACGGGCGCAACGGGTGCAGGCTTAACGGGTATTGTACCGTTTGATCCAGCGGTGGCACCGACATATCCATCAGGTCAGGTAGTCACATTTAATGGCAGTACGTATATATCAAATGTAGCTTCACCGACGGGCACCCCGGGCACATCGCTAGATTACACGTTGTTGGCGAGCGCAGGAGCCACTGGAGTAACAGGTGTAGCTGGAGTTACGGGAGCAACAGGTTTAACAGGAGCGACCGGTGTGGGCTTAACGGGTATTGTGGCATTTGATCCAGCGGTGGCACCAACGTATCCGGCAGGTCAGGTTGTGACGTTTAATGGAAGTACGTATGTTGCAAACGTGGCTTCACCAACGGGTACACCAGGCACATCGCCAGACTATACGTTAATAGCGAGTGCAGGAGTCACTGGAGTAACAGGTACAGCTGGAGTTACAGGAGCAACTGGAATTGGAGTGACCGGTGCAACAGGTTTAACAGGAGCGACCGGTGTGGGCTTAACGGGTATTGTAGCATTTGATCCAGCGGTGGCACCAACGTATCCGGCAGGTCAGGTTGTGACGCTTAATGGCAGTACGTATGTTGCGAATGTTGCTTCACCGACAGGCACCCCGGGCACGTCTCCAGAATACACGTTGTTGGCGAGCGCAGGAGCCACTGGAGTAACAGGTGTTGGTACGACGGGAGCAACTGGGTTAACAGGAGCAACCGGTGCGGGCTTAACCGGCATTGTAGCATTTGATCCAGCTGCGGCACCAACGTATCCGGCAGGTCAGGTGGTGACGTTCAACGGAAGTACGTATGTTGCAAACGTGGCTTCACCAACGGGTACACCAGGCACGTCGCCAGACTATACGTTGTTGGCGAGTGCAGGAGCCACTGGGGTAACAGGTGTAGCTGGAGCTACAGGAGCAACTGGAATTGGAGTGACCGGTGCAACAGGTTTAACAGGAGCGACCGGTGTGGGCTTAACGGGTATTGTAGCATTTGATCCTGCGGTGGCACCAACATACCCATCGGGTCAGGTGGTGACGTTTAACGGAAGTACGTATGTTACAAACGTGGCAGCGCCAACCGGAACACCGGGAACGTCTCCAGATTACACATTGTTGGCGAGCGCAGGAGCCACTGGAGTAACAGGTGTAGCTGGAGTTACGGGAGCAACAGGGGTTGGTACGACGGGAGCAACTGGGTTAACAGGAGCGACCGGTGCGGGCTTAACGGGCATTGTGGCATTTGATCCAGCGGTGGCACCAACGTATCCAGCCGGTCAGGTGGTGACGTTTAACGGAAGTACGTATGTTGCAAACGTGGCTTCACCAACGGGTACACCAGGCACGTCGCCAGATTACACATTGATTGCAGTTGCAGGTGCAACCGGCGGCACAGGTGTAACAGGATCTACGGGAGCTGGAGTTACAGGAGCAACGGGAGCGACCGGTGCGGGCTTAACCGGCATTGTGGCATTTGATCCAGCTGCGGCACCAACGTATCCAGCGGGTCAGGTGGTGACGTTCAACGGAAGTACGTATGTTGCGAATGTGGCTTCACCGACAGGCACCCCGGGCACGTCGCCAGATTACACGTTGTTGGCGAGCGCAGGAGCCACTGGGGTAACAGGTGTAGCTGGAGTTACAGGAGCAACTGGAATTGGAGTGACCGGTGTAACAGGTTTAACGGGAGCGACCGGTGCGGGCTTAACCGGCATTGTGGCATTTGATCCAGCGGTGGCACCAACGTATCCGGCGGGTCAGGTCGTGACGTTTAATGGAAGTACGTATATTGCAAATGTGGCAGCGCCAACGGGTGCCCCGGGTACGTCTCCTGATTACACGTTGTTGGCGAGTGCGGGAGCCACTGGAGTAACAGGTACAGCTGGAGTTACAGGAGCAACTGGTTTAACCGGAGCAACCGGTGCAGGCTTAACGGGCATTGTAGCATTTGATCCAGCGGTGGCACCGACTTATCCGGCAGGTCAGGTTGTGACGCTTAATGGCAGTACGTATGTTGCGAATATTGCTTCACCGACAGGCACCCCGGGCACGTCGCCAGATTACACGTTGTTGGCGAGCGCAGGAGCCACTGGAGTAACAGGTGTAGCTGGAGTTACGGGAGCAACAGGGGTTGGTACGACGGGAGCAACTGGGTTAACAGGAGCGACCGGTGCGGGCTTAACGGGCATTGTGGCATTTGATCCTGCGGTGGCACCAACGTATCCGGCGGGTCAGGTCGTGACGTTCAATGGAAGTACGTATATTGCAAATGTGGCAGCGCCAACGGGTACCCCGGACACGTCTCCTGATTACACGTTGTTGGCGAGTGCGGGAGTCACTGGAGTAACAGGTACAGCTGGAGTTACAGGAGCAACTGGGTTAACAGGAGCGACCGGTGCGGGCTTAACCGGCATTGTGGCATTTGACCCAGCGGTGGCACCAACGTATCCGGCGGGTCAGGTCGTGACGTTTAACGGAAGTACGTATGTTGCAAATGTAGCAGCGCCAACAGGTACCCCGGGAACATCCCCAGATTACACGCTGATTGCAGGTGCAGGAGTAACAGGTATTACCGGAGCAACCGGCGTGGGAGTGACAGGAGCAACAGGAGCCACGGGAGCAACAGGTATTACGGGTGCCACCGGCGTGGGAGTAACAGGAGCCACAGGAGCAGGCTTAACGGGGATTGTAGTATTTGATCCAGCGGTCGCACCAACATATCCAGCTGGCCAGGTCGTTACATTTAATGGAAGCACGTATATTGCGAATGTAGCTTCACCAACGGGAACACCAGGAGCATCACCGGATTATACATTGTTAGCCGCTGCAGGAGCAACAGGTGTAACCGGAGCAACCGGCGTGGGCGTAACGGGAACCACAGGAGCAACAGGTGTAACCGGAGCAACGGGCGTGGGTGTAACGGGAACCACCGGAGCAACAGGTGTAACCGGAGCAACCGGCGTGGGCGTAACGGGAACCACAGGAGCGACAGGTGTAACAGGAGCAACCGGCGTGGGCGTAACGGGAACCACAGGAGCAACAGGTGTAACCGGAGCAACCGGCGTGGGCGTAACGGGAACCACAGGAGCGACAGGTGTAACCGGAGCAACGGGCGTGGGTGTAACGGGAACCACCGGAGCGACGGGTATTACTGGAGCAACCGGCGTGGGAGTAACGGGAGCCACGGGAGCAACAGGTGTAACCGGAGCAACGGGCGTGGGTGTAACGGGATCTACAGGAGCTACCGGCGTGACAGGTACTTCTGTCACAGCAGCCTCATCGTATGCGGAGAATACCAACGGAACCATTGTTGTTCTTTTGGGAGGAACAACCGTCGCACTCCCTACCAACCAAAATATTGGAACAGGAATTACTGTCAATGGAACAAATGATACCTTTACTTTAGCTACGGCAGGGCGTTACTACATTAGTTATAAAGTAAATCTTACAGCAGCCTTGGCAGTTCAGACTCGTATTTTGCTAAACGGAGCGGTAGTACCGGCGAGTGTTATTTCACCTTTACTTTCTCTAAGTCAATTAGGTACTGATTTTATTATTACGGTTACTGCTGGATCAACGATCCAACTGCAACTATTCGGTCTTGTAGCAACGGCAGTTCTATCACCACCAGGTGCTACACTAAATATTATCCGCTTGAGTTAGTTATTTAGGATAACATTTCAGGTACTGGAACATTAGGGTGTAAAAAAAGAGGCGAACCTGCGAAGGTTCGTCTCTTTTTAATACGATCAATATCATCTCGTAATTACAGAACGATCTCAACCGCTGTATTTAGTTCTGGCAGAGCCGTAAGTTGAACAAGGACATCTTTTGGAACTTCCTTATCAACTGTAAGAATCATGATAGCTGCTCCACCGATAATTTTACGTCCTACCTGCATGGATGCGATGTTTACGTCATTTTGACCCAGCAAGGTTCCCACACGTCCGATAATTCCCGGTTTATCATTGTGAGAAATGAGGATTTGGTGGCTCTCTGGAGCGATATCCACTGGGAATTTATCCAGACGTACAATTCGCTCACCGTAACCTGCAAGCAGTGTACCTGCTACGCGGCGTTCTTCAGCTTCCTGTGTTGTCACCAGAGTAACGGTGATCAAGTTCGTGAATCCTTTTGTCGTAGACGTTTGGCTAACTACAACGTTCAGATCTCTTGTTTTGGCCAAATGCATGGAGTTAACGATATTCGCTTCTCCACCCAGATGTCTAGCAAGGATGCCTTTGACAATATAACGAGTTAGTGGTTGAGTATCGACCTCTGACAGATCACCCGCATAATCAATTCGGATCTCTTGCACGGCATTTTGAGTAATTTGGGCTGCAAAACTACCCAATGTTTCGCCCAGTTTAAAGTAAGGCTGCAATTTGTTCATAACCGTAGGAGCTACCGCAGGCATGTTCACCGCATTTTTGAACGGCTCGTTACGTAAAATGTGAAGCACTTGTTCCGATACATCAATCGCAACATTCTCTTGTGCCTCTACTGTAGATGCACCTAAATGTGGTGTAACGATAATGCTCGGATGATTCAGGAATGGATGATCCGCTGCTGGCGGCTCGCTCTCGAATACGTCAAAGGCTGCACCAGCAACGATGCCTTCATCAATAGCTTCCACGAGAGCCATTTCGTCAACAACACCACCGCGGGCACAGTTCACAATGCGCATACCTTTTTTCATGACTTCGAATTGAGGGCGCGAGATCATATGACGAGTCTCAGGTGTTAACGGTGTGTGTACAGTCATAAAGTCTGCATTGCGAATGATATCATCAACGCTAGCTAGCTTAACTTGAAGCTTCTCTGCACGCTCTTGTGTAAGGAATGGATCAAAAGCAAGAATATCCATACCAAATGCTTTGGCACGCTTGGCTACCTCGCTACCGATTCGTCCCATACCAAGGACACCCAATGTTTTATTCCGTAATTCCACACCTAAGAAGGTTTTGCGATCCCATGTACCTTGAATTGTTTTGGCATAAGCTTGAGGAATATGACGCGCGAGCGCCATCATCATTGCAAAGGTATGCTCACATGTGGTAATCGTGTTACCGTCAGGTGCGTTAATTACAATAATACCGCGTTGTGTAGCAGCTTCCAGATCAATGTTATCTACACCGACGCCTGCGCGGCCAATAACCTTAAGGTTGGTACCAGCAGTCATAATACGATCGGTAACACGTGTCTGGCTTCGAACGAGTAGGGCATCATATTCGCCAATAATGGCAACAAGTTCATCTTCACTAAGACCGGTTTTCTTTTCAACAACCACATCATTTGCATCCACCAATTGCTGAATTCCCAGATCACTAATCGGATCCGACACTAACACTTTGTACATGGTTTCTTCCTCCTTAGGTATGTGTATCTATATCGTTAAGGCTATTCCCCATCGAAGAGGGTTTCCTTAAAACCAATTTAATCCTTCCCTCCAACAACGCGGTGTCGTAACAGAGGAGAAAGGTGTAACAATAGGGTGAATTCCACGTATATATTCCTAAAATAATCAAAAAACTCTCAATCCACATACTGCTTGCGCAATAAGGGACGAGAGTTGTCGTGGTACCACCCTAATTCACCGCCGTTTCGCAACGACAGTCTTAGCGGTCAATGAAGACCGAAGAGGATAACGGGTCTAAACCGATTGCACCTACTCCAATGTTCAATGCAATAACTCAGGAACGCTCAAGATCATTTGCCAGCCACCGATTCTCACCAACCATCGGCTCTCTGAAAGACACAGCAACATCTTTTTTCCATCATCGTGTTTAACGTGACTAATTTTTTCATAATGTATCATGGCTAACATGACCGTGTCAATAGGCATAAATGTTTTAGTTTGAAAGTGTAGATACAGTTGGCCTATCATAGAAAACACGAATGATTTTTTATGAATGTGGTCAACTACGGCATATATTTAGCTTATTTACTAATTGTTTTGTGAAATGAGTTTTCAAAATTCGCTTTTGAGCTTATATGAGTTTATAGGCTTCTTAAACCGGGACTTGGGGCAGGTCTTGAACCAATTTGATTTTTTGGCTATCATTTAGTATACGATCCTAGTGGATCGGTTTTTTCATCCATCAAATTTAAGTCAAGAGGATAGACACAGTCAATGAAAAAATGGAAGTTTCCCAAGTTTAAGATTCAGAAGGCTGAACCCCAACAGCTCACCGAGCGCTTACTTCTGATCAATTTATACTTTACACAAGGTTTGACTTTAATTGTTGGCGTTGTGTGGATTTTATTACAGAAGAGAAATTTGCTTGATGTGCTTGCATTGCCTGACAATCTTCATTTTATTTGGTGGGGAATTGGTCTTGCAGGGGCTATGCTTGTTATGGATCTGATTTTGTCTTATGTCATTCCTCAGGAAAGCATGGATGATGGCGGCATTAATGAGATGTTGTTCAAGAATCGACCTGTTTGGCACATTGTATGTATTGCGGCGGTTGTCGCGATTTGCGAAGAATTGTTATTTCGTGGAGCGATACAACATGCAATTGGCCCTTACTGGACAAGTATTTTATTTGCAGTGATCCACATACGTTACTTACGGCATTGGATTCCAACAGGGTGGGTGTTTGTCTCAAGCTATGGATTGGGTTGGATATACTTGCAATCCGGCACATTGTGGGCGCCGATACTATGTCACTTTATAATTGATTTGGTGTCCGGATTAGCGATACGTTTTCGGAGGGGATCATGAACCAGCAATTGAGTAGAATGAAAACATACGGAAGTCAGCGTCATCGGAACTTGGAACAAAAAGAGAAATCCGAGCCTATTTTGACGCCAGAAGTGAGCATGTTTGCTGAAACGGCCGTAGCCGTTGACCAAGGGGGAGCAGCGCCGATTACCGCTATTTCCTTACCTAGATCCAAACGCAAACCTCTATCAGCATCACTGGAGAGCCCGGTACTTCCAAGCCGTGCCCCAGCACGCTCCAAAACATCCCAGAAGCAGAATGAAGAAGAAAGCGTATCGGAAGCAGGTTCACTTCCTACACGTACGGAGCTTCATCCTTCTCGCCGTTTGCGCTTAAGCAAACGTTTTGTTAATTCGCTTATCCTTCTTTTCGTTCTTCTCACGGCTAGTTTAGTGTGGTGGGGAGTAAAAGGAGCACCGCCTCTGCATACGTTCTTACCTTGGCCGGGGTAGTAGGCATAGTCTGAAATGAAGAAAAAGCAAAAAAACAGCCTTTAGTTAGGCTGTTTTTTTGTTATTTAACGCACTTTCAGTTCAATCGAGCGAGGATCTACAAAGGAGTAACCTTTCTCTTTAAGTTTGATAAGTAGCCCATCTAAAGCTTCAACCGTCCATGGTAGCTCATGCATTAATATGTTGCTCCCAGGGTTCAGTTGATCCAATACATTTTGAATCACTTTATCCGGTCGATCCTTCGTGCTTTTATCCCAATCAAGTGATCCGTTAGACCAAGTCATGTAGAGCATATCGTTTTTATCGACGACGACTTTGAGTTCATCATTCCCAGACCCGAAGGGTGGACGGAAGAATTGAGGCGCTATACCAATGGTTTTTTTAACGATGTCTTGTACGGATTCCACCTGTCTTGCAGCCTCGGCATTGGACATTTTTTTGAGATCTTCATGATCCCATGCGTGATTACCTATGATTTGACCTCGTTCATGGATGAGCTTGAGTAAGTCCGGATTGTTTTGGACTCGATAACCATTAACGAAGAAAATTGCTTTTGCATCGTGTTTTTCCAACGTGTCGATTAATTGGTTAATCATGCCTTCTTCTTTGGGACCGTCGTCAAATGTCAACAAGACCACCTTTTTCTCAACAGAATCGTCATTGGGTTTAATAAAATAATTTTTATTCATATGATACATTTTTGGAATTTCTTCTTGTTTCGATTCTGCTCCAGCATTCTGCATGGTATCGGAAGTTTCTTCACGTGTAGTTTGCGAAGAAGGAGGCTCGGAAGGTTTAGACTTATCCGGATTGTTAACTTGATCTGTATCTTCGGTTTCATTGGAGTTGACGGTCGTATCAACGGTTGGGCTAGACGTATTATTAGGCTTTTGAAGAACTGTTTCTGTTTCGTTGCCACAAGCTGTCAGAAGCAAGCAAGTGGCGATTAAGCATGTCGCGGTAAGTCTGAACATCAGTAACAACTCACTTTCCTGTATTTATGCGGAATGAGATGCTGTCATCCAGCAAACAATAGTTATGATTTTAACATTTAGAGGAGGTTGGTGTAATGAAGGCTTCATCCTTTTTCTGGGGTATCGTCGTTGGCGTTGCTGCTAGCTCATGGATTGCCAAAGGCAAAGTACCTATGCTGTCTTCTGGTTCGTCACGTAACATGATGGACCAGGCTAAGCATAAAATGATGGAAATGACATTTCCAGGCATGGACGGATTTAATGTTAAACCGAATGCGCATAGTGACAACCATAAGAGCTCATTAAAGAAAGAAGCAAGACCGATTACGCCGCAGGAAAAAGAAGAAAATATGAAAATGCTCAAGGATTTTATTCGTTCTAACCCAGAAGTGAAAAACGAAGTTGAGCAAATTTTGAGTCAGACACACACAACTGTACCGGGTTTATAAACCAAAACTTCTGTTTAGAATCAACCACAGTCTTTATTTGCTGTGGATTGATTCTTTTTTTTGTCGATTTTACTTCGTGCATTTACAGGTATAAAATGATAACATAACTACATAGATTTATTTTCAGCACATATTGTTTTGTGCTTCATAATCTGTTATAAGACTTGCTTATAAAGGGGAGATCCTGTATGAAAATAGAACGATTAAGTCACGATAAGATACGGATTTTCCTGACCTTTGACGATCTGAGCGAGCGCGGAATACAAAAAGAAGATATGTGGCAGGAAATACCTAAAGTTCATGAACTGTTCACTGAAATGATGGATCAGGCTTATTCCGAACTAGGGTTTGATGCCACAGGTCCACTTGCTGTCGAAGTATTCGCACTTCCCGCTCAAGGTATGGTTGTCATTGTTACCCGTGGGAAATATGATCCGCAACAATATGGCTCAGGCAACGAGGATGATCTTCCTGAGGAAGTATATGAGATGGAAGTTACGCTCGAACAAAGCGATACCATCGTTTACGCCTTCAAAGATTTCGAGGTGCTCATTGAAGCAGCGCATATGCTGCGTCAACATGTCACTAACGCCGGAACACTGTATTCATATAAAAACAAATGGTTCCTGCACTTGGAGCCCGATGATGTTGATTCCACCAAACATGCAGCATTGATCGCATTGCTCGCTGAATTTGGGGAGGGATCATCCGTTACACCGGCAGTGATGGAAGAGTACGGGAAAGTAATCATTCCTGAACAAGCCATTGAGGTTATCTGTACACATTTCAAACGTCAAGATTAAGTTCATCATTGTAATCGCGTCTTAGTCAGAGGAGGGAATTTTCGGTGCTTTTGTTCTCGGTATTAGCGGCAGCAGTAGCTCCGGGTCTCGCCTTGTTAACATACTTTTATCTGAAAGACCGTTATGATTCTGAGCCACTTCACATGGTGCTGAGAGTGTTCGTAATGGGTGTCTTGATGGTGTTACCTATCATGATCATTCAACGTGGCATGACGATTTGGCTCGGAGACAATCCTTATCTTGAAGCCATTGTAATCTCTGGTGGTGTTGAAGAATTTATCAAATGGTTTGTGATTTATCATATCATTTATAATCACACCGAATTTGATGAGCCCTATGACGGGATATTGTATTCAGTAGCGGTATCGCTCGGATTTGCAACTGTTGAGAATGTGTTGTATGCCTTTGCGGGGAATGCCTCAGTCTCAGCGATGTTTCTCCGTGCACTGCTCCCTGTTTCAGGTCATGCGATGTTTGCAGTGATTATGGGATACTATATGGGGCGGGCTAAGTTTACCGATGGTAAGAAAAAGCGTTGGTATCTAATGTTATCCTTGATCTTGCCATTTTTCTGGCATGCACTCTACGATGTGATTATGAATACGATGGTTAATCACTGGCTATGGTTTATCGCTCCGCTCATGGCGGGATTGTGGTATGGTGCAATTGGGAAAATTACACGAGCCAATAATCGGTCTCCGTTTCGTTTTGTGAAGCGAGAGGAAGAGGTTAAATTATAAAAATACGGACACACTGGTGGACATGAAGCGCATGCTGCGCGCCCCGGTGTGTTTTTTTTGTATGAAAATAGAAGGATCTCCGGGGGAATCTAACAGAAACGGGGATTAAGCTTATTATGCGGATTAAAATTAAAATTAGATGCAAGCAGTGTGGGGAGCGTTTTACGCTAAGAGGCAAGAAAGAAAGAGGGCGGATTGAAACGGGATTTAAGCAATGTCTCTGCGATAATCGGGATCAATTTGAGATTGAAGAAGAAGGAAGAGCCTCATGGGTTCAATTAAATTAGGTGAGTGTGTTTACTAGGGCATGTGACTGAACTGGAAATTCGATGCATAAGAGGTCTTTCTTCGATCCACAATATAGATAGCGGTTCAGAAGAAAGGAGACTTCCGATGTATAAACGTTTAAGTTCAGTCATGTTTCCGATTGTCGCAGTCCTGTTGATCGGTGCTCTCGTTTGGGGTTACCAAGAGAACCAGGAGAAAAACGCGATTCTAATTAAAGCGGAGAATCAATATCAACGTGCTTTTCACGATCTATCTTTTCATATGGATAAGTTGCATTCCGAGATTGGTAACACCCTTGCTGTTCACACAAGCTCACTCGGCATGCATCGTAAAGGTCTGATGAACGTGTGGCGACTTACCAGTGAGGCTCAGAATGAGATTAGTCAGTTGCCTCTGACCATGCTGCCTTTCCATGAAACTGATGATTTTCTGTCGCGGATCTCAAACTTTGCCTATAAGGCATCGATGCGAGATCTAACGAATGAACCTCTGAGTGAAAAAGAATTGGGCAACCTGAAGCAGCTGTACCAAAATTCATCTGAGATTACGAAGAGCTTAAAAGAAGTGCAGCAAAAAGTTCTATCAGATCGTCTGCGGTGGATGGATGCAGAAACGGCTATGGCAGCCCAAGGTAAAGTCAATGACAATACGATTGTAGATGGATTCCGGTCTGTTAACCAAAAGGTACAACAGTACCCTGAATTAGACTGGGGGCCGTCGGTTTCTAGTATGTACACCAAGCGAACAGTGAAGAAACTAGATGGTATACCGATGACCAAAGAACAGATCCAGCATAAAGCTGCTAAGTTCTCCAATCAATCGGTTGGAAATATCCAAGTACAAGAAAACGGTAAGGGTACTGAATGGGAGTCATTTACTGCGTCTGTCGGACAGGCGAATGACAGTAAACTCATGATGGATTTTACACGTAATGGTGGAATGCTGATCTCGTATAGCGACACACGTCAGATTGGAACAAAGAAAGTTTCACGTAATGAGGTTATGGCTAAAGCGGATCAATTTTTGTCCGACAAAGGTTATAAAAATATGAAAGCTGTCAATTACGATGAGTATGGGAACTTGGCTAACCTGACCTATGTGCGCAAGCAAGGCGATACCTTAATTTATCCCGAGAAAATTTCTGTTCGTGCTGGCTTGGATACAGGTGAAGTGACAGGTTTTCAAGCAAGTGACTTTGTCAACGAACATAAAGATCAACGCAACATTCCAAAAGCGCGTCTTACAGCTGAGCAAGCTCGAAAGAAATTGAATCCTGATTTTGAAGAGAATTATGTCCGTAAATCACTTATTGAGAATGAATTCAGTAAGGAAGTGTTGTGTTACGAATTCGGTGGACGGATCAATGGAACCCGATATCGAATCTACATTAATGCGGACACAGGCATGGAAGAAGCTGTTGAGGAAATTAAACCGGTGAATGCTACTTCGTAGGATATTCTCTTAAGACTTCACCTGATTTTTAGTAACCAAAAGAACAGATCGCAAGACGGTCTGTTCTTTTATTTTGTTATTCAATATGAGAAAGGTCATGGTATAATGGTCCTTGTACATATGAAGACAATACATAAAGTGACGGTGAGCAATTGTGTATCCCAAAATAAACGAAATCTTATTCATTCAAATAGCCTCGGCAGATGAAAAAGAAGCGATCAAAGAATACAAATCCCGTATTGCTGATGTGGAAGATAACAGTTTTCTGATTGAAGTTCCAATGCAGCAAGGAAGCAGCAGACTGAAAAGACTTTTTTTTGGTGAGGAATTATCGATTTATTATATTACAGAGGATGGCGTCCGGCATTATTTTAATACGTATGTTACTGGTTTTGAAGAAGATGTCGTTCGACTTGTCCGTATTCGCAAACCGTTACCAGATGAAATTTCCAAAATTCAGCGCCGAAGCTTCTTACGTGTTCACGCAAATCTTGAATTAGCCATTCAAGCTGAAGATCTGACGAGAGCAGTAGCTCTGACTGAAGATATTGGTGGTGGGGGGTTATCCATCTACGGGGAACCTAACTTCTCGCTGGTTGAAGGTCAAAAGTTGAATTGTTGGTTACTCGTTCCTTATCGCAATTCTGCAATCGAACATGTTGCTTTTGAGGCAGAGGTTGTGCGAATCAAAGAATTAGAGACGGGAAGACAGCTCTGTATGCTGAAATTTGTGCAAATCACGGATTCTGAGCGACAGAAGATCATTAAATTTTGTTTCGAGCGACAACTCGATTATCGTACCAAATAAGTAGTTGTATGTTGGATAAATAGGGATTGCGGTGGGTAACGTAATGGAAAAACAGAGGAGTGCGTTATGGATAACCACCGGAATTCTCTTCGATACGAACGCCTCTACTATGTTTGGTCTCATCGTATGGAAAAACGATTTCTCAAATGGATTGCGGTTCTTTGTTTGCTGCTGATCTTATATCAATTGCTTCTGCAAATTCCGTATTTGAGAAATAAAATGACGATAATCGATCACATGGAAGGAACGCCGATTCAGACCCAAATCTCGACATGGCAACAAAATAATTGATTTGCCTGTTTTTGCATCCCTCTTTATAGTGTGGTATAATTTTCACGATGCAGGCAATGCCTGTTTTTTTATTGAGGCTTAACGTTTGAGGAGGAATGCCCCGTTGGCAAGCCAGAACACATCAGAGAACGGGAAAATGAACGTCGCAATTGACGGTCCTGCCGGTGCCGGGAAAAGCACGGTGGCTCGATTAGTTGCAGAGGCGCTCGCGTACATTTACGTTGACACTGGCGCGATGTACCGTGCGGTAACTCTTCACATGATTCGGAATGAAATAAAGCCGGAGCATGTAACAGAGGTGCTTCAGGAAGCCCAGAAGCTGGTCATTGAATTACAACCGGATCCCGACGGACAGAAAGTGTTCTGTAATGGGGAAGATGTAACCTCGGAAATCCGCTCCCGTGAAGTAACGGGAATCGTGTCACGATATGCGCAAATCGAGGGGCTGCGTACACAATTAGTGGATACTCAGCGGCAAATGGCTTTGCGCAAGGGCGTCGTTATGGATGGACGCGATATCGGAACGACAGTACTGCCCGATGCGGAAGTGAAAATCTTCATGACTGCCAGTGTGGAAGAGCGTGCACTTCGCCGCTTCAAAGAACTGGATCCCTCTGAAGGACTGACGTTGGAGCAACTAGAGCGAGACATTGCCACCCGCGACAAATTGGATGAAGAGAGGGAAATTTCCCCACTTCGGTGTGCAGAGGACGCCACTGTTCTTGACACAACTGAGATGAGCATCCATGAAGTGGTTGACAAAATCGTATCTTATTGCACAATGGTCAGAGGAGAGATCGGTCTATGATTTACACATTTTGCAGCACTTTACTGCGGATCATCTACACCATTCTTTTCCGTCTTGAAGCAGTTGGTCGGGAGAATATCCCGAATGAAGGCGGCGTACTTTTATGTTCTAATCATATCAGTAATTTTGATCCGCCAACGGTGGGAATTAAGATTCGTCGTCAGGTTCGTTTCATGGCCAAAAGCGAATTGTTTGATGTTCCCGTCTTAGGCCGTATTATCAAGGCTGTAGGAGCCTTTCCTGTTAAGCGGGGAGGCGTAAGCAAGGAATCCATCAAAACCTCACTCAATATTTTGCGTGGTGGTGAAGTGTTAGGGATTTTCCCTTCGGGAAGTCGCCACAATGATGGTGGAATTGGTAAAAAAGGTGCAGCGAGCTTTGCTCTTCGAAGTGGTGCTACTGTAATCCCTACTGCTATTATCGGCAACTACAAGCTTTTTCGTAAGATGAAAGTGGTGTATGGTGCACCTGTGAATTTGGACGAGTTCAAGGAAGACCCTTCGGGTGATGCACTCGAAAGAGCAACTGAGAAGATTATGTCCAAAATCAATGAAATGGTTAAAACAGGCGTGCCGAGTAAATAAGGTTATGACCTGAATTGCTGGGTGTATGTTTCCATTTTACCTGTGGGAAGCTATAGAAGCATCTGGTACTGAAAGTGTTTTGAACTCTGCTATAGGCAGGTTTGAATATAATGGGGTTTTTGAATTGAGGAGGGTATTTGACATGTCGGAAGAAATTAAAAATCAAGAAGCAACCCAAGATGAGTTGGATCAATTCGTTTCCTTGAAAAAGGGAGATACCGTAAAAGGAACCATCGTCAAATTGGAAGATAACCAAGCTTATGTAAGCATTGGATATAAATATGACGGTGTTATTCCAATTCGTGAATTGTCCTCTTTGCATGTAGACAGCGCGTCTGATGCAGTTGAAGTTGGGCAAGAAGTTGAGGCAAAAGTCCTCACTATCGACGACGAGAAAGAAAAACTCGTTCTGTCTAAGCGTGCAATCGACAGCGAAAACGCTTGGGATCAATTGCAAAAGCATTTTGAAGACCAAGACGTATTCGAAGTTGTTATAGCTGATGTAGTTAAAGGCGGTTTGGTTGCAGACGTGGGCGTGCGTGGATTCATTCCAGCATCCATGGTTGAGCGCCACTTCGTTGAAGACTTCAGCGACTACAAAGGCCGCACACTGCGTGTTAAAGTGAAAGAGATCGACCGTGAAAACAATAAAGTGATCCTTTCCCAAAAAGACGTATTGGAGCAAGAATTCGAAGCAAACAAAGTTGAAGTTATGGCTGGTTTGCAAGAAGGTCAAGTTATCGAAGGTACTGTTCAACGCTTGACACAATTCGGTGCATTTGTTGATGTAGGCGGAGTTGATGGCTTGGTTCACGTATCCGAGCTTGCTTGGACTCACGTTGAAAAACCATCTGACATTCTGTCCGAAGGTGACAAAGTTAACGTGAAAGTGCTCAAAGTTGATCCTGAAAAAGGTAAAATCAGCCTGAGCATGAAAGCTGTTCAACCAGGTCCTTGGGAAACAGCTGGTGATAAATTCAATGCTAGCGATATCGTAACAGGTGTTGTAAAACGTCTGGTTGACTTCGGTGCATTCGTTGAAATCGCTCCTGGCGTTGAGGGACTTGTGCACATCTCACAAATCTCCCACAAACATATCGGCACTCCACATGAAGTGTTGAAAGAAGGTCAAGAAGTTCAGGTTAAAATCTTGGACATGAACCCTGCTGAACAACGTGTAAGCTTGAGCATCAAAGAAACAGAAGAAGCTCCAGCACAAGCACCTAAAGCAGAAAGACCTGCTAGAAACAATGCTCCACGTGAAGAAATCAACAACCCTAACGTTTCCTTGAGCAATCAAGGTATGAGCACTACGCTGGGCGAACTGTTTGGCGACAAACTCAGCAAATTCAAATAAGTTATCTGTGCATGGTTCTTAGTTATATACTGCATATTTTGCTGAACAATAAAAGCAAGATCGGCGAGCCCCAGGCGGGTTCGCCGATTGTTGTTATTACGAGGATTACGGTACGAAAGGTTAGCCAAGACAGGTGTTTTTTGCTATGATGAGTATCGTAAAGTATGGACAGGAGGAGTGGAATGTATGGCAAGACCCGTTGTGGCAATTGTCGGACGACCGAACGTGGGTAAATCCACTATATTTAATCGGATTATCGGCGACAGGCTGGCCATTGTGGAAGACAAGCCGGGCATCACCAGAGATCGGATTTATGGAATCGGCGAATGGAACGGCAAAGCATTCAGTATTATCGATACAGGTGGTATCGAGATTGACGGCGAGGACGTCATTATGAAATCCATCCGCATGCAGGCAGAACTTGCGATTGAAGAAGCGGATGTTATTGTATTTATGTGTGATGCCAAAGCGGGGATTACGCAATCGGATGAAGAAGTTGCAGAGATGCTTTACCGCTCAGGTAAGCCTATCGTTGTAGCCGTTAACAAAGTGGATAATATCGGGCGCAGCGAACTGATTTATGAGTTCTATGGTTTCGGGTTTGGTGATCCAATTGGGGTCTCAGGTAGCCATGGTACAGGCGTAGGTGATCTTCTCGATGCAATCGTGGAGAAGTTACCAGAACTTGAAGAAGAGACGTATGATGATGATGTTATTCGTGTAGCACTGATCGGCCGTCCGAATGTAGGTAAATCCTCACTTGTGAATGCGATCCTGGGCGAAGAGCGGGTTATTGTTAGTGATGTTGCGGGAACTACGCGTGATGCTATTGATACGCCGTTTGAAAAGGATGGTCAGCGTTATGTCTTAATCGATACAGCAGGTATGCGTAAACGTGGTAAGGTGTACGAAACGACTGAGAAGTATAGCGTTATGCGTGCAATGCGTGCTATTGAACGTGCCGATGTTGTTTTGATTGTCATTAATGGTGAAGAAGGCATTATTGAACAAGACAAGCATATTGCAGGTTATGCATTTGAAGCAGGCAAAGCTTCACTGTTTGTAGTGAACAAATGGGATGTTGTGGACAAAACAGATAAGACCATGAATGAATTTGAGAGAAAAATTCGGGATCACTTCTTGTTTATGACATATGCTCCCGTGGTCTTTTTGTCAGCCAAAACAAAACAACGCTTACAAAAATTGCTACCGGTTGTTCAACATGTGGCTCAGCAACATGCATTACGTATTCAGACACATCTGCTTAATGATGTCGTATCTGACGCTGTTGCGATCAATCCACCACCGACGGATAAAGGTCGTAGAATGAGAATTAACTATGTAACACAGGTAGCGGTTAAACCACCAACAATGGTTATTTTCGTAAACGACCCAGAGTTGATGCACTTCTCATATGAACGGTACCTGGAGAATAAAATCCGTGGTGCGTTCGACTTTGAAGGTACGCCAATTCGTATATTTACTCGGAAGAAGTCCGACGAAAGTTAGGGGAGAAGTTTGTGATTTTACAAATCGCAGCGATTGTACTGAGTTATCTACTCGGTTCAATCAGCTTTAGTGTCCTCCTTGCCAAGGCGATTCGGGGGATCGATATCCGTCAACATGGCAGCGGTAACGCAGGAGCTACGAATACATTGCGTATTCTGGGAAAAGGGCCAGCTATTCTGGTTCTGCTCCTTGACGTGCTCAAAGGAATCGCTGCGGTGTGGATCGGAGTTTGGCTTAGCGGCGGTTCGGAATGGATTCCAGCGATCTGTGGTATAGCAGCTATTGCAGGGCATAACTGGCCACTCTACTTCCGTTTCCGCGGGGGAAAAGGAATTGCAACGGCGATTGGTGTACTTGCGACACTCTCTCTTGTTCCTGCATTGTGCGCCGGAGTTGTCGCAATCCTGTCCATCGTATTGACACGGTATGTTTCATTGGGATCATTGATCTTTGTTGCATTGACACCTATCTTTATTCTTGTTTTACCCGGATATTCAATGACCATCTTCTGGGGAAGTCTGATTATTTGTCTGTTTGCATTCTGGAGACATCGTACCAATATTGCGAAGCTCGCCAAAGGACAGGAAAATAAATTGGGATCGAAAAACCCTGGAGGGGGAAAACGCGTTGTCTAAAAAAGTTGCTGTACTGGTTGCGGGCAGTTGGGGAACTGCTCTTGCCAGTGTGCTCGCTGCGAATCAGTTGAATGTAATGATGTGGACACGTGGGGAAGAACAGGCTGCTGAGATAAATGAGCAGCATTCGAATGCTCGCTTTCTCCCAGGTGCTGAACTTTCCCCGCTGATTCGGGCAACGACGGATATGGGTGCTGCGGTTGAAGGAGCATCAGCAATCGTCATTGTTGCACCTTCTTCAGCAATGAGAGCGGTGGCGCAACAACTTAAGGCTCACTACAAGCCGGAAATGCTCGTTATTCACGCAACCAAAGGGTTTGAAACGGAAAGTCTGAAACGGATGTCAACCGTGATCGCCGAAGAGCTTGAATGTGAAGAAGGGCAAGTCGTTGTCCTCTCAGGGCCGAGTCATGCGGAAGAAGTGGTGAAGCGTTGCCCAACAACAGTAGTAGTCGCATCTCTGGACAAGACTGCTGCTGAGTCAGCCCAAGGATTGTTTATGAATGCTTATTTCCGGGTGTATACGAACCGAGATATGCTTGGTGTTGAATTGGCAGGAGCCTTCAAAAATATCATTGCACTAGGTGCGGGAATGTCCGATGGACTTCAGTTTGGTGATAATGCCAAAGCGGCGTTATTAACACGTGGTCTTGCTGAAATTACACGCATTGGTGTGGAGATGGGTGCGAATCCACTGACGTTCTCTGGTTTGGCAGGGATCGGAGATCTGGTAGTTACAGCTACCAGTCAACACAGTCGAAACTGGAGAGCGGGCTCTATGCTGGGTCAAGGTAAGAAATTAGATGATGTTTTGAACTCAATGGGCATGGTGGTTGAGGGAATTCGTACTACACAGGCTGCTTATTTTATTTCACAAAAATATAATGTGCAGATGCCAATTGCTGATCAATTGTACCATGTTCTTTTTCAGGAGAGATTGCCACGAGATGCGGTTGAGGCTCTGATGGGCCGAGATCCCAAAACGGAGATGGAAGTCATGAAACTTGAAACTTGGGAGCAATGGCACTCCTAATCGGTGTGTCTTGTTGAACAGATATTGAAGCTTATTCACCTTTTCTGCGGTGCACTCATACTATACACATGAGTATTACCGGAGGAGGGGAGACGAATGGGTAACAATATTTCTAAGGATGCACTGAAAGCGATCAACAAAAAAACAGGCAAAACGATTACGGAAGGTGCTGTCAAGAAATTGGCTAGCACAGTGAAACCATCCACGATGCAGAACGAAGCTCAGTTGCGCCAATTGATTAAGCAGGTATCCGCTATGGCGAAAGTTCCGGTGTCGGAAGATACGGTTCAAGATATTGTAAGTGCGGTCAAGAAGAGCGGATTGAACCCGAACAGCATGGAATCGCTTATGAAAATGATGATGAAAAAATAATAGATCGTGCCTGCATAGGCAGTGGATGAATAAGATGAGAAAGTGAGCTGGCTTCTGCCAGCTTGCTTTTTGTCTTTTTTTTGGAAAAAACCGTTGAATTTCGTGTTATAATAATTGCAATTGTCACGGTGTCAGTGATGAATTAACGGACTGAAGGGGAGACTGTTGGATTATGAGCGCAATGGACAAGATGTGGCTGTCATTGGTTGCGATTCTGATTATGGGTTTATCTGTATTCCTGATTACGTTTGCTCGTGCCAAAACGAAAGGTTTTATACGTGGGGTATTGTCCTTTATTGCATTTCTGATTATGTTAATTGGCTTTTTCGGCGGAATTGCATCTCTAACCTGAGCCTATCCAGAGCCTGAGGGATAACATCCGAATAAGCACATCATAAGAACTGACACAATGAACACGGATGAAAGAAGGTGAGCCCGGATGGAGCTGAATAAAACGGGGGAACGAACAGCACATTATCCGGAATTACATGCTGCTCTGCTGGAAATCGCAAAGGTCTGGAGCAATGAACCGTACACATGGCTGCTCGGAGGAAGTTGTGGGTTGCTATTGCAGGACGTAGAATTGCAACAGGCTCCAAGAGACATTGATATTTACGCGGATATTGCTGCAGCTCAAAAGTTACATAGAATCGCACCAGGCACAGTCCTGGACGAACCACAGGTTGATAAGACGGGGCCGTACGCTTCCTTACTTAGCCATTACCAGGTGGGAGAATGTGCGCTGGAACTCGTTGGTGGTTTTGAGATATGGGCAAGAAAGAGCTGGTATCGGGTAGAAATTGATCGTTTACTCGCTGCGCATGCGCCCTGTGTTCAGATGGGTGCATTCACAGTTAAGCTAATGCCGCTAGCTCATGAATTGTTATTCAACGTATTAAGGGGACGCGTGGATCGGTATGAAGCAATTGCGAAGCAGATTCGGAAGCGGCCACATGAACATCAATCCCTCATGCTTTTACTCAGTGAGCAAAATGTGTGGACAAGTCGTTTTCGATCCGAAGTTAGTGAACTTATCGGGTTTGATTGGCATGCGTACTAGAAAGGAGGGAGCACATGGAGCAGATCATTACATTTTTGCCTGATCAGAAGAGTATTCGTTTGAAAGCAGGCGTAACCTTACTGAATGCCGCACGTCGTGCAGGCGTAAAAATAACGACGCGTTGTGATGGGAAGGCAGCTTGCCTGATGTGTAAAGTGAGAGTCGATGAAGATAATGCCCATGCGTTGTACCCTCCGACCGATGCAGAGAAACGTAAACTAGGGCAGTTATTGGAACAAGGAACGAGACTGGCCTGCCAAGCCAAGGTAGGGGCTTCATTGTCTGTTCACGTGCCTGAAGATCCTCTCAAAGCCGCGATTCGCAAACAGCTGGAGCGTCAGCAACAGGAAGATGATGACTGGTTCTAAACTTGTTCTAGCAGTCAGATAGTTTAACAATTTTTTGGTTAATTACGTGGTACTTCATGCATGAGATTCAAGGAGGATACGGATGATCAAGAACTCGTCTAACACGCAGTGGAGTAGAAGAAGACAGCACATTAATGCGTTATTCTTATTTCTGTTATTTGCTTTTGTGGGTAGTGGCTGTATGTATCAATCCCAAAGTGGTGCAGATCCCAAAGTCGCTTATCGGGAAAGTGTTAGCCGAATACAGCTTGCAGTGGAAGCCTTTCAGCAAGATCAGGGAATATTACCTATCCTTAATGCGGGTGAGGAAACGCCCAAATTCGAAAAGTTCAGAGTTGATCTCGCTAAGCTGAAGCAGCAAGGGTACATCGATGAAATACCGGTAACGGCTTTTGAGAACGGTGGTAGCGCTTACTTCTTAATACAGAATGAAGAGGTAAAGCCAACGGTCAAAGTTATGGATCTGCAGACTGTGCAGAAGGTTAATGATGTACAACGAATGGTTAACCAGTATAAGTCCGTACATAATGGCAAGTTACCTGTAGGAGAAGAGTTATATCCTGGGCTGCATGGTGTAGATCTGAAAGAAGCTGCTGTTGCTGGCGCACCTGAGGTAACACTTAAGAGTGTGTATTCAGGGCAAGAGCTGCCCTTTATGGTAGATGAGGCAGGCAATGTATATGTGGATTACGCTTTTGACATTATGCAGGCTGTGGAGAAATCAGAAGAATCGCCTACTGAGACAATGGACGTTCGTGATTATCTGTTGGAACACTCATATTTTGTCCCTGTAAAATCAGTCACTTATGCTTGGGAGAGCAATGCTCCTGTAGCAAAAAGTAATTCTTTATAATCTATATGGAATAGGTTTCACCTAAAAGGGAGAGTTCCAATCAAGGGATATCTCCTTTTTGGTATACGTTGGTTCGAATAAAGCGGGGTTCCTTGACCGTTAGGCGTCTCCAATGAAATTCAGTGAAACCCAATAATAACGAAGCGTCATAAATATTGCACAGCGCTCATAAGGTAGATTGTAATAAAGACGCGCAGTCCGGGAGCTGGGCAATTTTCTGAGGATAAAAACCTTAAGAAAAAAACAAAAATACGCGTCATAATGCTGCATACGGATACATAAGATGATACTAGTCCAATTGCATGTACGAGTTAACGCCGCTTTCGCCGGTTTCATCAGAATGCAACGTTCGGCGGCGGACGACTTCCGGGCACTCACAAAGGCGGCTCTACCGTTGCAGGGATTTCAGTCTTCTGATTGAAAAAACGAAGCGGATGCTCTTTAGCATTTTTCCTTCGGAGTAATTTAGGGAGGGGATTTCATTGGAGAAAGTAGACATTTTTAAGGACATTGCTGAGCGGACCGGAGGGGATATCTATCTCGGGGTTGTCGGCGCAGTCCGGACGGGGAAATCAACATTTATTAAACGATTCATGGAAACAATCGTACTGCCTAACATCGCAAGTGAGGCTGACCGTGCCCGTGCAGTGGATGAACTTCCACAGAGTGCAGCAGGGAAAACGATCATGACCACCGAGCCGAAATTTGTACCGAATAACGCAGTTCAGATCAAAGTCGCCGAAGGATTGGATGTCAATGTACGTCTTGTGGACTGTGTAGGTTACGCTGTAGAGGGAGCTAAGGGATACGAGGATGAGAATGGTCCACGTATGATCTCTACACCTTGGTTCGATGAGCCAATTCCGTTCCAGGAAGCGGCAGAGATTGGCACACGCAAAGTGATACAGGAACATTCTACACTGGGCGTTGTTGTTACAACAGATGGTACAATCGCTGAGATTGCACGGAGTTCCTATGTAGAGTCCGAAGAGCGTGTTATTGCTGAACTGAAGGAAGTGGGTAAGCCGTTTGTGCTCGTCATCAACTCTACTCGTCCGCGCAGTGAAGAGGCACTTCAATTGCGTAACGAGCTTGCCGCGAAATACGACATTCCAGTGATGACGCTGAGTGCAGCGACAATGACAGAAGACGATGTGACAGGTGTTCTTCGTGAAGTATTGTATGAGTTCCCAGTACATGAGGTGAATGTGAATTTACCGAGTTGGGTTATGGTGCTGAATGATACACACTGGTTGCGTAGCAATTATGAAAATTCTGTCCGTGACACTGTGAAGGATATCCGTCGATTGCGTGATGTGGATCGAGTAGTAGCTCAGTTCATGGAATACGAATTCATTGACCGCGCTGGACTGAGCGGTATGAATATGGGGCAGGGTGTAGCTGAGATTGATCTGTATGCACCGGATGAGTTATATGATCAGATTCTCGTGGAAGTTGTGGGGATCGAGATTCGAGGCAAAGATCATCTGTTACAGTTGATGCAAGAGTTCTCTCATGCCAAAAGAGAGTATGATCGCTTCGCTGAAGCACTGGAGATGGTCAAAACGACCGGCTACGGCATTGCGGCACCATCTCTTGCTGAGATGGCGCTGGATGAACCTGAACTGATTCGTCAAGGGACTAAATTCGGAGTTCGCTTAAAAGCCACCGCACCTTCCATCCACATGATTAGAGTCGATGTGGAGTCTGAATTCGCACCTATTATCGGTACGGAGAAACAGAGCGAGGAACTGGTGAGATACCTGATGCAGGACTTCGAAAATGATCCAATCAAGGTATGGGATTCAGATATGTTCGGACGTTCCTTGCATTCCATTGTGAGAGAAGGCATTCAGGGCAAGATTGCTATGATGCCGGATAATGCACGCTATAAGCTACAGGAAACGCTCGGAAGAATTATTAACGAAGGTTCAGGCGGATTGATCGCCATCATACTGTAAAATCAAAGACCGCAGGGGAAGCCTTGCGGTCTTTTTAATGTGTTTTTTTCTTGATTCTGGAGGATTTGGATGGAAGTCTAGCTTTTCAGAAAAAAACTTAGCGAGTTTTAGCTTTAAATTACTAAAACCCATTTACATACTAGGAATTAGCCGTTATATTAATATTCAACTATTGTGATCAAGATCACAGAAAGAGAGAATGACTAGGGGGAATAGAGATGAAGAGAAAAGCTACGAAATGGGTTTGGTTAAGTGTACTGCTCGTGTTTACATTGGCACTGTCCGCATGCGGAATTAAAAAAGAGCCAGCAGCAACACCAGCTTCTGGCGCGGAGGACAAGCCTGCGACTGAGGCAGTTACTGGCCCGCTAAGTGGTAAACGGGTTGCTCTGATTATGGAATTCAACACAGGTACATTCTCACAACAATACGTACAAGGTGTGCGAGAAGAAATTGAAAAATTCGGCGGTACACTGACGACGTTTGTTGCCGATAACGATAAAGCGAAAATGGTATCATTGCTCGATAGCGCGATTAACCAAAAGTTTGATGCCATTCTGACGGATCATGGTGATTCATTGCTAGAACCAGGTGTCAGAAAGGCTGTAGAACAAAACATTCCAGTTGTTGTATTTGATGCGGATATTAGCGTTCCGGGTGCTACAGTGCTGTCTCAGGATGATCAAAAGATGGCTGAGCTTACCTTAGAACAAATGAAAAAAGACATTAATGGTCAAGGTAATATTGTTAAAGTATGGGTAGCTGGATTTGCACCGATGGAACGACGTCAGGTGTCATACGCTAAGTTTATGAGTGAAAATCCTGACATCAAAGAAATTGCTACATTTGGCTCAGCTCAAAATCCAGCGCTTGACACTCAAGCAAAGATGGAAGCGATTCTCAAGCAATATCCAAAAGGTGAAATTACTGCAGTTTGGACGGCATGGGATGAATTTGCTAAAGGTGCAGCACGTGCAATTCAACAAGCTGGTCGTGATGAAATTAAAGTTTACGGTATCGATATGAGTGATGAAGACTTGCAAATGATCCAAGATCCTAAAAATCCATGGGTTGCATCCGCAGCAGTTGATCCAACAGACATTGGACGAGTGCAAGTTCGTTACGCTTACCAGAAGATTAATGGTGACGAGACAGAGGATGCAGTGGTACTCAATCCGGTTTATGTACAACGTGAAGCACTGCCTGAGAAACAAATTTCTACTTCCGAGCTGTCAGAGTATGTAGAAGGCTGGGGTGGAAGTACGCAGGGTATTAAGGATTGGATGAAGGATTACGGCATTACTGCCAAATAAGCCAGACCCTTTTGTTCATATATTAGCAATCAACAAGCGTTATTGGAGCGCGCCGAGAGGCGCGCTTTTTCCAACAACAGAAGATCAGACGAACATAGGTTAGTAAGCTCTAACGATAAATAAGAAAACAACAAATACACCCATAGGAAGTGATTGGAGGTACACATCATGACAACGGCATCTATTCTGCTGACAATGGAACATATCCATAAACAGTTTGCTGGCGTTCCTGCACTTAAAGATGTGAATTTCGCTGTAAAAGGTGGAGAAATTCATGCACTTCTTGGAGCTAATGGAGCCGGAAAGAGTACATTAATGAAGATTCTGTCTGGTGCTTATCCGCTGGATCAGGGCACGATTAACCTGAACGGCCAGATCCTACGCTTGAACTCTCCTGGCGATGCCAAAAGCCAGGGGATCCACTGTGTGTATCAAGAAGTGGATGCAGCCCTAGTGCCTCAATTAACCGCAGCAGAGAATATTATGTTAGATCAACTTGCCTCTTCTGCTGGGGGATGGTGGAAGAGTCCGCGAAAACTGCAGCAGCGCGCTAGCGAGGTGTTGAGGCAGTTGGGAGCAGATATTTCTGTGCACAAGAAAGTGGCCGACCTGACACTTGCAGAGAAACAGATGATTTTGCTCGCGCGTATCTTGGTTCAAGAAGCCAAGGTTATTATTTTTGACGAGCCGACGGCCCCCCTTAGTCAGGAAGAGACTGATGCATTTTTTCGTATCGTGCATTTGCTGAAGGATCGCGGAGTCGCATGTATTTTCATTACTCACCGGCTTGTTGAAGTCACGAGTCATTGTGATCGAGTAACGGTGATGAGAGATGGTCAACATGTGTTTACGGGTGATACGAATGGATTGACGATTAACGATCTAGTTACTCAGATGTTAGGTAAGTCCTTTGATGAAGAATTTCCTAAGATCGAAGCGCCAGTGGGTGATCTGTTGCTTGAAGCGCGTGGACTCCGTCGTGGGCTTAAGGTTAGAGGTGTTGATCTTTCCGTACACCGAGGTGAGGTGCTCGCTGTAGTAGGGCTTGTAGGTGCGGGCAAGACGGAATGTTCACGTCTCTTAATTGGAGCAGATCGGCTGGAGGCAGGTGAGATACGGTTGAACAATAACAAGCTTCGGATGGCTGAACCTGCTGATGCTGCGGCAGTGGGAATCGTCTCTGTGCCTGAAGAACGTCGTAAGCAGGGTGTCCTCATTCATGAGAATGTTGAACGTAACTTAAGCTTACCGTTGCTCAGTAGACTCAGTAGGCTAGGCTTTGTAAGTCGTAAAAGGGAACGGGAGAACGCCGAATCATTAATTCAGCAACTTGGTATTAAGACCTCTTCTGTCCGTCAGGAGGTTAAGTATTTAAGTGGCGGTAACCAGCAAAAAGTAGCCATTGGCAAATGGCTAAACGCGGAGGCCGATGTATTTATATTTGATGAGCCAACAAAAGGGGTAGACATCGGAGCTAAAAGTGATATTTTTCGGATCATTAACCAACTTGCTCTTGCAGGGAAAGCAGTTATTTATTTCACATGCGAATTGGATGAGGGACTTGGCATTGGAGACCGGATTGCTGTGATGTGTGAAGGTGAGATTGTAAAGGAATTCAAACGAGGCGAAACTAACCAAGAACAGCTGCTATATTATGCAAGCGGTGGACAAGAGGTGCAAGCATGAAGGACAAATCATTAGATTTTGCGTTCCGTTACGGAGCGATTATCGTTATTATTGGTGTTATTGCATTTTTCGGCATTAAATTGCCTTATTTCTTTACGTACAGCAACTTAACCGATATTCTAGGTTCCATCTCGATTGTGACCTTCGTGGCGATTGGTGTCACATTATCCCTAATTGTGGATGGATTCGACCTTTCTGTAGGCGCAACTGTATCACTAACGACGGTGGTTACTGCCTCTTTGATGATATGGTACCAACAGCCGTTAGCCGTTGTTATCATCGTTCCGCTGGTGATCGGCGCTGTCATTGGTCTTCTTAATGCACTGCTTATTGTGAAACTGCGTATCCCTGATCTACTGGCTACACTAGCCATGATGTATATCATCGGCGGGATTCACAAAACGTACGCACAGGGCTATACCATCTATAACCACATGCAATTTCCGGATGGTAGCAAAGCTGCGGGGGAGATGAACCCAACGTTTTTGCAGATTGGACAGGGAAAATGGTTGGGCATGCCGATTTCGGTTATCCTTTTGCTCATTGCGGTAATCGGCGTTCACATCTTTTTAACGTATACGAAGTATGGTCGCCAAATGTACATTACAGGGGGGAATGAAGAGGCTGCAAGATTGTCTGGAATCAAGGTGAAAAAGGTAAGAACACTCGCCTATGTGGCAGCAGGTGTGTTTGCTGCAATCGGTGGTATTATCTATGCATCCAAGGTTGGTTCTGGTCAGATTGATGCTGGTTCTCCGTTGTTAATGGAATCCGTAGCGGCTGTTTTTGTAGGGTTTTCTGTGTTTGGTGCGGGTAAACCAAACGTGATTGGAACATTTATAGGTTCGGTGTTAATTGGTGTCTTGGTCAATGGTTTGACGATGATGAATGTACAGTATTTTACACACGATATTGTAAAAGGTGGCGTTCTTGTCCTGGCTTTGGCCGTTACATTTTACGTGTTAAACCGCAACCGCACTTGAAATTGTGTGCTGTCTGTATTAGTATAAAATTTGTTCCGCGTATGGAGCGCGCTTGGTTTCAGGCGGCATTCTGCCGGAAAGAACTGTTAACCGCAAGCGGAGAATGGTGTTCATCACGCTCAAGATGTACGTAGATTTTTTGCGTATGAACGTATATTTCGCGATAAAACGGAAACACAGTATAACATTCAGGACATTGATTCAGGAGGTGAAAAACAAATGAATAAATCAGACTTGATTACACACGTGTCTGAAGCTACTGAACTGTCCAAAAAGGATGTAACGAAAGCGGTTGATGCCGTGTTCGAAGCAATCTCTGAGGCTCTTCAAAGCGGAGACAAGGTACAATTGGTTGGTTTTGGGAACTTCGAAGTTCGCGAACGTTCTGCTCGTAAAGGACGTAACCCGCAAACAGGTGAAGAAATCGAAATTCCTGCGAGCAAAATTCCTGCATTCAAACCAGGTAAAGCGCTCAAAGACGGAATTAAATAAGATTTCTACATATTCCATATGTCGACAAAAAGACCGTGACTTGTTCACGGCCTTTTCTTTTGCCCTTTTAAAGTGGATCTGAACGGCTGTCTGACGGATTCGTTTCTTCCGGCTGCAGGGTATAAGCGATTAAAATCAGTTCTTTGCCTGCGGCATCAGAGAGATGCTGTTCAACCTCTTGAATCTGGTGCACATGTTCTTCTGTTAGTGTTGCTGGAGTGTATTTCAAGAGTGATTCTCCTTTCTGTAACTAGATATTTTGTAGTATGACCCGTCATTGAATAATTGTTGCGTTTCATACGGATAGGACTCTGTTGACAAATGCAACGATTTTAATCATCATTAACGCTATTGAACTAGGAGAGGGGACGTTACGTGATGGACCATCCAACCGGCAGTGATTATATTGTCATTCGAGCGGAGGAGAACGGTGTACAGGTAATCGGCTTAACTCGGGGCCAGGACACGCGTTTTCACCATACAGAGAAGCTCGACAAGGGAGAAGTGATGTTTGCTCAATTCACGAATCATACTTCTGCCATCAAAATCCGGGGCAAAGCTACGCTGATTACCAAGCATGGTGAAATTCAGTCCGAATAATGAAAATTGCAGGCATAGCCTGCTTTTTTTCATTGTACAATGAGGTATGAGCCTTTACCGGACAGACTACACTAACAGGTGAGGGCAGGGAGGCGTTTATGAAACCCGGAATGATCCTTACCACTTCAGTGTTAGCGACGGTTGCGGCAGTTTTTCTGCTTGTGGCGATACAGCATTTACATATACGTACATGGGGCGAGGATCACGTACTGCCAGTCACAGCAACAAAAGCACCAGACGAATTGTCCGATGAAAATTTGGTGGATGTGCTAAATTCTATGCATTTAACAACTCCCATCGCAAGAGTAGAATGGAAGCAATCCATTTTGAAACTCGATTTAAAGGTAATTGGAACGGGAACAAGTTATAGTGAAATATACGCCAACATGGCTGCGATTGCCGAGCTGAGTTTTCGGAGCTTGGACAATGTGGAACAAGTATTGCTTCGTGTTATGGCCGAGGATGAATGGCTGCATAAACAACATCTGTTGCTTGCGGCGGATATTCGCCGCAATGAATGGCCGATGGAAGCAATTGATAGCCTTCGAAATTGGAATAGTCCAGCGTTATCTGACGAATTAAAAGCCTGGTTTCATATTATGGAGACGGAACTCTGGAGGAAGCAGTTCGAAATGTTGAACCAGGGGTAATAGAATAGCAGGATTCAGTGCGTGTCCGATAAACATATGCTATAATATATAAGATTGTAGTGCAGAAAAAGGTTTAACAATGCAAAGTCTCGGAGGCTGGAGAATGAATTCATATCGCGTACCCCAACTAGCAAAAAAATATACGGATTACGACATGATTCGACAACATACGGAAATACCACCGTTTCCGGATAGCCGAGCGCGTCTGTTGCAGGTGTTTGTGAGCCGCACAGATGAGAAGCAGCATGATGAAATTTATGCTCTAGCTACCTCGCTCGTTCAGTTGGCCATGGATACGCATGATCGTATTGATACTTTATCCGGAGCACGTAGAGAACAAGAGATGCGATCTCGTCAGTTGAATGTGCTCGCTGGCGATTATTTCAGTAGTCGATTCTATCAATTGCTTGCCCATGCCAACCGGATCGAAATGATTGGTAAGCTTAGTGGTGCAGTCGCTGAGGTTAACGTGGGTAAGATGTCATTATATGAACGTATGAAGAAGCTCGTCGTTTCGCCTGATGAATACTTACGTGAAACGGTACAGCTGAAAATGCAGCTGTTTCTTTCTTTTACAGACATAATCGGAGAAAAGGATCAGTTAATCTGGAATCATCTGCTCGCTGAATTTAGCACTTGTGAGAACATTGTAGAAGAATTACAGAAGCTAAATGATGAGAAGAGCTTTGTATACAGTTATGCCTTCTGGAATATTAATGAGCAGGGCAGTGATGAGGAACGGAAGGTTCTTCGTCAACCTGAGCCAGATATGCGTGCGTGGGCTGGACTGGTTTTGAAGTATCGAATTGGTGAAATCTTGCTGGACAAGCTTCGTAATAGCACACACCGCATACAGCAATTATTGCAAGATAAGGTGAAGGGTGAAAGTTTGCATGAAGTGCAGACGATTTTGGAACCTTACCTCACCTATTTGCAGCCTTCACATGCGGTAGTTAGGGAAGATTGAGGGGGAGACGAATGGGTAGCACAGAGACCAAACCGAAAGAAGAATTTGTCCATTCGGTTTTTCAGAGTATTGCGGGTAAGTATGATGTCATGAATGATATCTTAAGTTTTCGTAGGCACAAAGCTTGGCGTAAGTTCACCATGAAAAAGATGAACATGTCCCAAGGAGACACAGGGCTTGATCTGTGCTGCGGAACCTGCGACTGGACGCTTGCCATGGCGGAAGCAAGTGAAACGGGTCACATGCATGGTCTCGACTTCAGCAGTAACATGCTGGAGGTAGGTCAAACGAAGATTAATGCAGTGAATCGTGATAAGCAGATTACACTTGTGCAAGGGAATGCAATGTCACTTCCATTTGACGATAATACGTTTGATTACGTGACGATAGGTTTTGGTCTTCGAAATGTACCGGATCTGAGACAGGTTCTGTCTGAGATGCAACGAGTTGTGAAGCCAGGAGGCAAGGTGGTATGTCTAGAGCTATCCAAGCCAACATGGCAGCCTTTTAAAGGCATTTATTATTTTTATTTTGAACATATGTTGCCTAATATGGCCAAGCTATTTGCTAAGCGTTATGAGCAGTACAAATGGCTACCAGACTCGCTGGCACTATTTCCGGGAAGAAAGGAACTGGCGAGCATTTTTGAAGAAACCGGATTACAGCAAGTGCAGGCCTATCCTCTGACCGGAGGCATCGCGGCACTGCATATTGGAACCAAGGAGAATCAGCATGTTTAGGAAAATTCGTATCTTTTTAGAAATGATCAAGATTGAACACACGCTTTTTGCATTACCTTTTGCTTTTATGGGAGCTATTCTCGGTTCCATGTTAGTCAATGGCACGTTCCCGTCCTGGATGCAAATCTTCTGGGTACTACTAGCTATGGTAGGTGCGCGAAGTGCAGCATTTGGCCTCAATCGTATTATTGACCAGGCCATTGACGGCAAGAATCCACGTACGGCAATGCGAGCTATTCCAGCTGGATTGCTGAAGAACGGCGAAGTTATTATTTTCATTATTGTTTCATTTGTATTATTATTCTGGGCATCATCCAATCTTAATGTGTTATCCATGCAATTGTTGCCTATTGCTGTATTTATGCTAGTACTGTATTCATATACCAAACGATTCACATGGCTATGTCATATCGTGCTTGGTATGACGATTGGTCTTGCTCCACTTGGGGGCTGGGTCGCGGTTACGGGTTCGATGGATTGGACAGCTATTGTACTCTACGTTACGATTGTATTCTGGACAGCAGGCTTCGATATCATCTATGCATGTCAAGATCTGGAGTTTGACCAGGGAGAAGGCTTGCATTCCATTCCTTCTCGCTTTGGATTGATTAAGTCATTGAACATCGCAAAGTTCTTCCATATCATTACGGCGATCGGTTTCTTAGCACTCTTGTTAATGACTGATCTCAGCTGGTGGTATGGTGCGGGTATGTTGATTACGTACGGTATTCTATTCTATGAGCATTACATCGTATCACCTAATGACATGAGCCGAGTTCAAACGGCATTCTTTACGATGAACAGTGTGCTTAGCCTTGTGGTGTTTACATTCACTTTGATTGATCTGGCGGTGAAGTAACGATGCAGCAGCCGGACAATAAACGCCTCGTCGTTGGTATAACTGGAGCCAGTGGAAGCATTTATGGCATTAGGCTGATTGAAACGTTACTTGATCTGGACTACACAGTGCATCTCGTGATTTCTAATGCGGGCTGGCGTGTGTTAAAAGAAGAAATGGACTGGGATATCACGAGCCGTGACGCTGTGCTTGAGGAAAAATTCGGCGGCCGCTCCGGCTCAATCATCTACCATCCCGTTAGCGATATTGGAGCTTCCATTGCAAGTGGATCTTATCTTGCCGAGGGTATGATTATTATGCCTTGCTCCATGGGAACTCTCTCCTCTATTGCGCAAGGGTCATCTGATAATCTGATGTCTCGTGCAGCTGATGTGATGATGAAGGAAGCGAGACCGTTAATTCTCGTTCCACGAGAGACGCCGCTGCATGCAATCCATTTGGAGAACATGTTGAAGCTCTCTAGATTAGGTGTGCGCATGATTCCGGCGATGCCGGCCTTTTATTACAAACCTCAGAGTATGGACGAGTTGATTATGTTTTTGGTCGGTAAGGTGCTGGATAATCTGCGCATACCGCATCAGCTCTTCAAGCGATGGGGAGAACCGGATGAACGGGGTTAACAACTGGAAGCTAACTATGTCCCTGTGGCTAGTAAGAAGATTATGCTTCAGGTTGTTGCCCCGCACCCGGGGTATTGGTGAGTGCTGATGAATGTTCGAGATGGCACACAGCCTTGACCCATACTCCGGCAAGTTCTGTATCCTTGTTTCAGAATACGTCGAAGAGTTTAAATCCCGGATGTCGGTCATGGCATTCGAAGAAATGTGGCACGACATATAGAACACAAGTAGGGACGGCGAGCCCGGGCTTTCGTTATGCCTGCAGGCCGGAATTGCTGGAGGGGAAGGTAAGCATGGATTTTTGGACTGACAATACGCTGATACGGGTGAACGAATGAAACTATTAGATATTTTCGGGTTGCTAAAAAAAGATATGGATTACATTGAAAAAGAGTTATATCGCAGTGTTCAAGGGGAACAAAAGTTGCTGAGTGAAACTTCGCTTCACTTGCTCAAAGCAGGTGGGAAACGTTTACGCCCCGTATTTGTGCTGCTTGGTGGGAAATACGGTACATATGATATTGAGCGGCTGAAGCTCATTGCGGTTCCGCTCGAATTGATACATTCGGCTTCCCTTGTGCATGATGACGTCATTGATAATGCGGCGACTCGTAGGGGTAAGCCGACAGTGAAATCCAAGTGGGATAATCGGATTGCTATGTACACCGGGGATTATATTTATGGAAAAGCGCTCCAACTGACTGCCGGTTTATCCGACCCGGCAATTCATCGTATTCTGGCCAAAGCAATGGTTCAGATGTCCATCGGTGAGATGGAGCAGATTCGCGACTTTTTTAACACTGGACAAAGTGTTCGTAATTATCTTCTTCGTATTCGGCGTAAAACGGCATTGCTGATTGCAGTGAGCTGTCAATTGGGAGCTCTTGCAACTCGTGCACCCAAGGAAGTATCTTCTCTGCTATATACCTACGGATATAATGTGGGCATGGCGTTCCAGATTCAAGATGATGTGTTGGATCTGGTTGGAACAGAGAAGCAATTGGGTAAGCCTCCGGGCAGTGATATGAAGCAGGGAAATATTACGTTACCTGTGCTCTATGCATTGCAAGAACAGCAGTTACGTGAACCACTACTAGCAGAAATTGCTCGTGTCCAACACGAGGACGGACGTGCAAGCGCATCAGATGCAATTGGAATGATTCGCCAAAGTCAAGGAATTGCTAAAGCAGAAGCACTCGCTGACCGATATATGAAGAAAGCGCTCGATGCTCTGGATCAGCTGCCTAACATCAAGACCAGCAAAAATTTGCGTGATATTGCTCATTTTGTCGTTAAACGTACTCATTAATTTCAGGTGTCGATTCAATTCAGGATTGGCAGTTGAATGACTCATGAACGAATGTAGAAGTGACAATCCTCATTGGGAGGAAATGCACTTGTATGTTACAATCAAAGGGATTGCGTCTACATATTGAAATAACTTTGAACCGTGAGTGAGGAGTGAGCCAATGGATCGTACATTTTTAATGGTGAAGCCTGATGGTGTGCAGCGTGGTTTGATAGGGCGTATTGTTAGCCGTCTGGAAGACAAAGGGTTTAAAATGGTTGCGGGCAAGCTGGTGCAGATGACGGAGGATCAGGCTAAGCGACATTATGCTGAGCATGAAGGCAAGCCGTTCTTCGATGAATTGGTTGGATTTATTACATCTGGACCTGTATTTGCGATGGTTTGGGAAGGTGACGATATCGTGGCATTAGCACGGATCGTAATCGGCAAGACCAATGTGAAAGAAGCAGCTCCAGGTACTATTCGTGGAGATTTTGCTAGTCACACACCGCATAACCTAATTCATGGGGCAGATTCGCCGGAAAGTGCTACCCGTGAAGCAGCAAACTTCTTTAGTTCTGAGGAATTGGTAACGTACGACAAGAGCATCGCAGCCTGGTTGTAATTTATTAACCAGAAGGGTGATACGATGCTGGAGCAGGAACAACAACTAGACCCGGATTATGCCGGATTCATTCGTAAAATCAAAGAGAGCACGGGCATTGACCTTGCTCAATACAAGGAAGGCCAGATGAAAAGACGGCTGACCACACTTCGCAACAAAAACGGATTTAATACATTTTCTATTTTTTTTGATGCAATGCAGAAGGATAAGTCTCTATTCTATGAATTTTTGGATCGTATGACGATTAACGTATCCGAATTCTGGCGTAATCCGAATCGTTGGGAAGTGCTGCGGGATCAGATTTTACCTGAACTGGTAGGTTCCAAGCGTAAAGCGAAGGTTTGGAGTGCCGCTTGTTCAACAGGTGAAGAACCGTATACGTTAGCTATGATTCTTGATACGATGGGGATTCTCAAGGATAGCTCGATCACAGCAAGTGATTTGGACGAAGGAGCAATTGCCAAAGCCAAAGAAGGTCGTTATATGGAGCGTTCGCTCAAAGATGTACCTAAGGAAACGGCTGAGCGTTACTTCAAGCAGGATGGCTTGGTGTATCGAATTGATGAAAAGCTCAAAAGTTCGGTTAAGTTTGTGAAGCAAAATCTGTTGTTGGATCGTTTCGATGATGGGTACGACCTGATTGTGTGCCGGAACGTAATGATCTATTTCACCGAGGAAGCCAAAAACCTGTTGTATCACAAGTTTGCAGCAAGTTTGCGTCCAGGCGGTGTTTTATTCGTGGGTAGTACGGAGCAGATTTTCTCTCCTGGGCAGTATAGCTTGGAGACAGCAGAAACATTCTTTTATCGCAAGAAATAAGTTCATTTCGTAATGACTAAATATTGTTCATAACCGTCTGGGTTACACATGTTCATGTGTATGCTCAGGCGGTTATTTTGCAAAGCAAGGAGAAATGAATCGAGAGCAGTACAATAATTCAGAAGAATGAACGGAGTCGAAAGTTCGTTTTGATGCAAGAAAACGTGTGCTTTCTTGTCAAAGCGGGTCAGCTATACTATAATGAGCAAAGAAATTATGGGATTTTAGCAATGTGCAGTTTAACAGTTTAAAGGGGGAACGTATTATGAGTTTACGTTATTTGACCGCAGGGGAAACGCACGGACCCCAATTGACCGCTATTATTGAAGGATTGCCGAGCAATCTGAATATTGATTTTGAAGAATTGAACTTCCAGCTTCACCGTCGTCAAAAAGGATACGGTCGTGGACGCCGGATGCAAATTGAAAAGGATCAGGCAACGTTCGTTGGTGGAATTCGCCATGGATATACAACAGGAGCACCTGTAGCACTTGTTGTTGAAAATAATGACTGGAAGCACTGGCAGAAGATTATGAATATTGAGCCAATCGAAGGCAGTGACGAAGAGAAGCGTCGTGTGCATCGTCCACGTCCAGGACACGCTGATCTTAACGGTGGACTCAAATATAACCTGAAGGACTTGCGTAACGTACTAGAGCGTTCTAGTGCACGTGAGACTACAGTACGTGTAGCATGTGGTGCAATTGCACGACAATTTCTAGCAGAATTCGGAATCAAAGTTGCTGGACGTGTCCTACGTATTGGAGAGATTGAGGCTCCGTATCGTGATCTGCCAATTGATGAATTGATCGAGGTAACAGAAGCTTCGTCAGTACGTGTAACGGACGCAGAGACGGAGAAGAAGATGGAAGCATACATTGATCAAATCAAACAAGAAGGCGACTCGATCGGCGGTATTGTTGAATGTATCGTTGAAGGTGTACCTATTGGTCTCGGTAGTCATGTACAGTATGACCGCAAATTGGATGCCCGAATTGCTCAAGGTGTAATGTCCATTAATGCCTTTAAAGGGGTAGAAATCGGAATTGGGTTCGAAGCAGGTACGATTCGTGGATCCCAAGTGCATGATGAGATTATGCATACGGATGAGCGTGGATACCATCGTGCAACGAATCGTTTGGGTGGGTTCGAAGGTGGTATGACTAACGGCATGCCTGTCGTTGTAAGAGGCGTAATGAAGCCAATTCCAACTCTTTATAAGCCGCTTCAGAGCGTGGATATCGATACGAAGGAAGCTTTTTCAGCTCAGGTTGAGCGTTCTGACGCATGTGCAGTTCCAGCAGCGAGTGTTGTTTTGGAGCATGTGGTTGCATGGGAGATCGCAAAAGCATTCCTAGAGAAGTTCGGTGGAGACTCCATGGAGGAAATCCGCGCGAACGTTGCAAGCTACCAAGCTCAATTGGAGAACTACTAAAATGCGCCAGTTAACAGTTCAATTGGAGGAAAGATCATACCCGATTCTGATTGGTTCTGGTTTATTGGCACAAGCACCTCAATTTTTTGAGCAGTATGGTCTAACGAAGAAGAGCCCGCTACTCATTATTACGGATGCAAATGTGGCTCCTAAATATTTGTCCACGCTTGAACAAACGCTGAGCACGGCTGGATTTACAGTTGTCTCAGCCGTTGTTCCTGCTGGTGAAACATCGAAGTCACTATCCGTTTACCAAGACATGATGACAGCTGCAATTGAAGGCAAGCTAGATCGAAGCTCAGCCATTATTGCTCTGGGCGGTGGTGTGGTAGGAGATCTGGCTGGATTCGTTGCAGCTACATATATGCGTGGAATCAAGTTCGTTCAAGTACCAACAACGATCCTGGCTCATGACAGCAGTGTGGGTGGTAAGGTGGCTGTCAATCATCCGCTTGCCAAAAATATGATCGGTGCATTCCATCAGCCGGAGCTCGTGCTCTATGATGTAGATACACTGCAATCGCTGCCACCTCGTGATGTATCTGCTGGTTTATCCGAAATGCTGAAGCATGGCTTGATTCGTGACGAAGCGTTTGCACATTGGTGTGAAGAGCATGCAGAGAAGCTGCTTGCACTTGATCCAGAAGCTCTTGGCTATGGACTTGAACGTGGATGCGGCATTAAGGCAGAGATTGTATCTAGAGATGAACGTGAAAACGGAGAACGTGCGCTGCTAAACCTAGGTCATACGATTGGTCATGCCATTGAAGCAATTGCCGGATACGGTGAATTCCTGCATGGCGAAGCTATCTCGATTGGTATGGCTGGATCAGCATTGCTTGGAGAGAAGTTGGGAGCCCCAGCAGGATTGTATGATGATACGGTCCGTATGCTTCGTGCTTTACGCCTTCCCGTAACTTTGCCGAGCCATCTGGGTACAGATGCATTAATGGAAGCGATGATGCATGACAAAAAGTTCCGTGAAGGACATATGGTCTTCATTATTCCTGATCGAATTGGCGCAGCTCGAATTGTAAAAGACGTGCCTGTGTCAGCTGTCATCGAAGTGATTGAATTGCTTAAGAAGGGAGATTAACAACATGGTGACACGCGGAATTCGTGGGGCTACAACAGTCACGCATAACACCGAAGAACATATTTTGCAGGAAACGGCCGTATTGTTACAAGAGATCGTAGATCGCAATGATATTAAACCAGAAGATATCTGTAGTGTCTGGATCACGATGACAGGAGATTTGGACGCAGCTTTTCCAGCAAAGGCCATTCGCCAGTTGGAAGGCTGGGAGCTAGTGCCGCTAATGTGCGCACTGGAGGTTCCAGTACAAGGGGCATTGCCGCTATGTATTCGTTTTATGGTGCATGTGAACACAGCCAAAGCACAGAATGAAATAAATCATGTTTACCTGAATGGTGCGCAGGCATTGCGTCCAGATCTCGCAGCACCTTCCGGTTCATAATTCCAGTGGTTGTCAAACCGAATGGAATCATGTATAGTGAAAAGCAGTTGAGTAGAGTTTAGATTGAGCTGAGAGCAGCTGAGCTAGTGGAGTAATAGCAGAGTCCAGCGGGTGGTAGCCGGAGTAACATAGGCCGGTCAACTGATTCGCGGTACGTCGCGCTAGAGGATTACAGGATTAAGGAAAGAGACGTGTCCAGTGACATCGTTTTGTTTTGGTATAACCGGGTCAAATTGAGACAGATTCTATGAGTATTATCATAGATGAATGGATTTGATTCAGTGCATCTGAACGGAACATGTCTATAATGGATGTACGTTTAATCTACCGATAACCTGGATAATCCAGCAAATGATGTATAGGGACTTGTTATTTATAAAACACGAACTTGTTGAATACAGCTTATAACCAAACCTCTACCTGATGGTAGAGGTTTTTTTGTATACTTCCTATCTATATAGGTTCAACTATCGTTTTACACGAGAACGGAGTGGTAAGTGTAACCCAAGTTGAGCATATGTACCTAATCTGAAAGGACGTGATCTAATGATAACGCCAAACGTTAATCAAGTACTGAAAATGTCAAATGAATATAATCTGATTCCCGTTGTTAAACGGATCTTGGCTGACATGGAGACGCCAATCCGGATCTTCCGCCGTTATGCCGATAATGACCGAGCATTTCTGTTGGAAAGTGTTGAGGGTGGAATTCAATGGGCGAGATATTCCTTTATCGGTACAGATCCGTTCCTGATGATTTCCGCCAAAAAAGGCCGCATCGTGGTAGAAGAGGCAGGGCATACTCGGGAGCTTCCCGGTAAGCCGATTGAAGAGCTGAAGGCTCTTTTGCGAAAGTACCGTAGTCCTAAAGATGATGAGCTTCCTCCATTTACAGGCGGTGCGATTGGATTTTTTGGATATGACCTTCTGCAATATTATGAGAAGCTTCCAGCACACGCGCTGGATGATCTCAATATGGATGATATTCGTTTTATGTTCTGTGACCAAATTATCGTTTTTGATCATGTGAAGCAACAGATGCTGCTTGTAGGTAATGTGCATGTAAGAGATGGAGCTACGGATGATGAAATACGCCAAGCTTACGCACTGACTTCTGAGAAGCTGGAGCAGGCGGCTGAGCGTTTGCAACAACAAGGCCCTGGTGAAAACTTGAATCCGCGTTCGATCCCAGGTGATGTTGAGCTAGGGGATATTCGTTCCAATCTGACGAAAGAACAATTTATTGGCAATGTGGAGCAGGCTAAAGAGTACATTCGCGCGGGAGATATTTTTCAAGTGGTGCTATCCCAGCGCTTTCACATTGATACCGAAGTTTCTCCGCTTCACGTATACAGAGTACTGAGAACGTTGAATCCATCACCTTATATGTACTATTTAAAGATGGATGATGAGATTATCGTAGGAACCTCGCCTGAGGTGTTGGTTAAAATAGATGGAAATCGAGTGGCGACACGACCCATTGCCGGTACTCGTCCAAGAGGCGCAACGGAAAGCGAAGATCGTGAACTTGCAGCAGATCTGCTACAAGATGAGAAGGAACGTGCAGAGCATTTGATGCTGGTTGACTTGGGTCGTAACGATCTGGGCCGAGTATCAAACTTTGGCACCGTGAAGTGTGACATGTTTATGGAGATTGAGCGTTACTCTCACGTTATGCACATGGTATCGAATGTGACAGGTGAACTTCGAGAAGATAAGGATTTCTTCGATGCATTTCTATCCTGTCTGCCTGCGGGAACTGTATCTGGTGCACCGAAACTGCGGGCAATGGAAATTATTGCGGAGCTTGAACGTGAGGCGCGTGGGGCGTACGCGGGAGCGATCGGTTATCTTGGTTTCTCAGGAAATATGGATTCTTGTATCACGATCCGAACCATTATTTTCAAAAAGGGAAAAGCATATGTACAGGCTGGAGCGGGAATTGTATGGGATTCTGTGCCTGAGAAGGAATATGAAGAAACGGTGAACAAGGCTAAAGCGCTACTCAAGGCAATTCGTACAGCGGAAGCGATGTTCCCGGCCAAGAGCAAACATCATGGATTGAAACTTGCCAATGCTGATTACTTTGTGAGTCCAGCAGGCGTCTCAAAAAACTGAGAGAGAGGAGAGACCGGATATGAACATGAATCCTGTAATGAATGACAACTTACAGCATCTAAATTCAAAGCCTCAGTCTGAAGAGGGGATGAAACAAGGTCTGGCTAAAATTTTGGAGGGACATGATCTCCAGCAATCGGAAGCACGTGACCTGATGTACTCCATTATGAAAGGCGAAGCTACTCCGGCTCAAATCGGAGGTTTGTTGATGGCGCTGCGGATGAAAGGTGAAACCGTGGATGAAATCACTGGTTTTGCCGAGGCTATGCGTGGTCAAGGCGGCAGAATTCTTACCGATGGTAATGGGCTGTTAGATACTTGTGGTACAGGTGGCTCAGGTATTCACAAATTTAATATCTCTACGGCTTCGGCAATTATAGCATCAGCAGTTTCTGTTCGGGTGGCCAAACATGGCAATCGTTCTGCATCAGGGAAAGCAGGCAGCGCCGATGTGCTTGAGGCGTTAGGGGTTAATATTCATCTGAATGGAGAGCAAGCGAGACAATGTCTTGAAGAGATTGGAATCTGTTTCTGTTTTGCTCAAGTGTATCATCCATCAATGAAACATGCGGCTGCACCACGCAAAGAGCTAGGTGTTCGCACAATCTTTAATATGCTTGGACCGTTAACCAACCCTGCGGGTGCAGATCGTCAACTGCTCGGTTTGTACGACCGCAGCCGCACACCAATGATTGCTGAGGTTTTGAATCGTTTGGGATTAAAGAGAGCATTGGTAGTTGCTAGTCATGATGCTCTGGATGAAATCAGTATTTCTGCACCTACGCAAGTATCGGAGTTAAGAAATGGAGAAGTACACACATATGACATAGATCCACGCAGTATGGGCTTAAACTTGCATCCACTTGATTCGGTACTGGGAGGAGATGCAGCCCAAAATGCCGAAATTATTAAACGGATCTTCCAGGGAGAGCGGAGCGCGTATCGTGATGTTGTTTTGCTGAATGCTGGGGCATGTATCTATGTGTCTGGTCTTGCGGATAGCATTGCGGAAGGTGTGACTATGGCTGCTGAGGCTGTAGATACAGGAAAAGCTGCTGGGAAACTGGAACAGTTAATATACACAACGGAGGCGTACAGTCATGTATCTTGATCGAATCGTTGCAACCAAACAGCAGGAAGTTGAAGTCCTCTCACAAACATTTAACATGGATGAGGCGCTTAAGGAGATTGAGCAGTTGCCAGCAACACGGGGGTTTGAACAGGCTTTAGCAGAAGGGCGTAACCGGAAACTAGGGCTTATTGCCGAAGTGAAGAAGGCTTCCCCGTCCAAAGGATTAATTCGACCGGACTTTGATCCGGTAAATATTGCACTTGCGTATGAACGAGCTGGAGCAGATTGTATCTCTGTACTCACAGATGTTTCTTACTTTCAAGGAAGTGCAGCGTATTTGAAGGAGATCCACCAAGCGGTGAATATTCCATTGCTTCGTAAAGATTTTATTATAGATGAGCGTCAGATTGCCGAGGCAAGACTGCTAGGAGCAGATGCAATTCTGCTGATTGCAAGTATATTGACACAAGATCAGATTCGACATTACTTGGATTTTGCCAAAAGTATAGGTCTGGATGCTTTAATTGAAGTGCATGATCAAGCTGAACTAGAGCAAGTATTGGAAATACCGCAGGCAACGCTAATCGGAATTAACAATCGAAACCTAAAAACGTTCGAGACCAGTCTGAATACAACGCTGGATCTCATGAAGTTGATTCCATCAGGGGTGACACTCATCAGCGAAAGTGGTATTGATGGTGCTGAACGGTTGGAGGAACTAATTACAGCGGGCGTTCACGGAATCCTCGTTGGGGAGCATCTGATGCGTAAGGATGATGTTGAAGTGGCTGTGAACGAATTAATGGGTTCTCGATGATGAATGAGTATACAAACGACGGTACGGGCAGCAGAGACATGAATCTGCACAAGCAACCGGCTGCGGCCGTAAAAATTTGTGGACTTCAGGACGTTGAAGTGCTAAAATCGATGATAAACTTGCCCGTTGATTATATTGGTGTTGTTTTTGCTAAATCCCGTCGCCGTATTGAACCCAACCAGGCTGCTGAATTAAAACAAGTATTGCTTGCGTGGACGACATTGGATCGACCGAAGTTAACCGGGGTGTTTGTTAATCCTACATTGGAAGAGCTTGAACACGTCATGGACGCGGTACAATTAGACGTGATACAGCTACATGGACAGGAAACGCCAGCGTTCTGTGAGCAGGTGAAACAACGCTGGCAGACTGAAGTTATCAAAGCTTTTTCCTTCCCGAAAAATGAGTCGGGTACCGAAGCGGATGGTACCACGTTAACGACACTTAATAGTTACGTGCACACAATAGATGCTATATTACTCGATACGTATGATCCCCAATATGTTGGTGGTTCTGGTCATACCTTTGCTTGGGAGCGGATTCCAACCTATGCGAGGTGGGCGAGAAATCACGGCATTGTCTTGTTTGTGGCTGGAGGTTTGCAGCCTGATAATGTTCAACAATTGATTCAGACATATGCACCGAATGGTGTTGATGTCTCAAGTGGAGTAGAAACGGACGGAATAAAAGATATCGGAAAAATTACATCATTTGTAGAGAGGGTGAAGCAGGCATGACACATCAATTGCCGGATCAACATGGGCGTTTCGGCTCCTTCGGAGGCCGCTTTGTTCCAGAGACACTAATGAACGCTTTAATTGAACTAGAGGAAGCATACAGCCGCTTTTCAGAAGATGAGGAATTCAATAAAGAATTAAATTATCTGCTAAGTGAGTATTCTGGTCGGGAGACTCCGCTGTATTATGCAGAGCAACTCTCTCGTCGTTTGGGTGGCCCTAAGGTGTACTTGAAGCGTGAGGATTTGAACCATACGGGTGCACATAAAATTAATAATGCCATCGGACAAGGATTGCTTGCTAAACGGATGGGCAAAAAGAAAGTTATTGCTGAAACTGGAGCAGGTCAACATGGAGTAGCTACAGCAACGGTTGCTGCTTTGCTCGGTTTAGAATGTAAGGTATTCATGGGTGAAGAAGATACAGAGCGTCAACAATTGAATGTATTCCGGATGAAGTTGCTCGGTGCAGAAGTCATTCCAGTAACTTCAGGAACGAGAACATTGAAGGATGCAGGGAATGAAGCTCTGCGATATTGGGTTAGCAACGTAGAAGATACATTCTATGTCTTGGGTTCAGTTGTAGGGCCACACCCATATCCAATGATGGTGCGTAACTTCCAACGGGTGATTGGAGATGAGACTCGTCGTCAGATTCAAGAGCTTGAAGGTCGTCTGCCTGATGTTATTGTTGCAGCAGTCGGTGGAGGAAGTAATGCCATCGGTATGTTCTATCCATTTATTGGTGATGCAGATGTGAAGCTTGTGGGTGTCGAAGCAGCAGGCAAAGGTGTGGATACTGAATTTCATGCGGCAACGATGAGCAAAGGAACACATGGTGTATTCCAAGGCTCTATGAGCTATTTGCTGCAGGATGAATATGGACAGGTTCAGCCGGCTCATTCCATCTCTGCTGGATTAGATTATCCGGGTGTTGGACCAGAGCATTCCTATCTCAAAGATATTGAACGTGCAAAATATGTTCCGATCACGGATCAGGAAGCATTGGATGCGCTGCAATTGCTCTCAAGAACCGAAGGAATTATACCTGCTCTAGAGTCAGCTCATGCCGTTGCACAGGTAGTTAAGCTTGCTCCTGAACTCAACTCTGATGATATTGTCGTGATTTGTCTATCAGGTCGTGGAGATAAGGACGTTGAATCCATCATGAAGTATACGGGAGGGCAATTCGCATGAATCTAATGGATCAAACCTTCCAACAATTGAAAGAGCAGCATCGAACTGCACTTATTCCTTTCTTAACCGTTGGAGATCCCAATGTGGATACAACGGTAGAGATTATTAAGGAGCTTGAACAAGCTGGTGCAGATATTCTAGAGCTAGGTGTACCATACTCAGATCCTCTTGCCGACGGCCCTGTCATTCAGCGTGCTTCCGAGCGGGCACTGAAAAGCCAGATTACCATTCGTACTTGTATGGAGACGGCAGCTAAGGCGCGCGAGGCTGGAGTGAAAATGCCTTTTGTCTTGTTTACGTATTACAATCCTGTGTTGCAGACAGGGCTTGATGTGTTTTTTGATGAATTGCTCAAGCATGACATCAGTGGCATGATTATCCCGGATCTTCCGATCGAAGAAGCTGAAGAGATGCGTCGTCGTGCCGAAGCAGCGGGGGTGCATTTGGTACCGCTTGTTGCACCTACGTCCAATGCGAGAATTGAGCGGATCGTCTCAGGTGCACGCGGCTTCATCTATTGCGTATCTTCCCTTGGTGTAACCGGAGAGAGAGCCTCCTTCTTTGAAGGAGTCGAGCAGTTTATTGAAACGGTAAAAAGCTTAACTGACATTCCGGTAGCTGTTGGATTCGGTATCTCTAGCCGTGAACAGGTAGCGCATTTCTCCCGTATTTGTGATGGGGTTGTTGTGGGTAGTGCCATTGTTCGTCAGGTGGAGGAAGCCATCCCGCTCTTGGAGAATCCAGAGACGCATCAGGCAGGGCTGTTGCAAATTCGCAACTTTGTGGCACAATTAAAAGGATAGGGACTATAGTTCATAATCCCTCGTTATGTATTGGCATCATGATCCTTATTTGATGAACAGGCGGTGGTCGGATTGAAACCTAAATCCCAGATTGTTAATTTGCCGGTGTACCAGCCAGGCAAACCGATTGAAGAAGTGAAACGTGAACTGGGGCTTGAGCAAGTCATCAAGCTGGCTTCTAACGAGAATCCATACGGTAGCTCTCCTGCTGCAGTGGAGGCTATAACTAGAGAAGTTGTGAATGTTAGCATATATCCGGACGGCAGCTCTGCAGAGCTTACAGAGGTTCTTGCTGAGCACCTTGGTGTGAGTCGCAATAATCTGATTTTTGGCTGCGGATCAGATGAGATCATTGCTCTGATTACGCGGGCGTTCTTCCTTCCGGGGGACGAGACAATCATGGCAGATCAGACGTTTTCGGTGTATAAAAGCAATGCCGATATTGAGGGTGCGGTTAGCATTGAGGTTCCATTGAAGGATGGGACACATGATTTGGCATCTATGCTGGCACAGATCAATGATAAAACAAAAGCGGTGTGGGTATGTAACCCTAATAATCCTACAGGCACAATCATTTCCGAACAGGAATTGACTGCGTTTATGGATCGGGTGCCTTCCCATGTCATGGTGGTGCTGGATGAAGCCTATTATGAATTCGTAACGGATCAAGCTTATCCTCAAAGTATTGCTATGTTAGATCGTTATCCTAACTTAGTTATTTTGCGGACGTTCTCCAAAATCTATGGTTTGGCTTCCTTGCGGATCGGATATGGAATTGCGAGCCCGCAGATCATCGACTTAATTAATCGTGTGCGTGAGCCATTTAACACCTCGCGGTTCGGTCAGGTGGCAGCGACAGCAGCGATAAGGGATCAGGCTTTTGTGAAAGAGTGTGCTCAGCGCAATACGGAGGAACGTGAATTTCTACAAAATGAGTTCTTACGTCTTGGCTTGCCATACTTCCCATCGCAAGGTAACTTCATTATGGTTGATTTGGATATGCCATCAGCGACAGCATTTCAATCTTTGCTTAAGCAAGGAATTATCGTGCGTCCAGGTTTCAAAGTGTATCCAACTTACATCCGTGTGTCCGTTGGAACAACAGAACAGAACCGTGCATTTATTGCGGCGCTGGAGAACACGCTGGCAGAGAAGGCGGTAGCACGCCCTTAATTCTAGCGATGAAAGAGTGAGGACTACATGAAACTAAAAATTGCAATGATTGGTGTAGGGCTCATCGGTGGTTCCCTGGCGCTTTGCTTCAAAGGCAAGCCAGGTGTATCGGTGATGGGCTATGCCCATCTGCCTGAACTAAAGGACAAGTACATAGCAAGTGGTGTAGTAGATGATGCTACGCTATCACTGGAGGAAGCGGTGCAGGATGCCGACTTCATTTTTTTGTGTGTACCCGTAGGTTTATTGGAATCATATTTTCAACAATTAGCGAAGCTTCCCTTGAAGAAAGGATGCATCATTACGGATGTTGGCAGTACCAAGGCTTCTATCGCTGCGTGTGCTGAGCATGTTCGAATGACCGATGCCTATTTCATTGGAGGACATCCGATGGCTGGATCAGAGCGTGCAGGCGTTGACGCAGCATCTGCTGTATTGTTTGAGAATGCTTATTATGTATTGACTCCTTCTGTGCACGTACCCGAGGAAGCTTATAGCCGATTGTCTGAGCTCCTAGCATATACTAGGGCACAGATTGTTCGAGTCGAACCACTGCTACATGATGATATTGTGGGAGCAATCAGTCATTTGCCACATGTTATCGCAGTGGCACTTGTCAATCAGGTTCGGGAGTACAACGAATCTAATCCACTCTATAAAATGCTGGCAGCAGGCGGCTTCCGGGATATTACCCGGATTGCGTCAAGTGATGCAATTGTATGGAGAGATATTTTACTTAGCAACCGAGAGGTGCTTCTAGGCTTAATGAAAGATTGGAACAGCCAGATGTCTGCGTTCACCGATATGTTGGAACAGCAGGACGGGGAAGGGATTGAAGAGGCTTTTCGCCAAGCCAGGGAGTTCAGAAGTGTGCTTCCTGAGCGCCGGAAAGGTATGATCTCGTCTTTATATGATCTGTACACGGATGTTCAGGATGCGCCTGGTATGATTGGTAAAATTGCTACCGAACTTGGTGCAAATGACATTAACTTGAGTAACTTGGAAATTATTGAGAATCGTGTGGACGTCCCTGGCATCATGCGGCTATCCTTCCGACAAGAAGAGGATATGGAGCGAGCGAGAACATTACTTGCTTCCCTTGGATACCAAGTTTGGGTTTAATCATGCATAGAGGAAAGTGAAGGAGAGGGCGATAGCCCTCTTTATTTGCGTGTGAAATTCGCTTGTTCTTGAGTTGTTACTTGAAATCTGAAAAAGAACACAAAAAAAAGACCGCTTACATAAGCGGCCATTGCTCACGTGGAGCAATACAGTTATTGGATAGGAGTGGAGAGAAACCATACTGTACTTTTATTATATGTATACGTTTTCATTTTGTCAACATATAAAGCGTAATTATTTTAAATAATCATAGCTTCCGTCAATTCAGGAAAAAGTTTGTATAAACGCAACCATTTTCATTCATTTTACGTTTGAAGATATAGAAGGTATTACGAGACGGAACAAGCCTGAGAGAAATAAGGGTTTGTTTCCTGTTAGAGTTCTGTAATGGTGGTTCATTGGCATTGGAGGATTATTTTGAGTCAACGGGGTCATAGACGAGAAAAAGAAAGCATATGAATGTCTGGTCGGGTTCCTGTTGAACGGAATAGATTTGCCAGCAACGGCTGACCGTTGTACAATAAATACTGTTAATGTAGAAACGTTGGGGAAATTGCCATTACATAGGGGAATTTGGCGGGAAGGCCTGTTTTGGCGCTGAACGCTGTTTATATGCGGTGAGAACCGCAACTTTTTTGTGCCTGTTCGGTAATACATGGATAGAGTCGAACGGGGAGAAGCACATGGATGGGCGAGGAGGGGTCGCACTCAAATGACGGATTCCCAGTTGATTCGAGAGATCAAGGAAGGTAACCTGGAGTTATATTCCGAGCTGATGCGTCGTTATCAGCGTAAAATACTGGCTTTCGTATATCATATGTTGAAAAGTTCCAATATGGAGCTGCTTGCGGAAGATCTCTGTTCTGAGACTTTCTATAAGGCGTTCCGCAGTTTACACTCATTTCGTGAGGTGGATGCCTCTTTCTCTACGTGGTTGTATACCATTGCGAGAAATACGGTATTGAGTGAGCTTCGCAAACAGCGCAGTGGTAATGTTCCACTCGAAGAGAGTGGCGTCGTGCCGATTGCTCCTTCGGAGAATGCTCCAGAGTATGCTGTATTGCGCAGTGAGCGGGTGATGCTGGTTAGGGATGCCATTAACAATTTGCCGGAGAAGCAGCGTTCTGCCATTATACTCCGTGAGTATGATCAGTTAGACTACCAAGAGATTGCTAATATTCTTGGGCAGAGCGTAAGTTCTGTGAAATCGTTATTGTTCAGAGCAAGATCAAGCGTAAAAACTCAATTGGAGCCTTATTTCTTCGAACCGGTGTACGAGCCATATGAAGGGATGAAGAACCGATGAATTGCAATGAAGCCCAGGAACTGTTTGCAATGGTTTGGGACTTGCCGGCAACTCATCCTCAGCAGATTGCATTTCATGCTCATCTCGCTGGTTGTGAGGAGTGCTCACGGCAGTTTGAAGTTTGGCATGAAGCTCAACTTCTGCTGCATAGCATACCGACACCCGTAACAGAGCAACAAGCAGAGCGAGTAAATCGAAATGTAATGGATCGCATTTATGCGGAGTCACCATGGCTCTTGCCTGAAGAGGCAAAAGTAAATCGATTCTCTGCTGCAGTGCGCAAGCATATGTCTTTGTGGATTGCTGCGTTTCTGGCTATTTTTTTGTGCAGTTTCCTGTACATGGCGATGTTTAAGCCGGCTGTATCGGAAGCAGAGCAACCACGCGTTATCTCCACAGGTATTTTGGAGACGGCTGTTGCTGGCAGTGAACCATCTTCATCTGGGATGTACCAGTATAATATGCCAGGAGCGGATCGGGGTAGCATCATTGAGCCGTTTGTCGTGAGTATGGGTCCTACCTATCCAGGCTACTGGATGGCTCTATCCTTACTGGCCATAGGTATGGCGTTATTCTCGCTTGGGCGTATGCATCGCACAACGAGCAAGCGTAAGCAAGGTGCACGTGCTTAGTTTCAATGATCTTTACTGTGTATTGAGAAATGAGGGATAAGATGCGTATCGGGCTTATACGTCATGGGTTAACAGATTGGAATGCCGCAGGACGTATTCAAGGGCAGACAGATATTCCTTTGAATGCAGAAGGTCGTGAACAAGCAGAGCGTTTGGGTAAACGTCTTCTCACTGAGGCATATCAATGGGATTATATCATTACTAGTGGTTTATCTCGTGCTCAGGAGACGGGTGAGATTATTTCCAAGCTGCTGAATGTACCAATGCTAGAACCGGATGTAAGGCTTAAGGAGAGAGCGTTCGGCCAGATCGAAGGTTTAACCTCAGAAGAACGAATCGCTCGCTGGGGTGCAACCTGGGAGACGCTGGATCTAGGCCAGGAGCATATCTTGGATATCCAAGCGCGTGCACTGGCGTTTCTGGAGGATCTATGGTCGGCATATCCGGACAAGCATGTTCTGATTGTATCTCATGGAGCATTTCTGGCAAATCTGTTATCCGCGATCTTCAAAGACCGGTATACAGAACGAATAGGTAATCTCTCACTTACAATTCTGGAGAAAACTCAGAGTGACTGGAGTCCTCTGCTATACAACTGTACAGAACATCTTATAATGAATTCGGCCAAACAATCTGAGTAATGAACTCGGGTTGTTTTTTTTGTCTTCTGCGAATTGCGCAGTCATAAGGAAATGTTTAAGTAGGAGTAATAGGACTACTTGTCTCTTGTTTTTCTTCTGATCAGGCACACCTAGGCATAGGATGGTTACTAACAGATAAAAGATTTAATAAAAGATTTGAAAAAAGAGGTTTAGATCATGGGAATTCCGTCAACGATGTTTACAAAACCAAACTACTCTAGGCTCTGAATCAATAGTCATAAGTAGTTAGCTAGCGAGGCGATGACCCATGAATCTAGCGGATATGCTTACTTTTGCAGATATTGGCCAACTGAATCGAATAGCAGATTATTACCAGTGTGAGTGTAAGCCCAATTCCAAACATGAACTCATCCAGAGTATTCTCACCACACTGGGAAGCAGATCCTTTTTCGAACAACAGGTTCATGAACTGAATCCGGTTCAACTGCGTTTTCTGAACAATCTGTTATTTGATCCCCGCCAATATCTCGGTATTGAGGAACTGGTTGCCATAGCACGTCAATCTATGGATAAAAAGGAAAACGAGACAGGTGCTAGTCCACGTGATTTGATCACTCGTTTCCATAAGAGTGGATGGTTGTTCAATGGAACGAAGCAGCATACAAAATATTTGTACCAAGTCCCTCTTGATCTGAAATTAAGATTCCGAGATGTGTTATCGAACCATCTGAGAGCCGGCATTGCGAACACAAGCGAACCGACAATGTATAGGGACGAATATCACTTGCTTGTCGATGATCTTCGGTTGTTTCTGCAATATGTGCAGCAACATGAGATTGCACTTAATGCTGAAGGCATGATGTATCGTCGTTCACAGCAGCAGGTGATGGAGCATCTGCATGTTAGCGAAGAGCTAGTTGGCAAAGCTGGCTGGAGATTTGGTTATGGTCGCTCCTTCAAGGACTATCCAGATCGATTCGCCTTCATGTATGACTATGCATTTCACTATCGGCTCATCCGAGAGGAACAAGGAATACTGCAACTGACGTCCGCTGGCGAGGAAAAACAAGCTGCTGAGAATTCAACAGAGAAAACATCGGAAATGATACAGCTATTTCGATTTTGGTTAAGACTGTATAAAGGTGCTATTCCAAACCTAGCCTCGATCGTCTATTGGACAGGGGAATGTGCCGTTGAATGGTCTAGTACAGAGTCGCTGTTTCGCCAGATAGGCCCGTTTATTCAACCCTTCTACTACGATACGCCTGAGACAATTTACGACAACCGTATCATCAAAATGATGCTACATCTCGGGATGCTTCGGATGGGGGAAGCTGCGAATGGACGAACTGTGCAAATGACGGCATGGGGTTTACGTCTTGCTGCATCCTGCCGTTCGCTTTCTGGAGACATCTCACCCGTTTTGTTTGACAAATGAAGGACAAGTTGCTAAAATCACTCCCAAATTAAGGAGTGATACGAATGATAATTCCATATCAAGGCGTACTGCCGCAGCTTCATCCTTCAGTATACGTAGCTGAAGGTGCGAAACTTATTGGCGATTTGAGAATGGGCGAGGAGTCTACTGTTTGGTTTAACGCTGTGCTAAGGGCAGATTTAGCGCCAATCATCATTGGACAGCGTTGCAATATACAAGATAATACGGTTGGTCACGTGAATACAGATCAACCCCTGATCCTAGGAGATGATGTTTCAGTCGGACATTCTGCTATTATTCATGGCTGTCAGATTGGAACTGGCTCACTGATTGGTATGGGAGCCATACTTCTTAATGGAGCCGAAATAGGGGAATACTCCTTAATCGGCGCCGGTTCAGTAGTTACTGAGAATACTAAAATTCCGCCCTATACTCTTGCTTTGGGAACACCAGCCAAAGTGATACGTGAATTGACGGATGCTGATCTTGAGCGGATGTCCAGAACTTCACTAGGTTATGTTGCCAAAGGAAAGGAATATAGGAGCTCTTAAATCCGTTTTGGAGGTGCATCCTATTGGATAAAATGAAAGTTACGTATGAAGTCATGTTGGGGCTGGCTGCTGAGATGGTGTGGGACGAGGCGCTTCGTAAACAGCGTAGCGAAAAGCTGTATATGGAAATCGACAAAGCGCTGGCTACTGGAGACGAAGTAGCTTTCCGGAGTCTAACGGATGAACTGAAGGCCATAAGCTGATATTTAATGTTTAAATAAACATTCATATAGAATGGAGCCAACAAGGAGTGTGTATATCGCATTCCTTGTTTTTTTATTGATTTTTTTTTGGATCAATTACTCTGTTTGGCACGAATTATGCGGTATTAGTAAGAAAGGTCAAATTTAAATCAATAGATTTATGCGAATTGCTCATATATAATATGGGAATAAAATGGATGGAGAGGGGGAATAGGGAAGTGAAATTCAGTGAGATGACTCAAGACAGTTGGGCTGAGCTGCAACTCTATCTGGACACGTGTCTAATTCCTTATACAGCCCTCAAAGGTAATCAATCGCCAGTTGAAGCTACCGAAGCGTTGGAGCGACTTAGAGATTTTCTAGACTTGGTAGAGATCCCTTTCAAAGGGCGAATAATGACCTATCCGGCGTTCCATTTTGAAATTCCGGAAATGTCAATGGCATTAAACACAGTGTGTAAACAGCTTAAAGCGTCTGGATTCAAATATGTGGTTATAATGTCATCAGATGGTTTGTTGGAGGGAGAACATATGCCTGATGCAGATTTGATTTTACTTCGCTCAGATGTCGTTCAAAAAGTAGAAGAAAACGAGATTCCGCGGTATATCGGGGAGAAAATCCGTGAGTTGTGGAAAAAATGAATTCTAATTGGAAAATGTGACAAAATATCGACACTTTTGTAATAACGCTTACAATTGAACCTTAAAAAAGTGTGACAAATTCTTGACGGTGTTCTAGGGCTACTATATGATTATGTATGTTCTAGTAAGACGTGGAATTTCTGATAATGAAAACGGTTGAGAGAGTTGGCTGAAAAAGGGGGTTGGAGACAGTATGAGCAGTGAGCATGACCAGCACGAAGACTCAAAGAGACCGCCAAGCAGGATGGAAATGTCACGCAGGCAGTTTTTGACGTACACGCTTGGTGGAGCTACAGCCTACATGGCCGCCGGTGCAGTTCTGCCCATGATCCGTTTTGCGGTGGATCCGATTTTGCAGCATAAGGGAGAAGGTACCTCTGTCAAAGTAGCAGAAATCAGCAAAATTACAACTGAACCTCAAGAATTTACATTTGAACTACAGCAACAGGACGGTTGGTATCTAAGCAATGCTTCGTTGGTGGCTTGGATTCGCAAAGACGAGCAGGGTAAGATTTATGCACTTTCGCCTATCTGCAAACATCTAGGATGTACCGTAGGTTGGAACAGCGACAAAAATTATCCTGATGAGTATCATTGCCCTTGTCATGGTGCGCATTATGACAAGGAAGGGAAAAATCTTGCCGTGGCCCCGAAACCGCTGGATGAGTACGTGGTCAAAGAGGAACAAGGCTGGGTATACCTCGGCGAGATCGTTCCGAACACCAGAGTGAATTAGGAGGCGTGGACGCAGATGTTTAAAAATATCTATGACTGGATTGACGAACGTCTCGATATCACGCCCATCTGGAGGGACGTTGCGGATCATGAGGTTCCAGAGCACGTGAACCCGGCGCATCATTTTTCCGCATTCGTGTACTGTTTTGGTGGGTTGACGTTCTTTATCACTGTAATTCAAATTTTGTCAGGAATGTTTCTGACGATGTATTACGTGCCTGACATTATTAATGCTTATGCGAGTGTCGAGTATTTGCAAACCAAAGTAGCCTTCGGTCAAATTGTACGCGGAATGCACCACTGGGGAGCGAGTCTTGTCATCGTAATGATGTTCTTACATACGATGCGTGTGTTCTTTACAGGCTCTTACAAGGCACCGCGTGAAATGAACTGGGTAGTAGGAATGTTAATCTTCTTCGTCATGCTAGGTCTTGGTTTGACAGGATACTTATTACCATGGGATAACAAAGCATACTTTGCTACCAAAGTTACTTTGGAAATTGCGAATACAGTTCCGTGGCTCGGTCCGATTATTAAAGAATTTTTACAAGGCGGTACCATTGTAGGTGCACAAACGTTAACACGTTTCTTCGCCCTACACGTTTTCTTCCTCCCCGCAGTGCTTCTAGTGCTACTGGTCGGACACTTTATTATGATCCGCAGACAGGGTATTTCAGGACCACTATAATTTGAGAAGGGAGGAATTGTAATGGCTCACGGACCGAAGTCAGAGGATGAGGAAAAGATTATCTATGTCGGTGATTCACGTGTCCGCAAGGGTGCTGGTTTCATCACGCCACCAGACTACACGGCTTATCCGGGCAAGTCTGAGGCGTTCATCCCTAACTTTTTGCTAAAGGAATGGATGGTTGGTGTCGTGGTATTGGTCGGTATTCTTGTACTAACCATATCCGAACCTGCACCTTTAGGTTATCCGGCTAATCCGAGCGCATCGGTTATTCCGATGCCTGACTGGTACTTCCTATTTCTGTATCAGTACTTGAAATATCCGTATGCCTCTGGTGACTATGTGTTGCTCGGTGTACTGGGGGTAAGTGGAGTTGCGTTTGGTGCGTTGTTGCTGGCGCCGTTTCTTGACACTGGTAAGGAGCGTCGCTTCTATAAGCGCCCGATTGCTTCATCGTTGATGATTCTGTCTGTCCTTTCTGTATTCTATCTCACGAATGTTGCTTGGACGCACTATAAGCATGAGCTTGAGGCTTCAGGTCAAAAGCCTGAGCACATTCAACGGGAAGAAGAAGCGCATGAGAAGGCTGAACAGGGACTACCTACTTCCAATGCACCAGGACAACAGCAGGAAGTTGCGATCGTCGAAAAGGATGATCCAGCGATGGAAACATTCAAGAAGGCGGGTTGTATTGGTTGTCATGCAGCCGATATGAAGGGTGGACCTGCAGGCCCATCCCTTCGAGGTGTAGGTGACAAACATAGCCAGGAAGAGATTCTGACGATTATCAAAGAAGGATATAACCAAATGCAGCCTCAGTATAATAATGCGATTGCTCAAGGTGTTACCGATGAGGAGATTACGCATCTGACAGAATGGCTTGCGAAACAGAAGGCAGAACAGTAAAATCGAATTAACCAATGAAACCTGATCGTTTATACGGTCAGGTTTTTTTGGAGACTTTAGCTATACTTGAAAACAAGGATGTAGGAAGGGGAAGCGAACGTGTCTTTATCGTTTTTTTGGAGCAAAGAATTTTTGACTAACCGTTATTTCCTGTGGCTTCTATTTTGGTGTAATGCATTAGGAACAGTATACGGATACATATGGTATGGCGATCAGTTGATGGACACACTCGAGAAGCAACCGCTTTGGCAAATTGTATTTGTACCCGACAGCCCAACAGCAAGCTTATTCTTTACGCTGTCCTTATTATGGATTTTGTATAAACCGAAATCGCTATGGGTTAATCGGATTGGACATGTGATACAAGCGTTAGCGGTAGTGACCTCTGTGAAGTATGGTGTATGGGCGATCTCTATCATTTTCGCTGGGTGGTCGCAGGGAAATGCGGCAGCTTGGCAGGATTGGATGTTGATCGCATCACATGGTGCTATGGCTATAGAAGCTTTGTTGTATGTTCGATTTTTCGGTTTCCGCTGGGTGGCACTTCTAATTGCGGCGTTGTGGACTTTACTTAATGATGTGATGGATTACACGTATGATATCTACCCTTGGCTACCTTACACACTCTGGGATCATGTAGATCTGGTGCGCAATTTCACAGTGGTCTTAACGCTGCTAAGCATTCTGGTGTCATGGCTTGCTTTGAGGCAAGCCAAACGGAGTTAATTTCACGTACGAGCCTGTTCTAAGGAAGGAAAACCTGCCATAGATTGATGGTGGGGGGGATGTCCATGAAGAGAAGGTTCAAGAGTACATTAAGGTTATGGATAATATCGTTCATGGCTCTACTGTTCTGGGCGAACTTGTCATATAGTGGTTCTGCGCAAAGTAATGGTGAGAATGGTCAAGTTGAAGAATCTGTCTCAGCCAATCTTTCGATTCAGCAGATGAATGAAGAAGCAGCTCAATTATATCGTTACGCACTGGAGCAGGATGTGGAAAAGGTAAGAGGCAGTATTCTTAGGATCAGTAATGGGCTGGAACATATATCGTTCGAAGGTCAAACGACGGTGGAGGGAATCCATGCCTTATCTGAGACGGTGGTCGAAGTAAAAGAGGCTGCTGTACGAATTAAAAGTGATACTGCAGCTCTACAGCAAGCTTCAGCGAAATTAAGACTGGCTGCCGATAGTCTGGCTAATCCCGCAAAGCCATTATGGCTTCAGTACTATAAGATTATAAAAGACGATCTCCAGGCTTTGTCTTTAGCGGCGAATCAGCGACAAAATGCCTCGGCATTGTTAAGTCGGTATGCTGCGCTGGAAGAGCATTATGAGACCGTTCGCCCAGCAGCGCTGATTCGGCGTGAACCATACGAGATTGCGCAACTGGATGCCTGGCTGTCTCATACTAAAGGGCTGACGATGGGAAAACAACCTGATCTCTCACAACTACAGGCTATGATGATGCACGGTGAAGAGTTGGTGAATCAGTTGTTTGGACGTGAAAAAGACGAAAGTGCCTTCGTTCCATTTGTTCAAGGACCGGATCGGAGAGCAGCGGGGATGTTTATTACGTCAGTGATTGTTGCGACTCTAAGTTACGCAGGATTTCGAAAATATCGGGCTCAGCAACAAGGAATATTTCCTTTTCGGAGATAGGCAAGAATACATCTACGATATGAAGAGACCTCTGTCCACAAGAAAGGCCGTTGAACGGCTGATTTCTTGAGTTAGAGGTCTTTTCGTTATGATTGGTTTAGTTTTCCTTGAAACCCTCACCGTGCACGTCATGTACGTCACTGATAATGACAAATGCACGTGGATCAACGGAACGCACGATCGTTTGCAAACGTCTAAATTCCTGGCGAGAAATAACGCAGTATGCCACGTGCTTAGCTTGTTTGGAGTAGGCTCCAATAGCGGGAATGAGTGTTACTCCGCGATCCATTTCCCGGGTAATCAGATCAGCAATTTCGGGAGCATGGTCACTGATAATCATAAACGCACGAGCAGAGTACGCCCCTTCCTGAATAAAGTCAATGACTTTAGAAGCGATGAATACAGCCACGAGCGTATACAGAATTTTTTCTTTTGGAATATAAATCAGAGAGATCCCGATGATGATAAAATCGATCCCCAGCAGTATACGTCCCATACTCCAGCCATATTTTCGATTCAGAATGCGAGCGATAATATCAGAACCACCTGTCGTTCCGCCCCAGCGAAAGACGATCCCGAGGCCTGCGCCAAGTGTAACACCTGCATATAACGCTGCAAGCAAGAGGTCATTTTCCGTATGGAGGGGTTCAATCCACCCCAAATGAATCATTTTTTCAAACAACCATAGGAAAATAGTGAGCGCGCCGATCCCCACGCCGGTATAGATCATCTGTTTGCCACCCAAAACTTTGAGTCCAATCAGGAAAAGTGGCACATTCAGAATTAAGGTTGTGAGTGAAGGAGAGATGCCAAATGCATAGTTAACCAACACGGTGACGCCAGTGACTCCGCCTTCCATCAACTGGTTAGGGATGATGAAATAGAGCAGTCCGAACGCGTACAAGGCTGTGCCGAGCAAAATAGGCAGAATTAATTTAAATTGCACCAACGATTTAAATGTACTCATATGATCCCTCACCGTATGTAAATTTAGAATGTTAAAGAGGTCGTTCAAAAAGTCCGCTTTCCTTTTTGAACATGCACTTAAAGCAATCATTCCCATCTTAGTATACCTTTTTGTAGATTCTTTAAAAATGATTTGTGCTTTATATTGTGGAAGTGTATCTAAATAACTGATATTATTATGAACAAATACGACATTATTTCAAAAGGAGAATCCGTTCTCATGGAGAAAAGCATCGCAGAAATGCAGCGTGAGGTTGATCTCTATATCTCACAGTTCAAAGAGGGATACTTCAGTCCACTCGCCATGCTGGCTCGTATGTCAGAGGAAGTAGGGGAGCTTGCGCGGGAAGTGAATCATGAGTTTGGTGAGAAGCCGAAGAAGGCTTCTGAAGCAGATAACTCGATCGAACTGGAACTTGGAGATATTTTATTTATCACGATTTGTTTTGCCAATTCGCTCGGCATTGACCTGGCTCAGGCACACGATAAAGTCATGCATAAATTTAATACACGCGATGCTAATCGGTGGACTCCAAAAAACACCGATTAGGCGTAGATTACATATGCTGTACCATCACCCGATTGGGGAGGGACAGCTTGGATGATGAAGCCGGAAGATTACATGCAGCAAGCTTATCGCTGTATTTTGCAAAATGACTTTGAGCAGGCGATTCGGTGGTTCGAATCAGCCATTCATGCTCACCCGGAACATGCGGAGCTCTATTATCGCTGTTCCATCACGCATGCGCGCAGTCAGCACCTCAGTCCTGCATTGCAATATGCTCGCAAGGCTGTGGAGTTGTCTCAGGATACGGAGGAGTACAGATTGCATTTGCAGACGCTTGAAGCGAAGGAACTGAGCATTCAAGCCAAGGGCATGTTAGAACAGGCAGGAAGTGGAACACATGCACGTTATGTGCAAGCTGCTAGACTGCTTAAGCAAGCCGTTAAGCTTGACCCTTTATCTGTGGAGGCACATGTGATGTTAGCTCTTGCATACAGCGATCTGAACGAGTTCGATCTTGCAACGAAGGCTGTACGTGATGCATTGTCTCTGGATCCTCAGAATGGGCAATTGCATCTATTGCTCGACCAAATCACACAGCGTATGAATTCTATTCAATAAGAATCCATTCTAATGGCGACATTAGCATAGAACGGATTCGGACTACTGATCAAACATAGCGAGGAGATGCAGCCAAGATGAGTGAGACAATCAGAGTTGCCGTCATTGGAGCGGCTGGCCGGATGGGCCGAGAAGTGGTGAAATTGGTGCTTCAAGATCCTGAATTAGAATTGGCAGCAGCAGTTAACCGTTCCGGCGCCGGCACAGACGCCGGAACACTCGTCGGTCTTCCAGAGTGTGGCGTATTGGTAACCGACGATATTGAAATGGCTTTTGCTGAGTCTAAACCGCAGGTTATGGTTGATTTTACGATCCCACAATATGCGTTTAAACATACTGAAATTGCGATCCGATATGGGGTAAGACCCGTTATGGGCGTTACAGGGTTTACAACCGAACAAATTGAGCAACTGGACAAGCAGTGTCAGGACAAAGGTATCGGAGGTTTGATTGCTCCTAACTTCTCCATCGGAGCTATTCTAATGATGAGATTTGCGGCACAAGCAGCCAAACATATGCCTAACGTGGAGATCATAGAGTACCACGGGGATCAGAAGCTGGATGCTCCATCAGGAACGGCCATCAAAACGGCTGAGCTAATTGCAGCTAACCGTGAGGAACTTCGCCAAGGTAACCCGAATGAAGAAGAACTTATCGAGGGATCTCGTGGTGGATATTATAATGGCTTCCGCATTCACAGTGTTCGTCTTCCAGGTGTATTTGCACAACAGGAAGTGGTATTTGGTGATTTTGGTCAAACGCTCAAAATTCGTCATGATTCCTATGAACGTGCAGGTTATATGCCAGGTGTTAAAATTGGTATCCAAAAAGTTATGGAATATACAGGACTCATCTACGGTTTCGATAACTTTATCGACTAAAAGAGGCTGTTCAAAACCCGGATGTTTTGAACCTGAACCCAGAAGGAGATTGTTATGTTAAAAATTGCATTTATTGCCCATGATCGCAAAAAAGAAGAAATGGTCAACTTTGTGACAGCATATGAACCTGTATTTACTGACCATCAATTATATTCCACCGGCACGACAGGTCTTCGTATAATGGAAGGAACATCTCTACAGATCCACCGATTCGAATCCGGCCCGCTGGGTGGAGATCAACAGATTGGTGCGTTGGTTGCGCAGAATGAGATGGATCTTATTATTTTCTTGCGTGATCCACTGATGGCACAGCCACACGAACCGGATATTAATGCACTTCTTCGTCTATGTGATGTTCAAGGCATTCCTCTCGCAACCAATATTGCAACAGCCGAGATTCTCGTTAAAGCATTGGATCGTGGTGATTTTGCATGGAGAGAGCTTGTTCACAAATATAAGCCAGAGGCGGGTATAGAACCGGGTGATACGCAATGAGTTTAGATATACTCATTTTCGGTGCTCACGCGGATGATGCGGAAATTGGTATGGGTGGAACTATCGCGAAACACACGGCAGCCGGATTAAAGGTTGGCGTGTGCGATTTAACCCGAGCTGAGATGTCATCGAACGGTACGGTGGAACGCAGGGCCGAGGAAGCGGAGGAAGCCTCCCGCGTCCTCGGTCTTTCGTGTCGGTCAAATCTGGGACTGCCTGATCGAGGCTTATACATAACGCCAGAGCATATTCAAGCGGTAACGGCTGAGATTCGTCGCCATGCCCCACGTGTGGTATTTGCTCCATATTGGGAGGATCGCCATCCGGATCATGTGATGTGCAGTAAAATTGTGCAGGAAGCTGTATTTAATGCGAAACTACGAAATTACATGCCGGAATTGCCAGCTGTGCAAGTGAAGGAATGTTATTTTTACTTTATTAACGATATTGGTCGAACGGATTTGATTGTGGATATTTCGGAACACTATGAACAAAAAGAAAATTCACTGCTATGTTATCGTTCACAGTTTGAGATGGGGGTCGGTACCGTTTCTACTCCACTGAATCAAGGATACATTGAACGGGTAAGGGCAAGGGATTCTCTATTAGGGCAGCGTAGCCTCATCCCTTTTGCTGAAGGTTTCGCGACTTTAACACCTTATGTTGTTCGTCAGTTTGGTTCAGTAAATCATAAATAACGGTGAATCTTCTTATTATAGTGATGAATGATGATTCGTTTTCCGTTGCATTACATTAACCTGCACTCGCGGGGGATCAAAGGAGCGTCCATTGGATGGATCAAAAATTAAAGATTGGCATCACCTGTTATCCGTCCCTAGGAGGGTCTGGCGTTGTCGCAACGGAGCTAGGCAAATTGCTTGCCGAACAGGGACACCAGGTTCACTTTATTGCGAACAGTATCCCGTTTAGACTGGGTACGTTTCAGAAAAATATATTCTATCATGAGGTAGAGGTTAACGACTATTACGTGTTCCGTTATCCGCCTTACGATCTCTCTCTGGCGACGAAGATGGCACAAGTAGCGAAGGCACAACAACTTGATTTACTTCATGTACATTATGCGGTTCCGCATGCAGTATGTGCTTTCTTAGCTAAGCAGATGGTGGGAGATGACCTGAAAGTAGTCACAACCCTTCATGGTACGGACATAACTGTGCTTGCACAGGATGAATCATTGAAGGATCTCATCCGTCTGGCGATTAATGAAAGTGATGCGGTAACCGCTGTATCTCGTGATTTGATTCGTGAGACGGTGGACTTGCTGGATATCCAGCGTCCAATCGATCTCACGTATAATTTTATTGATAAACGAATTTATTATCCCCGTGATGCGGCCAGCTTACGTCGTGATTTTGCAGCACCGAATGAGAAAATATTAATGCACATCTCTAACTTCCGACCAGTGAAGAGAACGCAGGACGTGGTAGAGGTATTTCGGCAGGTGCAGGAACAAGTTCCTGCTAGATTATTGTTTGTAGGCGAAGGACCAGACCTCCCCAAAATTCAGTGGAAGATCAACGAAATGGGCTTGAGTGATCGCGTGCATTTTCTGGGTAAACAGGATGATATCGCGCAAGTGATCTCCATGGCTGATGTCCTGATGCTACCATCGGAAAAAGAAAGCTTTGGCCTTGTTGCGCTTGAAGCAATGGCCTGTGGTGTACCAACGATTGGTTCACAGGCTGGCGGTATTCCTGAACTGGTGTTACACGGCAAAACAGGATTCTTGTCTCCGATCGGAGATACGCAGTCCATGGCGGAGAATGCAATTCGTTTGTTAACCGACGATCGTCTCGCTGCTGAATTCAGAGAAGCTTGTTTGCATCGAGCACATCATGATTTCTGTAATGATGCGATTCGTCATGAATATGAAGAAATTTACTACCGCGTACTGGGACGTGAAGTTCCGAGTCTCAAGCCGGTATGTGGTTGATACAATCCTGACCTCGTAAGAGCACATGGACGTGCTTAGCGAAGTGCAGGACAGTAATGAGGTGAGTACAGTGGTTCAATGGGTACAGGTGGATCAAGAGATGGCACGACAAAGTGAACGTGTGATTCGTACGTTGAACGAGCATGGTTATGAAGCTTATTGGGTGGGTGGTTGTGTACGCGATGAGCTCCTGGGAAGAGCAGTGGATGATATGGACATTACGTCTTCGGCTTCTCCTGAGCAGGTGATGCAGTTGTTCGAAGATTGTATCCCAACTGGGCTTCAGCATGGTACGGTGACCGTTCGCTCTGGTGGTTATTACTTCGAAGTGACAACGTTCCGCACAGAATCGGAGTATAAGGATAATCGAAGACCCTCAGCCGTACACTTTGTGAAGGATATCAAAGAGGATTTGCAACGTCGCGATTTCACCATGAACGCTCTTGCAATGGACTCTGACGGAAATATCGTTGATCCTTTCGGTGGTCAAATTGATATTCGCGAGGAGCGAGTTCGTTGTGTGGGAGATGCCAAGGCGCGATTTGGTGAAGATGCACTGCGAATCCTTCGGTGTGTGCGTTTTGCATCAGTTTTCCACTTTAGCATTGCCTATAACACATGGAAGGGACTTCTCCGTCAGAGAGATCTGTTAAAACATATCGCTATGGAACGCGTGCGGACCGAGATGGTCAAAATGATGTCAGGTTCACATCCGCTCGCAGGTATGGAGCTTCTGCTTCGCAGTCGAATATTGGAAGAAGTCAAAGCTCCTGTCGATGCCAACCGGTTTGATAGAACACTTCTGATGAATCTTGAAGAGCTCAAGGGTGAGCATGTCATACTCCGTTGGGCATTACTTCTGCTGGCAGGGAACTATTCAAAGGATGAGGCGGATACGCTGTTACGTCAATGGACATTCTCTAACGACGAACGTACCCGTATGACTGGAGTTCTTCAAGTGGAAGCGATGAACAGAAGCCTGGTGCGGGAAAATAAACCTGTAGAGGCGCTGCGAGCGGAGTGGATTCAAACGGTACTGATATGCGGTATCCGTGCCACTCAAGATTGGCTGATGATGCAATCCATTCTTCCAGCCGCTTGGAGAAAACTTCCGATCTCAATGGAAGATCAGTTCAACTATATTCAAGCCAACGCTTCAGAATGGAGCCAGTCCATGCAGGTGCAGGAATTAAAGGATCTGGATATTACTGGCGAGGCGATTCTCGGTTTACTAGGACGCAAAGGCGGACCTTGGTTGGGACAGCTCATGAAGCATCTGCTGAGAGAAACCGCGATTGGAAATATAGCAAATCAGTCTGAAGCGCTGAGTGCAGAAGTGAAGCGGGTGGGAGCCATTGACCAAGCATGAAGAACTGCTACATATGTTACTTAAAGCGGATGGACAGTTTGTATCTGGGGAAGAGATTAGCAAAAATTTACTCATCAGCAGAACTGCCGTGTGGAAGCATGTGAATAAGCTGCGCGATCTTGGTTATGAGTTTGAAGCCGTCTCTCGAAAGGGATATCGCCTTCTTACGAAGCCTGATAGCATTGACGAAGCAGGTCTCCAGTTGGCGCTGCAGACAGAAGTGTTTGGACGTCAGGCGATTATTATGCAATCGACGCCATCTACCCAGGGGGAGGTGCAGCAGCTCGCAGACGGAGGTGTCAGCGAAGGTGCTGTTGTACTTGCGGAGGAACAAACCAATGGACGAGGCCGTTATGGTCGCAGATGGTATTCTCCTCCAGGTAAGGGCATATGGATGAGTATCTTGCTGCGTCCACAGCAATCTCTACGTAACACACCGCAACTAACATTGTTAACAGGGCTTGCCGTTTGTCGCGCGATTCGTTCATTTACAGGCGTAGATGCTGGAATTAAGTGGCCGAATGATGTGCTGGTTAATGGACGTAAAATATGTGGGATTCTAATGGAATCAGCTCTAGAAGATCATGAACTGAGATATTGCATTGCAGGAATCGGGGTTAATGTTAATTTTGACAAGCAAGACTACCCTGAGGAACTGTCACCGATTGCGACGTCTCTCCAAATAGAAACAGGCAAAACGGTAGACCGAACTTTACTTGCAGCAGCAATTCTAACAGAGCTAGAGCAATTATATGATATGTATCAGAAGCAAGGCTTTAATGTGATTGCTGCGTTGTGGGAAGCATTATCCGTCTCGCTCCATCGTGACATCAAAGTATCCAATGCTCATGGCATTGTTGAAGGAACGGCACTGGGTATTGATTCTTCTGGTGCACTAATTGTACAGAAAAAGGATGGAGAACGGATTACGGTTTTCTCTGGCGAAATTTCGTTAACTGACTAGAGAATTGTCGAATTTCCAAGATTAAAATGAACATAAGACGTGAAGTTTAAGCCGAACTTTGGTATACTGTGTGTGAGGCGATATCGGCTAATGTAGACCGAACCGAATTGCACTCCACGCAACAGTATGCCTTATTGGCTTGAATCGAACAGTATTAGTTAATGTTCCAAAAGATCGCGTTTGGATGCGAATTTTTTGAAACGTGTAACCACAAATCGAATTGATGTTGAAGTGAGATGTTGGATTCTGCTCTGAGCCGAAGAGGACCGAGACAGAAGGGACGATCGCAAGTGACTCTTTTTTGACTTTTCGGGACTTTTTAGTGGAAAACTAAAAGGTTTTTTTGTTGTGTTTACATTGAAAAGGTGAAAGGAGCCATGACTAAAATGGCAAACAAACAAGCATTAAATATTGTGAAAATGAAAAAATATAAACAAGATGGCGTTCCGCTGAGCATGATTACTGCCTATGATTATCCAACCGCACAACTTGCCGAAGAAGCAGGTATTGACCTTATTTTGGTTGGAGATTCACTCGGTAATGTTGTGCTCGGCTATAACTCAACGCTCCCTGTAACGATTGATGATATGGTGTATCACACACGCTCTGTAGTACGCGGGGCAGAGAATACCTTTATCGTGGCAGATATGCCGTTTATGACCTATCACGGCAGTATTGATGAGACACTTAAAGGCGTGCGTCGCCTGATGCAGGAGGGGCATGCTCACGCCGTCAAAATGGAGGGCGGAATGGAGATTGCAGATACCGTGAAAGCGGTAGTTCAATCAGGTGTGCCTGTTCTGGGGCATATCGGTCTGACCCCTCAATCCGTTAATCAGATCGGTGGGTATCGTATTCAGGGTAAGGATGCGGCCGATGCGAAACGTCTCATGGATGAAGCTAAGGCGCTTGAAGCGGCGGGGGCGTTCGGGATTGTTTTGGAATTGGTAACGGAAGAAGTGGCAAGAGCGATCTCAGAAGAACTTTCGATTCCTACGATTGGTATCGGAGCGGGACGTGGCTGTGATGGTCAGGTGTTGGTATTCCATGATGTGGTGCAATATGCTTCACCTTATACACCCAAACGTTTTGTCAAAACATACGGGGATGTAGGCGAACTGATTCGTAACAGCATTAGTTCATACGTGAAGGAAGTCAAAGACCGTTCATTCCCAGCACAAGAGCATGTGTTCACAGCAGCAGATGGCGTGCTAGACCAACTATACGGACATCGCAAAGAAAAGGTGGCGAACAACGGATGAAAGTAATCCGCACAATAACCGAAGTAAGACAGGAAATTAGCCGATTGCGCCAGAGCATTGGTTTAGGTGAAGCCACGGTTGGTTTTGTACCTACTATGGGTTATCTCCATGAGGGACATGCGAGCTTGATGCGAGCAGCGAAGGAGCAGAGCGATATCGTTGTTCTAAGTATCTTTGTGAATCCAATTCAGTTCGGACCAAACGAAGATTTTGATAGCTATCCTCGTGATGAAGCTAGGGATGTGGAAACAGCAAGGCTGCAAGGGGTGGATATCGTATTTATTCCCTCTGTGAACGAGATGTATCCAGAGCCTACGCAGACAACAGTGTCTGTTTCCCAATTAACGGATCGTTTGTGCGGAGCATCCCGCCCAGGGCACTTTGATGGGGTCACAACGGTGGTATCTAAGTTATTTAATATCGTGCAACCGCAGCGTGCATTTTTTGGCATGAAAGATGCGCAGCAGGTAGCAGTTATTCAGCAAATGGTCAATGATTTGAACATGGCGGTGGAAATTGTACCTTGTCCAATCGTGCGTGAAAGCGATGGTTTAGCTCTAAGCTCCAGGAATGTCTATCTAAGCGAAGAACAGCGTGAGCAGGCACTCGTGCTGTCACAGGCACTGCGAGTAGCTCAAGAGACTATAGATACGAATTCCTCGGTAACTGCGGCGGATATCCGCACGATGTTACGTAAGGTAATTCAGGCGTCACCACTGGCAGTCATTGATTATGCGGAAATTCAAGCTTTTCCAAGCTTACAGCCACTAGCGGATCATGAAATGGTGTACGGACGTGAGGATGTCTTAATTGCCCTTGCAGTTAAATTTGGAAAAACAAGATTGATTGATAATATTAAGTTGCACAAATCGGAGGTGCTGTCTCATGTTTAGAACACTGATGAAATCCAAAATTCACCGCGCTACCGTCACGGAAGCGAATTTGAATTATGTGGGTAGTATAACCATCGATGAAGATCTGATGGAAACATCCGATTTGATGGAAAATGAAAAGGTTCAAATTGTTAACAATAATAATGGAGCACGTCTTGAAACGTACGTCATTCCTGGCCCGCGTGGCAGTGGTGTGATCTGTCTCAATGGAGCGGCTGCTCGGTTGGTTCAACCTGGTGATACCGTAATTATTATTTCATATGCGATGATGTCTCAGGAGGAGGCTAATGCTCATAAACCAACCGTTGTCTTTGTAGACGAGCAGAATAAGCCTGTTCAAACCTTGAAACAAGAGATCCACGCAACAATTATGTAATCGACTGGTAAGGGGAATGAAATCGGTGCATCAAGCAAAAAATGAGTACAGGTCACTGCACTAATTCATTTTTTCAAGGGTGGGGATGCATCGATGTTCCAGCATGTTTTCGCAGAAATGAACGACATGTTAGATGAAATTATCAAGCGCTACCCTTCCGCTGAAGGCCTGAACAAACAGGAATTGCTTCAAAAGTGGAACTTGCTCAAGCGGATGAGTGACGGCATGATTGATGAGTGGCTGATGTTTGAAGAGAAAATGAGTCAGGTACGTGAACAAGAGCTGGTCAAACCTACGTCGCTTGAACCGGAGCAGGAAGCCGTTACGGCACTACCTGAAATTCATTTGGAGTGCTTTAGTCGCGGTCAAGGCTATTTCAAATTGCAGATGTACCCGCAAGCCATTACACAATTTTCGCAAATTGTAGCCGATTATCCAGATAGTGCATTGACTCGTTATTATCTGGCACTTGCTCACCTCAATTTGGAACAAAACACAGAGGCATTAGCACACTTACATCGTATATTGCGACTTAAGGGATCACCACGTCTAAAGGGGCTGGTCTGCAATGCTCTTGGATGTATTGAAGCCAAGCTTGCGAATCCACAAGGAGCATGTTCGTTGTTTGCACAGGCGCTTCAGCATGACCCAACGTTGACCGAACCACTGTATAATATGGAAGCTTGCAGGCAAAACAAAGGACAATTGCAATTCGGAATTGGCTGACTAAATTTGGATAAAAAATGCAGTAGCCAGCATGAAGACGGTGTTTCTTCCTCAAGGATTACGGAGGAGGCACCGCCTTTTTTTGTCAGTTAATTTTCAAACGTCCTTTTTTTTGCTATGCTGTAACATAGACTGGAATGGAAGGGATCGTACATTGCAATGAAATTTGCCGTATTGGATTTCGAAACAACCGGCACGCAGTCCGACGGTGAAATTATACAGGCCGGACTTGCCATCATAGATCATGACTACAGCATATCTCAAATATATAGTTCTTATGTGAATCCGGGCGTACCGATTCCACCGTTTATTACGGGGTTAACCGGTATTACCGAGGAAGATGTTGCGGACGCTCCTTCATTAGAAGAGATGATGATGGAGATGGTTCCACTATTGAACGATGTCGTTCTGGTTGGTCATAACGTTGCATTTGATTTTCATTTTCTTCAAAATGCATTAGACCGTTGTGGATATTTGCCATTCACAGGACGAATTTTGGATACCATTGATTTTCTCAAAATCTCATTTCCTTCACTTAGCTCCTACCAGTTAGGATATGTATCGACTGAATTCGGATTTCAGCATGACCGTCCGCATCAGGCGGATAGTGACGCGTTAGCTACCGCGCATGTACTGCTGAAATGTTTGGATGAGCTACGGGAATTGCCACTTATTACGATTCAGCGTTTGTCTGACTTATTTGCACCAGAGGATAGCGATTTCGGTTGGTACCTCGATGGTATGCGAAGTGAGAAGGAAGCTGAACCTATTCAGGATTTGGATGGACACACCTATTATCGCCAATTAGCGCTTAATGTGAGTGATTGGATGGACATTGGTGCTCCACGCAATGAGCTGGAGGGTAATCCACTGGATGGTGTCAGTTTTGAGCAATTCATGGATCAGGTTCGAAGCAATCTCAGAGATACCCTGGATCACTACGAGGAACGGGAAGCACAGACTTTAATGTTCAGTAGTGTGAGACAGGCTCTGGATGAAGAGAAGCACCTGCTTATTGAAGCAGGTACGGGGACAGGTAAGTCTCTGGGGTATCTGCTACCAGCCATTTATGAAAGTGTGAAGCAAGAACAGAAAGTGATGGTGAGCACACACACCATTAATCTGCAGGAGCAGCTTAGAGAACGGGATATACCGATGCTTACTGAAGTTGTACCGTTTCCGTTTAAAGCTGCTGTATTTAAAGGTCGGGGTCATTATTTGTGCCTGCGCAAATTCGAACACAAAATCAATAAACGCGAATTTGCTACACCCAAAGAAGACTATTTCACAGCAGCACAGATGATTGTTTGGCTTGCTCAGACAGAAACAGGGGACGACGAAGAACTGAACTTGAGCGCGCGTGGTGGGGACTTCTGGGAGACGGTGCAGAGCGAGTCTGAATCCTGCCTTGGGCGATCTTGCCCATGGTTCCGCAAATGTTTCTATCACCGGGCGAAGCATGAGGCAGGCTTATCAGATATCGTAATTACGAATCATTCCAAATTATTTACCGATGTGAAAGCAAGTCATCAGCTTCTTCCTGCTTATGAAAGTCTTGTTATAGATGAGGCTCATCACCTAGAGGACGTAGCAGGCAAACATTTAGGTTTGCATATGAAATATTTCACGATGGTTCATACGCTCACACGTCTGTTTAAAGATAGCCGTAACGGTCAATTGCCTATGCTTCGGTCCCAGCTATCAAGCCATGAAAAATCAGTACAATGGGGTTCAGCTATTGATCAGATGTTCCCGCTTGCTGTTGAAGTCAAGGACATGTGGGACAGATTGAGCGACTCTTTATTTAATCTTCTTCCTGAGCGTAGCGATGCTTCTCCGGGAGAAACAGGTCAATTCTCTCTTCGATTAAAGCCGTCGCAGAAGCCAGATAAGTGGCAGGCGCTTCAAGAGGATGAGAATCAAATATACGTAACGTTAGGTGACTTGATTCGTAAGGGTGATAAGCTGTTACTTGAGATCAAGGAAGAACAAGATGACTATCAATCCGATAGCTTGATTACGGATATTACAGGCCTTCTGAAAGATCTCGCCCTACTCAAAGAGAATCTACGTTTCTTCATGCGTATGGATGATGTCAATACCGTTTATTGGATGGAAGCAAGTGGACAGTTCCGAAGTAAATCGCTACAGCTCTATGCGGTTCCTGTAGATGTCAGCGCACAACTGAAGGAATTGTTCTTCGACAAAAAGAAAAGCGTTGTTCTGACTTCAGCTACACTTTCTGTAGATAAGTCATTCCAATTTATGATTGAGCAACTAGGATTGCAGGAAGCAGCAGACCATAACCGCCTGCTTACGTCCTTGCTACCGTCCCCGTTCCGTTATCGGGATCAGGCATTGCTTGTTATTCCACGTGATTTCCCAAGTTTAAAAGGCAGCGTAGGGGATGCACATTTTGTTGATATGTTGGTGCATTCATTAGCCGAAACGGCCATTGCGACGCGTGGACGAATGATGGTGCTCTTCACGTCGTATCGCATGCTGAGACAAGTGTATGATCCTCTTAAGGAAGCCTTGGCGGGTAACGATATCTCGCTGCTCGGTCAAGGGGTGGATAGTGGTAGCCGTTCGAAGCTCACACGCCGCTTCCAAGATGCCAAGGCAACAGTACTTTTGGGTACCAGCAGCTTCTGGGAAGGTGTAGACATTCCAGGGGAAGCTCTCACCTGTCTGGCAATTGTTAGATTGCCATTCCAGCCGCCTAATCATCCATTATTGGAAGCGAAAAGCGAGCTGTTGCAACAACAGAAGAAAAATCCATTTATGAAGCTATCTGTGCCACAAGCTGTCATTCGTTTCAAGCAGGGTTTCGGAAGACTTGTACGGACAGCGAAGGACAGAGGCATCGTCATTGTATACGATACACGGGTCATTGAAGCATATTATGGTAAGTATTTCTTATATTCGTTACCAGGTCCCAAAATGGAGCATATGTTGACCGAACAGATGGTTCCACGAATTCGTGAGTGGTTAGACCAGCCTACTGATGAGGCTTCGGAATAGGGCTATACACGCAAGCGTTGCACCCTGATCGTAATTAGTTGTAAAATTTATAAGATTCAATCATTGAGGAATAAAGATTACTGCTATCATAATGTATATCATTGAGGCATCCTGTCCACGTAAACCGTGATTTTGTATGGCATGCAGGGGTGCCTCCTATTTAATCTATCTAAGGGTCACATTGGTAAAGGGGAGTAAACGAATGAAATCAGATAAAATATCAGAAGCTGTCGTGCGGCGTTTGCCAGTTTACTTGCGTTATTTGAGTGAATTGAGTCAACGTGAGGTTACTACGGTTTCTTCTCAAGAACTAGGACTGCGCTTGGATCTTAATCCAGCTCAGATCCGAAAGGATCTAGCCTATTTTGGTGATTTTGGTCGCAAAGGCATTGGCTATGACGTTTCCTACTTGATCGAGAAAATTCGGCACATCCTGAAGATCGATCAGCAAATCAACGTGGCATTGGTTGGTGCGGGTAATCTTGGACACGCCTTGTCTAATTACAATGCATACTTGAAAGACAACATGAAGATTGTTGCCGTATTTGATGCATACGGTCCCAAGATTGGTACTCAGATTAATAGCTTGAAAGTTCAACCAATGAATGAATTATCAGAGTCTGTCCAAAAGGATAATATTCGTATCGGCATAATTACAGTTCCAGATACAGAAGCTCAGAATGTAGCTGATCAACTGGTTGAGTCGGGTATTGAGGCTATACTTAATTTTGCACCAACGATCTTGAAAACGCCGCCGCATATTCGCATTCACCATGCTGACTTTACGACGGATCTACTCAGCCTTGCTTATTACCTGGAGAATGGAAAGGACGACGAGGAAGATGACGACAAATAAATGGGTTATTCATAACGGCAAATTTGCTGTAAATAGTGGTTTGGAATGGAAAGTCGTTCAAGGTTATATGGTTGTGGAAAATGATAAGATTGTGCATATTGGTGAGACGCTGCCGGAAGGGGACGAGAGCCTGCCCAAAGTAGATGGAAAAGGACTTCTTTTCCTACCGGGTCTGATCAATACGCATGGTCATGCAGCAATGTCACTTCTAAGAGGACATGGAGATGATCTAGCGCTGCAGGTATGGTTACAGGAAAAAATGTGGCCTATGGAAGCTAAAATGACGGCTGAAGATGTATACTGGGGATCATCCCTATCCGTGTTAGAAATGCTCAAAGGCGGAACTACGGCTTTCCTCGATATGTATGATCATATGGATCAAGTGGCAAAAGTGGTAGAACAATCCGGTATTCGTGCTTCTCTGGCTCGCGGAGTTATTGGTCTGTGTTCAGAAGAAGAGCAGATGCGTAAGTTGGAAGAATCGGCTGCATTTGCCCGTGAGTGGCATGGACAAGCGGATGGCCGCATCACAACGGTTATCTCACCGCACGCTCCATACACTTGTCCGCCAGAATACATAGAGAAGCTTGTTCAAGTTGCACACGACTTGAATCTGCCTCTGCATACACACATGTCAGAAACGATCCGAGAAGTGGAGCAAAATGTGACGGATTATGGACTTCGTCCTGTTGCTCATCTGGAGAAACTGGGATTCTTCTCCCGTCCTTCCCTTGTTGCTCATGCCGTACACCTGAATGACGAAGAAATTGAAATTTTGGCTCGCAATCATGTTGCAGTTTCCCATAATCCGGGCAGTAACTTGAAGCTTGCTTCAGGTGTCGCTCGTGTACCGGATCTTCTAAAAGCTGGTGTAATGGTATCCTTGGGAACCGATGGCCCTGCAAGCAACAACAACCTGGATATGTTTGAAGAGATGAGATTGGCCGCTCTGATTCATAAAGGCGTATCGGGTGATCCGACGGCTGTACCAGCCGGAGAAGCTCTTCTGTTAGGAACGGCTTATGGCGCCAAATCTATTTTCTTAGATGACACAGGGCTATTAGAAGTGGGGATGAAGGCAGATTTTATCGCCCTTAACATTGAACAAGCTCATTTCTATCCGCATACGGATCTAATCTCACATACCATCTATTCGGCTTCAGCGAAAGACGTGGAGCATGTATGGGTGGATGGTAAACAAGTGATTAAACACGGCGAATGTCTCACGATGGACGAAGAGCGCATCTTGCGTGAGTCTCAATCGGCATTTGATGGTTTGCTTGCCCGTTAATGATGCAGCGTTTTAGAGGAAAGGAAGTTCGGCTTTTGAAGAGAAAAAAGAAGTGGATCTGGATATCGTTGCTGGTTCTAGTTCTGCTCCTGTTTGGACTTCAACGTTATTATGTCTATGTCACTCAGGATCAGCGCAATGAAGAAGCTATGGCTATTGAAGCTGCACAGCAGCAAGACATTACGTTCACTCAAGATATTCGTAAATATGTCTGGGGCGGTAAAGAGGGCGAAGACAACATTTATTGGACCTTTCTAGGTAAAAATAAAGACAAGCAGGATGTTCTCGTATGGGTGAAGTTCGACAATACAAATAAGCCGGTAACAGGCTCTGATGTAGTGCACAGTGAACTGGTTCAGAATGGCATGTCTGAAACTCAGATTCGCAATCGATTTAGCTCAGAGGTACCGGGTGGAGAAATAAAGCGTATTATGCCTGGTGTCGTGAACGGAATCTACGTATGGCAAGTATATTACAATGACGATACCCACAATTATTATCGTTTCTATCGATTTAGCAATGGGGAACAGGTAGATTTAGTCTACACATTACCAAATAGCTAGCCTACTCTACAATTGGCCACATTACTTCCTTGTAATGAAGTCTAACTCGTATAGTACGATAAAACACCAAAGTACCGGCAGATGATAGCAGACTGCACGGTTCTTTGGTGTTTTTGTCATTCTATTGGATTTGAATAGTTAAAATTAATAATTTATTCATATTTTAGCCTTCGAAATTGTATATACGATGTGATATACTCAGATATGTATTCAACATTACATGATGAATAAACAAAACAAATAAATCCTGTTTAATTACGACACAGGACTTTGGTTGCCAATTTATTGACGCCTACAGGCTATAGTATAGGCCAAATTTGGGAGGGAAACTCATTTGAAGCTAAAAGTATTACCGATTGCTTTAACTGTCGTCATTTCTGCCGTCCTGTTGTTTGGAGGTTGGTTTGTGTATCGCCAAGTGGCCATGCAGAATCCGATCGAAAAAATGATTACCCAGTATGATGGAGTCAATGATGTTCAGTTAACTATTAACCGCAATAGCGTACAAATGAAACTTGATCTTGAGCCAGACGTTGATTTGGGGAGATTAGTTCAATATATTCACAAAGAAGGCCAGACACTTATTGGCAATCGCGCTCTTAAACTCGATGTCATCGATCACTCTAACGAGGCTTTGGAGAACTGGTGGGGCGATGCAATGTTTACCGTAGCTCAAGCGATGGAAAACAAACAGTATACCGAGATCACACCAACGCTGTCTAAGATGGCTACCAATGGAATTAAAGTAAATACCGCTATGGATGATAACAACGTATACGTCAGTCTCCGAGATGGAGACGCAAGCAAGTTTATTATTCTACCACGTGTGCCAGGACAGATAGGAGTGTGGCCAAATGCCTAAGTGGACTAAAGAAGTTGTAATTGGATTTGTTCCAGTGCTAATTATCTTTCTTGCTTTTGTAGGTGTAAATATCATCCCAATTTTGTTTGCTGTATTGTTGGTCGGCGGATTGTTGTTCATGATGCAGATGCGTGGTGGCATTACCGTTGGAGCAAGTCAAGAGCGTAAACGGAAGAAAAAAGGGCCATCCAAGCTGACATTTGAAGAAATTGGTGGTCAGGATAGTGCCAAGCAAGAACTACGAGAAGCGCTCGATTTTCTTATCCGGCATGAAGAAATTCAAAAATTCGGGATTCGCCCGCTGAAAGGTATTTTGCTTACAGGGCCTCCGGGAACAGGTAAAACCTTAATGGCGAAAGCTGCCGCTCACTATACAGATTCCGTGTTTGTCGCTGCATCAGGTAGTGAATTTGTGGAAATGTATGTCGGCGTCGGTGCGGGTAGAATTCGTGATTTGTTCCGTGATGCAAGAACACGTGCAACGAAAGAAAATAAAGAAAATGCTATTATTTTTATCGACGAGATTGATGTCATTGGTGGTAAGCGTGAAGGTGGACAACAACGTGAGTACGACCAAACGTTGAACCAGCTTCTGACTGAAATGGATGGAATCTATTCATCGGAAACACCTCGAATCTTAGTGATTGCTGCAACAAACCGTAAAGAAATGTTAGACAGTGCATTGACTCGTCCGGGACGTTTTGACCGTCATATTCAGGTGGATATGCCTGATAAGAAGGGTAGAAAGCACATCTTGGAATTGCATGCAGTTAATAAGCCTATAATGACGGATGTAAGCCTTGAGAAGACGGCTGAAGAGTCTTATGGGTTCTCTGGAGCACAACTTGAAAGTGTGATGAATGAAGCTGCGATTTACGCGATGAGAGATGGATTGTCCAGTATTGAACAGCGCCATCTGTCGATGGCAATTGACAAAGTTATGATGGGTGAGAAGACCGATCGTGAGTCCACTGTTGAAGAAAAGAAACGGGTAGCTATTCACGAATTGGGACATGCCATTATGGCGGAGTTAGTTCGTCCTGGTAGTGTTAGTCAGGTAGCGCTCAGTCCCCGTGGACAGGCTCTTGGTTATGTACGTCACAATCCACAACAAGAACAGTATTTATATACCAAACGTTTCTTGGAAGAGCAGATTATGATTGCCCTTGGTGGTGCGGCTGCAGAGGAAATGTATTACGGTGGTCGTAGTACGGGATCGCGCAATGACTTTGAACAAGCGACAAATGTTGTACAGACGATGATGGCTTCTGGTCTGACATCGCTCGGTATTGTGAATATGGACATGGTTACTACCGAAGAGTTGATGCGTGAGAATAAAGTCATTTTGCAGGAGCTTATGAACCAAACGAAACGATTGCTTGAAGAGCAACGGACAATATTCGACAACTCTCTGGATACCTTGATGAGAGAGGAAGTGTTGTCTGGGGAGCAATTTCGTTGTCAATTTCGTGACAGCGCCCTTTTACCGGCATAATTTATTTATGTCGGTTATTTTTTTTTACATTTCAGTCGTGCTAAGATATTATTATATGTTGGGTCGAAATTTGTAATTTTCGGCGAACAGGGTACAATAGAGAAATAGAGAACCGAAAGGATGGAACAGAACCATGTTTTTTAAAAAAATAGGAGTTGTCGGCGGCGGTACGATGGGGCAAGGTATTTCCCAAATGCTCGCAGCCAAAGGACTTGATGTGCTTCTGGTGGAGCATACAACGGAGAAGCTTGATTATGCCTATAATATGATCGAGACCAACTTGGATAAACAACTAGAGAAATGGGCAATTACGAAGGCAGAGAAAAAACTGATCCTTTCCCGGATTAACAAAGTTGCTCACTTGGCGGAACTGGGTTCTTGCGATATGGTCATTGAGACGATCACGGAAGACCTAGAAGCTAAAAAAGCAGTGTTTAGCCAACTGGATCAAGTTTGCCCAAGTAATGTTATTCTTGCAAGTAATACATCCACGCTGAGTTTGACCGAGCTTGCAAGCTCGACCAAGTACCCAGAGCGTGTTATTGGTATGCACTTTATTCACCCGGTATCCCGGGTTGATCTTGTTGAAATTATTCGTGGCTTGAAGACGTCTGATTCCACATTTGATGAGACTAGACGTTTTGTTGAAGAAGTGGCTGACAAAAAAGGCGTTATGATTTATGAATCCCCAGGATTCGTTACATCACGTTTGATCTGCCTTCTGATTAATGAAGCACTGCATGTATTGCAAGAAGGTGTTGCTTCTGCTGAAGACATCGATGATGCAATGCGTATCGGATATAACTTCCAGCATGGCCCACTTGAGATGGCTGACCGTTTCGGACTTGATTCCGTTGAAGCAGCACTCGAAAGAATGTTCCGTGAATTCGGGGAATTGAAATATCGTCCTTCGACTGTCCTGAAGAAAATGGTACGTGCAGGACACTTGGGTGTCAAAACGGGCGAAGGATTCTTCAAGTACGACAAGGATGGTGACAGACTGTGAAAGTATTAGTAATCAACGCGGGGAGCTCCTCGCTCAAATATCAATTGTATAATATGACAGACGAGTCCGTACTCGCAAAAGGTCTTGTTGAGCGGATCGGAATGGACTCCTCCATTCTTACACACAAGCCAACAGGTCGCGAAGACGTGACTGAAGTTAGCGAAATTCTGGAGCATACTACTGCAATTCGTAAAGTTATCGATATGCTGACAGACAAAGAAAACGGCGTATTAGGTTCCGTAGACGAAATTCAAGCTGTGGGACACCGCGTTGTTCATGGTGGTGAAGCATTTAAAGAATCTGCTTTAGTTGATGATGTAGCGAAAGCTGAGATTCGCCGTCTATTCGACCTCGCACCGCTTCATAACCCTGCAGCGATGATGGGTATTCGTGCGGCTGAATTGAATATGCCAGGCGTTCCTCAAGTTATGGTCTTTGATACAGCATTCCATCAAACAATGCCTGAAAAAGCCTATCTGTATGCAATTCCGCGTGTACTTTACAAAAAATATAAAGTTCGTCGCTATGGAGCGCACGGTACTTCCCATGATTATGTAAGTAAAGCAGCAGCAGAATATCTGGATCGTCCGCTCCAAGACCTGAAAATTATCACTTGTCACGTAGGTAACGGTGGTAGTGTAACAGCAGTTAAAGGTGGTCTTTCTGTAGATACGTCCATGGGTATGACTCCGCTCGAAGGTTTGATGATGGGAACACGTAGTGGTGACCTTGACCCAGCAATCGTGCCTTATGTAATGAACAAGGAAGAACTGAGCGTAAGTGAAGTAAACTCCATGTTGAACAAGCACAGTGGATTGCTGGCGATCTCTGGGATCAGCAGTGACATGCGGGAGATTACAGAAGGTATGGAGAATGGCGATGCTAACTCCACACTGGCTTTCGAGATGTACGAGTATCGTCTGCGTAAATACATTGGTTCATATGCAGCAGCAATGAACGGTGTAGACGTAATCGTCTTTACAGCAGGTGTAGGTGAGAACTCCGTTGTTCTGCGCCAAAAAGTATGTGAGCAATTGACGTACCTAGGTGTTGAACTAGACGAAGCTTTGAATGCGATCCGTTCCGGCGAACCACGCCGCATCACAACGAGCAATTCCAAAGTGGATGTTCTTGTTGTGCCAACGAACGAAGAATTGGTGATTGCAAGAGATACACACCGAATCGTATTGAATTCTCAGTAATCTAATTGTAAAGTGAATATAGCATGACAAGGAAGTGCAGGGGACAGGCATAAGCCTGCCCGCTGCATTTTCAAATTCAGCACTAAGGGAGAGATATGGGCATGAGCACGGAGTGTGTAATTCGTAACGTGAATGAACATGTAGGCGAGACCGTAAAGATCGGCGCATGGATTAACAACAAACGTTCCAGCGGCAAAATTCAATTTTTGCAATTGCGTGATGGAACCGGATATATTCAAGGGGTTGTCGTAAAAAGTGAAGTAAGCGAAGAGATCTGGAATGCGGCAAAGAGTCTTACCCAAGAGAGCTCGCTCTATGTTACAGGTATTATTCGTGAAGAGCCGCGCAGTAACTCCGGCTACGAAATGACAGTTACTGATGTCGAAATTATTCATCTCACGGAGAACTATCCAATTACGCCTAAAGAGCACGGTGTTGACTTCTTGATGGATCATCGTCATCTGTGGCTACGTTCGACTAAACAACGTGCAGTTATGGTGATTCGTGCAGAGATCATCCGCGCTGTTCAGCAGTTTTTTGATGGTAACGGATTCACACAGGTTGATCCACCAATTCTGACACCATCCTCTGCAGAGGGTACTACGAATTTGTTCCACATTAAGTACTTTGACGAAGATGCATACCTGACTCAAAGTGGACAGTTGTACATGGAAGCAGCAGCAATGGCACTTGGCAAGGTGTATTCCTTTGGACCTACGTTCCGCGCAGAAAAATCCAAAACGCGTCGTCATTTGATTGAATTTTGGATGATTGAGCCGGAAATGGCGTTTGTAGACCATGAAGAGAGCTTGCGAGTACAAGAGAAGTTTATTGCTCATGTTGTACAATCTGTGGTGAAGAACTGCCGTGCAGAGCTCGAATCAATTGGACGTGATGTTAGCAAGCTTGAAGGCATTGTCGCACCATTCCCACGCATCACATATGATGAGGCGATTGAGTTCCTGAATGGACAAGGCTTCGATATCCCTTGGGGAGAGGACTTCGGCGCACCACACGAAACAGCGATTGCTGAGAAGTATGATACACCGGTATTCATCACACACTACCCAGCAGGCATCAAAGCATTCTACATGAAGCCTGACCCGAATCGACCTGAAGTTGTTCTTTGTGCAGATATGATTGCACCAGAAGGTTATGGAGAGATCATCGGAGGTTCGCAACGGATTGATGATCCAGAACTGATGAAACAACGCTTTGATGAGCACCAGCTTTCGGATGAAGCATATCAATGGTACTTGGATTTGCGTAAATACGGATCGGTACCTCATTCTGGTTTCGGTCTGGGATTGGAGCGGACGGTAGCTTGGATCTGTGGATTGGATCATGTACGCGAAACGATTGCATTCCCTCGTATGCTCTATCGTTTGTATCCTTAATGCTTAACCGTGAGTCTATGGAAGATACCGGCTCCAAAGCATGGATCAATGGAGCAGCTTATGGGATGACATCGGGAACAGCGCAGCTTCCTTATGCATTATTGCGCTATTATCATCAGTTAGGTCTATCCGATGCAGAGGTGCTCTTGCTCATTCAACTTCTGGGCTTTCAACAGGCAGAATTCAATGAGTTTCCTACCTTGGAAGAGCTCGGTGGTCGTATGGGACTACCCCCAGAAGGCATTGCAAGAATGCTGCAACGCTTGATGAAGGATGGATATGTTGCCATTGATGAGCACCGAGATGAGGAACGTGATATTCAGTACGAACGTTATGACCTGCATGGGCTGTTTGCACGATTAGCGACTTGTGTAGCTGAGGATGTTGCCGCTATACAGAAACAACAGCTGGAACATAACGCGCGTTCGAATTCGAACAGTGTTCAAATAGAAGAGGAAGAGCGTAATATGTTTTCCATTTTCGAAAAAGAATTCGGACGTCCGCTTTCACCCATGGAATGTGAAACGATCTCCAGTTGGTTGGATCAGGATCGGTATCAAGAAGAATTAATTCTGATGGCGCTGAAAGAGGCTGTATTTGCAGGCAAAGTCCATTTCCGATACATTGATCGAATCTTGCTTGAATGGAGTCGTAATCGAGTGAAGTCGGTTCAAGACGCCAAAGCGTATACGCAACGTTTTCGTAGTGGTGGTCGTTAATTCAACATATAGAAGTATCTCTATTCAGAAAATCAGACAGGCCAGATGTTATTCTGTGCCTGTCTTTTTATTGTGATATGATTCAGGATGGAAATTCCGCTTTTCAGGCGAAAGGCAACTATGTTAATAAAAAAATAAAATAATATGCAGGGGCAGAGTGAAGCTTTGTCGTCTAATGTAATGGAGAGGAGGGGAGAGTTATTGATGAAGCGCGCATAATTGAACGAATCCGTGAAGGAGACACATCCCAGGTTCGCTTGTTGATCGATAAGTATAGCCAGCATGTATACCACGTGGCGTACTCGGTACTACGAAACGATCAAGAAGCTCAGGATGCAGCTCAGGAAGCGTTCATACAGATGTACAAATCTCTCCCTGATTACCGATCCGAAGGCTTCAAAACATGGCTTACCCGCATTGCGTTTCATAAAGCAATTGATGCCAAGCGTAAGCTCGGCAGACGAAGCAATGAAGATCTAGGTGGAGAAGAGAGAATCCATCACTTACCTGGACGAGAAGAAGATGTCCTTACAAGGCTTATTCGAGAAGAACGTAAGGAAGCTCTGCGAGCGCGAATTAGCCAGTTGCCTGCTCAGCATCGTGATATCATCACGGCATATTATTTAAAAGAGAAAAATTATGAGCAAATTGCCCACGATGCCCAAGTGGCTGTGAAAACAGTAGAGTCCCGATTATATCGTGCACGGCAGTGGATACGAAATCATTGGAAGGAGGATGAGTGGCGTGAATAAATCAGGTGTATATACCGTTCAGGAATGGTCCGAGTATATAGAAGGTCGAATCCCTCCCAACCAATCACTGTATATGGAACAAGCACTTATAGACAATCCAGACGAAATGCACAATTATCTAGAAGCTCTCGATGTTCATGGAGAATTGCCTTCCTTGAATGATCCAACGGGCTTTGCCGACTCGATCATGCATCAGATTAATCGAATGCAACCGTCCAATGTCCGGCCTCTACCACGTTCGCATCGTTACCGCTGGCTTGAACATAAAGTATTTCATTACGCTGTGGCAGCCTGCCTGACGCTGATTTTCCTATCATCGGGGTTGTTTGACAAGGTAGCTCCTTATCATCTTCAGGATGGTGAGCATGGCGGATCATTTACAGAGAAATGGACGGAGGCAGCTACGTCGTGGCTGGATAACTTCAAACCCAAACCATAAATTAGTTCGTATTGCCTGAAAAGAAAGGATGACGTTTGTGCAATCAGATCGTAATAAATTACTCGCATTTCTACTAAATATGATCCCTGGGCTTGGATTCTTATATTGGAGAAGACCTATTCGGGCAGTCGTTTACCCGCTTCTCTTTTTTGGAACACTTGTCGGTTTCTTCATGTTGGGTATTGTATTGTCAGAACAGGATTTGGTAATCTTTGGTGCTGTGGCATCCGTATTCTTCTGGGGGATAAGCATGCTTGATATGATTATCGTGCTATTAAGTTCGACAAGCTATCGAGAAGAACAGTATAAAGGATATAGGGCACCTTACGGCCGAGTAAGTGACTCTTATCATGACCAAAGGGTAGATTCGCTTGAGCCGAACGAAAGCCATGCAGAACACGTCTATGAGGGATATGATCGTCCTGAAGGGGCATATGGTAATCCGATGTATCGCAAAGGTACTGAAGGTGAACGATTCTTCACGATACTCCTTTCATTTATTCCTGGACTTGGACATCTTCATATGGGGCTGTTGCACCGAGGACTATCATTCTTAATTGCTTTCTTTGGATCCTTTGCAATGATGGTTTTTGTAGCATCTATTACGAATGAAGAGAACTTCTTAATGTTCCTGCTCATTCTACCTGTCATTTGGGTGTACTGTATGTTTGATGCGGTACAGCATATTCATCGCAAGCAAGCAGGTGAGGTAATAGAAGACCGCACGCTGTTTGAAGAGTTGGAAATGGGAAGAGTAAATGGGCGACGTAGCAGAATGTTAGCAACGCTGTTGTCAGCATTCCCGGGCGCTGGGCATCTCTACTTAGGTTTACAAAAAAGAGGTATGCAGCTCATGTTTTTGTTCCTGGGCAGTATATACATTCTAGATTTGCTTCGTTTATCCGTATTTTTATTTATGATTCCACTCATCTGGTTCTATAGCTTCTTTGACGGTCTTCAATGCTCAAGCCGATATGGGCGGGAACCGTTAGAGGATCATCCCATCTTCAAGGATTGGGCGCGCCATCAACGACTGATTGGGTTCGGAATTGCAGCACTAGGCTTGTACTACTTAGCGATTCGTCTTATTATTCCGCAACTCAGTGAGATGTTCCCCAATGTATTCTTGACGTACGAGATTCGATCCTATCTGAATACGATGATCATCTCGCTATTACTTATCGTTGGAGGATTGAAGCTACTCTTTGGGAAGCAACGTCCGATCAAGAGTGGAAATGGCAAAAATCCCGACGATGAACTCGACAGTCTATTCTTGTTCAAAGATCGTGAAGATCGATCCTAAATCAAAAACACGCCATAGTTCCTCATTGGAACATCGGCGTGTTTTATGTTTTTTGAAGCGAAACGTTCGTCTGAAAGCTTTCTCCAAGAAAGCTACATCGGAAGCATACGCTATCCGCGGATTTTCCCCTTTGTCATAGGGAGCAAAAAAACCTGGGGATAACAGCGATCGAAATGTTGCTCTGTCATTGTAGTGGTCAGTGTAAAAAAGATTAGTTCAATCTATATAGCTTAATCAAAATCATCTACTAATTACGATGTAGCCCCTTTAAGCAATAGCTGACGATACATTACTTCGAACAAAAATTCGAAGGCTTCCAGATGTCTTTTGGCTTCAAAAGCATCCTTACCCCACGCATAAATACCGTGATTACGCAGCAAGATACCCGGCACTTTGGCATCAAGCACATCTAGAACCAATTCAGCAATTGAAGGAATATCAGCAAAGTTAGGCAGAATGGGTACACGAATCTCCGCATTTTCTTCCCAAATGTTGAATGCTTTGATCAATTCGATTCCTTGGATTGGCACTTGGCCATCAGCGCCGAAGAATTCACTAATTAGATTGTTATACACGGTATGTACGTGGAATACCGCACCGCAACCTGTTAAGCGGTAGATTTCGCAGTGGATTAGCGTTTCTGCACTGGGCTTAAGGTTTGTTGTTTCAATCGCTTTACCTTGCTTGTCCACGAACAGGAAATCTTCTGGCGTGCGCAGAGATTTATCTTTACCGGAAGCTGTTACTGCAAAATAAAACTGTTCTGGATCAAAATCACCAACACGCATGGACAAGTTTCCACTTGTACCTGGGAACCAGTTACGGCTGGCAAACAGTGCTTTAACATCCGCTAGTTCTTCGAGAACTTGACGTTTGTGTTCCAAAGTAATTTTCTCAAACCCCATCTTTACAGCACTCCTTGTGTTTGCTTCTGTTTCATATCTTCGATGATATCGTAAAAGGTAGTGAACGGCACATGATCGACACCAAGTTCAATACATTTATCCGTCAAAATAGAACGGGAATAGACCAGATCAGCAATTTTGGCACCTTCAAAATCAGTAAGGCTATCGCCAATCAGAATTCGATTATATTGATCTGCCGGGAAGGTACGGATGACCGTAGTTTTGCACATACCGCAGCCATTCTCGCAAGGGGGCTGGCAAGGATGCGGCCATTCAATCCGAATGGTTTCACCTGTAAAATCCGCTCCGTTACAATACACATGATCCTGCGGGATATCAAATGGTGCGAGCAAAGGTTCGATGAAAAAGTCCATGCCTCCACTGGTCACATTGAATTCAATGCCTTCACGGCGAACAAATTCTAGAAATTCGCTGAAGCCTTCACGAATACCGGCTTGTCCAAGCACAAATTCCACAATCTCATTTTTTTGTGAGGAGGGCAGGAGGGCGAACATTGCCCCAACACCTTCACGTAACGTTATTTTTTGTTCAACGGTATCTTTCATAATAGCCTCAATACCAGGAGGATTGAATTTTTTCATAATGGCAACAATATTGTCCGAAAGTGTAATAGTTCCATCAAAATCACAGAAAATGACGGTTTGTTTATCACTTCTCATCGTTCACCACCCCATAGATCCAATGCACTTTTGAGCTCTGGATGCTCCAATGCATGTTGTGCCAGAGGAATCGAACGCTGCGATGCCTCGATTGCCTGCAAGAACGCACGTCCACCAGCTTCAGTGCCCATAGGATGTCCATGAATGCCTCCGCCAGCATTTACAATCACATCGGTACCGAAATCCCGCAGAATCAGCGGTACAAGGCCAGGATGTATTCCTGCTGAAGGCACAGGCATGCTTGCACGCACAGGAAGTTCTGTCGACTGCAATTGTTCAGTAATCGCCATATTCTCTTCTTTTGGCATCGTTACTGAGCCATATGGAGATGGGAACAAGACGATGTCTGCACCCGCAAGTCGCATCAGTTGGCCAAGTAAGACAGAAGCGGAGATACCGTAATGTGGAGATGGATACATCGCGCCAGCAAGGGCTGGATGAGCCATAATTGGCACTTTGATATCCGGGTCGCTGCTAAGCTCATGTAGAACGTCATATCCGTAGGCTAATACGTTAAATAATAAGGCATTGGCGCCGGCGTTAATGGCACGTTCAGCCTGTTTTTTCAGTTGTGAGGTCGAACCGGTCAGATTCGCTGCATAGAGCAGTTTCTTTCCCGTTTCCTGACGAGCCTGTTCGGCTGCTTTCATGCAGACCTCGACTCTTTTTTCGATCGGAGTTAGTTTGTTTTCAAACAGAATTTCATCATCTTTGATGAGATCAACGCCACCGAGTGCTTGACGGACAAACTGCTCACGTAACTCGTCCGCATCAAGTCCGATAACGGATTTGAAAATACTCATTAACAGTGGACGATCATGTACACCAAGTAGATCACGAACACCGTTTAGTCCAAATTTAGGGCCAGGGAATGCACTCAGGAAGTTGTCAGAGAAGCCAAGACGTGTAAGCTTAATGCGCCCATCCATTGAAATTTTGCCAAATACGGTTACAAGCAGAGCTGGAATATCTCGACTAAAGTTCACATCGGGATAACCAATCGTGATATCAGCATAACGCTCACCAGAAGACATACCTTCAGGTTCATGCACCTCAACCTTAATGACTTCACCTAGATGCTTCTGCATCGCTTCGCGTTTGGCCTGTGGTAATTCAGTCCAACTGCCAACAGTCATACCAACGGCAATAGATTCTGCTTTTTTGCGGAAATCTGCGTGATCGTCATGTAGGCGATATGTAGCAGTACACATATTATTCATTTTTTAAATCTCCTTCCAAAGCAGCCCCCATTTCCCGTGAGCGCTCTGCACAACGGTTAACGGCTGCAATTACATTTTCAAAGAAGTCGCCTTCGTCGAGCTTCTTCAGTGCAGCTTGAGTTGCACCTCCAGGAGACGTAACATCACTGCGAAGCTTCATTGGCTCCAGTCCGGTCTGCTGAACCATTCGGGAAGCACCAAGCACCGTCTGAACGGTTAGATCACGTGACTGCTGGCTGGATAAGCCGCCTCGAATACCCGCAGCGATCATAGCCTCCATTAAATAGTATACATAAGCCGGGCCACTTCCCGAAATCCCTGTAAGAATCTCTAACTTATCCTCAGGCACAATGGTCACGATCCCGACAGCTTCAAACATGGTCATGACCGTGCTGCGTTGCTCATCTGTAATTTCGTTTGAGAAGGCAAGTCCAGTTGCGCCAAGTCCAATCGTACTTGATGTATTTGGCATTGTACGAGCGATAGGCTGTTTACGTCCAAGGAGCGTCTGCATCGTACGTATGGATAATCCAGCAATGACGGATACGATCAGTTGATCTGGTGACAAAAGAGGACCCAATTCTTTCAGAGCAGCAGCAGCATCCTTAGGTTTCATGGCCAATACAATAACGGGAGAACCCGAGAGAATCTCTTGGGAGTGTGCCGCAGTTCCAGTATGTACTGCGTAACGACTGCTGAGTTCCTCCTGACGTTTCTGGTTGCTGCGGTTCAGCATCGTAATGTCCTGTGGACGTACGACAAGGCGGGAGATTAGACCGCGTACGATCGCTTCTGCCATCGCACCTGCTCCGTGGAAAGTGATTTTCTGTTGTAATAACGTCTGTTGTTCTTGACTCATGATTATCGTCCTCCTAAATAACTAAACTGCGAACTTATTGACGGATCTGACCATCGCCAGTAATGCGATATTTGGTTGATGTAAGTGCAGGCAATCCCATTGGACCACGTGCATGTAACTTTTGTGTACTGATACCTATTTCGGCTCCATAACCAAACTCGAAGCCGTCTGTGAAACGGGTAGAAGCATTATGATACACGGCTGCTGCATCAACATCATGCAAGAAACGCTCAGCGTTTTCTGTATTCGCCGTTACGATACATTCGGAATGCTTGGTGCCGTATTGAGCAATGTGCTGCATAGCTTCCTCCAGGCCGGATACAACACGGATATTCAAAATGTAGTCGTTATACTCAGTCGCGTAGTCTTCTTCGCTAACGGGTTGGGCAGAAGGGACAATACGTCGCACAGCATCGCAACCTTTCAATCGCACGTTAAGCTCACGGAATTGTTCCGCAATGGTTGCGAGATGTTGCTCTGCGAAAGCAGCGTGTACTAATAGAGTTTCCATTGAGTTACATACGGATGGACGTTGCGCTTTGGCATTAATCGCAATCTCTGCTGCCATTACCGGATCGGCTGATTCATCCACGTAGGTATGGCAGATGCCTGCCCCCGTTTCAATGACTGGAACTGTCGCATTCGCAACTACATTTTGAATGAGTGAAGCTCCGCCGCGGGGAATAATAACATCCAGCAGTCCATTCAGTTTAAGCATCTCATCCACAGACGAACGATTGGCATCTTCCACAAGCTGTAGGGCGTCTGGAGGTAAATCTGTCTTTGCCAATGCCTCATGTAATACCTCAACAATTTTGCGATTGGAGGAGAGGGCAGAGGATCCGCCGCGAAGTAGAACTGCATTGCCAGTCTTGAGGCATAACCCTGCAGCATCTACTGTAACATTAGGCCGTGCTTCATAGATAATACCAATCAGCCCGATCGGTACTCTTAACTTATGAATGTGCAAACCATCTGGACGCGTAAAGGTTTCAAGAACTTCACCCACAGGGTCAGGCAGATCCACAATCTGACGAAGTCCCTCTGCGATTCCCGCAATTCGTTCTTGATTTAACGCTAATCGGTCAAGCATAGATTCTGGTGTTCCTTGTTGTCTACCGCGCTCCAGATCCTCACCATTTGCAGTAATAATGATATCTGACTTCTCCAGGAGAGCATCTGCCATGGCAAGTAGAGCTGTATTTTTTTGTTCTGTAGTCAGTCGGTTCAATTGTGGAACTACGGCTTGTGCCTGAATGGCCTTTCGTCTTACTTCACTCATTGTTTTTTCCTCCCATTGCTGATTCGTATAAAAATAAATCAACCTAAGGCTGTTACCCAGCCTTATTTCAAAGTAATCCACTCATCCCGATGGATAACCTCAAGTCGATGAATGCTATTTAATGTTTGGATAACCTCACCACTAGGTAGTCCTGCGATAAGTCGCAGTTGGTCATCATCGTAATTTACAATCCCACGGCCAAGTAGTGTATCATCAGGGCCAAGGACTTCAACGACATCACCGGCATGAAAAGTGCCAAGCACCCGCCGAACACCGACAGGTAGAAGACTGTGTCCGCCATGCACAAGAGCTTCCTCTGCACCAGCGTCTACAACGACGGTTCCAAGCGGAGTCGACATGAAGCCGAGCCATTGTTTCTTACGGGATAGAGCTGCAAGCTTGGTTTCGAAATAGGTTCCTTTCCCTGTGCCCTCCACAGCTTGAAGCATATCACCAGGCTCATTCACACGGCCAACAAAGACAGGCACGCCTCCACGTGTTGCTACTTTGGCTGCATCGACCTTAGAGCGCATGCCCCCTGTACCCACAGATGATCCGGAACCTCCTGCATAGGCATAAATCTCGGCTGTAATTTCTGTAATCCGATCGTATCGCGTAGCAGAAGGATCTTTGCGTGGATCTGCGGTGTAGAGGCCGTTGGTATCCGTCAGAATAACCAAGTGTTGCGCCTTCACTAGATTCGCGACCAGAGCAGACAATAGATCATTATCTCCAAATTTGAGCTCATCGACAGATACCGTATCATTCTCATTAAAGATCGGAATAACACCTTGTTTCAGCAATTCCTCCACGGTCATACCCGCGTTACCCATCCGTTTTCTACTATGAAAATCGGTTCGAGTCAAAAGAATTTGTGCCGTAGTAACGCGGTGTGCCGCAAAAGCCTGTTGATATGCTTGCATCAGCAAAGCCTGCCCAACAGCCGCCGCTGCTTGTTTCTCATGGAGCAATTTAGGGCGGTGTGCGTATCCGATCTCTCGGAATCCTGCGGCAACAGCGCCTGATGTGACGAGAAGCACTTCATGACCATTTTGCATCAACGCAGCAATTTCTCCAGCAAAAAATGCAATGGAATCGCGGTCGAGTCCGCCTTCTTCCGTAGTAAGCGAGCTACTACCAATCTTAACAACTATACGTGAGGACATGCTTTCACTTCCTTAAACATAATGAATGACTCGTTACAGAACAATGTTCAAAAAGTATCGTATCGAGAACGGATTAGAAGCTCGTAAACTCTCATCCATGCTTCGTCATCCAATGCGAATTTATGAACAAGCTCTTAAAGGAAAATCTATACAGGTACAAAAAAAACTCCCGCCCTTTTTGTTATAAAAAGGACGAAAGTTTGTTACTTCCGCGGTACCACCTTTATTGATGAGTGTATCATCCGGCTTAATGCCCTGTAACAGAAGGCACTGTCCTATTCATATCATGTTTGTTCAAAAAGTTCACCAGTTTCATCCCATCTTATCGATAGCATAAACGGTATATTTGAACACGCATATATAAAAACAGGCCGCTCAGGGGTAGGTTTCGGAGAGAAGTCACGGTAAATTCTTGCAGCCTCATGGAATTTACTCTCTGTGCGTGTCTTGTTCCTCTCGTACTGGTCCCGTCATCACGTTTCGTTCAATATTTCTCTATAACATACCATGGAAACTCCCCAGATGCAAAGGGATATACAGCTTATAATGCTTCCCATTTCTAGCTCCGTTCCATCTTCTCGGATTGAAAGTCAATCGATCTCAATACAAGCGATAAAAGGTACGATTATTACTTAAATAAGTTGAGCTTACCAATCCGCTCTACAGCTTCTCGTAACCGTGTCTCATCACTCAATAGCCCAGCACGAACATAACCTTCGCCATGCGTACCGAAGCCAATTCCAGGGGCTACAGCGACCTTGGCTTCTCGTAGGAGTAGGTCGGCAAAAGTAGAAGACGTGAAACCTTCAGGCACAGGCAGCCAACTGAAGAATGAACCACTTGGCTTGGCAGCTTGCCAACCGATATGCTCAAGTGCATCATAAAACGCATTGCGACGAGATTCATACCGTGCTACTAGATCGGTGACACATTGCTGAGAGGAGGTCAATGCTGCTGCTGCAGCCGATTGAATACCACCGAACAGACTGACATAAATGTGATCCTGTAATAGATTAATTTTCGAGATAATGTCCGCATTCCCAAGGGCGAAACCCACACGCCATCCAGCCATATTATACGTTTTGGATAGGGTGTAGAATTCAATTCCGACTTCCTTAGCCCCTGGTGCTTGGAGGAAGCTCACAGGACGGTGCCCATCGTATCCGATTGCACCATAGGCAAAGTCACTAGCTACAACAATCTGATTTTGAACAGCAAATTCCACCGTATCTTCATAGAAAGAAAGAGGAGCTGTGGCAGATGTCGGGTTGTTCGGATAGTTCAGATACATTAGCTTAGCCTTTGCTCTGTCCTCAGCCGAGATTGCTTCGTAGTCAGGCAAAAAAGCATTGGACTCCAGTAGTGGCATAAAATGCATATGTGCTTTGGCAAGAGCTACACCAGACCAATAATCGGGGTATCCCGGATCTGGAACCAAACACACGTCACCTGGATTAAGTAACACTTGCGGTAATTGAACGAGACCCGTTTTGCCACCAAATAGAATAGCAACTTCTGTGTCTGGATCAAGATCGACATTGTAATCTTCCTTATATCGCTTCGCAATCGCTTCCTTCAAGAAGGAATATCCACTGAATGGTGAGTATTTGTGATAGAGCGGGTTTTCAGCCGATTCCTGCAACGTTTTTACGATATGAGGTGGCGTTGGTGTATCGGGATTACCTTGTCCAAGATTAATGACATCATGTCCAGCGTTAATTTCGCGATTCACATTCTGCACAAGACTTGCGAAGAACTGTGTAGGCAACTGTGTCATTACATCAGATGTAGGTATCGTAAAGGCTGAGCGACCTGAATGTTGCTGTGGTTTCGTCATTAGTATCATCACTCCGGTTATTTAAAAATGGAAATAAGTATTCATTAATTTATCACGTCAATCCCGAGCTGTATAGAGGGAAAAGAGCACTGATGATTCCAAACTACGTGGTTGTTTCGGGTTTTTGTACAAAACGAAAAGTAGAAATTTACGTTTGTCCATTGAGCGCGGAGGAGGAATTGTTTTATGATACACTCGATAATGATAATCAATATCATTAATAAGGTTGATTTTTCTTTTACAGAGAAATAAAGTACATGAACAGATCTAGGGGGAGAAATGGGAATGAAAAAGGGTATACGAAATACGGCAGTTCTATTGACACTAACATGGCTATCTATGCTTCTACTTGCTTGTGGCAACGAGGCATCGACTTCTACAGCCAATTCATCAGAACAGTCTAGCACAGCCAGTGAGGCACAGTCCGGTACAACAGCAGAGAGTGATCAAGCAGCGACTTCAGCTAGTAACGAAGAAGCTCAAACTCGGATATTTACAGATTGGACAGGCCATCAGGTAGAAATTCCAGTAACACCAAAACGAGTGATTTACCATGGTGAGGTTACAGGAGATCTTCTGGCGCTCGGCGTGGTACCTGTGGGCATACTTCGTCAAGAAGGAACCGTGTATGATGATCAAGTTACAGAAGCTGAGGACGTGGGATTCCCGATTAGTGTAGAGAAGTCTCTCTCTCTTAACCCGGATCTCATTATTTTCTCCAACAGTGATGAGAACCAATATGAGGCAATCTCTAAGGTAGCACCAACAGTAACATTTGATTCGTTTGCAACCATTGAAGATAGAATGCGCACATTAGGTGATATGTTGAACAAAAAGGAAGAAGCCGAAGCGTGGATCACAGCCCACCAGCAAGCGACTGAAGCGATGTGGCAACAACTTCATGAAAATGGATTAGAAGCGGATGAGACCGCATCGGTGTTCACGATGTATCCGGGTAATCGATTATTCGTAATGGCGGGTGCAGGATTACCTCAATTGTTGTATGGATCAGGTGGTATGAAGCCAACAGCTGAAATCCAGAAGGTATTGGATGAAGGGTTAGGCTTTGCTGAGATTTCAACAGAGAAACTGCCAGAATTCGCAGGTGATCGAATCTTTATCCTAAATCCTGTACCAGAGGAAGCGAAACAATCAACCAAAGAACTGCTTGATAGCTCAGTGTGGAAGAACCTGCCTGCGGTGAAAGCAGGTCACGTGTACCAATTTGATATTGTCAAAGCTTCAAGTGATGCGGTCTCTAGAGAGTGGCTTTTGAAAGAACTTCCTAAACAGATCACGCCATAAGATACGGAAACAGCTCTAATTTCATATCAAAGTACGAAATACTGTTAAATCATTAGTTGTGACCACTCACACATGAAGAACATTCAACATTTTTGTTGATATGTTCTTTTTGTTGTATGGATTCATGCGATGTTCTGGATTCGTGGGCATACCTACGATATAATCAAAAGTATGATGAAATGATAATTATTCTCAATATAGGTGAATGAACGATGTATATAAATGATGAGGTGAACCCAATGTCTGTGTCGAAGCAGGTTGAGGGCACGCTGTTCTTTTCGGCATTTATGTTCCGGTTTGGTAGTATAGAGCAGCATAATGAGCAGCCGGAACAAAGGATGCTGGAAAAGGATTGCCGAAAACATACATTTTTGATTTGTGAGGAAGGTACGGGACGTCTGTATATAGGTCACAAGCAGTATGTATTTTCATCCGGCAAGATCTATCCCCTGGCACCAGGCGAGAGCTATCAGATTGAACATGATGATAAGCAAGCTCTACATTATGTGGCGGTTGAGTATGATGTATTTCATGTGTTAACAGATGATCCAGAATTATATACGCGTTCATTATTTGAGCATCGTAACAAACTAGGGGGTTATGCATACGCTCAGTTAAGCGGGATTCTAGAATCCATGCTTCCTATGCGTGAATATCGTACAGACAGCGAATATGCTAGGTTGAATGTGCAATTTCAGAAGCTGATGGGGATGATGATCACCAGATATACTTCATTGGAGACGGAACTGAGTCCAGGAGGAAAAGTAAACAGCACGATAAAGTATGTGGACGAGCATTACGCTGAGGAGATCACTGTACAAAAACTTGCAAAGCTGGCCGGGCTGCGGCCTGCTCAATACACGACGTTGTTTAGAGAGCTCACAGGACGTAAGCCACTGGATTATGTGAATCATGTGCGAATCCAAATCGCCAAAGAATGGCTAGGCAAATCCGATGAACCACTGAGAGATATTGCAAGTAGGGTTGGTTTTAAGGATGAATACTATTTCAGCAGACGTTTTCGCCAATCCACAGGTTTCGCTCCTCGCCAATATGACCGATCTCTTCAGCGTCAGACACTTGTTCAAGACTTCTCTTCTCATGATGTGAATATTCCAGCCGTTCCTGAACGCATTATGTATTACGGGGAATCGGTAGGAGATATGCTGATCATGGATCTTCCGATACTGAATCAACGAGCATATGATGCGGTGCAGCCGATTAATGTAGAAGAAACCGTGGAGATGAAGCCAGACTTAATCATTTTTGACAGCAGCGATGAACAGCAATTTGAACAATTCTCCCGGATTGCACCGACACTTGCGTATAACTCTCATGCGACACTAAGCGATCGTATCCACATGATCGGAAGTTGGTTTGGTAAATATGCTGAGGCAGAGCAATGGTGGTTGACGTATACCGAAAATGAGATGAACATGTGGCAAAAGCTCCAGGCATTCATTCAACCAGGGGAAACCGCTTCAGTCTTTGTCTATCACCGCGGGGCGCGATTATTCGTGATGGGTAACATTGGACTTGCTCCAATGTTATATCATCCCCTCGGCTTCAAGCCAGTTGCAAAAGTACAGGAAGCGTTGGCTGCAGGCAGAGCCTATAAAGAAATTGCTGCTGAGGCGTTGCACCAATATGCTGGAGACCGTGTGTTTCTTATGTTACCTGAAGATCCCGTTGCAAGACAGGCGACGGAAGCTTTAATGCAGAGTGCTGCTTGGCAAGGGCTGAGCGCAGTGAAAAATGGTCACGTATATCCGCTTGAAGAAACGATATGGAACTTGGGTGATGCACGTACCCGTATGAATCTATTGAGCCTGCTGCCCGAACTGTTAGGTCGTCGTTCTGATAGGTAGTCAAAAGCGGACTTTTGGAACAACCTCTAAAAGTGCACTTGCAGTCGTCAGGATGATCAAGCTATGATATCCAATATTACATTTCGGAGGAGCGCTGGTCATGACACAACAACAAGGAGAAATGCGAGTAGCCTTGATACAAGCTGATATTCAATTAGGAGATCCAGAGGCTAATCATCAACATATGCAATCATTGCTTGAGCGGGCAGTGGAACAATATCCTGATCTGGGCTTGGCTGTATTGCCTGAGATGTGGAATACAGGCTACGCTTTGGAGCAAATTCATGAACTGGCTGACCCTGAGGGGGAACATTCGCGAGCATGGTTATCTGCTTTTGCCAAAAAGCATCAAATCTCAATTGTTGGTGGTTCCATTGCAGAGAAACGCAAAGGTGAAATTTACAATACGATGTACGCTTATGATCGAGAAGGTCGTGAAGTGACACGTTATGATAAACTGCATTTATTCCGATTGATGGATGAAGAGAAGTATTTGCATCCTGGTGCAGAACCGGAGATTTTTGAGTTGGAAAATGGTCTTACAGCAGGGGCTTCCATCTGTTATGATATTCGCTTCCCGGAGCTTGCGAGGACATTAGCTCTGAATGGGGCTAAAGCTCTGATCGTACCAGCCGAATGGCCAAAACCTCGTCTGCATCACTGGCGCACACTTCTGACGGCTAGAGCCATCGAGAATCAGATGTATGTGATCGCTTGTAATCGTGTAGGACTGGGCGGAGATACGGAATTCTTCGGTCATTCTCTCATTATCGACCCTTGGGGGGAGATTGTAGCTGAGGGCGGAGAAGGTGAGGAGATCGTGACGGGAATGATACGTCCCTCCCTGGTTGATGAGGTTCGTGGACGTATTCCGGTATTTGAGGATCGGAGACCGGGGCTTTACTTTCGTGAAAAATAAATAAATATTGAGAATAAGTGTTTATCCTCTCCGTGGACGGGTAATGATAACTATCCCGTCACCAAGGAGGATGATCAATCAATGGACAACCATGTGAAAGATACGCTCAGGAGACTGGAACAGGATAACACAAGGGTAGATCACTTAAGACAATTCTTAGAGAATGGTGCAGGAGGGCTATCACCCCCTGAACAAGGAACGCCAGATGAAGGACGTCTGGTGAATCAGCAGAACAGGTTGACGAGTGATCGTAATTTACGTAAATAAACCGCCAGATCGAAACGACCTATGTACGTTTCTACGTTAACTTAGATGATTAAACAATAAACGTGTGAAACATTGTGCTCGAACAGTGCAACACGCTCGAATAAGCTGAAGAATGCCTTGTCGTAATAGCCAAGCGCTGTATGTAATAAAAGGGAAGACCCTAAGGTCTTCCCTTTTATTTGTCTTGAGTAAAGTGTAAGTCAACGCAGCACTGTACTCAGATTGATAGATGACTAATGATTACCTTCAGATAGCTTTGCAACTGTCTGCTTGAAGGTGTGGATAAAGGCTTCAGCCGCTTTGGATAATACTCGTCCCTGACGATACGCAACAACTAAAGTACGGCTCGGGACAGGCTCAGCCAGAGGCACATACACCGGTACAAATTCACTGCGAGGTGCTCGTGCGATAAAGCGCGGAACCAGAGTAATACCCATGCCTGTGGCTACGAGGGATTGTACGGTTTCAATGTTATTACTCTCGAACACGACATTGGGATCGAAACCAGCCTGTTCACAGAGGTCAAAGGTTAGTTTGCGGAAACCTTGTCCTTTCTTCAAGACAACAAAAGACTCTTCACGAAGCTCCTCCATCCTTACGGGAATGGGGTTGGCAGGATCACCTCGCTGTGCTAATGGATGCGTTGGAGGTACGGCCAAGTCAATTCGTTCCTCACCGATCACAACATAGGATAAACTTGGTTCTTGTAGCGGAAGGGATAACAAGCTAAGATCGGCTTTGCCGCTTGCCGTTAGTTTCTCTAGCGTAAGACCCGAGTCCTCCAGCAACGTTACTTCAATCTCAGGATAGGTTTGTTGAAATGCAGGCAGAACATGAGGTAGTAGATGGGAGCCGGTAATTGGCATACTGCCTACAACGACTTTGCCTTTACGAAGTTGCGAAATGTCTGACATTTCCTGTCTGAGCAGTTCAACCGCATCTACGATTTTCTGAGCCTGTTCAACAAAGGTAACCCCAGCATGGGTCAGTTCCACTGTGCTCGTATTTCGTTGAAAAAGGAGCACGCCCAATTCTTTTTCTAATTTGGATAATTGCTGGCTTAACGAGGGTTGTGCGATATGTAGCTTCTCTGCTGCACGGGAAAAATTTCGTTCTGCCGCAATCTGCAACGTATATTGGAGCTGTCTAAATTCCATCGTCATTGGTCATTCCTTTCATCATTGCCACTATTATATCACCCTCAAGTCGTTTAATCCTTTTTTGCTAAAATACATTGACACAATCCGTTTAGAAACGTATCATAAGTTTATGATAATGATAATTGTTATCAATTATAACCTCTGCTGCGAGCAGTGGTTTATTTGGTTTTTCCTCGTTATAGGTTAATCCTATTACATCTATAGATATCAAGCAGTGTAAAACATTGCTGTGTAAGCTTTTTTAGAGTGGTAGTTTCGTAAATGGGGACGAATTGGGGACTCTTAATTAATGTCTTTGTTTGGTTTATTAAACATATCATCGAACTTGTTAGCTGCATCGTGATCAGCTTTGCGAAAAACGTGACCATACACATTCATTGTTATTGCTATGTCTGAATGACCTAAGCGTTCTGAAATGACTTTCGAATGTACTCCCTGATTAATTAGCAAGGATGCTGATGTATGTCTTAAAGCGTGAAATTTGATGGGACGTAATCCATGTTTACGTACAAAGTTGTGCCATCTATTTGAAACATATTCTGGCCCGAATGGAGAACCAGACGAAGTAGTGAAGACAAACTGATGTTCTAAACTACCTTTCCACTCCGAACCCATTTTATCAATATTGATAACTGTCTGCTTGCGCAAGTTTTTCAATAGATCCACTACAACTTTAGGGATCGATACTTTCCGATTGGCATCCGCTGTTTTCGGTGGTGTTATGGCTTTTTGGGTTTCCTTTGTGTATACCATCTGTTGTTCAATTTCAATGATTCCTTTATCTAAGTTAATATGCTTCCATTCGAGTCCACAAATTTCACCTCGTCGCATACCTGTTGTTATTGCTAGGGTAACGATTGCCTTCCAAACCAAAGGTTGAGACTCCAATATTGTTAAAAGTTCTTTGCTCTCCTCCTCATCATAACACTCAGCTTTAACTTTAATTTTTTTCGGATATTTTAATCCATGCATAGGGGATTCTTTTATCACCTTCCAGGTTACAGCGACACCAAAGACATTTCGTAATACTCTATGGAGAGAAATAAGAGTAGAGGATGACAGCTCACCTTTATAACTGAAAAGTCTTTTCTCTGGATCCTCGATATCACTAAAATACTGTACAATATGCATTGTTTTGATATCACTCATCTTTTTGTTACCAAAATGGGGAAGTAGTAGAGTAAACAGATACTCGTTCAGTTCAGTTGTTTTCGGAGCATATTTTTTACCCTTAGCAAATTTAACTCTCCATTCATCAATAAAAGTTGCGAACATCATTTTTTCAGGAGCGATATATTGTCCAGACTCTACTTCCATTTTAAACTTAACTAATTCCTCATTAAGCCTTTCATCCAATTTCTTAGGTGATAGTTTTTCATTGATGCGAATCGTTTTCTTTTCGCGTAACCGTTTCCCGTTAGAATCGTAACCTGCTTCAACAGTCAACCTCCAAGAATTGGTTCCGCGAGCTTCAATAGATGCCATTATTCGTACTCCTTTCAGTAAGTTAGCAGTTCATCCTAGAATGGTATCTCATCTAAAACTTTCAAATGTCGTGCTGTACGTTCTCTTTTTTCTTCTTCATATTCCATCTCTGCTTCCATTTCAACTTCTTCATCAAGATGCTCAAGGTAACTTTTGTGTTCTTGCTTTTTCCCATGTTTATATTCTAGCTCCCAATAGGGAAGTAAATCATTCTCATAAAAGGTTGTTGCATGACCACATTTGGTACAAAATCTTGCGTCACCATCAGCTAGTTCATCACAAATGACTTCAGGTTTTCCATTCCAATATTCTTTATTATTACAACGGTTTACCACATGAACGCCGCATATTTTGCAATAATCATTTCCGTTAATTTCTTCATTACTACATTTCGGGCATATTATGGCTCTACTGAATTCATCGAGCTTCACTTTTTCATATTTCATATCAAATTCAACCCTTTTATTATAGATTTTTTTGGATGCACATACCGGGCAATAAGTGGGGTTAGTCTTTATGAAGTTATGTTTACATTTATTACAATAATGCTCGTTGTTTATAAGAAAAATGAAGTCTGAATATTTTTTTACTAAGTAATCTCTAGGATTATGCGTCCTACCTAATGCAGTGCCTTTACTAAAAAAACTTAGGATGTTTTTAGCGGCAAGCAATGAAATATCAAACCAATTGCTTAGATCCTTAGCGTTGAATTTTTTGAGGGCATAAAGAACACTTGAAGGAACTAATAAAGATCGAGCAAAGCAATCTGCTTCTTGTTCGAATGATTTGTACTGATCTTTTGTAAGAGAACTTCTAGAGATTATTGTCTTGTTAGAAATTTCATTGTGCCGAAGAATGTAATGACCAATTTCGTGGGCAATTGTCCAACGTTTTCTACCAGGCGAAGAGATTTTTTCGTTATACAGTATCAAATACTGGTGATTTTTTTTTTGATAATAACAACAGCCCTCTTCACTTTCGGCGAATATACAAACCTCTTCGAATGTCATATTTCTTTTTTTTGCAAACCAAGTGTAAGTTCTAATTTTTAAATTCTCAAATTCCTTTGCCATTTCCTTAACTTTTATGGGGAAATTGTCGGCTGGTATTTCTCTCAACAAACTGTATGCTGACATTTCTGCTTTCTTAAAATCTGGTTTAAATATCATCATCATCCTCATAATCCTCTTCATTGAAGGCATCTTCAAAGGCTGCATCTAAAATTTTTACTGCCTTTTCTAAAACATCTGGAGATACCTTCCTAGCAAATCTTTCGATTTTTCGATAATTCTTGTCTAAAGGAGCATCTCCTTCATCAGATGTAGTATCATTCGGTTCATCAGTTCTCCCTAACAAATAGTCTAAAGATACATTGAAGAATACCGAGAGATGCCTAACAGTATCAAGACGAGGATCTCCAAGATCGTTTTCCCATTTTGAGATCATGCCTTTATTTATAGTTGTATTGAACTTTTGATTAAGTTTTTCTGCCAGTTCATCTTGTGAAAGTTTGTGTTTATTACGTAAACTTTTAATAATTTTCCCTATTGGTTGACTCATCTCAATTCTCCTAATTATTCAATTTAGAACTGTCTAAACTCATAATAATGTACGGGTTTCGAAAAAGCAACTTTTCTTTAGAAATCTAGCAATAAAGTTATTGACATTGAAACTATAGACGGATATACTCACCTCACAAGGTTTCGAAACAGAAACCAGAAAGGGGTGAAGCAAATGAAGCAGACAAAGCGAAGACATATCCCATACACCAAATTTAAAGCTTATTTAGATGAATGTGGTGTTCAACAGAAATATGTTGCTGAAATGCTAGGTAAATCACCGTCTGCATTTAATCAAAATCTTAATGGTACAGGCGGAGATTTTTCGATCGCTGAGTTAAGAGTTCTTTGTGAGAATTTCAAAATTAGTGCTGATGATTATTTTTTACGTCCTGAGGTTTCTAATAAGAAACTTTAGTTGTTTTAAATCTATATTTTGGCTTGAGAGGGGCGATTGCATCATGGAAGTTACTATTGATCAAACACGCTTTACTGTTCCTGAAGCGGCAAGATATTTAGGGATGTCTGAGGACACGGTTCGTGTTCTCTGCAGAGAAAAAAAACTTCCGCATTACAGAGCTGGGGGATCAAACTCTACCAAGGCTAAGATTTTATTTAGAGTTGAAACCTTGGACAAGTGGATGGATCAACAGGAAAAAGAAAATTGCATTGGTTGGGAAGGAGAAAGAGTATGAGTGGAATTTATCCAGTAGAACAGAAGCTTGTTTCTTTTAACGGAGATGAACTTCTTGGAGTAAAGGCGAATGACGGGAAAGTTTACGTAGGGGTTAAGTGGGTCTGTGAAGGTCTTGGTTTGTCGGAAGGCCAAATGAAAAGTGAACGCAAAAAGATTCAAGAGGACGTAGTCCTTAAACATGGGGGGTCACGATATTTCGTCCTCCCTACAAATGGCGGCAATCAGGAAGTATTGGTTATTGAATTGGATTTCCTCCCACTTTGGTTAGCTAAAATATCCATCACACCAAGCATGCTAGTTCATCAACCAGACGTGGCAGACAAGCTTGTGAAGTATCAACTAAAGGCAAAAGATGTCTTGGCCGCAGCATTTATCCATAACGGTTTTAACTACAATGACCTAAGTCCTGAGCTTCAAGCAATCTTTGTAGTTGATAAGAAAATGCAAAACTTGGATTCCAGAGTGGAGCATTTAGAGAATCACACGACTATTGATTATGCTCAACAACGGTTGTTACGGAAGGCTGGTAATGCAAAAGTTGTTGGTGTTCTTGGCGGCAAGAAGTCGGCAGCATATAAAAATAATAGCATTCGGAGTAGCGTTTATTCCGCATTATGGAATGATTATCAAGAATTTTTCAGCGTAGCATCATACTGTAACACATATACAAAGGACATTAACCGTGGGTTGCAATATGTGCCGCACTGGACACCGCCAACGAACCTATTGAGACAGATTGAAGAAGCGAACGGCCAAACATTATTTTAACCGATACCAAATAACATGCGGCACTGATCCGCACTAAAGGAGAAAACAAATGACAATTACAAAACTAAGCAATGCTGAATTCGGGGAAGTCCTTCATCTATTCGAGGTTATGGAAAAACATTCAATGCCGTGTTCATTGGAGCTTAAGTTGCGCGAGGATGCAGATCCATTCATGAGCATTGTAAGCCAGCCTATTAAAACCGATTTTGTGGAAAGAACGGCGGATGAGGGTGGAGATGCAATGCAAATTGATTTGGGAGAAACCAGTCTTTTGTTCAGCGTATGCGAGTCCTACGGCAAGGAAATCACCAAATCACAGATTTCATTGTGCATTGCAAATGAGACGTATGCAGCATGGTTCAATACTGGGGAAATGTCGCCAGAAGCTATTGCAGATGCTCATAACTACATTGAAGATATCGAATTCGAGGATGAGGTAATGGCCGTAGACGTTCATTCTGATGATTTTGAAGCCGCTTTGATTTGGTTGACTGATCGTATCCGTGAAGGACGTGTCATTAAAAACGTAAAGGTACTTGAAGATGACAATCAGATTCTTACTGTGGGCTACTCGAACAAGGCGGAGCGAGTATGACGCTTCCTGAATTAGCACGCCTATGGTTTGGTAATCCGTTACAGCATGCAATCATAGTTCGTAATATTCAAAAACAATCTAAAGGAGCTAACAAACAATGATTTTATCCCAACAGGAAATTGCATTTATCCTCTTTCTACGTACGCTAGATTTTGATGATTTGTCTGATGCTTGTTATGGAATCAGCAAAGAAAGTAAAGAGGCACGGCGGAATGGAATTGAGCAAACGTATCTCGGTACTAATCCTGTAAGTGCAGCTGGTTGGATTGATCGTGCGCTTAAATTAGACAAGCTGCAGGAACTGCTTGGGCTGGCGAACGAGGATTATCGCAAAATGATTGACCCGCCACTTGGCGAGGAAGGCGAGGTGCTTCAATGATCGGAGCTGACGGAATCTCTATTGCTCAAAAATTGACGTTGAAGGAAGCCAGAGAAAACTTCGGATACACGGTTGAGGAAGCGGCTAATAAAACTGGTATTTCCGCAAGTAGAATCCGCAAGCTTGAGAAGGATGCCAGTTCAGCAGCAATTGATGAGTTTGTCAAGCTGTGCACTTATTACGGTACAGGCTACAACCACGTATACGCAGGAGATGCCACAGATGTTCATTCAGCCAGACAGGCGGTTAGACGAACGGACTTCCACCATATCACGCTGATAACTCAATTAAAATACAGACTGTCAGAATTAAGTGAAATTGTGGACACTGACGCGATGTACTCAAGGGACGAAATCTCAAATGGAATTAGAGAAGTGTTTCAGGAACTGCATGAGTATGAAGCGATTTTACTCAAGCCGTTCTTGGACAACCCTAAAAATATATGTGTGGGAGGTAAGGCGGTATGACACAGGAACAGCATACGGAACTGATGGCTTACTGGGAGCTGAAGAAAGAGTTGTTGGACATCATCTATCTTGTAAGTTCTGATGAGAATTACACGAAAGATCAGATGAACAAAGATATTACTAAAGTGCTAAGTATTGTTGATGTGCGCGAAAAAGAAGCCATGTCAGCCATTACATCGGCGTACACAGCTTCTGTTAGTCATCTTAGATAATCAATCATGGTTGCCTTAATCTAAACTCTTGCCGGAGACGTTAAGGCAATCAAAACCAAAGGGGCATCCCTTCGCGCCGATTATAACACCATGTTTTCGATATGCGCAAGTGGTGCCCTCAAAATTGAGAGGAGAAAACAACAATGATCATCCCAGCAAAAATAGAAAAATTGAACCGTGCTGACAAGGTAAGTGCTCTGCGAACTCGTATTCAGGATCGGGGTGTTTTCCCTGTTCTTAGCGGGTTTCATCATGAGTTAAACGGCGCACGACTGAAATATAAAAAAGAAGTTTGGACTTATCTATTAGGTTTAGTTTGCGAAGCTATCCGAGGTCTGCCACAAGTAGCTGGAAGCAATATTAAGGTAGCTCCTGGATATAAGGAAGACACGGACACGGCTTTTATTACCGCATGGCCGGAAGGATCAGAAGCAACGCATGTTTGGTATAGCCAGCCTGTATCAGTTAATAGATTTGAAATCATTTCAGCCCAATACGATTGGGAGGGTGAGAGTCTTGGAATCTAATGGTGTGAATGTTGAAGTGAATACTGTCGGCAGCGAAGTCATTCGCTCTCTTTCTCGACCTTACAAGACGGATGCTGAATTCGATGGGAAATATCATCATGTAGGCTTCCAATGGTGGACTTATGACATTTGGAGCAGTGGGTTTCAAGCTTCTATGCTGACCCATTTGGAATATTTGGATCGTGAAGAATTATATGAGTTTGTCGCTCAGTTACTTCGGCGAATTTGTGATAATAAACAGCCTAAAGGCGAAGCGCTGCGCGGATTGTTGGAGGCTGCCTTCGGTACGCAAGATTCAAGGAAGAGTAGGTGAGACGGGTGACCGACTCTCGCAAGAAGAACGGATTTGTAGGGATTGCCAACCAGATTTGGGATGAGGTCATTCGTCGGGATTTTACTAAGCGCCAGAAGGATATTTTGCTGTTTCTTTGGCGCTTATCTTATGGGTGCAATCAGGCAACGGCAATGGTTCCGATGCTGAAAGACTTTTCCCTATGTGGAGTTGGTAAAACGAACATCACTAACGAACTTAAATATCTTGAGAATTGTAACGTGATTGCTTGGCAGCGTGGAGACAATGAATTTTCGTTTAACGAGGATTTTGCATATTGGCAAGTTTCTCCGGTTAGAGGGTGGGACGACGAAAGGTTCAAAGAGTTGATCGGAATCAACCTTGCTCAGGCTAAAAGAAACAAAGAAAAAGTTATCAAATCAATAACTGAGCAGAGTGCGGAAGAGTTATCAAAACAAGAACTGCAAGAGGTTGACGGAGTTATTGTAACGATAACCGAAAACGAAAACGAGTTATTAAAACAAGAACCAGCAGTTATTGAAACAATAACTGCAAAACCCCTTGAATCCATACAGGACGCGGCTTCCAAGCCTCCTAAAGACAATTTAAAGACATTAAAAGATAAAGACATTAAAGATATGGTCATTTCGGACTTTGAATTGTTCTGGAACTCATACCCGAGAAAGGTTTCGAAAAAGGGTGCTGAAAACATGTGGGACAGGGCGATAAAAGCGAAGGTTGATCCTAAACTATTAATCCAATGTTCTGAGCACTATGCACAACACTGTTTAATCAACCGAACAGAAAGCAATTTCATCATGCATGGTTCGACTTTTTTAAACCCGAAGAACGAACGGTATGCCGATTTTACAGAAGCACCGAAGATTACGGCAGTTGTTCCGGTAGCGAATGATCAAAGTAACACCCGGGCAAGTCGAAATAAATCTCTTTTACAAAAACGGATGGAGGGCATACGCAATGGACAATCAACAGGTACTGAGCATTTTGGCGGTAGTGGTTACAGCTTACCCCACGGTAGAACTGACTGACGAAATGGCAACGCTTTGGGAACAGATGCTTTCAGACGTGACATTTGAATCTGCACAACGGAGTTTGAAGCAACACATTAAGACATCAAAGTGGCCACCGACGATAGCGGATATCCGAGCTAACACATCAACGGCAAACGATATCCTTCGGATAGAAACCCAGCAATGTTTCGCGCTTATTGACTCTTGGGAAAGGGGTGTTGTACCGCTTCTTAAAGACGGTGAGACGAATGACTAACCTTTACAACCTACAGGCTGAACAGGCGGTAATAGGGAGCTTGCTTCTGGATCGATCAGGAGACAACACGTCACTTGCTGTAGCGTTGCTTACCCCCCAAGACTTTTCATCACAGCATCGGATTATCTTTGAATCGGTCATCTTGCTACACGAATCAGAAAAGCCAGTTGACCTGGTTACGCTTTATGCCGATCTGGAGACACGAGGTGTCACAGAAGACATTGGCGGCATTGACTATCTTGGAAATTTGGTTAACGCAGTACCAACTGCAGGAAACGCAAAAGAGTACATTTCGATTGTGCAGACACTTGGCACGAAGCGTCAGACTATTTTGTTCTTGGACGAGCAAAGAAAACAGCTTGAAGAAACTTCCGATCCGCTTGAAGTTGTGGCAAATATCAAGGCCGGGGCAGAGGAATTGTCCGAACGTTCTTCTTCCGATCGGGGCATGATCAGAATCAGTGAAGTCATGGACGGTCATGACGATGATCTGGACACCCGAAGTAAATCCAAAGGGATAACCGGTGTGCCTACTTGTGGATATGACCTAAACAAGCTTACAGGTGGCAGGCAGAAGCAAGATTTAATCATTGTGGCAGCTAGACCATCAGTTGGTAAAACGGCTTTTATGCTTAATAACTCCAAGGCTGCTGCAAGTCACGGGGTAGCCACCGGGATATTCAGTTTAGAGATGCCAGGCAAGAAATTGGGCGAACGATTGCTTGCAAACATAGGGAATCTGGATGGAACCATGTTAAGGACTGGATTGTTGAGTCCGGAAAAATGGGGGGATTACACAGACGCCCGTATGCTTCTGGACGCGCTGCCCATTGTAATTGACGATACACCAGGCATCACTATCCAGCAGATAGCAGCCAAGACAAAACAGCTCAAAAAGGAATATGGGGAAATCTTTATTCAGATTGATTACCTCCAGTTGATCAGTTCAGGGAAAACCTTCTCAAGCCGTGAACAGGAGATAGCCTATATTAGCCGCTATTTGAAACAGATTGCCCGAGACAATGATTGTCCGGTAGAAGTGCTGTCCCAGCTCAGCAGGGGCGTAGAGCAGCGGCAGGACAAGCGTCCAATGATGTCTGATCTTCGGGAGTCCGGTTCGATTGAGCAGGATGCAGATGAAATTGACTTCTTGTACCGGGATGATTATTACAACGCCGAGACAGAGAAGAAAAATATTGTGGAAATCATTGTTGCCAAGGGTCGGAATACAGGAACAGGCATCGCGGAAATGGCGTACTTGAAGAACTACAGCAAGTTCGTGAATCTGGATCGAATGCAGTATTGATTAGAAAGGTGGGGTGAATGTGACAGCAGATCCTTTGGAGATTGAAAACAACGTTAGACTCATCATGCGATATCAGATCATTTTAATCAGCCATTTGGAAAATGCGCTTAAAAACGGAAACATCGACGAACACACATTCACCCGCCTAAAAAGTCAGGGGTGTATAGCTCAAACACAGGATGAGATTTTGGATCATTTTGAACGGATATTCGGTGAGCTGGTGAGCTATCATCAGGAACGTTTGCGGGAACGGGTGATAAAGGGTGCAGCGTTTATTGATGGGCTTGCCCCTGACGATCCACGCCGAATTCTTGCTTTGGAAAAATACGATGGGCTATGCAAGCAGCTCAAGGAAAGCGAGGAAAGGGAGAATGGACGAAACGACAGCAATGACACCTAAAGATGCAGCTAACCAGTTTCATGAGTTGGTCAAGTACATTAAGGCTGAATTTGATAGTACGTTATCCTGCATAGCATTTTGTGATGGTGAAGCTACGGATTTATCCCATGCATTTGAATTTCTAGGTTCAGAAGATGTGAACCCAGAAGAGTTGATGCGCCAATATCAGGCGAATAGAAGAACGCGCCGTCGTGCCAAGGAAGCGAATGAACAATGGCGTGTTCTGCATGAGATTGTCGTCCGGCTTGGATTGCTGCATGAATTGAGCCAGGGCAAACGTGAAATCCGATCAGTCATCAAAACGCAAGCGGCACGGCATTATACCGTGAGAAGTCGCGAGGATCTTCAAAACCATTTCGATAGAGCGAAGTTGAGGCACACTGTTAATACAGGAACAGACGTGTAGACGAACGCAAAGTGTGCATAGAGCGTTTGGGGATGTTAAGACACCGACCACCACCTATAAATGCCGTGGCGATACCGCAGAATCGCCCTGCGATGAAATTGAAGGGGAGAGATTAGCGATGAAGAGCATAAATGATGTAAAACGGAAGCTCGCAATGACTAGAACACGCTATCCAGCCATGCTGATGGACAAGCTGGAAGATTCGTACATTGAGAACGATCAGCTTCGGAAGGAACTTCAACAAGTTCATGCATATCGGAAAAGCTTGGTCAGACTCATGAGGGAAGTTACAGACATTCTGAATCTTAAAGGGAAATCCTATAGCCAGGACTTGGCTCTTGAACGTATATACAGATGGTTGCATGAGAATAAGCCAGCAGAGCAGGAAGGTGAAGCAGCTCATGAGTAACGATATGGTAACAGCCCGTACCCAATGGGCATGGACGGAAAAAGCAGAGAGCGAGAACCCTACACGCTCTCGAGCTGGGGAACCGATTTGGCCTCAGTATACGAAGAATGCACCAAAGGCATGGTTAGATAAAGGATTGATTCAAGATGCTTCGGAAGTGGTCACAGAAGGCCAAGCGACTCTTGATGATTATATGTGACAAAGTGCAAAAGGGGGATCATATGGACGCTGTAGAACAATTAGAAATGTTTCCAAGCGCCTCTGATAAGGATGCCGAAGCCACAATTAAACTGCTCCGCGAAGATTACCCCCAATGGAAAGCAAGTAAAAGCGTGTTTGAAACGATGAGGGTATTGACGCCAGAGCAGCAAGGCAAATATGATGCCTACAATGAGAAAATCAACGTAGTTGACATGGCGATCCGCACAATCAAAGATGATGAAGCCCGGCGCATTATTGAACATCGGTTCATCAAAGGTGGGAAATGGAAGAACACTGTAATTAGATTCCGGAATATGATGAGTGAAAGAACAGTAGATCGGCGCATTGCAGAAGGAATTAGAAGTGTCGCCAATACGTTGAAAGACTGTGGAATCATATAAACCTTAAAATATTGACGGTTAATTGACTGTATCATGACAATCATATGACGGTTAATGCAAATTAAAGTAGGGACATAGGGCTTTTGCCCGGGTGTCCCTGCTACCCCTTATCACAGTAGGACTCGGCCGTGCTGTGGGACTGACCTGTCCTTAGACGTGAATCGTCAAGGGTGCTGTGCGAGGAATGGGGGTAAGATCACTCCATTTTTTTTACATATTTTTAATGCGAAGATATAACCATGCGATATATATATAGGAATGCTCTGGATGATAAACGGTGCTATGCAACGTGTTTTTGTTTGTAAGCTCAATAGGATTTAAGGAATAGGTATAAAGAACTTGATTAAACTGGTTTAAGATGGTAATTTTCATGGACAATATAGCCAATATATGTTTTATTTACAATATGAATAACTCATCTTGTAATGAAAATGGGGCATGTAAATGGCTACTCTATTTATATATAAAATGTCTGATCAGTTAGATATGTTTCTGTTTGATGAGAATGGGATCTTATCGATGCCTAAATTAACTGAAACTATGGAACAAAGAATATCGCCTAACCAGAATGGGTTAATAAGTGGTGAAGGATTCACTAACATAACAACTTTTGTATACGATAATGTACATTGTTTAGAATGTTATTGCACAACAGAAAGTAGCCTTGGTTATTATTATCAAGCGAGGCTTGAACAGGGGAATGTCACTGCGGAAAAAGTTCAACATTCATATTTCAGCAAATCTAATGTGAAATTGACATCTGATGGTAACCTTATTATTAAGTTCGACTGGACATCTGAAGAAAAGGCAAAATCACGCGTTAAAGAAATGATTCAATCTATAGGGGTAGAACTAGAATCTTTTAAAATAACTGATGGAATGTTGAGACATATTCAAGGCCAATATCATTGGACATCAGCAAAAATTGACCAAATCTTTAAAGTTGGAGACAAAACAAAAAAAGTGTCTTATACGATCGATCCATCTGATACAGATTCAAGATCACTTGTTGATGAAGAATACAAGGATCATGGTAACATGTGCCACTTGGCTTTTGAAATGCCGTTTGATTATGAGCATAGGCATAGAGATACTCCTTCTTTAATAAACGTAAAGTTATATAGAGAAGGCGGTCATCGAATTGTTATTAATGAAGATGAGTTTGGAAATAATGGAGATCTAAATATCTTCCAGATATATTTAATGAACGAATTGCTTAAAATCAAAAATGAGTCCGACGGGATGTGAAGACATGAAATTCACTTTATTCTCAGTGGATACAAACAATGACTTTAGAAAAACAAAAAACTTAATTAAATTTTTGTCTGATGATGATATAAGTATATTTCATTTTGCTGAAATCGATGATCATTTGACTCACGTGGTATTCAATCTTAAAGATGAATACTTATTCGGGACAAAAATATCAGGTCATCATATGAATATGCCTGTAAGTCAATATATAAATGCTTTTTACGATGACAAAAGCAATTTGGTCTTTTTAGAATTCATTAACGATAAATACATTGACGTGATACAGAAATTTTTAGAACAAGAAGAGATTAAGATTATTAGTTACCAATTGACTAACGAGGTCATTATTAGTGTATTAGAAAAACTTAATGGTTTTATAAAAAATATAGAATTATACGATAACGATAGAGAGGAAGTTGTTTATGAATCCGTAAAAAGGGAGATTATACTCAATCAAATTAAAAATGAAAATTTAATAATATCCTATTTACTAATGCTCAGCGATTCCAATTTCATATCTTTATCAAGAACTGGAGTCGTATCTATTAACAACAATGATATTAAGACTCTGACTAAATTTGTAGGGGCCTTTTCTTAATGTATAGAATAATAAATGTTATAGCTGTTATTATGGCTGCCGTTCTTGGGGCGATACTGGGAGGAGAATACAAGGATCCTCTTCATTTATTAGGACTTGTCACAATCATAGCATATGCAGTAATTGTTGATACCTTAATTAGAGAGCATGAAAAGAAAAATGCTGACTTGGAGACCAAGGAAACAGATCTAGAAAGTAAAAATGAGCAACTAGGAAAAACCAAACAGCAACTTAGTGACAGTACAATAAGACTATCCCAACTCTTATTACAATCCAATCAAAGTGGTGAAAATCGTATGTATTTAGCGGTTTTTCCATCAACATCAGGAATAATTTCTTGTTCTTCACCAATTGAGATTCATGTTGTTCTTAATACACCTTTCGATATTCAACCGGCACCTGATATAAAACTTATTACAAAAGAACGTTGGAAAAGCATAAAAGCTGATGGGAATATTGTTCCGCCGTTAAAATATGCAAATCAATTTGAATATACAGTTTCCAGTTCGCGTAATAGAAGTTTACAAAATCATCTGAATAAATATTTTGTTTATAAGTTAGAAATAGAATTTCCTAAAGCCGGAATGTTTGAGTTCATAATAGAAGCGAAATCCAACGAGTTTATTTCTACCATTAGTAATAATATTGAAGTTGCTTAAAAACCTACTGTTAATCAGTAGGTTTTTATTTGGATTAGGAGGTTTAGTTTTTATGAAAGATAACGATTAGTTTAAAAAACATCTAATTAAATTAAGTGGTTTTTGTTAATTCTTTTCTTAATATGCTTGATAAATCATTGAGAGATGCATCAACACCACCGATTTTTAATGCGAGTTGAGCTTTTACTATTGATTTGAGTAACGGGTCATCAATTGATTCAATTAGTTTAATTGCTTCCTCTCTTTCTTTGTCAAGGCGTAACCTATCGTATAGCTCAGTAGCTCTCTGACGGGTTTGCTCAGCTTGTTTGAAAAACAGAGCCGCTATTAAGTCAATTGTCACGCCAGGCAAAGTACCGACAATTTTTTCGTATACATTCAGTGACTCGCTTAGAAACAAACTTATGATTATAAATAGGAGACCTATTATTGCAGCTACAGCACTAAACCAGAATTGGATACTTGCTTGTCGTAGTGCTTGCTTGTGATAATTTTCTATCAAACCTTCGACTAGACTCCATGTATTTTTCTTTTGTGTAATTTCTGATTTAAGCTTTCCTAATTCATTTTGGAGCTTATGTATAGCTTGATTTTGTTTATCTATACGATCTATTAGTTCAGAATTATTTGAGATTTCTAATTCGGATAATTGGATTTTTTGAGTTTCTAATAGTTCTACGGTTTCGACTTCCATTTCAGAAGAATGAATTAAGTCAGCAATTTTTTCAATCTGATTATCTAATGTTCCTCTCTCTTTTTCTGCTCTGGCATTAAAAAGGTGGGCCATTATTACAAAGAATATGGACATGAAAACGGTAGATAATCCAGAAATAATCTGAGGGAAATCGCTGAGGAAATATTTCATACTTGTTGCTCCTTAAAATTTAGTATCTTTAATATAACATCTGAATTTAAAAAGTGAAAAGATTGACACAGAATTTAACCGCCCATAAAGGCGACCTTTTTGTTTCTGGAAAGGTGGGTAACATTGGAAGGAGTTGAGCGTGATACCACTTAAACGATTCTGTGGTAAGCAGGGATGCAAGGAGACAATCACAGAGGGTAGATACTGCAAAGCACACCAAGACCAAGTACATAGCTATGACCAGCATAGGGGGACGGCAGCCGAGCGCGGATATGATAGCCGATGGCGTAAAGCCAGAGAAGGATACCTAAAGAAGCATCCGCTGTGTGTCACTCACTGGGAGCAGGGCTATGTACAGGCCGCAACAGTAGTCGATCATATCAAACCACATAGGGGAGATAAGACGCTGTTCTGGGATCGAAGAAACTGGCAAGGACTATGCAAGCAATGTCACGATGTCAAGACAGCTAAAGAGGATGGGGGCTTTGGTAATGGCTAAGCAGATGAAGTTGGTCTGTATGGAATGTGAGAATGTACAGACAGGCTGGACGAATGAAGACGGTACTGTATGCAATGAATGTGGCGGTAAGGTTGATCCAGTTGGATACTTTGATGGTCAAGGCAGCTACATCTCTTATGGACATAAGGAGCGAAACCACCACGACATAGTGATTAACATCAATGTAGCCCCATGGTTAGAGGTTCTAACACAAAGCTTGCCCAAAGCATTTGAAGAGGCTGTCAAGGCAGGCATGCCAGTCCAGGTTGCCCATAGAGCATGTGATGAGATGATAAGACGCGTTGTTACCACAGCCATAACCACAGACTCAGGACAAGGGTAGGGGGGTCGAATCTCTGAAAACCTTTCGGCTGATAGACCGCGTCGGACTTATTTCGCGTAAAAACTCGTTTTATAATATTTTCGGCGTTTAGGAGGTATGCCCTGATGGGAAGGAACGCCAAACCGGTTGGTCTCCACATCGCGGAGGGCAATCCGAACCGACTGACTAAAGCACAGATCCAGGCCAGACAAGAAGGCGAGGTTAAGCTTGGTAAAACCGAGTTGGAAAAGCTTAAACCACCAGTGTTTGTAAAGGATGACACTATTGCCTTCTCTCATTGGAAACAGTGCATGAAGGATTATAAAGCCGCTGCTGCTGAAGGCGTGAATTTACTTTCCAGCTCTGATATAGGACTTTTGGGAATGTATTGTAGGACGTATTCAGAGTATGAAAAACTGCTGAAACAGTATCAAAAAATCGAGCGAATTTCCATCGAAGATCATGTATTTGAAGAATATTTTGAGGAATTAGCTCGCAAAGCAGAGGAATCAGAACAGGATCTGAACGAGTATGGACTGAGGGCACAAAAGTACCTCTCTCAGTTAGCTTCCATTGAAGGTGTCCTGAAAATCGAGACAGCCATTAACAAGAAAATGGACATGCTTCTGAAAATGCAAGACCGTTTGTTCTTGAATCCATTGTCCAAGGTGAAGAACGTCCCGAAACCGAAGGCTAAGGAAGAGAAGCCGAGCCGATTCGGAAAGTTCGGGGGAAATCGCAGTGGCTAATCCTCAGATTTATCCGTACAACACGGTTGGAGAGACAGACCGGGTAACAGCCTATGCGCTTGAAGTTACGTCCGGACGAATAATAGCAGGACAGGCTCAGCGCCAAGCGTGTGAACGGCACCTTCGGGATTTGGATCGGCAGGGTACGGAAGACTTCCCTTACGTATTTGATCCAGATAAGGCACATGAAATTATAGAGTTTGCCGAATCTCTCACACTAGCCGAGGGTGAGGAACCACGTCCACTAGATTTATGGGGCTTCCAGGACTTTATCTTTGGTAGCTGGAATGGCTGGCTGAAGATGGACGGTTATCGACGTTTTCGAACATCGTACACCCAGGTAGCTCGCCAGAACGGTAAGTCATTGGGCAACGCAGTTCCTTCACTGTTTTACGGAAACTTTGACGGGTACAGCTATCCGCAAGTGTACGTTACAGCGACCAAGGAAGCACAGGCACGAATTGTATTGAAGGAATGTATCAAGTTTATTGATGCAGACCCAGAGCTGGCCGGGGATGAATACGAATCCGGTCTTTTTGACGTGAAGGATTATAAAAGCACGATCCTGTGTACGGTTTCCAAAGGTGAAATCAGAGCGCTCGGGCGTGATACGAAATCCATAGACGGTTTCCGTCCATACTTTGCTTCCGTCGATGAATATCATTTGCACAAAGATAGCCAGATGTACAAGCTGTTGGCGGATGGTACCAAGAAGCTGAAGCAGTGTCTTATTTCCGTTATTACAACAGCAGGGTTTAACATCAATGGTCCATGCTATGAGTTGTACAAATATTGCAAAATGATTTTGTCTGGCGCTCATGCCGACGAAACGCAGTTTGTTTTCATTTGTGAGCTGGACAAGGACGACGACGTTTGGGATGAATCGAACTGGCCGAAGGCGAATCCTCTCTGGACGCCTGAAACCTTAGAGAGTTTGCGAGCTGAAGCAATCAAAGCCAAGGTACAACAAGGCGAAGAGCTTCGCAACTTCCTGACTAAGTCTCTTAACCGTTGGGTTCAATTCAGCGATACACAGTATATGAACATGGAACACTGGGTAGCGTGTGAGTCTGACACAACCATTGAGGATATGGAAGGCAAGGAATGTTACCTAGGTTTGGACTTGTCTTCAGGCGGCGACTTGACGAGTGGTGCATTGGAATTCCCGTTGGATATCGACGGGCAACGCAAGTATTACATCCATTCGCATAGCTGGATTCCATCGGCGCGAGTTGACGAGCATGTGAAGAGTGACTTCGCGCCGTATGACATGTGGATCATGGAGGGTTTGTTAACTCCAACAGAGACCATGGGCGGTGTTAAGACGGATTACAAATACATCTTGTCTTATTACCGGGACTTGATCAAAAAACATAACCTCAAGCTACTGGGCATTGCGTATGATCCACATAATGCAGATGCTTTTTTGTCTGACCTTGAGGAATTTGGAGTAGATCTGGTTGAGATTGTCCAGAGTGCCAAGAGCCTGAATGACGCTACGGTGGATTTCAGGTTGGAAGCAGAGGCTAAGAACGTGATTTATGACCGGAGAAACAAGTTGCTGACATGGAGTATGGCAAACGCCAAGACGGTAAGCAATAGCTTCGGTGAAATCAAGATTGACAAAGACCCTTCTTCTAAAACAAAGCGGATTGACCCGGTGGATGCTGTCATTGATGCTCACAAGTTGACGCTCTCTAATTCTGCTAAACCGAAAAGGTCTGTTTACGAGGATCGAGGCGTCAGAGCGATCTAACGAAAGGGGGTGTACACACTGCGGATACCATTTGTTTCAAAGCTTTTGGAGAAGCGCAGCGAATCAAGCGATTTGAAAAATCCGAAACGCTGGCTTTATAACGCTTTAGGCATTCCGGTAGGCCGGGGGATTGCTGTCACAGAATCATCGGCCATGCGTTCAACAGCCGTGCTTACTTGTGTCAGGATACTTGCTGAATCTGTTGCTTCATTGCCGTTACCTGTTTACAAGCGCTTGAATCCAAGAGGCAAAGTCCGGACGAAACATAAAATAGCTGATCTGTTGCAGAACAGACCTAACCCAAGAATGACTGCGTTCACCTTCCGTGAAACCATGATGGCTCATATTTTGCTCTGGGGTAATTGCTATGCGGAAATCGAATATGATGCAACAGGCGAGATAACGGCTCTTTGGCCTATTCCACCTCACAGGGTCGAACACATGGAGACAGCCGAAGGAGATCCTTTTTTCAGAGTCACAACCAAGGATGGAAAACAGCATAACATTCCGTTTTATGCCATGTTCCATATACCTGGACTTGGATTCGATGGAACCAAAGGCGTATCTGTTATTCATTGGGCGCGGCAAGCAATAGAGCTGGCGCTTGCTACGGAACAGTTCGGGGCGGATTTCTTCGAGAATGGAACAAACGTGGGTGCTGTCGCAACGCTTCCTGGCACATTATCAGATGCAGCCTTTGAAAGGCTTCAAAAGTCCCTTCGAGAGAAATACGAAGGACTAGGGAAGGCTCACCGTCTCATGTTGCTTGAAGAGGGCATGACATTTTCTAAAAACACGATTCCACCGAACGATGCTCAATTTCTGGAGACGAGGAAATTCCAGATTCTTGAGATTGCTCGGGTATTTCGCGTGCCGCCGCACATGATGGCAGACCTTGAACGGGCTTCCTTTTCTAACATCGAGCAACAGTCCACGGATTTTGTTATTCATTCACTCAGGCCGTGGCTGATCAGATGGGAACAGACCATCAACTGGAAGTTATTTTCATTAAACGAACAAAAGCGATTCTTCGCTGAACACCTTGTTGAAGGATTGCTTCGTGGGGACTCTTCTGCACGGGCAGCATTCTACAAGGAAATGTTCATGATCGGTGTTTATTCTCAAAATGACATTCGGGAAAAGGAAAATGATAATCCGATCGAGGGCGGAGATCGGTACTATGTACCGCTTAACATGTTGCCGCTCGATATGCTTGACGAATATTACAAAAATCAGGCGAAACCACCACCTGAGCCGATTCCACCTAAAGGAGGTGATAACGAAAATGGAGAAAAAGACGAAGGAGCAGCGGGAACTAATCCTACAGGAGAGTAAGTTGGAGGTTCGCAAAGTTGAGGGTGAGCCAACAAAGATTATCGGTTATGCCGTTAGATGGGATCAGTTATCACATCCGATTTACGGTATGTTCCAAGAGCGTTTTAAGCGTGGGGCATTTGCGGCCAGTTTGATTAACCCGGATGTTTATGCAGCATGGCAGCATGATGCAAGGGAAATTCTGGGGAGAACACCTGGTACGCTGCTCGTTGCTGAGGATGACATTGGTCTGAGATATGAAATCACACCGCCGAGTTGGGCGGAAAAGTATGTGGAGACGATTGAGCGCGGGGACGTGCGAGGATCGTCTTTTATTTTTCGAGCAGTTTCCGGAGGGGAGGAGTGGGATGAGGAAACAAATCCCGATATGCCCATTCGAACCATTAAGGAAGCAGAGCTATTCGAAGTCAGCCCGGTTACGACCCCGGCTTATCCTCAGTCCTCTGTAGGCATTCGCTCAGCCGAAGAAACATTTCAATCTCGGCCAACTACTGAGACGACCAAAGATGACGAGGAAGAACAGCGAGCCATTGCTAATGATCTAGAAATGCGATTAAGAAAATTGAACCTATAAGGGAGATGGATTGTTTGAAAAATCTTATTGAATTGAGAAAAAAACTCGCTGCAAAAAAAGAGGAAATGCGTTCCTTGATTGTGCTGGCACAAACGGAGAAACGCGGCTTCTCTGATGATGAGGAAACGAATTTCACGACCATGGAAGCGGAAGCTCGTTCCTTGGAAGATGAAATTAAGTTGGAAGAACGTGCCCAACAGTTTGCCATGGGTGGTGGTGGCGCAAAACACACGCCTGATGATCCAGCACATGAAAGTGAATTCCGCAGCTTGGGGGAATTGATTTCGTGCTATCGGTCTGATCCGTATGACCCACGCTTGAAAGAGTACCGCGAGATGGCTGCGGGAACAAAAGCTTCAGGCGGTGTTTTTGTGCCTCCTAAGTTTTCGGCGCAACTGTTTGAAATTACACCAGAGGAAGCCGTTGTTCGTCCGCGTGCATTGGTAATTCCTGCTGATGAAACCGCACCAGATTCCAGCACTACGTTCCCTGCGCTTGATCAAGGAGCTGGTTCCAACATGTACGGTGGCGTAGAGGTCAACTGGATTGGTGAAGGTGATGAAAAACCGGAAACAAACGCTAAATTCAGAGACTTGACATTGACGCCTCATGAAGTAGCTGCTCACATCGTCGTTACTGACAAGTTGTTGCGGAATGCTCCGGCTGTTAACACGATTATTACCAAGTTGTTCCGTGGTGCAATTGCTGCAGCCGAGGATGATGCATTTTTGTACGGTAACGGTACTGGGAAACCGAATGGCGCGATGGTTTCACCAGCAGCTATTACAGTTCCACGCAAAACAGCCAACTTGATTACCTATCCTGACGTCGTTGCTATGATTGCTCAGGCAAAACTAGGAGGCGCATTAATTTGGGCAGCTTCTCAGTCCATTTTGCCGCAACTTCTTACCATGAAGGATGAGGCAGGGAACTTGATTTTCCAGCCTAACATTGCGGACAAAATGACTGGAACACTCCTTGGGTACCCAATCAGATTTAAAGAGAACGCGCCGATTCTTGGGGCAACCGGTGACCTGGTACTCGGAGATATGGGATATTACCTTATCAAAGATGGATCTGGTATCTTCATTCAAGCTTCTGAGCATCCATTGTTCAAGCAGAACAAAACGATTATTAAAGCCTTCTGGAACGTAGACGGCAAGCCGTGGGTAAACGCACCATTTGAGATGTCAAATGGTTATAAAGTTTCTCCGTTCATTAAGTTGGGCGTTCCAACACCTTAATCAACTTATATATGTGGCCTGGGTTACCAGGCCTTATAGGAGGCAACGGCAATGGCTAAAAGTGAAACGTTGAATTACACGGTAATCTCTGCTTTTAACGATAAACAAACGAATGATCTGATTGAACCTGGTACTTTGTATCCTGCTGACCAGAAACGTGCGAATGTTTTGAGGGCTGCGGGTGTCATTGCGGAGGATGACGAAGGTCAATCCTTACCTAAACCATCCAAAACGGATGATTCAGATAAAGACAAGGTCAAGACAGATGTTCCAGCAGGCGGTGATTCTGATGCTGTCGACACTGCAAAGAGCTAAAGGCATGATGTCCATTCCGTTGGACGACACATCACAGGATCTTTATCTGTTGTCCGCCTTAGCTGCGGCTTCTGAATGGATTGAACGGGAATGTAATCGAAGCTTCGAATACAAGACATACCAACAAACGTTGGACGGCTCTGGAACCCAGTTCCTCCGGCTTCGAAATTTCCCAATCCATGCAGTCTCTGAGCTGAGCATTCATGATAAGGATCAACCGACAGACTCTTTCAAGATCGAGTCGGAACACGGGATGCTGTTCAAACGCTCTGGATGGCCTTGTGGCGCTCGTTTAATTGATGTGGAATATTTAGCCGGGTATATCCTTCCAAGCGATGAGATAGACGCTCCGGCTTCGACACTGCCGCAAAAATATGAGCTGGCTTGTGTGTTGCTTGCTCAAACGTTGATGAGGGAACAGGGCGTAACGAGCGAGCGGGTAGGTAACATATCCGTAACTTACAAGGATGAGGGTCGAGGCTTGCCAGGTGCGGTCAAAGCTCTTATTCAGTTGTGAAGTGACATATGGCGAAAAGACGGCGAAGTGTGCGGCGTGCAAACGTCTCATACACCGGGGATATGGATTTATCTGTTCTGGTGGATCGGGTGCGTCCTTTAGTGGATCAAGAGGTAGTCATAGGGGTTCAAGGTAACGCTGAGTTGGCTATGATTGCAGCCGTGCATGAATTTGGATCGGCAAAGATGAACATCCCTGCACGGTCATTCATTGGAACTGGCAAGAAAAAGGCTCAGGCAGCAATTGCCAAGCTTGTCCGAGCTGGCATTACTGAGATTGTACTTGGTAATAAGTCGGTTGACTCTCTGCTTCATGAAATTGGTGAAGTCGGACAGCAGCGCGTGGTCAAGAACTTTGACCGAATCAAGCAGCCGGGCATATCTGCAATTTATGCTCGATACAAAAAGGGGAAACGACTCTTACAGGCTGATATGGATTTAAGAGACTCTATCGTATTCCTTGTTCGACGCAAAGGAGGGTAGCCATGAGATTTAACCAAGCACGCACTCTGCGCAAGTATGAGCGTCCATACACTCTAATCCGTGAAGGTGAGGGGAAATGGAACTCTGTGGGAGTCTACCAACCTCCTGAGACGCAGAGAATTGACCTAAGAGGGTCGATACAGGCATTAGGGGATAAACTTACCCAAACTGATGGAGGGCGTTACACAGTAGACGACAGGCTGTTACTGACGACATATGAGCATGAATCCGGGGATGTTGTCGAACATCAAGGAAAACAGTACACCGTGGAAACGGACTCGGATTGGAACCAGTACAGCAACGTCAACGAGTATCGGCTAAAGAGGGTGAGCACGCATGATCCAGTTTGAAGCCATCCGAAAGAGCATGATAGAGGGGTTGTCTAGCGCTCTTGGTGTGCTAGTCATTGAAATTGACGGAGTGAATAAGGTTCCTCCGGTTCCTTTTATGAGCTACGACTTTTCCGATGAGAGTGGCGTTCGTGGTCACATGGCCGTAACCCTCGAAGATGACAAAATGGTGCATACAGGAGACGTGACGCTTAGCGTGACGTTTCAAAGCTATGCCCATGATCGACTTGGTGCCGTAGTGCTGGCTAATCGGGCGCGAGATTGGTTCTTAACTGCCGGACATCGGGTTCTCAAAGACGATGTTAACACAGTTGTCGTGACTGTTGGAGAGTCCATCAACAATGACGTGCAGCTAGGTAACGAATGGGAGCGTCGAAATGGGTTTGAAATTGAATTGCGAGCAAAAAACGTAATTGAAGAAGATTATACACCGATTGAGTCGGTACAAGTGAGGGGTTGAGACCATTGGCAAAAGACGTAAATGTCATTATTGAAATCGAAACACCTACACCGCGTCTTGGGTTTGGTAAACCGTTAATTTTGGGTTCTGCTGCTGTAGGAAAGCCATATAAGACATACACCGATCTGGCAAGCGTCAAACTGGATTATACCGAAACCACGGAGGAATATAAGGCAGCGTTCGCGCTTTTGAATCAGGGTGATGATTCTCCTGTCGAGATTGCCATTGCAAGACAGAAGACGGGTACAGAACCGGAGACAATCGACGATGTACTGGGGCGGTTGTGGAAAGAAGATTGGTATTTCCTGATTACAACAACCACAACCCAAGCGGATGTTGATGCTTTTGCTGCGGCGATTGAACAAAACAATTCTAGAGAGTATTTTACACGCTCTTCCACACTTGCTGATGTCGCGCTGTTGCTGGCTAAGAATTACAGTCGCACTACAGCTTTTTATCATATCGATATTTCAAATTATCCTGAAGCTGCTTTGGTCGGCCGTGTCGGTTCTGCACCGGTGGGATCTGTGACATGGAAATTCAAATACTTGCAAGGTATTGCGCCACTTGATATTACGGACACGGAGCTGCGTGAGATTCATACCGCAGGGGCTATCACATACGTAACGAAAGCAGGGCGAAACCAAACGTCTGAAGGTAAAACCTTGTCTGGTGAATGGATCGATGTCATTCATGCTAAGGATTACATTCGTTTTAACATCGAGTATGCCATTCAAATTCTGTTTGCCAACACTGGCAAAGTGAGTTTTACAGATGCGGGTATTGCTCAACTGGAAAGTGAGACGCGTACTGTGCTTCAGCAAGGATTTAACCAGGGGATCATTGCTGCGGATGAAGACGGGCAACCAATGTATGGAACAACGTTCCTGACCCGTGCCCAAACTGACCCGGCTGACCGGGCACAACGGAAATATAACGGTGGGTCTTTTTGGTTTGATTTGGCTGGGGCAATTCATGAATCTACTATTCGCGGAGTGATTCGCAAGTAAGGAGGGATAATCGACTATGACAGCAACTACTTACGATTCTAAAGATGTCAGCGTGGTCATTGGTGGCGTATATCTTACTGCATTCTCAGAAGATATGGTTGAGATCGAGAAGGATGAGAACAATTACGAAACCAAGGTTGGTGCCCAAGGGGATGTCCTCAGGACGAAAGTTAACAATCCACTCGGGACTATCACTCTTACACTTCTTCCGACAAGCCCACAGGTCTCCTATATGGACGGGCTTGGAAACAGCGGTAAGCTTGTTCCTGTGACCGTTATTCATTCTGGTACACCTAAAGAGACAGTTACAGTGACGGAAGCCTTTGTTCAAAAGCCTGCAACAAGAACATATGGTAACGAGGCTGAGGATCGAGAATACGAAATTACATGCATGGACATTTTGTTCAGCTAATAAAAACCACATTAGAAAAGGATGATTTTAAATGTCGAACTTTGCACAAAAACAAATTACCACAAAAGCAGGAAATAAATTTATGCTTCAGTTCCCTGGCGTTCGTCAAGTGACGAAAATTACAGACCGTATTAAAAACAAACATGGTGTAGCTTCTGACGAGCGGTTGGCAGAAGAGATGCTTTCTCACGTTGTTGTTGAACCTAAGACCAAGATGGAGGATTTCAAAGACCCAGCAGGGTTCAAGGAGCTGGGTGAACTCGTAGGCAAGGCTTACGCATTTATTACAGGTAATGACGATTTGATTGAATCTGATGAAGGAAGAGAATCTGAGGAATAAAACTATGGCACTTACTGATAGAGAAGCACGAGAGCGGGCGAAGAAAAATTGGCCGTTGTGGCGACTGCTCTTATCGGACATGTCAATCACTTATAGTGATTTGGATAACATGGACCCGGATGATTTGGCTGAAGCCAATGCTGCACTTGATATCCATATCGAACAAATGAATAAACAAAATAAAAAGAAATAGCGTCCTTTTTGGGCGCTTTTTGCTTTTTAATGGGGTGATTTGAGGTGGCAGGAGGTATCATTGGCAACCTCATGTTTGCCGTAGGTTTTAAACTTAACACCAAGGGTCTGGATGAAGGTAATAAGAAAATTTCTACCTTGACCAAAGGCGTGATTGGGTTAGGAGCTGCGGGTATAACCGCAATGGCCGGACTTGGGATTGCTGGTATTGCGGCAGCGTCCAATTTTGAAAGTGCGATGTCTGATATACAGCAGGCTACGGGTTTAGCCGCTGAACAGATGGAAGCAACAAGGGAAGTCGCTACGAATCTGTACAATCAGAACTTTGGCGAAGATTGGAACGATTTAGGCAGTGCGATTTCTGCAGTTCAACAAGTTACCGGGCAGACAGGCAGTGAATTGGAGTCCACAACGCAGAGTGCATTGCTTTTAAGAGATGCATTCGGCTATGAAATCAACGAATCCATTAAATCCGTGGATACGATGATGAAACAGTTCGGTATTACCTCTGAACAGGCATATGACTTGCTGACACAGGGAACGCAAAAGGGTTTGAACAAGTCGGACGAACTCATGGACAGCGCAAACGAATACGCCAACCAATTCAAGTCACTTGGTATGAATGCCGAGGATATGTTTGATATTTTTGCTGCTGGTTCAGCAGAAGGTGTATTCCAATTAGACAAAATTGGTGATGCCGTAAAGGAATTTAATATCCGATCTAAAGACGGGAGTAAAGCGTCCGTTGAAGCCTTTGAAATGCTGGGTCTAAATGCGGATACGATGATGCAGACCTTCGCCAAAGGTGGACCACAGGCTAAAGCGGCATTCTCACAGATATTGCAAATGATATCTGATGTGGAAGACCCTGTTCTCAAAAATCAGATTGGTGTATCGCTCCTAGGTACTCAGTTTGAGGATTTAGAGGCAACGGTAGTTGAAGGGATGGGCAGAGCCACAAGCCAATTTAGCTCGACTGGTGACGCACTGGCCGAGCTAAACAAAATCAAATTCGAGAAGCCTGGCGAAGCGTTTGCCATGTTTAGTAGGCAGCTTGAGACCGGAATCCTAATACCTATTGGACAAAAGCTATTGCCATACTTTAACCAGTTCGGGCAGTGGATGGCCGATAACAAACCGATGATAGAGGCGGTAGGGAATGCAATAGGAGATGGCATTGGCGCGGCGTTAGATTGGACAGGCAACGCAGTCCAATTTGCATACGATACATTCAATGATTTCATTCCTAAGATTCTGGAATTTAAGGATCAGGCGGTATCCACATTTCAGGATTTCAAGAAGACGTTAGAGGATAACCAAGGGACGATTGGTGCTGTGGTAGGAATCATTACCACGTTGCTGATTCCTGCGTTGGTTTCAACCGGTGTGCAAGCTATGATTACAGGTGCAAGAATGACAGGAGCTTTCCTGTTATCTAAAGTGCAGATAGCTGCTAACGCTGCTGTAATGACGGGTCAAATGGTTCTTGCAATGGTGCGGTATGTAATTCAAGGATGGGCTGTAGTGGCTTCCGTTACTGCGACCATGGTTGCGTGGACGGCTCAAAAAGCGGTTATGGTCATTTCTACTGCTGCAACTTGGGCAATGACTGCGGCTCAGTGGGCTATGAACGCCGCATTTTGGGCTAACCCGATAACATGGATTGTGGCTGCAATTATTGCCGTAATTATTGCGGCTATTGTTGTTTTCAAGAACTGGGGAGCAATTAAGGATTGGCTGGTGTCTAAGTGGCAGGCACTTAAAGCTGGAACAATTTCAGTTTTCCAAGCGATTGGGAATTTCATTAAGAATATGTTCACAGGTCTGGTCACAGCGGTAAAGACAAAGGCAACAGCTATTTGGGATGGCATTAAGTCGATTTGGGATCGAATCACCAGTTTCCTATCTGGAATCAACCTTTTCGATATTGGTAAAAACATCATCGAAGGGATGATAAACGGTATCGGCAGTATGGCGAATGCTGTAGTCGATAAAGTGAAGGACATTGGTAACAGCATTACGGACAAGATCAAGGGCATTTTGGGTATCCATTCACCGTCCCGAGTCATGATGGAAGTGGGTTTTTTCACGGGTGAGGGTCTGGCACGAGGGATTGAAAACACTCAGGATCGTGTGTCTGGTGCATCGGCTAATGTCACGGAAGAAATTATTCCAGATGTTAGTGGTCGACCTGCTTTAGCGCCAGCGAAAAGCCTGGCTCCTGCACGCGCTACTGGAGGTGGAGCATCACAAGGGGCTGCATTCAAGTTTGATATTAATATTGATGTGAAGGGGGATAGGAGCTCTGCTTCTGCTGCATCCGATATTGCTTCTGAGGTGAAACGTCAGGTGCAGGAAGTAATTGAAGAAGCCTTTAGGCGTATGGGATTGCCCGTCCCTGATATGGAGGGGATCTAATGGCAAAAGTCGATTCACATTACATCTTAGTTGAGCAAGAAAGCCCGAATTTCGATGTCGATATCACCACACAGCCTGTGGAAAAAGATATTGATATGATGGATCATGTTCAGCGCAAAGCGCGGACGATGGGTATTACAGGTGTGGTGGCTGGGTCAGGAGCATCCAAGGTACTAGCGTATCTTAAAAAAGCTTCTGACTCCGGCCAGATTGTGAAGTACGTTGGCCGCATGGCTTTTACTGGGATCATATCGGGATTAGCAACAGGACACACGAACCAGATAGCCAATGGGTTTACAATCACCTTCACAATGACAGAGGTACGTGTTGCTACCTCATCGTTTGCTGAGAAGCTACCTACACCTGTTAAAGCTCAGGCTATAAAAATAGTCAATTCAGGCGTTAAACAGACCAAAACCAAAACGAAATCAAAGACAAAAACTAAGACGAAAACAACGACGAAGACCAAAACCAAAACAAAGACAAAATCAAAGGAACCAGTAACCAAGGTTAAGTTCAAGCCTGGAAGCCCTTGGTCTTAGGAGGCGCTATGGAATACGTTGATATTGAAAAGGAACTTGTTCCCTACCGGTTCGATATCTCCTTAGAGGACGAGTTGTTCACGTTTGAGGTGCAATACAATGAACAATTTGATTACTTCACGGTGGATTTAGAAAAGGACGGGGAAGCGCTTGTTACTGGGGAAAAGATTGTATATGGCACAACGCTTTTTTATGACGTCATGGACAATCGTTTCCCGAAAGTGCCGATCGTTCCATATGATCAATCGGAAACGGAATCAGAAGTGAACTGGCGGACGCTCTCAGAGAGCGTCTTTTTGTATTTAATCGATACTGAAGGTGATGAGGATGAAGAATAACTTTGGCCGTGTGGTCGAGGTCATGACCGAGGGGATGAAGTTTTCAATGGACAATTACAACATTGAAGGTTCCATTCCGTTTGATAATGACCCACTACCTAACGAGGCTGAAATTAAGATTTGGAACCTCTCTGATACAACGTTAAATAACATCAAGCGCGGCAAGGTGCTGATGGTCAATGCAGGCTATAAAGGTGACATTGGCGTAATCCTGCACGGTTACATATCTGACGTGAGTACTGCTTGGTCAGGTGTAGATAAGATTACGACGATTCGGGTGCTTGATGGTGTGGACTTATCCAAGCGTGTGGTCAAAGAGATTGCTTATGCGAAAAACACCTTGGGCAGTGCAATCATTAAGCAAATGGCAGCCTATATTGGGTTGCCTGTTGCCCAAATGGATCTAAACCAAGATTACCGATACCAGGACGGATACAGCGCCAAAGGCGCGGTGACAGACATCATAACCAAGATATGCAAGGATTGCGGGACGAGCTGCTATATCAACAAAGGCAAATTGTATGTTCGCAGTCTTCGCCGTGGAGCTGATGACCTGTTCAAGCTTAATTCTGACACAGGATTAATTGGCTCTCCTGCTTACTTTGAACAGCAAGGTGCGAAAGGCTACAACCTTTCATCCCAATTGCAATATCGGATTACAACCGCTTCGGCAATCGACCTTAAAAGCCGAGTGTTTACGGGGAGGTTGCATGTCCGGGGAGGTTCTCACACTTTTTCCCGTACTGGGGATTTTAAAACGGACATGGAGGCGATCATTTGAGTAAAGTTGATCCGGCTGCATCATTGGCTAAGCTGCTTACGTCTCTGATCGAGCAAGCCATGAGCAATATACATTGCGGCACACCGTGTAAGGTGGTCAAGTTTGACGAGGCTGCATGTACAGCAGATGTACAACCCTTATTGCGGACATCTACAGATGATCCGGCCATGATCCTTAATGTGCAAGCATTGGGGCACAGATACAAAGTGGATGGAGTGGAAAAGGAGTATAAGCCTTCTCTTCGTCCAGGCGACGTTGTTATGGTGCAGTTTGCTGACAATGAGATACGTAATGCCTTGACTGGCTCTGTTGCAAAACCGGATACGTCCAGGTCACATGATCGAAATGACGCTGTTATCGTGGGGGTGTTTGGATGCAGTCTCTTAGGCTGATCGATGGGGATATTCAATTTGATGAATTCGGTGAGCTGCTGCTAGTGGAGGAAACGGAAGAGCTGGCGCAGTGCTGTGAGATATCGTTAGGCACGAGAACAGGCGAATGGTTTTTAAACCCGGAGTTAGGGATTGATTTTGATCTGTTTACCGGGAAGTCGGTGGACGAGGAAGAAATGAGGGACGAGCTTAACCGAGCGCTTCTAGATGATGAACGTATTGAGAGTGTGGAGGAAATCACCTTCAGTATTGACCGGAGGGCTAGGGTTATGACGGTTGCTTTTGTAGCTACTGGCACCAATGGTGAAGTCATAGAGCAGGAGGGGGTGGAAATCGGTGTTGGATGAAAACGGATTTAAACGGAAGCGGTTTGTAGACCTGTTCGAAGAAATGGAAGACAAGGCCAAGGAAGCGTGGGGCGAGAAGGTGAACACTAGCGAGAAATCGCCTTTGGGTATCATCCTACGTATTGTGGCTTGGTTTATGTCTATTCTCCATGGATTGGCCGAGCAAGTATATTACAGTGGCTACGTAAACACAGCAAGCGGTAACAGCTTGGATCGATTGGGGCCGTATGTAGGTGTATCACGTATTCTGGATCAGTATGCAAGAGGCTCGGTTACATTGACTGGCACACCGGGATACACACAGGCAGAGGGGTTCTTAATTTCCACAGAAGGAGGCATCCAGTTTGAGACGCTTGATCCAGCCGTCTTTAACGCAGAAGGTAAAGCGATAGTACCTATTGAGGCTATGGAGTCGGGTACAGGCAGCAACGTGTCTGCTGGACTAATTAGCGTGGTTGTCAATCCCAATCCTGATGTAACAGCAGTAACCAATACAACAGCTACAACAGGTGGACGTGCTAAACAGACAGACCCAGAATTTCGTGAGCTGTTTGGTCTTTCAGTTGCAGGCGGTGGATCGGCAACAGGAGACAGCATAAGGGGAGCTGTATTGCGTGTTCCTGGCGTTCGTGCTGCGGCTGTCATTATTAATAGCTCTAAAGAAGTGGATTCGGCTGGGCGGCCTCCAAAGTCCTATCAGGTCTACGTGCTTGGTGGGCAGGATTCGGAGATTGCAGCGGCCATTCTTGGTGTAGGCTCAGCCGGGATAGAGTCCTATGGGGATACAACTTTAGTTTTAAAGGATCTAAGCGGCAACAATCAACCTGTATCATTTTCTCGTGCTGAGGTGGTACCGATCCATATCAAGGCTCACATCTATAAAACTTCATCATATCCGGCAGATGGTGACGCACAGGTGGTTTCTGCACTGGCGCAGTTTATCGGTGGTACAGACTCAGATGGGACGGTATATGCAGGATTATCTATGAACGATGATGTTATCCTGATGCGTCTGGTATCCACCATCTATAAGATTGCAGGGGTTGAGGATGTAACCTTGGAACTTTCACAGGATGGGACGACATTCACGGCGGCCAATATCCCGATTGAAGTGTTCCAGGTTGCGCAGACTGCATCCGATTGGATTGAGGTGATTACAGATGATTTCAGCAACTGATTTAATCCGTAAATTAACCGATGTCTTCACGAAAAATCCAGACAGTAACATTGGCAAATTACTACGTATCGTGAGTGAGTCAATCAATGAATTGAAGTCAGACCTGGAACAGATTGAACACTGGCGAGACATTGACGAGGCGAAGGGTACAACCTTGGATCTGATCGGCGGCAACGTTGGTCAGAAACGCGGGGCGGCATCCGATGATGTGTATCGCATCATGATCAAGTCCAAAATTGCTCGTAATTTGAGCAAAGGGGACGTGAACACGATTATCCGGGTAATCGCTCTGGCCGTGGGTGCTAGTTACTCAGATATCAAAATCACTCAAAAGTTCCATGACCCACTAGACCCTGAACCGGCTGCAATATCGCTCATGCGTTTACCGCTTGAAAGGCTGGCTTCTTCCGGCATTGAGCTGAACCAGTTTGTACAGATCATAGCTAAAACGGTAGCGGCTGGCGTGAGTGTTCAGAGCGTTGAGCTTCAGGGCACGTTTGAGTTTGGCGGATTGCCAGAATCATACGACTCAGCAACGGGATTTGGTGACGTTAATGATGCAACAATCGGCGGGGATCTGGGCGCAGTGTATCAAGCGAGTACCAATACAGATTTACCGATATAGGAAGGAGTTGTTTATGTGGCATTTACACAAAAACTGCCTGAGTGGAATGCAACAGGCGTAGAGCCTTCATCCGTTCAGAAACAGACGGGATTTCAACCAGGTATGAAACCACCGGCTCAATGGTTCAACTGGCACTTAAACTGGAGTTACCTAGCGCTGAAGGAGCTGCAAGAAAAAGCGGCAGAGAAAAGCTATGTTGATACAGAATTTGAAACGATTAAAAACGATATTACTCAACTCCAAGAAGATGTCCAAAATGCTGACATCCCGGATGCTTCACTAACCGAAAAAGGTAAGACACAGTTGTCAAGTGCAACGGATAGCGAGTTGGAAGATAGAGCGTCTACTCCAAAAGCTGTTAAAGCGGCATATGATCGTGGCAGTGAAGGAGTGACGGCAGCTCAAACAGCCCAGACCATCATCAACAATAGAGATGGATACGGAACAACCACCAATAGCGGAAATGCCTATGCTGTCACTCTATCGCCTGCGCCTGGGGCATATGTGGATGGGTTAAGAATCACTATTAAAATTAACGCCACGAATACTGGGGCTGTGACAATCAATATTAATGGACTCGGGGCGAAGAGTGTTCTTAAGTCAAACGGTACTGCTATGACTGCAAATTCATTGCGGGCTAACTCGGTATATTCGCTGGTATACAATGGAACGGCTTTTATCTTACAGGGTGAAGGGGGTGAGTATGGTACTGCGGTTGCTGGTGATGTCAGGGCGGGTAAGTCAATTGGCACAGATGCAGGATTAGTTACAGGCACACTAGCTGAGAGGGCAACCACAAGCATAACGCCGAGTAATGCAGTTCAGAATTTTCCTGCTGGGATTTATCCTGCGTTTGCTGTTCAAGCGGCTCCTGTGCCTTCGATGAAGGTTTCATCCGGATTTGAAAGCATAAGCGTTCCCGTATCATCTACTGTAGCTATACCCAGGGTTCCTGGAACAAAAGTGTCCACTGAAATTTTAATATCTAATTATAGTCGTATAGTAACGTATTCTTCTGTTGCTGTTGATGTGGAAAATGATTGGACTGTAGCGGGACAGGGGGACGCAACTGATTTTATTTTTACAGCAACTAATCGAGGAACTAATTCGAGATCGTTTACTACATCGAGAAGAGCGGGGTTTTAATTATGAATGAGTTGGAACAGTATATATATGATCATTATGACGTACAGGATATCAGTCCGGTGTTTGGGAAAGTAATCGTTTGGAACGAGTATATCCAAACTAGTTTTGAAGGTTTCAAGGATTTGTTTGGTGATATTATCATGGCTGGAATTGAAGCTGGATTATCCTTTCAGGAAATCAGTCAAAAAATGGTTATCGAGTCGATCAAAATGAATTATGGTCTGACGGAAGTAATTATTCATAGTAGCGGCGTATCAATATTTTAATTATTAGATGTATCAAGCCCTCTGGAGTGGTCAGGGGGCTTTTCATATTGAGTTCAGGGGGAAATGAGTTGGAGACATTAGGTAAATGGATGGTGGCCGTAGTGGGTAGTGCAGCAACATATTTTTTTGGTGGTTGGTCTGGATTGCTTGGTGTGTTGCTGGTATTAATCATTTTTGATTATGTGACAGGCGTTGCAGCAGCCGGAGCAAGCGGAGAATTAAAAAGCAAAATTGGTATGATCGGGATTGCCCGGAAGGTGTTCATCTTTGCCATGGTCGCCGTGGGTCATTTGGTGGATGGCATCCTGGGAGATGGTCACTTATTCAGGGATACGGTCGCATATTTTTACATTGCAAACGAGCTATTGTCGTTGATCGAAAACGGCGGCAAACTGGGCGCGCCAATTCCACCAGTAATCAAACAGGCGGTTGAGGTGCTAAAGGGCAAAGGCGGCAATAACGATAAAGGAGCTGGTACAAATGTTTAAAATATCTAAGGTGGGCATTGATCTGATTAAATCTTTTGAAGGCTGCAAGTTGACTGCGTACAAGCCATACGCACATGAGGAATATTGGACAATCGGCTGGGGGCATTATGGGTCTGATGTAAAACCAGGACAAACAATTACTCAAGCACAGGCGGACGCTATGTTAATTTCAGATCTGGCTAGGTATGAAGCATACGTAAACAACCCGGTCTATGTACCTCTTACTAATAAGTTGAATCAGAACCAGTTCGATGCGCTGGTAAGCTTCTGTTACAACACTGGTCAATCTAACCTGAAAAAGCTTTGCGTTGCGCCGCGTACACTGGCTCAAATTGCCGCAAAGATGCCAGAATATAATAAGGCAGGGGGTAAAGTGTCAAACGGACTGGTGAGGCGCAGGAAGGCCGAGGTTACTTTGTTCAACTCTCCTGTTAAGGAAACGCCTAGACCGGAGAACGAAGTAACTGCTTTAGTAAACGGCAAGGAGATTGAGGGGGCTATACTTATCGGAGGCACAGTCTTGATACCCTTGAGAGCTGCGGGGAATAACATCCCAGGAGCTGAGGTCAAGTGGGATAAAGAAACGTTGACAGCAAGACTAGACACACCAAAATAATCCCAATCGCTTGGTAATACAAAAGCCCTACCAGCTACGATGCTGATAGGGCTTTATTTTTATTTAAACATCTTTTTATTTAAACATCTTTTTAATTAAACTAGTGAGACTGAACGTTGTTTTATTGTACACCTTGTTGTATAAAGCTCGTTTCGGATTACGGAGCCATCCATAACCTCTCGGCATTTTCAGCCCTGATCGGTGTACGATTTGACGCTTAATGCTTGTGCGAGCTGACAGGCGCTTTTTTAGACTAGACTTCCGTAATCCGATTTTCATTAGAGGCTACCTCCGATATTACTTAAGATTGTCTACTGCGTATTGCGCTTCTTCTGCGGTGAACTTCTCTCCATACTCAGATGTTAATTGATCATAGATTCCCGAATCTGACATGTTCATAGTCTCTGCATAGTTTTGTGCGGCTTTCAAAGCATTCTCATTCCAGTCAGCCACAATGTTATCAATTGCATATTGAGCAGCTTCATCGGGGAACCCTTCTCCATACTCAGATGTTAACTGATCATATATGCCTGCCTTGGACATGTGCATAGTTTCAGAGTATGATTCTGCGGATCTCAATGCGGCTTTATATTCCCGTGGAACGTTATCTTCTTCCTTCTCGACTACTTCTTCAGCTTTAACTTCTTCTTTCTGTGTTTCTTCTGTCGATGCTGCTACTGTTTCTGTTGCTGGAGCTTCAGCTTTAGTTTCTGTAGTAGATGATGTACTTGCTGTTTCCGTTCCACAAGCTGACAAGGCTGCTGCAAGCATTAGAGCGGATAGTAATAGCATTGCTTTTCTCAAGGTAATTCCTCCTATGTATTAGATAGAAATAGTCTATCAGACCTAGGAAGATGTTTCTAGATTTATTTGAAACAATTTACAAAAATGTCGATTTGGGTTACTATGAAACTATAAATCCGAAAGAATCGGTGAAAAGGGCGTTGCTAGCATTTTGCTGGTAGTGCCCTTTTTTTTTGCATAAATTAATTGAATAAGGAGAAGATAGTTACAGTGATAGAGAAAAGGGGAGGTACATAAAATGAAAGATAAAGATCAATTCGTTGATCAATTGATGCAATTAATAGAGAAATACATAGATGAGCAAGCAGAGGTACGTTTTAAAAAAGAGATGATTTCCTTAGCAGTTAATCCGCCAGAGAGAAATGATTCAGGAGTGAATACAAGTACAGCTCTACAAGAATTACCTGAAATACTGAGCGCTCAACATATAGCGGATTATCTGAGTATTTCACGTAAGAAAGTATATGAATTGTTTCAGAGAAATAACTCTAATGGCGGTATCCCTAACTTCTCCATTGGAGCAACAAGGAGGGTAGATAAAATTGATTTGCTAAAATGGATTGAAAAATTGAAAACAGAAACGACACTATAAAGCTTTTTAAGAACCTGTTAAGTTCAAATAAACGAAAAAAACTTTATGGCAGGAGGATTTTGAATGGAGTACATCCTTCGTGAAACTGATATTTTTGATCCAAAACTTGCTGATAAATTTTATGATTTGTTTAAAGATGATCTAGAGCTGTTTGAGGATGATAAATATTACAATCTCACTGTAAGTTTCCATGTGAATTCGAATGACCATTTAACTAGCTTTATGAAATTCGAACTACCTCCTCTAGAAAAGAAAATCACCAGAAAGAATAGTGACTACGAGAAGGAAAAAAAATATGATGTATTGAGTTATCAATTAAAAGAACTTGAGGATATTTTGGTTATTAATGATATTAAATTCCATATGTCCACGATTCAAGGTGAAGAGTTAGAATTCACAGATAACATTAAGATAGTGATATTAGAAAATGAGCCAAAGAACAACACTAACAAGAACGGTAAGAAGAAACTTTGGATATGTCGCTCAATCATGCCTAGCAGGCCTTATACAACTAGTCTAATCAATGATTTCTATGCGAAAAGAATGAATAAACTGTATCATAGATTCTTTAGTATAATAAAAGATAAAAAAATTATCTCTGAGATTTTAGAAGTTGAAGAAACACAAGATATTAATTTGCTTTTTAAAGCATTCATTGAACAATATGGCGATTTGTGGATGACAACAGAAGAAAGAGAAAAAGAATTAATCAATAAATTGAAAAACAGATGCTTAGAAGTTTTACAAAAATATATAGATGAAGAACAGAAACAAAATGATGATATTTAACTGAGTAATGATTTAATGTAGACACCCCTATATCTTAGATGTGGGGTGTCTCTTATTTATTTCTGTCGCCACTAAGCGAACCTATTTGGGGACGGATTGGGGACTAAATGTACATTAAAGGACAATTTTTTCCCTTATACCACCTCATTCCCCAAAGTGATAAACATCTATAGACCAATATTTGTACGTATTTGCCCCAAACCACCCTATAGGATAAAGCTATTACATCTATAGATATTATATCTTGGAACAATGAAGGGACGAGTGATATATTTATGTCATTCAAGAGCTTCACTGATGTGAACGAAACAAGAGGCTCTTCCAAGGAACGAACTTATAATGAGGTGAAAATGATGAGTAAAAAAACGATGTTTGAGAAAATTTGGGAAAACCACGTAATTCATCAGGAAGAAGGCAAGCCAAGCATTCTTTATATCGATCTACACCTTGTACACGAAGTAACTTCTCCACAAGCATTTGAAGGTCTGCGTTTGAGCGGTCGTAAAGTTCGTCGCCCTGAACTGACATTTGCAACAATGGATCACAACGTTCCAACGAAAGATCGTTTTAACATTACTGATCCAATCTCCAAACAACAAATTGATACGTTGTCGCAGAACTGCCGTGATTTCGGCGTTAAGCTATATGACTTGGACACGATTGATCAAGGTGTTGTACACGTTATGGGTCCTGAATTGGGTCTGACTCATCCAGGTAAAACGATTGTCTGTGGTGATAGCCATACCTCAACCCACGGTGCGTTTGGTGCACTTGCCTTCGGGATTGGAACAAGTGAAGTAGAGCACGTTATGGCAACGCAATGTTTACAACAAGCCAAAGCCAAAACGATGGAAGTCCGTTTTGTTGGTAAACGCAACCCAGGTGTAACGGCGAAGGATATGATCCTTGCAGTAATCGCTAAATATGGCACTGACTTTGCAACAGGATACGTTATCGAGTACACAGGCGAATCTATTCGTGAACTGAGCATGGAAGAGCGTATGACGGTCTGCAACATGTCCATCGAAGGTGGCGCAAGAGCAGGTATGATCGCTCCAGACGAAACTACATTTGAATATCTGCGTGGACGTGAATATGTGCCTGCAGATGCAAAATTCGACGAAGCTGTTGCAGCTTGGAAAGAGCTTGTGACTGATGAAGGTGCTGAATTTGATCGCGTAGTTGAAATCGATGTAGAGACATTGATTCCACAAGTAACTTGGGGCACAAGCCCAGGTATGGGAACGGATATTTCTTCCAAAGTACCTGTTCCTGCGGAGCTGCCTACTGAAAATGAACGTAAAGCGGCAGAAAAAGCGCTTGAATATATGGGTCTTACACCTGGAACACCAATTTCCGAAATTCCAGTGGATTATGTGTTCATCGGTTCTTGTACTAATGGACGGATTGAGGATTTGCGCGCGGCTGCACAAGTAGCCAAAGGCCACACGGTTTCCAGTAATGTTACGGCAATTGTCGTTCCGGGATCAGGACGTGTCAAAATCCAGGCTGAAAAAGAAGGACTTGATAAAATCTTTACAGAAGCTGGCTTCGAATGGCGTGATGCAGGATGCAGTATGTGTCTTGCGATGAATCCAGACGTATTGAAACCAGGTCAACGTTGTGCTTCAACATCTAACCGTAACTTTGAAGGACGTCAAGGGCGCGGAGGACGTACGCATCTGGTATCTCCGGCAATGGCAGCCGCAGCGGCAGTTAAAGGTCACTTTGTTGATGTACGTGACTGGAATTTCAAAACAGAAGCAGTTATCTAATTGTAACGAACAGAAGGGAGAACGGATCACATGGAAGCTTTCAAAACACTGCAAGGCATCGTTGCACCGGTTGACCGGGTCAATGTAGATACAGACGCAATTATTCCTAAACAATTTTTGAAACGGATTGAACGCACTGGCTTTGGACAATTTTTGTTCTACGAATGGCGTTTTGACGAAGAGGGTAACAATAATCCTTCTTTCGAAATGAACAAATCACGTTATGAAGGGGCATCAGTTCTGATCTCTCGTGCTAACTTTGGTTGTGGATCTTCTCGTGAGCACGCACCATGGGCAATCATGGACTACGGATTCCGTTGTGTGATTGCACCATCTTTTGCGGATATCTTCTATAATAACTGCTTCAAGAACGGAATTTTGCCAATCAAGTTGTCAGAAGAACAGGTAGAAGACCTGTTCCAACGAACTGCAACTCATGATGGCTACGAATTGAATGTGAATCTGGAGAACAAAACGATTACAGATGCACACGGGTTACGTATTGAGTTTGACCTGGATGAGCACCGTCGTCAGTTCCTATTGCAAGGACTGGATGATATCGGTTTGACACTTCAACATGACGATGAAATCACAGCATATGAGCAACGCCATGCGGCAAAATTGTTTGGTTAATTGCTAAAATAATAAGAGTAATAAGCTTCTGAATCACAGTATGAACCTAGTTCCTTTCTGTGATTCAGAAGCTTTTTTCATTTCACCATATGTTGAACGATTGCTACGATCATTCATTGAGCTCTTATACGTAAAATGCGGAGTCTTTCTTGGCCGAATATTGTAACACAAATGCTGCACCACAGTTCATTGCTCTCGATGCGATTTTAATCTGAGTATGATCCAATCTTGTTTCCCTAAGTACACGCTTGACGGCTTGAATGCCGAGCTTCTCATCTACAACATGGCAGTATATGTTCAAGGCGTATTGTGTTACCGGCTTGCTGGTCTTGCCCATATCGAAGCCGTCTACGAATCCTAGACCTCTCCAGCCCAGCTCACTTGATAATGCCTCCGTTGCTTTCTCCTTAAGCCATAGATCACGTTTGCTTCCTGATATGCTCTTCATCGGATATTGGATGAGTAAGATGACAACCTCTTGTTTGGAAGCTTCTTCATAGCATTGACTAGTGTAACGTGATAGAAAATTACGTTTGAATTCGTCTTCATTTTGATATTCGCCAGGAAAATCAATTCGACTTGCCGTACCTAATGCACCAACAGTTCCAACATGTTCAACCAGCTGATCATCTTCGATCCAGTATTCTGCATACAGTAGTTTACCATCGGGGTTCTTCTTATATAAAGTAAACACGCCATACCTCCATTTGGATAGATTGTAATAACATAGTCCTCGTGTCCTATTTAAAGTTCCATAATATGTATAATCAAAGTTACCTTATTGAAAGAGCTAACGTCAATATAAACACGATGAATAGATTCTACATTCACAGATAGATAACATCTACCGATGTTTATTCTTTTTCGCCATATTTCCGACCAATTATGACAACGTTGTAACCGGAATGTGACAGGATATCTGATAAACTGGTTAGTAGATTATGGAAAGCTACATAGCGTTAGACATGTGTTTATAACTAAGAGTTAAATAGAGTCACAACAGACCAACAGAATGGTGGATGATGTATGAGAAAATGGTCAGCAGTATTTGTATTTATTTTATTTCTGTGCGTATTTCCTGCAATGGTGCATGCTGACACGCCTCCTTCCATCGTACTAGATGGTGTAACAATTGAACAGCAAACAGGAGCTCCTGCTGAAAATACGGGTAAGACAGTAATGGTTCCCATCCGAGTGGTGTCCGAAAATTTGGGCTATGAAGTGAAGTGGGAGAAAGCAACGCAGACGGTTAGTGTGCTAAAAGGAGCAAGAAGTATTCAGATGGTTGCTGGGCAAGAGGAAGCTACTGTTAATGGAACCAAAGTAAGCTTGGATGCGCCTCCTTTAATCAAACAAGGAACGACTCTAGTTCCGTTGCGCTTTGTTGGTGAGGGGATGGGTCTAAATGTAGGTTGGGACAATGGAACCAAGACTGTAAGCCTATCAAGCCTTCCTCCTGTAGTAGAAGTAGATAACGAAGAAGATTCGATAGAAACACCTGTATCGGTCAATCTTTCAGAGTTAAATAGCATGAATTTTAGCGAAAATCAGCTTACCTTGGGAATTAAGGGAAATATCACTCCGAAGCTGTCCACGCTTACGAATCCGGATCGCATCATTGTAGATTTGCCGGGAACGACATTTTCACAACAGTTCATTCAAGGACAAGCCTCCAAGCCAGATGGAAGTGGCAGTTTTCTAGTCACAGACTCGGCATTAGTTACCCAGGTTCGGTATGCTAACTTTAGCAATTCTCCCGCTACTGTAAGAGTTGTCTTTGACTTAAGTCATGTTGCTACTGCAAAGTGGTCACTGGGAGACAATCAAAAGATACTGATCGATCTTACCCCGAGTGGTGGTGAAACAACAATCACTCCGCCTCCTGCTGTGCAAGTTCCTAACGGGACAAAGGTTGTTATCATTGATCCAGGGCATGGAGGAAGACAGTCTGGAGCAGTTAGTGTGACAGGCAAATATGAAAAGGACTTTAATTTGGCTGTAGGACTCAAAGTACAAGCATTACTCCAGCCCTATACGGACATTCAGACTGTCATTACACGGAAGGATGATACGGAACTGTCCTTGCAGCAGCGTGTTGATATAGCTGAAATGAATCATGCTGATGTTTTTGTGTCCATTCACGGTAATAAATTTACGACACCTGTGCCTAATGGGGTAGAAACACTGTACACTCGCTCAGAGAGCAAGGAGTTGGCGGATATCCTTCATAAATATGTACTACCTATTACGGGACTTAAGGATCGTGGCATTAAGACGGCAAGTTTGCACGTGACGAGGGAAACAACAATGCCGGCCGTTCTTCTAGAGCTTGGATTTTTAAGTAATGAATCGGATGAAGCGATAATGTTTACCGAAGATTATCAGAACAAATGTGCACAGGCCATCGTTGATGGAATCTTGGAATTTTTGAACAAGTAAGTTGAATTTATCGTAAATCCAATGATTAGGGCAGTTCGTTGTTTTAAGATGCATGATTGTGAATAAAGGGAAATTAAAACCATAAAAATGTAGAAAAAGCTTGATTTAACAACGTTTTTTTTCAGTGATGATGGAATATATTCGCAACTTTTGCGTGTTGGAGGCGTCTAATAGGTGTCTGGTAATGCCCAAGTAGTCAGTCAGAGTTGAAATTCCGCAACGTGTGGCAAAAAAATATGAGAATGGTAGGGGTGAAGGATGAAGAAGTTCGGTTTTTTGGTACTGTTATTTGTCTTTGGGCTCGTTTTCCCGGGCTATAGTCATGCAGCAACAGATACGAAAATTATCCTAGATGGGAAAGAGATAGTGCAGCCTTCGGATGCCAAAGCGGAAAACATCAACAGCAGTGTGATGGTTCCAATTCGGGTCATTTCCGAAAGCCTGGGATATGGTGTGGACTGGCAACAGAAGACAAGCACCGTGACTATAAGTAAAGACAACACTGCCATGCAGATGATTGTTGGACAGAAGACGGCAACGGTGAACGGCAGTAACGTGAACCTGGATGTCCCGCCACTCGTGAAAAATGGTACGACACTTGTTCCGCTCCGATTTGTTGGTGAACAAATGGGTCTAAAGGTGGGTTGGAACAATACCACGAAGACGGTAACATTAGTTACCCAGAATTCAGGTTCCGGAAACGGAACGACTACTCCCCCGAACTCCGGCAATAACAGCGGAGATACGCAGGAAGGTCTTGTACTGGTGAACGGCATCAGCTTCAGTGATAACCGCTTCTTAATTGCAACGAGCGGAGATACGAAGCCGAACGTCTTCACGATGACAGGACCGGATCGAATTGTTATCGATTTGCCTAATACGGCATTTGCTGATTCTTTCAGTCAAGGACAAGCTCTTGATAGCAATCAGAATGGACAACTTGTTGTGAACGGATACCCAGACGTATCCAAGATTCGTTATTCGTTATACAGCAATACGCCATCAACCGTAAGATTTGTTATTGATTTGTCAGGTAGCAAAGGTTATGAAGTACAGAACGACACTGGCTTAGTTATCGTTGACTTGAACAAAGAAGGCGCAACACCACAGCCACCAGTAGGCAACAATGGTAAAAAGGTCGTTGTTGTTGACGCAGGGCACGGTGACCAAGATCCGGGTGCAATCGGCGTAACAGGCAAACGAGAAAAAGACTTTAATTTAGCAATGGCATTGAAAGTAGAAGCCTTGTTAAAGAAAGAACCGAACATTGACGTTGTGCTGACGCGCAGCGATGATACATTTTTAGCGTTGAAAGAACGTGTGAGAATCGCTGAAAGTCTGAAAGCAGATATTTTTATCTCTATCCATGCTAACAGTGGACCTGCAGCGGCAAATGGTGTAGAGACATTTTATTCTCGTACTACCAGCCAGGCACTAGCAAAAGTAATGCATAAGCATTTATTGCAATCATCAGGGTTGAAGGATCGCGGTGTTAAAATGGCTAGTCTCCACGTAACTCGCGAAACAACGATGCCCGCTGTTCTGCTAGAAGGTGGATTCCTGAGCAACAAGAGTGACGAAGCAGCACTGTTTACGGAAAGTTTCCAAAATAGTGTAGCCAAAGGTATCGTTGCGGGGATCAAGGAGTATCTGGGAATCAAATAAGGGTGAATTCCTTATGTACAGGAGGCGGAGTTAGAATGAACAAAAAATTATGGATTGCAGCACTACTAGTAACAGTTATGGCGGTCGCTGCGGGATGTGGAAATAAACCGACAGCCGCTCCACCTCAGACGCAAGGTGCAGGTTCCGAGGATACTGTGACAGAAGTGCAAGGTGAGACGGAAATTACTGAACCTACTACTGTAGAGCCCAATGAAACGTCTTCGACACCAACACCAGACACGACTACGTCTGAATCAGAAGGTTCGAGTTCAACAGGGGGTACAAGCTCAAGCTCGGAGAACACAGGAAAAACGGATACTTCGCAAGCGACTGAGAAGAAAACGATTAACGTATTCTTCACAGATCCAGAGGAGTTAGAACTGCATGAATCTACGGCAACTGTGACCTATGCGGCGGAAGAAGACAAATATAAGTCTGCTTTTGAAGCTTTACAACAAAGTACAGATGACACACTCGTTCCACTGTGGTCCAAGGAGATCGAGCTGAAGTCTGTTCAATTCAAGGATGGTGCTCTTACGCTCGATATCCACATGCCGGATACGGCTAGACTTGGTGCTGGTGGAGAAGTGTTCGCCATCGACGCATTGAAAAAAACATTCTTCCAGTTTGATGAAGTGAAAACACTTGATCTATTGGTGGACGGACAACAGTCCGAGAGTTTGATGGGCCATGTGGATTTGGAACATCCAATGACGAGATCTTAATAGAGATCTTCAAATGTTGTTTTACCGTGTACTCTGCGGAATTTCAGCCGCTTTACATGAGAGAGGGGAATCATAGGTGACTTTTAAATATAATAATCCATCACACTCTAAAAAAGTAGTTTCAGCCGTACTTGCAGGCATGATGGCTCTTAGTGCTGGCGGAGCTGCCCTGGCAGCTGAAGCAACAGATGCTGGGCAGAGTCAGACAACTGCAGTAAGTAATACGGCTGCACCAACCGGTTTGTTCAGTGATATCAAAGCAGGATACTGGGCTGAGAAACATGTATACAAACTGGCATACCAAGGAATTCTCCTCGGTGAAAAAGGCTTATTTCGTCCAGGAGACGCGGTAACACAACAAGAAGCGGTAACCATGGCCATTCGGTTTATGAATAAACAAGACCAGTTGAATGACACTTCGGCTGCGGCATTACCGACAACTATGGAAGTAGGCAACTACTTCAAGCCTTACGTCGCATTGGCGTTGGAACTGGGATTGATTGATAAAACGGAAGAAGAAGCAGTGGATGTGTCCAAAACATCTTGGGGACAGAAGCCTGCTACTCGTGAGTGGATCACGAAGTTACTTATTCGTTCGTTGAACAAGGATGCAGAAGCAAAAGCTCAAAATAATCAATCGACAAGTTTTGCCGATAATGCAAGCATCTCTGATGGTAGCAAAGGTTATATAAACCTAGCAGTTAGTCTAGATCTTGCTAAAGGTGTAGATGGAAACAAGTTTAATCCAACAGGCTCTGTTACACGTGCACAACTTGCTACGTTCTTTAGTAGAGGTGAATCGTTGACAGATACAGCTTATCCTAACACATACACAGGATATGTAACTGGACTTGAAGAAGGTCGAATTACAATGATCGTTGATGGTAAGCTGACGAATTTTGCCGTGAACAGCAATACGCCTTATTTCACAAAGGACAGTGAAACTCGTTCACCACAAGCGAATGTTCAATTGTATACGAAAGTACAGGTGGTCGGTTCAGCAGGTAATGCTTCCTATGTGGAAGTAATCGATGCAACACCTCAGGTTGAGACAGTAGAAGGAACGTTTGCACGTTCGTTGTCAGGTAATAAAATTGGTGTCTTCGTTGGTGAAAACTACGAGACGTTTGGATACGATGAATCAACAGCATTCATTGATCAGAACGGAACAGCAATTAAATTATCGGATATTACAGCGGACAGTACTATTGAAGTGCAACGTGAGACTTTCTCCGCTGACAAGAAGACAGTGGTTATCCGTGTCAAATCGGGCATTGTTAACAAAAGTGATACTGGAGTGATCGCTGAAGTCGTGACATCTGGTAAAACGATCAAGCTGGTTACTACTGCAGGAACAACAGAGCAGTATACGTATAGTGACAATCTTATGATTCGTTATCAGGATCGGATTCTGACGCTAGCTGAGCTTAAGCCGGGAAGTGCTGTGAAATATACGGTGAGAGATAGCGTTTTACAAACGATTGAATTGTCACAGGGTGTGGAGCAGTCTGTTCGAGGTACACTGGTGGAAATTGGTGGTAATCAGTCTACGTTGACATTCAAGCGTGAAGGTGGCTCCCTTGAAGCCAAGCTGCTGGTTGAGAAACCGGAAGTTATCATTAACGGAATTCAGGATGCTTCATTAAATGATCTGATCACAGATGCAACAAATGGAGATCAAGTAGAGTTAACATTAAACGCTGAAGATCGTGTGACACGTATCCAGGTCATTGGCCGCCAAATGGAACCGATGAATGGTGCATCTGTAGTATCTTATAACGCTAAAACCAAAGTACTTACTGTGCTGGATAGTAACAAGAAACCGTTTGTATTTACATTGGATGAAAAAACAAAGCTGGATTATAATTCGACGAAGCCAACCATGGCAGGTCTAGAGTCTCTACTAAGCGAAGGACGCAAGCTGGATCTTACGTATGTGGGCACTCGTGCGCTTTCCGTTAAGGTTGTTTACAAGTATGAAGGTACCATTAGCAATATTGATACTTCCAACCGAAAAATCAGCTTGTTGTCTGGTAATCAGACAGTTACCGTTCCTTATACAATCGCTCCTACAGTGGAAATGTATAATAAATCTGGTGCAAGTCTCACCGATTTAAAAATTGGCGACAACGTTACGGTCACATTGGGCGCAAATCAGGATTATATCCAAAAGATAGCGTTGAAATCCGTTGCTCAATTCGAAATTACGGGTATTGAAACGAATGGTCGTATTCGTGTAAAATCGGATTTGCTGACAAGTCAATTTTACTTTGATCAAGCGACGCTGACTGGAGAAAGCGGTCAGACGTTAACTGCTTCGCAATTGACAGTAGGAAACTTGATCAACGTTACGTTTGAAGGAATTACGCCGAAAGCTGTCCAGGTTGTTAAGCGTACACTCGCTGAGGTCACTTCAGTTGATGCAACTTCAGTTACACTGAAACTATTCAACGGTCAATCCGAGACAGTTCCGGTTAGCGGTCCCGTCAAAGTAATTAAATCGGGTTCTACTCTAACGACACTGGGAAGTCTTACTGTGGGTGATCGGGTCGAAATGACGAAGGATACGGATAACTCCACTCGTTTCAGAGTGATGACAATCCTGAGCAAACAGTTCTGGTCTTACGATGGCGTAGGGAACCAAATTCTGGTGAAGCGTGAGACAACTACGGATACTAACTATCGTTTTGCACTGGGTACAGGAGTATATGTTCACCAGGGCGACAACACTTTAAGCGTGCAATCTCTCAGAGATAATGATAATATTGTATTGTATCTCCTGAACAACATCGTGATGGAGATCCAAAAACAGTAATCGTTTCTTTTCGAGGATCAAAGAATGACCGTCTTGATGCGGGATCTTTCCCGCATCAGGACGTTTTTTTTGCAAGCTTTTGTGTCCTCGTAAAGTACTCGAAATAAGTCTGGAAGTAAGGCTCCACCATGTGTGGTGATTCTGTGGGAGGTAGCTCTTCATGAATGCAGCGACAGTTAGGCACATACTCGATACGATGGAATCGATGTTTCCTGATGCACATTGCGAATTAAATCACAGCAATGCGTTTGAATTGACGGTAGCTGTCCTATTGTCGGCCCAATGCACCGACGAAACAGTAAACAAGGTAACCGCAGACTTGTTTCGAAAGTATACAAGCCCTGCTGATTATCTGGCGGTTCCTTTAGAGGAATTGGAACAGGATATTCGGCGAATCGGCCTGTATCGGAACAAGGCCAAGCATATTCAGAACATGTGCCGTATTTTAATAGAGCAGTATGGCGGTGATGTACCGCAGGAACATGATCAGCTTGTGACGCTACCAGGGGTCGGACGGAAAACCGCGAACGTTGTTGTTTCTAATGCGTTTGGCGTTCCTGCCATTGCGGTGGACACGCATGTAGAACGTGTGTCCAAACGGCTAGGACTGGCTGGATGGGATGATTCTGTTCTTGAAGTCGAGAAGAAATTGATGAAGCGCGTACCCCGGGATGAGTGGACGTTGACCCATCACCGGATCATCTTTTTTGGACGCTACCATTGTAAGGCCCAGAACCCAGCGTGCCCTATCTGCCCTCTGCTGGATATATGCAGGGAAGGGAAAAAGCGTATGAAAACGTCCCAAATCAGGAAAGATAAGGAACGTAGTAGTACCCCTAAACGAAAAATAAATTAATGATTAGAAGAGGATGAGTAACGATGAAATGCATTTCCGTTTACACTGACAATTTTGAAGCCTTCTCCGATATTTTTGAACAAGTTGTGGAGCAGGAAATGGCTGAAAATGAAGAAAAAGAAGTAGAAGGTATCACTGTAAGTCATTCCGGCGACGTGCCTGAGCATTATTTGGAGCGCATGTCCACAAAACCAGAAGTTGTAGTTATGAGAGACAAAGGAAGAAATATTACAATTCTTCAGCATGGACAAGTATTTGAAATCTTGTTGCCTACGATGGAGAACGCGGTTTCTTAATTTACACCTATACCCATGGATATGTTGCACCTGTGTTGGCACGCTCATTACGAAGCAATACCGCATACTAAAGGTGCAGCATGTTCGTAAGTACCGTCGATAAAACCGATATATTCGGTTTTATTTTTTTATATATAAGGAATTTGTTTATAGGTTGGGTTGGCAGGATCTATAGAGCAAGCTAGATGCTTTGTCTGTGCGTTAATACATAGAAATCGTTCAAATTCGCACAAGGTAATGTTAAAATAGGACTATTATAAATGCGAGTTCAAAAAGAATCCAACTTTAATGCTGAAAATGCTGAGTAAGTATGTGATTTTTTCTTTTATAATCCAAGCGGACTTTTTGAACAACTTCTATAAGAGAAAGGCATTATCACGAATGATGCCAAATTGAGGAGCCAGGGGGAAAGGCCAGTCATGACGAAAACAGATTATCCATTAGCAATGGCTAAACCTCTGCTTCCACTGCGAGAAGCAATGGAGCAGACGACAGACCATACGGCGGTACAGGCTATAACAGATCTGATCCGCAAGGCGGAAATGAAGCAATTGACAATCGCATTCTGCGGGCACTTCTCAGCCGGTAAGTCTAGTCTGATTAATAGTTTGTGTGGTAAACGGGTACTGCCTTCAAGTCCAGTGCCTACAAGTGCTAACGTGGTATCAATCCGCAATGGTGCGCCGCGAGCGATTATTCATACGACGGATCACGAAAGCGCTGACAATGCATCAGGCGTGGGTAGTACACTGGAGGTTTCCCCTGAGCAGTTAGAAGCGTATTGCAAAAATGGCGGCGCATATCGTTCGATTGAAGTGTGGGATGATATTCCTTTGCTGAAGAATGATGCAGTACTGTTAGATACACCTGGTGTGGATTCGACAGATCGAGGTCATGGATTGGCGACTCATTCAGCACTTCATTTAGCTGACGTCGTGTTCTATGTGATGGATTATAATCATGTGCAATCAGAGAGCAACTTGTCTTTTGCTAAAAGTTTGTCGGATTGGGGCAAACCGTTGTTCTTGATCGTGAATCAGATTGATAAACATCGAGAACATGAGCTTTCGTTTGATACGTATATTGAAGGTGTTGAAACGATCTTTAATGCTTGGGAAGTTCGATATGATGGGCTATTGTTCACATCACTTCGAGACAAGGATCACCGCTACAACCAGTGGAAGCAGATTCCTGAGCTTATTGAACATATGTTGGAACATAAAGAGGGTCTGATCCAGCATAGTTTGGTGAGTTCCGCCAGTCATGTAACAGAACAACATTTAGAGCGGCGAGCGGAAGAACGAGAAGAGGAAGAAGCAAGTTTGCTTGAGGAAATTGGTGGACCGGAAGGCTTGGAGAGATTGGAGCATGAGCTAGCTGCAATTCAGCAACAAGAAGCTGAGCTTCGTTCCAAGCCCTCACGGGAACGAGAGAAGTTTCGGGCAGAACTTGAACCTCTTCTAGCCAATGCCAATCTCACACCAGCAGATATCCGTACGTCAGCAGGTGCATTTCTGGAAAGTCGCAAACCTGGATTCCGGGTGGGACTCCTATTTTCGGGAGGCAAAACGGAGCAGGAGAAACAACGTCGAGTGGCAGAGCTCGTTAACTTGTTGAATGACCAAGTTCAGGGACAAGTGGAGGTTCATATCCGGACGATGCTTAGACAGCTTGGTGAATCTCATCAGCTCTGGGGAGCTGAGTGGGAACAAGCGCTGAATGCAGAGCTTCCTGTCGTGGATGAAGCTTTGCTTGAGATGAAACGAAGTGCAAGTGCAGAGTTGTCGCCTGAGTATATACTTCAATATAGCAAAGAGTTGCGAGGCGAGATTGAGGCTCGCTACCGCAAGTCGGCCATGATGCTGGTCGACCGCATGCTTGAAGCGCTGAGCGCGCAAGGCGAAGCCGCGCTTCAAGCGCTGGACGCCAGCCGCACAGCGTTGCTGGCGCAATCCGCTGCGGCGACGCGCTACACAGCGCTCCAGCGCGCCGCCGCAGCGGAGGCAGCAGGGCTGCGCAGCCTGCTGCCTCCTGCGGGCTCCCTCCCCTCCGGACTATTGCCGGAGGTGCGGAGCCCGCAAGTGCCCGTGCATGAGCCGAGCGAAGCTCCCGGCTCGCACACGGGCACCACGCCTGTGGCTGCGCAGCCACAGGCAACGCCGCCGCGCACAGCAGCAGCGGCGCAAGGGCACCCGGCGGCTGGCGCTGAGCGTCGCCGGCGCCTGGATGCAGCGGCGGCACGGCTGGAGGCCGCCGCTGCGGTGGTGGAGCCGTACCCCGCCATGGGGTCGGCGGTACGGGATCTGCGTGCACGCGCGGCTTCGCTTGCCGGCGGCAAGTTTACACTCGCGCTGTTTGGTGCGTTCAGCGCGGGTAAGTCCTCCTTCGCCAACGCTTTGCTCGGCGAAGCTATCTTACCGGTCTCGCCGCACCCAACAACAGCGGCGATTAACCGCATCATGGCTCCGTCCGGTGGAGCGGAGCATGGCACTGCTCGAGTCCGGATGAAGACTCGGAATGCTTTCCAAGAGGATCTCGCATATTCATTCCGTTTGCTTGGCTTAGGCGAGCCTGAAGCCGATTGGCAGAAACGCGTCAAATCGCTATCGCCTCAAGATATACATCCAGCAGGAAGACCGCATTATAGCTTTTTGCAGGCGGCTGCGGCTGGTTGGGAGGATACTGCGGATCAATTGGGTCAAGATGTGTTAGTTGATCTGGCCGGTTATCGTAACTTTGTAGCGAATGAACGGAAGTCCTGTTTTGTTGATAGCATAGACCTCTACTATAGTTGTGCAGTTACGGAGCAAGGCATTGTTCTGGTAGATACACCAGGAGCAGACTCGGTGAATGCCCGACATACTGGAGTAACGTTTAATTATATGAAGAATGCGGATGCGCTTATTTTTGTAACGTATTATAATCATGCTTTCTCACAAGGAGATCGACAATTCCTGACTCAATTAGGCCGGGTGAAGGACAGCTCAGCTATGGATCAGATGTTCTTTGTTGTCAATGCGAGTGATCTTTCTTCATCAGAAGAAGAATTGGAACAAGTTCTGGATCATGTGAGCACCCAGCTTCGTACGAATGGAATTCGTTCGCCTCGATTATTCCCGGTGTCCAGCTTGCTTGCGATGGATGGTAAGAGCACCGGTAATGCTGAGTTGCTTCAGCAATCAGGCTTCACGCGGTTTGAAGAAGAATTCAATCGCTTCGCTGGTAGAGAGCTTGCCGATCTCGCCGTTCACGGAGCAGCGGAAGAATTGACCCGTGTGGTGCAGCGATTGAAGCAGAGAGCAGAGGATGCGGTGCAAGGTGAAGAGGTGTTAGAGCAGCGTCGTTTGGAGCTGAATGCGATCATGGATCAATCCGTAGGCCGTATTCGTACCCTCGCTGAGCGTTCCATGAAGGAGGAGCTAACACAAGAAACAGGTGAATTGCTCTTCCATGTTAGACAGCGACTCGGATATCGACTGGGTACATTTATGGCCGAGGCATTCCATCCTTCAGTAATACGAGAAGATCGCGGTCAATTGAAAAGTGCCTTTGCTGCATGTGGACGTGAACTGTTGCGCATGATTGCAGTTGAGCTTGAACAAGAACTGCTGGCAACCACACTACGATTAGAACAAACGGGTCAGACATGGCTGCAGAAGCAGATCACGGATTGTATAGAAGAGTTGAAACGTCTATCTGGAGGGATGGATCTCTCCCTATCCTTTGATGAGGAATGGACAACACCGGTTCTTGATGAGATTCGATTAGAGGAGCCATCCGGCTGGAAAAGCTATCAGAGTTATCTACGCAATCCGAAGCAATTTTTCGAAGGAGGCGGACGTCAACGGCTGCAGGAAGTGCTAGAGCCTGTTATTAAACAAATGGTCGCTGATGCGTTACCTCCTGCGCAGCAAAAGCTTATTGCATTCTATGATATGCAGCTACAGCAGTCATTACAGCACCAGGCCAGACAGTTGGAGGAGAGACTTCAAGAAGCAGTAAGTGCGCTGAACGAAACGCTGACAAGCGGCATACTCGCGGACGAATGGAATGCTCTTTCTCTAAAAGTACAGCAATTCGTACACGAATAAGTCTACACGAAGTGTGTACCTATGAATTCATGTTCAAAAAGGCTCCCGATCGAGAGGTCAACAAGGGAGCCTTTTTTTTGTACGAACAACCTGAAATGAAGAGAATATTCAAACATTTGATTGATAGTTGGTTGTTTACCCCTGTTAATGCCGCATTAAGGAGAAAGTAGCCTGAATATGGTCTGTTATTCGCTTTGCCGCGAAGGGGGTACGGTGATAAACTTCATAAATGTTCATACTATTTTGAACTAGACAAGAGGAGGAGAAACATGGATGTTCTCAGGCAACTGCAAACCTTTTTTTGGGAAAAGCGATCGTATTTATTTGTATCAATCTTGTTCCTCGCCTTAGCGACTGCACTCGGACTAGTATATCCGAACCTGCTCAGGATTTTGATTGATAACGTAATTATACCGCGAAATTTTGAAGACGTTCCCATACTTGCTTTGACGGTGTTAGGTGTTGTTATTTTAAAAGCAGGCATGCAATTTTTACACGGTTTCTTTGGAGGTCGACTGGGTAACTTTTTGGCATACCGGCTTCGCAATGCTTGTTACGAAAAGCTTCAATTTTTATCCTTCCGTTATTACGACACGGCCAAAACGGGAGATCTGATGTCCCGCCTCACGGGAGATTTGGAAGCGATCCGGAACTTTATCGGGTTTGGCTTCGCACAGATTCTCAACATGGTATTAATGGTCGTATTCGGCGCAATTATGATGATGACAATGAGTTGGCAGCTTACGTTGTATACACTCATTTGTATTCCTCTACTTGCCTTCGTTGCGCTAAGATTCGAATCCCGAATTCACCCTGCGTTCCAAGAAATGCGACTCGCGCTGAGTTCACTCACGACAGCCGTACAGGAGAATATCACAGGCGTGCGTACGGTTAAATCTTTTGCTCGTGAGCCTTATGAAGTGGAGAAGTTCTCTACACGCAATGAACGTTACAAAACGAATCAGATTCATGCAGCAACCTTATGGAGTCGTTATTTTCCGATCATGGAAATACTTGCTTCTGTAAGTGTGGTCTTGCTCTTGGTCATCGGTGGCAGAATGGTTATTCAGCAAACGCTAACACTTGGTGAACTCGTTGCCTTTTTCAGTTTGATCTGGTACATAATTGGACCAATGTGGAACCTCGGTTTCCATATCAACAACTATACTCAATCCAAAGCTTCGGGTGAACGCGTACTAGAGCTATTGAATACGCCAGTAGATGTTCAAGAAACAGAAGATCCACTTATTATGGAGGCAGATCATGTTAAGGGACATGTAACCTTCGAGTCAGTAACCTTCGCATATGGCAACAAAATGCCAGCCGTGACAGATATTAATTTTGATGCACCTCCTGGAACGGTCATCGGTTTCCTTGGCGGAACAGGGTCAGGAAAATCAACGATTATTCAGCTCCTGATGCGTGCATACAACGTGAACTCAGGAACGATTAAGCTTGATGGCAAAAATATTAAAGACATCGGTATTCGTAGTTTACGTAGTCAGATTGCTTCAGTGTTTCAGGAAACGTTCCTGTTCTCCTCAAGCATTCGTAACAATATTTCCTATGGTTTGAAAAATGTAACGATGGATGAAATCATCCGGGCAGCGAAGTTAGCCAAAGCACATGATTTCATTATGGAATTCCCTGAGGGTTATGACACGGTTGTCGGAGAGCGCGGAATGGGTCTTTCAGGTGGTCAGAAACAGCGGATTGCCATCGCAAGAGCTTTGTTGAAAAACCCGAAAATTCTAGTGCTTGATGATGCAACCAGTGCAGTAGATATGGAAACCGAGCATGAGATTCAATCGGGCTTCCAAGAGGTCATGCGTGGTAGAACGACATTTATTATTGCCCACCGGATATCTTCACTCCGACATGCGGATGAGATTCTGGTGCTCGATGAAGGACGTGTCGTGCAGCGCGGTAAACACCAAGACCTTATTGAAGTACCTGGACCATATCAGGATGTTTATAAAATTCAATATGCAGATTACATTGCCCGCGGTAAGCGGGAGGCTGGGGAGCAGGTGAATTCATGAGTGCTGATACGGTAGCAGATAGGCGCGAGGTTAAGGGAACCTCGAATCAGAAATTAAATGAACGATTCGTATATCAAGATGATGAAATTATAGAAAAACCGTTTAACTGGAAAGAGTTTGGTCGATTGTTTGCATATATGAAACCTTATGCAAGGCAGCTCTTGCCACTTGTCATCTTCATGATGATATTGGGAACAATTACGAAATTGTCTGTACCGTTCCTAATCAGTTTGGCGATTGACCGTGCAATAGCACCTCAGACGGGATTGCCTAGTATGACATTACTTTATTTGATCGCTGGCTCGGTACTTGCGCTGTATTTAATTCAGTGGGGTGCGAATACGTATCGGATCAAGTTGACCAATATTATTGGACAGCGAGTCATTTACGATCTTCGATCAGACCTGTTCAAGCATATCCAGAAATTGTCCTTTAACTTTTTTGACAAAAGACCAGCAGGCTCAGTGCTTGTACGTGTTACGAATGACATTAACTCCTTGCAGGACTTGTTCACAAATGGTGCAGTTAACGTCATGATTGACTGTGTACAGTTGCTTGGTATCATCGTCATTTTGTTGCTAATCAACTGGAAGTTGGGGCTTGCTGTCATTATCACGGTTCCGATTATGTTTATTATCTCGACCAAACTTCGTGTGTTGATTCGCCGTGCATGGCAAGACGTGCGTATGAAGAACTCCCGTATTAACTCCCACTTGAATGAATCCATTCAAGGGATTCGAGTGACTCAAGCGTATACGCAGGAAAAAGAGAACATGAAATACTTTGACAACATGAACCTGTCTAGCAAGAAGTCTTGGGATAGAGCATCGGCGATGAACCAGGGCTTCGGACCACTCATTGAAATTACGGGTGGTTTCGGTACATTAATTCTGTTCTGGTTTGGTGCATACCTGATTCAAGATAATCAGTTGACTGTCGGCTTGCTTGTTGCCTTTGCCAACTACGTCGGTAACTTCTGGGATCCAATCAATCGTCTAGGTCAAATGTACAATCAATTGCTGGTTGCGATGGCTTCTTCTGAACGGATCTTCGAATTCATGGATGAAAAGCCAAGTATTGCAGACAAACCAGGTGCGAAGCCACTTCCTTCAATCAAAGGAGATATCGTATTTGACAATGTTGTATTCGAGTATGAGAAAGGCAGACAGGCGCTGAAGGGAATCAGCTTTAAGGCAGATGCAGGTCAATCGATTGCACTGGTGGGTCACACAGGCTCTGGTAAGAGTACAATCATTAACCTAATCAGCCGCTTCTATGATATAACTGACGGGCGTTTAACGATTGATGGTCGGGATGTTCGGGATGTAACTGTAGAGAGCTTGCGCAGTCAGATCAGTATCGTGTTGCAGGATACATTTATCTTCTCAGGTACGATCCGTGATAATATTCGATTCGGGCGGCTGGATGCAACAAATGAAGAAGTGGAGGAAGCTGCAAAAGCAGTAAACGCTCATGAATTCATTATGAAGCTTCCAGGTGGTTATGATACTGAGGTTGAAGAGCGCGGAAATGTCTTATCCATGGGTCAACGCCAACTATTATCCTTCGCTCGTGCATTGCTGGCAAATCCACGTATCTTGATTCTGGATGAAGCAACAGCAAGTATTGACACGGAAACTGAACTGAAAATCCAGGAGGCGTTGAAGGTTCTGTTGCAAGGTAGAACATCCTTTATGGTCGCTCACCGTCTCTCGACGATTCGGAATGCGGATAATATTATTGTACTGGATCATGGTGAAATTAAAGAAGAAGGAAACCATGAGCAGTTAATTAAACAGCAAGGTGTGTATAATGGGCTTATTGAGGCTCAGTACAAATTTTTGTAGAGCAAACTTAAACATTTTCTAAGCGTTATATTACTTTAACCTATAACACTCTGGTATTCTTTTAAACTTGATCTTCTCGGATAAGAGCAACCTATTCGCTGGAGGCAGGTATAAAGGTTACTGGAGTGTTTTTTATCTCGTACTTCCCGTATTGTCAATTCAATAAATCCATACACGATGGTCATCTTAAGACGTGTATTATCTTAGATCATGCAAGCTTTCATATGTTATATTGAAGCAGCTTAGGGAAATCTACATTTAGGGCTGGGGGGAACACTTTTGCACGATACCTACGTGAGCATACCATCAGCTCGGTTTGATCCGCTGGATCATATGCATTTTAAACTCACTTATATAGATCATACGAATGAGAATACGAGCGAATGGTTCTTGAAAAAGCATTTTATTGAAACGTATATGCTTATATTTGTGGTTAGTGGACAGGGCTGGCTAAGGATAGATGGGAATTTTGTGGAGCTGCATTCAGGTGGACTGTATATCGGCTTTCCTGGGCAATTAGTAGAGGCGAATGTACATTCGTTAGACGAGTATGGTGTGTATCATATGAGCTTTGATGTAATGTTTACACGAGAGCAAGAAAGAGTGGTCGCTTTGGATCGAATGAAGCAGCTTCTCCGTTATGAGGTAAACGGTGAGCTCACATCCCTTTCACCCGTTGTTGTTGGTGAACTCTGTCAGATGATCTATCAGTTCATCTTGGACAAAGACGGCTTGCAACGGTATTACGGTCAGATTCGTTTTCAGGAGCTAATGTACACGATATTTTCTGATGGTGTTCTTGCAACAGAGAATGAACAGGCATTACCTATTGAACAGGTGAAGGTCTACTTGGAGCAAAATTATACGAATAAAATAAGCATTCAAGAGTTGGCAGCTGTTGCGCGAATGAGTTCAAGGCACTTTATGCGTGTTTTTAAGAAAAGATATGGTTGTAGTGCAATGGACTATTTGACCTCTTACCGAATCAAGCAAGCTCAGATGTTGATGAGGAACGATCACAATTATCGACTCAAGGATGTTGCATCATATGTAGGTTATCAGGATGAATCGTATTTCCGCCGCAAATTCAAACAAATATCGGGTATTCCACCAGCGGCGTTCCTACGAAATAGCAAACAAAAAATTGCTGCCGTTCATCCGTTCAGTATCGGGATCCTGCTTGCACTGCAGATCATCCCATGTGCGGCTCCAGCAAATCATCCATGGACGTATTATTATCGGCGGAAATATCAGACGGACAAGGTGATTCCACTCGCATTAGGGGAGAACACTTGGGTAGAACAGCTTCAATCACTTCAGCCAGATTATATTGTGACAGTATCCACAGATCTGTCCGAGTCTTTACAAAGTAAGCTTCAGTCCGTTGCTCCCGTTTGCACCGTCCTTTGGGAAAACAATGACTGGAAAGAGCATTTGAGAGTTGTTGCTCGTTTTTTGGATAGATCGGATATTGCCGAGGTATGGCTTAAGAGGTATGAAGAGCATGCAGCTCAAGTGAGGGAAGAGCTTGCAGTGAGCATTCGTGAGGACGAATTGCTTGTGCTCAAAGTGTACGGCGAGTATTTGCAGGTGCTTGGTTCTGCTAGCATTGCTTCTGTCTTCTATGAAGATATGGAAATGAATGCTCCTGCAGGCGCAGAGAATCTATGGAACAAGGATTCTGTCACCCTACAGGAAGTATCCACGCTCCATTTTGCAAGATTATTGTTGATCATAGGAGAAGATGAGACTTCTAAACAGACTTGGACATGCCTGCGAGCTTCGGACGAGTGGAATAATATTGCTGCGGTACGAAATGGTAAGATGGACGTATTAATGTCTAGCGTTCTGCTGGATTATACGGCGTTCACCCATGAACTTATGCTGTATGAACTATTAAAGCTGTGGCATGATCGTCCATAGTAAAAAGTCTGAATCGTCAATATCATGCTAGACTGAATTTGATTATACTACTCCTATATCACAATGATAATGATAATTATTATTAATTAGACGTTGTCATTACTTATTGACATATAGGGGGTACATACAGAAATGAGATTTAAATGGCTAGCATTAATAAGCATGATATTGATTCTGCTCGTAATTACCGCGTGTGGTGCGAAGGGGCAGGAAGTAAGCACAGGCTCCGGACAGGATCGTGTGGAGAGTGGAGCAACGTCACAAGAAAGTAACGTAAAAACAGTGAATAGTGAGATGGGCGAAATTGAAATTCCAGAAACACCACAAAGGGTGGTTGGTCTATCCGTAGTATATCCAGAATTTTTGTATGCCCTTGGTATTGTGCCTGTTGCTGTACAAAATTATCATGACGATTTTCCTTCTTATCTGTCAGAGCCTTTCTCGAATACGATGAAGATGGGCATCGGCAAGACACCAAATTTTGAAGCCATTATGGAAGCGAGCCCAGACTTGATTATTGCTCCAGCCTGGTGGTCGCAAAAGGACTACGACCAGCTGACGCTAATTGCACCAACTGTGTTGTTGCAAGGTCGTGATGATTGGCGTGATGAGCTGCGGGACATTGCCAAAATTGTAAACAAGGAAGAGCAAGCCGAGCAGGTCATACAAGATTTAGTGGAGAAGGAGAAGATCGCTGCTGACACATTGAACAAACTGATTGGTGATGAAACGGTACTGTACATTCGGGTAATGGAAAAGGAAATTGTAATGCATGGAGAGAACATCGACCGGGGCAACTTTGTTCACAAACGACTCGGAATGAAGCCAGTTCCTAATTTCCCACAGTCCGAAAAGGCAATGTCCGTATCCCTAGAAGTGCTGCCTGAGTACGATGCAGATCATCTGATCGTTCAGCTTGATGACGAGACTAATCCGGAAATTAAAAAGAAATTCGAACAGATGTTATCGACATCATTGTGGAAAAATCTAAAAGCCGTCAAGGAAGATCATGTGTACATGGTAGGTGGCAAGGAATGGTTCAATCTGGGTATGGCTCCGCTTGCAGATAGCTATGTTATTGACGATATCGTTGCTGCATTTGAGGAAAAAAATGAATTTAGATAAAGAACTCTGTTATTTGAGTCTCGCATTTCATAACTAATTAATCAGGATGTGTTCACAATGGGTGAAGAAGATATTTATGATGTAACCATCATTGGAGGCGGCCCTGCCGGGATGTACGCGGCCTTTTATGCGGGCATGCGAGAGATGAAGGTCAAAATTATTGAAGGTAAAGATCAACTTGGCGGTTTTCTGCACACCTATGCCGAGAAGACGATCTGGGATGTAGGCGGGTTGCCACCTATGAAATGCTCGAAGTTGATTGAGTGGCTTGTAGAGCAGGCGAACACATTTAACCCAACGGTGGTATTTAATCGTCAGATGGAACGCTTCTCTCGTATGAAAAACGGAGTATTGGCGATCTATACCACTGAGGGTGAGGTCCATTATTCTCGAACAATGATCATCGCAGTAGGTCGTGGCGTCGCTGAAATTCAGAGGCTGGAGCTACATGAATCGAATGATAATGAGCATATAAACCTTCACTATACGGTTCAAAAACCAGAATACTTTGCAGGGAAACATGTGCTTGTTTCAGGTGGTGGCAACAGTGCTGTAGACTGGGCTATTGAACTTGCTAGAGTTGCTCAACGTGTCGTTGTCGTCCATCGTCAATCTGAATTTCGAGCAATGGAACGGAATGTCAGCGAGATGCATGAGATAGCGGATGTGAGAACTCCGTATCAGATTACACAGCTTCAAACCAATGGTGACCGCATTAATCAGGTTGGGATTACGCATACGGTGAATCGAGATCATATCGTATTGGATGTGGATGAAGTAGTGATTAGCCATGGCTATACAAGTAATCTTAGTGATCTTGCCAGTTGTGGACTAACGATGAGTGACGGAATGGTTATGATGAATCAACACGCTGAAACCAACCTACCGGGTATATTTGCAGCAGGGGACTGTGCCACAAACGATAGTAAAGTGCGGCTCATTGCTGGAGCTTTTAACGATGCAATTGTTGCCGTGAATCGTGCCAAACAATACTTGAATCCAGAGGCGGCTAAGATGGCTTATGTTTCTTCCCATAATGAGCTCTTCCGTGATAGGAATCGGAATTTATCCCGTTCATAAGTTCATCATTTGGTTTCTCCTCTCCTATGAAAGGCGACCGATATCTCTGAGATGTTATAACTCATAGATAACAAACTTTAACGTTATAATTTATATCCTTATTTCTGGGAAGATTGGAAAGAGTGCCAAAACGCTAAGCAATAAATGTAAAATTTGATCGAAAAAACAGAAAAAATCTTGTAAAATTCACAAGAAAAATAGGGAGTACTCTTGCAATCTTTAACCAAAACCCCGAAAATAGAGAGACAGATATAGAAGATTTCTCTTTGGGAGGATTGGAAAGAACATGTGGGGTGCTCCTTTTTCGGCTCAAGCCAAAAAAATGCTGCTATTAGGCAGCGGAGAATTGGGAAAAGAGGTCGTTATTGAGGCCACGCGACTGGGAGTCGAAACGATCGCTGTTGATCGTTACGATAATGCACCTGCAATGCAGGTTGCTCACCGGTCTTACTGCATCGACATGTTAGATGCCGAGGCTCTGAAACAATTGATTCGTAAGGAACAACCGCATTTTATTGTACCGGAGATCGAAGCTATTGCTACAGGAGCTCTTCTTGAGCTGGAGGAAGAGGGATTTTGTGTCGTACCTACGGCTCGTGCTGCTCGTTTAACGATGGATCGCGAAGGTATTCGTCGTCTGGCAGCCGAACAATTGAAACTTCCAACGGCAGCTTATCTATTTGCGGACAATCTGGAACAACTTCAAGAAGCTGTTCGTGAATTGGGTACACCTTGTGTAATCAAACCACTGATGAGTTCTTCGGGCAAGGGGCAGAGTGTATGCCGTACGCCGAATGACGTGGAGGATTGCTGGAACATCGCTCTTTCGGGAGCTAGAGGCAAATCCGTACGTGTCATCGTGGAGAGCTTTGTGAAATTTGAGAGTGAAATTACGCTGTTAACTGTAAGATCTGTATCAGGGACTGTATTTTGTCCTCCGATCGGTCATATTCAGAAGGATGGGGATTATGTCGAATCTTGGCAACCTCATGCGATGACGCCAGAGCAATGGGAGCAAGCTTGTCATATTGCGAAGTCTGTTACCGATGAGCTTGGTGGATATGGACTGTTCGGGGTTGAATTGTTTCTGACGACGGATGGTGTTGTGTTTAGTGAGGTATCTCCTCGTCCACATGATACAGGCATGGTTACAATGATTACTCAGGATTGTTCTGAGTTTGCATTACATGTCCGTGCTATCCTTGGTTTTCCGGTAACGGGTGTACATTTGCTCACACCGGGTGCTTCAGCTACGCTGAAAGCGACTGATGAAACATCTGACTTTACTATAGGCGGTATCGAAGAAGCATTGGCACTTCCGCGTACTCAGGTTCGTATTTTTGGTAAGCCCGAGACCAAGGTTGGACGCCGAATGGCTGTAGCGTTAAGTGCAGACTTAAATGTGGAAGAAGCTCGAAAAACAGCGGTTCAAGCCGCAAATATGCTGAAAGTGGAGGTAAATCATGTCCAATAATGCCCAGGCCCCTGTACTGATGATCCGAGAGTGTGAACTGCGAGATGCAGAAGCGGTAACGGGACTGATGCGAGAGGTCAGCTATCCGACAACAACGAATGTTATGAAAGAGCGTATCGAAGGGTTGGAGAACAATGCGAATGCTTGCATGCTTGTTGCCGAAGTGGATGAACAAATTATTGGTGTGATCGGCTTGCAATGTGTGCAAAGTCATGCCTATCCAGAACCAGCAGCACAGATTACTTCTTTGATTGTGGGAGAAGAACATCGTGGAGGCGGAATTGGTCGTCGCTTGATGGCTCGTGCAGAGGCTTGGGGCAAACAGCAAGGCGGCAAACAGCTGTTTGTTACCGGAGGTAATCGCGAAGCAACTTCACCAACGTATTCATTCTACGAGCACATTGGCTTCCATAAAAAAGGATATCGTTTCAGTAAAGTCCTTCTATAGAAAGAATGGTCTTGTCCTTCAGAGGAATCCTACTGGAATTCGTCTGTTGCGAAACAAGACAAAATCATGGCATTCGGACAAGTTTATTCGGTCTGGATGCCATTTCTTTTTTTTAGATGCTTATGTGCGCGAATAATACAATTATATACTAGTTCAACTTATTCAAATCAGTAATGATTTATTTTATATACATAGTGATCATATCGTTTTTTGCCGTCAGCATAGCAATTTAAACCGTAGATTCATCTTTGAAACAGTAATAAAAATGACAAAAAAGTTACTTTTCCATATTTTAAAGGTTCACAACATTCCTCTTAATTGATATACTGCTAGAGTATTGATTACAAAGTTGTCATAATTTAATTTTTGAGGAGATGAATGATTTGAAGAAGAATTTGATCAAAACTGTTGTCGTTGGAAGTTTGACAGCTGTATTGGCTGTAGGGGTTATGCTCCCTGCCTCCGCATCTGCTGTTAACCCATCCACATATAAGCAAACATACAAAATTACAGATGCAGGTAGCCTGCAGTCTTTCTTGGAGAAATGGTTGAAAGACAATGGATTCACTGTAACGAATGGTCAAGTGGTTAAACAGCCTGTAGCTGAGCCAACTACACCTACTACCCCTGCTAAACCAGCACAACCAGCACAACCAGTTAAAGAAGACAAGCCTGCGACTACGCCAGCTAAAGATCCTTCGAATACAGGAAACACAGGCAATACAGGTAATACAAACAACACGAACACCGACAGCACTAAGTCTGACTTTGCTTCTCAAGTTGTCAAATTGGTGAATGCTGAACGTGCCAAAGCAGGTCTAAACGCACTGACTTCTGATGCACTTCTGGACAAAGTCGCTGTGGCAAAAGCGAAAGATATGAGTGACAATAACTACTTTGCTCACCAATCACCAACGTACGGTTCTCCATTTGACATGATGAAACAGTTTGGCGTAACTTACAGCTACGCTGGTGAGAATATTGCTCAAGGTCAAAAAACACCGCAGGAAGTTGTTACAGCATGGATGAACAGTGAGGGTCACCGCGCAAACATTCTGAACAAAAACTTCACTCAGATCGGTGTTGGCTATTACAACGGATACTGGGCACAAGAGTTCGTTGGTAAATAAGATATCACTATAAGTGTATTGAAGATCGAGATATGCTAAAATAAAGTTTCCAAAAAGGTTATGCCAGCACAGATAAACATCTGTGGATGGTATAACCTTTTTGCCGTAAAATGACATAATGAAAATGCATTTTACAGTTACCATGACAAAGTTTGCAAATTAACCACAGAACATTTATGTTAATTATGAAAACATCATCTTTAGTGTAAAGTCATTTATAAATTATAAACACCGTAGCGGTGTGATGAGTGGAGATGTGAGGGATGAAAAAACAGAAAAAAGTTCTGGATTCAGCACCATGGATCTGGAGAATTGTAGGTACATTATCAATATTAGCCACCTTGTTGCTGATATTTGGATTTGGGTACGCGATAAAAGACGTTATTTATCCGGAAGGAGACACATCGCTGAATTCAGGTGATAAAACGCCTGCATTAAGTGATAAACAGGATAAACCCGCTGTCGTAGAGGATGGCAAGATTCGTATGGCTGTTATTGGTGATTCTCTAGCTAGAGGTACGGGGGATGATCAGGGTCTAGGCTTTGTACGACGGGCAGGAAACATCCTGAAAGATAAGGGCTACGATGTACAGGTTCTGAATAACCTTGGTGTTAATGGACTGAGAACAGATGCGTTATTGACGAAACTCGATGAGCAAGGCGTACGTTATGTGCTGAAGCAGTCCAATTTTATTCTCATTTCAATTGGGGCGAATGACCTATTTCAGGGAGGACAAGTTCTGCAAGGGGAAAATCCACCAACAGCAGAGTCGTTATCAGCTGCTTTACCGGAAACGTCTAAACGTCTTCAAGAAATATTGAAGAAAGTAAAAGAAATTAATCCTACAGCTCAGATTGCATACCTTGGTCTCTATAATCCGTTTGGTGATGTGAAGGAACTGGAGGAGCCTGGTAATGCCGTTGTTTCGGCATGGAACGATGCTGCTTCCGCTATTCTGGATAATGAAGACAACATGACGCTCGTTCCTACATTTGATCTATTTGAGAATCATCTGGGCGATTATTTATCATCCGATCATTTCCACCCCAATGGACAAGGCTATGAACAAATTGCAGTTCGGATTGCACAGGAATATCAAGCAGAGACACCGGCAGAGGGGAGCGCGAAATAAATGGCAGAGCAGCAATACGATTCCGTATTATCCGTACAACATCTGAAGAAAAAGATTGGACGTAAGTGGATTATTAAGGATGTTACGTTTGACGTTAAACCAGGTGAGATTTTTGGATTTCTGGGACCCAATGGAGCCGGCAAAACAACGACAATTCGTATGCTTGTGGATCTGATCAAACCAACCGAAGGCAAAATTAAAGTCTGTGGTTATGATGTGAACCGAGATCCAGAGAGAGCACTGAAGTACGTTGGCTCCATCGTTGAGAATCCGGAGGTATATACATATTTGACCGGGTGGGAGAACCTGGAGCATTTTGCTCGTATGCAACCTGGTGTGGATTATGAGCGTATTCAGGAAGTTGTTGATATTGTTCGTCTCGATCAACGTATTCACGACAAAGTTAGAACGTATTCTCTAGGGATGCGTCAGCGCCTCGGAATTGCTCAAGCACTGCTTGGACGTCCGCGACTGCTCATTTTGGATGAACCGACAAATGGACTTGACCCTAAGGGGATCAAGGAATTACGTATTTTTATCAAGCAGCTTGCTAGTGAAGGGATGGCTGTCTTTGTCAGCAGTCACTTGTTAAGTGAAATACAGCTTCTCTGTGACCGAGTAGCCATAATTAGTGCTGGACGTGTACTTACGGTCGGGGGCGTTCATGAATTGATTGAAGACCATTCGAAGTTAGCGATATGGCATCTTACACCCCTGGAACAAGGCAAACAAATGCTGCTAAGTGCAGGGATTACGTTGGTCGATCGGCCTGGCGATGTGATGGATGATACTCTTGTTGCAGGGCTTGGTTCTAACGCTGTTGTTGCCGAAATGCCTGAAGAGCAGATCCCTGATCTTGTGCAGCAAATGGTTCAAGCTGGGATTCAAGTGGAAGGTGTGCAGCGTATCCAGCCAACACTGGAACAACTATTCTTAAAAATGACAGAAGGTGAATCCATTGAGTAATATTATGCCGTTAATTCGCAACGAAACGATTAAAATGGTGAAGAAAAAACGCCTTTATATTATTTTTATCGTTCTGGCCGTTTTGGTGCCGATGTTTACGTATGCACAGATGAAATCTTCGCAAAATAATCAAGACAAGTTTAACGGCGATTGGCGACTTGAGTTGCAACAGGCGATTACCGATAATCAGAACTCGCTTGGCAGTGATCGGGTTCCTGAGGAATTTAAGAAGTATAGAACAGTATATATCCAGCAGATGCAATATTATCTGGAAAATGACATCAATCCGAAAGAACCGGGTGGGGTTACCTTTACGAGAGAGTTCATGAATAATGCAGTTGGTTTATTTATTCCTCTCTTAATCATGGCGATTGCTTCGGATCTTGTGTCAGGAGAACGTACAACGGGAACCATTAAAATGCTCTTAACTCGTCCGGTTAGGCGATGGAAAGTGCTTCTGAGCAAACTGATCACGCTGATCATGTTTGTCTCAATTATCGTCGTATCGGCTTATGTGATCTGCTATACCATATCTGGCGCTGTTTTTGGATATAAAGGATTTACGATGCCGGTCTTCACAGGCTTCAAGATTGTGGGGACAGAAGTGGATATGTCGACTGTGCATGCTGTAGATCAATGGCAGTATATGCTTATGCAGGCAGGGTTAATCTGGTTTGTTAGTGTGATCGTAGCCATGCTGGCCTTTATGGTATCGGTTCTTGTGCGAAGCACGGCTGCAAGTATTGTCATTATGATGGCTGCTCTGATTGCAGGAACGATCCTTACGAACATGGCGGCTTCATGGGAAACAGCCAAATACCTCTTCATGGTAAACCTTGAACTTCCTAATTATTTGTCAGGCGGATTACCACCAATTGAAGGAATGAATTTGTCATTTTCCCTTATTGTGCTTAGTGTTTGGGGTGTTGCTTCACTGATTGTGTCATTCCTTGTCTTTACGAAACGGGATATCTTGAATTAAAATGGACAAGGATAAGAAAACATCTGTTTGCATTTTAGCAATTTTTTTAGTTGGTAGTGAAGAAGGGGGAGCATGAATGGTCGAGCAAATCGATATGTCGGCAGGTTCGACAGGCGGAGGACAAGGGTCTTCAGGCTACGACGCGGACGACATTCAAGTACTTGAAGGACTGGTAGCGGTTCGGAAACGGCCCGGGATGTACATCGGCAGCACCAGTTCTTCGGGTCTGCATCATTTGGTATGGGAGATTGTTGACAATGCTGTCGACGAGCATCTCGCCAAATTCTGCTCCAAAATCGATATCACCCTGCATAAGGACGGTTCCATTACGGTTCAGGATAACGGAAGGGGAATTCCGACAGGTATACATAAAACAGGGATTCCTACTCCCCAGGTCGTGTTTACGATTTTGCACGCAGGCGGAAAATTCGGTGGATCAGGATACAAGAAATCTGGCGGACTTCACGGCGTTGGTGCTTCGGTAACGAACGCTTTGTCTGAGTGGCTAGAAGTTGAAATTTTCCGCGATGGTAAGATTCATCGTCAACGATTCGAATATTGGCAAGATAAAAAAGGTGTGGAGCATGTCGGAGAGCCTATTACAGGTCTTGAAGTGCTGGGCAACACTAATCGTACCGGAACGAAGGTTACGTTCAAGCCGGATATTCGTGTCTTTCAAAATGGTATTCAGTTAAATTACGATACACTCGCGGAGCGTTTGCAAGAGATTGCTTTCTTGAACTCCGGTCTGCGGATTGTGCTCAAAGACGAGCGCTCAGGAAATCAAGATGAGTACATGTATGAAGGTGGAGCAAGTCAATTTGTCGCATATCTGAACGAAAATAAAGATGTGCTACATGATGTCATTCATTTTGTTGCGGAGAAGGATGATATCGAAGTTGAAGTGGCGATTCAGTACAACGCAGGGTATACCGAAACGCTGGCGTCATTTGTTAACTCCATACCTACCAGAGGTGGGGGAACACATGAGACCGGATTCAAGACGGCCTACACCCGTGTGATGAATGAATATGCAAGACGGACGAACATGATTAAGGAAAAGGACAAAAACCTAGAAGGTAACGACCTTCGTGAAGGTATGATGTCTGTTATAAGTGTCAAAATGTCTGAGGTTGAGTTCGTCGGTCAAACGAAAGACCAACTCGGAAGTGCATCTGCTCGAAGTGTAGTGGATTCTGTCGTGGCAGAGAACATGCAACGGTTCTTAGAAGAGAACCCACAGGTTGCACAGACACTGATTCGCAAAGCAGTTCAGGCTTCTCGTGCAAGAGAGGCAGCGCGTAAAGCACGTGACGAGATGCGTTCAGGCAAAAAACGTAGCGAAAGCTCCAATCTGAACGGGAAGTTAACTCCTGCACAGTCGAAGGACTTTTCTCGGAATGAGCTGTTCATTGTTGAGGGAGATTCGGCGGGCGGTTCAGCGAAACAAGGGCGGGATTCCAAAATTCAAGCCATTCTTCCACTCAAAGGGAAGCCGCTAAACCCGGAGAAGGCCAAGCTTGCTGACATACTGAAAAATGAAGAGTATCGTGCAATTACTGCTGCCATTGGAGCAGGTATTGGTACCGAATTCGCGGTTGAAGACAGCAATTATTCCAAAATCATTATTATGACAGATGCCGATACAGACGGTGCGCATATTCAGGTATTGTTGCTTACGTTCTTTTATCGCTACATGAAACCTTTGATCGATGAGGGCAAAGTGTACATTGCTCAGCCGCCGCTATACAAAATCACTAGCAAATCAGGCAAAATGTCAACCGTTCGTTATGCTTGGACGGATGAACAGTTGGCTAATTACATGAAAGAATTAGGTAAAAACGTCGAACTTCAGCGTTACAAAGGATTGGGCGAGATGAACCCTGATCAATTGTGGGAAACAACAATGAATCCGGAGTCGCGTGCATTGCTCAAAGTCGAGATTGTGGATGCGGCAAAAGCAGAGCGACGGGTATCCACACTTATGGGTGACAAAGTAGACCCACGTAAACGCTGGATTGTAGAGAACGTTGACTTTACAGAGTACGAAGAATAGAAGGTGCTTGGAATGAGTCTATCAGAACAATTTATGCCGGCCTTTCTCGAAGAGGTCGTAGGTGACCGTTTCGGTCGCTACTCCAAATACATTATTCAGGATCGGGCAATTCCCGATGTGCGTGATGGGTTAAAACCCGTGCAGCGGCGTATTTTGTATGCCATGTATGACTCGGGCAATACGCCTGAGAAGCCGTATCGTAAGTCTGCCAAAACCGTTGGGGACGTTATGGGTAATTACCACCCTCATGGTGACTCCTCCATCTATGATGGTATGGTGCGGATGGCACAGCCATGGAAAATGGGCCATATGCTGGTGGACGGTCATGGTAACTGGGGCTCGCAGGATGATGATCCGGCTGCAGCGATGCGTTATACAGAAGCACGTTTGTCACCGATTGCGATGGAGATGTTACGTGATATTGAGAAACGTACCGTCTTGTTCAAGGATAACTTTGATAACACAGCTAAAGAACCCGTTGTATTGCCCTCACGTTATCCGAACTTGTTGGTTAATGGTGTAAGCGGGATTTCTTCTGGCTTTGCAACCGAGATCCCAACGCATAATCTGCGGGAGGTCATTGACGCAAGTATTGCTGTGATGGAGAAACCTTCGATTGAGCTAGAAGAAATTATGATGTTCATGAAGGGCCCGGACTTTCCAACAGGTGGATTGATCATGGGCGGTGACGGCATTTTGGATGCGTACCGCACGGGTAAAGGACGTATCTATATTCGCTCCAAAACGGATATCGAGAACATGCGTGGTGGCAGACAGCAAATTGTCATTACGGAGATTCCTTATCAAGTCGTGAAGTCTCGCTTAGTCACAGCGATGGAGAACATCCGTCTGGAGAAAAAGGTCGAAGGCATTGCTGAGGTACGTGACGAGAGTGGGCGTGAAGGCCTACGGATTGTAATCGAGTTGAAAAAAGAAGCGGATGCACAGGGTATTCTGGCATATTTGCTCAAAAAAACCGATTTACAGGTCACCTATAATTTCAATATGGTGGCGATTGTTAATAAAGCGCCGCAACAGTTGGGCTTAAAAGCGATTCTGGAGGCTTATATTGCCCACCAGCGTGAAGTTGTGACGTTTCGTACCCAGTATGAGCTGGAGAAAGCGGAAGACCGTGCACATGTGCTAGAGGGGCTTGTTAAAGCACTGAATATTTTGGATGAAGTGATCGCAGCGATTAAAGCATCGAAAAATCGTCAGGATGCTCAGAATAATCTAATGTGGATGTTTGGATTTTCCGAGCGCCAAGCGGATTCAATACTCACCTTGCAATTATACCGTCTGACTAATCTGGAAATCACTTCGCTCGAGAAAGAACTTGGCGATCTGATGAAGAAGATTGCACAGCTACGCGCTATTCTGGAAAGTGACCGCAAGCTAATCGGAGTAATTCGTAAGGAATTGTTGGAGATTCGAGAGAAATACGGTATTGATCGTCGCTCTGCAATCCAAGGCGAAGTCGAAGAGCTTAAAGTTAATTTGGAAGTGCTGGTTAATGCGGAAGATGTATTTGTGACTTTATCCAAAGAAGGATACATTAAACGCACAGGCATGCAGTCCTTTTCAAGATCGGGTGGGGAACGTAACGGTAGCGGTGTAAAAGAAGGGGACTATATATCACAAGTCCTTGAAGTAAATACACTTGAAAACCTACTGGTATTCACAAAGAAAGGGCAATACTTCCTTCTGCCTGTTCATCAGGTGCCAGAGTTCAAATGGAAAGATCCAGGGACAGCTATTGTCAACGTCATTCCACTTGCCAAAGATGATCGGATATCCACGGTACTTGTAGTGAAGTCCTTTGAGGAACCTAATCATAGCCTGGTGTTTGTAAGTCGTAAAGGCCAAGTGAAACGTACCGAATTGAAAGAGTATGTAACGAAACGTTCGGGGGCTGTGGCTGCGTGCAAAGTAGGTAAGGATGATGAGGTCTTATCGGTTCATTTAAGCACGGGTGACAAAGAAATTATGCTGATTACCAAAGAAGCGATGGCGATTCGTTTCCGTGAGGATGAAGTGAATCCAATGGGACGGGTATCCGGTGGTGTACGCGGCATTCAGCTAAAAGATACAGACGAAGTGGTTGCTGCTTTATGGGTAGAGGGTGATGAAGGGGAAATTGCTGTGTTGTCTGATCTAGGCTATGGCAAACGTTCATTATTGCTCGATTATGCATTACAGAGCCGCGGAGGCAAAGGTCTTGCAACATTTGAGTTTAAGGAAGGCAAGCGGGTTAAGCCGAACGGTAGCCGGATTGCAGCAGCCTTCTACTGTCGTGAAAAACGAAGTTTCAATGTCATGACGAAGGAAGGACATACTCATGCGATTTCTTCGGAAGGTGTACCGATCACAGAGCGTAAACACATCGGTAAGCTACTTGTACATGTAGATAAGCAAGATGAAATTATGGATTTGCTCGCGGACTTTTCTGAAGACACATCTGGGGCAACATCATAATTTTCTAATTCTATTTTAAAATGGACTCTTCACAGTGCAGATAATCCTGTCATGTGAGGAGTCTTTTTTTGTTGCTATGAGGCGGATTACAAGAGAGCTTTCATGCGAAGTTTAACAACCTTCGTCGATTACGGTCGATCGCTAGGAAATTGAAAAAACCCAGCAGGAATGCGGCTTTTAAGGGCGAAAACTTAAGCAGGTGAAGTGATAACCGGATGCAGAGAGGAGCGATGTAACATGTATAATTCCGATTTTGCGAAGTGCTGGTCAAGGTTAACGAAAGACTATAAACTGCATATGGATCAAGAATTAGCCCCCTCCCTAACTGAAGCTCAGTTGGCTGTACTGGAGGTTCTTGAGGATCACCAGAGAATGAAGCCATCGGATTTGATTCCTTTTTTGGCAACAACGCCTGCGGCAGTGACGATGCTACTGGATCGCATGGAGAAGAATGGGCTAATACGTAGAGATCGAGATAATCAGGACAGACGGATCGTCTGGGTCTCTCTATCGGATAAAGGACGGAAGGAAACAGAGCGAGGCATTGCTATTCGCAATGACTTCATGAATTCGGTGCTTAGTAACATTTCAATGCACAATCAACAATTATTGATATACTTGCTCGGGAAAATGACAACACCCAAAACCAATGTGCAAGAGCCGGCCTTAACGAGTTCAGGTTAAACTAAGGCAATGTAACTAAATAGTGATACTAAGGTATGTATATATTCGATAACTTGCCAGCAGAATTAATGTATCCATGAGCATACTCCTGGTTTTTATAAGCCGGGAATATGCTTTTTTGTATTGAATTGATTATGAAATGTTAGAACAGAAGGACTATGAATTCATTTGATATGGTTCTATAGAAAATAAATTGACAACTAAAACGTTATATCGTAATATTACAATATAACGTTTTAGGAGGGGTTATTTTGGAGTTGCCTGCTTTTGATCGGAATGAATTAAAACAGTTTGACGAACCAGCTGAGTTTCTTAAGGCACTTTCTCACCCGGTGCGTTTATGTATTGTTCGTGGTTTGATGCGCAAAAAGAAATGCAACGTTTCATATATGCAGGAGTGTTTGGATCTTCCGCAATCGACGGTGTCACAGCATTTGCAAAAGCTTCGCAGTGCAGGAATCGTTGCTACCGAGCGAAATGGTCTTGAAGTGAATTACGTACTTGCTGATTCACGTGTGGAGCAGTTAATTAGGATTTTATTTGAAAAGGATGAATGCGAAGATGAATAAACGTAAAAAAGTGTTAATTGTGGGAGGTGTCGCAGGGGGTGCATCTGCTGCCGCACGCCTCCGTCGTCTGGACGAACATGCCGAGATCATTATGTTTGAAAAAGGGTCTTATATTTCATTTGCTAACTGCGGCTTGCCTTATTACATTGGAGGTGCAATTGAAGAACGCGCACGACTACTCGTACAGACTCCGAAAGGTATGGAGGAACGATTCAACATCGATGTTCGTACAAAAAGTGAGGTTATAGCTGTTGATTCAAGTAAACGCACTGTGCAAGTAGACAGTGCTGAACGTGGTCTATACGAGGAAAGTTATGATGAATTAATTTTGTCTCCTGGTGCCCGTCCGCTTGTGCCTGATCTGCCGGGTAAAGAGAACCCGTTGATCTATACTGTGCGGAACATTCCGGATATTGATCGAATCAAAGAACAATTAACTTCTCATAACAACCAAAGTTCAATTGTTATTGGTGGAGGATTTATAGGTGTAGAGATGGCTGAGAATTTGAAGGAAGCTGGACTCAATGTAACTTTGATTGAAGGCAATGATCAACTGTTAACACCGTTTGATCCAGAACTTGCTGCTACGATGGCGCAAGAGATGGAGCAGCATGGAGTAAATCTCATATTTTCGCAACGAGTTCAAGGCTTCCGTACGCTGGATCAAGGTATCGGCGTGGAATTGTCCGATGGCACTATATTATCTGCTGATCTGGTTGTTCTGGCGATCGGCGTTACACCAGACACTTCATTTTTACAGGATAGTGGCGTGGCTCTCGGTTCGCGTGGGCACATCCTAGTGAATGAAAAGATGGAGAGCAGCACTCCGCATATCTATGCGGTGGGTGATGCCATTGAAGTGAAGGATTACATTCATGGTACGCAGGCAACAATCCCCCTTGCGGGTCCTGCGAACAAACAGGGACGCATTGTTGCAGATCAGATTGCTGGTCTCCCAACAACGTATAAAGGCACTCAAGGAACATCGATCATCAAAGTTTTTGGGATAACGGGTGCATCTACCGGAAGTAATGAGAAAACGCTCAAACGAATGCAGAAGGATTATCGCAGTGTGATTGTACATCCCGCGTCCCATGCGTCCTATTATCCAGGCTCCAGTGCTGTCACATTAAAATTGCTCTTTACTCCAGATGGTAAAATTCTAGGTGCACAAGCTGTAGGTTATGAGGGGGTGGACAAACGAATAGATGATATTGCGGTGGCGATTCACTTCGGAGGTAATGTGCGAGATCTGACGGAGCTTGAATTGAGCTATGCACCGCCATATTCATCTGCGAAAGACCCCGTGAACATGGTCGGATATGCTGCTGAGAATATAATTGAAGGTCGAGTAGACTCATTCACGTATGATCAGCTAGCAGAGCGTAATCCTACTAAGTCTGTATTACTAGACGTCCGTAGTGATCTCGAATACCGTAACGGGAACATTCCAGGTTCCTTATCTATTCCGGTGGATGAGCTACGTCAACGGCTGGATGAGCTGGATACTTCCAAAGAAATTTGGGTTTATTGTCAGGTAGGCCTTCGTGGTTATACCGCCACACAAATTCTACGCCAGCATGGCTATCGGGTGAAAAACTTGAGCGGAGGGTACAAAACCTATCGTCAGGTACAATTCAAACCTGCAACCGTCTTAAGTGGGGGCGTCGACGGGGATCACGGAAGTAACAACAATAATGGAACTAATGGTAATGAAATGAATAAAGCACAGGAAACGCAAGAGAGAATTCCGATGGATGACGAAACAAAGCAAGGATCATCTGTAAATTCATTAGATGAACTTCGCATCGATAATGAACTGAATGTATGTGGTTTGAGTTGCCCTGGGCCGTTAATCGAGGTGAAACAAAAAATGGATCAGCTAGCAGACGGGCAAACACTCCGAGTGAAAGCTTCCGATCCAGGATTTTATGAGGATGTGAAGGCATGGGCTACAATGTCCGGGTCTGATGTCCTTAAGCTGGAGCGGGACAAGGGCGGGGTGATTGAGGCAGTTTTAGCCAAGAATAATTCACCTGTTACAAGCCACTCACAGCAATTTGATAAAGCCAGTACGATGGTGGTATTCAGCGGTGAACTCGATAAGGCTATTGCCTCATTCATTATTGCCAATGGGGCAGCAGCAAGTGGACGGAAAGTAACGATGTTTTTCACCTTCTGGGGCTTAAATATCATTCGCAAGCACGAGATGTTGCAAGCACCTGCTAAAACAGGTATGGCCCGTATGTTTGATAAGATGCTGCCAAGCAACAGCCTCAAGCTGGGACTCTCCAAGATGAATATGTTTGGTGCAGGTTCAAAGATGATACGGGGGCTGATGAAAAAAAATAATGTCGCTTCGCTGGAGCAACTTATGGAGTCTGCTATCGCACAAGGGGTAGAGATCGTTGCTTGTCAGATGTCGATGGATCTGATGGGCATTCAGCATGAGGAATTAATGGATCAGGCTGTCATTGGTGGCGTTGGTTATTATCTCGGGCAAGCAGATCAGGCGAACCATAATCTGTTTATCTAAAAGTGTATAATCGTAACTTAAACACAATCTTATTCCTCAAAATTATCAAACCTCTATTCCACCTCACGTGGAATGGAGGTTTTTGGCGATTATGATGACAAGAACAAGCTTACACTTCAAGACTATAGCTGCATAATCTCATCGTTCAGGGAAAAGCTACAATCAAACTGATTAGCTCTTTCCGGGCTTGCTTATATATTTTATATATCAAATATAATATGTTCTAATATTATTTTAAAAATCATATGTAAAGAGTTGACTATGTAAATATTTTTGTTATAATAAGTAATTGTTCCCCTGATATTTCGTGTGCGAAATATTATATTCCAAAAGTAAACGGGTGAAACAATGACTGATACGTATGAAGTATTCTATATTATTAATTCGTTCCGACAGGTTAATCAAATGCTCTTCCGAGCATTCTGGAATGAAAACAAGCAGATCGAATTGACCTCTATTCAGTTTATGGTGCTGTCCATTCTGAGAGAGCGACCTTCAATCGGAGTCAACGAAGTGGCAGAACTTTGCCACATGGGAAGCAGCTCTATGAGTGCGGTTATAGAGCGTCTCGTGAAAGGTGAATACATCATCCGTACTCGTTCGCATGCTGACCGCCGATCCGTGATGTTGCAGATTACGGATAAAGGGGAGAAGGCGCAGCAGGAGACACATCGTCTATGGATGGAAAGAGTGTCGCCAATTCTCAATATTCCGAAAGAAGATCTTGACCATCTGCTAAGAATTCATACTCAAATGATTGAAAAGTTAGAAGGAAGAGAGATGAACAACCAATGAGTACAACCGCTACAGCGCCATCTACCTCGATGGACAACATCAAGAAAGGGCCAATCGTTGCCGCTCTGTTAATCGGTGCTTTTGTAGCCTTCTTGAATCAAACCCTGATGAACGTAGCTCTTCCTAAGATTATGGAAGACCTCGCGATTAACGCGAATAAGGCCCAATGGCTTACAACTGGATATATGCTCGTCAATGGTGTACTGATTCCCGTTACGGCATATCTCATTGCCAAATTTTCTACACGTCAGATTTTTATCACCGCTATGATGCTTTTTACATTAGGAACACTGGTCTGTGGGATTAGTCCTACCTTCGCCATTCTCATGGTCGGTCGTGTTATTCAAGCAGCAGGTGCAGGTATCCTAATGCCGCTGATGACTGTTGTTTTCCTGACAATCTTCCCGATTGAGAAACGTGGTCAAGCCATGGGTACAATGGGGATTGCGATGATTTTGGCTCCAGCGATCGGGCCTACATTGTCAGGTTACGTGGTAGAGCACTATTCCTGGAGATTGTTGTTTTACATCATTCTGCCATTTTCTATTATTGCAACAGGGATCGGTATTGCATTTGTCAAAAATGTAACACGTCAATCTAAACCGAAATTGGATTACCCAGGCGTCATCCTATCCACACTTGGATTTGGTAGCTTGTTGTATGGTTTCAGTGACGCAGGTACAGATGGATGGGGCAGTGCGATTGTTATTAGTTGCCTGATTGTAGGTGCACTTTCCCTGGTTCTGTTCGTTATTCGTCAATTGACAACAGACCATCCGCTTCTAGAGTTCCGTATTTTCAAATACAACATGTACACTCTAACAACGATTATTAATATGCTTGTAACGATGGCTATGTTTGCAGGTATGATCCTTTTACCTATTTTCTTGCAAAATATTCGTGGATTCTCACCAATTGAATCAGGGCTCCTGATGATGCCAGGTGCAATCCTGATGGGTATTATGTCCCCGATTACTGGTCGTATCTTCGATAAAGTAGGAGCGCGTTGGTTGTCCGTCGCGGGTCTCGCGATTACTGCTGTTACAACCTGGGGACTTAGCCGTTTAGCGATTGATACAACATATGGCTATATGATGTTTATCTACACAGCTCGTATGTTCGGGATGTCCATGCTGATGATGCCAATTCAGACTGCTGGTCTCAACCAGCTCCCTCAGCGTCTCAACGCACATGGTACGGCGATGTCTAACACATTGCGTACTGTGGCAGGTGCAATCGGTACGGCAATCCTTGTCACTATTATGAGTAGTAAGCTGAAATCTCACTTGGCAGATACACTTGCTCAAGGGCAGATTAACCCAGATGACCAAGCAGCCATGCTGCGTGCGACCGCAGACGCTACGATCTATGGTGTTAACTATGCCTTCACGGTAGCGACTGGTATGACGATTGTGGCTATGCTGATGGCGTTCTTTATTCGCAAAACGAAACCGGCTGTCGAACCGACGCCTCAAGAATCGTCCGAAGTTAACGCAACAGCGTAATGCACCATGGTTCACGTAAAATTAAATTGTACAAAAAACAGAGCCTGGACAGATTAATCTGTCCAGGCTCTGTTTTGTTATTCAGGCTCAGGCTGGTAACCAAATAGCTCAAGATCAATGGTTCCATCGAGCTTGAATTCAACACCTTCATCGATCAGCTCGGTTTCTTGAATCAGCCGTGAATGTTCATCTTGAATGGCAATTTCACCTTTGGCGTTCACGACTCGGTGCCAAGGGAGACGTTCCTTCCGGCTCATGGAATGTAGAATACGTACAACCTGTCTTGCAGCTCGTGGGCTTCCTGCATGAGCCGCAATTTGTCCATAGGTCATGACTTTGCCTTCGGGAATAGAAGATATGATGGAGACGACATTTTGTGTGAATGGTGTCATAAGAATGAAGTTTCCTTTCACATAAGAATAAAACCGTGTACCCATGTCTAAGCGGGATACACGGTTATTGTACTAATTCTGAAAAGCCTGCTCATACACTTGAACTGGCCATTCAGCCCAAGGAAATTCACGCGGAGGAAGTGATTTTAGCGTAATCTCTTCTTTGGTCACTGGATGGGGAAATCCTGCAATAGTAGACCAGAGGGCGATCTGCTGTCCTGGTTTATTCACTCCTGCGCCGTACTTCTGATCTCCGAACAGAGGGCAATGGATGGCTTGCATCTGTACCCGAATCTGATGGGATCTGCCGGTATGCAGTTCAACACGCACAAGACTGTACCGGTCATTCTGACCGAGCACTTGGTAGTCTAATACGGCATCTTTACCGCCAGGTGTACCTGGGGGCACAACGGTAACCGTATTTGTGCGGGCATCCTTCAGCAAAGTATGCTTGAGCGTACCACGCTGAGCTGGTGGCTTGCCATACACAACAGCGGTATATATTTTACGGAAATCTCGTCCCCGGACAGTCTCAGACAAACGAGAAGCCGCTTTGGATGTTTTGGCAAAGATCATCGCTCCACCGACAGGCCGATCAAGTCGATGAACGAGACCGAGATACACATTACCCGGTTTATTGTAGCGTTCCTTTAGATCCTGTTTAAGCAGTGTGAGCAGATCCGGATCTCCAGAGGAATCCTCCTGTGTTGGGACGTTCACGGGTTTAACAATGCCAAGCAAGTGATTGTCCTCAAACAAAATAGGTATATCTACTGTACGGTGTGAATGATCAGACATGACTAGGACTCCCAGCGGCCCAAGATGCCGCAAGGCAGGTCAAGACCACTACGTGTAATCGGCAAGCCAATTTCACCTGCGGTGATATTGCCTCCATATTGTGCGGACATCGTCATCGTAAGCATGTTACGCAACACCGTTGGAGAGATACCAGTTGTGTATGAGTTAATAAGCAAGAATAACGGATTATCCGACAAAATGTTCATGCAGGACTTAAGGAACGGGTACAAGTTCTGTTCCAGCTTCCAAGTCTCTCCATTGGGTCCTCGACCATAGGAAGGAGGATCCATAATAATCGCATCGTAACGGTTACCACGACGTTCTTCCCGTTGTACGAATTTGAATACATCATCTGTAATGAAGCGAACAGGACGGTCTGCTAGCCCAGATAACTGTACATTTTCCTTCGCCCATTGTACCATACCTTTAGCTGCATCTACGTGCACAACAGAAGCGCCAGCATAAGCAGCAGCAACTGTTGCACCGCCTGTGTAAGCAAACAGGTTTAATACAGAGATCGGGCGACCTGCGTTCTTAATTTTATCCATCATCCAGCTCCAATTAGCGGCTTGTTCAGGAAACAGACCGGTATGCTTAAAGCTAGTTGGTTTAATATGAAACTTAAGATTCTCATAACCGATTGTCCAGCGTTCTGGAATCGGCTTTTTCATATCCCAGCTGCCGCCACCAGAAGAACTACGATGGTAATGACCATGCACCTGACGCCATTCATTCGTTTCTTGTTTAAGTGGCCAGATAATCTGTGGATCGGGTCTGCGTAAAATGACATCGCCCCAACGTTCCAGCTTCTCGCCGCCTCCTGTATCAATTACTTCATAATCCTTCCATTGATTAGCTACGTACATATTCATTTATCCATCCTTCAAAAGTCATTTGGATACTATTGTACAACAAAAATAGACATATACGCCAGTTAGGGGGGCGCAAGACCTATAAGAAAACAAGCTTGTGAGGAAGGTTGCTCCACACTACGATGTATAGTTTCATACCGATATGCCTTTTAGTGTTGTTTTTGAGTTAGCTCCGTATACTAAAATTGATTACATTGGAAAAATTAATTTGACAATGATAATCATTATCACATATGATTTTGATAATTCAAACGTTACTTCATTCGAGAATTAATATCCATGATTAAATAAAGTGAGGGAATAATAGATGGCTAAATTGTTAGTGGCTTATGCAAGTATGACAGGGAATACAGAAGAGATTGCTGAATTGATTGTGGAAGGAATCAAGCAGAGTGGTCATGAGGCTGACCTCAAGTCTGTAACGGATTGTAATGCAGCGGATGTGCTGGATTATGATGGATTTCTAATTGGAGTATATACCTGGGGAGACGGAGAGCTACCCGATGAGTTTCTTGATTTCTATGAAGAGCTGGATGAATTAGATCTGACCGGCAAAAGAGCCGCAGTATTTGGCAGTGGTGATACTTCCTATGAGCAGTACTGCGGAGCGGTTGATTTAGCAGCAGAGAAGTTGCAGGAGCGTGGGGCGGAAGTATATCCAGAAATGCTTAAAATTGAATATAGTCCGCTGGAGCAGGAGAAGGATACTTGCCGTGACTTTGGCAAAAAATTCATTGCTGCCGGATTACAGGTGTCCTAGAGAAGATGTTAAAACAACATGTTCAAGCAGGCGTTCCATTGGGGTTGTCAGGAACCTCAACGCAACTGCTTGAAGATTACAAATTAGAGGAGATGCTGCGTAGCCCACACCGGTTCATTCGCCCAGAACCTGAGATCACGCAGGCATCCCAACTCCTATGGAGACATCGAGTCCAGTATGCGGTCAGTCACGCAGTGAATGCCTTTTACAGTATGGAACCGAATGTGCGTAAGGAAGTGCCTGTACAGTACATGCTGGAGAAGTGGTGGCCTAAGAAAACAACGGGATTTGACTCAGTGCTCCATTACTGGGAAGTGAAAAATAAAGTCATTGATGAGTTATCTCGTATCATTCGTACCAATGAAGACCTGCAGCATCCTTCAATTTTGTTCGAACAGTGGAAAACAGAGATACCTTCTTTATCTATGGAATTGTCGATGATCTTTCACGCCGCATGGCAGCCTGAGGGCTGGGACTCGCTGTTAATCCAGAAATATATGGTGATATATGACCCCAATGTTGTTGAAGCTTTTCAGCACATGGCAAGTGTGTTTTGTTATGAGGCCTTTGGCAAACTGCCTGGCATGATTGAAGTGTATTGTTTGTTGGAAGGGCGTAAAGTCCGTTTTATGCCTGGGCGCCAGTCCCTTGCTCGCTCTATGGATTATATTCATTTGATTCGAGACAGTGTACCGCAAACTGAAAACGTAGAATCAGATCAATTCAGTGCACGTGACAAAGCTCGCATCCAGGAAGAAACCGATCGACGTAGAAGTGAAATAGAGACGAAGAAAACTTGGTTAATGTAGAGAAAGAGAAGCTAAAGTGAGATGAAGGAGGATTGATACCATGTCTAGCCATACGAAACATGAGATGGGTAATGTGAGAAGTCAAGCTGGAAGCTGTGAATTTAGTCCAATCCCTGTACCCCAAGCGGTCATTGGACAATTGTTGGATGAAGCAGACCCGTCATTATATGTAATGAGTTCAGAGCCGTGGCGCTTTATGTTGTTCGCCGGGGAAGGACGCCAGTTATACTTGGAGGCAGTTAGACAGAGCTATCCTCCTCACTTGGCTGATCGTTATGGGGATTGGGCTACGTATCAGTACACTGAGGCGATCCCAGCACATCTAGTCGTCGTAGCCCCATCTGCTGCCAGAGAGGATCAATCGTTACCAGCGAAGGCATGGAGTAGACGATTCTCATTACTGGCAGCAGAAAAAGGTTTGCATGCTGTGTGGAAGATGAACGATTATCAACATCATCCAGTGTTTATGAATCTGATGGGTCTAACCCCTGAAGAGAAAGTGCTGGGTGTGTTTCATATCGGGTATGGAGACCAGCCAGCGTTCAGGCATGTTGACTATGGCAGACCCGCTTCTGAGCTTATGACGGTGTACGATCATCTCGTTTAAACGATGTTCACTTTACAGATGTCGTCATTCTGTGCCTGCGAGGAAGTTGCGAACGAGTTCACGGTAAGTTTGATCCTTCGAATAGGTGTTGTACAGTCTATTGGATACAGTTATTGAGTTGCCAAAGAAGAACCGTTCAAACTGAGTCTGTCTTCCACCGAAAGATCCTGAGCCCAGCTCCCAGATCAGACGAAACAGTGCGGTGCGTTCTATAGATGATGAGTCGGTGCCTCTAAGATACGTATTAAGATGAGCAGCTACATCGGATTGGAACTCCTCTTGTTGCGGGATCATAATCATGCCGCTGGAGGCTAACAACTGCATTGTATCTATCATGTCAGGATAGAGTTTCGGATACAAGATGTTCGCTGCCATCAGAGGTTTAGGAGCAGGTAGTAAGAATCCTCTGCCGTAGGGTATGGCATTGGTTTCTGCCGCAATCGCTAATGCTTTTAACGTTTCAAGTCCTGCTAATATACGAGCGGTTTTTTCAATGACATGTGTTTCAGAGACCTGATCCAGTGTCTCCGTAAGTAACTGTATCGTTCCCAAAATAAATTCGGTCTTGGCAATATAGCGACACAATACCTGATGTCCTGCGTAGATGTGGAAATGACTTCCGCTGAATAAACGTGAGGACATTTCTTCATCTCCGGCGAAGAAGACTCGTTCATGAGGCACCAATACATGGTCAAAAATAACGATGTTATCCATCTCTTCATATCTGGAGCTAAGCGGATAATTGTAACGTGAATCTGCAGCATACGTATCTCGGCAGATCATACTGATGCCTGGCAGATCATTAGGGACGGCAAAGGCGAAGGCAAAGGGATTCTCATCATCGAATGGTGCAGGAGAAGGGGAAGGATATACGAAAATCTCATCACAAGTGGCACCCTGGGTCGCCATCATGAATGCACCATTAATGATCAAGCCATCAGGTGTTCGATCTACGATCTTAGCCGCAATGGCATCTTCGGTTGCGTCCATTTGTCCGGATATTTTGCTGGCATGGGGCTGAATGAATGCATGAGAGAGTGTAATATCATTGTCGCGGCAATAAGCGTAGTAGTTTTTTAAATTCTCAGCATATTGTGGTGATAAGTCATTCAGTAGGTCTGCAGCGGTATAAAAGGACATAATTGCAGTATTCATGTAATCAGGAGAGCGACCTAAGAAGCCATGATGCATGTTAGACCATAGATTCATGGAGATACGGCGTTTCTCTAGATCATCCACGCTTTTGGGTGGAAGAAAGGAAAGGCCTACTGGCTTGCCATCTACTGGGGAGGCATAGGTCATCTTAGCCGCAAGCAACGGGTCGTGCTGCATATCATACATTTTGGCCTGAGTATCCATTAAACCAGCAAAAGCAAGATGGTCTGAACGGTTTCCGATCACTAGGTTTCCTTTGTACCATACAGGTACTGTTTGGGCATTGATACGTTCAACATACTGTTTGCCATTTTTAGCGGGCATCGTTATTCACCTCTTGGATCTAATCGTTCATGGGCATACGCACTGCTCTGGTAGTTTACGTGTGAGGAATGTCCAGTGTGCATTCGAGAGCGATAAGGGAATAACGTTTTTTTGTAAGAAGGGCTTGATAATAATTATCATTCTTGTTACAATACAAAAAGAAAAAGGAACCGGCTAGGGCTCCTTTAACTTCAACAATGAAGTAACTTATTTTACTTCAAAAGTTTTGCAGTCTGTTTCCGCAGACTCAACTGCTTTTTTGGAGCTGTGGCTTACGATATAAATAGAGCTTGCATTACATTTGTTCTCTTGAGCCCAGTGAACACAAGAATTTACTTCGCACAATACGTCTTTTGCCATGATTAATAACCTCGCTTTGTAGTGGGATTACATTCGTTGGTATAAGACATATCCAGATTCTGCAAGTTGCCGCTTGCTAATCTGATTTATTGCTCTCTAACTTAAGAGGGCTTTTTTGCGTTACACACAACGATGCACAATTAGAATAGCAAATAATGTCTCGGCTTGCAACAGGACAAGACTACTTGAGTGCTTTTTATCCCAAAATCTCTTCAGTATTGGCAAAAAGGAGTTTGTGTGATATCTTTTAATAGTAATTATTACGAATAAAAAACAAGCAACGGATTATACTTATTTATAGATCATCAACAATTTTAATAGATACCGCTTGATTAGCGTTGAAGGAGAGTTAGCGTAATGAGTAAAACCAATCACATCAATCGTATCCCACGAGCAAAAGGGATTGATATGGCTGCATTCTATTCACCCAAGGAATGTGCACGTAAAGCCAAACATATTGTATTTTCGGCGGAGAACGAACGCATCATTGAAGAGTTTCTAACGATTCTTGGGATGAAGGATCGTTTTGCAGAACACGAGGTTCCCATTCCGAATAAATTAGTCATGTTTGGGCCGCCAGGCACAGGTAAAACGTTAACCGCATCGTATGTAGCAGATCGTCTGAACTTGCCGTTAGTGCTTGTACGTCTGGATGCGATCATTCATAGTCATCTCGGGGAAACGAGTACCAATGTGCGTAAATTGTTCGAATATGCGAGAGTGAATCCTTGCGTGCTCTTCTTGGATGAGTTCGATGCGATTGCGCGCACAAGAGAAAGTAACGATGAGGTAAAAGAAATGGCTAGAGTTGTGAATACGTTGTTGCAATGCTTAGATGAGTTCGAAGGAGACAGTATATGTATTGCTGCAACGAACCTCGAAACACAATTGGATCATGCGATCTGGCGCAGGTTTGATACCAAAATGAATTACGCTATGCCAGACGTTCAGAGCAGGCAACTCTATATTAACAAGCTGGTGGGACAGTTCGAACACCAGGCTGATGTGAAGCATTATATGTGTCAGCGTTTAGAAGGCTGCAGCTTCGCCGATGTAGAACAAATTATTCTGAAAGCCAAAAGAAAAGCGATTATAACAAGCAGCCCTCTGCATGAGCAATTAATCTCAGATGCTTATGATGAATATATGCCACGGTTACTCGGAACCTAATACAAAGACTGGAATCAGACGGAGAATATAACCCGACAATGGGAAGTTGCAACTGAAAATAATGAATGAATTAGAAGATTGGGAATAAGATTAAGAATTTCAACGTATCTCGTGTATGAAACGAAAAAAGGAACAATTTGGCGATGTGCCAGTTGTTCCTTTTTTGTCTTTATTTTTATAAAAAGATAAGCAATAATGTCCCGGCTGCAAAACAGTAATACGAGAAATATTTGAGGTTACCTTTCGCCATAATTCCCATAAACCATCTCATTGAGAAGTAAGTGACGAATAGTGTAGTGATGAATGCAATCAGATAAGGAATGGCGAGTTGACCCCGGTTTGGATCGTTGGCGATGTCTGATACACCCAGGATGAGTCCGCCGATGCTTATAGGAATATAGAGCATAAAGGAGAATTTCAGAGCAGTTTCCTGTTTCATACCAACTGCAATGGAGGCAATGACCGTAGCACCCGAACGGCTAATGCCGGGAATGAGTGCAACAGCCTGAGCAAGACCGACCAACAGCGCATCCTTAGTAGAGAGATCGCCGTCCTGCTTACGTCCACGAAGATTTCGAATCAGCCAGAGGGCAACCCCAGTAATTAATAGCGCGATGGCAACGGTGTATACGGACGAGAAAATTTCTTCGATCTGGTCTTTGAACAGAACTGCAACGACAGCAGCAGGAACTGTACCGATGACTATGTACAAGCAAAACATAAAGTCTGCTTTATATTCTTGTTTTCGCGTTCGCAGATATCCTAATGCACCGATAATTAGTTTTTTAATATCTTCTCGGAAAATAAAAACAATCGCGAGTAGAGAAGCCGTGTTGGTCAGAATCTCAAAGGACAATCCGTTCTGCTTCAACCCCATAAGTCGTTGGGCAATGATCAGATGTCCACTAGAGGAAACCGGAATCGGCTCTGTCGCACCTTGTACGATCCCTAATATCAAATACTTTAACCACAATATAATGTCTTCCATCTTGTCCTCCTTGAATACGTATCATTGGGGCTGCCAATGATCATCTCTTTTTCTCTTATAAGGATATACTACTCTATTGATGATAGTTGTTTAGCTTACTGACTTGCAAGTTTCAATTTCGTAAGAAGTTGAAAATAAAATTATTCATACATATACGTAATGGGTTGTAATGGGCTGTTTACGCCCGAACCATGACCTCGCTCAATATGCTTTCGCTGTTGAAGTCATGGGGATTCCTCGTTACTGTAAGACATATGAAATATGCTTGTAAGTTGTTTCATAGCGTGATATTATTTGATAATGATTATCAATATCAAATAAGAGGTGGGTTTATTTTGCGTAAAGGGAAAACTTCTATATGGCTCATGATGGCACTTGCGATCCTGCTCATACTAAGTGCCTGCGGACAATCTGTAGCCACTAATGCTTCAACAGATGAGGGTACTAACGTAACAGCAGAGTCAGAAACGAAGACAGTTCAGGATACAGCGTCAGCTGGCTCTCCATCTACAGAAGCAGAATTAGTCACATTTCAATCCGATGCAGGAGAAGTTCAGGTGCCTAAAGATCCGAAACGAATTGTTGATTTAACCGCATTTACAACTGGTTATTTTGTTGCCCTGGATGCTCCAATTGTTGGGGCTTTAACCGGCGCCATGAATAATAAGTATATCAAGGATCAACTGACAGCAGCAGGAGTTACGGATTTGGGTGAAGTGCCTACACCAGAGCAACTGGTTAGTCTGAAACCTGATTTATTCATTGCATACACGGGGACAGAGGGAATCGATCAATTATCACTCATTGCACCTGTAGTACAGATTGAATATGGTAAACGGCCTTTCAGAGAGCTATTGCTTGAACTAGGCAAGCTGACTAATAGAGAAGACGAAGCGCAAGCTTGGTTAACCAATTGGGAAAAGCAGATTAACGATTTGAAGCCTAAAGTGGAAAATGCTGTAGGCGATCGTACGGTTTCCATCCTGAATCCTTATGAAAAAGGCTTGTATGTCTTCGGACATAATTACGGCCGTGGTGGTGAAATCATCTATGGTGAGTTTGGACTCAAGGCACCAACCAAGGCTCAGGCAGAGGCAATCGACAGTGGAACAGGATGGGCTTCCATTTCCATGGAGGTTTTACCTGATTATGCGGGAGATATTATCTTCACTAGCTCATGGTCTGGTGATACAAATGATGCTTCGAAAGTCTATGAGCACAGCCTATGGAAGAGCCTTCCTGCAGTTAAAGCGAATCATGTGTTCCAACTTGATCCTACCTCCGATACATACAATGATCCGGTAACGCTGGAGGGTCAACTGAAGTTTATCTCTGACAGCCTATTGTCAGCGAAGTAACCTTTAGAACGAATAAGGATTTAACTAAAAAAGACTTCCGTCTTAAGTAAACTGTACCCTATGTAAAGGACATTTCTAAAAAAGACCTACATGGCTTGAAGAAGGTGATCTCTGTATTCTACAGGGGTCATCCTTTTTAAGTTCCACTGGTATCTGTAGTGGTTGTAGTAGGTCATATAGGCTTTAATTTCTCGCTTAACCTCATCTAACGTCGTGCAGTTCTTCAGCGAAACTTCATCCTTAAAATGACCAAAGAACGACTCCTGCGGAGCATTATCCCAGCAGTTTCCTCGTCTAGACATGGATTGTCCAAGGCCCATACGTTTCACTTTCTTTTGAAAATCGAGATGAGTATAATGGGTACCTTGATCCGAATGAATAAACGCGCCTTTCGCTTTCTTGAATCTACGATTTTTCTGCAAATGAATTAGCGTATTCGTCGCCAAATCCATGGTGATTCGGTCCGATACATGATAAGCCAAAATTTCATTGGTGGAGCTGTCCTTAATCGTAGATAGATATGCACGCTTTCCTTTTCCATAGGTCAAGTAGGTGATATCTGTAAGAAGAACCTTGGCAGGAATACCTTGCTTGAAATGGCGTTGTAGCAGGTTAGGGA
>NZ_JAUSTI010000002.1 GCF_030812775.1 Paenibacillus tundrae
ACTTAAAAAGGATGACCCCTGTAGAATACAGAGATCACCTTCTTCAAGCCATGTAGGTCTTTTTTAGAAATGTCCTTTACATAGGGTACAGTTTAATAGTGACTTCACTAGGAATTTGTCGTTGTCTGCCAATACGATTCGTTTTCATCACCCTATTAGTCTCATGATTTAGTACCCTTGACGTTATTCACATATGCTTTGAAACTTGTATATGCATTTTCTATATCCGCTACACGAACATCCTGGTTATCTGCGTCGCTTATGTCTGGAATTGGCAATAATCCGTATTTTTTAATCTCACTTGATATCGGCTCAATACTAGAAAAATACGTAAAAGAAACGATACGTGCCTGCGTAAACGGTGTCTCCCCTCGATACATTGCAGCCATTTCAACCAATAATTCAGTTAAAGATTGCGGCTGAATTTCAGGGAATTCATTGTCAGCAACCTTACCAGCATCATCTGGATTAATTGGCCCATGTGGAGCAACATACCATTCATCTGCAGCTGCTAACAGGCGTTTATAAGAAAGGGTTTTGGAAAGATCTCCTATGGCGTTGTAGTCCATCGAATCTTTTGTTTTTTCTGAAGGAGCTTGCGCCTCCTTAGTTTTGACCATTGTGCTGTTCGTGGTTAATGATATATATTCAAAAGTACTCGCTCCTATAATTAGGATCACGATCATAACAATCCACTTTTTATTCATTCGCTCCCCCTTAGTTATGCTTTAATTTGCGAATCACCCTACACATTTCTTCGTGTCGATCTCTTTCTCCTTCTATTTCTCAACTTTCCGCTTCTTGAATAAATGATGGCTCTCCGATATCTATTCTTCTTTTTTTATTGTAAATGTATTTTTACTGTTGACAAATGCCTAACACAATCATATATTGATTAGGAAAACAAAGTTTCCCAAAGGAAACAAATTAGCGCATCGGAATATTTTTTACACTAAGGAAATAGAGTTTGCTATAGGCGATATATGAAGGGGCGAGAACCAATGATACAAATTAGTCAGCTTAATGTGGATTACTTCGGTAATCCAGCACTTCAAAATATAGAGATGGATATTCCGCTAGGATATACCATTGGTATCATTGGACCTAATGGTGCGGGGAAATCAACATTTATTAAATCCTTGCTTGGTGTTATCAAAAAACGTACAGGGATCGTTCGAGTTAACGGAACAGCACTTACTCAAGAGAGAAAAAATATCGCGTACGTACCTCAAAAAAGTGAAGTGGACTTAACTTTTCCCATTACAGTTAGGGATACTGTTCTGACTGGAACATACCCCAAATTGAAACTGTTCCGCAGACCTGAAAAAAAAGAAAAAGCATACGTGGATCACTGTATGGAATTGGTAGACATCTCAGACTTAGCGAATAAACAAATCAGTAATTTATCGGGGGGGCAGCTTCAGAGGGTATTTATCGCAAGGGCACTCGCCCAGCAGGCAGATATTTTCTTCCTAGATGAGCCGTTTGTCGGCATTGACCTTGTAAGCGAAAAAATTATTGTAAATCTTCTGAAACAACTTCGGGAGCAAGGAAAAACCATATTGATCGTTCACCATGACTTACATGAGGTTGAAGAGTATTTTGACAAGGTCATCATTCTCAACAAAAAATTGATTGCTTTTGGAGATGTGTCCAGTACCTTTACTACGGAAAACATACAATCAGCTTATGGTACGTCACTGGGCACGATTCAAATTCGAGGATTGGGAGATGTTCAGAATGATTGATCTGTTGTCAACATGGCTTGATATCCCGGTGTATGCACTGAACGCTGGATTGTCAGCGATTATTTTGGGGATTGTTTCGGGTGTTCTTGGTAGCTTCATCGTGCTTCGAAAAATGTCTCTGATGGGTGACGCATTGTCACACGCTGTACTTCCGGGAGTTGCCATCTCGTATATTTTAGGCATTAACATGTTGGTGGGTGCTTCATTGTTTGGTTTGCTCGCAGCAATTCTCATCCAATTCATAACCAACCGCAGTACCATAAAAAGCGATACGTCCATCGGTATTATTTTAAGTTCATTCTTCGCATTAGGGATTGTTCTCATCACGTTTGCCAAGAGTGGTCTCGACTTAACACACATTCTATTCGGTAATATCTTGGCCGTCCCGCAATCCGAGTTAACACAATCCTTCATCATCATGTTAGTTGTTATCGGTGTTGTATCACTCTTTTACAAGGAACTGCTCATTAGCTCGTTTGACCCGATTGTATCAAAAGCAAATGGATTAAATATAAATTTCTATCATTACTTACTGATGCTCCTGTTATCAATCGTCACAGTGTCTTCTCTTTCACAGGTAGGTATTGTCCTAGTCATCGCAATGCTCGTTATTCCGGCAGCTACCTCGTATCTGTGGACCAATAAGCTAGTTCACATGATTGTGCTCGCATCCGTATACGGTGCGTTATCCGGAGTAATCGGTGTCATACTTAGTTTTGAATTTAATTTACCGACGAGTGCAACGATTGTCCTTGTCGGCATGACTGGATTTGCGATTTCATTTATTCTATCTCCCAAAAACAATTTCTTTAAGAAAGGATTAAGAACACAATGAAAAAACAAGTAATCGGCGTTCTTCTTGCTCTAATGATCGTGTTGTCTGCATGCTCTGAAACGAAGTCCAATAGTACGGAGGCATCAACTACTCCAGATGAAAAACTAAAGATTGTAGCCACATATTCTGTAATTGCAGATATGGTCGAGAATGTGGCAGGCGACAAAGCGGACGTATACAGTATGGTTCCAATCGGAACAGATCCGCACATGTATGACCCATTGCCACAGGATACAAAAGAAGTCTCTCAGGCCGACCTGGTATTCTATAACGGACTTAATCTAGAAACCGGCAAAGGTTGGTTCCAGGATCTGCTGAAGGTTACCAACAAAACAAATGCAGCGTTCGTCGTATCTGAAGAAGTGACACCAATGTATCTTAGTGAAAAAGGAAAAGAAACGCAGGAAGATCCACATGCTTGGCTTGATATTCAAAATGGAATTAAGTATGTAGATGTCATTACAAAGCAAATTATAGAGAAAGATCCAGATAACAAGCAATACTACTTGGATAATCAAGCGGCCTACGTTGCCAAATTAGAAGAAGCTGATCAATACGCCAAAGATCAAATCGCGAAAGTGCCTGCAGAAAAGCGGATTTTAGTTACGAGTGAAGGTGCATTCAAGTACTTTTCCAAGGCTTACGGTTTTGAGGCAGCCTATATCTGGGAGATCAATACAGATAACCAAGGTACTCCTGAACAAATGAACCGGATTATCGATATTATTAAAACAAATCGAATTCCAGCTCTGTTTGTTGAAACGAGCGTTAACCCTAAAACGATGGAAACCGTTTCTAATGAAACAGGAGCACCTATTCACTCCAAAATATTTACAGACTCCCTCGCCAAAAAAGGCGAAGATGGCGACACATACATTACGATGATAAAATGGAACATCGACAAAGTCACAGAAGGTTTGTCGCAATAATCAATAATAAAACGAGCCACCTTATGGTGACTCGTTTTTTCACATGTTTTCGTTTGGATATATTTTTTCCCGATACCTTAGTTAAGCAACTGGCGAAGCTCCTCTACTTCTAGACGTATAGCTGGCTGGTATGCTGCACTCTGTACATAACGATGGAAACTGTACAACAACTGTCTTCCCTCCAGCGTTGCCATTAGACTATCTAGATTCATCGCCCCCATCAGTACTCTTCCATTCCGTACTTGACACTCCATCAACAGTCCGAGCTTATGATTTCGTTCAAAATTATCAATGGTCTGCACAATTGGTTGCAGGTCTTTTTTTAGCTCATCCAGAATGATGGATGACGACGCGGAAACGATGCTCCACCATGGATAAGTCGAATACTCTTCTGTGACAAAATGTTCGAAGACGGGATGATCCTTTTGAATCAACAAGCCCATTGTACCCACGGGAACTTCTCTTTTCATATGTTCCGATATTGATCGGAACATGGGATAAGACCAAAAATCCGTGCTGTAGAAACCTTGAACCGCGTGTTGAATCTGTTTAGGATTCGGGAAAAGTAGAATATCTTCTCCTTGCTCTAGGAGCGCCAGCGCCTGTTCCGAGAGTTCGGTAAATAGATTCAAACTGCTTAGATCCACTTCCTGTTGGCTCGGGTAAATCCACAGGTCATAAGACTTATGAATATCTGTACCCGGAATAGACAATCTCATTTGCACTTGGGTCATATCGGAGACTTCAGGGATAGGAATACGGAGATCCGTGATACTCACAACATTTTCTCCATGGAATGCTGGCAGATTAACTTCACCCCCCATAAGGATGCCACCTTCGATTTGCTCGCTTTGAAGTACCCATTTCAGTTGATATCCATCCAATGCTTGTCTCCTGAAGTAACTTAGTTCAAGACGTGCTTCGAACAATTCACCAGCTTGATAATTATATTTGGGGAATCTCGCTAGCAGCACAGCATCGGAACAAAACGTTCTCCACTCCTCAGGTGTAATCATACCCTTAGAATCCATGAATGCATCCAATACACCTACTAGCGCTGTACCCTGCCCACTGAAATCTTGGAGATCCAGCAGTTGGAACCCAGCTAGTTGCTGCGAACGAAAAGCGGCTTCCAGTTCCTCCTTGTAACATTGAACAGCGAGTTTACCGGAGGCTCTGAAGTAGTCTTCCGCCAAATGTCCCAGCCCTTTAGCTTCCAAACGCTCTTGAAACACTTCGAAGTTCTTCGCTTTCAGAGAACCCGTATACTTGTGGATCTCTTGGAAGTTAGGAAATGTGGCGTACTGTCCAATTTCATGTGAGATGATCGGTACATGTGAGACAAGTTGGTCGCTTCCGGCTTCGGCCTGCACCGTTTTGGAGCCTGTCCCATATTGAATCTGAATCTCTTTTTCCGGCGTTTGAGCAGAAGAATCAGCATCGCTTGCTTGCACCGGTACAATGTTCGAATCATAATCTTTCAACGTGTTAGGCAGATCGGTCTGCACATGACCAAGCGGAGCATCACACATCGCATACGATCCTCTGAACAGGCGGTCTTTGGAGAAACGTACTCCGCAGAAAAATTCGCTTTCCTCCAGAATATCCGGCACAAACTGAAAGTTATTGGAACCTTCGGTGTAAAGATGGCGATGATCATATGCCTTGTATTCCTTCAGGATCGAATTCAATTTGTCCTTGCTTCCCCAAAGCTCGTTCCCCAGAAAGGAAGTTCAGGCTCCATGTAGATACCAAGCAGATCCGCTGCAATAAAAGCAGCCTCTGGAGGACAACAGGTATGGAAACGATAGTGATTGATGCCATAAGATTTGGAGATAGCAAGAATGCGTATCCATTCATCGACATCTGTTGGCGCGTATCCTGTTAGTGGGAAGATCAGCCCATCATGTTTGCCTCGAAGAAACGTTTTGTGACCATTAATGGTGAATTTGTCTCCAGCCGCCCGGAATTCCCGTAGTCCCGTCCATACTTGGTTAGAATCTAGTATATTACCGTTCTGATCCTGCAAGTGAATATGAAGTTTGTACAGATTAGGTTCATCATCACTCCATAACATGGCATCTTCGCCAATCTTGTACCTCAGCTGAATCTCCTGCATAGCCGGGGTGAAAATCTGTTCCTCCGTTGTAAACACCGGATCTGCACTGACTGCAACAGAAGATACCACAATTTTCAAGCCTTGCAGTTCACCGACAAGCAACGCCTTGATCTCAAAAGATCGAGTGGCTAGGACGGGATAGACTTGAATATTATCGAGGAAAACACGCTCAAAAAATTGAAGTTCTAATTTCCCTGTAATTCCGTTCCAATTTGTCTGTGTGTCCTCGGACGTAAGGTGACCCCCTTTGGTTGGATAATCGGTATTGTCCACTCGAATCGTAATTGTATGAGTTCCAGCGGTTAGCCCGGCCTGAATCTCGTAACGGTGAGGTGTGTTCAGACTGTTCTGTGTCCCTAATTCTACGCCATCGATCCAGACTGTCGTAACTCTCGTTCGTTCCAGGTGTAAAAAGCAACGTTTGTCAACCAAGTGCTCTGGGATTTCGATCTCTCGTGAAAACCATGCATACCCCTCAAATAGATATTCATCTGTCAGTGCACCGATTAACACATTTTCATTTTTCTTTCCCTTACCCGCATGAGATGTTGTGTTCGGCAATGTTATAACATCTGAAAAATTCAAACCACGTTCTACCTTTTGTTCATCGAGTTGGAGTTTCCAGGTTCCCTCCAGATTAAGTGCAGCTATCATGATAATGTCCCCTTTTAAATGATATCGTCAATATGGGTAATCGCTTACAAGACAAAAGAAACCGTTTTCGAAAATCATAGCTATAGTATAAACTCGATTGATGCTCCCCGCATAGATTATTCGCTTATTAAAAATCAGAAAACATCGTATTTTGTTTGCTTTTAATATTACTGTGCTTGAAACGATTCCTCATTTAACCGAAGTAGATCTGGGCAATAATCCTCTGAATGAGCAAGCGGAGCAAGTCATAATAAATTTGGAAAAGAAAGGAGTAATTGTGAACCTAGATATCGATGAAGTTGATCAAATGAAAATAAGCTGAGTCATAACCCATTCATAGATTATGCCTTTTCATACAGCACTAATAGGTCGTTATATACTAACGACCTTTTTGATGGTAAGACTTGGTTTTTTAATTCTTTTACATCCCAGCTAACCTTAACATATCTTCAAGTGTCAATTTTCCAACCATCTTATAACCTTTATCATTCCCGAGCGGTTTTATAATCACAGTCTCCATATTGGAGAGCTGTCCCAGCTCCATGCCTGGTGGGAAGGAGTGAGCTATAATGACTCTGTTAAACTGGTTTGGAGGCGTTTGTTCGACTTGCTTTGTAAATGCTTGAAGAGTACGCTCTACAATTTCGTTCGTTGGATGTTGACTAAGTTTATATATATCCAACCAGAAATCATTTACTTTTACAGCTTGATCACCAAAAGCAATCTGAGCCGTTTGGAGTGTTCTACATAGTGGACTCGCTTCGACGGGAATATAGACAGGAATGTTTAGTTTTCGAATTGCGATGCCATACTTCTCAGCCTCTTCCTTGCCCTTAGCGCTCAGGTTCCTTTGTGTTGTGCAATCCGTTAGATCAATACTCTGTTGATCTTCCCCTACAGTTGCATCTCCATGACGGATGTAAAGTGTGTATCCTCCCTTTTGAAGATCATTTATAAGAGAAGAATCGGTTATTTCTGTTCCAATTGCAAGACAAGTTGTTCCATACAAGAGGAAAAAACACGTCACAATAGTGAATAAACGGTACATTTTCTTCCACCTTTTTTTCACTACTCTCCCCTTATTACGAAATCTTATACAGTGTTTATTTATTTGTCGGTATACTTCTAAAGAGGATGATGAAGTGATCCAACAATACGAACACCTTTTTCTTATGAAATAGTTATGGCTACTTTTATATCATCTCACCTTAGTACTTTAAACATACCTACCGTTTTAGACTTAAGTTTCTACTAAACAGATTCGATAGATAACTAAAAGGACCTGCCGCATAAAACCGACAAGTCCAAATGGATAAAAAGAATTGCGAAAAAGATTCGTTTTATTTTAGGCTAATACAAACTCAATAACTTCTCGATTGAATTTTTCTTTTTCCTCATAGAAAGGGGCATGTCCGCTGTTTTCAAAACGAATAAGTTTTGACGTCGATACGATTTCATGAGCTTGTTCAGCGGCTACGAATGGACACACTTGATCGTGAACCCCATGCAGCATCAGTGTCGGGACACGGATGGCTTCAAGATCGGAGCGAAGATCCTCGCTGCCGATCGATTTTACCGTTTCGATCGTCGCATGAACGTTCGCCTTCATCCCCATGTGCCATAACCAGTTTTCTATCCCTTGGGAAGGCATCGTGTGGAAAAACCCTTTAAACATATTCGTCAGCGTTTGTGGCCGATCGGCTTGAAGTCCGGCGATCAATCCATGTACCGCTTCTTCTGGAAGTTTACTCAACGTCGCGGCTCCGAAAAGCATCAATTTGGAAACTTTATATCCCCGATGTCTGCCCATATACCGAGTTACAACGCCGCCGCCCATAGAAAAACCGGCCAGTGTAACGTCATTAAGATTAAGCTGGTCGATCACTGCTTTAATATCGTCTGCCATCCGATCATAAGTGTATCCGTTCAGCGGGTGGTCGGAACGTCCGTATCCTCGCAGATCGATTCCGATAAAACGGATACCATGTTGAGGCAGTACCGATTGCTGGTACTCGTAGATCCGATGATTGACAGGCATACCGTGTACAAATACAACAGGCTTCCCTTCGCCAACATCTTCTACATAAAGAGTGACATTTTCCTCGACCTCAACATAATGACCATTAGCTGTATGCAACATTATAATTTCCCCCTTATAGTTAAGCATTCCACTCTATATCGTCACGGTAGACTTCATAAGTGGTCGCATTCCATGATTTGGGCTACCTCCGTAATGAAAGCTTTGAGCTTTGCGGCTCGTTGCGACCATGCCGTCGAGCAATCCCATTCTTCCGTAAACCCAAGAACCTTTACACACACTTGTCAGCAAACATTGTTCTAAAAGAGAACGGATATAGCAATACAAGCGACCGTTATGCATTTCTTGACGTGTTTCGAATCCCCTGAGAATAAGAAATGAATCGAAATTCGCTTCTCCTCATCACGATGGATCCTCCCTGAAGATATTGTTGGCTTGAGAACTTCTTCATGTTATCATCGGTTTATCCATTTTAAAAACGAAAAGATATGATAGAATCCATTTGTTTTTTCGATACCTGGGAGGAAGAATCATGTTGGAGAACTTGGAAGGACGGTCGTTGCTTACTTTTTTGGCCGTATTGGAAGAAGGGAATTTTAGCCGTGCCGCAGAGAAGCTGGGCTATGTGCAATCGACGGTTACTTCACAGATCCAGTTATTGGAGCAAAGCTGCAACCAAAAACTATTTCACCGACTTCCCCGTGGCGTAAAACTGACTGAAGCGGGCGAACAGTTTGCGCTTTATGCCCGAAAATTTGTACAGTTGGGTCATTCACTCGAAGAAGCATTAGAAAATCTGGATCATCCTCGTGGCACATTGCGTTTGGGATCGTTGGAATCATTTTTGGTCACGCGAATGTCCAATTTTATGCATTCTTTTTTCACGGAATATAAAGAAATCCATCTGCTACTAGAAACGGGATTTCAAGCGGATATTGTCGAACAGGTTCAGTCTCATGTCATTGATTTTGGAATCGTACCGATGAATCCCAAAAAAGACGATTTAATTTTTGAGCCGCTGATCGAAGAGGAAATGATCGTCGTCGCCTCCCGAAATCTGGCTCATTTGATCGAAAACGAAGGATGGGAAAATAATTCGGGAATTCAGATGATCGGCTTCGGTTCCCGCTGCGTATATCATACGGAAGGACTCAAACTGTTAAGCGAAATGGGTCTACCCTCCGAATTCCGTTCGACTGGATTTGCAAGTACCGAACTTGTACGGCAGGTCGTGACTTGCGGACTTGGTGTTGCTCTTGTACCTAAGATCATGATGGCTCAAGAACTTGCAAAAGGCAGCGTCATTTCGCTCCCCCTGCCTCGACAAGTCACCTTCGTTCACGGCATCGTCCGGCACAAAAAACATGTATTGAACACACCTTCCAAAGTGTTTTATCGCGCATTGACCGAATATTTTTCTAATCAAACTTCAATAGGATCAATCTGATATATAATGTCGCACTACCAAACTAGAAATATGTATTCCAGTAGTTAGCCCTGCCTTAATATGAATCTTAATCAAAACAAAACCCGCCTATACCTTCAGAAGGAATGGGCGGGCACAATGCTACGGTTTTTTTGATTGGCATCCAGCCCCTAGCGTTTCATATACTATGTCACATGATGTTTGCTTACCAAAGATACAGATCTTTTCCCTTTAATTTGAAGATCGCTTCAATAAAGAAATAATCTCCATAAATGATGGACTGGTGATGTTCTTTCGCATGATAAGCCGCCGATCCATTCACTAAGATGCAGTCACAGCTCTCCGTCCAGTCTGAACGAGCCTCATCGAGTACCTTCAAGAGTTTGATCGCAGCATTCAGATAGAGCGCCTTCTCATGCAGCCCGACAGCCTTAGATATTTCAATGAGTCCACAAGCAGCAATCGCTGCGGCCGTGGAGTCTTCGTATGCAGGTTCTTTTGGCTGCCTAAAGTCAACAGGAATAATTCCATCATCTGGAATATTTGCGATAAAATAATGAGCAATACGCTTTGCTGTATTTAGGTATTCCTCTTTGCCCGTACGAATATAGCTCATCATAAAACCATAAAGTCCCCACGTCTGACCTCTGGACCAAGAAGAGCCGTCCTCATATCCTTGTCCTCCATGCGTTCTGACAACTTCCCCATTAAACGGGTCAAATTCAACAATATGATGAACCGATCCGTCCGGACGTACAAAGGTTTTCATTACGTTATCTGCATGCTTCAGGGCAATCTGCATAAAACGAGGATCCCCGGTTTCTTCAGTAGCCCAATAAAGGAGCGGAATATTAAACATACAATCAATAATCGCCCAACCTCGACTGTCCTCTTCAGGTAAGTCGTTCCACGCTCGTATAAATTCCCCTACTAGATTATAGCGACCTGCCAGAAGATTGGCTGCATGTAGCGCTCGTTTTCGGGACTGTGGATTTTGGGTGAGCTTATAGTTTGTAACACTGGTTGGCAGCCACATAAAGCCCACATCATGATGCAATCCGTAATACTGCTGCAGCCCGGCATCTAATTTATCTTCAGAGAGGTTCGCATACTCTTTGTATTTCTCCTGACCCGTTACATGATACATTTGCCACATCATACCACCCCAGAACCCATTGGTCCACCAATTGATTCCGTCAGCATGTGTCCCGCTTGGATTCTGGACTGATCTGTCATCATGTACTCCATTGATGGTCGTGTAAGGAATTTTGTCTTTCGATTTCTCACTCACCCAGTCCATTTTTTCGATTATACGTTGAACGACTCCTTGAAGCCAAATATTTGAATTATCAATGGTTAACATGGCTATTCTCCTGCTTTCAGTTTAATATCTATATAGCCAAATACTACTTATAATCGTTGACCTTAACATTAGCGACGTGGGCTCCAACTATAAGATCCTTGTCTTTACATAAAGGTTCGCCATTCACCAACACATTTTCAAATCTTACATTCTCTACCTTGCGTGCTTTGTCGTAGCCCTCAATGTGGGAAGGATTTAGACAACATCCGTTATACTCAATATTTTTGAAAAGAACATTGCGGATCCGTTTACCGGGAGCGGGATTGTATTTTGGATTTTGTAGCACTCTCACATTGAACAATTCGCCTAATTCGAAAGGTTCAATACGGATGTTCTTATACAGTATGTTCTGCACCGTGTTATGATCTCCAGCATTGATCGCTAGACATCCCCAGTAGTCCGGCTGTGGTTCGTGATGTTCTAGAATATCAATATCGCTGAGTACAATATCCTCAATTACATCTCCGTCTCCTTCATAGTTACCGTGTGTACCTATATTGGCTGGGTGCGCCACATCTGCCCATAAGATCGAACGTTTAACTCGAACTCGCCGGGTATCTCCCTGATATTCGCCCCGAGAGGCATAGATTGCAATGCAGTCATCCGAAGTACGCAGAAATACATTATCAATGTTCACATCTGAACAGGCCATCATGTCAATGCCATCTGACCAGCCTCGAGTGCTGAACGTTTTGATGTTACAAATATCTATAGCTTCGGATTGCCCGATCAGGACTGTATAATGTGGCGGGTCGATGAATGTTATGCCTTCAATGGATATATTTCGGGAATAATTGATTTCTACCCCGCGATAAAAGGTCGTTTTCTCAAAATCAGACATATACAATATTCCCCTTCCTCGAATGACCACATCCTCCACGCGGTTACAGATAAATCCTCCATAGATAACTGCACCACCTGCGATATAGATGATTGTATGGGAAGGTACCTCTAATCGAGATGTATCGAAATGATGAATACCGGGTTGAAAATAGATCACGTTGGTTCTCACCTCTGAACTCGCACGTGCCAAAGTCTCCAGCATGTCTGCCGAATGATGCATTCCCGGGGCTAGCAGCAGCACACCCTCATTCGAAACTTGCGGGATATCTTGCTCCAGCGGATTAGCAAAAATATGAAGATTGTGGAATCGGTCTCCATCCACTTCTAAGGATAGCTGCTGCGGACCGTCTAGATGAAGCGATATGTGGTCTGCTTCCAACGCACAGCTTAAGCCTGCTGAGATCGGGCGGACAACCGCCGCCTGAACAGTTCCTGCATTTTTCACAATATGCAGTTCTACCGGCCCGTTACAATCGAACGTGACCATCGATGCATTGCGGACATCATGCATATCAACCTTCACATTGTAGCTAGACAAGGGATGCCATTCTCCGTGCGGCTTACGAACTTTCACAGTGAAGTCTGAGTTAACTACGGCACCAATCGGGGCTGGATAAACCACTACTTCGGTATTAACAGTCTGCATATACGTCCTCCTCTAACCCTAGAGATGAGCAGGTTAGCAGACGAGCACCATTCCCAGTTCATCTGCTAACGATCGTGCCTTCATCTCTGAAAAGTTCTTTTATCTATTGCGCTCCTCATAGATCTGTTGAGCCTCATCCAGTTCCGACTGTCCTCCCGAGTTCAACCACTGTGACCGGAAATCATCAAAGTCTTTGTCCGTATTGGCTTCACCCGAGATTGCTTTAATATAATATTGAGCCTGCAATGTATTTAAAATTGCCTCATACTGGGCTTTTGTCGTCATAACCGTGGACTGCATCAGATCAGTCAGGACTGTAACATCCTCAACATTAGTCAATTTCTCTTTAAAAGCCAGCTTCTCAGGAGAATAGTGATGCTTCATCATGGAACTTACTTTGGCACCGAATGGATTATAGAAACCCGCACCCAGTTCACTCATTAACTCGGTACCCGCCGCGGCTTCCGTAACAACTGCCAATTCGCCCTCCAGGTTATAGGAGTTTCCTTTTTCGCCAAACACCGTCGTTAAGTAGCCTTCCGTATCCGTTGTGACATACTCAAGAATTTGCAAAATCTTGATTCGTTTGGCATCATCCTTCTCCAGCTGTGCTCCAAACAACAATGGAGGCTGCAAGGCTCCGTTAGCCATCGCATACTTCTTGCCGTCCGGTCCAGCGAACGGAACACCGGGAACAAGCTCAATGCCTTTATCTTTGGAGATCAGCCCAAAATATCCATCATCATACAGATGGTGCCACATTCCTGTCTCGATGATGCCCGTTCGCAGACTGACAAATTTGGTTTGAATCTCGCTGTTGCCATCGGTGATGAACTCGGGATCAATAATGCCCGCCTTATACCATTTATTTAAGAGCTTCAGTGCATTGCGAGCTTCCTCTGTAATCGCGCCATAAGTTACTTTGCCATTCGCATCTAGCTTGAACTGGTACGGAGCTACTCCGTAAGCTGCAAACACCGTATTGAACAGCTGTGCCTGAGCATCCTTACCTCGTCCGGTCAAGCCATACGTATCCTTTTTACCGTTACCGTCTGGGTCGTCATTCATGAATTTGGTCAGCACATCCTCAAGCTCGGCAAGATTCTTTGGCGGTTCATTGTAACCAATAGCTTTGAGCCATTGTCCGTTGTAGGCCGGAATAAACCCTGTTGCACCTTCTCCCCATACTTTGGGAACTCCCCAGTTCTTACCGTTGTACGTCCCTGGATCCCAGGCATTCGGATCAACACTTTCCACGTCCGCCGTGTATTTAGGCATATATTGCTTAATTTCCTCTTGGGATACACTCGCAAGAATACCTTGATCCGCCCATTGCACCACATCGCCTACAGTGCCATCTACCGAAATAATGTCTGGAATCTGGCCGGACGCCAGCATGACATTAAATTGTTCTTTCCAGGTAGCCGTTTCGAAGGAGATATTCTTGAACTTCACATTAAATTTATCTTCCAAAAACTTCTGAACATAATTGTTATCGGCTTTTGGGATATTCCAGTTGTTTGCGATTGAGATTTCTATCGGCTTCTCCGTGCCCTTGTCGGAACCTTCTTCTGTACTGTTGTCGGTACTCCCTCCACCACTGCAACCGCTTACTAATAATGAAGCAGATAACACTATGCCTAGCATACCGGTTAATAATCTCTTTTGTTTCATCTCTGAATTCCTCCTTGTGATCTAACGATTCTTCTTATTTGCATCAAGACGCCTTGAGGCAGCTTGAATGGATCCCTCTTAGCCTTTAAGCGAACCTACCATCGTTCCCTTCACAAAATACTTTTGCAAAAATGGATATACTAGAATGATGGGTAGTGCGGTGAACATGAGTGTAGCGGCTTTTATGGGTTCCTGGTATCCCAGTTCCGAGCCCTTCACATCTGCTGCGAACATGGATAGATTCTCTCCTGTGATGACCACTCGTCTCAGAAAGGTCTGAAGCACCTGCTTGGAAGGATCCTGAATATATAACACTGCGTCAAACCAGGCATTCCAATGTCCTACCGCAGACCATAGTGATAAGGTGGCGATAACAGGCATCGATAACGGAAGTACGAGCTGGAACAAAATACGCAGATCGTTCGCTCCATCAATTTTGGCCGAATCCTCCAGCTCATCAGGTATGTTCTGAAAGAAATTACGCAGAATCAGCATAGAAAACGTACTGATCAATCCAGGGATGATATACACGAGCCGTGAATCCAGCATTCCCAGGGATTTAATCAAGAAATAAGTTGGAATCATCCCGCCGCTAAAGAACATTGTGAATACAATGATCATGGTATACACATTACGATGCGGTAAATATTTACGAGATAGCGGATACGCCCCTAACGACATGAACAGAATCGAGCATACCGTTCCCACCACCGTACGAAAAACCGTATTTCCGAATCCCATCCAGATATCCTGACTTCCCAGTACCTTCTCCCATGCAAAAAAGGATACCTGCTGGGGATACAGATGGATCCCCAATCTCAATGCTTCTGCCGGTGTACTAAATGAGATCGAAAGCATATGCACAAACGGATACAGCATGACAATACATAAGATTATCATGAACATAATCAAACCCACCTGAAACAGGTTACTGCCCCTGCTATACTTCACTGCCTTGTCCTCCAATCTGGTTATTCTGTTTAGAAGAGCCCCTGCTGTCCAAACCTTTTAGCCATATAGTTCGTTGCCAGTACTAGCGCAAAAGCAATCACATTCTTGAACAGACCGACTGCTGTTGTCATGCTAAACTGGAAGTTTTGTAAGCCCACCCTGTAAACGTAAGTATCCAGAATATCCGCCACACTATAGGTTGCAGGGGAGTAAAGGTTCAAAATTTGGTCAAAGCCAGCATCCAGCACATTGCCAATACGCAGAATGAACATCAGTACAATGACTGGCATAATCGTCGGAAGTGTAATACTGAGGGTCTGCCTCCAGCGACTCGCTCCGTCCATCACCGCGGCCTCGTACATCTCGGGCTGAACACCCGCAAGTGCGGCCAAATAGATAATCGTACCCCAGCCAACTTCTTTCCAAATCGCCGAGATGACAAGTGTTGAACGGAAATGATTCGGATCTCCCAGAAAATAGACCGACTCCAAACCCACAAGCTGGAGCAGATAATTGACCACACCAGATGATGGAGACAACAGTGTGATTAAAATCCCTGAAAGAATGACCCAGGAAAAAAAATGCGGCAGATAAGTCAGCGATTGTGCTACCCGCTTGAAAACACCTGAACGAATCTCATTAATTAATAGCGCAAGGATAATCGGTGCAGGGAATCCAAACAGAATATGCAAAAAACTGATGAAGATCGTATTCTTCAGAATCCGCAAAAAATCAGGAGATTGAAAGAATAAAAACTCGAAATGCTTGAAGCCGACCCATGGACTGCCCCAGATTCCATCCATGATTCTGAAATCCTTGAAGGCCAGCTGGATCCCGTACATTGGTCCGTATGCAAAGATGGCATACCACATCAGCACCGGAGCAAGAAGAAGAAAAAGATATCTGCATTTCTTGTATTCCCTCCAAGTTGCTGCCCATTTTGACGGCTGTTCATTAAAGATACTTTTCTTGCCGTCCACTTCCGGATTGTGCACCGGGTTCATGATAACTGCTCCTTTCCAACCATCCAAAATTGCTCATGTCCACACTCCAATCTTAGTGTTATGTAAGCGCTTTTTCTATTGTAAGTTCTTTCGATTCTTTATGATTTCTTTCAGGATTTCTTATAAAATCTAATGAATTCATAAAAAATGACTGCTGCTTGGATAACATTCATTAAATGTTCCAAACAACAGCCCATATGCACCGCCTTACCTTCTATCTCTATCTTTGCTGCCCTATTCCTTATCCAGAGACAAAGAATCCAGCGTTGCCAGCTGTGAATTCCGATATTGTACAGGCGTTACGCCATAACGTGATTTGAATTTACTGTGAAAATACTGTGGATTCCGGTATCCGACTTGTGTTGCAATAACTGAAACCGACAGACGTGGTTGATCACGCAGTAGATCTGCTGCTTTTTCCAGTCGCAACCGCGTTACATATTCCGTAAACGATTCTTTGGTTCCTTCACTAAAAAGGGTAGAAATATAAGCAGGGGCTAGCGATACTTCCTTCGATAGGATCTGAAGGGATAACTCTTCATGCAGATGATCTGCAATGTATACCTTCAAAGTTCGAATGACATCCGTATGTGCATGGTTGCCCGCATACTTCAAATGTTCAGTAATCTGCATGCATAGTCTACGTATGCCTTCCACCGTATCGATCAGTGTATCCTTTTTTAATTCATCAAAGATATTGGAATGGGGTAGAAAGTGTTGTAATTTCAGCTCAAGCACCGATTGATACAATTGCATTATTAATTGCAGCACAGCGAGCTCTGCTGTCTCAATCTGCATGTGACCATCCTGAAGAACCTCCAGAAAATGATTAATGAACTCAGCAACCGCCTCCTGATCTCCCGCCTGTAATGCATTCTTGAAATGATCGTATTGAAACAGATAAGGGGTTGTGTTCATGTCCTGCACGCTGGAGTATGCAACGATTGAATCTTTTCCGTATAAAAAATGATATCTACTTGCCTGCTTGGCCATCTGATACGAATCAGCGAGTGCTTCTGGGTGTTCTACCCTACTTCCCATTGCCGCTCCAAACCGAGAAACAGACTCCGTAGATCGCTGAAGCTCCTGCAACTCGGCTAGGATACGCTTCTCTGCGTCTTGTTCGTCAGGAAGAATACAATAAATCATAGCCGCCTCATTCTCATTAATTGGAACAAATATGCTATGGAAAGACCGATTCATCTTTTCATAATGCATCTTCAACCCTGCACTGCCCTCTTCCGGAATTCGGAGATAGACGGTGCAATAATCATATCCCGGTTGAATGAATTGCTCCGCTTCAATCTCTAGACTTACGCCAAGTAAGAGGTTTTTCATGTGGTTTTTCTTAGCTTGGGTCTCCAGGTTTACGATCTTTTCCTCCATCAGATGAAAGGTGTTACCGATGAATGCGTACTCATTACCCAAGGACGTGACGGCACTTGATGTATGCAAACCTTTGATCTGCATCATCAGTCTCTTGATCGGGATGTAGAGCTGCTTGGAGAAAAAGAACGATAGTAACAGACCGAATAACACAACTACGCCGCAACTAATTACAAGGCTGTTTTTCAACTGTTCGGATGACAGGACAAATGAGTTCATCGGACGATACATCGCATAGGTCCATTCCTGCTGCGAGTTGGCGGACTCCAGGTAAGACAGCACGGCTTTGCCTTCCGCTCCTTCAATAATCTGTTCTCCACTATGCTGGTTGTGAATGGTATTCTGCAATAACCCACTGAGCGCCTCATTATATTGCCCGGTGTGCAGCAGCTCTTGACAGGAAGAGTTGAAAATATACAGCTGGTCTGCAGAGGAACTCAAGATTCGGGATGCTGCCGTCTGTAGATACTCCACCCCAACATCCATGAAGAAATACCCCATAGTTGGTACGCCAGGTGTCTCGTAGGGCAGTTTAATCACATAGGTCATTACCTTGCTACCATCCGCCAACGTCCGAAACAGCCATTCTTTAGAATTCACTTCGTTCAGCTTAAGGATGAATTCAGCATCTTCTGATGTATCACTCTTCATATGAAAGTTGCTGGCATCTACGACATAATGATTAGCCGGAAAATAAACCGTAACATTAGTTAGCCCTTCATTTTCAATCCTGTAGAATTCCAATTCCTGCCGGAAGGAGGCAATTCGACTCAAATTTCCTTCCCAGCTCTTCGTTAACAATAGATTCAAGTTGAAATTATTCTGAATAAATCGAATGGATAGTGCTTTATTCTGTAGATTGTCTTCATACTTCTTCAATATCGTCTGCTCGATATAATCCTTGGCAGAGCTCAGACGGTTTTTATTGTCTTTGGCAATCTCATCCTCCATCATTTCATTAGCCTGGGTGTACCAATATCCACCCATAATGCCGATCAACATCACGGACAGAACAGTGTATGACAATATAAATTTGATAAAGATCGTTTTTCTATATTCAGGCATTTACATCCACCCCCTGTTACTTCGCTCCTCAGTGTGCGATCCCGTCTCTACAACAATGTATGCGCTATCATAATTGAGGTCAGCTATAGTTATTCATATTGCTTAAGCTATCAAAATCATTCTCTAAAATCCAGTATAAAATCTTTCACTTCATTCTAATTTCTTTCATCCATGTAGCTGATCTGCACCGATCTACTACATTACAATAAAAAAAATGTCCCATAGCCTCCTTATTCAAGGGCTTCGGGACATAAACGCTTGCTTTCTTTTACATCAAGGGTTTCGTTAAATTCTTACTAATTTTCATTCTGGAACAACACTACCGTTCATCCTTCATCGTTCGTTACCGTCTTGATCACCAGGTTCTTTATGGCCTGAAGCAAGTCATTAGCTGCGGAGTCAATCTGTGCCTGGGTATAATCAGCATCTTCCGCTATTGTTGTGGCCATCAATCTGGCTTCCAGCATAGTTGTGAAGCTAGCCTCATCATAGATTTCCCCATCTAATGTACCCGCTTGTTCCAGAAGCTTTACCAGCAACGTTGGGTCAGTGGGCTTGCTGTACAATTCCAGTTCGGCCACATTGGCATAGCCGCCCGGTGAATAGTACCTCAGATATCGGAACGATGTATCATTGGTTATGGGGGCTGTATACCATTGGACGCTACCGATCCCGCTGATGGTATACAAATCGGTGTAATACGTACCATCATTAGAACCCTGAAGAGTAGCTCCGTTAACTCGCGTTATCTCTGAAGCCTTACCATTTCTCGGATAGAACTTGAAGCTCGATAATGATTCGGCCTGATCCTCTCCCAAATCAATATCAATCCATGACACAGCATCCATGGTATCGGTAAACGTGTCAACATTGCCGTCCATGGCACGCCAACCATTCTGTTCTTTGGTTCCCTTGTTCTGATAGACTGGCGTGGAAGCCGTCACCATGGAAGGTGTTATGCTAATCTTCTGTGCAGGCAGCGAAACTAGAGAAACCAGCTGCTCTTGAGCCAAGTACAGCTCCTGCAGCAGAGCAGGGCGATCCGATGCGGGATTGTTAAAGAGTGCTCGAATTCGCTCAACCTCTTGCATATATTCGTAATAGCTTCCCTTCGTATATCCTTCCGGGCTAACTACTTTGGAATCGATGCTGCGAATATCATATTGTCCGTACAATTCCACTTCTGCCACGTTTCCGTTCCATGCAGCGCTATTGTAAATTCTCAGATATCGGTAAGCATCATGCTCGACGATCCTATCCCCGCCAATGTAAGTCCACTTACCTTCAGCTGTTCCTGTCACAGCTGAAATCAAGTTCGTCCAGCTATTATTGTCGTTCGAACCTTGCAGGACAACGCCATTCATTCTTGCAGGATAGGAGGCTCTAGGCATCAGCATGATATCGCTCAGCGTAACCGATACATCAGGCCCAAAATCAACCGTATAGTAAGCTCCAGCTCCAGTAACCAGATCGCCATAAGTGCCCGTATTGCCATCAAACAATAGATAGCCTACCTGCTCTTTGCTCAGTCCGCCTGTACCATACTGTTTATCTGAAGCTGTTACGGTGGCGAGTCTGGTCACATCGAGGAGCTTGGATTGGTTTACTAAATACAGGGAAGACTGATCGGTCGTGAAGATGGCAGGACCTACCGACAGCCCATTAGCCGTCTTATAGTCAATGGCAAACTTGATAGGCCCTGTAGGTGCAAGATTGTCCATGACGGCCGATGCCGTCCAGTTCAGGTGATCCGTTGAATGCACCGTTGCCTGCTTAGCTTGAATTACAGCCTGCACATCATGAATCGGTTCAGTCGATTCAAAGGTAAGCACAATCGTATTGCCTGTATCAACGCGGTTCTGATTGCTCTCTGGAGAGCTTATTGAGAGTGATTGAATTTTATTATTCGTTTCATGTCGTTCTCCAAATATTCTCAATTCGGACAACTCCAGCATGGTACTCGATGGCTCAATCATCTGAATCTTGAAAAAACGGAAGGGCGTATTTTTGTGTGCTTCACTGACCTCCAGTGTCTGCATATCTTCAGAAACGACGGTTAACTCTGGAGTTAATCGTGTCCAGCTTTCATTATCATTGGAGCCAAAAACAGCAGTACCGCCAATCCGCTCAGGAAAGCTCGCCCTTACCTGAAGGGAGAAGGCATCTGCACTCACTTTATAATCCGGTCCAAAATCCATCGTGTGCGTTAAATTGATGGCGTTACCATAGAATGCAAAGCTTCCTGCGTAATTATCCAATAAATTGAGTGTTTCATTGTAGAACGTTGCGGCAGCCAGCATATTGGAATAATCTATACTTCCATCCTGAAGCTGCGGTGTTAATTCCTGAAGATTCACTACCGCAGCTCTCAATTGCATCAGCTTTTGCAAAAATTCGTCATCCGAAGCTGTTGTGATTACGTTCATAATATCAGCATATACGCGATTGTAATGCGCCAAACTCTCAGAGATATAGCTAATCTCCGGGTTATAGGGGGCAATCACTGCAGCAACAGCAGATGAACGGTCAGCACTGACAAAAATAAGGACTTCTTTAGCTGTGATCGTGGTTCCATCGGTCGCTCCTACCACTATGGTATAGATCCCGGTATGCTGCGGCTTCCACGAAAAAGCACCCGTACTCTCGTCAAACATAGCACCCTCAGGCTTATGATCAATCTGGTAGGTGACGTTGTCACCTGCGCCTGCATCTGTGGCAGAGAAATCGTACTGCAATGCAGCATCTGACCCGACATATGAATATAGGTCTAGAGAGCTTCCGCTTTCGTTAAAGACAGGTGGTGTCAGCTGTTCACTTGCTTTAAGATGGATGTGATCCATATCCACCAGAGTGCCCGATCCCTGAATTTTGAAATAGGTCAAATCACTTAGCCCTCGCAGATGGTGCATCGTATAAGTTACATATTTCCATTCTCCCCGGGTGTTCGGCAACATTAAAGGAGCATCTTCCCACCCATTGATCACGAGCTTGGCTGTACCCGTGGTTCGTATTCGCAGTCCTATGGTTTTAACGGGAGTGCTGGTGCTGACGATGGAGATACGACTGCCTTCCTCCGTCGCTGTAATCTCTACAAAGGATGTCTCCCCCTCTTGTTTGATCTCGGAATGGGAATCTAGACTTGTTGCCCGGTGTTCTATTTCATTCCAATTTGCATTCGCCGATACTTTAGGAAGTGTTGTTGCACCTTCACTCGCTGCTTCTGCAGGGATAAACATCCAATAATCAGCGCCCCCATCTGGAGATTCCCAATAGAAAGGCAGCCGCTTCTTAAACATATCGGCATAGTAGGGAGCTTCCTCCTCCATATCTAAACCTGCCGCATATTTGTAATAATAATAGAGGCCATAGACATTGCCGCCGATACGTCCTCTGTACCCTTCAGCCAGCTCCTTATAGATAATTGTTGGATTGCCGTTGGCATCTGTATGAGCCGCAACCGGTGTCCATGGCGTATCATGACCCAGCATGAACTGTGCAAAATAATCAGCTGCCTTCAATATCCTTTGATCGAGATATTCGTAGGCATTAACCGCATTTTCCGCCGTGGACACCGTTCCAACGACTGGATCGACTTTGGTTTCCTGCGCTTCCAACAGGCGAGCCAAGATCTCCACATTGGTGATATCTCCCGCACCGTGGGCTTGATCCCTACCCATCTCCACATGCTGCACTCTCGGTGGAACCACTGCCTCACCTGTCAGAATGTTAGTATCCACCAGTCGAAATAACTGCTTAATCGAGCCGTTTTGTCCTTGATCCACAGCGCTCTCATTCACGGTAAACCATTCTACGCCCTCATTGTAACGGTCACGGTTTCCTGTAAAGATATATCCAGACATGGCTCCAAGGAGGGGATACAGATGCTGGTTCATAAAATATCCGTTGTGATGCTGGAATGTATCAATGACCGGATAGATGAGATTAGTGCTAAAATCCGTTGTGTCCTGATCTGTCCACTCCAGTTCTTGTGTAGTGCTACTGGTATATCTTAAAATCTCTGCTGCTGTCACCATGCGATTCAGTGGAATTCCGGTATGAATATGCGAATCATTGAAATAGCTGTATTTGGCCGGATCCATCTGAGACCAGATTCGGATAATGCCCATCGCATTAGCTCTGTACTCCTGTTCACCTGTTACATAGTACATGATGGCCTGTGTGTAGGCCTTTAAGCTATCTGCTATAAATTTGGAGTTGAAGGATTGGCTATTGAAATCCACGCTGCCAGGTTTTGTCGGATCCGAACTGCTACGATTGCTGGATGTAACATTTCTAGCTGCTGCTCCAGATTCAGTCATTCGTTTAAAATAACTGTACCAGGGCTCTTGCTCTGCAAGCACCTGTGTGCGCATATTCTCCAGAATGTCCTTAGTAAGTCCAATTCCAGGATGCTTGAAACCGCTTGCATCAATTTCCTCATAAATCGTTGGCAGATATCCTGCTGCTGTATTCTCGTTCACAGACGCCTCACCTGATACCGGATGAGGATAATCCACTACAACGAGACTAACGATTAACATAAACATGACAATACACTTGACCTGGTTTTTTAAGCCGCGCTTCTGTCTTAAAACCATGTACATGCCTCCTTCAAGTCGTGGACTCGTGTGCCTTTCCATCGTTATGAATTGATGTTTTGGTCTTCTAAAACATTGCAGCATTTCACAAATTTCGTCTATTGTAAAATCATTCAATTTGTTAAGATATCTTTCAAATCATCAAGCAACGTTAACTGAACCGCTTTGAAACAGTTCACATCTCGTTTCAAGAGGGCAAAAGAAAAAGCACCCAGAAGGATGCTCCAAAAAAAATGTTTGACCAACATCGCTCACTACATATTAGTCTAGCAGGCTGTAGATCTGAATGCTCTCCACCTTGGCATCCTTGATATGAAACGACATCACATCCACATAATTAGAAGGCTCATAGCGGAAGTCATCCTCCTCATCGGGGGCTCCATTACCCAGCAGTTTCCCCTCAGGGTAGGCATTTTTGAGTGTATCCAGACTATCTCCTGCTTTAATGTTACGCACTGTCGTGTACTTAGGATCTGTAATTTCGATATGGAAGATGGAGTCTTGTTTCCCCTCCGGTATACTGATTGTTTTAATCTCCAGACCAGGATACGTATAAACCTTTTCTGTAAAACCGATTAAGGTATCCATGTTTGTTCCATCATCAGCACTATACGTATGAGATTTCAGGTTATCCGGTTTGCCCAGCATCTGTTCCATCTGATCTTCATTCGCTGTATCCGAAATTGCAATGGTGTGCTCATTATAGACAAAAGCAAGCTCCTTCAGCACCACATTACCTTCCTTCTCGATCGAACCTTCCTTGATTGCTTCAGTACTCTGTTCTTCTGCATTTTCTGAAGCAGGTGCAGTAGAATTGGAAGCTTCTTCGCCTTTAGCCTGTTCGTTCGACGTGTTATTTTCAGCCGAGTTCTGCGCCGCTTCTGGCGTCTTGGCACCATTGGACTGGCAGCCCGCTAGCGTCATCGTTAATAAAATACTCAGCATTACAAAACCTGCAGTTTTCTTTGTTAATTTCATCTTGATCCCTCCATAAATGTGTGATTTCTTCTTATGAAGTGATTATAGAAAAAGCATTTGTTAGTCTCATAACAGAATTGTATCAGTCTTGTAACACTCCTGAATGACGTGCTGATTCTACGCGCGAGGCAACACAATCGTGACAGTAGTCCCTTTTCCTAACTCGCTTTCCGTGTCGATATATCCATTAAACCGCTCTACAATCTCTTTGCAGATCGAAAGTCCAAGACCTGAACCGTTCGCTGTACTCGCATTTTTTGCACGGTAAAATCGTTCCTGCACTCGTTCCAGCTCATCGCCTGCAATACCTATGCCTTCATCACGTATCCGAATGATCACCTCACTTGGCGTATGTTCCATCTCCACTTCAATCTGCGAATGACTGCCTGAATATTTAATAGCATTATCCATAAGATTAGCGATTGCGTGGGACATCAGCATAGGATTCACGTTGGCGTAGACTCTTGTCAGACCTTCAGATGCCGGGTCTCCCTCCGTCTTTATAACCATGATTTTGATCCCTTTATCGTTCGCCTTAGCTTCCATATTCAATGCGACTTGCTGAATCAGTTCGTTCATTTCCGTTTTCTCTACTTCCAGTTCGTCAGAACCAGCCTTGTCGAATCGGGATAGCAACAACAGTTCATTAATCAAGCGCGTCAGCCGATCCGATTCCTGCAGCAGATGAGCATAGATTTTTTGCAACTCCTTGTTCTCGTTCTCCCCTTCAACTAAGTATTGAGAGAAACCACGAATGGCTGCCAAAGGTGTTTTTAACTCGTGCGATACGTTGGAGACAAATTGCTTCTGATACTGAATGTAATCATGAAGCTGGCGTCCCATGGAATCCAGCCCATCTGCCAGCATGCCCAGCTCATCCTTCCGGTTTAGATGAACTCTCCGAAACTCCTGTCTGGAGAAACTTTGAGCAGCACCAAGCAACAGCTTAATCGGCTTGGTTGTGTTGCGGGCAATCCATAGACTGGATAACGTAATCAGTACAATAAATCCACCCGCACCCACAAACAGGATATAACGGATCTGATCCATAATCGCATAAAAGTAAGAAATGTCCTCCACGAACTCATACACATAAGCGTTTTCATAAAATTGATTCTGAATAGGCGTCGCAAAATAAAGCAGATGTTCATCCGTTACGGTGTATGCATAGCTGCCGCTCAGGGCTTTCTCAATATTTTTTTCAAAAATGTACGGTTTGCCATCATTAATGATAATACCATCTACAGCCAAGCCTTTTAACTGCTTGGAGCTGTCATAGATACGCACTTCCTTGCCTGAAGCTTTCAGCTTCTCCAGAGCAAGTCTGACAATTTCTTTGGTCTGCGGCTCCCCTGACGATGATCTATGCTGTGCCAGCACTTCACGAAAGGACAGCTCGGATAGATCTGCCTTCTCCATCATCTGTTTCTCAATGGTAATGAAGCTGTAGTAGTCGATGGCTTTATTGACCGCAAATATGATGATGCCGAAGGACAACACGGAGAAAAATAAATAATTCAGCAGTAATCGGGTTGCGTACTTCAGGCCTCGCCACCTCCAAGCTGATAGCCAAATCCATAGATCGTCCTGACATACTTCGGTTCATCCGCGTTATCCTCCAGCTTCTTCCGTAATCGCATGATGGTCATATCCACACTGCGACTGTCTCCCATAAAGTCATATCCCCATCCGATCTGAAGTAGCTCATCCCGAGTAAAGATTTTATCTGGTCTTTTGAGTAACGTTTCCAGAATTTTAAACTCTTTGGCCGTTAAAGACACGGGTACACCATTTTTCAGCACCCTTCGGCTTTCTAGGTCAAATGTCAGCTCTTCATGAATAATTCGTGTAGATTTCGCTTCTATTCCTTCACTTGATTCCTCCTTGCTCTCGTTTCTTCTCAGAATCACCTTGATCCGAGCGAGCAATTCACGATTGTCAAAGGGTTTGGTCATATAATCTTCCGCCCCTAGCTCTAACCCGAGCACCTTGTCGATGACCTCATTTTTGGCAGAGAGCATGATCACAGGAACGGCTTGTTTCCCGGTGATTTCTTTGCACAGGTCATATCCGGAGCAGTCAGGCAGCATTAGATCAAGAACCACCAAGTCTGGCTGAAAAGAATCCAGCAATTGCAGTCCGGTTTTACCATCTTCTGCAGTTTGCACATCGTAGTTTTCTCGCCTCAGCACGAGCTCAATTAAATCTCTAATTGCGACTTCATCGTCAATGACAAGTATTTTCTTCAATGTAATGTACACCCCTTATAGCCTGTTTCCCAGCTTGAACCATCATTACGTTCATCTTAGCACAGATACTTTAAACTCCTCCACCAACTGAAAGATGAGGTCTATTCCACTGAGCCCAACATAACTTGTAATAAACCCGAAGAAAGGAGAACAAACCATGGATCTGCTCTGGGTACTCATTGTTGGTGGACTTATTGGCTGGTTAAGCGGCAACTTGATTGGACGGGACGTCCCGGGCGGTGTTCTTGGAAACGTTATTGCGGGTTTTGTCGGTTCCTGGTTAGGAACGGAATTGCTAGGAGCAAGAGGGCCGTTGATTGGCGGATTTCATATCATTCCAGCCATCGTTGGTTCAATTATTGCCCTACTCATCTTCTTCGCTCTGGCACGCGGCGGAGCCTTCCGAAGACGTTAACAAAGACAGGCGGACACCGATACCGTCGTTCATTAGAATTTTATAAAGATGCTGCCTTGGCATGAAAAAACAGGATAAACCTAAAAGAACCGATAGCATTCATCGATGGATGATGAGCACTTACGGTTCTTTTTATGTGTACTTCCACACCATAACTCCGTTCCTTCCTCGTCAACCACTACGTAACCTTGAGCGTGGTCTACTTCTCGGAATGACATTTACTGCTCTTTTTATCGATCAGATAATGACTTTTACAAATATTTTACAAAATATATCAAAAAAAGAGTTGATTTCTATTATTTTCATGCTATATTTTACTAGAAATAAAAAAATCGTAAAAGGAGCAGTCGACTATGAAAAAAATCGCAAAAAAATCGGTACTCATCTTGATGGCACTATTTATGCTTCAGATCTCTCTCGTCTCGGCAGCTTCTGCGAAAAACTCTCTTACAGCAGGTGAAACACTCTCACAAGGTCAATCACTTACATCGAATGACGGAAGATTTACTTTTATCATGCAGACAGATGGGAATCTAGTGCTTTACAAACAAGGGAAGTCGCTTTGGTCTACAAAAACGAGTGGTGCAAAATATGAATGGCGGGATCCTATCACAGGTTATACCATCAGAAGAGCACCTCAGGTGTTAAAAGTTGAAAATAATTTGCTTCGATTAACGGATTATAACGATTCTCATTGGTTTTGGTTTTCAAAAATACAAGACTGGACTAACGCCCACTACGGAGGTAATGTACCAGCAGGCCTGAATGGCGATACATTGGTTGTTCAAGACGATGGAAATGTTGTGTTCTACTCCACTGGAAAAGGTCCTGTTTGGGCTACCAATACAGGTGGACATTAATAACAATACACAAAAGAGCCGCGCTTATTGCGGCTCTTTCCTTATCTAAACCTGGATGGATGAACGAGAACTTCCTTACGACCTTCAAGTAATGCCTTTTGCTCTATCATATTATTAGACTCACTTCTCTCGATAATTGCTTAATTTCTTAAAAGATCATTGAGGTTCTAATTCAAGGTGCATTTTGGCTTCAGCTTCATCCCATGGCACCGAGTAACCTGCTCCCTTGGCGCAAAAAATAGATGAAGATGTATACAGTGGATCTGCCTCTTTGCGGTAGTCCATCCGCTCTATGACTTCCTCCGTGTTATGGCAGCGGTCGTATCCACTGAACACGCAGCGTATACTGCCTCGTCCATGCGTAAAGGATGCCAATTCCGCACTGTAGCTCATGAAGGTTGAGACGGGCACCCTACCTGTGACCACTGTTTGCGTTCCATCTGTCTCTGGAGGATTAAAGGTACCAGATGCACGCTGAATATCGGACAGCACCCTGCCCATTTCATCGAGAGTGACTTTGATTTTGAAATCGTAATAGGGCTCTAGCAGCACAATGTCTGCCTTCTCAAGACCCTGACGTAATGCTCGAAAGGTAGCCTCACGAAAATCGCCGCCATGGGTATGTTCTTTATGTGCACGCCCCCTCATCAGCGTGATGTTCACGTCGGTGACTGGCATGCCAGTCAGCAGTCCGTGATGCTCCCGTTCGTAAAGGTGACTCCGAATTAGATTCTGATAGCTGACATTCAGATCATCGACATGACATCTGCTATCAAACGTAATACCCATGCCCCTTTCTCCCGGTTCGATTAGCAGATGCACTTCTGCATAGTGTCTGAGCGGTTCGAAGTGGCCGTACCCTATCACAGGCGATTGAATTGTTTCCTTATACAAAATTTCCGGTTGTCCAAAAGAGATAGCGAAGCCAAACCGCTCTCTAACAATCTGCTCTAACACTTCCAGTTGAATCAATCCCATGACGCGGATAGAAATCTCCTGCAATTTCTCATCCCAAACGACGTTTAGAGACGGCTCCTCTGCCTCAAGCGTGCGAAAAGCACCAAGCACCTTCTGGACATGTATTGAATCGTCGAAAATTACTTTCGATTGTAAGGTCGGCTCCGAATCGTAAGTTAGCTTGTCAGATATTGACCCCAGACCTTGTCCGGTCTCGGTCGCGGATAATCCGGCAACGGCAAACAAATCCCCGGCTTCTACTTGTTCCACCGACTGCGATTTTAGGCCGTTAAACAAGAAGAGTCGCGTAATTTTTTCGTCATATGGAACCCCGCCGCTCTCATAACTAAGTTGTTCTCTCACCTTCAATCGACCGCCCAGTGCCTTAATGAACGTGAGTCTCGCTCCGCCTGCATCGTGCCGAATTTTATAAACTCGACCCTGGAACGAAGCATCCACGTCATATGTGGTTGTCGTCAGCAGGTGCAGCTGATCCAGAAATTCAACGACGCCAGTATCCTGAAGCGCAGAGCCGTGAGCACAAGGGAAGAGAAGACCATCCGCAATCATCTTCTGCAAGGCTTTTAACCAGAAACCAGAATCGTCTCTCCCCTCCAGGAATGCTTCCAGTAAGGTTTCGTCCCGCTCAGCCATGACCTCACGTAGCGGTTCAGCGATCATACCGTCTGTGAAGCTCTCCGTAATGCAACATACTTCCCCTGTCAACTGCTGACGTATATCCGCCTCCGTTCTGCTTGCATCCGCTCCAATCCGATCCGTCTTGTTGATGAAGAAAAACGTTGGAATCTGATGTTTCCGCAGTAGCTGCCAGACTGTTTCCGTATGACCCTGGACACCTTCAACTGCGCTTACGATCAAAATGGCATAATCAATGACCTGAATTGCCCGCTCCATCTCTGGGGAGAAATCGACGTGTCCAGGCGTGTCTATTAAATAGTAGTTGTCACCTTTATACTCTAGTACCGCCTGATCTGCGAACACGGTAATGCCCCTTGCCCGCTCGATGTCGTGGCTGTCCAGAAACGTATCCTGATGATCCACCCGCCCTCGCGACCGGATACTGTTCGTATGGTACAACAGTTGTTCGGCAAAAGTTGTTTTACCTGCATCCACATGGGCGAACAGGCCAATCGTTAGTCGTTTCATAGAATCCCACTTTCAACATTTCTTGTTATTACTGCTCATTTTATTAAAGCATAGAAATCGGGAGAGTGGGTAGGGGTTGGCTTGGAGATGAATTAGTCAGTGCTTGAAAAAGGCGAATTGTCTTTCTTCTTATCCTCCTACCGAAAAGTGTGCATGTAGACATCTTTTATGTTACCAGCCTTATAATATGGATACTCTAATTTCCGCTGAACTTGAAGAACAATCTCTGTGTTCGTCAACATTTCAACCATATAAAGCCCTAGGTCTATAGAAGCTGTAACCCCCGCACCAGTTACCGTATTACCGTCACGCACGACACGCGCTGGAATTACTTCTGCACAATAAGGAACTAGTAAATCATAAGCTGATGAGTTTGTAGTAGCCTTTTTTCCATTCAGGAATCCTGCTGCGCCCAATAGCAAAGCCCCTGTACACATAGAAATCTTATACGGTACATTCTCTGCCGTTCGAACCCAACCCATGAAATCCTCATCAAATCTAAGCATTCTAGTTGATAATCCACCGGGGAAAAACACTAGATCAAAATCACCTAGATTAGGTAACACCGCATCGGATTTCATTTTTAGGCCCCGATCGTCTGTAATTTCATCCTTGTTTGAACAGAATGTCCATGATACGTTTTCCTTCGCTTTTAGAATCGCTAGCCAAGTTACAGCTTCATAAAATCCAGCTAAGTCCATGCTTGTCATTCCATCGAATAACACAAACGCCATTTTCATTGCCGCCACCATCCTCTCATTACCTCAATAATAAAAAAAGTGTTTGATCTATAGATCAAACACTTTGCCCAGGCGTACGGCATTTACATTATGTGCTTCCTAGTGGTTCACTCCACGTTTACGCCAGTCACACATACCAGAAATTTAACACTAAGTATACATGACATCTTTTTCCTTTGTAAATATATGAAATTTATACATACTTTCTCTTCCGTAATTTTAACTAACCTGACTGTCAGATTAATGAATTAATGAGGAAATAACCGCTTGTCCTTGACTTGGTACACTACTTTTTGACCAGAACTGTTAAATCTCCTTCAAAAACGAGCTCTTCTTTACTATTAAAGGTAGAGAACTTCACCGTTACAAGACCTGTTTCGTTTTTCTTTTCTTCCACATCAATAACTTTAACCTTGTTGTACAACACATCGCCAGGATACACGGGTTTTATAAATTTGATATTATTAAACGCGGTGCCAGCAATTACATCATCACCATAACTCCCCGTTTCAATCCAAAGTTTAAAAGAAACCGCCAAGGTTTGAATTCCCGAGGCAATGATCCCATTGAATCTTCCCTTTTTGGCTTTCTCTTCGTCCAAATGCATATATTGTGGATCAAATTCAGTAGCAAAACTTGTGATATCCTCTTTCGTGAGCTCAAGCGATTTTGTTATAAACGTTTGTCCAACAAAAAATTCATTGAATTTCATTGATAAAACTCCTTTGTTGCCATGTATGGTACTTCATTTATTTATGAACAAAGTTAACTTGAATACCAATTATAACACTTGATAATAGTACTTGATACTAATTATTCTGTTAAAGTCCTTATGTTTCTTAAATTTATAGGCTTTATATTGGTTACTAAGAGATCAAAATAAATTGAAGTGTTTCATTACACGGCAGTTTGTTTTATTTTATCAACAGCTGGCTTTCTTGCAATATTGCGAGCTGGACTAGCACATACTAAGAAACAGTTGCCTGTAGCTTACATAACGGAGGTCTCTTCATGGTATTTACAATCACAATTATAATCGTTGCACTGTTTGCAATATGGGGAGCCGTCGCTCCTGATCAGCTAGCGGAAGTGGCTAACGTGGTTTACAACTTCTCTATTCAGAATTTTGGCTGGTTTTATTTGCTAGCGACACTGTTCTTCCTAATCTTTGCTTTTTATCTGGCGTTCAGCCGATTTGGCTTGATCAGGCTTGGAGATGAAGATGATGAACCAGAATATTCTACGGTTTCCTGGCTATCCATGCTGTTTAGCGCTGGTATGGGCATTGGACTGGTTTTCTGGGGAGTTGCTGAACCGCTGTCCCACTATTTATCTGCACCGGAGGGAGCAGAAGGCGGAACAACGCAGGCAGCAAGACTTTCGATGCGTTATTCCTTTTTTCACTGGGGACTCCACCCTTGGGCTATCTATACCGTCATCGGCTTAGCCCTTGCTTATTTCCAGTTCCGGAAAGGCTACAAAGGGCTGATCAGTTCAACCTTTATTCCTCTGATCGGAGAGCGACTTGCTGCAGGCTGGCTTGGCAAGATCATTGATATTCTGGCGGTTATTTCCACGATCTTTGGTGTTGCGACCTCGCTTGGATTGGGTGCACTTCAGATCGGTGGGGGTCTGAATTACTTATTCGGTATCCCTAACTCAACAATAACCCAGGTTGTCATTATCATCGTTGTAACTGTACTGTTTCTAATCTCAGCTACCTCTGGTCTGGATAGAGGTATTAAGGTTTTGAGCAACACCAACCTCGTTATAGCTGTACTTTTGATGTTGTTTGTATTAGTAACTGGGCCGACTTCTTTTATATTTGACACATTCACAACAACTTTAGGCAGTTACATGCAGAATATTATTAACATGAGTTTGAGACTGACGCCGTTTTCAAGAGAAGCATGGATTGGAGCTTGGACGTTATTTTACTGGGCATGGTGGATCTCGTGGGCTCCATTTGTAGGTACTTTTATCGCAAGGGTATCCAGAGGAAGAACTATAAAGGAATTTGTAATTTACGTCATGCTAATTCCAAGCCTTTTCGGATTTATCTGGTTCTCCGTCTTCGGCGGTACAGGACTTCATATGGAATTGTTCAATGCTACCCATCTGGCGGAAGCCGTCAAAGAAGATACAACAACCGCTTTATTCCTTATGCTGGAGCAATTGCCTTTGGGCACAATCTTAGCGGTAGTCGCTACACTCCTGATCATGATTTTCTTTATTACGTCGGCTGATTCCGCTACATTTGTGCTGGGCATGCTGACCTCAGATGGCAAGTTGGATCCGAGTACAAGAGTGAAATTAACCTGGGGAATCATGCAATCTGCCATCGCGGTAGTACTGCTGTTCAGCGGGGGACTGAGCGGTCTCCAGACAGCTTCCATTGTGGCCGCGCTGCCGTTCGCCGTTGTCCTTATCGGTATGTGTGTATCCTTACTTAAAGCTTTACAGGCTGAGGACAGAGAGCGCCGTCAGAAGGAAAAACGGCAGCGCCAAAAGCTGAAACGACTGCTGGAGGAACACGAAAGCTCACAGAACGAAATTCCCAGCAGGTAATATTTAATTGATCTCGACAAAAAGGTATCCGCCGTAAGGTGGGTACCTTTTTGTCAGAAGTATCGTATTTTTTCAACCCGTACATTCACTCAATCGGCTTACTGTTGGATGCTGCTCCATCCGCTTACATCACATTGCCCATGATCATTATTACCCACCGCAACCATTGTACCATCTGATTTAAGACCAATAGTATGAGCACACCCCGCCGAAACAGCCCTAATGTCATGCCAACCACTTACATCGCATTGGTGATGTTTATTCAAACCCACCGCGACCATCGTGCCATCAGATTTAAGACCAACGGTATGATAACTCCCCGCTGCAACTGCTACAATATCCCGCCAGCCGCCTACGTCGCACTCACCATGATTATTTCTACCCACAGCCACTACCGTGCCATCCGATCTAAGCCCAACAGTGTGAAGATAACCTGCCGAAACAGCCGATATGCTGCTCCATTCGTTTACGCTGCACTGCCGATACTTATTGTTACCAACCGCTGTTACCGTTCCATCTAATTTTAGCCCTACTGTATGCCAGTCACCCGCCGTGACTGCTACAATATCACGCCAGCTGCTTACGTTGCATTCACCTTCATTATTGCGGCCCACCGCAACCACCAACCCATCTGATGTTACCCCGACAGTACGGCACCAACCTGCTGCAACTGTTACAATATCGCTCCACTTGCTCACATTGCACTGGTCATGCTTATTCCAACCTACGGCTGTTACAGTCCCATCCGATTTAAGACCAACGGTATGGGCATTTCCCGTGTTTGTCGCCATATGTACATTACCAGCAGCGACTGCGACGATACGGCACCAAGCGCTTACATTACATTGACCGTATTTATTATCACCGACTACCGTTACCGTTCCATCAGATTTAAGACCAACGGTATGACGACGACCCGCCGCTATGGTATCGTTACGTAAACGTATTGTCTCAAACTCCGTTTCCTTCCGTGAATTGTAATCCATATTTTTCCTCCACAACAAATTAAGATTCTCTCAGTCCCTCTGTTAGCTCAACAGTAAGTCGTCCGTCTAGCCGCGAGAATCGCCTCGTTCAGCAAAAGGGTTGTATTAATACTACATCTCAGCGATATTAGCTTTAACCTTTTACGGCGCTTCCAGCCACGCCCTGGATGATATAATGCTGACCCACCAGGAAGACGATAATCATCGGAATAATGCCTGCCGTGGCAGCGGCCATCATGCCATTGTAGTCCACATTGTTCTCCAGAATAAAGTTCTGCAGTCCGAGTGGCACGGTGTATAGGTCTTTGTCGATCAGGAACACGAGCGCATTCTCATAATCATTCCAATGCCATGAGAAATCGATGATCGCTAGTGTAGCTAGTGCAGGCTTCGCCAGAGGCAGAATTAGCCTGAAGAATATACGCAGGTGACCGGCACCGTCAATGAATGCAGCTTCTGAGATCTCTGAAGGCACCGACAGGAAGAACTGCCGCAACATGAATACACCAAAGATAGTGAATAATCCAGGCAGGATCAAGGCCCAATGCGTATTATATATCCCCACCCATTCAAACATCAGGAACTTAGGTACAAAGAGCACCTGTGGCGGCACCATCATCATTGATAGATAGATCAGGAACAGTGTCTCCCGGCCTTTGAATTGAATGCGTGCGAAACCGTAGGCTGCAAAAGCTGAGAGAAATACAGCTCCAATGGTGCTAATTAGCGATATTTTCAACGAGTTCAGGTAATATGTTGCAAAGGTATCCACTCCGCTCCAGACCTTGATGTGATGCTCCCAGTTCAGGCTGGAGGGTATCCATTGGATGGGATAGGTGAAGACATCCGCAGCAGATTTGAATGACGTACTGATCATCCAGATGAACGGCATAATCATCAGCAAGGCAAAACCGGACATCAGAAGTGTCAGTAGAATCCTCCCAACCTGGGTCAAGGACTCCATACGGATCTTAGGCGAATGCGGAGCTGTGGGCTGCGCGTTCGAGGCACTTGGTTTCTCCATGATGATCCCTCCTCTCCTTAATAATGAACCCAACGTTTCTGGCCGAGCCACTGTAGCACGGTGAAGATCATGATGATGGCAAAGAGTGCCCAGCTAATAGCGGCGGCATAACCCATCTCGTAATAGCGAAATGCATTTTGGTAGATAAAGAGTGATAATACTGTTGTGCTGTTTCCAGGTCCACCCTGAGTAATGGCCTGAATGATGCCGAAGTTCTTGATAGTCATGATCAGTCCTGTAATCAGCAGTAAAAAAGTTGTCGGGCTAACAAGTGGCCATATGACTCTGCGTATTGTCTGCCACGGGCGGGCACCATCTATACGGGCTGCCTCAATCAATTCCTCCGGAATTTCCTGCAAAGCTGCCAGATATATAATCATATTGTAACCGAGCATGAACCAGATCCAGATGATATCAATCGCATACATCGACCATTCGGTTGTCGATAACCAACCCGGTGGATTCGTAATACCGATTCCCCGCAAGAAGCCGTTAATGGGTCCCGATGTCGGCTGGAACAGCAGCATCCAGACAAAGGCGATGGCTACACCGCTGGTGATGTAGGGCATGAAATAAAGCGCACGCAGTGTTTTTTGCCAGTACACAGATTTGTTCAGCGCCACCGCCACGATAAACGCCAAACCCATTGATATCGGAACAGCTAATAGAAATATAAATGTATTCCGCAGCGCCACGCCAAACAACTCATCATTCAACATTCGCCGGATGTTATCCAATCCTACAAAATGGGTCTCCGGGTTCATGAATTTGTAATCGGTGAACATGAGATAGAACGAATAGATAGCCGGTATAATAAAAAACAACAGCACGCCAATCATATTAGGCCCAATAAACAGATACCCGAGCCTGCTCTGCCGTTTCATCCAGGATTTATGCATATTCTTCCCACTCCTTAACCTCTGTTCTGCATTTCTCTTGACTCAAGCATAACAAGATGTCCTGCAACATTTAAGGAACATAACCATGGTCCTGATATCACAGATATATGTATTTCAGCCATATTTTCCGAGAGGGAAATAACACGGAATTGTTCTATTGGCACCAACGACTTGAATGAATTCATTGAGGTCTTTGTACAGAACACATGTTAATTGGTATGCCAAACAAATTATTTCACAAAAAAAGCCGCCCCACGAGAGGACGGCTCTTGCTCTAAGTGCATTTGCACTCTATTGGTTCTGCTTCAACCAATCATTATGGCGTTTGACCATGTTCTGGACAGTAACTTCGGCAGTTTGGTTACCAAGGAAGTACTTTTCATACTCCTGTGCACGCAGATCGACCACTTCTTGTGCAATGCTGCGGACAAACGTAGGTGTCTCGTCACCATATAACACGAATTCCAGTGACTCTTTGTCATAAGATTCAGCATAATCACCGAGCAGATGATCAATGGCAGTCTGTTGATCAACCGCATTCGAGGAAGGCAGACGTCCACCAGCAGCCATTGGCATCATTCCCCCATCAGCATACCATTTCAGGAACTCCCATGCGGCTTCTTTATTTTTCGACTTGGAATTGATGGCAATTAAGTCACCGAGACCTCCACTTTTCACCATATCCGCTTCCTGTGCAACCAGTCTCGGTACAGGTGCAAAGGCGATTTTCCAATCTCGAGGGAACTCGGTCATGTTGTTCGAAGTGCGGATCAGCCATTCGCCAATATTAATCATGGCAGATTCGCCGCCAAGGAACATGTTCTCCACTGGCATTTTAGAAGTCAATTGCTCGCCGAGTGGAGGCGTAGTTGCATCCTCCTTCATCATTCCATTCAACGTCTCGAGCCATTTGGTGACCAATGGATCATCGAGGTTGGAAGTGCCGTCTGCCTTGACATAACCATTCTTCACCAGAACAGAATCAAGCGGGTCTACATAGGAAGCAGTATGCTGTACCAATCCATACTTGAAACCAGAAGATTTCAGCTTAAGCGCATATTCACGGGCTTCATCCCAAGTCCAGGCTGTGGGTACGCTCAGTCCCGCTTGATCAAGCGCTTTCATATTTAAAGCGAAGAAAGCTGCATTTTTCTTGGTCGGCATCCCATAATATTTGCCATCTACTTTCCAGGATGCTGCATCTTCTCCCATTTTCTCATCAATATTATAATCAGTGAACTCGCCTAGATCCAATGCTGTCCCGCCCTTGATGCGTTTATCGAGATTCGTGAGGGTATAGTTGACATACAGGTCAACATTCTGCCCTGTGGACAGTGCCGTATCCAGCTTCAAGTTGCCATCGTCATCATTGACAAACCGTACATATTCCACCTGAATATCTGGATTCTCCGCATTCCAGGTATCCACCACTTCCTGTGGACCATTCTCAGGTGGCACCGCGCCCCACATGGTCAACTTCACCTTTCCTGCGGCAGATCCGCCTCCGTTATCTCCACCACCGTTCGTCTCACTTTTGCCTACGCAGCCGGCAAGCAAGCCCAACATCAGCACGCCTACGATCAATCCGGTTAATCCTCTTTTGGCTCTCATCTGGTCACATGACCTCCCTGAATTGAAGTGAATGTACCTTCCGTTACATCGTAGCAGGGATCATGCGCAGTTCATAAGATACATATCCATGATTCGGATTGAACAAAAATACGGATTTATCTCCTCCTGCTTGAGCACTCGGTACACATATTCCTTCTACTCATGCTGTGAGTCACGAGCGGTGGCGATACTGGCTGGGTGTGCAACCGGTCCAACGCTTGAAGATTTTGATAAAATAATTATCGCTTCCGAATCCCACTCGGTAACTAATCTCCTGTACGGGAAGATTCGTCTCGCGCAGGTATTCAGTCGCTTTCTCCATCCTCACCCCATGCAGATAATGAATCAGTGTATGACCCGTTTTCTTTTTAAACAAAGCACTGACATAATTCTCACCCATCATCACAAATCGTGACATGGATTTGACGGTAATGTCCTGGTCGTAATGCTGACCGATATACTCAATAATCTTGCTAATCTCCGGATGCTTCACCATCGGCTCACGAACAGGTGTGAATGGAAGATCAGTCTCAGTTAGGGCTGCATGAGAAGTCGTAAGAGATGGCGAAGCAGGTGTTGGTGTGAGAACCGTTGCAGGAGGCGACACCTCATGATGATTAGCCTTTGTAGGGACTTCAGCCGAATCTCCCAGTTCAGCACTTACTTTACGTAGAGTATCACGCAGTGAATTCACACTCATGGACAGTTTCAGAATATAATTTGAGGCTCCGTATTCCATCGCACGACGTACATATTCGAACTCCCCCATACAGGTAAGCATCACAAATTTGGTTTTTAACCCAGCCTGACGTGTCTGTTTGAGTAATTCAAGACCATCCATACCCGGCATGACAATATCGGTCAGCACCAGATCGGGTACATCCTGTATAATCATTGCAAGTGCTTCGGTACCATTACCGGACTCCCCGATGACTGTGAAGCCCAACTCTTCCCAGGAAATGATTTCACGCACCGACTCACGTACAAATACCTCATCTTCTACAAGCAGTACTTTCCACATTCCAGATTCCCCTTTCCAGTCGGCTAGTCAGACTGCTTCTTTACATAAGGCGTTGACAATAAAAAAGGAATGCTGAATCTCACTAGTGTCCCCGGATAGGTATGGATCACTTCAAGTTTACTTTGACCCTTGAACAATAACCTCAATCGTTCCCTGAGATTAGATAGGCCAATTCCCGGACGCGTCCGGGTTACCTGCAAACGCAGTGATTCCTCAATTCCAATTCCGTTGTCTGCCACCTCAAGCATCAGTGTTCCTGTGTCTTGCCTGTAAATTCGGATACAGATCTGACCAAGCTGCTCTAGTGGTCCGACACCGTGATGAATCGCATTCTCTACCAGCGGCTGCAAGCTCAGCTTGGGCACCAGCGCATACTCCAGTGTATCGTCCAATTCACAAGTCACTTCAAAGCTGTCACGGTAGCGAACCCGCTGGATATGAATGTAAGCTTGAACTAACTCAATCTCATCCTTAAGATATACCAATTCGACCTGTGAATTCAGGCTGACCTCCAGTAATTTTCCCAGGGAAACACACATCTCGGAGATTTCCTCATTCCCGCTGCGGATCGCACTCCATTTCATGGTATTCAACGTATTCAGGAGAAAGTGCGGATTCATCTGAGCCAAAAGCATATGAAAATGGACCGCTTCCTTCTGGCGTTCCTCCGTCTTGAGTCTGGCAATCATCTGGTTAGCATCGTCCAACATGGTATTAAACGTACGTGTTAGTTCTAACACTTCGCCACGGCTATGTCCCTCGGGAATACGAATCTTGAGGTTTTTGCGGACAACCTCCTTCATTTGTTTCTGTAGATGGGACAAAGGGCGCGTGAACGTCGCCGAGATTATAAAAGCCATCAGTACAAACGCTCCTGTGAACCCGAAAAAAGTCAGAAAGTAACGCTGTTTGAGTTCGGATATCTCTGTAAAGAGGATCGAAAGCGGAATCCGATTGACCATATACCAGTCCAGTGATTCGATATACACATAGTTAATTAGTGTATCTGAAGCTGGATCGGTCAGATAAGCCTCTGCCGGATGGCGAGCAATTTCACGAGTGACCTCGAAGGAGAGGGCAGCAGTTTTGGTGGAACGGGCAATGGTCTCTCCACTCCCCGTAATAAGATAATATTCCTGATTACTCTGAGAATCCTTCGACAGGGTCTGAAACCAGTAAGAGTAATCAATGCTAATTCGTGCCAGCCCATACCGTTGGCCTCCGCTATCTTTCATGTAAGCATAAAGTGACAATAAGTACGGGCTGGAGGATAACTCCCGCAACACATAGTTCGTATCTCGGGCATCCCAGCGATAAAAAAGTTCTTCCTGTTGAAACAGAGCCGAATCTGTACCGCCCTTTACCAGAGGGATCTCGCCTAGACGCTTGCTGAATTGCTCTAAATAGGGATCATAAGATAACGCTTTTTGGGGTAAATACGAAGTGTAAACGCTATCATGAAAATCCAATAGAGTAAAGTAGACTGAAGGATTATATAGAAAGAAACTGTTGTTGATCATCTTGAATTTCTCTTCCACGAGCGATTTGTTCTCAAGAGGAGTACGACTGTCTGGAGAGATTAGCACACTTCTTACCGCCGAATCCTGTTCCAGAAAAATGAGCGTTTTGAAAGCAATGCTCATCTGATCCTCCAGAGAACGGTACATCTGTACCAGTTGTTCATGACTCTGTTCGCTGATTTTCTGCTCGACCAGCGATTCAATCTGCTGATAGTTGTAGACATTCAACGCACTGAACGGCAAGAGAATCAACACCACAAAAGCACCGAACAGTTGGTACCTCAGCCGCTGTGGCAATAATCTCTTCCAGTGTGGCATGTTCATTCCTTTGTACTCGCTCCCCTACAATTAATGAACCCATTATAGCACCTACCTACAATTTATAGCCGAAGTCGAATGATTTGCATGAATTTGTGATACTCCCTTGCCCGTATCGAAATGAAATGCGTAGATATGTTCTATTCGTACAAGCAAGAAACAGATCGGATTCTTTTCTTACACCTGATGTCGTTTCCGGTATTCCGAAGGGCTGATCCCCATGGTGGATGAGAACACCCGACTCAGATAAAATCCGTTCTCATATCCACATCTTTCTGCAATCTGGGTAAGGGTCAGACCACTATCGGCCAGTAAGTCCCTAGCCTTTTTTAGACGAATCGCTTTCAGATAATCCGAAGGTGTTTCTTGAAAAGCATCACGAAAACGCCGGGTTAGTTGGACTGGACTCAAAGCCAAGTATTCTGCCAACGTTCGAAGACTGACCGCATCTCCTGCCCATTCCTCGAGCAAAACCGCCGCTTCAGCCATCAGAGCATCTTCCGTAAACTTTCGTTGCATCAACTTGTTCTGTCTGTGCTCCCACTGAAACAACTGCCACAAATCCATCATCAAATGAGTTTTCCATTTTGCTGAATCCCCATCATTGTCTTCACTCGCCTGACGCAGATAAGCATACGTTGAAGCCAGGCGTTTTGTATCATTAATTAGGGATTTTCCGACCGGCGGCAGAAGATTTTCATCCTCTAAGGAGTTAGAACGAAACTGTATATAGTGAAACGTTAGCGGGGTTACCGTCTCTCTGCGAAAAAGCATGCGGGGCGGACATAACACCAGATCAGCAAAACCCGCCTCTCCCGTCTGCCCCCCAATCTCATAACGAAATACGCCCTCTTCCACAGCAAAGACTACCCAAGCGTCGTATATATCCTCTGCCAAGGCAAACTCCGCTTTCTTCTTCCAGTAGATGTGATTCAGGAGGTCCATGATACACCTGCCTTTGATGTGAAATAAAGTATATGCTCGATGATAATATAGTGTATTTAAAAAGTAAATATATAGAACTAATATGAAATTATAGATATGAATTGCGAGCTTAGGCTCCTCCATATTCCAAGAGAGAGGTGTTCTTATGAAGCACGAACTTGTTAAACCGGATATCACCGTCATCGGTGGCGGGCTTGCTGGTGTATGCGCAGCTATATCCGCGGCACGACTCGGCCAACAGGTCGCGCTAGTGCAGAATCGTCCCGTACTCGGCGGCAATTCCAGCAGCGAGGTACGCGTATGGGTCTGTGGCGCTACAGCGCACGGCATTAACCGCTATGCCCGCGAGACTGGCATCATGGGCGAACTGTTTGTAGAGAATCAGTATCGCAATCCGGAGGGTAATCCTTATCTCTGGGACTTAATCATTCTGGAAGCCGTTCGAGCAGAATCCAACATCCGTCTATACCTGAATACGGATGTCCATGAAGTAGAGGCCACAGGAGATGAAGATGAGCGCATGATTACCTCCGTTACTGGATGGATGATGGGTTCTGAGCGCAAAATGCGATTCGAAAGTAAGATCTATATCGACTGTACGGGGGATGGATTGGTGGGCTTCCTAGCTGGAGCCAAGTTTGCGTTAGGTCGGGAAGCCCGCAGCGAATATGGTGAAGAATGGGCACCAGAGGTGGCCGATCAGATCACGCTGGGCAGTACACTTCTCTTCTATACCAAGGATACTGGTGCACCTATCCGTTATATCCCGCCCTCTTTTGCCAAGGATATCACTCAGACTAGCATTCCGATTCGCCGGGTCATACGCAGCGGGGACTCAGGTTGTCATTACTGGTGGATTGAATGGGGTGGTGAACATGACACCGTTCATGATAATGAGTTGATTCGTGATGAACTGTGGGCTGTGATCTACGGCATCTGGGACTATATCAAGAATTCTGGCAAGTTCGATGCAGAGCATATGACGCTGGAGTGGATCGGTTCTCTGCCCGGCAAAAGAGAGTACCGCCGTTTCACGGGTGACTATGTGCTCACCCAGAACGATATTATCAGCCAGCGTGAGTTCCCAGATGCCGTTGCGTTTGGCGGCTGGTCCATTGACCTGCATCCCCCGCAGGGTATGTACGCGGAGGCGAGCGGTTCGAAACATATGCATGCCGATGGCGTATATCATGTGCCGTTCCGCTCGTTGTATTCCGTGAATGTACGGAACATGCTCATGGCCGGACGCGACATTAGCGCATCGCATGTCGCCTTCGGCACGACCCGCGTTATGGCAACATGCGCTGTCATTGGCGAAGCCGCAGGTACGGGCGCGGCGCTTTGCGCGACCATGGATGTGCCGCCGCGCGAGCTGTACGCGAGGCATCTTGCCTTGCTGCAGCAGACGTTGCTGCGACAGGATGCTTCCATCATTGGCGTGCGAAGCAACGATGAGCTGGATCTGGCTCGGCGTGCCAAGGCTACAGCCTCCAGCACGCTGACGAGCATCGCTATAGAGCAGCCTGGCGAGATGTATCCGCTGGATACGGATGCCGCCCTGCTGCTACCTGTGCATCCAATGCTAAGCGGCTTAGAGCTGCTACTGGATGCATCCAGCGATACCGAACTAACGGTAGAGCTGTGGGATACAGGGCGTAAGGAGAATTACGTGCCGCATACGTTACAAGTTACGGTGACCGTTAACGTTACAACGGGAAGCGTTCAGTGGGTGAAGCTTCCACTCGAATGGCGACCGGAAGAACCGCAGAATGCATTTATTATCTTCCGGGCTAATACATCCATCTCACTCCACCATTCCACTGAAGCACACAGTGGTGTACTTATTTTCTTCAAAACAGAAGAAAATCACGTGTCCAAAAATCTTGAGGATCACGCCACGGATCAACCTGTCGTATTATGGTCCATGCAAGGGCTGGCACGCCAGCCATTCTGCTGTCGTACGCTCTCATTGAGTGATGCTTACTCGGCGAATCATACGATAAACGGTTATCATCGTCCTTTCGGCGGGCCGCAGCAGTGGATGTCACAGCGGATGAAGCCAGGCACGCCGGAATGGGTGCAACTGACGTGGGAAGATCCACAAATCTTGGCTGAAGTGCACTTGACGTTCAATGATGATGTGAACGAGGATCTCGTCAATTTGCATCACCATCACACGACATCCCGTGTCATGCCTGAACTTATAAGCGATTATCAAGTCGAGGTTTTGGCTCAGTCTGGCGAATGGATCGAAATCGTATGTGTAAAGGAAAACCGCAGAAGAAAAGTCATCCATTCTCTGGATGTACCTGTGCATGCAAAAGCGCTTAGGATGACCATTGAGGCCACACATGGCACCAGATATGCGGAGCTTATTGAGATCCGTGCTTATGCCGAGCCAACAAGGTAGGGGAGCCATCTAATCGGTAAAGGGAACAATATGAGCTTATCCAGCCTGCAATCGGACGCTTTTATATGATGAAGCTAAGAATGGCTCTCATTCCGCCAGATGATGGGAAAAGAAAAAGCACCACGATGGGTGCTCTATTGTTGCGCATTCTCGTACCAGATAAAACCAAGGCGGATGTGGATTATGTGCGTATGAAATAGAGCATCAGCAGAGTTACAGCAGTTGGTGCTCTTTCTTTTCAAAGTAGTATGACAATACACCGTTCAACTACCATGCAGTAATCTGTGAGAGTATGTTCTCTAGCGAACTCCTTTCAAATCATCACTTCTTCCGGCACTATCACATATAATTTCTATTTTTGGGGTTTACGCATTGTTACATTCCAGACTACTGAAAAATCGCTCAACAAAAACATCACCATATATTATCTTCATATGTGCCGTGTTGAAAATATACTGTTCCATCTGCTCAAGCTTGCGCAGACTGCGTACCAGTACCTTCCGATCATCGTCAGATAGATTGTTGTCATCCTCAATCTTCGTCAAAGCATTTTTCACACGTGCAGATACCTGTTCAACATACAGATGGTTTTTGGATTTTGGTGGAATACATCGTGTCAGGTCACAGCCCACAAATCGAACACCATCAAGGATACAGTTTTCAAAATTGGCGATTAGCTTTTGTCTGCCATTTCCCTCAAACGTGATATCCACTAGCTTACCCGTGAAGGAACAATTGATGATTTTTGCCACTTGTAAAATCCGGTCATTGAATCTACATTTAACAAAAGTACAGTCGATAAACGTAGCATTCTCCAATGTCATGCCTCTCATATCGCAGGAGGAAAATTCGCAATTGATGAAAATAGCTTCGTCTTGGGCAATGCCAACTGAGCGCAAGTCGGAACGATTAAATGTACAATGATCAATCATACTACCGGCAAAAAATCTCGCATTCGTAAGATCGCAGGTATCAAATACTAGATGCTGCAGGTTACAGCTCCAAAATATCGGTGAGCCCACATTCGAGTTTATTATGGTCGATCCACTTATCGTTTCGTGTTCATACCTGACAATATCAGTAAACCATTCGCTGTCTACTGACATTCCAGACTCAAGCCTTCTCATCCCTATCCCCCTATCACAGATTCATAGTTCCTCCTAAGTATCTAAAACACGGTTCCTTAGACTAACGATTTGTATTGGTAAAATTTACTCATTAAACTGTGTTCTCATCTTTGTTAAAGTTTATAAGCATTATGAAGACAAAGATAGGAGTTTTAATTGACATGAACGTTCTCAGCAAATCCATCATTAGTCTGCTTTGTGTGACGACATTAGCGGGCGCGTATTTCAGCTTTACAGAGCATCAGAGTAATCGACAATTTGAGCAGCAGCAACAGAGCAATACGCAATACTGGTCGCATATGCAGTCGATCTACTTGCGAGAATTTGACTATGCGCTTGCGGAGTCCCTGGCAGCATCTTCAATTACAGATCGTCAATTAGCACTTCAATCTGCGATTGAAAACGCCAATTATATCTTGCAATATGTAAGGATCGGATCCGTTACAATGAACTTTCAAATTTGGTCATTTGAGTCGTTTATCACGGATGCCAGCCGTTATTTGGAATATCCAGCCAGTGAAAAGGAAATTTCACTCAACGCGGATCAATTAGAACAAATTGAGCGTCTGAGAAAGTTTGCAAAGACCGCTCTGCCGTATATCGAACAAATGAGACATAAATCTGTTGATTCCTCTATATCAGATGTACAACAGGTCTCGACCGAAATGGAAGAGGCCTTGTCTCAACTCGACTCGGTCTCTACGTATGGCAATAAAGCTTTTAACGAGTTCCTGTACAACCAGAATCCTTACATACCTCCGAAGCCTGGAACCGTGTTCGCTGGTGAAACCACTTATAAGGCAACAGAGCTTGCGGCCAAAGCAAAAATTTTCATGGGCGAGGCATGGAATAAAGGCGCAGGTAAGCAATTCGTCCACATGTCCTCTGGCGGAAGTAGCCCCCAGTACGGAGAAGTCATGGATTTCAATTTATCGGACAACAATGGGAAATCAACCAGCTCCTATACTGCAACGCTGAGTAAAAGCGGTCACGTGCTGCAAGTAACAAGCAACGGCTCGATCTCTAATGAAGCAGCTGTAGAGCAATCTATGGACTTCGAGCAAGCTATCGCAGTTGCCGACAACTGGATGTCGCGTTGGTCTGACGAAAGGATGACATTAGTAGCGAAAAAGTTAAATGATACCTCCATTTATCTCACGTATATTCCGGTTCGGGAGCACGTTCCCATTCCGCAGATGAAAGTTGTATGGCAATTTGATTCGCGTAATGGTGCGTTGAAGAGCTTTGATGCATATCGTTATTTCTACCATTATAATAAAACCTTCCAGCTTCACCCGAAGCTGACAATGGAGCAAGCTTCCATGAAGCTTAGCTCAATAGTAAAGGTTTCCGGTAAGCCAAAACTGGAAATCCACAACGACAAGCTCGTATATGCATTTCCCATCACAGGGATCGAAGGCGTTTCTCGCGTCTACATCAACGCCCGTACAGGCGCTGGTGAAGGCATCAATTATAGCATGTAACCTCACAAATCTAGGCAGTCTCATGAATAATCTCGCGCAAGGCTGCCTTAGATTTTTGCTTGCCAATCTTGGGTCATTACTTCCTTTTTAATTTGTGATACGGTTCACCTCGGATAATCTTAGACTATCCTGCCCGTTAGTTTAATGAAACTGTTATCATGTTTCAATTCGTTGTTTATCTGATCGGAGCTACGATGCTCTTGTCATTTCATTAGTTTGGGACAAGAATTTATTTCCTTAAATATCTGTAAAGGGGAATAAGAATGGCAGTGTTCCCAAATTTGAATTCCATTTTTGCATGCCCTCCTCTTTTCAGTGCATATATCATGCTGTCTTATTCCTTTAAAAAGCCAGCGTACGCTTCCGGACTGGGAAAGTAAGCGTGTCCCACCTGTATTAGCTCGTTTTATTAGAATTAGCTAACTCTCTGCCTGCAGCTTTACAAACGAAATCAAACATGACCTTCGTAGGGACATCAGTCACACCATCATACCACTTATGAGTTGCTGTATTCGATACAACACTTATTAAATGGCCATGTGATTTCACTAAAAAGAAACAATTTATCCTGTGGATATCGGAAACTCCCATTTTACAACTTATACCGATAAAATAAAAAAGCCGCTAAAATAGCGACTTCAATGGCATCATGTTCTTGTCCCTCGACAGTACTCACATTGTGTTAGTTGTCTCCGTTCGTTACATAGTTGACTTCATCGCTATCCTTAGATGCTCGATTTTCTTATGACCAATTCTGCCAATAACAAATTGAGAATAACGGCCAACCAAACGGCAAATGTATAAGATAAACCATATGGAAGACCCACACCATTATGAACAATGGCGACAATGATATAGATTGTCAAATTCGCAAAGGTTAAAAAGAAGCTCCGAAGAACCCAATCTCGATGCTGTTTGACTTGTCCTTTTCGTATATACCGATAACCATTCATCGTAGTTAGAAACCAACATGTATTCAAGACTAAGAAGCCAGTGACACTCCAAAATCCTCCACTCGCATAAAATGATACATAATAACCTGGAATGATATTGAACAAGATGGATAAGACATAGATTCGTCCATTCCAGCGATGCAGCATGGGTTTCTTCATCCGAATCCTTTTTGAAAGACCTAATGGGCCGGTAAGCAAAGCCACAATGGCCAAAACAATGTGCATTCGAATCATAACGAACCATAAATCAATATTCGGAAGTTGAATATCCTTGTTCGAAAGGAACGTCGAGAAGGATGGGTCGACCATAAAGTTCTTGGAGGCTGTATGCAAAATCCACATGACAGCAATAACAGATAGCGTAATCATTAGACCCTTGCTACTTTTCATTTGTTTCTAGCTCTCCATTCGTAAGATGGACTGTGAACGTTGTGCCATCATTGGGTACACTTGAAACGGATATTTTTCCGTGATGTAATTCTACGATTTTTTGGACAATAGACAGTCCAAGACCGCTGCCCTTCTTTTCTCGATTACGTGAGCGGTCACTTTTATAGAACCGTTCAAATATACGGTTTTGTTCATCAGCTGTCATACCGATTCCATTATCCCTAATCTCCACAACCAGTCCTCTGTGTGTATTAGTTAAGTCGATCCGTATTTGTCCACCATTCGGTGTGAATTTAATAGCATTATCCAGTAGATTCATCCAAACCTGGTTTAACAATTCTTCATTCGCCAGGCATTGAGTCTCTTGCAGATGGACGGATAACTCAATGTCTTTTTGACTCCAATGATATTCCATCGTTAATACAACTTCTCTTAATTGCTGATCCAGACGAAAGTTCTGGATCTTCATATCCAAGTTCAATTCTTTTAACCACGACAGCTTTTGCATATTCGTGCTTAGGTTGGACAGTCGATTACTTTCTCTTTCGATGATATCAAGATAATGAGTTCTCTCCGCGATCGTTAGCTCAGGATTTCTCAAAACATGAGTAAAGCCTTTTATTGCTGTGAGTGGAGACTGTATCTCATGAGACACGTTAGAAATAAACTCCTGGTTTAATTTTTCTCGTAAAGTCAGTTCCTCTGCCATTCGATTAACGTTCCTTGATAAAAAGGACATCGAATAGCCTTTGATCCTGCTCTCGTTCAGATGTGCGCGATCATATTCACCACTGCTGATACGTTTCATGCTATCAATAATAGGCTGTAATCGCCGATCTCTTTGGGGGCGAAGTAACATCATTAGCACAGACATGAGTATCATCGCCAGAATAAAACCGAGCAGCCCGTTAATCGTTGCTGCAAGCCAATCGGAAGGATTGAACTTCCACATCTTGTACAAAAATGAGGTTAGCACGTATGGCAGATAGCCAACTAGAAAGCTGACTAAGAGTAATGAAATTACAACCATAACAAGATGTTTCCATATCTTTTTATTCACGATAACACCTCTAAACGATAACCTAATCCCCGAATGGTTTTTATTTGAAAAGAAGATTGTTCCTTCAGACGTTCCCGAAGTCGATTAATATGTACATCCAGCGTCCGATCATTACCCGAAAAGTACATGCCCCAAATAAATTCAATTAATTGATCTCTCGTATACGTCCGACCAGGGTTCTCTGCTAATTTAAAAAGCAAATTAAACTCCTTCAACGGCAGGGTATAGCTTTTCTGGCCTAATGACACCTCATATGTGTTTTTATTCATCCATAACTCACCGATTTGCACGGTATGAGACTGGTTGATTTGATATCTTCGAAGAATGGCTTTTATCCTTAATAGCAGCTCAAGTGGTTCAAATGGCTTCACCATATAATCATCTGCACCAAGGTTAAAGCCCTTTATCTTCTGAATGGATTCCCCTTTTGCTGTCAGCATTAAGATAGGGAAGTCATACCATTGACGAAACTCCTTGCAAAGGTCCCAACCATCCACCTTGGGAAGCATAATATCAATGATGGCCATGTCAATCTCATGCTCTTTAGCTATATCCAATGCTTCTTGCCCATCAGAAGCCTCTATCACTATAAAATATTCCTGCTTCAAAATGACTGTAACCAACTCGCGAATTGAAGGATCGTCATCCACAACTAATAACGTTGCCATTCCATTCCACCTTCTTTATAGATGCTTCTGTTTATCCATCTGATCTCGGTCTACCACAAATCCCTTTTGGTACATTCTCATACTTCTTCGTATAATATTCCGCTTTGTGAGCGATCTGTTGTAGCGCTTCGACAAGGTCATTGATTTCTGCAAATGTATTATAAAAACTTAAACTAATTCGAACCAAGCCCGGTGAAGGAAGAGTTGCATCCTCCCTGAGCTCGTCGATCCTCTCATCACTCAAGTCTAAGAGTTTCTGCACATAGGAATAGGCACAGAAAAATCCGGCTCTAACCGAGATGCCAAACTCATTCGCTAAAACCTGAGCAATATCCTGATGGTGTAACTTATCTATTGTAAACGAAAACACACTCACGTGTGGCTGATTATCGTTCGAGGCACTGAATAGGGTTAAGCCCTCAACTATGCGCAGCCTTTCAAGTGTATAATTCATTAACTGCTTCTCATATTCATGTATCGCTTCCGTATTAACTTGCTGCAATGTACGAATTGCTGTATTTAATGCGACGATACCCATCACATTAGGCGTTCCACCCTCAAACCTCTCGGGTGCCCCGTTCCATTGAACCGATGATCTCAAAGCGATCTGAGCCGTGCCCCCACCTTGCAGCATCGGCTGTGCAGCATTAAATACTTCGGTCTCTCCAATTAAAACAGCCGTGCCGAACGGAGCATACAATTTATGTCCTGTAAAGGAAAGATAATCAATATTTTCTGCCGAATTCAGTCGCTTCATTTGGATCGTTTCATGAGGAATTAACTGTGCTGCATCCACATGAATTTTTGCACCATAGCGATGCGTAAGTTCAGCCACCTCGTAAATAGGATTGATGCAGCCTGTTACATTGGAGGCTCCTGTTATGGAGACTAACGCGACTTGCTCTTGTAATGCCGAAAGTTTTAATTCTAAATCCTCCAATTTTATTTGACCATCATCATGAACAGCAATATATTCGACCTCATAGTTATTTCTCCAAGGTAAGTCATTCGAAATATGTTCCATTTCGGATACTAAAATATAGCGTTTATCCACGACTTGATTCAAAATATGTGAGAGTAAATTGATGGACTCTGTACTATTCTTGGTGAAAATAACCGTATGGCTACCTTCGTTCCCACCTACAAAATTCAACAAATTGGAGCGAGCTTGTTCTATGATCTCTGTTGAACGCACAGACTTATACCCCTGCCCTCGGCCAATAGAGGAATACCATGGCGCAAATCGCTCTATCTCTTTCAAAACACTCTTAAATGGCGGCGTGGTAGCTGCATTGTCCAAATAGATCCCTCTCATGTAACGTCCATCCGCTATAGGAATCTTTTCATTCAGCCCAATGACCAAGTCTCTCCACTTTTTTTGCTGTTTTGATTGCGATCGATTAACTTGAGAAGGTTTCATACAGCTCTCCTTTTTATATATTCTTGGAGTAACTAAAGTGATCTGTTACTTGAAACCGAAGGAACGAATCCATTTCGTAATAAAGATATGGTTCGTGATACCAGAGAGAAGCACTACTATTGCCACGATCGCTGAGTAGCTCAACCCCCACCAAGAATTTAAGAACGATATAGGCACTGACAACAGAAACAAAAATCCTAAAACCAACGTATAAATCCTCTCTGTATTCCATTTATGGCGGATCGTCTCCGTCTCTATCTCGCCTTGCCATTGAGCCATTCCACCTTTAAAGTTAAACACTTTATCATGGGACTCGGCTAATTGCTCTGACACCCTTGAACTTGCCATGCCGAAATAACAGATGATCACAACCTCTTCTTCTGCCGAAATCCTTGGTATAGTCGACCATGCTGAATAGGGAACATTGATTGATCCTTTGATATGGCCGCGTCCAAAACTTTTAGCTGTGCGAACATCAAATATTTTCAGGTTCTCTCTTTTATTCAACTTCGCTTGTAATTCATGGAATGATATATCCGTATAGGTAGTTCCCATCATACTCCCCCTCCCCATCATTCTTTATAAAAATCATAGAACTCTTCCAAGACACCCCTCATGATAAAGCCACAATGTAAACTCAATTTAAACAAATTATTTTGGCGAAAGGTTCGCAGTGTACCGGACTGACTGAAAAAGTTTGCTTTACTTCAGACACATTTGATGACATCCTAGCAATGAATCTCCCATAATTTCCGGCTAGATACTCTGGGAACCTTGTATTAATTAAGATGTTTCCCCGAATCTTATCATTAAATATTCCATCTTCATTTGCAGAACATATAGCAAATAAAAACAAGGAAGAAGCCTAAAATGCAACGATCCCTATTATATTTCACTAACGTTTCCTCTTAGTATTATGGAATATCATAAAAATTAAAATCCAAACTCTGTTACTCTTTCAAGCCACTCACACATAAGTGACTCAAATAATAGAGCCTGTTCAATCTGAAGATTATGGCCAGCTCGATCTAGAACGGCAAATGTTGCCCTAGGGAAATTGTCTAATATTCTAAAAGCGTCTTTGTAACCAACGACTGCATCTTGTCGCCCGAGTGTAAATACTGTTGGTTTATCAAAAACTAATTCATCTACATTTGTGGAAAATCCATAGTTTTTTTTAAGCTCGTTAAGAAAATCGTAGTCAGCGATCTCACAACCTTCAACGATCTCTTCAGAATACCTTTTCCAATTATATTCATTGAGAACGACTTGATTTGCGCTAAAATTACTTATTTGCTCTTCAGTTAAGGTGTCCATAAATTCGCGATCACTATGTATAACCAAATGCTCGGGAACTTCTCTTCTCTGGTGTTCGAGAATAATTAATAGACAAATCAGTGCAGCGCCACCAATACGATCCTTATGTTTATTAATTACACCTCTTGTAATATATCTACCGTATGATTTGCCTGCAATGAGATAATCTTGGTTTGGGACGAGTATTTCAATAAACTGTATATAAACGATGGTCTTGTGAAAAACCATGTATCATTATAATCGGTTTACCTGTACCCGTTTCCTCGTAATATATATTGGCATTCTTAACTTTACAAAATGGCATACATACTCCTCCCAATTAAGCTATCTATAATTGCTTGTAAAATAGAAAAATCTTCATTATTTAATTAAGCAAGCATATCTCCGTTTCCGTTACGTTAGTATTATGAACCCCATATACCTCGCATGAAAAGAACATACGTTCCTCAATCGAAAATGAGCCAAGTAAATGCGATATTTCGATATAGGCTTTACCTATGTAAGTAATTGATATTATATATTTCTCCAATGGGGTTTATTCGGATTAAGATGGGTATGTAACAATTTGAATATATAAGGAGGATGATTCAGATGTCTTTCTATGATATGAAAATCCATACCATAGATGGTACGACAGCTGATTTAACAAGATTCCAAGGGAAAGTTCTACTTGTTGTTAACACCGCAAGTAAATGTAGCTATTCTCGTCAATTTACGTCTCTTCAGCAGTTGTATGAAAAGTACCATCGAGATGGTTTGGAAATTCTCGCATTTCCGTGTAATCAGTTTAATGAGAAGGAACCTGGGGATAATTCGGAAGTGAAAGCTTATTGTAAGAATCTGATTAAGTTAACGTTTCCGTTATTCGAAAAGATTGAAGTTAGGGGCCAAAACGCCCATCCAATTTATCAGTTTTTAACAGCGCAAGCGCCATTTCAAGGTTTTGATACTGAAACCGCCAGCGGGGAATGGATGAAGAATTTTCTAAACGAGAAGTTCCCTGATATATATATGGGTGACGGGATTAAGTGGAACTTCACGAAGTTTTTGATCGATCGTAACGGTCAGGTTCAAGGTAGATATGAGACAACAACTGAACCATTTGAAATAGAGCCAAACATTAAGATATTGCTTTCAAAGTAGTCGAACCATTTATTACACGTGTTTTGTTGATTAAAAACAACCTTCCCTGAATAATAAAACGATCTTGACCCTATAAGAAACAGGATCAAGATCGTTCTATGTGATTAGAATTGCAAGAAAATCTTATACAGAACCTGAGCAGCTTCTGCTCTGGTTGTCGTTACGTTAGGGCTCAAGGTGGCATTGCTTCGCCCATTGATGAAGCCCATATTAACCATCGCAGCCATATCATTCACGGCGTAATTAGCTACTTTTACAGCATCTGTAAATCTCTTGAGATCCTCTGCTGTACTATTTTGCTCGGTTTTCTCCACTGCCCGCAAAGCTCGCATGGTCAGCACAGCCAAATCTTGTCTAGTAATTTCCGTTTCCGGATAGAAGCTACCATTTGAGCCCATGGCGATTCCGAGTGCTTTGGCGATGCCAATTTCCTCATAATAGAGATCCGTTCGCTCGATATCACCGAATGTGGTGTTAACCTCCGCTTTAAGCCCCAGTGTCTTTACTAGCCAGGCTAGATACTCACCTCTTGTGACCTGTTGGCTAGGACTAAAGCTTGTAGCTGATGTTCCCTCGATGAATCCTTTGGACGCCATTGTTTCAACAGCTTGCGCATACCACGAATCCTTGATGACGTCATTAAAGTGCTTCTTAGTATACACAACTGCATATTCACCTGCTTTTGCAGTTGTAAAGACCATAGCTTGTAGTTCGCTGTCATATTTGCCATCAAGTAGCTGTACAAACGTACTGTTCGCAGCCACATATGAAACGGTAAGGTATCTGGAATTAGCCAATTCTTCAACATCAGGAGTATATGGCACTCTGATTTCAGCTGGTGTATTCAGGGCTACTACTTCTACTCCATCTACGCGGACAGTTAATGCAATAACAGGCTTGCTGGTTGTCACTGATTTTACACCTGAGTGCAGCTTTGCAGGATCTAACCCGCTCAGTACCAGTTCTATATTCTTCATACCTGATACATACTTCAGCGTATTGGAAGGCACGGTAACAGTGCCAAATCCCGTATGAATCTCTATCTTCATGTTGCCATGATCAGCGGCTATTGCTGCTGCTGGAAACTCAACTGCATAGGAACTGACTCCCTCTGCTTTCGGTATTTCCACTAGAATCGTTTTAACTTTGCTGCCATTCGCTTGCGCATGATCAAGAGCCGTATTCATATCTTCTTGCCGGATGGGTGCTCCTTTCGCTACACCGGTTTTCGTATCTACCTTTGGTACCAAAACCTTAATTAAGTTACCTTCGACTTTTATGTTTTCAGGAGTCGCAGTAAGAGTAGGAGTCGAAGTAGGTGTGGTGACTGACACAGGTGCATTTGTTGACGGCGGTATTTCCGTCGGTGGTTCTGGATTGACAACTGGATTGTTGATAACGACAGTAAGGGATTGGCTCGCATAATGAGTTGCCGTCTCTTTATATCTCACTTCGTAGATTCCGTTGCCAAGACCTCTAACCTCTGATCCTGTAATGGCATCCCAGCTCGTAGCCTCACTACCATCTTGTCGGTATTCCATCGCAGGACTTACACCAATGATCTTACCGTCCTTAACACCCGATGCACTAACATTTACAGCTTTAACCTCTTCACTGGACGGCGGATTCTGCTCTTGTTTGGTTCCGTCAGGCACAACGATTAGAATGGTAGGACTTGGATTGCTCGTATCTGTTCCAGCGTATCGAAGCTCGTATCCTCCGGCCTCCAGGCCTTCAATGCTGGTTCCACTGACAGGCATATAATCACCTTGATCTGTCTTACGGTACTCCATATCGGCAGTCACATTTTCGATTCTGCCATCATTTCCGCCAGCCACTGTAGGTGGTGTAATGATCAGTCCTTCCGCTGTTGGAGGCTCCCTGTCTTCCTTGGCTTCTTTGCGAATATCTACGTTTACCGGCGGACTAGCCTTTAGGCTAACTGTCGCTGCGTACCGGATCTGATAGCTACCAGAGTTCAGATCGCTAATCGTTGTACCTGTTACAGGCGTATAGTCCGCCTCCCCGAGCTTCCGGTATTCCATCGTATCATTTAAACCCTCAATGTTACCTTTCGTCTCGGTATCCGTATTGGCATGTGAGATTACCCACCCACTCGCATCTGGTGCAGCCTGCTCCTGTATCTGCCCTTCTGGTATAACGACTTCCTTATCCAGGCTGGCATTCAACGAATCGGTCTTCATATACCGGACATAATATTTACCTGCGGAGAGGCCTGTAACCTCAGTTGTTGCAATTGTAGTATAATCTTCGTCGCCTTCCTTTTTATACTCCATTCACTTGTAACACCAATTAGTTTGCCGTCATCTCCACCGGGCATGGACGGAGCCACCCCGGTTGGTGTTACTGGAGCCTCACGATCAGGCATGGATAAGGCCTGGAGAACTTCCCATTCCCATAGGCCAACACCATTATCTCCTGCCCGAGATTGCTTGGTCAGGGTAACCCGCAGTGCCTTTACCTCCAGCGCCGGATCAAACGTGTACGGATTGGAGGATTCTGCGGGAGAATGTTCAACCACTTTGATTCCTTCCGTAATCGTTCCTACGGTTACCCATTCATTGGTAGCGCTATTCGCTGGGATGTAGGAATACTTAATTTGGGTAGGCGGCTTGATCCCACCTGCGTCTGACCACAGCACCAGATCAGAACTCCGGATGGAGGCACCCTGTGGCCATTCATATTGCACCCACTCCTCTACGCCTTCATGACCCCAGGTTCCCCAATGTGGGATGTTGTTGCCTTCCTTCTTTCCGTCATTCACTGCCGCCAGACTCTCCCAAGGAGACGTGTAGCTGGAAGAAGCATTGGCGAGGAAGGCCATATTGCCATCTCTCGGGCTCAGCAGACGTAAGTCCGTTAGCAGTTTCTCCAGCGCTATCTTTATTTCTCTGTTTGTGGCATTCATATTCTTGATTACAGCAGAAGCTTCTGTCTTCGCCGCTTCAATGGGCGCCAGGCCAGGATCTATAAAGTTCGAATCATTTAGTGTATTTACATAGTTATAGACCTTGATCAGTTCTAACTTATCTTCTACAGCGCCAGTATAACCATTTACCTTCCACTCCAGAATACCGATACCATTAACGGAAGGCTTCATGTCCATACGGACACCTGTAATATATTGAGGCTCAAAGGTCGTTGTATTGTATTTATTAAGTTCATTGCCAAGCCCCTTTATGTCCCGCGGGGCGTACCATTTCCCATCTGCACCGCGAACCATAAGTTGTATATCCTTCGGACGGAAGTTGCCGCCGTTGTCCTGAAATACATATACATCCATTGAAGTGGCCAGGAATGGCTGATCCCATTCATACGTCACCCATGCCGGATCTCCTTCTCTTCCCCAGTTATGCCATGCACTGTTGGGGGCACCGCGGTTCGGTGAAAAATCTGCTGAGCTCCTAGGTTCAATACCGTTATTCATCGCTTCCGGGTATCCGTCGCCACCTGAGAAACTGGCAGAAGCTTTAGCTGTCAGAGCAGCATTCTGTATTCCTGTATCCACCACATATACAGTAGCCCAAACCTCTAGAACACTACCATTGACGTTGCCTCTGACTTCAACTTGGCCTGGACTAGCATAGCTTCTTGGATCAATAGCATCCCAAGTGATACCCTGCTCTGCGTAACCTTCCTCTGACAGAATATAAATTTGTCTTGGGAGTTCTGGTGCAATATCCTTCTTGGTCACTACACTGAGTGCCCGGTAAACATCAGCTGTATCTTCCTTAATCTCAAGAGTTACATCCTTGTTGGCTTTCTTGTCTCCATCTGCCGCACTGAAAGTAAACACGTAAGTGCCTGCCTTACTTACACGCGCATAGGCCGATGTCTTATCACCATCCACAAACGAAATATCCGCGGAACCCTCAGGCTTTTGCTTCACAGCCCAAGTGTAGTTCAACTTCAATTCTTCTGCCTCACCATGCACAGGATCGGGAATAGCCTCACCAGACAAAACCACGATACTGTTATTACTAACATCCTGAACCGCAGTCACCTGGCCAATTGCTGGAGGCTGTTTATCTGGTGGTGAAGCCAGATCAAAGGTTATCGGACTGGAACCAGTCAGTGCTCCATCACTTGCGCTAAGCTTAACTGTATAAGTTCCCTCTTTGGTACCCGTAGCCTGTGTAATGCTGGCTTTGGAATGATTAAAAGTCAGCTTGCCGCCTTCTGGTGCGCTGACGACTTCCCATTGATAAGACAGTGTCCCTTCTGGTGCGCCATCATCGGTCACAATTCCATTCAGCATAAATGGAATTAACGCCTGTGGCTGTTGTGTCGCCAATTGTACAGTAATTTGAGGAGCTTCATTTTCACCGCCGGATGACTTTTCAATGGTCAATTCAGCTCTCGGCACGCTGCCCATCTGGAACATAGCAACGCCTGCATTGTTCTTAACATAGAACTGTCCGGCAGTTTCACCATTCAGCTTCAAAGTATAGTAGCCATTCTCCATCCCCGTACCATCGAACGAAATCCGTGAGGTATGCTCTTTTCCGGAAACGTTGAGAAGTTGAAGAGTATAGCCCTTACCATCTTTTTGAATTTGTGCGCTTTCTATTTTATCGCTTTCCAGCTCCAAATAGATTTTCTCATCGATCAGATTGATCCGCTTGCCGAAACCATCTTTTGGCGTAATGTTGTAACTTTCTCCTTCGTCAGTCACCAGCGCCCCATATCCGAACAGCCCAAATACGGGATCTGTCACAATATCCGAGCTGATGCTCAGTAGAGAACCATAGAGACCCTCTTCTGATTCGCCCGAAAAGTCATTCCAGCCATTACTCATGACACGTGAGCCGCCATCGTATACGTCTTTAGTTCCTGTGCCTCCCTTATACATCGAATATCGCCAAGAGGTGCTGCTCACTGAATTGGCTGAGATCTGACCCATATTGACAGCGTTGAAGTTCGAAATTTTCGCCGCATAATTGCGCTGTTGTGCTATTGCCTTCTGCTCTGCCGATCTGTCATCATTCTCATATCGAAGCCAGTCATCCATGATGTACCCTGCTAAAGACGCAGTATATTGGAAATTCCACCAACCTTCTCCGCCGCGGAAGACAGGTACTGAATAATGGTACCAGGTAGGCTGTATCCCGCGCATCGCACGTGTTTTCCAGTCGGCCATTTCCATACTTTTCTCAGCAGCACCTGCAAGCGCGTCTGCCGGATAGTACGTACGCAAGGCTTTTGCCGCAGCATAAGCCCCTTCTTCGCCAGTATTATCATATTCAAATTCGGATCCGTATGGATACGCGGCTCTCGTCATATTCCTTCCCTTGTCGAGGGCGAACTTCTTCTGCAGATTGGCTGACTCGGTCTGCATTCCCTCTTCCTTCAGGGCTTCAATCATATCCGGGATTTGCTGTTCGCCATAGAATCCGATGGCTCCGGTTGAAACACGCTTATAATAGATGTTATATGCTTTCTCTAGATAAAACTGAGGTGATTCCCGATACTCAATTAGATTGGGATACGCCTTCTGAATCCGGTACATGTTAAAGAATCCGGTAGCTTCCATAATTTCGGAGAAGGTACGTGTATAGGGCTTATCTTTATCCGTATATGCCCCAGAATCTTTTAGCCAGTTTGCCACGATATAGCTATCCTGCGTATTCTTCATGAATCTTTCCCACATGAAGTCGATCAGGTATGTCTCGATAGAGCGAATTTCATCCGGGTTGGGAGCCAGATAGTTCTTCATAGTCATGAAGTTGATGTTGTCATGGCTCCAGTCATCGCCCCAATGGTTTATGTTGAGATCCATGCCGCTTGAAAGATACCAGTCGAAATAGTTACCGTAAGTCGGACTTTCCGGGTTCTTATCCTGTGTTTGCTCGACCATGAATTCGGAATGCGCATCTGAGATTGCATCCAGCTCAGCTAGAACATTGAACTCGAATTGAGTGAATTTATCGACCCATTCGTTGCCGTCCTTCAGCTTATATTCAATACGCACGCTATTGTTGCCAATCGAATCAAACTGAAGGGAATAAATATGATGCTGCTCACCATTTACAATCTTAGTCTCCACAAACTCAATTGACTCGTTATAGCCGGGGTTCCCTTTAGGCAGTCCCCGTCCGCTCCGTGAGTTGTCAACCATTTCCTTTCTGCTCTTCCCAGGCTTGATCTCCGGAATATGCGCTTCATCAAATGGATCATTCTCATCCACATTCAGAATATCGATGGACTGTACATCAACGATACTGTCGTCATAGTGCAGGTCTAGCTTCACAGGCATATTAATCGCCGTCTGGAAGCCCGGCACTGCTACAGCATCAATCATGCCTGATTTATATAGGATGGATCGGAGATTGGATTCACGATCTTACATCGAAATCGAGCTGTTGTTAGGGCTTTGAGCGCTTTCCTGTGGCGTGTTGTCGCCTCCACGGATCGCTGAGAATTTGAACTTATACGTCTTGGACTCATCCGGCCCGAGAACGAGACTGGAAGCATCGGTAAAATAACCGCGTCCCGTTTTTTGAATGTCTTTGGAGTGGATATAGAGCACGTTCAACCCTGGATACCAACCGCCACTGTCCCCGGTCCAGTTCTTAAAAGTATCTGCAGCACGCAACTCCCCTGCCTCATGCATCCAGTAATCCACATACTCGATTCGAGCACCGCTCTCCGGCACTGGAGTGAAGAGCATAAAGTTCCCCTCACCACTGGTGCGGATGGCATAAGAATATCCACTATCAGCCCCGGCGAAATTATGCACCGTCACACGGTCATCATAAGTGTCAGATAAGGTCTGATATTTGTTATTCCAAGGCATCGGCAAGCCGATATCCCCGAATTCTATATACTGATTGCTCTTGTTCTTCACCGTAATTTCCCAAAGCATTGAACCGTCATGCGTCTCCATATCGAAAACGGATTTTACATCGAAGCCTTTCATTACCCGCTGACTTGTAGAGTCCAGGTTCTGTCCAATAAAGTTGACTTCTACCCTCTTACCATCCGCTGATGCTGTCTTGTTAATATAGGGGTTATTCGGATTGATCGTCGAATATTGCGTAGATCCTCCTGCGGCCAATGTCTTATTGGTATCCACTTCTACAAAGCCGTCCCTGTTATCGGGAAATTGCCCACTAGCGCCCGTACGGTAAGAGAAGATCATTTCACCCATCCACTGGTGCTGCGTACCATTTTGCGGTGATGTCGTGTTGGGTAGGACGAAATTGATTGGCTTACCCTGTTTATTGGCAGGGTTGTTGTTGATATAGAGCTCTTCTATCTGACCTAATTCCCCCACTTTGGCAGATAGGCTGGCATTGGAAATATCATTCTTTACTGCAGCCGCCGCGACCTCTGGCAGAGTGCTAACCTGCAATGGCAGACTTGAAAATGCCAGTAACAGCGCAATCGAAAGCGACTTCCACTTCTTCGAAATCATTGTCATAATAACCTCCTGTATATATGTGATCATATCCATTAGAGGATTCATTCTTTTAAACCGGTGTAATCTGAATCCATTTTAGGCATAAAAATGAATTTCGTAAGCGCTTTATTTTCAATGATACTTGTTGTATCATAAAAATTAAATGATCGATGCCAACATGAATTTTAAATATTTCAACCTGATCGGAGGTGCAGGATTGGACTCGCCCATTCTTCATTTCATCACTCCACCTATTCCTTATTTCATTGATTGTGGACGTGCTTATTACGAAGCCGGTGAATATCACATCAGTCGCAGTGACATCGGTGTCTTCGATCTAATTGTCGTTACACGCGGTTCGCTCGCCATTAGTGAGAACGGGACAGAATGGCTTCTGGAACAAGGCGAGGCACTGATTCTTAAGCCCGATGGTCATCACTACGGCTACGCTGCATGTAACGAAGCAACAGAAATGATCTGGATTCATTTTCAAACTTATGGCAGCTGGAGAGAATCTTCGAACATGGATGAATGCCTCGCCAATCAGACCGAATTAATCAAGACACATAAGGTAAGCGCGTATCTGAATCACTGTGATGTCTGTTCCATTTTCATCCCCAAACATACTCGTATTACAACTAAAGATATAGAATTGCTGGAGCATTTCTCTCAGCTTGATCAGGAGCCTCAGTCCATGCGCAATTGGAAAAGACAGGCGAGCTTTCAGCAATTTATGCAACATATGGATCTTGGGCTGTCCTCACTGTCCGATGTTGCCGCCATCCGGATTGCCGAGAAAGTCGAACTGTATATTCGTCAAAATTACCCTCTACCGATCTCCAATCCGATGCTGCAAAAGGAACTCAACTACCACCCAAACTATCTCGCACGCAGCATGCTGAAAGTATATGGGATGACACCCATGGAATATCTGCTGCATTACAGAATCGAACAGGCGAAAAAGCTGCTATTGCAAACCGCCTGGCCCGTTGCCCGAATTGCCGAAGAGATTGGCTTCAATCATGTGTCCTACTTCTCTTCCTGTTTTGCCAAAAGAGAGGGTATCTCTCCTTCTAATTTCCGCAGCAAGTTCACTAACACAGAAACTAACTCGACGACTCATTCAGAACTGATGCTCTGAAAAATAAAAAGCGTCTACTCACCAGAAATTGCGTTATCTTGCAATGCGATCTCTAGGTAAAGCAGACGCTTTCTTTTGTTTTCAGATAGATAATCCCTTTATTCGCACTCCGGAATCCACACCCGCATTTCTCCTTCATCCCGATTCGCCCAAGTAAAGTAGGGAATGTAGCGAAGTTCGGCAGACTGGGTATCCCATTGAACATTACTGCGATATAAATGTGTTCCCCAGTCTTCATCGGATACCATTCGCCGACCAATCGTTGTAAGTGTCGGAATTCCCAAAGGCATCAGCTCCCCACTATCAATAGAAAACTTGGCATCTCGCGGCAACTGAACGCGATGCAATCCGCGGCCATTATCGACTTCTTCAAGGCAATACATAAATGGTCCCCGTTGTATGGCTACTTTTCCGAAAGTGGATTTGATGTGATCGTGACCTTTCATCCGCAGCAACTCCAAAGGGAAGTCGAGCCTGATCTCATCGCCGGCTTTCCACGTACGAGTGACCTTTATGTAACCGGATTCAAAAGTAAACCCATCTTGTTCTGTCTTCTCCCCATTAATCCACAGCTCGGGAATCGCGCACCAATCCGGCTTTCTCAGAGCTATCGTAAACTCCATCCCTTCCGAAGAATCGGGCTGAACAATCAACTTCACTTCTCCGGTGGAGGTATAGTCAGAAACCATGGTTAGCGCTGCTCTTTTACCTTTAAGTGTGAATTCCCCTTCTCCGCCAATATACAACTGCACATACAACGTATCCTGTTCGACAGCCGGGGTATACACATATTGATCTAATGAGGCAAGTAATCGTGCAATGTTCGGCGGACAGCAGGCACAACCAAACCACCCTTGTCTGCGTGTTCGCACGTGGGCATAATTAGGATTTACACGTTGAATCTCTGGATCGACTTCAAGTGGATTCACATAGAAAAAACGTTGACCATCCAGGGACATTCCACTAATCACCGTATTATACAGAGCTCGCTCCATAACATCCGCATACCGGCTATCTTGATTCAGTTGCAACATGCGCTTTGCCCAAAAGATCAGGCCAATTGAAGCGCAGGTCTCTGCGTAAGCCGTATCTCCCGGTAGGTCATAATCACCTGTAAATGCTTCTTCTTTGGCTGATGAACCAATGCTTCCCGTAATGTACATTCGCTTGCTTACAATGTTGTTCCATAATCGATCACAAGCTTCTTCCAGCGATGTATCTCCCGTCTCTGCAGCTACATCCGCCATAGCCGCACACATGTACACCAGTCGAACCGCATGACCTTCCGCTGTTGTCTGTTCCCTAATGGGGAGATGGGACTGGGAGTAGGTGTGCCGGTGCACCATGTCCAGTTCGCCAAAATGGATGGAGCGCCCCCTTTGCTCCCATTCCTCTACAAAAAAATGCGGATGCGCTCCCCGCTGGTCCAGAAAATATCTGCTTAGTTCAAGATACTTCTCTTCCTTTGTCGTCTTATACAGTTTAAAAAGAGCAAGTTCAATCTCCTGATGTCCATCATAACCTTTCAATTGACCCGGCTCTGTTCCAAACACGGTGCTTATATGATCTGCCAAACGAATAACTACATCCAGTAGATTGCGTTTGCCCGTGGCATGATAATACGCCACACCAGCCTCAATCATATGTCCTGCACAATAGAGTTCATGGCACTCGGCGAGGTTCGTCCAGCGCGCCCCAGGTTCACGCAGGGTAAAGTACGTGTTCAGATAACCATCCGCTTGCTGTGCTCGAGCTATGGTCTCAATAATGGAATCTACAAGGACTTCCAGTTCAGGATCGGGCTTCGCAGAGAGTAGGTATGCAGCTGCCTCAATCCATTTTGCAACATCGCTATCCTGAAATACCATGCCATAATGAACGCCCTCTTCATCCCCAGCTGCAATGCGGAAATTCCGAATGGCTCGACTAGGTTCAGCTCCTTCAACACGGTCATTAAGCGCTTCCCACTGATAGGGAACCACAACATTGCGAACCAGCTCAATATAGTGCGACCATAATGGATCATTGATTTTATAACTATAGACTGGTGTATGAGGATGATGCGGAACATCTGGTTTCGTCATAAAAACCTCTCCTTGTTTAACTTAATATCCTTATTTTACAAATCATTACATCAGGGTGAAATCATCATTTCCAACTGAAATTTACATAATTACAACCTTGTATAAGTGGCGATCTATAACCATGATTGAAATTAGGGAATACGAGCATCATTTTCATGTCCATTCCAACCATCAATATAACAAAAAAAGCCGCTACGATAGCGACTTCAATGGAGTAATTCACTGATATCTAGAGAAAGTTCGTGCTACTAAACCGTGTATCGATATTTGGCGGGAGTAATCCCATGCACTCGTTTAAATATTCGTACAAAATAATTTAATTCCATACCTACCATAGTCGCGACCTCACCTACAGATAGCTCAGAATGTTCAGTTAAAAGCTCTGCTCCCTTGAGCAATCGAAGGCGTTGAAGATAGTGACTGGGATTCACGCCATATATCTCTTTGAACTTGCGTTGAAAGTGTTGCTTGGAATAACCGACCGTATCTGCAATATTAGCGAGGCTTAAGCCATCCATATAATGCTGTTCCATATATTGAACCGAGGCGCGAAGCATTTCCTTAGCACTCGTGCTGCTTCGATAGTTTTGCATAGGCTTCTCACTGTGAGTCGTTGTAGCGATGTACGTCAACATACTATATATTTTCGTAGAAGCCATATGATATGGGTCGTTCACCTCAGGTTCACTTACATGCCATAGCTCCCTGATATCGGATTCAAGCTGCTGTATCTTAACTTCATTCACTGAGATTGGTTTCATCATTGGAAGTTGTAATGTGTTAACAAGGGACTCAACAAAGCTTCCCTCAATTCCCATAAATCCTAATAGCCAGTGTTCAGTTCCTGATGGACCGTAGTCATGAGCTAGTTTGCCTGGCACAAATAAGATATCTCCCCTTTTCATCTTGATATAAGGCATGTTTTCAAAGTGAAAGGCACCTGATCCTGCAAAACAAATCATGCATTGAAATGTTGGATAACCAATAGGCCGATGCATCATGTGCTGGTGATGTAATCCGCAGCTATATAATGACAATGGTAATTCGATCTTGCCTTTATTATGAAAAAGCCTGAATGGTAACATGCTCCTCTTAGATCTCTCCTTCAAAGCGAGACAACAATACTGTTATGTAGTACTGTAATCTGAATGGATGTTGTGTTCGAATCTTAGACTCATCTAAAATTATACCATCATTGAATAAAACCAGACTCCTTTTAAATGCAGGAATCTGGTTTTGAAAAATTCAAGAATATTGTTTATTTAATGTCTTGCTTCCTTTAAACCTGCTGTATTACATCCTTAGCGGTTCTTGCTCTCGAACTCTCGATAGAAATCGTTTCGCATTTCCGATACTGCGAGGTAACATTCTTTACCTTCCAGCAATCTTGCTGGTACTCTCCAAACATCTCCGTAATAATAACTGTCCGCAACGAGTTCTTCATCTGCGTAAATTTGTGCTACATCACCATAATAATCAATATTTACGAAGCCTTCAGATCCTGTAACGGAGATTTTTTGCCATTTGACTTTTCGCTCCCCGCCAATGTGGAGCTGCTCTGTATGTTTAGGATCAAAAGGAGGCTGTTCCACATTATCGTACGTAATAGCAGGTTCCGTATAAGATTGCTGAATAGAATTTTGATCAAATCCTACTCCATTCCAATACCAATATTGAAATTCACCGTCTTCCACAGAACGAATTTCGTCAGCAGCTTTGTACAGATCACATCCATCACCTACATAAAGCTCCCTGTCAAGCCTGCGCAGATATCGTGCCTGATCCCAACTAAGTGTAACAACTGTAGTGCCGTTGACCTGAAATGCAGATTCAAGCCCCACTTGAGCTGTTATATTCTGTCCATCACTAAATTGATATGCTGGTGTAATTCCAGGAATTTGCGCAAAGAAATAGGTATCTCCTTCTTTGCATAACGGTTGCACTGTGGCATAGTCAAGAACAATACCTGACAACTCCATACGGAACGGCATGAAGAAGCTTACTTCTCCGCATACATCAATCGATGGGAATATGACACTGCCTGTATCAATGACAACGTTGTGCACATCCTGAAGCTCAGAAAGCCTTTGATAATGGTTAACAAATACATATCCACTCTCACCATCTGTGCGCATCACATATCGCAAAGATGTCGTATCGTCTCTTGAAACTGAATTCTCCGCTTCTACTCTGGTCATCGGTGCTAGAGTCTCCTGAAAATCCTGTACAAACAAGTGCAGAATATTCAGCAGTCTATACTGCTCACGCACTTCTCCATACTCCGATAAGGCACACTGAAAATCATATGAAAGAATGGGATAATCATTGGGATAACCTGTTGCTTTTGACTCCTGGAAAGTAGACAGCTTGCCAATTTTATTGGTTCCACCATGGTACATATAATATCCAATCAGATTGTTACCATCACCAATCTTTACAAGCGATATGCTGTAAATATCCATACCTCTAATTATTGGCCTGCGGTGATGTGTGACTTGAATACCTCCACCCAATTCGCAAGTTGCAAATGGATATCGTTCATACGGCAATCGCCATTGCCCATCATCTTCAATTTCTTGAGGAAGAAGATCGGCTCCTATACCTGTGTCATTTCTCATACCCGTAAAGAAATAATGAGGAGATGGCGGAAGTTGATCTAGGTGGTCGTCCCATGGAGCATCACAGTATCCTCCGAATACTGGAAACACCTCATCAACAGGAATGCGTGCTCCCTCAACAGCATTCCATCCAGTTACCGTATAGATCGGAGCAATCATTCCACAATCCACAGCCATTTCTTTTAACGTGGCTAGATGCTCAGCATCATTGGTCAGCTCATTCTCTAGCTGCACGGCTATGATATTTCCTCCATCTTTGTAGAAAAGTCCTTGTACCTGCTTCGAAATGTTCTCATAGAAGATACGTACATAATTAAGATATTCTAGGTTGTTTTCACGGAGCTTAAATGGTTTTTGGAGCAGCCAATCCGGAAGTCCGCCGTTCCTGCATTCGCCATGTGCCCATGGTCCAATTCTAATGACAGCTTCAAGCCCGGCCTTCTTACATTCCAATATAAAAGCACGGAGATCATTGTCACCGGTGAAATCAAATACGCTTTCACTCTCTTCATGATAGATCCAGAACACATAGGTAGATACGAGTGTAATCCCGCCAGCTTTCATTTTACACAGCTCTTTATACCAGTCACTTCTGTTATATCTGGAATAATGAAATTCGCCCATGACCGGAATAGAAGGCTTACCCTTACGTGTAATATATAAACTTGTTACATCTATCTTATCGCCTGCAGGATTTTCCCCTCCAAGATTCAAATGATTTTGCAAAATCTCAGGTTTTTGATATTTTTTAAATGTATACATTAAAGTCTTCCTCCCTAATCGTAGTGAGTTTCAATTTTTTAAAGACTCACACTCTAGAAATTGAGATTTCCGGATTCGCGTCAACAACCCTTTCTTGCCTTAAGTAATTTCATTTTAACTTACTGGATGAGTTGCACGTTAGGATTATCACGATGAGAAAATAGCACAAAACGAACAATTGTATGAAAGTAGAAATGTAAATGGATCAAAATTTATAACATGTAGGTAGATTCATTTAATAAAAAAAACCACAATGAGAAACCCCAGTCTAAGCTAAACATTTCTGCTTTTTCTGTCCTCACATTAATGATTGTATTGTATGGTGACATAAGTTGACTAAAAGCAGCCGACCCATAGGTCGGCTGCTTTAGTCATTGCTATAAGCTCTCGTTGCACGTCTTAGTCCGCAGTCATGGTCGAGGCTCCAAAATCATCGAGATGAACCTTGGTACTGAAGGTCACTGGAATCGTAACGAATTCTTCTTCCCAATTCTCTTTCACTCTTTCCCATACAGCGGGATGTTGGATCCGCAGAGCTTTACCCAAGTCTGCCACCTCAACATGCATTTCTTTAAGTTTCTTCATTGATTTCTTGGCGAGCTCCGTAACCTCTTCTTCCACAATGACAGAATAACGCTCTAGCGTATGGTTATCCATCTTCTTTATTTTAGGTGAAAACACCTCCGATAAGCGCCCTTTCGAATTCATCTCAACGTGAAAGGAGATATCATCACCTTTCACCCGTACCTCAACCTTTTTCTTCACAGATTTAATCTCGTATACAAATTGCTGTTGTAGCTCAGGCTCTTGTACTTTGTAGATTCCTCCGGAGATTTCTCCTTTTATCCACTGTAAACCCTCGACCTGAGATTCGTTAAGATAACCTGCATACTTTTGCGTTTTCCCTTTTACGACCCCTGCTCCTCTGATCTTCAACACACCATTTTCAACAATAGCATTAGGTAAAAGAAAGCTTGATTCCGATGTTAAAGGTCCGATCATATTGGCAAGACTAACTGGTTTAACAAGCCTTGAGATTCGTTTACGGTTATTAGAGAGTTCTTTGAGTAGAAATGCAGGAATCTCTCCAGCTAGGTGCTCCTCCAAAATATCACTGGCCGTTCCCGTCGATAGATAAACCTGGAGACTAAGGCGAATATCGTTGTCCGCTAAGTAAAAATCAAGTAAATCATGCATCGGAATATCCTGTAACAGTCTTGAACTGATTATAATCGTTTTCAAATGGAAGCCTGCAGGCGAACGGTTCGTCAGAAAAGTCTCTCTTGTCATCTCCATAATGGAGTCACCAATCACTTCTTCATTTTCAAACTTCTTTTCTTGTGAACTACCAGATTTTGCTCCTGCTTCGGGCAGAATATATTGCACGGTACGACGAATCCTCTGTTTTTGCGGATAACCCACTTGCTCAACTGATGCTCCCCGATCTGCTGGTGGTACGCTGTCAAACGCAATGCCTGCTTCAAGATACCGATCCTCGATAGGTAAGCTGCTCCAACATCCTGTCAGCAGGATACTACATCCGGTAATCAGTAAGAATAGTTGTGTTGTTCGAAATTGGCTCATGTCGATTTGAACCTCCAACGCGATATGAGAAGCAAGATAAGTGAGAGGCTCGAAAATAAAATCAGATTAGACTTGCCGATGTATCTTCCCATTTGAAGTAGTTCATTGATATCCCGAGGCATGCGAGACACAATTAACATAATCGGCAAAAGAATGTAGATACTCCGTGCATAAGGAAGCTTCGCTACATGGGATAATCCCAATGCCGCACAATAAAAGGCAATACTAAATGTAGCAAAAATCTCCATAACCCAGATCGACAAAAGTAAAGACTCAAATCGTTCCAATGGTAAATTCTTCACTTCCACGCTACGTGTGAGATCGAAAAATGGCCACACCCGAGTCAGTAATCCTTCGGCTGTAAAAGCCCCAATACATAAGATTGTCGCAGTCGTATAGAGTATAATTGCTGCACCTATTCCCCATCCCATAATGCGGAAAGCTTTCTCTGGTTGTTCCAACTTGGCGAGCATGAATAACATGATCTCACTCCCGCTAAAGGCCAAGGTCGTTGTATTCACGCCATGAAAAACCGGAGACATCCCTTTTGATAAAACGGGACGCAGTGTGCTAAGATCGAAGTTCTTCATTCCAAGTATTAAAATTAGCATATAGATCACAATCGTAATTGGAACAATAATCTGACACACTTTTCCTATTACATCTGTCTTCTCCATACACAGGTATAATGATATCCAGACAAATAAAGCTTGAATAGCCCACCACGGTGTACCTTCAAGGAGAAAAAATGAAGTCACAATCTCCATAGATCGCAATTCATAGCTTGCTAAGTTAATGTAATACACGATAACTACAATCCCAATTAATTTGCCGATCCACGTTCCTACGATTGCTCCAACATATTCATAGAAGTTCATGCTCGGAAACTTACGGCTTAATGTAATCATGATCCATGCCATAGCCATGGCTACAATACCTCCAAGAATGACAGACAACCAGGCATCTGCACTCTTTACGCTATGCACTACTTCTCTAGGCAAAGTAAAAAGCTCTACACCAACGATAAAAGTAATCGTTAGACTTATGCCCTGTAGTGTTGTAAGTTTACCAGATTCGTTCAGACCTGATGACATCATGTATCCTCCTTGGCGGCTATGTTAGGATTAACTTTTTCTTTTTTTGTCTCTAGTCTGTAAGATTCTTGGCCTTCCTCTCATGAATTGAAATGGTGCACGTATGAAAAAATCCCTCCATTCCTTAATGGATGGCGAAGCAGCCATGTCGACATAAGGAACTCCAAAGCTTTTTAACTTGAACATATGAATAACCAAAAACAGAAAAGCCATAATTACGCCATATAATCCAAACATGGCAGCCGTAAACATGATGGGAAACCTTAATAAACGCATGGCAATTCCTGCACTGTACATTGGCGTAGCAAAAGAAGAAATTGCAGTCGCCGCGACGACAATAACCAAAATTGGACTTACAATACCGGCATCCACAGCAGCTTGTCCAATGATGAGACCACCCACGATTCCCATCGCAGGACCAATGGGTTTAGGCAACCGTAATCCTGCCTCACGCAAGATCTCAATGGAGACTTCCATAATGAGCGCCTCAATTAACGTTGAAAAAGGGACTCCTTGCCTTGTTCCAATGATTGAAATCACCAGATTGGTAGGAATGAGACCTGGATGGAAGGAAATAAACGAAATGTATAGCGCGGGAGCAAATAATGAAATCAAAGTAGCGATAAAACGCAAAAAGCGAATGAAAGAACTCGGAATCCAGCGTTCATAATAATCTTCCGGTGATTGGAGCATCATTGCATAAGTTACAGGCATCAAGAGAGCGTATGGTGATCCATCTAACAGGATGGCTACCCTTCCTTCCAAGAGAGCTCCCATGACACGGTCAGGCCGTTCTGTATTTTGAATCTGAGGAAATGGGCTAAGGAAATTATCTTCAATTAATTGCTCTACATAGCCTGATTCCAGTACTTCATCTACATCAATTGCGTGTACACGACGTTTTACTTCTTCGACCAGTTGACAATTAGCGATATCTCGAAAATAGACAATCATCAGTTGCTTTTCGACTCTGCTTCCTACCTTACAAGAGACCATCGCAAGTTCGTTACTTTCCCCATGTCTCCGCAACATGGACGTATTATCACTTAGCACTTCTGTGAAACCAATTCTAGGGCCACGTAAAACAGATTCGGAGATTGGTTCTTCAAGTGACCTCGATTTTCCTTTTGATGTTCCAAGAACCAATACTCCCTGGATTCCATCTATCATAAGAATGACTGAACCAAATAAAACTTTTCGTAGGCTTGGAATAACCTCCTGTACAAATTCTGTCTCAGAAACCAACAACAGTTGTTGATCTAATACATGTACCAACTGCTCCGGAGTTAGTTTTTGTTCAAGTGGTTTGTTTGCCCACTCCAGTAGGGGTTTCATCACGTTTTGATCGAGCGACGCCTTATCGGTTAACCCATCTACGAAGTACAATACGGCATCACAATCCAGATTACTTAAATATAATGTTCGTTCATTAATATCATCCATATCCATAGCAACTTGCTTGAAGCGACTCATGTTGGTCTCACAAAGATCTGTATATTTTAATGCTTCGTCGTGAGAAAGAGCTAAGGAAACGCTTGAATCGCTCTCTTCTTTGTCTACAAAACTATCCTCCATCTTCTGTTTACGTTTACTTAGCCGCGCGTCTGCCAGCTTAATCTGGTGAAAGAAACCTGTGATCAACAAAGGGATCACTGTTAAACATCCTATGCTAATCCATACATCCCACTCAGGTACATGATCCATTATTTTCTTCCACATGACCTGGTTGCTCCTCCTCTGACCACTGTATTTCCCAATTAGAGTGACCAGAATTCTACATTTCATGCATAAGAGGCATGGAATGCCCATTGATCGCTGATACAAAAAAGAACCACCATGCATAAGATTAGCGTCTACTTAATAGGTGATTAATATAAACCAACCTGAAAGATGAGAGGTAAAACATCCTTAAAAGAAATGGTTTAGAGTTTTGATCGAATAAACTTGAGTACTAGATTTCGATTTCGAACTTGCATGTATAAACCACCCTCTAGCCTATTAGAGTCAAGAACTTGTACCGATAAAATAAAAAAAGCCGCTAAATAGCGACTTCATCAGTGTTATACTTTTACATAAAAGAATATCTGAACAATCCATAGTAAAGAGGGGCAAGTGTGATAACCAATGTGACGAGCATTAGCCATCTTCTCTTTCCTATCGAAAATTCTTCTAGTAGATCTTCACCTTGGTGATCCTTAAGCAGCATTGCAAATAGTATATCCCACAACAACGCAGATATTGTGATTACTTTCCAAGCTAGAGGATTCAACCATTGAATGTGTTTAACATACCCTAACAATCCAAACCAAGTGATGACAGATACAACAAAATCGATTTTACCGAGTGTTGTTCCGTATTTCCCCTTTAACAAATAACCGAGGGATGCTGTTCCCAGTAATCCGAGATAAATCGTCCATAACCAGTTAATCACATATGTACCTCATTTTTGTCTATTTTGAACCGTTGCTTGCGTGCACCATGTTGCATTATAGTGAAGATTTCTCAATACGCATAGTGGAAATTACCGCCAAAACAAACCGATAAAGAAGTCTGAGAAGTTATACACGTTTGATGAATTTATATGGCGCACATCAACATATCCATCTTCAGTCTTTCTTACTTTTGCCGTCATTAAGTACGTTCATGGTATAACCCTCCTGAACCATCTCAGTGTTATTTGCATTTGCAATCCAACATGAAGCATACAGCTTGAGACAGACCTAAGGTCAAGTGAGTTTCCAAAAGTGATTTATGTAGGTCAAAGATGAGTTGTACAAATAAGAAAAGTCGCCATATTAGCGACTTGTTTTGGATCGATGATTTACTTTAGTGAAGCACGATGTTCTAGAACTGCTTATTCAAATCAAAGCGGTTTATCTGATCGTTATCAGTCATCACATAAATAATACCTGCGCCTTCATATACAAACGTGGGATCTAACTCACTAAGTTCAGAAGTATTAACGGTATGAAGTAATTTCACTTTGGTGCGTGCAGACGGGCTTGTCTGATAGATGGATATTTTTGAGTCCTCAACCAGCATGACGGTTCCATCCGGCGCAGTTTGATACATTTTGGCTGAGGCAGGTACAGTCTGCATGACACCTTTGTGATCTATAATAAAAAAGTTGCCATTAGATTGTATCCCTGTGAATCCATTCGAAAACACGTTTTTTTTCACTGTCATCGATGTTTCCATATCGTCATAGTAGCTCACATTGTTGATTTTTTTGGTCCATACTTCCTTCCCCTTCGTGGTTTTGGCGGTGAAACTTATGACATTGTTCCCGTGATTCTTCTGGAAATGAAGTAAACCATCGGATCCTAACCCTGAAAACATACCTTCTTTGAAGTCGAACTGGTATTGAAATTGCTGCTTCATTTTAAAATCAAAATATGTCATACGGCTGGATGTCTTGCTTGTTCTGTTGGTGGTTTCAAGTAAACCATTGACAAAACCATAAAGAATGGATGCATTCCAACTGTTTTTACCCAAAAATTTGCCTTGCGGACTATACCGATAACTAGTCACTCGTTCAGAAGCCGTTTCCAGATAAACAAACAAATTGCCATCAGGCATGATGGATATCCCAGATAAGGAACGGACTTTCTCTTCAAAGTACTTAGTCCACAATACCTTCCCATTCGGATGGTATGCGGTTAGACGTGGTTTTACAACTCCTGAACTATTTCTAATCGAAGTGAGGATATAAACATTACCGTTTTGTGCGACTTGTGCGTATGTACCGAAAAAACTAAAAATCAGGTTGCTTCCTGCGGTATAATCGGTCTTGGATAATTGTCTTCCTGTCTTCTTGTCAAGAATGTACATCTGATTGTCCATACTCATAAAGTGGAATGTTTGATCTGCGATCCGGACGTTACTGTCTGACACATACTCGTGACCATCCGGTATGGAAAAAGTCCAATCTGGTTTTGGTAGTTTTTGAAAGTTGTTTGCAGAAACTGTTCCCGCAAGAATGCTGCTAAGCAGTAGGAACGCTACCAAAGATATCAATCGTTTTACATGAAGCAAATCATATCACCTGTTTCTCATTTTTTAATTACAGATCCATTATCGTCATTTGTGTATGTAAAATGAATAGCATTCTTCTTTTGGAAGACGGCTGGCTTTGGCTATTTGATTAGCTATAATCACTCATTCATTCAGGAAATAATCAATCTCAAATTTGACAATTCTCTGCCTTGCTCACCGTCAAATATGCCCAATCTTCTCCATTTCTGATTGGACTATTTCTATCCGTTTGAAATTTGAAACCCGCATCGTCAAAATGCTTTTTCTGCGCTTCACTTAGATGGGCAACATATCGCTGTCTCGCCTGTTCAAATTTACTCATTACTGATGATTAGCTTCATCCCATCATGACTAGCAACAAATCCAAGACGTTCATAGAATCTGTGCGCATCTTTACGCTTTTTGTCTGTCGTCAATTGGATCATTTCACATCCCTTAGCTTTAGCCTGATCGATGGCATAGTTAAATAACGACTCGCCCACACCTTTACCTCTATAATCATGGCTAACACGAACACCTTCAATCTGACCTCGTGTTGTACCCAATCTTGCTATCCCTGGGATAATCGTGAGCTGCAGACAACCAATCACTTCCTCCTTGTCTATAGCAACAATTATTGAATTACCAATCTGTTCTTCAATTCTCGCAAAAGCATCGATGTATTCTAGGGGTAATGGTTCTTCATAGCGCTCCCGAGTAGCACCGAATTCGTCGTCAGTTAACAACCGAACGATGGCAGGAAGATGTTCTACAGTCGCAGTTATAAATTTCATAAATACCTCCAATATGATCGAAAATTTTCTCAGTAATTCTTCATTAAAATAAGGATCATCCGTTTGTTCATATACCAATTAATGGCATTTTTTTGTATACTTCTCATTATATTGTTTCATCAAGTGAAACTAAGTTTCTGTTATGTACTCATTCTAACTTACATGTTATAAAATGAAAAGAATTGCACATCCCATTAGTTCATCTCCATAATAAAATAGGTGTGCTTCATTTCTCCTATTTTCTTTTAAAGAGCAGCACTAGGATTGTGGAAACTTTCTTTTTGATCATAATAATACCTCCAATATGCATTATGTAATAATCGGATCAATTATAACTACGTACATTAATGCTCCTTAGCAAATGTAGAGCTTATATAATCATACAAAAATAAATTATGTGCTTCCTCCAGCAAACGTTGAGCCAGAGACTACAAGTCTTTTGGAGTTATTTGAAAACGAAAAAGGCCTGAATAAAGTAGAGGACAGCACATCAAAAATGTACCATTCCAATACTTTATCCAAGCCTCGCCTGCGTTATCATTAACACACTCGGTAAGTAAATTTATGAAACGTGTTTTTCCGGAATAAAGCGATTTCATTTACCTCACAAGACAATTCTTCACTGGTTACTCATTACATGCAGATAAAAGTTTAAGTCGTTTTCCAGATGTTTTTTCATTAGTTCTTCTGCCCGCTCACCGCTTCTAGACTTAATTGCCTCGTAAATTTCTTCATGCTCATCGATAAGATGAGGACGATTATAGATCACAACTGTTTTTCTAAACAGATAAATGATGGCTTGCATCCGATCTATAATATCAATCATCAACGGATTATTACTCGCTTTTACAATATCGTTATGGAAACTCTCGTTGGCAGACATAATCTCATCTTTTGTCCCCGTTCTCCCGATCTCCACATACTTATACAGCTCTTCAATCTCGTTGTCTTTCAAAAAATTAGCCGCGCATTTGGCTGAGTACCCTTCGAGTAATATCCGAACATTAAACAAATTACGTAAATCCTTTTCGGTAGGTTTAACCACTTTTTTTTGAACAATTAATCCTTCGTTTTCCAGCTTACGTATCGAATCTCTTATGGGTGTTCTACTCACTCCAAGCTCTGTAGCGAGCTTTTCTTCAACGATCTTCGTACCGCTAGGAAGCTCCCCGTTTAAAATCTTGTCTCGAAGAATTTCATAACATTGATGATACGCCGGTCGTGAACTATTATTTTCATGCACTAACTTCACCTCAGTCTCATTTCTCATATCAATATAGTACCAAATTATGTTCATAAAATCATTCCAATAAACGATATTCAACAAAAAAAGTATACGAATACTATTAAATTGTATACAAAAACATAATTAAATGTATACAATTTTAAATTTTTAGTATACAATGAAAACGCAATCAACGATGTAAGCGATTGCCGTTGAAGCATTGCATTCTTTTCGTCAAGTCGCTTCTTCGTTCTTCACATTTCGTCTATTAAACATATTCATTCATGGGCATAGAAGCCTTCGCTCACAAAAGTATTAGGAGGAAATATCATGGCTAAAAAAGTTGGTTTTATTGGACTCGGAATCATGGGCAAACCGATGGCTCTTAATCTCAGAAAAGCAGGACACGAATTAACCGTTAATGATCTCAATCAGGAAGCGGTTCAAATATTGCTAGACTCCGGTGCAACTGCAGCTTCCTCACCAAGAGAAGTCGCTGAGAATTGTGAAATTATCATTACCATGCTTCCTGCATCTCAACATGTGCAAGCTGTTGTTTTGGGTGAGCAAGGTATTTTATCTGGGGCAAAAGAAGGCTCCATTATTATTGATATGAGCTCCATCACTCCTGCCGTTTCCATCGCTCTTGCAGAAGAAGCAGCAAAAAAAGGCGTTGGATTTTTGGATGCACCCGTTAGCGGCGGAGAACCAAAAGCCGTTGATGGTACTTTAGCAATTATGGTGGGCGGTAAAGAAAGCGTATTCGAAGCAGCTAAGTCCGTTTTGTTTGATATGGGGACGGCGGTCACCTTGGTTGGAGATAGTGGATGCGGAGTTACTGCGAAGCTCGCTAACCAGATCATTGTGAATTTAAATATTGCTGCGATGTCCGAAGCGCTTGTCCTGGCTGCTAAAGCAGGGATTGATATTGAGAAAATGTATCAGGCGATTCGAGGCGGGTTAGCAGGCAGTGCTGTTCTTGATGCCAAAGTTCCACTGATTCTGGAAAGAAACTTTGCTCCAGGAGGTACGATCGCGATCAACATGAAAGATATTACCAACGTAATGAACACAGCTCATGAGATCGGCGTACCTCTTCCGCTATCCAGCCACTTGTTAGAAATGTTCCATGCCCTGAAGGTTGACGGGAAATTAATGGACGACCACGGCGGGATCGTACAGTATTATGAAAAATTAGCAAATGTCGAAGTAAGGGGTCTTGGCCATGAAAACAAATAACCGGTCTGTAGAAGAGGTTTTCAGTAGATTTCCTTCTCCTGATACGAACCTTATTCATAAAATGATTAATCAAGAGCTTCAACACTTTAATCGTAAAATTATCGTTTTGGATGATGATCCAACTGGTGTTCAAACTGTACATGGCATCTCGGTCTATACGGACTGGTCCGTAGATAGTATCGACAGAGGATTTCAGGAAGACAATTCGATGTTCTTTATCCTCACCAACTCACGTGGGTTTACAGCTGCTGAGACGACAAAAGCACACCAAGAAATTGCTGCTAATATCGTAGAAGCTGCCCAAAGAAACAATTGCGAATTCACGATTATAAGCCGTGGTGATTCTACACTTCGAGGTCACTATCCACTTGAAACTGAAGTGTTAAAAGACACCGTTGAAGCTAAGTCAAATATACGGTTTGACGGTGAAATACTTCTCCCCTTCTTCAAAGAAGGCGGACGCTTCACCATCGATAATGTTCACTATGTTCAATATAATACGGAATTGGTTCCTGCAGGAGAAACCGAATTCGCCAAGGATCGCACCTTTGGTTACACCAAATCACATTTAGGTGAGTGGGCAGAGGAAAAATCGAATGGGCAGTATAAAGCCGATCAGATGACTTACATCTCGCTGGAAAGCCTTCGTGCCATGGACATCGATCTCATTGAACAGCAACTGTTAAACGTTGAGAACTTTAATAAAGTTATCGTAAATGCAGTTGACTATTCAGATGTTCAAGTCTTCACCATTGCTTTAATTCGAGCCTTCAATAAAGGTAAACATTTTATGTTTAGAAGTGCTGCTGCACTTACGAAGGTCATGGGAGGCGTTAGTAACAAAAGCCTGCTCACGCGTGAAGAAATGATGAGTGACAATACAAACCATGGCGGATTAGTCATTATCGGATCACATGTCAAAAAAACGACGGAACAGTTTGAAGAACTGAAAAAGTCCAGTGTAGTAGAATTTGTTGAATTTAACGTTCACCTTGTTCTGGAACCCGATCAATTCGATAATGAGCTTAACAGAGTTGTTGAAACAACCAACAAACTGATCCTCGAAGGTAAAAATGTGGCTGTCTATACCAAAAGAGAGCGATTAGACCTTGGAGAGGATAGAAAAGAAGATGAATTGAAACTATCCGTCAAAATTTCGGATGCAGTTACGAGTATTGTTAAACGATTAGAAGTACGACCAGCCTATATCATTGCTAAAGGTGGCATTACCTCAAGCGATATTGGAACGAACGGACTGGAAGTCAAACGAGCTACTGTTGCCGGACAGATTCGACCTGGTATTCCCGTGTGGACAACCGGGGATGAAAGTAAATTCCCGGGAATCTCCTATGTCATCTTCCCTGGAAATGTGGGTACTATAACCGATCTAAGGGAAGTTGTTGAAATGTTGAGTACGAAGTAATTCGAAAACGGTTAGTATGACCAGACTGTGAGGAGTACACGATTAATGAATAATAAAAACGATTAGTGTGCTCCCTATAATCTGCTCTCCTTTATCAAGCAAATACAGAAATGAGGAAATTAGATGCCAATTATCTCAGTCACATTAGGGGTCATTATATTACTTATATTAATGATGGCTTTTAAGTTAAACGCTTTCATATCTTTGATTATTGTTTCCTTAGCTGTTGGCTTACTGGAAGGAATGACCCCGATTCAAGCTGTCGAGTCCATCGAAGCTGGCTTAGGCGGAACACTTGGTCATTTAACGATGATTATCATATTCGGAGGAATTCTCGGTAAATTAATGACCGATTCTGGTGGTGCTCAGCGCATTGCCACAACCATGATCAGTGCCTTTGGTCAAAAACGTACTCAGCTGGCAGCCGTTATTACAGCAGCTATTGTTGGAATCGCTTTATTCTTTGAAACGGGAGTGGTCGTGTTAATTCCGTTGGTATTTACCATCGCTAGAGCTGCACGAGTACCTGTTCTATATCTCGGAATGCCCGTTATTGCAGCACTTATAACCATGCACGGATTCGTACCTCCGCATCCAGGCCCTACAGCCGTTGCTAATGTTTTTGGAGCCAATATCGGATTAACGATGATCTTAGGTATACTTGTCGCGATCCCTGCTTTCATCCTTGCCGGCCCTGTATATACCAGGTTATTTAAAAAAGAAGCCTTGGAAATCGATATTCCCAAAGGTCTATTCAATCCAAAAGAATTTAAGGAAGAAGAGCTACCTAAATTCGGAATTAGTCTTTTCACAGCACTTCTACCTGTCATTTTGATTGCGCTTCAAACTTTTGTCGAGATCTTTGCACCTGAATCAGCATTTTCATCTGTAACTAATTTCATTGGTAATGCCAATGTCGCTTTATTGATTTCTGTCTTGGTTGCCATTTTCACTTTTGGACTGAACCTAGGCAAAAAAATGCCAGAGGTTATGAAATCTCTAAGTGATTCTGTAAGTGGTATCGGAATGATTCTCTTGATTATCGCTGGCGGCGGTGCGTTCAAGCAAGTGTTGATCGACAGTCATATTGACCAATATATCTCTGATCTTATGGCAGGCTCCACGCTATCTCCTCTTATCCTAACTTGGTTGATCGCAGCCATCTTGAGAATTGCCGTTGGTTCTGCAACTGTGGCTGGTATGACAGCAGCGGGTATTGCCGCACCTCTGGTTGCTGCCACAGGAGTAAGTCCAGAACTCATGGTTCTAGCAGCTGGTGCAGGAAGCGTAACGTTCTCTCACGTCAATGATGCAGGCTTCTGGATTTACAAAGAATACTTTAATCTTACTATAGGTAAGACGATAAAAACCTGGTCAGTCATGGTAACGATTATTTCATTGGTAGGACTTGCTGGTGTCCTGATTCTAGATATGTTTATGTAAAAAATGATTAAATTGGTGCTAAAGAGCACAAGCAGGATGAACCTCTGCTTGTGCTCTTTGGCGTTAACTGTTATTGGTCTAGAGCCATAACAGTTAACAATCGATTATGACGATGTTAAATAAGAGTTTCACGGAATTAATCCAGACCTACGTATGGTGATTGGGACTTGAACTTTATAACCTCCCCTCCCCAAGACGGTTTAACGATGATCAAAATCCATAAATGCAGATTGTAAAACTTTGGAAGTCACACTGTGTTCTCGATTTTTATGAGTGATCAGGCCGTGAGTAAAGGTCATTTTCGGCGCAAAAGAGAGAATTTGCAATTCACCTGTTTCTAGCTCCTTACGGATTGCTATTTCAGGAATTAGAGCATACCCTTTACCACAGCCCACATATTGTTTGACCATCTCCAGACTAGGCAGCTCTAACGCATCTTTAACCGTAATACCAGCTTGCTTCAAAACATCTATAGCCGATGTGTGGTACAAACAGGATGTACCGTTGCTGATGAAAAGTTGATCATTCAGGATATGCGCTCCCAACTTTTTCACGTTCTGAGCGATAGTCTGCGACGCAGCGAACACAATTGTTTCTTCCAAGATTGGATGAAAAAGAAGTTCATGTCGATTCGTATTCTCAGGCACAATACCAAAATCCAGCTCATAATCGAGGACGCCTTTTAGAATCTCCTGATGTGCTCCATGTTCTATACACAAATTTACATTAGGCATCTGTCTTGCGTATTCCTGAGTTCGGATACGTATCGTCCCAGAGAGCTCAGTTAGTTCACCGATCTGTTCATCAAGGGACTGAATCAAATGCACATAACGATTCTATGGCATTCCATAATTGTAAACGCATTCAATTTATTCAAACATATTTGAGCAATATTTTATATTAAGTTCAGCAGTTTTCACTTAACTTTTAGATGAAAATTGTATATCGAAATATAGTTCTCCCGTTATCTTAATGCTTTCGCCACTCCGTATTTCATCATAATTATCACTTCTTGGTTACTATATAACCAAAAAGTACGTACTATTTTTAAAGTAAACCATGGTACATAATGAGCCTAGTGATCATGAACAAAAGCAATTCGTTTCTCAATAAACGTTCAAAGGGGTTATTACGATGGGGAAAATTCTTATTACTGGAGCAACAGGTAATCTCGGTAGCAGGACACTAGAGCTTCTTCTTACAAAAGTTCCATCCGATCAGGTCGCCGTATTGGTACGTAATACTGAGTCCGAACAAATCAAAAGGTATGTTAAACAAGGTGTAGAAGCTCATCAGGGCGATTATTGGGATTATAGCTCCCTTCTGCAAGCGTTTAATGGTGTTGAAAAAGTGATGCTTATTTCCGCGCAAGCATTTACCGACCGCAATACACAACATTTTAATGTCATCGCAGCTGCCAAACAGGCTGGTGTGAAACAAGTGATCTTCACGTCGATCATACGAAAAGAAAATTCAAATCTTATCATTCCTGAAGTCACTTTGTCAGATATATTTGCAGAACAAGCGCTTAAAGCATCCGGATTATCCTATACAATTCTACGGAATCCACCGTATCTTGAAGTCATGCATTCGTATTATGGAGATCCACTTAAAGTCGGCGTAAGATTACCAAAGGGTTTGGGTAAAGTAGCCGCTGCATCTCTGGATGATTTGGCTGCGGCCAACGTAGCTGTTCTCATACAGGACGGACATGATAATAAGTCTTATACGCTAAGTGGCAGCGAAGGAAGCTCATTTGCAGATATTGCTAAAGCACTCTCTGAAATTCATGGGATACACATCCCTTATGAAGCAATTAGCGAAACAGAATATACAGACACGATGGTAGCGGATGGACTCCCTGTTCCTATGACCGATTTCTTATTAGGTTGGGTGCGAGCAATCAACACTGGGGAATTCTCGGAGACATCTGGGGATCTTGAACGTCTAATTGGCCGAAAACCAATGACATATATAGATTTCTTGAAGAACAAATTTCCGTTTTCTAAAGTTGAAAACTGAAAGCTAGCATGTTTCCCAACATACGCCACCCAATGAACTGCTGAAGTATTGGCCAGTCGAGAATGACTATATTCTCACTGGCTCTTTTTATGTAGTGGAGAGTGCCTGCCGTTAAGTCAGCATACATAGCCGATCATCTTGATCGGCTGTTACTCTTGTCGTTATTAAAATACAGTTCACGTTACCTCATCAAGTTAAACATTCCTTTGAAGCTTCACATTAAATTCTGTCATTGACGAAGTGACATACTCCGTATAACTCACAGATCCGTTAAAACACCCAACCATCGTCATGGGCTTTTACTAAAAGGATATTTCCATCTCCATCTTCTATTTCTAGGGTCGCTTTTTTCAAACTTTTTGAACACACACAGCGTTTAGATTATATCTTTCTATGAAGGCGAAGATGATATGAAACGTATAGTTAAGATAGGACTCGCAGGAGTATTGCTCACTTCTGTGTTCAGCGCAGGAGCATATGCAGCATCTGTAATTCCTAAGATCTTTATTCATGGGAACCAGATTAATAGCAGCAGTACAGCGCCGAAACTCATAGATGGTTCAGTCTATGTTCCACTTCGTACTATTTCGGAAGGACTTGGAGTGGATATTGAATGGGATAATATAAATAAAACAGTATATGTGCATTCAGATCCACAATTTAAAGCGGAAACTGGCAGCGTCACCTATGTAAATCAACGTAATTTAGCTTTTCAATGGATCATGGCATATGATGATCGGCGGAAAGACGATGTGATTGCTTTAACTGCGCCTGGATTCAAAACAGATCTCTATAATGAGAGCTTTCCTTCAGGAACTTATAATATGGCAAGCATTGTTGAGATGCATCCTGTAGATCGTAATGATACTAGTATCACCGTCCGTATTGTACAACGAGTTACTGCAGAGGATAATTACAATGTTAAAACGGAAAAATGGAAATTCACCTTTGAGGGGACGGATAAAATTAAATCAGTTATGATCGTACCTAAATCAACACAATATTTTGATCGGTATACGTTGTTCCCTGGAACGAGTTTTGGGGAATAATCAAGAAACCCTATACTCCTGGGCTTTCACGATTACGAGATAGAGATTTCCGTGCATCCCTGCAATGAATATAGCCCTATCCACCCTCCTTATTAATCAATCATAACTTTATCAGCTAGAGCTTGTGGGGGTGATGACTGGGCTATAAGATTTTTAATCCATACTTCAACTTTTTTATTTTGAAATGACTTCTCAAACTTAGTCTTAGCTACGCCAGCGACAATTATTTCACTATCCTGATCCTGACTAATCCAAATTAGGTTTGTTGCAGAGTCATCTGCGTTATTTTGTTCGATTAATATTTGATGGTCTTGCTCTCTGACTTCTATAATTGTACCAATGATGTCAGCGTCAGATTGAGTTTGTTCGTTTGGAGAACTACAGCCGACTGTTAATATTAGTACCAAAATGAATGTAAGTCCACTCACTAATTTAGCCATATTCATCACCCTCCTCCTCTTTCAATATTAAGTCCAGCATTAGAGTGCGGATTTCTCAACTCTTCTTAAACTCTTCTTAGTACCATTCAACATTTTAGTTGTTAGCACGGGAAGTACTCTAATCTTTATTACTTTCATTAGTCTTTTTTGTTTTGTCGGTACCGAATAATGGCAAATGGTAAATTAATTAATCCAGCAATAATAGGAGCCACAATAGATATCCATTGAGGTAGGGTGGGATAGATAGGTTTTCCATCTCCAACAGGTCCTACTTTGGGTTGGTTACTGTCCCACAAACCATATAAGAGACCAAGAACAGGTCCCACAATACAAACTACACTTACAACAATATGTAACATATACTTGTTCAACTTTAGCCCCTCCATTCAATTTGGTCATGTCTGAGCACTGTTTAAATTATACATTATTTAGAAGTCGGAAATTACACTACTCTGGACTATGTCCACTTGCAATGTAACAAAAAAGCCACTAATTTAGCGACAGAACAGGTAATTACTCCCTGACAATCTTGTATATAAAATGGTTAAATGCAAATTCCTTGGATACCCTGTTCGACTTGAGGCACACCCCTAAATATACTCAAACCTCTTGTCTTCTCACCTGTTCAAGGTCGATGACAAGATTTGTTAGAAGCGTTCCTTATCTACTTCTCGAGAAGTTTCCACGTTTCTATTTTGAGCTGCTAGTTGCTCTGTGAATCGCTGGTTTGGAACCAAAAACATTGCTTAAATTCAATATCTCTATGTCTTATCTGTTTGTCTAAAAATAAAATGGTCATCAGGATTCCAAACGTGCAGATGATCAGCGCGGTACCCACGTAGCCACAATACGCCATTAATTTTTCTAAGATAGAATCCTTTTGGAAAGTCCTCGTCATCAGTTAGAATCTCCGATGCAATCGTGATGGAGCCGACTGGAGCTCTATTTTGTTGCACAGGTTTACCCGAATAACCTTCAGGCTGATCCAGATACACTAGTCTTAGGTAAGGTCCTAATTCTAACGGACACAATTCCAAATCTAGTTCAATCGCTTTCTCAAAGATTCGACTCGTAGTAGCTCCATCTGGAAAACCAAGTTCTCCAACGGCTAGTTCTACGATCTCCAGACTATACTTCGTTTCGGATGGTCTAAATTTATCATCGGCTAATAGCTCCTTTCCCAATTCATTCATTAAGATAGTATTTTGCTGTAACTTTTGGATAAGTTGCGATCTCGTAAGTCCGCCAACCTCTACTGTTCGCATTATCCTTTCACCATTGAAGAATTTTTCATTTTCAATACGCATTCTTAATCACTCCTAACAAATTGGGTTAGGCTCAAAACAATATAATAGACTGAATTTACATATTCCAGAATTCTAAGTACATTTCCTCTTTAATTGAGCTCCGTTTTTGAACAAAATCCGCTCGATACCTTAAACTCATTTTTCCCCCGGATAAAGAACAAGCATCATTTTCATTTGTAGCTTCGTCATATAAACTAAAATTTGTTGAGATGACAACTGGAATTTGATATACAAAAAGGAGAGCCTCAGCCCTCCTCTTCATTTACATCTCGATATTTAGTGTGTTTTTGCTAGCATTTAATTGCAGAGTGGCGCCTAATCCTTTAATCGATTGTACTGGAATATACGTAACCCCGTTAATCACTTTTGGAGCTGTGCTTAATGTAGAAGCCTTACCGTTATAAAATACGGTTTTACTCCCCATGGTCCTGACCATATTTCATAATCGCATATTCATCAACGTCTCCATTAGTGTGGTATCCACCGAACTCACAGCGTCTAATAAATAATATTTACTTTATCGGCGTTACTATTACATTTCAGAGGAACTCCCCTATATTTCGTTATTTATATCAAAAAAAAGCGCCAAATGGCGCTCAAATTGGATCAAGAATTATTCAATTGAAAATCTCTTCGCACAACTTCGCCCTAATAATAGCAAACCTCTATTCAACAGATACGCCAAGCGCCTTGTTCTTTTCTTTGAATCTCTCGTTATGAGACGATACATAAGCCATTTTCGGCGCCTCCGGATCCAAATACAATTTGGCACTGTTAAGCGCTAAGGCCGCATCCGTGAACGCTCCAGCAATCAGGTTGAGCTTACTTTCGTAATTGGCGAAATCCCCTGCTCCGAAGATGCCTGGTAAGTTCGTCTCCAGCTTAGGACTAACAAATATGTTCCAGTCATCCATATCCAGTCCCCAATCCTTGATCCCTGTAAAATCGGATTTTAGACCGTGGTTAACAATAACCTCGTCTACTTCTAGCTCACGTGATTCCCCTGATTCAAGATGACCAATTGTCACTCGTTCTATCGACTTTCCATTACCGCTATATAACTGCGTTACTTCATATGGCGTAAGCACCTCGGCAGAGGACTCCTTCATTCGGGCGATGTTTTTCTCATGTCCTCCGAAACGGTCACGCCGATGTACAACTGTAACCTGAGCAGCGATGGGAACTAGCTCATTCGCCCAATCGACAGCCGAATTCCCCCCGCCTGAAATAAGCACTCGTTTTCCTCTAAAAGGCTCCAGCTCCTGCACCGTATAGTGCAGATTGGATACCTCATAGCGCTCTGCTCCTTCCAGCTCTAGCTTCGCCATTCGCAAAATGCCGCGGCCAATTGCCAAAATGACCGTGCGTGTCCAGTGCCTCTCTCCCGTTGCCGCCTCCAGAATGTACGTTGAATCCGCTTGTTTCTCCAAGCCGATAATGTGCTGGCCAAATACAATGGTCGGGTCGAACGTCCTTGCCTGCTCAGACAATTGGGCAATTAACTTCTCACAGAGGATCGGTGTAACCCCTCCAACATCCCATATCATTTTCTCGGGATATATCAGCATCCGTCCACCCAGCTCGTCTTTGGCTTCGATTAACTTCGTCTTTAAATCGCGCATTCCACTATAAAAAGCAGTATACATTCCTGCAGGACCACCGCCAATAATTGTCACATCGTATAATTCAAGCTGTTCTGTCAATCCGTATCCTCCTCCGGCCGGTTCATCTACTCCAAGCTACTGATAATCATTATCAACTTCATTGTAGCTTCGACGACTCTCGAATAACAATGGACAGAATCGACAGCGGCTTTGTACAAAATGGAGAATGCAAACTTTCAAGACACAGCCACAACTATATACCAAACTATATCAAGCTAACGATCGTAGGATATCATCAATTTTTTTGCTATTCGAAATAATTCCGTTATTCATCCAGGTTAGAAAATCCACTTCGTAAACATGGTTATGCCGTACAGCTGGTAGATCAAGCCACTCTGGCCGCTGCAGAAGTTCCCTCTCCTTACCTTCTGCCTGGCTGTGCCACTTATCAAATGTTATAAACAGATGATCCGCATTTAGCTTATGTAAGTCATCTACGGAGAGATTGAACATACCTGGTCTATTTGCCTTAGAAAATATACCTACTGCCGCATGGGAGTGTAAACCAACATCGCCATAAAGGACAGTTGAAACAAAGCCTTGGCTCTCATCAGTATATTGAATGATGTGATCTGCGGAAATACGCAGAAAGGCAACCGTTTCACCTTTCATCATCTGACTCAGTGTATGACTCGCACTTCTTGCTTTGAAATCATACTTGGCGATTGCATCATCGGCTAACTCCGTCCGACCAAAATAATCGGCAACGGTTCGTAGGAGTGTACGCCAGTTATTGGTCTGCTCACGTAGAATACACGTGTTGGATATGCGTCGACACTGCGAATATTGCTGTTGCTCATAACGATCCATGAGTAATATTAGATCCGGTTTATAACTGGAAAGTGTGTGAAAGTTACCGCCATTCTCGTCAAACGTTGGAATATGATTTAAGCCTAGATAGTCTTGTTTGCCCCACTTTGCATGACTATACTGGGCGATCGGCTGCATATCCAGAGCAACGATGAAATCCTCCAAATACGGTGCGACTACTCTAAGCTGTCCCTTCCGGCTACGGCGATATTGTCCTGGCGACATACCTACTGTCTGTTTGAAACGACGATTGAAATAATATTCATTATTAAAGCCTGCATTCAGCGCAATATCCAGCAGCTTATCATCCGCACTTATGAGCCACTTCTTGGCTTGATTAATACGTACTTCATTCAAGTACTGGAGAGGTACTTGACCCGTAGCCTCTTTGAACAATCGGGTATATTTCCAGCGATCAATACCTGCGAGGGATGCAAGCTCCTCTACAGTTAGAAGCTCGCGGTAGTACTGATGAATATGCTGTATGCTAAGCTCCACGCCTTGCTGATCCATATCCGTTCCTTTATCTTCGGATGTAGGTGCATTCTGCTGGAATAAGAAGAGCAGTAGCTCTTGAAATCTCACAAACCGTTGGAATAATTCAAGTTCATCACTTGCCCCGCGAAGAGCATATAATTCATCAAGCAGCTCGATCACTTTCGCAAAAGGTGAGCAGACAAGCTCATCCTTATCCGGTATCAAGCTCGAAGCTGTCATACAATCGCCTGTTGTAAAGCACACTCGGTAATGACTGCAGCTCATAAGTTCTTGATCAAGAAAGAGTAGACTCCCAGAACTCCTTAAATAGCATTTTCCCTGTCCCGTTCCGCTCATAATAAAAATCAGTTCATAGCATTCTTGATTATTTCGTTCTCTGTCGTGCAATTCAATCACTTCCGCTTGCTCACCTGCAACGATGAAGTGAATCGATTGCAGCACATATTGGACTCGAGGAGTCATCCAGGCTTGTTTGCGCTGTTCAATATCCATCGTTCTATTAACCGCCTTTTAATTGATATTCATTCTCAATAAATATAGTGTAAAATAAAATGAGCCGCCTATCAACCTTCGTTGACAAGCGGCTCTTTCCTCATGATGGCGATGAGTCCGCCAATGAACTTGATTAGTCTTATTTACTGCCAGGAGCCAGTAAGCGAAGTAAGTCATCCATTTTTAATCCATTTGCTGTAATAGCTCCGGCCTGCCAATACGATCTCTCTACTGGATACACATGGCCATTCTTGAACGCGGGAACATTCTTCCATAACGGATCTGTCTTCATTTCCTCAAGCGCTTTGGTATTACTCTCTTCATCCCATGTTCCGTTGGACGGGAGGATAATAATATGGTCTGCGTCAAGCTCTGGAACGACCTCCTTTGACAAGACAATATTCCCCTCCGTCATCGCTTCAGCGAATCCCGGCGCCTTCAGCCCTAAATCCTCATACAAGAGTTGTCCAACAAACGTGTTATGAATACCGAAAATATTTATCGATTTGTCTACCACGTTCATCCGTAAAACAACCAGCTTTTCATCCCCGATCGCTGCGTTCAGCTTCGCCTTCACATCGACAATACGTGCATCGTAATCGGCAAGAACTTGCTCCGCCTTGTCACTTAGACCAAGCAATTCCGCGATTAAGGTCAATGTTTTCCGTGAATCTGGAAGTATGTCGTCCGGTATGCGGAACGTCGGCGCAACCTTGGAATAGAGTTCGTATTGTGCTGCATCAACCTCTCCAGCGGCGATGATTATGTCAGGCTCAGATACAAGCAAAGCTTCGATGTTGCCGGTCACGTCGAACAACGGTACATCCAGCTTCAAATACTCCTGCTTGCCCCACATCGGGTTGTAATATTGAACAATAGGCGTTACCCCAAGCGCAACCAAGTAATCTTCACGATAGAGAGCTGAGATTCGCTTCGGATTGGTCGGAATCTCGACTTCCCCAAATCCATCGTTTACGACGCGCGTTTCCGCCTGAGACGTTGCTTCATTTGATACTGTTGTTGTCTGTGCCGGTTGATCAGTACCCACCGGAGCCACCGTTTGATCGCCTGCCTGGCCACAAGCCGTTACCGTAATCATTGCTGCCGTTATAAGCGACATCCACCCTGCTTTCATCAATCTCCATTTACCCATGATCTATCCACTCCTAGATGTTTTAAGTTTTGTAGCAAAATAATTCGCTTATGTATAATGATAATCATTATCATTTTGCCTGAGTAGATTTTACTCCATATTAAAGGCCTTGCTCAATATACATTCTCTACGATTGGCTTTATACAAACTCGTCACCACCCTACTAACAAAGATACATTTAATACATTTAGGATCCTGATTCTTATTCAATTCATTAAACGCAATCACAACTTTTAGTTTTATCGCATGCTCAATTTGTAGGTAGTGTAGTACATTTTGTTTTACAACAAGGAACGTTCAAAAATAAAATTGGCGATCTCTCCCCGATTGTATTCCGGGAAAAGTCGCCAATTAATGAAACTTCTCTTTTTTTGTTATCTAATTTCAAAGGGCCGAGAGATTAAACTTCTTTCACCAATCCTAGAACTTTATCGGATTTCTCCAGATCATGCTCAACTTGTTCGTCAATACTATAAGGATGATACATTTCATTTTTGATCATGTAATCAGCAATTTTTTGATGAGTATCAATCGCTGTATCAAGCTGGGATCTTAGCGCTTTCCGAACTCTGGGTGTAGCCGCTTCTGTAAGAGCAATCGCATAGGTACGTACTGCTGACTTAGCAGACAGAAGTAGATCAGTAGCAATTGCGAGATCATCCATTGGTTTAATAGCTTTAACCAGCATTTCTTTGGTCATCGTAGTAGACATCATTAGAACCCTCCTTATTTCAATAGAGATTTCAATTCTTCAATCGCTTTGAAAGAGTTGTCCAAATCATTTTCAATTAAGGATTTTAGTTTATCGTCTTTGACAAGTTCCAACATCGTCACGGCTTTCGTGGCACAAGATGTTTTGAGGGTTAACAACTCATGGATTTCAAGCTTTTCATGTACAGCGAGTTCTTTTGTTGCCATTTATCCAACACCTCCAAATATAGTTATATATTGATTTAATACCCAAGTTAATGAAAAAGAAACATATATAAAATTAGTGATACTACATTATTAGTCGGTTAACATTACTTATCGCTCGCTTTTCCATCAAGATCATGATGAAGCTCTGTGGCTGGAATGACAGGGTCGTAGACTTGTCCTTTTGGAACGGGATTGGAAATGTACACGAAGTCTCCTGTACCATCTGGCGCACTTCCTTTAGCCCATAAACCTTCGCTTGATTCGTTGCCTTCGGAGAGATTCCAGAACTCATAGGCTTCTGGCTGAGATTCAAGTTCAGCCTCTGGTGGGAAAGAAGCTGGTACTACCACTCCGTTCTTTTCTTCCAGTTCCTGGATGGCTGCCATCCATTGATATTGATGATACCGGTCACGCGCCAACATTTTGCGGAACGTTGCACGAACACCTTCATCGGTTGTCATGTGATACAATCTCGCAACCTGGAGACGGCCTTGACTTTCGGCATGTAGGTTAGAGCGCATGTCTGCAAGAAGGTTACCACTGGCTACAATATATGATCCATTCCAAGGTACGCCGGTAGAATTTGTAGGTAAACCGCCCAGCCCGCTGACAAGTAGGTGTTGGGGGTTGATTCCACCCATGATCGCTGCTGTTACAGGATCTTCAGCTGCTTTTTGTTGTTCCTCCGGTGATGCACCATCAAGAAGTTGGCTAATCAGTGCGCACAGCATTTCAACGTGTCCGATCTCCTCGGTGCCGATATCCATAAGCATGTCTTTGTATTTTTCCTCGCCTCGACAATTGAACCCTTGGAAAAGATACTGCATCATGACCGTCATTTCCCCAAACTGTCCACCCAATATTTCTTGAACCTGACGAGCAAATACGGGATCCGGGCGGTCTACTTTTACTTCGAATTGTAATTCCTTCTGGTGTCTAAACATATGAATCCCTCCATTGGTATGGTTGATAACTTCTAAGTTTATATAACCTACCTGTATGAATATAAACAGAGGGTACAACACTCTCTCTTAGCTACTGACCCACCCTCCACAAATATTTCCACTTCTCTATATTCCAGAAATTTTCAACGGGCATAGCTCAGGTATGTATGATTTAAACGCTTATTATCATTATCAAGGTAGCAAACAAGATACGTAATATTGATCTATTCATATTTAAGAACTTTTCAGAGCATGATAGATGAATGGAGTTACTTAACTAACAAATATTACAAAAAAAATGTAAAGTGGGTTTCTTATGAGCTTCTTTCAAAAATTAAAGAACTTTAAATCTTCTGATGGGAACCGGAAATATTTGAATAATCACTCCAGTAAAGAATGCCCCCAAGACCATCCAGATGTTCCGGAATTGAACACTTTGAATTGGATACAACAAAAGTTAGGCGATAGCCCTGATGTAATGATTCGTTCCCTTTCCGGTTTTAAAGAACAGACCAATATCGATGTGACCATCGTTTACATAGATGGACTTATAGATCAACAGTTACTGACTACGATGCTAGATGTTTTAGCGAATAGTCCCATTAGCTCAGAAGATGATCCGATAGCATGGATTAAAAACCACCTACCGATCGGAAGTTTAAAGTCAGTTGATAAAAATCAACTTTTGGTATCTGTACTTGAAGGCCAGGCAATCATCCTAGTCGGTGAAGGAAACACCGTATTTACCGTTTCCATTGGAGGTGGGGCTCGAAGATCTATTGAGGAACCTACATCCCAAACTGTACTACGCGGACCTAAAGAAGGATTTACTGAGGACATTTCCACAAACATGGCTTTATTACGCAGAATTTTACGTACACCAGATTTGCGCTTTGATCCTCTAACGATAGGTGAATATACAAAAACTAAGGTATCTGTAGCATTTATTCGAGGAATTGCTGAACCAGAGATAATTCTTGAAGTAAAAAAAAGACTTCTATCCATTGAGACAGATAGCATTCTTGAAAGCGGATATATTGAAGAGTTCATACAAGACGGAGTGTATACGCCATTCCCAACACTTATGAACACTGAACGTCCAGATGCAGTGGCTGGCGGATTATTAGAAGGATTAGTTGCGATAATCGTTGATGGGACTCCCTTTGTTCTACTAGCTCCTGTAACTTTTTTTCGGTTCTTTATCTCCAGTGAGGATTATTACCAAAGGTATGATATCGCCTCATTTTTACGGATAATTCGCTTCTCCTCTTTCTTAGTTGCTCTGCTGTTACCCTCTATTTTCATTGCTGTTACTACGTTTCAGCAAGAGATGCTACCAACAACGTTATTAATCAGTCTAGCTGCCCAGAGGGAGAATACACCTCTTCCTGCACTCATTGAAGCATTTTTAATGGAATTGACATTTGAAGTGATTCGAGAAGCTGGGGTGCGTATGCCACGTGCTATCGGACCAGCAATTTCAATTGTTGGAGCTCTAGTACTAGGACAGGCAGCTGTTCAAGCAGGACTTGTATCTGCAGCAATGGTCATTGTCGTTTCCTTTACAGCTATATCAAACTTCGTGATGCCAGCCATCAACATGGCCGCCGCGGTACGTCTATTGCGTTTTACCTTAATGTTACTGGCAGGGTCTCTTGGATTATTTGGCATTTTAGCTGGGCTGGTTCCCATCTTAGTTCACTTGGTTTCCCTACAAACATTCGGGGTTCCCTACCTTCTTCCAGCGGCGCCGTTCAAACTTCAAAATATGAAGGATCTTGTACTACGCTTCCCTTGGTGGAGCATGCGAACAAGACCTGCATTCATTAGTCATAGGAATCCTGTAAGACAAGGATCTAATCAAAAACCAGATCCTCAGTTAACACGTGATGAAAGGGATGAAGACCAATGATAATCAAGAAGATATACCTAATGGGTTGTATTTCAATGCTCCTCACGGGGTGTTGGAATCGGACTGAGCTCAATGAAATAGGTATTACTTCTGCAACGGGATTTGATCGTACAGGAAATGATTGGGTGGCCACGTATCAAGTCATTGTACCGTCTTCAATTACTTCCAACACAGGGGGTGGATCTGGGTCTTCCCAACCTGCAGTAAATGTATTCTCTTCGGTGGGCAAAACCATATCTGAAGCAGCCAATTTAACCAATTTAGAAAATCCCCGGAGACTTTATTTTGCACATAACAACGTTGTGGTTATTGGAAAAGATGCTATGGATCAGGGAATCAATCAACTAATCGATACGTATTTACGTACTTCAGAGTCACGCGAAACCGTCTGGTTACTGGTATCGGATCAACATGCTGGCACTATTCTTCGTAAACTGATTCCTCCTGAGAAAATACCTGGTGAGAGTATAGATCAAATCCTTCGTAAAGAAGCAGATACCTCATCTATATTCCCACCTGTTACGATATTCGACTATGCCAGTAAAATGAAGTCGGATGCCAAGGCCATTGGTATCCCGATTATAATGGTCTCTGGAAAAGGATATACGGAGAAAGAAAAGAAGTTGGATACCATGGATACGTATAAAAAGGTTTCTCAAGCTGACAAATTACGACTCACAGAACTCGCCATTATTCAAAATGGGCGTTTGGTCGGACATATGAATCAACATGAGAGTCGTGGTCTTAGCTGGATTACCAATAAAGTAAAAGGAACTGTCATTTCTATATCTACATCAGAACATAATCACAAAGAACTTGTTGCTCTTACCATCTTGAAGTCTAAAACCAAGCAACGTTTAGTTAAAAGCGGTGATCACTATGTGATGAACATTCATGTTAAAGCTAAAGCGAATATCAGTGAATCCGATTCAAAACTCAACTTATCAAAAGATACCATGGTCAAACAAGTTGAAGATCAAGCTGGGAAGGACATTAAGGAAGAGATAACTGCCAGTTGGAAAATCATGCAACGTCTTGGAACAGATTTAGGGGGATATGCTGATACAGTTCATCGTAAATACCCGAAACATTGGCAAGAGATAAAAGATGATTGGAATAATGAATTCAAAAAAATGAAACTTAATATTCACGTTAAAGTGATCATCAAGCGCCCCGGCATGCTGCAAAACTCGTTTAGCAATTTAGACTAAACGAAAAGATCCTATAGTGAGGAGATCCGTCTTGAGCAAATTAACCCCGAAATTATCTGATCTGGTTGTCACTTTCTGCGTGTTTGAAGTAGGGAGTACCACGTTATTTCTATTGGGAGGAAACGCTAAACAAGATGCTTGGATAGCAATGCTCATCGCTGCAAGTATAGGTTTTTTGCTTCTCTTAATGTATCTTTGGATACATCAATTAGATAAGGGCAAAGACTTATACGAGCTCCTACAATATTATATCGGCAAAATACCTGGCGGTGTACTCGGTTTCTTTTTCGCTATCCATTTTATGTACGAAACTTCCCGCAATTTACGCGACATGGGAGAAGTGACGGTTCTCACTTTATTAAATAGAACGCCTATCGCCTTTATCATGCTTGTGGCAATCTTAGTCGTTGGAAACACGGTAAGATATGGTCCTGAAGTGCTTATGAGAACCTGTACCTTCCTTTTTCCCATTGTTATTCTCAGTTACACGGTGTTGATCGTGTTAATCACTGCAGCGGGTCTATTACACGTTGAAAATATGCAACCCATTCTCGAAAAAGGCCTACCACCTGTATGGAGCGCAGCCTTCCCAGAGATCGTGTCCTTTCCCTTTGGACAGACGGTCTTGTTCTTAGTTTTTTTTAAAATCACCGAACATGATTCCAAATTTAATAAAGCTCTTTTAAGTGCATATGGTGTAGTCTCTATAATTTTAACCATAATAAATCAAATCAATATTATTGTTCTTGGCCCCTCCCTAGCTATTAATGCTTCAACCCCATTACTTGAAACCATCCAGCTCATTCAATTTGCTGGAGTTCTAGAGCGGATGGATGCCATTTTTGCACTAGTCCTATTTTTAGGTTTAGGTATCAAGATGGCAGCGTTTTTTATTGGTGCTGTAACAGGTTTAAGCCGGATCACAAACATCAAGTATAAATTACTAATCTTACCTACAGGCATAACGATTTACTTCCTATCCTTTCTGTCACCCAGGTATACAGAGTATATATGGCTGGGTCTGAACGTTTCAGTTAAGTGGGTCTCCCCTTTCTTTCAAATCCTTATTCCACTTCTACTACTGGCGTTTATGCTACTACAAAAAAAGAAAAGGTTAAGAGCAACTCAAAATACAGGAGAGGAGCGACAAAACCGTATTTGATACTTTACTGCCTAACGTTCAAAATCTCAGTGCCAACACGGATCGTACACCCAGCAAGTTTGAGTTAGCCATTTTTCCGCGTTCTTTGGTTGGCGTTATCGAATTTCAATCTTCCATCCTTTTAAATGCTCTGCTCCATAGATAGTCGCGTAGTTTTCAATGAATCGTTGTATTGCTGTTATCTGTTCTGACATACCTTTGTGATCTGCTCTCACTATAAACACAGGATCGATATTGTTCTCACTAAGCTGATTCATAAACCACGTTAGTGATTGTATATCCTTGTTTAAGAAAAAATTAAAAGGTCTTTCGAATCCAAAGACTTGGTACGGGCTGAGATCATGAACCCGAAGAACCTGATTGAAATTGGTATCTAAATTGCAATGAATTAAGTCAGTAATTCCAATCATATATACAGAAGTTGATCTCGGATCGTAATCCCCAAATAGATCAAGGTTTATCCATTTATTCGGTACATTGCTTACTGCTTCTTGACTGTGAAATAACTCTTTATGTCTTGGAAGAACGAATGCTGGATGAATGCTCTCTCTGAGGTGCTCCATCATCTCTTGCTTTTTTTTATTTTCATGGCGAAATTCTTTGGGTCCCTCTGCGAAAATCTTATTAAACTTCTGATAGAAATATCTTGGGGAAGAAAAGCCACTATCCATTGATATGTCCACGAGACTTAGATTTGTCGTTAATAATCGTTTTATCGCGTGCTCGATGCGTAAGTAATGGAGTAAATTTTGCAATGTATCTCCTATTAACAACTTGAATTGTGATGATAAATAATCTAAATTCAAATACTCATCCGTCATTGCGGCAATTTCATTCAGAGAAGCTTTGTTCGTGTATCCTTGGTTATTGAATAAATAATTATAGATTTTCCATATTCGTTGCAGCTTAATTGGGTTGCCTTCGAACATTCTTTTGACATCTAAATTCGTTATAAGCAGATCCAACAATGACTCGATTATATTCAATAAAGTCAAAAAGCGTAGCTCACTCTGGTTGTTTACTACTGGAGTTATTAGCGTGCAGATTGCTTCCGTTATTTCTTGGACTCGCTCCGAGCCTAAGTTTGTTCCAGGGCCAAATTCGTGTGCAAACCAGACTGTGGATAAATCTGAACAGTAATCCTTAGCAAATTCAGCATCAATATTGATAAGTAACACCAAATTCTCATCATGGGTATGTGACAAACGATGAACTTGATTGATATTGAAGATTTCTAGTCCACCAACACTCAATATCCTATTCTCGTCTGCGATGGCTACTTGAATGCTACCTTCCAATACGATAACTACCTCAATGGAATTACTCCAGCGAAACGGTTCATCTTTGATTCTTAAGAATTCCACTTTTAAGGGAGGACTTTGGTTCTGATTACTGCTCACCTTCATTCCCTCCTTTCAACTCAGTGACGATAATAAGCCACAGATATTATCTAAGAAATGTACCTTAACCTCTAAGAAATGTGAATTGTTCACTTGGCTTTTTTCTAGGAAAATGAGCTATAGAACAGTAATAAAATTTAGAATGCAGGTTAGGGGAGATTACCGTGGATCAAATTGAAATTACATCGAAGCTTAATCCTCAGCAACAAGCACAGGTGGCTCATTTATTTTACGAAGCTTTTCCATTGAAAGTAAAATATCTTTGGTTTTTTACCAAAACGAGAGAGCAAGCTGTTGAGCTATTAGCTCAATCTATTCAGTTTGAACAAGGCATCTATGCAATACGAAATGAAGAAGTCATTGGCTTTCTCGGATATAATCTAGGCAAAAAAGCCTTTGCACCTGCGAAATATAAGGCATTTCAAAAGGTTTATCCTCCATTCGCAGCGATGTGGCGATATTTCTTTTACACCATATATTTAAGGTTCCATATGTACAACGAGGATATATTACAGATTGACCCTATTGCAGTATCTGAAAAAGCGCGTGGTACTGGAATAGGTAAACTGTTATTAAAGGAGGTAGAACAGCTCGCAAAAACGATGCAAATTTCTAAAATAAATCTTGAAGTTGTTGATACGAATCCATCAGCACAGAAATTATATGAGCGTTTCGGTTATATGATCAAAAAAGAACTTACATCCGGCTTATTTACTGCAAAAGCAGGCTTCAAAAAAGTAATATTCATGCAAAAATGTGTAGAGATCAACAGTCACACCTAATCTCAAGACGTGCTAGCTTCATTTTGCAGCTTGTTCAATCCTTTTAGGAGAATGGTCGTCTTTTGAATATCTCCGCCACGATCAATAAAGGCTTTTGCTTCTTTTTAACATCGTAGGGTAACTGTATCTTAAAATACTCACACTGATCACCTGGGATTACTGGTTATGGATACAAAATCTCGATCTCCCCTGGAGCGTAGGATTGCTCTGCGTATTGCCCGCCCCATCCACATAGCAATTTCAAAATGGGTTCTAGGGATTGACCCAGCTCTGTTGTTGAATATTCCACTTTTGGCGGGACTTGATTGTACATTTTCCGATGAATTAATCCATCTGCTTCTAGTTCTCGAAGAGTTTGAATCAACATCTTCTGTGAAATGTTGTTCATGAGCCGCTTAAGCTCTCCCGTCCGTTTAGGTCCTTTTATCAAATAATATAGAACAAGTCCTTTCCACTTTCCTCCAATAACCTCTAATGTCACTTCCAGTTCACAGTAATACGTTTTCATATCATGCACCCTTTCTACAATCTATTATGGAGGAAAAGTTACTAGATGGATAGTACCTACTTTTTAGTGATATAGTCACCAAAAGGTGATAATTGTGTCATTACAATCAACTTTTTAAACGGAACGAGTGATGTTAATGATTGGTGTTCAATTGTTTGTTCATTCAACAAGTGAACTGGCGAAGTGGCAGGCGATTACGCTCGAAGAACTGCCTCAGAATGCTCTGGTCATGTACCCGAAGGTGGATCTAGGGGAGAGATTTGGTGGATAACGTTTGTCGGGAGCATGGCTTTGAGTTAAATACCGTCATGGCGGTAGGCTCCGCAGAGCAGATGGTGAATCACTAGAGTAGCCAAGTTAAACCATCGACTACACCCAAAAGAAAAAAAGCCGCTATATAGCGACTTGAATGGGGCAATTTCTTGACCCCCTCGACATCTGAGATTATTGCATTGTCATACCTGCTCACTCTAGAACTATTGAACTCAACATAATACCTTGTAAAAATTCATCAAGATGATCTGCAACTTTAGTAACTTCTTCAAATTCAGGTTCTTCTCCACGCACGATTGTACCTCTTTCCTTGGATAAATCAATGGCATAGAAGGAATAGCCCCCTTGCACGGAGATGACGATTGGCAGATAATGATCCCACCATGTCTTAATCTCTGATGTCCATTGATCATCTCCAGCCGCTGCCTCCAAGCTGAGTAATTCGAATTCGTTCCATTGAAATGCTGTATCTGTGCTATGATTATATTCATTTTCACACAGAAACCATGTCTGCTCACTAGGTGAGACACATTGTTTAACAACACGTATAAAATTTAAATATTCATTAGGAATATGGTTGTACCTCGTACTCACATTAGCATCTAAATTTATTTCATGACTCGACTCGGAGCGAATTGCCCAACCATTGGCTTCAGCCCAAAGTATAAATTCTTGGAATGTACTTCTCACAGTGCACCTTCTTCCTCCTAATAGACTCGCTTTAACTCTTGGAATTGGTTCACACTTATACGGTTGTCATTGTTGTCAATTTAATCCTCGTCTTCACTTAGATACACATATTCACCATCAATAAGCATTTGTAAATACGCATCAAAACTGTTCGCAATCACGGCATATTCATCTGGGTCATGCAAAAAGCGGATGATTTGACCCTTTACCCCGAGATCCGAAGGATTAAAATCAATATAAAGTCTTGATGTTCCTCCATTGTTCATACAATCTGAGAAATGAATATATTGGCCTGGAAGCAGCCCCTCTGAATTTATTTTAGGATCAACCGCCTCCTCGTCCTCTTCGTATTCCAATAGATAGGACACATCTTCCTCTTGTTTCGAACTTTTAAGCATTTCCTCGGTGGAAAGTAAATAATATGGATATCGACCTTCTTCAACATCAGAGCCTAGAATGCAGACCGTAATTTCTTTATCACCGTACTTCCTCCAATATGTACCATCTATATTTTCTAGTAAACGTATTAACGATTCTGGACAATCAGGATACTGTGCCCTCAATGTATCAATATCTTCTTGTGCAGCACCATGTGCTGTGTTTAGATCATCAAGCTCTTCTGCTGATAACCTTGCTCTTAAGCCATTTAGAAATTGGTTTACCAAATCCATGATATTGCCCTCCCAAATAAATAATAGAAATTCCGCTTAAATAAACAGATAAACTGAAGTCAGACTATTGTTTTGTTAATATCGTTTTGCTCTTCCATACCATTGTTTATATCAAGTCCAGTTTATCATTTTTACCTAGTAACTCTCCAGTTATATTGGCAACTTGATTGCAACTTAGCTAAACTTAGCTAACTTTACAAAACTTCAACAGGAACATGCTTTAATCCTGGTTCAGCACCAAAAACAACCGATAAATCTTATCGGCTGTCCATTAAAATTATGAAGTTATCGTGTACTTAAGTATGATTAGTGAATTGTCGGAACCATTCCACCATCCATACGGATCGGTGAACCTTTAAATGGTGTTGCGAACGGGCTGCAAACAAATGTCGTAAGTCTGCCGATCTCGCTTGGTCTGATGAAGCGTTGTAACTCCGATTGCGGAAGATTCGCGGCCATAAAGGTCTTCTCTTTTTCTTCAAAGGTCATGTTCTCATCTTGTATGACGCTCTCAATGATCTGTTGTACATTCTCTGAGAGTGTCGGCCCAGGCATAATCGTATTGACCGTGACTTCCGTGCCTACTGTTAATTTAGACAGACTCTTAGATAAAGAGAGTAACATGGATTTCGTTACAGCGTATTGCGGCATATATCCAGGCATCACCGCTTCTTCACTTGCAATAAAAATAATTCGGCCAAAACTGTTGTTTAGCATGGTAGGTAAATAAAATCGAGTCAGCGCGTCTGCGGATAGTACGTTGGTCTGAATGTATTTATCCCATACGGCATCATCTATATCATAATATGACATCAGCTCATAAATCCCGGTGTTATTGATCAGAATATCAACTTGTGGAAACTTCTCAAATAATGCTTCACGCTCTGCAGAATTAACAATATCAGCTGCCGCATTTTGAGGAGACGTAGTTGGATACGCAGACTTGATTTCATCTACAACACGCTCTACCTCATCGTAATTCCGTCCATTGATCAGTACATTTACACCTTCTTTAGCTAGTTCGATCGCAATGGCTTTACCGATCCCTTTCGTCGAACCTGTTACCAATGCTGTTTTATGATTCAATCCCATGTCCATGAAACCATTCTCCCTTGTCTGATCTAGTCGTCTGGTTCTCCTTGATTAATGAGTGTGTCCGCCTGAAAATGAAGGATAATCTCCTGAGTTTGCATCCGCCTCCGCATGTTCAATACGCCAATTGGCAGGTGTATCGCCTTCCCAAGTACGGAATGCGCGGTAAAATGAATTTTGATCCTCATATCCGATTAGAAATGCCACTTCCTTGATATCAAGTGATAAATCTGACAAATACCTCCGTGCTTGTTCATGCCTTGCTTGTGTGAGCAAATGGTTAAATGTCGTGCTTTCATCGGTTAGTCGACGCTGCAAAGTCCGATTGCTCATGCCAAGTTCTTTAGCGACCATGTGTATATCAGGACGTCCGGCGCTGAAGCTACGCTTCATAATCCATTTGACCATCTCCGACAAGGAACGATTTCCTCGATGTTCATGTAACGTGCGATCCAGTGCAGGGGTCAGAATTTCAAGTAACTCTGCATTATAAGAATGGAAAGGAATATCCAGATCCTTTCGATGTAAGGTCAATCGATTGCGATTCGCATCCGTTCGAACTCGGCATCCAAAGTAATCTTCAAGTACCTGTACATCTCCCATCGGCTGTGCAAACTCTACAGCTCTAGCCGTCAGATGCCGACCTGTTCCCCGTCGTCCCAATTCGAGCAGGAATGCTAGTGTAATTCCCACTAGTAAAGGCGGACAAGATTCATCAGTATCCAACCATTGCAGATCTAGGATGCAATCTTCCTCATCTTCAATGATCTTTAAATTTTCTGGAGGACACAGCTGTTTATATCGAGCCATCCGTTGCAGTGCATCGCGATAATCACGTGCGTGAAAAGTGGCTAATATAGGGGGTGGATATTTCGTTACCTCATATATAGTTGCAAGTTGTATCATGCCGTGAGCAATATCACCTGCGAGATCTGAATATGCCTGCCAGATTGCGTAATATTGAGTGATATTCACCGATGAATCGGAACTAACCGTGAGCGGTAAACCGGCCTTCCGTGCTACATCATATGAGTTAATGCCGATCTGACGTAGACCTTCCCAAAATCCCGAAGGCATCTTAATGCTTTCAAAGGAATCACTTTTCATTTATGTGCACCTCCTTCTGCTGATTGACAAACTCGGATGACATGCATCCTTCGCTGACTTACAAATACAATGATACTCCTAGGGTTCATATATGTAACTAGCATAACATGACAACCTACTAACACATTGCGCCATGCTCAATCTAATTATTAATTGAGGCATATAATGAGCGAATACGGTTAATTTCAAAGAAGTAATTGTTCTGAGTTTTGGACATCTTCAATCATCATGCGTATACAAACGTCAAGGGCTACACAAAAGGCTATCCCCAAGGATAGCCTTTTCTTCAGACCCAACTATGAATATGCTAATTTAATTATACTGCAATTCTATTCCGCAACTTAGTCAAATTGTCAGATAATCGTTCACGTCCCGTTCCAGATCTAATTTCCCTTCCTGAACTAATCGCATTACAGCTACAGCAAAAATCGGCTTGCTGACCGACGCAGCTTGGAAGAGCGTTTTTTCGGTGACAGGCTCCGGTTTCCCTGCCTCACATACCCTGAATCCCTGAGCCCAATCCAGTTTGAAGTCATGTATAACCGCAATAGATACCCCGGGCATGTTGTAGTATGTTATTCGATCTGCTAGCGTTGCTTCCTGACCGTATTAATTTCGAAGATGAGTTTCCGGTTGTAAACGCTTAATAATTGCTTCGTTTCGAATATAATTCCACGAGCCGGCCAGATTCCCCTTTACTAGTGAGCCTGTTCAACAAGAAAATCCAATTTAGTCGGCAACACCAGTAAAGAAGAAATTGCAGCTGCTCTTCATGCAGCGAAGATCGTCAATTTTCACTACATAGATGAGAGCCCCTATGAGGGGGATGAGCTGCAAATTGTGCAGACATTGAATCGAAATATGAAAGGTATACTGCAGTTCGATGCTGACGCGGTACGTTCAGCCTATGTCCAAGAACACGCGGTTCACGAGGAAGAATTCAGTCAAGTGTATGCTGTAGCTATTTCGATGGATGAGCCGTTGTTTAATGTGCTTCAAGATGGAAACATCGAAGTGTTTGTTAAACAAAAAAATGTTTATTTCAATGCGTCTCCTTTACAAGCAGATGAAACTACTAAGTTATACCTCATGCAAAAAGAAGATTCAGCATGGCGTATTCTCTCTATTACGAATTAACACTCCTTGAATATAAAAAGTCGTGAGTCTTAATGACCTCACGACTTACTTGTGATCCGATGATCCGAATACAACCACGCTGTAACATGCACCTATTGCCATCGTATGTACTTTTCTTTAAAGCTTATAACATGTGATCTTCTTTCTTTAATTTTCTGATCTGACTTAGCTCTTTCCTGATTTCTAGTAGACGTCTGTGCGGCATACTTGGTTCTACTGATTCAGCTTCTACATTTTTGTGTCGGATATCCAAATCATTTAATTGTTCCAAAGATGTTTTCTTGTTCGGAACTGAACTAACTTGACCTGTTCTAGCCTTGATCGATTTGGATCTCTTCGATTTCATAATCTGTTCAAATACGCTGTCTTCTTGAACCATTGTACATTCATCCCTTAGTCTGTAATGCTTCTATTGTAATCAATCCTTGACACTTTGCACACGATTAATTTGCAATCTCGTTCATTGTGTATCTTTCTTCTCTCTTATCTACTTTCAATGGTAGTAACAATTGACTTCTTATTCCGAATTATTCGCTTTCAGTTCAGAATAACGGTACAATTAACTTCAAGTTAACTTTAACTACGAAAGGATCATTCGATATGTATAGTATTAGTGAAATTGAGAAAATTACAGGTTTGCGTCCCTCCACCCTCCGTTATTATGAGCAAGAAGGCATCTTACCTCATGTTGAACGAAATGCTTCAGGTAGAAGAGAATACTCGAATGAAGTCTTAGAGTGGCTGGAGCTGGTTATCGCTTTGAAAGATACGGGAATGTCTATTGAAGATATTAAGGCATACACAGAGCTGATTCGACAAGGTGATCCTTCCCTGGATGCAAGAAAACAATTTTTGCTTATGCATAAAGCTAAGGTGGAACGTACAGTGGCAGAGACGCAATTCCATCTGGAGAAGATCATACGCAAAATAGCGATCTACGATGTTTTGATGCATAAGAAAATGAAATAAACTCCTGCAAAAGAAGTATCTAAAATGAGTATTGACTTCAAGTTAACTTTAAGATGTAAAGTATGATTATTAACTTGAAGGAGTGATTATAATGTCAGAACAAAAAGTATGGTTTATCACAGGGTGTTCAACTGGATTTGGTCGACACATCGCTGAGCAAGCGATTGATGCAGGTTATAAGGTCGTAGTAACTGCCCGTAATATTAATCAGATAACCGATCTTACAGTGGGGAATGAAAAACATGTACTCGCTCTCCCACTCGACGTTACTAATTCGGAGCAAATTCGTAATGCGATTGACCGTACAATAGAGAAGTTTAATCGTATTGATGTGCTTGTAAACAATGCAGGTGTCGGTTATTTCAGCTCTGTTGAGGAAAGCATAGAGGAAGAGACACGTAAAATGTTCGAGATTAACTTCTGGGGACTCATGCATGTTACGAATGCTGTACTTCCTCACATGCGTTCCCAAAAAAGCGGCCACATTATAAACTTCTCTTCCATTGGCGGTCTAACTTCCTTCCCAACTCTCGGGTATTATCATGCTACAAAATACGCCGTTGAGGGCATATCTGAGAGCCTCTCACAAGAATTGGCTCCCTTCAATATTCATGTGACATTAATGGAGCCAAGTGGCTTCCGCACAGATTGGGGAGGCCGCTCATCTGTCAAGACAGAGACAAGCATACCTGAACTTAAAGAATCCATTGTTGGACAAATGTTACAGGGTGTTCAGTTAGGGGCTGGTCAAGAAGCTGGAGATCCAGCAAAGGCGGCTGAAGCCGTTATTAAAGTTGTGGAAACTACAGAACCGCCTCTTCGTCTATTGCTTGGACAACAAGCTTACGATGCAGCAACCTATAAATTCAACAACATGCTCTCCAGCATAGAAGAATGGAAAGAAATTACTGTAAACGCGGATTACAAACAATAAGTTCAACGTTTTAAAGATTAAAAGAAAAAAGTCCCCTTTGCTAGATAGGATAAAGTTCATCTTCACAGATGTTTACTTGTACTTATCTACTAAAGGGGATTAAAAATTATCGGTTCATAATAGTCCGAGGAATGAGAGGGGGATTTTTAAAATTAAAGCAACTTAATGACCTCTTCTAGCTCATCCACCAAACCTTTTGCAAGTTCAAAGTTAGTATCTTTTAAAGCCAATTCAATTTTCATTTCAACTGCTTTTTTCTTTTGTTCAGTTTCTAAATAGTCTTTGTTGAAATGACTCGCATAGATCATCTCTCTAAATTCTTCAATACTCATTTTTCTAATCTTCTGATCCTCAATGATCAAAACATAATCCATGCCATTGACTACAGAATAAAAATCATGCGAAATCATGAGAATGGCGCCTTTGTATTCCACAATGGCTTTCTCCAGTGCTATTTGTGTATAGATGTCTAAATGGCTTGTCGGTTCATCCAGAAGTAATACGTTTGCTTTACTGGCAGCAACTTTAGCCAATTGAAGCATATTTTTTTCTCCACCGGATAAAGATTCTATCTTTTGATTCAGAATTTCTCCTTCAAAACCATAGTTTGAAAGATACGATCTAATCTCATCATACGTATCAAACCCAGCTTCAATGAATTCATCGAGTATGGTGTTCGAATCCTTTAGCATTTCACCTTGAACCTGAGATAAATAAGCCACGTTAACATCAGCATTGATTTCTATTGCAGCATGGTTATTTTTAAAGATGTCTCGAAGCAAAGTCGTTTTGCCGGTACCGTTTGCACCGATAATGGCTACTTTGTCTGTAGCTTTCATCTCAAAGCTAACATTATCCAAAAGCAACTCGTCATACGCAACGCTATAATTATTGACTTGTACAATACGGGTATTTTTGGGTTTATTATCCATACCAAAATGAATGTTCGGTTGCTTAATATCAACAAATGGCGCTTTGATTCTACGCGCTTCTAATCTTTCTGTGAACTTAACTCTAGCCTTTAACGCTCTCCCTCTCGATGCTTCTGAATCATTCGTTGCGATCTCTCTAAGGTTAATTACGATATTCTCGTTTCTCTTAATTTCTTCTTCTTCCGCGACTGCGATTTCTTGTAACTCTACTTTGGTCTGAAGCAGTGAGAAGTTATAATCGATATATCGTCCATCAAACTCTTGGATCTCCGTATCTTCAAGGTGGATGATTTTGTTGAAACAATGATTCAACAGGTATCGGTTGTGCGTAACAACTAGCAGCATACCCTTGTGGGAATTAATAAGTTTTTTAAGTGCATTTAGATTTTCAAAATCCAAAAATACATCTGGTTCATCCATAATCATCAAGTCTGGACGATGGAGCATTTCCTTCATCACTTGAATCAATTTGAATTCTCCACCACTTAAGGAGGCAATGTTAAGATCTTTTAGCTTCATGAGGTTAGCCAGGTTTAGTTGCTTATTAATGTTGTTTTCGAAATTATCCCCGTCCATCGACTCGAACGCGTCTAACGCCAATTGAACCTTTTCCATCAGCGAGTCCATATCCGTTGCGGTTGCCATTTCATCATAAATCGACGTGATTTCATCTTGGAGCTTGATAAATTCTTCTGCGATAAATTCAAATACAGTCATTTCTTTCGCTTGGTCTTCTTGCAAAAACTGACTTACATACCCGATTCTATACTCTGGGTCTATCTCCAACTTGCCATCGTATAAATATCGTTCCGGATCCATCAGAATATCAATCAGCGTACTCTTGCCACTACCACTCGTTCCGATAAAAGCGCAATGGTGTCCTTCTTCTAATGTAAATGAAATATGGTTATATAAATCTTTTTGCGGAAATGAAAAGGATAAATTATCAACTGTTATCATAGTGTTACCTTTCTTTCTATCTATAATGGTGACTATTATTCAATGTCTTGTGAACACAGACTTTTAGAGTAACACTGTTTCACCCCAAGTACAATTCATTTTTAGCCCCCGTTTAGGAGATTTGTCACGTTGACTTATGCTTGATTCCTCATTATAATTCGGACATCGAGAGCCTGTCAGGCATGGCTTGCCACCAATGCTTGTTGGAAAGAATTTAGAGAGCTTTCGAGGAATGAAGCTGGCTCTATAAATAAACTTAAAAGTGAAAGATGTGAAGGTAATGAATAAGGAGAAGGTATACTTTGGTAAAGAGATCGAAGTCATGTTTAATTCCGATGTCTGCATTCATTCCGGTATTTGTGTGAAAGGTCTCCCTGGCGTTTTTAATCTAAGTAAACGTCCTTGGGTTGATCCAGATGCTGACACTTCCGAGGCCATTGCCCGGCATATTGACACCTGTCCAAGCGGAGCATTGACGTATAAACGTCTGGACGAAAAAAATTCAACAAAGAAAGAGGATGAACATGCATAACGTAGAACATGAACCTGCAAACAAAAGATTTCTTATTCAAGATAACGGTGACATTGCTGCAGTGATGACGTATGTGATCTCAAGTCCGGAGCTCTACATTATTGATCACACTTTCGTTGAAAATGCTTACCGAGGTCAAGGTCTTGGTGATAAACTGCTCCAGGCGATGGTAGAATACGCACGGGAAAATGGTATTAAAATTTTACCTTTATGCCCTTTTGCCAAAGGACGTTTTGAACGTATTTCTGAATACGCGGATGTTCTTAATAAATAATAACTAATCACGTATGGACGACAATTTCTCCATAAGCCAGTTTCCTTTCTCACCAAATTTTAGATGGAGATTCAAATCCGTCAAACGCTCTCATACGAAGCAAATATAAAAAGGTGCTATCCCTCAAATTAATGAGGAATAGCACCTTTTTATATAACATTAGTATACTTCAGTTGTAGCTCTAATCACAACATCTTAATGGAATGCCTCAAGCATTACAGCTACTTTCGTACCGTCACTTGTAATGGATATGATCTGGTTTCCCCTGAAGAGTTACGAAGTACAGCTTCATACTCGTAGCTTCCAGGTGATCTTCCAGAAATAGCAGTAACTGCAGACTGTGCGTTAGGTGTATGCGATTGTAATGATTGCGTATCGATCAGGACACCATTTTCATACAGCTCATATTCTGTAGCATTGGTTCCCCACCATAGATTCATCGTGACATTAAAGTTACCATCACCGTCCCAGTTGTCATTCGACAGAACAGCTTGCCCCGGGGCAGCATCTGTAACGACAACTGTCAGGGGAACACTCATGGTCGTACCCAATGAATTGATCAATTCTCCAGTATAAATATAATTTCCATTTTTCTTCCCAGTAATGTCTACTTTAACAGACTGAGCAGATGGCGATTGATCCACCAGGGAAACTTCCTTAATCAACTCACCATTCTCGTACAGCTTGAACTGGTTGCCATTATTGCCCCACCACAAATTCATCGTAATAGTGTAGTCTCCATCCTTGAGTCCTGTGTCGTAACCGTTATTGTCCGACAGTACCGGTGTCCCAGGAGCTCCGTTGGCTAGTGGTGTTCCTTGATGGAGCCATTCCTCCCACTTAAGCAACACATTAACCTGTTCATCGGTAAAAACGGAGCCTCTAGCTGCTTGAACATCATTACCATAGGATGCAAGTAATTGACGTGCTTTTGCTCCTTCACGATTGTTGGCAGCCTGTTGCGCTTGTTGTAACGTGTTTACAAGCTGATCAGCAAGAACGCTTGCATTAGGATCACTCGATTCATCAGCAAAGGAGTTCGTCAAGTTAATCAAGCTGTCGAATGTAGCAATTACTGCAAAGCTATATTCTACTGTCTGTTCCCAACCCGCTCTATCGGAGACGGTTGCCGTTACCTGGTTCAGGCCGGGTTCCAATGTGTAAGCTGGAGTATCCAGAAGCACACCCTCCGGTTCTATCACACCGGATACCGCATCCGAGGCTGTATAACCAATTTCCACGTGCTGATCAATCGTGTACTCCGTTTGACCATGAACTTCGATGGTTGGAGGAACGAGATCAATAGATACGGTCAAAGACTGCTCATTTTCCTTGTTGCCGTCGACGTCGACGCTCCAGTAAGTGATCGTGTGTGTACCTTCTTCAGTTAGAGTCAGCTGTGTACCACTCACTGTCTCGCCACCGTTAATTTGATAATAAGTTCCTTCGACCTCGGAATCTTCGTCACTTGCCGTAAAGGTTACTTGTACTGGAGAAGTATACCACCCGTCATATTCATCCCCTTCCACGGTTACCGTGGTATGCGGGGCTTCCTGATCCGGATTTTCTCCTTCCAACTTAACGTGAGCTGATAGCGGAATATTCAATTCCTTCACAAGACCTGCCACAAGTTCAGATACTTTGATTGCACCGTTCATCTGCAAATGTGTATTGTCTTCTGTTGTGCCTACCCACATAAATATTGATTTCGTTCCTTCTGTGCCAAGCTCTTGGAAATACTCCCAGCTAGCTTGGTTCAGATCAATAATGAGCGTTTCGGTCTCCTGTGCCGTTTCCTTCATCGCCTGTACGTATTCTGGGAAGCTCTTGTTCAGCACCTCTCCAGTGAAATCACGACGGTTGACTGGGGTGACCAGAACCGGAATCGCTCCTCTTTGCACCGCACCATCAATATATTCTTTTAGATATACCTTAAACTGCTCCGGCGTGAGATAACGCTCTGGACGGGACGGTGTGGAATCGTTATGGGACCACTGCATGAACAGATAATCACCTTCACGAATGTCAAGCAAAAGATCATTTAGATATCCGCCTACGAGGAAGGTCTTACTGCTCAATCCTCCAACTGCCCGGTTATCAATGCTGACTTCATTCTGGTCAAAATATTGACCTAGCGTTTCACCCCAGCCTGCTTGTGGACGATAGTTCTCCGCGTAATTGGCCACGGTGGAATCACTAGCCAGATAGACTGTAGGCTTATCATTTGCACTTTGATCTGGCAGACGCTCCAGTTTCAACGCATTGATTTTCGGCGCATTTCCAGTGAAATTAAAGTTAAAGATTCCATCAATCAGGGCAATGTCAAACGTTACTTCTTTAAAATCACCTTTAGCAATGGTTGTGAGTGGAAGTTTGGTCATCTGCTCTACAACGACATTGGCGCTGGTCGTCTCTTCTGCATCACCGATGGTCATCGTTACACGGTAATTAGCAGGTTCCATTTCCACCAGGAAAGAAGTACCGTTTACTCGAGTAAAGTCCTCTTTGAGCGGATCCCCAGTTTCGCGATTCTCATCTTGTGTCAATGCAGTATCAGCAAAGCCGTACTTGTTGCCTTCAATGTAAGCTCTCTTGGCATCTACCTTGATGTATCCTTCGGCAGCACTGCCAGAGCCAAAATCAAACTTGTACGCGTTGATCTCTTCGCCCGGTTCACTCGTCAACGAATCCTTCGCGACAGTTAACATGTTAAACGCATGGTCAATTTGAGCTTGGGTTGCTTCCGTATTAAAGATAGCTTCCGCTGATACCAAAGCCCGATTGAGCACTTCTTTCGAAGCCTCTGTATATGCTGACAGATCAAGAGCCTTAACTTCATCGTACAGATCAACTAAGGCTGTCTGATCGCCGCCCTCTGAATCAAGCTGCGTTCCTTCAATTCGCACATTATCAATCTGAGTAGTCCAGTTCAGCGTACCTCCACCGCCTTTTCTCGTACCAAGGAACCGAATAGCTCTGACGTTATCTGCATATGCGATGGAACTCATAGGGATATCTTGGATCGTCTGTGTGACGGTCGGATCCGCCTGATTCGTTAATGTCAGATCCAATGTTTTCTCGGCAAAATTAACGGATGCTTCCACATTGACCCATTGGTTCTTGGAGATCTCTGTAGCCGTTCCCCCTTCAGGTATGGCCGTATCGCCCGTACCATAATCCGGGTTATATGCACCGACAAAATAATGAATTTTCGTGCTTCCGGTTTTTGTAAACAACGTGAATAGAGCATTTTCGTTCGAATCTTGCACCGTGAGGTGACCTTCAGATGGATAGGCACTCACATTACCGGATTGCCAGTCAAAGTTCACGTCCACTTTATCGCCATTTACGGCATCGAACAGACGGAACACTTTCGCCCGATGGCCTGATCCAGAACCTGTGACCGACAGTACCTTATTTCCTGACTGTTCAACCACCGTTCCCGCCATAGTTCCCGCAATACCAGTTGCGTTCACCATCGCATACTGATATTCCGCTGCGGCGCCTTCAAAATCCTCTTCATAGAGCTGGATTTCCGGCTCAGGTTCGGGTTCAGCAATATCCGGGTCAATGACCAGGGAAGAAATGCTAAGCTCCATGTCTTTCACCGCGCCGGCAACCAATCCAGCAATTCTCTGCGCACCATAACTGCTGAAATGGGTGTTATCGTTGATTCCATTCGGGTATTTCGGATATTCACCTGGATTAGCATATAGGAATACTTTCTCGGTAGCTGTATTACCAATTTTGTTGAAGTACGCAATGCTTAATTTGCTGAGATCAATCAGCGGCACATTCAGCTCCTGCGCCACTTCTTTGGCTGCTTGCACATATGCCGGGAAGCTGACGTTGAACTCCTGAGTTAACGTATTAAAATCTCTGCGTCCAACCGGAGTGAGCAGTACCGGTGTAGCGCCGCGCTGTTTCGCACCGTTCACATAACGGGATAAATAGATTTTATAGTCTTCTGGTGATGCATACCGATCTGGTATACCTGCACTAGCGTCATTATGACCAAAAGAAATGAAGAAGAAATCCCCTGGCTTAATGCGCTGCAGAATCGTATCTAGACGACCATCTACCATGAACGATTTACTGCTTCGTCCACCGATTGCATCGTTCACAATCACTGCCCCATTAGAGAAATAACGTCCGAACTGTTGACCCCATCCCTCTTGCGGAGCTTGCATTTCACTATAAGATTGCATCGTTGAATCACCGGCCATATAGATCGTCGTTGCTGTACCGGCCTCTTTATCTGGATATTTCTCAATAATGATGTCTTGGATATCTATGGCTGTACCTGTAAAGAGAAAATCAAGCTGCCCATCCACTAAGGCAATATCATAAGAGTACTCCAGCGGCTCTCCTGCTTTTACATTGGTTACAGCGAGCTTTTGGACAAATTCAGATTTAACTCCCACGTTGGAGTCATGCGTATCGCTACCCAATCGCAGCGTTACCTTATAGTTCGCATTCGGCAGATCAACGGCAAATGTCGTGCCTGCCGTAACGGAAACTTCGTTAGAACCTACGTTAACATTGCTGATATCTGTGAACCCATATCCCGTTTCTTGTGTGTAAAGTGTGTCTTGAATGCCCGTACTTTCAGAAGCTGTGTCTGTACCAAAATCAAAACGGTATACGGACTCCAGCATTTCCGCTCCGCGAGTCAGTGTCAGATCAGCTTTAGGAAATGAAGTTGACTCTGATCCAAGATAAAAACCAGTATGCGGTGGCTGGTTGTAGGATACATTTTGCCAAGCTACGCCCAGTCGATACACAGGATCCTGCATCAGTGTAGGGATGCGATAGTCTGTAGGAATGGTCGTCGTATAGAGACGATATTCTGAACTATCTTCACTCCGCAGCAGAATTTCCTCACGCCAATCCCCCAGAATGTCCGCCTGAAGCGCAGGATTTCCTTTGGTATGGTTGTTCGTTAATGTACCGGTCGCCCGGAAGATTTCATTAAGCTTTTTGTTTTCGTAATCCCATTTGTAAATGAGCGGAATTCCTCTAGCTGTACTGTTATCCCACTCATGGTCAAACAGTTCACGCTGAAGATCTCCATCCCACCAGATCGCAAAGTTGGCGGTTTTTGGTCCTTCTTCAGCAGTGTAGATAGGCTCTCCAGCCGCCGAGTAAGTACTGGTTACGGGTACACTTTGTCCGTTAGTAACCGTCGTTGCCCATGATTCGTATCCCGGATGGTTTGGATCAATGTCTGCCGACATCCCGCGGCCTGTGTCAAAACCTGTTTTCTCTCCCCAGAGAATTTCACCTGTAGCAGCATCACGCATCTCCAGTCCGTAATCAGCATTGGAATGCTCGTGCACACTTACGACCTGGTGACCCTCACGGTTCGGATCGAGCTTGCCCGCGTGCATAGCGTCACCGTGACCGAGTCCGGTACTATACATCAAGCTGCCATCATCGTCTATCGCTAAGGCGCCGAACATAATTTCATCCTTGCCGTCATTATCGGCATCAAGCACACTTAGGTTATGATTACCTTGTGCCTGATATTGCGATCCTGCCTCGTTGGTGTCAAACCTCCAGCGCTTGACGAGTTCTCCGCCAACATAATCATACGCAACAAGCACCGTACGGGTATAATACCCACGGCTCATGACAACGCTAGGGTTCGATCCGTCCAGATAAGCAATAGCACCCAAGAAACGGTCTACACGGTTACCATAACCATCGCCCCAATCGCTGACATTTCCTCTCGGAGGATCATAATCGACAGTGGATACGGCAGCTCCGGTCTCACCGTTAAACAGCGTGAGATATTCTGGGCCTGTCAGTATGTATCCGCCTTCATTACGGTGATCTTTCGTTCCATCGCCGATGACCGTCCCTTTCCCGTCAATCGTGCCATCTGCCGTTTTAACAACAACTTCGGCTTTTCCGTCGCCATCCAGATCGTATACCATTAACTGCGTATAATGTGCTCCGGCGCGGATGTTGACTCCAAGGTCAATCCTCCACAGCTTCGTGCCGTCTAATTTGATCGCATCAATATACACATTGCCGGTATAGCCTGCATGTGAGTTGTCCTTGGAATTGCTCGGACTCCACAGGAAGACGATCTCATATTCACCGTCACCGTCCAAGTCTGCTACGGAAGCATCTCCCGCATAGTAGGAGTAAGTTCCACCGTCCTTGGTTCGGCCGTCAGCCGGTTTATCAAGTGGAATCGGTAGATATTCGTTATGCCAGACCGATACAACTTCCGGCTCCATTTGTTCCTTGCCCGCAATAATCGTAGAAATCTGATATTGTGAGCTGTCAAAGCCAGTTGTGTCCACATAGTTTGTTACATCGCTTATTGGCGACGTATTTACTTTCGTTCCGTTTTTATATATGTTGAAAGCGATCTCATCAGGATCATTGTTTAAATACCTCCAGCTCAGGAAAACGCCGTTGTCTACGAGAACCGCAACCAGACCTCGGTTCAGATACTCCCCCTGGCGGCCCGTCTTGATGTCGGATGTCTCTGCGCGTGCCGGAGCGGGAGGTACAGCCAATGAAATAACCATAAGGAATGCTAGAAAAGATACAAATATCGATTTCTGGATGGAAACAGTTCTTCGGTTCATCGGATTAGCTCCTCCTTTATCCAAAAATTCATCATTTTAAGAAATCTGCCCTATTGTTGTAAAATGAACACTAACTACAGTCACCACCCTTTCTCATGTTACCGCTTACATTTATCTTACAGGTCTAAAAAAAGACAGACAATCTAAAAAATGTGACGTATTATATAACATAATTGACTTTTTTAGGTAGGGGTGAAGGTATGAACCATACGGTCTCTTATGCTTTTCGTAATGACGATACATCAATCATGACACTAGACTCGATTGGATGGCAGATCGTCTCAAGTGAAGAATATCGTTGTCCAAGTGATGACAGACCGGATCCGGGGCATGTTGTTTTTCAATACACCCTGAATGGTCAGGGTTACCTGGATATTGACAATCAAACACTTCCCTTACCTAAGGGACACGCACTACTCGTCAAAATATCTGGTGAGCATTGCTATTATTATAAGCAAGAGAACAATGAACCCTGGGAATTTATTTGGATTAACATTCGTGGAGATGAAGCCAATCGAATATGGGATATGATTCATGATAATGAGGGGCACGTCATTTTGCGAAACGCGGACTCTCCCTTAATTCAAGAGTTGTGGCAGATCATCCATTTGATTCATCAAGAGAAAGTGACTGACAAGTATCGCCTGTCCATGCAAGTCTATCAGTGGCTGCTTCTCTTAGTGCAATCGAGTCGGGATGCGGAGAGAGATATCGGTCTTCTTTCAATAACAACAATCGAGAAATGTAAAAAGTTCATTCGAGAAAATTATGCTTCCCCATTGACGTTGGATATGCTAGCCAGCTATTGCGATATCAATAAACACTATCTCTGCAGGTTATTCCAGAAATCAGAAAAAACATCTCCGTTAGCCTATCTCAAAGACAGACGGATTGAAGTCGCTGTTCGACTACTCCGTACGACAGAACTTCCGATTTCCCAAATCGGCCAACAATGCGGATTTGAGAGCCCTAGCTATTTTGGCAAAGTCTTTCGGCAATATATGTCCATGTCACCCAAAGAATATCGCATGAATAAATTAGCCTTTCCATATGAGGCTATCTATTATGAGTAACTCCTTCTGCACTTGCATAAGGCTCTCAAGTACTCAGAAGTTTGGCACGCTAGTTTTACAATGCTATAGCATTGTAAATTTGATCTATACGACTCTCAAGAGATTCGAACTGGACGAATCTACCTTCCCTGAACAGCTCTTTTTGCTCATAGAACATAATTAATGTTGGAACGGAGAAAATTAAAAATTGCCCCGCTACCTCTGGTACCTGCTGTGCATCCACTTGCACTAATTGTATGTGAGGATAGTTTGTCAGCAATGTCTGTAATTTAGGGAGAATGGCGTGACAGACCGTACACTCTTCTTGTGAAACATATAGTAGAACTAAGGAATGAAGTTGCAAGCATGTATCAATCTCTTCGATCGAATTGAATATTTGATGATTGATCTAGATCAAATCCTTTCATAATTAGCTTGAGTATATCATTTTCATGATTCACCCGATTCCTTCAACATCTCTGGTATCATCATTATCTCTGGTATCATCATTAGCTCTCGTATTGGAAGCGATCAAGGAAACGTTTTACGAGGCGATGGGTTGATTGGCTCTCACGCATAACCCAGCCGATCGAAATGACACGTTGCATTCCTTCAATTTTGAGGATGGTAAAGTCATGATGCAGTACACTACGATCGTGCGTGAATGAGTATTCATGACCGATCGTCACCGCATTCAACTGAGCAAGAGCCGCATTGACCACTTCTGAGTTTTTTGTCCGAAACAAGACATCCACCTCTCCCACCACTTGAGAAAGCTGTGTTACAAATTGATCTACCAATTCATCATTAAACAAGACAAGCGTTTCATGTTTCAACTCAAGCATAGTTATTGACTTTTTGCTGGCTAGGCGATTCGTGTGATTCACACATGCGTGCATCACGCCTTCATCAATGGGGACAAAATGCAGGCCCTGTAAATGATTTTCCATATCATCTGTATATAATGCGATTAAGCCTAGATCGATCTCTTTGTTACGAACGTCTTTAATAATACTACGAGCTGAACTTTCAGATAACTCAAATTTCAGATCGGGATAGCGTTTTTTCATACTTGCAATGGTAGGAATAATGCCAGGAACACCTCCCGGTATAGCAGATAATCGCAATTCCCCCTGAATCGATTCCCCAATATACTGCGCATCTTCCTTCATCATTTGCACCGTATCCACAACGGATCTCATTTTATCCAGAATAGACTTGCCATGTTCTAACAGATAAGCTCCATTACGAGATCGATTAAATAGCTTCACGCCCAATTCATGCTCCAAACGAGTAATGGCTTGACTGATCGTAGATTGCGTAACAGATAAGTTTTCTGCAGCGATGGTAATCGATTTTGTCTTCTCAACTTCGAGTACATACATCATTTGTTCCAAATTCATCGTTAGCCTCAGCTCTCATTACATTAATTTTATTTAAGTTGTGTAAACTTTTCTTAAATATACATGAATAAAAAAGTTAAGTATACTTTAAATTGAAGATAAATGTAAGCGAAATCAAATATTCTACAATCCAAAGGAGTGTAACATATGAACACATATGAGAATCGATTTGCAGGAAAAATAGCGATTGTAACAGGTGCAGCATCCGGTATCGGTTATGCGATTGCAAGAAGACTTGTCGAGGAAGGAGCTTCTGTTCTCGCCGCCGATCTGAATACGGAACGTCTGGCAACCATCCAAGGTGAACTAGGAGAACGGTTTGTCGGAGTGAAAGCCAATGTAACCGTTGAAAGTGATGTAGAAGAAATGGTTCGTGCGGCTGTTAAACAATTCGGGAAACTTGATCTAGCCTTCAATGTGGCGGGTGCTTCCCGCGCTGGCGTAATTACGGAACTTTCAGAAAAAGACTGGGACTTTACTGTGGATTTATGTATGAAAGGTGTCTTTCTAAGTATGAAACATGAAGCCCTTGAGATGGCTAAACATGGCGGTGGAGCTATTGTAAACGTTGCTTCCCTCAACTCTCATGTACCTATGTATGCTGGATCGGCGTATGCTTCTGCCAAAGCTGGCGTTGAAATGCTCACCAAGAACGGGGCTCTCGAAATGGCACGTAATGGTATTCGGGTGAATGCCATTCTTCCAGGTCTCATTGATACGCCATTAACCGCCGACCTGCTTTCCAATGCAGATATTAATGAGGCTTATATGGAGCGAATCCCAATGAAACGCGCGGCACAACCGGAAGAAATGACTGGACCTGCACTTTTCCTTGCTAGTGATGATGCAGGATATGTATCTGGTTCAAGTCTGATCGTAGATGGGGCTTGGGCTACAACAGGTTATCCAGACCTTAGCCGTTGGTTCTAAACTAGTACACTCTCCGATTGATCATATTGATATCTAGTAAAAAGTCTACGGGAAAGAGCTTGACTCTATTCCGTAGACTTTTCTTAATTGAGTTGACATGACCGCCGGCAGAAGATGCCGACAGTCGTTGTCTTATTGCGTAGTATGCTTCTCATCATATTCGCTTGATATTTCTTTGAGCGATCTGATTTTACCATGAGGATGCTGTTCTTGCTTTCGCGACTTCCAAGCAGCTTCCTGCCTCTTCTTCTGGCGAGCCATACAAGATCTCCTCCTCAGGGACTGAGAGATGGTACTACCCCTTTAGGATGTCGCCATGAAGCTACTTTCATTCATCTTTGGCTCTTATTGAGCAGTGTATCCGCCATCGACGATCAGGCTGTTTCCTGTCATATAGGAAGAATCATTACTTGCCAAGAACAGAACGGCTTTCGCCATTTCTTCTGATTGGCCAAGACGTTTCATTGGTGTTGCTGCAGAAAGAGCTTGCTTGCTCTCTTCAGGAATAATCGGTGTATCAATAAATCCTGGGCATAGTGCGTTTACGCGAATGTTTTTCTCTGCATATTCCAGTGCAAGTGAACGCGTGAGATTCACGACGCCACCTTTGGCAGCATTGTAAGCTGCAGAACCAGGTGAACCTACCCATCCGTACATGGATGCCGTGTTTACGATCGTGCCTCCACCAATTTTCAGCATTTCGCGAATCGATTCACGAGCAACCAAGAATACGCCATCCAGGTCAACGTTGACGGTATTACGCCATTCTGCATAGTCCAATTCATGTGACGGATGCACACGTCCAATCCCTGCATTGTTGAAGACGATGTCCACTCGGCCATAAGCCTCAACAGTTTTTTTGAAGATTTCAGCAACTTCTTGTTCACTTGTGATGTTGGCTTTAATGAAAAGCGCATCTGCTTTAAGCGCTTTCAGCTCCTGCTCGAACGCCTTTCCTTTTTCTTCATTCAAGTCTACCAAGACCACTTTGGCTCCCTCAGAAACGAATAGACGTGCTGTCGCTGCGCCAATTCCGGATGCTCCGCCTGTAATGACCGCTACTTTATCTTGAAGTTTGCCCATGAATAATTCCTCCAGTATAATATAAATATTTTGAATAGCAGCTATATAAATAGTGCTATATGATGTTTACAAAACTAATTGTATGCTTAAAATTGTAACAATCCAATCATTAAGATAAGACGAAGTGTCTACCTTATAGACATTTCTCCCCACAATGTCGATATTAATAGGAGATTTTTTGAATGAATGATGAACTTATTGTGACTACACAGCATCGTAATCGCACCAAAGAACACCTCCAATCCGCCCTGATTCAACTCATCAAGAAAAAAGGCTTTCATGCGGTGTCTGTAAAGGATATCGTAGAGCAAGCGGGATACAATCGGAGCACATTTTATTTGCACTATCAGGATAAATATATTCTTGGTGAAGAACTATTAATTATGAAACTTAAAGGGTTGCGAGGAGCGGTAGGAAGACCCTATTGGCATGGTCAAAAAGTTCTGACAAGCAAGCTGACAGCTGAATCTTTTCAAATCGTAGAATACATCTACGAACACCGCGATTTCTTTGAACTGATTCAATATGACGATACTTTACCCGGTCTACATACAGGTTTTCCACAAACAATACTTAAAATCTATGAGGAGCAGTTTATCTTCGAGACAATCAACAACTCCCCAGTGAATATGGAGTATTTCAAGTACTATACCGCATATGGTTTTTTTGGATTATTAAACAATTGGATCTTAAGCGGATATCGTGAATCACGGGAGACATTTATCCAGAACGTGATCGAACTTACGCGAACTCATATTCATTCTTTTCAATATGTTGGTGAGATCGATGAGCTCTTTTAGAGACAAACTAATAATTATCATACATTGCTACATCTAGCTCAACCGTTCCTCCAGACCATGCTTTTAGAGAAGTCCACCCAGTAGCCTCTCCCTGCCAGAAATCAGCTTCTGGCGATAAACCCAAGGCTAGAAATACAGTTGTACATAGGTATAGACTACCTGTCGAAATATACCCCTCACCGATTGCGGGTTGACTGCCGGCAAACCCGATGCGCAGCCAACCTTTCTCATCGAATGTGCCTGGCATCTCAATCTGTCGCTTCATTACGGCTGTAAGTGCACAACGAACCTGCGCTGGCAATAGCTTTTCTGGAAGCTCTTCTCTCAAAGCCATCAACGATAGGTGTTGAAATGCCCCGAAACGATATGCAAGTGATCTCCCAAGGGGTGGGTAGGTTCCTTCTGGGGAGATCATTCGTTCCATAACCGCCGCATAACGCTGTGCTCTTTTCAACACATTAACTCGAAGTGCAGCCCAATCTTGAAACTGATCTCCTACTGCATCTAGAATATCAACAAGCATAGGTTGAATTACAAAGCTATTGTAATAATCCCAATGAAATGCAGGGCCGTCCCCATAAGCACCATCGCCTTTATACCATTGCTCATGCTGTCTTAATGCATAATCGACACGCATGCGATCCCATTGTTCTACGCCCATTCGAAACAGCGCAGCTTCGATCATCGCACTAAACAGGAGCCAGTTGCTAAATACCGGACGGATGATTCGTGTAGACATTAACGCTGAAATTAAATTCGTTTTTACTTCTTCATCAAGCAATACATACAGTTCATTTGGGGCACGAAGAACAGCATTCGCAAGAAAAGCTGCATCGACGACAGGTTGACCGCCTTTGGTAAAATTCATATAGTCCGGTGAAGCTGGATCCGTTGCGGCCTCGATTGCTTGTCTTGCTAGCACGGCCATTCGTGAGCGAACTTGCCCTTCATGACCCGAACGTGACCCATGTTCCAGCCATGGTGCGATACCAGCTAAAGTCCGCCCTAGCGCTTCCAAGTATGTATAATCAGAACGATCACCTGTACTTGCTTCGACAGGCATTTCTACAGCCAATTGTCGTCTTGACAAAGAATTCAAAACAGGTTCTGCAATCTGAACTAATGTATCCACCCAATATTTTCTGTCGTCACTCATATCGGTCCACTCCTTCGCCAGTTCCTTTATTGAAGATCAAGTATAGAACGTTGTATCCCCTTCTTCAATCAACTATAATGATCAAAAACTGACCTATCGTGCTGGGAGTGTACATCGATGTTGAAGTTAATCTCATGCGGATTTCATACCATTCACCATGAAGGGATAATCAGGAATCGCCCGAATGGATCAGGCCATTACACGTTTGTATTCTTCAATAGCCGTGCAGAAGTGAAGCTACATGAGCAAACGGTGATTGTAGACAAAAATACATTTATTCTTTTTCGCCCCAAGACGCCTCATGCGTATCGTGAATTGGAGAACCCTTTTATCAATGACTGGTTTCATTGTTATGGCACGGGTATGACTGATTTTCTTATGGAATTGGATTTCCCGCTAGATACTGCAATTGAAGCATCCGATCCGCTGCTCATATCCAGAAGTATTATGGAGCTACAAAAGTTCAACCGGCTCGATGGTTCACTATGTGAGCGTATCATCGATTGTGATCTTCGGTCTTTCTTCATGAAGTTGAGTGATCTGCGCGAGCGAACGGCGCCTCATCAACTGAATCGATATTATGTCCCCTTTAATGAATTACGTAACGAACTGTACCGCACGCCTCACCAAAATATCTCTGTGGCAGAACTTGCTTCCAGACTAAATGTAAGCAAATCCTATTTTCAACATATTTATAAGCAGTTATTTGGCTGTCCAGTGATGACGGATATGATTAATGGAAGGCTTGAACACGCCAAGTATTTATTGGATCACAGTGAGATGTCAGTGACCGAAATAGCCAGCTCATGTGGTTATGAAAATGATACTCACTTCATGCGTCAGTTCAAGAAATTTGTGGGTACCTCACCAAGGCAATATCGATATAGACGTGAATCTAGCTATTAATTAAAACCTAGGCCCAAAAGGCTAGCCTGTTATTACGGCTAACCTTATCCCAGTTATTATCTCATTGGTGCAAAATGGCTGATGGAAGAAAGAATTTTTTCCGTTTCCGAAATAATCTCAGGCGTGAGCTCTAGATCAACTGCTTTGAGATTCTCTTCAATCTGTGCTGGCCTGCTAGAGCCAATAATGGCTGAACTTACTACTGGCTGACGCAATATCCAAGCCAATGCGAATTGGGACAATGTTGCCCCGAGTTCATTAGCAAGTTCCGACAACTGTACGGTACATTGGAGCACATCCTCACGCAAATAACTGTTGATAACACCGTTCGTTTGATCATTCGCAGCCCGTGTACCTTCAGGGATCTGCTGTCCCGGTTTATATTTACCTGTGAGCACACCCTGTGCCAGTGGGGAGAATACGATGAGCCCTAGCCCTTCCTGTTCGCATTGTCCAATCACACCTTCTCTCTCAATATAGCGCTCAAACATATTGTAGATCGGCTGATTGGAAATTAGCGGACGCAAATTCAGACGTTTACTAATTCCTGATGCTTCCGCAATCTGTGCCGCCGTCCATTCACTGACACCTGCATACAAAATTTTGCCTTGAGCTTGCAGATCATCCAATGCTCTAAGTGTTTCGTCAACAGGGGTTTCGGAGTCAAAGCGATGGCATTGATATAAGTCAATATAATCTGTACCTAGTCGCTTTAAACTCGCCTCACACTGCTCGACGATGTGTTTACGAGATAACCCCCGGTCGTTTGGTCCCGATCCTTGCGGGAAAAACAGCTTCGTAGCAAGTACATAGCTACTGCGTGAATAATCCTTCAACGTGCTTCCCATGACCTCTTCCGCACCGGGATACGAATTTGATGTATCAAAAAAATTAATGCCCAGCTCATACGCTTTATGCATACATGCGCGCGCCGCTTCCTCTGAAGTTGCCGATCCATAGGTCAGCCAGCTTCCCAATCCGATCTCGCTAACCTTCAATCCACTTCTACCCAGTCTTCTGTATTTCAACTGAATCACTCCTTATTCGAATGGTAGGATTAGAGCCTATTCGTGTAAACGCTCTATTGTACAATCTTAGGATAGTGGTTAAACTTAGGTTTAAGTCAAGACATTCAATCTTTTTTTTGAAAGGAAGATTTGCTTGGAATTTTCGATTAAACAAGTTGCGGAACGAACCCAATTGCCTGCTTCCACCTTGCGTTTCTATGATCGGGCAGGTTTGATGCCCTTGTTGAAGAAGACAGAATATGGTACTCGTAAATATTCCGAGATGGATATATGTTGGCTCGAACTCGTGCGCTGCTTAAGAGACAGTGGCATGCCGCTTGAGGATATTAAAACGTTTATGCTGCTATGTCTGGAGGGTTCCAGCACTAGCGAACAACGGAAGGAAATGTTGCAACAACATCGACATAACATTGTGAAGCAAATGGATATGTTGAACTGTAGTCTGGGTACTATTGATTACAAGCTAGAGCATTATAATGAGATTGGCATCTTCCATATTGATACTAAATAGTACATACGATGCTTATCCTGAAAATAAAAAAACGCTCGTGGTTAGGTACGAATGGTCTCCGTTACCTTAACGTAATGAGCGTTTGTTTGAAATTTTTTAAGACTTATTCGTTATACAGACATCTTATTGTTCGCATACGCAGCCGCACCGATCATGCCCGCTTGTCTCCCTAATGTAGCTTGTACGATTTTACAAACACTAGAAGAAAGCGCTAGAGCATGTTTATTAACCGTATCTCGTACTGTTTCTAGCAAACGATCCCCTGCAGCCGACATGCCACCACCCACAATAACGACTTCTGGATTCAATAAATTAATCACATTTGCAAGACCAAACCCAAGAATTTCTCCAGTTTCACGCATCACCTCGACTGCAAGAGCATCTTCAAGGTCATATGCCTCTGATATCATCTGGGCAGTAATGGCTGTCCTATCGTCTCCCACCCACTGCGTGATGATACTTGATCTGCCTTGCTCAAGCTTCTCTGTAAACGTTCTAACCATGCCTACCGCAGATACATATCTGCCTAAACAACCCGAGCTTCCACACCGGCAAGGCCGACCTTCCCTGAACATATTCATATGACCAATTTCACCAGCACTAGACGTGGTACCATAGATTACCTTGCCATCATTCACAATACCAGAGCCTAGACCTGTGCCTAATGTAATTAGTACCAGGTTCTGATAACCCATGCCCGCACCGAACTGCCATTCCCCATACATATTTACTCGAACATCATTATCAATAAAGACAGGAAATTCGAAATGCTCCTTCATTGCATTCAGCACATGAATGTTCTCCCACCCCGGGAAGTTAGGTGAGAATATCGATAGTCCTTCCTCTGGATCTAGTAACCCCGGGATGCCCATCCCCATACACTTAATGGAAGACTGATCGATGCCTTCGAGCAACAGCATTTCTTGCACGATTTCTTGAATTCTATTTAATACATGAGCTGGCCCATTAGCCGCTCCCGTGGGGTCACTTCTTTCGTGAACGATGTGAAAATTCATGTTGAAGATTGCCGACTTAATATTGGTTCCACCTAGGTCAATGCCGATTACATAGTTACTCATGCTCATAGTCTCCGTTCTCATATGTTTAGAGTATTGTAAAATACTTCATGCCTAAAATGAATGGATATATGAGACTATTATTAGGTCGTTTATCCACACGGGTTCATTTCATATGTAGGCAATCTTTCCTCACCGTGCTTCTATGATCTGGATGAACAGCACATTTTGGTTCACTTATTCAAGAGCTTTCAAGAGCAAATGTCCCAATGGGACGAATCAAATCGATTAGAAGAAATTTCACTGTTTCTGGTAAACTTGCTGCATCACCTCAAGCCGTTATGGACTGAATTTGTAGTTAACTCCAAAGTTTCTCCCACGGAACGCAAAAACCATCAGGTGGAACGAATTCTAGGTTGGATCGAGAAAAATTATCATGTTCCTTTTCGTTTAGATGAATTGGCTCAATCCTTGCACCTATCTACTTATCACCTTTCACATTTATTCAAAGACGCTACCGGGATCAGTATCTCTCAATATATTGCTACTCGCAGAATTCATCAGTCTGTTCGATTATTAACTACAACAAACAAACCGATCTCGCTCATTGCGGAGGAAATCGGTTTGACCAATGTATCGTATTTCTGCAAATTATTTAAAGAACAGATGGATGTCACGCCTCACCAGTACCGCAAACGATGGGTCAATCATCCATTTCGTCTAGAATAGATTTGGCTTGTTGAATACTAAACAGTTTCAATCGTTGGATTCATTAGAACTCAAGCATCCCGCTTAGCAAATAACAAAATAGCTAATGTAATAAAGGTCAATGTCCATAACGTAGAAATTCCTGCGCCTTGTATGGGCGTAAACCCATTGACTACATCAGAGGAAGGAGGTATGTACATATACAATCCTGCCGTATCGGGAAAATAATCTCTAATCCGAGGTATCACGTCTCTCGATAATGGACTCAATACGTAATAATAAGTAAGTAGCATTACTAAAGTTGACGTCGTTCTTCTTAACATAGCACCTAAGGCTGCACTGAGAAGTGTGGTGAATGTTAGATATCCCGTTGCACCAACTAATGATTCTATAATAGTTTCTAATTGAACCACTACCGTAGTCTCTCTCAGTATAAACAAAGGATACAACATACTACATGTAACAATAATAAATGCCGCAGGGATTGTTAAGATACCCAATGCTACATGCTTCATGGTTAATTGAAGACCACGCCAAGGTACGGTAGTTAATGTCGTTCTTATCTGTCCACCCGCATACTCCGAACACGTAGCTAAAGTACCGAGAATAATGAATCCTGCCTGAAGGTATACCATAGAAGAAAGCCCTATGTGGAGTGAACTTTGTGTCCCTGCCGTCCCTAGTACATTAGTAGAAGCAGATGTGAAAGCTGCTACGAAAAATAAATTAGCTACGAATGTACTTATTAGCGTAATCCATATCGATGGTAGTGTAACTAATTTATATAATTCACTACTAAGAATTCGTGGAATCTTTCTGCTAGAAGAGACATTCATGATGCAACATCCCTCCTATGAAATACAATAGCTGCAACAATCATAAGAACGACCACCCATGTAAACATGACCAAGCCGCCTGTAAACGGAGTGTGAAATCTGTCGCTCATTGACATGAACATATCGATACCGGCACGATCTGGTAAATAGACCGCTAATGTTGTCACTTTAGCAAGCAAGATACTAAATGATACAATGGATGAATTTATCATCAGAACAGCAAGCGGAATCATGCTATTCCTTGTTATAAGCGTAAGCCCAAAAGCTATAAGAGCAGTGAGTACCCAGTAACAGACTGCACCGATAAGTCTGGACCATTCAAATGCAGGAGCATATTCTCCAAGGATGAGCTGCGTAGATAACATAATGATTACGATAGCAATTACACAAAGCAGTACACCGATTAGTGTCACAGCACCTGCCTTTGCCAGCAAAAAGTAAAGTCGCGATGGTACAACAGATAAACTTGTTTCTATCTGTCTCCCTCCCCCCGACTCACTGCTCTCTGTATAATACTCACTACTTACAGCAAGCACACCAAGGATGATGACTCCTTGTACACCGAAACCTAATCCAATATATCCAACTTCCGCTAGTCTTGTATTAACCCCTGCTATGATATCTTCTTTTTGTGCAAGACTATCCAAACCAGCAAAAATTGCTGGGGCAAATGCTCCAATAAAACAGGCAAGCCAGATGCTTGGAAGGGAGAACAATTTAGACATTTCCGCGTTGAATGCTCTCACCTAACATCACCTGCTCGTTCCGTAGTAAGTGCAAAAAAAGCATCTTCCAACGTAGAATAGTTGCCTACTACTTCTTCCAATGTTCCATCTGCACAGATTTTCCCATTTTGAATGATCACCACATCATCAACCGTCTCTGCAAGCTCTCCCATGAGATGACTTGATAGTAATACAGCATTTCCAGACTCTGCGCGTTCACGTAAAAATCTTCTCATCCAACGAATGCCTTCTGGATCGAGTCCATTCAGAGGTTCATCTAATACTAATATTTCCGGATCACCAATTAACGCAGTTGCCATTCCAAGTCTTTTTGCCATACCAAGGGAGTAACTGCCTACTCTTTTCGTGGCAGCGTTACTCAAACCTACGATTTCCAGAACTTCCTCGACACGTGCGAGCGACAAACCAGCAGCACGAGCAATCCATCGCAAATGTGCTCGTCCCGTACGCATCCGATGAGCTCCTGATCCATCAAGCGCAGCACCTATCGTTGTTAGAGGATTCTGTAATTCTCTGAATGACTTCCCATGTATTAATGCACTCCCCGAGGTGGCGCGATCTAATCCAAGCAAAATACGAAGTGTAGAACTTTTACCCGCCCCATTGGGTCCCAAAAAACCCGTTACTCTACCAGGTTCGGCTTTGAAGCTAATACCTGATAATATCTCTTGATTCCCACGACGTTTGACTAGGTTATTAATGGTAAGCAACCACAACACATCCTTTCTGTTATGGCTTTCATTATATAGAGGCTAAGTTACATATCGGTGATCAACAGGTTTACATCTGGGTTAACTTTGGCTTACGTTTGCCACAACAAAAATCCCCCATGAGACATCATGGGGGATTTTTTCAATATTGAAGTACCCATACGGAATTACCTTGAGGAAAAATTATAGTACGTTTAATTGTTTAATTATCATATTAATCAATCTGAATACGTTTGTGATTATGCTCTTCCCCTGAACGTTTCGGTACTTCAAGCTTCAACACGCCATCTTCCAATCTGGCTTTGATATTCTCTTCATCGATTCGTTCCACATAGAAACGTCGAAGGAATTCTCCCGATCGGCGCTCTTGTCGAATAATACGATTAGAATCATCCTTATGCTCTTGAAATTCATGACGTTTCGCTCGGATAATCAATTCGTTACCTTGAACCTGAATATCGATATCTTGTTTCGCAATTCCTGGAAGATCTGCTTCAATGAGATACTTGTTCTCTTCCTCACGTATATCGGTTCGGAATGGCTGGTTACTGGTTGCCAGGGGAGATACCCATGGATGGTCAAACATATCATTGAAGGATTTCAGCATGTGTCCGAACAAGTCATCATTTCTTTTACGAAACGGAGTCATCTCAAACATAAACATCATCTCCTTAAATATGATTAGTTTGTTGTTGCTTACATGCACAATTATAATACTCGATTTAATGATCATCAAAATGCGAAAAAAACGAAAATAAACGATATTTTTGCAATATGCCCTGTTATACCGAAATAGATCCTTTTCCCTTAATTTTTGACCTATTTTGACCTTCTGACTTTCTTTGATAAATGTACTAAGACTGAACCGCCTCCAATCAATGAAGTGAACTAGCTACGTCTCTTTTAAATGACATGTAAAGGCAAGCGAATCAAACTTTGACCAGGTGCAGAAGTGGCTAAATTATCTTCTAAATGGAATGATTCCACAGGTCTAATCTCCGAGAACCTTTGAAGAAAAGTGGTTAATGCAATATTTAACTCTAATCTCGCGAGAGGCGCACCCAAACAGAAATGAGGGCCTATGCCAAACGTGAGGTTTCTCTTATTATTCTTCCGATGAATATCCAGTTCGAAAGGTCGCTCAAACATGTGTTCATCCATATTCGCTGCACTCATCCATGCGATAACTAGATCTCCCTTTTTCAGCCGAACACCTAATACCTCATTATCTTGCTTGACGGTACGATGTCTCTTCGAGATCTGGAAACGATAACGGAGCATTTCTTCAACGGTGTTAGGCACCAGGTCAGGTTGTTTCTTCAATTGACCGTATAATGTTGTGTCATCATACAATAAGGAGTAGAACATGCTCGATATCATATGACTTGTTGTTTCAATCCCAGCCCCAAGTAACAGCATCGTTGTTCGAACAACCTCGTCGTCTGTAAATTTCTCATTGTCCAATTCTACTGCCAGTAAATCAGATATAATATCTTCCCCAGGGTCAGCTCTCTTCCGAACGACGATTGGATATATATGTTGAAAGTATTCTTTAGCTGCGATTTGTTTTTTCTTCTCTAACTCGTCTTTGTCTCCGTTGTCGGATGGTTGGAACAAAACATCTACCCACTTCTTGAACAGATGACTATCCTCTAACGGGACTCCTAGTAGATCAGCCATGACCATGGAAGGGATTGGACTAGCATAAGTTTCAACAATATCTATCGTGGTGTTACTCTCTATGTTATTTAAGACATTCTGAATGACCTGTTGAATGCGCGGCTCCCAATTTTTCAGACTCCGTGGGGTAAATGCAGCTGACATCAGCGATCGATATTTTTGATGACGAGGTGGATCCATACTTGAAATACTGACTTTTTCAGGAATGGCTCCCTCCTTGTTTTTGGCGCCCACTTCCAAAATGGTTCGAGTCCCCTCGGCAGAAAAGAACTCATGATCACTAAGAACTTTCTTCACATCATCATATCGAAAAACATTCCAACAATCGGTTTCCTCGTGATAATAGATTGGATTGTCGTTTAGCATCTTTTTGTACCATTCTAGTGGAAAGAATTCTTCAGATCTGGTGTTAAACTGAGTGATTGCTGGAACCGAGATAACCTCTTTACTCATTTGTAGTACACCTCCAAGAATATTCTTCATACATATGAAAATACTTGCTCAACTAATTATATACGCTCAGTATAATCAATTTCAATTTTTCACCTATTTTTGCGAAAAAACCCTTATGAATAAAGATATTTTAATTATACTATTCGTACATTCCATCTATTTTCAACAAACAAAAAAGGCTGGCAAGTGCCAACCCAATGAGAATGCTATTGTCTAATTTGTTCTATATACCACCAACAGGATTCAATAAATCTGTTCGCCTCGGATTGAACATCGCTAGATTTATGTTCGCTATGAAATGCTTTGAGCACCACCTCAATCACAGAGACATTGAGCTCATCCTTCTCCTGGAGTAATGTTAGAAGTCCCGTTGACAGCTGTTTTAATTTCAAGGACTCATTGGACTTCTGTATCCGTCGATTGAACTCTTCAAACTCTTCCAACCATACTTCCAGATGGACAAGATTATGATTCGTACTCCTATCCTCATGTAATGAAGCTAAAGATGTATAGTCAAAAATATGTTCATTCTTTTGCTGCATTTTTCTTAATATGACTTCAATATACGTTAATACTTTGGGGACGACCTCGTTCCAATCTGGCTTCTTCGTATGAAGACTTCTTGATGCATTCGCAATCTGATGTAACATGCCATAACATAAAATAGCACCTTCGCTCGCGTACAAACTAATTTCCTGCCCATATACCTCTACAAATCTGGTGGATAACCATTTCAACTGCATTGTAGCTAGGTTCGCAGAGTTAATCTCTCCGGAATAAAATCCAGACCAGTATAATTCCCACACCCGTTCTTTGTCGGGTAGAGACATAGGAATAGCGATCTGATCAACGAGTAGATCAAACTCAGCGTTATAGTGTCTATCCTCAAGTTGTTTGCGGATCAATAGATCCTCTTGCATACGTTGATTGAGAATGGCATATAAGCAATCTTCCTTTGAATCAAAAAATTTATAAAAGGTTCCTTTGGATACACCTGAGTGATCTAGAATCATCTGAATCGTTGTATTTGCAAAACCATGCTCGATAAAAAGCGTCAGTGCTGTCTCCAATAAACTTTCTTTACGACTACTCATCTCTATGATCGCTCCAAGTCTGTTCAAAGTATATGTAATATGCACAAACCATGACTTCTGCTTTTACCACAGTTACAGCACAATTATAACCCCATTTCACTAATCTGTCCTTCTACTGTATATTTGCAGTGTATTCTCAGAAAAGTTCTCTTACGAAATCTTCTGAGAAACTAAAAAACCGCTGAATAGCGGCTTTAATAGCGTATGAATTTTGCAATTGCACTGCAGCATCGATTTCCTAGCTGTTTAGGATTGCTTTCTGGATTTCATAAGGTTCTTGTACAGATACATACCACCGATTTCGAGTTGTAAAATCTACTAAGCTGAGATAATGTCCATGGCCAGCTCCCGTATCAATGCCTACTTTTCCACTGCCTATCCAAATTTCCCAAGGCGCCACATTGAACCGATATGTAGAAGTATGACCAAACACTACGGTATAATTCGGATCTACCGGGCTGGAGAAAAACGGATCTCGTATTTCAGTCAGATCCTCAGGGCTTTGACTACTCAAAGGAATGCCTGGACGTACCCCGGCATGGACAAATAAAAGTCCATTCCTTGCGTAGTATAAGGGTAACCGTTCCAGAAATTTGCGATAATGTTCAACGGGAGTATGATCTTCGGAAAGAGGATTCGGCATGGAGGCTAACCATTTCCGTTCATTATTGCCCTGTAGAGCGACCGCACCATTCAAAGTCAGTTGATATACCAATTGCAGTGTTCCCCAAGAATCAGGCCCTTTATTGACATAATCCCCAAGCAAAATCAATTGATCCTGATCGGGTCGATACCCCGCGGCATTCAGTAATTGTTTGAGTAGATGGCCGTAACCATGAACGTCAGACACGGCAAGAAGTCTACCCATTCCCATATTCTGCACTTTCTGGGTAGATCATGGTTTGCTTAGGTGACAAATGAAGCCAGCACTCTGAACCAGGTTCAAGGGATTCTTTGTTGAATGCCTGGATTAATTGGTTATCTCGGGTTCGCATGATGACTCTCCAATGAATGCCTTCAAAAATGGATTGTTTCACGATTACAGGAATTTGATTAGACTCCCTTTCTTCTCTCTTCATAGAAATACGTAATTGCTCGGGGTGAGACATAACGATGGCGCGTCCGCCCAATGCTCCACGATCCATCATTTGTCCCGTAATATACTCTTCGGCGATATGCGTAGCAGAACCGTCCATCGTAAATTCAGTGGAAAGCCGGTTATGATACCCCATCAACTGAGCAACCCAAGGTGTCTTTGGGCGGCTGAACAATTGATGTGGTTCTGCGAATTGATCAATCCCCCCTGCTCTGAGTACCATGATTCGATCAGCTAGAGTAAACGCTTCAAGCATATCGTGTGTAACGTAGAGCGCGGTCGTGTCCAGATCGGATAATAAGCTCGCCAATTCACTCCGCATTTCGGTTCGAAGCTTAACGTCCAGATTGGATAGAGGTTCATCCATCAACAAGATCGAAGGTTCAGTGGCAAGCGCTCGCGCCATTCCAATCCGTTGCTGTTGACCACCGGAACATTCCGTCGGCAATCGATCGAGCAGCCCTTCCAATTGAAGCATTGATTGCAAACGATCCAGTCGTTGCTTTCTTACAGATGAGTCCGTTCGTGATCGCTTCATGCCGTATTCAATATTCTGTCGCACGGTCATATGCGGCCATAACGCATAATCTTGGAATACCATATTAACCGGCCTCTTCTCTGGAGGTATAAACTGTTTCTTGCCATCTACCGGTTTGCCACCCATTTCAATGATGCCCCCGTCGATTGTCAGCAGACCAGCGATGAGTTGTAGCAAGGTAGATTTCCCGCAGCCGGATGGACCAAGAATGCATATGCGTTCACCTTGGTTCATTTCAAAAGATAAAGGCCGTAAAACCTCTTGTTTGTCAAACGATTTGTGAACCCCTTCGAGCTTAAGAATTGGTTTCATATTGCGAACCCCCATATGTTCTGCGGTGGTTATCAGCCGGACGAATCGCTACACTCTTTTGGAGGCGCCGATCATTCCAGCGAAAAACAGCTTCACCTGCAATCTGGATGAAAATAATGATAGCTAATAGAATTGAACCACTCAGAATCGTTGCAGCCGTTGCATAACCATATTTTCCAAACTCGAAAGCCTGGTCAATAACAAGTGGCATAAGCACATAGTTGGCAGGCTGTAGCATTGAAGCTAGAGCCAAGTCAAATACACTAGTACCAAAAGCAGCCAACACCGCGAGAAGCAATGAACGACGTGTCAAAGGCAAAACGATATGCGCCATGCGTTCAAGCGTTCCCGCACCTTGCACTGCTGCAGCATTTAGCACCGAAGAAGAGATTGCCCCAAACGAGCCCAGTTGAACACGAACAGCGTAAGGAATGGCTCCTGCGATGACCGCAATCACGAGCAAGGCAGGTGTACCATACAAATGCAGATTGATATACTCTAGCCACCTTTGATTCCAAACAAAAATGTATCCGATGCCCATCACGATTCCTGGCACGGCGAGGGAGACAATAGAGAATAGTTGCAGCCCGCCCTTCATCGGAAACTGCGTAAACGTGAGTACATATGCCACAATGAATCCAATAATCATGCTGACTACTGCGGCTATCGCTGCAATGGATAATGAATGGATCATGCCATCTAAGAAATTCAGTCTGGTGTGATCCGGTAGACTTGTGGAGAATAAAGAGACATAATGTTCAAACGTAAAGTTCTGAGAAGCGAATCCATTGCCCATCTTTTTCATCAATGAGACGCAAACGCTGCTCCCGACGGGAATACCGATGCTGATGGTTAAGAACCAAATCGTAATCAGATTTAATAAATAGGTTTTCCGAGGTTTAATTTTTATCGTTTTCTTAGCTCTGGAATTCAAAAAATCAAATCTCGACTTACGCAGGCTAATCATGAGCACACACATTGCCAATCCGAGTATAATAACCAGATAAAATGCGAGTACACCAGCCATATCGAATCGAACCGGTGATTGATAAATGGCGGAATAAATGGAATAAGTCAATGTAGGAAAACGATACACGGTGGACAATGCTGCAGGTAAACCGAAATCACCAACAGTATCAATAAATACCAACGTGGCTCCGGCAACGATGGATGGTACCGAAAGCGGTAGTTCTACCGTGCGCCATACCGTCCAAGGGCGAGCACCGTTTAAGCGAGCAGCTTGCCCGTATTGAGTGACATTCCATTCTGCTGAAGCCAGTACCGTCAGATACGCCAAAGGGAATTTACTCAAAGCCATGATGAACATTAGCCCTGTAGGTTGAAATACTGCATGTGTCACCCACTCTATGCCAAGAGACCGGCTTGCGATGCCATCCGCTCCCGCGAATAAAATCCAGCCTTGCGCCAACATAAATGAAGGCATGATCAGTAGAAGCCAAACGCCTGCATCAAGCAAACGTCCAGTCGCGTAATTCCATCTTGCCCTGACCATCGCTAGACAGGCACCGAATATTGTACCTAAAAGTGCTGTTCCCACACCTAACCACAATGAGTTCATCAAGGATTGGCGCCACAAAGGGCGATTAAAAATCTCCCCGAGCAGCCCTAATCCTTGGAATCGAATTTCTCCAAAAAATATCCCTGGTAAAAAAGCATTAAGTAAAACAGCAAGTAACGGCAAGAAAATGACAACGAATAATATTAATGCAATGCCGACTCCCCAACGAGTTCCTGAATTTTTCATTAAGCCGCCCTTAATTTACATTCTGGTCAGCAAACCAGGTTTTGATGTCCACTTCATGCTCAGCAGACCATTCAGCTGGAGGAAGCAGGAATGTTGGATTAGACTCGCGATCCTGGCGTGAATCCACCCCTTGTACAAGCGGTGTGAAGTAGCTGTCGGACGAGTCAAGCGAAGCAAGCATGTGCTGCGTTTCGGGTTGGAGCATAAATTCAATAAATGCTTTGGAAGCAGCGGGATTTTTAGTATGCTTGCTGATCGCAGCAACCCTGAGGCTACCCGGAGCACCCTCTTCAGGCCAGATAAGCTCGACTGGTTCGCCGGAATGCTTCAGATCATAGGCATTGCTCTCTTGCAGAGCGGCAATATCAATTTCTCCGGAGACCAGTGCGCTTCCTAAAGGTCCGTTCTTGGGATAAACTCTCAGTCCTTTTTTCATCATCTGTTCGTACTTTTGTTCAGCATCAGGAATACCCCAATGATAAAAAAGCGAGGAAACGAGTGGGTATGCCGGGGCAGCCACTGCAGGGTCGGCTTGTCCAGCCGTACCTTCGTAATTGAAAAATCCTTCCCATGTATTGGGTGCTTGTTCCTTAGTCAGACGATTGGTGTTGTAAGCAATGACTGCAGATGCATGGATGGTTATTGGCGTGTAAGCATGATCCTCAGGAACGAGTGATGCACCATAATCGCTAAGGTTATTTATGTTTTCTGGTGTCCAATCCGTCATAAGGAATCCTCTATCAGCCAAATTTCGAATGGAACCGTGACCGTCCATCATGACGACATCCCATTGTGGGTTACCTTGTTCAGCTTCAATTTTGGCTAATGCCTCACCGCCACCATAATGGACAGCTTCCATTTTGTAGCCGGTTTGTTTCTCAAACTCAGGAGCCACAATATCAACAAAATCATTCCCGTACAGAAAAATCGTTTTTCCTGTATCTTCATTGGAAGAGCTCGGATTCACGTTATCTTTTACCACTGATGAGACATTTGTCTCCGTACTTCCTGAAGCAGCGCTGCCATTCGCGCCCGTTCCTCCGCCACATCCAGCAATCATCAACACTAGTGCCAGGCTTATTCCGCTTAAACGCTTTTTCCAAACGTAATTCATGTTTTTCCCCCTAAGATGTTATTTAAGAACTACTGTTAATCTTAAAGGTGTTGTTAACGATTCATATTAGATTGAAGTTAAAGTTATTTTAAATGATATTAATGAATTATATGATAAGATTGATATTATCTATTTTAATGAAGAGGAGCGTTTACATATGAACTTACAGCAGTTGAAGGTATTTGTTCATGTTGTTAATTTACAAAAACTATATTTGGTTGCTGAGAAGCTAAATATCACGCAACCTACAGTAACGTTCCATTTAAATAAGTTACAAGAGGACGCAGGTATGGCGTTGTTCCATACCAAAACATATCATGTTATTAAACTGACTGAAGCTGGTAGATCCTTGTATCACTATGCTAAGCAGATTGTGGCTTTGGATGACGAAATGCGCCGGACACTGGAAAATTACAAAGAGACCGCAACCGAATGTTTGAGAATTGGAAGCACACATACCCCAGCCACCTATATTCTTCCTGATTTATTATTCGAATTCAGACAAGCGCATCACATATATTTAAGCTTAGACGTTAAACCAGCCACACAAGTCATAGAAAAAATAAAACTTTATGATCTGGATCTCGGTGTCATTTCGCATACGGGACCTGATGATCCGGACTTAATCTACGAACCTCTGATGAAAGATGATCTTGTCATCATCTTCCACCCCGAACACATTCTTGCTACCAAACCCACAATTGAACCGCATGATTTGCAAAGCCTCCCACTCATTGCACATGAAGAAGGCTCGAGTAGCCGTGCAATTATTAACCAGTGGGCTCTTGAACATGATGTTCAATTTACAGAAATCATGCAAGTTTCAGGATCTGAAGCACTAAAATCAATGGTTCGCCAGAACATGGGAATCGCAATGCTATCACAGGCTTCCATCATTCAAGATCTTATCAAAGGGGAAATCATGGCTTGTCCCATTCCAAACTGGAGTCCAATCCGAACGATCTATGCGGTCAGGCACCGCAATAAACTTCTAACACCATGGCTTCAGCTCTTCTGGAATCTGCTTGTCGATCGTTTCTCCTCGCAGATTAATCAATAAGCACGGTTTCTTCGTGGTCTCCTATAACAGATTGTAAACAACGATACTGCTTACATATCTGACGGGAACTACTTTCCTAATTTTAGTTTGTCTTCCCTCCTATTTATTATTTGAGCGTTTTCTCAGAAAATAATAGTAGTATTGAACTGTGAGATGTGCTACTTTTTGCATTTTTTCAATGTGCGTGTGCGAAGATAGAATATGCTGAATATGACCAGCGGAGTGATGCTTTTCTATTGTGAATTTTTCATATATTGAAATATTCACTTTAATGTTTATTAGCCTCCGAAGTAAAAATAAGATCAGGCTGAGGTAAAATTTGTGCATGACGCCCCATATTCGCTTTACGTCTGTGATTGGATGAAGTAAAAAAACTTCGTGGTTTTCGTCAATAACGTTTATATCCCAATATTTCAATCTCGATTACAATATTTTCAAGACAAGATTAACTCTACTACAGCTCATAAGGGGGAACGTACATGAACAAGAAAACCAAAACTCTCGTGTTGTCTCTACTCATGTCGACCGTACTACTCGCAGCTTGCTCGAATGATAGCGGTGTTGGTCAAAATCCAACGAATACGGACAAAGATTCCAGCGATTCTGGAACCGTAACCATTCATACCGTTACATCTGAGCATACTGCTGCGAAGTACCCACAAGGTGATGATATTACGAACAATGTATGGACTCGGCGTTACCAGGAAAAGTTCAATATCAATGTGAAAACCGACTGGGTCAGTGATGAGTACAATACCAAACTGAACTTGGCAATCGCATCCAATGATCTCCCGGATGTATTTAGAGTTAACCCCTCTCAATTAAAACAGCTGGTCGAAGCAGATATGGTGATGGATCTGACCGAAGTCTTTGATCAACACGCTTCAGATCGTGTTAAAAGCTACATGGAAATGGACAAGGACAGCTATGAATCTGGTAAGAAGGATGGAAAATTGTACGGGATACCTCAGATGCATTGGGGATTAATTGAACAACCAGACTTCGTATGGATTCGGAATGATTGGAAAGAAGAGCTGGGTCTGAAAGACCCTACATCCATGGGTGATGTTAAGGATATCGCATTAAAGTTTATGGAGAAGCACGGAGGTTATGGCATAGCGGTGGATCAGAGTCTAGATTACTTGAATCTGCTCGCAATTGCCTGGGGCGCACATCCAGACATGTGGATCGAGGATTCCACTGGAAAATTAGCTTATGGCTCGATCCAGCCCGAAATGAAGAAGGCACTTGCGGATTGGGCGGAGTGGTATAAACAAGGAATTATCGATCCGGAATTTGCGATTAAAGACTTTAACGCAATGAATGCCGATATTGTCGCAGGCAAAGTGGGGATACAGCCATTTTACCAATGGTGGGGTTACAACCCTGGTGTAGATACGGTATCCAATTTGGGGAAAGACGCGATCTTCTATCCTTATCTCATCCCGACGATTGACGGTCAAGAAGCGAAGCAATCCATCTTCTTCGCGAACAACAATTATATTGTAATGAAGAAAGGATTCGCTAACCCACAAGAAGTAATCAAAATTCTGAACGACTACGCCTACATCGTGGACGAAGGCAGTGGTAAGGAATCTGAAGAAACCTTGTCTAATTTACTAGATAATGATATCGCACATGTTGTAGGTGCGTTCCGTGTACTTAATCCCAACTCCGACTACGAGCAGTTTGAGGCTGTTTCCGCAGCCCTTCAATCCAAAGACACTAGCGGCTTAACAACTTCGGGAATGTGGCAAAAGTACAATAACAGTGTTGAGTTTATGGAGAATGCAACGCCAGGAGCAGTCGGTGATTATTTGCAACAAGGAGCGCCTAAGAATGCCTATAGTCTTGCCAAGAAAGTGTTAGACAGTGAGAACTATATCAAGACAGCTTTATGGGGTGTTTCACCTGAAGTACTGTCGAACTACGGCTCAACACTAGATGATATTCTGACTGAAGGCTTCACGAAGATTATCATGGGTAGCGAGAATATTGATTATTTCGATGTTCTTGTCCAGAATTGGCGAGCTGCTGGAGGCGACGAAGCAACTCAGGCGGTCAATGAAGCCTACGGCCAATAAATCATACTGGTTGCAATGAGGGGATGAGCATCGTCTCACCCCCTTTTTTTGATAACGGTTACAAATGCTACACATCTAGAACGGAGGAATTGTAATGCTGAGAAAATGGAAGCAGCAGAGTCCTTACCATCTCATGTTGATCCCAAGTCTGGTCTTGGTGTTTATTTTCAGCTATATCCCTTTTTACGGGCTTATAATTGCTTTTCAGAAATACAATCCCGGCCTCGGCTTCAATTCCCCTTGGGTTGGGTGGGACAACTTCGCACACATCTTTAATCAGCCGAACTTCATAAGAACAATCTGGAACACCTTGTACATGTCCGCATTTAAAATTGTTGGTGGGATCGTCGTGCCTGTCATCTTCGCATTACTACTTAACGAGGTGCTTCATAGTGGAGTCAAACGTACGTTTCAAACCCTCGTATATATCCCAAATTTCTTATCTTGGGTCATCATGGCTGGCATCATGCTCGATATCCTTAGTGCCAACGGCATCGTTAACACATTCCTTGGTGTATTCGGGATACAGCCTATTTCCTTTCTTGGCACACCCTCCCTATTCCCATGGACGATGATAGTGAGTGACATCTGGAAAGGCTTCGGCTTCGGAACGGTTGTTTACTTAGCAGCTCTTACGAGTATTGACCCCGGGTTGTATGAAGCCGCAGTGATTGATGGAGCCAAGCGCTGGAAGCAAACGATCTATATTACGTTGCCCCTGCTTATGCCAACCATTGTGTTAATGACGGTATTATCCCTCGGTAATGTGCTCAATGCTGGATTCGACCAAATCTATAACCTATACTCCCCTGTCGTATATCAAACGGGAGATATTATTGATACCTATGTATACCGGCTAGGGATTCAGCAGGCGCAGTATTCGATTGGTACAGCCGTCGGATTATTCAAATCAATCATCTCCAGCATTCTGGTTGCGGTCTCGTACATTCTGGCATACAGGGTCGCCGGCTATCGCATCTTCTAAGGAGGAACTCTCATTATGGTCTATGATAAAAGTTTGAGCAGGCGTCTGTTTCATGTTGTGAACTATACGATATTGCTAATCATATCTCTACTTTGTATCCTCCCATTTATCAACTTACTAGCTGTATCGTTCAGTAGTAGTTCGGCAGTATCTGCGGGTAGTGTTACATTCTGGCCTGTCGAGTTCAATACCAAAGCCTATGAATTTGCCTTAACAGGTGGAGCATTTTTCTCCTCCCTCTGGATCGCCGTTAAACGAACGATACTTGGGACGTTAGTGAATCTTGTATTAATTGTTCTCACTGCCTATCCGCTATCCAAAACGAAGGATAAAGTGATGGGGCGTAATATCTACATGGGCTTTTTCATCGTTACCATGTTATTTAATGGAGGGTTAATTCCAACGTACCTTGTAGTCGTCAAGATGGGACTCATTGATTCGATCTGGTCGCTGATCCTGCCCGGTGCTCTACCTGTATTTAGTATGATTATTCTCATGAATTTCATTAGAGGACTACCTGAAGAAATTGAAGAATCCGCCATCATTGACGGTGCGGGGCCAGTGCAAGTTTTACTTCGCATTTTGCTTCCACTCCTCAAACCTGCCCTTGCAACGGTCGGCTTATTTAGTATCGTCGCCCATTGGAATTCATGGTTTGATGGCATTATCTATATGAACAATCCAGCCAATTATCCATTACAAAGTTACTTACAGACCCTTCTGCAGAGCTTTGAACAAATCATGCTGAAATCTGGATCGGATTATACTCAGCTCTTATCCATGATGAATGCCAGAACGGGACGTGCCGCTCAAATGTTCTTAGGAGCCATACCGATTCTGCTTGTATATCCATTTCTACAGAAGTATTTTACTAAAGGATTGGTGCTTGGTAGTGTCAAAGGGTAATCCCGTGACTCGTGCCTACATGCACTCAACTGGCTAAAACGTAATTAAAGGACTTGCAGGATAAACTGCAGGTCCTTTGGTTTAATCTATTTTTTTATGAAAACGTCAACCAATTAGACTCTCATGCATAGGTGCTCCATATCCTAATCATTTATCAATTGCTAGATTTACGTTGTACCACCATACACTCAATTACTTGATATCTAAAATGCCAGGCAGCAGAATGGTAAAAGTCGTGCCCTCCCCTACTGCACTTTCCACCTGGATCCCATAAGGACTCCCAAAATGCAGCTGAATGCGCCGCTGTACATTGTGAACTCCAATCCCTCTCGTTCCATCGCCTACCCTTGGATTCTCATCCATAAAGTTCTGAATCGTATGCTCTTCCATACCTACTCCGTTATCACAAACTTCGATGGTAATATCATTGCCCTTGGTTTGAATCCGTATCGTTATAAGGCCATCTTCTTCATGCTCGGCAAGACCGTGAAAAATCGCATTCTCAACAATGGGCTGTAGAATCATTTTGGGCATTCGGTAGTCCATCAATTGATCTTCAATCTCATAATTCATCTGAATAGAGTCATAGTATCTTACATTCTGAATGGTTACATAATTCTTAATGTTATCTAATTCCTCACGAATAGTAACTAGACTATCATCTGATCTTGTGGCGTAACGGAGCATTGAGATAAGTGCATCTGTCATGTCCACGATTTTGTCAGCTTGTTGCATGGAGGCAATCCACTTTACCGATCCAAGTGTGTTATATAGAAAATGGGGATTGATCTGGTGATGGAGAGCACGCATCTCGGCTTGAGCCTTCTCCATTTCTTCTTGCTGCACCCGCTCGACCATTCGTTTTAATTCATGCGACATTTTGTTAAATCGTACCGATAGATGTCCAATCTCATCTTGAGAGCGAATATGCTCGACTTGTTCGAACTGCCCCTTTTCTACAAGCGAGATATTACGTAACAGTCTCTTGATTGGCGTTGTAATGACATGGGAGAGAAACACGGATAAGACGACTGCAAAAAGGAACATCACGACGGCGAGCGTTACTAGGTTACGACCTAATATCCTCCCATCAGCAGTCAACTCATCCAACGGCATGTAGAGATAACTTGTCCACTTTTGCTGACTTAGAGGGCTAGTCACCACAACATTCGTTGCTTCAGGTGGACGGACGTTTCCGCGAAACAATGTACCGATCAATCGCTCATCCACGTTATACACAATCTTATCGTCCTCATCCACGATCATGAATCTGGAGCGCAGTCCTTCCTGCAAGTTGCGATTGACAATTTCGATAAACTTGATGTCAATGCTGACCACGATTACACCAAGCAGCTTTCCTGTAGAGACATCATGAATTTTCCGTGCATGTGAGACTGCAAGAATTTTGTTCTGCAATTGCTCGTCAATTCGTGTAGTCAACGTGATGGTTCGATCATTTCTATGCAGGAACTGTTTGAACCACAATTCGTTTGCCACTTTGTAGTTTGCATCAATAGGCTGATGAGGACTAACGAACAGATTCGGACCTCCGTTTAGGTTATAGAGGTAGATCGAAAACACGCGATCCTTCATCATAATATAGTTCATCAGAATATTGTAAGCTGCAATCTCTCGCGGCTCATCACTATTTCGAAGAAAGTCCTGAATGGGAAAACTGCCCTCAGGTGTCGCAGATAGATCATTGCTCAGTCCATTGCTCGCCAGAAGAGTAATTTTTTCGATCTCTTTGAGAAACTCATCAATTCGTATATTGGTCTGCTTAGACAGATCGTTCAACACATTCGTATAATTCTGTGTTAATAAACGTTCAGAAGAATAATAGGAATTGATGGTCATCACAAGTACCGGAAGGATAATGACCGTTATACAGATCACCATGATTTTGTGCTGGATTCGCACGAATCGGACATGCTTCATCGGATGCACCTCTATTCATGGTTTACAAGGATTCCTGCTGTAGATCTCGATATTCTTCAGGGGTATGTCCGACAGATCTTTTGAAAATTTTACTGAAATATGTGTAGTTATGGTAACCGACCTTTTCTGCGATTTCGTACACCCTTAGCTCTTTGCTCAAAAGGTAATTCTTCGCATGTTCCATACGAACTCGCGTTAAATATGTGATAAAGTTCTCCCCCTTTTCCTGCTTGAACAATCGGCTTAGATACGATGGATTAACATTAATCTGATTTGCTACGCCTTGGAGAGAAATATCCTCAGCGTAATACTTGTTGATCATCTCGATTGCAACGTCTGCATGGGTATGCTCCTGCATGTCCTGGGAATTGGCCTTAAAATAATAAGCGATATAGTCCAACATATCTTGGTGAATATCCTCCCAACTCTCTCCCTTGAGCACAATTTCATAAGGGGATTTCTCTGTAGAATTACGCTTGCCTCGTTCTGTCCCACGAGACAGATGCGATTGTATCGTTTCCATCAGCAAAATATATTGCTTCCGAACACTGCTCTCATTCGCTCGCTGTGCTTCCAGATCAGATCGAATGGTTTGAAGAAAATCCTTTGCACTGTTGTAGTCTTTACTGACCCACAATTTAAGAAAATTCCGTTCCTGCTCTGGGTTTAGCATTTCGTGCACCTCTTGCCTAGGTGGAGCTTGAAGGACATCATTGTAGTGCAGCACCTGATTGCTGCCCGTAAAGAAACCGTGATGTAGAGCGAATTCTGCTTGTTCACATGCCTTTCTAATGTAACGAAAGTCAGATACGATTGTACTTACAGCTGCTGTGAGTGAGAGATTCATAAAATCCTTTATGGAGGATAAAAGCTTAGTACATAACTTATTCAGATCATCGTGTATCGAGCTCGTCTCAGGAAGCACATTGACAACAACCCAATATTCAGAAGAGCTTTCCACAAATATCTCTTTTTCCCACTTGGATGGGATAATCTCTTCCATAATATTCAGGAGCGAAAATCGAAGCAGCTTCTCCCCCTTCTCGATATATTTCTTCTTCGCTTTCTCGTAATAGTTAACGAAGAACTTGATTATCACCAATTGGTCTGATCTGATGCGAAACTGCAGTTCCTCCGCTCTGACCATGATTTCTTTCTCATTTATGAATCCGCTTACAATATCTTGAAAGAAACTATCTTTCAAGTGCCTCAAGCTCTTGGAATAATCAATTGTAACAGAAGGTACGTTAGCCGGACTGATCTGTTCACTTTGGAGTTTCAGCGTAACGGTGGTCAGAAGCTCGGACAGCGATGATTCTGTAATCTCGCTTTTGATTAGATAATCTGCTGCGCCAAGCTTCAGGGCTTCCTTCACATAATGAAATTCATCAAAGTTGCTAAGGATGACATACTTACATGTTTTGAGCACACAGGATGCCTCTTGGATTAGCTTCAGCCCATCCATAACAGGCATTTTAATGTCCGTAATAATTAGATCAGGCGAAACTTCCAAGGCAAGCTCTAGCGCTTCTTTTCCATTCCCTGCCTCACCAACCACATGAAAACCAAACTCCTCCCAGTTAAGCATCGAGCGGATTCCAACGCGCATAAGTAACTCGTCATCTACGATCATCAATTTATACATGAGAATCCTCCAATCAGAATGTTTCAATGAATACACCGTACTACTCTGGTAACAAGTGAAAGATGGGTGCCAATCTGTAGCTATTCTAACATTGCTGAGACAACGAGCCTACCTGCTCTGGAACTAAAAAAACCTTGGCTTGATACAACCAAGGTTAACAAACTTTTATATTTGCTCATAGAGTTGATTAAGAATAGGTTAATGGGTCTCTTAAGTGGTCAAAAGAAATTTCATCCTTAGGATTAAAGTTGCTTGTCCTCCTCATGTTGCTCAAATCGCTTACCCCATTCAGCAATACTGTTTAAAATCGGCATAAAACTATCTCCTAACGCTGTTAACGAATATTCAACCTTAGGAGGCACTTCTTTATATACCTCTCGATGAATAAGTCCATCTGTTTCAAGCTCTCTTAGCTGCCGCGTAAGAATCCCTTTGGATATGCCGGGTAGTAAGCGTTGAAGCTCATTGAAACGTCTGGTCTGCATGCTTATTAGCCATAGAATAGTTAACTTCCACTTTCCAGCTATCATATTTTGCGGCTTAGCGATAGCACATCTTTTTACGTTTTCAGAAGAATCTATGTCATCAGTCATTGAATTGTACTCCATTTTAGCCATTAAACATCACCAATCTTCCCAAAGGTTCTTTTTTTGTGACTATGTTATAAAAATATAACTACTTACATTAATAGACACTATGCATTAAGATAAGTCCGTAGTCAAGCCGTCCATGATGATGACGCGACTTAAATAAGATAAGTGATTGATTTTAAGGAGGATTATGGTTTATGGGAAAATATCAAAAAACGAACGATTTTAACGAAATCGTATTTGGTCGTCGTACTGTTAAAGTTTATGACCCTGAGGTTAAAATAAGCCACGAGGAAATGACTGAAATTTTGCAAGAAGCGACGCGTGCGCCTTCATCTATCAACTTACAGCCTTGGCGCTTTCTGATTATTGAGAGTGATGAAGGTAAAGAAAAACTTTCTCCCCTTGTTACGTATAACCAAAAGCAAATTAAAACTGCAGCAGCTGTCATTGCCGTGTTCATGGATATGAAGCACATTGAAAACATGGAGCGCATTTTGAACAAGGAAGTTGAGCTTGGATACAAACCTGCAGACATCAGAGACTTACAGTTAAACACAGTCAAACCTGGGTATACGAGCATGTCTGAATCTGAATTACGCCAATTTAACACATTAGACACCGGACTCGTATCTATGCAGCTTATGTTGGTTGCACGGGCACACGGATACGATACCAACGCTATTGGCGGTTATGATCGTTCGAGAATCAATGACGTATTTGGCTTAGATAAGGAACGTTACCCTACGGTTATGTTAATTACGATCGGTAAAGGAGCTAGAGAAGGGCATCAATCTTATCGTCTCCCGGTAGATGAAGTTGCTACTTGGGTATAAATAGCATATAACAGGAAGGAACCAAGGGATTGTCTTCAGACAGACAAGCCCTTGGCTCCATAACTACAGCAGTTACTTGTTACTTGATGACTGTATTCGCGCAAGCTCCTTTTTGACAATGGGTACAACTCTCGTTCCGAACAATTCAATCGTTTCTAAAAGCTCACGATGAGCTAACATACTATTATCTACATGCAGCAAAAATCGTGTCAGTCCCAAGTTTTTTCTCAACAATATGATTTTCTCGGCTACATACTCAGGGTCACCTGTATATAACGCCCCATTTAAGCTTCGAGCTTGATCAAAGGACCTACGTGTGTACTCTGAGAAACCACGTTCGCGGCCAATTTTATTGATTTGATCAACTACTGCAGGAAATTGCATATTGGCAGCTTGCTCGCCATCTTCTTTAATAAGACCGTGTGAATGAACAGCAATCTGTAATTGGTTTAGATCATGTCCTGCTTGAAGCGCAGCTTCTTTGTACACCTGAACCAATGGAGCGAATTGCGCTGGTGAACCGCCAATGATCGCAAAACAAATAGGTAGTCCCAAAACTCCTGCTCGAATCGCTGAATTCACGTTTCCTCCCGTCCCAATCCATACAGGTAATGGCTCCTGTACTGCTCGTGGATATACCCCTAAATCATGAATCGCAGGACGGTGTTTACCTCTCCAAGTAACCTTCTCTGAAGCGGAGACCTGCAGTAACAAGTCCAGTTTTTCATCAAATAACTCATTGTAATCCTCTAAGTCATATCCGAACAAAGGAAAGGATTCTATAAATGATCCCCGGCCAGCCATAATCTCTGCACGTCCGCTAGAGAGAGCATCTAATGTTGCAAAATTCTGATATAATCGAACAGGATCGTCAGATGATAAAACAGATACTGCACTGGATAGACGTATTTTATTGGTTTTAGATGCAATAGCAGCTAATATGGTTGCGGGTGCCGAGCTTGCATAATCCTCACGATGATGCTCTCCAATAGCATACACGTCTAATCCAACCTGTTCAGCTAATTCAGCTTCCTCAACAGCCTGTCGAATTCTCTCTGCATGAGATACGCCATTCGCTGTTGGTTTAGATTCTAAGAAAGTACTTAGTCCAAATTCCATAGATTCTGATGATTGATTCATTCAATCTCCTTCTTTCTATTTTTATTTAAATGTTAGTCGGAAAATCATTCTTCACTCATATTTTGAATGCCATATCCAATCTTTTTGAGAAGATTAATGAGTTGTTCCTTTTCATCCGTTGTAACAAAAGACAAGCTTCGAGAGATCAAATCCACATGTTTAGGAAAAATTTCATCAAACAGAGTTCTTCCTTGATCGGTTAAAGCGATAAGATACGCCCTTTTATCTTCCGAATGTTGTTTCCTTTCGACTAACTCCTTCTTTTCTAGCTTATTAATTACATAAGTAATACTTCCGCTCGGTATAGAAAGCAATTCACTGATTCTCTGAACAGTTTGCGGTCCCTTGCTATAGAGCAATTCAAGTGTTATAAAATTCTCCATGCTGATATTGTAACTTTGAATATCTCTCTGAATTGTTTCTGTCGCTGCTTTTGTCGCCTTCATCCACACACGAAATAATCGTAAATCAAGCTCACTCTGCTCGTTCATCTATCAAACCATCCTCTTCCATAGCATTTTGAAACTTAAGAACAATTGAAAGTGAAAGTAAAACGTATCAATTATTTATCCTAATGTTAGAATGTATTTATCCTAACGTTAGGATAAATAATTGTCAACAGTTTTTCTGTCCTATCATTTATCATACTTACAGCCCAGCGTTATAGGTTACACTCTTAGCATGATTGTCGTTCATAAGTTGTGCAACCCATAAACGCCATGTTATGAAGTCACGCGTTTATTATAACCACATTTTTCAAAAATTCCTCTGGAATCTCCTCTGAACTCACGCATAGCGTATGGTTTTCTTTGGATAAAAAAGCCTTGGTTGGGAATAACCAAGGCTGACAATGCTTTCTATTATATGGCCACTGAGCTGTCTAAGATGATATCTCATACAAATCCGCAGGTAGCGCCTGTATAAATGGTGACCAATCTTCAATCGTATACAGATAAAGTTCGTGCATTGCCCGTGTACAAGCGGTATAAAGTAACTTACGTTCATTTTCCTCGCCATACGTTTTCGATGAAGCATTATAGATTAGGACTGCGTCGAATTCGACTCCTTTGGCTAGATAAACGGGAATCACCATCAATCCTTTTTCAAAGTGTATAGTCTCTTTTGTAATAAGCTGTAAGGTTTCGTTTCCCGGAGCTTGTAACATCGCATACGCCTCACGGCTCTCGGCTGCCGTTTTCGTAATAATTGCGATCGACTTAAATCCCTTATCCCGAAGTGTTGCGATGTCTGCCAGTACCTGTTCATCACGTTTTTCCCTACTCAATAACTTGGTCAGAAGAGGTTTCGGTCCTTTGCGGTCAAATGGTATGATCTCCTCACCCCCAGGCAACATTGCTCTTGTGAATTCAACAATTTCTTTAGTTGAGCGATAGCTGCGCAATAGGGAAAATAGACTTGTGTCAGCTTCACCAAAAAGGCGAACCAGTGGAGATTGATCTCCAACTAAACTTGTAGATTGCATGAAGATGGCTTGACCAAAATCACCAAGCACGGTCATCCGGGCACGAGGAAACAGTTTTTTCAAATATTCATATTGAAAGGACGAATAATCTTGACCCTCATCTACGAATACATATCGAATTTCCGTGTTTGTCCGAACACCCTCAATTAACTCTTTTACATATAAATACGGTGTTGCATCCTCATGAAACAACTTATTTTGATCCAGCATTTCCTTGGTTCTCATGCAGATTTCTGCCCATAAAGCAGGAAACGCAGCTCCATTCGTTTTTTCTTTATACGTTTCTTCATCAACAAACAGTTGAGCGTAAATGGCCTTAAGATTGACAAAAGAGAAATTTCTCACACTTTTCTTTAGCGGCTTAAAGTATGCTCTGACAATTTTTTGACGGAGCAGTTGTTCCTCTCGTTGCGTGAAATCAAAGTCACCTTCATCCCCTCGTTGTTTTTGCTTGCTATCTCTAAGAATGGCAGCATAACGCTCTGCAACATCGAAAACCTCTTTTTCCTTATGCAACATTCCGAATGCTTCAACGTACTGCTCGGTATCCAGATAATTCAACTCTTCCTGCACCCAAGAGGATTCACGTTCCGCCCGTTCCAGCGAAGCCAGTTCATTCAGGAGCCACTCCTGCAAGAGAGCAACCCGATTGATTAGAGGTAAGGTATGATCATACCCGTAAAATTTCTCCTTCATCTGCTCTGCCGTAATCAGATCCCGTTTCTGTAACCGAATCCCGCTGAACTGCATGCCTTCACGTCCCAGCCATAAGCCATAGTTCTGTAGAGCTTGCAGGAAAGCTTCGGATGTCTTATACTCCATCCCCTGAAGACGAGCCTCGTAGCCTGGCATACTATGTTTAGTCAGTACATATTCAATTTGATCAAAGACATCCTCCGATCGTAATGTCGAATCTAACCAATAGTCGAGGTATTCTTGGAACGTTGTCTGCTGCATATTCTCTTCACCAAGCTCTGGAAGAACGGTAGAGATATAGCTGGCAAACATCGGATTAGGCGAAAAAAGTACGATCTGATCGGCCTTGATTGTCTGGCGGTGCTTATAGAGTAAGTACGCTACTCGCTGCAAAGCTGCTGAAGTTTTACCACTGCCGGCAGCTCCCTGCACAATTAACATTCGACTCGTATCATTACGAATAATCGCGTTTTGTTCTTTCTGAATCGTTGCTACAATGCTCTTCATTTGCGAATCTGCTCCAGAGCCAAGCACATGCTGAAGCAAGTCATCCCCGATCGTTTCATTTGCATCAAACATATTGTTAATTTTCCCGTTTTGGATCTGAAACTGCCGTTTAAGCTCCATCGTGCCTTCGATGGTTCCAGAAGGGGTAACGTATGAGGCAACCCCGGGGGAAGCGTCATAATACATGCTAGCTATGGGCGTACGCCAGTCATAGATCAGAAAGCTCAAGCCGTCTTGATCAACAAATGAAGACACGCCAATATAAATTTCCTCACTGAAGCTCAGTCCCTTCTCCCGAAAGTCAATTCGCCCAAAATACGGTGATGGAAGCAGACGCTTTAAGTTTTTCCACTGCTGCATCAATCTCTGATGACCACGCTCTCGTTCGGCTAATACTGCGGACTGTTGGTTAATGGTGAAGAAAGACTCCTCGAAGTCTTCATTAGTACCTGTGTTCATCGTAACTTCTTCCCAGAATCGCTTGCGAATGTCCGATGCCTGATCATGTAATCCGGCTACTTCCGGCTCCAGTTCAGAGATCCTTACCTGCAGTTTGTTTCTAACTAACTCCAGCCGTTCCTGTTCTTGATGCCAATTGTTCTTTTCGATCATCTCTGAACCACCCTTTTCCCATTTTTTAGGCCAAAAAAGAGCATTGACAAATCCAAATCCCAGAGGTATACTATATTTAAGGATAATAGAGTATACAACTATTGATTTAATTTTTTAATGCGCTACTGATTATATCACAGCGTTTTTTCGCGTTCAATTTATTTTTTTGTCCTTGGACAATAAATTGTGCGATCCACTTTGACCATTCCTCATGAGATTACACTTATAAGATAACATGACAAAGAAGAGGCACCTTGAATGATCAAAGTGCCTCTTCTTTGTCATGTTTAATACACACATAGAGCGCCTCATTGCTCAGCTCTACCAATAATTGCTTTTGTACCATAATCCTCATTAGATACGAAGTCTGCCTTCAGATTCATTTTGTTTAACATATAATTTACAGTCGACAAACCAATCCCTGCTCCACCCTCATAAGAAGAGTTATTCATACCCGGGCCTCTGTCTGCAACAATGATTTGTTCTTGATCTACATCAACTGCCATGTGAGCATATTTCCCCTCTGCTGCATGTCGAAGAATATTCTGAAACAAATTATCCAGAACCCGTGACATCCATTTTGGATCTGTTTCCCAATAAAAAGTCTGCTCGAATGGTAAATCGACTTCAAGCTGTATCTCTTTTTCTTCAAATACGGGATACCATGCAGCAACAGATGCTCTAACTAAACGTACAATATCTGTTAAAGCGGGCTCAAAAGGATATTTCTCTGATGTTAGCAACGTGTAGGAAAGCAAATCATCCATGAGTACACCAACTCTTGTGATCGTATGATTCATTTCTGTTAACGAATGTTGTCCTTCTAGACTTATGGTTTCTTTGTTTAATCTGGTGACATGTCCTCTCAGAATCGTCAGTGGCGTACGTAAATCGTGAGATAAATTGGCAATAAGTCGTTGGCGCAATAACTGCTCTTCATATTCTCGCTTACGACTTTCTTCAAGCTGCTCAATCATCCAATTAAAAGAACTTCCTAACTGGTCTATTTCATCCATACGATCCACTTTAACAGATACTGGTGTAGGGAATGAATGATGATCTGCTGCAAATGACATGACTTCCTGTAAGCGTGTGAGACGATTACGAAGTCGGAAGAAGAATAGCCACGAAATGGCAACAAATGCGACAATAATAAAACCAAATATAAAGAGCATAATGATCATTGGATTTAGAGTATTAGGCTCCTCACCATCGATAGAGAAATTAACGAACATAGAGAAGAATAACAGAAGCAAGGGAGGCAAAAAAATAAAGAGAAAATGTCCTCTTAGGTAATGGCGAAATAATGATCTATTCTGTTTCATTGTTTCACCCGATAGCCTATTCCCTTCAGCGTTTCAATAATTTCCGGGGAATCTGGATTACGTTCCAGCTTTTGACGCAGTCGACGGATATGTACCATTAGTGTTTTATCACCGGTTATGTATGCTTCTTGCCAAACTGCTTCATAGATTTGTTCTTTTGGTAACACCTGATTGGGATGGCGTAAGAAATACATTAAAATTTGATGCTGCCTTCCTGTCAGTATAATTTCTTCCCCCGTGTCTTTGTTAAATACCATTTGTCCTGCTGCATCGACTTCAATATGATTACCTAATTGAATTCGTTCGGAATTCGTTCTCCCACCTCGACGGATTAACACTTCTAATCTTGCAACTAACTCATCCATATGGAATGGCTTAGTCAAATAGTCATCAGCAAATTGTAAACCATCTACCTTATCATCGATCGATGTTCGAGCGGATAACAACAAAATAGGAATAGTAGGCGCTGCCTTTTTTAATCGTTTTCCCACAGTAAATCCATCTAAACCAGGTAACATGATATCTAAAAGAACAACTTCATGCTGACTCACTGCTTCTTCAGCTCCTTTACCCGTGAGAAGCCACTGAACTGCAAATCCTTGCTGTTCCAATTCTTCTTTTACCCAACTACCTATTTTCTCATTATCTTCAATATATAATATGCTTCTATTCTTCAAGTAACATCCCTCTCTCAATTTGGTGTCTACTTTATACAGATTAACATAATCACACTTAATTGGAATCCGAATCCACACGTTAGCAATTTTATTCTTTTCTCCAAAGCCGCGGGTGAACAATGATATCTTCCATATAACCATGTTGCAATCCCATGCCTGAAATATAACCAAAAGCGATTAACTCCTCCTGATCACCTCGTAAACCTGCCCAAAAATTGCAACGTTCAAATAAAACGGGATAATCAGAGTGACGCCCCTCCCAACCTGTCAATTCTCTTAGCGCTGGGACTTCGTTAGGCTTGATGGGTAAATTAACAACGATTTCTTTACGCAATACTGTCCCCTCCTTAAACGTTGAATTTCAAAAGGTAAGTTGTTAATCTTCATCTAAAAGAGCAGCCCAATTTTTAAAACAATCGAGTATTTCTTCAGTGTTGAGCGTACCACTTTTGAATCTATGTGAGTGTGTTCATTATCATTACCTCTTCTTCGGAATTCGTATTCTCTCACCATTCTAACTTCTCGGATCATGATTTACCATGAAGGTCATATATTATCACCGATGTTAAATGATCATACTAACATGTCGAAAGAGAGTATAATTATTACAGTTCATATGGATAAATATGCTTTTTATAAAGTACTTGGTTCGGGTAATTCCTCATTTCCCATGGACAAATGTGTAAATCATATAATGTATTAAAAACCAATGTATTTTAGAATTACTAACATAAAAAAGGCATTCCTATTTAGGAACGCGCTTGGTTAGTATTTAGTCTTAACCATACAATTATTGATTAGCAACTTCGGTTTTGGAAGTTAGCCTTTGAAGATATGTTTTGCTAGGACGATGTACTAGAACTACGATAAGCATAAACAAATGAATCAGAATGGAGAGCACCTCTTTCGAAGCAATTGCTTGAAGAAGAGTAACTATAAGCAAAATCATTGTTGTTTTATACAGCTTGCAGCTAATAAAAGTAACAGCTAATAGTGCGGGTATTAGCCTCACATAAAATTCCCCTTCTAGATACCCAAAAGTGGAATACAAATTTTCACTATTGACATCAAGGTACATAAATTGAGCATCTGCTTCTTTGATTTTAATCTGGAGTAACACCATCCAGTAAACCAAGAGTACTAATTTCAAACCTAGTAAACCTCGAACCACGTGTAACATTACAGGCATTTTCATAAATTTGACTTTCTCCAATCTCTTATGTATTCATATTTTTCCTTAATTATACTTTTTGATTAACGGATAACATATTAGTCTTAAGTATGGATTTTACCAAGTTGAATTCATAAATGTGAATAGATACACTTGAAGGATAAGTCTATTACCAACGACTGCTTAATTTCACCTCTTTACCCTATTTAAACTTGATGATGATTTTGAATTTTTATACTTTTAATAAAACAAAAGCAGACGATTGTCTAATCGCCTGCTTCTTGAATTTTTTGAATATGATGAAATCACTGACTTTCAATCCTACACATCCACTAATCGTTATCCATGAACTCGAAATACCCCGGTGCTCCAATCGAGACAGTCGTAAAATAGAAATACCTCTTCTCAAGCTCCTGATTCTCTTCACTCATCTCCAGAAACTCCGGATTTTTCAAGATGTCATCATTCATCATTCCTTCTCGCCAGAAGCTCAGCTCCAATGCTCTAATCGCGAAGGAAAACCCTGTCTTTGGATCATGATCTCCGACCGTGGGATAATCTTTCCTAAGGGAATGAATTAGCTCCTCAGCTTTCGCCTTGAATACATCCACCCCTTGAAACAAGCAAGGAACGTGAAACTCTCCCGAATACTGTGGATTGATCAGTTGAATAAATTTCACTCGACCATCGGTATCATATTCGAAATGTTCACGCATAAATAACATTTCGATGTAGCTTGGATTCATGGGAATGCCATCATCTGCTCTCCAACGATCCAAATTCTGAAATGTCTGCTCTACCTCTTCCCTGCTCATTCCTAGTCGAAAAGGACCGATCCCAACAAGCGGCGTTATTGTGATTTCGTTCATTTGCAAACTCCTTGTTATGAATATATTGGTATCTAGTCAAGGTCTTAAGCTTCTCTTAAGCTACAACTTACATTGCGGCACTAGGGAAAACTGAAACTTGCTTCTCAAGAGCTCTACTCAAAGACCGAACGACAAGTTCATGGTCTCTACCTTCATGCAGTCCGCTTAGTGCAAGCGTTGCGACCCACTCATTGTGTACCCGGATCGGAACGCTCCGCCAGAAGCCATATAATGGGGTATATTCTCCATCTCTGTATGAGTGTACCACAGACCCGCACGGATGGTATCCAGAATTTCAGCACAGCGCAGAAAAGCGGTCAGTGACATGATGTCACTTTCAGTCCGCCCATTCTTAAGACATTCTACGAAATGATGAATCTCACTATTCGTTCCCCCTGTAACACAACCTTTCGTTCCTTTTGGCGGTCAAATGCACTCTACTTGTGCTTCGACATGACCTACACGTAGCTTGGTACCTGCTTCCACTCTTCGACGCAGTTCTATGTACATTGACACAAAGTGTTGCTTCACAGCTTCCATAAAGAGAATGTTTTTGCTTCTAGCTATTTCTATCTCATCATGTGATACATACTGTCGATCTGTTGCATATTTATCTGCAAATTCCTTTAACTTTGATTCACTGCGGCCACGAATTGCATAAAGTTTACTGCTAGGTTCATGTTGTAGTGCAGTGGCAAAGCGAGTTGCGATATACTCTGCCCCGAGAATTACCCCATCGTATCATCCTGTAATCCCCCAATATTTTGATTTCACTCTTTGGTGCGCGCTCAGCTTAATAAAGAATATAAGAACTGCGTCTGCAAATGCAAGCACGGTTCCTGTCAAAACAACACTCTTATCATCTATAACATTAACTTAAGTCAATGCAGACCATATGAGTAACCATTACACTAATGATATTCGTACACTTCAAGGAGGTAACTACAAGATGAAAAATGGATGGATAATTGCACCAAATCGTCGTAAATCAGCTCTAACTATAGGTTTCGCTTTACTGCTTATGGCTGTTGCTGCAGGCTTTGCATTTGGTTATGCTCATAGCGAATTAATGGTTGAAGGTAATGCTCAAGAAACGGTTCAAAATCTTATCTTCCGTAATAATCTTTATAAAGCAGAAATTATAGGTTGGATCATCGTTTGGTTATGCGACATTGTGGTCACCTGTACCTGCTATCTTTTCTTCAAGAAGCTAAATAAAAAACTAGCAGTCATATGTGCATGTCTCCGTCTGGTTTACACACTTATACTTGGCTGGGCCGTAATCAATTTAATATTCACCCTCCCACTAATCCAAAAAATTGTTCATGTATCAGGGGAATTTGCAATTTCGCAAGGAGAACAAATAATGAGCTATTTGCAAAATTTCCAGGACGTCTGGTCTGTAGGTTTAATTGTATTTGGTAGCCATTTAATGATTCTCGGGATTTTGGTTTTTAAGGCAGATGAGGCACCTAAGTGGATTGCTATTCTACTTCTGTTAGCGTCTGTTGGCTACTTCGTAATACATTCCCTAGAACTTATCGGACCAGCAGTTAAGAACGTTACAGACGTAATCAATATGATCATGGCTATACCTATGGCCGTCGGAGAGTTGAGTTTTGCCCTTTGGTTAATATATAGGGGAGGTAAAAATAGGTTGGAAAGCAAGACTCCAACCAACTATTCTCCATCTTGAACCATTCTCTTTTTGATTCGGCTTAATGATTCAGGAGTCATACCTAGGTAGCTAGCTAATTGGTGTTGTGGCACCCGGTCAATTAACGTAGGTCGTTTGACCAAAAGAGACTTAAAACGTTCTTCTGGGGACGAAGCAATAAACGCAGCAAAGTTCTCTTGAACCTCACTAAGACTCTGTTCAATCATCTGACGAGTCATGGATTCTAATTGGGTGTATTTCGAGTACATATCCTGTTCTGTCAGAAGATCACCAATAACCAGCACGGAATTCTCTACACACACAAATGTACATTCGGAAGCTTTATTAATCTTATGATGATTAAATAAAGCGATGGCCTGTTCTTCTGTATAAAAATTGGAGGTAAATTCTCTCCCGGACATATCGATTGAATATTGTCTAACACAACCTCGTATAACAAAGAAGCATTTCGTAGGAATGTCACCTTGTTGAATAAGTACACTTCCTTTGTTGAACTCTTTTATTTGAATTTCATTTAAAATAGCTTCCTGCTGTTCGATGCTAAGCGAGGTGAGTCTACTCATATAATCTAAAAGTATGTTTCTCATTTTACATACTAATCTCCTTTAACAAGCCTGTCATAACAACATAATCGTTTAGTGTCATCTCATTCCATCGTTTTGGTAAATTGTTCATATAGAACAATTCCCTTACGTCATGGTAATATCGCTACTTGTGCATACATAACATCTGGAGGTCATTGTAATGAAGAAAAAATATTCTAAACTCATCATTTGGGGTGCTGTTATACTGTCAATTGCCGCAATTGTTGTACTCATTAATAATTATAACAGCAATAAAAATGCTGAAATCAACTCACGGTATTATCAAGGTCTCATTTCGAGAGTACAGAAGCTGGATCAAACACTGGATAGGATCAAAGAGTCAGACGCAAACGGTAATGCTGTGCCGGAATTTGATGTGCTTCTTGATATTAATTTTGTAAATGACTTTTTCACTACTATAAAAGAACAAACAAGTGGTTTTCCTGATGTAAATGTTCTACGAAATGATTTTACATTATTCAGATTTGAATATGCCAATGTTGTGAGAAAACAGTTAGAAAGTAATCAACAAGATGCTGAGATACAATTAAAAGTAGCCCATCAGATCAAACTCTTTCTAGACGAATTACCTGAAGAATATGAGGATTCTACACCATTTTCGGATCAATTCAATGCAGCAGCTCAGCATATCAAAACACTAACCCATCTTAACTTTTGATCATCGTCCGTTCCCATCGATTATAGGTTATAGTTCAATTCATACGTTCACTGTATATGTTAGCACATGTTCAATTTTCCATTTGACGTTCAGTTTAATGCAAACGCAAAAAGCCGCTGGATTTCAGCGGCATTCAAATTCAATGCAAACTATGATATTTTTCTAACAGCAAACCATAGCTCTACAAAGTTCAAACCATCCTTCTCACCCGTAATTTCGAACTCCAATCCATCCACTTGTTCATACCCTGTCGTAGGAATCCACTCTGAGTAGAATCGTTTGTATAACGTTTCAATCGTTTCATTGAATTGATCCCATGTAAAGAGATCGGATGAAAAAATTGCCCATGTATGAGCTGGAATCATCACGCTAGTGTACCCTTCCGTTTTACTCATTTCGTTTTTGAAGGCACATAACATGTATGGAAAGGTATCTTCTCCGGTTTTTTGATAGCTACACACAGCATGTACTTTATGGTAATGCTCATTTAAGAAATCAGGATGGTCACCAGCATTCGCAGCGAGCCTCTCAACCTCCCCATGTTCATGGCTCTGCTTCCATAGATTGGCCGGAGTGTCTTCTCCGTTTACTTGAAATACCTTCTCTATTCCGAATATTTGAAAGGAATCTTTGGTTTCAATCCGATAGTTCATAGCCGTCTCTCCTTTAATTGAAATGAGGAAGGATAACCGAGGATAGGCTTTGAGGACGGTTCCTTCTTCACGAGCCATTGCTGGATTAACACCATGCAGCGATTGGAACGCCCTCGCGAATGAAACCGGTGATTCGTACCCATATTTTAGGGCAATATCTACAACTTTTATTTTGCTATTTTGCAATTCAATCGCAGCGAGCGTAAGCCGTCTTCTTCTAATATATTCTCCTAGTGATACATTGGTAATGAATGAGAACATTCGCTGAAACTGATGCGAAGAACAGCATGCCTGCCCAGCAACTTCCTTCAGTTCAATCTCGCCGCTTAAATTGACTTCAATGTAATCTAGTGCCCGATTCATTCTCATAAGCCAATCCATCTGATCCCTCCTCTTATTTCAAAGTATAGGTGTACCCACGTTTCGGATCGCAACCATCTGTGCACAAAAAAGTTTCATTCCTTAAACGTATCCACCATATTCGCTTGTTCAACATGCGTCCAATTGGTATTGTGCACCATCTCGGCCGCATCTCCGTGAAATGCCTGCATAGCTTGCTGATCATTGAACAGACGATATCTCATCCAAGCCGTCAGATACCCTCTATGATTACCACCGTTCCCTTCAATCGCTGTATGCGCTGCGCCTTTGGCCATTCCCATCATCACAGATGTGCCGCTGTCTGTATGCTGCAGAGCCAATTGATTCGTGGATACAGGTGAGATTAGAAAATCTCGTGTACCGCCCATGATGAAGAAAGGAACCGTAATCTGCGATGTGTCGTATACATCTTCTGGATCACAATGCTTCAAGTCCGGAAGAGCGATAGATACAATCGTCTTGATCAGCGAACCACTTGTATCGTTGGTATGAGCATTAATAACTCCCGTTGAACCTTGCGAATGTCCAGCTACACCTATTTGTTCTTTTTGTATTTTCTCGTAAAAGATACTACCTGATCGTTCGTTCTCCTGTGTTAAATAATCAATCGCTTCCACAATCTCTTGGCCTGTACCTGTGGTCTTGCTATAGGAGTCAATGACAACAAATCCCCAGCTAGCAAGATGCTTCAAGAGCCCATCATAACGATCTGGATTAGCGCCTGTCCCATTTCCCCAAGAGATCACAGGATAGGCTTCATCTCCTTGAAATTCGGGATAGTAGATTCGATATGCAGGCTCTCCCATTGCATTCTTCACTTCTTCTATCTTTACAAGATGACTCCCCTGCTGCGCATAATGCTGCTCAATGCTGCCTTCTGCAAGCTCTGGTACATTGGAGTGGATAATGATCTGCAAGAAAATGGTTGCTGGAACAGCAATGATTAGAATAATAGCTAACAACCAGACCATCCACTTTCGCTTTCTTTGAATGTTCATATACATGACCTCTGTATTTATTAATAGTTCACTTAAATATGTTCATTTTTTGTGTTACAACTTTTTAAAATATGAATACTATTAAACTGACAAAAGAAAAAACAAAGCTCATTTCGGCAGTGATAATAAGTAGGCAACTGAACGAGATTTTGTTAAGACGATTTCTCGGGAGTGTAGTTCGAATCAGATATAAGTAAATGATCACCATAATCACAACAGGTAAATATTGATGAATATCCGACCCGTCTGTACTTGGCAATACGGTAGAAATGATGCCTCTCGTTGTGTCATTTACAATCATAAGCGCATATACCAATCCCAATAGTGCTGAAACCAAAAAATGAGATGCGACCTGAACTCGTTTTTGCCTCAGAAAATATGAGCGTGGTTTACGGTACAATTCGTTGACCATGAATAGATGTACCTCCTCAAACTTAGGGCAATATATAGTATTTATTTTAACGGATACCTAATCTGAATGTTATGTACGGATTGTAATCCTTCGTAAAGTGCATGATTATGATCAGCCCCCACAATACATAGAATTCGTGCATTTGTATTGTCTTTGATGGCATTTTTGATCCGTTGCAGCATGATTTCATGCCTGCATTCCCATCTCACCGCATGCGATCTCGAATCCAGTTGAGCGATCCACTGATACTTACGCTTCGTAACATCATCAAACGCATTATGGTTAAACGGGATTCTCCCTTCACTTGATACTGCGAGCTGTTCCTGCCACCAATTCTCCAATTCATGTTCTAACTCTTCTTTTTGAGCGTCTGTATAATTCCGCAATGGATCAAAATCGTTCCAGACATCTAGTTCAACCCAATCGATGGGAACAAATTTGTAGTTTTGCTCTTCGCACAGTGGAAATATAAGATCATAATATTCGCTTGGAGGTTCTCCCCAGTACCCTCTTTCTATTGGATTTATTGTGAATTTCTCAAAACTAGAGGGGAGTACCTCGCCACATATGACGTCTGGTTTAAAATCTAAAATCAACTCTTTCAGGATATCCAGTGTTAAATGATGCTGAGTTCGCAATGCATTATCGTGTACAACGCCTAAGATCCCTACAACAGCCACACATACATCCCCTTCAAACCTTAGTATTTATGCCTTTTTTTCGTTTTACAGTAACAACATCCATACTTTGTATATCGTATCACATATATTATGTTATCTCTCAAATTAGGAGGTGAAGCAACAATATTTTCGAGATTACAAGTACACACAGATTAGAAGTTTGACCAACTCTAGTTCTGTGCCGATTCAAGTTTATGAACAAGTCTCAACTGCTCCGCTAGTTCAGGCTATGGACTGTAGAGATTGGGACAAACTTTTATGCCATTGTATTTGTAATTCTCGTCGGATTAAAGCAAGAAAATAGGATGATAGATTGGAGGAATCATCATGGTACGTACGTTAGATGCCCGTACTTCGCTTGGATCAAACGGTGTTGCTCCACTTAACATTAATCTACCTGCCAATACACCTACGCTCGTTGGTATCCTCGGACTTAACATCATCAATCCAGGACTATTAATCCGCACACAGTTTAATGGGACCTATCGCATCTCTGTGGCTAACTTGTCCTCGATCCCTTCTGCTGTTCGATTCGAAATCTATAGAGGCTCCACGAATACAGGAACACCGATCTACGTTGTGCAAAATCCGGTATTTCCTTCGGTAGGGAGCATTATAGCCAGTTTTGAAGGTTCGGATTACAATGTGCCTCCTCCTCCTTCAGGACAATTAATCTATTCGTGTTATGTGACATTTGTTCCGGCATCGCCTTCAGAAGTAGCTACGCGTGTAGGGCCGGAATGTTTCAATGCAGTCACATACAGTGATGACTAAATCCCGACTCTGATGAATTAGAAAGGAGGATGACTATGGTCAGAACGTTAGACGCACGGACATCTCAAGGTTCTAATGGGCTGTACAGCCTAACTCCCAGTTTCACGAATGGTGTTCCGATCTTATTTGCTCAGGTTGCATTACAAGTTAATAATCCTGGTTCATTCGTGCGGACACTTTTCGCTGGAATAGTCGAACTTACTGCCAATGTGCTGCCTGTGAATGGGAATTTGGTTATCGAAGTATACCGAGGATTGGGTGCTTCGACACAATTGGTTTATCGTGCAGGCACTATAGTAGTAGCGGATCAATTTTTCAGCCCATGTGTATTCAGTTTTACCGGCTCTGAGTATAATGTGCCAACTGTGGGTAGTAGTCAGATCATCTATTCCGTATATGCTACGTTCAGCTATAATCCTTTGTATAATGCGAACGGTATACGATTAGGTCCTGAAAGCTTTAATGCAACGCTTTACTCCGATGATTAAAAGGTTCGCATCGACTTAAAAATTCCGTTTGAGTTAAACACAAAAACAGCCAGACACCTGACTTTACCTTCATTGTTAGTGGTATTTAACAAATGGGGTTCAGTCATAGGTTGATCGGCTGTTTTTGTTGTTATCATGTTCTCTTGGTAACCGTTTAAGTTAACGATTCCCATAACATTAATTTTTTGCTTAGCTAAATAATAATCACTTCACTCTTTGGGAGATAGGATGATCTTGATTCATTTCTAGCAGATCCCATAGATTACCGTATAAATCTTTAAATACTGCAACTATCCCATAAGGTTGTTCTTTCGGTTCTCTAACAAACTCTATTCCTCTAGATACCATTTCATTATAATCTCTCCAAAAATCATCTGTATTTAGAAATAAAAATACTCGGCCGCCAGTTTGGTTGCCAACAAACTGCTCTTGCACCGGTGTTGATGCTCTAGCTAGTAATATCGTAGTCCCTATAGAACCAGGAGGCGAAATCACGACCCATCGTTTATCTTGCTCAGGTTGATACGTATCTTCAATTAATGTGAAATTCAACTTCTGAGTATAAAATACTATCGCTTCATCGTAGTCATTAACCACCAAAGCGATATGTACTATAGACTGAATCATAGCGTAATCTCCTCCGTTGGGTACAAAGCATCTAACAACTGTATAATTCACTTCATTCTTTCAACTATTCATCGTTAGCTACGAAGTTCATTTCCTTAACAATATATCATTAATTGAATATCGTTTACTACTCATCAATCTAAGTGTATGCTAAGATCACTTCCGATGCTTATCTTTTTGAGGAATAACAAGGTTCGGAGTATTATCGCTACTTCAGGAGGCGAATATGAAAAGAAAAGGAAGATTGAAGAAAATGGTACTCTACATATTAACTTCTATACTCTTAATCATCGTTGGAGCTCTATTATTTATGCTACTTTACCCGAGCTTTGGTGGTAATCCATCCAAAGAACAAAAGGAAACCTATAACCAGCTTGAAAATTATACAAACGGAAAGTTTGTGAACGAAGTAACAAGCAAGTCTGACTTCGATTCCTGGAAAACCTTGTTCGAAGGTACAACAGATGGCGCGGCGGGGAAAGAGAAAAAGCCTTCCAGCCCACAACCCGTTGCAGAGATTGATTGGAATAAGGTTAACAACGATGAAGACAGCATCACTTGGTTGGGGCATTCCACATACCTGCTAAGTATGGATAACCGCAAAATGTTGATAGACCCTATGTTGGAGTCGGTCGCGTCCCCTGTTTCATTTGTAGGTTCGAAGCGATATCCTTATAGTACAGACATTTACAGCACCATTGTTTCTAAAATGCCCACCATCGATGCGGTATTAATCACACATGATCACTACGACCATTTAGATTACACAACGGTTGTTGAACTGAAAGACAAGGTGTCACGCTTCATTGTTCCTCTTGGAGTTAGTGGTCATCTTGTACGTTGGGGAGTCCCTGCAAGTCAGATAACGGAATTAAACTGGTGGGACGAAATGGATTTCGAAGGAATTACCCTTGCTTTAGGGCCAGCCAGACATTTTTCTGGTAGAAGCTTGTTCAATATGAACAGTACGTTATGGGGAAGCTGGGTTATCTCAGGTACGGAGAATCGCTTGTTTATTAGTGGTGACGGAGGATATGGAGCACATTTCGAGGAGATTGGCCGCAAGTACGGACCTTTCGACTTAGCTATTATTGAGGGAGGACAGTATGACAAGAAATGGTCTGATATTCATATGATTCCCGAACAATCTATTCAAGCTAGCCTGGACGTTAACACGACCAAAATGATGCTTAGTCATTGGGGTGCATTCACGCTAGCCAGTCATGACTGGCGAGATCCGATTCAACGAGCTATTAAGGCGGCAAAAGAAAAAGACGTCGATATTGTCGTTCCTCAAATAGGCGAAACCCTCTCGATCTCAGCACTTAAACCTGCGTTACCTTCCTGGTGGGATGGAAACTCGGAAATAGAAGGTTAAAAATTCATCAATATCATTATTCTTATAGCTTACACCCCATTGATTAGAACATTTCTATACCAATGGGGTGTTTACACTTGATGATCGTGTAAATTTACTTCATTCAGTTCATACCTGGTGCATTGTCTGAAATCATTTGCTCAGATCTTTTCTTCTTACGTGGCTGCCCTCTCCATGACAGGTATGTCCATATCCTTAGCATGTGTTCTGCAGGGCCGCTACGAAACCTCTTGAGATAAAGTGGACTGATCCACAATTGTAACCCATAGACTGTAAGTGCAATAAGCAATCCCACAGACACGCCAGCACGACCGAAGAGTCCTAGGCCATATCCATAAAATATTATCGTGCAGATGACACTTTGCATCAGGTAATTCGTTAGTGACAGCCGACCCACGGCTTCGAACCTACTCAGCCGATTGGCACGGCTGCTCCTGGTATGCAACAGTGCAAAAGCATAAATGTAGCCCAGAGCTAACAGCGTGCCCCCAATGGCTTCCCCGATCCCGATCGCGAACCATTCATCTCCCCCACGAAGATGTTGTACGATTACACTGTAGGCTTTGAGGACCACACCAACGGGTATGAGCAACTTAGCACGACGAACGTAAACTTGTCGCATGGCTCGTGGATCGTCAAATGTACCAACTCTTGCGGCGTGCATACCTAGAAGAAACATCGGGATGGTCATCAGTGGAGTAAATACCAGCAGTAGGAGGATCAACGCTGGATTCACTTCACCGCCTAACGGATCAGCATGATTATTGAAATCCTTAATCTCTGCATAACTTCCACTTCCAAAAACTTCCTTGCTCTGTAAGATATACGTTTCCATCTGGGGGGTTGGGTTGGCCAGCGGGTTCATGGGATTCGAAGCTGGCAGACCACATAAACCAGCTACAACCAGTAGTATAATCGCCCAGATTAGTAATGTCTTCGGCTTTCGATTCAGAAACATGAGTAAGAAGAACCCAAGTATACCGTAAAACGCAAGGATGTCTCCTTCCCAGACATAATTCATATGTAACAATCCGATAACGAACAAGAGCAAAAAGCGGCGAAACAGATGACACTTCGGTCGTAAATTACGGGATTGTAGGCTTTCTGTCAGTTTAATCATACCGAAGCCAAACATAAATGCAAAGATTGGCATGAAGCTTCCCACCACGACAATCTTTAACAAGGAGTAGACAGCTCGATCTACGCCTTCAACACCGAACAAATGAAGTTCATTCTGACCATATACCCCGTATTGGAACGCCAGCATATTCGCCATCAGTATGCCAGCCAGACTAAAACCACGTAGTCCATCAATAAGGCTGATGCGCGTTAGAGAGGTATTCAATTGGTTACCACCTACCTTTTTCTATAATAGTAAAAAATATTAGGACATCTATCTTATCTAACCTGCCTTCTCCCATTCCATACTTGAAAAGCACAAAAGAAAAGGATGCTCCATAGCGTGATGCTTGGACACATCCTATTTATACGTTGAAAGACATTTCCTCTTTTCACTTTTTTGGAAAATAATTATTTACTCCCCTAAAAAGATAACTTCTGTCTCCAATTGCACATTAAATTTAGCGTAAACGGTCTCTTTGATCAGGTCGATTAATTCTTGATAATCCTGCGCAGTAGCGTGATCCGCATTAATAATAAAACCCGCATGCTTTAAGGAAATCTCTGCGCCTCCAATACGAGTGCCCTGCAAATTACAGTCTTGAATGAGCTTACCCACAAAATGACCCTCTGGACGTTTAAACACGCTACCACAAGAAGGGTATTCAAGAGGTTGTTTGGCCTCTCTTAGCATGGTCAGTTCCTTCATTTTGGCAGCAATGGCCTCTTTATCACCCTTCTGGAGTCTAAAGGTCACTTCCAGAATAATATATTCATTATCCTTAAAGATACTGTTACGATAACTGAGCTTCATATCTTCGCGAGACATCGTCATCCGTTGTCCATCACGAGTAATGACATCTGCACTTTCCACCACATCATCCACCTGGCCACCATAAGCACCTGCATTCATATAAATGGCGCCCCCTGTACTTCCAGGGATTCCACATGCAAACTCAAGACCGGTGAAGCCATGATCCAACGCAGCTCGTGAGACATCGATAATATTGGCACCACTTTGCGCAATAATGGTGTCCTCGTGCACTTTAATTTGATCAAATTGACTTAAAGACATGGTTACGCCTCGTATGCCCTTATCTTTTATGATTACATTCGACCCTTTTCCAATAATCGTGAGGGGGATCTGATGTGATTTGGCAATTTGTACAACGTTTACGATTTCTTCTGTCGTTGTTGGATGGATCAGTGTATCCGCATAACCACCTACTTTTACATAAGTGTGGTCTTTCAAAGGTTCGTTTGATCTTAGCTTTTCTCTAGGTATTACATTTTCAAAAATGTCCATTTAACGTTCTCCCTACTACTGACTGGTTTTTAGATAAGACTTTAAGCATGCTGTGTACATGTATAGCAACAACTGTATTCCCTCATATTTCAGTATGAAATTTTATCAATAAATATACCGCGCGCATTACAATTCATCTGAAGAAGTTTATGATCGGATCCACAGTTGCTGTAGCTCCAGCTACCAAAATAACACGATACGTGTAATTAGGCTATAATCTTAACCATCGTTTACATTCTGAAGTCGCTTATCCATTATACAAAAATGCTTATAGTATATAAAATGAAAATCTGAATATTACTCAAAAGTTGAATATATGTTAACTGATACAGGCAAGAGCTTGGTGCCAATTCTAATAGAATTGCAAAAATTGGGGGACGAATTACTTACAAAACTCAGACATAGATCAAGCGTAATTTCTTAATTAATCGTTATCTAATGATAAAAGAGAAGGAAACCAGAATATGGTTACCTCCTCTTTCTGATCTACATATGTTATGCTGTGCTCTTACCTTCCCTGACTCGGATAATTTGCATTTCAGCTAATCAAATCCGAAGACGTTCTTCTAACATTTCAATATCGCCTCGATCACCGTACTTACATATTCGCAGGTACTCCCCGTATACACGAGACCTTCCAATCTCTGTTTCTGCCCAATTTTGCCTATTGATCTCGATATTCTCGTACACTGTGTCAAAAAGCGCGGGCATATAGGTGATGTCAGGATGAAGATGTTTTCTCAATGTGCGATATTGTCGTCCCAATCTCCCTCAAGTATACCTCTGATCCCCATATAACGGGAGACTTAACCTTATACCAATACTTAGAGTAAAGAAATCAGAGTTCCGCCAATTGCGCCTGTCAACACGATTAGCCATGGTGGTAAATTCCAATAAACTAACATGCTGAATAATATAGCCGCAAACGCAAAATCAAGCGGGTTCAGAATCGTACTTGTCCAGATAGGCTGATATAATGCAGCAATTAAGATGCCGACTACTGCTGCGTTTACGCCCATAAAAGCTGCTTTGGCTTTTGGATTACGACGCACTACATCCCAGAAAGGAAGGGTTCCTACGATTAATAAAAATGCAGGTAGAAAAATCGCAAAGGTTGCTAATACACCCCCACCCCATCCATACATCACTGCACCTAGATAAGAGGCAAAGGTAAATAGCGGCCCGGGAACGGCTTGAGTTGCCCCATACCCTGCGAGAAATGCCTCTTCGCTGAGCCAGCCAGTGGCTACAAATTCATGTTCAAGTAAGGGTAGGACAACGTGCCCTCCACCAAATACGAGAGAGCCAGAACGGTAGAAGCTGTCAAACATCGCAATCCATTGCATGGAAGTCATTTCTCTTAGAATAGGAAGGAGAATTAATAAGTCTATAAATGACACTAAACAGACCACGGCAACACTTCGTTTAACCGGAAATTGAACACGATTATCTGACTCCACTTCATGTTGAATATGATCCCGGTATAATAGGAAACCCATGATAGCCGCGCCAACAATAATTACGACTTGAGAATATGCGGTTTGCCACAATAATGTAATGACCATAGCGAGTAAGGCAATGGCTTTTCTTCTTAGATCCGGAGTTAGTTTCTGAGCCATTCCTATAATCGCGTGTGCAACGACAGCGACGGCAACAATTTTCAATCCATGAATCCAACCGGCACCGCTCACATCCACACCTTGGAGGATCAAGGCAAATAGAATTAACACAAAGACAGAGGGTAAGGTGAAACCAAGAAATGAAACCATGCCTCCCAACACGCCAGCTCGCATAACTCCCATCCCAATTCCCACTTGGCTACTGGCAGGCCCGGGCAAGAATTGGCACAAAGCAACGAGGTCAGCATAACTCTTTTCGTCCATCCATCTTCGTTTTCGGACATATTCTTCATGAAAATAACCTAAGTGAGCAACAGGCCCACCAAATGACGTAAAACCTAACTTCGTCGATACCCACAAAATTTCAAATAATGCTGTAAATAATCCTCGCTCGTTCATGGTTGGTCCACGCACTCTTTCTATACTTATTTCATGTCTATATGGGATGCTAACATATACCGATCAGCGCTCTCAACACATCTTCAAAAAAATTACAATCCGATAACATTTCTTATACAAGGAAATGGATTTCAAGAAGAAACATATAAAAAAACAGCCATTCCGATGTTGGAACGGCTGTACTGTGTATTCCGCTTAAGCTCCTCTTACTAGAACAACTTATACCAGTATAACGTGGTCTCAATATTAGGCGTATATGTCTGCTTAAGTGTGTCAACTCCACCGAGTATGAATCCTTGTTTCACATAAAATCGGCATGCTCCAAGATTATCGTCTTGTGCTTCCAAGGACATACCTATCAGATTTCTTTCTTTTGCCCACGCTTCTGCTTGATTTAAGAGTAATTTCCCCACTCCACTGCCTCTATAATCTTTTTTAGTCGCAATGTTTTCAATATAACAGAAGCGATTCCAATCCTTAATAACTCTAATTTGTCCTATGCAAGTATTATTCATATAAGCTAAAAACAAAGCTTTATCGTCTTGGTTTATATATTGGCTCCAATCAAGCTTCTCATCTGGAAAACGTGTTTCTCTGACTTCGTCAAAAAGAACTTCAGTATAAGACCATTTTCCTGATTGGAAGCTGGGGACAACTCTACCATTTAACTCAAAATAATCATTTGTCGTATGGATATCCTCTATTAACTCATTATTTAATGGTAAAATAATGATGTTATTCTCACGACTCAATATTACACACTCCTTTGTATAATGTTTACTGAATAAGCCTCCTTTGTATAATACTATAAAAGCTTAATTACTCCTTGTTATAATTAACATTATCCTTTATACAAGAAGCCTTTTTAATGTTTAATTCCGATTAAAAGAACGACTTGGTTGACTGTTTATTTCTCAAATTAGTTAATAACAACAAAAAATGACTCACTTCGCTGACTAGGCGGAGTGAGCCATGGGATGTAACATGCAAACCGTCTTAACTTGCCTTAGCAAGTTTCGTGGCACGAATCGATGCCGTAGCATAAACGATGAGTGCAATCCAGATGAATCCGAAGCCAACAAGTAGAACCGGTGATACGGATTCTTTGAACACAAATACGCTGAGTACCAGCATGATCGTTGGGCCAATGTATTGCACGAATCCAAGTGTAGATAGTGACAACCGTGCAGCTGCCCGGGCAAAGAACAACAACGGCAACGCCGTTACGATTCCAGAAAGAAGTAATTCAAGGAACATCGGTGTCGGCAGCGTCCAAACCGTCGTCTTCCCAACAATCCCCAAGTAAATCCAGTAACCAAGTGCAATGGGTAGAACGACCGCTGTCTCTGACAGCAGGCCTACCGAAGCATCCTGCTTAATTTTCTTCTTCGCAAGGCCGTATAAGCCAAAGGATACAGCTAAGGAGATCGCAACCCATGGGAAGCGCCCATAGTCGATTGCAATGATGAGCACTGCTATCCCAGCAATAACAATGGCGAGCCATTGACCCCGATTCGGCTTCTCACGAAGGAATAACACCGCTAACAGCACGTTCAATAGCGGGTTCAAGTAGTAACCCAGGCTTGTCTCCACCACATGCCCGTTGTTAACTGCCCAGATGAAGATCAGCCAGTTGGCAGCGATCAACAGTCCGCTGGCGGTGAGTGCTAACAGTTGCGAACGATTAGCCATAATCCGTTTCATCTCGCCCCAGCGGCGCTGAATCGCGACAAGAATACCCATGAAGACAAATGACCAGACTACCCGATGCGACAGAATCTCACCTGCCGGTACATGATTAAACAACTTCCAATAGAGCGGGAGAACCCCCCACATGATATACGCAATAATAGCGTTAACCAACCCGTTGTTCATAATGAATGAATTCCTCTTTTCTCTCTATGATGTCTGAACGGATTATACGCCTCATTCCATATGTAAGTAAAGACAATAATCTAACACCAGAAAAGACCCTCTGGTTCAACTGCGTTACATATTGCACTGTACAACTAGTCGATTAGGAGGGCAATGTCTGTACAAACGATTGGGTTAAGCCAATGCCAGTTGCAAAACTTCCGAGGGGATATTTATCAATGTATGGCGACAAAATGCCCGGCAAATGTGTATGTAGAGAGATGGTTAGAGGTAGTGTATCGAGTTTACGGAGCAGTCTGTGTTTTTAACTTCTATTAAATATGTGCGGATTAAAGAATCAACCCTTCACTTATCCTTGATTCATTTATCCGGACAATTACATATCCATTTTCTAAATCGATTTATCGTCGTTCAGTGTTCATATAATATAATGCTCAACGCTTAATGCGTCTGAGCGGAGTTCTGATCTTTCTTAGCCACGAGTAAAAAATAAGTAACGACCGCGACAATACTCGTTCCTAACAAAGTAAGTCCGAGCGGAACAGCCGTGTCCTCTCCCGCAATACCAACGATTGGAGCAACCAAAGCTCCCAATACAAAGGGTACGACACCTAGAAGCGCTGCTGCACTACCAGCCATTTTGGATTGGCTTTCCATAGCGAGTGGGAATGCTGCCGTTGACGTAATACCGATTGAACATACGAAGAAGAACAATGGGATAACCAGAGCAAACAGTGGCCCTTGAGTCATCGTTACCGCAACAACGACAACACTTGATATGAGCGCAAGCCACAGTCCAGATAATAGAAGCGTCTGCTCAGGAATACGGTGCGACATGCGTCCCACAATCTGCGAGCCAATAATTAAGCTAATTCCATTCGATGCAAACAATATGGAGAATACCGTTGGGCTTACGCCGTAAATATTCTGGTAAATAAACGGTGTACCTGCCACATAAGCGAATACCCCAGCAGTCATAATACCCTGTGCCAGCATATAACCAACAAACTTGCGATCACGCAGCATTGTACCATAACCACGAAGTTGAAGTTTAAAATTAGGCGCGACGCGCTTTTCAGGAGGATTCGTTTCTTTGAGACGCCATTGCGTCATAATGTACAAGAAAACACCTAGGATCGCGAGGGAAATAAACACCCCCGGCCACGATGTAAACGTGAGTACCCCACTACCTGCAATTGGAGCTGCCAAAGGACCGAGATTTCCTACAAGCAACAGTAGAGAGAAAAATTTAGTTAGTTCATGGCCACTATACAAGTCCCGAGCAATAGCGCGAGAAATAACTATTCCTGCGGAAGCTGCAAATCCTTGTGTAAAACGCAACAAAATTAACATGCCAATGCTAGGAGAATACGCACACGCTAACGAGCAGATAATATAAGCAGCCATTGAGATCAATAAAGGTTTACGTCTACCATGAGCATCACTTATTGGCCCTACAACGAGCTGTCCTACACCTAACCCCAACAAACAAGCCGTAAGACTGAACTGAACTAGCGATGCATTCGTATTGAACATGGCCGCAATTTCAGGAAATGCGGGTAAATACATATCGATTGTAAATGGTCCTAACGTTGAAAATACGCCCAATAATAGAGCTAGACCAATCACATTCCATTGCTTTCTTTTTGTCATGATTCCTTAAGTCTCCACTTCATCTATATTTTTAAATAAATTGATACACATCGTTATATTGTAAAGTTGAACCTATGAAAATTACAATCATTAATTTTAAATGTAAAGAACGAACGAGCCGCAAGTGAAGATATGCGAGCCGTCCGTTCCTATTTGTTGCCTATTCAACTGGGTTCAATATGTTCCATATTCACTAGGGAGTGTCTGAAAACTCCGAAGGACGCAGATTTTGCCGAATTTTCGTTCAAAGCCAGGAAGTTTTCCGCAGGCGTGCCGGGGCACGTCAAGGGAAAGTGACGCAGCAGGGGGCGAAAAGGGGGGAAAAGATGCACTTCAGCGAGTTTTCAGACACGACCTAGATTCATTGTCCCGTTAATGCTCCGGTAAACTCTCTTACTTTTGCAGCGATCTCTTTGGCATGGGTTCGATATAGATAATGATCTGCCTCCAGCAAAACCATCTCTGCATGAACAGAATTCGCTAGCTGCTTCTCGTGTTCGGGTACCCACTCAGGCGTTACCGGATGCTTGGCTTGAACAAAGAGCTGCACAGGTAGATTGGGTGGAAAAGATATTTGCGCTGCTGATTGGAAATTCGAATACATACTCACAGCTTCATTTAATTGTGTCGTGTTATACATATTTTTTTGTCTTAATATTTGCAATTGTTCTTTCGTTTCTTCATCATAAGGCAGATCTTCATACGGGTCATCGCTCAGCATCAATTGGATGCGAGGAAAGCCCAAATTACGGAACCATTTAATCTGCTGAGTCACGGATGAATCAATTTTCTGTTCGCTCAGTGTTGGAACACTGCTATCCAGGCCGATGTACGCACTTACTTCGTCAGGATATTGGTTCACATAATCCAGACTGTATAGCCCTGAAATAGAGTGAGCCATTAGAACATAACGATTAATCTGAAGGCTTTGTAAAGCTTGATGAATTTCACTTACGATCTGATCCGTAGAGCGTTCCTTATCCGTCTGATCGCTCAGTCCATAGCCAAAGGGCTCTAACACGACAACTTTATAATAAGGTGTTAATTCTGATAACAGTGGTTCAAAATCAAGTCCAGGTGCCGCATTGCCGTAACCAGGCAGAATGACTACAGTCTCCTCACCTTCTCCTTGAATGAGTATATTCATCTGTTTACCGTCCACAGAGACTTGTTGTCCATAGGGTTCAATCCTCTTCTGTTCTGCATGACTAGCGATTTGATTATACGTATACACGCCAGCGATAAACAGTAATATGGCTACAAGGATCGCGGCGAATATTTTAAGTAAAATATGTAACACTCTCTTCGTTTTATTGTGCTTTCTTCCTTCCTTCACTACGGATGTTTTCAAACATATCAACTCCTCTATATCTGTGCAACTTATCTTGGATTCCTCTAAATTAGTTTACCGAACAAAAACGCTACAATTGAATCTCTTTCATATACGCCTTGAACTCCGCAGCGATCTCTTGGAATTTCGTATGATGCAGGTAATGGGAACCTTCCATTGGAATCATTTTGCCCTGTGCAGATTGTTTCACCTGCTCCTCATGTAGCGGAATCCACTGTGGATTGTGCTCGTTATTGGATTGCACGAAAAGTAGCACGGGCAGATGACTTGGATAGGCGAGTTTTTCGCTATTTTTGAAATTAGAACCTAGATGCTTGAGCTCGTCGATCATCGTATCATTACTCGAGACTTGATTGGAGATCAGATTCATCTGCTCCTTAGTATGTTCATCAAATGCAAGCGACTTATAGGAATCTCCGCTTACTTTTTTGATTAATCTCATTAGCCCTGATGATTGAAGGAACTGCATCGATTTCAGCGGCAATTTGACATCCATGCCAGGTTGATTAGGTACACTGCTATCAATACCAATAAAAGCAAGAACCTCATCCGGGTAATTGTTCACATAAGTAACACCGTATAGTCCTGTAATCGAATGCCCCATCAACACATAACGGTCAATACCAAGTTGTTGCACTGCCTCATGAATTTCACTGACGATATTCGCTGTCGTCCGCTCCTTCTCGGTTTCATCACTCAATCCATAACCTAAGGGCTCAATCGCCACCACTTCGTAACTCGGTGTTAATTCATCAATCAACAATTTGAAATCCAGCACAGGTGATGGAGTTCCTTGACCGGGCAAGAGTACAATTGTTTGTTCACCGCTGCCTTGAATAGAAACATTCATTTTCTTCCCGTCAACTTCAACATATTGACCATAGGATTCGATTTTATTTTTCTCCATACTGGTACTGATCACATTTACGATAAAAGTAATGCCTAAGAAGAGTACAAACGCTCCGACGATTCCTCCAATGATTTTCAACCATAATTTCCGTTTCTTACGCCCCTTCGTTCCAACTTTACTCTCTACTGTTTCTGCCACGTTCATCTGCTCCTGTCCTTATATCTGTCATGCCGCCATGGCAACATTATGTAAACAATGGATTCAAAAGTGTATTTTGAACCGACACGCCAAGTATAAGAAAACAAGATGTCCCCTTCATGACGGGAATATGAACTGAATATGAACAAACGAATAATGGATGAGTATAAAAAAGGAGAACTGCTGTTATAAGCAATTCTCCTATGCATTACATGTTTTTATATTGAGATATGATCATCATACTTCTTGATCTAGGATCATCCTTCGTTATTCTAGAACCGTCAGTCTTAGTGATCGAGGAACACGAGCTGGATAAAGAACAATACTGCGAAAATGTAGAATATCGGGTGTACGTCTTTACCTTTGCCACGAAGCAGCTTGAGCACTGGATAGAAGATAAAACCTATACCAATACCTGTCGCAATACTATGCGTTAGCGGGGTCAATATGATAATCAGGAAGGCAGGAAAAGCTTCTTCTAGATCCTTCCAATCAATTTTACTGATGACATTAATCATAAAGTACCCAACAATAATGAGCGCTGGCGATGTAATCGCCGGAATGCCAGAGATAACACTTACGATTGGTGCAAAGAACAATGTTACGGCAAGCAATACACTCACTGTAATTGCAGTCAGTCCTGTTCTTCCTCCTGCTGCTACTCCTGTGCTGGACTCGATGTATGCAGATGTTGGACTTGTTCCGAGCAATGAACCCGTTGTTGTACCAACTGCATCTGCCAATAACGCTCCACGCGAACGTGGGAATTTGCCATCCTTGAGCAGACCTGCTTGTTCAGCAACACCAAGCATCGTACCTGTTGTGTCAAACAAGGTGATCAATAGGAATGTGAATATAATTGTATACAAGCCATTCGAGAAGACCCCAGCCAGATCCAGTTGAAATGCTGTCGTCCCTAGCCCTTGCGGCATAGATACAATCGATTCTGGCATTTGAAATAGTCCCAGGATCCAAGCAAGTATCGCGGTAACCACCATACCGATAAATAGATATCCTTTTACATTGTAAGCCATCAGGACTACCGTGATAATCAATCCGATAATCGTCAGGTACGTCATTGGCTCCGCTAGATTTCCGATGGTAATCAGATTGGATTCTGAATCGGTAATGATACCTGAATTTTGCAAACCTACTGTTGTAATAAACAAACCAATCCCTGCTGTGATTGCATGTTTTAAGCTCGCCGGAATGGCATCTAACAACATGTAACGGAACGAAGTGATCGACAAAATGATGAACAAAATCCCTGCAATGAATACCGCTCCAAGTGCAACTTGCCAAGAAACGCCATATCCAGAAACGACACTGTAGGCAAAGAATGCATTAAGACCCATTCCTGGTGCCAAGACAATCGGGTAGTTAGACCAAATACCCATAATCAGAGTCGCAACAATACTTGCCAGAATAGTCGCAATGAACACACCATTAAAATCCATGCCCGTGCTGCTGAGAATTCCGGGGTTTACAATCACTATGTATACCATCGTGAAGAATGTGGTAATCCCTGCAATAATTTCTGTTGAAAATGTCGTGCCTCTTTCTTTTAATTTGAACCAGTTGTCCATGGTAAAGCCAGCCTCCAACCTTCATAGTATTAACCTAAGCCACACATCAAAAAATCCTAATCTTCGTATAGGATTGTAAACTATTCGCTCCTATATTCGTCATTAGGATTTAACAGCTAAGCTTTTCACCAAAATAATCAAACTCATCTCTGTGTTAACCTGATGTCCATTTCGAATATTAATAAATTTAACAGGCATTGTCAATGAATTATTCGATTTGTTCACAGTATTTACGAACTATTCAGTATATTTTTTAATATATTATTCGCTTTTTGGAGTCTAATTAATATCTGCAAGAAATTCTGTAATGCGATCCATATAGCCCTGAACGGTGATGTTTCTTGGTGCAAACAAACTGATCAATAGCGCTCGGATCGTCGAATCCGCCGTAGCAGTAGACATCATGGAGTGCTCGGTATCTGGCAACAGCTTCACGTGTAATAGTTCCGGTGGCGAAACCTGTTCCCTGTAAACCTGCTCTGTTTCTCTCACATCAACGTTAATGTCATGGTCACCAAGCATAAGCAGAATCGGGGAGTCAAAATGAGCGATATCTTCTGTTGCATCTGCGGTATAATTCTTACTGACAAATATCCAGCGATCTCTAGACATCGCATCTTTTGGATTAGTCATATTCATATAATCTTCGTAAGACCCGCCTGACTTCAACAAGTCTTTGACTCGGTTATCTTCATCTACCTGTTGCTCAATCTCATTCCGACTTTTGCCTTCTTTCTGCATTTGACTTCGTGTATTATATTCTCCCTGTGTGAGCCAGTTGATCGCAGGAGAGACAAGGATGCTGAACGCAAGAGGCTCTTTTTCTGCTAATTTGGGAATAACCCACCCCGCCTGACTTGCTCCCCACACACCCATTTGTTTCGAATCAATCATCGGCTGTTGTCTAGCCCAGGCCAGTGCTTGCTGTGCTTCCTCCACTCGGTCATCTATACTTTGATCTAACCAATTACCTTCCGAACCACCAATACCTCTCTTGTCCAACGACAGTGAAGCATATCCTAATGTAGCAAGGCGTTCCCAAAGCGGTTTGTACCCATCATCGTGGGTCGCATTAATCGGTCCATCGCCATGAATGAACAGTACTAAGCCAAGCTTATCATTGTATTGCTGGGGTAAGGTAAGAACCCCGGTTAATTTTCCTTGAGGTGTGTTAATCTCGACATTCTGCTGGATCATGGCAAAATTATTCTGCTCTATAACATAAGCTGTCGCTCCTCCAATCATAAGCAGGAAGATCAATAGCGCAATTCCCCATTTCTTTTTCAACATCCCTTTACATTCCTTTCTTCTGATTACGATACTTCTCGTATCATATAATTCCATTCCTGTTGACCGAGCAACCAGCCCATCAATGTGCTGCGCTGAGTCTCTAGTGTGCGGAAGCCGAGCCTTTCATACCAATGCTTAGCTCGAATATTGTTACTAGAGACGTGTAGGCTCATGTACTTGATTCCTGGCTTGGATGCGGCTTCGCGCATAACCCATTCAAGCATCATTCTACCCACGCCTGCTCCTCGTAAGTTTTCGTGCACTGCTACATCAGCAATATACATTTCTCCTTTCGCGGGACGATAACTCAGACACGCTATTCGTACAGCAAACTGTGTGTCCTTTCCCCTTGTACCAAAATGGAATTTATCCCGAAATCCCTCTAGCAGCAGCTCGCTAACTGCCATATACTGATCTTCATTCATGCGTTCAATGCAGATATCGGAAAACTTGCTCATCGGTTCTCCTCTTCTCATCTAGGATCTCCCTCACAATCAACACGTGCAAGTAACTCGTAATGTATACTCTCTTGGGTGAACAGTGACAAATATGACTTCTCCACCAGAATACGTGCCCCAGTTAAATGGAGAGACCTCTGATCCGCAAAGCTCTGTAATGTATTGTAGTGTTCTTGCAATTCTTCCTCATTATCAACGGAGAATTGGTAAGTCAGATACTCTCCTGCTGGCAATAATACGTCTCCTTCTACGTCTTGTGTTTCAGTACACAACTGTAGTCGTTGATCTCCTTCGAATATGTAATGAATGTCTGATTCGAACAAATCCACTAACGCATTGCCTTGTTGAGCCAACAACCGGGCATCCAATTTGGTGTCAACATGCGTTTCAAACCAAGAATTCAGCACAAACTGATCGCGTTTAATCAGCTCAAATGAAGTTTGTTTTTGTGTAAATCGTTCATTCTCATCTAAAACTTTCCCAATCAATCCACTGAGCTCGCTTAAGCGATTGATCTCAGCTTCGAGGTTAGATACAGATTGCGTTAACATCCGCTTCATATCATCCGGTGTACCTTCCTTACTCCAATCCCGGATCGCTTGTACCGATAACCCTGCCTTGCGCAACAGCAAAATATGAGCTAGCCGATACATCTCATTAATGCCATACATACGATATTGATTTTCATCAATATAAGCCGGAAATAATACACCTTTTTCTTCAAAATACCTGATCTGATGAACAGACACATTCATTAGCTTGGCGAATTCGCCTATCGTAATTTCCTTCTTCAATGTCGCCCCTCCACTCTCTTCTTTCACAAATCAAACATACACCCTAAGTCTGACCTAAGGTCAAGGACTGAAATGCAAAAACAAACCAAAAAACACCTTTAAGGAGCTTTCCCCCATCATTAGACAGGAAAATTCGCTTCAAGGTGTCTTTCTTCATATTCATTTTTAGAGGTGATATCTTAGTTAAAGCGCTGGATTAAAATGTGAGTTCATCGTCAGCTCGTAGCAAATTTGGAATTTGTACAATAAAATGCACCATGTCGTCTTCAAATTCAGGATATACAACTCCATTATATTTCGCGGCTATTTTCTGTACCGTTGTAAGACCAATGCCTTCGTGTAACGGCTTCGTTGAATATCCTGGATTGAAAATGTGTTTATAGCTACTTATTTCTTTGCTCGACCTATTCGTTACTTTGATAACGCTTTTACCACTTCTTTTTAAAATCATAATTTGTATCCATCGATCCTTAGTAGGATGCTGCTCTACTTCATCAATTGCATTTTGCACGAGATTACCAATCATCTTATTGATATCACTTACCGTGCACGGGATGTGTGATAAATTATAGTAAACAAAAATTTCAAGTTTAATTCCTTTATGTGCCGCCACTTCTCTAAATGTACTCAATAAGGCACCCACTGCTGGATGATATAAAGGTAGCACTTCATTCAGATCACTAACCTCATCCACCATCGTCTGGACATAATCTGTACATTCAGCATAACGTTTACCCTCAAGCATACCGAAAATTGCCTGTAGATGAAAATTAAAATCATGGCGCTGCGAACGAATTACCTGCATGAAGTTGAACATCTCTTCCTGATTTTGTTTGTCCATGATACTTTCTATTTTATCGTTAATATACAAAAAGAATATCTTAATAAAGTATATAAACAGAATGAAAATAACAAATGTGAACGAAAACACCATCCACTGTTGAACCATAGGATATAAACGCAGATGATATAAACAGTATAGAATCCATATAAACATTATAGACAACGTAAATATGGCTGGAAATAAGCTATAAGCGACTTTTCTTGCTAAACTGCCTTCGGATATCAAGTGAATGTCTGCTCTATTGGAGAAAATTGACACCTTTCTGCTGTATATCGCCAAGCCTAATACGGCATACAATATTAAACCGATCAAGCTCGTATATACGTTATATTCACTTACCCCAGACTTCATAAAGTAACTTGAAATCACTTCTCTCAAGAGTACATGAATTAGATATACAATGGAAGAAAGCAAGACCACAATAGAGGAGAATGAATACGATAGTTTAAAACACTTTTTGAACAAATAAACGAGAACTGCGAGAAGTCCTAATGTCCATAAAGAATATTCCTTGGGAAAAAATAGCTCTGAGCAGATCACAAGTAGGCTGATTGCTACAGAGCTGATTGTTAGTGGTTTGAGGCATTCCTTAGGATTGGTGCCGATTAGAGATAATGCAAATAAAAGTGAGACGAATATGACAACAGGATAAGCAGTAATACTCCAGATAGTTGAAAACGTGATGTTCAAGTCATTTCACCGCCAACACTTGCATAATTTCGATTCGTTTCATCGTGGTGCATCAATGTTTACCAAATTTTAATTCCATTCTTGATTAATACCTGCTTGAGCTCATGGTGTTTATCCCTACTCAAAGGGATAATCTCGTCTACATCTTTTAACTGAACCGTATACGAACGTTTAAATTCGTCGGCGTGTATGCTTTTTATTTTATCAATCGGAATTAGAAAGGATTGATGGGTGCGAAAGAAATTATAATCACTGAAGATTGCCTCCAGCTTCTGCAATGAATCCGTTAATTTGAATTTCTCGCCTGTCTTGCAGAAGATGAAGACTTTACGTTCGATTTTTTCTAAATACAAGATATCATTCACATTAATAATCTCTAGTCCACCCTCGGTATGAATGCCAATCTGGGTTCCCTTTTTGGATTGATCCTTGTAAGCCAGGTCTCTAACTCTGGTCAAAGCCTGTTCTAAGCGTAATAGATTGACTGGCTTCACAAGAAAGTCGATCGGCTGATATTCGTATCCATTTAACGCCAAGTCAACGTGACCGGTTATAAAAATAATCATTACATCCGGATATGCCACTTGAATATGACTAGCAAGCTTAAATCCATGAATGTCTTCCATTTCAATGTCTAAGAGAACTAAGTCGATCTTATTTCCTTGCAAAAACTTGATAACATCTGCACCATTTGAAGCTTCTCCTACAATAGTAACAAAACTAAATACCTCTAAAGATGATTTTAAAATATCCAGACTTATCTGCTCATCATCCACAATCAGGATATTTAATTGTCGGTTCATAAAATCATCTCCAATTCGTGCCTAGTTCATCGAAAAAGTAGCTCTAGCTTTAATTATAACCGAATTGCAAATCAAAATATTTACGATACAGAGAATTTTCTTTATGATATAGCTCCTCATGTATACCGATGTCTTGAATCTGACCACCAGCTATAACAATAATGTTGTCGGCGTTTTTGACCGTTTGAATATTATGGGCTACAACAATCGTTGTTCTTCCCTTCATCAGATTATTCAAAGCTTTCTGCACTTCCACCTCATTATGGGCATCCAAATTACTTGTTGCTTCATCAAGGAGTAAGTAATCTGGATCTTTGATCACGGTTCTTGCAATCGCAACTCTCTGACGTTCACCACCTGATAATTTTGATCCGTACTCACCTACATCCGTATCATAACCATCTGGTAATTTCATTATAAAATCGTGGGCATTCGCTAGTTTCGCTGCTCTAATCACTTCCTCTTCCTTGGCTTCACGATGTAGACCATAAACAATGTTATCCCTAATCGATCCCGCAAGGAGGGGGCTGCTTTGCGCAACGTATCCCATTGCGTTCCTCCACTCGTCCATATTAATATCATCAACCGGGGTGTTACCAAACATAATCCGGCCAGAGTTGGGTTCATAGAAACGCTCTAACATATTCAGAATTGTCGTTTTTCCTGATCCACTTGGCCCAATAATAGCCGTCACCTCTCCTTTAGGAATGTTAAAATTCAGATTGGAGAGAACCTCTTGTTGACCATAGCGAAAGGAGACTCCTTCGAAGCGGATATCTTCGTCAGGCAAGGCAAATGATTTTTTTCTTGCGAGCTCTTCATTCTCCACTTCTAAAATCTCACTTACTTTAGCAGTAGCACCCTGTGCCTCTTTGGAAAATCTGAAGAACATCACAAATTGTGTAGCATACAAGGAGATCGATTGTGAATACATAAACATCGTAATAAGACTTGCCATATCCAGTTGCCCTCTATTTACAAGGACGCCACCATAGATCAATATTATAGCCTGACAATACGACTGAATGGAATACATCGCAGGCTCAGAGATTAAGCTAACTTTAGCTTTATAGATCTGTGCTTTATAATGTTCCATTGCTACTTCGTATCCTTGCTGCAACTCTAACTCTTCTGTACCCGAGGATTTAACTTGGCGAATATTGGTTAATCTCTCTGTAACAAAGTTAGTGAAGTTAGCATATCGTTCCTGCATTTTATGCTGTGCTTTGAAATAAAATCGACCGATTGTAAAAGCAATTAGGATTACCCAAGGAATCACGACAGACAATGCAAGAACCATGGCAGAACTCATGTCAAAAATCGTCTTAAGAATCAGAAACAACCCGTATACAATATTAACAAGTGTAAATAAGAAAGTAATCGTATAACTAATCTGAGACGTATCACTTGTGACACGGCTAGTTAGTGAGGTTGGATTGAGCTTGTTAAAAAATGAAATCGGCATTTTAATAAATTTAGTCCATACTAGATTTTGAATCTTGCGATCTGTTGTGAGTTCGATCCATGATGCAAATATGCTTGTGGGAACATTGATAATGGTTAAAAGTAGGGATACTCCAATATAGGTTGTAACGATTTGCCGATCAAATATTTCCCCGCCCATAATGTTTCCAGCTAATTGAGGTAACTTAACAGATACTGTTGTTAAAGCAAAACTGAATAGAAGATTGAGTATATACCATTTCCACGGTAGCTTGGATTTAATGATTAGTTTGAAAAATGGACCCCATTTTTGCTTTTCGACTTCGTTGATTTGCATACTATTACCTCCTTTCGTTCACGTAAGTTTTATGCATCAAACTGTAATTCGACTAATTTCTTGTACAGTTTATTGTTTTCTAGTAACTCTTCATGACTGCCTATACCATTAATCTCCCCATCTTCTAAGACAAGGATCTGGTCTGCGTCTTTAACCGTGGATAAACGATGTGCAATGATTACCGTTGTTCGTCCAACCGCTAGCTCCTTCAGAGATTGATCGACGATAAATTCGGATTCGGCATCCAGGCTTGAAGTTACTTCATCAAAAAGTAAAAAAGGAGGATTTTTTAAAATAACCCTTGCTATAGCAATTCTTCGTCTCTGACCTCCGGATAGCTTAGAGCCATTCTCTCCAACCGGAGTATCGAAGCCTTGCTCAGAGGATTGAATAAAATCTAGCGCACAGGCTGCTGAAGCTGCTTTTTCAATTTCCTGCATACTTACTGTTCTGTCCACACCGTACATAATGTTGTCGCGAATCGTTCCAGAAAATAACTGTGTATCTTGTGCTACATGACCAAAAGCTTTTCTCCACTCTTGCAGTTTGTAATTGTTAATGGCACTTCTACCAAACTGGATCTCACCAGAGTTAGGTTCATAGAACCGCATTAACAAATTGAAGATGGTTGACTTACCAGCACCACTTGGCCCTACAATCGCGGTAATCTTACCATGTGGGATGGTAAAGTTCATATTTTTAATAATTTCTTTTTCTGCATATCGGAAAGAAACATTTTTAAACGAAATATCTTCATTTTTCGGTTCGAAAGATAACGCTCGATTATATTCCTCCATTGGCTCCAGCGTAATTTCTGTAATACGTCTTACTGCTCCTTGGCCTCTTTTCACAAGAACCCAGTTTCCCATAAGAATAGATACCGACGTTAAAAGACCTTCTGCGTAAAGATAAAAAGCAATCCAAATATCAATGGTGATGATCTCTCGTGAGATTAAATAGATCCCTAAAAGGATAATAATGATGGTTTGCAAAACTCTCACGAGGTTATTAAACAATCCAAAAAGATGCCCGAAAATTTGAAATATAAAGTTAACTTTAAATAATTCTTTAATATAGCCTTTCCCTCTTTTTTCTTCCTTTCTCTCATTCACAAAAGACTTAACAAGTGGAATATTCACTAAAATCTCAGATATGAATCCTGTTAATTTGGCAAGCTTTGCTTGAATTTTAACATTGTACTTAAAGTTAATACGTCCATTTAAAATCCCGATTCCGATGGATACAAATAAAATGCCTACTTGTGCCGCAGCTAATCGCCAATCATAGCTAAATAGAATGAGGAATGCGCCTACGATTCCGTAAACTGAAGACAGTATATTGCCGATCCCGTAAGCTAATAGGTCGCTCAATTTTGTTGTATCATCAGTCGTACGGCTGATCATGTCTTTCGCATTGCTTTTATCAAAATACGGGATGGGTAGCACAATTAAAGCTTTCAAGATTAATTTACGAAAACTCAAGGTTACTTTGGCTGAGGCTACATTCGCCAGAAATTGTCGTACAGCTGTAAATATAGCTTGTCCTAGAACGACCAGGATACTGCCAACGATGATGGGTCTACTTATATCACCTGCAGTGATTTTTTGAGCATATTGGGGGAATAAGAGACTAAGTTGGGCGGATGCGAGACCTACAACGGTAGATAAGATAATCCAGAAATAAGGAAGCTTCGCTTGAATTAATAATTTGAAAAATGGCTTCCATATACCACGTTTACCACTTTCATCGGGTTGAACTGACCCAAGGGGATTGGGTGCCTGAACAGAGGTGGGGCTCTCCGTCATAAGTTGACCTCCTTCTAGAACTACGTTTAACTAACATCAAATGTACTTATTATTCAAATGGTAATACTCGGGTTAATTTTAAAAAAACTCATAGACTGATCTCGTTGTATGAATGTTCGTGTGATGACTTCTACATCAAATCAGGCTATGAGTGGCTTGTATTAATACATGTATTTACCTACGATTTCTTTCATTTCATTTAACGGTATAAAGCCAAGTTTTTTCTCTAATACTTCTCCATCCTTCATGAAGAATACAGTAGGTACGCTAGTAATACCCTGTTGCTCAATAATATTCTCCGTCTCATCGATCTTAAGCTTCACAATATTGATAAATGGAGCTTCAAAATCAAGCTCTTCCAATGTTCTTTCTAACGTTTTACAAGGAGCACAATTAGATCCATAAAAATCAACAATGACAAAGCCTTCTTTGGTTGCATTCTCAAATTCATTCTCTTTAATTTCAGTAATCGCCATGTCTCTTTCCTCCCTCAAACTTTTACAATCTCTTATCAATTTATTTTATTTTAATACTTTTCTTCCGTTTTTCAATCCATTATGTGCATTACGGCTATTATCGTGTTTATCACAACCAAATTCGGGATAATTGGGAACGGAAACGGTACAAAAACCTTACACAATCAGTCATTAATTCATTTATAATTATTCATATCTCTGCATGTTGCTCAATACAGTTGATCAAGCGCCTGCTTCAAGTCATCGATAATATCTTCCACATCTTCTAATCCTGTGGATAAGCGGATCAGACCATCCGTTATGTTAAACGTGTTTCGATCTTCTTCAGCAATTGAAGAATGTGTCATAGAAGCAGGATGCTGTACGAGTGTTTCTGGATCACCTAAACTAAATGAAATCATAGCAAGTTGTAATGCGTTTATTAAGCGTCTGGCCTTGTCAAATCCACCCTTTACTTCGAAGGAGACAATACCGCCCATACCTATCATTTGCTGTTTGGCTAAATGATGCTGAGGATGTGAGTGTAGACCCGGATAGTGTACCTTTTGAATCAACGGATGGTCTGCGAGAAATTCAGCAATCTTTGCTGTACTATGGCAGTGCTGTTTCATTCTTAAACCAAGCGTTTTTAACCCACGCAATATCAAGAATGCATCCCACGCACTCAGATGTTGTCCTAAGTCACCTACCATGTTCTTTCGCATCCAGTTAATCTCTTTTGTTTTGCCTGCGATGAATCCAGCTATGACGTCCCCATGCCCGTTCAGATACTTTGTCGCACTATAGACAACAACGTCAGCCCCTAATTCAAGTGGCCTCTGTAAATAAGGGGTCATAAAGGTATTATCAACAATAACCGTTATCTCGTACTTATGTGCTAAATTGGACAGACCTCTGATATCTAAAACGGTCAAACAAGGATTAGAAGGTGTTTCGAGGTAAAGAACTTTGGTATTCGAACGTATGGCACGTTCTACAGCGTTCAGGTCTGTACAATCAACAAACTCCGTTTGGATTCCATAGCGTGGCGCGAGATGATGAAGGAACTTATACGTCCCTCCATAAATATCTCGTGTGCATAGTACATGGTCTCCTTGTTTTAAATAGGTTAGAAGTGCACTTGAGATGGCTGCCATACCACTACTTACTCCCAGTGCTGATTCTGCTCTCTCCAGGTGAGCTATTTTCTCTTCTAATATCTTCACCGTGGGGTTCCCGTACCGGCCGTAATAGGTTCCTGCTTGTTCTCCATTAACACAAGAAGAAGCAGCTTCGACTGTTGGAAATGCATATGCAACTGCCGGGACGACAGCCGATACAACTGCACCCGATTTTTCACAAGGTTCCTGAGCGGTATGAATAATAGCTGTGTCTATACGCCAATTGTTATCATATTGTTTCGCCACAATCACCGCCACCCCCATTCATTAAGAATCCAGAAAGATTGATTAACGCTCTATACTCATTAGTCATGAAGTTCAATTCTTTTTTTACACAGATTCAGTACATAATTGTAATAGTGCATTTTGTACTGTTGTTGGAGGTAATCTTCAAACGAATAGCTTTTCTTCAATTCCTCTACGGGTTGATCGGCTTTATTCGCCATTTCTTTTATATCTTTTTCATACGTTTCTAGATTGAATTCATTGGCACCCGTAGCATCAAAAGATTGACCCAGCAGCATTTCTTGTATACCTCTTGTTAGCGATTTCCGAACATAAGCTTCACTTTCCTCTAACGATGGATTTTCAAGCTCTACAGAAGCATATTTCACAATATAGTCCTCATAACTCGAGTTCTCCCGGGCTGCGTGTTCTCGTACGTTTTGAAGTTTATGGGCTATATCTTCCTCGCTCATGTCGAATTCTGATCCGTCGATACCTGCTTTAATCCAAGCTTGTGCAATTTTAAATACATTCTGCTTTTTCAATTGCTCGGAGAAATCATGATATAAATGAGCTTTGTACTCCTTGATCGTATGAACATGCTCTATATTCAGGCCTTCAATGAATTCATCTGTTACCTCGGGTACAATTTTTCTTTGAGCATTTACTACTTTTAGGGTTGTTTCCTCTCCATCTATGCTAATGCGCTTAACTTCCCCTATTTTCATTCCAACAACATGCTCTTCAATACGTTTGTTAAAACCAATGCCTACGGAAACCTGTACATTACTTTTATTCAGATCGGTGTTGTCACTTTCGATATCCACTGTAACAATGTCACCTGAAACAATTGGATCAGATGACTCAATCAAAACTACATGTTTCTTTGCCACAAATGAGATCGCATCTTCAACCTGGGATTCAATTTTTTCATGTTGAATGGATAGCTCCTCAGGTATGATAAATGTACTAAAATCATATCTATTTAATAATTTTGATTTTAACAATCTAGTCACTCCTTTATTATTATCATGGTTTAGCTACCATAAAGTTTCACATATAAAAGAATCTAAAATATACAAGATACTTGAACACCTGTATATTCTAGATCTTTTACTTGGTTAAGAATTGTTAGCCGCTAGACACACAGAATGTATCTCTTATTACTGACGTATTTATCCGAAAGCGTTAGGATATTAGATCTGTAACGACATCGAACACTTCTTTATTTTCATTAATTTTATCTTTGTTACCAATTACACAAGAACGGCCTTGCGCTACGATTTCTTCGAGCAGTTTGGCATATCCCTGTATATCCTCAGCCGTAGTTGATAGGATCTCTCGTCTTTCTTTCTCCAGATCAGCAAATGATATGTTACTAAAGTAGTATGCATCACTTTGCTCACCTTTTTCGCGATCGGATAAAGGTCTATCTTGCCCTGCAATGGTGCCAATGATATACTTTGTCATCGTTTGTTGGTCTTCATTGAAATCAGCCAAATGTTCGTAAGCATGATCGTAAACATTGAAGGTAGCTGCTACATTCGGGTCTCTATAGGAGAAAAATGAACAAACTCCCCATCGACTAATCATCATGCCTACTCCATATGCCCCACCTTTTACCCTCACAGCATTCCACAGGTAATTCAGGTCAAGAATTCTCTTCAGAACCTTGAGCTTACCCGAGTATTCATAACCTAAAGTTTGATATTGGTAACCTTTCGTGACGTAAGAAACACCGCTAGAAATAACATAAGCTTCATTTTCTTCAGTTGTATCACTGATTTCTGTAGGTTGAACCTTGTGATTCTTCGTTAAATCATTTAATTCTAACCGAGGCAAGAACTCGCTGAATACGTTAAATAACGCCTGATCTCCAGTGAAGCTTAAGACAAGATTCGTTTTGGTAAAGACATACTGTCTCGTTTTCTCAAGTGCTTCAAGAATAGATTCTTGATTCTGATCAAAGTCCTTCAAGATACTACAAATAAAACGATAGAAGTTGATTCCATCTAGATTTTCTTCATATTTGGCAGCGTGAGATAATTGGGAATGCACCCGCATTAACGCAAAGGAATGACCGTTTTGATTCAGACTCATCTCAAGATTCAGCTTGATTTCTTGTAGCAATTCCAGAATTCTCTTCTCATCTGTGAACAGCGAGTGGTTTATGATTTCGTTCAAATAATGGAAAGAAACTTCGAGATGAGGCTCAAGCACTTTAGCTCTAGCTCTTAATCTCACATTCAAATTCTCTTCATTTGAATTTTCAAACGTTTTATTAGAGAAATCCAGTCCTCCAAACTTGATACTGATTTCATTAGATAACTCGTTATAGTTATAATTTCGAGTATCTACCTTACCAAGAAGCTTGCTTAACAAGGAAACGTAAGGAATGTAAGACTCCCCCAGTTCTCTCACCACATTTTTGATATCAAAGTAGAGATTATAGTGCGCGATCTTACTGGTGTTCATCTCATGCCACAGTGTATCTATGCCATTAACTTTTACATCTGTGCAAGGGATTCTCTCTGGACTCTGGTTAAGGTCACTCAACGTGAGCATTGGAATCTGTTCAAGATCTTCCTTGGTATCTCGTGTAGACTGTCTTTGGATAAGCTTTTCTGTTTCCTTCTGCAGTTGATCAAGCTCTTCTGTACGAAGTGAATTCTGATATGTCTTAAGTTTGTTAAGTTCAGCCTGACGCTTCTGTTCTCCTAATGTCCTGGATGGCTTCACCACTGCAAAACTATTGTGCTTACTATTCAGAATGATCTCCTCAATGAGTTGTTCGAAATAGTTTGTAGTTAATGCTAATTTGATCTGTTCAAATAATTTCTCATATGCTAGACAATCTTCTGGTCTTCCATCATATAGCCAGTTATCCATAACAAATAAGTTGTAAACAAGCCCTTTTGGCATACTAAAGTCTGCTTCTCTTAACTGAAACTCACTCCCGCTGATCGCACCTTCAATGAGCTTCTTATCAATTCCTTCTTCTACAATTCGTGTGAGTTCTTCGATAACTGCAAGCTTGAATTCTTCTTCCTGTCCTTCGTGAGCATTTCTAACGATGATTGAGAAAACGGGCTGACGCAAAGCACTATTAAACATCCCTGACACATGCTGCCCAATCCCTCTCGCAAGGAGTGCCTTTTTCAATGGTGCGGCTGGGCTAGTTAGCAGGATTTCCTGTAAGATCTGAGATGCCACCGCACGTTCTCTATCAGAATGTTCGCCAATTACAAAATTCAACGCCATATGCACTTTATTTTCTACGGTATCTGTTTCCAACACTTCATATTCTTTTACAACAGTATGCTTCTGAACAGGTTGCTGCAGAGGGATGCTGGAATCAATCTGCTTTTTGTCATATTTAGTTAAGTAATCCCGATCCAGAAAAGCTAACGTTTCTTCCACATTCAGATTCCCGTACAAAAAGATGTAGCTGTTACTTGGGTGATAGTAGGTATAATAAGCTTCCATAAAACCGTCATATGTTAGGTCGGTAATCTTCTCTGGATCTCCCCCTGAAACATGACGATAAGGGTTATCCGGGAATATGGATTCATTAATAGTATTGGCGAGGATGGTATCAGGAGAGGAAAATACGCCCTTCATTTCATTAAATACAACACCTTTATAGATGAGCTCATCCGTGGTTTCATTTATTTCGTAATGCCAACCTTCTTGCTTAAAGATCTCATCGTGCTCACGAATGTTTGGATTGAACACGGCATCCATATACACGTCCATGAGATTCATGAAATCTTTCTCATTCCGACTGGCTACGGGATACATCGTTTTGTCCGCAAAGGTCAATGCGTTTAAGAACGTGTTCATAGAACCCTTTAACAATTCTACAAATGGTTCTTTCACATTAAATTTTCTCGATCCACATAGAACCGAATGCTCTAGTATATGAAATACGCCTGTACTGTCACTTGGGGGTGTACGGAAAGAGATGCTAAACACCTTATTATCATCCGTACTATCTACATATAATAGTCTAGCTCCAGTCTTAGTATGTTCTAATGTATATACATTGGCATTAAGCTCTTTAACGAAAGTTTCCTTGTTGACAGTGAAGCCAGAATACACTTGATTAAGGTTTAATTTCGACATGTTTTACCCCCCGATGAAATTTTTATCATTCTAGCATTGGGGTAAATGTAAAACAATATCGTTGGTTTATTCAGGAACAATTCATGTCTATTCAGGATAGTATGATGTTCATTTGACTTTACTAATTTCATTTCCAACAGAAAATAAAAAGTGATCTTTTCCCGATTTGATACTTGGAAATGATCACTTTAGGTTGAACCAATACGGTATAAAAAAATGTCCTACCAAGTCTGAATAGTAGGACACTCTCATCTGAAACGTTATGGATTCGTTGACCAAAGTACAGCTTCTTTCAATAGAATCCGTTGATTAAGCTTCAATTGAGCCACAATCAGTTCACCTAAATCTTCAGGCTGCATAACCTTCTCGGGATTACCGTCTGTTAGCTTAGATTCAATTGCCAAGTCTGTAGCTACCGTACTTGGCGTTAGTGTAGTTACTCGAATATTTTTCTTACGCACCTCAAGCATTAAGGATTCACTAAGTCCAATGACTGCTGCTTTGGATGCCGTATATGCACTCGTAAGCGGCGCACCTCGGAGCCCTGCCGTTGAAGCAACGTTGATAATATCACCTGTATTGCGCTCCATCATCTCTGGCAATACTGCACGAGTTGTATAATATACCCCTTTGACATTAACGTCGATGATATTTGTCCATTCTTCAGGTGTCAATTCCATGAATCCCCCAAATTTACCAATCCCGGCATTGTTAACGAGGATGTCGACGGCTCCTAATTCGCTTCGAATTGAATCCACTGCTGTGGTGATTGCATCCATGTCAGATACATCTGCTGAGGCTACTGCAACGTTCACATTGTACGACTTAAGCTCCTCCGCTACATTTTGTAAATTTTCAAGACTCCGGCCAACTAGACCTACATGTACACCCTCTTGTGCAAGCGAGATTGCGATTGTTCGCCCGATACCTCGCCCTGCTCCCGTAATTAACGCTACTTTACCTGTGATGGATTGCATTTTAGTTTCTCTCTCCTTTTATATCTCGTTCGAACGTTAAAATGTAAAGTCAACCTACAAACTCAGAAATCGAATACGGATCAAACTATAAAGTTCATATTACACGCTTAAGCTCGTATTGAATAGAATGCACTTTTCGGTACGGAGGTTACCAATTGGTAACCAACTCCTTAGCTCATTGTGTTTCCTGTTTAAGTTGTTCGATCCGTTTACTTCCCCATGTATACATCATTTCGACAATCGGCAATATACTCATCCCGACCGTTGTCATCGAATATTCTACTTTAGGCGGTACATCAGGGTAGACCTCCCTATGAACAATCCCATCTTCAGTAAGCTCACGGAGCTGGCTTGTCAACATTTTATGCGAAATTTTAGGAAACAACTTCTGTAAATCACTGAAACGATGTGGCCCTTCTACGCCTAAATGCCATAAAATAACCACTTTCCATTTACCACTGAGGATAGATAACGTATACTCCTTGGCACAATGGTAGTCTTTTTCTATTAATCTGGTTCTTATTTCTTGTCTTAAATGATCTGCCATTTCTCCATCATCCTTAATGATATTAATCATTCCAAACCTTATATCCTATAGTCAATCCTATGTATTATACCATCAATATCGAAACAGATCTTAACACAAACAGCCTGACTCCCTCATAAAGTCAGGCTGTTTATTATTTAAGAAGAAAATCTAGCAACAAGTATTCTATGGGGAAGATTGTTTTCTCTCCCCGATCAACTCGATCTTCTTTCGTCAACTTACAAAACATTTTAATAGAAAATTTAATGAAAAATTTGTCTGCATAATCCCATTTTTTCAAATCTAGAAGGAACCGACGCTAAAAGTGTTTATGTATTTCTGTGTTCTATTCTGTTAAACAGCTCTTGTCCATCATATCCGCGGTCTCTAACTACATCACTCAGGAATCCCACACCGTTACCAGAATCACCTCCAAATGAAGCCCAACTGAGCGCTCCTAGCACCATAGCAAATGGATACATCATAACTCTTAATACTCTTTTCATTTGCTCATCCCCTTTTCTCTTCAACTGATTAATTTGACATATACCCTATTATTACGAATATTAAGTATACATGTTTCAATTTTCTTGATTCAGAATAAATACAAATCAAAAAAGTCGATGCCCAGATGGACATCAACTTTAACGCGCGTAACCGTATACTAACCTTGAAAAAACATTGGAAATTGTTGAATGATTCCGGTGGTCATCATATCGGCCATCTCTAATGCTTGTTGTTCAATGGGATCAGCAAGGGCTACATTCGTGGTGTAATCCTTCGCAATACGAGTAGCTACCGCTTCACTTAACAGTCTCAAGTGTTCGAACATCATCCGTTGCCATTCCTCTTTAGACCAATATGGATTGATTCTAGCAAAAAACTGAGCAATGTTGTCTGCATTCGCGTACCAACGTTTCTGTGCATCCTCCGCTGCTGTAGTATTGCCTGCTTTTAGTGCGGTAACAAGCTCTGCCGCAATGGTCAGATGCTCACTGAGTAGCTTCTCAAACTCATTGGCAATAGCTGAGCCATAGATCGGTGCAAGCACCACTGCAAAGTCTTGTGGATTACGAAGAAGTCTTGCCGTAGTCTGGTCTGCATCTCCAAGCCCATCAACAATACTGCTCACAGTTAACCTTGTCCAGAAAACATGTTGTTCCCAGAGCGTCCGTAATTTCCTGTTTAGCTCTACACTGTTTGGTGTCCATTGCACAACGTGCTCTTGTCGAAATCCAGGATAATAATAAACGGGATAATACGTATACATCTATCCGTCAACTCCTCTTTTTCAACAATATATAGGCGAAACACCATATTGGTGCATGAAAAATGGGTAATATGTGATCTAAGGAGGAAGAACTATGGAACCGCATAAGGAAAAGCCAACTAACACAACAAAGGATTTCAGTACAAGAGACGCTGGGTTAGTGTTTCTTTCATTTTCTTTCATTTGTGCAGCTATTATCTTTGCCCTTGTCATTAATGATGTACTAACACTTCAACATTTTTTATCCTTGGATTCGCCTTTAGAAATGATTTGGATTATCGTCTTTTCTACGATTGGTCTACTGTTGTTCGGGGTCATTTTGAGTTCATATATCCCTGCAAAATATATCGATGACACGAATAAAAGCTATCCGGATTCCTCAATCCTTACCCTCTCGCTATTTATGTTTGTAGGCGCATTGTTTGAGGAAATGTTATTTAGAGGAATTGTGCAAAATGTACTATACGTATTCATTGATAGTAAATGGATTGCAATCCTTACAACCACATTGTTGTTCATCGGCTTTCATATTCAATATTTCAAGAAACCGATCATGCTCATCAACATTACCATTCCAAGTTTCGTTTTTGGATGGATTTATACAGAAACGAACAATATCGCCGTTCCAGTTCTTGTCCATTTCCTTATGAATGTAGGTATAACGCTGTTATTTAAATATAATATCATCCGTCTCAAACGTTAAAACGTAACTATGCCCATCGCCTGTTTCACTTTAGTAAGTGTAACATTGGCCTGAATAGCTGCTTGTTCAGCGCCATGCTTAACAATCTCATCCAACTCTGACGAGTTCACGATTTCCTTAAATCGACTCTGAAGCGGGACTAATTTCTCAACCACCAGTTCAGCTAATTCCTTTTTGAATGTACCATAACCCTGTCCGTCGAACTTTTTCACAACATGCTCTATTGTTTCGTCCGAAAATACAGAATAGATCTCAATTAAATTGCTAATGGCAGGCTTCGTCTCCCAGTTGTAATAGACGCTCCCCTCAGAATCGGTAACTGCACGAGCGAATTTCTTCTGAATCGTCTCAGGTGAGTCTAAGAGAAGTACATAACTGCTGAGATTTGGATTGCTTTTACTCATTTTCTTGGCTGGATTATCTAGTCCCATAATTCGACTGCCAATCTCTTGAATGATAGGCTCTGGTAGGGTGAATGTTTGCCCAAAGCGATGATTGAACCGTTCGGCTACATTTCGTGTTAGCTCCAAATGCTGCTTTTGATCTTCCCCCACGGGTACATGTGTCGCTTGGTAGAGTAGAATGTCTGCTGCCATTAAGACGGGATAGGTGAACAACGCTGAGCTGACAACATCCTTACCCTCTGATTTATCCTTGAATTGTGTCATGCGACTCAACTCTCCAAAGCTAGCTTGCGTTTCGAGCAACCACGAAAGTTCAGGGTGTGCAGCAACTTGGGATTGAAGAAATATGCATGCTTTAGCAGGGTCTACACCTGCCGCAATATAAAATGCTGCAATTTCTCGTGAGCGACGCCTTAATTCTTCTGGATCTTGATACACTGTGATCGCATGTAAGTCAGGGATAAAGAAAAAACATTCAAACTCATGTTGATACTTAACAAATTGACTTAATGCTCCACCATATCCTCCAATGTTCAGATCCCCACTTGGCTTAATGCCTGATAAAATTCTCTGTTTCATTCCCATTCCTCCTAATTCATTTGAATTCATCTAACCAAAATTATTAGACGAATGAAAAACAAAAAACACTCCATCCCTTAAAAGGGACGAAGTGTTAGACTCCGCGATACCACCCGAATTCAGCCTATGGCTGCACTCACACCTGTCAAAACGACTAACAGGGTTCCCATGGATAACGGAGGGATGCCGTCAACGCCTACTGTTCGCTATGCGAAGTTCGAATTGAAGCGAATGGACCCATTCGTTGCACTTTCTCGTACCGGACCTCTCACCATTCGCCGGCTCGCTTGGACGATTCAATACAACTACTCTTTCCATTCATTGCTAACTATTCTAAATTAAAATACATATTATCCGAATCTCAGTCAAAAATCAAGCATCTAAATATAGGGTAAATGACCCATCATATCACTAAATTTGTATTTACATAAAACAACTGGACTGGGGAATGCTACAAAAAAATTCTCCAGTTTGGAGTGAAATCGATGAAACAATCCGGATCGAAGATCAGCACATCCGAAGTAGTCATTGTCGTTATTAATTCGATCCTTGGAGCCGGAATTCTAACACTACCTCGAACGATTAGTAAAGCAGTGGAAACACCAGATGTGTGGATCTCCGTCATCGTGTCAGGTGTATTGGTGGCGCTAATTAGTATTCTACTCGTTACCTTGTGTCGCAGATTTCCTGGCAAAACGGTATTTGAATTTGTTCCTGAAATTACAGGCAAATGGATTTCATATGTTGTGGGACTTTTGATCATTATTTATTTTATCATTCTGTGCTCATTCGAAGTCAGAGTCATGGCCGAGATTACGAGCATGTACATCCTCGAGCGTACACCGAGTTGGGTTACCATCATGGTCAGCTTATGGGTTGGCATTTATATGATCAGTGGAGGTCTTAAAGTGATCATCCGCGTTTTTGAGATTGTATTACCTGTCACCCTCTTATTGTTAGCCGTAGTGTTCCTTTTAAGCAGCAGAATGTTTGAATTGAGTAATCTTAGACCTCTTTTGGGTGAGGGTCTTCTCCCTGTATTAAAAGGCATTAAACCTTCATTTCTCTCCTACTCCGGATATGAAGTGTTATTGATCATTACAGCCCTCATGTCGGATGTCAAAACAAGTAATAAAGCCGCGATCTATAGCATTCTCATCTGCACTATCATATACCTGGTTACCATCGTCATGGTCGTAGGGAATTTATCATTGCCCGGTATTGAATCACGAACCTGGCCTACTTTAGATATGGTGCGAAGCTTCGAAATTGAAGGGATATTCTTTGAACGCTACGAATCGCTTTTTATCGTTTTTTGGCTCATGCAAATTTTTGCGACATATGCGTTTAAGCACTATTTTGCAGCCGTGGGTATTCGAGATTTGTTCAGTCTCCGAAAAATCACAGGTATACAATATGCATTGCTGCCTGTACTCTATATCATTGCTTATTTGCCAAAAAACCTAGAAGAAACATTAGCCTTGGGGGATTTTCTAGGAAATATATCCGTCTTTTTGTTCGGATTATTGCCACTTCTGTTGCTGATCATCAGCATGATCCGTAAAAAGGGTGGTAAACACGCTTCTAACGAAGGCTCAGAATTACAATCCCAAAGTCAATAAACGCCTAGCCTTCATGGTCTTTGCATCGTTGCATCGAGTTAGATCATAATGCTCATACTACACACGGAATATATATAAGGGAGACTTGGTATGGATCTGCAAAGTGGAAAATTGTACTGGCCGACAACGGTTGTTAACCCACCCTCTTATCCTAAGCTGGAAGAAGATATATCCTGTGATGTACTCATTATTGGCGCTGGGAGTTCAGGTGCTCAGTGTGCCAACATCCTTAGTGAGCAAGGCTTGAAAGTAGTCATTGTAGACAAAAGAAAAGCCGGAGAAGGTAGCACCAGCACCAATACAGCTCTGATTCAATATGCCGGTGAGAAGAGCTTTGTATCGCTTAGCAATTCCTTTGGCGAAGCAGTGGCTGCTCGTCACCTTAAGCTATGTGAACAAGCGATTAATGATATTGAGCGAGTCAGTAGCGAGCTACCTATTCATCCGGATTTTATAAGACGTGACAGCTTGTATTATGCAAGTTACAAGGAAGATGTCTCTGCTCTAACCGAAGAGTATGCTCTACTTCAAAAATATGGATTCAAGGTAGATCTGTGGGATGAACAACACATCAATCAAGCGTATCCTTTTCAAAAAGCAGGCGCTCTGTATTATTATGATGATGCTGAGATGAATCCGCTAAAATTCGTATATGGACTTCTTGAGAAAGTAAGATCTCATGGAGGCTTAATGTATGAGAACACCGAGATAACGGGAAAACGATTCGAACAGGACTACGCTGTTTTCTACACCAAGGAGCGTCGTGAAATTCGGGCAAAACATGTCATTATCGCTGCCGGTTATGAAGATCGTGAGTTTAAAGTTGAGAAAAATGCGACGTTAGCGAGCTCTTACGCTGTCATTACGAAACCTATTGACGATTGGTCGAGCTGGTACAAACGAACATTAATATGGGAAACCGCCCGTCCCTATGTCTACATGCGCACCACTCCAGACAATCGAATCATTATCGGAGGTATGGACAAGGATACGGATTACGCCACTACACGAGATTCTAAGCTCTTAGCGAGTAAAGACAAACTCATTCAGGAGTTTAACAAATTGTTCCCTGACATACCGGCAGAACCCGAGTTTTATTTGGGAGCTTTCTACGGGGGAACGCATGATGGGTTACCTGTAATCGGCCAATATGATACCTATCCTCATTGTTATGTCATTATGGCTTACGGAGACAACGGGACGGTGTATAATGGTGTATTAGCCAAAATCATTGCGGATAAAATCGTTACAGGATCAAGCCCTGATTGGGATCTCTATCTGCAAAGTAGGCCACTTATCACTCACTAACCAGACTTAGTAATACAAAAGGCTCGATCAGGTAACCGTAATGGTTAACGATTCGAGCCTCTTTGCTTTACTTTTTCAACAAGTTAAACCAGTTATCCAGTGCTTGAACGACTTCCTTTAGCTGCTCATCCTCGGTAATTTCAGGTGTACGGTCTCCCTTTTGCATGCCGTACGATCCAAACTGTCCGTGGTTGCCTCCATCTATACTGACAAATGTCGTATCCTTCGGAAGATTAGTTTTTGTTTTCTCCCATTCTTCCCAGTTCAAAACGCCATCATTGGATCCTGTAATTTGTAGTGCAGATAAGTTGGTTTCCTTCAAGCTCCCACCGTCATCAGCGTAAGATGCCAAGTAGAAAATTCCCTCAAGTTGATCAGCATGCTCCGCGGCATACCGTGAAGCAAATGCACCACCAAGTGAATGACCCCCGATTACATAAGCTTCATCTGGATGTTCAGCGATAAATGAATCTGCTTTGTTCAGTCCAAAAATGGCTAGATTCAAAGGCATCTTGGCAATGTATACTCGGTGGCCATGTTCAGCCATTGTTCTTGCTAATAGAGAGTAACTGGATGGTTCCACCAGACCTCCGGGATAAAAAACGATATTGGGCTCCACGGCCTCGGTTTCCTGGGGTTCAAAGCGGTAGCCTTGCTTCACCTCGGTAACCAGTACCTGTCCATCACTTTGTATAGCTGCTTCAGCTTGTTCGGATGGGCTGTATGTAACCGATGATAGGTAAACAAACAATCCCACTACAAGAACAACGACGACCACGCTTATCCATATCAGTATTTTTTTCCATCTGCTCATGCGTTGCGCCGTTTTCAATATAATACCACCTTTACTTGTTACGAATTGGATTACATTTAAATTATATTTACCGGTAAGTAAAATTACAAGAGGATTTTGCTAATGATCGAAATTTGTCATAAAATATTCATGTGAAGGAGCGAATACAATGCTAGAGAAACCAGCAAAACGGTTACGGGGAAGACCCAAACAGGCTGTCAATGATATATCCATACAGCAGGCAATTATTTATACAGCGTCCACACTTTTTAAAGAATACGGCTACGAAGCGGTCTCGCTCCAACAGATCGGGAAACAATGCGGGGTATCCAAACCAACTATTTATTATCATTTCGCGAGTAAACCCGAACTATTCAAGGTGGCAATGACAACGATGCTTAACAACGTTCGGAAGGTCACTTCACATTTATTGAACGAAGTTGACCATCTGGAGCACGGTTTGGTGCGATTGGCTGAGGCCCGATTAGCGAATCCCCATGCAGACATTGAAACGATGATGAGAGAAGCTGAGTCTTTTCTTGATGAAAAGCAATTTCGCGAAATCCGTGAAGCTGAGCAGCAGATCCATGAATTGCTGGCTGAACATTTCAGGCTCGCTATGGATCAGCAGATCCTTCGTGAAGAAGATCCCATGTTCTTAGCAGAGACCTTCTCGACGCTAATGTTAATGGGAAATCGTGAAAACAATCCACAAAAGTATGAATCACACCTTGTCCTCGCCCAAAAGGTGGTATCCCTCTTCCTGCAGGGCGCAAAGGCAACTTAAAGAAATAAATAAATAAATGAATGTTATACGATGTCGTACAATTGGCAGCTCGATAGGATAGGATTTAACTCAAGCAAGATCTTAAGCACAATAGCTAGCTTGTTAATCGACGGGAATTTCGTTCTTGGAACGGAGTTTTTTCGTCGTTCCGCTTTCATAAAAGCTGTAGTGTGTGGTTCTTATGTAAATTCTAAATGTGCAGCAAAAAAGCCGCTCCGTGAGCGACTTCGAATGAATCTATGATTTCAATCTGGATATGACTACCTGTGGTTAAGCGAGTGTATAATCTTATTTTTTCAACTTTTCCGGGTTCTTCACTTTAATGGATACAACCTCACCGCAATCAAGACAGATGGTGTACACTCGTTCAGAACCAAGCGACATCTTTTGATTCACTGGGCGCAGATTGATGAAATCCATCGCTTCAACGAACGAAGTTCCCCCACAATCTGTACATGTTCTCTCCGATGCTTGCATTGAATTATTCCCCTTTCTGACGCACTCATCCTTCAAAATAAAAACCTGCTCAATAGTTGTGGTAAATATTCGAGCCGTAAACGTTCAACATGATTGCTCAAACGCAAGCTCTGCTTGGCACAAATTGTAAAGCAAGCTTTACAATGACTATAAATTAATGACGAATATATTGTCAAGTTATCCTTCATTTACATCTTACTGGAACAACTAGCTTCGATCAGATGGTTCGGTAGCGATTTAGAATTCGGTTGGCCTCTTCTTGTATTCGTTCACATACAGATTGGGGTTCGATCACCTCGACGTCTCCTCCCCAGCCTAAGATATAGGGTACCAACTCTTCTGGATCGTGGACACGATAAGTTACCAGAAGACTATCGTCCTTTTTCTCAATAGCCTCGATATAAAAGTGACCCGTCTCCGCGATTTTGTCAGCTATTTCAACATTCGCTCTAACCGTTATTCGTTGATTTCTCTTATTCTGTGGACGATAGCTACTAAGATGAAATTCCGGCGGCATAACATAATGTGATTCCAACACAACCAGTTCTGTCATTCGTGACAAACGAAAGTGTCGAATATCCTTACGGGTCTCACAACGTCCGATCAACGTCCAATTTCCTTGAACAAGTGATAAACCGTAAGGATCAACCTCTCGCATGCTCTTACGAGTTCCATCAGAATCAGCTATTTTTTTCAGATAGGTCATACGTATTTTTCGTCTTTCCAAAATAGCTTGACGTACCTGACTTAAGTAGCTCTTGACCTTATTGTCGATCTGCGGTTCACCCGCATGAATCACTCTCATCGTTTCGCGTATACGCGTCGACTCCTCACGTACCCCTTCAGGCAAAACGGCTTCAATCTTTCGTTGTACTTGTTCAACTACATCACTGTATTTGTTATCAAGCCTCTGTGAGATAAAATCCGTACCCAACAGTAGTGTTACAGCCTCTTCCGCAGTAAAGGTAACTGGTGGGAGAAAATACCCATCCATCAAGGCATAACCTTGTCCAGGGGCTCCAAAAATAGGCACTCCCACTTCACTCAAAGCCTGCATATCTCGATATATCGTTCTTACACTAGTCTCGAATTGAATAGCCAAATCCTCCGCTCTCAACATCTTATTACTGCGCTGAAGTTCGAGCGTTATTGCAAGCTGCCTTTCCGTTTTGTTCACTGTTCTTCCCCCATTAACCATCCGTTAGACTATCACTTATTCTAACATACGAGGATATCTGTTAGTATAACGCTCACTGATAATTAATGATTGAAAACTTCCTTTTTGGCCATAAAAAATCCCCTTTCGTAGCAAGATGAAGTCCGTCTTAACATTGACTTTTCTCTTGTCTACTAAAGGGGATATACCTAAAAGGTGATTAACTAAAATAGTGGTGACTCTATTTCAACCATAATCAGGCCATATTTATTATTTGTTGAAGGTAACCTTTTCAGAAACACCATCAAATAGAATGGACGTTTCCCGCGGCTTCGTCTCTGCGATTTTACGACCATTTCTGAAGGAATACAGCACACCGGCTTGTTTACGAATGGCTTCATATTCATTCTCTGCTTCAAGCACGATGAAATTGGCAGGTTTACCTTCCTCAATACCGTATACATCCTCAATATGCAGCGTTCTTGCACTATTGCTCGTAATAAGATCGATTGAATTCACGATCTGATCATATCCGAGCAACTGTGAAGCATGGATGCCCATATGCAGCACCTGAAGCATGTTGCCTGTACCCAGTGGGTACCATGGATCGAAGATATCATCATGACCGAAACATACATTCAAGCCCGCTTCCTGAAGCTCCTTCACCCGAGTCAGTCCTCTTCTCTTCGGATACGTGTCAAAGCGTCCTTGCAAGTGAATGTTAACGAGTGGGTTGGACACAAAGTTCAGATCAGCCATCTTCAATAGGCGGAACAATTTATACGTATAAGCATCATTATATGACCCCATCGCGGTTGTGTGGCTAGCCGTAGTTCGGGAGCCTAGTCCTCGTTCGTAAGCTTCCTTCGCCACAACCTCTATGAATCGAGATTGCTCATCATCGATCTCATCACAGTGAATATCGATCAGTCGGTCATATTTCTCAGCAAGATCAAACGCGACTTTCATGGAATCAACACCATATTCACGTGTGAATTCAAAATGCGGAATGCCGCCAACCACATCAACGCCCATTTTGAGTGACTCTTCCAGCAATTCCGCGCCGTTTGGATACGAGTGAATACCTTCCTGCGGGAAAGCAACAAGCTGGATGTCCATATATGGAGCCATTTCTTCTTTTACTTCAAGCATCGCCTTTACTGCAATTAAGCTTGGATCAGTCACATCGACATGTGTCCGCACATGCTGGATGCCTTGAGCCAGTTGCCATTTCAATGCTGTTTTGGAACGGGTTTTGACATCTTCATGAGTTAAGAAGGCCTTGCGCTCAGACCAACGTTGAATCCCTTCGAATAGCGTACCACTTAGATTCCACTCTGGCTCCCCTGCCGTAAGTGTTGTATCCAGATGGATATGCGGTTCAATAAATGGTGGCAGTACAAGTGAGCCGTTGACATTAATGACTTCGTCATTAGCAATCGTCTCCAGCGTTTCTGTGATCTGCACAAACCTTCCGTCTTTTACCACAATATTCCAAAGGCCTTCTTTACCCCGCAATTTTGCGTTCTGTATAATCATTTAAATTCCCCTTTTCTTTGTTTTCTTTCGCTGGAACAGTCATCATGAGCAGGACATAGGCTACTGCTGTTCCGAGCAATGCGTTCAGTGGTGTTACCCCTGGTGCAAGCTGTGCAAATGCAACGCCGATGGCCCAAGCAATCATTGCTATCCAGTTTACATTTTTGAAGTTCATTTCAGCAAAAGGTGTATACGATCTACGTTTCACAATAAAGTAGTCTGCAATAATAATGGCTCCGATCGATGGAACAGCTGCACCCAGCACATTCAGGAAACCAACGAAGTTATTATACATCCACATGGCAAACACTGTACCTACGATACCATTAACAATAACGAAGAATTTCTTCGATATTTTGGTGATGTTGGCAAACCCGAGCCCAGAAGCATATAGCGCATTATCATTAGTCGTCCAGATATTCAGACCCAGAACGATAATTGCTGGGATGATCAGTCCTTGCAGGAACATAACTTCTGAGATATCTGCTAGATTGTAAGCCATCGCTCCTACAGCTCCAAATAGAAACATGAGTGAGTTCCCCAAGAAGAATGCAATAACTGTCGCCGTAACCGCTTGTTTGGAAGTACGGGAGAATCGAGCAAAATCGGGCGTTAATGTTCCACCGCTAATAAATGAGCCAATGCAGATCGTCAATGCTGCCGCCGCAGTAAGCGTCTGTGTTGGTGTGTAGTCAAGTAATCCCTGCAAACCGCCTAACGTGTTAGCTCCTTCAAACATGGAGTAGCTACCCAGAATAGCAATTGCTGGAACTGCAATATAACCAAGAATGATCAATGACTTCATACCATAAATAGCAGATGCAGTCATCGCAAGACCAAACACAATGATCAACAGATATACGTTCCAGTCCATCGCTTTAGCGACCGGGATGGCAAACATCGCTACACCGACACCGAACCATCCAACCTGTGTAAATCCAAGCAGAAATGATGGAAGATACGACCCTTTCGCACCAAACGCATATTTTGCAAGTAAGTGCGTGGACAATCCTGTTTTGGCAGCAATATGTGCCAACGCTCCTGTGTAGATCCCGAGTACTAGGTTACCCGCGAGTACAATGCCAATGAATTCCATGAATGACAGACTGACACCCAGGGTTCCCCCTGCCAACATACTTGCTGAGAAAAATGTGAACCCAAGCATAACGGATAACGTCTTCCAAAAATGATTTCGTTGCGTCCTTGGTACCTCTTGCCATGAAAATTCTTGATCTTGTTTGCTCATCAGAATACCTCCAAAATAAAGTGTTCTGATACCATAAAAAAAGCAGAAAAAAGAGGCTACTCGTCAAGTTATACACTGACAAGTAGCCTCTTCTTGCATTATAATCCGCGCGAAGACACAGAGCATCCCTGATGGATATGCCCCGATTCCTGCGTGATTATAAAATCCGCTGCCCTTGCCAGCCTCTCTGGACTGAATTAAAGGTACCAGTATTCAATTAAACTCTATTATTTTGGAAAAAGCTGAAGATGTCAATGTCATTATTATCCATTCATTATTAATGATTAATTTTTTATCACTACTTTTGGGCTATATACCCTTTTCATAAGAGTTTTCCAAAATACCGTAAATCGTCATATTAATCTTGCCAAAGCGCACTTCACAGAGTTCAGCTGGAGCAAATTGTAGACTTTCAATACACTCTTCTAATCGACCCAGATTATATTCTAAAACTTCATCTTCCAATTCAAAAATAAGGCTAGATACATCATAGCTTAGTTGATCCTGTTCATTGTGACAGGAGAAGGTCAACTTCTGAATTTTCTTATTTCCAACCATCGCTGGTTCGTCTAGTTCAATGTTGCCCTGAGCGCCATTTAGTGCATTCTGAAACGCTTCAATAAGATCATTAACACCATGTAGATCGAAGCGAATCGTCATGGCGTATTTCCCATCTCTAGTCAATTTGATCATGACTCTAAGCCTCCCTATTCTTGCACTGGGTTACAATTGCCCTCCAATACTGCCAAGATAGCAGATATGAATCCAGATCGCTCGGATGATGTTTGATGGCAGTTCCAATTCTCAGGTATAAGCCGATGAGAACTTTCTCGTAAATCGTCGTTACGGATGCCTCCCTTTTGAAGCGAACCTGATCTAAGATTAAATGAAATGTTTCTATCGTTAGATCATCTGGAGATGAACAAAATGCATAAATCACATCATACAAAGGATCTCCAATAACAGGTGTAGGGTCAATCACACCCTTTAAGCGCCCACCCTCAAATATAAAGTTATGTACGCCACAATCTCCGTGCAATAAAAATGCTTCTTTCTCTTCCTCTATGCTCTGTACCAGATTACATATAAGTTCATGATCTTTATCACCTAAATGCACACCGATCATTTTTGATTTTGCAGAGCGTTCATCTTCCAGAAAATCACGCCATGATTTACTCGGTTGATCCACCCATCCCCAGCCTTGCTCAGCGCTTACCTGCTTATAATTATTAATAAGCCCATGAACAAGCGTCTGCAATATCTCTGTTTTATTCCCATCAGGATAATCCGTTGAACCGGTGATAAATGAATATACGAGATACGTATTCGAAGGTTCAAGAAACGTAAGCTTCGGGAGTAAGTTTGATGATTGATAATGGTTCAGGTAGATCGATTCAAACTTAACCACTCGAGGCTCATTTATTTTCACGACATATGGATGACCATCTGTGCGTTCTATAAGATATAACTCACTCACTGTACCTCCACTCAATCGCCTGGCTGGAATAGCTACAGAGTGTAACACATTATGATGGACTAAATCTTGCATAATCTGCTCTATGTTCATAAGTGACCACGCTACTTTCAATACTTAAATGTCGTGTCTATGAAACGGTCTTAACAACTTCTGGATATAACCTTTCGTATTCCTTATAGAGCACATAATGATGAACCCCTTTCGAGACATGAAGGGCTTCCTTTGCAAGCTGTATGGCAAGATCTCGTCGACCCGCTTTGAGTTCAATTCCTCCTAGTAGCGCGGATCTCATCCAATGTTTCTTGATGGACTTCAGTCGTTCTCGCGCTTGCTCGCTGTTGTCCTCTTCCATCAGAAGATACGTTTCATAATATGCCCGGTAATCGGACCAACGAATATGAGGGATAGCTTCCCGAATAGCATTCAAGTCCTTGTTATAAAATCCATAAGCTGCCTTGAACGGGGCTTGTGATGCTTTCTGTTTATATTTGAGTAATATCTGCTCCATGACGATCTCTGCTTTGTCATCCAGCTTATTGGCTAGAACATAATTGATGTACACCCCAGGTGTATTTTGCTGATTTCGCAAATAAGACTCGACCCGTTCAATGTTCTTATCGAATCCCAATGGATACCAATGAATCCGAAAATACGCGATAAATATACCCGTCAAGACAACACTTATCGTTAGAACTTTCGAATATTCATTCCAAGTCATGAACAACACAAACCAAAATCCGATAATAGCCATAACAACTTCCCAACGTAGCTTCCGCATACCCAATCTCCCCCGAATGATGTAAATCACAAGAAAGCAACAACAAGTAAATCAATTTCATAATATCATTGAGTTATGAAATTGATTCAAGTAACTATTATATCAAAATAACCATCTTTTTTTGTAAAATGTTAGGGAAATCATTGTATAACTTGACTTAATACACTGGGAATGGTGAGCCATCACTCTTCCTATCGTTTAACAAATAAAATAGCCGGATCAACGGTGATCCGGCTCTGTGAGACTCACATAGTACATCGATGTTTCTATGATTTTCGACGATGTCTTTCTGATACCTTTCTAGTATCTTTATGGTCTGCGCAAATGCCTTCTCCTAATTCTCAGTGCGAAGAGCCTCTACGATATTCACTCTGTTCAATCGATGCAATGGCCAGATCGTTGCAAGCAACGTCGCAACCACTGCTCCAACAAAAGCAATGCCTATACTTAACCATGGCATGCTCCACGCTGTATCAACTGCACCTGAGAAGAGCGCATGTATTCCATAATGTAGAACAGTGCCCAGAATCGTTCCTATCGTAGCCGCAAACAAACCATAGAACACACCCTCAAGGATAATCATTTTCTTCAACTCTCGCTGAGTCATGCCAATGGCTTTAAGTACAGCAAATTCTTTGGTACGTAGAATCAGATTCGTACTTACCGTGTTCACAATATTCAATAATGCAATAACTACAATAACACCGATAAATCCGTATAAAATGATACTTAACGTCATGGCATCGTTGTGAGCTTGTGCAATTTCCGTCACGTGATCATTGTAGTTGAATCCCGCATCCTTTTCACTCAAGGATTGAAGATAATCGGTTATCGGTTTATTCGAAAGTTTAGGATTCGCCAGGATAAAGATTCTAGAATAGTCATCATGGCCAGTGATCTGCTTGTACACTTTTGGAGTCGTGATGAAGGTAACAACTTGGCTGCTATTATACTCCATTGAAAGCAGATCCTGATTAACAATTCCGACTACAGTTACAGTCTGATATCCGTGAGAATTCATATCTCTAATCCGAATATGATCCCCTACCTTGAACTCTGTTTGATCCAGAATCTTTTCTTTGCCGTCGTCTGTGAACAGACGTATTCTTTGTTGAACAATAACTCCGTTCTCCTGGTTCATCGTATCTTTGTCTATTTTTCCAGCGACAAGTTTTGCTTCTAGCGCTTCCAGTCCGTTATCTCCATACGAGGTTAAGAAGTTGTTATCGGTTCGGTACCCTTCGTCCTCTGCAACAACATATCGCCCTCCATTCAGCGCCATATACTCCGGATTAATCTTATCTTCTGGGATGATCGCAGCCACCTGACTGTTGTAAAACTTATAGGCATGATCTACCGCATCAAGGCCTGCAATATGCTCATATACCATATCGTCCATTTGGCCAGCAAGGTTGTCATAGGATAAAGAGTACGAATACTGTGCACCAGAGACCTGGGTGTTCTGACGCATGAAATCGACCAATCCACTAAATACGATGAACAATACGATGCTAATAATCATCGATAAAGCTGTAATTCTGAACCTCTTCTTATTCCGCTTTAGATTACGACTGGCAAATTGTCCGATGATACCAAACAGCTTCTGCGCAACATGCGATGTCTTAACCTTGGCGACTTGTTCAACCTTCCCTGTGCTCTTAAGTGCTTCGAGTGGGGATACACGGGCAGCTAATTTGGCTGGACCTATGGCCGAGAAGTATACACTGAGCAAACCGAGCAAAGCCGCTACGATTAAGATCGGGACAGAGATCACCATTCTCATATCATTTAAGAAGCCGAGTGCGATCAAGCTGATATTATAGAAGAGTACCTTCATAAATAACGTGCCCATCAGAAGTCCAATCGGTATGCCAATTAAGCTAAGTAATGCCGCCTCCTGCAATACGATTTTGCGAATTTGAGCTGGCGTAGCTCCTATACATCTCAGCATACCAAACTGCGAGATTCGTTCGAGAACGGAGATATGAAATGTATTATAAATAACAGCAATAGTAGATATCATCACGATCGCAATAACCGCAGCAATAGCCAGGCTTAAGCTAAGGTTGACCCCTTCATAGGTACTTTTCCCGTACAATTTAAGCAGTTCATTATTGTATTCAATTCCAATATCCTTCAGGTCATTGTCTTTGTCCAGTTGCTTAGCGGTATCCTTTTCGGCATGACCGAGCTGCAAGGCAGCGATCATATTATCCGTCTTCTCTTCGATATGATCCAACGATTTCATCTGCACATATACGAAATACTTCTTGTTCTGGTCAATATTCTGGTGATCATCATACGTGATAGCAGGAAAAATGTATCGGGAAGACCAATCACCTGTACTTGGGCGCTTCATATAGCCGACGACCGTGTATTGTTGTTCCGATTGTGCCTCAAACGCTTCGTCAAGCCCCCAGCCAAAATCGCCTAAGCCGCTTATTTGAAGTTCTTTACCTGTAGAAGCCTCTTTACGAATTCCAAGGTTAAGGCTAATACTCTCGCCCAGTTGCGGTTTGACTGGAAAATAACTCAAACTGGAGGCCGAAAGGATAATTTCATTCTGCTTCGTAGGCAGACGCCCTGAATCCAGCTTCACTTGAAGCATGTCCAGCGCTTTTGCATCATATCCTTTGACATTCAAGTAGCGATATGGTGCTGCGTTCGGGTCTTCTTTTTTCTCTTTCTCCTTAGACTCACGAATGATGGCATATCCTTCTCTACTTGCGACCCCTGCACTTCCCACGGTCGTATTGTTCTCTATCTTGTTAACCGCATCTCCCGGGATATTGTTCATGGAAACGTGGTAATTTCCAAAGTCACGGATGGTCTGCCTGACGGTCTTATCCCAGTAACTCATTCCCATCGTACCAATAGAGGTTAGTAAGGTAACGGACAGAATAATACCGAAAATCGTTAACAACGATCTCTTTTTCTGAACTTTTACATACTTTCCAGTGAGGCCTGTATAGCTTCTCAAAGCTTACTCACCTCACCAGGTTGATAAAGGACGCCATCTTTAATCGTTACAACTCGATCTGCCGTTTTGGCTATATTGAGATCATGTGTGATCATAATCAACGTCTGATGATACTTTTTAACGGAGAACGTTAATAGCTCCATAATCTCCTTGCTGCTCCTGCTATCTAGATTACCGCTTGGCTCGTCTGCCAAAATAATGGAGGGTTTATTAATCAATGCTCGTCCAATCGCTGTTCTCTGCTGCTGACCGCCAGACATTTCAGAAGGGAGATGATGTTTGCGCCCCGTCAACCCAAGAATGTCCATCAGTTCTGATGCGTATGTTTTATCCACCTTTTTGTTCTCCAACAACATCGGTAAATGGATATTTTCCTCTGCAGTTAAAACCGGAATAAGATTGTACGATTGAAAAATAAAACCTATCTTACGTCTGCGGAATAACGCAAGCTCCGCTTCGTTTTTGCTATAGATGTCCGTTCCATCAATGATAACCTGTCCACTTGTTGGCTGATCGACCCCACCGAGAAGATGTAGAAGAGAGCTCTTACCAGAGCCACTGGCTCCTACAATTGCAACGAATTCTCCTTGCTGTACCGAAAAATTCACACGTTTCAAAGCTTCAACTTTGGTCTCTGCACTACCATACGTTTTGGTTAAATCTACGGTTTTTAATATTTCCACCTGAGTACCTCCTGAGTTAAGTTCCGTTCCATGTCTGTAATTATACGGACGGAAGCTTACATTCAAGTGAAGAAGAAGCTTACGATATCGTAAGCTTCCTCATCGATCTGCTTTATTGAATGAGATTCTGAATTCGGTTCCTTGTCCTGGCGTGCTATCAACACTAATGAATCCGCCCTGTTCTTCGATGATGGACTTAGATAAGGATAGACCAATCCCAATACTCTGTGACTTTGACGTTCCGGAACCTCGATAGAACCGTTCGAAAATGTGCGGCAGATCTTCAGAAGAGATGCCTTCACCTTCATCTCTGATGTTAATCGTTTGGAACAACGTATTCTCCTCAAATTCAATATAAATGCAACCTTCAGGTGGTGTATGTTCCAATGCGTTTTTAATAATATTAATGAATGCTTCAGTCAGCCACGCCTCATCTGCGTGCACGGACAAGTCTACATGGTCATCAATAAAGATTTTCTGTGCTCTTTGCTCGGAGATACTACGTAGTGACTGTAACACGCGCTCAATGACCTCTCTGATCCGAACGTTCTCCTTCCGAAAAACAATCGCACCCGCCTCAACACGTGCCAGCTTCAACAAACTAATAATCAACCATTCCATTCGTTCTAATTGCCGTTGACTTCTTTCTAGAAACTTCACCCGCATCTCTGGTTTCATCGTATCGTCCTTTAGCAAATTCTCATTAAATACGATCAGTGATGCCAATGGCGTCTTCAATTGATGGGATATATCAGACAATAGATTACGTAGGAATACCTTTTCTTGTTGCAGCATGTCCAAGCTATGACGGAGTCTGTCCGCCATGGCATTGAAGCTACGCCCTAGAGCACTAAAGTCTCCCTCATCATGCTCTGGAAGAGGTCTGTCGAATTGCTGCTCCACCACCTGCTCTGCTGCTTGGGAGATTGTACGTATTTTGCTAAATACCTTACGGTATTCCCAATAGATCAGGAGCATAAGAACGACAGTAAACAGCAGAACAATTGCAGCTGATTGCATTGGCGACGAAATATTCGATAGAATAGGCTGATTCTCTACAGGCATACTCTCTGTGTATGCGTATTGTGAGAGCACTTGTTTTCCTTCATCTATTTCGCTCGCTTGGGCTCCCTGTGTGATGAAATGGATAATCTCATTCTCCAAGTGAGGCTCTTGCTTCAACACGTATCCAATCAGCGCAGCATTCTGATTTATGATCGCCTTATTGATCTGTCCCATTTGATAACTCATAAAAAAGAACATCGTTACAACACATATCACTTGTACTGCTATGACTTTAACAACAACAGACTTCCATTCTGGATTACGGAGAACATCAAGCATGATCTATCGCCCAACCACATCTGCATTCCATTTGTAACCGACTCCTCGAACCGTTAGAATATATTGCGGCGCCGCAGGAACATCCTCTATCTTCTCTCTAAGTCTTCGGATATGCACCGAAAGCGTATTATCATCAATGAAGTCGCCCGAAGAGTCCCATAAATGACTAAGAATCGTTGTGCGACTGCAGATTTGTCTGGCGTGGGACATCAGCATTAATAACAATCGATATTCCATAGCCGTTAGCAAAATTTCTTGATTATGCTTAAACACATTGCCTTCAAGAACGCGCACTTCCATATGATCGGAGAACCATACACTTACTTCTTCTCTAGCCTTGGTATTCCGTCTTAGCACAGCCTTCATTCTAGATAGAAGCTCTTTCGTTCGGATGGGCTTTGTCATATAGTCATCTGCACCCAGATCAAGCCCGGCAACAATATTCGCTTCTTCATCCAGAGCAGTAAGAAAAATAATCGGAATCGGGGATGTTGCCCGAATCTCTCTACATAAGGTGTATCCTGACCCATCAGGCAAATTCACATCCAATAAAATCATATCTATAACATCTGCCTTCAACGCTTTTCTCGCTTCTTCTAGACTGCCCGCAACCGTTACGGTATAGCCCTCGCTCGTTAATGTGTACTCCATCCCAAACACTAAATTTTCATCATCTTCAACTAATAATATTCGATTCATTGTGCACCTCAATTAATATATACAAACTTGATTTTAATCTATCTGATTTTGCATTTGTTTATTCTACATGATTTCAGCTTCGTTTTGATATATGTAGATTTTATTTTGTGTCTATAATTAAAAGCTGCTTATAGCAAAAAAAGACCTCACCAGATGTTGATTGATAAGGTCTTTCAGAGTTTCAATACAGGTGATGCGCTCATTCAAGCTATTTATGTTAAATCGTGTTGCCTTGTAACTCATTTAACAATGCTTCAAAAGTTTTGATATTGCTATTGAACTGTGGAACCGTTTGTGTCTCTTCGGCCTGTTTGACCAGTTCAACAACTAGGTCATTGTATGGCGTTGCCACCCCTGTACCTGCCGCTCTACTGGATACGACTCCATTGATATAATCAATCTCGGTTTTACGTTTCTTCTCCAGATCCTGTAGCATACTTGCTTTAAGGAGTCTTGAAGGTTCCATTACGGTACGTAATGTTTGAACTCGTGCAGCAATATCTGCCTCACTGTTCAGTTCAAGCGAAGCAATATCGAATCCATTCATTTTCACAAATTGAACTCCACTTGCATGTCCAACCTTAATTGTCTCATCCGCAATGTGAACTGCACTCACAATACCAGCATCGTGGTCGATAATATCTCCATATTCTCCGTTTAATGCTGCTGATAATCCGCTAAATGCATTATTAATTAACAGCTTCGACCATTTTGTCCCAACCAGATTGTCCGATATATGTGTCCCTCCGACCAGGTCTAGAACGGATTTTACTCGCTCAATTCTCTCGGTAACTTCACCATTTAGCTCTCCAATCTGAAAAGCATACTGCTTGAACTGTGTGTATTCTGTCGTCAGACTCGACACGCCAGGTTCAATGAAGGTTGCGCCAAATTCTACAGAGCCTGCTATAACGCGCTGTGCCCCAACAATCGAAGCGACTTTATCTTCAGGAATCCCGTTCTGTAGGGAGCATACGATACTGTCTTCTTTCAAGAATGGAAGTAATTCCTGTAGAATCGCATCATTATATAACTGTTTCGTTAGAAGTAGGATGAGATCGTATTGTCCTGACTTCTGCTCAGGGGTTATGGCTTTTACTTTAGCCTGAAACGCTGTAGTACCGGTCACTTTGGCACCTGTCTGATTTAAAGCTTCAACATGCTCCTGATATGCATCAATTAATTCGACATCCATTCCACCGTCTGCTAGATAAGCTCCGACGATCGTTCCCAAAGATCCTGCTCCTACAATTGCAATTCTCATGATTGTGTTTCCTCCTTATTTCTCTTCTAGGTAGTTATATAAAGGCTGTGCAGCATTTAAGGTCAGGTTGGTAACAATATGGGATGCAGATACTACTTCCAATACAGGCAGATCTGCAAGAGGTGCTAATGCATGTTCGAAGAGTTGAAGCCGGGCAGGCCCTGTCCAGGCTTCCTTCACTTCAATATCCGTAATTTGAGTGCGGATCAGATCACAGATTCTCAAATTACCGTTATAGTCCGTCGCAATCTTGATCATAAAATTCGGACGACATATTTCGCTTCTAGCAGCCTCTTTGTCCATTTCCACGTGCTTGTAACCCATCGTCGCCGTTGCGACACGAAGTGTTCCATAATCAAGCGTACCAACGAGTGTATCTGAATCCGTGTAGAGCTTCGGTGCACCCAGCTTTTTCGGATATGCCGTAAGCTCTCGACCACTGGCAATTGCCGGGAAGTTGTCTACATACATCGAGTGCACATAATCGCCATGCTCACCATTGAATTGAACGGGAATGACTTGCCCTGCTTCCGTATAAGCACCGAGTCCAGATACATCCGGCATCCACATCACTTCGAATTTGACGAGAGGGTCTGTGATCTGCAAAGGCTCTGGTACTGCAGCTCGCAAAGCTTGCTCATCTGTTCGGTATATAATATTTAGATATTCGCGATTCACAAATTTATACGGTGGCATTGGATAAGCCGGAGCCGTTAAGGGGGTATTCAGATTGTTAGCTATGTTATTTACATCGATTTTCATCAAAGGACACCTGCCTTATCCAAATTTATCTCTATCTCATAAATAAATTCTACATCAATGTTTAAATTTAATATAATACATAATAAGAACTATATATATTTATCACAATAAATAAGGAGTGCGAATAAATGGAGCTGCTTCAACTCAAATATTTTCAGACAGTAGCCTATACGGAACATATATCTAAAGCTGCTGCTCAACTAAATATAGCCCAGCCTTCACTGAGCTTAACCATTAAACGGTTAGAAGACGAACTAGGAACACCTCTGTTTCACCGCAAAGGAAGAACGATCGAATTGAATACGTCGGGGAGAATTCTGCTGAAGCATGTGAACCGAATTTTCTTAGAAATTGAGAATGCTGAGATGGAGATTAGAGCAGAGGAACATCAGATCGCTAGCACCATCCGAATCTCCATTACGAATCCTCGATTTCTGACGGGTCTCATTGGTGACTACATTAACGCTTCTCCTGAATCCAAGCTTCAGCAAGGCATTGGGAGCCGGAGTGAGATTATTACAAGTTTGAAAAAAGGTGATATGGATCTGGGGATAACGGGGCATCCGATTGATGACGAGGAGATTGAGAGTGTTGTTCTTGTTGAAGAAGACATTGTGCTAGCTGTACCTAAGAATCACGCTTATCGTGGCGAGACGACCATATCATTAGGTGTTGTTGCGAAGGAGCCCTTTATCTCACTGGCTGACAATAAGGAGTACAGTCGGTTTACAACGATGCTGTGCGAAAAAGCCGGCTTCCTGCCCAATCTTGCATTTGAGGTTGATTCGCATACGTTGCTGGAAATTATCCGACTTGATCAAGGTGTGGCCTTGCTTCCCGTGTCAGTATGTAGAAATCTGGGCTTGAACTATATGCAAATTGCAGATGAAGCTTCCGTATATCCGATCAGCTTGTCTTGGGTTAAGCGGAAATGGCTCTCTCCCTCCGTTAAGGACTTTCGTGAATTTATTATCTCATATTACTATGAGAATGCTGGCATGTTTAAAGTTTGAGGTGACTTAAAACTGGACTAGGCATATCTATGACTACGTATATATAACGATCCATAACCAAAGACCACGTAATTCCCTCTCCAGGAACTCACGTGGTCTCTTCATTAATTTTTATTGTACCAACCGTCCGGAATCATCTCACGCTCTAGTTCTAACAATTCGTGTATGATCTTATCTGCATCACTGATGGAATTCACCAGCGGGTCGGTCAGCATCGCCCTTCTCAGCTTCTCGTAGCTCTGATCCAGAACAGCTTCGACTGTAAGCTCATGCGTATCCAGTACAAGTTCCTGCATACCTCTTATTCCACGTGGCATCTCGCCTACATGGACTGGCTTAACACCATCCATACTCACGTCACATAACAGCTCCAAAAATGAATCCTTATTCATATTGGTTACCGCACCTTGATTGAGAGTATTGATGAAGAACTTCTTGCCCAGATTACCCACCATATTCTCGATGATATCTGTCGCATGATCTGAACCGAATGTGCTCATGTAATCAGCAATCGGGATATTTCCTGCAAGAAAATCATCCACCTGTTGCCACATTTCGTCATGCCGCTGATATCGATCCTCTGTCTCCCAGATGGATAAAGGCGGGATCGTGTCCGCAGTCTTGCCGTGACCTTGCCAGTATCGAACATATTCCTTCGTGTGAGCCGTACATGTAGGAATAATTCCGAAAATATTATACAACTCGTACGTAATCGCATCATTAAAAAGAGCTTTAGCACCACGATCGCCGCCGTTGTTCTCATCCCCTGCCAGCTTGCGCATCGCTTCAGCAATTTTCGGCATCACATTTTCCCCTTCAAACTCGGCTTGGAGTAGCCAAGTAAAGTGGTTCACACCAGCGATACGGAAATCGAATTTCTGGTCGATCTCTTGGGTAAATTCGCTATGGTCTCCGATGATTCCGGCTCGCACAGCATAGTAGGCCTTCTTGTGTGGCATATGGTGGCTATCGCAGAGTGCAAACGATTTGAGCTGTGGTGCATAACGATGTAGCGCAATCCCATGAACCGTTGATGGATTAATATAGTTAATGACCCAGGCATCAGGGCATAGGGCTTCAATGTCTTTTGCACACTCCATAATAACCGGTAGCTCCCGCATAGCTCGAAAGATCCCACCTGGTCCAATCGTATCACCGGAGCACATCCGAATACCGTATTTCAGAGAAACCTCACAATCAATACCACGATACTTCACCGATTGCTCCGCAAAGCTGAGTACAACGAAGTCTGCCCCCGGTAACACTTGCCTTCGATCCACAGATCCCTCCACCTTAAGAGATACATTATTCTCCCGCGCTACCTTTTCAGCCAATGTTACCATTTTCGAGAGACGTTCCTCATCCGTATCCACAAGCGCAAGTGTACCCTGATTCAAGTATGGGGAATGAACCATCTGCCAGATGGACTGACGACCAAAAAACAAGCTACCAGCGCCAATCACGACCACTTTGGGATGTTGCTGCATCGTTGTGTCATTCATGTATTAACCTCCTCGTAACGTTATAAGTTCATTATAAGAAAGTGGCACAAAATCGGAATGTGTGATAGTTTTCTATACATGTCATATGGTATGATTTTAAGAATACTCCAAATCCTTTTATGTATTAGAATAAATTGTAGGATGTCATAAAGTTAAACAAAGCGAGGATTAATCTGATGCGTACCCATCAAGTTAATATGAGTGTAATCGATGAGCTCTCTGACCATATCACACTCCGGATGAGCTCTTATCTTGAACAGACTCACGACCGAAAGTGGTTTGAGCACAAGTCGCATTCTGACTATGATCTATGGCTTGTTACCGAAGGCTCCGTCCAAATAACCGTAGATGGAATCGAACATACAGCAAATATTGGCGATGTCATATTCTTTTATCCGGATATGCCCTACATGGCAACAACAACGGAAGAGCTGTGTCGATTTGTGTACATGCACTTTGACTTTAGTATCGCTGAGCAAAAACGAATTCTAGGTGAATTCCAACTCCCAGGCATCGTACCTGGCAACTTGATTCAAGAAGAAACCTCGTTATTTGCCTCTTCCTATCGACGGTTTAAGCAGAGCAAGGGCACTTCTGGTAATCCACTTTATCTAAAAGCGACTCTGCTTCTCGTCATCGCAAAAATTTTAGAGCTTCATGGGCAAGGCTTGTATACAGGTACATTTCTGCAGAATCGGAAGTCTAAACAAAACGAAGGAAGTTTGGATGTTCTTCAGAGCATATTCCAGTACGTTGATGCGAACCTGCACCGAGCCATCCGGATTAATGAGCTTGCGGCTGTTGCGGGTGTCTCCGAGAAATATTTTATCTCTCTGTTCAAGAAAATTTTAGGGATTACGCCAGGACAGTACATCAATCAGATTAAAATGAATCGCGCCAGAGACTATCTGTATGAGAAGAAATATACCATCCAGCAAATCGCTGAATTTCTGGGATATCCCGATCCCTTCACCTTCTCGAAAGCATTCAAAAAAATGTATCACGTCCCTCCTTCCAAATTCGAATAGCGCACCTTAGCTCCATAATTCATATCTGTATCAAAGCAAGCTACAAAAAAGAGGCAACCGATCTACACCGGCTGCCTCTTCATATTGAATGAACTCATTCATGATCATGAATTACAAGTAATCCATCCATATTCAGTTCAGTTTTCCTCATATTCAAAAGGGGACTCTGGAGAATACATCTCATGGAAAAAACCTTTAAACGGTATGTCCTCTTCCATACATTTAATGAGATATGCCAGATGTTCATCATCTTCTTCCGCTTCCTGCTCGTTATACTGCATCACCTCAAACATATCCAGAATGTTCTCCAGCAAATTGAGTTGAATGAATAACGGCAGATTCTCCAGCATCGCTTCCGAAACGTGCGTTTCCGAAGTATATCCAGCAAGTACGGTTTGGAAATAATCGTCCATGAACTGTCTACGTTTATCTGCATCTGGTTCGAATTGAATCCAGCCAGCGCCGTTTGACCAAATCGATGCAAGGTCTAACATGTACCAGCCAAAACAAGCATTATCAAAATCATACACCGTGATCTGACCGGTATCATAATCAATGGCGTAGTTCCCGTCATTAAAATCGAAATGAATCATGCCAAAGTTCTCTTGACCTAACTCCAATTGCTTAACGGTTTGCAACAGCTCAGCCATCTTCTCTTTGAGCAGAGGGAACGCTTCAGGAATTAAGCTCGCGATTTTTTCTGTATTGTATCTCTCCAGAAATGGATATCTGCGATGAACGGGCGTATAACTTTTCGATTCCTGATGCATCTTGCCCAGAACTTTGCCGCAATTATAATAGTACTCGGTAAGGGGAACCCCTTCCCGGTACTGATAATGATTGTCTACAAGCAGCTTCCCTTTGGCTTTTACAAACAAGCTAATATAGAATGTATGTCCTTCATAAACGATTTCTTCGAGTAGATGACCTTTGTTGGAACTTACAACATTAGATACACTTGCGCCATGATCATGCAGATAACGGACGTATTCGAGCTCTGCCAAATAATCCTTCCTGCATCGATCTGGCAAAAAAGAAATACGAAGAATGAGTGATTCATGCCCCTCTTTATCACAAGAGTACACGATATTCCGACCTCCCTCATGAGGTGGGATAAGTTGAATCGTGTATCCTTCCAGGTCGAACATCTTGGATGCAAATGGCAGTACATGCATGTTGGTAATGTGAGTAGCTTCGTTAAAATGAATAATAATCTCCTCCAGTAAACATTGATGGGCGGTCTCCCGCATTACAATGTCCACAAAAGGAATTTCTTGAACCGATCATCCTTTCGTGAACCTAAAGCACAATCACCTTGTTAGACATTAAAATTCGCTCCTTTATATTTGGATATAACCAATATATCCTATGATTCCATATTATTCTAGATATTATTTATTTTTTTGGCTGTGTTAAAGGTGAGTGTTGATCTTTGATCGTTATATAAATTCTTGATATAATCTAAATAAGAACAAACGTTTGGATAATTAGGGTTCTGTCTACATTCAATTTAGATAAATTTATGATCGGAGTGATTATTATGATTACGTTTTTTGAATACAACTGGCAAGTAAGAGACGAATGGTTTAACTGGTGCCATCAACTAACAACAGCAGAGCTATTAGAAACCCGCATAGGTGGAGTAGAGAATATTCTGTACACTCTTTTTCACATTATTGACGTTGAATATAGTTGGATTCGTGGTATCCAGGATAAGGAAGATGTGATATTTGATTTTGAAAATTATAAAACACTTGAGAAGATAAGAGCTCTTTCAAATTCATTACGACCTGAAATCGTTGAGTTCTTAAAGACCAATTCAGAGGAAAAAAACGATCGATTGGTAAAAGTCCACTGGAATGAAGATGAATATACCAAAGATGAGATATTACATCATTTAATTGCCCACGAAATTCATCATATCGGGCAACTTTCTGTTTGGGCGAGAGAACTAGAATTAACGCCTGTATCCGCTAACTTTATCGGTAGAGACTTAAAGCCAATGCATTCTTACTTAAAAGATTAACACAGCCATTTATTTAGCATCTACTGGTTCATAATAGTACCTGATCAAAATGTCCTGGTTATAGTTCCCAAAACCCTTTCCAAATAACGTAAGTCCACCTCGGCCAGGTACACCTTCTTCTGGGCTTAAGCCAATCGTCCAATATGTAGCGTTATTGAGATTCAAATCATTTATTTTGGTATCCGAAATGCGCTGCCCATCAATAAACGTGCCATCAGCATTGATTCGTAGCACTTTCAGTACACCATACTGGTTCACATCGGAATGCCACCACTGTGGAGTAAGCTTGCCCTTGCGATCCCCAAAGTCACCAGGACTCGTCCACGTTCCAAGAGCATGACCATTCAGCGTAAAACGAATATCCGACGGCCAGTTCTCATTCACTTGAGGAGCCTCCGAGCCAAGCTCTAGTGAGATTTCGATCTCCGTGATTGCCTGATCTTTATATAGATAATTAGGAATCTTATATTCGAGAAACCCGCGTGCTAACCAGAGAATACCTGCATTCACCCGATCCGGATCCATGAAGCATGCTGGCGTATCGTATTGACCAATGATTTGGGTCGTCGTCGCAATCCCGCATGTTGGCCACGCCTCATAATCCGTATATTGCCCTACGGGAATGGATACTTCGTGGTAAGGTGCAGCCATTGGCTCTGGCGATAGATTAATCGTCATAAATTCTTGCTGGATATAACAAAATTTATAGGTTCCACCGTTTTCTCTCCTCATTCGGCTACCAACAATGCCAGCTTTCTGTAACTTACTCACATGGGTACTAACGATGGCTTTGCTCAAATATAGCTCCTCGGCGAGCGCATTGATGTGCATCTCTCTCTTCTGCAGTAATAAACGAACAATATTTAAACGAGCCTCGCTTGCAAGCGCCTCGTAAATGATTAGCGAATTAGCATCCGTACCGAGCATCATGAACTCCACTTCTTTCTCGTTATGAATTCGTTATTTTGCGAACCCTGTAAAATAATCTTGCTCCTAAAAAAGCATTATGATACATATTAGATAACAAATCAATATTTTGATTTTGCTTTTTAACGAATCCAATACATGAATGATGAATAAAACAACTACTAAATCGATCCTATGGAGGTTTTCATTTTGCTTACATCTAAGATGCTTATTGATAAAGATTTTCAGATTGCTGAAGTTGATCCACGAGTTTATGGTTCCTTTGTTGAACATTTGGGACGTGCTGTGTATGGCGGGATTTATGATCCAGGTCATCCAACTGCAGATGCGCAAGGCTTCCGTCAGGATGCGATTGAAGCCATCAAGGCATTGAATGTGCCTATTGTTCGTTATCCTGGCGGAAATTTTGTATCAGGTTACAATTGGGAAGATGGTGTAGGACCTGTAGCGGAGCGTAAACGCAGACTTGAGCTTGCTTGGTGGACCATCGAAACGAACGCGATTGGAACGAATGAATTCGCTGATTGGGCGAAGCTTGTTGGAACCGAAGTGATGATGGCTGTTAATCTGGGTACCCGTGGTATTGATGCGGCAAGAAATCTCGTAGAATATTGTAACCATCCTTCAGGCACATATTGGAGCGATCTGCGTATTTCTCATGGTTACAAAGATCCTCACCAATTCAAAACCTGGTGTCTAGGTAATGAAATGGATGGCCCTTGGCAGATCGGAGCGATGACTGCTCATGAATACGGTAGAATTGCGAACGAAACTGCGAAAGCGATGAAATGGGTTGATCCAAATATTGAGCTTGTTGCATGTGGAAGTTCGAGTCGTGGCATGAGCACATTCGCTGATTGGGAAGCGACGGTTCTTGATCTCTCCTATGAGAACGTAGATTATCTGTCTCTACACGCTTACTATAACAATAATAAAGACAACACGTACGATTTCCTGGCTAGTTCGCTGGATCTAGATCAATTCATCGACAGTGTCGCTTCGATCTGTGATTTTGTGCAAGCAAAGAAACGCAGTAAAAAGAAATTGATGTTGTCCCTGGACGAATGGAATGTCTGGAACTCTATTGGTACGAGCCGTATGGAAGAACGGTGGCAGATTGCACCGCCGGAGTTCGAGGATGTGTACACGCATGAAGATGCGCTGGCGGTAGGTTGCTACCTGATTACCATCCTGAAACATGCGGATCGAGTGAAGATGGCATGTCTTGCACAACTGATCAATGTTATTGCACCAATCATGACTGAGAACAACGGAGCGATCTGGTTCCAGACAACCTACTTCCCGTTCATGCATGCATCCAACTTCGGACGTGGCACCGTACTTCAATCTATCGTATCTTCACCGAAGTATGATTCCAAAGACTTCACGGATGTGCCTTACCTCGAAGCAATCAGCGTGCATGATGAAGAGAATGGCATGATCACCATCTTTGCGGTGAACAGACACCTGGACGAACAGATGGAACTGAATGTAGATCTTCGTTCTTTTGGCGAAACTACATTTGTAGAGCACATTGTATTAGAAAATGATAACCTGAAAGCAACCAATACCAAAACAAACCCACATAACGTTATGCCTCACAACGGCGGACACACGAAGGTAGATCAAGGTAAAGTGCAAGCTGTCCTGAACAAAGCTTCATGGAACGTGATCCGTCTTAAAACCAAGCAAGCCTAATTCACTGGCAGAGTTCGCACGAACGAACCTGCTGCGTCCTCGAAAGCCATGCTGTATATAACGTGTTTCTAACGATACGACAAAGACCTCTAGTCTTCTTACGAAGCTGGAGGTCTTTTTTTGATCTCAAACATTGCAAATGAACTCTGATATTCAGGCCGACTCTTCAAATGAATCATTCTGAGTCTTCATGTTCTTCATTTCCTAGATACATAACGGTTTTCTCTCCAGCAACCAATCGTTGAATCTGCTTTCGTAATTTAGATGGGTTGAGGGGTTGTTCCATTATATCTTGGATCTCCAACCATTCATACGCCTCATGTGCTGGTTCATTGTGCAGATTCGCATGATTCAGCATGCCCCTGTACTTGCATAAAAAAAAGAAATCTACTCGATGAAGAGCTTCACCGTATACACCTTCGTTCACAAACTCCAATGACAACGGCTCTACATCGACTCCTATTTCCTCTGCCACTTCGCGTTTAACAGCATCAGTCAATGCTTCGCCTGCATTCTGAGTTCCGCCAGGTAACGTATAATATACATCCTGATCATCTTTGTGCTTCAAGGCAAGCATTCTTCCATCTTGAATAATCAATGCTTTGGCAGAATTTCTAATCTTTCTTTCCAATTTCAATCCCTCTTTTGTCATTAAACTAATCGAGTTGTTGAGGGTTTTGTCTGCTGGCTTAAGAGTAGTCCCGTTCTCAATAAACGATATGATTAACGATGCCTGACTACCGTTGTGGGTTGCATTACAGAGCTTCAGATTCATTCCGCTTAACTTCACGATTTTATGAAGAAGATTTTAACATATAATACTCAACAAATTCTGAACAATTATGTCATAACTCCTTTGCGATCCGCTCACATTTTTGAATTGCCCACACGTAATGATTGGAAGTGTTAGCAGCAAAGTAACTGTACAAATTGCTTGTTTTCACCCATTTATAATGTTTCTTGGTCATGATTTCTTTGTTGGTATGGCTATGAATAAGCATCATCACTCGTTCGTGGCTCAGCTTTAATTTTTTGATCGCATGATTCAAAGTCACATCTTGATAGTTTTCCCAAATCTGCATATTGAGCTGCGTGAGTGTACTCCACTTAAAGCCAGGTGCAGGCATCGAAGGGACATCCCCATCCATGCCTTCTCGGTACCATCTCTCCAACATGGCATGCCATTCATATAAATGCATCAGCACATCGCGAAAATTTTTGTCTCTTTCCTCTGTTTCAATCGAACGACTTCTTTTGCCTCTAGGCACAGATTCAACGATATGAAGTAATGTTCTGAAATGGTTGTCACTATTGACTAATAACTCTTCTTTTTCACTCGTTTCGATCATGAGCCAAAACTCCTTTTTAGCTTCATCTTAGCATGAGCTGGCTCGTTCTGATAGATATCCTAGTTCTAGATTTTTGACCATTTATAAACAATTATCTAGACCTGTTATGAGAACTCATAGGCATGTTTCAAAAAAAAAAAAAAACAAGCGAGGCACTATCATGCCCTGCTCGTTTTTCATTACGCATACATTCGCTGCGGACGATTTTTTTATTCGCTCAGGCTATCCCAGAACGCTTGGAATGCACCTTGCTCAACTTCCAGGAATACCGGTACATTGCCGTAACGCACTAGACCTTCGCCGAACAATACCAAGGAAACTTGCGTTTTGTCTTGCAGTGTAAGATAGATCATTTTACGATCTTCCTGTCCGTACAATTTCTCTTCAAGCTCTGGGCTGGTTGCAATTGGTTTGGCAGCATTCAATACTGCAACAAAGTCATTCAACGATTCGTCTGCTGGTAGCTGTTGCAGCTCCTGCAATCCGTTGTTCCAGCTTGCAAATGTTTCCCACTGCGCGGCCGTAATATTCCCTTCAATATGCAGCTTACCAATGAGATCGGCACCACTGCTAATCGTGATATCATTGTTTTTATCGAATAATTGTGCGTATACCTGTCCATCAATTTCAGTATAGGACATGATTCGGAAGTCTTGATCGTACCCATTTACTGCATATATGTCTGCTTCACCGATGTTGGAAGCAAGCTCCGTATACTTATCTTGGCCGCTTAGCTCATGGATGCCACCTGTTGTCGTGCCAAGCTTCTCACCACGCAACGCAAGCGCATCCGCACCATCGAGCGATGTCGCTGATTGGGTATAGACATTGCCCTGATAGACGACTAATTGCAGCATGCTTGCCTTAGTTCCTTTTCCATCCGCACTTGGTAATTCCGTTTTTGGAATAACAACTGAATTATCCGATGTATTTGGTGTATTGGTTTCATTCGACTTGTTTGTTTCATTGGAAGCCACGTTGGTCACCGGTGCATTCGGTGTGTTCCATTGCTGCCATACACTAGGCGCGGCTATTCCAATACTCGCAACAATAGCAACGCTGGCTGCGATGTATAGAGGTTTGCGTTGACGCTTTGGTTGCTGGCGGTCTGCATTCACAGTTTGCTCCATCCGTTTTTTCATTTGATCGTCTGTTTTCATCGAATCCACCGCTTTCTTATAATTTCGTCTGAATTGTTCCTCGTTCATAGCTGTTCTTCCCCTTCCAGCTCCAGTTTTAACAACTGTCTTCCCCGCTGTAATCGCATCTTCACTGCTGACTCGCTAATCTGTAGAATAGCGCCGATTTCTCGGATCGGATAATCTTCGTAATAATATAAGTGAACCACCGATCTATATTTGACAGGCAGGGACAGCACAAGTTCAATCAACGCCTGGTCTTCAGGGTTATCCGTTGTGAGAGGATCTGCGCCCTCCAGCTTGACCTCCCGTTTGCGCCAACCTCTGCCTAATAAGGACTTGCAGTGATTGGTGATGACCCGAATTAACCATGCCTTCTGATGCTCTGCGTCGTTGAAGGTGGGGGCTTTTTCTATATATTTGATGAAGGTATCATGAGTAGCTTCCTCTGCGTCCTCTCGTCTGCCGAGGTGTACCATGGCAATCCGGAACAGCGTATCCGCATATGCCTCGTAGATGTTCATCACATGATCGCCCGGCTCGGGCACTGATCGCTGCATGGTGTCTTGCCCTCCTTTATATGTTTAACACTCTTACGGACGACATTTAGTCACATTTTGTTTTTAATATTTTCGAGATGTCCTTGGCATGTACGTAAAATCCGTAACCCAACTGGAGTTTAAAGTCACCAATTGAATCAATTTCATAACTCATTAAAACGAGTTTTATGTAACTAGATATAAGCAGCTAAAGGTATGTTGAAATTGATTCATTTATCAAAACAAAAAAGGCTAATTCGTAGGATACTAATCCCGAAATAGCCTAATGCTCGCATATTATTATTGATCAAATGTTTGTTTAAGTGATCATGTGGTTTCCACTTGTTCGTAACGAATAGCATCCATGATCATTTTTTGCTATTTCAAAGTTGCCTTCGAGGGTCTTTCATCCAGATGGGCAAGGATACTGCACAGGATAATCGCTAGGATGACATAGACAACGATCATACCTACGATCCCCTGCCAGTCCTGTACACTGTACAGCACCCCTCCACCTGTTCCACTAACACTTGAACCAACATAGTAGAAAAATAAGTACAGCGCATTCGCCTGGGATACATGCTGCTTCGCCACAAGACCTACCCAACTGCTTGCGATGGAATGTCCGCCGAAGAAACCAAAGGCGAACAGTGCAAGTCCAATAATTTTCACCCACAAGTCCGAATGAAGTGTACATAGTGCCCCAGCAAGAATGATAACAAGCGTGAGAATAAGAACATGTGACCTGCCGTATCGATCTGCCATTCTCCCCATCCAAGTGCTACTTAAGGTGCCCATAATATATACAACAAACAGGCCTCCAACAACAGATTGACTAAGGCTATACGGCTCTCTAGTTAATTCAAAGCCAATATAGTTAAATACCGTTACAAAGCCACCCATCAATAGAAAACCAAGTCCATACAGACAAAGCAGACGTGGATTACGACATTGGAACCACAAGAGCGGCATAATACGTGAGAAGCTTACAGCACTCTTGACGTAATTACGTGACGGTGGAATAACAAGCCAGAATATCAGAGCAGCGCATAAGCCCAAGACACCTATAAAACCAATAGCTGTCCGCCAACTGAACCAGTCTGTAATCACACCGCTAATAAAACGACCGGCCATGCCTCCAATGGAATTGCCACTGATGTATAGACCCATGGCATACCCCAGACTGGAGGTGTCAATCTCCTCAGCCAAATAGGTCATAGCAGTAGCCGGAAGCCCTGCAAGTGCGACACCTTGAAGGATACGGAGCAATAAAAGCTCCGTAAATCCTGAACTAAACGCGCTCAATATAGCGATTAGAGATGAGATCACCAAAGCAGCGGTCATGATATAACGGCGCCCGACCAAGTCAGACAAAGAGCCCACAAACAGCATCGTAAGTGCCATAGCAACGGTCGTTACGGAGAGGGTTAAGCTAGACTGGGCAGGCGTAATCGCAAAAGCTGTACTGATTTCAGGCATCAAAGGCTGCAAGCTATATAATAATGCAAACGTGATAAATCCTCCGGCAAACAGTGCAAGACTGATGTTTCGAAATGTCGTTGTTCCCTGCTGAATCATTGCATTTTCCAACTTTCTGGCAGGAATGCTCCCTGATCGGCTGTTGCCAGATCGCTTGTGTGAAGCCTTCCATCAATCGTTATTTCGTGAACAGTTTACGCTCCATATGGGTCAGAAACTCAAAACCATCTGGGGTCACGATCACCGTATCCTCGATTTGGAAGCCACCAGCACCAAGCTCGTAGTAAGGCACCTCAACACAAAGTACCATACCGGGCTCCAGAATGTGCTGGTCACCCGGGGAGAGGGTCAGATCATCATACAGCTCCAGGCCAATCGCATGTCCTACATGCTGACGTCGATAATGAGGGATACCTTCGCGTTGTACGCGTGATACCGCTGCATGAAATACGTCTGACGCTTTGACCCCTGGGCGCACATGTTCAAGTGCCGTCTCCCATCCACTTTTTACCGCATCAAAATGTTTTTTCATCCAAGGTGTAGGCTCACCTGCAACCACTGTGCGACCGGTATCTGCCCAATACCCTTCCAGTTGCAAACATAGATCGAAGCGAACCTGGTCACCTGATTCTATCGTGTGGAAATAATTCTCGATCAAAGGCAGTGCGCTTCGTGGCCCTGCGCCTACTGCAGTCATCGCCGGAATCCCACCGCCTTTCATCACGGCCAGTCGATAGTGATCTGCAATCTGTCTCTCATGAATTCCTGCTTCGATCAGATCGATTAATTCCTTCTCAATCTGTTCATTCAGAAGGGCTGCTTCTTGTAGCCGACTCACTTCATAGGATGTTTTGATCAGCCGGATCTGTCGAAACAGGGCATAGGCAGGTATAACGGCTTCATTAGGCACCGTTTTCTTGATACCCTCCAAGATCTGTGGAGCTATCCGCATTTCATCAATTCCGATAGGCTGATGCTCAATACCCAACTGTTTCAGTGCCGCTTGAAGCGCATCTAAAGGACTTTTGTGAATAACTGTGGATTGTAGCAAGGAATAGAACAAGTCAATATCCGGGGTTGAGGGCTTGCCTTCCATCGTGCCTTCCACGAAGAAATCGCTGTATGCAAAAATATCAACGTTCGTTATGCCAAATTGTGCGACTACTCCCAGACGATTGGTCGGGATGATGATACAAGGTCTTGTCGATCGATCCGCAGGAAGTATCGCATAAATTTGCATCGTCCAGTTACTCGCACGCAGCTGAGAGCCAATGACATATTGGATATTCTCCGGTGTAGTCGCAATTAGAGCTGCAATCCCTTTTGTCTTCATCACTTCTTCTGCCCGCTCCCAGTTCAAGCCAGCACTACGAGAACGCTGTTGTGAGCCTGCTTCTTCCATATAATCAAGACCTCCTTTGTTTTTTCCTTCCGCCCAACATGCCTTCCATTTCTGTAAGTGAACGCAGAACCAGCCTAATCAGCAGAAATAGCACCAGCGCAAATACGATTAAAACAACGGATACCACCGCAATCGTAGGGTCTTGCCATTTTTCCATATACAAAAATAACTGAATAGGCAACGTGTAGCTGTCCTGCCGCAAGAGCAATAAAGCAGCTTCGACCTGATCAAATGTAAATACAAATGCAATTGAACCCGAAAGGAGCAAGGACAATTTAAGCTGTGGCAGCGTTATGGTGAAGAATATCCTTATCGGGCTTGCGCCCATATCCGCAGCAGCCTCCCGATATACAGGCTGTAGGTTGGCGAGTGCACTCCCAACGATCGTCAGAACGAAAGGTAGAACAATGACTGCCTCACCCAAAATCAGGGCAAATAAGCCACCTGCAATATGCATTTTGGAAAAGAGAATCAGGTAAGCAATACCCAACGTGATTTTGGGCATGACCATTGGGGAGACGAAGAAAGCCCGCAATAATCCTGATCCACGAAACGGATAGTGTACGATAGCAAGTGAAGCTAGTGTACCCGTTACAAGAGCCAGTAGTACGGCACCTGTAGAAGCTATAAGACTGTTCTTGAACGCATGCAAAAACTGGGTCTGCTCCGCTAGATTAGCGTACCACTTGAGTGTGAACCCCTCTGGTGGGAATTTACTTGCCGATCCCGAGCCTACTGACGTCATCACGATCATAAGTAATGGTAACAGCAGATATACAGCTACCATGCCTGTAAAAACATAGAGTAGCAGCTTCGTAAGTCTGTTAGAGCTAACCATGTGCCTGACCTCCTTTGCGGGAACGTCTAAACATCAGCATGTCCGCGCCTTTGTTGACGATAAGTGAGACAACGATGGAGGATACCAGCAAAAACAAGCTAGCAACGGCTGCCATAGGCCAATTCGTATCCAGTGTTCGCTGATATATGAAAACAGGTAATGTCATTACCCGACCTCCCCCAATAAGCTGAGGTGTGGTGAATGCGGTTAGGCACAGCGTAAATACAATCTGGATACCGCTTGCAATGCCTCTTGCCGATAAGGGCAACGTTATGGTAAAAAAGGTACGCCAACTGCCTGCACCTAGATCCTGAGCAGCTGCTTTGAGGGAAGCATCACTTTGGGATAACACATTCAGGATAGGAAAAACCATAAATGGTAGAAAAATATGAACTAGTGCAACGACAACACCCGTCTCGTTATACATCATGTTGAAGCCTTCTTCGCTAATCCCTAGATGAGTGAACAACCAGTTCATCATCCCTTGTCTTGATAAGAGCAACTGCCATCCATAGGATCTCACAACCGCACTAATCAGTAAGGGTAGAAACGTTAATAGGAGCAACCACTGCTTCAAGCCTGGTTTCTTCAGGCCCGCGATGGTATAAGCCAGTGGATACGCAAGCAGAACACTCCACAATGTAACCTTGAATGCAATCCGAAACGTCGTCCCAATCAGTTTCCAGTAATAAGAGTCCGTTAGAAAAGCACGGTATGAAGCCCAGTCCCATCCCCGAATTAATTTGCCGTTCTCATAAATGTCGAAGCTGTATCTGCCAAAGATCAGCAAGCTACCGAGATAGACGACTCCCATCAACGCTAAAGCAGGCACGAGCAGAAGAAACTGGGTCAACCAGTGACGATGCTGAGAAGAATACAAATGGACAACGCGTTCAGTTACCCGTTTCATGATCTATTCTCCTGATTCGATTCAGGCTCAGGTTCAGATAGCAACAGTGCATCATCCGGGTCAAATCCAATCCGTACGATATCACCTGGTGCATATCGAGATGCACCTCGCTGATGCAGAACGGTCGCCTGAATACGTAATTCGGATGTTATTTCCAAAGTGTAGCGTATACTTGCGCCTCCATACACGCTCTCAATCACCCTGCCTTCGAAGGAATTCACACTGCCCTCGGCTTCGGCACCAAGACGAATATACTCATAACGTAACGACAGTACGGATGGTGTACCCGTTGGTTGGGCGCTTCCTCCCCTGTTTTCTTTCACAATAAGTGTATGACCGAAACAATCAACGCGAACAACCTCTCGATCTGCTCCTAATACGGTTACGTTGATAAGGTTCGTATCCCCGATGAATTTCGCTACAAAATGATCCGCAGGATTCTCATAAATCTCATCAGGCGTCCCATATTGCAGCAGTTTTCCACTTCGCATGACACCAATTCGATCAGACATATTCATCGCTTCGCTCTGGTCATGCGTGACAAAAATGAATGTGCCTCCGAACTCCCGCTGAATACGTTTCAGCTCATGCTGCATATCCAGGCGCAACTGCATATCAAGCGCAGAGAGCGGTTCATCAAGTAACAAAACCTCTGGCCGGTTAACTAGCGCACGGGCTATGGCCACACGCTGAGCTTGTCCTCCCGACAGTTGCGAGATAGCTCGGTTGCTGTAATCTCCAAGCTGGACTAATTCAAGCATTTCATAGACTTGCCGTTTAATCTCCGCCTTCGGTGTTTTTTTCACCTTAAGACCATATGCAATATTGTGGAATACATCCATATGAGGAAACAGTGCAAGCTGCTGGAATATCATGTTACTGTTGCGACCATAAGCAGGAACTCCCGTGACATCGCGCCCTCCCAGTAAAATGACCCCTTCATCTGGCTGTTCAAGCCCACCCAACATGCGTAGCAGTGTTGTTTTGCCACATCCACTTGGCCCCAGAAGGGAGACGAACTCTCCCTTTTGAACCTGAAGCGTTACCTGATCAACGGCGGCTCGCTCTCCATATGTCTTCCTGACACCTTTCGTTTCAATGGAAACGGGTTCTCGTCCGCTGTTCATTCTATTCCTCCAATCTACCCAGTTTGGTTTACGAATAGATTTCAGGCCGTGTCAGACACGCCCTAATTATTGCAGCTTCGTTTTCACAAGACGATCCCACAATTCTTTCCAAGCAGAGCTGTTCTGTGCCAGCTTGTCCCAATCCGGATTAATGCCGTTACTTTGTGTTTCAACGGAGAAGGAAGGATCATCCTTATACTTGTCTGGTACCGTTGCAGTAGTGCTAGTTACAGGCGTTCCGGTAGCATCTGCATAACTTGTCAGCGATTCAGCATTCAGCAACTCATTAATGATCTCGTTAGCCACCCGAGTCTGTTCAGGTGTCGATCCTTTGACGACTTGCAGTGAATACGGGAAGGAAATCGCTCCTTCTTCAGGATAAGCAACAGCTAGAGGAGAACCTGCATCAATCCATGTCTGAGCAACTTGTGCACTGAACGGGGCAATAAGAGCATCGCCTGATTCCAGAAGTGCTTTTAACTGATCATTAGATGTGACCAGTGTACCAATCTGATCGCTATGATCCGCCACGTACTGGAATGCAGGCTCTGGATGTTCATATGTAGCACCAATCTCTTGGCCTTTAACCGCAATTAATGGTGAGATGTAAGAATAGAACATGTAATCCCACAGAGCAGTTTTCCCTTTGAATTGCTCATTCTCCCATAGGTCATTCCAACTCGTTGGCGGTGTTTGAACAAGATCTTTGTTATACACTAATGCAAAGCTGGATACACCCCAGACGATCCCTTTATTATCCGGCTGATGAAACTGTTCAGGAATATCCTTTATATTCGTCACAATGCTTGTATCAAGTGGTTCCCACATATCATCGTTCAGACCTTTCGCCGTAGCGTCGGCATTGAAGTAACCGAAGTTAACGATTGGATCGTCAGGATTCGCTTGTTTGCCGGCAACCATCTTCGGATACATTACAGCGTTAGTGGATTCTTCAAACGTTACTTCTACGTTTGGATGTTCTTTCACGTATTCAGCAACAACTTCTTTTGGTACAACATCCTGATTGGAACCAGCCCAAATGAACATCGTGAGCTTCACCTTTTCCCCACCAGATTCTGAAGCATCCGTTCCTTCGGAAGAATTGCTCGTATTACTCGCTCCCCCGCAAGCTGAGAGTACGAGTGAAGCAGCCAGTGTGAGAGAAGCTAAACTGAGAAAACGATTCTTCTTTGATCTAAACATATTGAATTTCCCCCATCGAATAAGTGATATAGGCCAACAAAATCATCTGATTAAATCTATTTCGTTGATGTGTTTCAATAAAACGTGAACTTTTTCTTCGTTTTCTTTCTCATTGAAGCCCAATCTGCTGTCGCAACTCTTCCATCATTTCAGGTATATCGTGAGGCCTTAGGGAAGCATTGCCTGCGAATCTCTGTTCAGCAGCATTCATCGTCCGACGTTTCAAGTAATCACGAAGAGCAAGCGGATAGTTGTTCAAGGCATTGACCAAAGCCAGCTGCATCTCATCACTCCACAACGTTTCATACTTCTCTCTCGTAAGACCGTAGTTGAAGTCCTTCGTCTCCTGCTGACGTTTATTAACACGCTCCACCCGAGTCTGCTCCTCATCCAACGCTAAATCTCGAATCACAACCCCGTACCGTTCGAATGCCTGATGAGTCGATACTAGCCCACTTCTTACATCCTTCAGCACGAGTTGGACATCTCGTTCCATAGGATCGCCATATCCGCCGCCACCTTGCGATAGAAAGGTAACCGTATCTCCCGGCTGTAGAAGCAGTTCATCAATTCTACCCAACTGCTCTTCGCTATCAAGACCAACATTCAGAATAGCCTCACCGTGTGTACCCACACCGCCTCCAAGCCTCCCCCATGGTTGGAACTCCATACGTTCCATATTTCTTGCTGTCATCACCGTATCTGGTGTTCGAATCCGAACACGAAGCTCAATCCCACTTCCACCGCGGAAGGTTCCTGCTCCTGCCGAATCTGGACGTAGACCATAATGTTCAATCATGACGGGCATCTCAGCCTCCACGGTCTCGGCTGGAATATTACGCAGATGACCTACTGCAAAATCCATACCATCAATACCATCCTTCATCGGTCTCGCACCTGATCCACCACAGATCGGCTGTATGACACCGACCTTCTTCTTCCCGTCGTTGGCATCAGTCATGGCCATCATGACGATGCAAGCTTGCCCGGCTCCTGCTGCTGGTACTTTGCTCGCTTGTGCTTTACTCAATGCTCCGGTGATTACATCCATCAGGCGAATAAAGGTTGCCGCCCGAGCGCCGACCGCTGCCATCGGCTCTGGATTAAGAATGGAGGCTGGCGGTGCATAATTGCGTACTAGTCGAATCATGCCAGAGTTCCACGGAATAGTTGGATCAAGTGTACGAAAATAACGGATAAGAGCAGGCACCAGCATATAGTGTCCTTGTTGGTTATGCGTTGGAATGTTAAACGATGCCCTGACCTGTGGATCGGAACCATTGAAATCGAGATAGATATCGCTCTTGTGGATTGTCATGCTGCATCGCAGACGAATCGGATATCCGCCTGGTCCCTTTTCAAGGTAATCCCAGAATTCATATGTTCCATCTTGAATGTCACTGACAATAGCACGCGCTTTCAGCTCCGCATATTGCAGTAATTGCTCAATGCCCTGTTCTACCCGCACTGCACCATATCGCGTAATCAGTTCGCCAATCCGCTGTTCTCCCCGATTTAATGCCGCCATGAGTGCTCTGAGATCACCCAAATTCTGTTCAGGAATGCGGCTGTTATCCAGAAACATGCGCTGTACAGTTTCATTAAGAACGCCAGCCTCATATAATTTAATCGGCGCGATCCGAATGCCTTCCATATGAATATCATAAGCGCTGGGAGATACACTTCCAGGCACCTTGCCGCCAACATCTGATGAATGCACAAAGCACATTCCATATGCAATAATGCGTCCTTCATAGAAGAAAGGCTTGATAAGATGCATATCTGGAAGATGGGTTACCATGCCTTGCGTAGCATAGGGATCATTGCAAATGACGATATCGCCCTCTTGCCAATCTTTCACGCTCTGTATTGTTGCAGCAGCGGGGATTCCAAGAGACAGATTGTATCCCGTTTCAAGTGGGGAGCCAAATGTCTCACCTGTTGGGGACAGTAAGTATGTTCCAAAGTCACCGGTTTCTTTGACAAAAGCAGTAAAGCCCGTGCGTAACACAACATTCGCCATCTCTTCAACGGTTGCTTGAATCCGATTATTGAAGATTTCGAGAAAAACTTTATCCACGATCATCATTGCATCTCTCCAATCAAATTCCCGTGAATATCTCTAAACACCTTAAAACCTGCGGGAATAAAAATGGTCGTATCATATTCCTCAATAATGACGGGTCCCTGCATTACATCATCGAGAGGAATCTGTGTCCGGGTACACACCTTAGCTGTTCTGGGAATGTTGTCAAAAACAATCATGCGTTCTTCTGGTTCATTCTCATCCAACGATTGGTGAGCTTCCACTGCATGATCTATGCTATTGTTCGATGGCACAACGCCTACAACACTTACTCGAAGACTGATAAACATAACCTCAGCCTCGGCCTGACTAATACCGAATACATGTTCATAATGTGAGTGGAATTTGGCTACGGCGAGCTCTGGGTTATTAATCTCTTCAGGTGTAAGTGCAATTTCTAGATCGAATGCCTGTCCCTCATAACGCATATCAGCACTGAATAAGCAGTATACGGTCTCCAGCTTCAAGCTTCCTTGGGCTTCCTCTTGAACCCAGCTCCGTCCCTTATGTTCTAATGCCTCGAAATGGTTAGCCAATTCTCCTAAAGCCAGAGCCTGACTGTTCTGGTGTAACGAAAAAACGAAATCATTCCGCAAGTTGGCTACCGTACATCCCATGGCGCAAAGCGTTCCCGGTGATGGTGGAATGAGCACTCTGCGTATTCCTACCTCCCGAGCCATCAAAAAGGCATGCATCGGTCCAGCACCGCCGTAAGCAAGTAGGGTAAAATCACGTGGATCAACACCCTTTCGTGCCATTAACGGTGAGAATTGGGCGTACATATTCGCCGTCGCTACATCTAGAATAGCTTGAGCCGTTTGTGTTGCATCCAGCCCCAGCGTGTTACCTAGTCGATGAAGAGCACTTGTTGCAAGCTCTGGATGAAGTTGCATTTGTCCACCTAAGAAACGATCTGCTTGCAGAATGCCTAGCTGAAGATAGGCATCTGTTGTGGTTGGGTCAAGCCCTCCCCTGTCGTAACAAGCTGGTCCTGGACTTGCTCCTGCACTGCGAGGTCCTACCTTAAGGACACCCACTGAATCGAGCCAGGCAATTGAGCCCCCACCCGCACCGATCGCCGTTACATCAATTGCAGGAATAATGACTGGGAAATCCCCTACCTTGTTGTCGGTCGAAAATGCGGGGTATACATCAATGAGAGCCACATCGACACTTGTACCACCCATATCAAACGTAATTACTTGTTCAATCCCTGCGGTATGTGCGATATGCGTTGCTGCGATGACACCTGAAGCAGGACCAGACAACAACGTACGGACAGGTTCACTTGCTGCACTTGAGGCTGTCATCATGCCACCATTAGACATCGTTGATAGCAGATTGGCCTTTAACCCGTATGCTTGTATACCTTCTTGTAACCTTTGAAAGTACGATCCCATTCGTTCCCCGACATAAGCGTTCATCGTCGTAGCAAGTGTGCGCTCAAACTCTCGCTGCTGCGGCCATATCGTGCTGCTGCTGCATACAAAAAGATGGGGATGTCGCTGTTTAATCCGTTCTTCTGCTTGTTTCTCATGAGCAGGATTAACATAAGCATGCAAGAAGCTGATCGCTAGAGCCGTAATCCCTTCTTCTACTAATTCATCCACAGCCTGTAGGAGCTGTTCTATAGACAGTGGGTGCAGCACTCGACCACTTGCCAGGACCCGTTCATCGATTTCCTTAACCAGATGTCTTGGGACAAGTGCCTCCGTTTTGTCGCCGTACAGATTGGTTGTATCTTCTAATCGCAACCTACGAATTTCGAGAATGTCACGAAACCCCTTCGTTACCAGAAGTCCCGTTTCTGCACCATTTCGCTCAATTAGCGTGTTGACCCCAAGAGTTGTCCCATGGACAAACAGATCGATGTCTTGGATATCCACACCGCGTTCTTTAAGCTGATCAAGTGCATTAAAAATGGCCTGTTCAGGCGCTGCAGCCATGGATGGTGTCTTGAGGGCGGTGACGATTCTTCCCTGGTCGTCAGTGACCAGAGCATCCGTAAATGTGCCTCCGATATCAACGCCTAAACGGTACATGGTGTCCAAAAGCTCAGCTCCTTTTAAACCAAATCTATAGGTTTTATTTTGTTTTTCATCGCAAAGTATCGTTTGACATCTTCGATCATCTGGTTGATGTGATTGACCATGGCTGCCTCAGCTCGTTCCGGTGAACCAGAAGCCACTGCATCTAATATTTCCTGATGATCTACAACGAGTTCGCTTCCAACGGTTCGCCGAATGTATGCCGTCTCCAAGAAATCACGACTAGTCTCCCATACCAGTTCGACGGCATGCAGCAAGATCTGGTTCTGAGCTGCATAAGCCAGAAGTCTATGAAACTCCCGATCTTCTTCATACGGAATCATGTTATCTGCCAGCCTGCGGTTCTGTACCGTAATCGACTCTTTCAGCAATTCAATATATTCCTTCGTGGCACGCTGGGCGGCCAATGAAGCAATCTCCCTCTCAAGTGCTCTTCTTGCTACAAGAACGTCCAGCAGTGCTTTCTCACCTGAGTGATTTAACATCTGGATAAAGCGCATGTTTACATTTTTTTGCTGCAATTCACGTTCAAGTGTTTTCATCCGTTCTTGTCCTTCTTCTGTCAGTACTCTTCCCTTACGTCCTTGAAGTACCGTATATCCGTCCATATCCAACTCCATCAATCTTCGACCAATCGTAGCCTGACTCAAATTATGGCTTTTGCCAAGTGTATGTACGAGCGTGCTTGCACCAATAGGAGTACTAGCCTCATGAAGCTGCTTCAGCAATTCATATTCTAGCTCTAATTCCAATAATTCAGGAGACACCTGATCCCCTCCCTTATATTCTCTATTCAAAACTATTACTCACTGATGATTAACAAAATTATAATATTATCTCCTAATTTTTTCAATAATCTTGATATAATTAGTATGAGTTATTTAGAATATGTTTTTCATGAAGAACGTACTGGTACTCTAAACTACGTCAAAAACAAAGAAAAACCGCGCCGGGCGCGGTTTTGTAGTCAACTACGACGTTGAATTCTTCTGTTTCCCATTTGCATTAACTATACTTCTTCTCATCTGTCGCTAATCATATATTCTAACTATTATTCACGAATCTTTAGCTGTTTATTTGAGACAGTGAGATGGCTTCAATTCTGTTCCACCGATAACTTACCACCAGCCTCAAGCTGACCAAGTAACACCTTGATTCCTGCTAACGTATTAGGTTCCTGCTTCCCGTACACAGCCAAGGCTGAGCGTACGTTCTGTAGATAGATGGTCTCGTAGGGATTCCCAAGTGACAACAACGTATATCGCTGATTACGCTTGTTCATCTCATCAATCAAGACCTGGTAATCGTTCCAGCCGAACGCACTAGCCACATTACGGAATTGATAGGAAGCAAGAATCACGTAGTCTGCTTTGGCAAACGCTTGTAGTGATTCCTTTGAATTCCTTTGGGGCAGAACGGATATGCTCGTTTGGATCGACAGGTTGCTAGCCGATTGTTGGAGTTGTTTCTCCAGCTGTTGTGCCTGTTGTTCATCGGCTGCGACTATCACAACCTGATCACCTTTGTTTATTGAATCAACTTGCTTCCCTTTTCGACTTGCCAAGACAGTAACTGCTTGCTCTGCAATTTCCCGTTCCACGTTGCGATGCTGACTCGATCCGATCACCCGGTTCAGCTCTGCAAGTTTAACGGAGAGTGACGGGCTGCGGTCAAACAATCCATATTGGGATTTGGCTTCCAATATTCGCGTGACAGACGCTTGGATGGTTTCTTTCGGGATCGTACCCTTCAGCACCGCATTTACCAATGTTTGATGAGCTGCTGCTGAATCTTGTGGCATAAGGATGATGTCTACCCCAGCGGAAACTGCACGTTCTACCGCCTTATTCTCCCCAAAATGCTCCGCAATCGCCTTCATTGTAAAAGCATCTGAGATGATCAGTCCATCATATCCAAGTTCATCCCGAAGCAGACCCGTGAGAACCTTCTTAGATAATGTAGCGGGTACCGATACTTTTTGGCCATCTTTTAGAGAAGTCATTAGCTCATTATCGATCGCAGGGAACGCAATGTGTGCGGTCATAATCATATCGACCCCATTGTTAATGGCATCTCTGAACGGCTTCAGTTCGACGACATCCAGTCGTTCACGCGGATGTGTCAACACCGGCATACCCAGATGAGAATCTATCGCTGTATCCCCGTGACCTGGAAAATGCTTCACTGCGGCGATGACGCCTGATTCCCTCAATCCTTTTATCATGGCCAGACCAAGCCGTGACACCATATCAGCATTCGAGCCAAAGGAGCGTATCCCGATAATCGGATTGTCCGGATTGCTGTTAATGTCGAGAACAGGTGCAAAATTAACCTGAATTCCTAGTGCCTTCAGTTCCTCTCCTGTCAATTGAGCAGCAGATTCAGCTAGCGCTGTACTTCCGGTTGCACCGAGTGCCATCTGTCCCGGCAGATTCGTACCGCCAGGAATTCTTTTAATGACGCCGCCTTCTTGATCGATCCCAAGAAATAGAGGAATGTCACCTGCTTCTGCCTGCAGATCATGTGTAAATGTAGCAACTTGCCGGGCATCCACGATATTTTTGTCAAAAAGAATAAGTCCACCTAGATCCTGTTCATGGATATTCCGCTTCAGACCTTCATGTAACGTCGTCGTGACTTTACCATTCCATTGCCTAATGTCTGGCATCAGCATTTGACCAACTTGTTCACTTAACGTCATATACGAGATCAATTTATCCCAGTCTTGAGCCTGTATAGCTTGTTCACGCTCAAAGCGGATAACACGGGACATAAATACAGCATACTCAGCGCGTGTGACGGATCGATTCGGCCGATAGGTTCCATCTGCATATCCACCAACCAAACCATTGGAGCTCAACATGAGAATGGGTGCAGCTGCCCAATGAGACTCCGTATCTGTCCAACTTGCCGATTGCTTCCCTTCTTCCAAGGGATAGGCTCGCGTTAGGAATGATGCCGTTTCAGCACGGCTAATGGGTGCATTAGGGCGAAAAGTACCATCTGGGAACCCACTCGCCAGTCCATTCTTGGCAGCTATCGTGATCTCGCGATAGAAGGGATGTGTCGTTGGAACATCTGAGTAAGTACCCCCTTGCACAGGCTGCTGAAGCTCGTCTGGATATAACTCTCGTACCATAAAAGTGACAGCTTGCGCCCTCGTTACAGACTTCTCCGGCTGAAATCTACCGTTACCGTAGCCCGCTACTGTCCCGCGTTCAGCCATATACTGAATGCCATCTTCTGCCCATTTGGAATACTGTAAATCCGTAAATCGTGACTCTGCACCTGCGTTTCCTGCCCATATGAGCATGGAACCAAGAATCGTACTAAGTAGTGTCATGCATTTTACAAACATCTGGTTTCCACTCCTGTTGCTGTTCTATTCTTCCTATTTAGACGCTATGTGCACATATTTTGTTGCTCTTACATTTCATTTTCTAGATCAATATACGCAGATCACCGGACACGATGCAGTTCTTACAATCAGCGATAATATGTATTGGTTCCACACCATTTATACAGTTGGGTCTTATGCTGCTGTTAGGGATGTCAATGCGTTATGCGGCAGGTACAACGATGCTCGTAATCATTCCAATTGCATTAGCCGGTGGTGCCGGTTATATGAAGATCGGTTACCTCGATCTGCAATTGCTGCTGGCTGTTGTGATCGGAACCATGTCCGGTTCATATGTCGGAGCATAGTACCATTTCTAATCTACGAACACACTTACTTAATAATCTATCAGTTTTTGCAAAGTCCGTATGTTTTCCTGCAGAAACTCTTTATTTTGCTCAATTCCTCTATTCTTACACCATACTACTGCGCTGAAAGCATCATAAAAATCATAAAATGGAATTACTCTTTCCAAGTCGATCATTGGACGAATCGTTTGATACCCCTCAAGGTATGCGGATTTCATGTGCGGGTTCACTTCCCATATGTATCGATTCATTTTGGTGAATTCTATTTCTGTGGAACCTGCTCGCGCACTCTCAAAATCAATAATTCCCGCAACCTCATTACCATTAACTAATATATTTCCTGGTCTAAAGTCCATGTGAACAACAACAGGCCCATCGGTTCAGGTAATGCAGAGAAAGCATGATCAAAATAACGTATACACTTCTCATATAAGGCTTGAACAAGAATTTCTTTACACGGCTCTTTCCATTTATCAAAATTGTGTTGAATATGTAATCTCCAATCATTCTGCTCAAGTGGCTTAAATCCCTCAGTTGTATGATAGCCGTATTGCTGCATGTTCACTTCATGAAGCTTTGCATGATACATACCTATCTGAAAAGAAAGCTTATCATCCATATCTGCTGTGCAAGGCACGCCCGAAATTGCCGTGAGAAGCAGTGCTCCCGGTGTACTCTCATCTCCGTACAAGTCTTTATGAAAACACGAAAAATCCCCTTCAATAGGCAAGAACGAGTCCATCTAAACTAGATAGTCACTCCTTCTTTTCTACTATAAGGGGATAAAATGATTAACATGTCTTATGAGTTTACTAGAGAACAGTTGTACTGCATATGAGATTTAATTCAATCAAAATTAGACATTATAGAAATAACATTTTCAATCCACAATTTAGAATTTTGTCTCTAGAAGCTCAATATTGTCTTCCAGACTGCTGTTCATGTCTACGCCAACCTTCTCAAGCTTCGTCTCATAATACGTTTTCACATCTTCCCATTTATAATACGGGTAGCTCTTCGTTTCGATCGGAAAGGCGATTTCCTCTTCATTTCTCAGCATCTTCACCATATAATCCTCACCATTGGAATACAGTATCCACTGAATATTAGCTCCCATTGGAGAAATCTCAGCACCATTCCAGTTCTCTGCCACTTTCTCCGGGTTGTCTACACTAACATTCGCTCCTTCAATATCCAAGAATGAAGATAACGGAATAATCGTTTCTGCATGCGCAAATCGGAAAATTCCCGCCGTGTCCTTTTTCTCAATGGACTGTTCAGTAGATACGAGCAGCTCTTTCACGAGTGGTGCAGCGATATTTTGAGGTAGATCTGTCGAAGTTAGGGAAGGCCCTTTCTCGTAAAAGTCTTGAATACTATCTAAGCTTTCATACCATTTCAATTGGTTAGTCGTGAAGTATCTTCCGAATTCTAAGTTACCTTCTTCTTTCAGGTTCGAAGAGATGATATACAACTCATATAAATTGGATGCTGCTTCGGTAGGATTGCTTAGCTTCACTTTTCCTTTCTCGTCCTTCAATTGGAACTCACCTGCATCTAACCTCTGATAGAAACGATCAGAGAACAAAGGAGACAGCAGCTCCTTCGCATACGTTGTTCCTTTTTCCTGTGTAGCATAATTCTCGTACATCTTAACCCATTCACCATCTTCGGCAAATTCATTGTATTTCGTCGCTAGATCATACGGACGCAGATATGGGTCGCTTCCTTCTACAAAAGCGGAGGAGAGAATGTCCACCTTCTTGTCACCTAAGCTCTCTTCTAAGCCTTCAATAAATTGATCTCTGCTCTGCGGAGTTCGATCCTTGAAGGTTGCTTGCGCAATGACCTTTTTATCATCGGTGAAGATATCCTTGAAATTGCGCCCTAGTCTAGATCCGATGCCTTTCAATTCTTCACCGCCAGAGATCGACAATAATCCATAGTGATCTTTCTCGATGTCCATAAGCTTGGCAATTTCTTTCTTGAGCTCTTTGCCCAAATTCGTGATCTGCCCATCCTTTTCAGCAATGCTGAGTAGTTCATACAACGTCTTATCATACTTGGAACTGGACAAATGTCTTGAGCCATGTCTTCCTACCAAATTAATAAAGACCGGCTTATACCCGGCTGGCGCCTCTGAATAACTTGTTGTATTGTCAAAAGGATAAGGTGTTTTCGTACCACGATAACCTTGTGTATCATTCATTTTCTGCCCAACGAATACGGATTGTGTCCGCTCGTCCCAGTCTACCTTTTTACCAAGCGCTTCCCCAATAACTCGAGCGGGAATATAAGTAATTCCGTTATAGACAAAAGACTCACCATCCATTTTCTGTCCATCCACAACGACATTTACCGCTTGCTCCGATACTTCAATCGTGCGCTTAATACCTGCACCGTACACATCAAATACACCGATCGATGTTAGCATCGTGAGTGAAACTACTGAAATTCCGATTTTTTTAATGTTCATTTTCGTTGATTTTCCCCTTAGTCTTCAGATGTATATCGTTTTTTTAGCTCATCATACTATAGGTGAATAGTATTTATTCTATATCTACGCTTTGTAAATCTTATGTAAAATGATGCCTATCCCTAATCTGCACATATAGATACCCATGGTATATTAAAAATGAAAAGCCCCGGAAATAAATCGCCTACTGACGATTTATCTCTGGGGCTTTTCCCTCATTCCATTCTTATCTTATCCAATAAAGTTATTATTCAGGTCGTTTAAAGAGCCACTGATTACGGAAAATCCAGTTGGTCTAATAATTTCTAAGCCGATCTCCGTCCAACGTTCCTGAGGAATTTCGGTAAAGTAAAACGCATGCTTTTGCCCTGGCGCTAACTCAGGGATTACATTGACAATGCGTTCACTCTGCGGATCATTCCATTCCAACGTATATCCAGATACTCGATGACATGGAATATCATTACGTACCTCAACGAATAAGACTAGTTTGCCTAACTCTGAGCTAACACTTACGGTGATCGGTGACGCTAATTGACGTAATACTTCATAAGAGGGCTTAGGCATACCGCTAAGGCTCATCGATCCGTGTACACGTTGCCGAAGCCTGCCATCGCCTTCCTCACCCATCTGTGTCCGATAATCGTTCAGACTGAAATAAATGAGCGCGGCGATCTCTGAATGCTTACGATACTCCCTCGTATTCTCCAATAGAATCTGTACCCGCCGCTCGTCTCCACCTTCAAAAGCAGGTTCACAGAGTCCATACTCAGCAACTACTACAGGTTTGTTAGGTATTCCTTTCGTTATGCTTCGAATGACTTCTGGGCGATCTAACTCACCATGCCATGTACCGATATAATCATTCCACATGATCAAATCACCTGCACCCGTTGTATCCTGTGCGGGATTATCATGTACTGTATTTGATACGTAGTTGATAAATCTTGTGTCATCAAGTTGCTCTACCTGAGATTTAAGTTTATCAAAGTACAGATTCGTCATTTCAGATTGACCGTTCAGCTCATTGCCAAGTCCCCATGCGTAAATACAAGGGTGATTGTAATGACGATGAATCATCTCTTCGGCATGTTGCATCGAGATGTTCAGCCATTCGTCTCCGGGTTCACTTGGTGTCTGCCAGTGAGGAATCTCCTCTTGCACAAGTAAGCCATGCCGATCACACCAGTCCAACAGCTTGCTATCTTGTTGCCAGTGGAAACGGGTAATGACACAGTTTGCGTGTTTAATATGGTGAAGCATCTCAGCAAGCTGTTCAGCTGTCTCGGCCATGCCATGCTCCGGATTCGATCCTGGCATCCACTCAACACCAAAGAGTCTCACAGGCTCGCGGTTAAGCAATAATGTACTGCCATCGGAGCGAATCTCTCTAAAACCTAGTGCAGTTGATACCTCATCCGAGAGAACGCCATCTGCGTATATGGCAAGATGAACCGTATATAAGTGAGGATGGTCAAAGTGCCACAGCTTCAGCTGGTCTACCTTGATATCGCTAAAGTATAGGAATCCATCCGTTTCAGCGATCTCCCATTCCTGTGACTTTAAGAGACCTTCTTCATTAGAGAGGGTCACTTTCAACTGCAAAGACTTGATATCTGACTCAGAGCTGAGCTCCCACAACCGAATTGCACCAGATAACAAACCATATGTAGCCGTCGTTCCAGGCACATCATCTTCAAAGAACGGAATTGCTTGGAGCTTGGAATAGTCAATCGCCACATCGCCACTAACGATCAGTGATACACCTCGAATAATACCGCCATCGTCTGCCCAATCGAAACTATTTCCTAACGGAAGTGCAGTCTGACTATTCGCATTGTTGACAGAGACGATAATACGATTGTCTGCATTACAATGAATGAAGTCGGAGATATCGACGATATATGAAGTGTACCCTGAATGTGCGTGCTCCCCTGCTCGTTTTCCGTTTACCCATACCACTGCATCACGATATACCGCATCAAACTGGAGTCGAAGCAGTTTACCCTCCCAATCCGTAGATACGAACAAGTCATAGCTATACCAGCCCTTGCCACGAAACTCCTCTAAGCCCTCGTGTACATTCCATGTATGGGGAATATTTATGCTCTCGCCTGAGGAAAGACCTTGTTCATACCACTTTAGAGATAGACCTTCATTCCTATGATCTGCCTGAAACAACCAAGAATCTTCTAATGGAACTATTATTCTCGCGCTCACTCTGATCCCTCTCTCTACCATGTTGTTTAGTTCATGATATAAGAGTTACCGATCGATGACCATTGAATATCCTCTGAATGTCATGGACAATATTGTGAGCGAAATATGGCAACCATCCTAGCAATCAACAAGATAAGCAATATAACTACAAATGCAAATACAAATAAGAACAAGTAATATGTTAGTCCGTACAAGATTCCATGACAAGCGCATAGATCGTAGCCTCTTTTATTATTTTCAATTGAAGTTCCCTTCCATGTTATGTATTGATAATTTGAATATTATGAATATTCATTTTCTTCCCGGCATATGCCTCATTATCACAACGAAGTTTGACCTCTACTTTATGTTCACTTGACTCAATAAAACGAATCGTTTGATCTGCTAAGTTGATGTTTAGTGCACCTTCATGCTCCTCATAATCGTCGAAGAGAGCATAAATAATGTTACGATCCTCATCTTCTAGTCTTCCGTAGATCGTGACTTCAAGAATGCCTTCAATACCGTTCTCACTGCTATTGGGAACCATATACTGTTCCATAAAACTCTTGGATTTTTCATCGTTTAATTGCTGAAGAAAGAATTGAAAAGGAACTCCTTTAAATGTAGGTAAATAGGAGTTTCGCCATGGCATCGTTTTATTCAATAGATTGAAAAACCACCGAAACCTCAAAGGCTCTGGAAAAGTTACGTTGATCTGCCGGTCAGTTAATTTCTGATACACTTCATCTATATTCTCAACTTCTAGAGCAAAACCAACTAAACCTCTGTGTCCTTCATTATACTTATTAGTCCATTCCTTCACCCATCCTCCCCCGTCCGCTTTTTTAATATGTACTAATTCAAAATACTCTTTGCCCATCCACAGATTGGATACTTTAAAACCTTTTGTCCCTTTGCCCCATTTAGGCATATAGGGTAGGCCGATAGAATGAACAGAAGTAATATATTGCTTACTTTCTTGGAACGACCTGTCAACATTGACGACTAAATGATCAATTTTCATATCCGACGGCTCCTATCTTCCCATGTACTCTATGGTTTGTTATGTTTCAGATATTCTATCATATGTTGGTTATTATCTGGTTACTTAATTATAGATCAAAAAAGCCGCTAAATTAGCGACTTAGTAAATAAAAAGCTTTAATGTCTCGCGGAAAAACCATCGAGTTTCTTCATTTCTGCATCTACATCCGTACGAGCAAAAAAACAAAAATGAACTCACCTGTTATTGTTGAAGCACTTGTGGATACAGAGCAGAGATGCCGCCCGCCAAGCCTTGCTGAACACCTCGACTTACTTCATCAGCAATAATCTCATAAAGTCCAGATTGTATTCCGTCAATTGCAGTCTTGGCAATATCTATTTTCAATTACCGGTGCAAAAGCGCGAATTATCGATAGCATTCCGAATACTTGCGTGTTAAATTCCAAATGAATATCGTGAAGCTCACCTGACAGCAAAGAAGCTCCTGTAGAAGAACCAGCATTGTTAACAAGCAACGTTGCATCCACTGCGATTTCGGACGCAGCCTTCACAGATTCAGGATCGGTAATATCAAGCTGCAGTGGAATTGCTCCCGGCAAATGAATCGATTCAGGATTTCTTGCTCCAGCGTACACTCGCTGCTTCACTTGTCCGCTATATCATAATTATAACTTTATCTCTACATTTCGACTCGGATCACTGTATTTATATATACCAGGATTTAAGTCTAGCGTAGCATCCAGTGGTATATCACGATAAGTATCTATATTTACTCCCGTAGATACCATACCTTTGGGAGTGATCTCGGGAACAATTTCTTTACCGTTAATACGTAACGTAGTTTGGTTAACTCCCCTGAAATCAGGCGATGTTGAAGAAGACTCCACCATCAAGCTTTGCCCATCCATATAATACGTAAACTGAATTTCTAACCCATCCACCTGAAGTTTAGTGTGCTGCTTTTCTGTTGTTGGCTTATGAAGTGTAACCCAGTTCTTCGTCGTATCCCGTTTCTCCACTACAGCATCTTGCAATATCAGTTTCATAGGAACAGCAGACCAGTCTTTGTACCACACGGGAGATTCAAACTGAAAATAATGCTGATAGCCTTCAGCCTGATCTCCTTTCAAATATCGCCCACCCGTAATCTTCTGATCTCCAATAAGTAACTCTGTTGTATTGTAGTGAACGATACCTTTCGCCAGCGAATCTTTCTTGTTGATCCGAACTTGAATATCTAATGGAGTAATGGCTAGTTGATCGATGCTAACACCTGTTCTTTCTCGAAATTCGGGACTCGTGTTCAATGATTTAGAATACATCGCTTCACTCGCTTTTTTTCCATCTGCTTTAAAATCAAACGTCCATGTACCTTCGATTCTCTTCGCCTCTTTAATATAATTGAAATGAAGATTCGAACTCTTCCATTCACTCTCGGACATGTTGAATACCTGTTCAATTAACAAGTCTGACCCTTCGTTGGGTAAAATCGTTGGAATAGCATTCCATTCATTATCGTGATTATGCATTATGATATGAGGATTTCCACGTCCTAAATCTGTCGGTGATGCCGCCACTTTATAACGAACAATTGTTTGATCTCCAACATGTCGAACCGATTGCATATGAATTGTGGGATACTGTGCAACTCCGGTAACAATCATCTCATCAGTTTCATGTTTGGATGCTAAAGGAATATCTATATCACGGTACAAAATTAAATTTTGCGCTTTAAAGGTATACTTTTTGGCGTCATCCTTCAGCGTATCAGGTGTTTCATAGACTCCCAGGAGCTTCTGGCTATCCGGATCGTAGCCCAAATAACCATAGACTTTTGCTGTTCCAGCAGGCCCGATCAAGGTATTGGTCTCAGTAGCAAACCCAGTATATTGTGTTAGATTAGTTCCAGTACTCAGAGATATAAGCATTTTCATCTTTTCTCCGTCAGTCACCACACCATTCAAATTCATGGTCACCCCTGCATTGGAGGATTGCAGATCATACTGTTGTCCAATGTCATTTTGCAATGCGTTGGCGACGTTCCGACCACCCATCCGATCCCAATCAATCGTGACACTGGCGAATACAGGGATAGCCACGAGTAAGAAGCAAGAAAATGCGATCCCAACGGGGATAGCTTTAATTCGATGTAACACCCCACTTCGTGAAGATTGCGTGTTGGCTTGACGCTGATGCACTTCCTTTTCTATGGCTGACCACATGACATCATAATCTGGCTGAGGAGTATTCTTATCGTTTTTAATATGCTGATTCACTACTTCTCATCTCCTTTAGTTGGGGTGCCACCATTGTATTAAGAAGTTTTAGCCCTTTGTTTAATCTCGACTTTGCCGTTCCTTCAGGGATATTCATCACTTTAGAAATCTCAGGTATGGTCAGCTCATTGATGAACCGCAGCACAATGACCATTCTAATTTTGTCAGGAAGCTCGCTGTATAGCCCTTCAAGTTCTTCTTGGGTTTCCCGATGAGTTAGACGCTTTTCCACAGGATTATCATCCTGAGATTTGGATAACAAATAGTGGCGCACTTCTTTCATCCAGCCTGTTTTACGTCTTCTAATCACACTGTTACACTCATTCGAAGCAATTCTTAATATCCAAGACTTCATGTTCCTTACCTTCGTTCTGTCAGCCATGATCACTTTGACAAATACTTCTTGGCATAGATCCTCTGCGTCTGCCTGATTTTTCATCACATAGTAGCAAAAATAATATACATCCTCTCGATACAGCTCGAAAATTTCCCGATCCGTCATTCTGCACCCCCTTTGTGGTTGTCAGTAATAAGACTAATAAAGCTATGTATTCGTTCATTTTATAGAAACCCAAAGAAAAAAGCCGCTAGATTAGCGACTTTGAACTCATCAAATGGTTCTTGGTATTAAAAACGCCCTATCTGTTTTCTCAAAGCCAAGTTGAGGATAATATTCCATCGCCGTAGGTGCAGAGAGCAACAATAATGCTACCTCTTCGCCTAGATGGCTACGTACACGTTCGATAAGCTGTTTTCCAATACCATTTCTCTGATACTCCTTACTCACCGCTAGATCTGATAAATAACAACAATACGCAAAATCCGTAATTGCTCTTGCAAGTCCAATTAACTTGTCATCATGCCAAGCAGAAACCGTAAGCGTTGCATTCTCAATCATTCGTTGAATTCGATCTCGATCCTCTACAGGACGTTTAATTCCGGAGCTTCTAAATACGTTCTGAACATCCTCTGGCTTAAGATTGGCATTCATTTTATACACAATGTCCATTGATGCACCCCACAATTTATTTTAATGTACAACGAACATATTAGAATATTGGTAGGGTGTGAAGATCCAATCTGCATGAAATGGACTAGTCCAATCTGATTCGTCTGTACAATATTATGATCCAAACGCTTCTAACAAACGAGTAACTTCATCGGCAGTAATCGGGATTACTCCGCCATGTCGCTTATGGGTCTTACCTAGGTCATACGCATCCTTATCCACCACCCGGAAATCTCCACTGTCGAGATCTGAGGTTAATAAAGGAAGATAACCATCACCCTTAGCAAATTGATCCACGATCAAACACCATTCATTACGGTCATTCATCTTATAAATCTGAGGACCTTCTACGCCAGGAATCGCCTCCAAAATAGGAGCAGATAGCGGAACGAACGCATCCTTATCCAAGGAAGAACCCTTCTCTACCCGAATATTTTTCGTCGTTTCATCTTTCGTATAACGGTAGTAGCTCCCATTGTGCGCGATAATGGTTGTGTCGATAATGTGGTTCTCTCGCTCAATATATAACTCCGTCGGAGTAAAGCTTCGGAAGTCCTTGGTTCGTGAACTATAGATTTTCTGTTTACGTTCGGTTTCAGAAGAGTCAGAAGCTCCTCTTCTCGTTGCCGACGCCCAGAATACTAGAAATTCATCTGTCGCCTCGTCATAGATAGCTTCAGGTGCCCATACACAGCCCGCGTCGGATACACCAACGGTAACTGCGCGAGGCGATGACCAATGCACTAAATCCTCAGATTCCCATACAATAATGTCTTTGCTTCCTTCATTTACTGCTGCATCCCAGCCTTTACCGCTTGCAATCCGAAGATCGGTAGCAATCAGATAAAAACGGTTATCCTTAGGAGAGCGAATGATAAATGGATCCCGAACTCCTTTCTCCCCAATCGCTGATCGCAAAACCGGTAAATCTTGATTCAAATCTTGCCAATGCAGCCCATCCTCACTGTACGAGAAGTAGACCTGTTCACCATCCGCACTTTCTCCAATAAAATGAACTAGAAGATAACCCGTATAAGGTACATGTTGTCCTGTCACAATGTAACACTCCTTCTAAGATCTAATAGAGGTACGTAGTCTCGTTGTGCTTAAATGTCCTATCAGTTGCCAGGCTTCAACTTGTAAAAGTGAGCTTTGGAACAACTGTTAGTAAGGACTATATACATATTAAATGATTAGGGAGGGTTAAATAAATAGTTTTAATCCATGATCAGCTTGTTTAGAGCGAATCATTATCACGATACCTCTATTGAAGCAGGTTCACGAACCTCTTACTAATCGTATAATTGATATCTTCGGGAACGGGTTGCAATCCAGGTTGAAGGGATTCAACATTCGTCAGGATACGATATGCTGCATGCGAGATTAACCCAAAGCCCATATCCATAATCTCAATAGGGTTGCCATCAGCTCCTGCTAGGTTAAGCGGGTTAGCCTGATGCAGTAAATAGATGCTTTTCTCAGCATACGTTATTCGTTCAATACCGTCTTTGACGACTTCAACAGACTTCGAAGCCTTCTTCAATTCGCCCACATTGATTTCAAACCCATAATGCCCTGAGTTAGCAAGAATAACTTTTTCTTTGAACAACGAAATATGCTGCTCGTTAATCACATTAAAGGTTCCCGTGACTGTGACAATTACATCGGCTTCAGGGATCAATTCCTGCAATTCGCCCACCAGATGTCCGTCTGTTTTGGCATTCAACAATTGAATCGGATTAACATCATAAACGAGTGTAGTAGCTCCCAATCCACGGAATTTCTTGGCTACACCGCTTCCACAATAACCATATCCAATAACGAGTACTTTTTTGCCGCCAACGAGAAGACTCGTCGTTCGCATGAAGCCATCGACAACAGATTGTCCAACCCCTAACGCATTTTCGAAAATTTGCTTCAAGGGCGAATCATCAATCACGATGACAGGATATTCAGGTTGGACACCTTTTTTCTCGATTAACAGCTTGCCTGTGCGCGTCTCTTCATTGGCACCAATCGGGTTCCATCCCGGCTGTAATTCATGATGAGCAAGAATCAGACTTGCACCATTATCCAAGAAGAGATCAATCTGGTTAGCCAACACCATCTCAAGATAACGTTTGTGGTCGTCATATTGGTCTGCTTCTTTGGCAAAAACCGTCACATTGGGTAAAGAGGCCAGGTATGCTGCTGTATCTTTTTTAGTTGTACCCAGGCAACCGACCAGGTAGATATGTGTGGCTCCACCAGCGAGAAGTCCTTCAATCCAGAATCCCGTTTTGGGCTCTATATGCATACTGATCGCAATGGTTTTACCTTGGAGCACCTGCTCCTCATGGAACCAATGATTAAGTTCTGCCACAATTGGCATCCTCTCTCTAAACCAATGCATCCGAGATGCCCCAGCACCAGCCAAACTTGGATCATCAATAATACTATTCATAACGAACCCCCTAGTTAATTACATGTTGTGTTGTAATTCGAGGTAAGTATAATATGATAAAAGGTCAAACAATAAGGACAAAAGTCCGCTTTTATGGCGGCTCTTTTTCTAAATCGTTGTGCAAAAGGAGATTTAAGTTCTATGCCTACTAAGGTTAATCCGGATATCTTGGCCGCCATTATGAAAGCAAACCTACACCATATCATTACAGATGAAGTTATAGCTAATTTGCAAGTGAGAACATACGCAAAAAACGAGACGGTTGTCGTCTCGGGTGATGAGCTAGCATTTTTCTATATTATTATTGAAGGCAGAGTGGCGATTCATAACTATTCCGAGCAGGGAAATGTCGCTGTTGTGGATTATGTAGAGCAAAACGGAGTATTAGGTGACATGGAATTCTTCAATCATTGCAATTATCTTCACACGGCTGTGGCTGTTGTACCAACAACCATATTACTCATTCCACTAGAGGTGGTACACTCTCATCTAACAACATCAGTCCCGTTTCTCATGCGCATGTGTTCGATCCTCACAGAGAAATTGATGAAGTCTTCAGTGAAAAATGCAAGATCACTGCTGTATCCAGCCAAAAATAAACTGTGCAAAACCATTGTACAAACCTCAGAAAAATTCGAATCGGCAACGATTCCTTTTGTTATGAAGGACATGTCCAGCATAATGGGAATCTCCGACCGTCATATCAGAAGATTGCTCAGTGATCTAGTGGAAGAGAAGATTATCCTGAGACAGAACAAAACGATTCAGATTTTGGACATGAAGCAATTACAGCGATATTCCACCGATTTTTAAAAGATTCCTCAACTACAAGTCTTCTTACGAGGTAGATACTCTGTAGATAATAATATCCAATCCAGTGTCTGTGGCTTTTCCCTCACCAACGAGAATATCGCTATTCAGAAAGGATAATGCTGTACTATTTGTAATGATTGTAGGTGAAGTGCGAAACAATGAAGATTTCAACTTTTTGTTGATATTCCCGTTATTCTCGATATAAATTTCACAGCTTTGTCCAGTAAAATCCTCACCTTGGAGCATGTATCTTGCCGACAGACTGTGTCGATCTCCGCCCTTCCCAATGACCTGTGTATCCACGCCACCATTAAGCACGATGCCTTCAAAATATTTTCCCGTTACATCTCCTGTGAACGTAATCATAACGACAGAATCATCCTCAGTATTGCGTAATTCGAACGTTTCTAAGATCTTCACATGAACCGTAAACACTTTTTCTAATTCCATAGTTTCACCCCTCTACTGCATCCTATCATACCCTTTGCGGCAAAATAAAGGAAAGAGAAGCCGCTATCTAGTAGCGGCTTCTTACACTCTATAGTGGTTGGCTATTAATCCATATGAGATCCGCCATTAATATCAATTTCCTCGCCAGTAATGTAGGAGGCTTCACTAGATGCTAAGAAAGCAATGGCTGAAGCAATCTCTTCCGTTTCACCCGGGCGTCCCATTGGAATGCCTGCAATTACGCCATCCGCAGTTTGCTGGTCTAGAGATTTCCAGATGTCTGTGTTCACTAGGCCTGGTGCGATACAGTTAACCGTAATGCCATCTGTCGCAACTTCTCGTGCGAGGTTTTTGGAGAAACCAAGTACAGCTGCCTTGGATGCAGAATAGTGCGCTCCGCCAAAGACACCGCCGCCCCGTTTAGCAGATACAGACGATAGGCTAATGATTCGTCCATAATTTTGTTTCTTCATTGGTTCAAGCACGGCTTGAGTGCAGAGAAAGAGTCCGAACATGTTTACGTTGAATACACGAGTTACGTCTTCTAATGTCATTTCTGCTACCGTTGCCTTCTGGGATATGCCTGCATTATTCACCAAAATATCAATTCTTCCGTACGCTTGAAGTACCTTCTCTACCATGGCCTGGTTTGAATCTTGACTGGTAACGTTAAGCTCAACCCCGATTGCTTCCCCGCCTTCTGCACGAATAGCATCAACCGTCTCTTGAATTCCTTCTTGGTTGATATCAGCAATAACGAGCTTTGCCCCCTGCTTGGCTAATGTTAGTGCAATCGTACGTCCAATTCCTCGTTTAGATCCACTTCCTGTGACAATGGCTACTCTGTTGTTTAATTCAAACATGTTATACACTCCTTCAGATGGGTTGATGGGTTGATTGCGATTTGTTAAGCAAAACTCTTTCTCAGTGCTTTCGGATTAAGAAGTTACTTTAATAGGGAATGTGCAGTCGCTACGATGTTATCTATCGTGATTCCGTTCATTTCTAGCAATTTTTCGTATGGAGCAGATTCTCCGAATTTGTCCTGAACACCAATTCTGCGGACGACAGCTCCGCCTTCCTCGGCTACAACTTCACTTACTGCACTGCCAAGACCATTCAGAATGTTATGATCCTCTACAGTGATGATCCGCCCTGTACTTAAGCAGTCCACAACAGCATCACGGTCTAGAGGTTTAATCGTATGGAAATCTAGTAATTTAACGGATACACCCTCATTCTCCAACAATTCCGATGCTTTCAAGGCAAGGTGTAAAGTATCTCCATTGGCGATGATGGCAATATCTTTGCCGTCCTTCAGCTTTTTGGCTTTGCCGATCTCGAACTCTTCATCTTCTCCATATATGACAGGAACTGTATCACGGGTGAACCGAAGATATACTGGGCCATAATGTTCAGCAGCCTTAGCAACCAGCTTGCGCGTGGAATGATAGTCAGCAGCCATAATAACCGTCATATTGGGAACTGTGCGCAGTACACCCATATCTTCAATGGCCTGATGGCTTCCGCCGTCATTAGCTGGGGTAAGTCCACCATGGGAGCAAGCAATTTTAACATTTAAGTGAGGATAGCAAACTTCCTGACGAATCTGTTCAAGCATGCGTAGCGAACCAAAAACCGCATAGGTGCTGATAAAAGGTATTTTTCCCGTTGTTGCTAGTCCTGCGGCAAGTCCTGCGGCGTTCTGTTCGGCAATACCCACGTTGATATGCTGGTTCGGAAGCTGATTCGCAAACTCAGTTGTTTTACATGACTTACCGATATCAATATCAACGACATAGATGTTTTTATTTATTTTGCCAAGCTCTACAATTTCGTGTCCAAAACCTTCACGCGTCGCAATTTTTTTCTCCGTTACGTTATAAGTGCTCATCATTTCAGACCTCCCGCAATTTCTTCCAAAGCCTGCAGATATTCCGCTTCCTTCGGAGCAACCCCGTGCCAGTTACATACATCCTCCATGAATGAAACTCCTCTGCCCTTAACGGTATTGCATACGATGCAGATTGGCTTCCCGTGTTGAATATTACGAATTTCGTCCAATGTATCTACGATCTGTTGCATGTCATGACCGTCTATTCTTCTGGTATCGAAGCCAAAAGCTTTAAATTTCAGCTCCAAATCCAAGTTTGGCATAATCTCATCACAAGTCCCGTCAATCTGCAGGTTGTTATCATCCACAAACACAATTAGATTATCGAGTTGATATTTGTTTGCCGTTTGAGCAGCTTCCCAGATCTGACCTTCCTGGCATTCACCATCTCCTAGCATAGCGAATACTCGGTATGACTTTTCGTCCCTTTTACCTGCAATCGCCATGCCTACGGCACAAGAGAGCCCTTGACCGAGTGAACCTGTTGAGATGTCGATTCCCGGACATTTTTTCATATCAGGATGTCCTTGAAATGGAGAGCCGTACTGTCTTAGCGTGTGCACCTTCTCCATTGGAACGAATCCCCGGTGAAGCAGTGCAGCATACTGAATTGGGCATACATGTCCTTTGGATAATACGAAGCGATCGCGGTCTTCCCATTTCGGATTAGCTGGATCAATGTTCATTTCCTTGAAATACAATGCCGTAACGATATCAGCTGCAGATAGTGAACCACCTGGATGACCGGACTGTGCTTCATAGATCATCGTAATCGCTGTTTGTCTCAGTTCGATTGCTTTTTGCTTGAGTTCTTCAACGCTAGGCTTGGTCATTATGCTCACCTCATATGAATTTGATAGTTATTTTTTCTTTGTCGTCTTGTAAACTTGTTAACTTGTATCCTAAGTTGTTGTAAAAAAAACGAGCACTTTGCTCAGATTCTCATACTCGTTTCAGCTGCGGTTACCCTGTTTTACTTGAATTGGGATGATCCAATGGTCTACCCGGACTTACTTTATAACTTTTACCGGATTGTTTGACCAGGAACACGATGATAGTCGCACTTATTATCATGCTGATTCCAAGAACTGTCAACCCAAGATTATGGCTGCCTGTCATGTCATTGATAAATCCTACAAAATACGGGCCGAAGAATCCACCGAGATTACCGATACTATTAATTAATGCAATCGCACCACCTGCGGCTGCTCCCGTCAGGAATGATGGCGGAATCGCCCAGAACGGAGAGTAAGCTCCAAATGCCCCACACAAACTAATCGTTAGAAGTGCGAATGCTCCCATCAAACTGAAATCTGCAACATATACACTTGCAATCATAGCAATTGCACTAATCGTCAAACAACCAGCCACATGGAATTTACGTTCGTTATGTTTATCTGAACTTTTGCCGACAAGATACATCACAATCATTGCACAGAGATACATGAATCCAAGCAACCAGCCAATACTCTGTAAGGACCAGCCTGTTGACTCAGTCAAACCTCTCGATATGGTTGGCAGGAACATATTGATTCCGTAATAACCAAACATCCAGAAGAAATATCCCAGTGCCAAAATAAGGACGTCCTTATCTCGTAATACTTCAAGGAACGTAGGCTTTTTAACTTTTTGTTTCTCCAGTGCCTCTTTACGAGTTACATCCAGTAGCCAGGTCTTTTCTGCACCTGTTAACCACTTGGCATCTTCGATGCGATCCGTTAAGTAGAAGTAACAGATAATGCCGAGAATCACTGCTGGAATCGCTTCCAAAATAAATAGCCATTGCCAACCCGATAAACCGAACCATTCAATTTGCAGCAGGAAGGTTGATAACGGTGAACCAATAGCATTGGCTGCTGGAATCGCAATCATAAATCCAGCAATCGCTTTTGCGTGATGCTTGGATTGGTAGAATCCACTTAGATAATGCACCATGCAAGGGTAAAAACTAGCCTCAGCCACACCGAGTAAGAAGCGAACGATGTAGAATTGGATTGGCGTTTGAATAAATGCCATTATGACAGCGATGATCCCCCAGGAAACCATGATGCGGCTAATCCACCGTCTTGCACCTATCTTGGACATCATTGCACTGCCGGGTACCTCAAGCAGGAAGTAACCTAAGAAGAAAATCCCTGCCCCAAACCCATACACGGCCTCGGAGAATCCGAGGTCTTCATTCATTCGTAATGCCGCAAATCCGATATTTACGCGATCCAGTATTGAAATGGCAAAACACAAAAACAAAAATGGGATCAAACGTAATGTTACTTTGCGGACAGTCGATTTCTCCAATTGCTGCAGATCCATATGAAATCCTCCCATGAAATAATTCAACCCGTTGTTATGTTAAACGCTTACAATTTCAGTTTCAAAAAAATAATGTCCTACATTATCAACATAACTCACTGAAATGAAGCGTTTCCAAATACTTGTGATGATATGCACCTCCTGTTAATTTGTAATCTTGTTAACTTGTATCCTAAGTTTTGCTGTTATGAATATAACAAGTTACTTTTTAATTGTCAATAACTTATTCTTTCAATTTTTGATTGATTAAAAACAACAAATAATCCCTATGCTAGATGCGATGCATAGGGATTATCATTAATCTTTCCAATAACGATTAAAGAGGTTCTGCATATGCTCTGTCATGAGTTTGGATGCCGTATCTGCCTCCTTATTTTCAATAGCATCAATGATTTCCTTGTGCTCGCTAAAGTTAGTATCACGGTAGTCAGGGCGGGTTACCGTGCGATCGCGGATAAATCTCCACATTTCCTGTTGTTTCATCGCTTGAGTAATGACCGTCATGAACTGAATGAACAGATCATTATGTGAAGCTCTAGCAATCTCCATATGCAAGCGTTCATCCGTCTCCGGTACATAATGTCCACCTGCGGTCTCTGATTCCATCTGTTTGATGGTTTCTCGGAGAAGCTGAATCTCGTCTGCCGTAGCTCGTTGTGCTGCCATACTGGCGATAAGTGGTTCTATATTCATTCGCGCTTCAACAATATCCTCCGGGGATACAGAGTTGATGAAAGACTCGTCCGTTACAGCCTCATCCTGAGCCATTGTGCTTTTGACATAAACGCCTTCACCCTGTCTGGAATAGATGTACCCTTTCATTTCCAGAGCACTCAGAGCCTGTCTAATCGGAGCCCGGCTTACCCCAAATTGTGCACATAGTTCTCGTTCTGTCGGTAGCTTGTCCCCAATTTGGAATGTACCTGATTGTATTTCAGAGAGAATCTGATCATAAATTTGAATATACAGTTTATTGCTGGATACGCGATTAAATTGTATTGAAATCACTTCCCTCGATTAGTTTCATTACATCTAATTACCAAAACGAACTATCAATAAACATTATATAAATTAGAACCTTGTTAGACAACATGATAATTAACAAATCAATGGAATTCAACAAAAGTACATCGAATGGACAACCTTTTCCAGTACTTGATCACACGGGGGCTATTCAGACAACAACTTGGTGTTAAAAAACAACAAAAAAACATGACCGCCAAAGAGCGATCATGTTTTCTTCAAATTCCACATCTCAATGCATAACCATTAAGATTTCGCAGGCAATATATTTTTGTCAAACTCAACTTCGAACAGATATTCGTCCAAATCAACCTTCATCGCTTCATTGAAAATGTTCGAGGCAATCATCTTGCATCCAACAGTTGTAATAAGCACAATCTCTTCTGAGGTGAATTCGCTTCTTAATTTATCGTAGATGGACTCATCGATGGTGTTTGGATTGTTAACTAATCCACGACCATAATCAATCAACACTTTTTCAATCTCAGTGAATTCGAACTCATTGAAGCTGATGTTCAGATCACGGAGAAGCTTGGCATGATAGGTGGAGCAGACCAGACACTCATTCTCCGTCGAGATCGCATAACAGTAAAAATAAATCGCGCGACTGCCAATGATTTTTTGTAGCTCATTACGTACCGGATAAAATTCCATCGCATCAAAAGACGGCATGGAATACAACAACGTTTTAACCATATTCGTTACTCGATTGCCATTCTTGATTCGCTCATCCACAAAGTCCTTGGCTTCTTGAGACATGTCTTCGTATTGTAATGCGGGTACTACACTGCTCATGTAAAATTCCTCCTCTTAAGTAAAGTTAATGTGACGTCTTTAAGTAATAAGTAACCATCATGTTTGGACAGCTTATTGAAATTGTGGAATATTAATTCTCGGAATTGCTTCAATCAACGACCGGGTGTACTCATGCTGCGGATCGTGGAAAATTTGCTTGGTCTCCCCCTCCTCCACAACTTCACCAGCTTTCATGACCATCACGCGATGCGAAATGCTGTAGATTACCTCAAGGCCATGGGCGATAAATAGATAAGATACACCCTTCTGCTGTTGAAGCTTCTTCAGCAATTCCAGAATCTGTGCCTGAATAGTCATATCAAGTGCAGAGGTTGGTTCGTCACAGACAATAACGGCAGGTTCTGCCGCAAGTGCTCTGGCGATTCCCACACGCTGACATTGTCCACCGGACAGCTCTCCCGGATATCGCGATTTGAACTCTCGGGGTAAACCAACATCATCCAACAATTCGTCCACCCGTTTATCGATTGCTTTGGCATTCATCTGAAAGTAAAGCTTCAGTGGTTCAGCCACGATATCTCTGATCTTCCATCTTGGATTCAGGGAAGAGACCGGATCTTGGAACACATATTGGATGCTGCGCTTGTCAGAGCGAATACGCTTCGTGCCACTTAAGGCTTTGTCGCCCAAGGCGATCGAGCCTGATGTAAGTGGAATCATGCCAGCAACCATTTTTGCAACGGTCGTTTTGCCACTGCCGGATTCACCAACAATGCCTAATGTCTCCCCTTGCCCTAGATAAAACGAAACATTTTGTACCGCGGCAAAATCGGTGCCGTTTCTCGTCCGATATACCTTATGAAGTCCCTCAGCCTCCAACAGATGTTTGCTCATATATCCACCCCCTCAAAATAAATACGGGGCATGCTGTTTAGCAGCTGCTTGGTGTATGGATGTTCCGGTCGCCCGAATATTGCTTCCTTCGTACCTTCTTCAACCAGATTGCCATGTTTCATCACGATGACACGGTCAGCAATCTCGTGAACCACACCCAGATCATGCGTAATGAACAGCACCGTCATGCCATATTGCTCTTTCAGCTTCAGGATTAACCGCAAAATCTGAGCTTGAACCGTCACATCCAATGCTGTTGTCGGCTCATCTGCAAGCAGCAATTCAGGTCGGGAAGACAAGGCCATCGCAATCATGACACGCTGCCTCATTCCACCAGACAACTGAAACGGATACTGCTTCACAACCTCATCCACATTGCGAATTTCCACTTGAGTTAACCAGGATTTCGCTTCTTCAAGCGCGGCTTTTTTGCTCATTCGCTTCGGCGCATGCAAACGAATGACATCCACCATTTGTGTTCCAATCGTATAGACCGGGTTTAATGCACTCAGTGCATCTTGGAAGACCATGGCAATCCGTTTGCCACGAATACGTTGCATCTGTTTCTCATTTAAGGTCAGCAAATCCTGACCGTCGAACCAGATCTGCCCATGGGTATATTGTGCAGCAGGTCGTGGTAACAATTGCATAATTGATTTGGCGGCAACGCTCTTTCCGCTTCCCGACTCACCAACTAGGCATAATATTTCACCCTCAAGGATATCCAAGGATATATGATGAAGTACGTCCGTATGTTGGTCACGCTTGGTGAAGCGAATGCCCAATTCATTGATGCGCAGGAGTGATGTGTCTGTCATTAGCTTCTCTCCTTGCTAAGGTCGAATTGCCCCACATTTGATTCCGGTTGCTTCAGAAGCCGCTGTAAGGCTTCATGGGCAAGCACAAGATCAAAAATGGACAGACCGAACGCATTAAACATTATTTTACGATCAGAGTCCCGCTGGATTGCCGGATTAGGCTCAGCCAGAAGTGTTTCTAGTAGTGTTACCTTACCGCCAATTTCCGGTGTCTTGCGTGCAAGACCGAATAACGACTGACTGCTAGATGGAATGCCGGCTTCATAATCATCACATACAATATGGTCAAATGATTCAATGGCTTCTACATCAATGTCACGCATGCCAATATGAAGATACAGATGACCTTGAACAAAATGGTCTGCATGTAGGTAAGGAGTGGAAGCGGATGTTGCCCCGACCACAACCTCAGCACAATCAAGGCGTTCCGGAAGTGATGTATGGACACGACTCCGAATCCCCCGTTTTCCAAGGATATCTGCGTGATTTTCAATTAACTTCTCTGCATGCTGCATCGTACGACTCCACACATGAACTTCCTTCAGTTCAGGCATGAACGGCACAATACTGCGAACCTGGTGACTCGCCTGAAATCCAGATCCACAGAGGAACAATGATGATGCCTTTGATCTTTCCAACGTTTTGATCGCAGTGGCGGATACTGCGCCTGTACGGAGCCCGCTAATCAACTCTCCTTCCAACAGTGCAAGCGGTCGGCCTGTTGCTAATTCATTGAGCACAACGACCGGATGTGTATACGGTATCGAAGGATCGGAGTGTGGCACATGGGAAGTCCATTTCAGTCCTGCCACGCCTTCCTCAGCAAGATACGCTGGCAAGGAATAGAAAGCTCCCGCTTCTCTAGCTCCAGCAGCCATCGCTACCTCCTGTGCACCTACTGCTGTCCCCTGTGCCTTTTGACAAAAGGTTCGTTCAATCAGACGTTGTGCAACTAAGGGGTCGGTTATCCCACTTTGCTTGATGCTTTCTCGTGATACAAAGTACATTCGCTCCATCCTCCTTCCTGCTGTGACATGATTTGTTGCCCTGTTGCTTCGCATCGCTTTCCTTCTAGCCGCTTCATATTCATCGGAACTCCGCTCGGTCTCTAAGCCAATCGCCGAACAGATTAATCGTCATAATGACCAGAGCAATAGCCAGACCCGGTATCGTAGACAACCACCATGCCGAACTGATATAACTCTTGCCGTCATTCACCATTCCACCCCAAGATGGTGTAGACACATCAATGCCGAGCCCAAGGAAGCTTAATGCTGCCGCGAGCAAGATCATGTGTGACATCTGTAAGGCAGCTTGTGTAGCGATCGTATACAGGGTATTCGGTAAAATATGCTTCGCCATGATACTAATGCTCGGCACACCCATGGCTTTGGCTGCTTCGACGTACTCCAACTCTTTCAGCGAGAGTACCTGGCTACGAACAACACGTGCAAAGGTCACCCAACCTGTAACTGCCAGCACAATAACAATATTCGTGAGACCTGACCCAAGCACAGCAACCATAACGATGGCGAGCAGCATGCTTGGAATGGACATCTGGATATCAGCTAGACGCATTAATACCGCATCCGTTTTACCACCGAAGTACCCGGCTACGATGCCAATAATACTGCCCAGCACACCTGAAATGACAACGGCGACAATGCTGATCCAGAGCGAGAGCCTGCCCCCATATAACAATCTGCTGAGCACATCCCTGCCCAATTGATCAGTTCCAAGCAAGCTCATTGCGCCCTCTCCACTATATGTGCTCCCTGGTGGGATAAGGATATCCTGCAATGACTGCCTATACGGATCGAATGGCGCGAATAGCGGGGCAAAGACCGTCAGCACGAAGATGACGGTCAACGAACCTATGCTGGCAATGCCCTTGGCATTGGCACGAAGCAAAGATCGTTTTTTCATGATTATCCCTCTCTTCGTTTAGTGCACTTTGATTCTTGGATCAAGGCGATGGTAGATCAGATCCGTCACAAGTGTAATGGCGATATAGATGATGCTGATCACAAGAATACTTGCCTGCACCAACGGGAAATCGCGGTTGCTGACACCTTGTATGATCAACTGCCCCACACCTGGCCATGAGAAAATCGTTTCAGTCACCACTGCGCCAGCGATCATGACTCCAAATTCCAGGCTAATGACGGTAATAACCGGCAGAAACGCGTTTTTGAGTCCGCGTTTCAAAATCCGGCTAGGTTTGGAGAATCCTTGAGCTTGACTTGTAATCATGTACCCCTTGTCCATCACTTCAATAAGAGAGGCTCGCATGGTGCGGGCAATCGGAGCAATCGGGTATGCAGCTAGAGTCAGTGCTGGAAGTATAATCGACTCCAATCCGCGATTGCCTGACGTTGGCAACCAGTGGAGATTTACTGCAAAAATCATGATTAACACGATACCAATCCAGAATACTGGCAGTGATTGAGTTAAGAAAATCCAACCGTTGACCACATAGTCGATCCAGCTATTCTTTTTGTATGCCGACACGATCCCCGCCAGCAAACCAACAGTGACCGCAATAATGATTGCAAACATGGCCAGATCTATGGTAGCTGGCATTCGTTCAAGCACCAGCTTTAGAGCGGATTCTTTGTAATACAGCGAGTTTCCCAAATCGCCGGTAAATAGGTTTTTTAGATAATCGATGTACTGCATCCAGAGAGGTTGATTGAACCCTAAGCTCTCTCGAAGCGCGGTCACCTGTTCTTCGCTCGCTTCAGGTGGAAGCATTAGGCGCGCCGGATCACCTGACAAGCGAATAATGAAAAATACAAGCGTTGCCGCACCGAGGACTGCAAGTACCGATTGTCCCAAACGTTTAAGCACGTAATGCTTCAATGGTTAACACTCCCATCCGGGCTTGGCCAAGTCACATAAGACGCCTGCCGATTTACTCGTTACCTGCTGAAATCGTCGATACCGGGATGGAGCCATCCACACGGCCGTCCCATTTCAATCGATCAGATACGCCATAGTACTGGTTCTCCTGATATAGGAAAATGCGCGGTGCATCTTTTAACACTTCATCCTGTATTTCTTTATATAACTGTTTGCGTTTAGCCTCATCTGTAACCGATCTTGCTTCATCCAGCTTAGCATCTACGTCTTTGTTCGCATAAGTGGAGTAAGACTCTCCTGAACGAAGGATGGCATAGATTGCTGCATCTGCATCAAGTGTGTTCGTGCTGCTCCAACCGAGTACATACATATCCGATTGTTTGCCCGCAGGTACGAGTGTGCGATATACCGAACTTTCCACGTTATTGACTTTGATATTGACGCCAACAGCTTTAAGTTGCTCTGCAATGACTTGTGCAACATCCGTGTTTTTGATGTACCAGCTTACCGTATCAAGTGTTGCGGAGAATCCGTTCGGGTAGCCTGCTTCTGCTAACAATTGCTTCGCTTTTTCCGGATCATAGTTATACCCTTCTGGTTCGCCAGCATATCCAAAGTCTTTGGGACCAATCAAGCTATTGGTCTGAACAGCTGCGCCTTGAAGCACTTTATCTACAATAGATTTAACATCGATTGCATAGTTCAGGGCTTGTCTTACTTTTGGATCATCAAATGGTTTTACATCGGTTTTGAAGCCGACATATACTGTATTGCCCGCACGTTCAACTGTGGAGAGACGTGCAGTAGACGACGATTCAATCTTCTCACGATCTTCTGGAGATACCGCTGTAATCAGATCAACTTCACCATTCAGCAGCGCACTTACACGTGTCGAAGCTTCAGGAATAGAACGGAAAGTAACCTTTTTCACATCAGGTTCGCCGCCCCAGTAATTCGGGTTAGCTTCTAATACGACATTGCTGCCTTTATCCCAGCTTACGAACTGGTATGGGCCTGTGCCGATCGGTTTTTGAGCAAATTGCTCTTGTCCTACTTCTTCAGCATATTTGGGAGGTACAATTTCGGTTGGATAACGATTAAACCGTGTGGGTACAAGTGGGTCAGGTTTCTTCGTTACAACGTTAACCGTGTACTCATCAACAACGTTAACTTCTTGGATCGTAGATACATAACTAGCTGTCGGTGCATTGTTCGCTGGATCAAGCACACGATCAAGGGAGTACTTCACTGCATCGGCATTGAACGCCTCACCATTGGTGAAGGTTACACCCTCACGCAGTTTGAATTGCCAGGTTGTATCATCGATTTGGCTCCAGCTTGTCGCTAGACCAGGTACGAGCTTTTCTTCTGCATCCCGTTTAACCAATGTATCGAAGATATTGTCCACGACCTGTGCATTTTCGGTCAGAAAGCCCGGATCCAATCCGTTTACGTCAAATGCGCGGGCAATCGTGATTTCTAGTTTTTGATCCTGCTTTTCACCTGTTGCTTCTTCACCCGATCCTGATTTGCTCGTTGTAGAGCAGCCTGCGGCGAATACGGCCAGCAAAGTCAGGATTAGCAGAAACTTACTCTTTTTCATGATGTACAACCCCCGTTAATTAAATTATGCTAATTTGCCCAACATGACCGCGTAACCGTTCTGATGAACTGTCGATGCTGCATGAATGGATAAAATGACACCATGTTCGATGGGACAGGTTATGGAATGCTCCTCAAGTCCCGGGTATGACAGTATGCGCATCAGCTCTTCCCCCAGCCGAGCATTCTCTCCCGCGTGCATGCTAAACGTTAACAAACCGCTCGTTTCAAATCGCATTTCAACGATGTCTGAGATCCGTGCAGGCTCTCGGTTCATGCCAGGTGTTTCTTCTGCCTGAGAATATTGTTCAGATGAATATACGCCAAGTTGATTAAGGATCATCTGAACAGCTTGTAGATGCGTATCCACGGCTGTGGAAGTCCAGTAATTGCCTCCTCCACTCTCCAGTAAGACGGCCGGGATCCCCTGCTGACACACTTCATTAATCAACATCCCTTTGGTACCCGATTGGCAGACATACGTCGCTGTAAGCGGAATTGTATTTAGTGCCGCCATACTACGCTCAAATGCAGCTTCATGGTCGCTTGCTACCATGGCAAACGGACAGACATCCAGCCAGCGACCGCCTCCATGCAGATCAATCAGAAAATCGGCATATGCGATGATATTGTTAGCCAGCCAGCGACCATAGCGACCAGAGTATGAATCATCTGTTGCATTTTGACCAAAAACCCGGTTCAGGTTTAAGCCATCCAGTGGACTGCCATTCGTTCCCGCAAGCATCGCGGTTGGATTCGTGACAGGACACAATATCAGATTTCCAGACAAATGCTCCGGCACAATATCCTTCAAAAGTTTAGCGCAAGCGATAATGCCATCATGCTCGTCTCCATGCAGTGCAGCCTGTACCCATACCGTTGATCCCTCTTGAATCCCCTTGATCAGAAACAAAATGATTGTCTGCTCCTCATGAATCTCTTGAATTCGGGATACACTTGTCGAGGGTTGTTGTCTGAAAGCTTGTTCCAGACTTGCATAAATGGGATATGGTTTTGCAAAAATGGAAGTTGCAGATAGGGACTGCTGCATGATGAAATGAACCGCCTTTCTATAACCTAGTATTCTTGTATGAATTATAAAATTTAGTTGATACTATCAAAAGATATGTCAGTATGTCAATGTCATAAATTGTCTATACATAGCGTTGTATGTCGAAAAAACAGTGATAATATGCGATTGATATCGATTACAAAAAAAGTTGATTTTGAATTATATAATGAAGAAATTGTTTAGACATACGAAAAAAGCCGCTATAAAGCGACTCCGTATAACATTATCTACAGTTCAGTCCCTTCTCCAGGTTCGAGCACCTTACCTACCTCATTCGGTAAGAGTGAAACAAAGGCATGTGGATCCTGCTGAATAAAAGTAAATGTATTAAAGTGTATTTGGTGGGTTTCTTCACAATTGAAGAGATCCACCACTTACTTTAAGGAGCTATAGAAAGAGACGCAAGTTTTTCAACGCCAAAAAAAGTCGCTATATAAGCAACTTTCGTGATGGGTACCAGTAAGATTCGTGCTGCAGCCTTACACGTACTGATCTCTTTGCGAATCATACATAGCGTAACCGCTCTTTCCATTTTTCTTAATTCGGTACATCGCCTGATCTGCATACCTTAGAAGCTCAGCTGGTTCCTCTCCATGCCGCGGATAGACGCTAATCCCAATACTGAGTGATAGATGAATGAAATTACCCGAGACCTCAATAGGAGCTACAAAAGCTGTTCCCAGCTTCTCGCAGACCACCTCTGCGTCGTGGTCATCGTTCAATTGATTTAAGATGATGCTGAATTCATCTCCACTTAGCCGAGCCACACTATCTGTACTTCGAATGTTTTCCTTCAGCCGTTTCGCAGTCTCCACAAGCACCTGGTCACCCACTTCATGTCCATACGTGTCATTGATCTGCTTGAATCCATCGGTATCGACGAAGAGAACAGCGAATTTCCCCTCACTTCGCTCGGCATGGTTAATTGCCCAGATTAGACGTTCGTTGAAAGCACGACGATTAGGCAATCCCGTAAGGGAGTCATGCATGGATAGATGCTTACTAATCTTTTCGGAAATTTTAACTTTGTGATATTCAACATCTAATTCCTTGATTAGATTTTTCAGTTTATATACCCGTGTGCTAGTGTTGGTCATATCACTGATCTGAATCATCGCGTAATTACGACCATTTTCGTATAAGGGTTCAACATGCATGTTTTGTTTATAAAAGTGTTCATCTTCATTTTCTTTAGGCAGAATAAATGCCTTATGTAGAGCGCTTGAACAGAACCTGCTTTGCCCTTGGTACAGCGCATTATGCAGTATGTTCTGGTACATGTTCAACTTGAATCTTGGGCATACCTCAAGCAAATTCCGCCCAATCACCTCTTCATTACTTTTACCAGTGAATCGTTCCAACCAGCCATTCCAGAGAATCACTTTTAATTGTCTGTCAATGATGAGGATGCCCATGTTGATTTTGCCTAGAGCCTGTATTACGAGATTATCCATGGTCATCCTCCAATAATGCATTCATTTTGTCCAATAGACTTGAGATAGAGTTCATGCTGAGCGCAATAAGTATGATCCCTTTCACATTGGTATCGGCAAGTAAGAATGACGTATGGAGAACCAGCACATATACTTCGTTCTGGAGCAGGAGCTGTGGATCAGAGTGTGTCACATGCAGCAGCTCAATATCCGGCAATACGTATTCTAATTTCATTTCTAGAAAATTACCGAATTCTCCAATGATGGCATTTAGCAGAATATTACTAACTTCTTTGAGCACGTCCAGATCCGTATCTAATAGGCGACTTTCTTCCGGCTCAATCGTCTCGGTGAGTTCTCCAAGACACATATTCGCTAACACTTTAGCCTGCTCAGCAGGGAACATAAGGAATGCTTTCCCCTGAAAATCGTATCCGAACTGCAAAGATGATCTGAACAGATGACCTTCGCTGAAAAAGAGTTTATACCGTCGATCTCCTGGATCAACGTCAGATATCGAAATGAGCTCCACTTCAGGTATGGTCAGTACAATGTGCTTGTCGACAATCTCGGAAAGCATATTGGCCGCTTGTCCAACGTAAACGTTCACAAGTTCAGTCAGCATATCCTTCTGCAATTCAGTCAGCATGATGTGCCACCTGAATCATTTGAATCAATGTATTTGCTTTTTCTACAGTTAACGGCTTATTCAAAAATCCAGAGATTCCGAGGTTCTCTACTTCTTCACGAGTCACCTTCTGAATATCTGCAGATAAAATAATAATTCTGACCTCACGGTCGATTTCACGAATCATACGAAGCATCTCTTGACCACTAAGATTAGGCATGAGCAGATCCGTCGTAATAAAATCAGGCTTGAATTCCAAGTACTGGTGATATCCTTCTTCTCCATTGTTCGCTGTCTGAATCTCAGATTCTGGAAAATGATCAGCAATTAGCTTACGCATCATTTTCTGTACAAAAATAGAGTCTTCCACAATTAATACTTTCATTCGTTCTTCAGTCTCCTCGATAAAATTTTAAGGGCGCAGGATGAGCTAGCGCTGTGGACAGTTCTGAGAAGGAGATTTGCGCATAGTGGCACCCCTTACAAGTGACTGACTGGTTCTTCAAGCAAAACAATATAAATTATAGTAACTTTAATTAAATTGTCAACGATATTATAGAATAAAATATATCTAGTTTCGCTATAATTCCAACAAATTGAGTTGTAACGTTCCGAAACACAATGGCATTTTGCTCGTAGTTTATTGCATTTTACATGTTATTGATTGAATACGCACGTCAGTGCAGTGCATTAATAAAAAGTACCACCTTAGCCTCTCTACACAACGTTCAGCTTGTGCATTCAAGACTACAGTGGCACTAAGGTTATTTGAATAGACGTTGAGAAAATAAATAAAGATCATTCCTCCATACCGGCCAGTCATGTCCTCCGCTCTCTTCATACCAGATATGAGCTACTCCCTGCTGCTGCAAATACTGATGAACCTCTACGCTAATAGGGAGCAAATTGTCCTGATCGCCGCAGGAAAGCCACAATAGCAAGAGAAGTGACGACACCTCGGCTGGATCAGGCACAAGCTGTTCTGGCGTTTAGGTGTTAGGTGCTGCAGAAAAGGCTCCAACCCAGGCGAAGGAATCCAGATGGCTAAGTCCGATGTTTAACGACTGACCTCCGCCCATGGATAAGCCTGCGATAGCTCGATTATCTCTGTTGCTGTTCGTAGGATAGTTGGAGTCAATGTAAGGGATGAGATCGTCAATGAGATCCAATTCGAAGCGTTCAAAAACTTTTATCTTCTCCGAATCAAACAGGTCTCCCTCAGCTCGATCATTCGGCATAGCACGACCATTGGTTAATACAACAATCATCGGTACAAGCAGATTGTCAGCATAGAGATTGTCGAGAATAATCTGCGGAGCGCCATGGGTGTACCACTCTGTTTCGTCTCCACCGATGCCATGCAACAGATAAAGAACAGGATACGCCTCTTCTGTTGAGAACTCAGGTGGTATATACACCATTGCTTTACGCATATTGCCTACTGTCGTAGAGTTATACTCCACAGTCTTGATTACGCCGCGAGGTATGTTCGCTCGATATTGGTCAAATCCAGCTGGTGCAACAAAGTTCATCTCCATAACTCCCTTCAACTCAACGTATACTTTCACCCTTAGAGCTACATCTAGGCCACCTTTTATTAATCGACATATCCGAAACCTAGAATGGTAAACTTCTTGTCCTCATAACCTTCCGCCATTTCAATCTCAATCTTGTGCTCACTGACCTCATTTTCGTTAATTAGAAGTATCGCATGACAATGTGTCCAATTTACTTGGTGTGGATCGGCTTGTTTGATGTGTTCATCATCTACTCTAATATTGGCGGTACCGAATTCATCACTACCTGAATCTTTAAAGATCAAAATAAGACGTTTACAATTTAAATGTAATGTAAAACGATTCCGTTCTTGCGTGTCCTCCCTGCTATACATCCAATTATGAGGAAACAAAGGCGTACCATAATCATGATCATGCATCTCAGCCATCTGTAGCTCTGTATCCGTATGCTGGAAAGCTCCAACTTCAATTCGCGCAATATGCTCAATGTTCTTTCGATCCAGCAATTTAACATTGACGAAATCGCTTCCAATTAAAGGTGTTTGATCGTCGCACTGTTCCACCTGATCGAGCGCGGAGTGATCCGTAACGTCAAACAGATGAGAGAGTACGTCAGCCATGATCCGATGCCCCATGTTTGTCGGATGATATATATCATGGAAAAACTGTTCTTTGGTAATCACGTTGCCTTCGGCTGGCGTCTTCTGGAATTGCTCTACAAGAGCATCTTTCATGCTCACCATAGGCAGATCATAATGCCACCCGATTGGAGCTAGACGATCTTGTAGATTCCAGTCGTTCTCGAACACGCTGAAAAGCAAGATCACCGCTGGTTTGTTGTCAGCAGCAAGTGCTTTGATCACCAAGCTTTCATAACAATTGCCCTTCGTCTCGTCATCCGCGTCATTAACGGCGAATTCGATGATCAGAATGTCCGGCTGAACCTGACCGTCCCGAAGCACATCTCGGTCATAACGTATGATTCCAAGCTCAGAGGGTGTCCCACCTACACCGGCTTTGATCAGGTTAATCGAACTTCCGTCTAAAGGAGCATACCTATTCTTAAATTGCTCATAAGAACGATAAGCATAGCATTGTAGATGAATGGGTACAGCACCTGCACCTTGTGTAATCGACCCCCCAATGTATGCGACATAGACCGGCTCACCTTTTCTAGCTTTCTCAATAGCTCGCTTCAACCTGACATTGTTACCTTTGTTCAGAACAGATCGTCCGATCAACTCGCGATATGCCTGAGATTCAAAGTCCACCTGCGTCTCATTCGCTGATTGTACAACACCTACAGGATCACGTGGTGCTGAATATTCTCGTTTATCATCTACACTTCTTTCATCGTCCAACATGTTGAATCATCACGATCCTTTCTGTTCCCACCTAGCTCTATCCCTCCGAGTTTAGCGCTCATATCCTGTAACAACAACCTGACAAAGTATAGGACTTGACTCAATATATCACTTGGATTCGCTGTCTAATAGATGAGATACGGAAAACCTATAATTTCTGATGTAAACGCTTTAATTTATAGAGTCGAACCGGTGATACAATAGGATAAACGGCATTCATTAAGGGAGGTAAATCATGCAAATTACAGGTCAGAATGCATATGATTCAGGTACGTATACCAATATGTTTCACAAGTTAGGGTATAGCGAACAAGAGATTAACACACGACTGGAGTTGACATGGAACGAATTGTTCGATGGAGATGAACAAACACGAATCTATTACCCTATGGGTGGAGATAAAGGCTATTTGCTGGACACAGGCAACCACGATGTACGCTCTGAGGGCATGTCTTACGGGATGATGATGGCTGTACAGATGAACAAAAAAGAAGAGTTTGATCGTCTATGGAACTATGCCTACACATTCATGCAGCACACTGAAGGACGATATAAAGATTACTTTGCATGGCATTGTAAGCCTGACGGAACCCGAATCTCACAAGGACCTGCACCAGATGGTGAGGAGTTCTTTGCCATGGCTTTGTTGTTCGCCTCTAACCGCTGGGGAGATGGCGATACGCCATACAATTACCAAGAACAAGCTCGAAAAATTCTCCGTGCGTGCATTCATCAAGGTGAAAACGATGATGGCGATCCCATGTGGGATCCAGAGACTCGGCTCATTAAATTCGTGCCCGAATCGCCATTCAGTGATCCATCTTATCATCTTCCCCACTTCTATGAACTGTTCGCTATCTACGGAGATAAGGGTGATCAGGTATTCTGGCAAGAGGCAGCGGCCGCAAGTCGGGCATATCTGCATACCGCCTGCCACCCTGTGACAGGACTTTCGCCAGAATACGCCAATTATGATGGCTCACCTGCTCCCATTCAGCCTCACGGTGACTATAGACACTTTTACAGTGATGCCTATCGAGTTGCAGCGAATGTTGCGCTGGACTGGGAATGGTTCCGCAAGGATCTATGGCAAGTCGAACAATCCAATCGAATTCAGTCTTTCTTCAGCGACATTGACGTATCCGATTATCGTCGTTATACCATTGAAGGCGAAGCCTTTGACGAACCTTCCTTGCACCCCATAGGTTTACTTGCTACCAATGCTATGGCTTCACTGGCAGCAGACGGCCCGCATGCAGAGTCATTTGTCCATCGATTCTGGAACACCCCTCTACGCCAGGGAGAACGCCGGTACTACGACAATTGTTTGTACTTCTTCAGTCTGCTTGCCTTAAGCGGCAGATATCGGATTTATTAATTAACATCTGTAGACAGAAGACGCATAAAACCTCTGGTTTCTTCGGAAGCCAAAGGGTTTTATGCGTCTTCTGAATTTTTATTCATTCATCCTAATTCTTGAATGTCATCTAAACTGTGTCATTCGAATATAAGAATCTCCTCTTCTTCACCCCAAGTTACAATCACACTGCCTATATCTATCCAGTCTTCTACACTACTTCTAGTTGGTAACTGAATGATTTCATTCGGATTAATAGAAACATGAATTGTGTTACTAGTAGAACTGTTATTGGGATGTAGAATATTAATTTCTACCTGTTCATCAACTGGATCTTCTCCAATGTATTGTATGGAAGGAACCTCTTCGTACTCACCCTTGGTATAAACAAGATCAATTGTAACAATCCAATGTTCTGACTTGGCTACTATTCGCTCATCATTAACTGATGTGGTGCAGCTGCATAAACCCAGTAATGAAGCAAAAAGAATCAAAATCGCTAGTCGGATAGAGATAAGGACATCTCCTCTTTTTTGCCCATATTATAGCATAAATCCCGTAACCATACATTTAGTTCAGCCGACAATTCCAGTACGTTCCACGCTCTCCACGAAGTATCGCTGTACAAACAAGTAAATTACGATCAACGGCAGGATCGCCAGCAAAACGCCTGTATCTTGAATCATGCTTAGGTAGAAAGGGTCTGCCTTCGAAGCGCCATTGCTGACTTGTTGAGCCAGATTGTATGGAAGAGACGACAACTGGGTGGACATCACCTTGCTGGATGTCAGATATGTGGTCGTGTAGAAGCTGTCGTTCCACTGCCAAACAAAGGAGAACAGCATTACAGTTACCATCGAAGGGATGGCATTAGGTAACATAATTCTGGTGAACGTCCGGCCAATCCCTGCTCCGTCCACGTAAGCTGCCTCTTCCACCTCTTTAGGGATTCCCCTGAAAAACTGGCGAAAGATGAAAATATACAGCCCCGCTTTGAGTGAATTCGCCGTAATAGCAGTAAGAATGAACGGCCAGTACGTATTCAGCAGATTAATGGGTTCGCCTGTTATAAGTGTTATAATACCCATCAGATCAAAGCTTTTTAGATTAAGATAGACCGGAATCAGAATCGTTGTTGGTGGAACAAGAATCGTCAGAATTACGCCAGCAAACAACCAGTTACTGCCTTTGAATTTCAATCGGGCGAACCCGTAGCCGGCAAGTGCGCAAGAAGCCGTCGTAAGTAGAGTTGTTGTTGCAGATAACGCAAATGTATTAAACAGTGTTACCCAGTAATCCATGACGCGAATTGCTTCCTTGAAATTGTCCACGGAGAAGTTCTGGGGAATCCACACAACGACTGCTGAATACAGATCTCCCTTGTCCTTAATGGACGTTGAAACTTTCTGAAATATAGGAAAGAGGATGACAAAAGAAAGTCCGGTAATGAGAACAAAACGGATGATGGACCACAGCCAGCCCTTCCAATGTTCTAATGAGAATAATCGTGAAGTTGTCACACTAGACCTCCTCCTTTCTAATCTTGATAGAAGACACGTTTCGAGAAAATAATAGATACGATGACCAAAATAATTGCAATTGCTAAGAAGTAGACCCATGCCATAGCAGAGCTTAGACCAAAATCAAATTTGACGAAGCCAGTATCCCGGATTAGTTTTGTCATGGCGTTATTGGCAAACGAATCAATGATCGTATAGATTGCATTGACGAAAATAAGCGGGCTGACCATCGGAAACGTGATCTTCCAGAACGCCTCGTATCCGGTTGCACCTTCCATCTTGGACGCCTCATAGAGTTGAGGCGAGATCGTCTGAATACCAGCAAGAAAGATCAAAATCTGTACGCCAGATTGACTAACAATCTGATAGATTCGATCTACGGCGCTGCTTAAATAGGTGACAATCCATTCGCTCACCCCTGCACTCAGCATCAGGTTCTCCAATTCGAAAGTCCCCAGCGAGCTACCACCTGTACTGCTTTGATTAACCGCATCAATTAGGCTTGTGCTCTCCAGTGTCATGATCACGCCTGATGCAAGAATAACCGGCAAGAAAAAGATCGAACGCGCTACCGCTCTACCTCTGAATTTCTGGTTCAGGATAACCGCAAGGAACAAACTAAAGATGACAATAAGCGGCACGTTCACAAGTACGTCTGTCACCGATTCGATAAGTGCTCGGTTGAAGCTGGTATTCACGGTCAATGCCTGAATATAGTTGGCGACCCCACTGAATTGAATTGCGATCCCTTCTGCATTCGCCTGAATTGTGCTCAGGCTGTACCTTAGGGAAGCCAGCAACGGAACGAAGAAAAACAAAACAAATCCAACAAGCCAGGGAAGCACGTAAATCATGCCCCACATGGCTTTCTGCTGAGCATACGTACGACTTCCCCATTTCCATTTCAGGAGCGTCTTCAGAGCTGCTCACCACCAGTCACATAACTTTGAGCTTCCACAGTATGGTTCTCAACTTCCACAGGAAAGTCGTTATAATTCACGATGACGAATCCGCCGCCCTCATACGTTGTCTGAAATACACCTTCTGATACGGATTGATGCGCGATCATCGAACGACCTATAAACGGCAGGTTTGCCTGATTAACCTCTCTGTACATCTCAGCCGCCAGATCGATCCATTGCTCATAATTCGCCGCATAGAGATGATCAAAATCAGTTTCTTTCACGACGTGATTGGGTGCATTAAACCAAGCGAAATATGGACTTGCCCCATATTCAATTAACTTCAGCACATACTGTCTTGCGTTTGTATATGTTGATAGATTATAAGGGGAACCGGTATAACTGATACTTCCGTGCATCACAAGCTGAAAGAACGGAATCTCTTCATCCTCCAGCTTGAACCGACTGCTGGTCATGGGAGCATCTGTCAGACCTGTGAGATAAGGAAGTGCATAAGCATTTCCTCCCTCAGCTACCACGGAACCAGCCTGCTGTTTAATCTGTTCAAGCGCTGTAGTTACGTTGTTTACTGCCTCCGTCCGATCCAACAGCTTCTTCGGATTCATGTCGCTATTCAATTGTTCTGCCAGATCTGACAGGGAAAGCCCCTCCGTTTCAAGCGGTTTAAGGGAATCCAGCATTTTATCCGTTACATTGCCCAGTAGATTCGGAGACAGAATGTATGAAGGCGATCGATCCCGGTCGGGACGTTGGATTGCTCGATTCATCGGATAGCGCACCGCCGGTTGCTGGGTCAGTGTGCGGGACGCCTCTCTGGATGGTTTGAATCCACCCTTAGAATGCACATTCAATACCGCTACATCTGGATAAAATCCAATGCCGGTATCACGAGCAAACGTGCTGAATTCACGCATTGCTTTTTGTCCGCCGATGGCTCCATCGACTTTAATTGAGTCCGGTATTCGGTGGTGAATCCCCCCATTAAGCCATCCTGCATAACGAACCTGAATATTAGCAACATCCTTCTCCATTAACGTAGAGAGTATCTTCTCTGCTTCGTCGAAAGTGGTTAACGCCTGTGTGGAATCGTAAGGAATGCCCAACATATGCTGCCTTGTTGTTATACCTCCAAATAGTTTGAGATAAAAAGGGATACTGTCCTGTACCTTGCTGGCTTGTTCCTCAGGTACCCCGCCCGTTCGTTGCAGGTAACTTCGATACACGGAGGCAAGACCTGAATAACTAGCCTCTTCTGCACCAACAAAAGCATAACGAACGACAAAGTCAGATACGGTCGGCTGATTCTGAAATTTGGGAAGTGTTCGTACCATATCGCTGGCCTGCAGTGTAATATCGCTTTTATTCACTACATAGAAGCTTGGGTATACGTTGTTGTAGCTATTAAGCTTGCCGCTGATATCTGCGTTGACAACTGCAACAGCATCCCCTTCCTCAATAATGCCTAGAAAAGCACCGTCGGTTCGAATTAATCCAAAAACCGGCAATCTTGCTTTGGCTTCATTAGAACTTGCTTCCCGCATTTTCATCGTGAGGTCAGACCCATATATATCCTGCTGATAGGCAGGGTATAGCGTTTTCCCGTTGTTAAAATGAATCAATGCTCCTGAGCCGTCGGGAACCAGCATAGAGCCCTCTTCACTTGTACTACCTGCTCCGAAATATTCCAGCACAGATATGCTGTTAATTGGATATTCCTCAGGAAAATGAATGCCCGAGGCAGGCACCCGTACCAACAGATCCTGTCCGTCCAGCTCATATTCCATCGTGAGCATAAAGAGTCGTGGCCCACTTCGTTCCTGCTCGACTCCATGTTCCGCATGGTCTTGCACCAGATCCTCTTCCGTGTATCCAGCTTCATCAAAAGCTTTCAAGGCTCGGGATAGCTGCAACCCTTGCAGCGCCTTATCATTTCGATCATAGACGCCCTCGTCCTTGTCTTCTGCATAACCAATCTTCAGGGCTCGTTCCCCAACCTTGTCGAGCTGAGCGAGTATGTCTTGTTCGAAACGTTCTTTGCTAATCTTGACTGGCAAGTCTTCGATCGAACGCTCGGTACTTCCAAACTGATAGTGCACCCGCACACCATTTGGCAATGCTTCATAGCTTATCTGCTTATGTCTGACACTATCGGTGTAGGAGTTCACGGTACTGCTCTGGCCGAGAGTATTAAAGAAGCTTAGCCTCGTTTGCGACGATAAAAGGTCTTTGTTAATCCCTGCTGCAATCGCATCCTGCTCTCGATCTGTGGGATTACTGCGCCAGATTTGCCCGCTTCCCCTATAAATAACTGCAATTTCAGCAGTCTCTTCATGAAGGAACAGTTGCAACGCATTATTTTGGGCAATCCCGAGCATGCCTGGTAGGCGATCATCACGAAAGGAGGATTTTAGTTTTTCTCCTGGAGGCAGGGAAGGTATATCAGCCTGGTCAACGGCATTCGCACTCACTGGGGTTAATGGTGAGGGCGAGAACTGACAACTGCCGAGAAGCAGGCTGCTTATGAGCAGCATTCCAGTTATTTTTTTGACTACAGCGTGTTTCATTGCTTGTTCCCCCTCCCTTAGCCCCGAAGCACTAATTCCTGATAGATAGTCACTGCGAAAGATACAATCTGTTGTACGAGACTGAAGAATAACAGGCACAAAAATGCCATGAATGCCATAGCTACAAGTGTTAGGAACATGGTGAGTATCGTTTTGGCTGGCGTATACTGGTGAACCGTCATATTGCCAACGAATAACAGGTACACCGTCCAGCCAATAGCAATCGCATTAGAGAAATAATAAAAGGCGGTTTCCTGTACAGAGATGACAAGACTCAGCCAGATCCAAGGAAACTGAATCAACAACAATGGTACCAAGGCGAAGCATGTAGACATAAAAATTTCGGAAAACTTACCTTCCCCATCCATCAGTGTTGTTAAGGACCAGTTCGCAACACACCAGAACAACACTGGAACGATGACATATACCATTTCAAGCAGACTGTTTAGCCGTTTCGGATTGTTGAAATTGATTAGAAAACCGCTGTACTGTGCATGCAAAATCTTGGTCATAATCAAAAGCAGCATGATCATACCTGCAATCAGCAGAGTCATTTTCTGATTTCGTTCATATTTCAGTTCCCAATATCCGTCAAACGGATGAAAAATGAGATGCAGCGGATATTGGTATAATTGCTTACTTGACGCCAGCATTCGTTGTCCTCCTTTTCTGCCTACGAACGATCATGACGGTGACAAGCGAACCTACAGCTAGGAATAGTCCGGACATCATCCATGAGAAATGCTCACGCATCAGCTCTTTGCGGAACAACAGAAATGCTTTGGAATAACCAAGACGCTCCATGCTACGCTTGAAGTACTGCGCAGAATCTGCATATTCCTTCTGGCGAAGCAGAGCTTTACCGATCCCGGCATAGGCATATTCCAGATTGGCGTTCATCTCAGCAGCTTTGGCAAACAGCAACGACGAATGATCTTCGTCACCGTTATAATAACTGCGCACGGCATCGTGTAATGTACGCCCATACTCGGTCGTTTGAAAGACGGTAATTTCACCAAGTGCTTTGTCCAGCACAAGGATCCGCTCCCCAGCACGCTCAAGTGCAACAGGTGTATTAAATTGCCCCTGACGATTACCAATGCCACCAAAAATATGGAGCAGATAACCGTCACCATTGTAGGTGAAGACTCGCCCTGTATTCGCATCTAGCACGGAGTACATGTCACTGTCCCCCACGTCAACATCAATCAGTCGCGATGGCCCTGTCTCAGTGGTGTACATCATATCTCCTTGAGGTGGCTGGTAGCCTTCTCTGCGCAAGATGTCCGTTCCTTGGGCGTTCAGCTTCTTAATTGGATCCTTACCACGATCCCCACTTGTGGCATAGATGAATCCCTCTTCATCCATATCTAGATTCGTGAACTCCGTTGGCGTGAACATGACCATCTGACTCCGCTGCTCACGAGTTGCAAATCGTTTCCACAGATACTCTACCGGGTCAACCTGAACTCGATTAGCTCCGATAAATGAGGAGAACGTGCCATCCGCGTTAAACTCCATGAATCCGTCAAAGACACCCTCAGCCATGACGTAAATGCGTTCTCCTTTGTCCATGACGACCCGTATAGGCTTAAATTGAAAGTCTGTTCGCAACAGATCTGATTGCGGCTCAGCTACAATTTTGACCAATTGCCCAAGTTCATCTAGATGCACCACACGTTGATTATCTGAATCTGCCACTAGCAAATGTCCTTTATTCGTAACGTAAAGCCCTCGAGGGTTATTAAAATGGTCTGGCTGCCCTTCACGTTCAAATGAATCGATTACCCGAACGAGCTTGAAGTTACGATCCATCTCGATGATACGTCCATTGCCCGAATCCAGTAGGAAGACCCGCTGATCGGCTGTAACATGCAGGTCGCTCGGTTCCTTGAACGCATCCGTGTCCAGCTTCCTGCCCGTAATGATTGCCGTAGCTTCATATGCGACTGGAGCAGGAACCGCTTCGCCCCAATAGGAATAATGATATGCGTCTGATGTTCCGTCTGCGTTGGCTAGGGGTGCCCCATGCCCGAACAGTTGTAGGCAGACCATGCCTATGATGATCCATTTTTGTTTCTTCCTTGTGCTTGCTCGCACCTAGCTGCCTCCTTTCTAGTCCTTCATTCCAGAAGTGGCCATCGTCTGCATAACACTGCTCTGGGAGATGATGAACAAGGTGATCGGTACAATCATGAGCAGCAAAGCGACAGCAGCACCTACCCCTGCCCTAGCAATCCCTCCTTGAACAATCTGACTGAGTGCATAATGCAGCGTTTTGAGATTCTCACTATAAATGAAGCTTCCGCCGTCTGTTCCCCAAAGTGCAGGAAACTGCAAAATCATGAGTGTAAGCCAAGCAGGCTTCACATTGGGCATTACGATGCTCCAGAAAATTCGATATTCATTGGCTCCGTCGATTTTGGCTGCCTCCAGCAACGCATCGGGAATCTGCTCCATGAACTGTTTCATCAGGAACAATCCCAGTGAGAATGCAAGCGACGGCACAATAATGGACGTGTGTGTGTTAATCCAGCCGAGCCATGACATCACCATGTAGTTGGGAATTGCAGTAACATGTGGTGAGAACATCAGTGACAAAATGACGATCGTGAACAACACTTTGGAGCCAGGAAAACGGTATTTGGCTAGCGGATAAGCTGCTGCAGAAGCAAGAAGGATATGCCCTGCGGTTCCGACCAGCGTAATGAGCAGTGTATTAGCAATGTACCGGGATAACGGTACCCATGAGTTGCCCATGAGATTAATCAGATCTGCAAAGTTCTCCGTCGTCGGATTATTCACCCAGAAGCGAGGCGGGAAAATAAAAAGCTCATCCAGTGGCTTGAAGGCGTTGTTTACGGCATAGATAAGTGGAAGTACCATAAATGACCCGAACAGAGCAAGCAGTGCGAATAACATCAAGCTGACGGTAAATGACCGATTGAGTTTCTTCGGCATGCCAAAGGCAGCCCGTACCTTGCTGGTCATTGTCATTCACCTATCTTTCTCAGCATTTTTTGCGTTAGAACGTTTGTTCCAAGCATCAGTGCAAATAAAACGGTGGCGATGGCCGAAGCGTATCCCATCTCAAAGCGAATCGTACCAAAGTCCAACAAATGAGTGACCACGGTATGCGCAGCATAGTTCACACTCGGGAAACCTGCTAACGCAATTGAGATCTCGGCTACAGCGAATGAAGCTGTGATCTGCATGACTGCCCCAAACATCAACTGCGGTCTCATCGAAGGCAGTGTAATGAACCAAAGTTCCTGCCATCGGTTCTTAATGCCGTCCACTGTACCAGCTTCCACCAAAGACCGATCGATGGTCTGAAGCCCTGCAATAAAGGCTAGAAAGCTGGTACCTAAGCTAAGCCATAGCTGTACAATAATGACGATGGCTAAAACGTACTTCTCGTTGGACAGCCATTGAACCGGCTCCAGTATGATGCCAAGACGCATCAAAAAGCCATTCATGTAACCGTAGCTGTCACCAGAGAAAATAATTAGCCAGATGAAAAAGACGTTGCCGGATATGGATGGTGCATAGAATACCAGCGTCATCACTGCCCGAATTTTGGGGGACAGCTCATTAATGATCCAGGCAAATAAGAAACAAGCAATATAACTAACTGGACCCGTGATAACAGCAAAAAGCAGCGTGTTTTTGAGTGCGATCAGAAATACATCGTCATTTAAGAAAAGCCGTGAGTAATTCTGCCAACCGATAAATCGCGGCAACTCCAACATATTGAAGTGAAAAAAGCTTAAGCCGAGCGAAATACCGACCGGAATGACCGTAAACATAAAAAAGATCAACATGAACGGTGCCATCAAAATATAATAGTGCCTGCTGAGATATAGATCCCGTTTAAGCAGGGTCCACCAGCCGACGTGGCGCGCTTGGATGGCAGGAGCGGCGGCTGTCTTGGTTGTTTTGGCTTGCAACCGTTACCCTCCCTTTCCTCTATTTCAGATTAAATTCCCTACGTTTCAACTCAATTTCATCATCGATATACAATACATAATCGGACAATGCCTCACGTGGGTTCTCATTTGCGTTGACGACCTTACGGAACGCATTATCTAGATGCCGACCGGTAAAATACCCTCCGGGAACTTGCGGAATGCCCTGCACCCACTCCCACTGCTTCTCCAGGTTTTGATAATCTTTCACAGGCCATGGTAATTGCTCCAGAGCCTCAATATTGGCTGTTGGATAACGAGCAGCAGCGCCCATTAGACCTTCCATTTCTCTTCCGTATTCAATCTGTGTCTGCCCATCCGTCCACCACTTCATAAACTTCCATGCTGCTTCTTTGTTGTTGGCATTTTCAAGCATCATCACGGCACTGGTCGAGCTAGCAACTTCATGTCGAATCGAACCATCCGGAAGCTCCGTGCCCGGAACAATTGTGAAATCCCAGAGGTTACGTATTTCCGGAGCCATGACCGTCAGCATGTTATACGTGGTGTAATCCGCAATACCAATTGGCATCTCTCCAGTACGGAAGCGATTCGGAAAATCAGCTTTTAGCGGAAATTTGTAATTGGTATAAAATTGCGTCCATCGCTTGAACGCATCCATCGAAATCTCCGAATCCAGTGCACTCTTCTTCTGATCCTCGGCATAGAAGGTGCCATCGTTCTGGTATAGGAGCATAGCAAAGGTTGCATTTGGAACTAGATTGGCGTTATTCAGCGTGTCCTCAATAGGCAGGTAAAACTCCATGTTATGCTTCTGCAATACAGCAATAGCGTTGTATACGTCCTGCCACGTTTTTGGCGGCTCCAGCTCCAGCTCACTGAGGACATCTTTCCGGTAGAATAACATTGGAAATTGCTGTTGCTCCGGAAGTGCATAGACTCCATCGTTGTAACGGTAAGGCGTTAACCCACTTGCGCGGAATCGATTTGCAATTTCTTCAAAGTCTGGGAACGTGCTCAGATCAGCTGCCGCATTTCTCATTGCATAGTTTACGGGGATATCTTCACCCATCTGCATAGCCACGTCAGGTCCTTCGCCAGCAAGAGTCGCGGGTAACAAGATGTTAGGCGGAACAAGGCGCAATTGTACGGAGACATCCGTATCTGGTGTAAATGAATCGTCAATCAATCCTTTTAACACTTGGGCCTGATCTCGTCCGGTCGTAATCCATACCGTAATCGAGTCCTTCTTCTGTTCCACATTACCGATACTGTCGTAATCCTCCGTGTAGGAAGCGACGTAAGCGCCCATCTCATGCTTCACTTGCTGGAATACGCTCGCTTCTGCTCTTGGCAGTGCTTCATCTGGCGAAGAGACAACCAAGTAATCCAATGTAATCGGTTGTTCACGAACCGACAGAATCCACGTACCGAGTCCACCTACATTAATCTTGAACGTATCCAGACGTTTGGGTATCGTCTCGGGCCTAGCCGCCATATCCTCTAGCTGAACGACCATCGCATGCAAGATAGCAACCTTATCGCTCTGTTCTCCTGTTGCCTGTTCCAGATAATCTGCCACAGAACGAAGTGTATCTGCCTGCCGCTCAAAGACCTCTGTCATCTCTGGGATGCGGCGTTCCAATTGATAATCCCGAAGCGGATCAGGTGTTTTGGAGGTAATCATCAATATTTTGCGGTACATCTCATTCAGTTCAAGCACACTGGATTCCACGGTACGAAGGAGCGGCGCAATATCGCCGAGTGTTACCGTCATTCGCAGTCGATGCGTGCCTTTTTCGAGATGGAACAAGTAAGGCTTCTCTTCACTACTTCCCAATACCTGAGTTTGCCAAGCTGGGCTGTAATTAAATCGAAGGCGTTTCATCTCCTTGAATGGAACTTGACCGTTGATTGTCAGACTACGGGTCGCATAGACGCCGCGCAGCTGATCCTGCTTCACTTTTAACGCGATCTGGTATAGTCCATCTTCAGGCACCTCGACCTCCCACTCGATCCATTCGCCAGGCAACTTCCAATTGATGCCGCCAATGGCGTTGACTCGAATTTTGGATACGTCGTATGGCTCCAGCGAAGGGCTCGAACGATCTGATATGGGCGCAAGCGTAGGCGATGACTTACTTACTGCCTGTTCTCCTTGAACCTTCAGCATCCATGAGCTTGCTTCTGTTAGACCGCGCGAGGAATAGCCCTTCTCTACGTCTGCATAGGAAGGAATGTCCTCTTCCTGGTACAACTCAATGTAATCAATCGCCATACTCTCTCTCAGCGAGGTGAGCGATAACTGTTGGTTTCCTTTTTCAAAATAAAACTGAAATGGTTCCTCGAAGTAGCCTGCGCTATCTTTGAACGAAGCGATCTGCCATTCAGGCTGTTCCACTTGTCTTGGTCTGAGGTCATTGTCGCGATCGTCCCTGCGAATGCTATCTTCACGATTGCCCCATACTCTGTCGAATATGAGGACGTCTGCTCCCCGGAAAGGAACCTCCCCGTTCAGCTCAAGTCTTCGTTCGATGCCTGAACTTTTACCTGCAACGGGATAATAGTGGATACGAAGATGGTACAGCCCACTCACCTGCACAGGAACATCCCACCGGATGCTTCCCGTTTCCGGCGTAATTACAGCACTTCCATCCAATCCGGCATAACCTTGTACGATCTCAAAACCGTCACCATCGGTCTGGGTATAAGCTTCGCCTTCAATTCGCACGGTTTGCTCAGGTTTAGCTGTATTCGAATGGGTAGTCAGGTAATTTTGATAGCTGCGTGAATCCTCTGTACCCGATGTCGCCTCAAAATCCTCAAGCGCACGCACTATTCCCGGACTCCGATCCCGCGATGGATATAAGTTCCATATGGAGAACACCAGAGCCACAACGAGCACAAGGATCAGTCCCTTTTTCTTTCGTGACCGCATGTTCGAATGTATCCCCTTTCCTGTATTCGTAAGCGACAACAACATGATGAGCTAATCCAGGCAGACCGCGTCCTAGAGGCGATCTACCTGGGACTTGAATAGCGTAGCGTAGTTTATTGGTAAACCTCATCAATTGCGGCTTGAAATGGTGCTTTGTATTTCTCGATCAGAGTCGATACCGATACGCCTTCCTTCAGCTCAGCGTCGAAATCCCAGAAAGGCAGGGAAGGGAACGTATTATGATCCAAAACTAACATGCCCTCTGCCACCGTTCTGGCATTGTTGATGTCGGCTTCATCTGCCAAATTTGTTTCTAACGTCGATTGTTCTGGATATTCATAGACAGAATCAATTTCATTGATTTTTTCCCAGATATACATTAGTTGCTCAGGATTCTCTGCAGCTTTAGGAATCGTTAGTGCTTGGTAACGTGATTCACCGGAATGATAAGCTGACGCACTCGGTCCTTTGGGAAATGGCACAAAGCCGATGTCGTAATCCTGCATGTCTGTCATAATGCCGCTAACCTCATACATTGCACCTGAATACATCAACGTATTACCTTGACGAAAAAACGTTGCTGGCTCCGTCCAATCGCCGCCTTCCGTCGCTCTGCCAACCTTCTCTGTGGCAAGTTTAGAGAGGAAGTTCAGTGCCTCTTTTGTTTTCGGATCTTCCAGGTTCTGTTTATCCTCTTTCGTCAAAGATGCTTCGTTCGAGTAGAGAATCGGTTCAAGTAGACCCGTCTGTGCTAATCCCCATGTATCCAGCTTACCGTCGTTATTGCGATCCTGATTCGCCTGCTTAGCAACACTAATGAACGTATCCCAATTCCACTCATCTGCATCAACATATTCCTGTAAGGGCTTCAAGCCAAGCTCCTGCATTAATGTGCGGTTATAGAATATTCCATTGATGAACGAGGACTTATCTTCAGTAAATCCATAACCTTTGCCTTCGTATTGCATATATTCCTTGGTCGTTTTCTGATTGAATACCTTGTCGTTCTTTACATAATCATCCACCGGCCACAACAGATCTTGTTTGGTCAACGCTGGAATCGCATAGTTTTTTCCTAACCTCACTAGATCACCAAGCGGTTCGCCCGCCATCAGAGAAGCGACCACTTTTTCTTGATATTCTCCAAAGTCAATCGAGACGTATTCAATCTCGAAGTTATGCTTTTTCTTCAATGCTTCTAGATTTTCAATGCGCTGAATGTTATCCGGATTGTTATCTGTAATTTCCATGTCCCACCAGGCAACAACTTTGATCGTTCTGCCGCCCATGTCAAAATCCATCTCCGGCGTGGATAATTCATTCTTCGGCTCTGCTTCGCCTGTTTGTTCCTCTTGCTCTTGTGGTGCGGGTGTTTCCGGCTCAGGCTGAGCCGTAGGTGCGGAACTACATGCAGCAATCAATAACATCAGTGCACATACCAAACTCAATAACATAAACTTGTTTTTTCTCATCGTCTTCCCCCCTAATGTCGTTTGCTCTCAAAGTGTATCGCTCATATGAAAGCGCAAACAACCCGCCAAAATACAGGTATTTACCCCGATGGACTATAGAACACCTTACTTTTTAGCCAATATCGAAGTGTTACACCTTCAAATGGTAAAGAAATGCACCATCTGCAAAAATATGGACATTGTATGCGCTTTCTTTTGTTCTCATAATGAAGGTAAGCCTTATTTCAGTGGAACTATCGGTTGAAAATTCAGGAGAAGGTGAGGTTTGGCTTCATGTACAACTTATTACTTGTGGATTATAGTCGTCGTTTGTGCAGAGAGCTTCAACACCTGTTACAACACAGCAAATCAGACTATACGATTGGGGATTGCGTCTTTGACTCAGCAGCTGCTCTGACCGCTATGTTTAAACAGGACTTTACTGTCGTTGTCATACATACAGAGCGGTATGATACCGCTGGGTTGTGGCTATGTCATCACATTCGAAAAATAAGCGAAATCCCTATCCTTATTATCGGTGGGAGGGATCACTTCAAGCTTGTACGCAAGGCGTTAATATATCAGGTGAATGATTACTTGACTTCTCCTGTCAGTACACCCGCCCTGCTCACTAGTCTGCATCAACTACGTACGAAGCTGGAACCAGAGCCAATGAAGAAAACAGCAGCTCTCACGCCGCCCATTCAAATTAATGGCAAAGCGATGGACTCCAGTCATGTGATTCGAATTGTCAAAACGTATGTAAGGGATCATCTGAGTGATGAGATCACACTAAAAAAAATATCGGATATGCTGCATTTTAACTGTGCATATCTCGGACAGAAGTTTAAGCTTGAAGAGAAGATGTCCTTCAATGATTACATGCTGCAGCAGCGGATGGAAAAAGCAAAACAGCTTCTCTTATCCACGGATCTGCGAATTTACGAAATTGCTGTTGGTGTAGGCTATAAGGATATCGACTGGTTCTACAAAAAGTTCAAGGCTTATACGGGATCAAGCCCCAATGCATATCGAAGGCAAAAAATCCACACCGCTTAGGCATGGATTGTCAGGATCTATATGCACATAATTGAAGTAAATAAATTGGCATCCCCCTACCCACGAGACGCTAGCCCTCGTCTCAGCCAGCGTCTCGTGGGTATTCTATATCCCGCTTATCATGATTAATAATTTGTATAGCTGTTACTCATTATTACATCTAGCGCACTAACAGTGATTCACGGTATTCCTGGGGCGTCATCCCCGTCAGCTTCTTGAAGAGGCGGGTAAAGGAATGAGCAGCTTCATAACCAACCTGTAGTGCCACCTCGCGCACCATTAAATCCGACTTATGCAATAACTCCTTCGCTTTACGAATACGGCAGTCGTCGATATACTCTGACAGATTGATCCCCATCTCTTGTTTGAAAAGTCTGGACAGATAGGATGGGTTAAAATGATTCAGTTCTGCCAATCTCACTAGGGAGAGATCCTTCTCTAAATTATCCTTGATATAACAGCCTAATGTCTGGATTACCAGGTTTGTGCGTTCCTCTTCTGTTGATCGCTTGAAATGTACCAATTCATCCGCAGTGCGGTATAGAGACTGCACTGCATCTTTCATGCAGGTATAATCGCCGAGTTGCAGCAAGCTTCGTTGGTCAGCTGTATCCTGTTGAAGCCCCCACCGATTGCACGTCGAGTACAGCAACAGCGCCAGATGATAGTAGGTCTCCATCGCTCGTTCCATCGTCATGTCCTGTAGCATTAGTTCACCCGCAAGCTCTTCAAATATGTCATAAAAGGATTGAAATCGTCCGGTTTCCAAATATCCTGACATGACGTCTATACGGCTTGAGATTCGAACCGGGTCTTTCACAGCCCCAGCAGTAAAACCTTCATAAATATCGGTCAACACCATGGATACCCCATCGCCAATCTTCATCCACTGCAGCAATCTTAGCCGTTCATATTGCCTAGAAATCTGTGACCAAGCACATGCGCGCCCACTTAATGTAAACGCTATGGACATGTCAAGAGAAGCGAAGCAAGCTGCCTGTACAAGCTCCAACGTACCCTCAATATAGCTAGTGAACGGATTGGGTTCGTAACCCTTCTCTCTTATGGGCTGGAGCAGCCAGACGACATCACCGTAATGATCCGATACGCTAACATACGTTGCTTGTTCACTTAATAACGAAGAGCCAATAATACGGACGGAATCCTGAACCTGTCTGAGATCCGTTCCAGCATCTAGCGGTTTGTTCAATCGACCAAGCACCAGATATACCGGAGCATCCGCCTGCAATTCGATGTTTCTCTTAGTCAGTTCAGTTTGCATTTCAGACATCTCAGACAGAGAGAATGGAGCAGAGTTACAGTCCTGGAGTAATTGACGTACATACTCCTCCTGCTGGAACACAGCCAGCTGAATATGCAGTTCACGTGACCGTTCCAGCCCTTCAAGCATGTGGTGACTCTGCCTGATTTCTTCCATCACCTGTTCCACAAATGTTAGCACTTTGTCGTAGCCTTCCGTTTTGAGCAAATAACGTACATTGGGCATTTGCAGCGCTTTGTACGCATAATCAAAATCGCTGTGTCCTGTCAGAAAAATAATGCGACATTGCGGCCAATGAGTCTGAATCTCTTGAGTGAGTTCCAGCCCGCTCATGCCTGGCATACGGATGTCTGTAAGCACAATATCGATTCTACTCCGCCGCATCCAGTTCAATGCTTCTGAGGCCGAATAGGCTTTGCATACGTCAAGTTGATCTGGCATATGCCTGGCAAATGTTTCATATAGACTGTCTGTAATGATCTCCTCATCATCCACAATCAGAAGTCGATACATTCCTTTCCCCCCTCTTTCCATTGGATTCGAATCGTAACTTTCAAGCCCTGTAACTCGCTACGGGATAGAAACAGACCGCTTTCTTCCCCATAAGTCAGAACTAGACGTCTGTGAATATTCGTTAGTCCGGTCATTTCGTCCGCACCGGCCTCGTTGCGAATTCGTGCTTGAAGCAGCATGATATCTGTATGTTGCAACTCCCTGCCATTGTCCTCCACGATGATCTCGGCATACGTAGCTTCCATATGAAATTGAACGCGTAAGAGCCCCATACTTGTATTTCTCTCAAGACTATGTTCGTAAGCATTCTCAATAATCGGTTGTATAATCAGTCTGGGTACCTGTATATGTTCCATGCCAGATGGCACTTGCCCGAACTCCATTTTAATTCGTCTAGAGAATCGCAATTGCTGAATATCGGTATATATTCGTGAATGCTCGACCTCCTCTTTTAATGGTACATAATCAGTGCCGTTGCGGGTGATGAAGCGAAAGTATTCACCAAGCATATTCGTAAACTGCTCGATCCGCTCCGTTTCTCCTGTTCTGGCAAGGGAGTTTAGAATGAAGAAGCTATTGTACAGAAAATGAGGATTAATCTGAGATTGGAGTTGCTTCAATTCAGCACGCTGCATCATCATTGTTTTTTTGAAGTCACGGTCAATCAGTTGCTGTAGATTTTCAATCATGTGGTTGAAGCGGGCATACAAAAATCCAAATTCATCTGTGCGATGATGGATGATCGGAATATCGAGCACGCCTCCCTCCATTTTCTTGAACCTCTTGACCAATAACAGTAAAGGGATGTGTATCAACCGATAGCTGGAGTAGAGAAAAGCTGCGACCGCAATAAAGGATGTTATCGCAAAAATCCAGGCCCACTGATTGAACCTGCTGAGTGGTTTGGTTACGATTTTCTCAGGCAGATACGTCGCCACGGATAATCCCAACTGATCGATGTGAAGCTGATTCACATGGTACATAATGCCGTCCACCTTTTTGCGATAGTTACCCTGCAGCTTCTTCTGACTATAATCACGGTAACTGGCAAGAATGACGTCTCGCTGCTGTGGATCCGAGATGGCGTGTCCTGTTCTATCCTCGATCAGCAGTGTGGCACTCTCTGGGTATAGATTAAGCGCTGTTAATTCATGTTGAATTTGTGATGTATCGAGCTCCACCTGGATCACGAATAGAGGAAGCTCACCTCTTTTTCCCGTTAGTCTTACAGCACTTAGGTTCAAGGTATCGTCTTTTACAGTAAATCGAGAGTCCTCTTCAGGTAATGCCAAGCTAAAGTAATCAAAGGAGTCCTTATCCAATTCATCAATGCCTTGTGTAGCCGAAATGCTCTTGTTGACTAATGGGATATGTACATAAACATTCTTAATATACGAACTGCTGTTTTTGAAGGCAGCCAGACGTTCGGTTAAATAACCTAATGTTTCGCGTCGATCGACCTGCTCCATCATGTCCCAGAGGATCGCAAGACGATTCAATTTACGATCCTCTGCGATATCAAACTGCTGCAATTCCAACCATTCAATCTCCCTGCTCAGCTCGGTTGCATATTGACTCAATCGCCTATCCGTGGACAAGGAGATTTCCTGGCTTGCTGTATCGTAGCTCCAGTGGTACAAATACACACCCAGAAGAATCAACGGCAATACAAAGATCAGATACGTCATAATTAATCGTACAAAAATACTGTTGAGCCACGACTTGGCAGGTATCTTCAACAATACGTTCACCTCCTGATATGAAGGTTGAAGAAATCACCTCTTTTTGAACCATGCATTCACCTCTGATGTGATTTCATCCCCACCCAGCTTGCGCCAATTCTGAACGAATTGATCGAACTCATCTATGGGGGAGCCGAGAATAATATTCATATAAGCCTCAAGTTGCAGATCACGAAGAATGGTTTGCCGATCAATCATTGTGTCGGTTATTCCGCCGGTAAATTCGTCATTTAACAGCTGTCCATTCTGATCATAGGTATCCGCAATGCTAAAGGCACCTGTCGGACCATACGTTTGTTTCCAACCCCATCCGCTCTTCAAGCCTTCTGATTCATAAGCAACAATTCGTTTATGGATCGCAAGCGCTTCGTTCTCCAAGCTCGAGAAATCTCCAGTCACTCTGGCGTCGCGAATCTGAAGATAGGCATCCATATTTTTGGTGCCGGGAAAAGGCGTTACTGGGGATAGCATCCATACAGCCCGTGAATCGTCATTGTAGTACGTTTCATATTCGGCTTCCTCACCCCAATTTTTGTCCAGATGCATGTTCATAAGCTTTACGACAATCTCTGGATAAGCAAAGCCTTTTTTTACTGCAAAGTACTGTCCTGTGTTGGAACGAAGTGGTACCAAAAGGGCACGGTTAGACTCAGCCACAATAGGATAAGCCTGCCACTGCGCATCAGGATCTGTATCACGAGTCGTCTGTAGCATAAATGGTGCCCACTGTTCACCATAGAGCATGCCAATCTGCCCGTCCTGAACTAAGCGGTACGCCTTACTTCCGTTTTTGTAAGAAAAATCTGGATCAATCTGGCCTTCGAGATACAACTTCTGCAATACCTCCAGCGCTGTTCTCACTTCAGGTTGTATGCCTCCATACGTAAGATCGCCATTCTTATCTATGATCCATATACTGGGGTAAGCTCCGTAACCCGCCATGAATCCTGTAGCGCCCATTACGGGATCCCATAAATAGCTAGTTAATGCTAATCCATACGTATCCTGTCTGCCATTTCCGTTAGGATCTTGTTCTGTAAACGCTTTCGATATGTGAAGCAGATCTTCTATCGTTTCAGGCGGCTGAAGACCTAGCCTTTCCAACCAATCCGTTCTGATCCATAGATATTGCGCTGTTTCAATGGAAGAGGAGGATTCCGGAATAGCCATTAGGTTACCGTCAATCGTGGCAGCATCGAACGCTCCCCTTCCCTCCGCTTCTAATATTTTTTTCGTTAAAGGAGAAGCGTGTGTCCGGTATACTTCGGTCAGATCTTCAATCAATCCAGCGTTGCTTAACTGCCTGAGCTGATATGGATTCACTTTGACTACATCCGGGAAACGACCTGCCGCAAGGGATACCCCCATTTTTTGATGATATACATCACCAGTAGCAATCCAATCATAGTGAATTTGAATGCCAAGTTCTTGTTCATATAAACGAGTCCAACGATTGTTCGTAAGGGTTTCATCAGGCAACTGATCAATCATTCGCTGCAAGTCTTCTCCGCTTTCCCTTACAAAAGAGACTTTAATGGGTGGTTCATACTTCCCTAACACCGTTGAAGATCGTTGCTGTTGTCCGTCAGACGAGGAATGAAATTGCCCAGAATTCCCTTGTGTATGGCCAGCGGGAATGCACACAGCAAGAACGATGATCAAGGTCCACCTAGATCTGTACAGCCATCTATTATTCACGACGACATGCCCCCAGTTCGATTGGAATGAACACATTCATTTTTCTATTATCTGGAATCTCCATCATTGTACAACTTCTGTCATGGCAGGAGTAACGAAAAAGCCGCCATTGGGCGACTTTTATCCGTATGCGTCGTACATTGTTTGATTACTTGATATGATAATTGAAATTTGAAAAGTCAGCTGTGCCTCCGATCATTTCCGTGGAGTACAGAAACAGACCGATACGGCAACCCATGAAATGATCTAGCTTATAGAACATTCGGTGAGTGATGCCGAGACTCTTCCACGCTGTACCGTCCCAATAGCCAAAAGAACACTCATCCTGGTTATCTACAAAATTCCCTGTCGCTAGTAATGTAACCGTCGATCCATCTATGGGAATCCGCGCATGCTCTGTTGCTGGCTCCTCATCAATCAAATTACCAAATATGCTCGAATCTTCGCTCTCTCTCGCCTGCATAACAAGGTAATACTGACCTTCCTTTTTGGTGAGTGCAATCAGACTATACGTGCCGATCAGGAAGCATAAACCAGCATAATCTCCATCATTCAAACCACTGCCATCCAGCGTAACCGTTGCTTCACAAGCAGGCCCCATGGAACGCTGAGTTAGTGTATTTACGGCAAAGATCAGATTCGGACTAAGCTGACCCGTGCGGATTCGATAAACTCCCGGCACTTCTGTGACTGACCAGAGCTCGTCATGCGGTGTGTGATTCCACTGCCAAATGTCCTGAAGACGCACCTTGCCGTCTTCCTGTGCGGTGTACTCAAAGCGGTCACTCCCAACAAGTGGTCTATACGCATACCCCGGCCTTGTGCTCGCAATATCGATGGATTTGGGGGCTTCATTCGCAAATACCGGAGTACCTTGCTTGAATTGTAGTGGCACCAGCACAGGAATTCGCCCTACCGCTCCATGATCCTGAAACAACATGGCATACCAATCTCCGTTCGGCGTATCGACAATACCTCCTTGAGCTACACCTGAATTGAAATATCCCATGTCATCGTTAAACACTTCCCCGCCTACAAACTCACTATCCAAGGCGTCGGCCATATAAAATGCCTGTGTCCTCCGTCCTGCTGCCTTGGTCATATGAATGAGGAAAACGTAATACTTGCCCTGGATTTTGTAGAAATGGGCACCTTCATAACCAAGGTAGTGCGGTTGATTGTCTTTTACAATAATCCGCTGTATACCGCCGGGCTTTGGCCCAGAGAGGTCTACGCTTAACTCGGTCAAATGAATCTCGGCATTCCCATGCACCAGATAGACTCGTTCATCCTCATCAAAGAATAGGGAGCAATCATGATAAAATCCTTGCACAATTTGCTTCTTCCAAGGACCTGCTATCGTACGTGATGTGTACAAATACGTCTTACGCGTATCATTAGCGACAAAGATAACATAAAACATACCTTGATGATGCCGTAGAGACGCTGCCCACATGCCTTTACCATAAATCTGTTGACCAATCTCTAATCGCTGGGCAGGCGTGTTATCCAGCTTGTCGTACACATGCGTGGCTACTTCCCAATGAATCAGATCATACGACCGCAGGATAACGCAACCTGGCATCATATGCATCGTTGTGCTGACCATATAGTACGTATCCTCTACCCGGATGATATCAATATCTGGGTAATCAGCCCAGATAATTGGATTTGAATACATGCTTTGTGTTCACCTCATTTTGATTCCAGCGTATATAATCACACACAGGTTACGTTCTATTTCTATTTAACTCTCTCGAACTTCCATTCCTGCAAGAGGACTGCACTCGAATGATCCGAAGATGCTCGAAGGACGATATACAGATCATGAGTCCCTTGCGAACCAGCAATTGCAGTTGACTGCACATTCCATTGATAGGCTTCACTCGTTGAGGGAATAGCAACCTTACCCACAATTGGCCCGTCTTCACGATCAAGTCGTAGTTCGAGCGTAGCTGCTTCTCCTTGGTTAGAGAGCAACGCTGTAAAACCAGACGCACCATCTTCCCCAAAATTTACATTCGAGATCGCAATCCAGCTCCCCCCATGCAGTTTACTTACAACCACATCAGATGCTGATGTTAGCCCATGATCGGCGCTAGTTAATTGCAACGTGTTCACCCCTGCGCTCCAGCCAATGGTTGCCCCACTAATGGCTTGATATGGATCGAAGGAGTGAAGCTGACTTACACCTTGATAATCCGCCTGGATTGCCTTCAATCTGCCCGTCGTTTCTTCATATTCAATACGATTGATATGCGTAGAGCGATAACCTTCTGGAATATCCATCGCTTGGCAGAGCGTCTGAGCATGGTAGGCGATGTACCATTGATCCGCTAATTGAATAATGGCATGATGATTATTGCCGCCAATCCCGAAGAAATGACCTGGATTTTGAAGAATTGTGCTTTGATACGTCCAAGGCCCCATGGGCTGAGTACTCGTCATATAGGCAATCTCACCCGGTGGTGGATCACTCTCTGCACGATCAACTTCATGAAAATTAGAGCAATACGTATAGTAGTAGATATGTTGATGCTTATGTATCCCTGAATCCTCGAACATAAAAGGAGCTGGAATGACCTTAGCTTTACCAGTCACGCTGATCATGTCATCTCCCAATCGCATTACACGGGCTGTATCAGGTCTTTCTGATTTCCCTTCAGGCACTCCGCCTCCAAAATATAGATACGCTTGATGATCTTCAACAAGCACAGCCGGATCGAAGAGCCAGGTGACATCTTCTACCCCTGGGGTTTCTCTTGTCACGAGTGCTTTCCCTATAGGATCTGTCCAAGGCCCAACAGGTGTTGGTGCAGACAATACACCTATACCGCTGGCGTTATTAGCGAAATAAAGAAAGAAGCAATCCTGTCCGTCTAGCTTCCGATGGGCGGCCGCCGGAGCCCAAGACTGTGAAGCCCATGTTGCTGCGCCTTGAGAGCCTGCAACTCTGATCTCACCATGATCAGTCCAGTTGATCAGATCCTCTGACGAGATCACTGTAATCCGGTTAATTGAACTATAACTGTTTTTCTGGGGTATCCCGTCCGAGTCATACTCGAGTTTGTCACTGGTCATATATATATACACTCGATTATTGAACACCAGTGCATAAGGATCAGCTCCAAATTTATGCGCCATCAACGGATTAGCATTCGGACGAAGCTTGCCGATTTCCTTTGGTTGCAATTCAGGTTGGGCAGGTTCAACCGTGCCTTCCTTCTGCTTGCCAGCTTGTGGAGTAACATGATGATTCATTTCATTCATTCCCCCTCGGATGGTTTGATCATGGCAGCTCTAAGTCATTCGATATACATCAGGTTTGAATCGTATATTAGTAAGCGTTTGCAATGAAAACAGCTTCGTGATAGGATGATTACATTTTAAGGTAAGCTGAGTACAATTTCATTGCTTAATCTGCTCTATTTATTGCGTGAAATGACGGGAGGTGCGCTATGAACGGATCCTCTGAATATTTTTACGATCCCATTCAACCTGAGCTTCTGTATCAGCACCGAGTGACGACCTATAAACTGGAAACGATCTATCATCGACATAATGCCTATGAAATTTATCTCTTCCTTCGTGGCAATGTTCATTTTTATGTAGAAAATCGCTGTTACCATATGGAGCGGGGTGATCTGCTCGTTATGTCACCTCAGGAGATGCACCGTGCATTTATTTTAGATGAAACGGAGTATGAACGAATTACGATTAATCTTAAGAAAACGTATCTACATCAACTATCTACACCTTCAACTAATTTATCATCCTGCTTCGATTATCGACCCAAGGGAAAAGACAACATGATTCATCTGGACGAAGATCGTCTGCAGCAGTTGTTACAATGGACCGAACAAATTGAAGAATTACGTGCTTCCGATGCTTATGGTACAGATATCAAACTGAATGCAGCAACTGCCCAATTGCTGATTATGCTGAATGTATGGTTTCACAACAATTCTTTTGTGCCTCACGACATCATGCCAGAACTGGTACGTAACACTATGGAGTATATTGAAGAGCATATCACGCAAGATATTACGCTAGGTAAACTTGCCGAAGAGTTCTATATGAACAGCACTTCCATCAGTCGCCAGTTTAAAAAGCACACCGGACTAACTCTCCGCTCCTACATCCTGGGTCGGCGAATTGAGCTTGCCAAATTCCACCTTTCTGAAGGGATGAGCATTACAGATACGTGCTTTCAATCGGGCTTTAGTGATTACGCCAATTTTATTCGGAGTTTTACCAAATTAGTTGGCACCTCTCCAGGCAGATATATTAAGAAACGACGAGATACGTTCAAGTCTGCTGGGAGTTCTTCATCCAATATGTAAATGGCTGCAATCTTGTACGAAAGAAGCTGATGCCTGCGAGGTTTGCGAAGTGTATGAAGAATAGCCCAAAACATCGAGTCAAGGATCTGGACTCGATGTTTTGGGAAGATTTAATCCATTAATACCACTCATCAATCATCATTAGATGGGGAACAAAGCGATTTAATTTTTACTATTGAATTTCCCGTCCACAATCGTACGCGGTCTTTAATCCACCCCGTATATTGCTGCTCCATCGCTACTGCTCCCGCGTTGCTGTGAAATGATACACTACTTCAATTCCAATGTGAATCCTTCGATCTCATCTTCTACCTCGCGCATCAAATCAATGACTTGGTCAGCGTATCCTCCTAGCACTTGTCTACTCTTCTCGAAATGAACCCACTGAATGGTGAGCGGCATGCTCACTTCCCCTGTTAAGTAGTCCCACAGCGCGTCTAAGTTACGTCCGTAGTGTTCCCCCAATTCAAGCTTCGCCTGAAGCATGGCATGCAGTTCATCTCTCGCAAGTAATTGCTCTCCATCAATCTGAATGATATTCATAATGCCCTCCGTTATTTTAACTGCTCAAATGATTCATAATGGTCTGTTGTCTTATAGATTAATCCGTCGTTTGAATATAAGATTCGATCACTTCCACGTCTTCCACCTGAATAATGGATGTCAGCTTCATACCACGTTCGACCTTTCTTACTCGGTAACAGGCCTTCTCGATTTCTAAACACATCCCCGCCGATGCTTTTGCCTGGAGCAACTTCTTGTAAATTCCCTTCGCTTGGTACCCAGCCCAATGCTCTGGCTTCTTTCTTCGTAATGTAGTTCGGCGGGAGTGCATTGTGCTCCGATATATACTTGGCGACCTCATCAAATCCCATATCCTGTGAAGCCGTAGTCTGATCCAGAAGCGACTGCGGCGTACAACCTGAGAACACCAGTGCAGCCAGGATAATTAACAACGTATAACCGATTTTTCTAAAAAACATGTTCATTTCTCCTTTGGGTAATCTTGCATTCTGTCGGTATTGACAATGAGTCTAATGTTACTCAGTTATGTACGATAAATCAAATCTATTCAAGTCTAGTCAATTTATAAAATCAAACATATTTTGACGATGCATTTCATTCGTAGACAAAAAAATAAACCGACAACTAGACGTCGATTTATTAATAGTCGTTTTCATATGCAGAAGTAGATTCCTTCTATGTTATCGCTGCACCACGTAGAGTTCACCCAGAATCTGTTGAGTTTCATAGGTATTCGGAGCCAATTCAGATGTGATAAATGCCTCTACCGCATGTTGCTCCAGGTCATACATCACTTCGATCTCTTTGGAGAAGAGCATGTGTGTCTCTTTCAACTTGTTCGATAAGCTTGGAATGGCTCTAGGCGTAACTTCACGCTCTGTGATCTGCTGAAGCGCTTGTACATACGTGTCTAGAGAGCGTGCTCCGACTACTTTGATGCCTTTGTTCTCTTCATTCACCATCACAACGGATGGAAAACCTCTAACACCTAGGCGAGCAACCATCTCAAAGTCTTCTTCCAACAGATCCTGTGCAGACTGCTGACTGGCCTCTTCCACAATTTGTTTACCATCTAAGCCGAGTTGGTTCACTATATCCACAAGCACTTGATCATCGCCAATATTCCGATTGAATACAAACACCGCTTCACGCGCTCGTCTTAAGAATTCCTCTTCCATACCCTTATGTGTATGTTGAATGATCTTGAATACACGTGATGGAGGATAGGATGAAAGGATCGGATCGGTGTGCCACACTGAGCCATCAATCGGCATCCGAGAATGTTCACCCACTTCTCTCCAGTGACCTGCAACATCAGAAGGCTTCTGAATTCCGTTAGCTCCATCTGAGAAACCTTGCCAGCTTGCCAGCAACCCTCCCATCATGATTCTCACATCAACGTACCGACCATACTGCTCTATAAAACGATTCAGTACTGGCTCAAGTGCCCAACAGTGCGAACAGATTGGATCTGTCGCGTAGTATAAAGTAATCTTCTTCTCCGATGGATTAAGGTCCACCTCTTGTATCATATCTTCATCACCAGGGCCACATACGCCTGTCGCTAAGTCACACATCATAGGTCCATTTGCCATTCGTAATCACACCTTTCGAATTCTCGGAGCTTCAAAAATGATTTGATTGCTCTTTCTAGTATGATTATAATAGTTGCAATCCTAACAACAAGTACTATTATTTTTCTTACTAAGTATAAAAAAGTATACTAATGGAGGTTATCAAGTGAAATATAACTTCAATCTGGATCAATTATGTCCAGCAACCTATGCATTTCAGGTAATTGGTGGCAAGTGGAATTTGCCAATCTTAGCGATTCTTAGTGAAAGTAAAACGATCCGGTACAATGAATTAAAAAGAAGACTTTACGGCATAACCGGTACGATGCTCACGAATTGTTTGAAAGACCTGATCGATTATGGCATTGTTCACAGAGAGCAATATAATGAAGTTCCACCTAGAGTGGAGTATTCACTAACATCTTCTGGGCAGCATTTGGTGCCTTTGATTGAATCGATTGTGGAATGGGGCGAACAGCATGTTCCGTCCAATATCAAAAGTGCAGATTCTTCAACAGAGTAGTATGTTGGACAAAATAAAATCAAGCTAATGCAAATGATGAGCAGATGCACATGCATACCATAAAAAACAAAAAGCCGCTTCACAGCGACTTTTCGAAGGGTTTACTTAAGCCTCGTCAGAATCAGGTCTTTTCACCTGAAGTGGTGGCGGAATGAGCCAGCCCTTCTCTTTGTTCATTTGCAAAATCCGCACACCTAGTGCTGTCTTGGTTACATGATATTTGGCAAACAAAGCTCCGATATCTTCCCGAATGGATTGACCTATCACTTGACTCGCTGCAACTAACCCCAAAGACGTATCTGCTGCCACTTTAGCGGCAATTTCAGGGTCTGTAAATCTAGCTCCAGCCGGAATATCTTCCAACTTAACGGGCGGTCTTTCCGGCAATGTTGGTGCAGGTGCAATACCATTCTCCGTAAGTAACGTATCGCATTCTTTAATTTCAAGTTTGGCTTGATCCAATAAATCATCCAGTATTTTTTTCAGATCCTTGTCACCCGCATGATTCAAATAAGCCTGATAACAAGACACTGCTCCTTTTGCCATCATCGAACATTCCCACACACTGAAAATTTCTCCGTAGTGCATCGGCTCTTTTTTCGGATTACCACTCAAAATACCCATTTTTTATTTCCCCTCCAGATCTTGTGATCGTTTTTTACCCGACATATCGTCTCCCTTAAAGTAAAATAATATTCATAATCAAGTAACCAAACTTTGTTAGTGGATCCATTCACATAAATTGAGAAGGAAGGAAAAGACTAACCCTGTAACTTACTTGATTGGAGGACAACTATGTTTTTCTATAAAGAAGACCTAATTAATATGATCGTTCCAGACAAACCCGACCCAGCTGCAGCAAAAGTGCTGCAAGAAACACTTGGGGGTCAGTTCGGCGAAATGCGGACGATGATGCAGTTTTTTTTCCAGAGCAGTAATTTCCGTGGCCAAGCGACACAGTATAGAGACCTCCTTCGGGGTGTATTTCTGGAGGAATTAAGTCATATTGAATTGGTGCAACAAACGATTAATCAATTGTTGACTGGTGCAGGTGCTGAAGGTGCTGGTCAAGCCGGTATCGACGGTGCTCCGCTGGACGAAGCAATCAAACATGCCAACCCTCATCATTACATTATGGGAGCACAGAGCTCACTGCCCGTAGATGCTGGAGGGAATCCGTGGCTTGGCAATTATGTATACGATCACGGCAACCTCGTTAGTAATTTGCTGGATAACGTTGTATTGGAGTCAACAGGTGTACTGCAAAAAACAAGAATCTACGAAATGAGCACTAACAAAGCGTTCCGTGAAACGTTAGGTTTCCTGATTGTTCGTGATAACGCTCATCAAAATGCATTTGCGAAGGCTCTGGAAACACTTGGCGTCAATTGGGGAAAATTGTTCCCTGTTCCCAACTACGATATTAACAAGTATCCGGAATGCCAGAAGTACGTTGATCTCGGTTACCATAATGCACAATTTAACTTCCGCTTAGACCAGACACGGATTGCTGAAATATATAGCGGACAATCCCCAAGTCGTAATGGCGGTGAGCTGCAAGTCACGGAGCCACCACAGGGATTTCCGTTGCCCTATATGCCAGAGCTTCCTAACGAGCATAGTCCTGGTTTGTATGATTTAAATGCTTAAGATGGTCAAGTAAATACTGACTTATCGAGCATGTAACACACTAAAAAGGAACCCACGTTATGGGTTCCTTTTTTTGCTTCATTACTTTTGGCTAATGCCAATATCCTACTGACGATTTTGGTTGCTGAAGTTTCCATAAGTTGAAGCAGGGGAACCAATCAGTGGATTGTTATACGGTTGTTCTATGTGAGATACATTCTGAGTTGCTGTATGCGCAATTTGCCCAGCAATGTTTGCAATTTGTTGTAATTGTTGGATTGCCGTTTGATGCCCTTGAAGAGCTGTTTGAATGATATGAGCTGCTTGCTGCTCCCGCTGTGCGATTTGGTTCAATTGCTCAGCATTGCTCTGCTCTTGTCTCAAAAGCTGTTGATATTGCATGGATGCTTGTTGCGTCTGTTGAGTAAGCTGTTGAGCTAACTGCGTGATTTGTTGAGTTTGTGAAAATTGATTCAAGGTAAAACCTCCTAAATGTCGTTTTTATTACCTGTGTAGTATGTAAAGTGGTCATTAAAAATATTCATTCATGCATTTTGATGAGTTTTACGGTATGGCCCTGGATCTGATTGACACTTCACAGGAGATGCAATTAATTTGAATAGAACAAGATTTGTGGGATATGAGGGTTTCGTTTGGTTGTTCCTTAAACTTGATACGATACAATAGAACGATCAATGAACCACTATTCAGTAAACTCAATCATGACAGCTAAACTAGGAGGAAGTATTTATGAACATACCCAGAGGTACCTATGGCTTTCGGTTCGCTGAGGACACCGATCTACAACTTTGCGTTCTATTTGCAGTAGGGTCTGATTCAATAACCGATACTTCTTATCACTGGGACGGATTGGAACGTACAGATGGACCATTGCTATTATTCCAGTATACACTCTCCGGCGAAGGTGTATTTGAGTCACAAGGTCGCGTTCATCGTGTCACCGCAGGACAAGCATTTTTGGCCGAAATTCCGAGTTCACATCGCTATTATTATCCTCCGGATTCGCAAGAACCGTGGGAATTCATTTTTTTGTTGTTCAGACCTCAGCTTGTACTGCCCCACTGGCGAAAATTCCTTCGTGAATCAGGAGAGATCCCCGATCTTCCTTATGAATGTGCTCCGATTCGCTTGTTGCGAATGATGGTTACCGATGCCGCAGCAGGCAGAATTACTGATCCGCTAATGGCGTCCTCGTGCGTATATCAATTCATGACTGAATTGGTTAGATTACAGAAAACAACCCTACAGAACAGAGAAACCTGGTCAAAACCTATCCAACAAGCCGTTGATTTTATTGAAAACAACTATTCCAGGATGATCAGTATGGATCATCTGTCCGAGTATGTTTCTCTCTCCAAATATCATTTCATTCGCCGCTTTTCCTCCACCACAGGTTTAACTCCTGGAGCTTATTTGACTCGCATTCGTACCGAGAAGGCGATGGAGTTGCTTCGTGGCACAAACTTAAGTGTTGAAACGATCGCAGAGCGTGTTGGATATTCCAGTGGAAGCTACTTTATCAAAGCATTTCGGAGTTTAACCGGCATTACACCCGGCGATTTTCGCAGTGGAGGAGAAAGTCTGGTTTATCGTAAATTGTTCTTCGACTGACCGCAATATAATGCTATTCGTTCATCTAGATTACTGTAGATTATTGATATTCTCTTATACTATGATAATTGTAAGAGAGCAATAAAGAATCAGTAAAGGAGCATGATGATGAATCATAAACTTGTAGCCCCTACCCCACCTCTCGGCTGGAATAGCTGGGATTGTTATGGCGCAGCCGTAACAGAAGCCGAAATTCGCGGCAACGCTGAATACATGGCAGAGCATCTCAAAGACTTCGGCTGGAGCTATATAACGGTCGATATTCAGTGGTACGAACCTTTCGCTAACTCGTCTCAATACCGCGCTTTCGTTCCATTAGTTATGGACGATTACTCCCGCCTGATGCCTGCTGAGAATCGGTTTCCCTCTGCTGCGAATGGGCAAGGATTCAAACCATTAGCCGATTATGTACATAGCCTAGGGCTCCAATTTGGCATCCATATCATGCGCGGCATTCCAAGACAAGCTACACATGCGGCTACACCGATCCTTGGCACAACTGCGACTGCGCGTGATATTGCGCATCCGAACTCCATTTGTCCGTGGAATACTGATATGTACGGTGTAGATTCCTCTAAGGAAGGTGCACAGGCGTATTACGACTCGCTCTTTGAATTGTATGCGCAATGGGGTGTTGATCTGGTAAAAGTAGATGATATTGCCGCTTCTAGACTTTACGATACACATCAACCAGAGATTGAGATGATTGCCAAAGCGATTGAACGCTCTGGACGCCCTATGGTTCTCAGCCTCTCTCCTGGGCCTGCTCCGGTAGAGTACGCTGAACATTTCGCTAAACATGCTAATATGTGGCGAGTCACGGATGACTTCTGGGATCTATGGCCGTTGTTGCTAGATATGTTTGACCGTTGTCGAACTTGGCAGGGTATACCTAAGGAAGGCTGCTGGCCAGACTGTGATATGCTGCCACTGGGTCACATCGGCATCCGTTCTGTTGACGGTGGCGGAGCCGACCGTTGGACTCGATTCACACCGGATGAACAGTTGACAATGATGTCGTTATGGAGTATTTTCCGCTCCCCACTCATCTTTGGTGGTGAACTTCGAGACAACGATGAATGGACGTTATCGCTACTAACCAATCGTGAAGTTCTGCGTATGCATCGCGACAGCTATGGTGCAAGAGAAGCCCTACACCGTGATGATCTGATTGTCTGGACTGCACAGAATGCTGATGGTTCCTCCTATGCTGCATTTTTTAATGTTGGTGAGCAGTCTCTTTCATTAGATTTGCACCTTGAAGAGATTGATCTCTCCGGTATTACAGAAGGTACTGAGCTATGGAGTGGAACTCCAGCTGAGTTAAACGGGAACACATTACGCACAACCATTCCTGTGCATGGTGTACGCCTCTATCGGTTTTAATTAATATTAATCTCTTCATTTCTAAAAACGATCAAATGAATTACCTAAGATGATCTCCGTACGCAATGTACTACACGGGGATCATCTTTTTGTTATTTACAGATTGGAGCATGAGGAGTTCCTGCTGGAATATGAATACATCTTTGATGATGCCGATAGAACTATACTACTCTAACTAGGAATAATGAAACTTATTAAAAGGTGATATCGTGGACATTTTTCCCAAGCAACCCTTATAATACAAAGTGTATTAGAAAGAGATAGAAATTTAAATCTAGCATGTGCGAAAGGAGACTTCATCATCGTCAAAAAAATAAGCTGGATTGCATTATTCCTTGTCCTTATGTTGTACTCTATTTCGTTGTATACCTTATATTCAAGCATCCATCATATGTGGATGATCGCTCCACCTGGATATGTCATAGTGATTCTCTCTATTCTGACATTCATCCTTTCCATCATAAGTTTTATGGACACATCAAGTTTATTTGCCAAGATCAGAAGCTGGATCTCAACGACCCTCTCATTCATATTAGTCGCCACCCTGCTTTTTGTCGTGACACTTACATCTATCTTCTCAGGAGCCAAGGTACTACTCACTAACACGCACTCACCTGACCAGCACTATACGATTAACTTTTATAAAACGGATGCTGGAGCCATGGGAAGCTTCGGTATTGTTGGAGAGTTACAAGGAGCACTGTGGTTCAGAAAAGCGGTGTATGGGGAGAGTAAGGTTGATCAAGTAGAGCTACAATGGTACAACAACCATACGGTTATCGTGAATGGACACCCCATCGACCTTGCGAGCAGTGAAACATGGGGGTTTCAGTCCGAATAATTCCAGACTGTCCCCCCATTCTGTTAACGGTTCTGTCTGACCTGGAGGTCTACAACGGGTTTACGTCCATATTGCAGCACATAAAACAGCAGCATCACAGCGACACACAAGGCGAGCACGACAAAAATGTTACTATAGACGAAAGCACTCTTCACTTCTATCCAAGGATTCAAATGAACAGAAGTTGCACCCCGATCAAGTACCTTGCCAAGAGCTGCAGTAGATACAGATGCTGCGATGAAATTGAACATAGATAACAATCCCATTCCGATGCCGATGTGCTCCTTGGGAAGTGTATGTGCAATCGTATTAGACATCGCAATCTGCATGTAGGATTGACCTAACACTCCCAAGATCAGAAATACAGCAATCCAAATCGGTGACGCACTTACAACAAAGGATAAACAAATGAAACCGACGATGAGTAGTACAGAAGCCGTATATAACAGAAAAGGATTGCCTTTCTCATCGGCGAGCTTCCCGCCTTTACGTCCTAGAAGAGCAGCAACGAGCGCAGATGGGAGCATGATCATTCCAGTTAGAGCTGGTGAGAAGCCATGTATTTGTGCTAGTAATTGTGGCGTTATAAATGGAATGCCAAAACCAATGGCGACCAGCACGAAAGCAATGACCATTCCAATGGCATAAGGTTTGTTGTGGAATACAGCTGGCTTGACGAATGGTGCTTCAGCGTAACGGATTCGTATGGTGAACAAGATCAAGAGCACGATGCCTGTCATTAAGAACCATAGGTTGGATTGAGTTAACGCGAGTAACAATGCAGCAACTGTCCCCGCTAATGTTAATCCCCCGATATAATCCATTTTTTCACTGACTCCTCTGTCGTCATCCAGATACTTTCGATAAAAGGGTAGTGTCGCAAGCGAAAGCAACGGAATAGCAAATAGAAATTGCCAGCTTAAGACACTTGATATCAATCCGGCTACAATAGGGCCTAGCGCAGATCCAAGAGCAATACCAATTGCAGAGGTTCCCAGGGCTTGACCACGCTTCTTAGCTGAGAAGTAACGAACCGGAATGATCATAGCAAGTGCAGGAATGACAGCAGCTCCTGCCGCTTGCACAATCCGTGCAACAATAATCATCCAATATTGAGTAGCTACGATGCCGATCACAGAACCTGCCGCGAGCAATAATAAACCAAACGTAATTAAATGCTTCATGCTGTACCTATCGGTGAGCTTGCCATAAGTAACTGTTCCAATTGCATATACAATCAAATAACCTGTCACAATCCAGCTCGATTGAGAAGCCGTAAGCTGAAATTGCTTGCTAATTACCGGCAATACCACATTAAACATCATGCCATTCATGACAGAAATAATCAGGGTGAAGACAAGCACTCGGAGTAATAACGTCTCCTTGCTCTGTGAAGCGGAATGATTGATAGCCATTTATGTTCCTCATTTCTATAATCTAGATGGGTCACTCAGCTCGGAGCTGTTGCTAAACAATTCGTTATACTCAAGCAAAAATGACCGTCAGTGCTTACTGACATATAAGAGCTAAAAAAACTAGGGGGTTAAAGCCCTAGTAAACGTCCATACACTTTCTGTAATAATGCGATCCAAAGAGAGCGATGGAAAACGAGCATCTTCATTCAAATTGTTAATAAACACACCGTAATTCAAAGCCATAAATGAAAAGGCTTGATGCTCAAAATTCGTTTGAACCAGCTTGCCTTTGTCATGCATGATGCTAAAATACTCGGTTATAATCTCTAAGAGCTGTCTTGGATGTTTAATCGTGCGATCCCGAAGCCCCGGTAGATGTTCATCTTCCTTAAACCCGATCAGAAACAGCTTCCGGTTGCGGTTCATAATCTCGTGATATGTTCTGCTAATCAAAAGCAAATCGGTGTGCAAATCCCAGACTAGCTTTTCATTGAAGATCTTCGTCATCTCTTCGGAGTAATAATATTGATCGAATGCCGATTCCAAAAGGTTCTGCTTGGTTCCAAATTGACGAAACAGCGTTTTCTCACTTAAGCCAGCCGTAGTCGCGATTTCCATCGTTGTAACGCTTTTATAACCTTTTTTCGAGATCAAATCAATCGCAGTCATCATTAATCGTTCTTTGCTGCTATAGTTTGTACGACTAGACATTTCTCTGTCCTCTCTTCTATAGAATGTCAGTACTTACTGTCATATAGGAATAGTAACGAATCATCATATAGATGTCAAGAAGCTCTGATCTGTGATGATCATTGCCGCCTGCGGAGTGAACTGCTACTATAACATCTCACCTCTTCACTTCAATTCAAAAAAAGAGCAGAGAAGGACATGCTCCTTCTCTACCCATTCGTTCTACCTCTCCGTTCTACCTTGTTATGGTTCAAGTCCCCATACAAGCTCATCGCCTACATAACCAGTAACCTGTTCATGGTTGGCAAACTGCGTGCCTGATGCCTTGAACGAGTAATCATTAGACTGATTGTAATTCGACCAGTTATTTTTGGAGAAACGCGCTTGAATCTCTGCACTCTGACCTGCGTTCAACGTTCCGGCTGCACTTGTGAAGCCAACTTCCAGATAATGATCGGCTCCGGCAACCGGAGTTGCCAATTGGACGAATTTGCTTGTTACATTCGCACTGCCAACACTTGCCCAATCGGACCAGAAGGTCTGTGCCTCTTCCCCATCAATCGTATAGTAATACCGAAGTTTCACATCACTTAACTCTATTGCCGAATTACCTGAGTTGATTAATTTGAATTTAGGCGAAATTCCGTTGGTCGAAGAACTGGTATTGCCGTTAAAAGCTTGAATGGTCAAGTCTCCCGTAGGCGGTACAGTAACCGTACTGTCTACAACGTTAACGGTTAACACAGCGCTATTTCCGCCATTAAATTGGAAGATCAACGTATTTTGACCCAAGGGCAGTGTAGTGAGATAGGATTGTTTCAACACAACCGTCGAACCGGAAGCTGTATAATGCTGACCCGATTCGAGGGTAGTATTTCCCTTGGCTATGCTTGTAAGCTGACGACCATTTAAGTCAAGGGTAACGGAAACATCCTGTGCTGCGTTCGTTGCTTTATCAAATGAGGCATTTACCGGTGTAATAGTAGCATTAGAACTTGGCGTTGAATCCACAATTTTAACCTTTAACACCGGATCTTGCCCTTGATTAAAATCCAGTACAATCGAATGCTCTCCTACTGGAAGTGTAGCAAGGTAAGCTTTATTTAGCAACAAGGTGTTTCCATTAAATGTATAATCCGTTGTTGCGTTAAGCACAGTATTGCCTGCACGGACAGCAGTAAGCGTATTCCCATTGGCAGTCACTGTCACGGATTTGTCGTTTGGATTAGACGCGTATTTGTCAAACTCGACGGTTCCCGGAGAGATCGATGCGCTCGGGTTAGGATTGGTGGCCTTTAGATCCGGCAACTCATCCAAAGTGATAACATAATCGCTCTGATAAAGTGTGGTTAAGGTCGCTGGATAATTAAATGCGGCGCTCATAAGGTGCTCGCCATACCAAGGGCAGAAGTACAGCCATCCCGCTCTCTCCTCTTTCAGATTTTGCACACTTGGAATCGTGTCGTTCTCTGTCATGGCAACCATTTTGCTACCATTCGTCAGATCCACAAGCTGATAGAAAATCGACGTAATAGCGTCCTCATTCGGGACTCCAGACAAGCCGTCATACCGATTATAGATCGTATTATATTTATCGTATCCAACCAGATCCACTTGATGATCGCCAGGATACCACGCTGGAGATGTGCTATACACATAGCTGTTATAGGTCCAAATCAAGTTATGAAGATCGTACGTCTCCGTAAGCTCTGTGTAAATTAGATCCCACAGGTCTTTGTATACCTCTGCTCCTGCGGAAGCCCACCAGAACCATGCACCTTCCCCATTCAGACCACCGTTACCCTCAGCCTCATGATAAGGACGGAATATAACAGGCACATTGTTATCTTGAAGGATCAACAATTGTTCTGCCAGATCTTCGATTGTCATCATTACGTATTGATATTCTTTCGTCCCTGGAATAACAGCATTGGCTGTATTAAAATTAGTTTCTGTTGGCTTATAAGTGGCTTCCTTCCAGTCCACAAAATCCCCAAGCTGATACGTATTGAAATTACGTGGTACATTGATATGCCAGGAAGCTGTTGCAATTCCGCCTCGGTTATTAACCCAATCAATCATCCGATCTGTTGTGCCATCTTCCCAACCATAGAGCGGATTATAATTCATCAGATCGAAGCCGCGAATCGCTGGATATTTGCCAGTAAGATCATAAATCCATTCGAACTCTAGCTCTGTGTCTCCGTCATTCCCTCCTCCATAAATCTCCTGTTGACCTGAAATAATCTGGTTTCCGTATACCTCCGTTAAATAATTCATTAAAATTTGTGTTTCTGGTGTTGCCTCAGGATCGGTAAGAATCGGCTGCACATTCAATGGATCAAGATCCGCATGATCCACAGTGAAGGTGTCAAAATATGAAAATCCCCATCCAGACTTGATCTGGATTGTGTTGCTGCCTTTATTCAGTTTGTGAAAACCAAAATCAAAGTCCGACCATGTTGTCGTGTACGGCAACATATAAGAACCCTTAGTCACACCATTCACGTTTAAGTATTGAACTCTGCCATCCGCACTAAGCTCCTGCATGTATCGAGTAGAGATCGCGTACATGCCGGTTTCGGGAGCATTCACTGTAAAAGTTAACGTCCCTGAATTCTGCATCCAGACGAAACCGCTACCTGAATATCCAGGCTTGGGTTGTCCGTAAATCTCGGTGACTACTTGAAGATCCGAAGTGAGCTGGGCGTCTTCTGCTTCGATGGGGAAAAGTACATTGTTTGCATGAACGGGCGCTGTCATTAATCCTAGTAGTAGAGCAAATGCCAGCATCATTGCGGTTGCCTTTCTAAGCCAATTTTCCATTTTCATCTTCCCTTCCGTTTGAGATATGATAATGAAATTTGTCAATAAACCCATTCATGATGGCGCTTTCAAAGCAAACATAGCATGTGCATCATTTTTTGTAAATATATGGTCATTGGAAATTTTCATTCCCATTCATTGAGAAACAAAAAAGCCGCTAACATAGCGACTACGAGTACATCTATTATTTCACGTATCACCGACACACCTCCAAAAAAATCTCACGCAGGAGAAGATCGGTACTTCTGTTATGACGAGCTATGCGCAGATCAATGGATGTATTTAAACTCAATATAGCTTCCCTTCCATCGAAGTGAGGGCAGGCTATTCTTTCATGATAACGATCGTTTTTCCTTTCACACGACCTGCTCCCATATCACGAAATGCCTGAACTGCTTCACGTAATGGATACTGTTGATCAATGATCGGTATGACTTGCCCTGATTCAACCAGCTCTATCCATTCACTCTGATCTTCGGCGCTCAGTTTGTGTACAAGCACTGATATTTTCTTGTTTTCAAGCTTCGAAACGATTGGTGCCCACAATAGATTCATTACAATTCGCCCCATCGGGCCTCCAATCATTACATACCGGCCGCCGCTACGCAGTGCTCGTTTCAAAGCTGTCACCTTACGATTCCCTACCACATCAAGAATGACGTCATACGTTATTCCCTTCGCAGTATAGTCTTCATTCCGGTAATCTATGATATGATCCGAACCCAAAGCCTGTAACATCTCCAGCTTCTCACCGTGATCAACACAGGTCACTTCTGCACCGTGTAACTTGGCATATTGGAGAGCAAATGTTCCCACTCCACCCCCAGCCCCATTAATGAGAATTCGTTGCCCCTGTTGCAAAGTTCCGCGATTACGCAAACCCTGTAATGCAAGAACTGCCGCTTGAGGGACAGCTGCTGCCTGTACATACGTGATACCGGCAGGTATAAGCGTCAATGCCGTTTCACTGGCACACACATACTCCGCAAATCCACCCCAGTTGCAGGCTGAGAGATCGCCAAACACTCGATCACCAACTCGAAATCGTCCCGCATTAGCCCCAACTGCTACGACTATCCCTGCTACATCGGCGCCAAGAATTCGATAACGGGGTTTGCGGACTGCGCCGATGCGTGTAACGAATGGTTGCCCCAGAAGGAGATCCCAGTCCCAAGAATTGATCGATGTTGCATGAACCTCAATTAACACTTCATGTTCCTTCGGGGTCGGAACGGTCACATCTTCCAAGCGCAAAACTTCCGGTGTACCGTACGTGTCATAGACTAATGCTTTCATTAGGTCTGGTACTCGCTTGCTGGATACTTTAATACGGCTCGTATCTTCGCCCATGGTATCATTCTCCATTCGACAGATGTATGTGTTTGGATCATGCAAGCCAACATTAGGATCAGAATGCCCCAACTCATCTAACCGAGTTAACCATACTTCTCCTGAATAACGGATACGTTAAATATATAGCGTGGTTTCAGAAGGATATATCAACCCATATCTGCTTTAGGCTGTATGGTACGAATGATGATGTCTTGATTGTGGTTACCAAAGCCAGCTCCATACAGCGTCAGACCGCCCACATTTGTGGCATGCTCCTCCACGGAAAATCGCAGCGTCCAGAATAACTCCTCCAGCTTGATCCCATCGATACTTACATCCGACAGCCATTCTCCATCTATTGATGTGCCTTGAGCATCCACTCGGATCGTCTTCAGTAGGCCATATTGGTTAACGTTTCTATGCCACCATGACGGGGTGTATTTTCCACGAGCAGCTCTCCCGAAATCAGCAGGACTGGTCCATGTGCCGAGCCGCACACCGTTAAATGAAAATGTGATATCCGAGGGCCAGTCATCCCTTAAGCCAGGCGCCTCCGAAGCAATTTCCATTGAGATTTCAATTGCACTGGGTGCATCCTCTGGAAGAAGGTAATTAGGTGTTTTATATTCGACATACCCCCGACCAAACCATAGGATTGCTGCGTGAACACGCTCAGGATCAAGGAAATAGCGTGGATCATCCCATACGCCAATTTCTTTCTCATGCGTTCCCAGCCCACAGGTCGGATGTACTTCGAACGCTGTATAGTGACCCACTGAAATGCTTTGTTCTTTGATGTTTGCAAATGAACCCACCGAAGGCAATTCAATTTCAATTGCATCTTGTTTGAGAAAACACATTTTGTGTGTGCCTCCGTTCAGTCGCACTCTACGACTGCCGATCAATTCCGCTTGCTCTAATTTACGAACATGCATCGTAACAATGGAAGGACTTAGCTCCAGCACATCGGCTAGATCTTTTACATTCATCTCTCCTTCAGAGAGAAGGGTCATTATTTTCCAGCGTACTTCGCTAGCCAGTGCTTCATACAGTGGCATGTATTTGGAATCTCCATTAGCTCTAATCATTCAGAATTTCTCCCAGCTCCAATTATTGAAATGCTATTAATGTTAATTTAACGGATTTTCATTGTACCATCAAGACCAAGATCATTGTAAATATAATTGCTATAGTGTTTAATTTTTGATGTGGAGCTATTAAAATATTCTTTTTATACTAAAAATTATGCCTGAGAGCATTACCTGTTTTGAGTTGAATTCTTATAAATATGAATTTATAATGAGGTGCACTAAAAATGAAATATACCAATCCAGTCATCAAAGGTTTCTATCCTGATCCTAGCGTTTGCAAAGTTGCCGACACGTATTATCTCGTATGTAGCTCTTTTCAATATTTCCCTGGCGTTCCGCTTTTCGAAAGTAAAGATTTGATCAATTGGACGCAGATCGGACATTGCTTAACACGACCAAGCCAGATTCAATTAGAGACGGTTAACAGCTCCGGTGGCGTATTCGCGCCAACCATCCGTCATCACAATGGCCGATTCTACATGACCACAACGAATGACACTACGCATCAGAATTTCTACGTATGGACGGACGATATCTATGGTGAGTGGTCTGATCCGATCTATGTCGATCAAGGTGGCATCGATCCAGATCTATACTTTGAGGATGGCAAAGCATTATTTATGAGTAATGGTACCGACGATAACGGCGTTGGAGGCATCATTCAATGTGAGATTGATATCGAAACTGGACGTAAACTAACACCTGGGCGTATGATCTGGAATGGTACAGGCGGGCGCTATTTGGAGAGTCCCCATCTGTATAAAATAAATGGAACATACTACCTCATGGCTTCCGAAGGTGGAACCGAGTATGGCCATATGGTTACTTATGCGAGCGGGGGTTCGCCATCAGGTCCGTTTGAGCCTTACCCACATAACCCTGTTCTGACCAATCGTAATTTGGGTGGTTATGAGCTTCAAGGCGCTGGGCATGGAGACCTTGTTGAGGATGAGGGCGGCAATTGGTGGATGCTTCATCTTGGTTTCCGTCAGATCGGAAGATGGCAAACGTACCACCACCTTGGACGTGAAGTGTTTCTAACACCGGTGACATTTAATGAAGATGGTTGGTTTACCGCGGGGTATAAGGGCACCGTGCTTACGAGTTTTGAAACCGATCGAATCTCTGAGGCAACCGTTCAACAGGAGCGCAACGTCTATACGTTTGAGAATACCGATTGGAATCTAGACTGGTGTTTTTTACGTCACCCTGCTAATCAGCAGTATGAATTAGCTCCGAACAAGGTGATTCTAAGAGGTACGGATATCACATTAGACACTCCATTGTCCCCTACCTTTATCGGCATACGTCAGAGAGATTTCAATGCAGTTATCTCTTGTGACGTCACATTAACTGAAGGTGAAGCGGGTATTACGCTCTATATGGATGAAAATCATCATTATGATCTGGCTCTTCGCCAAGTCGATAACGGATATAGTGTTGTTAAACGTCTGAATGTTGGTGATATCAAGTCGATTGAACAGGAAGAGTATGTGGGGGTAAGCAATCAGGCTACGCTCACGATTCAATCCACTCCTGATCGTTATACTTTCCTTTTGAACTATGATGGTAAAGATATTTCACTTGGAACGGCACAGACCAGATATCTATCATCCGAGGTGGCTGGAGGATTTACAGGTGTGCTTATTGGTCTCTACGCTTCTAAGGTAGGATCTGTTGCTGTGTTCACTAACTTTACATGCACGTATACCTAAGTTGCGTTAGCAATAAACAAACCTACTGGAATATACCGAAAAATAGAAGTATAGTAAGCCTTGATAACAACACATATCGCTTGAGAATTCGAGGGTGGCAGAGGTTAGACGTCTGCTGCCTTTTTCGTTGACATGATTTGAATAGCTAGCTCAAAGGCTCTTATTCTTCTCTCTAACAATGTTTTTTGGGCACCGCCCACTTTGGCTTTAGCGTACTGGCTCTCAAGAGACGGGAATAAACCAGTTATTACATGTTGAGCTTCTCGTATTTCCTCATCAGTGTATGAATGTGATTCGCCGTGCCACGTATGTTCAAGCATAGCTAATCCGATACGTAGCGCTGTGAGCCGTTTCTGTACTAAGGTTGTGTTTGTGCCCTTCTCCGTCATATTTATTAATGCATTTTCTGATTTATGAATGGTGGATTCAAAGGCTCTGATCGCTCCATTCCGCTCTTCACTAGATATGTTCTCTATACGCATCCTGTATACACCTTCCCTGTCTACTGGTATGTTAATCATGGTTATCTAACATGGCAGTCATGCATTTATCGCCAATCAGATTCCTCTAGTTATTCTATGCATCTAATTATCTTATCATATGAACAACAACAAATAGAGACCCTTAGTCACTAAGACTAAGGATCTCTATGTCTTATTTATTCATAAGGCCATTTGTTCTATGCATAATCATTAACTCCTATATCATCCATCTATCAAGTACGCAACCAAACACTCATTTCCCCAGCCTCGCGGTTACCCCACAAATAATAAGAAATCGCAATAAATCGAACCTGCGCTGGCTCAGCTGCCAGCGGCTTGTACAATTCATTCGGCAAGTCATAGTCAAAGGTAAAAGCTTCTCCCCGATGGGTTGAACCGACTCCACCCGTAATGTACATCTGCTTGCGCGTTGTATTCTCCCATAGCCGCTCACAAGCTGCTTTCAAGCTAGCGTCTTGAGTCAATCGAGCAAGATCAGCCATTGCTGTGTACATATAAACTGCACGCACGAAATGTCCAACTGCGGTTGACTGCTTGCGCACAGGCAGATGGGATTGGTACATTTCCAGATTAGGTTTACCATCTGACCAGTGACCTGTTCTGCCGCGCTGCTCCCATTCCTCCTCAAAATAAATTGGAAGACTGCCACGTTGATCAATGAAATAGCGACTGAGTTTCAAATACCGTTGCTCTCCCGTTGCATGATACAACTTGACCAGCGCAAGTTCAATTTCCTGATGTCCGCAATATCCCTGCTTCTGACCAGCATCCAGCCCAAACAAACGATCAATCAGATCAGCGAAGCGGCATGCAATATCCAGCAATCGACGTTTGCCCGTTGCCTCAGCATAGGCTACAGCGGCTTCGATCAGGTGTCCTGCACAATACAGTTCGTGGGCTTCATATAGATTCGTCCATTCTCTGCCCGGTTCCTTAATCGTAAAATACGTATTCACATATCCATCCTCCGAATTCTCCCTCTTCAAGTCCAGCAGCAATGCGGAAATTGCGAATAGCATAACTGGGTTCCGCTCCTTCTACACGGTCGTTTAATGCTTGCCACTGATACGGGATGACCGTATCGCGTACTAATGCAGAATAATTTTCCCAGAAGTTGTCCTCAATACGTACATTTGTTGTATTCAAAGTGGCTCTAGAGAAAACGAATCGGTCGCAACCCGTCTGGCAGAACGCGCGGCTGCCTATATTCAGTCTCATTATCAGAACAAAGTTACCAATGAGATGCTCGCAGAAGGGAGATACGGCTCGATCGTGCTAGACGTTTGCTGGTGACCACCGATTGGTCCATTGACCGTGTTGCCGAAGAAGTAGGTTTCCGCTACTCCCCTTACTTCTCCGCGTGTTTCAAACGTAAAATGGGAATCTCTCTTCTGCAATTTCGCAAGCAATACCTGAGATGACGCTAACCTCACTTGAGAAAATGAAATATGGATGTGATTAGGTACCGAATTAGAAATGTATGCAACAAAAAAAGCCGCGTTTCCGCAACTTTTTGTAGGTTTTATGTTAGGTCGTTTTATACAACGGTTATTGTTCCATAGTACATATACATGCCACAATTAAAATGATAGGTGCCAGGTTTCAAATCCTTTAACGTAATATAATTGTAACCCTTCTCAAGATATACATCGAACCCTAGATCCGCGGACTCAATACTCTTTATACAAGTGTAGCCGGATTGTTTAATAAAATTAATTTTTGTTGGCACGCCTGCTTGTACTACGATGTTGTTTTGACTAAAACCATTGGATTGAATATCAATTGGAATAATGTCATAGCTTACATTTTCTTGAACAGAGGTTTGTTCTTTCGTCGCTGCATGAACAGTAGGGTTCCGGCTATCTTGATATTGGTTTAACAGGAGGACGCCAATCGAGACGATGCCGAAGGCAACAGTGACTACACCTGCAATAAACGATACACTTATTCCGTCCTTTTTGGGCGCTTTCGTTTCAGCTACACCTGACCCTATAATTTGCAGAACAACGCAGAAGATAAGAATAAACAAGATATCAACGAACAATACCATGATATAACTAAAACCAAGCATAGAGCCCAACATCGCTCCCATCATTCCACCCATAATACCTGCTAACATACCATCCAACGAAGCGAGTACACTGATGGGCTTTCCTGCAAAATAACCCGTCCCGAGCCCCAATAAAATAGCGATCATTGAAGGTACTGCCAGATCGTGATTAAACAATACACCTAGCTGAAACCCGAGAGATAGGCTAGCCATCATACCTATACTCATGGCAATCATCATGCCAGGCATACCTGTCAGGTTCTCTTTTCGCTTATACGTGTTCAGTATAATATATCCGGTAAGACAAACAATGATAATGATGCTTAGTATGGAAAGTAACATATATGAACCTCCTGATATATAACATTTTAAATACATTCATACTACACATTGTAGTGCACTGAATGGAGCAAATACAATTCAAATTTTAAACATTCAATAATATTTCATAATCTTTCAAGCCCTATTTTATAAAATGAGATGCGTTAAGCAAAAGAAGAACAAATAAAAGCCGCGTTTCCGCGACTTTTTGTAGGTTCAGTATTGATTCATCATCCTATCTGAAACCAGGTGTTATTTTTTTAATGAGATTTCAAACGTCGAACCCGGCTCACCAGCAAACACAATGCTACCGTTGTCAGGCAACACAACTTCATTCTGGCCGCTAACCACCGTGTGATTCACACCTATACCTGCCTGATTGTATACAGCAAATGCACCACTTGAAGGCATTTGAACCGTCATCGTTTTACCAGCTGCTGAGGCTGGAACCGTAAACCAAGTGGCATGTCCATTGGCTTGAATGGTTGTCTTCGATTGATGTCCCGAATAGATCGGTGTCACAACCTCTTGACTGGCATAGACGTTTCCTCCTGCCGTAACGTATTCAACCCCATCTTCCTGATAGAATTCAAAATTCATCGTGTCACGACCGGCTAAGCCTGGAATTTGGAGTTGGTTCATTGCTTCGTTTGCTCCAATAATTTTGTTTGTATAGATATATCCTGGCCATTCGTTAAAGGTTTGAATGGGGATCATCGGAAGAGCAATGTTATACAGTGTTGATGTATACTTCTCATTTACCAAGTAATATGTGTTTCCTTCTCGCTTCTGCCAAGCTGCTGCCACATCATTAGCTAATTCATTTGTTTCTAACTTTTCAGCCTTGTATTCGGAAGAAGCAATCTGACCAAGACCAGGTACGGACTTATATGAGCGTGACCATAGATAGATTTTTCCATTGTCCTCATTAACGAATTGCAGCTTCTCCGTTCCCTCGTCACTAACAAATGAACCATCCGCAGTGTACGTATATTTCTGATCTGGATTGGTTGGAGCAGATAGTGTGGACACGGTTAATTGTCCGTTATCCTTCACATCCAACTTCATTAACAAATTGGCTCCGCCGCCATATATACCTGTATAACTCAACAACTCCTTCGGCATCCCTGCTGTTACAGGTGTGGAGAACGATTTCTCCGGCTTTTGCTCAGGAATAATATTCTTCTCTTCCAGCGCGCCCAGTAACAGTTCAGTCGCAAGTAGTTGATCTGTTGTGCTCGTGCCCCCCGAGGACGTTACAGCTGCAGCCATATTGAATTCGGGGAGCACAATTAACGATGAATGGTATGTTATTGTATTACCTCCTTTGGTAACTGCTTTGATACCATAATCGTTGAACGGGAACAGATTAACACTATCCCAACCTAGTCCATAGGCAATGGACGAATCGTTGTCTGCTGGCCATATGCCCTTCTTGTATTCTTCTTGTTCCATCGCTTGTACAGATTCACGAGAGAGAATACCTTCTCCTTGTCCTGTGAAAATTCTCGAAAATTTCACTAGATCCTCCGCAGTCGAGTAGATGCCTCCTGAAGCGATCATATTCGTGGTCTCTAATGGAAGTTGTTGTTTCGAATTCGTGGCAGAATAGGTTGCTGCCATTTGCTTCAGATTCACCTGATCTTGAGGCGTCTGAGTATTATTCATATCCAGCGGCTCGGTGATATAACGATGCATGAAAGTAGTAAAACTCATACCGCTAACCCTCTCCACCAGAATTTCAGCTAATGTAAAACCATCGTTACTATACACGGAATAGGCATCAGGATCTGCCTTCAGGTTTTGGTTAGCCAGTTGTTCCAGTAAAGTGTCATGTGCATACGTATCGTTATCTCCAAATAGGATTGCACTATTGCTCGACGTTCCAAGAAGCCCGGAAGAATGATTCAATAACATCCGTGGTGTAATTTGCTGATAACGCTTGTCCTTCATTTTGAAATCCGGGATATAGTTAACGACAGGTGTATCCAGATTCACCTTGCCTTCATCGACGAGCTTCATTACAGCAGTCGTAAGCATCATTTTACTCGTTGACCCAATTCCATACATCGTATCTGCCGTAAGAGGAATCTCTCCCTTGGGGTCGTTTATCCCTACTTGTCCAGAGAGTACGATCTTTCCCTCATCCATAAGCGCATACTGCACACTTGTTGTGCCATATGATTGGGTTAGAAGGTTAGCTTTCTCAATAACAGCTCTTTCCGTCGATTTGTTAGTAAGATTAGCGCTATTCCCCGTATCCGAACTAGCCAAGGCATACGTGGGAGACAACATGGCAAGTACTAAAGTAATTGCCATTATCGAGGTTCGTTTCTTTCGTGACAATCTCATCATCTCCTGTTTTTCTGTGTCTAAGGATCATTGTGTTGCTACTGAATAAAGTGTAATGGGAGAAGATGTACTAGTCGTGACGGCGATATGAACTGAACATGAATAAATTCTGTACATAGGCACTGTTGCAACGACTTCATGTTGTTCGCTTAGAGTATTTTAAGATATGACTTGATGGAGAGTCTGTTGGTTTGTTCAACTTGAAGTACGACGAAGTAATCTAAATAAAGAAAAAAAGTCGCAATTATGCGACTTTTAATAGATGGGTGAATCTATCTACATCTCCATACCAATTATTATTTCAATTTCAATATAGAGAATAGAACTGTTTATTCATTTACATTTTCTTTCGTTACCAGCTTCAGTTCAGCAGGGATGGATTGCTCTACCTGCTTGCCGTCCAATACATCTAGCGCCGCTTGCACCGCCAGACTACCAATCAACACAGGCTGCTGAGCAACTGTTGCTGTCAATTTACCGTCCTGAATGGATTTGATCGCATCATCATTACCGTCAAATCCAATAACCGGGATGTCTTTACCTGAACTTTGAATAGCTTCAATCGCTCCAAGTGCCATCTCATCGTTATGGGCAAACACCGCTTGTACATCTGGATTACCTTGCAGCAGATTCTCCATAACATTCAACCCTTTGGAACGGTCAAAGTCCGCTGATTGCTTCGCCACCACATCGAGTTTCTCGTCAGCCAGTTCATGGAAACCTTTGCCCCGCTCTCGTGTTGCGGAAGCACCTGGTACACCCTCAAGCTCAATGACTTTCGCGCCCTCACCAAGCTGTTCAACGAAGTATTCCGCTGCCATGCGTCCACCCTTGACATTATCCGATGCCACCAAGGCTGCCACTTCACCTTTATCTGCGGAACGGTCAAGTGTAATCACCGGAATACCTACATTGTTCGCGGACTGAACCGCTGTAGAGATTGCCGCAGAATCCGCAGGGTTAATGAGCAAGGCGTCTACGCCTTGTTGAAGCAGATCGTCCACATCGTTCGTTTGTTTCGCCGAATCGTTCTGTGCATCAACGACGATCACTTGGATCCCCTGTTTTTGAGCTTCGGCTACGACCCCATCCTTCAGGGATACAAAGAATGGATTATTTAATGTGGAAATGGATAACCCAATTTTCTTCTGTTCTTTATTTCCGGCTGCGTCAGGCTTCGCCCAACCCGGAGGCTCCAAGGAGCAACCTGCCAGAACAATAATCAATAGCATGCTTATGAGTGTCATCGTTATTTTTTTCATAGTCGCTTCTCTCCTTATGCTGTTTTCTTGCGGTCCAGCAGGACTGCAATGGCAATGACAACGCCCTTCACGACCATTTGGTAGAAGGAGTTCACCCCGAGCAAGTTCAATCCATTATTCAGTACACCGATAATCAGAACACCGATTAACGTGCCAACAATGCGCCCTCTACCACCAGAAAGACTCGTACCTCCGAGTACAACGGCTGCAATCGCATCCAACTCATAGGATGTACCTGCTGTTGGTTGTGCTGAATTCAAGCGTGATGTCAGAATTGCCCCTGCCAGTGCTGCAAGCATACCGGCCAAGGAATAGATCATCACTTTAACACGTGTAACTTTAATACCCGAGATAATGGAAGCTTTCTCATTACCGCCAATCGCATACGTTTTGCGACCAAAAGCTGTTTTATGCAAAATAATCCATAGAATCATAAACGTAATCATCATGGTGATGGCTGGTACTGGAATCCCCAACAAGTAACCACGTCCAAACAATTGGAACAGCAAGCTGTCACCAAGACCGGTAATTGGGTTACCATTCGTGTAGACCAGTGTTAATCCTCTGAATATCGTCATCGTTGCCAATGTCGCGATAAACGGTGCCATCTTGCCTTTGGTTATCATGAGACCATTGACCATCCCCATGACACCGCCTAGTGCTATCCCAATAATGATGGACAAGATCGGATCTAAACCAGATAACATCATATTAGCAACAAATGCACTGGATAATGCGAGGATTGAGCCAACCGATAGATCAATTCCGCCGGTGAGAATAACAAATGTCATCCCAAAAGCAATCAGCGCATTAATCGAAACCTGGCGCAGAAGATTCAAGATATTAAGCGGTTCCAAGAAGCTAGGATTTAAGATTGAAACGATAAGAATGAGAATGATTAAGCCGAGTAACGGTCCTAATTTTTGTGTTACGTTCGAGAAACGGAAGCCGCTTTTGGCAGTGTTGTTGTCCATTGTTGTCATATCACTGTCCCCCTGTAGCCAATGTCATAATATTTTCCTGCGTGGCTTCTTCTTTAGACAGCACGCCACTAATGTGCCCTTCATGCACAACTGCAATTCGATCACTCATCCCGAGCACTTCGGGTAGCTCTGACGACACCATGATGATGGCGACGCCTCGGTCAGTCAGTTCATTCATGAGCTGATAGATCTCGCGCTTCGCTCCAACATCGACACCTCGTGTAGGTTCATCCAGAATGAGCACACTTGGACCGATGCCGACCCATTTAGCAATAACCACTTTTTGCTGATTACCACCAGATAGGTTGCGAGCGGCAGTTTCCGAAGATTGTGTTTTGATCTGCAATCGTTTGATCAGTGTATCCACGAATTCCTGTTCTTTTGCAGTCGAGATGAAGCCTTTACTGGAGAAGCTGAACAGGTTCGGCAGTGCCATATTCTCACGAATAGAGAAGTCGAGCACGAGACCCTCGTCCTTGCGATCTTCCGTAATAAAACCAATACCATGTCTGACCGCATCTACAGGTTTACGAATGTTCACTTTTTTGCCGCGAATGATTACTTCACCGCGATCCATCGTGTCGAGACCAAAGATCGTTCTCATAATCTCCGTTCGCCCAGAGCCCATAAGTCCTGAGAAGCCTAGAATTTCACCTGCTCTAACATGAAAGCTCACATCGTGAAATAATCCTTTGCTGCTCGCGTTTCTGACCTCTAGCACAACGTCGCCATACGAGGGATTCCGAGATGGATAACGTTCCGTTAATTCTCGGCCGACCATTTTTCGAACGACTTCGTCAAAACTAGTCTGCGGAATCGATTGGGTATCTACGGTTCTACCATCACGCATAATCGTAATTCGGTCGCAGATGGTGAATATTTCCTCCATGCGGTGCGAGATATAGACGATGGATACGCCATTTTTCTTCAGTGACGTTATGACTCCGAACAGCTTTTGGATCTCCCGCTCTGTGAGCGCCGCTGTTGGTTCGTCCATAATGATGACCTTTGCATCTGTCATGAGCGCCTTCGCAATTTCGATCATCTGTTGTTGTCCTACAGAGCATTCACCCGCAGGACGTTCGAGTGGAATGTCCACAGATAACTTGCTAAACTGCTCCTTGGCAAGCGCTTTCATTTGTCTCGTATTTAGCAACCCAAACGAGGAAGTCACCTCCTTACCGATAAAAAGGTTATCGAGCACCGTCATTTCAGGCCAGACGTTTAACTCCTGATGAATAAAGGTGATGCCTAGTTTCTCTGCCTCCTTCGGACTGGTGAAATACGTTTCCTTTCCGTCGATCTTAATTGTGCCTTGATCCCGCTGATGAAGACCAATCAGAATATTCATGAGTGTAGATTTACCTGCTCCGTTCTCCCCCATTAGGGCGTGAACCTCACCTTCTTGCAGTTCAAAATCCACTCCGCTTAGCACCTGATTGGTGCCAAACGCTTTGTGAATGTTGTGCATCTGAATATGCATCACGCAACCTCCTTTTTAACCAAAATGGACTCCTGCTTGTAAAATGCAATTAGCATAAGGCGTCGCCTCACCTGTGCGGATAACCGCCTTTACCTGCCTTGTTAATACTTTAAATTGCTCATGACTGACGGAAACAGCCACGTTGTCCTCTCCGAATCTGTCTATCATAAATTGCAGCGCCGCGGGGTTTGCCTCTCGGATTTCTTCTGCCACTATGACCTTTTCAATGACCATATCATCTGCAATGGTTTCTACGACTTCACGAAAACTCGGTGTTCCTAGCTTCAGAGCCAGATCAATCTTACGTACTCCTTCCGGTACGGGAAGCCCGGCATCCGCAATCGCAATCAGATCCGTGTGACCGAGATCCGAGAGTATTTTGGAAATGTGACTATTGAGTATGCCATGTCTTTTCATTACAGGCTCTCCTCCACTTCCGCTCGCGTTGGCATTCCGCCTTGGGCTCCGAACTTGGTCACAGACAATGAGGCAGCTCGATTAGCGAAGCGGATGCTATCTTGTAGCGGCTTGCCTTCAGCCAAAGCGACTGCAAACGCGGCATTGAATGTATCTCCAGCGCCTGTTGTATCAACGGCTTTCACTTGGTACGTTGGCACAAGGACTTCCTGTTCACCATCAAAATAACGTACACCCTTGCTGCCTTCTGTTATAAACAATTTATTGGGATACTGCCGCAGCGACTCTGCCGGGCTTACACCTTGGAACAATATTTCTGCCTCATGTTCGTTCGGCGTAATGTAGGAGGCATTGTCAATGACCTCTTGCGATATCATTCTTGCGGGTGCTGGATTCAATAACAGCGGAGTTCCAAACTTCGCGCACAGTGCACTAACGTGAACCACTGTTTCCTCAGGTATTTCTTGTTGGATCAATACGATATCAGCATTACGGATAACATCTACCGCCTCATCAACATATGCGGGAGTGACTTCACGGTTGGCCGCCTCAACAACTACAATACTATTATCACCTTCCGCAAGAATGATATGAGCCGTTCCGCTCTCTAAATGTGTAACCGGTTTCACATTTTGCGTATTTACACCATTTGCTTCGAAGTTGTTCAAAATGTCTGTACCGAAGGTATCTTCACCTACCCGTCCGATCATATACACCTCTGCTCCCAATCGGGCAGCAGCAACAGCTTGATTCGCGCCTTTGCCGCCAGGGACTGTTTTGAAGCTTTCGCCAAGAACGGTTTCACCCGCTCCTGGTCTTCTTGAAGAAGTAACGACTAAATCCATAGAACTGCTACCAATCACGCAAATTTTAGCCATCTGTTCTCACCTTTCTCGTTGTTCCCCGCTCAATAAATCCGACGGGCAACTGTATGTTTTTATCCTCAATCGCATTTTGTTCCACAAGCTTGATAAGTAATCCCGCCGCTTCTCTACCCATCTCATATGCCGGTTGCCGAATGGTGGACAACGCTGGCGACAATAGACCACTCATCGGAATATCGTCAAACCCAATGACTTGTACATCCTCAGGGACTTTCCTTCCAATTCGCGCCGCCTCATGCAGCACGGCCATCGCAGCAATGTCATTACTGGCGATTACTCCATCCGTGTCGGCATATTTCTTAAATAATTCTTCTGCCCACACCCCTGCCTCGTTAAACGAAAATGAGGTTGTCTGGATAACCCGGTAATCAAGCCCTGCCGCCCGAATGGTTTCAATTGCTCCTTCAAAGCGATCCTGGGCTGGGCGAATATGTGTTGGTCCCTGCATAACCGTTATCCGGCTGCTACCCCGTCTGATGATCTCCTTGGCTGCTAGCCTTCCCCCTTCTCTACCGTCTGCATACACAGAAGGTCGATCTAATGAGGTTCTATCAAGAAACACCACAGGAATCTTCAGGTTTTCATATATTGAAGAATGAGGGTAGTTTGTTGAAGAGATCACACCAACTACGTTATTCTGAATGAACGTTTGGATGTAATCTTGCTCCTTCCGTTCATCCTCATCACTATTTCCGAATATCAGTCTGTAATCCTGCTCCTGCATCCGATCCTCTACACCACGAGCAAGCTGTGGAAAGTAAGGGTTTGCAATATCGGGCAGCAACAAGCCAATCAGTTTGGACTTGCGTTTATATAATGAGCGAGCTACTTCATTCGGGGAGAAGTTAAGCGCCTTCACGGCATCTTCTACTTTCTTGCGGGTATCCGCATGAACATATCCCCTGTCATTGATGACTCTTGATACGGTGGCTACTGATACGCCAGCCAGATTCGCTACGTCTTTGATCGTTTTCATCATTTGTTCTCCTTATGTGTAACCGGTTACATACATAAATTATCACATTCTATTTCATTTGACAAGCATTTCATCACTTGAAATTTATCCCAGTGGGTCGAACAAGTTTCTTAAACTTATGTCAACAACGAACGATCAGATTATATCTGTTTACTCAAAACTAAGGCATTAACTAAGATTAACCCCTTCGTTATTTTGCCATCTCATTACGGTGCTACAATACCACAGAATAAAAAAGGAATTTACTATTTACAAAAAACGATACATATATTAGAGTTATTAAGGATTTCAAATGTCTTTTATATACTTATAATAGAAAAGGAGCTGGCTGTACCGTGGAATTCTGGGAATCCAGTTTTATAGCTAAACAAACAATGTGGGGATTCGAACCGACAGATTCGAGTCTTCTAACTAAGGCGTTTTTCCTTGAAAAGAACATTAAGGACATCCTTATCCCGGGCGTCGGCTATGGCCGAAATGCCAAAACCTTCATAGATGCTGGAATTAAGGTCACCGGAATTGAAATTTCCGAAACCGCCATCCACTTAGCAAGGCAACAAGGGCTTGATTTTCCGATTGCTCATGGCTCTGTAACCGACATGCCGTTCGATGAGCATCTGTACGAAGGTATATTTTGCTATGCGCTGATTCATCTATTGAACAGACAGGAACGAGAACAGTTTATTGCAAATTGTTACAAGCAATTAAAGCCTAATGGATATATGGTCTTTACAACCGTTTCCCCAAAAGCCCCCATGTATGGTCAAGGACAACAACTCGACCACAATTATTATGAGATCATGGAAGGGCTTCAGATGTTTTTCTATGATAATAAATCCATTCAAGAAGAATTCGGATCTTACGGACAGCTTGAAGTTTCTGAAATTGAAGAGCCTAATAAAATCATGAAAAACAAACCTTCGATCCCATTTCTGCTTATTCGATGCAAGAAAGATGAATTAGCCTAATCATATAGAAACGTAATAGATAAAAGGACGAACAACGTATGAACATACGTATCCGCCCTTTGTATCTTAACAATAATTCAAAGCTTACGTAGCAACTAGCCTCACTTCATTACCTGCTCCTGCTCGTGGTTAAGAAAGTATTTCGATGTAGCCTTCTGTTCCATTCACACGAATTCGTTGCCCGTCTTTGATCAATTGAGTTGCATTCTCTACACCAACAACTGCGGGTAACCCATATTCACGTGCAATGACTGCACCATGCGTCATCAGTCCGCCTACTTCTGTCACTAGACCTTGTATAGAAACAAATAAAGGCGTCCAGCCAGGATCAGTAAACGATGTCACTAAGATATCCCCGGCCTCCAGATCGATATCATTCATGTCCAAAATGACTCGTGCTCTTCCTTCAATTACACCTGAAGAAACGGGTAAACCTGCAATCGAACCCACAGGTAGATGTTCACGATTGTATTCCCCTGTAATGATCTCACCATCAGATGTCATCACACGCGGAGGCGTAAGCTTTTCATATGATCGATAGTCCTCTTTCCGTTGATCAATCGTCTGCTGATCCAATAGGTTTGTGCGAACCACTTCGTGAAGCTCTTCATAAGCAAGATAATATATATCCTCTACGTTCTGAATAATCCCAGCTTGAACGAGTCGTTCAGCATCTCTAAATAGAGCCTGCTTATAAATATAATAACGACTGACGATGCCGTACTTGGGATATTCGCGGTAACCAATGAACTTGCGTACGAGGTTGATCTTTTGCTTCGTTTCATGAGCTTTTTGCTCCCCGTCAGGTAATTGCTTTAAGCGATCTATTAACTCTTGTTCCTTCTCCAAAGCTTCCTTCAGCCCTTGCTCAAATTTATGCTTACCCGCCTGCGGCTCAAAGTTCTTGATGTTACCCAAGATCATGGGAATCAGTGTTAATGGCTTTTCACTCCAACGAGTTCTTGTTATATCAATTTCCCCAGCACATCGCATGCCGTACTTGCTCAGAAACTCCTCGATTGCGTCCCGACTTTCCTGTCCTCCATCCAGCTTAACGAGTTCTTCTAGAAAGCTATTATCTTCCGTTTGCTGCAAATAATGAATCACATCTGGATAAGGACGAATCACATCCGCGACATCCAACAACGCCAGACCCATCTCAGAAGTAATATTGCCCTCTACCGATTGCGTGAGCGTATCCGCTACGTTCTTCTCACCTAGCCATTCATTGATGTTCTCATTAATCCATGTTGTCGCATTTATAGCAGCCATAAAGACAGCCGTACTTTGCGGATCAAATAAATGCTTCTTCAGATCCTGCACATCTTCCAAAATAAAATCAAACAACTCCGCTCCCGATTTATTTTGAATATTATGCTGTAGATTATCGATTGAAGTCTGACTTCGCCCTATCAATTCAGACACGATATTGGAATCTGGCTCGAATGGCGGCAGTGTATCTGTGTTACGTCTAGTAGGCGGTGCTGCTGCCTGATCCTTGGGTAGCACGGTTATAAAATCTCGCTCGATGATTGTCTTAAGTGCACCTACAATAAGTGGATCGGAGCTTAAATTATTCAGTAAAGCTTGCCTGCCAGCTGTTGAAGACAGCATCGGTGCAATATCCACAAATAATCGGCCTCCGGCTATCCGCATCAGCGCAGGTGTAATCAACAGGTAAAAAGATAGGCCTAATGGTTTGATGGCATCGGTCATCATCTGCTGATGACCCACAGATAGATAGACGTGATTGTCCGCATCCTCCACCTTGGGGATTGGGAACAACGTCGTGATGGGGCGACTCTGTACAATATAGAAGGTATCCTCAGCCAGACACCATTCAATATCTTGTGGGCAACCAAAATAAGTCTCGATTTGTCTGCCGATGTGTGCTAGTTGTATCATTTGTTGGTCCGTAAGAGTTTGGTATCCCTGCTGATCAGGCTCGATCTGCCGTGTTTCCGTTCCACCACCTTCTAAGCCATAGATCGCCAGCTTTTTCATGCTGATCATTTTATCGACAATATGGTCTCCTTGGACTTTGTAATTGTCAGCGGAGACTATACCTGAGACCAGCGCTTCTCCTAGCCCAAAACTAGCGTCGATGGATATTAGATTGCGATTGGATGTGACCGGATCAGCCGTGAACATGATTCCAGAAGCCTGGGGAAATATCATTCTCTGTACGACAACAGAGCAATACACATGCCTGTGATCATATCCATTTTGTATACGATAAAAGACTGCACGTTCAGTAAACAGTGACGCCCAGCATTTCCGAATGTGATGAAGGATTGCGTCTTGTCCAATGATGTTTAAGTACGTATCTTGTTGCCCAGCAAATGAAGCATGAGGTAAATCCTCAGCAGTAGCACTCGAACGTACCGCATAAGCATGTTCCATGCCCTGCTTAGACAAGTGGCATATAACTTCCTTGGTTACATCGGAAGGTATTGCTGTATCCATAATCGTTTGACGAAGCTTTAGACTCACTTCACCGATCTCTGTGCGATCCTGAAGAGTTAACATTGTTAGTTGCTTAAGCAGAGTAGAATACGTATCGTTTTGTTCAAGCGCTAGTTGGAATGCGCGAGTAGTCACACAAAATCCATCAGGAACATGAACCCCCTCTACTGTGGATAGCTTCCCTAAATTTAACCCTTTGCCACCAACAAGCGTAAGCTGTGTAGCATGCATTTCGTGAAAATCGAGAACGAATGAATTCATTCAGCTTCACTCCAATCCGCCTATTTTGAAAAAAAACATTTGACAAGAGTTAATCAGCATGGTAAATTAATAATAGAAGATAGGTTCATTATGAAGATTAACAAATTTCAGAAATTTGTATTCCGATTATATCACCGGATTTATTTACATACAATAACCAAAAAGAACCTGATGTAGTCCATCAGGTTCTTTTTTATCGTTTATTATAGACTAGCCCTATTATTGCAAACACATGCTAGAACTCTAGTATTACACTATTACACGCCTCGCCACTTGATATGTATACAAGTACAAATCTATTCATCTAGCAACATTATCATTCGCAGTGCTCCCATCGTACCTAAACCGCTGCCCTGTACACGTCCACAACCTTAAATGTCTGACAGACCAGCAACAATTCGGGGGTAAACGTAAGACCATACTGGCTCAATTGCCAGGTGAAAAATTCAACATGCTCCTGATACCAATACGCATAGCTCAGATCACCCTCTCCTTCAGATCGAGCAAATTCATGGGTAACTTCATTCATTTTCACGACTTCAATCTGAGTCATTTGGATAATGGCTAACGGATTGTTATCTCCGTCTAATACAATATCGTACTGACCTACCTTTGGAATTTCCTCGTTTTCTAGCTCATATGCACAATGAGCAGAACACGTTCCCGTTTTCATGCCACTAACAACTAATCCGCCTAACTCATCTCCCATTGCTTTTGATCCGTCTCCAAACATCCAAGCACTTGGAACATCCATGTTTAACTCGTTTTGTTTGGCAAACTTTTTCCAGTATTCCTGTATTATACTTGCTGACACTATACGTCCCCCTATAACCATAGACTCCATAGAATTCATAGAATTCATCTTATCTTAACATATTAACCTGTTATTGATCATTTCAGGCTCCATTAAACCTTGATCTCCTGATTCGAAAATAGTTCTTAACTTACATTTAGCGATACAAGTCGTGCGAATTATGATATGGTCAGTGATGGATATGAGATTAGTACAACCATATGTGCATGAAATTGCGAGGAGAAGATGGAACGTGATCGAGAGAGAGATAACAGAGAAACGAAGTAAATTTCAAGACCCATTGTTTGTCATGCTCATAGCAAGTCTATGTTGCTTGTTATGGGGAAGTGCTTACCCATCCATTAAACTTGGATATGTCGCTTTTAACATCTTGCCGGAGGACATCGCCTCCAAATATGTATTCGCTGGATATCGATTTACATTAGCCGGTTTATTGCTTCTGCTCCTTTTTCGGACGGTGAGAAAACAGAGATTGAAGCTGACTCGGCGTGAGTGGGCTAGCCTTGGCGCACTCGGCGTATTGCAAACCGGTCTGCAATATATGTTTTTCTACGTTGGGGTAGCCAATACAACAGGTGTAAAAGGCTCCATTATGAATGCAACAACAACATTCTTCAGTGTTGTTCTGGCTCACTTTATCTATAAAAATGATAAGTTAAGTCAAAATAAAATTGTCGGCTGTGTGCTTGGTTTCGTCGGCGTAATCATTGTAAATTCCCATGCAGATCTGCTCACATTCTCCTTCTCCCTTACAGGCGAAGGTTTCGTGATTATAGCTGCTCTAGTCTTCTCGGTGACCGCGATCTACGCCAAACGATTGACAGCTACTATTGATGTTATGATCATTACAGGAATTAGTCTGTTCGTTGGAGGCGTTGTGTTGACTTTGCTTGGTCTATCACTTGGCGGCAGTGTCACCCATTTTACTCTAGCATCTACAGCGAATCTAATTTATCTGGCCTTATTATCTTCCGTGGCATTCTGTCTATGGAATCTGCTTCTTAAATACAACAAAGTTGGAAAAGTATCTGTGTACAACTTCCTCATTCCTGTATTTGGTGCATTACTATCCGCACTGTTCTTGGGAGAATCGGTTCTGGAACTGAAAAATCTGGTTGCATTACTGTTTGTATCACTCGGAATATACATGGTCAATCGGGTAGTCTCTGCCAAGGGCGATAAAGGGTTGGTCACCAACTATAAACCTTAATATGTGAACTGAATAAGTACTACAAAGAGCCGCGATATTAATTTCGCGGCTCTTACATCATTTATGATAAACAAGAATATACAACATTCCGTAACCGCCGCTGAACGTAAGGCTCCTGACTGTTCAATAGATGCTGTGCATACATTACTGTCAACTCGGAATCCGGATCAATAATCGCCATACAGCCAGCAGCACCACTCCATCCGAATTCACCAATGGCACTGAGTGATCCACTGCCTGCTTTGGAGATGTGCGTACGTACACCTAGTCCATAACCATACCCATCCATATGATCCCAGGAGTAGTCCCCTCGGGTCATTTCATTCAGGTGATCTGTCCGCATAAGCTCTACCGAAGCCTGGGAGAGAATTCGCACACCTTCTGGACTCGTGCCTCGACCTGTCAATGCATTCAAGAACAGAGCATAGTCGCTAACTGTGGACATCAGCCCTGCTCCACCGCTCTCTAGCTCTGTACCTACACGGAATCCATTGCCATCCATCCTTACTGCTTGCCCAAGCTCATCATTGTAAGCATATTGCGGAATCAGACGACGCTGTTGTTCTTCATTCAGGTCAAATGCCGTGTCTTTCATGCCGAGTGGTTCGGTAATCGCATCTCGCAAATACGTACCAAACTTCTTACCACTAACAACCTCCACCAGAGCTCCCAGCACGTCGTGGCACATACTGTAATTCCAATGTGTGCCAGGCTCAAATAACAACGGTTCTTTGGCAAGCGCTTTCGCAAAATCCCGAGTGCTTACCGTTCCATTACTACTCTGTACGATCTCCTGTATACTTGGACAACCCACATCATATGAGAATCCAGCCGTCATCGTAAACAAGTCGCGTACCGTTATCGCTCTGGTCGCTTGTTCCAGCCGAACTTCTCCGTTCCCCATCGTTTTCTTCACTTTCATGTCCGCATACTCTGGCAAGTACTCTGATAGCGGATCACTTAACAGCATATCGCCTCTCTCCACCAGCTGCAGACCCGCAACACAGGTCATGATTTTGGTCATGGAATACAGATTGAAGATCGCTCCATCCCCGATTGGCGTTTGCTCCTCTAGATTGGCATACCCGTTCCGATAATGGAAAACGGTATCATTTTGATGCATGACAAGCACCTCTGCCCACGGTACTCTCCAAGCTGTGATACGATCAATAAATGAAGCAAGCGGTTTAAAGTCCATATTCTCCCCGTCCTTATATGTAGAATCTATGATCATTATGGATGATCAATTGCCGATGTGGCTATGTAATATACGACTCCAGCAAAAGCAAAACAACCATTGTTGGTATTATATCAAGAACGGTTACCCTTGAATTGAACACAAACCATCACACAACCAATAAGCCAATCCCGAAGGATCAGCTTATTTGTTAGCTTTTTAGCTTTTTGGGCTTATGTGCGTCTGTTCTCAACAGATTTCATGCGGTTCTGGTCGTCAGACACTCGGTCATGACTGAATTCTTGACCTGCTTCCATCTCGCCATGTCCTGAAATGTTACGGGAGAATTGGGTGAACTGTCGTTTATGTTCATCCTGTTCATGCTTTTGCTGCAGAAGCTGTTGTGGATCCTGATTAGTCATGAGGTTACCTCCCCTAAATAAAATCATGTTTATTTCAACGCACTACATAAGTTTTCCATAAGGACACAAAGCTTATGCATGAAGATTGCATTTAACGTTTGCATAATGTATCGCAATCCTTGAGGGTCGATCTGCCAGCCCCAATCGCTTGCTTATAAGTACAGTGTTACGATTGCATTATCTACCTCAGGTGAAAATCCATTCATCTTACCCCATCTAACACAAATTAAGCAGGAGAAAAATAAAATTGTGAGTATTACGAATAATCGCCAATCCACTATAGCCAAAATCTCTGATATCAATATTCCTTATTATGTAAATGAGGAATACTATGAATCAGCAAATATAACCACCCAATTCCCCGTACTCTTTCTATTGGAATGGATGGCTCGAGAAGTTTCCAAACATGAATGAGTCATAAATTTCGCTCAATACGTAGCATACCTAAACGTAGCTTGGGAATTCTCATTTTGTTTCAACACTTCAGCTATAATTACTGCATCGGATATCTCTAGAATTTGATCAAAGGAGACATCTATCGTTTGTACATATGCAGGACTACCTGCTAAAAGGGGATATTCTTCACGCAGTTCTTCTATTCTATCATCGGTAAGGCATCATGAATGTATCCGTTTTCATTATTCTCTTCCCCATTTCATTTTAGAACATGCTTAAGTTCTGTTTCGAAGTACACGCTCCAGTAGCCAGCCGATGAATATAGAGAACGAAAGTCCAAACATTAGGATTGGAAAGTTATAATACAGTGTATTGGTATACTGGTTCAGCAAGCCAAAGCGGTAGACTGCCGAATCGGGATCATTCGTGTACCCGTTCAGCTGCTCGCCCAACTGGTGAATGAATTGAACTTCCATGAAGATAAAGAGACCACATAACAAAATAGCTACAATAGGTATCAGAGCATACATCCGAACCGAGCGATCACGATGATCATTAAGCCACCTTCTGGTTAACGTCATCGTCCATATACACAGGATAAAAAATGTCAGTATAGATGGAAACAGAACTAGAAGACCCAGATTCCCGTTACCAGAAACTCCTCTACCCGGTTCATGCTGAATGGTTGAAATATGTACACCTCCGACCATCAACACATTCCAGAGCAGAAAAAAAAGATACGGTTTATGAATTCGTTTCATCATCACTATTTTTTATAGGAGTTCAAATATGAGAATAAGCACAAATGACACCGATGAAACATGTAACGAAGCAACTTTATTGTGTAATATCATTCATGAAATAAAACCTCATCGCATAAAACGATAAATGGTGTACTATTCAGACGGTTCGGTTGCTTGCCTCTCTTCAGTCTTTACATTCTAGGTCATAATAGGTAATGAATAAAGGAGCGATTGGAAGATGACACGAATACTCTTGTCCTATCCTCTTAGCACACATACGCCCATATATAAGGGTAATCCCCCGGTACAGATTCTACAGCAGTCGAGTACCGACCAAGGTGATCTGTATAATCAGTTCATTATTACTTCCCTTAACCATAACGGCACCCACATTGATGGACCATGGCATTTTAACCCTCAAGGGAAAAAGTTAACAGAGATCCCGTTAGACAACTTTATCTTCAACCATCCAACCGTTATCGATGTTCCCAAACAAGATGATGAGCTAATCACCAAAGAAGATCTTGAACCTTATGAACATCAGATTGCTGGCTCGGATCTGGTTTTGATTCGCACTGGTTTTGGGAACATTCGTTCAACAGACCCTGAACGGTACAGTAATCATAACCCGGGTCTTGCAGCATCTGCCGCCCGTTATCTGATGGTTTTTGACTCATTGCGGGCGGTTGGATTGGACTCGATCTCAGCTGGTGCGGCTAATCATCCAGATGAAGCCGTTGCTTTTCACCAAACGATATTAGGGAAAGACCGCGTAGACGGCAAGTATATTCTAGTCATTGAAGACATGAATCTTAATCATGATCTGTCTAATATTAGCCAGGTTTACGCGATCCCATTGTACATTGAAGGTGTGGACAGCAGTTTTGCAACCGTGTTTACCGAAACCTAATTGTATCAAAAAACGCGCCGAGAGAACTCTTCTCTCTAGCGCGTTTTTGATTCATCCTAGTGAATATCCTTCTTCTTGAAATTCCCGCCTTTAACCTCGGCTACATCGTATACGACTACAAAAGCCGTAGGATCAATTTCATGAATGATATCTTTAATTTTACTTTCTTCCATCCGGTTGATGACACACGTAATTTCTTTGAATTGCTCGTTAGAGTATCCACCATACGCATCCGTATATGTTGCTCCACGTCCTAGACGATCACGAATGGTTTCGACCATAATCTCTGGTTGATTCGTAATAATTTTGAATGTCTTGGAACCGCTCAAGCCTTCTTCAACGATATGTATAACTTTAGAAGCAATAAAGTACGCAAGCCCAGACAGAATCGCACCTTGTAGACCAAATACCGTAGACACAACGATAAACACAAACATGTTGAGGAACAGAATCAGGTCACTCGTTCCAAATGGGACTTTACGGGATAACAACACAGCCAACATGTCTATTCCATCTAATGCTCCGCCATTACGCAATGCAAGTCCCATACCAAAACCGATAATGATACCGCCAACAACGGTAACCAGCAAAGTATCGCCTTGAATAATCGTTGGCACATGGTGCATCAGACTGGTGCTAACCGCAAGTGAAGCAATACCAATGACCGAATATAAAGCAAAACTCTTACCGATCTGCTTATAACCAAGCCATACAAAAGGAATGTTAATAAGCCCGATCAACATCCCGAGTGGTAGTCCGAACAATTGTGATCCTACGATACTAAGACCGGTTACGCCGCCGTCCGAGACATTGTTCGGAATCAATATGGCTTCCAGACCATATGCCGTGATAAATCCCCCGATAATAATTAACAATACTTTGGAGAGGATCTTCAGCTTGTTCGATTTTTGTATTCTGTTTTGATTCATTCCATTTCCCCCTTGATGAACAATGCACAACGTAAATTTTAGCAAACATAAAAAATAGTCTATAACAAAAATCACACTTTTGGCAATAGAAGGTCATTTAAAAACGCATGTTACGCTATCTATGAAATCCAAGCTCATTACATTATTTCCCGATAAATGATCGATATGCCACAATTTTAAGTTCCAGCATTTCGTTCGCGGCATGAAGGTTGTTCATCTGATCTTCAACGGCTCTCTTATGGTTCTCCAGCAGTTCCAAACGTTCTGGAGCTGTATGCTCGCCTTCTTGAAATAACGAAGCATACTTTTTGATGACAGCGATCGGCATTTGTGTTTCTTTTAACTTGATGACAAACTGCAGCCATTTGAGATGAGACTCATTGTATCGCCTGTCTCCACCGGCATCACGAAGCGGAATGATGATCTGCTCCTTCTCGTAATACCGTAACGTATACGCACTAATCCCGAGCAACTCAGCGACTTCACCAATCGTATGCATGGTTGTACTCCTTTCCATTTTCTTGCTTGACTTAGAGTAAGCTCTAATCAGTATAATCAACTCGTAGTCACATCACAATATTAAATACTGAAATTAGATTCGGAGGAATTCTCATGAAATACACCGTAATTACTGGAGCAAGTTCAGGCATTGGATATGAAGCAGCTTTGGCATTTGCCGCACGCGGTAAACATCTGATTTTAGCTGCACGCAGAACCGCTGAGTTGGAACAGTTAAAATCCAAAATTGCTGAAATAGATAACACGTTAGACGTTGTGATTCGCACCGTAGATCTATCCATTGCCGCGGATGTACATGCTTTCTATGAAAGCTTGAACGGTTATTCCATCGAAACATGGATCAACAATGCTGGCTTTGGCAATTTTGCCTCAGTTGGTGAGCAACACTTGCCTAAAATTGAACAAATGCTTCATCTCAATATTGAAGCACTTACAATTCTCTCCACTCTCTATGTTCGGGATTATGCCGAAACTCCGGGCACACAAATTATCAACATCTCTTCAGGAGGCGGCTATACGATTGTACCGGATGCGGTAACGTACTGTGCGACCAAGTTTTATGTCAGTGCCTTTACCGAAGGTCTGGCCCAGGAGCTTAAAAGCAAACATGTTCCTATGCAAGCCAAAGTGCTCGCACCTGCTGCGACAGAAACCGAGTTTGCTGAACGTGCCTTTGATCTAGATCAGTTCCAGTATGAAGGGCGTGTGCCTAAGTTCCATACAGCCGAGCAGATGGCCGGATTTTTACTAGATCTGTATGACAGCGAATATGTCGTAGGGATCGTGAATGGACTAACGTATGAATTTGAACTGAAAGACCCAATCTTCCCTTATGCCACCAGAGCAGCAAGTAAACCCGTGGACTCAAACAAGTAACACAAAAAAAGAGCAGTTTCTAAATCACACTCGTGTGTGACTTGGAACTGCTCTTTTTACTTATATAATAACAATATACATCGCTAGAGTAATACCGGTGATAACTTAGGATATATAATAACGTATTAAGCCAATCTTGTTTTGAAATCTTGGTATCCGAATTCACGTACGATTTCACAATCGCCATCTTTTCGTTTGACTGCAATGGCTGGCAACGGCATGCCGTTGAAGGTATTAGTTTTCACCATGGAGTAGATCGCCATGTCCTCGAATACGAGACGGTCACCTTCTTGCAAAGGTTGATCGAATGAGTAATCTCCAATGACATCACCAGATAGGCAAGTTTGTCCACCCAGACGATACAGATGCGCTTTCTCGCCCACTTCTCCCGAACCGATTAGCGGCGGGCGATATGGCATTTCCAGTACATCTGGCATATGACATGTAGCTGAAGTATCCAGAATAGCGATATCCATGCCGTTTTTGTGGAAGTCCAGCACGGAAGTTACCAGATATCCTGCATTTAGAGCAACAGCTTCTCCCGGCTCCAGATATACTTCTAGACCATAGTCGTTCTGCATACGCTTAATGCAAGCTTCCAATCTTGGAATGTCATAGTCTTCACGTGTGATGTGATGTCCACCACCGAAGTTAATCCATTCCATCTGTGGCAGCCATTGACCGAATTTCTCTACTACAGCGTTCAGCGTTGTCTCCAGATCATCGGAGTTTTGCTGACACAATGTGTGGAAATGCAGTCCAGAGACCCCTTCCAGCAGATCTGCTCGGAAATCCTCTTGTTTAGCTCCAAAACGTGAACCCGGAGAACACGGATCATAGATCTCGTGTCCTTCTTGGGTTGAACATTCCGGGTTAATGCGCAAACCAACCTTGCGGCCAGCCTGAAGCGCCTTATCCTTAAATTTCGCAAGCTGCGAAAATGAGTTGAAAATGATATGGTCACAGATCGAAATAATCTCGTCGATCTCTTCTGCACGGTAAGCTGGCGCAAAAACATGGTTTTCCTTGCCCATTTCCTCGTGACCCAAACGTGCTTCATACAGTCCACTTGCTGTCGCACCACTCAGGTATTCTCCAATGAGAGGATACATCGCAGTCATGGAAAATGCCTTTTGTGCAAGCACAATTTTGGCACCTGTACGCTGCATAACCCCGTTCAGGATTTTCAGGTTTTTCTCAATTAGGCTCTCGTCAACAACAAAGCAAGGCGTCGGTAATTGCTCAAACCGCATTTTAACGAACAAGCTCCGATTGTTTTGCTTCTTCTGGCAGCTCATCAACCAATACCGGGTTGAAGTCTTCTACCCATGGGAGACCCCATTTGTTCAGTTCTTCCATGAACGGATCTGGGTTGAACTCTTCGACGTTGAATACACCTGGTTTATTCCATTTACCTGTCATAACCATTGCTGCACCGATCATTGCTGGAACGCCTGTTGTGTAAGAGATCGCTTGGGAACCAACTTCTTTGAAGCACTCTTGGTGATCACAGATGTTGTATACATAGTACGTTTTGTCTTGACCATCTTTTTTACCTTTGAAAATGCAACCGATGTTCGTTTTACCCACTGTACGTGGTCCAAGGGATGCTGGATCTGGCAATACTGCTTTCAAGAATTGCAATGGAATGATTTGTTTGCCTTCATATTCAATCGGTTCGATTGAAGTCATGCCTACGTTTTCCAATGCTTTCAAGTGAGTCAGGTAGCTTTGGCCAAATGTCATGAAGAAACGGATACGTTTCAGACCAGGAATGTTTTTCGCCAAGGACTCCAATTCTTCATGGTACAACAGGTACATATCTTTTTCGCCAACTTCTTTGAAGTCGTAGACACGTTTGATTTCCATTGGCTTCGTTTCGATCCATTCACCATTTTCCCAGTATCTTCCGTTAGCTGAAACTTCACGGATGTTGATCTCAGGGTTAAAGTTTGTTGCGAACGGGTAACCGTGGTCACCGCCATTGCAGTCAAGGATATCGATATATTCGATTTCATCGAAATAGTGTTTCAGGGCATATGCAGAGAATACGCCAGTTACGCCAGGATCAAATCCGCTTCCGAGCAATGCAGTAATGCCTGCTTTTTCAAAGCGCTCTTTGTAATCCCACTGCCAGCTGTATTCGAATTTTGCTGTATCTTCTGGCTCATAGTTCGCTGTATCCATGTAGTTTGTTTTCGTTGCAAGACAAGCATCCATGATCGTCAGATCCTGATATGGCAAAGCCAGATTCATCACGATATCCGGTTTAACTTCGTTGATCAACGCGATCAACTCGTCAACATTGTCAGCATCCACTTGTGCTGTCGTAATTTTTGTTTTGCCGCCGTCCAACTTCGCTTTAAGTTCGTCACATTTTGATTTTGTACGACTCGCGATGCAGATCTCCTCAAAAACTTCGCTATTTTGAACGCATTTGTGTACTGCCACAGAAGCAACGCCGCCGGCGCCGATGATTAGTGCTTTTCCCATTTTTCATTCTCCTATCCCCATATGTAGGTTCGTTTTTTTTTGTACGATTCCATGCCATCACAGATTGTATTGTTTCATTATGCAACGTTCACCCGCTACTGATACAATAAAAAAAGCAAGGTGAAAAATGCCGCATATTTGCGCATCATCACACTTGCTTGTTGATATACATCATAAATAAGACGTGAAGACTCCTTGACCAAAAAAAATTCACAAGAACTCCTTTGGCGGAAAGCTCCTTCATGTATATCAATATTGGATCAGAGTCTATATAGCAAATAATTCGCCTTTACCACTCTTATTGACCGTTTCACAAGTTGATGTGCAAATGCACTGGTTGTAAAGTAACCAACTTATAAAATTTGAGCTTTGAACTCAATCAATAAGGCAACATAAGTTGCCAATCGGCGTTTGACCCGGCTGTCCGTATGGCCTTAACTTCCTGGTAGAAGTGGTCAAATTTATCTGCTGGAAAGCTCTAATTCATATTGATAAATCAACTTTCCAAAATCACAGGTATTACACTATCAGACGTTTCCGAAAAAATCAAGCCATATTTTAAAATTAATTTTGAGAGCCCATTAAACTATACATGGAATTGGTAACCCTCGAATACCTTCAGCCCTTCTTGATTGAGCATTTCCTTTACAACCTCAGGCTGTTGCGGACTTTTCGCAAACACTTCCTCACAAGAGATCATGATGTTACTGCCAGCAATTCCCGCCAATTGATCATGGGATACACTATACACAAGTCTGCCGAGATTGGACCACACCATCGCTCCGGAGCACATTACGCATGGCTCACAACTCGTATACAAAGTGTATTCGCTCAAGTCAAATACGTGATGCTCTGAACAAAATTTTCTTATAAGTCCAATTTCGGCGTGATGAGTCGGATCACAAAACGTATTAATTTTATTTTCACCAATCATCATGACCTCTTCATTCTTAACCAGAATTGCACCAAAAGGTTCGTTAGCCTCTTGGCGCGCTTGCCGTGCAATTTCAATGGCTTTATGCATATAATATTCATCTGTTCTCATCTGTCTAACCTCCATGAACATTAATAATCCTATAACACCTAAGCTTATGTAGCATCTAACTCGATAACATCTGCCGAATACCTCTATTCTATCATGATTACTAATACAGGTATGACAAAATCCCCGCAAATTCAAACCAGATCAGTACATCCGAAGGGTTAAATTGAAACTCCCTACATTTCGATTCATTGTCTAAATGTCAACAACAACATATTGTTCGCTCTTCTCACTCTCATATTAAGCCAACCTTATCTCCCACCTACACAGCAACTGAAATCAAAACCGTAATTAAATGAAGCGAATATTAATAAGGCAATGATGGATATTCATTCATCTCTATCGAGTGATCATCGTTACTTCAATTTTCTCTGACATAAATGAAATGCATATGTGAATTACGAAAATATTACAAAATAGCGGATATTAATATCATATTTCACACCATAAAAACTTGCCCATTGAGTAAATTTGCACATTGTGCAAGTTGTTGTTATGATAATTTCACAGCATTATTTGCTCACCTATATTCTCATGATCTTAAATGTTATTAGACCTAAGGGGGGAATTCTATTCACAATCTAACGACTGACCAATTCCGCCAGCTTCGCTGGAGATGGAGATGAACGCATAAGCGACCGCTCATGATTAAACGAAATTTACGACATCTAAAAAAAGAAGCGACCGAAAAGGCGCTTGCCAGCATTGCATTTGAACTTACCCTGAAACATGGGCTCGACGGTTTTACGGTGGAAGATATTGTGCAAAAAGCAGGTTATTCTCGCCGAACGTTTGCCAATTACTTCACTTGTAAGGAAGAAGCTGTCGCAAGAGGAGCTACATCTGTTCAGAATACGGCTGAACTAGAGCATTTACTCACCGAACTGCCCGAGCACGCCTCCCTGCTCGATGTTCTCTACCAATTAATTAAAATGCAGCTCACTACAGAACTAATCGGAAGATTGCATCAACTCTTATTGTTGTCTAAGACCTATCCTGTGCTGGAGCCACATTACCTCGGGGCAATGCATCAAATGCAGACACAAGCTCAAGAAACACTGCTGGATCTGTCTGATGGAAAATACGATGAAATCTATACTTATCTTCTACTTAACTCGATCTATGGAACAATTAATCCATTAATTGACGGAAGACTCAATGTGTTACTGCCAGGTGAGGTTGTTACAGATAATACAAAAGAGGGTGCAGTCACGTTTGACCAGTTTTTAGAAACCGTATTTGATCATTTGCGAAAAGGCTTCTAGCCTCCCATCATTCATATGCATCTATTCAAAGGAGTGTAAAAGAGAGAAATGTCTACGTTATTATACAAATTGGGGAAGACCGCTTTTCGCAAACCGTTATACTTCATTATTGGCTGGGTACTGATTCTGGGCATTGTCATTTCGATGATCAGCATCAATGGTGTACATATCAGCTCTGAGATGAAGATTGAAGGTACAGAATCGCAGAAAGTATTGGATCAGTTAGCAAAAGAACTGCCAGCCGCTTCAGGCGGCCAAGGAAGTGTCGTTTTCAAAGCACCCGATAACGAACGTTTGGATACACCTGAACGCCTTAGTGCGATGATGAAGGGTGTCAGTGAAGTATACGGGTTAGAACAGGTCATTAATCCTGCAGATTATGCAGCAGAAGCTAGCAGTGCCGGTGCATCTGCAGACATGTCTCAAATGTCTCAGACTGCCGGTGCAGCAGCACAATCCGGGAATACAACACCACCTCCGTACGGACCATTAATGGTAGAAGGAGTTCCCGTCCCTGGTGTATTAATCTCTTCGGACGGCAGCACCGCTCTATTCCAGTTCCAATTCACAATTGAACAATCTGCTATTACACAGGATTTATTCGATGCCGTTATTCAATCCGTTATGACGGTAGAGCAAGGAACCAATATCACCGTACTCCCGGGCGAAACACTTAAAGCCGTATCCATTGGTGTTGGTTCGGCTGAGATCGTCGGATTGGTTATCGCTATAATTGTTCTATTAATCACGCTCGGTTCCGTTGTTGCAGCCGGGTTACCTCTGATTACAGCTCTTCTTGGGGTTGCGATTGGGGTTGGTGGAGCATTCTCAATCTCCAAATTTATCGAAATGCCTAGTGTAACATCCGTTCTGGCGCTTATGGTTGGTCTGGCAGTCGGCATCGATTATGCTCTATTCATCGTCAATCGCCAGCGCCGGATGATTATTGATCAGCGCTTGAGCGCACAAGAAGCAACAGCAAGAGCAATTGGTACATCAGGCAGCGCCGTATTCTTTGCTGGATTAACGGTTATCATTGCACTATGCGGTATGCTCGTGATCGGACTTGCCTTCTTATCTACAATGGCTCTTGTTGCGGCTGCGACTGTGCTAATTAACGTATTTGTTGCGTTGACCTTGTTGCCGGCTCTGCTCGGGCTTGTCGGGGAACGCATCTGTTCAACTAAAGCGCGCGAGAAAGGTGCGCAGCCATCAAAAGCGGCTAATCATGGAATTGCTGACAGATGGGTTAAATTTGTTATCAAAAATCGTTGGGTTACTATTATTGCTATCGTCGTTATTCTCGGCTTTGCGGCCACACCAATCACCAAAATGGAAATGGGCATCCCCGGGGCATCCTCGGCGAACCTGGACACAACAGCAAGACAGAGTTATGATGCCATCTCTGAAGGGTTCGGAGAAGGATTCAACGGCCCGCTTATTTTGGTCGCAGAACCTAACAGCTCTTCAGCTCAGGTCACACCTGAACTGGTAGGCGGCCTGATGATGGGTCTGCAAAGTCAGGACAATGTTGCACAGGTCACGCCGCTTGGCATGACAGCAGATCTGGCGATATTTAGTCTCATTCCGAAGACAGGTCCGAACGATGTGACCACCAAAGACCTAGTCAATGATCTACGCTCTGCCGATGCAAGCTTTGCACAGCAGAATGACGTAAAAATTGGAGTTACAGGTCTGACCGCGGTCAACATTGATATGTCAGCCAAATTGGCACAGGTATTCCCTATTTATGTAGGTATTATTATTCTACTCTCACTTATCATACTATTGCTTGTATTCCGTTCCATTATCGTTCCGATCAAAGCAACGATTGGCTTCCTGCTTAGTATTCTAGCTACATTCGGTATTACAACTGCGGTGTTTCAATGGGGATGGCTGCATTCGCTCTTTGGCTTCGATACGGGCGGTCCGCTGCTGAGCTTCATGCCGATTATCGTAACAGGTATTTTGTATGGTCTAGCTATGGATTATCAGGTATTCCTCGTCAGCTCGATGCGTGAGTCGTATGTACATGGTCACAGAGGACGCGAATCGGTTGTACATGGATACAATCAGGTCAGTCGTGTTGTTGTAGCGGCGGCGGTGATCATGGTTTCAGTATTCGCAGGATTCATCTTCACCGATGATGTCATGATCAAACAGATCGGTTTTACGTTGGCCGTAGGTATCCTGATTGATGCCTTTATTATTCGTATGGGACTTGTTCCTGCCACTATGGCGATCTTCGGTGACAAAGCCTGGACGCTTCCTAAGTGGTTGGATCGTATCCTGCCGAATCTGGATGTGGAGGGTGAGAAGCTGATTGCAACACTGAATGCGAGTGATCAAGCACCTTCTCATCTGAATCAAAAAAATAAATGAATGAAGGGCTATGCCCATCATTTGTCTAATTGGAAGACCTCCTCTGATGCAATCATTGGAGGTCTTTTTTTATTTTACATAATCGCCAATCAACTGATCTAGGCAATGATGTCTTCGATATTCTGATCATAGCTAAGAGACTGGCATGAGGACACAAAGCTTGAGAATAACTTTTGACTATACTCATCTACAGCGAAACTATATTCTGGATGCCACTGAACAGCCAATATAAATGTACGATCTGGCATCACCACAGCTTCAACTAATCCATCCTCAGCGACAGCTACTGCCGTTAATTGATCAGCTAAAACTTTGATCCCCTGATGGTGATAACTATTCACTTTAATTGTATGGGTCTGAAGGATGTCGTGTAGTAAATTATGATTAGCAATATGTACCTCATGGACAAGATTCGTGTACGGCGGACTTTGCTTGTGCTGAACAGGTGTCGGTACCTGAAGCCCTGTCGGAATATCCTGAATCAAAGACCCGCCCAACATGACATTAAATAGTTGCAGTCCACGGCAAATCCCGAAGGCTGGTTTATCTAGCTGGGCGACCTTTTGAAAAAGAAGTGCCTCCATTCGATCCCGTTCATGACATAGCTCCCCGCACGCTTCCTCCACCTTTTCATGATAAAGCTCTGGATTGAGATCATGTCCGCCGGTGAATAAAAATCCGTCAAACTCATGCGCCAGCCTTACAATAATATCGAGGTTAGTTGTCAGAGGTAACATCATTGGAATTCCGCCAGAGCTCTCTATAGCGTACATATAATCCGGGAGCATCCAATAACTTTTTTTATCAGAATCATACAACGGCAGAACACCGATGATTGGCTTTTTCATTCTTTTTACCTCCTTATGTCATGGAACTTACTGCTGTAACCAAGAAAGCTTGTTATCATTCTATCAAATCTACCCCCATACAAGCTCGCCAAAAGATTGCATTTTTCTACTACATTTCATTCTATCTTGGATGCACAGGCTGATATTGAAAACCCATACAACTCTGCATAACAGCAAATTTGTATGGGTTCTCGCGAACCTTATTCTATTATTCATTACAGCAACACATTCGATCAATCTAGGTCAGTCAGCTTAGGCTGCATTCGTTGCCATTTCTCCATCTGGCTTCAAGTGAATCGAACGCTGGCATACTCTCGTAATTACAAAAGCTGACAAAGCCAGCACAACGGCAACCGGCGGCACCCAATTCACGCCACCCAGATTAACGGCAATCCCGCCGATCCCAGAGCCAAGCGCAATGCCAACATTGGCCGATACGGGCAGCAATGTGGATGCAAACGCTTTGGATTTTGGCACGACTACGCCAGATACATCAAACAGATACAGTTGGGATGCGGCACTCATCGAGGATGACAGACAACCGATCAAGAATAGAAACGTTAGCCCCAGCCATAGATTCGATACAGTCAAACTCAGCCCTACGAAGATAACGGCTTGAATAATAAAAAGCCAGTTGAGCTTGGGTAGGAAATCCCCTTTGGCTATTTTAGCTCCGATCCAGTTGCTCAAAATACTGCAGGCTCCATAGATTAGGAGTACACCGCTGATCCAGCTTGTAGGCACCCCCATGGACTGGCTCAATAAAGGAGTAATGTACGTAAATGTCACGAAGATACAGCTATTGCCGAGCACTGGAATTAAGCAGGCTAGCAGAATACGAGGTTTCATAAATAAAACCATCTGATCACTGAATGAACTGGTAATCGTCGTTGTTTGCCGCGGAAGAATTCGGAACATCAATATGAACGGTATTACACCGATCCCTGCGGTAACTACAAAGGTCATCCACCAGTTCAGATGCTGTCCAATGAATGTTCCTAGTGGTACGCCAAATACATTAGCGATAGAAAACCCACCTAAGATCCAAGCGATTGCTTCGCCCCTTCTCTCCTGCTGAACTGCATCGCTAGCGATGGAGATCGATAGCGAAACGGTAAGCCCACAAGCGACCGCTGATACAATACGAATAGCCATTAATGAATAGAATGTAGTGGCGAACACCGTCAGTAGGTTCAACGCGAGTACGATGCCAAAACCGATCAGAATGGAGTTTCTGCGTGACAGTTTGGACAAAGATGCGACCGCAAACGGTGTCCCTATAGCGTAGGCAATCGCGAAGCCAGACACGAGAGCACCAGCCGCTGCCAGCGATACTTTCATCGCATGCTCTATTTCCTTTAATACACCTACGATGACATATTCGGTCGTGCCTAATACGAAGCTCACTAGCGTAAGCGTTAAAATTAGTAAAGTTTCTCTATTTCTAGTCATGAATAAGCCCTCACTATCCCTCACTATTCCTCTCTATTGTTGCGATTGTTGCCGACCTTTTGATGTCTCTTATATTTATTTTATGTCATACAATATACTTTCCCTTCCCCTCAGTTCGATATATAGTACATATGAATAGTCAAATTGTACTGTCAGATGAGGCTAGACGACAATTAAGGTTGTTGTGGTCTTATTTATAAACATGATATATATTGTCATTTTACAGATAGATGTACTGAAGGGAAGACACGCTACATGAATACACACTTAGAATCTGCCCAACAATATGATGATCAAGAATGTATTATTATTTACGTAGGTAAGCTAGCGGATCATCCCCATTGGAGCTTCCCTACACACAAGCATGACGATCTCCATGAGATCATCTATGTAATAGACGGTAAAGGCTCGTTCACAATTAACGGCACGAAGCATTCAGTTCAACAAGGCGATCTGCTTGTCTATAACAAAGGAACATTACATGAAGAGAAATCCGATCCTGAGTTCCCGTTATCCACCTATTATTGCGGCTTCCGTTTCCATGATGGGATACATCCTGATAGAGATTGGGTGGTTTCTCCCGGCAGCGAACCTGTCATTCGCTCGAACCGCTATTCGGAGGAACTCTGTTCGTTAATACAGACGATGTTTAATGAGTTTTCAATCTGTGAAGACGGGTACGAATATATCTCTCATCATGTGCTAAAAGCCATATTGGTCATTATTCATCGGATGTCACATCATCAACGCACAGCGAGCGAAATCGTTCTAAGCAATAACCTTGCGCAGAGGGTTAAAGACTATCTGGATACCAACTACAGGCAACCCATTAAGTTAAAAGAACTGGCGGATCATTTTCACATTGACTTTTATTATTTGATTCATATGTATTCCAAACACTATGGTACGTCTCCTTATCATTACTTGATCCAGCGTAGAATGGGAGAAGCTACCCGGTTATTAGTCTCTACCAAGAAAAAAGTATGGGAAATTGCCAAGCTCGTTGGCTATGATAATCCAAACTACTTCACAATTCTGTTCACCAAAACAGTTGGTGAGTCTCCGCGTAGCTTTCGAAAACAAAATCAAAAGGATATGTTCGTCGAGAATGGATCCACGTAACGTAATAATCAAAAAACAGGTAGTCATTCTGAACTGGCTACCTGTTATAGACACGATTATATGACATGAGCGACGATCCGTTTCTATTTAAAGCTCAAAAAGCCGCCAATCGGCGACTTCTCGATCTGTTCACTTGTTATGATGTTACATGTTACATCAGATAGAATATCCGTATATCCATAAATCCATAAATCGTTTAAACGGAAATGAGACCATGCTTCACAAAACTTTTGTACAGCCCATCATTCTCTAGATCATCTGTAATATCATCTGCGATTTCTTTCAGTCCAGGCTTGGCATTGCCCATCGCGATTCCTAAATTGCAAAAATCCAGCATCTCAACATCGTTCATCCCGTCTCCAATTCCAATCGTATGTTCCACGGGCAAACCAAGATGATGTAGCACATCTGCAATCGCAACGGCCTTATGAATGCCAGGCAGCATTAATTCTCCACTGTCTTCTCCGAAGATTGGGACTGTACACTGAATAGCTTGGAATTTCCCTTCAAACCGTTGTTGAATTGTTGCAAAAGGAACCTCGCTCTCTAGGAAACACACTTTGTTGACATCTTCTTTGTTCCAATCCGTTTCCCCATAAGTGAGTTGAGTGATAAACGGATGTGGTGATGCCTCCATTTGTTGCCGTGCCGCAGGATCATTCTCTACATCTCCATGCAACAATCTCTCCAGGTGAGTCTTCAGATTAGGGCTTGCGTATAATGCCGAATTCGATTCAAGATAGAAATTAATACCATGCTCATTGAAGAAATTAACCATATCGAGTACGTCATCTGGAAGTACTTTTTTATGATAGAGGGTCTCTCCGTCCACTTCCACATAGCCGCCTCCTGCACCAATCAGCCCGTCAAATCCCAGATCCCAGATCTCATCATATATTTCAGCCTTTGAACGTCCTGTGCATAGAAACAATAAATGACCGTTCTCTCTCGCCAAACGACAAGCAGTTTGGGCAGACTCCGGTACACTGCCATCATCCGTCACAAGTGTACCGTCGATATCAATAAATATAATTTTACGTTGTTGATCCTGTCTCATGTTCTTACTTCCCCCTCATGAAAGGCGTTATGTGTTGGAACACACTCCTAGGTTAAAACTATTTCATGAGTTGAGTGTATCGGCTGTAACGGGTTACAAGTCAAGCTATAAATCGTTTAGCTCACTAGCTTCAATCCTACTGCCGCGCCGAGCACCATCGTAATAAATACAATTCGTAGTGCGTTTCGGGGTTCCCCATAGAAAATCATGCCTAAAATCGCTCCGCCAGAGGCTCCGATTCCCGTCCACACAGCATATGCCGTTCCCATTGGAAGAGTCTCCATCGCCAGAGATAACAACCAGAAGCTCAGACCAAAGCCTGCGATTAACAGAATCAATGAAATCAAATTTCGGTCTTTGTGCAGCTTATTGATCATAAGCACTCCGATCATCTCAAATATTCCGGCCATAATTAGAAATATCCAGCTCATTAATGATGCACCTCCTTCGTTTTCTCTTTGCTTAACATTTTGAGACCGATCACACCAAGCAAGAGTAATCCAATGAGTAACATTTTACCCGTCTGCACTGCGGCACCAAATAGAATAATCTCTGCAAGTACAGTACCGGCTGTGCCAAGTCCAACAAATACAGCGTATACCGTTCCTACAGCAAGCGAACGTGAAGCTGCAATCATCAAGGTAAAACTTACGATGATTGCAATCAGGGTTAACCCCCATTCCAATACTCCACTCGCATGCTTCAAACCAATCACCCAGCCCACTTCAAAAATGGCCGCTACGATTACGGATAACCAAGTTTTGTTCATTCTTGTCACACTCCTTCTTCATAAGTGGCATTTTGCAATAAAATTACATGCAGTCAAAACAAAAAAAGCCTGGGAAACAAACTGCAGTTACGCAGTTTATCTCCCAGGCTTTTGTCCTTCCGTGACACAACCAAACGGCTGTGAGTTTTCTCTCGGACCAGACCGACATCTCTGTCGCGGAACCCTAGAAAACTTTCATGTAATTCTATTGTCCAACCTATTATACACATATCTTGCTTATTAGCAATCAAAACTTATGCAGACATCCTTTCTAGAAATTCAAGCTGATTACCAAACGGATGGATCTTATTTTGAAAATGGAAGGTTGACTATGAGGTTCAGGAATGGTTTGCTTTTTCTCTAATTAGGGAGCGGGATAGTACCGCGGCGATAAACAGAAGCTAAGTACAATTGGTTTTTCTGTTATGAATTTTTCATATGTTGAAATAATCCAATCAACTTTTTCATTAGCTAAAGATACTAAGGTTGTTGTTTCTGAGTTAATGTTGGACAATTCGGTTTTTTGTTATGAATTTTTCATGTATTGAAAATAAGTCATATCAATTACTAACGGCTTTCCATCGTATTTCATTATCATCAGATAGAGAAAAGAATACAAAAAAAGCCGCCATCGGCGGCCTTTTTGACTTATATTAAGAACATACTGGCTTAACATCATTTTCACGAAATCGATTGTACACCTGAATATCCTTTATTCTTAAAGAACGATATTGTCTCTTATATTTGTCCTGTCCAATCAGGTCTGGCAACCTTTTTCCAATTCGCTCTAATCTCTTCATAGACATCCTGTGGCAATGCGCCTTTGGATACGAGATCCGCATTTTGTTGCCAACGATTCGGTTTAGCGGTTCCGACAATTGCTGTATCCACACCCTCTGTACTCAATGTGAAGCGTAAGGCCGTTTCAACCGCTTTCTGCACGTCAGTATCTTTGAGAAAAGCATAGTCTAGTTCCTTCAAGCGCTCCCAATACACATAGGAATAATCCTTTTCCGGAAGCGTCTCATGTGTCCATGCTGCGTTCGCGATCGGTCTTTTGGCGATTACCCCCATGTTTCTTTTACGTGCTTCGGGTAAAGTCAGCTCAATCGCTTCTTGATCAGCAATATTTAGGGAGGTCTCCAGGCTGTCAAATACCCCAGTCTCTATTGCGTACCTTGCATCCTTCGTATCCCCGCTATACCCAATAAATCTGGTTTTCCCAGCTTGCTTCGCACGCTGAAGAACTTCTATAACTGCCCCTTGCCGAAGCACTTCTTCAGAACAGCTATGTAGATGAATGACATCCACATAGTCCGTTTTTAGACGCTTCAGACTCCGGTCAATGGTTTGCTCCAGCACTTTAGCATCCCAATTCGGCCCTTCGATCCCGGCGGCATGTCCACATTTGGTAAATAAATAATAGTCATCTCGGCGATGGGACAACACCTCTCCAATCAATGCCTCACTATCCCCATAACATTCAGCGGTATCGATGATATTAAGTCCTGCATCTAACGCACTGTTTAACAATGTCGCCACATCTTCCTTAGAAACGTTCTGTCCAATCTCAGCTCCACCAAATCCAAGTGTACTCACTTGCATACCTGTATTCCCATATTCACGTCGTTCCATGGATGATTCCTCCTCAAACTTCGTAATATCGTTAATGAAGACAAGCCTAACCAGAACTATTACCCGTTCCAACTGGTTTTAAAACCCATAAATGGACATTCCACCATCCACTAAGAGCGTTTGCCCGGTAATATAGCCTGCCGCATCGGATGCTAAAAATATAACCGGCCCCACTACCTCATGTAGCTCACCGACGCGCTGAAGTGGGGTGCGATCAATGATCTCTCCAAGGTATTTGGGATCATTCAGTAGCTTCTCGGTCAGTGGTGTGCGGAAATACCACGGGCCAACTGCATTGACACGTATTCCGTATTTCCCCCACTCCATCGCAAGCACCTTCGTCATATGTATCATGGCTGCCTTCGTCGATCCATACACAACACCAGTCCGAAGGGCTGTATGCCCGCCAACGGAGGAGATATTTACGATTTTTCCACCGCCCTGATCCTTCATATGTTGACCAGCTATTTGTGACGCCATGAAAGCCGATTTCAGATTCGTCTGCATAATCGTTTCCCATTGCTCGTCTGTTACCTCGAGTGCAGGTGTGCGGATGTTCATACCTGCATTATTAACAAGAATGTCCAACCTTCCCATCGCAGCAATGGCCTCTCTGAATGTCTCTTCGAGTTGCTCTCTGGACGTTACATCGGCAGTAAGAGCTATCGCTCTGCGCCCTGTGTGTTCTTGAATGTAGGCTGCGGTTTCCTCAATTTCGCTGAAAGTCCGTGATACCAACACGACATCACTGCCCGACTCAGCAAGCCCTATGGCAATCGCCTTACCAATCCCTCTGCCTGCACCTGTCACCAGTGCCGTTTGTCCCTCCAGATGAAATTCCGGCATGTTCATTTCATACACTCCTTATCTAGTTTACAATACGTAGTTTCTTTTTTTATTTATCCATTACGTTACAAAAAACTGACTGGGATTGCCAAGCTCTGGATGGAACTTTTCTCGAAAGCGTCCGCCTGTGTAGGCTCCAATAACCTTGCGCCAGAAAGCCTGAGCGACTACGTTGTTACGTACCTGTGTAACCTTCCAACGACCAGGAAACCGTTCAAACAACTCATGCGCCGCTTGTGTCCCCACTCCGCTGCGCCGATATTTTTGCATCACAAAAAATTCAGTTAAGTAATAATCATTGTCGATATTTCCTGGTTCAAAGCGTTCTACCAGAGCGAATCCAGCTGGCGCTCCATCACTCGTTATCAAGAATGGGAATTTGCGTCCTTCATCTGTCCAGAATGCATCCAATCCAGGGTATTCTGGAAACACTCCATTATGGTCAACATCAATATTAAGATATTTGGTGAAATCATACAGATAGAATTGCATTAAATGCCGAATTACCTGACGACGTTCCCAGGGAACCAGCTCCAGTTTCATATTCATCCGGTTCATCTCCCCTGCTCCACGATTTATGACTATATTTATTACTTTAAAGGTTTGATCGCGGAAGGGCAAGAATGACGAACCAACCTACATGACGTTCGTGAACAGACTGTGACCATGTAAATTATGGTACACTTAAGCATAGACTATCTTAAGAAATGCTTGATCTTGGAGGTGCCGACATTGACTAATGTTCAAAAAGAAATTGACCGACGCAAGCTGGATGAGAAGCTACCTACCATGCCCTGGTTCGTTCAGCAATTCATAGATTATAAATTACCGGATCTCTCTCCCTCCACCTTGCTGGAGTATCTGCGAGACTATGATACGTTCTTTAGCTGGCTCCGTGCAGAAGGCCTGTCTGCAGCTAGCACCAATGCAGAGGTTACATTGATTGAGCTAGAGGTGCTCCGAATGGATTCCGTAACCGCGTATCGGTTATTCCTTACAACCAAGCGTGAGGGAGCTAATTCTAGAATTACGGTATCTCGGAAATTATCTTCTCTACGTTCACTATTTCACTATTTAAGCCAAATTGCCGAAGATGAAGATTTCTACCCCTTACTCAAACGCAATATTATGGCCAAAATTGAAATTAAGCGCACGCATAAACCGAAGGATACTGCTGCCAAGCTAAAAGGAAAAATTCTTGAAGATGAAGAATTGCTGGAATTTATCGGATACATTTTGGAAGGGTATGCGGTGGATGTGGAGAAGAATAAACAAGCGCTATATGCACATGAGTTAAACAAGGAACGAGATGCTTGTATCGCCAGTCTCATCTTGAACTCGGGCTTACGGGTTTCAGAAATCGTAAATCTTAACTTGGATGATCTGGATCTAAATAATAAGCTGTTATATGTTTACCGCAAAGGTAACAATGACGAAACGTACAAGACTCCTGTCTATTTTAGAGAACAGGCCAAAGACGAGCTTGCCATCTATACTAGCCTTAGACAGACGAGGTACCGTACATCGAAACGGGAGAAGGCTTTGTTCATTGCTCTGCGCAATGGGGAATCTGAGGGAAGTCGAATGACGAAGCGCGCAATACAAGCTATGATTATGAAATACGCTAAGCGGTTTGGCAAACCTTATTTGACTGTACATAAGTTGCGCCATTCCTTCGCTACCGATTATTATTTACAGAACGATATATACAAAACGAAAGAACAACTAGGGCATGCCTCTACAGAGACTACCGAAATTTATGCCCATCTCACCGACAAAACAATGTCCGAGGCGATTGAACGCCGTAATGAAGGTACTGGCTCTTAAACTAGGGAGTGTCTGTAAATTCCGAAGGACGCAGATTTTACCGAATTTTCGTTCCAAGCCAGGAAGTTTTCCGCAGGCGTGCCGGGGCACGTCAAGGGAAAGTGATGCAGCAGGGGGCTAAAAGGTGGTAAAAGATGCACTTCAGCGAGTTTTCAGACACGACCTAGCATGATCTATGGCAAAATAAAAATAGGGCGAATGATCCTAAAGTCTCAACTCCTAGGATCATTCGCTCTATTTCACATACTAGAACATAATCAATATTATAATCGAACTCAGCATGCTTCGATCTTAAATCCCCTCAATACGTTGTAACAGCCAGTTACCGATATGCTCTGTCTGCTGAATATCGTGCCAAACTAACTGCTCACAAGCTACATCGTCACGACCTACTGGTGCCCTTGTAACCACGGCTATGATTCCCTGTAATTGTTCGTACAACATAAAATCTTCGGGTTCTCGGATCATCAGAAGCTTAGGATATGCCGCTTGCTTGTGCCCTTCAATCAGAATCCAGTCATACTCGGTTAAATATTCAACCATGTCACGAAGCTCTGTAGCTCGTTGTTCAATGATGGCCGTCCGTGTATCGGACATCACAACGATAGCCGAGGCTCCATTCGCAGTGAAGTTATATGAGTCCGTACCTTCATGATCCATCTGGAAATGATCATGTCCATCATGTTTAATGACGGCGACCCTGCGTCCAAGCAAGGTCAGTTGTTTAGTCAACGCTGCTGTCAGCGTACTTTTACCTGAGTTTTTATATCCCACGATCTGCACGATATGAGGTTGCTTTGTTTGGATATCTGACATAGCCTATCTCACAAGACCTGTAGGCAGCTTAAGAATCCGCACTAGTTCACCCGCAGGAACGCCCTTTTTGTCAGGTGGAATAATAATCAAACATTCACTATCCTTGATCGTGATCATTACACTAGATTCATCAACCCGGGCTGCTGCTGGCAATGCGTGAACCTCACCATTTCGAACCTCTATTCGTCCCCGCACAAAACGGGTATAGTTATTGACCTTTGTATATCCTTCATCCAATATCGCTGTCCATTCTTGCAGATAAGGATGAGGATCATTTTGCATCATGCGAATCGTAGGTCGAACAAATAAGTTAAATCCAACAAAACATGCTCCTGGATTGCCTGATAATGCAAATAGATTTTTTTGATCCACGATGGCTGCGGTGGTGACACTTCCTGGTCTCATGGTCACTTTGTTAAACAGCATTTCGATGTCGTCTTCACGCACCAGATCTCCCATAATATCATAGTCACCTACAGACACGCCGCCTGTTGTGACAACTATATCGTTGTGCTTAACTGCTTCTGCGAGTGTCTTACGTGCGGTTTCAATATCATCTGCAATGGAGCCGTACATGATCGGCTCACCACCTGCCTCAACAACGAGTGAACGCAGCAAATAGCTGTTACTGTTACGAATCCGTCCAGGCTGCAATGGCTCGTCCAAAGCTAACAATTCGGTTCCTGTTGCGAAGATCGCCACCTTCGGCCGTCGAAATACAGGTACTTCCGCTACACCAAATGTAGCTAATACGGATTGTTCACCTGCTTGAATCAGCGTGCCTGCATCCAGCAGCAACTGGCCTTCTTCTACTTCTAGCCCAATTGGCGTAATGTTAGCCTTTGCGTGTATATGTCGCTTCAAGCCGATCCATTGCACCCCATTCTCTGTTTTGCTCTCGGTCATCTCAAGCATCACAACAGCGTCAGCACCTTCTGGCACCTGTGCTCCGGTCATAATTCGTGCTGTTGTACCTGACGTAATCGTCTGATCCGATGTATATCCACAAGGAATTTCATCTACAACACGAAGCCAGATTTGCTGTTCGCTGCTAGCATGAAGCGTGTCGCTGCTTCGTATGGCGTAGCCATCCATTCCTGATCTGCGGAAGAACGGATAAGGATGTGGTGCAACGATCTTCTCTGCAAGCGTGCGTCCATGTGCCGATTCTAAGGACACTTTCTCGATTGCGCCTGGTCTTACATGAGCAGCAATTTTAGCTTGAGCATCAGGAACCTGTACAGCCGTTCGATTGAATTTAGCATGTGTCATATCATCAGTATGCGAGTTTAATTTCAATGCAGTCGAGCCTCCTCGTGAGCAATCTCTATGTCTAAAAGTGTAGCTTGAAAGTGATAAGGTGACAAGCGTTATCCCTATTCTGTAACGGATATAACATCATTTGTTCATGGATTGACCATAATATGCTGTAGAAATGGAGGAATCCCATGTGAATGATCGATGTGAATTATGTGGTAGAGAGCCTGTCGAAACAACTGTCCATCATCTTACACCTAAGCAGATGGGAGGCAGCTTCATGCCTACTGCGAATCTATGTATTGCGTGCCACAAACAAATTCATTCCCTCTTCACAAATCGAGATATTATGACGCTGGGATTAACTACCCTTCAGGCTCTTCGAGAGCATGAACGCATGGCTCCGTTTATTCGCTGGATTCGCAAACAACCCGCAACAACGATCCCGCGTATCCGCAAATCGAATCATGTTCGTAATTCCTGAAGCAAAAAAAGAACAGCGTCTGAGGTTGATACGTGGATAGAGCACTACTCCACCTTACCTCTTCGCTGTTCTTCTTGTGCGTTACAATGTAATGATTAGGAAAGTCTGTGCTACCTTCGCCGCATGATTCGTCCTCCGCCCACCCTTGTTTTTGGCTTCTTGTAAGAGCTCTTGGGTGAGTTGAATAATCCGCCACTTTTGCCGCGATCAATCTTACCTGAACTTGGTTCCTTCTTACGACTAAACAAACCTCCGCCAGAACCTACACTGGTGTTCGTATCGCCACCACGTCTAGTAATTGAGCCTTTGCGTTCCACGGTAATCGGTGGAGCAAGCTTTTTGTCATTACTTGTAGGCGCACGATACGTGCCTTCCCTTGGTTTGTACGTATCTTTGTTTGTATAACCACGATATTTCCCGTTTCCGCCTCCGCCAAAGGAATCAAACAAATTTCCGATTAACGTTGCGGTTAAATATCCCTGTAAAAAGGAAGAATCGTAATTCTGACGAACGTATTCTTTGGAATCGACTTCAATTAACGTGTCTTCCGCTTTATTGGGATCCTGCTGTAAATGGTAATATTGATCCTGATACACCAGGAACATCCGCTCGGTACTCTCAGCCGAAATCTGATCGGGCTGACGCTGCTCAGACAATTCCTGGGCAACCTCTGGAACGGTACGCTCAGCAGCCCGGTATACGTAGGATGTGGTGTTACCGCTACCACTCACAGATTCAAGTGGGTAGGTGTCCTGTACGGTAGGTGCACCGCAAGCGGATAACAGTGACATCACAAGGCTAAGAACCAACATTAATTTCAAACTATGTGCCATGCGTTTTTTCATGGGAACCTCTCCTAGCTCGAACGAATCACTTTGATATCCGCAGGAAGGATAACCTCACCCTCATAAAGTGTAAAACGTCTGTCTTGCCACTCTACACGAAGTAGCATGTGATCATCAGACTGATACTGCCATACGAGCTGCTCTCCTGCCTGGCCATATGGTGTTCTGCCTGCAGTCGTTACCATACCTCCATATTCTTCCTCCAGGTGGTATGCGCGTCCATCTAGATCTAATAAGGTTGGCACCTCATCTGGCGCATCTAAACGACCATCAATCGGTGTGTAGAGAGCATAACGCGTCAATTCACGCTCCTCAATATGCAAGTGTCTGAAAGCTGTACCATCCTGCAATGTTAATACGACGGCATTTCTCGAACGATGATGTACCCGCCCAACAACCTCATATGTCACAAGAGAGACTTCACAGATATCACCAGGTTCAAGCTGTAGCATCGTCTTCTCGGCCCGAGGCGGTTCGGGTTTAGCTAGTATTCCTTTAATCCGTTTCCATACACTCATGCCCATTAACTCCCGTTCTATTTCTTCTAGAGGTTAGTTGACCCTCAATTTATAAGCAAGCTGCAATAATTAATGCGCCGACAATATGCAATGCACCTGAGAAGAGACCATATCCCGTTTTCCCTTGCTGTATGCCTGTATCCAGATCAAGATTGGCTCTTGTACGAATCATATAATGCACGCCATTCTCCAGAATCAGCAAAATAATGAAAGATACTACGGATACGAGGAGCGCCTCACCTAGATGACCAGCAGTTGAGATGGAGGTCGCAAGTACATAACCTTGGGCAAACAGCTTCATAACCATTCGAGTGGTTACTGCCATATTGCCAGCTTTTACTTCAGCAAAATCCTTATATTTCGTAAACAATGAATCCACATACATCAAGACAAACAGCAAAACCGAACCCGATAACGTCCAGACCAGCATTGCCAAAATGTTCAAATCCATTTCAACAGCCCCCACATTTCAACATGAACCGCATTTAAAAGCGAAGAAGAAACACATGTCTCTTCTCCGCTAATTTCCTTACCTCATCCAAAAGGTTAGTTCTTATTCTCGTACTGCTTCATCAGTGCTGCCAATTCATCTTCAACCGCCTGATCTTTACCAAGCTTCTCAAATTCATCATCCAAGGACTTTCCTTTGGAAGACATTTCATTGCTTGCTTCAGCCTGTGCTTCCATTTGCATCATTTTTTCTTCCATACGCTTCATTCCAGCACTTGCTGTGTCGGAACTGAATCCGTTCAGCGCTTTATTGATTTCAGTTTGAGCCTTCGCTGCATTATAACGAGCAACCAAAGTCTCACGTTTGTTTTTCATTTCCGTTAACTGCTTGCGCATCTCATCTAACTTACCACGCAGATTGTCAGCGGAAGCTTTATTTTGGTCATAGCTTGTTTTGTATTCAGCCATTTTTTCTTCAGCTGTTTTCTTCTCTTCAAGCGCTCGGCGAGCCAAATCCATATTTTGTGCGCGAGCTGCAGTGTGCGCTTGCTCTTCGCGTTTCTTCACTAAAGCTTCTTGCTCTTCATAAAGCTGCTTGAACTTCTTCTCAATGGCAATCTGTGCTGCTACAGCCTTCTCCGCATCTTGCAAATCCTCTTGCATATCACGGATATACTGGTCTGTCATTTTAATCGGATCTTCTGCCTTATCAATGATGGAGTTAATGTTGGACATCGTTAGATCTCGTAAACGTTTGAAAATGGACATTATGTTATTCCTCCTAGTCGATATTACATCCTTGTATATAATCATACATACGTGATAATCTTCAACCCGTTTCAATTTTAGCAAAAAAAATCAAAACAAACTTCTTCTTCATGTAAAATTATTCATTTAATTGACCTTTTATCAGCAAATGCTCATCAAGGAGCCTCTCTGCAGTCTGCACGATTTCATCAATCTGCATGCGTGTGATCGCATCAAAATGAATGCCCATAATGACCGTCACCGTAACCTTCAACTGATGTGCCGCCTTGCGCGCAAGCCTCTCGCATAACTCCTGCTCCTTATGCCCTGGGACATGAAATGTAGCTCCACTAAGACGATCGTGATCTACATAATAGGTTGCCACCGCCCCTATATGTGCATCGCCGCCTGTAACCATGAATACTTTGTCCTGCCCCACTTCTACAACCTGTAATCGAATAGAACTCAAATCATATTTACTCATGCTAATCCACCTATCCTTTTCTCTATCTCATGTTATGGTCCGAATTATGAACAAGATTCGAGAGACTGACAATGAAACATCTCACAAGTCGAATAAATCAAGATGACATCGGGCATACCATAGAGAACGCATTTTGGGAAAAGGGGGCTGCTATTATGCGTATTCGCCTCATCGCAATATCATTTATCGTCTTTCTCTTGAGCGGAAATTTCGCTCCTGCTCATATGTCAGCTGAACCGAACCAAGCCAGTTCACCTGTCACGGAGGTTGACGCACAAGGCGATGAACAGCTCACGCTAGGTCAACTAAGACAGAAATATGCTGATACGTTCAAGACGAATGGGCCTTCGACCAAACAAGTTGCTCTGACTTTTGATGACGTTCCTGATCCAAGGTTCACTCCACAGGTATTGGATGTTTTGAAAAAGTATAACGTCAAAGTGACTTTTTTTATTGTAGGCAAACGGGCAGAGAAACATCCCGCTCTAGTCAAACGCATGGTTCGTGAAGGTCATATCATTGGTAACCACAGCTACAGTCATCCTGAATTCAGTAAGCTGACGATGAACGATTTTCGCAAACAAATTTTACATACCGGGGATATCATTCACAATTTAACCGGGTATACGCCAAAAATGATTCGCCCACCTTACGGGGATATTAATGAAAAGCAGCTTCAATGGGCTCAGAAGCAGCAATATAGCATTGTGAACTGGAATGTCGATTCACTCGATTGGAAAGGTCTTACCAAAGATGAAGTGAAACAGAATATTTTGTCGGCTGTTAAACCAGGGTCGATTGTTCTTCAACATGCAGGAGGCGGAGTGGGCTCTAAACTACAGGGAACGATTGATGCGTTACCAGAGATCATTGAGGATCTTCGAGCACGGGGATATAGCCTTGTAACACTGGACGAGATGTTAAACATCTCTAAGAGCAAGTAATTCTAGCATATCGCTTTAAGAGATCGCTCTGGTAATGGAATCTCGGTAAGCATGAATGATTAGTGTATAGCTGGATTTAAATCGTCTGTTCCAACGTTAAACTAAAAAGGGCGTCCTCTAATCACATCAGACTGTGAATGGAAGACACCCTTTTTCAATTTGTTTGCATGTCGTTTATTTTAGAATGTAAAGCTCAACATCTTGGAAACCGAATGTGCTCACGGATTGTTTACTACCAGGAATGAAAATATCAACGCGTTTACCTTTAATCGCACCGCCTGTATCCCGCGCCGTAGCTACAAACGCTTGTTTCGGCAGTCCTGGGTGTGTGTGACCTGTCACGAGCACTTTAGTTCCCAGCGGGATCACACTTGGATCTACAGCGATTGTACCCAATTCAAGCGGATTACCGAAGTAATCAACAGCACCCCATTTTCCGTTTTCGGATGGATCAGCAGAGTACGCGGTTGCCTTCACTTCAATGGACTTGCTGTAATCAAATGTTTTGCCCCAGGCTTCAACCACTTTGCGATCTGCATTGACATCCAAGCTCGCTGTTGTGATCGTTTTAGCCTCTGCTTTGGCTGCTGGAGCCGCTGCTGCTGAGACGGTATTAACTTGTCCAGGTACAGTAATTTTCAGCCCACCATAGATATTATAAGGTGAAATATTTGTATTTGCTTTAATGAGTGCTTCCATACCTACACCATACTGTTTGGATAAAGTATAGAATGTATCCCCCTCTTTGGCCACATGAACAGAGTCAGCGTAAGCTGGAACGGCCTGAATGAGCATAGCTGCTGTCAGCAATGCTGTTGCTGCTTTCGCAATACGTTTCTTGTTAAACATGGTCTTCCTCCCTCATTATGCCTGCGAGGTTAGTTGTCGGATTCGGATGGAGGAAACCACCCTATAGGTTCAATCACATGCCATTAACGTTATGTACGCCTAATTCACCCCTAGCAGTAAGAGAATATCAATCCTCGTTTCTGCATCGTTACATCCCCCGCACTTCCTCCTCGGAAGTTTCGGCAGGAACAATATATCACAATCTTGTAACCTATAGTTGTAGTAAATCTTACCAATACGTTTGCACCACTTCAAAATCGGTTAATAAAATAAGCTTTTATTATATTAACAATTCATATATGTCTTCTACATAAGTAACAAAAAAGTTACTTATTATGCCATCGATCCTTCCAATTATGTCTCTCCAGAAAACAAATAAAAACAGCCCTGCCGACAATGATGTCGACAAGGCTGTTTGTCACTCTTCATTCAATAGTGTATCCTCAGCTGCTCGGCAGCTTATGATCACGTGACTATAGAACTTTGGCAAGAAAATCACGTGTACGAGCATTCTTAGGTGCACCAAACACTTCATCAGGTGTTCCTTGCTCAATAATTACTCCGCCATCCATAAACAGAATTCGGTCTCCTACTTCACGAGCGAAGCCCATCTCATGTGTAACAATGACCATTGTCATTCCACCCTCTGCCAGGCGTTTCATGACATCAAGCACCTCTCCAACCATCTCTGGATCGAGTGCTGAAGTTGGCTCGTCAAACAACATTACATGTGGTTGCATCGCCAAGGCTCTCGCAATCGCAATACGCTGTTTTTGTCCACCTGACAACTGGTTAGGGTATGCATCTTTTTTGTCAGAAAGGCCAACCGTTTTAAGCAAATCGGCTGCAATCTGATCTGCTTCCTGTACCGATTGTTTCTTTACTTTGATTGGGGCAATCGTGATGTTCTGCTGAATCGTCTTGTGAGGAAACAGGTTGAAATGTTGAAACACCATACCCATCTTCTCACGCGTAGCATTGATGTTATGCTTCGGTTCTGTAATTGAAACACCTTCGAATAGGATCTCGCCTGAAGTCGGCTGCTCAAGCAGGTTCAGACAACGCAAAAATGTACTTTTACCCGAACCCGATGGTCCGATGACAACGACAACCTCGCCTTTTCCAATCGTGACATCAATACCTTTTAACACTTCATTTTTTCCATAAGATTTATATAATTGACTAACGTCGATCACTTGCATTCAACTTCCTTTCCAGTCGTCCGAGCAGCTTGGACAATATGAAGGTCATTACAAAATAAATAGCTGCTGCAATAAGGAATGGATTCATCCCTTGGTACGTAATATTTTTGACCACACTTGCTTGATACATAATGTCGACCATACCAATAACCGAGATAATGGAAGACTCTTTAATAATCGTCACGAACTCATTACCGATTGCCGGCAAGACAGCCTTAAACGCTTGTGGCAATATAATGTAGCGCATCGCTGCACCCCTACCCATACCAAGTGAACGAGCAGCCTCTAGTTGTCCACGATCTACACCTTGTACCCCTGCACGGAAAATCTCCGCAAGGTAAGCACCGCTGTTGATGGAGAGTGTAATTACACCGGCTTGTAACGCCGAGAAGTTAATTCCAAAGGTCAGTGACAAACCATAATAGATAATCATCAATTGCACGAGCATTGGCGTACCACGAATAAGTTCAACATACGCTGTACCGATCCAACGCAGAATAGCCATATCATGCATACGGAACATACAGATAATCAAACCGATGATTACCCCAAATAATACACCGAGTGCAGATAACAAGAGGGTATAACCTATACCTTTCGCATAGAAGCTTTTATACGCCCAGAATACTTCAAAAATATTTTTGGTATCTTTACCTGCCATCAATTGGCTTGCTTCGGTTACCATTTCTTCAATTCTATTTTCGCTCTTCAGCCGTTCCAACGTACTATTTACAGCATTCAGCAACTCTGTATTGCCTTTGCGAATCCCGATTGCAGCCTCGACCTGCTCTTCATCCACCACAATCGGTGCAAGACCGATGGCATCGTCTAGATAACCAGCAGCTACGGTATCTTCTACAATGGCTGCATTTATACGCTTGGTCTGCAATTGCAGAACGATGTCGGAGATTTTATCCAGTGCCGTTAATTGAGCTCCTGGGATTCCCTGTCCAATGGTTTCCTGAATAGATCCCTTTTGAACCCCGATTTTTTCATTTTGCAGATCCGCCATCGTTTGATATTTATCTGTGTCTTCCGTGCGAATCATGATGACTTGCTTCGATTTATAATACGTATCAGAGAAGTCGATGCTTTTCTTACGCTCTTCCGTTGGTGTCATGCCTGAGATGACTAAATCTACACGACCACTCTGGAGTGCAGGTAGAAGCCCGTCAAATCCCATATCCTCAATGACAAGCTCCGCTCCTAGATCAGCAGCGATTTCTTTTGCGATTTCAATATCAAATCCAACAATTTCATCTTTTCCATCAATAACTTTATGGAATTCATATGGTGCGAAGTCGGCACTTGTGCCGAGCACCAATTTTTTACCGCCTGAATTGTCCGTAGTGCCGCTTGCGAGTACCGTCGGTACAGCAACTGTCAACATCAGTACAAAGGCTAGCAGCATCATGGTATAACGACTAATCAATTTCAACCCTGTTCTCCCCTTACAATACTTTGTATACGACTTTGACCATGGTTTTACTTCACTCGATATATCTGCTTTTGAGAAGCTGCCCATAAAAATGATGCACAAGCCTCATATCGATGCCTGAGTCATTATAAAGTACAATGCATGATTATGCAATGCATTTTGTTTTACAAATCTTGACTTGTTTCTGAAAAATGAGAGCAAACATGATATAATCATGTCACTATTTTTATTTTCTTGCAGAAGGAGCCTATTATGACACATTCCAAATCTCAAATTTTAACGGTTATTGACCAATATGCTTCCCGTTTTAAAGAAATTTCATCATACATCGGTGCAAATCCCGAACTTGGCAACGAAGAGTATCTTGCCTCCGCTCGCTTAAAAGAAGAATTAACGTATCATGGCTTCGAAATAGAAGCACCGATTCTCGGACTTGATACAGCTTTTATTGGAACTTACACCGCTGCTAAGCCTGGGCCAACCATCGCTTTATTGTGCGAATATGATGCCTTACCTGAGATTGGTCATGCCTGTGGACATCACCTCATCTGTATGATGAGTCTCGGTGCAGCTGTAGGTCTCAAGTCGATCCTCGATGAAGTGGGAGGAACCCTTAAAGTGTTCGGTACACCTGCCGAAGAGACGCGTGGTGCCAAAGTTCCTATGGCCGAGGCAGGCATGTTCGATGACTGTGATATTGCCATCATGGCTCACCCTTACTATGCCTATGAGAGATCAGGAAGCTCGCTCGCGATTGATGCCGTGCAGTTTGAGTTCCATGGCAAATCGTCTCATGCTGCAGCTAGCCCGCACGAAGGTATCAATGCACTCGATGCAGTCATTCAAACCTTTAATGGCATTAATGCGTTCCGGCAACAGGTCAAAAGCACAGTCAGAATCCACGGTGTAATTAATCATGGTGGACAAGCTGCGAATATTATCCCAGATTATGCTTCTGCTCAATTCTATGTACGGGCTGCCACTCGTAAAGAACTGAATATCCTCACCGAGCGGGTCATTCAAATTGCAGAAGGATCGGCATTGCAGACTGGATGTAAGCTGGTCACCTCCAACTATGAAACTTCTTACGATGAGATGGTAACCAACGAGCGCTTATCCAACACATTTAGCGAAAACCTAGTTCAACTCGGTATTCCACAAGAAGAGATCGTAAGTGGCAATGATCATGGCTCGATGGATATTGGTAATGTATCCCTTCGCTGCCCAGCGATTCACCCTTACATTCGTGTTGTGGATGAAGTTCATACCCTGCATTCCATTGAGTTCCGTGATTTGGCTCTACAGGAGCGTGCGCTAGACGGCATGATTCTAGGTGCCAAGGCGCTTGCAACAACCGCTTACGATGTACTAACTCAGCCCTCATTACTGGAAGCGATCCAGTCCGAGTTTAAGCAGCTTAAACATTAAGATGAACTAAATCTTACTGTTCAGAGTCTACTCACTCCCTTGATTAGGGAGTCAAGAGTAGGCTCTTTCTTTATGTAGAGAATGTATATAGACCACTAACCTGGAAATGCTGTGAAAAGGATACTGAAAATATTGAAAAAGAATGCATGATTTCCACAATTCATGCAGAAAAACGATTCAACGCTCGCTAACTTGGTTATATACACATACCTTATCTTATAATTTCAGGAGGTGCTGTCATGCTGCTTGAAGCGTTGTACCACGTTCCTCGAGACAAATGGGCTTATGCTTACGATCCGTCTACGATCCATCTGCGTGTGCGCACCAAGAGAAATGATGTACAGTACGTGACTGCACTCACCGGTGACAAATATGATTGGTCAGGTACCTTCCGTGAAATTCAACTTGAAAAGGCTGCTGCCGACAGCATGTTCGATTATTGGGAGATTGCCGTTAAACCCAAATTCAAGCGAGTGTCCTACATATTTCGAATTACATCTGGCTCGGAAAATATATATCTGGCTGACGATGGGTTTCATCATACCCCGCCTTACCCAACTGGAGGATATTATGAGTTTTCTTATATACATGAAATCGATGTATTTAAGGTACCAGAATGGGCTAAGGAAGCTGTCTTTTATCAAATCATGACCGAAAGATTCGCGAATGGTAATCCCAAACTGAACCCAGAAGAAACAAAGCCTTGGGGTGGCAAACCTGAACTGGATAACTATTTTGGTGGTGACCTACAAGGTGTATTGGATCATCTACAGGATTTAACAGACCTAGGCGTTAACGCAATTTACTTCACTCCCCTCTTCCAAGCCAACTCCTACCATAAATATGACACCATTGATTATAAAAAAGTAGATCCGCATTTTGGAGACAATGAATTGCTCAAACAAGTAGCCGAAGCCTGCCATCGACGTGGAATTCGGGTTATGCTTGATGCGGTATTCAACCATTGCAGTGAAGACTTCCCTCCCTTTCAAGATGTGCTGAAGCACGGACAAGCTTCTAAGTATGTAGATTGGTTCCACATTAATGAATTTCCCGTACAGATCAAGGACGGAATCCCCTCATACGACACGTTCGGATTTTACGGCAACATGCCAAAATTCAATACAGCTAATCCTGAAGTTAAAGCTTATTTACTCGATGTTGCTGAATATTGGATCAAAGAAATTAAACTGGATGGATGGCGACTAGATGTCGCAAATGAAGTGGATAATCATTTCTGGCGGGACTTTCGTAAAGTGGTGAAAGCGGCCAATCCTGATGCCTATATCGTAGGTGAAGTGTGGAGTGATTCCTTGACCTGGCTCATGGGAGATCAGTTCGATTCGGTGATGAATTACCCTTTTGCCGACAAGGTGCTGGAATTCTTCTGTGGGTCGATGGATGGTTACAATTTTGCAAACGAGATGGGATCGCTCATCATGCGTTACCCTCAGCAAACGAACGAAGTCATTTTCAATATGTTATGCAGCCATGACACCCCTCGTCTGTTGTCCAGAAGTGGACAAGATAAGCGAAGATTGAAACTTGCGGTCGTTTTCCTTTTCACTTACATTGGAACCCCATGTATTTTCTACGGAGATGAGGTTGGCATAAGTGGTGACGGTGACCCAGATTGCCGCAAATGTATGGAGTGGAACCCTGCGAAACAAGATCGGGAGCTATATGATTTTTACCGATTAATGATTGATTTGCGAAAAAGTAATGAAGCGCTACGTAAAGGTCGGTTTCGCTTCTTAAAAGCAGACCAGCATGACCCCTGTATTGTTTACGAGCGCATGGATGAACGTCTTCATTTCACCGTGTGGATGAACAACACGCCAGAGAGTCGAACACTATCACACCCTATGGAAACCAAGGATTGGAAAGATGCTCTTACCGAGGAAGAGGTCGTTCCTACCGATGGTATCATGCATATCAAGCTTGATCCTTACGGCTATCGTATTTTATATCGACTGCTTGATACTTAAGAACATTGACTCAAGAGGTCTATACAACGTAAAACCATAGTATCTTGTGATACACTGCCCGCATGGCTGATACCTTTCTACCACTTGGGTTGATTAGCATAAGGCAGTCTGTTGTTTGTGGCTGTAAAAGCCAAAATGCTCCAACTTGCGTAGATCTAGCTACACAAGTTGGAGCATTTTTTTGTTTCCTTACGAAATAAATCAAGTTGAATATTACTTATCCGTTGTAATATCCCGATAGATATCCATGTATTCTTCGGCAGAGACACCCCAGCTATAGTCCCCACTCATCGCATTTTTCACAATCGTCTTCCAATGCTGCTTCTCCCTGTAGAACTCCTGAGCACGCCGAATCGTATTCATCATGTCATGGGCGTTAAAGTTCGTGAATGAGAATCCGTTCCCTTCACCAGTAAATTCATTATAAGACTGCACCGTATCATTCAATCCGCCCGTTTCGCGCACGAGAGGGATGCTGCCATATCGAAGAGCAAGCAGTTGACTGATACCACATGGCTCAAATCGTGAAGGCATTAAGAAGAGATCACTTCCTGCATAGAAGCGCCTGGACAATCCATCATTAAACGTAATTTGAGCAGACATCTTGAGCGGGAAACGATTGGCTGCCTCACGGAACCAATGCTCATAATCGGACTCCCCTGTGCCAAGCACTGCAAATTGAATATCATCGTAATACAGCAGTTCATCAAGTACACGGCAGACGAGGTCTAGCCCTTTTGAATCGACAAGACGGGTTACCATTACCATCAGAGGAACATCTGGACGAACAGGCAGACCAAGCTCCTTTTGTAATTCTACTTTGTTCTCAATTTTCTTGGATAGGCTTGTTCGATATTTCACAGCGATTTTGTTGTCGGTTGCCGGATTATAGCTGTTGGTATCAATTCCATTGACGATTCCGCTGAAGCGGTTCCCCAGCGAACTAAGCAGTCCATCTAGCCCGTAACCATAATGAGAAGTTTGTACTTCCTGAGCATACGTTGGGCTTACGGTAGTAACATGATCCGCATAGACGATGCCTGCTTTCAGAAAATTCACATTACCGTAATATTCCACGCCATCCATAGTGAAGTACCGATCATCGAGTTCAAGCAAGTCACTGAACAACGAGTGTGGAAATACGCCTTGATACAGCAAATTATGTATAGTAAAGACCGTTCGTATCTCACTATAAAACGCATCGTGGGCATAATGTGCCTGCAGCAACAGAGGAATCATACCTGCATGCCAATCATGCGTATGCAGCACATCAGGCTTGAATTCGAGAAGCGGCAATACTTCAAGCACAGCTCGGTTGAAGAACGCAAACCGTTCCCCATCATCCATATAACCATACACGCCATCCCGTCCAAAATAGTACTCGTTATCTACAAAGTACACCGGGATACCTTCATATTCCATCATTTCGATTCCACAATATTGCCGGCGCCAGCCGAGTGGCACATCCGTCACAATAACAGGTCGCATGGCCTCTTTGTATTCATCAGGTATACCTTTATATTTGGGTAAAATGACCCGAACATCTGCCCCAGCCTTTTGCAAGGCTTGAGGCAAAGCTCCAATCACATCAGCAAGTCCTCCTGTTTTGATAAATGGATGTGCCTCTGCGGCAGCAAATAAAATGTTCACGCCTTTTTCCTCCTTCTTGTTTTGAACGGGGTGCTTGCTGTTGTTTCAATCGTTCTCTGTCTGACAGAAGTGACTTGGTTCGATGTCTCATCCGTTTTCCGGCGCGTCGTCTTTTTTAGAATAACCAAGCTCAGTGGAGGTAAAACAATTTCTAAACTATGTGGATGCCCGTGAAAAGGAATCTTTTCTGTAGGCAACTGCATATCATTTAGTATACCTGATCCTCCGTAATCGGAATGATCGCTGTTCAGAACTTCGGTATACATACCGGGACGCATGACGCCAATCCGGTAACGCTCCCGCTTGACTGGTTGAAAGTTAATGAGCACAAGGAGTGTATCCGCAGGTTTTTTTCCTTTGCGAACATATGAAATGACGCTCTGTGCATGATCATCTGGAGCAATCCATTCATAACCGTCTAAGGAATGATCAAGCTCCCACAACGCTTTCTCGTTGCAGTAAAGCGCAGACAGATCCCGCTCAAATTGATGAAGCTTGCGGTGACTGTCATAGTCTAGTAAGAACCAGTCCAGTTGATCCTCATCTTTCCATTCGATGAACTGGCCAAACTCTCCTCCCATGAACAATAGTTTTTTACCAGGGAACGTCATAAAGTATCCTAAGAAAGCACGCATCCCGTCAAACTTTTGCTCATACGTTCCTGGCATTTTGTCCAGCAATGACTTTTTGCCATGCACGACCTCATCATGGGAGAGAGGAAGCACATAATTTTCAGAGAAGGAGTAGACGACAGGAAATGTGAGCAAATGATGTTTGGATGGACGTTCATGGAAATCAGACTCGATATAATCCAGCGTATCATTCATCCAACCCATGTTCCATTTGTAGTTAAAGCCTAACCCTCCCACGTCGACCGGAGAGGTCACGAGTGGCCACGCACTTGATTCTTCAGCCATCATCAGTGCATAAGGGTAGTATTGAAATACCGTTTGATTCAATTGCTGGAGGAACGCTACAGCTTCCTGGTTCTCCAATCCACCATCTACATTAGGACGGAATTGACCTGGCCCTTTCTCAAAATCAAGTTTCAGCATACTCGTTACCGCATCTACGCGTAGACCATCAAAATGATACATTTCCATCCAATACAAAGCATTGGAGATTAAGAATGAGCGAACTTCAGGTTTGGAGTAGTCAAAACTAAGTGTCCCCCAGCCCGGTTTCTCTGCTAACAACGGATCTGCATACTCATATAGAGGTGTTCCATCAAACAATCGCAGACCGTGTGCGTCTTTGGCAAAATGAGCCGGAACCCAATCCAGCAATACACCGATCCCTGCCTGATGTAGAGTATCCACAAGATACATCAGATCCTTTGGATGTCCATAACGACTAGTTGGGGCGTAAAAACCCGTATTTTGGTATCCCCAGGAAAGGTCATATGGATGCTCACTTAGGGGCATCATCTCCACATGGGTATATTTCATTTCTAATAAGTATGGAACCAGAAGATCAGCCATTTCCCGATAGGTATAAAGCGTGCCATCGTCTTTGCGCTTCCAAGTTCCAATATGCATCTCATAAATATGTAAAGGCTTATTATAGACGCCTCTTTGTTTGCGTCTCCATGCCCCATCATTCCACTTATAACCTTGAATGGAACTCGTTACAGAAGCGGTCTGAGGTCTGACCTCAGCCTCAAAGGCGTATGGATCTGCCTTAAGCAATTCCGTCCCGTCTTCCGTTAATATACGATATTTGTATAAAGTTCCTTCATGGATTTCAGGAAAAAAACGAGTCCAAAATCCAGAATCGGGTATCTTATATAGAGGATCCTGTTGACCGTTCCATCCATTACGATCTAGAGCCAGCCCTACTTCTTTGGCATTCGGAGCCCATACAGTAAACTGGTACCCCTGACGGCGATCCACGGTCGCAGGCTGTGCACCTAAAATACGATAACTGTGATGAAGGCTTCCTTCATGAAACAAATAAATATCTTCCGGTGAAATAACCGGACTTGCTAATGGTTGAATAGCCAAGAGATCACCTTCTTCCTAAGAAAATAGTCATAACAACAACCATTACCCCATTCTAGCCAACTTGAAAAGAAAAATGACGCGATTAAAAAAATGTTGTATATTTTCAGAATTTTTACAGTATATATCGTTTCAATGGCTCCACGTTGCGTTTATGTATCTACTACACTAGAAAAATATCTTGGGAGGGAAACGATCATGTTTAATAAAGATTGCATCGCTATGCTGTTGGCGGGAGGAGAGGGTAAAAGACTAGCCCCCTTAACTTCAAGTATCGCAAAACCCGCTGTACCGTTTGGCGGGCACTACCGTATTATCGATTTTCCTCTCAGCAACTGCGTTAATTCAGGCATCGACACTGTTGGTGTGCTTACGCAGTACCAAGCTGACTCTTTGCACGATCACATTGGTGGAGGAGAGCCTTGGGGAATTGGTAATACGGTTGATGCAGGCATCTCCCTGCTTCCATCTTATCATACAGGAAATGACGAATACTTGGGAACGGCGGATGCCATTTACAAAAATATTGACTATATTGACAAACAAAACCCCGAAAATGTGCTGATTTTGTCGGGTGACCATATTTATCATATGAATTATCGCGAAATGTTGGATGCTCACATCACGAATGGTGCAGCAGCAACTATTTCCGTAATGGAAGTCCCATGGGAGGAAGCACATCGATTCGGCATTATGGCTGCCGATGAGAATTTACGTGTTACCGAATTTGCAGAAAAGCCTGTTGAACCAAAAAGTAACTTAGCTTCTATGGGTATCTACATGTTTAAGTGGGATTATCTGAAACATCATTTGCTGATTGACGCTGCAAACGAAGAATCAAGTCATGATTTTGGTAAAGATGTCATTCCACAGATGTTGAATGAGAACAATCCTCTTTACGTTTATAACTTTGATGGATATTGGAAAGATGTTGGTACTGTGAAAAGCCTGTGGGATGCACACATGGATCTGCTTCATAACGAAGAGAACTGGAGCTTGCAAAAAGATCACTGGCCAATGTTCACACGCGAATGGAGAACAAAACCAAGTGTGTACAAAGCTCGCAATAGCCGGATTGAACATCTCTCCTCCTTGATTCATGATTCTTGCGCCATTGAAGGTCATGCAGATCGTTCCGTCATTTTCTGCGGAGCTGAGGTTGGTAAAGGATCTGAAGTGCTTGACAGCGTGGTAATGCCGAATGCCCGCATCGGTCGTGGCGTTCACATCGAGCGTGCAATTATCGGGGAAGGTGCCATTATTAAAGACGGCGCGATCGTTAAAGGCACTGCTGAAGAAATTATGGTTGTTGGCCCTAATGAGGTTGTGGCTGCTAAACCGGCTGTACGTACTCAACCTACACGTATATTCAAAGAAGTATACGAAAAAACAGGCCGTTTGCGTGCGGGAGAGCTCTCCTCATAATATAGAAAAAGGTGGATTCCTCAAGGAATCCACCTTTTTTGTGTTATCAATTTGGAATTGATCCATCACTCGATTGGGTCTCTGCTCCATTATCATTCGTATCTTCCATGAGAGCCGGTACCGTAATGGTAACCGTTGTACCTGATCCAAGTTCACTTTGCATGGTAATCGTACCTTCATGCAGTTCCACGAGCTCCTGTGTGATGGCAAGTCCGAGCCCTGTTCCCCCGTTCTGATGATTCACCTGGAAGAAGCGGTCTCGTACTTTGATTAGGTGCTCCTCACTAATCCCGATCCCCGTATCTTGAATGGCGGCAATAATCTGACCATTCTCTTCTTTTACGGACAAGTAAATCCAGGAGTTCTCATGTGAGAATTTAATCGCATTATCTACAATGTTAAGGAATACTTGCTTCAGACGGTTTCCATCACCAAATACGTTATACGGATACGTTTCATCAGCATCCAGCTTCAGATGAATTTGCTTTTGTTCCGCTTTGGCCCAGACATTCAGCATCGTTTCTTGCACAATTTCACGAATGCTGACTGTTCCCTTCACCAGCTTCATCTGATTCTGTTGCAATTTGGAGAAATCGAGCATCTCTTCAACAAGCCCAATTAATCGCTCCGTTTCTTTGGAAATGATGCTCATCCCGATTCGTGTCTCCTCTGGATCGTAACCTCCGGAGTCCAATGTCTCACTCCAGCCCTTGATACTTGTCAGAGGGGTGCGCAACTCATGCGAGATAGATGATATGAAGTCGTCCTTAATCTGATTACTTCGTACGATCTCATGTGCCATGAAATTCAATGTTGAGGCTAACTCACCTAGTTCATGCTTGTAATTGCCTTTGACCCTAACATCCAGTCGCCCACGTGCCATCTGAGCAGATACAGCAGTGATATTATTAATCGGACGAACAATGGAATTCGCCATACCTATACTTATAATTAATACGATAGCAAGCACAGCTACACCTACTGCACTAGCCAGCAAACCCATAACCAGCAATTTCGAGTTGACCATAGTGAGTGCTGTCATATATCGGATGACATACGTATGATCTCCACCAAGATCGAATTTGTGCGAAACAGCCATAATCTGTTCACCTGTCGAAGGTTCCCTGCCTACCCATCGTCCCATTGCACCATTAAGCGCCTGAGAAATATCACTCGTTTGCAACACAGCACGATCGGATTCAAAAGCGGTTGAGCTTGCCAATACACGTCCATTCAGATCAAGAATCTGCAATTCTGTATTGGATAATTTCAGATTTTCAAGTAATCTAGACAGATTGTTACCATCCTCAGCATTATTTGCCCGCGAGATTGGCTCAAAAAAATCCTTGGAATTTGAAATATGAGTACTTATGGTGTTATAGATGCTCTCGTAGTAATATCGCTGCACCGCCAGCATAAATACAAATTCCACCAGCAGCAGAGCTAGAAAAACGACGAAAAAGTAGTGTAATACAATCTGCCGCGTAATACCTTTTTTTATCATTGCTCCCTGCCCTTCCATTTGTACCCGTGTCCCCATACAGTTTGCAGGTATTCAGGTTCGGAAGGGTTGTTCTCAATTTTCTGGCGCAAGCGACGTATATTTACATCCACAATTTTGGGGTCACCCATGTATTCTTTGCCCCAGACATGATCCAGCAGCAAATCTCGACTGAGCGGTGTATTTTCCTTCTCTAAGAAAAATTGAATCAATGAAAATTCTGTAGGTGTTAGCTCAATTAGTTCATTTTGTTTCTTGAACTGCTTCGAGATGAGGTCTAGCGAGAACGGACCAGATTGGAAAGTCACCTTAGCCGCTGTCTCCCGGTGCACATTGACACGACGCAGTAAGGACTGAATACGAGCAATCAGCTCGGTTGGACTGAAAGGCTTGCTCACATGGTCATCTGCTCCGACCGATAATGCATATACTTTATCCTGCTCCTGTACTTTAGCTGTTAGGAAAATAATACCTAAGCGTTCATTGGTCTCACGAATGCGTCGACAGACTTCGAATCCGTCAATGCCCGGTACCATGACATCCAAAAGCGCCAAGTCAATATCCGGCACGGACTGCAGAATTCGCAGTGCTTCATGACCATCTCCTGCTTCAAGCACCTCAAATCCATTTCTTTTCAGATTAATGACGATAAAACTGCGGATGGATTCTTCATCTTCCAAAATAAGTACTTTACTCATTTAGCTCGTCCTTTCTGTTCAGTTGCGACATGTTATCTAGTAATCCATCAGTATTCGGTTGAGCTACACGTGAAGCAATAACTCGATCGTTCGTTCGTGTAATCTCTTTCCACCGTTTTCCTTTTTCCTGTTCCCACTGGGACAGTGTAAAGTACTTAATTTCAGCTACCGTTTCATCGGTATCGATCATTTTGAAGCGAATGTATTTTTCTTTTTCTGATCGGGTATCAATGGTAATTTTACCATACCACTCAGACTTGAGATTTAAATGGAATAAGTCGGCGTCATCCCGATATTGGAATGAAACAAACTCCTTGCCGTCCTTGCCATCCCATTGATAAAAGGTGTAGAACCACATACGCGAATCAAAAACGTAATGCTCCCAACCTTTTGGGGTTTCTTTAAGCCCAAATTCAATAATACCATCATTGTTGAAATCACCGCTTAAAATTTTGTCATCTCTATACGTTTGATCCGGAGATTTGAACGCATTCACCAGTTTGTTATCCTTCACATAGATAAGCTGAGAGAATGAACTCTTATCATCCAGCTCGGCATCCAGAACAATCCCCTGCTGATCCTTGGCAATCTGACCTCCAAGTGCGTTGTAAATCTCTTTTACCGTATAGTCCGTCTGCATCCGATCAACTTCCTTGAAGCTACCCTCATCGTATTGGTACAGTGCAATCGTTGCGAATCCACTGCTATTCAGAGAAACTATTGTGAAATCACTTTTCCCGTCACCATTCAGATCGAGCGGATTGCCTTGTGCATCATCAATAATAAATTGATTGTAGGGTACGCCGCCTAATACCTGTTCGAGCGCCCCATTTTTATAGGAGTATGCCGTTAAGGCTTTTTGATCCTGCAAGCTTACACCTAATATAATATCGGGATTGCCATCATTCGTAATATCCAGCAGCTTGAAGGACTGCAGCTCACTACCTGGAACATCAAACGTTAATTTTTTTACCCATGCGCCGCCTTGTTCCTCCAGCAATAATCCGTGAATCCGAACATTCTCATTCGGCGTCTCATAAAAAGCAATGGCTTCCCTTGTCCCATCTCCATTAAGATCTTCCACACGGATCATGCTCGTATTACTCAGATCTTTCGGACGAATGAGTTCACTTTCGGGAGGCTGCTCGAGCTGCACGACGTTGTACAGTTTTTCTTTATCTGTTGACATCATCGGTTTACGCATTAAAATCTTGGGGTCACTGATTACCGTACATCCGCTCAATACTGAGCCCAGCAACATAGCAATCGCTCCACCTGCTATCAAGCGTCCCCAACGTGAGTTAAGCAAGTTCATCACTCTTTTCAATAGTTTAAGAGGTGGTTCAAATTCACTAAGATAATAATCATTCTTCGAACAGTAAACATGTATTAGATCATATTCTTCTCTTGCTGTGTCAGCCGCCGTCCACGTATATCAAAAGCAATCTTGCCCTCTGCTAGTCCCCAGATCCGCGTCGCGTGCTTCTCCGCAAGTTCAATAGGCAATACCGCAATGATGGTTGCCCGTTCCTCTTCACATAATTTACGCAACGTTTCCAGAACAGCATCAGCTGTATGTGGATCCAGTCCAATAACCGGTTCATCGGCCAAAATCACTTTAGCACCATGAGCCAGGGCTCTGGCAATAGCTACACGCTGCTTCTCTCCACCACTAAGCTTTTCAGCGAGCTGATGCGCTTTATCGAGAAGGCCTAGACTCTCCAAATAATCCATAGCCCCCATATAATCATCCGAACGAACCATACCCGTGACCATTCTCCATACGGGTGTCTGACCTGAACGACCAATCAACACATTTTTGAGCGCTGTTCTTCTTGGAAATAATTCAGGATTTTGTTCTAAGTATGCCCATTCACGCTTTATTCTCCGTTTACCAGCCATACCTTCTTTTAATATTTCGGCTCCGTCTACGGTTAAGCGACCGCTATCCCATTTCTCCATCATCGCCAGGCATTTAAGCAGCATGCTCTTACCACTGCCGCTTGAACCTACAACAGCGATCATTTCTCCTTGTTGCATATCAAATCGAATATCCCGCAAAACCGGAATTCTGTCCGCTCCTACGGATTTACTTAAGTTCTCAACTCTGATCATCGCGATGTCTCCCCTTGTCCAAGGTTTTCCCTACTCCATAGTGTACTCGGAAACGGACATCAATTTCCATGCGAACACCAGCTTCTATTCTACCACAGATTGAAGCTCAGGTTTACGTCTAAAGAACACACCTGCAACGCCAAACAGAAGATACATGCAACCCATCCATACAAACATGCTTCCTGGTGAGAACCAGTTAATAACCTGACCGCCGAGGTTAGGTCCAATAATGCTACCGATTGTGAAATAGAAAGAGGCTACGACGTTAGCCGCTGGCAACAGCGCTTTTGGCAAAATGTCTGCTGCATAAGCCAGTCCTAGAGAGAAAAACGACCCCACGAGCCCTCCTGCAATTGTTAGTAACACTAGCGTCCACCAGAAATGGGTTCCGGCTGCCGGAATGAGCATAAACGTAATTCCTCCTGCAATTCCAGCAGACATGAGCACCTTTTTTCTACCCAATCGATCACTTAACATCCCAAGCGGGAACTGCAGGAACAGTCCACCTATTCCGACAAATGGGAGCAACGAAGAGATCTGACTTTCATCCATGCCAATGCGGAGACCGTACACTGGGAAGTTACTGTTCATTCCCGCTTCCATATAACCGTACAAAAGTGCTGGTATTAGCGCATACCATGCCCAGGTCAAACTGCGACGGAATCGACGCTCCGGCATTTGCCCCTGTTCTACCTTCTCAGGTCTAGAGTTCGGAAGCTTCATTAATACAAGTACGAGCACAGCTGCCATACAGATGAAAAGTACCCAGAATGGAACCGCTTGACCGAATCCCAGCAGCTTGATCCCGAGCGGACCAATACTGAATCCTAATCCATAGGACATCCCGTACAAGGATATGTAGCGCCCTCTTTTCTCTGGAGCCGTCACAAGAAGCACCCAGAGCTGGGCGGCATAGTGCAGAGCACTATCTCCAACACCAACGATGAGGCGTAGAATGAACCATATTTTGATATCCGGAAAATAAGGAAATAAGATTAAGGGAATCATAACAAAGATGAGCCCGCCAATGATTAATTTTTTGAAACCAAATGTTCCTAATAAACGCTCTGCCACTAGGGTCATAGCAAAAGATCCTACATATAATGCGGCAGCATTAAGTCCATTAAGACCTGGAGATACACCCTTTTGTTCCAAAAAGATGGACAATACAGGTAATAAAAGCCCCTGGCTAATCCCAGCCACAACAATAACTGTTATCAAAATCAGGTAGTTGGATATGGAATGTGATGGTTTAGTAGTATGAATAGATGACACGAAATGGTTTCCCTCCTGCAAGCATACAAAGAAAAATCGCCATCACTGACGACTTTTCGTATGATCTTCATATTCTTTTGCTCAAGCACAGATATCCCAGGACATTTGGCCGGGACTTGAACATTATAGTGGACAACGCCGTGCAAAACAAGCCATAATAGTACATAAGTCGCTGTGTATATTAGATGTGACGGGAGGATTTTACATCATATGCCTTATCAAGTTAAAATTGATGTTTCACCGATATATGAAATGCTTAATAGTTTTCTGGTCTATGTCACCAAGAAGTGGATCCAACATTTGGACGTTGGTCCAGAATGGATCCTTGAGGTCGAAGGCAAACTAAGCTCCAACGTAAGAGCTGCGCTGGCTCCAGCCGCTACGTGGCCATTTGATGATTTTGACGTATTGTTTGCATGGGCTGCATATCGAAACTGTGATTCAGAGAATCAGGATTTCCTGAACATGCTTTCGGATATGTCGGCAGAACAATTATTTGCACAGATCTCACCTTTACTACCTTCCATTACAATGGAAGAGTCCACACGGATACGGGACAGTTATGTTCCGCTTTTGCGCTTGTGGGATGAACATTACTGCCAGAATATCAGCGAAGATTATCGTACCTGGCTCGAAGAGGATGCGGAGGAAAAACAGATTCTGTTGGACAAAATGGGACCAGAACTGTTAATTGAATACGCGACAGCAGGTGTCATTGTTGAACCGATGCCTGGACTGAACGAAGTGATTCTTTTTCCAACCATCCATAATCGACCTATTAATATGTACTGCTTCTATGAAGGCATGATGATTATGCAATATCCGATTGATGCACCTGAGGAAGATGAAGATCAACCGCCAACCTGCTTGCTGCGATTCACTCATGCTCTGGCTGATCCCGAGAGACTTCGCTTGTTACGTTACGTTTCGGGTGAGCCGAAATCGCTAGCTGAAATGTGTGAGGAACTCGATAAGGATGAAGACATGGTCAAGGACCAGGTAATGGCACTACGTATCGCGGGCTTGCTGAGAACTCATCTTCTTGGAAGCAACCGTAAAGAGAAATATAGTATTCGGCCGGATGGCGTGTCTGAATTGAACATGTTCCTAGAATCCTACATTCGCATATAATGCACTAAACTGAGGTTGCCGGCTGCAAGGAGTGATTTTAATATGAGCAACACGAAACAACACATTTTGTTCGACTTGGATGATACGCTTGTATACTGTAACAAATACTTCAACCTTATTCTGGGTGAATTCTTCGAAAACATGCAGGAGTGGTTTGACGGTGATGATCTAACCATTCAACAGATTCGTGAGAAGCAACTAGAGATTGACGTAACTGGAGTTAATAAAGTGGGGTTCGCAAGTCATCACTTCCCTCAATCTCTGATTGATACGTATCGTTACTTCTCGCAAAAGTTCGCAAGATCTACCTCCCCCAAAGAGGAGAACTACTTAAGTAAACTTGGAATGAGTGTGTACGATCAAGAGGTAGAACCTTATCCTCATATGGTCGAAACGTTGGAGAACCTGCAGTCCGCTGGACATGCCCTCTATCTCTACACTGGTGGGGAAACTGTCATTCAACAACGTAAGATTGATCAGATGAAGCTATCTGCATATTTCGATGATCGCATCTATATACGGCAACACAAAAACGTTGAAGCTCTGGAAGGCATTCTATCTTCAGGCACGTTTGACCGTACAGCCACGTGGATGATTGGCAACTCTTTACGAACAGACATTATGCCTGCTGTAACAGCTGGAATTCACAGTATATATATTAAGCAGCCTAATGAATGGCAATACAATATCGTGGAGCTTAAACCTAATCCCGAACGCGCTTTATATACGATTACGGCACTTGAAGAGGTACCGAAAGTTATACAAGAGAATATCGAGCAACAATACAAAAAGACCCTGTAATCTTACAGGGCCTTTTTCGTGCTGTATTCATTACAATACTCACTACCTATGTTTCTTTTATCAATACAAGAGAGTCCAGATACAGAGCTTTTACGTCTCTATCTTCTCGGCTGTCAGTTTTCCGGTAAGCATGTCCTGCAACACAATACGAGCTTTAACGGTACTGCCATCTTTTCGTTTGAACGCCAGCACTTGTGTGCTTCCTTTGTCGATCAACGACTTCAGCATCGTACTCGTTATTTTTTTGCCGATGTACTCTTTCCAGATAACAAAGCCACAGCCTTCTTTGAATCGTGTGCATCCATAACCTTTTTTACCTTCAATGATCTGACCCGTACAACCTGGTGCAGGGCACGGAGCCAACAGCTCACGAGCACTAGACTGATTAGAAACAGCAACGGTCGTCTTCGTTTTAGCCGCTGTACCAGTGGCGCTACGGGCGTTGCCAGAAGCTCCTGAAGATGAACGTGACGTTGATGCAGAAGAACTAGCCGCTGCTCTGGTTGAAGTTTTAGCACTGTTCCCTTTGCTACTAGCGCTCTTGCCTTTACCTCGACCGCTGCGAGCATCTTCACCAAATGCATCTGCTGGCGCAGGAGCTTGCACCTTAACCTTATCGATAATCGACATAGTAAACTTCTTCACGTTCTCCATAAATTTGTCTTGCCCCGCTTCTCCTTTGGAGATTTGGTACAATCTACGTTCCCATTGCCCTGTCATTTCTGGAGATGTTAAGAGATCTACACCTGCTCGCCGGATTAATTCGATAGCCGTTCGCCCTTTGAGCGTAAGTTGCATTTTTTTGCCCTGCATGGTGATATAACCAACATTTTTGAGACGCTCAATCGTAGCAGCCCGCGTTGCCGGTGTTCCTAATCCACTGTCTTTCATGGCATCACGAAGCTCTTCGTTCTCGATCTGCTTTCCGGCACTCTCCATCGCCTTGAGCAATGTACCTTCGGTATAACTTTTTGGAGGCTGGGTAGCTTTCTCCTTGAATTCACTTTTCGTGCATTGAACAGGTAATTCAGGCTGAACGGAGAAGGACTTGTCCGTCCACTCCTCCGCTTCCTCTTCTTCATTACCATTCTTTTTGCTTTTCTTCTTCCCAGAACCACCCTGGTCCTGATCTGATGAAGAAAGTACAACTTTCCAACCTAATGATAATAACTCCTTCACAGACGTTTTGAACTGGTGTTGTTCAACCTCTGTAAGTACGGTGTGCTGTTTATACTCAGCTGGTGGGTAGAAATGAGATAAAAAACGTCTAACGATCAAATCATAGATGTTCTGTTCGTCCTTGGATAGTGAACCCGGTCGTTTCAACGTTGGCAAAATCGCATGGTGATCTTCAACCCGTGTTGGGTTACAGACCCCTTTATTATTTTTGTGTACCAGTTCAGGCTTAGCTCCTTGAGCTAGCTCACTGTACGTTCCATTTTTCAATAAATTCAGCGTTTTGTGCATGCCTTCAATATTCTGTTCCGTCACATAGTTGGAGTTCGTACGTGGATACGAGATTACCTTATGTTTTTCATATAAAGCTTGGGCAATGTCCAACGTTTTCTTCGCACCATAACCAAATTTCGCATTCGCCTCACGCTGCAAAAGTGTGAGATCGTACAACCGGTAGGGATAATCCTTCGTTTGTTTTGCTTCATATTTGGTAATACGTCCTGTCTTACCCTTCACGCTGGCTGCAATTGCCTCCGCTGCCTCTGGATCAGTGAGCTTGTCTCCTTGACGCAAGCCACGATATTCAACACCTTCCTGACGAAACCAAGCCGCCACTTCATAAAAGGTCTGCGACTGAAAAGCTTCAATCTCGATTTCTCGATCATAGATCAGTGCGAGTACCGGTGTCTGAACACGTCCAACAGACAACAGCGCATTGTGCCGTGTCGTGAAAGCGCGTGAAGCATTCATTCCGATCAGCCAATCCGCTTCGCTTCGTGCACGAGCAGCATGTGTAAGATTTTCAAACTCCGATGCATCCTTCAGCCCATCAAATCCTTTTTGGATACTAGCGGCAGTCAGATCCGATATCCATAATCGTTTAACCGGCTGACGAAGCTTCAACTGCTGCTGGATCAGCGCGAAAATATACTGACCCTCACGCCCTGCGTCACATGCATTGACAATAGCAGAGGCGCGTTTGGAAAGTTCTCCGATGATCTTCAATTGATCCTTCGTTTTGGGATTAGGTACGATCTTGAACTGATCCGGAATGATGGGTAAGTCAGCGATGTTCCAACGCTTGTACTTCGTATCATATGCATCTGGTTCAGCCAATCCGAGCAAATGACCAATCGCCCAAGTGATGATATAATGCTCCCCTTCAAGGTAACTGCGATTGTTCTTGGCTTTTGGTTCTATGACGGCGGCAATGGTTCGACCCATATCAGGCTTCTCCGCTATAACCAGTGTCTTCATCCGTCCATCTCTCCTCCTTCACCGTCCGCATGACGGCAAAAAGGGGCCTTCCGCCCACGGAAGCCCCTTGCTTCTGAAACATATTATATCAGATTTTGAGTCCGGGAGCATCCCTCCACGAGGGATTAACCAGCAGCCGGCTCATTTAAAGCTCGTTTTTGTCTACATTCCTTGCATACGCCTTGAAAATCAAGTCGATGATCTGTAACAGCAAATCCATATTGCCGCTCAATCTGCTGTTCTAAACGTAGCAAACCATCCTCCATAATCTCCTCTACACTACCGCAGTCTGTGCAAATGAGGTGATGATGATGATGAGACCCGTCCGTACTACGTAGATCAAATCTCGCAGCTCCATCTCCAAAATTAATTTTCTCTACCACTTGCAGATCACTTAGCAATTCAAGTGTACGATATACCGTGGCAAGGCCAATCTCAGGGAATTGTTCTTTCACAAGCAAGAAGACTTCTTCGGCGCTAAAATGATCCTTTTCATGCTCAAGTAACACACGCACGGTCACTTCACGTTGTTGAGTCAACTTGTATCCTTTCTCAACCAATTGCTTCTTAATATCATAAATCTGGTCTGAAATGCATTTGTCCCGATTCGTTGCCATAGTTGGTTGCACCTCCGAATATTATATGTTCACGTCATTGATTTTCATATTTTAAAAATCTCTTATTTATAATTATTATAATATAATAATAAATCTTTAGAGAATAAAAAGCAATGCTCTATCTCACACTTACACTAAAAAAACGCAAACGACACAGTCTTAACTGCCTATTAACTAAGTAATGGATCTAAGTGGATCTAAGTGGTCCTATATTCTTCAAAACAATTAAAGAACCAGCTAAAAAGCACGTAGAAAGTAGAACAAATAAAAACCCCCGCCAACATGGCGAGGGTTGCAATAACGATAAGAGTTATACGAGAACCGTAGCTCCCATCAAATATTTATCAACTTCACGAGCCGCTTCGCGACCTTCATTGATTGCCCATACAACAAGACTTTGTCCACGACGCATGTCGCCTGCTGCAAATACTTTATCAACGTTCGTATTGTACTTACCATAGCGGGCTTTAACATTGGTACGACGGTCTGTTGCAAGTCCCAATTGTTCTACCAGTGTCTGTTCAGGCCCATCAAAACCGATTGCAATCATCGCCATTTGAGCAGGGAAAACGCGCTCTGTTCCAGGGATTGGTTGATAGATTTTGCGACCTGTCTCATCCACGATACGCTCAATCTGAACGGTATGCAACTCTTTCAAGTTGCCTTCTTCGTCACCAACGAATTTCGTTGTCATGATGGAGAATTCACGCGGATCTTGACCAAACAACGCTTTGGCTTCTTCTTGAGCATAATCTAATGTGTACACATTAGGGAACTGTGGCCAAGGGTTATTAATCCGGTCACGCTCCATAGGCGCTTGGGTGTGAGTACCAAACTGAGTAATCGTACGACAACCATGACGAAGCGATGTAGCTACACAGTCAGAGCCAGTGTCGCCGCCACCAATAACGATAACATCTTTGTCTTGTGCAGACAGATAGTTACCATCTTCCAAGTTCGAATCCAAATAGCTCTTAATGCTGCTATTGAGGAAGTCCATAGCGTAGTGTACGCCTTTCAGGTCACTACCTTCAATGTTGAACTCACGCGGTTTGGTTGCGCCACCACACAATACAACAGCATCATAATCGTCTATCAACTGCTGTGCAGGAATGTCTTTACCGATCTCTGTATTCGTGATGAATTGGACGCCTTCTGCTTCAAGCAAGTCCACACGACGTTGAACTACTTTTTTATCCAATTTCATTGTTGGAATACCGTACATCAACAAACCACCCACACGATCAGAACGCTCGTATACTGTTACAGTGTGACCTGCTTTGTTCAACTGAGCTGCAGTTGCAAGTCCTGCCGGACCCGAACCAACAACAGCTACGCGTTTACCCGTGCGTTTCTCTGGAGGTTGAGGAACTACCCAGCCTTCTTCAAAACCTTTTTCAATAATTGCTTCTTCTATCGTCTTAATCGTTACAGGCTGACCAATCAATCCAACGGTACAAGATCCTTCACAAGGCGCTGGGCATACACGACCTGTAAACTCAGGGAAGTTATTCGTTTTGTGAAGACGCTCAAGTGCTTCTCTCCACAATCCGCGGTAGACAAGGTTGTTCCATTCCGGAATCAGGTTGTGCACGGGGCATCCTGATGTGCCACCAATCATATCTATACCTGTATGGCAATACGGGGTACCACAATCCATGCATCGTGCACCTTGTGTTCTGAGCTCTTCTTCCGCCATATGTTTGTGAAACTCTTCCCAATCCTTAATCCGCTCGGCTGGCTCGCGATCCGCTGGCAATTGCCGTTTGTATTCCATAAATCCAGTAGGTGTAGACATCTTACGTTTTCCCCCATCCGTTCTTGTCTTAATCCCTTCATCTGTACGATTCTATATGAAATGGATTACTCATGATCTGAGTTTTTTGTCTATTGTATCACAAAATCTTCTCGAAGATATTTCAATTATAGTAGCATTTCGACATCTGAATATTAAATGGATTATCCGCATAATTATTTGTATTTTATACATCATATCGTCTCAATCTACTCAGGGTCAATCCCCTAATTTTGGTGCAATATGTGTTATTTCAACATAAAAACAGGCGTGTGTTAGTCCTTCCAAAGTTCGCAACGTCACGTAAATGTCAGATAATTTGCCATTGATATCAACTAATTTGTATCCACTTGAAGCTGATTTCCGAATATTAGGCTTATTTTAGGGCTTTACAACGTTGAATGCCTACATCTTTTACACTTTTTGTCTTATCCCTGCAGATCTATATGTATATTATACAAAATACCCCATGCTTTATGTTACATAAATGTTATATCCCATTTTCTGCAGGCTAAAAATATTCTGAAGAATTGAAAAAACGCTGTTTACGAATATTTCGTAATCAGCGCCTCAACATTTTTTTTATAAATTCACTTCAAAACGTAATAAATGGATTGAAGCTAGGTTCAATCTTATTGTCTACGTTCGTAAAACTCAAAGGTAAACGCGTGAACGTTTTTCTCATCCTGTTCGCCTTCAATTTGCTTAATTAGCTCCCATTCAGACCAATCCACTTCAGGGAAAAACGTATCTCCCTCAAAATGTTCATGAATCTTGGTGACAACAAGACGGTCGGCAAACGGTAAAAATTCACGATAAACCTGTGAACCACCGATTACACATAACTCTTCCCCTTGCGTTACACTTAGACCCTCTTCGATGGTGTGAACCACTTCCGCTTGCTCTGCTGTGTAGTCTAAGTCTCTTGTTACGACGATATTACGACGTTTAGGGAGTGGTTTGCCGCCAAAAGATTCCCACGTATTACGTCCCATAATAATGGTTTTGTTTAACGTTTGTTGTTTGAAAAAGGCCATATCCTTGGGTAAATGCCATGGTAGCGAATTATTTAAGCCTATCACGCCATTCTCACCCATTGCCCATACAAGTTCAATGCTCAAAGATTATACACTCCTTCGATCCAAAATCAAAATCGATTCCGCTTCTGCATTTTATACTGCAATTGGAGCTTTAATACCTGGATGGTGCTGATAATTCTCAAATTCGAAATCTTCAAACTTATAGTCAAAAATGGATTCCGGCTTGCGCTTAATCACCAATTTGGGTAATGCAAAAGGTTCACGCGTCAGTTGAGTTCTGACCTGCTCTACATGGTTTGAATAGATGTGCACATCTCCACCTGACCAGATGAACTCACCCACCTCAAGGTCACATTGCTGCGCAATCATATGGGTTAGAAGCGCATAACTGGCAATGTTAAACGGAAGACCCAGGAACGTATCTACAGAACGCATTGTAAGCATACATGATAATTTACCCTCTGCAACATAAAACTGAAACGCAAAATGACATGGCGGAAGCTTCATGTGGTTAATTTCAGCCACATTCCACGCACTTACAAGATGACGCCTAGAATCCGGGTTGTTTTTGATCGAATCAATCACTGCCGCGATCTGGTCAATCTTCTCTCCATTTGGTGCTTCCCACGTACGCCACTGTGAGCCATACACAGGTCCAAGATCACCATTTTCATCCGCCCAATCGTCCCAGATTTTCACGCCGTTTTCTTTCAAGTAAGCGATGTTTGTATCCCCACTCAAAAACCACAAAAGCTCATGGATCACCGATTTAAGATGAATTCGTTTGGTTGTTACAAGTGGAAATCCTTCAGAAAGATCATAACGAAGCTGCCTACCAAATACGGACTGTGTCCCCGTTCCGGTGCGATCTCCTTTGTGTACGCCATTGTCTAATATATCTTGTAATAAATCGAGATAGTTTTTCAAATTGATTTCCCCTCGCATCTCTATATGTTTCCACTCAATTCCAGATTGACTTGAATTACATCATGTCTGACCATCTTAACAGTTTATCACACTGTACACGATGGAAAAAGAGTTGAGCCACATTCAATTTTGCCCACGTTTTACAACACTAAGTGCATGATATTCCCTTCTAGAAGTCTCATATACTCAGAAAAAAAGAGGTGAGTAGCGCTAACGCACTACTCACCTCTTTGATCTACGTATGATGCCGGACGAATCCGAAGCTTAGAGGATCTTAACGGGAGATGATGTGGATCGGGTGACCCATAACCAATTCCGCTGCTTCCATCACGATTTCGCCCAAAGTTGGGTGAGCGTGGATCGTAAGCGCCAGATCTTCCAAAGTTGCGCCCATCTCGATTGCAAGACCAAGCTCAGCAATCAGGTTGGAAGCTTCCAGACCAACGATTTGGCAACCAAGTACAAGGCCGCTCTCTTCGTCAGCGACGATTTTCACGAAGCCTTCAGCATGGTTCAAAGATACTGCACGGCCGTTACCCGCATAAGGGAATTTACCTGCTTTTACTTTGTAACCTTTCTCTTTAGCTTCTTTTTCAGTGTAACCTACGCTGGAGCATTCTGGATCTGTGAAGACAACAGCTGGCATACATTTGTAGTCAACTACAGATGGTTGTCCTGCGATTGCTTCTGCAGCCACTTTACCTTCATAAGAAGCTTTGTGTGCCAGAGCAAGACCAGATACGATATCACCAATTGCGAAGATGTGCGGGATGCTAGTGCGACCTTGGTGGTCAACTTTTACGAATCCACGCTCGTCAACGTCAACACCGATCATATCAAGACCAAGCTCACCGTCTGTGTTTGGACGACGTCCAACAGTAACAAGCAGGTAATCTGCAGTTACTTCTTTGGATTCACCATTTACAGAATATTTAACAGTTACATCTTTATCCGTTTGCTCAGCACTTTCAGCTTTTGCACCCGTTACGATTTCGATGCCTGTTTTCTTCATGTTTTTAGCCACGAGGCTAGTCATGTCTTTATCGAATCCTGGCAGTACAGTATCCAAACCTTCGATGATTGTTACTTTAGCACCGAATTTGGAGTACATTTGACCAAGCTCAGCGCCGATATAACCGCCACCGATTACGATCATGCTTTTTGGTACTTCAGGCAAGTTCAATGCTTCTGTTGAAGACAGAATGCGTCCGCCAAATGGGAAAGGTTTCAGTTCGATTGGACGGGAACCTGTTGCAATGATTGCATTTTTGAACTTGTAACGTGGTGACTCGTGATCGTTAAATACACGAGCTTCGTTTTCGTTGATGAACATGCACTCACCGTTGAAAACTTCAACTTTGTTACCTTTGAGCAAACCAGCTACGCCGCCAGTCATTTTCTTAACAACGCCGTTTTTGAATTCTTGAGTTTTGCTGAAGTCCACTTTAACGTTCTCAGCAGAGATACCAAATGCTTCACCGTGAAGTGCAGACTCATATTGGTGTGCAGCAGAGATCAGAGCTTTGGATGGAATACATCCGCGGTTCAAACATACGCCGCCTAGCTCTGATTTGTCTACGATCAATACGCTTTGGCCCAGCTGTGCAGCACGGATGGCAGCTACATAGCCGCCAGGTCCTGCACCAATTACTAATGTGTCGATATTGAGAGAAGCGTCGCCTACTACCATATCTTACACCTCCATAACAAGCAACTCAGGGTTAGCGAGCAGCTGTTTAATGTAATTCATAAAGTTTTGTGCAGTTGCGCCATCGATGATACGGTGGTCGAAGCTCAAGGAAAGAGCCATTACTGGTGCTGCAACAACTTCGCCGTTTTTGATAACCGCTTTTTCGCTGATGCGTCCAGTTCCGAGGATAGCAACTTCAGGGAAGTTGATGATCGGAGTGAAGAACATACCGCCAGCAGAACCGATGTTACTGATGGAGATTGTGCTTCCTTTCATTTCGTTCGCGCTCAGTTTACCTTCACGACCACGAGCTGCCAGATCACGGATAGAGTCAGCGATCATCCAGATGGATTTACGATCAGCATCTTTGATAACAGGAACGATCAAGCCGTTGTCTGTATCTGTAGCGATACCGATGTTGTAGTATTTTTTGTAAACAATTTCGTTAGCTTCTTCATCGATCATTGCGTTCAGAGCAGGGAATTGGCGGGAAGCCGCAACCAATGCCTTAACGATGAATGGCAAGTAAGTAACTTTTGTTCCTTTTTTCTCAGCAATTGGTTTCATGCGAGTACGGAAAGCAACCAATTCAGTTACGTCAACTTCGTCCATGATTGTAACGTGAGGTGCTGTGTAAGCCGATTTAACCATTGCGTTAGAGATCGCTTTACGGATACCTTTGAACGGTACGCGCTCTTCTTCAAGGCGTTGATCAGCTGCAGCAGCTGGTGCTGCGGATTTTTTCTCTTCTTGAGCAGGTGCTTCGGAAGATGCCGCTGCGGAAGAACCGCCACCATTTTTGAAGGATTCAACATCTTCTTTAGTTACTTTACCGTTGTTGCCAGTACCGTTAACCTGAGCGATGTCTACACCTTGTTCACGAGCGAATTTGCGCACGCTTGGAGTGGCCAGAACGTCTTTAGCAGGTACTGCTGGTACGCTGTTATTGCCGCCTTCTTTAGTTGCATCCGGGCTGGAAGCTGCTGCAGAAGAACCGCTAGTGTCAGCTCCACCTTGAGCTGCATCTTTCTCTTGCTCGCCTTGATCGCCAGCAGGAGCGTCGTCTTGCTCAGGAAGTTCGCCTTCTGCGTCAATGATTGCTACAACTTCACCAACGTGGCAGATTTGACCGTCTTTAGCGAATACTTCAGTAACTGTTCCGTTAACCGGACAAGGTACTTCAACTACCGCTTTATCGTTCTGTACTTCCATGATGATATCGTCGTCAGTTACCTTGTCCCCAACTTTGATGTGCATCTTGATGATTTCGCCTTCGTGAAGGCCTTCGCCTAGTTCAGGGAATTTATATTCAAATTTAGCCAACTGAAAAACCTCCTTGATTATGTGCTCAATCCTGAAAACAACCCTTAACTCCAAGAACCAACTGTTACTGCTAATGCAAATAACTGTTACTCAAGGGGCTAATGGCTGTTTACAGTGCAGCCTACGCTGCGGTGTGAATCACCATACTGCGCCTTGCGGCATGTCAGATGATTAAATTAGAAATTTACGACTTTGTTAACCGCAGCAACAATACGTGCTGGGTTAGGCAGCCATGTATCTTCGATTTGTGCAAAAGGATATACAGTATCCGGACCTGCTACACGCAGTACCGGTGCTTCCAAGTGCAGGATTGCTTTTTCATTGATTTGTGCAATGACTTCAGCTGCAACACCTGCGCTCTTTTGAGCTTCTTGTACAACAATTGCACGATTTGTTTTCTTAACAGAAGCAATAACTGTATCGATATCGATCGGGCTGATCGTACGAAGGTCGATTACTTCAACTTTGATTCCTTGTTTTTCAAGCTCTTCTGCTGCTTTAACGGAAGTGTGAACCATCATACCGTAAGTGATAATCGTAACGTCGGAACCTTCACGAACAACGTTCGCTTTACCCAGTTCAACAACATAGTCCTCTTCAGGCACTTCTGCACGGAAAGCATGGTACAGGTTCAAGTGCTCCATGAAGAATACAGGATCGTTGTCGCGGATAGAAGCAATCATCAGACCTTTTGCATCGTAAGGGTTAGATGGAACTACTACTTTAATACCCGGAGTTTGCGTGAGCAAACCTTCCAGAGAATCTGTATGCAATTCTGCCGCTTTTACACCGCCACCGAATGGTGTACGGAATACGATTGGAGAATTGTATTTTCCACCGGAGCGGAAACGCATACGAGCAGCTTGAACTACCATTTGGTCAAGTGCTTCGAAGATGAAACCAACGAATTGGATTTCAGCTACTGGACGGAAGCCTTGGATACCCAAACCTACAGCCAGACCACCAATAGCGGACTCAGCCAGCGGAGTATCAAATACACGCTCTTCGCCAAACTCTTTTTGCAGACCTTCCGTTACACGGAAAACGCCGCCTACATTACCTACGTCTTCACCGAAAAGCAGAACGTTAGGATCACGTTTCAACTCAACGCGAAGCGCATCACGGATTGCTTCTTTCATGTTCAATTGTGCCATTTGCTTCATTTCCTCCTTAAACATTGACAGTTCACATTTGAATTCATACATGTATACCGAGACACCATAACAGGCGCCGGATGTTTATGCTTTATCGGAAAAAACTTATTGGAAATCAGCTTTTTGCTCTTCCAAGTGCTTAGGCGTTTGTTCGAACATGCTGTCGATCAAGCCTGAAATCGTCATTTTCTCGGTTTTTTCCGCTTTTTTGATCTCTTCGTTTACTTTAGCTTTTGCTTCTTCTTTCACACGAGCTGTATCTTCTTCAGTCCACAGACCTTTTTTCTCCAGATACTTAGCGAAACGTGCGATTGGATCTTTTACGCTCCACTCAGCCTCTTCTTCTTTTGTACGATATTTGGAAGCATCGTCAGAAAGGGAGTGAGGACGGAAACGGTAAGTTACCGCTTCGATCAATGTAGCGCCTTCTCCGTTACGACCACGTTCAGCAGCTTCCTGAACAGCTTTGATAACAGCGAAGATGTCCATACCGTCAACTTTAACACCTTTGATCCCTGCTGCTACCGCTTTGTGAGCGATGGACAGAGCTGCTGTTTGCTTAGCAAAAGGAGTTGTGATGGCATAACCATTGTTTTGTACGAAGAAGATCACTGGCAGTTTGTATACACCAGCGTAGTTCAGACCTTCATAGAAGTCACCTTCAGAAGAACCGCCATCACCTGTGTACGTAATAACTACTTGTTTTTGTTTCTTCAATTTGTAACCCATAGCGATACCCATTGCGTGCAGAATTTGTGCACCAATGATGATTTGTGGCATCAATACGTTAACGCCATCTGGAATTTGTCCACCATGTTGGTGTCCACGTGAGTACAAGAACGCTTGATAAAGAGGAAGTCCGTGCCACACGAGTTGCGGAATGTCGCGATAGCCTGGAGCAACAAAATCTTCTTTTTCAAGTGCATATTCACTACCAACCATTGTAGCTTCTTGACCAGATACTGGAGCATAGAAACCAAGACGACCTTGACGGCCCAGGTTTACTGCACGGTCATCCCAAGTACGGGTAAATACCATGCGGTACATAATTTCTTTTAATTGATCGTCGGAAAGCTTAGGCATCATGTCTTTGTTAACAATTTCGCCGTCAGGAGACAGCACGGACAGAGCTTCTACATCCTCCGTATATACTTCATAAGGAACCTTGCTCATTTTTTTCTTCACCTCAACAAAAAATTTGAATATCAAGTTCCGCTGTTATAATATTATTATACACCTGTTTCACTGCATACGTCAAAGATATCCGTAATTTTTTTATATTTTCTTTCGGATTGTATGTATAACAGGGTAGTAATATTGGTATAACAGCATAGTACATGTTTGCGTTTTTTACCTAAACCCGCATAAGGTTAATCTTACCGTATTGCGCGGTCGAATGCAAAAATAAAACCGAGAAAGGTGACGTTTTATGACGGATTCTCGCTATTTGAAACGCACAATTGTAAAGGAAGAGATTGAAAGTCGTTATCTCGGAGAGAAGCGGACTCTACGAATTTATCTTCCGCCTGGCTACAATGAACTGCTCAGTTATCCTGTCGTTTATTGTCAGGATGGCGAAGAATTTTTTAATTTTGGACGAATCGCTACAACAGCAAACCGCATTATCCTAGATGAGGGCGCTGAACCTTTCATCATCGTTGGGGTTCAGGTTGACGTTTCTGTAAGGACACAGGAGTACGCTCCCTTCGGAGATCGGTTTAAGTCTTATACCGCTTGCTTCGCTGAAGAGATTATTCCCTATGTAGAAGAGAAATATCCCGTGCGCCGCTCACCGCAAGAACGTGTCTTGGCTGGCGACTCACTCGGCGGCAGTGTATCATTGCATCTTGCCCTACTCTATCCCGATCTGTTCCATCGCGTCATTAGCTTGTCTGGAGCCTTCTATTCAGCTTCCCAAGAAATCTATGCCGCAGAAGAGAATTTGTCTTGGCTTTCTATCTGGATGATCGTTGGTTTGCAAGAAACAGCTTTTGAAGCAGACACAGGAACTTATGACTTTGTTCAATTGAACCGAGATACACGTGATTTATTGGAGAAACGTGGTGCGATCGTCTCCTATAGAGAGAAAGAAGGAAACCACCAATGGGGATTTTGGCAAAAGGAACTGCCAGAAGCACTGTTATACTTTCTTCAAGAAAATTAATATTGTATTTAACTGAACAGGCGGCTGAAATGCCGCTTTAGTTTCACCCTTTAATGTTACCGCTTACATAAATCTGCAAACAAAAAGCTGGATTTTTACTTTAACCCAGCTCTACTTGAATTCCTTCCATTACTTTTGTACAAAGTGCCTTACAAAACCTTAAGCCAATGCATGTTCTGCAATAATTCGTTCCAATAGTACATTACAGCCTGCATCAACCAATTGATACACTTCCTCAAAATTTCCAGTATGATATGGATCTGGAACTTCACGCAGCACTTCATCAGGTAGCAGATCCATCAGTTTGATGATATCTGCAGCTGCACCACCTGTAACTTTGCGAACATTCGCTTCATTAGAGTTGTCCATGCAGACAATATAATCGAATTGCTCGAAGTCATTACTTGCGAACTGTCTTGCAGCCATATTGGCATACGAAATCTGAACACTATCTAACAGTTTACGAGTTCCCTCATGAGGAGGTTTACCTACATGCCAGTCCCCTGTTCCAGCTGAATCAACTTCAATCTGCTGTGCTAGTCCGCGCTCTTCAATTTTGTGGCGCAGCACAGCTTCAGCCATAGGTGATCGGCAAATATTGCCAAGACAAACGAATAAAACTCGAATCATTTTAATTATTCCCCCTTGCTTAACGTACGACTTAACGCAGTCTGTGTTGTCTGTGGTTGGATGCTGTCCGATGCAACAAGTGAACGGCGTGGCAGTTTCCACTTATAATGTACAGAACACATCCGGAAGAACACAACCCCTGCGAAACAGATTAGTAGCCCCATATTGCTTGTGAACCAACCCATTCCAATCGTAAATCCAGCGGCCATTGCCCACACAGCATATATTTCGTCACGTAATACGAGCGGCTTCCGTCCTGCGAGCAAGTCGCGAATAATACCCCCACCAATACCAGTCATCACCGCAGCTACAATTACTGCACTCACGGGATGTCCCATTTTGGCAGCGTATAAACCACCCTGAATCGCAAATGCCGCAAGTCCGATCGCATCAAACAACGCTTCCGTTCGCTTCCAATGACTAATCCATTGCAAAGGAAGAATAAATGCAATGGCAACTGATACGAGTGCCAGCATAATAAGCCCGCCTTGACTCCATAAAGTAGTTACCGGCACTCCGATCAGCACATTACGGATAATTCCGCCGCCAAAGGCTGTCACAAGACCCAGTACCAGCACTCCTAAGATATCATACTCCTCTTCCATCGCCACAAAAGCACCGGACATCGCAAACGCAATCGTCCCTATAATACTGAACACTTCAAAAATGTGTAAGTCCAACCTGTTCAAACCTCACTTTTCAAGTCATCTCCATGTCGCTCTACCCATTGTATCCGCGAGTACTAAAATTAAGCAACAACATTTTGTCAAATGTACGTGTATTTTGTTGAAAACGAACTCAATTAGCCTTTAAATCACTAAAAATAAATCAATTTGTTCATATTACGATGTGTCTGCTCTATAAATATCCGCATATCTAGACCGATGTGCTCCAACATTTCGCAGTTGTGTTTTTGAATTAAGAGCCCTCACATGAGCTTTCTTCTAAAAATATGAGACAAAATGAGGTATAGCTACATCTATAGGAGAGTTTCGAATTAACATAAAAAAATGATATAATTTCTTCATTAGAAGGAAGGATGAATAGAATGACCATGAAACGTATTGTCATTTTTACAGGTGGGGAGCTGTTTCCTGAGTTCTTAGAAGCGCTTCATAAGGATGACATGATTATCGCAGCAGACCGCGGGGCGTTATTCCTCATTGAACATGGGATTACGCCGGATATCGCTGTTGGGGATTTTGACTCCATTACAGAAGAGGAACAACAATTAGTTCGTGAAAAAAGTGGACGGATGATTGTGGTGGATCCTGTACTTAAAGACTGGACAGATACAGAGATGGCTTTTGAGACAGCCTTGGATCACGAGCCAGCCCATATTCTAATGTTAGGTGCTACAGGGACACGCATGGATCACACTTTGGCAAACGTACATATTATGGTTCGTGCGATGCAACGTCATATCTCCTGTTCGCTGCAAGACAAAAATAACCTCATGATGTTAACGACATCCGAAGCCGTAGTGGAAGACCATGGCTATGAGTATGTCTCTTTGTTACCTTTGACACCAGAAGTAACAGGGATTAACTTAGAAGGATTCCAATATCCACTGCAGGAAGCCACTCTGCGAATGGGTCAGTCATTAGGGATCAGCAACAAATTGTTAGGTAAGTCTGGAACCGTCTCTATAGATAGCGGATTATTGCTGATTATCCAGAGCAAAGATTAGATTGAAATCTTAAATAGTTACGTTTTTGTAACCCATGATTCAAATCTAAATTAAGTGGAATCCGTAAAGACCCTTGAATATCAAGGGTCTTTTTTATTTTTCTCCAAATTGGCATCCGTCAACGATTAATTTTTTGACATTTTTAATTGTTTTTTAATAATGATATCCAATGCTTTGCGACACAAGGGATTGTGCACGCCTATCCAATTTCTAGGCTGTTACAAACCTGTTATAGTAGCTCTAGCAACTTAACGAAAACGAATTTTGGAGGTACTTACATGAAAACAAACATCTTAGTCCAAAAGGCCGTAACCGTCGGGTTGTGCGCTACACTTGGTTTTGGAGCAGTTCTTATGACTAACGCACCCGTTGCTCAAGCAGCAACCGCATCGGTATCAACTGGACAGCAAATTGTAAACTATGGTAAAAAGTTCACTGGAACTCCATATAAATTTGGCGCTTCAACCACAACAACGAAATATTTTGATTGCTCTTCATTTATGAAGTATATTTTCAAGAAATATGGCGTTGACTTGCCACGTACATCCGTGAAGCAATCCAAAGAAGGTAAAGCTGTATCTAAAGCAAACCTACGTGTAGGCGATCTTGTCTTCTTCTCCAGCGGCAGCCGCTCTACTGGTTCTAACATTACTCATGTCGGAGTATATGCAGGAAATGGCAAGATTCTCCACACTTACGGATCTCCAGGTGTAACTCTGTCAGATTTGAACTCTGGCACGTGGAAAAGAACCTACATCAAAGCTCGTCGCGTACTATAGAGCTTCATAGCAAACGATAAGCACAACTTGAATTGAACCGAATCCATGGATTCGGTTCTTTTTGTTTTTTGTTCTAATTTGTTACAGAGTATCGAGAGAACCATCCGTAATTATGGACCAATACCCAATACTCAGGTATGAAGCATATAACCTACTCCACGTACCGTATGAATCAATTTCTGGGATCTGCCTTTGTCTACCTTTTCGCGGAGATGTTTAATGTACACGTCAACGACATTTGTATCCATTGCAAATTCGTATCCCCATACTTCACTTAAAATCATACTACGCGTGCACGCCTCATTAACATGACGAGCCAAATACTCCAACAATTCATACTCCTTAGGTGTTAACATCAAATATTCCCCCGTACGGCTCACTCGGCGAGAACGTAAATTCACTTTAAGATCATGCACAACGATGACCTCTTCATCCATCTGGTCTACACTCACAAATAGTCTTAACAAATTACGAATCCGAGCCAATAGGACACTCGAGTGAACGGGCTCTAAAATTACATCGTTTGCCCCAAGATCAAGCCAATGAACAATCTCTTCATCCATTGCTTGGTATGTAAGTACCACTATTGGGACAGGCTTACTCTTTTGACCTAACCACTCAATACCTTCCGATAGTTCTTCCCGTGAATCCGTACCATGCAAGAGAATGATCATACGGATCGATTCCAGCTGTGCAAATCGCTCTTGTTGCAATTGTTGCCACCTAAGCTCCACAACAGTATATGAATGATTCAGTAATACTTCTTTAATGGATGTGGTTCGCTCGGTCGTTCCCACCAAAAGGATGGATGTTTGCATGTAGTATTCACCCGGCTTATCTCAAACTTCGCCATGATATTTCTGCACAATGGATAAGGATCACGAATAACCACAAAGATGCAGAACAACATTTCGTTATTTGCTTATCATGCCGCATAACCAAAAAGTCCATTCCTTTAGGAATGGACTTAGATAGTTCATATTGTTAATGTTTGTCGCGTAAATTCACCATTTAACCAAAGTAACGATGTACAAGCGTTCGCGCTTCTGCTGTATCTTTCGTTCCATGTACAAGAATACGTCCGTCCTGGAAAATAACCATTCGTTGCGCTCCCGTTGTGAACGAAACTAAAAAGGGATTAACCTCAACCTGACCTTCATCAAGTCCGCGTAAGCGCTCAGCTGTATGTGCTAGATCAAGTTTTGTAGGGCGTGCCGGGCGAATCTGTACTGTGTCTCTGCCACATAACACATCCGTCTTCTCCAGATTTGAAGCAGAGAGATACGGATAAGTCGCTGTTTCACCACAGGAAGCACATTGTTCCTTTTTCGCACCATCCACGTTAATTGAAATGTATTCATTGCGCCATAGATCGAAGGATAATAGCTTCCGTCTTAACGCCTCTGGATGGCCACTTAACCATTTCAGTGCTTCAGCTGTTTGATTTGCTGTTACCATCTGTACAGCCTGAGGAATAATTCCGGAGGTATCACAAGTATCGCCACCAAGTGGAACCTCTCCCAGCAAACAATTCAAACAAGGTGTCTCACCAGGGACAAATGTGTACGTAATTCCATAACTACCGACACATCCGCCATAGATCCATGGAATGCGGTATTTCTGGCACATATCATTGATCAATAATCTCGTATCAAAATTATCTGTTGCATCCATAATTAGATCAACATGTGGAATTAAATCCTCTAACTCATCTGCCCTAACATCCATTACAATTCCCTTAACGGTAACTGTGGAATTGATTGCACTGAGATGCTTCTGTGCCGCTATCGCTTTGGGCATTCTCTCCATTGCATCCTGTTCGATATATAGTTGCTGCCGCTGCAAGTTGCTCCACTCTACATAGTCCCGATCTACAATCGTGACATGTCCTACACCGGAACGTACCAGCGTCTCCGCAATTCCAGTTCCTAATGCACCTGCACCAACGATCAAAACTCTACCGTCATTTAATTTGCGCTGTCCTTCCTTGCCAAGGGGAGCATAACGCTCTTGTCTGGAATATCGATCTCCTTGGTCAGGTGAACACGTCTCATTCATCATGTATGAACCATTCCTTCCGCCGGACTACTCGCTGCTGCATAACGCTTAACTGGAATCATTCCTGCCTCATATGCCAATCTTCCTGCCTCTACCCCGAGTCTCATGGCCTTCGCCATACTCACAGGATAACCGGATCCAGACACTGCAGTATTCAACAACACAGCGTCTGCTCCCATTTCCATTGCACGAGCAGCATCACTAGGTGATCGAAGCCCAGCATCTACAATTACTGGTACAACCGCCTGTTCAATAATTACCTCGAGGTTGTATGGATTCATGATCCCCTTGCCTGACCCAATGGGTGAAGCCCCGGGCATCACAGCGTGTACGCCAAGTAACTGAAGCCGTTTCGCCAAGATTACATCATCAGATATATAAGGAAGAACCGTAAAGCCTTTATGTAGCAGCATCTCACAGGCTTTATACGTTTCAATCGGGTCTGGTAACAGAGTAATTCCATCGCCAATCACTTCTACTTTTATCATATCACAAAGTCCGGAAGCACGGGCGAGTTCAGCAATCCGAACAGCTTCTTCTGCCGTAGAAGCCCCCGCTGTGTTAGGCAACAAGGTGTAGCGATCCAAATCTACCATATCGAGAAAATGCTTTTTGTTACGCTCTTCAAGGTTAAGGCGTCTCACAGCAAACGTAAGTACCTCTGTACCAGAGGCTTCAATAGCCTGAGACTGCACCTCTAAATCGTCAAACTTACCTGTACCCAACAATAATCTAGACTGAAAGACATGTTCTCCAATTTTCAACATCACTTAACCCCCTCCTACAAAATGTACAATTTCAACCCGATCCCCATCTTTTAAATGGGTCGTCTCATGATGTTCACGGGTAAGAATCTGACGATTCAACTCAACAACCACTGTTTTCACATGAAGATCAAATGAGTGCAGTAGTTTATCTACACGATTCAAGCGGTCTTCAATCTCCATTCGTTGACCATTGACGATAATATTCAATGCAAGATCCCCCTTTTATTAAAGCGTTCTGGACGACAACCCTGCACATTCAGTTCCTCCGAAGATTTACCTTCGATAAAATCAGCGAGTAAGCTACCCGTTACGGCACTTAGCAAGATTCCGTTGCGATGATGTCCAAAAGCTGTATACAAACCTGATATGCTCTCACATGCGCCTAAGTAAGGTAATCCATCGGGTGTTGAAGGCCTTACTCCGGCCCATGCTCGTACAAACTGTGCTTCCGCTATGCCAGGTACCCAGCTGACAGCTCGTTCAAGCAGTTTTTGCAAACCAGCAGCTGTAACATGCAGATCAGACTCCCCCGGTAGAACTGTCGCACCGATCCATACTTCTCCATTGGCTTTAGGTACGATATAAATGTCCTCTGCGTAGATCGTTTTGTCTGGGGCAAGCTGTCCAGAATGATCTGGGAACTGCACTGCTGCAATTTCGCCTTTCACTGGCAAAATCGGTAATTGAAGTCCAGCCTGCTTCATTAACGCTTCGCCTTGTATACCATTAGCAACAATGACATGTTGACATGTCATCGTTCCAATTGAAGTTTCCACGCCTTGTACTCTGTTTGCATCCACTCGAAGATTAACATGATGAACGCCCTCAACAATTCGAGCTCCTAGAGCCTGAGCTGATCTTGCATAAGCTTGAGTCAAATTGACAGGCAGCACGTCACATTCGAGTGGTCGATAATAAGCACCATAGATATCTTTGGTTAACCATGAAGCTTCTTGTTGTGCCGTGATACTGTCCCACCAAATTTCAGAATCTCGTGGTCGTGGTGTCGGAACAGCGGAATCACTTCTTAAATCATTTTTCAAACGAATAGGCGTGATAAAGCCATTTTGTTGAAACCCAATATGCATCCCACTCAGGGAACTCAGTTGTTCGGACTGCTCATGCAGTAGCCGTCTGCTCATTGCTGCCAGGTTTAACATCATTGGTGAAGAAAAATGCTCACTATCTGCTGCAATCATACCAGCCGCTGCACAAGATGCACCCTCAGCGATCCGTCCACGTTCAATTAGCAGAACATCTTGTCCTCGTGCAGCAAGCTCATAGGCAATCGCACAACCAATCACGCCCCCACCTATAACAATCGTTTCAGCATGAAGCTTTCCGTGGATTCCAGTATTGGTTCTACTGCGGGACAAGGTTTTACGCAAATCTCGGTTACTACTTCGGCTCCGAACTCTTGCTCCATCGTTCACCATCTCATCTCCTTGCTCAAGATTAACCTTCCGATTCCACAATCGCCTGTTTTAGTGCACTAACCGCTTGAATTGGATGCTCACTCGCCCAGATATGCGATATGACCGCTAAGCCTCTTGCTCCTGCACTGCGAAGATCACGAACATGCTCGCTACCAATGCCACCAATTGCAATTACTGGAACGTTCACCGTGGCGCATACTTCAGCAAGCTGCTTAAGTCCTCTGGGTTTGATTCCTGGTTTACTATTAGAGTTATAGATGTGACCGAATAAAACATAGTCTACGCCTTGTTCCTCAGCAGCCTTTGCTTCATCTACAGAATGAACGGACACACCGATGCGAATTCTCTTTCGCAGATCTCCTATAGATAGCGTGCTTTGTGAGAACTCTGCCTGACCCCAATGCACACCTGCGAACCCTTCACCTTGACCCACTTCATGCACACCATTGACTACAATACGATCAGAAGGCACCCCTGATTGATACAGTTGGTTTGCCCACTCCCTACGCTGTTCAGGTGGCTGTTGTTTTTCTCGAATATGAATATAGTCGACCCATGGCCATATATCCTTCGATACACTTACAAAGTTGTGTAAATTCCCTACGCCTTGAGAAATGACATGCAGTTCAAAAGAAGCTGTGACATCAGAGTCATGTTCTTCTGTAATTACCAAACAATAACCTCCTCTCTTGAACAAGGACATAACAAAAAAGCCACTCCCGTAGGGGAGTGGCTGCGAAATATATGCTTTGATTCGTTTAATAAAGTGTTGAAAGATACACAGGAGTTCTATGATTGCAACGATTAGCCTCATTGCAAAATCTCATAGAAACAATATGCTTTTCTCTCAGAAACAAGCATCTACCTCATTCATGCAGAGTACTGTTTCTAATAAACGAAAACGCGCCACTTCCCTACGCTGGTATGATCCAGATCAGGTGCAAAGGGTCCGGAATCGCATTCTTCCATCTCAGCCGCATCGTGCGGCCCCCCTAGTGTTCATATGAAGTTGTAGCCTATATTACCATAGAGTCCTTTTTTTGTCACCGATGATTTCAGAATCTTGTTCAGCTACGTAGACTAATTTTGCTCAGACCAAGCTTCAACATCCCACGTCTTCGTAACCCAATCCTCGTAGAAATCAGGTTCGTGAGATACGAGAAGTACTGTACCCTTAAATTCCTGAAGGGCTCGCTTCAGTTCAGCTTTGGCTGTTACATCAAGGTGATTGGTCGGTTCATCGAACAAAATCCAGTTACTTTCGCGCATTAACAACTTGCACAAACGCACTTTCGCTTGCTCCCCACCACTGAGCATGTTAAGTGGACGAGTAATATGTTCGTTTTTTAATCCACAGCGTGCAAGATGTCCCCTAACCTCATTTTGGGTCAGATGCGAAAATTCATTCCATACATCCTCAATTGGAGTGATATTCCCCGCCCGTACCTCCTGCTCGAAATAAGCTGTTTCCAGATAATCTCCCAAAAATGTTGTACCACTGATTGGTGGAATCTTACCAAGAATCGTTTTTAGTAGTGTAGATTTACCTACACCGTTACAGCCAACAATAGCAATCTTCTCTCCACGTTCAATGGTCATCGTCATTTTAGGTAATAAAGCATGAGAATATCCGATTTCAAAATCAACGCCCTCAAACACCGTTTTACTGCTGGCACGAGCATCTTTGAATTTGAATGTAGGTTTGGCTGCCTCATCCGGACGATCAATTCGTTCAATTTTACCCAATTGCTTCTCACGGCTCTTCGCACGACCTGATGTAGAAGCACGTGCTTTATTCCGCTGGATGAAGTCTTCCTGCTTTTTGATATACTCCTGTTGCTTCTCATAAGCATCAATATGCTGAGCCTTCTGCATATCAGCCATCTCCAGAAACTTGTTGTAGTTCGCAGCATATCTTGTCAATTTGGAAAATTCCAAATGATAGATCACGTTAACTACTTCATTCATGAACTCTGTATCATGGGAGATCAAGATAAAAGCATACGGGTAATCCTTTAAATACCGGGTCAGCCATTCGATATGCTCTACATCCAGGTAGTTCGTAGGTTCATCCAGCAGAAGCGCTGTCGGCTTCTCCAAGAGAAGCTTAGCCAAGAGCACCTTGGTTCGCTGACCCCCACTAAGTGAAGCAACGTCACGATCAAGCCCGATAACGGACAGACCCAGACCATTTGCCATCTCTTCTACCTTTACATCGATCAAATAAAAATCGCCCTGCTCCAATTGCTCTTGGATGTCGCCCATTTCCTCAAGCAACTGTTCCAATTGCTCAGGATCAGCATCGGCCATCTGATCGGTAATTGCCATCATTTCTTTTTCCAATTCAAGTAGTGGCAAGAATGCATCCTTCAGCACATCCCGGATCGTTTTACCTGGCGTGAGTTTAGTATGCTGATCCAAATATCCATAACGAACTTTAGGTGTCCATTCAACTTTCCCACTATCTTTAAGTAACTTTCCGGTCAAAATATTCATTAGCGTGGATTTGCCTACACCATTTGCTCCAACAAGACCTACTCGCTCACCTGACAGTAAACGAAAAGATACATTTTTAAATAACGTGCGATCTCCAAAATTGTGACTCACGTTCTCAACTGACAATAAACTCATAAGATGAGGTTGCTCCTATCTATTTGACATTACTTGATCACTAATTTAGACATTGTACCAAAGACCTATTCTAGCACGTACCTGTCTTTTCTGAAAGTAATGTCTTCTTGCAAACTTTTTCACTTATGGAGCTTGTCCGCTGACATAACAATTACGCTCAAAATAACCTTGTGCAGCAGCTTGTTTTCCGTCGCCAAAGACCTCTTCTGCTCTATAGCCATAGTTACATGTAGAAGGATAGTAATATTTAACTCCAGTTGCTGGATCTACTCCTCCGACCACAGCCGTCTTCTTTACAAGCCTGCCTCCACCAATAGCATAATTATTAACGTTTTGATCCCCTACAGGTATACCTTGGATAAACGCCATAATACCTGTATCATTAATTGAATTATACCAATCCTCTTGCGGGATTAAAGGCAACGTAAACGTATAAGCGATACCATTTCTACGTGCAAATTCATTATGGCGGTTAATAATATCAGCAAGATCCTCCTGTACACTAGTCACAATCCAACTTCGTCTCACTTGCTCAAAGGTGTCGGCATCTTGTAATAACGGGATTTGCGTGTTAGATGCCAACTCCTTCTGAAAACCTTCAATCCATTTCCCTTGGATAGCATCATAAGCGTATACATATCCATCCAAGGTAAAATTAATGCTGCTGCCATTTGGATCTGCATATGTATATGGCTTCTTGGGACTCCAGACTTGCTTGAATGAAAGCTCGGCATTTCCTGTCATTTCCGTTTCCTTCGCTAAAATGTAGTATCCATCATAATCCAGTACAACAATTGCTGGTATGTAATCATATAACGCATGCATAGCAGCCGGATCATCCTGAATCCCCATATTCAACGCCATCGTTTGTGTAAATGTAAGCAAGGCTAGTTCCTTATCCGCCTTCACAAATTTCGTAGAATCATAACCTGCTTCATTATTTTGCTTTTCATTTTGATGCATTACCGCTCCTGCATCGAGTACAGCTGTTTGCAGTGCAGACTTATACTTCTGACTTAGAAGCTGAGCTTCCTCAGCATCCCGTGTATGAAGAGATACAAGCCAGAACAACGGCACGAATATAATTACAAACACAATCGCAAAATCAGTAATCTTCATTTAGAACCATACCTCCATAGGTGGTAAGCACAGCAGGTGCAGTCGGAGTTCCATTCAGCCATTCCCGGATCAACATACCGGATGTGCGATTGGTGCTTTGGACAGTAATCGTAATAAAATCCCCCATAACCAGCGTATATCTACGACCTGGATCATCCTTAGTTGGCCCACCTGCAGCAGGAAATAACCGTTCTTTAATCTGACTGGTGTAATATCCATCCTCTACGGTCTCATATGTACCTGTGAAGGTACTTTGATTCATTGGATCAGTATAGTGTGGCACATATTTTTTGTGTAAATGTTCTATTAGAATCTCATAGGCATTACCTGTTCGAGCCAGTTGTTCTTCCAATTCGCTGTACATGGCTGGTGAGATATATCCCTTGGTTCTAACCGCATCTACAAAACGTACAACGCTCTGATTCACGGTCATTCTCGCCAGGTCATCCTGTCGGTTAGCCGTTTCAGCTGTTGGATAGATATAGAGCAGGACTACAGCTAGCATAACTGCGAGTAGCTTGGATGCAGCATTAATCAATGAACGCTGGCCTCCTTCCAGAATTGGATTCTCATCAATCCTCCCCCTTCATCTCTAATGAACTCTGGTCTGTACGAGCCGTTAAGTTGCACGGGAATAGTCTTCTTGCGATTTATTAAGGGGTCTATGATATGAGCCTGACCATCCACTTCCACCGTGATCGATGTCCCAGTCATTTGTCTCACCGTATGTAATACTTCAGCACCGCTATATCTTTTCGGCTCCGTTGTACGGAGCGTTGTGTTCATTCTTCCTTCCATCTCTACTGTGAATTGTGTCGTATTATGAAGAGCATCAGTCATCGTTTTAATTAACTGCTGCCCGTACAGGCAGGCTGTCACAAATAGGACAACCGCCGTACTGAACAACATAAGCTGTTGAGCGTTTCTGAACATCTATAGTCAGCCCCCTGTTAGGATTGCTGGAAAATGAGTCCTCTGACCACATTCGATTTATCCTTTACGATCAGTGCTTTGAATTTCCCGCTCGGGTTCACATACTGATTCTCTTTTTCACTCATCGTTTGGTTAATATTCCCTACCTTTTCATTCGTCTTAATTACTGAACCATAACTCTCATTATTGAGGTCTTGAGAGATATTCAACTCATTTCCATACCATTGTCCACCTTTGTTTTTACCCGTAATGACCTGAATGCCGAATTGATCCTTGTCTGCGTATTTCCGCAATGCATTGGTAACCTGTGATCCGCTAATTGTAGTACCGTCATATACCGTAAAAGCCGCCTGAGACAACTCTGTCTGGATATCCGCGAAGTTGTTCTGTGCAGTCTTGGTCGCTTCCTGTGCAGAGATAAAAAGCAAAACCACGATAGTAATGAGCGCAATGGTCAAAAAGATCCCTGCTGCCACCTTTAAAGCACTTGATGCATTATTCATGATAAATCCTCCAATAATTATAGATTTTAATTTGACTTCAACTAAAACTGATTTAGAGCTAGGTCAGTTTCAGTTTTATAACACTTTTTTGTCACAGCTTCTGAATCTGTTCATAGTACATGTTCATTTGCAAGAAACTCATCCCTACAAGTGGAATTACAAGGTATAAAAAAATTAGAGCATACATCGGAGTAAATCCGATCATCCGTCCCCATGCTGCTTTTGCATCAATCATTTTGGTATATTCCTGCTTGTGTTGCTCAAAATAGAAGGCCATCATGCTATCCAGATCATCGAACGCTTCACGAATTGAAATTCTACCAAGGGCAAGTTGTAATTTATCTACTAGCCGCTGAAACTCAGGTATTCCGGCATCTAACTTTAATTGCTCTAGCGCATCCTCTGGCCCATGTTCAAAATGCAGTAGACACTTTTGAAGCGGACGCTTGAAAATGACAGAAAATCGATTTAACCATTCCAAAATTTCCTCCACAGACATTCGATCCATCTCGCGTAAGATGGATATAACCGTCTGGAATTGATAAATCTCATGTCTCATATCCATACTGCGCATTTTACGCTGAAACAGCATTAGCCAGATTGGCAGATAAAATCCCGCTATTCCGATGGCAACAGCAATAACCACTTCCCACCAGTGCAAGAACTGCTTGTTATACGAATTCATCTTTTGCATAATTCTCGCAATAACCTCGGTTTGTGTATCATGGTCTAGTTGAACAGGTGAGCTCTGTTGTAAAGCCAAAGCGATCTCATCATAACTCGCCCAACGTTTCATATTAATCTTTTGCATGACAGATCGATCCAAAGCTGCTTTTTCCTTGGCCTGCTCCAGCTCAGCTTCAGCCATTGCTCCGAACATCCGATCATCTCGCACCGGGTCATACATAATGTGATTTCGTTCGACCTGATGCAATAATAACACGCACATTATACTTAGACTGAAGCAGGTCATGAACAATATTAACCTTCGAATCGCTAACCATTCATACTTCAATTCAGAGCTACTCTCACGCATAAGTCTTACTGTCTGGCTGTACTGGGTACTTCCTGGTTTGGGAGCGAATAACATCGCCAATTTACGAATGAATAGCTGGTTATACAACAAACGAGCAAACAAAGATTGTTTTCTACCAGCTCGAAAGCGAGTTTCATCATACTGCTGTAACCTTTGTAATAACAAGTAAGCTAGGATGATGATGATGTATATTGATATTTTGGTGATAAATCCCATCTTACTGCGATAGAACTCATCCATGGTTGGAAAGCTGCCTCTGGCCCAACGTTCGATGGGAGCTGTGAACAACACAGGAGCAAGCGCGATGATATTTAGACCTTTTAACAGGTAATCTAACTTATCCCGGCGCAGTATTTCTAAATGAATTTCCTGCGTAAGATTGCTTAACCCCTTTAGGTAGATTGACCCTTGTGCTCGATCCTTATCTCCAAATTCCATTACCATGTAGGAAATTCCCGCAAAACCTTTAAGAAAACGATTCGGTGCAACTTCATAGTATCGTTCTAATGCTTCACTCGGATCAGGTGAAGTCAGCGCTTCGTATATAAGCATAACTTGCTCTGCGGCTTCTCCATGACCTACTTCGCCAGCTTCATAAAGTGCTTCCTCAATCATTCCATGTTGGTGATACCGATGACGAACATCTGCGAACAGTTCCAGCATCTGTACCAATAATCGTTTTTCAAGTCGATTCAGATACATATCTAGGATTAGACTGTTTAATACAACACCGCAGAGCACAGACAAGATAATAAAAGCAACGCCTGGCTGCAAGAGGAATAAGATTAGACTGACACTTCCGTACCCTCCGGCAATAATCAGAACAACCGTCATCGTCCTTCTTCTGAGAGCAGGTTCATCACCAACGTGTCGGAATGAAATCCGCTTTTTTACTTGTACAATGTACGAGGATAGCAGTGGAACCTTCATCCCCCATCGATACAGTCGCAATAGGAATGACGTGAGCTTTAATGATCGATTGCTAACAGGTGCCAACCCTGCGGCTACATTCTTATTAAATCCACCTCCTCTCTGTCGAAGTAAACTCAGGATAAGAAAAGTGACAATCAAACCCGTGACACATATCCCCAATACGATGATAAGTATAGATTTAATGGTCATCGTGGTCACCCCAATATTGTGCGATAAATTGGTCGAATTCCGCAGCATCCTGTAACGTCATTTGCTCCCGCATATCCATAATGCTTCCGACCGAGATGGGAGCTGTTACGACATAGCCTCCATTTTGATACTCCACAACATTTCGGAACGTAAATCCATTGCGTTCTTCAACACTATCGCTCTGCTCTGCCCGAGGCAAACACTCTGTAATACGTTCAATATATCTTCGCCCCTCGGCGTCCTTTTTCATATGTACATCAAAATTAATGACACTTACTACCTGTTCCTCAGCAATATGCTCATGCTGAAACATTCCTGTTTTGAGCAGTGAATTTCGAAGCGAAAACACCAGATCACGAAACGTCTTAGCGTGATGCGTAAACAACGTGAACAAACTCGCCACCTGCGACATTTGAATCATCCATGCAGCAACCTCATCACTAGCAACCTCACCCAATATGTTGACTGTACCGTCCGTTTTTTTCTGTAGATCGAGACCTTGTTGACCTGAAATATGTTCTGTTTCACGGAAACTCAAAATGTTACGGCGGCTATAGATCCGTCTAAGCTGCAATTCAAACGCCATTTCCTGTACACGTAACGTATACGATGCATAGATATGTTTCACCATAGCCATCAACAAGGTTGTTTTACCCGAACCCTGTGCTCCGGTTACTGCAGTAATTCGGCTTCCCTTCATCAGATACTGCAGCATGGTTATAGGAAGCTCTGCATTCGTACCTGTGATCAGTTGTTCTAGTGAGGCATTAGGAATATCAAATTTCCTTACAAAGAATGCCCATGACTCTGCAAATGGCGGACGTACCACGACGACACGAGAACCATCCTTCATTTCATTAACCTTGTAACCATTCACTTCGGATAGCTGACCGGGATAGTTATATTTATAAATATTTTGACATACCCTTTTGAGTTCACGGATACTGCCAAATGACAGAAATGCCAGATGAATCGACTTCCCTTTATAGAAAATCCATACACTCTGATTACCGTTCAATGGAACCTGCGCCTGAGCATCTTCAAGCCCTGCTTCCAGTAAATCATTCCACGAACTAGGCTGCCGAAGTCGCACATCCTGCATCGCATCAAGCATGCCGCTAACACCACCACTCACGCCGTCAATGCGCTGATCTCGAATTTCATCTACGACCGAGAACCCTTTGTAGTGTTGATAGAGGCGTTGCACAATGATATCCGTCTTTTCTCTGAATCCAAGCTCCCGATACTCACATTCGAACACATATTGAATATCTTCTTCAGAGATATAAAAGCCTCCCCCATCCTGGATACCTTCTTCCGTTCGCAGTCTACCCAGATCATACGTATCAATTAGACGGGATAACGCATCCATGCCAAATTGCTGCTGGTAGAGGTAAAAGACAATTTCAAATTGATCCTGACTTGTCAGCAGTTCCGGTTCTGCAAAAGGAATAACTTCATCCACATTCGACTTATTCAGTCCTATGCTGCGCGTTAGCAGATCACTTATCAGATTTTTGACATAGGTTTTGTCACTGATACTACCTGAGACACAACCTTTCAGTGCCTTTCGCATTTCAGCTCGCTGATTGATCCTTCTCCGATATTCCTCTTCATGCAATCCAGCATCCGCAAGCTGACCATGGCTTAGTTCATGAAGTGAATTTTTCACCTTCTCGGTTAAACTTTCAATCGTGAAGCCGCCCGGTTCAGTCACATCTGTACGTTGTTCTCGATGGTAAGCGCGGTATCTGAACACTACATAACCAAGACCCGCAACGATAATTAATCCTATACCGATGATGTTCCATAACATTTAGGGTCAGGCACCCCTTTCTAGCCTCTTCAGAGCCGTGCGCATCCCTGCGCCGTCCATTATTAGGCGAGCAAGTTCAGCCATACTCGCTGTGAAGCTTCCTTTTCGAACATTCTTACTGTCACTTAGACCTTCCAAATGTAAATATGCTGCCGCATCACGCCGATTGACTGCATCCAAAAATCCGGTTGTATAAGGAAGAATAGAAATCGAACCCTTGTATCGAAAACGTCTGCGAATGTTGCTTATTGATGCTTTAGCGTTTGGATCATATTTGTTCAACACCAGATGTATTTTCTGATCACTCAAGTGGTTCGGCAAAATATGTTCAAAGAACATCTCTAGCTCTCTCATATTCTGAGATAGGTTTACTACGATATAGTCGGCCTGCTCCAGCAATAAGGATTCATTCACGGCTGAGCTACCTGCATCCAGGAGCACCAAATCGTAATACTCATTTGCAACCTGGAGTAAAGTCTTTAACGTTTCCTTATGTTCCTTAGGAGATCTTTCGATCTGATTAATTCTGCCAGTCAACAGATCCAAACGTTCTTTAAGCAAAGGCTTCGTATAATCACGCAGATTATGCTTATTCAGACTTCCGCTGATGTACAAACGTTCAATTGCATCCCATCCCCCTTCCTCAAACCTAAACAGTGAATCCGCATCCTCAATCTCAGTTGCTGGTAGTGCAGCTTCAATACTACTACCCGTCGAACCTGTATTAACTAACAATATTCTGGTTCTATAGTGGAGCGCCATAGCGTACGCACCTACTAATGCATTTGAAGTCGTGCCAGTACCCGCAAATGGACTCCAAAATGAAATAATACTCATGCCCTCATCCTCTCTGCTTCCTTCATCGTCCGACGGCTATGGACACTTTCCCAACCCGTCAGCTGCTCTACCAGCCGGCATAATGATTTCTTATAGTTTCTAGACAAAGGTGCAAGTAACACGCGGCGATGATGTTCGTTCTCCAATTTCACTGCTGCCGTCAATTCGTCCCACGGAAGAAGCAGCGCATCCCCTGTCCACACAAATGGACTTCCGTCCAGATACGCCCATAAGTAACGTTCTTCAAGCTTACAGTCAACCGCATTGATTAAAATACGTTGAAATGAAAGCTCTACCGGCAAAGACTGCTCTTCTAGAAGTTGCTTCAACCACAACTTGCCCCGTTCCAGATTGTAACGTTCGTAATTGCTTACCCAGACACGAATATCAGCAGCTAACCACAGATCTCTGGATGCAAAATGAGAGGTTTCAATATCATAAATAATATAATCGTACGATTCGACCTTCTCTCCATTTGCTTCAAGATGAGTCTCCACCGCATTAGATGTCACAAAATGACTGGCGATATCGAACCCTTCAAACTCGGTAATTCGTAATGAATGCTGTACTTCACCTGTCCAGTAGCCATACTTTTGCTGCAATGTTCCGTCCACAAGCAGGACCCGTTTACCTGAAGCAGCCAAGATTTTAGATAAATATAATAACAAGTCGTTTTTCTCACATAACCCAGCAAAAATCCATGTTTGCAAATGAACTCACGACCCCTTTCTCCACTCTATAATTCGTTGTTAGGAGAAACTAATATTGGATATGGCTTTTGATTTCTACTTTTGATTTCAGATTCTCTCTTCATTCAGATTCCTCTACTTAGTCTCCACCTGTCAGAAGGCTCTTCTGCTCATCGTACTCTGTTACACCAGAAGTATAATTCTTGTTTGTGGCAGGGTTCGACGAATTGTCATTCCCCACACTACCTGATCCATCATTCCAGATGACATCATTAGCCGTACTGTTGGTTCCCGGTCTACTGTTATAAGAGACTGATGACTGCGCAACATCCTGCTCCACGCCTTGTGAAGGTGCTGTCATCGAAGCTGCTAGAGAGCTCTCTAGCGAATTCCTGACCTGTCTTGATAACTCCTGTTCGGCTCGACGAACAATATTCGGATCACTTTCTAATAACTTCAACACCTCACTATTAGCGGGATATGTTGGGATCGCTGCGGTCTGGAATTGAGGTTCAACATACGTCAGAGCGTATATTGAGGCTTTATGTAAATAGGCATCCACGATCGCACTGGACAAGGTCAATATCTCCTCTTCCGTCATCGTGATCCATAACGTTGCTGCATTTAGACGCTCTACTTTCTTCTTAGATAATAAGATATAGTCCTGACCTGTCGGAAACTGAATCCGAATATCAATATTATCTCCTTTAGCAAGTGATGAAGGTAACAGAACAACTTGCAGTTCACGGTTTCTTAGATCGGGAGGTGCTGGCGTATCTTTATACACCATTTCCGTCGTAATGGCTGTTCCTTTTTTAAGCTCTATTTTGGCAATTTGACCATCCATCTGCTTCGTGCTAGACCATAGATTACGTGGAGCCTGTGCATCGGGAACGGCAACGAGCTTAATATCCTCAGACATAATTTTCTCGCCTGCCTCGACATCACGGATTGTCACCCATCCCTGTGCTCCTGAATTCCATTGCTGTAATAATTCAGCTTCCTTTTGTTCATACGCAGATAAATAGTGGGACTCCATCTGAGTCCTCGTGTCACTCATCGTCTTTATGTTGTAGATCACATATCCACCGAACAACAAACCTACCACACCGGCTCCAGTAAGACTGGCATAGATGAGTTGACGACTTTGCTTTCTTAATTTAGACAAAAAAGGGCTCTCCTCTCAAAATCTCCTCAAAATATCTAATCTCAAATATGCTTCATATCTCTATTCTCAGACTCCTGTTCTTCTTCGTGCAAAAAATGAACGCTTCTTCGGCAACTGCCCAATCATATGGGTGAAAATGTGAGCAAATATTTTATCCATATGTGGTTCTCGGTCAAATGGATCAATGTTCAACGGCAAACTATATACATTGGACGTATCCAGTGATTTTCGAATACGCTGGACAGCATCCGACGATGCTAGTGGCAGACAGTATATCCATTTGTCTCTTGGAAAACGATGATTTGAACGGACAAACGCATGAATCTCCGCTTGTCTCCACTCGGCTCCTGAACCAATCACAATAGGTAGATCAGCTCTAAGAAACTCCTCAAGTCGATTCTGATCCTGTCCACTCCCGAGATCCATAATGATGAATTGATAACTTCCACCAAGTAAAGACAAAATATCAGCTCGTCCGGATTGTTTCCAATAGTGCACACCATCAACCTCAAACTGTCTTCCCGATGATAACGACTTACCTGATTGTATAATCTGTTGAATTCGTGAAAATGATTGCGAGCGTGGAGACATCTCGATTACAGCAACTTTGAAATTTTGTCTTTCTAAATAGTGACTAATCGCGATAGCTGTATGGGTAACTCCAACACCTGATGAAGCTCCGGTCAGAGCAATTACCCTTGTTCCTCCATTCATTGTCAGCGTTGTTTCTCCCCCCGAAGTTGCTATACCGGGTCTACGAAGTAACTCTTTACGCACTTCCTCCGCAGATTGAAATCGCTCATCCGGGCTCAGCCTAAGCAACCGCCTCACGACAGGGATATATGTACGAGGAACATCGCTACGAATCGCACCTTCAACCCCTTGAATCCACTCCGTATATGCACCAGAAGTCATTAAATATAGCATCAATGCTCCTAAGCCATACAAGTCTGAGCGCGCATCCGTCTGTCCAGAACCATATTGTTCAGGGGCAGCAAAACCAGCCGTCCCCAGCTTGACGGTGTCCTCAACGTGGTTAGACTTATAGCTCCGCGCAATGCCAAAGTCAATCAGCTTCACTTCATCATCCGAGATGATCATAATGTTTGACGGCTTCAGATCTCGATAAATCACAGCTGGATTCAGCCCGTGAAGATAACTCAACACATCCAGAAGCTGCAATATGAATGCAGTCAATTGTTCCATCGGGAGATTGCCTTTGCACTTCTTAAAGTACTCACTAAGTGTCTCGCCATCAATGTATTCCATGACCAGATAAGTATATCCCTCTTCAACCTGAACGAAAAAATCAACAATCTGTGGAAGCCGAGGATGTCTCAGTGACGTTAACAACGCCGCTTCTGCCTCCATACTTCCTTCATAAGAGACGCTTGTTATGCTCTCTTTGATTGCCCAGAACTTACCTGGCAACTTCAAGTCTTCAGCCTTATATACATGACTCATTCCGCCTATACCCAAAACAGACACGATCCGGTATCTTCCGCCCAGCAGGCTGCCATGCTCCAGTCTGGCCGGATGTCTCATATGCCACACTCCTCTCTGACACAACAAAAAAGGGAAAGCTTCACCGAAGTTACGAACCAAAATCATTGGTTCATTCACTCCGGGATGCTTTCCCTTCAATTCGTTATGGTTAATATTGGTATCATTATAGTACATGCAATAATAGATTGTAAAGCTAAAAAATTTAAGTTCGTTCACGTACTGGATCGTTTCAACATAAAGTGCGTGTTCAAAAAGGACGGTTTTCAGTACCGAGAAGATGGAATGAAGATAGAAATGGAGTAGCGGAGCGTAGGCAAACTACGTGAGCAACGGACATTTCGGCTGAATTCCATATTCGACGCTGAGATGCCGTCAGGCATCCCTCGTAATCAAAATTGTACTTTTTGAACAACCTCTTAAATTTCAATTCACTCTATAACGTTTACGTTAATACTTAATCATGTAAAGTGTAATCTCTTCCCGATTGTGGAACAGTTGTTTAGAGCGTTGAATCTGCATACGTGAGCGCTCAAACGTAGCAATAACTTCCTTAATCAGAGCAAGTGGCTTCTTATGCAGCAACTTCACTGTAACAACAGCGGTTCCGCCTGATTGTAGACTATATAGAAGGTCAGATACAAGGCGGCTCATCAACTTAGGACTCCAACTCATATCACATACAAGCAGGTCAAATTCTCCGTCATGAAAACGAACATCCCCTGCATTCTTCTTCAAAAATGTCAATCGAGGTGACTGCAGCAGGGTTGCATCCATTTTGGCAGGGTCAACAGCTGTTACTTCTAACCCACGTTCTAGCAAGAAAGACGTCCAACCACCGGGTGCAGCTCCAATATCTAATGCTTTGCGGAACGATGTAAAGTCGATTCCAAACGTCTGCTCTGCTTCAAGTAGCTTGAACTTCGCACGAGAAATCTGACCTTCTTCCTTTTGGAAGCGGATCGCTCCGCCACTCCAATCAGAGAGGTTCTGTTCAGGCTTAGAAATCCCGGCATATAACGTATCATTTGAGACAAATACCGAAATAACAAAATCAGCATCGCGGATAACCCATTCGCAATTGAGTTCGTGCAATTTATCCGTTAACAGTTGCTTCAACGAAGCAGCATTTTCCTCCCAGAAAGCTGACTCCGTTTTGCGAACCTGCAATACAACACGCTCTCCGGTCAATTCAGATCGATTCAGAACAAAAGCAACAAACTTATCCAACGCTTCCTCTGTATTCTCTGTACTTTCTTGGAATTGAACAGGTTGAATATGCCGCAAAAACGTAGGAGACTCCGCTAACAGCTTCTTCGATACTTCTTCTTCAGCGACAGGTAGACCCGCAAGCAAAATTTCACCTGGTACGACGACTGTGCTCTTAACTGCACCAAAAGTACGGCGCAGCTCCTCTTGAGCATATGGAGCAAATCCATGATTGGCTGTGCATATAAATCGAGAAAAGTTTCCTTCTCCCCAAGACGACTGTGTACTCAAATTGTGTTACCCTCCAGAACGTACGCGTATCCAAGGACGTCCATCATCCCACTGGATCTCGACCGGAATATCGTACGTAAGCTTAATTGTTTCTTCTATTAATACATCGTGTTTAGGTCCTGCTGCAGCAACACGACCATCACGAATCAACGCCACATGTGTAAACAAGGGTACGATTTCTTCGACATGATGGGTTACATACACGACCGTTATATTACGCTTGCGTAGACGATCAATCTCAGCCAGCATTTTTTCTCGTTCGTAGAGATCCAAGCCTGCACAAGGCTCGTCCATAATTAGTAATTTGGGATCTGCCATTAAGGATCGCGCTAGCATGACTTTTTTCCGTTCTCCCTGCGAGAGTGTTCCAAGTGCATGATTGGCTAGTTTGGCAAATCCCATCTCGTCAAGAAGTTTCAACGCTTTCTCTTTAACTTCATCTGGAATAGTCTGATAAAAGCGTAAAAATGCATACGCACCTGTAGCCACGACTTCCCATACTGGATCTCGCGGCGTGAGCTTTTCAATCAAGGTCTGACTGATATAACCTATTTCCTTACGCACTTCTCTAACATCACATTGTCCGTATAAATTACCAAGCACTTCTATTCGTCCATGGCTAGGGAACATATATCCATTCATCATTTCAAGTAGTGTTGTCTTTCCAGAGCCATTTCGCCCTAGAATGACCCAATGCTGACCTTCGCGGATGTCTAGATCTACGTTATCAAGAATCTGAAGATCTTCACGTTTAAGTGAGACCTGCTGCATCTTAATTATACTCATTTTAGCACCGCCTTCCGAATCTCATTCAGCAAATGCTCTACTGAACTCATTCGATAGACCATCTTGGGCACACCCTGCTCTCCATCGAATATCATTACCGCAGGAACACTCGAAATCTGAAATTGTTGTACAAGTTCAGGAATGTCATGAATGTTCATCTCAAACAGAATATCAGCCGGTAGCAGATGCTCAGCAATCTCTAGCATACGACGCGCAGCAACACATGTACCGCATAGAGGCGTATATATAAATACAGCCTGCGGCACACCTTCCCATACACTGCGCATTAACATTTTGGATGTAATTGGCTTCATACGGCATTGTCCTCAGCAGCCACTCGAAGCATAACTTCTCCTGTCATTGGGCCATTATGAATGGTTACAGCATCCGGCTTGTTGCTATATAACATTTCATACATCTGCCGTTTGCCATACATGCTCGATGTATGCAAATAGATCTCACGTGGATACAGCCCTTCTCTCACAATAGAAGCCGCCACTTCACCGCCGTTTGGCGAATCTGGCCCCAGCTCATAATCGAGAGATAGTATATCCACATTGCCCTCTCGAAGAAGCATCAGACACTCTTCAGCATTTGTAGCTAATACAAACCCTTTCGGACAGGCTCTGTAATCATCCAAAAATACATGCATACAATCGCTCCTCTCCCCTGTTTATAACCAGGAACGCATGAGCGAAAGATCATCACGGTGCGTTCCATCTTCGCCTGATTCCGTCTCGAGCACGACTACCGCTTGTTGAAATTCAGACGAGCTGAGCAGCTCCTGCATCCCTTGTAGACCTATAAATCCTTGCCCTATTCTGGCATGTCTATCTTTACAAGATGCAGACGCATACTTCGAATCATTAAAATGTACCGCCGCAAGCCATTCCCAGTATCCGAGCTGTCTGCCTTTCTCCAACATCGCACCTTCGTTTCCTCGATCCCACATGCCTGAAGCAAAAGCATGGCAGGTGTCAAAGCAAAAAGCAATATGTTCAGGAAACTGGCTAAGCTTACGAATTTGTACTAGTTCCTCCATCGTGGTTCCCATGAGGCCATGATCGCCCGCTTGATTCTCAAGCAGTATTTTAGCCTGTCCCATCCAACTTTGCAGAACTGTATCCAGGCATTGAATGAGATTTTGATAACCCTCAAGTGGGTTATTGCTCTTCATGTGACCAAAATGAACGACCGTTCCAACCGATCCGCAAGCCTCAGCAATTTCCAAATCATTGCGGATCGATGAAACGATGGCATGAAACGCCGCCTCTCCTCGGGTCATGCCTATTGCTGGATTCGTAGGATAAGGTGAATGCCCTATGGATGCTATCCCATGCTGCTCACACCATTCCCTGCACTGTTTCGCATCACTCTGGTCGAAATCCTTCAGTACAAGACTTCGGGGGTTTTTCGGAAAATATTGAAAAGCTGTCGCTCCAATTCCATGCGCCCTCTTAGCTGCTTGAAGAAAACCTCCCCGCGTGCTCACATGTGCACCGATTCCTTGTTTAGGCCTCATTTTGGCAATTCGGACAGAAAAATGCCTTCTTGCCCGTAATTTCTACTCGCTCGATTGTTCCCCCACAGCGCGGACAAGCTTCCCCTTCTCGATCATATACTCGGCACTGTTCATCATAACTACCTGTCTTCGTATCTCCGTTCATTAAGGGCATTTCCATATAACCACCCTCTGAAGCAGCTTCTCTAAGCACGGATTGCATCGCGTGATATAACCGCTCCGTTAGTTCAGTCGAAGAAGCAATATTTTGCGTTTTGGAGCTTGGTCTGAGCCCAGCTGCAAATGCAATTTCGTCAGAGTAACAATTACCGATGCCTGCGATAATATGCTGATTCACTAGGGTAGTTTTGAGTGTACCCCTTCTTCCTTTCAGCAAATTCGCAAAACGTTCTGCATTCATACGACGATCCAGTGGCTCTGGGCCAAGATCCGACATCGCTTCTTCTGTTTCTTTCGAAGTAAGCAGGTGCAGATAACCCAAACGAAGGCCGATAAAGAACAACGTATATTCTCCAAATTGAATCTCGACTTGTGTGGAGCGATCTGGACGCTCTGCTTCCGTGCCCCAGTATATCATTCCACCTAACATGAGATGAAGAACAAGCCGTTTCCCATTAGCTAAATGGAAAATAAGGTGCTTCGCTCTACGCTCGACAAAAATAACTCGATTCCCTATAAGCTCTTGTGAGAAAGCCTGAACTTCTTTATTAATGGATTTATCCCGATTAACAATCACACCTGTGATCGGTAAATCCAATATTTTTTCAGATAGTAATACTCTGTAATTTTCCATTTCCGGCAGTTCTGGCATGATAACATCTACCCCTTCTTGGATGCTTGGCCTGTCGTCTGCGACAGCCACTCAATCAGTTTATGCAAATCTTCAAACACATGATCAGGACGCGCCTTCGCCGCTTGAATATGTCCATCCATATTATCACGTGTCGTAACACCGGTGAGTACCAGCAACGTTTCACACCCCGCTGCCACCCCTGCTGCAATATCGGTACGCATGTTGTCTCCAATTACAGCAACATCTTCCGCTCTTAGATTGAGACGGTGAATAGCAGATCTCATAATAATGCTGGACGGTTTTCCGATTACCGTTGGCTGAACTCCGGTTGCTGCTTCAATGGCAGCTCCAATTGTTCCCGCGCCTGGCGTTAATCCATCGTCAGAAGGAAGTTGAAGATCTGGGTTGGTCATGATAAATTGAGCCCCAGCATTAATCCATCGTAAGGCTTTAGTTAATTTAGCATAGGTAAACTCACGATCAATCCCCTGAATGACGTATTGTGGATCAATTTCAGTAAGCTCAAGTCCTGCCCCAGCAATAGCTTTCAACAATCCGTCTTCCCCAATACAGGCAACTTTAGCACCTGGAGATTCTTGAGCAACATACTCAGCTGCAGCTACTGCAGATGTACACACCTGAGAAGCTTTGGCAGGAATCCCCATACCATTCAGATGCTCCGCTACTCCTTCGGGTGTTCGTGAAGAGTTATTCGTCACATATAAATAAGGAATCCCCTGCTTGTCTAATGTTCGAATGAGCTTGTCAGCTCCTTCGATCCGGTGCTTACCATGATAGAGTGTGCCGTCTAGGTCAATTAAATAGGCCTTAACCACACATAACACGCCCTTTCTTTAATTCCATTAACATTTCATGTCTTTAACTATAGAACCTTAAATCCAACGTGAAGCTATGTATGAAGTCTTAAACAGAGTATTTTCCCACTGAGTCACAACACGTCGAACTGAATCGAACACGGACATATGACATTGCGCGCCTTCTGTACAAGCTTGTCAATTCCTGCGCTTTCCCGGAAAATAATTTGATTTATTTCCCTGCTTATACTGCACATCCTACACGCTTTCTCGCCAGATTGCAAAAGGGACCTTGGGAGTAACTTTCCCGCAGTCCCGGTTCTTCATGAATTCCTCATTCACGCTTGATTAGATGGATCAATCTGCTACAGGATTATAGTCCTTCCTTCCACGATGCCAGGGGAATCAGTTGATGCTCAATGGCAAGTAACGTATTCGGAAATAATTCCTGTGCCTCTTCCAAAAGTGGCCGTAGTTGCTCTTCATCTTTGTAGCGAGAACTAAAATGAGTCAAGATCAACTGCCCTACGTTCGATGCTCTTGCCGCTTCAGCCGCTTCTTGAGCTGTGCTGTGATAGTACTCGTGAGCAGTATCGGCCAAATCATGCATAAATGTAGCTTCATGAACAAGCACATCCGCATCTTGAGCAAGTGTTCGCACATGATCACACGGACGTGTATCTCCCAGAATCGTAATGATTTTCCCACGTTTAGGTGCGCCCAGAACATCCTCTGGACGGACTAAGGAACCATCTTCCAACGTAATCGTTTCACCACGTTTAAGCCTTCCGAAGAGCGGACCTGGTTTCAATCCGTATTCCGCAAGCTTCGCAGAATCTAAGCTGCCAGGACGGTCTTTTTCTGTAATGCGGTACCCGTAGCTATCAATTCGGTGCTCCAATAACTCAGATTCAACAATGAAGCTGTCATCTTCAAAAATTTTACCACCCGTATGCTCCACAATCGTAAGCTCATAGTTGATACGAGATTGGCTTAATTCCATAGCGGTTGATATCATACGCTCTGTTCCCGGTGGTCCGTACAACGTCAAAGGTGTTGTCCCACCCTGATATGCTCTGCTTGATAGTAAACCCGGAAGACCAAATACATGATCTCCATGCAGATGGGTAATAAAAATTTTCTCCAATTTGCTCAGTTTAAGCGGAGAGCTTAAGATCTGGTGTTGTGTTCCTTCCCCGCAGTCAAACAACCATAACGCTCTTCGTTCGTCTAACATTCGAAGTCCTATGGAAGTTACATTCCGCTGCAGCGTAGGTACACCAGCGTTAGTTCCCAGGAAATATAGTTCCACTCTGGATTGCACCTCTTTCTGCTGCCAGCAAAAAGCCTCCGACAATGCGGAGGGCTTTGCCTGACCATTTTATTATACTATGCCTTTTCTACATTAAAATACTTCGCTTGTGGATGACTGAAAACCATGGCTGATACGGATGCTTCTGGTTCCATCATGAAACCTTCTGTCAGCTCCACACCAATATCCTCAGGCTGCATAAGCTTAAACAGCGGCTCTTGATCTTCCAAGTCAGGACACGCCGGATATCCGAATGAAACCCGGATGCCCTGGTAGCGAGCGCCATGACGTTGTTTCATGGTCATCGTTGCTGGATCTGGGAAGCCCCATATATCACGCATCATATGGTGAACCCGCTCAGCTAAACCTTCAGCAACTTCAAGCGCTACAGATTGCAGAGCATGTGAGCGGAGATATTCCCCTTCTTCCTTCCACTTCGTTGACAATTCACGTACGCCATGTCCAGCAGTCACTACCAAGAAACCTACGTAATCCATTTGCCCAGAATGGACGGGCTTCAAGAAGTCTGCGAGACATAAGTAAGGTTCTACTTTTTGACGTGGGAACGTAAATGTATGCAAGATGTTACTTGTATCCTCAGGATCATAGATGATGACGCTGTTTCCACTGGATTGAGCAGGGAAGAATCGATACATCGCATGTGCCTGAATAATGCCGTCACGGACAGCTTCTTGCATAATTTCATCAACGACAGATTTCAGATCTGTTGCCTTCTGATCCCCTGACGCAAGTAGTTGCTCTACCGAACCACGAAGGCCTAGATGATGACCTAACAGCATCTGCATATTCACATAAGGCAGAATATGAGATAACGGATAGTTACGAAGCGTATGTCTTTCCAGGTCTGGAGGTACTAACACTGGATGATCAATTGAGATATCAGAACGCTCTACCCGGGTAAGCTCTGGCAGTTGCTGTGTATTATCTGAATTCGCAGCATCAGCTTCTTTTTCAGCATCCATCTCCACCTGCATCACTTCACGCGTTACAGGATTCATCAGCTTGTTCGCCAGATCAAGACCATCCATTGCGTCCTTCGCATATACAACCATTCCATTATATTCTGGACGGATACGGTTCTTCGTGAATTTACGAGTTAACGCAGCTCCACCTACCATGATCGGTACATCAATACCTGCTGTACGTAAATCTTGAGCCGTGACAATCATCTGCTGTGCTGATTTTACCAGTAGACCTGACAATCCAATTGCATCGACCTTTTCCTCACGATATGCCTCAATGATACGTTCAGGTGGTACTTTTATACCCAAATTAATGATCCGGTAACCGTTGTTGGATAGAATGATCTCCACCAGATTTTTACCGATATCATGAACATCACCTTTAACGGTTGCCAAAATAATTTTACCTTTGACTGATGTCTCATTTTTCTCCATGAACTGCTCTAGATAAGCGACGGAAGCTTTCATCACCTCGGCACTTTGGAGTACTTCAGCGACAATAAGTTCATTGTTGTTAAACAGTCGCCCTACTTCCTCCATACCGCGCATAAGTGGACCATTGATAACTTCAAGTGCCGAGTATTTGCCTAGAGCCTGTTCCAAGTCAGGAATTAGCCCTTCTTTACTTCCTTCAACAACGTAAGAGGCTAATCGTTCCTCAAGTGAGAGATTGGATATTTTCTCTTTTTTCTCTACCTTTTTATTACGGAATGCTGCAACAAAAGCTGCCAAAGTGTCATCATTCGTATTATATAGAAGCTCTTCGGATAGTTTACGCTCATGCTCTGGAATCGACGCATACCGTTCGAGCTTTTCTGTATTTACAATCGCGTAATCAAGACCCGCTTTCGTACATTCATACAGGAATACGGAGTTCAATACTTCACGGCCAGCCTCCGGGAGTCCAAAGGAGATGTTACTAATCCCCAGAATCGTATGAACCTCAGGCATAGCTTGCTTAATTACGCGGATCCCTTCAATTGTTTCCTTAGCTGACCCGATGTACTGCTCATCCCCCGTACCAACAGGGAATACCAGTGTATCGAAAATCAAATCTTCTGGATTAAGACCATATTTGTTCACCAAAAGATCGTAGGAACGCTTGGCTACGTCAAGTTTATCTTCTCTGCTAATTGCTTGACCGCGCTCATCGATGGTGCCAACAACAACTGCTCCACCATACTTGTGAATGAGGGGGGTAACCAGTTCGAATTTTTCTTCGCCATCCTCAAGGTTAATGGAGTTAATTATCGCTTTACCCTGAGAGTACTGAAGCGCAAGATCAATTACTTGAGCATCCGTTGTATCAATCATCAGTGGAACTTTAACCTTCTTCACGACCAGCTCAAGGAATTTCTCCATATCTTCTGCTTCTTCGCGATCGGGATCTTGAACGCAGACATCGACAATGTGAGCGCCACTTTTTACTTGAGCCCGGGCAATCTCGGAAGCTTCTTCATATTTTCCTTCAACGATCAGTCGCTTGAATTTCCGTGATCCAAGCACGTTTGTTCGTTCACCCACCATGTAAGGACGATTGTCTTGTTCAACATAGACAGGATCAATGCCTGAGAGTGCAGGCGGATGAGTTCCGTTCATTTGTCTTGGAGGATATTGGTCAAGCGTGTCACGCATTGCTCGAATATGAGCAGGAGTTGTCCCGCAACACCCACCAGCAATGTTCAACCAGCCTTGTTCGGCAAAAGCACCTATTTTTTGCGCAAGCGATTCGGGTGATTCATGATAGTTACCATTCTCGTCTGGAAGGCCAGCGTTAGGATAACAACTCACAGCCACAGATGCCATACCAGACAATGAGCGAATATGGTCACGCATGAATTCTGGCCCTGTTGCACAGTTTAGTCCAACCGAAATTGGGTTAAGGTGTTCTAAGGATATATAAAAGGCTTCAATGTTCTGACCAGCAAGGGTGGTTCCCATAGGCTCAATCGTTCCCGAGATCATAAGAGGCAGCTTCACACCGCTCTGGTCAAAAGCCATTTGAATCCCAATGCTACCTGCTTTTACATTTAAAGTATCCTGGGAAGTTTCAAGCAGTAGCGCATCAACGCCTCCCTCAATTAAAGCGAGAGCTTGCTCGAAATAGCTATCGATAAGTTCCTGGAACGTAGTACCACCAGTAACAGATAGCGTTTTGGTTGTTGGTCCCATTGCTCCCACAACATACCGTGGAGACTCAGGCGTTGAAAATTTGTCCACCGCAGCTTTAGCAATTCTTGCGGCTTCCAAGTTAATCTCTCGGGCACGATCCTGAATATCGTATTCAGCCAGTACGACAGAGGTAGCTCCAAACGTATTGGTCTCGATCAAATCGGCTCCCGCCTCCAGATATTCTTCATGAATACGCTGGATAATGTCAGGTCTTGTAAGTACGAGCATCTCGTTACACCCGTCCAGATCTTCACCGCCAAAATCTGCGCCGGTAAGATCAACCTGTTGAATCATGGTCCCCATTGCACCGTCGAGGATTAATATTCGTTGTTTTATTGCATCGTGTAGACTAAGCTTATCCAATATCTTCACCCCCGCAAAACGTTAAATCTTAGTTTAACAGAAACTAACTTATTGTGAAAGATCGGTTTTAACCGTGCTCAAGCGGTTTTCAGGCACACGGTGACAAAATGTGAATCGACAAAATTCGTTGCAGCCGATATAATATCAATTAAACCAAGTGGAAAAGAGGGAAAGAACATGGCTGAAATTGTAATCCGAAATACGAACGAACGTATCACTGGAGACGAAAATGTTCGAAATTTCTTAGACAAATATGAAGTATTATACGAAAAATGGGATGCGTCTAAATTGGATTCCGAGCTGCAAAACAACTTTGCACTTACGGATGATCAAAAAAGCGCCGTTCTCGAAACCTTTGACCATGAAATCAAAGACTTAGCTGCACGTCGCGGGTATCAGATTTGGGATGTCATCACATTATCTGAACAAACCCCTGACATTGAGGAGAAACTCGCTAAGTTTGAAGAAATTCATACCCATGCGGAGGATGAGATCCGTGCAATTGTAGCGGGTAAAGGTATCTTTGTTATTAAAGCCACTGATGATGTCGGTTATTTTAATGTTGAGTTGTCTCCTGGAGACGTTATTTCTGTGCCAGAAAGTACACCGCATTTCTTCACATTAATGGAGAACAAACAAATTATCGCTGTTCGACTCTTTATCGAGAAGAATGGTTGGATTGCTGATCCATATCCAGATCCTACATTCATTAAACAAGCTCAAAATTAATCACATACAGGATTGTGTGTGCTCAACAAACCCCCTGTTCCGCGGAACAGGGGGTTTTGTGTATGAAGTCATTATACACCAATTGTATTTTCATATGAAATAATGTGGATATTTACTCTTAATCGTTTCCTGCTCCACCACAACGAGACGAAGATGCTGCTCCATTACTTCAACTGCTTGATCTGTCTTGCGTTCTGTAATCAGTTGATAAATTTCCTTATGTTGAGAAATGATATTGCTGGCGTTGGAAACCTCAGAGAGCCGCAATATTCGTAACCGATTAAAGGGAATATTGAGCTGCTGAAGCATTTTCCAGGTTCTCATTTTCCCTGTAGCTAGAAATAGAATCTGGTGAAATTCCTCGTCTAACTCAAACAATCTATAAAAATTGTTTTTGTCCGCGCTCACTTCCTGCATCGCAATGTTGGTTTCCATTTTAAACTTGTATTCTTCATCAAACGAGGAACACGCGAGCGTAACGATTTCTTTCTCAATTTTCTCTCTCATGAAGCGCCCTTCTTCAACATGCTCCAGATTAATCTTGGAAACAATGGTTCCACTCTGAGGAATGATATCCAGCAGCTCCTCTTCGGCAAGCTTCATAAACGCTTCTCGTACTGGGGTTCTGCTAACCTGCAATTCATCAGCAATTTCTTTCTCCGAAATCTTGGTTCCAGGTTCAAGCTCTAGATGAAATATGCGTTCTTTGATGAGGTTGTATGAATAAGCTCGGGTTGAGCCTCTAATCTTCTGGTGAAGTGACATCGCTTAACCTCTTTCTATCAGCCGTATCCACCCATACTATCACAAATTGCCGTCTCACTTAAACTAGATCAGTGAAACGGCAATAGGTAATAGGTACATTATAGATTAGATACCATCACTGTTTATTTTCTTTGTACTTCTTGTACGTATCATTAGAGATTTCAATATACTGTGACAAGCCTTGTTTCTCTAACTCTGCTACAAATGTATCAAATTCCGAGATATCACGATCTCCTAAGATGAATTTCAACGTATTCTGATCCGTGTAGTCCTTCAAAGGCGTGTTTAACAATGTAACCTGTTCACGGTCAATGTCGGAGTATGGGATAGGCGGTTCTGCCGGAATGACTTCCTTGGTATCCTTCATAGCCTTTTGGAACTTTAACTCTTCCTCGCTAAACATGGAGTGAAGCAGATCTGTCGTTCCGCCATAGGCAAACACACCACCTGAAAAGCCATAATCAATACGTAAATCCTTCGTTCCTTTTGGATTCAATCCGTTGTAATTCACATCATCCGCTAATTTGCGCACGCCGTCTTGCTTGGTATATGTCTCTCCCTCAACACCCCACTTAGCAAACTCCTGACCTTCGTCACTGTAATATAACCAGTCAATAAATTGCATCGTTGCTTTAAAGTATTCGCTGTCTTTAATTTTGCCTGAGATCATAACTCCATTCTCAAGTCTAGAACCGGACATCAATTGACCCTTTGGCCCACCAGGTACGGTGATTTTGGCAATAGAGAAGTTTCCTTCACCTAATGTTTTGTTCATATCATTACGATGCAGCACAACGGTTTGCGAGTTACCGTTAATGATAAAGGATTTACCTGAGACAAATTTTTGCGTAGCCTGATCATCGTCTTGAGTAAAGCTCTCTTTGTCCAGAAGTCCCTCAGACACCAGCTTGTTAAAGTACGTCAGCATCTCCTTGTACTCTGGTGTTGTTGCAGTATACACAAACTCATCCTGATCTGCCTTATACGTTAACCCGTTACCAAATCCCCATCCACCTTTTGTTCCAAAACTAGTTGCAGCAATGTTCAACGTGCTGTTGAATTCAAAGCGATCGGAGAACGGAATGGAATCCGGATAAATTTCTTTAAGTTTTTTAGCTGCATCATATAACTCTTCCCAGGTCGAAGGAATAGCAATATTATTTTTCTCAAATAGATCCGTTCTGACAATCAGTGTATAATCTGGCCACACTTCTTCATGGAGACCTGGGAGTACATAATATTTTCCGTCCTCTTGCCGCAATCCTTCAAGCTCATCTTCCAGTCCCCACTTTTCTACCTTATCCTTGAAGTTAGGCATCATATCAACATAATCACTCACTGGCAGAATCGCACCTGAGGATACAAAGGCTGACTCTTCACCAGGATACGTTTTGGGAATGACTAATGGCGCATCACCAGAACTGATCAGAAGCGATCTTTTCTGTGAATAATCACTCATCGGCACAATCGTTGGATCCAATGTTACGCCCGTTAGCTCCGTGATCTTTTTTATCAATAGCCAATCTTTATTGTACGGATACGATGGATGATCACTGTACAGGATTGGCAGCTTAAACGGTTCCGTTGCCTTAAACGTATCACCGACAGTATACGATTCCATTGCCCCCAACGTCTCAGGTTCTACTTTCCCTTCACTACCACCCCCGCTGCTACATGCTGCCAGAACAACACTCATCATTGTTGCCAAAACCATCTTGCCTACAAGCTTACCTGGTCTGTGTTTCATTTGGTTACCCCCTGCATGTGGTTTAAGTTTGGCCTTAAAATTCAAATGAGAACTATATCGAATTGGGACTATTGTTTAACTGACCCCAACATGATACCGGTTACAAAATATCTCTGAACAAATGGATAAATCGTGAGAATAGGTAAAATGGTAAGTACCATCGTAACGGATTTAATATTTGCGGCAATTTGAGTTAAGTTATCGGCAGAAGCACCTGCTGAAGCTCCACCGGTCGCGCCAGCGATCATATTACGCAAGTATATCGTAACGGGAAACAGTTCCTTTTTATCGAGATACAGGAATGCTGGAAACCAGGAATTCCAATGACCTACTGCATAAAATAGAACCATTGTTGCCATGACTGCTTTACTTAGTGGCAGTATAATTCTCAGCAAGATTCCATACGTATTCAGTCCATCAATAGCTGCGGCTTCCTCTAACTCCTCAGGCATATTTTCAAAGAATGACTTCATAATTAACATGTTATAGATACTAATTGCACCAGGAACTACAATTGCCCACATCGTATTGTTGAAACCAAGATAATTAATCAACACATAGTTTGGAATCAAACCTCCACTAAAGAACATTGTGAACACCGCAAACATCGTTAGAAATTTACGTCCCATGAGTCTTTTCTTGGAGAGAGCATACGCAAAGATCGTTGTCATGAACATCGAAATCAGCGTACCAACAACAGTGTAGATAATTGTATTCTTATAATTGGTCCAGAACATGCTGTCCGCGGAAATCGTTTTGTACGTTTCTACATTAAAACCTCTTGGGAACAAGCTTACTTTACCTGAGTTAATGTAGGACTCGCTGCTAAATGATTGGGCTACAACATTAAGGAACGGATAAAGCGTAATGAATACAACAAGGATCAGAAAAATGGCGTTAAATACTTTGAACACTTTATAGGATTTAGATTCAATCATGCTGTCCCTCCTCTACCACAAGCTTCGCTGTGTCAGTCTGCGTGAGATTGCGTTAACCGAGAATACCAGAATCAATCCAATCACCGATTCAAATAACCCAATCGCGGTTGCATAGCTAAAGTTACCTGTTCCCATACCGACGCGGTATAGATAGGTTGAAATCACGTCAGAAGTTTCATATATAAGTGGGTTGTATAAGAGTAAGATTTTCTCAAAACCCACAGCTAAGAAATTACCCATGTTCAATATAAGCAAGGTGACGATCGTTGGTAATATACCTGGGATCGTAACATGGATCGTTTGTTTCCATCGGTTTGCTCCATCGATACGGGCTGCTTCATATAAGGAGTCATCGATCGTTGTCAGTGCCGCAAGATAAAGAATTGCTCCCCAACCCATTCCCTGCCAAATTTCAGAGGTAATATAGATGGTTCTAAACCACTCTGCTCTTTGCATGAACGGAATGCTCTCACCCGTAAAAAATGAGACTAGACTATTAATAGAACCATTTACTGAGGTCAATTGTAGAATCATGCCTGCTACGATTACGATCGACAGAAAATGTGGAAGGTACGAAGCCGTTTGCACGAATTTTTTGAAACGTTTGCTTTTCACTTCATTTAGCAAAAGGGCAAAAATGATTGGAACCGGAAAAGTAAATAGCAATGCGAGTCCACCTAACATTAACGTATTGCTAAACACTTTCCAGAAAGTTGGATCTTGGATGAACATTTGAAAGTATCTTAGTCCAACCCAAGTTTCTCCAAAGATGCTTCCCCCAGGTACAAAACGTCTAAATGCAATAATATTGCCGATCATTGGTCCATATTTGAAAATGACAAGGTAAATAATGGGTAGAATTAACAATGAGTACAACTGCCAATCCTTGCGGAACATTGCTCCCATTGTTCTAAGCTTGCTCTCTTTACGTAAAGATGTCATCGTTAGTGTGGCTTTAGCTGTTTCAGACTCCATGTGTCATTCACTCCGATCCCTATCTTGATAATGTAACTGAGAACCAAAACTTCAATTACGATTCCCACCTCTTCTTTGTGTTGAAGACTATACCAACAGACCAATCTCACCCCCACTGCGGAATAAACAAGCCTTAATTGTAAGCGATATCATTTCATCAGGTGATGGTTCCTCATCTGGGCGTTTTACCCAGACAAGCATTTGAATCTTTTGTAATCTGTGATCCTTTATTAACTGAATCAATATTATGTAAAGCGCTTACAAAATAAACGAAATTAAAAAGGTATATTCAAACTTCTCAATAAAACCAAAATTCGAAATAACCATTACTTTAACTTCCGTATACTAGTCATACTAGTATGTTAGTTATATTCTAATCCAGGTAAAATATTATTTCAATAACTTTTACAAAAAAAAAAAAATATTGACTATGATCTCCGCACATGCTTTCTTCTCTGAAAAATAAAAAAACATCAATGACCGTGCTGGATGGATTGTCATCTCAACACAAGTCATTAATGTTAGGCAATTAAATAACAATGCAAATCTCTTTAGAAAGTAGCAATAATACGATCCAATTCCGAGAGATGCTTAATTTCATGATCAGGTGTATACGTCTCCGAGTTCTCTTTGTTCTCACGATTAATCCATACTGACTTAATCCCAGTTGATAAAGCACCGCGAATATCCGTCGTGAGCTTGTCTCCAACCATCATACTCTCTTCAGGTTGAACACCTAATTTGTCCAAAGCATACTGGAAGATAGAAGGATCAGGTTTACCTTTACCAAAAGAACCAGAAATAATGATTTCATCAAAGAAAGATACGATCTCAGGAACACCATCTAACTTCTCTTGTTGGAGAGCTGGACAACCATTCGTTAAAAGCAAAAGTTTGAACTTTCCTTTTAGATGACGTAACGTATCCATCGTTTCCTCATAGATATGAGGTCTAGATCTACGCTCTGCCCCAAACTGGGATGCCAATTTGTCCGCAAGATCTTTACGATCCACACCCAATTTCAAGAGACCACGATACCATGAATCCCTGCGATACACTGGAGCAAGCTGCTCTAACTGACGAAACTCCGGTTGATCGCCACCTGTGAAGTTGGCCCAAAGACCTTCAAATGGGTTGATTCCAATCATCTTGGTGAACGCAAATGTCTCGTAAGATTCATACAGATTCCGTGCTTCATTGCGAACAGCTTCTTCAAGTTCAGCCGGATCAACGCCTGTCTCTTGCGCAGCTACAAGACAAGTTTCATGGAAAGCTTCTCTAACACTGCGCTCATCCCATAACAATGTATCATCTAGATCGAACAAAATCGCTTTTAACGTCATTACGGTCATCTTCCCCTTTATGCAGTAATTACTTTTGCTCGTAAGTTTCCACAGTAATCTGATGCGACTTAGCAAATCTCAAAAGACGCTCAGTAATCGCATCCGTATCGTAACGGTTCAACAATTTAGTGAATACCCATCTCTTACCACGACCGTTGTGTTCAATAACAACTGAGCCAGGCTCAATTCGGAACTTCACGATATCGTCAACGCCGATCGACCGTTCACGGTTACCTTTAATTGTCGCTATCGTACTGTTTCCAATCTTAAGGTAAGGACGACGAAGGAGAAAGATCACAGCCAAAAATACGTACAGCAGCATGGTAACCCAATCCCAGGTTGTCATTGGAGCTTTCACAAGAAATGTACTCATAAACAGATACAGAAACGCAAGTCCTATCAAGAATATAGGGAACAACAGGCTACGACCTTTAAAAATGTCGACTCCTGGTGTACCTGAAACTTGCTGACCACTCTTTTTACGTTGTTGATTCAACTGCTTAGAATTTTTCCGAACCGTTCTCTCGAACGAACGAGCCATGAGAATCCCCCTTATTGTCTTTGTATCGGCTTACAAGAATGTAAACCAAATGTTCCCCCTTATAAGAAAAACGTCTATCGACGTACTTTCAAAGAAGACAGACCGCGCTTAGCTGAAGTTTTTCTTGCGATAAGTGATTTGTTCAGCTTCGCTGAAAACTTATAAATTCAATTATCTAAAAAAAACAGCAATCTCAAATAACAGTAAGAAACCTAAATATCGTAATGATATCATTAGGTTTCTCTAGTGTTTGAGTTTGCCTTGGCGGCCTTGATCCTTCTCATCATCCACAATTTCGATGGAATCTAACTGTTGTCTGAAATTGCTACGGATGTTGTTCAAATAAATCTCTCTAAGTTTTGCACGCTCAGCAAGCTCATCCTCTGATAAACCAGTAGATTTTTGTTTGCGAGCCAATTCATTAATACGTGCTACTAGGCTATCTATATCCAATCTTGTCCCCTCCAAAATTACAAAGTCATATTAACTTTGACATGATCAGGACGGGTTGTCAAGGTCGGCGGCGGCTGGCTCGTTAGAATCTACTCTTTATTGGGAAATCTGGGGCAAAACCAGTACTTGTCCAGCTCGAATTGTAGTCGATTGAAGCTGATTCACTTGCTTAATTGCTTCTATATATACACGTGTGTCCATGCTTTCTGGTTTGTAATCTACAGAAATACTCCATAACGTATCACCTTCAGAAACTGCAATTTTGCCTCCGGGCAACAAATCGTTCTCATTTCCAGCAAATACAGTGAGCACTGTACTGCATCCAATGATTATAATGAAAGCCACCAAAGACAGTTTCAAAATCCAGGTTGGCATCTTTAGCTGTGCAAATGATTTTTGGAAATTACCTATGTTAGTCTTAACCGCTTCGGAATTTACTGGTTCATAAATACTTTGATAAGTTGAATATCTCATTAAAAATCGACCTCCAAACATTTGTTCCTATCTGTTGAAATCAATATAACACGAACATTTGTTTTGTTCAACAACTTTTTTAGAACAATTGTTCGCTTATTTTTCGCTTTATTTCCGACTTAATTCTTCCTCAAGTTGTTCCTTTAGTCGCAAGATGTATTTTCAATGCTTAAAATTCAATCTTTTTATAGCAATTTTCTTGATTTTATCCCATTTTATTTAGAACTTATGTTTGTACGAACGGAGGTTCTATGTTATAATTTTCCCAAACGTTACTAAATGGGGTTGATACGGTATGTCGAAGATATCCAGCAGGCAACAGGCTATTCTGGAGTTTATACGCAATGAAGTCCGGTTGAAGGGGTATCCTCCTTCCGTACGGGAAATTGGAGAAGCTGTTGGACTAGCTTCCAGCTCTACGGTTCACGGACATTTGGATCGTTTGGAGAAGAAAGGTCTTATTAGAAGAGACCCAACGAAACCAAGAGCTATCGAATTGTTAAGCCAAGAAGAATCAGAGCACTCCCACCAGTTCGCTCACAGCGTTGCTCGCATTCCTGTTGTGGGTAAAGTAACTGCCGGTGTTCCTATCACAGCAACCGAGAACATTGAGGACTACTTCCCTCTTCCTACTCATTATGTAGGCGAACAAAAGGTATTTATGCTTTCTGTCGTAGGAGATAGTATGATTGAAGCAGGTATTGTAAATGGGGACTATGTGATTGTACGTCAACAACAAACTGCTGATAACGGTGATATCGTTGTTGCCATGACTGAGGATGACGAAGCTACTGTGAAAACCTTCTATAAAGAAAAGGATCATATTCGTCTTCAGCCGGAGAATGCCACATTTGAACCGCTGCGTTTGAAGCATGTTAGCATCTTAGGTAAAGTTATTGGTCTTTTCCGCGATATTCATTAATAAGGTTTGATTCTCAGTCTTCAATTTCTACACATGAAGTGAAATACACAAAAGAGGCTGTCCTATTGTTTAGGACAACCTCTTTTTTTTCGTTACTCTTAACTAATGGAATATTTGACGTACGCTACGTTTCATAATACTTTTGTGATGGGAGAACACATCAAAACTTTGCTGTCCATGGTACGAACCCATACCACTTTCCCCCACGCCCCCAAATGGCAGGTAATGCGAAGTCATATGAGACAGCGTATCATTAATACAGCCTCCACCAAAGGACACTTGATTCAGAACTTGCTCCTGTAATTGCTCATCTTGTGTGAATAGATATAATGCCAATGGTTTTGGACGACGAACAATCTCATCTAACACGGGGTTAAGATCCTGGTAGGTCATCACAGGAAGAATCGGGCCAAAGATCTCTTCTTGCATTATTGCTGAACTCCAGTCAACATCCCCTAATACTGTCGGTTCAATAAGCAGTTGATCACGTTCAGAACGACCACCAATCAGCGCTTTACCATCTTCAAGGAATCTCGACACACGATCAAAGTTACGGGCATTAACAATGTGTGGGAAATCAGAATTCTTCATTACATCATTTCCGAACTTGTCCTGAATCTCTTCTTGAATTAACGCAATCAATGCATCATGCACCTGTTCATGTACAAATAAATAATCTGGTGCTACACAGGTTTGTCCAGCGTTGAGGTATTTACCACGTACAATACGCTGAGCCGTAAGCTTCAGATCCGCATCCTTGTGAACAATGACCGGGCTTTTGCCTCCCAGTTCCAGCGCAACTGGAGTCAGATGTTCAGCAGCGGCTTTCATAACGATGCGTCCAACACCCGTGCTGCCTGTAAAGAAAATATAATCAAAATGTTCGTTTAATAGCTCCGTGCTTGTATCAACTTCACCTTCCATGACTGCAATGTACTCTCTAGGAAATACATCCTGAATCAGATCGTTGATCAGATGAGAAACTGTTGGTGTTAATTCAGATGGCTTAAGAACGGCACAGTTCCCCGCTGCAATCGCTCCAATGAGTGGCCCAAAAGCGAGTTGGAATGGATAGTTCCAAGGTGCAATAATCAGTGCAACTCCGTACGGTTCAGCGTATATGGTACTTACTCCATCAGGTATAGCTGTAGCTGTAGGTACAGATTTAGGCGTAGCCCATTCCTCTAAATGCTCCAATGCAAAATCTAATTCACCCAGTACAATTCGAATCTCTGAGCCATATCCCTCAGCCTCTGATTTATTCAGATCAGCGCGTAATGCATCTAATATGCGTTGCTGATATTTCTCAATTCCTACTCTTAGTTGCTGAAGAGCACGAATACGATATTCTACGTTTTTAGTTTGACCTGTATAGAAAAATGTCCGTTGTTCGGAAACAAGTTGCTTCGCTTGACTCATATAAACATCTCCAATTAATGGATTTTTAATTTAACAAAATTTAATTGTTAAAAACATAAATGATTATAACGTATCTATATGAAACTTTCAACATATTAATACTATTTAACTATTTTACATTAGTCATTACTAACCATCCCAGGACAGCATACACCTTTAAACGTAGGAGCGTAACCATACATATAACACTACTAATCCACACAACTATGTATACAGGTAAAACTGAGATATAAGTAACGTTACTCCTTCCCTTTACATTATGATGCTATATTGACTGCTAATTTGAACATCTAATTGGGATATTCTCACTCATATAAACGAATGCTCACCAGCAGTACATACTATGAACCGTTCTTTGATATTTCACCATAAATATACGTAACCAGTCTATAGATTATTTATTTTTTTATGTCCTTCTGTTGTACTTATATAAATAGAAAAACCTATCAGCCATAGGCTGTAGGTTGAGTTCTCCTATACTATTCTATATGTGATCTTTTCAACAAATCTACGTCCACAGTACTGACATCTTTTGTGCAGAAGAAACATTCATATAATATTATTCATGTTTCCTTCCCCCTGATTGAACATCGTGTTGAATATTTTTGTCTTGAGCCATTATAAAAGTCAAATTAATCATTTGTAATGATCATCACTTGTTGATATAGGGGTACATTTTAAGTGCAATACCCAGACATGATGTCTTACATAAGACAAATTCAGCAACAACAAAATACCCAGTCGTTTGACCAGGCAGGTTAATTAACACATAGTATAAACAATAACCCGCAAACCTTTTTGGTTAGCGGGTTATTTCTTTTAGCCCAGATCTTGTACAACAGTTCCTGAGTAGTAGGCTCTCACATGGGATGGGCTAACTTGAACAATATTAGTTCTTCTGAGCATCCCGTAATAACCATCTGCATCAGAATAAAATTTAGTCGCAGGAATGTCAGCAGACGAAGGAAAGTCTTGATATATCGTCACATTTTTTTGTTTATTCATAATAGTAATATCAGAGGCTTGACTTGCCATTGCTGGTACAGAGATTGCCAAGAGGGAAAGAGACAAAACAGAAGCAGTTAATATTTTTTTCAAAGCCACAAGATCATCTCCTAGTATTTTTTATGTATCACAAATACAATAATAGTATATTTTTACATTGTTTTATGTAACATTTGATACACTAACGCTCTGAATTACATAATCACTATACTTGATCTTTATATTAGCTCTAAATTCTAAACTGACCTCTAATCTATCTGTTTTCAGTAGTCTATTGGATTATTTTTAACGTTTGAGTCACTATGGTCAGCTCTACGATCAAATGTTCGTGGGCATTCGAGGAGAATATTCGGGGAACACTTGCACACATTCCACAAATAAATCTATTGCCCACAAAAAGAAAAAACCCTCACGCCATGTGGCGCAAGGGATTCGGGGATTAGTACAAAGTGATATATTGATCGCGTTCCCATTGGTGGACTTGTGTACGGTACATGTCCCACTCAATTTCTTTCAGCTCGTAGAAGTGAGCCAGGGCATGGTCGCCGAGAGCATCACAGATGACTTCGCTGCGGATCAATTCGTTCAATGCTTCTTTCAGGTCAGCTGGCAAGCTAGGAATGCCTTCTTCCACGCGCTCTTCTTCTGACATGATGTAAATGTTACGGTCAATTGGAGCTGGTAAGGAAAGCTCACGTTTGATGCCGTCCAGACCTGCTTTCAATAAAACAGCCAAAGCCAGGTAAGGGTTAGCTGCCGGATCCGGGTTACGAACCTCAACACGTGTACTCAGACCACGTGAAGCTGGAATACGGATCATTGGACTACGGTTACTTGCAGACCATGCTACGTAACATGGTGCTTCGTAACCTGGTACAAGACGTTTGTAGGAGTTCACAGTCGGGTTAGTGATTGCTGCAAACGCACGAGCATGCTTCAGAGTTCCAGCCATGAAGTGACGTGCAGTTTTGCTCAAGCCCAGTTCGTCCGACTCGTCAACAAATGCGTTTTCATTGCCTCGGAACAAGGATTGATTACAGTGCATACCGGAACCGTTCATACCGAACAATGGTTTTGGCATAAATGTAGCATGTAATCCATGCTGACGCGCAATCGTTTTAACAACGAGTTTGAACGTTTGGATCTGGTCTGCCGCTTTCAATGCATCCGCATACTTGAAGTCGATCTCGTGTTGACCTGGCGCTACCTCGTGGTGAGATGCTTCGATCTCAAAGCCCATTTCTTCAAGTGTAATTACGATGTCGCGACGGCAGTTTTCGCCAAGATCTGTTGGCGCAAGGTCGAAATACCCACCTTGGTCATTCAGTTCGTTCGTTGGGTTTCCTTTTTCATCCGTCTTGAACAAGAAGAATTCTGGTTCAGGACCAACGTTGAAGGAAGTGAATCCCATTTCTTCGGCTTCCTTCAGGTTGCGTTTCAAGATACCACGTGGATCACCTGGGAATGGGTTGCCATCTGGTAGATATACGTCGCAGATTAAGCGCGCAACGCGGTTGTCGGATACCCATGGGAAAATAAGCCAAGAGTCAAGATCCGGATAGAGGTACATGTCGGATTCTTCGATACGAACATAACCTTCGATGGAAGAACCATCAAACATCATTTTGTTATCCAAAGCCTTCGTCAACTGGCTTACAGGAATCTCAACGTTTTTGATCGCCCCCAGCAAGTCGGTGAATTGCAATCGAACGAATCGTACGTTTTCTTCTTTGGAGATGCGGAGAATGTCTTCTTTTGTATAACTCATGATTCCTCTCCCTTTCTTATCTGCGTATTTGGCTTGCTTGTTATATTTGTACATTAGAAAGTTCCACGGGTCAAGGCGTCATGCTTGCCAATTGAATGATTTACTCTTACCCTCCCGGTTATACGAACTTACTATTTATTAAAAAAGCGGGAAAGCTCTCCCTGAATGAGAGATACTTGTCCAGGTCTCTTACCTGACACCAATTGTTGTTTTAACAAACGATGCAGTTGTGTATCCGATAACTCTCTGCGCTTCACTTCCGTATCGGCTGTAATCACAGTCGCTTCTTCGGATTCTTTAGATACTGGATTCATTACTTGCTTGATACCTGCAATGTTAACGCCTTTCTCAATCAGAGCCTTGATTTCGAGCAAACGCTCAACGTCATTAAATGAGAATAAACGCTGATTACCTGATGTTCTCGCAGGAACAATCAAGCTGTGCTGCTCATAATAACGAATCTGCCGTGCGGACAGATCCGTCAGTTTCATTACGATACCTATCGGGAATAAGGCCATATTTCTGCGAATTTCGTCACCCATGTTCATCAACCTTCCAGTCATCTATTCTTGACCTTATTGTACATTTAGATGTTACTAAGTGTCAATGACGTGTTAGATAAACTCACAATAATTTGCGATCTTTCATCGCTTGTAATGCCATCAAAACGCCATATTTAACGTGGGAGTAGGTTAATCCACCTTGCATATAGCCAATAAAAGGCTCACGAATTGGTGCATCCGCTGATAATTCCAAGCTTCCACCTTGAATAAATGTACCTGCCGCCATAATGACAGGATGTTCATATCCTGGCATATCCCACGGTTCCGGTACCACATGACTATCTACTGCTGCAGCGCGCTGAATCCCTTGTACGAAAGCTATTAAATGCTCTGCAGAGCTGAATTGTACTGCCTGAATCAGATCTGTACGCGGTTCATTCCATGCCGGCTTAGTCACGAAACCAGATGCTGCAAACATTGCTGCTGCAAAGGTACTTCCTTTAATGGCTTGTCCAACAATCGTAGGCGCCATGTAAAGTCCCTGATAGATTGCCCGGGTTGTTCCCAACATGGCACCAACTTCACCACCAATGCCAGGTGCGGTCAGACGATATGCAGCAAGCTTAACATATTCTTCTTTTCCACATATGTATCCACCTGTCTCAGCAATTCCTCCGCCAGGGTTCTTGATCAACGATCCTGCCATAAGGTCTACACCCACTTGCGTGGGTTCAAGCTGCTCCGTGAATTCACCGTAACAGTTATCGACAAATACAATGACATCTGCCTTGATCGCTTTCACTCTTGCTACCATCTCTGCGATCTCGTCGATGCAGAAGGAAGAGCGCCAGTCATAGCCACGCGAACGTTGGATACCGATTACTTTTGTCGCTGGTGTAATGCACTTCTCTACTGCTTCCCAATCGACACGACCATCGTCAAGCAATGCCGTCTCTTGATATCCAATTCCAAAATCTCGAAGAGAACCCGTGCCATCACCTGGCTTACCAATAACTTTATGCAATGTATCATAAGGCTTACCTGTGATGTACAACAGTTCGTCCCCCGGACGTAGTACACCGAATAGAGCTGTCGCAATGGTATGTGTACCTGACGCAAAATGAGGACGTACCAGCGCAGCTTCTGCGCCGAATACGTCCGCATATACCTCGTCCAACACTTCACGACCACGATCATTATAGGCATAGCCTGTAGAACCTGCGAAGTGAAAATCACTTACTTGTCTACGTTGAAAAGCATCAATCACTTTCCATTGATTATGATCCGTAATTTGATCTATCTTTTTCAATTGTTGCTCAATCTGAATTTCTACTTGTTGTTGAAGTTCAACAATTGTTGAATCAAAACTTACCATCGTACTTCATTCCCCTTCATTGCTCGAATCTGACTCTTAATCGCATATATTGTGTCAACTTATCACATGAATGTGTCACGAATATTACGACTCGATGAAATCTTCAAGTAAATATCCGTATTTCTCATATTCACCAGTTTGCAGCTCTACCTGATAAATAACATCATTCTCTTCAAATGTAGTTTCTACTACATCTCCGACTTTATATAACACCGAGGTAAGATCCCCACGTTCCGCAGGAATACGGAATCTTTTGGTTTCGCCCGTTAATTCTTCTTGGATACGTTCACGTATTTTCAGAAGATCAGCTTCGTCCAGCGCACTCACTTTGATGTGATCCTTATCCAGAGGTAACATTTCTAGTTGCTCAGGTGTACATGCATCTTTTTTATTGTAGAGAACCAATTGAGGCTTGTCCCCTGAACCAAGCTGTTGTAAGATATCAGCTACTGTTCTCATCTGATCATCGCGCATTGCCGAGGAAGCATCTACAACATGAAGAATGAGATCTGCTTCATTGACCTCTTCTAACGTTGCACGGAATGCTGCAATCAGATCATGCGGAAGGTTTTGAATAAATCCAACAGTATCGGTAAGTACAATCTCTTTGCCGCTCGGCAGTTCCATTGTGCGAGATGTAGGATCTAGGGTAGCAAACAATTGATCTTGAATATATACATCAGCTGACGTTAGTTGTTTAAGCAACGTAGATTTCCCTGCATTGGTATAGCCAACAAGAGCAACCTGCACAATACCTGTCTTCTTACGGCGCTCACGGTGCAATTTACGGTGCCTTGTTACTTCTTCCAGATGACGTTTGAGATCATCTATACGACCACGAATATGACGACGATCCGTCTCGAGCTTGCTCTCCCCTGGTCCCCGTGTCCCGATTCCACCACCAAGCCGTGATAAGTTTTTACCGTGACCCGATAAGCGAGGTAACAGATAACTTAACTGAGCCAATTCAACTTGAATGATACCTTCGCGTGTATTAGCACGTTGAGCGAATATGTCTAGAATCAATTGTGTACGGTCAATAATTTTGAGATCCAACGCTTCTTCCAGGTTACGAACCTGAGCCCCAGACAACTCCTGGTCAAAAATTGCCGTGGTAGCTCCTAGCTCCTCTGCTGCTGCACGAAGCTCTTCCACTTTCCCTTTACCGATGAACCACTTTGTATCCCGTGTCTCCCGATTTTGAGAGAGCACACTCAATACTTCTACTCCAGCTGTCTCAGCGAGCTTTACAAGCTCTTCCAAGGAATACTCTGGATTGATTCCAGATCGTTTAACTTCATCCGTAATTAAACTAACCAATATAGCGCGGTCTTTTTTAACTTGATCTGTATCATGTGTTCCACTTGTCATTAGTCAACTCACTCCTTATATCCACATCAACTCGTCCCATTTTCACAGAACGTTTTGGTATCGCATACTTTAAGCCGAACCGGTTAAACCGGTCGGCTGATCCAAAATTATATTATCGCTTACTTTAGCAGAAACTTCAAATATTCCAGTCAGCATTATTGGAAAATAATATGATTGTTCAAGCTCGTTTCCATCGTTTTGGAGGAGATATCTCTCGCTAATAGATCCATCAGATTTTGTTTGGAAATGTTACCCGGTCTGCCCATGAGTCTAACCGCTTGAAGCCTAATCGCCTTTTCAATCACATTCCTAACATATCTTGCATTGCTAAAATGATTACGAATGTCTTTTTCGTATTGAATCAGTTCTTTTAATTTGATCATGGCATCAGACGTAATATTGTAGTCCTTCTCCGTAGCCATCTTCATCGCAATCAGCATCAGTTCATCTGTAGAATAATCATCAAAGCTAATTTGTATAGGGAATCTTGAAGGTAGACCCGTGTTAATCTCTAAAAAATCCCCCATTTCATTCGGATACCCCGCAAGAATAATAATTAGGTCCTCACTTTTATCTTCCATCACCTTAACAAGACAATCAATGGCCTCTTTTCCAAAATCCTTCTCTCCGCCACGAGCAAGACTGTAAGCCTCATCTATAAATAGAATGCCACCCATAGCTTTTTTCACTAATTCTCTTGTTTTTAATGCAGTATGCCCAATATATTCACCGACTAAATCTGCTCGTTCCACTTCAACAAGATGCCCTTTACTTAAGACGCCCATCCGATTCAACATCTTAGAAATGATTCGCGCAACTGTAGTTTTACCCGTTCCTGGATTGCCTTTAAAAATCATATGATAAACCTGCTTGCTACTTTTGAGTCCTTGCTCATCTCGAAATTTCTTCACCTGAATCAGCGCGTAGATTTCGTATATCAGATCTTTAACTTTTTCTAACCCAATCATTTCTCGCATATCCCGAAATATATCTGCTGCCGATTCATAATGATTACTGATTAATGCCATGTCTTCCGCTTGCTCGGATGTGATCTCTAAGAGATCCTGGCTTTTGAAAACAATATTAATGCGAGAATCATTTACAGTTATTTTTCTGGCGCTCTCGTCCACAGTAATCACCTCGTTAAGACAGTATATGCGATTACTCGATTACCTCATGCAACCAATTCCAAGTTATCTGACGGAAGATTGTACGCTTATTTTCATTTTCAGAAGCATACGAAAGAGGCATGGCTTCATTAAAATGAAACCACGCCCTCATCTTTCATGGTATAAAGCCTTGTTAAACATTAAATCTGAACGTTCTTTCTAAACTCTCCATTTTCGAACAACGTTTGTCGGTGCTTCAATGACAATTGAAAATACGGAAATACATGCGCATCAATTGCGTGCAGCAGTTCCTTAGCGGTCTTATTTGCCAAGTCGTAGTCTCCGGTTGTAATGTGCTTGCGAGACAATGCATCTTCAAGCTCATCCTCGTCCAGCAGAAACACCTCTCCGTCCTTTAAAACAACAACATCCAAGTAAAGATCATCAAACCATGGTACCCCTTGATCCGTTATGCCTTGACTGCGGCACGTGTCAATATACCATTCTACGATACGCTCCTGGTCATCAAACATCGCTGTGACGACAAAGTGTTCTCCTTTGGGATAATACTGTAACCAAGAGTAACCTTTATCTGCGATACAGAATGTGCTTCCCCCATAGGTTTTCCATAGAGGTTCTTTTAGATCCTGTATCGTATACAATGTGATGTATCCTGTAAATATTTTGGATTGAACAAACCGGCATGTAAATTGTCGGTTCGTAATCCGGCGCCAGTTTGCGCGATCCCCGAATTTCCGTTTCATACGAACCCCTCTTTGCCGACTACAGGTCATGACCTGCTCTATTATTGGTGAACAATGCATACGCCCCTTTACCAAACTTCGAGCAACCAGCTCTTATTCGGCTTTGCGCAGGCGTATTACGAATAGTTACAGCTTACCATATTTGAGTTATACACTCAAAATTAAGCTTTAACCCATCTCAATCGTTATCTTTCATTTGTGAGAAAATCAAAAAAAGAACCTACCTCCCGAGTTAATCGGGAAGTAGGTTCTTATGCATGAAAGATTGGAATCAGCGTAACGAATTATCCATCTGTTCCTGATTGAGTACTAGCTGGCGCATCAGGCTGTTGGTTTGTGCCGTCACTACCAGGATCAGGGCTCATTACTTCACCAGGCGTCGTAACAGTCCCACCTGTAGAATCATCACCAGTGTTACCAGGGTCAGTTGTGCCTTGTTCCGGAGGAGTACCTCCATCTCCTGGTTGACCGCCGCCTTGATCCGATCCACCATTTCCATTGCCATTATTGCCGTTATTACCGTTGTTACCATTTCCATTGTTTCCGTTGTTACCATTTGGATTACCGTTACCATTGTTGTCCCCAGGATTGCCGTTACCATTTGATCCATCATCCGGATTATCTACTCCCGGTTGCTCTGTGCCTGGATCCAATCCTGGATCCGGATCTGGCTCAGTTTCATCTGGTATCGCTTCCTGCGCTTCAATCATGAGAGAAATGGTATTGGTAGGTGCAGTTTCAACACCAGTAGCCAAATCATAAGCAGTCACATAGTACTCGTAGGTTAGTCCCGGAAGAGCACTTAGATCCTGCGTACTGGTTGCTCCAATGGAATCAATAAGATGTGTAAACTGTGCTTCAGATGTTTCCTTCCGGTAGATCCGATACTGTGTATTCGAATCCCCTGTTCCTGTCCAGTTGAGTGATACAATTTGCGTTGTAGGATCATACGATCCGCTCAAACCACTCACTGACAGTTGCGGTTGTTCCGGTTCTGGTTCCGGAATAGGTGTCTGACCGCCTGCCGGTGCCTTGAACTCCTTAACCGGTACACCTTTTAACGCATCACTCATAACTTTAGCGAAGAAAGCTGCTGAAAGTTTACTACTGTTCTTAAGCATGTGCGTCGCATCAGGGTTGTCGTAACCCATCCACACGGCGGCCGTCCATTCTGGCGTATATCCAACAAACCATACGTCACGGTTCGCACTATTGCCAGCGATTCCACTTTGAACAGTTCCTGTTTTACCCGCCACCGGTCGATCTAAGCGTGCAGAACGTCCAGTACCATCATTAACTACATTTTGCAGCATTTGAGTCAATTGATACGCATTCTGTTCACTCATAACACGAGTTGTGTCTGATTTGTCATGCTTATAGATCGGTTTATCCGTGCTGTCTACGACCTCTTTAATTGAATAAGCCTGTTGGTACTCACCCAGATTTGCAAAGGCGCTATATGCCTGAGCCATTTCCAGTGTATTCGTACCTTTGCTCAGACCACCTAAGGCGATCGCGAGGTTCTTATCCTCATCTGCCATTTGAATACCAACACTTTTGGCAAAGTTTATGCCTGTGTTCACACCAATTTTGTCCAACAGCCATACAGCCGGAATGTTCTCTGATTTAGTAATTGCATCCGTCATACTAATCGTCGAAGAATATCCGTGTAGGTTATTCGGACAGTAATTACCGAAACATTGCTTCGCATTACTTAGAGCAGAGTTAGCATTATAATCGCCTGTCTCTAGCGCCGGTGCATATGAAACGATCGGTTTAAAGGCTGAACCTGGCTGCCTGCGGCTCTGTGTTACCCGGCTATACCCCTTAGTCTGATAATCCCGTCCACCTAGAAGCGCAACGAGACTACCATTTTCATGGTTCATAATTACCATTGAGCCTTGAACCTTCTGATCGTCTTTGCTTTCTTCAAATAAGCTATCATCTGCAAAGGCTTTTTCCATTGCGGTTTGAGCCTGAGCATCCATCGTTGTGTAAATTTTGTATCCACCAATATTGAGATCATCTTCTGTTTTGCCAGTTACACGCTCTGCTTCACGAAGAACGTAGTCGATGAATGGCTGATACTTCTTCTCTTTCTCTGGTGGCGTATAGTCGTAATCGACTGCCTTCGCTTTGTCCATCTCAGCTTTACTAATGTAACCTTGCTCATACATGAGCTGCAGAACAACAGCACGACGCGCTTTGGAATCGTTAGGGTTACTCAGTGGATTGTACGCTGAAGGCCCTTTAGGCATTGCAGCCAGCGTTGCAATTTGCCACAATTCTAAATCATTCAAATCTTTTTTGCCAAAATAAAATTCTGACGCTGCTTTGATGCCATAACGCTGATGACCGAAGAAAATTCGGTTCAGGTACATCGTTAAAATTTCGTCTTTGGTATATTTGCGCTCCAGCGCCATTGCGATGGATACTTCCGTTGCTTTCCGGAAAAATGTTTTGTCACGTGACAAAAACATATTTTTGGCCAGTTGTTGCGTCAGCGTACTTCCGCCCTCAACCATTGAACGAGCCATGACGTCTTTTACCGCGGCACGTCCGATCGACCAGATATCTACACCCTGATGCTCATAGAAACGTTTATCCTCTGTCGCAACAAAGGCTTCTTTCAATAACTTCGGAATAGCATCACTATCCACCGGTTCTAATTTCTTGATGGACAATTCGCCCATGAGTTGACCGTTACGGTCATACACCTTGGACGTTTCATTAATCGTAGTTTTGTCCATATTGGCGTCGAGCAGCTTCTGCCCACTCACCATAATAAACAAATACCCACCTAGTGCACAGAAAATGGCGATTGCCATTGTGAAAAATAGTGTCCATCCAACGCTTTTACCCGTAATTTTTTTCTTTTTAGAGGTCTTTGGTTTCGCTTTTTTGGTTGACTTATTATTGCTATTGCGATTATTAGACCTCGACAACGGATCGTTTGGCATGTTACCTCCTGACTCCCTTTCGGTTACGTAATTTCTATTCGTCTGTTGGCTAAGCTTATATTAAACTTATTTTGCCCGGAATGAAAAGAACAACCCTTATTCAGGTTGCTCTGCTTCAATTCCTATACATGTAGACGAAATGGTTGATAAAAAGGTTTCGTAATTTTTTAAGCTTCGCCGTTGTTGTCTTGCTGCATCAGCGATACGCTGCGTTGCGGCGTGAACGTGGAGATGGCGTGCTTGTAGACCATTTGCTGGCGTCCGTCGCTGTCAATGACGATCGTAAAATTGTCAAATGCCTTGATCGTTCCGCGGATTTGGAAGCCGTTGGTCAGATAGACCGTAGCAGGAATGTTTTCTTTCCGCAGTTGGTTCAAGAACGTATCTTGGATGTTGATGGACTTGTTCATTAGCCGTACCCCCATTGGTTCATTTGAATTCGTAATTAAGTAATATTCAATATCGCTGAGTAGCTTTCGTGCTATTATATCATGAACAGTTTCATATAATCCACAAAAACCCCTTGTCTGCTATTTTGCACCTTGTTACAAGCACATTAATAACTAGAAGACTTATCCATTATACACCGCTCACCAGTTTTGCAAAAGAGGGACAAATCGTTCGTTTGTTAACGCTTTTCTTCTGGATTCCACTGTTCTTCTCTCAAATTTGTTGCATGCTGATTCTGTGAACTGTATTCTCGCTTTCTTCGATCATCAATGAGTAGCTTTACGTATGTCCCAAGATCTATATATCAACTTATTAACCATGATAATAATAAAACCTCCCTCTTTTTATTCAAAAGAGAGAGGTACACAAGTTGTAACACTGAGTGTTCCGTTATAAATTAACTAAATTTCTGTCTAACTAATCCAGATACTTGCTCAAGATTACCTGCAAAATTTTCAGTATCTGTCACATCAACCCACTCGATATCTTTCATGTGACGGAACCAGGACAGTTGGCGTTTGGCGAATCGACGTGTGTCCCTTTTTAACCATTCCACTGCTGCTTCCCAGCTTACTTCCCCTTGCAGATATGCAGCAATTTCCTTGTAGCCAAGCCCTTGCATGGAAATATGCCCTCTGGCAACACCACGATCTAACAAAGACTTCACTTCATCCACTAAGCCCTGCTCGATCATTAGGTCGATTCGTTCCTCCACACGGCTGTACAGCTTCGCACGATCCATCGTGAGTCCAATGATGCTTAGGTCGTATGGAGACTCTTTCTTTTGAGCTGCAAGTTGATCTGACCATTTCTCACCCGTTAAATGATGGATCTCCAACGCCCGTACGATTCTTCGCTGGTCATTCATGTGCAAACGATCTGCACTCACAGGATCGACTGCTCTTAGTTTATCGTGAAGCGCCTGAGGCCCATGTTGCTCCGCATAACGAAATTGCTCTTCGCGAAACACTTCGTCGGAGCCGCTCTCCGAGAACTGAAATCCGTAACATACCGATTCCACGTACAGCCCGGTTCCGCCTACAATGAACGGAAGTTTACCACGTTCTTGAATTTCTCCAATTAAACGTGTAGCGCTCTCTTGAAACTCCGCCACAGAGTAAGGATATTCCGGTTCATGTATATCAATCAGATGATGGGGGATCCCCTCCATCTCATCTCGTGTAATTTTAGCCGTACCAATATCCATTTCACGATATACCTGCATGGAATCTCCCGAAATAATCTCACAATGGAACGCTTTGGCAAGCTCAATGCTCATTCTTGTTTTGCCTACTGCTGTTGGTCCAACCAATACAAGCAATTTCGGCTTATTTTCCACTTTCAACATTAATCACTCCGTACAGTGTTTTTGCATTCGCTCGATCCAGCACCTCGAATCCAAGCCTCGTAAACTCAACGCTGCCGCGCTTTTCCTTCATAACGATCCGCTTGCGTGCCACTCGCTTCGCTTCAGCAATACTCTCTTCCGCTAAAGCATTTGCGTTCGCATACCCTCGAAGAGGCTGGATGGCACTGGAGTCCATCATTGGCTCACGAAACATCGGATCAAAGTAAATCGTATCACAGCTTCGGTCAGGTAGTGACCGCAGTAAATCCAGATGATTGGCATGATGAAGCTCAATACGTCTGAATGCCTCATCTACTGCAGGCTGGTTACTCTCATAATGAGACATCCCTTCCACTAACAATGCGTAAAGGGCTGGTGAGCTTTCGCATGCAATCACCTGTCCACTTTTGCCAGCAGCAACAGAGAAAACCATCGCATCCGTACCTAAGCCTGCTGTGCAGTCTAGGATGGTATCTCCTTCGCAAACTAAGCCTGCGTCTAGCATAGGGTCAGGCTCTCCTCTAAGCACACGCTTCGCACGAACAAACCCCATACTTGGATGAAACTCCAGTTGGGGTGCGTCCTTGCGAAATAAACGAGCTCTACCTTTCAGTACAACAAGAATTTCATTGACTCCGTACCGTTCTAGCATTCTTGTCAACGATGTTCTGTTGCGTGGCACGTAAGTTCCGCCTGTTGATTGTGCAAGCTTTCGTGCCCGTTCCACGAGAGAAGTGGCCTCCGTGTCACCGGTTGTAATATACATAACTTCCTCCTAAATGATTACATCACCCGTTTAAATAGCTTTTCCAGATCATAAGTTGAAAATGAAACGACAATCGGTCTACCATGTGGACAAGTGTAAGGTTGCCTGCACGAACCCAACCGCTGAATCAAGACTTCCGCTTCCTGATTGGTCAGCTTTTGATTCGCTTTAATGGAAGCTTTACACGAACACATAATTGAAGCAGCTTCCCTCATTTTCGCCACATCAATGCTTCGCTCACTAAGCACCCATTCAGACATTTCCTCAATGATGTCCTTCTCATCCCCTTTAGGAAACCAAAAAGGATACGAGCGTACTCGAAAAGTCTGTCCGCCAAAGTGTTCTAAATAAACACCTGCCTGTTCAAACCAGGCTAGTCTTGTTTTCAGCTTTTCCGTCTCCGATGGCGTAAACTCAAGTGTTATTGGTAACAACAACTCTTGTGAAGCTGTTGCTGGATTGCCAAATTTCTCATAATAATACTCGTAATTCACTCGTTCATGTGCAGCGTGTTGATCGATCAGATACAGTCCATCTTCGTTCTGCGCTATAAGATACGTACCATGATGCTGCCCAATCAGACTAAGATCGGGGAATGCAGGCATCGACGCATTGGATTGAATGGCAGAAGCCAGTTTCGCCGTATCCGGCAGACTGGAGCTTCTCCAGCTCCGTTCTCCCTTTGCAGTATTACTCGGACTGTAGGATGAGCGCGTTTCTCTAACAGAATAATCTGTAGAGCGATGTTGATTAACAGACGATTTATCATGTTGTAATGGTTGTGAACTAGAATCATTGTCTCGTTTGTCCTGTTCGCTCTCCTGCTTCAAACTAATACGATTTGGACTCAACGAAGCAAATGGGTCATATGAAGCTTCATGTTCAGGTGGTGCCTCAGGCAGTGGAGCCAACTGATTTACGAGTTCAGCAGCCTCACCAGGTTGAACATCAGCAGGAGCATCTAGATCATCCTCCTCTGAAGGAAGGATTGACCCCGAAGTATGCTTTGAACTGATCTCCGATCCTTTGCCTGACCTAAACTTCGATTCGTCTCCCGATCCTTGCTTCAATTCGTTTCCTGATATGTCTCCTGTGGTTTCTTGCTGCTTATGCCCTTCAGAATCCCCATATTCCTTAACTGGTCCTCTTGGAAAAAGGAACTGTTCCTGAATAAATGAGCTATCATCTCCACGTCTGATCTGTTGCTTCTTGACCTGGGGAATAAGAACTTCCTGTCGTAATATACCACGCACCGTCGCTTCTACAAATTCGTATAACTCAGCTTCTTTACTGAAGCGTACCTCAAGCTTGGCTGGATGAACGTTCACATCCACTAGTGATGGATGCATCTCAAGTTGAATAACGACGAGTGGGAAACGATTAATGGGTAGTAAGGTATGGTACGCCTTAAGAATCGCCTGATTGAGACCATAATTTCGAATGAAGCGACCATTCACTATTGTTGACATCCCACCACGATTAGCACGAGTCCACTCCGGCAGACTGATTAATCCACTCACGCGATAGTCTAGATTCTCTCCTTCAATCGGTAACATTGCCTTGGCTGCACTCGTTCCATAAATGGCGGCAACGACCTGCAGCAGGTCCCCATTACCTAACGTTTGCAGTAACACGTTGGCATTGTGCCGCAGTGTAAATGAGATATGAGGATGAGACATCGCCATACGATATAACACGTCTGAAATATGCCCCAATTCAGTCTGAATGGTTTTCATATATTTTAATCGCGCCGGTGTGTTATAAAATAGCTCCTTCACAATAAATTCCGTGCCTTGTGGTGATGTCGCATCCTCATGTGAAGTGAGCTTTCCGCCCTCAATGATAATGCGACGTCCTCGACCATCATCTCCACTCGCAGTGAGCACATCAACCTTAGAAACAGCCGCGATACTTGGTAAAGCCTCACCGCGGAACCCTAGGCTGGTAATCTGAAATAGATCACGCCCATGGGTGATTTTGCTTGTAGCATGACGGTAGAAGGCAGTCTCTAGATCATCAGGTTCTATGCCTGACCCATTATCCTTGACGCGAATGCTGAGAAGTCCACCTTCCTCTACTGCAACCTCAATTTTGGTAGCTCCAGCATCCACCGCATTTTCTAGCAACTCTTTCACCACAGATGCAGGGCGCTCAACAACCTCACCTGCTGCTATCTGGTTCGCAATATGTTCGTCTAGTACATGTATTTTCGCCACAGGTTTCTCCCCTCCCGTATTCTCAGGATAACTGCTGCGCCTTTAATTTGAGCTCGTTCAATACTTGCATTGCCTGAAGTGGCGTCATATTCATCACATCAATGTCTTTCATATGGTGAATGAATTCCTTCGTCGATTGATCCATCTCCTGGACAGCTGGAGCCTGAGTTGCACTCGGTTCTTCATCCCCGAAAATAGAAAGTTGTACAACCTCGGGAGACTTATGACTTGATTGCGCCTTATTGCCTTTTCGGATCTCCTGCTCGGTTCGTTGATTAGACCGCTCGATAGGTTCGTTTGGCTCCAAAGATACGTTTTCCTCACGAATGATCGAAGAAGTATCGATCCGTGATGTGTCCTCTCTAGAGAAAACTTCACGCTCACTGAGTTTGACTACAGTCTCACTCCCTACGGCCACCTGGGCGGCAGCATGCTCAAACCCATGCAGCAGTCCATTGGCTCGCTCGATAATGCTATCCGGCAATCCTGCCAAACGTGCACAATAGATTCCGTAGCTGCTGCTTGCCGCACCAGCAATGAGTTTACGCAGGAAGTTGACTTTGTCGCCACTTTCTTGAACAGCCATGGAGTAGTTCGCCAGCTTGTCTAAACTCTCCTCCAGATGAGCAAGTTCATGGAAGTGTGTTGACACAAGTGCCTTACATCCAATCACGTCATGTACATATTCAATAACGGATTGGGCAATGGCCATACCTTCGCTCGTGGATGTGCCTCGTCCCAACTCGTCAATAATAATCAAACTCCGTGGTGTAGCTTTTTCGGTCATAACCTGAATATCAGCCATTTCCACCATGAACGTACTCTGACCACCGATCAGATCATCAGCAGCACCAATTCGAGTGAAAATCCGATCCATAATCGGTACCTCTGCCTGTCCAGCAGGAACGAAGCAACCAATCTGCGCTAGAATCGATATGAGTGCCACCTGTCTCATATACGTACTCTTACCAGCCATATTAGGACCGGTGATCAACAAAATCCGAGCCTCATCCTTCTTCATTGCAGTTTGATTGGCGATAAACGCCCCATCTCGCATAACAGCTTCAACCACAGGATGTCGTCCTTGCTCAACAACAAGATTGTATCCGTCCGTAATTGTAGGCTTAACGAAACTACGTTCAGCACTGATCGCTGCGAACGATTGATACACATCAATCTCTGCGACCTGTTCAGCCAACTTCTGCAATCTGGCAATTTCTAAATTCAGCTTGTCCCGAAGTTCCGTAAATAGAGCATACTCAATATCAACCATTTTATCCTGTGCTTCAAGGATTAAGGTTTCTTTCTCTTTCAATTCTGGTGTGATATAACGCTCCGCATTAGCGAGGGTCTGCTTCCGCTCATAACGTCCCTCTGGAAGAGCAGCCAGATTCGATTTGGTAATCTCAATATAATAGCCAAATACCTTGTTATATCCGATCTTAAGTGAACGAATACCAGTAGCCTCACGCTCTCTCGCTTCCAATTCCGCAATCCATTGCTTGCCATTCACAGAAGCTTCTCGTAGCTCGTCCAGCCGTTCATGATACCCTGCTCGAATTAATCCACCGTCTCGAACGGATACGGGTGGCTCATCCACAATGGCCTGCCCGATGATATCACGCAGATCCTCACAGTTGTCCATCACCTGTGCAATTTGTTGAAGGGTAGCAGACGACGAATCTGCACAGTGCTGGCGCAAGCGAGGTATTTTGTACAGCGACTGCTTCAGTGCATTTAGATCTCTTCCGTTGGCATTGCCAAATGCAATTCGCCCGACTAGACGCTCTAGATCATAGATATCCTTGAGCTCGGCACGAAGGTCTTCACGTAAAATAAACTGATTGTATAGCGTATCAACCGCTTCAAGACGCTCATTAATTTTGCCTTTTTGCAGCAAGGGCTTATCAACCCATCTACGTAACATACGCGCACCCATCGACGTTTCCGTTCGATCTAATAGCCATAGCAAGGAACCCTTTTTGGATCGTTCCCGTACCGTTTCAACCAGCTCCAGATTACGTCTAGTGAACGGATCGAGGATCATGTAATGCTCTGGCTCATACGTCGAGATTTGAGTAAGCTGACCAAGAGAACGCTTCTGCGTTTCACTTAGATAAGAGAAGAGGCGTGCAATACATTCTTGACGCTCTGGCTCCAGCCGTGCCCATACCGCCTCACCGAATTGCTGTCGCACCAGATCTCCCTTGCTCTTCACCCATGGCGTATATACCACCGGACGACCTATCGGTGACGATTGGGCTGCAACGACATCGAGCAAGGCAGCATCCCCCACAAATTCTGATGGTTCGTAGATACCGATCTCGTCCTTAAGCCACTCTGCAGAGTACGGAACGGATGTGACATACAACTCTCCTGTGGACAAGTCACACGCCGCCAAAGCCAGTGTATTGGCATTTCCCGTTAAACACACCATATAGTTATTCGATTTATCTCCGAGAGTTTTACCTTCCATAACTGTACCAGGAGTAATGACACGCACAATCTCACGGCGAACCATTCCTTTGGTTACCGTTGGATCTTCCATTTGTTCACAGATCGCTACTTTATATCCTTTTTCAATCAAGCGCTGTATGTAATTGTCAGCCGAATGATAAGGTACACCACACATCGGAATTTTATCTTCTGTACCGCCATTACGCGCGGTTAATGTTATTTCAAGCTCACGAGCTGCATTGATTGCATCATCGAAGAACATTTCATAGAAATCACCTAATCTAAAAAAAAGAAAAGCATCCTGTGCTTCAGCTTTAACTTGCAAGTATTGTTGAATCATTGGCGTATACTGAGCCATGAATATCCTCCATCCGTTTGCTTTTACTGTCAGGGTGGCATCAATCCTTACAGCGCGTTCTTTTGGCACATTTTTGAACGACCTCTATAAGGAACAATAAGGCGGTAAAGCATCTAATCATGCCTCCGCCTCGTGTTATGGCTTGCGCCATTTCCCTGCAGGTTGCTTGCCTGCCTATCTTCCGTAACTATATCCAAACCTGATCGAATCTTATTATAACAAAAAAGTATTCATTCTTCATGACTTGCTCGAATATTCCAGAGTTTGCGTATATCACGACTCTCATCCCATGTGTTGCCCTCTCTCAGCTGACGAATGAGGGGCGCTGCGTAACGTTCTACCTTTTCGTATCCAGATAGCCTTGTCAGGTCATCCAGAAGCGTAGGAATATACCTCTGCATCACATCCCGGTCCCCCTCGTAAAAAGCCGTGTGAACATGAGCTTGTGCCAAGGGGCGCTGACGTAGATTCAAAAAGTTACCTGCGATGAGGCGGGCTAGCGCAACGACCCCTTTGGCAACTAATGGAGACACCAAGAAACTTGGAAGTGTGCGGTACTCGAATCCACCGTAGGACTTTACGCGAAAATCCCCAAGAACGCCGTAGCGCGGGCGTCTCCCATCTCCCCGAGGATCCTGTAAAAAGGCAAGCGGCAGCGCCAAGTAATTATCCAGAGCGCGTAACAACTGACCGCTTAGCGTAACCCCGCTGAAGTGGATATGCCCGCCAAGTGGCAGACCTCGCTGTGGCATCCCTCCTGCCTGCCATATCAATGAGTGATCCGTTATGCTGCGTGAGGCTAGATTAAAGGCACGAAGCAAATGGGTGAGCAATTCACGTGGCTCGGCGCTTGGAGATGGACGCAGCTCCGCGACAGGATAGATCCGTCGACCACCGATTGTCACCGAATCACACCCAGCAAGTCCTGTGCGCTCAAGAAATCGGGAGGCAGGAACGATTTTGGATTCTGGCATCTGTACAAGCAGGAATTCCGGATCCATCCCGAGCACCGGAATCACCTGATGACGACGTTCTTCATCCAGCGCGGTCTGAAGCTCGCTCCAACCTGCACGGTACAGCGTTGTCAGATCCGTCATTCCTTTCCATGGCCGGGGATCAATCGAGATTACCGCACAGCCGGTCTTACCTGAGGCCTCGAGCCTTACAGCACCATGATCTAATCCAAGCGTATACAATGTTTTGACCGCTAATCTTTCGATTCGTTTGAACAGCGTTGATGCTGCGTCACGATCAAGCACACTTTCCTGCGTACTGTTCATACCACTTGTATCTCTTCGTTTGATTCTAATAGCCTGAAGACAGCATACCTCCACCTCATAACGAACGCGCAGTCCAGACTTAAGCCTCAGCTTTTCCTGTGATGAAGCCACTTCAACGCCTACTTGCTCCAGCCGCCTGATCCGTTCACCAGAGAGCATCCCTTGATATCGCCTTACAGCCTCTTCCGCTTCCTCCATCACATTCACCCTGTCCCCTCCCTTCAACTGGTTTTACAACGCATACCTCACATCGCCTAATCTCATTCTGCGCTCCATAATAAAATAAAAAAAAGAGGGCTTACGCCCTCTTCGTTGCCGCTTCCGGCGCATATGATACCTTAAAGCGAATGTTCAAAAGGTCGGTTTTCAGTACCGAGAAGATGGGGTGAAGCTAGAAATGGAGTAGCGGAGCGTAGATCAGGCTACGTGAGCAACTACATTGTTTCCGAAGGAAACAAACTTCGTAAGCATCCCACTTATTTCGGCTGAACCCCATATTCGAAGCTGAGATGCCGCCAGGCATCCTTCGTAATCAAAAGCGGACTTTTTGAACTACCTCTTAAAGTTGAACAACAGGTACGATGAACTTACAGCTCATCATCCAGCAGATCGGGATCGAGATCATCATAATCTCCATCGCTGCTGCCGTAGTCGTAGTCCTTATCCTCATAATCTCCACAACCATCCGTGCACACTTTCACACATACCTTAGTTTCAGCTACCAGCTCAACAGCGAATTCCCGTTCCACCCGGATAATTACGCTGCCACCACCTGCTGATACAGTGGCTTCCACACAACTTGGTTCCTGCGTTGATTCCGCAGATACCTCTACCGTGGAAGCCCGGTGCTTCGGATCCAGGTAAGACAGAGGCACATGTTCTACATACGACACCGTTTCTTTGGCTACATCTGTCTGCGAGTTTTTGTCATAGGAATACCAAATGTTGATATCGTAAGTACCAATAACTTCAATCCCATCTCCCGCTGATACGGCTTCATATTGGTGGTTGATAATCCAAGCCCCCAAAATACTGGTCGGACCATTTGGCGGAGTCACGGTATGTGTTACGGTAGAGAACTTACGACCTTTGCCGCAGATCGCCTTCGTGATGATCTCTCTACATTGATGTTTATGACTCAATGACATCTTTAAACCTCCTCCATACAATCATTCACTACAAGTGTATGCAGGGCATCCGTCTAGGGTGACAACTATTTTCTATTATTCATTTGTAGATTGAGAACGATCCGAAATCGGTGACGGCGCTTTGTCCTTCTTCGCGATCTTAAGATACAGCGCGAGTTCGCGGCATAGCTGGAGAATTGCAGATCGAATCTCGAATTCTTCCCTTGTATCTGGCAGCTCCATACGTCTGAATTCTTCTTGCACATCTGCAAGAAGTTTTTCGGTTCGTCCCGTGTAGGACTCTGTCAGCACATCCTGACTGAGCTGATCGAACAGCTCTGACACCATCTCCGCGTGAGGCATCTTCTGATATATCTGAGATACAAGATGCATCATATGCTGGATCGAATCCAGCTGCGTTTTTCGCATATAGAAATATACGCTCCATTCCTCATTAGGATGGATCACTTGATTTTCGAGTGAGCGCTTCGCCGCTTCAATACCACCGAGAACGGCTTTATCTGCTTCAATAAGCTCTTTACCTGCCCATACTTCATTCGGATTACGAAGTGTAGCTGCAAATTCTTTGAAAATGACTGAGAACAGTTCATCGATTCTTTTGCGTATACGTAACATCTGCGGATCTGCAGCAGGCATATAAGCCAGATTAACGATCATCGCAGAACCCAGACCAATTAATAACAGCGCGACTTGCACCAAGATAATGTGCACATCCATTTCTCCACCGCTGAATACACGGAACACCACGACAGACCCTGTCACAATGCCTTCTTTGAATCCGGCTCGAACAATGACCGGAAATGCAATTAATATGTATACTGCCAACACCCAATAATGAAAACCGAGAAAATGAAAAAGCACACTGGCAAACAGTAGTCCCACGACTGACGCGAAGAAACGCGCTGATATTGTGCGAATACTTTTTTTTCTGGTTACATCCACACCTAGGATGGCAAGCAATCCTGCCGATGTCGGACCAGGTAGTCCGCACCAGTCCGCAATCAGTACAGCCATTAGTGCTGCGATTGCGGTTTTTATTACCCTAAAGCCCATTTAACATTCCATCTCCTCTAAGCTGTAAAAAATTCATAGCCAGCTCGTCTCCCTCCGGAATTCAACGCTTTGCACGCTTGTCCGCTGGTACACGTTCAATCCTCTGATACAACAGATCCCACCGATGGCATGCATAACGCTACAAACGATAATGCTAGTATTACACAACTTGCAGCAATCCATCGCTCTCCCAAAAATAAAAACAAGGAATGATGCATGGTAAGGTTATGATTGAAAGACAAATGATTGAAAGACAAACGACATCAACCGACATGCACAGGCATGCCGGTCATAACAATGCGCCCCCAAAAGGACGCTGGCTAATCCATGCGACGGAACCATCAGGCTCTCTATTTCAATCGTCATCTGTATTCCGGACTGCGCGGAATATCGTAATTGTATGGTACTTGATTTTGTCTGTTCGGGCAACGTGACACCTCTTGTGAAATTGTATACATATCATTTCATAGTCCAAAAATTCTGTTTTAGCGACACTATATCGATCTGCGGCCTGCTATTAATTTACGTTCAACGTATACCACCAGTTGGTACATGGCCGTGGCGACAACAGCAATAATTAATAAGCTGGAGAGTACCAACGTGAAATTAAACACCTGGAATCCATAGATAATCAGATAACCTAGACCCTGTTTTGCAACCAAAAATTCACCTACGATTACACCAACCCATGCCATGCCAACATTCACTTTGAGCGTAGACACGATGGCAGGAAACGACGCAGGCAGCACAACTTTGGTGAAAATTTCAGAGCGATCCCCACCAAATGTGCGAATCACTTTAATATAATTGCGATCCACCTCATTAAAGCTGTTGTACACGACAAGCGTCGTAATAATGACTGTAATAGATAACGTCGTCATCACGATGGCTGTAAAACCAGCACCAAACATCACAATAAAAATTGGACCCAGCGCGACCTTCGGCATACTGTTGAACACAACCATATACGGATCAAGCACCTTACAGAGAAAAGGAGACCACCAGATCAGGACAGCAAGTAATGTTCCTACGAGTGTCCCTAGCAAAAAACCGACTGCCGTCTCCCCTACAGTAACCCCAACATGCACCCAAATTTCTCCACTCGCAACATCCTTGCCGATTTGACTGAATATTTTACTCGGATAACTAAACAGCAATACATCAATCCAACGCATCCTTCCGGCAAGTTCCCATAAAAGAAACATACCAACCAGCAGGGATAACTGTACCGCAAGCACCTGACGACGCCATCTCGCTACCTGCTGGATGTGGTTTTGATATAACTCTTTCATCCAGACCTCGCGGTTTTCCTGCTTTCGTTTTGCCTGATTCACTCGATATTCTCACCTCCTCCGGACTGTTCAAGCTCGCTCCATAAAGCTTGAAAAAGTTCGTTGAATCCTTCCTGCTCCCGAGCAAAAAAAGGCTGAGCCTCCCGTATTGATGTTGGAACAACAAACTCCTTACGTATGCGACCCGGATTCCGATCAAGCACAATAATTCGATCACTTACAGCAATCGCTTCGGATAGATCATGGGTTACAAGCACTGCCGTTTTCCCAGAGTCCTTCAGAATATCAGATACCAGATCTTCCAACTGCAGCTTGGTCTGGTAATCCAGCGCAGAGAACGGTTCATCCAACAGCAATATTCCTGGGTCAGTCGCAAGTGTGCGTATAAGAGCAACTCTCTGCCGCATGCCACCAGACAATTCAGAAGGGTACTGATTCTCCGTTCCCGCAAGCCCCATGTCGGCCAGCAGTTCACGCGTTCGAATTCGACTCCGGTCGTCCAGTCTGCCTGTAAGTTCAAGTCCAATCAGGGCATTGTCCAAAATAGTTCGCCAGGGGAACAGATAGTCTTGTTGCAGCATATAACCTACTTGGGAAGACGGGCCTTCAACCAATCTTCCTTTGACACTAACCTCACCTGCTGTCGGCGTAAGCAGCCCCGCGATGATCGACAATAAGGTCGTTTTGCCACATCCACTTGGACCGACTAAGCTGACAAATTCTCCTTGGTTCACATGAAGGCTTAGGTTCTCAATTACCAAGGAAGCTTCACGTTCACTGACATACACTTGCGAGATCCCTTCCAGTCGGATTACCGTTTCGGATTCAGGCATTAACGTTCACTTCCTTTCCTGAACACCTTCTTACTTCGATGCCGCAGCTTGTTCTGCAAACGCATTATCCACAATCACTTCTGCATCCACACGTTCCTTCAATTCGCCTGCCGCACTCATCACATCCAGTAGATTGTTCCACTCATCCTCATCAATAATCGGATCAGTCGCATACGTACCTTGTTCCTTGTACCGATTCACACTGCTGATCAGGATCGCTGGATCGATATCTTTGAAGAATGGAAGAATGACCTCGGCAATCTCTTCTGCGGTATGAGAATCAACCCATAGCTGTGCTTTGTGCAACCCATTGGTAAACTTCTGAACCACTTCTTGGTTATCGTTAATAAAGCTTTGTTTCGTCATGAACACAGTATAGGGCAGCTTCCCACTCTCCGTTCCGAATGATGCTACGACTTTTCCGCGTCCCTCTTGTTCAAAGATAGAAGCCTGAGGTTCAAACAGCTGCACGTAATCTCCCGTACCCGATGCAAAGGCAGACGCGATATTAGCAAAATCCACATTTTGTATCAGTTCGAGATCCTGATGTGCATTGATCCCATGTTTGCTTAATGCAAACTCTCCTGCCATTTGTGGCATACCGCCTTTTCTTTGTCCTAAGAACGTGCTTTGTCTTAATTGATCCCAGTCAAAAGTATCCGCTGTATTCCGGGCAAAGAGAAACGTTCCATCGGTCTGGGTAAGCTGTGCAAAGTTAATGACCCGATCCTCAGCACCCTGCTGATACACATAGATGGATGTTTCAGCTCCCACCAAGGCGATATCAACTGAACCAGCGAGTAATGCCGCCATCGTTTTATCCCCGCCAGCTGTCGTTTGAATATCCACCTCGAGCCCTTGCTCTTCAAAAAAACCTTGAGCCACAGCAACATATTCTGGTGCATAGAAGACTGAACGTGTAACCTCACCTATTGTAATTTTGGACTCATTTTTTTCTTGATTACAGCTGGTGAGTGCAACGATGACAATGAGCAAAATAACGATCGCTCGGATGAACCAGGGCGTGTATTTCATCATATTCCCCTCCTTTTCGGGCTTCCATTGTTTCTCTACTAACCATATGCGGAAGCCCAACAAAAGGTTAAGAAGTTGCACACAAAAGAAGAGCGAGGCTCGTTCGCCCCGCTCTTGCAGATATATGTGATTGTTGCCTCTGCACTACAACTTATATATTTCAGCGTATTTCTCTTCCAAATAATCAGCCAAATAATCTGGATTCAATTCTTCTCCAGTTACTGCCATGATCAATTCAGAAGGTGTACGTGTTCTGCCATAACGATAAATTTTGTCCGTCAACCATTCCTTGATTGGTATGAGATTGCCTTCAGCGACATGGGCATCGAATTCGGGCATCTCTTTGCGCAACGTATGTAGAATCTGTGCCGCATACATGTTGCCGAGAGAATACGATGCAAAATAACCGAAATCTCCACCGGACCAGTGAACATCCTGAAGCACGCCTTCACCATCGTTCGGCGGCGTAATACCAAGATACTCCTTATATTTCTCATTCCACGTTTCCGGTAGATCCTTCACTTCAAGCCCTTCATTAAACAGCATTTTCTCAATCTCATACCGGATAATAATATGCAGGTTATAAGTCAGCTCATCTGCATCAATCCGAATTAACGAACTCTCTACACGGTTAATTGCACGATAGAAGTCCTCCAGCTCAACTTCGCTAAGCTGCGGGAAATGTTGCTGTAGATCCTTGTAATAGCGAGACCAGAACGGAAGACTGCGGCCAATCATATTCTCCCAAAGGCGGGACTGAGATTCGTGAATCCCCATCGACGTTCCTTCTGCAAGGAGTGTGCCTGCCAAGCTATCATCGATATTTTGTTCATACAAGGCATGTCCACCTTCATGCAATGAACTGAAGACCGCACTCGCCACATCATCCTGCAAATAGTTCGTTGTGATCCGCACATCACCTGGGTTAAGACCTGTAGCAAATGGATGAACACTCTCGTCCAAGCGACCCGCTTCAAAGTCATATCCCATCTGTTCCAAAATAAATAGACTGAACTTCTCTTGTTGCTTGGTATCAAACAACTGGTTCAGGAAGGATGTGTCAGGTTTGTGATCCGAAGCATTGATCTTCTCCTGTAAAGGAACCAAGCGATCCTTAAGACGAGCGAATACTTCATCAACCTTCTCTACCGTAAGATCAGGCTCGTACATATCCAGCAATGTATCGTAACGTGTATCCTTGACACCCCAGTAATCAATAAACTCCTGTTTGAGTTTAACAATGTCAGTCAGATATGGAGAAAATCCAGCAAAATCGCTGTTATGCTTGGCATCTTCCCATGCCGTTTCTGATTGAGCTGTCAGTACAGTGTAAGCTTGAACTTTCTCAGGAGGAACGGACTGACTACGATCGTATTCCTTTTTGCAATCTTCCACCTGGCGTCGATCTAGATCCTCAAGCTGTTGTAATACGTCAGGCTGGGTCAATGTATCGAGGTATGATTTCATTTCAGCAGAAGTTTGCAGCTTGAAAGCTTCGGTAGACAACATACCAAGGGTTTCGGAGCGTGTCGGAACACCTTTCTTAGGCGCACCTGTGCGCAAATCCCAGTGAAGCAATCCAATGGCTTCATGATAACTTTTGATTTTGCGAACTAAAAGACGAAAAGATTCCAAATGTTCTAGTGTTTGTTGATCCATTGTTACGCTCACCTCTTCAAATTTAATAGTTTTCCCTATTGATGATACTTTTTGAAATGGCTATAATCAACTTTTAACAGAGGCAAATTGAATTAGGGTTGTTAAAGTGTTCGTTCAAAAAGATTGGTTTTCAGTACCGAGAAGATGGGATGAAGCTAGAAATGGAGTAGCGGAGCGTAGATCAAGCTACGTGAGCAACGGACATTTCGGGTGAATTCCATATTCGATGCTAATCATGCCGCCAGGCATACATATGTAATCAAAAGCGGACTTTTTGAACAACCTAATGAAGCCATAATGATAGATGCTGACGGTATTAGTAGTACAATGATTGAAGCAATACGGCTTAGGTTAGGACAAGCTACACGTAATGAAATTGGCCGTGCTCATCGTATTTAATCACAGGAGGCAATGGATATGAACAACATTCAAGAGATACTGGAATACAACCAAACATTTGTCGAGTCAAAAGAATACGAAAAGTATACGGCTGGTAAGTTTCCAACCAAAAAAATGGTCATCATCACTTGTATGGATACCCGGTTGGTTGAACTGCTGCCCAAAGCCATGAACTTGAAAAATGGCGATGTAAAGATCATCAAAAATGCAGGCGCGATCATTTCCCAACCTTTTGGTAGTGTTATGCGTAGTGTGCTTGTCGCTCTCTACGAGCTTGGAGCCGATGAAGTTGTGGTTGTTGGTCATAAGGAATGTGGTATGGCTTCCCTACATGCAGAAACGATGATTGGTCACATGCTGGAGCGCGGCGTATCAGAGGAAGTATTGTCTACACTTGAAAACTCTGGCATCCGTCTAACCAAGTGGTTGCGCGGGTTTGACAGTGTTGAAGAAGGGGTAAAACATACTGTGGAAGTGATTAAGAAACATCCACTACTTCCACCTAACGCACCTGTCCACGGCTTGGTGATTGACCCACATACGGGTAAACTTGACCTTGTCGCTGATGGGTATAGCGTGTAGACATCTCTCTCATATGCTTTTGGGTGCGAACCTTCTAGGTTCGCACTCTTTTTTGTCTAAATTAAGGCAGTTTAGCTGTCAGGTTGTCAAACCATACAGTTTCAGTGTACACTTTTATGAAAGCGGTCAAAGATTACAATTGTATTGTTTTCTCTGGCTCAGCCCTAATATTAAGGAGACATGTGCATGAACATACTTTCCTACGGATTGCTCGGGCTGCTTACCCGCGAGGAGTCTTCAGGGTATGATCTGATGCTTAAAATCCAGCCACACTGGCAGGCTAAGCATAGTCAGATCTATCCCCTCCTGTCCAAGATGGAAAACGAAGAGTTATTATCTTCCCGCTGGGTGCAACAGTCTGACAAACCGGACAAAAAAATGTACGCAGTCACGGACAAAGGTATTGAAAAACTGCTTGGATGGATGATCACACCCGTTACTGCGCCCGTTACACGCGATGAATTCAATCTTCGCATATTGTGTGTCGGTATTGCAGAAGACGGAAGCATGAGACGCATCCTGAATGAGCGTAAAAACTGGTTTAACGAGCGAATACGTTATTTTGAAGATTTGAAATCTCGCATCCCTCAGGACAATTTGCGTGTGGGAAGTCGAGAGTTCGGGAGCTATATTCTCGTGCAGAAGGGTTTAATGAACGCTCAAACCGGCCTTGAATGGTGTAATTGGGTCACTCAGTTACTAGATGGTCAAGCAGCGATTCAGGATCCAATCCCAGTCATTTCGGAAAATTAAAAAGAATTTGAAACGTTTCCGCGAGTTAACCGTATTACTTAAGCAAGGCTGTATTTTATGGAGAAATCCAACAACATTAATCGGGGGGTTACGATCTTTACAATGAAGAAAAAATTCGGTATTAAACATCTTATGATGGTGTTCATGGCATTTACATTACTGTTCGCAACAGTCGGTGTGGTTAACCCAGATTCAGCCGATGCAAGACGTGGCGGCGGTTTCAAATCAGGTACGAAAAGTTATAGCAATACGCCTAAGAAATCGGATTCCAATAACAATGTAAGTCAATCGAACAGCAATAACAACTCAGGTACAGGCGCAGCTGCAACAAACCGTGGTGGATTCTTCGGCGGTGGCGGCGGATTCATGAAAGGTATGATGCTTGGTGGTTTGGCTGGAATGATGTTCGGTGGATTGTTCGGCGGCATGGGAGCTCTGGGTAACATCCTTGGATTACTCGTAAACGTAGCTGCGATCATGTTGATTGTTATGCTTGCGATGACACTCTTCAGAAAGCTCACGAACCGTAAACCAGCGGCAGACGGACGTTATAACCGCCGTGATGATCGTGATGATGATCGTAACAGAAACGGACGGTACTAATTCCTATGGTTCTGAGCATGGATGAAATCGTGAATGCGATCTGCCTTCACATGGCAGAACGTAAAGGTGTACGACCAACTGATGTTAACGTTGAATTGAGCTGGGAGGAAGACACAGGATACTCCGCTGAAGTCTGGATTCAAGGCCGAAGTCAATTTTTGGTTGAATCGAACATGATTGAAGCGATTCTGCGTTATCTCCACAGTGAATATAATATTCGAGCTTATCGTGAGGATGTACGACTGGATCTTGATGAAGAGATTACAGCGATTGTGAATCAGCACTAATGGAGCTCGAAGCAACGATTAAAAACAGCCCCCTTTGATCTAATCAAAGGGGGCTGTTTTGTGTTAACTTCGCAATCCAATCGCCTTATCGTTTACTTCAATTTCACCAGACTGTAGTTCTTCTTCCCTTTACGGATAATAATGAACTTGCCACCGATGGCATGCTCTGCAGAAACGATAAATTCCAACTCTGTTACTTTCTCGCCGTTCATGGAGATTGCACCTTTGGTAATATCCTCACGCGCTTGACGTTTCGATGGCTCTAAACCAAGATCCACCAACCAGTCAACGATATTCTTGGCTTCGCCTTCCGTTTCAAAGGTTGGCATTTCTTTGAAGCCCTGCTCGATCTCATCTGCCGTCAAGGAGCGAATATCTCCACTGAACAAGGCTGCTGTAATCCGTTTAGCCTGCTCCAGCATGTCCTCACCATGCACGAATCTCGTCATTTCTTCAGCGAGTGCCTTTTGTGCTTCACGTTTATGCGGCTCTGTCTCCACCTTTTGTGCCAAGGCCTCGATCTCCTCTTTACTCAAGAACGTGAAGTATTTCAAGTATTTCACGACATCACGATCATCCGTGTTCGCCCAGAACTGGTAGAACTCAAATGGTGTCGTTTTGTTCGGATCCAGCCAGATTGAACCACCTGCTGATTTACCGAATTTAGTGCCATCTGCTTTGAGCATAAGCGGAATCGTCAGACCATACGCTTTGGCCTCAGAGCCTTCTTTTTTACGAATGAGATCAAGACCACTCGTAATGTTTCCCCATTGATCAGAGCCGCCGATCTGCAATTGTACGTCTTCATTCTTGTACAGGTGCAGGTAATCAAGTGATTGGAGAATCTGGTAGGAGAATTCAGTGAACGAAATTCCGTCCTCAAGTCTGCTCGCCACGACGTCTTTAGCAAGCATCGTATTCAGGTTAAAGTTTTTGCCGTAGTCACGCAAAAATTCAATCACATTGATCTGGTGTGTCCAGTCATAGTTATTTACCATGCGTACCTGATTGTCGCCTTCGGTTACAAAAAGCTTTTTCAACTGAGCTGTCAATGCATTCACATTGTCCTGAACTTGCTCCAATGTCTGCAAAGAACGCTCAGACTGACGTCCACTTGGATCACCAATCGTACCCGTCGCTCCGCCAATCAAAATGACTGGACGATGACCTGCCTGCTGGAAACGCTTGAGCATCATAAAAGGAATCAAATGCCCGATGTGCATACTGTCTCCTGTAGGATCGACACCACAGTACAAGGAGACCGACTTCGACCCAATCAGCTCACGCAGTCCTTCCTCATCCGTCTGTTGGTTAATGGCTTCGCGCCATTCTAATTCATCAATAATATTCACGAATATACAACTCCTTCTCCAGTTTCATAATCCTCAGCTCATGAGATACGTGAGTCAGCAAGAAACACATCTGGGCAGCTTTTTTTGGACACAAAAAAATCGCCTCCTTGTCATCTGTTGACATAGGGACGATTCATAACCGTGGTACCACCCAACTTGCACAGACATTGAAACCAAACCTGTCTGTACCGCTTTTGGCGAAATATCGTTCGCCATCCCGCTTGGCATTACCCAAGATACTCCAGAGTGTAATTCGCAGCCCTTGTATGTATCAGGTTCCATCAACCCCTGACTTTCTGTAACAGGGACAAAGCTGCTACTGCGCTCTATCATCGTAGTTCATGTATTAGATTATAGCCAGTATAGCGGAACCTTTGAGCCAATGCAAGACCAAGTAATCTCTACCTTAGATGCTTTACGAATCTATGGTTGGTCACCAGTAATATTCTCAAGATTTTTTTAAAAAAAGATGCTTTGGAAACAGTGTTCGTCTATATTATACACCAACTGATAAAGCCTTATGCTCCTCAGCTCTGTTCAAGCTCCCGCCTCTTGCCACTCTCATACCAATGTAGATAAACTCCACCAATCTGTTGGAAAGCTTCCTTAACATCCGAGTTCAGTTCTGCATAGACAGCCTCCGTATACTTCAAATGTGTATGTACATTGTCAACTCCATGCCGTTTCATAAGTTCAACATGCGCAATCGTAAAAATAATATCTTCCAGTAACCAGTATAGAACTTCGCCTGTTTGCTTCAATCGCTTCTTCAACATAGGCATTCCCCGCTCATAGATTGTAACTATATAGGCAGTTTTGCCCACTTCTACATAAGGCACCCCCTCCCATTTGAACGCTTCAAACAAACGATTAATATTACGTGCAAACTGATCCGAAGGTAAAGATGTATGCTTGAGTAGTTCAGTCAGTGCATCTGCAATTTCTTGCTTGTTCAGCAATTGTGACATATTCACACTCCTATAGGCTGCCGATTTAATAAACAATTGCCTTTTATGCAAGGTCATCCGCGACATGGATTCACTTTATATATCTTAACTTCCATCCTTACACTATTCCATTAAAAAAGCTGCCCTTAGGCAGCCTTAATTTTTTCATTTTACGAATAAACACTAGATATGATACGACAATTACATATTACCATGTCTTATTCTTAGGTTTAAGTACCGCAGAATGTTCGATAAGATGAGTCGCATGTAGCAGGGACTTCGGTGTACTCTGAACGTTCAATCGAATGGTCGAATGGGTTTGACAGCACCTCAACTAGTTTCTCTACCAAACTAAGATCCGCATGATTTTCCGCACGATCCAGCGCTTCCTCTACTCGATGATTCCGTGGAATGACCGCTGGATTGTGATTGCTCATCAGTTGTCGTGCTTCTTCTCTAGATTGAGGCTGTCTCTCCAACCTTGTCTGCCAGTGTGCATGCCACTCCTTGAATTGAGCAAGGTCAGCGAGATTAGAATGATGAGTCTTATCGAAAGTTAGATCCAAGAAGGTATTGGTATAATCTGCTCCGGCCTTCTCCAGCGTTTCCAAGAGATCCTTCACCAATGTTTCGTCCCCAGGCTCCGCATTAAACAATCCAAGTTTGGCTCTCATGCCAGACAACCACGCTTGATGATACAAGTCAGAGTATTCGGAGATGGCATCCTGGGCAATTTGCACAGCCTGATCTTCATCCTCATGTAATAATGGCAATAGAGACTCTGCTAAGCGCGTTAGGTTCCATCCCGCAATGTAAGGCTGATTGCCATACGCATACCGCCCCTGAGTATCTATTGAGCTGAACACAGTTCCCGGTTTGTATATATCCATAAAAGCACATGGCCCATAATCGATCGTCTCGCCGCTTAACGTCATATTATCCGTGTTCATGACTCCGTGTATAAAACCAACCAGTTGCCACTGAGCCACCAGCGATGCCTGACGTTTGATTACTTCCTCAAGCAGAGAGCGGTAGCGATGCTCATCCAGCTTAATGTGCGAATAGTGACGCTCTAGCGTGTAATCCGCCAATGCCCGCAATTCATCTACCGTTCCCCACCTTGCTGCATACTGGAATGTACCTACACGCACATGACTGGAAGCCACACGGGTCAGGATCGCCCCTGGCCGCTCCGTTTCGCGAATGATGGCCTCTCCTGTTGAAACAACAGCGAGAATTCGCGTTGTAGGAATGCCTAAGGCATGCATGGCTTCACTAATAATATATTCACGAACCATCGGCCCAACAGCCGCACGTCCATCCCCTCCGCGAGAATATGGCGTTCTACCAGATCCTTTTAATTGAATATCTACACGTTCTCCTTCTGGGGTAATCTGCTCACCTAGGAGTAATGCACGTCCATCACCCAGTATATTGAAATTACCAAATTGATGACCCGCATACGCTTGAGCTAAGGGCTCGGCTCCTTCGGGTATGAGGTTGCCCGCAAAAATCGCTGCCCCTGCATCACTGTTCAGCTCTTCTGTATTTAAACCAAGTTCCCTTGCAACTGCATCATTAAAAATGATCAAGTGAGGGGATTGCACAGGTCCCGCTCCCTGCTTCGTATAAAACGTCTGTGGTAATCGTGCATAACTATTATCAAAATTCCAGCCTGTCGCAAGCTTTGCTGTTGGCATGATATCACTACACCCCTTTTCCTTGAATACAAAATTCTTGTTGTATTATTGTTGCCTACTCAAGCCATGCTCATTTATGTAGTCGCATAAGTTTCATTGATAGTGAACATGACACTCATGTTCTTGTAGAAACTTTAGCATATTTAGCTCAAATTTGCATGCTTATCCCGTATATACATAGCTGTTAACTCTGATAAAAAGTATAAAGATGAACCTGACTATCGTCCAATCACAATTATCAATAAGTGACCGATTCCAACTTTTCAAAACGACAACACAAAAACAGCTAGTTTATAGTCTAGACTATAAACTAGCTGTTGCTGGATCAATTTCATTTTTTCAGTTTTATTTTCACTTCTACCCACCTTGCTTATCTTTATTAATTAATTGGACAGTGGGTAGTCTGATACGATGACGTTCTCAATCCATCCATTAAGAGAAGCTACGAATGCTTGATGAGCAGGATGTGGCCCGTAGGCGCGCAAAGCCTGCTGATCTTCAAATGTTACTCTTAATCCAATCGTATAGCCTTGAATTCGGTCTGTCTCTTCCGTTTGATTAATACCTGCTGTCAATTCATGAATGCCCGGAATCTTCTCCTTCAGCGCCAACAATTGATCTACAAACTCCTGCTGCTTAGCCAGTGTGGTCTGATCGTTAAACTTAAAAATAACTAAATGTTCGAACACGTTAATTCCTCCTTTGTCTGCCTTGAAGCATAGCTTGTTCGTAGTTAATCGTTTACAATCTAAGATGCTCAAATTGTAATGTAAACCGCAATATCATTCAAGAAAATTCCTTCTTCTCCCTTTATACTATCCATAACTTACTAGAAAGAAGGTACAGCATATGACACGTGAAGTGCGAACCGTCGTTTATGATACAGATCTGCAATTGGAAGCCTATCAATTCGAAGGTATTATGCAAAAATTCCCGAATCATTTTCATGACTATTACGTCATCGGTTTTATTGAGCAAGGCAAACGCTATCTCGCCTGCAATAACAAGGAATATATACTGAACAGTGGTGATGTGATTATTTTCAATCCGCAGGATCCTCATGCCTGTGAAGGGATAGACGGTAGAACTTTGGACTATCGATGCATCAACATCCAACCTGAGGTGATGAGAACATATGTACAGGAAATAACCGGTCAAGACTACCTTCCCCGGTTTACAGAACCAGTGCTGTATCAGAGTGAACTCTGCACATCATTACATGAATTACATTTGATGATCCTGGAAGGTCAATCCGACTTCCATAAGGAAGAAGCATTGTTAATGCTATTGGATCAATTGATCAGAGATCATGCGGATGCGCTGCCCCCATTAGCGTCACAGGATCTCACTTCAGAAATCAGACGTGTCTGCGAGTACATGGAAGCTCATTATATGGAGCCGATTGTGCTAGATCAGTTTGTCGAGATGACAGGTCTGAGCAAATATCACTTGTTACGCTTATTTACAACCCAAAAAGGTATTTCACCTTATCGCTACCTGGAAACGATTCGCATTAGTCATGCCAAGAAGCAGCTTGAACAAGGTGCACTCCCCATTGAAGTTGCTACAAGGACAGGCTTTAGTGACCAGAGTCACTTTACGAATTTTTTCAAAAAACTGATTGGGCTCACCCCTCGGCAGTATAAACGCATTTTTAATCATGAAGCTAGCGCCAGCGCTAAGAAAGATAGCATATGATGACACATGAACGTCAGCTCTCAACTGGGCATCTGCTTGCTCTATTTACAATACTCATCTGGGGAACAACATTTGTCACTACCAAACTCCTGCTGATCGATTTCACGCCTGTGGAAGTATTGTTCTTTCGTTTCGTCATCGGTTATGTTGTTTTGTTGCTGCTGTATTCCAAACGTATACCCTTGGTCTCATTAAGAGAAGAAATGCTATTTGGAGCCGCAGGTTTGTGCGGGGTGACCCTTTATTTTCTCATCGAAAATATGGCCTTAACATACACACTTGCATCGAATGTAGGGATCATTGTCAGCATCGCGCCATTTTTCACTGCTGTACTTGCACACTTTTTCCTTCATGGAGAGCGTCTGAATCGCTCCTTTGCACTAGGATTCGTCATTGCACTATCTGGCATCATACTTATTAGCTTGAATGGCAGTTTTGTTCTGAAGCTGAACCCCATTGGAGATATTCTCGCTTTTCTTGCACCTATCGTCTGGGCAATCTACTCCGTTCTCATGCGCAAAATCGGCGCTTTACCCTATCATACAATCGGTGCAACACGCAAAGTATTCTTCTATGGCATAGCGTTCATGCTGCCAACTTTGTTTATGTTTGATTTTGACCTTAGGCTGGTGCGTTTCGCTAACATGAACAATCTTGCCAATCTTCTGTTTCTGGGTATAGGAGCCTCTGCACTCTGCTTTGTCACTTGGAACCGAGCTGTACGGGTACTTGGTGCCGTGAAAACGAGCATTTATATTTATCTTGTACCTGTAATTACAGTCGTTGCATCTGCACTCATTCTGGACGAAATGATGACTTGGGTTACCATCCTGGGGGTTGTACTAACTTTGCTTGGATCTTACTTATCCGAAAAAGGAGGTAAAGGTCATGTGGACATTTCAAGTAATGAAGCTGGAAATTCCGCTAGTCGATCATTGTAATAGGGAAAGAAGGTTGTCCAATTCTGTTGGCTCCAGATGTCTCCATTCCCCTCTTTGCAGATGATCGAGCGTAATATTCATAATGCGTACCCGCTCCAGCTTCATAACTCTGTATCCCAGTGTTTTGCACATGCGCCGGATCTGCAAATTGAGCCCTTGTGTCAATATGATACGAAAAACCAATTCATCCTCACGATACACCTCGCAAGGCTTGGTAACGACATTTAGAATCTCGACTCCCGCCGACATCGCATGGATAAACTCTTCTGTTAGAGGCTTATCAACAGTTACGATATACTCCTTCTCGTGATTATGCTCAGAGCGCATCATTTTGTTAACGATATCTCCATCATTGGTTAATAAAATCAAGCCCTCTGAGGCTTTGTCGAGTCTACCAACAGCAAAAATTCGTGAGGGGTAATTGACATATTCAATAATATTACCCGCAACGCTCTCGGCAGCCGTACATACAATGCCAATAGGCTTATTCAGTGCTATGTATACACGTTCACGTTCTTCCCTAGGAATTTCTTGTCCATCGATGAGCACGATATCACTTGCCTCAACGTCAGCACCCTTTTCACAGACTTCTCCATTGATCGTAATGCGTCCAGCAGCAATCAAGCGATCGGTTTCTCGGCGTGAGCAGTAACCCGTCTTACTGATATATTTGTTAATTCTCATGCTCCACCATCCTTTATCATTGAAAACGAACTTTATCAACGCCCATTTAGTACCTTGTACTGATTTCCATTCGTGTCTTAGCCTTATATAATTTATAGAAACGATACTATTCACCCTTATGTATAAGAGCGCTAACCTAATGTTCATTGAGAGGAGATTTTATGGACAAGAAGTTACTTAAGACTTTGAAGAAATTATATCATTACTCGAATGGTGTGTACGACCGCGAACGTCAAGTTACATTGTACCAGGTTGATACACTGACTGCTGCAGAACAAGAACTCTTGCAAGTTCACAATTGGAATGTGAATGACATCGTACAGATCGAACATGATGTCATTATAGACAAGCTGGTTGCTCTACAACAAAATGAGAGCCTCTCCTGGCGTACAATTACCGATGCTTTTATTGCGGGAGTAGGCGGCAGTTATCCGAGGGGCATTTCGGCACTTGCAAGCTACCATATGATGATTCATACCACTCCGCATACATACAAAGAAGCCGAGAAGTTTCTCATGTGCAAAGTCTGCGGGTTTAGCCACAGCGACCAAGGCTGGGAGAACATCTCTTGGATTCGCTATGCGATCCACTTGGGGAATTATTATGGAAGCACTAGCCGTGGTGCTTATGTGGATTTGTACGAAATCATACACCTGCTGGAGAATACACCGATTACACCAACAGCAGACGATATCAACATTTTCAATCAATTGCTTGTCAGCCTAGATGAGGCGACTGATGATGAATCTCCGGGAAAATATGAGAAACGTCTCACCTCGAATAAGTTCATTAAAGGTACACCTGGAATCCGGCGTGGTATACTGCAATCTCTAGCCATGGTAGGGGTTATACCCAATCAGAAGTTGAGTCTCAGTCCAAACCATTGGACAAATGTCGAGGATCTTCACCTTGCGGGGTTAGAATTAAACAATACCAGCGGCCGTTCAGACATGGAAATGCCTTGGGCAGGCTGGAGAGGAAAACTCGGTGTCGATTGGAACCATGCGAAGCAGCTCTTTGGTTATGCCATCCAAGATAAATCTTAAACCTACCGATATTTTCACTTTCCACTGCAAGCAAGACATTGAAGCCACTGTACTCACAATTAAGGAGCTTGATGATGAACCAAGTCACGAAAATGACATTTGAACTCAATCATGCCAATGAAGATTCAGGAATATGGATCGGCGGTGACAAAGCATACGTCCAAGAGTGGCCCCTTAATCCAGAGGGTGCCCCTTTAATTCATCTCTTTTCAATCGATTGTAATCAACTTGCCAAGCATGTACCTCCTGCCTCTTTGCCAGCAGATACGTTCATCTCGGTATTCTCCACCTATTCGGCAGCAGATTATTTTCTGGATCAAGTAACCTATACCGGGGACGAGCTGGAGTGGAATGAGAACATATTGGGTGGCTATACATATGTCTCAGTAACCCCCTCTTCTATGATGTCCGACAGCCCTAATACAGGCATTCCGTTGTGCGGAATAACATTCTCAGAAATTGAACTAGGCGAGCATGATTTTCCTGCATTTTCATTTCTTACCTCAAGCCCACCTAAGGGCATGCACGGAATCTCACATCTAATAGTCCATTACGATATCGTATGTCAGATCTATTCGGGTGATTTCCCGGCACCATACCAAGATATATTAGGACTTTCCGATGCGAATGGATACTTGTTGTTGCGCAACGATAACTCGTCAACCGAAGCGTTACTAGCAGGAATTTTCTTTGTGCAGACTGCTTAAATCGTGTCTGTAAACTCGCTAGATTTAAAACTCAAATTTACCGTTTAATCTTATAATTAGAATGAAAAACAACCCAAACGGCCTCAATTCACACGAATTGGAGCTGTTTGGGCTTGCTTGCTGCAGTTTGATACGAATGGAGTTAACCATACATTGGAATATTGTTTATACAGAAATATCCAGTGTTCCTCCCAAATTGGGATGCGGAGCTGCTGATTTCAACATTTCAGTCATTTGCTGACCTTGCTGTTGCGCAAGATCTTTAGTCATGGACATGACTTGCAAGCCTGCGGATTGTTTAACCGATGCTTGACTCATGACTACAGACAATGCTGCGATATCCATATTCCACACTCCTTTCGTCTTTAGGCTGTTGAACGTACATCTTATATATCGGACAGAGATGTCGAAATGATGAAGAAATGAATCGGTTATGTTGTTCTTTATTATGTTTTCGCTGTTCCTAGATCTGTTCTTCGTGCTATAGTTTTAATAACTAAAAATCATCTCTAATGATCAAAATAAGTTAAAATCACAACAGGGAGAGATATATATGAATGGCAAAAAATTCACGCTCATATTCACGGTAGTAAGTATTATCATTGTAGGTGCAATGGTTGGCGCATTGGTTGCAATTGTTCGTATGTCCAATTAATGAATTCACCCTAAATACTTCAATTCTCCATTCTCGCTTTTTACCCTTAGAACGACTTTGGCATTAACGTATTCTGGTGGCTGAATGAATTCCTGACGGATCTCTGCCATCAGTTCCTTAATGACCTCTTCGACTTCCCCTAACGTGGTATCTCTCGATACCAGTTTTGTGCGAACAATCTCATTTTGGCGATAGGCCTCGGAATACCCCTCATGACCTTCTAATCCAAAGGCCGTAATTTCGAATTCCATTTTCATCAGATCCGACATTCATTCATCAACCTTCCTCTCAACATAGATGAGTGGCATGTAGCTCCAATTGTCTTTGCACTCACTAGACTCACAATATAAGAGCTATCCCTCAATTAATCCGTACTTCACAAAAGTATGGTATAATCCGTCCTCTAGGACGGTTTCCGTAACATCATCTGCAATCGCTTTTAACCCAGGCTTCGCATTGCCCATCGCAACACCTACGTGACAGAATTCTAACATCTCCACATCATTCATCCCATCACCAATCGCAATGGTGTCTTCTCGGCTTATGCCTACATGTTCGATCAGATCAGCGATCGCTGAAGCCTTGTGCACACCCAGTATCGTGAGTTCTCCACTACCTTCTCCAAAGATCGGCACGGTGCATTGAATGACTCCGAACTTTCCATCAAACTCCTGCTTAATGCGTTCAAACGGTACTATAGGATTCTCCAGAAAACAAACCTTATTGACATCATGCTTGTACAGATCTGTCTCACCATAGGTGATCCCTGCAATAAATGGATGAGGCTGCTGTTCTTTTTTGGCTCGTGCTGACGGATCATTGTCTATGTCGCCATATATGCGTCGCTCAAGGTGACCTTGCAGATTCCGGCTGCCATACAGTGCAGAGTTTGATTCCAGAAAGAAATCAATGTCATGTTCGTTGAAGAAATCAACCATCTGGCGTACAGCTTCGACTGTAACCTTTTTGTGATATAACACCTGTTCGCCAAATTCCACATAGCCGCCGCCTGCACCAATCAAGCCATCAAACCCCACTTCCCAGATCGCATCATAGACCTCCGCCTTGGAACGACCTGTACAAAGATAGAGAAGATGCCCATTCTCGCGTGCCTGTTGACAAGCTTCTCGCGCTGATAGCGGAATGTTCCCTTCGTCATCTACCAACGTACCATCGATATCAATAAACACCATTTTAGGTTTCACTGTGTTCTGATTCATTCTCTTCATCTCGTTATCCCTCATTGTGTAAGTCTATAGTTTGTAAATACGATAATGAGTTATCTTGGCGTGCGTTCGTCAATCAACCTCTCCAAAAATGCAGCAAAAGAATCAGCATACACTTCAGGTTCTCCATTTAAGTAGTCAAGCCTCATTACCTTGTATTCCCCATTGGCATCTGCTGTTCGAACATCGAAATAATATATTTCATCCTCATCCGGGACAAAGAGCTCCAGCTTCCCTTCCCGCTTCGCATCTTCATCAGCAAGACGATATATATACAAAATATCCGTATCGGCGTATTCTCGGTGTTCGGGAGGAGATATCGTAAGAATACCTGTCCCACTTAGGTGAGCTACACCATAATTCAGCAGCCACCAGCGATAGGAAGGTGGTAATGGAAAACCAAGCTCCTGTTCAACTTCAACAATCCAGCTCTCTTGAACTTGACGGTTCGGAAACCAACGTATGACTTGGGTATGCTCCAGTTTCTCAATTAGACTCGTATACATAGATAACTCCCCCAACTCGTGATATTAGGTTAATAAAGAACGTTCGTAAACATTAAGTCAATTCGACCTTGCCTGCTGGCTTATCCATATGTACAGTCTGCCAGTCATCGTTCTGTTCCGTAATAATGGTAAATCCTTGACGTTTCCAAAAATCTACAGCACCAGGTAAAAAGTGATGTGTATGTAAGTACAGCGTTGTGTACCTCAAGTCACTCACCCTGTTTTCCAAGGCTTGTAACATCATCGAACCAATACCATATCTGCGATATGCAGGATCGACATAACATTTCACGATCTCGGCTGCGGACTCCTGTGGATATCGCCCCTGTATTGCTTCAATTCGATCATCATATGGGAGAATTCCGATAGAACCAACGATCTGACCTTCACCCACCGTAGCCACCAAGAAAATAGCATCTGTGGACTCCATATAATGTGCACTGAATTGCTCAAAATCTAGAGGTAATCTCGCGTGATCCAACATTGGAAACACTTCACGACGAACTCGCATGGCAAAATCAATGGCTTCCTGAATCTGATGCACCTGAACAGGCGCTACTGTCGGTTTAATCAGAAATTGTGTCAAAACATTCCACGTTCCTTATCTCTGTATTTGGAGCTCATTGCTGGCACTTCTCAGAAGCTGTTCGTGCCGATCTGCTCTTCCATCCATCTTACCGAATTCCAATCATCCTATCAATCTACTGCACATCTAACCAAATTGATAGAGCACCCACGCCATCTAATAGATTCTGCATACGATAAGTCGTATCACAATCCAAATTAGAGGGGGAATCTTCCATGTGGTTATGGATCAGCATCAGTGCAGTAACGATTATGATGATAACCTGGTTCGTTTATCATTATGTGGATCATATGACAGAAAGTAAGTTTCATCCTCACGCTCCCAAGCAGCTCTTAGTCAAATTTAAAGAAGGGACAACCCCCGACGAGATGCATACGCTTCACCGGAAAGGTAGATGTAACGTTGCTGAAACGTATGAAGATATGGGGTGGTACCGTCTGGAATCTCGTAAAAACATGCATCGTATGCTGAAACATTACAAGGATCATGAACTGATCGAGCATGCGGAACCCAATTATTACGTTAATGCCTCTTTCACGCCAAACGACCCATACTTCCCTTACCAGTATAATCTACCAAAAATCAATGCCCCTGCTGCCTGGGATATTAATCAGAGCAACAGCACGATCAAAATTGCCATCATTGATACAGGCGTGCAACTAAATCATCCTGAACTTGCCGCCAAGCTCCTCCCCGGTTATGACTATGTTGATTATGATAATATTCCTGAAGATGGCAACGGTCATGGTACCCATGTAGCTGGCATCGCTGCAGCGATCACCAATAACGGTACCGGAATTGCAGGCGTTGCACCCCTGGCCTCCATCGTTCCACTTCGCGTACTGGATAACAACGGACAAGGAACGATGGGTAATGTGGGTAACGGGCTTGTCTTTGCAGCCAACAATGGTGTTCAAGTGATCAATTTAAGTTTGGGTGGTCCGATGGGTGAAGCATTCCTTCAAGCTGCCGTGCAGTACGCATGGGATCGAGGTGCTGTGATTATCGCTGCGGCAGGTAATGACAATACATCTTATCCGATTGTACCTGCGTCCTATCCTAACGTCATTGCGGTTGCTTCAACTAACCCTTCTGATCTAAAATCTAACTTCTCCAACTATGGCTCTTGGGTTGACATGGCTGCACCGGGAGATACCATCTTATCCACATACCTTGGCAGCTCTTATGCTTACCTAAGCGGAACATCAATGGCGGCTCCGCACGTAGCCGGAGTAGCTGCTTTGCTCGCTTCCAAAGGTAAAACAAACGCACAGATACGGGATGCCCTCTGCTTCGCTTCCGATCCTGTATCGGGTTCAGGTGTATACTGGCAGTATGGACGGTTGAACGCCTACCAGAGCCTGCAAGTACCATAATTCACTACGTTTGCCCATGTTGTATAAAGGATAAGCACTGTCATATGTGTCTTTGAACACTCGAAAGGTCAGAGCGATACACCGAATTCATACTCTTCTTCACTTTTGAAGCATATAAAAACCATGGCGCACCTGTTAAGAGGATACCCCATGGTTTAGTTATCATTGTTATGATTTAAGTGACAAGATTTTCTTGATTAATTGATTATAATTAATAGATAGTTAACGATTAAATTCACGTCTCACAAACAAAGAGCAATCTCGATATAACGGGATTGCTCTTTGTTAATTTAGATATTGCCAGAAAAATGATTAGAAATATTGTGCGCCATTATTAGCAATAACGTCTTTATACCAATGGAAGCTTTTCTTTCTCACTCTTCGCAGTGTACCCGTGCCATCATTGTTTCGATCCACATAAATGTAGCCGTAACGCTTCTTCATTTCACCAGTACCTGCGCTGACCAAGTCAATTGGCCCCCAGCTTGTGTAACCGAGAATCTCAACGCCATCCTGAATAGCTTCTGCCATCTCAGCGAAGTGGCTGTTCAAGTATTCAATCCGATAGTCATCTTCTACGGTATCGTTGTCTAACAAGACATCCGTTGCACCAAGCCCGTTCTCTACAATAAACAATGGCTTACCGTAACGGTCGTGTAGCTGATTACATGTAATACGCAGCCCTTTGGGATCAATCGTCCATCCCCACTCTGAAGCTTGAAGATAAGGATTCTTCACGGAACCAAAGACGTTACCTTCCGTTGAATTCTTCAGCACTTCTGGATCAGCACTTGTACAACGGCTCGCGTAATAGCTGAACCCGATATAATCTACCGTGTTTTGTTGAAGAATATCTGCATCTTCCGGTTGCATCTCAATATGAATGTTATGTTCTCTGAAGAATCGTTTCGTATACCCTGGGTATGCTCCCTTCGACTGCACATCGATGAAGAAGAAGGATTCTCGATCTAACTCCATCGCTTTCCACACATCATCCGGGTTGGACGTATACGGATACACCATACCGGCAGCCAGCATACATCCAATCTGTGCACCCGGAATAATCTCGTGACAAGCTTTAACTGCTAATGCACTTGCAACCAATTCATGGTGCGCTGCTTGATATAAAAGCTGTTCTTTATCCTGCCCTTCCTCAAGTACAATTCCGGCACCGATATACGGCAGATGCAGCAACATATTGATTTCATTAAAAGTCATCCAGTACTTCACTTTACCCTTATAACGGTTGAATAACGTCTTCGCATATTTCTCAAAGAAACCAACCATTTTACGGTTTGTCCATCCACCATACGTTTCAACCAGATGAACCGGCACATCGAAATGGCAAATCGTCACAACAGGCTCGATGTTATATTTCAACAATTCATTAAAGACATTATCGTAAAATTGTAACCCTGCTTCGTTCAGCTCTGACTCATCCCCATTCGGGAAAATCCGTGCCCAAGCGATTGATAGTCGTAGACACTTGAATCCCATTTCGGCAAATAAGGCGATATCCTCCTTGTAACGATGATAAAAGTCAATCGCTTCATGTGAAGGATAAAATTCCCCAGCTTGAGGTACAAAAGAACTCAAGTTACCAAGCGCAATGTTCATTCGATTGGCTCCGGTTGGAATCAAATCTACGGTCGTCAAGCCTTTGCCATCTGCTAGGTAAGCACCTTCCAATTGATTTGCCGCTGTTGCTCCTCCCCAGAGAAAATTCTCTGGGAAGGCTGTCAACTTCTCAAACATTGAGTAGCCCTCCCATATCACATTGTTGAATTCTGTTTATTTAAATTGGACTTAATTTAGTACGGTAATCAATTTGTCTTTTTCTTGAACTGATGCATCTTTGGTTCCTACAACATCGAGGTAGCTTGAAGTATTTGTGATGATAATAGGTGTAACCGTCTCGTATCCTGCATCCTTGATTGCTTGCAGATCGAATTCCATAATCAGATCCCCTACATTAACGCGGTCTCCATCTTTCACATGCGCGTTGAAATGTTTACCTTTCAGTTGAACTGTATCCTGTCCGATATGGATGAGCATCTCTACACCATCGTCCGTTACAAGACCAATCGCATGTTTAGTCCGATATACCGTTTGTACTGTACCTGTAATTGGAGACACCACTCTGCCACTCGTCGGACGAATCGCAATCCCTTTACCCATATGCTCTCCTGCAAACGTTACATCATTGATTTCTTTCAGTTGAACGATTTCACCAGCCATCGGGCTCATGATTTCATATCTGCTGTTTGGGTTTGGATCAAGTACTGGTGCTGGAGCAGCTACTTTTTCTGCTGGATCTTTGAAACCAACAACATACGTCAGGATGAAACCAAGGACGAATGCTACCAATGTTGCAACGATTGCCATGTAGAATGAAAAGTCTAATCCTGCTTCTTTATTGATGAAGGCTGGGTAACCAAATACGCCAAGTCCTCCTAGCATGTAGAACTTCGATCCTGCATATCCAAGTAACGCCCCTCCGATACCTCCAGCAATACAGCTCATGATAAATGGCTTTTTCAATGGAAGTGTAACGCCATAGATAGCAGGTTCAGTTACACCAAAGATCCCGGAAATAAATGCTGGAATACTAAGTGTTTTTAATTTTGTATTCTTAGTTTTGAGTAATACAGCAAGGACTGCACCCGTTTGTGCGAACGAAGCAGCAAATGACATTGCTACAACTGGGTCTGCACCTAACGTACTGATGTTAAGCAATAGAACCGGAACCAATCCCCAGTGAAGGCCAAACAATACAAACACTTGCCATAAACCACCGATAACTAAACCTGTGACAATCGGACTTAAATCGTAAATACTAGTAGCTCCTGCACCAATTAATTGACCTGCCCACGTAGAGATAGGACCGATTACTAAGAAAGTTGCTGGTACGATAACGAGCAAAGTGAAGAATGGTACTAGGAACGTGCTTACTACTTTTGGAATAACGTTTTTGAAGAATCTTTCGATTTTTACAGCTACAAAAGTTGCAATAATGATCGGAATAACGGATGAAGAATACTCCATCAAGATAACCGGCATACCTAAGAATGTAATGTGGATTGGTGATTCAAACAGCGTGCCCGTGAATAACGTGTATAGTGGATCTCCTGCTTTCAAACCAGCTAACGTAGGATACACGAGTGAGCCACCAATGGCCATCCCTAGGAACGGTGATCCACCAAATTTCTTAATTGCTGTGTAACCCAAGAATATCGGGAAGAAGTAGAATAGGCTGTCGCCCGTTGCTTTCAAGAGCTGATAAGTTCCAGAATCCTGAGTGATCCATCCAAAGGCTACGAACATCTCGTTGAAACCTTTGATCATCCCTGTTGCAGCAAGCAAACCGAGCAACGGAGTAAATACACCCGAGATCATATCGATAAAGCGGCTGAACAAACCAACTTTCTTCCCAGAGCTATCTTCTGTCTCTTCAAACTGCCCCTCGCTTGGGAAATTCCCTGCTTTTACTACGGCTTTATATACATCCGGCACTTCATTGCCGATGACAACTTGATACTGTCCACCACTCTGCATCACGGTAATGACACCAGGCATATTTTTAAGTTCTTCTGTTTTGGCTACGCTTTCATCTTTTAGTTTAAAACGAAGTCTGGTTACACAGTGGAATACACTGTTTACATTTTGCTTTCCACCTACACCCGCCAGAATATCCTTGGCCAATTGATCGTAGTTACTCATTGTAGTTCCCCCTCTAAGTGTGTCTCATCCATGCCTGTGAAACAAAGAAAACCTGAACTACTGAACATACACAACGTACCGGATGATCCGGAAATAAGTTGTGTTATTCAGCAATTCAGGTTTTGCCCTTAACGGTTGCAACCCTGTAAGGCTGTACACATTGGTATTTAGTTATCTTAATAACTAAAGTAAGTTGCGATCAATCTTCACTGACCAAGGTTGGTCGGAATTGCCTGATTGAACAGTTACAATCCGATTGATGTATGCGCTTACTTCTTGAATTCATAATAGTACATCTGAACTACATTTGCAACAGTTATTTTAAAAAACTCTAATATTTATTTCCCGGTATCTGGAATAGAAAAAGACAACCTCGAAAAGCTCGAAGTTGTCTTTAAGTTATATCCTATTTTCCGATATATGATTGCGCAATAAACTAGATTTAACCAATTACGGTGATCAATTTATCCTTTTCCTGTACGTTCTGAGCCGTCGTACCGACCACATCAAGATAATCCGCTGTGTTCGTTACAATAATAGGCGTGACAATCTCATAACCTGCTTCAACAATGGCTTGTAGGTCGAACTCAACGATCAGATCACCCACACTCACACGATCCCCATCCTTGACATGTGCTATGAAATGTTGACCTTTGAGCTGAACTGTATCTTGACCAATATGAATCAAAATCTCTACACCTTGATCATCCACAAGTCCAATCGCATGTTTAGTACGGTAAATTGTCTGCACCACCCCATTAATAGGGGATACTACTCTACCACTTGTTGGACGAACGGCAATCCCTTTACCCATATGTTCACCCGCGAATGTAGCATCATTAATTTGTTGCAGTGGAACAACTTCACCCGTCATTGGGCTGGAAATTTCATAACGATTATTCGGATTAGGCTCAAGAGCAGCCTTCTCTTCTTTTAATGGCTCTGGAGTCTGTTTAGCAGCCTCTGGGTTAGCAGGATCTTTAAACCCAATAGCATATACCAGTACAAAGCCGAGTACAAAAGCAACTACAGTAGCAATCATAGCCATCCAGAATTCATAATTAATTCCTTCTGTTGGGCTAATTAGAGCAGGAATACCGAAAATCCCTGAAGCGAATACAAATAGTTTGGAGCCAGCGAAACCAACGATACCACCCGCTGCTGCTGAAGCAATACAACTCATAATAAATGGTTTTTTCAGTGGCAAAGTAAGACCATAAATTGCCGGCTCGGTTACACCGAAGATCCCGGATACAAAGGCAGGTACACCCAGTGATTTAAGTTTCGTATTTTTCGTTTTCAACATGACACCAAGAACGGCACCAATTTGTGCAAATGAAGCAGCAAACATCATCGCCAAAATAGGGTCTGCTTTTAATGTGGACAGATTAAGGAGCATGATCGGCACAATTCCCCAGTGAAGACCGAAGATAACCAACACTTGCCACAATCCACCAACAACAATACCTGTTACCAAAGGACTCAGGTCATAGATACCTGTTACACCTGCGCCGATTAACTGACTTGCCCAAGTAGCGATTGGACCAATCAATAGGAACGTTACGGGTACAACGATGAGAATCGTGAAGAATGGCGTAAGGAACGTTCTCACCACAGAAGGAATAATTTTCTTGAAGAACGCTTCTACTTTGGAACCAAAATAAGCAGCGATAATCACGGGAATAACGGATGTAGAATAGCTCATCAAAATAACCGGAATACCTAAGAACGTAATATGAATCGGTGATTCAAACAACGTGCCTGTAAACAACGTATACAATGGATCTCCGGTACTTAAACCGGATAACGTCGGATACACCAGTGATGCACCAAATGCCATACCAAGGAATGGTGATCCACCAAATTTTTTCATAGCTGTGTATCCCAAGAAGATTGGGAAGAAGTAGAACAGACAGTCGCCTGCTGCATTCAACAATTGATACGTACCGGAAGCAGGATCAATCCATTCAAGTGAAGTAAACATCGACAGGAAACCTTTGATCATCCCTGTTGCAGCAAGCAAACCTAGAATTGGCGTAAATACACCTGAGATCAAATCAATAAAACGACCAAGCAAGCTTTCCTTTTTGCCAGATGAGTCACCGTCATCAGTTGCACTCACGGGTTCATCAGCACTCATATTCCCAACTTGAAGCAGTGCTTTGTAGACATCAGATACTTCGTTACCTACGACGACCTGGTATTGTCCTCCGCTTTGCATAACAGTGATCACACCGTCGAGATTTTTGAGCTCGTCTGTTTGGGCATTGTTGTCATTTTTCAATTTGAATCGTAGCCTGGTCGCACAGTGTACAACACTATTAATGTTTTGTTTGCCACCAACGCCAGTTAGAATGTCTTTGGCTAGTTGCTCGTGTTTCATGTATTATGTTCTTCCTTTCTGATTAAACACGGATTCGAGGTATATTGGAGAGAATAAAAAAAACCTGAACATCTGAATGTCAAAACCTTTCCCTTATAGGGGTAAGTTCTGCATTCAATCGTTCAGGTTTTGCCCTTGTGGTTGCAACCCTGCAAGCTGATCTATGGGATTATTCAGAAGTTGCGTTCACAACTCTCTCAATATGAATTGTTAAGTACATCATTTCTTCGTCAGTCAGTTGATACGTGTAGTTGCTTTCAATGAATTTCTTAATCTTCTCGGAACACTTATGCGCTGCAGGATACTTTTTCTGAATCATCAGGAACAACTCATCATCATTGTTGCTCTTGTAATGTTTCCCCTTCACCAAACGTTGGGCAAAAAATTTCAAGTGTGTCACAAAGCGATAAAAAGTCAATGAGTTCTCATCAAAATCAATCTTGAAATGATACTTGATGATCGTCAAAATTTCTTGCATCACCTGCGTCATACTCTTGATATTCGGCATTTCTTCGTTCAACGCAGCATTCACAAAGTGCAGTGCCATAAAGCCTGCTTCGTCCTCGGGCAGAATTACACCAAACTGATCACAGATCATATTGAGTGCTTCTAGTCCAATTTCGTACTCTTCCTTGTACAACTGCTTTGTTTCCCAGATTAATCCGTTACGAATAGGCAGGTTCTTGCGATACCGCTCAATGGCAAAGTGGATATGATCTGTGAGATGAAGATAAATGCTCTCATTCAATTTCTTGCCAAGTTTTAATTTGGCGTATGCGATGATTTCCTCCGACACTTTCATGTATTCCAGAGGAATGCTTGAGATTAATGCCTTAAAGTTTTCCTGAATATCTTCATTCTGTAAAGTAAATATCTTATCGATATGCTGCTCGGAAACAATATCACCCGCCCGCTTCTGGTAAGCAATCCCCCGGCCAATGATAATAACTTCCTGCTCGTCATTCATTGCAACTACAGCATTATTGTTCAGCACCTTCTCGATTTTCACTTTATCACTCCAATATACAGAAAAAGACAAACCAATCCCTTTTCTCAAGGTATACGGCTTTGCCTGATTCAACAGTTACAACCCGATATGTTGTACGCGCTTCCCTCATATTATTACAAAATTCTACATAGTGCAACAAAAAGTTAATACTCTTCGATTATCTCTTCTAGGACTTACGTATTACTCCTCTCAAACTACTCTCATGCTGAATGCTTAGAAGCATCTGTCTAATCTAAACTACATCACGCCTAAGTAATTTATAATCATAATATTGCCAGAACGAGCTCGATCATGCCTTTAGCGTTACAATTTATGTTGTTGTCCCTACAACTGTTACATGCATCATCTATAAGTAGCTCGTTAAACAAGCGTCTTTTTCTTTTAGCTGTCCATCATATTCAAAAACAGACTCTTTTTCGACAACCTCGATAAGTGCTAATGCTTATGTGTTTTTTGGGTTATCTCGCTCAAGCTCTGCTTCAATCTCCTGATTGATACGTTTCATCTCATCAGGACTTAACTGACTTACATCCTTATTCCGACGCTCCATCTCATACTGTTCCGCTTCTTGTTTGTTCATCAGTCCGAGATGGTTCTTAATCGCCAGAATATCCTCTCGCATTTTCACAGTTTGACGGTAGTTCTCGGCCACCAATGCTACTGCTATACCTATTAACAAAATTGGTCCAAACGGAACTAGCACAGCAAGCACTGATGCTACAATAAGTACCAACAACATATACAAACTTCTCACTCCCTTTATAATTCCCCTTCAGCGTAACCCCTGAGTTCAACAAAATTTGCTCCGGAAGCAGGTCAGAAAAGTCGTCAGCTCCCCATCCACAATTCCAAAATATTGAAATTACAACATTACCCCATCATACATGCTCCTAATAAAATAAAAAAGAGATTTCGAGCAATCCTCGTAAGGAAGCTCGAAACCTCTATCGTTCATCTATGCTTGCATGATATTTAATATCTATCGACCAATCAATATCCAGCCCCAGTTCACTTTACGGATGCCAAGTGCGAGCAACCATGATAATCCCAGAGCTGCAAGGTATGACAATATAATGCCGATACTGAAATGTGAGACAAACATGGTAGTGAACTCACGTCTCCAGAATAACAATACCATTGGATGTATGAGAAACACACCAAAGGCGACAGTCCCCAGTGAATTCAAAACTGCTCTGACCTTGAGCGAGTTTGAATGTTTTATTTTACGAGTCCCTAATTGTTCACAGATCAGCATCAACAGTAAGCAGGCTGACAACGTAAACAGATTACGAAATACAAACAATAGTGCATATGTAACAAACGGCATGTCTTCAAGTATCATTTTCACATATGAACTACCATAAATGGAGATGATTCCACCGGCAATGAGTGCTGCCAGTACAACAAACCGAAACGAATGTAATGTTCGAAGAGCTTTCTCGAAATTCAGACCGACCCAAGCTCCACATCCAATGACGATGAAATAACTTGGCAACATACTGCCCAAACGTTCAAAATGAACTTGAAGATGAACCATATAAAATACCGCCTGTGCGGCAATGAAGAATAGTGGCATGTATTTGGTAAAGACAGCATACTTCGTAAAGGACAACAATATAGGAAAGACCACATAAAATTGCAGAATAATTAGAAAAAAATACAGATGTGTATGTGCAGTCCCCGTCATCAATTGCTCGCCAAATCGCTCCAGATGATCCACAGGCTGTTTGCCTGCGATAACCTGCTTCACGACAAAGTAAATGAATGACCATACGAGATAAGGAACAAAAATATACAGCAAACGTTTCTTGTAAAAGCCCGGAATCCAGCCAGGCTCTCTTGCCTTAGAATAGTAATTGTAGAATAGAACAAGTGATGACAGAAATAGAAATGCGGGTACTGCAAATTGGAATAATTGATTCCAAAAATAATAAAACTCTTGCTGGAACGTATTCTTTGCATAATGCGTAACTGCCGTAGACGTAGCATGAATCGCAACGACTGCAATTATAGCAATGGCACGATAGAAATCCAGATAGCCAATATGCTTGGGCCGATTAACAGATTGATTCATACATAAAAAACCTCGCTTATGCCTGATATAAAAGAAGATAGGTTCCGGCCGCAATCCAGATTCCATGCTTCATTCTAATCAGCGAGCGAGGCTAATACAATGGTTGTACATATCATTTTTCGACTATATATCTCAATATACTACACAGTTCGACATTCACTTAAAATACATGATCGTTACGCTTTGTTAACTGCACCTTATACTGAAATGTATAACTGCCTGATCCCAACATCACTTGAAGCTGATCACCCTTTAATTGAATGCCATTTACATCTGAAGCCTGATCCAGAACTGCACCATCAAGTAGGACTGTATCAGATACTGCATGGGGAAGCACAACTGTTGCTGTCGTATTCGCTGGTATAACTACACGGAGCTGCATCTCACCTTGTTCTTGTCGTGTCCAGCCGGAAAGCACTTTTCCATACATCGTCTCCACACTAGCCTCCACCCAATCTAGTCCAGGCCCTGGTTGTGGCTCAATATGAATCGCTTGGAAACCGGGACGTTCTTCGTCTGCACGTATGCCTGCCACATAACGATACAGCCACTCGCCAATTGAACCATACGCATAATGATTGAACGAATTCATGTCAGCACTCCACATCCGGCCATCTTCCTTGATCCCATCCCAATGCTCCCAGATCGTAGTGGCACCTTGAGTGACCTGATACAACCAGGATGGATAATCCTCATGAAATAGTAAAGTGTAAGCTAGCTCATGTTGCCCCGTCTCGCTAAGCACAGGATTCAAATAAGGTGTGCCTACAAATCCCGTTGTCAAATGATTATTCGCTTCAGCAATCAGTTTGCTGAGTTGTTCAATCGCTCGTTTCCGTCCCGATTCCTCCAATAGATCAAAGTGCAATGCCAGCACCACAGCTGTCTGAGTGGGTACCGCAATGCGACCCGATGGTGTCACGAACTCCTCTCGAAATGCTTTAACAATATGATCATGCAGTTCACCATAATGCGCTGCTTCTTCGCTGTTCCCCAATGCCAAGGCAGCTTTTCTAGTTAAAGATACAGAATAGGCATAGAAGGCCGTTGCTACATAATCCGGATCGGTTGCTCCGATGTAGCTATCTGGTTTGGAATCCAGAGCCAGCCAATCTCCAAAGTGGAAACCCGTATTCCACAGATATGGCTTATCTCCTTGATTATAAACATAGTCAACCCATCGTTTCATACTCCCATATTGCTCAGCTAACAATCGTATGTCACCGTACATTTCATACAGTGTCCATGGACAGATTACCGCCGCGTCTCCCCAGGCCGCAGACGAGTGCGCTGTATCTTGCATGTCATTGGCGAAGCTATCACTACTTGGGTTAGGCACGAAAAAGGGTATGCCGCCATCTGCACGCTGGTCTGCTCCAAGATCACGAAGCCACTTTGTGAAGAATGGTGCCGTGTTCATAAGATAGGACGCTGTTCGGATAAACATCTGCGCATCTCCCGTCCAACCAAGACGTTCGTCACGCTGTGGACAATCTGTCGGCACATCGAGGAAATTCCCCTTTTGCCCCCACAAAATGTTGTGATGTAGTTGATTCACAAGTGGACTAGAGCACTTGAATTCACCGGTCTGCTCCATATGGGAATGGAGAACAACCCCTGTAAAATCTTGCAGATGAATGTACTCTGGAAAACCAATCAATTTCACATAACGGAAGCCCTGAAATGTAAAATGGGGCTCATACGTCTCTGCCTCCCCTCCCTTGAGAGTATATTGAATTCGCTGCTTGGCAGCCCTCAGATTATCCGTGTAGAAATTACCGTCATGGTCCAATATTTCAGCATGTAACAGCTCAACTTTATGACCCGATTTACCTTGAACCTTGAATTTCATCCATCCTACCATGTTCTGACCCATATCAAGCACACGGTCACCCTGCGGTGTGGTGAGGATAGCTATAGGTTGAAGATGCTCAACTTGTGTAACGGGTACATTCTCTTGAGCAACAATGATATCTTTCGGATGATCCAGAACTTCTACCGGCGACCAGGAAGACGGATCAAGATCTGTCCATGCAGATTCCAGCCGAGCATCATACGTCTCACCCATATAAATATCAGACATCTGAATAGCACTTGAAGACGACTGCCAGTGTTCGTTTGTCACAATATATTCCTCTGAGTCGTCTGCATACTCTATGTGAAGTTCAAGTAATAAGGCTGTCCTTTTTCCATAAAATTGTTGTTCATTCTTCCATCCCAAATATCCTTTATACCACCCATCACCTAAGTAGGCGCCGAGTATATTCTCACCAATCTCTAGAGAGTCCGTAATGTCGTACGTCTGATATTGTAACCGCTTACTATAACTCGTCCATCCAGGTGTGAAATAAGCGTCTCCCACACGTTTATTATTCAAATGAAGCTCATATAACCCAAGAGCTGTGACATAAACTCTTGCTTTAGCTACAGGCTTACTTAGTTGAAATGACTTGCGGAGACGCGTGCATGATTCATCCTTCTCCTCTTCTGCTGATAATGGTGCCGAGATCCAGTCCGCTCGCCAAGCATTCGCACTGTCCATTAGTCCCATTTCGAAGAACGCGGTATTCGACCAGTCTGATTCGTTCTCGAAGTTATCCCAGGCTTTAATCCGGTAAACATACCTTGTTCGCGCCGATGGGAGCCAGCCATCTAATTCAACATGTATGGATTGGTTCGAGATTACCTTACCGGAATCCCACACCATCTGCTCATGCGAATCTTGAAGATATAATTGAATCTGGTAGGCAGTCTGAACACAGTTTCGCTGGTCTGATTGTATATGCCAGCTTAATCTTGGCGACCTTACATCCAGACCGATTGGATTTATTTTATATTCACAGCGAAGATGATGAACCGTCAACATAAGAGAAACATCCCTTTCCATCGTGGTTTCATATTCTGTCTTACGCTATAATTATATCGATCCTATGTGAGATCATACCCGGTGATTCGGACGAATTCACCCGGTAATTCGGTCATGAATTGAGGTTGTTAAACATGCAATCAGCAATTGAACTATTTAAAAGTGAATTCTTTTTAAACAACAATCTTAAATTGTATGTAAATCGCTGCTCGGAAAATTTTGATGCTCCATTCCATGCACATGACTTCGTAGAGTATTGTTATGTCGCGGAGGGAAAGGGCTTTCACCATATCGGTGAAGACGTCATTCCTGTGCACAAAGGTATGCTGTTTGTTATCCCAATCGGCATTCCTCATGTCTTCAGACCTTCCAGTCCGAACTTATCCGTGACACCACTCATTATTTATAATTGTCTGTTCAATGCTGAACTGACCTCAACGCTCAGTACAATCATTCAGGAACAAGCGATACGCGATCACCTCAAGCATCTAGAACTGAATGAAATGCCTTATGTCCATGTCGTTGATCATACTCAGCAGATCGAAGAAATGATGATTAGATTATACAAAGAATCGTCTCTTCTGGACGCCGGCTCTTCCACGATGTTATATACCTTGGTCAGCCAACTGGTTGTAACCACCTATCGACAATACCAACAGGATTATAAGCAAACGCATTCAAATACAGATGATTTTGAACATGTCCTCAGGTATCTGAATCACCATATTCATGAACGGATTCGTCTTCGTGATCTCGTGCATATATCCAGTTGGAGCGAGAAGCACCTCGGACGGTTGTTTCTGAAACATACAGGTCAGACTTTTGGTTCCTATCTTCAACATCTGCGCATACAAAAAAGTTGTGAACTCCTAAAGAGCTCACAACATAATGTCAGCCTGATCGCCGAACTCGTCGGCTACAGGGATGTAGATACTTTTCACGCCGTCTTCAAAAAAATCACGGGAACAACACCGCATATGTATCGCAAAAGCTATACATCAGATTAACCAGCATCTTAAGACGCTCTGGGCGAGTTCATAATTCATGACATTCGTTGTTGCATATCCAGAAAATGAGATGCCGTCTAACATTCACCGTGACCAAAAGTGAACTTATTGAACAGCTTTTTATAGCACTTCTCATCAAACATTTACCGTTTCGAGCATTCTATCGATATATTCCTTCGCCCCATGCCATGTGGACATTAACGGAAATCCGTATTGCTCCCGTTCTTTTACGTTCCATGGATGGGGAATACAGAGTACTTTTCTTCCTAAGTCATGTGCGGCTATTAAATTATGAGCACCATCATCGATTAACAGATCGAAGCCAAGTAGGTATTTTCTTTTGCATGTAATAAATTGATCTGCGGTAATAAAAGGCATATGCTTCTGAAGCCAGTTCCACTTCTCTACCACTGTCCTTGGTTCCGCCGCCGTAACGATAATCAGATCATACGCTTGGTTCAGCTTCTCCATCTCTTCCACTACATATTCGTCGTATAGCTCCAACTCTTCAAACAGACCCGGGCGACCATAGAAAACATCATGGGTACTCTCTGGATGTCGCAAGTGAGAGGTGTCCCAATGAAGCATATCCTCATATCGCAGCGGATGTGTTGGGAAGTTAATGTTGTTATGATATATGGCGCGTTTCACGAGCTGGCATATGGTGTCGTCCATGTCGACTGCAATAATTGGTTTATCCATCTAGATCCCCCCCGATACGAACACAGTATATCACCTTACATGTTAGGAGGCTATTGTTTTTCAGCTATAATTAAAAGGCGGCTCTTGCGCCGCAACATCGACATGCAAGAACCGCCCAGCATATTACGCTAAATCTTCACCATTGGAAGCAATCACTTTCTGATACCATGCAAAGCTTTTTTTCTTCAAACGATTCAGTGTACCCTTTCCATGATCGTCCTGATCCACATAGATTACGCCATATCGTTTGGACATTTCTGACGTGGAAGCACTGATGATGTCAATGGTGCCCCAGTTGGTGTACCCCATAAGGTCTACCCCATCCATTACGGCCTCTTTCATCTGAGTAATGTGTCTTTTCAGGTAATCGATCCGATAATCATCGTTAATGGAACCATCAGCTTCAAGCGTATCCTTAGCTCCGAGACCATTTTCAACAACGAATAACGGCAATTGGTAGCGATCATACAGTTCTTTCAATGCAATACGTAGTCCGATGGGATCAAGCTGCCAGCCCCACTCTGTACGTTCCAGATTCGGATTCTTGATCGTGCTATACAGATTGCCTCCAGTCACCCCATAGTCTTCGGGATTCACTGCCGACACTAGCGATGTATAGTAGCTAAACGAGATAAAGTCAATGGTATGCGCACGTAGAATCTCCTTGTCTCCTGGTTCCATTACAACAGAAATTCCGTTCTCTGCCCAATAACGATCCATATACGCGGGATAACTACCACGAACCTGAACATCTGTATGCAGTAAATTCAACTGATTATCCACCTGTGCTTGCAGAACATCTTCTGGCTTCGAGGTAGCTGGGTAATGAATCATACGAGCTAACATACAGCCAATTTGGAAATTCGGATTAATCTGACGTGCTTTCTCCGTAACCAGACTGCTGGCAACAAACTGATGATGGAGCGCTTGGTATGAAGCCTGCATGGTGTTCTCCACACGATCCTCGATAATACCACCGCCAGTGAACGGCTCAATAATGGTTGTATTAATCTCATTAAACGTTAACCAGTATTTCACCTTGTCTTGATACCGTGTCATTACTGTCTCTGCATATCTCACAAAATGTTCGATCACCTCGCGACCTGCCCAACCGTTGTACTTCAATACAAGCCCCATCGGCATCTCATAGTGTGAGAGCGTCACGAGTGGTTCGATATCATATTTGCGCAGCTCATCAAAGACTTCATCATAGAAACGTAATCCCGCTTCATTCGGCTCAGTTTCATCACCATTAGGGAAGATACGCGGCCAGTTGATGGACAACCGGAATGTCTTGAAGCCAAGTTCAGCGAATAACGCGATATCCTCTCTAAAGCGGTGGTAAAAATCGATTCCGTAACGCTTCGGATACCCTTCCGCGCTGTGGTGAGCCATGGCCTTTTCAACCGTTGCACTGGTTACATGCATAAGCTCTCTTAGGTTCGTATAATCCTTTTTCTCAAAATAAGGAACCATATCTGCCGTAGAGAAGCCTTTGCCTCCTGCGTCGAATCCTCCTTCTGCTTGGTTAGCTGCTATAGCGCCACCCCACAAAAAACCTTCTGGAAAACCTTGTCGATTGCTCATCGTTATCCCCCTCTTCTCTTTTACAGTTCTGCTTTTAATACATCCTGACCCATCTGAATGTCGCCTAATTGCACAGGTTGAACTGTACGATAATCGGCTGTATTAGTAACTACCATTGCTGTAGTAATGTCATATTCCTTCGCAATTTCATCAAGTTCAAACGTAAGCATAAGATCTCCCGCTTGCACACGTGTGCCTGATGTAACATGGGATTCAAAATACTGTCCACGCAGTTTCACGGTGTTGATTCCGACATGAATCAGTAGTTCCATACCATCATCACTGCGTACAACAATGGCATGTTTTGTTTTGAACACATTCATTACTGTTCCAGTGACTGGAGATACGAGTTCACCGATCGAAGGCACGAAAGCAACACCTTTACCCATCAATTCGTCTCCGAAGGTCGGATCATTGACCTCTTGCAGTGGAATTGCTTTTCCTGTCATCGGTGCAACTGCTGTTGCATTACCTGTAGGTGCTGGAGCACCCATGTCGTCCACGTCTACAGATGCGCTAGTCGCAGGTGTAGCTTTGGGCGCCGTTGTGTTGCTTGGAGAGAATTGAGCCAATGCTTCAGCATCGCCTTCTTCCTCCTTAATACCGAATACAACAGACATGATCGTTCCTACAATAAACGCTAGCGCCATACCCCCTAATGAATACCAGAAGGTTTGTCCGATCAACGAAGGAAGTCCTGGAAGACCACCGTTACCTGCAAGGACATATGCTTTAGCACCAAATGCGAGTGCGAATCCACCACCCACTGCGCTACCAATCATAGCTGCAGCAAATGGTTTTTTGTACTTCATGTTCACGCCGTACATTGCAGGCTCTGTTACACCCATGAGAGCAGTGAAGCTTGTGGACAACGCAACGGTTTTAAGTTTTTTGTCCTTCGCACGGAAAAACACACCCAATGTTGCGCCTGCCTGACCCATGTTAGAGATGAACGTCAGTGGCAAGAACTTATCGAAGCCCAATGTTGCAATGTTACTCAAGATGATTGGCACTAACGCGTAGTGCATTCCTGTCATGATGATCAACGCCATCGCGCCGCCCAGCACAATACCCGCGATCAGACCACCTTCATTCAGCAACCAGTTAATGCCGCCCGACAAACCGTTACCTACAAAGGTTCCCAGAGGACCAATGGCAATTAACGTTACTGGAACCATCACAAGCAAGGTAATAAGAGGTACAAGCAACAATTTCAATGCCGCTGGAATGATGCGGTCAACCCACTTTTCTACATAGGACATGAGCCATACTGCAAGTAAGATCGGAATAACCGATGAAGCATAACTTACAGCAGTTACTGGAATACCGAGAAACGCAACGGATTGACTTCCATCAAGCAATTTGCTCATATCTGGATACATTAGTGCCGTACCTAACGCGATCGCTACAAACGGGTTACTACCGAATTTACGAGCAGCACTTACTGCGATGAGTAGCGGTAAGTAGTGGAATACCCCATCACCAATAGCTGACAGAATCCGATATACATCTGTTCCCGCTGTCATCCAGCCCACAGATACAAATAGGGCAAGCAATCCTTTGAGCATACCCGCTGCTGTAATAGCTGGCAGCATTGGTGCAAATACACCCGCAATGGTCTCGAAAATGTTAAGAATGATGTTTTTGTTATTATCTGGCTTAGGCTGTTTCGTCTCTGTACTTTGCCCAATGGCTGGATGATCCTTGACCATTGCATCGAATACTTTAGATACGTCGTTACCAATGATGACTTGGAACTGATCACCAGAGATATTCGTGCCCATGACTTTATCTAATTGTTTTAGGGAACTATTATCCACTTTGTCGTTATCTTTCAGATCAAAACGTAACCGTGTGACGCAATGATATACCGAGTTAATATTGTCCGTACCCCCGACGGCTTTAATGATTCCCTGTGCCGTTTCCTGATGTTTCATATGGAGCTCCTCCTCATTTTTCCAATAAAAAATACCCGAACGAATACAACGCAGATTCTGACGTCATCTCATTCGGGTATTGCCTGATTGAACAGTAACAAGCCCAGTCATATTCAATTGTTGTTACTACAATTGGTGTTTGATGCGATAGATGTGTGTTATTTATCTATCTCGCTTGGTCTCGCTTGGTCTTCATCAACCGCTCCAAGTGGAGCGTCAGATATAACTGCTCCGAATGTGTCATGTCATACTGATAGTTCTTATGGATAAAGGCTTCAATTTTACCAATACATTTGAAGGTTTCCGGATAGTTTTTCCGAACAACCTCGTACAAATACTCTTCCGCGTCATCATGTGACGAATGTGTAATGACCCGCTGACAGAAATATTTCAAATGTGTGATGAACCGGAAATAGTTAACACTATCTTCATCCAATTCTACATTAAAGTGATATTTGATAATATTCATGATCTCCTGAAGCAGCTGCATCAGGTGGGTAACATCATTCATTGAATCATTGACTTCTGCATTAATGAAATGCAAAGCGATATTGCAGATTTCATCCTTAGGAAACTCGATATCCAGTCGTTCCTTGAGTAAGGTTAATGCTTCTCTAGCCACATCGTACTCTGCCTTATAAAAATGCTGTACTTCCCACGAGAGTGGATTACGCGTAATCATGCCGTTTTCCATCCGCTGAACGGCAAAATGAATATGATCTGACAGGGAGACGTAAATTCCATCACTGATCGTTTTATTAAGCTGCGTTCGCGCAAGCGTCACGATATCATCCGTTGCCTGCAGAATTTCAATAGGCACTTCAGCCACGATGGATTTGAATCTCTCATAAATCGATGTATCCTGAAGACGAAACACCTTTTCAATTCGCTCTTCGTCAATCTCATCGCCAGCTTTAAACTTAAATCCGATACCCCGGCCGAGGATCAGCAATTCCTGATTTTTATCATCCACTGTGCTGACGATATTGTTATTAAATATCTGTTTGATAATCATAATGGACCCACCTGCTTTATTTTGAGACATAAAAAAGGGCAAAACCAAAACAGAAATAATAAAATCATTTCCATAGTGGTTTTGCCCGCTTTACCGGTAACAAGCCTCGGATATAATTTATCACAAGCTGAAAACGGTGTCAACAGAAATTCCTGCCACTGTCTGTCTTCCTTGACATTCTTACATAGAACATTTACTTCTCGTATCACAATCAAGAGGCATGTACTTTTATAATATTTACATTTTAATACAGGCACAAACAGGGAGAATTCAAGGAGAACTCTCAATCTTATACGAGCCACAGAGCTAGAGGTATGCCACGGATCAAGCACGTGTATTCACATACAAAAAAGCCCTTCTAGCGAAGGGCTTTGGTTTTATTGCTTAAACGTTACATTAATCTCTACAATCTCAGAGCGACTGCTTGTCCGAATTGGAGGTCCCCAGAAACCATATCCAGAGGTCACAATGGAATGCATATCACCCTTTTGCAGATAACCCCAATCATTCTCATAGATCGCTGCTGTGATGAACTGTGCCGGCGCAATCTGTCCTCGATGTGTGTGACCGGATACGACCAAGTCAACCTTGTTTTGCTCGGCAATATCCAGATCATAAGGCTGATGATCCAACATGATAACCGGTTTACTTAGATCTGTATCCTGCATCAATGTTGCTACTTCAGCACGATCCTTCTCTGTTCGATCTTTACGCCCAACAAGCGTGATCTTATCATCTATTATGATTTTATCATCGTATAATACTTGCATATTACTCTTCTCCAACGCTGCGATGAGATCTTCAATCGGCCCATCAAACTTATCATGGTTCCCCAAGGAAGCGTAGACCCCATAAGGCGCTTTGATGTCACGAATAATATCTGCAATTCCACTATTAAGATACATGTCCAGATTGTCATCAATAATGTCACCAGGGTATAACACTAGATCCGGCTGAAGCGCGTTAATTTCCTCTACCATACGTTTAGCATGAGCTGGGCCTGATAACAGTCCAAAATGCATATCTGCTGCCATCACGATCTTGAGCTTGTCCATACCCTCAACCTTTTTATCCACTTGGATATTATACTGTCTAACGACTGGGCTATACGCATTAAATATCCCGTATCCTAGTGTAGACAGAAGCAAAATCAGCGTAACTACACCACCCCATTTATGTGCGTGATGTCTTGGAATACGAGTTAAGCGGAGTAACCAAAGCACTAAATGAGCAACAGGCAAAATGATTAATAACAATGAGAAGATGGCGAGCCAGTATGAACCGATAATGCTCAAAAATGAAATGTTACCAAACATTCTCGCCAAAATAAACGACAGTGACAGGAACACCAGTACAATGATGTACAGCAAACGGAATCTGGCTGCCACAACAGGCTTCATCCAGCTCCAACCGCTCCATCCTATGTAGAACACTAAAAGACCATATACAAGCAAAAACAATATACCTACAAGTACAAACATGCCAAGCTTAACCCCCACGTCAAATTAAGTATAAGTTGTTATTTGAATCAAATAGACAAATTTCACCTCTATACATGAGTATAACGTAGTTAAAGGGGTCGCCGCATCTATTTACCTCAAGTAGTTGCGTACATTTTATTACAATTTGATGATACTTAAATTCAAACATTTCCTAATCACGCTTTTAACCATAAAAAACACCCTTGTTCCTTCATGAGTCTACACTCATGAGGAACAAAGGTGTCATATTACTGTATTAATGGAGCTAATTCAATTTAAGTTCCATCTACATCATATAATTACTCGTTAGTGTCCATCCATTGGAAGTGGAATGAACCTTCTTTGTCCACGCGTTGGAACGTGTGTGCACCGAAGTAGTCACGTTGTGCTTGCAACAAGTTTGCAGGCAAACGCTCTGTACGATAGCTATCGTAGTAGGACAGTGCGCTGGAGAAGCCAGGAACCGGAATTCCTTGTTGTACAGCAGCTGCTACGACTTCACGCCATGCACCTTGGTAAGATTCAACGATGTTTTGGAAGTACGGATCTAAGAGCAGGTTTTTGAGCGCTGCATCTTTATCGTATGCTTCTTTGATGTTTTGCAGGAATTGTGAACGGATGATGCAGCCACCACGGAAGATCATCGCGATGCTACCGTATTTCAGGTTCCAGCCGTACTCATCGGATGCAGCACGCATCTGAGCGAAACCTTGAGCATAGGATACAATTTTACTTGCGAACAGTGCTTTACGCACATTCTCAATGAATGCTTTTTTGTCGCCAGAGAATGCTTCTGTCGCAGGGCCATTCAGAATTTTGCTTGCTGCTACACGCTCGTCTTTCATCGCAGACAAGAAACGGGAGAATACGGATTCGGTAATCATGGACAGTGGTACGCCGAGATCAAGCGCGCTTTGGCTTGTCCATTTACCTGTTCCTTTTTGTCCAGCTGCATCCAAGATCACGTCTACCATTGGTTTGCCGGTTTCTGGATCGTATTTGGAGAAGATGTCTGCTGTAATTTCAATCAAGTAGCTATCCAGCTCACCTTGATTCCATTCTGTGAAGATTTCATGCAACTCTTCTACGGAAACGTTAAGTACGGATTTGAGCAAGTGGTATGCTTCGCCAATCAACTGCATATCCCCGTATTCGATACCATTATGAACCATTTTGACATAGTGTCCCGCACCGTCTGGTCCGATATATGTGCTGCAAGCATCATCGCCAACTTTAGCCGAGATTGCTGTCAGGATAGGTTCAACTAAGGCATATGCACTCTCTTGTCCACCTGGCATAATTGCTGGACCTTTCAATGCGCCTTCTTCACCACCGGATACACCTGCGCCGATAAAGCGGAATCCTTTTTCCTCCAGCTCTTTGCTGCGACGTTGAGTATCAGGGAAGTATGCATTACCACCGTCGATGATAATGTCGCCTTGGTCAAGATGAGGAAGCAACTGTTCAATCGTTGCATCTGTTGCTTTACCCGCTTGAACCATGATCAAGATTTTGCGTGGGGATTCCAAAGAAGCTACAAACTCTTCAATTGAAAACGTACCGATTAGGTTTTTCCCCTCAGCTTCTTTCAAGAGGTCATGCGTTTTCTCAGGTGAACGGTTAAATACCGATACGGAGAACCCTTTACTCTCGATATTAAAAGCCAAGTTTTTACCCATTACTGCCAATCCAATAACACCAATCTGTTGTTTACTCATTATGTCCTCCCAAAGTCCATGTTATATTTTTATCTCAATCTAAGATACTCGTCAGACCTTATTGAACTGTTTTTTTCCAGTCTGCTGCGAATTTCTCCATACCTTGATCTGTCAGTGGGTGTTTGGAAATCTGCTCAATGACAGAGAAAGGAACTGTAGCAATATGAGCACCAGCCATAGCTACACGCGTAACGTGATCCGGATGTCTTACGGATGCCGCAATGATCTGTGCATCCAAGTTATGTGTACGGAACAACTCAGCAACTTTGGCAACTAACTGTACTCCATCTTCTGAGATATCATCCAGACGTCCCAAGAACGGGGATACATAAGTTGCACCGGCACGTGCCGCCAGAAGTGCTTGGTTAACAGTGAAAATCAGTGTAACGTTAGTTTTTACACCTTTCTCAGTCAAATAACGGCAAGCTTCCAGACCTGCGAGTGTCATCGGCAGTTTAATCGTTATGTTTTTGTCGTTATTGTTGATTTTGATCAATTCATTCGCTTGTGCAATCATCTCTTCTGCAGTAAGTGCATCTGGAGTAACCTCAGCAGATACGGACTCAACCGTTGGCACTTCACGCAAAATCTCTTCAATACGATCCTCAAACTTAATGCCTTCTTTGGCAACCAAAGATGGGTTAGTTGTTACGCCTGAAAGTACACCAATTTTATACGCTTTTTTGATATCCTCTAAGTTTGCTGTATCGATGAAAAATTTCATGGTTAATTCCCTCCATAAGATAATTTTTAGTTTCCAACAGAGCCAGTTCAACCTATCCTATCGAAGTGGCTCGTTGGGTGAATACATGTGATTAGGTATTACAGGTTGCCATTCACTGCCAATGGAACATCTGTTACGGATGATACATCCTGATCAGCGGGCTCGTCAAACCACCAATGGTGTCCCTCAGCCGCCAGCATCGCATCCGATTCTGCTGGACCGTAGCTTCCTGCAGGATATAAGTGAAGAGGCAACAAATTCTCAGTAAATGCATCCAAGATTGGTTGCACCCAAGCCCATGACAATTCAACTTCATCCCAGTGTGCGAAGAATGTTGGGTCACCATGCAGTGCATCGTGAATCAAGTTTTCATAAGCTTCAGCTAGATCTTCGCGATCAGGCGAAAGATCAATATGCACTGGCTTAAAGTCTCCCTTATTCTGCGGATCACTTGCATTCAGTTGCAATGTCATACTTTGATCAGGACTCATCTCAATGACAAGCAAATTAGGTTTGGAGCCGTTGCTCTTGACTCCATGAGCTTGACCAGATGGTTCTTTGAATTCAATGACGATGCGTGTGGATTTCTCCTTCATTCTTTTACCCGTACGGATGTAGAATGGAACACCACGCCAGAAGAAATCATCAATTTGTAACTTTGCAGCGATGAACGTGTCGTTCATCGTATTCTCAGCTACACCTAGTTCAGCAGTATAAGCATTAACAGGTTTGCCTTGGATACTTCCCTCTGCATATTGTCCACGGATTACGCTTGCTCCAACGGTTTGTTTTTGCAAAGGCAAGATGGATTCCATAATATGCTTTTTCTTCAAGCCCACTTTTTCCGGTGTGCTGTTGTGAGGAAGTTGGATCGCCATCATCATCAGCAATTGCAGCATGTGATTCTGGAACATGTCTCGCACTGCACCTACATGATCATAGTAGGATGCCCGTTCCTCTACACCTACTGTCTCGTTTGCCGTAATCTGCACATTCGAGATGTAGCGATTGTTCCACAATGCCTTCATGATTGGATTACTTTGATGCAGCGTCTCTAGGCGTTGTACCATCGGTTTACCCAGATAATGGTCAATCCGATAAATTTCTTCTTCAGTGAAAGATTCACTCAAGTTGCGGTTAAGATCACGAGCAGACTGGAGATCATGTCCGAATGGCTTCTCAATCACAAGCCGTTTCCAGCCTTCTGTTGAGCCTAACCCGCTTTCTTGAATGTTCTGCGCGATAGGCTCGAAAAATTCCGGTCCAACGGAAAGGTAAAACAAACGGTTGGAAGGAATGCTAAGCTCAGCTTCTCTCTTCTGAACGAGATCTAACAACGTTATATAATCTTCCTTATGGCTTATATTCAATACACTGTAGCGAAAAGCTTTTACGAATGACTTCACCCGTGCAGGATCAGCTTGGCGTCTGGAAAACTCATGAAGCGACTTTTCCACTTGTGCCTGAAAGAACTCATCAGACCATTCTCTACGACCTAAACCAATCAAGGAGAAAGATTCTGGAAGCTTCTGCTCAATGTATAAATTATATAGTGCAGGATATATTTTTCTTTTGGCTAAATCGCCAGTAGCACCAAACAAAATTAAAGATGTAGGTTCCATCTCACTATCTCCTTCCAAGTAACTCTGGTTTCTTTGCTGTAGTTACACTATAATACGTTTCATAGCCATACAAGTAATTAATATATTTCACAGGAGCTATAGACCATATCTATGACAACAAATTATGAATTATATAAGGTGTTTTATTGGGCTGCCAAGACGGGAAGTTTAACGCAAGCTGCAAAAGTGTTATACATTACGCAACCAAGCGTCAGTCATGCGATTAAGCAACTGGAAGAAAGCTTTGGTTTAACATTGTTTTATCGTAATTCCAAAGGGGTTGCGCTGACACAAGAAGGCATGAGCCTATACTCTTACATCGAGCAGTCACAGATTTTGATCTCTTTGGCAGAAGAAAAGATGGCGGCGTTGAAAAGCCTGGATAGCGGCGAGCTTAGAATTGGCGGTAGTGATTCCTTGTTTAAACATTACATGTTATCTTATCTCGAAGAATTTCACGTGCTGTATCCAAACATCAAGCTTCACTTAAGCCACGGAACCACACCAGAGGTAATCACCTTCCTGAAAGAGGGTAAAATCGACTTAGGCGTTGTCCGTATGCCAATCGTGGATCCTCAGCTGGAGGTTAGAGAAAGTATTCAACTCAAGGATTGTTTCGTCGCGGGGGAACGTTATGCTGAACTTAAAGACAAAGTGTTGTCTCTGGAGACACTGCTTGAACATCAGTTAATCCTCTTCTCTCGGAATAGCCGGGTAAGGATGGCCATTACGGAATTGTTTAATTCATACGGCTACACACTTAAACCCGAAATCGAAGTAGGTAGTGTTGATCTACTCATTGAACTAGCAAGGCGGGGGTTAGGGATCTCTTATGTAACCCGGGAGTTCATATCGAAGGAGTTAGAAGAAGGCTCTTTGTTTGAAATTCAACTGGATGTGTCCTTGCCACCTTCCCACGTCGGAATTATGACAAAGCGTAATATGCCTACTTCTCTGGTAACGAACCGCTTCATGGATCTGATCTTCAAATCGTAACTAAGTCATAAACGAACACATATTGCAAAAAAGAGTGCTCTATCATCCTAATCAGGATAATAAAGCACTCTTTTTTTGTTCTCATATGATATCTCACTGATGTTACGATCTCGTTTAGATCGTTGTCTTGCTAATGACTTACCAAATACGATGCATCAAGGATGACAGCGACTCGTCCATTGCCCAGAATTGTCGCACCAGACAGATGATTCATTGCTCCTAAGTACGATCCTAGACTCTTGATAACCACCTCTTGGTTACCCATGATTTCGTCCACAGCAAACGCCGCCGTTTTATCCACCGAGCGAACGATAATGAGAGGAATCGTCTTGGACTCCCGGTTAGTAGGCGGATAATTCAGCTTATCCCGTAACCAATGGAACGGCACGATACGTCCATGATTCAAGATAGCTAGCTGGCCTTGTATCGTTTGGATGTCATCTGGAGCGATGCGAACGATCTCCGCAATGTTGTACATTGGAATGATCAGTACACGACCCGAAACTTTAACAAGCAAGCCTTTGATAATGGCAAGTGTGAGAGGTAAACGAATGGTGAATGTTGTCCCCCTTCCAGGCTCCGTGTCAATGTCAATAATGCCGTTTAATCGACCGATCTGGCTTCTCACAATGTCCATACCCACTCCACGACCTGAGACCTCGCTCACAGAGGAAGCGGTAGAGAAGCCTGGTTCGAAGATCAGATGCACTGCCTCCTGCTCCGTCAGATGTGAGGCTTGTTCTTCTGTAATTAGCCCTTTGCTCAGTGCAGAAGCTTTAATTCGTTCACCGTCAATACCTTTACCATCATCCGAATATCGGATAACGACATGGTTTTCTTCGTGAAATGAAGTGAGTGTGATACGTCCTTTGGTGGGTTTACCTTGTTGCTCCCGAATCTCTCGACTCTCAATACCATGATCCGCACTGTTTCGAATCAAGTGAATCAGTGGATCACTCAATTCCTCGATAATCATCCGATCAAGCTCTGTCTCTCCACCTTGAATAATCAGTTCCAATTCTTTACCCAGCTTCTGAGATAAATCTCGAACCAGACGTGGAAAACGACTGAATAGCTGATCAATAGGCAGCATACGAGTCTTCATTACTCCTTCTTGCAGCTCCTTGATCACTCTTCCCATATGATCCGAGACACCGCCAATGCTCTGCATTAACGGGGAGGGGGCACTACGCGCCCCTTCACCACTGAGGTCAGCAAGCGAGGTCTGGTCAATCAGAAGTTCCCCGACCAGATTCATCAAATGATCCAAACGTTCAACATTTACTCTTACGGTTGGTTGCGTACCCTTGTTACGGTCATCCGAGAGCGATTTCTCCGTAGATGGCTCGACAGCGCCTGCTTCAGCCTTCTCCTGAACAGCAACCGGTTCGTTATGAACGACGGTCACATCTTTTACATACTCCTCTACCACCACAATCTGCACATCGGACTCATTGGACAACTCCGCTTGGATTACCTGTGGGTTACCAGCAATGGCTGCTACGATAACAAAATTGGCGTACCGATCATCGTCTTCCCCACTAGCTACTTGATCTGCCAAAGATGCTGCAATGATCTTGCCACCCTGTTCTTCAATCCGCTGTCTCACAATAAAGTACCTTGCAGCCTTCATCATACATGCCGTTTCCAACCTAATTCGGATGGAGAAAAGCTGATGCCCTGCATCCACAGCCTCCTGTGCAATCAACCATTCCGACTTCTTAAGCTCGGGAGCCTTTACTAGCTCCATATCGACAGGCTTCTGAATAAGAGATTGGATCTCAGCAACCACACTCTTAAAATTCTGAAATGGCTGACCACTAACATACTGATCTCGTAGCACCTTCATTGCATCTAGAGAACGAAACAACGTATCGATAAGGACTGAATTGATCTCAGGCTTCTTGTCGCGAACCCACTCCAGTGCAAACTCTACCTCATGGGTTAGATCACTAAGCTCCCTGAAGTCCATGGTTGAGGCTGAGCCTTTAATGGTGTGCGCTGCTCTGAAAAGCGTCTGGACAAGTCCAACCGAAGGAGAACGTTCCAGTTCCAGCAACGATTGATCCATACGCTCCAACTGATCATTTAATTCCTCTATGAAGATGTCGCGATAGGCAGATAAATCCATCATTTCATGTTCCCCTTCCTATCCGCCCAATATCTCTTCTAATTTTAAAATGCCCACGAGTTGGTCTTCACGTTGTCCAACACCAAGAAAGACGGCTTCTCGGCTTCGGGCATGTCCACTGGTCGGAGGATGAATCTCATTATAAGTAGTCACTCTGTTGACTTTATCTACGATAAGTCCCACATATTCATCCTGATAACGGACAACAATAATTCGTGTTGATCTTGTATCCAACTCATCAGGCATTCCTAACAGATTGCGTAAACTTACTACGCATACAACCTTGCCTCTAAGATTGACTACCCCTTTTACCTCCGGACGGCTGTATGGAATGTCTGTAATACTGAGCATTTTAATAATTTCATGAATCTCTTCGATTCGGATCGCGCAGGTTTCAGCCCCAACGGATAGTTCAATGTACTGCTCTTGCTGAAGTGAAGACATCTGGTCACCTCTGTTTGGTTTGATTATTGCGTCTTAAATGCTGATGCGGAATGAGCCAGCTCTTCAGCTAGGTGTGCTAGTGATTGACATGTTGCAGCCGTTTCCTCTGAAGCCGCAGCGGACTCTTCACTAGACGCTGAGATTGATTCAACAGAGCTCATTACTTCTGCCGCCTGTGCCGCTTCCTCTTCGCACGCAGCCGCAATTTCGTTCACTTTGTGCGAAGAATTATTGACCATTTCAATAATCTGATCAAATGCTTGACCAGTCATTGAGGATTGCTCCACGCTATCTGCTACAGCGCGTACACTCTGTCTGGTGTTTTCTTGCATCGCTTTAATAATGTTCGTGATCTCTTTTGTTGCTTCACCGCTTCGTTCTGCCAGCTTACGCACTTCATCGGCTACAACAGCAAACCCACGTCCTTGTTCGCCTGCCCGTGCCGCTTCAATAGCTGCGTTCAGCGCTAGTAGATTCGTCTGCTCTGCAATATCGTCAATCACTTCAATGATGTCACCAATTTTGCGAGAGTCTTCTTCCAACTGTGACATTTTAACATTTACAGCCTGCATGCCTTCCAGTGAAGTTTGCACGACATGTCCACCTTCACGGGCTGTTTTCACGGTATCATTAGACAGCTCTGCTGCTTCTTCAGCACTTGCTGCAACAGAGTTAATAGCAAGGGAAAGTTCCTTGAACAGTTCAGAAATATTCGCTGCTTCGCTCGATTGACTTGTGCTTGTGCTTGCAATTTCTTGTGTACTTGCTGAGATTTGCTCGGATGATGCGGCAACACTTTGAGAGTTCATAACAATGCTGTCGATCAATGTTTTCAAGTTATCAACCATTCGATTCAAAGCTTGGGCTAGTTGACCCACTTCATCTCGGCTTGAAATATCTGACTTAAGGGTCAGATTACCTCCCGCCACTTCCCTTGCCAATTCCACCATGGATAATAACGGTTTGGAAATGGAACGGGAAATAATGTATCCGATTAAAATGCTAAAAATCACTGCGAGAACAACTAAAATGATTGTTACCATAAAGGAGGCGGAATAAGCTGCTTCTGATTTTGAATTCGCTTCTTCAGCTAGACTTATATTAATATTCATTAAATCTTGCAGTACTTGTACTACGCCATCCCCAGGAGGTTTTAAAGTTTCTCTAAGGAATCTCGTGAATTCAGCGTTGTTGTCACTTAAAGCTATGTTTATGCCTTGGTCGTACAAGGTTAAATAATTAGGATACTGTGTATCAAAGTTTCGAAGTAGATCGCTTTCTTGTGGAGTAGTTACTAAAGTGCGGTAATTATTAATGTGATCGTCCAGCGTTTGACGAATTGAGGCGATGTTATCCATAATTCTGGTTTGTTCTGCATCAATTGATTCAGTGTTGAGGTCACGCACACCCACACGCATACGTTGATAATCTACTTGTGCCGCTGATAGTTCTTTTACAGACATAAGATTATTGTTATACATTTCTTGCATCCGTTCGTTCGTACTTCTCAATGTAATCACTGAATAAATCCCGAGTGCTGCCAAAATCATGGACACAATTAAGAATGCTGAAATAATCTTTGTTGCTGTTTTCAAATTACCGAACCACTTCATCTAATCTCCTCCTAGGCATCTTCGTGTCCAGTTATGTATTTATTTGCGTCTTTACCCCTTCCCCCGGGCAACGCTCTAGACAACTTACGATTTATTTCGACATTACTATCAAAAATGTGAATAGAAGATTTGTATTTATTAAATATTTCACTAATACGAAAAAAATAAAGGATTCTATAGAACCTTGCTTTTTTAAAAAGAAAATCTAAATATCCATATCATTAAACATAAATCGTTCTCAATTACGAAAATCTAAACAACTATTAAATTCATTAACATTTTAAATATATCTGTAATTCAGTCAGATGTAAGGTATTTAGAATCACTTATACCAAGCACAAAGACCTATATACACTCAAAAGCAAACCCTATGTGTAAATTAGCGGGTTTGCATTTCTGTGACTTTGGATTCAGATTAGAATTTCAAATTCCATCCAATTGAGATGATATCTTCATAGATGACAAAAAAATCAAACTCTTCTAAAGAGTTTGATTCTCTGTTTGTTCAAACCAATGTTCCAATTCTTTTAATCGGCTCTCGATTCGCTGTGGAATTAGTGTAAACAGCCTGTCCCATGACATGAATGTTTCCAGCTTCAAATGATATTCTTCAAACACCATGGTGGGTATAAACGATTTACTTAATAGATAATTACGCACACGAGCATCGATCTCTGCATTCGTTTCAAAATAGTCCTGAAATAACTCATTGACTAACAAACCATCACACCCAGCCTTTGCTCCTGCTGCACTATATAAGTCTGGCAACAACTCGAATACGACAGGTAAAGGTGAAAATGCATGCTTGCCCGGCTGTGAGTACAGTATCACCTGATTGTGCACCACATTAATTCGATCCTTCAACATGCCTCGGAGTACTTTACCATGAAAACTGGCTTCACAATCCACGACTGCGCCATCGTGACCAACATAGATCCATACATGTTCCATTTCATACAAATGTCCAATTTCATAATCCCACCAGATGGCATATTCAATAACATATTGCACAGCCTCCACGGGAAAATCAATCTCTCTTCTAAATGATGGAGATGCCCCGGGACGTTCCAACAGTGAAATCCCTACAAAGTCAGGATAAAACGGTTCATTCAGATCAAACAGTAGAACTGGTGCATATTTCGCAGCGATTTCGAGCATTTCTGCCTCTTTCATTGCCATAGTTTAGCCCTCCACTTTCTATGTTGATTAAGTACATAGTTGGATAACAAGTGATATATGCAAACTATTCTAACAGAGAATTATGTGCGTGTTAATGGATTTACTTAAGACCATGTATACCGTTTCTTAGCCAGCTTTACATGATAAAATACAAGAAAAAGACTCGTATCTGGAAGACGCTCCAGTTCACGAGTCTATGTACTACGATGCAAATATGTGAGAATTACGCTTTCGATGATTCGTCTGATTTTAATGTTTTGGATGGTTGACCAGTCTGATCGTAAGCTGGCTCTATACAACCAATCGGTGGACCAAGAATTGCATCATTTTGAATGGAGGCAACAGCTTTGGCGTAGGCTTCCTCGTCGATACAATACGCGCGATGCGCCACCTCAGGCGGTGTTGCTGCAAGGAAGTCCGCACCAAGCACAATATCAGGTGTTGGCACATCAAAAATAGTGAGCAAATGCACATCATCTGTATCTGCCACAAACCAGTGAAACCACCCTTTGGGAAAAATCGCCACTTGCCCGGGTGTTAGATGGTAACTGATTCGTTTACGGGTAAATGGATTAAATACGGAGGTTGTTATCTCTCCACTAATTAGCACAATCATCTCTGTTGTATTCGTGTGCCAGTGGGGCTGTACAATAATACCTTTGCTCATGTGTACGTTGAAGAAACCGTTTTTAATGGTAGATAGCTGTTCTCCAAACAACTGAGTTACATAATTCCGTGGATCCCGCTTGTAGTTCAATACGGCTGTAGAATCCCCTGCTAACTGTACGTTCGGGGTCTGTAATAAAGGATCGATCATGCCGTTGCCTCCCTCTGCACATTCATCTCATTGTGTACTTTATGTTGCGTATAGCGATTTTAAGCCTAGAAAAATGGAAAACATCCGAGTTCTAAATATTCAACCATTTGTAAATCGAAAAAAGTCTGGTTAATAAACCAGACTTCGCTGAACTTCTTCTTTAGAATGGTTGAAGCTTGAATCGATCAGAGCTGATTCATGTAGTTCGCAATTGAAGTTCCGGGATCAGCTAAAAATGCATCGAGCGCAGCAACATTCTCGTACTCTTGGTGTTCAATATCATAGAATCCAATACACTTCTGGCTAGGATGCCATACCATCATTAAGTGCGAGTATTGATCCAACTCAGATGAGATCCGTAGCAGCTTCTGCCTACCCATTTTCATCTCAACCGTATCTACTAGATTAAATATTTCAACATATTGAACGTTGGACTCGTTCTCAGCAATTTCAATCCGCCGTGGTGCTTCGGATAGAAAAGTGATGAATTCCTTTGGCAACTTGTATGGCTTCAACGCCAATAACTTATTGCTGAAGTCATGGAACTCCTTTGGTTCGAGAGATTTCAGATACTCGGCCATTTCTTCATTTTTTTGACTAAGCGCAATGGTATATGCCCGTTCTCCGTCCTTCTCCTGAATCGTTACATCCGCTCCCTGCTCTACCAAATATCGAAGTATACTCATGTTATTCGATCGTGCCGCTACCATGAGAGGCGTCGCTTTGTACGGATAGACCATATCTGGCTCATTATAGTTGATGTCTACCCCTTCACGCAGTAAATACTCGAGGGTCTTCATATCGTGATCAGCTACTGCTTTACGTAAAATCTTCCCACCAAATTTGCGAATATCTAATCCGAGTTCATGAAGGAGGGGGATGTTCTTTTTGTTACCGTAATAGGCTTCATCATACGCACTTGATTTCACACGATTAAGTCCATTTAATTTCGCACCATTCTCGTACAAATACCGAACCATCTCTTCCCCACAACATCTCACTGCCTTCAGCATCGCTGGATTATTTTTGGCATTCAGGTTAACACCGTGCGTGACCAACAACCTGACCACTGCGGTCTGATTGCAGATTAGAGCGAGATCGAGCGGTGTCATAGCAGTATATTGACTGAGTACAATCTCAGTTTCCAGATCCATGCCCTGCTTAATAAACTCTTTTACTGCAGTAGTATCTCCTTGGTAAATCGCCAGAGCTTGATCTGGCAATGTTCTGAACGTTCCTTGATTTCCGATTTTGAACACGGGTGTAACCTCCTACAAGCGAAGTGAAATTTCCCATAATTTCTCTCACAAGTTTATCACGTTATCTCTAGTGATTGAATGGTTACACCTGATCCAATCGAATAGTCTGCCTTTTGAGCAAACCAATAATCCATCTACGATGCCTTCAATCCTGCATTAAACCTACAGGCTCCGCCGGTACCGTCTCCATACCTTGCTCAAGAAGCTTAATCGGCTTCAACCGAGAAGTGATAGCAGCCATAATGACCACAGACACTCCCCCTACAATAAATAACAAAGCAATGCCTCTGCCAGGACCAACACCAATAATGGAACCTACGGTCGAAGAAAGAGCTCCCCCTTCAATAAGCAGCGGGTTGAACACGCGATCTGCCAGGAAACCAGCAAGACTATATGAAACGATAAATCCGAGTTGGGATAGAATGCCGATTATGCCCCATACTCTGCCCTGCTTTTCATTAGCAATGTTATTACGCACCAGCACATCAGCACTCATATTGACAAAAGGAAGGGAAGCTAAGAATAAAAATCCAGCAAAGATAATAAAAGAAAGATTCGTTGATACCCCGATGAGGGAAAACGAGATTCCTAACATAACTAAGCCAATAACTAATACGCTCGCGTATTTCTTCGTCATTGTAAAAATACCAATACACAGGCTGCTAATCAGCATACCGATTGCACTGATGGATTGGAACATTCCTAGCGTCCTTGTATCTGAGAACGATAATATCATTGGACCGATGAGTGTTTCCAAGAATCCAAGATAGAACGTTACAATGGAAATAATAAAGACGAGCAGCAGTACACCCTTGTTCGTGGTTACTTCGACCCAGCCTTCGACAAAATCTGTGAACCAAGGCTTCTTCTCCCTACTCGCTCGATCCACTCTGGCACCTCTGCGAATGACAAGTACCGCTAGAATGGCGATTAAGAAGGTTAACATATTAATGACTAAAATAACTTCAATCGAAGTGATGGTAAGTAAAATGCCTGCAATAATCGGTGATAACAAAAATTTGGAGGATTCAGCGAGTTGTAACAAGCCACTGCCCTTGGAAAATTGCTCTTTTGCCAACAGATCAGTAGCCGATGCTTTATAGGCAGGACTTTGAATAGCGGAAAATACAGAGCTGAATGCTACACCAACATAGATGTGCCATAGCTCAATACTTCCTATCAGGATCATGGTTAGAATAAAGAGTATCCCTATCGCAGATCCTAAGTCTCCAATCATCATCATCGTACGACGATCATATCGATCTGCAAGCACACCTCCGATTGGACGCAATACGATATTTGGTAAAAAGGTAAACAATGTAATCAGAGCTACGGCAGTCGCTGTACTCGTTTGTTCAAAAGCGTAGACACCAAGCGAAAATGCCGTTAGGCCAATGCCAATTGTCGAGATCAGCTGCCCAAACCATACAATTAGAAATTTGATAAAGGATTGATGTTCGGTGGATTCCATAGGATTACCCCTCCATTAATTTGATTCATTCGGGCGATATCTCTCGATGATATACGAGAAACTTCCTTTTTCAGCACCAAGTGTGCATTCCAGAATATACATAAACGCTTCGACTTTGCGTTGCAGTTCCTCCTCTGTCCACTGAAATATGCCTTGATCCAATAGAAACTGTGACGAGACCAGCAAAAACTCAACCACTTCTCTTGGTCTCGGTGTATGAAACACCCCTTCCCGAATGCCTTGTTCAATCACTTCTGTCAAGATCGGACTGAGCTGCAGAATCGTTTCCACCAGACTTTTCTGATGCATCTCTACGTTGTGGACTTGGTGTAATTCTTCGATGAATTGTTCCTTGTTGCCCACATCCTGTCCTTGAGCTGTAATAATGTTGAAAATCTTCGTATGTGCATCTAAAGAATCGTCTTCGGCTATTCGCTTCGCTGCATTTACACCAACAGCAATAAAGCGCATCACGATAGCATTCATAACTTCTTCCTTCGATTGAAAATAATGATAAAACGTACCTTTGGCGATCTTCACCGCCTGTAAAATATCAATGATCGTTGTTTTGGTATAGCCTTTTGAAACAAATAAAGCCTCGGCTGCATTTAATATCTCATTCCGACGTTCCTCCGGATTTTTAATGATTCTCATGTGTTGACCTCCAATTGCATTAGACCGACTGTCGGTCTATTTTAGTCATGATTGTGCCAATTTAGAACCCTTGTTCAGTGAGCCACTCAGACAACGCCATTTCTCTTGCTTTGATATCCTGCTGATTATTATATTTCCCCATATTACGCTTAGCGACGAGTCTACCATCCAGCATAAATAATACTCTCTGAGATCTAGCTGCTACCTTAACGTCATGTGTCACAATTAAGATCGTTGTTCCAGCAGCATTAATATCGTCCAGGATATCCATGATTTCCGCAGTTGTCCTTGAGTTTAGTGCACCTGTTGGCTCGTCGCCAAACAAAATATCTGGATTGTTAATTAACGCCCGACAGATCGAGATACGCTGCAATTGTCCTCCCGAAGCCTGTGTAATATTATGACTAGCCAGCTCATCTACTCCCATTTGTTTCATTAATCTGAGCGCTCTAGCCTGGATGACCTCTTTACTACTGTTCTTAGCTAAATAAGCCGATAACACAACATTGTCGAGCAAGTTCAAGTTTTTCAACAGATGACTATGCTGGAAAATGAAACCCATCTTATTCAACCGCAGCTTCGCTAATTTCTTCTCAGGTAACGCAGAGATGTTCTCTCCTGCAAAATAAACACTTCCTTCACTAACCTGATCCATACCGCTGATATTGTATAGTAGTGTAGATTTGCCAGAACCCGAAGGACCCATAATGGTGACAAACTCACCTTGTCTTACTTGCAGATTAATATCTTTAAGAATCTGGTGTTCCTCGTGCTGATGAACCGTATGCGACTTATTCACATGTCTGGCTTCCAATATCACTGTCATATTCATTCTCCTTATTCAACAATCATTTGGACAATGCTGGCTTCTCGGATGGATTGAATACTGAGCAGAGCAGCTATGGTGATGGCACTCGCCAACAATAACGGGCATAGGATGTACGCTTGCCATGGATTGATGACAAACTCCATATGGGAGGCTCCGAATGAGGACATAATGGCACTGATGATCCATGGCCCAGCCGTATTGGCTAGAACCGTTCCCACAAGTATCCCGATGCTTAATACGATGAGTGTAATCGTGACATATTTTAGTTTTATGTTAGAGAGAGCGAAGCCCAAGCTTCGTAAGATGGCTATATCTCCGTGATCCTTGGCAACGAGCATTCTGAGGAATAACGATGTAATGAGAATGGAGACCAACAGGGACACCATAAGTACAGCTACCGTAACTCGTTTCAACTGATCGATGGTGCCACCAAGTGTTTGATGTAAATACCCCTGCAAATCGGTGACCTTTGCGGGTGCAAATGCCTGCTCATACGAAGCGATCTTATCCGTAATCTGACTTGCATCCTTAAGATCTAAACTAACCACGTACCAGAGCACTCGATCCTTATCATACGGCAGTAGCGCTTTTGCAGTCTTCCCGCCGTTCGTGACATCCTGGTATACTCCGCTGACAATCAGGGTTTTCTCCCGACCTGCTACCATAAGTACAAGAGAATCGCCCACCTTTTTTCCCATCTCACGACTGTTAGCATCAGATAAAGCAATTTCATGATCAGTTTTAGGTGCCGAGCCACTTAGATAAGACAAGGGAAAAATATTGAAATTTCCTGTCTCGACGCTTAAGTGGTCATAACCTCCTTCATTGTTACGTACGTTGAATTGGCTTGTTACAAGGGGTGAATATTGCAACACATCGTTGTCCGTCCGCAAATGCTCGAGTAATTCGGCATATCGCTGCTCTACATCTGCGGAATAACGTAGATCAATACGAATGTCACTCTGGCCGACACCCATATATGAAATAAAGCTAGGTGCCCGCATGGTATTTAGGAAATTAACTGGGATAATAATCATTATTGTGCTAACTGTAAACACCAGCAGTATCAAGCGGAACATCCGTTTACGCTGAATCACATCTTGCAATGCCAAGAAAATGGGAACAGAATGTGACCACCGGCTAGTTGATAAACTTAGCTTCATTTTGGAAATATTCGTATCACCAAGGCTTCCTGACCGCAGCCCCTCAATCGCAGAGATCTGATTGAAACGACGGAGGACTAAGATGCAGCATCCTAGGACAATAGCAAAAATAGCAGCCACGGCGAATAAGGAAATTGCTTCATTCAACCATGTTGTGGGAGTTGTTCCCATGTACAGCAAGATATTGGACGTGAACAGCCTATTCACAAATATCGAGGATAGGTAACCCACAATACATGCCAGACCCGCTATAACGACATATTTGCTTAAATATAACGTTCGAATATCACGTCCAGATATGCCGATCGCTTTCATCACGCTGATCTCCCGATAATCTTCTTCAATCGTAGCCAGCATCGTGAACCGTATACAACAGATTGCGATCACAATCAGAATTAAACTGACCATGATAATTACTGCTGCAACAACCCCGTCTGTCAGTGCATTCAGCAATTGAAACAAACCATAGGTGACTAGTGGCCCTGAATTGGGTAGACCTGCAGCTTGATAAGTTTGAATGAATTCGTTCGTTTTACTCGGATCTAGAAGTCGAAATTCAATGAGATACTCCATCTCTCCAGTACTTTGTTGAAGCATTTGAAAGTCATGAGTGCTAATCACAAACCGTTTGGAATGAATAATCGACGGATTCATCTGTGCATCTCGAACAAAATCTACGATTCGGAAAGATCGGTTGAACGTACCGTCTTGAATAACGACATCGTCTCCAAGTTGTAGCTGTTTCTCCTGTAGGTAATACACCGGGACGGCAATCTCCCCGTCATTGACCTGAACCTTTTCATTGTTCATATTAAGTAAATAATCAAAGTCCTTATTTTGAACAACAAAATCCATATCCATAATGCTGCCCTTCTCGGACTCTACTCCAAAGTAAACATGGGAACCATCGACATTAATCATGTCTACAATCTGATATTGATCCACGAGTTCATTTGCTTGCGTCCACTCATTAACCTTGTACCTGTCCATTTCCCCTGAATGCATCTGCACCACATGCGGAGTTTTGGATTGCGTAAATAGATGTTCAATGGAATGGGTTAACTCGATGATCATCCGGGTGCCGGAAGCGACTAATATGGCCGCCAATAGAACAAAAATAAATAAAGTCAGCGTAATTCCTATTTTTCGCCTGAATTCATTTTGCAGCATCCGTGCTAGCATGATTGTTCATTTCTCCTTTGCCTGATTTCACGTAGATACTCGTTTGGGGCATAATATGTAACTTCTACGTTTATTCGCTGAACCACCCCATTCCATTTGTCGTTATTTTCCAGTGTATCAATAAGAAGGAGAATTGAAATCAGTCTCCAGTCTAGGTTGATGATCATGCCTGAGGATGGCGATGCATTGAATCGTGGGCGATCAGCTGAAGTTTAACTTGGTGATGCTGTGCGTTGAAAAGGCTCTCTCTATTGAGCTTCGCTTCAATCCTATGCTAAGATAATGGACATTCCTATTCGACATCATTAATTATGACTAAAACTAAGCGATAGAGAGGACACTATGAATCTTTCATCTATACATGACATGTTACATTCAATCATTCCCGCACTAGACCTGAGAAGCTGTCTTGTCAGTGTACAGGGAGAATTGATCTATCAGCATTATCGTGACGAAGAAGCCAAGACGCGTATTGCCAAAATTAATTCCTGTACGAAGAGTGTGCTCTCCGCACTTATCTGCATAGCGATGGATCAAGGCAAGATTCCAGACGCATCAACTCCGCTCTCGTTCTTCTTCCCAGAAGTTCAGACTGATGCAGATGCAAGAAAACCACAGATCACACTGGAGCAATTATTAACGATGACCGCTGGGTTCAACTGGGATGAGTTCGGAGGGCAGAATTCGTTTCCACGGATGACACGAATGGATCATTGGGTTCATTTTGCATTGGAACAGACTTTAAGCCATGCACCAGGTACACACATGGAATATAATTCAGGCGTATCACAGATCTTATCAGCGATTCTGATGCAGCAAACCGGCATGAGCGTCAATACGTTTGCAGAACGCTATTTATTTGAACCACTGGGAATTACAGATTATGAATGGGAAAGTGATCCCCAAGGCGTGCACACTGGTGGGTTCGGTCTTAAAATGCTTCCCGTGGATTTGCTTAAGTTCGGTCAGCTGTTCCTGCAGAAAGGTCAGTGGAATGGGACAACCTTGATCACGCATGATCTAGTGGATCGCTCTACTACACCTGCGATCGCGGTCACCCCTCCTAATCACGGTTATTATGCCTGGCATTGGTGGGTAGATACCTGTTCGGCAGCGTCTGCTCCGTTCATCGAGGACGAGCTTCCTACAGACATACAATCAACGACAGCAATGGCTTCTTCAGACCTTGCATCACAATCGTTGAACTACTATTATGCTCGAGGATTTGGTGGTCAATTTGTATATATCGTGCCTGCGCTTGAACTGGTTGTGGTGCTGACCAACGATAAACGCAAAAAAGAGAAGCCTCCTTTGGATGTGTTTCCAAGGTTAATTGCTCCTCAATTGTTACGTTATCTATAAGGCCGTTTCAAGGGTTACTTATTATACAATACATAGAACCCTCAATCTCGTTAGGAATGACCTACGGGGTTGAGGGTTCTTCTACTAAGTATGATATATATACGTTTTAGAATGAAATGATTTCAATTCCTAATATGCTCTCCATCAAACTAAAAGTGATTCTTCAATGGCCAGCGTGACGGGGTATGGCCCCCACTCCTGATTTGATAATACAACGAGTTGAATGCTTTGTGCTGGGTACACAGAAGACATAAACGACACCCCAGGATCGAACCCCATGACATGATACTTGAAGATGTCTTCCCCTTTCTGATCAATCCAGATTCCCCGTCCGTAATATTCTTCATCCTCTTGATGCGAATACGGAATGAGGAGTTTCCGAGTACTCTCCTCCGTTAACAACTTGTATCCTAACAACGCATGCCAGAAATGAATCATATCCTGCGCTGTAACATACGCTCCGCCGTCAGACCCACCTTGGATCGGGATTGAGAAGATATTTGTGTTCCACGTACCGTCATCCTGATCAACATAACCAATGGCCGTGTTAGGCGGTAGCTGATCCGTCCGAAAATAACCAGAATCCTTCATGCCGCTTGGTTTGAAAATATGTGATTCCACATATTCAGTGAAGGATTGTCCGGATTGTTGTTCAACAATGAGTCCTAGCACAATATAACCGGCATTATTATAGTGGAAGCGTTCGCCCGGTGCAGATTTCATCGCTAAGTGCTGGAACATTGGCAAAAAGTCACGTAATTGTTGCATCATATAGACCGGCCGTTCCTGCCACAGCTCCGCGAAATCCCCCATAACTTCTTCATCAAAGTAATCAGGAATACCTGCAGTATGCGTTAGTAACTGATGCACTGAGATGTCTTTGTCCCACAAAGGAAATTCAATGTTAAGCACATCGACTAGACGGCTCTCGTAGGAGAATTTCCCCTGCTCGATCAATTGGCATATACTTACCGCCGTGAAAACTTTACATCCCGAGGCAATTCCGAATCGGGTGTCACTTGTATTCGAGATCTGTTCGCTACGATTGGCATATCCGCGAGCCTTCGAGAAGATTGTTTTCCCGTTTTGCTGTAATAACACTACACCGGAAAAATCTTTTTCCTCCATGACTTCCTCTACTTTGCGTGCTACATCCGTTATATTAGTCACCTTATCATCCTCCAATCATTCTTCTCTTTCTCCAACCTCATCTCATTCTTCAACTACTCACTCGTGTAGTTCTTGTGTTGATCAGATAATACAGTGTTGCATAGATGGTTAGTATAAATGTGCCAAAGAACATACAGAAGGCTAAGGATGGACGACTTACACTCTCTTGCATCAATGTGATGAGTGTGGAACGGTTCGTTAACGCATCCCAACTGTTCAATCTGTATACTCGTCCAAGGAGTACTCCATAACTTCCCAACGCACACCCTGCCAATACAAAGATCCAAGAAGCCATCCGCCCAACTCTCTTATAGATCACTTCCTGTAGCTGATACATGGAGAGGAATCCAAGCAACAGTCCAACCCAGACAAACATGAGCACCACAATTAAGTCGTACCAATACGTGAAGTTCAGACCATTACCACCATAATATCGCGAGCTTCGTGCCGTCAGGTGAACGAGGTCTGTTACGATATAAGATGAATTCGGGAAAAATAACAGCCACAATAGACCACTTGCAATAGCAAGCCAGGTCGCACCTTTCCATTTCACATAGCTGAACACATATGCTACATACGAGAAGATAAACGGAATCCAGCCCAAAAATAGATTCCAGATCAAAAACCGAAAATATCTCTGATCAAGCCAAGCTGCAGTAGCGTAATGCAAACCTACCGTCACAACAGTAACTATACTTAGATAAATAAATATTTTGATGTAGTTCAGTTCTCTCAATGATCTTCCTCCACTTGACATTCAACTAAAATGTTAGAACTCTTCCAACAATGATTATAATTCCTCCTACAATACATAATTTGGCTGGAAATAAACATAATAGAATCATACCATTTCCCAAAGGAGAATTAAATTCACATGAATCAAAATCAAATCAATCCGACAAATCATGCTAACCCAGGGTTTATCCCGCCATTGAACCATGGCGGACATGAATTGTTTGATGTGCATGAAGTGTTAACCTGTGCGATTAATGTATTAGATCAGTATATGATCTTTAGAACTTTTGTATTGGATACCGAATTACTCGATATTTTGGATCGCCAATACAACTTTATGTTGTCACAGTACAACTTGACCGCAGAATGCTTCACTACAGGACAGAAACCTTCCCAAGAGACCGCAACCTATATGATTCCTAATATGACGCCGCCTGTGTATGGACTTAAGCCGTCTGCACCGATGAAACCGAATCAGTCCCTTGCGGATGTGAAAGATGCTGGAATCAGTAGTCACATGTTAGGTCTAATTAAATCTCATGCTTCATTGCTCGCGATGTCTTCCTCTGAGATTACTAACCCAACGGTACGACGCGTAGTTGCATCACAGGTACAGCAATTTGTTGAAATGGCTTATGAGATTTTTATGTATCAGAACCAACGTGGTTACTACCAAGTGCCACAACTTAATGCAAACGATACACAGCAGATGCTTAAAACTTATGTACCTGCAACCGGAGCTCCACAGATGCCTCGTAGCAACAACGCACCACTCCAATAAATAAATAAATAAATAAAGTACACCTAGCGAAAGAGCAGTCCATACAACCCCTAAGGTTGTCCAAGGATTGCTCTTTTGTCTGTTCTCAGAACTGCGATTGTAGATGTAAGATGAAGTACTTGATCGACTTACCAAAAACTGGTTTAATCAAAGAAAACCCCAATACTGCTCAAACTATTTGCTCTCGCAAAATGTTTCCAAACACCAAAACCTTGTAATTTAATTTGTCACTTTTTCATCATGGGAGGTATTAGAGTGAAATTAAACGCTTCAATTAAACTGGGTATTCTTGCGCTAACTTTAGGATGTACCACGGTGGGTGCAGTACTGTCTATTCCACAAGCCGCATGGGCAGCACCCGTCCCAGATTCCAAAGCAGTATACCTTCAGTTCCAGAAATATTGGAAAAATGCTGTAAAGTCATCAGCCAGTCTAATTCAGGCACGTAAATATCTGCTGAATCATGTACATGAGGTTAATTCAAGGCAGGCTACCTTGATGACGATGCAATTGGAATCAGTTCAGAATATGAAATTGGCCGAAATCGACGAAAAAATATATGCTGACCCTGTACAAACGATTATCTCAGAAGCGCATGAAAATATAGGATATGATAAGAAACTAACTTACAGCAGCTTGCTTAAAGAGATCAAAGACCCAGCGACCCGTAAATTATTACAGGAAGCTTCTAATCTCGGTTACAAATTGGAAACTAGTGAGGGCATATATTATCCGATAATTAATTATGAAGGTTACAAAAGACTCCAACCTTACGTAGCCCCCGACATCGCTGCGTATATTGATATTATGGCTACTGAATCGAATCAGGCTTCAACCTCAGATGCTGCCCTCATCATTCCTTGGGGCGAATTGATCCAGCGCACGTTAGCGATGGAGGCCTTTTTGAATTCATACCCACAATCCAGCCGCACGACAGCGGTAGAGAATTTGTTATATTTGTATGTACATTTTTTATTTTATGGAAGTGATAATACACCAGCATACGACTGGTTCACGAAGGATGAGATCCGCACTTTGATCCCTGAAGTGAAACAGGCATATGACAAGGCTTTGGCGAAACGAGAACCTGTCACAAAAAGCGCGATACTCGATAGTTTAGAGCGGGTGTTAGCCCTTCTGGAACAAACAAATGATAGGCTTACGCCTGACATCCAAGCAACGATAGAATCCATCCTGGATCGATATTCTCCAGAGTAACTACACATGCTTTGATGTACCAAAAAAAGCGGCATAGACTCTACTCCAATTCCAATGGGTGAGTTGCCGCTTTCTTCAAGTTCACACACAAACTTTCCAAGGCAATACGCTATGATGCTATATTTCATACGCCTTCACAACAATCGACCGCAGTTTGTCCGGATTCACCATCAGGTAAACTTCTCTAATTCGTTCTCCAGACGAGTCAAGCTCCAGACACAGAACCTCTGTTATTTGTCCATCGTCCAGTAAAGCTAACTGTAGCTCTCCATTTATTCGTGTGGGAACCCATTGTCGTGAACGTAAACGAGTTAGTACTCTGCGCGAAGTGAGCAGTGCCAGTACACCTTTGTAAACTTTCATCGATCTCATGACTGTATGCACACGTCCACCGCCATCCGCAGTAAACACAGGCTCTTCAGCGAGCATTTCCATCATTGCATGAACATCATAATTGAGAAAAGCGGTAGTAAAACGTGCAAGCATCTGCTCTTGAGCCTTGTTCGTCGTCTGTGCTCGTGTCAGAGAGGATTGATCCTGTGGTAAATTTCGCTTCGCACGGCTGAAAATTTGACGGCAGTTGCTTTCACTTTTACCAAGCCAATCTGCAATGGTCTGAAGTCGTATTGAAATGCCTCACGAAGTACAAAAACCGCACGCTCTATTGGCGAAAGACATTCTAACATAACGAGGTATGCGTAGGAAATCATCTCTTTCTGCTCCACTGCCATTTCTAAGCCAGTTCCCAGATCCGAAAGTGGTTCGGGCAACCATTCTCCAATATAACTTTCCCGTTGATTGCGGGCAGAATTCAATACATTTAAGCTCCGGTTCACCACGAGTTTGGCAATATACGACTTCGGATTATGAATTACCGTGGAAGGCTGACTTTGAAGGCCAGTGAAACAATCCTGCACAATGTCTTCGGCCTCAACAACACTGCCAAGCATGCGATAGGCGACTGCGAATGCATAAGATTTGTAACGTGTATACAGTTCACCAACTTCCAGAGAAGACAATTCTGATTCATTGGTGAGTGGTTTGGAATTCATATGAACAGCCTCCTCTAGCAGATGGTTTCGGAACTAATCGAATATTGGTTTAATTAAAACATCCCGGGTACATTCCTGTTGTAATTGCAATCCGGTTCCAGCTATTAATCGTATTAATCGCCATGATCAGATCCACCAGTTCTGCTTCACTGAAATGCTCCCGGACTTTATTAATTAGCTCTGTTGGCACACCTTGATGTGAAATCTCAGTCACCGTTTCAGCAAGCTCCAGCATAACACGTTCTTTTTCTGTAAACAAAGGTACTTCACGCCATACGCTTAAGAGCAGAATATGATCTGCATAATCCCCCAATTTCAACAGATCTTTCGCGTGCATATCTAGGCAAAAGGAACAACCATTTATTTGAGATACCCGGATTTTCAGCAACTCGTACAAAACCTTGTCCTCTATTTGACCAGATACATACTGTTCAAGTGCCATCATCGCTTTATACGCACTTGGGTTCACTTTTCTATAGTTCAATCTTAATTTCATGTCATTCGCCTCCGTAAATTGGTGTACAACCTGAAGACAAATGAAGAGCAAAATCTGTGACAAGATTCTCAGTTTTTTTTATATTAAGGCTGAAAACGTAACATTCACTTATCGAATCTAAGCGAATGTCACTTCAGTTATTAATTGGATTCGTACTCCGGTTCCTACGTCAGTACCTCCAACCGTTACCAATCAACTGCCGCTGCATCGTATATGGCGTATAGTTCGAAGTCGGCAACATGTAAGACGCGTTGGGCAAATGTTCGTATGCTGGATTCACGGCATCTCCATACGAATGCTCTGCGTGAAGTGAAGTCTGTAATTGGACATAAGGCTGGACATTTACCTGTGGCTGGTTGTTTGGCTGGTTGTTTGGTTGGTTGTTCGGTTTGCATACAGCGTTGAGAGAGGTAGAGGCATCGGTCACGCAATCCGCGGGCGGGCCAATAAATACGGTCTTGTGGATTGGAGCCAAGGTAGCTTGGACTCGCGCCTCATCCAGACAATACGTATGAGCAAGTACACTTGGAGGCGTAAGGCGCAGAATATCTGAACCAAAAATAGCTTCAGGCACAGATGCATCAAAAATCGCCAGTAAGTGTGTATCATCTACAGTCGCAATTTCGTAATGCCACCAGCCTTGCGGTACATTCGCCACTTGACCGGGAGTAATCGGAAAATTTAACAATTCGTTCGTAAAAGGATTGATTAGTGAGACAACAGCTGCACCACTAATACAATAGACCAGTTCAGTTGCATTCTGATGAATATGTGGCTCTACTACGTTACCAGTGCTGAGAAAAATATCTAACAATGAGGTATTGCCGAGGGTATTTAACTGTTGAATGGAGAGGGAATGAATATAATTTTGTTCGTCTTTCTTAAATAGTAAATTTCGGTTTACATCATAAGTAAATTCAGTGTTCGGTGACGTGTAATCCATATTCGAGGTTGCCAACATTTAACGCCTGCCCTTCATTCTACGGTTAGGTGAAAACCTATACGCCAGCTTATGTCATCAGCCTATATTCGTGAGCCCAATTCTTTCCGTTGAATCGAAACGACAAAACCCTCTGAATAGAACACGTCTATCAGAGGGTAGTTATGTTACTCTATTTCTTCTTCAGTCAGCAAAGCTTCTTCAGTCAGACCGAGAGAATGTCCACTCAAGCTCACATGCTCTAACCAGTGCATCCGAGACACGACATCAGGGGTTCCTTCAATCAGACTGTTGGTGATATTTAGCCACTTCAGCTTCTTCAACTTCTCCAGCTCTGGAGGCAGCTCCCGAATACCTGAGTAACCTATGCTCAAACTCACTAACTCTGTCAGATTACCAATCTCGGCAGGGATATGTTTTAGCTCCAGTTCCTGCTTAGGCTTGGGTTTCCATCCAGGTTCGACATGATACGCACTGCCACCATAAATCGTAAGCTCCTTGAGCTGAGTAAGCTTCCCAATATCTTGCGGGATACCCTTCAGATCGGCTGTCATAATGGTCAACTTCTCCAATGCGGTCAGTTCGAAGAAAGCCGGGGGAAGCTCAATCACATGTGTTCAAAAACTTCAAGTTCCTTTAATTGCTTGAGCTCGCGAATGCGATCTGGAATTTCGGATAACAGATAGCCGGTAATATTTAGACGATCCGTCTGGTGTTGAATGGCATCATCTAGGAAGCAATCAAACTGCTCATGCCTTTGTAATTTGAAAAATAAGCCGGGAATGCGCTCCATTAACTCGCTCGCTTCTTCCTCCGTAATTCCCATGCCATACATTCCTTCATGTGCTACGGTATAGAAGTAATCGCTACCATCTTCTTTAAGAAAACAGAGATCATCAGGTAATGACGGATACAACCAATCTCCAAATCGAGTAGCCTCTTGCTTAAGCACCTGCCCAGACTCTGGGGTGCATGAATATATGTAATAACTGCCGCTGGAGTACATCGCATGACTATCTATCATACTATTGTGCATGAAACGCTCTCTTACCATGGCCTCATCCATTGTGAAAACTTCGATCAGATAGGGCTCCAATTGTTCTAAAACTTGAGCAACCCGTTTAGGAGGATCATCTATTTCATGCCCTCGATCTACGATCAAGAAGCGATCAGTCTTCTCTATTAATTCATCAATGATTTGATCGTAGGTAGTTTCTCTTGGATCGGTATATAGGGATACAGTTGTCACTTACTTCCTCCTCCATTTTTTTGCTCGTACTGAAATTTATTTAGTGTCATGAGCATGCACTCAGGCATAGGCTAATATCATCATTTGAGTATTGGGAGGCACAAAACATGGCATACGATCCACGCTCTGTTCAGTACCCTGCACCTACAGGTTATCCTTATCCATATTATCCACCACCTCCACCTTATCCCTATCCTTATCCATACCCACCCTTCTTCCCCATTCCGCTCCCCTATCCAATCGGAGGCGGCCCATGGTGGCATGGTGGTTATCCAGGTGGCGGCTATCCGGGTGGTCCTCATGGTGGAGGACCGGGCGGCGGCTACCCAGGGGGTCCTCATGGTGGAGGACCAGGCGGCGGCTACCCAGGAGGCCCTCACGGTGGAGGACCAGGCGGTGGCTACCCTGGGGGTCCTCATGGTGGAGGATCGGGCGGAGGATTTCACGGTCACCGCTTCTTCCAGTGGTAAAATAACCGATCGCTCACAGACAGGGGCTGCTACACGATGCAGTCCCTGTCTTCGTTCCTTAATAATCAATTTCATCCTTCAAACTGAGATTTCGATTGGATGCTTCAAGCAGTTCTACGAATGATTCGTTAAGATAATAGACAAAATCCGGATCATGCACATACATAATAATTTGCCCATACTTGCCCTGCTCTGTTGGATCAAAATCCAGCATGATGTACAGCGAGCCACCTGCCATCGTTGCAAAAGGTATCCATTGTTTATGAAATAAAAATGGTTTAATCTCGGGATCGAGCTTGCGAATCTCTTCCTCAGAATAATGCTCTTCCAGCTTTTCATCCACTTCACAAAAGAATCGTTTGGTCTCACGAATTTCATCCAAGGACATCAGATAGAATGGAATACTCCGTTGTTCCTCTTCATCCCCAGGGTACAACACATGAAATCCGTAACCACTGCCATTTTTGCGTTCGTAAAAAGCACGAAAATCCGCTGGTAACTTAATATCAAAATCCGCTTCAAACGCCGCCAAACTCTCCTTGGAGGTACCATCGATCTGTTTATACTGTTGGTGCAGTTCATTAATCTCTTCATCCACCACTTTAACATCCAACAATTGATGCAGAGCGTCCATTAGTTGATCGATTCTGGAGTATATATCTGATTTCAACAAAAGTCCTCCTTATTCTCCCTAACGTCCTACCAGCGCATTGGGTTTTCTCCCCGCCATAACACATAACGCTCGCATTCACGAATCGTGCCTGTGCCAATGCCGTAATCGTCCATCGCTTCTGAAGTTAAATCAAGGATATGCAGCATGCCGTTGTATGTACCTACTGCAAGCTTGGATTGATCAGGCGATACCACGATGGACGAGATCGTACCGCCTACAAAATGACGCCATACTTCCTGTCCCTGATAATCCACACAACGCAGATAACCATATGCATCTCCAATCACAATGCCTTGGTGAGTCTCCGCTGAGGCATACACACGTGCATTTTCATCCACAATAGGCCAATCTTCTTTCTTCTCATTGACCTCCACCTCGTCCAATTTAACCTGGATCGTAACACCGTTATAAAAGTGACATGCATTAAACCAAACGTTACGATTATCTTTGGTGAAGATGGCATGATGCGGGTAACTCATCTCCGGATATAACGAATACGTATGATTCCGTTGTCGATCCAGGAGCATGTGGTTACTTACCTGACTGCCAAAGGCAATCCAGCGACCATCCTCTGAAACTGCCGCATGACCCATGTCAATTTGAGTATCTTCCAATTCATATTCTTGAATCTCCGACGGATCAGGATGCAGCAAGAATACTTGAGATTGTTCGATGAGATGAACACCATATGTGGACAAAATAAGAAGAGATTGTCCTTCGTTGAATGGAATTAGCTGTATAAGTGAACGTTCAGGATATTCGCAATCTGCCAGCGACTCGATCTGAGGCAGCGTGTTATGAAGGCTAGACTGAATATCTTCCCAACGATACATAGCAAGCTCTTGGCCTTGTAGCTGACGATCAGGGCTTCGAATAATTCGAATCACAGCTTCATCCGCTAATGCATAATCCATGCCATTCGGGGAGCATCCCGCAAAATGATAATGAGGAGATGCAACTAACCCTTGCGAATCTGCGGTGTATACGACGCCGTCCTGCGTATGAGCCCCAATATTAAATACAACGCCATCTTGCGCAATACATCCAACAACTTGCACGGCCTGCATCACAGACTGGAATTGTTCACTCATCGGCCATGAAGCAGGAGGCAATTCAGATCGTAGACGTAGCGCATCCCCTTGCGCATTAGCCTGTTTTACCATCTCCCAGACTTCAGCACTAAGACTGGCTCGATCATCATTCTCAAGCTCAGATTCATCCGGATTTTCACCAGCCATACTTTTGCGTACAAATTCATTTACAAGTTGTGCATACCGTCTACCTTCTTGACGCCACTGTTGTGCAATCTTCTCATCTAACCAACTCAAATGATCATTCCTCCACTCCGCCTATATGTATAGGGCGACAATGATGTGCGATTAAGAACAAATGCAGCTCGTGGTCTCTACCCTCACCTGACGCACCTGTTTCTTCATAGAACATAGCAACTTCTCTACCATAGGCATAATTAAAGCGCAGATAACCACCAATAGATGCCATAAATAACATACATCTATGCTCATTCTCCACTACAGCATCCCATTTGAATTCCTTTTTACAGCATTGCGCCAATTCCAATAAGGAATTACCTTGCTCACCATCCTCAAGATGATAAAATGTGTGGTGCCGTAATTCATTCCAAGGTTCATAATAATGCGGAGTTAACGGCTTGTCTTGTTGATAATAACCACAGTATATACGATCCAACAGCTCACTTAATTCTGCACCCTCGCAAGCCCACAACGTGATATGTTCATCATGACGCGGAAGCCAAAGCAATCCCTCGACCTGAGGGTGAACCGCCAAGAAGTCTCCATCCACTGAACTTCCGATACTAACGCATTCCTGCAGTTGGTGCTGACTTATTGGTGTCTCTTCTGTATGAATCCAGAAGTCATATTCAACAAAAGGAGCTAGCACGTCTTGATCAGGCCGCTGTATATTCATCCAGCCGGTGTAAGTACCCTCTCCATATTGCTCAAGCCATCTGCGATAGGATGAAGGTAATGAGATGTTATGTTGTTCTTCGAAATGATTCAGTTCTTCAGCAGATACAGGCTTCATTGCTTGAGATACAATGTACATAGGATACATCTCCCTATCATCAGATCATGCTATTTACGTCGTAGTAACACTCCTTACGCCAATTCTTCCTGCACAATCTCCGTTGAGACCCCTTTGCGGTTAGTAATTTGAATGGCAAACGCATCAAATCCATTACGCTTGACTAACTCAAAATTCATGTGTTCTCCCGTAATCAGTTCATAGGTTCCATCTTCATGAACATCTTCCCCAAACTCATCATCATATGGAACATTGTAGTAGGCGGTTAAGTACACTTCAAAAATATCCTCCCCTTCTACGTCCAGATAAGGACGTAAAGGCCTATTTTTAAGCTTATCCTCAGCATACGTCTCACATAGCATGGCATCATATCCATGTTTGGCAGCATCAAATAACAGATAACGTTCTCCAGTTACAGTATGCTCTGCATATACAAGTAATGGTGTCGAATCATGCCAACTTATTAGATCATCATCGATCAAGTCACCATAATAAAAAATATGAAACTTGTCGTGACCATCTGGCGTTTGTACTTTTCCATTCCATTCTACTTCATGAGCTTGATCCTTCTTCAATGTCTGTACTAACCCTTCGAGATAGGCTGGCCCTTGTTCTACTCCTAATTCATTCATGATCTCGCCTCCGGTTTATTCATTCGAATGGAAACAATCTTACGTTCCTCATCCACTGTTAATTGAACATCAATATGAAGTTGATCCCTGAACAATGCCGTTATATTAAGATACGGGTCACGGGCTGCCTTACTGCTTCCATTGCCGTTCGATCGGGTCATGCCTTGATGAATAATGGACTGAACCAGCCTGCCATCGCCTTTGCCTGTTTTTTCATATGTATAGATCAGTTGACCATCATGATTGAACACCTTCACTATAGGTATGAAGTCATTGGCATTGAGATATTGCTGCTCTTCGTTGACATAATTCATTGCGTCAGATGAATAGTTTATTTGTCCCGCCAAATAAGGGTTTGTATCATTCGGCTCAATCTCATATTCTTGGTAGGCTAATTGAAACAAATTTTGAAGACCACTTGCATCAATACGATAGTAAAATTGGCGGTTCTCCTCAGCTTTGTCCATCGCAGCATAACCATTGATTAGTGGCCAAGTCGCATAAGATTTGCCGTTCACTTCAATAGCTAAGGCATAATCTGATAGCACTTTCTCTTTCTGAAAAACACCATAACTTTGCATGATAAAAAATGCTGGAATACTTAACATAGCAAAAATAAAAACAAAAATTGACAGTGATACTCTTTTTTTCATTCGTAAACCTCCACACAATATCTCTTGCAAGTTATCCTGTTTTATACTGCAGCTTCGTTAGTGTTCGAACAACCTGCTCTCGGTTCTTAGCATTTTTCATATAAGCAGGGATCGCATGCGAGGCCGTTTTCATAGGTGAATTTGCAGGTTTCACTCGCAAATCTGCAGAGATATAAGCAATGAGATAATTCAAATGCTCGCGATTGACTGCCCAGACGTGCTTGCCTCTTACCTGATCGAGAAAGTACAGCTCCATACCAAAAATCGATTCTCGCCCTTCCTGAATTTCTGGATAATACCCTCGATGTGTCTCTCGACGATACAACAGAGCTTGATTGACTTTACCACAATGTGGGCATTCCACATGCGCTGATTGATGAGGTGTTCTTTTCTCATCCGTGACTTGCACATTGAACCATCGTTCACATAAGACACAAGTTCCCTTGGCATCATAACGATAGTTTGGTTCTTCCGCACCTTGAGCATAACAATGGGAACACGCCCACACCAACCGATCATCTGACTTAGAAATAACCGCATGCCCACCACATTCCTTACATTTAACGTCGATCTGCTTCCCCCGATGAAGTAGATAATAAAAGTTGTACTTATATGCACCTTCATCTTCGAAACGTTTCATTTCACTTCCACCTTTCACCAATTCTCATTCTAAATTATATGTAACTCAGCTACGTAGTACAAGAAACGCCCTCTTCTATTTCAACTTTTTCTCTTTCTATGACTCAAGTGTGTTTCGTATCACACCCGTCCTGATTGCATTTATGTAATCTATATATAAAAGAAAATGTCCTAAGATAAGGTCGTGTTCCCATGTTCTCTATACTCCATGTAATGAAATTGTCGTTGGTATTTGTCATTTTCACAGCTACTCTCGCCCATTGTAGTTCAGACTCCATCAAGCCTGATCATCACGCTGTAGAAACAACAACTCGAATCAGTCAAGAACCTGTCGATCCAATCATTCGGCGCGAAGGGACGAACGTATACATTGAGATGACTGCTCAAGTCACCGATATCGAGATTTCCAAAGGCGTTATGTACAATGCCTGGACATTCAACGGAACCGTACCTGGCCCCGTCCTACGAGTAACCGAAGGAGATACACTGATTTTCACATTGAAAAATAAAGATGCCAGCATGCCTCATTCCATGGATTTTCATGCCGTGCATGCTGCTCCGAGCAGCAAATTTATCGATGTAATGCCGGGTGAGGCAGGAACATTCACATATCCTACATCCTCCCCTGGTGTATTCATGTATCACTGTGGAACGCAACCGGTTCTCGCTCATATTGCGAACGGCATGTATGGCATGATTATTGTTGAACCGAAGGCGGGATATCCTTCTGATCATCTGGTGGATCGGGAATATACCCTGGTTCAGAGCGAATGGTACAAAGAACACGACTATGATGCTTTTATGAATGCAGAACCTAACTATGTTGTATTTAATGGCAATGACTACGTGTTAAAAGAACAGCCCTTACTAGCCCAAGTTGGTGATACAGTTCGAATCTATGTAAGCAATGTTGGGCCAAACGAAGTCTCATCCTTCCATATTGTCGGTACCATGATGGATCGTGTCTACACAGACGGCAATCCACGCAATATTCAATACGGCATACAGACCGTTATGCTACCGGCCAGCGGAGGTGCTGTCGTCGAATTTACGGTAACCGAAGAAGGTGATTATCCTATTGTAACGCACCAATTCAACCATGTTGCCAAAGGGGCATCTGGGGTTCTTCGTGTAACGAAGGATGGCACAGACCATGGTGGACCAGCGATGACACATTGAAGCAAGACAATTTCGCACCCATTCTAAACCAATCGAGGTGTTTCACAAAATGATATGTGCACACGAAGTTCAGGATGCCTGTTTCTCCAAAGTATCCCTGTTCCAACATCTTGACCCGACAGATTCCGAATTGCTGCTCTCTCTCCTTCACTCTCGGCAATATAACAAAGGGGATTATATCGTCCAGGAAGGTGAGCGTTCAGATACGCTTTATGTGGTTCATCAGGGGTGTGTGAAACTATCTAAATACACGGAGAATGGCAAAGAGCATATTGTTCGTTTCCTTTTTCCCGGAGATTTCTTCGGACAAGATGCCCTGCTTCACCAAAAACCACATCCTGCAAATGCGGAGGTTCTAGAGCCCTCTTCCATCTGCTCGATGAACAAACATGACTTTGATCAATTGCTCGAACATGATCCAAAGCTTGCTTATCATTTTCTACTTGCCGTCTCTGAGCTACTGCGTGATACAGATGAATGGAACATTTCTCTTAGCGCTCTCACAACTGAACAGAAGATCGCCAAGCTGCTGTTGTATTTTCATAGTCGGAATCATGCACAGCATGAGATTCGTCTGCCTGTCTTCAAAAAAGATATGGCTCTGCTGCTCGGGATTACCCCCGAGACGCTTAGTCGTAAGCTTACCGTTATGCAGACACAAGGGCTCTTGCAGGTTACAGGAAACTGTATCCTTATCCTTCAATTAGAACAGCTCAAGGAGAAGTTACTACACTGAATCATAGAAGATTTACGATTCAAGCAAGTAATCTATTTCACATGGAATGTGAGTAACGTCACAGTATGCAGTTGTATTCCATTATACAGTTAAGAAAAGATCAGGAGGTTGACCACATGAATACAAATACCGTTGTAAAATTAGATAAACAGCTTATCATGCACAAAATGCAAGAGCTATGCTCACTTCTATTGCAGGATGAGGGCTACAAAGAAATGCGTGACATGATTGATGAGTTTGCCGCTGATGAACAAGCGACCACTCAATATGAACGTTTTATGGAGAAACATCAAGCATTGGAAGAGAAAGAACGGCAAAATATCGAATTGTTGGATTCCGAGATTAAGGTGTATGAAGAGGAAGAGCGCGCGCTGTATGATAACCCTCTCATTCGTCGATTTATCTACGCACAGCGTGAGTTCAGTCAATTGCATCAGCAGATCAGCAACTATTTTACGAAGTCTGTTGAATTGAATCGCTTGCCTGAATCGAAAGAACTGGGCAAAGAAGCTTGTGGCTGCGGCGGAAGCTGCTCTGGTCACTAGTTTCTCCTTGGCCGCTAAATTGCATTAACTCATTAGAAAGAGTATCCGAAACTCAGATGGATCTGAGAGGATACTCTTTTTTCTTATCTTCATATGTTGAAGTTATCAGCGTTTGATGGTAATAGAGTTTTCTTTGATGGGATTAGAAAATGTTTAGAGCTAAATGTCCAACAGCAAGGACACAAGCAATCCCATCGAGGCGATCAACCCTACAATAGGGCCTCCTTCTTCAAAAGCCTCAGGCATCATCGTTGAGCAGAGCATGGCTATTATGCCTCCTCCAGCAAAAGCACCGATTGCTGCCCCCATCTCCTTCGGAAGCTGTTCCAAAAACAGATACCCGCCCAAAGCGGCAAGTGCAGAGATTAGTAATACACCGAGCCACATCAATAGAATTTTGCCTTTGCTATACTTGCTGTTCTTCAACCCTGCCGTACTGGATAATCCTTCAGGAATATTGCTGACAAAAATCGATACCACCAGCACCACACTGACACCGTTGCCGGCCAGTAAACTGGCACCTAGCATGATTGATTCGGGAATCGCGTCCATCACCGTACCAGCGAAAATCCCCAGTCCGCTTTGCTGACTTGAATCTTTCTTGCTGGAACGTTTCCGATCTGACCCACCCTTGGCCGAGATAAGCACATCAAACAGGGTATATACCACGGCTCCTGCGGTAAAACCGATAGCCGTTGGCAGTATACCTCCATCGTTCAATGCGTCTCCAAGAAGCTCAAACGTAGCCGCACCAATCAGCGTGCCCGTCCCAAAGGCCATAATCCAGCCGATGACCCTTTTTGGAATCTTCATAAATAATGCTGCAAGTGCACCGATCACAACCGCTGAGGCGGAGATGCCGCCCCACATCAATGCAGTCCACATCCGGGCTCGCCCCTCTCTTGTTCCATATTGTTTTATCTCCCATTAACCCTTGCTGCCAGATCAAAAACAAACTACGGAAGGTGTGGACTTCATTTTTAAATAACAATCCAATGACGGTGTGACCTATATCACCTGATGTGCACTTAAATCACGTTATGATAAAATGATGTGATTCACAGCAGGATGAACCAGAGCAGGAACTGTACCGCTCCAATAATTTCGATGATCCCCACCTTCATGGGACGCATGGTTTTACCTGCGTAACGAAATGCTCGCACAGCGGAATAGACATAGGCCAGCCCCATCCATGGATACCCAACTGCAGCCGGAATGAACAGCAGTACAACATGGACAAGACGTGACAACCTAATCCAGCGCGGATTGCTGCGTTCCCGAAAGACGGATTTCACAAAGAACGTACTTCCTGTAAAATGTAAAAAGGAAAATAACACAACGATGGCCATGCCGTAGTCCCATTCACCGCTGCCAATCAGATAAGCTGCCGCTCCGCCTAGAGAGAAGACCAGCATTGCACATAGATCATTGATCAATGACCTTTCGGCCTTATGTCTCACATGCCAGATGTTAACCAAGAGCAGTCCCACCAACATGGGGCCAAACCATAACAGCGATGATTGACCAATGACGGCCGGAATGAGACAGACTAGGGCGATCGTGCCGTATATGGCTGCCCATTTATATAAGCGCTGCCGATTCGCATTTCGTTTGAGCGATTGCAGCAAAGGATACGCGGTCAGGTACAAGCCAAGCCAGGCAAAGAACAGCGGCAGATGAAGCCACTGGGGGCTGCTTGCCGCCACACCAACGAGAAAAGGTACGCTGACCATTGCCCACCCACCATGTTCATGGGGAATTACGATTGGTTTAGCGTTTGTACTTCCATTGCTTTTCAATTCAATCACAACCTCCTATCAGGTTTATCAATACAAAAAGTTTCACAGAGAGGATGAACTTGTATGACCAGGGTAAATAAAGAAAACGCAGCAGATTTTCTGCAGCAATTCCCTATTTTTCAGGATCTAAGCCCCGAAGAGTTAAAACAGGTTGAAGAAATTGCTATATCCCGAAGCATCAACAAAAAGACGGTGATCTTTAGTGAGGGCAGTGAAAAAGAAGCTGTGTTCTTCATTCGTACCGGTATTGTCAAAGCTTACAAAACGGATGAGAACGGACATGAACAGATCGTATCCTTCCTCAAAACAGGGGACATGTTTCCTCATACCGGATTTTTTAACGCGCACCCCTATCCCGCTACTGCTGTTGCGATCACGCCGTCAAGCCTGCTGGCGATTCCCGTCAGACACTTTGAACGGCTCATGCTAAGCACTCCTTCGATCGCCATCAAAATCATGCGTGTACTCGGCGATAAAATACGAGAATTACAAGATAAATTACAAGTGCTTTCCGGTCAGGATGTACGTAATCGTGTGCTCTCCTTTCTTCTCATGCTTGCCGAGCAGCATGGTCAGGAGCAAGAGGATAAGATCATCATCAATCTGCCCATGACACACCAGGAGTTCGCCAATTCCATCGGAACGACCAGGGAGACAGCCAATCGACTGCTGAACCAGCTCGCAAAAGATGAGTTGCTTGAGGTTGATCGTAGCCGCATCATCATTCACAACCTGCAGGCTTTAAAAGAACAGCGAGACGCTTAAGCATAACGGCAAGATGGCTCTATGCATCTTGCTTCTTCTTTCTGTTATGCACAATCACAGCTCAGCGTTAAGCCACATTCATCAGGGAAGATAATCGGTTCCTCTGTGTATTGAAACTGTCGCTTGTGCAAAAAGAGACCTTAACTACTGTAAATCAAGTTAAGGTCTCTTGCTGTATGTTGGATCACTTTTTTCAATAACTCTGTCTCTTGACCATGCATTGCTTAGGCAATCGTTAGATCAGGTTTACTCATATCACTGAACATACCCGCGTAATATTTGACTTCCCCTGCTTCATTACGGATTGCTGTAATACTAAGCCATTCCTGATAAAGTTCACCATTTTTCTTGCGATTCCAGATCTCGCCCTGCCAGTATCCTTTTTCACGAAGTTCCTGCCATAACTGGTCATAAAACTTCTTATCCTGCTTGCCTGATTTCAGCATGCTTGGCTTCTGCCCTACCGCTTCTTCAGCCGTATAACCTGTAACCGCCGTAAAGGCTGGGTTCACCGAACGAATAACACTGTTCGTATCCGTCACCAAAATTGCTTCAATGGTATTCTCCAAAATGCTAGCAGACAGTTGTAGCTTCTCTTGATAGAACATCCAGATGACAAGCACGAGACTTACCAGTGCAATCTGGGATAACGCCATGAAGCCAATCGCATAATGACCTGTCATACTGTACAGCAACGTCAGCATTAATGGAGGGAAGAAACCGCCCAAACCACCCATCGCTGAGATCATTCCGTTAGCGATACCTGCTTGTTTGACGAAATACATCGGCACTAATTTGAAAATTGTACCGTTACCTGTTCCCGCGCAGAGCGCGACAGTCAGACAACCAACCGTATAGATATAGAAGGATGGCGCGAACGATAATACAATCGCGGCAATGGTCAATCCACCGAACACAAACATCAATATTTTGAATGGATTAAACTTGTCACCCAGCCATCCGCCAACCGGACGCATAATCGTTGCCACCAAGATGAAGCCAGCTGTGCGAAGTCCCGCATCAACCTTATCCATCTGGAAGTTGGTAACGAGGAAGTTCGGCAAGTAAACGGTGAACGCCACGAATGAACCAAACGTCAGGAAATAGAACAAACACAGAAGCCACAGCTTGTTATTTCGTGACACATCTTTTAATTGCTGCATCAGAGGAAGGGTGACGCGTGTTTCTTTTTTGTCTCCCAAAACAAAATTCAATGCAGCCATACCAATCAAAAGAATGCTGTAAAATAGAACCGTTTTGGACCAACCCACCTGAGCAGCAACCAATGGTGCTCCAAATGCAGAAAGTGCTGTACCCAAGTTACCAATACCATAGATTCCGTTAACGAAACCATGACGTTCTTTCGGATAATACTTGGGTAGCGAGGTTACTCCGACAGAGAACACGGCTCCACCGATCCCGAGGAAGAAGCCACCAATAACTAGATCACTGAATGATGTTGCACGACTGACCCACCATACCGGAGCAAGTAATAACACAAAGCTGATCATGAAAATGTTACGTGCCCCGTACCGATTCGTCCAATAACCAATTGGAATACGAGCAATCGATCCGATCAAGACAGGGATAGCTGTAGCCCAAGCAAGCTGGGAAGAAGTAAGCGCGATATCCTCTTTGATAAACGGCATGAGGGATGACAAGATTACCCATACCATAAAGCCAAGAACAAGACTCGTCGTTTGCAAGGGCAGTTGGATTTTTCCTTTTTGCTGCATTTACATCGCCCTTTCCTTTTGTTGTTCCTGATTCGGATACACGGCCCCGTCTCTTCTGCGATACAGCACATAGCTACGTCTCAGATATCCGAGTGGCATACTCAGCATGTGCACCAGACGTGTGAATGGAAATACGCTGTACAATACAAATGTTAGCAAGATATGAACCTTAAAGTTCATGGGCACCGTCTGCATCAAAGTCGGATCAGGCTGGAGTATCAACAGACCACGTAACCATGGGTTAATCGTTGTACGATAATCGAATCCGCTATGATTAACTGCGTTAGCCGATGTTGCCAGAATCCCGGTCACAATGACAATGATTAACATAGCCAGTGCCACCCAATCCCCGACGCTGCTTGTTGCCCGCACTCTGCGAGCCGTGTACCGTCGTACCAACAGAATAATCAATCCGGTAAATGCGATAATACCAGCCGGTAATCCGCCGAACACAGCGCCCATATGGTACGCTTCGTCACTTAGACCGATCCAATGATAAAATTCAATCGGTACAAGCAGTCCGGCAATATGTCCACAGATGACGGCGAAAATGCCAATGTGGAAGAGTAAACTTCCCCATCGTAGCAACCGTTTCTCCAGCATCTCACTAGATTTGGATGTCCAGCTAAACGGATTGGTTACATATCTCCAGATGGTCGCCGTGATACAAAACACAATGACCATGTACGGGAGAGCACCCCATAACATTAATTCCAGTGTACTCACCGATTGCCCCTCCTCATCAGCTCAACGATCTCGTTCAGACCGCCCAGCGGTTGTTTCTGTTCTTCTTTGCTTGGTTCAGGTACGTCCGAAACAGACGGCTCGGGCATCACCTGTAACATGAGCGTAAGGAGCGGTCCGTATGGACTGTTTTGTCCTGCGATACTTTCGGTCATCGTGACCAGCGCTTTATGACAGGTATTCAGAACTCCGATTGCATCTTTCTCCGGAGCCTCGGCAATGAATTCAAGCACCATGGGTAAATAATCCGGCAGCTCGCTGGCTTCCATATAGAAACCAGCCGCTTCATATCTACGCTTCAAATCAATCAGTGCCGGTCCGCGATCTCGCTCATCACCATGCAAAGCATAGGTGAGATAAAGATTTGATTTTTTATCAAAATCAAACGCACGTACATAAGAATCCTGCCACCCAATGGCATCTACAGCCTGTGCATCTCTCGTGAAGGTTAACACGATCTGCTTCACTTCTTCCTCAGAGATCGTAAGAACCGCTTCTTGCACCCCAGGTAATCCCTCTCTCCACTCGGTATCAGGGTATTGCAGCAGATAGGAGATCAGTTTACAGACCATTCTTCTCATTTCCGGTTCATAAACCTGTTTCACGATAGTTTCTGTATTCGTATCGATTGTCATCGTTGTTGTCTCCTCTCCTATGAGAATACGCCGCAAGAACCTGGGCCGCCTGCAAAGTCAAGGCCACAGCTTCCTTGTTCACTGAATAGATCTGCCACTTCCTCACGGTGAGCTGGTGGGATCACAAAGCGATCATCGTATTTCGCAATAGCGAGTAGACGATACATATCTTCAACTTCCTGCGCACTCATGCCAACAAGATCCAACAATTCAGACTCACTCGCTTTGCCGGTTTGCTGGTTACGCATGTGAATCCGCATCACAGCCATTTTCCGCAGTACTTCACGAATACGTCCTGTGTCCCCAGCAGTAAGCAGGTTCGCCAGGTATTCAACCGGAATACGCATGTTATCAATAGCTGGGAAAATATCATTTGCTTCGAGCGAACTTCCTTGGCCTTCTACCCGGTTAGTGATCGGACTCAGCGGTGGAATGTACCATACCATCGGCATTGTGCGGTACTCAGGGTGAAGTGGAAGTGCGATCTTCCAGTCAATAACCATTTTATAGATTGGGGACTGCTGCGCTGCAATAATCCAGTCCTCCGGAATGCCTGCCGCACGTGCTTCACGAATAACTTCAGGATCATTTGGATCAAGGAACACATCCATTTGTGATTCATACAGATCCTCTTCATTCTCCACGGAAGCTGCTGCTTCAATGCGGTCTGCATCATAGAGCATCAGGCCGATATAACGGATACGTCCAACGCAAGTTTCAGAGCAGATCGTTGGCAGACCCGCTTCAATCCGTGGGAAGCATAGTGTGCATTTCTCAGCTTTGTTCGTCTGCCAGTTGAAATATACTTTTTTGTACGGGCAGCTCGACACACAGAATCTCCATGCACGGCAAGCATTCTGGTCAACAAGAACGATTCCGTCCTCTTCCCGTTTGTACATTGCACCTGATGGACAGGAAGACACACAGGACGGGTTCAGGCAGTGTTCACAGATCCGCGGCAGGTACATCATAAATACCTGTTCAAAATCCATTTTGATGGATTCCTCGACACCCTTCATGTTCGGGTCTTCCATCCCTGTTATATGTGCACCGGCGAGGTCATCTTCCCAGTTCGGACCCCATTCGAGATTCATATACTCTCCGGTAATTTGGGATTTTGGTCTTGCGACTGGCTGGTGTTTTTTCTCCGGACTATTGGTCAGTTTCTCGTAATCATAAGTCCAAGGCTCATAGTAGTCGTCGATCGTTGGTTGATCTGGGTTGTGAAAAATGTTAAGCAAACGTCTTGCACGTGTACCGGATTTCAACTCCAGCTTGCCATTTTTCATCTCCCAGCCGCCGCGATAACGCTCCTGATCCTCCCATTGTTTTGGATAACCGACACCTGGTTTTGTTTCGACATTGTTAAAGTACATGTACTCTGCACCTGGACGATTCGTCCAGGTGTTTTTGCATGTTACGCTGCATGTATGGCAGCCGATACATTTGTCCAGGTTCATGACCATACTGACTTGTGCTTTAATCTTCAAGCCAATCCACCTCCTGCAGTTTTCTAATGATGACATTCAGGTCACGCTGGTTGCCTGTCGGGCCATAATAGTTGAAACCATAACTTAACTGAGCATAGCCGCCGATCATATGTGTTGGCTTCACGTGAATACGAGTCGGACTGTTATGCGTACCCCCGCGTGTCTGTGAAATTTTCGTCCCCGGAACGTTAATGTGTCGATCCTGGGCGTGATACATAAAGGCTACTCCGCGAGGAATACGATGTGTAACTACCGCTCTTGCCACAACGACCCCGTTACGGTTGAAACATTCGATCCAATCGTTATCCACTAGACCCGCTTCCTCAGCATCCTCATGGTTCATCCAGATCGTTGGACCACCTCGGAACAAGGTCAACATCGGCTGAGCATCATAATACATACTGTGAATAGACCATTTGTTATGTGGTGTCATGTAGTTCAGCACGATTTCCTTGCCGCCCTCAATCGGACGTTTACTGTTTGGATGGAACGGTGTATGTTTCAGAATTGGTTTGAAGGTAGCCAGCGTCTCCCCGAACTCACGCAGCATCGCATGGTCGATATAGAACTGTTGTCTGCCAGTCAGAGTGCGCCATGGAATCAGTCGTTCTACGTTGGTCGTGAACGGTGAATACCGCCGTCCGCCTTTTTCCGATCCGCTAAATGCAGGTGATGTGATAACCGTTTTTGGTTTCGAAGTAATCTCGTCAAAAGTGAAGCATTCTTCTGAACGTTCTTCTGCCAAATCCTTCAGATGCAGTGCCGTTTTCTTCTCCAAAGACTCCCACGCACGTACAGCCATCTTACCGTTTGTTGTTGTAGACAAAGTTAGAATGGCTTCAGCGACGTTACGATCTGAACTTAGATCTGGACATCCTTGTCCAACGCCATCTTTGCGGTTCACACCTAAGATGCCTTTCAGCTTCTCGTATTCTTCGCTTGCCGACCAGGACATGCCCTTCGTACCGATCGGTTTATCCTTCACGTTTGGCCCGAGACTAATCATTTTGTTGTAAACCGCAGCATAGTCACGTTCAACCACCTGGATATGCGGCATGGTTTTACCCGGAATAGCTTCGCATTCTCCAGCACTCCAGTCTTTAATCTCACCATAAGGTTGAGCGAGTTCATCTGGTGAATCATGCAGTAACGGTGTAGCCAGAATCTCCTTCTGTGGACCATCGAACTGCTGTTCTGCCATTTCAGAGAACACACGTGCAATCTCCTTGAATGTATCCCAGTCGGAACGGGATTCCCATTGCGTAGCTACCGCCGGGTTGAACGGATGTACAAACGGGTGCATATCCGTACTGCTCAAATCGCTTTTTTCATACCAAGTTGCTGCTGGCAGTACGATATCGGAATACATCGCTGTACCTGCCATGCGGAAATCCATATTGACCATAAGATCAAGCTTGCCTTCAGGAGCTTCCTCTACCCACTCCACATGCTCAGGACGAAGTCCATGATCATCATCATTGAGCAATCCGTTTGTTGCACCAAGCAAATGCTTAAGGAAATACTCATGTCCTTTGCCTGAGCTTGAGATCAGGTTTGCTCTCCAGACAAACAGCACACGTGGGAAGTTCGCTGGATCATCCGGCTGCTCAATCGAGAATTTAAGATTTTTATTTTGCAATTCTGATGCCACATATTCGCCGATCTCTTCCTTCGTTGTTGCCCCCGCATCTAGTGCATCCTGGTGCAAATCAATCGAGTTACGGTTAAATTGTGGATAAGATGGAAGCCAGCCCATGCGCGCAGCCATGACATTATAGTCAGCAACGTGCTGGAAGCGCGGGTCACCTTCAAGTGCCGAGGTTAGCTCCCCGACTGGGGTTTCCTCATATCTCCATTGATCTGTTGCAAAATAGAAGAAAGATGTTCCGTTCTGCAGACGGGCAGGTCCACTCCAGTCACGTGCAAATGCAATCGTCTGCCAACCTTCCGCTGGACGTAGCTTCTCCTGACCTACATAGTGAGCCCAGCCACCGCCGTTAACCCCTTGACAGCCTGTCATCAGAAGCAGGTTGATAATGGCACGATAGATAACATCGGAGTTGTACCAGTGGTTGATCCCGGCACCCATAATAATCATGGAGCGGCCTTGCGTATCCACTGCATTTTGTGCAAACTCACGTGCGATCTTAACGACGGTATCCCGATCAACTCGGGTAATTTTCTCTTGCCAAGCTGGTGTAAATGGTTTGTCCTCTTCAGCTTCTAGAACGATTCCTGTTACGATTTCAGTAGAGTCTGCTGAACGTGTCATTTCACGATCAACACCATACTTCGCCAGCACGAGATCGTATACTGACGTAACGGTAATCCAGCGATCCTCAACCCATATGCGGCGAACTGGGATTTGACGTTCCATGACATGACTTCCTTCATCATCGAAGTAAGGAAGATGTACGGTTACGAGATCATGATGCACGCCGAGCATGGATAATCTTGGATCGATCGGCTCGCCGGTATCCACCTGTTCCATCTTGAGATTCCATGTACCTTCTTCACCCCAACGGAAGCCCATACTCCCTTTTGGGATAGCATAAGTGCCGGAGTTTTCATCGAATACAAGGGTTTTCCATGCCATATTGTTGCCTTGAATACCCAGGTCTTCACCAAGCAAGAATCGGCCTGCAATGTTTACGCCATCCTTCTCTTCGACAATCAACAAATTGGGGAAGTCCGTATATTGCTTCGCATAGGACATGAAGTAATCTGTAGGATGATCCAGATAAAATTCTTTCAGAATGATGTGCCCCATAGCCATTGCAAGTGCGCCATCTGTCCCTTGTTTCACAGACATCCATGTATCTGCAAACTTCACATATTCCGCATAATCCGGACTGATGGATACCACTTTTGTTCCTTTGTAACGTGCTTCTGCGAGGAAGTGAGCATCCGGTGTACGTGTCATTGGCAGGTTAGAACCCCAAACTAAAATGTAACCAGAGTTATACCAATCACTGCTCTCCGGGACGTCCGTCTGATCTCCCCAGATTTGCGGGGATGCCGGCGGCAGATCTGCGTACCAGTCATAGAAACTAAGCAATGGTGAACCTACCAAAGATAAGAAACGTGATCCGGCAGCATAACTGACCATGGACATCGCTGGGATTGGCGAGAAACCAATGATACGGTCAGGGCCGTAATCTTTGATCGTATGAATCATGGAAGCAGCAATAATCTGTGTCACTTCGCCCCATGAAGCACGAACCAGTCCGCCTTTACCGCGTACCGACTTGTATCTTTTCACTTTGACTGGATCATTCGAAATACTTGACCATGCTTTTATGGGATCACCATAAGTCTTCAGAGCGTCACGCCACATTTCCAGAAGTGCACCACGCACGTAAGGGTGCTTCACACGCAATGGGCTGTATAGGTACCATGAGAAGCTTGCTCCACGCGGACATCCACGAGGTTCGAAATCAGGCATATCCGGCCCGGTAGATGGATAATCCGTCGCTTGCGTTTCCCATGTCACAATGCCATCTTTCACATAAATCTGCCAACTACATGAACCCGTGCAGTTAACGCCGTGTGTGGAACGTACCACTTTATCATGCTGCCAGCGGCGACGATACACGTCTTCCCAGTCCCGGTTTACCGGGGACATCTCACTCCAGCCTTCCGCGTTTTTTTCACGTTTGGCAAAATACTTCAGTTTGCCCATCCAGGGCATGCTTTTGCTGCTCATTGTTGTCCTCCCACAAATGTGACCTGTTGATGCGATTTCGCACCTGAAATTGAGTCCGTGATCTAAACTGAATTCGAAGCTTCTCTTGCTATCCTCCGATCTGCGACATATGCCGCAGCGTAGGTGTTCCGTCAATCTGCTGCCCTTTTAAGGCTTTTACCATGTCATGAGTTTCGGGTTTGGAGCCGAGCGCCTTGTAAAACAGATCCTGTACCGCCTTGTCGTCGCCAACGAGCGGGCGAACATTGTACTCATCCGACCAATACAGACACGGTTTAATATTGCCGTCGGCTGTTAACCTGAGCCTGTTGCAGCTACCACAGAAATGACTGCTGACCGGATGAATCAGACCAAATGTTCCGGCTGCTCCAGCGATTCGATAACTATCTGCCGGACCATTACCGTACACATCACCGCAGCTTTCGTAGTTCCATTTGTCACCACAAGTCTTCAGCACATGTTCAAGCGGCAAATAACTCGACTTCCAGTTGCCCCCACTATCACCGATGGGCATGTACTCAATAAATCGAATATCAATCGGAGCCTCCAACGTCATGCGCAGAAAATCCTCAACCTCATCGTCATTTACACCTTTCATCAGTACAACATTTAGCTTGATGGGCTGAAATCCAGCCCTTTGACTGGCTTTGATGCCCTCCAGCACACGATCTACCTTGCCCCCTCGTGTAATACGCGCGAATCGCTCCGGCTTGAGCGAATCCAGGCTAATGTTGACCCGAGTTAACCCCGCTGACTTAAGTCGATCTGCATAAGCTGCCAGATAGATGCCATTGGTTGTCAATGCGATATCCTCAATCCCTGGAATAGCGGATAACATCGCAATCAGTTGATCCAGCCCCTTACGAACCAGAGGTTCTCCCCCAGTCAAACGCAATTTCCGAATACCCAGTGGAGCAAGCGCCTTGACGATCGACGTGATTTCTTCATAAGACAGGATTCGTTCCGTCGGTTCAAATTGCATCCCTTCTTCTGGCATGCAATATACACAACGCAGATTGCAACGATCTGTAACCGAAATCCGCAAGTAGTCATGAACTCTGCCAAACGGATCCATTAATTTTGATTCCATACACGTACCTCCCTTCTCTAGGATGCTGTCTTTATTCGGCTGAAGGAGGGAACTTGCTTCCTCTCATCAATTGTCATCTTGGTGCTAAATATAAGGATGTCTCGCTCGCCTAACTGTGCAAAATATCACAAGAAGTGAAACATAACGCACACTTGCACATTTATAAAATCGCCGCAACCCCTTTCCAAACAGGATTCTCTTTTAAATAAGGCAAGATTATGACAATAGGAAATGTGAGCCTGCTCACACAGCCCCTTCTTTTCGTTTTCTATAATCAAGTTGCAGCACCACACTAATCCACTTGGAGGAATGAATCATGAACACATATGCAGCTACTATTAATGCTACTGAGTACCCACCTCATCTGAAACATAAAATCATTTTCGAAACGTTCGATCAATTACAACCGCAAGAAGCGATGCTACTTATTAACGATCACGATCCGAAACCTTTACGCTTCCAGTTCCAATCTACACACCCTGAAGGCTTTGATTGGGAGTATATTGAACAAGGACCTACCACGTTCCAGGTCAAGATCAGCAAACGATAGATTGGAGATGAGCAGCCATGCCGCAAGTTGACATCATAAATGACACTACACTTCGCATCACGCTTCGGCTGGAAGATGCGACGACCATGATTCAGATGGCGCAACAGAATCAAGCGGAATATGCACAAGAAATCATTACGATTTATGAAAAAATGTCAGTCTTTGAATATACACACTTTTGTTTTTACGCTTATGACAGTGCAAGACTCTTTGAGCGATTGTTAGGTATGGATCCTAAGGCATATCTGTCCTTCTCTCTGGATGCGCCGGAATCATTCTTTTATGCGCTGTACGGCGGAATGGCTGCTCTCTATGAGTCATCACAATACTTGCTCCAACAGACCAATGTAGCGGGTACAGGATCGGATGTGAACGCACATGTCTCGAGCTAATGTCAATATTGTTGAATTGGATGTCCGGCCGCATTTAAGTAAAAAGCTGGAGCCCTTCCAACTTATTATGGATACGGTAAAAGGTCTTCAACCTGAGGATGTGTTTGTACTTCATGCCCCATTTAAGCCAACGCCGCTACTTGGCATTCTCAAATTGAAAGGGTACTCCAACTCGTCTGAACGAATGAGCGCGGATCACTGGGTCACCACTTTCGTTCACAAGAAAAACAAAAAAAGCGCAATAGCATTATCTGCGCAGCAGCTCGAGTCCGACAAACCAACTCTTGATATCTTGCTAGAATCAGACGAGGAAGCATGTCAAGGACGCCCTGAAGGAGTTACCTCTGCATTGGAAGTTGACGAACAGCCTAAGGCTGCATCCATAACGCTGGATAATCGGGGATTAGAACCGCCACAACCAATGATGCGTACACTTGCTGCACTCGAGCATTGCAAACCTGGAGATGTTATTCTCATTCACAATGATCGCGTTCCCGTGTTCTTAATTGAAGAGTTAAACAATCTGGGCTGTCTATATACGGTTGAGGATCAAGCGGATGGCACAGCGAAAGTGAGAATTGAAAAAGGGTAAGGAGGCGAGAGCCATGTCCAGGTTGCCGTTTCTTTTTATCATCACGGGCATCTTCGGATTTGTTATGTATCACGCCTTCTCTGTGCTCTCGCTAACAGGCTGGCTTGGTGATGAATTAAGAGGCCCTGAAGGCTGGTTTCACGCTCACCTCTTTGTTCTGGGGTGGGCAACCATGCTTGCTATGGGTGCGATCTATCAATTGATTCACGTAATTCTGCAATCTAATATCTACAGTCTGCTGCTGGGCTACTGTCATTACTTCTTCTTCACCATCGGGCTTACTGGTATGTTATATGGTTTTATCCGTGGAGATGTTCATTGGATTGCTGGTTCAGCTACGCTAGCCTTAATCGGTATTTTATTGTTCGGATGGAATATGGCGGTAACACTCTTCCGTGCTTCTCAGTGGAATCCGGTAACGATTAGTGCCGCCTGTTCTTGTCTGTATCTTGTTCTGACCGGACTTTCCGGTATGCTGATGGGATTGAATTTTGCTTTTGGGCAATGGAACGGTCTCCATGAGCGATTGTTTGGAGCACATATTTGGATGGGAACCCTCGGCTGGTTCGGTATGTTGATTACTGGATTCAGCTATAAGATGTTACCTATGTTTTACCTATCCCATAATTACTCCATACGGCTGCAAAAGGTCGTCTTGTACTTGTGGAACGCAGCGGTAATCACGGGTGTAATTGCATTTCTGACAGGCATCAAAGACGGGTTACTCTGGTTCGCACTATTGCTTCTAAGTGCAGCAATGATCTGTTATGTGTATCACTTGGAACAGATTCAGGAGAAGCGACACAAAAAAAATCCCGGACCAGGTATTCGCTGGTCGGTGTATGTAAGCCGTGCTTTTGCCGTATATGTTATGGCATTGCTAATCTATTCAGCACAAGGAACGGATCTGTTGCTCCATCCACGGGTAGTGCTGCTATCTGGATGGGTATATCTCGGAGGCTGGGTTTCACTCACGATATTAGGTTATGCTTCCAAAATCGTACCGTTTCTATGGTGGACACATAAGTATGGAAAGCAAGCTGGCAGACCTGGAGTACCCCTTATGTCTGGCATGCTGAGTGAACGCTACGTACAATGGGGAATCATCGCTATGGTGGGCGGCAGTCTATTGCTGGTGAGTGGAATTTTAATAAATCTGGCAGAAGTAATGATGGTCGGAGGAACCATACTATCCCTGATTTCCATTGCTTATATCGCAAATATAGCCTTAGTGTTTAAACGTTAATTTGGAGGATTGGAGAGCGATAACCATGGAACAAACAACCCAATTGTTAGAATGTCTGAAGGAAGTATACGACCCTGAGTTAGGTGTCAACATTGTTGATCTTGGACTTGTATATGAAGTACGTGAAGAACCGGGGCGTGTGCACGTACGAATGACTCTGACCACCCCTGGTTGCCCACTGCATGATACGATTGTAGGCGCCGTGAAGTGGGTGTTACAAGAAAATACAGGCAAGACTGATATCGATGTACAAGTTGTATGGGAGCCTAAATGGTCACCTCAGCTCATGTCTAAAGAAGCCAAAGAGATGTTAGGATATTTCTGACATCGACTGATGTATTCATATCACAAAGAAACGTACTTAAGCTCTGTTCCTGCCAGAGACATAAGTACGCTTTTTGTTATTCTGTGATGATCAAGTTAGTTGTTTATACGTAATCAAATGCTTGGTGAGTCACTACGATATACAGGTGTAATACACATCCTCTTAACGTGTTAACGCGTGCTTCCTATATATTTTGCCCGTAGGATTCGTTAGGCACCTTGTTTAGCGTTACAAATAAACGAGTCTCACTGTTACCTGTATTATGGAAGGCAAATTCCGTCTCTCCTCCGCAGCAGATCACGTCCTCTTGCTTGACCTCCTGTTCAACTCCATCCAGAATCATCGTTCCTGTACCTTCAACCACCAGCAAGATAACATCTGTTCCTGGGTGTTTGTGCACCGGAAGCTTCTGACCTGGCAAGAAATGAAGTACAAATGTGACACCACCATCGTGCCTGAATAACACCCGTTTCGTAAAACGCTCTGTACTAAATTCTTTTACGTCTTGCAATGATGTGATACTCATATTCATTCATCCTCCTCTGTAATCTGTGATTACATTCATCATAACGTGCCATAGCCTGAAAATCCTTGATCTAAATCAAGAAATCCCAGGCTATGTGAATGACTATCCCGATCTTTAAGTCTGATCTTATTATAGGTATATAAAATTGAGACATTATACGACTAACTGCCCTCGTTTATCTGCAAGATTAATGGTCGCCTCCACACCTGAATTAAATTCAAGAAAATCCTGTTCAACCCCATCGCTGAATATCACTCCATCTTCTGGCATCTGGGATACCATCCGTAAGGGTTGGTTCGCATGGATCTGTCCAAACACAACATTGGCAGCTGTTGTACGGCTAGGGAATGGCTCGCGCACAGTGAAGTAAAGGTAGGGTGCGTCCCAACCAAAATGCTCCATCCTTTTTTGTCCCCTATCCATTGTCGTTAATTCATCGTTTATGTTCATATGTTGCCAAGCCTCCGAGTTTACAATGCCAGTCGCACCTGCCAGCACACTTTTGAACCAGCCCGTAGAGCCCATCCCTGTGGATACGATCACACCACTAGAGGATTGCCGTTCTACGGCTGAACCAAATTGCACTTCGTAACGAGCAGACACATGTGTCTTTCGACCAATAAACAGATCGTTGACCCCGTAGAGATACTGACCATCATTCAGTTCAACTTTGGCAATCGTAACTTCTTTCAGTGAACGCCGTCTACGCATCACATCAGGAATAATAAAGCGCAGATCCTCTACTGTAAAAGGAAGCAACACCCCATCCCAGCGCATGGGATCAGGGTTAACCCCAATAAGCGGCTGTTCTGATACATATTTAAGTGTATTTGCAACAAGACCGTCCTGACCAACAACAACGATAATATCCTGTTTACCAAATATAAAATTGGGCACATGCTCCCGATCTATCGTTTGAACTCTTCCGAGCGAACCAAGAATTTGTTGCGCTTGCTTTACGGATTCCCGATAACAAGCATCCTCTGCAATATAATCATTAAAGTCTGCTCCTAGCCGTTCAATATAGAACTGTGCCTGCTGCACCGTATTATAACGAACGATCAACTCCTCCAGCCGTGTTCGTCGTTTAATCAAAACAAGTTTGTGTTCCGTTAGTCGATGCTCTTCCGTCACTGGCATGGATGCTGACTTTTCAGTTGCTGATCGTCTCATCGCCCTCTCCCCCCTTGCTCTCTATTCGAGTTAGACATCAAACCTTGCAGTAAATCAGGTGAGATATTCAGTTGTCCGATCTTACCTGCATTCTCCGCCAGTTCCTGGAATGCAATTGCAATGAGTTTATCCGAATTCATCCCCATATTCGCCATGGCCTGCAGAACGGTCGGTTCTACATCCTGCAACGACTTCATCACAGCTGCCATCTCATAAGCTTTGGCATCTGCTTCTGCATTCCGATTGGCAATCGTCAGCTCAATCAGCTGTTGTTTTCGTTCCTCCATCGCTGTATTGAATTGGAGCTGCTCCTGCTCCATCTCATTTTGCTTTTGTTTGATGGAGCGTTCTGCCTGCAATTGCGTTTCTCGAATTTGCCGCTTTTTGGATTCAACTGCGATTTCCGTATTCAGTTCGTTTTCCTTCACCTTACGCTCCTGCTCGATGGACGCATTACGGCGCACATATAATGCTTCATCAGCCTGACGCAAAATTTCTTCCCGAGCCTGCGCTTCCAGCGCACGCATCGTTTCTTTGTTAGGCAAAATCGCCAGAATCGATAAACTCATCAGCTCTACGCCCAGCTTCTCCAGTTCTTGGCTCTGTGCAACCTCACGTTTCATACTCGTTACAAGCCGTTCGCTGGATTGAATGGCTTCCTTCAATGGCATTTGTTCCAGATGCTTCTTGGTCAAGACTTTGGCAATCGTGATTACACGTTGATCAAGCTTACCAGGATCATCTGAGATGTACTGATTTTTCCGTAAGTTATACGTATAATTCAAGCTTTGTGTAATTTTCATGTAGTCCACAATACGGTAGCTAAGTTGCCCCTGAACCGTTACGGTCTGATAATCTGCAGTTATTTCTTCGAACATGAAAGGCACTTCGACAGACGATACAGGTAAAACGACAACCGAAGTGGTCGGTTCATAATAGGTGAAGGATAAACCTACGCCTTGACGCTGTACCTGACCGTTCTTCACTTTCATCACATATTCACTTGGCTGAAATTTTACAAATCGAAATCCGAACATGGTTCATTCCCCATTTCCAATAAAGTCATAATGATATTATCGAAATGATAACAAACAAATTCGTTAATGTCAATATGACAATAATGAATTTTAATTTCTTTTTTTTTCGATATATGAAGGTACATCATGAAAGAGATAGAGAACAATTTTCTGTACAAAAAAAGATCGAGTCTTATGACCCGATCTCTCCTTCTTACATGTTATTATTCTGCATACAGCTGTTCCATCAATCTCGCGACTGCAACAGCACCTTGTGCGCGATTAGCCGTTTGTTTAGGCGCAAACGTGCCGTCTGACATGCCATTTAATAGTCCAAGTTGCTGCATTGACGCTACAGCTTCTCTTGCATACCCAGCAATGGCTGAATGATCTTCAAATGCATTCCCTTCTTGCGCCGTAGGAGCTGCTGTATCCGTTTCTTGCTTCAAAGATTGTAACGCACGATTCAGCATAACCGCCATATCTTCTCTGGAAACAGGCTCATTCGCGCCAAAGGTTCCATCTGCTCGGCCTTGGATAATATTCATCTGCACACCGATTCGCACCGCATCAGCATACCATTGACCTTGCTTCACATCTGTTGGAGTCTGCACACTTGCTTCTGGCAGGCGTAAATCTCCCATTCCTTTAATAATCATTTGCAAAAATTGAGCACGTGTCAGATTACCGTCTGGAACAAAGCTCGTGGCATTCATGCCTTTGATAATCCCTTTACCATAGAGATTCTGCACCTCTGGTTTCGCCCATTGATGATTATGCAAATCGTTTAACGGAACTTGAACTTCAGTAATAACGAAGCTTCCGGATTGTGTAGGCTTGAACGCGATGGTTTCGTTCTTGTCATTCGTGATAGAGTACGTTACCGGCTTCATCTCACCATTCGACGAGATCGATTGTACAATTCGAACAGTATCACTTCCTTGAAGCTCGCCTTCATTGGCCATGACAACTTCAATCAGTCTATCTGTCCAGACCATTGGCTCCCCATTTATCAATACATTGACGTTAAGGATGGATCGGTTACCGATGGTTGCTTTTTGTGATTCTGTTAAAGCTAGGCTTGATCCCTCAGATACCTCAACATCAAAGGTTCCGGCAGTTTGTTCATCTTGTAACGGAATAGATTTCAGTGGAATGCGAATTGATGTCTGCCCTACAATTAGATCTAGTGACTTAATCGTCTGCGAACGCACCCATTCTGCAAGTTGATTCGTGTTTAATTGAAACGATACAGCTTTGGAGTTGTCAGGTAGATTAGCAATGAGCTTTAACCGCTGTTCTCCTGCACCCATCGATTGAATCGCTTCGTTTAATTGCTGTGCAGTCGGACGAATTGCATAGTGTCCATTACCTGTTAAGATACCCTCTACAGTAACCGCGCCTTTCTCAGGTCGACTATTTGTGTCAGACGGTGTCACACCATTGGAATTTCCCGTTGATGAGGCTGATCCTGAATTAGATGATTGTGACGGTTGTGATGGCTCACTTGGCTGTGATGGTTGAGTCGGCTGCGAAGGCTGCCCAGAGCCAGGCGTTGAGTCTTGCCGTTCGAGTTTATGCATCGCAGCCTTTAACTCTTCATTAGCAGCGCTAACATCTTGCACGGACGCTTCTTCATCTTGGATAATAGACTTCGCGTGAACAAGCGCCTTGCTGAACTCATTCCAGCTTGCTAATGTATAATCATTTTGTTGCAGTTTGGCTACTGAATTCACGGTTGTTTCAAGAGCAGATTTATCCGCTGGGAACGTACCATATGTTTCAAAATCCATGAACCCTACCCATTCTGGTCCCGCTGTTATCGTAACCTTAATATAACGCGCTTGTGTCTGATCAGGGAGAACGTGTCTTGGCCCTGTTGAAACAATAACATCACTTGTTGTGTCCACGACTTTTACATATTCGTTACGGTCTTTGGAGACCTCAATCTTATACTTAATGCCACCACTCCACATCGACATTTCAATCGTGCGGACAGACGCAACCTCACCCAGGTCTACTTCCCACCAGCTATCTACGCTCTGATCAGTTCCCCATGACGTCGTTGTATTGCCATCAATCGCTCCTGCTGGTGAATTCGCCTGACCTCCACCTTGTCCGGCACTTGAGGAAGCCGTCGCTGTCTTATGGGTTGCTAGAGCTTGCAGACGAACAAGACCTTCATTAGCTAACTGCAGTGCTTCCAAAGCTTGATTAACTTCGGCTTGTACTGCACTTTGCTTATCTCTCACAACGATTGCAGCCTGTAACGCATCCATTAGCATCTGCCAGCTTCGATGGGTATACGATGAGGCATTCTGCTGCTGCATCTCACCAATCAGCAACGTTAATTTGGCTTTGTCCACATCAGATAGACCGCTAATGGCATCATGTAAACGTTTCTCCGCTGCATCCACATCAGTCTGGGTCGCTCTAGGATCTGATAGAACCTGAGTCGCATGTGCAAGTGCCTTAGTAACAATTCCCCATGTGACTGCTGACCAATCCGATTCCTTGTATGTCTGCGCTTCGGTTACCTTAGCTTCGAGCAACGCTCGATTCGCAGGGATTACTTCCATTGAATTCATGACTTGTTTAAGAGACTCGATTGCAGTATTAGTCTCTTCTTGCGTTACACCTGCTGATGTATATGCCTTACGGTATACAGACTTAGCAGCTTCAATCGCCGGCGCGAGCAAATGCCAGCTCTGTTCTTCGAAATCTTTGGCTACCAAACCTTGTGCACGTGTAATTGCAGCAGCTAAATGCTGACGATCCGCAGGAGCATTCTGCATTCCGCGTTTATACACATCAAGGGATGGCAATGCACGTCCTTCTAGGGAGTATCCGCCGTTCCCGGGGAATTCATCGTAGTCGAACATCGCTTGATTTTCCCATGCATCCCCTTCGGAAGCGATCCAGCCTACCCCAGCAGGAATCCATGCTGGCTCCCAATAGAAGAACCCAGCCCCACGTCCTTCCGGCACTTCAGCAATTAAATCCATAATGCCAGCAATAGCGTCATATTGACCTTGCACTGTTGCTGGGAATGTCGCACCTCCGACATTTAATTTGTCCGGGCCACCGATAATATTGCCATGGGCATCACCATTTTTGAAGGAAAATGGATACGATGTTTCAGCAATAACAACATCTTTTTTGTAATTCTGGGATACTCGGTTCATCGTTTCCTGTACATCTGCGAACGTACCGTGCCAGAACGGATAATAAGAGAGACCGATAACATCATAATCCAGGTTCCCTTTCTCCAATTCACCGAAGTAGGTATCGAACATATCCGCTTGTCCACCTTCAGCGAGATGGATCATAATCTGAACGTGCTGATCTCCTTCGAGGTCACGTACAGCATCAACACCACGCTGTAGCAGAGCCACATTTTCCGTCTGATTCACTGTACTCACATATCCATTAAGTACACCGCTGTTAATCTCGTTACCAATCTGCACCATGTCTGGCATGGCACCTTCTTCCTTCATTTCACCAACAACCTCATACGTATAATCGTATACAGCCTGTTTCAACTGATCGAAGGAGAGGTCTTCCCATGCTTTGGGACGTAGCTGCTGACCCGGATGCGCCCACTCATCCGAATAATGGAAATCGAGCAGGATTTTCATACCCTTTTCTTTCACTCGCTTGGCTAAACGGAGGACATCTTCTTTATCGTTATAGCCTCCTGATTTTTGTGGATCATTCCACAAGCGAATACGGACATAATTCACACCACGGTCTTTAAGAATATCTAGTAAGTCCCTTTCTGTACCGTTACTGTCGAGAAATTTACCCTGTTTGTCTTCAATTGCCGTTAACGTGGAGATATCGACACCTCTGATAAAATCATCTTGATATCCTTGTACCGTTACCGAAGCGGTGGGTTGAATTGTCGCACCTTCCACATGACCGTTTACACTGAATGTGTTAGCCGACTTATATTGTTCAGGATCAATATGATCCCAAACTACAGCTACATGACCTGATTGATCCGCACCATACTGTGCTCGAATCTCGGTAGGTAAGACAGGCGCACCACCAATGATTGTCGTGATATTCACGGTATCATATGCTGTAATATTTTCGGGCTCACGTCCTTCTTGTTGTCCAAAAATACGAATCTCGGAAAGCATTGGCCATGCCCCCGGTTGATCATAAAATGGGATGGTAACCCTTACATATCGAATTAGATCGGTCTGGAATTCAAAATGGAGCTGTTGCTCTGTTGTATCCTCTTTATGAGTGGCTACTTGCTCCCAATTGTCCCCATCCAGTGAAACCTCAACATTAAGATGGATTTTCTTTTGTTCTTTCAATACAATCTCTGCCCCGTTTACGCGGAATTCCCCATCAAGATCAATCTGAATCCATTGTGGAGCCACTTCCGTAGCTGCTTCTTTTGCGCTCCAATGTGTATCCAGTTTACCATCCACCAGATGGTTTTTATTACTCCCATACTCCAGATATTCTGATTTTACAGTTACCTCTTTATTCAATGCTACATTAACCTTCGATGCCGCTTCTGCCGGCTGAACCAACAAGCCTAGCTCGCAAAATAACATTAGCAATACAAGGCAGCCACTTATGTACCTCTTGTTCACTCTTGATCTCCCCCTTTTTATCGTTATCAATCGATCAATGAATGCGTTTAACCTTTTTTATTGTAAGCGCTTCAGATGATTAAACAACACGGTATAATCCAAAGGAAACAGCAGTTATTTAAACAAATTGTGTATCATGACTGGTTCCAAACATCCTGGTCACCTCGTTAAAATAATAGACAGCAAAAAAATCTGTTCCGCTACCCTGAGGTAGAACAGAACAGATTCGCTTTAGTGCCATTGATGCTTTTCTTATTTCGTGAGTTTCAACTCCAACTGTAGCTTAATGTCATTCTCTGTTGAGAGCACAACGGAGTGAGGGTTTTCCATACCAAAGTCTTCAAACGTTACCATTGAAGTGGCAGACAACAATACCTGATCATTGTCATACGCAGCTTTTGCATCAAAAGTAACTTCTTTTTCAACACCTTTTACAGTCAATGTTCCATTCATTTTCACATCAACCGTCTGCCCCACTGGCCACTCTGCAGGTAAACCTTCAAATGAAGTAGCTGTAAACGTTGCTTGAGGGTATGTAGCAATATCGAAGAAGTCCGCTTGCTTCACATGTCCGTCACGTTGACCATTACCAGAGTCAATACCGTCCATTTCAATCTGTCCTTCTGCTTTCATCTGAGAAGCATCATCTACATTAATTGTCCATGTACCAGATACCTGCTCGTCCACAAAGTTGACGGTTTCCTGTGATGTTGTTACAGAGAAATATACTTTTGAGCCTTCGCTGATGTTCCAGTCTCCATTCAATTGCTCTGCGCCAACGACATCATTCGCTACAGGTGTTCCTGTGCTATCTACTGCCGTGGTTGATGTTGCTGTACTCGCGGGAAGCACTTGCTCGATTTCGACGTTATTGCCGAGGTAACTATTGGTGAGATAGTATCCTCCACCCCCGATAATAGCCACTACGGCTACCCCTGTAATAATCCATGTTTTTGTCTTCTTGTTCATTTATTTTTCCTCCAGTACATTATTGGTTAGGTTACTTGTTGATATGGATCATATCAGCCCAATGTGTCAGGAAGAAGTCAAACAAGAACATGTACCCATTTTTTTCGAATCCTCTAATACAGGATTGGCATTATACTCTTGCTCATGTAAAATCAGTACACAAGCTTCGAATTGAAAGGAGACCGCTTTTCTTGAAATCCATACTCATCGTCGAAGATGAACAAGCCATTGCCCGTGTACTGGCTGCTTATCTGAGAAAAGCAGAGTTCGAGGTGCATCATGCAGCAGATGGCCCCACTGCACTTACCCTTTTCGATTCCGTGAATCCTTCCCTTGTATTACTTGATGTAATGCTGCCTGGAATGGACGGATGGGATCTGCTGCGCATTATTCGTGAAAAAAGTGCTTGTCCTGTGATCATGCTAACCGCACTGGATGACATTCGAGATCGTCTCAACGGATTAAATGCCGGTGCTGACGATTATATGAGCAAACCCTTTGTACCCGAAGAGGTCGTTGCCAGAGTTAATGCTGTGCTGCGACGGAACCCTCATTATACTTCGGGTGGCGAAGATAAACGTTGTTACGGCAATCTCGTCATTGACCTCGCTGCCAAGCAGGTATTGCTTAATGGCGCTGAGGTTGCACTCACGCCACGTGACCTATCATTACTTATATTTCTATCTGAGTATCCGAATCGTACATTTACAAGAGATCATCTGATCGAACAAGTATGGGGCATGGACTACGATGGCAGTGATCGTGCTGTAGATTTATCAATTAAGCGACTACGTCAGGCACTTTCTCACTGGTTGCCAGAGACTGGAGAAATTCGGACGTTGCGAGGAATGGGGTATCAATTTTGGATCGCAAACTGAGACGGAACGAACCGAGACGTTCAACATCCATTTTGTCCCACTGGACACTTCGTTATTTTCTAATCTTATGCATCGGTTTCACCATTATTGTAGCAGGCGCACTTTATTGGATTCGTACAACCTCTATTGAGAAAAGTCTCAAAACTGCAGAGTTATTAGGGCTGGAGATTGCCGATCGAGTGACCATTGACAATAATAAGCTTCATGTACCACCCGATCTAGACACCATGGTAACGAAGAGGGAGAAACTATTTAATACAGATCATTATTTCTGTGTCATGGTGTTGGATAACAACAATCAATTGATCTTTTCTCAGCCTAAAATGACACAAGAAGAGGTATTTTATCGACTGTCTGACGACTTTCGTGAACCAAGAAACAACAAATATGCAGGAGTAACCGTCAGTATTAATGAAGGCGATCAATCCCTTGGAAAAGTATGGGTAATGCAATCGAAGCAATCTCTTACATTCGGTCCAGAGACGATGTGGCTTGTTCTTTTAATTCTGGGAGGCTTAATTCTATGTGGATGGTTTACGATCTATCTGCTATCTAATAAGTTGTCCCGACCTATTCGGCAAGTTGCTTATGCGGCTGAACAAATTCGTGGTGGCAATTACGACGTGAGTCTCGATATCAATACACGGGAGCGTGAGATCACTGAACTCGTGAGTTCTTTCCGAGATATGGCGACACGTCTAAGACAACTTGAGGAATGGCGTACGCTCTCATTGGCAGGGGTGAGCCACGAACTGAAGACACCTGTCACTTCTATCAAAGGACTCGTTATGGCGGTACGCGACGACGTAGTCAGTCCCCAGGAAGGAAAAGAATTTTTGGATATCGCTTTGAAGGAATCGGAACGTATGGAGCGGATGATTGCAGATCTACTTGATTACAATGCCATGTCTGCCGGAAGCGTGGCTGTCCGTAAGGAACGAACAGATCTGCAATTATTAGTTGGCGAGATCATCTATCAGTGGAAGATTGCGTACGAAGATAAGACACCTGAGGTTGAACTACATGCGCCTGCTGGCCCACTATACACCATAGGTGACACCCTGCGAATTCAGCAAATTATCGTTAATTTACTGAATAATGGGCTTCAAGCTACTCCTTCGGGTCAAACAGCCAAATTCAATATTGAACTGCGGGCAGAAGAAGACCATCTATTCATTGATGTACAGGATTATGGAACGGGGATATCCGAAGCTGATCAACCGAAAATATTTGAACGTTTCTATCGCGGAGAGATCAAAAAACGTAGAAATCGTGGTTTGGGTCTCGGTCTGACCTACAGCAGACTGCTGGCCAACGCCCAAAACGGTGAGCTGTCTCTCGCTTCAAGCACACCTGATGGAAGTAAGTTCACGTTAAGACTGCCACGCTGGAAGACGCCTAAACATGTTACGAAAGAACAAACGTATCCTTCACCAGTCAAAGCCTAACTATCTATTAAAAGTTACATCAAAAGTTAACAACCTTCTTACCTCAACTGCGGAGTAAATGAAACGAGCAACAAGCTACCAACGCGCACCGATGGATCATCGGTGCGCGTTTTATTTACTCCATGAGGTTGATTTGTGCAGAATTCTCTAACCTCTCTGACTATTTACGCCAAAAAGTAGTGCAATCTGCTTTATCTTCAATGTTGAACTCAATGATTCTTTCAAGCAACGAAAAATCAATCGGTTGTTTCCACTTCATGCGAATGAGCTGATTGGTATGCTCATAACCCGCCTGAACAATCTCTTCTGAGAACTGATCAATGACTACTTTCTCGGGAGCAACAGCCAAATGCTGCTTCGACACACTAAAACCGATAATAAAGGTCTCATGGTCGGTAAACATCGGCTGATTCCACGCAATTTTGGGTTTCAAACTTGGGAATTTCTCAATAATCCATTTCAAAACCTCTTCGGTTCGTTCCTTATGCTCCGGGTTATCAATGCTTGCTAAATATTCTGCAAAAGCCTCCATCATCTTCCTCCCCCTTTTACTCCAATCCATTCTATCATGAATACGGAGTTTCTAATTATCTTTTAATCAAAACGCATCATCACTGCTTGCTTTTAGTATAATCCATGTCTTAATCAACTAAACAACCTGATGCACAGTCCCTGATTGCAAACATAGATACATACTTGTACATGCAAAGAGAGCAAAAAAGCAGGAACCCCGAAGGTTATCTGCTTTTTAGTATACCTGCTCTATTACTTGCTTATATACGCGCGTTAATCAACGACGATTATGTCGTTATTATCGAATGCATTCTGTTAAATCGTGCTCGTATCAATAACAAAACGATATTTTACGTCTGAAGCCAGTACACGTTTGTAAGCTTCATCAATCTGGTCAGCTGAGATCACTTCAATGTTGGGAGCGATATTATGTTCTGCACAGAAATCGAGCATTTCTTGTGTCTCGCGAATACCACCAATCATTGAACCCGCGAACGAACGGCGGTGACCAATGAGAGAAAATGCTTGAACCGGTAGTGGCTCTGCAGGAGCTCCTACGTTTACAAGTGTACCATCCAATGTGAGGAGAGAAATATATGCATTAATGTCGATGCTAGCACTCACTGTGTTAATGATCAGATCAAAGCTTGCAGCAAGTGTTTGGAACGTTTCTGGTTCACTTGTCGCATAATAATGGGCTGCACCAAATTGCAAACCATCTTCCTTTTTACTCAACGTTTGAGATAGAACGGTTACTTCTGCACCCATCGCATGTGCAATTTTAACTGCCATATGACCAAGTCCACCCATACCTACAACCGCTACTTTTTTGCCTGGGCCAGCTCCCCAATGATGTAGTGGTGAATACGTCGTAATCCCTGCGCACAGCAATGGTGCAGCGGCATCAAGTGCAATGTTATCAGGGATTCGAACAACGAAATCCTCTGTTACAACGATATGTGTAGAATAACCCCCTTGCGTAGGCTCACCATATTTGTCTACCCCAGCATAGGTAGGAATATTTCCTTTGAGACAGTATTGCTCTTCACCTTTGCGGCAATTGTCACACTCACCACATGAGTCTACCATGCAGCCAACGCCTACCCGGTCACCCACTTTATATTTGGATACACCCGTACCTACATCCGTTACAACGCCAGCAATCTCGTGTCCAGGCACGAGTGGATAGTTTACTGGCCCCCAATCACCGTGTGCAGTATGAATATCGGAATGACAAATGCCAGCATATTTAATCTCGATCAGTACGTCACTGGTATCAAGATCCCGTCGTTTAATTTCGGCACTTCGAAATTGTTGGTCTGGTCCGTCAACTGCTCTCGCTTTAGCTATAATCAATGTAAAAACCTCCTATTAATTTCGAATACAGCATCATACTACCCCCTACAGTTAACTCTAGGTCAAATACTTTTTTTATTTCATTCTAACTTTGACATCTGATTGAGCAACATGGTAGTATTCCGGATAATCCTATAGTTAGTTTAAAGTAAGATACCTAGTTGAAAGGAACATAACGATCATGACATATTCAATTAGCGAAGTTGCCGAAAAATTAGATCTAACTGTGTATACTTTGCGTTACTATGATAAAGAAGGACTCATGCCTTTTGTTGAACGAACTCCGAGTGGAACACGGTTATTCAAGCAATCGGATGTTGATTTTCTAAAAGTCATTCAGTGCTTGAAAACGACGGGCATGCCGATCAAAGATATCAAAGATTTTATTACCTGGTGCTTTGAAGGAGACTCCACTCTGCAAAAAAGATACGACATGTTCAAGGAGCGAAAAGCGATTGTAGAGGCACAGATCAAAGAACTACAGAAGACGATGGAAGTAATTGACCATAAATGCTCGTATTATGAGAGTGCACTAAGTGAGGGTACTGAAGAATTACACCGACTTAATCTTGGTAATCCTATTAATAATTAACATAGGTAAGCGCCTTGGCCTTGATCCATTGAGCTAACCTATAAAGTAACATTTAAGCGTCAATTTATATTCATTCCGAGTCCATTTACACGTAAATATACGCTCAAAACTAACATGCTAAAAAAGACTTCCGTGCTTTAAACTGTACCCTATAGAGTAGACACTTTAAAAAAGTCTCTCTATGGGGTATTTTTTATGTATGCCACCAAAGAGACCGGAATGGAGATACAACAATGAGTAAAAAAACTTTTACCGTAGGCGAAGTGAAGCAGCTTTCTGCAAACCCATATGTGAAATCCGTATCTACGAAAGGAATTACGTATACAGACGAGTTCAAACAACTCTTTATTG
>NZ_JAUSTI010000003.1 GCF_030812775.1 Paenibacillus tundrae
ACTTAAAAAGGATGACCCCTGTAGAATACAGAGATCACCTTCTTCAAGCCATGTAGGTCTTTTTTAGAAATGTCCTTTACATAGGGTACAGTTTATACAAGGGCCGTGCTCTTTTTGCGTTTGCACATTTATGCTTCAGTGGCAGCTTTGCGCTGTACCAGGAACAATCTCCACAGCAATGCTACTGCACCGACAGCGAGACCTGTAATCAATCCAACCCAGTAACCAAAAGCACCAAGGGACGTATACGTGGCAGTAATATAGCCAACCGGCAGCCCGATGATCCAATAGGCTACAAACGTAATGATGAGAGCGGGATTCACATCCTTATACCCTCGAAGTGCTCCCTGCGTTGGCGTAGCGATGGCATCCGAAATCTGAAAGAAGATCGCATAGATCAAAAAGTGCTGCGTCAGTGCAATAACTTGCTGATCATTCGAATAGAGACCGGCAATTTGTTCACCGAATACAAGCAATACGACGGCGGTTAACAAAGACAACACTATCGCCCCACCAATGCCAAGAAGGCTGTATTGTTTCGCATCTTTGGTTCGCCCAGCACCTGCTTCAAAGCCTACTAGGATCGTAAGAGCCATACAGATGCTTACGGGTAACATATAGAGCGTAGAAGCGAAATTCAAGGCAGCCTGATGAGCAGCAATCGTAATCGTATCGAAACGACTCATCAACAGCGTAACAGCTGCAAAAATGGAAGTCTCAAAAAATGTAGCGAATCCGATGGGGATTCCAATTTTGAGCAGTTCTTTCCACTTTCCAAATGATAGTTTAGACATTTGACGGAAAATGCCATACTGAGCGAATGGCTCTACCCGATGTACAACGAAAAGACTGATTAGGAATATGAGCCAATAAGTAGAAGCTGTTGCTACCCCTGCCCCTACACCGCCTAATTGAGGAAAACCCCAACGTCCGAAAATAAGTAGGTAGTTCAGTAGTATGTTCACAGGTAATGAGAACAACGTAATTAACATACTAATTCGCGTCTGACCGAGAGCGTCCATAAAGCTTCGAAGAACGGTATATCCGAATAGGGGAGTAATGCCGAAGGCAAGGGCGCTCAAAAAGTAAAGAGCAACCTGAGCCACTCGCGGCTCCAGTGGCATAGCATTCAAAATGGGTTGTAACAACAAGGTCCCAGCGGCAAGAACGAATAAACTGACTGCAAAGCCAAGATATAAAGCCTGTATAACATTGTAGCCGATCTGATCCTTGCGTTTAGCGCCGAGTAAATGGGAAACAACAGGTGTTATTCCGATTAGAATACCACTAAGACCTGTCTGTACAGGCATCCACAGACTTGTACCAATGGCTACACCTGCCAGGTCAGATGGAGAAAATTTGCCTGACATGTTGGTATCGAAGAATGACATGGCAGATAAAGCGATCTGTGTGGTGAAAATGGGTAGAAATATGATCAAAAATTGTTTTGCTTTCTGTGAAAAGCTTGTTGTGGTCATGTTCACGTGAGGCGCCTCGCTATTCTCATAAAGTTATCATCATCGTGTCATTACTGGACAGCTACTTATTGTAGATGATTTTATTCTGTTTGAACAGAGAAGAGCGGTGCAGCATGAAAAACCCGCGCCGTCTAATACGGTGCGGGTTGTCATTGCTCGTTACATGATACCTAATAAATTCAGATAAGTGCCTTCTTCAATATTTATTCGTAATTAACACCTGGCGTATAACGGTTGGATGCATTCCAGAGTAGATACTCATCCACATTCATATCTTTCATAGCTTTAATCTGGTCTTCGACTTGTTTCTTCCCGTATTTCACGTAATGCCCACTACCTAACCAGCTAGCCGTAAAATCTTGAATCCATGGCCGTATAATCGGTTTAAGCTCCTCGGTTGGATCAAGCTTCTTATGTGTATCTTCCATCGATCCTTTGATCGTTGTATATGGGTCTTTATCCGGATCCTTCACACCGTACCAACCTGTAGAGTAATGACTAGGGTATACCATGGGTGAGATCACATCTACATTCTCTGATATCTTTACAAAATCCTGTCCGATCCCTTCAGCAGCAGGGACAGATGCCGCATATCCGAAAATATCGACAGATACTCTAACGCCCAATGGAGCAAGCTCTTTACGAGCGTACTGCACGAACTCAGCCACAATATCAACCCGTGATTTGTCTGTTTTCGTATATTTTAACGTATCCGCGCGATTCTCAAAGCCTTCCGGGAACCGAACATAGTCAAATTGAATTTCCTTGAATCCTAGTTTTGCTGCTTCTTTGGCAATTGCAACATTGTAATCCCATACTTCTTTGCTATAAGGGTTCACAAAGCTATCTCCCTTACTGTTAGCCCAGACGCTTCCGTCTTTGTTCTTGAAAGAAAGTTCCGGATTCTTTTCAGCTAAAATGGTATCTTTGAAAACGACGACTCGTGCGATGGGATACACATCATGTTTCTGAAGTCTTTTCATCAGTGCATCAATATCCCGAATAAAAGGTTGGGATGTGCCCATTTCAAGTAACGTTTTATTTTCTGTGGGGTATGTAATATATCCTAGATCGTCTTTAATATCGATGACCATGGAGTTCAACTCTGAATTGTCGATTAGTTCCAGTAATTCTTTCATGCGTGCCCCACCAGCGCTATAGGCAGTTACATAAATACCTTTGACAATGGGTGCGTCGGGTTGAGGATCAATTTTAGCAGGGGGATTGTCTGCATCGATGACCACCTGATCTTGTTGAGATTGAATAATGGCTGTATTAAAGTTATTCGTTATCGAAGGAAATGCCTGCACTCCCTGATCTGATGTTACCGAAGAACCGCTGAAGCTTCCCCAGGCCATGGCAAGTAAGGCCCAAAACATATTCATTGTATTCCACTCCCTTAGTGTATTTCCATGTCTGCATTATACAGTAAACCCCTCCCGGCTTTTAACCTTATTAACCAAGTAATGAAACATGTGTAAAAAATGAAAACCGCTTCCTGAATGGGGATAACCCCCACAAGAAGCGGCGTGATCAATCTAAAGATTATTGAATGTAAATATCGTTCTGATGCTCACAAATACTGTACTGAATGATTTCCATTGCATCTCCCTGCTCCAAGATGCCCAGCCCATCTCGGAGGACAATCAGTGAGTCGAGTTCATTCGGTTTTAAGAAAGGGAGCATTTCCGGGCACCATTTGTTGACGATCTCAAACAGTTTTACCGTTTCCATATCCACAATAATCACCCTTTCCTACTCGAATTCCAAAATGGTAAGTCATTCGGCGCGAATCGGAAAAGCAAAGTGCCTGTGAAATTGAAGGGCAGATCCTGCTATACATCATATTTAGGAGCCGTGCACAATTATTATACCACATTTATGATAATTGTTAACCGTACAGGTGTCTTAACTTCGACGGAAGGAACCCATAACGCCAACCGTTTCCACAATATTCACAAATGCTTTTGGGTCGGTTTCTTTAATGATTCGTTTGATCTCAACCAGCTCATATCGAGTCGTTACAGTCATTAACATATCCTTTTCGATATCGGTATATGCTCCTTGGGTTTTGATCTTTGTAACTCCGCGTGGACGAACAAGTAATTTCTTCAGCATTGCCTCGGTCTCATTCGTAATGATGTACAGTGTTACTTTAATGTGGCTGATGTGGATCAGATCCAGCACTTTACCTGTGATATAGATGGATACCATGGATGCCAGGGCAATCGTCCAATTATCACTCAAGTAACCAGCGAGCATAATAATTGCTCCGTTCATACCGGCCATAACGGTACCGATAGGGAAGTCACGGTTACGTGTGAAGATCGAACCGACAATATCAAGCCCACCAGTTGAACCACCTACTCGGAATGAAATGCCTGTGCCCAATCCAACAAGAATACCGCCAAACACACAGCTAAGCAGTGGATCTGGTGACACAGCAAAAACAGGCAGCAAACCGATAAACCAGGATGTGGCTGCTACAGAGACAATACTCAATATAATGAAACGTCGTCCAAGAATAAACCAACCTGCGATGAGCAAGGGAATGTTAAGAACAAAATACATTATACTAAGATTCAGGGTTGTGAAATAACCCAGAAGCATGGAAATACCGGATACCCCGCCGCTAAGCATTTGATGCGGAATTAAGAACCAGTTGAAGCCGCAGGCAATAGCTGCAGCACCCAAAATGATCACTAGAGAGTGCCAAATTATTTTGGGCAATTTAATCACCTCATTTATATTTAAAACCAGATTGCTGGTAATCTTGAATTGTTTTGTGATATAATGATTTGTGGATATTCTTGAGTAGGAAACTTTTTCCAAATGTATCAATAAAATTTGAAATGTTTCAAACGCATGTGTGTAGTTTTAGTCTTATGTTGGGGACCCATACACGAATTATAATGAATTGTGATAATAATTTGACCAGATGGGATAACCTATAAATATTAACGCTACTTAAGAATACAGACAACAAAGTGGATTGTCCACCATGTCCACCATATAGAAGGAGTATGAATAATTTTGACAAATTTAAATTTCGCAGATTTCAATCTTGAACCACTGGTGCTACAAGCCATCACTGAGCTCGGGTTTGAGGAAGCAACACCGATTCAATCCAAATCGATTCCTATCGCACTACAAGGCAGAGATTTGATCGGTCAAGCTCAAACAGGTACAGGTAAAACAGCAGCATTCGGTATTCCATTGATTAGCAAAATCTCCAAGACTGACGACAAAATCCGCGCCCTCATCATGGCACCTACACGCGAGCTTGCGATCCAAGTTGCCGAAGAGATCGAAAAACTCACTCGCTTCAAAGGATTGCGCTCCCTGCCAATCTACGGAGGACAAGATATTGTTCGGCAAATCCGTGCACTGAAAAGAAAACCACAGATTATCATTGGTACACCTGGACGTCTTCTAGACCATATCAACCGTAAAACAATCAAACTTGATGATGTACAAACGGTTGTATTGGATGAAGCAGATGAAATGCTCGACATGGGTTTCATGGAGGATATTCAATCGATCCTGAAACAAGTTCCAGATGACCGTCAAACGATGCTGTTCTCAGCAACAATGCCTCCTAACATTCAAAAATTGGCTCAACAATTCCTTAACAACCCTGAGCATGTATCCGTAATTCCGAAACAAGTTAGTGCACCTCTGATTGACCAAGCTTACATCGAAGTGCCTGAGCGTCAAAAATTTGAGGCATTGAGCCGTTTGCTTGATATGGAATCTCCAGAACTGGCCATTGTATTCGGACGTACGAAACGTCGTGTTGACGAATTGGCTGAAGCGTTGCAAAAACGTGGTTATTCTGCTGATGGTCTCCATGGTGACCTATCTCAAAACCAACGTGATACAGTAATGCGTAAGTTCCGTGACGGCAGCATTGATGTACTCGTTGCAACTGACGTTGCTGCTCGTGGTCTCGACGTATCCGGCGTAACTCACGTTGTAAACTTTGACCTTCCGCAAGATCCTGAGAGCTATGTTCACCGTATCGGTCGTACTGGCCGTGCTGGTAAAGAGGGTGCTGCTTGGTCATTCGTTACACCACGTGAGATCGATCACTTGCACTTTATTGAGCGTGTAACGCGTCATCGTATTCCACGTAAACCATTACCAACAATGGCAGAGGCTGTAGAAGGTAAACAACGTTTGACAGCTGAGCGTTTGCTTGAGATCGTACAATCTGGTGAACTGAACGAATACAAAGGCATTGCTATTCAGATGCTTGAGCAATATGATTCAGTTCAACTCTTGTCGGCTGCTCTGAAGCTCCTGACAGGTGACAAAAAAGATGCACAAGTTGATCTGACTCCAGAAGATCCAATCCGTGCTAAACGTCGTAAACCAGATGTTCGCTCCGGTGGACGTAAACCATCAGGTTACAGTGGTAACCGCAGTGGCGGTGGCGGCGGATACAACCGTGATCGCAACAGCAGTGGCGGCGGACGTGGTGGCTACAACCGCGATCGTAACAGCGGTGGAAGTGGAAGCAGAGAAGGTGGTTACAACCGTGACCGCAAACCTCGTCCAAGCAACAATGAAGGACGTCGTCCTGCCAAAGATTCATCTTTTGAGTAACATTTAATTCAATAACATATAAGCTTGATCTAAGGAATGAGGCAGGTAACTGCCTCATTCTTTTTTTTTGTATGTTAAAGATCGTAGGAGGACGAGATCAGGTGAATCATCTCTTTTCCGGAAGTACTGGCTTTTACTATATAAAATAAGGTATATTAATATTAGACTTCAGGTTACACGCAAGGCTGCGGAGGAGGAGAAATGTTTGGAATTTAAAGGAGCTATGGGCGGGATATACAGGCTTACAGAGTGGATTACACGACTTGCCGCAACCAACTTGTTGTGGGCTATTTGCTCGTCTCCATTCTTGTTTTTCATGATTATGAAGGTCTTAGTCATGCAACAGAACTTGGCTAACGAATCATTGCAAATGAACTGGGCTATGGCGATTGTGGCACCGCTTACACTGTTCCCGGCAACCTCGGCTTTATTTACGGTTGTGCGTAAATGGAATATGGGTGATACGGATGTACCGATTTTCCGCACGTTCTTTGTAGGTTACAAAGAGAATTACAAACAAAGTTTGATCGGTGGTATATTCTATACGCTGCTTTTTGCCATTATGTATCTAGATTACACGGTTTATATGACACAGTTCAAAAATATGCAGCTCGTAGGCATTATCATGCTTGTATTGCTACTGCTATTGTTCGTTTCACTGTTTAACTTTTTCTCAATGGTTGTGCACTACCATATGTCGATTGGATTAATTATCAAAAATGCAGTTTTGTTAACGCTGATTAGACCGTTTCGTGTATTTTCAACCTTGCTGGGAAGTGGATTGTTAATTTACATCGGCTCTAGATATCCAGTATTGTTTGTCTTCTTTATTGTAAGCATTATCGCTTGGTTCGCGTTCTTTAATTTCTATGCTACCTTCATGAAGATGCAAGAGCAGATGGAGAAAATGCAGAAGCAGAAGGAAGAAGAGGAAGCGGCACAAGCTGGAGATGCTGTCGAAACAATTGAGGGTGTAAACCCTGTGGAAGACAAAAACGAAACACTGCGAAAATAAAACTTGCTTTGTCGGCATTTACTTTTTACACAGTTAGGGATATAATAACTGTACATCCTGCGATGTACGTTTCGGTTATTCGTTGTTTTGAACCAATGATGATGTCTTCGGGAGATCTATACAAAATGTTGCTGAAACGCCCTGTCTATACGACATGGGGACTTCAAATTCATTTTTGCGGCCACCCACCTGCCAAGCAGGTTCATAAGACAATGTAGCCGGACGGCATAGGCGGGTTCCTATGTTACAAGTACAGCACCCTGACACTTTCCTCTAATCCAGGAGTATCAGGGTGCTTTTTTGTGAGGAGAATCGTATTTTTGTTAAAAATGCGGCTTACCCTTTTGTTACTTCTTGAACAATGTTACACTAGAATACATAAATGGAACGGTTACACTCAAAGGAGGAAGGGTCTTGACCTTAAAGAGAACGCTCGTAGGTATCATCCGAAGCATGGAGGGAACCAGCGATCGAGCCAAGGATCCCAAATTAAAAACACGGTATTATAACCTATCTAAAGAGAGAGCGTGGGAAGAGGTTTCTTCTACACTAAAGAAAATTCCAGGTTATAAAGTGCTGCACGAAGTACCATCTGTTGGAGAGATTATCTTGGAAAAACGTACAACGTTTGGGCGGACGATGGATATCACCGTTTCTATTATCTCTGTTAGCCCTGTGCGTAGTGCGGTAGATATGTATTCTGCTTCACGTGGTTCGCTTGGGGATCTGGGATCGAATTATCGTACAATTATGAATCTATTCTCTGTGCTTGATAAAAAGCTGGCAAAATACAAAACAAATGATTAGGACGTGTCTGAGAACTGCGTCCTTCGCGGTTTTCAAACACGTACTAAATAGATGATGACAAAACAAAAAGCGAGAGAAGGTGAGCCTTCCTCGCTTTTGTTCTGGGACGTGTATGACTTCTACAGCAGAGCTTTTACTGCAGCAATGGCTTGCTCGAAGTTAGGGGATTCTGTCATTTCAGGCAGATACTCCACATATGTAATCTTATCTTCGGCATCCACTACGAAAATGGAACGCATGTCCAGTTGGAATTCCTTGATCAGAACACCGTAATTTTCACCGAATGAGCGTGTTTTGTAATCAGACAAAGTAACAACGCGGTCTACGCCGGCTGCTCCGCACCACCGTTCCTGTGCAAACGGAAGGTCTACGCTTACAGTCAGGACAACTACGTTGTCTCCGAGCTCTCCAGCTTCAACGTTGAAGCGACGAGTCTGCGCATCACATACGCCGGTGTCCAGGGAAGGAACAACGCTAATCAATTTAATTTTGCCTGCATAGTCTTTCAGAGATACTTCTTCAATCAGGTTTTTGCTGAGTGTAAAATCAGGTGCTTGATCGCCTACTTTCAGTTCAGGGCCGATCAATGTGATAGGGTTACCTTTGAATGTAGCTGCGCCTGTACGTTCTTGTGCCATAATAATGTTCCTCCTTATTAATTGGTGATCCGTGCCAAAATCCATTATAATCTTTTATGAAAGACATTGTCCAATGTGGACGCAGTTTATTACGATGGATCAGATGAAAGCCGATCTGACAGGGTGGAGTGAAAGTAGAAACGTATGATATTTATTAGGTATGAGAACTGGAAGAGTTATTTGAAGTTTTTCCCTTTGACGTCAATGTTATTAGTTGCAAATGTAGTGATGTTCATTCTTTTGTCTTTGAATGGTGGTTCAACCAATCCTGTAACCTTGGTCGAGTGGGGGGCACTGACGAACCTTCCGGTTTATTCGGAGGAGTGGTGGCGGCACTTTACGTCCATTTTCCTACACGCTGGTTTTAGTCACCTGTTATTCAACAGTTTTGCTCTCGTTGTGTTTGCGCCTCCGATGGAACGGATCCTCGGGTCAATCAGGTATGGAGTGTTGTACCTTGCTAGCGGTGTTTTGGGTAATGTGCTTGCGCTTGCTTGGTACAATTCGTTGGGGCAAACAACGATATCCGTTGGTGCTTCAGGTGCGGTGTACGGTATTTATGGTGCGTTTCTGTATGTTGCCTTGTTCCAGCGAACCATCATGGATGAATCTTCGCGCAAAACGTTATATACACTGCTTGTATTCGGTATTATATTCTCGTTTGCGATGTCGGGAATTAACTGGATGGCTCATTTAGGTGGATTATTAGGTGGATTCTTTATTTATGGACTTATCATTCGGTTGTGGCGTCCGCGGATGTTAAAAAGGTAACAATAATGGTCATGAAGATAATCTGTGATCTTGGTACGCATGTAAGGATAAGTAGGGTATAGCAGAATGGAGCGATCAGGCTAAGTGGAATTAAGACAGTTGCATTACTTTTTGAAAGTAGCACAGAAGGAGCATGTTACCCAGGCTGCGGAAGAATTGCATGTGGCACAGTCTGCGGTAAGTCGACAAATTCATCAACTAGAGGAAGAACTCGGTGTTGATCTGTTTATGCAGAAGGGGCGAAATCTGCAATTGACTGCTGTGGGGCAGCTCTTCTGTAAACGCATTGAAGGAATTTTGAAGGATTTGGACAAAGCAGTTGGAGAAGTCCATGAATTTTTGGATCCTGAACATGGCGAGATTCGGATTGGTTTTCCGCATAGTCTGGGTATTCATCTAATTCCGTCTGTTGTAGCAGCATTTCGTCAGCGTTATCCTAATGTTAAATTCCGATTCAAGCAAGGCATGTTTCCTACCCTAATTCGTGACGTGCTGTCCGCTGAAGTGGATCTAGCGTTCATTTCTCCTTTTCCGGAGAAGCACGATCAGGTTGCTGGGGATATTGTACTTACGGAGGAATTGCATGCAATCCTTCCGCCTAACCATGCGCTTGCCAATGAAGAAACGATTGCGTTAGAACAACTGAAAGATGATAAGTTCGTGTTGTTCAGCAAAGGCTACTCGCTGAGACCGATTGTATGGCATGCTTGTCTCGAAGCTGGATTCACACCCAAAATCGCCTTTGAGGGTGAAGAGACAGATACGATTCGAGGATTAGTCGCAGCGGGTATGGGGGTCAGTCTTCTTCCTGAGATGGCTCTGTTTCAAACAAATCCTTTGCAGCCAGCCCATGTAGCAATCTCCCATCCCAAAGTGACACGTACGATTGGGTTAATACATCGGGCGGATGATAAGCTTCCTCTTGTGGCACAGTCGTTCCGATCATTTCTATTAAATTATTTCGGTCTACAACAAAACAATACCCCATCCGGTTAACGGTGGGGTATTGTTTTTTGTTTATGTTAGCTATTTAATTAGTCACGGCTATTGAAAATCCCGATATAACGGATCAATTCAAGCAATGAGATTAATGCTGCAGCAACGTAAGTCAGAGCTGCGGCGTTCAGTACCTTCGCCACGCCTTTTTCTTCTTCGTTGCGGATATATCCTTCGGATACCATAATCTCACGTGCACGGTTGCTGGCGTTGAATTCTACCGGCAAGGTAATCAGTTGGAACGCAACGGTAACGGAGAAGAAGATGATACCGATCCCGACAAGATTCATAGCGTTGAAGAGGAAGCCGGCGATCAGCAAGAATGGAGCCAGACCAGATGCAAAGTTCACGATTGGGAAGATCCGGTGACGCAGTGCAAGCATTGGGTAGCTTTCTTTATGTTGAATCGCATGTCCAACCTCGTGACACGCTACAGATACGGCTGAGATCGAATTCTCGTAGTATACGGGCTCTGACAATCGAACGACCCGGTTCATTGGATCATAGTGGTCAGATAGGGCTCCACGAACGGGTTCAATTGGAACATCGTGAAGGCCGTTAGCATCAAGCATGTGACGAGCAGCGTCGTAACCAGTCATGCCATTCAAATTGGGTACTTCAGACCAACGCCTAAATGTACTTTTTACGCGGAATTGCGCCCATAAAGAGAGCAAAAAAGCGATAATGATCAAAACGAACATACCGTTATTAAAACTCATATTCATTCCTCCACTTTCTAATAATAAGTTACATCATGGTGTTTTCGAGCAGAATTTTCAGTGCTTCCATCGTACCTGCGCTCTTCGTGAGCAGCCCTGCCATCATTTTGCGTGCTTGTACAGGTTTCATCTCGCCAAGGAGAGGTTTAAGCTCGTTAACCTCACGCTCAAGCTGCTGCACGTGAAGTTCTAAGGTAGTCAGTTTATGGGCAACCTGCTCTTCAGTGCTCACCAGACTCCACTTCTGAAGAGATTGTTTAATCTCGTCGAGACTATACTTCTCTTGTTTCATTTGTACAATACGTTCTAGTCTGGTTAAGGTTTCACTACTATAGAGACGATAATTTTTCTCTGTACGCTCTTCAGGGTCAATGAGACCCAGTTTTGTGTAATAGTCAATCGTCCGTTCGCTCACACCCGCGGTCTTGGCAAGTTCGCCAATTCTAAATAGTTTCATATCCCCAATGATATTCACCTCGCTTGCAAGTTCAAATGTAGGGAATTGTAGATTCCACCTGCGGCTTAATACAGTTCGCCCAGTTTTTCTTACTAATAGATATGATACATGATCTTTAACCATACAGTCAAACGTTATGCTTTGAAGATGAGAGGTGTATCCATCTATATCTATGTACTCACATCCTATGATTATGTACTTAAGTGCAAGAAAAAGACGTATGACTTTATTCCCAGAAATATTTTTCAATTTTGTTGAAAATACTCTTGTCAACTTTCCTGTCTTCTGCTTATAATGACATTAAGAGTTTCACGATGTGTGAAGAAACTTAACATGTGAGGGAGTGGGGTTCATGAGAAAGAAATGGTTGGTTTCGGTGTTAGTAATGCTTACTTTATTGGCTTTTCCGGTCAGCGCATTCGCTGCTGCTGAGGGGCCGACTAATATCGAGCTTCAAAGTGGTTTGAACTCAGCCTTTACGTTCTTGGCTGTTGTGTTGGTGTTCTTGATGCAAGGGGGATTTGCTCTACTTGAAGCAGGCTCAACACGAATGAAAAACGCAGGACATATTGCGGGTAAAACGATCCTGACGTTGGGGATCTCAGTAATTGCGTTCTGGGCTTTAGGTTTCGGGCTTGGCTTCGGTAACGGTAATGCCTTCTTTGGAACAACAGGATTCTTCCTGAGTGGTGACCAAATGGCTGCTTCCTTCGAGTCATTAGCATTCTCCGATGTTCCACTGACCGTTAAATTTGTATTCCATCTAGCTTTTGCTGCGGTATCATTAGCCATTGCTTGCGGTGGTATGGCTGAACGCGCAAAGATGAGCGTATATATCGTTTTCGGTACTCTTTATACTATTATAATGTATCCTGTTGTTGCTCACTGGGTATGGGGCGGCGGCTGGCTCGCAGAGCTGGGTATGCAAGACTTTGCAGGTTCGACGGTCGTTCACTTAACGGGTGCGACAGCAGCGTTAGTAGCTACCATCTTGTTGAAACCGCGTATCGGTAAATATAACAAAGACGGCAAACCTAACATTATCCCAGGTCATAACCAAGTGTACTCTGTACTCGGTGTTATCCTTCTGTGGATTGGTTGGTTCGGATTTAACCCAGGTAGTACATTAACGGCTTTAGATGATGGATTCTTCGGTTATGTTGCTCTGACTACCAACGTAGCTGCTGCTGCTGGTGGTGTAGCTGCACTGTTGATCTCTTGGGCAGTTCTTGGTAAGTCGGATATCCCTAGTATGTTGAACGGTGTGCTTGCGGCACTCGTTGCAATTACAGGTGCTTGTGCTTTCGTTGAGCCTTGGGCAGCTCTGGTAATCGGTGCTTTGGCAGGTATTATCACATTCTTCACAGCGCAATACTTCGATCGTAAAGGTATTGACGATCCAATCTATGCTTTCTCTGTCCACGGTGTTGCTGGTATGTGGGGCGCGATCTCTACAGGATTATTTGCTACACCAGAGCTTGCTGAGCATGCGGGTGTAGGTCAAGCGGGTCTGTTCTATGGTGGTGGTTTCCACCAATTAGGCGTACAGCTTCTCGGTCTAGTCGGCGCGTTTGCCTTCGTACTTGTTGTATCCTTCATCATCCTGGGCGGAATGAAAGCCATTATGGGTATCCGTGTTACGGAAGAAGAAGAAACAATGGGTCTCGATATAAGCGAACATGGTACTTACGGGTATCCTGAGCAAATGAAACATGCAGAAAGCAAATCCAACGGAGGCGGTACGTTCAGCTCCTAAGTTGAAGATTGCTGAATCATGCTTCAAGGAGGCCGGACATGATGGAACCCATCCCGTTTATCAACCATTCTTGGTCCTATACGGAAATAGATGTTGCAGCATCTGTTGAAGAATTGCGCCAGGCACGAATCGTATTACAGCATGAGCTCCAGGAATTGTTGTCCGCTTCCTTGTCGAAGGTTGAATGGTACCAAACGGTAAATGAGCTGCATGACCGGATTGCCCGGAAAGCAGTGGAGTTGTGCATCCAGGGGATGGTAGAGGAAGGCTTCGGCCAACCTCCCGTCCCCTATGCCTTTATCGTTTTTGGTAGTTCAGGCAGGGAAGAGTCGACATTATGGAGTGATCAGGACAATGGCATGATCATTAGTGATATGCCGCATGAAGAAAAAGAATCCTATTATGCTGAGCTTGGTCAGCGCATTACCGATGTATTAGAAGAGCTTGGGTATGCCAAATGTGAAGGTAAGGTCATGTGTTCCGAGCGGCTATGGAGAAAGACGCTTGAAGCTTGGAAACAACAGCTGTCGGAATGGCGTTCAGATCTAGCCTGGGAGCCGGTTCGTAATCTCATTATTGCTTCAGATATGCGCTTTATTACAGGAGATCATCGACTTGCGGAAGAATGGATTAACGAATTTTATTCCGGGTTCAGACAGGTACCCGAGCTTTCCGATGCTGTTCTGCGCAATACAGTCAAACATAAAGCTACATTAAATATTCTTGGGCAGGTGGTCACTGAGCGTTTTGGTGAACATGCAGGAGGATTTGATGTGAAATATGGTTTGTACATTCCGTTAGTCAATAGCGCAAGGTTTCTAGCATTACAGCACGGGATCAAAGAAACATCAACACTCAAGCGGATAGAGCGATTAGTTTCGCTTGAGGCTGTGCCACTTACCTTACTGGATGCCGCTGGCAGAGCTTTCGTATCCGCACTTGAATTCCGTCGTAATACACCGGTTGTGCTCAAACGGGATTTACAGCAGAGCAGTGGTTTTTTAGATGAGAAACAAATGAAGCAAAAGCAAGTGCATTATGAACTGAGGAATACATTAGGGCTGATACGTCGTGTGCACCGCGCACTGCAACGACAGCTGCGTTTCGCGGAGAGGAGACGTCCATGAGAGAGCCGGCACGGGGCAATACAGGATTTTGGAATTCGCTGCGTCAGGGAGGGGTTCCTTCCGCCATCGCTTCCATAATGGGAGCCCCTACGGCGCAACACATGGCTTTTATCCGTTCTATGATGAGAGAACAACGTAGACCGGAGGTGCTCCACACTCCGTTGAACGAGTTGGACGCAGTTGTGTTCGATCTGGAAACGACGGGCTTTTCACCTCAACATGGAGATGAGATTCTTTCGTTTGGAGCAGTACGGATTAATGGAGGTGCCATCGTGGAGGGTGAGCAGTTCTACACGTTGGTACAGTCCAAGACGGCAGTTCCAGAACATATCACTGAACTCACGGGAATTACGCAGGAGATGACATCGGATGCACCCTCCCTACTGGAGGGATTACATGATTTTATGTCATTTGTCGGAGGTAGTGTGCTCGTCGCGCATGCGAGTGGGCATGATCGTGCTTTTCTGAATGCAGCGTTGTGGCGCACAACCAAGGTAAGGCTTACACACCGACTGATCGACACGATGATGTTGGCGCGATGGCTGGAGCCTGGTAGGCCAGGTTACGGGCTGGATGAGCTGCTGGAATCGAGAGGTATTACCATTCAGGGGCGTCACCATGCTCTGGAAGATGCGAAGATGACCGCACAACTGTGGTCATGTTACTTGGAAGATATGATTCAGCATAATGTGGAAACGTTGGGGGATCTGTACACTCAATTAAGTCATGCGTAATTGTAATGGCTGTAATCTATATTCGATACCTTCATCACCTTCGTCAGGTGTCTGTTTCGCGGATTCAATCTCATAAGCATGTAAGTTCATCTTGTTATGACTTGTTGAATCAATGGGATGAACAGGTGAACCAATGAGATATACGTTCAGCAAACCGGCAAAAGTCGGAAGGGCGTGGATGTCCTCCAGAGATGGTAACGGCTCTGTTCGAGGATGGGAGTGGAATACGCCAATAAGCGTAGGTTCCTGAAAGATGCAACGAATCCATTCCGCCTGCTCCAGTTGGAAATGATGCAGCGGGTCAGGTGCTACGTTACGAATGGGCTGAAACCGACTGATTCGTATGCCGCCCGCTGCAGCTTCACCCAGCACAACCCCGCAGGCTTCCTGTGGCAGCGAATGGAACATGTAATCTGATATTTCTTGCTCCACGGAGGAAGGGATGTAGAGTGTGCTCTGCTGTCCACGAAGTGCTGCCATTTGTATTCACCCCTCTCTCTTTGGCTCCTGTTTCGGCAGGAGTCCTTTTTCATTTTATTTTATAGAAGCTGTTTAAAAAGTCCAATTTTTATGGATTCAGATTGTAAAATTTTTAATGAAAAGGGTACAATATGAGAGAGGATCTGGGTTTGTTCCATATGAACGTTAAAATCATGCGGGATACTGACGATAAGAGGGTGAATAACCGTGAAAAGAAATATATACATAGGGATTGTTGCTGTATTACTCATTGGTTTTGCGTTAGCGCAAAATGCAGGGGATGGGATTGCAGCGGTGTTCAAGCAGGAGGAACCTCTTCCTACGGAGACTGGGCCTCGTGCAGGATTGCTTGCTCCTGGATTTTCTCTAACAGCCATGGATGGGAAAACCTACAATGTAGGTGGAGCTAAGGATAAAGCGATATTTGTGAACTTTTGGGCGTCTTGGTGTGAGCCTTGCAAACAGGAGGCACCAGAGCTAAATTCCTTGGCAGCAAAGTACAAAGATAAATTAGACGTGTATGGTGTTAATGTGACATCGTACGATAAACTTAAGGATGCCAAAGCCTTTGTAGATGAGTATAAGCTCACCTTCCCAATCTTGCTGGATGAAGACGGAGCGACTTATGCAAAGTATAACGGAGTGGCCTTTCCTACAAATGTACTGATTGATGCCAACGGTGTGATTCAGGAGGTTATTCTGGGCATTTTGCCTGAAGAAGAGTTGGAACGTAAAATAAAGGCAGTGATTAAAAAGTAACTGTCTTAAAGGAAATCCTAATAATGTCTTCAATAAGGCGACAAACAATGAATTCAATCCAAAAATAAAGCGCTCATTCTCCGTTGCTGGAGAAGAGCGCTTCTTTTATTTTCCGGGAAATATGCGTTTAATGATTATTTAGCCCATGTGCAGCGATTGAAACGATGCTAGGCTCGTCCTGTATGTTTTCCTGAAGTAACGCGTAGCGGAAACTGTGCACGAGTGCTTCCCAGCTCGCTTCAATAACGTTCTCAGATACACCAACCGTATTCCACGTGTTTTCCGTATTTTTGGACTCGATCAGAACACGTACTTTGGCCGCTGTAGCATCTTTCTCATCCAGGACACGTACTTTGTAGTCAGAAAGGTGCATGTTGCCGAGTGAAGGGAAGTATTGTACAAGCGCCTTACGAACAGCATTATCGAGTGCGTTGACAGGGCCGTTCCCTTCAGCAGCAGTGTACACACTGTTTCCGCCTACATTCAATTTAACAAAAGCTTCGGAAACAACGGATTTTCCGGCGGTTTTCTCCACCAGCATTTTGAAAGATTCAAAGGTGAATAGTTCTTTCATGTCTCCATTGGCCTCACGAATCAATAATTCAAGTGAAGCATCCGCACCTTCAAACTGGTAGCCTTGGTGCTCCAGATCTTTGATTTTCTCAATAATCTGGCGAGAATTCTCGCTACTAGGGTCGAACTCAAGTCCGAGTTCTTGAGCCTTAGACACAATGTTACTTTGTCCAGCGAGTTCAGAGACAAGTACACGTTGTTTATTCCCAACAAGTTCTGGCACAATATGCTCATACGTTCGGGAATCACGCAAGATGGCGGAGACGTGAATTCCACCTTTGTGTGCAAAAGCAGCATTACCAACGTATGGCTGGTTAATTGGCATGTTCACATTCGCGATCTCACTTACGTAGCGCGCTACGTTGGTCAGTTGTTTCATCGAATCTTCAGACACGCACTCGTAGCCAAGCTTCAATTGTAGGTTAGGGATAATGGAAGCCAGGTTGGCGTTACCACAACGTTCTCCATATCCATTCATCGTACCCTGTACCTGTCTTGCACCGGCTTGTACGGCGCTTAATGTGTTGGCAACAGCCAGTTCACAGTCATTATGTGTATGAATGCCAAGCTGAGCTAGGGGCAATCCGCGGTAGAGTGTGGATACAATCTCATGCACCTCATGAGGCATCGTTCCGCCGTTGGTATCACACATAACCAGCCAGTCTGCTCCAGCTTCATGCGCTTTGGTCAGCACCGCTTGGGCATATTCCGGATTATGTTTGAAGCCATCGAAGAAGTGCTCTGCATCAAAAATGACTTCCATTCCCTTTTGTTTAAGATAGGCGATCGAGTCATAGATCATGGACAGGTTTTCTTCTAAAGTAGTTTGCAGTGCAGTATGCACGTGGAAGTCCCATGACTTTCCAACAAGTGTCGCTGCATGAGCACCTGATTCAAGAATTCGTTGTAAGTTAGCGTCCCCACTGGCGACAGAGCCTTTCCGACGTGTGCTGCCAAATGCAACCACCTTGGCGTTCAAGTTCAATTCCTTGACTCTTTTGAAAAACTCAATGTCCTTGGTGTTGCTGCCCGGAATTCCGCCTTCAATATAATGAGCACCCAGGTCATCTAGCTTTTTGGCAATTTTGAGCTTGTCATCTGCCGATAAGCTGACACCCTCCCCTTGTGTGCCGTCACGTAAAGTCGTATCGAAGATGGAAATGGCCTTTGACATGAAGATCCTCCTTTGAGATAAAGCGCTTTTTTAAAAGTTAATTGGTTAGTTGGGAAAGTAATAAAAGTTTAAGTTGTGTAAAATCCTTCGATTCTGCAACGCTACACTGTGTTAAACTGGCTGCGTTGATTTGTCCTAAAGTCGTGAATTTGTATAATTAATTATTATAGCACCATTATAGCCAAATGCTACATAGAATTCGCAGTTTCATGTAACAAAAATAGGATTTTTGAGTTTTAACACAGCGTGAACGACTGAGAAAATTATGTTATGCTTGTTAGAATTGGATAAAGGAGGGAGAACTATTGAGCTTTATTTGGGAAAATACAATGATTTCATTAATAGCTACAATCATATTTGGAGTCGGCATTTTGGCGATCGTTCGGTTGATCATCAAGTCCTTTCAGAAATAAACTGGATCGAGTGATGAAGGAGCTATTAAAGGTATAATGGAATTCATTAAACGATAAGCATTTTGCATCTTAATTCAAATTTATTGCAAGTCCATTGAAGCAGTTTGAATTCCATGATGATGATCAACAGGATACAAAATGCTTGTATAAATGCGAGTTCTGGAACAACCTCTATAAATAATTTTACATAAGAAACTGGAATATTATAAACTATAGAGTGTGGGGTATAATGATACATTTCTCATTGTCTACGAGTCGGTATACGAAAGGGCGGAGGTAATTATGTCTTCAGACGGAACGCATTATACCCATGTTGAACAATATTATCCTGCCGCCGGGCGGGTCATTTTGCATGTGGATATGAACGCTTTTTACTGTTCTGTGCATGAAGCAGAGGAGCCTGAATTATATCGAGGCAAGGCGACGGCTGTGGCTGGCAGTAGCGAGGTGCGAAAAGGGGTCATAGTAACCTGCTCCTACGTAGCTAGAGGTAGAGGAATATCAACAGGCATGGTTGTCCACCAGGCCATGAAGAAATGTCCTGATTTAATTGTGATTCGACCTGATTTTCATTTATATCGAAAGTATTCCAGGGCATTCATGCAAATCGCATACAGCTATACACCGCTGCTTGAGGCAACCTCTATTGATGAGTGTTATCTTGATATCACCGGTTCGAAACAGTTCGGGACACCTATGGAAATTGCAGCCAGCATACAGGATCGAATTCGAGAGGAGCTAGGATTACCCTGTTCCATTGGAATTGCGCCTAATAAGTTGCTTGCCAAGATGGCATCAGACCTGAAAAAGCCTAACGGGATTTCCATTCTGCGAATGAGAGACGTGCCCAACATTCTATGGCATAGACCATGCAATGAACTGTTTGGCATAGGTAAGAAGACAGCGGAGAAGCTAAAGAAGATCGGTATTGAGACGATTGGACAGCTTGCCCATTCAGATGAGCGAATGCTTACAGATCTATTTGGTGTCAACGGTACCTGGTTGAAGAATTCAGCTAAAGGGATTAATCATTCGCCTGTGCAGGCTGAGCGGGAAGCGAACAAGTCCATCGGACACACAACAACACTGCCAGCGGACATATCGGATATGAATGATGTGCAGCGGGTTCTTTTAAATATTAGTGACCAGGTCGCCAGAAGGCTGCGTAAGCATGAAATGTTGAGTCAGGGCATTCAGATCACCATTCGCACGCCGGACATGAAGACCATTACCCGCTCTCGGTTAATGGAAGTGCCTACAGAGGATTCGTCCATCATATATCGGGAAGCTTGTGCGTTGTTCGCTAAACACTGGGGGAGTGGGAAACCGGTTCGAATGTTAGGCATCACCCTACAAACGTTGATCCCGCGTGAAGAATCTGCCATTCAGATGGATCTGTTTGAATATGAGCAGAAGCCGAAGAAGGAGAGCTTGATTCGGATCATGGATCAATTGCGTGACAAATTTGGGGAAAATGCAGTTGTAACCGCGGGCATGATTGGTGACGATCCATCCGTGTTACTGCGCGACCATAAAGTACGGGGAACTTCCTTGCAAAAAGATAATTTGCAAAGTCTTGATTAAATAAGGCATAATAGAGACTTGCGGTTATAAAATTGTTTGTAATTACTCTTACTTTGTATTAATATGTTTCTAGATAAAAATACTGTACGTTTGTGAATTTTTAGGAGGAGAGATTGTAATGAGTAAATATACTTGGGTTGAAAAAGATACATGTATTGCATGTGGAGCTTGCGGAGCAACTGCACCTGACATCTACGATTACGACGATGAAGGCTTGGCAGAAGTAATCTTTGACGGTGATGCAAACAAAGGGATCAAAGCTATTCCAGATGAGTTCTTCGATGATATGCAGGACGCTTGCGACGGTTGCCCTACAGATTCCATTAAAGTTGCGGATGAGCCTTTTAACAAAGAAGGTTAATTCATTATCTATATTGTAACTAATGCTAAGCACTTTCTGCTGTCTTCCACAGTGGGACGTGCTTTTTCGTTGTTTACACGTATGTGTCAGATCATGGTGGAAAATAATCCGAGGACTCAAGTCCTATGGATTTCAATCGTCAATCTGCCGATATATAAGAAGAAACGGAAAATGGCGAACTGATGGAGGATCGGATGCAAAATACTCATTTACGTACATATGTGAAGAAACACCCAGACAATAAAATGGCTTGGTATTTGCTAGGCAAGGAGTACTTGAATGAAGGCCAAGAAGCGAAAGCCAATTACTGCTTTCAACAGGCTGGGGAGGTATATGAAGCTTTTGAGCGCAGTAAAGCGCCAGCAGATATATGGGTGGATTATCAGAATAAACTCGTGGAGATGGGCGAGCAAAAAGAGAAGAAACAACGGGTTCGCAAGTTGTGGTTAACCTTGGTCATGTTGCTAGTGCTTGCGTTAGTACCGCCTGCCGATGCTCCTGGCTTCAGCCGTGATACAGCCACAGCACTCACAGATGCGCTGGCTGCAACAGATGATCAGGAAGAACAAGCTGGGGAAGCATCAGTTGCAGATTCAGAGGGGAATGATTCCAGTGTATTTACTGCCGGCACCTTCGGAGGTGGAAGTCAGGGCGAAACTGCATTAGCTGAAGCCTGGGCTGGTGCGGGATCGAACGTGCAGACGTCAGCCGTTCTCGGTATGCAAATGTCTGGTCAATGGTCGTTGTGGAAGCGTAATATGCCAGTGAAGTACATCGTACAGACCAATAACAAAGGAAGATTGACAGCCCAAAGCTATGATGCGAAACAGTGTGACTGTGAGCCTCCAGAGGTTTCAACGGAAGTAAAACAGTTGGCGGCAGCTTGGACGGCCAAGCAAGAGGTGGTCGCATCGCTGTCTAGTGCAATCGGATCTTATCGGAAAAAGAATGGAGCTTGGCCCAAAAATGTAAACCAACTTGCGCAGCCGTTTCCTAATAATGTGCTAGGTGAGACCTCGCCCGGCATGAGTCAAATGTTTCCTGTTCTACTTGCAATGCATCAACAAGGTAAAGCAACTAAGCCTCAAACGGGTACCGCTACAGTAGACAACGCAGTAGATTCAGCCGATGTGTTTGGGGATACGTTAGGTGGTGTGCCTTTCCTGAAGGAACCGCTCGAGATTGTTGTGGACAAGAAGAATCACAGGCTCGCGCTCCTCAGTGGGGACACGATTATTCGCAATTATGAGGTGGGTCTAGGTGGGGATCGAACGCCAGAAGGTACCTTTGTCATCAGTGATAAAGTGGTTAATCCAAATGGTCGCTCCAACGGAGAGTTTGGGACAAGGGGAATGCAGCTCTCGGATACCAATTATGCCATCCATGGGACCAACGAGCCAGATAGTATCGGACTAGATGAATCCCTTGGATGTGTGAGGATGAACAAAGCAGATGTGGAAGAGCTATTCGCACTTGCTCCTCAGGGTACTCCCGTGCGGATTGGGACGGATCTGCTTCCTGATACCGTGGTTGTTCCAGAAGCGAAGGATCGCTACAAGGACACGCTTGTGCCTAAGCAAAATAATCCGAACAAGACGTATCACTGGTTGAACTAGGTACACACATGGCACGTTAATGCACCTTCATTATCATCGAACTGCCCTTATACAGCCTGCTAATGATTATGTAAAATGTAAAGCATGGGTTGGTTCATTTACATATTGGCGATAATAATCAGTGCGCTAATAATAATGATTAATCCGACCACACTGGCTGCTGTCCAGATGATAGCTTTTCGATTCACTTCTTCTTTTTTCTGCTGAAGTGTTGGTGGTTTACGTTTGGGAGCCATAAGCTGTTCCTCCTTATCATCGAGCTGTTATTCATGTGACTATGGTATCATTGTAAAGAATTCCCCTTCTCTTTTCCAGTATGCAGGTAGATTTCTTATCATGCCTTTTTGAAATAAGAAATCAGGTATCGCGTGTAAGGTTCTGATCATAGCATTTTTATGGAAAGCGTATACTTGTATCCGATCTTTGGATGATCTGAATAAATGATTGTGTCTATACGTAAATTACTTTCCTTTTGAAGAAGAAACGGATAGACTTGTGTATAGAGTGTTTTTTTACATATGAAAAGACGGGAAAGCCTTTTTTAAAAGCGTACCGGACGAGAACGGAGTGAACGATTTGTTATACAGAAGTCTTGCAAAACCGCTATTGTTCAAAATGGATCCTGAGCAGGCTCATCATCTCATTATTGGTGGCCTGAGTGGTATGGGGAGCATACGCCCGGTGCCTTCTGGTTTACGTGTAATGTATGGTGTGCGTGAAACGGCTGATCTCGCAGTGGATATGTTTGGATGCCACTTCCCTACGCCTGTAGGATTAGCAGCAGGCCTGGACAAAAACGGACAAGCTGTAACGGGGTTCTCTTCGATTGGATTTGGGTTCATGGAGGTAGGTACTGTGACGCCTCTAGCTCAGCCAGGGAACGATCAGCCACGATTGTTCCGTTTGCCTCCAGATGAGGCGCTAGTGAACCGTATGGGATTCAATAACTTGGGTGCGGAAGCGATGGCAGGTGAACTATCTCGTCTGAAGGAACGTCGTATTCCAGTCGCTGTGAATATCGGTAAGAACAAGGCAACACCAAATGAAGAGGCACATCTAGATTATGCGAAGTGCATCCGAGCACTGTACCAATATGCTGATCTGTTTGTCGTGAATATAAGCTCACCAAATACACCGGATTTGCGTAATCTGCAACATGGGAACGAATTAAAAGAATTGCTTGCTGCAGTTATGAATGAGATAGAAGCCCAGCGAGCAAGTGTTGGTGGCGCAGCCAAATCCGTTCTTGTCAAAATTGCACCAGATGTTAACGATCAGGAGCTTGAATATATGGTGAGAACGATAGCCGATAGCGGTGTAGCTGGTATTATCGCAACCAATACGACGATTAGTCGGGAGGGGTTGTCTCACCAGCATGCGAAGGAAACAGGTGGACTAAGCGGTAAGCCACTCCGTGATCGCTCTACGGACATCATTCGTCAAATCTATCGCCAGACCGAAGGGTTGCTCCCGATTATCGGCTCAGGTGGTATTTTTACAAGCGAGGATGCTTATGAGAAAATTAAGGCGGGAGCAAGCCTTGTGGAAATTTATACAGCTCTGATCTATGAAGGGCCAGAAATAAACCGCCGCATCCATGCCGGATTGCGCGAATTGTTGCGCCAAGATGGGTATAATCATATTTCCGAAGCGGTGGGTGCGGAGCACAAGTAAGAAGAGAAGGAAGTTCCCCAACAGCAAAATATAGAAGCTTGGAAGAGGTTAAGTGTACGGGACTCTTCCCCCCGACAAACATCATGTATAATAGGTAATATAGGGGACGCTATAGAGACAGGAGGCATAAGCATGGACGGTAGAGACTGGGGTACATTTTTACTTCCTTATGAACAAGCGGTAGAGGAATTGAAGGTTAAGTTCAAGACAATGCGGGCGGAGCTGAAGAAAAGGGAAGAATACGCTCCAATCGAATTCGTGACGGGTCGTGTCAAAAAAATATCCAGCATTTTGGAGAAGTCCAGGCGTTTGAATGTGCCGCTGGATCAGGTAGAAACCGGGATAGAGGATATTGCAGGAATACGGATTATGTGTCAGTTCGTGGATGATATTCGCCGAGTAGCCGAATATATTCGCGCGCGTAAGGATCTAACCGTTCTCATTGAAAAAGATTACATTACGAACTTCAAAGAGAGTGGATACCGCAGTTTCCATATGATCATTGAATATCCTGTTCAGACGGCACTTGGACAAAAGATCGTGTTGGCCGAGATTCAGATCCGGACGTTAGCGATGAATTTCTGGGCGACCATCGAACATTCCCTCAGTTATAAGTTTCGGGAGAGTCTTCCCGATGATATGCGAGCTAGGCTGAAAAAGACGGCTGAAGCGGCATTTGTCCTTGATAATGAGATGTCAGCAATTCGATTGCAAATCCTTGAGGCACAGAAGGCATTTGAGGATGACTCTAATATCGTATCAAGAACACTGAACATCATACATCAATTGTATTTCTACCATCTGGTGAATGAAGCAATTGAAGCCCAGAAACGGTTCAATGATTACTGGGAGCGTCATGACATGGAAGGGCTTAAAGACCTTCTAGATGATGTGAAGACACTTTTGAACAATGCAAGGAAGGGCGAAAACCCAGATGAACAGCTATGAGCCACTGTACATCGACTACTTAATCTACTTTAATCGCGATCAGGACTATTTTGAATGCCATGAAGTGTTGGAAGAACTGTGGTTGAAATGTGATCGTGATTCATTTTATAAAGGAATGCTGCAAATTGCCGTTGGACTGTATCATTTTAGAAACGGCAATCTTCGTGGAGCGCGGATGATGTTTCAAAGTGCAGTAGACCTTCTGGAGACGTATCCTGCTGCTCAACAGGGAATTGAGCTTGGACGATTAGTCCAAGAAGTTCGTGAGCTGTTAGAGGGACTGACAGATTCAGATTCGGACAGCTTCCCTTATCGTGATCTAACGATTGTCATTCAGGATGAAGTGTTGATTCAAGCTGTTAGCCAAAGAAGCAAGCACGTGAAACCGAACATACCGCAGCGGCGAAGTCCGACGCGTGGACGGATCTATGAAGAGAAGATGAAGGCATTACAGCAGAAAGAGCAATAAAACGGAATACAGGATTACTCAGGCTAATTATCCTTTCTGACAGGGCTGTGATAGCCTGGCAGGAAAAATATAAAAAACACCCCGATCATGCCTTACAGGCTATCGGGGTGTTTCGTATTCTAGCGATGGATAAAGAAGGAGAAGGGACAGGCATAGAGCAGAGCAACCTAAATGTCTATGCTTGTCCCTCCATCAACAACATCTCTAAGTAACGGTGTCCATAACAGCGAACTTGTGCTTAACTTGCTGCAGGCGTTGCGCTATCCTTGTATTTGTCAAAGAATTGTTTGTAGTCATCCAGAGTATAGCCGTTATCACTGCCATTCTCCTGGAGTCCGCCGACCATGCGATCCTTCTCAACACCGTCTTGGTAATAAACAAGCGTTGGTGTGAACTCAATATTGTAATCTGTCCATCCAGCGTCAAACTCACGTAGGTTGAACTGTGGCAATTGAATACCTTCTTGATCCACGAGCGGCATCAATTGAGGTGTTGTAGCACGGCAGTGTGAGCAATCCGATGCGAAGAAATAAACAAAAAAGCTTTCTTTGTTATCAATCTTAGCTTTCATGTCATCAGGCAAAATAATTTGTTGGTAATTCGGATCATCGAGTAATTCGCGAGTAGCTGAAGTGAGCTTAGAAGCCGGAATACCATACGCATTCTCTACAGCATCCATCTGCTTCTTGGATTGTTGATTCACCAGTACAAGTGCGGCTAGTAAAATGACAAAAATGCCTAGGAAAATAAGGATCGTGGCACTTTTCTTTTTCTTAGATTTCATTGAACATCCCCCATTATTCATATCATGATATGGCTTTGGCAAAAATTGAGTCTGGGATAATATGCATAATACACCGAATTTTTGCTCAAGAATTAACCTACTTGTCATTATACAACATTACAGGCTGTAGTGGAATATCTACTGAACCGATAAGACAGCAAAACTCGGATATGATAACATAGAGCAAGATGTAGGCATTCTAAGAGATGCTGGTATTTTAACAGGACAGGATGAGTGCAATTATGGCTGTACAGCTACCTTTGAAATTTGCTGAGCGAATGAAAACATTGCTTGGTAATGAATTTGAACAATTTATGTCATCATATGATCAGTCCCCACATGCAGGGCTTAGAGTGAATACGTTAAAAATATCCATGGAGTCGTTCGAGCAACTTGCTCCATTCGATTTGCGTCCCATTCCTTGGTGTGGGACAGGTTTTTATGTGCCTCACGGGGTGAAGCCGGGCTTGCATCCGTATTATCATGCAGGTCTATATTACATTCAAGAACCAAGTGCAATGGCACCTGTTGAATTATTGGGTGTGCAGCCAGGAGACCGAGTGCTTGATCTTTGTGCTGCGCCAGGCGGGAAGTCTACCCAGATTGCAGCCAAACTGCAAGGTAAGGGTGTGCTGGTAACCAATGATATTCATGCTGAGCGAACGAAGGCTCTCGCCAAAAATGTGGAATTGTACGGGGTTCGAAATGCAGTTGTGTTGAACGAATCTCCAGAGCGTATCGCAGGTGCATTTGAACATTATTTCGATAAGGTCTTAATAGATGCTCCTTGTTCAGGGGAAGGCATGTTCCGCAAGGATGAGGACATGGTGAAATCATGGGAGGATCACTCCATTGATAAGTGTGTTCTGATGCAACGAGACATTCTAGAGACGGCTGCCAGACTGCTGGCTCCAGGAGGTACGATCGTTTATTCGACATGCACATTTGCGCCTGAGGAAAATGAAGCAATGATTGCGGAGTTTCTGAAGTTGAATCCTGATTTTGTTGTGAAAGGCATCCCTAAGGAAGCAGGATTTGAGCCGGGTAGACCTGATTGGGTGCGTCAAACGATGCCGGAAACGGCACAGGAGACAGCCTTGGTATTGGATCAAGTGGCTGGAACAGCGAGATTATGGCCTCATTTGTTAGAAGGGGAAGGTCATTATGTAGCAGTGTTACAGCATCGGAGTCCATCTTTCACTGGGCAAGATCTGGTGGATTCAGAGGCGGATGACATTGCGGACGGAGTAGCAGATGATAGAGTGCATATTGATACTGAGCGTGAATCAGAGCAAGAGCGTTTCATTGCAGCGTCAGCACCCCTTAGTAAAGCAGATCGTAAACGAGAGCGTCTTCTGAGAACAGAGGCGAGAGAGAACAAACCTAGACAGGACTATGAGGGGAAATCGAAGGGGAAACAGGCGAAAGGAAACGAACGTGGCGGGCGCAAATCAGAGCGACGTGGACAGGGTCGTGGAACGGAGCAGTTGGAACCGGAGGTCATCTATAAGCAGTTTGTACAAGACCATCTGGAAATAGAGCTTCCAGGAGAAACGGTGTATTACGGTGATCGTGTATATCAATCTTCGGTAGGTGCTGAGCGTCTAGAGGGACTTAAAGTCATTCGTCCTGGATGGTTCATGGGAACGGTGAAAAATGGACGATTTGTGCCATCCCATCCGTTGGCATGTGCGTTGCATAATACAGAGGCAGTGCGAGTGATCAACCTTAATTCTGCAAATGGTGAAGCGGTGAGGTATTTAAAAGGAGAGACCTTGAATATTGAGGAGTCTCGGGTTCAGCTCAAGGCGGGAGTAGTTGCCAAGGGTTATACTTTAGTGTGTGTTGATGGTTATGCCGCTGGCTGGGGAAAATGGCTGGATGGCGTGCTGAAAAATGAATATCCGGCAGGCTGGAGGTGGACATCGGTATGAGTGGAAAGGGAAAACAGACCTTGCGTTTGGACAAGATCCTGAGTCATATGGGTGTGGGTACACGAAGTGAACTCAAAAAGTTAGTGAAGCAAGGCCGCATACAAGTGGATGGCAAAGCTGTGAAAGATAGCGGATTACAGGTGAATCCAGACCTGAATGTCATCGAGGTAGATGGCGAACGGATCGTCTACCGGGAAATGATCTATCTGATGTTGCATAAACCACCGGGTGTTGTGTCGGCTACCGAAGATAATAGAGATCGAACGGTATTAGATTTACTGCGTAAAGAAGATCGTGTCTTCAACCCGTTCCCGGTTGGCCGTCTGGATAAAGACACAGAAGGTTTGCTGATCCTAACCAATGATGGGCCGCTTGCGCATGATCTACTATCCCCACGTAAACACGTTCCTAAGACGTATGAAGCTCGTGTATTAGGACGAGTGGTTGAAGAGGATATTCGGCAATTCAAGGCAGGTATACAGTTGGATGACGGATATAAAACCTTACCGGCGGATCTAACGATTCTTCATCACGAAGAGACGGATGAGGGTGTATATTCATCCATATCGTTGATCATTCACGAAGGGAAGTTTCACCAGGTGAAACGTATGTTTCAGGCTGTTGGCAAACGAGTGGTTTACCTTAAACGAGTAGCCATGGGTGACCTGCAGCTAGCAGACGATCTACCGATGGGCAGCTATCGCGAACTTACCGCAGAAGAGTTAAATATTCTGCGCAAATAGGCTCCCGCCCTTCGCGAAGCGGAGCAGGGAGCTCTGGGCAAGGAGCGAAGCCTTGCCCCCGCGCCAAAGGCGCAAGCTCCCGCCCTTCGCGAAGCGGAGCAGGGAGCCTGGGCAAGGAGCGAAGCCTTGCCCCCAGCGCCAAAGGCGCAAAAGCTCCCGCCCTTCGCGGAGCGGAGCAGGGAGCCTGGGCAAGGAGCGAAGCCTTCCCCCCAGCGCCAAAGGCGCAAAGCTCCCGCCCTTCGCGAAGCGGAGCAGGGAGCCCCGGGCAAGAGGCGAAGCCTTGCCCCCAGCGCCAAAGGCGCAAAGCTCCCGCCCTTCGCGAAGCGGAGCAGGGAGCCCCGGGCAAGAGGCGAAGCCTTGCCCCCAGCGCCAAAGGCGCAAAGCTCCCGCCCTTCGCGAAGCGGAGCAGGGAGCTCCGGGCAAGAGGCGAAGCCTTGCCCGAAATGGTCCCAGTAAGCTTGGGCAGGGTCGCCGCTATATTTAGCGGTGATCCTGGCAGACAAGCGCTCCCACACCAAACGTTACATAGCAAGACCCGACCCACCGCCGCTTCCGCAAACCCTCCCTTCCGAGGGCAGAGCCCTCTGGGGCCCTCTCGGAAGGGAGGGTTTGGGTGGGTGCGATCCCCCCTATTTAAGGAGTGAATACACAATGACATATAAATTAATTGCACTTGATGTCGATGGAACATTGCTGAATGATCATCATGAACTAACTGAGATGACACAAGAAACCTTGATTCGTGCATCCCGTCAAGGGATAGAGATTGTGCTGTGCTCAGGCAGAGGACCAGCCAACACGATTCCTTTTATGGAGCAGATGGGTTTGGCAGGCTATGTGATAACACATAACGGAGCGGTAACTGCTGAAGTAAGCACACGTGAAATTATTCATCGTTTTGCGATGGAGGGTCAGGGGCTAGAGCCGTTTATCACCTATTGTCGGGAGAATGGAGTTCATTTTGACATTAACACGGCATTTGGATTATATGTGGATCAGCCGGAAGGGCTGGAATTGCAAGTACAAGAGATGTATCGCAACTTTATGATGAAGCCACAACAGTTGCCCCAGTGGGCAGATCTAACTGAACCACTTGTCAAATTTACGGCCTTTGGACCGTTAGAGCAAATGAACACAGTACAGCAAGAGTGGGGGAACTGGAATCTTCCTTACTACATGACACGTAGTGGAGACTTTTTCATTGATCTGATGCACCCCGAAGCAACCAAAGGTACAGCATTGAAAAGATTAGCTGAATCCAAAGGCATTCAGCCCTCTGAAGTAATGGCTATTGGTAATTATTATAATGATATAACGATGCTGACCTATGCAGGCAAAGGAATTGCGATGGACAATTCTCCTGATGAAGTGAAAGCAGCTGCAGATGAAGTGACACTTTCGAACAATGAGCAGGGCGTGGCACATTCAATTCGAAAGCATGTATTAGGAGAATAGGATCAAACTGAACGTACGAACTAGAAAACGCTAAGGGTTGATCTCATAATCTACTGTCTTATTGGGCAACCTAAGAGAATAATCTTAGAAGACCAAGGAGGACGGATTCATGGAACTACATGTGGAGCTCATTCCGAATCTGCGAACATTAGGCGGCGAAGTACTGGATGTTATGGTACATGGTCAATACGTAGGTTCGCTTTTAGTCGTGTATAGAGAGAATGATCGTTTATCGGGAAGTCTTCAATTGGAACGTGGATCGCTAACGGAAGCATCTGAAGAAATCGTTATGGACAAAGTACATGAATATGTTCGTGCGCTTGTTGATGCGGTGGAAGCTGATTATTATGAAGTGTTAGTCAACTGTGGAACACTGCGTTCGGTGTTGCTGAAACCGGATACCGAGGTTGAGGTGGAATGGTACGAAGATGAGAACCGATATGATAGGGATTACGATGATACAGATGTGAGTGCGATTCAGATCATTCCCGGCTCGCAAGATGAATCTTTTACATATCAGGATCAGGAGCATCTGCTGGAGATGGAACTCGTATCAGCGGGACGCAACATATCGACGTATGTATTTAATGATGTACAAGGTCAGGAACTTGCCGAAGCGACGCTGAAACAGTATGGAGCAGATGTCCAAGGTGAAATTCACTGGTATGACGAGCCGGATGAACAACAGCAAGAGATTGCTGCAGAGTTACTTGTGCGAGAGTTGGATGAAGAGTTGATCGATACGATTACGATTCACTTCTGGCATCAGGGGAACCAATTCGATTCGGTAGAGTGGGTACACCGTGACTTTGCTGGGGAAGATGACCATGAAGATGATGTAACTTCGGATGACGAATACCAAACAGTTGGTGCTCTAAGCAATGCTTCTCACTACGATACAACAGGTCGAACTGTAGATGAGATGCAAGACAGAGAGGTAGAGGAAGATGCGGAGGATATCTCTTATGTCATGCTTGTACGCAAAGACCGAGAGTTCCGTGAGTACGCACTGTACCTTCAGGAACGTGGTGGACTGCCGGTGGGAACAGCTACAATTGACACTTCACATCCGGATCTAACCGGATATATGGATTATCAGATTCCGGGTACCAATGTGCAGCGACAGAGCTTAGTCGAGGTGCTTCTGAAGGAACTGGACAAAGAGCTTGAGTTCGATACGTTGCATCTGACGATGTTATACCGCAACCAGATTATTGATGAAGCGAGGATTGACAGGTAAAGGGCTACGGCTCTTTACCTTTTTTATTTGCTTTTTTGACGAAATATACATTTCCGGGTATAGTTCCATTATTCATTAGAGACAAAGGAGTGCGGAGAAAGATGGAGCGATCATTTACAATCATCCAAGATATCATTAACGAAGACTTTCGAGTTAAGTTGGCAGAGCCAAAAGATACGGAGGCGGTCATGGCTCTTCTAACAGAGACGGCGGAATGGCTGCGTAGTCAGGGTTCAAACCAGTGGAGTGCCCTACTAGAGGGAGAGGATTCGCATGATACGGAAGGCGCTATTCGGCGTGGTGATGTTTTTGTGTTCAAAAAAGGCGCTGAAGTCGCTGGAATGGTCATTCTGATGCGTAAGCCGAGTGCTTGGGACAGTAAACTATGGGGAACGAGAGCACATACGAAAGATGGAGCAGTTTATTTGCACCGCCTAGCCATTCGTAGAAAGTATGCTAAGACAGGTCTTGGACGTAGTATATTGGACTGGGCGACCGAAGGCATTCAGTTTGAGGATAAACACACGATGCGATTGGATTGTGGTGCGGACAATGCGACACTCAATGCGTTTTACGTTCGTCATGGTTACACGTTTGTAGGTGAAACTGAGGGATATAGCACGTATGAGAAGTCTTTAGGATTGAATTAATGTTAAGTTGATTGCGTACTGAATAAAATAAATATACGGAGCCGGGAGCGTAGATAACAGCTCACCGGCTCTTATTATGTAACGTATAATGATAAAGAGAGAAATGACTCATCATGTAACATGTTATCCCAGTGTAAGAAGAATGGAGAGGAAATGTTCAGTTATTGCTTTACTGAACATACGTTCTAATATATCATAATTGAAGATGTACTTATAAGATCGAAGCAAGAAAGGGGGAAACTAACGGTGAAATTGCTGCAGGCGCTATTCTTTCCTCCGGAGCAGCCCGGAGGTGTATCCTCTATGATACCGTATATGCAAGAGAGGTTCACAGCTCCCCGATGGGAGATGGATCTGTTCTCGCTACCCAAACGTATTCGCAACAAAGGTAGAGAAGATATTGCTTTTGAGACGTTCGATTGGACACTGTATCAGGACAGTCCGATTGTTCAGAAATATATGCAAACGTATCGTGATTACTTATGGTGGACGAAATTACGAATTCAGAAGCCGTATGATCTCATCCACGCACATCATCCAATAGCCGGTCTTGCGATGAAAAAGGTTTTCCCAGACACACCTCTCATTCAAACGATTCACTCCAGTTATGAACGAGAGTTGATTTTGAATGGTCGGATCGAGCCCGATGGATTGGAACATCAATTCCTGGTGGCGATTTACCGTGAGTTGGAGCATCAAGCAGAGCGGTTGTTAACCGTGTCTGACTCGTTCCGTCGTTATTTGGGTGCTTATGTTCAACAACCGGATACCATCGGCATTATACCGAATGGATTCGATGAAAAAAGGTTTAAACCGATTGCGCATGACAATGCCATCCCACAGTTAGTTACCGTATGTCGCCTTGTGCCGGCCAAAGGTCTGGATATTCTGTTCAAGGCATGCGCGGAACTCAAGGATCGAGGACTAGATTACGTTCTTCATATTATCGGAGATGGACCAATTCGCCCTGATCTGGAGGAGTTGGCACAGCGCCTTGGGATATATAACGAAACGATATTTTATGGTTACACGCTGCATCCTGAGGAATTTATGCCGTTCTTTGATATTTTTGTACTTCCTTCACGTGCGGAGGCCTTCGGATCTGTCTTTGCAGAGGCTGCACTGAGCTGTCTAGCGTTAGTTGGTACAGATGTTGGAGGAATTCCTGAACAGATTGAGAATGGTAGTAACGGACTGTTGGTTCCTTCGGAGGACCCGTCTGCGCTTGCAGAAGCTTTAGAGAAGGTGATGGTCGACCCAGCTTATCGTTATGAGCTTGCACGCTCAGCATGTGAGAAGGCGAAGACGCATTATTCTCTAGGTAGATCAGTCAATGAACTGAAAAAAATGTATTTGCAATTCGCTAAACCCTCTTTAACCTAATAAAATAACGATATCTTAGAAGAACACAACATAATTGCTGGTACATAAGCAGTTATGCTGTGTTTTTTATTTTCTGACTTTATGGTTAAGTTCTAAATAGTAGTCATTAATAGCGTGTATTAAAAAGATAGATGCGAATGTGTACTACAAATTAGATACTTACTGAATTGAAATGTTCAATTCGAAGGAAAGGGAGGAAGGGAGTTTGAAGATGTTTGCTAAACCTCTTATAGCCTGTACGACCATAATAATGCTTCTCATTGCTGGATGTACTGATCTGAATCATCGTGGACAATCCAAGGAATTAAGTGATATGGAAAGTAAGATTGCGTATCAGCCTGACGTATTTTTAACGGATGTGGTGAACGATCATTTCAACATTACAGCTACGATTAACTATCGTAATAAGGAAAATGTGGAGCATATCATTTACGAAATGTTCATTGAAGAACCCAAAGTGAAGATGGAACAGCTGCAAATGAGCTTTCATCTTCATCCACAAATGCTGAGTAAAATAGGTACAACCACCATTTTTGAATCAAATGTCATCTTTGATAACCTACCAACAATTGCACCACATGGCACAAGTACAAGGGCATCCCTATTTAGGGCGTTCTTGTTAGATCCATCGAAGGTAGATCAAGAGACATTGGAGATTTATACAGATATGTACGTGAAGTTAAGCTATCAAGTAGATCGAGAAGAGTATGTTCATTATTTCAAGTTAAACGCAGAGCCCTCTGATGAGCTTGTGAATGTTCTTCATAATACAGCGATGACGCTGAATTGACCTTTTAAAACTAAACGATCGAAAAAAATAAAATAAAAACCGACTCTTAAAATAAATGAATTATCTTAGAGTCGGTCTATTCAGCTCAAGTTGCCACAAAGGGACTAGTATTTTTCTTTTGTCCCTCGGAAACTGCCCCAACGATCCATAATTAATTTAAAAGCCCAGATGAGTGCCAAACATCCGAAAATGGGGTAAAGAATAGATAATAGAGAGCTGAAGCCAAATTGACTAAAGGAGTAACACAGCAACATAATAACCAGCATAATGACTCGCGGATGTACACGAATGTTTTGTCTGACCTGCAGCGTCATACCATAAATATCCGCCACAAAGGTGCTGAATATTTCCATGAAAATCAGGGATACATAAACGGACTGAACGATCCAACCAAGCTGAAAGGCAATGCTGCCCATCGGAATTTCAAATTGTGTTATTCCCGGCATCTGTGCAGACATAGCAAAATGAGCTGCGAGCAGCATAAAGCCTACTCCAATTCCACCAAGTACGCCGCCCCACTTCAGCATGTTTCGACTATGAATCTGGTTACCTAAAGGTACGAGTACAGCTTGGGCTAATACCAGATTAAATGAAGTGTATAAGAGTGGAGATAGCCATACCTGTATCAGACTTTTATCGGTTGTTAACGTGATAAATCTAGAAGCCCCAGGTTGATGGAGTGTGCTGGTAATCATAAGTAGCGAGAGTAGCAGCATCATCGGCACCACGATACTATTCATCTGCATGATGGCTCGGATACCTCGTCCCAGAAGAAGGTAAGTACCGACAAGTGTAACGAGTAAGCCGGTCTGGTAATGCAAGCCGAGATGTTCAACAAAGACGGAGCCTGCTCCAGCCAACATGACGCTGTTCACTCCAATGAGAATGAGAAGGGTAATCCAAGTAATCCATCTGCCTGCTTTGTAGCCGAATAAATGCTTATTAAGATCTTCATAGGAGCGGGAGCCTGTATCGTGTGCAATGAGCATCATTTTGGTGCCTAGCCAGACAAAAAGTATGGTGGATAGGCCGATGGTGAATGTTGCCCATTTGCCATACTGGGTAAAAAACTGCAGGATCTCCTGACCAGTTGCAAAGCCGGCACCTACCACCGTTCCAATGTATGTAAATGCGATCTGCAGCACCCGAAATGCCTGTTTCATGCGTTTCCCCTCTCAGGCCCCTGAATAGTTTGGACATGCGGGTGCCATGGTACAAGGTATGCTTGACCCTGGAAACTCATGACAATGAGCTCATTATTGGAGCATCAATTGTAAGGCTGAGTAACAATAAAGCTGATTTCGCTTGAATTGACAGTCATATCTATGATACTTTTACGTCATAGGATAGGCTTGGGAGGTCAAATCATGGAAGTGTTGAAACAACGTATTTTAGAAGAAGGAGTAGTCATCTCTGATCAGGTGCTTAAATTGGATGGACTGCTGAATCATCAGATTGACCCTGGTTTGACAATGGAAATGGGACGTGAGTTTGCCTCACGTTTTCGTGAAAGTGGCGTAACACGTGTTATTACGGTGGAGTCTTCTGGCATTCCGGTAGCTTTTGCTGTTGCACATGAGCTAGGAGTACCTCTAGTATTCGCTCGACGCAAAAAAACGCTACTGGCTGATCCTGATGCCTACTGTGAACGTGTACCATCGTTTACGAAAGGAATTGTGACCGATATTATGGTCTCTCGTGAATATATTCATGAGAATGATCGTATTTTGTTCATAGACGATATTATTGCTAATGGGGATGCAGCTCGCGGTGTTATCAAGATCATTGAACGCTCTGGGGCGGAATTAGTTGGTTTCGGTGTAGTCGTCGAAAAGTGTTTTCAAGCAGGAGCACGAACCATTCGTGAACAGGGAATTCCTGTTGAAGCCTTGGTACGTATTCGTTCCCTGAACGATGGAAGCATTCAGTTTGACGATAACGAAATGTGACATTTTAAAGGAAAAGGGCCTATTTTTTGAACAATGCCTTTGCATGACCGCAGAATTCATTTATAATGGGGTTATGTTAGGGAGAGGAGGCAACACCATGGGGAACCAACCGGCAACAGAACAATTTTTTATTGATAAGCTGGCGGAATCGAAAGTTCATTTTGAACGTGCCCTGGATTGTAAACATACGGAATTCGATGACCTTTATCCCTATATGATTGAACATCCTCAATTTTTCTGGTACAAACGCTATGTTGCCTGGTCAGAACTTCTGACGATTGTAGGCTTGTGTGAAGAGTTGTCCTTCTCTTGGAAAGAGCAATTTACACCGCATCAAGTGGAGTACCTTGAAGAACGTGTGATGTCCGCCAAAGTGCTTGATTTTTGGTTTGAGAAGAATGACAGCAAAGAGCACGCGCAGCGGTAAATTTCAGTCGGGACATACGTTTCGTATGACATGACAGTCCAATACAGTCACGTGAGACCTAAATGAGTTGTCATTTAGGTCTCTTTTTGTAAAATTAATTTGGAACATAGGAGCTATAGACATGATTAGTGATACAGAGCTGGATGCCCTGCGTTTGTCAGGTGAAAAGGTTAGAGTGGTAAGGGACGAGCTTGAGTCCAATGATGTAACAGGAATTGTTGTTGCTTGGGATGGAGAGCAGGTACTCATTCGGCGGCAGAATCGACGTGTGGTTAAGCTCGATCGTAGTTATCGCTATCAGTTGTTTAGCGAGCCGCGCCAGAGTCCACTTAGCGAGTAAGAAATGAGCTAACGGGATTTACCATCCTACCCTAGGCATAATCGATTCGCTCAGGAGAAAGGATAGTTACAGTGAAGGATGTGGAACTATCACCGAGAGGGCGTGCAATGATATGACATTGATGAATGAAAAGGTTCATGCGTATAAGGATCAGATTGGTGAGTTGAGCGATGTGCTACCGGGAGTGGTGAAGTCTTACCATGAGTTTACGGGAGAATGCTTTCAGCCAGGAGCCATTGATGCTAAAACGAAACAATTAATTGCCTTGGGCATTGGCTTATTTGCGAATAACGAAGTGTGTACCTTCTATCACGTGGAGGAAGCTCGTGCGAAGGGTGCTACCGATCAGGAGATCATGGAGACCGTTGCAGTGGCGGGTGCCGTAGGCGGCGGTCATGCACTATCTCAGGGCGCAATGCGCGTACAGAAGGCGCTGCACTAAGCAGGATGAGATCATATCAATGAAAATAAGGACTTATTCCTTGGCGCAAATGCTACGGGAATAGGTCCTTATTTATGTACATCGAAGTTATATTATATTTTTCCAATCATTTTATTATACATAAACTGGCCAGTAACTCGGCGAGCTGTAACATAACGGTCTTTGAAGTAAGGGTTAGACAATTTAGTGATGCTGACACCTTTGCTACTTGAAGCATGTGCGAATTGGCCGTCACCGATGTAAACACCTGCGTGTGAAACACCTTTACCCATTGTATTGAAGAATACGAGATCGCCTGTGCGAAGGTTCGCTTTGGATACAGGAGTTCCTGCTTTTGCTTGCTGCTGAGAAGTGCGTGGTAGATCGATGCTATATTTATCAAAAAGATATCTCATAAATCCAGAACAATCGAAGCCGGCCATGGTTGTACCGCCCCATTTGTAAGGAATACCTGCCATGTTATTAACGACGGTGTTGATTGTGCTTGCCTCTGTACTTGTTGCACCTGAAGTAAATAGTACTGCTGCTCCAAAAATGGAGATGATAAGTTTTTTCAAAATCAATGTTCTCCCTTCGTTGCCTACGGAGTTAGCTAAGGGTTCGGTAGAAGGTTCCCTATATTTCCTATGTATAAGAATAATTCACCCAAAATGGTTCCCCCGTTTTCAAACATGAAACTCGGCAAATGAATAATTAAGTTTTTGTAACCTTTTGAAACTATATTGCATATATGCGTAAATGTCAAACCTATCTTAATACCTTCTTTATCGCCCAATGTTAACGGAACTATAGATTTTTATGAAGAATAAACACGAAATGACAGCGTAACTAATTACAAAAAAGTAATATGTGATTCAAATCCAAATTAGAGTGTATACCACTCGAGGTTTGTCATGTGCAGTTTGAACTATTCTGATCGATACAATAATCGCGGAATGTTACAAGATGTTGCATTAATTGACAAAGTTATTTTTTTTGCATAAGATCGTTCTATCCCATCCACATATTGGAATATAGTGGTTATAATTTAATTCAAATAAAGGAGTTGATAGAGAGGCGTGTTATTAGAGGGTGAAAGTAAGTAGAATGAAGAATTGAATGATTTCAATAATAACGGGGAGTGTGTGATCATTTTGAATACAAAAACAAAGTTAGTTACATTAGTTCTAGCATTTTCAATGGTATTTTCTGCGGTAGGTATGGTCATTCAACCGGTTAGCACTGTATCTGCTGCGGATGCTTCAGGAACAACAGCAAGCATATCCGATATTTTGAAGAATCAAAGAGCCGATGGTGGCTGGAGAAAAGAATATAAGCAATCCACTGGTGAGTGGGCAAAATCTACGATTGACAATAAAGCTACATACTCAGAAATTAGAAGACTAGCTAAAGAATTTAAAAAGACAAACGACCCACGTTATTCTGCTGCCGCGATCAAAGGGATTAACTTTTTGCTGAATATGCAGTATTCCAATGGTGGATGGCCTCAAGTTTATCAAAGTTCTGGTTATCACAAACATATTACTTATAATGATGATGCGATGATTAATGTAATGTACATGTTGGATGAAGTTGCGACACGAAAAGGTGACTTCTCCTTTATCGACAGCAACCTTGCCAATCGTAGTAAAAATGCGGTTGCTAAAGGTGTGGATGCAATTCTGAAGACACAGGTAGTTTCAGGTGGTAAGCTCACAGCATGGGGACAACAGCATGATTCAAGCACACTTAAGCCTGCAGGTGCAAGAATCTATGAAGTACCATCATTAACAGCTGGAGAGAGTGTAACGATTGTTAAATTCCTGAAAACAAGACCTTCCAACGCCAAAATTACAGCTTCCATTAAGGGAGCAGAAGCTTGGTTTAACAAAGTGAAGATCACAGGCTACAGATATGAAAGAGCAAACGGCGATAGCAAAATTATTGCTGATTCCAAAGCAGCACCAATCTGGGCTCGTTTCTATGAAGTTGGAACGGATAAACCCATCTTTATCGGTCGTGACGGCATCGTGAAATACAAATTGAGCGATATTGACAAAGAAAGAAGAGGCGGCTATGCATGGTATGGTAACTGGCCATCCAAGCTTTAATCTATTATAGATTCTAAACTGGCACCAATCATGCCAGATCTTATGCCAGTTGAAGTCCGATCCGGTATTGATTATCTGGATCGGGTTTCTTCCTGAGCATTTCTATATTGACATGTAGATGCTTGCGTGATATATTATTTTTTGTCGCCGAGATACATATATCACGGAGATATACATATGCGGTCGTGGCGGAATTGGCAGACGCGCACGGTTCAGGTCCGTGTGGGCTAACCCCCCGTGGAGGTTCGAGTCCTCTCGACCGCATCGAATGAAAAGGTTCCCTGTTAGACACTAGTCTAACGGGGAACCTTTTTTTTGAACACATAACCGTATTTCACAGCTTGTCCATCCATTGTCGGATACTACGACCAATGACCAATTGCAGGCTTGGGCAATTTTTTTCCATTTGAATCCTACACGTATTATGATGCTGTAACTGTAATGTTATCGATATTAGGCCCTTCGGTACCTGTTGTTACAACTCTAATGGTATTCGTTCCTGAATTCATGGGCACCTGAATGGTTTTCTCGCCCCATGTCGACCAGCTTCCCGTTGCTGAAAAAGGGGTATTGCTGATTACTTTGTTTCCGTTAACGTACACATCGAGGTTACGCGTGCCACTCTCTAGTGCATAACGAAACTTTACGTTTTTGGTACCACTTGTCGCATTGTTAATATTATTCCATTGAATGGCAGAGTTCGTTAGTGCATTAAAATTAACATATCCAGAGCCCATGTAACCTGGGTAGATTGTCTCAACTACAGCATCAGTTAAAGTATTTCCTGTTTCAGCTTCATACGTTGTGCCACTTGTGTTACCACTACCTGGCCCAGTGATATTCGCTACAAATGTGGTTACACTTTGAGCAGGAAGCTGTGCAGTAAATGCGCCGTTAGACACATTGATCGGTGCTCCACTTGCTAGGTTACGGCTGCTATCCGTTATCCATGAGGATACAGTAGAGGCGTTACCATTTTGCAGGACGAATCGTTGACTGGTCGAGGAAGTTCCTTTGTTAATCGCGACGACGACAACCTTGTTATCTCCTTTGTAGGCAGACACAAACGTATTGGTATCCGGGTTTTTCGTTGCATCCACTCGCAGGTAGCCTGGACGAACAAACTTGGAGAATTGAGCCATATTATAACCACGTTTGCTAATCGTACCATCCTCTTTCATCGGTCCATACTGTCTACGGATGTACCACCATACATAAGCCTGAAAGTCTCCTTCGACCATTGCATTGTGCATGTGATGGGAAACCTCTAACGCTTCTGGCCAGCGGTCTGCAGAATTGTTATCACTGTTTGGATAATAAACTTCGGTCATCCACAGTTCTTTGCCTGCACCTTTTTGCTTGAAGAGTGGGTATGCAAAGTTATTGACTTGAGTCCCGTACAAGTGTGCTCCTAGAATGTCCATATTCGCGAGCGCTTGTGGATCATTGAGAATCGGGTCAGATATGTTTTTCAGGTATTGGAAGGATTCAGGCGCCATCACTTTGGTGTTCTGGATCGATCCTGCATTTTCTTTCATAAAGCGAAGGATCTCCTGTGGTGTCCACCAGGTCCAATCATGAGCGTAATCTGGTTCATTTTGTACGGAAATTGCGTATAAGTTCACGCCGTTATCTCTCATGTACGTAACGAAGTCATTGAGGTGCTGAGCGTAAGCAGCATATTTGTCATATTTCAATCGCTTTGCTGTAGTGTCCCCATTCCGGTTGAACGCCTCGACCATGTCACTTGGTGGATTCCAAGGGGAGGCAAACACCAGAGCTCCTTGCTCAATCGCTCTTTTGGCTGTATCTACTTCCCTAGACCAGTTACTTCGATTAGGATCGACACTGATCCTCAGGATGGAGAAGCCTAACTGGTTTTGCCCGTTGCCGAAGGCTGTGTTACGTTGTGCTGGCGTCAAGTCGCCGATCCAAACCGGGTGATTAATTCCTCCGAAGCCCTTGATGAGCTGCTTCTCCGAGGACAAATTGATGGTAGCATCACTTGCTGCCGAAGCTTGTGTGGGTGTTAACATCAGTGGCAGAACCGTTAAGCAGGCGAGTAAAACGTTAAAGGTTTTTCTAAATTTAAATTTCACTGCGATCATCCTCCTCGAAAATGGTTATCCTGAGAACTGCTAAACCGATGAAATCTTAATTTTGCATAGATTTAGTTGTAAGCCCTTACATAACCTCCTTTCGAAAAATAAAAGGAAAGAAAATCAATTTATTCTTTCTTTTGTTTATTTTAATGAAATATTATTGAACTGAATACCTGACAAATTTCAGGTCTTTTACTAATTTATCTCAAATTATTGGGAATCCATGACATTTTTTATCTCTATTCAGTAGTTACAAATTTTCCTTTAGTTACGTCAGACCATTTCTTACATAGAACTCCCTACAATATCAAACAATGAGAACACAGATCTAAGGGAGGGAATCAACATGGATAACAAAGTGAGAAGCAAGAGGTATACACGGTTAGTGGGGAGCTTCGTTCTTTTATTACTTGTTAACGTGGGTTGTATGGCAGGTGGAGAGATAACAGTGGCATCTCAGGTGCCAAGAGAAGCGGATATAGTCCATGCTTACGCACTGTCGAATCGTGATCGGATGCATGTTGCATCTCAACCTGAACAATCCGTAACCCCTCATAACCGTATGGCAATTATCATTGATGATGTAGGTAATGACATGAAGGGTACAGCAGAAATCTTGGCGATGCCAGTCAAGCTGACCGTTGCGGTCATGCCCTTTCTGCCAACAACTCAAAAAGATGCCACTGCGGCACATGAGAAGGGCATGGATGTGATTGTACACATGCCGATGGAGCCGAAGAGAGGGAAACCGGAGTGGCTGGGCCCTGGAGCTATTACGTCCAATCTAACAGATGAGGAAGTTCGTGAACGGGTGGAAAAAGCAATTGATGATGTCCCGTATGCTATCGGCATGAACAATCATATGGGTTCTAAGATTACTTCGGACAAACGAATCATGTCGATTGTGCTGGACGTATGCCGAGAGCGGGGTCTCTTTTTTGTAGATAGTCGAACCAATTTTCGCTCGGTAGTAGGGGAACTGGCCGCATCCAAAAATATGCCACCTGTCGGTAATGACATCTTCTTAGACGACCAGAACTCTAAGCCGCATATTCGCAAGCAAATGGAACTGGCCGCTAAGCGTGCCGTGGATAAAAAAAGCTGTGTAGTCATCGGTCATGTCGGTCACACGGGACTTAACACTTCTGCTGTTCTTCGTGAAACCGTCACCCAACTACAGGGACAGATTGAATTTGTAGGTATTGGTGATCTGGTGCGAGAGGTGTGGGATTGGCATATTGGGCCTACACTACCGACAGGTAATAAATAATGCCGTTTGCGATGGATTCAGCAATGCGCTTTTGCTCGGCAGGATCACTTATTTTGGCTCGGTCTGCTGCATTACTCAGAAATCCAGTTTCAACAATGACAGCAGGATGTTTCACATAATTCAACAGGTAAAAGGGTTTACCCCACATGACTTGCCGTCTAGTTCCATATAAGTCATTCATGGCATCTTGAATGGATTGTGCTAAAAGGTAACTTCTACCTTCTTTTTGGTGCAGTACCACGGGACCGTGTGTTGCAGCTCTTGAGCTCCAATTGGCATGGATACTGACAACGATATCCGTACTGACTTCTTCGCTGAGACTTTTGCGCTGTGCTAAATCTCTGCGATGCCGGGAGCGGCTGTTAAGCCAGCGGTTATCATCGCTGAGCGCATAATCACCAAGTCGGTTAATGATGACGGCATATCCTTTGCTGCGCAACAGAAGATAAACCTTTTGACTTATAGCGAGGTTAATGTCCTTCTCCAGCACACCTTGTGCTGACGTTCCTCCATCGACTCCTCCATGTCCTACATCAATTAGGATTACGGGAGCTGCGAAGGCATGATGGCTGGAGCGATAAGCTTCACCATCGGTTATTGGTAACATGGATGGACTGTTCGTTGATGGTTTAGCTTGGATGGGGGCAACAGAACCGACTGGTTGGATTGCCTGTCCCTGAACAAGTGGAAGAACCGGAAGACATAACAAGCTAACTAGCAAAGCGGTCGAAGCAACCAGCAGCTTATACATGGGACATACACTCCTTCATGATCTTGGTGTTTGGTGCATATTAGGGATTCGATGGATAGCTTTGGCATTAGACTGTGCATTCTGCCGATTTTCATACACGTAGCCCACAAAAAATGTTTAACGAGAACACTTCCTGCACACAATAGAACTATCGTAAGCTTCGTCAAGTGATGGAGCCAGGGAGGCAGAGGGTATGGCCAAAAGTGATGAATTGGTAAAATATATAACACAACGTGTGGTGCATTATATTGACACTCCGAAGGATGAGCGGAAAGGGCGTACCAAACAGAAGGAACCATGGTCCATGAAATGGTTTGGCATGATTCCTTTTGCCGTGTCGCTGTGGGTTCGCAAGAAGGAAAAATCTGTGGAATCAAATTCGAGGAAACGAAACTCTTCAGACAAGGAATAGATGGACGTGAGCGGTTACCTTACTGAAGATTGATCATTGAATAAACGATGTCTGTATGCAATATAGACGCACTTCCTGTATGGTCAGGAAAAGGCGTCTATTTTGCATGGTAACTCGTAATCTATCATTTCAAGGGTTAGCGACATAGAATTGACCGTCTTCCAATAGAGTATCCAATGGTACGAATCGTTGCGTGGAAGTATGTCCACCAAGCGCGACATAGAGGACTGATTGTGATTGAGCTTTGTTATGCCACAATTGATAACCACTAATAGGTAAAGGACCGCCGTAAAATATATTTCGATCATTCGCGGAATAAACAATTCCAAGCTCCTTATGAAGCTGAATCCAGTCTTGTACACAATTGAGCTTCACTGGTTTGGAGGTGATCCATAATAGGTTGTCCATTGGGCTAAAGGTAGGTCGCATATGAACAGAATCGACAAGCCAGGATGAGGTCGCGGAAGCTTCGGTATCTATAATGACCATTGGTTTGGAAGTCGTCTCGATCTGTCTCAAAGTCTCTGAGGGTAAAAGATCACCATTAGTGGCATCGATGTAAAGAGCTTCTTGGTTCGGTCGTTCTACCTTCCAGTAAGCGAGGAGAGGAAGCGCATAACGAAGCCCGAGCTCTCCTCCATCAGCATGTATCATCGTAAGGCTGAGGTGTTGTCGTTCTAACGCATGGCTTAGCAGCTCGCGATCATAGGGTGACTGCTCTCCTGAACCGTATTCGCTAAGCTTCAATTGTCCCTGATCTGTTGCAGAAATAATCATATACCCCATTAATTTCTCTTCAAAAGTAGCTTGCACGAGCCAGCTATGTGTACCTGGCCCAAGTGGAGTAAAGCTGAGTTCAGCCTTCTTCCAGTTGAACTGCTCATCTACTGAACCAAGCGCAAGAGCGTGCTCATGAGCAAACTGCTGTACAGCAACAGGAGCTAGCATGTCATGCTGGAGAGAAGTGTTGTCTTTGAGATCAGTTAATGACATGGAAGCAAGCGGAGGAGTGCTTCGACCTTCGGCACTTGCAGTCGACCAGAAAGTAGATAAGGCTGCACAACTGAGCACAGCTAGAGTGATCAAAGTTATTCGCTGTAGTAAGATCCGTTGCGTAACGGTTCGTTTCAAATAAACACCTTCTTCTTCGAGATACTGTGAATGAAATGTATCTACGAGTATTGGCTGCGCATGCGACGCTAATATACATTCTAGAGGACGAGTTATGCAAAGGTTGCTGTAACCTGTCGGGCAACTGCTTATGAATAAACACTACTTTTGCCAGCATTTGCAGGAAAAGTAGTGTCTTCGTCTATCTTAAGTGAAACATGCCGCTGCTAATAGCGGTAACCTTCACTTTGGGTTCATATTGCCAGATCATTTCAGTTCGGCGTGTCTCGTATTGCAGTTTCATCGCCTCACGGTCAATGACCGCCTGTTTGGCTTTTTCTTGCTCCGGATCTGTTTCCGCTTCTAACGAGATAGCCGGTTCTGCTGCCATCTCTACATCCTCACGAATACGATTGTTCGTCCCCACATCATCGGTTGTTACATTTGTTCGTAAAGGCAAAGGCTCGGGTGTTGAAGCGGCACGTTGAATGTTAGCGTCAGTTGTGCTCGTAGTTTCTACCTCAGGCATCTCCTCGCGCAACACAGCTTCATAGTACGTATCTACAACGTCAAGCTCCAGTGCAAGCCGTTCTTTGGCTTTTTCAGCCCAGCCGTAATCAAGCTGAAGCAAACGGTTCGTGAGATGGGACTCTAACGCTGCTCCGGCAGTAGATAATGAAATTTTGGCCGCCTGCGCATGCATATTCTCTGCCAATCGTGGGCTAAGATCGCGTCGGTTAAGCTTTGCCCCGAATTGTTCAATGATCTCGCCGGAGCGAAGAGAGATGCCGAGAAAATGAAGTTCCTCCCGTTTCAGATCACAGGCGAATTCCACCTTGAAGCAAACACCTAGCCAAGGCTCATAAACGGCCGGCGCTGTCGCTCGCAATTGTCGTTTGGCCGCCTGTTCGAACAGATTAACAAAAGCCCCACCCTCACGTGCCGCATCAAAAATTTGCTGAAGTCGGCGGCTGCCATAAACGACATCTTCACGTAAAATCCGTCCTGGTCCCAATTGCGGTAAAGACGGAGTTATGCCGAAGTAGCGCCCCAGAATGGTTTCTTTTGCAGGTTCAGTACCAGGGGTGGTGGTACTGGTCCCGCCACTGGCTGCACCAGATCCAATCGAAGAATTCGCCTGTGCTGCTGTGGCTTCTGCTGCCTCAATGGCTTGCTTATAAGCTTCCGGATCAAATACAAACGTAAATGACATGGTTTCTGCTGGTGCGCCAGTACGCTCTACAAATCCCCAATAGTACGGTCGATTCGTCAGCGCTTTATCAGCCTCGGGCGAGAGTTTAACCGTTACATGGGCGGGAGAGCGTTCTATGATCTGACAATCCAAGGCTTCGAGATAGGTAAGTACATAAGCTTGAATCTCGTGGGGTGACATGGTCATAGGTTAGCTTCCTCCTTTACGAAGATCGAGCTTGGTAATCAGAGGCACTTCGTCTGCGACCTCGCGCTGGATGGAGTTCAGTGATTGTCCTAGTGAATCCATCTTGAGACGTAGATCCTCTTCATTTTGCGATTCCAGCAAAATTTTGGTTAAGCTTTTCTCGATGGATTCCTTCTTCTCAAGCCGCTCCAGAATAACATCTAGTCCACCGATCACCATCTCAAACATGTTGATTTTCTCATGCAGTAGATGCAGTATATGCTCTTCAATGGTGCCCGTCGTGGATAGATTGAAGATATTAACGTCATTCTGCTGTCCCAACCGGTGTACCCGTCCGATTCGTTGCTCCACCCGCATGGGGTTCCAAGGCAGGTCGAAGTTAATCATATGGTGGCAGAATTGTAGGTTAATGCCTTCACCGCCGGCTTCGGTGGCAATCATGGCCTGAACCCGTCCACGGAACAGATCCATCATCCAATCCTTTTTCCCCCGGTTCATGCCGCCTCGATAGGGTACAGCAGTAAGTCCGTTATTACGAAAATAATTAAGGAGATACTCCTGCGTTGCCCGGTATTCGGTGAAAATGATTACCTTCTCATTCATATTGCGAATCAGTTCCATCGTTTTCTCAGCTTTGGTATTTTCCTTAATCGCTTTGATATGAGCAACGAGTTCCCAAATTTTGTCCCGAAGAGGAGAGTCGAGTGGAAGCTTCTTCGACAGGTTGACGAGTGTTACGAATACAGCATCTCTACTGCTACATACTTCTCGTTGTAATGTAACGAGTGAGAGCATGCTGCTTAGATTGCCACCAGCTTCCTGATACTGATCCTTCACAAACGAGGTCACACCGTCATATAAAGCCTGTTCTTCGGGTGATAATTGTAGATTGACGTTGGAGACATTCCGCTTGGTGAACTGAACAGGCCCTTCGCCGCGTCTGTTACGGATCATGACTTTGGACAACTCATCCTTAAGCTGTTCTTGATTTTTCGGAACGCGCTTATCCACGACGAAGTTGGCAGCAAAATCACCCTGACGGCCAAGCTGACCCGGCTTGAGCAGGTTAATCAGATTAAACAGTTCACTCATGTCATTCTGCACGGGTGTCGCTGTAAGCAAAAGACAGTATTTTTTGCGCAATTTAAGCATGAATTGATAGTTTGTTGTTTTCTTATTTTTGAGCTTATGAGCTTCATCGATAATGATCATGTCATAATCGATATTCAGTAACATGTCTTTGTGCGGATCACGCTTGGCAGTGTCCATGGAAGCAACAACAACTTCGTTTTGCCAGGAGTAGGCTTTTTTCTGAGCAACGGCAGGAATGCCGAATTTCGAATTCAACTCTCGTACCCATTGCAGTACAAGTGAGGCAGGGACAAGGATAAGCACTTTGGATACAAGACCACGAACCATATATTCTTTGAGGATAAGGCCGGCTTCAATCGTTTTACCCAGTCCCACTTCGTCGGCGAGAATGGCTCGGCCAGACATTTCAAATAACACTTTACGCGCCGTGTCCATCTGGTGAGGGAGTGGGGTCAGACCTTGCAAATGTTTCAAACATTGGATTTCGTCAAAATTCGGAATTAGATTCGTCTCTTCGGCCTGAATACCTAATTGAAAGAGTCGATAATCTCCCCAAGGCCCCCCTTTATCCAAACGGGATTCAAGCTGGGTAAGCCAGCTTCGATCAAACTCCAGTGGTACCGGCATTTCGGATATAGTCTGTTTGCTGTGGAGCGGATTTTTCCGGTTCATGCTGCTACCTCCCATGCCATTCGAGATGACGTTTATTCGTAGGTAATAGTATGGACGAATGAGAGACAGTTCATAACCAGATTCAGAATTCTATATGCACGGCTGTATTTTCCCAAAAAGTTCACAGAGTTCGTATTCATACGTCTGAGGGTGATTGAGGAAGCTTGTCCGAGTATTAATGAATGCGAGGAACGGCTATGATATAAATCACATGGAAAATCAATATATGGTGTAATATACTTGAATATAATCACTACATGTGGTATTTAGTCATAATTTAATCGTAGAGCAAAATTGAACCGTTACCTTTATTCCGGGGAGGCTGAGCGTGGCGATGAAAACGAACAAACGATCACACAAGTTAGAGGGACTAAGCGAGAAAATATTTCTAGACCGATATGCCTGGAAGAACGCAGATTCGAATCATGCAAAGGTCGGGGATGTTGTATTGGTATTAACAAAGGATGACCCTAAATTCCCAACGAAGGAAGTTGGGGAGATCATAGAACGTGAGGGTCAGCTGGTTCAAGTGAGAACCCGAAGCGGAGAGATCGTCAGGACGGATGTAGAGAAGCTAACGCTTAATATAGAAAAGACACCTGAAGAGATGTGGGATCGCCTGGCTAAAGCGATGGCCGCCGTAGAATCCACCCCTGAACAACGAACGACATGGGAGTCTCGATTCCGCTCAGTATTAGACGATTGGAAGCTCGTACCAGGAGGTCGGATTGCTGCGGGTGCTGGCGCAAGTGATGAACTCACGCTGTTTAATTGTTATGTTATCCCTTCGCCGCAGGATAGCCGCGGTGGTATTATGAAAACGTTGACTGAAATGACTGAGATTATGGCACGCGGAGGTGGCGTGGGGATTAATTTGTCTTCCTTACGACCTCGCAGAGCCGTTGTTAAAGGGGTTAATGGGTCATCAAGCGGATCCGTGTCTTGGGGTGGCTTGTTCAGCTATACTACCGGACTGATTGAACAAGGAGGAAGCCGGCGAGGCGCCTTAATGCTGATGATGAACGATTGGCACCCTGACGTGCTTGATTTTATTACGGTGAAACAAACGATGGGTCAGGTCACGAATGCGAACTTATCCGTATGTGTAAGTAATGGATTTATGGAAGCCGTTAAAGAGGACGGTGACTGGGAGCTCGTTTTTCCAGATACAACTGACCCCAATTATGATAACGAGTGGAACGGAGACCTTCAGCAATGGAGAGATGCTGGTCGCTCGGTTATTTCATATCGTACGGTTAAAGCGCGGGATATCTGGCGTACCATTATTGAATCTGCTTGGAAATCCGCAGAGCCAGGCGTTGTATTTATGGAGTATTATAATCAAATGTCGAACAGCTGGTATTTCAACCCGATTATCTGCACCAATCCATGTGGCGAACAGGGCTTGCCAGGGTGGGGTGTATGTAATCTGTCAGCAATCAATCTATCCAAATTCTATGACGCAGATGCAGATGATGTAGCTTGGGAAGAACTGGCGGAGACTACACGTGTTTCGGCGAGATTTTTGGATAATGTAATTGATGCGACGCCGTATCATTTTGAAGAGAATAGACAGAACCAGCAGCATGAACGTCGGGTGGGGCTTGGTACGATGGGACTCGCAGAGCTGATGATCAAACTTCGCATTCGATATGGCAGCCCGGAGTCGCTGGAATTTCTAGATAAGCTGTATGGATTCATTGCGAAGGAGGCCTATCTGGCATCGGCAGAGATTGCGGCTGAGAAGGGCTCGTTCCCTGCTTTTGAAGTAGAGGCATACCTGCAGAGCGGTTTTATGAAAAACATGGTTGCGACGTATCCGGAAGTAGGGGAGGCTATACGGAAACAGGGCATTCGTAATGTCACCCTAATCACGCAGGCTCCGACTGGAAGTACAGGAACGATGGTGGGTACATCAACAGGTATTGAACCATACTTTGCTTTTAAGTATTTCCGTCAGAGCCGGCTTGGTTATGATGAACAGTTTGTACCGATCGCACAGGAGTGGCTGAATGCCCATCCAGATGAGTCACTTCCAGCGTACTTTGTAACCGCGATGGATCTATCCGCTGAGAATCATATTCGCGTGCAGGCGGCCATTCAGCAGTGGGTGGATAGCTCTATATCCAAAACAGCTAACTGTCCAGCCGATTTTACGGTCGAAGATACTGCGCAGCTCTATGAGCTTGCCTATGATCTGGGATGCAAAGGGGTTACGATCTACCGAGATGGTAGTAGGGATGTGCAGGTGTTATCCACTTCGAAGAAGGAAGAGGTAAAGGAAGAAGGACAAGAAGCGGCAAATGCACAGGAAGCACACGAAATGCAAGAAAAGGTATTAAATAAACAAGAATCCACGTCAGAGGCAGAAGCAGCATTAGAGACAGTAGTTGGATCGGATGTAGCAGCCACCTCTGCAAAAGTGCTGGATAAACAGTACAGAAGCCGCCCTCAGGTGCTACGTGGAGCCACTTACAAAATTAATACGCCATTTGGAATGGCTTATATTACGATCAATGACCTAGACGGCATTCCGGCCGAGATTTTCCTAAATGTAGGTAAAGCGGGTTCAGATGTGTTTGCCATGGCAGAGGCACTCGGACGGGTCTGCTCTCTGTTCCTGCGGTACGGTGACCATGGGCATAAAGTGGAACTGCTCATTAAGCACTTGAAGGGCATTGGAGGTTCAGGAGCCATTGGCTTTGGTGTGAATCGGGTCGAATCCATTGCAGATGCAGTAGCCAAAGCTTTGGAAAGTCATGTACAGAACCAAAGTATAGAGAACGAGCCAAAGTTAAGCGTAAATCACAATCATTCGGATTCCCTCCAAACAGATGCAGGTAACGCAGAGACATGGAGAGAAGCATTGATCAAGGACACGAACCATGCTGCTACGCATGAATCAACAGGAGGAATGGGGCGCGCTTCTATTGCTGAATCAAGGGACTTATGTCCTTCATGTGGTTCAGCAACCCTAATCAATCTGGAAGGATGCAAAACGTGTAGCCATTGCGGGTACAGTAAATGTAGTTAAATCGTTGATTCGAATTCATTCGAACGAAACAGTTCCTTCAATACTAAAAATCTCATGCAAACGATTAGTGAAATTTGCCAATTTCAGCGACTAATCGTTTGTTTTTTTGTTAGTAAAGCGTATGATGAGAAATACATGTGAAACCCATGTGGTAGGGTGTTTTTTAGCCAATGTAAAATGAGATAGGACGTAATTAGGAGGTTTTTTGATGTTATCATTAATTTTTGATATGGATGGAACGTTGTTTCAGACGGATAAAATATTGGAATCTTCGCTGCATGACACATTTGAGCACCTAAGATCACAAGGGTTATGGAATCAAGGTACACCTATAGAAAAGTACCGTGAGATTATGGGGGTTCCACTGCCGGTCGTTTGGGAAACTTTATTACCCGGTCATTCTGACTCCATTAGAAATCAAGCGAATGAATGGTTCCATGCGAGATTAATCGAACATATTAGTACAGGTAAAGGGGCACTGTACCCTGGTGTGGAAGAGTTCTTTCAGTTGTGCAAAAACAGAGAAATTCCGATATACATAGCCAGTAACGGGCAGATTGAATACTTAGAATCCATCGTTAGCTATTACCACTTGCATGAATGGGTTACGGAAACCTTTAGCATACAACAGATAGTATCGCAGAATAAGACAGATCTGGTACGAACCATTATACAGAAGTATAAGATCACTCAAGGGATGGTCATTGGCGATCGGTTGTCCGATATCCGAGCAGCCAAGGAAAATGGATTGAGGTCTATTGGGTGCAATTTCGATTTTGCTCAGCCGGATGAGTTAGCACAGGCCGATCGTGTGATTAATAGCTTCATGGAATTAAGAGCCGAGATCGATATCGCATAGATTAGAATCTATCAGGATTAACATAATGGAATTGTGGAAATGCCAGTTCGAGACTGTCAAGGAGCCTAGCTAATAAAGCTCTTATCTAGTAAATAATTGTAAAATTTACCCTTTTCGGCGCTTGAGTCCTAGGCTTCGAGATGCATTTATGAGCAAAACTTTCAATCCGGCGAAGGATAGGTTTATAATGGTTAGTGGCTGCTGAGTAAGTCGGCAGCCTTTTTCCATGGATTACATGTTTCTTAACCGTAATATATGAGGAATCTCTCATTTGACAATGCAAGGTAATATTCTCCATTCGATGAAAAGCACTGTATTAAGCTATAAATATAGAGTATGATTTTACAGCTATAGAAGCTTGGAAGATAAAGTTACATCGTTTTAAACTGTTGTAACTGTTCTTGTAAATTCTACCGAATGGATCGAGCGTATACTGTGATATAAACGCATGGTGCGATCAGATGAATCTGACTATGTTATCCACGTCGTGGATTAATAATATTAATGTTATAGATGCAACGCAGAAGATATGTTACACGTCTTCTTTAATGTGGAAATGAAAGATGAAAGGTGCAATACGTATGTTAAAGACAACGAGAACCAGTACCACTGCGAGCTTCAAATTGCCCCAGACAGCGAAGATGTCAACTTGCATGAGTAAGGAGGGGCACAGCATATGTCACAATCTTTGAGTAGCAAGCGCCACATGAACGGATTGGATGGTTTACGAGCCATCGCGGTGCTTGGCGTAATTGCGTATCATCTAAATTTGGATTTTATCCCTGGAGGATTGCTCGGTGTGGGCATTTTCTTCGTACTATCGGGTTACTTAATCACAGACATTCTCCTGACACAATGGAAGGAACATGGCCGAATTTTACTCGGTGACTTTTGGGTAAGACGGGTGAGAAGACTGTTACCCGGCATGTTAACGATGACAGCAGTTGTTATGATCTGGTTGCTCTGCACCGATCCTTCCCACTTGGCCGCTCTTCGTGGTGACATTGTCGCAGGGGTGTTATACATAAGCAATTGGTGGTATATCTTTCATCATGTATCTTATTTCGAAAGCTTTGGTCCACCGTCCCCATTTGGTCATTTTTGGTCGCTAGCTGTAGAAGAGCAGTTCTACATCGTGTGGCCTTTATTGCTGGTCGCGGCAATTGTTTTATTCAAACGTAAGGGATGGCTAGTTGTCTTTATTGTGATCATGGCTGAATTATCAGCAGGTGCAATGGCAATTATGTACAACCCGGATCTGGATCCAAGCAGGGTCTATTACGGAACAGATACCCGTGCATTTGCGTTACTAGCGGGTGCTGCGCTAGCTGTAGTCTGGCCTAGCCGGAAGTTGTCTTCGTCACTTGCCAATGGTAATCGATTAGGCATGGATGCAGCAGGGATAGCTGCTCTATTACTGTTAATCTATATGATGCTGAACTCCAGTGAATATGATTCTTCGTTATATCAGGGGGGCATGGTAATCCAAGCTATTGCAACGACGATATTAGTTGCTGTACTTGCGCATCCTTCGTCGTTCCTGGCACGGATCATTGGTGCTAAACCACTACGTTGGATAGGTGAACGTTCATATGGGTTGTATCTGTGGCATTATCCGGTGATCGTGCTGACAAGCCCAACTGTAGATACGGGTGGTGCACACCCGGTACGAATCATTCTACAGGTGCTGGCAACGGTTGTTCTGGCATCACTATCACTTAAATATATTGAGAACCCCATTCGTTATAATGGATTCCGTAACACGTTATCGAGGATGTGGGGGCGAGGTCATCGGCATGGAGTTTCCCACATGTGGTGGAAACGTTCAGCTCTCGTTCTCTCCATGCTCCTGATGGTTGTAACGGTGTCACAGATGGTGATTGCCTCTGAATCGAATTCAGATTCCCATTCGGAGTCCATGTCAACCACGCTTAACAGCGATCATTCGGTCACGGAAGAGAAGGGACAAGATGTTGTACCTGCAACGGTCGCTCCATCTGACCCAGGTAATAAGCAAGATGAGAAGACCGATAAGCCGGTTGCCGGGTCAGATGATCATTCAGGTAAGAATGACTCACCTGCCAATCCGCCAGATTCCTCCTCTAAGCCTGAGGAGCAAGCAACGGATGTAGATAAAGAAACATCTACGGAACAGCAAGATAACAGTGGAGAATCCGGAGAGGGTGCGGAAGATTCTACCGATCAGGCTACCCAGTCACCTGAGGAATCTGATCACACATCGGATGAGCCTAAAGGCGATACCAATTCAGCAGCTTCAGACGAGAAAATCCGCTATACAATTATCGGTGACTCAGTCATTCTCGACGCCAAGCCTTATCTGGAACAGACGATGGCAGGTGTGCATGTCGATGGGCATGTTGGTCGTCAGATGTGGCAGGCTGCGGATGTATTAAGTGAATTGAAAAAGAACAATCAGATGGGCAGTAAGGTTATATTGGAACTAGGCACCAACGGGTCATTTAATTCCAAAAATCTAAAATCAGTTCTCGAATTCTTGAAGGACGAGGAACATGTGTATCTGGTTACGGTACGCGTGCCTAGACCTTGGGAACGTACAGTTAACAAAGCATTGAACGAGGCAGCTACAGAGTATAGCAATGTCTCACTTATTGATTGGAACGCTGCAAGCGAAGGTCAGGATGCTTATTTTGAAAAAGATGGCGTGCACCTCACGGCTGAAGGTTCAGAAGCTTTTGCTGCGCTTGTGAAAAATAGTATCAAATAAATGGCTGGAATGAGCCGATTCTGCTTCAACCTTATTAAGCACTTATTCAATTCATTAAGTATTGAACATGATTTACTAACATATCAACGAAAATGTTCTTGAAACAGCCCTTCTAGTGAGGGCTGTTTTTTTACTAATCGGATGGGGTTATAAGTTACATTTCAGCTAGTCTTAACGCGAAACATCGGATTACGCTACGCTTAGAGAAAAGAGAAAATGCACTCCAACAATAATTTTACTTAATACAAGTAAAATTTTATTGATTTTTTACTAAAAATAATGATAAATTAGTGATGTTCAATTGTAAACGTTCTCATAAAGTAACTAGGGAGGTTAGTTCATGAAAGATTCTAGATCCAGATCCAAGAAAACAAAAAGAAAGACGATACCCATCGCCGCATTGTCAGCAGCCCTGATGTTAACCTCATCGCCGAGCCTCATATATGCGGAAACAACAACTGCTGTGCAGGAGGAAACTGTGCAGGGAGAATCTATACAAGAAGAGTCTGTAAAGGAAGAGGCGATACAGGGTGGACAGGAAGCAGTGGTCGATGATCCATCTGTAACTGCACCAATAGAACAAGAGTCTGCTATACCTGTCACTCAGCAGAACACCCAGCTGAGCAATCAGTTAATCTTCACCACCCCGGGGGGATCACCTGAAGCACAGAAATCCAGATTCTACACAGCAACGTATGTGTCCGATAGCCTGAATCAGAAGGAAATGAGTTATCGGGTATACCTTCCAGAAGGATATTACGATAGCACAAGAACGTATCCTGTTGTCTATTTGCTTCATGGAGAGAACAATACCAGTGAGCAGTTTGAGACCGGTGGCATTGCAGACAAGCTGGATCAGTGGATGAAGGATGGAACACTTCAGAAAATGATTGTCATTATGCCAGACTCAAGCAAAGGGAGCTATTTCGTCAATCAGACGGAAGGTGATGATCAAGGAAACTGGGAAAATATGATTGTAAATGATCTAGTTCCCGTAGTTGATGGTAAATTCAGAACCATTGATCAACCGCAGTACAGAGCAATTACGGGTATTTCCATGGGTGGTTTTGGTGCTTTTGTCGTCGGGCTTGATCATCCGGAGTTATTTGGTTCCATTGGAAGCCATCGAGCTCCGCTGGGCATGACCATTGCTGGAAAGAATCCGATGGAGATGATAAAGAGCAAATCAGAGAATGAGTTAAAAGCGTATTCCATGTATCTGGATGGTGGAGCGGATGACCCTAATACATATGCAGATAACTCCACGAATGCTATTCACGCTCATCTGCGATCCAAATCTATCTCACATGGCTACCAGATGCGTCCGGGTGATCACACCACCAATCCACTCGTGGATCTGAACCGTTCTTTGGGTGCTTTTAATGCTAAGTTTGCCAAAGGCATTCTAACAGGTAGCTTTACGGCTACGCCTCAAGCATTGGGTACCGATACGGATGAGATTCGTATAGCCTATACAACTCAATTGGATCGGGCTGCGGCGCAGCTGTTCCAGAATAATGATACAGATCAGGATTTTGAGTTGTCTGTATCGCTGAAGGTGACTAATCCAGCGGGTGAGGTCTTGTACAGTGATACGAAGAACGCGGGGGACATTATTACCGGTTCGGCTGAATCCAATTTTAGTGACAGTTTCAATATTCCAGTGGATCAGCTGGGTAGCAGTAAAAGTACAACTGTTTCGCTCGAAGCCTCTTTACTTGGCTCAACGATATCGCTGGGTTCCAAACCCCTAATCCGCGTTACGCCAACAGGTACGTTGCCTGAAGATATTCAGATTGATCTGCTGGGTGATTGGAAATTTAAGAAAGATTCATATCCAGGGCCATCACTACATGGAGAAGCCGACAATGTGGATACGACGGATTGGGCAACTGTGCAGCCAGGTCTGGACTGGTGGACAGACGGGTTCGGCGGTTATGAGGGGCTGAATAATTATAACGGAGCTGCTTGGTATCAGAAAACATTTTTTGTTCCTGAAGATTTCCCGGATCAGGATCTGACCTTAATGGCCGGCAAGATAGATGATGCTGATATCACCTATATTAATGGGACTAAAGTTGGCGAGACAGGTTTCGAGAACAGCGTGTATAAGTCTTCTTTCTGGGCAGCTTCACGTGAATATAAAATCCCGAGTAATCTGTTGAAACGGGGTCAGGTCAATACGATAGCCGTGTACATGCTTAACGATAACGGCGGCGGTGGCTGGTATTCTGGGCCTATTGGCATTTACACGAAGGCAGCGATGCAAAAAATGAAAGACCTACCTTCTGCGGTGCCTAGTGAGAACGAAGTAACGACAGTGAAGGAGTTTGCGGCTAAGCAGTACCAGGCCATAGATCAGAAAAATCTGACTGCTTACGCAGATACATTGTCGGCTAAATATTTTGAGAAAGGCATTGATAAACTGAAGCTGCTGGAACAACGTCAACAGTGGAACAAAGATTATGCAACAATCCAAACCAAGATCAACAATCCGTATGTGTTCACACTGGATAACCGTTACTTGTATACGGCTGAAGTTGTCGTAACAGGAACCAAAGCAGATGGAACCGAGAAGATACTTCAACAGGGAACGGTATCCCAATATTATCAGCAGGAGAACGGTAAACTTCGAGAAACAGGTGATCAGAAACTGTTCTTCGTGACCGAGTTTTATTCCGAAAGTGCGAAGCAGACGGTTAAATATAGAGTCTATCTGCCGGAGAGTTATTTGACGAATCCAGACAAGCGATATACAAGTGTGTATTTACTTCACCAGTTCAACAGTGATAGTGAGTCCTACGAGATCGACAAAATCGATCAGATTTTGAACAAGGAGATCGCTGCAGGACGATCCAAGGATATGATTGTTGTTATGCCTGACTCTTCCGGAATGAGCTGGTGGGTAAATGGTGCAGAGCCTGATGGTGTGAAATGGCAGGATATGGTGGTTAAGGATCTAGTATCGCATGTAGATCAGAAATTCAGAACGATTGATGATGCGCGTTACAGAGGAACCTCCGGTGTGTCGATGGGTGGATTCGGCTCCTTCGCGATTGGATTCCAATACCCGGATCTATTCTCTTCAGCAGCTAGTCATATGGGTGCAATTAACTTCACTCAAGCAGGTCAGAATCCAGTTGACATTATTAAATCTTACCCTCTTGAAGCGTTGAAACGATATTCCATTTACTTGGATTCAGGTAATGAGGATGGGTACAAGTTTGACGTGCCAGTAACGACACTTCACAAGTATTTGAAGGATAATCATGTAGAACATTATGCCGAGATTCGTGACGGGCTACATGACAGTGCCTTCTATACCAAGTCGATAGACTTGTCGTTCGCTCAGCACAGCAGACATTTTGCTGATGCACATGTTACAGACGGAGTTTTGGCGGGAAGCCTTAATATCCAGAACGGAAATAGCAACAAAACAGTGGCATATCAGGTAACTGCAAAAGAACAATTAAACGCTTATGTAGATAACATTCCGACTTCACCTTATGTGAAAAATCAGATGCCAGATCTACACATTCCTGTCATTCTTGAACTCGTTAATCAGGCTACAGGAGAGCGAGTTGCTGTACAACAGGATGCACTTAAGGCTCGTACGGGCGGTGTATCGAAGGAGGGTGTACTATCCATTCCTGCTCTTCAAGATGGCAATTACAGCTTAAGACTGAAAGCTTCAGTACTAGATCGCACGTTTACACTTGCTACTGCGAATTACACGGTAGGTGGTTCAACCGGAGGATCTTCCGGTAATACGGGGGGGAGCTCCACAGAAGGTTCTTCATCTGGCACACCAGCAGTCACACCGGCTCCACCGGTTGCTACACCAGGAGCAAATACGAATACGGACGGTGTTAACGGTGCAACCACGGTAAGCCGTGAAGATGTTGCTGTTGCGCTGCAGAAGCGAACGGATCTGCCGATCAAACTCGCAGAGGGTATCTCACTTGTGCTGCCATTTGATGCTTTGAAACAAATTGTGTCAGAGCTGGGTTCTGAATTCAAGTTATTGAATCTGAAATCAATACCTGTTGCAGCCAATGAACAAAATTCGAAGATTGCGTTGGCTGGACAACGTTTGGGCGGTCAGCTCAAGTCAGGCGGATCGTTCATCAGCTTGGAGCTGTCCGCTACGCTTGAAGATGGCACAGTTCGCCAGTTGAATCCTACGTTTGGGCGGCCGGTCCGAATTGAACTTGCAGCAGATGCTGGAACCGATCACCGGCTCGGCGGTGTGTATCACTGGAACGAGAAGGGTGAAGCTGCATTTAAGCGCAGTACATGGAATAGCGAGACAGACACATTTGAAGCCCAGATCAACGAATTGGGAACCTATAGTCTGATGACTTTTACGAAGCCATTCAATGACGTTCAGTCCGGTTCATGGTATAACCGTGCTGTCGAAGTAATGGTTGCTCAGCACATCGTTAAAGGAGTCGACGATGCGAATTTTGCACCTCAAAGTCCTGTGACGAGAGCAGAATTTGCCGCGTTGCTTACCCGAATGCTAGGGCTTGAAGAAACAGCCAATGCGCCGTTTGCTGATGTGGTTAAGGACAAATGGTACGCTTCCTCCGTTGCGGCTGCATATCAAGCAGGTATTATCAACGGTGTGTCTGATATGGCTTTTGAACCAAACAAACAGATTACCCGAGAGCAGATGGCTGTTATGACTTATAATGCATTGCAAACCCTGTACCCAGGCGAGGGTGGAACTACTCATGATGCGTTGGCTGAATTCACAGATGGAGGAGATATTCATCCTTGGGCTCAGCAGCAACTGTCTACACTTGTACAGCTTGGATTAATCCAGGGTAATGGTAAGTCCATGAAGCCTCAGGGTATCGCAACTCGAGGTGAAGCTGTGCAGGTGTTATTGAACCTAATGGAACATAAGGGTCAGTAATACCCTACGGAATAGCTAATTGATAGATACGTAATAATCGAAAACGGACAAACAAGTTATAAACCTTCTGCTCGCGGCCAACGCGGGCGGGAGGTCTTTTTTTCATAATACGGTTTTACTCTGTGCTAGGATTATTCAGGGTTCTAGGATGTTATTGTTGGGCATTCAACCAGACATCTGATACACTATTTATCAGGTGAATTAATTGTGATGATCCCGCTGAATTAGCAACAGGCTAATGTATTCAGAATTGCAGAGTTGTTCATGTTGGGGTCATAGCTGGAAGAAAGGAACGTTATGTATTATGGCAACGATTAAGGATATCGCAGGTCAGGCGGGTGTATCTATTGCCACCGTCTCTAGAGTGCTGAATTATGACCCAACCCTTTCCGTATCAGACGAGACGCGTAAGCGCATACTCGAAATTGCTCAACAATTAAATTATCGAACGCCAAGGGAACGTAACGGTAGTGGGTCTGCTCATGGGGCACCCAAAGAAACTCGGCGTATTGGACTGATGAACTGGTATACAGATCAGGAGGAGATGTTGGATCCGTATTACCTGGCTATTCGACTTGGCATTGAAAGAGAATGCTTCAAGCATCAGTTCGAACTTGTGAAGATGTATAAGCACAGCACTGGTGAGGGCATTGACTGGAATGGGGAAGCACCTGATGGGATCATTGCCGTTGGAAGGTTTGAGCAGAAGGATATCGATTGCTTCCCGGCTAATCTAGATGCAGTTGTGTTTGTCGATTCATCACCGGATGAAGAGCATTATGATTCGGTCGTTTTTGATATGCGTCATGCGGTTCGAGGAGCGCTGGAGTATTTAACTAGCCTTGGTCATAGCAGAATTGGTTATATTGGAGGACATAATGAGTCCTATGCTAGAACGACGCGTGATGAGAGGGAGCTTGCTTTTGGTGAATGGCTTCAAGAACACAACTTGCATGAGTCTGCCTTCGTATATATGGGAAGTAATTGGTACCCAGAGGATGGGTATCAGCTAATGAAAAGTGCCCTGGAATCGCAGGCATGCCCAACGGCTTTTTTAGTTCAAAATGATTCGATGGCTGTAGGGGCTCTTCGCGCCCTTCATGAAGCAGGCGTTAAGGTGCCTGAAGAGATGTCTATTATTGGCTTCAATGACATCGCGATGTCGGCATTTATGCAGCCTCCGTTAACGACCGTAAAGGTACATATGGAGTACATAGGCGAGACCGCCGTAGAACTAATTGCTGAGCGGCTTCTCTCGAAGCGTGATATAGCCAAAAAAGTAGTTCTTCCTACGAAACTCATCATCAGAGGAAGCTGTGCTGAACTTAAAACTCCGTAGCAGGAAAACAAACAACAACAATGGTTAAGCCTTATTAGATGGTTGATCTTTCGATAGAATGAATACCACACCATAATAAGCCATGAACTCCGAGCTGGAGGGTCATGGCTTATTATGGTGCAACGTTATGTTGATTGTGACTTTATGGAGCGGGGCGTGTTCAGCTTAAGAACATGAGCAAGCAGACCATCGTGCTCCCTTAATTAAGGAAGGATTCATAGCGCTGCTGGAAAGATACCTCCATCTCGATCTGCCGTGCAAGCTGCTGTTTCACTTTATCTCCGCGTAGCTTCTGCAATTCTTGCAGGGGCTCTATCGAAGCGAACTGATCCTGTGCCATATGGGTTAATAGTTCTGCAAGTGTATCCGCATCCTCCAGTGCTGCATTTAGTCCGAATGCTCCTGTTGGAGTCATCGTATGAGCAGCGTCACCAATGAGAACGATATTATCCTGCGTCCATGTCTCCGAATAGCTGCTTTCTACAGATAACAATACAAAGTCACTCCATGTTTGGATGTACGCTTTAACTGAATCAGCCAAACAAGGGAACGCCGTGACTAGTTTCTGAACAAATGGTGTAAAGGGTAGCTCGCGTAACTTGGAATAAGATCCTTGCGGGATATTCCAGCCGATCTGAACATAGCCGCCGAATTGAGAGAAGAGAGCCAGCTGTTGTCCATCCATGCTTGCCATGCGTACCGCAGGTTCCCAGCCTACAGGTGCCGGGATGCGAGCCCATAACAGGTCATATCCATGCTTACGAATATCGGGGATCATTCCCGAATGTTTCCGTACAGCTGAGTATCGACCATCAGCACCGACGATAATGGAAGCTTCAATGGAAGATGGAACGCCATTTTGACGGATATTGACACCAACAGGCTTGCCGGTCTTATCTCGCAATATTCCGGTCATAATTGTATTGAAAAGGATATGCTCTTGGTTGTGCTCCTGCTGCTGTGACTGGGAGACGATGACCTCTAACAAATGATCCTGTGGTACATGGATGCCAACGTGCGAGACTTCATCACTTGGGATAATGGTTTTAATGATTTTACCGTCTTCCCAATATTGAATCTCCTCCAACGGAAGTGCACCGCGCTCAGCAATAATGGAGTACAAACCATGTTTGTTTAATATAGCTTCTCCATCCGTATTCAGCAGCTCTCCGCGGAACGACTTGTGAAGATGAGGCTGTCGTTCAATTAAAGCTGTAGATATGCCTTGTCGATTCAACAGATTCGATAAAAGCGCTCCGCCAGGCCCAGCCCCAACAATGCAGACATCGACAGTCAGCGTTTGATTTGTTTGATTTGTTTTATTCATATGTTAGAATTCCTTCGCTGTATTATAGGTGGCAATTCATATACTTTATAACAATAAATTTATAAAAATCATTAAGTAACTAAAAGTAACTTTGAGCATAAGTCATTATAAACAAACTCCTTAAGATATTGCAATAGGATGTTTGAGTACCTGTCTCTAAACTTGCCTAAACGTCTGACATTCATCCCAGTTGAGCCGGTTGAATGCCAACGTATATTTCACAAACAAAATAGTACAAATATGTTACAATATAAGGTAGGTTATGATCATAGGTAGGAGGGACAGTTATGAGTCCGGATACGGAGCGAAACTCTCAATTGGCAAATATCGATCAATTGTTGGAGGCCTTCTTCAGATATAAAAATAAAGTGTTGGATCAGCAACAGAAGAATGAAACAAACTGCAAACTGAATCCAACCAAAAATCATATATTGGCCATGATATTACGTGAAGAACGTTGCATGGCTGTTGATGTGGCCAGACAGCTCAGCCTATCTTCGGGTGCAACGACAATTGTCCTGAATCAGTTGGAGAGCGAGGGGCTTATCCAACGGGTGCGCAGTGAAGAGGATCGGCGGATTGTCTGGTTATCTCTTACAAGTGAAGGAGAGCAGCTAGCCCGTACATTGATCGCGAATCGTGGCCGTATGACTTGGGAATTGTTGCAGGCACTTACAGAAGAGGAACAACAGCAGATGATCGGCATGCTCAAAAAAATTGAGCTGAAGCTGCTGGAGAACATGAAAGCACTTGAGCAAGCGAATCGATAAGGTAACACGTCTAAAGCTAAGGCGTCAGCCTTCAAGAATTTCAGACCTTCGTTTAGGTCTAATTCTTGAAGACTGGCGTTTTTTTATTATAGATATCAATTTCAATTTAGTTACATTCACTCCAGGTTCATAAGTGGTCTTTGAATTTAGGAATATGCATTTCATATCTCATTAAAGGTATTATAAAATGTTTTTGCTTATAGTGCGTGTTCAAAAAGATCGGTTTTCAGTACCAAGAAGATGGGATAAAGATAGAAATGGAGTAGCGAAGCGTAGATTAAGCTACGTGAGCAACTACATTGTTTCCGAAGGAAACAAACTTCGTAAGCATCCCACTTATTTCGGCTGAATCCCATATTCGAAGCTGAGATGCCGCTCGCGCATCCTTCGTAATCAAAAGCGGACTTTTTGAACCTCTTATAGGTGGAACCGGCGAATATGCTCTGTTAGACCTTCAAGCTGCAAGATTTGCTTTTGCTTCTCACCCAGAAGATCAAAATGAGGAAAAGGCTCACGTCGATGAATATAACGAGGATTAAGTCCATGTGCACGGCACCATTCTTCGAGTCTTTCCAAATCTGCACATCCCACTTTGGTCACACTCTTTACGCCAGGGAAACGGGGGTCAATCCAAAAATGAGTGAGATAGGCAATTTCGCCACGGGAGACACGCTCTTTCCAGGCTGTCAGCTCATTCCGCTTAATTCCAAATGCCATAATTACCAAAATCCTTTCCAAACGGGTATTGTCCTGAACGTATTGTAACATCTTATAGTGGTAGTTCAAAAAGTCCGTTTTTGATTACGAAGGAACAGATTCAATCACAATTGTTCAAACGAAGCTATTATAAAATGTCGTGGCTGGGTAAATGAATATGACAACATTTTTATAAGTAGTAATTGTTATATGCTAAAATATGGCATCAATGTTCATCATGCGGAAAGGGAATGACATCATGGAACTATTTATCGCAGTGCTCGTTTTACTGGTTTTGATCGGTTTATCCAATATCCTGAACCGATTTGTACCTTTTATTCCCGTTCCGCTCATTCAGATTGCGCTTGGTTTTGCTGTAGCATTGCTACCAGCTGGCGTACATTTGCCACTGAATCCGGAATTGTTCTTTGTGCTGTTTATTGCTCCATTGTTATACAACGATGGCAAACGAACACCTCGCAATGAATTGTGGAATCTTAGAGCGCCCATTCTCCTTCTTGCTCTAGGGCTTGTATTTGTCACCGTACTGGTGGGTGGATATGCGATTCACTGGCTTATTCCTACCATTCCACTTCCTGCTGCCTTTGCACTGGCTGCAATTTTGTCCCCGACAGACGCTGTAGCTGTTGGAGCGATGGCAGGACGTGTACATCTTCCCAAAAGCATACATAGGTTACTTGAAGGAGAGGCATTAATGAACGATGCCTCTGGATTGGTTGCTTTCAAATTTGCAATTGCTGCAACGGTTACAGGTGTTTTTTCACTTGCGGAGGCCTCGGTTAGCTTCTTGATTATTGCAATCGGCGGGCTACTTGCCGGTGCATTAATATCGTTTCTGCTGATCCGGCTTGGCGTCTGGATTCGTCGTCTTGGAATGGAGGATGTAACCATTCACATGCTTCTGCAGATTTTGACGCCATTCGTTATTTATCTCGTGAGTGAAGAGATTGGTGTCTCGGGCATTTTGGCAGTCGTGGCTGGTGGCATCATTCATGCGATTGAGCGTGATCGAACGGAATCCGTGCAACTGAAGATGCAGGTTGTATCGATGAGCACGTGGTCTGTAATTCTGTATATTCTGAATGGTCTGGTGTTTGTCATTCTAGGCGTGCAGATTCCAGATGTGTTAAATACGATTTTTACTAATGCTTCGTTTAATAATGGACAGGTTCTCGGCTACGTAGGTCTGATTACGTTGTTGTTGTTAGTATTACGTTTTGCGTGGATTTATGTATTCTGGCGTGGCAATAAATGGCTTCGTCCCAAAACTGCGATTGGAAAGCCGAAATTCAAAGCAATGACGTTGATTTCTCTCTCAGGTGTGAGAGGAGCGGTGACGCTGGCAGGTGCATTCTCCATTCCGTATGTACTTGAAGATGGGTCGCCTTTCCCAGAGCGGGATCTGATTATATTTTTGGCGGCAGGTGTCATTCTGTTAACGTTAATTGCAGCGAGTGCCTTGCTCCCGGTGTTAGCCAAAAATGATGAGAAAAAAACGGATGGCGAGCCATTTACGACCGAGCGTAAAGCTCAAGATATTATGCTAAATGCAGCCATTCGTGCAGTGAAGTCAGAGATGAACGAGGAGAACAAGGCAGCAGCGCTTGCTGTAGTTTCGGATCTGTCGAAGTATATCAGACAGGCAGCTGGTCAGCTCACTGCGGGTAAACGCAAAGATATCCTTAAACAGGAAGCGGCCATTAACCTAATCGGTACACGGGCTGAGCGTAAGGAAGTGCAGAAGATGATGGATGAAAATGTAATTGCATCTGACGCAGCATTCCGGTGTAATAGCTGGCTGGATCGCAAAGAAATGATGCTGGCTAATCGAACCAACACACAAATGATGTTCTCCATCAGTGAGATTGGACGTGTGATCGGGCATCTGTTCACCGAGCGCCAAGAAACACCGACACCACAGTTTATGATCGAAAATGCAGAACTGTTTCAACAGGTTAAACTTCGTACCTCTGAAGCAGCAATTAAGGCGATCCGTGCCCAGATGAACGATGCTAATCGTACGGTGGCGATAACGGTCATTGCCAAGTATGAGCGTGTCATCTCCAAATTGCGTAGCTGGAATCAAGGGCAGAAGGAAGATCCATTCGATCAGAACAAGATGGAGCTGCAGATGGTAGCGATTCAAGAGCAGCGGAATACGGTACAGCAACTGTATGAGAATGGTGAAATTAACCGGGACGTAGCTGCTAAATTACGGCGTTTTATCAATGATGTGGAGGCTACCGTGCTCAAAAATAGTTAATCTGACAAATCCGATATTTTAAATGTGGTTATGCGTTTGATATAATACAGGAAGCACGTGAACACACCTTCAGATAAAGGAGATAGATGAGATATGGCAGAACAACACACTCGTTTAGGCAAAACAGATCTAGTCGTTAACCCCATCGGGTTAGGTGCAAACGCAGTAGGTGGACACAATATCTATCCAGATATGTTGAATGATGAAACGGGTAAAGAAGTCGTTCGCACGGCATTGAAGCAAGGGATTAACTTTGTGGATACAGCCTTCATCTATGGTCCAGAGCATTCTGAGCGCTTAATTGGCGAAGTTCTCAAAGAAACAGGTCAGCGTCAAAATACAATCATAGCAACCAAGGCTGCACATAAATTGGTCGATGGAAAGGTTGAGATTGATAACTCTCCAGCCTTTCTAACCGAAGCTGTTGACCAAGCACTAAGACGTTTACAGACGGATTACATCGATTTATTCTATATTCATTTCCCAGACGAACAGACACCGAAGGACGAGGCAGTAGGTGCGTTAAAGCGATTAAAGGATGCAGGCAAAATTCGGGCAATAGGTGTATCCAACTTCTCCGTTGATCAGCTTCGGGAAGCGAACCGGGATGGGCACGTGGACGTCCTGCAATCCGAATACAATCTATTCAAACGAGAAGCAGAACAAGAATTGCTGCCCTACACAACAGAACATCAGATTTCATTTGTTCCTTACTTCCCACTGGCGGCAGGGCTACTAGGCGGGAAGTATAATCGTGAAACAACATTCCAAGACGGACGTGCGACAAATCCACTTTTCACTGGCGAGAACTTTATTCGGAATTTGGATAAGGTAGACCAGCTTCGCAGTATCGCAGAATCCAAAAACGCTGAGGTTGCTCATCTTGTCTTGGCATGGTATCTATCCCAGCCTTCCATTGATGCTCTGATACCGGGAGCGAAGAAACCGGAACAGGTAATTAACAATTTGAAGACGTTGCAGGTAGAATTGTCTGCTGAGGAAATTGCAGTGATAGATCAGATTTTTCGCTAGGGCGAGTTTTCAGACACGTTCTAAATAGTTCCGGGGAATCGGGTAATGCTAATAGGGAGAGTGTAGGTTCAACAACATAGAAAGGACATGAACATGACCCTGATCCCGAAAAAAGCCCGAATGCTCGGAATATTCATTGTGATTCTCTTATTGAGCTGCAATACGGTATATGCGAAGCCGGCGCAGAAGAACCGGCAGTATTACGAGGAACGTGGAGAGATTGTATGGGAAGTGCCTACACAGGATAAGCTTATCGCCCTAACGTTTGATGATGGCCCGGATCCTGTGCAGACACCCGAAATTTTGGCTCTGCTCCGGCAGTATGAAGCCAAAGGTACGTTTTTTGTGTTAGGTAAATGGGCTGAGAAATTTCCGCAACTTGTCATGCAAGAGCAGCAGGAAGGACATGAGGTAGCTAATCATACGTATGCACATTCGTATGCCGTGCGATCTACGGGTGCTGACACCTATATCCGAGACATGGATGCCGCCGAGAAGTCTATCCTTGGTGCGGGGGTTGCTCGTCCAATGTTGTTTAGACCTCCTGGTGGCTACTATAACGATATGGTGATTCAAGCTGCCAAGCAAAAAGGGTATACCATCGTGTTATGGTCTTGGCATCAGGACACTCGCGATTGGGCTTCCCCAGGAGTTGCTACCATTGCCAACAAAGTGTTGAAAAACGTTCGTAACGGGGACATTGTTCTATTCCATGACAAAGTGGAAGGCAAGTCTCAGACGGTGAAGGCATTAGCACGTATTTTGCCTCAACTTAAACAAGAAGGCTATCGCTTCGTGACCGTTTCCGAGTTGCTCGCTGTTAAAGCTAAGGAGGCAGCGAAGAACGGCGTATCATCTTCGAAAGTTCACCCGTAATTGGAATTTCAAACCCGCCGTCTCTGGATTCAGAGCGAGCGGGTTTTTGCATTTGGCAGGCACAGCTTTTGTTTTGATCTCAAAACGTCTACAATAGATGAAGCTTTGGTACAGGTGGCATTATGAATGAGGACTGAATTATATAAGGAGGAGAACGGATGAACGGACAACAACGGGTTAACATTAGAGCAGGCTTAGAAGTGGATATCGTGCTGAAGCAGGATCAAGCTACTGGCAAGCTGACACGGGGGATCGTAAAGGATTTACTGACCAAGTCACCCACACATCCTCATGGAATTAAGGTTCGTCTCACCAATGGACAGGTAGGACGAGTTAAGCAGATTATCAGTGGAGCAACGCAGTGATTGAATGCGTGAGACAATAGATGAAGAGTACAGCAGATGTAATGGCACATCTGGCAGGAGGGAATGAACGACAGCGGGATGCCTATCGAGTGCTCCAAGACAGTAAAGTAATGATGAACTTGGCAGCATTCCAGCCTTATCCTGCAGGAACTGTACCTATTGATATCGACATTCCAGGTAGTGATCTAGATATCCTTTGTGAAGCACATGATCTGGATGCTTTTGCAATTCATATTCACCGAAACTTGGGTAACATGCCGCATTTCTATTGTAATCGTGGTACCCGAAATGTAGATGGAACATCTTACGTGACATGTAACTTTCAGGTTGACCATTGGCCTATAGAAATTTTTGCTCAAGCTGTCCCCATTCAACAGCAGAACGCATATCTTCATATGAAGGTAGAGTGGGAACTGTTACAACTATGGGGATCTGAGGGACAATGTGAAATCCGAAGATTAAAACGTTCTGGACTCAAGACGGAGCCTGCTTTTGCTCAAGTGCTTGGGTTACAGGGTGATCCCTATATGGAGATGCTGCGTCTGGCAACGTGGAGTCATATCGAACTTAGAGATTGGGCGCGTAAGCAGCCGTCATTCTTTCAGTTTTCTTCAATGATTAATGAATCATCATAATAAGAAAATAGCTAAAATAGTCGTGACTGTTAAGCCCAGTAATACAGGCTTCAGGTTTCGACGCGCAAGTTCAAACGGACTGACCCCGCAGATGGCGGCGGCTGGAATCAAGGCCCATGGAATCAACGTTCCACCGCCTACCCAAATTGCGGCAACCTGCCCTAGAGCGGTAAGTGTAGCTGCAGATGAAGCTGTATCGGCAAACATCGTCGCAATGGAACCAACGAGAGAAATCCCCGAAAATCCCGAACCATCCATCCCTGTGACCGCACCGGTCAGTGTGAGCGTGATCGCCCCGATCGAATCATTCAAAGGTACAAGTCCCGCTAAGGCAACGCCGAGATCATTCACAATACCGTGAGATCCATCAGGTAAGGGATTGTTGAACAACTCAGTGATGGCTGAATCTCCGAGATAAAAGAACGCTGCGATGGGGATCACGGGTCCAAATACTTTAAATCCAAACTGAAATCCCTCGATAAGGTAACTGGTCGTTTCTTCAGGGCCAGTGTGGCGGTGGGCTACAAGGGTTACTGCGATCAGAATCAGCACAGCGGTACCGCCAATCAGAGCTGTAGCATCTCCACCTTGAAGATTTAACACAAACATAAGGATAACATCGACTGCAAATAACAATGGAATTAGAAGGGCGAATACCCTTTTCCAAATGAAAGGCAGAGGTTGTTGTTCAATGGAAGGGGGCGTTGTTTCGGGTGCAGAAGTAGATGCGGTAGGATTCACGTGCAATTCCCCTGTGACCGGGTTGCGAAGGGTATTGGTGTGATTCGCCTGCATCTCTTTGCGAAGTATCCAGAATGCCGTAAAGGTGGATACGACACCCATAACAATGACGAGCGGAATACTCGCCGTAATGACAGAGCTTACTGGAAGTCCGGCAGCATCAGCTGTGAGTTTGGGCGCACCTTGGATGATGAAATCTCCTGATAAGGCAATCCCGTGTCCAAACAGATTCATGGCGATGGCCGCTCCGATGGGCGGAAGCCCTACACGAACTGCAACAGGCAGCAAAACGGCTCCTACTAGAGCAACTGCAGGCGATGGCCAGAAAAAGAAGGAGACCACCATCATAATGAGGCCGATGCCCCAGAAAGCGACCTGCGGTGAACGGATAAATCGTGTCAGTGGCGCTACCATCACTTCATTAATACCTGTTCGAATGAGCACCCGGCTCATAGCTACAATGATCGAGATGATGAATATAGTACTGATCAGCTCTTTCACCGCATAGATAAAACTGTTAAATATGCCTGACACAGAACCGGTTAATGATTCGGTAGCCAGCAGTCCAATGGTCATAATACCAGCGACACAGATAATGGTTGTATCTCTTCGCCGAATCATCACAGCGATGATAAGTACGATAAACGCTAGATATACATAATGCAACGGAACAAGTTGAATATTCACATATAAGTCTCCCTCCATCTTAAGAGCCCAAGGCGTGCTATATCGTATGCATGTCAGCATCAGGCGTTCATAGAGAAATGCATGGTGTAGGAGGATTTTTTTTACAGATAGAGAACTTAATTAACTATACAATGTGTATCATTCATACTATTGCAGGTCACCAGAGTAGTAGTTAGAGGTCACCAAAGTGCATAGACAACGCAAAGCGAGCATGATTACAATGAACATGCCATCATAAGGAAGAAAAATGGGAAAAAAGTCGATCTATTCTGTACATGAATAAGAAAGAACATGTATTGTTGATAACGTTTACAATTAAGGATTATGCCAAGAGGATTTTAATGCTGAACAAAAAAAAGGCGGTCATCTATGAACTTCATCCGTTCATTACGTTTCAAATTTATTGTCGGTCTTACACTCATCATGCTGCCTCTGTTTCTCTTGATGTACTATAACAATGTGTACGCTATGAATGTTGTACGTGACCAAGTATCACTTACGAGTATGAATCATCTCGTCAAGAGCGTTGAACAAAATGAACGAGTCCTTCAAGAAACGAATCGTTATCTATATAGCTTGGGTGAACGAGACCCCGATATCATTTCCTTGTTTTTTCTAAAATACGGCAGCGGGGATTACATTATTGCTAAACAACGGATTATGAATAAATTCATGACAGATATTGGCTTCTACAATCTGATCGATTCCTTCTTTTTATACGACGCCATCAATGATGATCTACTGCTCGCCACCTCCGGTGATTACGACATCAAAATGTCACTCGTGCAGCAGAGTATGCCCGTGCAGATGCAGCAATTCGAAGGGGATATTCAGCAGCCTGAATGGGGGATCGTCCGCGGCGAATCGAGAAATGCACTTGTGAAGACGGTTCGCATTAACCAGCAATTCTACGCGGGTGCTCTTGTGGATATGAACGCACTGAATTATCCAGAGCAATTCACGGAATCGGGAGATCGTGGTGGAGCAGTTATTGTAGGGATAGATGGTGTTGCTCTGTCCAATTCATCCTTGAGTGCAGATCAGATTAAGCTGGCGGCTGCCCATCTACCCGGATTGAAGAACCCCTATCAGGTTATCTCGGAAGAAGTACCGAAAGGTAAAGCACGTCAATATTTGATGCTCGGCTTGCCTTCGGCGATGTCAAAGATGAACTACGTTGTGCTCTTGCCCGAAGAAGACATGATGCGAAACTTACCGTTCTTCCAGCGGATTATTCGTTTGCTGCCTATTGGTGCAGCTGTCATTCTTATCACTGCTCTTGTCTTTGTCCGTCAATTATTGTTTCGACCGATGAATATGCTCATCCGTGGTATGAGAAGGGTGAGTCGTGGAGAGCTTGATGTCAGATTGGAGCCACCGCCTTCTTCGGAGCTGGAGTTTGTTACTCGAAGCTTCAATCAGATGACAAGTCAGATTCAGCATCTCAAGATTGATGTCTATGAGGAGCAGCTAAGAACTAGGGAAGCAGAGTTCAAGCAACTCCAGATGCAGATTAACCCTCACTTTTATCTGAACTCCCTGAATATCATTCATAGCCTGGCTTCTCTACAGAAGCATGAATTGGTGCAACAGATGGCGGGTCATCTTGCCGACTATTTCCGTTTCAGTCTGCGAGCAGGCAAACGTGTCATAAGACTTGATGAAGAAATGGAACATATCCGCCATTATTTGGAGATTCAGAAACTTCGTTTTCCAAACAAGCTTAGCTTTTCACTGGAGGTAGACGCGGGTCTGGGGCATTATGTACTGCCGCCGTTAACGTTACAACCCTTCGTAGAAAATGCAATTATACATGGATTTCAGCGGCGTACAGAGCCTTTTGTCATTCGCATCAAAGGGCATGGCACTGCCATGGTATCCGATGCTTCGATGAACCATGGTGAGACAGAGCAGGTTCCGATGTTATTTCTTACAATCGAGGACAATGGCGTGGGCTTCAATCAGGAATTGCTAGATCGTTTGCAGCAAGGACAATATGCAGAAGACCCAGGAGGGCAGCATATTGGGATCTGGAATGTAGCACACCGATTGATGATGAAATATGGAGAGGTAGCTGGGCTTGCTTTCCATAATCAAGTAGATGGCGGAGCCACAGTCGTAATTCACATACCCGCACAGACGGAAGAGGAAGAAGGGGGAGCCTAATGCGGAATCTATTAATTGTGGATGATGAAGTATATGCCCTACAGGCCATGGTTGAAGGGGTAGATTGGCACTCTGCGGGCATTGATCAGGTATTTAGTGCAGGAGACGCCGAAGAAGCAAGGACACTGTTAAAACGACATTCTATCGATATCATGATCTGTGATATTGAAATGCCTGGTGAGACAGGGCTCGATCTACAAAGCTGGGTTCTTAAGCATGATCCAGGCATGTTAACTATTTTCCTTACAGGCCATGCTTTGTTTGCATATGCGCAGTCGGCAATTAAGCTGAACAGCTTTGATTATGTGCTTAAGCCAGCTCCTGCGGATCAATTGCTTAAGATCGTAAGTCAGGCCGTAGATAAAATCAAAGCAGGTGAGCAGCGCACACATACAAACAAACTCTACGAGACCGTCTATAAACGGTGGCAGACACATAAGCCATTGTTGACAGAGCGGTTCTGGAAAGATGCGATATCTCAACGAATGACGTTAACTAAACAGCGCTTGCAGGAATTAGCCGAAGTGTATGGAGCCGAGATTGATCCGAACGCACGTATCGTACCCATCGTTATCTCGGTGGAGGAGTGGGTTCGTGAATTTGACCTTCGGGATGAAGAGGTCTTGGAATACGCGCTGCGAAATGCAGCAAAGGAGATGTTGCTTGGGGACAGACCTGGTGAAGTGTTTCAAGATCATGGCGGTCTAAATATCGTGCTTGCGTATGAACAGGATGGCATTGTGGCTTCGGCAAGTGAGATGGAAAAGGAATGCCAGATCTATATTCGAGAATGCGGTACGTACTTCTATTGCCGATTATCCTGTTATGTGGGTGTTCCTGTCGCGGTTACTGAGTTGCAGGGGATGCTCAATGAACTGATGGATATGGAGCGTCGCAATATTAAGGAGCTTGAAGGTGTATTTGTATATGACGAGCAAGGTCGAGATACTGAAGATCGTTTTTTACCGATTCCATGGTTCTCCGAATTGTCCATCTTGTTTGAGACAGGGAAAGTAGGAGATCTGCGTGAACGTGTCGATGAGATTTTCGAGTTGTTGGCCAGTCAGGAGAGATTGTCACCCGAGATTCTGCGACTGTACTATCATGCCATGCTGCACGTGGTCTATCCTCTGCTTCATCAGAAAAATGTATCTGTACGCAGCCTGTATCCAGGGGAACGCGAGCCGGAAGAGAGTGTTGTAACACGTTCTTTGCCACAATTGAAGCAGTGGACCTTGGATTTAATTAGCCGTGTGGTGCCTGTGCTGTATCCTGACGATCACAGTCCAATGACCATTGTTGATCAATTGTGCATTTACATTGAGAATCATATCGGTGAAGAGTTAATGCGAGAAGAGCTAGCTTCCTTTGCTGGATTTAACCCCGCGTATCTGTCTCGTCTGTTTCGAAAGGAGAAGGGCATGTCTCTATCGGAGTTTATTTTACAGCGCAGAGTAGCCAAAGCGAAAACGTTATTATCCCAGTCTACCGTGAAGGTAACGGACATTGCAGGCAAGGTCGGATACTATAACTATTCTCATTTTACGAAAATGTTCAAAAAGTGCACTGGCATTACACCCCAAGAATTTCGCAAACAATCGCGTACCGTACAGCTATGACGCAGCATGCTGCGTCTTTTGTATTTTATAGAGGATCAATTGTAAGAGGATGTTCCAAAAGTCCGCTTTTGATTACGAAGGATGCCTATTGGCCGAGAAAGTCATAATTTGATCATTGAACAGGTCACCACAGTAGATATTGGATCAGAACTCACAGCCGTATACTTGAACCACAGGAGACACAATCGGTGCTAAGTCCTGAGGAAGAATTCAAGAGGAGTGAGGGAGAAGAGGCTATGAAGACACAACCCGAGACGGGTAATCGCGCACGGATATCAGATGTAGGAGCGGGGTCAGTTCGCAAACGTAAAAAATCGGTCTTGTACAATCTGGGGAAGTTTAAGGTGCTGTATCTCATGTTTCTGCCAGGGATTCTGTTTCTCCTGGTAAACAACTATATGCCAATGTTCGGCGTACTTATTGCATTCAAAAATGTGAACTATGCCGACGGCATTCTAGGGAGTCCTTGGAGCGGATGGGACAACTTCAAGTACTTGTTTTCCACGAGTGATGCGTGGGAGATTACGCGGAACACACTTGCGTACAATACCGTGTTTATCGCACTAAATCTATTTGTTGGCGTAGGCCTCGCGATCTTGCTGAATGAAGTTAAGAACAAGGCGATGTCGAAATTATACCAATCACTTATGCTACTGCCTTATTTCTTATCCATGATTGTAGTCAGTTACCTGGTACTTGCGTTCCTAGGTAAGGACTCGGGGTTCATGAACTCTACGATATTACAAATCTTTGGTGGACAGCCAATTGACTGGTACTCTGAGCCGAAGTATTGGCCTTATATATTACCACTGGTGAATACGTGGAAGAATATAGGATATTACGCTGTCATTTATCTGGCAGCCGTCGTAGGCATTGATGAGGAGTATTATGAAGCGGCTGTCTTGGATGGAGCGACAAAATGGCATCAGATTCGTTTCATTACGGTTCCGTTTCTCATTCCGTTGATCGTTATTATGACACTGTTGCAGATTGGCCGTATCTTCTATGCAGATTTCAGTTTGTTCTATCAGGTTCCATTAGAATCGGGTGCACTGTTCCCTGTAACGAACGTACTTGATACGTATGTATACCGTACATTCTTGATCGGCGGCGATATAGGAATGTCCTCTGCTGCAGGTCTCTATCAGGCTATCGTCGGCTTCGTGCTTGTCTTGGTATCCAATACCATCGTAAGGCGAATAGACAAAGATAATGCATTATTTTGAGAGGGGGCAAGTCAACTGTGAAAACACGTGATCCATTGGCCGTTTCGCGGCGTTCCGCTTCAATTATTCACGGCATGTTTCTCTTTTACGCCATAGCCTGTATCGTGCCGATCCTGCTTGTCTTCGCCATCTCTTTCTCGGACGAAACAACAGTAATCGCAAACGGCTATAAGTTAATTCCTGAGAAGTTCAGTCTGACAGCTTATGAGTTTTTATTCAAGGATATGGATCAGATCATTCACTCCTACGGCATTTCCATCATTGTAACGGTGGTGGGAACGATTACGAGTGTGGCTCTGACTGCATTATATGCTTATCCGCTATCACGTAGAGATTTACCATACCGAGGATGGTTCGCATTTTTCATCTTCTTCACGATGTTGTTCAATGGTGGCTTGGTACCTTGGTATCTCGTGTATGTGAATGTGCTTGATTTAAAAAATTCGATCCTGGCACTTATTTTGCCGCTGCTGCTATCACCGTTCTTCGTACTCGTTATGCGTACGTTCTTCGCGAATTCGATTCCAGTCTCCATACTGGAATCAGCACGAATCGATGGAGCGGGTGAGCTGAGAACGTTTACACGCATTGTACTTCCGCTCTCACTTCCAGTTATGGCAACGGTTGCACTCTTTAGTACACTTAATTATTGGAATGACTGGTATTTAAGTATGATTTTTATATCGGATAACCGGACGATCAGCCTTCAGTACCTGATGTACCGAACGCTGCTCGATATTCAATATTTGACTTCTAACTCGAATGTGTCCTCACAGATTTCATCACAGGGTGGATTGCTGAATCTACCGAACAAAACATTGCAGATGGCAATGGCTGTAGTCGGAATTGGGCCTATTGTGTTAGCCTATCCGTTCTTCCAACGGTATTTCATCAAAGGGCTTACCGTAGGTGCAGTGAAGGGCTAACTCCGGCCGGTTAGCGGAGGAAGAGTAGAACACGAAGATAGCTGAAGGGGCATATACAAAATCGTGAATTGGGGTAATTGGCGGCAGGTTGTAAGGTTTAACACACGACGGGAGGGGTTCATTTGGTTAAAACACTAAAAGTATGGCCGCGACTTGCGGCGGCAGTCATGGCACTGAGTCTCATGCTTGCAGGCTGTTCAACGGATAAGAGCGGAACAACAACGCCTGGTGCAGAAGGTGGAGATGCAGCAGAAGGTGGAGGGAAGCCTTATGAAGTAACGCTGTATTATCCAGGAACACCACAGAAGGATGTTGCCTTGGTAGAAGCTGAGATCAATAAAAAGATGGAACCAAAAATCGGAGCAACGCTGAAGATTAATGCGATCGATTGGGGACAATGGGACAATAAGCTGAATCTGATGATCTCCTCTGGTGAGAAGTCAGACATTATCTTCACAGCAGCGTGGCAGAACTACACGGTCAATGTTGCCAAAGGAGCATTCCTGCCGCTGAATGATCTGCTCGAAGAGCATGGTCAGGACATTAAGAAAAATCTAGACCCAGCCTTTCTTGAGGGTTCACAAGTAGATGGGGTAAACTATGGTGTACCAACGAATAAGGAACTTGCGGCGACGCGTGGTGTGCTCGTGCGTCAGGATCTAGCTGACAAATATAAGTTGGATTTAGCAGCGGTTAAAACATGGGCAGATCTAGAGCCTTTGCTCAAAACAATTAAGGAAAATGAACCAGGCATCACACCGTTCTACATGTCCAATACCAACGGTAACGGATTGTTAGAAAATCTGGATTGGGATTACCTCGGAGATGCATCTGTACCAGGTGTTATCTCGAAGACAGCAGGCTCCACAACGGTATTAAACGAAGTGGAGACGGCAGAATTCAAGGAAGCTGCTGAACTTGCTCGTAAGTGGTACCAAGCCGGATATATCAATAGTGATGCAGCGACATCCAATGTGTTCCCGAAAGACCAAGCCAAAGCAGGCAAAGCATTCATGTGGACTGACGGCATGAAGCCAGGTAAAGATAAGGAAGAGGAAGGCTATGTTGGCTTCCCGCTCACACAGATCGAAATGACTCAACCAACAATTACAACGGGTGATGCTTCCGGTGCGATGCTTGCAATCTCTCGCTCTTCTGAGCAACCGGAGAAAGCGATGCAAGTGATCAACCTGTTGCACTCTGATAAAGAAATCAACAACTTGCTTAATTTCGGTATTGAAGGTCAGCATTATGTCAAAAAAGACGGAGCAGAAAACATCATCACACTGCCTGACGGCGTAGATGCGAACAGCCGCACTTACAACCCAGGTGCACAATGGCAGCTCGGTAATCAATTCCTGAACTTCCTCTGGGATAATGAAGACCCTCAGAAGTGGGAGAAATTCAAAGAATTTAATGCCAAGGGTGTGAAGTCTCCTGCCTTAGGATTTACGTTCAACAGCCAAACGGTCAAAAATGAAATTGCTGCGGTGAACAATGTGAACAAACAGTTTAAACCAGGTATGACATCTGGAGCAGTAGATCCAAACGAGATGATCCCTAAATACTTGGAAAAACTGAAAGCCGCAGGAATTGATAAGATCATTGCAGCGAAACAGGAACAACTGGATGCATTCCTTTCCAAAAAATAATAATTTAGTAGGTAGATGAACCAAGCCATAAGCAGATTTTGATGATCTGCAAAATGGATACAGCGTTTACGCACGGAGACATCTTCGGTACAAAACCGAGGATGTCTTCTTGTCGTTTAATACATGCATTTGGATTGTTAATCATAATTAGGGAAATTATGATATAATCAGGTGGTTGATTAGGGGGTGTTTGTGTGTCGAGGGCGAAACTCACGTTCTCAATCATTTTTTTGCTATTTTCGATCATTTTTACCTTCAACCATCATCTAGGCTTCTCGGTAGGCGATACGATATTGAGTAAAGTGGGATTGTTACCTTATACAACGACATATGTTAGAGGTGTTCATATCACGCTTTTTATAGGTCTGGGTATGCTGGTCTGTAGTTATTTCATTACACGAAAAGTGTTGGGATCATCGTTCCCACGACTTGCCAGCAAGCTATGGTTAATGGTCTTGGTCATTGTTCTCAGCTATTCCTTCATCACGGATAAAGTCATGTACGTCGTCAAATGGAATGCAACGGGAACCAATACCGTTTCTTATGTACAAAACCAAAGTTCGTGCATGTACGATGTAGTTGAAGATGGCGATACCTTAGCGAGCTGTTATCTAATCATCAAAAACTACAGTGGACAACTCGTAGTTGCTATGGTCAAACCTGATCTTGCACGTAGTTACAGGAATCAAGACGATCCACTCTATGAATCTTTAAACTCGGTTGAGCTAAAGCCTGTACGCATAGAGATTGAACCCCGTGGTACTTTTGCGGGTCAGCTTGCATTTTCCGGTCTAGCAAGTTCACCACTCCCTTTTCAAGGCAAACTTCATGATATTGTACTTGATATTGGGATTGAAGGGCAGAATATTGTATTTGATTATGAGATGCCCTAGCAGCATAGAGTACATACATAATTTCAATTACAATGGATTAAGAAGGGTCGGCGAAAGCCGGCTTTTTTGGATTATATAGCTAGAATTAGTGCAGAAATATTGAATTTGTGACCTGTACCTTAGGCTTGGAAACGCTTACGATGGAGGGTGAGTTACTCTGCTTGTATATTAAGAAGGGTGTAATATAGCGATGATGTAAAAATGGATCAGGTGAGAATACGAAAATAATTATTTATGTTTATAGCATGTATAGCTAAAATAGATGTCACTGACAATTTGAGACAAGGTGAGATGAAAACATGTCATATCGGACAAACCTATTTTCCAAGATGGTTATTTTGATTTTAATTATGTTAATTCCTGTCGTATTGCTCTATTGGTATTCCAATCACAAAACAACAGCTGTGCTTCGGGATGAGCTCAATCGCTCAAACAGCAATCAGCTTGAGTTCTTTCAAAATCAGGTGAATACACATATTGAATTGTTATCATCTTGGCCGAATCTGCTCATTCATGATCCCGATATTGCTAGCTTTCGACGGATCTTTGTAGATAGCTCGTATTTTGATCTGGATACCATCAATCTGGTAAAACGAATCCAGAATAAGTTAAGCATTCAGGAGAGCTCCTCTAACTGGGAGACCAAATTGTATTTATACTCACCTTCCCTGGGCAGGGTTGTATCTGAACGGGACGCCCGCTTATATGACAAGCTGTCCTTACAGAATTCAATCTCTTCGGGCTGGGACGTACGCCGAATTGCTGGCGTAGCAGGAGAGGATGATCGCTTCATGTTCAGCTGGATTACGGTATCTCCCTATGGGATTAGTGACCCGGCAGTGAATGCGGAAACGATTATTAAACTGGAGTTTGATAGCAGCAACATCCGTGACATGTTAGACAAGTTTAAAGATGACGGAAGGCATGACCCCTTCTATTATCGCGAAGATGCAGGGGTGATCTATAATCGTACCTCGGATCGAACGCTAATCGGCCAACTTATCAATCAGTTATCGATTCATCAGCTGAAGGATGTGGACAATCGAACTGTTGTTATTGATGGGGAGCCTTATATGGTCAACACGGTGAAATCAAGCACAACGGGTTGGTATCTGGTAGATTATATGCCGCTGTCTGCGATTTTGAAGCCGATCCATCAATCGAATCTATTGTTTTATTCCTCAATGCTCTGCTTATTTCTAATGAGTTTTCTAGCAGCGTATATGTTATATGTTCAGGTACAGGTACCGGTCAAGCAGCTCATTCGTGGGTTCCAGCGTTTGAAGCAGGAGGATTATTCTGTTCGTATTCAGCCTAAAGGACGTAATGAATTTAGCTTCCTGTCCGAACGGTTCAATTCAATGGTAGATCAGATTCAGCAGTTATTTGAACATGTGTATTTGGAACGAATTCATGTGCGTGAAGCTAGACTGAAGCAGCTACAGTCACAGATTAATCCACATTTCTTCTATAATTGCTTCTCGTTTATTACGAGTATGGCTAAACTCAAACGGGTGGATGCCGTCGTGGCGATGTCACATAATTTGTCTAGATATTATCGTTATACAACGAGACAGGAACGGGATGTCGTACCACTTACAGAAGAAATCGAATTCGTGAATTGTTACTTAGAAATTCAGAAGATGCGTATGGATCGCATTCACTACACCATTGATTTATCCGAAGACATATTGCTGCAGGAAGTCCCACCACTGATTGTTCAGCCATTAGTAGAGAACGCGGTGATTCATGGGATTGAGGCAGATGCTGAAGCGGGAGAGATCAAGGTCACGGGTGAATGCCGCGATGGGATGATGATCCTTCAGGTCGAGGATGATGGTCAGGGGATGAATGCAGAAGGGCGAGAAGCCCTGCTGTTAAAACTCAGAGGAACGATGGATCAGGAAATGGGCTGTGGCCTGTGGAATGTGAACCAGCGTTTGCAGTTGAGATATGGTGAGAAGGCAGGTATTCATATTGAGGAATCTCAGCTTGGCGGATTGCGAGTGACGTTAAGATGGCCTGTGGGTGAAGAGCAAATTGCAGAATTACAGGCGCCGATGGATGAAGAACAGATGTGATGTATGACTATGAGGATGTGCAATGAGAGCAAAGAAATGCAGCGTTGAAGATGAGGAGTGTGCAAATTGATTGATATTTTATTGGTGGATGATGAGACGTATGTAACAGAAAGTCTGGAACTGACGATCCCTTGGGGTGAGCTTGGAGTAACGACAGTATTTCGAGCTGCTTCTGCAAAGGAAGCATTAGAGATTATGGAAGAAAATGCAGTAGATATCGTAGTGACAGATATTCGTATGCCAGGCATGTCGGGACTGGATCTTGTTGCAGAAGTCAGTACCCGTTGGTCGCATATCCGTTGTATTTTGTTAACAGGTCATAGTGATTTTGAATATGCGAAAAAGGCGATTCAGTTGCAGGCTGCCGATTATATACTCAAACCAGTTAACGATGATGAATTCATGGCATCCGTATCCGCAGCGATCACGTCACTTCGCGATGAATGGGATGAATTCGATAAATATCACCGCTTATTGTATAGCAGGAAGTCCGATTACAAAATTTTGCGCGAAAACTTGATGCATGATCTACTGTTAGGCCGTGAGATTACAGCTCGGGCACTCGGTGAACAGTTACAGCAGTACGAAATTCAAATGGAACCAGAACAACCAGCTGTTATGATGTTAATTCGCCTTGCCGGTCGATTCTCAAGTATGGATCAACAATCGTTAGACTTGATGGATTTTGCAGTGGGAAATATCGCGGAAGAGGTGTTTGGTTCACAGTATAATGTTTGGTTTGGTCATGGCCCTCATGAGTGCCTAGTCATGTTGATACAGCATCAGAACTTAAACGGAGCCGAAGCGATGACTCTGGACGAGATTAAGAAACCAACCGCTACCTTCCGGGAGCATGTCATTCGATATTTGCAGGGAGATATCTCCATGGTCGTAACGCAGCCGTTCCCTTTTGAAGAATTAACGACCGCTTATCGTCGGGGATTAGGCTCACTTGTGCTTACGGGGCCCGAAGACAATATGATTCAGTATCTGGATTCCAACACGACCAAGCGCTCCGACAACGATACGCAAGCATTGGATGAGTTATACAAACCGCCAGTTCTGCCTCAATTGCTGGAAACCAAACAGTGGGAGGCAGCTGCACGGAAACTTGATGCAGTATTTGATGAGGCAGAGCGTGTGCGATTGTCACGAGAACATGTCTATGAGTTGTATTTATCCGTAACGAATGCATTTATGTATATTGCACATAAACAGGGACATCTTGTACACGAGATTGATCATGCCGGCTTTGACTTGCTCTTGGCACATCAGTTGATTCAATCACCTGAGAAGCTGCGCCGCTGGGCAACAGAAATGTTAACCAAGCTCCAAGAAGAGTTGTCCGATCAAGAAGGAACACAGAGCCGAAGACATGTTATTAAACAAGTCCAAGAGCTAGTAACCCGTGAAACAGGGCAAGAGTTATCTGTGAAGATGATTGCGGACAAAGTGTACTTGCATCCAGTATACCTATCCAAAATCTATAAGGCAGAAACAGGAGAGGGTCTAGGGGACTATATGATTCGCATGCGGATGGAGCGTGCATTGTATCTGCTCAAAAATACGAATAAAAAGATATACGAGATTACGAGTGAGCTTGGGTACCAAAATCCGCAATATTTCAGCAAAATGTTTAAAAAACATTACGGGATGACCCCAAATGAGTATCGAGATCAGTCGTAATTACAACATGATTCCAGAATATAGGTTGGCAAAGGTGCAGAAATCTTGATTTCGTATCATAGGAACAAAGGCCTGGCCAGCCTATAATGAAAGGGTAACCAAAACGATTGAAGGGGGAACAACATGAGAGCGCAATCAACGAAAAAGAAATTTTTGTCGCTTCTCGCTACAACGCTGAGTCTGACTGTCGTTCTTGCAGGATGTTCAGGAGGCAGTGCGGAGGAGAGTGCAGCACCAAGTACATCTGGTGTTCAGAATGAATACAAAGAAAAGTATGACCCAGAGGTAACCATTACAACTGCATGGGGGATTGACCCTGAACTGAAATTCAAAAATGGCGAATCTATGGAAAATAACGTAGCGACCAAGTGGGCTAAGGACAAATTCGGTATTAACATTAAGTCACTTTGGTCTGTAACGGATACAAACAGTGCGTTTGCAACTAAACTGCGTCTTGCGATGTCTTCAGGTCAAGAAATGCCTGACATCGTAACCATTGGCCAACCAGATAACCTGGTTGCTCAAGATTTGATCGACTCCGGCATGTATCAGGAAGTAGGACCGTTGTTCGACAAATATGCTTCGGACACATGGAAAGAAGCTATGGCTCAAGATCCAAACGTATGGAATCAATATAGTCGTGACGGCAAGAGAATGGGAATTCCGGTACTCGACTATGCATACAACAATGATTACCTGCTCTGGATTCGTCAAGACTGGTTGGACAAGCTGAACCTTGAAGCACCAAAAACGATTGACGAGCTGGAAGTGGTTATGGAAGCGTTCAAAAACAAAAACCCAGACGGTTTGGCTCCGGATAAAGTAACTCCACTCAGTATCGGATTTAAAACGTCCATGAACACATGGATGGGAGATCCATCTTGGGTCTTCGGTGCATACGGTACCCTTCCTTCCCAATGGAATGTGGGAGCAGATGGCAAGCTGGAGTATGGTTCAATTAACCCAGGCATGAAACAAGGTCTTGTTAAATTGAATGAATGGTTGACTAAAGGTTACATTCCTCAAGAAGCAGCACTATGGGATGAGAACAAAACTGCAGAACCAGCAGTTGCAGGTACAGCAGGTATTATCCCTGGTCCTTATTGGATGAGCGGCTGGCCATTGGCTGATACAGTGAAGAACGTATCTAGCGCTGTGTGGAAGCCAATTGAAATCCCGGTAGGCCCTGAAGGAAAAGCAATGCGTCATGGTACGCAATTCGTTAACGGTGTTACGCTGATTAAGAAAGATATGCAGCATCCAGAAGCATTCTTCACTTACCAAAACTACCTGTTTGACAATTATGCTAATCCAGAACCAGGCAGTGAGTATGATAATGGTCTCTTTGAGGGCTATGACTATGAATTAGATGCAAACGGAAAACAAAAAAGGTATGAAGATATTTCAGGCGGGTATGTCAACGTAGTACGTTACTTGCTCGTGCGTGATGGCGCACGTATTCCAGATGCACAGATGAAAGCCTTGATGAATCTGGCCGATGGAAAAGAGCCAGAAACCAAGCTTGAAAAAGATGTTGCCGCGAACTATGGTATAGAAACGCCAGCAGCAGCTAAAGTGTTGCTTGCACAGGAAGACATCTCATTCAAAAACATGTTTACAGGTCCGACGACAGCGACAATGAAATCCAAATTGGATTACCTCAACAAAATTGAGAATCAAACTTTCAATGAAATTATCTATGGCAAAAATCCGGTAGATTCGTTCGATACGTTTGTTCAAACGTGGAAAGCCGGGGGTGGAGATCAGATCACTCAAGAGGTTAACGAGTGGTATGAAGGTGTAAGAAAATAGGGTTTTAACCGGCGCGCAGGCTACTTGTAGTCTGCGCGTTTTTTTGTATTTTTAAGAGGACATGAAGACGTCATTCATGGAAGTTGGTTCCAAGACAAATGAAGCATTGTATGGTTCTAAAGTAGTTGCTTTTGTGCCATTTATATTGCTTTTATGCGCTGTTTGAGTGCCTCAAAAGCTTGATATAATCGCATTATAAGCCACTCAGGGAGTACTTGAGTAGGAAGAACTACAGGGGGAGCAATCATGAGAACTTTGAAACGTACTTGGCCATTCCACGTAATGCTGCTGCCAGCCATCATCTTTCTGATCATCTTCAGTTATGTGCCTATGGGCGGGATCGTTATGGCATTTCAGAACTATAAGCCATGGCTTGGAATTAGCGGCTCCGATTGGGTCGGATTGGACAACTTTAGATACTTGTTTGAACGTGAGGACAGCTTGCAAGTTATCTGGAATACATTAATCATTGCTGTGCTTAAACTGATCTTTAACTTATGTGTACCGTTTGTCTTTGCAATCCTGTTGAACGAGGTTCGTAAGATGGCTATTCAGCGAACCATTCAAACGTTGGTATATCTGCCCCACTTCTTGTCTTGGGTTATCCTGGGCGGAATTTTGTTAGACTTGTTGTCAACTGGAGGATTGGTGAACCGAGTGCTGGGGAACTTTGGCCTAGGGCCATACTTCTTCCTAGGCGATAACAGCTTGTTCCGACCAACGATCATTCTAACGGATGTGTGGAAGGAATTCGGTTATAACATGATTGTCTTTCTGGCTGCACTTGCCGGTATTAACCCGGCGTTATATGAAGCAGCTGAGATTGACGGAGCGAATCGTTGGAAGCAAACCCTTCATATCACTGTTCCGTCTCTCGTACCGATGCTGATGGTTGTTGGAACACTGGCACTGGGAAATGTATTGAATGCCGGTTTCGACCAAATTTTCAACTTGTACAACCCGCTCGTGTATCAAACAGGGGACATCATCGATACATTCGTATATCGCTCGGCACTGGAAAATGGAGAGATGGGCTTCGCTACTGCGATTGGATTGTTTAAATCCGTTATCAGTATGGTGCTGATCCTCGTATCGTACAGCTTAGCCAAGAAGTATGCCGGATACCGCATATTCTAATCGAATGAACAAAGAAAGAAGGGAATACGATGTATCATAAAACGAGATCATATCGCGTGTTTAACGTTATCAATATCTGCTTTCTACTATTAGTTGCCATCATGTGTATCGTCCCAATGATTCACGTACTGGCCGTCTCCTTCAGTAATAAAGCTGCTGCAGATGCCAACCTGGTCAGTCTCTGGCCAGTAGGTTTCTCGCTTGAAGCTTACAAAAAGACCATGAATAATCCTATTTTCTTGAACTCTCTCTGGATTTCACTGCTCCGTACCGTGATTGGTACAGCGATTACCTTGCTGATTACGTTCTTGGCAGCCTATCCGTTGTCCAAAGAAAACAGTGAGTTCAAAGGTAGAACGATCTACTCCTGGATTTTTGTATTCAGTATGATTTTTAATGGTGGACTGGTTCCATTCTATATGGTTATCCAAAAGATCGGATTGATGGATTCCTTCTGGGTGTTGGTTCTCCCAGGTGCAGTAAACACATTCCTTGTCATCTTGATGCTGAACTTCTTCCGTGGTATTCCAAAAGAGCTGGAGGAAGCAGCACTGATGGACGGAGCGAACCATTTTAGAACATTGTTCAGTATCTTCCTGCCGATCTCCATGCCGTCGATTGCAACCATTGCGTTGTTCAGCATGGTATTTCACTGGAATTCCTGGTTTGACGGATTGTTGTATATGAACAATGCCAAGGATTACCCGCTGGCTACATTCATGCAGACCGTTATTATTAAGCGTGATATGAGTACGATGGCGATGAATCCGAAAGAACTGGAAACGATCTCTCAGACAACGGTAAGAGCTGCACAGATTTTCATTGGTAGTGCGCCGATTCTGATTGTGTATCCTTTCTTGCAACGCTTCTTTGTTAAAGGTATGACACTGGGCTCAGTTAAAGGCTGAGCTCAGAACGTAATTACTTCGTTCAATGGAGGTTGATCGTGTGAATAACCGGTATAGTGGACCATTCATTCTTGGAATGGATGTGTCATTTATGGATGAGATCGAACAACATGGAGGCAGTTTTAGTGATGTAGATGGCAAAGAGCAAGATCTGTTGTCTATTTTGAAACATAATGATACCAACGCCATTCGACTGCGGATCTGGAATGATCCGGTTGGTGGCTTCTGTAACCTAGAGCGTACAGTCGCCGTAGCCAAACGTATTAAGGCACATGGGCTTCAATTTTTGCTTGATTTCCATTATTCAGACCGTTGGGCTGATCCAGCTAACCAGTGGAAGCCGAAGGCATGGGAGGAGCTGTCTTATGAAGAGCTTCAACGTGCGGTGTGCAACTATACGGCAGAGGTTTTACGAACGCTGAAGGAGCACGATGCCTTGCCGGATATGGTGCAGGTAGGTAACGAGATCACGCCTGGTATGCTGTGGGATGAGGGTCGAGTAGGTGGAGAGGAACATGATACCGATGAACAATGGGAACGCTTTGCAGGCCTTGTGAAGTATGGTATCGCTGCCGTGAAATCGATCGATTCAGATATTAATATTATGATCCACATTGATCGTGGTGGCGATAATGCTGAGAGCGTCAAGTTCTATGATCGCTTTGAAGCGCTTGGTGTAGAGTTTGATACCATCGGTCTCTCTTATTATCCTTGGTGGCATGGTACACTCGACGCATTGAAGGAGAATATGCATGATCTGGCGAAACGTTATGGTAAAGAAATTGTTGTTGTAGAGACCGCTTACCCATGGACGTTAGAAGAGCTTGAAGGTCATGAGTGGATTATGAGACAGGAAGATATGCTGTTGCCCGAGTACCCGGCGACCGTCGAAGGTCAACGTCGTTATCTGAGAGATATGTTACAGATTATTCGTGAAGTACCCGGTGGCTTAGGTGTCGGATTCTATTATTGGGAGCCGGCATGGATTCCTAGCAAACCCGAATGGTCAGTTGGACATGCGAATAACTGGGCGAACTTAGCGATGTTTGACTACAAAGGACGTAAGTTGGAATCGTTTGCAGCATTAACGGATGGTCAAGATACATTAATAACTAAATAGTGTATAGCTACAGTTTGAACAGCGTTATCACAACAATAGATTACATCATTAAAGGAGTTTTTCCCTATGACATACAAATTTCCACCTGTAAGCTCGAAAGCACCACACATGCTTCACGGAGCAGACTACAATCCGGAGCAGTGGCTTCGTTACCCTGAGATCCTTGAAGAGGATATTCGCTTGATGAAGCTTGCCAAATGTAATGTGATGTCCATCGGCATTTTCTCTTGGGTATCCCTTGAACCGGAAGAGGGCGTATACACGTTCGAATGGCTTGACCAAGTATTGGATCGTTTTGCGGCAAACGGCATCTATGCTTTTCTAGCAACACCAAGCGGAGCGAGACCAGCTTGGATGTCTGCTAAGTATCCAGAGGTGCTGCGTGTGTCTGAGAACCGTGTTCGTAATCTTCATGGTTTCCGTCACAATCATTGTTATACTTCACCGGTTTATCGGGAAAAGGTGACTGCAATCAACTCTAAGCTTGCTGAGCGTTATTCGGATCATCCGGCAGTGATTGGTTGGCATATTTCCAATGAATTCGGTGGAGATTGCCATTGTGATTACTGTCAAGCAGCATTCCGCGAATGGGTTCAGAACAAATATACAACGCTCGATGAGCTTAATCATGCATGGTGGACTACATTCTGGAGTCATACGATCACAGATTGGAGTCAAGTTGAGTCTCCTGCTCCACATGGTGAGACACAGGTGCATGCCATGAATCTGGACTGGCGCCGCTTTGTAACGGATCAGACAGCTAACTTTATCGTTCACGAAACTAAACCTCTAAAAGCTAAAAATCCGGATTTGCCGGTCACAACCAATCTGATGGAGTTTTACGGTGGGTTGAACTACTGGAAATTTGCTGATATTCTAGATTTCCTCTCATGGGATAGTTATCCGACATGGCATGACGCAGAAGATGATGGGAAACAAGCTTCTAGAATCGCTATGATGCATGACATCGTTCGTTCCATTAAGGGTGGGCAACCTTTCTTATTGATGGAAAGCACACCTAGCTCAACGAACTGGCAAGAAGTAAGCAAGCTGAAACGTCCAGGCATGCATCTGTTATCCTCATTACAGGCTGTAGCACACGGATCAGACAGCGTGCAGTATTTCCAGTGGAGAAAGAGCCGCGGTTCTAGTGAGAAGCTGCATGGTGCAGTGGTAGATCATGTTGGAACAGAACATACACGCGTATTCCAAGATGTGACTGATGTTGGTACAGCGCTTGAAGGCATGGAGGCGATTGTTGGAACAGCGGTTCCAGCAGAAGTAGCCATTATCTTCGATTGGGAAAATCGATGGGCTGTTAATGACTCTCAGGGACCACGAAATATCGGTGTGAAGTACGAGCAGACGGTAGAAGCGCATTACGAAGCGTTCTGGAAAAAGGGAGTGGCCGTAGACGTTATTGATATGGATGCAGACCTCTCCAAATACAAATTGCTTGTTGCACCGATGCTTTACTTGATGAGAGAAGGCGTTGGAGAGCGCATCGAGAAGTATGTTGAGAATGGCGGAACCTTTGTGGCAACGTACTGGTCTGGCATTGTAAACGAGAATGATCTATGCTTCTTGGGTGGATTCCCAGGTCCGCTGCGCAAAACCCTGGGAATCTGGTCAGAGGAGATTGATGGATTGCATGATCGTGAACTTAACGGAATCATTCCAGAGAAGGGTAATGAGCTTAAGCTGAATACAGAGTATGATGCAATTGAGCTGTGTGACCTCATTCATCTGGAGGGGGCGGAATCCCTGGCTACGTATCGTTCTGACTTTTATGCAGGACGTCCTGCACTGACGGTCAATCGTCTTGGATCAGGTAAGGCATATTATATGGCGGCACGTCTGAAAGCACCATTTTATGATGACTTCTACGGTAGATTGATTCATGATCTGAACATTGAACGTGGATTGCAAACAGAGCTTCCAGCAGGAACCACTGCTCATACTCGAACCGATGGAACAGCAGATTATGTGTTTGTGCAAAACTATACATCGGAGACGAAACAAGTGCAGCTGGATGGTCAGTCCTATACCGACCTGCTTCGTGGAGAAGCGGTTCCAGCTCAAATCACACTGCAACCGTATGATACCCGTGTATTGCGCAGAGCTGTAGAGCGTAAATAAAAATAAACATCTTATCAAGGCCACCTTGAACGTCGTTTAGGCGTGTAGGGTGGTCTTTTGCATGGGTTAGGTTAGTCTGTGATCTCAAGGCTATATTCATGATGCCAATGAACCCTTTTAGACTTTTTCTGGGTAAGATAAAGGAAAAGAGTGCATGTGCAGCGAAGAGAAAAAGGTAACATGCAACTCAAGACTTACAGTCTGGGAGGAATTGGAATGAATCAAAGGAATCTAGATGGCAACAGCATTATTATTCGGCTGGAAATGACAACGAAGGATATCAAGTTTGGCGAAGTGGCATCGGCCATCTCGGAAGCTGGCGGAGACATCATTGCCATTGACGTGATTTCAACGAACCAGGATGTTAGTGTCCGTGACTTAACTGTGGCGGTAACTGATTCGCAGGATAACAGCAAAATTATAGACGCGGTGCGCGAGCTAAAAGGCGTATCCATCGTTAACGTATCAGATCGAACGTTCCTCTTACATTTGGGAGGTAAGATTGAGGTAACACCGAAAACACCGATTCATAACCGGGAGGATCTGTCCCGTGTGTATACACCTGATGTGGCTCGCGTGTGCTCAGCCATTGCGGATGAGCCGGGCAAAGCCTTTTCACTAACAATTAAGCGTAACACTGTAGCCGTTGTATCGGATGGAAGTGCTGTTCTTGGTCTTGGCAATATTGGCCCGCGTGCCGCAATGCCTGTAATGGAAGGGAAAGCGATGTTATTCAAACAATTCGCTGGTGTGGATGCTTTTCCAATATGCCTAGATACGCAGGATACCGAGGAAATCATTCGAACTGTGAAAGCGATATCACCGGCATTTGGTGGTATTAATCTGGAGGACATTTCCTCACCACGGTGCTTCGAAATTGAACGCCGCTTGAACGAGGAGTTGGATATCCCTGTTTTTCATGATGACCAGCATGGCACAGCAGTTGTGTTATACGCCGGATTGATCAATGCATTGAAATTGGTCGGAAAGTCGATTACGGATGTGAAGATCGTCGTATGTGGTATTGGTGCGGCAGGCGTGGCTTGTAGCAATATTTTGTTGTCCGCAGGGGCGAGTCGACTAATTGGTGTAGATCGTGAAGGTGCTCTTGTACGCACCCAGACATATGAGAGTGAGGTCTGGACCGATTACGCGGCTCGTACGAATCCGGAGCTTGAGACAGGCTCCCTACGAGACGTTATCCGTGATGCAGATGTATTTATTGGTCTCTCACGAGGCAATCTGCTATCTAGGGAAGATGTACAATCGATGGCGGCAGATCCTATTGTATTTGCCATGGCGAATCCTGTTCCAGAAATTATGCCTGCCGAGGTGGAGGATATTGTAGCCGTGATGGCGACAGGACGTTCGGATTACCCGAATCAGATCAATAATGTGCTTTGCTTCCCGGGTATGTTCAGAGCTGTGCTGGATTGCCGTGCGACAGAGATCAATGAAGAGATGAAGTTAGCTGCGGCGAAGGCCATTGCTGCTGCGATCTCTGATGAAGAGCGTTCTCGCTATTATATTATCCCCAGTGTGTTTAACGACAAAGTTGTCAAGGCGATGCGTAATCGTATTGTCGAGGCCGCGGTAAAAACAGGTGTGGCTCGTCGTGTACCACGGGAACAAACGCGTGAAAGCGAGGAATTGTAGGATGGGTGAGCATGCTTCTGAGCGATCTACAGCCAATCTGCAGGATTCAGGTATGAACCATCAGACCGATGGCATGCGGGTTGGCGAGGGAATTCTTCAAGCCGCGCGTACCTTTGTTCAGGCAGATTTAGCAGAACATGCGGATGGCCATGACTGGTCTCATATTGAGCGGGTCACTGCTCTGGGGGTAGAGATTGCTCATCGGATGGGAGCAGATCCATTTATCGTGGAGCTCGCAGCGTTACTGCATGATGTGCCTGATGAGAAGCTGAATACAAGCTTGGAGGCGGGCATGGCGAAGCTTCACGCATGGCTGGATACACAGCCGCTTGAGGCAAGTACACGAGATACGGTCGTGAGCATTATCAGTACGATCTCTTATGCAGGTGGACAACGTCCTGAAGTCTTCAGCTTAGAGGCCCAGGTTGTACAAGATGCAGATCGTCTCGATGCGCTAGGAGCAATCGGGATTGCTCGTGCTTTTTCATTTGGCGGTTCCAGAGGACGGCAGATGTATGATCCTACCCTTCCCCCACGGGAACAGATGACACGGGAGGAATATCGCAATGGGCGCAGCACAACGATTAACCATTTTTACGAGAAACTGTTTAAGCTGAAGGATCTTATGAATACATCATATGGTAAAGAGCTGGCGGAGGAACGACATGCTTATATGGTGCAATTCGTAGAACAGTTCAAACGTGAGTGGGAAGGAACTGATAAAGACAACATATGAGCGTATCCTGCGTTATTTAGGGAATAACAACGAATAGCGTAATAGCATGAATAGACCGTTTCTCTTTAGCAGAGTTCGGTCTATTTTTGTTCTAACCCATCCAAAGTGGAGTCAAAATCGCTTCTATCCTTTCAACTAGCGTGTATGAATGTACTTTCGAATAGCACAGACTACATATTCCGTGGTACAATGAATCGTTCTTGTGAGAATATGACATGAATATAAAGGTCAATACAATGAAATACGGGGTAATAATGATTAATAATGCAGTTTACAGAAAAGATAGGTTAGGTAAGGAGGGGTTGCCGTGTCGTTCGGAGCACGAGTGCTTAAGACAGGGATTGCGGTAACGCTTGCTCTGTACCTCAGTATGTTTCTTAACCCGCAGTCGCCTGTGCCGGCTGCGATCGCGGCGATTTTTGCCATGCAGCCATCCATTTATCGATCATGGAAATACTTCTTGGATCAGTTGCAGACAACAACACTGGGTGCCATTGTTGCGCTACTTGGTGGTATGGTACTGTCCAATGAACCCATAGCGGTTGGGTTGATTATTGTGCTCGTCATCATGATCTGTCTTAAGCTGAACATGGGTGAAACCGTTGGTCTGACATTGGTTACCGTTGTTTCTATTATGGAAGCTTCGGGAGATTGGCATTTTGCACTGAATCGGTTTCTCTTAACACTTATTGGTATCGTGTCAGCCTTCCTCATCAACATTACAGTCTTCCCTCCCAAACCGAAGGTGCAGTTTGTGAAACAGATTCAGAATGTATTTAACAGTATGTCGCTCTTGCTACGAACGTCCATCTCAGATGAGATTAAGGAAGCTGTATTCCGAGACGAGAAGAGCAATTTGGGAGGCTCCATTAAATCCCTGTCAGATAAGTACAATTTGTTTGAAGAAGAACAGAAGAAGATGAAACGCTCGAAGTTCAGTCAGACCCGCCAAATGGTTGTGTATAAGCAGATGTTACTGAGTCTGCAAAAGGGTTATGAAGTATTGGATTCTGTTGAACGTCACTATTTCCAAGCACAGCGAAGCCCTGAGTTAGATCGTTTCTTCGATACTCACTTGGAGAGATTGATTAAATTTCACGAGCATGCCCTTCTCAAATTTGAAGATAAGCTGAAGCCTAATGGTGAAGAGGCGGAGCAATTTATTTTGGACAATGATCATTTTATGGAGCAAGCGATAACGGAGTTTGATGTTGACCAGAACGGCATGCTTCGACTGTCTATTGTTGCTGCGGCGATCTATGATTATGGCTATCAGTTGGAGCGCCTCAACCGCCTTGCTGATCATGTACACAGTGGAAGCGATGATAAGGACTCACAGGATCATATCCTGAATTGGATTAAGTGGCCTTAACAGTGAATTGCAGTTGGTGGCATACTCATATACAATAGAACCACAACTTAGCCCGGGCAGCCTTGTCCGGGTTATTTTGTTGCAGGTATACCAAATCATTAATATGATAAATGCGTTCAAAGTTTAACCCCTTATTCAATACTGAGATGCCACTAGGCACCTTTGTAATCAAAAGTGGACTTTCGGAACTACCTCTATAATGAACTGAAGGAGATATTATGACTTCAATAATAACAGAACTTAACCCTGAATTAATGCAGTGGTTCGATGGACAGCATGTACAACATAAAAAACATGAAGCGATGCAGCTTCTAACCGTTTCAGAAGATGCATGGCCACATCAAGCCATGATTAGTGTGGGAGAACTGGTTGCGATAAGTCCAACCGTGCTGAGAATTGCATTGTGGTCTGGCACGCAGACAAGCCAAAATATGGAGCGGACAGGCAAGGCTACGTTGATCGCCATTATAGATCATCAGTTGTTAACCATTCGACTTACGTTACGTGCGCTTCCTCCCTTACTTGAGTCTGTTCATCCAAGAGATCGCTATGAAGGTGAGATCAGGAGTATTCGTGTAGATCATGCACCTTACGCGGATATCACTTCCGGGATTACCTTTCAATTGAAGGATGAGCCTGGCACATTAAAGCGGTGGGAAGAGACCATTGCAGAGTTACGACTATGAGATTGCTTAAAGATCTCTTATCCTTACGTAAACAATCATAATTACCATGTGAAATTATCTATATCGATCCATATGGTGGGTAATAATAAGCTAAGGAAAGATGATGTTGCATAGGATATATGGGGTGTTGGAGAAGAGTTAACAGCAGGGTAGTATGTCAATAAACGAAATAAACCAAGAGCTTACCACAATACATTGAAGAAGTAGGCGTTAGAAAGTAACATTAGAAAACAACAAAAAACACCTCCACTTGCATCGGGACGTTGTCACTGGTACAATAAAAAATGGTTTTCAAAAAAATTAGAACTAATTGACATAAATTTAAAATGTTTACTTTCTAATAATTATACCATGGCCTAGTCGGGCATGTCAAATGGGCTTTTGAGGACACATTCCGGGGAAAGAGGGGCATAGGAATATATGAGTACAGATCAGCAATGGAGCGAAGAACAGCATCGGGTCGACAGTGTAACCAATCAGATTGAACGTAAAATTACAACTCTTGAACAAGAGGTTGGTTCCTTTAGAGATGAAGTTGTAGAGATGAGAAAGGACTTCTGGGACGAGGTTACCATGAACTTTAGTGAAGCCGATGATGTAGGAGAAACCTCTACAAGTATGCGGCAGCAGTCACAGGTTCTATCGGATCGGGAACGTAGTCATTTGAATACGGCAGCGGCACTCGACAAAATGAAAAGACTACATCACTCGCCTTATTTTGGACGCATCGATTTCAAAGAGGACGGATATCCGCAGGCAGAGCGCATTTATCTTGGCATTGCTTCCTTATTGGATGAGAAGGAGGAATCCTTCTTGGTGTACGATTGGCGTGCCCCAATATCCAATCTGTATTATGACGGTGCGCCAGGGCCCATCACATATGAGACACCCAGCGGTGAGATTAGCGGCGACATTGAAATGAAGCGGCAATTTGTCATCCGTGAAGGTCGTATCCGGTTCATGTTTGACACAGGTGTAACCATCGGTGATCAATTGTTGCAGGCCGTTCTGAGCCGGACGTCAGATGCGCAGATGAAAAGTATTGTGGCGACGATCCAGAGAGAGCAGAACCGCATTATCCGTAATGATCGAACACGTATGCTGATTGTACAGGGGGCTGCAGGAAGCGGCAAAACGTCGGCTGCCCTTCAGCGTGTAGCCTATCTTCTATATAAATACCGCGAACATTTGTCAGCGGATCAGATGGTTCTTTTCTCGCCAAACCCAATGTTCAATAGTTATGTATCAACGGTATTACCTGAGTTAGGGGAAGAAAATATGTTGCAAACGACGTTCCAAGAGTATTTGGAACGCCGTCTTGGACGGGAGTACCAGCTTGAGGATCCGTTTATTCAGCTTGAATATGTGCTCTCGGCTACAGAAGACGCAGCTTACCCTGCACGTATGTCTGGGATTCGATTCAAATCGTCTGAATCTTTCCTGAAGGTGATCACGAAATATAAAGACAACTTAATGCTCGCTGGTATGAAGTTCAAGCCGGTTCGTTTCCAAGGACGTGCTGTTGTTACGGCTGAAGCGATGGAGGAGAAATTCTACAGTTATGAACCATCGGTGAAGCTGGTGAATCGGCTCGAAATGTTAAGAGACTGGATGTTGAAAGAGCTCTCCGCATTCGGGAAAAGTGAACTAGAGGCACCTTGGGTAGATCAGCAGCTTGATCTGATGGAGCCAGAAGAACTACAACGAGCGTTCCAGCGTCTGAAGCGTAAACAAAAAGGGAAGGTGGATACATTTGATGATTTTGTGCAGGAACGCGAGATTCTTGCCAGAATGGTTGTAAGTAGTCGCCTTAAGCCTTTACGAAAATGGATCAAATCGTTGCGCTTTGTTGATGTTCGCAAGCTTTATTCACAATTGTTCAAGGATCAAGGACAGATGGTTCGACTGCTGGATAACGAACCATTGCCTGCATACTGGGAAGAAATCAGCGATATGACTCTTCGGAGAATGAAAGAACAAGAGCTTGCTTATGAAGATATCACACCGTATCTGTACTTACGTGAACTATTGCTTGGGTTCCATATTAACTCTAACATCCGGCATGTAATTATTGATGAAGCTCAGGATTACTCTGCGTTCCAGCTGGCTTTTATGAAAAGACTGTTTCCACGAGCCAAGATTACAGCGCTTGGTGATTTCAATCAGGCGATTTATGCCCATTCCTCTGTGCTGAGTGGGACAGGACCATTGACGAATCTATACGGCCCTGAAAATACCGAACTTATTGAGTTAACCCGTAGTTATCGCTCAACCCAAGAGATTGTGGAGTTCACAAAGGGAATGGTTCCGGGTGGAGAAGAGATAATTCCGTTTAATCGCAGTGGGGAGAAACCTCAAGTTATTGTTACAACGTCTGAGCAGAAGCATCTTGATCTGATCACTGCTGACCTTAACGCCTTAATTGAGGAAGGATATGAGTCCGTAGCAGTGATCTGTAAGACCGCAGAAGAAAGTAGAGAAGTGCATGAATCACTCAGTAAGGTATTAACTACCGCGCCGAAGCTGATCAAGAAAACGACGCTAGCGTTCGAACGAGGTGTTCATGTCATACCTGCCTACTTAGCAAAAGGTGTAGAGTTTGATGCCGTACTTATCTACGATGGTTCTGAGGAGCATTATGCCCAAGAGCATGAGCGCAAGTTGTTCTACACGGCGTGTACACGGGCTATGCATTTGCTTCATATCTATTGTTTAGGTCAACCGAGTCCATTTATTACTTCGCAATCTGAGACATTATATGATACGGGGAAGGTGTCCGCTGTTCAGGCGGATTAGGCAAAGTGATATAGACTTAATGGTAATTAGACAGCGAGGCTGTCTCGAAAGTCGGAAAAACATACGGAGTAAAAGATATCACAGCCTTAAGCTAAAATGGGACAAAGCAGAAGTTTTCTCTGCCTTGTCCCATTTGCCTTTTTGATGCATATATTCACATGATAGGGGTGGGTGCGAGTTGGTCAGCCCCTAACCATAAGTCTATAGTTTAAACTAAAAATTAATGCGGCTTCTACAAAAAAAGAGGCTATCCCAAGCCATTTTAATGACGTATGGGATAGCCTACATGAATATTAGTATTCATTTACCTCGAAAGTAATGATTTTGTCGTAAATAATGTAATCTTGTCTTTGTTTAAACGGACCAATGTTATTGTTATGTTTGTTAATGGCAAATGTAATTGGTGCACCTATTGCTCTGTTTTCGTACCATCTAATAAATTCTTGTACTTCTGCCATTGAGAGATCGTATTCTTTAACTGTTCCGTTAATCAGGGTCAGAACAAAAATGGCACGATCACCTACAGGGTTTGGTTGGTTTGGTTCTTCTGGGTCAGGTGTCTCCGGGTTTGGTGTTTCTGGATCCGTTGGAATCTCTGGGTCTGTAGGCTGCTCGTTATCAATTGGGAAGTCTGACTCATGGAGATCATTAGTTCCTGTTATGAGCATAAGGGTGTTTAGGGAGTTCACTAACAGATCTCCATTTTCGGCAATGGAGATAAAACCACTTAAACCAAAATTATTACTAAATGAGCTATGTACCTGACCGTCAGGAGTAACAGCACTAATGCCAAGAGTACTATGTTGGACAAAGATCATCCCAGTTTTATCAATTACAGCATTACTAGTATTATTTCCAACTGTCTCTGATGTCCATTTAATTGATCCATCGAGATTAACCGCTGTTAGTTTATTGGAAGTAATATAAAGTGTCTCTCTTGCTTCATCTAACAATAGACCCGAGTTGGTATTTACATTATCTAATTGTAAAGTCCAGTTCAGATCCAGATTAGGGCTTATTGAATAGATTGTAGCATTGTTACCAGTAGTCATAACGTATATATTACCATTTTTATCGAGAACTGGAGCGCCACGTTTCATTGATATTTGGTTTGCGGCAGATCCGTTCAGCTTTTTATTCCATTTGAGAGTGCCATCAGGATTAATTGCAGTTAATGATAGTCCGCCGTTCATATGCGCAATGTATACTGTTCCGTCAGGTGCAATAGCTGGATGACTATTATAGTTACCTATTACACCCTTATAGGACCATAACAATGTTTTGTTTGTGAGATCGAATGCATGTAAAGTTCCATTTCCAGTTCCTAAATAAGCGACATTGTTTCCGCTGATCGCATACTCTCTTATTGATCCACTGCCTGGATAGGCTATTTTTGAATGAAGTGTTCCATCGGGATTAATGGCGTATAAGTTCGTTCCACCGATAGTAATAATTAGTCCATCTTTACCTATAATGGGTTGATTTGTAGCCTCTTTGAATGTCCATAACGGTGAGCCATTAGCCGAAACGGCACGAAGTCCAGAAGAAGTTATAGTATAGATAGTTCCATCTTTTCCGATAACAGCAGGATATCCAGCCGTCGAACCAGGAATGCTCCACTTCTCTGTAAAATTACCATCAACAGCGTCGAATCTTGATTTTCCTGTCCAGTTAAATTTGGTAGGTTGTACTGCTTCGAGATCATATCCTCCAACAGAGTATCCGGATCCTTGCTCGAAATCAGGCGTGGCGGCGTGAGATACCCCTCCCAGTAAGGATAATGCGATTGTAAACCCGGTTAACAAACTAATGCTCTTCTTAAATCTCAATCTAAATCCATCCTTTCAAAAAAATATGAGTATGTAATTTCGTCTAACAATGTGCTTAAGTTTTATCGGTTCTAATTCATCTAATGTTTATAGATATATTAAAATTGTCTTTTCATACTAAGGAGATCCACTTCCGAAGCATCATAAATGAGAATTGAAGCAATCAGTAGAGTCTACCCGATGATATGTTAACGGTTCGGTATTATTAAATGCGGATATTGAAATATTAAATTGTTGATGGAGACAACTAAAGGAGAGTATCTGTCTCGAAAGTTCAATATACCGTCTTTAGGTTAGCTCCTGACACCTGAAGCAAATTTGTACTTTAACCTGAACACCTGTACTTTCTGCAATTAAACCATCCTATAGTTTTCTACATATTTTCTGACATTATGGACGAGCAAATTTTGCGGTTTGGATACTTTGGATAAATTTTGCATCTGAATTTGGATTTAAACACAATTGGTGTAAATGTTCTTTACACTTAGAGTTCGGGCTCATATAATCGAAACAATATACTTTTTTGGAGCGTTTAATTCAGGAGGAGGCAACAACATGAACCAATCATCTTTTGACCGACCGCCAATGGCGGATTGTGTACCTGATCTAGTGGCAACAGCACGTGGAGACTTGCCAGCAACCTTGGTGATTCGTGGCGGGACACTGGTCAATGTAATATCCGGTGAAATTTTAGAAGGTATGTCTGTGGCTGTGCAGGGCGCACGGATTGCATATGTCGGCAAAGATGTAAGTCATACGATCGGAGAACACACTCGAATCATCGAGGCAAAAGGCAAGTATATAGCTCCGGGACTACTGGATGGTCACTGCCATATTGAAAGTACGCAGATGAAGGTAACAGAGTTTGCACGAGCCGTGCTTCCGTCTGGTACAACGGGTGGATTCTTTGACCCTCATGAAATCTCCAATGTTCTTGGACTTGAAGGTCTCAGAATGATGCTTGATGAAGCACGGACGACACCAATGGCTGCGTATATGCAGGTTGCGTCATGTGTTCCTTCCACACATCCTGGTTTGGAGACCACAGGGGCTCATATTGGCCCAGAGGAAGTCGCTGAAGCTCTCTCTTGGGGGCCGGATATGATTGGTCTCGGAGAGGTCATGAATTTTCCAGGTGTGGTGTACGGAGATGAAACGATGATTGGAGAGATTCAAGCCACGCTTCGAGCAGGCAAAGTAGCTGATGGACACTTTACCTGGGCAGCAGATGATTGGCGTTTGCCAGCCTATGCGGCCAGTGGCGTTACTGGAGATCATGAATGTGTAACGAAGGAAGATGTGGTTGAACGTCTGCGTCTAGGCATGTATGCCAAAATGCGTCAAGGATCAGCTTGGCATGATGTAGCTGAGACGATCAAAGCTTGCACGGAGCTTGGTTTGGATACACGCCGGATGATGCTGGTTACGGATGATCGCAGTTCAGAGTCGTTGCTGAAGGAAGGACATATGGATTTTGTCGTGCGTCTCGCGATTTCACAGGGCGTGAAGCCGGTAACAGCATTTCAGATGGCAACCATTAATACGGCTGAGCGATTTGGTGTGGCCCGAGATATTGGCGCAATCATCCCAGGTAATATTGCTGATATTATTTTGCTGGATGGGCGACTCGCGGATGTGCGTGTTGGTATGACGATTGCGGCTGGGCAGGTCGTGGCTGAGAATGGTCAGATGACTGCCGTGTGGGACGATTTCATCTATCCTGAAGAGGCATTGAATACGGTGAAATTGGAACCGACAATCACGTCAGAGCAGATGGAACTTGCTGCGCCGATTGAAGAAGGCACGATCGGGGCTAAGATTATTCATGTAACGGAGAATCATGTGGATACGAAGGAAACACATCTTCCTGTTGCTGTACAGAATGGTCGGGTTGTAATATCTACGACAGGCGATGTATGTAAAATTGCAGTGCTGGAGCGTCACAAACAAACTGGGAACCGAGCCGTAGCTTTAGTTGGAGGTATTGGCTTCACTGCACCAGCGGCCATCGCAATGACGGTAGCTCATGACAGCCATAATCTATTGATCATCGGTAATGATGATGCTTTGATGGCTGAAGCAGGGAACCGGGTCATTCGCATGCAAGGTGGCGTTGCAGTAGTAACAGGTGCAGGAGTGACGGAGTTCCCGTTACGGATTGCCGGATTGATGTCAACGGAGTCTTTTGAAGAGGTGGCTGTTCAATCCGCCGCCGTTAGCGAAGCGTTGCAATCGGTTGGCTGTACACTGAATAATGCATTTATGACCTTATCATTGCTGGCATTGGTTGTCATTCCAGAACTGCGGTTATCTGATAAAGGGTTGGTACGGATCTCGGCAGAAGGGATCGAGCTGGTTTCTTTATTTGATGAGACGGCAGAGAACGTGAAGGCTGCCCCGGCTGGTTCGTAAGTATTTTAAACATCATTATAACGTTATATTGAAATTGAAATGACTTGACGATAAATGAGCAAGCCATCTAGAGCGGATCTAGATGGCTTTTTTGTGCTTTTACGGAGCAAGACATATTCAATTTTGTACTTCAAGGCGAGGATGAAACGGAGCGATTGCGGAAAATTGTCTAAAAAGAAGAGTGAACTGTCGGAAGCAGTGAAATGATTCGTCGGACGTAGCCTAGCTGAAGTTTGTCGCAGAACTCAACAGAGGGATATAGTAAGCGATTCATTTTGAACAAACTAGGAAGAAAACGCTTCCTAGGTCTTCTGTCGGTAGGTTTCTTATGTTCATAATGACTGAAGTCGTGTGTGATAATACGTTTAAATAAGAGAAAATATTGTTAATTGAGACTTTAGAACTATAAATACAGAAGTGTGAATACCCGAAATAATGTTATATGATTCTTTCGTCGTAAGTCTTAGAGATGACATTGCATATAGAAGCAATTCACTAGAGAAAGCCTTTGGTAAATACGCCAAAATGCTTAAATTACGACAGTTTTTTTGCCGGTGCTAAAGGTCAGAACATTTGAGGGAGTGTACGAATATGCAACAGAAGTCCAAATATCATTTTATCAAACTTGTCAGTTGTCTAATCCTCGTCGCAGGTGTTACGTTTTCATCGAAAACCATTGCGGATGGTTCGGTTGAAAGTTATGAGAGCATTCATGGTGCGATTGAACAGCCGATCCGGGCTACATGGGTTTGGGACACTACTCAGATTCAAAGCCGTCCACAAGAAGTACTGAAATTTGCCAAAGAAAAAAAGGTAAATACAATCTACCTGCAATTGAATCGGGATGTGAAAATCCCTTATTATACAAGCTTTATTCGTGAGGCTAGAGCGAACCATATTGCAGTGGATGTGATGGATGGCAGATCCGCTTGGGGATTGACCGAAAGTAGAGGGCAAATCGCTGATTTTCTAAACTGGATTGAAGCGTATCAAAATCAGGTACAACCCAATGAGAAATTTGCTGGCATTCATTTGGACATTGAACCCCATGTGCATCCACAGTGGAAAACGAATCAAGCGAGTGTTATTACGCAATGGATGGGAAATGTAGAGTACATTATGGATCGTGCTAAACAGATGAAGATGACAGTTGGGGCAGATCTGCCGTTCTGGCTGGATAATTACAAAGTTCCTGGTTCGACTCAGGCGGTTAGCAATTGGATGATTCAGAAATATGATTCAATCACAATCATGGCCTACCGGGATACAGCAACTGCAATTTATAATGTGGCGAAGGATGAACTCATCGATGCAGCACAACAAGGCAAGAAGATATCCATCGCTATAGAGACGAAGCAAAGTAAAGAGGGCGACTTTATTACCTTCTATGAAGAGGGTTCGGAGTACATGGAGTCTCAGCTTAAGCTGGTGGAGAATATGGCAAAAGTACATTCATCCTTTAACGGATTCTCAATTCACGAGTACACATCTTGGAAAACGTTAAAGTACTAGTGAGTAAAAGGTTTAACTTTAATGTAGAAAAACAGAAAACACCCTTCCCAAAGATGTCGCGACGATTTCCTGTTGCTGACATCTTTTTTTTGACTTAGGGAAGGCTGTGAAATGCTTGAATCAATAGCTTTTGAATGAATGTTAGCGAGCATGCTGGGATCCATGTGTATGAGCTGACATGTTACCATGTACCCGCAGGCTAAGTAATGACGATCAGATTAGCATGGGCTCTACGTCAACTTTCTCATAGAACATTTTTCGATACTGTGATGGTGTAGTGCTTTTATGTTTCTTAAACGTGGTAATAAAGTAGCTTAGGTGCTCAAAGCCAACATCCATCGCAATGTCTACGATTTTATGATCGGTATTCTCCAGCAGGTAGCAGGCCTGTTGCACTCTGTAATAATTAATATAATCGACAGGACTTTTTTGCACCATCTGTTTGAAGAATCGGCAAAAGTGGCCTTCACTCATGTTTGCCTCGTCTGCTAATTCCTTCAGCCTAAGTGCTTCTGGATAATGTTGATGGATGTACGATAGCACCGACTTCAAGCGTTCCACTTTATCATGGCTACCTGTAGGAAGAGTACCATGGGTAGTAGCTGGACGCATGTGCTCGAACATCTGTGCAAATATAAGATACAAATATGCTTTGGTGGACATTTCACACGTCTCTGAATTCGTTGCGTGTTCAGCAAATATACGTTGTAAATACAGTAGGATTTCTTGTCCCCAAGCATCACTTGGCTTGATGTGGTTGGGAGGCACGAGTGTCTTGTGAACAAGCGGATGAATAAACTTTTCCTGAATCGTATCAAAAGTGCGACTGCCTAGCAGTTCAGGGCTGAACACAATGGAAGAAAAGACGCAAGGAGTAGTACCCTTCAAATAACCAACGTGAATTTCTCCGCGGTTAACAAAGATGGCTTCCCCAGCCTGTACCTCAACCGTGTTCATATCAATCTGGAAGACGGCACTTCCCTGTGTAACCATAGTGAACTCCATCTCGTCATGCCAGTGGCAATCAAGAATGATATCGCCGTCCAACTGTTGAATATCCGGATATACACTGACAGGATACATGGCATCACCGTGTACCCGATCTTCTCGTAAACGTTCACGTTCCATGATGTGGCTCCTTCAATGATCATTATTAATGAAGTAATGAAAAGTATAATGAAATTGATGCTAATGTAATCGTTTCCATTGATTGGTGTTATTTAGTAAGAAAACGTTCGGATATATCAAAATCGTGATATATTTGGTCAAAATAGGAGAAGAAATTCATGATTAATATCAATATTATTATAGTATAACCGAAGGGGGTAATCAAAGATGAAATTTACGGACGGCTATTGGCAAACCCGCGAAGGATATCATGTACAAAATCCTGCGGATATTCGAGATATCGTACAAAAGGGTGATTCCTTTACAGTATATGCAGCAACGAAACGCATTGAACGCAAGGGAGATACGTTGAACGGCACATTGCTCAAAGCAACGTACAGCTCACCGATGCCAGATGTGATCCGGGTACAACTGAACCATCACAAAGGCAAAGTAAATCCTGGTCCTGAATTTGCTCTGAACACATTAAATACGGATGTAAAGATCACTCGTGATGAGAACGGTGCAGAGTTGCAAAGTGGCAACTTACGTGTAACCGTTAACAAAGCAAGTGGTTGGGACATCGGTTTCCACTATAATGAAAAACGTTTGACAGGCAGTGGCTGGAGAGGTCCAGCATACATTGAGTCTGCAACTGAAGGTGCATTCTTCCGCGAGCAGCTTGAGCTTGGAGTTGGGGAATATGTATACGGCTTGGGTGAGCGCTTTACGCCGTTTGTGAAGAATGGTCAAGTCGTGGATATCTGGAATGAAGATGGTGGTACAAGCAGTGAGCAAGCCTACAAAAACATTCCATTCTACCTCTCAAACAAAGGATACGGTGTTTTCGTAAACCACCCGGAGAAGGTATCTTATGAGATTGCTTCTGAGAATGTATCCAAAGTACAGTTTAGCGTAGAGGGCGAGTCCCTTGAATATTTCATTATCGGTGGTAGCAATCCGAAGGAAGTTCTGGATAACTATACGAAGCTGACTGGCAAACCGGCATTGCCACCGGCATGGACGTTTGGTTTGTGGCTGACGACTTCATTCACAACAGACTATGATGAAGCAACGGTTAATCATTTTGTAGATGGCATGGCTGAACGTGATCTGCCACTTTCCGTATTCCACTTTGACTGCTTCTGGATGAAAGAGTACCAATGGTGTGATTTTGAGTGGGATGAGGATATGTTCCCAGACCCAGTAGGTATGCTTAGTCGTTTGAAAGACAAAGGCCTCAAAATCTGTGCATGGATCAACCCTTACATTGCTGAGAAATCCATTCTGTTTGATGAAGGTATGGAGAAGGGTTACCTGGTTAAAACAGCAGACGGAAGCGTATGGCAATGGGATAAATGGCAAGCGGGTATGGGGCTCGTAGATTTCACGAATCCTGAAGCAACCGATTGGTATAAAGGTAAACTGAAAACATTGATCGAGCAAGGCGTAGATTGCTTCAAAACGGACTTCGGCGAAAGAATTCCAACGGATGTAGTCTACTACGATGGTTCCGATCCGGTGAAAATGCACAACTATTATACGTTCCTATACAATAAAGCTGTGTTTGAAGTATTGGAAGAGAACCTGGGCAAAAACGAAGCAGCATTGTTTGCACGCTCTGCAACCGTTGGTGGCCAGCAGTTCCCTGTACACTGGGGCGGCGATTGTTCTTCCAACTACTCATCGATGGCAGAATCGCTGCGCGGTGGATTATCCCTTGGTCTGTCAGGCTTCGGCTTCTGGAGCCACGATATTAGTGGATTCGAGAAAACAGCAGAACCAGACGTATACAAACGCTGGGTACAATTCGGTCTACTCTCATCCCACAGCCGTCTCCATGGTAATGAGTCTTATCGTGTACCTTGGTTGTTTGATGAAGAAGCTGTTGATGTGGTGCGTGACTTCACGAAGCTTAAACTTAGCTTGATGCCATATCTGTTCAATTCTGCAGTGGAATCCACTGTTCGAGGATTGCCAATGATGCGTGCAATGGTTCTGGAGTTCCCTGAAGATCCTACATGTGCAACCATTGATACACAATACATGTTTGGTGATTCTATTCTGGTCGCACCGATCTTCAATAAAGAAGGCGATGTAACATATTACCTACCAGAAGGCACATGGACGAACTATCTGACAGGAACTAAAGTAGAGGGTGGACGTTGGGTTAGCGAGAACCATGACTTCAAAACGCTGCCTATGATGATCAAGCCGAACAGTCTTATCGCTGTAGGTGCAGTTGATGGCAAACCAGATTATGACTTCGCTCAAGATGTTTCCTTGCACTTGTTTGAATTAGCTGATGGTCATCAAGCCCAAGCGGTTATCGTGAATCAAGGCGCTGAGCAGGAGCTCGCTGTTCAAGTATCACGTAATGGTTCGGTTCTGGAAGTTACCGCAGAAGGTGTGGGCAAACCTTGGAGTCTTGTACTTCGTGGTGTTGGCAGTGTATCCAGTGTTGAAGGTGGCTCCTACGTTTCTGGTGAGCGTGGTGTAGTTGTTACGCCAGCATCTGGTGCAAAACAAATCTCCATTCAATTGTAATGTGCTAATTGTCTAAATGAAGTTAGAATAGAGTAGAAGGGCGGTGCCGAAAGGTACCGTTTTTCTCTTGTTATTGTTATCCGTTTTCTTTGACTGTTTAACCTACAAATTGGTTTAGGTACAATAAGACTTATACCTTGTAAGACATATCATTATTACAGTTAGGGGAGTAAGTTATATGGATTCCATTCACTCCAAATTACATCAACCTATTACGTCAGAGATGCTGTACACCTTAGTAGAACATACATTTGGTGCAAATACTCATGTAAAGCAATACGGTCTGCTACAAGGCGGTTTGTTTAACACCACTTATCGCATAGGGCTGGATCACCCTAAGTACCCGGATGTCATTTTAAGATTAGCTCCTGAGCGAGTACAAGGAGAGGGTAGTGAACATACACTAGCAGATCCTTTGTTTTCATTTGAACGCACCATGATGGCATCTGAACCAATCATTTATGAGTTATATCGCCAGAAGGGAATTCCCTCTGCATCGGTTATTGCCTGTGACTCTAGTGGGATTATGATACCAAGAACGTATATGTTTATGGAGTTCATCCCCAGCCGGCAGTTAAATGATCCTTCGTTGTTAGCAAAAGACAAAAAAGAACTTTATCGCCAATTAGGCACATATACCGCTACAATGCATACCATTGAGGCAGATACATTTGGATGGCCGCAGGCGGATGGCACGATCAAGGGGTCTACACGTTGGTCAGAGGTATTATTAGCCTATGCTACAGAGACGGCAGCGAAGGCAGAACATGCTCATTACATGTCCGGAGTGGGAGAAGAAATCTTAGCGATTCTAAAAGCTAATCAACCTGTCTTAGATCAGGTGACGAAGCCGGTATTAGTTCATAATGACTTATGGGAAGCCAACGTGTTGATTCATGGGCAACAGGGACAATCTAGCATTGCGGCGATTATTGACGGAGATCGCTCCATGTTTGCTGATCGTGAGTTCGAGGCGATCCTATCGACCGAATCAATCGACTTTCATGAGGGTTATGGACGCTCGCTTGATATGTCTGAAGAAGGACAGTTACGACGGTTTATTTACCGCCTAGTGTCAGCTTATTTTAATGCCTATGTTCATGAGCATCAGGTCAATCAGCATGAAGATGCAGAGAAGTACCAACACAGGACGTTGAGTCTGCTCAAGGAATGGAGAGAACGGAATTAGTCGTATCGTGTTAAGGTGCATGAAGTGTTGCTCGATGTAATTCAACGAACTTTTTACATATCCCGAATAAACATCTGCACAATGACCTACAATAACATTGATATTCCTGATCCCTTAAAAGGTGGTTGAGGTATGAGTGATAAAAAGTGGGATCTTGTCGCACTTGCTTCTATTCCGGTAATTATGACCTTGGGAAACTCCATGTTAATTCCGATTCTTCCTCAGATAGAGCGTGAATTAAAAGTGTCGTCCTTCAAAGTCAGTATGTTGATTACCGTGTACGCCATTGTCGCGATCCTCCTGATCCCGATTGCCGGATATTTATCTGATCGGTTTGGGCGTAAGGTTGTTATTATTCCCAGCTTGATCATCGCGGCTGCTGGAGGTGCAGTGGCGGGTGGTGCCGCATGGTTAATGAACGGAGATGCCGCTTACTGGGTGATACTCGGAGGCAGGCTACTGCAAGGTATAGGTGCCGCAGGCGCATTCCCCATCGTCATTCCGCTTGTGGGTGATATGTTTAGCGACGAAAATGAAGTCAGCAAGAGCTTAGGCATCATTGAAACATCCAATACCTTCGGTAAGGTATTAAGTCCTATCCTTGGTGCAGCTCTGGCTGTCTGGTTATGGTATTTACCGTTTATGGCGATCCCTGTATTATGTCTCATTTCACTGTTGCTGGTTATCTTCTTGGTGAAAACACCTAAGAAAAAAGAAAAACCTCCTACGTTCTCGGAATTCATCGCTTCTATACGGACAGTGCTTAAGCAAAAAGGTCGTTGGCTCTATGCGCTGTTTGCCATTGGTGGCATCTGCATGTTTGTTATTTTTGGTGTGCTTTTTTATTTGTCTGAGACCTTGGAAACGGAGTTCAAGCTAAAGGGTGTGCTAAAAGGACTTGTGTTAGCTATTCCATTAGCAGCGCTATGCCTAGCTTCGTTCTTGGCAGGAAAGTGGATTGGCAAGAGCAAAACCCGTATGAAATGGATTGGATTCTCGGGTTTAGTGATCTTGACTGCCTCGCTGGTTGTTATGGGGCTATGGGACAATATATATGCTGTCGTAGGTTTGTTTACCTTAGGCAGTGCAGGAATCGGTGCAACATTGCCATGTCTTGATGCATTAATAACCGAAGGTGTGGATAAGAAACAACGAGGCACGATCACTGCTTTATTCAGTAGTATGCGCTTTATCGGGGTGTCCTTAGGGCCGCCTGTCATATCCTTGTTAATTGGACGTGCTCATATCTTAATCTTCGGCGTACTTGCTGCGACAGGGGCAATTGGTGGTTTGCTTACACTTTTTGCAGTGAAACCTGAGAAAAGTAATACCGGAACAGAAGACGATAAGCAAGAAGATGAGGAAGAAGAGGAAGAAGAGAACGTGAAAGATACGGGACGGGTGCTGCCGAAATTAGGAAAAAGAAGAAGCCCATTCTAGAGAGAATGTTGCTTACACACAGACACAAAGCAAAAATGTGTTGCGCATGAGATACGACTGATGTACTCATGTGACAACGCATTTTTTGCTGTTTTCTAGGGTGTAAAATCAATGTTGATTGCTATCAGTAGAAGAGGGTTTAGCTTGATTAGAGGATTGCTCCTTGTCTGGACTAATATGGGTATGCTCTAGCAGAGGATGAGGGGTTATGGTGAAGCCGCCACTTCTCTTGCCTTGAACTAAATAGATGAGTAGGAACACAATCATGAACATGACCGAATAGCGATACATATCCGTGTAACTTGTGAGGGATGCAATACCACCAAGCAATAGGGCACCAGTTGCGATACCTAAATCAAGACTATTCAAAAACATGCCATTTGCCATTCCGCGCTGAGAAGGCGCTACTATCTGAATCATCCAGGTTTGTAGAGAAGACTGCATGGAGCCATAGCCAATACCGTAAATAAATGCTGCTACAAATAACAACAGCATAGAGGTTGCATAAGAAAGAATAATTAACCCAATCGCGATGAATATCGCTCCAGGAATCAGCAGCGCTTTTGGTCCTTTTTGATCATAAAGACGCCCAGCAAAGGGTCTGACCAGCAGAACTGCAATTGCATTAAATAGGAAGAACAGTGCGGGATTGGAGAGGTTAGCTTCCTTACCGTATAACACGATAAAACCAACAAGTCCCCCGTATGTGATAGATAATAGGCCATTCAGTACACTCGGCAAAATCAATTTACGATTGAAAGGGATCTTTTCACCTTTTACGGCTGACGTAGGAACTGCTCCTGTGTGTGTCACTTGGTCGCGCTGAGATGCCTTTTTACGTGTTAACGAATAACTTAGCGGGTAAATGACAGCAATTACACCTGCTGTACATAACATTAACGTAACGAATCCTTGGCCTTGCAGCAATGTAACCCCGATAATGGGACCCATGGACATGGCCAGACTTGTGGATAAGCCGAAATAGCCCATTCCTTCACCCATCCGTTTAACCGGAACAATATCAGATGCCATTGTTGGGAAAGCAGTACTGCTCATACCAAATCCGACACCAAATAGCATACGTAGCAATAGCAAAACTACAATGCCCGCAGCAAAGTAATAGCCCAGTGTAGCTAATAGAGCGATGGACAGACCCACATAGATCATCGTGTTCCGTAAACCTTTCTCTAAAGCCTTGGCAGAGTACAGTCTTGCAGCAATGGCACTAAGTGCAAAGAGACAGGTGAACAAACTGACCTCGAATGCATTGGCATGAAAACGATCCTGCACATAAGCGGGCAGCGGAGAGACGATCATATGCAACTGCAGAAACAGCAAAAAATTACATAGCATTAATAAAATAAAATCGGTTGTCCATAATTTCACTTGTGTAGATTGTGTATTCATATAGCAGAATTCCCCCTGATGTTCTTTTCTCTAAAGGTTGTGATTAATGAGGGAAAGAGTATGCTTAAATGCTTCCATCTGGTCTTCAGGTATACCTTCAGCAAGTTCTTTATTCATTTCTCTTTCGATCGGAACGAGGATGTCCAGCATAGTTCGACCCTCAGTTGTCAGGTACAGTAGGTAAGCTCTGCGATCCTGTTCACTCGTCTGACGTTCTACCCATCCCTTCTTCTCCAGAAGATCAATGATACGGGCAGTCGTGGGTTGATCTTTAAACACACGCAAGGCAACTTCCTTTTGATTCACACCTTCGCCTTTACCAATATTGAACAGAACAGAGAACTGCTCTGTTGTGATGTCGTGTGGTTTGAATTTGGTCGCGAGCAGTGCAACTGCTTTGCGATGCGTCAAACCTAACATGAAACCTACGGATTGCTCCAATGAATAATCCATATATAATGAAAACCTCACTTTCAACCAGGATAAACACGTACTGTACGTAAATAGTTGTTATAACAACTATATGCCAAACAAGTAATTTTGTAAAGAGATGGACTGCAGTTGTTCCGTTATTCACAATGACTTGAGCGGCAGAAAAGTCATGATGATGATGTGGAAGAGGGTTGGATTTTTCGATGTTTACCATATCGGAGCCAGTGAACAATAACGTACAGTATAGGCATCGATTCAATGAGCAAGGTATACATCGGCACAGCGTAAGAGCGTGTAGCTAGCTCGTATGCAGTTACATCTTTGGCGTATTGCATCACAATGGCAGCAGCTGTTCCACCAATCAAGTACACAACCGACTTTTGTTGTCTAACACCACTAATTTTGGATAGACACACAGAGGCGACATATAACAAAAAAGAACTTCGTGTAAACATGGTGGTTGACCAGATCGCAATCAGTACGGGATCTAGATTATCAAGAAAGTCGCCGTACCGAGCAAACCTAATCATCTCAAGTAAAGGATAACGGAGGCTCGCTGCTACATAAGGACCAAAGTTCATGAGTGTATAGATCCAGAAAAAAACAACAAACAGAATAACGGTGATTCCAGCGAATATCATACTCCTCAGTAAGGGGCGTCTAAACGCAACAGTCGGAGCGAGAAACAGAAACAACATCCACTCGGAAAACCAGGGCAGGGTAGAAAAAGAACCGATGACAATCTCGCCTAGATCATGATGTGTTGTTAAAGAAAGGAGTACATCAGGATTGCCACCACTGCCTACGGTTGGGATCAGCAGAGTGGATGTGAGAACTTGCACCAAAAAGATACCTTCTGCCATAAAAATAATAGTCACTAGTCCTGAGCGTGCTGATAAGCTGACACATAACAAAGTAAGTGTTGCGGTAACCCAAATGGGAGTCTCAGGTAAGTACATCGATTGCAGAAAAATAATGAAATTCTCTACATCAATCGTCACTAAATACAAACACAACAACGCGATCATGCCAACGAAGAAGAGATGTACCCATTTGCCAACAATGTCTTCTCCAAAGCTCAGCCAAGGTCGATCCGGGTTAAGGGCTCCGAGTCTATATGTAAAGAATAAGAAGATGAGGCTGATCAGAAAGCCACCAATCGTGGATAACCAGCCCTGATAACCGCTCATCTTGAATAATCGTTGCAGAAGGAAAGCAATGGGTTCAGAGTATAGATATACAAACATGAAGCGATAAGCTTGCCCAGCCGTTAGATGATTCATAGATCATTGGTACCTCCTGTTCTTAATGAATCATAGGATCAATCCAGCCAAAGATCAGTTGAATGATATCATTGGGATTGGGCCAGGCAGACCAACTTACCGCGAGCGTATTCCACACGATAAACAGCCCGAGTAAGATGAAGTAACTGCGCCTAATCGTCTTTTTACTCGTTTTCACGGATGCGTAGTCAGATAGATAGAGCCCAGCGAACAACAAAACAGCGATCATGAAGATCCTCCTTCAGCGCATGTCATTACGGTTCGTTTAGATCAATAGCTGGACTCTGATCCAACAAACTGAATGTTAATCTGTGTATTAACGCGAAATTGCAAATTATTTTTTATATACGTTGTCCATTGAGGACGAAGCTTAGACCAGATCTTGGGATACTTCCACTCCAAGCGGTATCCTAGATTCAAAATATCTGCCTCTTTCTGCTGTGCGGTAACAATGGCTTGCTTGAGGTGTTCGTCGATTTTTTTACTCGCCTCCACTTGAATTTCCTGCACACTTCCGACGTCTTTGGCTTTCAATATGGGAATGACGGAATTAAGCTCACCCTTACCCGTTAGATTAATGTCGAAGAAGGGCTCACCATCGACTAGTCTGACACGAATGTCTGAGTCCATATCGAAGAGAGTCATGCTGGCCTTTACTCTGTCTGTCTGGATGGAGATTGCCATTGAATCTAGTTTGCGACCAGCCCAAGCCACAGCGCGAGTCTCATCATCTGAAAGAGTCCCCACCATACGCATTTGCTTGAAAATAGCTCCGCCAATCTGACTGACCCACTTTTTATTCGCCCCTTCTTCGCTTACCATAGGTAATTGTTTGGCTTGCAGCAGTGATGCAGCGAAGCCTTGATTCATTTTGTCAGAAGCATAAACGTTTAGCGTCTGGGTCTTTAACAAATTTTCCTCGGTGGAGAATTCGCGCAGTACATCACTTGGGGTTTCCTCAAAGACCGGAGTTAAATCGGATACATCCTTTGCTTTACCCTCAGCAACCATTACGTAGCTGCTCAGGTGAAATAGTGGCTCTCTTGCAATCCATTCCATCGTATCGTCGATCCCTGCTCGGGCATATGCTTGTCCGAAGACAACAACACGTGTATGTCCCCAGGAGATTCTTCTCGTGAGATCTGTCTGGATTCGTTCTAACGCATCGGCAATGGTAGGGGCTACCGCAGAAACTACGGCATACGGCTCCTTGCCGGGTCCTCCTCGATCTGGGGATAGCCGGTTTGGAAGAGGCATTGTTAATGAAACCTCAACTTCTCCAGGCGTATCGGTCTTGTCAACATACATGGCAGTAATAAATGTGCGCTCGTTAATTTCGACTTTAGACCAGCAGCCACCACAGAAGAGGCAACATGTCACGAATAGAGCTAATTTAGGCAAAGTATAGCGAAGGCTCATGGCGTATCTTGCCTCGTTTCATTATCCGCTGCATATGCCTTGGTTCGTTTTTTCATAAGAAACCAGGGTACCCGAATGAACGTATCCTTGATATCACGGAGGACAAGCGGCGCAAAAGGCTGCATATATGGAACTCCGAAAGAGCGCAGACTTACCATGTACCAGTATATTAGATAGATCGAAATGACTACGCCAAATAGACCAAGCGTTCCACCGACGAGTAACACAGGAAATCGAAGAAGCCGGAATGCCAGTCCTAATTCAAAATGTGGAATGATAAAGGCGGCAATGCCTGTAATGGAAACGACAATTACAAGCGGGGCAGAGACAATACCTGCCTGCACAGCCGCCTGACCGATAACAATACCGCCAATAATGGACACGGTTTGCCCTAACGGTTTCGGAATACGTATCCCTGCTTCACGCAGGCCCTCAAAGGTGATTTCCATAATGAACGCTTCAACCAATGCAGGAAAAGGAATGTTCTCCCTGGCGGAGGCAATCGTAATTAGCAGATTCGTTGGGATGATTTCTGGATGAAAGGTGGTGACGGCCACATAAACCGAAGGTAACAAAAATGCAAAAAAAGCAAATAGCAGACGAATAATCCGAATGAAAGATGCGGAATGAAACCGTTGATAGTAGTCTTCAGAAGATTGCATTAACGAGAAGAAGGTGACAGGAATAACTATTGAGAATGGTGTGCCATCCTGCATGATGCCAATACGTCCCTCAACGAGTGCGGCTGCGACGGAATCTGGCCGCTCGGTATATTGGTACTGGGGAAATGGTGACAGCGGATGATCCTCCAGAAACTCCGATAAATAGCTGACGCCTAAGCTGCTATCCATATCAATTTCATTCAAGCTGTTCAACACGTTCTCAAGAATATCGGGTTTGCATAACCCTTCAATGTACACGACATATACAATGGTTTTGGTATATTTGCCGATTGTGAATTGGATCATCTTGAAGTCAGGGTGTTTAATTTTGTGCCGAAGCAGAGACATATTCGCTTGAATATCTTCAATGAATGCCTCTTGAGGGCCAACCACAACGACCTCGTTTGTGGATTCAGGTATAGAGCGTTTCTGATAATTCTGAATTGAGAATACAATCCAATTGGACAATCCTTCAAAATGAAGAACGGCATTACCGGAGACGATGTCACTCACTAGTTGTTCAGATGATTCTGTGAGTTGTGAGTCCAGTGTGAAAAAAGAGCCACTAACAATCCGCGCTGTAAGCATAGGGTCTATTTCGTCGTATGATGCTTCTTCTAGCAACGGTTTAACGATGGCTTCTCTCATTGTGGCGGTATCTACAATGGATTGGATGTAGATGAGCTCACAATGAATGGTACCAATCTGAAAGGGCTGATAGACAACATCCGTAGCGCCCAAGAGACGGGTCTTCACCTGTTCAAGCGTGCTGCCTGTTTCCATTCCATGTTTCCTCCTTGATTCGCCAGTCTATATAATGACTTGTTATCCTCCTATAGTTTGTGACGCCTGACCTTAAATATTCTTGCATTTGTGGAAAAGTCAAAAAGATTGCAAACTTTGGTGCAAATGATGAATGTGGAATGTTGGAGGTAACCTATATAATAAGATGACATTCATTAAGAGGAAGAGATAAGGAGAGAAACGAGATGACTGATCAAATTAAAATTGCTGTGCTTGCTGATACTGAACATGTAAGTGAGTTATTTAATCAATATCGTATGTTCTATAATCAACCTTCAGATCTAGAAGGGGCGGGGCAATATATAAAGAATCGGATCCGGCATAATGAATCGATTATCCTAGTAGCTGAAAGGGTCATTGAATCGGAAGAGCTTGGCCAAAATACAGAAGTAGACAATAGAAACAATCGGGGATTAATGGGGTTTGTGCAGTTGTATCCAAGCTTCAGTTCGGTATCGATGGGCTGCATCTGGGTGCTGAATGATCTATATGTTCTGCCTGAGTATCGTCAGCAAGGGATTGCCCGCAAGTTGCTACAGGCTTCCAGAGCACTCGCGAAGGAAAGGGGCATTATTCGGTTGTCTCTGTCCACTGCGATCAGCAATAAGCAGGCTCAAGCGTTATATGAGTCTGAAGGATATGCAGTAGACACCAATTTCCTGTATTATGATCTTAATGTATAAGAGATAAAGGATGTGCTTGTGCGTCACAAGGAACAAGGGAGGACTACATAACCATGATGCAGTGGATCGCCATGATAACAATGCTGATTGATCACATAGGTGCCGTTTTTTATCCACAAGTGGAGGAACTGCGAGTGATCGGACGCATCGCATTTCCAATCTATGCTTTTGCCGTGTATGTTGGCTATAAGCACACACGAAATATGAAGAAATACATAATGCGATTATTCTGGATCGCGGTCATTTCACAGATTCCTTTTATGGCAGCATTTAACCACCTCTCACTAAATGTCGTATGGACGTTATTGTCTGGATTGTTGGTATTGCTGGCGCTGGATCGTTTACCCGTCCGCTTGTTGAGTATCCCGATTGTTATAGGTGCAGGATGGATTATGGAGATTACGCATATGGACTATGGGATGTACGGGCTGATTCTCGTTCTATTATTCCGGTACTTCCAAGGTGCAATTTTGGTTGTTGGACATTTCTTGTTAACGGCAGTCTATATCACGCTCTATAGCAGTTCAGTGCAGATGTACAGTGTTATTGCTACCGTTGGTATTGCTATTGCCCAATATTATGGCGCAGGCTTTCGCTTAAAGGGGCCGAGATGGATATGGCGTTATTTCTATCCGGCTCATCTAGCCATCATTGCCCTTATTCGCTGGATATAACATGTTGGAATAATATAAGAGGCCCCTGTTCCGTTAGTGGAACAGGGGCCTCTTATGAAAGGATAAAATACGGAATAGATCTACTCCAATGTTGGAGAAGTGCCAAAAGTTGGCTTGATTGCTGCAGGGAAGTATCCAATCGCAACTGCATGCTCAAGCATGTTCAAAATAAAACGATCATCGGCTTTAGGGCAAGAAATGCCTGCAGATTCTACATAAGCCGTTGTAACAGGAGAGGCATATACGTACGCTGAATCCTTGGCACCGTCCCCTTCAAGCTGAGCGATAGCCAGTTGAAGCGCCTCAGCATCTTTACTAATGCTAGCATCAAACAACCATTGTGTATATTCGGCAAAAGGAACCGTCTCAACTTCATAACCAGCGCGATTGATTGAATGGATCAATTCATCATAACGAATTGACTCTGGATTACAGATGTGGAACACACGGCCAGCAGTGTCTTCGCGTAATGCCAGATGTACAATCGCTTCGCTTGCGTAATCAATTGGAGTGAAGTCCACCATCCAATCCGCAGCAGGAGCTTTGCCAAGCAACAACATCGCTTTAATCATGCGGTAGAAGGCATTGCTGTCAATATTGGACTGGAAACGTCCTGTTTCCGAATGGCATGTCAGGTTTCCAGCTCGATAGATACTTACGGGTACGCCTTCCTCTGCTGCCATCATAAGCACTTTTTCAGCTTCAAGTTTACTGTCAGAGTACACGTTCTCCACATGCAAATCGGCTGGGAAATGATCATATTGTAATGAAGATTCCCATTGTCCGCTAAGTGCTAGATCTTCTGGGATTCCCATCGTGGACACATGATGGAAGGAGGCACCTGGTTTGCTGCGAATTAGATCCAACAGTGCTACAGTTCCTTCTACATTCGTTTTCGCGAATTGAGCTGCATCCCCGAAGTGTCGCACATCTGCCGCACAGTGTATCACGCGATCAATTGTAGCTTGTACATAAGTCTTTTGTTCACCAGTCAACCCAAGGTTCGGCTGCTCTAGATCTCCTTCAATGATCTCAACGCGAGATTGCAATTGAAGCGCCACTTCATTTCCGAAATACCCCTGCATCACATTGCTCAATCGTTGCATAGCTGTAGTTCCATCCGATGGACGACGAACCAATGTGTAAATTTTCGTATCAGAGTGCAGGATTAATTGCTGAAGCACATGAGAGCCTAAGTAACCTGTAGCACCTGTTAGGAGAACATGTTCTGGCTTGAGAATTTCCGGGTATCCGATCTGTGTAGCAAGCTCAACAGGATGCTCGGATAGTTGGGTGATCAGACCACTTGTACCGGATGAAGCCGAGTCTGACTGTTCTGTCGCTAGCGCTAATTTCTCCACTCGACGTGCCAATGCGCGAATCGTTTTCTCCGAAAAAAAGTCTGCAATCTTCAATAGTGGATAGTGAGGCTTCAGTAGAACAAGCACATGAATGACCCGTAGAGAGTCTCCACCGATGGTGAAGAAACTATCTTCGACACCGAAGTCGTCGTGTTGAAGGATCTCTTTCCAGGCGTTCAGAATAATGGTTTCAGTTTCAGTTGCAGGCAGTACACGTTCCGCACGATTCTCATGACGTTCTTCATGAGGGAGAGCAACCATCGCTTTGCGATTGATTTTACCTGTTGGCGCAATCGGCATCTCATCCAATTGGCAGATCCATTTTGGCACAAAATACGAAGGGAGTTTCACAGCAAGCTGCGCTTTGAGCTCTTCAACGGACAATGTGCTGCCATCCACGGAGGTAAAGTAACCGACGAGCATATTTTGTCCATCTGATTCTTTTTTTGGGATTACAGCGACATCTTGTATCTGCTCTAAACGTGCAAAATGATCCTCGATTTCGCCAATCTCAATCCGATGACCACGAATTTTCAACTGCGAATCACTACGTCCCACATATTCTATTAATCCATTGTCTAGCAATTTAGCAATATCACCAGATTTATAGATTTTCTCACCCATCGCAAACGGATTCTCAATAAAGGCTTGAGCAGTACGTTCTGGTTGATTCAGATATCCCTTCGCCAGAGCGGGCGTGGAGATGTAGACCTCACCAGGGACTCCAACCGGGCAGAGCTGCTGCTCTTCATTCACGATGTAAACTTTGTAGTTATGAATTGGCTTACCAATTGGCATATTAACGACATGGTCAGGAACTTGCTCGCTGATTCGATGAGTCGTCGTTGCTACTGTACATTCAGTAGGACCATATACATTGACGATGTCAATCTGGTTGCCAAATTTACGTTGGAATGCACGGACTTGTTCACCATATAGTGCTTCGCCCGCAACGGTAATTATTTTGACTTTAGCCAGCTTATGGAAACCTTCATCGGACAGATAGGAGGCAAGCTGGTTGAAGAAGATCGTAGGTAGAATCGTAATAATCGTTGTGCCTGTACGTTCGATTGCAGCTGCAAAATCCTCAACGGATACTCGTTCTTCCGCAGATAGAAGGTAAAGCTCAGCACCGTAGAACAGGGCACCAATCGTATCCCATACGGAGGCATCGAAGCTATATGTAGCAAACTGGGTCAGCACATCGCTAGGCATAATATCACAATCTCGCTGAACGACACTACCAAGGTTTGTCACACCGCGATGAGCCACGAGCGCACCTTTGGGTTTACCTGTAGAGCCCGAAGTATAGATGATATAGGCTAAGTCATCCGGCTGAACATCGAGATTAGGGTTGCTTGCTGCAAATCCCGCCAGACGACCATCTACTGATAAAATTTGACGCACGGTTGTGATGCCCGAGAATAGACGTGAAGCTTCAGTAAAGGAAGAATCTTTCGTTAGGACAAAGGATGATGCTGTATCTTCTACGATGTAGCTATTGCGTTCTTGTGGGTGCTCAGGATCAACAGGAACATACACACCCCCGGCTTTGAGAATACCCAGAATGGAGATGATCGTCTCTAAGCTTCTCTCCATGAAGATGCTGACAAATTCCCCTTTTTGTAAACCGTTCGATAGAAGAACTCGAGCCACCTGATTAGAACGCTCATTCAATTCTCGATACGTATATTTCCCTGAAAGTGACGTGATTGCAGGTGAGTTAGGATACTCGGCCGCAACAGCTTCGAACCAACCATGAATCGTTTGATGTTCAGGCTCTAGAACGGCAGTATCGTTCAGCTCACGGTACAACAGTCGATCAGAAGAGGATAAAATATCAACGGAGCCAATAGATTTGTCCGTATTGCGAATCATAGCGAGTAGCAGTGTCTCAAAATACTCCGCATATCTCATGATGGTTGCCTCATTTAGCAACGAAGCATCATAGAACGAATCAAGGATAAACTGGCCGCGATCATTGCGGATGTTCCAGTTTAATATTTGCGGAGCTTGAGGCAATTGCACACTGTTGTGCATAAAAATCGTTTCAGGGTATGCCCCAGGATGAGTGGTATTGTTGTTCAGAAGTTGCTCCGAAATTTGTTCAATCAATTCCCCGAAGGTCATCTTCCCATGGATCTGCATTATCACGTTAGCAGCCGCATGCTCAGGAGCCAGTGTACCTATGGCTAGCTCCTGTTCGCCTGAAAGTCGGAATAACAAGGCGGCGTACGTGGATAAGAGAGCAGGGTAAGTCGATGCTGAGCCGAATTTTTGTGTAAGTTCATGACTCAAGGCAGGCTGTAAAGGAATATGAGTTGATTCATAAACGAATGATTGCTGACGACGTCCGAAATCCAGCGGAATCTGAAGTACCGGCAATTCAGTTTCCATAATATGAGCTGATGAAGAATGATTATCAATCACTTCAGTTGTTCCTCCTTGTCCAATTCAAAAATATAAAGTTCCTGTATTCTTAGCCTTTGCTTACATTAAAGTGAGAAATTAATTCTTGCAGCTCCTCCGACATGCTGCTCAGTCGGTTGGAAGAATCTACAAGCGTAATCAGTGAACCTTTTTGTTCATCAACCGAAGAAGAGATCCGTTCACTGCTATCAGCAGTCTTACTTACGCTGGATGATAGATCATCAGCCGTTGCAGTCATTTCTTCAGTACCCGCAGATATCTCTTGCGTAGCGCTGGACACTTCCTGTATCTGGTTGGAAACTTTCTTAGCTGCTTCCAGGATGTCTTCGAACAATTGACCCGTTTGATCAGCTACATCAAGGCCTGTATCAACCTCGGCTGTACCTTGTTCCATTGCACGAACGGCTTGTTTGATTTCGGTTTGAATTTCTTCAATTAACACAGAGATCTGTCTAGTTGATTCTTCAGACTGTTCAGCAAGTTTACGAACTTCGCCCGCTACAACGGCGAAACCACGACCTTCCTCCCCGACACGTGCTGCCTCAATGGACGCATTCAGTGCGAGCAAGTTGGTTTGACTGGAAATACCAGAGATGATATTGAGGATATCTCCGATTTCTTGCGAACGACTTTCAAGTACATTAATAGCCGATGCTGTATTTTTAACGGATTCTGTAATCAGAGTCATTTGTTCAGAGACCTGACGAACGACTGTGTTACCTTGCTGGGAACGACGCTCCATCTCATAGGCTTCATCAGCTACATTAGCTGAACTACTAGCAATCGTTTGAATCACTGTAGCCATCTCTGCCATTGCACGTGCACTGTCAATCGTTGCTTGTTCTTGTGCACGAATATTAGATGCGATCTGAGATACATTGATGTTAATCGTATCGGCATGATCACTGTTTTTCTCCGAGACTTCATAGAGTTCTTTGGCAGACTGGTTTACCTCGTGAGAAGTCATCTGTACTTTGACGATTGTGTCATTAATTTTGCGAACCATGGTATTGAACTTCTCGTTAACAAGTCCGAGATCGTCTTTACCTGTCGGAATGTTGACATTCAAATTACCCCGGCTAACGTCATCAATTCCTTTGATTAAGTGACGAATAGGGGATAGTGTGTTTTTGACAACAAGATATTGAATGATTAGGAATAGAAGTAAAAAGGCCACCAAAATGATGATACCGTTTTTGAGCAGTGAGCTCAGTCCGGCAGGTACAGCAGATGCATCCGCATCAATCGCGAAATAGGAGAAGATTTTGCCGTTGCTATCCTTGATTGGATAAGCGATGGTAGTCCATGTTCCAAAGTCATCTTTATAAAATGTAGTAAAGGTTGGGCGATCTGTATTTAACATTTCTTTCAATGCATTTGCTACCACAACCGGTTGCTCATACATATCGCCAATATTTACGTTATCGCTTTGAAAAGCTTCTCTGAGATTAGTTGGCATCGCGACTAGGGATGTATTACGCTGATTTTCCCCATCAAGTTCAACGCCGAAAATATAGGCTTGGGCAATATTGGGATAGTACTCTTGCATTTCATCAAAGTAAGCTCGCAGTTTAGCTTGTACTGTTCCGTCATAGCTACCTTCCGCAATGGCTGCCTCGACCTCTGATGGATTAATTCCATCAGCCCATTTCTGTGTAATTACTGCAACTTGCCCATGCAATTGATCCACAAGCACTGTCTTTTGGAAGTAATAGCTGCTGGCAATTAATGCCACTCCAATAATGACGATGTTGGTGAATGAAAGTAATAGATTTTTCGAGAAAAAAGACATGCTTTTCCAACTAAATGATTTCACAAAACTCCACTCCTGATCTTTGTTTGATTAACAACCCTTGGTTTCTTGCATGATTTCAGCCGACTAGGCCATTGGTAGATCCCCTCCAACGTTATGTATGCGACCATGGTCTTGGGTTTTTTGGTCATAAATGCGAATTTTTAGTACCCATGATCCATAGGTGTCTAATTATTAAAACACATCTACCTATAATATGTCGTATAAAATGTCGTCAAATTGAATAGTTTTGTTAAAACTTTTTTAATATTCTACATATTTATGGACATGGCAATAGATACATAGGTATAAAGGACTAAAACCTCGGAATAATTCCCATTTTTTAGTTCCATTATGTATTCTATAACAATAATAGATAAAAAACATCATGTAAGTATGAAAAAACATGCTAAATATCTGATTTGGGAAGTCTACCTTGCATTGATCAGGTGGGAGGGATTGTACACGATCCGTTTTTGGTTTGCTTACAAGGATGGATATACATCGGAAGCGGTTTTATCTATAATAAATACAGTATGCATTTCTCAAATTCATAAACAGGCGGGGGTTTATTCTAGATGAATCTGAAACAAATTGCAGCAGAGCGGGCGGCAGAATACATTCAAGATGGAATGAAGGTGGGGCTAGGTACAGGCTCTACAGCTTACTATGCGATTTGCAAGTTAGGTGAGCGTGTACGTGATGGCTTGCAAATTCAAGCTGTAGCCACGTCTGAGGCATCGGACAAGCTCGCTAGAGAATGGGGCATTCCAATCATTCCCTTCGATCAGATCGGACGACTGGATATTACGATTGATGGCGCCGACGAGGTTGATCCAGATTTTAATCTCATTAAAGGGGGCGGCGGTGCACTCTTGCGTGAAAAGATTGTTGCAGCGAACAGCGATCAACTTATTGTTGTAGCTGATGGCAGTAAAGCAGTAGACAAGCTAGGCCGATTCCCATTGCCGGTAGAGGTTGTTCCTTTTGCTTCTGAATGGACGTTCAAGGCTTTAGAAAGTATGGGCTGTTCTCCAGAATGGCGTATGAATGGTGACGAGCGTTATCTGACAGACAATGGGAATCTGATTGCTGACTGTCGGATGGAAGCGATTGAACAGGCTCCCGAATTGAACATTCAGTTAAATATGCTTCCAGGTGTAGTGGATAACGGCTTATTCATTAATATGGCGAATATCGTCATTTTAGCGAAGGAAGATGGTAGTATTGATGAACTCCATCGTTCCAATTAAGGAATGAGTGAGGGGGGAATTCAAATGAAGGAAAATCCGATATTTGAAGGTGACCTTGTACTTCGGTGCATAGAAGAGGCAGATCTACCGGAGCTTTATCAACTTATATATAGTGAAGAAGTTCCGGAATGGAAGCAATGGGATGCTCCTTATTATCCGCTTGAGCATGAGAGCTATACTCAGTACAGTCAAGGTATAATGAAGTGGATCGAAGCATCAGAGTCCAGTTCTGATCCAATCTCCATGCGAATCGTTGAAGTAAATGGTCAGATTATTGGCACAATCTCATACTATTGGGAGCATCAACCATCGTTATGGCTTGAGATGGGAATTGTTCTGTATCGTTCTACGACGTGGAGTAAGGGTGTTGGTACCCGTGCACTTCAGCTCTGGTCAAGCCATTTGTTTAACCATTTGCCGATTGCAAGAGTCGGATTAACGACTTGGTCAGGTAATGAACGAATGATGCGAGCAGCGACCAAGGCGGGATTGCAGGTTGAAGGAAGAATGCGTAAATGCCGTATTGTGGAGGGGAAGCACTACGATTCTATTCGTATGGGAATGCTGCGTGAGGAGTGGGAACAGCTGTCTTCTCCCCGTCTATAGGACGAAATGAAATGTAAACAATTGATGGAGGATTATAGAAATGCCGAACATAGAGGACAATCGGGAACTTTCTTTACAACTATTTGTAGTTCTCGTCCGAGCATACAATTCCGTTACATCCAAATCCAATCGGGATATTCAGAGTCATGGGCTAAATACAACCGAATTTGGCGTTCTTGACCTGTTATATCACAAAGGCCCCCAGGCTCTGCAGAAAATTGGGGAGAAGGTTCTAATGTCTAGCGGTAATATCACATACGTTGTCGATAAATTGCAAAATAAAAATCTTCTGGTTCGCAGAGCTTCCAAAGAGGATCGACGTGTAATTTATGCAGAACTTACAGAAGAGGGACAGCAACTCTTCACACAAATTTTTCCTCAGCATCACCAAGTTATTATTGATACAGTAGACGGATTGGAGCCATCAGAGAAAGCGGCGGCCATTCGACTGCTGAAGAAGCTGGGACTTGCTGCAGAAGGTAAAACCGACTTGCGTTCATAAACGTAAGTCGGTTTTTTCGTGAGCGATATATGAGGCACACACTAGCTAAATGACTTGCAGTATTCTTCATAATATAGGAAAATTGTCACCAAGTGACGATCTAACACTAATTATTATCTATTGAATTCATGTACAATAGAGAACGTTCCCAATCAAGCGCTGATCGATATCAACCAATTATAGAGTCGTGTTCCACTTCAACTATTCCTAGTACGGATAACCCAATGTTGAACACTCTCTTAGGCGGTATTTTAGCAGTTGGATTGAGATGAAATCGCTGCAAGAAGGGGGATAAGCAATATGACACATCAAGAGGCTGGTGAGCAACTGTTACAGTCAGCGGGTGAACTAGCTGATAAAGTTACAGACAAGCAATATTTGCTGCAGCCGGATCTGATGCAACGCTTTGGCGAAAATGGGCGTATGCGAACGAAACAGGATTCACAGTATAGCTTAAATTATCTAGCGGAGAGTGTACTCGTTAAGAGTCCCAATCTATTTACTCATTACATCTCATGGTTAAAAACGTTGTTAGCTGGATACCATGTTTCCTCCGAAGATTTAGCAGTTAATCTGAAATTGATTAGAGAAACGCTGGAGGAAGAGTTCGATAACACGTCCAAGGATCTTGTGCTTGAATATTTGGAGATGGGTTTACATCAGATTCATCAGCGGGAATCTACACGGGGATATATTTATGATTCTCTCCCATATGGTAAGGCTGCGCAGGCGTATTTAAGTGCTTTGCTTGATGGCAAACGCAGAGAAGCTTATCACATCATTGAAACGGAGCTTGAGAACGGAGCAAGCATACGTGATATATATCAATACATTTTTCAACCTGTTCAGTATGAGATCGGACGATTATGGCAAATAAGCCAGATCAGTGTGGCTCAAGAACATTTCTGTACTGCTGCAACTCAAGCGTGTATATCCTTACTCTATCCACGTTGGTTAGTTGAAGCAGGTCATGGGAAGAGGTTAGTAGCAGCATGTGTAGGTAGTGAGCAACACGAGATTGGCTTACGCATGCTTACCGATGTTTTTGAAATGGAAGGCTGGGATACGTATTATCTCGGAGCAAACGTTCCGAATGGTAGTTTAGTAGAAGCGATTCAGCGGCACAAAGGTGACGTGGTTGCTATTTCAGTTACAATGACGTATCATCTCCATCTTGCCAAAGAGTTAATTCAGATGATTCGTAGTAACCCTGCCACTGCACATGTGAAGATTTTGGTCGGGGGATATCCATTTAATATTGATGAAGATCTTTGGAAAACAATTGGAGCCGACGGATATGCTCAGGGAGCAGATGAAGCCGTTGCGGTGGCGGAGACTCTACTAAAGAACGGGACGATTACGGATCACATAGAAATGATGAGTGATTAGGAGAGGGGTGATGTGATGTCCCATGAGAATGAGACGAATGAAAAGCTACGAAGAACGATTGAACAGCTATCGGATCAGATTATTCGTAGTAAGGAAGATGAGGAGCGTGTACTTGGCGAATTCTCACAGATGAACAATGAACTGGTTACCTTGCAGCGCAAGCTTGCAAAGAATAACGTCAGCTTGGAAGCGGCACGCGAAGAGGCTGTTGCAGCGGGGGAAGCTAAGAGTTCATTTATTGCCGTAATTAGTCACGATTTTCGAACTCCGTTAAATGGAATACTTGGTATGGCTGAGCTATTGCAATTATCTCCTTTGTCCGAGGAACAGCGTAATTCCGTAGATGTCATTCAGGAAGCTGCCAAACTGCTGCTTAAGCTAATTCAGGACCTACTGGACATGTCCAAGTTAGAAGCAAAACAGTTGAAACTTGAAATTGGAGAAGTTGACTTACAATCTATTCTTAAATATATCATGCGTTTACTCGAGCCGAAGATTCAAAAAAATGGAAATGAGTTAATCATTGATTGTGATCCAAGAATTTCTTCTATTTTACAAGGAGATTCGACACGAATTACGCAGGTGCTCATTAATCTAATTCAGAATGCGAATAAGTTCACACTACAGGGTTCGGTGTGTATTCGAGTGAAGCTGATTAATGATAATGAGCGTGCTCAGCGGATTCGATTTGAAGTGGAGGATACGGGGATCGGCATTGCCGAACAAGATCTGCAAAATCTGTTTAGACCCTACGCTCAGACAGAACGAGGACGGGCGAAAGAATACGAAGGCACAGGGCTGGGGCTGTCCATCTGTAAGTCTTTGGTTTTGCTAATGGATGGAGATATCGGTGTGCATAGTATTGAAGGGAAAGGGTCTACCTTTTGGTTTGAGCTATTGTTGGAGAAGGCAGCTGCCAATCAAGCAGACGCGCCTCTAGATAATACTTCCTCCGATAGTCAATCCTTAGAAACGGTACCTGAGCCATCGCTGCCTATTCTCTTAGCAGATGATAACGTCATTAACCGTCAAGTCGTGCTGATGCAACTCAAAAAACTGGGGATTACTGAGGTCGATTCTGTCACCAATGGTGAGGAAGCTGTGGCTGCCTACCTTAGCAAGAAATATAGTTTAATTCTGATGGATAATATGATGCCGATCATGGATGGCCTTGAAGCAACGCGCAAAATTCGATCTATGGAACAGGATGAAATGCGGCATGCAATTCCGATCATTGCAATGACAGGTAATGTGTTGGACGGAGAAAGGGACAAGTGTCTTGCTGCCGGAATGAACGACTTTATTGGTAAACCATTTACTCTTGAAGCATTAGGCAATGTTATTCAGAAATGGCAGAACACATCGGAGCATCATGAAATACTAAATATGAGTATTGTGAATGAGATCGCGGAATTAAATAGTGAAGGTGACCAGACACTGCTGGAGATGCTGCTAGACATGTATCGGTCGGAGACGCCAGGCAAAATTGAGGTGCTGCGTAGACATATCGTTTCGGGTGATCATCTGGCTGCCGCAGAGGTGGCTCATGATCTGAAATCTGGAAGTCTCAGCTTAGGAATTGAGTACTGTTCCACCCTCTTTGCACGTATTGAGCAATTAGCGAAGCAAGGTGAGACGATTCAGGCAGAACCGCTACTCGATCAATTAATGCCAGCATATCAAGAAGCGTGCTTTGCACTAGAAAAAGTCATCTAAAGGGTTTGTAGTCTTGGCGGAAGTCGGGACTGCAAACCTGTTTTTGCGCCTAACTTCGTGTATAGGTACGATGTAGGTCGCTATCGATGGAGAGAAGGAGAGGCCATGTTGACACTATATTTTGGAATAGCTATCTTAGTTATAATTCTGCTCTTGCTCATTGCAACCTGGGTAGGGGGACTATACTTCTTCAAAACAGCAATTAGGCGCACGCCCAAATCGTTCCTGGTGGATAATCCGAATTTAATGCCTGAACCTGACAATGAATTGATTAGTAGTGCGGCTGATCTAAAGTGGTTGGATCAACAGCATGGAGTAAAGGTACGTATACATTCTCATGATGGACTCCAGTTACATGGGACCTGGCTTCCTTCAGCCACCGGATCACGCCAAACGGTAATTTTGGCTCATGGATATTCAGGAAGAGGGAGAGAGATGGCTGGCTTTGCACGTTTTTATGCCGAGCAGCGAGGGTATAACGTACTTATGCCTGATGATCGAGCTCATGGTGAAAGTGAAGGGAATATGATTGGTTTTGGCTGGTTGGATCGGTTGGACTACATACAGTGGATAGATTGGGTTATTACGAAGATTGGGACCAAAGCAGAGATTGTATTACATGGCATATCAATGGGGGGAGCCACTGTGCTCATGACAGGCGGAGAGCAGCTCCCAGCACAAGTGAAATCCATTATATCAGACTGTGCTTATACTTCGGTTCAAGAAGAGCTTACCTTCCAGCTTAAGCAGCTTTACAAATTGCCGCCATTCCCCTTTATTCCTCTGACCAGTCTCATATCCAAATGGAAGGCCGGTTATTCCTTTACTGAAGCGTCTGCTCTAAAACAGCTTGCCCGAGTAAAGGTGCCGGTTTTATTTATACACGGAGAAGTAGATACGTTTGTGCCCACAGAGATGGTATACCGACTTCATGACGCATGTCCAACGGAGAAGCAGCTACTGACGATTCCGGGTGCAGGACACGGAACAGCCTTCCAGGTGGATCGTTCCAGCTATGTAGCTGCTCTTCATACGTTCTTAGATCAAACGATTGAACGCTCCGTTCCTGAAGGGAAGTAAACACATTGAAAGGAGGTGTGCGACATGTCGCGTATCAGTAGAGTTTGTTCTTATTGTGAGAAACCGATGGGAGCAGATGAATTCAAGTGTAAATCCTGCGGCAATCTGGTGGCTACCAAAACAGCGCAGCCTGAGCGAACACATATGGCGGAGGATTATAGCCCCATACTGGATCGTTTTGCTATCGTGCTACTCGTCGTCATAACGATTTTCTTTCCTCCAATCGCCATGATCATAGGTGGGGTTATGTTGTTTAATGACCATCCGTATAAGAAGGACACAGGTAAACTGCTTGTTACAAGTGCTATGGTTCTAATGATCGTTTTTATATTTATTTTTATTGGAACTGGAACACTGACTATCAGCTTATAACTTGAACTTTGCATGGGTAACGACTACAATACGATAACGGATACAAGCAAGATACAGGAGGAATGAACGTTGTTAATTAATCTGAAATCGCGAATTCAGGAGCCTGAGGTGCAAGAACTGTTGGCCTATTCGGTCTTTCCTGAACCTGAACATTTGAATCAAGCCATTCAACAATATACAGAGAGCGATGAATTGCATCTTGAAGGGTATGAAGGCGAGGGACAGCTCATTGGCTTACTTGGTTATATTCATACAGGAGCAGATGAAGTGACGATTAAGCATATTGCGGTATTGCCTGAAAATCGCTTCAAAAATTATGGACGTGGAATGATCGCACAGCTTCTGGAGAAACATAATCCGGATCGTTTGATTGCAGAAACGGATCAGGAGGCTGTCGAGTTCTATCGGAATTGTGGATTTGTCGTGTACAGCCTTGGCGAGTTATATCCAGGCGTTGAGCGCTACCGCTGCGTATTGGAGAAGGATGAAAACACGGAAGATTAATCGGTTAAGAATATGGAGTATGAATTTGAATACAAATAAATAAAACATGAAGCAGAACGTTTGGATTTAGTGAGAACTAAGCCAGATGTCCTGCTTCTTTTTTTGTTTAGATTGCAGCGGATAGGAAAAAAAGTATTGATTTAAAATATAGTTTCAGTATAGAATATTTTCGTGAATGAATAGTTTCATAAGTGAACTACTTTTTGAGAGAGGAGAATCATACAATATGAAATCACTAGACGCTAAAAGTCTGGTTAACCGATACTTGGATGCCTCGTTTTTGGTAACCAAACGTTTCGATACACGAATTCGTGAACGCGTGGGTCAGACGATGACGACGGATCAATTTATTGCATTACGACTGATTAATGAGAAGGAACAATGTACTCCTTCCGATCTAGCAGAGTTACTCTGCGTGGGCAAGAGTAGCATTACGGCACTGGTCAATAAACTGGTCGATCGAGATCTCGTAGATCGAGCTGGGGATGAGCGTGATCGTAGAGTAGTCTACCTGACGTTAACGGACAACGGGCGAAAGGCATACCGAGAGATGGAGCAGGAGATACAGCAGCTTCTTGAGCCTTACTTGATCCACTTCAAGCCGGAAGATGTTCATACTTTTATTGAATCATTTGAGAAGCTCGCAGCTTTGTTAACACATGAGGGAGGACCGGATCAGAAATGAGAACGATTTTGAAAGCAAGATGGTGGTTGATGGGGCTGTGGATCGTCATTGCCGCAGTATTGATGCTTACTGCTCCCAATATGGGAGAGTTAATTCGAGAAAAGGGTCAATTTTCCGTACCGGAAGGTTACTCTTCAACGAATGCAGCCGCCATTCTAAATGAAGCTGCCGCGCAAAAAGGCGAGCAGCAGGGTAGCCAGATAGCTCTTGTTTTTTATAACCCAGACGGCCTAGGTGAGTCGGGAAAACAAGAAGCAGAGAAGGCTATTCAGCAATTGAAGGCTAAGCAGGATCAACTGGGTATTCTGTCTATACTGGAACCTTTTTCGGAGCCTGAGTTAGCTGAACAAATGATCTCTGAAGATGGCAAGACGATCTTGACGTCTCTTTCGATCAACCAGGGAGAACGTACTACGAAAGAGATGCGTGATGACCTGAATGAAGTTTTAGATTCGGTCAACGTAGAGCATTACATAACCGGTAAAGGGTTAATTGATGAAGATACGATTGAAAGCTCCCAGGAGGGGCTTAAGAAGTCGGAATACATTACAGTTGTATTTATACTGTTAATCTTGTTCCTTGTATTCCGTTCATTTGTAGCACCATTCGTTCCACTGCTTACTGTGGGAATTAGTTATATTGTATCGCAGCAAATCGTTGCCTTCCTCGTGGACGCGGTGGATTTCCCAATTTCTACGTTTACACAGATCTTTATGGTGGCAGTCATGTTCGGTATTGGTACGGATTATTGTATCCTGCTGATTAGCCGCTTCAAGGAAGAGCTAGCGCATCACGAGAATACATGGGATGCAATCATCGCGACGTATCGCACAGCTGGGAAAACGGTATTTTTCTCCGCTTTAGCCGTTTTGGTTGGTTTTATTGCCATTGGTTTTGCGCAGTTTATGCTGTATCGCTCGGCTGTTGCAGTTGCTGTGGGTATAGCAGTGATGATGCTCGCCTTGGTCACGATTGTTCCATTTTTCATGGCTGTACTCGGCAAAAAGCTATTCTGGCCTTCTAAAGGTTCACTAGAGCATGCTGAGAGCCGGATCTATGGAGTGGCAGGTCGTTTCTCTCTGAAACGTCCGTGGGCAGCCTTGTTAATTGTAGCAGCCGTTTGTGTACCATTACTAAGCACATACGATGGTAAATTATCGTTTAATAGTTTAGATGAGATTGGTGAGAAATACGATTCAGTTAAAGCGTTCAATATTATATCCGACAGCTTTGGTCCAGGAGAATCTCTACCAGGTCAGGTCGTTATTCAGAACGATGAGACTATGGACAATGCCAAATATATGGCTGTTGCTGAGAAGATTAGCCGTGAGGTTGAGAAGGTTCCGGGCATCTCTGGCGTCCGTAGTATGACACGGCCAACAGGTGAAGAGATCAAAGATTTTGAAGTGACTGAGCAAGTGGGTACTCTCTCCGATGGATTAGGTGAGGGCAAGACAGGTTTGGACAAAATTCGGGATGGCTTGAGTGAAGCCAGCAGCCAGCTAAGCCAAAATGAACCACAGTTAAAAGAAGCAGCTGATGGTGCAGGAGAACTGACCAAAGGCACTACACAGCTGCAGTCGGGAATCACGCAATTAACCGAAGGGCTTCGTCAAATTGAAAAAGGAATTCGGGATGGCTCGGCAGGAGCAGGAGATCTGAAAGCTGGGCTTCAACAAGCGAAGTCAAGCGCTGATCAACTGGCACAAGCGAACAACCAGTTATTACAGGCATACCGTCAAGCAGGAGCAGGGGTTTCGGCTCTTGGTGAAGGTGTTGGTGAAATTGTACAGCAGCTCACCGGCGTTTCAACTGCGCTAACTCAACTAAATGAATCCTTCGCAACATTGGAAGAGCGCTATCCTGAACTGCAGACCGATGCGGACTATCAGCGGGTGAAGGGAACCCTTGGGGAAACCGGAACAGGTACTGCACAATTAGCGCAAGGTCTAGGACAAATTCAGACGAACCTGGGTGAAGCAGCCGCAGGGATTAACCAGGCGAATGAAGGCTTTGCAGCGGCGTCATCTGGGCAAAAGGCACTTGCAGACGGATTGAGCCAGATTGTAACGGGCATCGGTCAACTGGAGACAGGTTTGACGCAGGCGGCTAACGGGCAAGGCAAAGTCATTAATGAAATTCCTGCTATTCAAAACGGGCTAGGGCAGCTCCAGGGTGGTCAGGAGAAAATACAACAAGGATTTACCGATCTGAGCGGTCAATTGACGCAATTAACAGACGGTCTCAATCAGAGCGTGGATGGCATCAAACAGGTATCTGGTGGTCTGGAATCAGCACAAGACTATCTGATACAGTTGCAAAATTCACCTGATTCGGATCTGGCCGGTTGGTATGTACCTGATGAAGCATTGACCAGTGAGGAATTCAAGCAGGTGTTTGATACGTATCTGTCCACAGATCGGAAAACGATGACGATCGATGTCATTTTCGCCGAAAATCCATACGGAACAGAAGCGATTGATCGTGTACCAGATATTGAAGCAGCGGTTCATCGTGCCGTGCAAGGAAGTGCGCTTGAAAAAGCAGATATTGCTGTAGGCGGGGTAACGAGTACCTTTGCTGACTTGCAGGAAATATCCAATAACGATTATAAACGCACTGTTACGCTGATGCTTGTAGGTACATTTATTATTCTTGTGTTGTTGTTACGTTCTGTCATTATGCCATTATATTTGATCGTATCATTGCTTCTGGCGTACTTCACATCGATGGCGATCACAGAAACCGTATTTGTTAACATCCTTGGATTCTCAGGCATTAGCTGGGTAACGCCGTTCTTCGGCTTTGTTATGCTCATTGCTCTCGGCGTGGATTACAGCATATTCTTGATGGATCGTTTCAATGAGAACAAGGGCATGAAGGTACAGGATGCAATGCTCTATGCTATGAAAAACATGGGGACGGTTATTCTGTCTGCCGCGGTCATTCTAAGCGGAACCTTTGCTGCAATGTATCCATCAGGAGTGCTATCCATGATGCAGATTGCTACTGTAGTTCTCAGTGGATTAGTGTTGTACTCCTTGTTATTCTTACCGTTCTTCGTACCAGTCATGGTGAAGATGTTTGGTCGTGCCAATTGGTGGCCATTCCCGAACAAGCAGCAGGAGGAATCCGTTGATTCTAATCGCACGCTTGGCATGTGAGTGAGGAAAATACCGAGTAAGTAACAAATAAGTCATTGCAATAACGCCGTCAGAGGTTTCTGACGGTGTTATTTGCTTATTAGGAAATAGTTTCCTCTATATTATTTAATTGAACAATCCGAGGATAACCTTGACAGAGAGATTGTTCTGTCCTTGGAGTGGTAGGGTGAATATTATCAACTCATTTTATAGGCTAAATAAAGGTGAATGCCCAAGGACACTGTCCCGCGCTATGTGTTTCGATTCCTCATACACTATAGCAATGAGTGAGTTATGAGCATGTAGAGAGGAGCGATGGTGATGGTATATCGATATGCGGCGATCGGGGACTCATTAACCGTAGGTACAGGAGCACTGCTAGGCACGGGATTTGTTCCTTTGTATCGCAGAATGGCAGAGATCAACGTTCGAACTTTTGTATCCATGGATAACATGGGTGTGAACGGGCTAACCTCGGGAGAACTATTACAGATGGTGTCCTCGCATAATAGGGTGCGTCAATCGCTTCGAGAAGCAGATATCATCACAATATCCATTGGGGGTAATGATCTCATTCGAACATTCAAAGCAAGTAATGGCGTTCCGGGTACAAGCAAGATGACTCAGGTGCTGGGAGATACACGCAATCATGTTTCGCAGATTATGAAGCAGATCCGCCAGTTGAAGGGCAATAGTGTCTACATGGTGCGAACGATTGGATTGTACAACCCGTTCCCCCAAGCGGCAGAGGCGGCATACTGGGTACAACAATATAATTCCTTCTTGAATGGTGCGGGATCAAGGTACTATGCATGCGCGCAGGTGTATGACCGGTTTGTGGGACATGAACGTGAATTATTATTCTGGGATCGGGTACACCCCAATGCTAGAGGATATCGTGTCATTGCTGATCAGTTAAACCGAACAGGCTATATTCCTTTTTCCTAAGGATGGTACACTTTTGGGGATGATGGCGAAGTCTTTCAATCACTAGACCCGCTTACCTGCTTCCGTTAAGATGAGAATATATAAGTATTCTCTGCCTTAGGAGGAGTATCTTAAGTTTGAACAGGTCAGTTGATAATGAAAGGTAAAGGAGTTTTTTTTGTGCACAACATTCATTTACGTCCTTCAGATGATCCAGAACAACAGCTAATTCAGCGTGTGCTGTCCACATATACAATGGAGCCAAGTTGGGAAGCAGAGCGTGGAAGTGGGGGAATGAACAATTCTACGTATATCGTACAAATGAACGGCGAACGTTATGTGCTTCGGCAATATGAAACGCATAATGATCAAGCCAAGATTAGGTTTGAGCATGAGGTGCTGCTAACCTTGGGACGTTCCAATTTTGCGATCAATGTGCCATCCCCTGTCGAAATAACGATCGATGAGCATACAAAAACCTATTTGCCCATTCAGGACTTGACTGGCAAGCATAAGATCGTAGCTTTATTTCGATATTGTGCAGGAAGTAACCCAGTGTGGAATACCCCTGAGCAACTATTCGAACTGGGCAGTGCTGCTGGAGCATTATCTTCGGCAATGTCAAAACTGGATATCATACTCAAGCCTGCTTATCCGCCATATTATCAGATTCAAGATGCCTACCCACTGTGCACTCCACATAAATTAATGCAGCTATGTCAGACACCACCTCCAGAACTTCATGCTTGTGGGGATGATATGCAAGAGTTAGCTAGGGTATTACCGGCTCTATTTGAAGCGTTGAATGGAATGGAGCATTTGCCACACCAACTGGTTCATGGTGATCTGAATGCATCGAATGTACTTACTAATGAACAGGGACAGATCTGTGCCATACTTGATTTTGAATTTGCTACATGGGATTTGCGAGTGATGGAGCTCGCTGTTCCAATGTCAGACCTGTTAACACAAGATCAGGATGAAGAATGGATGTGGCTTGCACTGGAGGCGATGATTCAGGGATTCTGTGAGAATGTTACTTTGCAGCCTACTGAACGAGAAGCCATACCGCAGCTTATATTGCTACGAAGTCTAGATGTTGTGATGCATTTTCTTAGTCGCATGTTTGAAGGTACGGATGAACCTGCCGTAGCTGTGCAGCAGATCCAGAAGCTGAAGGAACGTGCAGATTGGATGGCTCTCCATGAGGGGCGTTTGCGTGAACTACTAGTACAAGCGATATAATGGTGGTTTGCTAGTGAGGGGATAAAATTTTACGTTGTTGACGCCTGGAATTAAAAAGAAGTGCACGGTACGATGCCACTGGCAAAGCTCCGTGCACTTACAATTTATAGACATATATTTGCTGTAAACACTGTAGCAGGCATAGACAAGCAGGCTACAGTCCTCGTTTGCGGAACCAGCTTCGCACAGCCCAGCGACGTTCCTGACGTTTCTTGTACTTAGGAAGCGAACGGTACACATTCAAGGATTGTTCATAAGCTTGCTTTGCATCCGCGTTTCTTCCAAGGGAGCGATATACCGAGCCGAGTAGGTAATAAGCTTCGCTTGATGATGAATGGATCTCTTGGAACTGGTTCACGTAATGCAAAGATTTAGTCTGATCTTGATCCTTGAAGCTGCTAGCAAGCGTAAGATAAGGACGACCATACTTCACCCTTGGATTAATATCTAATGCCTGCAAGATATGTTGTTCTCCTTCTTGGATTTTCCCAAGATGCAACTCGGTTGTACCTAGTGCTTCCCAGTATTCAGCCGAATGTTCATAAGGGCGCTCAATCTCCAGTAATATGGCATTTGCTTCCTCATAACGTTTGCGTTCAATTAATAGGCGAGCCAGATCCAGCTTGGAGGAAACCTCGTTGGGATTCATGGCGATCTGCTGGCGTAATCGTGAAATACTACGTAACCGCTTGAGTGGCTTCATGAAGCTAGGGAATACTCCCACGTAACGACGATCCAAGAAATACAAAATAAGAAGAAGGATGAGGATAGCTACGATGGGATTACCTACAATCTGCCAGAGTAAGCCAAAAATCAGAAATTTGATCAGCACGATAAGGTCAACTCCGTTTGTAATGTAATCGTATATACGCATAGAAGGGAGTTCCACAACGTCCGGAGGACGTATAGGATTACCTCCAAACCATCTTTGGCTTGATCCAAAGATGATGTCTGCCCCTTATCATACCATACGAGGTGTATGGAAGAATATGTTACACTTCAAAAATGAGTCACCCTAAAAGGATGAAAAAACATAGGTCTTAGAGTCATCTGCTAACTACTCATCGTTCTCCGATAGGCTGCTGGGGTGGTTCCCGTAAGCTTCTTAAACTGACGATAAAAATGAGGTAGGCTCTCGAATCCACAGGCATCCGCGATAGAGGCCATTGTTGCATCACCTTTGAGCAGATGCTCCTTAGCCATAATAACCCGACGTGCAAGTGCATAGTCGGTTAGTGTCATGCCCGTATATCTCTTGAAGGCACGGCTGAAATGGGCAGGTGAAACTGCAGCTTGTTGCGCGAGCTCTGGCAGAGATAAGCCGTTACGAAGTTTATCGTCGATACTGCTTAGAGTCGCAGATAACCACCTTGGTCCAGGTACCGGGCGAGGGGGATTCTCGGGATCTGTGGCATCAAGCCTTTCTAGAGTGATCAACAATAGTTGAAATCTGAGCAACGCGGCATGTGCGCTAAGATGATTGTTCAGTTCAAACTCATGTTGAATATCTTCAATTAATGCAGCGACTGTGGAACGTTCGGCTGAGGATAGATGACGTTTATACACTCGACGTTTACGACAACGTTCAAATAGGGCTAGTAATGCGGATGAACTGACACCAGCCGCAGACGCTAATAAACCTGGGCTGAAGAACAGCGCGGAAGAGGTGACGGGGTTCTTTTCATCAGGTAAGGCTCGATGCACCGTGTTTCCCGGAATAATGAAGAGATCCCCCTCAGTCATATCCTCAAGCCCCATGTCGATAAAAATAGTTCCTTGACCACGATATACATAGATAAGCTCATGCCAATCGTGAAGATGATCGGGCAATTCGTTCTGGGGTGATTTGGTATCTGCATACACCAATCGAAATGGGATGCCTGATTCTGCCTGAATGGTTGTACGAACAGGTGAACGATTCATGCTGTCTCCTTTCCAATCATTACTCAGCTATCCAGAGGAGAATATGATCATGAAAGAGTATATTTACCGCATTATAAGCAATTTAATTTCCTTTTATTGATGATACAATGAATTTAAAGCGTTTTCAACGGATGCGATAAGATCGTATTACCCTCCGCTGAAGATAAATAAATAATGAGGTGAGTGCTCATGTCGGCTAGCACCAAACGTCCAAGATTAAAGTTAAATTTGTTAGGTAATGATGGACAACGGAAGTGCAAGGAAATCATTGAACGCCCTGTCAAAGTTCTACAAATTGGTGAAGGCAACTTCCTCAGAGGATTCGCTGACTGGATGCTTCACGAGAGTGCTAGACAAGGCAAATTTCATGGCAGCATCGTGGTGACGCAGCCTCGCCCTGGAGGGAAAGCGAAGTTAGAGCAGATCAGAGAGCAAGACGGATTGTACACGATGATTACGCGCGGGTTGTCCGATGGTAAACCTGTGGAGCGCACAGAGCTAATCTCCATATTTTCCCGCTGCATGAATCCATATGAAGAATGGCAGGATTTCTTAGAGCTAGCGGAGCTGCCATCGCTTGAGTTTGTTATTTCCAACACGACCGAGTCAGGTCTGAAATATATATCTTCGGAATATGTAGAAGGGGAGCCGGTTCAATCCTTCCCAGGCAAACTGACGGTGTTTCTCCATAGAAGGTTTGAACGTTTTGCAGGAGACTCAACTAGAGGATTAATTCATCTTCCTTGTGAACTTCTCGAAGGTAATGGAGATGTGTTACGTAGCTGCGTCCTCCGTCACAGTGAGGATTTTGGTTATTCAGATGCTTTTCGCACCTGGATTAAGGAGCATAATTTATTCTTAAACAACCTGGTGGATCGAATTGTTACAGGAGCCCCAACACAGGACGAAGCAGATGCGTTGACGAATCGCTGGGGATATGAGGATCAGCTAATTAATACAGCAGAGCCTTATCATTTTTGGGCGATCCAAGGGGATGAAGCGTTGGACAAGAAGCTGCCCCTGAAGCAAGCAGGATTAAATGTACATTGGGTGAAGGATCTGAAGCCGTTTCAGCTTCGTAAAGTACGTATTCTAAACGGTGCACACACACTTATGTCCTCTTTAGGTATTCTTCAGGGCAAGCAGCATGTGCGGGAGACGATGGAAGACCCACAATTCGGATCATTCATCAGGGAAGCTGTGCATGAAGAGATTATCCCTGCATTAAATATGCCAGATCTCAATTTAGGATCATATGCAGAAGAAATATTTGAACGATTCCTCAATCCATACATTGATCATAAATTACAGGATATTGCGTTAAACACCATTGGTAAGTTCAAGGTTCGTGTTCTGCCAACACTGCTCTCTTACGAACAAAATGAAGGCAACTGGCCGTCCCGTTTGTTGCGTGGATTTGCAGGGCTGTTATATTTGTACCGCCCAGTGAGTACGCCGGAGGGGTATCAGACACAACGCTTGAACGGAGAGTCATTTATCTTACGAGATGACTCTCAGGTGCTATCCCTCTTAGCTGGGTACTGGGAAGACTACGATACGTTGAATAGCAATGAGCAGCAATTAGATCGTATTATTGGTTCCGTATTATCCGATGTATCCATCTGGGGCGAAAACTTGGATGAACGTGAAGGGCTGCGAGAAGCGCTCGTACACGAAATTTCGCTGCTGAAAGGTGAGAGTCTATGAATACAACAAGTACAGTGCAGGACTGGATTGCAATCCATCCTCAGGATGATGTCATTATAACGCTACGCGAATACACAAAAGGCGAAACGATTGTATTGCCTGATGATGTTTCTTTTGCTCTGCTAGATGATGTGCCCAAAGGTCATAAGATTGCGGTGCATCATATCGAAGCTGGCGAAGATGTGATGAAATATGGGTTCTCCATTGGTGTAGCGAAGGAACAAATTGCGCAGGGAAGCTGGATTCACAGCCATAATCTAAAAACCGGTCTGCATGGATTGCTCGATTATGAGTATAATCCAGGACTCGCTTCTAAGACAGAGATGCCTCCCGAACATCTGCGTTCGTTCGATGGTTATCTTCGTCCTAATGGTGAAGCAGGCATACGTAATGAAATTTGGATCGTAAATACTGTTGGCTGCATCAATAAAGTGTGTGAAGCATTAGCACGAATGGGTCAGTCCCAGTTCGGCAATCGTGTAGACGGTGTATTCCATTTTCCTCATCCGTTTGGATGCTCTCAGCTCGGCGATGACTTGAAATATACACAGCAATTGCTTGCTTCGTTGGTTGAACATCCGAATGCAGGCGGAGTGCTGGTCATTGGTCTTGGCTGTGAGAACAATCAGGTAGACCAGTTCCGTGAATGCATTGCGCCTGAATATCAGGGCAAGGTTCGTTTTCTCAAAGCTCAAGAAACAGACGACGAGTTGGAGGAAGGACTACGCCTGATGGAGGAACTGGTAGAAGGTGCTGAACAAGAAAAGCGCCAGCCGCTCCCACTTAGCAAGCTCAAAATTGGTTTAAAGTGTGGGGGATCTGATGGATTATCAGGCATTACGGCCAACCCACTTGTCGGCTCAGTAGCTGATATGCTTGTCGCGGCAGGGGGGACAGCGATTCTGACAGAGGTGCCAGAAATGTTTGGTGCAGAGACGATATTAATGAATCGTGCTGCTAATGAGCAAGTATTTGAGGACTTGGTCGATCTAGTTAATGGTTTTAAGCAATACTTTGTTAATCATGGTCAGAATATATATGAGAATCCTTCACCAGGTAATAAGGCTGGTGGCATCACGACATTAGAAGAAAAGTCACTTGGATGCACACAGAAGGGCGGCCGCTCTGAGGTTGTTGATGTGTTGCGTTATGGTAAACGTGTAACAAAAACCGGATTAAATATAGTAGAGGCACCAGGCAATGATCTCGTGTCGGTAACAGCGCTTTCTGCTGCTGGTGCTCATATCGTGCTGTTCACGACAGGACGAGGAACACCGTTTGGTGGGCCTGTACCTACTGTCAAAATTGCGACTCAATCTGAACTAGCGAACCGTAAAAAGCATTGGATTGACTTTAACGCAGGCCAACTGCTTGAAGGGCAGACAATGGATGATGTGAAGATTCAACTGTTCAGTCAATTGATCGACATCGCTTCTGGACGGAGTCAGACGCTGAGCGAGCAACATGGTTTTCGAGAGATTGCCATATTTAAGGATGGGGTAATCTTATAGTTGAAAGAATAACATTCATTAAAGTAGGATCGTTCCCATGAGCTTATACTTTCGATATGTCTTGCGCAATCCCAGTTACCCACTTTGTGCGGTAACTGGGATTTATTTGTCTCCATTTTAATGAATACCTAACGCTTTTTTTATCTTGGATAGAGCGATTGGGGGAGTGTGCGGTTCAAGCTTGCTTACGAGTAATGTCTGAGCTTCGGCAATGCTACCACCGAATGGCTGTACGCCATGAGAATTCATCCAGTGTCCTGTAGTTTCATAGGCTGAGCTGTTCCAAGCCACTTTGCCTTCTTCGAGTCCTTCCGTACGCGGCGATTCCCTCTTCGGCGAAGCGTGTGCGCCAGAGCCACGGGTCAAGTGCGTTATCCTTATGCCAATTCTCTTGTGGGGTTAGTGAAGAGAGTGAAGGATACTCGGGGAATAAAGGTGCTAGTGGGAGTATGCCTATGGTTTGGATGCGCTGAACCGCTTCTTCATAAGTTGTGATAGGGTCGTTAATCATGAAGTGAAATCCTCCTTTTATCGTTGATTTAGTATAGTTCAACAGCGGTTGGAAGAACATGCATATAATTGAAATACGTCTGCAGCATGCTGGCGTATTTCGTTCCGAAGCTCTTCAGGCTCTACGACCTCTGCTCCCTTACCTAATCGATAAAAGAAACGTACGATCCATGACCAATCTTCGGATGGACAGAGAAAAGACAGTTCCCATAGACCAGGGCTGACCTCGGTCATCTCTTCTCCAATATGCTCGTCTTGCTGTGCTTCAACCATTGCTGAATGGTTCAATAGCGCTTTCACTCGAATTAAAGAAGACTCAGCCCAGCCTTCATAAGGTACGGAGGACTTAGAAGGCTCAAAGTGCATGATATGTTCATTATGTTCATGAATTCGATGATTTAGCTGGTTCAGCATAATGTCGATTCTAGCCATAACATCCTCTGGAATAATACCTCTGATCTTGTCCATGACAGTCCAACGTGAATCCTGAAAGGGTGTATGCACATGGTGACTTATCCCCTCAAGTGCGAAAATAATCGTTGCAGCTTCGACAGGATCTAATTGCAGCGGAGGTAACACATACCCCTCCATGAGCTGAAAGCCACCACCCGGGCCGGATATGGCGATGATCGGAACATTCATCTCTGACAGGGACTGGATGTCCCGTAAAATGGTACGCCGTGACACTTCAAATTTGTCAGCCAATGAGCGTGCCGTTTCGTGACCGTGCTGCAGAGCCATAACAATGGCGGCTAGCCGGTTTATTTTATTCATGTCAGTCACTCCGTTTCAAAGGTAGAGCTTCATAGAATGTGTGTATCGTCCAATTCGAGCTATAATGCACTATTTCCTTCTATACAATGATACGAAAAAACCGTACCCGGCATAGCCGGATACGGGAAGTAGCAGTTCCTGAACTCCGCAGAGAACAGAAGAATATTGCAGATAGCATCGTGATTTTACGATAAAATAGTAGAACTACAGATCAAGAGGTGACAGTTTGTATCGAATAAATTCTTTTGGAAAGATCTTGTTCGATATGATTTTTCTTCGATAAGTTCTTATGAATTACTTTCGAGCAGTTGAACGCCACGTCCCTCAATTTCAACGTTGCCTGTCAGCTCACGATCTGTCAAGAGCTCGCGGAGCTTGGTTGCACCCAAATCATAGGATTGAGTTGAAGCATTGTGGTTCATAACAAATAGGTATTGCTTACCATCTTTGGTGCGTGCGCTAACCTCAACACCTTCCGGAGTTTCCAGTAGGGCATGAATGTTTTTGTCAGCCGCCAGTTGTCCAAGCAGACCATCTAGGAAGCGCTCTTCTGGATCAGAGGCAACATACCACGCTTCCCCTTTACCGAATTTGTTGCGGGTCACGACAGGCATGCCTTGGTAGAAATCTTCTCCATACTCCGCGATGACCTCTGCACCTTCACTGTGCAAGAGATCACATAACATACCGCACTGATAATCCCCTTGCAGATCACCATAGGCTTTTTTGAGCACAATGCTGTTTTTTTGCTCAGGCAATAAAGCATCGATCTCTTCGACCCAAATGCCTAACAACTTGCGAAGCTCTCCAGGATAGCCACCAGTAGTCACCAAATCGCTCTCATTAACAATACCACTGAAGAAGGTTGTCAGGAATGTGCCACCTGCTTCAACGAATTTCTCCAGTTTGTCAGCGAAGCCAGGCTTCACCATGTATAGGACTGGAGCAAGAACGATGTCATATTTACTTAGATCGGTATCCACGCTAACGATATCCACCTGAATATTGCGGCGGAAGAACGCAGCATAGTATTTGTGAATTTGATCTACATAGCTCAGAGCAACTGTAGGGCCACTTGATTTTTCAATCGCCCACCAGTTGTCCCAGTCGAATACAATGGCTACTTTGGATTCAACAGTAGCATCCAATGTTTTGTCGCCAAGTAATTGTAATTCTTTACCGAGCTCAGCAACTTCACGGAATACACGTGTATGCTCATGTCCTACATGCTCAATGACCGCACCATGATACTTCTCACAGGCACCAATGGAGCGACGAAGCTGGAAGAACATGATGGTGTCTGCACCATGTGCAACGGATTGATAACTCCACAGGCGCATTACGCCAGGACGTTTCAGTGAGTTGTAGGGTTGCCAGTTCTGTTGGCTTGGTGTTTGCTCCATTAGCATAAATGGTTGACCGTCCTTCAGTCCTCGCATGAGGTCATGCGCCATTGCGGTGAAACTGAATGGCGTCGCAAGCCCAGGATAGCTGTCCCAAGATACGATATCCATATATTTCGCCCATTTGAAATAGTCCAGTTGTTTGAAAAATCCCATTAGATTCGTAGTTACAACAGAATCCGGGATGTGTTTTTTGATTGCATCATATTCTAGGCGATAACAATCCAGCATGCTGTCAGAGTTGAAACGGGAGTAGTCCAGCGAGATGCCTTGGAATGTAGAATTGTTGTTACCCCAGTGCTCACTTAGGTTACTTGGAAGCACAATCTCGTCCCAATCATAGAAGGTATGTCCCCAGAAGTTGGTATTCCATGCTTTGTTCACTTGATCTAGTGTTTGATAACGTTCTTTCAGATACACACGGAACGCTTTCTCACAGTTGTCACAGTAACAGTCTCCGCCGTATTCGTTGGAGATGTGCCATACCAGAACAGCAGGATGATCCTTGTAACGTTCAGCAAGCTTATCAGCGATTTTCTCTGAATATTTGCGATAGGTCGGACTGTTTGGGCAAGAGTTATGACGGCCACCGAACTTACGTTTACGTCCGTCAGCATCTACACGGAGCACATCCGGATATTTTTTGGCCATCCAAGCTGGATGAGCTGCTGTACTTGTAGCGAGGCATACGTAGACACCGCTTTCATACAAACTATTAATTAATTGGTCAAGACCTTCAAAATTATAAGTAACCTCATCAGGCTGAATTAATGCCCAAGAGAATACGTTGATGGTTGCCATATCAATGCCCGCTAATTTGAACATTCTCAGGTCTTCAAGATGGGTTTCGTGATCCCACTGTTCAGGGTTGTAGTCTCCACCATAGAACATTTTGGGCAATTTGTGACTAATCAATGTGTTCACCTCTTGTATAAGAATAATTGTATAATATATGATTCATATAACATTTAAAATATAAGAAAAGTAATGACGCATATAAGAATATGGAAATGATACAATTGCAATGATGAGGAGAGAAGTATGTGATCATATCAGCTCAGCATGAACGTTACTTTATGACTTCAAGGGATCAGACTCTTCCGCTTTACATCGAGAGCATTGGTTATAATGGGAACCAAGAGAGCGTGAAAAGACCCGCCGGATACCCCTGTTATCACTGGTTGCAGACGGTTAAGGGAGCTGGAGAGTTCAAATTTGCCGGTTCAACCTTAATCTTGGGGGAGTCATCCGGCATATTAATGCCGCCAAACGTGCCTCATGAATACTTGCGCTCCCAAGGCGATTGGGAGACCTTGTATATTACATTTGCTGGGTCGCAATGTTCTGCGATTACGGAGGGGCTTGGTTTGGGAGAGGCGGCTATCTATCAATGGGAAATAGATAGTCCGCCAGAGCATTACGGTAGACAAGTGCTTGGTTCAATAGGAAGTGATCAGGATTTATCTGGACTAGAGGCTTCTGCGGATATGTATCGATTTTTGATTCTATTGAAAAAACATGGCATGAAAGGCAGTCGCTCATCGATCTCACATGCAGTTGAGAGACTCGCCCCGTTAATAGCCTATATGGAGCGGCATTATGCTGATCCAGATATTGGACTGGAAGAGATGGCAGCGATCCTTGGAATCACACCTAGACATCTGAATACTCTATTTAAGCAATCCTTCGGTATGACGGCGTACAGCTATTTTATTCTTTTGCGTGTTCGCAAATCGAAAGAGTTCATGACTGGAGATCGTATGCTAACGATTAAAGAAACGGCTGCCAGGGTTGGTTTCCGTGACGCAAGCCATTTTGTCGCTACATTTCGTCGTATTGAACATGTAACGCCTGAACAATTTCGAACATTATACTAACCTTTATATCTACAATTATGCCAAATCTCACTATGCATGTGGACATAATTCATGTAACCTATAACCACATGACTAGGGAGTTTTGAGACAAGCCCTTAATAATGATGCTGTACAGATATTGATGCTCGAAGCAGGTTGCCGTTATGATGGTATCAATTCCAAAAGTAGTCAGCCTGTGCAAAGGAATGAAACCGTTGTACGGAGAGAAAGGATGAGTTCAATTGACATCAATTATTCCATTATGGGATCACGCTGCACCTTATGCAGCAATTGGGCATGAGGATGAAATGCCTCATTTGATTCCTTTTATTCAACCGGGTTCCGAGAGCGCTATCATTATATGCCCAGGAGGCGGATATGGCTTTCTAGCCGACCATGAAGGCGCTCCAATTGCTGAATTGTTGAATCGTGCGGGCATTAGTGCGTTTGTGCTCAAATATCGCGTGGCACCACATCAGCAACCTGCACCCCTAACAGACGGTCAACGGGCTATCCGATATGTTCGTGCCCACGCAGAAGATTTCGGTATTAACCCTTCTAAAATTGCCGTGCTTGGTTTCTCGGCTGGCGGTCATCTGACAGCTATGCTGGGAACGGTATACGATGAAGGGCAACCCGCGCATGCTGATCCAATTGAACGTGTGAGTTCACGCCCGGATCGAATTATTCTGTGTTATCCGGTCATCACGATGGAATCTTATGGACATGCTGGTTCTCGGGAAAATCTATTAGGTCCTGAGGCTTCAGACGAACTAGTTATAGCGTATAGTGCGGAAAAGCAAGTGAAGGCGGATGCACCTGAAGCATTCATCTGGCATACAAGCGATGATGGAGCGGTTCCTGTCCAAAATAGTTTGCGTTACGCTCTTGCACTAGGCGCACATGGTATTCCGTATGATTTGCACGTGTTTGAGAAGGGCTCTCATGGTTTAGGGCTTGCAGAGGACAATCTGGCTGTAAGCGCTTGGTCTGGACTATGTCTAACCTGGTTGAAAAATCAAGGCTGGTAAATGCTGAGAGTTGAATCTCATCACTATCCTTAACATGCTTCATCATGCCTGAATGCAGAGGAGAAATTGATCATGAAATTTCAAAAAAATGATAAAGTCCTTTTTATCGGAGATTCGATTACAGATTGCGGCCGTGAACATCCTGTCGGAGAAGGAAGCAATGGTCTAGGACACGGTTACGTTGCCCAAGTGTATGCTCTGCTTCGTTCCATATATCCTGAGTTGATGTTACGTGTGCAAAATGTGGGTAATGGTGGGAATACGATTCGTGATCTGAAGCAACGCTGGGATCGGGACGTTCTTGATCTTAAACCAGACTGGTTGACCATCATGATCGGAATTAATGATGTATGGCGTCAATTTGACAATCCATTAGCAACAGACTCACATGTATTCCTTGAGGAATATGAGACCACACTGCGAGAGTTGGTTGCATCGGTTCGTCCAAGTTTAAAAGGTCTTGTGCTTATGACGCCTTATTATTTGGAAGCGAATCCAGAAGATCCAATGCGTGCCACGATGGACATTTATGGTGAAGCTGTACGCAGAGTTGCTGCGGAATTCGATGCAATCTACGTAGACACACAGGCTGCTTTTGCTCCATTCTGGGATCATTATTATACTGCGGTTCTGACGTATGACCGGGTACATCCAGATGCAACAGGTCATATGGTGTTGACGAAGGCGTTTCTAGATGCGGTTGGATTCGAATGGTCAGGTGGAACCAAGTAACGGACAGATTTATTTGTGCAAAAGTTTGCTATATTTCTTTCTTCTCGGCACGGGAACCTGGACTTAAACATGCGCTTATAGAAAGGATGCGATGAAATGAGTAGCTTGAACATTGCGGTACATAGTCATGCGTTGTTGGGAGAAGGTCCAAGCTGGGACGCTGAACAAGGTCGCTTGTTATGGGTCGATATCGAAGGCTTCAAGGTACATGTCTTTGATCCGACTACAGGTAGTGATCAGGCTTATGATGTGGGCGAACATGTAGGAGCCGTTGTTCCTTATCGTAGAGATGAAGTCATCGTGGCTTTGCGAACTGGATTTCATGCCTTTCATCTGGGGACAGGACAACTTCAACGTATCGAAGAAGATCCGGAACACGGCATCGAAACGAACCGTTTCAATGATGGTAAGTGTGATGCCCGTGGAAGATTCTGGGCAGGGACGATGGGGATGGGCAATGGCGATCGAGAAACGGGAGCCTTATATTGTTTAGAGGAAGGTAAGCCAGTTAGAAAAATGGTCGATCATATCTCCACCTCTAATGGTCTGGGCTGGAGTGTGGATCATCGTTCAATGTATTATATAGACACACCTACAAGATCCATAGATCGGTTCGACTATAATTTGGAAGAGGGTACCATCGCCAATCGTACTTCAATTATCTCCATTCCTGAGGAAATGGGTTATCCTGATGGCATGTCAGTAGATGCAGAAGGGATGTTATGGGTCGCGCATTGGGGCGGAGGACGTATTACACGTTGGAACCCTGATACAGCTGAACTGCTTGAACAGATCGTGGTGCCTGCTGATCAGGTGACCTCGTGTTGTTTTGGCGGTATAGACTTGGAAGATCTCTTCATTACGACTGCAAGAATTGGTATCTCCGATGAGCGACTCTTGGAAACCCCAGATGCAGGCTCTGTATTTGTCATTAAGCCAGGAGTGAAGGGGCAGAAAACCAATCGTTATGGCAGCTCCAGTCGTCTAACTAACGAGTAGTGGAGTTGATTGAACAGTAAATTGGCCTATACCTGTTTTTGGATGGATGACTTAGCCATCGATCTCAGCATCATATAGAATATTTTTATCGCATATAAGTAAGACCTTCTTAGGTTAGCCAGTGACTACTGGTTAGCCTTTTTGTTGTATTTTGATACGACAAAAAATTCACCGAAAAAATGAGTGTATGACAAGAATTGGAGCAGGAATTTTATTTTTGCCAACGAATGTTATTTATTGATAATATTTTACATCATTTAAGTCGGTAATGGCGTGCAAGAGAGGTTGTAAATGGTAGGTCTTTAGTTGTTTTTGTAAGCGCTTAATCAAGAGGAAGGAGAGGAGGTGGGGCTTGTTCCAATATGAGGGCATAGGGCTAGAAATACGATATGCTTACGCATTAAGTCATCCTGAGACAGCAGGATTGAACCGGATGTAATGAACATATTGAAGAGGAGGCGAAGTTAAATGAAAACGTTTTTGGGGAAATTGCGGGTGATCAGCCTAACGCTTGTTGTGGCTACAGCATCTTTAGGAATACTGGTAGGTACAACGGAAGCTGCACCATCGGAGCCCTATCAGTGGAAAAGTGTAGTGACAGGTGCGGGTGGTGGCTTTGTTCCCGGGATTATTTTCAATGAATCTGAGAAAGACCTAATCTACGCTCGTACGGATATTGGAGGAGCCTATCGATGGAATCCGTCCAATGAGAGCTGGATTCCGCTGACTGATTTTGTCGGCTGGGACGACTGGAACAAAAATGGGGTAGATGCTCTTGCAACAGATCCAATTGATCCTGATCGGGTATATATGGCTGTTGGAACGTACACCAATTCATGGGATCAAAATAACGGTTCCATCCTCCGATCGACGGATCGAGGTGATACTTGGCAGACAACGACTCTCCCATTCAAGGTTGGCGGTAATATGCCAGGACGTTCGATGGGAGAACGGCTGGTCATTGATCCGAATGATAATCGTATTTTGTACTTTGGTGCGCGAAGCGGCAACGGGCTCTGGAAAAGCACAGATTATGGAGTAACCTGGAGCAAAGTGACGAGCTTTCCGAATCCAGGAACCTACGTACAAGATCCTAGCAACGATTACACCAGTGATATTGTCGGTCTAGCATGGATCACTTTTGATAAAACGACCGGTTCATCAGGACAAGCTACACAGACAATCTACGTAGGTGTGGCTGACCAAAACCAAAGTATCTATCGCAGCACGGATGCAGGTACGACCTGGACGGCGGTTCCAGGCCAACCGACAGGCTTCTTGCCACACCATGGTGTGCTGGATTCGGATGGTAGCCTCTATATCTCATATAGCGACGGAGTAGGTCCGTATGATGGCGAGAAAGGCGACGTGTGGAAGTTTAATACCACAACAGGTGCATGGATCAACATCAGTCCGGTGCCAAGCAGCAGCTCAGATAATTATTTTGGGTATGGTGGACTCACAGTAGATGCACAAAACCCTGGCACGTTAATGGTTGCTACCCTGAACTCATGGTGGCCTGATGCCAATTTGTTTCGCAGTAAGGATGGGGGGAATACCTGGACACGAATCTGGGAATTCGACGGTTATCCCAACCGTAAAATGCGTTATACACAAGACATATCAGCAGCCCCGTGGTTAACATTCGGCGTCAATCCCGCTCCACCGGAAGTGTCTCCTAAGCTTGGATGGATGATCGGTGACCTGGAGATTGACCCCTTTGATTCGGATCGTATGATGTATGGAACGGGTGCAACGATATATGGAAGTGATAATCTAACGAATTGGGATAAAGATACGAAAATTGATATTTCCGTGAAAGCCAAAGGTTTGGAGGAAATAGCTGTACTGGATTTAATCAGTCCACCTAGTGGAGCACATCTAATCAGCGGCGTGGGGGATGTTGCAGGGTTCCGTCATGATGATCTGGATCAAGCCCCTGCAACAATTTTTACGAACCCCAATTATGCTTCAACAGAAAGTCTTGATTTTGCGGAGCTAAGTCCAGGAACGATGGTACGCGTAGGTAAAGCTGATTACAGTGCAGATCCAAATGCCAGATCAATCGGTTTATCTAGCGATGGTGGAACGACGTGGTATAAAGCCAATGCTGAGCCTGCTGGCACAGCAGGGGGTGGCACTGTAGCGATCTCTGCAGATGGAAATCGTCTGGTCTGGAGCACGCCAGATAAAGGTGTGTACTACTCTGCGACGAGTGGTAACTCATGGATCGCAAGCTCTGGCATACCTGCACAGGCTAAAGTCATATCCGACCGTGTTAATCCAAATAAGTTTTATGCATTTGCTGCGGGCAAAATCTACGTAAGTGTCAATGGTGGAGTATCGTTTACGACTTCGGCAGCAACTGGCCTTCCTGTGGATGGTAATTCAGATCTGGATGCCGTTCCAGGCATTGAGGGAGAAATCTGGTTTGCGGGTGGTAATGAGGAAAGTGGCCCTTATGGACTATGGCGTTCTACAGATTCGGGAGCTAGCTTTAGCAAATTGTCTAATGTGGAGGAAGCTGATAGCATTGGTTTCGGTAAAGCAGCTCCCGGACAGGATGTCGTTGCTCTGTACACAATCGCCCAAATTGATGGTACACGTGGCTTCTTCCGTTCAGATGACGGCGGTGCAAGCTGGGTACGCATTAACGATGACCAGCACCAGTATGCTCGTGTAACCACCATTACTGGAGATCCTCGAATTTACGGAAGAGTGTATTTGGGAACCAATGGACGTGGCATCCTATACGCTGATCCAGTTGGTGGGAACAATGGTGGAGGAGGAAATCCTCCTGTATCGAATTCTTCTATTCATCCGTCGACAGCTGAATTTGATCTGGCTACAGAACATCAGGCTGATATTTCGATTAACTTGACACTAAACGGAAATACGTTAAGTTCGATCCGTGTAGGCAACAGTACACTGACCGAAGGTACAGATTATACCGTTTTAGGCAGCCAAGTGATTTTAAGCAAAACGTATCTAGCCACACTACCTGTGGGCAAGACCACATTCCGTTTTGTGTTTAGTGCAGGTAACGATAGCAATTTGAATCTGAATGTTAAAAAAACAACGACACCTCATCCAGAGCCAACGGGTACTGTGCGAATCGAAATGTATAATGCGTCAACAGCCGCAATGGGCAGTTCGATTATTCCTAAGTTTAAGTTAACCAATACAGGTACCACAGCGCTTAATCTGGAAGATGTAAAGATCCGTTATTATTACACCATTAACGGTAATGAACCACAGAACTTTTTCTGTGATTGGGCAACCGTTGGTGGCGCGAATGTGACGGGTACCTTCAGTGCCCTTCCAACACCGGTAACCGGAGCCGATCATGTTCTTGAAATCGGATTTACGAGTACAGCAGGTACACTTGCTCCGGGTCAAAGTACAGAAATTCAAACACGCTTCTCCAAACACAATTGGACTAATTACACGCAGACCGATGACTATTCCTTCGCTAGTAGCCACTCCACATATGAGGATTGGTCTAAAGTAACTGGTTATATTGCTGGAAATCTGCAATGGGGGATTGAACCTTAGTAGGTAATCAAGGTAATATAAGAAGTCCTGAGACGCCAAAATGTTTCAACTTGGCCGGGGCTTCTTTTTTTGTCGAAAAATAGTGTAATATAGGTATATACTATAGGGATCTCTGGTACTTTTGACCTCAGAGGCAAAGGAGAATTATGGAAGCTTCATAGGATATAAAAAGAGGTGTAAATACACTGATTTTTGTGTAACCGCTAACACGTAACTGCGGCATACACGATATGAATAAGGTATAATTTGTAGAGATATAGAGGGAACACTAGATAAGGGGGTCGCGATCATGAACCGGTTGTGTAAGGTATTGATTGTTGACGATGAATTTCTTGTAAGACAAGGGATTAAGCATCATATGAATTGGGAGGCCGAAGGCTTTCAGATCGTAGGCGAAGCCTCCAATGGTGAAGAAGGACTTGAGCAGGTTCGTATGCTGAATCCGGATATTGTTATTACCGACATTGTGATGCCTGTCATGGATGGTGAGATGTTTGTTCGTACATTAAAAGCACGTCATCCACAGATCGAAGTAATCGTACTTAGCAGCTTTAGTGAATTTGAATATGTTCGCTCGACCCTTCAGCATGGAGCGGCAGATTATATTTTGAAACCTAAATTGGATACGAATGAATTGTTAGAGGTGCTTCAGCGCACGGCGGGCAAAATTCCCGAATTGCAGTTTGAACCTTCGCATGATGGTTGGCGTCTTGGACAATTAATGGAGAAAATGCTCTCAGGCTTCACGCTCAGTGAGGATGAAGAGATGGATGTCGTCCAAGAGACGTTTCCGCACACGTGCTTCCGTCTGCTCGTGTTCCGACTTAAGGATTCCACTACGAAGCAGCATACGCTTATAGACAAAGAACAGATGACACTAGCGTTGAAGAGACATCTGCCAGATGTAGAGTGCGCGCTTGTACCAGCTGAAGGTGAGCTGCCAGTTGTACTACTTAATGTTGATCCTGTGAAGGATGATTGGATAGTTGACCGGATCAAACATCTAGCTGTTGACCATGAAGCAGGGGAACCCGGTTCTTCTTGGGCGCTGAGCGATAGCTTTAGTTCTTTTGAAGCGATGGGTGAAGTGTATCGGAATCATCTGGTCAAACTGATGGAGTATCGTTTTTATTTTGAGGATCGTCCTCTCTTGGTGTACAGTGAGCTTCCACCTCTGCATCCAGCTGGTTATCAGTTTAATGTGAATATGTTCTTACAGCATATTAAACGCAATCGCACAGAGGCAGCGAGAGAATATTTGCAGGATCATGCGAAGACTCTTGGTAGAGACTATATTGCAGATGTGTTTGGCATTAAGTCTTTCCTCGGTAATCTCATCTTCAACGTGACGATCACTCTCTCAGATATGGATGTTCAATCCAGCGCGTTAGAAGAGAGCAAGTACACATATTTCAAAAATGTAGACGGGTCAACCACGCTTCGTGAAGCGATAGATGTACTGGATTCATTCATGAGAGAAGTGCAAGCTTGTACTTCTGGTGAAGGTAGTCGTAGAAGTGATCCCAACATGAAGATGTTGTTGGAATATATGCATGAGCATTTTGACCGGCCCCTTGGGCTTGCTGACGTAGCGAAGCATTTTCATTTTAATCCATCGTACTTATCCAGTTATTTCTCTTCTCACAAAAAAGAAGGTTTTAACGAATATCTGAACAAAATTCGAATTGAAAAGGCAGAGGAGCTTCTACGATCAGATGACGTGACTATCTCTGAGATCAGCAGCATGGTAGGTTATTCGGATCATAGTTACTTTTGCAAAGTGTTTAAAAAATTTACCGGACTATCACCAAGCCGATACCGGCGCAAATTCTGGGCTTAAAGTCAGAAGGATTAGATCATGAAGAAATGGATGAATCGTTTATCGAGCCTGGGATTATTCCCTAAATTATTTCTAGTAATGGTCGTCAGCATCGTTCTGGTCTCTGTGCTTATTCTGTGGACGACCATTCATATGTCAACCAACTTATTTACAGATACGTTTAGCATCACGAACTCGAAGGTGCTTAGTCAGATTAAAACGAATTTTGAATCCTTTAATGATGCGATTGCGGCTGTAGCCAATAATGTAACGCAAAGTGGGGCGATCCGAGGATTCTTGTCCGAGGGAGATGGAGATTCCATCTCCATGGCCAAATCGTTCTATAATATGCGGGAGATCATGAATCGTGTTCAATCTATAACGGAGTCATACGAAGTGGGGATTACAATCATAGGCATTAATGGGCGCAGTTATTCCACCAATCGTGCTCATCTCCAGATGTCAGTGGATGAATTGAAGCAGGAGCCGATTACTGTGAAAGCAGCAGAAGCACCAAGTCGCCTTATTTTTGATGATTTTCTCAATGACACGGATTATGGCAAACAACAGATGATCGCTGCTACAAAGGCACTGACAGATCGAACGCGGAGTCGGATCTACGGAACGGTGTATGTCACTATGAGGGAAGATGCGTTCCGGCAGTTCTATGCCAGCTTTACAAGTCGAGGTAATGATGTCGTCATCATGAACGAAAAAGGCGAGATCGTGTCTTCTAATCGGGAGGATTGGATCGGAACAACACAGCAGGAGTTGCTGTCTTACGCTCAGGAGATGAACGGAAGTTCCTCCAAAAACATTAATGCACGTGTAATGGGACAGGATAGCATCATTTTGTCCGAGTATCTGCCTTTCTATCGATTCTACCTGGTTAATGTGGTGGATAAAGATCTCGCTATGGGTCAACTCATCGATATGAAGACCGTAGCTCTTATCTGTGCTGCTATTGTAGTAGGTGCCTTAATTCTGGTATTCCTGATTACAAGTCAGATTACCAAGTCTCTGCGTAGATTGGTGAAGCAGATGTCCAACATTACGAAGAGTGATCTCGACAACTATATCCCGGTAAGTGGTAGTTACGAGAGCAAGCAACTAGGTCATGCGTATAACTACATGCTTGATGAACTCCATGATTACGTGGATCAGTTAGTACAGACACAACGAGATCAGCGTAATGCAGAACTTGCGGCCTTACAGAGCCAGATTAACCCACACTTCTTGTACAACACACTCGCTTCTGTCAAAGTCCTAGTGCAGCAGGGCAATAAGGATCGCGCAGCAGAAACGATTAATGCACTTATTGGACTGCTACAGAATACGATCAGCGATGTAAGTGAGACGGTCACAGTCGAACAAGAAGTGGAGAATCTGAAGAACTACGTCTTCATCAATCACGTTAGATATGGAGGGCGGATCAAAGCAGCCTTCTATGTGGCTCCTGATTGTAATCACTATCATGTACCTAAGCTCGTCATTCAGCCTTTTATCGAGAATGCCTTTTTCCATGGATTTATCAAGAAGGAAACAGGTACAATTCATGTCCTGGTCTCTAGAGCAGGCGAATCACTTATCTGCGAAATTATGGACAATGGTGACGGGATCGAAGGGCTTAATATGGGCGAGACGTTACCTAACCCGAAAAATAACCGTCAACTATTCAGTGGTATTGGTATTCGTAATGTACACGACCGGATCGAGCTATTATATGGGGCACCCTATGGTGTCACGATTATGAGTAATGTGGGAGAAGGAACACGAGTTACCGTTACTCTTCCTTTGATTACGAACTGAATAAATGGCGTTTAATCAATAGAATCATTGCTATCTCGCAGTGTTGTCTGAAGCCCCTCGTTCTCTGGAAGCGTTAGAGAATGAGGGGCTTTTATATGCTTTATTTAAAATGAAAATACACATTTGTAATATATCTAGATTGAAAAATTACAAAATCAAAAGAAATTACAAAAAACTAAATTTAGTGCAAGCGGTTTCTGTAAAGGTTTTCATTGTGGTAATAAGATGACAAATCCGTACAAAATTATTACTAACGAATGAAGATATGGGAATGATAAGATGAATACATCGGAAGCAACCGCTTTCAGAAAACGCAAACAAATTTACACACAAAGAGGTCGAAGGGGAGTTGAATGATTTGAAAAAAATGTGGGTATTGATGCTCGCTACAGTATTGTTATTGTCCGCATGTTCATCCGGCGGTGACGGAGGTTCTGCAGCTGGTGGTGGTGACGAGAAAGCAAACGAAATCACAATTTGGGCTTGGGACAAAGCATTTAACGTTGCAGCAATGGAAACTGCAAAAGAAGCATATGCAAAAGAAAATCCTGATTTGAAAGTAAATATCATTGAGTACGCGCAAGCGGACATCATTCAAAAGCTGAACACTGGACTTAACTCCGGGACAAGCAGCGGTCTTCCAAACATCGTTCTGATTGAAGACTACCGTGCGCAAAGCTTCCTGAATGCATACCCTGATGCGTTCAAAGATTTGTCTTCCAACATCACAGCTTCCGATTTTGCAGATTACAAACTCGGACCAACAGCTTTTGATGGCAAACAATACGGAGTTCCATTTGACTCTGGTGTTGCAGGTCTTTACTACAGAACAGACTTGCTTGAGCAAGCAGGTTACCAAGCTGCTGACTTGCAAGACATCACTTGGGATGACTACATCGAAATTGGTAAAGCTGTAAAAGAAAAAACAGGTAAAGAACTTCTTTCTCTTGATCCAAATGACCTCGGAATCATTCGTATGATGATTCAAACAGCAGGCAAATGGTATTCAGCAGAAGATGGTAAAACACCTGACCTGGCAAACAATGCTGCTCTGAAAGAAGCTTTCACGACTTACAAAGCGATGATGGATGCAAACATTGTTAAATTGCACTCTGACTGGAGCCAATTCATTGCAAACATGAATAATGGTAGCGTAGCTTCAGTTCCTACTGGTAACTGGATTTCACCATCTATCCGTCAAGAAGCTTCCCAATCTGGCCAATGGGCTGTAGCTCCTATGCCGAAAATGGCTGGTCAACCAAACTCTGTACACGCAACAAACTTGGGTGGTAGCTCATGGTATGTAATGGACGTTCCTGGTGCAGATCAAGCAGCTGACTTTGTGGCAAAAACATTTGGTTCTGACAAACAATTGTATCAAGATTTGTTGAACAACATCGGTGCAATCGGTACGTACAAACCAGCAGTTGATGGCGATGCTTATGCTAAAGCAGATGAGTTCTTCAGTGGACAAAAAATCTTCACTGATTTCGCTAAATGGACTACAGAAATTCCAAGCGTAAACTATGGTATCAACACTTATGCAATCGAAGATATCCTGGTTGTTGAAATGCAAAACTTCCTGAACGGCAAAGCGATTGACGACGTTCTGGCGGATGCACAAAAACAAGCTGAAGCACAATTTAACTAAGATATCCAAGGTAACTTATAGAACCCAATGAAACATCGGAGCCATCTCCCATGTCCGGCACAAGTTGAACTGAACCGGACACGGCGAGAGGCTCTGTGGGTTCTACCCATGTTCCATGGAGAGAGAGGAGCCATACTGTGAAAGCCATGAATACAGGAGACAGTCTCCAAAAGAAAAATAATTTGACTGGATGGGCTTTTGTTTTGCTGGCTGTTGTCGGAATTGTTGCATTTTACTTCTATCCGATGGTCCAAGCGCTGCTCTTATCTTTCAAGTCTGGTGTAGGAGCCAATCTTGAATTTACGGGCCTTTCTAACTACAAAAGATTGTTCATTGATACAACGTTCCGTACAGCATTATTCAATACGTTCATTTACTTGATTATTCAAGTTCCTGTAATGATTATTCTCGGTTTGTTTATTTCCGTATTGCTGAATGACAGCACATTGCGCTTCCGGAGCTTCTTCCGTACAGCGATTTTCTTGCCTTGTGTAACTTCACTTGTAGCTTACTCTGTTGTATTCAAATATTTGTTTGCTCCAGACGGTATGGTTAACCAAGCATTAATGGGCTTGCACATTATTGGCGATCCTATTCAATGGATTACAGACCCGTTCTGGGCTAAAATTACGATCATAATCGCCGTTACTTGGCGTTGGACCGGATATAATATGATTTTCTATCTGTCATCTTTGCAAAACATCGATCAATCGATCTATGAAGCAGCAAGAATTGACGGAGCTAATGCATTCACTCAATTCTTCAAAATTACTGTCCCTTTGCTTAAACCGATTATCCTCTTCACATCGATCACATCAACGATTGGTACACTGCAAATCTTCGATGAGATTATGAATATTACCAAAGGTGGTCCAGGTAATGCGACCATGTCGATCTCACAATATATCTACAACCTTTCGTTCAAATATTCACCAGACTTCGGTTATGCAGCTACAGTTTCGTATTCCATCGTAATTTTGATCATTATTTTGTCCATTATCCAGTTTAAAGTGGCAGGTGATAATAAAAATGGCTAAAGCTAAAGCAAAACGGATTTTCACATACGTGTTCTTATCCATCGTCGCCTTTGTATCCATTTTCCCATTTTTCTGGATGCTGGTCAGTGCAACAAATGCATCAGTTGATGTAACGAAGGGTAGATTGCTGCCAGGTTCAGCTTTCCTTGATAACTTCAGCAAATTGCTTGATTCGACAAATCTAGTGCAGGCTTTGGGGAACTCAGCTCTGATTTCAATCATCTCCACTGTGCTTGCATTGCTAATCGGCTCCATGGCTGGTTATGGTTTCGAAGTATATCGCACGAAGTCCCGTGATATCGTGTTTAATATTCTATTGTTGTCCATGATGATTCCATTTGCAGCGATCATGGTACCACTATATCGTATGTTCGCAACGATCTCTGGAGTTACTCCAGTTATCGGAATTAACACGATGGCAGCTGTTATCCTGCCAACGATTGCAACAGCGTTCCTGATCTTCTTCTTCCGTCAGAACACCAAAATGTTCCCGAAAGATCTGCTGGAAGCTGGTCGTATTGATGGTCTGAGTGAACTTGGGATCTTCCTGAAGATCTACATGCCAACAATGAAAACAACATATGCAGCAGCTGCAATCATTACGTTCATGAGCAGCTGGAATAACTATCTGTGGCCGCTCATTGTGTTACAGACACCTGATCAACAGACCATTCCATTGCTGATCTCCAACCTCGGTGCAGGTTATGCTCCTGATTACGGAGTAATCATGACAGCGATTGTTATCGCAACACTGCCTACAGCAATCGTATTCTTCATTATGCAGAAACATTTTGTTGCAGGTATGGTTGGTTCCGTTAAATAATGAAAACAGCATAAGCTGTCCAATATGGACAGAGTGCAAGAAGAGGGAAGAGGACGCCAGAGATGGCGTGCCTCTGTCTTTCTGTTTGTTTATGGAAATAGTTGTGTTGAGAGTATATAAAACAAGCAAATTTTCGTTCTAAAGGGAGAGAGAGCCGATGAAAGCAACACAAGCAGATATCAATTGGTTGGGAGACGTTAGTGTATTTGAGGTGAACCGTCTTCATGCATACTCTGATCACCGGTACTATAGAACAATGGAAGAAGCTGTTACTTCAGGTCAAATGAACATGCGTTATGATCTGAACGGAACCTGGAAATTTAACTATGCGGTTCGTCCAGACAGCCGTCCTGAGTTTTTCTACAAGTCCGACTTCTCCAGTGAGGGTTGGGATGATATTGAAGTTCCAGGCCATATTCAGCTTCAAGGATACGGTCAGATGCAATATGTAAATACTCAGTATCCATGGGATGGATTGAATGAACTGCGTCCACCAGCATTGCCACTAGACAAAAATCCAGTCGGAAGTTATATTCGTTCATTCCACCTGCCAACAGGCTGGCAGAACAACCCTGTATATATTTCGTTCCAAGGTGTAGAGTCTGCATTCTATGTGTGGCTTAACGGGCAATTCGTAGGATACGGTGAGGATAGCTTTACACCATCAGACTTCGATCTTACACCATTCCTTCAGGACGGTGAGAACAAGCTAGCGGTTGAAGTTTACCAACGTAGTACAGGTAGCTGGCTGGAGGATCAAGACTTCTGGCGTTTCTCCGGTATCTTCAGAGATGTGTATCTGTACACCGTACCTGCTGCTCATGTTCGCGATGTACATGTTCGCACCGATCTGGACAAAACGTACACCAATGGTACGTTGCAGGTTAATCTGAAGCTTGAAGGTCAAGCGGCTGCAGGAGCTAAGATTGAAGCTGAACTCCGTGATGCAGAAGGAAACACAGTCAAAACGTTCGCATCCGATGTGAAAGACGGGCTGGTTAGCCTTCGTGAAGAGATCGGTAAAGTGAACCTGTGGAGTGCAGAGATTCCGTACTTGTACCGTCTCTATATTCGTGTATATGATGCCAATGGAGCACTGGTTGAAGTCGTTCCTCAGGCTGTTGGATTCCGTACATTTGAAATGATTGACAAAGTGATGCACATCAATGGTAAACGCATCGTGTTCAAAGGTGTGAATCGCCATGAGTTCAACCCGCGTCGTGGACGTGCTGTGACGAAGGAAGATATGTTATGGGATGTTCGTACGATTAAACAGAACAATATGAATGCTGTACGTACATCACACTATCCGAACCAAAGTCTGTGGTATGAGCTGTGTGATGAATACGGACTGTATGTTATTGATGAAATGAACTTGGAGACACACGGTTCTTGGCAGAAACTTGGTGCGGTTGAGCCTTCTTGGGTTATTCCAGGTGACAAACCAGAGTGGCATGATATCGTTATGGATCGCGCAATCTCCATGGTTGAACGAGATAAAAACCATCCGTCGATTATTATCTGGTCTTGCGGTAACGAATCCCATGGTGGTGAAGTGATCTATAAAGTATCCCAATACTTTAAATCTGCTGACCCAACACGTCTGGTTCATTATGAAGGTGTCTTCCATGATCGTCGCTTCAACGATACAAGTGATATGGAATCACGCATGTATGCGAAGCCGGCTGACATTGAGGAGTTCCTTAACGCTAACCCAGACAAGCCGTATATTAGCTGTGAGTATATGCATGCTATGGGTAACTCCATTGGTGGTATGCATAAATACACCGAGCTAGAAGACAAGTATCCAATGTACCAAGGTGGCTTCATCTGGGATTACATTGATCAATCCGTATATAAGAAAGATCGTTATGGTAAAGAATTCCTTGCTTACGGTGGAGATTTCGGAGATCGTCCTTCAGACTATTCCTTCTGTGGCAACGGCATTGTACATGCAGACCGTAAAGTGACTGCTAAAATGCAGGAGGTTAAATTCCTGTATCAAAACATTAAGCTCTTCCCAGATCGTAATGCGGTTAAAATTGTGAATGATAATCTGTTCGCAGATACATCTGCACTTGAACTGGTTTACAGCTTGGAGCGCGAAGGTCATGAAGTCGTTCGTGGTACGTTAGATGTGAATGTTCAACCGCAAAGTGAGACGGTGGTGAACCTTCCAATTGATGTGGAAGGACTATCCGCGGCTGAATATGCTGTGAATACAGCATTCGTTCTGAAATCTGCTACATTGTGGGCAGACCAAGGAGAAGAGGTTGCATTCGGACAATTTATTTTCCAACAAGAGAATAGCTCAAATGAGACTACTTCCGTTGATGCAAATCAAGTTCATGAGATTCGTGTGGTAGAAGGCGATGTTCACATCGGGGTACGTGTTGGACAGACACATGTCTTGTTCTCCAAAGCTTTTGGAACACTCGTATCACTTCAATTCTCAGGACGTGAAACGATTGCTCAACCTCCACTGCCATTGTTCTGGCGTGCAACGACAGACAATGACAAAGGAACAGCAATGGGCTTCGAGCTTGGCGCATGGTATGCAGCAAGTTTGATGCCAAGATGTGTAGAGTGGAAAGCAGAACAGCAATCCAACGCGTACCGTATTGAATTCACTTATAAGCTGAACATCTCCGCTGATGTGCAAGTGAAGGTTGCTTATACCGTACGTAATGATGGAAGTGTGCATGTGCATAACACATACAAAGGAACAGCGGGATTGCCTGAGCTTCCAATCCATGCACTGTCCTTCAAAACATCACCAGAATTCAGCAATGTCGAGTGGCTCGCACTCGGACCAGAAGAGAACTATGCTGACCGTGCTTTCGGCGCGCGTCTGGGTATCCATGCAAGTACTGTTGCGGATACAGTTGCTCCTTACCTTGTTCCACAGGAGTCCGGTAATCGTACAGGCGTACGCTGGGCAAAAGTAACGGATCATGCGGGACGTGGATTCAAAATCGAAGCAGCTTCTGCTCCGGTTGAACTCAACGTTTCTCCATATACAGCATTTGAGTTGGAAAATGCACAACACGCGTATGAGTTGCCTCCTGTGCACTATACTGTCGTGACTGTTGCTGGTAAACAAATGGGTGTCGGCGGTGACGATAGCTGGGGAGCACCGGTTCATCCAGAGTACCGAATTGCATCCAATGGTGAATTGGAATTCGAATTCGTAATTCGTTCACTTTAATCAAAATAAGTAGTAAAGAGGTCTCCATCCGATGGAGGCCTCTTTCTTTAGGTGTAGGCTAAGGCGGACGAACATTTTTCCATTGAAACCGTATCCAGACAAACTCGTATTAAATTAGATAGTAGACATCGCATAATGGGGGGGATCACATGATGAGTAGAAAAGCGAAAACGGGAGTATGGGTTACTTCTTTAGCTGTACTAGGTATTATCGTGGGGTGCTTCATATGGTATTTCAATACCGCTTCTGGAGAACGTGCACTCAAAACGATGAGATCGAATAATGCGGGTGGTCTTGAACGTGTAGTGAAAGTGTACAGCGATTCGGGTGAGTTGATCCATACGTACGAGGGCAAAATCGATCTACAAGATACGGAGTATGGCAATAAAGTATTATTTGATCTGGATGGTAAACGTATTGTTATCTATAATGCGACGGTAATCAGTGAGGAGAAGTGATGTAATTATTAATGTAACGGATGTAATCCCTTCTTCTGAGAGGAGGCATGGGTGTGAACACAGGAATAGTGCTGCTTACGATACTAGGCATGATTGCCTTTTACGGTCTGATTGGATATTTTCTGATCGGATATGTGGCTAGGAAAATCTGGAGGCACTCTTTAGATCGTTATCAAATTATACAGATTCTCCTTGTTCTATCCATCGTATTTGTCATTGTGCAAGCCATTCGATATCAAAGTTGGGCTTTGGCCTTACCTATAACAGGTATTCTGGTGCCTATGATTAGTATGATGACAACGTATAGGAGAAAACAAGCAAAAAAGAATATGGAATAAACATAAACGTCAAAGCAGATGGTAGAATTTTTATTTTATTGGTAAGATAGGGGGAATAGATGCGGAATAAGGCGGGAACTAAGAAATGTATCTTTTGTCTGGAATCATCGTATTGTTAGGTGGAATAACGATGTTGGTCTTGTGCTGTGTGCTGGTATACTTCTTCATATCTCTTGTTTCTCGCAAAGGCTTTAAGCGGGTGCTGCAAAAACATGAAATTATCGAAATCATGGTATGGACGGGGTTGATTCTCCTGTCGTTGCTGTTGATTGTACAACAATTATGGTTTGTGCTCACACCTGTCGTGATTTTGATGGTAGCAATGCGTAACTTACAGCGTAATAATCTTAAATTCAAAGCTATGCTTGGCGAAGACAAGTAGATAGGACTCCATTTACACAAGACACACAGCAGATTAACAAGTGAAGGTTGACTAAATGATCTATATTAGTCGGCCTTTTTTTGATATGGAACTAGGTAAGTAGACTCCTAAAATTGAAATGATAAGGGTTTACATAATTTATGGAATATTGATCTGGAGGGTATTATGCAATTTGAACCAATCTACACGCATGGAAAATTAACGATACCAAAGATCGAGCTCAATCTGGAAAACAATCCATTGGTTGGTGTTATAACCGACTTGAAACGAAAGCAACTTTTGATGGATCAATTGGTCGATCATACGCAGTATCATTTATTTCGAGTACAACAGGGCGAATACATGAATCTGAGGGTAGAAGAGCTAATTACGTTTCTAATCCGGGTAACGGAAAGGACGGATCGTGTTGCTACTTTAATCAATTATTTTGGCTTAAATGAAGAGCGGAAAGTGAAGATTAAGAATCTAAACTCATCCAGAAGGATGTATGTGACATTGCTGCGCGTATTTTTTGCACATCAGCCTACGCTAGTATTAGAAGAACCTTACTTTTATCTGGAAGAGGAAGATCGTCGTCATTTCAAGCGCATTTTAGATGATCTTGCAAAAGAGAAGCAAATATTGATTCTGACATCCAATCTAGAGGATGCCATGATCTCCTGTGATTCGATCTATCGTCTGAACGAAGCGGGATTTCATCCACTGGACATTCGTGATACAGAAGTGGATGAACAGGGGGCACAGGAACCAGATCCCTCGAACATCACTCTGCAGAAAATTTATACGAAAAAGAATGACAAAGTTATCTTATTTAACCCGCCTGAAATCGATTATATAGAAAGTCTGAATGGTTCGATTCTTGTCCATGTTGGTGGAGAAGGTTTTGTCTGTGCTCTGACGTTAAGCGAGCTTGAGCAGCGATTGTTGAATTTCGGATTTTTTAGATGTCATCGTTCCTACATCGTGAACCTACAAAAAGTTAGAGAGATTATTACCTGGACGAAGAATAGCTATAGCTTGAGATTAAATACAGGCGAAGATGCGGTAGTCCCATTATCTCGTTCCAAATTACAAGAATTAAAAGCACATCTCAGTATTTGATTTCCGGGGAAATAAAGAATCCATTTAGCCCATATGGGTACCATTCAGAAGCGAACAGCTACATTTCAGCGAGTTTTGATGGTCGATGGCATGTAATCTTTATATGCTGAAGACATCAACATTGAGGAAGTGATCTGAATGGACATAATTCAAGTCGAGCATATTCGAAAGAGTTTTGGTGATAAAGACGCATTATCAGATATTTCTTTTTCTATTCCCAAAGGTGAAATTTTTGGTTTTCTTGGCCCAAGTGGTTCAGGAAAAACAACATTAATGAAGATATTAACTGCGCAGTTAACCCCGACCAGTGGAGAGGCTAAGGTGTTTAACCAGTCGGCATCGATGATGTATCAGTCTGCTCAGAAGATGCGTTTCGGTATATTATCCGATAATAGTGGGCTATATCAGAGGTTGACAGTAGAGGAGAATCTAGAGTTATATCGTCAGTTATATGATCTCTCTCCTTCGTCGATTGAAACAGTAATGCAATTCGTGAACTTAAGTGGAGAACGCAATAAAAAGGTTCATCTCTTGTCGAAAGGAATGCGTCAGCGTGTTCTTTTGGCATGTGCGGTGATCCATGAGCCGGAATTATTATTTTTGGATGAACCTACCTCTGCTTTAGATCCAGTGAATTCTTTACATATCTATAAAGGGCTACGGTACTTAAACGAAAAAGGAACAACGATCTTTCTAACAACACATGACATGGCTGAAGCTGAATTGTTATGTGATCGTATAGCGATTTTGTATAAAGGAAAGATTCAAACCATTGGAATGCCCAAGGAGCTAAAAAAACAACATCGGGAAAACGTCATATCTGTCGATTTATTAAATGGAGAATCGTTCGAACTTCCAATGAATGCACAAACAGCTAATCTCATTGCAGATTGGATGAAACAAGCATTAATTGATCGTATAGAAACGAAAGAGCCAAGTCTTGGCGAGATCTTTATCAAACTGACAGGAAGTGAGTTACTATGAGTATCTCATTGAAACGTATTCAAGCGATATTTATCAAGGATTACAAAGAGTTTTCACGTAATTATGCAATCTCCATCACGTTGATGGTTCCCATTATGCTCGCACTGGTTTTTCGTGAGATAGGTTCATCAGCTCCAGAAGCGCTCGGTTTTCTTTTAAATATTTCGTTTGTATTAATAACATGCTTTGTTCAAGCGTGCCTGATTGCGGAAGAAAAAGAACGTAACACTTTGCGTTCGTTAATGATGACTCCGTCCACAACTACAGATATTTTAATCGGCAAAAGTGTACTCGTTTTTGTCATGTCTTTTGTTGTTCTAACTATAGCTACATTGATATTTGGTTATCAGCCAGCCAATTTCTGGGTTACTTTAGTCGCATTCATTTTATCGATTATGTTATACATAGCAATCGGAACGATATGTGGTTTGTTCTCCAGAACGTTGCTCGAAGCATCTTTATCTATCATTCCTGTCACGATTGTATTTACAGCAGCACCAGGTAGGGTGTTATTAGATGAGAGATTTGCGATGTTCAAAGTGCTGGATTACATGCCAAGTAGTCAGCTAGTACATTTATTAAGTATCTCTCCTACGGGCTATACGGTGGAAGAACTAGTGAAACCACTGATCATTATTCTACTATGGACGGTTGGTTTAACAATTGTATCTGTAATTCTATATGAGCGACGGTTAAAGGATGAGTAGATAAATAAATGCGTTTGCAGCGCTCTAATTTAACTCACGTTAATCATCATCGAATCATGTCGTTTTGCCAAGGGGGCCTGAATGTGCTAAATACCGTCGTCAAGTTGGTACAAGAGTTCAAAGACCGTGATTCCAGACATAGGCTGGAAGGCTACCGAAGCATCGTTAACTTGATTAGAGAAAAGGACTTAGAAGCCTGGGACGATGGACAGTTACAAGCTGAATTTCTTCAATTGCAAAGAAAGGCTAAATCGGGCACAGTCTTAGAGGAATTACTTGTTGATCTCTATGCATTGGTCTGTGAGGTCTCGAGGAGACAGCTTGATATGCAGCCATATGATGTGCAGATAATAGCTGCGATCGCACTACATGAGAGCGTACTGATCGAGCAGCAAACCGGGGAAGGGAAAACCTTATCTGCTGTGATGCCCGCTTGTTTGAATGCATTGACTGGTCATGGGGTTCATGTGCTGACGTTTAACGATTATTTAGCACATCGCGATGCGGAGTGGATGGGACCTATCTATCGTTTTCTAGGCTTAACAGTAAGTTCGGTTCAAGCGGGTATGAGTCTGAGCGAGAAACGTGAAGCCTATGCCAAGGATATAACGTATGTTACGGCTAAAGAAGCCGGATTTGACTACTTGCGGGATACCATTGCATTATCCAAAGACGAACTGGTTCATCGTCCTTTCCACTACGTTATTATCGATGAGGCAGATTCGTTACTACTTGATGAAGCGAGGGTTCCACTAGTTATCAGTGGCGCGTCAGATACTTCTAGCGATGACTTCACTCGATTTGCTGAAGTGGTTCGACAGCTCGCGCCATTAGAGCATTATCATTTCGACGAATTCCAACGTAACGTATATTTAAATGAAGCAGGCTCAGCAAGAGCAGAGTCATTGCTTGAATGTGGCAATTTATACGACAGCCATAACAGTCATTTGTTAACATCATTAAATTGTGCGTTACATGCCGAAACGTTGTTAAGAAGAGACGTCGATTACATTGTCAGGGATGGTGGAATAGAGCTGATTGAAGAATTTACGGGTCGTGTGGCAGAGAATCGATACTTACCTGAAGGACTGCAAACGGCACTTATGGCCAAGGAAGGACTGCAATCAAAAACTGGCGGGAAGATCCTTGGAACGATTACGATCCAACACTTTATTAGTCTGTATCCTAGAATTAGCGGAATGACGGCTACGGCGCTCGCTTCCAGCATGGAATTTAAAAGGATGTATGAACTTGAGGTTGTAGAGATCCCGTCTAACCAAACCAATAAACGAATCGATCATCCACATAGAATATACACACACCAAGAAGCCAAACTCAAAGCACTGGTGCAAGAAATTGTGACGGTTCATGCAACGGGGCGTCCAATACTTATAGGTACTTCAAGCGTTCAAGAGTCTGACAAGCTAGCGGAAGCACTAACTGTTGCGGGCGTAGATTGTCATATTTTGAATGCAAAGAATGATGCGAAAGAGGCTCAAATTATTGCCAGAGCCGGAGAAATTGCCGCTGTAACGGTGTCAACCAATATGGCAGGACGTGGTGTCGATATTCGACTTGGGGGAGGCGATCCTACTCAGATTGAAAGAGTTGTTCAATTGGGTGGACTGTATGTGATTGGAACGCACTTAAATGAAAGTGTGCGGATAGATAACCAGCTGAGAGGACGTTCTGGTCGCCAAGGAGACCCTGGGGATTCTGTTTTTTATGTAAGTTTAGAGGATGTTTTGTTAGTTCAATTCGGCATTCATGATGCGATTCGGGTGCCTAAGCAAGATGGGGTTCTTAATGCGCCGATAGTACACAACAAATTAGAGCATATTCAGCGTGTTATGATGGGGCAAAACTTCGATCTTCAGCAAGAACTGAACCATTATTCGGATATGATAGAAGATCAGAGACGAATTCTACATAAGGAAAGGTTCTCCATACTAAATGGGGATCTACCGATGAGTCCTGCGGAGCAGCGGGTTCGCCTTTTTTATATCGACGAGTTCTGGGCTGACCATCTAGCATACGCATCTTATATGCGGGAAAGCATTCATCTGGAGAGCCTTACTAATCAGAATCCAATGGATGAATTCCATAAATATATCACCGAAGCATTTGAACAAATTCCGGCTAAAATAGCTAAAGAGTCGGCGAATATGCTAGCAAGGCTCGCTGGTTCGAATGATCCAGCCAAATGGGAACAGTTCGGTCTAAAGAGTCCTACCTCCACGAATACCTATATGATCAGTGATCAGTACATGGATTACTTACAGAATCGCAGTTCATGGACTGCTGGCACTATCGTTGCTTTTTGGATCCGTAGGATGTTAAAGCCAGTATTCAGGTGGTCCAAATTTTGATCAGGTCAACAGCACACAAATAACAAAATAAAAACCTACCAGAAATCGCTCTGATAGGCTTTTATTCGGAGACCTCTTTCGAGGTCTCCTTTCATGGGAGAGGAGAAACCGGACGAAGAGCTTATGGGGAAACGTAAGTCTTCTCCGCGGTTGTCTACGACACTTGTGATGTCGATAATTATAGAATAGCCAGGAGATTTCCTTTTTATACATAATCATCAATTCATTTTTTGATATTAGGGATATTCCTTGAAGCCACTATTTTTCAAACTCATCCCGATTGTGGTACGATAGCTGTATCAATAAACTTACATAGAGAGAATAGGTGACTCATTCGTGAGAGTGGTATCTGGAAGTGCAAAAGGTAGACCGTTGAAGGCGGTTCCTGGCACAGGAACGCGGCCGACCACCGACAAGGTGAAGGAAGCGTTATTTAGTATGATAGGCCCTTATTTCGAGGGTGGAACGGCATTGGATCTGTTTGCGGGCAGTGGTGGTCTCGGAATTGAGGCGCTGAGCCGTGGCATGGACAAGGCTGTTTTTGTTGATTTGGAACCAAAAAGTATTGAAGTCATCCGTATAAATCTGACAGCAACGAAGCTGGAGAATCAGGCAGCTGTATATCGAAATGATGCAGGACGTGCGTTAAAGGCTCTTGCTAAGCGGAGCACCACATTTGATCTCGTGTTTCTTGATCCCCCTTATCGAATGAAGAACGGGGATGAACTTATGCTTACGATGCATGAACTGGAGCTGCTTGAACATGGTGCAACCATCGTGCTTGAATATGAATCTAAACATCTGTACCCTGAACAATTCGGCCCGTTCGAACAAACGCGCAAGGCATTGTACGGGGAAACTGCGGTTTCCATTTATCATTATGCACCTCATGCATCCGAAGATGGAGAATCTAGCACAGCGGAAGAGGAGGGTCTCCATGAGTGAAATGATACATCGTCAAGAACGAATTGCCGTTTATCCAGGTAGCTTCGATCCTGTAACGATGGGACATCTGGACATTATCGCAAGAGCATCGAAGCAGTTTGACCGTGTGATTGTGGCGGTGCTGAATAATATGAGCAAAAACCCACTGTTTACGGTGGAGGAGCGCAAGCAATTAATTACGGAAGTGACTCGTCATCTGCCTAATGTTGAGGTGGATAGCTTCCGCGACCTAACAGCCAATTATGTACGCCAAAAAGAAGCGCAAGTTATCGTGCGAGGTATTCGCTCGGTGACTGATTTTGAATATGAATTGCAGCTGGCTTCCACCAATAGTAAATTGAATCCAGATGCAGAGACTATTTTCATGATGACGAATCCGAAGTATTCGTATCTCAGCTCCAGTATTGTAAAAGAAATTGCTCATTACAATGGAGATGTAACGGATCTGGTCTCCCCTGAAGTGGAAGCTGCACTCCGTCAGAAAATTAGCGAGAAAAACGCCCGTTGAACAGGCGAATCAGTCCCGAAAGACTGATCATAACGACGAGCAGTAAAGCGAGACTGAACATGGCTACCGGAATAGCGTACCCAATTAACGCTAGACTTGAACTGTTGCTGAACAGGGTGAACCATGGCTGTACAGCCGGCAACCCGATGTTCGTATTGGTTTGAAAAGTAGTCCAGACCTCTGTACTGTATCGACTAAAAGGTGTCCATAGAACAAGGCTCATGACAAAAGCGATGAGTCCATGTATCAGCCGTATGGAAACAAAGTCAATCATACCCCTTGTCGCAAGCCCGACTAATTTTAGAACGGCAGAGACCTGCAAATGGGAGCATAGCCCACCCCAGCCTAATACGGCGGCAATGAGAGCGATCATGGTGACAGATGCCAGAGAGGTCTGGCTTAAGTGGTAGATTCCAAGATGAATTTCCAGCAGAGATGGCCATAAGGCAACCGAAGAACCCGGCGTGAGATATAGGCTTAGCAGTCGAATGAATACCGCAAATACAATCATAAATCCTCCGGTCATCATCAAGGTCTGCACGGCTTGGGAGACCGTGTCACCAAGTAGCTTACCGAATCCTCGTCCATCACGGCTACGAGCCTCGCGAGCGGCAAGATTCATACGCAGCCAAAGTGTGTGGCGGGGAACGGCAGACTTGGAAGATAACATGGGATGTACTTCTGCATGTGCCGGTTCTAAAGGATGTGGCGGTAAATCTGAGGCCGACCTTGTGCCAATGTTTGCTGCCCGCCCTACAGGCAATAGGCGAATACCGATCATGGCGGCGATCCATCCGCTAATCCAATGTATACCAAGTAGAAAGTATCCGGCTACAGGCTGGTGAAGAAAAGCTGTACCCAAGACGATGATAATCATCATTGGATTGGAGAAATGAGCCATGGCTGCCAAGACACCCGCCTGTTTGGCGGTTATTTGTCGATCTTGTACAAGTCGTGCGGCTGTATCGGCTCCTGCAGGGAAGCCCCCACACATGCCTACAGCTATGGCTAGTCCAGCCTGACCGGGTAACCGAAACAAACGTTGCATGAGTGGCCCTAATAGAACGCCTAGTGCATCGGTAAACCCAAATGCGGTTAGCATCTGGGAAAGCATGAGAAAGGGCAGCATGGCGGGAAAAATAATTTTCCACCAAATATCAAGCCCTTGAATGGAAGCATCAAAGGCTTCTTTGGGAGATAATACAACGGCAACAACGAGCAACATTGCTCCACTGCTTAGAAAAATGGTTCGTAACAGGCCCGAACGGGTAACCTCGGTCTGCATATTCATCAATTCACCTCATAGGATATAGCGCCGTGTTTAGACACAGGCTGCTGGATGGATGTGGACGGCCGAATGGCGTCCGTAGACGGTTCGGCCTTGACCGGATAAGCGGCTGCTCACAGCGGCCTATCCGGCCTGTACCATTGTATGCATGTGAATGAGAGTGTTAGACTTATAAATATTTAAGAAACACAAAGGACGGGGGCTCATGCGATGAATCGAATTCGGAAATCTGGAGGTTTCAAAGCGTCGATCTTTGTGATCGTGGTAGCTCTGATTCTCTATGTTGCAGTATACATGCCAACACCGTATATCATTTATCTGCCTGGCAGTGCGGATGAAATCAAACCGATGGTAACGGTCAAGGGTGGAGACAAGGAGGAAAAGGGTGTATTTATGATGACGACGGTGTCAGCTACATATGCCAACGTGTTCCTACTGGGAACGTCCTTGTTTAATCGAAATGCACAAATTGATAAAAAAGAAGATCGATTACGTGGCAAGAGTGAAGCAGAATACTCTGCAGAGCAAGTATGGTTCATGAGTGATTCTCAATCCTCTGCGATGGAAGCGGCATATGAGAAGGCCGGTATCCAATATTCCATCGTTCCTGAGCATATCTTCGTATTTGGCCTTTCACAGGATCCTAAACCGCAAGGGGACATTATGCCCGGGGATACCATTTTGGGTGTGGATGGCACAGCAACACCTGATAATACGATATTATCGGCGCAATTAAAGGGGAGAAAACCAGGGGATACGGTTGAAATGCAATTGGAGCGCGGCGGGGAAACAATTAGCCGTGAAGTTCAACTTGTCGAAGTGACGGACAACAAAACGGGGGAAAAGCGTCCAGGCTTAGGGGTAATGATTGGTACGGTTCAAAAAGTGAAACCGGAAGATCCCGATAATCAGATCACATTTACAAGTACGCAAGTAGGCGGGCCGTCTGCAGGGTTAATGTTTACATTGGAGATCTATAACCAGTTGACGTCTGGTGATCTGACCAAAGGTCATCGTATCGCAGGTACGGGTACCATTACGAAGGATGGCACGGTTGGACCAATTGGGGGCGTGATCCACAAAATTGTGGCTGCAGATCGGAAGGACGCGGAGATTTTCTTCGTACCCAAAGATAACTATAAGGAAGCCGAAGCAAAAGCAAAACAGATTGATACAAAAATGAAACTGGTTCCGGTTAGCAACATTGACGATGCACTGGCTTATCTAAAAACGTTATCTGTAAAATCTTAATTAGGGATAGAGAGTTGTTTACATGAGAGGCTATGGCATAGCCTCTTTTTTGTGTCTTGATTGGGTGAAATATCGTCCCAATGCTCAAGTTTGTACATAGGCCTGATGGTGCGGATGAGCATTTGGATGCGCCAACTTTATTATATCGTGCGCCAAGGAAGGCAAGATGTGATGTGATTCAAGTGGCGTGAATAGAAACTGATTAGGGTGTAGCGGGGATTTGAAGAAAGCGGTGTCTGATGAGTTTAGTTCTAAGCAAGGGCATACACGTAGGCATGCAGGGGGACGTCAAGGAAAAGCAGTAGGGTAGGGGTGGGGCGTAATAGGCGGTGCTCGTGCTCTTAAGTGAGTGTGAGCTTTGAAGTCGCGACTCTCAATTATGTACTAGTTCTAACGAACTCAGTCAGCGTTATTCACGGAAAAATGGCATTCAGGAGATGCTAACGAATCGTAGACACGCTAATGTACCTTTTGGACGCGAAAATGAGGTTCATTCCGTGTTATTATGCAATATAACGTTTCTCAGGTTCGTTACCATTTCCATTCGTTGTGAAATGACGGAATAAGGTCTCTCAGATTCGTTAACAGCGATGAGAAGGTGTAGGGAGAGAGGCTCCGTTCATGAATAGACTATGCCTGATCAAAAAACCTTCAATTGAGCAGAATTCACCTGCTACAGTGGAAGGTTTTTTGGCTGTTAAGCACAATATGACTCTTATTTTGACCAAGGGCTTTCAGGCATGATTATCGAACCGTTAGTTCGTGTAACAACAAAGACCTAACCAAAGTATAACGGTATATAGGAACTGGATGTGTTTGGTAACTCAATCGAATGAGTTACATGTCACCAATGATAAGCATCTGCAGATTCAGTATGCTTAAGATTCTACTTAGTATCGTATCGGTGGATCATAATAATCGCTGTACATTGTTCTTGTGTCTTTATCCTCGTAAGCAAGGGCATATGCTGCCTGAGCCTGTATATCCAGTTCAAGCTGGCTATGATTGAAGGTAGCTGGCTTGATCACGACGGGTAGAGATGCAGAACGTTTCATTTGTTTGAGCAGGCTTTGACCTTTCGAGCTGAAGCCAAGGACTCGAAGGTAACCTGGCCCCTCAGCCAAGATGCTGGGGGATAACTCAGTCTTGGAATGGTTTAACAGCACATGTGTTAACATCCGTTGCAGCTTGGTACGCGTATATCGCTTGGTCTTCAATGCATTAAGCAAGGCATCGACTGAAGGCTCTGCGAGCTGAGATAGGGTACGAATCAGCCGATGCTCTAGTCCTTCCGTGACCTCGGCGATGCTGGCTAGCTCGGAGGCACGGCGAGTCGCCGCGATGTGCAGCAGCGGCTGGACAAAGCGCTCCCAGTGCACGGGAGCGCGCTGAGTTTGCCATTCGCGTTGGAGAATGGCAAGGGTTGCCGCCGGCACGTATTGCGCGGCGGCTTCAGGCCCGTCCGCCATGAGTAGACGGCGGACGGCTGTTGCACTGGCGATCGCCCCCGGCCCGGGCGTCGCCTCGTGATACGCGGCACCGGTACGTGCCGCGGTAAAGGGTTGGATCGCGCTGCCTAACCGTTCCAGCGCGATCAGGTAGTGCAGCCCAAGCGAATTGTTGGGCTGCTCCAGCAGTGCAGCGGCGTCGCGTGCATCAACGCCGCCAGGCGCCAGTGCCGCCGCCGCGCCTGCGTACGCGGCGGGGTAGCTGGCGCCCTCCCGCAGGCGGCGCGCGATATCCTCGCGCAGCCCTGCGGGCTCTACAGCCAGCACGCGCGCAATGCGCTGCAGGCTGTCCAGGTCTCCCGACTCGCTGCCGAAGCAGAGCGAGTCGACAACCCCGGTATGGTGCAGCAAGGCCACCGCACCATACGCAAACCACTCCGCCGGTTGCACCGCATAGGCAACCGGCAGTTCAAGCACGAGATCAGCGCCAGCATGAAGCGCCATCTCGGTGCGTGCCCTTTTACCCACGATGGCGGGTTCGCCGCGTTGGAGGAAAGGGCCGCTCATCACAGCAACGACAGCATCCGCCCCGCTAAGCCGCCTGGCTTCGCTTAGATGATAGACATGCCCGTTATGCAGCGGATTATATTCAACAATGACACCAACGGCCTTCATATGTATGCTCCTTTTCGAGAAACTCTTTTCAACATGCGCATGTAACGTTTGGCTCAATCACATGAGAGGCATTTATCTTCTACCATAATAGGTCAGGTGGGTCTGATGTTCAAATTGCAGGAGTGTTACACACCCAAAAAGGCATCACTCTTGCATCGTAAGATGCTTAAGCATGCCTTTTGAAGGGTTAACCCGCCAATTTATTGTGAAAGCACAAGTTTATACATTAAACACCTTCTGGAGAAGGGGCGAGCTGTGCTTTTGGACCAAAGAATTCATAATGGATCTGGTCAGGCGATACGCCAATTTCATCTAGTGCTGCGTAAACGCTCTGCATGAATGGGACAGACCCACACATGTAAAATGTTGCATCCAAGTTATTTACAATCTGACGAAGCCAGTCGGCATCCATGTAACCTTCCTTGTGATAACATGAGATATCGCGATCAGAGCTGCTCGGTTGAGTGTAACAATAATAAGCACGAACATGATCATTGTTGTCAGCTAGTAGGTTTACATGTTCTCGGAACGCATGGTTGGCGCTATCTACATTGGCATGTATAAATGTGATTGGACGTTTATCGTCCTTTTGTACAAGGGTGTTCAGCATACTAATCATTGGCGTAATACCGACTCCGCCACTAAGGAGTACAATTGGGCGTGGGTCTTCTGCGTGAAGCGTAAAGTCGCCAGCCGGAGCTGATAACTCAACAACAGAGCCTTCTTTAATGTGTTCATGAAGATATGTGGAGATTACCCCATCTGGACGATCCATGTAACCTTGTTCTCTTTTGACGGAAATACGGTAATAAGGTTTATCAGGTGCATCAGAAAGGCTATACTGACGTATCTGGGTAAATGCATGACCCTCTGGATGAATTTTGATACTGATATATTGTCCCGGTTCATGGCTGGAAATGGGCAGACCATCCTCTGGATACAGGTAGAAGGAGGTAATGATGTCGCTCTCTTGCACTTTCTTTGCCACTTTGAACGAACGGAAGCCTTCCCAGCCGCCCGTTTGTTTCTCTGCTGTAGCATACATATCCTGCTCGATTCCAATAAATGCGTCTGCAATGACTTGGTAGGCTTCGCCCCATGCCGTTATAATTTCATCGGTTGCTGCGTCACCAAGCACGTCTTTAATCGCTTGGAGCAGATACGTGCCAACAATGGCATACTGCTCGGGAACAATGCCAAGACTACGGTGTTTATGGGCGACTTGACGTACGGCAGGTAAGATGGAGGCGAGATTGTCGATATGCAGGGCAGCTGTGTATACCATATTTGCAAGGGCAGCCTGTTGACGTCCTTGTTTTTGGTTAGCATGGTTGAATATATTCAGCAGTTCTGGATGCGCAGTGAACATCGTTTTATAGAAATGGCGGGTAATGGCTTCACCGTGCACTTCGAGTACAGGTACTGTGGATTTGATGACCTTAATCGTTTTTTCACTTAACATGAAATTCCCTCCCGATATAAGATGAAAGTATTAGAGTTTGTTAGCAAAAAAAGTCTGTCTTGTAGTCAGCTAAGTGGCTTCACTAGCGTCGTCGTAAGATTTGTTTGGAAGCGGAAGCGGATGTGGGCTGAGGAGATTTCCTTCATCTCCATTAGAAAATATTCGTTCAATATCTAACGCAGTTGCACGATAATCCGTAGTCTTCATTTTAGCTTCATTCCATTTTCTTTCGCACCGATCGCTAGACTTATTAAGTTAATAGTAGAATAAATCCGTCTTGGATGCTTAACGTGTTTCGGTTTACAACAAGTATAGATACGGAGCATGGAGGGGCGTGTGATATAGATCACACTAAATATCAACGAATTGTGACCGATACTTCCTGCAATAGATGCTTGTAGTTAGAGCGAAGTAAGCCTATAATGTGTCAATGTGCGTATTTGGTTGGAGATCATCGATTTTTTAAAATAGGGTGTAAAGTTAAAAGTGTTGACAAACCTCTTGAAAAATCGGTATAATGATTTTTGTTTGTTAAGTCAATTTCATAATAGTTTTAATGATATAGCGTCAGAATACATACAGTCAGGAAATGAAGTAGTTATACCTCAGCTTGATCTGTATACATGTCGTAAAGCGTTTGACAACAATTATGAGATTGGTTTCGTTTGGAGTGATGGAAATGTTAATGCCATTTCGCAAAGTGGCAACCAGTGATCGTCCTGTACAGTTCAATGAACAGTGGGATATTAAGGAACTGGTTTCTAACCGACAAGATATCACAGCCGTTACCCCGCTGACTGCAGATTTATCTGCAGAACAGAGAGAGGGAAGCGTTGTGGATGTTCATGGCAAACTGACAGTAGGAGCGGACATGTTATGCTCCAGGTGTCTTAAGCCGATTAATGAACATTTTCATATTGATTTTCATGAGCAATTCAAGCAGGGAAAACAACCAGAGGAATTGCACGAAGACGACGATACTTTCTATGTGGATGAAGATAGCGTTGATCTGAAGGCTTATGCCGAGGGGACTTTTCTGCTACATCTTCCGTTTGTACCACTCTGTAGCGATACATGCAAAGGGTTATGCCCTAAGTGTGGCCACGAGTTGAACGAAGGTGACTGCGGTTGTGATAACGAAGTTATCGACCCGCGGCTTGCAGGGCTCAAGGATTTTTTTAAATGAGCATGATTGAAAATCGAACGTAACAACTACCTGCAAAGGTTGATTTTGATAAGGAGGTGGGAATAATGGCAGTACCTCAACGGAGAACGTCCAAGACGCGTCGCGACAAACGTCGCACTCACTTTAAATTGGCTGTACCGGGCATGGTGAAATGTGAGCAATGTGGCGAACTGAAACTGAGTCACCACGTTTGCAAAGTGTGCGGAACGTACAAAGCAAGAGAGATCATCTCTCAATAATAGCTAGCTAATAAGTAGTACTTCATTTCGGTGGAGTGCTACTTTTTCTTTTTCAATCTCCTTTCTATTCTATATGGATGGAACTAAAACACGTTGCTGCCTTACGCTACTTCTTTTCTCTGCGTAGTTCAATCTATGTAGACATTTTCCCGTATAGGACACGGGATTTCATATAATACGGGCGAGTGGAGCGCGGTTGAGAAGTGGGGATTGTTTTTGGTGGATCAGCCTTTCTTTTTGACACGGGATGAGATATACTATAGTTTAGTACCAGGTTCTAAGATTTGACGTTACATAGATATGAGTTATAACTTGTACTTAGAAGTGCCCTGAATTAAGGGCGTAATTATAGAGTAATATGTACTTAAAGTGCATGTTCAAAAAGGTCGGTTTTCAGTACCAAGAAGATGGGATGAAGATAGAAATGGAGTAGCGGAGCGTAGATTAAGCTACGTGAGCAACGGACATTTCGGCTGAATCCCATATTCGATGCTGAGATGCCGCTCGCGCATCCTTCGTAATCAAAAGCGGACTTTTTGAACAACCACTTAAGGATAGAACTGACCGGATGGGCGGTTCCGTAAACGATATAGCTGGGGGGTGTCAGGCATCGAACGTGTACCGAAAAGACAGAGGCAGCAACAGTTGACCAAAATGATCGAAGACAACCCGTTTGTGACGGATCAGGAGCTTACACGACAGTTAAAAGTGAGTATTCAGACGATCCGTCTCGACAGGCTGGAGCTTGGCATACCTGAGCTTCGGGAACGGATGAAACTAATGGCAGAGCGCTCATACGATCAGGTTCGCTCTTTGCCTCTGCATGAGATTATCGGTGATATTGTAGACTTGCAGTTAGATAAGAGCGGAATCTCCTTGTTTGAGATTAAGGAGGAGCATGTCTTTTCCAGAACGGGTATTGCTCGGGGTCACTATGTTTTTGCCCAGGCGAACTCCCTTGCTGTAGCGGTGATTAATGATGAAATCGCGTTGACCGCATCGGCAGACATTCGTTTTGTGCGTTCTGTTCATCTGGCTGAGAAATGTATTGCCAAGGCCTATGTCAGATCGATCTCAGGTCAAAAGGGAAAAGCCAAAGTTGAAGTGTTCACTTATGTGGGGGAAGAAATGGTGTTCCAAGGCAACTTTGTTATCTACCGTTCGGGTGGAGAAGACAGCGTAGAGGGAGGTCAACTGGTATGAAGATTGTCATTGATGCTATGGGAGGCGATAATGCCCCTGCGGCAACGGTCGAAGGGGCGATCGCAGCCGCCACAGAATGGACGGATACACATATCGTTCTGGTTGGTGACGAAGTCCAAATTGAACCGCTTCTGAGTCAAGCTGCGGTTAAGCCTGCTAATCTGTCCATTCGTCATGCTTCTGAAGTTATCGGTTCGGACGATGAACCCGTGAGAGCTGTCCGCCGTAAAAAGGATGCTTCCATGGTCGTTGCCGGAAGGATGCTGAAGGAAGGTGAAGCAGATGCCATGATCTCTGCGGGCAATACCGGAGCACTCATGACAACCGGATTACTAGTTGTAGGTCGCATGGATGGCATCGAGCGGCCAGCACTCGCACCGATGATTCCAACGATTGATGATGTAGGTGTACTTGCATTGGATCTTGGCGCTAACATGGATGCGAAGCCAGAGCATCTTGCGCAGTATGGACTTATGGGGAGCTTGTACAGACAGAAGGTTCAAGGTATTGACTCACCGCGAGTTGGTTTGTTGAATGTGGGTACAGAGCCTGGTAAAGGAAACGAACTCACGAAGCACGCCTATCCTTTACTAGAGCAGTTACCGATTCGCTTCGTAGGGAATGTTGAAGCTCGTGACGTACTGACAGGTGCATGTGATGTGCTTGTCTGCGACGGGTTTGCAGGAAATATATTGTTGAAATCGCTGGAAGGCACAGCAGGTGCCATTTTTACTCTGCTTAAAGAACAGTTCTCATCGTCACTCAAAAGCAAATTGGCTGCTGCTGTGCTTATGCCTGAGCTGAGAGGTCTGAAACGGAAACTGGATTATACCGAGCATGGCGGCGCGCCGCTTCTCGGTTTAAGCAGACTGGTTGTTAAGAGTCATGGGTCGGCCGATGGGAATGCGATCAAAAATGCAGTGCGTCAAGCAAGGATCGCAGTACAGAATCAGCTAGTGGAGAGCATATCTAAGGAAATTAGCGGGAAGTGAGTGACGATATGAATAATTTGCGCCCGGTTGGGGTTATTGGTACGGGGAAATATGTGCCTGAGAAAATTTTGACAAACAGCGATCTTGAAAAAATGGTAGATACAAATGACGAGTGGATCGTCAGTCGAACAGGGATCAAAGAGCGTCACATCGCTGCTCCGGATCAAGCCACTTCGGATCTGGCATATGAAGCAGCGATCAAAGCATTGGAATCTGCGGGTATGACAGGTAGCGATTTGGATCTAATCATCGTTGCAACGATTACACCAGATTCTGCTTTCCCTTCTACTGCTTGTATTCTTCAAGATAAATTAGGTGCTAAAGGTGCGGCTGCGTTTGACCTGTCTGCTGCTTGCTCTGGTTTTGTATATGGACTTGCGACAGCAACAAGCTTTATCAAAAGTGGTCTTTACAATAATGCACTTGTTATTGGTGCAGACTGTCTGTCCCGGATTACGGATTACACGGATCGGAATACCTGTGTACTGTTCGGAGATGGCGCAGGTGCAGTAATCGTTGGAGAAGTACCTGAAGGCCGTGGATTCAAATCATTTGATCTAGGTGCTGAAGGTGCGGGTGGCAGCCTGCTTCAACTGGAAGGTGGAGGTTCACGTCTACCGGCTTCTGCAGAGACCATTGAGAACAAAAAGCATTACATCTACATGAATGGTCGGGAAGTATTTAAATTTGCGGTGCGTGTTATGGGAACGGCTACGCTAGAAGTGCTGAACAAAGCAGGCCTAGATCGCTCAGACGTAGATTTGTTTGTTCCGCATCAAGCTAATATTCGTATCATTCAATCGGCAATGCAACGGCTGGATCTTCCAGAAGAAAAAGTAGTTGTGAACGTAGATAAATATGCTAACACATCAGCGGCCTCTATCCCGCTTGCTTTGGTTGAAGCTGCTGAAGAAGGACGCATGAAAGCTGGAGATACCGTACTGATGGTTGGATTCGGCGGCGGACTGACATGGGGAGCATCTGTACTCGTTTGGTAAATTAGATAGCTTGGAGAGATGAATCTGATGAGTAAATTAGCATTTGTATTTCCCGGTCAGGGATCACAGGCGGTAGGTATGGCAAAGGAAGTGTATGAGACGGTTCCAGCGTCAAAAGAGATTTTTGAAGTAGCTGATCAAACACTTGGCTTTTCGCTGAGCAACTTGATATTTGAAGGATCGGAGACCGAGTTGAAACAGACATCAAATACACAACCAGCTCTGTTGACAGCAAGTATTGCTTGGCTTGAGGCATTTAAGAAAAAAGGAATTCAAGCGGATTACATGGCTGGACATAGCTTGGGAGAATACAGTGCACTAGTGGCGGCAGGCGTATTGTCGTTTGCTGATGCGGTAAGTATTGTCCGGGCTCGTGGTCAGTATATGGAGCAGGCTGTACCTGGTGGACAGGGAGCGATGGCTGCAGTATTGGGTGCGGATCGGGAAGCGCTGGGGGTGCTTTGCCGTGACGTATCTGAAAGTGGACATGTCGTAGAACTGGCGAACATGAACTGCCCAGGTCAAATTGTTATTTCAGGTGTTAAAGAAGGCGTTGCTGCAGTAGCGGAACGTGTTAAAGAAGCAGGCGGCAAACGTGCAATTGCACTGGAAGTCAGTGGACCGTTCCACTCTTCCTTGATGAAGGATGCGGCAGAGAAACTAGCAGATAAACTTAAAACTGTTTCTTTCGCACCAGCTAAGGTTCCTGTTGTGGCAAATGTGACTGCACAACCGATAGAAGATGGACAAGTTCAACAATTGTTGACAGAACAGGTCTATTCTCCCGTATTATGGGAAGACAGTGTGACATGGCTTATTGAGCAAGGTGTAGACACGTTTATCGAGATTGGTTCGGGAAGTGTACTAACGGGTTTAATTAAAAAGACAGATAAAACCGTAAAATTGTACAACGTAAACAGTCTTGAAACGCTTGAAGCAACGGCTGCTGCCTTGCAATAAAGATTAAACTCTATATTTGGGAGAGGAGGAACGATTATGTCTAAATCGCTAGAAGGAAAAAATGCATTGGTTACAGGTGCATCCCGTGGAATTGGACGCAGTATCGCGCTTGCTCTGGCGGAGGCGGGTGCCAACGTTGCCGTTAACTATGCAGGCAGCCAAGCTGCTGCTGAGGAGGTAGCGGAAGCGATCCGTGCCAAAGGGGTCAAAGCGATTACCGTTCAGGCTAATGTGGGTCAGATGGACGAGGCTGAACAGATGGTCAAAGCCACGCTTGAAGAGTGGGGTAATGTCGATATTCTTGTTAACAACGCTGGAATAACTCGTGATAACCTGATTATGCGTATGAAAGAAGAAGAGTTTGATCAGGTTATTGAGACGAATCTAAAAGGTGTATTTAACTGTCTGAAGGCAGTTACACGCCCGATGATGAAGCAGCGGTCAGGAAGAATTATTAATATTTCCTCTGTTGTAGGTGTACTTGGTAATGCAGGTCAAGCTAACTATGTTGCCGCTAAGGCAGGCGTTATTGGTTTGACGAAAGCATCCGCTCGTGAACTCGCTTCACGAGGTATCACAGTGAACTGTGTTGCCCCAGGTTTCATTGAAACGGATATGACGAAAGAACTGTCCCAGGAATTAGTTGATGGCATGCTGAGTGGTATTCCATTGTCCCGTCTGGGTCAGCCGGATGAGATTGCTGGTGTCGTAACATTCTTGGCATCAGAAGCTTCATCTTATATGACAGGTCAGACACTGCATGTCGATGGTGGCATGTACATGTAATTCTTTCCTGACGTGAATAATAGTCGGGGAACAGGCGCTGGACGATCCGAAATGCCGGAAAAAGGCCGGATTCCCCGGCCGGGAGCCGCATATGTCTTCTATGGCATTTTGCCTGCGATTCTCGTATAATACCAAGGAGGAGGTGAACCGGATGTCCGATGTATTGGAGCGTGTAAAACGCATCGTCGTCGACCGCTTGGGCGCAGACGAAGCTGAAGTTACACTTGAAGCATCTTTCAAAGAAGATTTGGGTGCTGATTCTTTGGATGTAGTGGAATTGGTCATGGAATTGGAAGATGAATTCGATTTGGAAATCTCTGATGAAGATGCAGAAAAAATCACGACCGTAGGTGAAGTTGTAAACTACATACAATCTCATACCTAAAGTCAATTCAGTCCCGCACCTGTTTTCGAACAGGCGGGACTTCTCATCATTCATTGGTTTTTCTCATTCCGCAGGTAGCGTAGGTTAAGTCAGGAATTCTTCTTGATTTCTTACGTGTCTCCTGCGGATTTTCCACAAAAATACTTGCGTAAAGCAGTCGATATAGAGGTGAGTCGGTTTGAAACAAAGAGTAGTAATTACCGGAATGGGCGTAATGACATCGCTCGGAAAAGATTTAGAGACATTCTGGGGAAGTTTAATGGCAGGTAAGTCCGGAATCTCTCAGATTGAGGCATTTGATGTAAGTGAATATACTACTCAAATTGCTGCCGAAATCAAGGATTTCAACCCGGAAGAATATATGGATCGTAAGGACGCACGCAAAATGGATCGTTTCGTTCAGTTTGCTGTAGCAGCCGGTTTCAAAGCTGTGGAAGACAGCGGATTGAAAATTGACGAGAACATTGATGCAGAGCGTTTTGGTGTATCGATCGGATCGGGTATCGGTGGATTGGGTACTTGGGAAGATCAGCACAACGCATTGCTGCAAAAAGGCCCTAAACGTGTTAGCCCGTTCTTCATCCCAATGATGATTTCGAATATGGCTTCTGGTCAAATGTCGATCTCTCTTGGTGCGAAAGGCCCGAACATTAACGTAGTAACCGCTTGTGCTACAGGAACACACTCCATTGGAGATTCCTTCAAGTTGATTGCTAACGGTGATGCAGATGCAATGATCTGCGGGGGAGCCGAAGCGACGATCCGTCCAACTGGACTTGCTGGTTTCTGTGCAATGCGTGCGATGTCTACACGTAATGATGATCCAGCTCATTCTAGCCGTCCGTTTGATACAGGACGTGATGGATTCGTTATGGGTGAAGGTGCAGGTATTCTGATTTTGGAATCACTGGAACACGCTCAAAAACGTGGTGCACGTATTTATGGTGAAGTCATTGGTTACGGCTTGACTGGGGATGCACATCACATGACAGAGCCAGATCCAGATGGAGCAGCTCGTTGTATGAAGATGGCACTTCGCAATGCAGGTATTGAACCTGAAGAAGTAGACTACATCAACGCACACGGAACATCCACACCTGTAGGTGACCGCTCAGAGACGCTGGCAATTAAGAAAGCGTTTGGAGATCACGCGTACAAGCTGGCTGTGAGTTCCACTAAATCGATGACAGGTCATATGCTCGGTGCTGCCGGTGGGGTTGAGGCGGTAATCTGTGGATTGTCTCTGACACATCAGACACTAGCTCCAACGATCAATCTGGAGAACCAAGATCCAGAATGTGATCTTGACTATGTACCAAATGTTCCGCGTCAAACGAAGGTTAATATTGCAATGTCCAATTCATTTGGATTCGGCGGTCACAATGCCACCATTATTCTCAAAAAATTTGAAGCATAAGGGGCTCGTTCAATTTGAGTGAAGATCTGAAGCAATTACAGCACAAACTTCAAATCAAATTTGACAACAGGCAGCTTTTAAAACAAGCGTTTACCCATGCTTCGTATGTAAACGAACACCGGTTCAGTCAGCATCAGGATAACGAACGTTTGGAGTTTCTAGGCGATGCGGTATTGGAGTTGACTGTTTCGGAATACTTGTATCATTTGTATCCTAACCGTCCGGAAGGTGAACTAACGAAGCTGCGGGCATCTATTGTCTGTGAACCTTCCCTTGTCAAATTTGCTGAAGCATTGGGTTTTGGACAGTATGTACTTCTTGGAAAAGGTGAGGAACTGACTGGAGGACGGACGCGGCCAGCGCTACTAGCTGATGTGTTTGAATCCTTCATCGGTGCATTATATCTGGATCAGGGACTGGAACCGGTTAGGACGTTTCTGGATCAGCATGTATTTCCGTTAATTGTTTTGGGCGGCAAGCTGCAAATGAGCGATTACAAAACGGAGTTGCAGGAACTCACACAGCATCACAATATGGGATCTTTGGAATATCGAATTGTTGAAGAACGGGGTCCTGCCCATGAAAGGGAGTTTGTCTCCGAGGTCCATATGGGTCAAGAACGGCTTGGCAGAGGTACAGGACGTTCCAAAAAAGAAGCTGAACAGCAGGCTGCATCAGCGGCGCTGGAACGATTGAAGCTTCCGGAAGCCTGAGGCTTTACCGATAGCGCATAGACAAACGAAGAGCAAAGAGCAGCCCCGCGGGTCCGCCCCGGCGGAATGATTAGCCGGACTGCTTTTTGCTCTTTTTTTTGTAAAGAGAGGTTAGGGTTTAGTTTCCCCTAATTCAAGGATATGCGCTGCAACAACTGAAATTTGCAAGAGGAGGTGACGGGAAGCCCTATGTTTCTTAAACGTATTGAACTGGGTGGATTCAAGTCATTCGCCGACAAAACAGAGATGGAATTCGTTCGTGGCATAACTGCGGTTGTGGGTCCGAACGGTAGTGGGAAAAGTAATATATCTGACGGAATTCGCTGGGTACTGGGGGAGCAAAGTGCCAAATCACTACGTGGTGGCAAAATGGAAGATATTATTTTTGCTGGTAGTGATGCGCGCAAAGCCGTCAATTATGGTGAAGTTTCATTAACCCTCGATAACGAAGATCATGCGCTTGCCTTAGATTTTGGTGAGGTGACCGTGACACGTCGTGTACATCGTAGCGGAGATAGTGAATATTTTATTAATAAGCAATCATGTCGTTTGAAAGATATTACTGAATTGTTTATGGATACAGGGATCGGTAAAGAAGCCTACTCGATTATCGGACAGGGACGAATTGAAGAGATTCTGAGTACCCGGTCAGAGGATCGAAGGGGGATCTTCGAAGAGGCATCTGGTATCGTCAAATATAAATCTCGTAAACGGGATGCTACACGCAAGTTGGATGAAACAGAGCAAAATTTGCTACGGATCCATGACCTCGTTACTGAACTAGAAGATCAAATTGGCCCGCTCAGAGAACAGTCGGAGAAGGCAATTCACTATAAGGAATTACGGAGTCAGTTGAAATCTCAAGAAATTTCGATGTATGTGTATCAGATTGAACAAATCCATGCTTCCTGGAGCAAGGCTAATGAACGTTTACAATCGTTAAAACAGGAAGAGGTTGGTCTCTCTGCAATTGTCTCAACACATGATGCAAAGCTAGAGAGCGATCGAAATGCGTTACGTACGCTCGAAGCTGAGACGGAGCGACTGCAATCGGAGCTTCTACAATTCAGTGAAGCAACCGAGAAAAGTGAAGGACACGGAGAATTATTAAAAGAACGAGCACGTAATCTGCAAACGAACCATGAGCAATTGACCGTGACAGTTGCAGCCAGTGAAGAAAAGCACCGCGAGCGTGAGGCTGAGTTGCTCTCTCTTCGTGAGAAGTTCGCTAAGCTGGAGAAAGAACTTACGGAAGTGAGAAACAGCTTGTCCGAGGAAGAGGCGAAGCTCATTGGGGTGACTGGAGGTATCAGTCAACAACAAGAGGAGAGTCTCAAAGGTAATTTGCTCGAATTAATGAATCAGATGGCGCAGACACGGAACGAAATTCGTTATGTGGATCAGCAAAAGGAAACGCTGGAACGACGCATGAGTCGTGCATCCGAGGAATCTGGCAAATGGGAAGGGCAAAAGGAAACGTTAGAGCAGCGTAAGGCGGAAATCGAGAAAAAGGTTGCACGTCTGGGCAAGGAAATTAGTGAACTCCGCGGTGGATACATCACCGAGAGTGAACGACTTCAATCCTTGCAGAAGCTGCTGGAAGAGAGTCGGGGAACCGTTCGGAAATGGGAGCAGAAGCGTGAAGCTCAAGTTTCCAGACGTGATACGATGAAAGAAATGCAGGATGATTTTGATGGATTTATGCTCGGCGTTAAAGAAGTGCTGAAGGCGTCCCGTAAAGGTACACTGAGCGGGGTTCATGGCGCGGTGGCTGAGCTGATCAAAGTGCCTGAAAAGATTGAACTTGCGGTAGAGACGGCGATGGGTGCGTCTGTGCAGCATATCGTCATGGAGAATGAATCGGTCTCCAGACAGGCGATTTCTTTCCTGAAGCAACGTCAACTAGGTAGAGCTACATTCCTACCTCTTGATGTCATTCGTCCTCGTACTATTGGTGCTAATGAGCGATCGATGATTGAAGGTATGGATGGATTTGTAGGTATTGGTGCCGATCTGGTTCAGTATGATTCCACGTATGCCTCGATTATCGGTAGTCTCCTTGGTAATGTCATCATTGCGGAAACGCTGGAGGTTGCGAATAAGATTGCTGCACGGTGTCAATATCGCTTCCGGGTGGTAACCCTGGAGGGCGATGTAGTTAACGCAGGTGGCTCCATGACAGGCGGAAGCCAGCACAAGAAAAACGGCAGTTTGCTCAGCCGTAAACGGCAACTGGATCAGTTAGACCAAGACATTGTGGATACCGAAAATCAAATCGTCAAATTGCATCGCAGTGTAGATGAGGTTAAAGCACAGTTGGAGCATTGCCAGGACAAGCTGGATGAACTGAGACAGTCTGGTGATGATACACGTAATGCGGAACAGCAAGCATCGATGGAAATGAAGCAGGTAGAGCATGAGCTTCGGCACGTGTTGGAGCAGGTTGCTGTAGCGGGTCAAGAGAAGAGTGGATTTAAAGAAGAGATTCAAGAGATGGATAATGCTCGTGCGGTCGCTGTCCAGAAGCTTGCGCAGCTTGAAGAGGAAGAGAAGGCGACGCATCGTGCTATCCACGCTGCTGAATTCGCGCGTAAGGCCAATGAATCTGCCAAAGAGGAATTGCAGAGCCAATTGACTGAACTGAAAGTGCGGGAAGGTAAGCTGGATCAAGAGCGTTATTCCAATGAAGAGCAGCTACGCCGTCTGGAACGTGAGGTCGATTCACTCGTCAAGGAACTTCGTCAGAATCGCACCTTGCTCGCTTCGATGGAAGCGGATTTGAAGAAAACAAAGCTTGAGAGTGTTACGCAGATTGAGAATCTGAATGAGTACAAGCTGAAGAAAACGGAAGCTTCTCAGGAGCTAGACTTCAAGCGAGCTGCTCGAAGTCAGTTGTCGAAGAAGCTAGAGCTTGCGGAAAGTGAAACGAAGGAACAGCGCACACAGCTCAAAGCAGTGGAAGAGCAGATGCGTCAGACCGAGATTGCCGTAAACAGGCTTGATGTTGAGCTAGAGAATATTTTGCGTAAATTGACCGATGAATATGAGCTCGGATATGAACTGGCTAAAGAGCGTTACCCTGTACCAGAGGATGTAGAAAGCACACAGGCTGAGGTACAGAAGCTCAAGCGAAGTATATCCGCACTTGGTGAGGTCAATCTGGGAGCCATTGAAGAATTCCAGCGTGTCAATGAACGATACGAGTTTCTCAGTGAACAGAAGAATGATCTGGTCGAGGCCAAAACAACCTTGTATCAAGTTATCCGTGAGATGGAAGACGAGATGGCTAAGCGTTTCAAATCAACGTTTGATGCGATTCGCCGTGAATTCGGCACCGTATTCTCCAAATTATTTGGTGGTGGACGCGCGGATCTCGTCCTGATGGATCCTGAGCGAATGCTGGATACGGGAATAGATATCGTAGCTCAGCCGCCAGGCAAAAAGCTGCAAAATCTGCAACTATTGTCCGGGGGAGAGCGAGCGCTCACAGCCATGGCATTGCTGTTTGCCATCCTGCATGTTAAACCCGTGCCGTTCTGTGTTCTTGATGAGGTAGAAGCTGCACTGGATGAAGCGAACGTTGTTCGTTTTGCTCAATATCTACGTGAATTCTCCGAACAGACCCAATTTATCGTGGTGACACACCGCAAGGGTACGATGGAGGAGGCTGACGTTCTCTATGGCGTTACGATGGAAGAGGGCGGCGTTTCCAAGCTCGTTTCCGTTAAGCTGGAGGACGAGGAAGCAGAGATCGCATAGACGGTTTAACTAGAAAAGAGCTCTACGAAGTATAGGGAATATTATAGATGGTCTATTATAAATGAAGTATGACTATGTACACGATGGAGGGGCTTTATGAGTTTTTTTAAGAAGCTGAGAGATAGCATTGCTAGCAAAACGGAGTCGGTTACGAAGCAGTTTAAGGAAGGACTCGAAAAGACACGCAAAGAGTTTGTTGAGAAAGTATCTGACCTTATGGTTAGACGCAAAAAAATCGACGAAGAATTCTACGAAGAATTGGAAGAAATTCTAATTGGAGCAGACGTTGGTGTTAACACCGTGATGAATCTCATTGATGAATTACGCGTTGAAGTGAAAAAGCGTAAGATTGAGGACGCAGCTGAGCTACAGCCGGTACTTTCTGAGAAACTAACCGATTTGTTGCGTGGGGAACAAAATAATGAATTAAAACTAAATCCGAATGGGATTACGGTTATTTTATTTGTTGGCGTTAACGGTGTCGGGAAAACAACGACTATTGGTAAACTCGCACATCGTTACAAACAGCAGGGTAAAAAAGTCATTATGGCAGCAGGTGATACATTCCGTGCAGGTGCAATCGAACAGTTAGAGGTTTGGGGACAACGTGCTGGAGTGGAAGTCATTAAGCAACAAGCGGGTTCTGATCCGGCGGCAGTGATGTTTGATGCTGTGCAAGCCGCTAAACAGCGTAACGCGGATATTTTGCTCTGCGACACGGCTGGTCGACTGCAAAATAAATCTAACCTGATGGAAGAGCTGAACAAAATATATCGTGTTATTCAGCGTGAAATTCCGGATGCTCCACATGAGGTGTTGATGGTACTTGATGCAACGACAGGACAAAACGCCCTGAATCAAGCGAAACTGTTTGGAGAGAAAAGTGGCGTGACAGGACTCGTACTAACGAAGCTTGATGGTACAGCTAAAGGAGGAATCGTGGTTGCGATTCGCCAAGAGTTGGACTTGCCTGTGAAAATGGTAGGTTTGGGTGAGAAAATGGAGGATCTGCAGCCATTCGACTCTGAACAATTCGTACATGCATTGTTTGCTGGACTGATTCAGGAACAGGTAGAAGAAGGTTCCACTGAAGAGTAAATCTCGATCAACTGATCGGTTAGACAGAAACAACATTTTTGGAACACAAACGTAACGTATACATGACCCTATTGCCGTTGATAAGCGTATGCTCTACATGTTTATCTGCGGCAATAGGTGTATAATGGAATAAATGTGAACTTAAAATAGGGTTAGAAAGGACGGTTGATATGGCCAATACCTATACCTATTCCCGCCGTGAAGAAGTCGCTAATGCAGTAACTCATGGGATCGGTGCTGCGCTTAGTGTGGCTGCATTGGTACTATTAATTGTATTCTCCAGCATGAAAGGTACGGCATGGCATGTGGTTAGTTTCACGATCTATGGGATCACGATGCTTATGCTCTACACCAACTCAACGTTGGTACACGCACTTAAAGAGGGTAAAGCCAAAGATTTATTTGAGTTTTTTGACCACTCCTCTATTTATTTGTTTATTGCGGGAACGTATACTCCCTTCTTGTTCGTTGCTGTCCGCGGGACACTTGGGTGGACGTTATTTGGAGTCATTTGGGGTATCGCATTATTCGGCGTAATCTTCAAGGCGTTTTTTACGAAAAAATTTCTGTTTATGTCCACGATCTTCTATATTGCCATGGGTTGGCTCATTGTCATTGCTTGGCAACCACTTGTAGCTGCAATTCCTTCAGGAGGAATCGTGTTACTGGTAACGGGTGGACTGATGTACACGCTCGGAACGCTGTTTTATGTGTGGCGTGGATTCCCGTATCATCATGCCATCTGGCATTTGTTTGTACTGGCGGGCAGCATTCTTCACTTCTTCGCCGTACTTTTATATCTTACACCTCTACGATAGTAACAATGAACGAATCAGCTCTTTATAGAGGGGGTTCGTTTTTTGTTTGGAGAGTAGTGATGTAAAAGAAGGATATGAGGCGCATAAATATTGATTATTTCACCTTATTTTTGAGTGGTTTTATGCCTTGAATATAGCAATTTTATTGTGACAAGTATTTTTGCTTGACATCCTGAATTCTTTTCGGTATTATTAGGAACGTTGCAAGAGTGTAAAGTGTTTTTCCTTGACGAAGGGAGTGCCCCGATATGAGTCAAGAAAATCGGCTTGAGAAGACAAACCGAATTAACTTGCTGTTTGCTTTTTATGAACGTTTACTGACAGAGAAGCAACAGACCTTTTTAAAGTATTACTTTCATGATGATTTCTCGCTTGGTGAAATTGCATCCGAGTTCGAGATCAGCCGCCAGGCGGTATACGAGCATATCAAGCGTGCCGAACAAGTGCTTGAAAATTACGAAAGCAAGCTTGGATTGTTAGAAAAGCATGAGCGTCGCAATCGTAATCTTGAAGATTTGCAAAATGCATTGGAAGACATCGGTGTCTCCATTGATAACAACAAACCAATAAACGATATTGTTCAGCAGCTTAGAGAATAGAACAATCTTGAACACTGAACGAAACGTAACGATCTTACAAACAGTATTACAGCTTAAGGAGGTGGGATCATGGCATTTGAAGGATTAACGACCCGATTGCAGAATGTGTTCAGTAAACTGCGCGGCAAAGGCAAGGTGTCTGATGAAGATGTTGCCGAAGCGATGCGCGAGGTGCGTCTGGCATTGCTTGAAGCGGATGTAAACTTCAAAGTGGTCAAGGAATTCATCGCCAAGGTGAAAGAAAAGGCTGTCGGTAAAGAAGTGATGGATAGCTTCACACCAGGAATGGTGATTATCGACATCGTAAACAAGGAACTCACGGACTTGATGGGTGGAAGTCAGTCGAAGCTGGCTAAAGCGAATAAGCCTCCAACGGTTCTGATGATGGTTGGTTTACAGGGTGCTGGTAAAACGACAACATCCGGTAAACTCGCTAAGATGCTGCAAAAGCAAAATAGCAGACCATTGCTTGTAGCGGGAGATATTTATCGTCCTGCAGCGATTAAGCAGTTGCAAGTGCTTGGTGAACAGATCAAAGCACCTGTATTCACACTGGGAGATCAGACAAGCCCGGTAGAGATTGCACGTCAGGGATTACAGCATGCAAAGGATAACGGCAATGATTATGTTATCATTGATACCGCAGGTCGTTTGCACGTAGATGAAGAACTGATGGAAGAACTTCGTCAGATCCATAGTGTAGTTAACCCGGATGAGGTTCTGCTTGTTGTAGATAGTATGACAGGACAAGATGCTGTTAATGTGGCAGAACACTTTAACAAGCAACTTGATCTAACCGGTGTTGTACTGACAAAACTGGATGGAGATACTCGTGGTGGTGCGGCGCTTTCTGTCAAAGCCGTTACGGGTTGCCCAATCAAATTTGCTTCTCTTGGTGAGAAGCTGGATGCACTTGAGCCTTTCCATCCGGAACGGATGGCTTCACGGATTCTCGGCATGGGGGATATGCTCTCTCTAATTGAGAAAGCACAGTCGAACATCGACACAGAGAAGGCAAAGGAAATGGAACGTAAGATGCGTAATGCTGAATTTACGTTTGAGGATTTCCTTGAGCAGATGGATCAAGTGAAAAAGCTTGGACCAATTGATCAGATCATGGATATGATTCCTGGCATGGGCAAGATGAAACAAGCGAAAGATCTGAAAGTTGATGACAAGCAGATGGGTCGAATTGAGGCGATTGTGTACTCGATGACAACAGAAGAGAAACGTAACCCGGACATGATTAATCATAGCCGCCGGAAACGGATTGCTACGGGTAGCGGAACATCTCTGGCTGAAGTTAACCGACTGATCAAGCAGTTTGATGAAATGCGCCGCATGATGAAACAGTTCTCGGATATGATGGGACCTAAAGGCGGCAAAAATAAAGCGATGAAGCAACTCAAAGGATTAGGCAAAGGAATGAAGTTTCCTTTCCGTTGATCTACCTGAGTTGAAGTAATAATCAGATTTCATTGAAGGAGGTGAATTTTCAAATGGCAGTTCGTATTCGTCTGAAACGTATGGGTGCTCACAAAGCTCCTTTCTACCGCGTAGTGGTATCGGATTCCCGTTCCCCACGTGACGGTCGTTTTATCGAGGAGATCGGTTACTACAACCCGGTTGAACAACCGGCTGTTGTTAAGATCGATGAAGATAAAGCATTGCAATGGCTTCAAAATGGTGCGCAAGCATCTGACACTGTCCGCAACTTGCTGAGCAAAGCGGGCGTGATGAAGAAGTTCCACGAGTCTAAACTATCTAAATAAGGTGCTGATTCGGAGGGTCATCTATGGAAGAATTAGTAAGTGTAATTGCTAAGGCTTTGGTCGATCATCCGGAAGATGTGACGGTTCGGACGGTTGAGAAAGACCGGCTTGTCGTGTATGAGTTAACCGTGCATCCTGACGATGTTGGGAAGGTTATTGGTAAACAGGGACGTATCGCAAAGTCTCTCCGTACAGTCGTCACATCAGCAGCAGTTAAGATGGATAAACGGGTTACCGTAGATATCATATCTTAAAGATATACGAAAGGGGGTTAGGATGCATGTCCTAGCCCCTTTTCGTGCATGCTGAACTTATAATTGTTTAATAAAATTCAGAATTAAAATTATTTTGAGGATTACACCCTGACGGAGCGGGCAGAAAAAAATCTAAAGAAACGAAGTGTTCGCCTTTAGCACCGGATATCAACCTTTTTGAAAATTTAATCAAAGAAATCCGGGGATAACAGCGATCGTAAGATGTTTCTGACTGCGCAGTGTGTGTGGGATCAGCTATCATTTTGATTGAATTTCGTAGGAGGATTGTATGGCAGAATTTATGAACGTAGGTAAAATTGTAAACACTCATGGCATTCGTGGAGAGTTGAAAATCATGCCGTTGACGGATTTCCCGGAAGTACGGTTTGCTAATAATGCAGAACTATATTTCTTTACAACGGATAATCATCCGATCTTAGTGCATGTAGAATCTGCACGACTGCATAAAAATATGTATATTGTTCGTTTGAAAGAGTTCGGAAACATTAATGAAGTGGAAAAGTTCAAAGGCGGGATGGCTAAAGTATCCAAAGAAGATTTGGCCGAACTCGACGAGAACGAATACTACTTCCATCAGATTGTAGGATGTACTGTCATAACGGAAGAGGGAGATACACTCGGAACGATCTCCGAAATCCTAACGCCGGGTGCCAATGACGTATGGGTAGTCAAAACACCAGCAGGTAAGGAAGTTCTAATTCCGGTAATTGATGATGTCGTGCTCCATGTGGATGTAAAGGAGAAACTGGTTAAGATTCACCTTATGGAAGGGCTGCTGTAGCATGAAAGTAGATGTATTAACTTTGTTCCCGGAAATGTTCGATGGTGTATTCGGGACGAGTATTCTCGGTAAAGCTCAGACTAAAGGACTTGTTTCTCTAAATGCGGTTAACTTCCGTAATTATGCTACCAATAAGCATAACACAGTAGATGATACGCCATATGGGGGCGGAGGCGGTATGGTGTTGAAGCCTGATCCGATCTTTGCTGCCGTGGAGGATATCCTTAATCAGCGTGAAGAGGTTACTATGCCTACGATGAAGGCACCACGTATTATTTTGATGTGTCCACAAGGGGAGACGTTCACACAGCAGAAGGCGGAAGAGCTTGTGCAAGAGGATCATCTTATTTTTATATGTGGACATTATGAAGGTTATGATGAGCGTATTCGTGAATTTCTGGTTACGGATGAATTGTCCATTGGCGATTATGTGTTGACGGGTGGAGAACTACCAGCCATGGTTGCGATTGATAGTGTGGTACGTTTGATTCCAGGTGTACTCGGCAACGAAACGAGCGCAGTGACTGACTCGTTCAGCACAGGACTGCTGGAGTATCCGCATTATACACGTCCACCAGAGTTTAGAGGCATGAAGGTGCCAGACGTGTTGTTATCAGGTCATCATCTGAATATCGATGCATGGCGCCGGGAGCAGTCTCTGCTACGTACTTTGGAGCGCAGACCTGATATGCTGGAAAATGCGGAGTTGACGGATAAAGAACGACTTTGGTTAGAAGAGGTTCGTTTGAAAAAAGAGAAATCAGAGTAGAAAAAGGCCTAGCTACAGCCGTAATGGCGGTATAGCTAGGCCTTTATCTGTACACATGCTTCAATGTGTTGACTTTTAGTTCGCCTCAGTAACCAATTCAGCATCTTGACTTGAACTGGATTGCAGCAATGCAGGTAGATCCGTGCCAGTAGTCACGGTAAGACGTGGAAGCCTCATTAAGTCGGCACCAGGCTTCACCATTCCTTGGACAATGGTAAAGGCCATGCGGTAGCCATTTTGCTGCAAATGGTAGATCATCTGTGTACTGGTATAACCAAAAGGATAAGCGATATAAGGTGTATCAATGCCTGTCTGCTTCATCTGCTGAATATCATCGCTGAGGAGGCTAGTATCGAGACCAGCGGGAACGAGCTGACCACATCGCATGAAACCTTTATGATGCAAATTGTAGGTGTGACTGTTGTATTCAAATACATCTGAACCGGCTGTCATCTCTGGTTTGGATAAGAACGTATCTTTGCTTGAGTCGAATACAGAAGGCTGATCCTGAATCTTGTTTCCAATCACAAAAATGGAAGCGTGGAAATCATACTTCTTGAGAACAGGATAGGCAAGTGTATAGTTGTTCTGGTAACCATCATCAAAGGTGATTACAATCGATTTGGAAGGTAATGAAATTCGTCCATTAACGTAGTCTTCCAGCTCTTCAAGTGTGATCGTATGGTAACCTTCGTCATGTAAGTATTTCATGTTTTCTTCAAAGTCTTGCAGACTAATCATGGATTTGTTTTGTTTCTTCAGAGCGTCCATATGAGGTTCTATGTAATGATACATCAATACAGGAACTTCTGTGGCAGTACCTGGCGCAACTTGAAATGTAGTGGCATCAAGAGTAGGTACGCTGTTATATTCGGAGTGGGATAATGAGAACACTTCACGTTTCACCATATCCCATGATGTGCAGGCTTTGTGTGCTAAGGCGTTGGAGGGATGATTAACGGCATAGACATACACCGTGGTCAGACAGGTAAGTACAGCTAGAGTAACAAGCAAACATTTTTTCCATTTCATACGATCGTGGTTCTCCTTATAAAAAAATATCAGTATAATTCATGGCATAACTAGCCCTATATATCATAGACGAACATGGCCGCGTGGAAGTTACAGTATCTTAGCCGGTTGCAGGGTTGACTTTGTTCCGCGAATCTGATTATTAAGCATTTTTTTAATCTTGGGAATGTGTCTATTGGTATAGCAGAGCTGTCATAAGGGAGATCATGAGAATCATGAAAAGTCGCCAAAAAGGTATAATTACGGTTGTGTGCATATTATTATCGGCTGTCACTGGAATTGCTTATTTTCAATTATCTACGCCAGAGGAAGTGAACCAGTATCACTCAGCGGGGATTATTATTTTTCAATAGAGATTATAAAAGTGAAGTGATCAATGGATACTTGGTTATATATTTGGCAACAGTTATTGGTTCATAGTCAGAGCACAAATAACCTGATACATTTATCTTGTGTTTTGATATGCTACATGATACAATAAGTCTGTTGTGTGGAATACGGCGGTCCTCTATGGATAATGAAGGAGACAAGGTGATCTCTGGAAGAAGTATGAACGCCTGTACGGAAGGAGGGAGTCATAGATGAATATCGTTCAAGCGATTACACAAGAACAACTTCGCAAAGATATTCCGAGTTTTCGTCCTGGTGACACTTTGAAAGTGCACGTTAAGGTAATCGAGGGAACTCGTGAGCGTATCCAATTGTTCGAAGGTGTTGTGATTAAACGCCGTGGTGGTGGAATCAGTGAGACTTTTACAGTTCGTAAAATTTCTTACGGTGTAGGTGTGGAAAGAGCTTTCCCGCTTCATTCCCCAAAAATCGATAGAATCGAAGTGGCTCGCCGTGGTAAAGTGCGTCGTGCGAAGCTTTATTATCTTCGTGAACTACGCGGTAAAGCAGCGAGAATTAAAGAAATTCGTTAATATAACGGATACCGGGGAGGGCTTGGAGACAAGCCCTTTTCGTTTTTGTCTGGGAAAAGTTGAACCGGAGGTATACTTCCGAGTAAAATGGTATGGCGGCACACGTAAGAGTTAGTCCGGGAGGTTTGAATTAATCAGTTATTGATGTCATTTAATTGTGGTTTGAATGTACGGAGTTCTTGTGTGAGCATTTTGCATAAATCCAATGAGCGACTTATAATTACCAAAGATTACATTTTTAGTGAGTTGTGAAAAAGAGTCATTCGTCTTCACATTGGCTTACACGGGAGTATCTGCCCGTCTTAATTATCGTTTCCGAGAACAAGTGGAATCGAGTTATGCAAAATGCTGGCGTATAGATTACATAACTGATGAGTTTATTTTGTATTTGTTTCGATCTGGATGGGAATGGAATGATGCAAAAATCTGGATTTGCAAGCTGCTATAAACATGTACCGTGAAGAGAGGAAGATCAGTGATGGAACATGAAGTTCAACCAAACCAAGGCAATGCTGTCGATGAAAAAGACAGTCGATCCAAAAAAGCTAAAAATGAAATTGTCGAGTGGCTTAAAGCCATTGTTATCGCATTAGTGCTCGTTATTTTGATTCGTTGGTTGTTATTTAAGCCATTTGTCGTAGACGGTCCGTCGATGCAGCCGAATTTTGAAACAGGTGAACGTGTCATTGTTAATGAAATATTATACGATATTCGAGAGCCGAAGCGTGGCGAAGTTATTGTCTTCCACGTACCGTCCGAAGGTCGAGATTTCATTAAACGAGTTATTGCAGTAGAAGGTGACACAGTAGAGGTAAATGATGATACGGTAACAGTCAATGGTCAAAAAGTCAATGAGACTTATATTCAAGGTGCGATTGATGCCGCAGAAGCAAATGGCGGAACGTATAACGTGAAGGATTTCCCGAATGATCAATTCCCGGATGGTAAAGTGCCACCAGGACATGTGTTTGTAATGGGAGACAATCGTCCTAACAGTACAGATAGCCGTATGATTGGTTATGTATCTCTAGAGGATATCATCGGTCGTGCCGATGTAATATTCTGGCCGATCGGTAATATTAAATGGATTAACCATTAATAGTGATGCTGGACTTATGGCAGACTATGTAATGTGATTGATAACGAGAATATTAAGGCAGAGCTTATCGTAAGAAGGACTGTCTTAGATTAGAATGATAAAGAGGTGAGGACAAGGTGACGATACAATGGTTTCCAGGTCATATGACCCGAGCCAGACGCCAGATTCAGGATAAGTTGAAGCTCATTGACGTGGTCATCGAACTGTTGGATGCCCGTCTGCCTGTCTCCAGCCGTAATCCGATGATTGACGAAATATTGCAGGGGAAACCCCGTATGATTCTGTTGAATAAGTCTGATTTGGCAGATGCCAAAGTGACGCAAGAATGGATTGACTATTTCAAAAAAGAGGGAATAACTGCTTTTCCTGTAGATGCTTCAACAGGCACGAATGTAAAAGACATTCCTGTACAGGCGAAGCTTCTTCTAAAAGAAAAAATTGATCGCCAGCTAGCTAAAGGGGTTAACCCTCGTGCGGTTCGTGGATTGATTGTAGGTATTCCAAACGTGGGTAAATCGACGCTGATTAATCGACTGGCAGGCCGTAGTATTGCACTGACAGGGGATCGCCCGGGTGTGACGAAGGGGCAACAGTGGATCAAGGTAGGCAAAGAGATGGAACTGCTGGATACCCCTGGTATTCTGTGGCCGAAGTTCGAAGATCAGAACGTAGGTTATCGCCTTGCGGTAACCGGTGCCATCAAAGAAGAAATTTTGAATGCCGAGGATATTGCCTATTTTGCGATTAGTTATTTAATGCGTTATTATTGGGATGCTCTTGAAGAGCGTTACGGACTTGAGGATTTTTCCAAGGATGCAGATGATTCAGACAGTGTCATTGCAATTATGGAAAAGGTTGGACGCATTCGTGGTTGTATTGTAAGCGGAGGGCGTGTTGACCTTGAAAAGGCATCAAGAGCCTTTTTGCGTGAACTGCGTGCTGGCAAGATGGGACGCTTCTCAATGGAAGCTCCATATTAATCAATATATTATAGGAAGATGAACTGTATACTCAGTCTTCTTCTATGGAACAAGTGCCGAAAGAAGCGGCCGTTACCGGATTACCGGGAGCGGCCGCTTTTTTTGTATACAATAAGCGGGAGATCTAATTCACTAAACCATTTACGTGATAATAGGGAGAGGCGAATTAATAGGAAATAGAGGCATGACTTATTTTAAAAAGCTAGATCTATGAGATAACTTCGTCCACAAGTATTTACAAAAGGGCGTTATTTGGAAGATTTTGAGTAAGAACTTGCATTGCTCAGATTGCGTCATATGTATATGAGGACAAAACGAATCATGGTATGATGAATGGTGAAGTAAACGCACAAGGACGGATGCAAAATATCTTCAATTTAAATAAACAAATGCCGATAAAAATAATAAATCGAATCAATTTCATAACTCATTAAAAATGGATTGATGAAACGAGATAAAGACAAATTGAACCGTTTTGATCTATATCTCGCCTTGATTGAAGCAGCTATAGGTATTATGAAATTGATTCAATCTATTTCTTATTTCTATACCATTATTATGTAACAAGTTGTCTACTAAATTAAATGTCGTTGGTGAACATGTATGGTTCAGTAACTCTAATATTTTAATTGAAAAGCCAATTTAAATCTGTATGAATCTGATAAATACGTTATTGCAAGCATGGGTAGAGGGGATGAAGGCAAGATGACTCATAACGATAAAGAAGTTGAACTTATTCAGTTAGAAGTGCTGGATAAACCAAAGAAGAAAAAAGAAAAAGTGGTTGCTGAACTACAAGATCTGCTGAGATATGAGCGAGACTATTGGGAGAGTGGATTCGAACATATTGCGGGCATTGATGAAGTCGGTCGGGGATGCTTGTTTGGAGATGTGGTGGCGGCAGCGGTCATTTTACCTCGGGATCTCATTCTAGAAGGTGTGAATGATTCCAAAAAGCTGTCGGAGAAAAAACGCGATATGTTGTTTGAACTCATTATGGAAAAAGCGATATCCGTCGGTGTTGGTTTTGCGGATGCAAAAGAGATTGACCATCTTAATATTAAACAAGCGACTCGTCTGGCGATGAAGCGGGCAGTGGAAGGGCTTGGGGTTCGACCTGACTATCTCTTCGTAGATGCGGAAAAGGTCGATGTGACTATACCTCAGATGTCAATCATTAAAGGAGATGCCAATAGTCAGTCCATTGCTGCAGCATCCATTATCGCAAAGGTGACCCGGGATCGACTGTGCAAGGAAGAATGGGAGACGTTATATCCGGATTATGGTCTGTCGATACATAAAGGCTACGCTACAAAATTTCATCGGGAACAGATCATGGCTTTGGGAGCAACACCTATGCATCGCCTTAGTTTCCTAGGGAATTTGTTAGGGGAGCAACAAACGTTATTTTAATCAACATCCGTTCAACTAACTTTAGTTGAACGGATGTTGTTCAGACGAGAGGAGGGAAAGTCGTGAATATCAGCTCAATGATTCGAGGGCTACTCGGAGACAATAAACCAGGCGAAGCCAAACCTCTTGAATTGAAAGAAGGTCAGGTGGTACGTGGATCTGTTCTTAGTGTGTCAGATGATGGCGGAGATGCCGTTCTACAAATACAGGGAGTACAGGTGAGGGCTAAGCTTGAGACGCCTCTGCGCCCAGGGGAAACCACGTTGCTTCAGGTACAGCCACAGGGAGAGAATGGCGTCACTGTGATGAAACCGCTGGCTAATACGCTGTCGGAACTGCCTCAAGCATCGTTGAACAACCTGCTTCAAGAAGTAGGCTTGTCAGATACGAAAGGGAATCGTGAATTGTTACTGGCTATGCAGCGCAGTGGACTACCTCTGACTAAGGATAATGTCGCTATGGTTCAAAATATGATGACAGCTAAGCCAGCACAGGTTCCGGTGGAGGAATGGGTGCAATCGACGGGAATTGCTTTCCAGCGGGGGCTTCCCATTACAGCGGAGACGGTTAAAGGGTTACATCAGGCAGTGTTTGGTCCACCCTTGCATCAATTGTTAAACGGACTTGCAGATCAGTTGGAATCCTTTCTCACGCAACAGGCAGGCAAATCGGCTGCAACGACGGGAGAACAAGTTGGTGCGGCGAAGACAGCGATTAGCCAGGGAGTGGCCATGCCCGTGACGGGAAGCCTGCCAGCAGAAGATGCTGCATTGCCTGCTGGTGCAGGGCGTCCTTTGGCAGCAACGAATGGAGCAGGACAGGCACCTGTTGCAATTGGGGGAACCCCTGTTATGACTGATGGCGCAGCAGAAGAGGCGGGAGCCCCATCAAAGGCGACCGGGCAACCGCCAGCAGCAGGCACCGGTAACGCTACGGAGGCTGCTGGTGTGAAGGCGGGAGCCAGTCAAGTGGAGACGGCTGGCAAGCAAGGAGCAGGTATTCCAGCGGGAACCGGAATACCTGGGGAGAGCCCGCGTGGTGCTGAAGCGGGCTCTGTGGGTCAGAGCCGTCCAGGTGCATCAGGGGCGGCTGATCCTATGGCTGGCCGCGCAATCGCGGGACAGCCAGAAGCAGGCGCTGCCGGGCGAACTGCCGGCAGCGCTGAGGCTACGCCTGCGGCTGCGAGTGCAACGCCCGCAGCCGCGCAGGCGGCGCCAGCAGCAGCAAGCGCAGCGGAGCTTGCGCCTAAGCTGCTGGCGCTGCTGGATGCGCTGCGCAGCGCATCCACTGCCGCACCGGCACAGCCGGGTGCGGCAGCCCAGGCCGCCCCTGCATCGCAGGGCGGCCAAGCCGCTGCGGCTGCCGGAGGCGTGCCGCAGCAGGTTCCAGCCGGCGCTGATACGCCGCCAGCTGGTGGAACTGCCGCAGCTCCTGCAGGTGCTGCGGCAGCGCCCGTCACCCACGGTGGAGACCCGTGGGTGGGGCGTGTGTTGAAGCTGCTCGGTGCAGAGCACGAGCAGCAGGCAGTGCACGGCGCAGCTGTGCAAGCGCGCGTGGGCGACGTGGCGAGTCCGGGAACCTCGGACACGCTGAAGGGCTTGCTGCTGCAGTTAGCCAGCAGCGACAATGCCCCGGCGGCACTCAAAGATGCCGCCGGGCAGGCTGTGCAATATTTAACGGGTCAGCAATTACTGCTGACAACCGATCGAAGCTCTACCTTTGCCCAGATGCATTGGTTCATTCCAATTACGGGTCCCGATGGAGAAGAGACCGCTTCAGTTCAGATTCAATCTCGCAGAGGCCAGCGTGGCGAACTGGATGCATCCAACTGTCGTTTATGGTTTGACTTAGATATGAAGAGTTTGGGGCCAACGTTAGTGGATGTGCATGTCGTCAACAATATAGTCAGTCTGCGTGTGCTTAATGATCGGGAAGGCATGGGGCCGCTACTCGAAAGTGGGCGTGAAGTCATTCATACGGCTCTGGATAGACTAGGCTACCAACTGCTGACCTTTAAAACAGAACCTTGGCCGGTAGGCCAGGAACCTGGTGCAGAACGTAAAATTAATGCGTCGGATTATAGCCCTGAACGGTACAAAGGGGTGGACTTTAAAATATGAAAGATGAGCCGCAGCCGGATCTGCTTTCCAAAAAGGCTGTTGCCTTAAAATATGTACCAGGGGAAACAGAAGCGCCTGTTGTCGTGGCCAAAGGTCGTGGCAAAGTGGCAGAAGCCATTCTGGATAAAGCCAAGGAAAATGGTGTGCCTGTTCAAGAAGATGCCGCTCTGGTAGAGGTGCTCTCTAAGCTGGATCTAGATGAACAGATACCGGCGGAACTATATCAGTTAGTAGCAGAGGTATTAACCTACATTTATAAAGCTGATCGAATGGCTTCTGGACGGGAGGAACAGAACGATTGGTAGATCATATACCAGAACATCAATTTGCCCCTAGGCTTACACGTCAACAAAAAGGAAAATTAGGCGAGCAAGCAGCTTGTCGGTGGCTACAAGAACATGATTACGAGATCGTAGCCCAGAACTGGCGTTGTCGTAGTGGGGAGATCGATATTGTTGCTACGTTTGAAGAACTCGTCATTTTTGTTGAAGTCCGAAGTAGAAGCGGCGTAGGGAGATACGGTACACCACAGGAATCGGTTGATTCCCGTAAGGTGCAACAGGTTCGTTCAACAGCGGCAGTGTATATGCAAAGGACTGGAGAGCTGCATCGGCAAATCCGCTTTGATGTTATTGCAGTGATGCAAGATGCGACTGGAGAAGCAATTTCCCTAGAACATATTGTCAATGCGTTTTAGTGCCGCTTCAATCTCACTTAAAGGCATCGCTCACCGGCTTTTCGCTCCTGCTGTGTCACGTTCTTTTGAAGTACTCAGTATGAAGATTGCGAAATTTTTTAGACTCGATACGTAAATTTGGTAAAATCTATTCCTCCGGGAGTTCTAAGTACACCCAAATAATAGAGATGAAAACAGACTTTATTGCCACGAACATCGTCGTGGTAGTGAAGTCTGTTTTGTTGATAGACTATACCCCATCTTTCTATTGGTTCCAATCAATAGGATCCGAATTTTAGATTTGTAATACTTCTTCGATCTGCCTCGGTCTAATTCCAACATCTATCCTGATTGAGTTATTGTTAGAGTTTTGGTTATGTGCAGTGAATTTCATATTGTAATTGAATGATACAAATTGTATCATATATCGTGGGAAATGACAGAAAAGCAGATTGAAGGTAGGAGGAGAGGAAGATGGAAAAAGAAGCAAATAGAATGGACAGCCAAGTTAAGCGTTGTTGGCAAACGCCCAAAATGGATGTGTTGGAGGTGCAACATACCCTGAGTGGTGGTGGGGGCCTCTGGCATTATGTATGGAACGGAGAATTTTGGAAACTTGAATTACTTACAAGCTAACACTGACTGGCCGCTGTATGACAAGACCTATAAAAAGACTAATGAGGTGAAACCCATGTTTATGAGTAAGTGTTCTAAATGGATCTCTCGATCGTTCATGCTGGGCTTCTTTATGATCTTACTTAGTATTGTGTACGCTGGAACGTCTTACGCATTGGAGCAAGAAGGGGTCTCCCCCACCGCACAAGAAAATAATGCCCAACCACCAGCCATTATTTATGGAAAAATAACGGATCGAGAAGGTTACAGCGTGCCTCATGCCAAAGTGGATTATGAGCTTTATTATCGGGGCGATACGACCAAACACAGTCTGCTTGCTGATGAAAACGGAAACTATCGCTTTGAAGCAGTGGTAGAAGATTATACGGATCTGAAACTGTATGTTGAGGCAGAAGGCTTCATTGCCTATGCATCCTATAAGCGATATGAAAGTTATACGCTAAGTCCTGGGGATGATTTGAATATCAATGTAAGTCTGTATGAGCCTTCTACCATTGTAGGAACGGTGACAGATTCAGCAGGTCAACCGGTTACTGGTGCTGCAATTAAAGTTACCAGTATAACAGATCGTCTCATCCAAACGGATGCGAACGGAAGATATACGGTAACGGGCATCGACTATGATTACAACCCGAATATTGCCATCTGGATCGATAGTCAGGATCATCTTCCTTATCTACAAGACCGTTTAGGCATTGATGCTGGTCAAACGTTACGTATCGATGTTGTACTGGAGGATGCTGCTCATGTCCAAGGACGGATTGTTGATTCAAACGGTAATCCGATTGCAGGTGCCAAAGTTAGTGGGTACACGCAACGAGTCACAACAGATGATCAAGGAAATTATATACTTAAACGGCTTCAGACAGGTTCAACGACCATTGTTGTAGAGGCATCTGGATATCCCAAACATAACATTAGAGCGGATCTAACCGCGGGAGATAATACAGTAGATTTTGTATTACGCGTAAACCAAGATGTTCAGCCTCCAGTAACCAAATATCGCCTGGTGCCATTAACGGAAACGATTAATGGAAAGCTTTATATTGTTGGGTTTACGTTTAGACTGCAAGCCACGGATGAAGCTAACGGATCAGGCGTAAAGATAACGCAATATCGTTACAATGGCGGAGAATGGATGACCTATAATGGCCCTGTTAAATTTTATGCAAATGACGTAAAGTTGGTGGAGTACTATAGCACCGATGTAGCAGGTAATGCGGAGAAAATGAACAAAATGGATTTTGTAAATGGTATCTTCGAAGGAGCTGGCTCATACTAAAGGGTTTGGCTAGAAACAGAAGGATGGTTGCCAGTTAAATATGCGCGAGTACCGAGGTGCTTTTAATCTATGTATCCCTTTCGAGGGGAGCAAGATGGAAAGCATCTTTTTTTATGATTATAGGTAACAGAAGAGGAAAAGACTCAGAACGGTCAGCTTTTTTGAATCTGGTGAACTGAACGATGTATAATGAAGAAGCAACTTAACAGGTTGGCAGTTTTATATCAAATCATATGCTTGGTTTACAAGCTGTTACACCATAATTTAAACAAGAAAGCCTAGGAGGTTATGTGATGAGCAAATCAATTCAGACAAGAAACGCGGTCATTGAGGCGATTAAAAATCGCCGGACGGTCAAAAAGTTCAAAAAAGACGCGGTGCCAACAGATAAAATTATTGAATTATTAGATGCAGCCGTGTGGGCTCCTAATCATAAACTGCGCGAACCTTGGCGGTTCCTTTTATTTACCGGGGATGGCCGCAAAAAGCTAGCTCAGGCAATTGATGCTGAGATGGGAGAAGACAATAAATTCTCAGCTAATATTAAGCAGGTTCCTGCGGTGATGTTGGTTGTACTGGAAGAGGACCCGCGCCAAAACATTTGGGATGAGGATTTTGCTGCGGTTAGCGCGCTCGTACAGAACTTTTTACTTGCAGCCTGGAGTGAAGAGATTGGCACATTCTGGGTAACGAAACCATTTCTATATGCTCCCAAATTTCGTGAACCACTCGGTATTGAAGCAGGCGAAAAGATTATTGGCATGATTTATATGGGATACCCGGATGTTATTCCTTCAGCTAAAGAACGTACACCGGCAAAAGACAAGCTGACTCTATTTGAATAATTGATTTTCATAACTTAGGTTATGTAAAGTTGTATATATTTTGTCGACGTTTGGTGAAGAATGAGGTGACACAAATCGCCCCAATTTACGCTGTTTTCCCTAATACATGGGAATGCTACATAGGTTGAACTTATCCGTTTATGGTAGAAACAATAACCCTAAGGACAGTTTGTTTTCTTAGGTTTTGGCCGTAAACGTGTGTTCATTCAATCGATCAGCAGGCGTAAATGGGGCTATTTCTAATGTTTGAGTTATACCGCCCTCTATTAACAATGTGGATTACGGCATTCTTTTTAAAAGATTTTAAGATCCAACTGACGATATTGAATGGCTTCAGCCACATGCGCAGTGACCACTTCACCCTCATTTTCAAGGTCAGCTATCGTCTGTGCCATCTTCATGATTCGATCATGTGCGCGCATGCTTAGATTCATGGCCTGTAATGTATTTTGCAGCAATTGCTCTGCCTCCTGAGGTAGAACAATCATGCGGCGTAGCAATGCTCCAGAAAGCTGGCTATTCCAGTGAACACGTGTATGTGCGTAACGTTTGGCTTGAAGCCGATGAGCGTGCATGACTTTGGCTTGCATCTCATTAGAGCCAAGAGATGGGGCAGCCTTACGCCATTCACCTGGGGGTGGTACCTCTACTTGTAGATCGATTCGATCAAGTAGAGGTCCTGATATTTTGGCACGATATGCTGCGACACGGGAAGGACTACAGATACAGCTGAGGTCATCGGTTTGTGCTGATAAATATCCACATGGACACGGGTTCATAGAACAGGCGAGCATAAACTGCGCAGGAAACGTGAATACAGCCCTGGCTCGGCTAATCGTCACCGTTCGATCCTCCAATGGCTGACGCAATACCTCCAACACTTGACGTTGGAACTCAGGCAGCTCATCCAAAAACAAAATGCCACGATGAGCCAGACTTACTTCACCAGGCTTCGGAATACTGCCGCCACCGATTAAACCTGAAGTTGAGATAGTGTGATGTGGAGAACGGAATGGCCTTTGGCTGACGAGCCCTTGTGATATTTCTTTTAACTTACCTGCAGCGCTTAAAATTTTAGTTACCTCAAGGGCTTCCTCTTCGGAAAGGGGAGGGAGAATGGTAGGCAGCCTTTTAATCAGCATCGTTTTGCCTGTGCCTGGTGGACCAACAAGCATAATATTATGCATGCCTGCAGCAGCGATCATTAGTGCCCGTTTCACATGATGCTGCCCTAATACGTCGTGATAGTCCTCTAGAGAGCAATCCTCTGGTTGTCCAGCTTTATCCGGATCGATCACTTTTATTGCATCCTTTGACGATAACAAATGGTTGTAATCTTTTAAAATGAGTGGCTGATTATTTGCTTTTGTTTCTACAGTGTTACCTATACCAGATTCGCTTTGCGGTATAACATCTTGCAGATGTTGAATCCCATACACCTTAATACCTCGGATTAGAGCAGCCTCTGCCAGATTCTCCTTTGGCAGTAGGACAGAAGTGAAGCCTCCCCTTTTAGCGAGATCAACCATAGCAAGGATACCGGGTACTGAACGCACCGTGCCATCTAGAGCAAGCTCTCCAAGGATCAGCGTTCGTTCTTGTGGAGGGAGCATGAGTTGACCACTGGTGATAAGCAGACCCACCGCAATAGCCAGATCAAAGGAAGAGCCTTCTTTTCGTAAATCAGCAGGAGCTAGGTTAATCGTAATTCGCTGTAGTGGGTACTGGAAACCACAATTTTTAATCGCTGCCCGGACACGCTCTACAGCCTCACGAATGGCTGAATCTGGTAGTCCAATAATGGATGTCTGAGGTAACCCATTTGATAAATCGGTTTCGACCTCAATCAAAACGCCATCAATTCCGTACAAACAAGCACTATGTATCTTACCGTACATAATGAAAAAAACACCTCACTTCGTTCTTGACTCTGCAGAGTGCAGGCCAGTCTTCGAATTAAGGTGCTTCCTCATCTTCTATTATGCATTTTATATAAAAGAAATCAGGGCGTCAACTCAGGTGTTCGTCATGATGACATCGAACGAGATTCCTGATTCCTGAATTGTTATGAGATCAACAAGAAATTCCTCAGAGAATTACGAATGAAAACCAAACGTCTTATTATATATAAGGCATGCAAATGAAATATTAATGTTTTAAAGAACGTTCAGTTCAACAACAATGTTTCCACGGGTTGCACGGGAATAAGGGCATACTTGGTGAGCAGCTTCGACTAATTTTGCAGCCGTTTCTTTGTCTACACCTTTGGCTAGAACGTCCAGTGTAGCCGCGATTCCAAAGCCACCATCTTCAACTTTGCCAAAGTGAACTGTTGCCGTTACCTCTGTACCTTCCAATTTAATCTTCTGCATACGAGCTACCATGTTGAGTGCACTGTCAAAACAAGCTGCGTAACCTGCCGCAAATAATTGTTCAGGATTCGTGCCTTCACCGCCAGCACCACCCATTTCTTTAGGGGTACGTACGTCTAGTCGAAGTTCAGGGCTGGAGGATTCTACATAACCGTTACGTCCGCCTACGGCTTTAACTGTCGTTTCATACATTTTTTGTTGGATTGTCATCATATCATTCCACTCCTATGTAAACAATTATATTTTATACAATTTAATTTAACATGATTAAATCTAAAAGTAAAATACTTTGTGCTCAATTATTCTGTTTTTTTTCTAATTTGTGATAAGATAGATCTAGAGTTTCTAATTATTCGCAACATCAAGTAGCTAACTTAGGCGTGAAAATGCGGATTTAATTAGGAATTGAATGTACAATTAGGCAGGTGAGATCAAGATATGCAGAACGATTCATTGAAGTTGGATAACCAATTATGCTTTGCCATATATGCTTGTTCACGAGAAATTACCAAGATGTACCAGCCTTATCTAGAGGTGCTGGGTGTAACATACTCGCAGTATTTAGTGCTAATGGTGCTGTGGGAGCGTGAAGAATGTACGGTGAAAGAAATCGGAGAGGCGCTTTATCTCGATTCGGGGACGTTGACTCCTCTGCTGAAACGCTTGCAATCCGCAGGTCACATCCATCGTGAACGCTCAGCGCAGGATGAGCGTAAAGTGCTTATTACATTAACCGACTCAGGTAGGGAATTACGGAACAAAGCTTTGGCTATACCGTCCTCCATCCAAGGAGATGCTTGTTTGAATAGTACCGAGTTTGAGGCTTTGCTAGGACAGTTCAAAGGGCTTTTGCATAAGGTGCATGAGACCAATATGAAAGAGTCCAGAAAATAACCTCCAAAATGATGACGAACCTTCGACATATTAGTCGAAGGTTTTTCCATTTATATCCAAACATTCGCTAAATGGGATGATATCCATATCAAAATGCTGTCTATTAACCATTAATTTTTTAAGGAAAGCGTTTTAAAAACGTGTTACAATGAATTGGGTTTAAGTAAAAATAGTCAACATTTGTCTTTTGTTAGTCAACCAACCCGCCTTGTTGCAGTCATGTTGATAGGAGGATTCGAGAATGAATATCCATGAATATCAAGGAAAAGAAGTACTGAAACAGTATGGAGTTGCCGTTCCTAATGGAAAGGTTGCTTATACAGTCGATGAAGCGGTCGCGGCCGCAGAGGCACTGGGCAGTCCGGTGACTGTAGTCAAAGCGCAAATTCACGCAGGTGGCCGGGGTAAAGCCGGCGGTGTGAAAGTGGCGAAGAGCACGGATGAGGTTCGTGCGTATGCATCTGAAATTTTGGGGAAAGTCCTGGTTACACACCAAACTGGACCTGAAGGTAAAGAAGTGAAGCGTCTTCTGATTGAAGAAGGATGCGATATCCGCAAAGAATACTATGTGGGTGTTGTTGTAGACCGCGCTACGGGACGTGTCGTGATGATGGCTTCCGAAGAGGGCGGTACGGAGATCGAAGAAGTGGCTGAAGCTACACCTGAGAAAATTTTCAAAGAAATCGTTGATCCTGCAATTGGATTGCAAGTGTTCCAAGCACGTAAACTGGCTTACAGCATTAATATTCCGAATGAATTAGTTAACAAAGCTGTGAAGTTCATGCTTGCGTTGTACAAAGCATTTGTCGAAAAAGATTGCTCCATCGCTGAGATCAATCCTCTCGTTGTTACAGGAGATGGAAACGTTATCGCACTGGATGCGAAACTCAATTTTGACTCCAATGCGTTGTTCCGTCACAAAGACATTTTGGAACTTCGTGATCTGGACGAAGAAGACGAAAAAGAAATCGAAGCTTCGAAATACGACCTCAGCTACATAGCGCTGGATGGAAACATCGGCTGTATGGTTAATGGTGCGGGACTTGCGATGGCAACGATGGACATTATCAAATATTATGGAGGCGACCCAGCCAACTTCCTAGATGTTGGGGGCGGTGCGACAACGGAGAAAGTGACAGAAGCATTTAAGATTATTCTGTCCGATGCTAAAGTTGCAGGTATCTTCGTTAATATTTTCGGTGGTATCATGCGCTGTGATGTCATTGCCAATGGTGTGGTTGAAGCTGCGAAGCAGCTTGGACTTACGAAACCACTGGTTGTCCGTCTTGAAGGAACGAACGTGGAGCTTGGTAAGCGTATTTTGGGTGAATCCGGCCTAAATATCGTACCAGCTGACTCCATGGCCGATGGTGCACAGAAAATTGTTGCCCTCGTGAAGTAAGCTCATTCCTGGGAAGATTGCACCTGAGTAGTGCAACAAACTTCCTTAGTACCGGAGCTGTCCGGCACTTGAAAAATAACCGTAAGGATGTGAAGCAACGTGAGTATTTTGATTGATAAAAATACAAAAGTCATTACGCAAGGCATTACGGGTTCAACGGGAATGTTCCACACGAAGGGCGCATTGGACTACGGAACCCAGATGGTAGGCGGTGTTACTCCGGGTAAAGGCGGAACCAATGTTGATATCACACTGGAAGATGGCCAAGTGGTGAGTCTCCCGGTATTCAATACGGTGCAGGAAGCGAAGGAAGCGACTGGCGCAACAGCGAGCGTCATTTATGTTCCCCCAGCATTCGCAGCAGATTCAATCATGGAAGCCGTAGATGCAGAGCTGGATCTTGTCATCTGTATCACAGAAGGTATTCCGGTGCTTGATATGGTTAAGGTAGACCGTTTTATGGAAGGTAAAAATACTGTCCTGATCGGCCCTAACTGTCCAGGTGTCATTACACCAGGCGAGTGTAAAATCGGAATTATGCCAGGATACATCCATATGCCGGGACATGTTGGTGTTGTTTCCCGTAGTGGAACATTGACGTATGAAGCTGTACATCAACTCACCACTCGTGGTATTGGACAATCCTCTGCTGTCGGAATCGGTGGAGACCCTGTTAAGGGCTCTGAGTTTATTGATATCCTCAAACGGTTCAATGAAGATCCGCAGACTCATGCAGTCATTATGATTGGTGAGATTGGTGGTACTGCTGAAGAGGATGCAGCAGAATGGGTGGCAGCTAACATGACCAAACCTGTTGTAGGGTTCATTGGTGGTGTTACAGCTCCTCCAGGTAAACGTATGGGTCACGCTGGCGCAATTATTTCTGGTGGTAAAGGTACGGCTAAGGAAAAAATTGCGAAGCTTGAATCTTGCGGTATCAAGGTTGCGCCTACGCCAGCCGAGATGGGATCTACGCTTGTTAGTGTGCTTGAAGAACGTGGTATTCTGAATTTGTGCACGACACATTAATTCTTTTCCGTTATAATAGAAGAAACGGTACAGGAAACTCGTTTTCCTTGTAACCGACTTTGTGGATACGGAAAAGGTAAGCAACCTTTTGTCCTAATTTAGGGCGAAGGGTTGCTTTTTTGCGTTTTTTTACTCGATTTACTCGCGAGCAGGGGAGATTCTTTTTAGAGTAAACGCTTGCAATCCGTTGTCACAGCCTACACAATATGAGGGAAGAACTTCTTCCCGGATCGGGAGGTTTTTGTTTATGGAGGAGAGATGGGTTTTATTTGGTTTGCATGAGATGGATGGGGTCGGTAAGAAAACGATCGCGAAGCTATTATCTGGACAGCATAAGCTCCAAAATCTATTAGATTATACGGAAGCCGATTGGTTGCAGGCGGGTCTGAGGAAGGATCAGGCGCATCGCCTAGCCGTGCAGTTTGACCTTGACTGGATAGATCAAAAACGCGAGAACGTTTACAAACAGGGGATTGAGGTTATAACTTATCTGGATTCCAATTACCCTATTTTAATGAAGGAAACCGTTCAGCCTCCATGGGTATTGTATGGTCGTGGAGATATGCAGCTGCTGCATTCTAAGTCCATCGCGATGGTAGGTACCCGTATGCCGACTGTATATGGTCGTAAAGTTGGAGAGCGACTGGCTGAGGAATTGTGCAAGGCAGGCTTGACCATTGTTAGTGGACTGGCTAGAGGTATAGATAGCGTGTGTCATGATGCTGCTTTGCGTGCAGGTGGCAAAACGATTGCAGTATTCGGAACAGGCATAGATTCGATCTATCCGCCTGAAAATAATAGTTTGGCTGAACGCATTGCCGAAGCGGGTCTGCTTTTGTCAGAATACCCTCCAGGTACTCGAGCTCACCAGGGGTTGTTTCCCGAACGGAACCGAATTATTGCTGGCTTAAGTCTAGGAACGTTGGTAGTAGAAGCTGACATTCGTAGTGGCTCACTCATAACGGCTGATGCAGCATTGGATGCGGGTAGAGATGTATTTGCAGTTCCAGGTCCTATTACATCGCCGAAGAGCAGAGGGTCACATAATCTCATTCGACAGGGAGCAAAATTGGTCACTTCTGCAGCCGATCTGTTAGAAGAGTATCAAATGGACTTGCCAAATCCCGAACAAGTTCCTTACAATAGAGGACGTTCGACGCAAAATAAACAGGATGTTACAGCGGGAATGTTTCCTCCGGCAACCCTCTCTTCGGACGAGCAGAGAGTAATTGCCATACTGGAACAGGAGGAACAGTCCTTAGATCAACTTGTTGAACGGCTTAATTGGGATTTTGGACATTTGCATTCAGTTCTGTTATCTTTAATCATAAAAAAGCAGATTAGCCAATTACCTGGAACTAAATATGCAAGGGTATGACGATGCTGTGACGTATGCAGCGTGTGAATATAGATTATTAACGGAAGTTAACGGCTATGATGAGCATTACTATGAATTGGAACCAAGCAGTTTCATGACTGAGAGGAGATGGACCTATGGCGGATTCACTCGTAATCGTGGAGTCGCCCTCAAAGGCGAAGACCATTGGCAAATATTTAGGCAGCAAGTTCATCGTTAAGGCTTCGATGGGACATGTGCGTGATTTGCCGAAAAGTCAGATCGGCGTTGAGGTTGAGAATGATTTTAATCCGAAATATATTACGATCCGCGGCAAAGGTTCGATTTTGAAAGAACTGAAAGATGCACGTAAGAAAGTGAAAAAAGTGTACCTCGCAGCTGACCCGGATCGCGAAGGTGAGGCTATTGCGTGGCATTTGGCTCATGCCTTGGAACTTGATGATACAGAAGATTGCCGCGTTGTATTTAACGAGATTACTAAACAAGCCGTCAAGGATGCGTTCAAAACGCCGCGCAAAATCAATATGGATCTGGTTAATGCGCAGCAGGCAAGACGTATTCTGGATCGGCTCGTAGGATATAAGATTAGCCCTTTATTATGGAAGAAAGTCAAAAAAGGACTATCGGCTGGTCGGGTTCAATCGGTAGCGGTCAAAATCATTTTGGATCGTGAAAATGAAATTGATGATTTTGTACCTGAAGAATACTGGAGCATTACCGCTAAGCTGACCGCTGACGGAAATCCATTTGAAGCTAAATTCCATCAGTTGAACGGCACCAAGACCGAACTGGGTAGCGAAGCTGAAGTGCAGGCGATCCTGAAACAGATCGAAGGCGCTGACTTTACGGTCAAAGAAGTGAAAGAGAAGGAACGTAGCCGGAATCCTTCCGCTCCGTTTACGACGAGTTCCTTGCAACAGGAAGCCGCTCGTAAATTGAATTTCAGAGCTTCTAAGACCATGTCCGTTGCACAACAGCTGTATGAAGGCGTAGACCTGGGGAAAGAAGGCACAGTAGGTCTCATCACGTATATGAGAACCGATTCCACACGAATCGCAGCATCTGCACAGGAAGAAGCGAAGGAATACATCATTGGCAAGTACGGCGAACCATTTGCGCCTGAAACACCTAGAAACTATTCCAAAAAGGCAACTAATGCACAGGATGCGCATGAAGCTATTCGTCCTACGTCCATTTTGCGTGATCCGGATTCGATTAAATCATTTATGAGCCGGGATCAATTTCGCTTATATAAATTAATCTGGGAACGTTTTGTCGCAAGTCAGATGTCATCCGCTATTCTAGACACACTGTCTGTTGATATTGCTGTCGGAGATACGATCTTCCGCGCTGCGGGCTCCAAAGTTCGCTTCCAAGGTTTCATGAAGGTATATGTGGAAGGTAACGATGACGGTACAACAGAAGAAGATCGCCTGCTTCCTCCGCTGAAAAATGGAGATGTACTGGAGAAACAGGAGATCGAGCCGAAACAACACTTCACACAGCCACCACCGCGTTATACCGAGGCTAGGCTGGTTAAGACTCTTGAAGAACTGGGCATAGGCCGTCCGAGTACATATGCGCCAACGCTGGAAACGATTCAGAAGCGCGGGTATGTTGCGATCGAGGAAAAGAAATTCATGCCTACAGAGTTAGGTGAGCTTGTCATAGAACAGATGGAAGAGTTTTTCCCAGAAATTCTTAATGTAGAGTTTACTGCCAACATGGAAGGTGACCTTGACCATGTAGAAGAAGGCTCTGAGGATTGGGTCAAGGTTCTTGCGGAATTTTACGAATCCTTCGAGAAACGACTTGAATTTGCAGAAGAAGAAATGAAGGAAATTGAGATTGAAGATGAAGTTTCTGATGAAATCTGCGAGAAGTGCGGTAAACATTTAGTTTACAAACTTGGCCGTTTTGGTAAGTTTTTGGCTTGTTCTGGCTTCCCGGAATGTCGGAATACCAAACCGATTATTAAGGATATCGGCGTGACTTGCCCGAAATGTAAGGAAGGACATGTTGTAGAGCGACGGAGCAAAAAGGGACGTGTATTCTATGGATGTGACAAGTATCCTGAATGTGATTTTGTCTCGTGGGATAAGCCATCAGCGAAGCCATGTCCAAGCTGCGGTTCGTTAATGATTGAGAAGCGCAATAAACAAGGAACACGATTACAATGTACGTCTTGTGACCATCAGGAACCTGTGGAAGAAACAGACGAGGAATCAGCGGATTAGCATATATGGGGGTAAATGATTTTGACTAACGAACAACAAGTAACGGTTATTGGAGCAGGTCTGGCAGGAACAGAAGCAGCTTGGCAGATTGCGAGTCGCGGTGTACGTGTGAAACTATACGAGATGAGACCGGTTGTGAAAACACCGGCTCATCATACAGATAAATTTGCAGAGCTGGTATGCAGTAACTCACTGCGTGCTAACGGTCTCACCAATGCAGTAGGTGTTCTTAAGGAAGAAATGAGAATGCTTAACTCTCTTGTTCTTGGAGCGGCAGATAAGCATGCTGTACCAGCAGGTGGAGCTCTTGCGGTTGACCGGGATGGGTTCTCAGGGGAGATTACTTCTACGCTGCAACAGCATCCTTTAATTGAGGTTGTTAATGAGGAACTGACTTCCCTTCCGGAAGATGGCATCGTCGTTGTTGCAACAGGGCCTTTGACATCTCCTGCATTATCGGAGCAGATCAAAGCACTCATGGGAGAGGAATACTTCTACTTCTATGATGCAGCTGCACCAATTATTGAAAAAGACTCTATCGACATGAATAAGGTCTACCTAGCTTCCCGTTATGATAAGGGAGAGGCGGCATATCTGAACTGTCCGATGACAGAAGAGGAATTTGATGTATTCTACGATGCATTGATTACCGCGGAGGTCGCGCAATTAAAAGAGTTTGAGAAAGAGATTTACTTTGAAGGCTGTATGCCAATCGAAGTGATGATGAAACGTGGTAAACAAACAGCATTGTTTGGACCGATGAAGCCCGTAGGTCTAGTTAACCCACATACAGGAACACTCCCACATGCGGTAGTTCAACTTAGACAGGATAATGCTGCAGGAACGTTGTATAATCTAGTTGGATTCCAGACACATCTGAAGTGGGGAGAACAAAAACGTGTATTTTCATTGATTCCTGGTCTTGAAAATGCAGAGTTTGTACGTTACGGCGTGATGCATCGCAATACATTTATTAATTCTCCGAAATTGTTGCGTCCAACATATCAATTTAAAGACCGTCCTAACCTGTTCTTCGCTGGACAAATGACAGGTGTTGAAGGATATGTCGAATCGGCTGCATCAGGTCTCATTGCAGGTATGAATGCTGCAAAAGCGGCTCTTGGTCAGGAACTTGTAGTACTGCCAGTAGAAACAACACTGGGTAGTATGGCACAATATATTACGACTGCTGATTTTAAACACTTCCAGCCTATGAATGCAAACTTTGGTTTGTTGCCGAAACTGGAAACGAAGATACGCAACAAAAAGGAAAAGAATGAAGCTCTTGCTCAGCGTGCATTGGATGGAATTGCTCGGTTTGCTGCTTCAGAAGGTCTAACCGTTCCTGAACGCGTATAAATTATTCGTGGGGGAGGCTATATCATGGATATGTCATTTCATGCCACTACGATCTGTGCAGTGCGCCATAATGGCAAGGCAGCGATTGCTGGAGATGGTCAAGTGACCATGGGGCAAAGTGTTGTGATGAAGAATACCGCCAAAAAGGTAAGACGTTTGTATCGCGGACAGGTCGTTGCTGGTTTTGCTGGCTCCGTGGCAGATGCGATTACACTCTTTGAGAAATTCGAAGGTAAGTTAGAGGAACACCATGGTAATTTACAACGGGCTGCTGTAGAGCTTGCCAAAGACTGGAGACAGGATCGAATACTCCGTAAGCTTGAAGCGCTCTTAATCGTTATGGACAAAACAGGTATGTTGCTCATCTCTGGTGGTGGCGAGATCATCGAGCCAGATGATGATGTTATTGCCATAGGATCAGGAGGGAACTTCGCTCTATCCGCAGCACGAGCGTTGAAACGACATGCAGGCAATTTGGAAGCCAAGGATATTGCGCGTGAATCACTCCAAATTGCAGCAGAATTGTGCGTGTACACTAATACGAATATCATTGTAGAAGAGTTGTAATATAACCCCGCAAAATGGAGCCTGACCCCGGTCATTTTTCCTCATGTTTTGCGGGGTTCTCCCTAATTTGGGTCATGAATAGGTTTGAAAATGAAGTATACCAGTAGGAGGGAAGCTATATGCAATCACAAGCGCTAACACCTAGACAAATTGTTGCAGAGCTCGATAAATACATCGTTGGTCAAAAACAAGCCAAGAAATCCGTAGCGGTGGCTCTTCGTAACCGTTATCGTCGTAGCTTGCTACCCGAGCAAACCCAGGATGATATTGTACCAAAAAATATTCTGATGATTGGACCTACAGGTGTAGGTAAAACAGAGATTGCCCGTCGGTTAGCTAAGCTCGTGGGCGCTCCGTTTGTTAAAGTAGAAGCAACGAAATTTACTGAAGTGGGTTACGTGGGTCGTGATGTTGAGTCCATGGTGCGTGATCTCATCGAAACGTCCTTGCGCATGGTTAAATTGGAGCGGACAGAAAAGGTAAAAGACAAAGCCGAAGAAGCTGCCAACGAGCGAATTGTACATATTTTGGCTCCTTCACAATCCAAATCCAAAAATCAGCGGAATCCATTTGAGATGATTTTTGGGAATAATGGTAATCATGTCCCTGAGCAAGAAGAAGCTGAGCCAGATACAAATGTGGCTGAGCGCCGCCGTAAGATTAAATTTGAGCTGTTATCAGGCAAGCTAGAGGACGATGTTATAGAGATTGATGTAGAGGATACAACACCTAACATGATGGATATGTTTGCTGGTCAGGGTAATGATCAGATGGGAATGAACATGCAGGAGATGTTTGGTAGCTTGTTGCCTCGGCGTACCAAGAAACGCAAATTGGCTATTAAAGAAGCTCGAAAAGTGCTCATTCAGGAAGAAGCAAGCAAATTAATCGATATGGATGACGTGACCCAGGAATCAATCCGCAGAGCAGAACAAACCGGAATTATCTTCATTGATGAAATCGACAAGGTAGCCAGCCAAGGACGCGGAAGTGGCCCTGACGTTTCACGTGAAGGTGTACAGCGGGATATTCTGCCTATCGTTGAAGGTTCAACTGTGATGACTAAATACGGGCCTGTCAAAACCGATTATATTCTGTTTATGGCTGCAGGAGCATTTCATGTGGCTAAGCCCTCAGATCTGATTCCAGAGCTTCAGGGGCGATTCCCGATTCGTGTAGAATTAAATAGCCTCACACTGGATGAATTTGTATCCATATTGACTGAACCGAAAAATGCATTAACGAAGCAATATGTCGATTTATTGCGTACAGAGAATATTGAAATTGAGTTTTCGGACGAAGCCATTCGAGAGATTGCTAAACTTGCAGAGTCCGTAAACCAGAATACGGAGAATATTGGCGCACGTCGTCTGCACACAATTCTGGAGAAACTACTTGAAGACTTGTCCTTTGAGGCAGCTGAGCTCACGTTAGAGCGTATGGTAATCACGCCAGAGTATGTTCGTGAGAAATTGAATGATATCGCTCTGGATCGTGATCTGAGCCAGTACATTCTATAGATCAGCTATAGCTGACTTGCAATTTTGACATCGATTAGACAATGACGGTATACATGGATAAACAATCACATTTTAAGTTATTGGTGGATATGACAATCCTACAATGGCTTGTAAGCGTGCTGTCTATTCTGAGGTGTACCGTCTTTTTGTATTGACCGAAAAGATCTTGTTTAACAAATTCAGCTAATTAAACAAAGGTAAAGAACCGATAATTAGGTGTAAGTAGATTTTTGGTGAGTGACATATAGGACTTGTGCCGCAGATCGGGCATAATTCGCTCGACAAAAGTAGAGTTATAGCGTGCTCAGGTGTGGAACCTCTTCCAATATAAGGGTTTTGTTTTAACCAAGTCTGACGATAGGTTTTATGAAGAATGAGAGAAAAATTGCGCAAATGTGCAAAAAGTGGGTTTGGAGAAATTTCTGGAATACCAAACTACTTTCCAAGAAATCAATCTACATACAAGTTACTAATTGTTAAAAAAGTGTTGTGGAAAAAGAGAAGAATTGAAGTAACAAAGATCGTTTTTAAGTCAAAATTTTATTACACAGAAATGCTGTCCCAAAAGTGGGATTAATGGAAAAACCTTATTATATCGGCGATTAGCTATATCATCATAAGGGATGAGCTAATCAATCATGCAGCTATTTTGTAAAGGTTGCGTAAGAAACTAGGGGAAGAACCATTTTTTTTATTTTAAGAATGTTTAAGTGCAGGATGATTGGATATTAGATAATTTTTGTTTTGGGCCTCATCATTTACGAAAAAAATCATAATTTGCAGAAAATACACAAAAAGCCCTCTATTACAGAAAAGATAGGGCTTTTTTCTTATTGTAATAAATCCCAATCTCGAAGAAACTTATCATATACGACAACATCAGAGTTAATTCTACTTAAGTCCTAGAAAAACGTGTAAAAGCGAATGTTTTTGTCGAAAAAACATAAGCGATTAAAAGGAAGAAGATGCAATCTTTTTCCATAATTTCTAAGGAGAGGAGGGAAAATATGAATCTTTTGAATGATATTAGTTTCCAGAGGTTACAAGGTGCACTTGATGCGTCGAATATGAGACAACGTACGATTGCAGACAATGTAGCAAATGCGGACACCCCGTACTTTAAGCGTTCTAACGTCGCTTTTGAAGAAATGTTGCAGCAGCAAATGGGTGGAGATACCCCTGTTCTTAGAGGGAAAGTAACGGATTCAAGGCATTTTGTCATAGGCCCTTCCTCTTCCGTACCTACACCAGTAGTCAATTTGGATCATTCTACATCGATGAATAATAACCAGAATAATGTCGATATCGACAGAGAAATGAGTCTTCTGGCGGACAACCAATTGCGCTACAGTGCTTATATCCAGCAAGTAAATGAACAGATCAAAATGATGCGTGTTGGCGTTGAAGGGAGATAGCTAAAGTGAACATCAGTAATAGCTTTGGGATTAGTGCATCGGCTCTAACGGCTCAACGTTTGCGAATGGACGTGATTTCTTCCAATATTGCTAACGCAGAGACAACGCGTGCCAGTGTAGTTAATGGGGAAGCCGTTCCTTATAAAAGGAAAATGGTTGTTCTTGAGCCTAACAAATCCTCGTTTAGCAGCATGCTTCAAAGCCAAATGAGAGACGGTGGAACGGGAGAGGGTGTTAGAGTTTCTGAGATTCGTGATGATCAATCTCCGCTCAAGCCTGTATACGATCCAACACATCCAGATGCAAATGCGGACGGGTATGTATTTATGCCTAATGTCGACATTGCGAAAGAGATGGTTGATATGATCTCTGCTTCGCGGTCATACGAGGCTAACGTTACTGCTTTGAATTCAACTAAAGCCATGATATCTAAGGCATTGGAGATTGGTAGAGCCTAGTTAAACAGGAATGAAATTAAATTCTTCTTAAGCTGAAGAAAGAGATGAAGGGGAGGGACATTAATGATTCAGAACAACATGTTTAACACACAGGGGATTCAACCGCTCCAGATGCAAAATGCTTCCGTTAGCAAACCCTCAACACCAGCCGAAACTATTGAGAGCTTCGGTACATACTTACAAGAAGCGTTAGGCTCCGTAGCTGCACAGGAATCTCAAGCGCATGAAATGTCTAACCAGTTTTTGGTTGGAAAAGTGAACGTCGATCAAGTGATGATCGCATCAGAACAAGCTCTACTGGGTTTGCAACTGACGACTCAGGTCCGAAACAAAGTAGTCGAAGCATACCAAGAAATTATGCGTACGCAATTGTAAAATAGCACGCCTTGCGCTTCGATAACAGCGCTGATCATTACAACAAGCAGCGTGATGCTGCTCCTAAAAGCTAACGTTTATTCTGTAACTAATGACGTACAGAAGTTGCTTCGGGACAGACTAAGCAAAGTTTCGGATGGGGTGACAGAGTGAATGAGAGAATCGCCCAGTACAAAGACAAGACGGTTCAGTACTGGAATAGTTTTAGCAAAAAACAGAAGGTATTACTGGTATCTACCTTTTTATTTTTAATCATGGCTGCAGTTGTTCTAACCATGCAACTCTCCAAAACGGAATATGAGGTCGCCTTTAGAGATCTGAACTCTAGTGATTCGGCAGGAGTTATTGCATACCTAGATTCAGCCAATATTCCTTATAAACTAAGTGCAGATGGAAAATCCATTTCCATTCCTAGTACGGATGTTGCTATTACGAAAGTAAATGTTGGATCACAAGGCATCATACAGAACGGTTCATTAGGTTATAAAGCATTCTCAGAATCCTCGTCTCCGATTGGGATGACGGATAAAGAATTTGATGTGAAATACAATAGTGCGTTAAACGGAGAAGTGGAGCAATTGCTTCAACGGATGCAAGGGATTCAGGATGCCAAGGTACTCGTCAATATGCCAAAGGATAACATCTTCGCTGGCTTAGAAGAGCAAGACAAAGCGTCCGCATCTGTAGCCCTCCAATTCAAACCGGGTTATCACCCAAATCAGGCAGCAGTTGATGGGTATTTTAATTTGGTAAAAACGGCTATTCCTAATCTGCCGATAGAGAATATTACGATTACGAATACGGATGAAGCAGAGCTGATTCCATCAGCCCGCGGTGGCAGTGGTGGCTTGTCATCTGAAGTTCAAGAAAACATGGCACTGCAGAAAAAGTTTGAAAATGATGTTCGTAACAACGTGAAGCAATTCCTTTCACAAATCGTAGGCGAAGAAAAAGTTAACGTTCTTGTCGTTTCTACCTTGAATTTTGACAAGGAAACTAGAAAAGAAAATCTCGTTCAGCCAGTCGATGTGGAAAATATGAAAGGTATTGAGATTAGCGTACAAGAGATTCAGAAGAGTTATACCGGAGCAAGTACACCTACAGGTGGCGTAGCTGGTACGGGGCAGGAAGAAGTTCCTGGTTACCCATCGGCTGATGCGACAGGAAATTCAACCTCCGAAGAATCATCGAGTACTAAAAATTACGATGTTAACCGAATTGTTAAAGATATTGTGGCAAGTCCATATTCTGTAAAAGACTTAACCATTAACGTGGCTGTTGAACCACCGGCAGGTCAGACAGAATTGCAAGCACCGGTTCAAGATGCGATTGAAAATATCTTGGTGAATATCGTTCGTGCTTCACTTGCTGACACAGGCACGGTTATCACTGACGCGGATCTAGCTAAGAAAGTATCTGTCATTTCTCAAGGATTCCAGACTACAGATACAGCGGATACCGGATTCCCACTTTCAACAGGAATGCTATGGGGCATAGGTGGACTGGTTGCAGCATTGATCGCAGCCGTTGTGATCCTGCTCGTACGCCGTCGCCGCAAACAGGATGAAGAAGAAGAAGAGGAAATCCCTCTTCCAGTAGCAACCGAGTTCCCGTCCATAACGTTGGACAGTGTAACGAACGAAAGTCAGGTGCGCAAACAATTGGAGAGTTTGGCGAAGAAAAAGCCAGACGAATTCGTCAATCTGCTGCGTACATGGCTGGCTGACGAATAGAGGTGGACGCATTGGCAAAGGCAAGCAATCAGGGACTAAGCGGAAGACAAAAAGCAGCAATTTTGCTCATTACACTTGGTCCAGAGGTATCGGCACAAATCTTCAAACATCTTCGTGATGAGGAAATAGAACAACTGACGTTGGAAATTGCCAACGTTCGTAAAGTGGATGCCGCGGAAAAAGACATGATTATGGCTGAATTTCATCAGATCTGCCTTGCTCAGGAATACATTTCTCAAGGCGGTATCACCTATGCAAGAGAGATTCTCGAGAAAGCTCTGGGATCCTCAAAAGCTCTCGAAGTCATTAATCGCTTAACGGCTACACTACAAGTTAGACCATTCGACTTTGCTCGCAAAGCGGATCCGAATCAAATTTTGAACTTTATTCAAAACGAAAGTCCACAAACGATTGCTTTGGTACTGTCTTATCTGCAATTCGAGCAAGCTGCAGCGATTCTTTCCTCCTTACCGCAGGAAAAACAAGCTGATGTGGCGAGAAGAGTTGCGGTCATGGATAGTACTTCTCCAGAAGTTATCGCTCAGGTGGAACGAGTGTTGGAGCAAAAATTGTCTTCGACTGTTACGCAGGATTACACAAATGCTGGTGGTATCGAGTCAATCGTACAGATTTTGAACGGTGTAGACCGAGGTACAGAGCGTACGATTTTGGATTCTCTCGAGATACAAGATCCAGAGCTTGCCGAAGAGATCAAAAAACGGATGTTTGTCTTCGAGGATATCGTCAACGTCGACGACCGTTCGATTCAACGAATTATTCGCGATATCGACAACGCAGATCTGCAGTTGGCACTCAAAGTGGCCAGCGAGGAAGTGCGCGATGCGGTGTTCCGGAATATGTCGAAACGGATGTCCGAAACGTTCAAGGAAGAAATGGAGTTCATGGGGCCTGTTCGATTGCGTGATGTGGAGGAAGCACAGACTCGTATCGTAGGTACAATTCGTAGGTTGGAAGAAGCTGGTGAGATCATTATCGCTCGTGGTGGAGGAGATGATATCATTGTCTAATTTGATTAAATCTTTCCAGTATGTTCCGGTGGATGACCGCAAACGACTAGAGAATCATCATCATTATGGAGATTCTGAAGCGGAATTTGAAATGGAACGAGATGAAAGTGCTGAAGCAGAACAACTGCAAGCACGTGTAGACGAGGAGTCACAACGACTCACTGCAGAGATGCTGGAGGATGCGAAGGAGTTTGCAGAAAAGCAGGTGCGAGAAGCTTCTGAGGAGGCGGAACGTTTGCTTCAAGAAGCCCGTGAGCAGATTGATAGCTGGTGGCAGGAACAACGCATGCAGGATGAACATCTTACTGAAGCGATGCGATCACAAGGCTTTCAGCAAGGGTTTGAAGAAGGTAAAGTACAGGCTGAACTGGATCTCCAAGTGCAGATCGAAGAGATGATGAAAGAAGCTCGTGAAGTTCTTGAAGAGGCTTATGTTGCTAAAGATCAGATTATTCAAGAAGCAGAACCATTTCTGGTTGATCTAGCATGCGGTATTGCAGAGAAGGTAATTGATATGCAACTTACTGTGGAGCCAGAACAAATGCTTGAATTAATTCGTCAAAATCTGTCGCGTAAACGGGAACAAGGAATGATCACGCTATGTGTAGCACCAGATCAGTTCTCTTTTGTGCAAGCAGCACGGGAAGAGTTATCGCTCGCAATTGACTCGCAAGCTGAACTGCAGATTTTGCCTGATGCAACCGTCAAAGACAAGGGATGTGTCATCCGTTCTTCCTTCGGAAGTGTGGATGCCCGTATTGATACCCAATTAACTGAGATTAAAAAGGAACTGATCCGTTTAGCACTTGAGGATGAGGGGCGAAGAAATCAACATGAAGGTTCTTAGTTCACAGCGTTATATGGAACATTTAAAAGGTTTTGACCCTGTCCGGGTTAACGGAAAAGTGACTCAGGTTATCGGATTAATGGTTGAATCTGAGGGGCCAGATGCAAGCATCGGTGACGTATGTTACATCTACCCTGGAAAATCAGCTAAGCCACTTCAGGCAGAGGTTGTTGGCTTCAGAGATAACAAAGTACTGTTAATGCCTTTAGGAGAATTGCAGTCGATCGGGCCAGGTTGTGATGTTGTAGGAACAGGCAAACCGCTTGGCGTACAAGTGGGTTCTGAACTGCTTGGCAAAGTGCTTGACGGCTTGGGACAGCCGCTCGATGGCTCACTTCTACCGTCAAGAATGCCTACGTATTCCACCTCGAATACACCCGTCAATCCGATGGATCGACCGAGAGTACTAGAGACAATGGGAGTTGGCGTTCGTGCCATTGATGGACTGCTAACCGTTGGTAAAGGTCAGCGGGTCGGGATTTTTGCAGGATCTGGTGTCGGTAAGAGTACATTAATGGGTATGATTGCTCGGAATACAGCTGCTGATGTGAATGTAATTGCGCTTGTAGGTGAACGGGGACGTGAAGTTCGAGACTTTATCGAACGGGATCTAGGGCCAGAAGGATTAGAACGATCTGTCGTGATCGTAGCGACTTCCGATCAACCTGCCTTAATTCGGATTAAGGGAGCGGTCATTGCGACGACGATTGCAGAGTATTTCAGGGATAGAGGCATGAATGTCATGCTGATGATGGACTCTGTGACACGTTATGCAATGGCACAAAGGGAAGTTGGACTCGCTGTTGGTGAACCCCCTGCCATGAGAGGATATACGCCATCTGTTTTTGCTAGCCTTCCGAAATTGCTAGAGCGAGCAGGAACGGGTCCGACAGGTTCAATTACCGCCTTCTACACAGTTCTTGTTGATGGTGATGATATGAATGAACCGATTGCGGATGCAGTGAGGGGTATTCTGGATGGCCACATTGTATTGAACCGTGCCATTGCGAACAAAGGTCATTTTCCAGCCATCGATGTACTTGCGAGTATCAGCCGTGTCATGAAGGACATTGCACCTCAGGAGCAGATCGAAGCAACGAATAATATGAAGCGATTAATGGCTGTTTATAAAGAATCCGAGGACTTAATTAACATTGGAGCGTATCAGAGAGGTTCCAATGCTGCGATCGATGAGTCGATGGATCAGATTGATAACATTTGGAATTTTACCAAACAAAAAGTAGATGAAAAAGTGACACTGAGTGAAGTACAGGAACGTTTGATTCTTGAGTTTGCAAGGAGATGAATGAGTAAGCGATGAAATTTCGATATCATTTCCAGAAGGTTTGTGACCTGAAGAGCAATGAGAAAACACAAGCGGAGTGGATGTTATCCACAGCCATCGGTAAACTTCAGACGGAAGAAGAGCACCTTTTACAACTTTTGAATGATAAAAATGAGCTGATCCAAGTGATCCAAACGGCAACGGAAAGCACAGCTTCTGTATCTTCCCTACAAGAAATGCAACGATATGTTCATCACCTAGATGAATGTATTAGTAGAAAAAATACAGATGTTAAGCATGCCCAGGTCAATGTAGAACGGAATAAAACGTTTCTGAACGGCAAAATGGTTGACGAAAAAGTATGGCTTGAAGCGAGAGACAAGGCCAAGATCAAATTTCAGCAGGAGATGCTCCTCCGTGAACAGAATGATCTGGACGAGATGGCTACTGTACGCTTCGCTGCAAAAGCCGGACGGGCAATGTAATAGAAGTCTGGAAGCGAGGTTGCCCTCGTGAGGGAGGAATAAACGATGGCTGTAAGAGACACAGAGGACATGGAAAAAGAGTCAAGCGGTGGATGGGAGAAGTTTCTGATGATCTCCATTCCAATTGTATTCACCGTTGTACTGCTTGGGGTGTTACTCACCCTATTTAATGTAGATATTCGCAATAATTTGCTTGATTTTGCTAATAAAATCCCAGTTGTTAAGGACTGGGTACCTGAACCTGTGTTAGATCCAGAGAAAGAGAAGCTTGAGAAGAGCGAGAAGCAAGTGGAAAGTGCTGAAGCGACAATCGAAAAGCTCAAATCTCAAATTGCTGCAAAGGATACGGAGCTTCAAGCAGCTAAGGATGCTACGGCTACAGAAACACAGAAAGCTAGCAATTTGCAAAAGAAATTGGACGAAGCTGAGCAGGCTGCAGAAACGGCTGCACAAGCCACTCCTGAGTCAGAGTCTGATTACCAAAAACAAATCAAAGATTTAGCTAAGATGTACGCAGACATGAGTCCAAGTAAAGCAGCACCGATTCTGCAAAACATGACCAATGAAGAAATGGTGCTTCTGCTCAGTGCAATGCAATCTACACCTCGGACTAGAGTGCTTGAGAAAATGGATCCCAAAACGGCTGCAGATGTGACCATGATGATGAAGGATGCCAAACCATCTGGCGATTTGGCCATTGATGCACTGCAATCTAGATTGAATAAAGAAGCAACAACAACGGCAGCGGCTACAACTACCTCGAAGAATCTAGACAAAAACCAACTGAGTCAAACATTTGCTAGTATGTCAGCTTCAAGTGGTGCGAAACTACTGCTCGAAACATACAAACTCAGTCCGGATAAAACGTTGACCATTTTGAACTCAGTGGATGATGCCACTCGTTCGCAACTGCTTGAAAATATGTCCACCGAAAATTCAGTGGAAACAGCCAAAATTTTAAACAGACTGATGGGAAACAAGTAATCGGTGCATCATCTTTATAACATGTGTTTGAACATTTGAAAGGAGGTGAGAACATATGTCGATCGTATATCAAATGACTACTGCATCCTCATCGAAAGCAACGGCAACGACTTCAACGACAGGAACCCAAGCAAAGGGAGCTGTTGCGGCACCAGGGGGAGAATTTATGCAAACCCTCGCAGCATCTTTGAATGGAGGAACTACAGAAGGAAGTAATGTGGCAGGATCTGGGATGTTAAGTGTAAATCCACTTAGAATAGCTTTGGTATCTAGCGAAGAAGGAGAGCAAACCTCGTTAGCAGATATACTTCATTCTTTGTTCAGCGACTTGGAAACTTTAGATGATGCAATTGAGCAAGATCCATCACTTCTTGCGGAACTCCAAACCCTCATTCAGCAGATGTATGCACAGATCGCTGATGGTACAGAGCAAGAGAGTGGAACTGCGGCGGATAGCGATGCGGCTCCAGAAGCATTGAAAGCCGTAACAGCTATCAACCTGACGGAACACCCGACAGCAGCTCGGTTTGTGTTGCAGGATGCTCTTACACAAATGGCGACAAACTTGGTTAATCCAGATGGCACCCTTAATAAAAACACGAGTGAGTTTAAGAATCTCCTTCAGAATTTACAGAATCATTTACAGAACTCAGGCGTGGATTTAAGTGGTAGTAAGGGATGGTCAGATCTGAAATCAATTGTGGATACCCTAGTCACCATGAAGGAACAGAATGTACATGTTACTCAAGCGAGTACAGCACAAGCGCTGAATAAGCAAGATGCAGTGATCTCTCAACTTCTTATTGCTTCTACAGCAGGTAAAGCTATTCATGCGACAACGGAGACAGGAACGAATGCATCAGTATCAGCGAGCACAGATGTAGAATTAGATCATTCGACTGTAATCACAGCTGGTGAGTTATCCATGCGTACTTCGGGTACATCTGCAGCTAAACCTGCGGAGCCTGTTATGCAAGCATCACAGTTTGCTAAAGAAATGACGCAATTCGTTGTGAACAAGTTGGATATTGTTCAGAAGAATGGATTCTCTGAAGCGACGATTTCACTTCGTCCGGAGCATTTAGGTAAGTTGGATGTTCAGATCACGTTACAGAACGGACAATTGGTTGCTCGTTTTATGACAGAACATACCATGGCGAAAGATATGCTTGAACAGCAGATGATGCAGTTACGTAGTTCACTTCAGGCCCAAGGAATTCAAGTAGAACGACTTGAAGTAACACAGAACAGCTCACTGGGATCTCAAATGTATCAGGATGGTGGACGTCAGCCGGGAAGTAACTCCCAGCAGCAACGTCGTTCGCGTGAGCGTGAAGAGCAGTCCGATGATGCTGTAACCGCAGCAGGGATCCAAGAAGAATTGCGTAACTGGCGCAGCGAGCAAGTAGAGGGTCAGGAGCTTAAACGGGATTCGTTTACAGCAGAAGCTTAATAGAAATGAGGTGATTATATGGCTAATGAAATCGTTTCAACCAACAATACCTGGCCTAACTACTCGGCAGCGAATAAAGCAACGACAAGTGCTGCAACAAAGGAGTTAGGGAAGGATCAGTTTCTCAAAATTTTGATTACTCAGCTTCAGAACCAAGATCCGATGCAGCCCATGGAGGATAAAGAGTTTATCGCTCAGATGGCGCAGTTCAGTTCGGTTGAACAATTGGTTAACATTTCATCACAACTCAAGACTTTGAACCAATCCCTAGGAGCTGTGTCTGGCATGATTGGTCGAGAGATCAGTTGGCTTTCTTCTAATAAAGCAGATAACGGAACGCTTCGTCAGGGCATTGTAGATTCCATCGTTGTTCGAGATGGTGTACAGTACGCTAAAGTGGGCAATGACGAAATCAAACTAGATGAGATTATTCAGGTAACCAATCCGAAGGAACCAGAATCAATTGATCTGAACCAGCCGGAGCAAAATGAACCTCAGGTTCAAAACGCTACGGATATCGTGTCAGATACAAACGAAAGCCCAGTTAATCCAGAAGCAATCGAGCCAACGGATGACAGTGAGAACTTGTTATGAGTGAACGAATAACGGTTGGGCAGTTATACACAGGGATAAATACACCAAATTTGCTGAGTCGATCCAAGCAGGGGGATTTATCCACAACGCCAGAGCGCCCCTTTGCCCAGGTGTTGGAAGATAATCTTCTAAAATTAAGTAATCACGCTGCAAAGAGATTGGAACAACGCGGCATCGAGCTGAAAAGTGAGCAAATGCAACAAATTGGTACTGCCCTAGATAAGGCTGCTGCAAAGGGAGCCAAGGAGTCTCTGATTTTGATGCAGGATTTAGCTTTTATCGTTAACGTCAAAAATCGCACCGTCGTAACTGCCATGGATAGTGAAAGTATGAAGAACAATGTATTCACTCAAATTGATAGTGCTGTCATTATTTCTTAACCGGCTGGCCCTTCTCGGGAGCCGGAATGCCGCTGACCGATTGATGCGGTAAACCAAATTATGGCTGGGAGGCTTTTTTAAAATGTTGAAATCAATGTACTCAGGCGTTTCCGGGATGCGGGGTTTTCAAACAAAGCTAGATGTTATTGGTAATAATATTGCGAACGTAAATACGGTTGGTTTTAAAGGTAGCCGCGTTATGTTCAAAGATATTATGAGCCAAACAACGGCTGGGGTAACTGCTCCAGGAGATGCAACTGGTGGTGTGAACGCGAAACAAATCGGACTTGGGGTATCAATTGGTTCAATTGATACGTTGCACTTGGCAGGTAGTCCGATGACAACGAACAATCCTACAGATTTGCGGATTAACGGGGATGGATTCTTCTTGGTACGCCTCAGTGAGGATCAAGAGGTTCCTTATTTGACTCGTGCTGGTGATTTCCATATTGATGCTGCACGTAACCTGTTGACATCTGATGGATTGTTTGTACTGGATAATGGTGGTGCTAACATTACCCTTGGAGATGATGTTGTGTCCTTCACCATTGGTCAAGATGGAACGATTAATCAGACGATGGCTGATGGCACGATTGAAGCTGGTGCACAGCTTGGTATTGGTAAGGTAGTCAATCCAGAAGGTTTGGAGAAAATCGGAGGCAACTTGTATCGTATGACAGCCAATGCGAATCCGGATGGTGCGCTTGACCCACTGACAGCCAACAGTGCTGAAGATGGAACTGGTGCAATCATTGCTGGTCAGCTTGAAATGTCCAATGTGGATTTGACAGGTGAATTTACAGAGATGATTGTAGCTCAACGTGGATTCCAGGCCAACTCAAGAATCATTACCACATCCGATGAAGTGCTTCAAGAAGTTGTTAACCTGAAGCGTTAATAACGGTTTAGCAGTTTTTTAATTGTGTGGGGGAATGGGTTCCCCCACACTGAATAAGGGGGCTTAGCATGATTTCGGTGACGCGGTTAAATGGTTCTCCTATGTGGTTGAATGCGCTGATGGTGGAGATCGTTGAAGAGACGCCAGATACGTATATAACTCTTGTCACAGGAAAGAGACTCATTGTGCTGGAAAAAGCGGATGAAGTCATTTCCAAAATTAAAGAATACAACCGTGAAATTGGGGTTCAGGCGGCCACCATCAAAGTGCAACAAACGGAGGAATCCTGATGAAAAAGATGATGCCCTGGATTGCAATGAGCCTGCTTGCTATAACACTCATTGCGGTGGTTGTGTTTGTATTTATGCAAACTCAGAACGGGAACAACGCTGATGCACATAAGTCTGCTGCTGTAGTAGAGAAGAAGAAGACTGCAGATGAGATTGTCGAAGTAACATCAGAAATTACAGACATAAAAACGAATCTAGCAGATACAAATCACATTTTACAAGCGAAGTTATCCTTTGAGCTAGCAGATGCTAAATCAAAAGAAGAATTTGAGAAGATCAAAGAAATTACTGTAAAACCGATTATTATTCAGACCCTAGCAGATACACAACCAGAAGAATTAAAAACAGCTAAAGGCCGTTCTGATTTTAACATCAAGCTTACAGAATTAATTAATACTGCCTTACCAGAACCGAAATTGAGCAGTACTAGCTTCACTGATTTCTTAATGGTACCTATGTAATATGAACAGAACACGCTGTAAACCTGTAAGGGGGTGAGAACATGGTGGATGTATTATCACAAAATGAGATTGATGCCCTATTAGCAGCACTTTCCTCAGGTGAGATGGATGCTGAGGAATTGAAAAAGGAAGAAACTCAGAAGAAAATTAGATCTTACGATTTTAAGCGGGCAGTGCGCTTTTCAAAGGATCATATTCGAAGCTTGACCCGGATTCACGAAAACTTTGCACGCTTTCTCACCACTTATTTTTCAGCCCAACTGCGGACGTTCGTTCAGATCAATGTCGTTCAGGTTGAACAATTGCCCTATGATGAATTTATCCGTTCGATACCCAAAATGACCATATTAAATATCTTTGAGGCCGAGCCTTTGCAAGGTCGAATGGTTATGGAGGTACATCCTAACGTTGGTTATGCAATGCTGGATCGGCTGCTTGGTGGAACGGGCAGTGCACCTGCCAAAATAGCTTCAATGACTGAAATTGAGACAACCATTATGGAGCGGATTTTTAGCCGGGCATTTGAAAGCTTGCAGGAAGCATGGAAAACGGTGATGGATATCTCACCCAAATTGGAAGCGTTGGAGACTAACCCTCAATTCATGCAAATTGTATCACCCAATGAAACGATTGCGCTGATCTCACTGAGCACTAAAATCGGTGACACAACAGGTATGATCAATTTGTGTATCCCGCATGTCGTTCTTGAACCCATTATGTCACGTCTGTCTACGCACCAATGGTTTGTTTCCGAGAAAAAAACCAGAGCCCCAGAAGAGTATGAAGCTCTTAGGGAACGTGTCAATAAGGCTAAATTGCCAGTGGTGGCCGAACTTGGAGAGTCCAAAATTTCCATTTCAGAGTTTTTGGGTTTATCGGTTGGGGACGTCATTACGTTAAACAAACCGGTTGAGGAGGGCTTATCCATTAAAGTTGGCGACAGGCTGAAGTATATGGGTAGTCCGGGAACGATTAAAGATCGTGTGGCTATACAAATAGACGAGATTGTCACCGAAGGAGTTGAAGAATTTGACGAGTAAGGATTATTTATCCCAGGACGAGATTGATGCTTTGCTCAGGCAATCTGAATCGATCAACAGCTCTGAACCAGCGGAGAAAACGGTTGACGATTTCTTAACCGAGCTGGAGCAAGATGCACTGGGTGAAATTGGTAATATTACATTTGGCAGTGCAGCAACGGCTTTGTCCACTTTATTGGGACTCAAAGTGGATATTACAACACCTAAGGTTTCGGCGATTAGCCGATCACAATTTGAAGATGCGTTCCCTAAACCTCATGTTGCCGTCCATGTCAATTATGTCGATGGATTCGAAGGAATTAACTCGCTCGTTATCAAAAAACGCGATGCTCAAGTTATTGCTGACTTGATGCTTGGGGGCGAGGGCAATCCAGCGGATGAGGAATTGAATGAAATTCATATCAGCGCTGTGCAGGAAGCTATGAATCAGATGATGGGTTCTTCTGCTACATCCATGTCTACGATATTTAATCGTTTCGTGAATATTTCTCCTCCAGGGATTGATATTCTCAACATGGAAAGTGGTGAGGGTGTAAGCAACCTTCCAGAAGATGAGACTCTCATTCAAGTATCCTTCCGGTTGTTGATTGGTGATCTGATTGATTCCAATCTCATGCAATTGCTTCCTGTTCATTTCGCGAAGCACATGGTTGAATTGTTGATTGGCGGTGCACAGGAGTCTACAGCGAATACACCTGCTCCAGCGGCACAAGAGCCTGTACAGACGCCAGAGCCTCAGGCACCAACACCGGCGGCAGCTCCACCACAACCACCGGTACAGCAGCAGATGCCACCACAGGCGGCACCGCAGCCACCAGCGCAGGATTATAACAGTTATGGACAACCACCAATGGGGATGCCGCAAGGAATGCCTCAGGGAATGCCGCCACAGCAACCGTATGGAATGCCACCACAGCAACCATATGCTATGCCACCACAGCCGCATTATGGTGAACCACAGCACTACGGCGGTGTACCGAATAGGAATGTAAATGTACAGCCTGTACAGTTTGCTAATTTGCAAAATGGTGCATACAGTCAGGTTGATGAAAACAATTTGAATTTATTGATGGACATTCCCCTTAAAGTCACCGTAGAATTAGGAAGGACCCAAAAGCAAATTAAGGATATATTGGAACTATCACAAGGTTCAATTGTCGAGCTTGACAAACTAGCCGGCGAACCTGTCGATATTTTAGTTAATAACAAGCTGATCGCCAAGGGAGAAGTTGTCGTTATCGACGAAAACTTTGGTGTTCGTGTTATAGATATCGTAAGCCAATGGGACCGAATTCAGAAATTACAATAAGCACAATTTAGGGAGGACTTGAATCAAGATGGCAAACCGAATTTTAGTCGTGGACGACGCTGCATTTATGAGAATGATGATCCGGGACATTTTGTCCAAAAACGGATATGAGGTCGTTGGCGAGGCTCAGGATGGAGCACAAGCAATTGAGAAATTTAAGGAACTTCGTCCTGATCTGATCACGATGGATATCACCATGCCTGAGATGGATGGAATCGCGGCTCTGAAAGAAATTAAAAAAATTGATGGCAATGCTAAAGTGATTATGTGCTCTGCAATGGGGCAACAAGCAATGGTAATCGATGCAATTCAAGCAGGAGCCAAAGATTTCATCGTTAAACCATTCCAGTCCGACCGCGTTATTGAAGCGATCAGCAAAACACTGGGCGTGTAAGAGATATGATGATGGCTCAGGATGAAAGTCAATTTGTGGGTACCAATTATTATTTGCAGCTTGTTTGGGTGATTGTTGTCCTGGCCGTCATCCTAGCCCTTATCGTCTACTTGATTCGTTTTCTCAATAAACGGAATCAGCAGTGGTTTCGTAACGGCACAGTCCGGATTTTAGGCGGAGTTGGGCTCGGACCTAATAAATCACTACAGATTATTGAAATTGGCGGTAACGTTTATCTACTTGGTGTAGGTGAGGATATTCAACTTGTAGATAAAATTTCTGATCTGGATGAGGCACAGCGAATCATTGATTCGTTTGAACGAGAAGCTTCTGCATCAAATGGAAGCCTCTCGCCTCTCATCAGCAAGCTAGCTGCTCGTTTCCGCAAAGAAGAACCACCACGGGAAATAGAGCTAGAAGATACAACCTCTTTTCACGAATTGTTTGAATCCAAACTTCGGCAGATGCCTAACCGAAAAGAGAAGATGGAGAAGCTGCTTAAAGAAGAAGACAATACTACAGATCGGTAGAGGGATTCATGAAGAAAAAGATTTGGCTAGCATGTTGTTTGATGGGGCTGATCAGCCTGGCGTCCGTAACAGTCGCCTTTGCCGAACCGATACCGAATATTGATATTCAAATCGGAAATGGGGATGGGGGAGCACCAAGTACAAGCTCATTATCGCTCATCCTATTAATTACGGTACTGAGTATCGCACCGGCATTACTGGTACTGATGACCAGTTTTACCCGAATTGTTATCGTTCTTGGTTTTGTGCGAACTTCCTTGGGGACACAGCAAATGCCACCCAATCAGGTGCTTGTCGGGTTAGCGCTCTTCTTGACATTATTCATTATGTCACCGACATTGTCTTCGATTAATCAGGTAGCACTTCAGCCCTATCTTCAAGGAGAAATTACGCAAACTGAGGCATTGGAAAAGGCAGCAGACCCGATAAAGAAATTTATGTTCTCTCACACTAGGGAAAAAGATCTATTGCTTTTTATGAAATACAATCAAACCGAACAGCCTAGTTCGTATCAAGATATACCGCTCACTGTTATGGTGCCGGCATATGCAATCAGTGAATTAAAGACAGCATTCCAGATGGGATTTATGATTTTCATTCCGTTTCTGGTCATAGACATTGTTGTTGCTAGTACACTGATGGCTATGGGGATGATGATGCTTCCGCCGGTTATGATCTCATTACCTTTCAAAATACTATTATTTGTCCTCGTGGATGGATGGTATCTGGTGGTGAAGTCACTGTTGCTGAGTTTTAATACTTGAGCCGGAAAAGTAAAGGAGGACGGTCATGACTTCGGAATTTATTATCGGTCTGGCCGGGAAAGCAGTTTATACAGCACTGTTGGCCAGCGCACCCATGCTTATACTTGCTCTGGTTGTAGGTCTAATGATCAGCATATTTCAAGCGACAACTCAGATTCAGGAACAGACCTTGGCTTTTGTGCCAAAAATTGTTGCCGTATTATTGGCAGTACTATTGTTTGGACCATGGATATTGAATATATTGGTCGACTTCACGTACAACATACTCGATAATTTATACAGATATATAGGTTAGGCTTTTGCAGATGGAGACATTGTTGCAAAGTTATCCTGTCGCTCTGCTTATGTTTTGTCGAATTGCATCATTTTTTGTAACGGCACCTGTCTTTTCAGCTCGAAATGTGCCTAATACGTTTAAAATTGGAATTTCCGCATTTGTCACGTTAACCGTGTACTTGGTCTATGGCATTAATCAAGAGGTTCCTACAGATCTAAGTTACATTCTACTGGTTATTAGAGAAATTCTCATAGGCCTGTTGCTGGGCTTCGTAGCGTATCTTATTATGACTGCTGTACAGACAGCAGGAGCATTTATTGATTTTCAGATTGGATTTGCCATGGCGAACGTTTATGATCCAATGACTGGTGCTTCCGCACCACTTACGGGTAACTTCAAGTACGCATTTGCCATGCTGTTATTTCTGACGATGAATGGTCATCATTACTTGCTAGATGCGATCGTATACAGTTATCGTTGGATACCATTATCCAATGCATTTTATATTCGTTTGGCAGATGGAAGTATAGCAGAATTTCTAGTACGAACATTGGGCGAGACATTTATGCTTGCATTTCAGATGTCTGCACCGATTGTCGTTGCTTTGTTCTTGACAGACGTAGGTTTAGGCTTTTTAGCCAAAACAGCTCCTCAATTCAACGTATTTGCTGTTGGTATGCCGCTTAAGGTACTTGTCGGGATTGCTATTTTGCTTTTACTGGTTCCGAGTTTTTCCTTTGTATTTAGTCAATTGTTCGAAGTAATGTTCAGATCCATGGAAAAATTGCTTGGGACCATTGGACAGAGGCCGGGCTGAGTGAAATGGAGGACAAGACCCAAATGAAATATCAACTCGACCTCCAGTTGTTTGCAGGAGAAAAGACTGAAAAGGCAACACCGAATAAGAGGCAGGAAACACGTAAAAAGGGACAGGTCGTCAAAAGTATGGAGATATCCGGTGCTGCGATTCTCCTGTTCACCTTTTTGATCTTTATGTTTTTTAGTGACTTTTATAAGGAACGCATGGTTAGGCTTTTCACGGATATCTTCATTAACCGGTTAAGCATGCAAATCACTGGTGAGAATGTAATGGCGCTTATGATGCGTTATGGCATCGAGGTTATGTTGTTACTTGCTCCAGTGTTGCTAGGGGTTGCCCTTATTGCTCTGATTGTAAACTATATGCAGGTTGGGTTTCTACTTGTAGGAGAAGGGCTTAAGCCAAAGCTTGAAAAGCTTGATCCAATCAAGGGATTTAAAAATATTTTCTCATTGCGTTCAGTAGTGGAATTCGCTAAATCCGTATTAAAAATGTCGATTATTGGTTATCTCGTGTACAGCACAATTATCAGTTACCAATCAGACATTGCTTCACTTTCACATTTTTCGGTGGATGCTATTTTACACTTTGCAGCTTCAATTACATTAAGTTTAGGCGTGAAAATTGCAGTAGCGCTTATGATTCTTGCGATTTTCGATTACATGTATCAGAAATATGATTATGAGAAAAACATTCGGATGTCCAAACAAGACATTAAGGATGAGTACAAAAAAATGGAGGGTGACCCACTGATCAAGGGTAAAATTCGAGAGCGCCAGCGTCGTATGGCTATGCAGCGCATGATGCAGGAAGTTCCAAATGCTGACGTGATCATCACAAACCCAACTCACTTTGCGGTTGCGCTGAAGTATGAGGGGTCAGAGATGGAGGCACCTCAAATTATTGCCAAAGGTCAGGACTACGTCGCCTTACGTATTAGAGAAATAGCTAAAGAAAACGGCGTCATTACGATGGAAAACAAGCCGCTGGCACGGGCGTTGTTCCAGAGAGCTGAGATTGGAGACGCCATACCTGCTGATTTGTTTCAAGCGGTAGCCGAAGTGCTGGCTTATGTATATAAATTAAAGGGCAGAACGAAATAAAAGGGGATCGGAGGCCGTACATTCATTGAAAACTAAAGATATTGCTGTCCTTGCGGGTATCATCGGCATCGTATTGATGATGATTCTCCCGATCCCAACCTGGTTGTTGGACATGCTACTCGTTATCAACATTTCAATTGCGCTCATGATTTTGCTCGTTGCAATGAACAGCAAAGAAGCACTCCAGTTCTCGATCTTCCCGGCGATGTTGTTGATTACAACGTTGTTCCGACTAGCGCTGAACATCTCTACAACCAAATTGATCCTTGGTGAAGGGGATGCGGGATCGGTCGTAGCGACCTTCGGTAGCTGGATTGCGGGTGGACAGATTGCAATAGGATTTATCGTGTTCCTGATCCTCGTTGTAGTTCAGTTTATCGTTATCACAAAGGGTTCCGAGCGTGTAGCTGAGGTTGCAGCTCGTTTTACTCTCGATGCGATGCCTGGTAAACAAATGAGTATTGATGCGGATTTGAATGCTGGTCTAATTAACGAGCAACAAGCCCGTGAACGTCGTACTAAGATTGAGCGAGAAGCTGACTTTTACGGAGCTATGGATGGAGCAAGTAAGTTCGTTAAAGGGGATGCGATAGCGAGTATCATCATTCTCATTATCAACCTCATTGGCGGATTTATAATCGGAATGACAGTACATGGAATGGCTTTTGCTGATGCGCTCTCTACTTACTCTGTCTTGACCATCGGGGATGGTCTGGTAAGTCAAATTCCTGCGCTTCTGATCTCGACAGCTGCCGGTCTGATCGTTACACGAGCGTCATCAGAAGGAAATCTTGCGGATGATATTACGGGGCAATTATTTACATACCCGACGCTCATTTATATTGTAGCTTTTGTCATTGCTATGTTGGGCTTCTTTACACCAATTCATGTTATTACAACATTACCTTTAGCTGTTTTACTTGCTTTTACCGCCTGGAAGATGCAGAACACGCTGAAATCCAAACAAGTGGCTGAGGAGCAGCTGGAGGAGGAGCAACAGATCGAAGAAGTTAGAAGCCCTGAGAGTGTGATTAACCTTCTTCAAGTGGATCCGATCGAATTCGAATTTGGGTATGGATTGATTCCACTTGCTGATAATCAGCAAGGTGGAGATTTGTTGGATCGGATTATTATGATTCGTAGACAGTGTGCGCTTGAACTGGGTTTAGTGGTTCCTGTCATTCGCATTCGAGACAACATTCAATTAAGACCTAACGAATATGTGATCAAAATCAAAGGTAATGTTGTAGGTGGTGGTGAGTTGCTTCTGAATCATTACTTGGCGATGAGTCCAGGGTATGAAGAAGAATCTGTAACCGGTATTGAGACGACAGAACCTGCCTTTGGACTTCCGGCTTTGTGGATTGATGAACTGACTAAAGATAGAGCAGAGCTCGCTGGTTATACGGTTGTTGATCCTCCTTCGGTAGTAGCAACACATCTGACTGAATTGATTAAGAAACATGCACATGAATTGCTGGGCAGACAAGAAACGAAAGCTCTTGTGGATAATCTCAGAGAAAATTATGCCGCTCTTGTGGATGAATTGATTCCTTCCGTTCTAGCTATTGGTGATGTACAAAAAGTACTTGCCAAACTATTGCGCGAGAAAATATCCATACGAGACATGGTTACCATCTTTGAGACACTAGCCGATTATGGTACGTATACCAAAGATCCAGACGTTCTGACTGAGTATGTCAGACAATCGCTCTCACGTCAGATTACGCAGCAGTTCTCGCAAAAAGGTGAGACGTTAAGAGTCATCACGGTTGGGCCTGGCTTGGAGAAAAAGATTGCAGAGTCTGTACAACAATCGGATCAAGGTAGCTACCTTGCGTTAGATCCAGTTTCTACACAGAGTGTCTATCAAAAGCTGACAGAACAGGTGAATCGATTGATTCAGTCCGGTCAGCAACCCGTTGTATTAACATCTCCAACGATTCGGATGTACTTGCGGCAAGTGATTGAACGTACTATGCAGGACATACCGGTGCTTTCCTATAGCGAGTTGGAACCGAATGTTGAAATCCAAAGTGTCGGGGTGGTGAACTTATGAGAGTAAAACAATACGTTGTTGAGACCATGCCCGAAGCGATGCTTCAAATTCGTAAAGACTTGGGAAGTGATGCCGTTATCTTGTCTACCAAAGAGATTAAGGTAGGCGGGGTACTCGGTATGTTTCGCAAAAAGAGGATTGAAGTTGTAGCTGCAGTTGATAAGGAAGAGAAAAAAGAAGCGAAGAAGCAAGCTCAACCTCAGTTTGCACCTGTACCGCGCGCTTTTGTTCCTGAAGCCTATCGTCAAACAGCTCGTACGTTTGATAAGGCTTCAGATGCGCCAGCTTCTAAACCAACCGATCATTCGTTAACTGAAGAACGTGCGGATGCTAATCCTGTGTTTGAAACGAGTCAGCTTGATTCAAACACTGATAAGAGCAAATCTGATTTGAACCTCGATTATAAACCGCGACCGGAAGGGGCGGATTTTTCGGGTTCAAGCTCTCCCTCTATACAGCAGGGCAATAATTTAGATCAACAACAACTGATGTCTGAACTGCAAGATCTAAAACAGATGATGTCCAAGATATCCAAGCTAGGAGTCGCGGAAGACAATTTACCAGAACAACTGCGCCTCGTAAGAGATCGTCTGAACGCGCAAGAAGTTTGGGCAGATGTATCGGAATCTTGGATTGAAGTTGTACAGCGGCAAATCAATAATAACGAGTTGAATGAAGATAACATTCATGATGCCCTTGAACAAGAAATTACTCATTTCTTGAAAGATCGTATCGCAGAAGGTATTCTTCCTACCACTCGAATTGTGTATGTAGCTGGACCCACGGGGGTAGGGAAAACAACCACGATTGCCAAGTTGGCTGCCGAACAGATGTTTAAGAACCATCGTAAAGTTGGATTCATCACTTCCGATACTTACCGGATATCAGCAGTGGAACAGCTTAGAACGTATGCTTCTATCTTGAATGTTCCACTTGAAGTGGTACAATCTCCCGGTGATACTCAGCGAGCTATATCTCGACTACAGGAATGTGATCTGATCTTTATGGACACGGCCGGAAGAAATTATAGGAATGAGCTACTGGTTTCCGAGTTACAAAGCCTATTGGCTCCAGTTGAGAACAGTGAAACTTTTTTGGTTATGAGCATGACATCCAAAAGTACAGATATGGTTCAGATCACAGAACACTTTAGCAAATATGGTCTGGACAAGGTAATCTTCACGAAGATGGACGAAACAGGCAGTTGTGGCTCCATGTTCAACCTGTTGTATCAGTTCCCGCTAAAACTCGCGTATGTCACGAATGGACAAAATGTTCCTGATGATCTGCTGAAACCTGAGGCGAGAGCGCTCACGAAACAATTATTGGGAGAGCGAGCACAATGAAAGACCAGGCAGCCTCACTCAGAAGCATGGTTCCTTCCCGAGATGGTATAAACGGAGTCGATTCGGCGAAACGTTCCTCCAAAATCATTACCATTGCTAGTGGAAAAGGTGGAGTTGGAAAATCAAATTTCACTTTGAATTTTGCGCTGGCCTTGCAATCCTTAGGAAGGAAAGTACTCGTTTTTGATGCAGATATAGGGATGGCTAATATTGATGTATTGATGGGAACTTCTTCTCCTTATAATCTGTATCATTTATTGTATCGGCAGAAATCCATTCAGGAAATTATCCAGCTTGGTGCAGGCGGCCTGCCATATATCGCAGGTGGTTCAGGAATGAAAGAGTTATTTTCGTTGTCTGACCGAGATCTTGAGTTTTTTGCACAACAAGTAGAAGAGATTGCCAAGGAAATGGATTACGTGATCTTTGATACAGGGGCCGGACTCTCAAGAGAAAACATGAAATTTATTGGTGCTGCTGATGAATGCTTAATCGTAACCACACCTGAACCGACCTCAATAACCGATGCTTATGCTTTAGTTAAAGTTATGCATGGCCAAGAAAATGCTACACCCTTTCGAATGATTGTTAACCGGGTGGAAGACGAACAAGAGGCGCAGCGAGTGGCAGAGAAGATAGCTGGAGTAGCAAAGCGTTTTTTGCAGACGGATATCCCACTTCTAGGGTACATCTCAGAAGATATCCAGGTGGTAAAGGCGGTTAAAAGGCAGGTGCCTTTTAGCCTAGCATTCCCAAATACCAAGGCATCAAGAGACATAACGCGACTTGCTCTTCGTTATTTGGCTGAACCTGCTACAACCGGATCCGAAACCTTGACAGGAATCAGGGGATTTATGAGAAAGTGGCTTAAGAAGACAACGTGATTTCTGAAAAAAGGAAACAGGGGTGAACAACATGGCGGTGTATCAAGTATTGGTTGTCGATGATTCCGCTTTTATGCGTAAGATTGTTTCAGATTTAATTGAAGCAGATTCGGAATTCAAGGTGGCAGCAACAGCAGCAAACGGGAAAGAAGCTATTCAAAAAGCACTGGATGTAAAGCCCGATATTATAACTATGGATGTTGAAATGCCTGAGATGAACGGTCTTGACGCATTGCAGGTTATCATGAAGCAGTCGTATGTTCCAGTTATTATGTTATCGGGTATTAATGAACAAGGCATGAAAGAGACCATCATGGCTCTGGAGGCCGGGGCATTTGACTTTATTCGTAAGCCATCTATATCGCATGATCAAGATATAGCCCAGGTAGGGAAAGCATTGGTTGAGCGTATGAGAGCAGCGATGAATGAAGTTGAACGAAAAGCGAACCGTGAGGCGTCCCTGCAGAAACGAGAGGAGGCTCAGGGTAACCTGATGAATCAATCTCAGCGAATACAGCGGGATGTAGCCGCTGTGCCGTCGCGTAGGGAACTTGACCAGAAAAAAATAGAACCTGCAAAACTTGAAAAACGAGCGAGTAGTGAACAAACTCCCTCTGTTCAGTCCAAAGTTATACCGAAGAACACACCGCTACTGAGTCAAAAGCCAGCACGTGTGGATCAAAAGACAGAGGTTTCTAAGAGTTCAGATCGTAAGCTTGAACCTAAAGAAATTAAAGAGTTGAGACCGAACAAGCCTGCTGCACCGTCCAAAGAAATCCAATCCGCACGTATTCAACGAGTGGCAGCCGACCAAGTGGCTGCTAAGTCTAACCCGGAGAATACACCTGAAAAAAGTCGAGTAGCTCCTATGCAACGAGGTGTACCGTCCTTAGAGGTTGGATTTAACAAGCTTGTGGCTATTGGGTGCTCAACAGGTGGGCCAAGGGCTCTCAAAACGTTGCTAGAGCAGTTGCCTGCTGATCTTCCGGCGCCTGTGATTATTGTGCAGCACATGCCACCCAATTTCACCAGATCACTTGCCCAGCGATTAAATACGTTCAGTCCACTTCATGTAGTAGAAGCCGAAGAAGGAATGATTCTGAAAAAAGGAACAGCGTATATTGCTCCTGGCGGATATCACATCAAAGTAAACAGAACGTCGGATGGCAAATTCATTCTGAAGCTTACAGAGGAACATCCGGTTAATGGCCACAGACCATCAGTCGATACGATGTTCGAATCTCTTTTGCCGCACACATCGCTGCAGCGTCATTTGGTCTTACTGACTGGGATGGGAAGTGACGGGGCTCGTATGATGAAGAAATTATACGAATCAGGTGTCACTTCAACGTTTGCAGAGAATGAAGAAACATGTGTTGTATATGGAATGCCGCGTTCTGCTGTAGAGCTGCAATGCGTACGGCATCTCCTGCCTTTGCAGGAGATTGCGCCAAAACTTGTTCAAGCTGTGAAATAAATGGAGTGAAACTCATGGAGGAGGTGCCTCACAATGGACATGAACCAATATTTATCCATGTTTATTGATGAGTCTAATGATCATCTGCAGTCGCTTAATGAAAACATGCTACAACTCGAAGGTAACCCGGAGGATTTAGGAATCGTTCAGGTTATATTCCGTTCAGCTCATACCCTGAAAGGTATGGCTGCAACAATGGGCTTTGAAGATTTGGCATCACTGACACACAAGATGGAGAATGTGTTAGATATGGTGCGTAATGAGAAGTTGAAAATGCAAGATTTTATCTTTGACACGCTATTTAAAAGTTTAGATGCGCTCGAAACAATGGTTCAGGATATTACAAATGGTGGAGAAGGTAAAGCGGATGTCTCCGCAATCGTTACTTCACTTCAAGCGATTGAAAGTGGCGAATGGACTGGAGGCGATGCGCCAGCAGCAGCTGTAGCTCAAACGACAGTTCCTGAAACCTTAGCTGCAGTGCAACTGGATGAGTTCCAATATTCAGTACTGGATCAATCCATTGCTGAAGGACACCGGGTATTCTACATTGAGGTGCTGGTAAGTGAACATAGCCAGTTAAAAGGCGTACGTGCTTACATGGTATTTGACCTGTTAGAACGCTCTGGTGAGGTTGTAAAAGCATTCCCATCCGTTCAGGATATTGAACAAGAGAAGTTTGAGCGCAATTTCTCGTTATATTACATAACAACCAAAGAAGCGCAGGAACTTGAACAAGGAATTTTAAGTATTTCTGAAATTGAAAGTGCCAAAGTGATTCAGTTGGATCAAGAAACGCTTGAGCAAATGACGAACCAGGCAGCCGTTGCAGCCGAAGCTGAAGTCGTTGCTGTAAACGATGCGATTGCGGCATCCCAGGTTAAAGAAGCTCCTCCTAAAGCAGAAGCGAAGCCTACCGAAACTAAAGCAGCGGCACCGAAGCAAGCGGCAGCTCCTTCACGTACAATTCGTGTAGATATTGAACGACTTGATGTACTTATGAACCTGTTCAGTGAGTTGTTAATCGACCGTTCACGATTAGAACAATTGGCTAGCGAGACAGGAAATAATGATCTGTCGGATACGGTAGCTCATCTGAGCAGAGTTAGCACTGATTTGCAAAATATTGTATTGAAGCTGCGGATGGTTCCTGTGGATACCGTGTTCAACCGTTTCCCTCGTATGATTCGTGACCTAGCAAAAACACTGGACAAAAAAATCGATCTAGTGATTACTGGTGCCGAGACAGAATTGGATCGTACCGTTATTGATGAGATTGGCGACCCGTTGGTGCACTTGCTGCGTAACGCAGTTGACCATGGTGTTGAGTCGATTGCAGAGCGTGTAGCGGCAGGTAAACTAGAGATGGGAACCGTAAACCTACGGGCATTCCATAGTGGTAACCATGTATTCATTGAGATTGAAGATGATGGCAAAGGGATCTATCGTGAGAAGCTGTTGAAAACAGCCATTTCCAGAGGTGTTGTTACAGAAGAACAAGGTGCCAAAATGAGTGACGATGAAGTCAATCAACTGTTATTTGCACCTGGTTTCAGTACGGCTGATGTGATCTCTGATATTTCCGGACGTGGAGTTGGATTGGACGTAGTTAAATCAAAAATCACTTCACTTGGTGGAAATGTAACCATTCACTCCACACCTGGAAAAGGAACGAACTTTTCTGTTCAACTCCCATTGACCTTATCCATTATTGCAGCAATGCTTGTACGAGTGGGTTCTGAGAAATATGCTATTCCATTGTCCTCAATTGTAGAGACAGCCATTGTGCAACGTGAACAAGTTCGCAATATTCATGGCAACAAAATGATTACGTTCCGTGAGTCATTGATTCCATATCTCTCATTAAATGAAGTGTTCTCTGTACCAGACTTCAATGATGCAGAAGAAAAAGAAACGGAAATTGTTGTTATCCGCAAAGGAGACCGACTTGCAGCCGTATCTGTAGAGGAATTCATTGGACAAAGCGAGATTGTACTCAAATCGATGGGAACTTATCTTCCTGCGATTGAAGGCATTTCAGGAGCAACGATTCTTGGAGATGGACAAGTCGCTCTAATTGTTGATCCTAACGCATTCATCAAATAAACCAATTACGTTTAAGCTCTACATCTAATAGGGAGGTTTTTTACATGGAAGAAGAGTTGAAAGTTATCGTCTTTAAGTTAGGATCAGAGGAGTACGGCATCGAAGTTGAGAGAGTTCAGACGATTGAACGCATGATGCCAATTACACGTGTCCCAAAAACATTTTCATTTGTTAAAGGGGTTATCAATTTACGCGGGGTAGTTATCCCTGTTATTGATCTGCGTGGTCGCTTCTCATTGCCAGAAACGGAATATACCGATCAAACACGTATTGTCATTGTAGGTGTAGGCGATATGCAAGTAGGTTTTATCGTTGACGCTGCTAATGATGTTATTGATATTAAGAGCAGTTCAATCGATAGCCCGCCTGAAGTGGTTGGTGGTGTCAAGGCTAGATATCTTCGTGGTGTAGCGAAGCTTGAAAATGAACGTTTGCTAATCATGTTGAATCTGCATGAAGTCTTAAATAAAAGCGAAGTCGTTCAGCTGGAAAGTGTCGAGGGATAACTCCGTGGAACTATTCAACCGATTTGAGGGATTCCAGATGGATGTGCTCAAAGAGGTCGGTAACATAGGAGCAGGCAACGCCGCAACGGCGTTGTCCCAGCTCCTTAATAGACCGATTGACATGGGCGTTCCAACGGTACAAATGCTTCCGTTCGAAGAAGTTTCTGAGAAAGTAGGCGGAGATGAACGGATCGTCGTTACTGTTTTCTTACGTGTAGAAGGCGAAGCACCAGGGAATCTGTTTTTCATGATGACACCTGAAGCAGCTAAGATGTTGCTTAATCGTCTTGCTGGTTTTGATTTGAGGGAAGGGTTTGACTTCACAGATATGGAACAATCTGCTCTGTCCGAGATTGGAAACATATTGGCTGGGTCTTATCTATCTTCACTTGCGGATTTCACGAAACTGTCCATGTATCCAACGGTTCCAGGACTTGCCATTGATATGGCAGGTGCCATTCTCAGTTATGGTCTATTGCAATTTGGTGAAATGGGCGATGCTGCATTACTGATTGACACATCGTTCTTTGAAGGACAAGATGAAGTGGAAGGTCAGTTCTTCCTCATTCCCGATCCGACATCATTTGCAAAGATATTCGAATCATTAGGGGTGCCGCTAGATCATGATTGAAGATAAAAGCGTCGTTAAAGTCGGTATGGCGGATTTGAATATTGCTCATCTTCCTGGCATAATCCGTACGACTGGCCTTGGTTCATGCGTGGGCTTAACAATGTATGACCCACAATTGAAGCTGGCCGGAATGGCGCATGTCATGCTCCCTACTTCAGATATTGCCCGTGAGGGGAATTTGAATAGAGCCAAATATGCGGATACGGCATTGCCTGAATTATTGGAGAAGATGGTTAAGCTCGGCGCTTCTCAATCACGTATCGTGTCCAAAATGGCGGGAGGATCACAGATGTTTGCTTTTTCGGGAGCTGGTGACACTATGCGCATTGGACCGCGAAATGCTGATTCTTGTCGGGAATGGTTACAAAAGCTCGGTATTCCTCTTCTGGCTGAAGATACGGGCGGCAACTATGGACGAACTATTGAAATGGACTGTGAGACTGGACTTTTAACTATTAGAAGTGTACAAATGGGTGTAAAGGAACTATAACCAATATGATAGGAAACTACCGCATTAATCTTGGAGCAGGCATAGTCGGATTTATTCTGACTTTTTTTGTAGCTTACAGCAGCAATGTGTTGATGACCAGTTTAATTCGCGGGTTAATCGGATTCGTAGCCTGGTTTGCCCTTGCTTATGCATTACGCTGGGGATTGGGGTTGCTGCTGACTCCATCCTTAGATAGCAAGGGATTCGATTATGATCCCCTAAACGGTCAAGAATTAAGAGGTTCACAGGTGGACATTAAACTCGAAGACGATGGTCAAGAGCTAAACGATTTGCTCAAAAATGGACAGAACGCCTCCTCCGGGGAAGATCTTCCGCCATCTGAGACGAAAGCTCCAACGGGTTTTGCCCCATTGGATCCGCCTAAACTCGTTCGGACCAAAGAGCCGGAAGAATTGGCGCAGGCCGTTCGTCACCTGACAGACAAATAAGGAGGGTGAAATCAATTGAACGAGCGTAAAGCTTCACATTTGAACCATGCAGATCTGTGGGAAAAGTGGAAGGAACATGGAGATCTTGAAGCCAAGAAAAATTTAATCGAGAAGTATCTTCATATTGTCAATTATGTATCTGGACGACTGGCAGTCGGATTGCCAAAAAATGTTCCCAAAGATGACTTGGAAAGCAATGGTGTTATGGGTTTAATAGATGCGTTGGAAAAGTTCGATTATGAACGTGGACTCCAGTTTGAAACGTACGCTTCTTGGCGTGTTCGGGGTGCGATACTCGATGGACTAAGACAAGGGGACTGGGTTCCACGTTCCGTGAGGGAGAAAGCTAAGCGCATCGAAGACGCGTATCAGCAACTGGAACAATCGTATCTTAGATCCGTAAGTGATGAAGAGATGAGTGCGTATCTGGATGTGTCCACAAAGGATTTCCAACACATGCTTCAGGAGGTGGCGGTAATGTCACTTTGCTCACTTGAAGACCCTATTCGAGAAGAAGAATCCGAGACACGTCTGTCTTTAATGGTTGACGAAAAGGCGAAAAATCCTGATTATAAGGTCAATGAGTTTTATTTAAAAGAAGCCTTGGTACAGGGTCTTGAGAAGCTGACTGTTAAAGAGCGCACAGTGGTTTCCCTTTTGTATTATGAAGATCTGTCTCTTAGCGAGATTGCAGAGGTCATGTCCTTGTCTCCATCACGAATTTCTCAGCTTCACTCTAAGGCGATCTTAAGACTTAGAGGAACGTTAGATAAACAGAAGGATCTATTACTACGTAAAGATTAATAGAGAGAGTTATGCTGGATTATAGGGAGTGGAAAGTCTAAAAGGGGGAAGAATTGCATTGACACAGCGAATTGCTTTGGAACAATGCTTGAGCATTATTTTATCGGAAGATAAAAGCACGGCCTACCTTGAAGTTTCCAAATTGGAAGAGGGCTTTACCTTCACTTTAGATGAACTCGAGCAATATATTGATAGTAAAGGGATCAAGTATGGTATTTTACGAGAGGCATTGCTTTCATTCGCAAGTCATCCGGAAACCTATCTCAATGATCAGTGTAAAATTGCCGAGGGCATTGCTGCTGTAGCGGGCGAAGATGGATACATCAAGGTACTCGTAGGCATGGACGATTCCAATGAGCGTCGACCACAGGAATCGGAAGATGGTACGGTGGATTACAAAGAAGTGACACGCCTTAATAATGTTCGAGCAGGTCAGATTATTGCAGAACGAATTCCTCCTATGGATGGCATAGTAGGTAGGGCAGTAACGGATGTTGAAATCCCTTTTCGTCCTGGTAAAGAAGCACGTTTTAAAGTTGGAAAAAATGTAGTTGTTAACCCAGATGGAACCGCAATGTATGCTGCACTGGATGGGTTGGTTACCAAAACAGAAGGCAATAAACTAAATGTATTCCCCGTATATGAAATCAATGGTGATGTGGACTATAACATCGGAAATATTGATTTTGTCGGTACAGTGGTTATACGCGGGAATGTTCTAACTGGCTTTAAGGTGAAAGCTGCTGGTGATATCCGAGTTGTTGGTGGTGTCGAAGGCGCCGAGTTAGAAGCAGGTGGCTCGGTCGAAATCACGGGTGGGATAATCGGATATAACAAAGGCCTTGTACATGCTGGGCATAATGTTAAATGTAGCTTTATTCAAGAAGGCAATGTGGATGCCGGTGAAGACGTCCTCGTTTCACAAAGTATTATGCATTCTAATATTCGTGCAGGCAGAGAAGTAATCTGTGCTGGGACAAAAGGGCTTATTGTTGGTGGCTCTATTCAAGCTGGTGAAAAAGTATCAGCACGTATTGTGGGTAATAGCATGTCTACCGTTACTTCCATTGAAGTTGGTGTTCTGCCTAGACTACGTAATGAATTGAACGATCTCCGCAAAGTCATACGAGAACAGATGGATTCATTGGATAAAACCAAGAAAGCTCTGACTCTTTTAGACCAACTGGCAGCAGCAGGACAATTAAGTCCTGATAAAATGTCCATGCGAATTAAATTGACAGCCACACAGAAATCATCCATGCGTCTTAATGAAGAAACAAAGACTCGAATATTTGAAATCGAAAAGGCACTTGAGGATACGAGTAGGGCTCGTGTAGACATTCTCAAGATGATTTATGGTGGCTCTAAAATAGTTATCGGCAGATACACCAAATTTATTAAAGATCCAGTGAGTAGAATTTCATTTTATTATCATGATGGTGATATTTCGATGGTTCCTTACGTGTAAGTACAGCATTCAAGCAGATCAAGAATCCATTCGAAACCGTGAGGTGAGCGTATGAGTTTCAAAGCGGTTGAGTTGCAGATTGCCGTACCAAGGACGAGTGAGGCCGGTCGTTATCAAAATGAATTTCAACAGCGGCCGGTCATCGACCAGAGTTTGCTCGCAGAGCAAACAGCCAAGGAAGCTGAGGCGGCCAGGCATCGAAGTGAAGCGATGGACGAAACATCTAACGCTGCATTGCGTGATAATCATAGTCATGATTCAGAGCAGAAAAATGGTTCGCAGGCACCAGAATCTTCTGAGAATCAAGAGAATATTAAACCGGCTGAACACCCGTACAAAGGAAAACATATTGATTTTTCCTTATAACGTAACTTAGTAGAGAAGCACCCCATAGTTTTGCCTTTTGACAAACGAAGTAGAACATGAATGGAAACTTGCATAGAGAAGAAGTCTTGCGCATCGACTGCTGCATCAAAAGGAGAGAACCGAATTTGTCACCATGGATTATTATTGTCATATTAGGTGCCTGTGCAATTGCATACGCCTTGATTATGCCTAAGAAAGACAAGTCACAGGAGCACGGGAATCAACTGGTGCAGGAGATGGAATCCACGCTTGAACACTACATGACTGAGATGGAAAACGATAATGATGCCCTCATTCAGCGTGTTGCTGAAATGAAGGGGGAGGCTATAGCTGCAGATCAGCGTATGCAGTTGCAGCTGGAAGAGATGCAACAACGTCTTGAGCAATTAGAACAGCGCAAAGCGGTTGAGCCAAATTCAGTTTCCCATCTGTCTACGGTAACCAGTACCAATGGACTTCAGGCTCAAGGGCTGGTAGAGAGCGTAAGAGTGGAGGCAGCTGAGTCGGTTGCTGAACCGGAAAATCAGCTAAACGACCAAGCGACACCAACCGTTGGAGAGTCGATCAAAGATCGGTACGCAGAACTCTTTAATTTGTATGCAGAGGGTAAGTCAATCGACGCAATTACGAAGCAAACAGGTATACAGCGTGGGGAAGTTCAATTGATACTTCAACTCGCAGAACGGGAGGAGAGCTAGAAGATGGATAAGCGCTCCTTATGGATCGGACTTGGAAGTGGCATGATTGTTGGAGCGGTTTTGCTACAGCTTGCTACAGTAGGACAAAATGCATTATCGGATAGCGCTTTGGATACGGATCAGGTCGTTGCAGATTTAACGAAAGAACAATTGGAAGTGGCTGCGAAAAACTTGGATATGAGACTCGTAGATTCGGATGAAGAGTTGTTCACCGAAACAGAGTGGGTGCAGAAGAAAACACAGGAGAGCAGTGAACTACAAGGTACTACAGCAGAGCCTCCCAAGGATACGGAGACAGTAGAGACGCCAAGCACACCTGCGAATCCTGAAAAGCCTACATCTACTGATAAACAGACTCAGGTTAATCAGCCCACATCAACAGAGCCCTCAACTCCAGTAACGCCAAAAGACGCTACGGTATCGTTTAAAGTCCGTTCAGGAAACAGCTTGGCTATGGTAGCAGAGAATTTGAAGAAAGCGGGTATCGTGGACGATGCAGAAGCATTCATTCAAGCAGGCCGTGCAGAACGAATCAACACGAAAATACAAGTTGGCACATATGCACTGGAAAAGGGCGAAAGCTTTAAGTCCATTATCGCCAAAATTACCAAAGAACCGTCACGCTGAGAGCTTCAGGCAGGACGGTTCTTTATATTTTAAATTTGACCGCGATTCATTGTTCCTAGCCCTGCTTGTATCAAAGCTTGGCATAGTTCAGAATAATATGCTGAAAATATCATATTTTGTTTGAAAGATAGTTGCAACGGTTAGGCGTTTGTGCTATATTAGATAACGGTGTTAAAACACACGCATGTGCTAATTTTGTTAAGGGTGCTTTCCTTACTGGAGAGTCTTGGCGAAAAATGATGCCGGCGGAGGACACAATAAAACCATACTAGGAGGTGTGTGAAGATGGCAGTAATCTCCATGAAGCAGCTTCTCGAAGCTGGGGTACACTTCGGTCACCAAACACGTCGTTGGAACCCAAAAATGGATCGTTATATCTTCACTGAAAGAAACGGAATTTATATCATTGACTTGCAAAAGACAGTGAAAAAAGTCGAAGAGGCTTACAACTTCGTTAAAGGAATCGCAGGCGAGAATGGTACTATTCTTTTCGTTGGTACTAAAAAACAAGCTCAAGATTCTGTTAAAGAAGAAGCTGAACGCGCTGGTCAGTTCTACATTAACCAACGTTGGTTGGGCGGTACCCTGACTAACTTCTCAACTATTCAAAAACGTATTGATCGTTTGAAACAGTTGGAAGCTTGGGAAGAAGACGGTACTTTCGCTGTATTGCCTAAAAAAGAAGTTATCTTGCTTCGCAAAGAAAAAGATCGTCTTGAGAAATTCTTGGGCGGTATTAAAAATATGAAAGGCCTGCCAAGCGCCCTGTTCATCATCGATCCACGCAAAGAGCGTATCGCTGTTGCTGAAGCTCGCAAATTGGGTATCCCAATCGTTGGTATCGTTGATACTAACTGCGATCCAGACGAGATCGATTATGTTATCCCGGGTAATGACGACGCGATTCGCGCTGTTAAATTGCTGACAGGTAAAATGGCTGACGCTGTTATCGAAGCTAACCAAGGCGAAGAAACTTCCGCTTAATAGTTTCGAACATAATTCATGAACTAAATGAAAAGGGTGGTTGGTAGGTGGATAACCTCTCACTGCCCTTTTTTTAGAGTGTACGTACAATACTTAATCTGGAGGGAATTTATAATGGCAGTTAATGCGAGTGCAGTAAAAGAACTTCGCGAAAGAACGGGCGCTGGTATGCTCGATTGTAAAAAAGCACTGGAAGAAGCAAACGGTGATGTAACGAAAGCGGCTGAATTGTTGCGTGAAAAAGGTCTTTCTGCAGCAGCAAGCAAAGCAGGTCGTGCAGCTACTGAAGGCACTGTAGAATCTTACATCCACGCTGGCGGACGTATTGGTGTCTTGGTTGAAGTTAACTGCGAAACTGACTTCGTTGGTAAAACAGATCAATTTAAGGATTTCGTTAGAGACGTAGCTATGCAAATCGCTGCAGCTAATCCTAAATATGTTACACGCGAAGAAGTTCCTACAGATGAGCTGGAAAAAGAAAAAGAAATCTTGAAAGCTCAAGCTCTTAACGAAGGTAAACCAGAAAAAATCATTGAAAAAATGGTTGAAGGCCGTATTGGTAAATACTACGAAGAATATTGCTTGATGGAACAAACTTTTGTTAAAGATCCAGACAAAACAATTTCCCAATTGTTGAATGAAAAAATCAGCCAAATTGGTGAAAACATCTCCATCCGTCGTTTCGTTCGTTACGAACTGGGTGAAGGTCTTGAGAAAAAAGTTGATAACTTCGTAGAAGAAGTTATGTCCCAAGTAAACAAATAAGACGGTTTTCTAAACCGGCAAGCAGGATTGATTTTCGAAGATATAAGAATGATGAAACTTCGAAGCGCAAACTCCCTTATATCTCAGGAAAACAGTGCCTTACCGGTCGATCGTTTTTCCTAAAAGAGCGGAACACTACTGTGTTCCTTTCTTTTTAAGCAGGAGGCCGTGCGCGAGAAGTTTTGTTGGTTGAATGCCGCAGGGCGTTCAATTTAAAGTGGAGGGTGAACAATTGGAACAGCCAGTATTTAAACGTGTTGTCTTAAAAGTCAGCGGAGAGTCCCTTTCCGGTCAAAATGGCTATGGTATTGATGCAGAGACGATTTCGTCCATTGCGCAACAAGTAAAAGAAGTCGTTGAACTAGGTGTGCAGGTTGCTATTGTATGTGGCGGCGGAAACATCTGGCGCGGTATTGCTGGTAGTGAAAATGGCATCGATCGAGCAACTGCAGATTACATGGGTATGCTGGCGACAGTAATGAACTCGCTGGCACTGCAAGATGCATTGGAACAGATTGAAGTCCCAACACGGGTTCAAACATCTATTGCTATGCAACAAATTGCAGAGCCTTACATTCGTCGTAGAGCTATTCGTCATCTTGAGAAAGGTCGGGTCGTTATTTTTGCATCAGGTACAGGCAACCCGTTCTTCTCCACAGATACAACAGCAGCACTACGCGCAGCGGAGATCGAAGCAGAAGTGATCTTGATGGCTAAGAATAAAGTGGATGGTGTGTATTCAGCCGATCCGTTTAAGGACAGCACAGCTGTGAAATTTGATCAGTTGACTTATATGGATATTCTCAACAAAGACCTTGGTGTAATGGATTCGACGGCGTCGTCACTGTGTAAAGATAACAACATTCCGTTGATCGTCTTTGCTATTACAGAACAAGGTAACATTAAGCGTGTTGTTCTAGGTGAACGCATCGGAACAATCGTTAAAGGGAGTGTAGATTAATGCCACAAGCGGTTAAAAAACATGCCGAAGAACGTATGGAAAAAGCAATTCAAGCGTTACGACGTGATCTTGCCACTTTGCGTGCAGGGCGTGCTACTCCAGCTCTTCTGGATCGGGTTCAGGTAGAGTATTATGGTGCAATGACACCACTTAATCAGCTTGCTAATATCAGTACACCAGATTCACGCACACTGATGATCCAACCATGGGATAAGTCATCCATGAGTGATATCGAACGTGCGATCATGAAGTCCGATCTTGGACTTACACCAGCTAACGACGGCAACATGATTCGTCTGTCTATTCCGCCACTTACGGAAGAGCGCAGAGCCGAGCTTGTGAAGCTGACTAAAAAGTTTGGTGAAGAGGGCAAAGTGGCGATTCGTAACATCCGCCGTGATGCTAACGATGATATCAAAAAAATGGAGAAGTCAGATATCTCTGAGGACGAGTCCCGGAGACATCAAGACGATATCCAAAAATCGACAGATAAATTTATTGCTGAAGTCGATAAGGTACTCGCTGCCAAAGAAAAAGAAATCATGGAAGTGTAAGACAAGCGCAGCCCCTCCGATCCGGTGGGGTTTTGTCTCTTTTTTAAGCTTCAGGTGAAGAAACTTCAGGGATTTTGGAGGAACAGGAATGATCAAACGGGTTCGGTCGTGGTGGAATGGGGCTGAAAAGCAGGAAACGCTGACTATATCCGAGGATAATATCCCGCAGCATGTAGCTATTATTATGGACGGAAATGGACGATGGGCCAAACGTCTCGGCCTTCCGCGGATAGCTGGACATCAGAATGGGATGAAGGCAGTCAAACGTGCGACCATCGCGGCGGATGAACTGGGCATCAAATATCTGACGATGTATGCTTTTTCGACAGAAAACTGGACGCGTCCAAAAGAAGAAGTGGATTTTCTGATGCGACTTCCGCAAGAGTTTTTGGCGATTGAGCTGGATGAGCTTATCGAAAAGAACGTGCAGATTCGGATGATGGGTCAGGAGGAACATTTACCTTCTCATACCATTAATGCTTTACGTGAAGCTATACGTCTAACAGAACATAACACAGGTCTTGTGCTAAACTTTGCAATGAATTACGGAAGCCGAAGAGAAATGACAGACTGTGTTAAAAAAATAGCTCTACAGGTTCAGTCGGGGGAACTGTCTGCAGAGGAGATTACACCGGAGCTCATCGACAGACATATGTTAACGAGTGATATGCCTGACCCGGATCTGTTGATTCGAACAAGCGGAGAGCTCAGACTCAGTAATTTCATGCTCTGGCAACTTGCTTATAGCGAACTATGGTTTACGGATATATACTGGCCCGAATTTGGCAAGCAGCATTTAATTGAAGCAGTAGCCGAATATCAGCGCAGAACAAGGCGTTACGGCGGTTTGAAATAGATGGAGGATGAAGCCGTTGAAACAGCGATTAACGACAGGAATAATAGCAGGTGTTTTGTTTTTGGGTTTTTGCTTGCTAGGCGGACCCTGGTATCATGGCTTGGTATTAGTGATGGCTCTCATCGGTTACTATGAGTTTGTGAAAATGACGGGAGTACAGCCTTTTTCAGGTGTAGCTCTAATTGGATACGTAGGCGTTTTTTCGCTTGTATTTCCTTGGGAAATGGTATGGGAAGCCAGACCGCTGACTCTATTTCAGATCGGCTGGCTTGTGATGTTGGTATTAATGGCGGCATCGGTCATTACTAAAAATAAGATTCCGGTTAATACCGTTGCGATGCTCTTTCTTGGTGTGTTGTACATTGGTATTGGTTTTTATTACATTGCCGAGTCAAGACATCTTCAACATGGGTTGTTTTGGACTTTTCTACTGCTGGGCTCTATTTGGGCAAGTGACGCCGGAGCCTATTTTGTCGGAAAGCTGATTGGCAAAAACAAATTGTGGCCTTCAATTAGTCCTAACAAAACGGTGGAGGGTGCCCTAGGTGGTATCATCATTGCCATTATAACCTCACTCGTTTTTGCAGGAGTATCGGACGGTTTGCTTACCTGGCCGAGGGCGATATTAATTGGAGTCGCTTGTGCTGTAGTAGGTCAGATGGGAGATCTCATACAATCTGCGTACAAACGAGTTTATAATATTAAGGATTCCGGTACGTTGCTACCGGGGCATGGTGGCATTTTGGATCGGTGCGACAGTTGGATCGTCGTTTTTCCGTTCATACATATACTGATGCTACTGCCCTATTAATTTTGCAAACAAGACAGGTGTAGTGAGTCGTCATTTCACTACACGTGCATTGGATAAATGAAGATGAGGTGCAGCATGAAGAAAATTGCGATTCTTGGGTCAACGGGCTCAATTGGAACTCAGACACTTGATGTAGTAGATATGCATCCTGAGTTATTTCAAGTGGAAGGGCTTGCTGCAGGTGGTAATGCAGAGCTGCTCATTGAGCAAACAAAGCGTTACAAACCGAAGAAAGTTTCTGTTGGCTCCAAAGAACTGGCAGACTATATTGCACCCCTAATTCCTGCAGGGACGCAGGTTTTTCACGGTAAAGAAGGATTAGTCGAAATTGCTGCAGCTACAGAAGCGGATACAGTTGTAACAGCAGTAGTGGGAAGTCTGGGACTGGAGTCTACTCTAGCTGCCATTGAAGCTGGAAAACAGATTGGTTTAGCGAACAAAGAAACCTTAGTTACAGCAGGTCATATCGTTACGTCAAAAGCAGCAGCAAAGGGAGTTTCGCTCTTGCCCGTGGATAGTGAACACTCTGCTATCTTCCAATGTTTGAATGGAGAGAGACGGGAGCAATTGCTGGGGATTACACTTACCGCTTCCGGAGGGTCTTTCCGCGATTTAACGCGTGAACAACTCAAAGAGGTTACTGTAGAGGATGCGCTGAAACACCCGAATTGGTCGATGGGTTCCAAAATTACGATTGATTCCGCAACAATGGTGAATAAAGGTCTGGAAGTTATTGAAGCACATTGGTTATTTGGACTTCCATACGATCAGATTAATGTAGTGCTCCACCCTGAGAGCATTATCCACTCATTTGTTGAGTTTAAGGATACCAGCATCATTGCTCAGTTAGGTAATCCAGATATGCGTGTACCAATTCAATATGCGTTAACTTATCCTGATCGCCTACCATCGCAAGCGACACGTCTATCCTTAGCTCAAGTGGGTAAGTTGAATTTTCGTGAGATGGATATGGAGCGCTTCCCTTGTTTAAGATTGGCATATGAATCTGGCAAACTTGGAGGGACTGCACCAACTGCGTTCAATGCGGCCAATGAAATTGCTGTCGCGAGATTTCTAAAAGGTGAGATCTCCTTTTTACAAATAGAGTATACGATTGAGAAGATCCTGGAAAAGCATAGTAACATTCAAAATCCAAGTTTAGAAGAAATTCTGGATGCTGATGAAACTTCTCGTAAGCTAGCCAATGAGTTGCGCTTCTAAACACTTTATAGATGTCCAACTCTTTTTGTTAGTATGTTCTTTCATGCAAACGATAGGCTGTGTAGGATGACAGATTGAGAGACTATAGCTTAAGAGAAATAGCAACCGAAAGAAGGTCACTTTTTAAGATCAATGGCTGATCTAAAGGGGTGACCTTTTTATGTCAAATTAAGTTTAAATTAGAGTTTGGTTCAAGCAATTTAAATGAAGATCTATAACTCTGAAAATCGCTATCATGATCATTATGCTGTATTATTATAAAATAGAGCGTGTATCGAGTCCGATTTAGTCATGCACCCCGTGCAAAAGAAATCCTAATTCACATGCACAAGAAAATAGATACCATATAAAAGAAATGAGCATGGAATCGCGTGTACTAGAGAGGATTTTCACAAGTGATGGTGAATCTCATTCTAAAGATCGTACTGTATGCGTACTCTATTTAGGTGGCGGACAAAGGCTGACTGGCATTTATAAGTACAATAAGTGTGTGTAACCGAGGAAGAGATCCAAAGACCGCTACCATTGCCGTGATAAACGGATTATATAGATGAAGGAGATTGGATCGGTCTATCGTTAACATGGGTTATCAAGGGTTTGGAATTTTCACTACAAGAACTTGGCGTTGAAATATGCTTGAAGTATAATAGTATTTCGGTGAGAGACTTCCAATTAGGGCTGATGACGGGAGCAGCAGGCTTAGGTGATGGACGATTACGACTAAATAATTCTGAAATTTCTTCTGTTCTATCCTTGGAGATTCCAGTACTTGGTGCGTTGACTGCAGCCTAAAAAACTTCTTGGTATTTAATGAAGAATAATGTTATTCTAGAGCATGCATAATAAGTTAAGGAGGTGTAGTGTTTGTTGGAGACTCTTAAAATCGCGTTCTATATATTCATGATGTTCTTTGTTATTGTAGCCATTCATGAATGGGGCCACTATTATTTTGCGAAGCGCGCTGGTATTTTGGTTCGTGAATTTGCAATTGGATTTGGTCCTAAAATGTTTTCATATAAGAAGGGTGAAACTCAGTTCACGTTCCGTCTGCTTCCTTTTGGTGGGTATGCAAGAATGGCAGGTGAAGATCCGGATACTACGGGGATTGATGTAGGACAAACGATATGTGTTAGAATTAAGGACGATAAGGTTGAGAAAATCTTCACGAGCAATCTTGAAAAGTACAAGAATGTAATCAAAGGTGAAGTTTTGCAAATAGACCTGGAAACAGCTCTTAAACTTGAACTTGATGTTGACGGCGAGCGCATGACCTATGATGTTCATCCTCAGGCTGTTATTGTGAACAAAAATGCTAGTATGCAAATTGCACCTAAAGATCGTTGGTTTAGCAGTAAAACCGTTGGACAGCGATCATTGGCTATTTTTGCCGGTCCGATGATGAACTTTATTCTAGCATTTGTATTGTTTGCGATATTTGTTCAAGTAAGCGGTGTTCCTGTCGAGAATCCCTCCTACATAAAAATAGCTGATGTATCAGCAAACACGCCTGCGGAGAAGGCTGGATTTAAAGAGGGAGATATCATTAAGAGTATTAATGGTACGCCGGTTGGCATTGACCAACAACAAGTCATTGCTTCTATCTCTGAGTCAAAAGACAAGGCAATGAACTGGACAGTGATTCGTGATGGGAAGGAACTTGACGTTGCAGTTACTCCAACATCACTACCAGGCCAGGAAGGCGGCAAAGTAGGGATCTCACTAGGATTTCCTACGAGACAAGCTGGATTTGTGGAAACCTTCACATTATCTGGTAAATATACGATTGAAACATCCAAATTAATTTTCAAAGGCCTTCAACAGCTCGTACAAAACTTCGCTCTTGATGATATTGGTGGCCCAGTCAGAACCATCGAGTTAACGGGAGAGATCGCAAAATCCGGGTTGGATCGTTTATTATACTGGAGTGCAATGATCAGTATTAATCTAGGAATTTTCAACCTATTGCCGATTCCGGCATTGGATGGCAGCCGCCTTGTATTTTTGGGGATTGAAGCTCTGCGTGGCAGACCGGTTGACCCGAATCGAGAAGGCATGGTTCACTTTATTGGATTTGCGATGTTGTTTGTACTGATGCTTGCTGTAACATATAATGATATACTACGTTTAATTAACGGATAATATGGTTTGACTATCTTCTGATAAGTCGAAGGTAGTCGTAATGGGAGGACGCTGGAGTCTTATGTCAAAGGAAAATGAAAAACAGTTTGTAACTGAAATTACACCACAGAGTGAAGATTTCTCTCGTTGGTACATTGATGTAATCAAAAAAGCAGATCTGATGGATTACTCTCCAGTTCGTGGGTGTATTGTTTTTAAACCTGATGGATTTGAAATTTGGGAACATATCAAGGACGAGATGGATCGCCGTTTCCGTGAAACGGGTCACCGGAATGCATACTTCCCAATGTTTATTCCAGAGAGCTTTTTCCAGAAGGAAAAAGAGCACGTAGAAGGCTTTAACCCTGAATTGCCATGGGTTACGGAAGCAGGAGGAGAGAAGCTGGAAGAGCGTCTTGCAATCCGCCCTACATCTGAAACGATCATTGGCCACATGTACTCCAAATGGATTCAGTCATATCGTGACTTGCCAGTTCTGATTAACCAGTGGGCTAACGTTGTGCGTTGGGAGAAGAGAACGTTGCCTTTCCTTCGGACAAGCGAGTTCTTATGGCAAGAAGGACATACTGCACATGAGACGGAAGAAGAAGCACGCGAGGAAACGATGAAAATGCTTGAGATTTATCGTGAAGTGGTTGAAGAATACCTTGCAATTCCGGTCATTACAGGACAGAAAACAAAATCGGAGAAGTTTGCCGGTGCGGTAGACACCTTCTCAATTGAAGCAATGATGAAAGATGGCCGTGCGGTGCAAGCAGGTACATCTCACTATATGGGTACTAACTTTGCCAAAGCTTTTGAGATTCAATATCTCAGCCGTAACAATGAGTTGGAGCTTGCTCACACGACTTCGTGGGGAACAAGTACTCGTCTCATTGGTGCGCTGATTATGGTGCATGGTGATGATCGTGGTCTGGTGCTGCCGCCTAAAGTTGCTCCTACTCAAGTGGTTATGATTCCGATTGGACCGCCAAAAACACGTGATGCTGTTGTAGGCCGTGCGGATGAATTATTTGCGGAGTTGAAACAAGCTGGGGTTCGTGTCAAAATGGATGACCGTAGCGATGTACGTCCTGGTTGGAAATTTAACGAGTATGAGATGCGTGGTGTGCCGATTCGTCTTGAGATCGGGCCACGCGATATGGAAAACGGTGTTTGTGTTCTTGTATCTCGGATTACAGGTGAGAAGAAAGTTGTAAAACAGGCTAACCTGGTTGAAGAAATTCAAACGATGCTGGCACAAGTTCAGTCCGATATGTTGGCACGTGCACGTACATTTATGTCGGACAACTTCTATTCTGTAGATACATTGGATGAGATGAAAGAGTTAATGGAGAATAAACGTGGTTTCACGCTAGCAGGATGGTGCGGCTCAGAAGCGTGCGAAGATAAAGTAAGAGAAGTAACGGGCGCTACAAGCCGGAACATCCCGTTCCAGCCTGCAGAAGAAAAACATACGTGCCTGGCTTGTGGAGAAAAAGCACAACATACCGTAGTATTTGCAAGAGCCTACTAAGTAACACAGGCTTCGTTATATTGCATTGAAATTATATAATCATAATTTCAATCTAGCAAAAGGATGTTTGCTGGTTAAGGTAGGAATGAAAAGCTTCTGTCGGATAAAATGAGTCGGTGCCGTTCGGATCGGGGACATTTTTGATTACAGAGGCTTTTCATGCTTTGAGGGGCAACGAGGAGGAACATTATGAGTGGATTCGAGGAGAAGAGAAAAAGATTTGAATTATTGATGAAACAGACGGATCTTCCAGCAGGGCTCGTAGAGCCATATTTTATGGATGGTTGGATTGAACAGGTGGAAACAAGCCGTAGTAATCGAGACTGGACTATTTTAATTGCCAAGGATACCTTGGTTCCTGCTCCGATCTACCGCACATTCTGCCTGCATATTCAGGAGAAAATGAACCATATTGCCAAAATTTCATTTGGCTTTAAATATAGTGATGCTGTCTTGTCTACAGATATTGTAAGTGAGTACTGGAATTTGTTCCTTGAATGGGTTGCTCGTGAAATTCCATCGGTTAATGGCTGGATGAGCCGTACCAAATTTGAATGTGAAGCGGACTTACTGCAATTAACTATGAGTGATGCAACATCGATGGAGCTTGCGAAGAAGAAGCAAATTGATCAGGCGATTACACGTTTTTATGAAAAGTATTTCCATACACCTCTGAAAGTCAAAATGCAGGTAGGCCAGATGGAAAGTAACAAAGAGGCATTAGAGCAGTTCCAGCTTAAAAAACAGGAAGAAGAGCGTCAGGTCATCGAGAAGATGATGAGCGAGGTAGAGCCTGAGATGCCTGAAGAAGAAGAGCAAGGGGATGTCCGTCTGCAGATGGGATACGACATCAAAGAACCCGCTGTTCCAATGCAGGAAATTCAAGATGAAGAGAAGAAGGTCACCTTGCAAGGGACGATCTTTGGATTGGATCGTAAGGAATTGCGTAATGGTAACACATTGTTTACCTTCTATCTGACAGACTTTACGGATTCCATGCAGATGAAAATGTTTGCGAAAACAAAAGAAGATGTCCGAATTCTTAGTTTGCTAGCGAATGGGAAATGGGTGAAAGTGCGTGGTCGTGTTGAATATGACCGTTTCATGCAGATTCCTGAACTTGCTATGATTCCTTCAGACTTGATTGAAGTAAAGGCACCGCCATCACGTAAGGATAAAGCTGCTGAGAAACGGGTAGAATTCCATTTGCACTCTACCATGAGTACGATGGATGCCGTGACCTCTATTGATAAGTATGTGAAAACTGCAGCAGAGTGGGGACATAAAGCCATTGCTGTGAGTGATCATGGTGGTGTTCAAGTTTACCCGGAGGCAGCGAAAGCAGCTAAGAAAAACGGAATTAAGATGATCTATGGACTAGAAGCCAACGTGGTGAATGATTCCGTGGCTGTCGTTTTGAATCCTCAGCCATTGGATCTCAAATCCACTACGTATATCGTTTTTGATATTGAGACCACCGGTCTGTCTGTAACGCAGAATAAAATTATCGAGATTGCAGCAGTAAAGGTAGAGGATGGCAAAGAGATTGATCGGTTTGCTACGTTTGTAAACCCACACGAACGAATTCCTTATAACATTCAGCAATTGACTAACATCAATGATGATATGGTGAAAGACGCTCCAGAACTTGAACCTGTCATTCAGGATTTTGTGAAATTTGCAGGGGATGGCGTGTTGGTCGCTCATAACGCACGTTTTGATATGGGCTTCATTCAAGCTTCGTTAAAACAACTAGGTATGCCTGAGTTAACGAATCCTGTACTTGATACGCTGGAACTAGCAAGATTGTTATATCCAAAAATGAAAAACCATCGTCTGAATACACTCGCAGACAAATATAAAGTGGCTCTAGAGAGCCATCACCGAGCGATTGACGATACGATTGCGCTCGCAGGTATTCTCAATGGATTGGTGAATGATGCTGCTCAGCTTAAAGGACTAACGATGCTTGATCGTCTGAATGATTATGTTGGTGTCGATCTATCGAATACGCGTCCATTCCATTGCGGAATATATGCACTGAATGATATTGGTAAGAAAAATCTCTACAAATTGGTTTCTCTTTCACATACGGAGCATTTTAAACGAGTGCCCTGCATTCCTAAATCCAAACTGGTCAATTTACGCGAAGGTCTGATTATCCTGTCTGGCTGTGAAAAAGGCGAGTTCTTCGAAGCGGTGCTTAATAAATCGCTCGAAGAAGCTGAGGAGATTGCAGAGTTTTATGACATTTTGGAGATTCAACCACTGACGATGTACATGCATTTGGTTGATAAAGGGCTGGTAGCTACTCCAGAAGAGATCAAAACAGCAATACAAAAAGTCATTAGTATTGGTGCTAAACTGGAGAAACCGGTTGTAGCGACGGGCAATGTTCACTATTTGGAGCCACGCGACAAGCTATATCGAGATATTACAATTCACGGGATTACAGGATTTAGCCCGTTGAAAGATCAGCGTAAGCCTGATGCCCATCTGAGAACGACGGATGAGATGCTGGAAGAGTTCCAATTCTTAGGTCAAGAAAAAGCATACGAGGTTGTTGTAACCAATACGATTGAACTTGCTGACCGCTTTGAGGAAATCAAGCTGTTCCCAGATAAGCTGTTTACTCCAATTCTAGAAGGTGCGGACGAAGAAATTCGTAACACTTGCTATAATACGGCCAAGTCCATCTATGGAGAAGAGCTACCAGAGGTCATTATCGCACGTTTGGAAAAAGAACTGATTCCGATTATTAAATACGGTTTCTCTGCCAACTATCTCATATCGGAACGGCTGGTTAAAAAGTCGAACCAAGATGGTTATCTTGTAGGTTCTCGGGGCTCGGTTGGTTCATCAGTTGTTGCTACATTCCTCGGCATCTCTGAGGTTAATCCATTACCTGCGCACTATATCTGTGTGAATTCGGAATGTAAACACAGTGAATGGTTCCTTGACGGTAGTGTACGGAGCGGGTTCGACCTTCCTGCGAAAGAGTGTCCGAATTGTGGAAACACGCTGAAGGGTGAGGGTCAAGATATCCCGTTTGAGACATTCCTCGGATTTAAAGGCGACAAAGTTCCCGATATCGACTTGAACTTCTCAGGTGACTATCAGCCACACGCTCATAACTATACCAAGGTGTTATTTAGTGAGAAGAGTGTATTCCGTGCGGGAACCATCGGAACCGTAGCTGAGAAAACTGCATTTGGGTTTGCCAAGAAATACGAGGAAGAGCATCATAAGAAGTGGCGCGGCGCCGAGCTGAATCGATTAGCTTCAGGATGTACGGGCGTAAAACGGAGTACTGGACAGCATCCCGGCGGGATCGTCGTCGTACCCGATTACATTGAAGTAGAAGATGTAACCCCGGTACAATACCCGGCAGATGATGTTACCGCAGAGTGGAAAACGACGCACTTTGACTATCACGCTTTTGAAGAAAACCTGTTGAAGCTCGATATCTTGGGTCACGATGATCCAACGATGATGCGGATGCTGCAGGATCTGACAGGAATCGATCCAACCACAATTCCTATGAATGATCCGAAAGTCATGAGTATGTTCAACTCTACGGAAGCTCTTGGCGTAACGCCTGAACAGATTCGTTCCCCTGTTGCCACATTTGGAGTACCGGAGATGGGAACGAAATTTGTACGTCAAATGTTAGTTGAATCTCAGCCTACTTCGTTTGCCGATTTGCTGCAGATATCTGGTCTGTCTCACGGAACGGGAGTATGGTTAGGTAACGCACAAGATCTCATCAAAAACGGAACATGTAATATCAAAACCGTAATTGGTTGTCGGGATGATATCATGTTGTTCCTCATTTATAAGGCCGGTATGGATGCAAGTCTGGCATTTAAAATTACGGAAAGTGTACGTAAGGGTAGAGGTTTGCCGCAAGAATGGATCGATGAGATGAAAAATTGCAAAGTACCGCAATGGTACATTGATTCTTGTCTTAAGATCCAGTACATGTTCCCTAAAGCCCATGCGGCTGCTTATGTCATTTCCGCAGTTCGTACTGCTTTCTTCAAGCTATATCACCCAATCGAATATTATGCGACATACTTCACAGTACGTGCAGATGAATTTGACATTGGACTGGTATGTCAGGGGTATGAAGCGATCTATAAGAAGATCGTAGAAATTGAACAATTAGGCTTCCAAGCACCACCAAAAGAAAAAAATATGCTACCAATTCTCGAAATGGCGCTAGAGATGACGGCTCGTGGGTTCTCGCTGAAGCCAATCGATCTGTATCGTTCTGAAGCGACTAAATTTATCGTAGATGGCAACTCATTGGTTCCTCCATTTTCCGCTTTGGCTGGAATTGGTGACAATGCTGCGCGTAATATCGCAGGTGCCAGAGAACATGGCGAGTTCCTGTCGATTGAGGACTTCCAGCAGAAGTCTAAAGCGTCTAAAACGATTGTAGAGCTGCTGTCTAATATGGGTTGTTTCCGGGGTCTTCCTGAGAGCAATCAACTATCTCTTTTCTAATGTAGCTCTTACTGGGAAAGCATGGTTGAAGTCAACTCATAATTTTTTCTTCATTAGTGTGTAATTTGCCTTAAAGATCGCTTACTTGTCACTATTACCAGACTATGTTATAATTTTTGAAGTGAACGAGATAGTACGAATTTCTGAAGAGTGGGGAAACCCACTCTTTAGTCTTTGGTATACAAGAATCTTGGGTATTTAATCATCTGCCAGCGATGATGCTGGTGTAACCTAAGTTGGAGGTTATCGGTTTTGAGCACAACGAACATTAAAGATACCGTGGAAGAAATGATCCAACCCTACTTGAATGAACAAGGCTTCGAGCTGGTTGACATCGAATACGTCAAAGAAGGCAGCAACTGGTTTTTACGGGTGTATGTCGACAAAGAAGGTGGCATCGACATCGACGATTGCGTCTTGATCAGCGAAAAGCTGAGCGCCAAGCTGGATGAGAACGATCCGATTCCTACCGTCTATTTCCTTGAAGTGTCTTCTCCCGGTGCGGAACGTCCACTGAAAAAAGCAGAGGATGTTGCCAAAGCCGTAGGCAAAAATGTGTTTGTAACAACCTACGAGCCGGTGAATGGATTGAAGGAATTTGAAGGTAAGTTACTTTCCTTTGATGACGGAACACTTGTGATCGAAGCAGGCAAGAAACAGCATACCGTTTCTTATGAAAAGGTTGCCAGTGCGCGCCTAGCTATTTTGTTTTAAGTGCCTTGTTCACTTTATTAATGAAAAAGACACATCTCACGATAACGGCAAGGTGCTCAGGAGTTCAGAGCCTTTCGCCGTTTTACGTATGAGATGCCATGTTTGAAAGGGGGATCAACATTCATGAGTATGGATTTTATTGAAGCAATGAATGAGTTGGAGCGTGAAAAAGGGATCAGTAAGGATGTGCTGTTCGAAGCGATCGAGGCTGCCCTGATCTCCAGCTATAAGCGGAATTTCAACACCGCTCAAAACGTGCGTGTTGATATGAACCGCAATACTGGGGTTATCCGGGTATATGCTCGCAAACTGATCGTGGAGGAAGTCCTGGATTCACGTACCGAAATTTCATTGCCTGCTGCACGAGAAATCAACCCACACTTCCAGCTGGAAGATATTGCGGAGATCGAAGTAACGCCGCGCGATTTTGGCCGTATCGCCGCACAAACTGCCAAACAGGTAGTGACCCAGCGGATTCGTGAAGCTGAACGTGGCCTGATCTACAACGCTTTCGTTGATAAGGAAGAGGATATCGTTACGGGAGTAGTGCAGCGTCAGGATTTGCGCAATATCTACATCGATCTGGGCAAAATCGAAGCGGCTTTGCCGCTGACCGAATTGATGCCGAACGAGAAATTTGTTCATGGTGATCGTATCAAAGCCTACATCACCAAGGTCGAGAATACGACCAAAGGGCCACAGATCATTTTGTCCCGTACACACCCGGGCTTGTTGAAACGCCTCTTTGAACTGGAAGTTCCTGAAATTTTCGACGGTGTAGTTGAGATTAGATCCGTTGCGCGTGAAGCTGGCTTCCGCTCCAAAATTGCTGTGCATTCCCGTAATGAGGAAGTAGATCCAGTTGGATCTTGCGTAGGTCCCAAAGGGATGCGCGTGCAGACCATTGTGGGTGAGCTGCGCGGTGAAAAAATTGACATCGTTCGTTTCTCCGATCAGGTGGACGAATATGTGGCTAATGCACTGAGTCCTTCCAAGGTGTTGGAAGTTCAAGTGTTTGAGGAAGAAAAGATGGCTCGGGTTATCGTTCCTGACTATCAACTTTCCCTCGCTATCGGGATTAAAGGTCAAAATGCCCGATTGGCAGCCAAGCTGACCGGCTGGAAAATCGACATTAAGAGCGAGAGCCAGGCGGAACAGGAATTCGGCAGAGAAAAAGATTCTTCTTCGGAAATGCATCAAGATTCCGTCTCCGTCGACTAAAGTAAAGCACGGGGGGCGTTAACGTATGAAAACCAAAAAAGTACCGCTGCGCAAATGTGTGGCGTGCCAGGAAATGATGCCTAAAAAGCAACTGATCCGAATCGTTAAAACGCCAGAGGATGAAGTGCTAATTGATTTAACTGGCAAAAAATCCGGACGTGGTGCTTATTTATGCGGTAAGGAATCCTGTTTTAAGCTTGCACTCAAAAACCGATCTTTGGATCGCGCGCTGAAAGGCAAGGTCTCACCGGAAATTTATGAGCAATTGGCTGCTGACTTTATTAAGGTAGAGGATGCATTCAAAGCTGCACAGGAGCGTGAAGATGATGAATAATAAGGCTTTGTCTTATCTTGGACTTTCCATGCGTGCAGGTAAGCTTGTAACAGGTGAAGAAATTGTGCTCAAAGCAGTCCGTTCTTCCGAAGCTAAAATGGTTATTGTTGCGGGCGACGCCTCGGCCAATACACAAAAGAAATTTCGCGACAAATGTGGAACGTATAAAGTTCCGCTTGTAATCGGATTTGACCGGGATAGTCTAGGTTCAAGTATCGGTAAAGAAACGCGGGTTGTCCTTGCAGTAACGGACCGGGGGTTTGCAAAAATGATCTCCAAGCAAGTCGGTATAATGTCGGAGGTGGAGTATATTGAGTAAACAGGAAAACAAGGATAAATTGCGGGTTTATGAATATGCGAAGTCCCTTAATATGAGCAGTAAAGAAATTATAACCATTCTTAAAAAGCTGGATATTCCCGTAAACAATCATATGAGTGTCATGGAGAATGGATCAGTGGGTAAGGTGGAACAATTTTTTAAAGATATAAAATCCACTGCAGCCTCAAAACAAAGTAACGAAGTAAAACAAGTTGCTACTTCCGCAGTGGGTAGCAATAAAACAGTGGACAACAGCAAGCCGGCCGGCGGAGTGAACACGCCGAGTGACAGTAATTCATCCGGTAGTCCCGTACTAAAAAAAATACAACAGGAAAAGCAGGTAGGTATGAACAATAGACCAAATTCCAACAATAACAATGGCTCCCAAAGACCTAGCGGCCAAGATAGCCGCAACAGAACAAACTCTTCCCAAGGCTCCAGCCAAGGAGGACAATCAAGTAACCGTCCAAGACCAGCTCAAGGCGGACAAAGCAGTACTTCATCCCGTCCACAAGGTTCAGGACAACAACGTCCAAACAATAGCGGTGGCGGTCAAGCAAGAAGCGGAGGACCAAGCAGTGGTAGCACTGGTGGCAACCGTACTGGCGGCCAAGGTCAAAGCCAAGGGCAAGGACAACGCAGAAGCGGACAAGGCAACTCAGGTAATAATAACAACAGTGGCAACCGTTCTAACAGCGGTGGCGGCGGTCGTCGTTATGACGACAATCGTGGCGGTAACTTCCGTGGCCGTGGCGGAAAAAACAATCGCAACAGAAATCAACAACAGTACCAACAACGTGAGAAAATTGATAACACGCCTAAGAAAATCATCGTTCGCGGTGACATGACTGTAGGTGAAACTGCTAAGCTGCTTCACAAAGATGCTTCCGAAGTTATCAAAAAACTCATCGGTATGGGCGTTATGGCTACAATCAACCAAGAACTCGATATTGACACTATTCTTCTGCTTGCAGGCGAATTCGGTGTTGAGGTTGAAGTGAAGATTGTACTTGAAGATGATCGTTTCGAAACGGTAGAAGAGAATGATGATCCAGCAGATCTTCAATCCCGTCCTCCAGTTGTTACGATCATGGGTCACGTTGACCATGGTAAAACAACATTGCTTGATGCGATTCGTTCTACCAACGTAACGGGCGGCGAAGCTGGCGGAATCACGCAGCATATCGGTGCTTATCAAGTTGAAATTAACAACAAAAAAATTACGTTCCTCGATACTCCGGGTCACGAAGCTTTCACAGCGATGCGTGCACGTGGAGCTCAAGTTACGGATATTACGATTATCGTCGTAGCTGCTGATGATGGTGTTATGCCACAAACGGTTGAGGCAATCAACCATGCCAAAGCAGCAGGCCTACCGATTATTGTTGCTGTTAACAAAATCGATAAGCCAGGTGCAGATGCGGATAAAGTGAAGCAAGAATTGACTAACTATGAACTCGTTCCAGAAGAATGGGGCGGAGACACGATCTTTGTTAACGTTTCTGCGAAACAAAGAATCGGTTTAGAAGGTCTGCTTGAGATGATCTTGCTCGTTGCAGAAGTGAATGAATACAAGGCGAACCCGGACAAACGTGCCCGTGGTACAGTGATCGAAGCCGAGCTGGATAAAGGACGTGGCCCAGTTGCACGTATCCTCGTACAGCACGGTACATTGAAAGTCGGAGATGCATTCGTAGCTGGTAACTGCTTCGGTCGTGTGCGTGCGATGGTCAATGACAAAGGACGCAGATTAAAAGAAGCAGGACCATCCACACCTGTAGAAATCACAGGTTTGACTGAGGTACCAGGTGCTGGTGATCCGTTTATGGTGTTTGAAGATGAGCGTAAAGCTCGTTCTATCGCTGATAAGCGTGCGATTACACAACGTGAATCCGATCTGGGTACAAACACTCGCGTAACGTTGGATGATCTGTTCCAACACATCAAAGATGGTGAAATCAAAGACTTGAACGTAATCATCAAAGGTGACGTACAAGGTTCGGTTGAAGCATTGAAAGGTTCCCTTGCTAAAATCGAGGTTGAAGGTGTGCGCGTGAAGATCATTCACAGTGGTGCTGGTGCGATTACAGAATCCGATATCATTTTGGCAGCTGCATCTAATGCGATTGTGATTGGTTTCAACGTTCGTCCAGATAACCAAGCGAAGGTTACAGCAGATCAAGAGCAAGTAGACATTCGTCTGCATCGTGTTATCTACAGTGTTATCGAAGAAATTGAACAAGCAATGAAAGGTATGCTTGACCCGGTTTACAAAGAAAAAGTTATCGGTCATGCTGAAGTTCGGAGCACATTCTCGATTAGTAAAGTGGGTACAATTGCTGGATGTATGGTTACTTCAGGTAAAATTACACGTTCCGCAGAGGCACGTTTGATTCGTGATGGCATCGTCCTTTACGAAGGCAAACTGGATTCCTTGAAGCGTTACAAAGATGATGCTAAAGAAGTAGCTCAAGGCTACGAATGTGGTATCACGCTGGATAAATACAATGATCTCAAAGAAGGCGACGTTATCGAAGCCTTCATTATGGAGAGCGTACAACGATAAGCAAGGAAGCATGAGGTGAACAACAATGGCTAAGATTCGTACAGGTAGAGTGGGCGAGCAGATCAAGAAAGAACTCAGTGTGCTCATCCAGTCAGAACTGAAAGATCCACGGATCGGTTTTATTACCGTAACGGGAGTTGAAGTAACTGGCGACTTGTCGCAAGCCAAAGTTTATCTGAGTGTCTTCGGTGAACAGGAACAGAAGGATAACTCGCTCAAAGCTCTGGAAAAAGCAAATGGATTTTTGCGTTCTGAGCTGGGCAAGCGTATCCGGTTCCGCCATGTTCCCGAGTTGATATTCAAGATCGACGAATCCATCGCTTATGGTAGCCGGATTGAGAAGCTACTTGGCGATATTGGTTCAGACAAGAACGAATCCCAGTAACAGAATAGAGGAGACGGCAATGCACACTTATGAACAGGCGCTTCAAAGTGGAAAGAAATTTCTACTGGAGCATGATGATTACCTGGTCGTGTCGCATGTACAGCCGGACGGTGACGCAGTCAGCTCGACGGTAACGGTGGGCTGGCTGCTGTCATGTCTGGGCAAGACATTCACGATGATTAATGAAGGTGAAATCCCCGGACGTATGCGCTTCTTATGGGGAGCAGATGACATCGTGAACATGACCGAACAACCACCAACGCGAAAATTTAAAGCAGTCATTTGTGTGGACTGTGCTGATTTTGCACGAGTAGGCTTAACTCGTCATTATTTTGAAGAGGATGCAGTCATCTTAAATATTGATCATCATCCAACTAATAATGCATACGGAACTGTGAATATTATTAAATCAGATGCTGCAGCAACGGCAGAGATTTTGTTTGATTTGGTAAGTCTGTTTCCAGTGACGTTGAATAAAGATGCAGCGACTGCCATTTATACGGGGTTATTAACCGATACAGGTGGTTTTCGTTATGCCAATACAAGTCCAAATGTAATGACAACAGCATCGAAGTTGCTCGAACATGGTGTGGACGGTCCGTACCTAGCACAGATGTTACTAGAGCAAGTTACTCTTCCTCAAGTTCGTATTTTGAATCAGGCACTGAATAGCCTGCAAATGACGGATGATGGCAAGATTGCTTGGGTTGTTATCACGCCTGAAGATATGACTACTTGTGGTGCGGCTAATGAAGATCTTGAAGGTATTGTGAACTACCCGCGTAATATTCAAGGGGTGGAAGTAGGGATCTTTTTCAAAGTGATTAATGATTCAGCCGTAAAAGTATCGCTTCGCTCTGCAGGTAAGGTCGATGTAGCTGAACTTGCACAAACATTTGGTGGGGGTGGCCATGTACTTGCTGCAGGCTGCCGACTGGAAGGTACGCTGGAAGACATCGTAGCTAAGGTTCTGAAGCAGGTGAATGTACAATGGTAAAACCGTTTGAAGGAATACTAGCGGTATATAAACCAGCAGGTTATACTTCACATGATGTCGTTGCCAAATTGCGTCGCATTCTGAAAATGAAGCGCATTGGACATACAGGAACATTAGATCCACAAGTTACGGGAGTTCTTCCGCTTTGTCTTGGACGTGCAACACGGGTGGTTGAGTATATGCAGGAACTACCTAAGGAGTATGTGGCTACACTACGTCTTGGTCTCTCTACAGATACAGAGGACATGACAGGTGAAGTTATTGAGCGTTCGGAAGAAGCTGTTAATGTGACGGAGGAGCAGGTACGTTTGGCGTTAGAGAAGTTTCAGGGTACGATCTCTCAGGTTCCGCCGATGTATTCAGCCCTCAAAGTGGATGGCAAACGTCTATATGAACTGGCACGTGAAGGAAAAACGGTCGAACGCAAAAGTCGCGAAGTGACGATCTATGAGCTTGAATTCACCGGGATTGAGACTCATGGAGACACAACGGATATTTCATTCCGTGCATTGTGTTCTAAAGGTACGTATATTCGAACGTTATGTGTGGATATTGGGCGTGAGCTAGGTTATCCTTCCACGATGGTACAGCTCGAACGCACCATGTCTGCAGGGATTCCCGCAGATCGTTGTTTGACAATGGAAGAGGTTGAGCAGCGTATGGCAGAGAATACAATAACCGAAGCATTCATACCAGTAGACGAAGCAATTTACTTTATACCTTCACACACGGTTAATGATGAACTAGCCAAAGGAGCTCTTCAGGGTCAGAAGTTGTCTGCGCGTTTGTTAGAGCCACCTGTAGAACAACCTGGCCTTCTGCGGTTATACACCCAGGATGGGACGTTCCTGGGCATTTTTGAACGAGACGAACTTAAAGCGACAGTCAGAGCAGTCAAGGTATTTTTACCCGAATAACGGATCTTGAGTTTAGACTGTGTAGATGATAAGCTCTGTCTATCAAGTGAAATGCAGGTGAATGATTGTGAAAACCGTAATGCTAACATATCCGCAGACATTGACTTCCGATGAGCTGCATACACAGCCCCAAGTGCTAGCTATTGGTCAATTTGACGGACTGCACCTCGGACATGCAAGCGTCATTTTGTCAGCTGTCCGCATTGCGCGTGAAACTGGTGTGCAAGCGGCGGTAATGACCTTTCATCCTCATCCGAAGGAAGTTATGCGCAAAGGCGATTACGAAGGATATCTGACTCCACTGCAAGACAAAGAAGAGATCCTGGCTGGGCTTGGCGTAGACATACTATATGTTGTTGAATTTAACGATGAATTCTCGAAATTGACTCCGGAGCAATTCGCTCACGATCTGTTGTTGCCACTTCAGACGCGTACGGCTGTTGTCGGTTTTGATTTCCGATTTGGACATCAAGGAGCAGGCGACGAACAATTGCTTCGGTCGTTAGGTGGTAACGACATGACGGTTGAGACGGTACCTCCGTTCTTGTTAAACGGGGAGAAGGTAAGCAGCTCCCTTATCCGAGGATTGCTCAAACATGGGCAGATGGATGAAGCTAGTCAGTGGCTAGGTCGACCTTACAGTATCCGAGGAACCGTGGTTCATGGGGAAAAGCGTGGTCGTACCATTGGTTTCCCGACGGCTAACCTTGAACTGTTGGATCGTTATGTGATTCCAGCCAAAGGTGTATATGCGGTTCGTGTGCAATATGGAGAACAGATGCTGCGTGGAGTTATGAATTTAGGGGTGAAGCCGACTTTCCACGAAAGTGGGATGAAGCCTACGTTTGAAGTGCATCTGCTTGATTTTGAAGGGCAGTTGTATGATCAGGAATTGAAGGTAGAACTTGTTCACTATATTCGTGAAGAGCGTAAATTTGCTTCAATTGATGCATTGATCAGCCAGATCCGTGAGGATGCATTGACGGCTGCTCGTTTGTTATCCTAAAAAAATGAAACAAAATGTAGGTTGAGATTTACTTTAGCCTACGAACTATGATACAATGTACTACGTTGTCGATTGAGACAACAGACAACCTTAGCTTGGTTGCATGCTCTCACCGGCGGTTACGAGGCTAATGGCGATTATATGAAGGAGGTGAATAGGATGGCATTGACTCAAGAACGTAAACAACAACTGATCGACGAGCACAAAACTCACGAGTCCGACACAGGATCTCCAGAGGTGCAAGTTGCTATCCTTACGGAAAACATCAGAAGTTTGACAGACCACTTGCGTACGCATAAGAAAGACCACCACTCACGTCGTGGACTTTTGAAAATGGTAGGTCAACGTCGTAAGCTTTTGGCTTACGTGAAAAACAAAGATGTTAAACGTTACAGCGCATTGATCGAGAAACTCGGATTGCGTCGTTAATTATCGTACATGTTTTCAAAACCAACCTGGCTGTTATCCGCCTTCCTTTTGTCTAAAAGGACAAGCGGAACCTACAGCCGGGTTGTTTTGTAGATGAACATGTTGCCATATATTTGTAGATGGGAGCTCCGCAAGGGGCTTTTGTTTTGCTAGAGGGCTTGTTGTCCTCTTAATGAAATGTGAAACCTGCCGATGCTAATGAATGTTGGACAAGCAGGAAATACTGTGAAGATGCAGAATCCATTGTGTTAGGAACGATTAAAAGGAGGGATTTCATGGAAAAGCGTGTTGAAATGCAACTTGGTGGAAGAACGCTTGTGCTTGAAACAGGTCGTTTGGCTAAACAAGCTAACGCTGCGGTTAAGGTGACGTACGGAGATACCGTTGTATTGTGTACCGTTACAGCATCCAGCGAACCAAAAGATTTAGACTTTTTCCCATTGACGGTTAACTATGAAGAGAGATTGTACGCTGTAGGTAAGATTCCTGGGGGATTCATCAAACGTGAAGGCAGACCGAGCGAAAAGGCGATCCTTGCAAGCCGTCTGACTGACCGTCCGATTCGTCCATTGTTCCCAGAAGGCTTCCGTAATGATGTTCAAGTCCTCAACATCGTTATGAGTGTTGATCAGGACTGTGAACCACAAATTGCTGCGATGATCGGTACGTCGGCTGCACTCAGCATTTCTGATGTTCCATTCAGCGGGCCAATCGGTGGTGTAAAAGTGGGACGTATTAATGGTGAATTCATCATTAACCCAACGATTGCACAGCTTGAAGTAAGTGAGATCGAGCTTGTGGTAGCTGGAACGAAAGATGCCATTATGATGGTTGAAGCTGAAGCTAACGAAGTGCCAGAAGAAATCATGCTTGAAGCAATCATGTTCGGTCACGATGAGATCAAAAACATTGTTGCTGTGATTGAACAACTGGTAGAAGTAGCTGGCAAAGAAAAAATGGCTGTGAAACTGCATGCAGTTAACGCTGATGTAAATAGCGCTGTTCGTGAATTTGCGAGTGCACGTCTCGTTGATGCAGTTAAAATTGCGGAGAAACATGCTCGTCAGGATGCAATTGATGTAGTGAATGACGAAACGGTTGCTCACTTCGAAGAGAAATATATCGAAACACCTGAACTGCTCAAAGATGTAAAAGAAGTGCTTCACGATATTGTAAAAGAAGAAGTACGTCGTCTCATTACACATGATAAGGTTCGTCCGGATGGTCGTGGCCTGGCTGAGATTCGTCCAATTGAATGTGACACATCCTTGTTGCCACGTACGCATGGCTCTGGTCTGTTTACGCGTGGTCAAACACAAGCACTTAGCATTTGTACGCTTGGTGCGCTCGGTGATGTTCAGATTTTGGATGGCATCAGCCTGGAAGAAACCAAACGTTTCATGCACCATTACAACTTCCCACCGTTCAGCGTAGGTGAAGCTCGTCCATTGCGTGCGCCTGGTCGTCGTGAAATCGGACATGGTGCACTAGGTGAACGTGCCTTGGCGAAAGTGATTCCTTCTGAAACAGACTTCCCATACACAATTCGTCTTGTATCTGAAGTACTTGAATCCAACGGTTCCACTTCACAAGCAAGTATCTGTGCGAGCACACTCGCAATGATGGATGCTGGTGTACCCATTAAAGCTCCAGTAGCCGGTGTCGCTATGGGTCTGATCAAAGACGGCGATCATGTTTCAATCTTGAGCGATATTCAAGGTATGGAAGATCATCTGGGCGATATGGACTTTAAAGTTGCTGGAACACCTGAAGGTGTAACTGCAATTCAAATGGACATCAAAATTGATGGTATTGATCGTCAAATTTTGTCTGAAGCACTGGCTCAAGCCAAAGAAGGTCGTATGCACATCTTGGGCAAAATGACTGAGGTAATGAAAACTCCACGTGAGCAGTTGTCACAATATGCTCCTAAAATCACGACGATGCACATTAACCCGGACAAAATCCGTGATGTTATCGGTGCAGGTGGTAAAATTATCAATAAAATCATCGAGGAAACCGGTGTTAAAATTGATATTGAACAAGATGGACGTGTCTTTATTGCTTCCTCTAATCAGGAAATGAACGATAAAGCAAAAGCAATCATCGAAGGGATCGTGCGTGAAGTACTGGTTGGCGAAATTTATGTCGGCAAAGTAAAACGTGTAGAAAAATTCGGTGCATTTGTTGAAGTTCTTCCGAATAAAGAAGGTCTGGTACACATCTCACAATTGTCCACAGAACGTGTTGCCAAAGTGGAAGATGTTGTAGCTATTGGTGATTCCATTACGGTTAAAGTAACGGAAATTGACCCACAAGGTCGCATCAACCTTTCACGTAAAGCTGTATTAACGGCAGAAGCTCCAGCTCAATCTTAAGTTTACAGCTTGAGATATAAAGGGTTCATTGAATCAAGAGACAGAAGGTTGTATTTCTGGCTCTTTTTTTAACGCCAAAAATAACTTTCATCCACGGAAAGCTGCAAGAAAAGCGATATCACGCTGTGTTTTATTCATATTCTTGCCCTTGTCCTCATATGATGGGGACAAAGACGGCGGGAGGATGGAGCTGTGAGAAACCAATCCAAAAAGCTTGCTGCGGTTCTGGCGGGTATAATCACGGTTATATTGGTCGGACAAGTAGACAGTGTTCGTACATACATCACGGAGATCCGTGATGGACCGGGAGCTCAAAATGCATTTGACATGTTCAAAGAGGCTACGGGTGAAGATGCTTTGTTAACAGCTATTCGGGAAAAAGCGGCTGAAACCAAAATTGCTCCAATGAATGCCAGAGTAGATCGGGTATGGAAAGCAATTCCCGGATATAATGGAACAGAGATCGATGTGGAGGCTACGTATCGAAAGGCGCTTGGGGGAAACCTGAACACCAAAATTTCGTATGTTTATCGGCAAACGGAACCGGAGATTGGCCTCAAGGATCTAGGGGCACATCCGATATACCGCGGTAATCCAGAGAAGCCTATGGTATCTTTTATGATCAATGTAGCTTGGGGGAATGAATATATTGTCCCGATGCTCGATACACTCGATGCAGAGCAGGTCAAAGCGACTTTTTTCTTGGATGGTAGTTGGTTAAGCAAAAATGCGGAACTTGCAAAAGAGATTCAAAAACGTGGACATGAGTTATCGAACCATGCGTATTCCCACCCCAATATGAGTCGATTGAGTGCAGAACGGGCAAGGCTGGAGATTAGTAAAACTCAGGATTTACTGCAAAAGACGTTGGGGGTAGAAAATCGTTGGTTTGCACCTCCATCTGGAGACTTTAATCAAAAAACGGTAGATATTGCCTCCAGCATGGGTTTACAGACGGTGTTATGGACACTGGATACCGTGGACTGGCGTAAACCAAGCTCAGCGTCGGTTGTAGCCAAAATTGCCAAAAACGTGGATGCTGGAACCTTAATCCTAATGCACCCAACGGCTGCTTCCTCAGGTGCGTTAAAAGGCATGATTGATTCTATTCGAGCCAAAGGACTTATCTTAGGTACCGTCACGGAAACCTTGTCTTCGGAGCGAGTGAAGGCTAAGCCGGTTGAGTGAACGATGTTTTTTTGTTAATATCAAACAGTTGGAACCAAATGTCGATTTCAATTTTAATTTTATTGAGATCAGCACAATTATAGAGATGTAGGAGGGCCAACCGTGAAAAAAATTCAGCTGGGCAATGGCCTCAGAGTTGTCATGGAACAGATCCCGACCTGTCGTTCCGTGTCTTTCGGTATATGGGTCAAAACAGGTTCGCGTAATGAACAGCTTGCAAGCAACGGGGTTTCTCATTTTATTGAGCACATGTTGTTCAAGGGAACCGATCGTTATGATGCAAAAGCGATTGCGGAACAATTTGATGCTATTGGTGGTAATGTTAATGCCTTTACTTCCAAAGAATACACTTGTTATTATGCAAAAGTATTGGACGAACATCTGCCGATTGCAGTAGACGTATTGTCTGATATGTTTTTCCGATCCAAAATGGATGAGGGTGAACTAAGTAAAGAAAAGAATGTCATCCTTGAAGAAATATCGATGTACGAAGATACACCAGATGATATGGTGCATGATCTTATGGCACTTGCTGCTTATGGCGAGCATCCGCTGGCTTATCCGATCTTAGGTACGGAAGAACGTCTCAAGATGATGGATTCGAGCCATCTGCGCGCATATATGAAAGAGCACTATACCATTGAAAATACAGTCATTAGTATTGCTGGTAATATTGACGACAGTGTCATTGAATTAATGGAAAAGCATTTTGGTGAATTCGATGTGAATGGGGTTGCCGAGCAAGTTACAGAGCCTAAATTCCAGAGTGGACAGCTTTTCCACAAGAAGAAAACCGAACAGAATCATATTTGTATTTCCTTCCCAGGCTGCAAAATTGGTGATCCGCTTCAATTCGCTATGGTTGTGTTGAACAACGCCATTGGTGGGGGAATGAGTTCTCGACTGTTCCAGGAAATTCGGGAGAAACGTGGTTTGGCCTATTCAGTCTATTCCTATCATAGCTCTCATGCGGATAGCGGACTCTTCACAATCTATGCAGGTACTGCACCGAAACAGACGAAGGAAGTATTGGATCTGACAAAAGAGGTGCTTAATGATCTGGCAGTTCATGGTTTGTCCGAAGATGAACTACGCAAAGGAAAAGAGCAGCTCAAAGGCAGTCTGATTCTCAGTTTGGAGAGCACGGGTAGTCGTATGAACCGTCTGGGTAAAAACGAGCTTATGCTGGGCAGACACCATACGTTAGATGAAATGATTGCCAAAATTGAACAAGTAACCATGGATGATATCGATGCTGTACTAGACCTGATGTTCGCAGAGCCTTTTGCTCTTGCGATGGTTGGGGCTTCGGATCGAACTATTGCTGGACTCAGAAGGGATGATTTTGTTGCATTACGTTCAAATTCAAAAGCTACCGGGCAATGAAGATATTAAACTGCCACAAAAAATGTCGGAGCTTGCTTCCGGCTTTGATGTAGTGGCCGCATTACAGGAAGACGTTACATTGCAACCAGGTCAACGTACACTTATTCCAACAGGTCTCGCAATGGCTATGCCGGCAGGCCTTGAAGCACAGATCCGTCCACGTAGTGGACTTGCATTCAAACACGGGATCACGTGTCTGAACACACCAGGCACCATTGATGCCGACTATCGTGGAGAAGTAAAGGTGTTGCTCATTAATCTTGGGCAAGAGCCATTTACTATTGTACGTGGTGAGCGTATTGCTCAAATCGTTTTCCAAACCGTACCTGTAGTGGAGTTATCTGAAGTTAGTGAGCTTTCGGAAACGATTCGTGGAGAAGGCGGATTCGGCCATACAGGAAAATAAATGAAGTACATATGCATTCTTGGTGGAGTCGATCGCGATGACCAGGTATGCGCATATGAACGGATCAGGAAGAGTCATCCCGAGACAGTGGGATGGCTCTTTTTTTAATGTGTTTTCACCCCTATGTAGGCAACTGCATACGATAAGGCATACGTGTGGTGAAAGGAGTGACGTCCCGATGCTGACCGGTGTCCGGATAGTAGTCCTGGGCGGAGATGCGCGGCAGCTTGAAGTCATTCAAAAGTGCGCAGAGTTGGATGCTACGGTAACCGTGGTTGGATTCGACAGGCTGGAGTGCTCTATTCCGGGAATTGAACTTCAGGAATTGGATGATGAAGTATTCGCTTCCGCAGATGTGTTGATTCTACCCGTCGTAGGTTGTGATGATCAGGGTAAAGTGAATACGTCATTCAGTGAGTTGCCGATTTTTCTAAAAAAGGAGCATGTTGCGGCATTGCCGGAGCATTGCATTGTCTTTACAGGCATGGCTAAACCATTCTTACGTAATCTGTGTCAAGAGAATGGGCTGCGATTAATTGAAGTGTTGAATCGTGATGATATTGCGCTCTATAACTCTATTCCGACAGCAGAGGGCGCTATCGCTATGGCGATTCGCGAGACGGACTTCACGATCCACGGATCGGAATGTATTGTGCTTGGTTTGGGTCGTACGGGATTCACAATGGCCAAAACACTGCAGGGACTTGGAGCAAATGTACGGGTTGGAATCAGGCGTGAAGAGGATGTTGCTCGCGCGACAATTATGGGCTGGAAGCCTTTTATGACAACGGATTTGGCTGCTCAAACCGGGGAAGTTGACTTGCTTTTTAATACGATACCGACTATGATAATCACAGCACAAATCCTGTCCAGAATGCCGCAAAAAGCAGTCATTATCGACCTTGCATCTGCCCCTGGTGGCTGCGATTTTCGATATGCTGAAAAACGCGGTATGAAGGCGCTGCTAGCGCCTGGCCTCCCCGGTATAGTTGCTCCCAAAACGGCTGGCGGTATTATTGCCGACGCGCTGATCCGTTTGCTTTTGGAAGAACAAAACGCACGGGAGGTTGAACAATGAACTGGCAGGGAAAAACGGTAGGTTACGCAATTACAGGGTCTCATTGTACGTTTGAAGAGGTTATGCCGGTCATTAGCCGGTTCGTAGCTGAAGGCGCAAATGTGGTTCCTATTATTTCCAATTCAGTTTTAACGACGGATACACGTTTTGGAACGGCTCAGAATTGGCAGAAACAGTTGAAAGATATAACGGGTAATGATATTATTTCTACAATTGTTGAGGCGGAACCGTTAGGGCCTTCCAAATTGCTGGATGTACTCGTTATCGCTCCTTGCACAGGGAATACGACGAGTAAGCTCGCTAATGCAATGACCGATAGTCCTGTGCTGATGGCAGCCAAAGCGCAGATGCGCAATCAGCGTCCTGTCGTACTCGCTATTTCTACGAATGATGGTCTGGGTCTGAATGCAGCCAACATCGCCAAACTGCTTGTAGCGAAATACATGTATTTTGTGCCGTTCGGGCAGGATGATCCGGTGAAGAAGCCTAATTCGTTAGTAGCCAAGATGGAACTGATTCCAGAAGCTTGCTGGAGTGCACTGGATGGTAAACAGCTACAGCCAATGATTGTTGAACGTTCTCCACAAGCTTAATGTAATATATAATCTTGGCCTGTTGTTAAATACGGTTTCGCAGAGGAACAAGTTCAAGGATAACGGTTATACGCTTGAAGAGATGCATAAGGTTCGATAGACAAAGAAAATCATGGGGGACGATAAACCAGGTGTGAATACCAGCCTGTGTCCGCGTTCCTGTCGTGTAAGGGCATTCCTGTTTGCGATGCTTAAGCTCACCGCAAGCGGGATGCGTTCATAGGTCTTGCGTATTATGGCGGTAACATTCGTGACCTGTGTGTAGATTGTCAGGTGCAAACATTCTACTAACGGGAATGCCATGTATGCCGTACAGTGGGTGAAGTTATCGCATCGGGACGCTCCCTAGGTTGATCCATTTGTTGATTTGGCCCGTGTCTAGTCTTCTTGCGTACACAAATGGAGGAATAAAGATGCGCATCATGGTACAGAAATTCGGTGGCACGTCGCTATCTACCGTTCAGGCTAGAGAGCACGTGCTCCGTCATATTAAACGTGAGCTTGAAGCAGGCCTAAGTTTGGTGGTTGTTGTTTCCGCCATGGGTCGCCGAGGTGAGCCTTACGCAACAGATACATTACTGGACTGGACTGCCCAGAACGGAAATGCCATATCTGCACGTGAGAGGGATTTACTGCTGTGCTGTGGTGAAATCATATCAGCAACTACACTTAGCAGTTTGCTGGAACATGAAGGGATATCCACGACAGTGCTGACCGGAGCGCAAGCAGGGTTTGTGACGGACGACAATTTCGGGAATGCCCGGATTTTGGATGTCCGTCCTGTTCGTGTACTGGAGCAACTTGAGCAGGGACGGGTCGTTATTGTTACAGGGTTTCAAGGGCAGACGGAGAATGGAGACTTTACTACGCTTGGTCGTGGTGGAAGTGATACATCGGCTACAGCATTGGGTGCTGCACTACGTGCGGAGATGGTTGATATTTATACCGATGTCAATGGCATATTGACTGCCGATCCGCGGATCGTTGAAGATGCACGTCCTTTGACTGTTGTGAGTTATGCCGAAATCTGCAATATGGCGCATCATGGTGCCAAGGTCATCCATCCCCGTGCGGTAGAGATTGCCATGCAAGCTCAAATTCCGGTGCGTGTACGCTCTACTTTTGCGGACAGTGAAGGTACGCTGGTAACACATCCTGAAGGATTTCAAGATGTACAGACAGGCATTATTGACCGTTATGTAACAGGTATAGCTTATGTAAGCAATGTGACTCAGATTGCGGTTGAAGTTCCTGGCGGTGCGGATCGATTACAGCTCAAGGTGTTTAAAACGATGGCTGAGAATTCGATCAGTGTCGATTTTATTAATGTGACCCCATCGGGAGTCGTATATACGGTGTTTGACAGTGATTCTGAGAAGGCGATTCAAGTTCTGCAGGAGATTGGTCTTAAACCCCAAAGTTTGTCTGGCTGTGCCAAAGTATCAGTGATCGGTGGGGGCATTAATGGTGTACCAGGGATCATGGCTAGAATTGTGGAGTCATTAACGCTAGCCGATATTCAGATTCTGCAATCCGCAGATTCCAACACCACCATCTGGGTACTCGTAAAAAAAGAAGATATGGTTCAGGCATTGAGGGCGCTTCACGCCTCATTCGAACTTCATTTATAAGCTGAATTGAACCGAGCAGACCTGTTTTGAGGAGGAATCGAAGTGGACTTTGGAAGATTGATTACAGCAATGGTCACTCCGTTTAACGATCAAGGAGAGATTCATTGGGAGGAAACAGCACGACTAATTGACTATCTGATTGTAGAACAAAAGTCTGAAACACTTGTTGTTTCTGGAACGACAGGGGAGTCTCCCACGCTTAGCGATTCGGAAAAGGTACAACTTTTCGAGTTTACAGTCAAACATGCTGCTGGCCGTTGCAAAATTATCGCCGGCACGGGAAGTAATAACACGGCTCATTCGATCCATCTAACACAAGAGGCCGAGCGTGTAGGTGCTGATGGGGTATTGTTGGTGGTTCCCTACTACAACAAGCCAAGTCAGGAAGGGATGTTTAAACATTTTGAGGCTATCGCAGCCTCGACTAAACTCCCGGTTATGCTCTATAACGTTCCTGGACGTACGGTAGCGAGCCTTACTGCGGCTACAACGCTTCGTCTTGCTCAGATTCCAAACATCATTGCAACGAAAGAGTGTGCCTCGTTAGAGCACGTTACGTTAATCGCTGCGGATGCGCCTGAGCATTTCAGAGTGTACACAGGAGACGATGCTTCTGGACTACCAGCGCTTGCCGTAGGTGCCCATGGCATTGTTAGTGTAGCTAGTCATGTGATTGGGGCAGAGATGAAAACGATGATTGATTCGTTTGTCGGAGGAGATCCTCTGCAAGCTGCGAAGATTCATCAGAAACTTTTCCCGATATTCAAAGGACTATTTGAGTGTCCACAGCCTCTCCCTAACCCGGTAGCGGTTAAATATGCACTGACAATGCGTGGATTAAACGTAGGTTCAGTGCGTCTTCCGCTCATTGCTCCAACCGAGGAAGAGCAAGTGTATATTCGAGGGCTGTTTAACTAGAGTAAGTCAGCAATACTTAGAATAATTATTTTATTAATATTTTCCAGAATATTAAATGGATCTCAAGAACCGTTCTTCTGCTCTATAAGAAGACGGTTCTTTTTTTATTCCCCTATTTTAGGCTGATTCACATTCAATGTCAGAGGGAAACCTATGTATAACGACACAGTGACTTGTTTTTTTTGTTTTTAATCATGTATAATGATGTCAAGTGACTGGGTGCGGTATTTTTTTGAAATTGAAAGCGACATCGTTAGGTGATGTGGCTTTGCGGTGAAAAGGGAAGGAACGGCTAAGAAGGAATCATTTCAAAAATCCAACTTGTTGGTGAAGGGGAATAACTTCGAAGAACTTCTTCCAAATATCGTGAATAGAGGCGTTCATAACCATTGATACCTAATATTTAGGTTGAAGTGTGAGGACTGCTTTTCTTAACTTACAATAAATAATAAGGTACGACGTCCAACTACCATAGGAGGTTTAGATTCATTTGTCTAAGAAAAATAATAACGATAAACTGATGATTTTTGCACTGGGCGGCGTAGGTGAAATTGGTAAAAATATGTACGTCATCCAATATGCCAACGACATTGTTGTCGTAGATGCTGGTCTTAAATTCCCTGAAGAAGATATGCTTGGAATCGATATTGTCATTCCTGACATCTCTTATCTGACTGAAAATCGTGACAAAGTAAGAGGCATTATTTTGACTCACGGACACGAGGATCATATCGGCGGCTTGCCATATGTTCTGAAACATTTGAACGTTCCGGTATACGGAACAAAACTTACCCTCGGTCTTGTAGAAAACAAGCTGAAAGAAGCGAATTTGCTGGGTGAAACAAAACGGATTTTGATCGATGCTGATTCCGAGATTCAACTGGGTTCTGTGCTGAAAGCAACATTCTTCGCCACTAACCATAGTATTCCGGATTCTGTGGGTGTATGCGTGGAAACACCAGAAGGTGCTGTTGTTCATACAGGTGACTTCAAATTTGACCACACACCAGTCAACGGTCAATATGCGGATCTTCAACGTATGGCACAGATCGGAACGAATGGCGTACTTGCTCTCTTGTCCGATAGTACAAATGCAGAGAAGCCAGGATTCACGCCTTCGGAGAAAAATGTGGGCATCGTTCTGGAAGACATTTTCCGTAAAGCGAGTCAACGTGTTGTTGTAGCAACATTTGCTTCGAACGTACACCGGATTCAACAGGTCATCAATGCAGCGGAAGTGACTGGACGTAAAGTTGCAGTTATCGGACGCAGTATGGTGAACGTAGTAGGGATCGCTTCTGAGCTAGGTTATCTTGAAATTCCAGATGGCATGATCATTGAACCGGAAGAAGTAGGCAAAATGGCTGCTGACCGTGTTGTAATTCTCTGCACAGGAAGCCAAGGCGAGCCAATGTCCGCTCTGACTCGGATGGCCCGTTCGACGCATCGTAAAGTAGATATTCTGCCTGGTGATACTGTAATTATTGCAGCAACACCTGTTCCTGGTAATGAAAAATATGTAGGACGTACAATTGATGAATTGTTCCGTCTGGGTGCTAACGTGCATTACAGCGGTGCCAACAGTGGCGTTCACGTATCCGGTCACGGTAGTCAGGAAGAATTGAAATTGATGCTCAACCTGATGAAACCAAAATTCTTCTTGCCAATCCACGGTGAATTCCGTATGCAACGCCGCCATGCAGTACTTGCAGAATCGGTTGGCATTGATCCGGACAACATTTTTATCACTGACATCGGTGAAGTAATAGAAATCCAAGGTGGCTCTGCTCGTAGAGCAGGTAAAGTTACTGCAGGTAACGTATTGATTGATGGCCTGGGTGTAGGCGACGTAGGTAATATCGTACTTCGTGACCGCAAACTGTTATCTCAAGATGGTATTCTGGTTGTTGTAGTAACGCTCAGCAAACAGGATGGCAAAATTGTATCAGGTCCGGACATTATCTCCCGTGGTTTTGTATACGTACGGGAATCCGAAGGACTGCTTGATGAAGCGAATCGCATTGTAAGTAGCACATTGCAAAAGCTGATGAGTGAGAACGTAAACGAATGGGCTTCACTCAAAACGAATGTCAAAGATGCACTGGGACGCTTCTTGTATGAGCAAACTCGTCGTAGACCGATGATTTTGCCAATCATCATGGAAGTTTAAACGTACGATAAACAAACATATATTCAGGCACACAGTCGCCCCTTCTCTACGAGTAATATTGGACGGTTCCTCGTAGAGAAGGGGCTTTTTTGTGTTTGTTACATCTTTTCTGCCACGTGACACACCTATTTGAATATGAAGTGGGTATAAGGAGGCTGGAAAATTCCCCATACTAAGGCAAACATCAAATGTATTGGAGAAGGGGAATAGCCTAATGAATAATGAAATGAATAAGAGACAAATGTCTAAATCGAATCAACCTGAGACAGAGCTACCAGAAGTACCCGACAAAGAGGACAAAGGCATGGCGCCTGTCACGGAGGCGATCCAGCAATTTGGACAAACACAGTCACCTGCAGGCGAGTCCAATATTTTTTGTATGACCATCATTGGTCAGGTGGAAGGCCATCTGATTTTGCCTCCTCAGAACAAAACGACAAAATATGAACATATTATTCCGCAGTTGGTTGCAGCTGAGCAGAACCCACGTATTGAGGGAATATTGATTATTTTGAATACAGTAGGTGGGGACGTTGAGGCGGGTTTGGCAATTGCTGAGATGATTGCTTCTCTGAGCAAACCTACAGTTACGGTTGTGATTGGAGGAGGACACAGCATCGGTGTTCCAATTGCGGTAGCCTCGACTTATTCGCTAATTGCAGGAAGTGCAACGATGACCATTCATCCGATCCGTATGAACGGACTGGTCATTGGAGTACCTCAGACGTTTGAATACATGGAGAAGATGCAAGAACGGGTTGTACGCTTCGTCACCACACACTCTAATATTTCAGAAGAGATGTTCAAGGAACTGATGTTTAAGACAGGTGAGCTGAATCGAGATATTGGAACTGCGGTAGGAAGTGCAGATGCTGTTAAGTATGGATTAATGGATGCTGTTGGCGGAATTGGTCAGGCCATTGCTCAATTGAATCAGTTGATTGGAGACAAGAAACAAACGATACAAGTAGGAGGATATACGCAATGACCATGTATACCGTAATGCCTCCTGAACAGCTCTGGTCTGGAATGTGGCAAGAGGGTGAGGCTACAAGAGAGGTTAAGGTAAACGGTTTGTTAATGCAGGTTAGACCTGTCAGTGAGACGGAGGCTGTCATTATTCGTTTGCTTGATTGCCCGCTTGAAGCGTATCTCGATGCTTCCAATGCGCCTGGATCGAGGGTGCCACTTTCCGGTAACTAGGAATTAACATGACGCGACGAAATAAGACAAATAGAGCAAGAAAAGAACATATGTACGGATTATATTTGTATGGTATAATATTCTTCTGGGGGTGACCTGATTTTGGCCAGAAGAAAAAAGAAGAAGAAAAAGGCTGCTGCGTTTGGTGGCGTTTTAAAATATGAAATCTACGGGATTGTTCTGATTACCCTTGCGGTCATTGCACTTTCGGGTGAAGCAACGGTAGGACGTTCCCTGTCCAAGATGTTTGGACTAATGTTAGGCAAATTTTATTTTATCATTCCGCTGATTGGAATTTATTACGGATTAATGGTAATGATTCACCGGAAATGGCCGAGTGGTTGGACTACACGCAAGACGGGACTAGTCCTTCTAGTGTTCGCCTTAACTTTAATGAGTACTGTTTCCGCGATGCACCAGAAGCTAATTCCCGTAGGAGCACTTGAACCAGGTGCGGTAATTACGCAGGTACATAATGATATGCAGACGGAGTTGCTTCAACCTGCACCGGGTGAACGAGAATCGATGCTGGGCAAAGATATTAGTGGCGGATACCTTGGAGCAGGTCAGTTTGCTCTTTTCTTATGGTTGTTTGGCAGTTTAGGTGCACGTTTGATTATGATTGTCATGTTTATTATCAGTTTCATGCTGATTACGAATCTTTCCTATGTCGACCTGATTCGTATCTTCAGAACAAAGGTGTGGGATGCGGGCACTACCATGTACAAGAAGTTTGAATCCAGACCTACACGAGTTGCTACGGCAGGTAAGAAGTCGGGCAACAAACGTAAAGTGGTACCTGTCCCAGCAGACACTTATGAAGATGATGAAGATGACGATCTTGAAGATGCGCAGCTTCCTAAACGCAAGACGCCAATCTTCCTCCAATTGTTTGGGAAATGGGGGGCAGATCGTGAACAGACGAATGCTGAACCGAGCAAGCATCAAGATGATGTGTCTGCTTCAGAGCAGGTTTTGTATCGAGCGGCTCAAGAGGATGTAGCGGAAACATGGCGTGAAGAGTCTCGCTATACTGCGGAGTCAACGCCTACACCGGCTGGAGCTATGCCAACTAGAGCCAGTTCTGCTCCTATCATTCGTGATTTCTTTGAACATGTTCGTTCAGAGGATACCAACAAGGATGACGATCTGGATGACGCATATCCATTTCCAGCGGATATAAGTGACCCTGGTAACGAAGGGGATCATGGGATTCAGATCAAAGATGAATCACTTGGCTCTGATGAAGATTGGTCTGTGCCTGAGGAAGGTGTTGGTGAGGTTCATACTGGTGACCAGGTTCTAACTGCTGAAGCCACAGAGAACAATTCTACACCGCTTGATCCTGCATCGAGTAGTGGTAATGAAGAAGCACAACCTATTCAGCCACCACCACCGCCACCGAAGCCTTACAAATTACCTTCGTTCCGCCTTCTCTCTAAGCCGAACAATGGTGGCAAGGCTGGGGATCAGAAGGATTATATGCAGACAGCGCGTAAGCTAGAAGCTACTTTGGAAAGCTTCGGAGTTCGAGCTAAGGTTCTTGAAGTCGTTCGAGGACCTGCGGTGACGCGGTACGAGATTCAACCAGATATCGGTGTAAAGGTCAGCAGAATTGTCAGTCTTACAGACGATATTGCATTGGCTCTGGCAGCTAAAGACATTCGTATGGAAGCACCGATTCCTGGTAAATCAGCCATAGGTATTGAAGTACCTAATGGAGAAGTTTCTATGGTAACCATGAGAGAAGTCATGGAGACGGCAACCTTCCAAGATGCAGAATCCAAAGTGACGATTGCTTTTGGACGCGATATCTCGGGTCAGACCATCATCGGTAATTTAGCTCGGATGCCCCATCTACTTGTTGCTGGTGCCACGGGTTCGGGTAAATCAGTATGTATTAACGGAATCATCACGAGCATACTGTACAAAGCTAAGCCAGACGAAGTGAAGTTCTTGATGGTCGATCCCAAAATGGTCGAGTTGAACGTATATAACGGCATCCCGCATCTGATGGCTCCTGTTGTAACGGATCCCAAACGGGCGTCGCTTGCTTTGAAAAAAATCGTAGTTGAGATGGAGAAGCGATATGAGCTATTCTCCAAATCGGGTACTCGGAATGTAGAAGGTTACAACAACTTGATGAAGGATAATCCAGCAGCAATCTTACCTTACATCGTAGTTATTGTAGATGAGCTTGCTGATCTTATGATGGTCGCGGCAGGTGACGTGGAGGATGCGATTGCTCGATTAGCTCAGATGGCGCGTGCCGCAGGGATTCATTTGATCATCGCAACCCAGCGGCCTTCCGTTGACGTTATTACAGGGGTAATCAAAGCCAACATCCCATCACGAATTGCCTTTGGCGTGTCTTCCCAAGTCGATTCACGAACAATCCTTGATATGGGTGGCGCGGAGAAGCTTTTAGGACGTGGAGACATGCTGTTCATGCCTATGGGGGCTTCCAAGCCTGTGCGGGTACAAGGAGCGTTCATGAGCGATGAGGAAGTGGAGAACATTGTAAATTATGTACGTGGCCAAGGTGAAGCCCAATATGATGAATCGATCGTGCCTGAGGTAGATGACTCGGTTCAGGCGGCGGACGAAGTACAGGACGAGCTGTATGAGCAGGCTGTACAGATTATATTGGAGGCTAAGCAAGCCTCAGTATCACTATTGCAGCGCCGGATGCGAGTTGGTTATACCCGGGCTGCACGTTTAATTGATTCCATGGAAGCCCGAGGTGTTATAGGCCCTTATGAAGGTAGTAAGCCGAGGGAAGTATTAATCTCACTGGAGCAATATCAGCAAAATAAAATAAGCTCGTAATGTTAATAGGCTATAACAGACGGCAAGGAAACCCTCAATCCATTTGATTGAGGGTTTTTTATGTGTTTATTTGTTTGATGCATTGGCATCTTGTCCAATCCTCGGGAGAATTGGTGCATAGGAAACAGGCAGGCTTGTCATAATAAGCTTAGCGATTCTGTTAATCCCACAAGAGAAAGGTAGAGCACAATCGATGCGAAAAATGAACATATGGCTTTTCACTGCTATTTTGCTGATGTCCGCATTGGGACTTCGTTATTTGCTCCCTCACCATGCGGCAACGGAAAGTACTAGTCCAAGTAAGCCGCAAACGGAAGAGACGGCTATGCCCACCTTTAGTAGTAATGCTGTCAAGTATGGGAGCTATGGTCAGGATGTCTATGAGTTACAGGGTAGACTGAAGTATCTCGGATTCTACAATGGTAAAATCGACAGTAATTTTGGCAGTAGCACGTTAAAATCTGTAAAGTGGTTTCAGTCCGAATTCGGAATGAAAGCAGATGGAGTCGTTGGCGCTAAGACCAAATTGAAGCTGTACAATGCAACCAAACAGTGGTCACCTACTGAGCCTCCTTTGCATAAGCAGCCGGCTGGAAATAAACAAGGGAATGCGGATTCGGCTAATCAAGAACAGAATAATATGGGTTCAGCCAACACGATGGGACTTTCCGAGAATGAACTAAAAATCATGGCGAATGCCGTATATGGGGAAGCGCGTGGCGAACCATTCGAAGGTCAAGTGGCAGTAGCGGCCGTGATTTTGAATCGCGTTAGAGCCGAAAGCTTTCCTAGTACACCGTCAGGAGTTATCTTCCAACCTGGTGCGTTTACCGCGGTGGCGGATGGTCAGATTTACTTAGAGCCTAATGCGCAAGCGCGTAAGGCTGTTGAACAAGCGATGAATGGATGGGATCCATCGGGTGGGTGTCTGTATTATTTTAATCCGAAAACAGCAACATCGAAATGGATCTGGACTCGCCCTCAGGTGAAAACAATCGGTCAGCACATCTTCTGTATGTAATGATCTTATAAGAAGCGTCCATGAAGTCCATTTCTTACTATTTAGGAATATCAATACGGACGTTTCGAATGTTCTCAAGAAGCAACCAGAAGGCGTGTCTTTGGTTGCTTCTTGGCTTTTGGATGGGTTAAAATGGTTGATACGCTTAAGGTTTGCTACGCTTAGCATCACAACGCAATCGTGCATGACAAATGACGCCGTAAAGGGGTTTTGACAGTTGAATACAACAGGCTTTGAACGAGGAAGTCGGAAACAATTCCGTATACATGTATTGCCTACGAAACGTTTCAAGACATTCGCTATATCGCTTTACGCGGGTGTTCCTTTACAAGAAGATACAGTTACAAAGGTGGCGCTAACCCCTTTTGTACTTCGACGGGGAACAGAATCATATCCTGAAACAACGCAGTTCCGTGAACAACTGGAGCATTTGTATGGTGCTGGATTTGGGTTTGACGTATATAAACGCGGAGACTATCAGATTGTACAATTTCGGATGGATACCATTAATGATTCGTTTGTAGGTGGAGATGAGCAGCTGCTGGATCGTTCTTTTGCTTTCCTAGGGGAAGTGCTCACTCGCCCGGCTCAGGAGAATGGACATTTCAGGTCATCTTATGTGCAGGCTGAGCGTGAAACGGTACGCAAAAAGTTGGAATCCATCGTCAATGATAAAATGCGTTACGCTGCTGAGCGAAGCATTGAGGAGATGTGTAAGCATGAGCCTTACCGTCTGCATCCATTGGGAGAGCGCAAAGATCTTTCTACTATTGAACCTCAGGGTTTGACAAATTCATATCAATCATGGTTGCAGGATGCAAGTATGGATCTATATGTGGTTGGAGATACAACGTTGGAAGAAGTGGAGAACATGGTCGAGCGACATTTTAATGTGGAGCGAGTGACGTCTGCTGACTATCATGCGCAAGAAGCTTCTGTCGGAGATAATGAAGTCAATACAGTGGTTGAACGAATGAGTGTCAGTCAAGGTAAATTGAATATGGGATTACGGACATCGATCACGTACAGAGACCCTGAATATGCATCGGCGTTGCTGTACAATGGTATTTTGGGCGGGTATCCTCATTCGAAATTGTTTGTTAATGTTCGTGAGAAAGAAAGTTTAGCTTATTACGCTTCTTCACGTTATGACGGACATAAGGGGATTGCAACCATTCAATCAGGAATTGAAATCCCCAATTATGAGAAGGCTGTGACCATTATTAAACAGCAGCTAGAAGAGATGAAAAGTGGAGCAATCACGGATCTGGAGATGTCGCAGACCAAAGCGATGATTCGCAACCTTTTAAAAGAAATGCAGGATTCTGCATACGAGATGATCGCTTATGATTTTAATCGCCAATTATCAGGGAAAGATCGTACAGTTGAAGAGCTGTTGAATCAAGTAGAGTCCCTTAGCAAAGTTGATGTTCAACAAGCAGCTGAGAAGTTCCGTCTGGATACGATTTATTTCTTGCGTGATGAGAAGGAGGAATAACCGGTGGAGAGCATAAGATATGAACATTTGCAGGAAACGCTGTATTACGAAGTCATGGAAAATGGACTGCATGTCTATATACTGCCTAAACCGGGATTCCAGAAAACGTATGCAACGTTTGCTACGAAATATGGATCGGTTGATAATCATTTCCGAGTAGAGGGACAAGAAGAGATGAAAGTGCCAGATGGCATTGCTCACTTTTTGGAACACAAAATGTTTGAAGAGCCGACTGGTGATATTTTTGCTACTTTTGCGTCTAATGGTGCTTCGGCGAACGCATTTACCAGTTTCGATCAGACCGTTTATTTGTTTTCTGCCACAGAGCATATTAACGAAAATATACAAACATTAATCAATTTTGTGCAAAATCCGTATTTTACGAATCAAAATGTGGACAAGGAAAAAGGTATTATCGGCCAGGAAATTAATATGTATTCCGATAATCCCGATTGGCGTGTTTACTTTGGCTTAATTGAAGCTATGTATCAGAAACATCCTGTGCATATCGACATTGCGGGTACCGTTGAATCCATAAGTGGGATCACGAAGGAAACGTTATACAACTGTTACCATTCTTTCTACCATCCGAGTAACATGCTCTTGTTTGTTGTTGGTGGAGTAGACCCGGAAGAAGTGATGGAACTGGTTCGTAGGAACCAAGCGGAGAAAAGCTTTGAGTCCCAAGGACAGATAGAGCGTCTGTTCGAGGATGAACCAGAGCAAGTAGGAGAGGCCAGACGAGAATCCAAACTCGCTGTATCCTTGCCTAAGTGTCTCTTTGGGTTCAAGGAAACAGAGGTCGGATTCACTGGAGAAGAATTGCTGCGTCGTGACATGGCTACCAAATTAATGATGGATCTACTTTTTGGCTCCAGTACACCACTGTTCCAGAAGCTGTATGATGAGGATCTGATTTCGGATAGTTTCGGATTTGAATACAACAGCTCACCGCAGTATGCATTCTCGGCTATTGGTGGTGACACGAAGGATCCGGATCTATTGCTCGCCCGAATCCGTGAAGAGGTCGATGCTATCGTGGCAAAAGGATTTGAAGCCTCTGATTTTGAGCGGGCTCGCAAAAAGAAAATAGGGGGATATTTACGAATGCTGAATTCACCAGAGAACATTGCACATGAATTTACACGTCAACAATTCCGTGGAGGGGACTTTTTCAACATGTTACCGGTGTATGAATCCCTTACCTTGGAAGAAGTAAATGACAGATTGAAAGAACATATTCGTTGGGATCAACTAGCGGTATCGCTTGTCGTGAGTCCTTAACATGGAGAGGGGAACAGGACAAATGTTGAAGCCGATTGGAGAAATGACAGTGCTGGTTACTGGTGCGAGTGGAGGCATTGGAGCAGCCATTGCAGAGCGCTTTGCGAGAGTTGGCATGAATGTCGTAATTCACTACATGAAATCACATGAAGCAGCCAATGAAGCGGCTAGAAGATGTATGGAGCATGGTAGTGGCAAGGTAATGACGGTATCTGCGGATCTTCGTAGTCGGGAACAGATTGGACGTATGCGAGAGAAGCTGGAAAGTCACGGGCTAATGCCTGATATACTAGTTAACAACGCGGGGATATCCCATTACGGAATGCTCGCAGATGTCACGGAAGAAATATGGGATGAAGTGATGGCAATCAATCTGAAAGGTACATTTATGTGTACCCAGGAAATGATGCCACATATGATCTCACAACGATATGGACGAATTATTAACGTGTCATCCATATGGGGGTTGTCAGGTGCCTCCTGTGAAGTGCTGTATTCCACGACTAAAGGAGGCTTAAATGCCTTTACCAAAGCGTTAGCCAAAGAGCTTGCACCATCTGGGGTGACCGTAAATGCGGTTGCTCCCGGGGCGGTTCAGACATCAATGTTAGATCATTTAGATCAGGATGAGTTGAAACTGTTAGAAGAGGAAATTCCCGCTGGAAGACTTGCTCAGCCTGATGAAATTTCGTCACTGGTCTATTTCCTCGCCTTACCAGAGTCTGGATACATTAATGGGCAGATCATTAGTCCTAACGGAGGCTGGCTTACGTAATCCGCTTGAATAATGAGACTAGAGCATTGCTGGATGATTTACCCTGTATATAAAATGTTCGGAAAGCACATATTACAACTGTTGATTTTAAATCTCATGCGACAGCTAAGGAGGATTTATCATGTCAACAGAAAAAACAGTGGTCTCTAACTTTGACACTTGGAAGAAGTTCTTAGGTGATCGCGTACTGCAAGCAGAGAAGATGGGTATGAGTGAAGATACCATCAACAAACTTGCCTACGAAATCGGTGACTTTCTGGATGAGAAAGTCGATCCGGCGAACCATTCCAACCGGGCATTGAAGGAATTATGGGATGTCGGCGATGCAGATGAGCGTCGCACGATCGCGTGCCTGATGGTCAAATTGGCCAAACAAAACGCATAAGTTTCACAGATGGAGAGCTCCCGCAAGGGGGCTTTTCTCTAATGATTACAGACTGATTACAGACCTGTTCTTGTAATTCATTTTCATTTTATATATCATTAACGTGACCCATTTTTAGAAGATGACTCAGTTTGCTGTCTTAAGGACGCGTTCTGTTGCTGTCGAATAATGTGGAATAATGCATTACGGGGTGTTCAAATGGAATCTAAACAATGGTATATGGAATACAAAATACATAAGAACAGACCCGGCCTTTTGGGGGATATCGCCTCTATGCTGGGGATGCTTGAAGTCAATATATTGACCATCAATGGTGTTGAGGGCAAAACTCGTGGTATGCTTCTTGAATCGGATGATGATGAGAAGATTCGTCTTTTAGGCGAGATGCTTGCTAAAGTTAACAGCATTACCGTGTCAGCTTTGCGCCAACCGAAGCTAGTCGATATACTGGCTGTTCGTCATGGTCGATATATCGACCGTGATTCTGATGATCGTAAAACATTTCGTTTTACACGTGATGAGCTTGGGTTACTTGTGGACTTTTTGGGTGAAGTATTTAAAAGGGAAGGTAATCAGGTTATCGGGTTACGCGGTATGCCGCGCGTAGGGAAAACGGAATCTATTATTGCGGGTAGTGTGTGCGCGATGAAACGTTGGACCTTTGTGTCGTCCACCCTCCTGCGTCAGACCATAAGGAGTCAACTATCCGAGGACGAAATGAATCCAAACAATGTATTTATCATCGATGGTATTGTTAGTACGATTCGTTCGAGCGAACGGCACTATAACTTGTTACAGGATATCATGACGATGCCAAGTACTAAGGTCATTGAGCATCCAGATATTTTTGTACAGGAATCCGAGTATGATTATAATGATTTTGACATTATCATTGAGCTTCGGAATAATCCAGGCGAAGAAATTATTTATGATACGTTTACGGCCAGCTACACCGATGAACTGTAAGGCTGCGTGAAAGATCATGAAATAGATTAGCACCAACTAGAGCATTTTGCACAATCCGAAAGGTCAACTATCAAACCCATAGGATCTAGGCGAGACTTCGATTTCGTCTAGATCTTGTACCCTTGAGCATGTGGGATCGAATGATGCAAAATGCTGACTACAGAGAAAAAGAAAAACTGAAGGAGGAGATGGCATGTCTGAACTGGGTCAGCAGTTGAGAGAGGCCCGGCTGCAAAAAGGGATGAGTCTTGACGACGTACAGGAAATGACTAAAATTCGCAAAAGGTACTTGGAGGCAATAGAAGCAGGAGATTACAAGGTGCTTCCAGGTAGCTTCTATGTGCGTGCGTTCATTAAAACCTATGCGGAAACGGTTGGACTGAACCCTGATGAGCTGTTAGAGGGTCACAAAAAGGATGTACCGGCAGAGGAAGCCGAAGCGACTATGGAGCCTGTTATTCAGAAGCGTTCCAGTCGTCCGGTCGAGCGAAATAATCGCTGGATGTCTGTCGCTTTAATGTGGACATTCCCATTATTAATTCTAGTGTTGCTTTATGCCTTTTGGTCTTCGGGCAAGGGTGGAGATGAAACTCCAAGCCTGGATGATACAAAGATCACTGATAGCCAGCAACAACCAGATGATAAACCAGATCAACCTACGGATAACGGACAGGCGGCTAATCCACCATCTACAGAAACAGGTGGAGATGAAGGTGCTGCAGGTGGTAACGGCGGGGGTCAAGAAGAACCGGGACAGACAGATGAACAAACCGATGATCCTGCAGGCCAAACGCCAGAGGACACAGAGGAGGAGCCAACTAGTCCGCCTACAGGGGTAGCTGTGACTGAAGATGGCAAATCAGGCAATATCACAAACTTTAAAGTGAGTGGAAGTGCAGGACAGCCTGTGACGGTAACGATTAATGCTTCAGGCGAGAGCTGGCTTGAGGTGTACAAAGGTGAAAATTCCAGCGGCGAAAAACTGCAGTTCGGTATGACTGCTGATGGAAACTCCTTTACGTTTAATTTGGATAGTTCAGGTCTGTACATTAAATCTGGTCGTGCTTCAGCAACGACTATTGAGGTAGGCGGACAAGTGGTAACAGATGGTAAAGCCACGAATCGGATCCGTTTACAGCTTGGGGATGACAGTGCTGATAGCACAACAACGGATAGTGTAGACTCTACGTCAACGGACGGAAGCGAAGGCACAGCCACTGGCGAATAACCGAAGTCACTGCGGGGGACACTAACCTTGTCTTAACTTGCAGTTAATCTTCGGTAAAGCGAGGTGGAAGGCTATGACAGTCAGCTGGATCGTAACAGGTTTAGGGATTATTGTCAGCCTCCTGGGGTACTATTTAACCCCGAGCGCTTGGGGTTACGGAATTTTGGGGTTTGGACTTGCACATGTGATTTTGGGTGTGCTTGATATGTTCAGACAACCAAACCGCAGCAGGTATTAGGCTATAAGACAACAGTAAGAAAAAGCATTCTTGATCAGCCAACCATGGAGGGTCAAGAATGCTTTTTCTGTTGTTTATCTTCTCTAAAATTAGACTTTTCAATAGGGTATCCTCTATAATGTTACACAGAACATATGATAACTGAAAGGGTGACCGGTTTGAGTTCAGAAAATTCTTTTGATATCGTGTCCAAGATGGACTTGCAGGAACTGACTAATGCCGTAACACAAACGGAAAAGGAAATAGGCACACGTTATGATTTTAAGGGGAGCAAGAGTAGCTTGAAATTGGACAAAGATGCTCTAACAATTGTGTCTGATGATGAGAGCAAGCTCAAGTCTGTTATTGATGTGTTGCAATCCAAGATGGCAAAACGAGGGCTGCCTCTGAAGAATATTGATTATGGCAAGGTTGAACCAGCTTCTTCGGGAACCGTTCGTCAACGTCTGAGCTTCAAACAAGGAATTGACCAGGATATTGCTAAAAAAATCAATATTTTGATCCGTGATTCCAAGATGAAAGTGAAGAGCCAGATTCAGGGTGATCAACTACGGGTAACTGGAAAAAGTAAGAATGATTTGCAAGCGGTAATGCAATTGTTGAATGGTGCAAATCTGCCACTAGATCTGCAGTATACCAACTTTAAATAAGCCATGCGTTCAGAACGCTTGAAATCAACAAGCGTTTTTTGACACTGCAATGGGCGTATATTATACTAAGTGTGCATTGCTGGCAATCCATCATATTAGCCCAGTCATCATCGTTTGCTGACTTTGTGATAAGCAGTACATTTTCTGGAAGTCACCGGAACGTTTTAAACGCTTTTACGTTTGAACGGTGGACTTTATTTTTTGCGTTTTTTACATAGTGAGACATGTTGCTGAAGTGGCCTGTACAAATTACAAGTTTCTGATGATGCATCTGGGATAAAGATGAGTGTTTGGAGTTATTGGAGGATAAGAGGGAGGGCGTCTTGTGAATTTACCCAACCGGATTACGCTTGCACGAATTTGCTTAATCCCTTTTTTGATGGTGTTTCTGCTCGTGGATTTTCCATTTTATCCAGAGCCGTTGCAGCTTGGAAGCTTTTCGCTTCCTTATAATCAATTGATTGCGGCTGTAATTTTTGTCATTGCAGCAAGTACAGATGGACTCGATGGTTACTTGGCACGTAAGAACAATATGGTTACTAATCTTGGTAAACTGCTTGATCCTTTGGCAGACAAGCTGTTGGTGACTGCTGTACTCATTTCACTCGTAGAAATGGGTAAGTTAGATTCCTGGATTGCTGTCGTGATCATTAGCCGTGAATTTGCAGTCACAGGTCTTCGCCAGATTGCATTGCTGGATGGATCTGTTGTAGCGGCAAGCAATTGGGGCAAGCTAAAAACCGTTGTGCAAATTGTAGCTATTGTACTGCTTCTGCTGAATAATTTCCCGTTCTCCTACACAGGGATTCATGTGGATGTTATCGCAGTGTGGGCTGCAGCGATTATAACAATCTGGTCAGGAATTGATTATTTCATTAAAAACAAAAACTTGCTTAATTTATCAAAAGCGTAATCGTTCCGGAAAACGGGTAATTTAGAAGGAACAACTTGTACTAAGGGCAATAGGAAAACATCCTATTGCCCTTTGAATACTCACAGCGTGTACAGGAGGATACAGAATGAAGGCAGAAATCATTGCGGTTGGCACAGAGCTATTGCTTGGACAGATTGTGAATACCAATGCGAGATATTTGTCTCGCGAATTAGCCGCGATCGGAATTGATGTGTATTTCCAAACAGTTGTTGGGGACAATCTGAGTCGCCTTAGTGAAGCAATTCGCATTGCTCAGAGTCGTGCAGATGTCATTTTATTTTCCGGTGGCATTGGCCCAACACAGGATGATCTAACCAAAGATGCTCTGGCTGATGTGTTAGGTCGTAAGCTGCATATAGATCGACTAGCGATGGACAAAATAGAAGGCTTTTTCAGGGATCGTAATGTTACGATGACCGAGAATAATCGCCGTCAGGCTATCGTTATTGAAGGGGGAACACCTCTAGCTAACGAGACGGGGCTTGCAGCGGGAAATGCTATCTCTGACAATGGAAAACACTATGTAGTTATGCCTGGGCCGCCTAAAGAGCTGATTCCGATGTTTGAGCAGGAGGTTAAGCCGTGGCTATTTCAACATGTTCTGACAGAAGAGATGCCGATCTATTCCAGAATGCTGAAGTTTGCAGGTATAGGGGAGTCGGCTTTGGAGGATCGTCTGCTTGATCTGATCGACGGACAGACAGACCCTACGATTGCACCGTATGCAAGCGAAGGGGAGGTTACTGTGCGTGTCTCTACCAAAGCACCGAATGAGGGAGAAGCGAAGGTTAAGCTGGATGCGATGGAAGTTCAGATTCGTGAGCGTTTGCCAGAGCATCTGTACGCCAACGAGGATGTGCCTATTGAGTATACGATTGTTACGATGATGGCTGATATGGGTCTGACTCTTAGTGCTGCTGAGAGCTGCACAGGCGGGCTTGTTATGCAGAGCCTGACATCAATTCCAGGCAGTGCGGCAATTCTTAAAGGCGGAATTGTATGTTATTCCAATGAGATGAAAGAAAAACTGCTGAACGTTCCTCATGATTATCTTGAGGGGGAAGATGCGCCCGGAGCTGTAAGTCCAGAGGTTGCTAAAGTATTGGCAGAGCAGGTACGCATGATTGGTGATGCTAACTTTGGATTAGCTGTTACAGGTGTCGCAGGACCGGGTTATTCTGAGCGTAAGCCACCTGGTCTCGTCTTCATTGCTCTAGCTGAACGTGGCAAAGAGACGGAAATCCATGAATTACGTATTAACGGTAATCGGGAAACGGTTCGCATCCGTTCGACCAAATCTATCTTGTACCGATTGTGGCGCAAGCTTGTTGAACTAGATTAGTTCTTTCGCTTGGTTTGCTTTTACAGTGTAAACCAGGTATACTTTTAACAGACGGAAGAACCGTAGAATCAGGCACTGTAGCCTTGTTTACGGTTCTTTTTTCTGTTTAATTCCAGATTTTCTTGAGGAAGAGGCGCCTCGACCTTGCGAAAAAAAACGAATGTATGTTCGAAAAAAAGCTTGGCAAACGTGTTAAAACAAGGTATCATTATCTTATAAACAGTAAAGGGTGTGAGCATATTGTCAGACCGTCGTGCCGCGCTTGATATGGCGCTCCGTCAAATAGAGAAGCAATTTGGTAAAGGATCCATCATGAAACTGGGTGAGTCGACCCACATGCAGGTGGAAATTATCCCCAGTGGTTCCTTGGCTTTGGATATTGCATTAGGAACAGGCGGCTTGCCTAAAGGCCGGATTGTTGAAATATATGGACCTGAATCTTCTGGTAAAACAACTGTAGCACTACATGCGATTGCTGAAGTGCAAAAAGTAGGAGGACAAGCTGCATTTATCGATGCCGAGCATGCTCTTGACCCCCAATATGCAAGTAAGCTTGGTGTTAACATTGATGAATTGCTTCTGTCTCAGCCAGACACGGGCGAGCAAGGGCTTGAAATTGCAGAAGCACTCGTTCGCAGTGGTGCTGTAGATATTATCGTTATTGACTCTGTTGCTGCATTGGTACCAAAAGCTGAAATTGAAGGCGAAATGGGGGATTCCCACGTTGGTTTGCAGGCACGTCTGATGTCACAGGCGTTGCGTAAATTGTCGGGTGCAATCAGCAAATCCAAAACAATCGCAATCTTCATTAACCAGCTTCGTGAAAAAGTTGGGGTTATGTTTGGTAACCCTGAAACAACACCTGGTGGTCGTGCCTTGAAATTCTACTCCACAGTTCGTTTGGATGTTCGTCGGATTGAAAGTATCAAGTCAGGCAATGACATCATCGGGAACCGTACACGTGTAAAAGTCGTTAAGAATAAAGTAGCACCACCGTTTAAACAAGCTGAAGTGGATATCATGTACGGTGAGGGTATCTCCAGAGAAGGTAGTATCATTGACATTGGTACAGAACTGGATATCGTTAACAAAAGTGGTGCATGGTACTCTTATGAGGGCGAGCGTTTAGGACAAGGTCGCGAAAATGCGAAGCAATTCATGAAAGAGCACAAAGAAATTGCCCAAGTAATTGAGCAAAAAATTCGTGAAGCAAGCAATTTAACGACGCTAGTTCCTGCTCCAACGACTGAGGATCAGCAAAAAGAAGAAGCAGAAGAACAAGAATTGTTTGAAATTAACGAGTAATGTACTGAACTCCTGAGGCTCGTCTGACTATGACTTGACTGTGCACAGGAAATAAGGTTTGTGGCTCGCATTGTCTAACAGCCTCTGTCCCATGGGACAGGGGCTGTTGGCACACTAACTGTATAAGATATGGCCGGGCTGAACTCCCGGCCTTTTATCATAATATCTGATCTCCTGTAGAGAGCAGAGCTATATAGGTTCAACTAAACTTCTTTAGTTGAACCTATATAGCAACGATGAAAGGAGATTAAGGCATGGACAAATATGATGAGGATTTATTTGAGGAAGCAGAGCTAACGGGAATCTCCCAATTTCCCGATCATGAGGAGTTGACTATTACAAGGGTTGAGCGGTTGCTGAAGGGAAGAGTGGCGAGATATCGTATCGAGTTCGGTATGCACTCAATTACTGTTCTGGAAGATGTAATGATTAAATATCGGTTGACACGGGGTAACACATTTGTAAAAAAGGATCTTGAGGAAATTGTTGTGGCTGATGAGCGCCAACAGACATATGTTCAGTCTTTGCGTTACCTCGAATTTAAGCCGCGTACACGTCATGAATTAAGCCAGCGCTTGCGGCAGAAGCAGTTTGCGCCTCCGTTAATTGAAGAGGTGTTGGATCGGCTGGAGCAGGAGAGATTGATTGATGATGAAGCATTTGCGAAGGAATGGACACGTCAGCGTATGGAGGGTCAGCGTAAGGGAAAACTGTGGATAAGGCAAGAACTTCGTCAGAAGGGCATTGCCAATGATCTAATTGCTGAAGCTCTGGAAACCGTTAGCGGGGATACAGAATTTGAGACTGCTTTGACCGCAGGACGTAAGAAGTGGAATCAAGTCAAAGGCGACATTTCTGAGAAGAAACGCAAAACGCTTCCTTTTCTGATGCGGCGTGGTTTTCCGATGGATATGGTGCGCCGTGTGGTTAATTGTTTAATTGAAGAAACTGAGGCAAAAGACCCTGATGATGACGACGCTTTACTGTGGGATTAGGAGACAGGACACTCTATGTCGCATTCTCTTGACAATTTCTTTCGTCAAATACTAAAATGGACATGAGTCTTATTGAAATGGAAACCCTTTTTCCTTCCAAAAAAGCGGTTTCGGTTCTTGAGATTTCAATCATTCATGATTATGGGTTCGCTTGAGAGCGAATAGTACGTGGTGAACATGTACACTTGAAATGAAAATCGGCGGGGGATCGCCGTAGGTAATCTTTATTCCCAAACATATGTAAGGCTTGAAAACTGAAATTGACCCAAGGAATGCCTTGGAGGAATCAACGAGGAGGTGAACAGTATGTACACTGCAATCATGATCGCTCTCGTTGTAGCCGCGCTATTCATTGGGTTCGGAGTAGGATATTTTATTCGCAAATCTCTTGCAGAGGCTAAAATCTCTAGTGCGGAACAAGCTGCCGTACAAATCGTGGAGAACGCGAAAAAAGAGGCAGAGGCACTGAAGAAAGAAACGGTGCTGGAAGCGAAGGATGAAATTCATCGCATTCGCGCCGAGGCTGAAAAAGACACTCGTGAACGTCGGAACGAAATTCAACGACAAGAAAGACGATTGTTGCAAAAAGAAGAGTCGCTGGATAAAAAGATGGAATCACTCGAACGTAAAGAAGAGCAAGTGGCTAACAAAGAGAAACGTATTGATGAGACACAGCAGCAAATTGAAATGATTTACAAAAACCAAGTGACTGAATTGGAGCGTATATCCAATCTCACTATGGAAGATGCACGCAGTATCATACTGTCCAACGTAGAACAGGAAGTTCGTCACGAGACGGCTCAAATGATCAAGGACATCGAACAGCAGGCGAAAGAAGAGGCGGACAAGAAATCTCGCGAGATTATTACGCTTGCTATCCAACGTTGTGCGGCTGATCACGTTGCCGAAACAACAGTATCTGTTGTGACATTGCCGAATGAAGAAATGAAAGGCCGGATTATCGGTCGTGAAGGACGTAACATCCGTGCGCTTGAAACCCTTACGGGGATTGACCTCATTATCGATGATACGCCAGAAGCAGTTATTCTGTCGGGCTTTGACCCGATCCGTCGTGAGATCGCTCGTACTGCCCTGGAGAAATTGGTGGCAGATGGACGAATCCACCCGGCACGCATTGAAGAGATGGTTGAGAAGTCTCGTAAAGAAGTGGACGAGCGTATCCGTGAGTACGGTGAGCAGGCAACCTTTGAAGTTGGCGTTCATGGATTGCACCCAGACTTGATCAAAATTTTGGGACGACTGAAGTTCCGTACAAGTTATGGTCAAAATGTCTTGAAACATTCTATGGAAGTGGCTTACTTGACTGGGCTGATGGCTGGCGAACTCGGAGAAGACGTAACGCTGGCAAGACGTGCAGGTCTATTGCATGACATCGGTAAAGCGCTGGATCACGAAGTGGAAGGATCACACGTCGAAATTGGCGTGGAACTGGCGAAGAAATACAAAGAACATCCTGTAGTAATTAACAGTATCGCGTCCCATCACGGGGATTGCGAAGCAACTTCGGTTATTGCGATGCTGGTTGGCGCAGCAGATGCGCTCTCTGCAGCAAGACCGGGTGCACGCCGCGAAACACTGGAAACGTATATCAAACGACTGGAGAAATTGGAAGAGATTTCGGAATCGTTCGAAGGTGTCGAGAAATCGTACGCTATCCAAGCTGGACGCGAAGTTCGCGTTATGGTACAGCCTGAGAAGATCGACGATGCTGAAGCATTCCGTCTCGCACGTGACATTACGAAGATGATCGAGAATGAACTCGATTATCCAGGTCACATCAAAGTCACCGTCATTCGGGAAACCCGTGCGGTTGAATACGCAAAATAGAGTATTTTGGGAAAAGTGGCCGCAGTGATGGGCCACTTTTCCTGTTGATAACCAAGTATTTGCAAGTGTCAGAATCTGAAGATTTGTAGGGAATGAAGGAGGCAGTACCATGAAAGTTCTGTTTATTGGTGATATTGTAGGCAACGTTGGACGGAAAGCATTGAAAGAAAATCTTCCGTACCTGAAAAATAAATATAAACCACATGTCATTATTGTTAATGGTGAAAATGCAGCCGCAGGTCGAGGAATTACAGGTGCAATTGCTAACGAATTTTTCAATTGGGGTGTGCATGGAATCACCCTTGGTAACCATACATGGGATAACAAGGATATTTTTGATTTTATAGATGATGAACCACGTATGATTCGCCCAGCGAACTTCCCTCCTGGTACACCAGGAAGAGGCTATACTGTGGTCAAAGGCGAAGGTAAAGAACTGGCCATCGTAAACTTGCAAGGGCGGACTTTCCTACCTGCACTGGACTGCCCGTTCCGTGTAGCTGATGAAATTGTAGATGAGCTACGTCAGGATTATAAATGTATTCTCGTGGACATGCACGCTGAAGCGACTTCAGAAAAAATCGCGATGGGATGGCATCTTGACGGACGTGCGTCTCTTGTCGTAGGTACACATACTCATGTACAGAGTAACGATGATCGCATTTTGCCAGGTGGAACAGCTTATCTGACAGATGCAGGTATGGTTGGACCACGTGATGGTATTCTTGGTATGGAGCGTGAAGCAGTGCTCCGTAAATTCTATACGCAACTGCCTGTGCGCTTTGTCGTAGACGACGGCAAATGGCATTTTCACGGCGTAGTGGTCGAGATTGACGAATCTACAGGTGCAGCAACACGAATTGAAAAAATCCGCCTGACAGAAGACGAGTGGCGCATGGAATAGGGGTAATGTCCCATTTTGCCAGGAAACCCTTCTAAAAAGAAGGAATTTTTTTGCCTCCCGCGAATAACATCTAGTAAGTGGAAACAAACATTCAACATTCCCAGGGAGGTACTTACCATGGAAGTATTAAAAGTTTCAGCAAAGTCCAATCCCAATTCCGTAGCCGGCGCACTTGCAGGAGTTCTTCGTGAACGTGGAAATGCTGAACTGCAGGCCATTGGAGCGGGAGCACTGAACCAAGCCATTAAAGCGGTAGCGATAGCCCGGGGATTTGTAGCACCAAGCGGAGTTGACTTGATTTGTATTCCAGCTTTTACAGACATTGTGATTGACGGTGAGGACCGAACGGCCATTAAGCTGATTGTGGAGCCCAGATAATACATGCATTCTTAGCAAGAACCTGTTTACGAAGTAGACAGGTTTTTTGCGTTCTATTCGCTATATTAGCCTAGAAAAGGGGGAATTCGAATGAAAAAATGGCTCATAGCAGACTATCATTGTGATGTGCTTAGCAAAATGTTGATACAGCCGGGGATTTCCTTTCTAGATGCTCCAGAGCTTGATGTGAACTGGCAACGACTGCAGGCTGGCAACATTGGACTGCAAGCATTTGCTGTATATTTACCCGAAGTGTTGGGCAGAGGTAAGTTTGAACATGTGATGAGCCAGTTGGAAATATACCGTACTAAGGTGGAACGTAATCATGAACGCCCAGAAGGTACACAAAAGTTGTTATGGCGTGAACAGCTCACTCAGGAGGCAGCACAGCCTCATCCATGGGGGTTGCTTACGTTGGAGGGTGTGGATGGGCTGGAGGGAAACCTCTTCTATCTAGAGATCTGTTACCAGATGGGTGTTCGCATTGTGGGTTTAACGTGGAATTATGCCAATTGGGCAGCAGACGGAATTATGGAACAGCGAGGAGCGGGTCTGACTGAGAAAGGCAGACAGTTGGTTCAACGTTGTAATCAGATAGGCATGTTGCTAGACGTGTCACACTTAAGCGAAAAAGGATTTTGGGAACTTGCCGATCTTAGTGAACGTCCTTTTATTGCTTCACACTCCAACAGCTATACGGTATGTCCGAATGTGCGTAATCTTAAGGATGATCAGATTCGTGCGATTATTACACGGGATGGCCGAATAGGACTCACGTTTGTTCCTTGGTTTGTGAAGCAGGAAGGTGATGTTAAGATCGAGCATTTATTGCCACATATTGAACAGATCTGCTCTTTGGGTGGTCAGCATCATTTGATGCTTGGATCTGATTTTGACGGAATTCCTACATATATCGAACAGCTTGAACACGCAGGACACTATCCGAACTTAATCAATACACTATGCAAGCACTACGATGAATCCTTGGTTCGTGGCTGGATCTGGGGAAACGGGGTGAGCTATTTGAGCAAAAATTTGCCTGAAATCGAACCTGTAGGAAAACGTAAAGTTTAAACAAAGTCGTAAGAGGCATGATGATCTGAGAGAAATGTGCGTCTGATTTCGTGCTCGTGCTATAAGATCATGACCATTGATGGAATAGAGTAGGTTTTATCAAACGACAGATTTCCCAAAAACAGGGTTAAATTCAGGTAAAATAAGTGTATTTCATGAATTTTCATCAGTTCGTTTTCATTTCACTGCAAAAAGGAGTATAATACCATTGGATTGTTAAGAGCCTAATGAGGCCATAGATAAACAAGGAGTGAAATTCACAATGAGTAAAACAGTACCTGTGGGCGTATCAGCCCGCCACATTCATGTATCCCAAGAGCACGTTGAAATTTTGTTTGGTAAAGGTTACGAATTGACTGAGTTTAAACCTCTGTCCCAACCTGGACAATATGCTGCTAACGAAACAGTAGCTGTAATTGGTTCCAAAGGACAGTTTGATAAAGTGCGTATCCTTGGTCCAGTTCGCCCTGAAACACAACTGGAAATTTCGATGACGGATTCCTTCGCTATTGGTGTTAAAGCACCTGTACGCGAGTCCGGAAGCATTGAAGGTACACCAGGTATTACAATTAAAGGGCCAGCTGGCGAAGTAACGATCGATAAAGGCGTTATTGTTGCCGCTCGTCACATTCACTTCCATACGTCCGATGCTGCAAAATGGGGCATTGAGGACAAACAAATGCTGAAAGTTCGTCTGGGCGGAGATCGTGGTCTGGTATTGGAAAATGTACTGGCTCGTGTATCTGATTCCTTTGCTTTGGACATGCATATTGACACAGATGAAGCAAATGCAGCTGGCGCACGTAACGGCGATACTGCTGAGATCATCGACTAGTCATTTGTAATATGTCAATTGTGGAGTTGCCTTGGCGCTCCATTCATACAGCAACCCGAGTATACCTTACAGCTGGATCATCCAGTGGGGCTCGGGTTTTTTGTTGCATTTGAAGCTCGGACGGGACACTCATTCGTCATCCGTTAGAGGAGAAGGTGCGTGCGCTTTGCATGTGGAACTAGAGCCCAATACATGTTATAATTTACTGTAATGCTCTTTTGAATTATGGAGTATAAAGCTTATATGCGACCTAGAGATGAACTAACGAATTTTTATTAATAGAGGCTGTAAGGAGTGACCGAAGGAAATGGCTAAAGACTCAAAAAAGGATTACTCCCAATATTTTGATTTCTCCGATGCCAAAGTAATTTCGCAAGATGAATTCAGCAAAAAGATTCGAATTCGGGGCCGGGACATCAATATCAAATCGGAGCCGAATCATCGTCAGGAGAAACAGCGGGGCAAGGAAGACGTACAGGTACTATACGATAACGCCATCCCAGATGAACTGAAAAACATAGGAAAAGGCAAACACTATATCGTATATACGTACGGCTGCCAGATGAACGAGCATGATTCCGAAACGATCAAAGGGTTACTGGAATCCATGGGATACCAGTCCACAGAAGATCGCAAAGAGGCAGACATTATACTACTGAATACATGCGCGATTCGGGAAAACGCGGAAGATAAAGTGTTCGGCGAGCTAGGGCATCTGAAAACGCTCAAACTCGAACGTCCAGGACTATTGCTTGGTGTATGCGGCTGTATGTCTCAGGAAGAAGGCGTCGTTAATCGGATTATGCAAAAGCATGGATTTGTCGATATGATCTTTGGTACGCATAATGTACACCGACTACCACATCTGATTCAGGAAGCTCTGTTCAGCAAAGAGATGGTCGTTGAAGTATGGTCCAAAGAGGGCGACATCATTGAAAATCTGCCGAAAAAACGCGAAGGTATGCGCGGGTGGGTGAATATTATGTACGGCTGCGATAAGTTCTGTACATATTGTATCGTTCCATTTACGCGAGGCAAAGAGCGGAGCAGACGACCAGAAGATGTGATCGCTGAGGTTCGAGAGCTGGCAAGACAGGGTTTCAAAGAGATTACATTACTTGGTCAGAACGTCAATGCTTACGGTAAAGACTTTACGGATCTGAAATACAGCTTCGGTGACTTGATGGATGACATTCGCAAGATTGATATTCCACGGGTACGTTTCACAACCAGTCATCCACGTGACTTTGATGATCGCCTGATCGAGGTGTTAGCCAAAGGTGGAAACTTGGTTGAGCATATTCATCTTCCAGTGCAATCAGGGAGTACAGAAGTGCTCAAACGTATGAGTCGGAAGTATAATCGGGAACACTATCTGCAGCTTGCAAACAAAATTAAAACAGCCATTCCGGATGTCGTATTGACTACTGACATTATCGTTGGTTTCCCGGGAGAAACGGATGAGCAGTTTGAAGATACATTGTCACTCGTTCGGGAAGTCGGTTATGACTTCGCATATACCTTTATCTACTCTCCGCGTGAGGGTACACCTGCAGCGGTGATGGAGGATAATGTACCGATGGAAGTGAAAAAGGAACGTCTGAAACGGTTGAATGAAACGATCAACGAGTATAGCCAGAGCAGCAATGAGAAACAGCGTGGCAAAGTGGTAGAAGTTCTCGTTGAAGGGGAAAGTAAACGGAATTCGAATGTTCTGGCAGGACGGACGCGCAGCAATAAATTGGTTCATTTTGAAGGATCCAAGGATTTGATCGGTACATTCGTACATGTGGAGATCACAGATCCGATGACGTTCTATATTCGCGGTAACCTGCTCAACGAGCCAGTAGCTGCCAACCAGTAATATAAACAATATCAGTACCCACAACCCAATAAGATAGTTTTAGGTTTTTATATGTCTCGGACTACAGCAAAAGTAGCGGAGGGAACGGAATCGATTCTGTAGAAGCGAAGCGCTCGCCTTTGTCACTGTATTTTACCCTTTGAACAATTCAATCAAAAAATACATGGACAACAGCGATCAAAAGAACGATCCGTGCCCGTAGCGGTCTTGGAGCGATCGTCTGAATCATATTCACCAAAGAACCATCTTATATTATCTCATAGAATGGAGCGATTTCAGTGGCGCAGGAGCAAGTGCAGTACAACCATTATGGTATGCCGACCTACGATACGCGCAATCTGGTCATACGCGACGATATTATGGGAAAAGCCAAAGAATTGGCGGATATGCTTGGAACCAGCGAGGAAGTTAAGCAGTTTCAACAGGCAGAATCCAAAATTCGCGACCATGAGCGCATTCAGCAGTTGATTGCAACGATTAAGAAGAAGCAAAAAGAGATTGTTGCCTTCGAAAGTTTCAAAAATGCTGATATGGTAAACAAGATCGAACAAGAAATTACCGATTTGCAGGATGAACTGGACAGCATTCCATTGGTAACTGAATTCCAGCAGAGCCAGAGTGATATTAACTATCTGCTTCAGCTTGTCATTTCTGTTATTCGGGATACAGTCTCAGAGAAAGTAAATGTAGAAGCTGGCACGGATTCACCTCCGACGAGCTGCGGTTAAGTTGTAGAAGGGTGCGGACGCAGTCCGCGCCTTTTTGATGTATAGTATGTGTGTTCAATTTCGGAACAGCCTCTTATAGGACGAAGCAGGGAACAGACTCGAATGTAATTAGATATTATATTGAGAGGCTCCACTTCGTGGGGTTATTTTGTGTGAGTTCAAGCTGCAGAAGATTCACTAAAACACAGGACATCAAGAGCGATATACATCAAAGAGAATAAAGGGGAAATCAATAATGAGTATTTTGGACAAAATGGTTGAAGAGGGCGAGGAGCGCTTCTGGGGCTTCCTGGGCTGCCGATATATTAAAGGTGATGAAAAAGAAGTGCAAATTGGACTCACTGCAGGTGAGCACCATACCAATTCTATGGGTATTATCCACGGAGGTGTGCTGACATCTCTGATGGATCAGGCGATGGGAATGGTGGCAACCGCTGCAATGGCAGTGGACAGTTGTGTAACTACGAATCTGAATGTACATTTTCTAGCTCCGATGAAACAAGGGGAATTAATGGTGACCTCGACGGTACTGCATCAAGCAGGACGCAGCGTTACAGCACAATCTGAGGTTCGAGACGCTACCGGTACACTCGGTTGTATGGCAACAGCGACATTCCGTATTGCAGGGGTTAGAAAGCAAACTACTGAATCCAAAGGTTGACAAAAGATTTTATTACGTCATAATGAGATTATCAAATTGAAAATAGTCGGTGGTGCCCATGAGCGAAAACTACGAACACTTAAATGCTGATAGCGATGAACAAGCGGCTCGTGCATATAGTTCCAAGAAATATCGTACTCCCGATGGCGTGCCAGCGGATATCGTCATGTTCACCTTGACCAAACGAGAGCGGAAGACGGTCACGAAGACCCTTCCTATTCGGGAACTCAAGGTTATGCTTATTAAACGCAAAGGATGGCCTTTTGCGGGAAGATGGGCTCTGCCGGGTGGATTTTGTCAAGAGAACGAGTCAATCTACGATGCTGCAAAGCGGGAACTGATGGAGGAAACAGGCGTGGATGGTGGACATTTAGAATATCTGAATGTATATAGTCAACCGGGGCGTGATCCACGGGGCTGGATTATTTCACATGCGTTCTTTGCACTGGTGGAGGAATGGATGCTGGAACACCGCCAGGCTGCAGACGATGCAGAAGATGTTGGACTCTTTACGATTCAAGAAGCGCTCGAGGAGCTTGAGCTTGCGTTTGATCATCGAACCATTATAGAGGATGCGTATCGCCGGATTCAGCAACAAATGCTGGAAACGACGATTGCACGCCAGTTCCTTCCACGTGATTTTACGTTAAGTGAATTATACCAGGTCATTCAGAGTGTTGTCCCTGATTTTGAAGAACCGAATTTCATTCGTAAGATTACTTCAACGCGTAGTCGTAAAGGGATCGTAGAAGAAGTAAGAGATGAAGAGGGCAACCTACTCAGTTCCAATCAATATTCACAGCGTCCGGCGCAGCTCTATCGTTTCACAGAACTTGTGCCTCGCTTATCCATTTATACCTAAATGGCCAAGTTAACTTAGGATTGAATCAGGCTTAGACTATTCTCAAAATAAAGGGAGTGCAGACGATGAAAGCATTGATTGTCATCGATTTTACCCGAGATTTTGTGACAGGCGCTTTGCCTGTTGGTGAGCCGGCAGTTGAGATTGAAGAGACTGTAGCTGCAATTACTGAGAATTACTGTGATCATAAGCATGAAGTCATTATGGCTGTAGATTTGCACGAACAGAATGATCCGTACCATCCGGAAACTACACTTTTTCCGCCTCATAACATTAGGGATACAGAGGGAAGGCTACTATATGGAAGCTTAGCCCAAGTGATGGAGGATCGCAAAGAGCATATTCGTTGGATGGATAAGACGAGATATAGTGCCTTCTGTGGAACAGATCTGGAGCTTCGGCTCAGGGAACGCGGAATTACAGATATTGCACTGATAGGTGTGTGTACCGATATATGTGTATTACATACAGCGGTGGATGCCTACAACAAAGGCTTTCACATCACGGTGTATGAGGATGCTGTGGCCAGTTTTAATGCTGCTGGACATGAGTGGGCACTAGAACATTTCCGTTCGAGTCTAGGGGCTCAAGTCGTGAAAGCAAGAGAGACTATTCTTAAACAGTAGCTTACTGAACCCTGCGAGCTGTTAGATTGGCTTTAAATATGGTGAATCAAATAAACCGGAGACTTTTTTTGGATTCACAACGACTTGGTTAATGTTATGTAATCATGAAGAGAGTCTCCACATGGTAACCTGTGTTCACAGGTAATGCCTATGAACATGAGCGGAAGTCAGAGAGGATGAGACAAATGCAGACGACTAGCCTGGCTTTACATACAGATAAATATCAGATCAATATGATGTATGCCCACTGGGTGAATGGAACTCACAAGCGAAAAGCAGTGTTTGAAGCGTATTTCCGCAAACTTCCGTTTGGAAACGGATATGCTGTTTTTGCCGGATTGGAACGCATTGTGAATTACATCAGCCAACTTCGCTTTAACATGGACGACATCAAGTATTTATCGAAACAAGAGGAAAATTACGATCCTGTCTTTCTGGAAGAATTGCTCCAGTTTTCATTTCAGGGCACAATTCATTCGATGAAGGAAGGGGCAATCGTATTCCCTGATGAACCGCTTATTCGGGTAGAAGGCTCTATTATGGAGACGCAACTTGTGGAGACGGCGATACTTAACTTCATGAATTATCAAACGTTGATTGCTACAAAGGCATCGCGAATCAAGCAAGTAGCAAGCCAAGATACCTTGCTCGAATTCGGAACAAGACGTGCACAGGAAGCGGATGCGGCGATCTGGGGAGCACGTGCGTCTTACGTTGCTGGGTTCCATGCCACATCTAATATGCTGGCAGGAGAGCGTTTTGGAATCCCAACAGCGGGAACACATGCGCATTCTTGGGTACAGAGCTTCATGAGCGAGCAGGAGGCCTTTGACGTGTATGCTAAAGTATTACCTGATCAGGTAACCTTGCTGGTAGATACGTTTGATACGCTAAATAGCGGTGTACCTCATGCGATCAAAACAGCGAAAATGCTGGAGAGTCAGGGCAAAAGGATGAATGCGATTCGTCTGGATAGTGGTGACTTGGCATATCTATCCATTCAAGCACGTCAAATGCTGGATGAAGCAGGTCTGGATTATGTGAAGATAGTAGCTTCCAACGATTTGGACGAAAATACAATCTTCAACCTTAAGGCTCAGGGAGCACGTATTGACACTTGGGGCGTCGGTACACAGCTGATTACGGCTTCTGACCAGCCTTCTCTAGGCGGCGTATATAAGCTGGTAGAACGTGAAGTTGATGGTGGTGAGATGCTACCTACGCTTAAAATATCAGCCAATCCTGAAAAAGTGTCTACGCCAGGTAAAAAGGAAGTGTTCCGGATCATTGATCCGAAACATGGCAAAGCAATCGCGGACTATATCTGTTATCCGGGTGAAGAGCAGCCATTGCAGGGTGGGCCGCTCAAGCTGTTCAACCCGCTACACCCTTATCTAAAGAAAACGGTAACCCGCTACGAAGCGATTAACATGCTAGAGCCTATCTTCGTGAATGGACGCAAAGTATACGAGTTACCAACCTTAGATGAGATCCGCAGCTACCATCGGGAACAGATGAATCTGTTCTGGCCAGAATATCAGCGGAAGCTCAATCCAGAGATTTACCGTGTGAACATCAGCCCGGCAGCTTGGAATATGAAACAGAAGCTGATTGCAGAGCATGTTCAATTCACAGAAGAATAGCGCCTAATCATAGAGTAAGGCATAACCGGGGAGTTGCTCGGCTTATGCCTTTTTTTCATCTGCGTGTCTTTCCTTGGTAGTTTGGCGAGCGTGGTATTGAACCTAAGTGGTTATGACTTTCATCGAAGTTGTGTGATTCATCATGGACAAGAGATCAGATGATTACGCTATACTACGTGTAACGGAAACTGATGTTAAGCGGAAATGGCATCATTATTTCTCGGGAAAGCGCAGGAGACGCCAAATCTTGCAATCGATTAGTTCTTAGTTCGACATAGCGTACCTCTTTTTACCAAATAACTTCACCGATTAGCCGCTGGATTGCTGTTTCAAGCAAAGATTCGTGGGGGATGAAAGATAGAGGAGGTGTACATATGAGATGGTTTTTAGGATTAATATGGGTGGTTTTTATCATCTATGCTTGGTTATGGGCACCAGGACAGCCACCTGGCGATGACCCCATATTTGGAGAATTGATTACGATGCAGAGCAGGGAGCCGTGGCTACTTGTCGTATTTTCGTGGCTGGGGATATTCCCCGCGATCTATGCTTGCTTATTATTACGGACATCACCTCAAGAGCGAGGTAGTCGCTTTCCGGCATGGCCGTTCGTTATACTATCATTTGGATTGGGAGCATTTGCGTTGTTACCTTATTTCGCGTGGATCTCAGCACATAAGTTAACTCCAGCTAACACAAGCTTATCCTTCGGCAGTGATCGTAAGTCAGGTATTCGTCGATTGGTAGGAAATAAGTTAACGCATGGGATTTTGCTGTTATTGACCCTCGGGACGTTCTTTTATGGACTGACACAGGGGAATGTCGAAGCATATGTGGAAGCATTCAGCCAATCCTCGTTTGTACACATTATGACTATTGATTTTGTCATACTGTCCCTGCTATCTGTGCTTGCCATATATAGAGATGCCGTAATTAGTAGACGTTCACAGGCTTGGGCTTGGATCGGTCTTGTTCCACTAGTCGGGCCGTTAGTATACCTTTTAACGAGTAGCAGACAGAATTAAGCAGTAAAGTGATATAAGGGCATCGCTACCCGGAAAAACGAAACTTATGAATTATGGTGATGAATAATTCACTACATGAAATTCGTTTTCCTTAGCTGTTTCCGAAATGAGTTGCTTCTAAAAATACAAAAAACAATAGGAGACGATAACGATGGAGAACACTTTTCCAGCATACGTAGTTCGAAAAGAACAAGATGGGGAGGTCAAGGCTTCCATAGAACAGCTTAGAAAAGAGGATTTGCCTAACGGAGACGTTACACTACAGGTTCAATACTCTAGTGTCAATTATAAGGATGGACTTGCTACGATTGAAAAAGGAGGCGTTGTGCGTGAATATCCTATCGTGCCGGGCATAGACCTGGCCGGAACTGTGGAGGAATCTGTGAGCGGGCGATTTGCCCCAGGTGACCGTGTAATTAGTACGGGGTATGAGCCGGGAGTATCTCACTTTGGTGGCTATAGCCGGTATGCACGTCTTCGTAGTGAATGGCTGGTTCCACTGCCACCAGGTCTCAGTGAAAAAGAAGCCATGGCGATTGGAACAGCAGGTTTTACCGCAGCACTTTCTGTCGATGCCCTGGTTCAAGCGGGTGTAACCCCTGAGATGGGCAAAATTTTGGTGACAGGTGCAACGGGTGGTGTGGGGAGCATGGCAATAGCCATCCTAGCAAAGCTAGGATATGAGGTGACTGCCAGCACAGGCAAAAAGGATAAGCAAGAGCAGCTGCTTCGAGATTTAGGTGCTTCACACATCATTTCACGAGAAGAAGCAGACACGCCAGCTAAAGGAACACTCGGTAAACAATTGTGGGCAGGTGTGGTTGATCCTGTTGGAGGCTCAGCGCTGGCTGAACGGTTAAAACAGATCCAGTACGGGGGAGTGGTCGCTGTTTCGGGATTAACCGGGGGGACAGCATTTGAGTCGACGGTGCTTCCATTTATTTTACGAGGCATTCAGCTCATAGGTATTGATTCGGTATATTGCCCTATGGAACGTCGGGAACGTTTATGGAAGCTGCTTGGTGGTGAGTGGAAGCCAGATCGTGCACTTGAACTAGGCATTCAAGAGATTACATGGGATCAGTTGCCTCAGACATTGGGAGCGATTTTACAAGGAGAAGCTGTTGGGCGCACGGTTGTAAATACAATGGAGACATCAATTTAATTATTGAAGTCATGGAATAAGATTTGATTCTCTTAGACATGCTAACTCTACCATACGATCTCACAGCATCGTGACGGAAGGGAAGAGATAGCATGGATACTACAACTCAAGATCGATTACCTAAAATGAAGCCATATGCACTTGCACGAACAGGCCTCATGTTAGCATTAAGCATTTTGTTGCTCATAGGTTGCTCTTCATCCTCCACTTCACAGGAGGTTAAAATCTATTCCGGGCAAGCTACAAACGAAGGGAATATCCGCGCACAATCGCAGGGGCATGGTCTGAACGGAGCTTTTATTCAAGAGTTGGATAGGGCGTTCAACGAAAAAGGCATAAAGCTGATGAATAACATGTCTGCTGATGACGGTGAGGGTGGAATTACGTACATGTATCTGCTAAACGGAAGTGGAAGGCATGTTGTAAAAGTTCATATTTTTGGCGATGATCATACGCGGACACTTCGCATGAAAGAAATGTATGGCAACGCTGAGGATCAGGCTGTATTGCAGAATGTATTAGGCAAAACATCGATTCTTAGTAAAGGCTATGTATCTATGGTCTACACTGCTTCAGGTGGGCAAAAAGATGTCTATGAGGATGAAGTGTTGCAGGTGTTCGATCATATGTTATATAAGTTAGACTAAAATATGACTGTCTTCCTCGTTTCCGTGTGAACATTACGTTGGATTGACCGCACATAGCTCGAATGACGTAATTAAAATAAAACAATGGAAACCCGTCTGAGCGCTCAGACGGGTTTGTATATTTCTCGCATCACATGTCGTAACTCAGGCAAAATAAGCTTTTCCATAGCCAGCTTGACGGCTCCTCTGGAACCGGGCATAGAGAACACGGCTGTACGTCCAATCGTTCCTGCCACGGCACGGCTAAGAATAGCTGCAGATCCAATATCCTCCGTATAACTAAGGAAGCGGAAGATCTCACCGAATCCCGGCAACTCCTTATCTAACAATGAAGATACAGCCTCATATGTCGTATCCCTGGGTGCAATGCCAGTTCCTCCGCTGAGCAGCACTGCTTCTATATCATCGCGAACAGCCGCATCCTGCAGGATTGCTCGAATCTGATCAGATTCGTCGGGTGTGATGATGTAGTCGATAACTTGGTAGCCTGCTTCAGATAAGAGCTGATGCATAAGCTGACCGCTAGTATCCGTATCCTTCGTTCGAGTATCCGAGACCGTAACAATCATACATGAAACCGTGTTAGGGGCTTCCTGGCGATGTTGTTCCACTGAATTAATCACCTTAAACAATCCTCCTCATATCATGTCTCCATAGCATAGACCATCGAGCGAAATCAGGCAATGCGAAGAGTACAGGGGTACGTACATATTGCAAAGCGAATCCTACTTGGTGTACACTCGCTAGGGCGTGTCTGAAAACTCCGAAGGAGCAGATTTTGCCGAATTTTCGTTCCAAGCAAGGAAGTTTTCCGCAGGCGTGCCGGGGCACGTCAAGGGAAAGTGACGCAGCAGGGGGCGAAAAGGCGGTGAAAGATGCACTTCAGTGAGTTGTCAGACATGTCCTAGGGTAGAAATTGATCAGATTCAATGGTCAGGCTAAAGAGGTGTATAACGATGAATGAAACGCTTGTAAAAGATCAATCCATCCCTGTATATATATTGTCAGGCTTTCTGGGAAGCGGTAAAACCACGCTGCTCGTTCAACTGATCGAACATTGGCAGCAACAAGGATTACGCCCTGCTGTGGTCATGAATGAGTTAGGTGAAGTGAATTTAGATGGACAAGTTGTGGATTCTTCTGTTCCGATGACCGAAATGCTCGGTGGATGTATATGCTGTACGGTACGCGGAGACTTAGGACTACAGCTTGCAGAGCTGATACAGACAGAATCTCCTGATGTTATCATTATCGAGGCAACGGGAGCAGCCAATCCGATGGAGATTCTTGATGCTGTAACGGAAACGTCACTGTACATGCGCTTAGAGTTGACAAGCTTAATTACTGTAGTAGATGCTGCGCATTTGTCTGGATTATACCTTGAACAGAAAGGTCAGACATACAAGCTGATGCAAGAACAGATTCGCTGTGCGTCTGTATTACTATTGAACAAAATAGATCGTGTAAACGAGCAGGAACTGGACAGCTTGAAGCAATTACTCGCGAAATGGAATGCCTTTGCTCCGGTCATCCCAACCGTTAAATGTGAGGTCGATCTAGATATGTTGCTTCAAAGTGGCGTTGCTGTCCACGGAAGTGCATCACGTAGTGACTCAGAGCAGCACCCCAGTGAAGGACAACATGTCCATACGGAAGCCTGTGCAGTACATGGATGTAACCACCATGGACAGTATAAATCATCGCCGGCTAATCGGGTAGGGCATGATCACTCACATGAGAATTCCGATGATTCTCACGGTGATCACTCCCATGATCAGAATGATGAACATAATCAGGGGATGAATCATCAGCCTCATCCGCATGCTTCACATGAACATGTGATGGTATACACACATTATTTCAGTGCGCCGGTAAATAGTGAAGCATTTGAATCCTTTGTGTCACAATTGCCAAGGGATGTGTATCGTGCTAAGGGAATTTTGACTTTTAGTGATACAGCCAGCCGATTTTGGTTCCAGTATGCTTATCGTGAGTCGGACTACATGAAAATCACACCTCAGGGCGATGTGCCCAATGTTGCGGTGTTCATCGGGGAGCATTTTGATCAAACCATTATCCGAAACCAGTTATTGGCACTCGAAGCGGTAAAAACAGGGTAATGATTCAAGGTTCCTCCAGGCTGGTTATTAAGAAGCATAGGAAACTTTGCCTGGGAGGTAACTTTAAATGACACAACAACAAATTCAACAATGTATTGATGCTTGCCTGGAGTCGATGAATGCTTGCAACGTATGTTACATATCAAGCTTGAAAGAATATGATTTAGCCATGTTGCGTGATTGCATTCGATTGAGTCGAGAATGTGCGGAGATCTGTGGCTTTGCTGCACAAGCGATGACACGCGGAAGTGATTTTATCGCTGAGATTTGCGATTTATGTGTAAAAGCATGTGAAGCCTGCGCGGCGGAATGTGAGAAGCATAGACATGATCATTGCCAAGCCTGCGCTGAAGCTTGCCGTAAATGTGCAGAGGCGTGCCGCATAATGGCGTTAGTCGTGGCATAATGGTATATAAATAAATAACAGACTAGCCTAGTCCCCTTAAAGCAAATGACGTTTGCTGAGCATCTACGCAGATGAAAACGTTATCTCTTAAGGGGATTTTCTAATGAGAAACGTTGAAGTTTGTAGACTCATTTTGCATCTAGTATACATCTAGAGCATAGGTCGTGCGAAATTGAACAACGAAGATAAAGTATGGAAAGTAAGGTTTACCAGTTGCCAAAGCAGATCTCAGTCTGTATAATGATGGCAATGAATTGAAACTTACCAATATCTGTGATCAGGAGAGTAACCAGACCCATACATGACAGCGAGCCGGAGCGGGTGGAAGCCGGTATGAAATGATCTGTGTGAAACGCACCTGTGAGATGGTTGTCCGAAGTGATGTTTACATGTCTGCAGTATTGTAACTCATCAGTGTGAGGGTAATCCGGCATGCGACCGTTAATCGTACCGAGCGGAACAGTAGTAGGGCGAATCATTCCTGTACCTAGATACTGTTCACTTAGAGTGGTACCGCGGGAACTGTGAATAATAGCTCTCGTCTCTTGTTATAGGAGACGAGGGCTTTTTTTGTTTTGTAATTTACGTATATTTATTAAAGATCAAGGAGTGTTTTATATGTTGAAAAAGCAGGCTGCTTCACTTATCGCCCCCTTAGCAGGGCTTAAAGAAGCAGAGGTGTTCAAGCTTTTGGAAGTACCGCCGCAACAGGAGATGGGGGATATTGCGTTTCCGTGTTTTGTGTTAGCTAAGTCGTTAAAAAAGGCTCCCGTAGCCATCGCAACGGAGATTGCGAGTGCATTGCAATCGGATATTCTGGAGGCTGTTCCAGCAGGGCCGTATGTCAACATCCGATTTAGACGTGAGAAGCTGGCAGCGGAGCTGCTGCAGGAGTTGGGGCAGCCTGGATTTGGCAAACTTGAGGAAGGTAATGCTGCTCGTGTTGTGATTGATATGTCCTCTCCCAATATTGCCAAACCGTTTGGCGTCGGACATCTGCGTTCAACGGTCATTGGAGCTGCGTTATATCGTCTGTATAATGAAGCGGGTTATACCGCGGTGAGTGTTAATCATCTGGGGGACTGGGGTACCCAGTTTGGCAAACAGATTGCGGCTTACAAACGGTGGGGAAACGATGCTGCACTACAGGCAGAACCAATCCGCACTTCGCTTGAATTATATGTTCGTTTTCACGATGAGGCTGAACATGATCCCTCTTTGGAGGTTGAGGCAAGAGAATGGTTCCGCAAGCTTGAGCAAGGGGATGAAGAAGCTAAGCAACTATGGGCTTTTTTCGTTGAAGTAAGCATGAAGGAATTCGATCGAATGTATGAGCGTTTAAACGTTCAGTTTGACCACACGCTTGGTGAGAGCTTTTACAACGATAAGATGGGTGCAGTCGTAGATGAACTCCGAGCGAAAGGTTTGCTGGAAGAGAGTGATGGAGCACTTGTGGTGCGCCTGGAAGAAGAGAATATGCCACCTTGCTTAATTATCAAAAAAGATGGAACAACGATCTATCCAACAAGGGACTTAGCCACGGCAATATATCGGCATGATGTCATGAAAGCAGACAAGATGTTGTATGTGGTTGGAGGTGAGCAGAAGCTGCACTTCAATCAGGTGTTTGCGGTGTTATCCCGGATGGGTCATGACTGGTCTGCAAATTGTGAGCATATCCCGTTTGGTCTCATGCGTTTCGAAGGTCGGAAAATGTCTACTCGTCGTGGTAAGGTCGTCTTTTTACAAGAAGTATTGGACGAAGCGGTCTCCCGTGCAATGCAGATCATACAGGAGAAGAACCCCAACTTACCTAATCCGCAGGAGGTTGCGGAGGCAGTGGGTGTAGGGGCAATCGTATTTGGAGATCTAAGCAATAATCGTCTGAATGATATCGATTTCTCTTTGGAAGATGCGGTGAGCTTTGAAGGTGAGACGGGTCCATATGTGCAATATGCCTATGCTCGAATCAAAAGTGTGCTGGCTAAGGCGAGAGAAGTTGCCGAAACGGAGAAAGATCTTGAAGAGAAACTAACAGCAATTGATCACGAGAGCAACAGTACGAAGCAGAAAGTAACCACGAGTGAACCAACTTGGGCGTTGTTAAAACTGCTGGCTAATTATCCTGAATTTTTGAGCAAAGCCGTGCAACGCAATGAGCCTTCCGTCATTGCCAAATATGCAATTGATGTTGCACAGGCATTTAACCGGTTCTATCATGCAGAACGAATCGCAGACGCGCCACTCGAAGAAAGAGCTTTCCGGTTAGCGTTAACGGAACGTACGGCTGAACGTTTGGCACACAGTTTGAACTTACTCGGTGTAAAAGCACCAGAACGGATGTGATAACTTGGTGGGTTGGAGGACAAATACACGTTCTAAGAACACAACCAACGTAGAGGAGAAGCAGACATATCATTCAGGAGCCGAAGGGATTCTGCTTCAACAGGTATGCAAACGTCTGGGCTCAGTTCAGGTGTTGCGTGAAATCAGTTTCCATGTAGCTGTAGGGGAGTGTGCGGTGTTAGTTGGTAGAAATGGCTCAGGCAAAAGCTCACTCCTACGAATGTTAGCAGGAATGATCCTACCGAATTCAGGAAGCATGCAATCTTCCTTTAAGGGGCGAACAATGCTCGCCATTGATGGGCTACCGAAGCTCCCCTTTACGGCTAAAGAGTACCTTATGACAATGGGAAGGATTCATGGCATTCGCTCCACTGTGCTAGAGCAGCGCATCAAACAATGGAGCGAACGATTATTCCTGGATGCAGCGATTGATCAGCAGCTCCCTCTGTTGTCTAAGGGCACCCTTCAGAAGGTGAACTTAATTCAATCCCTGCTGCCAGGTCCAGGTGGGCTGATCTTGCTGGATGAACCGTTGTCCGGCCTGGACCATGCGGCACAGGAAGCCATCGTATCACTGTTACAACAATGGAAAGAGCAAGGAACAACGATTATAACGGCTTGTCATGAGCCCTTAATCATAGAACGTATGGCAGATCATGTGATCGTTCTGCAACACGGACAAATTCTTCGTCATTGGAGACAATCCGATTTGGCATGCATTGGTGAGCCTGACATGCGAATCCAGAGTTTCATGAGCCATGCGGTAGATTCGGGACAAGTAGATCAGATAGCGAACACTACTGGACAACTAGGTGTTCGATCTGTTCATAGCTCTCGTGCAGAACGACATGAGGATATCGAACATAACGAATGGGTGTGGGATTGGAGAGTAAGTCGCAGCTCTGCAGACCAGATCATTGCACAGATTGTTGCTTCAGGTGGTTCCATCGTATCTGTTCAGCAGGATAAAAGTTTAATTCAGATGGAACGTTTGTTAGAAGGGGACTCACCTACCCAAGCGATAGCAGACGAAAAGGATACTTCATCTCTTGATGCTCCATCTGCTGCATCTGTTGTTAAGGAGGATGCTCAATGATGTATTTAATCAAGTACTTGTTGCAACAGAACATTCGTTCACAGAAATATCTCGCACCTGTCGTGTTTTATACGATCGTTATGTTGCTTATATACTCATATAAACCTAATCCAGTAGCGGATAGTTATGGGGTAACAGCCATGCTGCTCTTTTTTGGATCAGCCTGGTTAGGTTTGACCGTTATGAACGCCGAACCCCCGGGTCAGATTCAATTATTGGTGCTTCATGCAGGAAGTAGACGAAAAGTAGCTATCGGACAATTGATCTGTGCAGCGGTTATGCAATTGGCCATGACCTTGATTACCATTGTATATCCTATCATTACTGGCATGTTTGAGAGGCAGCCGACCACCCATGAATGGATCGTTGCTTGGTGTGGACATCTTGTGTTAGCACTTCTAGGTCTTAGCATCAGTGTTTTCTTTCAGAACGCATACATATCCCGGCTCAGCTGGAGCTTACCCATCTTCATCGTTGTATTACTATCATCATTCGTACAAGTATCATTATCGGAGCGATTACCCGAATCACTTCAATGGATATCGTACATACTACCACCTGCGTTCTACCTTGTTCAAAAGATGATGTTGTTCGATGGGGACGGTTTAGACCAGATTGTTCTGGTCTGCACATGGTCGGCAGTATATGCAATGTTGCTTTTGAGCGCTCATATTTGGCTATCTGGCAGAAGGGATCTACGGAGTTAGAAGCCGTCCTCATCGTTAACTTGAATGTTAGTCCCGGTTTGGTTACGATAGAGGGACATGATGATGGAGTAACATTTACGGAGATGAGGGGGCGCTCGCTTATGCACAACACAGGCATGAAGAATGGTGACATGCTGGACAGCGAACACTCCAGAGAATTGTTTGCTTATTACGGGTTAGCGGTTTATTATGGACAGTCCCTTGAACAGCAGTTGGTTAATCTGATCTTATTAATGAAATTATCGCAGGGTAAAGTGATGACAGATGAAGATCTGGAGGATCTATACGAGCGGAAAATGGGCAGTTCATTGGGACAGCTTATCCACGAAGTTCGCCATCACTTTACGTTCTCGGATGACGAGACCCGGCAATTAAACGAACTATGGCAGCAACGTAATAGTATCGTGCATCATTATTTCAAGGAGCGAATCCATGAGACATTTAGCCCTGAAGGGCGATCAAGGATGATAAGTGAATTAGAGGATTTTAAGAACCGTGCGCAAGAACTGGAAATGACCCTGCAGATTTACACGGCTGCATGGATTGCCCAACTTGGTCTGGATGCGGAGTCTGCCGCAGCATTGCAACGGCTTGAACGTATGCATGAGGAGAGCGTGCATTGTCGTTCAACCGAAGAGGATGAGGCATTGTGACTAGAGGCATGTCAGACAAGATGAAGCCAAAGTTGAAGCGAATAATACTAATTTTCTTGGCATCCATCGTTAGTGGTGGAGTTGTATGGGCTTTTATCACGGCTTGGTTAATCACGACGTATAGTGAGCAAGCATCGACACGTATTTCGGATGCGGCTATTATACTTGGCGCAGCAGTGGTAGGGAACGAACCTTCACCGGTATTTCGCGAACGTATTGAACACGCCATATTGTTGTATCATCAGGGTGCAGTAAGTCAATTGCTGTTCACTGGTGGTGCAGGCAGTGTGGATCAACGTTCGGAAGCTGAGGTTGGACGTGATTATGCCATAGCACATGGAGTGAATCCAGTAGATATTCGGCTTGAGACACAATCGCGCATTACTGAGGAGAACTTTAAGTATTCAATCGGTGTCGGAGAGCAAGCAGGTTTCCACACGTATACGATTGTAAGTGATCCGTTACATATGAAACGAGCGATGATGTTGGCTAACGGTTTGGGCATGGATGTTGTACCTTCTCCAACACTTACGACAGCCTACCAGACGTGGCGCAGCAAGCTTCCTTTTCTATTGCGAGAGACGATTCTATACATGGGATATGCATGCAAAAGTTGGATAGACAATCCGCAGCAGCCATAAGGCTTTTGCGGATTTTTGTGTTCGTTTATATAGGCATACACAGCCATTAAACTGCAAAGGCTCCGTTCGTGTTTATTTAGATGAAGGATCACATGTGAATAGAAATTGCATTAAGTTCCAGGATAATTAATTGCCGCACTGATCAGGGCTGCTACGCTAAACCCGATGAGCCACCATGGCCAACGAACCTTACGTTGTCTTCGAGTAGCTTGGTTTAAACCTACAAGTCCAGACAACAATACGATGATAGCTAAGGAAGTACCTACAATCCAACCGATGCTCATAATGCGTTCCTCCTCTATAACGAATGGGATGAATACGTGCCTAGAGTAAATCGTCCACCTCGAACTTGGGCGTGAAAAGAGGCGGATGCATTCCCATAAATATGCTCGTCACGAATTGATTGAAGGGGGAACTCACTCTGAAGTGTGCCTCCGACGTGTTTATAATGCAATCGGAACCCTTCATTCGGGTTAGGAATTCGTAAATTCACATTACACCCGGTAGCAATGCTATTTATCGATTGTGGCATGCTGGCTGAATGAATGGAGAGTGTTCTGCCCGTTGTATTAGCTTGAATATGAGAGAACTGACCTGCAAGTTGAAAGCGTGAGGATATACCTTTTATGTTCATGTGTTCTGCAGTTAAATGCTGTGATTGTACATGACTGCCGACCATGCGTAGACTGAGCTGCTGCGTATCACCGGAGATATGCAATTGTCCTGAGGTACAGATACACTCACAGTGGCTTATTTGAGCATCTTTTACGATAAACCGAGTACCTGCGCCCCGAAGGTACAATTGTTCCAGTGTAGATGGAGGAAGTCCAATGGCTAACGATGTGCGCTGAAAGTGAATACCGATCGGAAACGACTTCGAACGTCCGTCACCAATTTGAAGTGAACCCTTGTGGTAACGGGTTGTGAAGCATCGTTTACTCGGAAAATGCACAGAAGCTCGCTGAATAATTCGAACATGCTGTTCGGTACTACGATACAAGTACACTTCACCGTGCATCCATTCGAGAGAGAGGGAAAGGACCGGGTCTTGAACAAGCCATTCTTTACGAATGGTGTGTGAGTTACTTTTCATTCGATTCATCTCTTGCTTGGTGAAAAGTGTCCTCAGCGGAATAGCTGTAAGCCCCCATCTCGTTATGTTGGTGGATAATCTGATCAATTAACTGATCCGTAACGATCGGAACACCGATGGTGCTCATCATGTGTTGCAGAAAGTGTAGACGTTTCTTCGTATCATCAGGTGTTCGACTGAATAAGGCTGGATTAATCCAAATATTGATCAGCATTAGAAAAATTTCCGCACAAGCATCAGGGTTTTCAGTATTGATTGAGCCGTCTGTAACGCCTTCACGCATGATGGCAGCTATAATCGGGGCATCCATTTGAACCGTTTGTTGAATGCCTTTGACGATAAATAAAGGATTTTTAATTTGAGTTAACAGCACTCGGTCCAACGAGTGTACCTGTTGATTAGAGACAATGTGTTCTAGAATATACACTAATTTGTCTTTAGCTGTGTTTGCGTCAGTATTCTCCACAAGTTGATCCAGCATTTGGGCTGCAAAAGCAAACTGTCTCTCCATAACCGCATCAAGGATCTCTTCTTTGGATTTGAAATGATGATAGACCGCACCTTTGGACATGCCTAAATGATCAATAATGTCCTGAATACTCGTCTTCTCATAGCCTTTCTCGGTGAATAATTGTGCTGATACCGTAAGGATGTGTTCTAACGTCTGTTCAGGGAATTTGTTCCTAGCCATAGCTACCTCCTCATTAATACCGACCGTTGGTATGTATAATACGAGAAGAAGCTCAGATTGTCAATAAGAGGAAAATGTGACACAGAGAAAAGCTATAAAAAAACCGATGCATATCAACAGATGGGGTGTCTGCGATACACATCGGTTTATTTTCATACACATTGTAGATTCATTTTAGCTTAGATGTATAACCACATAATCCTTTACTCTAGGCGTTGCCTCCAGCAAAGGAAGAGGTGCGTATTGCTTCATGGGCTGTGCCTTGAGTTTGATCAGCTTGAACAGCCTGAGCACCTTGTTGCAGTTGATACATCTGATAGTATCGACCTTGGAGTGCCATTAACTCATCATGTGCTCCTTGTTCAACAATTCGTCCACGATGCAGTACCAGAATCTGATCTGCTGAGCGAATGGTGGAGAGACGATGGGCGATGATGAAGGTTGTTCGTCCTTTTTTGAGCACTTCGAGTGCATTTTGAATCAAGGCTTCCGTTTCGGTATCAATGTTGGCTGTAGCTTCATCCAGAATAAGAATGGCCGGATCAAATGCCAACGCACGGGCAAAGGAAATCAGTTGACGTTGTCCAGCAGACAGCGTGCTTCCTTTTTCAATTACCGGTTCATCGAAGCCTTGAGGCAAATGAGCTAAGATACGCTCTGCACCCACATCGCGGAGTGCCTGTTCAATCTGCTCACGCGTAATCTTCTGATCCCCGAGGCTTACGTTAGAGGCAATCGTTCCGGTAAATAGATAAGGATCTTGTAGTACAATCCCCATATGTTCACGAATCCATTGTTTCGGAAGATCCTTCACGTTTTGTCCGTCAATAGTAATCTTCCCTTTTTGCGGGTCGTAGAATCGGAATAATAAATTTATAATGGAGCTCTTGCCTGAACCGGTATGACCAACCAACGCAACTGTTTGCCCTTGAGAGGCTTGGAACGAGATGTTGTTTAATACAAAGTCTTTGTTGTAGGCAAAGGACACGTCATCAAAGACAACATTTCCTTTGTATCTTGGCATTGAACCATCGGTAACGGCTTCTCCTTTTTCATCCATTAGTTCGAATACACGTCCAGCAGATACGAGAGAGGAGTCGAGGTTCGCCAGCTGGTTTACCATACCTGTTATCGGCTGGAACAGACGACCAAGTACATCCACGAATGCGTACAATACACCTAGCGAGATGATACTGGTGCCATCCAGCACACTTGATCCAAAATACCACAGGACAACCGCAAAAGCGATATTCCGCAATACGTTAACCAGATTGTGTGAGGTAAAGGCGTTCAGGTTAAGCATTTTGTTCTGATGTTTCATATAGTCATCATTCAGATCTTCAAATTCCTGTTTCGTTTGTTTCTGATGGCGGAATACGCGGATAATGGACATCCCTTGAATGGACTCGTTAATGATCGCATTGATCTCGCTGAGTCGTGAACGAATGATCGTATTGTAGCGAGTAGCGAATTTGCGATATAGCACAATCCAAGCAATAAGCATCGGAACAACAAATAAGGAGATGAGACCAAGACGAACATCGAGCAGGAAGAGTGCGACATACACCCCTGCGATTGTAATAATTCCCGAGAAGAAGTTCGACAGTACTGCAACAAACAGATCCTTAACGGCCTCCGTATCGTTGGTCACTCGTGAGACGACTTTACCTGCAGGCAGATTGTCAAAGAAATTGACCGGCAGACGCTGAATGTGAGCATACACATCATTGCGAAGACGTTGAATGACCTTATTGGCGGACGATTGAAGCCAGTAAGTTTTACCAAATTCCATAATGACCGAGATGACAAGAAAAATCATGTAATATACGATCAATTGATAGATGCTTGGCATTTCCGGTTTGTAAAAAGCAAACAGTTCTCCAGCCGACAGAGGCACTGCTGCATATTGACCGGTTACTTCGCCTGAACGGGTTACCGTCAGGGTGCCATCGGCATAAGAGCGGTCTCCGTCAGGTGTGCTCACCGGTTCATTTACAAAATAAAAGCTACGTCCAGCTTGCAGTATGCGTACCTCGGCACCTTTACTTTCCGCTGGTTCGAATAATCCTTCACGTTTATAATTCTTTCCTTGATATACCGCCGCATCTTCTGAAGCAGATGTCTCATAGAAGGGCTGTTCAATGGCTAACAAATGATTGTCGATCATATTTTTGGCGATAAAAGGGCCGGCGAGCTCTGCCGCAACACCGATCGCAAGCATAATTAATGCGGCTATAAAAGTACCTTTGGCTTTTAAGGCGTATTGTAATAGCCGTTTGCCTGTATTCGATTTCAAAGCGTTGACCTCCTACGTGGACAGATTGGATTCCACCTGTTGCCGTTCATATTGTTCACGATACCAACCGTTCATGGCAAGTAGTTCCTGATGGGTTCCTTCTTCCGTAATTTTCCCGTGCTCAAGTACAATGATTCGGTCAGCATGTTCAATAGCAGACAGGCGATGAGTCGAGATCAACGTTGTTTTACCCGAGCGTTTGTTGCGTATATTTTCAATGATTTTAGCTTCGGTTCTCGCATCAACTGCGGAAAGGGCATCATCCAGAATAAGAATATCTGGATCCGAGATGAACGCACGCGCGAGGGATACCCGCTGCTTTTGTCCACCAGATAGAGCAATACCTTTTTCTCCAACGAGTGTATCGAGTCCGTCAGACAATGTTCCAAGATCTCCGTCAAAAGCAGCTGTGCGAATGGCTTCCATGATGACATCATCACTTGCACCAGGTTTACCAAACTGAATGTTCTGGCGAACCGATTTGGAGAATAGCACTTGCTCTTGCGGCACATAACCAATCCAGCTATGCAAGTCGTCTTTAGCAATTTCCTGAATGGGGTGACCCGAAATGCTTAGTTTACCTGATCCGGCAGGGTATTCGTGTAGCAACTGCTTCAGCAGTGTGGACTTACCACTACCTGTACGACCGACAATGCCAAGTGTCTGACCGCGGCGTAGTGAAAAGTTAATATGACTAAGATTGTCTACTGTAGAACTAGGATAACGGAACGTAACATCTTGCATGACGATCTCTTCTGGGTTCGAAATGTAAGCGGGTTGTTCAACATCTTGAACAGCGGGTTCCACCGATAATGTCTCGTTGACCCGATCAAGGGAGGCACTACCGCGCTGCATCAGGTTAATTAACTCACCAATGGCGAACATCGGCCAGATCATCATCCCCAGGTACATATTAAATGATACGAGATCCCCCAAAGTGATTTCATTGTGAAACACAAGATATATGCCGTAAGCAAGCGCAATGACATAACTAAGTCCAACGCAAAGTCGGATCGTAGGTTCGAATAATGCATCCATCCGTGCGACGGCTAGATTTTTGCGGTACACGTCTTCGGTAACATCGGCAAAACGCTTCTCATCCAGACGCTCCTGAACATACGCACGTACTACCCGAATTCCTGCAATGGATTCAAGTACTTGGTCGTTCATATCACCGAAGGCATCCTGAGCGAGAGTATAGCGCTGATGCACGGCTTTACCGTAGATCATCATAGCGATGGCAATAAAAGGCAGGGGCAGAATGGCTGCCAGAGTCAGCTTCCAGCTAACTAGAAAACCCATAGCGAGCAATACTGTTGCCAAGAAAGCAGTAGAGTCCGTTAACGTAAGCATGCCGAAGCCTGCTGTGGTTGCAATCGAACGAAGATCGTTGGTAGCACGAGCCATAAGGTCGCCGGTTCTGTTCTTTTCAAAAAAGGGCGGTGTCATCCGTAACAGATGATCCATGAAACGTGAACGCAATAGACGTTCTACCAAGTTAGCTCCGCCAAATAATTTGTGCATCCATATGTACGTAATCAGATAGATAATAACGACGGTTCCTAAAATAAGTAAAATGTAGCTAGTAAGTGATGCTCCTGTAATCGACCCACGTACAATCTCGTCAATCGCATTACCGAGAAGACGAGGGGGCAGGAGTTCTGCGACACCTACAAGAATGAGCAAAATGACACCAATCAGGTATCTTTTGCGCTCTAGCCGGAAAAACCAGGCTAGGTTTTTAAGTACTGAGAACAAGTGCTATCCCTTCCTTTCCATATCTGTGAAATACATTATCGTTCATATATTTACTTGTGACCACAAAAAAAGACACACCGCACGCAGGCGGTATGTCTTAGGTATCATTCATACGGCAGCATGGCTCCGAGAGCAGAGCCACCACCGTACATAATTATATTGTGAGTTCACAACATAGTATATCTGATCAACAGATTGCTATGATGCAGAAATTATGAACGAAATAATGATTTCGGGGCTGCTCCGGTATTCAGTTGTAAGTTAGTTAGAACAAACATATCGCTATTAAACACCGTAATCACCCTTTCTTTTTTGGGAATAAATTCAATGTGAATCTCGTATGTTTGCATCTTAACACCGCATTTTACAATCTGTCAAACTTTTTTCACAAATGAGCAATGTCTGGGTTTAGAGAAGCCAGGAATGGAGTAACAAGCAGTGAAGTCATATGGCTTAATACGACTGTTGTTCTATATTGCAAAATACAGTTATGGACTCATCATTTTATTTTATGTTCCATGAAGTAAATTTATTTCTTGAATCTTGTTCGTTATTCGGTAATTTGTTCTGATGTACAGTTTGTATTCCGACCATTCTAGCGATATGATGTAACATATATATATAGAGAAGGAGCTGACACCACATGAGTACCATACATGTAACTGACCGCGCTGCGCGCTGGTACAAGGAAGAGCTTAATTTGAACGACGGGGATAGCATTCGATTTTTTGCCCGTTATAGCTCAGGCGGAGGTCTTCATCCCGGATTTTCGTTAGGTATCGCGGTTGAGGAACCAAGACATCCTGCCGAGCAAACAGAAGCATCTGGTATTCACTTTTTCATGGAGGATCACGATTATTGGTATCTAAAAGGTCATGAGCTTCATGTGGATGTTGTTGATGAAGGTCAAGATATTGAATATCGATACACTGAAGTATAATCCCTTACTCATAAATACATGCCTTTAGAACGTTCCGTAGGTTGGAGAGAAATGTGTTGCACTGATCTGACTATAGGTCTAAGTCGTCTCTTCGGCTTGGAACAGGAGGGGATAAATAGTGAATCCGCCAGCGCGAGATTTGGCTCAGTATATTGCTAACCGAGCGTTTATCGTCGTAAAGGCTGCTATATGGGCCGAGAACGAACATGGTGAAGTATTGTTAATCCAGCATGCAGACCAGAGTCATTGGCGAATTCCTGCAGGTCAGATGCGTCCAGGAGAATCGATTGAAGAGACTGCTTATCGAGAGCTGTGGGAGGAGACGGGCTGGACTACAGATCATATGGTGTTAGAAGGTCTCCATTCAGGGCCAGAGCTGAGACAGCTTCATACGAGCGGGGATGAAGACTATTATGTGATCGCTCTGTTTCGAACTCGAATTATCCAAGATGACCTTGTGAAGTCTCGTGTAAAAAGTGAAGCAGGTCTGAAGTTTTTTCCCATTGGATCTCTGCCTGTCCTCAATGATTTTACCCGAATGTTGTTAGCACGCTCCAACTGAAATGAATGACTTGAGTGCAAGCCAAGTGCCAATTAAGCAAAAAAAGGATACAAACCGAGCGCCAATAATTACAAACCAAGTGCGAACGAAGTACAAATGAAGTACAAATGAATTACAAAACGGAATAATGATAAAAGCCTCCCGACAGGGAGGCTTTTGTGCTTTATAATCCATTCATTGCAATGCCAACTGAGAATGTTCTCAGCGGGTATACATCCACAATAATCAATAACTATAATGCTTACACCTGATCAAGTGACTCCTCATCCATTGCAAAGTCAAAGTCGTCAATATCATACACTTGAACCGGAGCAGAAGATTCAATAATGCGAGCAATCAGTTCGACTTGATCTGTTAGGATAGGAATGCTCAAACGTTGTGAAGTGAGTATTAATTCCGTCTCGATTGGGTCGAAATACTCGCCATACTGAGCCGTATCAACAGCGTTAATAATAGCAATGGAGACTTGATCACCGAACAAAATCGATGGGCTTTTGGCCCAAGGAATAAGTAGCGCACGTTCTATTTTTTTCTTATTTAATGGTTCCTCAAAATAAGAAATCATCTCGTTAATTTTGGTCTTCACATGCTGATCATCCGCAGGGTTACCCATCAGAGGATCGCTGCTGGCTTGAAACTCGTATAATTCAAGGATGGTGGTGTATGGAACAATATATTCAACAGACGCGGGTGACGCGAGCAATTGACCATAAATAGCCACCATCACGGCTTCTGTAACAAACTGACGTGACATGATTCCTGAATCCTCCTGCGGCCATTATAGTTGCGAGGTGAATCAATGTTGAATGTTAGACGAACAAAAATCAAATTGATGTCTCCGCTATGGACTCGTGATATGAATAGAAGTATATCATACAACGGTGGGAATTACAGCCAGTTGACAGAAGGGAGTCCAGTCCAAGTTCAATCAGGATTTGCCCAAAAGCAAGGATAAAATGCCTGCTGCAATAAGTGGTCCTACGGGTACACCTTTGAACAAGGCAACTCCTAACACAGTACCGATGAGAAGTCCAGCGACGACAGTGGGCTGCGTACTCATCAATGTAGCACCCCTACCCCCGAGGTAAGCAACAAGCAGCCCAACACCAATGGCAAGCAGTGACTTCCAGTGCAGGAAGGACTCACCAATTGTCTGCAAGCTTATTTTACCGCTGGCAAGTGGAGCCATTACTCCAATAGTTAGGATGATGATCCCAATGGTCAGCCCATACTTCTCAAGCCAAGGAAATGCCTGATTCAGATTCAATACACGCAGCAATAATAGAAATACCATAGCTACAGCCACTGGAGTATTACTGCTGATGATGCCAAGCGCGGCGAATCCGAGTAACAGCAGCGAAGTTATATCCATTGATTTCATTTCCCTTCGGAAAGTTTACGATTCTTGCTCACAATATGTTCTGCAATGTATTTTCCGTGCCAGCGCCCAGATTCAATAAATACCTCATTGGCATTACGACCTGATGCAATAACACCGCCAACATAAATGCCGGGAACACTACTTTCCATCGTTTGAGGATCATACTTGGGTTTATCCATATCTTCGGACATTTCCACCCCTACAGAAGTGAGTAGTTTACGATCGGGACGGAAACCAGTCATGGCTAATACAAAATCATTTTCCAATTCACTGGTTGTTCCATCATGATGCAATATACGGACAGAATCATCCAAAATTTCATTAACACGTGAATTGAGATGTAAAGTAATCCGTCCTTTTTGAACCATGCTCTCAAATAATGGACGTACCCAAGATTTAATATGTTCAGACAATCCGCTTCCACGGTACACCATATCAATATGAGCACCTACACGAACGAGTTCCATCGCGGCATCTACGGCAGAATTGCTTCCTCCGATAATGGCAACACGGGTCTGAGCGTAAGGGTGAGCTTCGCGGAAATAATGCGTAACCTTATCTTTGTCTTCTCCCGGAATGCCGAGGTAGTTAGGATGATCGAAATAACCTGTAGCTACAACGATATTACGTCCTTCATGAATAACATTCTGCCCACGTCGGTTCATCGTATGTACTTCGAACGTTCCATCGTCCTTACATTTGATTGCGTGAGCTTCCTCATAGTTATGAACACGAAGGTTAAAATGTTCAGCGACCTTGCGATAATAGGCAAGCGCCTCATAACGAAACGGCTTGTCGTTAGGCGTGCTAAACGGAACATTCCCGATCTCAAGCAACTCAGCCGTGCTAAAAAATTGCATATGGGTTGGATACAAATAGATGGATTGTACAATGTTGTACTTTTCTACGATTACAGCAGATAATCCCAACCGTTCACATTCGATAGCAGCAGATAGACCACAGGGTCCTCCACCGATAATAATGACATCTTCCATGTTCTTACTCCTCCTTAAATTCAGCAATATAATCCTACCGTAAATAACACTCTAATGCCAGCTTAGGGAGGTATATAGGCTGAACTGCCACACAAAAATAAAGGATTTGACTTTAATTGGACAAAAGATTAACATCAAATTAGATAATCATCTAATCTATTGAGATTGAAATGGAGCTGAAAACATTCATGCAGTTGGAGAAAATTGTGGCTTATCACAAAGCATTAGCTGATCCAACCCGACTTCGCATGCTGTTGTTGTTATCCCAAGGAGAATTGCACGGCCATGCTCTCGCTGAGCGGTTGAACTTGTCCCAACCCACGGTGACACATCATGCATCGAAACTACGAGAAGTTGCGCTCATTAAAGAAAGAAGAGAGAAGAACATTGTATATTTCTCCTTAAACCCTTCTTTTATTCGTGAGCATGCACAAGCTTCCGTTGATTTTATTTTTAAAAGTGAGGAGGTTACTGAGATGAGTGAGGTCAACGAAACGCTGAAAGCATCCGTGATGAGGAATTTTTTCTCCAAGGATGGGCGAATTCGCCAAATTCCAGCGCAATATAAGAAAAAGTTGATTGTTCTTGGTCATTTGGCCGAGCAACTGGAATTCGGTCGCAAGTATACGGAAAAGGAAATCAATGTTTTCATTCAAAATTATCATGAGGATTTTGCAACGATCCGCCGTGAGTTCATCATGCACCAGTTCATGTATCGTGCAGACGGAGTTTACGAACTGAATCCAAAAGAAATGTGGACACGTTGGGATCAAGTTAAATAACAATTGGTCTTGACAACAATTCAGTAAGGTGTGTAATATGTTGGATAAATCTACAAGGGAGGCGATGTAATATGACAAACTTAATGGAACTATACGTTAATTTGAATATGAACAGCGTCTCCGGAACGGATCAGAGCATATAATTATACAACCACAGGACAGTTTTGTCTGTTATGAGGGTATGTATTATTGCATGCAACAATGAAGCCACGGGTGACGTACCTGTGGCTTTTTTTGTTGCTATTAGGAATGTTCTTTTATTGCGGTCAGGGGATCTCTAACATATGAGCCTCTGAATCTTACCCTATGAAGGTCATTCTCTAATTCGCTTAACAATGATTTGCCACGGGTGCTTGAGACTTGTGGTTTTTATTTTGGATACCGAACCGGGGCACACAGGTCAATCTGTCGTTATGTCCGAATCATCATTATCATTTTTGGGAGGAAACACGAATTTGAATAAACATTTGGAAGAGTATGGATGGTCTACACTTTGGCAAGAGCACTGGATAACGTTAGATATGAATCATGCCGAGAGGAAACCAGCTAGAATCATTGCAGATCATGGACATTTACTACGAATAATGACTGCGGATGGTGAAGGCTGGGGAAGAGCAACAGGCCGATTACGCCGCGAGCATGAAGAGACTGGTACAGGTCTTACGGTAGGGGATTGGGTTGAGGTTTCGGGTCAGGCAGGTGATGAGGCCATGATTCACAGTATGTTGCCGAGACGAACCAGAGTTTCTAGACAGGCTGCGGGAAACGTAACGAAAGAACAACTGATTGCGGCTAATGTGGATACATTGCTAATTGTCGCCGCGCTTAATTATGATTTTAATCTCCGACGGCTGGAGCGTTATATGATTATGGCTTGGAATGGAGGCGTTAGACCTGTTATCGTGCTGAGTAAAAGCGATCTTTGCTCCAATATAAAAGAACAGATGGCACTCGTGGAAGGCATTGCCCCAGGTGTCGAAGTCATTGCATTGTCTGCGGTGCAGGATCAGGGAAAAGAACAGCTTGAACGTTATCTACAACCTGGGATGACGGTTGCGTTGACAGGTTCTTCAGGAAGCGGTAAGTCGACCTTGGTCAATTGGTTACTCGGCGAGAATGTACAGCTTACGCAATCTGTCAGGGAGGCAGACAGTCGAGGCAGACATACAACGACACATCGTGAGATGTTTGTATTACCTCAAGGAGCGGTATTGATTGACACCCCAGGAATGCGGGAGCTTAACTTGTGGGAGGAAGGCGATCAGGGGTTAGCACTAGCATTTGGTGAAATTGAGCAGTTGGCTGCTTCGTGTAAGTTTCATAATTGCAGTCATACTCGTGAGTCTGGCTGCGCTGTAAAAGAGGCGATACAGAACGGCACGTTAGAGGGGAAAAGACTTGATAATTATCTGAAAATGCAGAAGGAACTGCAATTTCAGCAGCGTAAGGAGCTTCAGGCTTCGAAACGTCGAACAGCAACGAGCAAGCCAGTGAGCACTCGAAAACCGAAGCATGCCCGAAGCATCAGAGAGTGGGATGAAGCTTGAAATCAGGCGGGCATCTGTGATGAGATTGGCATAGGATAGGTCAGGAGGGATGTTAGTATGCCGGATTACAACATCATTGTTGACCTATCAGACCATATGTTATATCTACTGGATGGCAACCAAGTGGTTAAAGGATATCCTGTAGCGACAGGGAAGATGCTCACTCAAACCCCAAGTGGTGAGTTTACGATCATTAATAAACAATCGAATCCTGGAGGACCATTTGGTGTGCTGTGGATGGGATTGTCTGCACCTCATTACGGCATACATGGAACCAATGAACCCTCATCGATAGGGAAATCTGTTTCACATGGTTGCATCCGGATGTATAACTCAGATGTGTTGGATCTTTCTTCCAAAGTATCTGTAGGCACCAAGGTAAAGATCCGACCCTAGGGTCGGATTTTTTCTAACGTTGAGTGTTTGTTCAATTGTTTAGTTGAAATAAAATCGTTGGATTACTATGGGGATAAATGTACAATCTGTATATTTATTGTGCTTCAACGACGAAATATATGAGATGGAGGAAGGATCATGCAGATTAGACAGGCCCGTGAAGGGGATGCAAAAGCTATCGCTTATGTACATACTGAGAGCTGGAAGACCACATACCGTGGGATCATATCCGATGAATTTTTGGATCATTTGACTACAGAAGCCAGAGTACCACAGTGGGAGCAGATGATTCGTTCTAGCGAAAAGGAGAAGATTCTGTTGGTAGCCGAACAAGCGGATGGGAAAATTGTCGGATTTGCCTGTGGGGGCAGAGAGCGAGAAGGCAAGTTAGCTTATGATGGAGAGATTTATGCGATCTATTTACTGCAAGCCGCACAGGGACAGAGAATTGGAACAATGCTTGCTAATCAAGTTGTCCAATATCTTCATACACTAAAACTGCGGAGTCTACTGATCTGGGCATTGGAGAAAAATCCGGCTTGTCGTTTCTATGAGCAGATGGGTGGAACTGTAGTTCATAGTCAGACGTTATCCATCGGTGGTGAGAATCAGCTCGAAGTTGCCTATGGGTGGCAAGACTTGCAGCTTTTTGGAAAGAGGTCTACAAGCCAGGAATGATCGTATCATCACGAGGTTTTAAGGACGAGGTATGAACTCGCACGAATTGTCCTGTATAGGTTAGAGAGGTCTACATTAACGTTTGCGTAATCCTTAACAAGGTTAATGATGTACTACACTGCATCATAAGTAGACATGAATTCTTGATTAGGAGGCGTATTCAGATGACTTTAATGGACACGAAGCAAACATGGACTAAACAATATATTAATGGCGAATGGATTGAAGGCTCCGGTGAGAAAACCATGGAGAATATCAATCCGTATACAGGAGAAGTTATCGCCACTTGGCGATCCTCTAATAAAGAAGACATCGATCGTGCATATGAAGCTGCCGAGAAGGGGGCAGTGGAATGGAGTCAGACATTACCTAGTCAAAAAGAAGAAATTCTGCGCAAGGTATCCATGCTAATGGTTGAGCGTAAAGATGAAATTATTCAGTTGCTCATTACTGAATCCGGAAGTACTCGGATCAAAGCTGAAGCGGAGTTCGCTGCGGCCAAGCGCATTGTAGACGAATCGGCATCTTTCCCTTATCGAATGAAGGGGGAGATACTACCTTCTAATACAGCAGGCAAAGAGAACCGAGTTGTGCGAGAACCCAAAGGGGTAATTGGGGTGATCGGACCGTGGAATTTTCCGCTACATCTATGCTTGCGTTCAGTGGCACCTGCCATTGCGCTAGGTAATGGTGTTGTGATTAAGCCGGCTTCTGATACACCCGTTACTGCAGGCTGGCTAATCGCAGATCTATTTGATCAAGCCGGATTGCCAAAAGGTGTGCTGCATGTCGTTGCAGGAAGCGGAAGCGAGATTGGAGACTACTTCGTTGCTCATCCAATCCCAAAAGTCATTTCATTTACAGGATCAACAGAAGTCGGGCAAGGCATCGGTAAATTAGCTGGCGAGCATCTGAAAGAAACGGCGCTGGAATTAGGCGGTAACAATGCGATGGTTGTTCTGGAAGATGCGGATATTGAACGAGCGGCAGAGGCCGCAGTATTTGGGAAGTTTCTGCATCAAGGGCAGATTTGTATGGCGCTGAACCGTATTATCATTCATACCGATATCTATGACTCCTTTGTAGATGCATTTGTTGCGAGAACAAACCGAATCCAAGCGGGGGATCCAGCAGATTCTAATACGCTTGTAGGGCCTCTTATCCGTGAAAAAGAAGTAGAACGACTGCTTGAACTTGTGAAGAACGCAGAAGATGCGGGAGCCCGGTTATTGCTTGGCGGATCAAGCAAAGGCAGTGTGTTACAGCCTACTGTGCTGGCTGACGTGAAGCCTGAGCAGGAGATTGTGCAACAGGAGTTGTTTGGTCCGGTTGCTGTCTTAATGCGTGCAAAGGATGAGGCTGAAGCTGTTCGGTTAGCCAATGATACGCCATACGGCTTGAGTGGTTCGGTATTTACGACAAATCTGGAGAGAGGTTATCAAGTAGCTAAACGCATCGAATCAGGCATGGTTCATGTGAATGACCAGTCTGTAAACGACGAGGCTCATGTTATGTTTGGTGGAGAGAAGTCTTCAGGCATTGGCCGATTCGGCGGCGATTGGGCGATAGAGAAGTTCACGCGCACCCGCTGGATTAGTTTACAGCATCAATATCGGACGTATCCTGGTGTGAGTGATGTCGACTAAAGGTCTACAGGACATGAAACGATTGCAGGATGAGACCGAGTTCGTGTGAAATCGACAATACCAAGCAAAAGCCCGTTTTTACCTTTAAGGACGGGCTTTTGCACGTTTTTACATACCCTAAAAAGCATGTGGAAAAAAACGTTGAAAATGGGTTTGGGGAAGTCTGAATATGGTTATTTATGGATACACGGAAGAACAGATCCGTAAAATCCAAGGTAAAGGGGCTTGAATTTCATGTCCATTGACCGTTTTATTCTAAGGAAACTGAATTCATGTCAAGAGGAACATACACGGGCTAACCTAGTTCGATTGTTTGTCATTCGAATTCACAAAGCGGAGGTTGCAGAAGGTAATGAGACCGGCTATAGCGTGAGCCGAGTAAATTAACCAATAGATCAGATTGTGCTTCAACATAAAAAAGGAAGCTTGTCCTTAGTGGCAGCTTCCTTTTTCTTATCGTTCGTATAGAACGAGTGACGCAGCATCTCATTATAGATGAATTCACGTGGACTCGACTTAATATAAAGACAAGGCCAGAGAGTCATTTTCACTGCGACTGTGGAGAATGGCTTCTCCATTAACAATCTCAATACTAATCAAAGAGTGCAAACATTTTTGTAAAGCTCGTTTACCGTTGCTAATTTTGTGCTCTAGAGCACTGCTAAGCAATCTTAATGTCTTTTGCACAGGTTGTTTGTTTTCTTGATTAAAATATACAGGGATTGATTTGTTTTGAAAAGTTATTAGTGTTCTCACTTGAAATCACCTCACGGGAGTTATTTCATACAGGTAATATTAAATACCAATGCTTAAAATTACCTTAAAATCAGCTTATGAAAACATAAAGGTGATGAATGTTTGAAAAGTGTTCACAATTCAATTGTGGGCGAAGCAATAAACGGACAGGTAATGAAGTGTTATTCCCATTTAAATGGTAGAAAACGAATCGTTTTCGCATCCTCGCAAATTGAAAACGTAAGTCTGCCTCCAAAGTTCTGAGACCATGGGACGATATTTTAATATAAACGTGGGTCATATGTAACAAAATTACAGATAGTACATTGCAAACAAAGGGGTTATGTAAGAAAATAAGGGTTGAAACCGTGTTTCATCCGCTTTTTTTTGATTTAATCTGACATTAGGACAATTTACATATGAGACTATGGGAGGGATTTGATGATTCTTACCGTGTATTCCGGCCGGGAGGAAGGCGAATGGTTCGACATTGAAGTCCCGGATGAATGTACGATTGAACATTTGAAAACATTGCTTGGCGTCCGTATATTTGGACAGGCGCCTGGGGATGGCATTCAATATATCCTGGAAGCTAAGTTTCCAGAAGGACTGTGGTTCTCACCGCAGAATAGTCAGCAACTAATGGAAACAGGGCTAAGACAGGGTAGCTGTGTGCGAGTCCAGCGTGCGTTCTCAACCACGTTAGAAGAAGCGCCGGTATACGGAAGACGCTCACTGTTTCAACAGGACAGCAACGAATGAAGATTCAGAACGTATATATCATATTATCAACAATTAAAAAGGTTGTTCAAAAGGTTCGCTTTTGATTTTGAACACGTACTATTAAGGAGGTCTTCTCTTCGTGAATGTGTTATATCAGCGTTCTCCAAGAATGACGCCGGTTCTTAAGGAAGATAAGCTCGAAATTTTGAGGCCCCCTGCTGAACCTAGCAAACCTACATTCTCCATCATATCCATCGTTATTCCCATTATGATGACGATGGTGAGCATCGGCTTCTATGTATATATTAATCTAACAGGTAAATTTAGTAACCCTACCTTTATGATGTTTCAGATGATGACTGTTATGATGATGTTAACATCGTACACGATTCCATTCTTTGTATATTTAAGTAACAAGAAGAATTATCGCAAAAAAATTGAAGAACGTAAGGCGATGTACCGAGCTCAGTTGGACAAGCATCGTGAAGAACTGAAGGAAGCTCAAGCGGAACAAGTGAAGAGTTTGTATGAAATTCACGGCGATCCGGGTGTTTGTCTACAAGTTGTAAAAAACAGAAATAGTTCCTTGTGGGAACGCTCGCCAGAAGATGATGATTTTATGCAGGTGCGGATTGGTACAGGGGAAATTCCTTTTCGGATTAAGATTCAGGTTCCACGTCCAGATGGATATGAAAAGGATGAATTAATTGAGGCTGCTCACGAGCTCGCTTCTGAATTTGAGACTGTACCCGATGCATCAATCACCCTACCGTTATTCCAATCGAAAGTCATGGGGTTGGTAGGGAATCGTGAGGAAGTGCTGGCCTCACTGCGTGTGATCGTTTCACAGCTTACCGTGCGCCATTCACCAGATGAGCTCAAAATCGCTGCTTTTTATGAAGAAAAAGAAAGCAAGGAATGGGAATGGTTGCGCTGGCTTCCCCATATTTGGGATGAAGATCAGGGACAGCGATATATGGCCGACAGGCACAGCAGTGCGCATCAATTGGCGGACAGCTTGTTTTCCGTGTTAAACCGGCGGCGTAACAACAAGGAGGATCGTTACAAAAAAACGGTACAAACGCCTTGTTATGTGGTCATTTTGTCGGAAACACAATTAATTGAAGAAGAGCCACTGTTGCCGCTTCTGTTGGAATCGGCTCAAGAGATCGATGTGTGCACGATTATATTAGCCAATCGGAAGGAATCTCTTCCGATGCACTGTCAGCTTATTATGGAAGCTTCCAAAGGCAAGGGTGTATATATCAAAAAAACTGAAGATGCCGATGTCGTTCAGCAAACGTACACACCAGACGTAATCTCTAAAGAATCTGCAGAGGCGTTGTCGCGTTACATGTCTCCGATCCGTTTGAAGCGTTCTTCCGCTTCGGATATTCCACAGGTGCTTCCATTGTTCGATATGTTAAGCACATCACGCGTGGAGGATCTGGATGTTGTATCACGCTGGAGCCAAACTCGATATCCAGATACGCTGCCTGTCCCTATGGGTGTGCGTGCGGGTGGCAAGAAAATAGCCATTAACCTGCATGACAAAATTGAACGCCAGGGGCATGGACCGCATGGTCTAATTGCAGGAACGACCGGATCAGGGAAAAGTGAAGTCATTCAGTCCATAGTTGCATCGCTTGCGGCTGAATTTCACCCGCACGACCTTGCTTTTATGTTGATTGACTATAAGGGTGGCGGGATGTCCAATACGTTTGTTGGCTTACCACATGTCGTGGGCACAATTACCAATCTAGATGGAAATCTGATTGAACGTGCGAATATTTCACTTCGAGCCGAGCTGGTTAGAAGACAGAAAATATTAAATGATGCAGGCAACCTGCAGCATATCGATGAATATTACAAAATTCTACGTTCAAGGCATGAACAGCCATTGCCCCATCTCGTTATTATCATCGATGAATTTGCTCAGTTGAAACGCGATCAGCCAGAATTCATGGATGAATTGATTAGTATTGCAGCTATTGGCCGGACACTCGGAGTGCATCTGATCTTGGCAACTCAGAAGCCGGCGGGTGTTGTCGATGATAAAATCTGGAGTAACTCCCGTTTCCGCATCTGTCTTCGCGTTCAAAGTGAAGGAGACAGCCGAGATATGATTAAGATTCCAAATGCGGCATGGATTACGAAGCCGGGTCGAGGGTATTTCCAAGTCGGCAGTGATGAAGTATTTGAAGAGATGCAGTTTGCTTGGAGCGGTGCACCTTATAATCAGCAAGAAGATAAAACCTCCGTATTGCCCGTCATGGAAGTGCGTTTGAACGGGAAGCGGGAGCCTCTGCTGACTGGTGAACGCAGAGCTGTGCTCAAAGGAGACGATGTCCCTAAACAGCTTCAGGTCTTTATCGATTATGTTGCTCAAGCCGCGGAAGAAGCTGGAATTGATCGACTGCCAGGACCTTGGTTGCCACCATTGCCTGAAACATTGGAATGGGATAGCCTTAACGACTGGCAGGAAGAAAAGAATAGGGAAGTGCTGCTTGATGGTGGTGCTAGTGGGTTGAAACCACTCGTTGGCTTGCTCGATGATCTACCGAACCAACGCCAAGAGCCTCTTGCACTTCCGATTGATCAAGGCCATCTCGTCGTATACGGCATGCCTGGACTGGGCAAAACGACATTTGTGCAAACCATGCTCATGTCACTTGCTAGATCTGAACGTACAGAATCATGGCATGGATACATTATTGATATGGGTCGCATGATGAAGGACTTTGCTGGTCTTCCACAGGTCGGTGGTGTGATGATGGCCGAAGAGGAAGATCGGGTCAAACGACTGTTCCGATATATATTGAAATTGTCTGCACAGCGTAAAGACATCATCTCAGAAGCTGGTGTCAAAACGATCTCGGCTTACCGTCGGACAGCTCACGAAGCTGTGCCTCAGATCATCGTTGTGATTGACGGATATCTTTCTTTCCGAAATGCTTATCCAGATGAAAATGAATTGTTAGAGACGATTCTTCGTGAAGGTGGAAGTCTAGGGATTACTTTTGTACTCACGGCTAATCGAGTCACTGATATTTTCGAGAAATTTAGGAGTAACATTCCAAATGCAGTATCTTTTGAATTATCCGATCCGAGTGACTATTATTATGCAGTCGGAAGACCTTCTAAAGCGCCAAGTCAGCTTCCGCCAGGAAGAGGGCTCGTGAAGGGACAAGTTCCACCACTGATGTTCCAGGCAGCCTTACCGTCGTCAGGTGCAGATGAAGGGAAACGTTCATCTGAGCTGCGCCGCACGATTGCTGAGATTAGAGAAGCGTGGACAGGAGAGCAAGCACCTCAGATTGCTCCACTTCCGGAAGAAGTGAAACTGAAAGATGTTCTTATTCGAACAGGTACGTATGGTCAAGTGAATGAGTCCTCTGTAACGGTTCCTGTAGGGTTGCTCACAGATGATTTGGAGCCATTCCTTTTGAACCTGCGTGAGGGACCACACTTTATGGTAACGAGTCCGATGGAAGGCGGAAAAACAACATTTTTGTTGACTTGGATGTTATCTTTGGCGTATCATGCTTCTCCAGAAGTAGTACAAATATACACCGTTGATATGCGCTATGGTTCTGGCGGACTGGGTGAGATCAGCAGTTTGCCCCATGTCCGAGGACACGTATCACGGGAAGATCAGCTTGCGCCAGTGATCCAACAGTTGTACGATGAAGTACTGAAGCGAGGCGAGATTGCCGGTGGTCCGGAAATCGTGCTCACCATTGATGATGCAGAAACATTATCCAAACAATTAAATGATTTCAACGTGAAGGATCAATTAGGTGTAATTGTTCGTCAAGGTAGGGATCGGGGAATTCATGTTATCTTGTCAGGTGTTCCTGCTGACTTCCCGACCTTTGGATCTGATTGGGTAAGTGATGTAAAAGCTTCCCAAAGCGGATTGTTGTTCGGGACTTTAGACCCTAACGATCTCTCGTTCTTTCGTATTCCTTATTCCGAGTCTGGAGGCAGTTCGGCTGGGCTGAAGGTACTGCCACCAGGTCAAGGTTATTATGTAAAACGTAAATATTCCAGGGTTAAAGGTGCAGTTCCATGTGATGACAACTGGAAAATGAATGATTGGATTTTTGAAATTCGTGACCGATGGCATGTTGTAGTTTGAGGGGAGGTGGCTCATAATGTTGACGGTTCATGATTCCAAGCAAAAGGTAGTCACTTTGCAAATAAAAGAACTTTTTTTTCTGGCTGGTATTCTAGGCTCAGACCGATTGCTTGGCGTTGAAGATCCTTTCCGCGGGTATATGGCGGAAGACATTGCTTTGGAGTGGGAGCGCGTCAAAACCTCCTTGCTCGACAAAGGATATCTAATTCAGGATCAGAACAGCAATGAACTGATCATGACACCGACCGTATTCTCCAGAGTGGCCATTGCCGGATTGTCTGACAGAGCTTGTTGGATTCGCTACACGTCGAGTAGCAAGTCCTGTGAAAGTTATATTCATTGCACGGACGAGCGTGTCGTCGAAGTGTCGCGCGTTGTGGACGAACCGGATTCATTCCGGTTATCGGATCTGGGAAATGTTCGTGAAGCCATTGATTGTCTGATCGAAAGAATGAAGTGGAGTGGCCATTCTCCTGATGAGAAGCCAGCTCTTATGTGCTCTAAGAAAAAATTCTATGAAGTCTTGAATGAGTTAAATGGCAAGGAAGTTCAGGCAGTGGCAGATGAGCTAGCGCAGGAGACGAATGATTCGGATGGATCACTTGCCCTGGCACGCTGTTTGGTAAACAAGGAATCAGATGGAGAGCTGCGTTTGCTTGTGTGGAACGGAGAAGAATGGAATTCACAGTCAGCGGCGTTTACCGTTAGCTCGATTTCGAATTGGTTATTCCGTATGAGCACAGCCGCTTCAGATGATTGGCTTGTTGCAGCACTGACGACTAGAGAACAGTTTCACGAGATGCTGCTGGACTGGCTTAAACAGCCTGCAGGGGAAGAGGAAAGGTGATGGTAAATGCGCATTCGTGTGGAACCGGATGTGCTTCGGGCACTGAGCAGGCAGATTCAGTATGCGGCGGAGCAAATACAGCAAAAGATGACAGTATTGGATCAGGCAATTCATTCGTTAGACTGGGAAGTTGAAGCTCGTGCTGCTGTGATGAGTGAATGGAACCACAGTAAGCGGGTCGGCGAAGATGCAGTGCGTCGTTTCATGGACTTAAGCGTGCAACTGGGACGCAAGGCCGTGGTATTCCAACAGGTTGATATGGAGTACCGCACGGTGCTGGGTCATGTGAACACAACTTACAGCAATGCGGTTAATATGCTCCATGTGCTTGAGAACAATCATGCAGGAGAGATCTTACCCGATCATTCCGCAACTACTGCTATTGTATCCGATCCCCTTTCCGCGGTGGCGGCAGTGTATCGTGTACAGGATGCCGCTCCACCAGCTGGTTCCCCAGCGACATTAATTCAGGCTATGCAGCCTGAACCTGTAGCATGGAGATTCACAGATCCTTCCTTTCGAGGAAGGAGAGGAACCGAACCTGTTGTTTCTTAGGCTTGTAGGATAGAGAGTCCCGAGAACAGCACAGTAGAAAGTGAATTGTTTATGTAAATAGTCTGTTAGGGGAAGTTTCATTGCCTGAAAATGGGGTAAATAGGAGTAGGTCCTTCGGCTTTTGTCCGATCGATCTTGGTATAGTACAATTTGAACAAGCAAAAATTTAATTGCACAAACCAAGGAGGAATTTACACATGGCAGGACGTATTTTAGTTACCCCAGAACAGCTTGATCAGGTTTCCAATCAATTTAAACAAAGCGGTGAGCAAAGTCAGCAAATCGTATCTACATTGACTCAATCCATCACTAGCATGGAAGGACAATGGGAAGGTATGACGAAGCAACGCTTCTTCCAAGAATTCCAAGAAGCAAGCAAACAAATGCAATCTTTCGTTCAAACGCTTAATAGCATTAGTGCGGAACTGACAGCTATTGCTAACAAATTCCGTACGGCTGACCAAACTCGCTAATCTGCTATACATAGATCAGGCCGAAACGTTGTCTGAGTTCGCCCTGAATATATGCAGGCAGCTAGTTGAAGATGTGAAACTGCAACAAAAACCGGGCGTTTTACGACACCCGGTTTTTGTTGCACTATGACAGAAATGATAGAGAGAGGGATGAGCATGTCTTTTCAACCGAATCCCGGGGATGAAGTTGTAATCAATGATATAGCCTATACGATTGGACAGCATCCTGCTGCACCAGGTTTGGCTTATGCACAAGCCGGAAGGCAAGGGATTGTCTACCAATTGATTCCCCGTAATGGTTCTATACATGGGGCCAAAGCACTAAAAGTGTTTTTTCCAAAATTCCGTATTCCAGCTATGGTCTATCAGTCTGAGCATATGGAGCCTTATAGTGAACTGCCAGGTTTGCAAGTATGCAAGCGTGATGTGCTCACTCCGGAAAGAAACGGAGCGCTCATTGGAGAACATCCTGATTTGTTGTATGCGGTATTAATGCCGTGGGTGCAAGGTCTGACCTGGTTTGATGTAATCAGTGATCAGAAAGAGCTAACCGCAGAGGAAAGTCTGAAGTTAGCGAGAGCACTAGCAGGAACAGGTTCGGCCATGGAGCAGCGTGGGCTTGCTCATTGCGATTTGTCCGCACCCAATGTGATGATTCCGTTTTTTTCCGAAGTGGAGAACCTGGGAGGATCAGCCGTTGAGCTTGTTGACGTAGAACAGATGTACAGCTCCAAGATGGATCGTCCGGATGCGCTCTTGGCAGGCTCACCTGGTTATGCAGCACATCGGACAGTGCATAGTGGATTGTGGAGCTCCTATGCGGATCGCTTTGCTGGGGCTGTTATTATTGCAGAGATGCTAAGCTGGTCTGATCCGATAATCGTCGAGAAGGCATGGGGCGAAAGTTATTTTGATCAACATGAGATGCAGACAGTCAGTGAGCGTTATTACGCGATGCGAGACTCATTGAATAAGCGTTGGGGCTCCAAAATGGCGGATCTATTCGTCAGAGCATGGGAAAGTCATGATCTTAGCAGTTGTCCCACATTCGGAGAATGGTATGTCGCACTAGCTGCTCTAGATGCAAACCAAGTACCTACTATACCTACCGTTGTGGAGGAAGATGCTGCTGATCAATCTCATTTGCCAAATGATCAAGAGACAACAGTGGCAGGTGGCATAAGTGGAACATTGGCATCTGACGGAGGCTCTGACCAAAATTCAGAAGCATCGACTCCGCCACCTGGTCAAGAAGCAGTGGTTCAACGTTTATTTCTTCAGGCACGAGCATTAGAAGAAGATGGTAAGCCTGCGGCTGCACTTGAGGTGTATCGTTCATTGCACCACTTTATACCGAACAACAGTGCTATGCAGATCGAGGTTGCGGCAGCCATCAAAGAGTTGGATGAACGTTTGAATCCTAAGGATGACGAAGGACAGCCTGTTCGGCTCCCTTTTTATAGATCCAAAAAATTCATGATCTCTTCGGCTGTGCTCATTGTATTGCTGGCGGGCTCTGTACCAACGGTCAAAATATTGGCTGATCAAGCAGAGGTAAAACAACAGGAGCAACAGGAGGCAGCTAGACTCGCAGAGATTAAGGCGGCGGAAGAAGCCGAGGCAGCAAAGGCTGCAGCGCTCAGGCAACAGGAAGAAGAGAAGAAACAACAAGAAGCTGCTGCAGCAAAACTAGCGGCTGATGAGAAGAAAAAGCAGGAGGAAGCAGAGAAGCAACTTGCTGAGGCCAAGAAGAAGGAAGAAGAGCGTAAGGCGCTCCAAGCCAAGTATGATAAACAGGCCAAGTACGAAGCGTATCTTGCGAAGCAGGAGCAACAGAAAAAAGAAGCTGAACGTAAGGCACAGCAGGAGAAATATGATAAACAAGCGAAATATGAGGCTTATCTAGTTTGGAAAAAAGAGCAGGAGGCTCTAGCTGCCAAGCAAGAAGCTGCACGTAAAGCCGCAGCTGAAGCTCAGCGCAAACAGGAGGCTGCCCAAAAAGCTGCGCTTAAGAAAAAGCGTGCTCAGAACGTAGTCACACTGATTGCACACTACAACAAAGCGTATAACGCACAAATTGGTAAAAAGACGGATAATGCTCTATCCTATGCTCGGGATTTCAAAAATCTCTATAATACCGATGCTGCCTACTTCAAAGGGGTAGGTAAAGTTGCAGCTCGAATGAGCGCGATTAACAAGTTCCTCAGCAATAGCGATTATAAGCTACCAAACCTGTAATTATAAATGTGAACAACGACGGAGGTGACCTCATCCCAGATGAACTATACAATTCAAGCATCCCAGCGCACACCTGCATTGATTATCTATTTAATTGATATTAGCGCCTCCATGAACATGGTTCTGGAAAATCGTAGACGGATTGATGTGGTCTATGATGCATTGGCTCTGGCCATCCGCCAAATGGTCTTTCGTTCGACCAAAGGCAATCGATTGACACCTCGTTACCGTATTGCGATCCTTGCGTACAGTGATGATGTATATGACTTGCTTAACGGTATTAAAGGCATCGACGAAATCGCTGCCGTTGGTTCGTTGCCTGACCTTACACCTAAGCGGTTCTCGGATTCGGCCAAAGCTTTTCTACAAGCGGAGAAGATTCTTCAGGCTGAGATTCCTAATATGCAGGACTGTCCAGCGCCGCTCGTTTGCCATATGACAGATGGCGTGGCGACAGGTGAAGATCCTGAGCCGATCGCTAAACGAATCATGGGCATGAGTGTTCCGGATGGTAATGTGTTGGTGGAGAATATCTTCATTTCCGATCACTTGCTGGAAACTCCGATCTCGGAGCCAAGACGTTGGAAAGGAATCTCTTCAGAAACAGTACTGCAGGATGAACATGGGGAGAAGCTACGGAATATGTCTTCCGTGTTGCCAGAGAGTTACCGTGAGATGCTAGTTGAAGCCGATTACCTGCTTGCCCCTGGTGCGTTGATGATGCTTCCAGGTACGTGCGCAGAACTGGTATCCATCGGCTTTCAGATGTCCGCTGCTACGCCTGTTAGATAGGAGGGGGTTTCATTTGAGGACGATGCGTTTGGCCACACTGCCCGAAGGAGATCAGAGAGTGCAAGCGAAGCAGAGGCGCGGCGACTTTCGTTATGTGAGTGTTCAGACAGGAGAACAGCCGTTAACCCGATATCAAGGTGTTCTTCAATGCCGTTATGGATATGGGAGAGCGGCTGAAACCGTGAATCAAGGAGATACAGGTCAAGATTTTGCTGCTGTTCGGTTGAACGGCAATGTATGTAACTTTGTTTTATGCGATGGCGTGGGTATGAGTTACCTAGGTGATTTCGCTGCAAGGTTTCTAGGTAATTCGCTGCTCGATTGGTTGGAAACCACATCTGTGCCGAGTGCAGAAGGGATCGAGAAGCTTCTTCAAGATCTCACGATCCCTGCATCGGAACAGTTAGAGAAATTGCAGCCCCTAGATAATTCGCCATTGCTTCTACGTGAAGTGTTAATGGAGAAACGAAGCAGGGGTAGTCAGGCTATGTATGTGTGTGGTCGAATCATACTTTCTGGTGCTTCCAGAAGGAGTCGTGTCTGGATTGCCTGGCAAGGGGATTCGCGTATTCGTCTGTGGCGAAACGGACAAGAGCAATCGGCTACTTTTCAGAAATACTGCCGTACCAATGAACGGTGGTCTACACGTGAAGGGACAGTGGGCGGCAAACCGCATATTTTCGAGGCCAAGATGTCTGGGAGTGAAAAGGTTCGCCTACAGCTCTATACGGACGGTCTAAATGATCTTGATGCGATACAAGCCTATATTCCGGATGAGCATATTCAAGTGTTGCTTGATTCCAGGCATACCGGAGGGCTTGAAGATGATGCCGCTTTCATAGAGCTAGAATGGTAACGAGATGAATGAATGAAGAAGGATCGATGTGTGACATGATTTTCTTCTGCATGCTGATATGTAAAAAAATAGGTCATGCTTGATTTAAAAGACGCTCTTTTTGGGTAATCTTGTGAAGAATATGCTTCATGATCATTATGAAGCAACACGTACATTCTTACATAATTGCTGAGAAAAAAAGGAGTGGAATAGATAATGACACAACATAACGGTAAATCACGCTTCGCTGGCAAGGTCGCCATTATTACGGGAGCAGGTTCAGGGATTGGAAAAGCTACAGCACTTAAGCTTGCTAGCGAAGGGGCTCACGTTGCCTTATTTGATCTGGTCAATGATCGCATTTCGAAGACAGAAGATGAGATTAATTCAGTCTACAAAGGTGCAGCACGAGCATTCGATGTCGATATTTCTGACGCATCCCGTGTGGAAAAGGCTGTTCTGGAGACCGTTGAATTATTTGGAGGTCTGGATATCGTATTTGCCAACGCTGGCATTAACGGTGTATCTGCACCTATTGAAGAAATTCAGGTTGAGGATTGGAAACAGATCATTACAACGAATCTGGATGGCACGTTCTTCACAATTAAATATGCATTACCACATCTGAAGAAACGTAGCGGAGGCAGCATTATTATTACGAGTTCCATTAACGGGAATCAGCGTTTCTCAAGCTTCGGGATGTCGGCTTATAGTACGTCCAAGGCGGGACAAGTCGCTTTTGCCAAGATGGCTGCCTTGGAACTCGCTAAATTTAAGATTCGTGTAAATGTCATTTGCCCGGGTGCAATTGCAACCAATATTGATCAGAGTACGGTCAAAACCGATGATTTGCAGCAGATTGTCATTCCTATTGAGTTCCCAGAAGGGCAACAGCCACTTGCAGATGGACCGGGTCAGCCGGAACATGTTGCCGATCTGGTTGCTTTCCTAGCTTCAGCAGAATCAAAGCATATTACAGGTGCAGAGATTGTGATCGATGGTGCAGAATCACTGCTCAGCTAACAAAGAAACATTGTAGATGAGCTATGAATGTAATCAATGGTTAAGGTTAAATACGGTTTGTATTAGGGTCGTTCCTTGGGAACGGCTTTTTTTGTTATAATGCGACTATGTATATTTAGGTGAGACATATTTACACGGATATTTATGAGGGTATCTCTACAGAACATCTTAATCTCCTCGATCAATAGAAATCGAACTTACTAAAGTGATATGAGACGGATGGATAGGAGCAAAAGAGCAGGATGGCTTGGTTATGAGAGTGATCTGCATAATGTGATGCTCATGGTCTGTAGTCCGTTCAATATGTGTGCAAAAGTTAGTGTGACATCAAGTGGGAGCGATGATATGAAGATAGAATTACCGATACAACAGATTATTCCTGAACTGAAGCAGCAATTGCGGGAACAGGATACGGCTGTTCTGATTGCAGAGCCGGGAGCCGGTAAAACAACCGTTGTTCCGCTCGAACTCTTGGGTGAGCCATGGGTTAATGATCGGAAAATATTGATGCTGGAGCCTCGCCGTCTGGCAGCTCGATCTGCGGCAGCTCGGATGGCGGCTTTTCTCGGGGAAAACGTGGGGGAGACCGTTGGATATCGGGTACGCATGGATACACGAGTAAGTCAGGCTACCCGGATTGAGGTTGTAACAGAAGGTGTATTAACACGTATGTTACAGCAGGATCAGGGGTTAGAGGATACAGCGATGATTATTTTCGATGAGTTCCATGAGCGGCATTTACATGGGGATCTGGGTCTTGCACTGGCGTTGGAATCCAGAGCGATGTTGCGTCCTGATCTGAAGTTACTTGTGATGTCGGCTACGCTTGATCCGGTGCCTATCTGTACATTGCTTGGTGAAGGGACGAGCTGGTTGGATTGTCCTGGCCGTACCTTTCCAGTGGAAACACGATACGTCCATAGGCCAGCTTCTGCGCAGCTTGAGGAATTCGTTGCGCGTGCGATAGCTAATGCTGTTGCTGACCAAGAAGGTGACATGCTGGTATTTCTTCCTGGGGCGAGAGAAATTTATCGAACTGCCCGAGCACTCGAAAGCATGATGCTTCCTGCTCATGTGTTAGTTCAATCGTTATATGGCAGCATGCCATTAGAACGACAGGATGAAGCGATTCGCCCTGCAGCGCAGGGCATGCGCAAGGTTGTGTTATCCACTTCTATAGCCGAATCAAGTCTTACGATTGCAGGCATTAAAGTGGTTGTGGATGCCGGGCTTAGCCGGGCATCCGTATTCTCGGCACGCACAGGGATGAGCCGTCTGATGACGATGCCGGTATCTAAGGCATCGGCAGATCAACGGCGGGGGCGTGCAGGGCGAACTGCCCCAGGGGTGTGTTACCGGCTATGGAGCGAGGAGGCTCATGGTGCGTTGCCTGAGGCAGCGCGCCCAGAGATTACCTCCGCGGATCTTGCGCCGCTGGCGCTGCAGCTTGCCGCCTGGGGAGTCCAGTCCCCTGCAGAACTGCAGTGGCTGGATACCCCGCCTGCCGCTGCCTTCGGCCAGGCACAGGCGCTGCTGCGCCAGCTGGGCGGCCTGGATGACGCAGGCCGCATCACGCCCTTTGGGCGGCGGATGAACACGCTGGGTGTTCATCCACGACTGGCCAGCATGCTGCTCCGCGCGGCGGAGCTTGGGCTGGCCAGCTACGCCAGCATGCTGGCGGCGCTGCTGCAGGAGCCTCCGGGCCTGCGCAGCAGCGGTAGTGCCAGCGCGGGCACGGATCTGCGCCCGCGCGTAGAAGCGCTGCTGATGGCTGACAGCAGCGGCATGCCGCAGGCGGCAGCGTCTGTCGCAGACGCAGCTGCCGTGCGGCGCATGCTCCAAGAGAGCCGCCAGCTTCGCTCGGCGCTCGACCCGGCGCAGCATTCGCTCCGGCCGGATGAGGACAGTTGCGGATTGCTACTGTCCTTTGCCTACCCGGACCGAATCGGGCAGCGCCGGGAGGATGGCCGCTATCTGCTGAGCAGCGGCCGGGGTGTGCGGCTTGCAGCGACAGAATCGCTGAGCCGTTCAGCCTGGCTGGTCGCAGCGGAGGCAGACGACCAGGGTGCAGATGCACGCATCCTGTTAGCTGCGCCAGTGCCGGAGCAGCTCTTGCTGGATCATGCTGCACATTTGTTGCATGAGGAAGATCGCATCGTGTGGGATCGCAGCACACGAAGTGTAAGAGCACACCGTTCCCTCCGAATTGGCGCAATTGTTGTGAAGGAGAGTGGCATTACTCATCCTGCGGAAGATCAGGTCATGGAGGCGATGATCAGTGGCATTCGTTTGGAAGGCTTAGCTTGCCTCCCTTGGAATAAATCTTCTCGGCAGCTTGCAGATCGATTACGCTTTTTGCATACACACTTACCAGGTTGGCCTAATCTGTCTGCTGACGAACTAACGACTGATTTTGCAGCAAGGCTACGACCATTTTTGAGTGGAATGCGATCTGTCACAGATCTCAAAAAATTGTCGCTCCAAGATGTACTGCTAAGTGAACTGAGCTGGGAGCAGCGTCAGCAAATGGATCAAGAGGCGCCTACACATATTCAGGTTCCAAGTGGATCTCGGATTCCGATTGATTATAGTCGTCCTGAAGACCCTACGTTGGCAGTTAGACTCCAAGAGATGTTTGGGCAACAGGAGACACCTCGGATCGGTGGTGGACGTGTACCTCTTACTGTGCATTTGCTATCACCAGCGCAGCGTCCTGTACAAGTGACGCGGGATTTAGCAAATTTCTGGCGTGAGACCTATTTCGAAGTGAAAAAGGATCTCAAAGGTCGTTACCCGAAACATTATTGGCCAGATAACCCTTTAGAAGCGATGGCAACCAATCGAGCTAAGCCTCGCGGCAGTTAATCGTTCAAAGTCTCATCAATGGGAAGTGGTTGATTGTATTTTATTATACGAACACATATTATTTCGGACAGAAACGTTTGAAAGAACTGAAGACGGGTAATAACATAGCGAACCACTCAAACCAATGAGGAGGGATTCACTATGCAGAAAAAAATCGTAGGTGTTTTTGATACAGAACGTGAGGCATCGCAGGCTATTGAGAGTCTGAAAGCTCAAGGATTCAGTTCAGATGAAATCTCAGTTGTTACACAGGATCGAGATGACCTGAAAGCTATTCGTGAAGAGACTGGCACTAAAGCGCCAGAAGGGGTAGCTGCAGGAGCTGCAACAGGTGGCGTACTCGGTGGTGTCGCTGGATTGCTCGCAGGTATTGGAGCGCTCGCCATACCAGGGATTGGACCAATACTGGCAGCGGGACCAATTGCGGCGGCATTTACGGGTGCGGCTGTTGGTGCAGGAGCCGGCGGGCTTGTAGGTGGACTTGTCGGACTGGGTATTCCAGAAGAGGACGCCAAACAATACGAGGAATATGTGCAAGGTGGTAAAATCCTGCTTCTCGTTGACTCGTCGGATCGAGACGAGCATGTCTATGATGTATTCAGTAACCACAGCCAGTTGAACCGCGACAGATACAGTGCGGATCGAACGGATGTGCCTGCTGAACGAGCAGATCTTGATATGGAAGAGCGTAGACTCGAAGCTCAGACGAAGGCAGCACGCTTCGGCAATAATACATTCCTATAAGAGGTTGAATTGAATCTATCATTCATGACGACTTCTAAGATTCATAAGATAGGCATTAGCCGGTTTCCCTCAAGGAAGCCGGCTTTTGAACCTGTATAGGGAACGCAGGGGCTGGACTGAAGGATGTGAACACTATTCACTAGGGAATAACAATACATACAATAGAACGGCCAAGGCGAGTCCGATGACGAGTATGGTAATGGTTAAGAATTGAATTAAGTGCGTAGTAGCTTGGAACGTTTGTTGATTTATTTGTTTGCGTTTGCGATGATAGGAGCTTGCTGAAGTGAGAATAATGAGGATACCGCTCACCAGAGACGTCACTCCTGTAATGATTGCGGCAATATGAGCAATCTGATCATAGAGAGATGAGCTGAAGCCAAATCCAGCAGCAAGAAAGCCAATACCAACTAGGGCAATCCCCGTTCGCACCCAAGCTAGAAAAGTCCGTTCATTCGCTAGATGCTGCTGTACATATTTCGAATCAATTGTAGTTTGTTCTTCCTTAGAATCCATGATGTGAATCACCCCGATCGGCACGAAATGTGTACTGCCATATTGTACATATTTTTTAACGTAAAACCAAGAAAGGCGGCTGAACGTTATGCCTCGAAAAGAACGAATTGTGGAAATTGAATCCCTTCGGGGGATGGCTTTTGCGGCCGTTGTGTTACAACATTCGATTGCACACTTTTCAATTGTTCCAGAAACCAAGCTAGAGGATGGCGTGTTATTAGCAATCCTATTAATGCTTACAAAGTTCGCAGTGCCTTTATTTATTTTTATTACAGGCATGGTGCTCTTCTATAACACAGGAGATCAGTTGAACTACAGTCGTTTTATGCATAAACGATTAACGGATGTGATCATCCCATACGTGATTTGGACACTGATTTATTTTGTCCTTACGCCAAATGGAATTAGAGGAATCGGGTGGCAGCAACTACCGGAGCTGGGGTTGAAATTGCTAACAGGAAAAACGACCTCTCATTTCTGGTATATTATTATGCTGATTCAATTCTATGTACTGTTTCCACTATTCCTGCGCGCCATTCGTTATGTATACCATCGATTTGGATCGAGAGGAAGGGGGATAGCACTACTTATTACTGGCGCGGTATATCTTATCCTTACGGATCAACTTGGCAACATAGGTGCCTTCATGGAGAGACTGCACATTCCTGTATTGACCGAAGCGTTTACGACCTATGCAGACCGAAATTTCTTATATTTCTTTTTCTATTTTGTACTAGGTGCGGTGGCTGGACTTTCAGTGCAACACTGGAATATGTGGATATCACAGTTACGCTGGGTGTACTGGATCGTGTTTATTGTACTCGGATTACGGTTTACATATCTATTAATGCTAGAATATCAAAAACCGGAAGGCATTCGTATCACTTTTTACACCGTGAGTCTAATCAGACCTGACATGGCAATATTCCTCATTGCTTCGATAATGGTAATGTATCAACTGGCGGGCAAGCTGCGTAATCCTTTTGCTGTTCGGTGGCTTGGATGGATTGGTGGGGTATCCTACGGCGGTTATCTGATGCACATGCTTATGCTACGATACAGCTACATTCCGGATGAACTACTTTATGTTGCTTGGGGGATCAACCCGACCATTCGTATGATACTTACATGGATTCTCGCCCTGGCGTTATCTTGTGTACTGACATGGCTTATTTCGCGAATCCGTTGGGGGAAATGGATTGTCGGCACCGTACCAGGTGGTAAGAGTAATATCCGAACAAAACAACATATGAAAAATTCATAATAGTTTCAATTGGACTAAACCGTGGAGAATTCAAGTGAGCAATCTGTGCCCTATTTACGTTTTTTGGATTTTCCACCATCGGTTTAAGAGATCCAGATTTCAGGTACATTAAAATCAAAATTTTAAAAATTCAACATCTGAAAAATTCACAATAATAAACCCGTTCCTTCCAGCCGCTGTCCTCTCTATTTCTTCATGATTCGTTCTTCCAAGTAATCGTTAGACTAAAGGAGGGTCGAATAAAGTCCAACAGGATAGAAGAGTCGAGAAAAACGGAGAGAGATGGCAGAAACCGAACATAAGTTTTATAATACACACAGAGAGGTTAATGGATAGGAGGGGAACCAACGTGGCCTTTATGATTGCACAGCGAGCATTTATCAAACTTTATCTAATAACGATGGTAGAGCAGCATAGAGGATATGGGTATGAGATGTTAGAGGAAATGAAGCAAGAATTCAAGGATTATGGTTATGTACCACCTCAGAGCGAGATATACCGGGCACTACATGAACTGGTGCAACAGGGAATCTTTTATCGAACGAAAAAGCTCAAGGGCAACGATCCCAAAGTCGACTTTCAAGAGATTGTCTTGTATCACTTTACAGATGACGGAGCAGAAAAGGCCGAGTTGTACAAAAAACAGGTCAAAACAGACTTGGATCGGTGTCTCGGCATGCTCCATAAGGCAGAGCAGGATAACTACGGTACGAAAGGAAGATAAGCATGAGCAGACTATTACAGTGGGGCATTCTGGGTACCTCGACGATTGCAAGAAATGCGGTTATACCGGCAATACAGCAGTCTGAGCGTGGCGAAGTGCTTGCCATTGCTAGTCGTAGTAAGGAGAAGGCTGAGGCCATTGCAGAAGAATTGGACATTCCTAGATCCTACGGTAGTTACGAAGAGCTTATCGCGGACCCTGAGATTGAAGCAGTGTATATTCCACTTCCGAATCATATGCATAAGGAATGGACAATCCGAGCAGCCCAAGCTGGAAAGCACGTTCTATGTGAGAAACCTGCAGCATTGAATGCGGATGAGAGCTCCGAAATGATACAAATATGCAAAGAGTATGGCGTTATCTTCGCTGAAGCGATTATGTATCGCTACCATCCTAAGCACAGACGGGTAGAGGAGATCATTGCCAGTGGTGAGATTGGAACCGTTCGAGCCATTCATGGTAATTTTACGTGCAATACCGCAGATGATAAGGAAAATGTGAGATTCAAACGTGAAATGGGCGGCGGATCATTGTTTGACCTAGGTGTTTACCCAATCTCCGCAGCACGTATGTATCTTGGACAGGAACCAGAGGCGGTTACGGTGCATGCGCTATTTTCCGATGAACATGATGGTGTAGATATGATGGCCTCAGGCTTAATTGAGTTTCCTGAAGGTGTAGCCTTAACCTTTGATTGTGGAATGTGGGCTTCTGGTCGAGCTGAAATGGAGATTCTCGGTACAGATGGGCGTATTGAACTACCGAAGGTGTTTGGCTGGGAGAACAGTGATATTCCACCACAGATCATTGTGCATACCGATTCCGTAAGCCGGGAAGAACGTGTATCCGTATCTAATTCGTTTGTTCTGCAAGCAGAGACTTTTGCTTCGGCTGTGCTTGAGGGTACGCCTTTACCTTTTGAACCCGAAAATACAGTGAATAATATGCGTGTCATTGATGCTTGTCTGGAATCGGCAAGAACACGTCAGCGGATAGTGATTAACAAAGTATAGATTTCCATACCTGCCACCTTTTGCGATATTAACTTGGCACTACCATATAGCTCAATACAGGCTCCATCCTTCGGGATGAGGGTCTTTTTTGTATGTTTATTGACGCTGGGTGTAGAGAAGTAATAGGGAATTGTTGCTGGAGAAGAGTAGTGTAAACAATCGTTTTAAATACTAACGATAAAATTATTTTCACGAAGGGGTTGTTTTTCGTTAAAGATTCGTTAAAATAATATTAACATTAAAAATATTTTAACGTTGAAGGGCGGGCTAACAATGAGTGAAGGTATAGTGGTACGCAAGCAGGGAATTGGAGAATTGTTACGGATCAGACCGTACGTGCAGTTTATGCTAGGCAAGGTTATCGCTAGGTTTGGTGATTCGATTGATTCAATCGCTTATAGCTGGATGGTGTATATGTTAACGGGTTCGAAGTTGCTAATGGGGACACTGCTCGCGGTTAATTTCTTGCCTAATATTCTGCTGGGTCTGTTCGCAGGAGCACTGGTTGACCGAATGTCGCCTAAAAAAGTGATTGTACTCACCAATGCGGGGCGTGGATTACTTGTTGGTATAACAGCGTTGTTGTTCAGTTTGGGTCAATTGCAAGTATGGCATCTGTTCGTTGTAACCATCTTGATCTCACTTCTAGAGTGCTTCACTTCTCCTGCAGAGGTATCCAGTGTACCGCGGTTATTACCTCAATCCATGTTGCTTTCCGGTAATGCGATGTCGTCTTCAGCGTCAAGAGTGGCAGAGCTTGCAGGACTTGCGTTGGCAGGGGCGCTCATTGCAACAGCAGGCATTGCATGGACTATTTTTATCGATGCTGTATTGTTCGCCTTAAGCGCAATATGCATGAGTCGTGTTGTGTATCCAACCAATACATCGTCTACGCATGAGAATCGAGCTATACATGATGATTCGGTGAATCCATCTGCTAATACCAAAAGTATATTTGCCGAAATGATGGATGCTTTTCTTTTTGTTCGTAAACATGTCCTTCTACTCATCGTCTCCATCTTGTTTGCCTTCGTCAATTTCTGCCTTATGCCTTTCAATGTTCTACGGACGCCGTATGTCATGGAGACACTCCAGGCAGGAGCGGGCGGATTGAGTCTGCTTAGTGGACTGATGGTAGGGGGGATGGTGCTTAGTGGACTATGGATGTCACATGCAGGGGCGAATTATCGTAAAAGCATGCTGGTCATTAGCGGCATCGTCATGCTCGGTCTTAGTTATGCATTAACTGCACTGCCTGCCTATATGTCGGACTTCCAATTGCCTACCGCTGCCGCATGCTGCTTGCTGATGGGATTCGGGATCCCACTCGCGACGACACCACTGGCCTCTTATCTGATGGAGGTTACCCCTTCCGAAATGCTCGGTAGAGTATCAGCTCTTCAAAGTATGTTATGTCTTAGTGTTGTTCCGCTTGGCAGTTTGGCTGCTGGAGCGCTGGCAGAGTGGATTGCATTGCCTGTACTGTTCATCGTATTTGGTCTACTACTTGCGTTGTCTGTTATTATGATTCTATTTAGCAAAAATTTTCGGCAGATGTCGTGAATGAATGACATGGATTCCCAAAGTCTAAGTTGTGAAAGTTCACGTTCGTTCTACGAAACAACACTAATGAGTCTTTGACCCTTTCATATCCCGGAGCATTTTGACCAAAGCCCTGTTGGAACGCTATAATATAGAGATAAGCCCGGAAATGAGGATATAAGGGATGCAGCACATTGTACTTTCAACAATAGAAGAGATCAAAGTGTATTCTGACCCGTACCGTATACAGATCATGAACACATTTCGTAAACAGGGAAGACCCTCTACGGTGAAAGAAGTGGCTGACTTGATGGGAGAAGTGCCTGCCAAGGTACACTATCATGTGAAGAAGCTGGAGAAGATCGGATTGCTTACCCTCGTCTCCACACGCGAAATCAATGGGATTATTGCCAAATACTATGATCCTTTTGAAGGCGAGATTCATCTTCGGCATGAAGATGAGGGGGAGTCAACGCTCAAGCAGGTCTTTCAATCGGAAACATTAAAGTTATTAAATGAAATGTATGAGCAAAGTCGTGAGAGATTTATGAAACAGGCTAATCAAGGTGATCGTATGTTCATCTCTGACATGACCTTATATGCAACGAATGAAGAAGCAGAGCAGCTCTTTAAGGATATTACGAAGTTATGCGAGCCTTATTTTACAAATGATAAGAAAAAAGATGATCAAGAAGAGTTTCGGTTATTCTCCAGTTTGTCCAAACAATTGGAGGATGAGCCGGATTCAAAGACCGAAGTAAAGCCGTCTAAGAAAAGGAAGTCCAGTTCTAAGCCGAAGTCATGATCAGGTTCAGTCTAGAGGAATTGGATTTGTGCGGACGTCCTGATTAACCAACCGCAATGTTATCTGAAGATGAGCGAGGGGTACCATAAGACAAGTGGATGTGTACGTAGAAAAAAGCCGCCAATGGCGGCTTTTTCATGCGTGCTCAGAACAATAGTTAAGCGCAAGGAATGGTATCGCTGACCAACAGAGCAGTTAACCAATTCCTGTAGAGAATTATGATTGAAGACTACATGTTCTCATCATAATCTCTTACTTCACGTTTGGCTGCTGTTGCTGGAGAGTTGGACGTGCCATACTCGCTGACCGCTTCCCAAGCGTCTGCATGATCGAATTTACCTGCATTGCGCTGTCTGACCTCACCAGCACCAGTTGGAGGCATGGTCATTACTTCTTCCTCGACAGGGCGATCGTTGCTTAGATCACGCTGAGGGGTATCGTCGATACAGTAGGCGGTGTAGGGAATGGCTTCCAGTCGTTCAAATGGTATATCCTTACCACAGGTGATACAGGTTCCATAAGAACCATCTTCAATTCGTTCCAACGCCTCGTTCACCTGATCGAACTCATCGCTCAAGGTATCATCTACGGCAAGATCCCGGCTACGCTCAAACGTTTCTGTACCTGCATCTGCTGGATGGTTATCGTATGATGACAGCTCACCGGTTGAATCCTTGAGAGATTCTGCTGGAGCTCCATCCTCCATGCTGGATTCAAAATGGCGCTGTAAATTTTCACGTTGCTCCAAAAGAGCATCCTTTAATTGGTGAAGTTGATCTTTCGTTAATGTACTCATATCGACTTGCTCCTTTCCCGTAATGGGTGTGTAGTCAGTCCTTACCCGATTTTAACGAGGAGCAATCATGTTTTGCTTGAAATAGAGGCTACGCTGGTTTCATATCTGAACGATAATGTGTTATAAAAAATAGAGAGAGAAATGCCGCAGACCCATAAAATTCATATGGAAGTTGCTGTGCATTTGATATAATGGAGGTTGTCATTATGGATGAACATATGAAACGAAGATTGGATAAACAAAGACAATTGTTTAAACAACTTGGCGTGCAGCTCGATGCATTGTCAATTCATGAGAAACAATTTAACTATAAACTTCGCGGATATGACCCTGACGAGGTAGATGCTTACCTTGACTTGGTTATCAAGGATTATGAGCGGTTCTATGCCAACATAGCCGATCTGATGGATAAATGGCAGGAGCAGCAGATCGTCATCCGGGATCTGAAGTCGACGGCCAAGCCCGTAGATGATCCAACGAAGATTGACCGTAAACAACTAGATGATATCGTGAAGCAACTTGAATATAGTGTACGGCAGCTCAAAATCAGGGCACGTCCTGAACAGAACCTATTTCCTGAATAAATAAACAGCGAGTTGTTCTTCTAAATTGTGATGGATTGAACAAGCATCTGAAATTACTGTTTGGAAATGTTAATAATAAAAGTGCGTGTTCAAAAAGGACGGTTTTCAGTACCGAGAAGATGGGATGAAGTTAGAAATGGAGTAGCGGAGTGTAGGATAAACGACGTGAGCAACTACATTGTTTCCGAAGGAAACAACCTTCGTGAGCGTCTACTTATTTCGGCTGAGTTCCATATTTGACGCTGAGATGCCAACAGGCATCCCTCGTAATCAAAAGCGTTTTTTTTGAACAACCTCTAAAAGGTGGTTAATCATGAGTACTCATTTTTCGGTCAGTGTGCATTGCTTGTTACTGTTGTCCTTGGATGCCCCTGAACGAATCACTTCTGCAGAGATTGCAGGTAGTATTAATACGAACCCTGTCGTTGTTAGACGGATTCTAGGTGGGCTGAAAAAGGCAGGTCTTGTGGATTCATCTCCAGGAACAAGAGGATTCTATCTAGCAAAACCTTCCAGTGAAATTACGTTAGCCATGATCTACGAAGCTGCTAAGGATGAAGGGCCTCTCTTTCCGATTCACGGCAATTGCAATCCAGACTGTAATGTAGGTTTACGGATCGATGGATTGCTGAACAATCTATATAAAGTAGCTGAAGAGAAGGTACAGCAGTTTTTTGCATCAATTACCCTTGAAGATATGGAACGCTCTTGTTTGGAGATGGACGAGGTTTCAACGCCGGCGCAGTGATGGAAAACCCATTCTAGGTACAGAGATAGAAAGGTGTGCAGTAACATGAAAATTATCGTGGTCTCGGATACGCACTTACCCAGAAGAGCCCGTGAATTGCCTGAGCCTCTAGTACAAGAGCTGTCAGATGCTGATCTTATTTTGCATGCAGGCGATTGGTCTGACTGGAGCGTGTATAAACTACTAAGCAACTATGCGCCAGTAGCTGGTGTTACAGGCAATACGGATCCTCCTGAAGTTGCGGATAAGCTTGGATTTTCTCGTATTGTTGAGGCCGATGGTCTTCGGATTGGGCTCGTGCACGGTCATCAGGGCTCTAAGTGGACAGAACAAAATGCCATTCAGACCTTTGCGGGACAGCAAGTGGACGCTATTGTATATGGACACTCCCATATCCCGGTTATGCATTCGGTAGATGACGTGTTGGTGTTCAACCCTGGTTCACCTACGGATCGACGTTTTCAGAAGCAGTATTCGTTTGGCATTATGAAAACACATCTTGGCAAGTTACAGGCAGAGCATGTATTTTTTGATCGGAAGTAAGTAGTTGTGAGATGAGATAGTTCACATTCCAATGCTATTAATTTTGTGATTAGACAAAGTGCCGATATTCTCTTGAGAAGAGAGTATCGGCACTTTTTTTAGTGAAAAGCTCTCTATGTATTTCTACGTTCTAAGCTTTTTTTATATAAATTGATATATTTGTACACATGATCAATGAGAAAAGGGATTGTACGATTTTTTATTACATACCTGTGCCCCTCTTCAATGGTACCAACGTATTCTGCATATGCATCTAGAACCGCAAGTTTTCCTAGTTCTCCATGGACACATTTGTTTCTAATCTCTCGCAAAATTTTTGATTCTTCATACCATACTCTTGTTACGATCTTTTCCCTTTTTAATCTTCTAATGATATCAGATATAGCTGTAGATTCTGTTTGTTCATTCAATCGAATCAAGCTCTCGTATAACGTATAGACGTAGATATAAATTGAGTTATTATGTATTTCTTCTGGTGAAAGTGACGTTTCCGCCTCGATAATACGTTCCATATTTTGTTTGCTTTCACTCATCCTGTTAACGATATGATTCTGGTACATACCGAACTCGTTCATTTTGTTAACAAATTCCTCCGTCTTCTCATCATCTAGCAGATTTTCCTCATGATCCTTTTTCAATTTTAAAGTTAATTGATGTTGTCCTTTTATGATATCTGTTGCTGAGTTCACCATTGAAGTTAGAGAATCAATTGTTTCTATCATTTCTTTGTGACGTGATTGGTTGAATTTTTTCATATACCGCTCTACAGCTTCAATTTGTTTTGTAATCGTCATTGATTTTTCGTTAAATTCAGATAATAGCAATCCATGTGCCTCCATTTCAATGATGTAATTACTACATCGTGAGATAATTTAAAGTTTTTCAAGCCTCTATATTGTATCAGCTCCGCATGAGAAATCCACACTCGCTTCTTTCTTGATAACAAAGTGTTATCTCTGAATGGGGAAAATGGTCTAACTGTTATCTCTCATTCATCTGTTAACGAAAAGACCTGTTGACTCTGTTCAGGGAGTGATACAATGCGCTTACAACCTTAAAATGAATACGTTTACATAAGGAGATGATGGGTTTGAAATGGTCAGTATTTACGGTGGCAACTCCTGATCTCAATGCGGAAGAGTTAGCAGCAGCGGCAGCTTCAGCCGGAATAGAAGGGATTGAATGGAGATTTCGCGGAATACCGGAAGATGCTTTGCAGGAAGAGCCGTCTTATTGGCGGAACAATCGGTGCTCCATTGATCCCACTTCATGGGAGGAACAAACTCCGATATTCCGTGAGGCAGCACACAAGCATGGAAGGCAATCGATTGCACTTGTACCTTATCTGAGCTGCGGTGACTTGCTAGCAACCGAACAGGCATTTCAGGCGGCTAATTCGCTCGGTGCATCCATGATGCGTGTCGGTGTGCCGGGATATAATCGCACCACAAGTTATCCTGAGTTATATCGGGAGGCCGTGCGTTATCTGAGTGAAGTTCAGGAGATGGCTAAGCAATACAAGGTGAAGGCTTTAGTAGAGACACATCATCAGACGATTGCCCCAAGTGCTTCTTTGGCGTATCGACTGGTTCAATCTTTGGATGCAGAGCATGTAGGTGTGTTATATGATCCAGGCAACCTGGTGCATGAGGGATACGAAAATCATCGGATGGGTCTAGAGTTACTAGGTCCTTATCTCGCACACGTACATGTTAAAAATGCTGGATGGTTTCAGGAGGAAGCTGTTGCGACGTTTTCATCTGAACGACGGGGTGAAGATCAGAGTTCCTCATTAACAACGAAATGGCATTGTCCATGGCTTTCTTTGACAGAAGGTGTGGTGGATTGGGTACAGGTTGTACGAGATTTACGAGCGGTTGGATACGATGGATATTACGGTATTGAGGACTTCAGTGGTGCGTTTAGCTCCGCTAAGATGTTACAGCATTTTGCAGATGTATTTCAGGCGATTAAGCAACAACTTGAAGAGGAGGTTAGGGTATGAGTTTAGTTCGGGTCGCAGTCATTGGAATCGGAAACATGGGAGCAGCACATGCCAGAACGTTAATCGCGGGAGAGGTGCCCGGTGCAGAACTTGTAGCGGTGTGTGATGTGAGACAGGAGATGGCCAAATGGGTATCGGATAACTTTCCTGCTTCGGTAGTTTATTGGCAAGATGCAGAGCAGATGATGGGGTCAGGCACCATTGATGCCGTAATTATCGCAACACCTCACTACGACCATCCGGAGCAGGCCATTCAGGCATTTCGACATGGTTTACATGTCATGATTGAGAAGCCGGCAGGTGTGTACACGAAGCAGGTACGAGAGATGAATGAGGCAGCCAGTGCCAGTGGAAAATGCTTCTCCATCATGTACAACCAACGGACCAATCCGTTATATATCAAGCTTAGGGATCTTATCGCTTCAGGCGAACTGGGCGAGGTTAGACGGACGAACTGGATCATTACCAATTGGTATCGATCTCAGAGTTATTATGATTCTGGTGGCTGGCGTGCCACTTGGGCGGGCGAAGGTGGGGGCGTTCTCATTAATCAAGACCCTCACCAATTGGATCTGTGGCAATGGACGATCGGCATGATGCCTGTTCGTATGCGTGCGTTCTGTTCCTTTGGAAAATACCGAAATATTGAAGTTGAAGATGATGTGACCGCATATGTGGAATATGCTAACGGCGCAACGGGGGTTTTTGTAACTACAACAGGCGAAGCACCGGGTACGAATCGATTTGAAGTGAATGGTGATCGTGGAAAAATCGTAATTGAGGATGGAAAATTAACGTTCTGGCGTCTGCGTGAATCCGAGCCTGAGTTTAATCAACGTTTCACCGGTGGTTTTGGACAGCCGGAATGTTGGAAATGTGATGTTCCGATTACCGGGGTCGAATCAGGTCACCCAGGATTAATTCGGAACTGGGTCGATGCAATCCGTACAGGTGTACCTCTTATCGCTCCAGGTGAAGAGGGCATTCACGGACTTACACTGTCTAATGCGATGCTGCTCTCCACATGGACAGATCACTGGGTGGATTTGCCGATGGATGAAGATCTGTTCTACGAACATTTACAAGAGCGGATCGCACAATCCATCATGAAGAAGGATCCGGGTTATAGCAAGAATCAACCAGCAGACCTGACACAAACGTTTAAGTGAAATGGGATTGAAGCTGATTAAATATATTCAAAATAAAAGCGGAAAGAAGGGAATTACGTGGCAAAAGACGGAATGTTCTATGCACCCAAAAGTGTAAAAAAAGAGGTCGTATGTGGTGAAGGCGAGTTCACCATTGCTGCTGTAGCATTGGATCATGGACATATCTACGGTATGGTTGGTGGATTAGTTGAGGCGGGAGCGACTCTTAAATGGGTATATGACCCGGATCCGCTCAAGGTAGAGGCATTTCGTAAACAGTTTCCCCAGGCTCAGATAGCGCAATCTGAAGAGCAGGTGTTCGCTGATGATGAAGTGAAGCTGGTAGCTAGTGCGGCAATTACTTCCGAACGTGCACCGCTCGGTATGAGAGTTTTGGCGTCAGGCAAAGATTATTTTACGGATAAGGCACCATTTACAACATTAGATCAACTGTCTCGCGCGCGTGAAGAGGTCAAGCGTACAGGAAAGAAATACATGGTCTATTACAGTGAGCGGCTGCATGTCGAGAGTGCGATCTATGCTGGGCAGTTAATTGATGAAGGTGCAATTGGAAAAGTGGTACAAGTGATGGGCACCGGGCCACATCGATTAAATGCGCCAGCTCGGCCAGACTGGTTCTTCCGTCATGAACAGTATGGTGGTATCCTCTGCGACATCGGTAGCCATCAGATCGAACAATTCCTGACGTTTGCCTCATGTACGGATGCAGAGGTGGCATTCAGCCGTGTGCATAATTTTAACCATCCCCAATACCCTGAGTTGGAGGATTTCGGAGAAGCATCTCTGATTGGTAACAATGGAGCGTCAGGCTATTTCCGTGTAGACTGGTTCACACCAGACGGGCTCAGCACTTGGGGCGATGGTCGTACCGTAATCCTCGGGACAGACGGTTACATTGAGTTGCGTAAATACATTGATGTAGGTCGTGAGTCTCAAGGAGATCAAGTTTATCTAGTCAATCATGAAGGTGAGTACCATTATGGTGTGAAAGGGCAGGTGGGGTATCCCTTCTTCGGGGATCTGATTCGCGATTGCTTGGCTCGGACAGAGAATGCGATGACCCAAGAGCATGCCTTTAAGGCAGCTGAGATCTGCCTGATTGCCCAGCACAAAGCGATGAGTGAACGAGTTATCTGGAGCGGTGGAGCGAAGTAGAAGCTATTGTTTGTATGAATAAGATGGTTAGATTAATATGTTGGGAAAATCTTGAAGGGCAGCCGGGTGTAAAGGCTGCTCTTTGATATGTAATTGTAACTTGCAAATGGAACAATATGGTTTAAACTAGATTTAGTTCTGAAATAGTTCGGGACTTGTAGTACTTACGAAGTTCGTAAATTTGAAGTTATATAAAATATCTGCAAAAACTAATTTTATAGAATAAAGAGAGGAAGTATGAATGAAAAGGTATATCGAATTCTCTTTTTATCTACCGTTTTTCGATTTGATAGATGATGAATTTGAAGGGTCTGATTTAGAAGAATTAACGAAGCAATTAAATATAAAGATTAATTTTACGGAACTATATGATCATTATTTATCATATGGTGAAGGAGCTAGCAGAGCAGGAAAGGGAGATATTTTTGTATTCTTTACGAAGGATAATAGTGATGATTTTATATTAATCGATTTGTTTAGCGACTTTACTGACCAGCATAACATGGTGAAATTAGGAGTTCGGTATGAGATTAAACAAGATAACGATAAACGGATAAAGAATATCCTTAATAATTTACATTCAAGGGCAGAGATTAAAAGTAAAATAGAAGAAAGTAATGAAGATTCACTAAAGTTAGAGATTAAGAACGAAGAGTACCCAAAAGAGATTCGTTATGGGGATCAAACCTATTTGAAAAATATTCATTATAAGACCTTATAAAGCTCATGCCAGTAATTCAAGAAGGCAGATATATCATATAACATAGTATTCACGCTGCAGGCATTCGCCCTTGATCCGGCATTCGCCGGACATTCAGCATGCGCTGAGTCGTGAATACAGGAACTTTATGTGCAATTGCCTAGAGATTTTCAGATTATAATCATTAAAGAAAAATGGAGTTGTATACATGGAGGTAATTCATTTCACTATAGAATATTCCGAAGAGCAAGATGCTCAAATCTTAGGTATTTATATAAACGGCGAGAATCTGAACGAATTAATGAGAAGATATGAAATCCAGTTTGAACCTTCAATTGCTGGGGGATATGAGGGTTTGAATATAGCATATTTAAAAGACATTGAAGAACATTTTTTTGGAAAACTTAATGAAAATGATATTTACAATTACGATGGGAAAACGCTAGTGTTGGGATGTAACTGTGGCGAGCCGGGATGTTGGCCTTTGATAGTGAGAATAACTGAAGAAGATGAAGTTATTATCTGGAGTGAATTTGAACAACCGTTCAGGGGTGAGGAATCAGATGGGGGTTATTGGGATTATACTAACCTCAAATCATTAGAATTCAATAAAAAGTTGTATGAAGAACAATTAAAGGCCATTTGTAAGAAACTCAGAGAAGTCGGCAACAGCACATAACATAATATTCACGCTGCGGGCATACGCCCTTGGTCCGGCAGTCGCCGGACACACGACATACGTCGGGTCGTGAATACAGGAACGTTAGACGAAACTAATTAATAGGAGTGAAGATATGGGGAAAATTGAGACTTGCGAGGTGCAACAAGCCCTTTTAGATATAATTGAGGAGTTTAAAACTAGCCCAGACGATTTCAACGAACTTGCGTATATCTCAGCGACTAATAAAAGCGAATCATATCTTCGGGATAAGTTAGCTATATATTTTCAAAAAAAATTTCCAGAACTGATAGTATCGAGAAAGTATCTACATAAAAGTGGTCTACTTTATGATACGAGCGAAAGATATGATATTGCAATTCTTGAGAGGGTAAACAATATAAATGTTGAACCAGTATTGATAATAGAATTAAAGAATTGGTATTGTCATGACGTACCAAGCAAGAAAGTTTGGAATGCAGTAATTAGTGATGAAATGAAAGTAGATCTTCTATCAGAAAAATTGGGACGGATGATTGACGTTATTCAAATTATAACGTTCACACATATCACTAATAGAGTAACCGATGACTTACACAATGGAATTATTAAATATCAATCATTTATTAATGACGATATACAGAAGGGGAAAAAGAAGTATCCTGATGAAATAGATATGTATTTCAACAATTGGATTAAAAATGATAAAAAAGAGTACGTGAAAATAGAAACAGGACCAGGTAAGTATCAGAGAAGAGAAATAAAAAATTATTTTTATGTGATTTCAAAGAAGAATTAGATTCGTCTAACATAATATTCAAGCTGCGGCTCCTTTGAAGCCTAGGTCTGCTGGATGAAATTCGAAGGGGCAATTCGGCAGACAACCTCTTCGGGGTTCATAAATACATAAACGTTATCAGAAAGAATATGAGGGAGGAACAAAATGAAGCTTTTTCGTGGAGAAGAAGCCTTAATTCAAGAAATTGATAGTTTACAACCTTCAATCTGTACGCCTCTTGGAACAATTGATTTTTTACTTTCTGTCTCTAACGAATGTTATTTTCCCACTGACTGCTTTCGACTCAAGCAGGGTGGATTCTTCTACCAATATCAGTATGAATCCTTTGATTGTGAGTTAGTAATCTGTAAGCCGAAGCTCGATTTTGCTTCACAACAGGCAGTAGAAGAATGCTGGGGAGCGGTATTTAGAATCAAACCCAATGTAAATCATTCGATCAGTACCTGTAGGTTTTCTGCTTTTTGGCAAGAGGGATACAATTGGGAGGATTACGGATCTAACACAGGGGAAAATCTTGAAGCCATTGAATATGAGAATGAAAACTATCGATTACATTTAGGAACTCAGGACGCAGCATTGTTAATAGCAAGAAGAGATCAAGGAGATATGATCCCTAAATCTTTACGTATAAATCCTGATTTTGAGAAGTACGGTTTTATTATAGGTTCAGATAAAGGCATTGAAGTACCGATGACATCAATTGATGCTGAAGAAACATGTCAAATACACTTTGTAATATCTTGGAATAGAAATATAGAAGAAGACGTTTCTACGTGGCTAACTGTAGATCTAACTTCGAAACAAATATTAAAGAGAGAAGAAACTTGGTAAGCATTTTCGAAGCGGCCATAGTCCATCTGATAACATAATATTCAAGCCGCGGCTCCTTTGGAGCCTTGGTCTGTGGTAGGATTTCGGAGAGGCACTTCAGCAGACAACCCCTTTGGGGTTCATGAATACAGAAACGTTATACGAAATAACACAAGAACTAGAAACTTTAATTAAAAGGAGGATTCCTTGAAGAAAAAACTCGAAGAAGTTTTAGAATTATATCAGCAGTTCCAGCACAGTGGAAAATCGCTGTATCAAGATTTTGAAGATTTACAATACAATTTTGCAGAAGAGTTTAGAAAGCATGTCCCACAAGATATAATTTATGCAGATTTTAGTACCTATACGGCATTTACTTATGGGTTATCTTCAGGAGGTATAATCCAAAAACTTGAAGATCCATTAGAGCGATACAAAACGAGAGAATGGCTAAAGAAGTCATTTTTTGAATGGTTTCCAAAATACAGATTTATTGAAAGATATCAATTAAGTGAATATAAAACTCTTGATAAAGAATTGGAAACGATTAATAAATTGAGAAAAAAGCTGATTGAATTAATTGATTTGAAAGACAAAGAGTGAATTTGAAGCAGCTCAAGAAGAGTGTTACTTCAGATAACATAATATTCAAGTTGCGGTCATTCATCCTTGATCCGACATACACCGGACACCCAGCTTACGCTGGGTAGTGAATACAGGAACGTTATATGTAATCCCTGCATGAGCATGAAGATAAAATTACCATGGAGTGATTTATATTATGGGATCCAGAATCATGCATTTGATTATCGGTCATAAAATTGCCGAAAGATTGAATATTGAAGATAGAACTTCGTTTTTACTAGGCAGCGTTGCTCCAGATGCTGTTGCTACAAAAGATGAATCTCACTTCTATAGAGGAGAACATCAGAACTTTACAAGGCACATAGATTATAAAGAATTTTTAGATAAGTATAATTCCTATTCAGATAACAGATATGTGCTCGGATATTATGCACATTTAATTGCAGATGAGCAGTGGATGAAGGGATTCTATATGCCTTGGCTGAGGAATCGAATGGAGGAAGATCCTGGAGTGTATCCGCTGTATCATAATGATTTTAAATTACTGAACAAAAGGCTGTTAGAGCACTATGATTGTACGGATGAAATGAGGAATGCAATCCATAATAAAGCTAGTAAAGTCATGGATTTGGATGAAGTAAAGTCTCATGATGTACTCGACTTCATTCCTTATGTATTAGGGGATATGGAATATGAAGAACAAGGCATAGTGGAAGTACTAAATGTCTTTAGTTTTATACAGATTAAAGGGTATATCGAAACGTCAGTAAATGTTGGAATAATGAATTTGAAAAAATATATGTAAGAAAGAAAGGAGAATAGGTTAATCGCCTTGGGTTATGCAGTAGCCGGACACTCAGCATGCGCTGAGTCGTGAATACAGAAACGTTATGTGAAATTCTCAATTAAAATATAAAACAAGGTGAATGAATGAAGCAAATAAAAACTACTGAGATGCCTCCATACTTTAAGATACTCAATTGTAATACCTTGAATGTTCTAGAAAAATTTCTAATTGACGATAATTCAATTATGTTTTTGGATGTATATCACGAAGAAGATGTTGATACATTTTTGACCAACAACAATCTAACTAAGTTGGATCACGTCATACAAGTTATTAATTATTCGAATAAAATTTGCTTTTTTCCAGATATCAAGTCAGCGAAGGAATTGAGAAAAGAGTTTATGAACCAAGATTGGGGATTTTGTTGTATTGTTTTCGATAATAATTTAAAACCTCTTCTTTATATCAGAGGAATAGAGGAAGAAGGGGGACATGGAGTTAGAATTAAAGAGTTGGAGACCGATGTTTACAACAAATATTTAATGAATTATCAAGAATAATAGGCGAAGTATTGCGCTGATTTATAAATATTGTAAGAATTAGAGGTGAGCTATGGGAATTCACTCAAAGAAAGATGAGAAATTCAAACCAGATAAATTGTCTATGGAGATGAAAATAGAGACTGGAAAAGTATACAAAAATATAACAAAAGTCAAAGGTCGAATGATTCCTAGCGTTGATTGGAGACTAATGTTATACATCAATGAGAACAAATTAGATGAAGATGAAGTATTTGTCGTAGAAGAATTTTATAAGTCTTTACTTAGTCCAGGAACATATCCTTTATTCACATGCAGCTGTGGAGTATTTGGTTGTGGTGGTTACTATGTTGAAGTCGTTCATGAGACTGAAAGAATAATTTGGTTAACTGAGCAATCTCCTTTCAATGATCATACTATCGAGAGCTCTAACAAGTTTATTTTTTCATGGGTTCAGATTATGAAATTTTCTAAAGGATTAATACAAGAATTCGAGCATCTTAAAAGCATAATGAGTGCCAATGAATTAGAATTTAATTTTGATATTGAGAAATATAACCGGATAATTACTGAAATTAAAAAACATTAACGTTAGGTGAAATACATGTAAAGTCAATTCGGGAGGGATTAAAGAAGATGAATAAGAAATTATTAGAACAGTTTGGAAATTTCAATTATTTTGTAGAATCAATTGATGATGTAACTTGGCAAAAGCTGATCTCGCCTGGAAAATGGACGGTGAAGGAAGTCGTGGCTCATCTATGGAATTGGGATACATATACGTTGAATACGATGCTCCCACACATCAAAGATCAAGTGAAACTTCCAGAGTTCGTCGATCATGATACTCATAATTTAAAAGCGATAGAGAAGGCTAAAGAGTTTAAAGAAAGAGAAAGTATAATTAAAACCTTTATCGAAACTCGAACTCATTTAGTCAACCAATTTCATAAGGTAGCTCATTCAGAAATTCGATTTTTTATAGGAAATGATAAACGACCTTATACCTATGAAAGATATCTAAAAATATTCGTACATCATGATGAACATCATAAGAAACAAATAGAAAACCTATTAAGGTGATTCATAGAAGAGATGGACATTCTATAGCAGAATATGGGTAGACGCCCTTGATCCGGCGTTTGCAGGATACTCGACATGCGTTGGGTTGTGCATATAGGAACTTTAATTGAAATTGATGTGGTATAAAAAACAAAAGTCGGAGGAGATCACTATGCCATTTAAAGATGCATTTATTACTTTCCTAAGCTTGAAACTGAAAGATTTATATTGAGAGAATTACGTTCTGAGGATGCGAAAGAGTATTACGCTTATTTCCCGGATGATGAAGTGAAAAATATTGGGATATAAAGGACTCAAAAATATTGAGACAGCTTCAAAGATATTTAGAAGGTTTGAAAACGAATTCACTAGAAAAGAGATGATCACTTGGGTAAACGCTACCAAAGAAGATGACAAAATTATTGAAACGAGCATATTAAATGATTTTGTTAGAGCATCCATGGTTGATGCATCGTGCATGCACTTTTGAGAACGGAGTGGGATTCAGCATTAGCAAAAGGAGTATATAGAGGAAATTCCCAAGAGAAGGATGGATTTATTCATTGTTCACCTATTGAGAAAATTGCATCTGTCGCCAATTATAATTTCAGAGGAGTAAAGGGATTAATATTACTTTGCATTGATGAATCAAAAGTAAAGTCTGAAGTTAGATGGGAAGATTTGTACAATGAAGGAAGAAAGTATCCACATATATATGGTGAGATGAATATAGACTCAGTAATAAAGACTGTTGATTTTGAGCCTAATGAAAGCGGCACGTTTTTGTTACCTAAAGAATTAGAAGAGATGATATAAATTTAGGATTATAGACCGGAATTTTGAGGTGATTCATTGTATGGGATCCAGAATCATGCATTTGGTTATAGGCTATAAAATTGCCGAGAGATTATGTATGAAAGGTAGGATACTCTTATTCATTTTTATTACGATAATGCTTTCATCTTGTCAGAATATTAGTCAATCGACTACTTCGAACAGCGAAACTGAAACAATAAGGAATTCTGAACCGTCTCATGATGTAGTGAGTACAGGCAGTGGAACAGAATCGAAAGAAATAACGGAAAATTCATCAGAAACTTCTAATAATAAAGTGTTACCCATGAACATCGGGAACCTTGAATTGAAAGGAGATTTTTATGATGAAATGCTTCGAAATCCTATAGATCATGATTATGAAGTGGAATTTAATGGATTGCAAGACTCCAAAGAGGTTGTTACAACCATGGAATGGGGGGCGTTAGAAGGTAAATATACGGAGATATGGGATAAGGAGTTGAACCAAATATATAAAAAGCTTCTTTCTACGTTGGATGGAGAACCAAGAGAAGCCTTAATTGAATCACAGAAAGATTGGTTACAGTATCACTTAAAGGAATCAAAATTTGTAGAGGATACATTTATTTATAATGGTTACCTTGGATCAAGAGGACCGGTAAGCTTAGCCACAGCTATAAAGGAGAGAATAAGAGGCAGAACAATACAATTATTTGAATATCGATATTTATTAGATTATGAAGTTGAGTTTTTATACCAAGCTACAAAATAGAGTTGGAATCTTGATCAGAAGTTTTTGGGTGATGATGCTTTGAGAACAGTAAAGGCATATAAGGTAGCAGCACAGCAGGAAACTGATGGTGGATGACAGATTAATTGGGAACCACCTGGGGAAACTGCGCGATTAGAATGGAGAGCGTATGTTACCCTAAAGAACTTAATGATACTGGACTCTTATAAGTCGATTAATGTATAAAATACTTCGGACAAAATGCTGGAAACTTATAACACCAAATCATCGCTCGAATCATGGCGGCTTCTCAAACAGCGCAAAGAGATTAATAATCTAAAAAAAGAACGAACAGAAAACTCGTGGAATCAATTGGTATTGATCAATGGAATGGTTCCACATTTAATTAAAAGTGCAATATTTTCCCTGTTTCGCGAAGTTGGTAATATCATATGAAAGGCCTAATCCGTCAATTATGGGGTGTTGATTGTGTGGGAGAAACTATCAGATTGCTGGAAAGCTAGTTTTGAAGAGGCATGGGAAGCTTATGCTCACGGTTCAATCCCTATCGGTGCAGTTATAATTGATGCCAATAATAAAATAATTAGTCGAGGTAGAAATAGAATCAATGAAAAAGCTGCTCCAAACAAGCAAACGTGCTCGAATAGATTAGCGCATGCAGAGATAAATGCTTTGTTACAAGTAGATAATTTAGATTCAGAAGATTACAAAGGCTATACACTTTTTACAACGACAGAACCCTGTATACTTTGTTTTGGTGCAATTATCATGTCAGGAGTTAGGAAAGTAAGATTCGCAGCAACTGATCCTATTGCAGGAGGTGCCAATCTAAATGAAGCAGAGAATTCATTCATCAAGTCAAGAAACCTCGATATCAAATGTGCTGATACATATCTAGGAGAACTTCAACGCGTGTTAAGAACTGATCAGGTTATAAGGGCTTTAGGCGAAGAGCATGCAAATCGATTTTTGGATAAGTACAGAATGAAGTACCCTAAAGCTATTGAATTGGGAATAAAATGGAATAGAGAAGGCAGATTACAAGAGGCAGTAAGGAATAACGATCCCGTTGGATTGATTATTAATAATATATCTGCTGAGATTAAAAATTTTCAACGATGATTAACTTCAGGAAAGTGGGGGATGAACATGGAAGAAGTCATTGTATCTGAATATAATCCAGACTGGAATATTGAATTTGAGGAAGAAAAAAATAAAATATTACATGCTTTAAGTGGTCTGGAAGTAGTTATCGAACATATAGGGAGCACATCAGTCTCGGGATTAGGAGCAAAACCGACGATTGATATTATGGCGGGATTACCTAGTTTAGATTTAATGGACGAATCCTATATTAAAAGCTTAGATAATATTGGCTATGGATACGTTCACAAACCTGAATTTCCTGAGCGCTTATTTTTTAGAAGAGGACTATGGCGAGCAGGAACACATCATTTACATATATATAAATTCCGAGGGCAAAATTGGAACGAGAATGTGTTGTTTAGGGAGTATTTAAAGCGATATCCTGAAATTCTTAATGAATACTATAATCTTAAAAAGCAATTGGAAGGACAATTTAAATATGATAGAGTCGCTTATACGATGGGTAAGGCAGATTTTATTACAGAAGTGATTAATAGAGCTAGTAACGATGAAGAACTAATTAGGCTTCTCCAAGAAAGAGGCTCACTTTAATAGAACCTTTTCTTGCATCGGTCATTCTGATTCAAATGAGAGCGCTTAATCCATAGGCATATAGAAGGGATATGATTTCAATGAAAAGAGTTGACGTCGTTTACTCACTAATAACAGACCAGTTTAAAAAAGTTCTTGCAGTTAAAAATGCTGATCGAGCAAGTTGGTCTCCTCCTGGGGGAGCCGTTGAGTTAAATGAAACATTAGATCAGGCTGCGATTCGCGAGGTAAAAGAAGAGACAGGACTTGAAGTGAAAGTCCATGGGATTGTTGCCATCAACGAGTGCAAATTTGAGGATATCAATGAACATGTCATTTTTTATACGTTTAGGGCAGAGATCGTAGGCGGCGAGGAACAAATTATTAGACCAGATGAAATTTCAGAAATTGCATGGTTGGACATAGAAGAGGCGGACGAATTAATGCCGTATTATAAAGGTGGATTTCAAAATTTAATTCATGGAAATGAGAGTATGTATTTTAATGAAGGAAGAAAGGTACTGAAGAGTAATACGGTTGAATTGGAAGCAGATCAGGCAGCCGAGCTAATTAAAAAAGAATTTAATTTGTAAGATAGAGTCTCCATTAAAAAGGGTGGAAATTATGATTAAAGGCATATTATTTGATTTGGATGGGACATTGCTTGATCGTGAGCAATCATTAATTGCTTTCGTTCGTAATCAATATCATCGAATTCAGGCTTTTCAAAGCGTCGAGGAACCCATTTTTGTACAGAGATTTATTGAATTAGATCAGAAGGGGTATGTCTGGAAAGATAAAGTTTATCAAGCGCTAATTAATGAATTTAATTTAGATCTGAATTGGAATGAATTATTGGAGGATTATATTCAATCATTTCAACACCATTGTATTGGTTTTCCCGGATTAATAGAGATTCTTGACCACTTGAAAGACAAGCAAATGAAATTGGGGATAATAAGTAACGGGTTTGGTAGATTTCAGATGAACAATATAAAAGGACTACACATTGATCATTATTTTGACGGAATATTCATTTCTGAAATTGAGGGTTTGCGTAAGCCAGACATTAAGATTTTTAATAGAGCTTTAGATCGATTAGGATTAGAACCTCAAGAATCAATATTTGTAGGAGACCACCCAATCAATGATGTCGATGCAAGTATTCATGCGGGTATGAGAGGAATTTGGAAAGAAGATGATTACTTTGGTAAACCTTCAACAGATTATATGTCCATTAAGGACTTAGTAGAAATAAAGAGCATCATAGAACGTATTTCAAAGTGAATTTTAATTGTACCGGAGAGATACATTTACAGAAATAGAGAGGTGACTGTTTGAAGGTATTTAGGAAGCAAGTTCGGAAAATAACTACAAACGGTGTTTTGTACTTATATGTAGTTGATGAACAAGATTATAATATCGTTTTGCGCATCTATTCGAATCAGTTTAAATCCACATTTGCTGAATATTTCATTCGTTGGGGAGATAGCTGGGATATTGGTGTTTACGAGCCAAAGTTGATTGCAAGACTAATCGAATATGCAGAATCAATCGGCTGGGAGAGTAATACAAGAAATAATAAAATAAAAATTGAGAACGCTTCAATACTTATAAGAGAAATGCTGAAAGAAAACTTATAATCTTTAAGGGAAATTAACAAGGAGCAAACCAATGAAAATGATCTCTTTGGAAGAGGCAAAAAGCTTAGGTGTAGAAACGGCGTATCACCTTATGGATAATGGTGAAAAGCGATTTAGACTAATCAATAACAATGGTAGCTCATATATCCGAACGGTAGGTTCCGAGAAGGGCGCGTGGCAGAACAGTCATTATCACCAAGCATTAAAAGAATTATATGTTGTACAACAAGGTTGGATTGCTTATGCAGAACTTGATGAACAGAATCAATATTCTTTGAGAATTTTAAAAAAGGACGACAGCGTCATGGTTCCTCCATTAAGACCGCATAACATCTACATGTCATCATTAGCCGTTACCCATGTTATTAAGTTTGGTGGAAATCGCGAGATCAAGCCAGATTGGTTTGCTTCACCTCAATTAGATCTTCTGACCAAGCATATTTCCGAGATAGACTTACTTACAAGTAAAGGATGATAAGAGAAATGGAAAAAGGAAAAATTATATTTTTGAATGGTGTAACCAGCTCAGGCAAAACATCCATCGTAGAAGCAATGCAATCATACACTGAGCCGTTTTTTTATGTTGTAGCTAATGATCTTTTTGAAAATACGATTGGGGATAAGCATCTGCAAACAGACTACTGGAAGTACTTAAGTGAAGCGATTATTATGATGTATCACACAGCAAAACTATTTTCAGATCATGGAAAGCACGTATTAATCGATGGAATACTTGTTGAAAGACCAGAGTTACAACCGCATTATGAACAAGTCCAAGAGATTTTTGCAGGGTATCCTCTGGATATCGTTGAGGTGCATTGCCCATTAGATCTATGTCGGAAGCGAAATGTTGAGCGTGGTGATCGTGGTGAAGAACAATCAGATGAGCAATACAAAATAATGGCTAAAAACATTCATTATAGCTATTCCGTAGATACGAGCTTGAACACGCCAGAAGAGTGTGCTAACAAAATTATCAAGCATTATTTCCACAGTTAAGTTATTATTCGAAAGATTTCGAGGGAATCTATTTGAATGATGAGGAATAAAAGGAGCGAAGCATATGATAGATATCTCTCATATTGCACCAATAGATCCAATTAAAATTATTATTGGTGCTTCTTCACAAAGTTATGAAGGGTGGATACAAACTCAAGAGAACGAATTGAATTTACTACGATTGGAAGATTGGGAGCAAAGTTTCAAAGATCGAAGAATCGAAGCTATTTTATCTGAGCATGTCTGGGAGCACATGACTTACGAAGAGGGAGTTCAAGCCGCTAAGATATGCTATAAGTATTTACATACGAAAGGGTATATTCGCTGCGCGGTTCCTGATGGTTATTTTGCAAATGAAGATTATCAGAATCTGGTTAAGATTGGTGGCCCAGGAGCACTCGATCATCCAGCGGCAAGTCATAAGATCGTACATAATTATAAGACAATCACCCAGATGTTTGAGGAAGCCGGCTTCGAAGTTGAGTTATTGGAATATTGGGACGAAGATGAACGTTTTCATTCTCGAGATTGGAATCCAGAAAAGGGATACATCTATAGGTCTAAGCGATATGATCATCGAAATCAGAATGGTAATTTGGGTTTTACCTCACTAATTGTAGATGCGGTTAAGAAATAGTTACCTTAAAGCTCGCCGATTCAAGAGGAGTTATGGTTGTGCCATCCTGTGCAATTAAAGAAACAGTGACCTCAAGAGTGCCTTGATTCTCTAAATCGTCTAAATCAATAGAAATGGATCTACGTTGAAATTCATCAAATATCCCCTCTGTTTTCATAACGGTATCATCGTTAAATATCTGGCCTTGTGTATCCTGAATCGTAACTTGGAAAATCCGATCAGGAATGTTTGCAGTTTGATTAGGTTGATAGTCCTTTTTACGGTACCATAATCCAAACTGAAGTTTCTTTGACTTCGGTAGGTAGTAAACTTCTGTGAGATACACATCCGGATTGGATAACGTTTGATTTTGCGCTGTAAGTTGAATCGGTTCCTCATCGTTCTCATAAGGATCATCCCACTGAAGCGGCGGAGTTGTGCCTGTTTTGAGAGCAATGATTTCCCTGTCTGTATATAGATAAAGCCCTGTTAAGATAACGATTACTGAGAGTATAGCAATCAGAATTTTGTATTTCACCAGACATCCCTACCTTTTAAATGAAATAGCCTAGCTGTCTGCCTATCGAAACTTAGGTTTGATATATACCGTTCTTCATGATTGTTAGTTCAGTTCACTTCCCCCTCTATAGTAGAACTCGGTAAACTTGGATGATGAAATTCCTTAGCGTTATATCTCGTTATTATCAGATTTTGATTATAATTATGATTAAACCATAAAATGGTTTTTAAATACTTTGAGATTAGAACGCTATCACGAATAAACATAGTAATAACGATGTTCTTAGGAGGAATGAAATGAACAGCCTATTTGAAAAAGTTCATGCTAATGAGATTGTGGAGCGTCTCAAACAATTACGTCCAGATGCTCAGCCGCAATGGGGGAAGATGAATGCATCACAAATGCTGGCTCACTGCTCAGGTTTTCAGGAGATCGCAATGGGGAACTCTACATCTGCAAGAAGCTGGCTAGGATTAGTCATCGGTAAACTAGTGAAACCCGTATTTTACAACGATAAGCCACTGCCACAAAATATGTCCACGATCCCTGAGATTATGATTGTAGATGAGAGGGAGTTTGAATTAGAAAAGAAAATGTTAATCCAGAAGATCATTACGTTCCAACATGATGGATCTGAGAAATGTACAAGAAAACCGCATCCTTTCTTTGGTAAGCTATCTCCTGAAGAATGGGGTAAGGGGCTCTATAAACATCTAGACCATCATTTAAAGCAATTTGGCGTGTAGGTAAACGAAAGAAGGGGCTATGTGATGGCGAATGAGATTCTGTTACGTAAATTTCCAAATGTAAAACTAACTGAACTCACAGGTGGGTACACCAACAAGACAATATTACTTGATGGTTCTCATCCACTTATGGTTGCGAAAATTTTTTATAAAAATAATAAGGATGCTAGGAATGAAATAAGTATTCTACATCTCTTGAACAGTTCAGATGTATCTCCCGGTATCCATGATTATTTTGAGGACGACACCTCGCTGTACATTATCATGGACTACATACAGGGGGGCAATGGGCAGCGATTTCTGGATTCAAATGACATGGATGCTGCTAGAGAAATCTACAGGTTGCTGGGCATTCTGTTATCATCCGAAATTCATTCGATACGTTGGAAAGATCAGACATCAGAATTACCAATCATTGAGCTTGAGGATGACCGTTTAGATTCACTGGATTTTGTGCCCAGTGATCTGAAAAATGAAGTGAAACGTATTCTAAATGTTCATGTTATGCACGATGTGAAAACAATAATCCATGGAGACTATGGCCCATATAATACGATCCTAACTGAGGATTCGCTGGTAGTTATCGATTGGGAGTGGGGAGGATGGGGTCACCCGCTTCAAGATATTGCATGGGTCGTATGGTTTGTCCACCTCCATTATCCGGATGTAGCTGATGAACTATCTGGCATTTTCTTAAAAGCGTATCGTGAGCATTCAGCCGTAATAGTCACAGAGGAATTGATCAAGGCCTTTGCACTATCTAGAGTAATCAATATATTACATCGCATTAAGAATGCTGATATGAGCGTGCAAAAGGAGTGGCTTAAAAGATTAGAGTGGACATTAAAAACCACTTTTCTGGGTGATGTAACAAGGGAAATATGTGGTAAAGACTAGAGAAGATATTAAGTGCTAAGTGTATGCATTTAACCAAGAGAGGATGTCGAAGACGAATGAGATATAAAATCTTTTTTTATGGTAGCTATAGATGCGATTGGTGGCTCAGGGAAGAGTGAACCATATGAAGAATACGATAAAAGTTTTGATCAAGTGCAGTGAATTGATGAATTATTAAACTCTCTTAATATACCCAAGGCTGATATTTTGTGGGGTATCCTACGGTGGCTATTTATCCTATTACTACACCCTTAAGAGAAAAATGTCATACATAGTGCCGTCTGTTTAGCAGGAAGAATTCCCACAACTCAAATGGAAGTTATAAGCATGATCTATTGTCCAACTATCCTAAGGCTATACAAAAGCTCGATAAGAACCAAATTCAATATAAAATCATAGCTGACACAGGTCATGCGATAAATCATGAACGTGCTGAGCGCGTTAACAAAGAGATCAGTCAATTCATTTTACGGTAGAACGATAGAAAGCAATATATTCAAATGAGGTGGAACCCATATGACGATATTTGGACTTATACGACATGGTGTAACGGATTGGAACTATGAATATAGAGCGCAGGGACATACGGATATTCCTTTAAATGCCGAAGGAAGAAGACAAGCAGAATTACTTGCTAGACGAATGGAGAACGAAGAATGGGATGTTATATATTCAAGTGATTTATCCAGAGCACTCGAAACAGCAGAAATGGTAGGCAAACTGAAGAACATTGAAGTGAGAACCGACCTACGTTTAAGAGAAATGAATGGTGGACTTACTGAAGGTACAACCGAACAAGAGCGAGTGAATCAGTGGGGATATAGCTGGTCGAAACTAGATTTAGGTATAGAGCCACAGGCGGATATTATTAAAAGAGGAGTAGACTGCCTCGCAGATCTAGCTGAGAGACATCCGAATCAAAAACTGCTGATTGTAAGTCATGGAGCAATACTTGGGCTGATCTTGAGAAAGCTCATTCGGCATGTGGATATGCAAGAGAGTCTCCATAACACATCGGTGACCATAATAAATAAAGAGCAAGTGAGATGGAATTGTGAACGTTATAACTGTATATCTCATTTAGACGGTGCTTAACATTCATATATAAAGGGAGAGACGATGAATAAAACACAGGTGAAGGCTTATTACAGCCTATTTGGTGATCATTTTGATCCGGATGAAGTGACTTCGAAGCTTGCAATTACGCCAACAAGTATTACTAGAAAAGGGGATACCATTAATGCGAAACATAGTCATCCAGAAACATCTTGGACATTAAGCACTGAATATGAAGAATCTCTCGATGTTAATAAGCAGTTGAATAAAGTTATGAATTCACTAAAAGATAAAGTAGATGAAATCAATACAACCCAGGCACAAAATCAACTGAAGTCTAAATTTTATATTGTCATCGTGATGGAAGAGGGATACACACCTGCTCTATATTTTGACTCTAATTTTATTAAGTTTGCTGATTCAATTCATGCTGAAATTGATGTCGATCTGTATGCAAATCCGTATTCAGCGGATACAGTCTGAACAAAAGTGAAAGAGGAGGTGAGTTGATGTTTGAAATTGTGGTTCAAGCAATTTTCAAAATCTCTGGGAGAGGTACCGTTGTCACAGGGGAGATATTAAATGGGGAAACGAACCTAAGGAATGGGGATGTATTAACAAGTAAAGATAATATACAACAGAAGGTATTAGTGAAATCAATTGAGTTAATAAATTTTGGGTCAAGAAAAATATTAACCTTAATCAAATGGGTTTCCTAACAGATATGACAGAAGAAGTAGGCGCTACGTTGATAGGGAAGACGTTATATAAAGATTAGTTACATATTATTTTTTACCGAGAGGATGAAGTTATATGAGTAAGTTGCCTTTATTTGTAGTTACAGGTGCCAGTGGAACGGGCAAATCCACGGTTAGCGCACTGGTACGTGAGAGCCTTCCTGAATTTGATGTATTTGATATGGACATTATCGACAATGTTGACTGGCAAATTGCGAAAGCAAATTGGCTAAGAATTGCTTATAGTATTTCATTAAGTGGCCGCGGTACCATTTTGTGTGGAACAATGGTTCCAGAAAACATTCAATCTGCTGACCATAAGGATAAGTTTGAGACGATTCACTACATTAACTTACATTGCGATGACGAAACACGTGCAGCAAGATTGTTAGCGCGAGGCTGGGGTGATGAAGCTGTCCAGGAACATAAGAATTTTGCCAATTGGTTGGTGCAGAATGCAAGTGCAGCTTTTACGCCTCCAATGCCAACAATCAACACAAGTGAAATTACACCTGAAGAAGTAGCAAAAAAGATTAAAGAGTGGGTATTAAATAATTGGTGAATTTATGAAATTCATCATATCACTTGAAAGTGAGTTGATCAGCTATGGCTTCCTCAGGCATCGGACTTGATCTAGATCGTATCATTTTTATTGGAAGAACTTTTGAAGAATATAAAGATATATTTAATCTCTCTAACGAGGATATGCTGAATAACAAAATACTAGATTGTCCTGCTGGCGCTTGCTCCTTTACCTCTATAGCGAATCAGTTAGGAGGAGATGTGACAGCTGCTGATATTGCATACTCTTATCCGGTTCAGCAGCTTAAGAACAAAGGGCTGTTAGATGTAGAACATGGCATTGAGAACATTCAAAAGGTAAAACAAAATTATGTTTGGAATTATTTCAAAACAGTTGATGAGCTGAGATCAAGTCGGATGAGAGCTTTGACAGATTGCACCGATGATATGTTTGCAAATCCTAACCGTTATCTTGCCGCAACGTTGCCACAGCTACCATTTCAGAATAACCAGTTTGATATCACATTGTCCGCGCATTTCTTGTTTATGTATTCTGACCGACTAGACCTGAGTTTTCACCAAGCGACCATACGAGAACTTATGAGAGTAACACGCAAAGAAATTCGAGTTTTTCCTATTATGGATTTAGCAAGTGAGAGATCAGTACATTTGGACTCTATCATCAACTTGATCGAAGAAGCCGGGTGGAATTATGAAATCCAGAACACAGGTTATGAGTTTCAACGAAATGTGAATCAACTGTTGCGGATATACAATTAAGATAACTGTATTTAAATAGGGAACCGTGGGAAAGTTCCAAATGTTTGGAGTGTATAACATGTTACTATCCTATCAGGTGGAACGAGCAAAGGTACGGATGAAATCGAAAGAAATAACCATCGTTGTGTTACAGCAAAAAGACATTCATATTGAAATTAGAGAAGAATTGGGCCGGGTATTGTTAATGGATGCGGCTGACTGCCAAGAGATGTTTCTCCTATCGAGTCTTTTTAGGCATAGCATGCAAACTCGCGATGTTATATTTTTAGAATCGAACATGGATTTATTTATTTTCAATGGAGCTATCCATCCACTCACAATGAAGGATTTAAGAAAAATCAAGGCTTCTACTCAATTTACCAAAACAGAATTATACCGTCTAACCTTAGAAAATGGTCATGATGATTCAATGTGGGACACTTGGGAGCAATGGAAGTACGAAGAACAATTGAGGGTTAAGACAGATCAAGATATCGGGGTCATCAATGCTTCGCAACTGGGATTGGAACTTCTGTTTCATCAATGCGCCTATCTTGCGAGTTTATTTACTGGACATTCTCATATAGATTGGAACTCCACGCAATCCTCCATTGAATTAATCATTCGAAATATAGCTCGAAATGATTAATAGCGAAGCATTTCTTACTAATAATCTGACCAGAGTTCTTATCGCTTAACATTCGCAGCATTTAACCAAAGAGCAATTCACCTTTACGAGAAATTCGAATTCATTACAATCAAAAAGGAGCGTGATGGAGATGACCAATGAACAGCTAATGCTTCTGCTAAATGCTTACGATGTGGATCAGCCCGAACCAACGTTTCTGAGACATAACGAAAATAAGACTTACCGGGTTCAGGACAGCGCTGGCAAGCAGTACTTACTTCGTATTCATGATCCCTTTGTGCAGGAGATGAAAGGATTACAGCACACTGAAGCAGGTGTTTTGGCGGAACTGGATATGTTGGAGCAATGGGGTCAATGGTACCAGAATGAAGTGCAGAAGCCAGTGCGGAACCAAAGCGGCCAACTTGTCACGACTCTTGAAGGAGATGGATACAGATTGAATGCATCGCTCCTTACTTGGGTAGAAGGTCGTGATCTGACTAAGGAAGATACACAAGATGCAGAAGTTATCAAGAAACTGGGTACGCATATGTCGGAGTTGCATTCCTTTTTTGGTCAGTATAGTCCAGTCGGCATGGAAGCACGACCGAGTCAGGGGAAAGCTTACAACGAACGAATGGCACAGTTGATCTATTCAGGTGTTCCCCAAGGTCTTTTTACATTTGGCGATGCAGTAATTATTGATGATACGTTACGATTGATAAACTCTCGTTTATCGGATGAAGGTGGGAATGAAGGGCCAGATCTCATTCACGGCGATGTAGGCTTGGGGAATGCGATCTTGACGGCGAATGGCGACTTGCGGTTTATCGACTTCGGGTTCTATGGAAAGGGATACGCACAGACAGATGTGGCAATGGGGGCTCTGATGCTACCTTCAGATCGCCGTGATGCTTTTCTTGAGGCGTATTATGGTGGAAAGGGTTGCTCGGAGAATGAGTTGTTGCAGTTGGAAGGTTTTATGCTTGCAGCGATCATCGGGTTCTATGTTTTTCAGTTCGGGAACGAGAAAATGCATGATTGGATGCGTGAACGAATGCCGATATTGTGTTCCGAACGCTGCAAACCTTTTTTGCGAGGAGAACGGATTTTATATCAATAATGGATTTTCTAAAATACGTATTATATTGACGAAGGGAGAATGCATGAGGTATTTAACGAGAGAATGGTACGATCTCTGCCAGCAGACACACCTTCATTTTGGGATGAGAGTACATAGGGGAGCTCAGATTCGAGATGAAGTTCTTTATTTGCGACTTTACAAAAGAAAAGGAATTTATTAATTTGCATCGTGACGTTTATAATGTAGATCCTCGCTATATGCTGGAAGGTGACGGGGCGGTTATGATTCCTGTAGAACAATTTGTCAGTGGGGATATCCGTCAAGAAGATACGATAATTTATCATATGCCTGACGACGAAAAAGAGGAAATACAGAAAAAAATTGCTGAATATGATGCAGGCCCTCCGTTTGATGTGGTGAACTGTAAACAAGAATTCAAAGACAATCTAGAATGGAGTTGTGCAGATAAAGGTAACCAATTACCGAGCGAGCTTCTTGCTAAGATCGCAGATATTCGCGTATTTTCGCTAGGTTACTGTACCCAAGAGGTTATGAGAGAGTTGAAGAAATTAAGTAATGAAAACAAAAGAAAAATGGAGCATATATCTAATGAGTATGTTCAGATGCAGCAGTCGGAGGATATCCCCCAACATATTCGGAGTCGATTCGGTTTTCACGATTGCCAAGTGACTGAAATACTCTTTGGTAAGGACATGATCATTCGACTTGAAACGCGGAGTGGATTCACCGATTTCAATAAAATTACGCTTGTTGCTGCGGAAACCATTAAACAAGAGGGACAAATCGTAGGCAGTTACTGGATTTATGACGAATTGTATCGTACAGGTCGTGGATATGAAGTGCATATACTTTTTTCTGGTGCAGGAGATCCCCAATGCATTATTCGTTGTGAGGATATTATTATAGAAGAAGAGTGAACAATATTTTAATGATAAATTTTACATAAGCATGATCCAGAATTCATTAAATTCTACACCACCTTGGATATACTTAGTTTGCTTGAATATAGCGAATGAAAAGGACTAGGTGGTAGAAAAAATGTTGAAAAAACGTGACTTACACGAATGCCATTCACTTTATAGCTTGATGACAGATCCTATGGTGTTTCCTTACGTTCGTTATGCATGTCAGACTTATGAAGAATACTTGTTTGTAACAAAACAGTTGATTGCTGAAGAAGAACAAAACACCTCTATTTCGAGAACCATTCTGAATGAAACGGGATCTCCGATTGGTACGATTGATCTATATCATATCGTGAATAGAACGGGTTTCTTAGCCACATGGATTGGTAGTCCGTATTTTGGAAAAGGATATAACCAAAGAGCGAAAGAATCTTTCCTGGTTGAACTGTTTCTTGAACATCATATAGAGACGGTATTCATTAAGATTCGTGAGCAAAATATTCGTTCGAGAAAGGCGATAGAGAAATTACCTTACGTGAAGCTGGCGAATGAAATATATTCGGATGTTTATCATACGATTAATCGAACAGAGAAGATCTATGATCTATACCGTGTCGAGCGCGTTAATTTTATAGGAAGCATTAAGGAGATCCAACACGAGATTGCGACGTAACAGCCAATTTTAAGAACGCATAAGAAGCGAATAGAGCGGATCATAAAGTACCAAGGAGCGTCGTCAGTGTTGACGGCGTTATTTTCTTTTTCAACAAAATGGACGGTAATTCTATTAATATATGTGCTACAGGAAAAATTAGGTTTATAATAACATAAATATAAAAATCAATATGAAACTGGAATGTATGAGAGCCCTGTTAATGGCAAGGAGGGATAGTCTTGACGGATCATGAAGAGGTGCTTGCGGGTGGTAACGTGAACGAAGTAATCAAAATCGGGGGCACCGTTCGCCGTAACTCACAAAATGCATACGTGAATGCATTACTGGTGCATCTTGAAAAGGTTGGGTTGCCTACTGTCCCTAGATATCTAGGTGTAGATGAACAGGGAAGAGAGATTTTTTCTTATCTTGAGGGCGTAGTTCCCGGTAACCAGTATCCTGAGATCGAAAGGGTTATGTGGTCAGACGAAGTTTTAATGCAACAAGCGAAGCTTCTGAGGAGCTACCATGATGCAACTGTCGGGTTTACAACGTCACTGAAGTCTCAGAATGATTATCCTGATCCAAGCCAACATGAGGTTGTCTGCCATAACGACGCTGCACCCTATAATATGGTGTTTCGAGACAAGCTTCCTATGGGAATCATTGATTTTGATATGGCGGGCAAAGGGCCGCGGATATGGGATATCGTTTATACACTCTACACTTCTGTTCCACTTGCGAGGTTCTCGCCAGGTGAGGCTGATCACATCGTGCTTCCCTATAATCCAACAGAGCATGCTCTTATGCGGAAAAGAAGAATTATGTTATTTTTTGATACCTATGGTATAGATATACCAACAGATCTTAAGAAGTGGGTTGTACAGCGCATCCGCACAATGTGTAATACACTGACTTCTCGCGCAGCATCTGGAGATCCAGCTTTTGTTAAGCTCGTTGAAGAAGGCCATCTAGCTCATTATGAGGAAGAAATACGATTTCTTGAAAAGCATTTTGATGACTGGAGTTGAAAAATCACGAATTATTCACCGGTACAAGACAATTCATATGAGACTAACTCCTCTACATTTACTTGGATCCGGATTATTGCATTAATCATAGAGTTAGCTTGATATCAGGACTGAATCATCGAGTTCATTCTATGGAAGAGGTTGTATTTCAACAAAGCTATTTAGAAATGAAGGAGTTGATTGTTTGAATCCAATCTTAATGGAGTTCCCAGACCAATTTACTACCGAACGTTTGTTAATTAGATGCCCTCTACCTGGGGATGGAAAGGTTGTCTATGAATCGATCGTTTTTTCTATTCAGGAGTTGAGAGAATGGCTTCCTTTTGCTCATAAGGAGCAACGAGAAGAAGTGGTGGAAGCGAATCTGAGAGAAGCTCGGTTAAACTATTTAAAGAGGGAAGACCTTAGATTGCTTATTTTTCATAGAGAGACGAATGAATTTATCGGATCATCGGGGTTGCATCATCCAAATTGGGATGTCCCCAAATTCGAAATAGGTTACTGGATCGATAGTCGTCACAGTGGGAAAGGTTACATGACTGAGGCGGTAGAAGGCATTACAGAATTTGCATTCAATGAATTGAAGGCGAGAAGAGTACTCATACGATGTGACACATTGAATAACAAGAGTAGAGCCATCCCAGAGAGGTTAGGCTTCACATTAGAAGGTATATTGCGAAATGATGATACAAGTGTAGATGGAAGTACACTTCGAGATACATGCATATTTGCCAAAGTGAAATGAAGAGACTGGAAGTGGAAAATGATTTAGTTTACGCGTTCATTTGCTTGGATGCCAGGGAGGAATGACTTATGCAATATACAGAATGGTCTGCGGATATTCCTGAATACGCTTTATCAAGTGAATACGCTATTCAATTAGCGGATCCTGAAGAGTGGGGCAAGTATTGCTCCGTTTATTATAACATGCGTTATATCGGTTTTTTTAGGGAAGAGGGCTTTAACTCTTCTCAACGAAATGCTTACTGGATCTATCGAGGAGAGTCAAGAGTAGGTGGAGTAAGAATAGCGCCTAATGTTATGTATCATTTATTTTATATTCCCCCGTTCCAGGATTCATTTGAAGTATTGAGTCTTCTCAAACAACTCTTAATGAGTTGGTCTGATCGGACTAAACCAATTAAAACGTATGAGATTCTTTCTGATCAGGTTGATTTATACGCTAGAGCTGGGTTTTGGCCAGATGAATTCAGGTGTCGATGGATGCAACGTCCCACGGAACAGTACAACATCGTATGGGATCATAATTTTAGCATTGAACGCCCACTGATTATTGACAATCAGCAGGGGGCCAAGAAATTTAGTAAAGAAGATGAAATTGCAAATTGTGATTTTAATAGCTTTGAAGGGAGCCTAGAGGCAGTAAGGAGAAAGAAGTTCTTGCTTGAAGATTTTGTACCGCATGAAGATCCTAATTATACAAACGAGATATTAAATCAAGCGTCTACCCTTGTGTACGATCAAGAAACAGGTCAGCTTATTGCGAATTGTCGGCTTTGTTTGCAAGATAATCAAGCGGCTGTTTACAGTGTTGGTGTTATTCCTACATACCGAGGAAGAGGCATTGCTACACGTATGTTGCAACGAGCCTTGTCGGTTATTAAAGATCATTATCCAGTACTGAGATTGTATGTGATGGAGGGTAATGATGCGGAGTCTTTGTACTACAATCTCGGCTTTGTTCAAGGTGAGTTGGAGGTACAGACGATGTACATCCCAGCGATTGAATCATAGGTACATAATGATGCGTCTATGAAAGGGTAATCTCTTGAAACGTTGAACATGAGGAGGGAAGAAATGAACAGTAGATTGATTCTCATTGATGGGATGCCTGGTTCGGGTAAATCCACAACAGGTCTTGCTATACATGAACAATTGAATGAGCTAAAGATGGCTAGTGTATTTTACCATGAATTAGATGACCACCACCCACTTCGCATTTACGACCGGCAATTCACTTCATTTTCTATTGTAGAAGAGGCAGAATGGTTTATTGCAAAAGTGGAGCAGCTGTTTACTGAATTTGTCAATAATCCAATTCATCGTAATCAGATTACAATTGTAGAGAGCAGCATTTTTCAAAATACAATTGGCTTCGCATACAACATGCAAATGAGCGAAGATCGAATAATGGATCTGACCCAGAGGATTCAAAATATACATAGCGCTCTTAACCCTGAACTTATCTATGTATATCAAGACAATGTAGAGCAACATTGGAGATGGATATGTGATGTTCGTGAACCTGAGTTTACGCAAGGCCGCTGTGGACTCTATACCGATGATGATTTTGTAGAAGCAGGGAAGTTTTGGACGAAAAATCAAGATTTCGTTTGTAATATCGTTCAACGTTGGGATATTCCCAAACTCATCATACAGAACAAAGGATATAAGTGGGATGAATACAAGCTCAACATATTTGAATTTCTAAAGTTAGCAGATTCTAAATAACAGTCCACAATACAATTTCAGTAGGAGTATAGCCAATGAATTTAAAAGAAAAGTTAATCTTGATTAAGAAAAATGATTACGAAGCACCTCCAGATGCCTTCCTATTGGTACAAGAAATGATCAGCCAGATCGGTTCATTGGATGCCGAATTACGAGATGATCTCATTTATACAACGTTATCACATTGGATCCCTGGCAACATACTAGCTGTAAACGAGTTAGAGCAACTTCTATCCATTGTCCTGGATCATAACCATTTGCTATATAGGCTGGGTGAATCGAACTCAGATTCTGTGTTTACAAGATCATTCTCTATGCTCGTTATCCCACTTTTAATGGCGAGACATAATGAATCACCGTTTCTCTCGAGTGAGCAGATCCATCAGATAAAAGAGAACGTATTCTACAACGTACAACAAGAGCGAGACTATCGTGGTTACGATGAAGACAAAGGCTGGGCCCACGCCATAGCTCATGCAGCAGATGCTTTGGATGATTTGGCACAGTGCCCTGAACTGGACAAAAAGGATCTGTCCACGATGCTTGATCTAATTTATGAAAAGATGACGATAACAGATCGAGTCTACTCTGATGGGGAAGATGAACGTATGATCAGACCCATCATTCAAATTTTAAATCGTAGAATCCTTAGTCGGACGGAGCTAGAAGAGTGGATTCAACGGTTTGGTACGGTGGAAAAAAGTTCAGAGTTTCTTCCTGCCTTCAGGCAGAAAAATAATATAAAGAACTTTTTAAAAAGTTTATATTTCCGCATTAAATTTTATGAGACCGATGGCGATCTTTGCTCGATCATTGAGCGTACGTTATATCAAGTAGAGCCCGTATATTACTCATAAAATGTAAGAACAGAGGTGACCGAATGTTATATGATCTTAGCCGATATCATCAAGCTCATATTAACCAGCTTAGAAAGTGGTATAGCCAACAGAGCTGAGCAAGTAAAGGAGAACCAGGTTGAAGAAATACATTGAAATTGGTTTCGGCAATACTTGGTTTATTCGAACTGAGTTGGAGCATGAAGATGGAACTGAAACGGAAATTAAGGGAATCTATTCGCCTTTCCAACTAAAATCAATATATATCCGAGTATGGTTCGGTAAACGCGTGTTCATCATGGATACGAGAGAAGGCATGAAGTTAGCAAAGAAAGATAAGAAGAAATACAAGCTCATTCTTGGATTTTACGGCATATAGATCACGAATTGGAAAGGGGAAAAAGATGATGAGAGCCATTAAAAAATGGCAGAGTATCTGTATTGCACTCTTTCTCGCCATCATCGTAATTTCTGGGTGCCGAGCAATGGATGATAGTACCGGTTCTATTTCTAGCTGGGCGTATTCGTTTGTTGTGTGGAACAATCACACGTATAACATTACCAATGAACCACTAACAAAAGACGAAATCGATCATGATATCGGACATGTGAGACAGTACTCTGACAAAGAGGGTTCATATGAAGATGGCTTCTCCAACAAATATCCAGTAGGCACGAAATTATATAAGGTCAAGGGTGTAGAGACAGCGGAATATATAGCTGTAGAAATACAAGAAGATCAATTCATCAAAGCTACCAATGAAAATTTATCCGGGGATAAGTAGCGCTTGGAAGGAGAAATGAATACATTCGAGGAGTGGAAGATGAAAAGAACAATCATTGGATTACTCAGTGTAATTATTGCGTCTAATGTCGTTTGGGGCTGGCTGTACTTCAATAAGGTAGATGACCAACCCAACCATGTTTCAAGTAATATAGCAAACAAAGCTGTACAAATATATAAATTGAATGGAACAGGAGATCTGTGGGACGTTTCAGACTATAAAATTATTATCACACCGAATCAGATCCAACGAGGTCATGCAAGCTTAACGTTTAAAGGTGATCCAAGAAGTATCGCAGATAGCAACTATTATAAATTAGATGTTCAAGAAAAAGATCCTGACGGTAATTATGGTAAGGTTATTTCGCATGTAGCCACCTCTCACGATGGTTCTATTACGATTCTCAATAATGATAATCTTAAGAATATAGGCTATGTAACTAGTGATTATGCGTATGATGAGCTGAAGAAGGATCGACAGAATTATGCGAGTACGTTTCTTAGGGTCACATGGAATGATAATGACGGAAAGCTACATTCTGAGGATATTTATCTTACGATAGAAAATGAAATCATACTAGAGTAACCAGTGGGAATGAAGATTATCGAACTGTCTATTACACTAGGGGAGAAAAGGAGAACAACTATGACGTTACATATAACCAATGTGAACAATGATGAAATGAAAAAATATGTGAGAGACCATGTGTTCTATTATAACATGCAGCACTTTCCAGATGAGATCAAAGGTAGATATCAAGAGATACACCTATTTCTTCAAGATGAAGAAGGTCAAGTATGTGGTGGAATCCTGGGTGAGACGTGCTGGAACTGGCTTGAAATTCATTATTTATTTGTCGAACCTAGCCTAAGAGGCCAGGGGTATGGGAGGAAACTGATTCAAGAAGTAGAGAAGATTGCTCTGGAGAAAAAATGTGATTTCATCAAAGTAGACACATTAAGCTTTCAAGCCTTGGATTTTTATAAAAAAGAAGGCTACGAGGTGTATGGCAAGCTTGAAAATGCAGGAGGCTACACACACTATTATATGAAAAAAGATCTTAATTCATAAAATATGGTGACAATTACAGTCGTTTAAGCGTTCTAGTATAGAGGTGAAAAATATGAGAAAAGGTAAGCTCTTCATCATCGTTGTACTTCTATTCCTACTATCCGGCACATTGAACGTATATCAGTATGACCGAGCTAAAACACATGAGAAATATGAGTTAGCCATTGAAATTGCCTTGAGTTATTTTAACTCACAATATAGGGTGAGAGCGCTTCAAGAAAATTTAGCCTACGCAATATCTAACAACAGGTTATACATTGGTGATCAGGGCGGATCCAGCAATATCGTGTCCAGGGATTTGCAACACTTAAGTGTGATGCACCGTGAATTAACACTACTGTACGGTCCGATCAGTTCTTACGCAAATTATAATGAAGTTAGTAGTCTAAGGGAGAATAGTATATTTAGTATGTATGTCGATTTTTCATTGTTTTTTGAGTGCTTAGGTATGCAGCAAGAATGGATTGTATCGGATGCAAGTGGGCGATATATCGACCTAGAAGGACTGGATAATGAATTATATCGTGGAGTACGAATTATTGAAGAAATTACGGGGCAACTCGAATCAATCCGCAATCGCAGCTATGATAACAAAACGGGTAGTGATCAAGAGGCGTTATCAGATTATTTAATTCAAAGCGCAGAGTACTTCAAGTCCCAAGAAGTTCAGGAGCATTATCAATCCATCCTAAAGATGAATAAAGAATTGATTGCGATAACTAGTAGTTAATTGATCCGAGTATATCAAAGGGAGCTGAGACATGTTGACTGAATATTATTGGGACAAGCAAATAGAGTACCTCAGAAATACACGGGGGCTGTATTATAACGATGATTATTTACAATTTCTAGTGCAGTCTGTCTGGAAAATCACAAAGCCGGTGAATATGATCGATTATGGTTGTGGGTTCGGATATTTAGGTCTTAAACTGCTTCCTTTGTTGCCTGAGGGCTCAACCTACACGGGGATTGATAAAGGGGAAGGGTTGATTAAAGAGGCTCGGGAGATATATTCAAAACTCCAATATAATACTCAGTTCTATGTGTGTGATCTGGAGACAGCTGTTATGAAAAGAAAATATGACATGGCAGTGAGCCATGCATTTTTACTTCATATGCATAATGCGAAGCACATCCTTCAGAAGATGAAGGAGAGTGTGATATCTGACGGGAAAGTGATTTGTTTTGAACCTCATTGGATCGGTGGCATGGCCAATTATTATGTTGAAAACATGCAACAAAGCGAAGTCGTTCGATTAGGAGAGTTACAGAAACTGTTCGAGGAGGATCTGAAACGTACGGGGAAGGATGGCAATATCGGGATGCGGCTGCCTATCTTAATGAGTCAATTGGGATTGAAACATGTGGAATGTCGAATCAGTGATAAGGTCAACTTCCTGGATCAGAATATGGATGTAGCGCAGAAAAATAAATTATATTATTCCCTGAAGGAAGAAGGCATAGGTCAGAACCCTGGTGATGCAAAGCAGAACGTCGATAATCTGATAGCTAGAGGATTAAGTTCGGATGAAGCCAAGCGACAATATGAGGCTGAACTCGCCTTCTCCACCGTTTTCAATCCAGATTCTTGGTTGATGTATGCACCAAACATGAAAATTTCGTTTGGTACGGTAATGAGTTTAGAATGATGTAAAGAATTGAATGAAGGAGTTAGTTATGAACTTTCCATCGAATAGCAATCAAGAAAAACGCAGTGATTCTCAATTGAATCTGTTACATCGAGCACAGGAAATGATACCTGCTAAACCGCCAGAACCTTGGCGTCATGAAGTGGTGATCCCTGCGGCAGGTTGTATAGCTTGCGGTTGGAACTCAGATGAGAATCTTGTGCTTATTAGTAGTTCAGGCTACAGCTTGAATGATTCTGATACAGGTCTAACCATCCATAGGGATCGAGATGCCAACAACACCTATGAAAGTATGAGTCCAGATCAGTTAACATTCCGTATCCCATATAATGACGAATCCGTTCCTATTTTTGGATTCGATTCCGGCGATGGGAATCGCGTCACTCATGATGGTTGGAGTGTGGAAGTGATCTATCCGTGGTGGCCTCTAGCATCAGTCATTATAGAAAATGTATTTCGACCTAACTATAACTATCTAGAGGGTGCAACGATGATAGATTTGAATCGACTGGATGGATCGATTAAATGTGGTTTTTCCCCTTCTGGAAAAAAGCTAGTTATTCTGGGATCTGGAGGAGCGCTGATCTATACAAGAGAATAATGGATTAAAAGGTCATATCAACAGACTGGAGCAGGCGATGTTTATAATCGAGGTTGAAGATGTTTTTGAAGTACAAGGTAAAGGTGGTGTGATTGCGGGTAGAATTTTGAACAACAGTTCAATACTGAAGGTTGGAGATAACCTGATTAGTTCTGAGGATGATGGAGTTAGCATTCTCGTAAAACAAATCGAATTGATGAATTATGAAGTAGGCATACAGAATATAAAACATATAGGTATTTTAACCAATCTATCGGTAACTGGTTTGAGAGAACATGTTGGAAGAAGGCTCCATAAGGAATAGGAAAATGAACAACATGAAGGACGTGACAAGGATGAGAGCATATATACAGGTCAATCAGGATGGCATGTTCTACAATGTGAATGCATTTACTGCATATGAAGGCTTTGCTTCATTGGGATGGGAGATTGTTAAGTTCAATGATATCCAAGAGCTTGATGAGAAGAATCCAGAACATGTTGTTGTAGGTGGAATTGGTAATGTTAGAAAACGTCTTGAGTTATTGGGAATCGAGAGAAAGCAAGGAGAAATTGATTATCCACCGTCTTTATCCCAGTATTATGGTCGGAAAATATGGAAAACAACCATTCAAGATATTTTTGCCAATCCTCAGAATTGGAATGTATTTATTAAACCCAAGGATACAACGAAAAAGTTTGCTGGAAAAGTAGTGAGAGAATACAAAGATTTTATAGGACTTGTTGAAGAAAACGAAGATACGACCATTTGGTGTTCGGAGATTGTGGATTTCAAAACAGAGTGGCGTTGTTTTATCCGATACGGACAAATTCTTGATATTAGACAGTACAAGGGTGCATGGGATTCCACATTAGATGTAAGTGTGGTGCAACGTGCGGTTGAAGATTTTGTGGATGCACCTGCTGCCTATGGAATGGATTTTGGTATAGATCAAGATGGACATATGAAACTGGTCGAGATAAACGATGGGCATTCTCTAGGATCGTATGGGATCAGCTCGTTAAATTATGCGAAATTTCTTGCAGCTCGATGGTCAGAACTGACAGGCACTACGGACGAATTGAGACATATGTAGATTGGTAGGTGGTATGGTCATGGAACTAAAGTCATCAGATGATATCTTAAATGAAATAATAGCGCAGATTGAAAAGGTTTATGGCTGGACTACGTATCGTGCAGAACCTAATCATTTTGGATACGCCAATCTCAAATGGAAGTTACATACGGATGCAGGAATACGCTTTGTGAAGCAATATAACGCAGTACGATATTCAGATCATTTGTTGCACTCCGTTGAAACGGCATTAGGATTACAAGATAGATTACATCAAATCGGCATTCCGTGTCCTAAGATTTTCTCTGATCAAGGTCGTTATATTCAACGAACTCCATCTGGTGAACGATTCATGGTCACAAGTTATTGTGATGGTTATATGGTAAACCCAGGAGAGGTAAATGTAGATCAAATGTATCATTTAGGTCAAATTACAGGTAGGCTGCATCAATGGCTACGTCTGAACGCTCCGTCCAATTACCCTTTGCATTGGCAACCAGAGTCTAAGGCATCCACGTTAGCGACTTGGGAGAAGAACTGGAATGATGCTTATACTGTAGGGGCGGATAAGTACATTTCTGCATTAGAGACACAGCGGGAAATTATAGATGGATTTAACCTCAATACGTTTCAATCGTGTGAAGAGGGTTGGGTTCATTGGGATCTATTTGTAGATAATATTTTGTTCCATTCCAATCAGGTGTCTGCCATTTTGGATTTTGATCGAATGCACTATATCTATCCGGAGTTTGATATTTCGAGAGCTATTCTATCTGGCGCGATATTAGAGAATAACATCAACTTAGAATCAACAAAGGCATTTGTGATGGGATATCGTGAGAGTAGTCCGTTAACTGTGGCAAAACTTATTCGATCTATCCAGTTGACGTGGTGGAAGGAAGCAGCCTGGTTAAGTATTAAGTCGGAAGAATATCGAACCTTACGGAGATTCGCCCATGAATTAATGTGGGTGAGTGATAACTGGTTTGCTCTAGAAGAGATATTGAATGAGATATAGCAGTAATCATTGAATGATGAATGAGCTGGATATTAGGAGAATGTGAGGGGACGATTATGTTTAGAAGCGCATTCTCGAACTGAATTTGAAGAAGATCTATTTCAATTATTACTTGAGTTGTTTAATTGCCTAACTGACGCAGGCAGAACGTAAGGTATTGAATAAGTTCTAAAATATAAATTCCAATGAAGTGTGTTGGTGAGAAAGTAGGTAGAGTCATAAGAGACAGAGAATAATTATTGATTCCATAGACGAACTGGTAAGTCACGTTATCAATGTTGGATTATTGAGGCAATCGTTTCAAATGGGAAAGGGAGGCGACTCCATGAATATATACCAAAGGATGGTTATTCTCGTTCTGTTGTTACCATTAATTGGATGTAGTACCTCGATAACAAATGAAAACGATCTTATGGTTGAACAATATGTCCTTGATCGAGGGTATGCGATTGTTCATAATGAGGGCATTGTTCATGAATACATGTTACATAAGAAACAACTGGTGAAGATGCCTTATGTACAATATTGGAGCGTTCAGGATGTAGATCCCTTAATGTATGTTGGTGAGAAGATTAGCACAAGTAAGTTCATAGTGTCGGGTCATCCGCTAGATGAGAATAGTGATTATGATAATCCACAAACAACTGTTTATGTTATGAGTTCAGCCACGGGGATCATTGGTGGGTACAGCTATCCGACGCACAGTGAGATGAACGATGGATGGGTATATACGATAGATGGCCAAACGCTTGAGCAGCACACGGGAATATCTTATAGTGCCTGGTTAGAACAATGGCAGGATAAATATAAATAATGTTTAGTAGAAAGAAGGTAAGTAATGAAAGACTACGCCCAGATCGTCAAAGTTTTAGAGGATGAGAAGTCCATACTAAGGCAACTTATCGAATTATATGAATACGATTTCAGTGAATTTAATGGAGCTGATGTGAACGCACAAGGCTTCTATGGGTATAGCTATCTGGATCATTATTGGACGGAAGAGAAGCGACAAGCGTATTTTGTAAAAGTCGATGGACAATATGCAGGCTTTGTACTGGTCAATGATGTTTGCTATCTGGTTCAGGAAAATGCTAGATCCATTGCTGAATTTTTTATTATGCGAAAGTACCGTCGAAATGGATTAGGACAACAGGTTGCTAGATTGGTTTTTGATACGCATAAGGGCAATTGGGAAGTTCTTCAGCATGGAAATAATGACGCTGCACAGCACTTCTGGAAACGAGTCATTCATGAATATACGAATGGTGACTATCGTGTTGAGGATGTGAGAACAGAGTATTGGGAAGGTAAAGGTATGGTGTTTAACACATCTGCAGAACAAGTGAAAGGCGACGTATAATATGGGACTCGACTATCGTTATGTGCTTGTTATTCAAGAAAATCAGCAAGCAGAGTTGCTGAAGTATGTCAGTGAACATGGAGTTATAAATGGGACAGATTGCTTTTCCATATATTTTAGTGTAGATTCTTCTGTTCTGAAATATGTAGAAGGTGGGTTCAGTTGGAAGCCTAAGGATGATCAAGATGAGGTTAAGCATGATTTCAATGCTGATCACCAAGCCCAAATAGGTTGTATCTATTATTCTATGGAGAAGATGGATACGAACTGCAATGAGCTCATCGTTAGTTTCACCGCAGCAACATCGGATATGAGTCTATTATTTGAAGAATCGAAGGTGGTACAAAAATGGTTTATCGCCTTGAGTCACCATCTCGATGCTCGAATTGCTTACTTAGATATGGAATCTGAGGGACATAGAATCTTCTATCTGAATGGCATTGAAACATGGTTGGAATTTAAGGGTGAAGGTTTCTTTTACATGAAAAGGGAGAACTACCTCAGCATTATGGATGAGTTTAGTGTTCTTCTCTCGGGTCTGCTCCGTTCCTATATAGAGAACAATGACAAGTTTGAAAAGAAGTATTCAGTCGTCATGAGCAAAGATCATGTTAACCAATTGTATCAATATATTGAGCAGCATGGCTATTGGCATCAGGAACAGAATCAACTTGGATTGAAGGTAGATGTAGACTCTACCATACTTAAATATCTGGAAGACGGTCATGGGGAAAGGGAGTATGGTATATCGCAAGGAGTAATTCCACGTTTCCGCCAAGAACTCGTCTATAAATACATCGATGCCAATCACCAAGTGCAGCTAAGTCCAATCGAATATAATCAAGAACTCATAGCAGAGGATGAAGAGAATATTGTCGTACATTTTACAGCAAAGAAATGGCAAGTGGATCAATTGTTTGAACAATCTCTATCCATTCGCCAATGGTTTGTAAATCTCAGTCTCGCAGTTTCAGCCAAGCTGACTTTCCAAAGTGTATGGCTAGATGGATATGCTCATCGAATCATTGTTTATGAAGGTGAAGAGACGGATGTTGCATTCACAGGACATTACGATCTAGAGGTTGAAACCTTCAGTGGGATTTACAACGCACTGGCTAATGTGATCAAGCATTTCCATGACTAACAGTGACGACAACCAAATAAGATAATGAGTTGGAAGAAGGCGGTGAAGTACTCATTAACAGTCTATTGAATCCAATTAGAGCAGTGAAACCAGCAACAACTAGGCAAAAAGTCGTTTCTATTCTGTACACAATCCTGTTGGCTGTCATTATGGGTATAGCAGCCAAGCTTGTTGATGCACCAGGAATCAATCCGATATTTGATAATATCGGTGGACGTCTTAGCATATGGGTATTCGTAGCAACGCTGTTATCGGTGTTCAGCTATTCCCCTCGCGTGGCAGCCCTTAAAGCATTTGCATTCTTCGGCTCTATGCTTACGGTGTATTATGTTTATACCGTATGGATCCTACACTTCTTTCCAGCAAGGGAAATGCTATTCTGGGGAATTTGTATGTTGATTGCTCCGCTATGTGCCTATCTGATGTGGTATGGGCGTGGTCATGGTTTATTTTCAACCATTATTGCTTCTCTTCCGATCACAGTTATATTGTCTGAGGGATATCAATTGCGTTACGCATATCTCCCTATTCACACACACTACTATTTAATTCCATTTCTAATGGGAATCTATCTGATCATGGTTGCTGTATTACTATTACTCGTTCCAAAGAGTAGTAAGAATAGAGTTTTAATCCTAACTTTGGCTATCATCCTATCCTGTATCCTTATTTATTTAAATGTGTTAGGTCGGATATTTGGTGGAATGAACGGATATTTATGAAGAGTGATGACTTTGTAGACTGCAAATATGTGTGTGTCTTATGGATGGAGAATGGACTGTACTGGACTGAAAGTTGGGTGACCGGGATATGAGAAAAATCTTCATTATTGGCATTGTAGCTAGTGGCAAAACAACTCTGGCGAAACGTTTATCGACTCAACTCGGTATCCCATGGCATGAATTAGACAGCATTGTTCATCATCACACGTTAGATGGCAGAAACAAACGCACGCCGGAGGAACAAGTTGAGGTTATTAACGATATAGACCATAGCGGAGATTGGATTTTTGAAGGAGTACACCGGGAGTCATATAACTGTTTATTGGATATGGCAGACACGATTATATTTCTCGATCCTCCCCTATGGAAGCGGAAAATTCGAATTTTGACTCGGTATATCAAACAAAGCCTAGGTCTGGAGCATTGCGATTATAAATCGGATATAGCCATGCTAAAAATGATGTATACATGGACAAGTGACTTTGAACATAATAGGCCTGCTTTTGAAGCCAAGTTGAGTCTCTACAGTCATAAAGTTACGAGAGTCACGAATAGTGAGGCATTAGATAAGATACTTCGGAGCGAAAGAGTCGTAGAAGACAGTAAAGGAGTTACACATGGATGATCTAAAAGTAAAGGCATATAAGAGTATTTTATTTCAAGCATTGCTGGACATCAGGCAGCTTTCTGGAGCCATTGTATGGGACGGGCAACCAGAACCGGAAGAGGGGGTAGAACAATTATTAACGACAAATGTAGGTCAACAGGCTCAGGAAATTTTCCATATCAGCAATGCTTATCACAACTTAGCCGATGCATTAATTGATGATTTAGCCCATTTTAATGAAGAGAATTTTTGGAATCAGATTGATCATTTAAGCAGCACCTTTGCCAGCTTCAAGCATTATAAGTTGTTGTATGAACAATATATGATGAAGCAAAAATGATAGATTAGGAGGTTCCGGTATGCGTAACTTACCCACGGTAACACTTGAGCGGCTGTTATTACGTCCGTTCCAACTGCATGATGCAGATTCCGTTCAACAGTTAGCAGGAGATCCTTACATCGCGGAAATGACACTTTATATCCCTCATCCGTATGAGAATGGTATGGCAGAGGAATGGATTCACACACATCATGATCAATATATTGAAGGAAAATCAGTTACATTAGCTATTGTACACAAAGAGGAATCATATCTAATGGGTGCAATAACTATAGCGCTCCATACTAAGTTTAATCACGGTGAACTGGCGTATTGGATTGGTGTTCCATTTATGAATAATGGTTATTGTACAGAAGCGGCCAGAGGCATGATGGCGTATGCGTTTGACGAATTAAAGTTAAAGCGTGTGTACGCTCGTCACCTAGGTAAGAATCCAGCTTCAGGTAAAGTGATGGAGAAATTGGGCATGAAGTTTGAAGGATGCTTAAGGCAACATGTTAGAAAGGGAGATGCGTATGAGGATCTCGCATATTATGGTTTACTTCAAGAGGAGTATTTGAACGAAAGGAGATGAATATGAAGCTTTATCATTTTAGCGAAGAATCGGATATTACATTATTTGAACCAAGAACGATGTATAATCAGACGAATGCGAAAGTGTGGACGATTGATGCGTATCATGCTGCACATTATTTTTTCCCAAGAGAGTGCCCCAGAGTATGTGTATGGTCTAAGGAAGATGCAGAAAAACTCATTTTAGCTCGGGAATTTGGCTTAACTTCTACCCAACGTATGATTGCGATTGAATCGGATTGGTATGATCGGGTGCGCGAAGGACACATCTATAGATATACTTTCGAGGATGAGCGTTTTGAGTTAGAAAACGAAAATGCAGGGTATTACACTTCGAAATGTACAGTTCGACCAATCGCTGTGGAACGCATGGATGATTTAATCGATGCAATTTTAAAAGAGGACATCGAGTTCAGAGTTATGCCTTCACTGATGCCTTTGAAACAAAAAGTGCTGAAGTCGAATGTACAATTTTCGATGATTCGAATGAGAAATGCGAAGGAGTGATTACGAATTATTCACTTTCCAATGATCGAAACGGATCGATTAGTTCTTAGAGAGCTGACAATGTCGGACGCTCAACCGGTGTTCCGACATTTCTCGGATGAAAGGGTCACTCAATTCATGGATATCGAGCCTTGTGTGAGCCTTACTGAAGCAGAAGAGATCATCCAATTTCATATCGCAGATTCAGGTTGTAGATATGGTCTGTTTCTTAAGCTTAACCATGAACTTGTAGGCACATGTGGGTTCCATTGTTGGGATCAGGGGCAGCCTTCCAAAGCGGAAATTGGCTTCGATTTGACTGCATCCTATTGGGGTCAAGGTCTAATGCATGAAGCGCTGACTGAAATCGTCAAAATTGGGTTTGACCACATGAAAGTTGATTACATTGAGGCTACGGTGGAGCAAGAAAATGCTCGATCCATTAAACTCCTGCAAAAGATGCATTTTCATAAACATGATGAGCTTGTTGACAATCTACTCTATTATACGTTGACCAAGAAAGAAGCAGCAGGTACTTCGTAGCACACAAATCTAATAAAAGAGGAACAGGTGAATGTTATGGGCTCGCCCAGTATCACATTACAACGTATTACGCGAGAAAATGAATTAGCTTGTATAGCCCTCAAACCGCGAGAAGATCAATTATCACTCGTTGCTACTAACGCTGATTCACTTGTACATGCGGTAAAAGAGGTTACTTCGATACCTCACGGAATCTATGCAGATGATCTTATGGTCGGGTTTGTCCTATTCGACAACGAAGTGTATTCAGATGGATACTACTGGATTTTGCGGCTGATGATTGACGAAAAATATCAGGGTCGGGGTTATGGGAGAAGTGCGATCAAGCAACTTATTAATCAATTGAAAGATAGAACGGATTGTAGACAAATTAGAGTGTCACATGTGCCTCACAATTCAGTAGCTAATCGCTTATACAAGCGGTGCGGATTTCAAGAAACGAGTGAGTTTGAAGACAATGGAGACATCATTTTGAGCTATTCATTTGAGGTGAATGGACATGGTGATTAGAACAGTCTCGCTATGTCTAATTCGTAAAGGGGATTTCATTTTAGTTCAGGAAATCGTTGATCCAGCTGTTAAGCAAACCTTCTACAGGCCCATTGGCGGAACCGTAGAGTATGGTGAGAACAGCAAAGATACAATTACCCGAGAAGTAAAGGAAGAAATAGATGCGGAGATCGAAGAGCCAAAGTTGCTGTGTGTCATTGAGAATATTTTTGCATACTTAGATGATGTAGGTCATGAAATTGATTTCATATATGAAGCTGAATTGGTCGATCGAAGTTTGTACAACACCAACGAAATTCAAGGCGTAGAAGGGGTTACTTCGTTCAAAGCGGTATGGAAATCGATCCATGAACTCTCATCACTTACGTCACATGTACAAGCGAAACTTGTCCCCGATGGGTTGTTAGATTTACTGTTATCGGGTACCTCAGAGCCAAGGAATCCAGTTGAACATTATAGAAGTCGCTCAATAAGGAATTAACCAGATCATATACAAATACGTGTTAACTGCAATTTCGACAAAGGCTAACGGTGTATCCATATGATATTTAACCAACACAAGTGAATGGGTTTCATATATAATGAAACTGTATTCCAACATACATATACTATCAATCGTGAGGTGCACCACACACATGCCAACCATCTATGATTTTACTGTGACCAAAACGAGTGGGGAACGATTCCCGCTCTATCAATATGAGGGTAAGCCTGTGTTGATCGTAAATACAGCAAGCAAATGTAAGTATACCCATCAGTTTGATGATATGCAGAAGCTGTTTGATCAGTATAAAGATCAGGGCTTACAAATTATCGGTTTTCCTTGCAATCAGTTTGCAGAACAAGAGCCGGGAAGTAGTGCAGAAGCAGAATCCTTCTGTCAGATTAATTATGGTGTGAAGTTCCCGATGTTCTCCAAAATGGACGTGAATGGTGAAGCGGCTCATCCATTGTATGACTTTCTCAAAAAGTCGGGGCCATTTGCAGGTTTTGATGAGACAGATGTGCAGGCGAAGTTGCTGAAGCTAATGGTTTCGGATAAGGCTCCAGAGTGGCTACATGGAGATGCGATTAAATGGAATTTCACTAAATTCCTGATTGATAGCGAGGGACGTGTTGTTAAACGTTTTGAGCCGATTGATTCCATAGCTGATATCCAGACTAGCATTGAGCAACTTCTGTAACTGGACAAGGGGCAGAGTGCGTTATCATTAGTTTGTAATACATGCTGTTCCATAGAGGCCATGACACGTAACGTATTCATTATATGTGTTCATGGCTTCTGTTCGCTGTAAGGAACCAAAACCTCTCCAACAGGAGGTATTATTGATGCCACGAATGATGCAATTTACGAATCCGCTTGAATATAGTTATCGCTCCACCAGTTTATTTAACGTGGGGAAGTCGGATGGATTCCATGCGCACGCTCAGTATGAGATCTATTATTTTCATGCTGGGGAGTGCACGTACATCATTGGAGATCGTGTCTATGTGCTAGCGCCGGGAGACTTAGTTCTAATGCATGGCATGACGCTCCACAGACCCCATCCCATTGCGGGTAAACGCTATGAACGAACGACGCTGCACTTCGATCCCTCGGCAGTTCGCAGCCATTTACATCCAGATCGAATAGATGAAGCGCTTCAGCCGTTTGAGGAATTAGGGAATTGCCGTATTAATCTAAAAGGAGAAGTTCGAGCAGAGTTTGAACAATTGTTATTGCAGCTTCATCAACTTTCATTGCATTCAAGCTCCTTCGTACAGGAACGGTTGAACCTTCGATTATGCGAACTCTTATATGTTATTGCTGGCATCTGTCAGGGTAATCTGGAGGAGCATCGCCCTTCTTCGGATAAAGAACGACATGTTCAACACATCATTCGATATGTAGACATGCATTATATGCATGATATTAGTCTAGATGATCTGGCGAATGAGCTTCATTTATCGAAGCCATATATGGCGGGTTTGTTCAAGGAAACGACAGGCAGTACGATATTTAAGTATCTGTATGACCGGCGGATCAACCAGGCGAAGGTGTTATTTCAGTTTCAACCCGGCATTAGTGTAACCGAAGCTGCGCGTCTGTCAGGGTTCAAGCGCTTGTCTCATTTCAGTCGCATTTTTAAACAAAGTGTTGGCTGTGGTCCGGATCTGTACCGCACTCGTCTACATCAGTGATTGTAAAGAAGATACAAGTCATTTTTCAAAATTGAATCATTACATTGGATTAAGGTCGGTCAGCATATGTTGGTCGGCCTTTTTGTGATATCGGATAGTTCATACTTAGCAACAATACGCCATTCCTTTTGTTTAGAAGACAAGCAGAAAAGGTAAAGAAAGGATAAAGAGAAGATCCGCATCTCGATTCGAAGGAGGCGTTTGGAATGGAAAACAACAAAGTGGGCGATACTACATCATCGAAACAGAAATACACGAGAGACCATCCAGAGCAGTATGCTACCGAGAAGGAAAGTTTGTTCGATAAATATGAAGAGGAACAGACGGTAGATCCGATTCCGATGGAGGATCTGAATATGGAAAAGCAGGAAGAGAAACGTAAAGATCAGACGAAGAGCAATTCGTCCACAGAGGAAAAATACCGCGCAGATTATCGGAAATCGTAAGGTTTTGATGGAAGTTATAGCTTCGAGAATATGCATTGTATTGTAATGAGGGATCACAGAGTTTGTATATTTAGTGAAAATAAAATAGTTTATTGACTAATGTTTGTTACTATATTATAGTTACTAATGTTAGCATGATGAATGAAAAATTTAGGAGGCGAACATGTAATGTCTACAACTTTCTTTGACGCGTTGAAAAACAGAAGATCTTATTATGGAATCAGTAAAGAATCCACTATCTCGGATGCTAAAATCCAAGAGATCGTAGAAGAAGCGGTGAAATACACGCCAACTTCATTCAACTCACAAACATCCCGCGCAGTGGTATTGCTGGGCGAGCAACATGATAAATTGTGGAATCACACAGAAGAAATTTTGCGTGAGGTTGTAGGTAACGAAGAAGCATTCAAATCTACAGCTGAGAAAATGGCAGGATTCCGTAGTGGTTATGGTACGGTTCTGTTCTTCGAAGACAACAACGTAATCGCACAACTTCAACAGAACTTCGCAGCTTATGCGGATAACTTCCCAATCTGGGCGAACCAATCCAACGGTATGTTGCAGCTGGTAATCTGGACAGCATTGGAACAAGAAGGATTGGGCGCTTCTCTGCAACACTACAATCCACTGATTGATGAGAAAGTTAAGCAAGAATGGAACATTCCAGAGAACTGGAGATTGATCGCTCAGATGCCATTTGGTAAACCAACAGCTACACCAGGCGAGAAAGAATTCCAACCGATTGAAGAGCGTGTAAAAGTACACAAATAAGCTACATTACTTTTAGCTGCTTTCAATCCAATTCCCAACATTTAACCACATACGGCCTCGCTTCAATTTGGTACGATGATCTATGATCGTACTCCAATGAAGCGAGGCTTTTTAATGTGATAAATGGAATAAAGAAATTGACCTATAAACGAATATTAAAGCTGGTATTGAGTGGCGTGGTTCTGCTTGGCTCGGTGACGAGTTACAACATTAACGCGGTTCAAGTTGCGGGTGCTACGCAGCAATTTCAAGACATCAGCAATAGTTATGCTCGTGTTGCTATTATGAATCTAGTAAATAAGGGAATTGCCGCGGGTACCACCGACCGTACATTTGAGCCTAAGAAAGCAGTGACCCGAGCTGAATTTGCCACTTTTGCAGTTAGAGTACTGGGACTCCAGCCAGTAAAAAACAATCTGAATCCCTATCAGGATACGAGTTCAAATGCTTGGTATTATGGCAATATCTCTGCGATGACAAACCTTAATATTATGGAAGGAAAGGGTCAAGGAATATTTCAACCTAATGCCAACATTACGAGAGAGGAAGCAGCAACACTACTCGTAAGAATGCTGAAGCAACAGGCAGGCTCTACAGGACTACTTCCTTATACTTATGCAGATTCATCCCTTATATCAACGTGGGCTAAACCTTATGTGCAGGTAGTCTATCAATTAGGTTTAATGCGAGGCAGTGATGGATACTTCCGACCACACGATCAGGTGACTAGAGAAGAGGCAGCGGTTATGCTTAATGCGATTCTGCAGAATAAAGCATGGTCTGAGCAGCTGCAAACAGCAGATCAATTGGGGATTCAACTTGGCTGGCAATATGATTCAACTACAGCAGAATTTAAGCAACAGGTGCAACAATCGGAAGTGAACACACTCGTGCCTCGATGGTTCTTCCTGAATAGCAGTATGCAGGTGACAGACCATACCGATTCAACATTGTTAACGTGGGCAAGGTCTACGGGGCGGGAGGTGTGGCCTCTTCTGGGGAATCGTTCGAATCCGACACTGACCCATCAGATGTTATCTAGTACTACAAATCGAGCTAATGTGATATCCCAGGTGGTTGCATATGTGAAAAAATATGATTTACATGGCATTAATGTAGATTTTGAAAATGTACAGCCTGCTGATCGAGAGGGGTTGACTTCATTTGTCACATCCCTGGCGGCATCTCTACATGCCATAGGTGCTGTTATATCTGTGGATGTGTCTCCTAATCTCGGAACCGATTGGACAGCGGCATTTGATTACGCTAGGTTAGGGGCAGTATCTGATTACATGGTACTGATGGGATATGAAGAGCATTGGAATGGTGACCCCATTGCTGGTTCGGTTGCATCGCTGCCATGGGTAGAAAAAGGATTAGAGACCATGCTTACTGACGTGGTACGCTCCAAAGTAATATTGGCACTTCCGCTCTACACACGAGATTGGTCATCACGGAACCCAGCTACAAGTTCATGGGATATTACGCTTGGGGAGCAAGGCATACGAGCCAAGGCTCAAGGCTCTGTGAGACAATGGAATGCTAATTTGGCACAGTATGTAATTGGTTATTCAAGTAGCGGTATTCCACGATATATCTGGGCAGAAGATAGCCGTTCTTTAACTGCGAAAGTGAGGATGAGCACAGCAAGGAATATTGCTGGTTTAGCGTACTGGTATATGGGTGGAGAAACCTCAGATGTGTGGAACGCCATCTCAAATGCTAATCGTTTTGAGTCATATGTATTTTAAATATCAAAATTCAACCCAAATGAACCGAGTTGCTCGGGGACGGTTTGGGTTGTTTGCTTTGGAACAAACTATAGGTAGGCGTTTGAGTTAATGTAGTTGGTTTAATGAATATAAGGGTTTTATGAAACTACACATAGAAGAATTGAAGTTGATAGCATTGGAGGAGAGAGAGCATGCAGAATTATGATTGCATTATTGTAGGCGGAGGAATTGCAGGGCTTCAGGCAGCTATCCAGCTGGGACGCTATAGCACACATCGTGTGCTTGTCATTGATGCGGGTGAAGGACGATCCACCCTGTGCCGGACCTATCACAATATTCTTGGTTATCCTGACGGCATTTCTGGAGAAGAGTTACGAGCCAAAGGTAGAATGCAGGCAGAACGAACCGGAGTTGAATTTCAAAAGGGTCGTGTGATCGAAGCTAAGCGGAAAGGGGAACGTATTCAGCTTACCGGTGATAATGGGATGACATTCGAAACGAGCACCGTTCTACTAGCTACTGGACTTTCTGATCGAATACCGGACATTCAGGGGTTAAACCCAACACTTGGCAAGACGGTGTATGTGTGCCCAGATTGTGATGGCTATGAAATACAAGATCGTAAGACCGTCTTATTAGGTTCTGGAGAAGCTGGTGCGAATATGGCACTAGTATTAATTAAACGAACCAACGATCTGTTATATGTGAATCATGAACATAAGCAGATCTCGGCTGAGCTTCATCGTAGAATGAAGGAAGAGGGAATTCGTTATCTGGAAGCCACTGTGCAGGAAGTGCAGCAATCAGAAGATGGTTATATTACAGGAATTCTAACAGATGATGGTCAAATGTATGAATCTGAGCGCGGTTTTATCGCTTTTGGAGGCAACCGGGTACACTATGAATTAGCAGAGCAATTGGGTGCGGAGATTGCTGACAATAGACATGTGAAAGCTGACCCACGTACAATGATAGCAGCTCCGAATGTTTGGATTGCAGGGGATCTCGGTGTGCACGCCGAACAAGCGACAGTAGCGATGGGAGAAGGAGCCATTGCGGCGATCTGGATTCACAAGGAATTGCAGCGAATTGCTAAGGAATCAAAGGTAAGCCAGTTCTAATCGGTAAAAATGATCTGTAATTGATGTCACAAAATTCTGCAGTCGATATTGGAAATAATGAAGAAGAAAAAGTCCTTTTACCCTGGATAGGGTAGAAGGACTTTTTCGATTCTGTAGCCAGTTTTATGAATCTTTTTTATCAATTTGTTCATTTTTGGAATTCTTTTTGGGGTGAGCTATATTGTCTACAATGTCCCCTACAGCATTCTCAATCATGTCCGTTGGCCCCGGATTATCTTGGTCGGGGTGTAAGATGGTGTTTACACCAGGTTTGAGATTTTTATTCGTTTTATCTTTTTTTGACTCACTCATCATTTGTTCCTCCTTCTGATATGAAGTACAAGGTATACCTAACATCTGCAATTGTTGTAATCTATATGTAAACGATTAACCAATTCGTTTCATTTGAAACGTGGTAAACGGAGGGATTGAGTGTAAGTGGTCAAAAAAGGTGTGATACTCCTAATACTGGCGATGTTATGTATTTGGTCTTATTGGAGAACGAGTGGAAGTGATCAAGACCCTTATCTAATCACTGATTATAGTCGTCTGCATCCTGTAAAGGTGGAGCGCATTGTACCAGGACAAGAGGAAGAGCAGCTAATTAAGCTACTACAGGACGCCCAAAAGCATAATCTGACCGTATCGATTGCCGGGCAACGACATAGCCAAGGAGGCCATACTTACTACGAGGATGGAATTGTAATTGATATGACATCGTATAATCGGGTACTTGAGATTCTGCCTAATGCGAAGAAAATAACAGTACAAGCGGGAGCAACCTGGGCAGATGTACAACGGGCGATTAATTCCTATGGATTATCTGTGAAAAGTATGCAGTCCCAAAATATATTTACGGTGGGTGGCTCGATTAGTGTAAATGCCCATGGACGTGAACTCCGTAACGGAACATTAATGGAGAGTGTCGAATCCTTTCGGCTGCTAACCGCAGACGGTCAGATTCGTGAAGTCAGTCGTACGCAGAATGCCGAACTGTTTTCTTTGGCATTAGGTGGATATGGGTTGTTTGGTGTAATACTAGACGTCACGTTAACGTTAACCGATGATGAATTATATCATTTGACAACGGATCAGCTTCTCGTCGAAGATTATCCGGCGTATTTCCGTAAAGACATCTTAGGGGATTCGAGTATGCGGATGCATCTGGCACGCATTTCGTTGATACCGGGTGAAGGCTATTTTCAGAATATGTATGCCATCAATTACGCTTTAGATTCTGAAGGTGACTTGAATCATTACAATCAACTTGCCAAGCGAGAGCAGGGTGTATTACCGGCCAAGATCCTGTTTAATCTAAACCGAGAATTTCCGTGGGCAAAGGACGGATTCTGGCAATTACAGCAACGTTATCTCGAGTCTCAGGATGGTCAGCGGATCAGCCGCAATAATGCAATGGCGTCTCCCTCCGCATTTATGGAGTACCATCAGCCTGGAAGCAACGACCTGCTTCAAGAATATTTTATCCCGATTGATGAATTTCCAGCCTTTGTGCAAGAGATGGGGAAGATTGTATCCGAACAAGAGCTGGATTTGCTCAATATAACGGTACGTTACGTGAAACAGGATGAAGAGGCTATGCTCTCGTATGCGACACAGGATATGTTTGGGCTGGTCTGTCTTTTTCACGCTTCTTTATCAAAGGAAGAGCAGACGACGTTCAAAACTGGCCTTCAGCGAATCATTGATGTAGCTATTGCGCATGGCGGTACATATTATTTGCCTTACGAGGCTTATGCCACGTCAGAGCAATTCGAACAAGCATATCAGCATAAGCAGGCTTTTTTTGCGGCCAAAGAACGATATGATCCTGAGCACCGGTTTATGAATTATTTTATGGAGCAGTATGGGGGGGAACGTAAATGAATATTCAATGGCTTGTCCGCTCACAGAGCATCGTCACCCTGGCATCAGGTATGATCTACCCGTATTATTTGCTTTTTCTCAAAAATCTAGGCAATAGCTTCTCGAAATACGGTCTAGCCTTTGCCGTCTTTACGATCAGCTCCGCAGCAGCTTCCCAATGGCTCGCACCTCGTTTAGATCAACATGCGAAGCAATGGCTTATCGTTAGTTCACTAGGCATGGCGGTTGCCATGATCGCCTTTCCATGGGTCTTGTCGTATATATGGGTATTGATATTACAGATGGTCATGGGCTTGTGTAATGCAATGCAACGTATGAGTGAGCGTACACTACTAGCGGATCATACCTTGCCGGGTCAGCGTGGACAGGCGATGGGGAACTATCATTTTTGGACATCGGCGGCTTCAGGCTTTGCTGTCATATTGGGAGGAGTGCTGATTGATTGGCTCACGATAGATGTCTTATTTTATCTGAGCGCAGCGTTATACGTAGGTGGGGCATGGGCTGTCGGGAGATCTACATCTTCAGTGGAAATGAAGTGATGGTAAAAAGTAGCATGTAGCACTGGCTGATTAATCTTTGAGCAGAGGTTTATATTATAAGTAGATATATTAATTACGCTCAAGGAGGAATTCCGAATGACTGAAAACAACCATGTTATTCATAAAGATGGGCAGGTCGCTACAGAACAAGTAGAAGGTGCAATCAACAAAATTCCTTCTGAACAGAGGGATAACATTTTAGAAAACTTTGATGCCTTTAAGGAATATCTCGGAAAACGTATTGCCGTTGGAGAGTCCATCGGATTGGGTGAAGAACAAATGGCCAAAATCGCTGAGAAAGTAGCCGATTATCTGGCTGCGAAGGAAGAGCCGCGCAACCGGGAAGAGAAATTGCTGCAGGAGCTGTGGAATGTGGGTAAGGAAGAGGAGCGTCATATGCTTGCCCATATGCTCGTCCGCTTAGCGCAGCGTACACAATAGTCGTTAACAATAGAGGCCTTGGATGAGAACATCCAAGGTCTTTCATTTATTCTGACTTCATTACCGTTCTCAGTATTGTCCGTTCATTATCGTAATTAAGGAGAGAGTGGTAACGTTCATTGTAACTATTTTTCACCTGGCTGATACTTTTGCAATATCGACTTCACGTATGATATAGAAAGTTAGAATCAACTGATTAACTCATGTAGCGTTTGAGAGGGAAGGCTTACGGTTAAGGAATAGTAACGTTCATATAAGGAGAGATGCTGCCTATGAAGAACGCGGCGAAACAATGGAAACTACGAATGCTGGGTATTGCGGTTGCGGTGCTGGGCATGATTGTGATTGCTACATATGTATTAACACCTGCTAATGCAGAGGAGAATGCAACTGCTAATCCAGCTGCTGCCAAGCAAGTTCAGGCTAACAACTCTGAGATGTTTACAGCCTATGTAGACGATCTACAGCAGGAGAACGGCAAGCTTTATCTTGTTGTCGATAAAATTGGCTGGTATCAAGGTGAAGAAGCAGATAAAGTGTTTGAACAACGCAATCCGAACTCGGGTCTAGACGGTGCTCCTGATGGGTATTATATCGTCAATGATAATGAGGAGCAGGAGAAGTTTGAAGTGAGTGCAGATGCCGAGGTGTTGATGCAACTGTATGATCGGGATGGAACGATTCAGGGTGCAGATATTCAATGGAATGAGCCAATTGAACTGAGTACATTCGAAACAGTGTACGACAAAAAAGATATTTTGGATCTTGCTGTATTTCCATATCACCTGACGGTGCAAGACGGCAAAGTGGTCAAAATTGTTCAACAGTATATTCCTTAAAGGTAAAGGACAAGATTGAAGCATTCCTTCCGTTCGACAAGAGCGGTTAGGAATGCTTTTTTGTTGAAACCATTCCATAGTACTTTCAGCTATTTCCAAATCGTTACAAAATCAATGATAAAAGCGTTATGAAAAGGGCTCAGATATGACAAATAATCGAAGAAGATTGTAATTCATTGTAGGTACAGGTATCATTAGAAGAATGGTTTTTTTACATATCTTCAGGGGGATGGTCATGCTTAAAGACATGATTGCGTTAACAAAACCTGGATTGCTGCGGTTGAATGTTTTTGCGGTAGCCGTAGGCTTCTGGGTTGCTTCAAAGTGGGATATTTCTTGGTTATCCTTGTTCATGGTCGTGATTGGATCAACATTGGTCATTGCCTCAGCTTGTGTTATTAATAACTATTGGGATCGGGAACTGGATCAGAAGATGGAACGGACGAAGAAGCGGATTGAGTATATTAATCATCTCAAGCCTTCGTTTGTTCTCTGGTACGGAATTGTACTTGGTGTCGCAGGGTTCATCGTATTGTATGTTATGGTTAATCCGTTGTCGGCATGGCTCGGCTTGGGGGGATGGTTTGCTTACATTGCGATCTACACCATCTGGCTCAAACGTAGCTCGACCTGGAGTACATCCCTTGGGGGAATCGCAGGTGCAATGCCACCAGTTATTGGTTACTGCGCTGTGACGAATCAAATTGATGTCGGTGCATGGTTGCTGTTCGCTTTGTTGTTTCTCTGGCAGCCGCCTCATTTCTGGTCACTTGGCATTCGCCGGGTAGAGGAATATCGTGCGGCAGGTTTTCCATTGCTGCCTGTTGTCAAAGGTGTGAAGCGCACGAAGCTACAGATGATTCCTTATGTATTACTGCTGCTACCCTCGGTGTTCCTACTGTATTACTACAATTATGTAGGTTTGGTATTTCTGATCGTAGCTCTAGGCGGCGGACTTCTCTGGTTAGTTCATACGTTGACTGGAATCAATACGAAGGATACGGAGAAATGGGCCAAAATTAATTTTTTGATCTCGGTCAATTACCTGATGGTGGTATTTATCGTGATGGTGGCTAATACAACTTGGTCGTAGCGAGTAGTCTCTGTAAATAACCTCTAAAAGCATGCTGTGGAGAATATATGGACAACCTTTGTTGTCTGTAAATCCTCCTTGGGGTGCTTTTTTAGTGTATAATGATAAGATGTACATAAAAGGATGTTTATGGGAGAACGGAGCATAGAGATGAATGAATTACAGCAGTCTATTGCGTTAAGACAAGAGGGAAAAGCCGAAGAGGCGATTGTATTATTGAAAAAAATAACGAATCAGGAGCCCACTCATGCTCAGGCATGGTATCAGCTCGCATGGGCACATGACAATCTAGGCTTGGAGCGAGACGCTGTTCCATACTACGAAAAGGCGATACAGCTTGGACTAGACAAGGAAGACCAAGCTGGAGCTATTCTTGGTTTGGGGAGCACGTATCGAACATTAGGGGAGTACACACAAGCTGAGAAGTGGTTGGCTCAAGGGATCCAGTTATTCCCTGAACGTCGTGAATTTGAAGTGTTTTATGCCATGGTTTTATATAATCTCGGTAAACATACCGAAGCAATGCAACGTCTGCTGATCCAATTGGCAGATACGTCTAACGATTCAAATATTGTTGATTATCAGAAAGCCATTCGTTATTACGCAGATCAACTTGATCGCGTGTGGGAGTAAGAAAGAGAACGGAGGAGTACGATGAGATCAGAACAAGAAACAGAGCCAATGAACGAGAGATTAGAACGGATGGAAGAGAAGTTGGATCGCTTGGAAATTGCACAACAGAAACATAAGAAATCACCAGTCGCGAAATTCCTAATCGGTGTTGGTATTACGTTCGGAATTATTTTGGTTCTAATGATGACGATTGGTGTCCTTCAGTTTGTAAGCGAAGGTTCATAATTGAATTAGGGAGGTATCCGCATGCCTTTTCTTAAAAAAGTCGTACTTCGCTGGCAAGATTGCCCACCGGAACAACAAAACGTGTTCCCCTATCACATTCCCGCATTACGTAATCTAGATGAACTGGAATTCAGACATAATGTAACCTTCCTGGTAGGGGAGAATGGTTCAGGCAAATCGACACTGCTCGAATCAATCGGCGTAAGCTGTGGTTTTAGCATTGTGGGTGGCAAGGATCTGGTTATTACGAATGAAAAAGACGATGCCTCGTTATCCACCATTCTGAACCTGCAATGGATGCCGAGAGTGAAGCAGGGATTTTATTTTCGTGCTGAAACCTTTGACACATTTGCCAAGTATATTGATGAACTCGCAGATGATCCTGACGTTGGCAAGAGCGCATACGCGCCGTACGGAGGGAAGTCTTTGAATGTGCGATCACATGGTCAGGGATTTCTTGAATTTCTAACCAATCGTCTGAGTACAAAAGGCCTGTATTTATTGGATGAGCCCGAATCTGCTCTATCGCCTCAGAACCAGCTTGTCTTGTTACGGATGATCCATGAGATGGAGAGTAGTGGGTCGCAATTTATCATCGCGACGCACTCCCCCATATTAATGTCTTATCCAGGTGCTTGCATATACGAGTTCAGCGAAGAAGGGATTATGGAAGTGGCATATGAAGATACGGAGCACTTTCAACTGACCCGTGACTTTCTTAATTACCGAGAACGGTATTTTAAGCAGTTGTTCGAGGACTAGGGCATGTCCTAGTTGGACGGCGGCAACCATTCTTGCACCGTTTCAATAAACCGACGTGATGCGGGTGCGAGATTACCGAGTGAGGTACAGGCGATACCAATCGTGCGATAAGGCTCACCTGTGATGGGGACAAGAGCGAACTCATCGGTGTGACCCTGTACCACCATTTCAGGCAGCAGGCTGATTCCAAGCCCATTCCGAACCATTGCCATGATGGCTTGATCCTCGGCTACTTCGTAAATCACGTTCAGTTTCACGGCATGCATACGAATTAAACGCTCAATTTCGTTGTCACCGCCCCACTTCGGCAAAATGAAAGGTTGTTCCTGTAATACATCGAAATTAACAGATGTGTTGTGAGCCAGGGGGTGATCTAGAGGCAGGATGCACATCATCCTGTCTTTTTGTAATGGAATCGTTTCATAGGGTGTAGTTTCACCAAGGGACAAAAATCCAAGATCAATCGCCCCACCGGCAAGCCAACCCTCGATTTCTGCATAATCACCCTCCCATAGCTTGATCTCGATTCCGGGATGACGCAGCCGAAATTGCGTAAGAATTCCAGGCAGCCATTGCGTTGAAACACTGGCGAATGTTCCAATGCGAACGGTACCCACCTCAGCCCCCCGGATCAAGGAAATTTCTTGATTCATTAATTCTGTCCAGCGCAGAATCTCGCGTGTATATCCCAGAACTCGTTCACCCTCAACTGTAATGCGAACCCCTGAACGTCCTCGGCTTAGTAGAGGGAATCCACACTCTTTCTCCAGACTGGCGATCGCATGACTAACAGCCGATTGCGTGATATTAAGTGCTTCTGCCGCTTTGGTAAGGCTACCATACTCCGCGATGGTATTGAAAATTTCGTATTTGATTAACGACATGAGCGCATGATTCCTCTCGATTCAAATTACATGAATTTATTTCATGTATATCATTATAATTATTCATTTTAATAATGCAAAGAGATCGTTTATACTTGCCAAGGCGAATTCATTTGCGCTGACATATAAGCAGATAAGATTATACAGAATGAAGGTAGACGTAGAATGAGTAGAGTAAGCAGTAAACCTATGATTGGAGCGAGAAGAGCTGACATTCAGATGTTGCTCGCAACCGTTATCTGGGGATCATCGTATTTATTTATGAAATCTGGACTGGAATCGATGCAGGAATTAAACTTAGTCGCTTTCCGGTTTGCAATTGCATTTATTGCTGCCGCCGTTATTTTTCACCGTAGGTTATTTCGAATGGATATCGGTACACTTGTAGCAGGGACGGTTATGGGGACAGCATTATTTGCAGCATTTGTATTCATTACATATGGCGTACAACGAACAACGACATCACAGGCTGGTTTTTTGATTAGTTTAGCTGTTATTTTTGTACCGATTCTAACAACCATTATTCATAGACGTATGCCAGATAGACGTCTCATGATGAGTATCATTGTTGCCGTTACTGGGCTGGGATTGTTGACTCTTCAGCACGAGCTCAGCTTACATACCGGAGATATCCTATGTATTGTTGCAGCATTGATCTACGCGATCTACATTATGATCGCTGGTAAATTCACACCGAAGCATGACCCTTTAACGCTGGGAACGGTGCAACTAGGGGTTGCTGCTATATGGGGTATTGCGGCAACCTTTTTGTTCGAGAGTCCTCGTCTGCCGGATTCACCTGAGTCTTGGGCGGCGATTCTAGGATTGGGTGTGTTGTGCAGCGGTATTGGTTATATATTGCAGACATTAGCGCAGCGTCATGCTTCGCCGACTCGGACAAGTCTAATATTCTCTTTAGAGCCGCTATTTGCCGCTGCGTTTGCTTTTAGTTTTCAAGGAGAAACCTTAACGCTACAAGGATACACAGGAGCAGCACTCATGTTGGTTGGTGTATTAATTACCGAGATCAAAGCCGTTGAACTGATGTTCTGGCGTCGCAAGCAACCTAGTATACCTACAGAATTTGGAGAACGGGGAGCACCTGGCGTGTAGTCGATCGCATCGTTAGTGATATATAAGAGGTGGGGAATCTTTTCATTCAAATGAAGAGATCTCCACTTTTTTGTTTTGCATTTTAAAACTAATAATGGATTGTCAAATATGCTTTTCGAAAAAAAATATTGCCCTAACAACCAAACAAAATAATAACTTGTTTTGTTGAATCCTCGTTTTTGTGCTACACTGGATGAAAATAAGGGAAAACGGGTGAGTCGTATGGCTAAAAAGGTAACGATGCAGCAAATTGCCGATGCTGCCGGGGTATCGAAGTTTGCTGTCTCTCGTGCTCTAACAGGTAAGCCAGGGGTAAGTGAGTACACACGGGAGATGATTATTAAGACAGCAGCTCAGTTAGGTTACTTCAAGGCTGAACCGAAACGTTATCCGATCGAACAGGCAGTAGAGACGGATCATATTGCAGATAACACAGGAACCATTTTGGTGCTGTTCCCTAATATTCGATCACAGAATCGCTCTTCCCTCTACTGGGGACCAGTTTTCGACGGTATTTCAACTCGTTTGAATGAGATGGGGTTAGACATATTAACCCTAACGGAACCTTCATCAGATCGGATGTTCTCTGTGCTGAATCCAGAAGCGATCAGGGGAATTATCACGGTGGGTGCGATTTCTACTTCTGTATTACTAGAGATCTATCGGTTGCGAATTCCGCTTGTGATGGTGGATCATGAGGAACCAGCGGTTCATGCCGACACTGTGTTCACGGACAATGTCAAATGTATGAGAGAACTCGTGCTTATGCTGATTGGCAAAGGGTACAGGCACTTTCAGTTTGTCGGTGAGCTGCCTGATGCAGCGAGTTTCAGAGAGCGCTGGTTAGGCTATCGTTCCGTGCTGGAAGAGATGCAGATTCATTCCAATCAGCAGCCTGGACTACTTGGGCCAAACAATGAACATATTCGAAAGGCGATTGATGAAATGGAGATGGAAGATCTTCCCGAGGTTTTTGTCTGTGCCAATGATTTTACGGCTGTGGTCGTGCTACGTGCCCTTAAAAATAAAGGGATTGATGTCCCAGAACGCTGCTCTGTTACTGGCTTTGACAATACAAGGGCTGAGGAGCCGATAATGGCTACCATCCATATTGATAAGGAGCATCTTGGTAAGAGAGCGGTTGATCATTTATTGTGGCGAATTGAAAACCCCAATCAGCCTTTTGAGCGCAAGTTAATTTATTCAGAGTTAGTTGTACGTGATATGCATCAGACGAAACTACTGTAGATTAAGCGTATAGGATTCACTGCAAAAATGAACAGAAGTTCCACAAAGACATAGGCAAGATGCAGCCTGATGTCTTTTTTTGTTTGCCAAGTATCCCTAATGTAGGCCAATCACAAAACCACTGTTGACTATTCTGAGGGTGACATGTTATTTTTGTTTTGTAAGTTATTCGTTTTATAATAACAAAACCTAACAAAATGTTTCGCTTATGTTTGCAAAAAAACTTTATTCATAACGGAGGCTATGATGAGTACGATACAATCACAGGTTATTCAGAACTGGACGTTTAAGGCATGCGAGGATCAAGAATGGTTACCCGCACAGGTGCCGGGCTGTGTACATACGGATTTGCTGAAGCTGGGGAAGATTCCAGATCCGTTCTATGGAACGAATGAGAAAGAGGTTCAATGGATTGATAAGAAAGATTGGGAGTATCAAACGAAATTTGATGTTCAAGAGAAGTTATTTGCACAGGAGCATCTGGAGCTTGTATTCGATGGACTAGATACGTATGCCGATGTGTATGTGAATGATCAACATGTGTTGTCTGCTGACAATATGTTTCGTGTGTGGAACGTTGATGTGAAAGCGGTTGTCAAAGCGCAAGATAATGTACTTAGAATTCGTTTCCGTTCTCCGATTCAGGAAGACCTGCCTAAGCTGGAGAAGCTTGGATACGCACTGCCTGCAGCAAATGATCAATCGGATGTAGGCGAACTCGGAGACAAAAAGGTGAGTATTTTTGCCCGGAAGGCTCCATATCATTATGGATGGGATTGGGGTCCACGGTTTGTAACAAGTGGCATCTGGCGTGAGGCTCGGTTAGAAGGCTGGTCTGAGGTGCGAATTAATGATGTATTTATTCAGCAACAGGAAGTGAGCGCTTCGATCGCTTCATTAACCGCTGTAGTAGAGATCGATGCAGATCATGCGGGTGATGCCGTCATTCGGATCAATACAGATGGTCAGGTCTGGGAACAGGCTGTAACGTTAAAGGCAGGCCTACAGACCGTAGAAGTTCCTGTTACGATTGATCAACCGAAATTATGGTGGAGCCGCGGACTTGGTGAAGCACATTTGTATACTTTTGTGACAGAAGTGCTTGCTGGAGAGCGTGTATTGGCGGAATCAACGGTTAAGACGGGGATTCGTTCGATTCGTTTGGTTCGTGATAAAGATGAGGTTGGGGCGTCCTTTTATTTTGAGTTAAACGGCGTGGCGTTTTTTGCCAAAGGGGCTAACCATATTCCGAACGATAGCTTCATTACCGAAATTACGGCTGAACGATATCGCCATGAGATTGTCTCCGCTGCGGAGTCCAATATGAACATGTTAAGAGTATGGGGCGGGGGTATCTACGAAGAGGATATATTCTACGATTTGTGTGATGAATACGGCCTTTTGGTATGGCAGGACTTCATGTTCGCGTGCAGTATGTACCCTGGAGATGAAGCGTTCCTAAATAGTGTGAGACACGAAGCGATTGATAATGTTAAACGTCTGCGTAACCACCCTAGTATTGCATTATGGTGTGGTAACAATGAGATAGATTCAGCGTGGGCTCACTTCAATGAGAATGGTGGCTGGGGCTGGAAGAAAGACTTCAATACAGAGCAACGCGAGAGCATCTGGGCAGATTACAAAGCCGTTTTCCATGATCTATTGCCAGAAGTAGTGGAAGCCTATGCACCTGGTATTGATTATTGGCCATCCTCACCGCTTGTATCTCTGACAGATGACGAGAAACAACATGCGCATCCGTCAACAACCGAAGGAGACATCCACTATTGGGGCGTATGGCATAGTGTTGAACCATTTGAGAACTATAATGTTCACGTTGGCCGCTTCATGAGTGAATATGGATTCCAATCCTTCCCTGAATATAAATCAGTTCGTACCTATGCTGAGGAAGAGGATCTGGCTCTTGAATCCGAAGTGATGCTGGCTCACCAGAAGAATGGTGCAGGCAATCGTCTGATTAAACAGTACATGGATATGTACATGCACGAACCGAAGGATTTCCCATCGTTCCTGTATATGAGTCAAGTTCTTCAGGCAGAAGCGATGAAGACAGCTATTGAAGCGCATCGTCGCCGCAAACCGTACTGCATGGGTACGCTCTACTGGCAAATGAATGATTGTTGGCCTGTAGCTTCATGGGCAGGTATGGATTATCTCGGTCGTTGGAAAGCATTGCAGTACTACGCGAAACGCAGCTTCAGTGATGTACTGATTTCAGTCGATGGTACCAAGGAAGATACAACGGATATCTATCTAATCTCTGATCAACTGGAGGCTGTGAAAGGAACATTGCAACTACGGCTTATCGGATTTGATGGAACTGTACATCGTGAAGAAGAGCATGAGGTAACGCTTGCGCCGAATTCCGGCCAACAAGTGCTATCCCTCAATCATGCAGAATGGTTACAAGAGCTTAGTCCAGCGACAACGTTACTTCGACTTGATCTGAAGCAAGAAGGACAGGCGGATATTGTGCAAGAGCACTATTTTGCTCCATCGAAGGATATCGGCTTGAAGCCGGCTCAGATTCAGGTAAAAGAAGTTAAGGAGAACGATACGGTGCATCTCGTACTTGAAAGTGATGTTCTTGCTAAACAAGTATGGATTTCGTCAGAAGCAGAAGGCGTTTTCTCGGATAATTTCTTCGATCTCATTCCAGGTATCCCTGTTAAGGTGAAGTTTACATCAAGAGCCGGACTACAAGATTCAAGTGCAGTATCGTCTGCGGGTACCATTCAAGTTCGTTCGATGGCAGATTTTATTACGTTATAATTTAAATGTAAATAAATGCTTCAGTATTCAATGTTAAAAACGTGCTGCTTCGTTTTCACCGAAGCAGCACGTTTTCTTATATGTAAGACTCAGAGTGTATGCATAGGCATCAGTTGTGAAAGAACATTGGCAAGTTTTAGCTCTTAATAAACCTGCGGCTATTTGCTCTGTTCTTCACTTTGAATTTGGTTCAGTTGGTCGATGTTTAACGTGAGGTCATTTTCGGGATTGGCACTTACAATCACTGGAGATGTCGTTTGTTGCTCTGTAGAGTGGCTGGATTTGTTCGCCGGTTTGATCACATACAGACTTTGAATGGAGTTGAGGAGACTGGCGGGTGTGTCTTCATAGGTTTCAAGGAAGAGCACATAATCCTTCGTAGGAATCAGTGAGACGTGGTCATCATTGATAATTTCTGTGTTATTCAGCTGTCCTCCCAGTTGTTTAACTTCAAGTGTATCCCCTGCTACGAATATACCTTTGTAGGATTCGGCAACTTGAATCGTATGAATGGTGTAGATTTTGTCAAAAGCAGGCTCTTCATTTCCCGCATCTAACACAACCTCTTGGGTATTCTCCTGATCAGCCTCGGGAGCTTGTACCCTATCATTCAATGCTTCTACACGAGTTTGAATCACATTACCTTTGATGATGGTATCCGCTCGATCAGAGAGGTCGTTGATGCTGGAATAGCTCGGAAAGTCTTCAGAAGCAATTACAGTGATCGGAGCCTGAGGCGTTGATGCCGTTTGGGTCGTGACAGAAGAGCAACCTAGTGTGGACAGAATGAAGATTGAAGAGGCAAATAGCGTTAAAATTTGGATTTTTCTCATGGATATAGTTCCTCCTTGGAATAGGTTTAGTAGAGAGGTATTAAATCGAGGCGTTAGTATCTGGATCTAACATTGTTGATATCAAAGGTCTGCGGCTTGGTCATAGAATTGCGATTACGGGTGTAGGACATGATGGAAGGGCTAGACGTAGTGGGGTTATCTCCAAGCCAAACGGAGTGGCCTAGTTCGTGCACGAACACGCTCTGAATGAAGTTAGATAAGTTGGTTGCGTCTGCTGATATGGTAGAAGCGTTGAGTTCAATGCGGAAGCTTACGACTTGACTTCCTGATACAGAAGCATAATTGACACCATAAGCAGTGTTATTGAAGTTTCCAGCGGTGATGGTATTAGGGGAATTGGTCGATTTGGTGAACTGTACTTTGGCACCTGCGTTGTTCCAGTTGACAATTGAGGCGTCCATCGGGGCTTGCCATGTGGAATTGTAATTATAAGGTCGAATAGGAATGGTGGAGCTGGGATAACCGTAATTCAAGAAGGTTGCGGCGTAGATTGTACTGCCAAACATCGCGAGGGCTGAGAATAACATGATGCTCATAAGAATTTTCCTTTTCATACTTAAAACCTCCAATAAATGTATTATTTTACTCTATTAGAGTAACAGGGAATTGATCTATTGAAATGAGTCCGAAGTCACTGTTTTAAAGGATTAATCTCTCTTTTTTTCATTAATATTAAGCTGATTTCGTCTAAATATCTGGATTGCTGTCGAATCATTACAGGCTCACAAACATGTTAGGGAATACCGAATCTGTGATTATTAACAATCGATGTAAGCTAGAAGTTCAAGAAGAAGCATGGAATAAGACAAGTATTTTGTGCAGTTATACATGCATAATTTCCCTCCGAATACAAACAATACAAACAACTTAGAGAGGGAAAGGAAGTGCCTTGAGCATGTGCAACCGATTTTCATTGGCAGCAGATTTAGATGAGGTTAGAGATCATTTCAAGATACAGCGAGTGATGTATTATTACAAAAACCGTTATAATATCAGTCCTACCCAGCACACGCCAATCATTCTTCATCAGGATGGGGAGCGTGTATTGGATGAGTTTCGTTGGGGGTTCATTCCATTTTGGGGACGTGATGCGGTGAATGCGAACCTAATGACTGTGCATGATAATCCTTCGTATTACAAACTGGTGGAAACGAAACGGTGCGTTATTCCATGTAACGGTCTCTTTTACTGGCGCCAAGAAGGTAAAAAAAGCTTTGCTGTTCGTGTCGTTATGCCGGATCGCGGATTGTTCGGAATTGCCGGATTGTATGAGATTTGGAAAGACACACGGAAACAGCCGCTTCGTACCTGCACGATGCTAATGACAGGCGCCAACATGGTTACCCGAGAGTTTGGCAGCAAGATGCCGGCAATTTTGTCGGAAACAGAAATTGATACATGGCTAGATCCGGCTAACACTCGTGTAACGCAGCTTCTACCACTATTGAAGTCATACAATAGTTCAGATATGCATCTGTACCCGGTGACACCGATGGTTGCGAATGATGAGCATGATTGTTATGAATGCGTAGAAGAGGTAGAACAGAAGCTCGCGTATGTGCGCAGCTACTAAACCACCTCAACCAATATAGAGCCCATTAAAGGCGGAAAGTCTCTAGGGTGTGCCTGATAACTCCGAAGGACGCAGGATTAGCCGAATTTTCGTTCCAAGCAAGGAAGTTTTCCGAAGACGTGTGGGGCGCGTCAAGGGAAAATGACGAAGCAGGGAGCCAAAATGTGGTGAAAGATGCACTTCAGCGAGTTTTGAGACACGTCCTATGCTTTCCGCCTTTTTTCGGGTTTGAGAGACTGAATTTCCGTTTAATGGAGAGGGTGCTCGTTCTGCTGAGAAAAGAAAAGTTGAAATGCAATCGAATAGTAACTATAATAATTACAGTAAAAAGAAATACGTATTCATATATCTATTAAAAGAGATATTTATATTCAGGAGGGAAACCCAAAATGAATCCAAAATTCAACAAAATGTTTGAACAAGTCTCTCTACCCAATGGCATTGCTCTCAAAAACCGGATTGTATTGGCGCCAATGACACATATGTCTTCCAACGCCGATGGCACCGTATCCGATGCAGAGCTTGAATATTATGCTCGTCGTACCGGTGGTGCCGGCATGTCTGTAACAGCTGTAACCTATGTCACACCGAACGGCATCGGCTTCCCTGCACAATTTGCAGCTTATGATGACAGCTTCATTCCTGGGCTGAAACGTCTGGCAGATACAATTAAACAACAAGGCTCCAAAGCCGTATTGCAAATCTTCCACGCAGGTCGATTGACTCCTGAACAAGCTGTTCCAGCAGGTCAAGTGGTAGCTCCAAGTGCAGTTGCCAGTGAGCGTCCAGGCTCTCCATTACCAAGAGAACTATCCGATGAAGAGATTACGTCAATTATTAAGGATTTTGGTGAAGCTACACGTCGCGCGATTGAAGCTGGATTCGACGGTGTTGAGATTCATGGTGCGAACGGATATCTGATTCAACAATTCTTCTCGCCACATTCCAATCGACGTGAAGACCGCTGGGGCGGTAATATTGAAAAACGTCTGACGTTCCCACTTGCTGTGGTTGATGAGGTTCAAGAGGTTGTGGCAAAACATACCAAACTACCATTCATCGTTGGTTATCGTTTCTCACCAGAAGAACCGGAAACACCGGGTCTGACAATGGAAGAGACGTATGCACTGATCGATGCATTGAAAGAGAAAAACTTAGATTATTTGCACGTATCTCTGAACGAGTTCTGGTCTAAACCAAGACGTGGTGAAGCAGATACACGCTCTAGAATGGAGTTTATCCTTGATCGTGTAGGTGGTAAATTACCAGTTATCGGTGTAGGTTCAATCCATACAGCAGATCAAGCAGCTGAAGCGCTCGAGAGTGGTGTACCTTTGCTTGCCATTGGACGTGAGCTGATTATTGAGCCAGATTGGGTAGAGAAGATTGAAAGTGGTCGTGAGGAAGATATTGAGACCATTCTGACCAAATCGGATCAGGAGCGTCTAGTCATTCCAGATGGCTTGTGGAATGCTATTATCCATACACCGGGATGGTTCCCAATGGCCGATGACCAATCATGAAAGATTCCGTTAGAATCGATCATAGCTGATTCTGATTCAGTAATGCAGGACACATGAAGATTAAGGGGGAGCAGAGGCTCCCTCTTTTTTGACATGGTTCCGAAATTCTCCTTCGAAGAGCACTGTGGTATGATGGATGAACAAAAAAGTCTTGGATAATCAGGCGGTTTGGAGTGAAGGAATATGCTCGTTGCGGAACGGTATGAGAAAATAGTGGAATGGGTGGACGCACAAGGGAGCATGCGCGTTACAGAGCTAAGTGAGCGCTGCGGTGTAACCGAAGAGACGATACGACGAGATCTGGACAAGCTGGAGCAGGCGGGTAGACTCAGGCGGTCACACGGTGGAGCGGTCACGATTAAATATAAAGATGAGGGGCAGCCGGAGATTCCATATCCGGAGCGGGCTGTAACCCATGCCGAGGAGAAGCGTAGAATTGCAGATGAAGCAGTCAAACTGGTCGAGTCTGGCGATCGAATTGCCCTCGATGCGAGTACGACAGCTTGGTATATGGCGGCAGGATTACCGAATATCCCACTTACAGTTCTAACGAATTCGATTAAAGTGGCTGCAGAACTTAGCAATAAGGAACAGATTCGCGTGATTGCGACAGGAGGTCAATTAGCCTCAAAGTCCCTTTCTTTTGTAGGGCCGCTGGCTGAACGTTCTTTGGACGCGTATCATGTGGACAAGGTGTTTTTATCATGTAAAGGTGTTCATCTAACCATGGGCATTAGCGAGTCGAATGAATTGCAGGCTCTGGTGAAGCAAAAGATGATAAGTATTGCGGATGAGGTTATTTTGCTAGCAGATTCAAGCAAGTTCAATATACAGGCATTTACTCGGGTAGCACAGATTGAGAGTGTGTCGAGAGTAATCACAGATTATGGTTTGGATCAAGATCAGGTTCGAATGTTAGAAGAACAAATGATTGAATTAATACGAGTCTAATCGTTGACAATAACTATCGTAGTATGAAAGGAATGAATGTGTAATGAAGCATCCTTTTCACTTAAAGGCTGTATGGAATGGTGGACGCAATAGTGAGGGGCATATTGATGCTGGCGGACTGAAATCCGTTATCTCGATCCCACAGGAGATGGGTGGCCCTGGAACAGGCACGAACCCAGATGAAATGTTGCTCGGAGCAGCCGCTACCTGTTACGTCATTACGCTGGCAGCGATGTTAGAGCGTTCTGATATTACACCTCATGAATTGACGCTGGAATCAGAGGCAACGGTGGACGTAACGAATAACATTTTTACGTATGAGCGTATTGTGCATCGACCTAGAATTGTACTGCAAGCAGATGCCACCGAGTCTGATGAAATGAAGGCAGAGCGATTGGCTCACAAGGCAGAGGAATCTTGTATGATTTCAAGAGCTGTAGCAGGGAATGTAATCATTGAAACAGAGCCCGTAATTGTTAAAGCAAGTGTTGGCCCGATGTGACCAGCAGAAGTATAGACGGGTAAAGCCGTCATTTTGGGTAAGATGAAGGGAAGTTCAGTATGAGCAATCAGAAAAATAAAAACACCCGATTTGCACGTTTGCATCGTGCCATGAAGCTGAATTTCCTTAAATTATTACGTGCTCCAGGTGGCGCTCACAAAGTGTCGACGGGGTTCGCCATAGGCTTTGGACTGGAACTGATCGTTATTTCTACCGCTTCGCTAATCTATCTCGTGTTTTATCCGATTGTTCGGCTATCAGGTGGGTCTTTGCCAGCCGCAATTGTAGGAAATGTTGTTGGTAAGCTTACATTCTTACCGATCATTCTGATGCCGCTTGCGAAGCAGATAGGTTCTTGGATCTTACCGGCACATCGTATGGGGAATGGGATTGTGCATGAGAGTGCATGGATGGAATTGTTCCGTGGGAATTGGTCAGCTCTGAGTGAGCTGTTGTTAGGTGGACTTGATATTTTGGCAGGCATGTCGATCTTTGGGGCAACGCTGGGGTTAATTTCTTATTTTGTGGTCAAATTCTTCTATGTCAGGGCGCTAAAGCGTCGGTATGAACGCCGATTGGAGAAACGCCATCAAGCGGCGTCATCTCCATCGACTGCTATGTTAATTAGGAAACCATCACAATCATAATAGGCAGTATGCCCATAGAAGCGACGGTTGTCCACAAAATGCAGCGTGACACAAACTGAGGCGAGGCATTGAATTGTTCGGCAAGTATCACTGCATTTACAGCGGTTGGCATGGATGACAGAATCAGCAGAACACTGAATAACGTTCCCTCAACTTGAAGCGCACGAAGGATCAAGTAGGACAGTATAGGAGCTGCGGCTAGACGTACGATAAGTCCTGTCCAAAAGGCACGGCGAACGTTCGGAAGCCACGGTTCTGTTGATGCACGAGGACGCAGCATTTGGGCTCCTAGGATGGCGAGCACAACGGGAGCGTATCCTGTTGCAATCATGGAGATGCCTCCATCTAAGGCTTCGGGCAATCGAAGATCGGATGAACGAAGGAGAATGGCGATAGCTGCTGCATAGATTGATGGCATACGAAAGACGGACAACATGGCCTTTTGAACTGTGAATTCAGATCGTGCTGCAAAATAGATACCTACCGTATTTACAATAATCATCTGTCCAATCACATAAACCGAAGCCTTATCTAGACCAAGCTGACCAAAGGCTAATAGTACAAGCGGGAGCCCATAATTCACACAATTAGTAAACGTGGAGACAAGGGTGAGTCCCGCTTTTTCGCTTGCCCCAAGCTTAAAGACACGGCTTAGCAATTCGGCAAGGAGCCAGAGGGCGATAAGATTAATAATCGAAAACCAGAGGGTGCTTGTGACGTCTGTCCATGTAATTTCGGCGTGAAGCAATGTATCAAAGATAAGGGCTGGGCTTAAAATATAGAGGGAAAAGGTCGATAGTGGCCTGGTGTCCCAATTCTTGAATCGTTTGAGTAGAAGACCTGCAATAACAGGAAGTGAGATGGGGAGAAATACGTGATATAGCGTCAACATAAATGAATGCAACAACGTCGTTCAGTCCTTTCTAGATGTCAAACCTCTCTCATCATATCAGAAATTCATCTTAGGATGAATGGATGACTATAGTCATGGAATGTGGGTACAGTACTATGGCTTGTCTCCAGTGTATGGAGAGAGGGTGGATTGCTATTTTGATATGACAGATTTATTATAGAAGAGGTGCAACAAGATTACATACACATAGAGGAGGAAACTATAATGAGTGAATCTAAACGCTTGATCGTACTGACTGGCTCTTATGCCGAAGCTGAGAATGAGGGCATTTATGCATATGAATTGAATGAGGATACAGGAAGTCTGGCGAAGCTAGACGGCATCTCTGGGGTGAAAAACCCAACGTTTGTTAACGTTGATGCAGAAGGCAACAAGCTGTATGCGATTGGTGAAGCAACTTCTGCTGAAGGCAATAAAATGTCAGAAGCGGTAGCACTGAGCATCGATCCTGCGACAGGCAAGTTGTCCTTGCTGAACCGCAAAAACTCCATTTCCGCTCCTCCTTGTCATATCCAGCGCGACCCATCCGGACGTTACTTGATTCTATCGAGTTACCACGGTGGATTAGTTGGTCTGCAAGCTGTTACGGATAACGGTGAAATCGGTGAGCTATTGGATGAGAAGAAACATGAAGGTCAAGGCGCACATCCTGAACGTCAAGACAAACCCCATGTACACTCTGCATTCTTCAGCCCTGATGGCAAATATATGATGGTACAAGATCTCGGTGCAGATAAAATTGCAATCTATTCCATTGATGCAGACAAGAACGAGTTGGTACTACACAGTGAAACGAAAACTCACGCGGGTGCAGGCCCACGTCATTTGGCGTTTCATCCAAACGGTCAATTCGCTTATGTAATCAATGAGGTGGATTCTTCAATTACATCTTTCCGTTATGATGCGACTGCGGGCACGTTGACAGAAGTATCTACGGTATCTACACTGCCAGATGGTTATGACGGTAAGGAGAATACAACAGCTGAAATTACAGTTTCTAACGATGGACGTTTCGTCTATGGTTCTAACCGTGGTCATGACAGCATCGTTGTGTTTGCTGTGGATGCTGAAGCAGGACATCTGAAACTGGTGGAGCACGTATCAGCAGAGGGTGAACACCCACGTCATTTCGCGTTGACGCCAAACGGTAAATTGCTGATTGCAGCTAACCGTGACACAAACAACATCGTAACGTTCACTGTAGATCAAGAGAGCGGACGTTTGAAATACACAGGACACAGCACAGGCGTATCCAAGCCGGTATGTGTGAAGCCTGTATATCTGTAAGCTTTTCATCCTGATTTAGGCAACGTATGATCTATCGTTCAAATGTATTGCCTTATTAAAGGATTGTCTAAGAGATCACTTCTTTTCTATAGAGAGGAGTGATCTCTTTTTGTTTCTTGTTTCTATCTGTATGTTTTTGAACCAAGATGTGAATAAAAAAATCAATTATAGTTCTTCTAACAACTGTAATTTGTCGATAGTATCGTCGAAGTAACTACCTCACTTCAAAGTGCGTACTTCCAGAATGGATAGTCAGGGTCTACAATAAACGAGTAGCCACAACCAAACTTTGCATGCATTGAAGCATAATGAACGGTGCAAGTTAAACATTTAGAGTCACTTTACAGCAAGTACCCATACTCATATTTGAACAACAAAGGAGAAATAAATTATGAAATTACAACTCGCATTGGATCTCGTTAATATCCCTGATGGTATCGCACTTGTTAAAGAAGTTGAACAATATATTGACATCGTTGAGATTGGTACACCAATCGTGATTAACGAAGGATTGCACGCGGTTAAAGCAATGAAAGAAGCTTTCCCTAACTTGCAAGTTCTAGCTGACCTGAAAATTATGGACGCAGGTGGTTACGAAATCATGAAAGCAGCTGAAGCGGGTGCAGATCTGGTAACTGTTCTTGGTGCAACCAATGACATGACGATCAAAGGCGCTGTTGAAGAAGCTAAAAAACAGAACAAACAAGTTCTAGTGGATATGATCAACGTACCTGATCTTGAAAAACGCGCACGTGAAATTGATGCACTTGGCGTTGACTACATCTGTGTACACACAGGTTATGACCAACAAGCAGCAGGACAAAGCCCATTTGAAGATCTGCAAACGATCAAACGTGCTGTAAAAAATGCAAAAACAGCTGTAGCGGGTGGAATCAAGCTCGACACACTTCCAGAAGTAATCAAAGCACAACCGGATCTCGTAATCGTTGGTGGCGGAATTACAGGTCAGGATGACAAAGCAGCAGTTGCATCTGAAATGCAACGTCTTGTACGCCAAGGCTAAGCATATGAGCACAAACCAATACGCAGCAGATATCCTGAAGGAGCTGGAGCGTACGTTAAGCCAGATCGACGATGCGCAAATGCAGGCGATGGCTGAGCATATTCTGGAAGCGGAACAGATCTTTGTTGCAGGTGCAGGTAGATCTGGGCTGATGGGTAAAGCTTTTGCCATGAGATTGATGCAGATGGGTCTGAGGGTCTATGTTGTAGGTGAGACCGTTACACCAGGCATTAGTCCAAAAGATTTTTTGTTGCTATGCTCTGGCTCAGGGGAGACAGGCAGTCTGACAGCAATGGCTCAAAAAGCGAACAAAGCTGGAGCACCTGTCGGCCTGATTACCATTAAACCAGAGTCTACGATCGGGCAAATAGCGGATACTGTCGTACGCATCCCAGCTTCAGCCAAAGAGGATACCGCCACTGCTGGAGCGGATGTTACCATCCAACCAATGGGCTCCTTGTTTGAGCAAGGATTGTTACTGGGCATGGATGCACTCGTTCTTACCTTGATGGAAATGAAGCGTATGACCGGATCAGACATGTTTGGACGGCACGCTAACCTAGAATAGTAGATTTGTGATCGTATGATCAATGAAGAGTTATAAACAGATCAATGGAAGACCGGAAACCTTTGATAATAAAGGCTCCGGTCTTTTTCCATGAAGTGAACCAGTAGTCTGATTTTTCGTCTGACTTTGCATCTTGCCCCTGCTGTAGTAGAATTAATAACAAGCTTCATTTTATATAGAATGTTCAAAAGGTTTTTGAACACTTATTTTACAGTATGTACTTATTATGATGTATGAAACGACGAGCTTACTTGTGTGCATTGTGCATATGATAGGTGTTGTTCGCGATATACGATTTGGAGATAGGGGGCTCGGTGAATGGCATCCGAAGTCAAGGAACGGATTAACCTGAAAGAGATCAATTGTGAGAAGGAACTAACGCTAGCTGTGATTGGCGGAAAATGGAAATTGATCATTCTGTGGCACTTAGGTTTGGAAGGTACCAAACGATTCAGTGAGTTGAAACGACTGATCCCTCATATTACGCAGAAAATGCTGACGAACCAGCTGCGCGAACTAGAGGAAGATCAATTAATTGAGCGTAAAGTGTATGCTGAAGTACCTCCGCGTGTAGAATACACCCTGACAGACCACGGACAGAGTCTAATGCCAGTGCTACATGCGATGTATAACTGGGGTAAGAATTATGGTGAGAATGTGATCTGGAAGGAATAATTGTCTCCGTAAGTAATATCATCTGGGATTGCTCAATACTTACGCCCGAATATATTTATGTTAGAAATAGTATAGAAATTACTTCAATCGCAGGGTTCGTATGGGACACACTCATAACCTGCGATTTTTTGACGTTCTGCATATAGTCTGAGAATTGATGTTACCTACATAGATTGAACGAAACATTTACACGAGAACGGAGAGGACAGAAATAACATGGAGAAGCTGAGCATTCGGCTGAAAGCTTTCTGCAAGAAAGCTACTTCGAAAGCATAAGCTCTCCTCGGATTTTCCCTTTGGAAAAGGGAATCAAAAAAATCTGGGGATAACAGCGACCGGAAGGTTATTCTGTCATCGGAGTGGTAAGTGTAAATATCCTTTTGTTCAATTTATATTGAACAAATTATATTGAACAAAATTTGAATCAAAAGTCTCATTTTAGGAGATGTCAGGTATACTTGCTCTCAATATGATAGGATGAGAGATATTGTAAATGTTAGGAGGATGACGAATAAACGATGGAAAAAATACGTACACGCGCTGAAGTCGCGGAGGAAACCACCTGGAATTTGCAAGATTTATTTACAACCGATACAGAATGGGAAGCAGAGCTTAGTGCTCTCCCTGAAGCGGCTGCACATGTCGAAACATTCAAAGGTCGCTTAGGTGAAGGTCCAGAACAGTTATTGGCTTGTCTCGACGCCTTAGAAGCACTTCAGGAACGGATCGTGAAGACCGCTTCCTATGCTCGACTGAAGCAGTCAGAAGACAGTACGAATCCTGTGAATATTGAGAATTCTGCAAAAGCAGGGGACATCCTCTCTCATTTGTCATCGTCGTTGTCCTTTGTTCATTCTGAGATTACAGATCTTCCTGAAGGTACAGTGGAACGATATACGGAGGAGCTTCCAGGTCTCCAGCCTTATGCCCGCAGTTTGAATCGATTAATTAAAGACAAGAAACATCGCTTATCTCCCGAGACCGAGAAGGTACTGGCTTCACTTGGAGAGGTATTGGATTCACCGTACCGGATCTATCTGCGAGGTAAACTAGCGGATATGAAGTTCGAAGATGCACTCGATGAGGAAGACAACAATCGTCCACTTTCTTGGTCTTTTTATGAGAATAATTATGAGATGTCATCGGATACGAAGCTACGTCGCTCAGCCTATACGGCATTCAGTGCCAAGCTGAACGATTACAAAAATACGTTTGCTGAGGGTTATGCCACAGAAGTGAAGAAACAGGTCGTGATGTCCCGGTTAAGGGGTTATGATGATGTGGCGGACATGCTCCTTAATTCACAACAAGTATCCAAAGAAATGTACAACAATGTGCTGGATATTATCCAGAAGGAACTCGCTCCACATATGAGAAGACTTGCTGCCCTTAAGAAAAGAGAGCTCGGTTTGGACAAGCTCATGTTCTGTGATCTGAAGGCTCCTCTTGATCCAGAATTCAGTCCAGCGATAACCTATGAAGAAGCATGTAAGTTAATTCAAGAAGCACTTGCCGTTCTTGGGCCAGAGTATGGCGAGATTGTAGAGCGGGCATTTAATGATCGCTGGGTAGATTATGCGGATAACGCAGGCAAATCCACGGGAGCGTTCTGTTCCTCGATCTACGGCGCACACTCTTATATTCTCATCTCTTGGGCGAATAATATGCGCGGAGCCTTCACACTTGCTCATGAAGTGGGACATGCTGGACATTTCATGCTTGCTGGGCGCTACCAGCGTCTAACGAACACAAGACCTTCTTTATATTTCATAGAAGCACCTTCAACAATGAATGAGATGTTGCTCGCAGACCATCTATTGCAACGTTCCGACAATCCGAGAATGCGCCGCTGGGTTATTTTGCAGCTCCTTAATACCTATTATCATAACTTTGTTACCCATCTATTAGAAGGGGAATTACAGCGTCGTGTCTATGCTCTAGCGACTAAGGATCAACCGATTACAGCCCAAACCTTGAGCCAGCTCAAAGGTGATATTCTCGCCGAGTTCTGGGGGCCGGAACTGGTCATTGACGAAGGTGCGAAGCTGACATGGATGAGACAACCTCATTATTACATGGGATTATACCCATACACCTACGCGGCAGGACTAACGGCATCCACTGCCGCTGCTGTACGTATACGTGAAGAAGGACAACCTGCAGTGGATCGCTGGCTCGAAGCACTTAAGTCGGGTGGAAGCCTTGATCCGCAGGAATTAATGAAGCTTGCTGGTGTGGATATGTCCGGGCCAGAACCCATTCGCTCGGCTGTAGCTTATGTTGGCAGTCTGGTCGATGAACTCGAACGTCTGTATTCCTAACTAGGGTCATATAGTATATGGACGGACAAGGTAAGTAGGTTAATTACATGCACCGTCTCCTTGAAATTGGAGGCGGTGCATCTCATTTCTAGCGAAAGGAACGATGATGAATGATTTTACAACGTAAATGTTCATCTCTGGTGTATTAACTATGGATGGGTTCGGTGTTTTTGGCGACATGAATGGTGTACCAGGATTTGAGGGCAGTCAAGGTGGTTTCTTTTCAGGATTTGGTTCATTCGAAATGCTGAGCGCGTGGATACCAATAATGTTTGGTGTGGTGTTTGTAGGAATTGCGGGAATCATTGCTTATGTGATCATTTCAAACGTACGCACCTGGTCAGCCAACAATGCTGCTGCATTGCTCACATTACATTCTACAATCGTGGCGAAGCGGACACAGGTAAGAGGAGGAGCAAATAGCAGAGCTTCAACCTATTATTACGTGACCTTTGAACTGGATAACGCGGAACGTATTGAACTGATGGTTGGAGGCACTGATTATGGAGCCTTGGTCGAAGGAGATCAGGGAATGCTTACCTATCAGGGAACTAGATTTAAGCATTTTGAACGAGATCTACAGCAGCAGTCTGGGATCAGTACTGGACGTTTCTATACGTAAATAAGAGAATTGTGGCTCCTTCTAGGCGAAAGGAGTCTTTTTGTATTCAGCAAAAAGAAAGAAACACAGGGTATTCAAACGCTTACAACAATGATATACTCGTAAAATAAAGCTAAACAGTATAAAACAAAAATAAACAAACAACAAAGCACATGCCAAAGTACAGAAAAATGAAGTCAGCGATTGATAGAGAAACGACAGATAAAGAAATGCCTCATTATACAATGATATAGAAAGGTGGGTATATAGCCGTGAGTGTACTGGCGTATGATCTTGGCGCAAGCAGTGGTAGGGCGCTTCTTGGGCATCTGAATGATCGAGGCATGGAGACGCTCGAAATCCATCGATTCAAGAATGAACCGGTGAAGGTCGGAGAGCGGATGCATTGGGATATCCTGCGGTTACATCATGAGTTATTGGCAGGACTAAATCTAGTGAAGCAATCGGGAGAGCAGCCGGAGAGCTTGGCTATCGATTCTTGGGCTGTGGATTATGGGTTGCTAGGTAGTAATGGCGAACTGTTAGGTAATCCGTATCATTACCGTGATGCACAGTTTAACGGCATGATGGAGCAGGTACGTGAAGAGTTAACCTCGGAGGCAATATTCGAGCGTACAGGAATTCAATTTCTCAGTTTTAATACGATATATCAGTTAGCTACACTTCGTCGCCATCAATCGCCGTTGCTTAATGAAGCAGAACGCTTTCTGATGATTCCGGATCTGCTTCGTTACTTTTTGACAGGGGAAGCTGTGAATGAATTTACGAACGCTACGACAACTCAGCTATATAACCCAACGAAGGCTCAATGGGATCAAGAGCTATTAGCGCATATTGGCATATCCGATAAGTTATTCGGTGAGGTCGTGATGCCGGGAACACGTATAGGTCAGGTTCGAAACAGCATTTGTGGTGATCTGGGGATCTCCGCCATTCCGGTGATTGCGGTAGCAGAGCATGATACAGGCTCAGCTGTTGTAGCGGTACCTGCTACGGAGCGTTCATTTGCTTACCTTAGTTGTGGAACGTGGTCATTAATGGGCACGGAGATTGATCAACCGGCCATCAGCGCAGAGAGCTTGGCATTGAACTTCACGAATGAAGGCGGGGCAGGAGGTACGTTCCGACTACTCAAGAACATTATGGGGCTTTGGATATTACAGGAGTGCATGCGTGAGTGGGAGCGTCAAGGACAAGCGATCAGTTATGCTGATTTGTTAGCGAAGGCAGAACGCTCGACGCCATTTGCGAGTCTTTTTGACCCGGATGATGATCTGTTCCTTGCTGCTGGCGATATGACGACGCGTATACAACAATATTGCCGGGATACGGGGCAGACATTGCCTCAAGACCAAGGTGCGATTGCTCGTTCGATTTTGGAGAGTCTTGCACTGAAGTATCGAAGAGTAATGGGATGGACGGAACAGCTCTCCAAACAATCTTTTAACGGATTGCATATGGTGGGTGGCGGTATTCAGAATCATCTGTTATGTCAGTGGACAGCGAATTCAATTGGTAAACCGGTATGGGCTGGCCCCGCAGAGGGGAGTGCAATCGGAAACATGGCGGTGCAGTGGATGGCAAGTGGAGCTTTTAAAGATATTTGGGAAGCTCGTAGAGCCATCCGCGATTCATTCCCGATTACAACGTATGAACCACAAGACAGAACAACTTGGGAAGAAGCGTACGGCAGATTCTTACGCATTACAGATTCATACCTGGCTCAATCTGAGAGCGAGGTGTAACATGCTAGCAGCAGAGCGGTATGACCGGATTGTAGAGTTGGTCAATGCAACCGGCAGTATGCGAGTATCCGAACTGAGTGAACGTTGCCGTGTGACGGAAGAAACCATTCGTCGTGATCTGGATCGATTAGAGCAAGCCGGACGGTTAAAGCGATCTCATGGCGGGGCGGTTAGCATTAAGGAGGATCAACCTGAGATTCCGTATCGGGTGAGAGAAACGACGCAAGCGGAAGAAAAGAAACGGATTGCCTTGGCAGCGGTATCCATGATTCGCCCCGGTGATCGCATTCTGCTGGATGCAAGTACAACAGCAGGATACATGGCCGCCAATATGCCAGACATTCCGCTTACGGTGTTAACTAACTCGATCCAAGTAGCCACAGAGCTGAGTAGTAAGGATCGAATCGAAGTAATCTCTACGGGAGGACAGTTGGCTGGACGTTCGTTGTCTTTTGTAGGGCCACTGGCGGAGCGCTCTTTGGAGACGTACCACGTCGATAAATTGTTCTTGTCCTGCAAAGGCGTTCATCTGGAGAGCGGAGGTATTAGCGAGTCCAATGAGCTTCAGGCTAGATTGAAGCAGAAGATGGTTGCTATATCGGATCAAGTTATTCTGCTTGCAGACACAAGCAAGTTCGGAGTTCGTGCTTTTGCTCGTGTAACTGAGCTTGGTACTGTTCACGCGATCATTACGGATCAGCCGTTAGCCAACGATCTTATAGATCGGTTGAGTGGACATAACATAGAATTAACGATTGTTTAAGAGATGGAGGGCGTAATCATGAAAGTCTCCTTGTTTATTACCTGTCTAAGTGATGCCATCTATCCTCGTGTTGGAGAAGCGATGGTTAGATTACTTGCCGCTCATGGCGTTCGATTGCATTTCCCACCTGTACAAACGTGTTGTGGTCAGCCTTCTTATAATAGTGGCTATTGGGATGAGACACGGGTTGCAGCCAAAACGATTTTGGAAGCGTTTGATGACAGTGATTTTGTTGTGTGTCCTTCAGGCTCATGTACGTATATGATTCATCATTATCCTGAACTATTTGCCGATGAACCAGAATGGCTGGAGAAGGCCAAAAGACTGGAAGCGAAGGCGTATGAATTCACACAATTCCTTGTCCAAGTGTTAGGGATTACCGATGTCGGAGCACATTTCCCACATAAGGTAACCTATCATCCATCCTGTCACGGTAGCCGTCTGCTCGGGGTAAAAGATGAACCGATGGCTCTGTTATCTGCGGTAAAAGGATTGCAGTTTGTTCCGCTCCCGTTCAGTGAAGATTGCTGCGGGTTCGGGGGGACGTTTGCGATCAAAATGTCCGACATCTCTGGCGCGATGGTCACAGAGAAAGTGGATCATATCAAAGAAACAGATGCAGAGGTATTAGTTGGACTTGATATGGCATGTCTAATGAATATCGCAGGTAATCTGCGATACCGCAATGAACCGGTGCGAGTGATGCACTTGGCCGAATTGCTGTATGAGGGGGTGCAGACCGGATGAGCCAGCCAGGTGTAATGGATGTTACGGTAAAAGAACGTGCGGAGCTTGCGTTGAACGATGATTTTTTACGCAAAGCCGTAAGATTCACGACGGAACGTTTACGGAATGGGAAGAAGTCAGCTTCCGAGGAGCATGGAAACTGGGATGAATGGCGCGAGCGCGGACGTCAGATTCGTCTGCATACGATCGCTCATTTGGATTATTATCTGAATGAATTCGTAAACAATGCACGCGCAAACGGAGTTCATATTCATTTTGCAGAATCCTCCGCACAGGCGGCTGCGATTGCCCTTGATATTGCTGCTCATAACGATGCTGCTTCTGTTGTAAAGTCTAAGTCCATGGTTTCTGAAGAAGTTCATTTGAATCATGCCTTGGAATCGGCAGGAATCGAGGCGATTGAGACGGATCTAGGTGAGTACATCATCCAATTGGCTGGTGAAGCCCCATCTCATATCGTTATTCCTGCCATTCATAAGAACCGATACCAGATTGCTGATCTCTTATCCAAAGAAGCAGGCGAAATTCTAGAGCCGGACACGACCGTGCTTGCTGGCTTTGTTCGCAAAAAGCTACGTGAGAAGTTCCTTGAAGCTGAGATTGGCATGACAGGCTGTAATTTTGCCATCGCAGAGACAGGATCTATGGTGCTATTCGAAAATGAAGGTAATGCTCGCATGGTATCCACGGTACCCAAAACACAAATAACACTGATGGGCATGGAACGGATTATTCCTTCGTGGACAGACCTGGAGGTGATGGCTACGCTATTGCCACGTTCGGCAACAGGTCAGAAGCTTACGATGTATATGTCTGGTATAACCGGTCCTCGTCGGAGTGAAGATGGGGATGGCCCAGATGAAATGCACATTATTATTGTAGACAACGGTCGTTCCCTCCAACTCGGTGATCCAGAATTCCAGGAATTGTTGAACTGTATTCGCTGCGGTGCTTGTCTTAATGCATGTCCGGTCTACCGTCATATCGGCGGTCATGCCTATGGGGGAACATATAGTGGGCCCATCGGTGCTGTGCTGACACCTGCATTGAATGGCAACATTGATGAATGGAATGATATTGCAAGTGCTTCGAGTTTGTGCGGAGCATGTTATGAGGCGTGCCCAGTCAAAATTCCGCTCCATGATATGCTTGTGTATTTGCGTAGACGCAAAGTGGAAGAAGGTCATGGCAACAAGCTTGAAAGTGCAGGCATGAAAGGGTTCGCCGCGGTTGTATCCAATTCCAAACGATTCAGCGCGGCCATACGTCTCGGACAGTTAGGTCAGAAGGCTGTTGTGCGTAACAACGGTATCTCACTGAAGCTTGGCCCGCTAAAAGGATGGAATAGTTACCGGGTTGCACCGAGTCTAGCGAAACGTTCCTTCCGGCAACAATGGAACAAGCTGGATCAGGAATTAAATTTGGAGCCGAAGAAGATGGATGCATCCGTCCAGAATCGCATGGAGCAGATCCTGCGTGAACGTACGGAAGGAGGTGGCAAGCATGAGTAGTGAACACCAGCAGTGGTTGAATCAATTAGAGAAGAAGTCTCGTGAGCAGCAAGAGCATTTCATGAATGACATTGCTTCCAAATTGAGAAGACCCAGACAGAGACATGCGCCAACGCAGCCATTTCGTGGTGCGCCTTCATTCTGGGATGAGCTGGAGTGGGATGAGGAGAAGCGTATCCAGGCGTTTACTGAAAACTTTGTGAGTGTAGGAGCACATATCGCACGCGTTCAGAATTTAGAGGAAGCCTCACAGTTTATTTCTACAAAGGCGAATGAGCTTGGTGCCAAATATCTCATTAGACAAAATGAGCAAGCGATGACCGATTTGGGGCTCGAACAAGCTCTTCCCGATGTGCAAATATCTGTCTGGAACACGAAACCGGATGAGAACTGGCGAGCACGTGCAGCGGAAGCGGATATCGGCGTTGTTATGGCAGATTATGCGACGGCTTATACAGGCTCTGTGACTGTGCTGTCTTCACCTGAAAAAGGAAGATCGGTTAGTCTGCTTCCTACGGTTCTAATCATTATTATTCCGGTGGAACGTTTGTATACAAGACTAGGAGAAACGCTGAATCGATTCGATGCGGTTGGACGAGAAAATCTTCCCGCGGGTATTCATTTTATTTCTGGCCCGAGCCGTTCCTCGGATATTGAAAATGATCTGACCATCGGTGTACATGGACCGGGTATTGTCTATGGACTTATTATGGGCTAACTACCTTTATCACAGTATATCTAGCTTTATAATGTTATTCGGAACTGCCCGGAAGCGGCTAATCGTCTGCTGAGGGCAGTTTTTGTTGTTCTATAGTCCTATGACTTTGAGACTGTTGAAGATTAGGACTGGAAATGTTAGGGTAAAAGAGAGAAGGAAAGGGCATTTATCCAAGCGTTTTATAAATACCCTGAGTGGCGACTCATTTTTTTTACTCAAAAATGACCGTTATACCGATTTGGTCAGTTGGTCTAAACGTTGTTTTTCGGTAATTTGGATTAAATGTGAATATTTGCAGAGAATGAAGTTATGCGGCTATACCTAATGTATGAATCGTGAGTTAGGTTTGTCTGAGGAAGTCATTATTTCTTGTAGTACTCATTACTTGGAAAGAGGAGTGAGCATGATGCCATCATTTTCAGTACCACAACCCAAAACCTTTGGCCCACTGGGGAATCTGCCGCAATTAAATTTTGATGAGCCGGTACAATCTTTAGTCAAAATAGCCGAGGAGTACGGCCCCATCTTCCGAATGGATTATCCCGGACGAAGCGAGCTATATATTTCAGGCCATAAGCTCGTAGCCGAGGTAACCGATGAATCCAAATTTGATAAAAGAGTGTGGGCACCGCTTGCCAAGGTGCGTGCTTTTGCAGGAGATGGCTTATTCACAAGCTGGACGGAGGAGCCGAATTGGAAAAAGGCTCATAATGTGTTGCTTCCAAGCTTCAGCCAGCGTGCAATGCAAGGGTATCACAACAAAATGATTGATTTAGCGGTACAGTTAGTTCAGAAATGGTCACGTCTGAATCCGGATGAGACGGTGAATGTTCCTGATGATATGACACGCTTGACGCTGGACACGATTGGATTGTGCGGCTTCAATTATCGGTTTAATAGCTTTTACCGGGAAGAGCCTCATCCGTTCATTACAAGTATGGTACGTGCGCTGGATGAATCCATGAGTTCACTCCAGCGTCTACGTCTGCAAGACAAATTAATGATTACGAAGAAAAAGCAGTTCGAGCAGGACATTCGCTCCATGTTCTCACTGGTGGATCATATCATTGCCGAGCGCAAAGAACAGCCACAAGAAGGGGCAGACGATCTGTTGTCTCATATGCTCAGTGGCAAAGATCCCGAGACTGGGGAGACACTGGACGACGAAAATATTCGATACCAGATCATTACGTTCCTGATTGCTGGTCATGAGACAACCAGTGGTTTGTTATCCTTTGCAATCTACTATCTGATGAAGAATCCGGATAAACTGGCCAAGGCTCAAGCGGAAGCCGATCAAATATTGAAAGATCCAGTTCCAACGTACAATCAGGTTCGTAATCTGAAGTATGTACGTATGGTATTGAACGAAGCGCTGCGACTGTGGCCAACGGCTCCAGCGTTCTCCTTGTATGCGAAGGAGGATACCGTTCTAGATGGGCAATATCCGCTACAAAAAGGGGATAGTGTCAGTGTACTAATCCCGAAGCTTCATCGGGATGTGGAAGCGTGGGGAGAAGACGTCGAGGAGTTCCGACCAGAACGTTTCGAAGATCCAAGCAAGGTACCACATGATGCCTACAAACCATTTGGTAATGGTCAACGTGCGTGCATCGGCCAGCAGTTTGCGCTGCAAGAAGCAACGTTAGTGCTGGGCATGGTCTTGAAACATTTTGAATTGATCGATCATGCTGACTATCAATTGAAAGTAAAAGAGACGCTGACACTTAAGCCAGATAACTTTACGATTCGTGTTCGTGCACGCGGAGGACAACCAGTAATGGCTGTACCAGGCGTGGCTATGGAGGAAACACCGACCCAAGCGAAGAAAAAGGAGCCCGATGCTGTTAATGCCCATCACACTCCTATGCTTGTGTTATATGGTTCTAATCTGGGAACGGCCGAAGGCATTGCGCGCGAGGTTGCAGATCATGCTAGATATCAGGGCTTCCGAAGTGAGGTTGCTGCGCTGGATGATCGAGTAGGCAAGCTGCCTAAGGAAGGCGTCGTTGTCATCATTAGTGCATCCTATAACGGACAGCCGCCAAGCAATGCCAAAGCCTTCATTGATTGGATTGAGCATGCTGATGTAGGTGAATTCCAAGGTGTGAAGTTCACTGTGCTTGGTTGCGGAGACCATAACTGGGCGAGCACATATCAACGGATCCCTCGTTTAATCGACGAACAACTATCTTCGAAAGGTGCAGAGCGTGTATCCCCACTTGGCGAAAGTGATGCGAGTGGTGATTTTGAGAAACAGGTTGGTGATTGGACTGAGCAGTTGTGGCCTGATCTTGCCCGCACGATGGATCTGAAGCTGAACACAAGCTCAAATAGCGAACGCAGCTCGTTATCTGTGCAGTTCGTCAGCGGTCTCGCTGTTACGCCTCTCGCCGAAACGTATGATGCTCATGTTGCTCAGGTGTTAGAGAATCGGGAGCTCCATGATGCTGGAAGCGAGCGGAGTACACGCCATTTGGAGATTAAGCTGCCAGAAGGAATCACTTATCAAGAAGGCGATCATCTCGGTATTCTGCCACAAAATCCGCCAGACCTCGTAGAACGTGTACTTCAGCGATACGGATTCACTGGCACAGAGCATCTGGTTCTGGATGCATCAGGTCGGAGCGCAGCACATCTTCCATTGCATCAGCCAGTCAACCTGTATGATCTATTGTGCCACAGTGTTGAGCTTCAGGAAGCAGCAACACGAGCACAATTACGAGAGTTAGCCGCATATACGGTATGTCCTCCTCATAAGAAGGAGCTTGAGGCACTATTGGACGAGTCCGTATACATGACAGAAGTACGGAATAAACGGATTTCAATGCTGGATTATTTGTTGAAATATGAAGCTTGTGAATTACCGTTTGAACGATTCTTGGAACTGTTACCGTCCTTGAAAGCCAGATATTATTCCATATCCAGTTCACCGCATGTGCAGCCTGAACAAGCAAGTATTACGGTTAGTGTGGTACGTGCGCCAGCTTGGAGTGGACAAGGAGAATACAAAGGCATTGCTTCGAACTATCTTGCAAACCTTCAGCCAGGTGAAGAGGTAGTGATGTTTGTTAGGACACCTGAGTCAGGATTTAGATTGCCAGAGCATGCGGAGGTTCCTGTGATCATGGTTGGGCCGGGTACAGGAGTTGCACCATTCCGCGGTTTCCTTCAAGCGCGTCATGTTCTGAAGCAGCAAGGGCAACAAGTGGGTGAGGGTCATCTGTACTTTGGATGTCGAAATCCAGCGCATGATTATTTGTACAAGAATGAACTCGAAAAGGCGGAACAAGAACAACTGGTTAAGCTGCATACAGCTTTTTCCCGCGTGGATGGGCAAGAGAAATGTTACGTGCAACATTTAATGCGGGATGATGCCCATCAGTTAATTCCACTGTTGGAACAAGGTGGACACTTGTACATTTGTGGTGATGGTAGTAAAATGGCTCCGGATGTAGAAGAAACACTGAAGAAGGCATATGCTGAGGTGGGTGGTCATACAGCAGCAGAAGCTGATGCATGGCTCGATCGCTTACTACAAGAGGGGCGCTACGCGAAGGACGTGTGGACAGGGATTTAAATGTCATAACCATATCGCTCACTTTAAAATAGGCTCAAATTTTAGTTGTAAAGTTTGTAATAGTCTATGTACAGGCGGTGGGTCAGAGAAAGCTCTGTTCCTCACCGCTTTCTTTATGGCCTATGAACGCCAAGCAATACATGATGAGTTGAGCCAGATTTCAAAGTTATACTTCAACTCTGCTTTGATATTTTGATCTGATAATCATCCAGTAGTATTTATTTTTTTCTGTGTGTTGTTGATCGATAAATGGACTCCACTTGGCTTAGGGGAAACAGAATGCGGGAAGGGAATTTTCCTTTGCCTTGTAGTTCTAGGTAATCTCGGCCTATACCTACTAATCGGATATTATTAAATTCATTTCCAGACGGAAAGACCGTACGAATTCCTACACGAACCCCTCGACAAGTTGGAGGAATATCAAATACACGAATGGAATAAAGACTAAGTGGAATGAATAACTGCCGATTGACTTTAATAAAATGTCGTGTGTACACACGCGCGATGCGACCTGGCTCTAGACCAGACAGGGGAGCATTAAGCTCCGCGAGCTTCCCTTGAAGTTCAGACAAACGTTGCTGAAGGCTTTTACCCGTATGAAGCGGTTTCCTGTTCATAAGTAGTCCTCCGTTCTCCATTTATACCTAATATATGAATGGATAGGGGCAAGGGGTGAGTATCGGTTAGCCCATGTTCATTAACAACCTAATTGGATTACAGACATAAGGAGTGATTTGAAATGATCGTGGAAATGTACAAAGATCTCATTCGAGATGAACGTGGAAATTATTATATTGCTGTGCAGATTGAACAGAATGTACTTACACTTGTGAATGCCTTTGTGGAGGCATCCTTCACATCCGAACTGATCTACAATGAAGAATTCCGTACAAAGTATAAGGAACTTGACGGTAGTTTTGTTGGGAAAATTGCAATGGACCTTCTTCGACATGATGTCGTGATGGGTATGAAGGAGATCGACCGTAAATTGCTGAATCTAGCGGAGGTTGAAGAGCAATATACAGTAAACTTTATCGATACCATTGAATTTTATCGTCATCCGGCATGGGAACGTAAAGCTTAGATTGCACGTTTCCAATTTCAAAAGAAGATAAAGCGAACTACATGTACGTCAATTAAAATCGGAGAATGTAGTTTGAGTTCGTACGAACCAGCATCAATAATAATCTCTGTTTGCTCACTGAGGTATCGTAGTTCCTTTATGGGTATATGTACTCTCATAGATGGATAGAGTTATTGATCATAACATATGAAGCTTATCAGAGGTAATGGATAAAAGAAGAAGAGCCTAAACGTGCCTGCAGTCAGGTTCGTTTAGGCTTTTGTTGTTATTTATACGGAACTGTGTCGCAGTTCATTCTCTGGCCGCAAACGTATGTTCAATTCCTCGTCTCTTGGGCATATGAGTTTACCGTCAACGACATCTAACCTGGCTGCTTGAATCGAAGAACGACGAGCCGGTTCACTAGCATGGTCGACACCTTCAACACGATCGGGATGAGTAAAATAGAAAATATAAGCTTCATTATCCTGTACAACCACATCAGCATGCAGACCAATTACACCATCATCGACTCGAACTCCAGGTTGATCCAGGATTTGATTGTTCCACTCCCACTGCTCTAGATCATCCGAGCGATAAACGGCTTGTCCCCGCCACTCGTCCACAATCATCCAATACGAATCGCGGAATCGAAATACATTAGGGCCTTCATGAGCTGAACCTGTTATTACAGGGCCAACGACATCCCAGTGATAGAGATCAGAGCTGTCAGCTGCATAGGTATGAGCACCGTTGGCTTCGTCTTTGTACCACATGCGAAAGCGTCCATCAGGAAGCGGGTAGATGCAAGCGTCTATGACACGATCCGAGCTAAGCTTCAATGTGCCATGGAATGTCCAGGTCAATAGATCAGGACTAGTGTAATGCAAAAGGTGACGAGAATGACCTGGCCAATCATGAGGCACGCCTTGGATGTAGCTGACATACATGTGATAAATTCCATCATGCCAAAAAATTTCTGGTGCCCAGAACGTATTATGTCCCCACTCATGCTCTAGCCCGGTTAAAGTACCTCGATATGTCCAGGACTGTCCTCCATCCAATGAAGAAGCTACGCCTAGATCTGTGCCGTGAACCCATGCGAACTTGGGGCCTCCTGCCGTAGCTCTGCGATTGGTGTAGATCATCCACCACGCTTGTTCCACATGATTCCATACAACAACCGGGTCGGCAGCTCCATCATAGATTGGATCTCGAAATAAAGGTGCACTCATTATTACGCCTCCTATCGAATAAAAGCAGAATAATTTTAATCAACTAAGCCATATCTTCAATCTATCCTAGTAGAAAATGAATGGAATTACAATATAGATACTCCAATTATCAAGAATTAATATATGTATTAATTTAAAGTTGTGATGAAATTACATATTATGTAGTAGTCCTTCTGACTTTCTTTTAATAAAACATCGTGTACGATGGGAAGGAAAAATATGCTAATATTTATTTTAGTTAGGAATGAGTAGATGTTTATCTATCATTAGAATGTCATAGGAGAGATGAAAATGATTCAGACGAGATTGAATGAATTAGGTATTATATTGCCACAAGCAAGTGCACCCGCAGCTAAGTATGCAAACGCAGTCATTGTGAATGGCATCATGTATGTATCTGGAAAAGGGCCAAACACGCAAGAACGTGGCAAGCTTGGCGAAGCTTTTACAACGGAACAAGGGTATGATTTTGCTCGGAATGCGGGCATTGAAGTTCTGGCTGTTGTACAGGATGTACTCGGCTCACTTGATCGTGTTAAGCGCGTCGTCAAAGTGCAAGGTTTCATTAACGCAACACCTGCTTATCAGGAACATCACAAAGTGCTGAATGGCTTCTCGGATCTCATGATGGATGTATTTGAAGATGGCGGAGTTCATGCTCGTTCTGTGTTCGGCGCCGTGTCTGTCAGAGATAACCTGCCATTAATTATTGATTCTATTTTCGAGGTAGAGTCTTAGGTTTTAATGTAAACGGTTCATAACACGGTTTGTTGGGAGAGACGCTCATGAGACTACTAGGTCAAGGTAACACCGCTGATGTCTATGAATATTCGCCTACTCAGATTATGAAGCTGTACAAAATGGGATATCCACTGGATGCGGTACAAAGAGAGTTTCGCATTACCGAGTTAGTTCGCGAGAAAGGTTTAAATGTACCTCACGTTGTGTCGTTTGTGGAGAGCGAGGGACGCAACGGTATCATATTTGAGCGAGTTGATGGTAGTACAATGTTGTTACTGATGATCCAGCAGGCGCATTTAATGGAGGAACTTTCGGCACGTTTGGCACGATGTCATTATGATCTACATGCTCTATCTGATCATGAGGGAACGCTCCCAATACAGAAAGAGATACTGATCGGTTCCATTCACCGTGCTCCACTACTGTCAGATCAAGATAAAGAACGAATTATGATGTATATAACGAGCCTTCCTGAGCGCCAGCAGATTTGTCATGGGGACTTTCACCATGATAATGTCATGTATAGTGAAGCCAAAGATCAACTATGGTTGATCGACTGGATGACAGGTATGTCAGGCGATCCAGCGGGTGATGTCGCTCGGAGTTGGGTAATATTAATGAGCGGTTCATTACCTGAAGATGTCGATCCCACGATGAAGTTAGGTTTTGAGGCATCTCGCAATACATTGGTAGATCGGTATATCCAACATTATTTACAAATCTCCGGCTTACGTTGGGAGCATATAGACGCGTGGATCTTACCTGTTGCAGCTGCTCGACTGGATGAACACTTATCGGAACGAGAGGCTGAGCGAGTGCTTACTTTTATACACGATCGTCTGATGCTGTTAAACTGATTCATTGACATTACATAACGAGGTGAAAGTTGTATGCTGCAATCCTTAGAAGCCATTCAATTATTCAAATCAGAACACATCATAGAGGCAGAGCAGCAACCCTGGCTGAAACTGCTTGTGGAAGCCGAGCAAGTGAACATTAATCTTGAACGTATTCATTCGATAGCGGAGCTTGAAGAAACGAATCTCGTTTTGGATTATGTGGAACGCACGCTTCAGGTGCTGGATCGACTTGAAGTGTCGTTTTGGGTGCGTGAAATTGTGGAGGAAGTGCTGGCTTGGTCAGAAATTGCCAAAGCGGGATCGATGAACCAACGCCGTGCGTGGCAGCGAGCAGGTATCAATCTATTCGTGCATAACATCGGTTCTGCACAATTGTACGATCTGTACCACAGCAAGGGTCACTTTGGGATCAGCGAGGAAAGAATAAATCATACTCGTGATAACAAAAATCTACCGCATGAGGTTTCAACCAAATCGACTGCCCATAACTCCAATTATCACACCACACGATATGAGATTATTCGAACGCTAATTGCAACTCACGGACTCGTGGGTCAGTATATCCGTGGGGAAATTCCTTTTGCAGGGAACACACCGCTACATGCGTTTATTACAAAAGGATGGCTGTCCGAGAATGAGCTTCATACCATACTCATGACATTAAACGAATGCATTATTGCTGGCGTGAATTCTGAATTGTGGCAACAAGTGGGTAGCGAAGTGCAAGAAATTATAAGCTGGATCGTGACGGAGCCAGATCATCCGGATTGGGTAATGAAGGAGCGGTTGTCTCGTTTGAGAAGTGCTTCAATCCGCAGAGGTGAGGATGTATATTCTGCTTATCAAGCAATACAAGATGAGTGGGATATAGAACAGGCACTATCGCCATTAGAACACCGAACCTTGTGGTATGTAGAGTCCGCGTTGCAGGACTTTTCATTGCAGGAGATGATTAAGGTTCTGTTGCTGTCCATACATCGAGTCCCGACCCAATCACTAGTGCACAATGGCACGGCGCCTACCAACGAACGTCCCGCTTCGCTAGTTCAACACATTAGCTTCGAACCCTTGATGAACAGCATGTATTACGACTACAAAGGTGTTAAGAAACTGAATGTGTACAAGAAAAGAATGATTGAAAAGTATCTGGAACAGTGGTCATGGGCGCAGATTGAATCAGATCAAGAGATCGTATATCCTCATTTAACTCATCGGGTAGAGTATAACCCTGAATTACCGGATACCGTATTTGTGAATTTTGAATTTTCGCCGGCTGCCGAGAAGTTAATTGCCTTCTGTATTGAAGCAGAGAAATCCCCCTTGTATGACAAGGCTGTGCTGTTGTTATTTGATCTGTTTGGATTACGGCGTGATGCTTATGATCGATTTCATAATGAAGAGACGTATCTTGCAGATATGAATAGCTCGGGAGACTACAAAAAAGTTCTGCTCGATTATATGGTAGGCAAACGGGTGTTAGATATCGGCCCAGGTGGTGGGGTATTACTGGACTTGATTGAACAGGAGAAGCCTGAGCTGGAGCCGATTGGAATTGATATCTCGACGAATGTAATCGAAGCGTTAGAGCGTAAGAAGCAACTGGAAGGTCATCGCTGGCAGGTTATGAAAGGGGATGCACTTCAGTTGCATCAATACGTACAGCCTGGAAGTGTGGATACCGTTATTTTCTCATCGATTCTGCATGAATTGTATTCCTATATTGAACAGGATGGTCGAAAATTCAATCAGGATACGGTGATTGCTGCTCTCCAAAGCTCGTTTAACGTGTTATCTCCGGGTGGGCGCATCCTCATCCGTGACGGAATCATGTCCGAACCTGTAGATCAGATGCGGCGCATTCGGTTTCTTGAACCTGACGGGAAACGTTGGTTGGAACGATATACGCAGGACTTCCAAGGACGGAAGATAACGTATGAAGCATTGTCTGAGGATGAGGTGCTGCTTCCAATCAATGATGCGATGGAGTTTCTGTACACATACACGTGGGGTGAGGAAGCCTATGTGCACGAGATTCAGGAGCAATTTGGCGTATTTACACCATCTGCCTATGAGCAATGTATTCGTGAAGCGTTGGGCGATGAAGCGCAGATCATTACATTGCAGCATTTCCTGCAACAGGGATACACTGAAGCACTTAGCGGACGAATTGAATTCATGGATGAACAAGGGCGGGAGACTTCACTGCCAGATAGCACCTGCCTAATCGTGATCGAGAAGAGAAGGGATTGACACATGCATGACCAACGAGGTCTTGACGACGTTGTATTTTGTAAGACACGCAGAATCCGAGTATGTGGAAGGGCTGGAGCGTGAACGTGGATTGACAGAACAAGGGAAGCATGATGCCGAGACGGTCTCATGCTTACTTCTTGATGAGGGTATTAATCTATTTTATTCAAGTCCATATAAGCGCGCGCTGGATACCGTTCAAGGGCTGGCAGATCAAGTCGGAGCTAAGATCGTAACCATTGAAGACTTGCGTGAGCGTGCACTATCTAGTTCCAATGTGCGGCATACCAACTTTCAATCAGCTAAGCGTAAGCTGTACGAAGATCGCTCATTCGCCTTTCCGGGTGGTGAATCCACCATTCAAGCTCAGCAGCGTGCAGTTCAAGTGATAACAGACATCTTAGAACGGCATACGGGGCAAAAGATTGTGATTGGCACACATGGTGATGTAATGACGCTGATCTTCAATTATTATGACACTTCCTATGATTATGAGTTCTGGGGAAGTACCTCGATGCCAGACATCTATAAGCTGGAATTCAATGATGAACAAAAACTTGAGCAAGTAAGCCGGTTATGGAAGCACTAATGATTAAAAAGTAGGGAGGTGACAGTAATGAAAACAACATTTCTGAATGATACATACACAATCGAGGATCTACACGTTTCACCTTTACAGGGGCAAACCTATTGCATATTCGATCTCGAAGGAACCGGCATTCTACCCGATCGAGAAAGTGTGACGCAATTTGGAGCGATGTTATACAACAATCGTGATCAACTATATGAGACGTTCTCGACTTTATCACGAGCTGAAAAACCGATTCCGCAAGCTGTAGCGCAATTAACGGGTATTACCAATGAGGATATGATTACGGCGCCCTCTTTTATAGAAGCCTTTCAGGCCTTCACTGATTTCATCGGAGATCGTGTACTTGTGACCCAAGCGGGATATGAGTATGATTTGCCAATACTTAGACGTCATTGTGAGCAGTATGGATTGCCGATGTTTAACAATGCTGTGCTGGATACCAAAGTAATGTTTACATACATCCATTCTGAGATAACGGAAGTGATCTCCACGGATTTCTTGATTCAATACTATAACTTGGATACAGAAGGTATTCAGAGACATGATGCACTCGCAGATTGTACCATTATTGCTCTTATATTTGAACGGATTCTTGATGAGTACCGAGCGCTTGAACTGAATCATTTTACAGCCGATACTGCACGCTCAATGAAACGGTTCGTGATACCAGAGATGTATCTGAATGATAACTAGGGGACGAACTGAAGTGATGAATCAACTGACGATGAGAAGTGCGGGATGGATCTTTTTGTTGTCCTATGTCATGGGTATTTTGTTCACGGCGTGGATTAGTTCGCAAGGCAGTCCACACCACGATAATCTAATGTTATTTCTCGCATATGTAGCAGTTGGTCAGATCGTACTTAACGTGTTGCCAGCAGTAATCTGGTGTCGAACCCGAAAAATATCCTTTCGAACAGCATTTAAGCTACATAAAGTGTCGCTCAGAAATATCATTCTTTCATTGTTGATATTTGCTCTGAGTCAGGTGATCTTGCTGTTCTTCCATCAGATTACCGAAGTGGTTGTTCAATGGTTCGGGGTTTCTTATGCAACATCGTATTATCCGATTGCAGACTCCTTGTTCTCCTTAGGCATTCTCCTGTTAAGCATCGGAATTATTCCACCGATCTGTGAGGAGCTACTGTTTCGAGGAGTTCTACTGAGCGGATATGCTACACGGGGGCTTTGGTTTGCTGCGATCATCAGTTCTTTTCTGTTTGCTTTGTTCCACGATAACCCCTATCGATTCATTGAACTATTTGGAGCCGCTCTCGTTTCAACAATCATTGTGATTCGTTCAGGCTCTATTATTCCGGGAATTATCGTTCATCTGATCACGAACTCCACGTATGTGATTAGCTCATACATTCAGGGAGGAGATATGCTTGAAGGCATATCTGCTGCTGGAAGTCCCGACCTAGTTATCCTGCTGTTGACAGGTTTTGCCTCATTAATTACTTTCATGATCTGCAGATGGTTATATGCTCGGTTTGATCATCCTGAGACGGAAGTAAGAGCGAAGAGGGTTGGTGCTTCTGCCGGAATCCGTTCGTTGGCTTGGATTATACCGATCCTGTTATCTATAGTTGTGTTTGTTATCAAGTTTTGGATAGGACAATCTACTTGATAAAAGTGATTTGATTAAATTGAATAAAGGCTATCAGAACCTATCTGATAGCCTAAATAACCGTATGTCTGTTGACTAAACTTTTCAGACTCAAATATCTTTATTCCTTAAGTCCTCCAAGTTAGTCCTCATTACAAGCGTAACGCAACAGCATGTCCACCAATTGCTCTGTCATCTTTTCATTAGGTGGAGAGAGATCATCTGAACGCCGTGTGACCATCTTCTGAAGTGCACCCATCATCACGGTGAATATAAACTGGGCGAGTTGAAGTGGAGAAGTGGTGTTCTTAATGCTTTTGTCTGCAATTCCTGCATTTAGCACATCTAACAGGAAGTGATTTTCTTTCCCAATCTGATTGAATTGATCATACGTTTTTCTTAATTCAGGAGTGAAATCATAGACCTCGTAATTGATGTCGAACAGTTGAATGAATCGAATATGATCCGGATGGTTCCGTGCAAAGCTGATCCAAGCATGAAGCATGGATTTGAGCTGTTCACGACCATTGAACCCTTTATTACTCGAAAGACTAACATGATCCGTTAAATTCACAACCAGTTGCATTTGAATGGTGAGAAGCAGCTCATCCATCGACTGAAAGTGTTTATAGAACGTTACCCTACTGAGCTCTGCTCGGGTACAAACATCCTTGATCTTCACTTGAAGCAGTCCATGTTTCAAGAAGAGCTCTTTACCTGCAGCGATCAGGTCATCCCGATGTTTATTTCTAATCTGCTGATGCCAGTTCTCATTCACTAGTAGTTTGTAATCCTTTCTTGGACCGACGTGCATTGAGCGTTAGCGATAGCGCAGCAAGAAGCATAATTGCACCAAAAATATACGGGAAGTTCAAGTTTTTGTCAAACAATAGTCCTGCAACAAGTGGCCCAAATACAGTACCTAAACTGGAATACGTCGTATTTAAACCCGAAGCATATCCTTGCCGATCCCCAGCGTTTTTGGAAATGAGTGTACTGACTGACGGTCGTAAAAATGCATTAAAAGCAAAAAATAACGCAGAGGCGAACAACAGATACACTAAGTTAACCTTAATTAACATAAGGAGTAGTGCAATCGGCGCCATGATTAGAGAGAGTCGAATAAGCTTAATTTCGCCGATTCTTCGCACTGACCAATCAAGCAGCCAGATCTGAACGACGATCCCGATGATGGCTCCCATGGTAATAATAATGGAGATAGTTGCGGCATCGAAGCCATATTTTTGCTCCGCAAATAGAGAGAATACGGTCTCATAACTCATCAGTCCAAAGGTCATGACAAGTAGAAGAATTAAATATTTGAAATAAGGCACTTGGAATGAGCTCCAGATGTGTTTGCCCAGATGATTACTTTTCTCCTTCGTCTGAGGAAGGGTTCTTTTCTCCGGAGGTAATGTCTCTGGCAGAAGTAGTGTAAGTAACCCCGCGATAAGACCTAGGCCAGCCGCGAAGAAATAAGGCATACGGATGCCCATCTCTGCGATGAAGCCGCCAAGACCAGGTCCGAGAACCATTCCCAGATTCATGGCTGCTCCGAAATAGCCCATTCCTTTGGCACGTGTCTCTGGCGTAGTAATATCTGCGACATATGCCAGATTGGCTGGAACCATGAAGCCAAGGCTAATTCCGCCGATGAAACGAGCGATGTATAGAAGCGGAAACGATGTCGATAGGGCGAATATAATGTCCGAAACAACGGAGAGAAACATGCCAGCAACGATTAACTTTTTGCGACCAAAACGATCAGCCCATTGTCCGCCAAGCGGTGAAAACAAAAATTGAGCCGCCCCAAAGGCAGCTACCAGAAATCCAGCGACTGTACCTCCCGCATGAAATAACTTCAAGTACTCAGGCAATATGGGAATAAGCATACCCTGCCCTAATAATGCGATAAATAGATTTAACATTAGAATCAAAAGCGGGAAATGAACAGATTTTGGCAATGTAACCATGAACGTATACTTCTCCTTTGTTTACACGATGTTAACCTTTACGATATGTAAACCATAATAATGCAGTATAATGGATTTTGTAAATCATTTTTTGGGGGAAAGGATGATCCTTATTGATCGACCATAATAACCTTGAAGAGTACCGAGATCCGATGAATTATGACCTTGAATTCGGCGGTGAGACGAACAAACACGATTTTTATCTGGAGATGGCAAAATCTAATCCTGGGAAAGTGCTAGATCTCGCTTGTGGTACGGGCATGACAACGATTCATCTGGCTCGTGCGGGGATTGATATCACTGGCGTAGATATAGCTACCTCAATGCTGGCATATGCGCGTGTAAAGGCTGAAGGTCTGCCGGTGGAGTTTATTGAGGCGGACGCTCGCACTTTCGAATCCGATCATCGTTATGCAATGATCTATTTGACAGGGAACGCGTTTCAGGCTTTTTTGAGTGATGAGGATCAGAAGGCATTACTACATACCGTTCACGAACTTTTGGAGCCGGGTGGTCTGTTTGTTTTTGAAACACGTAATCCTGAGGGCTGTGATCTAAGTGATGAAGGAGAAGAGGTCTGGGGAACTTTCGTCGATATAGAAGGGGTTACGGTCAAGGTATCGGGAACCCAAACGTATGATGCAGCCACCCAGGTTATGCACTGGTTCACGATTCGAGATTGGGGCTACAAACAAACGAATTCACGAATCGCTTGTCGTTTTACGGACAATGCAACACTTCATAATCTGCTGACGAGTCAAAACTTTACTATTGAACATCAATATGCAGACTGGGATAAAACGCCTTTTACCCCACTAGCCGCATCTATTGTTAGTGTTTGCCGCAAAAATTAGTACGGATGGAGTGGCCTCTAGAGAGGTCTATCCTATTATCCTATTATCCTGTTAACAGAACCGACTTACATTCCTTTGATAAGGAAATTAGTCGGTTTTTACTTTTTATAGTATTTTCGTTTATTTGACTTAGTCAAATAAAATGGATATGATGAATATAATTGACTCAGTCAACTAAATTCATTCCATTATGCAGGAGGACAACATGAATTCCCCAACATCGATCATTCCAATCATTCGCCGATTTAACCGATACTATACTAAGGTGCTGGGTTTACTGGATAAGAATCTGCTTGATAGCGAGTTTTCTCTCTCGGAGGTTCGGGTTCTTTATGAAATAGGTCAATCTAAAGAATGCAAGGCCAGCATGCTCATTGAGCAGCTAGGACTGGATCCGGGATATTTAAGTCGAATGTTAAAACGGTTTGAAAAACTAGGATTAACCTACCGTGTGCAATCCAAGGAGGATGGAAGAGCGTCCTTTCTGTATTTGACAGACCTCGGTGAAGAAACGTTGGCTCACATGAACGAATTGTCCGATGAACAAATAAGCAACATGATTATTGAATTGCCTGAACAAAGTCGGTTAAGTATAGCCAAAAGCATGACCACGATCCAGAACAAGTTATCTGGTAATTCGGAAGAACGTACAATAGAGGTACGGACTGAATTAAGACCAGGAGACGTCGGAGCATTGATTCATCTTCATGGTTGGGTATACGCCAAGGAGTGCGGCTATAATCATATATTTGAAGGGTATGTCTGTAAGACGTTCTATGATGTGCTCCAGACTTACAATCCGGACAAGGATCGGTTTTGGTTGGCAGAAACCGACAACGAAATTGTTGGTAGTATTGCGGTTATTGGGCATCCAGGAAATAGAGCCCAGATTCGGTGGTTTATCCTGCATCCAGATTGCAGAGGGATGGGTATTGGAAAGAAACTCATTCATGAGGCCATTGCTTATTGCAAGGAGAAAGGATACTCTAATGTATTTTTGGAAACAACGGAGGATCAGAAAACAGCTATAACGATGTATACCAAGCAAGGTTTTGTTAAAACGAAAGAACAAGAGAACGAAGCATGGGGAGTTCTTCACATCGAACAAACTTATGAACTGAAGCTTTGAGGGAAAATAGTCGCTGAATAAGCGGCTTTTCTTGTTTACATGACTTTCATAAAATCAGCTACTTTTTAGTTACCGTATGCAACGATTTATGACCATACATGGATTTCCTGGGAAAACGTACATAAACACAGAAAATACTCAACCAACTGTCCTTGATTGCAAGAGTGCGACATATCTTAGAGTGAAGGACGATTCGCAAGGGTCAAGTGCCTTTAAGCACAGCCATATCATGGCAGATGGGAGAGCTGTAATGACGAAACGGGTAGTTCTGTTGGAAGATGGTACGGCAGAGATGAAGGGACTTATAGGCAGTCAAGGAGCCGGTCTTTCCGAGTTACTTCATGCTGGCTGGCCTGTTCCGGCCGGGTTTGCTGTAACAACGGAATGCTGTCGCGAGTTCAGTACCCGTCTTGGACATTGTTCTACGGATGCAGCTCAGGAGGTGGAAAGTGCGATCCATCATTTGGAACAGCGCACGGGTAAGCTCTTCGGTGATGCCAAGACACCGCTTCTACTTTCCGTTAAGCCGAGTGAAGTTCGTACTACTACGAATGAACAGGAGTTGTTCCTGTATATTGGCCTTAATGATGTGACGGTGGAAGGGTTCGCTGAGCAATTGGGAGATCGCTACTATGCACTTCATTGTTATCGAAACTTACTTCAGAGCTATGGTTACTTGGTACATGGAATTCCATATGAATTATTTGGTGAAATCGCAGATGAGCCTGAAATTCAGGATGAAATTGTATTAGAACGAATCATCACCGAGCACAAAATAATAATTGAAATTCATGGTAGGACACCATTTCCTCAAGAGGTGAAGGCTCAACTCTACCAAGCACTGGGAGCATTCTCCAATTTGCACTGTAGTCCAGTTCTAGTGCAGGTAATGATGAATGGGGAATATGGTGATTTTATAAGTTCAGAAGCAGCATGCAAGACGGCTGTTGATATGGTGAGTAAAGGCTTGATTACACAAGAAGAAGCCCTATTGCGAATAGAGCCATCTCAAGTGACGGAATTAATCGGATTCATAGGACAGACCTCACAGCAATCAGTAGCAGTACAACAGTTGCTTGAATGGGCTGATGAGGTAAGGTCTGTACTGGTGCTTGCCAATGTAAACCATCCAAGAGATAGTGTCCTCGCTCGAGCGTTAGGAGCAGAAGGGATAGGGCAATGTCAGATCGAGACAATGCTGTTATCACCATCTCGAATACCTTTTGTCCAGAAGATGATCGCAGCTGACAACGAATACGAGCGTAGACGTGGGGTAGAACGTTTACTTCCGATGCTGCAAGCGGACTTTGAACAATTTTTCGAAGTGATGGATGGTTATCCGGTAACGATTAGTCTGCTCGACTCGGCATGGGATGAACGATTGCTTGATGTTGAAGCTGATCTGCTCGATATGCAGATTGAAGCGATTTTTCGCGCTGCCTTAAAAGGCATTCGTCAGGGACTGTGGGTACGACCCGAAATTTTGATTCCACCTGTAAGCGATTCCAGTGAATTGCAACGATTGAGGGAGCTGGTGGATCATATAGCTGACCAGATTTTGGGCGAGGAAAAAAGGCATTGTCTATATAAAGTAGGCGCAACTATAGAAATCTCTAGAGCGGGCACAATCGCAACTCAAATGGCTCGCATTGCTGACTTTTTCTCATTCAGAGCGTTGGATGTTCAAGAAAATAAAAATCTTGTGGAAATGAGCGTTGTACAGGGTAAAGCCCGTAAACCGTATCTCAGGTCAGGAGTCTGTGGAGAACAAGCTGCGAATGCAGCTACGATTGCTTACTGCCATCGCATAGGATTAGATTATGTGAGCTGTCCCCCAGAGCAGGTTCCGTTTGCACGAATTGTGGCTGCGCAAGCGGCGATTAGAGAGCAGAAGCAGGGCAAGACCGTACAGAATCATGACATCTCAACGACAGCGTAAATATCCATATATGAACGATTGAGAGGTATGCGTAACACTACATGATATAATGTGGCTGTTCGCATATCTCTTTTTTCGCAGAATGAAATAGCTGTACTCGTAATTCATACATAAGAGGGGAGACAGTAACATGACCACTCCAAACATACGAAACGTTCCAACACAAGCGGTGTTTATAGACCGTGATGGCACAATTGGAGGTTCAGACAAGATCGAATATCCTGGCGAGATGCAATTGTTTGATGGTGTGGCAGAATCGATCAGCACACTATCACAGCATGGATTCAAATTATTTGGCTTTACGAACCAGCCTGGTATAACAGCAGGACATTCCACAGTCGAAGCTTTTCAACAAGAGATGCAGCACTTCGGGATCGAGCATACGTATGTGTGTCCTCATCCTGCCCAAGCACAGTGTAAATGTCGTAAACCGAGACCTGATATGTTGATTCAGGCAGCAGAGGATCATCAACTGAAGCTCGAACAGTGTATTGTCATTGGCGACCGTTGGTCAGACATGGTTGCAGCACGTGCTGCAGGGTGTCTATGCATACTCGTTATGACGGGTGCAGGTATGCGTGCTTTGGAGGAAGATCGGTTTCGATGGGATACCATGGAAGCGGACTATATTGCTACTGATTTTAACGATGCGGTGAATTGGATTGTGCAGAGAAGGGTTCAACCTATTCAAGAATAATTAACGAAATAGAGGAACTACTGCTCGCGTTCGAGTCGTAGTTTTGCATTCTTTGGCATGGGACAACCTTATCAGCAGTTTTGCGCCCGAACCTCCATGGAATACATATCGCAAAACTGTTATACTGAAATATGCGTTTTGTAAACAGAACGTAAAATTTCGGATAAGGGTTGAAAACGACCATGTATAATTCTAAATACGAACGGATATCATCACGAACATTATTTGTCGTGTTATTTATCCTCTTGCTGCTAAAGCTCACGCTTTTGCGGTATTTCTTTTTCGAAGGCCTCTCTGGCATTGGTTTTCTCACAGATACGCTAGGTGCTCTAACGGTGGTCTGTGTGCTTGATTTAATTGTACCTAAGAGCTGGAAACGCATCGTGTACGGGGGCTTTAACCTGATTTTCTCGCTCGTGCTGTTTGCGGCAACGTTATATAACGTGCATTTTAGCTCAGTACCCACGTATACAGCACTAAGTGAATTAGGTCAGGTAGCTCAAGTACGAGGCAGTATCGGACCTCTCATTCGACCTGTACATTTTATGTTTTTTGTGGATATCGTGCTTGCACTGCCACTTTGGTTTATCCTACGTTCCAGACGTACTTCCCGTAGTCAAGGAAGTTATAGTAACAGTGGACTGAGCTTTGGAAAAAGCCGTAGAAGATATTGGGGTAAGGTCGGAGTCGTACTTACTGCTGCATTTAGCATCGTTCTGTCAGGTAACTTTATTGTCAAAGGTGAAACGATTGATAATGAGCTGGTTCGAGCAGAGAATCTTGGTTTTCTTAACTATCAGGTGTCCTCAGCCATTTTGACAAGTAAAGAAAACGAAGCCATCGCTAATGGCAACATTAATGAGACCATTGCGAAGATCAATCAGTTAGTGAGTCAATATCCATATCTAGATAAAACAAGTCAGGGCTCTCCAGTTAAAGCGAAGTATTTTGGTGAAGCCAAAGGCAGTAATCTGATTGTGTTACAACTAGAATCTTTTCAGAATTTTCCGATTCACGCTTCGCTGGGTGGTCAGGTGTTAACACCCGTGTTGAACGAATTAGCGAGTGAAAGCTATTATTTCCCTCATTTCTTCCAACAAATTGGTCAAGGTAATACATCGGATGCTGAATTTATGTCGAACACATCGATCTATCCTACAGGCGTAGTTCCAATGTCTGCCGGATATAGTGACCGCGATTTACCTAGTTTACCGAAACTGCTTCGCGAGCGTGGATATCAGTCAGAGACGTTTCATGGCAATGATGTGACGTTCTGGAATCGGAACAAGATGTACCCTGCAATTGGATTCGATCGGTATTTTGACAAACCAAGCTTCAATAATGATCGATTTAATGATTTTGGTCCATCAGACGAAGAATTGTATCGTGTCGGTGTGGAGAAAATGACTGCACATCAAGCTGCAAACGAACCGTTCTACGCACAGTTTATTACAGCATCGAGCCACTCACCGTTTACGGTTCCTGCTGATCGGGCACGAATTACTGTCCCTGAGACAATTACGAACACATTGCTGCATGATTATTTGCAAGCTATCAATTATACTGATTATGCGGTTGGGCAACTGATTAATGAATTAAAGGCAATTGGACTGTGGGACAACACAACGTTAGTCATTTACGGCGATCACTTCGGACTGCCAGCCAATGATGAAATCACGAAGCAAATTCAAGACAATCTGAATGTGCCATATGATGGGAATGTGAGTCGTTTCAATATCCCACTAATCATCCACACACCGCAGCAGTCTAAAGGGCAAGTGGTTGAACAACCTGGAGGTCAGTTGGACATCATGCCAACGGTACTGAATTTGATGGGCGTATCGTTACAAGAAGAGCAGTTTACGGCCTTTGGGCATGATCTGCTTAATATGGATCATAATGCATTTGGCATTCGCTATTATTTGCCGACTGGCTCATTTGTGAATAATGAGATCATGTTTGTTCCTGGTGCGGGTTTCGATGATGGGAAGGCCTATTCGATTAAAACGTATGAACCTGTCACTGATCTGGAACCGTATCGTGCCGATTATGAGCATGTGCTCAGCTTAATGAAGCTGTCGGATGAATATGTGAAGCTATTGCCTAAACGGGCACCTTAATACCTAGTGTTCTGTATAATTATAAACGTCACCAGCATTTGAGGTTGGTGGCGTTTTTGTTGTTTTCTTTCATCCGATCAAGAATGGAATTGAGTTGCGATTTTGAAACTGTAATTATTAATGTTACAATGGTAGGAGAATTAAATTAGTGATACTTGTTTTAGAACTAATTAGAGACCCATATAGACACAATGAGAGGAATGAATGAATATGAAATTAAGTGTGCTTGAACATGGACATATCAACGAAGGACGTACAGTGCAGGATACGCTTCAAGAGACGCTTACGCTTGCGAAGCATGCGGATGAACTCGGCTTTTCGCGTTTCTGGATGTCAGAACATCATGGTGGCGGTGCGCTCTCCTTTTCAAGCCCTGAAGTGATGATTGCACATGTCGCTGCTCATACGGAGCGAATTCGTGTAGGATCAGGTGGCGTCATGCTGCCACATTATAGTGCATACAAGGTTGCAGAGAACTTCCGTTTGTTAGAGGCATTGCATCCTGGTCGTATTGATCTTGGGATCGGTAGAGCACCTGGAGGGATGCCGATTGCAAGTCGAGCTCTCAATGAGGGGAAATCCTCTAATGTGCAGTTTTTCCCGCAGCAGATCGCAGATCTGGGTGGTTACTTTCATGAGCAATTGTCAGAAGATCATCGCTTTGCCTCTCTAGTAGCTGCTCCCTCCGTGCCGACAGTGCCAGAAGTATGGCTGCTTGGTTCTAGCTCCGAAGGTGCAAGAATTGCAGCCGCGCAAGGAACGGCGTATGCGTTTGCTCAATTCTTTGGCACGCCAGGCGGGGAAGAGGCGATGAAGCATTATCGTCGACATTTCAAACCGTCAATCCTTAATGATCGACCTCATTCTATGATTGCAGTATCTGCATTCTGTGCGGACACAGAAGAGGAAGCGGCTGAGCTTGCTCGAAGTAATGAACTTTTCTTCTTACGCTTAGGCCGTGGGCTGGAACAGAGTTCATTCCCGTCATTAGAGACGGTTCATAATTACCCTTATACAGCAATGGAAATGGAGCAGATTCGCCAGCGTCGTTCGTTCTCGATCGTAGGTACACCGGATCAGGTGAAAGAGAAAATTACAACCATGGCTGAGCGTCATGAAGCGGATGAGGTTATCATCGCTTCAGCAATTCATTCATTTGAAGCACGACTTCGCTCATTCCAATTGATTGCAGAAGCCTTCGGATTAAAGCAGGATTAAGCGAATCCATCGGGAATGTTATAGTAGTTGAGAATGTATAGTGTAAGTGCGAGTTCAAAAAGCTCGTTCCAGTATTAAGGAGATGGGATGAGACTAGAGGATTTTGGTTGAGTTCCATCTCTTATGCTGAGATGCCATCAGGTATTCAGCGCAATCCAAATCGGACTTTGATCGTAACCTCTATAAGAGAGGAAGGATTCACATTCGTAGATGTGTTATAAGTGATATTCATGGCTGTTACGACGAATTCAATGCTCTACTTCACCAGGTGGGCTATGATTCAGTTCAGGATGAATTGATTTTACTTGGAGACTATGTGGATCGGGGACCTCAGAGCAGACAGGTCGTTGATCAGATCATGAAGCTTAAGGAACGTTATTCTATCATTGCGCTGAAGGGAAATCATGATGCGATGATGGTTAAAGCGTTGACCAATGATAACAAGGAGTTGGATAGCCATTGGATTCGCAACGGTGGGTTACAGACGCTTGCTAGTTATGTAGACTATGTCGCAACATGGGATCAGAGTGAATTGGACTGGGACGCCTATCATGAAGCCAAAGTGTGGGTGCGTAACCACTATAGCCATCATCTTGAGTTTCTGGATCAACTTCCGTTGGTATATGAGATTCCGGGCTATGTGTTTGTACATGCAGGGATTAATCCTGACGTACCGGATTGGCGCAAACAGCCAGAGAGTGACTTTATGTGGATTCGGGAACCTTTCTACTCCAGACCTACGGCAATTGAGGAAAAGGTGGTCTTTGGGCACACGCCTGTGAAATATCTGCACGATGAGATGGGCATTTGGTTCGCTTCAACGGGAGACAAGATTGGCATCGACGGTGGATGCGCCTATGGTGCTCAATTGAACATGCTTATGATTAGGGAAGATGGTAGCCTGCAGACGTTCTTTGTGAAAAAAGCAGCGAACGCAGAGGACGTGGAACTTTAACGTGTGAGCATTGCTTATCTAGGTTCCATATGCTAATTTATAAGTTTATGTCATGTCATTATACATACGATAACAAAGCTGAGGGGAATGAAATACATTTTGGCTATTTATAATCTGGATCAACTGCAGCATCATATTTTACTCTGTAACGGTGGTACCTGTATGCGTAACGAGGGGGAGGAAGTTACCCAGGCTGTGCGGGATGAGATCAAGAACCAAGGGGCGAGTGAATTTATTCATACGACACGGACACGTTGCAATGGGCGCTGTGATGATGCATGTGTGACGATTGTGTACCCACAAGGGGATTGGTATGGCAAAATGACACCGGATTCAGGTAGAGCTCTCGTTCAGGCTCTGTGTGAGGGTGAGCGTTTGGAGAGCCATCTCATCGCTAATGTTGCGACAACAACAGCAAAATAAGGCCAATGGTCTATAACATTAGTGCTAGAAAGATTGTCTTGAGAATCATTTGCAATGAATTCGCTGTAAGGGGATTGGAATTAAGCCCTTTTAACGCTATAATCAGTAAGGGTATGAATTATAAACGACAATTATTATTCTAAATCAGAATTGACGGAGGGCTATCAATATGGAAAAAGCGTTAATCTTCGGACACAAAAATCCTGACACGGATACGATCTGTTCAGCAATTGCTTATGCGGATCTCAAAGCAAAATTAGGTCATGAGGTTGAAGCGGTTCGTCTTGGAGACGTAAATGGTGAAACTCAGTTTGCACTGGATCATTTCAAGGTGGAAGCACCACGTTTGATCAAAACTGCAGCAAATGAAGTAAACAAAGTCATTCTGGTTGACCACAACGAGCGTCAGCAAAGTGTTAGTGATATCGAAGAAGTAACAGTGGTAGAAGTTATTGACCATCACCGTATTGCGAATTTTGAGACAAGCCAGCCACTGTATTTCCGCGCAGAGCCTGTGGGCTGTACTGCAACGATTTTAAATAAAATGTACAAAGAGAACGGTGTAGAGATCAGCGCGCCAATTGCTGGACTTATGCTGTCTGCTATTATCTCTGACTCCCTGTTGTTCAAATCGCCAACTTGCACAGAACAAGATGTTGCGGCTGCACGTGAACTGGCTGCTATTGCTGGTGTAGATGCAGACAGCTACGGATTGGACATGCTCAAAGCAGGTGCTGATCTGAGTCAAAAAACGATTGCTGAATTGATTTCTTTGGATGCCAAAGAATTCGTAATGGGTCAAGCAAAAGTTGAAATTGCACAAGTCAACGCTGTTGACGTTAACGATGTACTTGTGAAAAAAGCTGAATTGCAAGCTGCAATTGAAGCAATCATCTCCAGTAAAGGTCTTGACCTCTTCGTATTTGTTGTAACTGATATCCTCAACAACGATTCTGTTGCTCTTGCATACGGCGCTTCCACGAATGCAGTGGAAAAAGCGTACAATGTATCGCTGGCTGATAGCCAGGCTCTTCTGAAGGGCGTAGTATCTCGTAAATCACAGATTGTTCCGGTTCTGACAGAAGCATTCAACAGTCTGTAATAACCGTCTGATGTTTGGCACATGAGTATCACGTACATCAATCAAGCCTGTTCTGATCTGTCATAGGTCAGAACAGGCTTTTAGAGGTTGTTCAAAAAGTCCGCTTTTTATTACGAAGGATGCCCTGAGGCATTTCAGCGTCGAATATGGGATTCAGCCGAAATAAGTAGATGCTTACGAAGGTAGTTTCCTTCGGAAACAATGTAGTTGCTCACGTAGGTTTAACTACGCTCCGCTACTCCCTTTCTATCTTCACCCCATCTTCTCGGTACTGAAAACCGCACTTTTTGAACACGAACTTTTATGATAAAGGAGGCAGTTCGTTTGATTAAAAATGAAAAGATCAAAGCATCGGAAGTTCATGTAACCGGGATAAACGGTGAGGATCTCGGAATCATGTCCACACGTGAGGCACTTGCCTTAGCGAAGCAATACAAATTAGATCTGGTCTGTACTTCTCTCATGACCAGTCCACCACCCTGCAAACTGATTGGGGCTGGTGCAGCCAAGGCAGAGGCGCAACAGGATAAGAAGAAATCAGGTAAATCACCGGATAAACGAAAGGTGAAGGAGATCCGCCTAACATTGCAAATGGAAGACCATGACCGTGATACAAAACAAGCACAAGCAGAGCGTATCCTGAAAAAAGGAGATTCCGTGAAGCTGGTCATTCAGGTTCACGGAAGTAAAGAAGGCACAGCCGGTAAAGAGTGGGCAGAGCAGCTATGCCAAGCTTTGATTGAATTCGGCACCAAAACGACGGGGGTACAAGTGAGCGGTAAACAAGTTGTTGTTCAGTTGGATCCAAAGGTGTAACCCTTCACGTGAAGCATCAGGTTCGCAAATAACGACTCCCACCTACACGAACATATAATTGTCCAGGTAACACAGGCGTCGATGGAGAACCTGGATTGGCATTATTGCTATTCGCAAAACGTGACAGATAATAAAAATCAGGGTAGATGACAGTATCCATCAGATAGGCGGAAGTGCGGCTCCCTGGAAAGCGGAATTGATTCAAGGTGCGTATGATTTGTTCGCCACGAGCAATACCGATTCCGTGACCGTAATACCAATCCTCACGAAGTTTAATCGTATTCTCTCCTTGCCACTCTGGGGTTTCGGGAGATACATCCGGATTTTTGAAATAGAGTACATCTCCAGGGAGCGCACTGTTACTGCCGTTCTTCTCTGTTAAACGTAGGTCGCTGTCATAGTGCCAGTCGAAGAGAAGCAGGTTGCGGAATAACGAATTAAAGGCATCTTCACGGATGCTACCCAGCACGCCACCATATAATACAATGACAGTTGCTGTTGCACATTCAAATGCGTACAAGGATCCATTTCTCCAAATATCACGAATTCCCTCTGCGGGGGTAACGTTGGGTCTTAACTCAAAACCACCTTGGGCATTCCGGTTCCAGTAAACGGGATTACATCTGGATTGTTCGAACGAGGCAAAGCTAACACCGCTCGCATTAAGTCCCTCTGCTGCTTCGACAAGAGAAGAACGCAGTTTCCACTCGAAACGAAGATGCTCCATGGATTGGTACGTATACACTGTAGAACTATTTTGAAGTTGTTGAAGCCAGTTCCATTCAAAGGGAGTCCAATCTGTGGGACTTAATTGGAGAGGTTGATTTGCAACAATAATCATAATTGATACCTCCATGTCGTTGGGATGTACAGAACATATCTAGATGAAATCGCCTAGGTTTGTTTGAGAATATGTTGTAGCCTATAGGGGTCGAGTTAGTGGTTTATTGGCTTGGTGGGGTTACAAGATAAAAGATGTCGATACTTGCCAAAATTTCGTACAAAAAAATCGTTATCAATGATAGGATTTGGGGTACTACTCTATAGAAGAAGTTATGTATTGAAGTAAGCTTTCATTACGAAATGGTTGGATAACTGAAAAGGAGGATAAGCGGTGTCGAATCCAATTACACAGAACCGTCTGCTGTTCGAACAATTATATACTCATGCGCCGATCGGCATTGCTGTTGCTTCACATGTGAATGGTCGTTGGCTCCAGCTCAATCCCGCCTTTTGTGAGATGTTGGGGTATCGTGAAGATGAATTAATTGATAAATCAATCATACATATGATCTATGAGCCTGATCTGGATATGGATAGCTTCCGGTCTGAATTTTACGATATGACCAATGGTGTTACCATGATGTACGAAACCGAGTTCCGCTTGAAACGCAAGAACAATACGCTCCTATGGGCATGTGTACGGGCATGTATCGTCAAAGATGAGATGACGGATGAGCCTTTATATTTACTCGTACAAGCAGCTGATATTTCGAAGCAAAAGGAAGCGGAGGAGCGTCTGATCATAGAGCGTCAAAAGTTGGAGGAGAGCAGCCAAATCTCTCGTATGCTCACAGAATCATCCTTGGATATGATTGCTATCCATGATGCGGATGTTGAGCGAACTTTCAAATATATATCGCCTGCCTGCGAAATCATGCTTGGTTATAAACCGGAGGAATTAGTAGGTCATTCCGGCTTATCTGTCATATATCCAGAGGATATTCCTTTAGTGAAGGCATATGTTACAGGTCAGATTCAAGGCCTTGCTCCGGATCGAATCAGTTATCGTCTCCGGCATAAAGATGGATCGCCAGTGTGGGTGGATACGTTAACACAGTACATGTATGATGAGCAGGGTAATCTTCAGGAGATGATTGCTGTAACCAGAGATATGACCGCTAGAAAGCAAGAGGAGCTTCGTCAGCAGGAATATCAGTCACTATTCGACTACAATCCATTGGGAGTAGCGTCACTTGATCCAGATGGAAAACTGCTTAAGGCGAACTCCGGGCAAGAGCAGCTTACTGGACATACCAAAGAGGAGCTGTTAGGTGGCTCGTTTGAACATCTCATTGATCCAGTTGATCTGGAGAAAACCCGTTACTATTTTGAAGAGAGTGTGAAGGGGAAAGCCCAGAGCTACGAGATTGGATTAATTCATAAAGATGGTCAGCGTATTGAAACGAATGTAATTAATGTTCCGATTATTCTTGAGGGACAAGTCGTTGGTGTATTTGGAATTACGAGTGATATTACAGAATCTAAACGATACGTTGAGGAAATTGAAAATTTAAGTTATGAACGTGCCCTCATATTAAATGCAATGTCTGAAGGGGTTATTGGACTGGATCGAGATGGACATATCATCTTCGCCAATCCGGCTGCGACAGAGATGATGGATTTCTGCCCGAGTGCTACAAATGGCATGCCGTTTGAGGAGATTATTTTGCAAATGCAAAGTGAAGGCATTCCTTATCCAACAAACGAAACACCCATTGTGAAGGCTGTTCGTGAAGGACGTAGCCTACCAAGGTCAGAATCCATTTTCTGGAGACTAGATGGTTCTAGCTTTCTTGCAGAATTTCAACTGAAGCCTATTATGGATCAGGGAAAAACGAGGGGAGCCGTACTGGTCTTTCGCGACATGACAAGTGTGAATGAGATCATTCGGGCGAAGGAAGTAGCTGAGCATGCCGACAAAGCCAAGTCTGAATTCCTTGCGATCATGAGTCATGAGCTGCGCACACCTCTGAATGGTATTATGGGCATGGCACATTTATTAAAGGAAACAGAACTCGATGAAGAACAACATGGATTTGCCGAGATCATTATTGATAGCGGGGAATCATTACTGCATATCCTCAATGAGATTTTGGATTTTAGCAAGATTGAAGCTGGTAAAATGGATCTTGCACGTGAAGCGGTTGATCTAAGAGAGATGACAGCGGGTGTAATGGAGCTGTTTGCGCTGCGAGCATCCGAAAAAAATATTGAGTTATACTGTGAAATATCGGATCAGGTTCCTGAACGTATAAGAGGGGATGAGACGCGTATCCGCCAAGTGCTCATTAACCTCGTTGGCAATGCGGTCAAATTCACAGATAAGGGCAATATTCAGATCCATATGAATGTAAGTCCAGCAGAATGCGAGAATGAGGATCGGCTCACACTGGCATTTACAGTGAAGGATACAGGAATCGGTATACCTCTTGAGAAGCAGCATCAACTATTCCAATCGTTCTCTCAGCTGGATCCTTCCATTAATCGTAAGTACGGAGGCACAGGCCTGGGGCTCGCGATCAGTAGGAAGCTGGTGGAGCTGATGGGCGGTGCGATTGGCGTACAGAGCGATGCTGGCGAGGGAGCAGAGTTCTACTTCACATTGTCGCTAGAGCGCTGGAATGACGAATCTGGGGATCTTATAGAGGAATCTAATGAAGTAAGTGAACTCACCGATCAGTCACGTCAAGCTGCGGGGATTAAAATCTTAGTGGCAGAGGATCAACAGTTGAACAGTCACCTCATGGAAGAAATGCTGCGTAAGCACGGCGGTGTATGTGATATTGTAGAGAATGGTGAAGAAGCTGTGAAGGCGCTGGAACGAGAGCATTATGATCTGATCTTTATGGATATCAAAATGCCGATCATGGATGGCATCGAAGCCACCTGCAAGATAAGGCAAACACATCCGGAAATTCCGGTCATTGCTGCAATCACTGCATTTGTGGGTGCTACAGATCGTGAAACATGTTTGAAGTGTGGCATGCAGGATTTCATTAGCAAACCTTTCAGTTCTCAGGAGATACGTCGTGTCATGAATACATGGATCCCCTTTATCCGAGCTCATCAAAAAACGTTAAATTAAAGATTTTGAAGTAATCTAAGTAAATAACCCATAATTGAAACAACCTGCCCCTAAGTTTAGAGGCAGGTTGCATTTCGTTTTTGTAGGAGAACTATCCATCCGAGAAGGGCTTAAAAACTTAAGACCATCCTCCAATTAAACCAGAAAGGGTTACACACTCATCATCTTCCAATTCTGCAATTAGCGTAAGTTCCTCTTGGTCAGTTGGGTCAACCGAGAACAATTCACGGCGTCCATCTTCGTGCACAATAATAACCAGTTGGTTGCCGCTTTTTGTATCAAACTGGTACTTAACTCCAATACCAGGTAAAGGACATTCCCGGATATTCATGTAATACTGTCACCTCTTTAGCTTTTCCGTAATAAGTTTAACCGTTCACACAGTACGGATGTATTCTACTATCCCTAACAACGTTTGGCAAGTCATGATTCAAATTACCGACAATTAATTATCCTTACGCTATATATTTTAGCCATTTCCTCGCTGTCTGACACGTCTTCGACGCAAGAAAAACCAGATCAGCAATGCGAGGATTAACATAAGGCCTATAACAGCTGCGATAAGAATATTTCGAATGTTCGGAATCTGTACAGTCAAATCCAGTGTATTCCGATTGAGTGGGGAAATGTGCCACGTTAGTGTTTTACCCCCATCGTCCACAACATCTGCGTTTGAATCCTTCGCTTTGATTGGGAGAGACAGCTTGAAGTCGAAATTAACATCCTTTAATAATAGGTTTTTAAGAAAACTTGGTACTTTGTTAATCTGATCTTTGATGGTACCATCTGGCATGGATTCCATGACATCCGCTTCTGCAGTAAGGTGTAGTGTTGACGAGAACAAACCTGATGTTTTGGATTGCTCGACCTTAATGCCTTGAGGCAAGCGTGACATATCAAAGTCGGTTGTGTTGCTTCTCTCATAGTGAGTGGTTGCAGTGAGCTGCTGGGTGTTTCCTTGCTTGGTAACTTCTGCTTCGAACTTGTTCTTTTTCAACGTATCGGCCAGTAGTGCCATTAGATTATCCTGTCCGATTTTGCCTAGCGCAGCATCGGTTACACTGAGATTCAGATCTAGATCGGATGATCCATCTAGATTGACGGTTACATGAGCTTCTCCGTCTGCGCAAGCCGTTAACACGGATAACATCAATGTTAGTAAGATAGCCCTAAATAAGTAACGTAAAGGCATACGAATCGACATCTAGTTCAACCTTTCAATGTAAAATCATATTTCTATTTCATAGAGTTATAGTATACACCGGATGTATTACAGATGAAACGTTGGGCATGGATTGCATTTTGTGATATGGTATGATTTGATCTGCATGCAAGGGGTGTCATTAAATCAGTACATAAGGTTCAGCATCGTTTGATGAGGTGTGGATGCAGTTGCCTAGAACGTGGAATAATGAATAACATATCATCCCGTATACAAATCCATTGATTAAAATTAAAGATTTCGTATTTTTGTCAATGTTCGGTCAATTCAAATGGTGTTTCACCGTGTAAACTGGTAGTAGTGTGTAGAATATTCGGAGCAGGGGGGTTACATTCATGACTTACATTATTATTTTGGTTGCAATTATGGTCGTGGGAATGGTCGGAATGGGCTGGTTTTATATGGTTGTGGACAAAGACAAAAATTAGTCTGATTTATTGAATAGCATATGTAAGTAAGACAAGCTTATAAGCTGGCTTCGCGATCATGCGGGGCGGGCTTATTTGCGATTGCGTATGTATCTAAGTAGACCTAACATGAATATGTAATATATATGACCTTACATGTTCTTCAATTTGACCAATGGACAAATATTTTTCGTAAAGTTGGGATTTTTAGGCTGCTCTTTTGTATAATAGGTTTAGTTTAACACGGGATTCTCCCGAATCTACCAAACAGGAAAGGGTGTACATAAATGAAGTTTAGTGAATACACGTATACACGTCCCGATCTGGAACACATCAAGACCTCTTTCGGTGAACTGCTGAAGGGATTCGAAGCGGCGGCTTCAGTGGAAGAGCAAAGTGATTTCATGGACAAGATCAATGCCCTGCGCAGTGATTTCGAAACTCAGGCACAACTGGTCTATATCCGTCACTCCATTGATACCAATGATGAGTTTTACAAGGCAGAGAATGAGTTCCTGGATGAAAGTCAGCCTGTTGTTCAAGAGTATATTACCGATTTTTACCGTGCGCTGGTGAATTCCAAGTTCCGTGCGCAACTGGAGCAAAAGTGGGGAATCCAACTGTTTCAACTCGCTGAGCAAGCTTTGAAAACATTCAGCCCGGAGATCATTGAGGATCTTCAGAAGGAAAACAAGCTTTCTACGGAATACAATCAGCTGATTGCTTCAGCCAAAATTCCGTTTGAAGGCGAAGAGCGTACACTGCCTCAACTGCATCCATTTGAGCTGTCTACGGATCGTTCGATGCGGGAACGTGCTTCAGAAGCGCGGTATACGTTTATGGCGGAGCATGAAGCAGAATTCGACCGGATCTACGATGAACTGGTGAAAGTGCGTACACAGATTGCCAAAAAGCTGGGGTATCCAAGCTATGTGGAGCTTGGTTATGACCGCATGAATCGTACGGACTATAACGCGGAGATGGTAGCGAATTTCCGTGCACAAGTCCGAGATTATATCGTACCTGTTGCAACCAAGTTAAGAGAACGTCAACGCAGCCGGATTGATGTGGATACACTCTATTTTTACGATCAAGGCTTTAGTTTCAAAACGGGTAATCCAACACCAAAAGGTGATCCAGACTGGATTGTAGAGAACGGGAAACGGATGTATGCCGAACTTTCACAAGAAACAGATGTGTTCTTCCAGATGATGACCGAAAACGAGCTCATGGATCTGGTTAGCAAAAAAGGCAAGCAGGGCGGGGGCTATTGCACCTACTTGAACGATTATAAAGTACCGTTTATCTTCTCCAACTTCAACGGAACATCGGGTGACATTGATGTCTTGACTCATGAAGCAGGTCATGCGTTCCAAGTGTATGAAAGCCGCCACTTTGAAGTGCCGGAATACAACTGGCCTACCTTTGAATCTGCTGAAATTCATTCCATGAGCATGGAGTTCTTCACTTGGCCATGGATGGAGCTGTTCTTCAAGGAAGATACCGATAAATACAAGTTCGATCACCTTTCTTCCGGACTGCTCTTTATCCCTTATGGCGTAGCGGTAGATGAATTCCAACACTTTGTCTATGCTAATCCTGATGCAACTCCGACGGAGCGCAAGCAAGCATGGCGCAACATTGAGAAGACGTATTTGCCACATATTAATTACAAAGATAATGCTTATTTGGAACAGGGCGGATTCTGGCATAAACAGGGTCATATTTTCTCCTCACCGTTCTATTACATTGACTATACGTTAGCTCAAATCTGCGCATTCCAGTTCTGGAAACGCAGCAATCAGGATATGAAGTCTGCTTGGGCAGATTATTTGACGCTGTGCAAAGCCGGAGGAAGCCTGTCCTTTACTGGATTGGTTGAGCTTGCGGGACTTAATTCTCCGTTTGAAGACGGCTGTGTCTCTTCTGTCATTGGAGATATTGAAGCTTGGCTGGATGGCGTAGACGACAAAGCACTCTAAGAGAATTCGAAGAGTAGCTTAAATGAGGTGAAATGGTACGAAGAATAATCCGCACTTGATCGGTATCGCATTCTGAGCGTAGAGCTAGTAGGACAGATTTGGATGTCTGTAGCTTACGAATACTCTTAGACAGAATGCGAGGGTTATATCATGCTGTACTTAGTTCATGATTTAACTTTACTGAAACGTATACAGGATCTTGTAGGTGATCGACAGGGGCATGTCGTCATGGGTGGAGTGCTTGCTGGACTTCAAGCCGGACGAGTATATGTCGATCACCCAGATATCTTGGGAGGCGTGTTGATCTGGGCGAGACATGAGATGTTTTATTGGATTGGTGATCCAGACGATTCGTTATTTCAGACACAGGTGAAACAGCTGTTAAGAGAGGAGCTTCTGCCTGAAGCCCTGAGGGTTGGTGAAGAGATGTTGAATCTTGAATTGCTTCCGACTCATGGAGGCAGTTGGGATTCTACCTTACAGGTGACCTTTGCAGGCAAATTAGGCAAAGGTTATCGAATTCCATTCACTTTTGATCAGATGAAATTTAATCATTGGTTGCAGCAACACGCTTGTTTGGATATACCTCCCCAATATCAGGTTAGCGTGATCGATGCTACAGTGCTGGAAGAGGACACGAGCGGTGTAATCCAAGAAGAGATTTTGAAATTCTGGTATAGGGTCGAAGACTTTATCCGATATGGACTAGGAACCTGTGTCATGCTGAATGGTCAAGTCGTAGGTACATGTATGTCCGTATTTGTGAGTGGCGAGCATCATGAGATTGGCATTCATACGTACGACGCATTGCATCGAGGTCAAGGTTTGGCTACAGCTATGGCGACTTCTTATATACGGTTATGTCTTGAACGTGGTTATGTGCCTCATTGGACAACCGAGGATTTTCGTCAAGATTCAATGGCTATCGCTCAAAAGCTGGGCTTTGAGAAGGGGAAGGCATACCGTGTGTATTATGCATCCATTCAAGAGCTGTTGAGAACCTGAACGGATCATTAGAATATGTAGTAATGAGTTAGAACTAAATGAACTAAATAAGAGTTAACCCTTTGTGGTTAGCTCTTTTTATCATTTTATTGTAGATCATCCTTAAATGTAACATTTGTTAGTCCTATTGTGATTAATTTCACTATATCTGAAAACGGATTCAGTTACAATGAAGTCAGTTACAAATCAGGGTAACAGGAGGCTGGTTCAAATGGCAACACATGCTTATTATGTTCCGCCCGTGAACTTGATGGGGAGAGGCTGTATACAAGAAGCGAGTAAAATGATTCAAGACATGGGGATTCGCAAAGCATTGGTCGTCAGTGACCGTCCGCTAATTGCTTCAGGCGTTACGGAACAGGTGCTGTCTATATTAAGAAAATCTGGGCTAGACTATATCGTATATGATGATGTTCAGCCTAATCCGACATGTCAGAACGTACATGATGGGCTTCAAGTGTATCAAGAACATGGGTGTGATGCGATTATTTCGATTGGCGGTGGTTCACCGCAGGATGCTGCGAAGGCTATTGGTATTGTAGCTACGAATGGTGGTCATATCCGCGATTATGAAGGACTTCATCAATCGCAACATAAGTCAGTACCCCTCGTTGCGTTTAATACAACGGCTGGTACGTCAAGTGAGGTGACAATTAACTACGTGATTACAGATGAGGAACGTAAAGTGAAAATGGTGATGGTGGACAAAAATAGTCTCGTTTCCCTCTCGGTAAATGATCCAGAACTGATGTTAAGTAAACCTTCTAGCCTGACTGCGGCAACAGGGATGGACGCATTGACCCATGCCGTCGAAGCGATGGTCACACCAGGCGGGTTCACGGTTACAAGTGCGACAGCAGCGGCGGCCGTTGAATTGATCTTCGAATATTTGCCGAGAGCTGTAAGAGACGGCGGTGACCTAGAAGCGCGGGAACATATGACGTATGCATGTTTTCTTGGTGGGATCGCCTTTAACAATGCTGGTTTAGGGTACGTCCACGCGATGGCGCATCAACTAGGTGGTGTATATGATCTTCCGCACGGTGTATGTAACGCGATGTTACTCCCCTATGTGGAAGAGATGAATGCAAAGCATGTACCCGGTAAATTCCGTCATATCGCCAAAGCGATTGGCATGAATGTGCAAGGGAAAAGTGATGAGCAGTGCTCTGAATATGTCATTGAAGCCATTCGCCAGCTTTCCAAAGAGGTCGGTATTCCGGAGAAGCTGTCCGAACTAGGCGTTAACGACTTGGATATCGAACTACTCGCTGACAATGCGATGAAGGACGCCTGTGCACCTGGGAACCCCTATCAACCTTCCAAGGATGAAGTGATGGAGCTGTTCCGTAAAATTATATAATGAATCGTGCATACAAGCCGGGAATACAAGTTCTCGGCTTATTTGTCGTTTAACCCTGTAATTAAATTACTTTATTTTCCATATTATATTTCCTTACAAAAACAAAAGGAGTTTGATTCCTTCTTAGCGAATACAATTCCTAAGTAACATCAAATTGTCTTGGAGGGAGTGAATTTGCACGAGAGAGAAGTAGTTGGACTTTTAGGATCAATGACTCAGTAAGTTTCGTGTTTCTTGTTTATGTTTAATGTTTACTTAGGCAAGAAACTCATTCTCTACGCAACAATATCGATTGCCACCCTGCATAATACACCTCAGTTTAACTAGTTAAATGACTCTTCACTTTTTATTTTTCATTTTAATTTCATTTCTGACATGGCAGTGATGCCAGCTAATTTACAATGTGAGTTTTCATCACTTTTGTATATTAATGCACATGAACACGGTTTATACAGCATGCTCCTGATCATGACAACAGTGTCCACTCATCCACAGAATAAGAACTTGGGCGACTGAATGAAAGAGAGAATGAAAGCAAGTGGAGGAGGCTGTAAAGATGGCGAAAAAAGAAGTTGTAGCAATGCTGTTAGCCGGAGGCCAAGGCAAACGGTTGAAGGGACTTACCAAATCACTGGCTAAACCCGCCGTCTATTTCGGTGGTACGTATCGAATCATTGATTTTCCACTAAGTAATTGCTCTAACTCTGGTATTGACACCGTTGGTGTGTTAACTCAATACGAACCTCTTGTGTTGCATTCCTACATTGGAATCGGCAGCGATTGGGATTTAGATCGCAAAAATGGTGGTGTATATGTACTGCCTCCACATGAACGTGAGGATGGAAGTAACTGGTATCGTGGAACAGCAGACGCCATCTACCGTAATCTCAACTTTATCGAACAATTTGACCCTGAGCATGTACTCGTTCTATCAGGGGACCATATTTATAAAATGGATTATGAGAAAATGCTTCAGTATCATAAGGAAAAGGACGCGGATTGCACGATTTCAGTCATTGATGTACCACTGGAAGAGGCAAGTCGGTTCGGGATACTGAACACTCATGATGACTACCGTATCTACGAATTCGAAGAAAAACCTTCTCAGCCTAAGAGTACACTCGCATCTATGGGCATATATCTCTTCAAGTGGGATGTACTGAAACGTTTCCTAATCCAGGACGAACAACAGGCATCCACCTCTTATGATTTTGGCAAAGACATCATCCCCTTATTACTTGAACATGAAAAATCACTTTATGCATATCCATTTGAAGGCTATTGGAAAGACGTTGGTACAATTCGTAGTCTGTGGGAATCCAATATGGATCTGCTGGACGACGAAGCACCTTTTAATCTGAATGATCCAGACTGGCGTATCTATACGCGCAATCCGAATCAGCCTGCACAGTATATATCTCCAACCGCGAAGGTGCGCAATTGCATTATTAGTGAAGGCACCGTTGTCCACGGTGAGGTGAACCATTCGGTGTTATTTTATGGCGTCGAGGTTGGTCAGCACAGTGAAGTTATTGACGCTGTTGTGATGCCAAAAGTGAAGATTGGGCACAATGTGCGGATTCATCGCGCTATTATATCGGAAGGACTCGTCATTCCTGACGGTGCACACATTGCCCCTCTACCCGGAGACGAAAGTGATATTGTACTCATTGATCAAGAAGAATTGGAGCGTCAGCTCCGCGAGGGAATGACAAGCAAAGCCTAATCTGAGGGTAAAGGACGGTGCATGCGATGAAACCATTGATCGGAGTTATTAACCTTGACCATGAGCTTGAAGAATTGAAGGAATTGACGTACTTTCGCTGCGGAGCTGCGGTGCCCTATGCCGGACGTTACCGTCTAATTGATTTTGTGTTGTCTAACATGATGAATGCAGGCATTGAAAGCATTGGTGTATTTGTAAGGCGTAAATATCGTTCACTCTTAGATCATCTGGGTGATGGGAAGCCATGGGATCTGGATCGTAAACATGGAGGTATGTTTATTTTGCCACCGGATTGGAATGATCCAACGGATACTTCACAGGGCGATTTACAGCATTTTCACAATAACCTAGATTTCTTTCACCGGGGGTCGGGAGAATATGTTGTTCATGCCGGTAGCCGTCATGTAACCAAGGCGGATCTGCAGGATGTCTACAGGTATCATAAAAGCACAGGGGCGGACGTTACGCTGGTCTGCAAAAAAGTAGATCAATTGTTGCCTGAGCATAATGCTTGTGTCAAAGTTGAACATGACGGGTACGGTAATGTGGTGGACATTCACCAAAGTGCCGATCACCCGAATATATATACAGAAATTTTTATCATGGAAAAAGAACTGTTCTTGCGCCAAGTACAGCGCTGCATCGATCATGGCGAGAGTCATTTTTTCCGTGATGTCATCCAGAAAAATCCGGATGGTCTGAAGATTGCTGCTTATGCGTACGACGGATATCATGCCGTAATCAATTCAATCGAAAGTTATTATCGGAATAGTCTTGATCTGTTGAATACAGGCCTATATGAACAGCTGTTCAAAGAGGAACCTATTCAGACGAAGATCAAATATGAAGCACCGGCCAAGTATCTCGATACCGCCGATGTGAAACATTCCTTACTTGCGAATGGGTGCATTGTTGGTGGGGAAGTCGAGGATAGTATTCTGTTTCGTGGGGTGCAAGTAGCCAAAGGTGCCAAAATTAAGGGTTCCATTATTATGCAGAAGTGTTACATTGGTGAGGGAGCTGTGCTGGAGAATGTAATCCTCGATAAAGATGTGAAGCTGACGGGCGGGCAGACGTTGATTGGTGACCCATCAAACCCGTATATTTTGGCAAAAAGCACTATTATCTAATCGGATCACCTAACCGATATCATCTATAAATATATAAAATAAAAATCCTGTAGGATGGATTGAGGTTCATGGACGGAAGTTATTTTGCAGAAGAGCTCAATAGTAAGTGAAGGAGACGAAATCAATTCTGAAGAAGCGTAGCGTTCGCCTTTGTCTCCAAATTTCAACCTATTAAATAGGTTAAACAAGAAATTTGGGAGACAACAGCGATCGAAAGAATGATTCGTCACCGTAACGCCAACATGCTCGAACCAAAATATGCAGGACATGAGCGTTAACATTCTACAGGATTTCACCGGGAGGAACCTACTTTTGTTTGACAACAAAGAAACGTTCAAGAGCATATTTCAACGGAATCTGGTCAGCAAATTGGGCAAACCGCTTGAAGAAGCAACACAGGAAGATGTCTATCACGTACTTGGAAGTATGATTCGCGAATACGCGGGGCAAGATTGGGCGACCTCGAATCAAGGATTTAAGCAGCGGCAGGATAAACAGGTCTATTACTTCTCGCTCGAATTCCTGATTGGACGTCTGCTCGGTAATAACCTACTCAATGTCAATGAATTGGAACTCGTCCGTGACAGCCTGGCTGATCTAGGTTTCTCGTTAGAGGACGTGGAGGAACAGGAAGCGGACGCTGGACTCGGTAACGGTGGATTAGGACGGCTCGCAGCGTGTTTTCTGGATTCATTAGCCTCCCTCGGTTACGCAGGTCATGGTTGTGGTATTCGTTATAAATATGGTCTGTTTGAACAAAAAATTATTAACGGCAACCAGGTTGAGCTGCCAGACAATTGGCTGGAGAAGGGCAATGAGTGGGAAGTCCGCCGTCCAGACAAGAAAGTCGAAGTAAAGTTCTGGGGTCGCGTAGAGACGCAGGAAGAGAATGGACGTTATCAATTCGTAACCAAGGATGCTGAATCCGTTGTGGCGGTTCCCTACGATGTGCCAATCATCGGGTATGGTCACCCTCACGTGAATACACTTCGACTTTGGAGTGCTGAGCCGAAGCGCGAAAGTTCGCTGGATACGCCTTCGAACTATTATGGATATCTCGATTACAGTCGTTCGGTCGAGTCGATCTCAGAGTTCCTGTATCCTGACGATTCTCAGTATGAAGGTAAGCTGCTGCGTTTGAAGCAACAGTATTTCATGTGTTCGTCTGGGGTACAGAGTGCCTTGCGGACGTTTAATAAGCTGGGTCTGTCTTATGACCGGTTGCCGGATAAGGTTGCTTTCCATATTAACGATACGCATCCAACACTCGTCATTCCTGAGCTGATGCGCATCTTAATGGACGATCAAGGATATGGATGGGATGAAGCGTGGGACATCACGACTCGCACGGTCTCCTACACGAACCATACCACGCTCAGTGAGGCGCTTGAAAAATGGCCTGTCTCCATGATTAGCAAGCTGCTGCCACGGATCTACATGATTATCGAAGAGATTAACAAGCGCTTCTGCGCTATGCTTCTGGATCGTTACCCTGGAGATCAGGAACGTATAACACATCTAGCCGTGATTGCACATGATCAGGTTAGAATGGCTCATCTCGCTATCGTGGGCAGCCACAGCGTTAATGGAGTAGCGGCACTGCATACCGAAATTCTCAAAGAACGTGAGATGGCTCCGTTCTATGCGCTTTATCCAGAGCGCTTTAATAATAAAACCAATGGAATAACGCATCGTCGCTGGTTAATGCATGCCAATCCTAAACTATCTCATCTCATTACGGAGACGATCGGGAATGCTTGGATAACCGAACCTGGTAAGTTAAATGAACTGACAACAGTTTCACAAGATGCATCCTTCCAAGAGCAATTCCGTGCCATTAAACGCGGCAATAAGGAACGGCTTGCGGCTTATATTTTGGATCATACGGGAACAGCGGTGAATCCAGATTCTATTTTTGATGTGCAGGTGAAACGATTGCACGGGTATAAGCGGCAATTGCTGAATATTCTGCATGTCATGCATTTATACAATAGACTCAAGAATGATCCTACGTTCGACATCGTTCCGCGGACATTCATCTTCGGCGCTAAAGCTGCGCCAAGTTATTATTTTGCCAAAAAAATCATTAAGCTCATTAATAATGTAGCAAGTACGATCAATCAGGATAAGGCAGTTAATGATCGTCTGAAAGTATTTTTCCTTGAGAACTACTCCGTTTCACTGGCAGAGAAAATTATTCCGGCTGCGGATGTCAGTGAACAGATTTCGACGGCGGGTAAGGAAGCTTCGGGCACGGGCAATATGAAATTCATGATGAACGGAGCTTTGACCATCGGAACGATGGACGGAGCCAATGTCGAGATGGCAGAGCAGGTTGGAGAGGATAATATGTTTATCTTCGGACTACGCGCTGATGAGGTGTTAAACTATGTTCATTCCGGTTCCTATCGTCCTGGTGAGCTGGTCAGTCAGGATAATCGAATCCGTGAAGTAGTAGAGCAACTTATCCATCCAGGAGCATTTTGTCATCGAGAAGGGGAATTCTGGGATATTTACGATTCACTGGTTGCCCATGGCGATGAATATTTTGTACTGCGTGATTTTGCTGCGTATGCTGAGGCACATGCCGCAATTGACGTGGCATACCGTGATATACCGGATTGGACTCGCAAGGCCGTGCTGAATACAGCACAATCAGGCATATTCTCAAGTGATCGTACCATTAGCGAGTATGCGACAGATATCTGGGGCATTGAACCGGTATCTGGATATTGGAAAGGGTAATGAAATGGAGAATCCCCTCGGTAATCGAGGGGATTTTGTCTATGTATAGATATCCTTCGAGTTGTCTTCAACTCGCATTATCATCCGTGTGCGTGTGAAGAATATTCTCTTTGTTAAACGCGTGTAAGGTTACTGTAATCTAATAATGTAGTAAACATCACTCGTTTTTTACCACAAGTCCGAAAATTTTAGTGAACAAAATCGCCTGCGGAGCAGAGATGATACAGCCTTGAAGATCCTCCATCGTCACGCCGAGATGGTGAAACTCACAAGTACTGATATCAATGCCATTCAGCGATGTGCTTGAGAATTGAGCTTTATCAATGTTGCTCTGCTCAAGTTTGATTTTGCTAAGGGTAGCACTATAAAAGTCTGCATGAGCGAAGGAGCTACGCTCGATCTCAACCTGCTTCAGATTAGCAAAACGGAGGGTAGCGTATTCGGCCAAGCATTCACTAAACCGCACGTTGCGTAAAGTCGAACCGAGCAGGTCAAGGCCTACCATTTTACAATGGAGAAATGTCGCTCGGTGAATAATGGCCTCACTCCAGTTCACGTTGGATAGATCGCAGTGCTCGAAGATCGCGTCTGTAATTTCTACACCGGGCAGAGCCATGTCTTCAAAAACAACATGTTTAAAATGCACCTTCTCCAGCAAAACTTTATTCGCCTTACAACCAGATAACGATCCATTCTCGTATAATCCTTGTTCAATAGTCTGCTCATCATGGAGCTGTAATGTCTCTACAGGTACTGGTTCAAGCTGACGTGGGAGCTTTGGTAGCGCAAGCTTGAATTCGTTGGTCACGGTTAGACGGGATTCGCGAGTCATGATTACCTCCTAATGAGAAATTATCGCTTTAATAACACCTTATCAGTAGAACAAATGTTTGCCAATAGGGAGCAGACACATGAACAACGATTAGGCATGAGCGAAATGTCCGCACAGAAAATCAAAAAAATTCGTGTTAGTTCAGTCATAATAAGCGAGAAATCGTTTATATCATATCTGCAACATAGCGTAGAAAGGAAAGGATGCAACATGGATCATTACACACGTATCCAACTTGCGATTACATACCTAGAGGAACATTTACAAGATGAATTTAATGTGAAGCAGACAGCTGCATGCGCTGGCTTCTCTGCGTTTCATTTCCAGCGTTTATTTCAGGCTATAACAGGGTACACCGTGTTGGAGTATGTGCGCAGACGTAGGCTTAGTGAGGCGGCTCAACATGTAAGGAATACGAGCGAAGGTATACTCGACATCGCTTTGAACTGGGGGTATCAATCACAGGAAGCATTTACACGGGCGTTTGCAACGTACTGGGGAGTGACACCTGCCAAATTTCGCAAGTTGGAGGATAATTCCTATTCCTCGAAGCTCCAGCAGATGATTGATTTCAACGATTATCGTACTCAGCTTAGAGGGGGATTTTATATGAACACACCACGTATCTTAACGCTTGAACCAATTCGCATTATCGGGTATGAATACAAGACGAATTTGAATGACAATCAGCATTATGGAGAAATTCCGGGCTTTTATCATCAGTTTGGAACAGAGCAGAAATTCATGGACATTCCAGACCGTTCACGTCCGGATCTAGCGTATGGCATTGCCTGCCAATTTCAGGAGGATGGTCAGTTTTCTTTTATCATAGGTGAGGAGAGCGCTAGTGTAACGCCATTGTTGGAGCCAGGATACGTGGAGTTTGAAATTCCCGGCGGCGTGTATGCAGAGTTCAAGGTTGATGGTTCGGGTCAGGATATTCGCAAAATGATCTATGGTAGCTGGTTACCCCAATCCAATTACGAGCGAGGGGAAGGAGCAGACTTTGAGGTGACCGATGTATGGAAGTCATCCCCTGAGCAATTGGACATGAAGATCTATATTCCGCTAAAATAAACAGAACCGCTCCGCGGTAATAAAAGCCGGAGGGCTTCAGGAATATGAGTGGAGATTCATGGATTAACTCCAGACAGTGTAAGATCATTGTGGCAGTGATCACCGTGATCTATGTACTGTTTATGGTCAATTTATTATTTTTCAAAGGCAGAACGGTAGGTTTAAGCTATCAATATAACTGGATTCCTTTTGAAACGATCAGACCCCTTCTCTTGGAGAGAGAAAAGTACACCACAGAAGCTTGGGTAAAAAATCTATTTGGCAATATTGTATTATTCATTCCCTTAGGCGTGTGCATTCCCGTGTTATTTCGCAAATGTCGATCCTTCCTGAAACTTACAGTAACCGTTATCCTAATTTTATTTGCGGTAGAACTAACGCAGTTAGTGACCCGGGTTGGGACGTTTGATGTCGATGACATTATACTGAACACATTAGGCGCATGGATCGGATATGTGGGCTTGCGATTCTTGATGCATGTTGGGAGACTTCGTTAAACATGTATATAGATTGAACAGCGATCGAAAGGTTATTCTGTCATCGGAGTGGTTCGTGTAAATATTTATAGTTCAGATTACTGGTTGAATAGCAGGATCGGGATAGGGTGTACCTAGCGTAGGGACTTCACTTAAACCGATCTTTTTTGCCGTGTAATTGAGTAGCGGGTGTTTATCAAGAGGGCATTTCGGATAAAACATATTAACGGGATATTGAACGACCTTCATAAATCAGAATATTAGAGAAATGAGGTGGCTGACATCGTTTGGTGGAAAGAGAGTGTAGTATATCAGATCTATCCGATCAGCTTCATGGACTCGGACGGAGACGGTCATGGTGATCTGCGAGGAATCTATGATAAGCTCGATTATCTTACGGATCTTGGAATTGATGTAATCTGGATCTGTCCGATCTATGAATCACCTGGTCATGATAATGGCTATGACATTAGCGATTATTACGCGATTATGCGTAAATATGGCACGATGGAAGACTTTGATCGATTGCTGGAAGAGGCACATAAGCGTGGTCTTAAAATCATGATGGATCTGGTGCTGAATCATACTTCGGATGAACATCCGTGGTTTGCAGAATCACGTTCAATGAAAGACAATCCGAAACGGGATTATTATATCTGGCGATCGGGTAAACATGGTCAGCTTCCGAACAACTGGGAATCTTATTTTGGGGGTTCAGTGTGGAAGCTTGATCCAGAGACGAATGAGTATTATTTACATTTGTATTCTGAACATCAACCTGATCTCAACTGGGATAATCCACAAATGGCAGAAGAGATGTATGAAATGGTTCACTGGTGGCTCGAAAAAGGGGTCGATGGCTTCCGTTTCGATGCAGTTGCTCATATTGCGAAGGCGGAGGGGCTGCCCAGTGCGCATAATCCCGATAATCTACCTGTTGTGCCTGCATATCAGCTATTCTCGAACCTGCAACAAGTTCATTCCATCTTAAACAAGCTGAACGATATGATTCTGAAACCATATGGACCGATGACAGTAGGCGAAACATCGGGTCTTGGCCCTGAGCAGGCTCTTGCTTATGTGGGAACGGATCGTAATGAGCTTAATATGGTGTTTCAATTTGAGCACATGTTTGTAGACGCTCAATCCTCAGGGATTGGGAAGTGGAATTACCGAGAGTGGAAGTTACCCGAGCTGAAAGAAATTATGAGTCAATGGCAGACCGTCTTGCATGGACGCGGGTGGAATGCGAACTACATGGGAAACCATGATCAACCTCGGCCGGTATCGCGTTTTGGAGATGATGGTAAATATAGAGTGCACTCAGCCCAAATGCTGGCGACCTGGATGATGACTCTTGAAGGTACACCATACATTTATCAAGGCGAAGAGATCGGCATGACCAATATTGCTTTTCCGGACATCGAACAATATCGAGATATTGAAACGATAAACTATTACAGACATCATATCGGTCAGGGGAGATCGAAACAGGATGTCATGGAAGCCATCTGGCTAAAAAGTCGGGACAATGCACGAACTCCCATGCAATGGGATGACAGTGAGCATGCTGGATTCACGAAAGGTGAGCCTTGGATTCAGGTGAATGATAACTTTACAGAGATCAATGTGGCTGCTGCTGAAAGTGATCCACAGTCCATTTTACATTACTATCGGAAGTTGATTTCACTGCGCAAAAAAAACAAGGTGCTGATCTATGGGGCGTATGAATTACTTCTTGCCGATGACCCTGATATCTACGCATATACACGGACATTAGATGACGAGAAAGTGCTAGTGATCCTAAACTTTAGTTCAAATGAACCTGAAATGCATTGGCCCGAGGGATGGGCAGCAGAACAAGCTAAACTCATGATCTGTAATGTGAACAAACGTTACTCGACAGATGAAGGCACCATTCTATTGCAGCCTTATGAGGCAAGAGTTTATCGGATGCTCTAAATGGTTCTAATTTTGATTTGTATGCTGGCTATGGACTATACTTATAAACGTAAGTTGTGAAATCATGGATGTGAAATAAACTACATTACAATTGTAAATTAACTTGTCAGGAGGCTGCCGAGATGCTGCAGATTACTTATCATGGACATTCGAGTGTCCAACTGGGTACAGGAGAAAAATCGCTGATCATTGATCCTTTTCTACGTGGCAATGAACTAGCTGTTACTAAACCCGAAAATATTAAGACAGACGTCGTGCTGTTGACTCATGCACATATGGATCATATTTTGGATGCTGAACCGATTGCGAAAGCGAATAACGCCAAAGTAGTTGCTATCGTGGAGTTGGCTACATACATGTCATGGAAAGGGCTTGATACGCTGGGTATGAACATGGGCGGAACTGTGGATCTTGATTTTGCGCAGGCGAAAATGATTCAAGCCTTCCATACATCAGGAATTGTGCTGGAAGAGGAACAACGCATTATGTACGCAGGATTGCCTGCAGGATACATCATTAACATTGGTGGCAAAACGATATTGCATGCGGGTGATACAAGCTTATTCGGTGATATGAAAATGATTGGAGATCGTCATAAGATTGATGTTGCCTTCCTGCCGATTGGTGGACACTTCACCATGGGGCCTGAAGATGCACTTCAAGCTGCAGAGTGGTTTAATGCCAAACTGACCATCCCTGTACATTATGATACATTCCCAGTGATTCGTCAGGATGCCGAAAAGTTCGTACAGCAGCTAGCTTCCGTAGGATTGGAAGGTCGCGTGATGGCACCAGGGGACTCCTTTACGTTATAGAGATTGTTTTCATTCGTCCACTCTGGATCGAGCAATGAAGAAGGCGAGGAACACGTTAAGTTAGATGACGTGTTGCTCGCCTTCTTTTTATTTTGAGATTTAAAATGCAAGTTGGGGTAGGTTCATGATACCGAGCTATATGCATATCTTTAGATTGAGGCGAGGTGGAGTATTCATTTTGGGTACAAATTACCGATATCATGGCGTTTCCGAACGTTAGTTTCAAAATAAATGTTACATAGCAAACATTTATGGGGAATGTGTAGAAAGGGTATGTAAAGCGGTTTTTCACTATGCTTTATCTGAGTTGCTCAGGTTAGCAAACCGAAGTCGTTAACACGAACTTATAAGAAAGAAATAGTTTCAACTTGTATATACATGTTTAGTTATGTAATATAGACATGAAGTTAACTGATGAGGTAGACCAATACGTATTTAAATTTTGGAGGCGTTAACATGAGTTCAACCGACACAACTTCCTCATCGTGGTGGAAAACGTCCACGGTGTATCAGGTATATCCCAAGAGCTTTAACGATACGACGGGAACAGGCACAGGGGATATTCGAGGCCTGACGGAAAAACTAGACTATTTGCAGCATTTAGGTATTGATATCGTATGGCTGCAGCCGGTCTATGTTTCTCCTCAACATGACAATGGTTATGATGTGGCTGATTATTACAAGATTAACCCTGACTATGGCACAATGGAGGACTTCGACGAACTGTTGAAGGGGCTCAAAGCGCGAGATATGAAATTAATGATTGATATTGTGGTGAACCACTCATCCACGGATCATGCGTGGTTCCAGCAGTCGAGGTCTTCCAAGGATAATCCGTACCGGGATTATTATATTTGGAAAGATCCAGCTCCAGATGGCGGTGTGCCGAACAACTGGCAGTCTAAATTTGGTGGGCCGGCATGGCAATACGATGAGCTTACAGGTCAATACTTCCTAACCTTGTTTGACAAAACACAGGCTGATCTGAATTGGGAGAATGTGCAAGTACGTAAAGCCGTGCGCGACATGATTAAATTCTGGGCGGATAAAGGAGTAGACGGCTTCCGGATGGATGTCATTAATTTGATCTCCAAGGATCAGCGTTTTCCAAACGATGACGGTAGTGTACCTCCGGGAGATGGTCGTAAGTTTTACACCGATGGACCGCGTGTACACGAATACATCACTGAGATGTATGAAGAGGTATTTGGCCCATACAATATGGTCACGGTGGGAGAGATGTCTTCCACAACGTTAGAGCACTGTATTCAATATTCCAACCCGAATTCCCGGGAATTCTCAATGACCTTCAATTTTCATCATTTGAAAGTGGACTATCCGAATGGTCAGAAATGGGAACTGATGCCGTATGATTTCGAGGCAATGAAGCAATTGTTCAGTGATTGGCAGACAGGCATGCAAGCAGGAGGTGGCTGGAACGCCTTGTTCCTCAATAACCATGATCAGCCTCGGGCATTGTCCCGTTTCGCGGATGATGGTGATTATCGTGCCGAAAGTGCCAAAATGCTGGCAACCACGATTCATGGCATGCAGGGAACGCCATATGTGTATCAAGGAGAAGAGATTGGGATGCCGAATCCCGTATGGAACGATGTAAGTGAGTTCCGCGATATTGAATCAACCAACATGTATCGATTGCTACAGGAGGAACGAGGTAAGACGGCTGAGGAAGCTTTTGAGATCGTGAAGCAGCGCTCGCGTGATAACTCAAGAACGCCGATGCAATGGGATGCAAGTGAGAATGCAGGATTCACAACAGGCACACCATGGATCAAGGTCGATGAGCGATATCCTTCCATTCATGTGGCTGAACAGCTGGCTAATCCGGATTCAATCTACTATCACTATCGCAAACTGATTGCTCTTCGTAAGCAGGTACCTGTGCTAATCGACGGATTGTATGAACGTCTCGATGATGCACATCCAGAAGTGTTCGCGTATGCGCGCACGAATGGAAGCGATACGTTGATTGTGGTGTCTAATTTCAGTCAGCGCAGTACGAATTTTACGTTCTCTGAAGCGATCTGGAAGGAACATATTGCCGGCAAAACACATGAATTGCTGATCGGAAATACAGAGCAGGCACCTGATCTGATGCAGGAATTATCATTAAGCCCTTATGCTTCTTATATGTGGATAGTTCCACAAAAGAATGAATAAAGGTGGTTCCAAGAGTCCATTTTGAAACCCAGACTTTTGGAACATGCACATACACACATTAACTAAGTGGGAAGTGACATTATGGCAATGGATAGAAAACAGGTAGAGGAGATTGTACGCGCAGTCGGCGGCAAAGAGAATATTGAAGCTGCAACGCACTGTGTTACACGTCTCCGGTTTGCCTTGGTTGATGAGAGCAAAGTTGATACGGCAGCTTTGGATCAAAATGAACTGGTTAAAGGTCAATTCTCATCCCAGGGTCAATTTCAGGTCGTCATCGGGCCAGGGCTAGTTGATAAAGTCTATGATGAGATGATTCAGATTACAGGTGGTGACCGGTCTTCCAAGGATGATGTGAAGGCGGCTGCAGGGAAGAAACAAAATCCGATTCAACGCGCCATCAAAACCCTTTCGGATATTTTCATTCCGATTCTGCCAGCGATCATTACAGCAGGTTTATTGCTCGGGATCAACAACATCCTGACAGGGCCGGGAATATTCTTTGATAAAGAATCGTTAGTGGATGTGTATCCGGCATGGAAGGATCTAGCTTCTATAATTAATACGATTGCAAGCACGGCCTTCACATTCCTGCCTGCACTGATTGGTTGGGCAGCTGTTAAACGATTCGGCGGCAGTCCGCTGCTCGGGATTGTGCTTGGGCTAATCCTTGTACATCCTGATCTGCTGAGTGCCTATGGCTATGCTGATGCAGTGAATGATGGTACCGTACCTACGTGGAATTTGTTTGGTTGGCATATTGAGAAGATCGGTTACCAAGGGCAGGTTCTGCCGGTACTAGTATCAGCTTATCTGCTTGCCAAGATGGAAATCTTCCTTAATAAAAGAGTGCATGATTCCGTTAAATTACTTGTAGTGGCACCCGTAACATTACTGATTACTGGATTTTTGGCCTTTACAATCATTGGACCAGTTACATTTGCAATTGCGAATGCCATTACATCGGGTTTGATTTATATTTATGATTCATATGCAGCACTGGGTGGATTAATCTATGGTGGACTATATGCATTGCTGGTTATTACGGGAATGCACCATACCTTCCTTGCAGTAGACGTACAATTAATTGGTAGCCAAGGCGGTACATTCCTGTGGCCGATGCTGGCGCTATCCAACATCGCACAAGGTTCCGCGGCGCTTGCGATGATGCTTGTACTGCGTGAACAGAAGATGCGCGGTCTCGCGGCAACATCCTCGGTATCCGCCTTCTTGGGGGTAACGGAGCCGGCAATCTTTGGTGTTAATATTCGTTATCGTTACCCGTTTATCTTCGGTATGATCGGTTCGGCTATTGGCGGTGTGTTACTTACAATGAATAATGTTCAAGCTACCTCAATCGGGGTAGGGGGCGTACCTGGATTCTTATCCATTTTCCCGAACAAATGGGGCGTCTTCTTCATCGGTATGGCTATTGTACTGATCGTACCGTTCCTGTTAACAGTTATTTTCGGAAGAGCCAAAATGAGAAAGCAAGATCGTGAGGCAGGCAGTGGTTCTGTGACAGAAGATCATGTATTTACGTCAACTTCTACTTCCGAGGATAACCGCACTACGGCAAATAAAAGCACAGCTTCTAGCGGTGCACCTGCGGATGCGCAAACTTCGATTAATGCGCTTGAAGTGATGGCTCCGTTAACGGGTAAAGCCGTATCGTTAGAGCAGGTTCCGGATCCTGCCTTTGCAGAGAAACAAATGGGAGAAGGGATTGCCATTGAACCTTCTGGCAACAAGGTCGTTGCTCCGTTTGATGCACAGGTTGCCCATGTCATTAAGAGCAAACATGCTGTCATCTTGGAGCATGCGAGCGGTGTTCAGATCCTTATCCATGTCGGTATCAATACCGTGTCACTGAAAGGTGAGGGCTTCAACATGCATGTAGAAGCTGGGGAACATGTGCGAGCAGGGCAAACCTTGCTTGAGTTCGATCGTCAGACGATTGAAGCAGCAGGTCACCCACTCATTACGCCAATTATCGTTCCTGACGGTCAGGACGTGGTAGACCGAGTTGAAGTTACAACAGGTGACGTTACATCCAATCGTAACGGCGTGTTGAAAGTATATCTGAAAGGATAACTTGATGATCCGATTAGAAAGGAAGCTGGAAGCTCAATGTATTGAGCTTCCTTTTTTATTTGGATTTATCTCATAGAGAATAAACAATGTAGTTTAATGCAATTTTCTCTGTATGTTACATTTTGTTATACGGATGTTTCAATTATCCTATATACTCGTCTTAGTTCAGGTAATATGAGAGAATTGAATAAGATGTGAATCCCCGCATACCTTCAATTTATAGAATAGCTTGAGGAGATGAAGAAATAGGTATCTGGTCAAGAATGAGGAGGGGAACCATGGCACGTATTGCGGTGATGATCATTCATGGGCTTGGTAGGCAAAAAGAAGACTATGCGGATCAGCTTATTTTACGATTGCAGCATGAATTCGATCAGGTCATGGTCATGCCGGGAGCAGCCAAGCAGTATCTCGATATTGAGCCTGTATTTTGGGCTGATGTATTTGAAGAGAGGGAAGAAGAATTGTTCCAGCAGCTTGTAGTCTCGCCTCAATTGAATTACCAGGTGCTGCGCCGATTCGTCATCCATTACCTCGCTGATGCTGTTGCTTATCAGCCTGTGGAACAGCAGGGACATCATTATGATGCTGTACACCGTACACTAAGCGAAGCGATGCACAGGCTCTCTTACCGTAACGGACCAGAGACACCCCTGTGCGTGCTGGCTCATAGTTTGGGTGCAGTCATTGCGAGTAATTTCTTCTATGATCTTCAATATCCCTCCAGTCGAACACCTTATATAATAGATGTAACATCAGCTTTGGAGCGAGGAGATACCTTAACTAGCTTTTATTCGTTCGGAACAACACTGCCGCTGTGGAGTTTACGTTATCATGATTTTAGTCAGCCCATTCAGGTTCCAGCGAAACTGGCTCACCAGTTTTTCCCGGGGTTAGAAGGGGAATGGGTGAACTTTTATGATAAGGATGATATACTAGGTTACCCCTTGCGTCCGATTGATCCGGCCTATGAAGTAGCCGTGAAGGAAGATATCGAGATTAACTCAGGTAACTGGGTACAGAGCTGGAATCCGCTCAGCCATGGTGGTTATTTTCGCAATAGAACCATGAATCATAGAATAGCCCAGGGTTTGGCTCGAATGTGGACCTGGGTGAATCGTGATTTACCATAAGACATCGTAATGAAGGAGACATTATTTTGGAATGCAGAACAGGTTGTGCCGCGTGTTGTATCGCCATTTCAATATCTTCACCGATTCCTGGAATGAAGAATGGCAAGCCGGCAGGTGTACGCTGCGTGCAACTTACGGAAGATAATCGTTGTCGTATTTTTGGACATCCAGACCGTCCTGATGTGTGTAGTGGATTACAGGCTTCATTCGATATGTGCGGTAGTACAGATCAAGAAGCTTTTCGTATCCTTAGCTGGCTCGAACAGGAAACGAATCCGAATGCTCATAACTAAGGGATACACAGTATAGCCTATAGCTCGTAGCTGAATGACTCATAACAGATCCCGATATTATTGGCCTATAAGAAAAGGTTTGAAACACGAAGAGTACCTCTGGTCAGATCCCGGGGTACTCTTTGATGTGAGAAGAATTGTCTTCGTTAATTAGGTGTTCGTGAACATGACTCTGAATTGTCTTCTTTCTGTCTCAGCAATCGAGTGAGAACGATCTTCAGAACAGAAGAGACGATGAAGAAAATAAATAAAATTCGGAACAGCTGATATCCTGAGACGACCGATAGATTGGCGTGTACCTCATGAGCCATAATACTCATCTGATCCATGCCTCCTGGAGCCATACTAAGTAGGGAAGTAGCGGCTGATAGGGAGTACACATGCATGAGAATATAACCTAGCCCCAGAGAGCCAGCAATGAGCAGTGCGCTACTAAGTAGAGCAAGAGTGACGGTTTGCGTCTTGCGCTGTAGTTGCTCAGGTCGAAGCATCAAACCGACATGACTACCAATCATCAACTGCGATAGATTGAGTACAGAAGAGGGCAGTGCAGGTGTATGCATCGAAGTGGTTAATTGAATCACACACATGACAATCATCGGCCCAAGCATAAAGGCAGTGGGAAAACGCAGCTTACGTGCGATCCAAGCACCAATGACGCATAGTGGGGCATAGATCCATATTTCTGGGAATAACGCTGTCCATAAGGCACTTGTCCCCAGCACAAGGTCTGTTCCTACAACACTAGCTCCACCGACCCATGGACTAAACAGCAAGAAGGGAACACAGAACACGATCATAATTAACCGAGTCACCTGCAAAAAGGTAACCAGGGTGAGATTAATGGATTTCATCTCCTCAGCTAAGGAAACCATCTGGGATAATCCGCCCGGGATACTCCCAACAAGTAAAGACGGAAAGTCAAATGGAGTAAGCTTCGAAGCGAGATAGGCCGTTAATGTACAGAATCCAATGAGTAGTAAGGTCATGAGCAGCATCATGGGAAGCTGGTGCATAATTCCTATTAACGCATCCTCTGTAAGGGTTAGGCCGATCGAATAACCAACAATCAGAATTCCGTAATCGCGTACGCTTGAAGGCCACATTAACGGGAGCTTAAACACCTGTGCACCAAGAAGCATAAACACCATTGGCCCTAGTAGCCAAGGGATCGGTGTGTGAATCGCAGTGAATGCGATACCTCCCAGTAATGAGACGCTTAAACTGAGCAAAAAACGAAAAACAACGGAGGGACTATGCTTACGCATCAATCCCATCCGTTTAATTTCCTCATATTAGTTGGCACGAGCCCTATATGTGAATCGGTATATAGGTTTAAGTTGCAAATTTGATTCATGTAAGATCACTCCTGATGAATAGGCGCTTATTTTACTTCAAGGAATCTTCGACCCTTCAACTAATCTCATTCTACCTTACTCGCATATCAATGAGTTGTCACCTGTGCAGCAGGTTTGGCTTCCCTAAACATCACATAGTACATCAGGGACGAAATAACATACAGGCTGCCTGTAATACTGAACGTGATCGCATAACCCCAGTACGTTCCATAGGTAGTAACCAGATAAGATTGTACAGGACCCATCGTAGCCCAGCCGATCATGAAGGCCGTCTGCATTAATGAATTCGCAATCCCACGCCGCTTATCAGAGATTTTATCAACCAGAATGGCTGAGTGAATCGGATTAGCCGCATTCATTAGTGCTTGCCTAAACAGGAAGCTGATGGAGGCGATCACGAGCAGATTCGTGAATCCCGTAAGCAATAGGAAAGGCAAGGACATGATCTGGAAAATGACGACCGCTCGAACGCTCCCTACCTTTGCTGCAAGCGAAGGCCCGATAAGCATGGAGATAATGGTCATGATCTGACCTAAGGAGATGAGTAGACTCATCCCGCTGAGAGAAACAGAAAAACGATTCGTGAAGTATAGATTCAAATAAGGTACAACAAGACCAGAACCGAGTCCAATCAATAATTGAGTTATAACAAACTGACCGATCAGTCGGGAATCCTTCTTTTTGAGCTGAACATCAGACTCACGGACTACTCCAGTGGATTCAGAGATAACTCCTTCAACGCTTTCCTTCGATTGAATGGTTGTAGGCGTTGGGTGAGTTGTTTGGGTTGTAGTTGATTTGTCGTTGATAAATAATAAAGGAATAAATGCGGCTAGCGTAGCCACGCCTCCAATAATTAACACCGTTTGTAAACCTGTGACCACCGCGAATCCTGCTGAATGAAGCAGATCAGCAAATACGCCGCCTCCCAGACTTCCTAGCACCTGAGATGCAAGAACAAGAGAAGAATAGTAACTGAACATTTTCAAGCGCTGACTCTTCTTCACATTTTCAGCCAGGAAAGGGATCGCGAGAACTTGGAATACCCCAGCAAAAAGTCCAGAGAACACGGCAAACCAGATTAACCCACTGGCGGAATAGTCGAACGAGCGTCCTATGAGGAACATTCCGCTGAACAATGCTCCGACGATGAGCAACCGTTTGCGACTGAAACGATCACCGCCGAGTCCTATAGGCACGAACATAATCGCGGTTGCCAGCGATTGAATACTGACAATCTGACCATTCATAGTGTCGTTGTAGCCAAGACCTTGAATGTACAAATTATACAGGACAGAGAACATGCCATTACCGATCTGATATAGAATACTAGCTAGAAAAAAAAGTTGGATATTGCGGGACCAGCCCCGAATTTCCGAAACAATCTGTCTTAGAACTCTCAAGTGGTTTCCCCCAGTCGATGCTGTGCAGTGTTACCAGTTTAACAGGAATGGGGAAATTTCGGAACAATTGACCACTGTTTATTTTTTGTGACTATGATATAACTCGTGCAAGCATGAATCCATCATACCCTTTGCTGCCTACCGTTTGGAGCGCAGTTGCTTCAAGTTTAGGATGGTTTACGACCATATCCAGGAAGGTGCGTACACCTTGGACTCTCTCATCTGTGCTGCTTGGATTGGCCACTTCACCATCTCGGACAATATTGTCGCCAACGATAAGACTTCCAGGACGTGCTAAGCGTAGAGCCCATCGGAGATAATCAGGATTGCTTGGTTTGTCAGCATCAATGAAGATGAAGTCGAAGGGTTCACGATACTCTTCTTGGATGTCCGGGAGTGTGGTCAGGGCTGCTCCGACGCGTAGATCGACTTTATCCATAAGCCCTGCATGGCTTAGATTATGACGAGCAATTTCTGCATGATGTGGGTCGGCTTCAAGAGTTACAAGTCTACCTTGCTCAGGCAAGGCACGCGCCATCCAGATCGTACTGTAACCGCCAAGTGTTCCAATTTCAAGGACGCGAGTTGCTCCCTGAATTTGAAGCAGGAGTTGCAGAAATTTGCCCTGATTCGGTGTGACATCATGAGCAGGTAATCCAGCAGCGGCATTGTGGTGTAAGGCTTGCTCTAGTAGTGGATCGGCGGGAATCAATCGTTCGTTCAGATATTGGTCTACTTGAGTCCAGGTGTGCGGTAAGGATGAAGAATTTACATTTTTCATTAAGCATGTTCCTTTCCGGATAGAGGTTTTGGGATTTCTTAATTCCACTATACGGCTTGCAGAATTATAAATAAAATATATATATTATATTAAAGTATAAATTTAGGTTATGTTTTGAAAGGGGATCACATGAATCTACATGGACTAAGGTTGTTTCATGCTATTGTACGATATGGTGGGGTAACACGAGCTGCTGAAGAACTCAATATTAGTCAGCCGGCCGTTTCATCCCAAGTGAAAAAGTTTGAACGAGAGCTGAACATTCAACTATTTGTCTCGGAGGGTAGAAGGCTTGTTCTTACGGATGCGGGTACACAGCTTATCAGTTATGCAGAACGTTTATTTATGCTGGAACAAGAGGTAGAGCATTTTGTGGAGGATTTCCGGGCAGGTAAGAAAGGCATGATCCGGATTACAGCAACATATCTCCCGGCTAATTTTCTGCTTCCAGCATGGATTGCTCGATTCAAGCAGATGCATGAAGAGGTTGAGGTTGTTGTCAATACAACGAATACACGGATTGCATTTGATCAATTGCTTCGATATGAAGCAGAAATTGCGGTATACGGTGGAAGTGGGATCACACATGACGGGGTTCACTGGGACGAGCTGTTTGAGGATGAGATGTGGTTTGTCGTTCATCCAGAGCATCCATATGCGGGACGGAAAGTAGAATTGAAAGACATGATGGCAGAGCCATTCATCATGCGTGAAGAAGGAAGTGTAACCAGAGATCGACTCGTATCACTCTGCACAACCAATAATTTGCCTGCACCTCGGATCGCCCTTCAATTCAATGGGCTGAATGAGACAATCAGTGCAGTAAAAGCAGGATATGGAGCTAATTTTATCTCTTCACTGGTTGTGAAGGAGGATGTTCGTGAAGGCAGACTGGCACGCGTATTCGTCCAGCATATGCAATTGAAGAATACACTCGCGGTATGTACACGAGCAGGGGAAGTATTATCACCCGCTGCTCGAAAATTGGTTGATCTAATGAAGCAGGAAGCTTCAAACATGGAATCTAACTGACTGGCTTCTTAACTACCACTAGTTGTATCCCGTACATCGCTGAACTGAGTTCGAGCATACAAGGTGATGCCTCCAACGAGCAGAACAGGAATCCACACAGAGATTAGAGGCCAATGTTGGAACAGAAGTGCGGCAGCAACGATGCCGACCAAATAAATCAGAACCGCACCAGCACGTAGATATACATCGCCGGATAATGATTTAAATAGGGATTTGGCAGAGGTGTGTCTCATCCTATACATAATGCTTACGGTATCTTCCACAACGGCGGCTAGATTATTCGTTAGAACGGTTGTCGATATACCAGCAATACCGATCCGGCGAGCTGCTGTCGTTTGTATTCCCATCGCAGCTGCTAAGACGAGAATCAATAGATAAGAAAGTTGTTCTGCATAGGGACTGATCATGGCGACAGCAAAAAAGAGCAGTAAGCTGCTCTCAACAACAAATACAGTTGTAATTCGCTTCGTCCAGCCACTTTCGCTTCGTCCCCATCCAATCATGCGAGCTGCTATTGCATTTCCGATGATAAATCCAATAAGGGCGATTAACGAACGGAGTACAACAAACTCCTGAGCGCGAGCAATAGCAATACCCAGCAGAACGATGTTGCCCGTCATATTTGCGGTTAGTACATGACCTAAGGCTAAATATCCGATCAAGTCTACCATACCGGCAGCCATGCAAAGAATGAGCAATGCGTACTTTTGGAGGGTTATCTGATGATGCATGTGACTTTCATCCTTTCACGAAAAGATACCCCTCTAGTATACAGTAACATTTGCCCCGGTGAATACCGCCGTGACGGATTGGATCACGATCGTGTCCCGAGCCATTTAAACATATGGATGATCGCGGTCTGCTGAACTGTGCCTTGGAAATGATGATTCTCTCCCCCGTAGGCGTGAAACGTAACATCCGCACCGCTGCGTTTTAATTCGTTAAACATTTGTGTACCATGACTGTACTTCACCTGAGAATCCTCAGTGCCATGCATGATTAGGACGGGACAGCGAAGCTCTGGAACTTTGAAGAGCGGCGAACGGGCAGTGTACGCTTCAGGAGCGCGATGCGGAGAATTGCCGAGAACCCGTTTAAGTGTTCTTCTCAGGTCTGTACGTTCCAGATAGGTTTGAGCCACATCTGCGACACCACTCCATAACACGAGTTTGTGAACACGATGAGGCTGTTTATTGTAAGTCGCTGCTGCGTGCACAGCATTGATCGCGCCTCTCGAGAAACCCATGATAGAGATCCGTGACGGGTCGGCAAACGGCAGTCCGTGCACCAATTGATAAGCGGATACAACATCTTGCAGATCACTGCCGCCATACCCATCACGCCCTTCACCACCTTCATTACCGCGATATGCCGGAGCGAACACGATATACCCGTAATTGACAAATTGTTCGATCCAAGACGTATTAACCCCACCATAATTACCGAGTCCACCTCGGCAGTAGATTAGTACTGGCCATAATGTGTTCTGATCGATGTGGATCTGATTCGAATGGGCTCTGGAATAACGACTAGCCAGTGCAGTCAATTTCACAGGTTGGAGCGTGGAAGATAAGGTTGGCGAGGGTGGTAAGTTATCAATCTCTGTTGGGACAGAGAAGGAAGACCACGAGCAGCCATCGGGAAGACCGAGATATGCTTTTACACGATAAGAATCGGAAGAATAAGTAACATGATAGAGAATCAGAATCGCTCCCTTTCTTTGAGAGTGTCTCTTTGTTGAGTGGTGGAGTAGGTTTAGCATATGTCAAAATATAGATCTCATTCACCATCTTCGTTAGACCGTCATCGTGTAGAAATTCGTTTATTGGCTCCAGATGATTTATAATGAGTGCAAAGGCATGAGGATGAACCCATGTTATCTTCAGATTTCATAAATTTACTTTAGTGTCCACGGAGAAAGGAAGAACATAATGATGAACGCACCACACCCAATTGATCAATTCAAGAAATTCAAATATGAGATTACGCGGTTTATGATGATTTATAAATTTGCACTTGATCAGATGGAAACGAAGATCGAAGTGCTTAAGGAAGAATTTCAGTCCCTGCATGATTACAGCCCTATTGAACATACAAAATCAAGGTTGAAGTCACCTGAAAGTATTATGAATAAGATGTTCCGCAAGAATCATGAATTAACCTTCGAAAGTATTAAGAAAAACATTAAGGATATCGCTGGTGTTCGCATCACCTGCTCGTTTATTTCTGATATTTATCGTATTAAGGATATGCTCTGTAATCAAAGCGATCTACGTGTTCTAGAAGTAAAGGATTACATTCAAAATCCGAAGCCTAACGGGTACCAGAGCCTGCACTTGTTGGTCGATGTGCCTGTGTACATGTCCAATGGGGAAGAGCGAGCTTGCGTAGAAATACAGATCCGCACGATTGCGATGGATTTCTGGGCGAGCCTCGAGCATAAGATCTTCTACAAATACAACAAGGATGTTCCCGAACATCTGACAAGAGAGCTGAAAAGTGCTGCGGATTCTGCGAATGCGCTTGATCAACAGATGGAGCGATTGCACCGAGAGATCCAGGAGATCAAGGATGCTGAGAATGATCGGACAGAAGAAGAGCTACGCCGTATCATCATCAACAATCAGCAATTTACGTTACCTTCCAATCTGCTCAAGTTACTAGGAAACGGAGAGCAGTAACGTTATGCGTACAAAATCGACATCGGCTTCATTAACCACCCATTCAACATCGCGCATACGTATGGCGCTAATTCTCGGGACATTGTCGGCCTTCGGGCCGTTGTCCCTGGATATGTATCTGCCCGCACTGCCTACGCTAGCATCGGATTTCGAATCTTCAACGTCTTATGCACAGCTCAGTCTAACCGCTTGTATGGTTGGACTTGCTCTAGGACAACTGCTCGCTGGACCATTAAGTGACGTTCGAGGACGCCGGACTCCGTTGATTGCTGGATTGTTACTCTACACGATAGCCTCTATTCTGTGTTTGGTTAGCCCAACGATGGGTTCTTTTGTAGTATTACGCTTCATTCAGGGTGTTGCAGGAGCGGCAGGCATCGTAATTTCTCGTGCAGTCGTTCGGGATGTGTATGACGGACCGGAATTAACACGATTTTTCTCACTGCTAATGTTAATTAACGGTGTAGCACCAATTGCTGCGCCAATTATAGGTGGTCTGTTACTCGAATACACGTCATGGCGAGGCGTATTTATTTTATTAAGTCTTATCGGGGTACTGACATTATTAGCTGTCATTTTTGGCTTAGGAGAAACCCTGCCAGCAGATCGAAGATCTAGTGGCGGATTGAAACAGACACTGGTCACGTTCCGCCAAATTGCGAGTAATCGTTTATTTATGGGTTATGCTCTGACTCAGGGATTTGTAGGCGCAGGTATGTTTGCGTACATATCAGGTTCACCATTTGTGTTGCAGAAAATATATGGCATTTCACCTCAGATGTTTAGTCTCTGCTTTGCGATTAATGGCTTGGGAATTATATTAGCCAGTCAGATCGCAGGAAGGCTTGCTGGAAAGGTGTCCGAATCTCGTTTGCTAATCGCTGGTCTAATGGTTGCGGCATTGGGAGGAACTTCTCTATTTATTGCGATCATAGCCGGAGGTAACCTGATTTCAATACTCATTCCATTATTCCTAGTGGTCTCCAGTGTAGGCCTAGTAAATACAGCTTCATTTGCATTGGCGATGGCTAATCAATCCAAGTCTGCGGGAAGTGCATCCGCACTGATTGGTGTGATGACCTTTATGTTTGGAGGAATTGTGGCTCCACTTGTTGGACTAGGGGGTGAGGGAACGGCTGTACCTATGGGAATTGTTATTCTCTGTGCTGATCTCGGCGCAGTACTTATCTACCTCATGATGGTTAGAAATACAAGTAAACGGCAAGTGGCACACTAAGACACGTGGCAACGCCCCACTCGGAGAGATGATCTCACCGGGTGGGGCGTTTGTTTTTTAGGGCGTATCGTATAACCCCGTAAGAAGCAAATGTTCAGAAAGTTTGAGAAACGTCCTAACAGAGAGAGAACAAAATTTGTGTATTCAATAATATACCTGGAGTCTGGAATGGATAGAAGTAACCAACCACGAATCCGAACAGGTTAATGGCAGGCCACATTAGATAGACATCATTGTAAGTGAACACGAGAGACCAACGGTTGTAACAGAACCGGTTCAGCACGCGCTCTTCGTTGTTCCGAGGTGCCGATACACCTGATTGCGCAAATTGCACAGCTTGGGTCAAGCTCTGTGGCTGCTGCTGAATAAATAGTGGAAGTAGACCGGGACTGCTTTTAATTAAATTGTATAAGAAAACCATCTCTGCTGGAGGTTGACCTACTGGCCGAGGGTACGCGCTCAGTAAAGTGGGCAGATTGCCTTGTGCAAGTTGGGCAGGAACACCTGGCGCTGTACCAGGAACTCCTCCTGGAAAGTATGGTGGTTGACCACCTGTGCCCCCACCTGGGAAAAAGGGAGGTAAGCCCCCGGAACCGCCGGGGATTCCAGGAATCGGTTGGCCTGGAATTCCACCTGGGGTGCCTCCCGGGAAAATGGGCGGAAATTGAAATGAGCGATTCTCCTCATAGGCGGAATACGTGTTATATGAGTAACTCATGATCGAACATCCTTCCTGTCTGCTTAGTCTGAAATCAGCATATGAAGGCATCCGCCTATAGGTGATGAAGGATGTGAAATTTAACATAATCTGAATCCATTTCATCATATCTTTAGCTGCTTCAATCCAAACGACATATAAATCAAAACGATTCATTTTGTCTATACCTCGTTACATTTATTCCCTTTTAGTGAGTTATGAAGTTGATTAATCTTATGATTCAAAATGTTGCCAACGACTTTAACGATGTTGACTTCTATGTTGATAACGATTATCATTGTCGGTGGATCGTTACGTATGTATAATATGTGCTGATGTTTAGGAAGGTCGGATGTTCCGGGGTATTCAAGTTTTAGAGAGGTACATATTGAAAGGGGATATTTTCGTGTTTAACAAAAACAAAAAAAAGATCATGCTATTGATTACGGTGATGGTCATGTCCATCTGGTTGGCAGCTTGCGGAGCGAAGTCTGCAGAAGAACAGCCGTCAACGACAGGTGAGAATACAGCAGCGGAGTCTGAGACGCAGACAGAAGCACCGACAGAACGTACCATGACAGACGCGATGGGCCACGAAGTCCAAATTCCTGCTAATCCAGAGCGTATTATCGCTTCTTATCTAGAGGATCATTTAGTTACGCTTGGTGTTAAGCCAGTAGCTCAATGGTCTGTAACTAAAGGGGTTCAACAATATTTACAAAAGGACTTAGAGGGGATTCCACCTATTGCATCTGATCTTCCCTTTGAAGCTGTAGTCAGCTTCAGTCCCGATCTGATCATCATTGGTACTCAGGACATGGTTGAAGGTGAGAAGTATGACCAATACAACAAAATTGCGCCTACCTTTGTACTGGGTGAAGAAGTTTATAAAGACTGGCGTAAGACGTTGCTAAAAATCGGCGAAATTCTGAATAAGAATGACGAGGCACAACAAGTTCTGGACAATTACGATCTCAAGGTAAAAGAGGTTAAGGAGAAAATTAACACCGTTACAGGTGGAACCAAGTCAGCTGCGGCTATTTGGTTAGTCAACGGGAAATTCTTTATGGTGAGCGATAACGTATCCAGTGGAGAAGTGATGTACAATGAGCTTGGACTAGCTAAGCCTGAGGTTGTAAAGGAAATATCAGCTACAGCAACAGGCAACTGGTCAGCTATTTCCTTGGAGAAGCTTGCGACTATGGATGTTGATTATCTGTTCTTTGTCAACAGTGATGTGGGTACAGGGGCAGAAGCCTTGAAAGATCCGGTATGGCAGAACATACCTGCAGTGAAGAACGGTAATCTGTTCGAATTTACTCGTGAAAGTAGCTGGTTGTACAGCGGAGTTCAGGCTAACACGCAAATTATGGAAGACATTCAAAATAGCATTGTTAAATAAAAACAAAGTATACTACGGCTAGGTGTTGCTAGCCTAACCAGACTCTTTGGCATGAAGATGCCAAAGAGTTTTTGTTATTCTTATATCGCGCGTTATATAATAACGGAGCAGAATATATGAAGATATTTTAAATAAACGATAGATATAAAGGAGAGGCGATGACAGCATGTATACATTAGATCCACAGCAATTAACGGCTAAAGACAATTATAAATTTATGAGTGGCTCGGTTGTGCCGCGGCCAATCGCATTTGTTACGACATTATCGCAGGAAGAGGGAATTGTGAACGCTGCGCCGTTTAGTTTTTTCAATGTAGTCAGTTCAGATCCCCCATTGTTGTCGATTTCAATTGGACGCAAGGCTGGTGTGATGAAAGATACTGCTCGCAATATTTTGTCTGGTAAAGAACTGGTTGTACATATCTGTGATGAAGCGATTGTAAGCGATATGAATGAAACGGCAGCAATGCTGGAGCCACATGAAAGTGAACTTGACCGTACAAACCTTACGACTGTGCCAAGTACTGTGGTCGCTGTACCAGGTATACAAGAGGCGCTTATTCGAATGGAATGTACATTGTATCAGCATATCCCCATCTCTAATGATGAGGGTGAACCTGTCAGCGATCTCATATTAGTACGGATTGTGCAATATCATTTCAGCGAAAACGTGTATGATCCAACCACAAAGTACCTATTGATGGATCAACTGAAACCGGTCAGTCGACTTGCAGGCAATGATTATGCCAAGCTTGGGGAACGCTTTACCGTAATACGACCTCTGTAGTATGGGAAATGCATTTAAGAAGACATAAGGTTAAGTGATATATATACCAATTAGGCGGGCATCATGTGCAAATGTACATGATGCCCGCTTTTCGTTGTTTGCTAAACATAAAGAGATTTTGATCCGAATAGACTTGTACTATATTCTGTCATATATGCTTCGAGCTTGCGGAACAGACTTCTGTCAAAATAGGTTTCCAATTTGATATTAGAGGAGCATGGGTATGGGGTATCGCAGCCTAACTATGCTTGTGAGCCGTTATCCCCGGTTCATTATATGGTGCTGGCTTATTATTATTGGGATGTCTGTCACTTGGGCAATGAAATTACCCGGTGTCGTTGAAGATCATGGATTGAAGCTGATGCATGGGGATGCTCATCAGGTTGAGCTTATGTTGCAGGAGCAATTCAATATCCCGGTTGACCCGGTCGTGGTTGTATTTGAGAAGAAAGAAAAAACACAACTTACTGAGTTCCGAGCATGGATTGAAGTCCATTTAGAAAAGGCACGGCAAGTTCCGGGCGTCCATGCGATCATCTCTCCGCTTGAACCACGCGGGTCACTCATGCTGCGTGAAGATTTAGCTTACGCGTTGCTGGATCTGAATACTCCAACTCATCAGATAAAAGATGTCATTCAACAATTGCGCTCCGTGTTAACCGAAGATAACCCGGGAACTGTGCAATTGACCGGCAAGCCGGTCGTACAGCAGGACGTGAACCGTTTGAGCTTTCGTGACCTGGAGCATGCTGAAGTGGTTGGTGTGCCACTAGCCCTAATGATTCTGTGGTTTGCCTTCAGAGGATGGAATGTTGCTCTGATCGCAGTCATGATGGGGATTTCCAGTGTAGTAATCGCCATGGGAGCAACGGCTCTTATGGGTCATCAGGTGGAATTGTCTAACTTCATTATCAATGTCATTCCAATGGTGGGTATGGCGCTAAGCATTGATTTTGCTCTCATTATCCTAAGTAGATATAGAGAAGAGTTAAGTAAGGTTCGAGATGGGAGTTCTACAGTATCCACGCTATATGCTGAAGTCCTTCAACGAACCATGCAAACGGCGGGTAGAGCTGTGTTATTTTCTGCTGCTTGTGTATTTCTCGGCTTACTTGGTCTACTCTGGATTCGTTTACCTATGTTCATGAGTGTTTCTTTTGGAGCGATAACCGTTTTAATCGTCGCTGTACTTCTTAATATAACGTTATTACCTGCGATTCTCTCGTTATATGCTAGACATATTTTTAAACATATCAACATCTCGTCATCTCATCTCTCGAATCAAGGGAATGGTATGTGGCGTCGATGGTCAGGGATCGTCATGAAGCGACCCATTCGGATGGTTATTCTTGGAACAGCGGCCTTGTTGCTGTGTGTTTTACCCGTTTCTAAACTAGACATGGCAGTTCCAGATGCAACATCCTTACCCATTCAGACGGAGTCACGGCAAGCGAGTGAAAAGGTGCAGAGTGTATTTGGGCAGCGAGAGGTCTCTTCGGTAGATCTTGTCATTGGTGGTACGGATCAGCTATTAAGTAAAAACCACTGGAATACTGCCTTGTATAAACTTCAGGAGCTTCGACAAGATCCGGATGTTGTTGATATTGATTCACCGTGGAAGCAGATCAACCCTAGTATGGTGAATTCAGTTTCAACCTTGGCGGAGCTGGGCTATGTCTCGGATCATGCGATTCGGATGAAGGTAACCGTGAAGGGAGAACCCGGTTCAGATCAGATTGCGACCTGGATTGAACGGATGTATCGACATGATGCTGTATCTAGTGTGAAGCAGGGGGTGCCAATCCATTATGGTGGAGAAGCGATTGACCAGTACGAAATTATGAAAGAGATTATGGATAAGCTTCCTAAGGTGATTGTTTTTGTCGTGGTATCGAACTATTTAGTTATGCTTGTTGCTTTCCGATCATTAATTATTCCTATCAAAGCGATTGTAATGAATATACTTAGCCTGGTAGCTTCCTTCGGCATTCTAGTCATGATATTTAACGAAGGACATTGGGGCATGGAGCCTTCGCCCGTTGCCATCATGATTCCTGTTTTTATTGCTGGCTTAGTATTTGGTATATCCATGGATTATGGTGTATTTATGCTGACGCGTATTCAGGAAGCCTATCGACGAACAGGAGACAGCGACTTGGCTGTGCAGGAGGGACTTTTATCAACAGGACGACTGATTACGTCAGCAGCAGCCATTTTGCTTGCGGTGACCATTCCGTTTGCTTTTGGCGATGTAGCGGGAGTGAAGCAACTTGGAATTGGGATCACGGCTGCAGTTCTAATTGATGTAACGATCATTCGTCTATTGCTTGTTCCTGCATTAATGAAACTGATGGGCAGATGGAATTGGTGGCTTCCTGGTCAAACAAATAAGTTATAAATAGCTTGAATTGGCGATAAAGTAACAATAATGTTCAACTCACAAGCTAGCATTGTGATTTATAATGTAGGCAAGAATGATTAGCTGAGTGTGGGAGGGAGTATTCGGAAATGTCTACGATTGAATCTTATTTGAAAGAGCGAACAAGCCAGCAGGGACGTTCAACATATCAGCCTGGTGATTCGCTAGAGCAGTGGAGTAGTCAGCTAAGATTGAGGATAAAAGAAAGACTGGGTGGGTTTCCAGATATCGCATCTGCATTAAACGCTGTACGACTGGAGCATACCGTATGCGACGGATACATTCGTGAGCGAGTTGAGATCACAACGTATGAGGGGTTACGTATGCCTATATACATGTTATTTCCCTCCGAAAGGGATGCTTCCTCTGAAAACAGTATTCGACCAGCAGTCATTGCTTGCCATGGCCATGGGTACGGCAGCCGAGAAGTGACTGGAATGGAGCCGGACGGCACTCCGCGCGCAGGTGATCCGGGATTACACAAGGATTTTGCATTATCTCTTGTGAAGCGCGGGTATATCGTGGCCGTTCCAGAATTGCTTGGTTTTGGTGATCGTAGATTAGAGGAAGATCGGGACGCAGCGCCTGGCGTAAGCTCATGTACGAAGATTGCTGCTCACCTGTTGATGGTTGGAGAGACGCTGGCGGGACATCGGGTCTACGAGATGATGCGAGTGTTCGATTATTTATCCGAGAGAGCTGACGTTGATTCGGAGCGGATCGGAATGATGGGTATTTCGGGCGGAGGGCTTGTGACGGCTTTTACAGCTGCACTGGATCAAAGATGCCGTGCGGCGGTTGTGAGTGGGTATGCGAGTACGTTTCAGGGCAGCATATTAGATCGCAATCATTGTTTGGATAATTACATTCCAGGAATTTTGTTAGAGTCAGAATTACCAGATATCATCGGTTTGATGGTACCGAGACCCTTATTTATTGAAGCAGGCAGTGATGATCAGGTATTTCCACTATCCTCTGCGAAAGAAGCTTATGCTCGGTTAACCGAGATTTACGAGCAACAAGGAGCAGCTGAGCTGCTGGATGCAGATTTTTTTGCAGGTGGACATGAGATAAGTGGTGCCATAGCCTATGACTGGTTAGAGAGATTTTTGTAAGAGCTACTTCAAAGAGTGTGTTAGCTTGTGATGCAGATGAAATCTAATATGCCTAGGAGGAGATATTCAATGAACAGATGGTCAAGAACAGTAAGAGTTCTGTTGAGTGTTACTTTGCTTGCTGGGGTGTTAGCTACTGGGTTCGGATCAAGCGAGAGAACAGTTGCACATTCGGCAGGTAATGAATACAAATTCGACTTTGGTGCGGGTACGGTTGAGAACGGTTACATTGGCGTATCTGCCTCGGATGCGTATACATCTACAAGAGGGTATGGCTTCAATACCCCGTCACAGATGCGCAACGTGTCAGCATCAGGTACAGGGGTTGCAAAAGATGCAGTACAGTTTCTCACATACGGCACGAAGAGCACCAATACATTCAATGTGGATCTGAGCAATGGTCTCTATGAGGTAAAGGTAACCCTAGGCAATACAGCACGAGCGAGTGTTGCTGCGGAAGGTGTTTATCAACTGATAAACATGACGGGCAATGGAGCCACGGATCGATTCCAAATACCTGTGACAGACGGTCAGCTTAATTTGCTCGTAACGGAAGGCAAGGCAGGCACTGCATTTACGCTGAGTGCACTTGAAATACGGAAAATCTCAGATCAGGCGATAACGAAACGTACCATTTATATTGGTGGCGATTCAACGGTAGCTAACTATTATCCCTTGAGCAGTAGCGTCCAGGGTGGATGGGGGCAGTTATTGCCTTCCTACGTCAATAATAATACGTTCCAGGTGCGTAACATGGCTTCTGGAGGGCAAATCGCACGAGGATTTCGTGACGATGGACAGATGGAAGCGATTCTGAAGTACATCAAACCAGGGGATTACTTCATCCTGCAACTCGGGATCAATGATACCAATGCGAAGAACAATACGACGGAAGCGCAATTTAAGGAGATCATGCGGGATATGGTGGTGCAAGCCAAGAACAAGGGAGCTACGGTTATTTTATCTACTCCGCAAGGAAGAGCCACCGACTTTAATTCAGCTAACGTGCATAGTGCTGAGAATCGGTGGTATAACCAAGCTACACGAGCACTGGCTCAAGAAGAGAACGTAACACTCGTAGAGCTTAACAAACTAAGTTCAGCCTACTTCACCTCCATTGGTCCTCAAGCAACGCTGGCACTCTATATGACTGGAGACAGCTTGCACCCTAATCGCCAAGGGGCATCAGAGCTAGCACGCATTTTGGTGAATGATCTGAAAAGACAAGGAATGAATGGCTTCTAGGTTAAGTTAAAGTCTCAGATGGACACTCCCATGGAAAACGATTAATTAAATAAAAGACACGGCGCTTTATTCTACATAATGTAGTAAACAAGCGTCGTTTCTATTTCTAAGTGGCACTTCCAGTTCGAGCGATCAAATTGTGCCGTTTACTGTGACCGACACGAACACCAAACTTGGGCTTTCTGCTTATTCTTGTTAAGCTAAGGAGCAGTTACGCGTAACTTTCAAGGAATGTAAACATCTAAATAACGTAACTAACGAGGAGGCAGACAATTCATGGGAGGATCGAATGTATGGGATGCAGAGTGGGAGGTTAACGAAGAGCAGGCGCGAATACTGATCGGCAGACAATTCCCTCAGCTGTCATCGAAACAAGTGAAGCGATTGGGCTGGGGCTGGGACAATACGGTTTTTCTTATCGGTGACGAGTACGTGTTCCGGTTTCCAAGAAGAAGGATTGCAGTTGGCTCGATTCGTATGGAAGGGAAGCTGTTGCCGAAGCTGGAGACATATATGACCATCCCCTATCCGAAACCGTTGTTTTTTGGTGAAGCAAGTGACGAATACCCGGCACCGTTTCTTGGCTATGCCTACATGCCAGGGGATTTCCCTATCGGTTTGACGGAAGAACGCCGAGCTTTATCGGCAGAGACGCTGGCGAGATTTTTGCGGAGATTGCATGAGTTTCCGGTGCAGGCGGCGCTGAAGTGTGGAGTTCCGCAAGATCATCGAAACTTGACGGACATAGCATCGCGTAAAGTGAAAATGGAGGATTTTCTAACGAAGGTGGTCGAACACTTGTCGCCGGAGGAGTTCGACGTGATCGAAGCGTATATTAGCAGCCTGCAAAAGGATCGTGTCGAGGCGGTGAATGCACTGCTACATGGCGATCTTCATTTCAAAAATATGCTTGTGAATGAGAACGGGATCGTTTCCGGCATCATTGATTGGGGCGATCTGAGCGTAGGCCATCCGGCTTGCGATTTGAGCGTTGCTTATAGCTTTTTACCACCTTACGCTCGCGGCGTGTTTTTTGAAACGTACGGAGGAGCGGACGAGGAAACGAAGCTGCTGGCACGGCTGATCGCGGTATACATCCCCATACTGATCTTAATGCAAGCGATCGATGACGGGAATGAAGCGATTGCGGTAGAGGCGAAATCCAACATCATGCGGGCACTGTCGGATTAGATTAAGAAATAAAAAAGATACGTCAGGGATACTTGGATAACCATGATACGAATGGTGACCCAAATGACTTGAATAAAGTAAATACTACATAAAAAGACCTGCATCATTGGTATTATCCCCTTTAAGTAGACACTTAAAAAAACCTTCATGTTATCATGAGGGTTCAAGTGAGACTTGGAGGGGATATTTTTTTATGGCGAAAAAAGGACAAACATTTCAGACGTATACCGAAGAATTCAAATTGAATGCAGTTAGATCGTATGTCGAAGGGTCTTCGAGTTACAAGGTGGTCGCTGAACGAGAAGGAATCCGAAATTGTTCACAACTAAAGGTGTGGGTGAAAAAGTGGAAAAACGGGGAAGCGTTTGATGAGCGAAAAAATAGTTCTCTAAATCCAATGAAGGGACGTCCTCGTACAAGCTTTGACAGCGTAGAGGAAGAACGAGATTATCTTCAAGCGCAGGTCGATTATTTAAAAAAGCGGTATCCAAATCTAGTAAAGGAGAAGCGCTGAGTCAGCGGGAGAACTACGATATCCTAGATGAACTACGCTCCGTGCATGGCATTACACG
>NZ_JAUSTI010000004.1 GCF_030812775.1 Paenibacillus tundrae
CATGGTGCGCTAGGTTATCTTTCCCCTGCTCGTTTTGCGAAGAAATTTACGGACAAATCCGTCGCGTAAGTGTCTACTTTCTTGACATAGGTCCAACCCTTGTCTAACGTAATCGAGTAACGATCAAACCCACTAATTAAGGTCGAGCGCAGTTCAGAGCACAGAGAACCACAGAGAACCGCTCAGATCCGTACAGAACCAATAGAAGCGTCCAGAATCATCCAGAACCGTACAGAGCCGTCCAGTACAAATGATTTCTAGTACGGCTCAGGTACTGTTACCAAGTTGAAGTGAGCTCCAGAGCGCTCAGACTCTTTCATTTGAGGTTTAAATGAGCACTAGTACGTACAAGCATCCTCACACAGTCCAAGCATGCACCAGCCCGTTTGCATCATACCCTTTGCACTTTCCTTACTCTTCGCTACCGTTCTCATCTGCCCAACGCTTCAGCAGTTGATCTGAAGGAAGCAGGAAGGTCAATATCCCGAGTAATGGCAAGAAGCTGCACACCTGCATCACAGGTGATACACCGAACACATCAATCCAGTTGCCCAGTACGAGCGCACCTAGACCACCCATACCGAAGGCAAGACCTGTGATCAGACCAGAGACGGTACCGATTTTACCCGGGATCAGCATCTGTGCGTAGACTACAGTAACCGAGAAACTCGATAACATGATGAAACCGATGATGGTTAACAATATACCCGTCCAGAACAGATTAGCGTAAGGCAGTAACAGCGTTAATGGAGCTGCACACGCCATAGATAGGAAAATAAGATTGCGTTTGCCGAATCGGTCGGCAAGTGGCCCCCCGAAGAAAGTCCCCAGCGCTCCTGCAGCTAGGAATAGGAAAATGTAAATTTGTGCATCAGGTGTAGAAAGGTTGAAGCTTTCTATGAGATTAAAGGTATAGAAGCTACCAATAGCTGCGATATATAGGGAGCGGACAAAAACAAGCAAGATTAGAATTGTAATTGCTGCAGCGATTTTCTTACGTAATGCCGGGTTAGGTACTCGGCGTGCTGCCGCTTGTTTTCGTAGATAACTGCCTGATCTCAGCATCCGTCCATACCAACGTGCAATGTAGATCTGTACGGCAATACCTGCCGCTGCAATACCTGTAAATCCAATAGCACCGAAGAGACCAAACGGAATGAAGATCCAACGAGTGAGCAGTGGAGCCAGAGATTGTCCTGCATTGCCTCCAACTTGAAAGATCGATTGTGCGAGACCACGACGTGCGCCAGCGGCCATATGAGATACTCTAGAGCCCTCGGGATGAAAGGCAGCCGAGCCAAGCCCGACAAAAATAACGGAAATAAGAACGGCCATATAGCTGTCAGCAAAGGCTAACAGGAGCATCCCTGTAAATGTAAAGCCCATACCGATCGGTAGAATAGAAGGTGTTGGCTTCTTATCGGCAAACCATCCAATGACAGGCTGCATAATGGAAGCGGTGAAATTAATGGCGAAGGAAATCCAGCCAATCTGTGTGTAGGTGAGATGCATGGAATCCTTCAGAATCGGGAAGATCGCTGGAATAACCGACTGAATGGAATCGTTGAATAGATGCACCAGACTGATGGCGATTAATATCCGGTATACGGTGCGTTGAGCATCCAATCCGGAGGATGCCTGAGGCCCTGCTGTTGCGTCTTTGGGTAAAGAGGTCTGCATGGACATGTTCATGTTCTCCTTTGGTCGCGGTCACGAGGGATCAGCGCCCTTTGATGTGATTTAAGCATATTGTTACATAATAGGATAGATTTAATAGGTGGGCAAGAGGAACAAAGAAATCGTTTAGGCCGTTTCTACCTTTATTCTCGAAAAGGATGAAGGATTAAAATATGGGGATAGTGAGCTGCTTTATATATAGTAGAAAAGTACCCTTTTATCCTATTTACCTTCAAAAAGGGTTTGGCTTCAGGTAACGTTAAGAAGTCGAGTGTAATGCAGATCCAACGGCACTATTCCAGAAATGCTGGGAGGATGAATCGATATGAAGCAGTTAAGCCCCTATGTTCTTGCCAGGCGAAATGTAGTTATGACTATTATCTATATGGCCGTGGCCACTTTTTTGGCGATATATGTTGCACCTAAATCTTTGACTTTTGCGATCGTACTTTTTGTCACTTATCAAATGTTTAATGTCTTTATGTTACGGCACTATATTCGGAAGATGAAACAACTGAAGGAAGAATGAGCTATCCGAATGTGGAGTAACTATTTGTGCACGCAGACGTGGCGACTGAACAAGATACTGGATATGCCAAGCAGAAAAATCAAAAAAGCCGAGCTCCTCAATCATTGAGGGCTCGGCTTCCAGTGCGTTATCGATTAGCGATTATCAATTGTCTCTGGGTACATATCATGATTCATCATACGGTGGTCGGCCATTTGCTCATATTTTGTTCCCGGTTTACCGTAGTTGGTGTACGGGTCGATGGAAATACCGCCGCGCGGTGTAAATTTACCCCATACCTCAATGTAGCGCGGATCCATGAGCTTGATCAGATCGTTCATGATGATGTTCACGCAATCCTCGTGGAAATCTCCATGATTGCGGAAGCTGAACAGATACAGCTTGAGGGACTTGCTCTCTACCATTTTGATATCAGGAATGTAGCTGATATAGATTGTCGCAAAATCCGGTTGACCCGTGATAGGACACAGGCTAGTGAACTCCGGGCAGTTGAATTTAACAAAATAATCGCGGTACGGATGCTTGTTATCGAAGTTTTCCAGAATTCCTGGGTCGTATTCAAATGTATATTTTACGTTCTGGTTACCCAGTAGCGTGATATCTTGCATTTCATCAGGTTGTCTCATTAGTTTAATACGCTCCTTATTTCCGTCAAAGCACGTAGCCTTGCGGTATATCTAAACAGATAAATCTCGCTGTACAACTCAATTTATATAGGATGATTAAGACGGAGTCCATGATTACATCATGCCGCCCATTTTACCCATACTGCCCATGCTACGCACGCTATCAATTCATAGCACACAGTATACTTCCTAGACGCCGCGTTTGTTCCCCCATACCAATGTATGAAGCTGCGGAAGCACACGAACGTTATTCAGATCATCGGAGGCACTGACTTGGTCAATCAGCCACTCATAACGAGTGAGCAGGGAGGCTGCAAGGTCAGGCGTATCCATCGATGTCACATTCGGATTACCTGTCTGCAAAAATAAATCGGTTCCCGGATAACGTGCATGCACACGCCGGGCATAGTTTAGGTCTGTCTCGTCGAAAATGACGATCTTCAGACTATGACTTCGGTCTGGGGAACCTGCGGCAAGCCTCGCGATCACATCATCCAGCACGTTCCAATCTGTATCCATACCAGAGCTTGGTGGCTTAGGCGAGACGGTGACTTCGTCGATGTCTGCCAGCCATGGCTGCCAGCGGGATCCTTGCGTCTCTACGGCTGTGCGGATGTCATGCTCACGCAATAGCTCAACTAAGCCATCCAGCGAAGCGAGCAGAGCCGGATTACCACCAGAGATGGTGACATGGGAGAAGCGTGATCCGCCAACGAGGCGCAATTCCTCCCACACTTGCTCAGGTGTCATTTTCTGAATCTGATCTTTGCCGGTGCCATCCCAGGTGAAAGCAGAGTCACACCAGGAGCAACGGTAATCACAGCCAGCGGTGCGGACAAACATCGTTTTCTGCCCGATAACCATACCCTCCCCCTGAACGGTAGGGCCGAAAATTTCCATGACAGGAATGCGCGTAGCTTGACTAGGGATGCTACTCATCAATCATCCACTCCCGTCTTGCTTCGGCATAACTGGTTGGTGTCTCATAGAGTCTTACAAACTCCGTACGTCCGCCTTCAGTGAGAGCCGCATATGGCTCTGTCTGAAGCGCGTGTTCCATCTGTTCGAACAGCCATACGACCATATTTTCCGCCGTTGTGTTCATCAGAGGCAGTGTTTCGTTGAGGTACTGATGATCCAGATAACCTTCGATTTGTGTTTTCCATATATCCTTAATATGTCCAAAATCAACCGTCAGCCCGGTTTCACCCGGATAACCGCTGATGCCGAAAATAACTTTATACGTATGACCGTGCAGATTCTTGCACTTGCCTTCATAACAGTGCAGATGATGTGCCGCGTCAAAAGTAAACTCCTTGCTGACCAGTACACGTTTGCGATGATATCTTAACTGTGTAGGCAGAATATCCTCGTCAATCCGTTGCAAACGTTCAACAATACGGAATGTTCCAGGCTCTCTCATCACACATCCACTCCCGTGTGACCAGTTGCTGTACGTTGCTCCAAATACTGATCCAATCCGGCTTTGCGCAATTTACATGCAGGGCATTCTCCGCAGCCATCCCCAATCACACCGTTATAACAAGTGAGTGTTCGCTCGCGTACATATTCAAAGGCACCGAGATCATCTGCCATTTTCCAAGTCTGGGCTTTGTCCAGCCACATCAAAGGCGTGTGAATTACGAACGGATAATCCATCGATAGGTTAAGCGTGACATTCATTGATTTAACAAATGAGTCGCGGCAATCCGGATATCCACTAAAATCGGTTTCACATACACCTGTGACGAGATGACGTGCGCCTTTTTGTTTGGCAAGAATTGCGGCGAAGCTAAGGAACAGCAGGTTACGTCCATCCACAAAAGTGCTGGGCAGTTCGCCTTCATTATGTGTAATTTCTACATCATTACGAGTTAATGCGTTAGGGGCAAGCTGGTTGAGCAGGCTCATATCTAGCACAGTCTGCTGCACACCGAGATCCTTAGCAATAGCAGAGGCGCATTCAATCTCCAGCTTATGGCGCTGTCCGTAATCAAACGTAACCACCTCAACCTCAGCAAATTGCTGTTTGGCCCAGAACAAACAAGTTGTACTGTCCTGACCGCCGCTGAAAACAACGACTGCTTTTTCTTCGTTCAACATAAAAAAACCTCTCCATCTTCTTAAGATCACGCCATGCACTTAGGCATAGGGTGTCGGAAGAACAGAGAAGTCCATGAACTAACATCCATCAAAAAACACACCTTCTTGCAAATCGCTTCAAAAAAAGCGAATTTCCAATCCAGTGTCCTTAGTTTTTTACGTACATGCTGTTTGTGTCATAAACACAAACGTATTGAACTGCTGTACAACAGGTGCATAACACGGTGTCTACATGTTCAATTCAATGTACGCAAGACTGTGCTGACCCAATAGGTCTAAGTCTTGTAGAGGGAGTTCGCGAACCTCTCCCATGCCAGGCGGCATGGATTTTCTTCTTCAAATGTCTGATCCATTATAACACGAAACCGCCTGGTGGCTACCTCACTTCAATAAAGTGGCATAAGTCTCCAGACGGTATGGTCATGAAATGCATTATTTAATTAAAACGTTTCCGAAGGGGATCACTTCTTTCAGAATTCGCTTGAACAGACCTTCATCGTTCACATCCCGTTCCAGTCTGCTATTCTCACGCCCTGCTTGAAATAGAACCGAGCCGTGTCCAGTCATTTTCCAATGATAGTTCATATGCTGGCTCGCCAGATGGTTCCCATATACGGTGAGTTCCAAGTGTGCATTCTCAGGGTAAGCGATAATGCTGCCCGCGTCGACATAGAGCGGAGCGGTGGGGTGCAGCTCCTGTTGGCACACTTGGCCTTGAGTTAACAGTCCGATCTTGCCTTTTCCCGAAAACTTCATTTTGACCGCATCTTGGGTGATGAGCATATTTTTGATTTTCTGAATTTTGGTATGCATGGTGACGCCATCGGAGTAAAAAAAGAGATGTCGGAAGTCGTATAATAGATCACTCTCTTCATCCAGCTCGACCTCTTTCATCGTAAAACCGGGAGGGAGTGCAGCTACAAACTGGCATGGACCAGAGATTTCCGATTTAATCAGTTTCTTTTTGCGGACAATGCCTGAAATGTTCATAAACTTATCATTACGGCTGTTACTAGAGCCGCGAAATGCAACAATCTGCTGTGGATGCAAAATATGAAGCCGGTCGTCCTGAACAAGCGAGAATGTAACGACTTGTCCAGCGCCACCAGCTTCAACGGTATTGAGGTGTATGTGCATGCGGCTGCTCCTATTCTCGTTTTAGATTCGGCCTGAGCGGCGACGCATTCCCAAACGCATAAGGCGAATCAAAATAAAGTAACCCAATATAAGAGCAACGATTGTAATAATCATCGTCTGAATTCGTTTGGCAGTCGTATTTTTGGCATTTTGATCGTCTTGCAATTGGCTGACCATTTCAGTCAGTTTTTGGTTTTGTGCGATTAACTGATCATTCTGGGCTTTGAAGGCTTCGACGTTCGCTTGGGCTTGTCCCAACTGGGCGGAAGTTTCATTGAGCTTGTTTAACGTCTCTTGATAGCTTTGCTGTAGGGCATTCACTTCTCCTGGAAGTTCAGCTACCCGTTCCCATCCGCTATATATATCTGAAAATATATTGGCATTTGCTGCATGTACTGTAGAAGCTAACGAGGCAGTAAACAAAATGCATGTGGTGAATAACACCCGAATTAGAGCATGATGAATCGATTTTGGCATTCATGACACCTTCTTTCGATGTGGTAGATTCGTCAGACGATTTATGTCTTTATTTGTTTCATTTAATGAAAACATGGCTCTTACATTATACGTCAAAAGTAGCGCAATGGGTTCAGGCTATCCACATTTTTTGCAAGTAATATTTAGTTTCGTTCACAAAGTGTCAGGGTAATAGAACGATAAGGAAGCACACGAACAGGACTGACTTATAAATATTACCCCAGTTCCGAGAGCTTACTCTTCACAAAGACGAAAAATATAATGAAATAATATAACCGATTTTGGAAGAAGATCGTATACAAAAGGAGTAGAAAACTATGCATACTACAGAACGTGGAACACCAACCAAAACAATTATGATTACAGTCAATGGCGAGCCTATTGGACGAAAACTAATTATTGATAGTGTGACGTACGCGCCCGTTGCCGAAACAGAATGGAATGAATCAATACCTCGAATTTTAAATAATTCATCGGCAATGTGAGTTAGGTCTTGCCAAGAATAACCCCTTAAAAAGCATGGTGATTTGCCAGGCTTTTTTGTCGTTTAATGTCGTAATTAGACGGATTTAGAAGGGATAAACCATCTATAATTATTTTTGTGTAAATTTTATATGCGAACATATGTTCCGTGACAATATAGTGTCCATTCACCCTGATAACTTAGAAGATAATACATAAAAATCGGGGGGGAGACGACGTAGTGAACTCAGTCTTTGAAGTATGTTATTCGTGGAACAAAGAGGCCATACCGACGGGAGGAGCCGACCCCGTGTATATGATGATTGAATGGCGCAACGGTTCCCCTGCCAAAAGACTCAGGAAGTTAGCACCTAAAATTGTGTCTAGAGACTTGGAATTATTGCTCAAACCGGAATATGGAATTGAGCTTAAGGGTATCTACGGATGCCGCTCCAAAGAGACAGATATCGGTTGGGTGCTACGACTTGGAGATGTCTATAAAGGCGAGAGTAAACAGATCTTACTCGAATTTGCGATGGGACCCCGATTATCAGGCAAAGCTTCTGTATGTTCAGCCTATTGGAGTACACGCAAACTGAAACAGAGCCAGCGAGTTTTGCTCCGAAGAGAACAGTTGTACATTCAATATACGAGTCATTTGGGTATGTTGAGGCAGCCGGAGGATCCGAAGGTCGAAAAGACCATTAAGCTTAGTGAGACAGTACCGTTGATTAAACAAGCTCTACGAGCTTATGAAAGAGGGCGTGTACAAGAAGGAAGTAATCTACTGCGACGACATGCGGATGCCCTGCTGATTGAAGCAGCCCGCAAACAAGATTTGGATTATTATGAAGAGGCCGAAATGGTGGAGAAACTGCGCTATCACTATGGAATTACGTATGCTAATCCTTACCCAGTTCGTGGAAAAGCGATGTTAGTCGAGTAGGGAGAAAGAACCATTCATAACGTAATACCAATAACTGTTTCTACATAGATTTTAAAGGTGAAGTTAAGAAATAAGTCGAATTTACTATGAATGTGATAATGGATATTGCAAAAAAACAGAAATGGTAAATAAGTTCAATCAAGCAATGTCCATCATCATAAAAATGGATGGAGTTGTCACAAATTTATTGAAACAACATCGTGGAGGATCCGGCAAAATGACAGACCGACTGATCCGATTAATGCGCATTATCACGCTTGTGCAGGCCAAACCTGGAATTCTGGCTCGTGAACTAGCTGAGCGGTGTGAGACAACGGAAAGAACGATATACCGTGATATGGAGGCTCTCAGTGCAATGCATATTCCGATTGCGAATATGGGACATGGCCGAGGGTATATGTTTATCAGCCAATTTGCGATGTATCCCCTGAACTGGTCAGATGATGAGGCGGCAGCTTTTATGCATTTGGCTGAGGTTATGGAACATATTCGCCCGTTGTTGAAGCCAGCTTTTGAGAGTGCATATGAGAAGGTCATCGCTTCAAGTCAGAAAAATAAGACGGAGCGGGTGGAATGGTCGGAGCACATTAGTGGGTTGTTTAAAGTTGGGCTACCCGTCTGGCAAAATGAAAATTCCGATATGATGAATAGTACACTGGTCACCCTTCTTGAAGCTAGTATTTCTCAGAACACGATTGAAGCAGAGTACCTCACCGAGGGGAACAAGATCGTCATTCAAATTGATCCGTATAGTCTAGTTCCTCGAGAGTACAGATTTGATCTGCTCGCTTATTGCCATCAATCGGAGAAGCTGAGGAGATTTCAAGTGGGTCGTATACAGAACATACGGATTTTGCCTCGCACATTCCGCAAAGATGACTTCCTATTACAGAACTATTTCCGAACCCCAAGGGATGGTAAAGCGACCGAGTGGATTGCGTTTAAAATCCGATTTTTTCCAAATGCCGTAGAGCATGTGATGCAGCAACAATATTTAGTACGTCCTCTGCTGACGAGCGAGCCTGGGGGCACGCTATTATTCGAAGTCATTTTGAGTGATGACCAAGAGTTATTAACATGGTTAACCCAATATGGTCCCAATGCAGAAATTCTTGAACCCAAAGAATATCGAAACCGAATGAAGGAATGCCTAGATCGCTGGCAGCAAGTTTACAAACAAGCCCCTACCTAGGGTGTGTCTCAAAACTCGTTGAGGTACATCTTTCCCTGCCTTTTCGGCTCTTGCTGCGTCAGTTTCGTTTGTTGTGCCCCGGCACGCCTGCGGAAAACGGTCTGGCTTGGAACGGGAATTCGACAAAATCTGCTTCCTTCGGAGTTTTAAGATTTGCCCTAATAAGCATCCCTTGCGTCGGTCATGCAAGTGTAAATTATTCTTTGCTCTTAAAGAGATGAGCCAAGTTTCCAAAAGGTGACTCGTGATCATCATCCATACTACTGGAATAGACCACCTTGGAAGTGATTCCTTCATCATCTGCGGCGCAATTCGTCTCAAGATTAAAACTCTCGAATTGATGAATGAATACTTTGGCTGTGTTGATCGCATCATCAAGTGCCCTGTGCTGCGTACCATCGAATTCAATTCCGCATAGTTCAAGTGCCTGAGCAAGTCCGAGCTGACGGAACTTACCTTCTTTGCGTACAGTGCGTGACCATTGCTGCTGTAAATCGTTATGATTCGTGATCCATGCTACATCGAGCTGGTGTGTCCGGCAATGAGAAATTAGCTTACTGCGATCATCTGGTCCCCATGAGCACATGTAGTATGGGTCGTTACCCATCCATGCAATGAAGTTTCGTATCGCTTCCGGAAAAAGCGGGGCTGCATCAATGTCTTTCTGAGTAATGCCTGTGAATTGAATGGTATCGGTAGAGAGTACCGATTTGTTAGAAGGACGAACATAGGTATGGAACGTGTCGGAAACGACCAGACCGTTTTCACCTTCTGTGACTTTTACTGCACCGATATCAATAATTTCGGAAGAGTATCGTGCATTGCGACTTACGGTAAATTCCAGATCATAAATGATATATGGCATGGGATGAACTCCTTTGTGAAATGTACATGTTATAACATAGCGGATTAACGAACGGATTGTTATTTCTCTATTTTACAGGTAAGAATCCAACATGTCAGCCACCAGGACACATTTCATAGCTGAGAGAAGATGGGTTTGGAGTGCAGAATACGAAGGCAGATACTCTGTCGTTTTGAGAGCGCATGACCCTTTACATTGGAAAAAGCGAACTTTATAATGGGTAAAGTTAGGGGAAAGTTCCAAGTTTTTGTTATAAGCATGTTCAAGTGGAGAGACCGTTTGAGCATACAAGATCGATGTATAATTAACATTTCCTGACATGGCCCACGCCATTGGGAAATGTTTTTTTTATGACATCAGATTATATATGGGGGTTAGGTTAGGTGGGGAAAAGTAAAAAGGGAAGAGTAGCGCTTATTGTCGCGGCTGTATTTATCGTTGCATGCAGTGCTGCTTATGGGGCGTTCTATATCTGGAATAAGAACTATAAGTTTAACAATAATTATGTCTGGCAGCCATTAGAGGCTGTGCAATCGACGACAGAGCTTGCTGGTTCTTACGATGTTATTGTCGCCGGAACCGATCCGGAAGGCATCACTGCAGCATTATCAGCGGCACGAAACGGAATGACCGTGTTGCTCACGGAAGCGCGTGATCGGAAGATGCTTGGGGGATTAATGACAGAGGGTGGACTGAATACGCTGGATCTGAATTACTCTCCTGATCAGCCACAATGGTTAAGCAGCTTGCGACAAGCTGACTTTTTGAACAAAGGTATTTTTCAGGAATGGTTTGATCAGGTCGAGGGAAGTTCATTTGATACAAATACGGCTGCGAACGTTTTCTATCAAATGATTCGTTCTGAGCCCAACATTGATCTGTTGATGCATGTGAAGCATATGGAACCTGTGACTGAGTCTGCTTCGGATGAGCAGAAGACCATCACGGGAATGAGCATCACGACGGAGGAAGGGACGACTATACGCATTGCTACGCGTGCAATCATTGATGCGACCCAAGATGCAGATATCGCCGCCGCTGCTGGAGCGCCTTACTCCATAGGCCGGCAGGACATTGGGGACGGCAAGTCTAAGATGGTATCCACCCTCGTCTTCAAGCTAAGTGGTGTTACAGATGAGGTTTGGCAGAAGTTCAGGGATAGAGAAGGAACAGGTGTGGATAAAATGAGTGCCTGGGGTTACGGAGATGCGCGTAACTATGAATCTACCGATCCAGAGCGCGTGAAGATTCGTAGCCTGAACATTGGTAGACAGAATGATGATACGATTCTAATCAACACGATGCAGATTTTTGGGGTCGATCCGTTAGATTCAGCCTCCGTGCAGGAGGGATTACGAGTGGGTAGGGAAGAGGCTCCACGAATTGTAGACTATCTGAAAAAAAGTTACCCTGAGTTCGCCAGTCTTCAGTATGAGGGAACTGCGGATGAACTTTATGTCCGGGAATCACGCCATATCTATGGCGAATATCGGTTGACGCTCGCGGATCTTATGGAAAATCGGGATCATTGGGATGCTATCGCCTACGGTTCCTACGATATTGATATCCAGAGCACAAGTGCAGGACTTCCGGGTACCATTATGATGAGTCCGATTCAATATGGCGTGCCCTTCCGAGCATTAGTTCCGTTGAACGTAGATGGTCTGTTGGTTGTTGGCCGATCTGCGAGCTATGATACCATTCCTCACGGAAGCGCGAGAGTTGTGCCATTAGGAATGGCAACAGGGGAAGCTGCTGGAGCAGCGGTCAAGCTGGCCGATCTGCATCAAGAAACGTTCCGCGAGCTGTCTGCTTCACAAGAACGTGCAACCGAACTACGTACCATGCTGGAGAAGCAAGGAATGGATTTATCGATGCAACCATTCGACCAACCCGACTATATGAAGCATAAGGATTACCGAGGCTTATTAGCTGCCGCAAGTATGTACATGACCTCTGGTAACTATAATAATGATGGATGGGACTTGGATGTTGCTATGAATCCCGAGCGCTTCTTGAGCAAATTAAAGCGGATGCAGGCGATGTTCCCGAGCAGTTACCCGGGACAAGCTACTGAAGCTATCGCCAATATAACTAACCCGGCTTCAACGCCGCTATCACTCAATCAGGCTGCATACATGATATGGCTAATGATCGAGCCTGCCTTAGCATCCATATCGCCTGAGCAAGCTATAGCTGAATTGCAGCGGGAGAATCTGATCAGTGATGCTACGCTAGATGGTATTACAGACCAAAACCAGCTCACGAATGGAGATGCATTCATGCTTCTCCGTGATGTGGTCGAATATCATTCAGGTAAGGTATTTGAATGAGATATCAGAACGCCCTGGTTGACAATTTTGGAGTAATGAACTAATGTGATCGAAAATGGTAACAGCGATCAACAAGGACATGATTACGACGGTTGGCTTCAACAGAGAGAGAACCAATGGTGTGAGGTTTTCGTTGCTGCTTCGTAATTCCCGCCTTGCTAGCTGCGGAGGAGAAGGTCGATGACTGCAACTTCCGCCGGATGAGCCCGTTATGCTCTGAAGGATTGCATGACTGCTACTCGTCCTTAGATGCGAGCAGCGTTGGCTTATTCAGTATGCTCAAGTTCAAGAGAACGCTGGCAAGGTAATCAAGCTGAATTCATGCAGTTAAATAAGGGTGGTACCACGACACATTCGTCCCTTGATGGATGTGTCTTTTTGCTGTTTATCCAATGATTATAGTGTACGTCAAATGACAAAAAGAAGAGGTGTATCCACATGCGACAAAGTGAAATTCTAATCCCTACATTACGGGAAGCGCCAGCCGAGGCAGACGCAGCAGGACATCGCTGGTTGCTGCGCTCCGGCATGATTCGCCAATTAGCATCGGGGATCTATAGCTATCTGCCAATGGGGCGACGTGTTCTGTTAAACGTTGAGCGCATCGTTCGCGAAGAGATGGATCGTGCGGGATGTCAGGAAGTATTGTTGCCGATTATGCAGCCTGCCGAGCTCTGGGAAGAGTCCGGAAGATACGACCAGTATGGGCCGGAGCTTATGCGCTTGAAGGATCGTCATGCGCGAGAGTTTGCTCTTGGGCCAACTCATGAAGAAGTGGTGACTGCACTGGTACGTGATGAGGTCAACTCTTACCGGAAGTTGCCATTCACGTTATACCAGATCGGAACGAAATTCAGAGATGAACGCAGACCGAGGTTTGGTTTGTTGCGTGGTCGGGAGTTTGTGATGAAGGACGCATACTCCTTCGCTTCCAATTGGGAAGAGCTAGACCAGACGTACCAGGCGATGAATACGGCGTATGCACGCATTCTGGAGCGCTGTGGCTTGAACTATATGCGCGTTGAAGCGGATGCAGGAACGATTGGGGGACAAGGGGCAACGCATGAGTTTATGGCACTTGCTGATGTGGGTGAGGATACCATTGTCTCCTGTGAGAAGTGTGGCTATGCAGCCAATCTGGAGAAAGCAGAGTACCAAGCTTCCAGTATGAATTCTTCAGGTGAAAAAGGCACAACGAGTCTGGCTAGCTCCGAATTAAATCACGATCTTCAGCCAGATTCTAATTCAGGTGCAACGTGGACTCGAATAGAAACACCGGGCATTCGTACGATAGACGAATTAAGCTCCTTCTTGAACATTGGGTCAGAAGCGATCATCAAAACATTGGTGTATCAGGCGGATGATAAGTTGGTTGCGGTACTTGTTCGTGGGGATCATGAAGTCAACGATATTGCATTGAAGCAGCTATTAGGTGTGGAAGAACTGGATTTAGCTGATGAGGCTGCGCTCGCAGGCCATCCTGAATTGGCAGTAGGTTTCCTCGGTCCCATTGGATTGAACATACCTCTAGTTGTGGATCGGGATGTGGCTGGAATGGAGGCAGCGATTACAGGAAGCAACGAGGTAGATATACATCTCTCAGGAGTGCGTCCAGGTAGAGGCTTCCCTGTGAGCCGTGTCGAATCCGTTCGTTTTGCAACAGAAGGTGATGGGTGCCCTTCATGCGGAGAACTGCTTTCGTTTACGAGGGGAATCGAGGTAGGGCATATTTTCAAATTAGGAACGAAGTATAGTGATGCTATGGGCGCGTCGTTCTTAGATCGTAACGGTCGTCAATGCGCACCTGTCATGGGATGTTATGGTATCGGTGTATCGCGCTTAATGGCGGCGGTAGCTGAACAACATGCAGGTGACGACGGTATACAGTGGCCTGCGTCTATTGCTCCTTACGATGTACATCTCATCACGCTGAGTTGGAAGGATGAACAGCAGCAGAAGCTGACGCTTGAGTTGGAACAACAGCTTATGGACGCCGGATACAGCGTATTATTGGATGATCGAGATGAACGACCTGGCGTCAAATTCAAGGATGCAGAGCTGATTGGATTACCTGTGCAGATCGTCATTGGAAGAGGAGCAGCTGAGGGACAGGTCGAACTGGGATCACATGTGCTTACGATATCTGGGGATTCCAAACGGATCAGTATGGCCGCGCAAGAGGCTGTAGAACTTGTGAAGGAACAGTTATAATCTTGTAGCCACCGTGTGCGTAGATATAGGTCCAGTTATTATGCGGTAAGTTGAAATTCAGTTGTGATGGCACCCATAAGCCGGAAAAAGAGGGCTAGAGTCATAGAAAAGAATTTAAAATTTTGCATATTGTCATCCGTAAACACTATATTTTTGGTTGTTGTATTCTGTATACAACAAATTTGTGTTAAAGGAAGCAACTAGCGAAGTTTTTCTAGGAGTGACTGTGCAAATACGCAACATCTAAATGCAAGAATGAACAATCGAAAATACATGGAAGCCTATGATTATGGTAAATTTGGGGATGTTTACTATAGTTCGCTGTAGTAAATGAAGAAGGAGCTTTTTGCCCAGTGCAACGCTGAAGATGTGTTTTTCGCACGGAGTTTGGAAAATGAAGCAGGTAATTCTTGAGTCTGTCAAAATAAAATACAAGAAAGGGTGTTCCTCAAGCCGGTAGTGGCTAGAGGAACACCCTTTCTTTGTTAAACTATTATTCAATTTACTAGCTTAGGTTACACTCACATGCAACGCTAATCCTGTCTGCACGCTCTTGCTCTGGAATGCAGCTTAAGAAGCGGCTGGCAGTTTCAGTGATTGACCTGGATAAATCCAGTGTGGATTTTTAATTTTGTTGAGCTTTTGCAAAGCTTGCCATGTTGTGCCGTATTGTTTGGAGATGGAGTACAAGGTATCTCCCGATTTAACAACATGCACTTTAGCTGGTGCTGGCTTGCTTGGTGTAGGTTTAGACGGAGCTTCTGGTTTTGGTGTTTCTGGCTTCGGTGTAACCGGAGCGGGTGTTTCTGTTACTGGCGCTTCTGGTTCAGCTGCAGGCAATGCAGCTTCTTTGATCCGACCGTCTGTTTTGATATTCACAGCACCGAGTTGTTGCATGTATTCAATCAATGCTTCATCCAATGCACCGTACATGCCAGTTGTTGGGTATTTCGCGAACATCGTGTATTCGTCACCACCAACAGCTGTAAAGTCATTCGTAGCCAGTGTATACGTAGCTTCTGGGTTCAGCGCTTGATCTCCAACCATCACGGAATGCACGCGGCTTCCTTTGTCTTGGGAAGGATCAATGCTGAATGTGATACCAGATACTTGTGGGAACCCACCACTCGGTTCAGGGTAGGAGCCTACGCCGTTTTCAAGAGCAGCCACAACATCGGAGCCCTTCACATCAATCGTTACAACCTGGTTACCAAAAGGAAGAACGGTAATAACGTCACCTTTGGTTACAACGCCTGCTTCAATGGAAGCACGAATGCCGCCACCATTTGTCAGCGCAATATCTGCACCACTTACGTCACGAATAGCGTCTGCAAGCAAGTCACCAAGGTTTGTTTCCCCTGCACGAACTTGTTCACGCTTACCATCCAGCAGAACGGCTGTGTTAGCTACTTCTTCTTTCAGGATGGGTTCTTGTTCTTTCTGAATGGAGTTCACCAAAGTGGCTACTTTCTCATTGGGTTTAATATCTTTTGCTGCTGTTTCATCAATTAATGTAGCTTGTTTTTTCGTTACTTTACCAGCATCTACCCACAGGTCAATAACCCCTACGTAGTTCGTATATTCCCCTGCACTAGCGATCAGTGTTCCGTGATCGGAAACCAGACCATCTTGCAGTACAGTGTGGCTATGACCATCAATGAATACATCAATGCCGGGCACTTCTTTCACGACTTTGAGACTAGTATCTGTACTGGATGCATCTTGTCCAAGGTGTCCCAATACAACGACAACATCTACTTTGCTGCGAATTTCATTCACAAGCACTTTAGCTTCCGCAGTTGGATCTGTGATATCGAGGCCTTCTACATTTTTTGGATTCGTTTTGTACATCGTTTCCGGAGTTGACAGAGCAATAATACCGACTTTAACGCCATCTACTTCTTGGATGAGGTACGGTTCGAATAGACGAGTGCCGTCTTTCTTCTTCACGTTAGCGCTAATCATAGGGAAGTTCATCATGTCCTCAAGCTCAAGCAGTCGCTTAGAACCGTAATTGAACTCATGGTTACCAGGTACGATTGCTTGGTAGCCCATTTCGTTCATGACTTTGACGATGCTCTCACCGTTAACCAGTGTGGCAAACGTTGTGCCGTGTACAGCATCTCCAGCATCAAGCAGGAGGGTATTCGGGTTTTCGCTACGGTATTTGTCCGCAATTCCAGCTACTTTAGCAAAACCCATCGCAGGTGAGGATTCAACTGCGCGTGCATGTGTATCATTCGTATGTAGAATGGTAATGTGCTTGCCTGTGCCCGGAGTGGTATCCGCAGCCGCAGCCATGCCTACACTGCCAAACAGCAAACAGACCGTTAGCAGAAGTGAAACGTAATTCTTCCAGATTTTCATATGAATCCGAAACCTCCCAAAATAGTAATCTACTTGAGCGTGTATAGCTCATTTGCTATTTTAGCAGACTATGATTCGGAAATCTCGCGATTTACGTAAAAATAGGTAACCTACAAGTGACATCATATTGTATAGATGCAAAAAGAAAATAAATTTTAACAACGAAGGAACGTATGTTCTTAGTTAGAGTAAAAAAAATGCTGCACTTCACGAGGCAGTCCTGTGCGTAAGCAATATTTTTCAAGTGATTCATCGGGTTCTGGAGTTACCCCTGAGGTTAAGAGCTGAATGGCAAAAAGATTCGCCTGTCTTTCCAGCTTGCCAGGTGCAAAATAGGAGTGCTCCTCTAAAAAGAAACGGTTGATGCCTTTATGCAATCGGTCATGCCCCAGTTCGTGAGCGCACACAAAACGTTGCCATTCTGGAGCCAGGTCATTGTGAATCACAATAAATCTGCGTCGCAGCTTACGAAAATACAACCCTTTGGTGGACTTTCCGAGATTGGTGAAACGAATATGTATCCCAAGGGCTCTCGCAATGCTGAAAGGGCAGTTTGTCCGGTGTTTTCGAATCAGCTTTGTTACAATGTCATCCATATCATCTCACCCGCTGCTTCAATTTGGTTCACCCTGTAATAGTTCATTTATTCTCACCTGGATCGGTTGTTTTCTTACGTTTGTTCATCTGTTTAGCTTCCCAGAATAGCCCTGTAAGAACGTCTTTAATGCGCTTCTTGTCCTCGTCATCCAGTGGGATGCCATCAAACATGAGATCATCCTCATCCTCCAGCATTTTCTTAAAGTCTCGACGATCCTTATAGGTTGCCCATTCAGGTGTGACTAGTGCATCCCTTGTGGTATTCATTTCTTCCATATATCCAGCTTGCTTCATCATCTCTGCGTAAGGAACGGAGAGGGCGTCTGCCAATTTTCGAATCGTTGCTGGTTTGGGAACACCGCGCAGCCCATTCTCAATGCGTGAAATCTGCGAGTTACTAATTCCTGCGGAATCTGCTAGCTGATTGATACTATAGCCTTGCAACTCTCGCAGTTGTTTGAGGTAAGATCCAAAAGCATGCTCCACAATTCATGCCACTCCTTCAATTAGTCTATCGTAGTCTACACCTTAATTCGTAGAAGACGACTTGGATGGAACTCGTTCGTTATCTGTACTATATCGTATATATACCATTAGGTAAAGATATTTGAAACAATTATGCCAAAAGGTAAAGAGAATGAGAGAGTGAGTTTTATTATTCGCCCAAAACGACCCAAAATGAGGGTTTACTCCAATCTCCAGAAAGTGGTATCCTCGAATAGAAATACGAACACTATACGAACAAATTGTAAATTAATGATAACTGATGCCTATTAAAATACGATCGTTTTGGTCTATTCACGCTCGAACGAATTCCAAAAGGCAACAAAGGAACATGAGCTATATGCCGCTCTAGTGCAGAAAACAAAATGTTTAGTATATAAGGAGGAGAATAATGATGGAATTATTGTTACCCGAATTGGATCGCCGAAAAACACAGACTGCGGTTGAAGCTGCGCTGGAGAAGTATCGCATATACAAAACCATTGCGTTTGAAGAACGAGAAGTGATGGTGACTGCGAGCTATGCAGAACGCTTCCATGGTGCAACGAATGTAACCGGGGATTCGACGGCTCGGACAGCAATTTATAATGTGGATGTCCAGCGAGCACGCCAAGCCTATTGTGATACCATTGATTTTATTGTCTCTCGCCTAAGTGAGAAAGAGCGTCTGCTTGTGTGCGAACGCTATTTGAAAGATGAAGATGTGTTCGATTATAAAGTGTATAATCACGTGTTCGACCCTCCTGTAAGTAAGGATACGTATACGAAGATTCGAACCCGTGCCTTCTACAAGCTGGCACTTGCTCTATCTGATCGAGGAATAATTAATGTAGAGCCGTTATCGGCAACACGTAAGGAGCGTAAGAAGCTGGGGTAAGGGCAGCGAACTTCATCCTTTAATATCCATGCTTGATTGGATACAATAATGAACAATACAAGGTTTAGTTAAAGTGTGTGTTTAAAAAGGACGGTTGGACTTTTTGAACAACCTTTTAAAGGAGAGAATCTGCATGTCTGAAGAAGGTAGAATGCAGGCAATGTACACCCTGAAGACGATTGCGGAGACGCTGAATACCTCGAACGACCTGAGTATGATGCTGGATACCGTTATAGGTAAGTTATTGGGTCTTACAGGACTGACAACCGGATGGTTATTTCTGATTGGTGAACGCGGAGAATATTCGTTCATAGCAGACTATGATTTGCCACCTGCACTTCAGCGTCAAGAGAAGCAACCGATGCGATGTGGCACGTGTTGGTGTTTGAATCGCTTCTGGGATGGACGACTGGACAATGCTGTTAATGTTCTTAACTGCAAACGACTTGAGGATGCGCGAGAATACCAATGGGGAGATACCTATGATATCACCCATCATGCAACGGTACCTCTGCGATCTGGTGAGAAGATGTTAGGGCTACTCAATGTAGCTGCCCCGAACAAAGAGCACTTTAGTGAAAGTGAACTGGCACTATTACAGGCAGTAGCTTACCAGATCGGCAGTGCGATTGAGCGGATGCGGTTATATCGTGCAGAGCAGAGGCGAGCAGATCTATTTGCCAAGCTAGGCGGATTCAGCAGTGCGTTAGGACTCGCGGTGAATGAATGTAAGCATTTGGATTCACTGGCCGAGACAACGGTTAGCCTGCTAGGGCAACATTATGATTGGCCATTTGCGGCATTGCTAAAACTCAGAGAGGATCGTTTGGTTGTACAGGCTGCACATGTTGTAGGAGCCTTGCAACGTCGATCATTATATGAAGATTTTCCTTCGGATGGGCTGAACGTTGTACAGCGTGCTATTGAACTTCATCGCGTTACGAAATTATCCGCATCAGAGGTTCAAGAGATAGCTACAAGCAGTGCACGGTCGTTACCTGTACCTGTTCTATCTTCAGGTCTTGCCGTGCCCATTCTGAGTATTATTCCGGGAGAAGCAGGCGTATTGGTCGTTGGTTATGCTCAGTCGAGTGTTCTTCCTCAAGCGGATCATGAGGTACTTGAGGCGATTGCGGAACACATTACTGCGTCGTGGGAAAGCTTGAAGCTTGCTGAGCAACGACGTGAGTTGGCTCGATTGGAAGAACGGAATCGCTTGGCACGCGATCTGCATGATTCGGTCAACCAGATTCTATTTTCTTTGTCCCTGACGGCGAAGGGAGCTGAGAGCATGATGTTGGGCTCTGCAGAGCTTGAGCCTATTAGAGAGGCAATGAAGGACGTTCGTTCTCTTTCTCAGGAAGCGCTCAAGGAAATGCGAGCACTGATTATGCAACTACGACCGGCCGGCTTAGAGAAGGGGCTAATGAGTGCATTGCAGGAATATGGTGCAGGACAGGGACTGCAGGTGGTTGTCCATCGTTCTGGTATGGGAAGTCTGCCCCGAAGTGTTGAAGACGGGCTATGGCGAATCGGACAGGAAGCTCTTAATAATATACGTAAGCATGCTGGTGTGAACGCGGCAGAGATCATCCTACATTTGAGTGATCGTGAGGTAACATTAAGCGTAAGCGATCGTGGGAAAGGTGGAGCCAAACGGCGTGGAGCTTTGCCCACTTCTTCTCTCGGATTATCGATTATGAAGGAACGTGCTCAAGCGTTGGGAGGTCGATTGGAAATTGTGAGCTCCGCTCGCAAAGGAACAACGGTAACGGTGATCGTCCCGCTTACGTCTGAAACGGTAGAGAATTAAGGAGGAGAAGAGATGCCGATTAGGATTTTACTTGCGGATGACCATGCGATGGTCAGACGTGGGCTTCATGTTTTTCTATCCACACAGTCCGATATGCTTGTTGTTGGCGAGGCATCTGATGGACAGGAAGCGTTGCAACAAGCGGCAGAGCTGAAGCCGGACATGGTGTTAATGGATCTGCATATGCCTGTACTTGATGGAATAGAAACAGCTAGACAACTTCGAGTGCTTACGCCTAGTATTCGGATCATTGTACTCACATCGTTCTCAGACCAGGATCATGTTGTACCTGCTGTACGTGCTGGGGTCAAAGGATATTTGTTAAAAGATATCGAACCAGAGGATCTGGCGTTGGCGATCCGCAATGTACATGCAGGTCAGGTGGAGCTTCATCCGGCGGCGGCCGGTCAACTCATGCATGTCATGGCTTCTGCTGAACTATCTATGAATGAACAGCAGTTATCGTTGAAGCAGACAGAGCCACAGCCTGTACAAGAGCAACGTCAGGATAAGGGTAAGGAAGCACAAGCATCAGCACCTGAACTTGATACCTTAACCCGTCGTGAACATGAGGTGTTGGGTCTCATCGCACAAGGGTTGAGTAATAAAGAAATTGCAGCTAGGCTGGTCATTACCGAGAAAACAGTAAAAACGCATGTTAGTCATCTATTGGATAAATTAGGGCTATCTGATCGTACCCAAGCCGCGATCTATGCGGTTCGCAAAGGATGGGTGGTCTGAGCATCATCGTAACCATGCCTCAGTCCAAAGTCGTAGAAACTCAGCCGAAAGGTTGAGTTTTTTGGTGCTGGAAGTTAAGCCTTTCTGCTGACGCATCTAAGGGTGAAGAAAGTTATGCTAGTAATACATAAGACGGGAACATGAAATGAAATCAAATGAAATGAAAAAGGAGTGTGACCCAATGAAGTTTATTGTTGTGGCAGGAAGTAATCGTAAAAATGCGACCAGTACACGTCTGGGAGAATATGTGATTCAAGCTATTCATGGTCAAGGACATGAAGCGAGCCTGTTCGATTTATATCAAACACCGGTTCCTTTCTACGCAGCGGACGAGAAACTCGACGATGATCTACATTTGTCTGATCTGAAGTCTCGAGTGCTCGCGGCAGACGCCATTATTTTAGCTACGCCAGAGTACCATGGAAGCATAAGCGGTGTGCTCAAAAATGCACTGGATCATCTAGGTCAATCCTATTTCAGCGGGAAACCAGTGTTGTCCATTAGTTCATCGGGAGGTGCTGTAGGCGTAAGTGCGCTACTACAGTTGCAAGCGATTGTGCGGAATATGCATGGGATTAATGCATCAGAATGGATTTCCATCGGCGGAGCGCAGCGTAGACGATTCGAGGCAACATACGATGGATACGAGGAATATGAGGGCAGTCAGGATATTGAAGAACGGATTCAACGTGTGCTTGGTTCGTTTTTGCATCTAGCAGAAGCCATCACGTCTGCGCGTAAATAACACTTGATAGAGAGGGGGATATCGTATGATTAAAGGAATATTTGAGACCCATCTGAATGTAACAGATTTGGAGAAATCTCATCATTTTTACGAACAGGTCATAGGTCTGGAACATGCATATGGACAGCCCGAGCGAGGAAACTCCTTTTATTGGGTCGGTGGTAGAGGAAACGCAATGCTGGGTCTTTGGCAAAAGGAACCTGCTAATGTTCAGCGGCAACATTTTGCTTTTCATGTGTCCTTAGAGGATATGAAACAAGCTGTCCCTTATCTGGAGGCTAAAGGTATTACGACGCGTAATTTCTTAGATGATGACATTGGTGAATTGTATGTGTTCGGCTGGATGCCCGCCGTGTCGGTGTATTTCACCGATCCAGATGGGCACTCGCTTGAGTTCATATCCATGCTGTCAGACGAAGCAAAGCCTGAGCTGGGCTTGGTACCGTGGAGTACGTGGGAACGCATGCATGGACGCGTGTAGGTACATGCACTCGAGGTCGTCGTCCAAGACGTCGGAAATCTTCAAATGTAGTAAAACGCAAGCCAGTGAAGTAAAAATGGAGCGGGTCAGCAAGGGTGTGCATATCTTCACGATTTGGCTCATTTAATAGAAGTATCCGCAATGTAAGCGGTATATATGGGGAAACACTTATTCGATGAAGGAGGGATGCATTATGGATCGACGTTTGTTAGAAGAGGGTCTAATGATCATCGTTTCGAGTCGGGAGCACACAGGGGATCTGTGGCATGCCCATTATGGGGCAGCAGCGATTGCGGCTTACTTCTGGGTGAGGGAGAACCGCTTAACCTCCCTGGCTGCTGGAAGTGTTACCGCTGAAGCCAAGGCAATGCTCCGCAAACATGGCGTACACTCGGGAGAACCTTCTTTGCGAGGTGAAGTGTTGCCGGTGGAAGAAGCGGAAGCACTTATCACCCAGGCGCTGGATCGTACCATTGGTGAGCTGCACTGGATTGGGCATCAAGCGATCTATGGAGCGCTAAGCTTGAAAGCCATTCGCGAGCTGGAGGGCTGGGGGACTGCCCGTGATGTGCAACAGCTAGTTGAGCTGATGGATTCATTTGAGCGGACTGTGCCCGGACGATCGTGGATCAATACGACAGTCAAAGAAATACGCACGCTACGTGTAGATGAATCTGACGGTTTTCCCCTGATTGAACGTCCGGAGGATCTGTCGCGTCTCATTCTGGATGAGCTTGGGGCATTGGATACCATCTATCAAGCAGAGGCTCATCATGATCTCATCGGACATATGTTAACGTATGGACATGCACTTAATATTTTGCATGAATTAGGCTATCCAAGCTTGTTCCATCAAGGGCTGCCGCCGTTCTTAACGATGGTAAAAGCGTTGCGACTCAGCCGTAACGTTGATCATGAACTAGATAGGCTGACATTACAGTCTCCAGTCGATCGACTGCCCCTGGTACGTGCTGAACGCTCGATTGCATTGCCACATGAACTTGAATACTGGCTAACAGACCGCCGGTCACAAGATTGGAACAGCGGACATGTATTCAAATTTCCATTCAGTTTCTATCATCATGCAAGAAACAGCAATTCGGTTCCAGAGAGCTGGGAAAACTTCCGATATATTATTGCTTAACGAGGCTACGAAAGAAACATTCATTCCATAGTGTGGATTGAGTGATTAGATATAGAATCAATGGACATATGTAAGGAACGAGGAAATAGAATGAGAAGAGCACAGCCTGTGAAGTATAGGGGCATGTGCTCTTTTTTGGTATGTGAATTTAAGCTAATCCTTAGATCTAACGGACTCCTATCCAAATGATGAAAAGAATGATTGTGACTCGCGATAACAACAAGAAGAGGGGCTTCGTCGATGGATTGCGTACTACCCATACTCCCCAAGAACAGGTCAGGGCTGTGCTCATCCAAAAAACAAGGAAAGGCAAGCCTTCGGCTGTAAAAGGGAATGATATTGGCGGTAGAGTGGAAAGACCTGTACCAAGGAATAACCAAGCTGTCATATAGACAGTAAGGAAGGATGCTAATACAAACATAATCGTTTGAGACCAGAAGCGATATAAACCGACTAGACGGAGGGTAATTACAGAAAGCAGATACAGCAGCATCACACTCGTTAAATACATCACCACAGTCCATCCAATAAACGAGTCAGTTACTACGCCAGCCTCCCTATATAGAAGGAACAGGGTCAATATATGCATCACGTAACCTGTCATATAACCACTTATGATCACCCAGAGGTAGAACCAATCTGATCTTTGCATGCATGTCACTCCTTCTGATCCTATACATCTTTCATTTGTAGTATAAACGTTTGCGGGATTATAAAAGTTGAGTCAAATCAACTAATATTAAGCCTTCGCAAGAAACCGACGCTGAGCCGACGTATTCGCTTCCACAATCGGTCTTAATTCAGGCGGTTAACCGTCAGCGTAGACGTTTAAAAGAGGTAAGATGGTATTATCGGATCAGAAGGAAAGCAATCATATCGATATGATCTATGAATCTACTGGCTAAAGGCCAGTTTTTTTAATAGGGGCTAAGCGTTCTGATCAGATGCTGAAGGAAAATCTCATTCTTGGAGCAGGAGGTAGCATGATATGAAAAAAGTATTGTATGTCCCACTCGATGATCGTCCAGCCAACCTGGATGACGTCGTTGTACAAGGTAAAGCAGCCGGTCTCCATATCGTTACACCGAACCGGAAGGACATCCGAAACCGTTTGGATTCGGAGAAAACGGTAGATGGCACCACATTACTTGGTACATCTACACCTCAGTATGGCAAGCCGTCCAATATTCACGATTTTATTCTGGAGCATGCTGCTGAAGTTGAAGGCTTCATTATTTCAAGCGATATGCTGGCTTACGGTGGTCTGATTGGTAGCCGCGAGCTTCGTGAGAACGGAGGCGGTGACTATCCGAACTATGATCAGGAGACAACGCGGTTGTTGGATGTAATTCGCGTTATTAAAGAGAAATACCCATGTAAACCCGTTTACGTAATGGATACAATCATGCGACTTGCGACCACTTCATTTGCAGATGGGCTTGCACTTGATGCCTATAATGAATCGCGAGCATTGATGCAGCAACCTCGTCAGACGTTTACGACCTTTGAGGATATCATTCAGGGGTATAACGTATCTCCTGAATCTACAGAGTATGGTGAAACGACCTATTTTGATAAAGAACAATACTATAATACGAGACAGCATAAATTCAAAACGAATCTGTATATCCTCGATCAACTGGCACGTAAGGGATATATTGATTTTCTCGCGGTTGGTGTGGACGATGCCAATACGCAAGGGGTACAGATTAATGAAATCCGCTATGTGGAGAATCGAATTAATGAATGGCTTGGCGGGGTAGCTGGGCAGAATCCAGACCGTGCGATTATTCTTCCGGATGCGGATGGTTTGGGACACTCGCTATTAGCTCGGATGGCGAATCAATTGATTCGTGATGGTGCAAAAACACGTTATGCGGTTACCTACTTCGGACCACATGGTAATACCATCGTGAACACCTATGAATATATGAATGTACATGAAAATGTAGCCCGCCATATTGATATCGTAGGTGGTGTGCTTGTTGCTGATTCTGCATATCCAGTTCCAGAGGAAGAGACGGATGCTGATCTTGTCCCAGGCGAGAACGTAAGGCAGGATGATGCTGCGCTTCAAGCTGCAACGTTCGATGTTACCTCAGAACTTGATCGGATGACCAGCCATTCTCATAAGAACAAACCAGAGCCTAACTTAGAAATTGTGGCGATTACGTCACTGGAACAGGTAGAGGCTGCTGTTGAACGAATTAACGCCAATAGTGAGCAAGGTGTGCCAACGGTTGTGATTGATTTTGTAGGTAAAGGCCCGGCGAATGTAGATGTAGCTGAAGCGCTATTGAGTAGCTCGCACACTGGTCGCGCTCTAGGGTATAGTGCGTGGAATACACCCGGCAATAAGATCGGAATTGCGGTTGGTATGGGACAATCTCGCTACGCCTTCATTACGAAGGAAACGAATGCTTCTGCTCTACAGGAAGCAATGAACGCTCAAGGTTCACTATTGTTTAAACGTTTCCTGAAGGATTATTACTACAAAGCGGTTGCGATTGCAGATATTCGCACGTATTCCCGAGCTCATGCCCTGTATACCAACGTGGCTACGCTTGCGGATCAGAATATGCTTTTGTTCAATTCCAGTGAGGATTACGAACACCTACAATCGTTGCTGCGAGATTTAATGCAGACATACACAACGACACTTGCCGCTAAACCTGCATTTGCCCAAGGTAATGATGCGGTGGTTCAATTGGAAGATGGAGAAAGCTCCTATGCTGCGTATGAAAATGCAGAGCTGGAGTATACAAATCCCGACTTTATCTGGGGACGTGCGTTTGAAATTACGCTGAACCCCCAAGTTACATTGGTGTCTGTTTAACTTCATATAGTGTCGTCTTTTTTCCACCCAAGATACTCTCTTAATCGCACCGAAGTCATGCCAATCACCATCCGCGTTTGGGATCAACAGGTGTAAGATTATATTATCGGATCAATCGCACAGGGACACACCGAAAGCACATACGCTAGGGCGTGATTGAAAACTCCGAAGGACGCAGATTTTGCCGAATTTTCGTTCCAAGCCAGGAAGTTTTCCGCAGGCGTGCCGGGGCACGTCAAGGGAAAGTGACGCAGCAGGGAGCGAAAAGGGGGTGAAAGATGCACTTCAGCGAGTTTTCAAACACGTCCTAATGTACAGCAGACCGGCCATTGAGCCGGTCTTTCTTATGCGGTGATGTTGTCTAGTTTGGTTCGATCATAGATTGTATTGCAGACGGAATGTTAAAGGGGGAGTTTCATGACTGCTGCATTGTCGCTGCACAGCGGGAGCAGATCATACATTTGCAGCTGAAGGGGGCGAAATAAATGTGTCTATAACAACTGAGGTAAATTCCACAGCAAGTATGGGCAGGATGAGCACGCTCATGAAGCAGACATTAAAGCAGAAACTTGCTGAACTTGTTCCAGCGTGGCAGGGTCAGGTGCGTGATGCACTTGCACCGGGCGAGTTGGTAAATGAACCTTGTGCGGTCATTGCTTTTGCGGAAGAAGTGCCTAAGTCGAGCTGGGCAGGATATCGCCGAATCATCCGTATTGCTCCATATGCGAGACTCACTGAGGGTGGAGCAGAGCAGTTGGAGGTCTGGTCTAGCAGGTTGATGGAAGGATTACATCAGGTTCGATTACAGGATACGGAGGGCAATGCTTTCACCTGTATCTACCTCGGATCTTCCGATTGTGATCGAATCGACTCCGGTGCAGGCTTCATTACACGTAGCCTGCGATTCGGCGTATATGTACCTGAGGTCATTGAACAAGATCTGGTGATCGAAACGCAGGACTATTCGCTGCTTGCACTCCAGAATTGGACACAAGCAGAGCTTGGTTCAAGTTGGTCTGTCTATCGTGATACATGGCCTGGGGGGTACGAATCTCCTTCTGTCTTGTGGCGACTCGCGAGTTACGATATCGCCGAGGCAGGTGCTTCTACACTGGAGATTCGCAAGCAGTTCGTGGGACATGTCATGACTGGAAATTCAGTAACGACACGTAACACTGTAATTCGGCTTGTGGAGCAGCTAGGGATACAAGCAAGAATCGCCATTACTAGTGTAGGAAGCGAAGGCACTACTGAGAGCAGGAGATATGTCACGGTCGATGACGTCTCTGCTGATTTACAGGCAGATGCCTACTTGAATGGACAGATCCGTCTGACCTTACAGGAGCGTATTCGTCGCCCAGGAACAGACGTACCTTTCATTCGTCAGGTGCATCATAGCAGAGGAATAGAATAAGCATGAGTCACAATAAATGTATTAATAATGCGTGTTGAACTTATAACCAAATGAGGTGAGATGGCGTTGACAGGTTCAATAGAACATACCCAACAAGGCGGTGCGAAGTACACGCGAGCCGAGCTAATCAATCATGCAGAAGCCCTCTTTGCCGTTAAGGCTGAGGTGCTGTACGGGGCGCTGAGTGAAGCAGCGGCGCAGACGTTTTCCATTGCGGAAGCACAAGAACGAATTAACCAATTTATGAAAGCGAAGGTGAAGGGCTAATGGCAGGCGGAACATGGGAGAAGATGAATCGTCCGGTACTTCCGGGCTTATATATGAATTTTCAGGCGGCAGCAGCATCGTCCATTCAGGCAGGAAATCGTGGAACTGTTGTGGTGCCGGTGAAGGCAAACTGGGGGCCAGCGGGGACTTTTGTCGAAGTGGGCAGTGAGTCGGCGATTGAACGGATTTTCTCAGCGGGTGCATTGGACAATGGGACAGCTTATACATCCCTGAAACTTGCGCTGCTCGGCGGGCCGAAGAAGCTGCTAGCATATCGGGTCGTGGGGGAAACGGCGAAGGCGGGAAGTCTTACGCTCAAGGATCGTAACGATGAAGATGTACTGCAACTGGATGCGAAGTATGTAGGGGATCGGAGTAACGATTTCTACGTCACGATTCAACCTGGCATTATCGATAATACGAAGCATGAAGTGCGTCTCTTCGAAGGCAATCGCATGTTGTACGCGTTGGTGACGGCAGATATTACAGGTGCCGCTCTCGCAGAACTGATCAATGCGGATGAGAACAACGTATGGGTAACAGCGGGTGCCATTGGAGAAGGTACGGGCGAGGTTGCAACTGTTGCTGGTGCATCATTCAGAGGTGGTGTGAGTGGTAACGACAGTCTGACCAATGCGGATTACATTGCCGTACAAGAGGCGCTCGAAGGTGAACAATTCGATGTATTGGCTCTGGATCAAGCGGCGGATGTTCCTCTACTTGCAAGCTTTGGCGCTTGGGTCAAGCGTGTACGCAATGAGGGTAAACCGGTTATCGCCGTATTTGGCGGTTCCGCAGCAGATGATACATCAGCGAATGCTGCTCAGAAGGCATCGGCTCGTTCGGCTCAGTTGAACCATGAGGGTGTGGTTAACGTGGGTACGGGTGTAAGTTTGGGAGACACCTTCTACAGTTCGGCAGAGACCTCTGCGTATGTTGCAGGTCTGATCGCGGGTCAGCGTTTGAACGAATCCACCACATATGCTCCTACCCCGTTTGATGATGTGACACGTCGCTGGACACGAGCTGAACAGGAGCAGGCTGTGCAGAATGGAGTATTTATTTTCTTCCACGATGGTCGTCAGGTGAAAGCACTGCGTGGTGTGAATACGCTGGTTGCACCCGTGGCCGGGCAGAATAATGCATGGAAAAAAATCCGTTCCATTCGGGTGATGGATGCCATTAACGTAGACCTCCAGCGTTCTGCCGAAGACACGTACATCGGTAAAGTGAATAACACGGAGGAAGGTCGCCAGGCATTGATTGGGGCAATGAAAGCCTATCTGGCACTGCTCGCGCAGAGCAATGTGATTGAGGCGTCAGGATACGATGTGCTTCTCGATCCTGCATATTATGGAACAGCTCCGATTCTGAAGCCGGAAGCAGATCAGGTGTATTTGCAGTGGAATGTGAAGCTGACGGATGTAATGGAGCAATTATTCGGCACTTTTTATGTGCAGTAAGTTTTGTTAAGAGGGCGATTTCTAGTTCGTGTATAGAGTGTGCTGTTTCAAGATAAACGAGTTTAGCCGGCTTTGGAAGTAAGCGAATGAGGCAAAGTTTAATCATATCCATAAATAAAAATATGTGAACGAATGGTTTACGCGAATCGATACGTTCAATGATCCCAAGGAGGAATATTCATGTTAGATGCATCACGAGTTATTCTCGGTACCCATGGTCAGCTGCATATTGATGGTACGTGGCAGACCAATATTAACAAGCTGGAAGCGAGTGTAGAGATTGAGAAGCGTGAGCTGAATCTGGTCGGTAACGACTGGAAGGTGCACAAGAATGGAGCGAAAAAAGGAACAGGTACGATGACAGGGTACAAAGTCACTTCAGATATGATTACACGTGGCTTCACGAAGTTCCAGATTATCTCCAAGCTAGATGATCCAGAGTCCTATGGACATGAGAGTGTGCTGTTGAAAGGCTGCATGGTAGACAAAATCCAACTAGCCAACTGGACAGCCGGCGAAGAAGTGCCGGAGGAAACAGGCTTTACCTTTGAGGGATTTGAGTTGCTTAATCCAATTGTAGCGAACTAAGAAGCGTAGTTAGGAAGATGTAGTAAGACCAAGGAAGACCTAGGAAGACGAAGGCGTAGGCAAGGCGAAAGCAAGGTTATGGAAAGCTAACCCGAAGATAAAGTAATTATAAGAACAAGCAGGCTGAGGGCAACTCGGTCTGCTTCTTATGTTTCAGCGGATTTTTGTAACGCGAGTACATTTTAGGAAGACAAAAGGAGACATGCCTCGATGAGTATGAATGAAAAGCTGTCGGAAGAACAGATTTTGGATCAGCTATTTGAAGCCGCAGAGCGATTGCCAGAGGAAAATGTGCGCATTCAGCGGTTGGATCTGCTACTTACGTTGCGTGGACTGACATCCTCCAAAGTCGATCAGATCCGCGAGCGTTGTACAGTTCGCAAAACGGTCAAGGGTCGCACCGAAGAAAAGGTCGACACGGAGACGTTCAATGCACTGCTTATTTCCGAAGCGACGGTGAAACTGCAAGTGCGCAGCCTGGAATTATCCGGCTGGGGCGATAACCGCATTACCGGACGCATGAAGCTGTCTGGTGGGGAACAAGCGGTTCGCCGCATGCTGCTTGCTGGTGAGCTGGATGCGGTGGGTGACAAGGTACTGGAGCTATCCGGGTTCGGCGTGGAGATTGAAGACCTAAAAAACTAATTCACTCCGGCGGGATGACAACGTTCCTCTATCACATGTGGGTGCGTCATCATCTAAGACCCGGAGAGTTCTGGTCTCTATCCCGAGGCGAACGCTCGTTGTTGCTTGCTTTCTCGGAAGAGGAAATGGATGCAATCACGAAGCAAAACAATCGGTAAGGTAGAGGAATCCATATTGAATGACAGGAGGTGAATTAGATGGCAGAAATGATTGTTGGTCTAAGTAAGTCCAATGCGCAGATGCGGACAACCCTGCGTTATTTGGATCAGATTGAGCGTTCAACCGAACGGCTGGGCAGGGTACGATATCAGAGTCTAATCAAGACAAACAACGAGCTGCGAACGACCGGACGAAGGCTGGAGCATGTGTACAGTACCGCAATTCGATTGAGCAGATTGCGTATCACACCAACGATTGGGCTGAACGATAAGCTAAGTCCTGCCTTGGATCGGGTATTGGCGAAGCTGAACCGAGTTCAGGGACAGATGGTCAAAGCATCGGGAACGGTATCTGTCGAGGTGCGCCAGAAGGTTGAAGTGGCGATGGGTAAGATGAATCCGGCGAGTAATCCTTCACTGTCGCTTAGTATTGGCAGCAATAACAATACAGTTAAGAATGTAGCGAAGGAAGAAGAAAAAGGACTGTTGGAAGGAATCAAAAGTTGGATTGATTTAGGTAATAGTTTGGCTGATTTTGCAGAGGCTCCGAAAAAAGTAGTCGATGCTTTTAAGGAGTATAAAGGTTACTTCACAGGAAAAAAATCTAAAACAGACGCTACTTCAAGCCCCGCCGCTAAATGTGGTTGCTGCTCTGGCGGTAGTCTTGGAAAGACTCGCAAAGGCGGTTCGAAGGGTGGTTCAAAGAGCGGTTCAAGAGGTGGGAACCGATCCAGAACCAATTCTCGAACTGGAAATGTTGGTGGTGGTCAAGCCGAGAAAACCCCACGTAGAGTTTCTGGGGGAGGTTACAGAGGCCGATCTCCGAGAACTACTCCAGCACCCGCTCGAACCCAATCCAAAATTCATCAAGACTTATCAGAAAAGTCCTTCCGCGAATCCTTATCCATGGAGAAGAATAGACGGATGCGAGGTGGAGGGAAATCCGGTTTCAACTCAGGCATCCTGTCAGGTTCACCGATGGGCATGTCCAACCTGTTATCGGGTAACGGCATGTTTAGCAAGATAAGTGGAGGTCTAGCCAAGGGAGCAGGGAAATTGCTGGGACCGATCAGCATGCTGGCAGATGTGGCAAATGTGGCTTCTGCTCCAGCTGGAGAGCGTGGCCGAGCCGTAGGCTCCATGATAGGTGGAACTGCGGGTACCGCTATTGGTAGCGCCATTGGAAGTGTGATTTTACCTGGGATTGGCACGTATGTGGGCGGCGCAATTGGCGGTTGGGCTGGAAGTGCTGCAGGCGAATGGATTGGCGGTAAAGCGAAGGATATTGGCAATTTCATGTCGAGCGCAACCGAGAGCGTGGGCAATGCTGTATCTGGTGCGGTAGATTATGTCGCCGAAAAAACGAAAAGTATTACGAGTGGCATCTCCAATTTCTTCGGGTTTGGCTCGAAGGAAGAAGAGAAGGTTCCTCCTGCCCCTGTGCCTCCGCCCCCTTCAGTACAACCTGCAATAGCTCCGCCTTATATTCCTTCGGCGCTCTTGACCACAGGCCCGTTGGCGTATATGACATCGATGGGGGTTCAACCCACTTCGGTGGCATTTCAAGGTTCGAGCATGATGCAAATGCAGGCAATGAATGCGGGAAATGGATCACAGTCCACAGCGGGAACTAATGGCAAATCATCCCCGATGACCGTGCAGATTTCGGAAGACCAGATGAGTAGTCTATCAAGTTACCTCAAGGATTTCAAAACCGAGACCACGAACCAGATTGCTGTGAATGTTCCTGTAGGTGCGGTGCAAGTTACCGTTCGCGAGAATGCGATTGACTATGATGGACTTGCCCGACAGGTCGGACAGCGTGTGGTGAGTGAGGTAAGACGCGCGATGGAGAACCGTAAAACGATCATGGCCTAGGATGAAAGGAGGTCAGGTATGAGTGTAATTGAAGATCAAGTGAAAGGGATAGAGATGGAGTTTACGTTAAAAGACGGGACGACATCCTTCCAATTTCCCGTGAATCCAGAAGAGTTGAATATCTCTCGTTCCAAAGGGTATGAGACGATTAATATGCTGGAGCATGGCGAGTTTGATTTTGCGCAGGGAGAGAGGGTGAAGGAGATCACCTTCTCTTCTTTTTTTCCCAAAGAATACGATGCATCCTACTGCACATATGCGGATATTCCCGATCCACGTGTAGCGATGAACATACTGAATACATTTCTAGTATCAAAGAAGCCGCTGCGCTTCATTATTACGAATACAGGTGTGAATGTGCCTGTGTATCTTGTGTCTCACAATACGACCTTCCGGGGTGGGGAGAGTGGGGATATTTATTTTGACCTCACCATGCGTACATGGCGGGACTCGAAGGTAGAGAAGACGAGTGCGAAGACAGCAGGCAAGACGAATACTCGCACCGATCTGAAAAAAACAAACAAGACGTACAGCGTTAAATCTGGGGATTCTCTGTCCAAAATAGCCAAGCTGGAGCTTGGGAGCAGTTCCAAATGGAACGAGATCTACAAGCTCAATGCCAAGACCATCGGCAGTGATCCGAACCGGATCAAGCCTGGGCAGAAGCTGGTGATGCCGTGACATACCAAGTCATCATTGATGATCAATACGACGTGACCAAACTGGTGGAGACGATTACGCTGAAGGATTCGCTCGAACAGATTGCTTATCAGGCCAACATCCGTCTGGCGGTGTCTGCATCCTCGGGTCTACCTTCGATATCACCGGGGATGCCGGTGCGGATCAGTGGGGTTCCTTTTGGAGAAAAGGCGAAGGTTCCGTTATTGCATCCTGCTGTCATCTGGGAGGTTGAAAGCTCCAATAGTGGCACGAAGCGATTGTCTCTCACGGTGTACGACCGCATGATCTATTTGGAGAAGTCGGAGGATGAGTTCCTGTTACCGAAGGACCAGACCGCGACGCAGCGGCTCAAAACGTACGCTAAGGAATGGAAAATCCCCTGTGCCACGTTGCCAGATACCAAAACTAAGCTCGGGAAGGCGGTGTATCGGGCGCAGACGATTTTCTCGATGATGTTTGCCGATCTGAAGGAAACTGCCAAGTCAGGAGGAGACATGTATCATCCTCGAATGATGTCTAGCGGGTTGCAACTTTATAAGATTGGCAGTAACACAAAGGTGCATGAGCTGGATCGGCTCATTGATCTGACACAGATGCGGACGCTGGAAGGCGCTGTTACAAAGGTAAAAGTCATGGCGGCTTCAGAGTCAGGGAGTGGCAAAGAGGTTCCCTCCAAAGTGCTCGCAATTGAGCAGGAGGGTGTAGCTGAACTCGGTACGTTGCAAAAGTTGGTCGAGGACGATCAGGTGAAAACAGCGGCTGCCGCCAAGAAACTGGCGAAGAGTCGTCTGGCTGGGATTCAGGAGACGTTTACCGTGACTGCCCCAGATATCAATACCATTCGTGCCGGGGATGCCGTGTTATTGAAAGGACTAAAGCTGATCGTCATGTCGGTGAGCCGCGATCTGGCTGGAGCTGGAACGATGACGTTGGAACTAGCTACGGCGGAGATGGTGAGAAGGAGGGTTTACCTTGAATAACGATGATCCGTATGGACAGTTTGCCGATGTGATGCGTGGTGCGATGAGTAACCATTCTCGCCAAGCCGTCAGTGGAATGGGCGCGGTGCTGGGTACAGTGACGTCATCGGGTGTGAAGCTGGATGATTTCAAGCATGAAGTGCAGGATTATCTTGTTGCCGAGTTTCCCGGAACATTGACGTTGCCAGAGCGTGAGGTTGTTGGCGCAATCTCAGGGATCGGTGATGTGGCGAATGGCGGGACGACAAGCGTAGGACGGTTTCTTTTGCAGGAGAGTGAAGTAGATGAAGCCCATTGGTCGCTGGGAAAAGGCTTGAAACCTGGGGATCGTGTGCTCGCCATGCGTGTGAATAGTGGAAACGACATTGTAGTGCTGTGTAAGGTGGTGAGTGCCAATGCCTAGTTTGTTTCCTGATCGAGGTGTGGTCTGGGGAGATGAGGAGGATCTGTCGGGTGCGGCTTCGGAAGAGGTGACCTTTGGACGGAGCTGGCGATTCGATTATGATGCGGGGGATTTTGTACTGACTCCGAGTGGGAAGTTCGCTGTGACAGATGCTCATGAGGCCTGGGTGCAGTGGTGCATCAAAGCGGTCAAAACACCGCGGTACCGGCATATGATCTATTCTCGGAACTATGGCTCCGAGCTTGAGGAACTGATCGGGCAGGGGGATCGCCGGGGTGTGATGGAAAGTGAGATCGCTCGTATGGTGAGTGAGACGTTGCTGGCAGATCCGCGCACTGAATCGGTAGATCAGTTCACATTCAACTGGAACATGGAGCAATGTGTGTTTTCTTGTCGGGTGGGGAGTGTGCAGGAAGAGATGTTTATTTTGGAAAGTGAGGTGATCTGACGGGATGGCTGAGATGCCGCGTTATTTGGAAGATCAGACGGAGGAACAGATTATGCAGCGTATGCTGGATCGTTTGCCCGCGGATCTGGACAAGTCAGAAGGTTCTTTCTTGTGGGATGCAGAGGCTCCGGTAGCGTTCATGTTATCTGAGGCCGCGCTCTGGGCGCAGGAATTATTACGGCGTGGATTCGCAAGTACCGCTGCGAGCAGTGATCCGAATTTCCGTTCGGAGGAGTTGGATTTACGTGCTGGGGAGCATGGCATTATTCGGCGGGCAGCGGTGGTGGCACAAGGCGTGGTGAGATTCGTGGGTACGCCGGGGAAAGTGGTGCCAGCAGGCACCGTAGTGGCAACACTCGCGGATGAAGTATCGGGCGAAGCCTCGTTAGAATATGAAACGGTTGGGCGCGTGGAGTTAGGTGAGGATGGTTCTGGCATGGTCGGTGTACGAGCGCTCGTTGCGGGAAAAGAAAGCAATGTGCCAGCAGGCACAGTAACCGTGCTGTCTACACCGATGAGCGGCGTGACTTCGGTCACGAACGTAGATGTAATCAAGGGCGGAGCGGATATTGAAGCAGATACCGCTTTGCTAGAACGCTTCTATGCCAAAGTCCGCAATCAGGGAACCAGTGGAAACAAAGCTCAATATGTACAGTGGGCAAGCGAAGTTCCGGGAGTTGGAGCGACGCGAGTTATTCCGCTCTGGCAGGGGCCAGGCAGTGTGGGGCTGTATTTGCTGGATACAGACAAGCGAGCTGCGGGCAGTGATCTAGTGGCGGCCGTGCAGAAGTACGTAGACCCAACACAGGATGGACAAGGTGAAGGTGTTGCACCCGCGGGGCCTGTAGTAACCGTCATGCCGGCAGAGGAAGTGCCGATGAATATTCAGGTGAAGCTGACACTGGCGAGTGATGCCACGCTAGCCGATGTGCGGGAGTTGATCGAACGCGGGGTGACCGCGTATCTGAAGCAGCTTGCTTTTGCCGACCCGCTCGTTCGCTACACACGTATTGCTGCCATCCTGCTCGACATTCCGCCGATCATCGACTATTCGGAGCTTACCGTGAATGGTGTGAGTGATCAGAATATTGAGATGACAGCAAGTCAGGTGGCGGTTCTGGGAACGGTGGACGTGTATGAATAATGTGGGTGTAGAGGTAAGGAGGGCTGGAGAAAGGCTCAATGAGGATAAATTCGCTGGGGCTCTCAGGTTAGAACAGCCGAGTAAGAAGCTATCCTTATATGTGAAAAGAAAGGAGGACGCAGAACATGAGTGTACCTTCTGCTGTAAATGCTGGACTGACGAGTGAAAAGGGGAGAGAGATGTTCTCCTTCTTGCCTCAGTATTATGAGACTTCACGGGTGATGCAAGCCGATATGCAGTCCAAAGGTACCGAGATGGATCTCTTAGTTCAGGCACTAGATGAGACATTGGATCAATTTTTTGTCCGTACTGCAACATGGGGATTAGGCTACTGGGAGCAGGAGCTGGGCATTGAGATAGATCGTCTCAAACCTGTGGAACAACGGCGTGCTGTAGTGGAGTCCAAGCTACGTGGTGCCGGAAAGTTCTCGGGCAGGCTTGTTTCCAACGTGGCTGAGGCGTATGCCGGGGGCAAGGTAGATGTTTCTTTTCAGCCGGAAGCATGGAGCTTTACCGTCAGCTTTGTGGATACGATGGGCATTCCGCCTAATATTGATGATCTCAAACGGGCAATTGATGATTTGAAACCAGCACATATGGCTGTGGAGTACGAGTATCGCTATCTAATCTGGGACGATCTGGACAACAAACAGATCACCTGGGATGAACTAGACGCCGCGTCCCTGACGTGGACTGAACTGGAGGTGTGGGCATAATGCCAAAAGAAACCGATCGACTGAAGTTACCTTTGCCCCTGGGAAATGAGAGTGTAACCCGGGAGAGTATTAATGGAATTTTTGAAAAGATTGATGCAGGTGTGGCGACACGCGAATCTATCCTTATACCTGGGGAATCTGATCTTAATAGCTATACTACAGAAGGAGAATATTATTGCCCAACAAATGCCACAGTAGCAACTTTAGCTAATTCCCCAGTAGGAGTAGCCTTTCATTTGACGATAGAAAAACATGCTGGTGTGGTTCAAACTCTAACAACCTTTGAACCGAGTAACCTACAAGTCTTTCAAAGAAACTACTATGTCGGATGGGGTCCGTGGAGAAAAGTACCTACAAGGGATGATATTGAAGAGCTGAAGGTATACACCGATCAGAAAGTCGGGGAAATCGTTATTGATGATGCATCCTTAACAGATAAGGGTATCGTCCAACTATCCAACGCAGTTGATGGCACTCGTGAAGATTTGGCTGCGACGGAGAAGGCGGTAGGAGATGTTTTTGATAAATTAACTGAACATGATTACGACACTTTGAAGCACATTTCAAGTGCCGAAAGAGCTCTATGGAATAATGCTGTAGGTTATGGAACAACAACTGGTTCAGCAAATTCTTATATTATTAATCTTTCGCCTGCTCCATCAGCTATCGTTGCTGGAATGAGAATAACGTTGAAAGTACATGTAAGCAATAATGGGGTATCGACTTTAAATGTGAATGGAACTGGGCCAAAACTTATAAAAAAATCAAACGGATCTGATTTAACGAGTGGATTTTTTAGAGATGGTGGAGTATACACAATTGTTTATGATGGAATGGCTTTTATCTTGCAGGGTGAAGGGGGGGAGTACGGAACTGCAATTGAAGGTGATGTTCGCGCTGGAAAGACAATTAGTACGGAGAATGGACTAGTAAGTGGTACTCTTCCTAACAGAGGGACAGCATCATTCAGGTCTGATATAAATAACACCGTATCAATTCCAGCGGGTATTTATAATCAGAGTAGTATTGCACCATTTGAAGCAACTCCAGGTAATACTCGTATTTATGGACCCAATAGCTCAGACTCGGTATCAGGTAATGTAACAACGCCAACCCCAACTAGTTTATCGGTAACTATAAAAAGAGCAGGTGTTTATCGAACTGAGCTTCAATTTGGAAGCATATGGTCTACTACAGGACTTACTGTATATGTACAAATCTATTCTAGTAGTGGTTCTACCGGAACTTTGCGTTCAATGGAAGTAAGAGGAACTACTAGTCCTATGTACGTGGAAGATATATATTTTAATGCTGGTTCAAAAGTTGGTGTACGTTTGTGGTTTAGTTCATCAAGTAGTGTATCAATGTCAGTATCATATTTTTCTTTATTAGTACAATCACCTATATTCATTTAACTGAAATTAATATATCGGAAATTTGGTACAACAAGCGATTAAATGCGGGAGTTACCTTATTTCTTCTGAAGCATCTTGTATTTCGAATCAAAGGAGGCGAAACCATGGAACGATGGGATACCCTGTGGAAATGGGGGATAGCACTGATAAGTAGTGCAGGGACGTATTTCTTTGGAGGATGGTCGGGTGTGCTCGGGGTACTGCTCGTATTCGTCATTCTAGACTACCTATCAGGGATCGCGGCGGCGGGGGCGACAGGCAAGTTAGAAAGCAATATTGGGATGTTCGGCATTGCCCGAAAGGTATTCATTTTCGCAATGGTATCGGTGGCTCATCTGGTGGACGGTGTTCTGGGAGACGGACATTTGTTCAGGGATGCGGTCGCCTTTTTTTATATCGCGAATGAGCTGTTGTCTATTATTGAAAATGGTGGCAAGCTGGGCGCGCCCATTCCGCCTGCGATTCGGCAGGCAATTGAAGTGCTCAAGGGTAAGGGAGGAGCCGGGGATCACCCCGGTAACCTCCCTTTTAAGTCTAATGAATCTTTTGCTCAAACGGATGATGATAGTGACACACACAAGAAAAAAGATAAAAAGTAGTTGCATCTTTACAGTATTCATCTATCGCACAAAAATACAAATCTAATAGCAATTCAAATAGTGTGTTGAATGCAAACCTATAGCAAACCGAATAGGACTAGCCTCGAAGCATATTTTAGATTCATTTAGCTAATAAACTAGGAATAGAGTAGTTCCAACAGTTTTATCTATCACTAAAATGATCAACCTTATTCACAAGAAATCCAAAAGTGCGCTGATACACCAAACGAAGAGAGCTCTGTCATTTTAGTGATTAGTACCTAACCGCTAAACGTGTTTTGTTTTATAACACACCACACCAACCCTAACTATTCCAGCAACCACCGAATCTAATCCCAACAACATTCCCTCTAAACTCCTCAAAACTCCAAAACATCAGGACATGCACACAGGCAAACTACCTTGTCCTGACATCTACTATATACAAACGGCAAACTTGCCGCGTAAAGGGTGTGAGAACCATGCAAACGAGAACGCCAGGCAACACGCAGGGCATTGACGTCTCCCGATATCAGGGCACGATTGATTGGGCCAAAGTTAAGGCAAGTGGCATGACATTTGTGTTCATCAAGGCAACGGAGGGACGAACGTATACCGATCCAAATTTTCAGCAAAATGTGGCTGGCGCACTTGCGGCTGGCATGCTGGTGGGAACGTATCATTTTTTCCGCGGAACCTCTACAGAGATCGCCAAAGCCGAAGCAGCGCATTATGCGAACACGTTGCAGAAGGTCGGGGGTGCGAAGGCATTACAATTACCTCCTGTCATGGACTATGAGAATAACCCCGGTAATTTGAGCAGAGCGCAGATGAACACTGTAGCCAAAGCTTTTTTAACCGAATTACAACGTCTTACTGGCGTAAAACCAATTATATATACGGGCAATTCATTTGCTGTTAATTTTGATGCCTCGCTCGGTACGTATGATCTATGGATCGCGCGTTACAGCAACACACGGGTGCCGGATGATCAGCCTGCTTGGAAGCGTTGGACATTCTGGCAGTATACGGATTCGGGTAAGGTGAACGGCATTGCGGGCAACGTCGACATGAACGAGTTTGAAGGGACGGCAGCGCAGCTACGAGCCAGATATGCACCTGCAACGACACCTCCAAATCCACCTAAACCGACAGAACCCACAAATCCGCCGAACCCAACCGAACCACCAAAAGGGGGCGAACCGATGACAACCGAGGAGAAAGCAGCGTTTGATGCGTTGAAGGCACAGGTGGAGAGACTACAGGCACGCCAGCAAATGGAGGTTCCGGTATGGGCCAAAGCGGCTGTAGATGCTGCACTAGCCTATGATCCGAAGAACCCGTTGTTTAGCATCGACAACGGAGCGAGTTACGACTTTTATCGCTTTATCACGGTCATGCACCGTAGAGGTTTGTTTAAAAAATAATACTGACCCCAAATAAATGTACACATTCTACTTGTAAATGTAGCTTTACCAAAGCCAAAGACGCCAATCTCTAATGAGATGGCGTCTTTCTTTGCGGTTACTAACAAATCATTTTACACGGGAACGGAGAGGTTACAAAAACGGAAGAAGCAAAGCGTTAGCCCCAAAGCTGACTGAAAAGAAATCTGGGGGGGCGACCTTCAAGGTTTTCTATATCAGAGTCGCATGCGCAACCAATCTTTAGTTCTGTTTCTCCAACAAAGGCACAAAATACGAATCATAGTACCGCTGAAATGCTTCTTTGGTGCGATCATCTGTCAACGCGCTTTTAGATATAATCATCCCTTGCACATCAGAAACGTATAGATAGTAGTGCTTCTCATCTTCTCGTACAACGACAAACTGATCCCATGCCAAGAAATTTTGATTGTTTTTTGTCTTCCGTGTTATGCCTTGCTCATCTAATAGCATTGTAGTTGGGCCGAGAACGGCACTTAAATTTTGTTTCTTCATAATCCGAACGGTGGAAGAGAGTGTTAATTTTTTATAGATAGTAGGGAAAACGATTACCCATAATAGAATCATACCAATAGTTAAAAGTGAAACAGGGGTTTGAAAAATGAGATTTAAAAATAATAATGAAATCGGAAATCCAGAGAGTAAAATATATTTTACCTTACGATGATGCTTCGATTTTGAGATCACATTTTTCTGTAAGTCGATGAGATCCTCGAAGGATAGGTTGAACTGTAGCTTCACAATGAATCGCCTCCATTCGTATCTTCTAAATTGTAACGTATTTCAGTAAAAATGGAAAAATGAAGCTTTTATCTTGGGATACATAACTCGCATCAATCTAGTAATTCGAACGAAATGATAAGCCGCCATAAAGGATGCTTAGACATTTTTTGTCGATCTATGTTTTTTTTTTGTGCTTTATGTAACTTAAAATAACATAGATCATAAAGTTGATGATCGTTGTATGTAAATCTCTTGTCTAAATGATTAATGTGATGTAAAGTAAGTTACACAAAATGGTTTTTTGCCACAGTTTATGAGCATAATCCTCCCACCATGACAAGACTATAACACTCAAAGTTATTGTAATGTCTCCCTGTTGTATATTCCAACACCCTTGAAAAACACTCCTATGTTAGTTTCTATCTAAATGATCCCTATGCTAATGAGTATACGTGTATACCCAAAACAAGTGACCAACCTTTCACTCTTTTCAATTGACCTTTGTTTAATTGTTCCATTTCTTTCTCTCTCAAAATATCTACTATTCCCCATCATGATTTTCTTAATTTTATTAAAGGTATCATGGGTATGTTAAGACCTTAATAGATACAGATAGTATGTGATACACGCCTCAACGATTTCTTGGATCAGCATTTTGCATGTTGTACGTAACAATCTTGGAAGCATGTTGACTGATCGTGTATCCACTATCCATCCATCGGGATCATTGTTTTGGCACGCCAGCATCACACACATTTTGAGACAGGGAAGGGTGTTGTACGTATGCGAATGAGAAAAAAATGGTTGTCCGGTTTGATGGTTATGGCAATGAGTACGGTTTTGGTTTTATCGGGTTGCTCTACCAAAGAGGGGACGAACACGCCTGCTCCAGCGGAAGGTAACGATCCACCAACGGAGGAAGTAGCAACGCAGGATACGATGATTATGGGACGGGGTGGAGACTCCGTTGCCCTAGATCCAGCCATTGTAACTGATGGTGAATCCCTCAAGATTGGACATCAGGTGTTCGATTCATTGCTTGATTACAAGGAAGGTGGAACAGAGGTCATCCCTGGACTTGCGGAGAGCTGGGAGATTTCGGCGGACGGACTTAAGTACGAGTTCAAGCTGAAGACGGGTGTGAAATTCCATGACGGAACTGACTTTAACGCCGAGGCTGTTGTATTCAACTTCAATCGTTGGAGTGATCCTGCGAGTGAGTATAAATTCGAAGGGGATTCCTTCGATTATTACGATTCCATGTTTGGGCCAGAGGACGGACGCGTGATCAAGGAAGTGAAGGCGATTGACGAGACAACGGTGGAGTTCACATTGAACCAACCACAAGCGCCTTTCCTGCAAAATATCGCGATGACGCCATTCGGCATTGCCAGTCCAACCGCCATTCAGGAGAAAAAGGAAAACTTCAAAACCGATCCTGTAGGCACCGGTCCTTTTGTATTCAAAGAGTGGAAGCGCAACGACTCTATTACACTGGAGAAAAATCCAACCTACTGGAAAGAAGGACTGCCGAAGCTGAACAAAGTTATTGTTCGCTCGATTCCAGATAATACAGCTCGTTTCAATGCCTTGCAGAATGGCGAAATTGACGTGATGGAAGATCTGAATCCGGATGATCTGTCGATCCTGGAGTCGAATGCTGACCTGCAGAAGATTGAACGTCCACCATTCAACGTGGCGTATATTGGCTTTAACTTTAAGAAAAAACCTTTTGACGATGTAAAAGTGAGACAGGCGCTGAACCATGCGGTGAACAAACAAGGCATTATTGATGCGTTCTTTGCTGGACAAGCTCAGCCTGCGGTGAACCCGATGCCACCAACATTATGGGGGTACAACGATAGTATTGAGGATTACCCGTATGACTTGGAGAAGGCAAAAGCATTGCTTGCCGAAGCAGGCTTCCCTGACGGATTGCCAGATCCGGTAACCTTCTATGCGATGCCGGTATCCCGTCCATACATGCCAGATGGTAGAAAAGTTGCCGAGGCGATCCAAGCGGATTTTGAGAAAATTGGCGTGAAGACAAACATTGAATCTCCTGAGTGGGCCACGTATCTAGATGATGCCAAAGCCGGGGAGAAGGACGATATCTATATGCTCGGTTGGACGGGTGATAATGGTGACCCCGATAACTTCTTGTACACGTTGCTCGATAAAGATGCAATCCCAGGTAACAACCGTAGCTTCTATGTCAACGAGGAGCTGCATGTGTTGCTGACGGATGCACAGAAGGAGACCGACCAGGATAAACGGGCAGAGTTGTATGAGCAGGCACAGGTCATTATTAAGGAAGACGCACCATGGATTCCGCTTGTGCATACCACGCCAATTCTGGCGGGTAGTGCGAAGTTGAAAGGTTTTGTTCCTTCGCCACTGGGCAGTGAATCCTATGCAGGAGCCTATTTCGAGGAATAGGTAGAGGTTGTTCAAAAAGTCCGCTCTGAACACGCACTTATATTGAGTAACCTGTAAAAATGGTGATCCGTGTCTGAAATATAGAACGCTGGCGTACACGCAATGCTTAGCAGAACCATCATCCGGACGTAATCATCTCGAAGCATACGTGTCCGCTGGCGTTTTTTTTCTACCTAATTGGCTGTTCAAAAGGCGGGTGAATGAGGATTGAATAGTTACATCGTCAAACGAGTATTAGTACTGCTGCCTGTTCTGTTAGGCATGACGTTAATCGTTTTTTCCATCATCCATGCCATTCCCGGTGACCCGGCGGAAACGATTCTGGGGCAAAAGGCAACAGAGCAATCCAAACAGGCTCTCCGAGACCAACTTGGTTTGGATAAACCGTGGTTTCAGCAATACTTTGCATATCTCGGTGATCTGGTCAAAGGCGACCTAGGAACTTCTATCCGAACCAAGGTTCCGATTGCCCAGGAAATAGGGCCGTATCTAACTGCGACGTTTGAATTAACGATGGCAAGCATGCTGTTTGCCATTATCGTTGGTGTCAATGCGGGGATTGTCAGTGCATGGAAGCATAACTCCTGGTTTGATTACTGCTGCATGGTTATTGCACTGGTTGGGGTTTCGATGCCAATCTTCTGGCTTGGCTTGATGGAGCAATGGCTGTTTGCCAACAAACTTCAGTGGTTGCCATCCATCGGCAGGATGAATCCGCGTGATCCGATTGAGGCGGTAACCGGTCTGTATGTGTTGGATACGATGATTGCTGGGCGCTGGGATCAGCTATGGACGGTGACAAAACACTTACTGTTGCCGAGTATTGCGCTAGGTACGATTCCAATGGCAGTCATTGCACGGATGACCCGTTCCAGTATGCTGGAGGTGATGAGTTCGGATTATATCCGTACTGCAAAAGCCAAAGGTCTGGGTCCATTTTTTGTCGTGTATGGACATGCGCTGAAAAATGCATTCATTCCCGTACTTACCGTAATTGGCATTCAGACGGGATCGCTGCTCGGAGGAGCGGTGCTGACCGAAACCATCTTTGCTTGGCCGGGCGTGGGACGCTATATATATGAAGCAATTAGTTCAAGAGATTATCCGGTGATCCAGAGCGGAATCCTGATCGTTGCTTTTTTCTTCGTGGTGATCAACCTAATTGTGGACTTACTCTACGCCGTATTTGATCCAAGAATCAGTTACAAATAGGAATCCATCATTTGGTTTGATGGATGATTCTTAGATATAAAATATACGAGTTATCTAAATTTCTACATGCAAACGGAGAGGACAGGGAAAACCTGGAGAAGTGGAGCTGCAAGCTTTCTGCAAGAAAGCTACATCGGAAGCATAAACATCGCCTTTATAACCGGATTCCTTCCTTTAGAAAAAAGGATAAAGGGAATCAGGGGATAACAGCGATCGGAAGGTTGCTCTGTCAGCGGAGTGACGTGTAGTAAATGTTTTACATTGAACTCGTATATTTTATATTTCATTCATATCCAAGAAGGGGATGCCGCATGGCCAAATTATCGACGAATACGGGCGCTTCCGTGGATGTTGCAACCAAATCGACTTCAGGCCCATGGCGGGAGGCTTGGAGAACGTTTCGTAAAAATCGGCTAGCGCTTGCCGGGCTGGTTATCATCGTATTTTTCATCCTCATCGCCTTCATAGCACCTTATATTGCACCCTATGATTACAAAGAGCAGGTTCTCGCGGATCGACTGCAAGCTCCATCGGCAGAGCATTGGTTTGGTACGGATGATCTCGGACGGGATGTGTTCTCCCGCGTGTTGCATGGGGCAAGAATATCGTTATGGGTCGGCTTCTTCTCCGTCATCGGTTCGATTATTGCTGGTGCGTTGTTGGGGCTGATTGCAGGGTTTTATGGCAAATGGGTGGATATGCTGATCTCACGTTTGTTTGATATCTTGCTTGCTTTTCCAGGTATTCTACTTGCGATTGCGATTGTCGCTATTCTGGGGCCGTCTTTACAAAATGCCTTGCTCGCCATTGCGATCGTCAATATTCCGACCTATGGTAGACTGGTGCGGTCAAGGGTACTTAGCTTGAGGCAGGAGGAGTTTGTCACGTCAGCACGTACGCTTGGGGCAGGCAATGCACGAATCCTGTTCAGGCATATCTTGCCCAATAGTCTTACACCTCTGATTGTACAAGGCACGCTGGGCATTGGTACGGCGATTATTGAAGCAGCAGCGCTGGGATTCTTAGGTATGGGTGCACAGCCACCTGATCCAGAATGGGGCAAAATGCTGTCGGATTCCCGCCAGTTCATCCAAAAGGCACCTTGGACTCTCATTTTTCCGGGTCTTTCCATTATGCTTACTGTGCTCGGTTTTAACTTGCTTGGGGATGGCTTACGAGACACGCTTGATCCAAAGATGGCGAAAAAGTAGACGTTATATATCAAGTGATCTCTGTCTATTGCCTTATGCAGGGGACGTAATTGCTCGCAGAAAGGGTTCGAATGTTATGTTTTATGTTTTCATCGATGGCAATAGAAATATAGGTTTGTTGTTCCGTAACCATTAGAACGCGGATTAATATTTGATTAGACAGCCGACTACATGGTCGGCTGTCTGTCCGTTAAACTAACGGGCAGCGTATTCTTAATATATGGTGTATTGTAGAGTGTTTTATTGTTAGTTAGGGAGGAAAACCAAAACTTAATAGCCTTATGGAAAAAGGGGTTAGATTTTGTTTTACATAGCGTTATCACTGCATTTCACAGCATTCAGTTCTTCCCATTTTGTATTTTTTTGAACCACATGTCACATGAAAGGCCACTACCTCGTTCTATATGCAAACGACAGAAGAGGTGGATATTATGAAAACATTAACGTGCGTTGTCATTGGCGCTGGGTATGCGGGCATTCATGCAGTAAAAGAAATCCGTAAACGGTTTAAGGATCAGGTAAATAAGCATCCGCTGCGACTGGTTCTGATTGACAAGAACGCTTTCCATCTGCGTAAAGTGTTAATGTTTAGACCTGCCGTTACAAATGAAGACATACGGATTCCGCTAACCAAGTTGTTTCCGGACGAGGTTGAACTCGTGCAGGCCATGATCCTCAATATCAATGCGGTAGAGAAAAAGCTGGTTTATGTGAATGATGTGGGAGCAGAACATGAGATGAATTACGATATGCTCGTTGTAACCGTGGGCAGTGTGATTCGGCAGCCCGATCCCGATCAGGGTGGAATTGCACTCACCTCACTGGAAAGTGCGCAAAAAATTCGGAGCGTATGGCTTTCTAATCTTCAACAAGCCGCTTCTGAATCTAATGCAAGAGAACGTGAGCGATTAATGCACATTGCAATTGTGGGAGCTGGCATAAGTGGAGTAGAGACTGCTGCAGAGCTAGCTTATTATGCCCGTCGGGATGGGGAGCGGCTAGGACTTGACCCGCAAGCCATCCGAATTGAGCTATACAATGCACATGATCGCCTTTTTCTAGACGGCCCTGCCAAAGTAGGCATGAAACTAGAACGACTTCTCCAAGACATTGGTATAAACACGCTGCATAATAAACGGATCATCAAGGAAGAAGGTGGGGTAATATGGTTGTCAGACGGTGAAAAGCGGAGTGTAGGGCTGTGTGTCTGGACGCTTGGACTACTGCCTAATCCGATGATTCACACGATCGGCTTGCCAGTAATATCTGATGGGCATGTGCGTGTTGATGTCAGCTACAGAGTGGCGGATATGCCTGGAGTCTATAGTATTGGTGACTGCGCCAGAATTGTAGACCCGCTTAATGGGCATGTCGATGGCAAGACGTGCAAGGAAGCGATCCCCCAGGCTGCTCGCCTTGCCAAGATTATGCTGGCAGACCTCGAAGGTCGCCAAGCACCGGTTCATGAGAGCTATATGAATTTGTATAGTATCGGACTAGGTCCGGGCAAAGGGTTAACCTGGGTAAACAAATGGGGGATTGATTTTGTCATCACAGGTAAACTAGGTTGGAGAATTAAGGAGTACACATGGGATGCAGCAAGTATGTTGACGACATGATCGGATGAATCGGGGTGGCTGAGATGGAGGAACTATACGGTCGGTATAAAAAGTTATTGCTTACACTGGCTTACCAGATGACGGGTACGTGGACCGATGCGGAAGATGTCGTGCAGGATGTATTTCTTAAAGTATGCGATGTAAATCCGGCTGGTCTAACTGAGGAACCGAAGGCGTATTTGTGTAAAATGGTCGTTAATCGATGCCGCGATCTGTATAAATCGGCTCGCAGGAGACGTGAACGTTATGTAGGAGAGTGGCTCCCTGAACCCATTCCGACTTCAATGGTAGATCCGCTTGATTTTATAATCCGTGATGAATTGCTGTCCTATGCCGTTCTGGTCATGCTAGAGAAGTTGTCTCCGGCAGAACGCGCGGTGTATGTATTGCGTGAGGCTCTTGGTATTGAGTATGGCGGTATAGCCGAGATCATTGGTAGAAGCGAGATCAATTGCCGAAAGATTTTCAGCCGTGCAAAGGGGAAGATGGGGCTGAGTGAAGGGGAACCAGATATTATCAAGACGGATAGAGAAGCGTGGATTCGCCAATTTATAGCCGCGTTTGAGCAGGACGATGCAGAGCGAGTTATTTCCATGTTAGCGAGCGATGTCGTTCTCATATCCGATGGGGGAGGGAAAGCGCTCGCTGCCGTTCGGCCGATTGCAGAACGCGATTCTGTTTTCAAATTTCTGTATGGTATTTTCCATAAATCATTTCAACATGAAGATGGACTACAGATAGAGGTGAGAGAGATCAACGGCCAGACTGGAGTTGTTATCCGTTTGGGAGAGCGTGTCGATACCGTTGCGCTGATTCATATCATAGGACATTCTATTCGCAACATTTATCTTATTCGAAATCCAGATAAACTTCGATTTTTTCATCATATCTGAGGTTCAACTCATACTTCATGCCGTTTCGAAGCATCGTTCGAGGCGGCTTTTGTATTGCCTAACCTATTACGTTAAAATAAGAAGATGCGCTCGATTTCAATCATTTTGTTAAAATAACCGCCATCATGTTGACACCCAATTTTCCCATATGTTATATAAAAGGTAGGGTTTAGCACTCTAACGATCTGAGTGCTAATACAGGATGCTTTTTTTATACACGACTACATATGGAATGATTTTGTTTTGAATATAGATCTTTGAATTTGAGTACGACACAAGAAGCGATGGGAAACAATAACGACCTCAGAAAGCGGAATTTGCTTTAGCAGCAGACTCATTTGATAGCGGATTATAAGAAAATAGTTCCTGATAAGGTGCGACTGTAGTGAAGGGGACGAAATCGATTCGTAGGACACGAAGTGTTCGCCTTTATCCCCGAATTTCACCTATTAATAAGGGAGTCAAAGAAATTTGGGGATAACAGCGATCCGAAGAACGATTCGTAACCGGAACGTCTACATTGCTGAAAGTGGGTCATCTATTTTGTTAACTGCTACTAAATGTGGTTGAAAGATCTGTTGTGAAGAGCGACCGAAGGTTTTGTTGAGCCACATTGCTTGTCATGTACATGCTCAGGTTCTACTATATTGAACTCAATCATTCGATATCCAATTTGAGAGGAGACACCCATTCATGGCTAAGAAAGAATTCCAAGCAGAATCCAAGCGTTTGCTAGATATGATGATCAACTCCATTTATACGCAAAGAGAAATCTTTTTGAGAGAGTTGATCTCCAACTCCAGTGATGCGATTGACAAAATATATTACAAAGCCCTCACCGATGACTCACTTGTATTCAACAAAGAGGACTACTACATTAAACTGACCATCGACAAAGAAAATCGCACGCTTACCCTGACCGATACTGGTATTGGTATGACTCAAGAAGAGCTGGAGAACAACCTCGGAGTTATTGCTAAGAGTGGTTCCCTTGCGTTCAAGAAGGAAAATGAAGCCAAAGATGGACATAACATCATCGGACAATTCGGGGTTGGTTTCTACTCCGCATTTATGGTGGCAGACAAGCTGACTGTGACGAGTAAAACGCTGGGCAGTGATGAAGCATGGAGATGGGAATCCGAAGGTGCGGATGGATATACGATTACACCAGCAGAGAAGGATTCTGTAGGAACCGAGATCGTCCTGACGATCAAGCAAAATACTGAAGAAGATTCATATGACGAGTTCCTGGAAGAGTATCGCCTGAGATCCATCATCAAGAAATACTCTGATTTCATTCGTTACCCAATCAAGATGGATGTGACAGGACAACGTCCGAAGGAAGGTACAGAGAACGAATTCGAGGAATACCAAGAAGAACAAACCGTTAACAGCATGGTGCCAATCTGGCGTAAAAATAAAAGTGAGCTGACCGAAGAAGATTACACGAACTTCTATATGGAGAAGCGCTATGGTTTTGACAAACCGCTGAAGCACCTGCACATTAGCGCGGATGGCGCAGTGGTGTACAATGCAATCTTGTTTATCCCAGAGAATACACCGTTTGATTATTACACCAAAGAGTATGAAAAAGGTCTTGAGCTCTACTCCAACGGGGTATTGATCATGGACAAGTGTGGCGACTTGCTGCCAGATTACTTCGGTTTTGTTAAAGGTATGGTGGATTCCGAGGATCTGTCTCTGAATATCTCTCGTGAGATGCTGCAGCATGACCGTCAGCTCAGCCTAATTGCAAAGAACATTAAGAACAAGATCAAGAGCCAACTGCAAAGCTTGCTCAAGGACGAGCGTGAAAATTACGAGAAGTTCTACCAAGCATTTGGACGTCAGTTGAAATATGGCGTATATAGCGACTATGGTGTGAACAAAGATACGTTGCAGGATCTATTGTTGTTCTCTTCTTCCAAAGAGAAGAAGCTGGTTAGCTTGGATGAGTACGTCTCCAGAATGCCGGAAGATCAGAAGTATATCTACTATGCATCTGGTGAATCAATCGAACGGATCGAGAAGCTGCCACAGATCGAGGGTGTACTCGACAAAGGCTATGAAGTGCTCTACTTCACGGACGATATTGATGAATTCGCAATCAAGATGATTACGAACTATAAGGAAAAAGAATTCAAATCCATCTCCAGCGGTGACCTTGGCATCGAAGACAGTGCGGACAAAGAAGAAACAGAAGCACAGGACAACGATAACAAAGAGTTGTTTGAAGCGATGCAAGCACAGCTCGCAGGCAAAGTAAAAGCGGTTAAAGCTTCGAAACGTCTGAGAAGCCACCCGGTATGTCTGTCCACTGAGGGCGAGCTTACCATTGAGATGGAGAAAATTTTGAAAGCTATGCCTAATAGTGAAAATGTACAAGCGGATAAAGTGCTGGAGATCAACGTGAACCACGATGTCTTCCAATCGTTGAAAGATGCATTTGCACAAGATAAAGAAAAATTGAGCTTGTATACAAGCCTGTTGTATCACCAAGCCTTGCTGATTGAAGGTTTGCCGATTCAAGATCCGGTTGAATTCACAAACGATATCTGCAAAGTGATGGTGTAACACTACATTTTAACGTGTTTAAAGCGAAAGACAGGACATACAATGTCCTGTCTTTTTACTATACCGACAAAACATACGTCATGGGGAAGAGCTTGCCAACCAAACGATGTCCAAAGAACTCCGTGACTCCATTAATCAAGCAGTCTCATACCAATTTCGATGAAAAGTGGAAAATTGCCTATTCTCTTTTTTAAAAACACACTTGACAGGTAGGGATAAGGGGGTTATATTGATTTCAATAATACTTTACTACTAATTAAATGAACAGTGAAATAATTTCTGAGCTCATTGGATCACCAAAGGCTCCAGTACATCATCCCCGTGGGGAAGGTGTGCCGGAGCCTTTTTTTATTGCCTCCACACGAGGAATGAGGCCGAGTTCACAGAAGGGAAGGCTGCTAATGGATAAAGAAACATGGGAGCAACTAACGATCGTAGATGACCTATACCGCAAAATGGTACGTAGATTTGTGAAAGAGCGGGATCGCGTTAGCGTAGAGGGTGTGACGTTACCTGCCATGCTCATTCTACAAAAGATCATTCGCGATGGTGAGCAGCGACTTGGCGATCTGGCAGAACAGATGGATTTTACCTCAGGTGCAATCACTGCACTGAGTGACAAGTTGGAAAGCGCCGGGTATACGGTACGCCGCCGTAAGGAGGATGACCGCCGCACGGTATTGTTGGATATTACCGCCAAAGGGCGGGAGATGGTAGCACGCAACAACAACATTGGGGATCGATGTATTACGCTTCTGTTTCAAGGGTTCACGGTAGAGGAGCTGGAACAGCAGAGCCGTTTCTATGAACGGATATTTGCCAATCTTGAGGGATTCTCCGAAACATTGCTGGGGCTGGCAGAACAGAATGTGGAGGCTCCATTACCTGTGGATCAGGAACAGAAGCCAGTACGAAGCAGCGAAAAAAAATACTTGAGTTATTGAATGAATTGCATAATTCATTAACTTGAATTTTTGTAACTGGAGATAGATTCTTTATTCTACTTAGTACACAAAAGGAGCGAATTACGATGGGACACTCAACAATTTACCCGACAGGGGCAACGGTATTTCAACCAGACAAAGCATGGAGTGGGTATACAATCTTTCAGGCAGGGGATGAAGGTGTTGTTCTGATCGACATGAACGGCAGAGAAGTGCGTCTGTGGCAAGGATTGATCGGTTTTCCGGCCAAATTATTCCCCGGTGGCTACGTGCTTGGAAGCACTGGACGCAGAGATCCCAAGTTTGGTATTCAGGATAATCTCGATCTGGTTCAGGTGGATTGGGACGGTAATATCGTCTGGAGATACGACGGATATGAACATATTGAAGACCCTGGTTATGAGCCGCTCTGGTATGCAAGACAGCATCATGACTATCAGCGAGAAGGTAATCCAGTGGGGTATTATGCACCAGGGTTGGTACCGAAGATCGGTAGTGGTACCACACTCATTCTGTCTCACAAAAACGTCAATAATCCGAACATATCGGATAAGCCGTTGCTAGATGATACGATCCTCGAAGTGGATTGGCAGGGCAATATCATATGGGAATGGGCGGCAAACGAGCATTTCGAGGAACTAGGCTTCGACGAAGCGGCACGCAATGTGTTATTCCGTGATCCCAACTCTCGGTCCTTTGGTCATCTGGGAGGGGGCGTGGGAGACTGGCTGCATATCAACTCTGCTTCGTATGTCGGGCCAAACCGCTTCTATGATGCCGGGGACGAACGTTTCCATCCGGATAATATTATCTGGGATGCACGCGAAGCCAATATTATTGCAATTACAGACAAACGAACAGGTAACATCGTCTGGCAGCTCGGGCCAGATTACTCCCGACCAGAAGTGAAGCATATTGGATGGATTATCGGTCAGCACCATGCCCATATTATCCCGAAAGGGCTGCCTGGTGAAGGTAACCTGCTGGTGTTCGACAACGGCGGATGGGCTGGATATGGTCTGCCGAATCCTGCTTCTCCGATTGGGCTGAAATCAGCGGTGCGTGATCATTCCCGGGTATTGGAGATTGATCCTGTCACGTTGGAGATCATCTGGCAGTATACACCAGCAGAAGCAGGCTTTTCGGTACCAACGGATTCATACAAATTCTATAGTCCATATATCAGCTCGGCTCAGCGGCTTGCGAACGGTAATACACTTATCACGGAAGGGTCGAACGGACGTCTGTTCGAGGTCACGCGTGAGCATGAACTCGTTTGGGAATACATCTCGCCGTATTGGAATGGTCGTAATACCAACATGGTGTATCGTTCTTACCGTGTTCCTTATAGCTGGGTGCCCCAGTTAGACAGACCGGAAGAAACGGCGATTGAGCCGATCAGTGTCGAGAACTATCGTGTCCCAGGAGCTGCTTCAAAAGGGGCTGAATCAGTCGTGAGTGTTACAGCAACACTACCATTCGTCGAAGAAGCCGCCTGCGTAACAACCTCACATGATTTGAAATCCAATAAGGGCGACCATACGAATGGGATAAACATTAATTATACGCAGGGGTGATTACCGTGAAAAGATCATTGATCCATTCATCCATAATACTTTTGGTTACGACTATGCTTATACTTTCCGGTTGTGTATCGGGAGAAGAGGGCGGGGCGCAGACCGGAAATGCCAGTGCCGAAGGGAAAAAAGTAAAAATTAGGATTGCGGATACGGCAAGCAATCCGACGTTTCGTGTTGGTATTGAGAAAGGATTCTTTGCGGAACAGGGCATTGACGCTGAGAGTATGATTTTCGGTACGCCTGCCGAAGGTGTGAACGCCTTGTTCATCAATCAGATCGATATCGCCTATGGTGCGGACTTCCCTGTATTAAACGCTCTTTCCAAAGGTGACTATTCCGTCATCGCTTCGGCTGGGCAAGCAACAGATTATGCCGCTGCGTCTTGGAAATTGTACGTAAGTAACGACATTCAAGCCGCTGCCGATCTAAAAGGGAAGAAAGTGAGTTTTTTGAGAGGCACCTTCATTCCCTATTTATGGGATGAGTATCTGAAGGAGAACGGAGTGGCACTGCAGGATGTAACGCAGGTGGGTCAGGGTTCTTTTGACGAGACATATATCGCACTGAAGCAAGGTGACCTAGACGCTGCCTGGGTTGTTGGCTCAGCATTGACTGACAAATTCGATGCGCTGGACAACGTGCATCAGCTATCGGATATGTCGAAAACCTCAGTGCGACTTGGCATGGGACTTGTTGCGAGCGATGCGTTCATATCGGAGAATCCTGAAATCATTGGCGGGTTCCTGAAGGCACTCAATCAAGCATCAGAGTATGCGCAGGCTCATCCAGAAGAAGTGGCTGACTTGCAGTACAAGTTAACGAAGCAGCCCAAAGAAGCGACGTTGAAGGATATCCCGATCAACCCTTGGGTTGTTGGTTTCACTCAAGCGGCCTTTGATAGCCTTGCCAAGCAAAAGCAATATATGGTCGATAATGGAATCATTCAGCAGGATTTTGATCTTGCAGGTAAATTGAAGTTGGAGCCGTTAAGTGAGGTGCTACCGGATCAGGTCACTTTTGGGAAGTAGATACATTAGTACAGAGGAGGGTCTTGCATGTCAACACCTGCGACGATATCGGCCATTGAGATCGAACAGCTTCGTAAAAGCTATAACGATGTGACGGCTGGAGATGTTCATTACATTATCAAAGATGTGAATTTGGTCATTAGGGGAGGAGAATTCTTTGTCTTGCTGGGGCCAAGTGGATGCGGCAAATCAACGTTGCTTAACATGATAGCAGGTTTTATTTCCAAATCAAGCGGACAATTGAAAGTCAATGCGAGTGAAATTGTGAAACCGGGTAAAGACCGCGCGATGGTGTTTCAACAGGCGGATTCTTCACTGTTTCCATGGTTAACTGTGAGGCAGAATGTGGAGTTTGGTCTGCGTATGGCGCATGTACCTAAGGCTGATCGGAAGGTGATCTCAGATCGGTTTATCGCGATGGTTGGTTTGAATGGTCACGAATCCAAATTCCCAAAGGAACTTTCGGGCGGCATGAAGCAACGTGTTCAGCTTGCGCGGGTGCTTGCCAACGATCCGGCCATCCTGTTAATGGATGAACCATTTGGAGCGCTCGACGCGATGACACGCAGGACGATGCAAAAGGAATTAGTCAATATCTGGCGTGAGACGAACAAAACGGTTATTTTCGTGACCCATGACATTCAGGAAGCGTTGCTGCTTGGTGAGCGAATTGGCATTATGTCAGTGGGGCCGTCCTCCAACATTACGGACATTTATGACGTAAATTTGCCTTACCCGCGCAATATTGCCTCCGAGGAACTAGGAGCCCTGTACGAGCAGATTGGCAGCCATTTTGAGAAATAGGGAGTGGACGTTATGAAATGGTTGGAACGCAAATGGATCACAGTTCCAATATTATGGTTAGTGGTTATCGGTATTTGGCAGATAGGTGCGTTAATCTACGGATCGGATGTTGTTCCAGGGCCATGGGCAACCTTGCTGGGAGCCAAGGAGTTGATTGCTGATGGCACATTGGTGCAGTATATTGGTATCAGCTTTCAGCGCGTGCTCATTGGATGGGTACTTGGCAGCCTGATTGCTATTCCGATTGGTCTGTTGATCGGTCAGGTACATATCATCCGTGTGTTTGCAGAACCGTTCCTGAATTTTATCCGCTTCATTCCACCAATCGCGTTCATTACGTTGTTTCTGGTCTGGTTCGGAATCGGAGAACAGTCGAAGATTGCCCTGATTATGTACGCGACCTTTTTTATTGTAATTCTTAATACATTAACTGGTGTGCTTGCAGTGGAGGAAGATAAAATACGTTCAGCCCGTAGTATGGGAGCAAGCGAGTGGCAGATATTGCTGTACGTAGTTGTGCCAGCAACGACGCCGTACATTTTTACCGGAGTAAGGCTGGCTATGGGGACATCTTACATGGCAATCATCGGAGCGGAAATGATAGCTTCCAATGAAGGTGTCGGTTACTTGATCTGGAATTCCCGCTTATTCTTCCGCACAGACTGGATATTTGTCGGCTTAATCTGCCTGGGGTTCATGGGATTTACTACCGACAGAGTGTTCAACTGGTTTGGGCGCAAGGTGTTAGGTAGGTACGGTATATCCAATGCACCCGCGTGGAAAAGGTAAACTGGGAAAATTGGTATGAAGGAACGCATGAGCGATTCGCAAACGTAACATTTTGCGAGGTCGCTTTTTTCATTTATATGGACTCTTGTATGGACTCTATTTTGAGTGAAATGCCCCAATGTAGATGTTGAGAGGTTGCACGAACGATCATTGGTCAGGGTATAATGAGATAAAGAGGACTGACCATAACAAGTTGATGTGAGAAGATATAACAATGACAGATAGGTTTTGCTTTTCGAAACCGCTGATTATGTGTATAATCACTCAAAATAGAGACAGTCGGCTAGGAGTGATCAAGATGCAATGGAACGATCTGAGAGAACATAGACAATATCCTGAATTGACGAAGCTGGATGGGGCTCGCGCAGCCTATGAACGGGATTATTCGAGACTAATCCACTCACCAACTTTCCGTCGGTTACAAGGCAAATCCCAGGTGTTTGGGGCAGGGACAGGCGACTATTATCGTACACGTTTAACGCATTCACTAGAGGTAGCACAGATTGCAAGAGAGGCAGCGAGAAGTCTGCTTCGCCGTTTTCCCGAGGTGGATTGGGATCAAGCAGATAACGCTGGGCTTATTATCGATTCAGAAGTGGTGGAATGTGCAGCGATTGCACATGATTTTGGCCATCCACCGTTTGGACATAAAGGGGAAGAGGTGTTAGACGGTATTCTGGATGATCTCATCAACACCGAGTTGAAGAAGATCATGAAGAAGAGTCGCAGCGCGAAGACACCTAGACCGGAAGCGGAAGTTCGTGCCGAACTGAAGCGTAAATATGAACATTTTGAGGGCAATGCGCATAACTTCCGTCTCATCATGTATTTGGAGAAACGGGAGGATATCGACGGACTTAATCTGTCTGATGCAGTACTGCTGGGGATTAATAAATACCCTTATCCGGGGACAGAGAGCAAGAAGGGCATGTACCACCACGAGTGGCAGTATATTCGCGAGATTCGTGATCGTTGGAACATCCCGTCGGGCAAGAAGACGCTTGAAGCACAGCTAATGGATCTGTGTGACGATATTGCCTACTCGGCGCATGATCTAGAGGATGGTATCAAAGCAGGCAAAATTGAAGTGCATGAGCATTTCCTGCAAGACCCTCATATCAATCGACTTATCGTCGATAAAATTACGACGCTTGAGGACCTGTTCTGGAACGGTTGGACACGCGAAGCTATTGGGCAAAAGGTAGAAGAGGTACTTGCTTCATTCCTGCGTGTATGGAATGAGAAAATGCCATTCTGTGAGCATGATTACTCACGGACTCGCCGTGAGGTCAAGGCGTACTGGGTAAGTTTGTTTGTAGGTAGTTTAGGCGTAATTGACGACGGGAACTGGAAGAAGGTTACGTTTGTTCGAGAAGGCAAGGAAGATCTCGATATGCTGCGCACGGTGAGTGTGCTGAAAAGCTTCGCTTGGGTGACCATGATTCGTGACCTGCGAGTGCAACGGCTGCAAAAGCGTAGTGAATGGATGATTAAACGCCTATGGGATGCCTTCCTAGATCCAGAGACATCCAAATCGATTATCCCGTCGGACTGGCTGCAACGGTATGAGAAGGATCAGGCGAAGTCGAATCCGATCTGGACGTGGGAGCATATGGTGATTGATTATATTGCTGGTATGACGGATGCTTTTGCTGAGAAAATCTATAACGAACTGTATGGCTTAAAGGTTGGTTCCATTTACGATCTCGACTAGAGATACAGGTTGTTTCATAAAAGTATACAAGGACAGGGAGATGAGACGCTTGGATATTCGGACAAATCCTCCAACCCATCTGGGCGTGCTTGACTTAGTTCCAAGGCTTGGCGGCGTGTCAGCAGAGCAGGCATTACAGCAAGCGGTAACGCTCGCTCAACATGCCGAAGAATGGGGATATTTACGGTACTGGACTTCAGAACATCATGATATGGAAGAACTCGCTTCGGCATCTCCAGAGGTGCTTCTTGCTCATATCGGAGCGAGAACCTCCTCGATTCGGCTAGGATCGGGTGCAGTGCTTCTGCCGCATTACAGCGCACTTAAGGTAGCTGAGTCGTTCCGATTACTTGCATCACTTTATCCTAGGCGGATTGAATTGGGTCTGGGAAGGGCGCCTGGTGGTGGGCCTCATGCCACGATGGCGCTGAGTGGTAACTATCTACAGCATGTATCCCAGCTGCCTGATAAGCTGGAAGCACTCACTGCACTCCTCGAGGATCGGTATACCTATGAGGAACATAAGGTACAAGCACGACCTATTCCAGAGCATCCATTATCAGTATGGATGCTGGGTACGAATGTAAAGAGTGCTGAGTTTGCTGCTCGTTTTGGTATGGGATATGTATTTGGCCAATTCATGAGTGAGGCGGATGGAACGGAGGCTGTGCGGCGATACCGGGAAGGTTTTGTTCCTAGTGCGCATCGAACCGAGCCAGAAGTGATGGTGGCTTTGAGTGTTCTATGTGCGGAAGATGAGGAGCGAGCGCGAAACTGGAGTCGTCAGATGGAAGAGCGGCGCAGAGCGAGCGCGGCAGGTGATCCTTCACAGAGTAACGGTGATGAGAGTACTTCTAATGCAGATGGGGAGCCATCGGATCGGCATATTGCCGGAACCCCCGAGCAGGTGTGGGAGCAGATGGACCAAGTCGGCGCACGGTTGCGTACGAATCAATTGCTAATCGTGACGGCAGGCCCTGATTATGAACGAAGACTTGAATCTTACAAACTTCTCGCCGAATATCAGAGAAGGCTCAATCTCTAAATAGATAGAAAGAGCTGCAGTTCACGAATGTTGGTGTGCTGCAGTTTTTTCTATGATTTTATAGGTAGAAAGGTTTGGGAATTAGGCTTATACTTCATGAAGATGAAAATATGTCACAGATCCTATGCGGCGTTCACAAGATTTTACAAAACAAAGTATCTTAATAACAAAAGAATGTTATAATACTTTACGTCTGTTTTGTCACAGATATAATATAGAAAAGGATATTTTGCAAGATGCCAAAAGAAGGTTGATTAGCAGACAAAAGTCCTAAAAATCCATTATTTTGAACAAGCACTAATAAGCCAAATCCGGCATGAGGGGGAAATCGTATGTTCAGCAGATTCAAGATCAAGAGTATTGGTCTGCGTATCAGCATCGCGTTCTATCTGTTAATCCTCTGTTTAATTCTTCTGAGCGTGACCATCATCACTCGAATGAATTCGATGGAAACCAACACAAACGAAATAACGGGTAACTGGATGCCCTCCATTCAGCAGATTAATCGAATCAATTATACGACAGAGCATATTTTGTCGCTGAGCTACCGTCATTTCGATGCACAAGCAGCAGACAAGGCGGGACTAGCGGAAGAGCGGACTCAGTATATTCGTGAAACGGCTCAGGCTATAAAGATATATGATCAGCAGCAAAAAGCTCCAGAGGAGAAGGAACATTGGGATGCCTTCAAATCCAAGTGGGAAGCCTATCTCAAAATCAATACTCAATCTATCAAGCTCAGCGATGAAGGGCAAGAACAGCTCGCGAAGGAAGTATCGGAGAAGGGTGCAGATTCGTTTGATGCTATGCAGGTTGATCTCGATTACTTGGTGGAATACAACCAAAATCAATCTGACATATCTGCGGCTCAAACTATTCGTTCCGTGCAGGATGGTCGTATGATTATCATTATTGGTGTTCTGATCATGATCGTGATTACAGTGATTACCATTCCGATTATCCGTTCCCAGGTCGTTAAACCGCTGCTTCGCGTGATTAGTGCCGTGAAGTTGATTGCCGAAGGGCAATTGAATGTTCAGGACATACATACGAAACATCAGGATGAAGTCGGCGTTCTGGCTAAGGCGGTCAATGACATGAAAGGTAACCTGACTTCAATGGTGCTGAATGTAAGACGTGTTGCAGAGGCAGTGAACCGTCAGAGCAGTGAACTAGCGATTTCCTCGGAAGAGGTTAAGATCGGTAGTAGTCAAATTGCACTCACCATGGAAGAGTCAGCGAAGGCGGCAGAGAGTCAAGCGGAAACGGCAGTGCAGTCTGCGCGTACGGTTGAGGAATTGAATGAGCACATTCAGCAGCATACAGAACAAGGGAAACAGCTGCGTATCATGTCGGATCTTGTATTAGAACAAGGACTGAATGGACGCAAGGCGATGGAAGAGTCAGTTCAACAAATGAAGCAAATCGCAAGTTCTGTCTCGATCTCAATGGATAAAATGGAACAGTTAGATCGCAAGAATGAGGATATTACGAAGCTCGTACAAGTGATCCATGATATCGCGCGTCAGACGAACCTGCTTGCATTGAATGCCTCGATAGAGGCAGCCCGTGCCGGAGAGAGTGGTAGAGGATTTGCGGTCGTAGCCGCTGAGGTTCGCAAATTATCGGAGGCTGTACAGACGTCGGTAGAAGAGATTACAACGATTACCCAAGATATTCAGCAGGACTCCCAAGGAGTTGTCTCTGAATTGAGGACTGGCGTTCAAGAGACTGAACGTGGACAGGAGCAAGTCCTGCAAACGGGAAGTGTGTTTAAGAATATCAATGAGTCGGTTGAGGGCATGGTTCAGGTGATTGGTACGATGACGGATGGGCTAGAAGGCATGCAGGAAGCAAGTGGACGCATGAATGACTTCAGTCAACAGATCTCGGCTGTATCGGAACAATCTGCGGCGAGTGTTGAGGAAGTATCGGCATCAGCAGAAGAGCAAGTTAGCTCGATGGAAACGATTAGTGGCAGTATTCAGAATCTGAAGGAGTTGTCCGATGATCTGCTTACTTCCATTGAGAAATTAAAAATATAGACCTTCTTCTAGGTAGGAATAAGTGGGATTGTTGAACTCGCATTTATAATAGAAGAAACATGAAGGATGGCTACTGTTTTGAACGAATCCAATTGTAAATTTTCCGCAAAAGGAAGTTATCTGTACACCTTTGCTTGCCACGAGAATGAACGTGAGTTATGTATGCTTGAACTGGAAGTTCTGCTGCGTCACGCTTCAGAAATTCATTCGATCTCTGGGGCATATGTTAGATCGGATATCGACATTCCACCTGGAAGAAGTCCATTTATTCGCGGCAGATTAGAAGTGAGTGCTGAGGCAGACTCCATTAGTGAGCTACTGCCATTTGCTTCAGAGATCCAGCTACTGCCGGAGGAGACGTTCAAGGTCGTTTGTCTGAAAGAAGGAGACGATCGGCCAGACTACGAATCTGCTCGCAAGCTGGAGAGACAAGTCGGGATGTGCATTCAGGGTAAAGCGCAGATGAAGGGACCGAAAGTGACTTTCGGCCTAATCCATGCTGGTGGAAAATGGATCTTGGGGCGGTGGACAGAAGCAGATCGTTCCTGGCAGAATCGCCGCAACAAACCGCAAAATTATTCAACTGGATTCGGTGTAACTCTGGCTAGATCACTTGTAAATATTGCGGTTCCAGAAATTCAGGGTCATCGATTGCTTGATCCATGCTGCGGAATGGGAACAGTTGTTATTGAGGCGATGTCCATGGGGATTGAGACTAGAGGCAATGATCTGAATCCTCTCGCAGTGCAAGGTGCTCGTGTTAATCTTCCGGCTTACGGATATGACGCGGCATGTATAACTTTAGGTGACATGAATGATTTGCAAGGTACTTATGATGCAGCCATTTTGGACATGCCTTATAATCTATGCTCTGTTCTTCCAGATGATGAGCAACGAGCGATGCTCACAAGTCTACGGCGATTGACTGGACGAGCGGTAGTCGTCTCTACCGAATGGGTGGAGAACCACTTATTAACTGCAGGCTGGAAGGTGACACACTACTGCAAGATAAGTAAAGGTACGTTTATACGACATATCTGGTTATGCACATAAGCTCGGGTGCTACTGGAAACTATTACAGTTGCTGATATTAAATTTCTTTAAAGATAATGTAAAATAAAGTAAAATTATAGAAAATGAAAACCTCCAATCCTGGAAAAGTATGTATTCCGGAGTGGAGGTTTTCTGTTATTTGTACAATTATGCATAGAAATGATTGGATGATTTAATACTGATGATCATAATCTACTGGATTACGAGGGAGGGATTTGCCAGCAAGGTAGGCCTCTAAATTTTCTAGGAAAATATCGAGTGCGCGATCCTTGTATGCTTCTGTGCTCCCTGCAATATGCGGTGTAATTAATACATTGTCCATTCCCCACAGAGGATGTTCTGAAGGGAGTGGTTCCTCCTCAAATACATCCAGACCGGCAAAGGCGAGGTGACCGCTATTTAGAGCATCTAGAAGCGCATCGGTTTTCACACTAGGACCTCGTCCCACATTGATGAAGCAGGCACCTGGTTTAAATTGTGCGAAGGCAGCCTCGTTATAGAGATGCTTCGTCTCATCCGTCAGTGGCAGAATGTTAATGACATAGTCACCTTGCCCTAAGGCTTCATGTAAACCGGACATGTCATACATCCGATCAACATTAGGAACATCCTTACCGGAGCGACGCACACCAATGACGTTCATGCCTAACGCTTTGAGAATTCGAGCTGTTTCACTACCGATCTCTCCTACACCAGCAATGACAGCTGTTTTTCCATGTAATTCAGGCAGAGGCTGATCAGGTGCTTTCCACTCACGTTGCTGTTGGTATAGCATCGCTTGTCTCAACCAACGACTGTGAGATAACATCATGCCCAAAATAATTTCTGTAATTGGAATGGAGTGGACTCCATTTGCACTGGTTACTTGAATTTGCTGTTGTTTCAGATCAGAGAATGGCAGGTTATCGACACCGGCAGACCAGACCTGAATCCACTTCAAGGAGCCTTGTTTCTTGAGTACATGTTCTGTAATGAGAGGAGACCAGCCAAGAATGATTTCAGCTTCTTGTAGCTCTGCCTTGTCCATGTCTTTGGCTTTGCCAACGTTCAAGGTATAACCAGGTGCAGCGTCCAAAATTCGTTGTTGCTGTTCCTCAGACAGTGCTGGAAAACATACAATTTTACCCATGATATGTAACCTCCTAAGTTTTATTCACTTGTAACATCAAGTGTAGCAGATTTGAAGTTGATGTGCAGAAAGAGCAAGTGGGTAGGTGGCTACCTCTAAGGCATTCTGGCATCGAATTCGTCAGTGCAACATTTTTTAGTTGGATATATATATTTATTTACCCAACTTGAAACAATAGGTATGACTGTGAAATAATAAAACGAACTTTAGAGGGGTGTATCCGATGAACTATCGTAACCATAATGATTCGCATGTTAATCACCATTCGCAACAAGAAAGGCTGTTTACAGCCATTCGCCTTCCTGATTCCATTCAGGAAACGCTGCAAATGGATGCAAGGCTTGCGCAAAGCAAACTCGATTTTCGCAAGTGGACTCATCACAAAGATTATCATATCACTTTGCAATTTCTGGGAGATACACTTGTAAGTAATATGGGCCATCTTCGGAAGGCGCTTCGTGAAGTCAGTGCAGAAGTTCAATCCTTTTCGTTGCAAATTACCGATTGGGGTACATTCGGACTGGAGCAGACGCCAAAAGTGTTGTGGAGAGGTGTTAGCGGAGAAATGGATCGTTTGAATCTGTTGCAGAAGCGAATTGTAGAAGCGACATCAGAGCTGGGATATAAAGCGGAGTTGAGACCCTACCGACCTCATATTACAATCGCTAGAAAGTTCCTGGGAGTTGTCCCTGGAAATGAAAATAAAGGAATTATTGAGGTGCTTCCAGAACATTCTACTGGAACACTTTCATGGAATGTGGAGGATTTTGTGCTTTATGTGACGAGGCTTGGCCGTAGCCCGATGTATGAGATTGTGGAGACGTTTTCTTTTTCCGGAAAATGATTTATATCCCATATAATCACATTGACATTACGTTGTTCCCTATGTAATATTAGCCATCGTTATTCAAATTCTTTTTTTTGGGTTACTTAGATTAGGGAATTGTTGCGACTAGGAGGAATCTTCGAATGGATATTATAAGCAAGAATCGTTGGGTAGCACCGATGTTATCTGTGCTGCTTGTGTGTATAGTGGGGGTTAATGTAGTCCAGGCGACTGGGAAGTGGAATGAGGATAGTGATAGTAAGCAGATGACTGAGCTCACAGCGTCTGTGAATAATGGGGCAGTTTCTTCAAACGAGGATAGGCGAATGCTGCAAGACGGGACAAGTCTGTCTAAGGATACGTCTGCTTCGAATGCAGACTGGATTAACACGCATCCGGCCAAAAATTGGCTTGTTTCTGCTCAGGAAGAGCAACAGCTAGCAGAGGCTAGAGCCAAAAATAAGGCAAGAGCAGCCGCGGCAGCTCAAGCTAAGAAAGAAGCAGCAGTGAAATTGGCGAAGATTGAGAAAGCCAAAGCAGCAGCTGCGCTTACAACTCCCCCCAAAAAACTTTACTTTACGCGGACCAAACTTCTGAACCAGGCGGACTCGAAGCTCGCTTCCTGGTCATACAGTGTGTCTGATAAAGATGTGCTTCTGCTGCAAAAAATCGTCATGGCAGAGGCGGAAGGTGAACCGTACGAAGGCAAAGTGGCAGTTGCCAATGTTGTCTTAAACCGGCTGCGGTCAGCCAATTTTCCCGACTCCATTTACAAAGTAATTTATCAGAAATCTCAGTTTAGTCCTGTAGCTAACGGACGTTTAAAACGCGTTGTTCCGAATGAGGACAGCATTAAGGCCGTGAATGCAGCATTGAACGGGAAGAAGGAAGTAGCCGATGATACGTATTATTTCTTATCATTGACGCTTGCGGATGATCTGACAGTGGCTCGTTCACAGAAAAAGGTAAAAACAATCGGTCATCATACATTTTACAAGTAAAACAAGCTGGATGTGTTAATTAATCAAAGGTCGGTTCAAAAAGGTGCTAATCGTGCCGATAATTCTGCAAACAGGCAGGCTAGTTAACTATGTGAGCTTCACTGGTGACCAAAAATAGCCGGATTGTCCTGGTTTATTTCGTAGTTTTGAAAGATCATTACTTTTAAATTACCCTTTTATATGGAAAATCATACGATAAAATGATCGAAATAAAAAAGGTTCCTTCCAACTTGTGGAGGGAACCTTTTTTGCATGGTGTAATTCGAGAGAAATAGGCTAGATGAAGTCAAATGAGATCATATAACTCGTCTTATCCTCAGTACGACCCTCGTAGAACGAATCTACAGGGGTATAGAGGGCTTAGAATGGGATTCTAGTACCTGACAGCGGCGTGGCAGTGATTCCTGCTGTAAAACGCTCCTTAGGAGTGTTTGTAAGTTCCGTAGTCGTTGGAAATAATAAGTCATGGACAGCCTGTGCGCAGCATGTAGGATCGTAAGTTGATTTTGACTTGGTGATTTTAGCGCTACTAGGCTGTTCCTCAGCCGATGTCTGAGCAGAATGTTGATCACATAATTCGCCAAATCGTTTCGAAATGACCTCTGCTGAATGAATGACCTGCCCATATCCGGCTTGTACGAAATATTCACAATTTTCTTCCTCTTGCCCCGGAAGGGGAGGAACAAACAGCATAGGCAATCCTTTCGCCAGTGCCTCCGTACATGTCATGCCACCAGGCTTCGTGATTAGCACATCGGATACATCCATCAGCTTGCTGACTTCACGGGTGTACCCATAGATCCGAATGTTTGGATGCTGGAAGCAGGGCATTTCTTTCATTTTGGCTATCATCTTTTCATTGCTCCCGAGACAGAAGAGAAGCTGCACACGGTCTGCCCACGAGGTTAATGCCTTCATATGTTCCTCGTCAAAAGAAAGTCCCCAGCCTCCACCCATTAGTAGAGCTGTAGGCATATCCTTAAGCCCAGACTCCTGTCTTAACGTGGCTTTATCTCCTGCCTCCCAGAAGTCGGGATGCACTGGAATGCCCGTAATTTGAATACGGGACGGTTCGACCCCTCTAATCTCTAGCAATGCTTTTACCTGTGGGGTAGAAACCAGATATTTGTTCACCTCTGGATTGATCCATGTTCCATGGACATCGTAATCGGTAACGACGGTATATAAAGGAACATCAAGTCCTTGGCGCTTAAGCCTAGAAATGACCGCATTCGGAAATGGGTGGGTACAGATGACGGCATCTGGCTTCAATTGAGCTACGACCTGCGCCGTTTGCGTATAGAAAATACGGTGTAGCGCTAATTTCGTAAAACCGTTCAGTGATTTGTTATATTGCGTGCGGTATAACAAACTGACAAGTTTGGGCTGCACAGACAATGTTTTGCGGTATGCAGAGAAAATTAACGGAGCTACCGTTGGATTCAAAAATTTACCGAGCTCAATCACTCGACTATGGATATGTGGACTTACTTTCTTAATTCCGCTTGCCAGTGCATGGGCGGCTTGGGTGTGACCGGTGCCGAAACCTTCGGATAATAAGAGCACTCTTGGTTTTCGCATGAGTTCACCTTTATTCATAAATTTAAATTCAAATCAGTGTAAGTAGATTTTGCCGGAACGTTGCGATACTACAAGAATATACAACGAGGCGGAAAATCATGTTTTTTTATTCGTTAGATAATTACACAAGATGAAGAGTTCTGAGACATATAACTTCCGTTTCATTCGCGTTGATGGAATCATCATACACTATAGACGACGTTCCTCGTAGTTTCCACTGCATTTCGGTTAAAAAATATTAACACAAATTTTTAGTTTTAGGGTTGCAATCATTTTTCAAAGGTGGTATTGTAATTTTTGACCGAATGACCGAAATGTATTTTTGGTCAATTCCTAAAGGACGATCATGGAATAAAGGAGGAGATATGATGGCTCCGATTGACCGGAGACAGCAGGTGATACAAGCGGCAGCGCAATCGTTCGCCATGTTCGGATATAAGGCGACCACGATGGATCAGGTAGCCAAAATTGCGAATGTGGGCAAAGGAACGATTTACACGTTTTTTACGAATAAGGAGCAGTTGTTTGATCAGATTTTGGTGGATGTCATCCAGGAGATGAAGAACATTGCTCATCGTGAAGTTCATCAGGAAAGTGCGTTTTTTGAGAATCTGTTCCGCGTCCTGGACTCATTGTTGGAATTCAGACGGGATCACGATCTGTTGGTGAAACTTGCTCAAGAGCTAAAGGATTTCGGTACACTTCAGGCCAAAGAAGGTCTGGATAAAGTGGAAAAGGTCATTTCGGACTTTCTCACACGTGAGTTAGAGAAGGCTAAGGCATCAGGCGAAATTCGCGACTGCGATCCACAGGTCGTGTCATTTATGATGATTCGATTATACATTGCCCTAACGTCGGATTGGAATAAGCAACATGAGCCACTTAGCAAGGAACAGATCAAAAGCTACTTTCGCCTTTTCTTAATGGAAGGAATTGCTGTTGTTACTTAAATGGTACGACGGTGAGGCTTGTCGGAAGACAGGTTGTTTTTTTTGCTCTAAATTGACCGTTTGAGGAAAATGGTCATACGTTATTTCAGAAATTTACTTTTTCACAACCAATGTTTACATTACAAGGAATTCCTGCTGATTAGCAGAGACAAGGGGAGAAATGACATGAAATCGTTATCCGTGTTTTTCAAGGATGTGGGATCGGCCGTGAGAAACCCGAAGGTATTGATCCCCGTTATCGCCATTATGTTTATTCCGATTCTGTATAGTGGTATCTACCTAGCGGCCTATTGGGATCCATATGGTCATGTGGATCAGATGCCTGTCGCAGTAGTCAACCTCGATAAAGGGGCTGAGCTGGAAGGGAAGTCCTTGCACATTGGGGAAGATCTCGTGGATGAGTTGAAGAAAAATGCAGATTTTAAATGGGAATTTGTCAATAGTGCTCAAGCCCAGCAAGGTATGAAGGACGATAAGTACTACATGCAAATTACGATTCCTGAAAATTTCTCATCAAAGGCTACCACATTGCTGGATGATCAACCTAAACCTGCAGACCTCATCTATGAACCTAATGGTAACTATAGCTTCGTAGGTGCTCAGATTGGTAAGACGGCAATTAAGGATCTGAAGGCGAAAGTATCAGCTAAAGTGACAGAGGCTTATGCGGAGACATTGCTTGATAAGTTCTCAGAGGTATCAGATGGACTTGCTGAAGCTGGAGACGGTGCTGGCGAGCTGAATACCGGTGCAGGCAAGCTGGATGATGGTGCTGTGAAGCTCAAAGATAATTTGGCTAAGCTTGCATCAGGAACGATCGAACTACAAGAAGGGCTCTCACCTTTGACAGACGGTGTCAATGCGCTTCATACCGGAGCTACGAAGTTGGAGACAGGTACTTCAAGCTTGGTTTCTGGCCTACAGCAGCTTCAAACCGCAGCCGGAACACAGCTTCAGAGCGGAGCTGATCAGTTGAAAGAGGGTAGCGACAAGCTGGCAGCTGGTCTGCAAACGTCGCTGGATGGTACAAGTAAGCTGCAAACAGGGCTGCAAGCCTCCGAACAAGGTAGCGCTAAATTGTCAGAGGGTCTGCAAAGTGCAGTTCAAGGTAGTGGTGCTTTAGCTACAGGATTGCAGTCGGCTGTCGACGGAAGTGGACAGGTTGCAGATGGGGCTAAAGGCGTTGCCGATGGATTGAAGCAGCTTGCTGCCGCAAATCCAGAGCTAGCCGAGAGTGCTGATGTGCAGAAGCTGCTCGCAGCAAGTCAGGCAGTTGCCGATGGCAGTGCGCAGCTACATGAGAGTGAGCAGAAGCTCGCACAGGGTGCAGGTCAATTGCATGAAGGTAACCAACAACTGGCTACCGGAGCAGAGCAACTGCATGAAGGTCAGCAGCAACTGCTTGCAGGTGCAGGTCAGCTTGTGGGCGGACAAGAGCAATTGCTCGCAGGTGCGAGCCAACTTTCTGATGGGGGTTCTAAGCTTTCAGATGGGTTAAAACAATTTACAGGTAAGCTCAGCGAGGCTGCAAACGGTGGTGCGCAATTGGCGAGTGGTGTCAAACAACTTGGAACAGGCACAAGCGCTTTGCAAACGGGCGTTGGTAAATTAAGCGGAGGCGTATCCTCCCTAACGGACGGTTCCAAACAACTCGGTGATGGTGCAGGCAAGCTTGCCGATGGATTGTCCGAGTTGAAGGATGGTTCGAATGAGCTGGCAACGAAATTGAATGATGCTGCTCAGAAAACGTCTGAAGTGAAGAAAACCGATGATGTTGTGAATATGTTCGCTGAACCGGTGAACTCATCGGAGAATGAAGCAGAGGTTGTGCCAAACTACGGTACAGGATTGACGCCTTTCTTCTTATCAATCGGATTGTTTGTTGGATCTCTGATCTCAACGATTGTACTGAAAATGCGTGATACATCCGTGCCAGGTGCATCTGGATGGAGTCGATTCGTCAGCCGTACACTGGTCTTTGGTTCGATGAGCGTCTCCCAGTCCGTGATTGTAGCAAGCTTCATGTTGTATGGACTTGGATTAGAGACACACAGTGTACCACTGTTCTACCTGTTCACGATCATTACGGGCCTAACCTTCATGATGATTGTGCAGGCACTTGTAACATGGCTTGATCTGCCAGGACGTTATGTAGTCATCTTGCTGTTGGTCTTCCAACTCGCGGCAAGTGCAGGAACGTTCCCAGTGGAGCTGATTCCATCATGGTTGCAAGCGTTCAGTCCTTGGCTGCCAATGACTCATAGCATTATGGGCTTCAAGGCGGTTGTATCTAGCGGTAACTTTGATGTGATGTGGCATCAAGCTGGAATTTTGGCGATCTATGCTGGAGTCTCCATCCTGCTCACGCTTGCCTTCTTCCTATGGAACGGCAGAAAGCCGAAAAAGGAAGTTGAATTGGTCGAATCGGGTCAAGTTGTGACTGCATAAAGCATAGAGAAGTGCGAATTTATAAAAAATAAAGTTTGTAGTTCAGTATCAAAATTATGCAACATAGTAGTCAAATAGTGCAAAGAGCCTGCTGCCCAAAAATGGGTGGTAGGCTCTTTCTGTATACAAATGCATGCTAGAAGGCTGAAGGAGGCTTACTAGGATTTTACATTTGACTAAATGTGGCTGAAACACACGCCCCATATGGAATGATTTTCTTTTGTCAGCAGATAAAATCAGTTGTACTCTATCATAAAATGTGTATAATTATTCGAAAAAGAGATGAATTTAAACGTCACCACACTAAAGCTGTACTGCAAAACATTTCTTATCAGAGGTATTAAAAAGTTTAAATTGCGCTGATGTTAGGTCGGTGTTAAAATAATAGAACTATATCAAAAAAACGTCGCTTCATAATGAGTGGTCGTGCCAGCGGCTACGTGTTGTTATATTAGACTGTTTACCGAATCGTTCGGTCAGTCCACTTTCAAATAGCGGCTGCCTCAGTCGCAATGCTTTAAACTATGACAGATGATGGCTGTCACCTCTATTCAGCAGGCTGCGTTAATTAGCCCGCTCCTCCCGTTTCATTGTTGCTTGTTGCCTATGTTCTTGATCTTTCCGAAATACTTCATTATAGAAAGGTTGCGTTCCATGAGACAGATCGGATTACCTCCTAAACAAGGTCTTTATGACCCACAGTTCGAAAAAGATGCATGCGGAATGGGTTTTGTTGCCAACATTAAAGGAAAAGCTTCACACGATATCGTTAGCCAGGCACTGACCATGCTCAGTAATATGGAGCACCGTGGAGGACAGGGCAGCGAGCCGAATTCCGGCGACGGAGCCGGGATTTTGATTCAGATCCCACATCGCTATTTTGCACAGGAAGCTGAACGCCTCGGATTTGCATTGCCTGAACCAGGATTCTACGGCGTGGGCATGCTGTTCCTTTCGCAAGATGCTGAAGTTCGTCACGCACATGAGGAGAGTCTCAAGAAGATTATTGAAGAAGAAGGTCAGACATTCTTAGGTTTCCGGGATGTGCCTACTTATGATGAAATGCTTGGTCGTTCTGCATTGGCGGCGAAGCCATATGTACGTCAGGTGTTCATTGGCAGATCTGCCGAAGTAAAGGATGAGCTTGGATTCGAGCGCAAACTTTACGTTATTCGTAGACGCGCTGAGCTTGCTATTCGTTATTCTGCGGATGAGAAAGAGGGCGGATCATTCTATCTGCCAAGCTTGTCTTGTCGCAAAATTGTATATAAAGGCATGCTGACAACGGAACAAGTTGGACAGTTCTATCTGGATTTACAAGAAGAGTCTGTGGAATCAGCAATTGCTCTTGTTCACTCTCGTTTTAGTACGAACACCTTCCCAAGCTGGGAACGTGCCCACCCGTATCGCTTCATGATCCACAACGGTGAGATTAATACGATGCGTGGTAACGTGAACTGGATGCATGCTCGTCAGTCTTTGTTCGAGAGCGAAACTTTTGGTAATGATATCTCCAAAGTAAAGCCGATCATTAATCCGGACGGCTCCGATACAGCGATGTTTGATAACACACTTGAATTCCTCTATCTGAGTGGACGTTCTTTGCCACACGTAGCCATGATGATGGTTCCTGAGCCATGGAGCACAGATGAGGGAATGGATCCTGCCAAAAAGGCATTCTACGAGTATCACAGCACGATGATGGAGCCTTGGGATGGACCGGCAGCAATGGCGTTCACGGACGGCTTGCAGATCGGTGCAACGCTCGACCGTAATGGACTTCGTCCTGCACGTTATTATGTAACGAAGGATGACCGAATCATCCTATCTTCCGAAGTTGGTGTATTAGACATTGAACCGGAAGAAATTCTATACAAAGACCGTTTACGTCCAGGACGTATGCTGTTAGTCGATACAGAGCAAGGACGCATTATTTCCGACGAGGAAGTTAAAGCGCAAATTGCAGCCGAGAATCCGTACCAGGAATGGCTAGATGAGCACTTGATGGATCTGAATGAATTGCCAGAAGCACCGGAGCTACCTGATCCAAAACATGATAATGTGACTCAGCTTCAGCTTGCGTACGGATATACGTTCGAAGAATTACGCAAAGTACTTGAGCCGATGGCATCAACAGGTATGGAAGCAACAGGTTCCATGGGTTATGATGCACCGCTCGCTGTATTCTCGGATCGTCCACAGCGTTTATACAATTACTTTAAACAGATGTTCGCTCAAGTAACCAATCCGCCAATCGATGCGATTCGTGAAGAGATCGTAACGTCTACAGCAACTACGATTGGACCAGAGCGTAACTTGTTGAATCCTGAACCGGAGAGCTGTCGTCAGATTCGTCTGGACACACCGGTATTGTCTAATGAAGACTTTGCCAAAATCCGTCATGTACGTCGCCCAGGCTTCCGTTCTATGACAATTCCAATCTTCTTCGCAGCCAAAGAAGGAGCAGAGGGACTTCGTAAAGCAATGGATCTGCTCTTTGAAGCAGCAGACCGTGTCATCGACAAAGGTCATAACATTCTAATTCTCTCTGACCGCGGTGTGGATGCGGAGAATGCAGCAATTCCTGCATTGCTCGCTGTAGCAGGACTGCATCACCACTTGATCCGTCAAGGTACAAGAACGAAAGTTAGTATTTTGCTTGAATCGGCTGAACCGCGTGAAGTTCATCACTATGCATTGCTGCTTGGGTATGGCGTGAGCGCCGTGAACCCTTATCTGGCATTCGAAACATTGGATGACATGATCCAGCAAGGCTTGCTGCGTGGTATCTCGCATGAGAAAGCTGTGAAGAACTACATTAAAGCTGCGACTAAAGGCGTTATTAAAATTTTGTCCAAAATGGGAATCTCAACCATTCAATCGTATCGTGGAGCGCAGATTTTCGAAGCAGTGGGTCTGCAATCCGATTTCGTTGATCGTTACTTCACATGGACACCTTCCCGTATCGGGGGAATCGGGCTTGAAGAGGTTGCGGCGGAAGCATTGACGCATCATCATCGTGCTTTCACGGAAAAAGACGGTAACGATAAGGTGCTGGATTCCGGCGGTGATTACCAATGGCGCAATGATGGAGAAGAACATTTGTTCAATCCACAGACAATCCATACCCTGCAGCATGCAGTGCGTACTGGCGATTATAAATTGTACAAAAAGTATTCCAAATTGGTTCAAGGTGAGAATGATCAATTGCTGACCATTCGCTCGATGCTGAAACTGAAACCAGTTGGTAACGCAATTCCTTTGGAAGAAGTAGAGTCCGTAGAATCCATTATGAGCCGTTTCAAAACGGGAGCGATGTCCTTCGGATCAATCAGTAAAGAAGCACACGAAGATCTTGCAATTGCTATGAACCGTGTCGGAGGTAAATCGAACACAGGGGAAGGTGGAGAAGATCCAGCTCGCTTCATTAAAGATAGCAACGGTGATTCTCGTCGTAGTGCAATCAAACAGGTGGCATCTGGACGTTTCGGTGTTACTTCGAATTACTTGGTTAATGCTGACGAGATTCAGATCAAGATGGCGCAAGGAGCAAAACCGGGTGAAGGTGGACAATTGCCAGGACGTAAAGTATACCCGTGGGTTGCTGAGGTTCGTGGATCAACACCAGGCGTAGGTTTGATCTCGCCACCACCGCATCACGATATTTATTCCATCGAGGATCTGGCTGAGCTCATCTATGACTTGAAGAATGCCAATCCACGTGCTGAGATTAACGTGAAGCTGGTATCGGAAGTTGGCGTAGGTACCATTGCAGCAGGTGTTGCTAAAGGCCGTGCTGACATTATCCTGGTTAGTGGTTATGACGGTGGTACTGGTGCATCACCACAAGGTTCGATCCGTCATGCGGGTATGCCGTGGGAGCTAGGACTTGCCGAGACACACCAAACGCTGATTCTGAACAATCTGCGTGACCGTGTCGTATTGGAGACAGACGGCAAAATGCTGAATGGTCGTGATTTGGTTGTTGCAGCATTGCTGGGCGCAGAAGAGTATGGTTTCTCTACAGCACCACTCGTTGCTCTGGGTTGTATCATGATGCGTGTCTGCCAAATGGATACTTGTCCTGTTGGTGTAGCGACACAGAATCCAGAACTGCGTAAAAACTATATGGGTGACCCAGAACACGTCGTTAACTTTATGCGTTTTGTTGCAGAAGACGTTCGTGAGATCATGGCTGACCTTGGTTTCCGTACCATTCAGGAAATGGTGGGTCGCACAGATTGCCTGGAGACTGTAGAAGCAGTAGATCATTGGAAGAAAAAAGGTGTAGACCTGTCCGTATTGCTGCATGTGCCTGAGATGCCAGAAGGCTCTGCACGTTATCGTACACAGTATCAGAATCACGGTTTGGAAGAGACGCTGGATATGCAGCAATTGCTTCCGCTCGCAGGACCAGCTATTGAATCCGGTAAACCGGTAGAGGCTGTGCTTCCGATTACGAACGTGAACCGTGCCGTGGGTACGATCCTGGGCAGTGAAGTAACACGTAAATATGGTCTCGCTGGATTGCCAGAAGATACAATTCAATTCAAATTTGTTGGATCTGCTGGACAGAGCTTTGGAGCCTTTGTTCCTAAAGGGATTACCCTTACGGTTGAAGGAGACTCCAATGACTATGTAGGTAAAGGTCTATCCGGTGGTAAAATCGTTGTAATGCCTTCGCCAAAAGCGACATTCGACGCTGAGGATAACATCATCATCGGAAACACGGCTCTATACGGGGCAACAAGTGGCGAAGCTTATATCCGCGGCATCGCGGGCGAGCGGTTTGCTGTTCGTAACTCTGGAGCAAAAGTTGTCGTTGAAGGTGTAGGCGACCATGGTTGCGAGTATATGACAGGTGGACGCGTCGTCGTTCTGGGCGATACAGGTCGTAACTTTGCGGCAGGGATGTCCGGAGGTATTGCCTATATCTATGATCCAGAAGGAACGTTCTTGCAACGTTGTAACCTGGAGATGGTACTGTTGGAGCGTATTGAGGATTCAGCAGAGAGCGCAGAGCTGCAGGGAATGATTGAACGCCATGTTGCGAATACAGGAAGTGCAGCAGGTCAGCGCATCTTGGAGAACTGGCAGCAATCGGTAGATCAGTTCGTGCGTGTCATCCCGAAAGACTTCAAACGTATGACAGAGCAGATCGAGCGTATTCAAGCGACTGGACTGACGGGTGAGGCAGCGTTATTGGCAGCATTTGAAGCTAACATGCGTGAGCTTGCACGTACAGGCGGTTAAGGGTTCGGTGGTTTTCAGTACCGAGAAGATGGGATGAAGCTAGAAATGGAGTAGCGGAGCGTAGGCAAACTACGTGAGCAACTGAATTGTTTCCTAGGGAAACAAGCTTCGTAAGCTTTCGCTTATTTCGGCTGAATTCCATATTCGACGCTGATCATGCCTTTAGGCATGCTACGTAATCAAAATAACCCTTTTTAAACAACATCTAATAGGAGCTTTATGTTTGCCTTTGTGGCATTCATAGAGCTCCTATTTTATTTTCGACAAAATTAGAACCCCGACCAAAAACGCTATCGCCATGAGACGACAACATTGAGGAGGCTTCTCAAGTATAATTAGGCTAGTTTTGGAGCACAGGGAAAGTATTAAGATAGGAGAGGTTCCGGGGAATGAATATGAAAAATCCAAACAAGGGCGATCGCAAGCCGAAAGGTGAACACGTTGAAGCAACCGAGATGGACATCAAAAAAGTTTTACTGCAATGCGGAATCGACCCAGAGCGTTGGAACGATTACATATCCTCCGTCAACAACATACGTCCTTGACTAGAACTAGATATGAATGAAATGGAGGGAACTAAAGACAAGAAAAAACCCAGAAACCGATAAATTGCTTTTTCGGTACTGGGTCTTCTTTTGCAAACTGAATGCTCTAATCCATACTACGTTCCATACGGACAAAGGCAATAAAACGACGTGCCTCTTCTTCGGTCAAGGGTTTACCGTCGATCATCAGGCCGAAGCGTTCCAACACTTCCTTATCCGATAATTCAAGAGAATCAACAAATTCCCGAACGTCCTCATCCATTACCATATCACTCTGCTTCGTACGCCCAATGAGATAATCAATGGATACGCCAAATATGTCTGCAAGCCTTGTTAATACTTCAAAATCCGGTTTGCGTCGGTTCTTCTCATAATGGGAGAGTGCAGCCCGGGTAATATGGATGGAGCTCGCAAGTTCTTCTTGAGTAAGTCCCCGCTGTTCCCTTAATTCAGCAATGCGATTCCCGTAGTTCATAAGCCATTTCCCCCTGAACGCCATGTCAAATATATATCGAAACAATCCTGAGCTATTTTTTGATCAGGGCAGCTTTCCTGCAAAAATGATACGACCGCACCAGATTAATACAACCATTGTCATGTAAAAAGACAGTGAAAATATTGCAATGTAGGTCTGTCTAAGGACATCTCATATTGTCGTAAATCAAAAGAACCATGTCCAAATACTGCTTGACATGATACAATTTGTATCGTAAATTGGACGTATGGAGTTACAAAATGTATCATTTGGAATATTTTAAGTATCTCCTCGTTGCCAGATCTGTATACCTGTGAGAAGGGAGGTCAGGCAACGAATGTGTTGCTAATCCATTCTAAAAGGAATGAAGCCATGAACTCATTGATTCAGGAATGGGCTGATTTAGAGTTAAATGTCCATATGTATATCCAGGAGTTTAAGGGTAAAGCCTTCAACCGCAAACGTCGTCCCGTTCTACTCCTTGGAATGGATACAAGGGAGATCAGCTTCCTGAGTGATTTGGTCTTACCCATATCATCCGAGATGTTGATAGGTTTAGATGTGGAAGATTACCATGTGTGTTTACGACTCCAGGCTGTACCCGAATGGAAACATCCTTTTGGAGGACTCACATTGTATCATTCCAAGTTGCATATTCAGCAAGAACAGAAACTATATATAACAGGACAGTTAAACACTATGCTTCGTGATGTTCAATTTCCGGCGGTATCTCGTGTTCTGTATGAGAAGTTATCGACCCAACCAACGGTGCAGAAAACCTATCATTACATTAATTTTACCATATAAAAAGGAAATATATTCGAAAAGATGCATGTACTTAACGCCATTTTACTATATTTCATAGCGTTATGCATTAGTTCTTTAACACCAAAAGCAATTGCGCAATGAATAAAGGGGCAAGGGGGATCATACTATTTCAGGAAGTTTGGATATGGTTGAAATGCACTGCCACATATTATCTGGTCTTGATGATGGCCCTGTCCATATGGAACAGTCCATCGCAATGGCCGAGAAAGCGGCTGCTGCTGGCATAACCTCCATCATTGCAACTCCGCATCACCTGAACGGGCGCTACAATAACGAACCGATCGTTGTCAATCAGGCAGTAGATCTGCTCCATGCAGAGCTTCGCAAACGCAACATTCGATTGGATATCCATCCCGGACAGGAGATCAGAGTGCATGACACACTGATTGGAGATCTCTATGCAGGTAGATGCTGCACACTCGCCGGGAGTCGCTACATGTTGCTGGAATTGCCTTTTGGCTCCATTCCCTCGCAGTTTCCCGGTATCCTTCATGAACTTCGGGTAGCCGGTATCACACCTATTATTGCTCATCCGGAACGTAATCTAATCTTGCTGAAAAAGCCGAAGCTGCTTGCAGATTATTTGAAGCAAGGCGTGCTGTGTCAACTCACGGCTCAATCCTTCACAGGACTTTTCGGTCGAAAAGTTCAGAAATGGTGTTTTCATTTTTGCAAAGAAAACGGGTTTCATTTCATTTCATCAGATGCTCATGATACACGTCAAAGAACGTTTGCTGTTATTGAAGGTAACAAAATGATTGAGCAATACTTTGGAATGGATGCCGTCAGGCAGATAGCGGAAAATGCTTCCCTCATTCTATATAACTCTGAACCGATTATTACTCGGTTTAATCCCCGCAAGCTCCGCATGCTCCTCTGGTAGCTCGGAGTGGGGTTGAGCCCAGAATCATGCAACATGCTTACATATAGGACACTAACGTATAGGAGGAATGTGAAGGTGGAACTGAAGGGATATTTCCGCATTTTGCAAAAAAAATGGTGGTTGATTGTTGCCATTGCACTGATTGCTGGGGTGGGTGCTGGAGTTAAGAGTATTTTCTTCACACAACCAATCTATGAGGCAAGTTCCAAGCTGATCGTGAACCAAACATCCAATGTTGAAGGTCGAGCTATGATGGATTTCAGTATGATTCAGAGCAACATTAAGCTCATTAACTCCTATAAGGAGATCATTAAATCTTCGGCCATTATGGAGAAAGTAGCAACAACGTATCCTGACTTAAAGGTAACTACCGCTGAGCTAATCAGCAGAACCTCCGTTACAACCGCAAGCGAGTCCCAAGTCATGAACATTACAGTACAAGGGACTACCTACGAAAATGCCGCAAAAACGGTGAATGCAATCTCCAAAGTATTTCAAGAACAAATTCCCCTCATTATGAAAATCGATAACGTAGCCATTCTTAGTGAAGCCAACGTCAATGGCAACGCGGCACCAATTAATATGAAAACCACACTTACAATCATCGTCAGCTTGTTTGCAGGATTGGTTCTTGCGATTGCGCTTGTCTTCCTTATGGATTATCTGGACGATACGTTCAAATTAGAGTCCGAAATTGAAAAGGAACTGGGCATTCCGGTATTAACCGTCATTTCCAAAATGAAAAAAGACGATGTGAAGGGCAGCAAAAACATTGTATCTCAGCAGAAAGTGGGGGATGGAAAATATGTCACGGTTAACCAATGAAAGTAATAATCTGGTGACTTATTTCAATTCCAAGTCTCATATCTCAGAAGGCTACCGCAAATTACGTACCAATATCCAGTTTTCTTCTATTGATAGTCATATCAAAACAATTATGGTTGCGTCGGCACAGTCTGGTGAAGGGAAAACCACCACTATTAGTAATTTAGCTGTGACCTATGCACAAGAAGGCAAGAAAGTTCTGCTCATTGATGCCGATCTGCGAAATCCATCTCTTCATCAAGTATTTTCGGTACCTAACCATATCGGACTCAGCAGTGTCTTATCGAATCAATATGACGTTGATGAGGTTCTGCGCGACAGCTATATCGAGAATCTCCAGCTGTTTACATCCGGCCCGATCCCGCCTAACCCGTCAGAGATGATCGGCTCTAATCGGATGAAGAACCTAATGAATGATTTACAGTCGAAATACGATGTCATCATGTTCGATACACCTCCGGTGCTCGCTGTAACGGACGCACTGATTGTAAGTTCCTTCTGCGACGGTGTGTTGCTGGTGGTGAACTCAGGCAAGGTCAAGAAAGAGCTGGTGAAGAAAACGAAGGCTCATCTTGAGCATGTGAATGCACGAATTCTAGGTGCCATTCTGAACAATATCAAAACGACATCGAACTCGGTCAGCTATTACGGAGAGAAGTAATACGCTTTGATTGAACAGGTAATGTCTACTGCACCTTTATCACTGTAGGCACTCGGTCATGCTGTGGGTTCGGTGAACCTTAGACGTTAATCGTCAGAGGTATGACGTGAGGTTGGGTTCGATGCCCCTTTTTTAACGATTCAACAAACTTTAAAAAAAGAGGATAGGGTGGTATTTATGAAAAAAGTGAGAAAAGCGATCATTCCCGCAGCTGGTCTGGGAACACGTTTCCTGCCTGCCACGAAAGCTATGCCTAAAGAAATGCTCCCTATTGTGGACAAACCAACTATACAGTATATCGTTGAGGAAGCCATTGCCTCTGGTATTGAAGACATCATTATCGTTACAGGTAAGGGGAAACGGGCGATTGAGGATCATTTTGACAATGCATTCGAATTGGAACACAACCTGCTCGAAAAGGGGAAATTAGGCCTGCTTGAGGAGGTACGCAAATCATCCAATGTGGATATTCATTACATAAGGCAAAAAGAGGCCAAGGGGCTTGGTCATGCGGTGTGGTGTGCAAGGAATTTTATCGGTGACGAACCTTTTGCGGTGTTACTGGGAGATGATATTGTTGTCTCGGACGTTCCATGCACCAAACAGCTCATTGATCAATATGACCAGGTTCAGCAATCCGTGGTGGGTGTTCAAACGGTTCAACCTGAACAAACCGAACGTTACGGTATTGTTGATCCATTACGATCGGACGGACGTCTGACTGAGGTACTTCAATTCGTTGAGAAGCCAGCACAAGGGACGGCACCATCCAATCTAGCGATCATGGGAAGATATGTCCTGAATCCAGAGATTTTTGACTTTTTGGAAGAACAAGAGATTGGGCAAGGGGGAGAAATTCAATTAACTGACGCGATTCAACGACTAAATGAGAAACAAGGAGTGTATGCTTACGATTTCGAGGGAATCAGATACGACGTGGGCGAGAAGTTGGGATTCATATTGACGACCATTGACTTCGCGCTCCAAAACCCAGAGCTGAAATTACCGATGTTACATGCTTTACAGTTGATTCTGGAGAAACAGTCTGTTGAGCAAGTCGTCGCTGGGAGGGAGTTTGAATGAGTCCATCTCCCCAAACAAAAGAAGCGGAGATTGTTATAGACAAAGGCCTAGGATACAGTGCAACGACGGCCGCCCATGGACTTGAAGCAGATAAAGTGTATTTGCTTATGAAAAGAATGCTCGACTTTCTCGGCTCTTTCATAGGTTTGATCCTGTTATGTCCGCTGTTTGCTGTAATAGCACTACTTATTAAAATTGAGGCCCCTAAGGGGTCTGTTTTTTTTCGCCAAGTTCGGGTAGGTCTGAACGGTAAGGAATTTCATATGTACAAATTCAGATCTATGGTCGTAAATGCTGAAGATTTGCTAGAGAATCTGATGGATCAAAATGAAGTGGGCGGCAACATGTTCAAAATGAAAAATGATCCTAGAATTACGCGCATCGGCAAATTCATTCGCAAAACCAGTCTCGATGAGCTTCCACAGTTATGGAATGTACTCAAAGGGGAAATGAGTCTGGTAGGTCCAAGACCTTCACTTCCGAGAGAAGTCGAGAATTACACTTCCTACGACCGACAACGTCTCAAAATGATTCCAGGCTGCACGGGACTATGGCAAGTGAGTGGCCGGAACAGTGTTGGTTTTAATGAAATGGTTGAGCTGGATCTGACCTATGCCCGTGAGCGCAATATTTTCGTGGACATCAAAATCATATTAAAAACATTCAGAGTGTTGCTTGGTTCTAAGGATGCATTTTGATATGAGCGTTTAGCTTCAAACGATACTAAGGTTGAAATACGATTCTGGCTCTGAGGTGGCATAGCTAACATGCAAAAAGCAGCATTCTTTGCTTCTTCTAAACTTGGTGCGTTATATCTTGTTTTTGCCTCAGTGTTTATTATTAGCCTCGCTATTTACGTACCAATTGTTGCGGTAATGGCATTGATGGCACTGATCTTGCTAGGTGTATATATGAAGCATCCTAGCTGGGTCTATTTTGTTGTGGTCGGGACGTTCTCATTATCTGTGGACAAAATTTTGAAAATGCAAGTGATGGGCTTTGATTCCTCGTCATTCTACAAGTTATTAATTCTGTTTTTTATCCTGCCTATTTTTCTAAGATACGGTTTCAGGAAGGAAATGATCTATCCTGCTCTAGCAGTTGGTTATCTCTTTGTGCAAAGTTATTTTTTATCGGATATGCCTGACAAGATGAGCCCAATTGATCCCTTTAAGTCCTTTCTGGGATTAGTTGTGCCATTTCTACTATTGATGGTTAACTTCTCCAAGGAAATTAATATGAGGATCATACGGGTTCTTGCCTGGCTCCCGGTGTTTAGCTTGGTCGCTGGCTTCATCATGCAGCAGATGGGAATGCTGTCGATTGTGAGCTTCGAGATTTCGGGTGTGAATCGTCTGCAAGGAGCCAACATAGCAGCACATCTGGGGATGTTATGTTTTATCTCCATCTGTGTATGTCTTATCGAAATTCGAAATAAACACCACATTATTTTGAATTATGCGCTGACGCTATCTCATTTTATTATATTGATTCAGACGGGAACCCGCGGTCCTCTAATCGCACTCATTCCCATTGTGTGCATGTATTTATTCGATCATGTGCGGAAGTTTGCCAAGGGTAAAGTTGGCGCCTTAATTCCAGTTGTTTTATTTATGGCAGCAGTGACCGTGATGGTCTTTGCTCAGTGGGAGAATTATCAGTTAAGGCAGGAGAGCAAGGGACTGTCTGGCAGGGATTCCGCCTGGGCTTTCTTTACGAATAGGGCGAATGAACACCCTGTCTTTGGTCAAGGACTTGGCTCGGCGCTAGTTGCGAACGATGGAAGTATCTTTTCCGGCTTTGTTGTTCCGCATAATGAGTACATTCGATTCTACTATGATGGTGGATTTGTGGGAGCGCTCCTGTTCTTTGGTGCGTTGTTCTTCGTGTATCTGAAAGTGTATCGTCGTTTAAATTCCCTGGTGAAACCGTACTTTTTGGGAATGATTTTAGGTTTCTTGGTGTATTCCTTCTTTGACAATACGTTATCTACGATGCATTTGGTTGCTCCCTTCTGTGTGTATCTGAATTCGTTATATCTGACGAGCAGCAAGCAGAGCCCTGAACCTGAAGAACTACCGAAGTTAGCCCCTCGAAAGGAGATCTTGCAATGAAAGTCTGTTTGGTTAGTTCGACAGGTGGTCATCTGAATCAATTATTGAATCTGGTTCCTGCTGTCGAGGATCATGATTACTTTTTGGTAACGGAGAAGAGCGAGGCGAGCAGCAAGCTGAGTCTCTCCCAGCGAACCTATTTCCTATCGCAACAGGAACGCAAAAATATATGGTTTATATTTATCGTTCTTCGGAACATCATGACGTCACTGTTCATTCTTCTGAAAGAACGGCCTAAAGTTCTGATTACGACAGGAGCCGGAGCGGTATATCCGTTGTGCTTGCTCGGGAAATTGATGGGAGCGAAGCTAGTCTATGTAGAGAGTTATGCCAAAATATATTCGCCAACGTTAACGGGCAGATTGATTTATAAATTTGCTGATGAATTCTATATTCAATGGGAAACGTTGCAGGAGGCTTATCCGAAGGCGAAGTATAGGGGGGCATTATTTTGATCTTTGTCGTGCTTGGGACACAGCGATTCCAATTCAACCGGCTTTTGCAAGCTGTCGACAATCTAATTCAAGAAGGGAAGCTACCTTCAGACGTGCTTGTCCAATCAGGTTACAGTGAATATAAGCCTCGCCATTATCAGCACAAGCCATTTTTTAATCAGGAAGAGATGAATGATCATATTGCCAAAAGTGAATTTGTTCTGTCCCACGCAGGGGTAGGGGTGATCACTAGCGCACTACAGATGAACAAAAAGGTCATCGTCATGCCTAGGCGCAAGGATCAAGGGGAGCATGTGGATAATCATCAGTTGGAGATCGCCAAAGTATTTCAAGACAAAGGATACATTTCGGTTGCTCAAAATGAGGATGAACTGTCCGCTTTAGTATCCAATCTCGATCAGCTCGACTTCAAGCCTTATGTGAAGAGTAACTCGCAGTTGCTATCATCCATCAAAGGCTACATCAATTCCCTATAAGAGAATCTGCTTTTGATTACGAAAGATGCCTGAGGGGCATCTCAGCATCGAACATGGAACTTTTTGATGATTCAAAAGGAGTGGAAGAATGAAACCTAAGGTGCTAGTCATCGGTTCTTCGACGAAGGACATGGGCGGGATTGTGAGTGTCATTGTGAATATTGAGAATTCGCATATCGCCGAGCAATATAATCTGCAACGGATTGAAACCTATATTACGGGTAGCGTTCTGGCACGGTTGCTCATCTTCATGAAGGGGTTCCTTCAATTCCTGGTGAAGCTCGTTACGTTCAAGCCAGATATGATCCATATTCATATGTCGTATAACGGAAGCTTCTACCGTAAAGCATTGTTCATTCTTGTGGGTCGCAAACTGTTCAGGGTGCCGGTGATCGTTCACATTCATGCATCCAGTTTTGATGTGTTCTATAATCGACATCCACTGCAACAGAAGCTATGCAAGTATGTGCTAAATCAGGTGGATAAGCTGATCGTGTTGTCCTATACCTGGCAGGAGTTTTTCTCCAAGATCGTGCCTGCTTCTAAAATTGAGGTGCTTTATAATGGCGTGTTCATTAAAGAACCTCCAATTAGGGAAGAGCGTCCAGTTCCACGTTGCTTGTTCATGGGTCGGCTGGGCAAGAGAAAAGGTGTATATGATCTTCTGTTAGCTATCCAGCAATTAAAGCAACGAGGCGTAGAAGCGGTCTTTACGCTTGCAGGAGATGGAGAAGTGAATGAGGTTAGGGCTCTTGTAGACCGGTATGACATTTCTGATTATGTCGAGGTGCCTGGATGGATCAGGGGAGAAGAGAAGGAACGTTTACTACAACATGCCGATCTATTGGTTCTGCCTTCCTATCATGAGGGGCTTCCTATGGCGGTGCTGGAGGGAATGAATAGCGGACTGCCGATTGTCTCTACCCGAGTCGGTGGAATACCGGAAGTGATTACAGATGAGTTAAACGGTTTCTTAGTGGAACCAGGGGATGTTGAGGCACTGGCTCATGCTCTGGAAAGGATCATTTTGGATAAAGAGCTGCGTTTACAAATGGGTGAAAACAACAAGCAACTGGTTACATCCAAGTTCAATATGACCGATCTCATGCATAACTTATCGTCTATCTATGACAAGGTGCACGTGAACGTGTCCTAGGGGTATGTATATGAAAATCAGCTCCTTTTGGGATATAAGATACGCCCCAGTTTCAAGGGAAAGGTGGTTCTATGAAAGCATTAGTGAGTTGTATTATAACAACGCATAATCGCGCTGAGTTGTTGAAGAAAGCCATGGCAAGTGTGATGGCACAGACCTATCCCCATCTGGAAATTATTATTGTTGATGATGGTTCTAAGGATCATACCGAAGAGGTGTGTAGAGCTTGGGCTAAGCAGGATCAGCGAATCCATTATATTCAAGTTCCATATGCTCAAGGTGCCAATCATGCCCGAAATTTAGGAATACAACGTGCCAATGGCAAATATATTGCATTCCTCGACGATGATGACCAGTGGCTCCCTGATAAGATTCAGGCTCAGACCCAGACGTTGGAGCAGAACAAAGGGCTTTTTTGCTTTTGCAGCAAAGTGCTTGTCTACGTGGATCGGGAAGATAACGTTACGAGGAGAAAGGTCTCCGTCGAATCCCGTGAGCTGGTGTTCTACGAGGACTTACTAACTTACAACTGGATTGGCGAAACGTCCAAAATTATGGTGCAAACACAGTTAGCACGCACAGTTATGTTTGATGAACAATTAACATCTGCTCAGGATTATGATTTCTATCTGCGTATTTTGCAAAGAGGACACCATGCGATCAATGTGAAGGAGCCTCTGGTGCACATTTATATTCACCCAGGTCCGCGCATCTCGACCTCAGCCAAGAAAAAGTACCAAGGGCAACGGAGAGTACTGATTAAGTATTACAAGGACATGAGCCAAGAACAGAAGAAACGCCAGCTTCATCATTATCGCATGATGGAATGGTCGAAGAATCCGAATCGCAACACCGTTTTTCTCAAAAAAACACTGACGCTATATCCCTGGTGGCGAAACTTTACGCTGCTCAAGCGTAATGTGAGAACCATCTTGCTTGGCTTTCGCTTGCGAAGACAGCTACGTAGTGAAACATTGAACAAAGAGTATAAAGGAACAGCCTAAAACAGAGGTGTTATCATGCGAGAACCGATCGTCTACATGTTGCCCAAAATGATTAAGACGAACAAATTCAATGAACTATTGTCACAGTCCATCGAGGATGAGGGATGGGATGTGAAGCACTTTTCCAAAAAAGATCTCAGAAATATACGTAAGAACGATGTATTACATTTTCACTGGCCGAGCTTTTATTACAAAGGAAACAACGCGTTCTCGACATTCATCAAGTCCATATTGTTCATTCTTATGATTGTTTACGTGCGACTAAAGGGTGCGAAGTTGTTCTGGACGGTGCATAATATATGGCCGCATAACAGCGGTAGAACTTGGCATGATTACTGGATGAGGAGGTTTCTGGTGCGGAATTGTACCAAACTCATTGTCATGGGCAAACCGCTCATTCGTAGTGTGTGCGAGACGTTTCATGTGAAAGAGAGCCTCATCGAAGTGATTCCCCATGGACATTATCAAGGAGTGTATGGACGAACAGGGCAGAACATTAGAGAGATGTTCAACATCCCGGCGAATGACTATGTCTTTGCCTTTTTTGGTCAGGTATCACCCTATAAAGGGGTGGATGATCTAATTCAGGCGTTCAAAGATCTAGACTGGCCGGATGCTCATCTGTTGATTGCCGGTAAGAAAGCAGCTGATTATGACCTGGAGGCATCGATAGGTCAATCGGATCGGATTCATACGTACTTCAACTTTATTCAGGATGGGGAATATTCGGATTATTTTGAAGCGATTGATTCGATGATTCTGCCATACAAAAATATTGCGACATCAGGCAGTGCCATACTGGCACTGTCCTATGGCAAGCCTGTCGTGGCTCCACGAATTGGTCTTATGGAAGAGTATCTGCCCGAGAACTGCGCCGTCTTGTATGATCCTGCGGATCATAACGGGCTGGAAGAGGCGATGAAGCAGATCCGGGCGAAGGACGACGAGTTCAGGGAAGGCAAAGGGTTTCAATCCATGCTTGAAAAGCTAGAATGGTCGGGAATTGCGAAGCGCACGATTTCGCTTTATGCCATCTAAATCAATGAGGATGCGGGGACGATCAAATGAAAGCCACTGTAGCCATTTGCACCTACAATAGAGCCTATGATCTAAGTGAATCCGTTCATAGTGCCATTCAGCAGCATGCTGAATTTGAGTATGAAATTATCGTGATTGATAACAATTCAACCGATGATACCGCTAAGCTTGTGCAGGAGATTCAGGCTGGCGAAGGTGGAGAGCAGGTCAAGTATGTGCTGGAGAAGACACCTGGCTTGTCGGCAGCAAGAAATCGAGCGATTCGTGAAGCGCGCGGGCAGTATATTCTCTTCTTAGATGATGATGCGATTGCCTCGCCATTATGGATTCAGCACATCGTCGGTGTATTTGACAGTGATCAAGCTATCGGAGTGGTGGGCGGCAAGATCGAGCCTCTCTGGGAGAGCCGGAAGCCAGATTGGATACCCAGTGAGAATTTATCCCTATACACGATTCTGGATTATGCGGATCATGTGGTGGAGATGCCGAGCCCATCCATTCCGTTTGGTGCCAATGTCGCCTTTCGCACACAGGTGTTTCGAGACATTGCCCCTTTTCGCGAAGACCTAGGCAGAGTAGGGAAGAACCTGTTATCTAATGAAGAGAGTGAGTTAATCGCTAGAATCAGAGTACACCACAAAGTGTTTTATACACCCTTCGGATCAGTACAACACAAGGTATCCAAAGAACGAACGACCAAGAACTGGTTTTTGCGGCGTGTGTTCTGGCAAGGGGTTAGTGATGCAGTTCGTAAAAAAGACAAGGGAGCTGTTCGGACACTGAAACACGCGATTCGCTTGGGTCAAGGTGTGATTCGAGCGCTGCTGTGCATCTATAGCCCAAAGCGTTTTACCCGGCAACTCGCCCAGATCTGTTACCGGAATGGTCTGATTATCGGCATACTCAGATATAACAGTAAGGAATGAGGAATAGTTCATGTCACAACTCGCACTCCCTAAACTCTTAAAAGGCAATGGTCTATTACAAACCATTGTGCATACCAGTGGAACGAACGTCATTATTATGGTCTTCACCACCATTACATCCATCATCACTTCACGTATGTTCGGCGTTGAAGGTAAAGGCGCCTTCTCAGCGATCCTATTCTGGCCGACATTTCTCATTGGTCTGGTCAGCTGGGGGCTGCCAACCTCCATTATCTATAACCTGAAACGTGAGGCTGCGGAGAAAAGCGCTGAGTATTTGCGGCTGAGCTTCATGGTTCAGATTCCGATTAGCTTCATTCTCGGAACGATTGCTTGGATCTTCATGCCTACATGGATGGCTGATTATCCCGCAGACGTTATTGCGATTGCTCGTTGGTTTACCGTGACCAGTATTCCCGTGCTTATTCTCATTAATCTGCTATCTGCGCTATCGCAGAGTCGTGACAGATTCCAGGTGTATAACGGTATTCGATTGTATAACCCTGTGCTGAAAGTGGTTGTCATGGTTTCGTTGTGGTTGCTGGGTGCGATGAGCATTGGCATCGCGTCTTTTGTATCCTTGGCGAGCTCCGTGGTTGTCGTTGCATGGGCAGCGTATACGCTCAGAGGCAGTTTGAAGTTTAAGTGGTTTCGCCAAGCGATCGATTGGAAGGCAGCCAAGAATCTATTTGGTTACGGGGGTCGCGTGTTTGGGGTAGAATTACTTGGCACGCTGTACACACAGTTTGACAAGATTATTATACTGGCTCTACTTACGCCGAGAGATTTTGGACTCTATTCGGTCGTTTTTGCGTTGTCTCGCATCTATAATGCAGTGCAAAATGCGATAAGCAGCGTTGTGTTCCCCAAGGTCACTGGATTACCGCAGGATCAGGTGATTCGTACGGTTGGGCGAGCGTTCCGACTTTCCTTAATTATCATGACCATCGTCGTTCTGCCAACGATGTTTATTGGCAATTGGTTGATGGGCGTTTTGTTCGGAAAAGAGTTTCTAGAGGCGAGTCAGGCGTTTTATATTTTGGCGTTTGAATGCATTATTGGCGGTGGTTCATGGATACTCGCTTCCGCATTTAATGCCTTGGGAAGACCTGGACTGGTGATGATTAGACAACTGATTGCGTTGTCCGTTACGATCGGTCTATTTTTTGTGTTTACACCTTTATGGGGGCTCAATGGCATTGCGTTTGCTCTTCTTATTGGTTCGATCGTGCGGATGCTGGTTACCGTTGCGGCGATGAAGTTTGCATTTAAAGTGAAGTTCAGCAGCATGTTTTTTGACAAAAAGGATTTGGCTTTCTTATATGAACGGTTGAACAAAAAAAGAAGAGTTACCCAAGGAGGAGATGGAGATGCTGGCTAATCCCAACATTCACCCGATGGAAGATTTGAAGAGACATTTAAGGCTGATTCTAGATGTCATCCCACCGCATACAGAGATATATTACTTGGATTATCCGGTACACAGTAATGGTGGAGATTTATTGATTATGAAAGGTACAGAAGCATTCTTTCAAGACAATCAGATTAACGTTCGTGCTAGATATAGTGTCTTAGATTGCCCTTTGTCTCTCAAGGTTCCCCAAAATATAACGATTGTGTTGCACGGTGGAGGTAATTTTGGAGATTTGTATCCGGCTCATCAAAAACTAAGAGAACGAATCATTGCCCAGCATCCGAATCATCGAATCGTGATTTTGCCACAAACGATGTTTTACAAGAGTGATATAGAACTCAAGAAGACTGCCCAGGTATTTAACCGTCATAAGGATGTGCATTTTTTTGTTCGAGATACACTATCTTATGAGATAGCTAGTAAAGAATTTCAACAAACGAACGTATATCTCTCTCCAGATATGGCTCACCAGCTGTGGCCTTTAAAGTCTAAAAGGCAGCCTAATGCAGACATATTATATTTTTTTCGCAAAGATATTGAGAAGACCCAGAATCAGGTTAAATATGAATCTGCTAGTGAAGCCAATGCTGTTTTTAAAGACTGGGAGACATTGTACAACAGAGTGGACAGAAAGATTATTCGCATGATCACATCCCGTTTGAAATCAGGCAGAGGCAGTAATTTTGCGCGTTGGTTGTGGTACAAATACTCCGATCGGATGGTACATACTGCCATAAAGGAATTTAATAAATATAAGACTATCAAAACTTCCCGTCTACATGGGCATATACTGGCATGCCTTTTAGACCAGTCTAACATTTTGCTGGATAATTCGTACGGCAAGAATTCGAATTATTATAATGCCTGGACTCAAAGTAATCCAGTGGGTAGATTGGAATCTGGTGAGACGAATACACACAACAAACAAAATGGAACTTTTAAAGGCAGTGGAACAGTTGCGCTGTCCGATGGTACGGCATTATGAGAAGTATTTTATTATCTGGTGGATCAGGCAAACGACTCTGGCCATTATCCAATGATTCCAGATCGAAGCAATTTCTGAAAGTATTACGTAATCCCGAAGGCAGCCCGGAATCCATGGTACAGCGGGTTTGGCGGCAGCTTGGTCAGTCCGGGCTTGCTTCTGAGGCGCTTGTAGCCACAAGTTTACCCCAAGTTGAGATTCTGACTGCACAGCTTGGCGATGAAGTGAAGCTGATCGTAGAGCCTGAGCGTAGAGATACGTTTCCAGCGATTGCACTTGCGGCCTCGTATCTGTATTCGGTGGAAAGTGTGAGTTTACATGAGACGATTGCTGTATTGCCCGTTGATCCTTTTGTGGAAAAAGAGTTCTTTGATGTGCTGGCCACCTTGCCAGATTTGCTCGAAAAGTCAGGTGCGGATCTTGCACTGATGGGGGTAATACCAACCTACCCTTCAGAGAAGTATGGCTATATTATTCCTGAGAATATGTCTTTTGAGAATAAGGAGTTCAACCGCAATAGCAAGTTCTATGATGATAAGCAAGATCATTACGTTAACGTAGCGAAGTTTCAAGAGAAACCCTGCGAATCCGATGCAGCCGCCATGATTGAACAGGCTGCCTTATGGAATTGCGGGGTTTTTGCGTTCAAGTTAGGTTATCTGATCAATCTGCTGATTGATATGGAGCTGCCTATTCAATACGACGAGATGCTGAAGCAGTATGGACGACTACACAAGATTAGCTTCGATTATCAGGTTGTCGAGCAGGCAAGCCACATTATTGCTGTGCCTTACGATGGCTACTGGAAAGACCTTGGAACATGGAACACACTCACGGAGGAGATGAATGCTCCAATTGTGGGCAAGGGATGGATCACAGCGGATTCAACCAATACCCATCTCATCAACGAATTGAATATTCCCGTGGCCATACTTGGTCTCTCCGACATTGTGGTTGCGGTGAGCCCAGACGGCATCCTAGTCAGCGAGAAGGATGCAAGTCCGCGAATTAAGGAAATTGTGAAGCATGAGGATCAGCGTCCCATGTATGAGGAACGAAGATGGGGCTGTTATCGAGTGCTTGATTATACACGGAATGAGGGCGGTGACGAGGTATTAACCAAACGTATCTGCATTAGCCCGGAGCGCAATCTGAGTTATCAATATCACCGACTGCGCAATGAAGTGTGGACCGTAGTATCTGGAACAGGCGAACTCATTCTGGACGGTGTGAGTCGAATGATTCGCCAGGGGGACACGGTCATTATTGATCGAGGAATGCTGCATTCCGTCAAAGCTTTCTCGGAGCTGGAGATTATCGAGGTTCAGATTGGTAGCCAATTGATCGAGGAAGACATTGTTCGGGTTGCTACACAGTGGCAGGACATCGTGAAAACGTATGTTAAGCATGCCTGAATCAATTTCATGAATCCATTATTAATGAGTTATGAAATTGGTTCATCTAGGGCGTGTCTGAAAACTCCGAAGGACGCAGATTTTGCCGAATTTTCGTTCCAAGCCAGGAAGTTTTCCGCAGGCGTGCCGGGGCACGTCAAGGGAAAGTGACGCAGCAGGGGGCGAAAAGACGGTAAAAGATGCACTTCAGCGAGTTTTCAGACACGTCCTAACAACTATTTAGGAAGATGGGGGATATGGCGATGAATATTACAGTGATTGGTACGGGGTATGTAGGTTTAGTTTCGGGTGTGTGCTTCTCCGAGATTGGAAACAATGTCATTTGTGTAGATAATAATCCAGACAAAGTGGCACTGCTTAGAGAAGGCAACGTGCCCATTTATGAGCCAGGTCTGAAAGAACTAATGAATGCCAACATGAAAGCAGGCAGATTATCATTCACCGAAGAGATCGGTGAAGCGATCAACCGTTCAGACATCATTATAATTGCTGTAGGTACACCTTCCTTGCCGAATGGTGAAGCTAACTTAAGTTATGTTGAACTCGTTGCCAAACAAATTGGTTCTCATATTGATAGTTACAAAATAATTATGACTAAAAGCACGGTTCCTGTCGGAACGAATGATCGAATCCAGGAATGGATTAGCAGTTTGACCCAGCATCCTTTTGACATGGCATCGGTACCTGAATTCTTGCGTGAGGGCACGGCCGTTAAGGATACGTTATATCCAGATCGAATTGTCATTGGAACAGCTAGTGAGCGTGCTGTTGCGACGCTGAAGGAGCTGCATCAGCCTTTGACGGATCAGATCATTACGACGGATATTCGCTCTGCCGAGATGATTAAATATGCATCCAATGCCTTTTTGGCAACCAAAATATCCTTCATAAATGAAATTTCAAATATCTGTGAGAAGGTGGGGGCAGACGTCAGTCGAGTTGCTGAAGGCATGGGTTATGACAAGCGGATCGGTTCTTCCTTCCTGAAAGCAGGCATTGGCTATGGTGGCTCATGCTTCCCTAAAGACACACAAGCGCTGATTCAAATTGCGGGCAATGTCGATTATGACTTTAAGTTGTTAAAATCAGTAGTCGAAGTGAACAAGGATCAGCGTTTCAACGTCATCCGTAAACTAGAGGAGGCATTGGATGTACTGGATGGCAAACCAATTGCGGTGTGGGGTCTCGCCTTCAAACCGGATACGGATGATGTAAGGGATGCGCCAGCGATTGAGATTATTCAGCGTCTGCTAGATCAGGGAGCAACGGTTAAAGCTTACGATCCTATAGCTACAGAGAATTTCCGGAAGGAGGTCGATTCACCAGCAATCACATGGGCTTCAAGTGCAATGGAGGCTGCTCGTGATGCTCATGCACTCTGTGTTTTGACAGAATGGAAGGAATTCATGGAGGTTGATCTGGCTGAACTCGCTGCACATATGGATCAACCCATTCTCATCGATGGAAGAAATATCTATGAAGAAGATCAGATTAAGGATACACCATTTCAATATTACTCCGTTGGACGTCCTGGTTTAACCAATATCGATGGTAGAAAACCCGCAGTTCTGTGACCGGAGGCATGAACATGAAGCTCAAACGGGGAATCCAAATTTCGTTAGCAATTCTGTTTCTCATGATAGCGATTGTGCTCGGTTATGCAGTCTATCTGTATCTTAATGTTAAATCGACTGCAAATGACATCTATGAGCCCCGGGAACCGGTCAAAGAGGTATCTATCGTAGATAACAGGGGAGGCGTCGGATTTCCCATTGATCTGGAGAATGAGGAACCATTCAATGCCCTTATTCTAGGTGTTGATACACGCGCCAATGATCGTGGACGCTCTGACACGATGATTGTGCTCAGCGTGAATCCAGCTCAAAAATCTGTACTCATGCTCAATATTCCTCGCGATACTCGCACGAGTATCGTGGGGCGTGGAACAGAGGACAAAATCAACCATGCCTATGCCTTTGGCGGCGTAAATATGTCTGTGCAGACCGTTGAGCAATTTCTCGGCGTACCGATGCATTATTATTTGAAGGTGGATATGGAAGGGTTTGCGCGGGTTATTGATTTGGTTGGTGGTGTAGATGTGGAAAATCCATTCGCTTTTGAATATGAGGGTCATCAATTCGACAAAGGTACAATTCACTTGGATGGTGCGAGCGCATTGGGTTTCTCGCGTATGCGTTATGACGATCCGAAGGGTGATCTAGGGCGTAATGATCGGCAACGGGAAATTATTAAGCAGGTATTGAAAAGCACGGTTCAAGTCTCCACAGTGTTTCAGTTGGAGTCACTGCTTGGAGAAGTGAGCGAGCATGTCAAAACAGACGTTTCATTTGATGAGATGAAGTCCATGCTCGCCAAATATCGTAACGTTCTGGAGCGTGTCGAATCGGTTGAAATTAAAGGCACTGGTAAAAAAATTGACGGAGTTTATTACTATATGGTGGAACAGTCTGAGAAGGATCGTATACATCAATTGATCAAAGAACACTCCGGGTAAATGGATATGGGGGTGAACCGCATGTTTACGTTTAGGCTACCAAAATTACTATTAATTGTCATTTTAATGTATACCCTGATGATTCCAACCACGACAAATGTAGTTCAGTCTGCGGACAACTATCAATGGAATCAAATCCCTGTCGAGGGTGGCGGATACATTACAGGGGTGGTAGTTCACCCTACCGAGCCCAACTTGGTTTATGCACGAACAGATGTTGGGGGTGTTTACCGGCTGGATTCTGACAATAATCGATGGATTCCTCTAATCGATCATATCGGATCTGATGAAAGTAATCTCTATGGTATAGATGGGATTGCACTTGATCAACAGAATCCTAACATCGTATATGTTTCTGCTGGTAAATATGCAAATAACAGCCCCAGTGACGTTCTGAAATCGACAGATCGAGGCGAAACGTGGGTTCGAACGGGGTTAAGCCTCCGTAATGCATCTAATGGAAACATTCATCGTGCAATGGGAGAGAGTATTGCGGTTAATCCTCTAAACTCGAACTACGTGCATGTCGGCACAAGATACGATGGATTATACGTTTCTGAAAATGGAGGAGAAACGTGGAGCCATGTACGGGAAGTTGCCTATGGAATTAAGGGTCAAGGGATCCGAAGTGTTGTATATGGTGTCAATCCATTAGCAAAGCATGAGCAAGTGGTCTATGCAGGTGTACGAGGTGTAGGGATCTTCTCGAAGATGAAACGAAGTAATGGTGAGATGACCTGGGAGCTCATCCGGAACAGTCCAGATAGCGTAGCACGGATGACCGTTTCCAAAAGTGGGATTTTGTATGCCACTACCGATAACAAAGGGGTCTTTAAATACAACGGCAGACAGTGGACCAATATTACTCCGAGTTCGGACTACTCTTCCTATTATGGGATCAGTATAGATCCTTCGAACGATAACCATATCTTGACTGCTGTAAGAACAGGTGGCAGTAACTTACCATTGTATCGTTCCACGGACGGGGGAAAGACCTGGGTGAGTGTGAACAAAACGTTGAACAATAGACCATCCTGGTGGACACCGAATATGTTCTTTTCCGCAACAGCCAGTATTGTATTTGATCCTCATCAACCCGGAAGAGTGTATGCTTCCGATTGGTCAGGGGTATTTAAAACAGATGATATTACTGCACAAAACACACAATGGGATGCGATTACTGATGGGCATGAAGAACTTGTCGCACTAGCTGGTACAACACCTCCTCAAGGAACTGCTTTCTTTAGCGGTGTCGCAGATCAGACAGGATTTAGACATTCGGATATATATAGTAAACCGATTCGAAAGTTACAACTTGAAGGCATGAAAGAAGTGGTCAGTATGGACTATCACGAAGCAGACCCTGATCAGATGATTTTCTTGGGCAGTAACGATTGGTATGGAACCATTACCCAACTGTTTATTTCATCAGATAATGGTCAGACTGCTACTGCTGTGAATGTACCTGATGGCTCCAAATTGGGGCGTATCGCATACTCAGCCACGAATCCGAATCTGATCATTTATTTGCCGCAAACCGGCAAAGCCGTAAGGAGCACGAATAAGGGAGCAAGCTGGCAGAGTATGACCGGGCTTCCATCCAATGAAAATGATGCAGATACGATATTCACGTATAATGAGAGGCTCGCTGGAGATCGAATCAACGGTAATAAGTTTTATATGTATTCCGCAGGTCATCTGTACCGCACGACCAATGGTGGAGCGAACTGGTACAAAGCAAACTCCAGCCAGTTGCCAAGCAGCGGGAAAATTAAGGTGGAGGCAGCTCCAGGACTCGGGAATGTAGTATGGGTTAGCCTGGGGGATGCAGGTTTGTATGCTTCGAGCAGCTCTGGCACTACATTTACCAAATTGCCTAACGTGCAGTCGTCTGAATTGTTTGCTTTTGGCAAAGGAAAACCAGGTACGCTTAATCCTTCAGTGTTTATCTATGGAACCGTCAATAATGTAAAAGGATTTTACCGTTCCGATAATATGGGACTGACCTGGCAGAACATCTCACCAGCTACCGGAATCGGTCTTGGAAATGAACCCCAAGTGCTGGAAGCGGATCGTCAGACGTATGGGAAGGTCTATGTAGGTACGAACGGTCGAGGCTTATTCACAGGCTCTATCGCCCAGTGATCTGTAGTGAGCTTGGTGAACATTAGAAAGAGAGATGAAAGCGGTGATTACAATATTAGTAGAGGAGGGTTCACGGCGTAGGCGACATCATCATAAGCGGAGAAAATGGGGATACTTGCTTACCGCGCTTATGATCGTGTCATGGATTTTGTTCATCTGGTCAATGTCGGCACAGTCGTATCAGGAGCAGACGATTCAGCCGTGGCTGCGTCAATGGTCTGGAAACATTCAATGGCTGTTAGCATTGCCTGATATCCAGTTCACCTATGGCGAGCATCATTATTCACTCAATGAACGACCTTTAGACTTTGCCGAGTTTGTATTTCGCAAAAGTGCGCATGTATTCGTGTATGCCGTACTGGGTGTACTTGTATACTGTGGAATGCGTTACCTAAGAAAAAGAACGATAGCCAGTGTTGGGATTGCGCTGGTTGTGGTTGCCATCATTGCCGCAGTGGATGAGTACATTCAGCATTTCAATCCTAGCCGAACAGCCTCTATTCGAGATGTTGGAGTAGATCTAATTGGCGGCTTTTGCGGTGTGATGTTATGGATAGCAGGCGTAGCGATCTATCGGAAATTAAGGTCAAGAGGTATCCGTAAGCGCTCTGATCGGTGATGAACGCCATTTCCCAGGAAATCAGATGTTATTGTTGCAGCTTCTACTTGTCCGTCCTCCATCATAGATATGGAAGGAGGACAGGGAGGGACATGGATGCTGCGAAGAAGGCAACGTAATGAGATATTCAAAAAGGTTGGCTTTATCATCATTGTACTATTGTTGTTATGGCTTATCGTAAGAACCATTCCACATCTGTTCCGTGCCAGTGCTCCTGATGAGGCGGCAGCAGTTGTTGCTGAATTTTATCGCTATGAGCAGACAGGTGATTTCGGTAGTTCATGGGAGCTATTTCACCCGCTTATGAAGGAGCGATTCCCCAAGAGCACATATGTGCAATCCAAAGCCCATATTTTTATGCAGCACTTTGGCGTGGAAACCTTTGGTCTGGAGATCGAGAAGCCTGAGCGTGAGTTCGACGTCAATATCATTGACGGCATGCAGGTATTCTCGGAAGCGTACAAAATGAATGTTACAATGAAATATAAGAGCACATTTGGTGTGATCGACATGGTGCAAACCTGTTATGTTGTGCAAGATGGGAAGGAATGGGTGTTGCTCTGGTATTACCCTTCAAGTGGTGGGCATCAGCAACAGGAGAGCAATGAATAAATGATGTTGTTTATTCAATTTGATATATGCCCATAGTTTGAACCAAATTGTATCATAAGTCCTTGAAGAAGCTCTATGAATGCGAGACTTTTGTCGCATTTATAGAGCTTTTTTTGTGTTTTTTCCTTTTTATAACCGATATACTCTTGACAATAGTCCCGGTGTCAAGTAAATTACGAATTAGATACAAAATGTATCAATTCTCAGCATCTAACGACAAATAACAGGGAACTCAGTGCTCCTTGTGAGGGGAATGAATTCAGTGATCGAATCGAGTCGCTTTTATTGTGTCAGTTGTGGGAGGATTGTGTCGGTTGCTACTAACTTAGACCAAGTTAAGGATGAGATTTGCGGAGTCAATCAAGTATTTCGCACGGGATTTTATCGAAGTGAGATGCCACTAGGATGCTGTGGAACATGTCAGGTTCAGACGAAGCGACAGGAGAATGCCCAGTTTACAGGACAATATACTAAAGATTATGATACACTGAATTCATATGAGAAACGGGCATGAATGGTGAGCCCGTCGATGAGGGAGGGAATGGAATGCAGAATGAACCGGTCGTCCGTCTTCAGGGCGTCAGTAAAATTATCTCTTCCCGCTCGTTGGTCAGCGACCTGACTCTGGATATTTCTCCGGGGCAGGTTTTTGGTTTTTTAGGACCAAACGGGGCAGGTAAAACAACGACGATCCGAATGATGGTTGGACTTATGTCGATTAGTAAGGGAGACATCTTGATCTCTGGACATAGTGTGAAAACGGAGTTTGAGAAGGCCATCGCAGAGGTTGGTGCGATTGTAGAGAATCCTGAAATGTACAAATTCCTCACAGGGTATCAGAATCTTGTCCATTTTGCCCGCATGTCACCCGGTATTACGAAGGAGCGCATAGCGGAGACCATTGAGCGGGTTGGCCTTACCGCAAGGATTCACGATAAGGTGAAAACGTACTCGCTTGGCATGCGTCAACGCTTGGGGGTTGCCCAAGCCATATTACATAAACCGAAGTTGCTCGTATTGGATGAACCTACGAACGGATTAGATCCACAAGGGATTCGGGAACTAAGAGATTATTTACGTCAGCTCACGCGAGAAGAAGGAATTACCGTGTTTGTGTCCAGCCACTTATTATCAGAAATGGAGCTCATGTGCGATACGGTAGCCATTATTCAGAACGGCAAGCTGATCGATGTGCGGAATCTGAGACAAGAAGCGGGAGCGGACGCTCAGATCGAAGTTGCCTTCGAGGTCAATAATGCACAGCGTGCTGCTGAGCTCATTCCAGGAGCTACTATTCAAGGCAGTAACATCGTAATTAGCGTATCTCGTGAACAGATTCCAGAATTGAACGCTAGATTAGTGCATGAAGGGCTTCAGGTTTATGGTATCCGTAACGTAACCCATACCCTAGAAGATCAATTTTTGCAAATGACTGGGGGCGGAGGTATTGGCTAGTTTCGGCAATCTATTATTGAATGAAAACATGAAAATATTCCGTCGTGTACGAACCTGGATTATGCTCTCCATTTTGGCTTTAAGTGCGCTATTGCTGCCGGTTTTGTTAAGAGAAGGCATGGGAGCAAGCGATATGCCTGCCTTGGAAGCGGCATACACAACTGTTCAGATCGTATTTTTTCTGAACACGATCTTCTGTGTCGTCATAGCAGCTGAGGCGGTAGCAGGTGAATTTACCTGGGGAACGATCAAGCTGCTGCTGATTCGTCCATGGTCGCGGAGCAAAATTCTATTGTCCAAATATATGACGGTCATCGGGTTCAGCGTTTTGAGTACGCTCGTTGTGATTCTTCTGGCTTGGGGCATATCTTCTGTTCTTTTCACGACGGATCTGGAGACCAGAAGCACAGGACAGGTATTTACATTATGGGGATATATGTACGTGGACTTGTTTATTACACTTGCGATTGCCTTCATGGTGTCCTCTGTCTTTCGTTCAGGTGCACTGGCGATTGGATTATCGCTATTTATTATGTTTACACAAAATATCTTCACATTGATCTTCAATCCAACGCGCTATGAGTGGGCGAAGTATGTTTTATTTAATAACATGGATCTTAGTAGATACATGAACTCAGGTTCGGTCTTTGACATGATCAGCGGAGGCGTTCCAGAGGGCATGACTCTTGGCTTTTCTATTGCCGTGTTGGCTGCATACTATGTTGTCTTCATGGTTATATCGTGGGTTGTATTCAGCAGAAGAGATGTAGCAGGCTAATCGCCTGCTTCTTTTTTTGCGCTCGTTTTGATGAATGTTTCTATTTAACAAGATACTCTTAACCATCAAACTCATCCAGGCTGAGGCAAGAGCTGCATTTCAGGGTACATATGTTACAACAGACATGGCTTGGAAGATGAAAATTTGTCCATGCTGTAGTCAACAGGTTGGTATTACATATTTCGCCGCAGTCGCATTTGGCAGAGCAGCGCATGGAGGGATCACGTTTCTTGGTAAACAATAAGTTTTATCGCATATGCACAGCCATCATCTTGCTGCTGCTCATCGTGTATTTGGGAGATAAAGTAAACTTTATTTTCCGGCCGTTAACCTCATTGATTCACATCATCATTATTCCATTACTGATTGCAGGGTTTTTCTATTATTTGCTGCGTCCACTTGTCGATTATATGGAGCGCCACAAATTGAAGCGAGCCTTGTCAGTTATCATTATTTATGTTGTGATTGCACTGATTCTTGCGGGCTTTAGCGTCTTAGTATGGCCATCTCTGCGAGAGCAACTGTGGAATTTCATTGAGAACACACCGACTTTGATTAATTCACTCACCAGTCAGCTTACAGAATTAGAACAGAACGGTTTCCTTTCCAGGTATCTGCCCGAAGATTCCGATCTGGTCTCACGTTTGTCGGATTTCTTAAGTCAGGGGATAACTCAAGTCAGTGATTATGTCGCTGGATTATTCTCGGTAGTATCGAACCTCGTCATTATTCTCGCGACGTTTCCGATCATGCTGTATTACATGCTCAAAGAAGGAAGTAAGTTTGGCACGAATCTGACGTTGTTACTGCCAAGGCATTACCGCAAGGATGGCGAAGAGACGGTTCATGAGATTGATGATGCACTGAGTAATTATATTGTGGGGCGTGTCATTGTGAATGTGGCACTTGGTATTCTGATGTATATTGGGTTCCTTATTCTAGGCCTGCCTTACGCACTGTTACTGACCATGGTATCCATCATTTTGAACTTTATCCCGTATGTTGGTGCGATTCTGGCCGCTATTCCGGTTGTCATCGTTGGTTTTATTGAATCACCATCCATGGCGATCTGGTCTTTGGTTATTATCGTGATCGCACAGCAAATTCAGGATAATCTTGTTTCCCCATATGTATATGGGAAGAAATTAGATATTCATCCGCTAACGACGGTTATACTGTTGCTTGTAGGTGCGGACTTGGGAAATATTCTGGGAATGATTATCGTGATTCCGTTATACATGATCCTTAAGATTATTGTTCGGAGAATTCATCATCGAATTGTGGAAGAAAAGTCCGAGTCTGTAGAGTGAGAGAGGATTTCATCTAAATAAGCCGTATTTTAGTTGTGAGGGGTTACGAAGCTGCCCTTTACGATTGAGATACGGCTTTTTTGGCTATGTCTCAAAATGAACAAAACTGCTAATTATGCAGGGTGAGTAATGATGTGCAGGTGTCTATGAAGCAGCTCGAGGGCTGGAAATCAGCGCTTCAAGGTCATTCCAATGTTTCTCCAGCAATCATTAATGATAATGTGAAGTGGATTAAAGGATTAAACTAATGTCTGTATTGGTGAAATAGCGAAAAATGGACGGTAGTCGCTTGACAATAGAGTAGCAGCGTACCGAATGTAACATTACCAAAAGAGCACTTGCCAGCAAAGGCAAGTGCTCTTCTTCAAATTATATCAAGTTGCTTCATTCAGCCACTAGGATTCCTTCTCGTTTTCATCAGTATAGTCTGACATAACGAGGGGTTCCTTCGGAACGACAGCAACTTTGTAAAAGCGGTTTTTATCTTTTTCCAAAAGAACAAACGTGAGATTCTCGTATTCGTATTCTTCCTGTTCGTTCATCTCTGGACGATGGCTGTATAACCAACCACCAATGGTATCCCATTCATCCGCATCGAGGTTGGATAAGAACATATCATTCACTTTGGACAAGGATACTTTACCATCCATGATAACATATTGTTCATTGATGATCTGAATGTCTTCAACTTCGTCAGCATCGAATTCATCGCGAATCTCGCCGACGATCTGCTCAAGTACATCCTCAATGGTAACAATCCCCGAAGTCCCACCATACTCATCGACCAATACGGCGATATGTACGCCATCCTTTTGCATTTTCTTCAGCAGGTCTTTGACAGGTGTTGTCTCATGGACAGCCGATACGGGCTGGATGAGGGAGGACAAGTCAACAGGTTCATCATTACCATACAACTCTAGGAAAAATTGCTTGGTGTTAATGATTCCGATGATATCGTCTTTACTCTCATTCACAACAGGAAAACGAGTATATTGTTCTTCGCGAATAATATCTAGATTTTCTTGATTCGATTTATTTAGATAAAGGCAGACCATATCGGTCCGAGGTACCATAATTTCTTTAGCTAACATTTCATCAAAAGCAAAGATCCGGCTTACATATCCGAATTCCGCTTGATTGATCTTACCACTCTCGAAACTTTCGTTGATGATAATCTGTAGCTCTTCCTCCGAGTGTGCGTCTTCATGCTCGGAAGCGGGCTTAATACCGAATAATTTGACGAGCTGATTGGCAGAGCCGTTCAACAACCAGATAAATGGATACATAATACGGTTAAACCAGATGATCGGTGTTGACGTTAGTAGCGCAACCGTTTCGGCTTTGCGAATCGCAATCGTTTTGGGTGCAAGCTCGCCGACTACAACGTGCAAGTATGTAATGGCAATAAAAGCGATAATAAACGATAAGAAAGATGATAGCGACTCAGGCAATTGCAGGCTTTCGAATAAAGGATGTAGCAGCTTCTCTACGGTTGGTTCACCGAGCCAGCCGAGTCCCAGAGATGTAATCGTAATACCGAGCTGACAGGCGGACAAGTATCCATCCAGATTAGCCACTGCTTGTTTCACCGCTAAGGCACGTTTGTTCCCTTCGGCAATCATTTGATCAATCCGGCTAGGACGTACCCGCACCAAGGCGAATTCCACCGCCACAAAGAACGCTGATAATCCTATCAAAAACGCAATCAAAAATAATTTTAACGCATACCCGTCACTGTCCATTACACTATTCTTCTCCTTTGAGTAATAAGTTTTTAACGATTATTATATCTAATTTTACGTAAGAAGACCACCTTTAGCTTATACGTAGAGGAAGCATTTGGAACTGAAAACGCTATGAATGGCGCTGCACCGCCACTTTCACAGATCTTGGATGGATATGTTTAACCTATCACTGTCATAATATACACGTTATTTTCCGTTTCAATTCTAGTGTTAGTGTGCGTATGTAAAGTTTTATCTATGCAAACCGTTACGAATGGGGTCAACATTGGGTATCTATGATTAGTCACTCACTTAAACGTCAATGATGATGGAGTGAATGTGTAACAGGATGATGTTTTTTGTCACTGAGGGGGAAGCTGAATGTTCTGGCTGCTTATCATATTGCTTATTTTTATTTTTCAGGCTGGTACCATTCTATTGCTGGAATTTCGTAATCCGGCGAAGGCTGTAGCCTGGTTATTTATTTTGTTTTGCGTTCCCCTGATCGGTTTTGTTGTCTATTATTTCGTCGCTCAGGATTACAATAAACGTAAAAAGCTCCGTAAAGGAGGCTCACGCATTTTCCGTGAGATTAAGAAAACGATATGGCAGCAAGCTCATATCATTGAGGATGCGCAGCAGATGACAGATCACCGTTTCCGGCATCAACATCGGTTGTTCAATCTGTTGTCTCATTTGTCTGAAAGTCCGATAACAGGCTGTAATCGAAGTCGGGTGCTTACGAATGGAGAAGAAGCATTTGAGGCCATGCTGCAGGCGATGGAAACGGCTAAGCATCATTTACATGTGGAGTTCTATATTTTCCGCGATGATGAGATCAGTACCAAGTTTCAAGATGTGATGATTCGTAAAGCCCAAGAAGGCGTGCAGGTTCGCTTTATCTGCGACGGGCTCGGGAGTCACAAGATGAGCGGGAATTTTATTCGCAAGCTTAAGGAAGCCGGCGTGGAGTTTCACTATTTCCTCCCACCACTCATTGCTACGATTGATCGCCGAGTCAACTACCGTAACCACCGCAAAATTGTAGTGGTGGATGGGCATATTGGTTTTGTTGGCGGTATCAATGTTGGCGATGATTACTTAGGCAAGTACCCAGAAATCGGATTTTGGCGTGATACCCATGTGCAGATTGAAGGGGATGCCGTCTATTTTCTGCAAAATACGTTTCTCAACGACTGGAAGCTTGCTTCCGGTGAGCAGATTACAGAGCCGCAATTAACGGAACTATTCCCCCCTCATATCTGCAGTGGGGATGAGCGCATCCAGATTCTAAGTAGTGGTCCAGATCAAGATTGGGATGCAATTCAGGAGATGTGTTTTGGTGCAATTTCTGTAGCGTGTGACCGCATTTATATTACGACTCCTTACTTTATTCCTGACCCTGCCTTATATGAAGCGCTCAAAACCGCAGCTGTCAGTGGAGTAGATGTAAAGATTATCATTCCATATCAATCGGATTCTCGGCTGGTGCATCTAGCTTCTCTGTCATATGTGGAGGAACTGCTTCGTGCAGGTGTGAAGTTTTATCAATATCGGAAGGGATTTGTACATGCAAAAGTCATGATCGTGGATGATCTGCTTGCAACTGTAGGGACGGCCAACATGGATATGCGTAGCTTCTTTTGTAATTTTGAGTTGACTGCGGTGTTGTTTGAGTCATCGGCTATGGATCATTTGCTTCATGATTTTAAACGTGACTTAGAAAATTGTAGCTCCATTGATGTGAAGGTTTTTCAGCAGCGATCACGGTGGCAAAAAGGGGCAGAAATGCTTTCTCGGATGCTTTCACCGCTTCTTTAGCCGTTTTTAGCCCGATTTCTGAAGATAAATTCACTTTTTGTGAATTTATCTTCTTTTTGCTAACTGTTTTGCTCAAATTTGATCTTTTATGATATAATAGATATATAAATCATGTCTTGGCGAAGGAGGGGAGTCTGCGGGAAAACAGGCTCCCTTTTGCTCTCTTTTGGAAGTGTGAACCGGAATGCAGACCATCTTGAATCCATTTTATATCGCCTTTAGGTGCTTGTGCTCGTATTAGCCAGTGGATGTGTAGAGCTAGCTACATTTCTTGCTCTGCTATATGTAGATCCACTGTGAAGTATTTAAATGATTTATAAAATGGATTCACATACTGATTTAACGGGGGGGATACTATGTCTAATGTAACAGTGAAAGAATTAACATCTAAGGCAGCTGACCGCGGCGTCAAAAGCTCGGTGTTTACATTGAAGCTTCTGCAACGCATTGTAATGATACTTGTCGGTGCTGCACTCATGGCTGTATCACTTGAAGTATTTCTCGTGCCAAATGGCGTTATCGATGGCGGGATTACGGGGATCTCGATTATGGTGTCAGAGCTCACGCATCTGCCACTCGGGATATTCCTGACCTTGCTCAACCTGCCTTTTCTAATTCTAGGTTACAAACAAATTGGTAAAACATTTGCCTTATCTACGCTGCTTGGGATCGTAGTGATGTCCATCGGGACATCGTTATTGCATAAAGTGCCTGCATTAACGCCAGGCGAACCGCTGCTTGGAGCAGTGTTTGGTGGATTGATCCTAGGGGTGGGTGTTGGTCTAGTTATCCGTTCCGGTGGATCTCTTGACGGAACCGAGATCGTTGCTATTTTGCTGAGTGAGAAGTCACCCTTATCCGTAGGACAGATCGTATTGTTCATTAACGTATTTATTTTTGCAGGTGCAGGATTTGTATTTGGATGGCCAAATGCGCTGTACAGCATGATTGCTTATTATATTGCGATGAAGATGATCGACATTGTCAACGAAGGACTGGATCAATCCAAATCGGTCTGGATTATCAGTGAGAAATATCGGGATATCGGATCAGCGCTCACAGACCGTCTTGGTCGTGGTGTAACTTTCCTTGATGGAGAGGGTGGATTCAGTGGGGATGAGAAGAAAATTATTTTTGTGGTCATCACTCGCCTGGAAGAAGCCAAGTTGAAATCAATTGTAGAAGATTGGGATCCACAAGCCTTTGTAGCTATTGGTAATATCCATGATGTGAAGGGCGGACGTTTCAAGAAAAAAGGTATTCATTAGCGAGCTTAGTCGCTTAATCGCTGAATAATTGAATGACAATTTGTGCATGTGCTCGGACGAAATGCACATGTAGGTAGAACAATAGTCGACACCCTTGGTTTGAGGGTGTCGGCTATTTCTTTTTGAGATGCTGGATGATCAGCTCCACTGGCTGAGGCTCGACAGCAGCAATGAGGTCTCCCATGTGTGCAAGCCGTTCTACAATGTTCATGAGATGATAATCTTTGACCGACACGTCGTTACGAACTTCATCCCAGGTGAGAGGTGTCGAGACGGTGCCTCCTGGTTTAGCTCGCGGTGTATAAGGAGCTGCCAGTGTTTTGCCGCCATAATGCTGAAGATAGTCAAAATAAATACGATCCCCGCGGTCTTTTTTGAGTCGTTCTAACGTGAACAGGTTGGGGTGTTTCTGGGTAACATATTTGCCTACAAAATGGCCGATGTCCCTCAGTTCATCAAAGGTGACACCCTGACGGATCGGCACAATAATCTGAACACCAGTGGCGCCAGAGGTTTTGGGTACAGATCGAAGACCAAGGGACGTGAGCGTTTCTCCTACGATCTGGGCAGCCTGCATGATTCGTGGCTCGTCCTCTTGAGAAGGATCAAGATCGATCATCCATTCACAAGGTAAATGACTCCCGACCGCATGTAGGGAAGGATGGAATTCAAGTGATGCCAGATTCCCAAGCCAGAGCAGTTCCGGTAGTTTGTTCATGACTACGTAGTTAATGCCTTCATGATTCGAGGTGTGTACGAATGCTGGAAGCGGCTCGGGGGCATTCTTTTGATAAAAAAATTCACCGTCCACGCCATGAGGATACCGAATGGTAGTAAGGAGTCGATTGCTGGTATAGGTGAGCAGATAAGGAGCAAGTGCTGCTAACTTTTGCAAATAAATGGCTTTTGTCACCCCAGCTTCCGGCCATAAAGGTTTGTTTGGGTTCGTCACCGTGATCTCCATGCCGTCAATCATGATGGTTCCTTTGATCGTGTGTGCCATGGCATATGCCTCCTATCCTTCAAATGTATCGTATTGGCAAATTATGCTGCCATCTTATCTGTGTGAACGTTTAGTTGAATCGATATACATGGAGCTACTACATTCTAATGCTCATCTTCTTGGATAAGCTGACTTGCAGGGCAATCCTCCTGTGTAACTTCGGCAAACGTCTGAATACTTGGATGGCGCAACGTCCGGTGATGAGTAAGTTCCATGTATTGCACTTTGACTCCAATCTGTGGCTCGATCCAGGTCGTCTCTGCACTGCGCTCAGGGATGTTATGAAACGGATTCGTTTGCCGAATTAGAGGCTGTATATCCGCAGTAAGCTTGCGCCAGGTATCCGAGTTTAGCTTACCCGTGCCCACATGACCGATATAAATAAAGTGTGGTCCATCGTATACCCCTACTGCTATGGCATTCACAATACCACTACGAAAAGTAACGCCGCCAATCATTGCATAGAGATCATGCATGATTTTTACTTTCTGCCAGCGTGAATCCTTCGCCCGGATTCCATACGTGCTGGCAAGATCCTTAATCACGATGCCTTCCATCTGATGCTGTCTCATAACGGTCAACAGAGCGGCTGGATCGGACATATTGATGACCTCCTGCACATGAGGGGATGGAGTAAGCACCTGGTGCAGCAATTGCTGGCGCTGGGCAAGAGGCTGGTCTGTGACCCAATTTCCGTCATAGTACAAGATATCAAACACCATGTAAGTGATCGGTATATGCTGAACCGCTTGAGCAATTGCGTCTGGTTTGCTCATACGATCACGGCGCAAAACATGATAAAAAGAAGGTTTGCCGGTATCGGGATCTAGCGCGATAATCTCACCATCCACAATGTAAGACGAGCCAGAGCAAATATTGCGGCTTAAAGCAAGCTCAGGGTATTGTGCCGTTCGTTCATGCTGTCTACGGTTGATCAGTCTGAGCTCTTGTCCGTCCTCATAAGCAAGCATACGAACACCATCCCATTTAATTTGGGCAATCCAATTAGAGCCTGTAGGAAGAGTAAGGCTTGAGATGGGTTCAAAGGGGGTGATCGGAGTGAACATGTGTATAGGCTCCTTTCCAAATAAAAGAGGTTAAACATACACTTAAAGTAATCATGTTTATACTTTTGACGAACGGGCTCGGAGTTTATGTACAAGAATAAGCAGCAGTGGAAGAGCAATTCCACACGTAAGATCCCAGTCGATCCAGTAAGGAATCACGACTTTGAGATAGTAAGTTTCGTTTGGCGCTATCAGGATAGACATACTAAAAATGATCAAAGCGCTCGGTAAGATGAGTGAGCGATAACTGGACAATCGGTATAGGTGGGCAATCCCTAAGATAAATCCGTAAAAAAACAAAATGGCTTTGAAAAAAACAGCGATAATCCATACACATGCGATAAAAGCTTCCATTCGCTGTAGAAAGTTACCTATATTAATTTTCTGTGCAAGCACAAACGAGGCAAACCAATAATGTTGTGTTAGAAAAGAACCCATGACCAACAAACTGATCGTCAACGTTAGTGTCAGCATTAATCCACCAATCATGCCTGTTAGTAGAATATCCTTTTTCATATGAGGCTTTTGATTGGTGTAGGGGAGCAGCATCATAAAAATACATAGTTCGCAATATGGATATGTCAGTACAGCGACAAAGCCTTTCAACGGAGCGAGTATGCCACTGGAGAGAAAAGGTTTGATGTTGCTCAGTTGCATTTGAGGGAGCAGTAAGACAAGCAGAATAATGAGAAATAATACAACAAGAGGAAGGAACACCTCCGCAGTTCTACCTATGCAGGCTATCCCCTGTATCAGTCCCCATGCAAGTGCACCAACAAAGAGCAGATCAATCGCCCATATTGGCGATGAAGGTAAGATCTGAGTGGTCATGAAATCGCCAAGTTCACGGATAAAGGTAGATGCACTGATAAGAAAATAAAATAAATAAAAACAACTGAACAGTGCACCGATCCAAGAACCAAACGTTTGAAGTGCATTTTCAATTAGGTTTCTCCGCGGATTAAGATTATAGGCTGCCAGAAAAATGATTAGTACTCCCATCCCACCCCCAACGCCAAGTAACGCTGATAACCATGCGTCTTCCTGTGCGTAGGAAGTAATCATGGAGGGGAATACGAGAATCTGTTCGCCAATCGTACATAGGAACAATAGAATGGCAAGTTGCCTGACGTTCAACCTTCCCTTCTCAATCATATGTTATCTCCTTCGAGTATCTTCGTTGTCTTGAGCATGTGGATAGGATGCACGAAAAGAACCATATTTATAAGGCAGGCTTGACGTATAACATCATCATGAATAGAAAATCCCGAACATCATGGAAGCCCTCCGAGTAAAGGAATGCATCGTATGTTCGGGATTATAGGTTGTATAGGAGAAATAGATCAAAATGCGAAACTTAATTCTCTACGGTCAGACGAATGTGAATCTGCTGTGGATCGACTGTAAAGTAGACATCGTTTTGTTGGGTTAATGTAGCTCCGGCTTCACGTAACTGTTCTACAGCTTGATTACGTTCCTCTTGGCTGGAATACACAATCGTAAAGTATTGAATACCTGTAGCATGGCTAGGATTAACAGGTGCTCCTGAGCCTGCCCAAATATTAAGCCCGATATGATGATGATATCCGCCTGCAGAGATGAACAGTGCTGACATGTTGACAAAATTACCTACGATATCGAAACCAAGTACACCATGATAGAAGCGGCGAGATTCTTCCAAACTACGTACGTGGAAATGCACATGACCAATGACAGTACCTACCGGAAGACCTTCCCAAGTTTCATTCGCAGATAAGTCAAACAGACCTTGAACATCAACGGGATTGGTTCCCATGATGTAGTTGTTATCTGCGTCACGTTGCCATGTATCGCGAGGGCGATCGGCATAGATTTCAATACCATTAAGATCCGGATCAGAGATATACAGTGCTTCACTAACAAGGTGATCCCCTTGTCCAATCTCAATACCAGATGCAGCTAGGTTGCGCAGAGCTAACCCGAGAGACTTGCGATCAGGCAATAGGATAGCAAAATGATACAAACCAGCGGATGAACGTTCAGGCATCGTCACTGCGTTAGGAATTTCCTCAAGACGCAAGAGTGAGTGTTGTCCATCTACGGTAAACGTTGCGACAGAATCCTTCTGTTCCAGCAGTTTCAAACCTACCACTTGCGTATAAAATTGAATGGAGCGTTCCAGATTGCTGATTCTCAGACTAACTTCGCCTAGATGGGTAGTAGCAGGAATTTGATAAGGTTGAGTCATGTCGTTACCTCCTGAAATGAAATATGATTTTTTGTGTTTAGCCATTAAGAGTTGAAAGAATTCATAGTTATTATGGGTTCATAATGAGGATTGAATGGATTATAAGATTGCAATGGATGTTTGAACGTATATGCAATGAAAGATCAAGCTGACTTTAAAATCGCAAATAAGTTACTTTTCATAAGTTAATATAAAATATAAATCGACTTTCGTCAAATGATAAATATCGATTAATCCGTGTGATTTCATCTCCTACAAAACATAAATCCGGCTGTAGCGCCGGATTTAATGAGTTCTGATTGAGAAGACATGAGTTATGTCTTCGGAGTCGTTTTTCTCTTTTTCGCAGGCGCCGCAGGGGTGTCGTTTTCTCCTCCAGCGGCAGCTTGAATGGCCGTTTTTTTCGGTGCGCGTTTCTTCGGCTTGGCGGTAGATTTACCAGGATCAGTAGGGATCGGTTTAACAGCCTCGATACTTGCCTGCAAGGCAGCCATTAGATCCATCACATTAGCCTCCGGTTTGGCAGGAGCAATCTTGATCTCTTCACCAGCAACCTTGTGATTGATCAGATCGAGCAATTTACCTCGGTAATCATCGGTATATTTACCAGGCTCAAACGGGGTAGACAGTTGGTCAATCAGAAGCTTCGCCATGGTCAGCTCCTTCTCATTGACTTGCTGTACCTCGGGCAGATTAGGAACTTGTGAGACGGGACGGATCTCATCAGGATAGAATATCGTCTCCATGGAGAGACAGTCCTCAAGCACACGAATAGCGGCTAAGCTGCTTTTGGATCGAATCGAAATTTTGGCTATGCCGATTTTGCCTGTATCACGCATGGCGTTCATTAATAGCTGATATGCGTTCCCTCCCGCCTGATCGGGGGATAGATAATATGTCTTTTGAAAATAGATCGGGTCAATTTCGGTTAGATCTACGAAATCGAGGATCGTAATGGTTTTGCTGGTGGAATCGTTGAGAGCTTCCAATTCCTCTTTTTCAAAAAGGACGAACTTGCCCTTCTCATATTCGTACCCCTTGGTAATCTCTTCCCACTGCACTTCAACTTCGCAAGAAGGACATTTGCGAACATAAGCAAGCGGGCTACCACAGACTTTGTGGATGTAACGCATGGAGATGTCTTTGTCTTCGGTAGCCGAGAACATTTTGACAGGCACATGTACAAGTCCAAAACTAATAGCGCCTTTCCAGACGGTATGCATGGATATCGGCTCCTTTCCGTTAATCAATTATAGTGCGTGTTCAAAAAGGTCAGTTTTCAGTACCAAGAAGATGGGATGAAGCTAGAAATGGAGTAGCGGAGCGTAGGCAAACCTAGGTGAGCAACTACATTGTTTCCTACGGAAACAAGCTTCGTAAGCCTCCACTTATTTCGGCTGAATCCCATCTTCGATGCTGAGATGCCGTTAGGCACTTTCGTAATCAAAAGTGAACTTTTTGAACAACCTCTTATAAGGAATAGTATGGGCATTTCTGTGAACGGCTAACCGCTTCATTCCATGGATCATGTGCTGAGTATGCTTCAGCCAGAGTGGGGGATGATAACAGAAACATCCTTGAGATCAATCTATAGCGCAAGCAAGCTGGAGAGTGGTCTTCGTCATAGGATGAACAATTGTAATGATCTAACCTAGGAGGTGTCTCATGAAGAACGGACGTGATGAAGGAGAGGCTCATGCTCACACATTTTCACCTTATCCTCTTGCAGCGTCGGAAGGCTCCGAGGATTTTCACACGCCTGCGACATCTGTCAATTGGGAGGCCGTGACTTCAGAGGAATTACCGCTTGACCGAGAATCGTTCATGCTCGATATTGATCGCATGGTCAATGAGGGGCTGGGTGGAGGTCAGGTAACCGATGACAATGGTTATATTGGAGACAGCACAACCGATACGATGGTTCGTGAATCACACGATGATCCGGAAGGGGAGTATGAATAAGATGATGGATGTTAAGCGTGCCAAAGCGATATATGATTCGGAGGATACAATTGCCGTTACGCTTGAAGGGGATCCTGTTTGGATTGAAAGTGTGGACGAAGCCAATGGAATGGCTACAGTTCAAGTAGGAAGTCGCCCTGGTAATACGCAAACAGTTCGTGTGGATCGACTGGAGGAGTAGCAACTAAGGTCGTAAACGTTCAGTGCATGAAGGATGCCGTAGAAGCGGTTTCGATTGGCAGGTATAGGTCATGATCGTGGAGAAGACAAGCTGATGTTGGTTCATGCCTCCTCCGATCATATTCATGCCTTGATTATTTTGAGCGTGCTGTACGACAAGGTTGGTCACCCGCAGATCCGCATATATAGTTCGAGATGAGACCGGTGCCATGAGGTGCCGGTTTTTCGTTATTATAGTGGGGATATCAAGCGTCATTCCTTTCGCAAGTGTTGCGGGGGAAGAAGGTGACCGATATAATAGTCTTCAAAGTGAACTCAGGCGGCAGGGCCGTCAAAGGTGGGGCGTAAATTGAATCAAGAGCATGAGCAGTGGGTGTATGATTCCCATGGCATTTCAGATACAGAAGCGCTCGCGTCTGCACTTGCTGGACAGGCAATGGCTGGTATGGTGATTGCATTGGATGGTGATCTTGGCGCGGGCAAAACAGCATTTTCACAAAAGTTCGCCTGGCATTTAGGTGTGCAGGGTGTAGTTAACAGCCCTACGTTTACATTGATTAAGGAATATGAGGGGCGATTGCCTTTATATCATATGGATGTATACCGTATTTCATTGGAAGAAGCGGATGAGCTTGGGCTAGATGAATACTTCTATGGAACCGGAGTGAGTCTGGTGGAGTGGTCAAGCATTATCCCAGAGCTACTCCCCGAAGAGCATCTGCATATACAGATTGAAACGACCGGTCCGGAGGATCGCAAGATTACGCTGGATGGATACGGTGAGAAGTATGCCGCCATATGCCGGCAGTTCAGACAGAATGGAGTTTAATAAGATGATGGAAGATTTACAAAAAAAGCCGCGTCAGCGGTTTTTGGCGTTGGATACGTCTACAGCGGTGATGGCTGCCTCAGTGATGGAGGATCACACGCTGCTCGAGGAACGAAATGAACGAGCAGAGCGTAATCACTCGGTGCATGTTGTACCCGTAATGGAGCAGCTCTTGGCTGCGAGTGGAACACAGCCCGGGCAATTAGACGGCATTGCCGTTGGCATTGGGCCTGGATCTTACACAGGCATCCGCATTGCGGTGACGGCGGCCAAAACCCTTGCCTGGGCATGGGACATCCCCGTTGCCGGGGTGTCCAGCCTTCAGGCAATGGCCTGGGGCGGCTGGCATCATGGCCTCGCCGCCAAGGCCGAAGCTGCGGCAGAGGAACCTGCCGCAGCAGGGGCTGGCGGAACGCCATCCGCGGACGAGGGCAGCCAGTCGGCTGCCCCGATCCACTGGATCGTTCCGCTCGTGGATGCGCGGCGCGGTCAAGCGTATACCGCGCTGTTCGCCTCCGCCGGGAGCGATGCGCCCCGGCGGCTTGAGCCTGATGCCATCCGCAAGATGGACGGATGGCTGGAAGCCCTCGCCGCCCGCATCGCGGAGGCGGCGCCGGAAGAGCGGCCCGCTGCCGTCTGGCTCGTCGGCGATGCGGGGCCAGTTGAGGCTGCGGCTGCGCTGCGCTGCCCAGCAGATACGGCGCTCCAGCTCATTCCATATGAGCTGGAAGGCCGTTGGGTCGGGCGGCTTGGCGCCGCCGCGCTGCTTGCAGGTCAGCGCGATGACGTTCATGCGCTGGTGCCAAACTACACCCAGCTGGCTGAGGCGGAAGCCAATTTACTGCGAAAAGGGTGAAGGGGGTACGGCGAGCGGATGGATCATTTGAAAGAAAACGACCAGGATGCAACGCTCCAGTTCAGACTCATGACACTTTCGGATATTCCCGATGTCATGGTGATTGAGCATGAAGCTTTTACGCTGCCCTGGACGGAAGAGGCATTCCGAAATGAATTAACGCACAATCATTTTGCTAAATATATGGTTATGGAAATAGACGGTACGGCGATTGGCTACGCCGGGATGTGGACCATTATGGATGAGGCGCATATCACAAACATTGCAGTAAGACAGGCTTATCGCGGACGCAAGCTTGGCGAGAGATTGTTGGATGAACTGATGAGAACGGCAGCCTATCTGGGCATGGAACGGATGACGCTGGAGGTAAGGGTTTCGAACTTAGTTGCTCAGCGTTTGTATGAGAAAAAAGGGTTTGAATCGGCAGGTATTCGCAAAGGGTATTACTCCGATAACATGGAGGATGCGATGATTATGTGGGCGAATTTGCCCTCCACAGGCCGAGACGGCACAGAGGAAGGAAGCGTAACGGATTCATGAAGGAACTGAGTGAGAATCAACAAACACAAACGACTCCATGCTACATTTTGGCGGTGGAAACGAGCTGTGATGAAACGTCTGTGGCAGTGGTCAAAGATGGACGGGAAGTGCTGTCCAACTTGATCTCCAGTCAGATTGAGACACATAAGGCATTTGGTGGCGTTGTACCTGAGGTGGCTTCACGCAAACATGTAGAAGTAATCACACTAATGCTTGAACAGGCCATTGAGGAATCAGGCATTCGTCCTAGAGATTTAAGTGCCATCGCCGTAACGCAAGGTCCTGGACTCGTGGGTGCTCTGCTTGTTGGTATCGTTGCCGCCAAGACGCTGGCAATGGCGCTGGGTAAACCGCTAATTGGGACTCATCATATTGCAGGACATATCTATGCGAATCGTCTGACACATGAACTGAAATATCCTGCGATGGCGCTTGTGGTATCGGGTGGACATACCGAGCTTGTGCATATGGAATCCGAAGGTAAGTTCAAACTGATTGGTCGCACACGGGATGATGCTGTAGGTGAGGCATATGATAAAGTGGCGCGGGCACTGGGTTGTCCTTATCCTGGGGGTCCACATGTGGACCGGATGGCATCAGAAGCTGAGCAGGTTGTACCCTTGCCAAGAGTGTGGCTGGAAGCTGATTCATATGACTTCAGTCTCAGCGGATTGAAATCAGCTGTACTCAATGTGCTGAATCAGGCCAAAATGCGCGGAGAGACCCTGGAAGCTTCTGCTGTGGCGAGAGGGTTCCAAGAGGCAGTCGTTGAAGTGCTGGTTGAAAAAGCCGTCCGTGCCGTTCGGCAATATGGTTCACAACAACTGTTGTTGTGCGGTGGTGTTGCGGCAAACCGCGGACTGCGCACGGCATTGCAGGAGCGTTGTGAACGGGAAGGGCTTGAATTGTTAATCCCACCGATGGTGTATTGTACAGACAATGCTGCCATGATTGGAGCTGCAGCATACCTGAAATGGCAACGTGGAGAAATTTCCGAATTCGATGCCAAAGCTGATCCAGGGTTATCGCTGGAGGAATGGTCTGTGCAATCCGTATAGAGGTTGTTCAAAAAGTCCGCTTTTGATTATGAAGGATGCCCTGAGGCATCTCAGCGTCCAATATGGGATTCAGCCGAAATAAGTGGAGGCTTACGAAGCTTGTTTCCGTAGGAAACAATGTAGTTGCTCACGTAGTTTCGCCTACGCTCCGCTACTCCATTTCTATCTTCACCCCATCTTCTTGATACTGAAAACCGTCCTTTTTGAACGCACACATATAGGGGAATAGCCTAAGTATGAAGCCAAGATGTCAAATGTAACAGTTGACATTCGGATGTGAAGAATGTATATTAGTTACAAATTTAAACAATGTTTTTTTCTGAACGATAATAGAAAACGCGATGAACAGGAACAGTAAGGAATTTCCCGGTTGTAGAGAGCTGCGGGGTGGTGCAACGCAGTCGACGGAAAACCTGAAACTCACCTGGAAGCGGAACGATGGAACACGGTTACTCTCTTAGAGAAGCCGAAGACCGATTAAGGTCGAAAGTACATGGTTACGGGTTGCCTCCGTGAATGGGCCGTTGTCTTGAATCGCCGGATCGAATGCCGGTAGATGATTGGCAATAACTGAGGGGGCTTCTGACGGCTTCGGGTAATCTATTGTGTGCTTAGGCATACAAGAGTTACGCGAATGAATAGGAGAAGTCAACAAGAGTGGTACCGCGAAGGTGAACAGCCTGTCGTCTCTTGCATATATGCATGAGGTGGCAGGCTTTTTTGATTTCATTTTATCCAATATCAGATAAATGTAATGAACGGGAGCAGTACAAGGATGAGGCGCACAGAGAGCTGCGGGTTGGTGAGACGCAGTGGCTAATTCCTTAGAATCTCGCCCGGGAACAGAGCTATGGAGGCATGGGAAAACGATCTGAGCATCACGATACTTCCTTGACGGTAGTAGATGATCTAAATCCATGTTACACAGCAACGGCTAACCTCCGTTATGGGGTGTTTCTCCGTTTGGTCATGTTGCGGTTGGTTTACTGTCCGCAATATCATAAACGGAGACGACGAGGTGGATGGTGATTCGGTTTAGACCGTAACCATCAAGCAAGAGTGGTACCGCGGAGGGGAGAATAACCCGCCGTCTCTTAATGGAGATGGCGGGTTATTTGTATTTGCTGCCGGCAGCAGGGTGGGCATGGAGATCGGAAGCGCTTATGAGAATTACTACATCTGGTGTGTAAGTCGACGTACACGCTAGAGCCAATGGCATGACATAACCTATTGATGGAGGCTGATGATATATGACAATGAATGATAAACGGCACATTGAGATTTTTGATACAACACTGCGTGATGGTGAACAAGCCCCGGGAGCGAGCTTACAGCCCGAACAAAAAATTGAGCTGGCACATCAACTAGCTTCTCTTGGTATTGACGTCATTGAGCCTGGATTCCCGATCTCCAGCCCAGGGGAGTTCGCGGCGGTTCAGGCGATATCTAGACAATTGCAGAACGTAGAGATCTGTGGATTTGCCCGTGCTGTAAAAGGTGATATTGATGCAGCAGTGCGTGCAACGGCTGATGCTGCACGGCGCAGAATTCACCTGTTTATTTCTTCGTCAGATATTCATATCGAGCATCAACTGCGTCGTCCGCGCAGCGAAGTTGTAGCTACTGCTCGTGAGATGGTGTCATACGCAAGGCAGTTCAGCGATATCGTAGAATTTACAGCGATGGATGCGGCTCGCACCAAAATGGATGACCTGATTGAAATGATTGAAGTGGTCATTGAGGCTGGGGCTTCGATCATTAATCTGCCAGATACGGTTGGTTATGCATTGCCACATGAATACGGTGAAATGTTCCGTCGTGTACGCGAGGGCGCCAGAGGTGGCGATCAAGTTCGTTACAGTGCCCATTGTCATAATGATCTGGGGCTGGCGGTGGCGAATAGCTTGGCTGCTATTGCGAACGGGGCTTCTCAGATTGAAGTGACCATTAACGGTGTAGGTGAGCGGACAGGTAATGCAGCATTGGAAGAGTTGGTTATGGCACTGGAAACGCGGGGTGATGTGCTTGGAGCAACAACGAATATCAAATTGGAGCAATTGTACGAGACATCCCGTCAGATTAGCCGAGCGATGCACTTCCCGATCGCCTATAACAAGCCAGTCGTAGGACGTAATGCATTCCAGCACGAATCCGGTATCCATCAGGATGGCCTGTTGAAGAATCGGAACACATACGAGATTATGGACCCGGAAGCACTCGGTATTCCGCGTAGCATGATTATTCTGGGTAAACACTCCGGACGCCACGCCTTGAAGGATCGGGTTCGTAAATACGGATTTGAGCCGGATGAACAGCAAATGGAACAACTCTACACCGTATTCAAGGAAACGGCCGATCAGCAAAAAGTGGTTAGTGATGACCAGCTACTACAGATGGTCAGCCAGACGATGAATATTCCTGCCCAGGATTATGAGTTGGTCGAATTGCAAGTTACGGCAGGCAGCATGACTGATCGTATGGCTGCTGTACGTATGCGTGCAGGTGGAGTGGAGCAATCTTATTCCGCAGTAGGAAGTGGCCCTGTAGAAGCGGCCATTCATGCGATCGGTCAGAGCATATCTGACGATATCACATTTGTGGATATGGAGATCCATGCCTTGAGCGGAGGAGAAGAAGCGAATGCTGAGGCGGCAGTTACGGTTGAGCGTGCGGGTCGGGAATTCAGAGGAACGGCTATACACAGTGATATCGTGATGGCTGCTGGACTTGCGTATGTAGCTGCATGTAATGCTGCCGGACTAAAAGCAGAATCATCCGAAAGTGGAGAGGTCGCTCACGTATAAATAAGGGGCTCTGATTCAACGGGAACGGTGTGTTGATTAGTTTGTCGAATTGAAGGTGCGAAATAAGAACTCACCACTTCAATTTGTCAAGATGTGATTATAGTTATCCACATATTCAGGATAAATTGTGGGTAACTAAGCTAGAGCCAAACCAGACCCGTTTTCGAAACGATAAGGTTTTAGGGGATAGAATCCAAGGTGTATATCCACAAAGTTGTGGATAATGTGTATAAGTCGGTGGATAAATATGGATTTTTATTGAAAATGCGATTCTACCGCCGTTTAATTAAGCTTGATGGGCTGCTTGGTGTCTTGCTTAATTGTGGATAAATACGTAGGTTATCCAATAAAAAAATATTTTTCAAAATTCGAGTGGATTTGACAAATGGGAAATGATCAGATCACGCTACCCACTCGATCATAATCAACAAAAATGGGGCTGCCTCAAGAAATCTCTCTTCGCTCCAAGCGCTAACGAACCTACCGCATCTTTTAATAAGCGGATTATCTTATTATGCAAGATGTAACGAACCTCAGTACCGCTATTCTTTCATAAAACGGTCTCACAACCTAAATAATGGATTGAATCGATGAAATAACGCCTCTATGATTCGTTAGATATCAGATTCAGGAAATAGAAGAGGATAGCGTGTATCAGGTTCATTAGATCAACATAACGCTAAAAAGGGATGTCCCTCGTCATCATCGTGACTGTGGGAGATCCCCTTTTAATATGTGGTGTGAATATGCATAAATCGTAGGTGATATATCAACGCAATACTACATTATAATGCTTCATTGGAAGCGTGCATCTCTATTCCAAAGCGAGAGCTTCCCATTCTTCATAAGCTGTCGCAACTTGCTGCTTAAGCTCCTCTGATTTGGCTTGCAGCTCCTGTAGCTTCATGTAATCCTGATAAACTTCAGGCAGAGCCATCTGTGCCTCCAGCCCTGTAATCTCATCCTCCAGCTCCGCAATTTTCAACTCTAGCGTTTCTTGTCTGCGTTGTCGATTGCGTTCTTCGCGCTTCGCTTGTTTATCCGCTTCAAAGGATGCTGCGCCTGATTTTTCTGTTGATGAGGGAGCATTGCTCGCTTTAGGCGAGAGTTTGGCAGAAGCTGTCTTGGCTTCAGCCGCTTCACGCGCGATATCTTCCAGCTCCTGTTTTTTCTCTACATAATCATCGTAATTGCCGAGATAATGCTCCGTCCCACCTGGATGCAATTCAACAATTCGCTCCGCCATTTTATTGAGGAAATAACGGTCATGGGAGATGAAGAGCAATGTGCCTTCGTAGTCCATGAGAGCCGCTTCAAGTACCTCTTTGGCGAATAAATCCAGATGGTTTGTCGGCTCATCCAGAATCAGCATATTGGCTTCCTTAAGCATGAGCTTAGAAAGGGAAACACGCGCCTTTTCCCCGCCACTGAGCGAGGAGATTTTTTTGAGCACATCGTCACCACTGAACAAGAAATTTCCCAGAACTGTACGAATACGAGCTTCTTCCATACCAGGATAAGCACTCCACAGTTCTTCCAGCACGGTGTTGGTAGGAGTTAAGCCTGTTTGCTCCTGATCATAATAACCAATCTGCACCTTGGCTCCCCATTGAATATCCCCTGCTGCTGGGCGCAAGCTTCCTGTAAGACATTTGAGCATGGTAGATTTACCAATCCCGTTAGGCCCGATGAGGGCAACGGTCTCCCCGCGTCGCAGGTCGAAGGATACATTGCGAAATAGAGGCGAACCCTCTTCATATGCAACGGACAATTGATCCACTCGAAGAACTTCCTTACCCGACATGACGGCTATTTCAAAAGAAAAGTGAGCTTTCTTCAGATCGCCCATCGGTTTGTCGAGACGTTCCATTTTGTCGAGCGCTTTGCGCCGACTCTGTGCGCGCTTGGTTGTTGAAGCGCGAACGATGTTTTTCTGCACGAATTCTTCCATCTTAGATATTTCATCTTGTTGTTTCTCATATTGCTTCATCTGCGTTTCATACTCAGCAGCTTTGAGTTCCATATATCGACTGTAGTTACCTGTATATTTCCTAGAACGGTGCCGTTCGATTTCGACGATGGTTGTAACAAGTCGGTCAAGGAAGTAACGGTCATGTGATACGACCAGCAACGCGCCTGAATACCCTCGCAGGTAATCCTCCAGCCACGTTAAGGTAGGGATATCGAGATAGTTCGTCGGCTCATCCAGCATGAGAAGGTCAGGTGCTTGTAACAGAATGCGAGCAAGAGCAAGTCGTGTTTTTTGCCCACCGCTCAGCGTAGCAATCGGCGTGTCTGCGGCGAATTCACCAAACCCCATTCCGTGCAGTACGCTTCGAATGCGAGTCTCCATCTCATAGCCGCCATGATCCTTGAACCAATCGGACCGCTTCGCATAACGCTCCAGCAGCTCCGCATATTTTTTCTCGTCCTCCATGAAGGCAGGGTCAGCGATATCCTGTTCCATCTGTCTTAATTCAGCCTCTGCTTGGGTAAGATGGGCGAAGACGTTCATCATCTCTTCCCAGATGGTGCGATCGGACTGCAGTCCACTATTCTGAGCTAGATAACCCAGCGTTGTCTCTTTTGATTTGAAAATTTGCCCGCCATCATAGGACATCTCACCGGCAATAATTTTGAGCAACGTTGATTTGCCTGCGCCGTTTACACCGACGAGGCCAATTCGTTCACGTTCTAATATTTGTAAGTTTACGCCGTCCAAAATTGGATCGACACCATAACGTTTAATAATTCCGGATACTTGTAATAACATAAAATGAAGTTCCTCCATCGGTCCAGTACGTGATTTGATAACAATAAGTGCCTGTTCAAAAAGTACGGTTGTCAGTACCGAGAAGATGGGATGAACTTTTTGAACAACCTCTATAGTCCAGTTTACATGAAATACAGATCAAATGCACCGCTTGAGAGTGGGGGGGCCGTGTAGTCTTTTTGGGCAATCAATGATAAACTGAAAGAAGGCATGTTAATTCATGAGTATTTTGCAGAAAATGATTCATGATAACCATTTCAACGAGATGACATCACGTCATAACATATAAATATTATTTTTAATGCGTGCTTTTTTCACCTTTCACATCAACAGGAGGGTATTCAAAATCATGCAAGATCGGATGGAACACAAGAGCGAGCTTCGTTCTCGGCTGAAGCAAAGTCGGGATCTGCTGGATGAATCACTTCGCCTTCATGCGATGGGGGACATAAGCCTTGTAGTGAAGCAGGAGCTACAGCGATTGAGGCTGGACAAGCCACAGTTAACGATCTTTAGCTATTTGTCCTATCGTAGCGAAGCAACGACTGCGTTTTTGTTTGAAGATGGCTGGACGCATGGGGATGTGATGCTTGCCCCGAAAGTGCTGGCGAATCCCCCTCGGATGGAACTGAGGAGGGTGGCTGGAGAACAGGATATTGAATCAGGTGTATGGGGCATACCCGAACCTAAAGATTCCTGTGAAGTATTTCAGCCGGAGGATTGGCCGTATATCGATCTAGTCATTGTTCCTGGTCTGGGGTTTGATCGTCAGGGCGGCCGGATTGGTTATGGTGGCGGTTATTATGACCGTTTTGCCGAGACACTGGCAGTCCAATGTTCCCAAGCAGGTCAAAGACCACAGTTGGCAGCACTTGTGTTACCAGGGCAATTGCAGGACGAGATTCCGATGGAACAGCTCGATTTGCGACTGGATCTGTTGATGACGACCAAAGGTGTACTACATATCAATAAAGGGTTGTGATGGTATTGAGTTCAGATGTACACAACGGACAGACTTCCGGAGGGGAGTTTACTCATTTTAATGAACAGGGACGGGCTCGAATGGTTGATATTTCGGGCAAGGAGGCTACCGTTCGTAAAGCAGTGGCGGTGTCCAAAGTAACGATGGCTCCAGCTACGCTCGAAGCGATCCGAGAAGGGCGCATCGGCAAAGGCGACGTGTTGGCTGTTGCTCAGATCGCCGGTATTCAAGGGGCTAAGAAAACATCGGACTGGATTCCAATGTGTCATCCTCTTGCACTGACAGGTGTGGACATCCGTTTTCACGACAACGGTGTGGATGAGATACAGATTGAAGCAACGGTAAAGACGGAAGGTAAGACTGGCGTCGAGATGGAGGCACTAACAGCAGCCTCGGCTGCGGCGCTTACGATCTATGACATGTGTAAAGCTTTGCAAAAAGATATGATTATCGGTCCGACGATGCTGCAATCCAAAAGTGGTGGCAAAAACGGGGATTTCAATCGATAAGTGCGTGTTCAAAAGCGGACTTTTTGAACTACCTCTTTAACGGACATTTATTTTCATAAAGGAGAAGGGTGATCTTTATGGTGTGGAGAACAGCAATCCTGACAGCCAGCGACAAAGGGGCCCGCGGGGAACGTGAGGATACGAGTGCACAAGTCATCCGGGAGCTTGTAGAAGAAGAACTGGGTGGGGAGATCGTAGAGTACCGCATCGTTCCTGATGAACCCGATGAGATTATCGCGGCACTAATTGAGATGACAGATTATTTTCATGCAGACCTTGTACTGACCACAGGAGGTACGGAACTTGCGATTCGCGATATTACACCTGAGGCGACAAGACGGGTAATTGAGAGAGAAGTTCCAGGTATGGCTGAGGCCATGCGTTATAGTGTCATGAGCAAAAATCGTTCTGCCATGCTGTTCCGCGGCTTGTGTGGTATTCGTGGACGTACACTGATCGTCAATTTGCCTGGTACGCCTAAAGGGGTACACGAGCATTTGGCAGCCATTATGGATCAGCTCCCGGAGGCACTACTGATGGTTACAGGACAGTTTAAGCAATAGATTGAATGTGATCTCCATAGGTAATCCATTCATAAATATTGAATAATTTATGAATATTATGGGTTATGTAAGTGGTTACATCTGTGGTATGATTGGCGTAAATCGAAAAAATCAGTCGTGGCGTCACTCAAGTTTTTGTGCAAAGGTTCGCAACTGCTGAGGTTGGGATAGGGGGAGTACTGATGTTAGGTCAAATTGGTCCAACAGGTTTTATTTTATTAATTGTTGTGGCGCTGTTGTTGTTTGGTCCAAACAAGCTTCCGGAACTGGGACGTGCAGTTGGCCGTACTTTTCGTGAATTCAAGGACGGTGCACGCGAGATTATCTCGGATGATGACGCGTCCAAGCGCAAGGAGCAGGAGAAGGCCAAACCGCTGGCATCGGAGAGTGCACCTGTAGATAAGCCTGAAGACAAACGCTTGCCGGAGTAATGACGGCCATGAATGAGAATTCCCTTCCTGCCGGAAGGGTTTTGTATTTTAAGCTGGCAATAATGGGGGGCAAGCATGGCGCAGCAGACAGAAGAAATGACAATTGTGGAACATTTGAGCGAGCTGCGCAAGCGGCTGATTTATGTGCTGAGCGTTTTTGTTTTAGGTCTAATTGTAGGCTTTTTTGTAGCAGATCCCGTGTATGAGTACTTAACGAAAGCAGAGTCGGTTAAAGGTTTTGTGCTGCATGCCTTCTCTTTCTGGGATGGTATTGGCATCTACATGAAGATTGCGGGATTGTTTTCACTGGTTGTGACATTGCCATTTACGGTGTTTCAGATCTGGAAATTTGTAAGTCCGGGACTACGACCGATCGAGCGGAAGGCTGCATTGAAATATGTACCGTATGTGTTTCTTTTGTTCCTGATCGGTCTGTCGTTTGCCTATTATGTCGTCTTCCCGATGGCGCTTGCGTTTACAACTTCGATTACGGAGAAAATGGGACTTGTCGAGACATATGGCATGAAGCAATATTTCAGTTTTCTGTTTGGTATTGTGCTGCCTGTTTCTTTGTTGTTCGAGCTTCCACTGCTCATCATGTTCCTGACAGCAATACGGATACTGAATCCTACCCGTCTTCGCAAAATGAGAAGAGTGGCTTATTTCATTTTGATCTTCATCGCCGTAGTGGTTACACCGCCTGACTTTATATCGGATCTTCTGGTGATGATTCCTTTGCTTTTATTGTATGAGTTCAGTGTTTTTCTATCGGCCTTTGTATATCGCAAGCAGCTAGCTGCTGATGAGGCAGAAGCGTCTCGCTATACCCGGGTGAGTGACGATAATAGCATGAACAGTTAGATTTCGAGAGCAACGAGGACTCGATAGTGTTATTAGGGTTATCATACATGAAGTATTCAATGTTCTATTGAGCTTTGCGAGGACAGAAGACCAGAAGAAGGTGCGACTAGAACTTTTCGTTGAACACAAAAGTTTGAGTGTAGCCGTTGGAGGGTAACTCTGTCCTGAAGTGCTCTAATATTCCTATTTATCTGTGTCGTTCACTGATCTAAAGGACAAGCAGGCATATTTTGCCGAGCAATGGATACAATGGAAGAGGGCTGAACACCCCACGGGGATAAGGCTTGTTATTGTCTTGCGTTTGAATTGCGCGGCATGGAGCAGCAGGGATTTTAGTGTATTTCTGAGGGCTCGTTGTAAAGAGAACGTAAATTATCACATGAATTCGTGAAAAGGACTTGAAATCATGCTTCAAGTTGAGTATCATAAAGTTGGTTGTTAGCACTGGGCACGGTCGAGTGCTAATACATAGCTACAACCTACAATGTAACGTTATATAATTTCAAAAGGAGGCTATTTTTCATGATCAGACCTTTAGGTGAACGCGTATTGGTAGAACCATTGGAGCAAGAGCAAACGACTTCTTTCGGGATCGTACTTCCGGACTCTGCTAAAGAGAAACCGCAAGAGGGTAAAGTAATTGCTGTTGGCGCTGGAGTGCTGAAAGACGGCGTACGTGTAGCTCTGGAAGTGAAAGAAGGAGACCGCGTAATCTTCTCCAAATATGCCGGTACAGAAATCAAATTCGAAGGTAAAGAATATTTGATTATGAAAGAGAGCGACATTCACGCGATTCTCGACTAATTCAAATTTTATCGGTTAACCGAACCATATAGCAGTACCATTTTAAACAATATACTAGGGAGGTTTTCTTAACATGGCTAAAGACATTAAATTCAGTGAAGACGCTCGTCGCTCTATGCTTCGTGGTGTAGATGCATTGGCTAATGCAGTAAAAGTAACACTCGGTCCTAAAGGCCGTAACGTGGTACTTGAGAAAAAATTCGGAAGCCCGCTCATCACGAATGACGGTGTAACCATCGCTAAAGAAATCGAACTGGAAGATGCATTTGAGAACATGGGTGCACAACTGGTTAAAGAAGTAGCAACCAAAACAAACGATGTTGCCGGTGACGGTACAACTACAGCAACTGTATTGGCTCAAGCGCTGATCACAGAAGGTCTGAAAAACGTAACTGCAGGCGCTAGCCCAATCGGTATCCGTAAAGGGATCGACAAAGCGGTTAAAGCTGCGGTTGCTGAATTGCAATCCATCTCCAAACCGATCGAAACAAAACAATCCATCGCACAAGTTGCAGCAATCTCTGCTGCTGACGAAGAAGTAGGCGAATTGATCGCTGAAGCTATGGAAAAAGTAGGTAAAGACGGCGTTATCACTGTAGAAGAATCCAAAGGATTCGCTACTGAGCTTGAAGTGGTTGAAGGTATGCAATTCGACCGTGGATACATCTCTCCTTACATGATCACAGATACGGACAAAATGGAAGCTGTTTTGGACAATCCGTACATCTTGATTACAGACAAAAAAATCTCCAGCACGCAAGACATCTTGCCATTGCTTGAGAAAATCGTTCAACAAGGTAAACCACTCGTATTGATCGCTGAAGATATCGAAGGCGAAGCATTGGCGATGTTGGTTGTGAATAAATTGCGTGGTACATTCAATGCTGTAGCGGTTAAAGCTCCAGGATTCGGTGACCGTCGTAAAGCGATGCTGCAAGATATCGCTGCCCTGACTGGTGGCCAATTGATCACGGAAGAACTGGGTCTGGATCTGAAATCCGCTGTTGTGGAACAACTGGGTACAGCTCGTCAAATCCGTGTAACAAAAGAAAACACAATCATCGTTGACGGTGCTGGTAACAAATCCGATATCGATGCACGTGTAAGCCAAATCCGTACGCAATTGGAAGAAACAACTTCCGAGTTCGACAAAGAGAAACTGCAAGAGCGTCTGGCTAAATTGTCTGGCGGCGTAGCAGTAATCAAAGTTGGTGCGGCTACTGAAACTGAATTGAAAGAACGCAAACTGCGTATCGAAGATGCCCTGAACGCAACTCGCGCTGCGGTTGAAGAAGGTATCGTATCCGGTGGTGGTACTGCGCTTCTGAACGTATATCAAGCTGTTGCTGCTGTAGCATTGTCCGGCGATGAGCAAACAGGTGTGAACATCGTCCTGAAAGCTCTGGAAGCACCAATCCGTACAATCGCTGCTAACGCTGGTGAAGAAGGTTCCGTAATCGTGGAACGTCTGAAAAAAGAACAAACAGGCGTAGGCTTCAACGCTGCGACTGGCGAATGGGTTAACATGATCGAAGCAGGTATCGTTGACCCTGCGAAAGTAACGCGTTATGCATTGCAAAACGCTGCTTCCGTAGCAGCAATGTTCCTGACGACTGAAGCGGTTATCGCTGACAAACCAGAACCTGCAAGTGCTGGTGCTGGAATGCCTGACATGGGCGGCATGGGTGGAATGGGCGGCATGATGTAATAAAGGTGTAAAAACCTTATCATGCGCTAACGAACGGAGGCTCCCGAGAGGGAGCCTTTTTTCATTTAAATAAGGTTATAGGAAGTTAGATTTTGTATCATTTATAAGAGATTGAAACCTAATAGACTATTCTTCGTATGTACAATGATACATAAATGAGAATTATAGGAATTAAGGAGGAGCTTATTTGCGGAAAAGTACGAAATGGGTATTGTGGATATTAGGTTTAATGCTCGCTGCGATTTTTATTAATTTTTATATGAATCTATATAGCTTTGGATTTGCTCTAATTGGGGTGCTGTTTATGGCATTCACGGGATGGGGATTTCTAGCTAAGCTAAAGAACGACGTTCGTCAGCACGAGGATCATCATAGAAGAATGCATGAATCTGTGAACGATGATATTGAGAGATACACCAGGTAAACAATGATCCAATATACCTGAAATAGGGTTAAGAGATGCTAAGTAGCACTTACACTGGATAAGTAACAATTATAGACTCCTGCAAGGGAGTTTTTTTAATATAAGATGTAACAAAGGATATAACGTGCTGCCTAGGCTGGGTTAAATACGATGCTCAGAGCATCGTGAGTGATGTCCTTCAGAGGTGAAACGAACGAATATGACATCTCATATTTTGGGTATATACTTAAAAGGAGGGATCATATGAAACGAATCAAAATGGCGTGCGTTGTTTTTATCATATTGCTATTATCTGTGTTATCAGCCTGTGGTGACGATAATATTTTACACGGGAAGAGTGATCACTGGGATGTAGCCCTGCAAAGATCGACAGGGATTTATAGTATTACTTATATCGGTGATGAAACGTATATAAGAGATTTTGTATTTGACCTTACCGGCACGAATATAAATCAACAGGGCAGTTCACTCTCAGAACAAAAGAAACCATTTAAGATGTCGGGAACGATTACGATTACGGAAGACACGAAAGATCCTCTTGAATTCAAAATGAGTTGGAATAATCAAAGCGAGAGTATAACCTTTGAGTAGCTCTCGCTTTGGAAAGTGATACAGTTTGGAGTGGTCACAACTAATGATTGCGTGGGTATGCATGTAAAATAGGACGGCTTCTTGCAAGTGTCAGACTTATTCCACCGTTGTTATATCAAATACAGACGTCCCATCATTTTGAACCTGGAAGCCATATTGGAACCCATCTCGTTTTGTCATGCCATCAAACTCATTTTGATTCACATCACGATCCAACAATCCGATATCCTGAATGACGTCTTGTGCATCGTTATAGGTGTACTCGCTATGGGTGGTTAGAATGAGTGTGGCAATAGCAGTCAGCAGCACGCCGCGTGTTGGTTCATTGACATTGCCAGTACCGTATAATTTGATTTCCTGTATTTGTTCATCTGCATCTAACACACCGACCATGCGAAGCTCATCATTGAATGCATACTCAAACGTGGAAGTCGCCTGATCCGTTGATGACTCATTCATGGTCAGTCGAGTAATTGCCAGACCGTTCAATCGGTATTTGCCTACGGCAGCATTGAACTTGTTTCTAAAATCACCAGCAGTCATCTGGAATCCAGTATTATTGGTTGGGGTGGAATGACCAGTGTTTTCCCCAATAGACTCGCTTCCGGAAGCCTGCTGCTCAGTCTGATCAGAAACAGCTTGGGAAGAGTCTGAAGATAACGCCAACATGCCGTACATCCCGATGGAAGCCATCGCGAAACAGAGTGTCGTAAGGATAATATGCTTGATGGTTACCTTGTTATGTTTTCTCATGGATAAGATCATAGATACAAGAAAAACAAAGAAAGCCAGTAAGCCAGTGATCCATATTACGGTAAACAGAACTTGCAAATTCTCACCTCATAATAGATTAATGATTAATATCATGTTTGTCCCATCACTCATTATAATGTTTCTTCGAGTAACTTTAAACTGAGCACGTATGCTCGCGCATCACATCGTTCACATTACATATCTAGCATCACGCATTGTGCGGCAAAGCATCTCATTTCACATATCCAGCGTCTCGCATCATATATCAATCATCAGTTATTCAACATTACGCATTGCACAGTAAAGCATCTTGCATCACGTATCGGATATCTCTTATCAATCATCATGCGAAAAAAAGCACTACTGGCATACGTCCAGCAGTGCTATTCTTGGTGCTTTCCTCAATTACATCTTTTTGTTATACAGGTTTAACCGTAAAAGTGAAGTGATATGCACGGTTAGCAGGCAATGTATATTCCGCATGAGTTGGCGCACCCCAGCTATCATCTCCGCCTACGCCCATTTGTTTGTAATTGATGCGAGCGACGGTCTGGGTGCTTTGAGGTAATTTGTACACATGGTCATGTGTCTCAAGTTCCTCAGGAGTCCACGGCAATGCATTAATCTCGAACGGTGTTGCTGATTCGAAGCGGACACCGGTTGTGCTATTGCTTGACGTAATTTCAGCATAGCGTACATCGGTTTTGTTGCCGCATTCCTGTGGTCTCAGGTACGGAACGAATTGATCGCGAACCGCTCCGGTGTAATATCCTAATCTTGCACTGGTCAGTCGGTCTGCATAGTTATCATGCGGACCTCTACCATACCAAGCGATCGTATCCAGCTCGTTATTCAGTTGCAGCAGCATGCCGAATTCCGGTAGCTCGGGTAATCCTTCACCTGGAATAAGATGCTGCTGTATTTCCAGCGTGCCATCCGGGAACATCTTGTACGTAATGGACAATGTGCATCCTGGATGTGCTTTCCACGTATAATCGCTTGTCACGATGCAGTTTTGTTCATTCACTTGATGTTCGAAGCGAATTAATTGGCTGGTCGCGTGAGCATCTTTCCAGAAGCCGGAACGCTCTGGCAGACCGTTACCTAGATCGTTGTCTGTCACCGCACGCCAGAAATTAGGCCGGACAGGTGCAAGCAATTGCTCTTGCTTGTTGAGCTGATAGGATGTAAGCGCGCCTGTAGTTTGGTCAAAAACAAACGATACATGTTCACTACTTACGCTCAACTCGTTCTGCCCATCCTCTACGAGTAATGAATTTTTGCCTTGTTCTGCTACCTTGTTGGGTTGCAATCTTGGCGATACAACGAACTGATCCCAAGCGACTTCATGACCTTCGCTTGCCCATTTGGTTGCAACTTTGGTCACGAGAGACACGGTTAATACCGCTTCTTGGAACAGATCTGCCGATGGTGTATAAGGAATCCGAATTTCGCTCGATTCTCCAGGTGCCGCGGCAATGTCAAGGCTACCGTTCTCGACAGGTCTACCGTCGTGTAATAAAGTCCATACAAGATCGTATTCACTCAGATCAGTGAATAGGAAGAGATTACGGATACGTAAGATACCCTCCTGTATATTCACAGCTTCCATACGAACATTCTGGTAACATTTCTTCACTTCTTCAAGCTTCGGTGTAACGGAGCCATCTGCTAGGATCAGTCCGTTTCCGCAGAAATTACCATCATGTGGCGATTCTCCGAAGTCCCCACCATAAGCGAGATATTCAATTCCGTCGGCTGTAGTTGTGAGCAGCGCCTGGTCGATCCAGTCCCAGATAAAGGCTCCCTGCAAAATGTCATAACGGTCAAATACATCCCAGTATAAATGCAGTCCACCACATGAGTTACCCATAGCATGGCTGTATTCACAGATGATATACGGTTTCTTCGGCACCTTCAGCTGGGCATATTCCTCAACTTGTTGAGGTTTGATATACATGGTTGACTCGATGTCACTTGCTGAATCGGAAGGACGATAATGGAACGTTCCCTCGTAATGAACAAGTCTTGTTGGGTCAGACTGCTTCAGATAATCGTACATAGCAATGAAGTTGTCACCACCGAAGGATTCATTGCCCAGTGACCAGATGATGACGGACGGATGGTTTTTGTCCCGTTGGAACATCGAGTTACAGCGATCTAACACATTCTCTCGCCATTCTGGCTTGCTTGCAGGAATGTTGTTCTCATTCAGTTCCTTTTGTCCGTAGTACCATGATCCATGTGTCTCCAGATTCGTCTCGTCAATGACATAGAGGCCGTACTCATCACACAGCTCGTACCAGAGCGATTGGTTAGGATAATGAGAGGTACGCACGGCGTTAATATTGAAAGATTTCATCAGCTCAATGTCACGGATCATGTCCTCAGCGGTAATCGCACGTCCTGTTTTCGGAGAAAATTCATGGCGATTCACGCCTTTGAAAACAATGCGTTGACCATTGATTTTCATCAAACCGTCCTTCAATTCAAACGTACGGAATCCAACGCGGGAACGAACCGCTTCAACTGTTTCACCATGGCCTGCCTGTATGGACAGAACTAATGTATATAGATTGGGGAGTTCTGCACTCCATTTCAGTGGATTGGTTACCTCTGCAGATAAGTGAATGCTTAGTTCGTTGTTATCATTTGCAAAAGAAACAGCCGCTTGTATTGGTTGATCCAGCACCGCTTGCTGCTGTGCATCAAAGAGCTGTGCCTGTACGCTCATTCCATCTGTAACGCTGGTATTATGATTAAACAGTGTCACATCGATCTGTAGCTCAGCATCCCGAGAGGCTTCATCAAGGTTAGTTTGTACGAAGAAGTCAGCAATCTGAACCGGTGAAGGAGAATACAGATATACGTCACGGAAAATACCACTCATTCGCCAGAAATCTTGATCCTCCAGCCAGCTCGCATCACACCAGCGGTATACTTCTACGGCAAGTGTGTTCTCGCCATCATGCAGATACGCACTTATGTCAAATTCGGAAGGCGTGAAGGTATCTTCGCTATAACCGACTAATTCACCGTTAACCCACACATAGAATGCAGATTCAACCCCTGCGAAATGGAGAATAACGGGGCGATCCTTCCAATCAGCAGGCACGGAGAACGTGCGGAGGTAAGAACCAACAGGGTTATAGGTTGTTGGTGCGAATGGTGATTTTAATTCTGGCTCACGCTCTGACCATGGGTAACGGATATTCGTGTATTGTGGATAATCATAGCCTTGAAGCTGCCAGTGCGAAGGAACCGGGATCTCGTCCCACTGGCTATAATCGTAATTCGTCTCGTAAAAGGATGTGATTCGAGCATCTGGTGTTTCTGCAAAAGCAAACTTCCACATTCCATTCAGGGACTGGTACCAAGGAGAAGATGTTGCTTTATTGTTCAATGCTTCCGCAACAGACGGAAATGGCATCATTGAAGCATGTGCATTTAATCGACCGACTTGAAAGGTCTCAGGATTATTGTTCCATTCAGGATAACCATTGGCTGGAGGGGTGTAGTTCAATTTGTTTCTCATCACAGCAACTCCTTCAATAATGTTATAATATTGTCATTATAAAATTGAAAAGGCACTTATGAAATAAAGGATATTGCCCACATCTATCACAATATGAAACTAAATGACAAGGTGGTGAACTGGTGGAGACTCAATATAGGTTTGGGAAAACAGACGAGACCTCTCGTTTGCCGATTTATATGACTACAGTAGGGTATTGGGAGCATCAGAAGGAGACAGATCGTCCGCAGGGTTTTCCTGACTATCAGATCCATCAAGTCATTGAAGGGCAAGGGAAACTGATCATTCAGGATGAGGAGCATCTAGTCGGCCCAGGTGATGTGTTTTTCCTCTATCCTGGTATTCCGCATCGTTATCACCCGATAAGTGAGCACTGGGAGCTGGCGTGGATATCCTTCCAAGGGCGAGAGGCCAGTGAGTTGCTATCTTATGCGGGTATCACCCATTCGCGCGTATGCAGATTGAGATCTAACAAGCTATTACAAGGACTGCAACACATGCTTGTGAGAGAAGAGAGTGTGGAAGATACCGATTATGAGATTGAATGCTCCAAGTGGTTATACGCGCTGCTGCTTGATCTTAAACCCATGCTTATCGCTCCAGCTAATCACAATGATGAATTACAGCGGTTAAAGCCCGTGTTGCAGTATATCGCTGAGCACTTAGATCAATCGTTGTCTCTAGCTGAGCTAGCCGAAGTGGCCGTGGTGTCCCCGCAGTATTTATGTCGTTTGTTCCAGCGGGCATTATCCACCAGACCGTTATTCTATGTGAATCAACAGCGTATTAATCGCAGCAAGCAATTGATGTTTAGCGAGATGCAGCTGCGAATATACGAAATTGCCCATCGGGTGGGGTACGAGAATGCAAGTTACTTTTGCGCCATGTTCAAAAGGCATACCGGCATGAGCCCAGAAAGCTTCCGTAAGCTACATGGATTACACTGATTTCATTCACATCTTATTCATTGGTTCAACTTATATAGAGGGTGCATGTGTAACGGCGTATACTTCGCTTAAATGAAATGCCAGATAAATCTTCATCCAGCCTTCTGAATCATTCAGATCCACACCTAGAATTTCTTCTATTTTACGTAGGCGTAAATAAAGTGTATTGCTATGAATATGCAATCGTTCGGCTGTAGACTGAACGGAACGGTTCTCGGCAATATACGTTTTAAGTGTAAGTTCGAGTTCACCTGATTTCTGCTGCTGTAGCGGTGCTAGAACTTCGTGAATATAGTTTTCGATATCTGACGTCTCTTGATTGAGGAAGAGCTTGTTAATGCCAATATCCTCATAGAGCATCCTGCCTACCTTATTACGTTTCAGCAAAAATGACAGTGCGCGCGCAGCCTCGTCATTGCTCTTGGATACATACTCCAGACCACGGTACACGCCACCGATTCCCATTAAGAGTTGCGGCGTCTTAGAGGTGGCCCATTTCTGTATGGCTACTTCGAGTGTGTTTATGACATGCAGCCGGATTTTAGGATCGGAAGCGGCGGCCAGAATCGTTATTTTATTGTGCGTATTAAATAGAAGATACTCAGTTGTACCTAACTCCTTATCAATAAAGCCAATCAGCTTACGCACCCAGTTTTCCGTTGTTTTCATATCCAGGTGCTCGCTCTGAAGCTGAACTTGAATGACGAATAGGGATTGATGCGCTGGTAAATGAAAGCTGGCGAGCCTGCTCTCTAACTGCTGAGGTTCCCGATACTGAACGAGATCACCGAAATAGTCCTGGTTTTTGCGATAAGTCATCTCTGTCAGCGAGTAGGTATTCATCATATTCAATGTGACAATAGCTCCGCCTTGTTCCAGAATAACATGGTCAAGCTGGCGCAGAGGATGATGCAGCTCAATGAGGAAACAACCGAGCACAAGCGCACCATATACGATTGGATATAGATATACGTCAAGATTTCCGTCTCCAGGCAAAGTTATGGGGTCGAAGTTAGTTTCTATTAAACTATAGATATTGATCTCATGAAGCGTCGCACTCTCCGGTATCGTAGGATACCAATCACTTCTCGCCATATCAATATAATAGGTAGGCAAGTTAAGCATGGAACCTACCTTCTCTATAGTGTGACCTAAGGAACCATGTTCAATGGAAAGTTTGGTAAACTGATTATGAATTTCATTACGGCTGACGAGATAACGGTTCTTCTCCAGTAGCTCAGAGTACATGGTCGCGTTGGAGATGGCGATCGCGGCTTGATCCGCAAATCCTTGCATCACGTTCAGGTCATGCGGGGCAAAACGTCTGTATTGCGTAAATTGATAGACGAGCATAACCCCAATTTTACGTGTGTTCATCGTGACTGGAACGGCAATCATGCTTTTAGCTACACTACCGTCAGGCAATGCACGAACAATAATGCTGGCATTCTTCGGATTAACGTTAGCCATATCCTTGTATGCCTCTTCCGGAGTACTGTATATACGGCCGATGCCTTCCTTATATACCTTTCCAGTAATTCCTTCATCAACCTCCCCTTGATACTGAAACACACTATCTTGAAAACCAACCTTGGCTCTAGGAATCATTTTGCCTGATTCGGGATCAACCATCATAAATAAACCACAGGATAAAGATGGGATTACCTTAAGCGCGTTCTCCATAATTTTCAGCAAGAGATCGTTTAATTCTAGGGAACAGGTAAGCTCTCTCAACCCCGTCATCCATCGTTCATTATGTACACGCTCCTTCATGATCTGCTGTTTAAGCAGCTCTTCTCGGATTAATGATTCCAAACGTTCGCTCTGTAGGAGGGTCAACTGCTTCTGGGTATCGACAGCAACACGGATACTGCAATGGGATAGAAATTCAAACGTATATTTAAAGATTTTCCACTCTAAGCTTAGAGAACCTTCCTCGATATTGTCAGGCATCTCTCCTACAAGCAGCCAGTTAATCCACTGAACATCATACTCATCCTTAAGCCATATGCCGTACCGACAGGTGCCAAAGCTATGTGTCATAAAGGAATGAATCGTCTCATTCATCATGGGCGTTACTCCTTTCGTGTGCTAATACATCACATTAGTCATATTTATTTTGCTCGAGGTTCACCGTTGACTGTGTATATCACTATAAAAGTCTGTATAAAACTGTTGCTATCAACAATGACATTATACAATTGCAGCTTATATAATGTCAGTAACTTTAACGCAATACAATTTCAATGTGTTACAACAGTATAGCTTTAATTTGAATAGGTACATCACGTATCATTCATTACGATGATGCGTAACCAAATCTGAAAACGAGGTGGAGTATTGATGAGTTCAATGATTGCTTTTACAGGTGCATTGCTGATTGATGGACAAGGCGGAGAGCCTGTTTCCGATAGTGTGGTTCTGGTAGAGAACGGTAAGATTAAAGAAGCAGGTGCCAAGGCAACTGTTCAGATTCCAGAAGAAGCTCAGATTGTCGACGTGACCGGAAAAGTCATCATGCCAGGATTGATCGATGCACATGTTCACGTACACGGAGCGAAGAATCTGAACATGGCTGCGGTGGCGCTTGAGCCAAATGAACTTCAGATGGGGAGAGCATTACAGGATCTACCGAAGCTGATTAACGCAGGATTCACAACGGTTCGCGATGTCGGCAGTCATGTGGCTGTGTATATTCGTGACCTGATCAAGGAAGGTGTCGTTAAAGGGCCGCGGATCAAAACGTCTCGTCATATGCTTAGTCAGACGGGTGGACATGCAGATATTCATATGATTCCAACCGAAATGAACATTTTCACGACATGTGACGGTGTGCCAGAAGTTATTAAGGCCGCACGCACGCAGTTCCGTGAGGGTGCAGATTTTATTAAAGTGTGTTCGACAGGTGGGGTGTTATCGGAGAAGGATGATCCACGCTGGTCACAATTCCGACTAGATGAACTGAAGGCAATTGTCTACGAGGCTGAGGCAGTACAGTCTTATGTAGCTTCCCATGCACAAGGTACACAAGGAATTAAAAATGCATTGCTGGCGGGTGTCCGTACAATTGAACACGGAATCTACATCGATGAAGAAGGCATCGGTATGATGCTGGATCAGAAGGCCGTTCTCGTTCCAACACTAGCTATCGTGCATCGGATTATCAACGAGGGGCATAAATACGGTGTACCTGAATTTGGAATTCGCAAAGCAGAGCGTGTATACCAAGAGCATATTGAAAATATGATCATCGCACACAAAGCGGGTGTAACCATCGCAGCGGGTACGGACTTCTGTACGTGTGCACCGGTAGAGCATGGCGGTAATGCACTCGAACTGCGATTGCTTGTCGATGATGTTGGCTTTACACCAATGCAAGCGATTGTTGCTGCAACTCGAGATGCGGCTAGAGCAATGCAGATGGAGGGGGAGATCGGTACCCTTGAAGCAGGCAAGTCTGCAGACTTACTGGTACTGAATGTGAATCCGTTGACAGATATCAGTCTGCTTGAAAATACAGCCCATATTGAGCAGGTCTATTTATCAGGTGAACGCTTGAAATAACAAGCAGACAACATAGAGAATGGGGAGAGGTCACCATGTTTAGTCAACCGATTTATATCGCCACGATATTACTTGTTATTTTAGCTATTGGAGAATTAGTCTCCATCTGGTCCAAAGCACGAATTCCTTCCTTGCTCGTTGTTCTAATCGGTTATCTACTACTGAACTGGGCAGGATTCTTTCCGCAAGGCGTGGTGTCAAGCTCTGCACTGAGCGCGTTCGGGGCGCTGATGGTGGCTCCACTTATTGTGCACATGGGAACCTTGATTCCACTGAAATTGATTCGTTCGCAGTATAAAGCGATATTGATTTCACTGTTCGGATCACTTATAGCTACAGGCCTCATTTTGTTGATTGTAACACCATTTTATGGTTACCCTACAGCTGTTGCCGGGTCAAGCCCGGTGGTCGGTGGAATTATCTCTTATCTAATCACGGCTACCAAGCTACAGGAGATGAATCTCGCTCATCTGATTACGATTCCGGCTGTTATTCTTGGCATTCACTCACTCGTAGGCATGCCGCTCGCAACCAATTTACTTCGGAGGTATGCTCTGAAACTACAGAAGCAGGGCGCTTTTGAGAACAAGACTCCAACGTCAAGTAACGTGAATATTAAGGAAGCGAATGTCAAAACATTTCTTCCACAGCGTTTCCATACCGCGCCAATCTTGCTATTGTTCTTATTCATTATGGGCAGTCTGTCCATCTATCTTGGCAATGTAACCGGGCTAAGCTATAGTATCTGGGCTCTGCTTCTGGGTGTTATAGGTCACCTCGTCGGGTTATTTCCATCACGGATTCTGGATAAAGCTAGTACGTCAGGCATTGCCATGATCGGTCTGATTATTGTGGTTATGACAAGTATGGAGTCGATTACGTTAGATGCAGTGGTCAGCTCTATTATTCCCGTATTGTTCATTATCGCAGTCGGGGTGGTTGGTGTAATGATCGGGGGATTCCTTGGCTCTAAGCTATTCAAATGGGACCCGCTTAAAGGTCTGCCTGTGGCGTTAACAGCCCTATTTGGTTTTCCGGGGGACTACATCATCTGTGAAGAAGTGAGTCGTTCCGTTGGGCGTGATGAGAATGAACGTCAAGCGATTCTGGATGAGATTTTGACACCTATGCTGGTCGGTGGATTTACAACCGTCACTACAGCCTCTGTGTTAATTGCGTCAGTATTAATCAAGACACTGTAAGAGGTTGTTCAAAAAGTCCGCTTTTGATTACGAAGGATGCGCGAGCGGCATCTCAGCGCCCGATATGGGATTCATATGAACTCGCACTATAAGTACATGAGCAGAAGTGGAGTGTTTAGTTCCATTCTTTTTGTAAAATTGATCTTCTCTTCATCCTAATTTCAGATTCTATTAAGGTTCGAAGACTAAGATAAGTCTTGTAAACCCCTTCTCGTGTTAAATAGATGTGTGACTGGCTCCGCCCGGATCGTCCGGCGGGGCATTTTTTTTGTATCTTTGGCTGTGTAGGGTTACGTGATAATGATATGATAGAAGCATACATAAGGATATACAGAGTAGAGGTATGAAGAGGAGGGAAGGGTTCTCATGGATGTGACGCTCCATACGATGTTTCGACCGATCCAGATCAATGGTACGGATGAGCAATCGTATTATGTGGAGAGAATGCCTTCTGCTGATCTCATGGCGTACATTGCTTGCTATTGGGAATCAGGATTTTTCTCGAATAGAGAAGAGAGCATGTTGCCTAAACAGGTGAATGGAGTACCCACTCGGGTATTGCCGGACGGTTGTACGGATATTCTGATAACATACGATGCGGCTCAGTCGAAGCATACGTTATCGTATTGTGGGAACTACACGCAGCCCTTCATGTTTCCCCAGTCAGTGGGTGTAGTTCCATCAGGAGATTATACGTTTGGTGTGCGCTTTTTTCCGGGCGGAGCACGTTCATTTCATGGATTGCCGCTGGATACGTTCACAGATTTGAGAATCGCTCTTGAGGAGTGCTGGCCTACCCAGGTGAATGAACTTCGAGAACGCCTGGCTACAACGAACAGCTTTGATGAGCGAGTGCAAGTCATGGAGAGCACATTGAAAAAGTTGTCGGTGCGTATCTCAGCGTATGAGCAGGATCTGATGAAAAATGTTCTGCACCGCATATTCAGCGATGGCGGTAGCATGAATGTACATGAGCTCGCCATGCGTGAGGTTGTGAGTGAGCGGCAATTACATCGTAAATTTGCAGGCTGGATTGGCGTTAGCCCGAAGCGATTCAGCGAGATCGTTCGTTTTCACCGTGTGCTGGCGAGCATCCACCAGAATCCGGCGTGTGACTGGGCGGCATTGGCGGTTGAACATGGATTCTACGACCAAGCACACTTGATTCGTCACTTTCGTAAGTTCTATGGAGATACGCCGCGGACTGCTGCTAAGGAACATCATTTGATGATGTCCGATTTGTACAATAGATTGGACAAGCCCTCGGTTATACTTAAATCCTAAGATGAATAATAAAGGAGACAACTGATATGAATGGAACTATGCAAATGAGAGATCATCTGCTTCGAGAATTGGAAACAGGCGTGCGTACAGGGGCATCACTTATCCGTCTGATTCGTCCAGAGGATTGGGCATACCGTCCACAGGATAACATGCGTTCTCTAGTGGAGCTAGTGCATCATTTTATTCAAATTACGGCCTCGGATCTTGCCATCATGCAGGAGAAAAGCGAAGCAGAGGTTGGACAAGTTGAAAATAGTCTAGCAGGCATCGAGGATATTGAGAAATTAGAAGCAACGCTGTGGAGTAATCTAGAAGCGTACAAAGCCTATATTGTTTCTCTCAGTGAAGAGGATCTATTGACCCGTTCAACCAAAGCATTTTATATGGAGCACGGACACCTTCAAGCCCAGTGGCAGATTGAGACGCTAACGCATGTATTCCATCACCGTTCCCAGCTCTATAATTATCTCAAGCAGCAGGGGCATGAATTAAACTTCTTCATGTTATACGCGTAAGCTCGGAGAGTTATAATTTTCTGTCAGCAGGGTTTGCGTATGTAATTCAGTCCGTTTCTACGTTGAACATAAAGTACACATCACAGCAGCTCTACCGGATTGTTCGGTAGGGCTCTTTTTCGTTTGAATCAATCATTGAATCTCAAATCTATGAAGTCTAGCAAAAATAGACGTTATAACACTGGAAATTTACCGTTACAATGCTAGATTTCAAACATAGAATACCGTATCAAAGCAAAAAGGAGGTGATTCACATGGCTATCCTTTTACCAATTCAGTATTACAATCTTCCAGCGGGTGTAGGTAAGTCCTACTACGAAAATCTGGCTGGAGGCTCCAACGCTACTGTAACAGTCAACAACAATGGACCATTTCCCGTATCTCTTGTAATTACTCGTGTTAATGAACCAATTGTCACTTATGTTGTTCCTGTAAACAGTAGTCTTACGATTGGAGCAGGTCATGTGTTAGTTTTCGCGTTGCTAGCGAATAATGGAGGCCCGGCTTCCGGAACGATTCAATTCGCTGTAGCTGATTTCTAATGCAGACTTGACTGTAATGCATTGAACAAGCCCTTGTCTGGTAGGTTATCCTTCCGGGCATGGGCTTGGTTTTTTTGATAGACGAATACAGCATTACGACCCTTAAATACGAGGGGAATTGGAAGAATGATAAGAAAGATGGCAAGGGTCAACCAGAGATCAAGGAAATATCTAATGAAGCAACATTGCTTGTATAGAAAAAGAAGTCAAACCGCACATCGATCAATTCGAAAAGCTGGCTAAGCAACTGTAGACATAAACCTCCTGTTTGACATGGCTCCCATTCGATTAATTCATGGTATAGCATGGTACAGAAATTAGTGAATTGGTCATACCAATGGGAGGGTGTAATATCATGAAAGAGACTCATCAGATGGAGCGAAACACGTTTCTGGAAACGGATCGGCTTGAGTTTGCGACTTGGACTGAAGAAGATCGCCCCTTAGCATCCGCGCTCTGGGGTGATCCAGAGGTGACGAAGTGGATGAATAATAAAGGGTTTTTGAATGAGGATGAGGTGGAGGCACGACATACACAAGAGATGAAACGGCAGCAGGAAGAAAATGTGCAATACTGGCCGATGTTTGAGAAAGAGACAGGTGTATTGGTCGGTTGTTGTGGGCTCCAGCCACATTCATCAGATGAGAACGTGTATGCATTGGGTGTTCATCTGACACGGGATCATTGGGGTCAAGGTTATGCGACAGAGGCCGCTCAGGCGGTGATTCAATATGCTTTTGAAGAGTTGGATGCAAAATCCCTAGTGGCAGAACATCATCCAGAGAATGAAGCTTGCAGACAACTGTTGCTGAAGCTCGGCTTCTCTTATGTAAGTGATGAATTGGTTGAGCAAACGGGGAAGATACATCCGTCATATCTCTTGCAGAGGCCGTCCCGGGAACCAAAATAATAATTCGGGGGTCATTCGATAAGATGAGGTAGTGTAGCGCTCACACCATAGTCCTGTCTTGACTAATCCTAATAAGTTACGTCGAATGAAGACCAAATTCATCGTTTTTTTATTTCTTTTTCAGCTTCTATTAAGGTAGCGAAGGTAAGATATTTCTTGTAAACCCCTTCTCGTGTTAGATAGATGTGTGACTGACCCCGCCGGACGCCGGTGGGGTATTTTTTTGTTTGATTTTGAAATAAAACAGATAAACAAACATAAACAAAAATAAATAAAATAAAATTGCGATGGTATGATTGACTTATAAAGATAAACAAAGGTATAATGAATGTGAAAAAAGGAACTTACTAGTACGTGGCGAGCTAAAAAAATGAGGTAACCTAAGGAGAGAATGATCATGAACGTGACCCTTACGAATAAAACGAACGAAACGGATCGACCTGCTGGCTGGAATATCCCCTTTATCCGTGAGATGGCCGAGATTACACAGCATATGTGGAAAAATGGCTGGGATGAACGTAATGGTGGTAACGTTAGCTATTTGCTAGAGGAAGAAGAAGTTGCTCAGTATATCGATATTCATCACGTCATCCGTACAATTAAACCGGCATTTGCTGTGCATGAGTTGGCTGGGAAATATTTTATCGTGACCGCTTCGGGTAAATATTTCAAAAATGTGCTAGCTGACCCAGAGAGTAATCTCGGATTACTGCGTGTCTCGCAGGATGGACAGGAATTGGAGGTATTGTGGGGCTTGAAGTCGGGAGCCAACCCAACCAGTGAGTTGCCTACACACTTCATGAGCCATATCGAACGTCTAAAAATCGACCCCAATCACCGGGTTGTGATGCACAACCATGCGACCAATGTACTGGCGATGACCTTCATACATGAACTGGACGAAGCGAAGTTCACGAAGACATTATGGCAGATGTGTACGGAATGTGTGGTTGTATTCCCGGACGGTGTAGGTATCATTCCATGGATGATCCCGGGATCGAATGAGATTGGACGTGAGACGGCTGAGAAAATGAAAGAGTATCACGCAGTGATCTGGCCACAGCACGGTATTTTTGGTACAGGGACGACGATTGATGAAGCGTTCGGACTTATTGAGACAATTGAGAAGGCTGCTCAAGTGTATATGCTGGTTGCTGGTCATGAGATTAGACAACGAATTACGGATGAGCAGCTTACAACACTCGCTGAAGCCTTTGGCGTGACTCCACGACCTGGCATCATCGGCACTTAATATATGTATTGCTGGTAGAGAAATATATAGATGGATTGGAAGTGACATTTACACAAGAACGGAGAGGACAGAAATAACGTGAAGAAGCGAAGCGTTCGGCTGAAAGCTTTCTGGAAGAAAGCTACATCGGAAGCATACGCTATCCCCGGATTTACCTCTTTAGAAAAGGGAATCAAAAAAGTTACGAGTGGGAAAGGAAATGGTCTTTGGTTTACGAACCGAAGTCCGTTTCTTTTTTTTGGCATTTAAACGTCAATTAAGCTCAAAAAAGTTCAAATTAATCACAAAGAATGGCTTTGTTATTCATTATTGAATTGTAGAATGCATTATCTCACGCTGACGAATTTCGGGTGAAATGACGTATTGTTATTGTGCTCGCGATTTTGCATAATAACAATGCTTCACACATGAAAGACGGAAGGAAGTCATGATCATGATTGGCAAAATGAAGAGGGTCTTAATAGGCAAGCCGATGAAATCGGCGCAACTGGATGGAGAGAAACTGGGGAAATGGAAGGCTCTTGCGATTTTATCTTCGGATGCATTATCGTCTGTGGCCTACGGTACGGAACAGATTTTACTGGTGCTCGTTGCGGCCGGCGTTGCTGCTCTATGGTATTCCGTTCCGATCTCTATCGCTGTGCTTGGGTTACTTGTCATTTTAATATTCTCTTATCGCCAGACGATATTTGCCTATCCTACAGGGGGCGGCGCGTACATTGTAGCGAAGGATAATTTGGGTACAACGCCCAGCTTGATCGCCGGTGGCTCATTGCTGGTCGATTATATCCTCACGGTTGCCGTAAGCTCATCTGCCGGCACAGATGCGATTACGTCGGCGTTTCCTGCTCTACATGATCACAGCATAGCGATTGCACTGTTGATGATTGTTTTTCTGACGATTATGAACCTGAGAGGGGTCACAGAGTCGGCTTCCGTGCTGGCTCTCCCGATATATTTGTTTATTTTCTCTATCGCGATTCTCATCATCTCTGGGGGAATCAAGTTCTTCGCTGGAGGTATGCATGCCGCAGCACCTGAGTTTGGAACGAGTCTATCACATGTAAGTATATTTCTCTTGCTCAAAGCATTCAGCTCAGGCTGTTCCGCACTAACTGGGGTGGAAGCAGTAAGTAACGCGATTCCGAATTTCAAGCAGCCTGCAGAGAAAAATGCGGCTGGAACCTTATTGCTGATGGGGTGTATACTTGGCGCAATGTTCATCGGCATTACCTTGCTCGCCTTTGGTTATGGTGTGAAGCCTGATCCTCAGGCAACGGTCATTTCACAGATTGCTGAAGCGACGTTTGGCAGAGGCACGATGTATTTTATCATTCAAGGTGTGACAGCACTCATTCTATTCCTGGCTGCGAATACAGCATATTCGGCTTTCCCGTTGTTGTCGTTCATGATGGCCAAAGACAAATATATGCCGCACATGTTCATGGTGAGGGGAGATCGATTAGGTTTCTCTAACGGTATTATTTTTCTAAGTGTAATGTCTGCATTGCTCGTTGTAGGCTTCAAAGGGAACACGGAAAGTCTCATTCCTCTCTACGCGGTGGGTGTGTTCATTCCCTTTACGTTATCACAACTCGGCATGATGATTCGCTGGATCAAAGTCAAACCATCGGGTTGGAGAACGAAGTTACTCGTTAATACGGTGGGGATGCTGACGACTTTGTCGATCACCTTAATTTTTATTTTCACCAAGTTCACGCAGACATGGGTTATCTTTATTTTCTTACCACTCGTCGTTTATGGATTCATGCGCATTCATCGTCACTACTGTAACATCGCTGATGAGCTGCGTATTGACATCCAATCGGAGAAGCCGGCTCGAAAAGGGAATACGATCGTCATTCCAGTGGCAGGCATTACACGGGTCGTGATGAATACGATCAGTTATGCCCAGACGATGTCAGATAACGTTGTAGCACTATACATCGGTTTCGATGATGAGGCGATTCATAAGATGGAGAAAAAGTGGGCAGAGTGGAACCCAGGCGTGCGCCTCGTGGTGGTGAAGTCTAGATACCGTAGCATTATGGGGCCTTTGAAAAAATTCATCGATACCGTGGAGTGGAAAACATCAGAGACGGATCATATTACCATTCTCATCCCACAATTCATCACCAAGCATTGGTGGCAAAATGTACTGCACAATCAAACCAGCTTCATGATTCGAACCTACTTGATTAATTATAAGGACGTCATAGTCACAACTGTGCCCTATCATCTTAATCGATAGACGTAACGACAAGAAGTTCATGAGCTTTATGTGCAGTTGAAGTTTAAATCCGTTGTTAGAAGCGCTAAGCTTCTGACCTAACAATAACCGGAGTACCTTTGTAAATTGGGATTTTCCAGTTTTGTGTTAAATCAATGATATTTCAGGAAATGAGAATTTCATTTCACATTTACAAAGGCAGCCGCATGAAACTTCCCGAATGAAGGGAGGACATGCGGTTTTTTTGTCATTTTATCCATTAATCTGGAAGCTGTTTCAATATGATTCGTTTGGTAAATGCACTTGTCCACGATTAACATTACGTTGATTCAGAATGGATTCTGCAATGATGTTGAACTTATAGACTGATTAAGGTGGTTATGACGATTGAGTCATGACCGAATGATCTAACCAAGGGGGAAGAAAATCCGATGAGTGAGCTTGATAACCGGATCGGCTTGCCTGCTGCCAGTCGGCGTATATCGAAGACAAGTGAGCGCCGTACGGCTTCGCTCCGAGTACAACGGATGCGGGAGAATATGCTGGCCTATGGTTTCCTGGCACCATCGCTGCTTTTGTTCGCAGTGTTCCTGTTCTATCCAATGTTTAAATCTGTGTATCTCAGTATGCATTCAACTGATCCTACGGGACAGATTGCTGCCTATGTAGGACTGGACAACTTTAAGGCAGTTTTCCAATCTGGGCTGTTTCTTCAAGGAATGAAAGTGACGTTACTGTTCGTTCTGTTCACGGTGCCAACGGGCATCCTGGCAGCTCTGATTCTCGCTGCGCTAACCCATAACAAATTTAAGGGAATGCGTGTGTTCCAGTTTGTCTTTTCTCTACCCGTTGTATTATCTGTAGGTTCGTCCGCGGTCATCTGGAAGTTTCTGTTCCATCCAACACTAGGTATGCTGAATTATTTGTTAGGAAAAGTCGGCATTGATCCGATTCCTTGGCTAACCAGTCCGGATTGGGCACTAATCTCCATTTCGATCATGACGATCTGGATGAATCTTGGATTCAATTACATTATTGTGTCGAGTGGATTGCAGGGCATCCCGGATGAGATTTATGAGAGTGCGAAAATTGATGGAGCAGGACCGTTGCTTACGTTTCGCAAAATCTCAATGCCGTTGCTGTCACCTACGCTGTTTTTTGTTAGCGTGGTTTCCATCATTGGTGCGTTCCAGTCGTTTGGTCAGATCAACATTCTAACCCGTGGGGGACCGATGGACAGTACAAACGTATTCGTCTACTCGATCTATCAAGAAGCCTTTGTTAATTTCCGCTTCGGAACAGGTAGTGCGCAGGCACTTATTCTGTTCGCGGTCATTATGCTTTTAACCCTAATTCAGTTCAAATGGGTAGAAAGGAAAGTACATTATCAATGAGAACCCCATGGATGAACACCTTATTGTATGTGCTTCTCACGATCTGTGCGGCACTGGTACTGTATCCGGTCATGTATACCTTCTTCATGGCTGTGATGACGCCCGAGGATGCAAGTGCCTATCCGCCGCATATCATTCCGCAGTCGATTGACCTGTCTAACTTCTCCGAAGTATTCGATATCGTGCCTATTGGTACGTTTATCTGGAATACCTTCTTGGTTGCGGGACTGACCATGCTGGGGCAATTGATTACGGCGAGCATGGCTGCATACGCTTTTGCCAAAATGCAGTTTAAAGGGAAAAACGTCATCTTCAGTATGTTTGTCGCGACGATGATGATCCCTTGGGAAGTCACGATGATTCCAAACTATCTAACGGTTCGTAGTTGGGGCTGGCTTGATACGTATCAGGGCTTAACGGTTCCGTTCCTGGCTACGGCGTTTGGTACCTTCCTGCTAAGACAGTTCTTTATGCAACTCCCCAAAGAGCTGTTTGAAGCAGCAAAAATGGATGGCTGTGGACACATTCGATATTTTGTATCGCATGTACTACCGCTGTCTCGCCCGGCGCTTGGAACACTAGCGATCTACTCATTCCTCAGTATGTACAATTCGTATCTGTGGCCGTTGCTCGTAACGAACACCCCAGAGATGAGAACAGTACAGATCGGAATTTCGATGCTGGAGTTCCAGGAATCCACTGCATGGAATCTGGTATTTGCCGGCACGGCGATGGTCATTCTACCATCTTTGTTGCTGCTGGTGTTTGGGTTGAAACAGCTTGTCCGCGGAATGGCGGCTGGCGCATTGAAAGGCTAAGGGCTAGTTATATCAAAGCTTTCATCACTGGTTGTAAAAGATCCACGCACTCCAATGCTACGAGCGAGTAAACCAGGCTCAATCTTAAAATCTTTTTAGGAGAGAATGCGAAAGTAATGGAAGGAACGAAATCGATTCTGGAGAAGCAACGCGTTTGCGTTTATCACCGGATTTTCCCATTGAGAGAATGGGAGAAAAAAATCTGGGGATAACAGCAATCGGAAGAACGATTCGTTACTGGAATGGCCACTTCGCCTAACTCTAATGAACTGATTTTTGAAATGAGCCCTAAAAAAGGAGAGAGATCATGGTAAAGGGATTTCGGTTGAAAAAAAGAGGAACGTTCGCATTAATGTTGGCAGCACTGGTGTTAGTTATCTCCGCATGTGGTACCAAAACAGACACAAGCAGCACGCCAGCGGCTGGTGGACAAGCGGATGCCGCTGCAGCAACCACTGAGCCCGTTCAATTGAATTGGTGGCACTCCATGTCCGGTGCAGGGGAAAAAGCGATCAATCAACTTGCATCAGACTTCAACGCTAGTCACCCTGACATCCAGGTCAAAGCGATCTATCAAGGTAAATACGATGAGAGCTTGAACAAACTGAAAGCCTCAATGGGATCAGATAGCGGCCCTGACATCATCCAGGTATATGAGATCGGCAGTAAATTCATGATTGACTCTGGCATGATTACGCCAGTACAGCAATTTATTGATAAAGATAACTTTGATCTCTCTCAATTGGAGCCAAACATCATTCGTTATTACACCATTGATGGTAAATTGAACGCGATGCCTTTTAATACATCGAACCCAATTCTCTACTACAACAAAGACATGTTCAAAGCAGCGGGCTTGGATCCAGAGAACCCACCGAAGACATATGAAGAGTTCGAACAAGCGGCCAAAGCACTGGGCAAAGACGGTAAACCAGGCGCTTCCATGGCGATCTATGGCTGGTTCATGGAGCAATTCTTCGCTAACCAGAATGCAGATTATGTAAACAATGGTAACGGTCGAGACAGCGCAGCTACTGAATCGCTGTTGAACTCCGAAGCTGGCGTGAAGACATTATCGTGGTGGAAAAAGATGATCGACGAGAAAACCGTATCTAACCTCGGACGTAGCACAGATGATACAACAGCAGCATTCACAGCGGAGCAGATCGGTATGACACTGGATTCTACAGCTGGATTGCGTAAAATCGTAGAAGGATCTGGCGGTAAGTTTGAACTTGGAACAGGATTCTTGCCTCGCCCAGCAGATGCAAAAGATGGCGGAGTTGTAGTTGGTGGTGCAAGCTTATACATCATGAATAACAAATCCGATGCACAACAACAAGCAGCATGGGAATTCATCAAGTATTTGGCGACACCAGAAGTACAAGCGAACTGGAGTGTTGCGACAGGATATTTCCCAATTACGACAGCAGCTTACGACCAGCAAGTATTAAAGGATAATATGGCGAAGTACCCGCAATTCCAGACAGCAGTCGACCAATTGCACGCTTCCGTTGATTCGACAGCAACTTCTGGCGCAGTTATGGGTGTATTCCCAGAAGCAAGACAAATTGTCGAAGGAGCGATCGAGACAGTTCTGAATGGACAAGGTGAACCACAGGAAGCTCTGGATGCTGCTGCGAAGCAAATTACAGATAAGATCGCACAGTATAACAGCACAGTGAAGAAATAATGTTAGATTGATCTCATAACAACAACTCAGATGCGGCGGTCAAACATGATCGTCGCGTTTCTGTGTTCGGACTGAAGGTTTGATGTACGACTTAAGTTGGATGAACTAAAGAAGAACTAATGATGATCAGTGAAAAGATGGTATCGTAACATGTCGAAAAGATAATAGTTATGTACTATATTTGTTAGTTTAGTTGACGTAAATTAGTCGTATATACACAAGTTTATCGGATGTGAAGATGGAAAAGTCACGAATTCAGATAGAAAATTGTCCAGATTGTTGTTTTACTTCAAAAAGAAGCTTATTTTTGTGAAGTATATGTTCTATTTTCTATCATTTTATAAAAATAATATTTACATGTAATTGAGGTTCAGTTATCTTATATTTGAACTAATGTACAAACTGTCTGAACAAATGATTGATAAATTTAAAACATGGGGGTAGGTAAAGGATGTATAGTAAGCAAATGAAAAGCTGGCTCAGGCTATTTCTAGCTATGGTTCTATTAATTACAGGTACTATACCAATCGGTGTATTCAACAGTAAAGTCGCCGCAGCAGATGAGCCTTTGACGATTGAACAGGCACTAGCTCTTGATCCAAATGTTACTACTGCAACAATTGAAGGTTATGTTATAGGAACCTATAGTAACGGCCCAAAAGTAAACTTGATTCCACCCTTTACAGTAGACACCAATTTTGCAATTGCTGATAGTCCGACTGAAACTGACATTAACAAGATGATGCCAGTTCAGGTACCCATTCCTGCTCCTCGCAGTACTTTTGGACTTGTAAGCAATCCTCTCTTATATCAATCCAAAGTAAGAATTAACAATGGCACTTTAACACAATATTTTTCTACTAGAGGTTTACACACCGGTACATCAACCTTCCAACTTATCGATGAAACACCTGAAACAGAAGTAGCCAATGTCACTGCTAATCCATCCTCCGGGGAAGTTCCGACAGGTACACAGATTACTTTGGCAACAACTACAGTTGGTGCTACCATTTACTATAAGCTGAATAATGAAGCTGAGTTTCTCCCCTACACAAACCCCATCATAATAAATGACACTACACACATTGAAGCTTATGCACATAAAGAAGGACTACCAGATAGCGCTATTACTCTGCTGAATTACACGATTGTTGACAACACTCCGATTCCAATCGTTGAGGCCAGAAACAAGCTTGAGAATTCTTCGGTCACTGTTCAAGGTATCGTTACGTACCGAGAAGAATCCGGGGGCATGGCAAATCTCTATATTCAGGATTCCAATGCAGGAATCGTAATACGCGGAACAGATTCTACAGTTGAACTAGGTGATCGGATTGAAGCATATGGCCCACTCACCGTATACAATGGCTTACTTCAGGTAGAAAAAGATAAAACGGGATTCCCTGGCGGTTATATTAAAATCGTGGATAAGGCTCAAGAAATACCAGAACCCATTCTACTTACATCTAAAGACTTTGCACCTACTGCTGGTGGAGGAAAAGGCGCAGGAGGCATATACGAGGGGATGCTTGTCGAAGTGAATGCGGTCACGGTGACAAGAAGCAGCAACTCCACGTTTTTTGCGACAGATGACGATGGTGGAGAGATCACGATTTATGCAAAAAATAGTCCTACTGCACTGGCAGCAGGCAAAACCTATGAAAAAGTGACAGGAGTCATGACATATCACACGAGTTATGGGCTTGAACTGATTCCACGTACCGCAGCGGATGTTGTCGAAAACCTTCTTTCTGTGACAGCGAGTGTGCCTTCAGGGGGGGTTGTCAAAGGCTCGACGGTAACATTATCTTCTCCGATGGCAGGGGCAGAAATCTATTACACAGTAGATGAGAGCGAACCTACGATGTCGTCTACATTGTACAGTGGCCCAATCACAGTGAATGCAGATACCGTTGTTAAAGCAATCGCGGTATCTGATGGAAGAAGCAGTGAAATGTTTAGCTTTACTTATAAAGTTCTTCAGCAATTGGACAACCTTAGAATCCATGATATTCAAGGGGCGTCACATGCCTCCTTATACGACGGATTGGCTGTACAGAATGTTGAAGGTATCGTAACTCATGTAGTCAATGGAAGTTCATTCTACATGCAGGAGATTCCTGATATGGAGGATGATGATGAGAACACTTCAGAGGGGATTTTGATATACAAACTAACACACGGTATGAATGTAGGCAATAAAGTTAAGGTATCTGGGCAGGTGAAAGAGTATGTAACATCATCGACAGAACTGGCAACAACTGAGATTGTAGCTACAACAATTACAGTTGAAAATACAGAACAGGAGCTACCTGAACCAGTTCTTTTGGGAAGTAAAGGACGAAACATTCCTAAGGTGATTGATTCTGATCAGTTTGGCGAGTTCAACCCTGATATAGATGCAATTGACTTTTATGAAAGTTTGGAAGGCATGAGAGTACAGCTTGATGAGGCAACCATTATTGGACCTTATTCAAGTGAACCGGGTCTTGCTGTTGTAGTAGATAATAATCCTAACAATCCGCTGCGCACACCTGCTGGTGGTGTCATCTTGACGGGAGACGGTGCAGAACCTTTTGAAAGTTCGCTTAATCCACAGCGATTATTTATTAATAAAAAACCTCCACACGCAGTTAAAACTGGAGATAAGCTCACTGATTCAGTTAGAGGGGTCATGACGTATTCCAATGGTAATTTTAAGATACTCCCTGAAGGGAACCTGCCAGCCATTACTTCAGGTGGTTTAGAACAAGCTACAACAAAGATTGAGCAGTCGAATGACAAGCTGACCATCGCAACCTTCAACGTTGAGAATTTCAGCCAGAAGGATACAGCAAGAGCTGTGAAGATCGGCGGTATCATCGTTAACAATCTGAAGAATCCAGATATTATCGGCATCATGGAGGTACAGGATAATGATGGTGCTACGGACAGTGGCACAACGGCTGCGGATGCAAGCTTCCAGACCTTAATTAACGCCATTGCCGCAAACAATGGCCCAACCTATCAATATAGTGAGATTTCTCCAGAAAATAACAAGGATGGCGGGGCACCAGGTGCGAATATTCGTGTAGGATTTCTATATAACGAATCACGTGTTTCCTTGAAGGAAGGAATTAAAGGGAGTGCGACAACAGCTATTCAGGTAGGTGCTGACGGTAGTCTCTCGGTTAACCCTGGCCGAATAGCGCCTAATGACGAAGCATTTGCTAGCTCTCGCAAACCGCTTACAGCTGAATTCGAATTTAACGGTGAGCGTGTAGTTGTGATTGCTAACCATTTCAATTCCAAAGGTGGGGACTTGAAGCCTTTTGGAAGTATACAGCCTGCGACACGAAGTAGTGAGCTTCAACGTGCAAAGCAAGCTACGCTTGTAAATGGTTTTGTGAAAGAGTTATTGAACAAAGACCCTGACGTTAATGTCGCGGTTCTCGGTGATTTCAATGACTTCCAGTTCTCCAAAACACTGAACATTCTCCAAGGTAATGAACTAGACAATCTAGTAAACAAGCTACCGGAAAATGAGCGTTACTCCTACATCTACGATGGAAACTCTCAGACACTGGATCACATTCTGGTGAGCAAAAATGTGTCTGATACGGCTGTCATCGAGGTTGTGCATGTGAATGCTGATTTCGAAACAAAAGATGGACGGGTGAGTGACCACGATCCATTGCTAGCTCAATTAAGTATCGGCAATGCGGCGGAGGAGGGCGACTTCGATCTGCGCGTATTGCACACCAATGATACACACGCGCATCTGGATAACATCCCTCGTCGCGTCACGGCTGTTAAGGAAGCACGCAACGATAATACGCTTGTGCTAGATGCAGGGGATGTATTCTCTGGTACGCTATACTTCAATCTGTTCAATGGTCTGGCGGATCTGGAGTTCATGAATATGATTGGATATGATGCGATGACCTTTGGTAACCATGAGTTTGATAAAGGTACAGGTGTGCTGAGGGATTTCATTGAACAAGCAGAGTTCCCATTCGTGAGTGCTAATATTAATTTTGGGAAAGATGCGAATCTGGGTAGTCTGTATCATGAAAGCATTGGCAAACCGGGGGAGGACGCCCAAATCTATCCGGCTATTATTACAGAGGTAAATGGTGAACAAGTCGGGATTTTTGGTCTAACTACAGCGGATACGGTATCTCTATCCTCACCGGGAGATGAGCTGAAGTTTGAGGATTACCGAGCGAGTGCCCAAGCTACGGTGGACATGCTGCAACAGGAAGGCATTAACAAAATCATCGCCCTGACACACTTGGGTTACTCCGAGGATCTGAAGCTGGCTGAAGCAGTAAAAGGCATTGACATTGTAGTAGGCGGTCATTCGCATACCATTCTGAAAGAACCGATTATTGTGGGCAGCCAGGATGAACCTACACTAGTTGTGCAGACTGGGGAGTACGACGTGTCTCTTGGAAAATTGGATGTTACGTTTAATGAAGAGGGCGTATTGAAGAAATGGAATGGTCAATTGCTGAGTCTGGATGCAAAGGACGCTGCGGGTAACTATATCTACGAGGATGACCCTGTTGCCCAAGCTAAGCTCGCTGCATATGCTCCTGAACTGGAAAAATTCAAGAAAACAGTAATCGGCAAAACGAATGTATTTCTGGATGGAGAGCGCAACAGTGTACGTAAGCAGGAAACGAACTTGGGGAATCTAATGACAGATGGCATGCTGGAGAAAGTGAAATTGATCGTGAAGGAGAATGATGTCAAAGGGTACGTAGCGATTCAAAATAGCGGCGGTATTCGGGCTTCATTTAAGGAAGGCGACATTACGTTAGGTGATCTGCTCACGGTAATGCCGTTCGGAAATAATCTGTCTGCGTTGAAAATGACAGGTAAGGAAATTACGGCTGCCTTGGAAAACGGCGTAAGTGGTGTGGAAACGGGAGAGGGACGCTTCCCGCAAGTGTCTGGAATGCGATTCTACTATGACTCCACCAAACCAAATGAGAAGATTGATTCTGTCACGAACCAAGTAACACAAGTAGGCAAACGGATCATCAAAGTGCAAATTAAGAATGCAAACGGAACGTATACAGATATTGATCCGAATGGATATTATATCGTAGCTACGAACTCCTTCATGGCCAACGGTGGTGATTTCTACCGTGCTATGAGAGTTGCCAAAGATGACAATCGATACTATGAATTGAATCTGGTCGATTATGAAATTTTCAATGAGCACCTTGACCGAGTAGGTACGGTAAACCAGGCAACGGAGGGACGGATTACCGATCTGAAAGGTGGCTCACTCCCAGGGGAAGGAAGTAATCCTGGTAACGGCGGAGGGAATTCCGGAAGTAACCCGGGTGGAGGTAATTCAGGTGGTGGAGATGGTGTAACTACACCAGCACCAACGACGCCAAGCCCGGCACCAAGCAATCCGACACCAACGCCTACACCTTCTCCAACGAACCCAACACAGCCGACAACTCCACCTGCTTCAGGTTCGAATGGTTCTACAACACCAGGTGTGGTTTTGGGTGATGTGGCGAGTCATTGGGCAAGTGCTGCTATTCAGCAGGCCATTTCCCGGGGAATTGTGTATGGATATCAGGATGGAAACTTCCGTCCGAATGCATCCGCTACACGCGCTGAATTCATTGTTATGCTGGCAAGAGCATTTGAACTCCCGGCCAGCAACAAAGCGTTGACGTTTAAAGATGCTGCTGGGATACCTGCTTGGGCACAATCCTTTATTGCTCAGGCTGTAGATCAAGGAATTATTAGTGGGTATACCGACGATACGTTCCGATCATCAGGCAAAGTGTCGCGTGTAGAGATGACGGTAATGCTAGTTAGAGCTCTTGGACTTCCGGTAGATTCCAGTTCTACACTGAGTTTTGCGGATGCAGATCAGGTGCCTGCATGGGCAGTTCCTTATATCGCTGCAGCCTATGAAGCAGGTTTGGTAAAAGGAACAGGCAAGAATAGGTTTAACCCATTGGCTGAAGCTACTCGGGCTGAAGTGGTAACATTGCTAATGTCAGCAAGTGAGGTTCGATAACGGTAGTAAGGTTTAGGATTTTTGATAGTCTCAGAGCAACAATATATGTATTAGAAAACGGCTTGCAAGTATTCATCTTGCAAGCTGTTTTTTTGTGCAAAATAAACGATAAGCTATACGTGTTAGTGAGGAGTAGGATCATTGTAAGGAAAAAGATTGACACCCTAGCAGATCCTATCATATAATCAGCACGATAAATTGATAATGATTATCATTAATGATTAGGGGAGAAAAGACAGATGAAAAAGAGAATGATCCTGCCGTTGATTGTGATCCTGCTGTTCACGATCATCGCCAGCGCCTGCGATAACGATGCTTCAAACAATGCAACCAGTAACAGCAACCAGGGGGCTGCTGCTGATACAACAAGTACAGGTGCTGCTCAGGAAGAGACAACGGATACGATTACGTATCAGTCTGAAACTGGCCCTGTAGAGATTCCGGCCAAGCCCGAGAGAATCGTTGCTCTGTCTAATGGTCCTAATATACTTTCTATGGATGTAACACCAGTGGGTGTGGATGAATGGACTGCGGCAAATCCGCTGTTCAAGGACAAATTAAAAGATGTTGCCATCGTAACAGACTCGGATCCAGAGAGCATCGCGGCATTGAATCCGGATTTAATCATCGCAGGTTCAACGGCGAAGAATCTAGAACAACTGGCTAAGATTGCACCTACCATTGTGTATACTTGGGGCAAACTGGACTACTTGGATCAACAGTTAGAGATCGGTAAAGTACTGAATAAAGAAGCTGAAGCACAAGCATGGATTGATGATTTCACGAAAAGAGCCGGGGATATCGGTAATGAGATCAAAGCGAAATATGGGGATAACGTGAAGGTATCCACCATTGAAATATTTGAAAAAGAAGTGTTTGTCATGGGAGATCACTGGGCGCGGGGAACTGAAGCGTTATATCAAGCCATGAAGCTGAATATGCCGGAACAAGTGAAGAATGATACATTACAAGAAGGGTATCACTCCTTATCGCTAGAGGTTCTTCCTGAATACATGGGTGATTTTGTTGTAGTCAGCAGAGATATGACTCGGGATAATGAAATTATGAAATCTACCATTTGGAGCAATATACCCGCTGTTCAGAATAAACACGTTATTGAGCTGGAAACGAAAGCTGTCACGTATAGTGATCCAACTACGCTTGAATATGTATTGAACATCTTCAAAGAAGCATTTCTTGGTGAATCGAAGTAAGTAGACGAGCTTATAAGTTCTTTTACACCGATTGAAAATGACAACCTACAACCACGCGCACAAGTTTGGGCGGCACGTTTTATAATTACGGAGAAATAAAACAACCTTCTCGCTCATCGAGAAGGTTGTTTTGTTATGGAAGAGCAATTTAAACTGCTCTTATTTTTTCCAAAATTCAGGTTTATTAACCTCGAATTGGTTTAATTATCTTTTAAATCTTCAATGGATTTAACATCCATATAGGCTGGGACTACAAGTCCTGTTTTGACTCCAGTCATGTTAGCACCTAAATCATCCAACTGATCTTTGTACTTATCCCAATAATCTGCATGGGTGAGGGGGAGCCATGCGGCTGGAGATGCATCCACATCACCTGATGCAACACCCGTCCACATTGGGCCGGCTTCGACTTGCAAGGCAGTTACGTTGTATCCAAGTTTTGTTTCCATCACATATTTCAGTAAATTCGTACTTGCAATTTCTGAATCCCAAGCAACATAACCGAGGCGGAAGGTATCTCCAGCTACAGGTGTCAAATCTTTCGTCCATTCGTTGATCTGATCCGTATGTTTTTCGGCATAATCCTTCGCCGCTTGTTCAGGTGACGTACCATCTTGAATGGCAATCATGATCTCGCCCATTTCGTCCGAAGTCCAATTGAAACGGGACAAAAATTCATAAGCTACGGGGTGATCATCTTTTAACCCTTTGCGGGCAATCGTATGGATTTCTTCTGCATCCCCATAGACCTTATCGGGATCTTCCAGATACTTCAGATCATATTGATTGAACATCCAGTGTGGAGTCCAGCCTGTAATAATGATCGGCTCTTCATTTTTATAGGCTTTGTCAAGAGTAGCTGTCATAGCTGCCCCTGATCCTTCAACTAAATTCCAATTTGCCAGGCCGTATGTTTCAATTGCACTGGCTGTCGATTTCATAATACCTGCACCTGGGTCAATCCCAATGATTTGGTGATTCACTTCGTCGCCCACATTTGTACTTGCTGTTGGAGCGGCAGTAGAAGTAGCAGCGCCTGTTTCCAGATCTTCAATGGAATTAACATCTGTCATATAATTAGGAACCACAAGACCTGTACGTACACCCGTCATATTGGCACCAAGATCGTCAATTTGATCTTTGTACCGATCCCAATAATCGGCATGTGTCAGTGGCAACCATGCTGCCGGAGAGGCATCTACGTCACCAGAAGCAACACCTGTCCACATTGGACCTGCTTCAACTTGAAGGGCATTAACCTTATAACCAAGTTTTGTTTCCATCACATACTTCAGAAGGTTTGTACTTGCGATTTCGGAATCCCAAGCAACATAGCTAAGTTTAAAGGTATCGCCATTTACTGGTGTCAGACCTTTCGTCCATTCGTCGATCTGATCAGCATGCTTCTCAGCATAATCTTTAGCTGCATCTTCTGGAGATGTACCATCCTGGATGGCAATCATCATTTCACCCATCTCATCCGATGTCCACTTGAAGCGGGACAAGAACTCATAAGCAACAGGGTGATCTTCTTTCAATCCTTTACGGGCAATGGTATGAATTTCTTCAGCATCCCCGAAGGATTTTTTCGGATCTTCCAAATATTTAAGATCATATTTGTTGAACATCCAGTGCGGAGTCCAACCTGTAATGATAATTGGTTCTTCATTTTTGATGGCTTTATCCAGTGTAGCAGTCATTGCTGCACCAGAGCCTTCAATGAGAGTCCAATCTGTCAGATTGTAATCCTCAATCGCTTTTGCAGTTGATTTCATAATACCAGCACCTGGATCGATACCGATAATTTGATAGTTCACTTCATCACCTACAGCATTAGCTGCTGCGTTGTTTCCACCAGCGGAAGTTGTACCGCCTACGAAATACTGGGAGAAGCCTGCGAGGAGCACGACGAGTGTCGCTACAGAAGTAATCCAAGCTTTTTGTTTCGATGTAACGCGTGACGTCTTCTTGCGACCTGGCATGAATAGATTCTGTGTGAATCGGTCAAGCACAATAGCAAGCACGACAACTGCGAGACCTGCTTCAAAACCTTTACCAATTTGCAACTGCGTAACGGCACGATATACTTCGGCACCAATACCTTGCGCACCAATCATGGACGCGATAACGACCATAGAGAGAGACAACATGATGGTCTGGTTAATACCGGACATTACTGTTGGCAAAGCCAGTGGAAGCTGTACTTTGAACAATTTCTGTGCAGAAGTTGAACCAAATGCATCGGCTGCTTCAACGAGTTCACCCGATACCTGCTTGATTCCGAGGTGAGTCAGACGAATCGTTGGCGGAATCGCAAAAATAACAGATGCGATAACACCTGGTACAACACCGAGGCTAAAGAAGGTAACCGCAGGCAGCAAGTAGACAAATGCAGGCATCGTCTGCATGAAGTCAAGTAGCGGTGTAATAATACGTGCCGCTGTTTTGCTGTATGCCAGCCAGATACCAATCGGTACACCAAGTAGGATGGAAATTAACCCGGAAGTAATAACGAGACCGAGTGTATCCATCGATTGAGACCAGTATCCGAGGTTATCTACGAGGAGGAACCCGATAACTGTAAATAGCGTCAGTGGGAGTCGTCCCACAATAAACGCAAGAACACCTAAAATCGCAATGAACAGAAGTGGGTGGGGCAGCATAAACAACCCTGAGAAATAACCGACCACTCCCTCAATAACAACAGAAATCACTTTAAACAATCCGGAGAGCGAGGAGCTCATCCAGTCAACAATGGATTCAATCCACGATGCTAGTGGTATTTTGGGAAACATTCACAAGTTCCTCCTTTACTGCAACTTCACCGCTAAGAGCACCCAGCAGGGCACCGCGGACGATAACACCTTGCAGACGGCCATTCTCACCAACAACAGCAAGTGGCACATGGGCAGAACTTACCATCTCAAACAATTCATGAATAAGGGTCTCAGGGGCTACCGTCGGTCCGTCCGTGATCAGAATGTCGTTCAATACTTTATTTTCGCGCATCGCACGGGTAGCATCTTCTGCTGTAATGACACCAAGCAATTTCTTCGAACGGTCAATGACAAACAGGTTGGAAATACCACGTTCGCGCATTAATTCGAGGGCAACACGAGGGCCACGGTCTAGCGTAATCGTTTCTGGGCGACGCATAACGTGAGAGGCGGTAAGGACTTTGGACAAGTCCACGTCTTCGACGAAGCGGGCCACATAGGAGTTGGCCGGTTGAATCATAATTTCTTCCGGTGTACCGATCTGCACGACGGCTCCATCTTTCATAAGAGCAATACGATCGCCGATGCGCAGCGCTTCGTCCAAGTCATGGGTAATGAAAATAATCGTCTTTTTCATTTTATCCTGAAGCTCAATCAGTTCATCCTGCATATCACGGCGAATCAGTGGATCGAGTGCGCTGAAGGCTTCATCCATCAACAGCACTTCTGGATCATTGGCAAGCGCTCGGGCAAGACCTACACGCTGCTGCATACCACCACTGAGCTCATCCGGCATTTTGTCTTCCCAGCCTTTTAGGCCAACCAGCTCGAGCGACGTTTTTGCTTTTTCACGTCGAACTTCTTTGTCCACTTTTTGGACTTCGAGTCCATACTCCACATTATCGAGAACGGTACGGTGCGGGAACAACGCAAATTTTTGAAAAACCATGCTGATTGTTTTCCGACGTACTTCGCGCAATTGTTCTTTGTTCATCTTGCGTAAATCTTTGCCATGAACCAGAATTTCTCCAGATGTTGGTTCGATTAATCGATTAAACATACGAACCAGTGTGGATTTACCACTACCGGATAAGCCCATGATAACGAAAATCTCGCCTTCTTTAATCTCCATGTTGACCCGATTGACACCAACCGTTATCTGTTTTTCTTTGGCCAACTTTTCTTTACCCCAACCTTGCTCTAACAATTGTAATCCTTGCTCGGTTTGGGGGCCAAACAGTTTACTTACATTTTTCACTTCAAGTATGGTCATGTTTTCACCCCTTCTGATGTGTTGTGCACTTCGAACGGCTTACAGCATCCACAAGCCCATACACTTGTGCGCCCAGCCACGAAATCCGGTAATCGTTGCTTCGCTTCCCGTCTTTCTGGGTAACGTGTTTTATTCTAACAATACTTAACCAGTATATCAACCGAATAAACAGTACATAATGTTTGTACAGTAAAAACTGTACAAAGTTTTCCTTTGATATACTCCGTCTATCTCCTTATTCTGGCTAATTAGATACCTTTACTTTTCAGAATGCTTTTTCTAAAATAGAAAATGGGTTGAATTGAAGTTGATATTTTTGGTTAAAAGAGAGTCATAGGCAAATGTATCTTGGTAAAGTTTCCATTTTAATACATTGGGTGATCGAAGCCCTCTGGCGTATAGGATGTCCGGCCGGATGCTTTCCCATGTAAGCAGGACTTTGTAAGGATGCAATTATTTTTGCCAAGACTGGTAATGTTCAGAATGGAGGTTGCAAGCATGGGCTTGGACCATTTACAAGAAGAGCAGCAGGAAACAGTTCTCAGAATCCGGAAACGCGTCATTGAAGCGATTGGACGTAATATGGATCTATACGGCGTGACGCTGTCCACGGGACACTTATACGGTTTACTTTTTTTTGCGGACAAACCTATGACCCTTGACGATATGGGACGGGAAATGGAAATGAGCAAAACAAGCATGAGTACCGGCGTACGCACCCTGCTGGATCTGAAAATGGTGAATAAAGTATGGAGTAAGGGCTCTCGTAAAGATCTATATGAAGTAGAGTATGACTGGCACCAGACGTTTACAGATTATTTCGTCATTAAATGGAGAAAAGCGGTGGAGAGCAATCTTCAGACCCTGCGCAAATCCATTGAAGAACTAAATCGTTTAATTCGTGACTCGGATGAACAAGCTGACGCGGAGCTACTTCAGATCCTCATGGAGGACAAGAAGAAGATGCTGCAAGCGGAGGCATATTACAAATGGCTTGACCGATTAATTGATACAATGGAAGATGAAGAAATATACAAGCTAGTCCCTCGGGAAGAAGTTTAAGAACAGTCCTGATCCTGAAAAAAAGATACTCAACACAAAAAGGCGTTCTCCACACTGGAGGACGCTTTTTCTGCGATTATAATGTAAAAACGTGCACTTAGGCTCTTATAGTGCGTGTTCAAAAAGGACGGTTTTCAGTACCAAGAAGATGGGATGAAGCTAGAAATGGAGTAGCGGAGCGTTGGCAAGCCTACGTGAACAACTACATTGTTTCCGAAGGAAACAAGCTTCGTAAGCATCCGCTTATTTCGGCTGAATCCCATATCGGGCGCTGAGATGCCACTCGCGCATCCATCGTAATCAAAAGCGAACTTTTTGAACAACCTCTTATAGAGTCCAAGCTGTTTGAGAGAAGGCCGCATACTGTTGGGCAATCTGCTCTAATTCATTCATGATCTGAATCTGTCCGCGTGGTGTCCAGCATATCTCAAACCAATGATGAATGTCATGGACATTACCATGAAGTACAGCAGGTGAGCGGTTCCAGCCTGCCGTCTGCTTCATTCTGCGCAGCACCTTCTCACTTGCAGCAAGGGTGGGCACACGTTGAATTAACAGATGGTCTGTATCCAGTAATGGGGTACTCTCTGCTAAGAACTCACTTTGTGGTTGATGGGGAGGAACAAGTTGTGCAGGCTGCAGCCCCAGCTCACCATATAACAATTCTGGTAGTGGATGATCAAACGTACCCTGTATGCGAACGAGTTGCGATGTGACTTGAACAAGCGTAATACGCTCATTAGCAAAGTAAGTCTGCAGACGCTTGCTCGTCTCCAAGATTCGGAAGGCTAGCTCTTTGATATGAGATAACGCTTGTTTTTCCCTTCCAACCAGTTCACCGATTCGAAGATAACTTTCGCGCCAGTCTTCCACTTTGTTCAGGACAATAGTGGGTGCAATGCTTTTGAGTGTATCCACATATGGCTCATGGTACCCATCTGCGATGATTAAATCAGGCTTGGCTCTGCGAAGTTTATCTAATTGAGTAGTGAACTGACGATGGGATTCTCTATCAACGACTTCTCTGTCATTCCATGCATTAACTGAGCCAACCGGCTCAAGATCTAGGGAAGACAGGTGTTCAGACAGGGCAAGCACCGATGCAGTGGCAACTTTTAATTGATTTTGCTTCATATATAAACTAGGGGAAATACCCACAGTTTGTTTGAATTTGCGATTGAAATAATATTCGTTGCCATATCCGACGGATTCTGCGATCTCTTTAATAGAACAATCATTTTGTTTTAATTGTGATTTGGCTTTGCAGATTCGAAGTCCGTTCAGATAATCGGTGGGGGACATGCCCTTTGCTTTTTTGAAGCTTCGAGAATAAGAGCTGGGCGTAAGGTTGGCAATTTTGGCGAGTTGGTCCATGCTAATCCCGTCTCCCATGCAGCGGTGCATATATCGGATACTACGCTCGAGTGCCGGATCAACTCGTTCTTGATTCGCTTCTAGCCGATGCTCTGAGACGTACTGGAGCAATTCATGGAGCTGGCTATGTATGCTAACAAAATGATCTTGCGTCACACCACGATATGCATCGTACAGTTGTTTAAAGCGCGCCACGAGCTGCTGTTCCTGACGGACAAGTATTCTGCCTGTATGCCAATGCAGTGGAAGTCCAGGAACAGATGTCATTTTCCATTCACCGTGGATTTGCTGCACGATGACCGTGCTCATGCTCACTAGAATAAATTCCGTTATATTGGACGAAGAGGTAGCTTCGACGTGTGTTCCTTCTTCTAAGACAAACAGTTGATTGGCTGTAGCCGAATAGAGTTCATCATTAAGGGACAGAAGCCCTTCACCTTGTAAAACAAGGCACAGCATTGGACGGGACACCGCTCTGCTATTTACACGGAAATTCTCCCCACGGCGAACCCGGCACATGGAAGAGAGCAACGGCAGAGATGAAGTTTCATTATTGAAAGAAAGCTGTTCAGTCATACCGACCATCCTTTTTGGCTCATTTTCTTAATGATAACAATTATCATTCTCATATGGAAGTTTTTTTTGAAATTGAATAACGTATAAACAAAAAAATACCCCGAACCTTAGTAGGTTCAGGGTATTTCTCAAGCACTAGAATTGAACGTTGCTTAGTTTGATGTAACCAAGCGGATATCGTCAAGGTATACGTCACTAAGCGCTTTTTTGCCTGTGCCGTTGGCATTTACGTGGTACAACCGATAGAGGTCATTTGCGTTGATGTAGAATACGCCTGGCACGTTGTTTCTGAATAGGAAGGTATCCCATTCTTCACCAGTAAGTTTGGTTACCTTGAAGGTTGTTGTAACAGAGTAGAGACCGTTGTTGCCTGAGATGTACACCGTTGTTGGTGTGCTGTTCGTGTACTGATTGGATGCATAGGTTACGTTGTTCAGGTTCAGGGTAGTTGATTTAGTCACCTTGTTGCTAGCAAACGTTTTGCCGTAAGCTTTTTTGTCTGCATCAATGATGACTACTTTATCTGTTCCTAGGGCTGTTACTTCTCGCACACTCTTGCTGTGAACCTGGAAGGTCTTGCCCGCAGAAGTCAGAGCGAAGGCTTTACCTGTTGCATAGTTATAATCTTTGTTGCTATCAAGCACGATGCCTTTGTTATAAACGTAAAGGTTATTTCCCCAGCCACCGGAGTACACAGCGTTCACATCAAGCTTAGACTTGGGATTAACAGCTGTACCCTTGCCCGTATTGTAGTTTACTTTGTACAAAACCATTGCATTGGTTGAATAGTAATCCTCGTAGGGATCTGTATTGAGCATCACTTGCAACTCATTTTTAGCTTCATTCAGTAGGTAACGACTCTCTACAGCACCAGAGGCAATCCGTTGCACAGCTCCGCTACCATTAGAAGCTTTGGAGACAAACCATGTGTTGCCATTAACGAGACCGTTGTAGTATATGCGACCTTTATTGACCGAGAACATTGGGAATTCTGTATCTGCTTTATCGGCAATCTTTGTAGCGGAAGACGCAGCGCTATTTCCATTTGCTCGATAGATCTGTCCTGTTGTATCTAGATAATAAATGAATCCGTTATCGGTGTAGTAGTCGAGTACACCTGTTGCATATGTTTCCGCAGCATCACTTGATCCATCATTCGGGACTCTAAGCAGGGTTGTAGAATTATTGGATGGCAGGTAGTAGAGATAAGAGCCTGCTTCCACCGGATCGGTACCTTCATAATCAATCAATACTTCTGTAGTTTCGCTGCCGTCCCCAGTCACCTTGTAGAGAACACCATCCGAATCATAATACACGCTAGACTGACTAAGCGTTGCAGCTTGTACCTCAGTCCCACCAATGAGTGTTGCGCCTCCCACCAGTGCGCAGATCAGCAATGCTCCCATGGAGCGCTGCATTTTGGCCAACCATTTGTTCATAATGAAATCGTCACCCTTCTTCATGTTATATATGTATAGACCTTTAAATTATATCGGTAAACAAGGGAAAAAATGTTACAGCTCCCAAACAGTCTTCCCCAGATATTACCTATAAGTGTCTATCAAGTTATAAAATGAGGAGATCGGTACTTCTACACGTGTAGCAATCTAAATCTGACTCTCTGCTAATTGCTGGCGGCTGTTCCAGAGTGTAACGAGACGAAGCAGGATGAAGCAGACTAGTAGAAGAATTGCACCAATGAGAAGTAACATGAAAGGACGAATCAGCAGCATTCCACTTGCCTGACCAGCAATGAGAGCAAGTAGTGGAATAACGACGAGACCACCAAGCTGATAGGCTTCCTGAAATCCACGTACTTTGGCTGAGATGAGCACATTGAATAGGATGACCATCAGACTACATGAAGGCACAACCCAGAGAACTAAGATGATCCAGTTGAGATTAGGAAACATCAATTGTCCGAACATCGGGTACATCAGAATATTGGCAATGATGCCATAGATGATGAATGTAACCCAAGATAGCAGCACAGAAGGGATGAAGGCGGCAAGCACTTTTCCTTTGAACAAGGTATCCATGCTGATGGGTATGAATAATAACCCCTCCAATGTCTTGCGCTCTTTCTCACCAGCGAAGCTGTTCGCCGTTAATATGCTGGATGCCATCACTGGAATGATGAGGAACAAAGGAGCGAACATGTACAAGGCAAGGTAATAGACAATTCGATGATTATCCGTAGGCATGGAAGCGAGCTGAGGGATTTGCCCTGAACGCGTGAGTGCATCTAGAGAATCAAGCATAAATTCAAGATTACCTATGGTACGTAGTTCTGTTCTTGAGGCTACCCATAGAAGGGCGGCAGGCATAATAATACCAATCAGAAGTGGAACAATGATCATAGGAAGCCAGAGCTGCACACTGGCAGTGATAGCTCGAATATCTTTGCGAACAAGTGCACGAATAGCATGACGTTTATTCATGGTGGTGTGCCTCCCTTATGGCAAAATAAATACGCTCAAGATCACTGTTAACAATGCGAGCTTGATAAACCTCCCCGTGCGCAGTCAACTGTCTTAGCAAGGTTGGAATATCCTCACGGGATTGAAGCTGGAAGACAGCTCGCTGTGCGGATATAACCTCAGGGGTATAACCTTCGACCCGATCCCATCCCTCTGGCAGAACAGCTTCTACTTCGATCCGCGGCGCCGTCTGGTAACGGCTAATAATCTCATGCTCAGTTCCTTCCTCCACTTTGCAGCCATTCTGCATAAATACATAATGGTCACACACGGCTGAGAGCTGGGATAATACGTGAGATGACACGAGAATCGTCAGGTGTTCCTCCTTGTTGAGACGACGGATCATCCGAAGAACCATCTGAATTCCATCAGGATCTAGCCCGTTAGTCGGTTCATCTAGAAACAGAACGGATGGACGGTGTAGCAATACCCGTGCTAGTCCTAATCTTTTTTTCATACCTGTACTGTAGGTGCCGACTTTACGATGTTGATAATCTTGAAGCTCCAATAAATCCACAAGTTCGTTTATTCTTGCATCACGCTGCGGAATACCAAAAGCATCTGCAAAGAAAGCCAAATTGTCACGCCCACTCATATTGTCATAGAGCCCGCTCTGTTCCGTCAGTGTACCGCACATGGCAAGAACCTTCTCTGTCTCCACGAACGGATCAAGCCCATGAATTCGAACCTGTCCGCCGGAAGCGCCAAGAACACCATTCATGATGCGAATCAGAGTGGTTTTACCTGAGCCGTTAGGGCCAATCAAACCTGTGATACTGCCTTCTGTAAGGGTAAAGCTAACATCGTTTAATGCTTGATGATCCTTGAACTGTTTAGAGATATTACGAACATTAATCATAGGTATTCACCGTCTTTCATACTGATCAGAGCTTCGTTAGCGATGATTCGTCTTGCACTTCGCTCGATCGATGTTTACTAATGATACGAGTAGCTTAGCCAGATCGTTCAATCCTTCTCGAAAATAGTTATGATGGATGTTCAAAAGTACGCCTCTGCTTGATTTAAGCAGCTAAAGGTATATGAAATTGATTCGAATTTGTATCTTTTTCTATCTTTAGTCCCAAGTGATCAATATCGTTATGAACCTAAAGTCTATTGAATTCGGGTCCCAGGTTTGTTTTCATCCGTTCTGCTACCTAGTATCCTGAATATAAGGTGACTGAAGTCGTTTCAGTGCTAATGCCACTGTGGTAATGATAGGATAGAACCCCAATGATCCATATAAAAACGAATTATTCGTCTAACGCCGGTCTTGGTGAACAAGGCCGGCTTGACGCGTGGTTTTAACCTATGTGATCTAATCTATCGTTGCTGCAACAATCTATTTATATGTATACATATTTAATTCGTCTAACAGATCAAATTCCCCATATAGGTTATGGAGTTATGATGTGGTTGGACTTTAAGGAAGGTGAACGATATGACAGCATCTAATGAGTATCGTTTTCAGGTTAACCTGAGCGGTATGATCCAGATTTTATCAAACCATTTGTACAGCAGCCCTAAAGTATTTTTACGTGAACTCATGCAAAATGCGACAGATGCGATTACAGGACGCACGGAAGTAGAACCGGGATTCATGGGGAATGTCCGAGTGGAGCTTACGGGCACCGGTGAACAGTTAACGATGATGGTAGAGGATAATGGCGTCGGATTAACTGAAGCGGATATTCATGAGTTTCTGGCGATGATTGGTCAATCATCCAAGCGGGATCCACAGTCACTTTTGCAAGGAGAGACCTCATTTATTGGCCGGTTTGGGATTGGTCTATTATCCTGCTTCATGGTGAGCAATGAAATTGTTATGCTGACACAGTCTGTGAAGGGTGGACCATCCATGGAGTGGAGAGGGAAGCCAGACGGTACATACACAATTCGGCAGCTGGATACGCAATTATCCCCGGGAACCAAAGTATATTTGCGCTCCACACCCGAAGCAGCCCACTATTTTGAAAAGGATTATGTACAACAGGCGTTGTTCTATTACGGCGCTTTGCTGCCTTATCCAGTTACGATAGACAGTGAAGGTGTGCAGAGCATTGTGAATGCTGAGTCGCCTGATTGGCTAATCGCGCCTGAACGTGCAAGAGGGCGGAAAACCGAAGTATTGGCCTTTGGCGAGCGACTGTTAGGTGAGAAATTTCAAGATTTTATCCCGCTGACAACAGCCTCAGGGCGCACAGGGGGGATTGCTTACGTGTTGCCCCATGCTGTGAATTTGAACGTCAAGCGTTCACACCGGGTATATCTGAAGCGCATGCTCGTATCGGAGAAGGCAGAGAATATTTTGCCAGAGTGGGCATTCTTCGTGAAATGTCTGATCTGGACAGATGAGCTTCAGCCAACGGCATCACGGGAGCATTTTTATGAAAATGAGAAGCTGGAAGAAGTGCGCTCTGAATTAGGAGATGCGCTTCGTCAAGGACTAGCTGATATGGCTGAGACTCAGACAGAACGATTACAGAAGATTATTCGTCTACATGCGTTGTCTATGAAGGCTCTGGCTGTGGAGGATATGGAGTTCTTCCGCATGATTCACCGCTGGTTGCCGTTTGATAGCACTCGAGGTCACCGGGAATTAGGAGAATTATTGGATGAACAGGAGACACTCTATTTCACCACGACGGTAGATGAGTATCGTCAGATTCATCACGTTGCTTCTGCCCAATCCATGCTAGTCATTAATGGCGGTTATATATATGACAGTTCACTGATGGAGAGCCTGCCTATGGTGGCAGAGAACGTGAATACCGAACGGATTGAGCCAGATGAAGTGTCGATGAGCTTTACCGATGTCCCACCAGATGAACGCAATCGTTATTATGACGCCTTGCGTCTTGCCGATTCAGCCTTACAGCGTTTTCGCTGCCGAGCAGAGGTAAAAGGGTTCAAACCGACCGATCTGCCGGTGCTTTTCACGCTCTCACAGGAATCCTCAACGCTACGTGCACTAGAAAAAGCAAGTGAAGAGACTACGGATTTATTTTCTTCTGTACTTGGCTCCCTATCTTCTGGCTTTGGATCGGCAGGATATTCGACGTTATATCTGAATGTAAGTAATCCCGTAATACAGCGGGTCTTAACATCACCAGACCTTCAGATGACACCGATTGCCATTGAAATGTTGTACGTGAATGCATTGATGATGGGTCATTACCCGATGAACCGCCAGGAGCTTGAAGTCATGAATCAAGGCATTGTTCGTTTCATTGATTGGGGGCTGCAGGCGAATACGAAACCACAGGAGGGAAACGAATGAGAACGGAGACGGATTTTGAAGACTTAATGGAAGAGGCTTATGGACTCCCGAACGGACCTGCCAAACTGGGGATGTTAGAAGAAGCGGCTAGAATAGCTGATCTGAGTGGTATGGATGAAGAGGCGTACGAAGCTCGTTCCGAAATTGTTGAGGTGGCTTCCTTCTGTGGCTATCCGATGAAAGCCTTGATTGCATTCTCCTGGCAGTTGGGGAAATTCGATCAGCAGCCGGAGTTGTATGACGAAGAAACATTGATGTGGTCATATAAATGGATTCTGGGGAAAATGACGATCTTCCCTGAAATTTCACGTGATAAAATTATGGAGCTTCTCGAGGATTTCGGACGTCGTTTCCAATCCTTTGGATACAGTGATCGTTCGTACTGGTATTATCGCTTCCGTGTCTATATGGATCTCGGTGAATTGGATGAAGCTAGCGCGAGCTATGCCAAGTTCAGAGACCTGGAACGTGACTATATGAGTGATTGTGAGGCGTGTGAGCAGGATGAGATTATGCGCTACTGGGACAGAATGGGTGATGATGAGAAGGTGCTGCAGACAGCCAAGCCTATCTTGAAGGGTCGCATGAGCTGTGCCGAGATTCCACACTTGACCTTGTCCGAGGTTCTCATGCCATTATATCGATTGGGTAAAATTGATGAGGCGCATGTTCACCAGAAAAAAGGCTATCGACTGATTAAGGGACAGAATGATTTCGTGCAAAGTTTCGGCGAACAGATGGAATTCTTGACGTTAACTGATCCTGCCAAGGGCATTGACATACTGGAGGAAACCCTTGTGCTGGCTATGGATCATGAAGATCCTTTTGCCAAAATGATCTATTATGCGCGTGCCGCTTCGCTGTTACGGCGCTGGGCTGAAGAGTCACCTGGCTATCGCCTGCGCCTACCCGCATCGTTTCCGTATGACGGAGATCCAGGGGATCTGATTAAGCTTGCAGATTACTTTGGGGATTATGCAAAATCGATGGCAGAACGATTTGATCAACGAAATGGCAATCGCCACGTTTCATCGTTGATAGAGAAGCGTTAAACATAATCATATCGTAGAACAGGTTTAATGCTCTAATCATTCCTGTTCGAAATTTCCAGGCGTGCTTGTAGCTCATGGTGGGATTTTCAATCCTGCCATGAGCTTTTTTGATTTAGCTAGGGCGTGTCTCAAAACTCGCTGAAGTGCATCTTTCACCGCCTTTTCGTCCCCTGCTGCGTCACTCTCCCTTGACGTGCCCCGGCACGCCTACGGAAAACTTCCTTGCTTGAAACGAAAATTCGTCAAAATCTGCTTCCTTCGGAGTTTCAGACACGCCCTAAATGGAAAATTAAGATTTGTTTCTACGATAGACTTCACGATAATAGATGCCGATGTGAGCAATCCAGATTACGGAAAGAACAACGATAGGAAATGGGGCAAAGGTGAAAAGGATGGAATATAGCACCATGGAGACCATTCCAGCACTAAGTAATACATTTATGTTGCGGAAGGAACGATAGGCTGCGCGATAGACGGTCCACTTCTCGCCTTCATCAAGCTTATCAAAGTGTTCCTGATGCATATTTCTTGAGTTTAAATCCAACGTACGATCTGGAAAGTAATTATTATATCGTTTAAGTGTTATGTTCTGCAGGAGCATAACCATGAATATGGCGATGACTGCAACGATTAAGTTAATCAGATTAAACGTTTCCGAAGAACCAGTAACGGAACGTGTTGCAGCAAGTAAGGACAGAGCAAGAGCTCCCCAAGTAAACGAAAGGATCACATTGAAATTGCTAATGATCATTGCTATGCCAAGTGAACGTTCCGCAGGTGAATCAAGGGAATCGCCATCACTGGGGAGGTCTTCTTCTAAATTCAAGTTACTAGGAATACGAACCAGAATGGCTGTATTGCATGCAAACAACGCCAGCACCAAAATGCCAAGAACGCCGAACAGAAGATCGTAATTGTAGTATACAGAAAATGTCCAGTCTAGGTTGGCTGGTGCTTTCAGCAAGATACTCGCGACCAAAAAACCAACGACTGCTCCACCAGCCATGTACAGTGGTAGACGTAACCAACGATACTTAGAATTAACGCTTGTGGTTGAATTAGCCATGTGAATCTCCACCCTTCAATTCAAAAATTTGTTCAACAGGTTCATTAAAAACTTTGGCTATTTTCAATGCCAGAACGACAGAAGGAGAGTAGTCTCCGCGTTCAATGAGGGCAATGGTTTGACGAGAGGCGTTGATTAATTTAGCCAGCTCTGCTTGAGACAGACGGTCTCTGGCTCGTAATTCCCGAACATGATTGTGTAATTCTTCCATTTGCTCACCTCCTGATTGAATTGTACATTATCATATACAATTTGTAAATGATTATGTACAAAATAAATATGATAATGTACAAAAAAGTGAGGATGTACGGCAAAAAAAACCTCCGAAAATTTATTCGAAGGCGAAGTGATACGTAGTATGAAATGATGCAAATTTCATTTGAATTATGCCTTGCTTTCCGGGCTTGGAGCCAACGAACTAAGAAGCATCTGCACAAGCGACAGGATCATGATGAGTCGGTGTAACTGGTGATTGTAACGTTAATGTCTGACGGAAAAAGAATAATGAAGCGATCCCGAGCAGCGCATACAGGACTGCCATCCCGTATGAAGGGAGGAAAGCACCAAGCGTGAGTCCCAAGCTTCCGAGCAGTGCAGCTACATTGTAGCTCATGCCGTCAACAGCCATATAGGCAGCTCGATTCGCATCTGGGATCATTCCTGCAAGTAGAACTTGCCGAACAGGATTATACATTAGTTCCCCAAGCGTAAGTATTATGGTGCATATGATGAGCAATAGCGTCCAGTTACTGAATCCGAGAAAGGCAAAACCAGCAGTGTACAGACACATACCAACGGTCATCACTTTTCGAGAAGGAAACCGTACCATCCATTTGGTGAAAGGGATGGCAATGAGTACAACGAGTACAGTGTTGATGGCCATAATGAGGCTGAACATTTGCAAACCTGTGATATCCCAATGGAGCAACTGAGCACTGAATTCGTTTTTTAGCCTCACTGCAATATACTTGTCTAATTGAAATTCCAGAGAGACTGCTAATACGGTAGCAGTGAGGAAGATCATAAAACGCTTGTCTTTAAGGACATCGATGTAAGTATAGAAAATGTTTTTAGGGGCGGTTCTTGTTATCCTATGAGACAGGCTAGCATGTCTTCTATCCATTGTTTCGTGAATATAAAAGATAAGGATAACTAAGGTGACTAGACTCTCTACCCATACGATACTAAATAGGATGAAGCGGAAGGATTCAAACAGTAATCCTCCCATCAAAGCACCGATCGTAATCGCGGCATTGGTTGTCCAGTATTGCAGTCCATATACATAATGGCGTTCAGATTCACTGCTTACATCAACAATCATAGCGTTGGCAATCGGAACAGTGATCCCGGAGCTTAGGCTGCTAAGGAAAAACATCCAGCAGGTTAAAGGGACTGAATTCAGCCATGGCGAGTTAGCGGCAGCTAACCAGAACAGTGCGAATACCTGCAGTATTTGAGCAATGACCATCCATTTTTTTCTTCCAATCCGATCAGACCAATACCCAGCCCATAACCCAACCAACATGGAGCCGATAATGTTTATCGTCAGTAACAAGCCTGCCCAGCCTGCACCAATCTGAAGACTTAGGTAGATCGCCATAAAAGGAATGATGGATTTCTGTGTCAGATCCGTAAAGAAATCGGTGATGATTCGAATCTGAATATTGCGATGTAAGTCGGTGTATCTCATATGGTTTCAGTCTTCCTTTCGTTGGTGAAACGGCTTTTCCTGAGTATAATGAAGAAAAACCTGAAGAAAAACTGTAGGAGTTATGAGATGGATTTCATATTTTAGTGAAGGCGATGAAAGGCTGGGACGGTTGTGGAAGTGACGGAACATTATATCCAACTTAGGTTAATCTTCTCCCATGTACACGAAGAGGAAGAAATAGAGATAACGATGGGTGTATTAGCAACTCATTTGTGCTGCACCATGCGTAATATGAATCTGATTATGAATAAGTTTTTGGATAACGGCTGGGTCCGATGGAGCCCGCAGCGGGGAAGAGGCAAGAAGTCTATACTTGTTTTTTGTTTACCGTTACACGACGTGGCTGGGGAATGGTTTGAACGTCTACTACATCACAACAAAATAGAAGAAGCATACGTACTGGCTGCATCATTGCCGTTTCACATCCGTGAAAATGTAATGCATAGACTACAGGGTCAATTCGGTCTTCGTTCGGATCATGGTGCCCGGGGGAGAGTGGACACACTCCGCATCCCTCAGGAGACATCGTTTGAGACGTTAGATCCAACCCAGGCTGTTGTGTGGGGCGATGTGGGGATCGTTGCAGAAGTGTATGATCGCTTAGTACGTTACAATGCAGAGTACCATGTCTGTGAGCCAGGGCTTGCGATGGCATGGGAGAGCAACGCAGAGGGGACGGAATGGACGTTTTATTTACATAAAGGTGTGCTCTTTCACCATGGCAGAGTTCTGGAAGCAGAGGATGTGCAATTTACATTTGAACGCATCTTATCCAGCGAGCACAACCCCTGCAAAGCCTTATTCGGCTCGATTCAGAGGGTGGAGACGTTTGACGATTTGACGGTTCGCTTTGTGCTGAATGCACCCAATTTTATGTTTCCTGATCTGATGAGCAGCATCAATGCATCTATTCTGCCAAGAGATGTGGAGATAAACCCACTTCATCCGATTGGAACGGGACCATATCGCTTGGTTCGCAACGATCCAAACATCTTAGTCTTGGAGGTATTCTCCTCCTATTTTCAAGGTCGTGCGTTTATCGATCGTGTAGAGATCTGGCAGCTTCCTCAAGCAGGGCGGGGCGAATCCGTGATTCGACAGGAGCTATTCCCAGACGGTAAGCCACATGCGGTACAGCATGAAGTACAGGGCGGGGTTTTTATGACGTTTAATATGCGCAAAAGAGGCCCTCATCTCGATATATCCTTCCGTCGTGCCATACGAGAGCTTATGCACCCACAAGTCATGGCGGATGCTTTGAATCGATCATCGATTCAGCCGACATCTAGTTTGGTTCGTAAGTATGATCGAGGAAACCAGCAGGACGAAGAGATGTATCTATTCGATGCAGAGAAGCACCTGAGAGAAGAGAAGATGGCACAACAGAAGTGGACTGAAGTAAATGAAAATGTAGGTGTAAGTGCAGATGTAGATACAGATACAGGTGTAGACGAACCTTCTCTCGTTAGCGCTTCGGCATGGTTGAAACGTAGCCATTATGCAGGAGAGATGGTGAACGTGTGGGTTGAAGAGGGCGTGAACATGGAGCATGACATGGTTTGGTTTGCTAAGCGGTGTGAACAGATTGGCCTACATGTTAACATCGTATCCGGTGATGTGGTCAAGGCCATTTATCATGATGAATTACAGGCGTATGACCTCATATACACTGGAGAAGTCTTTGACGATCATGTGATGCGAAGTCTCATTACGATGTATACGTTCCAAAATACGCTCTTTCTCAGTGTAATGGATGATCATTGGAGGCATGAGTTAGAGCGAGAGTGCGGTCAGATTGTGGCGATGCAGGAGCCAGAGGATCGAATGGAGAGTTTGTTACAACTGGAGGATCGCTTAATTCAAGAGGCGTTATTATTGCCTGTGTATAGCTTCAGGGAGGAGCATTCATATCATCCATCGCTGCGAGATTACCGCGTGATGGGATATGGGATGCCTGACCTGCGACGGTTATGGGTGAAGCGAAGTCCTAATGCGTCGGAAGAGTCCTCCAGCTATTCGGCCTATATCCCGTTGTGGTAAGAGTCCGCTACAAGGGATGGTCGAATAGCTGGGAAGAAGGACGATGAATCTATATTGTAATCCTACCTCTAAATCGTACTTTCGATGCTACTCGCGGTGTTAGGATTCAATTTGGGCATCAATATCATCAGTAACATTAGCTTTTGTTTTAGTTTTAGTAAATATCACTTCATTCGTATTGGGCTCCATCAATAGTGGAATCTTGAGAGAATGAGTATGGTTTTGATCATCTAACGTGAATGTAAACGGAAGCTTTTGTTCCTGTCCCTGTTGAACAAGCTCAACATCGAAGGTTTCGTTGCCAATGTACTGCATGCTCATGTCTAAATTGTTAAAAGTGGCTCGTAGTTCGCCTTCAGCAGTAGATTCGATGAGGAAATCACCATAGCCAAGATGAGTGTATACGCCAATATATTCGGATGCGGGACGATCGAAGGGTTGAACTTCCTTTTTCTCGAAGTCTGTTGTCTCCTGATGCTCAGATCCGACAGAGGCTGTACCTTCTGTTGCTTCGGATTCGTCCTCTGGCTGTGTACCCTCCCCATCGATTAGTTTGGTCAATCTATCGCTCCAGTCGGTAGGTTCCAGCTCCAATAATCGATCAATAATGTGATAGGAAACGGTATAAGGTACTACGCTGCCATTGCTATTACATAGCACAACGACGCCAATCTGTTCATCTGGCAGGAAGGCTACTTGGGAGGTAAAGCCGTCGATTCCTCCGCCATGATGGATCATCCGATGACCGCGATAAGATTCAATAATCCATCCCAATCCATAGGTGCTAATCGGAACTTCCTCACTACGGAATGACGAATCACAAGGCATATGTGGGCTATGCATGGTCTGCATTTCCTCCGTGGAAATGAGGGCTCTGCCATCGTGCTGTCCTTGATTCAATTGGAATTTTAACCACGTAATCATATCTATAAGATTACTGTTAATGGAGCCAGCAGGGCCAATCGTATCGACATTGCGATAAGGAATTCGAATGTGCTGCTCATCCTTCTCCATATAAGGCAGTGCATATTCAGGTTGGAGCTGCATCAGGTCGACGGATAGCACGCTTGAATTCATCCCTAGTGGACGCAGCAACGAATCTTCTAATACGCTCTCCCATGACGTTCCTTTGATTTGCCCAACTAGATAACCTGCCGTCATATACATGATGTTCTGATACTGCCACTTATTTCTGAAATCCTCATTAGGCTCCAAGTATCGTAGACAATGTACGAGCTCTTCTCTCGAACGAGGTGAGTTATACCAAGCCATCTCATGTCTTGGAAGTCCAGAACGGTGGCAGAGTATATCCCGAATCGTAAGCCGCTCCGTCGTTACCGGGTCGAACATTTTGAAATCAGGCATATACTGCACAATAGGCGTGTCCCAGTTCAATTGATTTTGATCTACAAGTATAGCGGCCGTCGCTGCTGTAAAAGCCTTGGTTGATGAACCGATTGCAAAGAGTGTGTTAGGAGTTACGCCAAGCTTGGCTTCCAGGTCGCGATAGCCATAACCTTTTTGCCAGACCACCTCATTTTTGTGCACAACCGCAACAGCTGCGCCTACGCCTTTCCAATGTTTCATTTGTTCTTCTACAAAATCATCCAATCCTCCCAGCAATGAGTGAAGATCCGTTGTTGTCATCCTTTACCCTCCAAATGTATGAATTAGGTTTCTGATACAAACAAGATGATTGTAATCCAGTAGGTGTTTCCTTATATCAACTATCCCTTTTCTGTACAAAAAAGGCATCCTTCCCTAGACCGATTTGATCCTAGACCTCGGGTATAAATTAGAACAGATGATGCTTGTCAAACTAGTCCGCATAAATCGAACAAGTCCCTCATAGACATGTACTAATCAAGTAGGGGTTCTGCTGCAAGCACAGCCCTGAAGTGAAAACAGTGCTAAAGGGGATGATGTCATGCGCCGAATATCATGGATGCTTGCCATGGTATTGGTCTTATCGGCCTTGCTTGCTGCTTGTGGGAAAAAGGATGCGGCAGCCGTGGTCAAAGATCTGAACGAAGTCGTAGGAGAGATGGAAAGTTATCAGGGAGCAGGCGTGATGACGCTGCACACTGGGGATACGCCGCAGCAGTACAAGGTCGAGGTATGGCATCAAAAGCCTTCCTATTATCGAATCGCGTTAACGAATGCGAAGAAAGATGTAACTCAGATCGTATTACGTAATGATGAGGGTGTGTTCGTACTCACACCGAGCCAGAACAAGAGCTTCCGTTTCCAAAGTAATTGGCCAGACAATCAAGGACAGGTTTATTTGTACGAAACATTGATTCGCAGCATTACGGGAGATTCGACTCGTCAGTTTGTAGATGAGAAGGATAGCTACGTGTTCGATGTTGCTGCCAATTACAATACGCATGCATTGGTTAGACAAAAAATCTGGCTGAATAAGGCCGATTACGCTCCTAAACAGGTTGAGGTATCCGATTCCAATGCCAATGTTGTGGTCGATGTAAAATTCGACAATTTCAAATTCGGTGCTGAATTCGGTAAGGATGCGTTTGATATGCAGCGTAATATGACTGCGGCTACAGAAGGAAATGGGAACATCGGAGCAGGCAGTGAAGGAACCCCTGCCACAGATCCTCAATCTTCAACGGAGCAACAACCAGCATCCGATTCGAGTGGTGAAGTAAGTGACGGTCAGACGGGTATTAGTGGAAGTAATGAGCAAGAGGGGGCACAAGACCCAGCGAGCACAGATCAAGGAGCAGAAGAGCCAACGATGACAGCGCCAGAGGAGAGCGAAGGGTTTGGCGTTGTTGAACCAACGTATGTCCCTGAAGGTGTGAAACTGAAAGACGATCAGATTGTTGAAGAATCAGGTAACTATTCTGTACTGCTGCGCTACGAAGGGACGTATAACTATACCATCTTTGAAGCTAGACCACAGGACAGAGCTGTATCGCTTGCGCCATCCCGCGTTGTGGATCTCGGATTCACGTGGGGCATGATGAGTGGAGACGCATTGCAGACTCTTACGTGGATGTACGATGGAATCGAATATCGGATTACAAGTGCTGATCTACCAGAGAACGAAATGAAACAGATTGCACTATCCATGCAGGAACAATCCGGGAAATGATAATATAGTAGACTTTTTGAACAACTCTTTAAAGGTATAGTTGTCATATCAGAAGGAATGCTAAGAAGCATCGGAGACCTATTCTCCGGTGCTTTTGTGTTGTTCACGGCTACAACCCTGGTCGCATAGAATGATGATACACATCAATGTATGAAAAGGATCGAAACATGGAAATACACAAGCTTGAATAGGCGGCAAAATCTCAATAATTCAAAAGACGCTTCTACGCACGAGGAACCGGGTAAGTAATACGGTATAGACGGACATATTCTATCGTAGGATATGAAAATGATCAGGAGATGTTCAGTCTATCTGCCGTTTTCTTCCTTAATCTCCGGCTGCATGATGACAAGGTTATTGCATTTGAATGAAGCACATATTGAACTCATTTGACAGTCACATCCTAGAGCATTACGATGGAGTCTGATGCGTGAGCCGGATTAAGACGATTAGAGAAGGTGACAGAACGTGCAAGAACAATATCGGCCGACCCAAGCGGAAATTAACTTGGATCATCTGTGTGACAACGTAGAAGCTTTCCGTGAGGCATTGCCGAAAGGGATGAAGTTCCTTGCTTGTGTTAAGGCCAACGCTTATGGACATGGAGCTGTTGAGACAGCGAGAGGACTTGAACAATATGGAGTCGATTATTTGAGTGTTGCTTTTCTAGATGAAGCGCTCGAATTGCGTCAACATGGAATCAAGCTACCGATTCTCGTGTTAGGTTACACACCTCCGGAAGGTGTTGCTGTAGCCTGGAAACATGATATTACAATTACCTTGTACAGCCGGGAAGTGCTCGATGCGATTCGAAACCTGAATGCAGGCACGTCCACCGGGAAATTGAAGGTGCATATTAAAATCGATAGTGGTATGGGGCGGCTAGGCTTGCTGCCTGGTAAGGATGCAGTAGCCTTCGTACAAGAAGTCGCTTCGCTGGATCAGGTAATGCTCGAAGGCATGTTCACTCACTTTGCGAAGGCAGATGAAGCAGACAAGACCTATACACTGGAGCAGTATCGACGGTTTCAAAGCGTTGTAGAAGCGCTGAGGGATCAGGGATGTGTCATCCCGATTATACATACGGCAAACAGTGCCGCCGCCATTGATACACCGAATCTGTCTTACGACATGGTTCGAGTGGGAATCAGTCTGTACGGATTGTATCCGTCTACTGAGGTGAATCATCAGGTGGTGAAGCTGTCCCCGGTATTGACACTGAAGACAAAGGCGGTTCTGGTCAAAACGTTGCCACCCCACTGGGGCATCAGCTACGGAACACGCTATGTTACACAGGAAAATGAACGAATTGCGACCCTGCCTATCGGTTATGCAGATGGATTCTCAAGAATGCTGACAGGCAAAGCACAAGTGCTTGTACGTGGACGCCGTGTTCCCGTTGTCGGTACGATCTGCATGGATCAGTGTATGGTGTCGCTACAATCTTTCGCTGAAGAAGCGGAAGAAATTCAAGTCGGCGAAGAGGTTGTCCTCATCGGCCACCAGTCTGGCGAATGTATAACTGTAGACGAGGTGGCTGCCCAGCTAGGTACAATTCCATATGAAGTGATCTGTATGATGGCACACCGTATTCCGCGGATCTATCTGCGGGATGGTATAGAGGTTGCCAAGGTTAATCCACTTTTGTCCTCCTAATAGGTGAACTGGACGCTATTTACAATAAACTTTTTTTTAGAACAGAAGGAAAACTGTCGGAGCATCTCGAATTATGTATGACGATAAGGATTTATATCCTGGAAAAGAGATGTTTGGTCTGTACGAATATTGTTCCCCGTGTTTATAATGGAGTACAGCATACTTGATATACGCGGGGCATATATATTCCTTTGTATAAAAGTTCTGGAAAAACGTAATACTGGTTCACAATGGCGAAAGGTTTGTGGGGGTGGAAGAAAGGTGGCCAACTTGCAGAACACCAAGCGAATCATGATCAGTCTGCCTGATCATCTTTTGCAGGAAGTGGATGGCATCGTAGCGCTGGAGAACTCCAACCGCAGCGAATTGATTAGGCAGGCCATGAAGCTGTATCTGACGGAACGGAAGAAGCGGTATATTCGTGAGTCTATGCAGCGTGGGTACATGGAGATGGCGAAGATTAACCTGACCATGGCATCCGAGGCCTTTCACGCGGAGGAAGATGCGGACAGCACTCTGGACCGCTTAGTTAGCGGGGTGTAGACATTGATCGTAAAACGCGGTGACGTTTTTTTTGCGGATCTTTCTCCCGTTGTCGGTTCCGAGCAAGGTGGAGTCAGACCGGTGCTGGTCATTCAGAATGACATCGGTAATCGATTCAGTCCAACTTGTATTGTGGCGGCGATTACCGCCCAGATCCAAAAGGCAAAGCTGCCGACGCATGTAGAGATTGATGCGGCGGCACACGGCTTTGACCGGGATTCGGTTATTTTGCTCGAACAAATACGGACGATTGACAAGCAAAGATTGACTGACAAGATTACTCATTTGGACGAGGAGACCATGAAATTGGTTAACGAGGCCTTACAGATCAGTCTGGGCTTGATCGATTTTTAAAGGTGGAGCAGTGGTTTGAAACTGCCAGCCAGCCGTTGACAGCGGGAAGTGCCTTAGGTGTCCTAGGGCATAACCAATTCAAGTGTGTGTTCAGAAGATTCCTTTTGGACAATCACATTATAGTGCATGTTCAGAAAGGTCGATCTTCAGCACCTTTTAGAGCAGTAATTCACAGGAGCGTACAGCAGCCAATTGGCAGCGGTACGCTCTTTTGAATAAAGCTAGATGAAAGCGTAGAACATTGTCTATCTTTTCGCTATAATGAAACCTGAGAAACCGTTTACCCAAAAGACAGATATACAGAGGTGGAGGAGACATATGAGCATTTATATCAATCAGGAGAAACTACAATTCCATTTACAAACTCGCAAGGCAAGTTATGTATTTCAAGTATTGCCTTCAGGATATTTGGTGCATTTGTACTACGGCAAGAAATTACGCGATACCGATCTGAGCTGGTTGCATGTGCGTACAGAACGCGCATCCTTTAGCCCTAACCCGGTGCCAGAGGATCGAACGATCTCTTTCGATACATTGCCAGTGGAACTGCCGGTGTATGGGACGAGTGATTTCCGTAACCCAGCCATCCAACTCCAACTGGAGAACGGCTCAACCATTTCGGAGTTTACCTACACAGGTCATCGCTTGGAGAAGGGGAAGCCTTCCCTTGAAGGACTACCAGCAACATATGTAGAAGCTGCGGATGAAGCAGAGACATTGGTCATTGAATTGCAAGACCGTGTTGCTGGCATCAAGATCGAGCTTTCTTATACAGCCTTTACGGCATTTAATGCGATTACTCGTTCGATGCGTGTAGTGAATGAGAGCGCTACCTCCGTTAATGTCTTGCGTGCGCTTAGTTCCTCAGTTGATTTCCCACACGCAGATTATGAATTGCTGCAATTGTCGGGTGCTTGGACACGTGAGCGCGACATCGTGCGCAGACCGCTTGCTTCTGGCTTGCAAGGCGTAGAGAGTCGCCGTGGTTCGAGTAGTCACCAGCAGAATCCGTTTATTGCCTTAATGACACCAGGTACGGACGAAGACCAAGGTGAGGTATATGGATTCAGCCTCGTTTATAGTGGAGGCTTCACAGCACAAGCGGAAGTGGATCAATTCTTCACGACACGTGTGTCGCTCGGAATTAACCCGTTTGACTTTAGCTGGAAGCTGGAGCCACAAGAAGCATTCCAGACGCCTGAGACCGTTATGGTGTACTCGGATGCAGGGCTTGATGGTATGTCACAGTCCTATCACGAGCTGTATCGTGAACGTCTTGCACGTGGTCAATTCCGGAATGCGGAGCGTCCTGTCCTCGTTAACAACTGGGAAGCAACATACTTTGGCTTCGATGCAGACAAGATCGAGCAGATCGCACGTGCGGGACAGAAGCTTGGTATTGAGCTATTTGTATTGGATGATGGCTGGTTTGGGCACCGGGATAGCGATAATTCCTCGCTTGGTGACTGGATCGTAGATAAGAATAAGTTACCACAAGGTCTGGATGACCTCGCGAATCGCGTGACGGGTCTAGATATGCAGTTCGGACTGTGGTTCGAGCCTGAGATGATCTCCCCTGATAGTGAGCTGTATCGTGCACACCCAGACTGGTGTTTGCATGTGCCTGATCGTCGCCGTACAGAAGGACGTCAGCAACTGGTGCTCGACTTCTCTCGTCAGGATGTACGGGACGAAATTGTACGCATGCTGAGTGATGTACTAGGTTCTGCACCGATCTCCTACGTGAAATGGGACATGAACCGGAATATGACAGAAGTGGGCTCCGCATTGCTGCCAGCAGACAGACAGCGTGAGACAGCACACCGTTATATGCTGGGATTGTACGAGGTGATGGAACGGATTACGAGCACGTTCCCACATATTCTGTTCGAAAGCTGTTCAGGTGGCGGCGGACGCTTCGATCCAGGTATGCTCTATTACATGCCGCAAACTTGGACAAGTGACAATACCGATGCGGTATCCCGTCTGCGTATTCAATATGGTACGAGTCTCGTGTATCCAGTAAGTTCGATGGGTTCCCACATCTCTGCTGTACCGAATCACCAGGTGAACCGGATTACATCATTGGAGACGCGTGGACATGTAGCGATGTCAGGGAACTTTGGTTATGAGCTGGACTTGACTCGGTTCACTGAGGAAGAGAACGAAATTGTAAAAGCACAGGTTGAACTGTACAAAGAAATTCGGGGTACGATTCAATACGGAACATTCCGTCGCTTGCTCAGTCCGTTTGAAGGAAATGAGACGGCATGGATGTTCATCGCACCGGATGGCAGCGAAGCTGTCGTGTTCTATTTCCGTGTGTTGTCTGAGCCGAATGCACCGTTGCAGCGCCTGAAGCTCAAAGGATTAGACCCTGACGCGGATTACCGTCTGAAGGGCAGTGAAGAGACGTTTACTGGTGATGCCTTGATGTATGGCGGTATCGCAGTTGGTGCAGCGTCTGGAGACTACCTGAGCGAGATGTTCCGTTTCGAGCGAGTATAATTTAGAAGCTATATAAAAGATGCTAATTACATTACACGAGAACGGAGAGGACAGAAATAACGTGAAGAAGCGAAGCGTTCGCCTTTATCACCGGATTTTTCCCTTAGGAGAAGGGAAATCAAAAAAATCTGGGGATAACAGCGATCGGAAGGTTATTCTGTCATCGGAGTGGTAAGTGTAATACGCTTTAGTTTGTTTGTTTGATATAGCAAATCCAAAGTAACACTTCGCTTTTATAATTAGTATGAAGAAGACCGGGATGCGTCGAAACGACGTTTTCCGGTCTTTTTTTGACAGGACATTGCATGATAGCTACCGATGAAACGGGGGTATCGGGATTGGATGAACTTGTAAGCTCGCCTCATGCTGGAAATTTGAACGGGATTTTGTGATAATATAGGGAAGAAGAATCTGCACACGTGTGGATTCCATACTGTGATTATTGCAGCGAAGCTGCCCTGGACGTGCTTCTAATGATCGATTCAGGAAGGAAAGAGGGATTTATTTGTCTGAACAGGAAACGGTTCTGGAACCTAATGAAGAAACGATAAAGGCTGAACGCCACGAGCGAATCATCAAGCAGGTAGCCAAGGAATTATCGCTACCCCTGAAGCAGATCCGGACGACGTCCGAGCTTCTGGATGAAGGAAACACAATTCCGTTTATCGCTCGTTACCGTAAAGAAATGACTGGAGAGCTGGATGAGAACCAGCTACGAAATATTGAAGAGCGTATCGTATACTTGCGTAACCTCGAAGACCGTAAAGTAGAAGTTATTCGTATTATAGACGAACAAGGCAAGCTGACGAAGGAGCTGAAGCAGTCCATCACTCAAGCTGTGAAGCTGCAAGAAGTCGAGGATCTGTACCGTCCGTATCGTCAAAAGCGTAAAACGCGTGCCAGCGTAGCCAAAGAGAAGGGTTTAGAGCCGCTTGCTACTTGGATCTGGAGCCAGCCTAAACAGGGAGATGCCCTGGAAGAGGCGGCGCGTTATATCAGTGCTAAGCTTGGCGTGGATGACGCAGAGGCTGCGTTGCAGGGAGCTAAGGACATATTAGCCGAGAACATTGCGGATGATGCTGCCATTCGTGCGTGGATTCGCCGCTATACGTTGGATCATGGAATGCTGACTTCCGAAGCGAAAGATGCTGAGCAAGAGTCCGTATATGAGAATTATTATGATTATCGTGAATTAGCGAAAAAGATGCCGCCGCACCGTATCTTGGCGATTAACCGCGGTGAGCGTGAAAATATTTTGAAAGTCGGTTTGGACGTGGCAGCAGATCCGGCTCACCGTCACATGGAAGGACAGATTATTAAGGGTTCTTCTGCTGTACAGGACATTTTGCGTGCAGTAATTGAAGATGCTTATAAACGTCTAATCGCACCTTCCATTGAGCGTGAAGTTCGCGCAGAATTAACGGAAAAAGGGGAGACCCAGGCAATCTCCGTATTCTCAGCTAATCTTCGGAACCTGCTGCTCCAACCGCCGATCCATGGCAAACGTGTGCTTGGTGTCGATCCTGCCTACCGTACAGGCTGTAAGCTGGCAGTCGTTGATGATACGGGTAAGCTGCTTGAGGTGGCTGTAACTTATCCAACCCCACCACATAATAAGAAACGTGAAGCAGCAGAAGTGTTCCACCGGATGATCAAACAGTATGATATCGGTCTGATTGTGATCGGGAATGGTACAGGATCTCGTGAAACCGAGCAGTTTGTTGCCGAGATCATTCAGGAGAATGGCGATGAGAGCCTTGTCTATCTGATCGTTAATGAAGCTGGCGCAAGTGTGTATTCTGCATCTAAGCTGGCTCAAGATGAGTTCCCGGATCTGGACGTTGCTGAGCGTAGTGCGGCTTCCATTGCTCGCCGAGTACAAGATCCGCTGGCAGAATTGGTCAAAATTGATCCTAAAGCCATTGGTGTAGGTCAATACCAGCATGACGTTTCTCAGAAAGTTCTCGAAGAGAGCCTCAAAGCTGTTGTAGAGTCTGCCGTTAACCATGTTGGTGTTGATGTAAACACCGCATCTCCTTCACTGTTGTCCTACGTGGCTGGAGTGAATGCAACCATTGCGAAGAACATCGTGAAATACCGGGAAGAGAACGGTCGCTTCACGAATCGCCGTCAGTTGCAGAAGGTGCCTCGTCTCGGAGCCAAAACGTATGAGCAATGCGTTGGCTTTATGCGGATTGGTGAAGGGGAGAACCCACTCGATCGTACACCAATTCACCCGGAGTCCTACAAGGTTGTGGATCAGTTGTTCAAGGAGCTTCAAGTGGAGTTGGACAAGCTTGGCAGCAAAGAGCTGGCTGAACTGCTGTCTGAGCAAAAGGCTGATCAGTTGGCTGTAAAACTGGATGTCGGTGTGCCGACACTTCGTGACATTTTGGACAGCTTGCAGCGTCCGGGCCGAGATCCACGTGAGGAAATGCCATTGCCAATCTTCCGTACAGACGTATTGAAGATTGAGGATCTCGTCGAAGGTATGGAACTGCAGGGTACGGTTCGTAATGTTATTGATTTTGGTGCCTTTGTAGATATCGGTATTAAGAGTGATGGACTTGTCCACATCTCACAGCTCAGCAATGGTTATGTTAAACACCCGATGGATGTGGTTTCCGTCGGAGATAATGTAACGGTATGGGTTATGAATGTAGATACCAAAAAAGGCCGTGTAGGTCTAACGATGAAGAAACCAGCTTCAGCCAAGTAGTTTCTTTAAAGTGCATGTGGAAACGATAGAACAGCCTTCCCTAGTGAGAATGTCATTAAGTTTATTTGGTTCTTAATGATAGTGCTCTTAGGGAAGGTTGTTTTTTTGATCTGGTTGGATTCTCCTGTGGACTGATTATCATTCGAATGATAGATCACTGATAATATCAATGATAAGCTATATAGAGGAAGAGTATTTGATCGGACGGAGAAGGTTAAGCATAACAACGTCGTTCTTAGAGTTCACTGTCCGCGCTGCGTACCGTACCACTTTTCGGTTTGTTACGATAAAAGAACCAACATTCGTTAAGTAGCTTAATCTGGCGGCTGTCTTTTTTGTGGAATGCACGCATGAGTTGATTGCAGAGCCATTGAGGCAAGGGTATCTCCTCCTCTTGCATAATTCATCTGTATGTTAGCATATGTGATAACAGCCTGGCCTGTGCAAATGAACCATTGACATTAGGAAATTCAGGTAGGGTTGGGTTGATTACAGTTAGCGTGCAGTTGTGGACTAGAGGTATATAGCAAACAAAACGCACACCCATAGATGGGGATGCGTTTTGTTTAGGCCGTGCTAACTTTTCCAAGATGAATTCAGTTGAATTATAGCATTTCCATCTCTTCTTCATACCATTGTTCTAATTGAGCTTGGAGTGCTCGAATTTCAGTGAGTAAGGAAATTAACGGATAATGGCTCTCATGTAATTCGGCAAAACTATGCTCAAGCGCGTTGATATAGTCTAGACCTCCAACAATCGAAAGTTGTTCATCCAGAAGATCCAGTTGGTCACATTCGGCAATTGCTCGGGGCAGAACGGGTACGTTAGGTGCGGTGAGTTTATCGATCTCTTTGTGTAGGCGCAGATTAAGGGCGCTGAGCTGATAAGCATAATCGGCAGGCATTTCTACAAATTGTAATTGTTGTTCCAGTTGCAGGATGACGTAGCGCATTGTAGGCATAACAAGTATTAATCTCCCCTCATACATTCTACTTGACAGTGTAGCCTAGGAAACGGTTAGAATTCAAGTATTATGCGGGAAAACGAATCGTTTAATCGGTGTGAAAGGAGAGGGATCGATGGAGAATGAGGAATTACAACAATGGATTGAACAGGTATCCTTGGATCACTTCGGGGTTCCGTTCACTCATGAGGCGTTGTTTAATCGGCGGTTAACGACTACGGGTGGACGATATATGCTTAAGAGTCATCGGATTGAGATCAATCCGCACCAGCTTGAAGTGTATGGGAGAGAAGAAGTCGAGAAGATTATTAAACATGAGCTCTGTCATTATCATCTGCATATTCGTGGACGTGGTTATCAGCACCGTGATCCTGAATTCAAGGCTTTATTGCAAAAGGTTGGCGGTTCTCGCTTCTGCCAGTCTCTTCCCGGCAGTAAGGGTCGAAAGCCGCTGCCTTATCGCTATAAATTGGTATGTAAGAGCTGTGGTACCGAATATCTGCGCAAACGAAAAGTAGATCCCAAGCGTTACCGTTGCGGACGATGTGCGGGTAAACTAAAGATGGTAGACCTGTAAGATAAACTCTTTATTAGAATGAAAATGAGTCCTGTTGACTTGGCCCTTTAATCATGATAAATTAAATTTATTCAAGATTAATATTCCCTGATAGCTCAGTTGGTAGAGCACTCGACTGTTAATCGAGTTGTCACAGGTTCGAGCCCTGTTCGGGGAGCCATTCTTGGAGAGATACCCAAGTGGCTATAAGGGGACCCTCTGCTAAGGGGTTAGACTGCGTAAGCGGTGCGAGGGTTCGAATCCCTCTCTCTCCGTTCTGAATAAACTTCCCTGCAAAGGGATGAGAACCCTGGAGGTTCGTCGAAGCATAAGCTTCGTTAGCGATACTTCGCAGTCTCGAATGAAGTGAGAGTATCCCTCTCTCTCCGTTCTGAATAAAAAAATGTAACATGTAAATCCCCACCGGATTGAGCTATTATCGCTCCAGCCGGTGGGGATTTTTTATTGTTTCGATATGCTTCGATTACCATAATCTTGAATGATCCTGCTTATAAGGAAATGTTGAGTGCTTCGTATAGCCCTTTCTTACCTGTCTCTGTTAATTCAACGGAGCGGCTTCCCTTCATTTGTCGTATCCAGTCTAGTTGAGATAATCGACGGTTCAATTGCTCTCCGAGCAAGCCGGAAAGGTGGTGTCGTCGTTCGCTCCAATCCAGACATTTACGAGCCAGCGCACGGCGTGATCCGGGTTTGACCTGAAGCTCGATTCCAAACGAGGCAAACCAGTCGTATCCTTTCGTTGTAATCGTATAGTCTTTGTTTTCCTCGTCTTGCGGCTCAATTAGATACCCCTCACGCAGCAAGGCCTCGCACAAGGCGATTCCCAGCTTTCCAGCCAAATGACCATAACACGTTCTAGCGAAGCTCAGATGCCGCAGTTGATCAGATTGTTTGAGTGAGCGCACTTGTACAGGAGGGGCAATGTTGGCCATGGACTCGATCAAAAAAGCAATCTCTTGATTAGCCAAACGGTAATAGCGATGTCTGCCTTGTTTCTCAACGACCAATAACCCGCCCTCGACCAATTTGGCCAGATGGTTACTTGCTGTCTGAGGAGTAACTTTAGCCATATAAGCGAGTTCACCTGCAGGCAAAGCTCGTCCATCCAGCAATGCTTCTAAGAAGATGGCACGACTTGGATCAGCAATTAATGACGCAATAATCGTTATATTCGGATATGTGCTCATACTTCGATGATACTTGAACTATAAGTGTATTACAATCGATCTGAGACGAATGCTCAGGACTACGTAAAGAGGAACTAGGTAAATGAATGGGAATAGGAGAGGGAGAATGGATGAAGCAGGAACAACCACAACTACAGCAACAATCGGAGGAACTGCAACCAGAATATGAGTGTCCTGAACTATCAGATGGAGAACAAGAACGAAGCTCCAACAACGACTCATATTCACAACATATAGGAGATACGTATGATACGGAAACGATACAACCGAGTATTTTATACTATGGTACCCCAGTGATGATGCTTAGCACGCTTAATGAGGACGGTTCGACTAATTTATCCCCGTTATCTTCCTCTTGGGCATTAGGGGATTGTCTCGTACTTGGTATCGGGATTCAAGGGAAGGCGTACGAGAACTTGATGCGACACCCAGAGTGTGTCGTTAACCTACCGGAAGCTTCGATGTGGAAACAAGTTGAGGTGTTGGGGAAATTCACAGGTGTAACTCCAGTACCTGAGGCCAAGCAACAGATGGGCTATACATTTTGTCAGGATAAATTTAACGCTACAGAACTTACACCTCAGAATTCAGTCGAGGTTATGCCACAGCGAATTGCAGAATGCCCGATCCAGATTGAAGCTTCTGTCCAGCACATTCGTATTCCGGAGCATACACCTTATATGGCTATTGTGGAAGTGAAGGCGATGAAAGTGCATGCTCATTCCAAAATCATCTCAGGCACAAACAAAATTAATCCCGAGGCATGGCGACCGCTTATCTATAACTTCCGGCATTATTATGGGCTTGGAGCGAAGTGTGGAGAGAACTTCCGGGCGGACAAGGTGTAAGAGGGAAGGGGATAATATCATAACCTCATATGTTGGACAAAAGTAAACAAGCACAGCCTCTTAGAAAGAGACTGTGCTTGGATTTTATGTTTTGATATGCGCACACAACGAGTGGCCTGTTACAGATTACCTTCGCTAACACCTGCTGGTGGGTTGATCGGCTTACCTTCAAGTACGGAATAGATCGCATGAGCTACGCCGTGCTCTACATTGGTCAATGTGATAGCTTTAGCTAGTGCTTTAATTTCCGGTTCTGCGTTGCCCATCGCGATTCCGAGCCCTGCCATTTGCAACATGGATACGTCATTGAAGTTGTCCCCGATCGAGACCGTATCTTCCATAGCAATGTTCAGATGAGCTGCAAGCTTAGACAAGGCATTACCTTTGGATACATCAGGATGCTGCATCTCGAAGTTGTGTTCAGAAGATACGACCATCGCGACATCTGAACGTGCTGCAAAGTATTGTCTACCTTCACGTAATTGATCCGGATTCATGGAGAAGGCCATAATATTGTAAATGTGTGCTTCTGCAGGGATTTCCTGATGTGAGTTCACACGGTGGTAATCCTTTTTGTCGTAATGCTTCTTAACAGCTCGGATGAGGCGTGCAACGTCCTCGCTAGGGCTTGCGCCTAGAATACGATCCATCTCGGCAAGCATCGCATTATGACTGTTAATTGGAGCATAGATCCCCTGCTGCGTGGAGGCTTCATAATAACAATCGTGATCCTCCAGCCATTGCATAACAGAGGCAGCTGTTTCGCGTTCCAATGGGAGGTGGAAAAGACGTTGTCCGTTCTCATCATGGATGGTTGCGCCATTTGAACCGATAACCGGTGTTTTAATTCCTCCTTCTAGAGAAATATTAACAACATCGGAATACACGCGACCTGTTGCAATTGTCACCCGTAGACCTTCTTGTTGTGCACGGTGAATTGCGGCTGCGTTCTCAGGGCTAATCTGGCTGTCTCTGTTCAATAACGTTCCATCTAAATCTGTAGCAAACAATTTCATATACTTACAACTCCTTATCTTCTGTAGGTTCAGGAATGAGAATCTCGACTTGTTGTTCGGCTAGAAAAGTACGCCATTCCGGCGATGGCCATTGGTTCGTAATTAATATGTCTACTAGAGACCAATCGGCAAAGCGATAACCATAACGTTTGTTAAACTTAGAATGGTCTGCGAGTACAATAACTTGTTTGGCTGCTTGCATCATACGGTATTTAATCTTGCCTTCTTCTTCGGAGGCGCTGAAGCCATCCATAGTTAGACCACCAATGCCGATAAAAGATTTGTCTACATAATAGTGAGAGAGGGTTTCGATCACAGGAGCGCCATAAACATAGCGTTGCTCTTTATCAACTTTACCACCAAGCAAACGGATTTCGACGGAGGCATGATTGGAGAGAAGGTCAGCTGAATGCATGGAGTTCGTAATAACAGTGCAGGATTTACCGTTGAGGTTCTCGGCACAGGCTTGCACTGTGGTTGAGGCATCCAGAATGATATTCTCACCTTGACGAACGATAGCTGCAGCAAGTTTGCCAATGGCTCTTTTTTCCTCTGAGACATAGAGTAGACGGTCTTTGTAGGATCTGAATTCTTGCGGAGGAGAGGGGAGAATCGCGCCGCCACGCGTCCGGATAATGCTATCCTGCTCTTCAAGCTTAATGAGATCTCTACGAGCGGTGTCCCGGGATACGTCAAAGAGTGAACCGATCTCCTCGACAGAGATGCGATTATGTTTACGTAAGTGTTCAATAATAAGCTGCATTCGTTCTTCTTGGAACAAACGTGCCGCCTCCTTATACAGGGATGACCGTGTTATATATCTATATAGTTAATTATAAGTAGTTATAATGTTATTTGCAATATTATAAGTGAATATCAGTTTTTGTAAGTAATTTGACGTATCTTTTACATATACAGACGATTCTAATGACATATCTCTGAAAGGCTCTTTGTTGGTATTCTTTGTTGCTGAAAAATTCTTTCAAAAAAAGTGTTGCACTGTTTCGAATAATCGTGGTATACTCATTCTTGTCGCCAAGAAAGACAACTTGTTATTAAGGCCCGTTGGTCAAGGGGTTAAGACACCTCCCTTTCACGGAGGTAACAGGGGTTCGAATCCCCTACGGGTCATATCTTCACCACCTTTTTAACGAAGGAAACCTCGCAAGTCATTGTTCTACGTAAGAGATGATCATGGCACATCAGGGTGAAGTTACAGCAAGAGCCATTAGCTCAGTTGGTAGAGCACCTGACTTTTAATCAGGGTGTCGAAGGTTCGAGCCCTTCATGGCTCACCATTTTTACAATTGAATATGCGGTCGTGGTGGAATGGCAGACACGCTATCTTGAGGGGGTAGTGGGCGTACGCCCGTGGAGGTTCGAGTCCTCTCGACCGCATCACAGTATTAGGAAGTAGACTCTCATGGTTATCCATGGGGGTCTATTTTTGTCTAAAAGCCAGTGAACGGATTTATCGTAGGATTAGTGGCTGAGGATTCATGGAGGTTGTGGTATAATTATGTATATTGTGTTGTCCGTGATTCATTAGGATAAGAAGATTATTATCGTTGGAAGGCGGTCCTGTATGCAGTCAATATATGAGCGAATTGAACACCTGATTGCTGAACGAGGAATGACGAAGAAGGCTTTCTGTCAACAACTGAAGATTAGTACGGGTAATTTGGGTGATTGGAAACGTGGGAAATCCACGCCGAGTACGAATAAACTGATTGAGATCGCTGCGTTTTTTGATGTGAGCCTGGACTGGCTCATGATTGGTCGTCCGTCGAAGGAAGCGATGGTACGGGAAAAACGAGAGGATTATTTTTTTGACGTGTTGCGGCAATTGAATTGCCAAGAGAGTGAATTAACGACTGAAGAGCAGTCTTTTATTAGTGAATACATTGAGTTTACCCGCTACCGTAAATCGAAGGAGAGCCGAAATACTCAGGATTTCCGTTATGAGAAAGAACGCAAGACGGAAGAGGATGAATCGCTCTAGCTTGAGCGCTGATTTAGTCTGTGGTTCGTGATATAGTTTCTACCTATGAGAAACTCTTGAATACCCGTTGTTATGCGGGTACTCAAGGTTTTTTTTGTTGTTTCTCATAAGAAGTTGTAGATCGTATATTCATTTACGGAAGGTTAAAGCTCCGCTACCCAGTAGTTGGGGGCGGATTGTATTCCAGATGTGCAGGCATTGTTCTTGGAGCTCCCAAGCTGCGGTGCCGAGGATACGGACGCCAATCCCACCAGCGGCGAGTAGACTGGCTCCAGCCAGCATGCGTCCATCTGGGGGGAGGGCTGAACGTATGAGCTCTAACTGTGTTGCCCCGAGATTGGGGGCGATGATCCACAATGCTGCGGTATGAGTGTAGTGAAGTAAGGCGGCGGATTGTCTAGGGTTGTTGAATGTTGGTTCTAATCCGAATCGATCCCAGACTGCAAGTTGTTGTCCTTGCCAAATTTCCGTTAAACTGCTATACCTATTGAATTGAAAAGCCTCTCCCCGGTGAATGCGTCCTGCTGACCATACATCTGCATAGGCGAGTATGCAATTTCCCTCTAGTTCAAAGGTGGCGTGAAGTGAGGAAGAACTGCCTTTGAACGGGATAACGCATTCGGGAAAATACTCCAGCACCGCTCCATGCTCCAACCGGAAGTGATGGTGGATTGAAGAGGGGAGAGACGGTGTTGGGTGAAGGCGAGTGGCTGACGTGCTACTCAGCATCACATGAGTATCTTGGCCTAAATGCCAGTTGGAATGATAGTGATCTCCATTCAGGACGCCTGGCGAAACATCGGAGGTATAAATGCAAAGTCCATCTCTGTCGCCGGGTGAACGGAAGGAACGGCTGAATCGAAGAGGGGCGCTGTAATATCGATCTGTCATGACGGTGCGCCCCCCTTGAAGGGCGAAAGTTGCCTGTAGCTCGCTGCGGCGCATCACGGCTCCTTCAACATGAATGTCCGATTCGATTGTACCTTCGGATCGTGAGGAGTTAGGCTTAATGGGTATGGGCGGAACCGTGGCCATGTGTATGTGGATGCGCAGCGGCATCGTCATCCATATATTGATGTTCAAGCCAATGAACGATCTCGGAGACACCTTCGCCACTCATTAGATTGGACATGACATAAGGGCGTCCTTCACGTACTCGCTCAGTATCTTCCTGCATGACCTGTAAGCTTGCGCCGACATAAGGGGCGAGATCGGTCTTGTTGATGAGCAGTAGATCGGAACGTGTAATTCCGGGTCCTCCTTTACGAGGTAATTTCTCCCCTTGAGCAACGTCGATAATGTAGATGAAAACATCTGCTAGTTCAGGGCTGAATGCCGCGGATAGATTATCCCCGCCACTTTCGATAAAGATGAGTTGCAGGTCAGGGAAACGTTCAATTAATTCGTCAACAGCTTCGAAATTCATAGAAGCATCCTCGCGGATGGCGGTGTGAGGGCAGCCACCTGTTTCGACACCGATAATACGTTCGGGTGCGAGTGCGTTTTGGCGTAGTAGGATCTCAGCATCCTCTTTGGTGTAAATATCATTCGTGATTACTGCGAGACTATAACGGGTACGCAGTGCCTTGGATAACTTCTCTACTAATGCGGTTTTGCCTGAACCTACGGGGCCTCCGATTCCAATCCTCATCGGACGACTTCGGTCGAACGTTTTGCGTTCCCATTCTGGGTGATGTGTATGATCTGCTCCTCCACACATAACAATTCCTCCTTTGTTTTTTCTTCAAGATTGAGCGTGTATGAATGCCCTTATAATCAGGACATAAACAGACGGGCGGGTAAACTTTCATGCCGCATGGCGTAGATTTCTTGCGCGATACCAAAACTATGCATGTCATCTGGATCGCCGCCGCGCACTTGGTTCCATTCAAGTTCAATGACGTTTAATAGTGTATGAATGAGCATTTGAGCTTCGGTCTGCCCGATGGGCAGAAGGCGTAGTGCGCTGTTCACATAGGCATTGACGGAAGCGTAGAGATGTCCGATAACGGCTTCGTCCAATCCGATATCCAACCTGTGATTAATATAACCGTGAACGGTTGTGATCCCGCAAAAGGCACCATGCTCATGGATGGCGATGTCGATAAGGGAAAAATCCATCTGTGGATAGAGTGAGCGTGCTAATTTCAGTAGTCGCTTACCCATTTTATGTCCGCTTTCCCTGAGTTCGCGTGGTGTGCGTTGGGCATGAACCTGCTTGTCATACAGGGCGAGAAGGGATGCATCCTCCTGATCTATTGCCTCGTAAACACCCTTGATCGCAAGCCCGTCGAGGCGAACGAGGCTAGCATGGAGTTGGCTGCGGATGAATGTTTCGAGTTCGCTCGTTGTCCGTACGGTACCATCATGAGTGTATGCCTCCAAGCCGAATGAATGTGAGAATCCGCCGATAGGCAGAGCGGAGTCCAAGAGTTGGACGTAACGAAGTAGCTTCGTGCCACTATGCATCATGAGAAACCCCACCCCTTTGTCAAAACATGAAATAACGCTGAGCCATAGGTAATTCATCTGAGGGTTCACACGTAAGGAGTATACCGTCGGCGCGCACCTCATACGTTTCGGGATCTACCTCAATGGTGGGGGTCACGTCGTTGTGAACCATGTCTTTCTTACTTACTGTGCGGCAGCCCTTCACAGGCTCGACACGCTTGTGTAGCCCGAGTTTTTCTTTGATGCCGGCATCTACCGCAGCTTGGGAAACGAAAGTAATGGAGCCTTTGGGTAATGAGCTGCCATAGGCGCCGAACATGGGTCTACCAAACACGGGTTGAGGTGTTGGGATTGAAGCGTTGGGATCACCCATCTGAGCAAAAGTAATCATACCTCCCTTGATTACCATCTCGGGTTTGACGCCGAAATAGGCAGGATTCCAGAGTGTGAGATCAGCGAGTTTGCCAACTTCAACGGAGCCGACGAGATGGCTGATTCCGTGAGCGATAGCTGGGTTAATCGTGTACTTGGCGATATACCGCTTGATGCGATCGTTATCAGCTGGTGAATCTGGATTGATGTCCAGCTTGCCGCGTTGCTTTTTCATTTTGTCTGCCGTCTGCCATGTTCGTATGATGACTTCTCCAACACGTCCCATAGCCTGGGAGTCGGAACTGATGATGCTGAATACACCAAGATCATGCAAAATATCCTCAGCGGCGATCGTCTCGGGTCGGATCCGAGAATCTGCAAAAGCAACATCCTCAGGGATAGACGGGTCTAAATGGTGGCAGACCATCAGCATATCCAAATGCTCTTCTACTGTATTTCGTGTGTAAGGTCTGGTGGGGTTCGTGGAAGAAGGGATAACATAGGATTCACCGGCTGCTCGAATAATGTCGGGTGCGTGACCGCCGCCTGCGCCTTCTGTGTGGTAGGTGTGTATGGTGCGACCGTTAATGGCTGCGAGTGTGTTCTCCAAGAACCCGGTTTCGTTCAAGGTATCCGTATGGATGGCTACCTGTACATCGTGCTCGTCAGCGGCGGTCAGACAGGCATCGATTGCACTTGGGGTTGTACCCCAATCTTCATGGAGCTTGAGTCCAATGACCCCTGCTTGAATCTGCTCAACCAAAGGGGCTGTAGTAGAACTATTTCCTTTACCGAGAAAGCCAATATTCATGGGAAAGGCTTCTGCTGATTCCAGCATGCGATGGATGTGCCAAGCTCCTGGTGTGCAAGTTGTTGCTTTTGTTCCTGTGGCAGGACCTGTACCGCCGCCGATCATGGTGGTCACTCCAGAAGATAATGCCGTCTGAATCTGTTGTGGACAGATAAAATGAATATGGGTATCGACCCCGCCTGCAGTTACGATCATTCCTTCGCCAGCAATGATTTCCGTGGAAGCGCCTATAATGAGTGAGGGATCGACGCCGTCCATCGTATCGGGGTTGCCGGATTTTCCTATGGCGCAGATGAGTCCATCGCGGATACCGATATCGGCTTTGACGATTCCCCAATGATCAATGATGATTGCGTTGGTGATTACAGTATCAGGTGTGCCATCACTACGAAGGGCAGATGCGGATTGACCCATGCCATCGCGGATGACTTTGCCGCCGCCGAACTTGCTCTCGTCTCCGTAGATGGCATAATCGTGTTCGATCTCGGCCCAAAGTTCTGTATCTGCTAGTCGGACGGCATCGCCGGTTGTCGGCCCGAACATGGAAGCATATTGCTCGCGGCTCATTGATCTCATGGAGAATCACTCCCATCCTGCTTCAGTGGGGCAAAAGTGTTCAAGAACGTGTCTAGCTTCTGAGAATCGGGAGGGTGGTCTATGGATCCTTCGGTTAAACCGTTAAAACCATAGATTTGTCGTTTGCCACCAAATGTCGTAAGTTCGATAGGTTTCTCCTCACCAGGCTCAAAGCGAATAGCAGTACCTGCCGGGATATGCAGGCGATGTCCATAAGCTGTTATGCGATCGAATTCTAAAGCGGCATTAACCTCGTAGAAATGCACGTGGGAACCGACTTGTACGGGACGATCCCCGCGGTTCAAGACAAGTAATCGCACTGTTGGGCGATTGGGGTGACAGATGATTTCGTCCTGCTTCAAACGATATTCACCAGGAATCATTACGTTCTCCTGCCTTTCTTAGCGTATGGGCTCGTGTACGGTAACGAGCTTGGTGCCATCGGGAAAAGTGGCTTCTACCTGTACCTCGGGAATCATATCGGGTACACCTTCCATGCAGTCCTCACATTTCAGAATGGTACCCCCGTATCGCATCAATTCTGCAACACTCATTCCGTCACGCGCGCGCTCCATGAGTTCAGAGGTCAGTAGGGCGATCGCTTCGGGAACATTTAACTTAAGTCCTCGGCCTTTGCGTTCTCGGGCGAGGTTAGCGGCTACAGTAACCAGGAGTTTTTCTTTTTCCTGCTCAGTCCAGTGCAATGTAATCCGACCTTTCCCGTATGAAGTCAGTCCTAATCTCTTTTGAAGACGAACGAAACAATGTTCATCTGATATAGAATATCATGTTAAATATACTCACACAGGGTAGGTTCATTGTCAATAAAATTTGAATAATATTGGAATTTTGTATCCGTTATAATCGATCAATGTGTTATGTATATTGACATTTGAGTTTGATGCTTCTTTGGATACTGTATTACCAGGGGCTGGGATAGTTGGGTTGGTTGATGTGTGACAATATGGCGTGAAAAAAAAGGTGGGGGTTGGGGATGAGGATCAGGGAGGAGTGAGTGTTTGAGGGGGTGAAGTGTACTTCTCGGGATGAATCGTCCGAAGGCATACAGCCTTCGGCACTAACAGGGTTAGAGTTCATCTAACACTACCCGAGAATACCGGAATATTGTGGGTACAGTCTGCGGATGCAATCTGGACAAATGTCATGGGTGAACTCGGCGTGGGTGTGCTTTCGGAGATAACTCTCGACGGAGTTCCATGTGTCCTGTTCATCCTTGATTTGTTTACATACGGCACATATAGGGAGAAGTCCGCGTAGTGTACGTACCTCCGATAATGCTTGTTGAAGTTGCTGCTCGGCCTGTTTCTGTTCTGTGACATCAGTGTGGGCGATTAAGGCGAGTTCAGAGCTGCATGGTGATTCTGTTGTTGGTAAGGGGGTGAGTTCTAAGCGGAACCACCTCTGTTTCGAATTGGGAAGGCGTATCGCAATGTCGTATGTATGGTTGCTGTCAAATGGTGTTCGGATGTTTTTAAGTCGCTGGATCGTCTTATTGCTCTGATGATCTCGTTCAGGTGACGTCCATACCTCTAGTAGATTGAGATAAGGCAGTGTGCCGGATTCGGAATAAAAGAACGCAGGTAAGTGTGTAAAGTTGCACGTTTGACCAAGTCCTTGTCGCCAAGCGTTGTTGCAGCTACGAATGATCCAGTTGTTATCTACGATAATGAGCTGGTGGCGCATAAATTGATAAGATAGTTTCTCTAGATCAGTTGTTAAGTAACTCATTGCATGAAACCCTCCTTGTGGTCAGTTGGCGAATAAGACATGGTGCTCTGCTAACGGAGATCGTCTGGAATTTGTAAAATATCTGCGACCTGATTCCGGAATCGGGTAGCCTTGCGTGTGCCGTGAATTAGGTTGGATAGACGGTATGGTGGGATGTCGTGTAGTTCGCAAAAGGTCTTCTGATCCATCTGGAGTTCGGTTAAACGGCGTTTGATGGCCCATCCGAATGGGGTCACGGGTTTCTTTTTGTTCAAAAGGGTTCACCCCTAGGTTAAAAGTAGTATTCAGTCGCTCCTACTTCGGGTAGAATGTAGGGAGATGCGCGCTGTATATTTCATTATATACGTTATTACGTCATGTAACAATTAAAAAAGACGGAAATAAGTGTATTTTTTGATTTAAAATGACGTAAATTCGCAAATTCATCCATATATGAATAACAACAAAAACACGCCAGCAAAGGAATTGCGGCGTGTTTTTGTTCAATTGGAGAGGTGTGTGTTGCGGGAGGGTTCGTGGTACGTAGCTATGCTTTGAATGCGTGTAACCCTGCACCAAGCATGTGGAAGCTTGGGAATAGTGACTTCATAGACGTCGCTGTTGCTTGTGCTGCTTCATCCGCAACGGAGGCGCTGACGGTATTCCATTCGTGCTCCAGGTCTGTGGTTAGGTGAACCAGCAGTTCCTGTATGTTTTGACGATCAAGGGGGATGGCTTTCGAGGCTTCCGTTATGCATGCGTTTGAGGCTGAGTGGAGATAACCGAGAACCGCCTCCTCGACGGGGATGTCGAGGTAGTGGTTAATCCAGGCGTGAACAGTGGATAGGCATCCAACTGAATTATAGGTGGACAGGGTGTGCTCGAGTTTTCTAAAGTCGATCCAGGGATGGAGGGCTTGCGCGAGCTTGATTAACCGTTTGCCCATAGCGGGGGAGTGTTCCCTGAGATCTGGAGGGGTTCGCTGGACGTGGACTAGTTTGTCAATAAGCGCTGTTCGCCATGTGTCCTTCTGATCCGCTGCACTGTAGACTCCCTTAATCGCCATTCCTTCCAGGCGCACAATGCTCGGATGTAATTGACAACGCATGAATGATTCCAGGTCTGCTACATTGCGGATTGAACCTTCTGCTATGAGTGCATCCATGCCGAATGAATGAGTGAACCCTCCGACTTGAATAGAGGGATCAAGCAGTTTGACATAATCGAGCAGCTTATTCCCACGGTTCACGATCTTTCGCCTCCTATGTTCGTTAAATGTTATTATATATAACATTTTATTTCGTTTTGGAGCTGTTTATGAGTTTGTATCCGAATTATATGATATATATATTCACATAATTATCCGCTTTTTGTCAATTAAATCTTGTTAATTTTGCGTTAATTTCTTTATGTGTTAGTTATAATTACGTTATTTGTTATGTATTGGGGTGTATGTGATAATCTTATCATTGGAAGAGAAGTAGTAAAAGTAATGTTAGTGGTTATTCCATTGGCTTGCTCATTGAAGCTTATCAAGGGTAAATGAACTATAAAAATAGGTCGAACTTAAGGGTATGCAACTGCTGTGGAAGTATGACGATTCATGCAGTTAGAGGGGGAATTATCGTGTGAAAAAGCTGATTTTAAAAAGTGCTTTACTTTTATAATGAAACCCAGTATAATCATTTTTGTTGCCGATAATTTACGACATGCGGTCGTGGTGGAATGGCAGACACGCTATCTTGAGGGGGTAGTGGGCGTATGCCCGTGGAGGTTCGAGTCCTCTCGACCGCATCATAATGCAAGACAGAAGAAGCTTCCGAACTCGGAAGCTTTTTTTTGTTTCTACTGTTTTTATTTTATTCTAACTTATTAAGACTGATCGATTTGAAGCGAACGTACGATTTCGCCATCGATAACCTCTCTATTTACTTGCATGAATCCTAACGATTCATATAACGTCCCGGCGATCTGATTGTCTGGCCGATATCCAATCATAATCCTTGTACCATTAGAATAGTCACAGGTTGTAAATCGATGCTCACCCTTAATTCTTTCCGAATTTCGAATTCGCAGAGGATCTCGTCCTCTACGACGATCTTGAACCCTTTCTCCGAACCATTGCAGTAAGTGCTTTTTTCATACCGCATCACTCCTCTCAACAGAACACTCTAATGTATATCTTAAGCTCTTATGCCAAAATAAGCTCTTGAGTGCAAAAAAAGCCACCGACTAGAGAGTTCCTGCTTAATGCTGGGGTCTCCAGTGAGATGGCTGTTGGTTGTTCAATTATTTTTTTAATAATTTCTCGATGTCAGCTTCAATCTGATCAGGAGTTGTTTTGGGTGCGTAACGCTTTACGACACGTCCGTCCTGATCCACGAGGAATTTAGTGAAATTCCATTTGATTGCTTTGGAGCCGAGTAGACCTGGAGCCTCTTTGGTGAGATGCTGGAACAGGGGATGAGCGTTCGATCCGTTGACATCGATTTTCTCAAACATAGGGAAGCTTACACCATAGTTCATTTGGCAGAACTCAGCAATATCATCGGATGAGCCTTTTTCCTGTGCAAACTGATTGCTCGGGAATCCGAGAACTTCAAAATTACGATCTTTGAATTTATTGTACAGCTCTTGCAGCCCTTCGAATTGTGGTGTCAATCCACACTTACTAGCTGTATTCACAATAAGCAGTACTTTGTTCCGGTATTGAGACATTTCTTGTTCTTGGCCTCGAAGGGTATTAACTTTGTATTCATATACGGTCATGAAAATCGCCTCCTATATCGAATGAATGATTCCTTTTTCGTATATATTTATTATATTGGTTGCAATTAAATAATGCAAAACTTAATATGGAGTAATTATAGTTTTCGCGTTTTTTGACCTTGAATCGGTCACTGGATGGACAAATAGATAGATGATTTCTGTGATCAAGAGAATTAGAGAGCTTCGTGGAGTTGGATGAAGCAAAAATATGTTGTAAGCGATATCATTGGGTTGAAACGGCATAAATCCGTCGATTCGGTGATCTATGTAGACTTTACATCAACATGACCTCAGTGTATGATTCATATCGTAATTTCTAATTTAATTTCTATTGTACATGAAAAAACGAAACAAACGATAATATCGATCTAATCAGTCATGATGTAAGAACGATGTTTTAATCGCTGAGTTTCCATTCATTCATGGGTGGAAAACGGGGGAACCAACAGGATGCGCTGTTCTAGGACGGTATGGATCCATGGGGTGAATTTTCCGGTAACAGCCGGAAATAGGGCGACTCTCGCGCCCGAATCCGTCAGCTAACCTCGTAAGCGTTAAAGGGAGAGGCAACAAGCCGTACGCTGGTTCATGGTGTTTTTGCCATGGATTCTTTAAGAAGCGTCCGGGAGGCCTTGGTCCCCCACGCTTCTTTTTTGTTGTCTTTTCACGCCAAGGGAGGAACGAATGATGGATAATGAGATGATTTTAGTAACTGCTCCGAACGAAGCGGGGCGCAAATTTATCAAACTATTGATGTACAAAAAAATGCCGTTTGCCGTTCTGACCAACAGTGCAGGGGAAGAGCGGAAACTCCGGAAGTTCGGGGTAGAGCATGTCATTCGCATGAACACGGCTGCAGCTGAAAAATGGTTCTTGCCTCAGAGTAGTGTAGGCAATGTTTTTATTTTTGAGAATAGTCTGAACTTGACCTGCCGTTATTTGCAGATCTGTCGTTCATGGACATCCAAGTCACTGTGTGTAATTACAGAACAGAGCCATCCAAAAGGAATTTATCGTGGCATGGGAGCCGATCGGATTGTCTATTCATTAAACGGAGAAGTGGGCTTCCTGCTTAACGGTTGATGTCGCAACCGATGATTGCTCCCTTGTCAGGTGCCTGATATAATTGAACCAATAGATCATTATACTTATGGACAAATGGTAAACGGAATTTTGAGGAGACTCATGCATGAAGTGGGTCTTCTTTTTTATTGTTTAGGGGATGCAGCAAGATAAGGAGGAATAGTTGTGCCGGATGTACGTGGGTTAAAATGGTTGTTCTTCGATGTAGGAGATACGCTAGTGGACGAATGGGAGCCTGTAGACGATATTATCGGTCAGTTCGTGAGAGAAGCCTGTGCGCTTGGATATCCGGTGCAGATCGAGACTGTACGGGAGATATTTGTCACCTGTTACCGAAACTACGAGGCGTGGCCAATGAAAGTGGCGATACGTACGTTGATTAGCGATGAACAGCATCGAGAGCAGATCCAGGCTAAATTGAAGTTTCGCAAAGAGCTTGAGCAACCCTATGCGTGTGCTGGTTCAGTGCTGAAATCACTGTCACAATATTATCGAATTGGCATCATTGCTAATCAGAGTCCGGGTACGGAGGAACGGCTAGAGCGTTACGGTTTGCGTAAGTATGTGAATGTACTTGCTTGTTCTGCTGAAGAAGGAGTGTCCAAGCCTGATCGTGAACTGTATGCAGTGGCATTGAAGCAGGCGGGATGCAAGGCGGAGGAGGCGGTGATGATCGGAGATCGCATCGATAATGACATCGTTCCGGCGAAGAAGCTTGGCATGCGAACGATACGCATTTTACAGGGGTATGGACGGTTCCAGCCTGAGCTTGAAGATCAGGATCACCCGGATTGGACAATTGATAATCTAGAACAGCTTCTTCCTTTGCTGTTACCAGATCAAGAATAGGAGATATATACTCCAAAATAAGATTTATAGCTGATGCCCCTATACTAGAGCATATCCTTCTAGAAAAGGATTAAAAAAGAGCCGACCCATTTCAAGTGAACATTTCACTTGGATGAGTCGGCTCTTTTAATTGAATTAAAACAGCGCGATGGTCTGAATAATGAGGTACACATTCAGGACAACGATGACTGCGGCAATGATCCAGGACGTAATTTTCAACCATAGTTTGTTAGCGAATGCACCCATACTCTTCTTATCACTTGTAAACATGACCAACGGAATAACCGCAAAAGGAAGTTGTAAGGAAAGTACAACTTGGCTTAGGATCAGAAGTTCTTCTGTTCCATGCTCTCCTGCAATAGCCGTCACAATGACGGCAGGAATGATTGCAATCAGGCGAGTGACTAGACGTCGCAGCCATGCAGGAATACGAATGTTAAGGAACCCTTCCATAACAATCTGTCCCGCCAGAGTACCAGTAAGTGTCGAGTTCTGACCTGATGCCAATAAAGCAACGCCGAACAGAACACTTGCAACAGTGGTACCGAGCAGAGGTGTGAGCAGATGGTAAGCATCTGCAATCTCGGCAACCTGTGTCATACCAGCACTATGGAATACTGCCGCAGATACGATCAAGATCGCTGCGTTGATGAACAGCGCGAGTGTAAGTGCAATCGTAGAATCCATCGTTGTATAACGAATGGCTTCTTTTTTACCCTGCGGTGTCTGTTCGATCTGACGTGTCTGCACAATGGAGGAATGCAGATACAAATTATGCGGCATAACGGTAGCTCCAATAATACCAATCGCGATGTAGAGCATAGCCGGGTTCTGTAGAATTTCAGTGCTAGGTACAAAACCGTGAAGCACTCCGCCCATATCGGGTTTTGCCAAAAATAAATCAATACCGAAACAAAGGGCGATAGTCGCCATAAGCACAATGACAAGGGTTTCGAGCGCCCGGAAGCCTTTATTCTGTAACACTAAGATCAATAGTACGTCTACAGCTGTAATAATAACGCCGTATAACATCGGAATGTTGAACAGCAGCTTCAAGGCAATAGCGGAACCAATAACTTCCGCGAGATCGGTGGCTGCAATGGCAAGTTCGCAGAGTACCCAGAGCATAATAACCACCGGCATACTGAAGCGTTCACGACAGGCTTGAGCCAGATCGCGTCCTGTGACGATCCCGAGCTTACCCGCGAGTGATTGCAGCACAACAGCCATCAGATTCGAGATTAGAATAACAGACAGTAGTGTATAACCAAACTGTGAACCACCTGCGATATCTGTTGCCCAGTTGCCGGGATCCATATATCCGACAGCTACCAAGTATCCCGGGCCAACAAAAGCGAGGAACTTTTTCCACCAAGCTGCGTTCTGAGGAACCTTCATGGAGCTGTGAGCTTCCCCAAGGGAAGGAGCCATTCCAGCCGTGGATAGCGATTCTCTGGAAGGAGTGTTAAACGGATTTCTTTTACTCATACAATAATCACCTGACTTTGAAATAATAATGAAATAATAATGAGACAATATGCGATATGTGATATATCTAAATTTTTATGTTTATTCTTACATTGTACTCCTTCAATAATTTTTGTCTAGTGCAACTTTTATGTGCCGGCACAAAATAAGATCATATCTTCATCGTAATCCTCTGTATATTACCCATTGATCAAAAAATACAGCCTCTGAGCGTTATCTGCATGAAAATGAGAAAGATGTACAAGCTGAATATGAATCCAACAGCGTTTCAAAATGAGCCAGAAGTTTAAAATGAATTGTAGGCAACAAAAAAACAAAGTGAAGGAGAGATTCTAATGGAAGCTTTATATACAGCAACAGCAACGGTTAAAGGTGGACGTACAGGCTCGGTAACTTCTTCGGACGGCGTACTTCAGCATGATCTGAAAATGCCTAAAGAACTAGGTGGCTCCGGTGGTGAGGGAACGAACCCTGAACAACTCTTTGCAGCCGGATATGGGGCATGTTATGAGAGTGCACTAGCTAACGTAGCGCGCAAAGCAGGTGTGAAGCTGGAGAACGTAGTTGTAACGAGTAATGTATCCATTGGTAAAGACCCTGCGGATGATGGATTCCAACTGTCTGTGCGTCTCGATGTAAGTATGCCGGGAGTGGATCACAGTCAAGCAGAGGATCTCGCTCGTAAAGCTCATGATTTCTGCCCATACTCCAAAGCAACTCGTGGCAATATTGACGTTGTATTGAATGTAGTATAACCACTACTTATTAGGAAAAGAATTGACCTATAGAAACAGATAACCTTGATATCTGTTGCATAAGACAAGCCCTGCTGGTAATCGGCAGGGTTTTCGATTTCAATACCTTTCTGCATAATCTCTTTCATTAAATTAACGGATGGTGCAGGAGATTATAGGGTCAGGAGCGTACTCTTTTACATAAATTATACTCTTAATTCATGTGAGCTATCCTAAAAAAAGGGGGAACGCAAAAATGAGTATTGAAGAGATGATCGAACGTCGGTTTGTATGTACAAAATGCCGAGGAACCGATTGTGATATTAAGGAAGTGTCGATGTCGGGAGCGGGTTTAAGCAAAGTATTTGATATTCAGCATAATCATTATTTGTTCATCACGTGTACTTCCTGTGGGTATGTAGAAGTGTTTAACCCGGATGTGCTCAAGGGTAAAAAACAAGGACAGGTAGGGACGATTCTGGATATTTTGTTTGGAGGATAAGATCACAAAAGGTTGATTGTAGGGGAGTGTTCCGGAATATTCCAGTTCAGGCGTAGCTACTTGAGTTGACATGGGCCTGAAATTTCTTTAATATGACTTAGTACTGAGAAGTATCATTGCATGAACCAAATTTGAATTGACAGGTGATATCCATGTCTTATAGACCGAAAATTGCACAATTGCAAGTAGCTAGCCAAAACGAAAAAGACGGATTGTATGAGTTTACAGTAAAACTCGAAGATGGTACACAGTGTCGTGTGTTCTACTCCCGTTCCCCAGAATGGAAGTTGACTCATATCAGTCGTCTGCAAAAAACACCTTGTCCAGTATGCCGCAAAGATTTCATTTGTAAATGTATGGATCAGTGGTCAGAAGATCTGCATCACCAAATGATCGATGAGCAATGGGTGGACAAAGGACTTGCTGAAGTAACTCAAAACTAATTCCGTCTGATTTCGGGTGAATCACCCAGACAGATACGAGCGTAGGCACCGAGCCTACGCTCTTTTTCTATTGTTTTATTCCTTCATTGAAGGTGTTAGGTTTGAATTTGTACGATTTAGTGTTGCTAGATTTAGGGTACAGCCTAGTTGAACATAGTATAAAATGGGTAAATTACTCTAACATCATCAACTTGAGGAGGCCTCCATTATGACAGCTAATGACATCGATCAGCATCAAGGACACCCCATTGTGCTCGTGGATGGCGTATGCCATTTCTGCCAGGGTATTACCAAATGGATTATTAAGCGTGATCCGGAAGGCAAATATCATTTTGCATCACTGCAGTCCGATATTGCAAAGGAATTACTACGTAAGGGCAATCTTTCGCCAGATCAGATGGATACATTTGTACTTATTGAAGATGGCGTTTATTATACGCGTTCTACGGCAGCGCTTCGCTTAGCCAAAGGCCTCACTTTCCCATACCCATTGTTATATGGGTTAATCATTGTTCCCAAATTCATACGTAATGCTGTATATAATCTGGTTGCTCGCAATCGTTATAAGTGGTTTGGTAAGGATGAGGCTTGTATGTTGCCGACACCAGAGATCAAAGAACGTTTCTTATAAGGTAGTTTAAAAAGATTGCTTTTGATTACGAATGATGCCTGTTGGCATCATCAGCATCGAATATGGAATTCAGCCGAAATAAGTCGAGGCTTACGAAGTTTGTTTCCTTCGGAAACATTGTAGTTGCTCACTTAGGTTTGCCTTCGCTCCGCTACTCCATTTCTAGCTTCACCCCATCTTCTCGGTACTGAAAGCCATTTTTTTAAACGCGGATATTTATAATACATGATTAATAACGGGAAAAACTGGGTAATCAATAAGGATTATATTTATTTTGGGAGGAAATCAACTTGAAGAAGTGGACGACATTAATTATCGGGGCGTTATTATCTATCAGCTTGGCTGCATGCGGAAACGATACAGATAACAGTGCTGCAACGCCGCCAGCAAACAACGAATCAACCAATGAAGCAACGAACGAAGGTACAGCGACTGAACAGCAGGAGACGGCAGCAGTTCCTACGCTAGATGAGTTAATTAACAAAACAAATGAAGCAACCAAAGCGATGAAGAGCTTCACAACAGATGCAACGATCGACCAAAATCTGAAGCTTGAGGCTGGTGACCAGTCCCAGGATCAAGAGGTTAAAACATCGATGAAGATGGATATCATCAAAGATCCAATGATGATCTATCAAGAGATGAAGGTCGAAATGGCAGGACAGGAAGCGCAGAATGTGAAGCAATATATTACTTCGGATAATATCTACTCCCAAGTCGGCGACCAGTGGGTTACAATTCCTGAGGATCAAACCAAGGCATTGATTGAACAGATGCAAGCAAGTATGAATCCGGAAGCCGAACTGGATCAGTTCAAGAAAATCGCTGAAGATACGAAGATTACAGAAGAGGGCGACAATTATGTGATCAACGCTGACGTATCGGGTGATAACGTGAAAGAATTGGCCAAATCCGTCATGGAACAAAATGGATCAGATGCTCAGACTCAAGCAATGTTGGAGCAAATGAACATTACGAGCATGAAGATGAAGTACATGGTTAACAAAGAGACATATCTGCCAGCAGCTACCGATGTAACTATGGTAATGGAGATGGAGCAGAATGGACAAAAAGTAACTATGGATATGAAGATGAACTCAACCTTCTCCAACCATGATCAAGTAGAAGAGATCAAAGTTCCACAAGAAGCATTAGATAGCGCGAAGTAATCTTGCTGGATGCAAAGTAGTGAGTAGTCGTTATCTCTGAACTACACGGTTATAACTCAAAGGCATGTCTTAATACAGTTCTGTGTGTAAACATGATGTTTGCACACGCTGTGTAAGGCATGTTTTTTGTTTATGTCTATCTTTTCTAGTCATGGATCAGAGAAGTATAGTAGAATTTATGTAAACGTTTAACGTGAACTAGCTTGGACAGTATCTCAAGAGAGGGGATTCAGTAATGATTCAATATGCACATTTACATCATGTTAGTCTGGCTGTACGCGATCTGGAGATTGCGAAGCAATTCTACTCCGGACTACTGCAGATGCAGGAGATTGAACGTCCGCCTTTTCGTTCTACAGGCGTATGGTACGCCATTGGAAGTCAGCAGCTGCATTTGCTGCAGCATCCAGAAGGGCATACGCTGCGTGAAGCGGGGATTGATACGACGGATGGACATTTTGCCATCTGGGTTACAAGCTATCAGGAAACAATAGACTGGCTCACGAAGCAAGGCATTGAATACGAAGCGAGACCAGATAGTGTGGCTGGCTTTGCACAGATTTTTGTGCTTGATCCGGATCGTAACATTATTGAATTTGGCGCGTTGTATAATTCCTAATATGGATTATCGGATAGATGTCTGCAACGAGTGCGTGAGGTTTAGGCGAATTATGCCATAGGCACATTTGTATAAATCTCTTGCTCCCCCAGAAATTGTATGATATATTATCCATACATTCATAGCACGTGACGGAAGCACCGTCCATATGCTGCATGCTCATGCAGTTATTGGACGGTGCTTTTTTGTGCTTTTTTTTGCGGGGAGGGGCGTACATTGATTGTTCTGAAAGTAGTGCTTGCTTCAAAAGATCGAGAGTATATCAGCGCCTGGTTAGATTTTGCACAGGGGGGCTCAGTAGGCTCTGGTTTGCGATTTACGGCTTTTTCACAATGGGAGCCATTCAGGGAACATATGTATGGACAGGGGGAGCGAGAGATACCCGATCTGGTCATTGCGGAGCCGGAACTGCTGAACGCGTGGCTCAGTAATGGTGGGGACACCTCAGGCATTCCATGGTTAATGCTAAGTGAGGGGAATGATGAGGTGCATGAAGATAAACAGTTGATGAAATATCAACCTCTGCCCTTTTTGCTAGATGCGGTAATGAACGCATGCCGTCAGCCACGTCGTAAGAAAACGCATCGACCGGGACAGGACACCCTTTCCATCGGAGTCATATCTGCCTCAGGTGGAAGTGGGAAGACAGCAGTTGCTCTGCATATGGCGAAGCAGTTAGGACTGGCTGGATATGCTGTGCTTTACCTTAACCTGGAGACGTTGGACAGTACGCAACCTTTCCTTGAGAAAGGTCTAACCCGAAGCCTACAGCGTCAGCCTGATGCCGAAACGGGGCTGTCTCGACTGTTATACGATCTGAAAGTGAGCCGGAAAGAGACAGGAAAAGCGGGACAGTCGCAACCGCAGTCCAAAGGTGTAGATCATTATGTCCTCCGTCATGAGGGATTGAAGTCCGATGTATTCTGGCCTCTATCCAATCGCAAAGAGTTGTTGCAAATGTCCAAGGAGGACACAGCTAATCTCATTCAACACCTGATCCAATGTAGACAATACGACGTCATTATTCTAGATGGAGATTCAGGTTGGGATGGACGCAGTGAAGGGATCATCGAAACAGCAGATTCATTCGTATGGCTCGTAGAAGATGATATTGCTGCGATGCATCGCTGGGGGCAATGGATACAGTACGCTGAACGGGTGAAGCCGAACTGGATTGATAGTGTAATGGATCGTGCACGATTCGTCGTGAACAAGTATCGGGACAGTGTTGTGAATGCGACGCCAAGACCTGACCTGCATCTAGATGCCGTATTGCCATATATTCCATCCTGGAGGCAGATTAGTCAGGAGGAAGTATTGCTTAGCTCACCGATCTTTCAGCGAGAAGTGAAAAGGCTATGCGCGCTGCTGATCCAGAATGGGGAGGAAGAGCTAACGCAGACAGGTCGAATTCACCAGGGAGTGGGAGGACGCTAATGACAGACTCATCCCTTAATGATCTAAACCGGGAAGAATTGTTCCAGCATATGCGTCAGGAAGTAAGGGCTGGACTAGATCTCACCTCATCCGCAGGAGACGAGGAGTTATGGCAGGGAATTGAGCGGAAAGTGCTCTCTGATCCGAACCTGCATGACCTGACATCTGGAGAGCGACATACGTTGGTACAACGGTTATATGACTCCTTCCGTGGGCTAGATATATTACAGCCGCTTGTGGATCATCCCGATATTACGGAGATTATGATTAATAGCCATAGGGAGATATTTGTAGAGCAAGCAGGTGAAGTTAGCCGGATTACACTTGAATTCGAATCCAAGGAACGGCTGGAGGATATCATCCAGATGATTGTGTCCGGGGTAAACCGAATTGTTAACGAGTCTTGTCCTATCGTTGATGCCAGGCTTAAGGATGGTTCACGTGTCAATATCGTATTGCCGCCCATCGCATTGAAAGGGCCTACGATGACGATTCGTAAATTTCCAAGTGAACCGCTAACGATGTTGGATCTGATTCAGAAGGGCGCCCTACATGAAGAGGCGGCTGAATTATTACAACAGTTGGTACGTAGTAAACACAATATTTTTATCGGGGGCGGTACGGGTTCAGGGAAAACGACGTTCCTTAATGCATTATCTCAGTTCATTCCGGCTGATGAGCGGATTATTACGATTGAAGATTCGGCAGAGCTACAGATCGTGACTGTACCTAACCTTGTATCTATGGAGACACGTAATGCCAACACCGAAGGTAAGGGTGAAATATCGATTCGGGATTTAATCAAGTCTTCCTTGCGGATGAGACCCAATCGTATTGTCATAGGTGAGGTTCGGGGTGCAGAGGCGTTAGATATGTTGCAAGCCATGAATACAGGACATGATGGTAGCTTGAGCACTGGGCATGCCAACAATATTCGCGATATGATCAGCAGGCTGGAAACCATGGTTCTTAGTGGTGCAGATCTTCCGATTGCTGTTGTGCGGCAGCAGATTAGCTCGGCAATTGATATCTTTGTGCATTTGTCCAGACTTCGTGATCGATCACGTAGAGTAACGGAGATTAGTGAGGTTATGGGTATAGAGAACGGGGAAGTGTTGCTTAACCCTTTGTTTCGATTCCATGAGCAAGAAGAACGTGAAGGCAAGATCATCGGGGGACTGATACAGGTTGGCATGCTGAGTCGAATCGACAAAATTCAGATGGCTGGCTTGGGGGATTGGTTTGAAGAATACATAGAACGAACAAAGGAACATCATTCGCTGAAGAATGAATTTGCGGATAACAACGTTAATTAGATATTTTATATTGTTTGGAAGGTGATTAGTGTTGGCGGAAGCTAGACAAGCATTGACTGATTACACCGTATTCACGCTATCCCGGAGACAGCGAGTTACCTGCATGTTGATCAGTGGATTGTTATTTTTCGGCATCGGGATTCTATTCTATCATCACTGGTTGGCTGGCATCATCTTGGCTACAGGGTGTATTTGGGTGCCTAAGCATTGGACTAAGGTGTTGTTGGAACGAAGGAGAACGACGCTCAGTCTACATTTCAAACAGGCATTGTATGCATTGTCTTCTGCGCTGGCTGCCGGAAAATCGGTTGAGAATGGATTTAAGGAATCCGTTGAAGATTTACGTATGTTAAACCCTGAAGCAGATACGGATCTTATTCGGGAATTTACGATTCTGCGGACGCGGATGGAGTATGGACAGCCTATTGAAGAAGCGTTGCAGGACTTTTCTGATCGAGCACAGGTTGAAGACATTACTAATTTTGCCGACGTGTTTATTACGTGCAAACGAACAGGTGGGGATCTAGTCGAAGTTGTCCGGAGAACGTCTTCGGTCATCGGAGAAAAGCTAGATATTCAGCAGGATATTATGGTCGCTATAGCACAGAAAAAGTTTGAATCCAAGGCAATGTTTGCTGCACCATTTATATTTCTTATTTTTCTTAATTTAACTGCAAAGGACTTTATGGAACCTCTATATAGCGGCATGGGATATCTAATCTCCACAGGCGCTTTAGCACTGCTTGCCTGCTGTTATCTATGGATTACACGAATTATGGATATCAAAGTATAGGGATTGACACTTTTGATTACGAGGGCTGGCTGAATACGGACTACATGATAAGGAGTTGAAACGATGCTACTTCCCGCCATATTCGGAGGAATGCTCGGGATTGGATGGCTGATACTGGATCGTACCCAAGGACAGACCTACCGCCATTTACGCAAGCTGGAGATGGAAGGATTACGATTCAAGAAACTGCACGCTCCATTCTTGTTTCTATTGGATAAGTTTGAGGTGGGACGTCGATTGCCTGTTGTGATGTTCCGTATGCAACATGCCATTCAGAAGATGTATGGCATACAGCACAGTGGAGAGAAAACGTTGCTCTATAGTGCTGAGATGCTGACGTATACATGGCTGATGTTATTGGTGGGGTGTTTGTTGTCCCTTGTTGGGGATATAGGCATTGGTGGATTGGCAGGCGGTACAGTGCTCGGTGCTCTCCTACCATTTGCGCTATATAAGGATCTCAGCAGTAAGGTGCAACGCAGAGATCAGGATATTCTGGTGGAATTACCGGAGCTACTTAATCGAATTGTTTTATTGGTTGGTGCTGGAGAGACGGTACAACGTGCCATTATGCATTGCGTTGCCAGTCAGGGGGAACGAGATCATCCATTATACAACGAGCTGAGGAAGACAGTCCACGATTTGAATAACGGTTATTCGTTTCAACAGTCGTTCGAGCAGTTCAGCCGGCGCTGTGGAGTACAGGAAGTAACGATTTTCACAACAACCGTGCTACTTAATTTTCGGCGTGGGGGAGGTGACTTTGTATTGGCGCTACGGGATCTTTCGCATGTGTTGTGGGAGAAACGTAAGGCTGTTAGTCGGGCGAAGGGAGAGCAGGCTTCTTCCAAACTTGTGTTTCCAATGGTACTGATATTTTTTACAATCGTTGTGATGATTGGGGCACCTGCTTTTATGATGATGAATATGTAGGAGGAATTAGGATGCTGGAATTATTGAATAACAAGGTAAATGGACTTTGGAAGGAAGAGGATGGGCTGGGTACGCTAGAGCTCATCTTGATTATCGGCGTTATTATCATCATTGCTTTGATATTCAAGGATAAAATATCTGAATTGGTCAAGGACCTTCTTGGCAAGGTGGATACCAAAAGTGATGAATTCTTCCCAGGATAACCGGAGGAATAAGGAGGAGGGGAGCTTCACGATTGAAGCCTCCCTAGTCTTCCCAGTTGTGTTGTTTACGCTTGTTATCCTGCTTTTCTTCAGCATGTATATGTATCAAAAAACGTTCTTGAATCAGCATGCATATGCTGCATCCGAGCGGGCCGCTTACAGCTGGGATAACAGTCATAAGCAAGCGATGACCGGAGAGTTTGCCACGGGGGAGTACGACAACCTGTACTGGAGATTAAAGGATGACCAGTTGCTCGGAGCACTATTTGGCTGGGCAGGAGCTGATAATCAAGTTAAGGTTTCGGTGCCGGCGGGTGAAGGCGGTAGCTTATCTGAACAAAAGTTGTCTCAAGCAGTTCAAGGCATGCCTACGGCTATGACTGGAGCGATTGAATACCAGAATACCCTGATCCAGCGTAAGGTAACGACCAAGCTTGAACAGATGATATCTCTGCCGCTACCTTCCTTCTTATTTGATTCAGGTAACAGTGTGTTTACAACTGCATCATCTGCGGTTGTTGAGCCGGTAGAGTTCATTCGAACGGTGGATTTAATTCGTTATTATGGAGCCAAGTTCAAAGGCAAAGGTGGAACCGGAGATAGCAACGCTGCGGAAGCGGGTCAAGTCGTGCAATATTTCGGGAACCGTAAAAAGTGACAGAAGGAGGGGGGAGCGCTGTTTAGAAAAAAAGATGGTGAAGCGGGAGCCGTAACCCTTTTTTTAATATTAATTTTGGCAGGCGTGTATATGTTTGTTGCTGTGTTCATTGATTATGCTCGCATAGCTGCTTTCAAAGTGCAGGCTGAACGTATGACACATGCTGCTCTAAGATCTGTCATGTCGGCATATGACCCATCACTGCGCGAATATGGATTATTTGCTTATGGAGATAGTAGCAGCGAAGCCATTATGGCTAAGGTGCTGAATGACAGTGTGAAGCCATCTGCGGTAAAGGATGGTTTTACGATTCTTGATATCCAGTGGGATACAACATCTTTAAGTATGGATCGGCAATTAGGTAAATACGAGATCTTCAACCGTCAGATTCAAGAGGATATGAAATATCGGGCACCTGTCGATTTTACCCTTGAAGTGGTCAATCGTTTCAAGCCGATGTCAGAAGACTTGAAGGAAGCAGCACATACAGTGGATTTGCTCAAAAAATTGCAGAAGCTATATGACAAGCGAGAAAAATTGTTGGATGAAGCGATTGAGAATCAGACAGAAGCGGCGGAAAAGCTGATAAATCTTCCGGATCTGATCATGAAGCCGCCTTCGTCTGCCATATATGATGAGATGCTAAGAGAAGCACCAGAGACTGCTGCTGAAGCTGCAGCCCGTTACGCTGATTATCTTAATAAAAAGCAAATCGACGAGGGTCTGCCCTTCACCCAGCAAATGTACATAGTAGAACTGGGTCGTTATCGGACAGGGGTTGGCAAGGTCGCGACAGGTATAAGCATGACTATTCAGCCTGCTTATCAGACGCATCAGACCAAACTGGAGGAAGCACATGCCAAGATCGAAGAGGCTCGCCAGATTAACGAAGAGATGAAGCGAGTTATAGCTGAGGGAGAGAATCGTTCAGAGAATGCTAGCTACGATAACGTAGGTAATTCATCGCTGCCTGGCGCGAGCCCTTCATCTGCTGGGCGAGGTGATGAGGCCAGAAGTACGCGTTCCATTGCTTCTGAACTTGTGAGAGCTGATTCTTTATTCGATCAATTGAATGCGCGAGTTCGTTCACAGACGTCAGATTTCAGTCACGTTCGAGCGGATAGTATGGAACTAAATATGCAGCTTCATAGTGTCACGGCTGTAAACGGTGTGGCAATTAAACCCGCAGTTACACAAGCAAGTCGGACTACAGAGCAATATATGGATACCTATATACGTAGCGGATCTTCAAACGTCATCATGCAAAGTAAAAAGCAGCTTGAAGAGGGTCGAGGCTCGGATGCTCAGCGTAAAGCGAACGACAAAGAATCGAAAGGCAAGCTAAAGGAAGTTAAACGTATGTTGTCACAGATTGAAAAGGGCAGTTCAGGATCTAAGGAAGCATTCAAGCAATTAGAGACGTACTACAACGCAAATATTTCTTTTAACGAGACGAGTCGGGAAGAGGCTAAAAAAGCTGAAATTGATGGAGATCCTTACGATTCTGGTGGCAATGCCATGAACGGGATGGACAGTTTGTTTGGTGGGATGTCTGGACTACTGGACAGTCTCGGGGATGAGTTATTCCAGAACGAGTATGCGCTGGCCTATTTCAATTCGATGGATTTTGGACAACTGTTTAGTTGGACTGAGGGCAGTGGAGATGCAGGTGATGTCTTTAAGCTTGAGAATCAAGAGCTGGAGTATATCGTTTACGGTTTCCATAATCCTTCAGGTAACATTGCGGTTGCATATGCTGAGATCTTTGGAATGCGACTAGCAATTCGTACCGCAGAGGGGTTAGTGAAGAATAGCAAATTAGGTAACCCGCTTCTGGTACTCTCTGCAGCTATTTTATATGGAATTACACATGCGATTGCAGATATGGTCACTCTTGCGAAAGAGGGCAGCGTTGAATTGTCCGATTATATCAAAGTCAAATTGACATACCGGGATCATCTCAGGCTGTTTTTGCTAATGCATAGTAATAATGAACGGAAAATGTCGCGGATGCTTGCACTGATCAGGCTGAATACGGGTGTGAACCCAGATGAGAAGCAGACTTATGCGTCCAGCACGATACGAAGCAGCATCAAATTGTGGTTCCTGCCTGGCGTCGCCAAAAGTATAGGTGCAGTATTGGGCAGTGCAGATGAGGTTGAGAATGGGCGGCTTTTCATTGATCGGAAGGCGGATTATTCCTACTGAATAATGAGGTTCGTTCTGGTGGAGGGAATATGGATAAGCATGATCAGCAGTATCAACAGCAGGCTCATCAAGAGAGAATGAGCTTTTCTCTGAAAAAGGAACGAGGCAGCATCGTGCTGGAAGCTTCGTTAGTGTTACCTGTATTTTTGTTCTTTGTCATGTTTCTAATCTACATTGTGCAAATGACACTGGTATCTACTGGGCTACAAAGTACAGCAGGCGAAGCCGTGAAACAGCTCTCTACCAAGATCTATCCCGTATCCCTTGTATTTACCCCTTCTGATTCAGCTGGCAGCGGAAGCAGTGATTCGGGTACTGGTTGGAAAATACCTGAGTTATCCCTCACAGAGTGGGCAGAAGGGTATGCATCTTCGTTACCTGAGCCCCTTAGTGACTGGGTACGGGCAGCAGCAGCTCGAGGGGAGCAGCCTTTGCAGGAGATCAAAACATCTGTACTAGAAGCTGTGCTAGACCCAGTTGTAAAGCCGCTACTTAAACCCTTCATGAATACTTCTCTACTGGATTATGAACGAGTACATGTGAATGGGATATCTATCCCTAATCTTAAAAACAAGACCAATCCGTATTTCAGACTTGAGCTGAGTTATGATTTGCCTCTCAAGGTACCTTTTCTGGGCAAATCGCTACGAATTCAGGCTTCTGCCGCAGAACGATTATGGATTGGAGATACAGGAGAGGGCACTGACGGTAGTGGAGATGGCACAGATTCAACAGGTTCTGTTACGGTGTTGTCCAAGCCTGAGCCTGCATACATAGGCAATAATGCCATGATTAAGGTTAAGGTCGAGCCTGGAACCACGGCGAATCTAACGATCTTTTACAAGTCGGGGGAAAGTACAGCCAAGCACATTGGTTGGGCAACTGCAGATGAGAACGGCGAGATTCAGTGGGAATGGTTTGTTGGGACACGTACAACGGAAGGCACGTGGACGTTTGTTGTAGAGACAGCGGATGGTGTTGTGATGGAAACGGTGTTCGATGTTGCTTCAAGAAAGTAGTAGAAGTGAGTGTTCAAGAAATCGGTTTTCTTCAGTACCACTCTAGAAGGGAGGAGAGTCAGAAGTGACATGGTTCTCTATGATATGTGGTATCTATGTACTCGCCGCCTTTGTTACAGACGTACGTTCAATGAAAATTCCTAATCGGCTGACGTTGCCTGTAACAGCAGCAGGGCTCTTAGCGCATACGATCTGGCAGGGATGGGAAGGGTTCATATTTTCAATAACAGGATTTGCGGTTTGTTTCGCAATTATGTTTCTAATGTATGCACTTGGAGCTGTTGGTGCGGGAGATGTCAAGTTATTTGGCGGCATTGGAGCATGGACAGGGCTTATGTTTGGCATTCATGTATTGGTCTATTCCATTTTGTATGCTGGCGCAATTGGATTGATCATCCTGTTGTTCCGCAGAGATTTTGCCAAACGAATACGTGCCATGGCAAGTGGGCTTGCAGGCTTCTTCATGCTTGGTTCGCTCCAACTGGTTAGTCAAGATAAGACATTAAAGTTTCCATTTATGCTGGCTGTTTTACCTGGGTTTATCAGTGTCTATGTGTACATGAATGCGATGTAAATGGAGTGTGATTTTCTATTATGAAAATGAATCGAAGAACTGGGATGGGGTATCAGCGATCCAAAGGTTGATTTGTCATCAGGAGCGGTCCGTTTAAGTAATTATAATTCAATCTACATAGTATGGGAGAGAGAGGATCGGTATGTATGGATTAACAAGGGATTTTATTCGCAACGGTGGAGCCTTTATGGTTCTGGAGAAACCGGAAGGCTTGAAGATGGAGAACCTGAGCCGAGTTCAGACGGGCATGCTCACTGCCAATTCGATTCCACGGTTACTACCTATCCACATTCGTGAAGTGGACAGCACGGTGACGTTACAGTATGACATCTCAGGCTATAAAATGCTTTCACAGGTGTTGAAGTCGAGCAAGATTGAGATGGTTGTATTATATGGCTTATTGTATCAGCTTGCGGACACCTTTACCGAATGTCGTCAATATATGTTAGAGTCACGTAAATTGATGCTGCAAGAAGAATATATATTCGTAAATGGATCGCTTGACCAGGGTGAGCTTGGTTTAGTCTACGTACCTCTCATGGATACGCCAGAAGTGGATTCTACACCTCTACATTTTCGTGAACTGGTCATTCGACTAATGGCACATACGAAGGAATTACAAGGACAAGGCATTCAGCGTGTATTGCAGTCATGCGATACGGAACAATGGAATATTCAGAATTTACGAGAGTTATTGATGGAGCTGTATGCAGATGAACAAAAAGGTTCAAATAACGTTGAGTTTCTATCTTCAGTGTCAACTGGAGACGGCGGGTTCGCCTTTAAGGACGCACAATTAACAGGTAATCCTGCTTTAGAAGAGGTTCAAATAGGTCAGCCACAATTTAGTAGTCGGGAGTCTTACTCGCCGCAGCATGTATCTAATGAATCAGAACCTCAGCTCCATTGGCGTAAACAGTCTAAGACTCCTGAAGAAAAGGAGCTGGACATTGTGAACCGGGCAATGCCTAGCTCTTCAACTACACGTGCCCAACGAGATGTACCACCTCAGTCTCGAATCGGTAATGAACAATCATTGGGGCGTTCGAATAACGCGTCAGTACAAGGTGTTATGTATGATGAACCGTTGGACGATGAAGGCGAGAAGAAAGCAGCTTCTTCCAAAGTAACTTATATCCTGTTGGGCTGTATGGTGGGCATGGCATTGGTATGGAGATTCATCTATATGGAGCAGCCAGGTGAGACACAAATGATCCTGTCTGCTGCATTAAGTGCTGTATTGCTTGCCATTGCGGCATGGGCATGGTTGAGTAAAGGGAAATTTAATACAGCAAAAGGCAACACGAAGCGCAATAAAGCAGATCAGAAACTGAATGCATATCCCTACTCGGATTCAGATTCGAATGCCATGGAGCCTTTGACCGATAAAAAACCTATCTTTTTTGGGTTAGGCAAGAAACGCCCTAAAGAAGAGGAAGAGATGTTTCAGGAGAACTGGCGTTGGAATGCTCCTGCACGGGCAGTCGATCAAGCTTCCACTACACCTGGTTACGTAAGTCAAGGTATGAGCACTCGTTTTCAGGATTTGCATACGGAAACGCATAATAATCTGACTCCGCAGTCTACACCTATCGCTCCATCAACTTCTGAATTACCACGTTATCATATGGCAACAGAGCTAACGGTTAATTTGCAGAATGTCGGAGGTGGGGAACAAGCATTAACGGGCACAGCTACGCCTGCATATTATCTGGAACGCCGTTCAGCGACGGGTGAGCGTAATGAACGAATGGATGTAAGCGGAGCTTCGTTTGTAATCGGTAGATCAGCAGAGATGGTGCAGTGGGTCGATACAGCAACCGGTGTGTCCCGTGCTCATGTGGAATTGAGCCGGAACAAAACGGGCTATGTGATCAAGGATTTGGGGTCTGTCAATGGCACGATTCTTCAAGGCAATCCACTTGCCCCGTACAAAGAATATCCGTTGCAGGATGGAGATACATTTACGTTAGCTGATTCATCATATACCTATCGATCAGTCGGATAAGTCTCGATGCTTCAGGTCTTCTAACGCTTTAGTTAGTGTAGGAAATGTAAATTCGAACCCGTGATCTATAGCCTTTTGAGGAATCACGCGCTGTCCTTGTAGCAGCACTACCGAGAGTTCACCTACCACAGCCTTGATGAGGAAACCAGGTACGGGGAACCAATGCGGGCGATGGTACACCTTCCCGACAACGCGCCCAAACTCATCATTTGTTACAGGGTTCGGCGATGACGCATTCACCGGCCCTGAGATGTCTTTGTTCTGGATCGTAAATTCAATAAGCCGCACGATATCCATAATGTGGATCCAACTGGTCCACTGCTTGCCGCTGCCGATTCTACCTCCAACCCCTAACATGTAAGGCAATTTCATGAGGGGGAAAGCTCCTCTTTTATGACCGAGGACAAGACTTACCCGGATCTTCACCAGTCGTACATCTTGGATGGCATCGGCTGCTATTTCCCATTGTTCAGATACACGAGATGGAAAATTCATTGATTTTTGCGGGCTGCTCTCATCAAAGGTCTCGGTTGGAGACGTTCCGTAGATCGCCATCGCAGATGCTTGAACGACGACTTCCGGCTTGTTCTCCAGTGACTTTACGAGCTTAGCTACACGAGCAACGGTCGTTACTCTCGATTCCACAATTTCTAATTTTGCCTTGGTTGTCCAGCGCTGATTCAGTGTCTCTCCAGCAAGGTTCACCAAGGCATCCATTCCTTCTAACAGATGAGGCTGCTCTTCGACTTGCTCCCAAGAGATATATGTAAGGTTCTCACTAGGGTTATGAAGGTCGGGCAGTTTGCGTGTAATGATTTTCACATGGTATCCCGCCTGCAACCAATAATCGACAAGTGCACCTCCGACAAATCCCGTTCCTCCACAAATAGCAATTTTCATGCAAATTTACCCTCCTTTTATTTCATTATGCTGATAATTACCCTGACGAACGATCAACAAACAGCCCCGACTGGTAAGCCATGCCTCAAATGGGTCTTACCTGACGGAGCTTTGTGAAAATAAGAGCCTAATTAACTTAAGTGAAAATCTCAATTAAGATTAGAAGTACAACTATTTAAGTAATACTCGTTTAATTTCTTATTCAATTATTTATTTGTTTATTAAATGTTTATAAGGCAGATAATCAATTTTATTTTTCTCTAGGAATTTCACGAGGAACTTATTATCACGCTTCGGGGTGGCAATAATGTATCCTTTGATGCAATGATCTCTTGAAACTTCTGTAGCTTGATCTTCCACAGCGATTCTACCAATCTCAGCAGCGATGGAATGTTTGGCGATATCACGAAAAGGACCGGGAACAGGTTCCACAAGTTGATCCAAAAAAGCCTTGGCTTCGTCTGTCCATAAGTGACGACTTGTCTCGACCCAATGATTCTGCCAATCTAGCTTGGACTTCCCGTCTGCCTTTGGGAGAACCTTCAGGAATTTGCGCATCATAAAAAATCCGCCAATGCACATACTGCCGAGCAAAACAAATGTCCAGAATGCCATGGTATTCATAAACCAATTGCTGGGTGAACTGCTGGCCAGCGTCAAAGCATAGGAATCGAAAATCATTGCGGAGTCACCTCGGTTCATTGATTTTCACAGATAGACGAAATCCGTCTGCCCATGTTCCAGATGTTAGCTGTAAAAAATAGCCTATATCCCGAATTATAGCGCATTTCTAGATTTATTTCGATAATCGCGTTAGAATAAGGGATAATTCAGATTAAGGGGGATCAATGATGCTGAAAATCGGCTCCCACGTGTCCTTTTCGGACAAGGGATTATTGAGTGCAACGAAGGAAGCGTCCTCGTACGGTTCTAGCTCGTTTATGATATATACAGGTGCACCGCAGAATACACGTCGTAAGCCTATCGAATCCATGTATATTGAAGAAGGTAAACTTGCTATGCAAGCAGGTGGAATGGAAGATATCGTTGTCCATGCGCCCTATATTATTAACCTCGGTTCGTACAAAGAAAATACGTACGAGCTTGCAGTAAGTTTCCTTCAGGAAGAGATTCGTCGTACGCATGCCATTGGTGTCAAAAATATCGTATTGCACCCAGGTGCATTTACCGATAAAGATGCACATTATGGTATTGAGCGGATCGCCCAAGGACTGAATGAAGTGCTAGACGGTGTGAGAGAGACTGATGTAAATATCGCCTTGGAAACGATGGCGGGTAAAGGGACTGAGATGGGCCGTAGTTTCGAAGAAATTGCCCAAATCATTGAAAAAGTAACGCACAATGAACGCCTTACTGTATGCATGGATACCTGTCACATTCATGATGCTGGATACGATATCGTGAATGATATTGATGGTGTTCTGAAGCAGTTTGACGAAATCGTAGGTCTTGACCGCATTGCGGTTATGCATATTAATGATAGTAAGAACCCTGTGGGCGCACGTAAAGACCGCCATACGCCGATTGGCTCTGGCTGGATTGGTTATGAAGCGATTCATCGTATTGTTCACCATGAAGCACTACAAGGTCGCCCATTCATTCTGGAGACGCCTTGGATCGGGAAGGAAGCCAAGACACAACGTCCGATGTACGAAGCTGAGATTGCTTTGCTGCGCGGCGATATGGAAGGTCGATTTGGCGGAGAGTTCCTGACAGATGTGGAGCAATTGCATCACTTCTTCCAAGGGAAAGAGATTGAAGCTCGTTCTTATGTACTCGATGTGTGGACTTTGCTCAAGAACGATGCCAAGGCCAAAAAAGCTGATCCACGTGAACCGCTAGAGCGCCTATATGACTTGGTAGCTGAAGCTGCGCTGTTCCCACAGCTTAGTGAGGAACAACTGAATCAACGCTTGATTGCTTGGCTTGCAGGCAAGGAAGCACTGGTCACGGTTTAATTTGAAGGAGGAAGAATAACCCGATGGAGATTCATGCTAAACAAGTACGTCCTGATGCTAAAAACCGCGCCGATCGGGCGCGGATGCTCATTTCCTGCCCTGATGGGCCGGGAATTGTAGCGGCTGTTTCACATTTCTTGCACCAGCATGGTGCAAACATTGTTCAGTCCGACCAGTACACAATGGATCCGGCTGGCGGCATGTTCTTCATGCGTATTGAGTTTGACCTTCCACAGCTCGAAGCGAGTCTTCCTAAGCTGGAAGATGATTTTGCTGAAGTAGCGACTCGTTTCAACATGGAGTGGACTTTATCGGCTGTAAGCCGTAAGAAGAAGCTTGCTATTTTTGTATCCAAAGAAGATCACTGCCTCGTTGAATTGTTGTGGCAATGGCAGGCAGGCGACTTAGACGCAGACATTGCACTGGTTGTTAGTAATCATCTGGATATGAAAGATTATGTGGAGTCCTTTGGTATTCCGTATCATCATATTCCGGTTACAGCGGATACGAAGAAGGAAGCAGAACAACGCCAGCTCGACATCATTGGTGACGATATTGACGTCATTATCCTTGCGCGTTATATGCAGATCATCTCACCGATGTTCATCGAACATTATCGTAATCGCATTATTAATATCCATCACTCATTCCTTCCAGCCTTTGTTGGTGGTAAGCCTTATGCTCAGGCATATAACCGTGGTGTTAAAATCATTGGTGCTACGGCTCACTACGTTACAGAAGAACTGGATGGCGGACCGATTATTGAGCAGGACGTACAGCGTGTAAGCCACGGGGATGACGTAACTGAATTGAAACGAATCGGACGTACGATCGAACGTGTTGTTCTAGCGCGTGCTGTGAAATGGCATGTAGAAGACCGTATCTTGGTTCACGAAAATAAAACCGTTGTATTTTAAGCTTATGCTTTAATACTGTGCAAGGTTGATTCGGAGCCACATAAACTGGCAAAAGAAAAAGGCGACTCCTATCTATGTACTTCATAGGGGATCGCCTTTTTTGAGCTTAGTAAAGCCTTTTGCACACAAACCAAGAATAACTCCATAGATTAGATGGGCTGTGACCCAGTACAAAATGGCTGGCGTGTCATTCAAATCTGGAACACGGGTGGATAGTTGGGATAGCGGTATATAGAGAAGAGAGGAAGCCCCGCCAATTAGAATACCCTTGAGCATGGGATACTCAGGCCGAATCTGTACCCACCATATATAGAACGCGCCGATGCAGATGGAGACAACGAGGTGCAGGGCAAATTCCACGAATTCTGGCAAGGTGGGTGGAAGCCCGGGCACGAAATCAACGTTTAGGAGCAAGGTATAGACCCCAATGCCAGTAAATGACTGAATCGCTTTAAGCAGAAAACCAAGTACGAGACCTGAAAGGACACCTGTCCATACGCCTTTGAACCTTAGAAAAGTGTTACGGGGTAACTCGGAACGTTTAACAATAGGGTCAGAAGACACAGCGATACCTCCAATCCATAAATTTTAACTTCGCCTCCTGAAGTATACTACGTTTTGGATTCCTAATCAGGATTACATGGGCAGGGTTATACCAATAAAAACTAAAATGAAATCTACATGCCAAAAAGAGTATGGTTTTCTGGTTAAAGGTTATACTTCTTCCGATGGATGGACGAGGCTCGTCCTGACGAAAGATGGGCTACATGTTTTTTTTGACTCGATTTTTGGCGCTAGGAACCCATCTCTCGTAGCAAATCACCGAATTTTCCCGAACTTCTAAAAGAAGGTTATGGAAAAGCTTCACGCCAAGTGATACAATACAAAAGTGAATAAGTCAAAATGAAACACTCAAGCGGATTCACTTATTGTTATATACGGTTTGCTTGGTATTGATGAGAGGGATTCGCTTGCGCACCCGACTTATCTAAAGACATGAGGAGGACAAACCATGACTGACAAGAACGAAGCGATTCAAAAGGACGAGAACACTACAATCGACAATCTGTCGATTACAACCGTACGTACTTTGGCGATTGATGCAATTGAGAAGGCAAATTCCGGACACCCGGGAATGCCGATGGGCTCCGCTCCAATGGGGTACCAACTTTTTGCAAAAACGATGACTCATAACCCGAACCACCCAACTTGGGTTAACCGGGACCGTTTTGTCCTGTCCGCAGGACATGGCTCCATGTTGCTGTACAGCTTGCTGCACCTGAGCGGCTATGACTTGCCGATGGAAGAACTGAAACAGTTCCGCCAATGGGGAAGCAAAACTCCGGGTCACCCGGAATTCGGACATACAGCTGGTGTTGACGCAACTACAGGCCCACTGGGTCAAGGTATTGCAATGGCAGTGGGTATGGCGATGGCTGAAGCACAACTGGGTGCAACATATAACAAAGAACAATTTAACGTTGTGGATCACTACACATACGCAATCTGTGGTGACGGTGACTTGATGGAAGGCGTATCTCATGAATCAGCTTCCCTGGCTGGACGTTTGCACCTGGGCAAATTGATCATGTTGTTCGACTCCAACGACATCACTTTGGATGGTAAATTGGATCTGTCTTCTTCCGAAAGCATTGCGAAGCGTTTTGAAGCTTATGGCTGGCAAGTGCTGCGCGTTGAAGATGGTAACGATCTGCCTGCAATCGAAAAAGCAATTCAAGAAGGTCAAGCAGACACACTGCGTCCTACATTGATTGAAGTGAAAACTGTTATTGGTTATGGTAGCCCGAACAAACAAGGTAAAGGCGGCCACGGCGGTACTCACGGATCTCCACTGGGTGCAGAAGAAGCTAAATTGACTAAAGAATATTATAAATGGGTTTACGAAGAAAACTTCCACGTACCAGCTGAAGTTCGCGATCACTTTGCACAAGTGAAAGAGCGCGGTATCGCTGCAAACCAAGCATGGGATGAGAAGTTTGCTGAGTACAAAAAAGCATTCCCAGAGCTTGCTGCTCAATTCGAAACAGCAATCAACGGTGACCTTCCAGAAGGATGGGATCGTGATCTGCCTAAATATGCAGCAACAGACAAAGCGCTCTCTACTCGTGTAGCTTCTGGTAACGCTCTGAACGGTCTGGCGCACAACGTGCCACAACTGACAGGCGGATCTGCTGACTTGGAAAGCTCCACGATGACTCACTTGAACAACCTGACTAACTTCACTCCTGAAGATTATGCAGGTCGCAACATCTACTTCGGTATCCGTGAATTCGGTATGGCTGGTGCAATGAACGGTATGGCTCTGCACAGCGGCGTAAAAGTATTCGGTGGTACGTTCTTCGTATTTACAGATTACCTTCGTCCAGCAGTTCGTCTGGCAGCACTGATGAACTTGCCAGTAACGTATGTCCTGACTCACGACAGTATCGCTGTTGGTGAAGACGGTCCTACGCACGAACCAATCGAGCAATTGGCTTCCCTGCGTATCATTCCTAACTTGACGGTGATCCGTCCAGCTGATGGTAATGAAACGTCTGCTGCATGGGCTTATGCGCTTGAGAATAAGAGCAACCCGGTTGCCCTGGTACTCACTCGTCAAAACCTGCCAATCCTGGAAGGAACAGTTGAGGGCTCACGTGAGAACGTTAAGCGCGGTGCTTATGTTGTTTCTGATGCAAAAGATGGTAAAGCAGTAGCACAAATCATCGCTACAGGTTCTGAAGTACAACTGGCTGTTAAAGCTCAAGCTGCACTTGCAGAGCAAGGCATCCAAGTTCGTGTAATCAGCATGCCAAGCTGGGATCTGTTCGAGAAACAGGACAAAGCGTACAAAGAATCCGTCCTGCTTCCAGACGTTAAAGCTCGTCTTGCAATCGAGATGGCTCATCCAATGGGTTGGGAGAAATATGTTGGCGATCAAGGCGACATTCTCGGAATCAACACATTTGGTGCATCCGCGCCTGGCGACCGTGTTATCCAAGAGTATGGCTTCACCGTGGATAACGTTGTTAGCCGCGTAAAAGCATTGCTGTAATAGACTGACCAACGCTGTTATAGATTGAAAGCTTATTTCCGCAGAGAAGGGTGGGTAACCACCCTGAACTGTTTTGCCTTTTGTTTTCATTAACTTCAGGGGAGCGGGTACGCATGTCACAGTTTGATCAAGTGAGTGTAGTTAAAGAGGCCAACATTTATTATGAGGGTCAGGTAACCAGCAGAACGGTTATTTTGGGAGATGGCAGCAAAGTGACATTGGGCATTATGCTTCCAGGTAGTTACGAGTTCGGTACAGATTCTCGTGAGATTATGGAGATTCTGTCCGGAGATCTGAAAGTATTACTTCCCGGTGAAGAAGATTGGCAAGAGATTCAAGGTCAAGCTACGTTCCACGTGCCTGCCAATTCCAAATTTAAACTGGAGATACGCAGCGTTACCGACTACGTCTGCTCGTACCCGGCGGAATAACATAAGAAGGGTAAGCGGAACCGCGTTAGCGAGTTCGGTTTACCCTTCTTGCTATTTATAACTTAACGACAAAGTTCGCGTTGCAAGCTTGTCAGTAAGGTGGATTTGAAGTATCCTTAGGCTAAGTTGTTTGTATGGAAAACGGAAAATTACTTAACGATTATTAGGAGGTTTTTTAGATCATGGCTAAAAAAGTGACTTTTGACTATAGCACTGCACTACAATTCGTCAATCAACATGAAGTAGACTATTTCGCTGAACCTATTCGTTTGGCTCACGAGCAGCTTCATAATGGAACGGGAACCGGATCGGATTACCTCGGATGGATTGACCTTCCAACGGCATATGACAAAGAAGAATTCGCTCGTATTCAAAAAGCGGCTGCCAAAATCCAAAGCGATTCAGAAGTTCTGATCGTCATTGGTATCGGTGGTTCTTACCTGGGTGCTCGTGCAGCGATTGAAATGCTGACACACTCGTTCTACAACAACCTGTCAAAAGATAAACGCAAAACGCCAGAGATCTACTTTGCAGGAAACAACATCAGTTCCACGTATGTTACACATTTGCTGGATCTGGTCGAAGGTAAAGACTTCTCTGTAAATGTAATCTCCAAATCGGGTACAACGACAGAGCCAGCGATTGCATTCCGGATCTTCCGCGCAGCACTTGAGAAAAAATACGGTAAAGAAGAAGCTCGCAAACGCATCTACGCTACAACAGATAAAGAGCGCGGCGCTCTCAAAAAACTGGCGAACGAAGAAGGCTACGAGTCCTTCATTATTCCAGATGATGTAGGCGGACGTTACTCTGTTCTGACAGCTGTAGGCTTGCTGCCAATCGCAACTGCTGGAATTAACATTGAAGAAATGATGCAAGGTGCTGCTGACGCATCGAAGGAATATAGTAACCCTAACGTAGCTGAGAATGAAGCATATCAATATGCAGCCGTTCGTAACGCGCTATATCGCAAAGGTAAAGGTACAGAAATCCTCGTAAACTACGAGCCGTCCCTACACTTTGTATCGGAATGGTGGAAACAATTGTTCGGAGAGAGCGAAGGTAAAGATTTCAAAGGAATTTATCCAGCGTCGGTTGACTTCTCAACAGACCTGCACTCCATGGGGCAATTCATTCAAGAAGGAAGCCGTAACATCTTCGAAACGGTAATCCAAGTGACTGAAGTTTCCGAGCACATCTCCATCGAGGCTGACGCAGACGATCTGGACGGTCTGAACTTCCTCGAAGGTAAAACGATGGACTTCGTAAACAAAAAAGCATTCCAAGGAACGTTACTTGCACATACAGATGGTCAAGTACCTAACCTGATTGTGAACATTCCAGATATGACTCCATATTCTTTCGGATATCTGGTATACTTCTTTGAAAAAGCATGCGGCATTAGCGGATACTTGCTGGGCGTCAATCCATTTGACCAACCAGGGGTAGAAGCTTACAAGAAAAACATGTTTGCATTGCTGGGCAAACCAGGCTTTGAAGAAGAGAAAGCCGCGCTGGAAGCGAGACTTTCGGAATAATTCATCGCTCTGCTCATATGATGATATCATGTAAGTGTTAAGTCGATTGGGGAACCAAGGATCATCATTATGATTGATTCAGGTGTCATCCCAAATGTCTAAAACAAGGCAGTTCGTCCGCGTTCTCACGCGGGGAACTGCTTTCTTGTAAAATGGATCAAATTAGAAAGTTGGATTGGAATGATTGAACGCTATCGCACGGTTCGAGAATCGGGCAATCTCGAGATTGTCATTAAAAAGTCCCGATTTATCGGACATATTATGCCAGTAACGACAGAAGAAGAAGCCATAGCTTTTATCGATGACATTAAGAAAAAACATTGGAATGCAACGCATAACTGTTCCGCTTATATGATTGGCGAACGGGATGAAATTCAGAAACAATCCGATGATGGAGAACCGAGTGGTACTGCCGGTAAACCTATTCTGGAAGTCATCAAAAATCAACAACTGAAAAATGTAGCTATTGTAGTTACACGATATTTTGGGGGAATCATGCTTGGTGCAGGTGGGTTAATTCGCGCATACACAGATGGTGCAGTTGCGGCCATTGAAGCGGGAGAAGCCATCACCAAAGTGCTGCATCGTGAAATATTTGTGGAGCTTGACTACACTTGGCTGGGGAAAGTGGAAAATGAATTAAGGAGCCGGGAAGTCCGTACAGGTGAAACTGGATTCACCGATAAGGTTACGTTGACTTGTCTTCCGCCGGATACTGAATCTGAGGCATTTGTGGCTTGGATCACGGATTTGACGCAAGGGCAGTCCCGGATCACGGAAGGACAGCGGCTTTATTTTATTGAAGGGGAATAAAATATATGGCTAGAAGAGCAGTCGAACAGGAATTGTCGAGGGAGCGGATACTGGAGGCGGCGAGGCACCTTTTTATTACCAAAGGATACCGCGCCATATCGATGCGAAGCATCGGCCAGCATCTAGGCTATAGTCATGGGTCGCTGTATTATCATTTTAAGGAAAAGGCAGAGCTGTTTTATGCCATTGTGGTGGAAGACTTCAACCATCTGGGACATTTGCTGATGCAAGCTATGGTCAGGCCAGTACGTGATGGCGTGAGCAAAGCGGAGCATATTATGATGGAGTTTATTCGCTTTGGATTGGATAATCCGTACCAGTACGAGATCATGTTCATGCTGCGGGACGAGGAGTTGTTGTCTTATTGTCGTGCCGAACAGGGGCGTTGCTTTGATCTGTTTGCATCCATCATTAGGCAATACATGAAAGAGGAAGGCTGTTCAGAAGAGGATATTGAATGTGTACCACGTACACTATTTTTATCTATGCATGGCTTCATATCCTATTTTAATCAGGATCGTGTAACCTTTGCTGAGATTGAGCCGTCTGCGCTGTCTCATGTGAGAGTACTCTGTCGCAATCTCCACCACCAGCCTGGCGTCCAATAATGACGCTCTTGTTGCACTTATACACTTCAGGGCGGTGAATTGTCATAACATTAATTCTTTATAACGTTGTCTCGCGAAAGCTTTTATATGCAGAGCAACAAGTCAGGCGATTCGTAGCCCGGGAATGGGTGGGAATCGCCTGTTTGTGTTGCGTCTTTGTATCGTTGTTGAGAATGCAGTGAGCGTTATCCTTCCATGATTTTGACAAAGTACTGGCGCTTACGTGGGCCATCGAACTCGCAGAAGTAAATTCCCTGCCATGTCCCAAGCAGAAGTCTGCCTTCATGGATAATGACGGTTTGGGATGGGCCTGTCGTAATTGATTTGAGGTGAGAGGCGGTATTTCCTTCGGCATGTCGATATTCAGGGTGCTCCCAAGGATACACTTCGTTCAAACGCAGGAGTACATCATGCTTAACGTCAGGGTCTGCATTTTCGTTAATAGCAATGCCAGCAGTTGTATGGGGACAGTAGATTAGCACAGTGCCCTCTTGGACTCCACTATTTCGTACAATCACTTCCACGTCTCTCGTAATATCTTTCATTTCATCGCGCCGAGATGTAGATAACGTTTCGGTATGTAACATATTACATCACTCCTTTTCCTTCTAGAGCTTGTTCCAAAAGTCCAACTTGCACTGTTGGTTAGCCCTCTAAATTGTACCTTACCCAGCGCATGGCAAACAAATCATCCTCATGATTTATCACACCTCTGGCAGCTGAGTCTTTGCCATTAATACATCTCAGATCTGGCTCTAATATATTCAATAAAAGCATTGACGATTAGTACTGTAAACTGGTAAAGTATCAGATAAGCAAAAAACCAAGTAGACTAATGGGAATAATATTAAAGTAATAATATCCATATTAGGGAAAGTGTTGTGCCATAACAGGAAGACTGCCGACCGGGCTAAGAACCGGAGGCTGGGAGGGAATACGGCAATGAATACCGTTCTTCGTCACAAGGGATGGACTTGGGGATTTCGCAGTACTGTATTGTTATATTTCATCGTACTTATTGTGCTTCCAATTATCGGGGTGTACGTCAATTCGTTCTCTGAAGGCTGGAGTACCTTTGCCGAGAGTGTTATGGATCCAATCGCTTGGAAAGCCGTACTGCTTACCGTTCGGTTGGCTGTGGTAGCCACATTGATCAACGTTGTTTTAGGTACGATGATCGCTTGGGTACTCACACGTTATCGTTTTTTTGGGAGATCGTTTCTGAACAGTCTCGTAGACTTGCCTTTTGCATTACCAACCGCCGTTGGTGGACTGATGATCATGCTGCTATTGGGACCGGTTAGTGCTATCGGCAAGCTGGCAGAGTCCATGGGTTTTGAGATTGTATTTCATCAACCTGCGATTGTCATTGCGATGACCTTCGTTACGTTTCCTTTTGTTATCCGTGCTGTACAGCCGCTACTGGAAGAGATTGATCCTTCCGAAGAAGAGGCATCGTACACGATGGGTGCATCGAAGGCTCGTACTTTCAGACAGGTTATTTTGCCATCGATGGCGCCAGGTATGATCAGTGGAGGGATGCTGGCATTCTCAAGGGCACTGGCTGAATTCGGTGCGGTTGTATTGGTTGCAGGTAATATTCCGGGAAGAACGTTAACGGCGTCCGTCTTTATATACGGTGAGATTGAGAGCGATAACCCCACAGGGGCAGCCGCTGTATCTGTTCTGTTATTGACCCTTTCCTTCGTCATCCTCTGGATGATTAATCTAGTGCAGATGCGGGGGAGAAGACGATGAGACGGCTGTTAATTGGACTGACGTATGCGGTATTTGTCATTTTGCTGATTATTCCGCTTGGACGGATTGTTATTGGTGCTTTTGAAGACGGAGCAGGAGGATTCCTGGCTGGACTGATGCGTCCTGAGGCGCTACATGCTCTAATGATGACAGGACTGGTTGTTCTCGTTGTCACTCTGTTAAATACATTGTTCGGTATCATGATGGCTATTTATTTGGTTCGTGCTGGCTGGTTAAGTGAACGAATCAAAGGATTGCTTAACAGCATCGTGGATCTGCCGTATGCGGTCTCTCCCGTAATTGGTGGATTGATGATTGTGTTATTGCTCGGCCCAAGCAGCATTATGGGTGGTTTCTTTGAAGGTATTGGCTTCAATGTCGTCTATGCGTTCCCCGGCATGGTCATTGCAACATTATTTGTTACATTCCCGCTCATGGTTAGAGAAGTGATGCCTGTCGTGCAAGAGCTTGGCTCACAACAAGAAGAGGCGGCATCCACACTCGGAGCGTATGGTTGGAGAACGTTCTGGAGTGTAACGTGGCCTTCCATCCGTTGGGCTGTTGTATATGGTCTTGTGCTGACTGTGGCGCGATCATTGGGTGAGTTCGGAGCTGTACTTGTCGTATCCGGCAATATTATGAACAGAACACAGACAGCGACGACGCTTGTGTATCAGGATGTAGAGAATTTTAATGTGTCTGCTGCGAATGGTGTGGCATTGGTGCTGGTGACGTTTTCCGTATGTCTATTGCTCATGATGGAATGGGCCAAGAAGCGAAAGGAAGTGCATTAAGATGCATGTAGAAGTCCGTGATCTGAACAAACATTTTGGTCAATTTCATGCCGTAAAAGATGTTTCATTCGATATTGCCAAAGGCCATCTTATTGGTCTGCTAGGTCCTAGTGGTGGCGGGAAAACGTCAATTCTACGTATGCTGGCTGGTCTGGAAAGTCCAGGTTCAGGAGAGATTCGCTTTCATGGAAAAGTAGTAAACCATCTGCCACCGCAAGAGCGGGGCATCGGATTTGTCTTTCAGAACTATGCTTTGTTCAAACATATGACGGTCTTTGATAACATCGCTTTTGGACTTAAGGTCAAGAAGACACCAAAATCCCAGATTCGTGATCGAGTGATGGAATTGGTGGAGCTGACTGGGCTGAAAGGTTTTGAGCAGCGTTATCCACATCAATTGTCTGGTGGACAACGACAGCGTGTAGCTTTTGCAAGAGCATTGGCACCTGAGCCTCAGTTATTGTTATTGGATGAGCCGTTTGCCGCGATTGATGCGAAGATTCGTCAGGAGCTTCGTTCATGGTTAAGGGATTTGATTGAGCGTGTCGGCATTACTTCGATCTTCGTCACGCATGACCAGGATGAAGCCATTGAAGTCGCAGATGAAATTATGATTATTAGCCAGGGACGCTTGGAGCAGAAGGGTACCCCGTGGGATATTTATAAAAACCCAGAGACACCTTTTGTAGCTACCTTTATCGGTGAATCGACAGTCGTCGAGGATGCTTCCGAGCTGAAAGGCTTTGAACATGCGGTTGAAGGTGAGAATACGCGTGCTCTGATTCGTCCGGAGTATATTGAAATTGGTCTCAAAAATGAATTTAGCATGTTGTCAGCAACGGAAAAGGGGACGGTAAAGCACCTTCACTTCCGCGGAAGTGAGTGGATGGTTGAAGTCGAGGTACGAGGTCATAAGCTGATTACGTATCGTTCCTTGGAGAAAACCACACTGGAGATCGGTCAACAGATTCGCGTGCTTGTGCACCGGGCATACCTATTCAATGATTCCCATAGTTGGGTTGTCGAGAATCGACTTAAGGAAGATCCAATGCCTGTCATGATTTAACAAATCAAATCAAGTGGGAATTCATCCAGGACGTTTAGAGAGGAAGGCGTGGCTCATGCAGACGAGGAAGAAAAACACATTACCTTTCGTTGCTGTTCTCATGTTTCTGCTCGTCTGCATGACGGTTGGATGCAGTAAGCAAGAAGCTGCAAACGAACCCAGCGATGCTGGAACGGATCAATCCAACACGCTCGTTATTGGGGCTTATAGCGTTGTAAAAGATGCGATGGCAGAACTATTGCCTATTTTTAAGGTGGAATGGGAAGCCAAGACGGGACAGTCGATCAATTTTCAGGAGTCTTATGAAGCTTCGGGTACACAAGCAAGAGCCATTGCAGGGGGGTTCGAGGCGGATGTAGCTCTGCTCGCGATGGAGAATGATATTGATAAACTGGTTAAGGCAGACCTGGTTAACCCTGACTGGAAGCAGGCGCCTAATGACGGCATGATTACGAGATCTATTGTTGTGTTAGGTACGAGAGAAGGCAACCCACTGGGCATCCAAGATTTTGATGACTTAACCAAACCGGGTGTGAAGGTGCTGTATCCTAATCCGAAGACCTCAGGCGGTGCACAATGGGATATTAACGCGATCTATGGTGCTGGCCTGAAACTGTCGGAAGAGCAGGGGGAGAAAGATCCTGCGGTAGCCAAGGCTTTTCTGGAGAAGGTACATCAGAATGTTGAATCACTTGATAAGAGTGGTAGATCTTCAATGGCGGCTTTTGAATATGGCGTCGGTGATGTCATCGTAACGTATGAGAATGAGTTGCTCGCCCGGATTGCTAAAGGAGTCAAGTATGATATCGTCGTTCCGAAGAACACGATTCTGATCGAAAACCCGGCAACCGTGGTGGATAAATACGTGGATAAACACGGAAATCGTGAACTCGCGGAAGCTTTCGTGGCGTATCTAAATACACCAGAAGCTCAGCGTATTTTTGCGAAGCATGGTTTTCGTTCGGTAGATCCGGAAGTATTTGCGGAGACAGAGTCTACTTTTCCAACACCACCAGGGCTATTCGATATCAACTACTTGGGTGGCTGGGCTGAAGTTCGAACCACACTATATTCAAAACGCGGGGTATGGTACCAGGTATTAGCGGGCTTGTAGCTGTCCTGTGAGAATGAAACCTTTGGTTTGCCTTGTCCGGCAGACTGGAGGTTTTTTTGAAGTATCTGAAGTACTTTATTCTTGTGATTCGGACAGGCTATAATGAGATAGGTTGAATATGGCATGGATTTTATAGGAAGGTGTTGAATGAGATGAGTACAGAGGTTAAATTGTCCCAAAGTACAGCAATCCGGCTGGAACAGGCGCGCACAAAAGGCATGTCTGATGCAGACATACTGAAAGCCATTCAGGCGAATGATGTTGCGGCTTTTGATGCTGTGTCCGAGGAGGACTACAGATATGATGAATTTCTTTCCTATGCGGGTGATCATGGAGAGAACTTGGAAGTAGCAGTTCAAGATGGCTACCGTATCACGTTTAATACACGTGGTGGATTAGGCATATACTTGGAGAAAGCATTCGGTGTAGTAGCAGAGAAGGATTTTGCAGTTGGTGAAGGCATTATAACAGGGCTAAAGCTTAAGCCAGAACAGGCAGAAGTGTTAGCAGAGCGACTTGCATCCAACTGGGTTATTACGGAATCCAAGGATGTACCTGAGGGAAAAGAATTGACGCTGAAGCTGCGGGCATTGGTGTAACACCAAGCGAATGCTAACATCGATAGATCGACATAAGGCTGTCCTGCATTGCGTAATCAATCGCAGCGGGAGAGTCTTTTTTTGCCAAATCAGAGGTTGGAGAATACAATTTAGAGAATAGTGAGCTTGAGAGGGGATAACGATCTTGAATCAACTAACATTTCTTGGAACAGGCGATGCGATGGGTGTTCCGCGTGTATATTGTGACTGCAGCACTTGCACAGAGGCTCGGATTACCGGCATCAATCAACGTAGACGTTCGTCTGTTCTAATCCATAGTGATGGTGTGGAAGAGCCTTTTATGATTGACTGCGGCCCAGACTGGGGAACACAGATGGAAGCGCAGAATCTTAGAATGGTACAGACGATACTGATAACCCATGCACACTTTGACCACATTGGGGGATTGCCCGAGTGGGCGGATGCCTGTCGATGGTTAGGGGTGAAGGGCAATTTGTATGCACCGCGTGAAGTCATCGCCACCATTCAAGGGCAGTTTCCATGGTTAGATCGTCATATGAACTATATGGAAACGGATGATGATATTGAAGTGCATGGCTGGAATATTCACTCATGGAAAGTATGCCATGGGAAGAACGGATATTCCTACGCCTATCGTCTGGAACGAGACGGATTCCACTGGGCATACTGCTCAGACGCGATTGATCTGAAGGCAGAGGAGAAAAAGCCATTGCATGGTTTGGATCTGCTCATTTTAGGAACCAGCTTCGTGCATGAGCTAGCAGAATTCTCAACACGCTCCGTGTATGATATGCGGGAAGCCCAGGAGCTTTTGCAGGAATTACAACCGAAGCGCACGTATTACACGCACATGTCTCATGATGTGGATGTACGGCAGGATTATCATTTAGGTCAAGGCATTACGCTTGCTCTCACAGGCATGAAGGTGTCACTAGAAAAATAAATTCAGAAGAGCGTATCCTTTGCAGGAGGTTCTTCGTTTACATAGTGTAAGTTGATTACAGCAAGAGCACAGCAAGGATGTAAAAGGAAAGCAAGACCAATCAGGAATCAACAAAGGGGGGCCCCGTCATGGCCTTTGTGAAATCCGTGGATTGTCGAATCAACAGATCACACGACCATGTTAATCAACCGCATAATCCATATACACCACCACACATGAATACTGGAGATTCATTTCAAGTGGATGATCTTCATGCTGTATTTTTTGATGCACAGCGTTCGTTGTATGCGTATTGTTTGTCCATGACAGGTTCTAGAGAAGATGCTGAGGATCTGGTGCAGGAGACGTTTGCCAAAGTATTATCTTCTTTCTCGGTTCATAAGTCGGGTGCAGAGAGAGACATCAATTGGGAAGCTTATCTCATTCGTATTGCCCGTAATGCGTGGATGGACGTTCTTCGCAAACGCCAACGTTTACATTGTAAAATGGATGGTTTGAAGCCGCTTATTGAAGAAATGGCGGAAGAGGAGCCACTAGAAGAGCTTGATACCGCAGTTGAGATTTTAATTAAAGAGTTGCCGTCATGGCAAAGAGTGATATATATGTTGCGAGAGTTGTTAGGATACACGGCGGCAGAGGCTGCTGAGATGTTGGATACAACAGAAGGCGCAGTAAAGTCGGCGTTACGTCGTGCCCGGATGACCATAGCTGAAATTAGGGATCAACTAAATGATCTAGGTGCCGACGAGGCGAGAGAAGTTAGCGAGGAACGAATCCATACGGAAGAGTTACGCGATTATCTGCTGGCATTACGCCGCGGTGATACGGCTCGCCTAATTGATCTATGTCTGAATCAAACGGATGACCCGATGGCTGTGGCAAGTACGATTTTGCAGCAGGCTCTGCCGTCTTCAACGATGCAGCCTATGATGTACAGTTATGCCATCTCAGATTGTTATGGAGGGGGCTATACAGTCAGCATGGTTGCATAATCTGAGGAGGGATATGCATGAATGTAGTACCTTATGTTGTTGAACAGACGGCTCGTGGAGAACGGAGCTATGATATTTACTCTCGCTTGTTGAAAGACCGTATTATTATGGTGTCTGGTGAAATTGAGGACCAGATGGCAAATGCGATTGTGGCACAGCTATTGTTTCTAACCGCAGAAGATCCCGACAAGGATATCCAGATGTACATTAACAGTCCGGGTGGTTCAGTGACCGCGGGATTCTCGATCTATGATACGATGCAGTTTGTGAAACCGGATATTTCCACCATCTGTACAGGTATGGCGGCCAGTTTCGGTACGATTCTGCTCGTTGGCGGCACAAAGGGTAAAAGGCTGGCGCTACCCAACAGCGAAATTATGATTCATCAGCCACTCGGTGGGATGCGCGGGCAGGCATCGGATATGCTTATTCACGCCAACCGAATTATTCAGCATAGACAACGTCTGAACCAGTTGCTTGCAGACCACACCGGTCAGCCGCTGGAACGAATTGAAGAAGACACAGATCGGGATTATTTCCTTACCGCTGCTGAAGCTGTGGATTATGGCATCGTTGATAGGGTGATATCTAGTACGTAGGCAAGATAATGCAAGTACGCATTTAGGAGAGCAAAGGACACGAATAGTACATCTCCAGAGTAATCAACCTTTATAAGCTAAATAAGTCAGATGTAAACCACAGTGCTGAACGCAGGGTTGGGAGAGCTGTAAAATTACATCATGCAGAGTATTCACAAAGACAAAGCCCAGATGGTCTATGGACCTTCTGGGCTTTGTTGCGAATAAAAGCTTGTTCAACTCGATTACATTACATATGCTCAGTGGCACGTTTGGGCAGGGGGACTGCATAATGTTCTACGGAAGGCGGTTCAGTGACATGTGCTAACGTCTAGATGGTATCTGCTTGGTACATCATTACAATGAGACAGGCTTGATGATTTTGGAAATATTTAAATTTATCATTGACCTTAATCGTATATAGTGTATATATTAGATATATACACTATATACACGAAACCATGAGAACACCAATGAGGTGAGAGCATATTAAGATTTTATTGTCCAACGCATCGAGCGACCCAATCTATATCCAGATCTTAACCCAGATTAGACAGAGCATCTTGAGTGGTGAATTGGTCGAAGGAGATAGTCTGCCTTCTATCCGGCAGCTAGCCAAGGATCTACAGGTGAGCGTAATTACTACAAAACGTGTCTATGAAGAACTGGAGAAGGAGAATCTAATCGATTCCGTTGTAGGTAAAGGTAGTTTCGTCTCGGGAACCAATCCGGACTTTATTCGGGAGCAGCGAATGAGAAGACTGGAAGAGAAGATGCTTGAAATCATTCGTGAGAGCAGAGAGATCGGCATGAGTTCACAGGAGTTAATTCAACATCTCACTTTGTTGTCAGAGGAGGAACAGACAGAATGAACGCCATTGAAATTCGAAACTTATCCAAAACGTATCCTTTATTCAAAGTAGACAATGTATCTTTGGATGTGAAGCAGGGTTATATTACGGGGCTTATCGGCCCCAATGGGGCAGGGAAAAGCACATTAATTAAAATGATTACAGGCCTAATCCACCCGGATTCCGGAAGTATTCATACATTGGGCAGAAAGATGCCTGAGCAGGAAGTGCATATTAAACAGCGTCTCGGTATAGTGTCGGACGAATGCTTTTATTATGAGCATCTTACGATTTATGAGATGAGTCGGATGATTGCTCCGTTTTATAAGAAATGGAATGATCGCACGTTCAAAGGTTATCTGGATCAATTCGAGTTGTCGCCGAAGAAGAAGATCGAAGATTTATCCAAAGGCATGAAGATTAAGTTCTCCTTGGCAGTCGCTTTATCACATGAAGCGGAATTGCTGATCATGGATGAGCCAACATCTGGACTCGATCCTGTATTTAGACGGGAATTGCTAGACCTGCTTGCAGACACGATACAAGACGAGACGAGATCGATTATTTTCTCCACACATATTACGACTGATCTGGAGCGGATCGCAGACTATATTACGTTTATCCATCGCGGACAAATTGTATTTAATGAAGCCAAAGATGATGTGCTCGAACGCTACACGATTGTGAAAGGGGATATGGATCTGCTGGATGCAGACACCCGTGCTCATTTGGTGGGAATCCGTGAAACGGCTGTGGGCTTTGAAGGGTTGTCTGATAATAAGGTAGAAGCGGAGCAGCTGTTTGGCAGTTATGCGTTGTTGCACAGACCTTCCCTAGAAGATCTTATTTATTTTACAGCAAAGGGGGCACGGAAACATGGTTAACTTACTTCGCAAAGACTTCATTGTACTGAAGAGTTCCCTGTGGATCATTCCTTTTTATCTGGCCGTGTTTAGTATCGCCTTTATTCCCAAAAGTGAAATGTCCATGTATCTTGTAGGCATATACACCGCATTTGGTTCCATCATGCTTGCCACCATGATCGATGTCAAAAACCATAATCATAATTTCTTAGTCACACTCCCGATTAGTCGGAAAAATGTGGTGCAAGCGAAGTATGTATCCACCATTTTCTATACACTTTTTGGCGTTCTCGCATCGTTCGGCATTCATTCTCTCGTTAACATGAACTTCCCTGGACTCCAAAAGCCAGCTTTCTCGGTATTGGATATACTAATTTCAATCGCTATGGTACTTGGTTTAACTTCAATCTATTTGCCTCTTTTTTATGCACTTAGTAAAAAGGGCGCAGGGATCATCAATGTTGTATTCCTGGTTGCCCTTGTTGTTCTAGCCCAGCCCTTTGCATTGCTTATGAACTTGGCGAGCGAGGAAGGCATGGTTACTGCACAGATCATTGGTATGGTGGCCATCGGTATTCTACTGTTATTCGTTGGATCATATCTTGTCACTGTCCGTGTTTTCGCCAAAAAAGATCTGTGAATATTGAACACCTGCGATACATTTTGAGTGTTTGCAAAATAAAATCAATCATCAGAGCATAAACTTGCTCGCCTGATCAAGCAGAATGAGCGAGAGGATCTCACCCATTCAGAAGTCGCCTTTATGGCGACTTTTTTTATGAGATATCTTTCCTCTCTGCACACCTACCAACCGATTCTCCATATATCTGCCAATCAACTCTTGTGAGCACACTCCTTATAGATAAACGGAGTTCATTTAAACCTTTTTGTGCGCCAGCTCAATCAGTCTACTCATACCTTCGTAAATCTGCTGTTCATGTGCATACGAGTAAGATAAACGCAATTTACGACTTGCCCCAGGATCCGAAGGGTCAAACACCGTACCTGGTACAAAGGCGACGGAATGTTCCATACATCGATGCAACAGTCTGCCCGTATCCATTCCTTCCGGAAGCTCTACCCAGATGTTCAGACCACCTTGGGGTGTAGTCCAACGCCAATCTGTTTCTTTTAAGCATTTCTCCATCACTTCCATCCGTAATTGGATAGCAGTACACAGCTTGGATATATGCTGATACATACGTGGAGATTGGAAGTAGCGTAGAAACAGCTTTTGATTCAGTAGCGGAGATCCGTTATCCGCAAGAGTCTTCATTGCCTGTAATCCAGGCATGAATCGTGGGCGGCACATAATAGCAGCGATTCGAAGACCAGGAACGACATATTTGCTATAGCTGCGAATGTAGAGCGTATGTCCTGTTGTGTCATAGGTGAAAATCGGCGCCGGAGGTTTTTCTTTAAAATAAATATCATACGTACTGTCATCCTCGACAAGGAAACATCCATATTGTTCAGCCAGTTCGGGTAACTGTTTGCGCTGTTCCACTGGAATATTAATCCCCGTAGGGTTTTGGAAAGTTGGTGTCATATAGAAGAGTTTAGGCTTTTCTTGCTTCATCAGCAGCTCAATCTGATCTAGATCGTAACCCTCTGAGGTGATGTCGGTAAACACAAGCTTAGCACCCTGCTTGCGGAAAATTTCCATCGCTGGACCATAGGTAGGTCGCTCCACAAGCACACGATCCCCCGGCTTGACAAGGCTGCGTGCAATGAGGTCGATGGCTTGTTGTGCACCCGAGGTAATCAGGACTTCATCGGCTGAGATATAGAAACGTTCCCGTGAGGTCAGATGGCTAGCCAGTTCACTTCTAAGCTCCAGGTCTCCCTGATTCGTAGAATAAGTTCCGAGCAAGCGAGGGTAGTGATTGAGTAGATCACGCATTAGCTCTCCCCAAAAACGGTTGGGCAAGAGAGCAGGGTCAATCAATGATTTGGAAAACTGGAACTCCGCCTCCAATGATTGCACACGGTCAAGAGAATCCCAATGCAGCCAAGCCGAGACAGCGGGATCATCCGCCTGATCCATAATAGGGGCTGGGTCGGCAGGACTCACATAATAACCGGATTTGTCTTTGACATAGACTTTTCCATGTTCTTTTAACTCCTGATAGGCTTTGAAAACGGTCAGGCGATGTACACCGAGTAGCTCGGATAGGCTGCGTACAGAAGGCAACTTCTCATGTTCCGTCCATTCTCCTGCTTCAATACGAACAACAAGATAATGAACGACTTGCTCATATAGTTTAAGGCTGTTATCTGTCATCATGATGGTTTTGCCCACCCGGCTCACGCTCCTTTTGAACTCTATTGTAACAGCATATGGGGTTAACTGTTCTGTTTTCTCCACTCTGTTCTGTAGACAGTGCTATATGATGGAGAACAGATGAAGGAGGGGCTAGCATGATTGGAGCAGCATTTGCAATAATGTGTCTTGTATTTGGAACGACGTTTCTAGCGATTAAAATTGGAGTTGAAGCGGGTCTGCCGCCATTTCTGTCTGCGGGCTTACGCTTTATGATTGCAGGCGCGTTGATGTTTGCCTGGATGCTGATGAAAGGACGGGTCAAGATGTCCTTGTTGTGGCGCAAAGAAATGCTGCTCACCGGCGCAGGACTCACTTTTGGCACGTTTGCGGCTCTATACTGGGCTGAACAATATGTAAGTTCAGGTGTAGGTGCTATTTTATCAGCGACAGGCCCGATTATGATTATGGTAATGCAAACAGTTTTGTTAAGGCAGAAGACGTCTGCTCGCATGATTACAGGTTGTCTGATCGGTTTTGTTGGCGTTATATTTGTCGTTATGCCTGGTGTAACAATAGGAGGCAGTCCACTGTGGTTATGGGGCTGTATCGTCATTTTGATTGGGGAAGTGTGTTACTCCGCAGGAGCGTTATATTCCAAAAAGGTGATTAACCAGTTCAAGGAAAGTGACCCGGTGGCGATTAATGCTGTTCAGATGATGTATGGGGGGCTATTGCTGTTTGTATTATCAGCCTTCACAGAGTCATGGAACATGTCCGTTATGGACTGGACACCTGCCATTACCTCATTGATCTATCTGACGGTCATTGGTTCGATGGTAGGGCATAGCCTGTTCTACTGGATCATGTCACGAACCAACCCGTTGTTCCCAGCAACCTGGCTGTACATCTCACCACCGATTGCGGTTGGTCTTGGCGCGATTGTCTATAATGAGCATGTAAGCTGGATGACTTGGATCGGTGTAGTACTTATTGTGTCTGGATTATTATTCATGAATGACAAAGTCACGGGTTGGTTCAAAAGTAGAAGAAGCAGCAATACGTTAGCCGAAAATCCATAAATTGGTGTACAATGATAGGAGTGGATTTCTGGCAAACGAGGTGAGAGGATTTGAACAGGCAGGCAATAGGTGTAGCCTTGGTATTTGCAGGCATCATTTTATATGGGATCGTGCATATCTCAACGTTGATATACCTCCCATCTGTAATGACCTATTCAACGCAGTGGGGGAAGTATTTACAAGCGATGTATGATAGCGGAGGCTTGATCGCGTTTATCGTATCTATCGTATTGTTTTTGATCGGGGTATTTTTGCTCTTGCCCAAATCGATCTTCTCTGTGAAGGGTGTCATGAGTGAGATACGTGAGCGAGACCGTGAATTTAATGAGCAGTATGGTACCCGGGAAACGTAATAATCGAAAGCAAGAGTAAGTAAGAGTATGTTTCTCTTAATTACGTTGGAGTTTTCTTGGGGCAATATAGTTGCTAACTCTCATTATAGGAGGTTGTAGATTACGAACGTCTACGGCTTCCGGTGATGGGAGTTTTTTCTTCTGCATAGATGAATATGGAGAAAAGAATTTTGGATTTATTATCTAAACTACATATATTTTCCTGTTGATGGTGAAATGATGCTTGCAGACTCATTAGAGTTAGATCAACAACCCTATTCGTTCCAAACGTTTAAGGGCTAATCGGATCGAGATGCCGATACGTGAAATCGGGGTCTACGCCTTTTACAGGTGCGCTGCTATATTGATAGATTTGTCCGTTCTCCTCTTTGTAGAAGTAACGAGCAAGAGGCTCATTCTTAAAAATAACTTCTGTGCTGACGAGTGGTGCTTTACCAAAATGAGTATCGATTTGTTGGATATCTTCGTGACTATATTTTTTGGACGAGAGTAAATACGCTTCAACTTTAAGTTCCATCGTCCGTTGGTAATTCCAAAGGTACAGAGAGACAAGCGCTACTAACGTGATAAGTAGGGACAGAACGAGTTTCGGTTTGCTAATATTCATCGACTCATCTCCTTTGGATAAATAATACAATATAAATTGACTCGTGTAAAATAATAGATTAATATGGAAATAATTCATATAAAAGGAGATGCTGTCGTGTCGAGATTTAGATGTATTTTAGGAGTATTTCTTGTTACACTTCTGTTTTCATTTATTGGGTCTCATTCATCGGCAAGTGCGGAAAGTGTTGAATCATTAGAAGCCAGAACTTCATTTAACAATGTGGAAATAACTGAGATGGAGTCTGAGAACGAACAGGTTTCTCCTTTTGCAGAAATTGGGCCAACATATCCTGGGACAAGTATAAAAGTTCAAGCGGGGGATATTATTCATAGCCCTAAGTCAGTTTCTACTTTTTTTGTTGGGCATATTGGAATTGTAGGGACTGATTTGAATGTATACCATGTGCACCCATATGGGCCAGGGCGGATACAGGGTTTGTTTTCTTATATAAATAACTTTGATCCTGGCGATAAATTTACAGTTCTACGGGTTCGAAATGGGAACCCTGTAGCAGCTGCCAATTGGGCAAAAAATAATATCGGTAAAGTGCAATCTTACAGCTTTAATCCCGTTCCAAGTAACATTACGGCAAGCTATTGTTCTAAATTTGTTTGGCAAGCATATTTTTATGGTGCAGGGAAAGAATTGATTTGGGGAGGAACAAGCGTAGATCCTCTTACATACATTCGTCCATCAGAAATTTTAAATTCTAATCAAGTGATCACTACCGCAGTGTTTTACAAATAAAATAAGCTTCTCATAGAAGAAAGAGCCCAATGCGCACATTTTAGGTGCAATCTGGGCTCTTTCGTGATGTGACAATCAAATTCTAGAATAGATTTGATTGGACAGTAGCGTGTCCATTACTCCGCATTCAGTACAAATTTCTCAATAACCTGCTTCACACCATCTTCGTTATTGCTAAGTGTGATATAGTCTGCGATCTCTTTCAATGCTGGGATGGCATTACCCATCGCAACACCAAGACCAGCGGCCTCAAGCATCTCATGGTCATTCCAGGAATCACCGATGGCGATGCATTCAGACAACTCAACACCGAAATGATCAGCTAGGAAGGTAAGGGCATGTCCTTTTGTTCCTTCACGATGCATGATTTCGAGGAAGTAAGGCTTGGATTTCGTAATATGCACTTCAGGTCCAAGCAGCTCGCGCAGGTCAACAGCTACCTTATCCAGATAATCTGGCTCGTCGATGATAAGCAGTTTTGGTGTTTGCTGCTCAATCACTTTGATGAAGTCGGATTCAATATAGTACTGTGTACCGTTCAATTTCGCGTAATCACGCAATTTGTCATTCTCTTCACGGGCATACAATTTGTCGTCAATGTACGTTTGTAGATGAAGGTTGTGCTCCAAGCAGTAGTCATACAATTTGCGGGAAGCTTCCTGCGGAACATAGCGCTCGTACAGAACATTCTCGTCCAGCAAGTTTTTCACCAAAGCTCCTTGGTATGTAATGATCGGCACGTTCAGCTTCGTTTGGCGAGCAAGTGCCTGTGCGGAAGCGTAAGCACGACCAGTTGCCAGTGTAACTACAGCACCGTGTGCAACGGCTTGCTCCAGAGCAGCTTGGGTTGCAGGTGTTACTTCTTTGTTGTCGTTAATGAGTGTGTCATCAATATCGATTGCAATTAGTTTGTAAGTCATGTCGTTTCTCTCCTTTATTTATCTGTGTATGTTCAACTAAAGAATGTTTATACTAGCCACTTCGATGACAGAACAACCTTCCGATCGCTGTTATCCCCAGATTTTTTTTGAATTCCCTCTCTTAAAGGGAAAATCCGGGGATAAAGGCGAGCGCTTCGCTTCTTCACGTTATTTCTGTCCTCTCCGTTATCGTATAAAAAGTTTAGTTGAACTTATGTGTATCGTGTAGCAAGAATGAAAGTCTATTCTTCCAGGAAAATCAGGCCGATAAAGTCCTCCAGCTCCAGGTTGCCGAAGTAATGTTTCACATCCAAATCTTGCAGTGCTGTGCGCACCTCGGATTCTTCGTAACGTTTGCCACGCAGCATATCCTCGATATCGGCTACATCACCCACACCGAAGAAGTCACCGAAGATTTTCAGATCTTCAATCCGTCCATCTTTAATGTTCATCCGCAGATCGATGATGCCGACAGGGAATTTACGTGTGTGCTTCACATTGCTTTCTGGAGACAACCCATAGTTCCAATCCCAATTGCTGTAACGCTCAGCAGAGATTTCTTTGATCTTGTCCCAATCCTTCTCAGTGAGTTCGTATTGAGGCACATCTTGGGGCTCCATACGGAAGATATGACGGAGCAACTCGTCGCGGAATTGTTCAATGGTCATGTTGCTATCAATCAGTTCACGAATGTTAGCAACCCGGCTGCGCACAGACTTGGTGCTTTTGGATTTGAATTTCTCAGGGTTCACGTTCAGTGATGCTTGTACATGATCCAGGTTAAGATCAAACATCAATGTACCATGGCTGAACATGCGACCACGTGTGGAAAACTGGGCATTACCCGAAATTTTCTTTTCTCCCACTTGCAGATCGTTCCGCCCAGTCAATTCGGCATTGACTCCAAGCTCTTGCAGTGCCTCAACTACTGGTTGAGTGAACTTGCGGAAGTTGTGGAAGGACTGACCGTCATCCTTCGTAATGAAGCTGAAATTGAGGTTGCCCAGATCGTGATAGACTGCGCCACCTCCGGATAAACGGCGTACGACCTGAACTCCATTCTCCTGAACATATTCGATATTAATCTCTTCAATGGTGTTCTGATGCTTACCAATAATAATGGATGGGCGGTTGATGTAGAACAGCAGGTAGCTGTCATCCATCGGCAGATGCTTCAGAATGTATTCCTCAATGGCGAGGTTTACGGAAGGATCTGTGATACCCTGGTTATCAACAAACAACATGGTCATTCCTCCATTAATGTATGTGAGGGATAGAAATCCCTTATGTAGTGTTTGATTCGTAGAAATTAGATTCACCGAACTGACGTTCATGAAACTGAAATTCCTTCTCTATTGTAAACGAATTGCCCTAATGACACAAAGAAATTAGACAAGTCCACGAATTCAGCCAAGCATAGACAAAACAAGATTGACCCCAACCTGTGATCGACTCCATAATAAAATGGACATGCAGAAAGGATGACGGACAGAATGACCGGTATGATAGAAGTATTCGGACATGGTGGTGATGTGGAGACAGCGGCCTCCCGTTTCGGGGGCAATCCGGCTGATTTTCTCGATTTTAGCGCAAACATTAACCCGATGGGGCCACCTCAGAACGTATTACATGCATTGGAACAGGGATTACAAACCATCTTGCGCTATCCTGATCCAGGGCACAGAGCCTTCAAAGCACGACTTAGCGAGTATCTTGGTGTACAGCCTGATCAGATCTCTGTTGGAAATGGCGCAGCGGAGAGCATGGCCTTGATCCTACTGGGTCTTGCGCCACGCACTGTAGGTACGGTGGAGCCAGGCTTTTCGGAGTATAGTGCGTTAGCTAGGCAATTTGGAGCTGAGGTTCTTCATGTGTACGGACGTGAAGCAATGGACTGGCGAGCAGAGGTAGCGGATATTGAGAGGCTTATGGATCAAGTGGATCTATTGTTTCTAGGGCAGCCCAACAATCCCAACGGAGTTCAATATTCGGTAGAGGTGCTTCATCGTCTGGCTCGCTCAGCAGAAAGAACGGACACAATCCTAGTGATTGATGAAGCTTTCATGGACTTTATCCCTGAAGCTCGACGGCAGTCCCTTGCACCTCGATTAAACGAGTATCCGCAGGTTATCATCATCCGTTCGATGACGAAGTTTTACGCAATTCCGGGACTACGCCTAGGTTATGCGATGGCACGACCTGAACTAATACAAGCCATGACTGCGAAGCAAGTCACTTGGAGTGTCAATGGGTTAGCGCTGATTGCTGGGGAAGCCTGCCTCCAAGATGGGGAGAACTTCGAACAGGAAACGCTGGCTTATGTGTCTCGGGAACGGAAATTATTGACTGAGGGGCTGGAGGCTTGTGGTTGTCAGGTTACGCGCGGAGAAGCTAACTTCATATTGGCTTGTCTGCCGGAACCGTGGTCAGCGACCGTAATGCAGGCAGCACTGGGAGAGCGTGGTATTCTCATTCGCAGCTGTGCCATGTATCCTGGGCTAGGCGAACGACATGTTCGGTTTGCGGTGAAGGATGCGGATGCCAATGGGCGTTTGCTGAGCGTGATGCAAAGTGTAATTGCTCAGAGTAACCCTCAGCATATCTCTCAGAGTCATCCTCAGGACATTCCTCACGTAAAGGAAGGTGGCTTGAACGATGACCTTACCGTTTCTTGAGGAAGAGTCGAAGGGGAGACAAACCTATCGTTATCCTGGTGAATACGTTTCTTCTGTATGGCCGGGATTGACAATTAGCGCACAAGAACGATATGTAAAAGCAAGCATTCCCTCTGTAGCTACTGCGATCTCAAGTGCAGTTTATGGCGGGGGCATGGTTGAACTGGATCGGATATTTAACATTTATGTAGATAAGCATTATCGCTGTGATGATCCTCCGCGCGATATACAGTGCCTACTCCGTGAGTGGAAGGAACGAGAGGATACGTGTACCGGTCTGCTGACAGCCGTCCGTCTGGAACATACCTCGATTCAAGAGTACGCGAGCCCCGACTTTGGGCTTCTATGCTGTACAACGGCAGGCGTATCGAATGCTGCACGCGCCGGTTCACCAAGAGTGGTATTCGATGCGATGGGGAACCGAACTAATGCTGTCCAGAAGCTGGATGGAGCGTACACACCCGGTACCATTAATATGATGTTGTGGTATAACGGTCGCTTGACGAATGGAGCCATGGTGAATGCGATACAGACAGCAGTGGAAGCGAAGGCTGCTGCACTGGCTGATGTTGGCGTGAAGGATTCGGAGAATGGTCTAACCGCTACTGGAACCACCACAGATGCCATCGTGCTTGCGGTGAGTCAGGATCAGCACAAGCCGCTTCTAACCTATGCAGGAACCGCCACCGTTCTAGGTTCAGTGATTGGCAGACTTGTCTATGATACGATCACGGAAAGTTTGCAGGCCGGACGGCAATGGAGCGGGAGGAACAACAAATCATGATACTTGCAATGAATCAATGGTTTTCTTCGTCATTTTGGATCGGGCTGACAGGAGCTTGGATCATCGTCGCAGCATACATATTAGATCGTTGTATCGGAGATCCGAGATGGATACCTCATCCAGTCATCGGTATGGGGAAAGCCATTTCTGCACTGGAGCGAACCATACGATCTCGTGTCACTTCCAATCAAGGGCTCAAAAAAGCGGGAATCTGGTTTCCGCTCCTGATTGCAGGTGGTTCTTTTGCCATGACTTGGGGATTGATCTATCTCCTTGCACTTATTCATCCGATAGTTGCGGTGATCGCTGAGGTCATATTGATTGCGACAACGATTGCTTCCAAAGGATTAAAGGACGCAGGGATGGACGTATATCGTCATCTCATTCAGGGGGATCTTCCAGCGGCGAGGCGCGCTCTTGGCATGATTGTAGGACGGGATACAGCGCATCTAGATGAACCTGAGATCGTAAGGGGAACGGTGGAGACGGTAGCTGAGAATATTGTGGATGCAATCGTGTCTCCTTTGTTCTATGCCCTTATTGGCGGAGCACCACTTGCGATGGCGTATCGAGCCGTAAACACACTGGATTCTATGGTCGGTTATAAAAACGATAAATATCTGAATCTCGGTTGGGCATCCGCCCGTCTGGATGATTGGGCTAACTGGATTCCAGCTCGAATCACAGCTTTATTATTGATTAGTGGAGCATGGGTTATGAAGCTAGATGCAAGAAGCGCAGCACAGATGGTATCCCGAGATGCAAGACTGCATCCGAGCCCAAATAGCGGCTTTCCTGAGTCTGCCGTTGCAGGTGCGCTCGGGATCAGACTGGGGGGGCATAACGTGTATCATGGAGTCTCGTCTTTTCGGGCATATATGGGAGAACCGACCCGCTTAATGGGTGCAGAGGATATTGTGCGCACGACCCGCCTCATGTTCTGGTCGGCAGGTTCATTTGTAATACTATGTGTACTCGTTTCAATTGCCGTCTGGTTGGCTGGAGGTACACTATTATGGTAATTAGCAATATAGAAAATGCCCCGCTTTCGTGTGATCTCATTTTTATCCGTCATGGGACAACGTTATGGAATCAGGAAAAAAGATATCTAGGGCATACGGATATCGGCCTCCTGCCTGAAGCGAAGCAAGAGCTTGCTCTGCTTAGGGAACAGCTTCGCAACCTCAGTTGGAGCAAGCTGTACTCCAGTGATTTACTTCGCTGTCAGCAGACCCTCACAAGCGTCACTCCCTTGCAGCGTGAACAGGCACATCTAGATGCACGTCTCAGAGAGATTGATTTTGGAGAGTGGGAGGGGAAGACGTATGATCAACTCCAACACATTCAGCAATATCGAAATTGGATTGATGATCCACAGAACGTGACACCACCGAAGGGGGAGTCATGGCAGGCATTTACTGCAAGGATTGATTCTTTTCTGAATACCTGCTTGTTGCACGATGCATTGTCCGAACCAGTAACGGTTGATGTACCTCAGATGGGTATCGTGACACATGGCGGTGTGATCCGATATGCGATATCTCGCCTAATCCCTGATCTGAACTTCTGGGATACGCAGGTTATTCCAGGCCAAGCCATTAAGGTCAGACTGGATTACGGGGCGAGCGGGTGGGTAGGAAGCCAGGTTGCATTTCCTTGAATCGGCTTGTAAGGTTGTACAATATAACCTATAATCACAACAGACGTGTGACGATGCGTAGGGGTCTGATGGGTCTAATCAAGGATTAGATGCTCAACCATACGTATACAACTAATATGCTCAATTGAATGTTTAGATCATAAGCGACCAAGGGTTCCGTATGCATTGGAGTTGCATGGTTATGTGTATTCATACCATGTACGCAAACGGATGAAATAGGGAAGCTGGTGTAAATCCGGCACGGTCCCGCCACTGTGAATCAGGAATAATCCTGTAAGTCAGGTTACCTGCCCTGGACGTATAGACCGGTGTTCCTTCGAGGAAAGGACAGCGTTTCGGGCAGTGTTCTGTGTATGAACAGCGCAGGTGATTCATCATGCGTAGAGCACGCCATATGCGAGACGTTATCCCTGATCCTGTTGTAAGGATTGGGGATTTTTATTGTTCCAATATTGGTTCTTCCCTCTCCGATAACGTGTAAATGTTGAAGTTCAACCTTATACAGGAACATCAAGACTTGGGCATTTAGTTTTTGAGCACGACACAGGATTAATAGAACAGATAGAGAAGGGGAGAATGAACACAATGAGTATCAAGAATTGGAAAAGCGTAGCGTCCCTGCTTAGTGCAGCGGCACTAGCACTGGCTTTGGCTGGATGTGGCAATGCAACAACGAATGAGGGGGCAGGAGCATCACAGCAACCTGCACAGGAACAGAGTCAAGAACAGACAGCAACGGATCTCAAGACGCAATATCCAATTACGGTTACAGATGCAACGGGTGAAACGTTTACGTTTGAAAAAGCACCAGCCAAAATTGTATCTGTATCTCCAGCGGAGACAGAGTCGTTGTTCGCCCTTGGTTTGGACGAGCAGATCGTAGGTGTATCTGATTTTGATGATTACCCTGAAGCAGCTACAACGAAGCCCAAAATGGGCGGTGTATCTAAACCAAATGAAGAGTCTATCATTGCAGCGGATGCAGACATCGTATTCACAGGTATTTCTATGAACGAAGAAGCGGTGAAGAAATTCCGTGACCTGGGGATTGTTATTTTCAAGACTGATCCAAAATCAGTAGATGATGTAGCGAACAACATTGAGACATTTGGTCAAATTACAGATACACAGGAAAAAGCACAAGAGATCATCGCGAAGATGAAGCAAGATGTAACAGATGTTACTGAAGCGGTGAACGCGGTTAAACCGGAAGAGAAGAAGAACGTATATGTTGAATTTTCCCCGGGCTGGACAGTGGGTAAGGGTGAGTTCATGGATGAGCTGATCACACTTGCTGGAGGAAACAATGTTGCTTCTGATTTGCAAGGCTGGAACGAAATTAATGAAGAAAATATCATTGCTGCGAACCCAGATGTAATTCTGTATGCCAATGATGTCATTGATGAGAATTCCAAAACACTGGATCAAATTATCAAAGCTCGTAGCGGCTGGGATCAGATTACTGCGGTAAAAGACGATGCGGTTATCGGTCTAGATGCCAACCTACTTAGCCGTCCAGGACCACGGGTAACCGAAGGTCTGAAAGCCGTAGCTAAAGCGATCTACCCTGATCTGTTCCAATGAGTAAAAAGCTAGCGGTGTACGGGACGGCTGGGATAGGACTACTTGTGTTGACGGTGCTGATCTGCACGGGCATTGGTTCAGTATCCTTGCCTGTCCGTGACATTGCAGGTATTCTGTTGCATCACATTCCGTGGATTGGGGATTGGATTACTCCCGATTGGAGCACAGCAGCAGAACAGATTATATGGAAGGTGCGATTCCCGCGCGTACTGCTTGCCGTGCTCGTGGGCGCCTCTCTAGCAATAGCGGGTGCTGGCTTCCAAGGGGTGCTTCGTAACCCTCTTGCAGATCCGTTTACGTTAGGCGTATCATCTGGTGCATCGGTGGGTGCAGCGTTTCTGATTTTCTTCGGATTACAATATGCATTAATCGGAATCTGGACCTTGCCTTTGGTTGCGTTTCTAACCGGCGTGTTGACGCTATGGTTCGTATTGGCACTGGCTCGTGAGGGTCGAAAAATACCAACACATAGCCTGATTTTGGCGGGCGTGGTCATGCAAAGTTTCCTAGGAGCAGTTGTCTCCTTCCTATCGACCATGTCGAAACAGACGATTAATGAAATTATATACTGGACGATGGGAAGTCTGGCACTGCGTGGGTGGTCGTATACGGCCATCCTTTTCCCATATTTTCTGCTTGGTCTGATCTTTCTCTGGAGTCGTGCACGTTCGTTGAATGTGCTTGCTCTGGGAGAGCGGCAGGCGGCTCACATTGGAGTGCAGGTGGATGGGTTGAAGCTATCGGTGCTGGCGGTTGGCACGCTGCTCACGGCAGGAGCTGTATCAGTGTCAGGTGTCATCGGATTTGTAGGACTTGTGATTCCGCATATTCTTCGACTGATCGTAGGGCCTGATTATCGCCTGCTGGTTCCACTATCTGCAATTGGCGGAGCCATCTTCATGGTGTGGGCAGATACGATCGCTCGTACGGTATTGGCGCCAACTGAAATTCCGCTGGGCGTGGTTACCGCATTTGTTGGTGCGCCGTTCTTCGCCTATCTTTTGCACAGAAATAAGAAGCTTCGTAAAGGGATGATGCCATGAGTAAAGACATGAACCCAATGGTGCATGCCAATCGGAATGAACTTGACTATACGGGAAAACAGGCAGATCCGAGCAATGTTCAGCGCGACATCAGTAAACCTTTGATTGAGGTAGATGGGGCAGGTAAACGGTATGGTGAGCATCAGGCGTTAAATGGTGTGAGCTGGCAGATCGCAGAAGGCGATTGGTGGGGTGTTCTAGGTCCTAATGGAAGTGGCAAATCAACCTTGTTGCAACTATTGGCTGGCACGGAGTCGGTTAGTGAGGGAAGTATTCGACTGAATGGCAGGAACATCACTTCGTATAGCCGGAAGGATCTGTCTCGTATGATTGCTGTTCTGCAGCAGGATGGACTGCCTGCAATCTCATATCCCGTAAGAGATGTTGTGGAAATGGGGCGTTATCCTTACCAAAACTGGCTTGGCCGTGATTCTGGAGACGGTGAGAAGATCGTTGATCGTGTGCTAGAGGAATTAGGTCTATCCGAGCTTGCGGATCGTCCTCTGGATGCACTCAGTGGAGGACAACGTCAGCGGGTAGCCCTTGCTAAAGTGATGGCACAGGAACCGAGCATTCTTTTGTTAGACGAGCCCACAACGTTTCTGGATATCCGTTATCAATTGCAATTTATGGAGTTATTATCGACATGGCGTCAAAGAAATCGAATTACGATTGTGGCAGTGCTTCACGATCTGAACCTAGCTGCGCAATTTTGTGATCATATTCTGGCTTTGAAAGAAGGCGAAAGTGCTGGCTCTGGAACCCCTCATGCACTGATGACCGAGGAACATATTCGAGGGATTTTCCAGGTAAACCCTGCGATGGTGAAGCATCCAGACCATGGCATTCCCCAGTTGCTGCTGCGCCGGGAGCATGAAGAGCCAAAGAATTGATCGGGGTATATACCCACATATTGATGAAGGAAGTGCTAGTTGTATGCGTAATGAACAGGTGTTGGAGCAGTTAATACGTCGAATCACTGGTCCTCATGAGCAGGTCGCGGCAGAAGCTGCAGCTCATGTGGATATCCTCACGAAGCCACCAGGCAGTCTTGGCAAACTGGAGGAACTCGTTATTCGTCTAGCAGGTATTACGGGACAGAGTCGTCCTTGCTTGGAACGTCGAGCGGTGATCGTGATGGCAGCAGACCATGGTGTAGTTGCCGAAGGTGTCAGTGCATTCCCTGCTGAGGTAACACCACAGATGGTTCTTAATTTTCTAGCGGGCGGAGCGGCCGTTAACGTGCTTGCCCGGCATGCTGGGGCAGATGTGCTCTGTGTAGATATTGGAGTAAATGCTGATCTAGAACATCCCGAGCTCATCTCCCGCAAAGTCCGCAAAGGCACAGCTAACATGGCGAAAGGTCCGGCGATGACTCGGGACGAAGCGATCCAAGCAATCCTGGTTGGCGCCGAAGTGGTCACGTCAGAAGTGGACAGAGGAACGCAGATATTTGTAACTGGAGAAATGGGAATTGGTAATACAACGGCAAGTGCTGCTGTCATGTGTGCTTTAACGGGAATATCACCGGCTTCGGCTGTTGGACGCGGAACGGGGATTGATGATGTTGGGCTACAGCGCAAGGCAACGGTAGTAAGCCAAGCTCTAAGTCTAAATGCTCCCCATGCGGAGGATGCGCTGGATGTTCTCAGTAAGGTTGGTGGGTTAGAAATTGCCGGATTAACGGGTGTAATTCTTGCTGCTTCTGCGAATGGATGCCCAGTGGTGATTGATGGGTTTATCTCAACAGCGGCAGCATTGATTGCAAGACAACTTGCTCCAGCCAGCACAGCTTATATGATTGCTTCCCATACATCTGATGAAAGTGGACATGCAGCACTGCTTCGTGAGATGGATCTGAAGCCAATGCTCGATCTGAATATGCGGCTGGGTGAAGGGACAGGAGGCGTGCTCAGTCTTCATCTCATCGATGCGGCTTGCCGTATTCTTAATGAGATGGCGACCTTTGCCAGTGCAGGTGTATCCCATGGCTCGTCTCAAGGAGAGGTTTCTTCATGAGTGTGCTTGTAACCGGAGGGGCGCGAAGTGGCAAAAGCTCGTTTGCTGAGCGTCTATGCATGCAACGCTCCTCAGAGGCTTGGTATGTGGCTACAGCTCAAGCCTATGATGACGAGATGCGTGAGCGAATCCGCATGCATCAGCAGGGACGTGAAGAAGCGGGATACCTGTGGCATACGGTAGAGGAACCACTGGCATTGCCTGAATGGATCACACGTATGGGAGCCTCTCATACGGGGATGTCAGCTCCTACCGTATTGGTGGATTGCCTGACGTTATGGTTGACCAATATTTTACTTGCCCATGAACATGATCCTGCGCATGTCATACAGGGACATATGGATGCGCTCGTATCGGCTGTTAAGTCATATCCGGGACTACTTGTGCTTGTAACCAATGAAGTAGGGGATGGGATCGTTCCTGAATATGCTCTTGGACGAAGATATCGTGATCTTGCAGGCATATTGAATCAGCGGATTGCAGCGATTTGCGGGGAAGTATTTCTAGTTACGGTGGGGATTGCGATTGAATTAAAGAGCAAGGAGTACCGTTTATGAGTGACCGCACAAACGATGGGAGAAAACAGCCAGCAGCGGCAGCTTTTCAATTTTTGTCACGTTTCCCGGTTAAGATGCAGATTGATTTTGTCCCCCCATTGCTACGTGAAAGCGTGGTTTATTATCCCCTTGTCGGTGCCGCAATAGGGTTAACTGTCTGGCTTGGAGCGGCTGTTTCGGGTGTGCTTTTACCCTCGTTTCCAGCAGCGGTATTAACGCTGACCCTCTGGGTCTGGTTGACCGGAGGGTTGCATCTGGATGGCTGGATGGATACAGCGGATGGTCTGCTCAGTTATCGCTCTCGTGAGCGAATGTTAGAGATCATGAAGGATAGCCGCGTGGGTGCCATGGGAGTGATAGCCTGCGTTCTTCTGTTAATGATGAAGGCGGCTCTCATTGCAGATTTCATCGCACGTGCGAACTGGATGTATGGAGCACTACTGATCTTACCGATGATCTGGAGCCGATGGTTCATGGTCTATGCCATCTCGGCATGGCCCAATGCGCGAGGGGATGACGGACTAGCTGTTTTGTTTAAAGGATTGGGTGAGCGGCGAGAAGTTCAGCGTGCACGGAGCAATGCAATTGGACTTACTGTTCTCGTAGGTGTAATCACTCTAGCAGTCGGAATGCTTTTCCAGCCGGAGTTGCCAGTCGTAGAGGGGTTACATATCGGGAACAGTCTAATAACCCTACCGTGGTGGCTGTATCCTGTGATTGCTGTAATTGTTGTTCCACTTGCTTGTTACGTTATAGGTAAATGGATTGCTGGACGTATAAGTGAACGGCTAGGCGGATTAACAGGAGATACCTATGGCGCGATGAATGAGCTGCTGGAAGCTGTCTTGCTTACAGTTCTTAGTATCCTGCAAGGATTCTTCTGGATATAAAATATAATCGGTGACTGGGGGATGGATCGTGAACAGTGCGTCTGTACAGAAAACAGCGGCAGTTCTAATGTTGCAAGGAACCGCATCGGATGTAGGGAAAAGTGTAATAACGACGGCTCTATGCCGGATATTTAAACAGGACGGCTTCAGACCTGCACCGTTCAAATCCCAGAATATGGCGCTGAATTCCTATGTCACAGAGGACGGTAAGGAAATAGGTAGAGCGCAGGGAGCACAGGCAGAGGCTTGTGGTATTGAGGCGACGACAGACATGAATCCAATCCTCATTAAGCCTGTTCGTGATATGCACTCCCAGATTGTCGTGCACGGCGTACCCTTTGCTCAGATGAGCGCGTCAGACTATCGGCAACATTTTCTGCCAGAGGCGAAGCAGACCGTGATGGAAGCGTTGGATCGTCTGCGGTCTACTTATGATGTCGTACTAATGGAAGGTGCAGGCAGCCCTGCAGAGATTAATCTGAAGGATCGGGATATTGTTAATATGAACCTGGCCGGATGGGCAGATGCACCGGTTATTCTGATCTCTGATATTGATCGCGGCGGCGTATTTGCCTCCATTGTAGGTACGCTGGAGTTGTTGGAGCCACATGAAGTACAGCGTGTAAAAGGGTTCATTATTAACAAGTTTCGGGGCGATCTGTCCCTGTTACAGCCAGGGCTGGATTGGTTGGAGGAACGGACAGGCATTCCAGTACTCGGCGTGCTACCTTACATAAGAGATATACAGATTGAAGCTGAAGATTCAGTTGTTTTGGATTCCCTGCGTCATGGTAAGTCGGGTCAACAGGAATTAGATCTTGCTGTGATTCGGTATCCGCGGATTTCGAATTTTACAGATTTCGATGCATTGTCTCGGGAACCAGACGTCAATATCAGGTACGTTACTTCACCAGAGGAGCTTGGTTCACCAGATGCAATTCTATTACCCGGGACAAAGGACACCATAGGTGATCTGGAATTTTTGCGTGAATCAGGCTTGGAGCAAGCGATTGCCCGTCATATTGAGCGTGAACATGTGCAACTTGTAGGGATCTGCGGAGGCTATCAGATGCTTGGTCAGCATCTTCAAGATCCTTTTGCCGTTGAGGCGAATCAGGTTCAGGAGGCAAGAGGCATGGGCATGCTGCCGCTATCCACGACCTTCCTACAGAACAAACAGACCGTTAGAGCTTCGGGTTGGGTACAGGTGGAACATCCAATTCGTTTACACCAGGAAGTAGATGGAGCCCATTCGGCTGGTCAATCAGCTTCTTCGCTACCGATTGAAGGATATGAGATTCATATGGGAGTTACGGAATGCCATGAACCGGAACGTGTGTCGGCTTTATTTGAAATACGTCATCCAGGGGGGCAGTCGTTTAATGAAGGTTGGGGAACCCAGGATGGCAAGGTGTGGGGAACGTATCTACATGGATTGTTTGAAAGCGATCAGTTTCGGCGTTCCTGGCTTAACGGTTTGCGGGAAAGTAAAGGGCTTGCTCCTCTCCTTGAAACGTACAGTGTGCGTGAGCGTAAGGAAATGGAATTTGATCGCGTAGCAGAATCCTTGCGTTCTGCACTGGATCTGGAGCGAATCTATGAAATTATGGGTCTGCAAACTCTATAGTAGACTGTGAGTGACAAGAATAAGGTCACTGGATTTGTACACCCAAAAAAGTCCCCCATGCGGGCATTGATCCTTCATCAAAGGAACCTTGCCGTGTATGGGGGACTTTCCTATTTAGCTGCGAATCCGAGTTCAGCAATTTAAAGATCGTGAGCATTCCCTTTACGTTCAGTATTGATTCAAACCATAGAACGATGGGTTAATGCTACATTTGATTAGTTAATTTTGAATTTTTTCATGGCAGTCTGTAACTCTACCGCTTGTTCATGCAAATGACGAACCGTTCCAGAGTGGGAATCCATCTCGTTCAGTTGCAGATCTGCGGTGGAAGCAATCTCCTGCATGCTCTGACGGGATTTGGACGTAATCTGTGCCGTCTCTTCAACAGAGGCACTGACTTGCTCAGCACCAGCAGATACCTGCTGCGTGGAAGCTGATACCGTCTGGATCGTTAAGTTTACGTTCTGAATTAATTCATTCAATTGCTGGAAGGCAGAGCCTGCTTGTTGAACAACATGAGTACCTGAGCCAATCTCTTGCGTTACCCGGTTCATGGCATCAACAGAACGCTCGGCATCCTCGCGAATCGTATTCAGATAATCCGAGATTTCCTCGGTTGCTGTCTTGGATTGTTCCGCAAGCTTACGAACTTCTCCAGCAACGACAGCGAATCCACGACCATGTTCGCCAGCACGTGCAGCTTCAATGGAAGCATTGAGCGACAACATATTGATCTGTTTCGTAATTTCGAAGATGGAAGTGACGATGGTACCGATGGCGATGGAGCGTTCATTCATCGTTTCGACATAACGCAAGGATTCACTTGCGGTCTGACCTACACGTTCCATCTGCTCTACAGCATTCTGTGCCAGTCGATTACCGTTCACAGCTTCACTAGCCGCCTCACCAATCTGCTCTGACACTTCAGCAGAAGAAGAAGCGATATGCATGATTCCCTGGGTGATTTCCTCCATAGCTCTTGCATTCTCAGCAGCACTTGTGGCAATGCTTACACTGCCTTTCTCGGCTTCTTCGGCAGATTGGCTGGAGTTCTTAACCATACTGGACATGGATTCAACCCGATTGAGCAGATCATTGGAGCCTTCAACCACTTCGTCGGAGGTGGAGAGAACACGACTAATCATTTCTTTGAGATTATGAGTCATCGTCTGGAAGCTAGTCGCGAGTTGAGCAATTTCGTCTTGACCTTTAATCTGGAGCTGGGTCGTTAGATCGCCCTGCGAAATTTGTTTACTATGTTGAACGAGTGAAATAATCGGACGGGTAACTCGCTTAATCATACTCGTTGAGATCAGCCATCCAAGTACAAAGGTCAGTGCGGTGATACCCAGGCACAACCAGAAGATTTGCGCAATCTTGGACTGGATGAATTGTGCATCCATGCTTACCGCCATGAGCATATTGCTACCTGCTACAGGTATAAATGCAGCCTTATGTACACCAAAAGAGTCGGAATAAACTTCACTAATAGCTAATGCTTTGGTCTCGATTGCTGTATTCATTGCAGATTCAACTGCAATTTCGTCTCCAGCCTTCATACCTGAGGCGTTGTTGGCAATTACGATTTTGGCAGTTCCGTCTTGAAGAGAAACAACGTAAGCTGCATCCAGGTTATGTTCTTTCGCTTTCTCAGCTAAATAGGATTCAACCGTTAGTGCAGCACCATCGGAGCCAGCTCCACCGCTTTCGACTTGCGAAATTTTGGACGAAGAGATGTTTTTGTATATATCCTGAATCGACGTGTTTAAGACCTTATCGAATTGCGGGAGTACATAACTATTAATAATATTCATCGATACTGCATAAAAACTAATACTAAACAACAGGGATGCAACTAGCAATACGAGGAACAACATGCCTCTGATTTTGCCAGCAACCGTGCGATTACGAAACATAAAATCATCCTTTCACGTCAAGTTCATTAACATAGTCGCTTTTCCGTACTCATCAGTCCTATCTATCAACGAAGAAAGACCTATTTTTTACATTGAGAAAACTTGGGAATAAGCGGATATACCTATATTACATAATTAACCTGAGGTTGAATACAACAAATTTCATAAAACGCTCAGTTTCTTTCAGAAATGCGCAATTAGTTTACATACATATTACACATATTAAATTAATACCTACCGGAATAGTTTGTTATATGTTATAGTGATCTACACAGTATGTGTAAATATAAAGTCGGAGGATACCGGCAAGCACACTAAGAGGAGGATTTACAGTAGTGGATACATTTTTAATCATTTTGAACGTCGTGGTTATGCTCATTCTTCTGGGTGTCCTGTTCTGGATGCAGAAGAAACACATTTCATTTACGAAGCGTGTATTTACAGGTTTGGGCATCGGGGTAGTATACGGCGTTGTACTTCAACTGATCTATTCATCGGGTTCTGATATTATTACCAAGTCAGTCGATTGGTTTAACCTTGCCGGTTCAGGCTATGTTCGTTTGCTACAAATGGTCGTTATTCCTTTGATCATGGTGTCGATCATTTCGGCAATTATGAATCTGAAGGGTAAACAAAATCTAGGTAAGATGAGTTTATCCATCATTGCTATTCTTCTTATTACAACTGCAATTGCAGCAAGTGTGAGTATCGTAACAAGCTTGAGCTTTAATCTGACTTCCATTGAGATTGAGGGAGGAGATCGGGAGCTAGCACAAGGTCAACGGATGGAGGAACGTCTCGTCGATGTAAAAGATCAGACGATTCCGCAGCAGGTATTGGAATTTATTCCATCTAACCCGTTCGCAGATATGACAGGTGAACGTCGTACATCTACACTGGCGGTTGTTATTTTCTCTGCATTTATCGGTGTAGCGGTACTGGGCTTGGATCGCAAAAAACCACAGCAGGCTGAAACGTTCCGTGGAATGGTGAATGCGGTGTATGCCGTAGTTATGCGGATTGTAACGCTGGTGCTACGGTTGACGCCGTACGGTATTTTGGCATTGATCACGAAGGTCACAGCGACAACCAATCCGGATGAGATATTGAAGCTCATTAAATTTGTTGTCGCGTCCTACGTTGCGTTGTTCGTCATGTTCATTATTCATCTAATTATTATTGCTCTGTTTGGTTTCAACCCGATCACTTATGTGAAGAAGGTTCTGCCAACACTGGTATTTGCCTTTACTTCTCGTTCCAGTGCAGCGGCTATCCCGCTTAACGTAGAGACACAAACGAAGAAACTGGGCGTCTCGGATGGTATTGCGAATCTGTCGGCAAGTTTCGGAGCTACAATTGGTCAAAACGGCTGCGCCGGGATCTATCCGGCCATGCTCGCCGTTATGATTGCTCCTACGGTCGGCATCGATCCGCTTAGCTGGGACTTCATTATTACCCTGATCCTTGTGGTCATGATCAGTTCATTCGGCGTAGCCGGTGTAGGTGGCGGGGCAACCTTCGCTTCCCTGATCGTGTTGTCCACGATGAATCTGCCTGTTGCTCTCGCTGGATTGCTGATCTCCGTTGAACCACTGATCGACATGGGTCGTACAGCACTGAACGTCAATGGTTCAATGACATCAGGTCTCGTTTCCAGTAAATTGTTAAAAGAGAACGACCAGGATACCTTCAGCAACCCAACGCCTGATCTGGATGGTGCCGCTCAGGCATAATCCATATTTTCAGATTCTTATTGAATGGCTGTCATAGCTCTTCAATGAAAGTGCGTTGTAACATCTCGACTATAGATTACGATAAACCGTCCTTCGGCTCATCCGGAGGACGGTTTTTTAATTGGAAATGTTGTTAGAGGTACATCGCGCCAGAAGGTACACCATGGTTTTGATTTGAGAGCATTACAGACTTGGTGCAATTTAGTGCTGTTCAATAAGAAGGAAATATGATAGAGTAATCATGTTTTGGCTCTGTGCCAGACCGCGGTTCGTAACCATCCCGCGTAATCAAAACTAGGAAGGCAGTGTATGTATGTTTAATTTAGGGTGGGGAGCGTTATTCGTTCTCGTCACTTATGGTTTCTTTTTGTTATGTTATCGCTTGTTCGGTAAAAAAGGTCTCTATGCCTGGATTGGTGTGGCAACGGTTATTGCCAACATTCAGGTGACCAAAACGATAGATATTATGGGGATCGTGTTGACACTAGGCAACACGATGTATGTAAGTCTATACCTTACCAGTGACTTGCTTAACGAGAAGTACGGTTCAGGAGAGGCGCGCAAAGCTGTATGGTTCGGTTTCTTTACGTTAATTATGACCACAGTACTCATGCAGATGGTGTTGTACTTTGATCCAGCGTCTACAGACTTTGCCCAGAAGCCGATGGAAGCTTTATTCGGGCTATTGCCACGTCTTGCACTGGGAAGCCTGTCAGCTTACTTTATTAGTCAATTCCTGGATGTACGCTTGTACTCTTGGTTACGTAAAATCACACCTGGTCGTAATCAGCTGTGGATTCGTACGAACGGAAGCTCCATTATCAGTTCATTTGTGGATACGTTAGTGTTCACTGCGATTGCGTTTGCATTCATCTATCCATGGGATGTGTGGATTGAGATATTCCTAACGACTTATGTGATTAAATTTGTACTGACTGCAGTGGGAACGCCGTTCCTGTATGCTGCACGTAATTTTAAATTTAAGGATGAGTCTTAGATTCGAATACTATTTATTTACGTGCAGATGGTTACTAGAGGTAAGTGAAAAGTATTCATAAATGAAACTGAAAATGTCCCGCAGAGCCATGTCATCATGGACTTGCGGGACATTTTTGTATAGTTAGGTGCCGATACTGCACAGCACGAAGGTTCCTATATGATGAAGTACTGTAGCGTTTGAGATAGCGCCGCCAAGCTTCTAATAGGATGAAGAATCGTCTTGTACGATACCAATACAACAGTTTCTGAGATGAAGTGATGAATAAGGAATCTTAGTCTGTGAGAATTTGCAGTTCTTTAGGATATGAAGTCAGTACTTCTACACCCGTTTCTGTTACGAGTACATCATCCTCAATACGCACGCCGCCAGCTCCAGTTACATAAATACCCGGTTCAATAGTGAATACGGTCCCTTCTTGCAAGAGATCTGTATTCTGACCATGTAATGATGGATATTCGTGAACATCAATGCCAAGTCCATGACCAACACGGTGCATGAAGCGTTCGCCGTAGCCAGCATCTTCCGTAACTTGGCGAGCAGCGCGGTCAATCTCTGCACAGGTCACGCCAGGCTTGACTGCTCGAATGGCTGCCTCATTCGCTGCCAGTACCGTATTATAGATCGTGCGCAGCTCAGGAGAAATGTCTCCAAATGCAAACGTACGAGTAATGTCGGAAGCATACCCACCAGCATATACACCCATATCAAACATCAACAGATCACCATGTTGAAGCTTGCGTTCACCCGGCGTACCGTGGGGCAATCCTGTTTGTGGTCCAGTGAGCACCATCGTGTCGAAGGAAGGGCCGTCTGCACCCAGCTTCTTCATCTGATATTCCATCTCGGCAACGAGTTCAATCTCGGTTACACCTGTACGAACGTGGGAAAGCCCCTGGCGTAGAACTTCCTCAATTAGATGAATAGCATGACGAATGCGAGCGATCTCATCTGGTGTCTTTTTCACGCGTAGGGAACGCAGCAGAGGGCCAACATCTTCATAATGGGTACCACCCAAAGCAGCGGTTAACTGCTCATAACGTGCGACGGTAACGTATTCTTTTTCCAGACCAATTCGTCCAAGACGTCCTTGGTAACGCTCCAATAGCGCGTATGGATTGTCCGTATCGGTATGTGTTGCGATGTTGGAAACGGAGGAAGCAGCAGCTGCAGCATCTGCATCTAGCGCAGGTACAATCAGAAGAGGTTCTTCGCCGCGTGCGAGTACGAGTCCAAGGAAACGTTCATGCGGATTACTTGCGAATCCTGTTAAGTAGTAGATATGTTTAGGATCTGTGATCAGCGTGGCATCCAGTCCTTGCACAGAGAGGCTAGCTTCTAAGCGGGATAAGGGTGTTTGGTTCGTCATAGGTACGTCCACCTTTCAATTGTCTATATCATCTAATCTATTATAAATTAAATCTTCCCAATTCCATAGGCACGCGTATATGAGAACATTTATATAGAAGAAAGTAAGGAAATCGGACTATCTCTAAATAATGAGGATTAGGGCGGTTTTTTCGTTTGAGTACATAGTGGGGCGGGTAACGGGTAATACAGGGCGAAACCTTGTTATGTCTGACGTCGTAGAGTGTACGGTCATGGTTGTGTGAATATCCGTAACTCCATTAAATATGAACGCATATCCATTCATTCCAATTCGAAGGGAGAGGTATACATGAATAATCGATTAAGCGTTCCTCTATATGCTTCGCTATTAAGCGTTGCGTTATTGACTGCGTGTGCTTCGGGTGATGGCTCCGCAGGATCGCAGCCAATGTCTCAGGGCGCAGGCGGAGGTCAGGGACAGACAGCTAATGGCGGTACTACTAGCGTAGAGAACAATGAAAATGAAGCGCAGGAGAATGCAGTTATTCCTTATGAAACTTCAGTTCTAGTGGAAGGGCTTAATGCGCCATGGGAACTCGTTGAAGTATCCGATGGCCGTATGTTTGTAACTGAGCGTCCAGGTACAATTCGGGTCATTGAGGATGGCGAATTATTGTCTGAGCCATTGATTGAATTTACTGCACCGTTTAATGAGGAAGGCGAGGGTGGACTATTAGGGCTTGCTGCTGACCCGGAGTTTGAGGATAACGGTTATCTGTATGCCTATCATTCGTACATTGAAGGCGATAACATTGCCAATCGTGTATTACGCTTGAAGGTGAGTGATGGGACAGCAGTCATTGATAAGGAATTGCTTGGTGATATCCCTGGCGGTGTGAATCATAACGGTGGACGTATTAAGATTGGTTCAGACAATCTACTCTATATCACAACAGGTGATCGGTATGAGCCTGAATTGGCACAGGATGAGAGTAGCATTGGCGGTAAAATATTGCGAATTGGTCTGGATGGTTCGATCCCGGAGGATAACCCTTGGCCTAATTCTCCTGTATATAGTATGGGACATCGTAATGCACAGGGTCTTGCGTGGAATCCGACTAACGGCTATCTCTATGCGACGGAGCATGGTCAGCGGAATAATGATGAGATCAATCGAATTGAAGCGGGCGCTAATTATGGCTGGCCTGAAGTTGAGGGAGATGAACATCAGAACAGCGATTATGTTGCACCACTCGCGCACAGTGGCGATGATACTTGGGCTCCCTCGGGTATTGCTTATATTGAGGAAGGGCCTTGGGCGGGTTCCTTAATTGCGGCCAATCTGCGCGGAGAACAACTATTGAAGGTCACGCTATCCGAGGACGGAACGCAAGTCGATCAGGTTGAACCTATTTTTGAAGATGAATGGGGACGCATTCGGAATGTAACGACTGGAGCAGATGGACAAATCTATGTACTAACAAACAATCGGGATGGTCGTGGCTCCCCACGTGATGGTGATGATAAGCTCATCGTGCTTACCCCGCAGGATCAAGCGAAGTAACCCGATATTGTATTGGCTTGCTAGGTTTCAAACTTAAGTTACTACGACCCACATATTCAATAAGCAAAATTACGCAAGAAAGGGGCTAACTCATAAAGAGTTCCTCTTCGCTCCAAGCGCTAACGAACCTACCACATCTTAATAGGTGGATTATGTACGTATGTAAGATTTAACGAACCACAGTAATGCTATTTCGTTCTGAAACGGCATCAAACCCTGAAAAATCGATAGAATTGACGAAATAACGCCTCTGTAATTCATTAGGTCTCAGATCTGGGGAAGTGGGAGCGAATAGCGTGTGTCAGATTCATTACATCAAAATAAAGCTAAAGGGGCTGTCCCCCGTCATATTCATGACTTATGGGACAGCCCCTTCATTCATAATGGCATCTCTGTAGAGATGCCATTACAGGTAATAAGTCATCGTCTGTATGACGATGTACTGTCTGTATCCGTTAACTTATTCACCAAGCTCAGCGAGTTCAGCCACTCGTTCACTTGCGGCTTGGGTGTATTCACCACCGTGGTAACACAGGACGGTATCGATTTTCAAGCCGATTAATCGTTTCAGGCTGCGCAGTGCCTCGGGCATGTCCGGTGTTGCCGGAGGAGCAGGACCTACCAATTCGTCATCAACTACACGAAGCTCATCGGCTGCGAGTAGAAACTGCTTCTCACGGAAGTACAAGCAGATATGTCCAGGAGTATGACCAGGTGTATGAATGACTTGGATGCCTCCTTGTAAGGGCAACATGTCCCCATCTTCCAGAATGCGAGCGATGGGGAGCGTAGGAAGCTCGGAGAGCAGTTGCTCAGCTAGCTCCAATGTAGGTGGGGCTAGCATGGCTCTACGTTCAGGGGTAAACTTAATCAGTGGAAGCTTCCCTTGAAGATAGGGGATTTCATCGGCATGTGCCCAGATTTCGACGTCAGGTACAGCTTCGACCAGCGCACCGAGATTACCGATATGGTCAATATCCTGATGTGTGATAATAATACGTTTAAGCTCATGAAGCTTCGCACCCGCATCTTCGAGTGCAGATTGCAATTCAGCAAACTGTCCAATCATGCCTGTATCCACCAGTGTAATCCCATCTTCATCGCGCAACATGACGGGATGGATCGGACTGTTACCAGTGGGTGTAGGAATGTTGAGATGAAGAATAGTGATATTAATAGGTTGTGTATTCATATTCGTTACCGGATTCGTTCCGGAGCACCTCCCTAGTTAGTATGTTACTTATATTCAGTACCGAAAATGTACACAGTCGGAATGTCATGTTGGTAGTGAGTTTATTCCTTCGCATGACTAAGAACGGGGATTTCGTACTTTAAGTGTTTTCTGTATTGTTTAACGGTATTCAAAATCCACGCTAGCGTTTGTTCCGCATTGGTATTCTGCTCAACGATGGAGGCGAAGGAAAAGTTGGAATGAATTAGTTTGTTTCTTGCTTTGAATACCTTGGTTAGTTCGTCATCATTCTCTGTCCCTGGTTTCACAGCAATGTGTTGGCTTTTCAATTCTGCTTGAAGAATCTCGATATTAGATAAAGAGCGGTATGCAGGAGTTTTCATAAGTTGAACCGAATTGAATGATTTTTGATAGGTTTGTTCATAGAGGCGAAGTAACCATTGTTCAATGATGGAGCATAGTTCAATCGTCCACGAAGCATACTTTCGATCCTTACGATCATAAGTCAGTCGATGGATCTCTTCCTCGTCCCATAGGTCATGTTTCTTAAGCTGGCTTGAAGCATCCTTTTGCTGGAGCTGTTCATACTCCTGTTCAATCCATTTGATCTCATGCTTAGCTTCTTTTTTCAGTTTTTTGAAGTCTTGTTTGGTTAGCATAAGTCATAGCCTCCCTATAGGATCAGATGTGATACTTCTTGAGGTTGGTGTGAACCAGCCTTTGTGAACACACACTTCTATTATCTCACATTGTCTTCATTGGCTCAAAAAGTCAATCCGTACTCATTTAAGTCCATACTCATTCAAGCCGCAGTTTAAGAAGGGAAGTGTTATGATGTCCAACATAATCTCCAATACCATGTCCACACCAGAGACCGATTCAATGTCCAATACAATGCTCTATCCCAACGCCGATCATAAGAAGAATCCAATCGCGATTGTAACGGGAGCGAACTCCGGTATGGGGCTAGCGACCACAATAGAGCTTGCGCGAAAAGGTTATCATGTGATCATGGCGTGCCGCAGTGAGCAGCGTGGACAACAGGCGCTTCAGGAAGCGCTTCGTCAGTCTGGTTCCACTACGATCGAACTGATGCTGTGTGATCTCGGTTCATTGGACAGCATTCGGCGGTTTGCCCATTCGTTTAATGAACGTTTTGACACGCTGGATGTGCTAATAAATAATGCTGGCGTAGTTATGGTAAAGCGCAAGGAGACCTCAGATGGTTTTGAGCAAAGTATTGGAATTAACCATTTGGGTCATTTCCTGTTGACACTTCTGCTGATCCCACCTTTGCGGCGTGCGCAGCAGGGACGGATTATAAATGTATCATCCGGTGCCTACAAAGCAGGCAAGATTCACTTTGAAGACCCGCATTTACATAAAAGGTATAACCCGATCAAGGGCTATGCCCAGTCCAAACTTGCCAATGTGTTGTTCACTCGGATTCTGGCTCGCAAAGTAGCCGATAGCCGAATAACAGTGAACTGCCTGCACCCCGGTGCGGTTGGCACAAGTATTGGTGTGGATCGGAACACGGGTTTTGGTACCCGTATTATGGCTTTTGTGGGCAAGCTCCCGTTCTTTCTTACCCCCGAAGAGGGGGCAAAAACGGCAATCTACTTAGCAACCAGTCCCGAAGTTGCAGGAGTGACCGGAAAGTACTTCTACCAGCAGAAGGAACAGAAATTGCAAGCCCACGCCACAGACGATGCTGTAGCTGAACGATTCTGGACGTGGAGCGAGCAGCAAGTAGGACTTGGGTCGAACGAACAATTGTAATGTCCTGCCACTGGGTGACATGCTAATCTAGCATGTCGGATGTTTTATTTTTTGGCTTGCACAGCTTCATGAATTTGTTGAATCAGATCGTCTATCCGCTGAATGCTTTGATCGCCCTGACCGTACGCACGGACAGAGGCTGACGAGGCATTTTTCTCATTCTCGCCAAGGACGAGGGAGTAGGGAACCTTCTCCATCTGAGCTTCACGAATTTTGTACCCCAGTTTCTCGTTACGCAAATCAGTCTCTACGCGAATTCCTGCTGCTCGCAGCGCTTGTTGAACTTCTAGAGCATACTCAGCGTAATGGTCTGAGACTGGTAGCAGTTTCACTTGTACGGGCGCAAGCCATAGAGGGAATGCACCGGCAAAATGCTCAGTGAGAATGCCGATGAAACGGTCAATGGAACCGTAGATGGCACGGTGAATGACGACCGGACGGTGCTTCATACGATCTTCACCAATGTAAGTGAGATCGAACTTCTCTGGCATTTGGAAATCAAGCTGGATTGTTCCGCATTGCCAGCTGCGTTTCAATGCATCAAGGATATGGAAATCAATTTTGGGACCATAGAATGCACCATCCCCTTCGTTAATACGGTAGCTGACTCCGCGCCGATCCAGAACATTTTGCAGTGCACGTTCTGCCTGGTCCCATAATTCCTCTGACCCCATGGAGTCTTGCGGTCGTGTGGATAGCTCGATGCTATATTCGAAACCAAAAATATCGTACATACGTCCAATCAACGAGATTGCGCGGTTAATCTCTTCTTCGATCTGTTCAGGCATGACATACAGATGAGCATCATCCTGACAGAATGTCCGTACACGCATCATGCCGTTTAACGCACCCGAGTATTCGTGGCGATGTACCTGACCGAATTCCATCATGCGAATGGGTAATTCGCGATAGGAATGAAGCTTGTTTTTGAAGATTAGCATATGCCCTGGGCAGTTCATCGGTTTCAGTGCAAACGTAGCATTGTCCACTTCAGAGAAGTACATATTGTCTTTGTAATGCTCCCAGTGACCGGATTGCTCCCACAGCCGATTATTCATCATGAGCGGAGTGCGAACCTCCTGGTATCCTTCTTGTAGCTGTAATTCACGGGAGAAATTCTCCAGCTCAGTACGGACAGTCATGCCTTTGGGTAGATAGAACGGCATGCCGGGTGCTTCCTCCGAGAACATGAAGAGCTCCAGCTCTTTGCCTAGTTTTCGATGATCTCGTTTCTTCGCTTCTTCAAGCATGTGCATATGCTCATCCAGTTGTGCTTGGTTTGGAAAGGCAGTGCCATAAATCCGTTGAAGCATTTTATTGTCCGAGCTACCACGCCAGTATGCGCCTGCTACATGAAGCAGCTTGAAGGCTTTGATGCGACCAGTTGACGGAAGATGTGGACCTCGGCATAGATCGATAAACTCACCTTGTTCATACAAGGAAATCTCAGCGTCCGCGGGTAAATCGTGAATCAACTCTAGCTTATATGGATCCTGCATGTCGGCAAAAAGCTCAAGAGCCTGTTCGCGGTTTACGACGCGGCGATTGATCTTCCAATTTTCCCGTACAATCTTGTGCATCTCCTGTTCAATAACCGCGAGATCATGGATGGAGAGGGCGTGCTCCAGATCCACATCGTAATAGAATCCATCTGCAATGACAGGACCGATGCCAAGTTTTACGTGCTCTGCACCGTAAATTCGTTTGATTGCCTGAGCCAGAATATGTGCAGTAGTGTGACGATAACGGTGAAGACCTTCTTCGCTTTCGAGTGTAACGATAATAAGTTCGCAATCCTCTTCAAGCTGCCGATCCAGATCGACAGGTTGCCCGTTCACAATACCTCCTACAGCCTGCTTGCCCAGACTAATACGGATGGACGAAGCGACCTCTCCCACAGTAATGCCCGCATGGTAATCCCGTACGGATCCACCTTGGAGACGAACTTCGATATGCTGATTTGGCTGATTGGCTTCCTTTGCTTTTGCTTGGCTAGAAGAACTGGATTTTTCCTGATTATTCATGTGAACCACACTCCAATTTTCAAATTAGAAGCGCAAAAAACACCCGTCCCGGAAAAGGGACGAGTGCGCTTAGCTCGTGGTTCCACCCTAATTTGGTTATGAAGCTATCCTTATTCGGCCAGCCGCCGGATACAGGAAACATCATAACCCTCATTGGAATCCGTTAACGGGGATTAGGCGGTGAACTCTACTGGCCCATGTAAGCTCCAAATGCGAATAGGAACTCGTCGCTTAAAGTGCGTGTTCAAAAAGGTCGGTTTTCAGTACCAAGAAGATGGGATGAAGATAGAAATGGAGTAGCGGAGCGTAGATTAAGCTACGTGAGCAACTACATTATTTCCTACGGAAACAAGCTTCGTAAGCCTCCACTTATTTCGGCTGAATCCCATCTACGATGCTGAGATGCCGCTAGGGCATCCTTCGTAATCAAAAGCGGACTTTTTGAACAACCTCTTAAAAGGGTGGTTCGAGATCACGGCTGCAGAGGGGTAACGCCGCTTCGTTCGCTGAAGAAGGTTTCACCAATCCCTTCTCTCTCTGGGCAGCACGCAAGCGGAATCATGTCTCTGGTCATCGCCAAATATACGAAATGATAAGGCCCATCCGTCCAAAGTGGAGGACTCCATATCAATTTTTTGGGAAACAGGTGTTACTTGAGTGTCGATTATATAGATTGAAAATTCAAAGGTCAAGTGATTTTATTTGGAGAGTCGTGTGAAATCCCGTCCCAGATCAATCGAATCTGTGTGCCCTGCTCGGGTACGGAATGCACTTCAATTCGACCTTTCATCGCCTCAATCAGACCCTTGGTCACAGCCATACCCAGCCCCGATCCCACATCAGGAGTTCCCGTATCAGTTCCACGGTAATAACGTTCAAATAACTTCCATACCGTCTCCGCATCCATACCTCTCCCATTATCGGCAAACTGTATGCTGAAGTCTCCGTCTCGTTGCCCAGCATGCACGCTGACGATGAGCTCGGTCTCTGTAGGGTTATGCAGCAGGGCGTTGGCGGTCAGATTATCTACAATTCGTTCAAACGAAGGAATGTGGACTTGCCCATAGACAGGAGTCGGTGCTGGTTGAAACTGGATGCGACCTTGTCCATAGGCTGGATTGCGTTCAGCGCGTAGCACGAGATCATGAAGTAGCGTATTCACGTCAGTTCGTTCCACGTCTGGTTGATATCCACCACTGCGTAAGCGGTAAGTCATAGCAAGATCATTGACCAACCGATCCATATACATCGATTTGTCCAACATGATTGTCGCGAACTCCCGTACTTCCTCTTGAGACCAGCTATATTTATCCGCTTCAAGCATATGGGCATAACCCTGTATAGAGGATAAAGGTGTCTTTAGATCATGTGTGATGCCTGCAATCCATTCCTCGCGAAGAGACTCCGTTTGCTTGCGAAGTTCCTCGTCTTGTTTTAGCGTGCTGGATAACATTTGCATCGAGTGCAGCACTTCGGCATACACACGATATTTCCGCTTCCATTTGCCATTACGTCGTTGACTGCGAGGTATACCATTGAGTCCAGTAGGCTCTTCGTAATGACCCTTTTCCAATCGTTGTAGCCATTGAAGCATGTGCAGCATTGGGGAGCCAAAACGATTGGCGTACCATAGAGCCAACAGGATTAATAATATAATTACGGACAGAACCAACACCAGCAGCGCCGGCTCCCATATAAACGTATAGGGATTTCTCTCATCTTCTAATGCCGACAAACCGCTGGGGACACTAATCATCCAAGTCGTTCTAGTCTGTTCATCATATAAAGTGGCTGTGAATGCTCCATACCGGCTAGGGTAGCGGGCACGCAAAACGAGATCCTGAATGTTATACTCGCTCGGCACACCCATTGTAGGTTTGTTAAAGGATTCTAGCTCCTTGCCGGAGGAATCCAATAGTTGAAGATAGGCCTTGTCAGCACGAATGGACGCTTGTTGTTCTGGTGCGATGACAAGCTTGCCGTTGGTAAAGGTGCTAGTCTGATGAACCTCGTTAAGTAAGGGTTTGGCTAGACTCCGTTCTCCATATAACAATGTAAAAACAATGCCGTTTCTTTCTCGAATCATCATGACGATCTGATAAGGAAATGGCTTAATTCCTTGCCAATAAGCAATTAGCTCTCCTGGAGCATAGTGAGTCGGAATATCGGAAGGGGTATGAAAGGCATCGATAACCCTACCTTTATCATCAAGCATTTGCAGCCATCCCTGGTTTTGCTCCACCTGCTTCAGGAGATCGGGATCATAGTGAACCGTGCCATCAGATGAGATTTTTGCGGTATCAATTAGTTGATCTAGACCCGTGCTCGCAAAATCATCGACTAGGTTCACTTCATTCAACTTCTGCACTACCCAGAATGTCGCTGCTGATCCAAGTACCACAATTAGAAGAACTGCGCCAGCGAGCATACCGATAAATCGGGTCATCAATCTGCGCCGAATGCTCATGATTGAGGAACCTTTTCAGGCTTAATGAGTTTGTATCCAAGACCTCGTACGTTGACTAGGAGCTCTGGGGTGGAAGGGTCGGCCTCAATTCGTTCCCGAATGCGATGGATGTGAACCATAACGGTATTGTCGTCACTGATGGCTTCTGATCCCCAGACCCGTTCATATAATTCAGACTTCGTAAAAATACGATTGGGATGCTTACAGAAAAAGAGCAGCAATTGATATACAAGTGCCGGGCAGGTAACGGTCATTCCCTCGACTCGTAGCTCTCCGGCCTGTTCCAACACCTGAAATCGTCCAAAATCATATACGTCTTCTTTTGGATTTAGAAATGACGTATTTGCGTCATCTTTTATGATTAAGCTGTTTGAGGAGTTCGCTACTTTTGAAGGCAAGTAACGCTTGAGTAGTGACTTGATTCGGGCGACGACTTCGAGTGGATTAAAGGGTTTGACAACATAATCGTCACCGCCCACAGCGAATCCAGTTAACTTGTCATAATCCGTTGTTTTGGCGGTGAGGAACAGAATGGGTGCATCGGTTACCTCGCGCAGAAATGGGCAGATTTCGAGTCCGCTTTTCCCTGGAAGCATGACATCGAGCACGATGCAATGATAGGTTTTACTTTTGCAGGCTTCGAGTGCTGCTTCACCTGTTGTAACGGTATCGATATCAATAAACTGCTCTTTCAGCAGAACGGTGCGGAGCATATGTAGTATGGCTTGTTCATCATCTACAAGGAGTAATGAGACGTGATTCATGCTTGAAAGTGACCTCCTTAGGCTTCTGTCTGGCTCCGTTCATCATATCACTAAGATCAGTAATCTGGAGCATGCGCTATCTTAACAGAATCTTAATTATGAGTTCCGTGGAAGTCAAAGAGTTATGTTAGGTGTAAGCATATGTTAGACGCAGGATAAGATTCATTGTGTAGAGTTAATCCAAGAGATAACGATTTTAATAAGGGGTGTGGAACAATGAACAAGATACATGAAGCATTTGATCGCATCAGGCAACGGCCAGATGAAGCAACCGCAGATTCGAAATCAAGCTATGCTACACAAGTGAGATCACAGACAAAGAAGAGTTGGAAGTTATTTGCAATGTCACTGGCGGCCTGTATGATTCTCTCTGCTTGTAGCAGTTCCGTGACATCGGATCAGGCAGAGCAACAGTCCGCAGCGCAGACATCTGATTCTACGTCAACAGTTGAAAATCAAGAAAATGATAAACAAGAGGGCGCTGAACAACAATCGGGAACAGAGGTGCAAACTGTGATCACACCAGATAATTTCTTAGATACATTGTTGAATGGTTCGAAGGATGATATTTATAGTCAGATGAGCCCTGAGCTGAAAGAAGCGGTATCGCTGGAGGAGTTCAAATCATCTGCTGACAGTTTTTTGCAGGGGGTAACTACGCTTGACCAAGTGGTAGATGTGCAAATGAATAATTTAACTGAGCGTGTCTGGAAGGATGCGACTGGAACGAAAGCTATTCGCGCTTATTTTTCAGATAAACAAATTGAAGGCTTATCTATTCATGCTCTGGAACCTCATGAGGATACAGATAACAAGTATACCCAAACGGAATTCCAGTTCCCTATGAAGGGAGATTGGTTTGTATTTTGGGGAGGCAATGATGTTCTGTCCAACTACCATTATGAGCATGAGACTCAGCGCTATGCACTTGATATCGTTCGAACGAAAGACGGTTTCAGTTATCAAGATGATCCGACCAAAAATGAAAACTACTATGCTTTTGGTGAGCCACTCTACGCTGCAGCAGACGGAACTGTCGTGGAAATTAAAAATGATCTCCCGGATAACACACCGGGTGTGATGAATGCGGAAGAACCAGCCGGTAACTTCGTCGTCATTGACCATGGGAATGAGGAGTACAGCATTACAGCGCATTTGAAGGAAGGGAGTGTAGCGGTGAAGAAAGGGGATAAAGTGAAGCAAGGCGACCTCATTGGAGAGTTAGGCAACTCAGGTAACTCCAGTGAAGCACATTTGCATTTCCAAGTATCTGATGGGGCTGATCTGTTCACGTCCCGATCCATCAACATTCGCTGGGCCGATCAGAGTCAGCAGTTAACACGTGGTAACACCATTCAAGCGAGGTAATTTCTGCATCATCCCATAATGGCTTAGAGCATCTCTCAATCAAAATGCGATAGGAAGGCGGCAATCCTTAATCTATCGCCTGTTTTCTTCTATGTGCAACTATACAAATGTTATGGGTGACGATTGCGCCTGTATCCCGTTATAATATCGTCATAAAGTCGGATTGGACTGGATGATGGAGGCGTTATGATGATGTTAGATCGTGTGCAGATTGAATATGCCCGTATTGAGGATTTGCCAAGAATTGTGGAGATTTATAACTCGACGATTGAGAGTCGTATGGTAACAGCCGATTTGGAGCCGGTAACGGTTGAACAGCGTATTCCGTGGTTTGAGGAACACTCTTCCGATCGTCGTCCACTGTGGGTGATGAAGCAAGAAGGGCAGGTTGTAGCCTGGGCGAGTCTGAGCTCTTTTTATGGACGGCCTGCCTATAATGGGACTGTGGAAGTGAGTGTCTACGTAGATCAAAATTGTCGGGGAATCGGTGCAGGCAGCCGACTGCTGAATACCATCTTTGCGGCGTGTCCACAACTTGGCATAAGTACTATTTTGGGCTTTGTCTTTGGACATAACGAACCTAGCTTAGGTTTACTGCGAAAGCATGGTTTTGAGCAATGGGGCTATTACCCAGAAGTAGCTGTATTAGATGGGGTGAGCCGAGATCTAGCGATTTTAGGTAAGAAAATATAGATAGATAAGTATGTTTCATTATTTGAACACGCAATATTCCATAACAGATTGTGTGGGAAACTATATGACATGAAAACTCTGATACGCCTAAATGGTGTGTCGGAGTTTTTTTGTTAAGCAGGTTCAGGATAGAGAATAGACAATTTTTACGTAGAAGAGGGATGTCGTACATTGTTTTGAGTTAGGGTTCGACCCCGTATTTAAGCTGTTAGGGAAATATAACTTATACAAAAAAAAGCTCGCTGTCATCCAACGGGCTTCTCTCAATCATTACCATCACCAAAAAAAGAATTGACGGTTAGACTATGGCATTCTATAATCGGTAGCAAGTAACTTGATATGTAAGGAGTCCTGACATGATATGTTAGTAATTGACGAGGTGTATCACCATACAGCATTGCAAATATCATCGTCCGATTTATTGTACCTTATGGAACAGCTTAAGGTCAAAAAAGAAAACGAAATAGAGACTCTCAAACATAAAATCGAACAATTTGAGCAAAAGAAACGTGCGGAAGAAGTGGCCTATCAGTCCTTATCTCCAGTGCGCAAATGGTTCGCAGGACGTCCGGCTTCGCATCATCAGGCCGTAGAATATATGGTTCAGGTGAAGGAACGTTTTCGTAAAATGGAGCAAATTCGACGACGAATCCGAGATCTCGATCGGATAATCGAACAAATTCAACATCCTAGCAGCATTGAGCGAGATGAGATTGAGCTTTCGACCGATACTATCCGTGAGATTAGGCAGCTACGTGAAACGGAGGATGTACAAGCATGACGCTGGAGAGTTTAAGCACGGGAATTGATACGGTCTGGGTAGTACTGAGCGCGGCCATGATTTTGTTGATGGAGGGTGGCTTCGCTCTGCTAGAGGCAGGCTTTGTACGTTATAAAAATAGTGTGAACATTATTATGAAAGTATTTGCTGACATTACGATTGGTACATTATTGTTCTATGCAATCGGCTTTGGCTTGATGTACGGTTCGGATGTTGGTGGTCTGGCTGGTGTTACCGGCTTTTTCTTAAATGGAGACTTATCTCACATTGATGTACCTGTCTCATTAGAGACGTTCTGGTTGTTCCAAGCTGCGTTCACCATCGCCGTCATTTCGATCGTTTCAGGTGCGGTAGCTGAACGGATTAATTTCCGTGCTTACCTGCTATATATCATCTTAATGACTGCGATTATTTATCCGATTGGTGGACACTGGGCATGGGGCGGCGGCTGGCTCAGCAAATTGGGTATGCAGGACTTTGCTGGATCGGCAGTCATTCATGCCTTAGGTGGATTCTCTGCCTTGGCCGCTGCAATTATCATTGGCCCGCGTAAAGGGAAGTACACCCCACTTGGTGTAAGTGCAATTGCGCTTCCCAGTAACTTGCCGTTAGCCTCGGTAGGGGCCTTTCTGCTGTGGTTTGGTTGGTTCGGTTTCAATGCGGGAAGTACGCTTAGTGCAACAGATGTAAGGATCGGGCATATCGCCATTGTGACCATGCTATCGGCTGCTTCTGGCGGAGCAGCAACCTTGCTGTATACGTTATTCCGCTTTAATCGTTCAGATGCGCCTTCTGTCATTAACGGATCGCTTGCTGGACTTGTTGGAATCACGGCAGGTTGTGCCTTTGTAGGTGATCTAGCAGCCATCTTTATTGGTGCAGTATCTGGTCTGCTCATGATGGCTGCTACGAACTGGCTTGATCGTCGTCAGATTGATGATCCTGTAGGTGCTTTTCCTGTGCATGCTGTATCCGGCATGTGGGGCACGATTGCGGTAGGGCTATTTGCAACCGATGGAGGTTTGTTCACTGGTGGAGGGTGGAGACTACTTGGTGTTCAAACGCTGGGGCTGGTTGCCCTTGTTGTCTGGGGCTTTGTCATGACCTGGTTCGGACTGAAGCTGATTGGCAAGATTGTACCTGTTCGTTCGACAGAAGAAGAGGAGGATCTGGGTCTAGATATCAGTTACCACGGGGTGATGGCAGCTCATCAATCCCATGAATTTCTGGATGGAGAAGAGCACATGCGTGCTTTTCGAGAGAGTAATAGAGACTAACGGCTATGCCGCTGGTCTTTTTTTATAACTTCTATGTTTCAGTTCTATTGATTTTTACAATTAGGCAGGGAAAGATGTCTTGGCGGAAGAATATACAGGTGTGAACCTGAATATGTCTCACCATAGATGTATTGTATTGTCTGAAGGGGAGGATCTTGATGATTAAGCCTGAACAATGTGAACGCTTGACTAACAAAGCTCGTAAAACACTAGAAGAGTATGGATTAGGTGAAGTTTCCGACCTGCTCCTAGCATCTGGCCGCTGGGGTATTCGCCTCGATGTGTCCACGATTGATGAGTACCGTAGAACGGGCAATTCGCGAGTTGGTGGGAGTCCTGATCTGCCTGAAAAAATGGAATGGCCTGTAACGCAGGAAGGTGTACCGATGACCTTTTTGGCACAGTTGAATCTTGTGGATCTGTCACCTTATACACCGAATGACGGGCGTGGAAGTTTGCCAGAACGAGGGATGCTGTATTTCTTCGTTGGTGTGGATGAACCCGCTTATAATATTGAACATCGTGTAATATTTGAGCCCGACGCTCGGCATTTGGTAAAACGTGAACCAGAAGGCAGCACGGCTCTAGAACAAGCTGAATTTGTAGGTCATGCCGTAACAGTACTGCCGAATCTTGAGTTTCCTACATATGCCTATGTTGACTCTAAGGCGCTGAGTGCAGCAGCTGTTACACAACCTGATTTACAGCAAGAAGGGGGAACAGATATTGATCTGTACGACCGATATCTGGACTTCGAATCCCATTGGAATCATCCGAGTTCGAAGAACTGGGGTGGGATGTTTGGTTACCCTGATGGCCAGCACCCTGATGCTGAACATCAAGCGCTGCTTCAGATTGCGACTGGTGAAGAGTATGGTTATGACGAGAAGGTGTGTGAGGAGAAGTTAACCGCTCATTATGATGGGGATCGGAACCGAGCCTTACAAGAACTTGAGGATACATTGCTGCTGCTGAAGATTGATACACATGACGAGATTGGTTTCCAGTGGTGGGATTGTGGAGAGTTGCAGTTTTTCATTCGTAAGGCTGATCTGCTGGCAGGGCGGTTCGATCAAACGTATTGCTCCTTATATTCTAGCTGAGGCAGAATCATATTTATTCGTATAATAAGCGTGTAATCCAAAGAGGAAAGTCTCCGAAAGAAATGAATTATAATTTCGTGTTCAAAAAGGTCGGTTTTTCAGTACTGAATTAAAAAGCGGACTTTTTGAACAACCTCTATAAGCAACAAAAATGTCCCGAAACCCGTCTAATAGAGGGTAGAGGGGCTTTTTTTATTCGTAAATGTTAAGTTTCAGATAACAATGGTTTATATATGAGGAGGAATATCTTGGTTGTAAACCGATCATATGTTCTGTATAATGGAACAAAAAGGAAGTGTGGCTGTTGATTCAATCTGCATTTAAACATATCGACGTGGCAGTGACTTCACTTATTGATATATGTGACCAGCTGTCTGAGCAAGATCTAAAGTTAACTCCAATCGAAGGGAAGAGACCTGTTGGAGAATTGCTATCCCATCTATCGGTGATCTGCCGAGCGGATGTATACATATCGGAAGGCGCGTCCGAAGAGGATATGGCTGTTTTTTACGAAGAAAACAAACCTCATACTTTATGTCAGATCAAGCAGGCTCTTGTGGACAATCAGATGTATCTGTATCAGCGGTATAGGCAGTTTAATACAGAGGAATTATTACAAGTGACCGATTCGTATTGGGGTGCTTCGTATAGTCGGCTGGAATGGTTGCTAGAAATTATGGGGCATGTCTACCATCACAGAGGTCAACTGTATACAATGCTTAACATGACAGGGAAAGATCTGAAGGTGGAGTTATTTGAATAGAATAGAAGGTTTGTATGATCCAATGCACGACTAATGAAGGATACATTTTGTGAACCATCGAATACATAGAAGGTAAGTTTCTTCAGGGGAACAGATACACTCAACGGTGAGTTAACTTTCAGGTACACATGCGGACTATTTGCTGCACAGGAAGAATGTAAATGAATAGACCAACGGAGGTTTCCAAGATGGAGGAGCAGGATGCAGGTCATATCTTACAAGAGTTGATGGCGAAGATTCCCGAACTACAGGGAGCTTCGGCGATTGAACCGATTCACAAAGGATACTCGACCGACTTGAAATTCAAAATCCGACTGTCGGGAGAGAAAAGTTATTTGTTGCGGAGCTATGAATGGTCTGAGCAGCCTGTGAAGCAGAAAGAGTATCGAATCATTGCGGAATTGCATCGGAGAGGAGTACGTTGCCCCCAAGCAATTAGCTTGGGACAATTGAACGAGCAACAAGGTTATATGCTACTTAGCTTCATCGAGGGGGAAGATGCGGAAGAAGTGCTGCCTCGAATGGACGAACAGAAGCAGTGGAGCATCGGTATTGAAGCAGGAGAGCAACTGCAGCGTATGCATGAACTGCAGATCGAGGAGCCTGCTGAATCTTGGTATGTGCGTAAGAGTATGAAGCATCAGCGCTATGTAGATAAGTATCATCATTGCCCTATTCGTATGCGGAATGATCAGGCTATATTGACATTTATCGAAGAGAATATGAAGTGTATGAAGAACCGTCCTGATCGATTCCAGCATGATGATTTTCATCCAGGGAATCTGATTGTGAAGGACGATAGGTTCGCGGGAGTTATTGATTTTAATCGTTATGATCAGGGTGATCCAGTTCATGAGTTTCTTAAGCTGGGTCTATTTGCTTCGGAGACAAGTATGCCGTATTCGATTGGACAGATCCAGGGGTACTTCAACGGTGGAGATCCGGATGAGCTATTCTGGCGTAGGTACTCTCTGTATATGGCTATGGCACTTGTATCTTCTGTAGTCTGGATTCAACAAGTGAAGCCGGAGGAAACGGAGGATATGATGGCTAAGATTGAGCGGGTTCAGGAAGACCATGATGATTTTCGCAGATTGATTCCTAGATGGTATAATGTGAAGAATTACTGATTCGGGATGAATGGAAAGGAACAATGCCGTGGCACATCCAGCAACGATTCTGCTTGTGGATGATGAGCAGGAAATTATTAAACTCATGGAGATTTATTTTGGCAATGAAGGTTATCGCGTTCTTACAGCACACGATGGTATCGAAGCTCTCGCACAATTGAAGAATGAGCGGGTTGACCTCATTATCCTCGATGTCATGATGCCCAATATGGACGGCATTGAAGCGTGCATGAAGATCAGGGAAGAACAGAAGATGCCGATCATTATGTTGTCTGCCAAAAGCATGGATATGGACAAAATAACAGGGTTAAGCATTGGAGCGGACGATTATGTGACGAAGCCATTTAATCCGCTTGAACTTGTTGCTAGAGCGAAATCCCAGCTTCGGCGGTATCATACGTTTAATGAAGGTCGGGAGAAAACGGAGCATGAGTTGATCATTGATGATCTCGTTATTAATACAGATACACATGAAGTATGGGTAGACGAGCAGTCTATTCGTTTAACGCCCCGTGAGTTTGCGATTCTGGAGCTCTTGGCACGCCATCAGGGTTCCGTGCTGAGTATGGAGCAGATCTATCAACAGGTCTGGAAGGAAGAATTCATGGAGTCGAACAACACCGTAATGGTGCATATACGCAAGATTCGTGAGAAGATCGAGATGGATAGCAAACATCCCAAGTTCATACAGACCGTATGGGGTGTGGGCTATAAGATGTTCAAGCCATAACGTGCAAGGACATGAGCGGTGATATACTGCCAAAGATCTGAACAGGGAGTATCTGAGATGAATTCAACATTGATTAATACGGTTCGCTGGAAATTTATCTATGCATTTCTGCTGAGTGGCATACTGACAGCGGCTATTTTGTATGGGGGCAGCAAAGTTGTTCAATCGATCCTGGCAGCACAGCCCTATCCCAATTATTCGATCCCTGCAAGGGGAGTACGGTGGTTAATCAACAACATTGGTTCTATACCGTTAATGATGGTGATTGGTGTATTGGGGTTTGTGCTGTTCTTTTTCTTATTCACACGCAGGACGATCATGGTGTTGAATGAAATCACTGCGGGAATACAAGAAGTTGCCAAAGGGGAGCTATCGCATCGAATTGAAGTGAAGTCATCGGACGAATTTGGTGTAGTAGCGGCCAGCATTAATCAGATGGCAGAGCAATTGCAAATATCGTTGGAAGAAGAACGGAATGCGGTTGCCGCCAAAAATGATCTGATCACAGGTGTGTCTCATGATCTGAGAACGCCATTAACGTCAATTCTTGGGTTTCTGGAATACATAGAGAAGGATCGCTATCAGGATGAAATTGAAATGCGTTATTACGTTAGTATTGCTTATGAAAAGTCCCTAACGTTAAGGAAGCTCATTGATGATTTATTTGAATACACCCGTGTAAGTGGTGGGAATCTGCCTTTATCTATGACAACACTGAATCTAAATTCGTTTCTGATGCAGCTTGCCGAGGAGTTTACGCCTATGTTAGAGGAGGCAAGTATGACGTATGCGTTTGTCGGGGGACAGGAGCCATTATGGATTGAGGCTGCACCGGGAGAATTAGTACGTGCATATGAGAATCTATTTAGTAATGCTATTCGTTATGGCTCCAAAGGAAAGGTCATGGAGATTGGATTGGGGCTTGAAGGAGAAGAGGCTGTCGTGCGAATTAGCAATTACGGTGACCCGATCCCTGCACAGGATTTGCCTTATTTATTTGATCGTTTCTATCGGGTGGACAAGTCTCGTTCGCGTGAAACAGGAGGTACCGGACTTGGTCTTGCCATTGCCAAATCGATGATTGAGCTACATCACGGCACGATCGCGGCATATAGTGACAAGGGCAGAACCGATTTTGTGACTCGCTTTCCACTAACCTCGCCACTTGCAAGTGCTCGGTCAGTGGATGACCATAACACCCATTCATAGATGAGCAGTATAATTACAGGTCTGTTTTTAACCATGAGCAGATCTTATCACATAAATACAAGAGTTATTGATTCAACACATGTTAAGAAAATGATAAGAAGTTCGTTACATTTTTATTAAGAAGTACCCGGTATCCTAAACTCAATGATCGAAGTTAGATATCTACATTGAGGAGGATACCGAATATGAATTCATTACTACGTACGGTTAGATCACGATACATATACATCTGTGGAGCAAGTGCGCTGCTTAGCGTGGCGCTCCTTTTTGTCGTTAATCAAATGTTGCGATTCGTGCTTACTCATCTGTCTGCAGGGGGGACATCATCGTTACCTCAGCTCGTTCGCTGGGGAATCCATAATATTGGAACTCGGCCTATTGTTATCGTCGTCGGAGCAGCCTTATTCTTAACGTTCTTCTGGATTCGATCACAGAAAATGTCGGATGACCTTCAGCGTATATCCCAAATGACCCATGCTTTAGCGAGCGGGGAGACAGGTACACGCGTTGATGTTCTGAGCGGTGGAGAGCTGCGCCAGATTGCGGCTCAGTTGAACGAGATTGCTTTTCAGATGGAGCAGGAGCGAATGAATGGGGGAGGGAGTGAAAGCGAGGACGATTGGAATAAGAAACAGATAGCTAGCAATGAGCATAGCGCAAGTGTGCAGGATAACGCCGTAGAGGTAGACTTACCGGTGAAGCTTACCATCTATAGCATTCTCTCTTCTCTTGAAACCATCATTGAAGGACGGTACCAGGATGAGGCTGAGATCCAGCATTGGGTTCGATTGACGTATCAGAAAACATTAAGCCTTCAACAAGCCCTCGACGTCGCAGCGTTGCACCAACAGGTGAGCAAGGGGGATTAACATTGAAATTTGAAATGATACCCAAGGCTAGCCATGATCGACCTGCAGAAAAATATTCCGAAACGCAAACCCGAGAGCATGTACCGATCAAGCGAGAGAAATTATCTAGACTAGAAGACTCCACTGTTAAGGGAGAGCTCGGATTACGGCGTAGACTGAAGTTCAATTTCAAAGTAAAACGCGGAATTTATTATGCTTTTGATGCATCAGTTGTTATCGTGATGATGTTATTGATTGGATACATGTACATGGTGATCTATGGTGAACGTATGATTCGAAGTCATCCTGCCATAACCTCCAAGATATCTTCAACGACGATTCTGAACTCAGAGGGAGCAGAAATAACGCGGTTACAAGCTGGTAAAAATGGCTATGCAGCACATGCCGATCTTAACGAAATGCCGGATGTATTGAAACAGGCTTTCCTAGCTACAGAGGATCGACGCTTCTATAAGCATGATGGATTGGACTACATCGGTATTGGGAGAGCAGTGGTACAGGATGTAATTAACCTTGATCTAAGTCAGGGAGGAAGCTCTATTACGCAGCAACTAGCGAGGAATCTGTATCTCAATGGAGACAAAACTATGGTGCGTAAAGTGAATGAAATGTCCATCGCCATGGCAATCGAGAAGAAATATGCAAAGGATGACATTCTCGAATCGTATCTGAATCAGATTTACATGGGACAGGGGCAATATGGCGTAAAGGCAGCGGCTTGGCGTTATTTTGGCATTAAGGATCTGCGTCAATTAGAGCTCTGGCAGGTCGCCACGCTAGCAGGGATTCCCAAAGGACCATCCATCTATAATCCTATAGATGACGCAGGTTTATCTAAGGATCGACGTGCAGTAGTGCTCACCCTTATGCATGAACAAGGAATCATTACGAGAAAACAAATGCAGGAAGCCCGCAAAGTAGATTATGTGCCTCCGGCTACTACAGCTTCAATGAATTCGTCTGCACCCCAGCCTGCTTACGCTTCTGCTATAGATGCGGTCATACAGGAGGCCTCGCAGTTAACTGGCAAAAGTGTAGCGGATATTCAATCAGCAGGCTGGGTCATTCATACTGGATTGAACAGTCATGCCCAGTCGGCGATGGAAGAGGAGTTTCGCCAATCTGCTCACTTCACAGATGACCGCGCCGATGAACGGGTTCAGGCGAGCATGGTCATTATCGATCAACGAAATGGAGAAGTGAAAGCGATGATGGGTGGACGTAACCCTCGGAGAGGAGACATGAATCGGGCCACGAGAGATGCTCGGCAGCCTGGATCGGCATTTAAACCTATTATTGCGTACGGGCCAGCGCTGGAATCGGGGAAATTCAATGCAAATAGTATTTTACAGGACAAACGGGTGCGATATGGTAGCTATCAACCGAGTAATCTGGGAGGACGCTATCAAGGTTCAATTACCATGACTGAAGCACTCCGGAAGTCAGTGAATGCACCAGCAGTATGGTTGCTAAACGAGACTGGGATTCAGCGTGCTAGCCAGTTTGCTGCGCATTTGGGGATTGAGCTGGGTCAAGAGGATCTTCACTTGTCGAGTGCTCTAGGGGGATTGCATCAAGGAGTATCTCCTTTGAAAATGGCTCAAGCGTATACCGTATTTGCGAACCAAGGCAGATTCAATACCGCACACTTCATTCGAGAGATTACCGATGCACAGGGACGGAACATATATGTACGTAAGGCAGAGAATCAGCAGGTCATTTCTCCAAATACAGCCCGTGATATGACCACTATGCTACAGAATGTAGTAAGTCATGGAACAGGAAGCAAGGCGCAATTACATGGATATCAGGTGGCGGGCAAAACAGGTACAACCCAGGCGGCATTGCCTGGCGTGAAGAAAGAGGCCAATCGGGATCTATGGTTTGTAGGTTATACGAATAAGTGGACTGCAGCAGTGTGGATGGGGTTTGATCATACGGATGCGGAACATTATATGCTAGCAAGCAGCGGAGCAGCGGCGAATTTGTTTGCATCAGTCATGAGGCGTACGCTGCCATAGCCAAAATGCGAAAAGGTGAAGAAGTTCTCCGGAAGAAAGTGACTTCCTAAGAATTGCTTCGCCTGAAAGTATTCGAGCAGAAAGTTACATCAGGAGCATAAGCTTCGCCTGTATCCCCGAAATTCATCTGTGTAGGCTTACAAGTGCATGTTCAGAAGTGAACTTGTTGAACGGCCTTTAAATCTAAACTATAGGGAAAACAGGCGACATTTACGCGATCAATGTATACGAAATGTTGCGTAGTCATGGTCTTGGTTTTTTAGTAACTAATCTAACCTAACTACGTTGTTGCTACAACGTTGGGGCAATTAGGTTTTGGATCGGAATAAATGCGGCGTACGTCGAATCATCTGATTCAGCACCTCGGACAATACCAGTCCAACGGCGATCGCGCCGGATAACATGAGTGCTTTGGCGGCGAGCTCTACAGCGGCATTATAATCGTTTTGCACAAAACTACGCATCGCATTGTAGGCCAGTCCACCTGGAACGAGAGGAATAATACCGGCTACGCTGAAAATAATGACAGGTGAACGGAACATCCGGGAGAATAACTGGCTGATCACACCAACTGCAATCGTGGCAGCAAGCGTAGCAGGAACTGCATCGGCTGCATACTCCAACACCACATAAATGATCCAACCAATCATACCGACAAAACCGCCGTGTAACAACATCCGCCGCGGGGCGTTGAAGATAATTCCGAACGCTGCTGAAGCAACAAAGCTGGTCAGGGCTTGCTCTATAAAATGAAGCATCATCTGCACTCCTTCGTCTTACATAAAAAGTGAAAATACAACGGCTATACCTGTGCCGATGGCAAACGCAGTTAGAAATGCCTCGGCTCCCTTAGATAGCCCAGACACGAGATGACCTGCCATCAAATCCCGCACAGCATTGGTAATAAGCAGTCCAGGTACGAGCGGCATAACAGAACCGATAATGATTTTGTCCAGCTCGTGGCCTAATCCAAGATAGACCAGCAGAAATGCGAGTAGGCCGATCACAAATGAAGCTGTTAGCTCGGCAAAGAATTTGACCAGCACCAGTCGATGGAAGGCGATCACTGCTGCATAACCGGTGCCGCCACAGATTAGTGCCGGGATAAAGTCACCCCAGCCTCCACCAAACATAATCGTAAAACAGCCACTTGACAATGCAGCAGCCGTAAGCTGCACAGCAAAGGAGTAGGAGGAAGGCTGTCCTTCGATTTGTTGTAACAACCCGTAGGCATCAATGGCAGATAACTCACCTTGTCCAATTCGCCTTGATATGGCATTCACCTCGGATACCTTGTGCAGATCCGTTGTTCGCTCGGAGATGCGAATGAGTTTGGCCGGTTCGGTTGCATCCACTGAGAAAAAAATGCCTGTAGGCACAACATAGCTATGCGAATGGGGTAATCCAAGCGCTGCAGCCATACGTTTCATCGTGTCTTCTACACGGTAGGTTTCCCCGCCGCTCTGCAGCATAATTTTTCCTGCGAGCAGACATGTAGCAATCACACGCGATTGTTCTGAAGTTGTCGTACTATTTCCCGTCATTTCCGTCTCAGGCTGAGGGATGGGGGGAGGGTCATGCGGTATGTATTCCAACCGGATCATACTCCGTTTCTTATAAGATAGGGCTTAAGCCGACACCATTGTATCATATTTCACACGAGAGGACGGAAACATACTGCACGAATGGGTGAACACCTATATAAGTCACACGAATTAACACGATAAACCTAATGGAAAGGCTCCGCTTCATAACCCATAGGGTCGAAACGGAGCCATGTTAAACTTGAATATGAATTCAAACTACATCAACAACGTAATGACCAGCAACTCATACAGCACTAATGGCAAAATCGTTGGTCCAAACAAAGCCCGTGGCTCAGGATAGCCATGCATCGGCGTAACTTGAAGATATAATATCCCCCGGTCTGCGCTAATGATAACACCTTCCCATACCTGACCATCAATATTCTGAACTTGGACTTTTTTGCCGATATGTTGCCGAGCTGTATGATGAATCATATTCCGCACGCTATGTACGGATTGAAGCATAGGTGTATTCGCCTGATAGATGACGCGTGTCAACGGTGTGGATGTAGACTCAGACATGATGCACAACCCTTCCTTTAAATAAACTTCTTACTTCAAGGTATGCATCTGCCTATAAAAGGTGACTACACCAGCATGACTACACCAGCATTATTCCATAAATACGCCAACGGAGAGGTCAAGATGGGTGCTCCCATCTTCACATATCATCAATGCAATGACTTCCGATGAAGTAACTAAGTTTCTAGATTCAGTATCAATGAACCTATGGATTCACCGGAATATCAACCGAGAACGGTGATGGGCTTAGTACCGGGTAGGAGAATAACTCCATATCCAAAGCGCCTTGGGCAGAAGCACCATTTTTGATCGTGACAGACGCTTCAGCAATGGAAGGACTCCATCCCAACTGGCTGACCTCGAATGATTTTCCCTTACGATCCTTAATATTCGTAAATGACAAACCTGAGTTGGCATTCTCCGCATCTGTAATATTGAAGTGCAATATCATATCTTTACCTTTAATTTCTTTCTTAAGGAATTTCAAATTCTCTGGACCGCCCTCGATCTCACCCGATTCTGAATCAATCTGAAGATGCAGTTTATCTTTGTCCACGGCTCTAATCCCAGACGCATGTAGGGTCAGTTTTTTTGGAGTAGAGAAATACATACTCTCGAAGAAAACCGACATACCATTCTCGGGAAGCGATGCCTCATTCGTTGTCCAGATTCTACCTTGCTCATCCACGAGCTGTAGATCATCAATGCCAAAGATTTTTTGGGTATTTTTCGGATCGTAGGTCATGTCCAGTACAAGTCGAGTGGGATATAACGTCGCTTGGTTTACATAAATTTGTTGACCATCTACCACTAAGGTTTGGTTAACAGGAATGACTCTTTTCATACCTTTCGTTAAGCTCTGATCGACGGGAAATGTAATTCTCCACTCATTCGCGTCGGTTTCTTTTTGCTCTTTAAACACAACGGTTAAATCTTGTGGAGGGGATGATTCAGTAAAGGATACATTGATCATATTCTCATAGATATCCTCGTCTGATGTTGGATTAGGGTATGAATAACTAAATCCAACGGGAAGATCCTCACCATTTTTGTCTAATAATTTGATGTCGTACATCAGATTTTTGGGATTTTGGATGCCTTTCATTGTGTAGAAAATAACCATGCGTGACTCATCTGTAATTACGCCCTCGATCGTCACAGAAGTACCATCATGCTCGTCAGTTATACCCACCTTCTGTAATAAGGATTGATCGATTGCCATCATCAGCCCTTTGTCCTGACGAATAAGACTCACAATTCCATCCATACCGGGCAATTGCTCTACGAAGGAAGCAAAAGCTGGTGAGACGCGGATACATCCGGTAAAAATAAGAATGATTGCTGCCGCTGACACGGAGCTCATCATCCAGCGCAACCGGGATTTACGCTGGCTTGTAGCCTTTCGGATACCAGCCTGCACAGCCTGCTGCGTATCGGGTTCAGGTATAGTCATGGCATCGTATTCTAATCTACGACGATGAAGTCGTTGTTCGAGGCCTTCAACAGGTTTCATTTCATCAGACATGTTATGTATCTCCTTTCGTTCCTAGTTGATCACGGAGCTGCCCGAGTGCTCGATGCAGTCGTGATTTTACGGTTCCGGTCGGAATTTCGAGTATCTCAGCAACTTCTGTTAAGGAGAATCCTTCAAAATAACTCAGGATAATAATCTGTTTGCAATCTCGATCCAATGAAGATACAGCAGCAGCCAAGTCAGGGTCTTCGGGTTGATCCCAGCTACTGGATTCCTGAATATCGGTGATTTGGCTGAACCGACTTTTGCGTTTACGTTCATCGGCACAATAATTGAGGAGAATGCGAATGAACCAGGTGCCGAAGTAGGACGGTTCTTTTAACTTTTTGAGTTTGCGAAAGGCTCTATAAGTGGATTCCTGTATCGCTTCCAGTGCATCGGACTCGTTATGCAGATACGCATAGGCGATGCGATATAGTCGGTTCTGGTGCATCTCCATTAAGGCTGCAAAAGCTTCGGCATCCCCTTGTTGTGCGGCAACAGTAAGCTCAGCAGGGGTCACATGGCTCCTCCTTTCGTGGATGTGTTGCGTATTAGACGGCGTAGCTCGCCAAACGGTTCTTGAATTTTCCAAAGAAAGTTATAAAAATTTCGTTTCGTTGATACATTTGTTTATTTTCATCACTCAAAAAATAACCGCTAGACTCCATAATACAGCCTAGGAGCCTAGCGGTTAGCGGTGAAACTGGGTTTAGCTTACGGGAGAATAAGTTATGACGTTGCTCCAAGGGCATCTCTCAGACATTTAGCTGTTGAATGATTGCCTTTGTCCAGTGCAATATCCAGCGCGGTCTGTCCTTCATCGGAGAGGGCTGATGGATCAGCTCCATGCTGTAGGAGAAGCTGAATCAGTTCAGCTTGATCGGTATGGAATGCAGCAGAGTGAAGAGCACTTTGACCGTCACTATCATGTATGTTTGTTGCTGCACCGTGTTCTAATAATAAACGGACAACCTCCACCGACCGTTCCCCTGCAAGTGCGGCATGCAGGGCAGTATTGGACGGGATAAATGAGATTTTTGAATGAGAAACAGTGTTAACATCGGCTCCCTGTGCTAGAAGAATACGCACCGCTTCGGCTTGCCCATAATGCGCGGCGTACCCAAGCGGGGTGAGACCATCACTGTTTTCCTTATTGGTGAGATCAGGCCGAGAGGTAAGTAATGTCTTTATTTTGACAATATCCCCGTTCTGACTGGCTTTAAATAATTCGTTAATCTGTTCTTCATGTTTCAAGTGGCAGACCTCCATCGTTATGTTTGGTATCAGGTAACTTGAATTGTTGTATCTCAAGTGAACTGTAAGTTATTGAGATAATTCGATTATAAACAGTCTAAAATCGATTGGCTTCTTCATTATCACCTTTTTGAATGTAGCTTGGAGGGAGAGACATGGAATCTGCGAGTAAACAACGAGCTGAACGATCCAAGGCTTTCGAATCCCACTTCATAACATATATCTGTAATGGACTTATCTGTACCCAGTAGAATCTGTTTAGCTGCCTGAAGTCGAAGTTCGGTCAGATAACGATGGGGTGAGGTGTGAAATAGCTTTTTGTAATTCCGCAAAAAATGGTTAACTGACAAATGTGCAATTGCTGCAGTCTCTGCAAGTGTTATCGGTTGGTAAAAATAGGCGGACATATATTCATGTCCAAGGTACACGCGTCGGTATATTTCCTCTCTGGTTGAACGTTTTACATAACCTAGCTCGTCCATCTCTAGCTTAACGTCTCGGTGTACGCCCAGCATATGAACGGCAAGTCGATGTAATAATTCATCTTTCTCCCAGGAATCAACAGCATCTTGATTAACTAAATGGCGAAAATGATCTAAGAAGGCACCAAGCTGGTTGCCCATTGGATAAGTTCGTTCGATCCATTCAATTGCACCAAGGGGAGAAGACTTACAGGGCTCTTCTAGCAAGTAGAGATCGCTACCCTGCAGACTTCGATGAATATCCTCTACAAAACCATGTGGGAAGAAGATACAGAAGGATTCTACTGGCACAGATGAATCGATGTGCAAGCTGTATTCTTGACCCTCATTCAGAAGCAGGTAGTTGCTCTCATCAACGGCAAAATGCCCACGTCCAGCCTCGTAAAGACAGCGCCCGTTACGAAATGTTTTGAGAGACAATAATCCAGAACCCTTCCAGTCGAACTGAGGGCGTGCCTCATGCAAAATGTGGGGTGTGGTTGAAGTTGGAGATGTACGATTCTCTGGTATAATTGCAGACCTCCAATCATTCTCCGAAATACATTTTCTTCACAGCATCAAGACCAGGAACAGCGAAGCAAGCGAGTGGAGATGGTAGATCATCCAGCGGGAACCATCCGATCTCACCGATGGCTCCGCCTTCTTCAAGATTCCGAGCGATACCCCCAATAATCCGTGTGGAGTAGAGAAGAGAAATCCAATGCTCCTGCTGGTCAGGCTGAATCGTCTCTGCTGTACAGAGCAATCGGTCGATGGTGATATCTAGATTGACTTCTTCCTTGATCTCCCGAATAACTGCTGTTTCAGCAGACTCGTAAGGGTCGATTTTACCTCCGGGTATGCTCCAGGTGAATTGCTCTGGTTCACGGTTGCGCCAGACCAGTAGTACTTCTCTGCGATCGTTAACAATGACCGCGCCTACGCCAATGCGAGGTTGAACAGTGGTGTTCTCACTCGTCGTGGGCAGGGGCTCAGATGCATCACCAGAAGTAGAAGCAGAGACTGCGGCAGCGCGTTGAAATGGTTTTATGTTAACAGACGTTTCGTTTGAGACATTCGCACGAGTAGATTGAAAAGATAGAGGCAGTTCGGTCTGCTTCGACCATTCCTCCGCAAGGATACTCATAGAAATGAGGTCATAGTGCCTCCCATCTCGTAAGACGGCTGAGCGCTGACGTCCTTCTACCTGAAACCCAGCTTTTAGGTACGCCTGCATCGCAGTCTCGTTATATTCAATCACTTCCAGTGCAATTCGGTTCAAATTCAATTCATGAAATCCATAGCGCATAATCAGGGCAAGCGCATCACTACCGTAGCCTTTACCACGATCCTTTTCATCCCCAATAGCAATGGCCAGACGCGCGGAGCGGTTATTCCATTCGATCCGGTAGAGAGCGGTGAAGCCGATATATCGATTGTCCTCTAGTGTACGTAAGGAAAACTCAAATCCATTATCTCTGCGGACAGAAGACGAACCTGTTTCATCCGGCGTTAGCGGCACTGCAATGTCCGTATCTAGATTACGTAGATATCCATAATCGTCCGTAAAACGGGATAATCGCATACAATCTTCCGGGCAGGGTGCTGCAAGTCGAACCTTGGAGCCTTGAAAATGATTGAAATGAAGTGGAGCCATGTTGCACCTCTTTTATCGATATGAAATCGTTCATTAGATATCATTATACTACGAATGAGCCCAGATCCGAAAAAGGGATATCTGATTCACAGAATTCAATCTAATACTGCGTTCATGTTGCGATGATGTGCTTGTTTGCGGTTATGTATTTACAATATCAATAAAAAAAGCAGCCTACAGGCTGCAGAGTCATGCATTATTTAAGATCATTTAGAAGATTCTTTATCTTTTTGTAGTGTCCACTTACTCGATCGACCATGTAATTGTACATCAACTGATTCTCCGCAAGGTTCGACATTTCCTTGTCAATGTCAACGTTATTGCCGTTGTTGTTCATCGTTGTGTTGTTGTTCTCTACAATGCGGTAGGGCACGACTGGGCCAGGAGTACTCACTGGAAAATGTTTCGGATGAGTCCGGTGTAAATTCAAATGATCTGTGTTACCTTGCTCAACGATGCGTCTAAGCTCTTCTTGGAACTCTACGGACTTCTTCTTATAATTCGGTGTGTCCGCATTGGCAATGTTGTGAGCAGTTACATTATGCCGGGCGGTGAATACTTGTAACAGCGATTCGTTACGCTTGGAAGTGTTCGTTTCGATCACGGCTCATTCTCCTTCACTGCAAAGTAATACCGTTACTCCTATAATAAGAAAATATGTTGCATCATGTCAACAAATGACGAAAAGACAAGCGTATGCCGAAGGCTTTCACGAAGTGAAGAACCTTACTGGCATTATTGCTTGTCTGTAGATACTACTTTTAACATGGATTAACTAGTTACATAGAATGTTACCGCAACGTTGCTGGGATGTTGTATTTTCGCACCGTGTGCAGTCCCAACACGCAGGCATTGTCTCGCCTTATGACAAAGGTGTCAGTCACCTTCTAAGGTCAGTCATGGAGTAGGACGGTTAATGTTTTTGCCGTAATAGATCTCGTCCATCTCCAGCTTCAGCCACTCTGTAATTTCATGTTGTTCTGCCTTGCTTAGCTTATCCTTGGTGTACCCAAAGAGATAATTATCCAGATCGAACTCCCTCAGCTTACACTTGGTATGAAAAATATTCTCCTGATAGACGTTCACATCAATCATATCAAAGCTGCTCTTGATCTCATCCGGAATGTAGTTCTGGATAGAACCAATCTCATGGTCGATGAACAGCTTACGTCCACTTGTATCACGTGTAAATCCACGCACACGGTAATCCATCGTCATAATGTCCGTATCGAAGGAATGAATGAGGTAGTTCAGCGCTTTGAGGGGCGAGATTTCCCCGCAAGTGGACACGTCTATATCGGCACGGAACGTACTAATTCCTTCGCTTGGATGAAATTCCGGGTACGTATGCACCGTAATATGGCTTTTATCCAGCTGCATCACAACGTTATCGGGCAACGGTCCTGGGGATTCGTCGAAGGACTCCTCTGGAATTTCAACAATTGGCCCCTCGGATACGAGCATCGTTACGCTAGCGCCTTGTGGGACGTAATCCTGCTGTGCCACATTCAGGACGTGCGCACCAATAATGTCAGATACATTTCTGAGAATTTTACTTAATCGTGCCGCATTATATTGTTCATCAATATATTCAATATAAGCCTCACGTTCATCTTTGGTTTTGGTGTAACAGATATCGTACATGTTAAAGCTCAGCGATTTGGTCAGGTTGTTGAATCCGTGCAGTTGAATGCGCTGCTCGGGAGTTAATGTCATGGCTGCAGTTCCCCTTTATCCATACGACATAGTAATCGCAGTTTTAATACTACTTATACCCATATTGGTGCCAAAAAAAACATGAGTAAGTCATACGAGGCTTTTACAGCCTGGCCTGACTAAGACAGATACCTTAGTAATCCAGTTCGTTGCTTCGCATGATCTCATCCACTTTTTTTTACATTCATCCTTCTCTTTGGTAATATTAACCTTTTAATTAAACGTGACTCTTGATGGATGAGGTGAACTATGATGAAAAGGAGGGCTATGCCACATGGAATTCAGATTTGGTGACGTTTTTATTGTTCTCCCACCAATATACATTTCGATTATCTTGATCATTATTATTTTTTTGTTAGTAAGGTGGAGCAGACAATTAGAAACAAGACGTTTCACCATTTTCTTTTACTTTTTGATCAGTACGTCTACTATAATAATTTATTCTCATGCTACAACCAATGGTCTCTTTCAGTTAAAGCTACCCATTGGATTTTTATTGATTTTATTATATCTGTCTAACAAACAAAATTACCATCCATCTAAAATGAAAGCGAGTCTATTAGGGCTCTGCGTAGCGCTATATAAGCTAATTCTTGAATATTTCGGATAGATAGATGAATAAGGATATTTAGGAGTTGAAGGGAATGTCCATTTGGAAAAAGCAAATGATAATCTATATGGAATTCATAGGATTTTTGGTTATTGGCTTCATTGTTACAGAAAATGTTTTGAGATACATTTATGAGCGTTTCAATATTCCTTTTATGGGGAACGTATGGGTTAACTGGTTTGGGGTCTCCTATTTTTTATTTTTCCTTTACACACTCATTTGTGCGCTATGTATAAAAAAGAATGCTAATTTCTTCAGGAGACGCTTCAAATCTTTGATTTTCTGGGTGTTTCTAATGGGCTCTTTGTATGTTATTTTTGTTCCATTTGTTAAAGGAGAGAATCCGTTTTGAATAAAATGGTAAAAACAGGGCTATCCCCAGTCATTTTGATGACTTATGGGATAGCCCTTTTCTATATCAATACTGAAATGGTTCAGAAGGAAGTATCTTCGTAATGCTGTACATCATTCATTCGTTCATCCTCTGCGATGGATTGAATATCCTCCGACGTTACGCTGATGATGGTATAGTCTTCATTCTGCTGTTTCTTAATCGCCTTTTCCTTCACAAAACGTGGACTGCCTTCGCCGGCATCCTCATCGTACACAAGCAATAGGCCGTCGCTTTTGCGTAGCAGAAGATCGTCCCTCGCTGTGAACTGCCATGGGCCAACATACGGTTGCCGACTAATAGCAGCATAGTAATCAACCCCTTGCAGAATGGAGCGATAATACTCTTGCTTATCTTCTTTCCATTGTTCCTCTGGGTTCTGAAAGGCAGTAATGATCGACAATTTCAGATCGGGGAATGTCTCCTTCAGCTCCAGCACAACTTCACAGGCCCAGAGATCCACGCCATATTGCCCTGGAGTTAGCACCCATTCCAGTCCGTCCTCTACAAGCGGTGTGAGGCGAGAGGCGATGGCTTTTTTGATATAAGGAATACCTTCATGCTTCTGTCCAAAAATCTGCAGTTCATATGCCCGATAACCGGTAATCAGCAAGTTTTTCAGCATCGGTTGCTCCTTTCAACGCGACTCCGTACCCAAGAGCTTCAGTTACTCCGCGGTTGCGTTATCTGCACGGAAAGGATACAGGAATTGCTTCGGAATATCGGTCTCGAATGTCATTAGCTTATCGGTTGTTGGGTGGATAAACGAGAGCACACGTGCATGGAGTCCAAGGCGTCCGAGGTCTCTCGTGCGTGCACCGTACTTTTTGTCCCCTGCAATTGGATGGCCGAGGTCTTCCATGTGCACACGTATCTGATTTTTGCGTCCTGTTTCCAATCGAACCTCAAGCAGAGAAAACTCACGGTTGGATTTGAGACGTTTGTAGTGCGTTATCGCGTGCTGTCCATCATTCGCACGTGGACTTGAGTACATTTTCAGTGTTTTGGTTTCCTTCAGCCAGGAGGAGATCGTACCTTCCTCTTTGCTCACAGCACCTTCAACGAGAGCAACATAGACGCGATCCTGTACATTGTCTTTCCAGTTGTTTTGCAGCTTCTGTTGTACCTCTTCACTTTTGGCAAACATCATCACACCAGATGTATCCCGGTCCAGACGATGTACGACAAATATCCGATTGTTTGGATTCGTACGGCGTACATGCTCCATCAACTGGCGGTAGGCTGTAAGGTCGTTGCTACGGTCAGCGGCGATCGATAATAGCCCAGCTTCCTTACGAATGACAATGATGTCATTATCCTCATGCAAAATGTTTACTCCGGTCATGGAAGGGGCAGCTACGGCGCCTTCTTTGCTAATGGATACGGTCTGACCCGGCGTGAGCGCCAGGTTGAACTTCGTCACGACCTTCTCATCTACGGATACCTGACCACGACCTAGAATGGACTTCACGGCATTACGACCATCCTTCAGATGCTTCAGCAGGAACGGTAACAATTCTTCTGGCTCTGTCACTGGGTACTGGCGAGGTGGCTCTTGTTTACGATAATAGGAATTGCCAGAGCGTTTAGACGCACCTGATGATTTGGCTTTGCCAGATCTTGCTTGGTTGCCTGTTGTTGAAGACTTGGCAGCTAGTGGCTTGTTCGTGTCCGCTGTATTACGAGATGTGGATGCAGAGGATCTGGATGATTCGGCAGATGGAGCACCTGATCTCTTAGAACGTCCCGTAGAGGAGCGGTTTGATGACTTTCCTTTGGATGATGAATGGCCTGTGGAACGTTTACGTGTATTCATAAATAATAATCTCCTTCTGAACAGCCTGTACCGCTTGCGTGCATACGATCCGTTCATTTCGTTATGCAGTTCAATATACCATTAACCGGGTGTAAATAAAAATAGGTGTATAGAAACTGTTATTTATCCAATCGAACGAGAGTTGAGATTCATAGAATAGGATATCTCATTGCATTGGAGGTGTTACTCTTGGGTGTATTTCTCGATATGAGAACCTCAATGAACTCAGGAAGCGTAGGATCGCCTAACACATCTTTATCCTTATCACCAGAAGTGTTCGGGTCAATTGGGCTGCAGACCTTAGGTGTTGCGAATCCCATTATCACCCTGAATGGCACGGTTGGTGTGACAGGAGAGCAAGGAGATACCTTCGTTGTTGAGTTGGTACGTGGTACAGTATATGATCCGTTCTTTGTCATCTATCGTGCCGAAGGTACGGTGGGACAGACGGGCGGCGCTGAATTTCATTCCTTTACCGCACAGGATTTGGCTGCACCACCCGCACTGGAAAGTGTGTACACTTCATTTATATCCGGGGTGTCTACCGTGGCAAGAACAGGACCAGAGATGTTCTATGGCATTGCAGCTACTAACTAGCTTATCAGCAGTAGTAAAAGGTTAAAGTCAAAAATCCCGGCTCCAGTATCGAAGGAGTCGGGGATTTTTTTTTGACCATATTTCAACCGTATTGTTGATGTAGCAAGAGCATGAACATAGCCAGCTGTAATTCAAGAAGCAAAGAGCAAACTCAGTTAGCACGGCCTTTCAGAATGATATTGCCTGCTTTGCCAAAATCAATAGCAACTTTGCCCGCTAGGGCGGCTGTGCGCTCAGCGAGAACAACGGCATTAACGCCACAGGAGAAGAGAGCGACATCGAACGTATGCTGGTTCGTGACGATCCATTGTAGCGTTTCATCGGTCTGACCACAGTTATCAAAAGGAAGTGCTGCTGCAATCTGAAGAGAATACGGCTCTTGAAGGAGTCGGTCGCGCAGCGCATCAATCTCGCGAGTCACGAGCAGTACCCGTTTACCAGCAAGCATAGACCAGAACCGTGGCATCTGCACGAGCTCCCGATTGACGCAAGCATGGCAGGTGAGTGCCGGAGCGATACCATAGTGAGCAAATACCATATCCGTGAGCGGGCGTTTGAGATAATCCGGTGCTTTGATCGTCATATCGCCTGGGGGCAGCACACCAACAATATTAGCTCGTTGTATTGAAGCAGCCACGTGATCTCTGAGCTGAAGGTCGGGGAGACGAAGTCCCTTTTGTCCTAAATTGGCTTTGATCGCCCAGCGCTCTTGAAGCACCTGCTCCACAGTCCAAACCGTTTCCTGAGACATGACAATATTCTCGCCATCGCCTACGCGAACGAGAGAAAATGGACGCTGCTCTACAAGTGCTGCTTCGAGCTGATCAAGTACACCATCTGTCTCCAGATAAATAGCATTCATCGTAGATTTAAACCTCCTTCGTATTCTATTGACCTATTCTATGTAATGGCTGCGCTAACGTTTTGTACGTTCGACCTGTAAGAGGCTGTTGCTTAAGTCCACTTTTGATGAGGTGATTACCTTCATCCCGTCTTCTCGCTACTGAAAACCGCCCTTATTGAACACGCATTATCAGGCGAATCTGCGGTGTATATCAATCTATTTTGTGAAAAGTAGTTCAAGTGTACTGACCGATTCTACTTCTGTTTCATACGTTGTAGGGATGGCAGATAAGAGAATTACGCTATGAAAGTTGGGTGGAATGCAATAACGCATTATATGAATTTCTGCCAGGCATAGGTTGCGAAACTATGAAAATGGTTCAAAGGCAACCAGTAGAAAGACTGTTTACATGAGGAGGGATGTTATGTCTAGGAAAGTTGTTATTGAGATTAACTTCAACAATTATGGCATGGATCCGCAGCGGTTAACGAGAGAATGGCTAGAGCGACGGATGAACATCTTTCGTACCTTTACGTTGCATTGCCTCAAGGCACAGACGAATCAAGATTTTCTTACCGTTGTGAAGCTGTCGAAGGAATCCGGAGAGTTGATGCAAGAAATACTTGCGGAACAAGAGCCGTTACCTTCTAATATTCGCTTTGGAACCAATATTGAGAGTGTGCGTGCCATTCTAGCTTTTGCACAAGGGGCAGAGCACATCTATATTGCACGTCTAGATTCGGATGACCTGTACCACCGCACCTTTGTTCAACAGTTATACGATATACAACCACAGCCGGAAACGATGGCATTGATCAATCAGAACGGCTACCTGTGGGATAGTGTCAATCATGAGATGGCACCCGCATTCCATCGTTCTCCGCAGTTCTATGTCTACCTGTACCGGACGGAGGAGTACGCTTCAGGCTATCGGGTGAAGTTGCCAGGCCGCGGAACGCACGGAAATGTAATTGATCTACCGCATGAACTGCTCGTACCCCGCAATTATGTCAATATCGTGCATAGCAGCAACACATCGGTCAAAAAGGTACCACCGAAAGATCGGTTAAGCCGAGAAGAGATGGCTCAGGTATTACGTGAATTCATGATCTAATAAAGGAGGCATTCTTGCATGATAAAAGGACAAATCATTTTGATCACTGGAGGAACAGGCTCCTGGGGACAGAAGCTGACCGAGGTGCTGCTGGAACAAAATCCGGCTGAGATTCGTATCATGTCGCGTAATGAGTATGCTCAGATTGCGATGCAACGTGATTTTGGTCATGATGCAAGGCTGCGCTTTGTTATCGGAGATATTCGGGATTATGGCGCAGTGGAGGAAGCGTGCCGAAATGTGGATGTTCTCTTTCATTTGGCCGCACTGAAGCATGTACCCGTATGTGAAGACCAGCCGGATGAAGCTTTCAAAACCAATGTCATTGGCACACAAAATATCATTAAAGCAGCCATTCGCATGAAGATTCCTAAGGTGATTGATGTCTCCACGGATAAGGCGGTTGATCCAATCAACGTATATGGTATGACCAAGGCGCTCGGTGAGAAGATGATGATCCGTGCGAATGGACTAAGTGAGCATACTCGATTTGTCTGCATCCGCGGTGGCAATGTGCTAGGAACAAGCGGCAGTGTCGTTCCATTATTCCGTCGTCAGATTGATGAGGGTAAGGTGCTTACGATCACGGACAAAGGCATGACTCGCTTTTTCCTGACACGGACGGAAGCGATACATTTGCTGCTTAAGGCGGCTGAGGCGGCGGTAGGCGGCGAGACATTTGTGATGAAAATGAAAGCCTGCAAGATGACCGACCTGGCCTCGGTCATGTTAGAGAAGGCGGGTCGCCCATCCTTTGACTACCAGGTTACAGGCATTCGCCCTGGCGAGAAACTACATGAAGTGCTCATCTCACCCTTCGAATCACCGCGTACCTATAAGTATGATGAGCAATATTATGTCATATTACCGCAGGAACCGGACAAGCGCCTGCAAGATCAGTATAGTAGCCTGCCTCGTGTCACACTTTCCGAATACCGCTCAGACACTGCCATGATGAACAAACAAGCGATAGCTCAGTTTTTGCGTGCAGGCGGCTTTATCAATTAATAGAAGGGAGGCGGAGCGTTTGGAGATGGAAGGATTGCAAGACAGCATACACAACCGCTCCCTTCTTGCTGCTGTCATTGGGCTGGGTTATGTCGGGCTTCCGATGGCAGTGGAGATGGCGCAGGCTGGTTACCGAGTACATGGCATTGATATTGATACACTCAAGGTTGCGAGACTTCGAGCGGGGGATTCCTATGTCATCGGCATTGAGGATCAAGTGGTGCAGTCATTAACCGCAAAAGGATTATTCACGGCAACAACGGATTATACGGCAGTCGCTAAGGCAGATATCGTTGTGATCTGTGTACCAACACCACTAACGCCAGGTCATCAACCGGATATTTCATATATCGCCGCAGCAGTCGAAGGCATAACCCCTCACCTGAAGCAGGGAAGCCTCATCATCTTGGAGAGTACCACGTACCCGGGTACGACGGAGGAGCATGTGAAGCAACCGATTGAAGCAGCCACAGGCTGGACAGTGGGCAAACAGTTCCATGTCTGCTATTCTCCTGAGCGGGTCGATCCAGGCAGTGTGAATTATGGGGTGAAAAATACACCGAAGATCATCGGAGGTGCTACAGCCTCCTGTTTAGCCTATGGAACAGCGTTCTACGGCTCATTCTTGAATGAAATTGTGCCGGTGAGTTCTACCACCGTAGCTGAGACCGCCAAGCTGTTCGAGAATACGTTTCGCAGCGTGAACATTGCCCTTGTGAATGAGCTTACACCTGCATGTGAGCAGATGGGCGTGAACATCTGGGAGGTGTTGGACGCTGCCGCGACAAAGCCGTTTGGATATATGCCCTTTTACCCCGGGCCGGGGATTGGTGGGCACTGTATTCCGATTGATCCAATCTATCTGTCATGGGCGGCAGAGCGACAGGGGTCGGAGCTGCAATTCATCAAACTAGCTGATGCAACGAATCGGGAGATGCCGGAGCGCGTGGTGGCGCGAGCAGTGGAACTCTTGATGCAGAGTGGAATTTTCGTAAAGGATGCACGGATTGTGCTGGCGGGTATGGCGTACAAAAAAGATATCGATGACTTGCGTGAATCTCCCGCACTGGATGTCTTCAGACTGCTGAGCGCAGCGGGAGCAGAGGTCGTCTTCACCGATCCGATGGTGCCTGTCTTCCGCAAGGACGACGGCACGATTATCCAAGCTCAGCCAGCCTCACCGGAGCTATGGGCATGGGCAGATCTTGTGATCATCACAACGGATCATAGCGCATTTGATTATCAAGAGATGGCGGATCATGCGAAACGAATCTTCGACACTCGTAATGCTACCCAAAGTGTCCATGGGGGCAACATTGTGGTGCTTGGGCATCCAGCCTATGCACCGATCCCTACTGAAACAGATATAGAAATAGAGAAGATGTCTACTAGAAATTCTCCCGAACAAGTAGGAGACAGCGATGGCGAATCATGACCGGGTGAATGAACGATATTATGGCGAGATTAATTCGGAAGAATCTCATGAAGCAACGAGGACACGAATTCACTGGATGTGCCGGGAAGCGACAGGCGAGCGAATGCTGGACATCGGATGCAGTCAGGGGATTACCTCGATTCTGCTGGCGCGTGAAGGCTTTCGGATAACCGGCATTGATCTAGAGGAAGAGAGCATCCGGTTTGCGAAGGAAGAACTGGCGAAGGAATCGAAGCCTGTGCGAAGTAAAGTGGATTTCCGGCTGATGGACATTACGCAGTGGAAGGAAAGGGCTGTCTTCGACACGATATTGCTCGGTGAAGTGCTGGAACATTTTGCCCATCCTGAGAAGTTATTAATACAGATCCATCGATTATTACATGAAAAGGGGACGCTGGTTGTGACAGTTCCCTATGGATATCATCCGTTTCATGATCATAAACAGACCTTCTATGCAGGCAAGCTTGCGATGTGTCTGCTGCCGTATTTTGAAGTGGTGAAGCTGGAGGTTCATCATAAGTATCTATGCTGCGCTGCACGTAGACGCTGGGAAGTCAATCCATACATCTCCCCTACGCCAAGTGAAATGAAGACATGGATGGAACTGGACTATGCCCATTTTGCCGAAATTGAACGGAGCCACCTACGACTGATGAATCAACGGAAGAAGGCACTCGACAATGCTGTTGAACAGGTAAAGCGTCTGCGCAAACAAGAAACGGAGCGAGATCAGTGAGCTAAGACGTACACGACAAGTGCGATGCAGAATAAGATATATCAAGATTAGCTATCCAAGAGTTAATAAAGATGATGTGAATCGGAAGGTTATGTTGAAAAACAGGGCGAGTCTCCGTCTTAGCAAGTCGGAATATGAAAGTTATCATGAACGTTGAATAAGATGCTTCATCGCAATAATGTGTAGGGGCAAGGAAGGGGTTAATCCGTGATCACTATCAGTCTATGTATGATCGTGAAGAACGAAGAACGCACGTTGGCACGTTGTCTCGATTCGGTGAGTGGAATCGTGGATGAGATCATCATTGTCGATACAGGCTCATCTGACCGAACAATGGATGTGGCTGCGCAGTATACCGACCAAGTCTACACATATGAATGGCAGGATGATTTTGCTGCTGCTCGTAATTACTCATTCGAGCAGGCCACGCAGGAGTACATCCTCTGGCTAGATGCAGATGATGTGCTGTTGCCGGGCGATCAGGCAAAGCTTCGGGCGTTGAAAGAACAGCTTCCGTCAGATGGTGAGACGGAAGCTGTGGTCTTGAACTACACGCTGGCCGAGGGGGCGGAGGCAAGTCCGTTAGTGACGGACCGCCGGAACCGCCTGGTCAAGCGCAGTGCAGGGTGCCGCTGGCATGGCCGGCTGCACGAGCAGCTGAGCTTTCCGCGGAGCGGAGTTATGACGGCAGACATTGCCGTCACGCACCGCCGCGAAGCGAGCAATCATTCGGCGCGTAACGTGCGCATCCTGCGCAAATGGATCGCCGAAGAGGGCGTAGCCCAGGGTCGCCTGCTGTTCTATTATGCAGGCGAATGTTATGACCGCAAGCGCTACGGGGCAGCGGTACAAGGCTACGAGAAGCTGCTGCAGGAGCCGCAGGGTTATCGTGAGGATCGACTAATTGCCTGCGCGCGGCTCGCTGAATGTTATGAACGGCTGGGCAAGCCGAGTTATAAGCTTCGTGCCTTATTGCAGTCGTTCCAGTTTGACCTGCCTCATGCAGACTTCTGCTGCGCGATTGCTTCTTGCTTTCAAGAACGTCAAGAGCACATGACCGCAATCTATTGGTATATGCAGGCCCTTGATGTAGGCACCCGTGACCCGGGGTTCCGCCCCGTACCTGCGGCATGTCGAACCTGGCTTCCTCATGCCAGGCTCTCCTTGTCCTATGCTCAATTGGGACATTGGGAACAGGCGCTTAAGCATAATATTCAGGCGCTGGCATATGTGCCGACTGATCCCGGTTTGCTCAGCAATCGAGAGAGGCTGGAAACGATGGTGCGTCAGACGACATCTGCACGTCGCCAGGATTGACAGTGGGCAGAGGGAAGGAACGTAGAGCGAGAGTAGAGAAAGAGCAGAAAAAGAGCCGACAGTGGAGAAAGAAACAAGCACAGACCCGTGATTAATGAGTAAGCTACGTGCTGGAATGTCTGCTCTAATCATTTGATTTTGTTGTGCTGCAAAAGGAAAAAAATTATTTAAGCATCACTGCTACTACTGCTTCTCAGGAGAGAGACAACGCACGTATTCACCTTTCATACGCAGGCTCTTACATGCAAAGTTCCATCCATCATAGATGTCTTCATCAATATTCAGCGTTACGCTGTCATCATTATATTCGTTCCGGTTTTCAATCCGGAGCGTTTTTTCATTTTCCCATTCAAGGTGGTTGGCTCCGCGAAATTCAGCACGATAGATGGTTTTCACAAAACTAGCGTCAGCACCAGCAGATCCGCTTCCGGTTGATCGAACATCGACCCACATGGTTACTCCTCCTGCCCCCGCACCACCATAAGGAACACCATAGATTTCGGCTACATACTCTCCGTTCCGTGAAGGCATTGAATAGCCAAGGTGTCCTTGTTCAGAACGATCGAATGTCGAGAAGTATGGACGAAGCAGGATGTAAGCAATGAGAATCAGTAATAAGAACAGAAATGCAGTCAGAATGGGATGTCTACGTATCCAGGGTTTACGTATATTTGTCATGGGAGTGCCAGACGCATCTTGAGTCATGGGTCAAGTCTCCTTTGTAAGAGATCATATCGTTTGCAAGTTTTAGCTATGAGTTCAGTTCACACTAAAAACTTGTAATAATGATAGCATAGAGAATGATTTAATGTTTACAAATAAGTTAAAATTATCCTAATTTGAGGGTGGAACGATTCAAGTTAATAGGTATCTAAAACCTTAGATTGATCTAGTCAGAGATAGGTGGAACTGAGAAGATTCGTTTGACATGAAAACGCGGTTGCTCATTCGGGTCTGTCCCGTTAAACTAAAGGGAGCGGCGTTTTGCTTGACGGACAAGTCATGAGAACGCCATTTTGTTGTCAAGGATACGGCAATGGTGCCGTGTTCGGATGTCAGAATCGGATCGGACCAAGCTGGTGGAAGAACACCGGTGACAAGTAAGGAGTCTTTACATGAGTGTGCAAGCACCTACTTTAGAAGAAGCGCAGGGTCTCCTGCAAAAATATTATGGTTACCCCGACTTCCGCGAGGGTCAGAAAAAAATCGTATCTAGCCTGCTCGAATATGAGGATACGCTGGGCATTATGCCGACCGGGGGCGGTAAATCGATCTGTTACCAGATTCCCGCTCTGTTATATCCGGGGCTGACGCTGGTCGTTTCCCCGCTCATCTCACTGATGAAGGATCAGGTCGATGCGCTGACGACTGCCGGCATTGCCGCCGCTTATATCAACAGTACCTTAAGCGGCAAAGAAGTGAATGATCGTGTCCGCGCAGCGCAGCGCGGCGATCTGAAGTTGCTCTACGTCGCGCCGGAGCGACTGGAGCTGGATTGGTTCCGCGATGAGATGGCGCAGTTGCCCATCTCGTGCGTGGCCGTGGATGAGGCGCACTGTGTGTCACAGTGGGGTCATGATTTTCGGACAAGCTACCTGGCGGTAGCGCCGTTTGTAGACAGTTTGCCGGAGCGGCCGGTGGTTGCGGCCTTTACGGCGACGGCAACGCCCGAGGTCATGGGCGATATTCTGCGGCTGCTGCGTTTGCAGGATCCGCAGACATACGTGACCGGACTTGGGCGGGATAATCTGGCGTTCAGCGTGCTGCGCGGTGAGAGCAAGAAGGATTTTGTGCTGAACTACGCTCGGGAGCATGAGAGTGAGCCAGGTATTATATATGCCGCGACCCGTAAGGACGTGGACGATCTGCATCAACGTTTATTGCATGCAGGCTTGCCCGCAGGACGTTATCATGCAGGTATGACCGACGATGAGCGTGCTCAGAGTCAGGAGCAGTTTTTGTACGATGATATCCGCGTGATGGTAGCAACGAATGCCTTCGGGATGGGGATCGATAAGTCTAACGTACGTTACGTACTGCATTACAGCATGCCGAAAAATATGGAGGCATATGTGCAGGAAGCGGGTCGTGCCGGACGGGACGGTGAGCCGAGTCAGTGTATTTTATTATTCGGTGCGCAGGATATTATCACCCAGAAGTTCCTGATCGAACAAAATCCGATGGAGGGCGACCGGAAGCAAAACGATTATCGGAAGCTGCAACAGATGGTGGATTACTGTTATACAACACGCTGTCTGCGCAGTGCGCAGTTGGACTACTTCGGTGAGGTGCATGAGGACAAACCTTGCGGCATCTGCAGTTCCTGTACGGATGATCGCGAGTTAGTAGATATGACGATTGATGCACAGAAAATATTCAGTTGCATCCATCGGATGCGTGAACGGTACGGTGTATCTTTGGTCGCTTCGGTGCTTAAGGGATCTCGTGCCAAAAAGGTGCTGGATTACGGCTTCGATTCCCTGCCAACATATGGTGTGATGGGGAATCGCACGGAGCGTGAAATTGCAGAGATCATCAACGTGATGGTATCGGAAGGTTATCTGATGCTGTCCGAGGGGCAGTATCCGGTAGTACGTTTGCAGCCTTTGGCGGTGGAAGTGCTCAAAGGTCAACGTGAAGTCATGCAGCGGGTGGTGCGCAAGACGGCTGCAACAGCTTCGGGTACCAACTATGGTGGACGTCGTGGTCGTGATGCGATGCCGTCTGCGGTTAACGAAACGGTATTTGAGCAACTACGCTTAATCCGGCGTGACTTGGCGGCGAAGGAACATGTGCCGTCCTACATCATCTTCAATGATGCAACACTGCGCGAGATGAGTGTGGTATGTCCGAAGACAGAACGTGACATGCTGACAATTAAAGGGGTCGGTGAGGTCAAGTATCGCAAGTACGGATTACCATTCTTGGAATTTTTCCAGAAGCAGTCTGGCGAAGAGGTTGATACGGATGATGATGCCTTTTACGAGTATGAGTAAGTTGCTGGATTGGTAATGAACACTGCTTGAGTTGCTGGAGCGATAAATGAATACTCCTGGTATTGCTTCGGTGGATAAATGAGTAATCAAGAGAATGCAACAGTTCTAAGTATGAGTATGAGTATGAGTATGAGTATGAGTATGAGTATGAGTATGAGTATGAGTATGAGTATGAGTATGAGTATGAGTATGGGGATGAGGTATGACTGCATGATCTAGTGGTCTAGCGGGCATAGAAGTGAATAAGTTTGGTAGTTGAGTTTGGTAATCAGGCTCGGTGTTCAGGGTTTGTAATTAAGTTGGTTATTTGATTTCAGTCTCTGAGTGATGGACAAATGGAGAAAGATTGTCTTTCATAAGGTGGACATTGTTGATCGAGAGCGTGTACCCAAGGGTGTACAGTATGTAGTTTGATTCGTTGTTGATTGGTCTATATGTTGTAGTTGGATGAGGCTGAGAGAAGGGTGTCTTTTTAAAAAGTGTGTCCACTCTTTGAAAGACAAAATCCAGATATGTCCATGAGGTGTGGAATAGTTGCCTGTGGAAGCTGAGGTATATGTATAATTAGTCGTGCAAGTGCAACGAAGATGTAGATAGCGGTACAGGTTTATTCTATGAGAAGGCATGGGCTTGGATGGCTGTGGAGCTTTACTTTTCCCAAAAAAATATGGTCTGGGTGTCCAGGCAAAGGTTGTGAACCATGAAGGTTATTCTTTCTACATTAAATGCAAAGTATATCCATACCTCGCTGGCTTTGCGTTGTCTTAAGGCGTACAGTGAGAAGGATTTTGATATTGATATCGCGGAGTATACGATCAAAGACCCGGTCATGAATATTGTGTCTGATCTGTACCAACGCGGTGCGGACGTGATTGGGTTCTCGTGTTATATCTGGAACATTGAAGAGACGATTAAGGTCATTGATAATCTGAAAAAGGTTATGCCTGACGTGAAAATTTTGCTGGGTGGCCCGGAAGTATCCTACGATACGGAATATTGGATGAACCGGATTCCTAATGTGGATTTCATCGTCATGGGTGAAGGCGAAGAGACGCTGCATCAGCTGTTGACGGAGCTTACGGGCAGTAAGAAGTTCCACTTTGTCTATGGACTAGCTTACCGCAAAGGGGAAGAGGTCATTCTCATGCCAGGACGCCCGAAGGCTGATCTAAACGATCTGCCGTCACCGCATCGATTTGAAGAGGATATCCCGGATCTCGGGAAGCGGGTTGTTTATTTTGAAACGAGTCGTGGTTGTCCATTCAGCTGTCAGTTCTGTCTGTCCAGTATTGAGGTCGGCGTGCGGTATTACGATATCGAGCGAACGAAGTCGGACATTCTGTACCTGATTGAGAAGGGTGCGAAGCTGATCAAGTTTGTAGATCGGACGTTTAACATTAAGCGGGATTACGCGCTGGAAATGTTCAAATTCCTGATTGAGAACCATCAGGGAACGGTGTTTCAGTTTGAAATTACCGCTGACATCATGCGTCCTGAGGTACTGGATTATCTGGCAGAGAATGCGCCGCCGGGCACGTTCCGTTTTGAAATCGGGGTACAGTCGACGAATGATCCAACGAATGAACTGGTGAAACGCCGTCAGAACTTTGCCAAGCTGAGCCGTACGGTGAACAAGGTAAAAGCCAGCGGCAAAATCGACCAGCATCTAGATCTCATTGCCGGACTACCGGAGGAAGATTACAATACGTTCCGTAAGACGTTTAACGATGTATTTGCTCTGGGGCCAGAAGAGCTTCAGCTTGGATTCCTCAAAATGTTGCGCGGTACGGGTCTGCGTCTCGATGCAGAGAAGTACAACTATACGTATATGGATCACGCGCCGTATGAGATTCTGGGCAGTGACGTGTTGCCGTTCAGCGACATCGTGCGCTTGAAGCGTCTGGAGGATGTGCTGGAGAAATATTGGAACGCACACCGGATGGATCATACGCTGAAGTATCTGATGGAGCAGGAGTTCAACTCGCCGTTTGATTTCTTCCAAGCGTTCGGGGATTACTGGGAAGGACAGGGCTGGCAGAAGATTGGTCACCAGTTGGAGGATCTATTCACCCGCCTGCATAGCTTCCTAGAGTCGCGGAACACGCCGCATATGGATATTGTGCTCGGTCTGATGAAGCTGGACTATTTCCTCGGTCACAAGTACAAGCCACGCAAAATCTGGTGGGAAGATCCGCTCCAGAAAGAGCAGTGGGCGCGCTATATGAAAACGCTGGCTGAACGTCCGGAAGACGTTCGTCTGCCACGTGTTGCCGGTGCCGCAGGCTCGGCATGGCTGGAAAGCAGCGGCACGGGTGCAAGTGCCGCTATGGGAACTTCGTCTGCTGCCGGGCAAGACTCTGCCGCAGATGCGGCGGGGTTGATCGGCAGTGATGGCGGGGATGCTGCGGCGCTGGCAACGCACGACGCGGTTGAGTCCGCCGCGGATGGAGCGGCGGACGGGGTTGGCGGCAACGCTTCGCGTGCGTTGCCGATGACCTCGGCCATGACCGCACAGACGGTCATGGGTGCCCGAGATTTCGCCGACCTTCGTCTCGGCGAAAAGGAACTGCAGAAGCACGCCGTATTGGACGTGCTTCCGTTCCGGCTTGAGCGGGTGCTTGCTGGCGCTAGCCCGCTTGCCGCGAAAGGCCGGACGCTGCTGGTCGTTGTGTACCAGCAGCATGAAGGGCAGCAGGCGCAGTATTACACGCTGTCGCTGGGAGAAGAAGCCGCTGCCATGTAGGTTGCAGCGGCAGGGGGAGCACCGCAATATCATTCACGCGGTGCATCTTCTTTGAGGTGCTGCCCATTGGGCGCAGCACCTCACCCTTACGCGGTTTGCCATTACACCAGCCGAGTTCCGTTCTACCTTTTATAACAGCATATATGATCCGAAAGTATCGGAAGGTCGTCTGATTCCCTAGGGGAGGAAGAAGGGCCTTCCTTTTTGTTTTTCAGAACGTTAGCCCAACTTAATCCATCCAAACGAAGGAGGTTTCCTATGAATGAACATGCTACGACCAAAGAGACGATTACGATATCAAAAGGTTCGTAATCAGATCGAACGCTTTCTGAGTAGCTGTCAAATTGAAAGTAAAGCTGTGACTACTTCAGTAGTTCAGACGTATTGTTTAGATTTACTTGAGCGAGGGATCTCCCATTCCAGTGTGAACCAGACGATCAGCGCGATTCGCTTCTATTGCAAACATGTACTCCATCATCCTACAGAGATCCAGTATGTTCGTCCCAAGAAGCAGACCAAGTTGCCCCAAGTATTGTCTGAAAAAGAAGTGGCTCATTTACTCATATCCGTAACTAATCTCAAGCATAAAACGATTTTGTTTCTCACGTATTCGTCTGGTCTTCGTGTAGGTGAAGTCGTTCGTCTACGTTGTAGCGATCTGTATTGAGCGCCAGACCCTTATTGTAAGACAGGGAAAAGGTCAGAAGGATCGAAGAACGCTACTCTCCCATCTAGCTTGGAAAATTGTGCAGGAATACATAAGCGAGTATAAACCCCAGCGATGGCTGTTTCCGGGACAATCTTCGGATCGGCATCTGACCGAGCGAAGTGTGCAAAAGGTCTTTGAGGAAGCTAGACAACACGCAGGTATTATGAAAAAGGTTAGTATTCATGTCTTACGACACTCTTTCGCCACGCATTTACTGGAAAATGGAACAGACCTGTGCTATATCCAGGAGCTGCTTGGTCACACGAGTGCACGAACAACCCAGCGATATACGCATGTGAGTACCAAGAATATTCAGCGTATTCAGAGCCCGCTGGATCGTCTTGATCTGGGAGACTGAGTGCTGCTATAAATCTACCTTTTTCGCCAAATTCTTCTTCGCAAATACCAATGCTTGGGGTATCATATACGTAGTCAGATATCAGCCAGGACATGTGATATTTACGAAGTACATAAATTAGATGTTATCGGAAATTAGTATAAACAAAGTTTAAAAACATAATGTTAAAGGAAGTGAAGGATGTTCTCAATCTGTTTCCAATTGGCTGGTTCAATAATTCTTGTTTGGACTTTTATCACTATCTCGCCAAGAGAAATTATTGCTTCCACGCGTGTTGTCCTTCCATATGGTAACGAGGATATTACGTCGAATAAAACTAAAGAAATAAAAACCAAATTATTTGAGAAGTATTTATCTATCACAGGAATATTGTATATAGCGATAGGATATTTAATTCAATTGATACAATATGATGAAGTCATTAATAATTGGATTTACAATTACAATCCTATAAACAAGATTATAAAATTTCAACTTGTAAGCGCGGCTTTGTTGAATACCGTCGCACTAATTGTAATTGCGTTATTGAGTTCTTTAGTATTAAGAACAGTTATTTTCAATAAACAAAAAAATAAAAAGCAGCTTTCTCCTACAGGAGAGATAAGAATATTTGATGAATGATTTTATGAGAAATTTGTAATAAAGGCATATACCAACATCCGATAACATAATATTCACGCTGCGGACATTCGTCCTTGGTCTGGCATTCGCCAGACACCCGACATATGTCGAGTCGTGAATACAGGAACGTTAGAAGAAATTGGCGCAAGTGCGTAACGATAATTATTTTAAGGGGATGAGAATCATGAAACAGATTATTGCAATGGGTGGCGGAGGCTTCTCAATGGAACCTGAGAATCCACTTTTAGATCAATACCTTTTAAAACAATCAAAATCTAATCAGCCAAAAGTTTGTTTTATTTCAACAGCAAGTGGAGATTCTGAAGGATATATACAGCGATTTTACCAATCTTTTAAGGATCATCATTGTTTACCTTCTCACTTGCCTCTGTTCAAAAACACACCAAAGGATATTGAAGATTTCGTAATGGACAAAGATATTTTTTATGTAGGCGGAGGAAATACAAGGAATTTACTTGTACTATGGAAAGAATGGGGATTAGATCAATACTTAAGAAGAGCGTGGGAGAACGGTATAATATTAGCTGGATTAAGTGCTGGATCAATTTGTTGGTTTGAAGAAGGGGTTACGGACTCTATACCAGGAGAGCTAACTCGGTTAGAATGTCTTGGTTTACTCAAAGGAAGTAATTGTCCTCATTATGATGGGGAAGTGAATCGAAGAGAAAGTTATCATCAATTATTAAGGGACAATAGAATAAATAATGGGATAGCCATGGATGATGGAGTAGCGGTTCATTATAAGGAAGACCAGATTTTTAAAGTCATTAGTTCAAGGCCAAATGCTAAAGCTTATCAAGTAACAATCGAAAATTATCAGGTCAAAGAAGTAGAAATTAGACCAACATTTTTAGGGAATATAGAATTGTAAGACAGATCAGAGAAGGCGCCAACATCTTCTAACATAATATTCACGCTTCGGACATTCGTCCTTGATCCGGCATTCGCCGGATACCCGACATGCGTCGGGTCGTGAATACAGGAACGTTATGTGAAAGAAATGAAAAAGCTTATTAATTTGGGGTGATATCATGGAGAAAGAAGAAAAACTCTCATTCATTAAAAGATTTATTGAGGAAGTAACTACTCATTTTCTTAAGGAAGAAAGTCCAATTATTATTCAAGAAGGTTATGAGAATGTACGGGATATTTTATTATTATATGCTAAGCAAACAAACTTGCTTAATGGATTAATTGTTCTGTTGGAAAATAATTATACAGAAGAATCCTATATACTTCTAAGATCACAAATTAATAATTACATGTTAATTGAATACTTATGTAATGATGATGCTTCTAAATCAAGATATAAAGAGTTTATAATGCAACCGCTTAAATCAGACTATAAGTTTCTGAGAGATCTGAAAAAAGCCATTGATAATGGATGGTATAGCGAAAGTGAATTTCCAGATAGGATTAATAAATTAAATAATGTAAGAAGTGAATTAAGAAGGAATGGATACGATTTAAATAATATAAGAAGTTTATCGCCTATTACTGTAGCAAACTTAGCAAGAGAAGATAAATTACAGTTTGGTATTTATATATCTTTATATAGAAAAGCTAGCAAACATGAGCATTCAGATCCGACTTCATTGGAAGTGTACCAATCACAAGTTTTAGAAGATTACTCTTCAAAGGTTTTGTTTAAGATGGATTTATCAAAATCAAATCCTGAAGATGAATTAGAAATTTTAACTATTGCAAGTGACGTGTACTTTTTAACTCTAGCACATTTAATAAAATATTTAACTCGAAGTCATTCCCAGTTGCTTGATAATTATGACAAAGCAAAATTGATAGAAATTGCAGCAAATGCCTCCATGCGTTATTCGTCAGTGAATAAAGAAGAGTTTATAAGAGATTTAATGAATAGGAAGGAATAGTTGCAAGTATATCAAGGGGTCATTTCCTTCACATAACATAATATTCACGCTGCGGACATTCGTCCTTGGCCCAGCATTCGCTGGACACTCCACATACGTCGAGTCGTGAATACAGGAACGTTAGATGAAATAAATTTGAAAGGGACGGATAAAATGACCAATAATGGCTTTAGCTTTCCGATAATAATGGGAATTACACTTGATCAAATAGAGTTTCAACTGCCCAAAGATATTTATATTCGATATATTAATGTCCACATGAGTGATAATGATAAGAATGTCTTGATAAAGTGGCAAGAAAGGGAAAGTATAACTGATCAAGAGTATGTTAGCTTAATCACAGATTCTTTTTATACTCCAAATCCTGAAAATATGAACAATGATAGTGTAGTTTCAGAAGGATTAGAAGGTTTATTACAAACATTTGGAGGAGATATAATTCAAACCGAAGAAGGGAATAAATTAGCTCTAATCGAAGATAAGATTCCGAAAATAAAGGCAACTGTATATGAAAATATTCTATTGAATATCTTAAAATCAGAGTATTCCATAATATTAGATGAATTATTCCCAGAATATAATGTGGATCTTAGTGAATGGAAAAGTACGTATGAAGATGATCTACAATCTCTAAATACAGCATTACGTACAGCATACCAATTTACATTAATAGGATATATTTATGGAGAAGTAGCTGATATATATGAATCATTTATAGATTATTTTCATTGTGAATTTAGAAAACGTTCAAAATTAGTGTCGAACATATGGAATACAAGAAAAGATAATACATCTATTTCGTATTTACCAATATTCGATAACTTCAGAAATTATAATATTTCGGATTCTCATTTTATTATTCAAGTTATCAATAGTATTTTTTCTTCCGAGGATATCGTTTTAAATGATAAGGAAGAAATAGAGAACAATCTGATTAAGCAAGCTGAAGAAGCGATCACTTATATTGATAACGATTCACAAGACTTGAGTAAAGATATCTTACAGCCTGTAATTACTAAAATTGTTAATCTACATAAGGCTGAGGCATTTTTAAATACAGCTAAAGTAAACTGTGAAAATGGGCAATATGATTCTTCAATCAATAGATGTTATTATTCTATGATGAGAGCTCTTAGAAGTCTTTTAGCACAGTATGGATTATTAAGCAATTGGAAAATAAATAGTATGAAGCCAGATGAAACTCATCAAAAATTAGAACAAACACTTAAGCATGAAATCATAAGAAAAAGAAAGCTATTGAAGAATCAATTTTATATTGATTTTAGAGACGTAAAGGAAAAAAGGTTATTAGCTGATTACAGTGACAAATATTTAGATACAATTATATGTATTGAATGCATATCAAAAGCTGAAAAGTTTTTTTATGAAATAAAGAAATTAATTAAGTAGTCGCAAGAAGAATTTACTTCATCTAACATAATATTCACGCTGTGTCTCCTCTCGGAGCCTTGGTCTGCAGATGGATTTCGGGTAGGGATTACAGCAGACAACCCCTGTGGGGTTCATGAATACAGGAACGTTAGGCGAAATACTTGAAAACTAAGGAGAATCCTAAAATGTATATTGAAATAGAAACAATTGAGAAGAAAGTTACTAAAATTGAATTTTCACCTCAAGTTGTATTGAATACATGTGGAAGAATGTTTGATTTTCCAGAAATGAGTTTCGACGAATGTACACCGATTTCCCACTCAGTTAGGCTTGTATATCCTCTTGATTTAATTGATATCGAACTTAATGGTCCTTTAACAGAGGATATTGAGAATCAAATCAAAGCTAAATACTATGTTGAAGATAATCAAATAATAATTGCGAGTCTTGATATTACAGAGTTTCCAGATGAATGGAGGTTGGAAATGGGGATGTCATGGTTTTATTGGCTAGATGCGTTGGATGGAGATCACGCAATAGTCGGTGAAAGAGCAAATCAAATAGTGGAAGAGGATATTTATGAAGATCACTTTGACTATGGAAGTTTGTACTACATACAGAGAGTAGATGTTCACCCGAATTTCAGGGGAGAGAAAATCGGAATAAAGTTGATTAACCATGCTTTCAAGTATTTATTAAGAAATGCCAATGGCATTGTCTTTTTGTTTGCAAAACCAATGCAGTCAACACTATCAAAAGCTCAAAGTAAATTTAATAGTTCCAGTAGGTTATCAAACTATTACAAGCATTGTGGATTTAAAAGAGCATCAAAAGAAAGAAGTAAAGCTATATTAATGGAAGTCCCAGTACATGAAATTAATTATGAGAGGTAACATGACCTTGTCTAACATAAATTCGCCTTTGGGTTCGGCAGTAGCTAAGAAGAAAGAAAGCGGAGTCGGCTGGGCATATCCGACTCTATTGAATAAGGTTGACTAATTTTCAGAAGAAATACTTGTAAAATCAGGACATCCAATATCATCGCATTTTTTTAATGATCTCTAAATGTACTTTTCTTAGACCGCCGTTTCTTTTATGTTTTTCTTCCAGATCTTTTTGTGAATGTGCTGGTCTTAGAAGAATAGCTCTACGTGCTACATAGCCATTACTGATGTAATAGTTAAATGTGACTAACGGTGCATTTGATCTTAAGATTATCTCAATAATTTTATATAATTTGTCGGGGTTTCTAGTAATCATTTTAAATGAATCTGAAAAGAAGAAGGGTTGTTTTCCTTCTTCAATACGCTCAAGTATTTCATTTAAAGTATGATTAATAGTGGGATCAATGCCACTTTGAACTTCAACGAATTGCTCCGGTTTACAAGTTGATTTTGAAAGTGAAATGTTAGATTTATCAACACAATGGGCTCCAAATTTAGCGAAATTGATACATTGACTAAGTTTTTGCATTGCATTCCAAGTAATTGGATACATCGTTTGAAGATTTTCAAAAGTATCACTTAATGGCTTTTTAATATTTTGGGATGATAAATTGTGATTTGAAAAGAAAGTGATGGCATCCGAAGTAATTATTTTGATCTGTTCATCAGTTATAAGAGGTTTTGTAGCACCAAGACTTTTTGCAGCAGCAATAGTACTTGAAAGATCCTCAAGAAGACTATTTCTAATACAAACAACAACAAGTGCTTTGGTATTAATATTAGCAGTAGGATTGTAGAAGGAAGCCTCCTCGATTCCATGGAGAAGTACCGTTGAACGGAAAATTTCATCGTTCCAACGGTGAAGTATTGAACATAATCTAGAATCGATATCTACCGAAATTTTTGAGATTGTATTTGAGTTTACACCTAATTTTATGAGAATAGGAATCAAATTATGAGTTATATAATGTTCCACTAAATTACCCAAGGTAACACCTCCATATAATTATGTCTACAATAAATATATCAGAGATTTCTAGGAAGCCAAGTACTTCGCCTAACATAATATTCACGCATCGGGCCATTCGGCCCTCGGACCGGCAGACGCTATTAGCAGAGAAGCAGAATCAGCCGGACACATCCATCTCCCTAAGATAAGAGCTATCTAAGGGAGATGGATGTCCTGAATACCTAAACGTTATAGGAAATCAGCGTTAGAGCATAAAGACGAAAATTCTTTAGTAAGCAGGTGAAGACTTTGAACATCGATTTTATTATTCTCCACGGTTCGCCTGGGAATGGAAAGACAACATTGTCCCAGAGATTACATGAACACTTTAGGACTCCATATTTTGAATTTGGTTGGATTCCAGAATTTCGCGCTCTAGCACCTTCAGTTCAGATCACTCAAAAAGAAGAAGAACAATTAGCATTTGAGAATTTGATGTTGGTCGTAAAAAACTATAATCGTCATGGGTTTAAGCATATTATTATTACAGATCTTAATGATATTAGAATGTTGGATATTCCTAAAGAATTTGAAGGGTATAACTATACTATTTTGACACTTTGTAGTGATCAAGATGAAGTGATTAAATATAGAATTCTAAATAGAGATAACGGGAATAGTTACACTGATTGGGAAACTTCTATAAAAATGAACTCCCTCATTAGGGGAAGGAACAAACTCCCGAATGAATATCGAATAGTAAATTCAAGTAGTGATGTAGAAACTACATTTCAAGAAATATTGAAAGTGTTGGAAAAGCATGTGCCATCAAGAACTAATAAAATTGATGTGAGAGAAGATGATTTTTATAGTTATATTACCACTTGAATGAATCTGTGGGTGAATCAATCAATTATAGATACGTCACAAAGACATATAAATTATTCAACACTAGGTAGAGGAAATCTTTCAGGTCTTCAAAGCATAATAAATGAAATGAAATCTTAGAGTATGTAGCAGTTACAAAGAAGTCGTTGACATCCTATAACATAATATTCACGCTGCGGCTCTGATGGAGCCTTGGTATGCGGAGGGATTTCGGAGATGCATTTCAGCAGACAACCCTTCGGGATTCATGAATACAGGAACGTTATAGGAAATCAACTTCAAAAAACTGTAAGGCAAAATAATATTGAGGTGCATATTTGTATGAATAAAAAGTTGATTATTTTAGGTTTGATTTTTTTAACGGTATTTCCTTTTGTAATTAATGTAGCTTTGATGGGATGGAATACCTCATTGACACATGGCACTACCGAATCATGGATAGGTTTTTTTGCCAGTTACGCTGGAGGGGTTTTTGGTGGTGTTATTGGTGGTCTATTTACTTACTTAGGTGTTAAACAAACAATTAGTACACAGGTGCGGCAAAAATATATTGATGAATTTCCAGAGAAGACCAATTTGCTTATGGGAACTGTATTTGAACTTAAAAAACAACATGATTTTTTCAGCCATAATGAACATTTTATTAAAGGATATGGGTCGTTTGAAAATCCATCAAGGTATTTTGACTCAATTTCACTTTTAATTAATGAATCAGCAGAAAAGGGTATTAAAATAGATGCCACCCTTTATGAGAATATGAAAGAAATCAGGAATAGGAAAGATAAGCTTCTTCTTAAGTCAGTTAACAATCCATTGATTTCACTTAAAATTGCTGACGATGAATTTGGAACAAATGAGCGAACTCCTTTAGAAACCATCAAATTAAGGGAAGAAATACAAGCTGAAATGAATATTATATTAATGGATTTAATAAACATTTTGGAAAAGCAACTAAGTAAGATGGAAAAAGTACTCAAAAGATATGTGGGTAATTAATTTGAGTGTATTTCTAAGAAGAAGTTGACATCCTATAACATAATATTCACGCTGCGGGCATATGCCCTTGATCCGGCATTCGCCAGATACTCGACATACGTCGAGTCGTGAATACAGGAACGTTATGTGAAATAACGGGAATAGTACTGGACTTAAAATTTATTTGTCGTAGAAATTTAGTGTTCGAGGAGAAGGCGAGTATGAATAGAATATCCAACTTATCTAGTGGATTGATTGGTGCAGTAGTAGGGGCAGTCATAGGAATTGCTGGAACATTACTTGTGTTTTATATAACTCTATATTTTAATTTTGCAGTTGATAGCGAAGCAGCAAAGATGGAATTAGAAAATGCTGTTCAACTAATTAACACTTATAAAAGTGACTCAATAGGTCCAAGATATAAACTATTAAATACTGAAATTGCATGGAAGACAGTGTTGCTTAACGTTAATAGTAAGGATTTTAATGAAATGTACTATGAATTAATAAAAATAGATTTATTAAGGGATATGATTATTAATGCTAGTAATGAAAATGAGAAGAATAAGTTAATTGAAGAATATAGTAGTGCTATAAATCTTATTAAGAAACAAACAAATTTTGAAGAGCAATTAGGACATTTAGAACAAATAAATAATAATAGGTTTGAATGATTATGATTCTAAGTCGTTACCTCACATAACAACATGTTCACGCATCGTCGCTATTGCTCCTCGGGTCCGGCAGAAGTGGAGGAGCAAGGAAGCGGATTCGGCCGGACAACCCTGCAAGCCTAAGTCTGACGACCTGTTCCCGTTGGTCACTTAAGGCTTTCGGGCTCGTGAACAAAAAACGTTAGACGAAATCTTACCAAAGTGAGAGAAGTCATAAAGAAAAGGTTATGAAGCTCTTTATTCTTACTTCTCAAGCAAAGGCAGGTAGGAAAAACAATGGAAGATATTATTTATGATTATTACGAGTTGTTATACAGTCAGAGATTAGAAGAGTCTCAAGAGCTTTTGGATTGGAATAACAAGGAAGCAAGTATTATTGAATACTTCTCTACGATGAATAAGATAGCAACGAATCATAAGATAAAGCGAATTAAAGATCTAGTTATAACTACGATCAACGAGACTGATCATAGAGGGGAAGCCGTTGTAAACATTATTTATGAAGACGAAGATCAAAAAGAAATTATAGAAGTGAATTGGATAAAGGGCATTCAAAGCGTACAAGGAGAATGGAAAATCACATCGATAAGAAGAGAGTAAGTATAAGAAGAAGTAAGCCTATCGAAAAGAGTAAGACTCCGTCTAACATAATATTCACGCTGCGGGCATACGCCCTTGGCCCGGCATTCGCCGGCCACCCAGCATACGCTGGGTCGTGAATACAGGAACGTTGTGCGAAACCTTTTAAAATCTAAAATCAACAAGAGTGTGAAAAAAGATTTTTGAAAGTGTTTAGAATTTTAATTTGTTAAAGTTAGTTAAATGATTTTTAGGATTCGTTAAACAAATATTGGAGGTAATCAATTTGAATTTTCAATTATATGATGAGTTGTTTAACAGAGACAATTACCCTGCATTTTCACCAAAAGACTACTTGCCTATGGATAATAAAATGTGTGTTTGTCTAAGTGGAGATTTGTATGAAAATTGCTGTAAAAAAGAAGTTGAAGACGCGAAAATTAATAGGAAAATAGATCCTTATGCAAATGAGATACTGGAAAAGACATATTCTAAAAAAGATAAAAAATTATTAAGTTATATTACAGAAGATAAATCTCTTAATAAAAAGAATATTAGCTACTGCGCTGCTAATAAGGTATTTGGCGATTGTGATAATAAGAATCACATGAGACGATCTCATACTCTCGCTAGAGGGATTGTTTTAAAAAACCTAAGTGGTGGTGAAAAAGTAATTCGATTCAATGACCATAAAATTAATTCAGAACAAGACAAAGAAGCTTTTTTTAATACGATAGGGAAAAGTGGTTACTCTGAGGTTGATATTGAAGACGCAAGCGTTACAGTTTCTTTTTGTAAAAAGCACGATATAGAACTTTTCTCTTCGATCGAAACAGACGGAAATGGGAACTATTCAGGGAATAATATTCAAAACTTAGAGTATGCTTTGAAATCGATTAGTTTTGACATATATTACAACATAATGAATATTAAATTTCTTTCGGAATTAATTAAAGAAACTAAATATGTTGCTTTTAATCCGGACGGATCCAATTCTTCTTTTTTTCAGGATTACAACTTACGAGTGAATTCATTATTTGACTTGTATCCTCTTATGTTGAAGGTACTGGAGGAACTTAAACTACTTCTAGCTGATAATAAAGAACCTAGTTTAGAAACAGTATCTTTTGAGTTGCCATTAAGTAAAGTGAATTTTTCTCTTTCAGAAATTATGATTATTGATGATACAATTTGCTTTGCAAATTGTATCAATGCTGGAAAACCATATATTATTATTTCTTATTATAAAAACAATGAAAGGATCGCTAGTCTTGATAAATGGAAGGAACAATACAATTTGAATCAGTCTAACAAAATAGGGGAACTTAAAAGCTTATGGCCTCTAATTAAAGGAAAATTTCTAATCAATGCTCAAAACATATATTTTAACAAGGAAGCATTTGATAAATTATCTGATCTTACAAAAGGATACCTGTACGTAATCCATAGAGAAGGCACTAAAGATATACCAGATAAAGTACAAGTTGAATGTGATGAAGAATTAATGAGAATCTTGTATGGTTTGTAGTGCAAGTAAAACTACTGATGGAACAAGGACTGAAAGCTAAGGCATCGCATAACATAATATTCACGCTGCGGGCATACGCCCTTGATCCGGCATTTGCCGGACACTCGACATGCGTCGAGTCGTGAATACAGGAACGTTATATGAAAGATGGAAATTGCGTAAGAAACCGAAAAGGAGCTATATATGATGAAACTAAAAGGAACAGCGACAGAAGAAGCTTATCGCGCTGAACTTCAACGTACATATGACTATATTTTTAATACGGAAGACGGAAGGATTCTTCATCAAACAATAATGGAAAAGGTAGAAGATTTTCAAACGGCTTATATAATAGATTGGATTCCAGATCAAGGAGGAGATTTTTTTAAGTTAATCGTTAATGGAGAGATGCTTGTATTGATAGAAATTGAAGAAGAAATAGATTTTTTGACAAAAGATATAATTAAAAAAGTTATTAGTTACGAGAGCCAATCAATTAAGACCTATAAAAAAGAGCTAAGTAAGACAAACCAAATTAAACTTGAAGTAGCAATTGATTTATGTCAAACAGATATGAATAAGAGTTAATAGGTGAATGTAATTCAGGAAGACCATCCATCACATAACATAATATTCACGCTGCAGGCATACGCCCTTGGCTCGGCATACGCCGGACACTCGACATACGTCGAGTCGTGAATACAGGAACGTTAGATGAGATAGCCGCAAAACCAAACAACATTGGAAACGGATGTTAAGTCCACTCAAACTTTAGTGTATAATAAAAACAAAGAAGTGTAGGAGGTATGCAGAATGAGTATTGAAGAGAAACTTATTCAAGACTTTTTGACATTGCCTGATGACAAGAAAATTGAAGTGATTGATTTTGTTGAATTTCTAAAGAATCGTAATAATAAGCAAATGGATTCGCTCATGGACGATATTATAACCGAAAATATTGAGGCACTTAGGGAATTATCGAAATGAAGTATCTTAGTCTGGAACAAATTCTTCAATTCCATACTAAGATTATTAAGGCAACAGGCGGCTCCGATGGAGTTAGAGATCTTGGGCTAATTGAAAGTGCTCTTAAGAAAGCAGAAGCAACTTTTGATGGACAGGAACTTTACGAAGGAAATAAAAAGAAAATATCTGTTACTACATTTGCTCTAATAAAGAATCATGGATTTATTGACGGGAATAAACGTATAGGGGTAGCAACTATGCTGCTTTTATTACGTCTAAATGATATTTCTCTAAAGTATGAGCAAGAAGAATTAGTTGAATTGGGATTGAATACCGCAGAAGGTGAATTCACAGAAGAGAACATACAAAAGTGGATAGAAGTGCATCAAGTGTAAAATTGGCTTGATGTTCTTTTTTTTGTAAGAACAACTGAAGGTATTTCAAAGTAGGCGTCTACACCATGTAACATTATATTCAAGCTTCGACTCCTTCGGAGTCTTGGTCTGCGGGAAGGGATTCGTAGAAGCATTTCAGCAGACAACCCCTTCAGGGTTCATGAATACAGGAACGTTAGGTGAAATTGCTAAGCAAAATTTTAAGGAGGAAATAAATTGTTAAAGCATAAAGTTAATCTTCTTGGAGTAGAAGCAGTAAAAAATATTAAGGAATTAACTATATTTGCAGAAGCATCTAAATTCATCTATAAGGAATTTATGAATTCCGCTAATAACATAAATGAAGATGATTTTAGTCTACAGATAAATTTTGATGTCACAATTAAAGACATTGTTAAACAAATCGAAGACGATACATTAACTACAAAGTTATATGAGAGTGTGATTATAAGAGCTTATGGAATACTTGAGATATACATTTAAGGGATCACTAACCTTTTGGTAAATAAGTACCCTTTGAAATATGTGAAAAACACACCAGGGATAAAACTGCATGATATATTCAATGCTAATATTCAAGAAATGAAGCAAAAACATATAGATAATACAGTGAATAAATTAATTAGAAATAAAAATATGTATGAAGTCTATAACATTCTTGCTTCACCTCATAATTTAGACAATAGTGAAACTACTTCTTTCAAAATGGCGGTTAACGATATATATGCATTAAGAAATTTAATAGCGCATAAAAATGGTATAATTGATTCTAAGTTTCTTGATTTGTACAGTGAGAATAAAGAATTAATTGTAGGAGAAAAATTAAAAATAGAGTATAAACACATGACTACTACTGTTAATAAACTGTATAGGTTTATGGAATCAATACATAATGCAATGCTAAAAAAAGAATGGTTGTAGTTATTCAAAGGAGTCAGTAACATCACCTAACATAATATTCAAGCCGCGGCTCCTTTGAAGCCTTGGTCTGCGAGGATGAATTTCGAAGAGGGATTTCAGCAGACAACCCCTTCGGGGTTCGTGAATACAGAAACGTTAGGCGAAAGGCTTTAAACAAGGAGAATTTCAATGAAGATAGAACTTAATAAAGAATTTGCTTGTAAGCTGAGTATCATACTTGAGAGTCAATTGATTTGGTATAAGCATTTCCAACTCTTTTGTGATGATATCATTCTTGAATATACAAAGCCACCTTATTGGATCATTGAATTAGCAACGGCGCGCTTTCAACCAAGCGCTATTGAAATCGTTCATAAATACATTAATTCTGAACCATTTATTGATGTGTATAAGAGCAAATTATTTGATCAGTATATTGCTTGTTTGTACTTAAGGTACGATAGAAGAGAAATATCTTGGGCTAATTTTTTGTTTTCATCTGGACAGTATGCTGATGGATGTCAGGCTGTAAAAGAAGATTGTGAATATTTTTATGAACTATTGAATGAGTATGAAAATTCTGAATTTGATATAAACATCGAGTACAAGCAAAAAGAAGAAATAGAGAGTAAATTCAATGAAGAAATTAAAGAGATAGAAGTTATTTATGAGATATTCAAAGATTATTTTAAACAGTTCGTCATTAAAGAGAAAAGTACATCGTCGTAGATTATACAAAGAAGTAAGCCCATCGCCTAACATAATATTCAAGCTAGGTCTCCTTCCAAGACTTGGTCTGCTGGATGCATTTCGAGGAGGGAATCGGCAGACAACCCCGTTGGGGTTCATGAATACAGGAACGTTATAAGAAATCCCACAAACCAAACAATTAAACCAAGTAGGAAGGAAGAGCAAAATAGAGACTGCCCTTAGATGGTTTTGTACGAAAAGGAATTGAATATAAGGGTGAACTCATTGGCTATACGGACCTGGCTTACATAAAAGATCAGAGAGCAGAATTGGTAATTGCAATAGGTGTAAGCCAATACAGGGGGAAAGGCATAGGGTTTGAAGCGAGCAGAAAAATGATGGAATATGGATTGAAGGAATTTGGAATCAATTTATTTCATGCAGAAACAAATGAGTATAATATGGCCTCTAGAAGACTGCTCGAAAAGCTAGGTTATAAAGAAATAGGAAGAGAAGGGCAGCTGATCCAGTATGAATATAAAGTAGAAAACTATAAAAAGGTATAGACATTCAAAGAAAGAGGGACATCTTATAACATCATATTCACGCTGCGGACATTCGTCCTTGGCTCGGCATGCGCCAGACACTCGACATACGTCGAGTCGCGAATACAGGAACGTTATACGTAATTACTAAGAGCTGATTAAAATCGTTTGAATGACGAGCCATTCTTAAATAACGAGCCCTTCGATCGGCTCGAAGAAGACGAATTGAATAAGTAAAATAGGGAATCAAAAAACAGATAAGAAACAGATAAAGGTAGAAATGTTAAAGACGGTGTTGGCTTTAAAGCAGGACGCCATTTCTGCGGCAGCGAATTGAAGCGTGGAAACGGTTTATCTTAAATAGGTAAAGACTAGGCCATTAAAAAGGGTAAGGTTAGAAATGACGCTCGGATTTTTAAAGAAGCACTTTATTATTTGAAACTTGGGAGGACCTCGAATGAGTTATCAAAATTGGGCCGGCAACTTTACTTACGGCGCGACCGAAATGATCTGTCCCGAAAGCGTGGAGCACCTGCAGCAGTTGGTCAAAGAGCATCGGAAAATCAAGGTTTCGGGCAGCGGCCATACGTTTAATGCGATCACGGATACGAACGGGATCTTCGTTTCGCTGAGGCATTGGAACCGCATGTTGGCCTTAAACGAAGAACGCGGCACGGTAACGGTCGAAGGAGGGATCACGTACGGGGAACTATGCGCGGAGCTCGCTCTGACCGATTATGCGCTTCATAATCTGGCATCGCTTCCTCATATCAAGGTTGCCGGCGCCGCCGCTACGGCCACCCATGGTTCAGGCAGCCGTAACGGAAGCTTGGCGGCAGCGGTGGAAGGTATCGAACTGGTCGACGGGAACGGAGAGCTGCATACATTCAGCCGCGGCGATGCGGAATTCGCTGGCGTCGTCGTGAACCTCGGCGCGCTCGGCATCGTGACGAAGCTGACGCTGAACGTCGTGCCGGCTTATTCCATCAGACAGTTCGTTTATGAGAATCTGCCGCTTTCGCAGCTTGAAGAAAACGCGGAGGGCATCTTTACGGGCGCTTACAGCGTAAGTTTGTTCACGGATTGGCAGCAGCCGAGATTTCATCAGGTATGGACAAAATGCCGGGAAGAAGATGGCGCAAGCTATGCCGGACATGCGGACTATTACGGAGCGCTGCCTGCGACGGCCCCTGTGCATCCGCTACCGAACATGCATGCGGAAAACTGCACGGAGCAGCTCGGTAAGCCGGGGATGTGGCATGAGCGACTCGCGCATTTCCGTATGGAATTTACGCCGAGTGCCGGCAAAGAGCTGCAGAGCGAATACTTGATGCCGCGGGAGCATGTATATGAAGCGGCGCTTGCCGTTCACCGGCTGCGGGAGCATCTTGCGCCGATTTTGTTCGTTAGCGAATTGCGCACGATCGCTGCGGACGATTTATGGCTGAGCCCTTTTTGCGATCAATCTTCGGTGGCGTTTCACTTCACTTGGCGGGACGACTGGCAGGAGGTCGAGCGCGTGCTTCCGCTGCTGGAAGCAGCGCTGGCGCCGTTTCACGCACGTCCGCATTGGGGCAAACTGTTTACGGTACCGGCCGATGTCCTGCAGGGACAATTCGACAAGCTGCCGCCGTTTCGGAAGTTGATCGACAAGTATGACCCTAACGGAAAATTCAGCAATGCGTTTCTGGATACTTATGTTCGTCCAGCCCGGACGTCACGTTGAGGCTGGACGAGGCTTTCGGGAGATGAATAGGCTGCCGAAAGCCTCGTCCCGCGTGAGACGAGGCAGCAGCCTTTTTTTCGTCATATCGCAGAGTGGATTCCGGCAGTCCGAAATGCGCCGCCGCTTCCCCGATAGATCGATCTGCTGGATGCATAATGGAGGCCTCCAAAATTGAGCATTTTATGTCGACTTCCTCATCTTCGGACTTAAAACATAGTTGAAGTCAAGCCGCGATTTCATCAGAATTTTTGTGAAGGACGGAAGGGAGCGAACATTCGGATTCCCTAGCCATTTCTACAATTAGAGTATCTCAAGGAGGAAATGTAATATGGGAAAGGCATTTAAAAACAAGAGGGTCATTTTAGAGATTACTGAATAAAACCATATTATAAAAATTAAAGGCAGGGACATCTTATAACATAATATTCACGCTGCGGCCATTCGTCCTTGGTCCAGCATTCGCTGGACACTCGACATACGTCGAGTCGTGAATACAGGAACGTTAGATGAAATAGCCGCAAAACCAAATAAACATTAGAAACGGATGTTAAGTCCACTCAAACTTTAGTGTATAATAAAAAACAAAGAAGTGTAGGAGGTATGCAGAGTGAGTATTGAAGAGAAACTTATTCAAGACTTTTTGACATTGCCTGATGACAAGAAAATTGAAGTGATTGATTTTGTTGAATTCCTAAAGAATCGTAGTAATAAGCAAATGGATTCGCTCATGGACGATATTATAAATGATAATATTGAGGCACTTAGGGAATTATCGAAATGAAGTGCCTTAGTCTTGAACAAATTCTTCTATTACATACTAAGATTATTAAGTCAACGGGTGGTTCCGATGGGGTTAGAGATCTTGGGCTAATTGAAAGTGCTCTTAAGAAAGCAGAAGCAACTTTTGATGGACAGGAACTTTACGAAGGAAATATAAAGAAAATATCTGTTACTACATTTGCTCTAATAAAGAATGATGGATTTATTGACGGGAATAAACGTATAGGGGTTGCAATTATGCTACTTTTATTACGTTTAAATGAGATTTCTGTAAAGTATGAGCAAGCAGAATTAGTTGAACTGGGATTGAAGACCGCAGCAGGTGAATTCACAGAAGAGAACATACAACAGTGGATAGAAGAGCATCAAGTGTAACATTGGCTTGATGTTCTTTTTTGTAAGAACAACTGAAGGTATTTCAAAGTAGGCAGCTACACCATCTAACATTATATTCAAGCAGTGGCTCCTAACGGAGCCTTGGTCTGCTGGATGGATTTCAGAGGAGCATTTCAGCAGACACACCGTTGGAGTTCGTGAATACAGGAACGTTAGATGAAATAGACTGTGAAAGGAAATATATATGATAACAATCTCATGTACCAAGAAGCTATTTGATTCTAGCTCTTTTATCGAAGAACAAGACAATGAATTAGAGAATGAACTCTACAAATGGCATGCCAATGTATTTCGAATGGCTAAAAAGAATAACTTAATTATTATGAATAATAAGACGAGGTATTGCTTCATTTTGTTTGGAATAAAGAAGGAACATTATAAGAACTTTAAAGAGATATTTCTCAATTCACTTATAGAAAACTTAAAGGCGGAAGGAATCTCTGAAAACTTAATTAACAACTACATTAGTAATGCGAACAGTATGAAGTTCATCAAAACGTATGATAGAAGTGTCCTTGGATCAATGACAGATATGGTTAAAATGACTGAATTCATGATTGAGGATTATTTACCAATACAAGAAATGAATATCATCGAATTAAATAAAATAAACAACGGCACTCCATTAGTAAAGCTAAAAAAATTTCCAAATCAATTTATGAAGGAGGCTCTTAGTATTTGAGCCTAAAGTTACGTCGTTTAAACTCAAATTCACGTTGCGGGCAATCGTCCTTGATCTGGCGTATGCTGGCCACCTGACATATATCGGGTCTGAACGAACAAACGTTATGGGGAATCCATGTAAAGTCCATTCAGGAGGGATTAAAGAAGATGAATAAGAAACTATTAGACCAGTTTGAAGATTTCAATGAATTTGTAAAATTAATTGATGATATAACTTGGGAAAAGCCGATCTCTCCTGGAAAGTGGACGGTGAAGGAAGTTGTGGCACATCTGTGGAACTGGGATACCTATACTTTAAATACGATGCTTCCAAACATAAAAGATCAAGTGAAACTACCAGGGTTCGTCGATCATGATACTCATAATTTAAAAGCGATAGAGAAGGCTAAGGAATTTTAAAGACAGAGAAAGTATGATTAAAACGTTTATTGAAACTCGAACTCATTTAGTAAACCATTTTCATAAGGTAGATCATTCAGAAATTCGATTTTTTATAGGTAATGATAAACGACCTTATACATATGAAAGATATTTAAAAATATTCTTACATCATGATGAACATCATAAGAAACAAATAGAAAACCTATTAGGATGATTCATAGAAGTCATGGACATCTAGCATTTGCTGGATTGTGAATACGGAAATGTTAGGTGAAATACAAGTAATTAAAGGAGTAACATATTCATGAAGAAAGTCTTAGTAGCAATATTATTAATATGTATTACTTTTTCATTAATTAGTTGTAAAGTAAGTAGTGGTAAATCTGAAATCATGGACGATGGTATTGTGATTAATCAAACATCTACCTCCTTAGGTGGGGAAAGCCCAGATATAACTGAAGTATCTTATAGCGTCAACTTGCAAAATAAATTAGGAAAACCAATCTTAATAATATCGATCCAGCCAGTAATATCTAAAGATTTACAAGATAGATTAATTGACGATTCTATACGACTAGAAGTAAATAAAAAAATTGAAAGTAATGAATCAGAAGAGGTATCCGGGTACTTGAAGATCGATACAGAAGGACTTAGTAAAGAAGAAATAATGAAATTTGAATTAGTAATTAGGGAATATAAAATACAAACTGAACAATTTGTCAGAACTAATTAACGAGATTTATTAAGTATTCAGAGATGGCTTAGCTTATACATCACCTAACACATTGTTCACGTTGTGGACTTTCGTCCCTTGGTTGTGAGGTGTATAATACTGGAAGATGATCAGACAACAAACGCCCCAGCCCAAGATAAGAGCTATCTAAGGCTGGGGATTTCGATGAGTAGCTTGTTACTAACTTCGTGTGGTTTTAATACTGAAGATATTAAGAATCAATTTCTGAGTTTGATTGAAAGAGATATTTCTCAATTAAAGGTCTCTATTATTACAACAGCATCCCCTATGAAAGAAAATAATAGATATGCACAAAGGGCGGTGCAGGACTTCAAAGATATGGGGTTTCAGCATATTGATTTTGTAGATATAGAATTTGATGATCCGCAACTTCTCATACATAGCGATGTTATATATATCAATGGTGGAAATCCATTTACATTATTGTTTTACGCTAAGGAAAGTGGTGCTGATGAAATTATTAAAACATTGGCCACACAGAATGTAATTATAGTTGGAGTGAGTGCTGGAACGTTATTACTGGGGCCGAATATTAACATTGTCGATTTTTTTACTCCACAGATGAATACAATGGATTTAACAGATTTTAAAGCATTAGGTATAACAGACAAGCTTATTTTTCCTCACTATGATCGAGAGGACAAATTTAAAGATAGTACGAATAAAACAATTGAAGAGAGAATAGTAGCATTTGAATCCAATGAGAACTGTAAAGGTGACAAGGCTTAAAGATGAAGAATATATCTCAATCTTAATGAATCAAGCATTTTAGGAGGGTCTACATGATATTAGAAAAAGTAATAAATAGAGTTGAAATACAAAGTGAATATATGGATTTGGTTGATAAGTATATAGATCATGTACGTACCGAATTCAAAGGTAAAATTCATAGTATTTATATGTGCGGTTCGATTCCCAAAGGAACTGCTACACCTTTTAAGTCAGATGCAGACTTTACGATTGTATGTGAAAATCCCAAAGATATCGATTACGAAAGATTGTCGAATATCAAAGACAGGCTTTTGGAAGAATATCCATTCGTAACTAAGATTGATACGATAATTTGCTCCATAGACGATGTATTAAATAAACCGAATGAGTGGGGTTTCTGGGTTAAGATCATTTGTGTTTGCATACATGGGGATGACATTGGTGAAAAAGTGCTCCCGATCATTATTTCTCCAGAATTCATTTTAGACTTAAATACAGAGACCAAGGAGGAAGTAGATCGTATACACCGTTCACTTTCTAATACTAGTGATAACGCATTAAAAACTAGATATATTAAAGGTTACTCTAAGAGATTGATTCGTGCATTATACTCTTTGGTTTTAGTAGATACAGGTGTATGGCAAGATGACATGCTTAAGATGAAGAATGCCATCGTAGACTATTGTGACATTGACTCCGCTCTAGTTGATTATCTGTATGCTTGTTACTTGGATTGTCATAGTGTACTTGTTGAAGAGTTTCTGGAAATTGCAGATGAAGTATATAGCTATTTTGAGAACGCCTTAAAGGCAATGGCTGATTCCAGAAAACCCTAGAGTAAAACATATTCACGCTCCTTGTTACTCGGAGAAGCAAATGATAAAAATTTTCCTGAGTTGTTGAGATGTGAATGCATAGGTCTTGTGCAAGCCTCACAACTTTAATCAGGCACGCTAAGGAGCCAAGTCGTCGTTAATACAGCTTGGAAACCTGTAGCTGAGAATCATCCGGATCAGAGGACTTGCATCTCCGCTCCCATTGGTCGTTTAATTGGGTAGGGTATGGTAAATGCAGAACACTGTGCGGGAGTACTAAGAGCTTTTAAAACATAATAACACTTTAGGGGGCTAATGATGGGAGCATGGGGAACTGGAATTTTTGAAAACGATGATGTGTTAGATTGGAAGGCAGATTTACTTGATTCTGATGACATTGAATTAATTGAAGAAACGATTGAAGAGGTCTTAGAAGAAGAATATATTGAGTCAGATTTAGCTTCAAATGCTCTAGGCGCAATCGAAATCCTTGCAGCTTTACAAGGCAAACCTGGCCAAGAGACATTAAATAGTCAAAGTAATACTGAAGATTTATATGAATGGATCGATGCACATAAAGGTAAAGGGAAAAATCTCATTTCCAAAGCTAAACGAGCAATTATAAAAATTAAGAAAGACTCAGAACTACAAGAGTTATGGGAAGAATCAGGGGAATATTCGAACTGGTTGAATACACTAAATGACCTCGAAAGTCGATTGTAAAGTAAATAATAGCTCTCCGCGAAGGAGGGGATTACATAAATAAGATACTCATGCTACGAGCTTCCTCCTAGATTCGGCGTTCACCGAACATCCATGACACGTTAGGTGGTGAATAAAGGAACGTTATAAAAAGGAGAGGTCTAAATGAAGATTGCTATCCTAACTGATATTCATGGTAATTATCCTGCATTAAGTGCCGTATTCTCTGATATTGATTCTCGTGGGGACATCGAACATATATATTGTCTGGGTGATATGATTGGCATTGGCCCTAACTCTAACGAAGTGCTTGAAGAGATAATGTATCGAAAGGATGTAACGGTGGTTTCAGGTAATCATGAAGAGGCAGTTGTGAAACTACTGCAAGGCGAGGATACCTTACCGGGTCATGAAATGATCGCTGAACATCATAAGTGGATCGGTAAACAGCTAAAAAAAGAAAATATCAAGTTTATAGAAAATCTCCCTCAGACATTAGAAGTTGAAATAGAAGGGCAAAAAATATTTATAACGCATTACCATATGAAGAAAGGAGAAAGAGAAATAATAGATGAAGCCCCTTTGGGATTGAAATTAGACGCAAGATATGAAGGCTCACCTTATAGTCTCGTTTGTTTTGGTCATCATCATCCAGTCCATTACTTCAAGACAAATCAAAGGGTTTATTTGAATCCTGGAGCATTAGGTTGTAATGAACATGCGATTGCAAGATACGCGGTAGTAGAACTCCAAAAAGGAACAATAAGTGTTCAACTTATAGGGACCACATATGATAATAAAGCATTTTTGGAATCTTTTGAGCAGTTAAACGTTCCAGACAGAGAGTTTATATTAAAAGCTTTTCATGGAAACCAACTAGAGAGAGATTTCAAAGATGGTAATAACATCTGATAACATAATCTTCAAGCTGCTCCTTCGGAGCCTGGGTCAGTCTGCGGATGGATCTCAGGGAGGAATTCGGCTCTACAATTCAATGGGGTTATTTATTATAACAAGAAAAGATAACTTTTGGAGAAACTTATATTCATAATTATGATACTGATACAGGAACTAAAGATTTAATCATAGCCTCACTCAAAATATATTTAAGATAGGTTGACGCCAATTGATGTTAGCTTCAACTACTTATTCAAAAGGAGATATGATGTATAGAAAAATATTAATTATTGCTTGTCTGATAGAAGTGTCGTTTTTGATTTTTTTACAATATCGTTACAATCATATTTTGGATGTGTTTTCTTTTATTGGAGCGTTAGTTTTTTTCATGGTATTGAGTTATTTCTTGAAATTTCAACTAAGCAAAAAACGTAAAGAAGTAATACTTTTTTTACAAGCACTCTTTTTAATATTTGTTCCAATTTATGTGATTTCAACACTCCCTCAATACACTTATGAAAGTGCGGTAGATAAGTTCACTCAGAAATTAGAAGAACCTTATGTGGTTAATAAGCAGAAGAATACATTAATACAAAATGAATTGAATGAAATAAAAAAAGGTTATATGTTTACTGTGGAACAAAATTCCAAAGTGAATTCATACGCTTTTGATCCGTGGACTGGTAATTATTATGAAGTACAAGATTAAGGTAAGACTTGGCTACTCAGTTTAATTGATGTAGACATTATAAAGATGTAGACGAAACGAATGATAAAGGTGGAAATTAACTAGATGTCTATTCAACAATTTATAAATGAACATCTCTCTAATATAATCTTTGAACCACCATTCTATTATAATAATGATTTTAGTATCCGGTTTGAACTGGGACCACCAAACAGCAATATTGATAATGACACATACTATAGTGTAGTTCAGGAGAGAATTCTTGCCTTATTTCTAGCGATATTTAAAGAGAAGCATCCGGTTTATATTGTTGGGGTATCATATGAACCTATTGGAGATTTAGATGCTTATATTGAAGAGGAAATTGACCTTCTTCAATATTTTGCAGACCACACAATGAATAATTTTCTTTACAAAGAAGATTATGACGATGAAACACTAGAGTTGACTGGACATTATAAATTTTACTCTCTTGAATGCAAACTGTCCGAGATAGACTATATTGATTTGTTAGGACTTATTGGAGGATTTACTCAGAAGAATAATTACCTTAATTCAAGAATTTACTTCATAGATCCTCAATCCCAATTGGTTTTTCACATTTATGATGATCGTGGTTTAGACATCGTCTCACCGACTAAGGAAGCCTTGCTTTACTTGTACAAGGAATTTAACGATTGGATTCTTGATTACGATCGAAAAGAGATAGATAAGATATTTAAGAGTATTTCATAGAAATCAATTGTCCCGAACGTAGACAAAAACACGGGGATTTTGTGGAGAGGAGGCGAAAATGTGATTGGTCCGATAATCTTAAGAGGTGATTTAATTCATCAGTTTAAAGAGCACCTCACCAACACTGAATACCATCGTGTAATACATAACGGTGTAGCCGATACCAATAGTACAACTGAAAGATTCGAATTGGAAAAACTAAATGATACATTCGATACATTTATTAACTCAGACTATCCTATCATTTGTAAGTCAGGCAGCAAGAGTACAATTCCATTCTGGGATTACCACATTGCAGTCAACCGTTCCAGATACGACAAAGAAGTTATTGTAACTGAACTTTTGGTTCGAGAACCTAATGATCAGAACGTAACAAATGCAGTTTTAATGGCGTTCTATATGTTAATTAATGAGAAGTACAAGTATGAAAGATTAGTAGTGCCAATAAGAATGAATGACATCGTTGGATATGAAGAAATAGGGATACAATCTCACAAAGATGGAAAGGTTCTATTTAGAAAATATGCGTGAGTCACTGCTATTCCGTTATTCTATGAAATTCCGAGTTATAATTTTGATCATTATAACTGATTGGGACAAAGAAGCATTGCAATTTTATTTGAATAATCGAGCATGGTATTCCGAAGAAAAACGTTGTTGGGGGTTGAATCCATTGAAGTATTCAACTGTAGTTCTTGACTTGGACGGAACATTATTGAATTCAAAAAAAGAAGTATCCAAGAGAAATTTAGATGCTGTCTTATCTTGTTATCTGAAAGGAATGAGAATAATATTCGCAACAGCTCGACCGCCCAGAGCTGTTAATTGGTTCCTTCCTCAAGAACTATTGGATATCGGGGCTTTTGTATATTACAACGGAGCTCAAGTGATCTGTAAGGAAACCAAGATAGAAATTAATGAATCAATCCCTGCTAATGTAACCACAGAAATTCTCGATTACTGTTTGAAGTGTAACCCCGAGATTGAGCTGACGATGGAAGTAAGAGATGAGTGGTTTAGTTTAAGAGAGCTTGATTATATTACCTCAATGAACACACGATCTAACCCCATAGTAAAACCCTTAAAAGAATTAAAGCAATATGATGCTACGAAGATACTCCTTTCCGGTAATAATGACAGTTCTGGATTATTAAAAAAATTCGAAGGTAAAGTGAATATACTAATTACGGATAATCATCAATTAATACAAATCATGCCTCTTCTGGCATCTAAGGAACTGGCGATTACTAAACTCTGTGAATTGTATAATGTAGAATTGGATTCCGTTATTGTATTCGGTGATGACCATAATGACTTAGGTCTCTTTAAGAAGGCTGGATACGCTATTGCTATGGGGAATGCAATAAAGGAATTGAAGGAAATTGCTGATGAAATAACCGCTAATAATGATGAGAACGGTGTAGCTGTAAGTTTAGAAAGATTTTGTGGGTCACGTAGGCTGTTTGAACGTCAGGATGGCGCGAAGGGTTTTGGATAATCTTCATAAACACTTATTTTTTTGGGCGAATCTCAAGCATGAGTAAAAAAACAATAATTATTGAAGATTACAACAATGCATGGCCTGAAATGTTTTCTAATCTGAAATCCATCATAGAACATAGACTCGGGGATCTCGTACTTCGAATCGAGCACGTTGGTAGTACCGCAGTACCAGGATTAGCGGCAAAACCTATTATAGATATTGATGTAGTAATTGATTCAATGGACGTACTCCCGGACGTCATTCAAGGATTAGAAAGTTTAGGCTACCATCAGACATATATCCTTCAGAGATGCATTAATTAACAATCCTGAATTTGTAGTCGAATATGCAACTCTAAAGAAAGAACTAGTTTTTAAACATAGTGAAAATCGGCAGGCTTACACAGATGGGAAGATCGAATTTGTAAATAAAGTACTGATGTGAAATCACAGTAAATCTATTTATCAGAGCGTCTCAAGGAGGTCTAAATGAAAACTACAGTCTACATGGTTAGGCATGCGGAATCACCATATGATGAAGGAAATGAAAGAACTAGAGGTCTTACTGCAAAAGGGAAGGCGGATGTTGAAAAAGTAACGAAGTTACTTAGTGATGAAGGAATAGATATCATACTTTCAAGTCCATATCGCCGAGCGGTATTGAGTGTTGAGGGATTAGCGCAGCACTTAAACCTAGAGATAGAAACATTTGAAGATCTAAGGGAACGTCACTTCTCATCAGATGATGTTATTGATTTAATGTCTAATATTAGAAACAACTTCTACAACGCTGAATATGTCTTTCCAGGTGGCGAATCTAACGCGGATTGCCAGAATAGGTCAATTACAGTGCTCAAAACCATATTAAAAGAACACAAGGGAAAGAAAATTGCGATTGGAACACACGGTCTTGTAATGACTTTGATGATGAATCATTTTGATTCAAATTATGGCTTAGCTTTCTTAGATCAATTAAAGAAGCCGGATATCTATAAAATGCAATTTGAAGACCTGGAATTGAAAGAAGTAACGAGACTGTGGAATGAATAGATATAATTAAGCTTAGCTCTACAGAAGTTTATGAAAGGAGAAAATTAATGGATTATATCAAGTGGATTAGAAGTAAGGTAGGCACTGAAATGATCATTCTTAACTTTGCAGGAGCCATCGTTTTAAACGAAGAAGGACAAATATTGCTTCAACGCAGAAGAGATAAAAATGCTTGGGGATTCCCAGGAGGAGCTATGGAGTAGGCGAATCTGCTGAAGAGACAGCTATTCGTGAAGTGAAAGAAGAAACAGGAGTAACAATCTTAGTTGAGAAATTAATAGGCGTGTATACCAAGTATTTTGACAGGTATGCAAATGGGGATCAGGCACAAACGATTTCATTTTTTTATCAGGGACGCATTTCCGATGGAGAACTGATTAGTAGTAATGAAGAAAGTATAGAAGTTCAATTCTTTGATCCAGATGAAGTGCCTGAGTTATTTAATCAGCAGCATACTGATGCCTTTAATGATTTTAGGGCTCAAAGAGTAGGAGTATCTAGATAAAGGGAGACCTATAATTAAAGGCGATTCAAAGATGACTGATTCATCACATAACATAATATTCACGTATTGGGCATCCGCACGGGGTCTGGTATCCTCCCGACACTTCAGCATACGATGGGTTCTGAATATATGAACGTTATGTGTAAGACTCTAAATTAATGAAGAGAAGAGGATTATATGATGAGCTATAAATCCATTTTGATTGATCAATTAACGGCATGTTATAACGATAAGAGTTGGTTTGTTCCTCTTGCGGAGATCCTGGAGGATTTAACAGCGGAAGAAGCAGTCATTAAGAATGACAATGGACAAAGCATATGGTCGATCGTGAATCATCTTATTTTTTGGAATGAAAAATGGCTTGAGCGATTCAAGGCTGGAGAATTTAGATTAGATCATAATATTGATAATGATGAGACATTTGCTGTGGCACAAGATCAATTGAATGAGATTGGCTGGAAAGAAACTTTAAATAAACTTGAGAATGTGTTTGTTAGTTGGAGAGTTGTTCTAGAAGAAACAGAAGAATCAAAGCTCACCAAACAACTTCCAGAATATTTCGATGCTCCTTGGTGGGGAGTTGTCTCTAATTTGAGTATTCATAATGCGTATCATGTGGGACAGATCATGTTATTAAAGAAGCAAATTCGAGTTGAAAAATGAGTGTAGAGGATGAACTAACAAAGGAGAAATGCAATGACTAATGATGTGTTAACTATTTTCAAAGAAATAAATAATAAAGATAACTTGCCAGCTGTGTGGCTCAGGAGAAATTCAACTCACTACCATCTGGTTTCATACATAAATCACATTATTGGATTGTATCTCAGTGGAACATTTGAATTCATTCCAGTATTCATTAACAGGGCTGATAAAGAGCTGAATTCTTTAACTGACAGAATCGGTCACCACCGGTATTTTGAGAAATGTCGGATCTTATTACTTCAGGTTTCGGATGAAATTACAACTAATCTGCATAACTCTTCACATAAAGAAATTTTGCCGTTAATTTACCAAGAAGATAAAGAGAGATTTAGTACATGCCCAGAGAAATTTTGCTTCCACTGGGTTGAAGAAGGGACGATTAAGCTTCCTTTTCAATTTGCAGAATTAGAAGAAGCATTCAAATTATCAAGTAATGCAACACCTTCAAAAACATCATATTGTGGTTGCGTATTTGGAACGTGTAAAAGGCAGGTAGTGGAAGATGGAAATAAGGATTGGTATGAACCCAATGAACCCTTATTAAGTGCATATAAAGTATCAGATAATCATTTTAGGAATGATTGCTGAAATGACCAAACATATAAAGGAAGGTATAGATTGCATCAGTTCAGTCAACCAAGAGAGGGGAAGGTATTCATGGATCAGCAGGAATATGGTCGTTATTTGTTAGCAATGGGCGGAGAAGAATTCGAGATACAAGAAGATGAGCAGGTAGAAGCAGACCATCTGTACGGGTTTTTTCAGTGGTTTATGCCAACGGGCTCGGGGGTTGAACGTGTATTTGAACCGATTCCTGGCGGGCAGCGTTTTCTGGACAGACTACGTCCAATTTATGAGATGTTGAATCCGGAAGATTTCACCGGCGAATATGTACCCGGTTATTTCAATGGTGGACATGAAGGTGCATCCGAGGAAGCATTACGAGGACTTGGCCAAGAGTTAATCAAAGGGTTGGAGAGTCTGTTCTCCATCGTGCCAGAAGATGACGAAGCAGCGGACATTGCTAAGGAAGCATTACACGATTTGGCTTGTGTGAAGGAAGTCGTAGTTTTAAAGCAGGGTGAAATTGGAAAGTTAGAGCAAGAAGCGCTTCATGGCACGGATGAAGAACACAGCGAAGCAGTATACGAAGCACTTGGAGAACTTCTCAGCTCACGCAGCGACTACAATGAGGCGATTGAAATATTGAACGAAGCCTACTACTCTATCGCTTGTGATTATTGGGTAGCTTACTACTTGCAATGGCCTCGTTATCAAGGTTTGCAGGACATGGAAGCCTGCTTATATCCGTACTTTGAGCTATACCGTTATGGATTCAATCTTCATTGGACTCAGAACGTGTTATTCATTGGAAAACGTTAAGCCAATTCATAAGATAAGGGTGATTAATGTGGAACGAGGACTCATTATATTTTTGAACGGAACGTCAAGTTCGGGGAAGACCAGCATTGCGATGGAAATGAAAAATCAGGCTGACATTCCCTTTCATCATCTGTCTGTAGATCAATTTTTCCAAAATTATGATCAATTCATCGATACTACATATCCAGATATCAAACCCACAAGAGAATTAGAAGCAGGTGTGATGTCAGACATTCTTTTTGACCCGATTGGCTCATTGTATTATGCAACTATCAAGTTATTTTCGGAGCTGGGTTTGCATGTGATTGTGGATACAGTCATCAGTAATGACAAGTGGTTTAATGATTTTTATGATTTGCTTTCGGATTATCCGATCATGTTTGTAGGTGTACATTGCTCCAAACAAGAACTCACCAGAAGAGAACAGAGCAGGGGAGATCGCGAGATTGGACTCGCCCATTCCCAGTTCGATTATATATACTCTTATGATGAATATGATTTGGAAGTGAATACGGAAGAACTCAGTTCAGCAGCATGTGCGGAGAAAATATTAAGTTATATGAAATCCGGTCAGGAATACACAGCCTTCAAAAAGTTAAGTAGAAGATGATGAAGTAAGCTGCAGAAGAAACTTGTTAATGGTTCACCTCACATAGTTAGATCATTTAAATCGATGTCTCAATACACTTTGGGGCATCGATTCATTGTATTTTGTCAGAACAGAAGGAGATCATCTCATGGAAACTAACGCTTTAAATCCAGAAGATCATATTCAGCAAAGGTTACAGGCAATCATTGAAGAAACACATTCCATTATTAACGATAAGCATAAACAATCCTTTGGCTCTCTGGAATATTTCTTGGAGCACATTCTAGAGTATCGGAAAGAGAAGCAATACATGACAGATGAGTGGCACATCCGTACCCCACGCTGGCTTGGAGAGTATGGCAATACACCGGAGGAAGAGAAGCTTCTCTCAGACATATATCAACTTCAAGCGTATATTGCTGAAAAGTTAAAGGGCGGATAAGCAGCCTACCGTTTTAAAAAACTGCAAGTATGATGATAGATTAAATGATTTTAATTAAAGTAACTATAACCTTTAACAGGAAAGGTGGATTACAATGTTTTATGTTAATACAAGAGCAATTATTGAAAGACATATTGATGATTATATCGAAATTGTGATTCAGAATAGAGTGAAACCGAATGAGCCATTAACGATTGAACTTCCTGGAGGGCGCATTGAACCTTTTGAATCATTAACACAAGCATTGAGGAGAGAAGTTAAAGAAGAAACGGGGCTAGATTTATCTGAAATTGAAGGAGAGGAATTAAGAATCGTTACAGAAGGAAATCACTTTGAAGTAGAATGTGTTAAACCATTTGTAGCGTACCAAACTATAAAGGGGCCAGTGGATTCGCTAGGTTATTATTTTAGATGTAAAGCAAACGGAGAGTTGCTTGAAACGGGAGATGAAACATCAGGGATTCGATGGATCAAGCTAAGAGATCTAAAAGAACTATTGGAAGAAAATCCTCTTCATTTTTCAGATATAGATCGAGCTGGAATACAATATTATATAAACGTAACACTCGTATAGAATTTTGGGCGGTGTATATCTATGGGGAAAATAGTTGCAATCGGTGGTGGCGAGATGCGGTTTCATGAGACTCTGCCTATAGATAGGTACATCGTTGAGTTTGCAAATATTGAAAATCCGAAGCTACTATTTATTCCAACAGCAAGTAATGATGCTAAAGGCTACATTGATACTGTTAAGGCTGTATATGGAGAGCAATTGGGTTGTGAAGTTGATACGCTATGTCTTGTCGATCAAGATATATCTGATGAAACCATTAAGAATAAGATCTTATCCTCCAATATCATTTATGTAGGTGGCGGAGACACTGTTAAAATGATGGAAATATGGAGAACTAAAAAAGTAGACCAATACCTTAAAGAAGCATTTACACAGAATATAGTATTATCGGGTTTAAGTGCAGGTTCGATTTGTTGGTTTTTGGAAGGCCATAGCAACAGTAGTATAGAAACCAATCGTGATGGATGGTGGGATAGAGAGAAAGTAATAGGACTCGGGCTCATTTCCGCTAATCACTGTCCACATTATAATGAAAATGGACATGAAACATTTGATGACAATATGTTATATGAAGAAGTTCCTGGGATTGCGCTTTAAAACACTGTCGCTATTGTAATAGAGGAAGATATGTACAAGATAGTAAAGAGTAATACAGAAAGTAAAGCGTATCTATTTAAAAAAAGTAACGGTAAAATGAATAAGATTCAGTTGAATAAACGTGATTTCAGAGATTTATAACTTTTCATTGAGGAATTGTCGAAAGTCGAAGAACCGCTTTTTGTATATCGAAAAAGTGGCTGACATCTGATAATATCGCAACGTTTTGTTGCTAGGAGAGGAAGTAATCAAAGTGCTAATTTTAAATGAAGTGAGAAGTAGCCGTAAAGGATAGAGAATCCCTACTCGAAGAAGGTTTATCTGGGGAAGTAGCTGCTGTATAGATAAAAGCTTTGTGACTAATGAAGATAAGAGGGGGGATTGTCATGGGAGTAGCAGGTAAATTGAGTTGCAAACAATGCTCTTACAGCCAAAATGTTTTTTTCGGAATAGGTTTTAAATATATTGATTTGAATAGGATTTTGGAATGGTATGAGCAGGAAGAGGGGCGGCAACAAATCAAAGAGTTTATAAACAAAGAAAATACAGAATTTGAATGCTATGATGGACTTTACGTTTGTGAACAATGTAAATACATATTAAATAGCGTATTTCTACACATAAATTCAAAAGATTCTTCTTATACAAATAGTTATGATTGTCCCCGTTGTAACATGGCAATGCCTAAGAAGCCAGTTCTGGATGATGTAAACAGTGGTTTGCTAGATTGTCCAGACTGTAAGGAAGAGAAATTAGAAATGCACTTAAATATGGATTGGGATTAGAATTTTGATTGCGAATCGACGATAACTATAACAATGTATGTCTACTTAAAGAATCTCCATCCTTCATCTAATATAATATTCACGCATCTGATACCAGCATTCTCTAGGGTCGTGATTGCAGTAACGGTAGGTGGAAGTAACAAATGAAAAGGGAGAAAATCTATGAAAAAGCTTATGAAGGTTATTACAATAGTTCTCATGATACCAATGTTACTTACAGGATGCATTTATTCAAATACTGAAGTGATTATTAATGAAAATGGTTCTGGCAGCGTAAAAGCTGTAAATGGTTTTGATAAAAATATATTGAACAAGCTCGGAAAAACCTATCAGGACTTTACGAGCAGAAGCAATGAATCCTATGACATTACATCTAGTGGTAAAAAGTATACTGTTGGTACATATGAAGACAAGTTCACAAATGATATTAATGATTCGGGTGTAGCAACCATTTCAAATGAAATGGGACTTGTATCTCTCAACAAAATTCATGGAGGATTCGAGTTGAAACTAGAACTTCATGACTTCATTAGCAAGGAGATGAGTTATGACACCAGATTTCCAGAACTTAAGGACATTTCGGATAAAACACTTAGAGGCATGAAGCTTAAGGATCTCATTGCTCAGGATGTTGATGGACTTGTACTTAAGGTCAAATTCAACATGCCATATGAAGTGAAGCAAGTTTCTGGTGGAACTAGTGGAGTGTATGTAAAAGGAAAAACCATTCAATTGGACTATCTGAAGATGATTAAATCTGGCAGCCGCGAATGGAAATTTGAATCTATAAAGAACCCTGGAAAAGTTGATCCCAATAGTACGTTGTTCATGGACGTTAAAAGCAGTGCATGGTATGCCAAGGCAGTGCTGGAAGTTAACAGCAAGGGAATAATGAAGGGGTTTGGTGACGGAACATTTAAACCTAACGGCACGCTCACCATGGCAGAGCTTGCCAAGATTGCTTCAGAAGTGGCAGGACAAAGCATTCCGAACAATCCAGAGTACTGGGCAATGGGTCATATTTTGTTTGCACAAGACACGGGGTTATTTTTTGAGAAAAAAACTGCCACGGCAAAAAATTGGAACGTACCTGCCACACGTGAACAGACAGTATATGCTATTTCAATGGCAGCAGGGCAGCAAGATGTCAAAGAAGTGTCATCAGACTCAATCAGTGACTGGAATCAAATTGACGACAGAATGAAGAATATGATCCTCTATGCATACCAAGCAGGAATTGTTGGTGGAAACTCTAACGGGAAGTTTGAACCAAAGAGCAAGGTAACACGCGCAGAAGTAGCACAAATTCTGAGTAATATTAAGAGATCTAAGAAATAAAAGCGATCCGTTTGATCTAAAAAAATGGGAGATGATTATGTTGCAGATCAGAGAAGCTACGATTCATGATGCTGAAGGAATTGCCAAAGTTCATGTGGATAGTTGGAGAACGACATACAAGGGGATTATTCCAGAGGAATTTTTAAACAATCTAACGTATGAACAAAGAACGGAATTATGGATTAAAAATATCAAGAAGACAGACGAATTTGTAATACTGGCAGAGAATACAAAAGGGGAAATCATTGGATTTGCAGATTGTTGGAAGAGAGAGACAAATACGGTGCCCAACTCAGGCGATTTAACTTCAATTTACATACTTGAGGAGTATCAAGGGATAGGGTTAGGGAAGGAATTACTTAAAAGTATATTTTTTCGATTCAATTCATTAGGTTACCAGAAAATATTCGTTGATGTTCTAGAGGATAACAAGACACGCTATTTTTATGAGTATTATGGAGCTCACTTATCTAAATCAGTTCAAATAAAAATTGGAGGAAAAATCCTTAATGAATTAATCTATGAATGGGATAACGTTGACGAAGTGTTAGCAAGATTAACTAAAACGGATTAGGGGGAATTTATGAAATATCAAATCATTGACTTGAGAGATTATCCTGACCTTTTAAAGGAATCTATTGAGTATGTTGCCGAAAGATGGGGATTAAATAGAAGAATATTTGAGGATTGTATAATTTCCAGCATGACAACGAAAAATCCATTACCTCGATGGTATTTTATGATGAAGCAAGATGAAATCATTGGTAGTTACTCATTAATGAATAATGATTTTGTAAGTCGACAAGATCTGTGGCCATACTTATCAAATTTATATATTGAACAAGAGCAGCGAGGAAAGGGTCTTGGGTCAGTCTTAATGACGCACGCGAGACAAGAAGCTTACAAACTCGGTTTCAGTAAATTGTATTTATGTACAGATCATATTGATTATTATGAGAAGTACGGCTGGGTACATTTATGCAATGGGTATCATACGTGGAACAGGGAGTCCCAAATTTATGTGATTGATACACATAAGGAGGAGAAATGAACAAGGTAAATCATTTTGAAACGAAGCTTTCGCCTCGTTAGAGAAGATACATAAAGTTATAGAAATCGGCAGATGAAGTAGAAGGTGAGAAAATTTGAATTTAATGCAACTTAAGATTCCAGCAGGTTATGCAGTAACGTATAACAAATTCTACGATGTAGACCCTGTTCTTAGTGCAGATAGTGATTACTTTATTGAGAATTGGGGATTCTTCACAGAAGATTTATTACAGATCGTTAAAATGAAAATCAAGAATGGGAAATGGGATATTCCTGAAAGAGAAGACACGATACTATTTGATCTAGGATGGTATCCAGATTCAGATATTAAAGGCCATTACCGTCTGGAACTTGTTGATGGGGAGTGGAATGAGATCAAAAGCATTTCTTCTAAAGATCGATTAGTAATTAAAGAGACACTTGAAGAATGGTTGGAAGAACAACTAAGAGTGTAACAGAAACAACCGCGATATGAAGACTATTTTAATAAATACGCTCAGAAGGCATACAGGGAGGTTACTTCAATAATAACTCCAGGAGGATTCTACTAATGAGGAAGAGATATTCTATTGAAAAAGCAGAGTGGTCAGAAACAAGAGAAAAGGAGTATGAGCAAGAATGTAGAGATATTGTGTTTAAGTTCAATGATACGCTTGTTCAGCGGGAAGGCGTCATTTACTTAAATAAAAAAGATGGTCAAACTGTAGTGATAGAGCCTTTGAATCAAAAAACATTCTGGTATGAAACATGGTTAACGATCAAAGACATCTACAGTACATAGTGATGGGAAGATTTAATAAACGCTTAAAAGCAGGATAAATTTGTTGAAGACCCTATGAGAGTAACATCAGGTAAGTAATGACTACCTATTAGATTGAAAGGTGTAGAGAGCCGATGCCGATGTCAACGTCACCGTCCAACATTAACAACTTGCCTGATCCACTCAGGCTCACTGGCTGCTGCCCGCACTAAACAGTCGGCGCAGTCTGCAAAGGGAAGTGCTCCGAGAGGATTTATGCGAGCTAATGGACCTGCTGTATATTTTAAAGTACCCTCCGCGTATTGAAGCACGGATGCCCGTACAATGACCCATTCTAGCTCACTTTGTATTAACGCATGCTCAGCAATTGATTTATCCTCAATGGCTTTCCAAAATATACGGCGCATCATGCGAACTGCCAAGCGATGGACGGGAGACAGCTCTCTTCCGTTGCTCAAATTAATGCCGCTCTGCATGATTAGGCGCTTCACACCCGCACGTTGACTGGCTGCTATCATATTGGGCATACCTTCGGACATGACAGTACCGGGTGAGAAGTTAGCCGCCATAACATTCATGCCAGCTCTTAGATTCAGAAATTTCTTGGCAGCAACCGGCGAAGCGTTACTGGGCGGGCCGATGCAACTGATGACGACTTCTGCACCAGCAATGGCTCTGACCAAACTGGACTCGTCAAATACATCTCCCTGTCTGATGGTGAGTCTCTTCAAGGGGGATATCATTTCTGGCCGACGAGCTATAGCTACAACTTCATGGCCAAGTTCAAGTGCACGCTCCATCACTTTCCTTCCGGTTCCTCCTGTAGCTCCAATAACTGCAATTTTCATAATAGTGAACTCCAATCCCATTCATGCATAAATGCACAATAGTGTATTAATAGTCTATTACGTATAATGATAGACAGAAATGAAAACGCTACAAGTCTTAAAATGAGTGATTTTGTGCATTAGTTCACAGTTCCTCTGAACATGTGTAGTATTTATTTAGGAAGCTGGTGGTTCTGAAGTGGTAAAGGTAGATCGCAGAATACGCAAATCCCAAGAGGCCATAAAAATGGCTGTTATTCATTTGATGATGGAAAAAGAATTTGATCAAATTACGATTCAAGATATCTCTGATAGAGCGGATCTTAGTCGAAGAACCATCTATCTTCACTACATGGACAAATTCGATCTTCTGGATCAGCTTATTAAAGAACATATTGATGACTTAAGAAGGATCTGCAATTCTACAGACGATGACGCGAATTATAAGGATATGGGATTGGTGTGGTTCCAGTATTTCGAGAATCATTCGATGTTCTTTTCTGCATTACTAGCGAGTAAAGGTAGCCCTTTTTTCCGCGATCAGTTCCTTACGTTTTTCATCGAAGAACTGGAGAAAGGAAACGGTATGTTCGAAGGGGGTAACCCTGAATTAACGGAGGGAATGAATGTGGATATTCAGTTTCTGGGGTCAGCGATCGTTGGCGTCGTGGAGTGGTGGTTTAAACAAGGGGAGCCTCCTAATCCTTCCTTTATGGCGCAGCGAATAGGCGGATTACTTGAAAGAAATCTGGAGGTATAAATGTTGATGTAAAGAAGAATGTTAGATGAAATTCGAGTAGAATAATTTTAAGAGGGTGGCTTATACATGAAAACAAGTGAAATGCAGAAAAACCAATCTCACAAAGGAGAGGTAATATGTATATAGACCTTTTCAATAGACTCAGTATCACATTACCTATTATACTCATTGAGGAGTTAGAAACTCACCATGAAAAACAGAAGGATCAAAATTACTTGTTAAGATCAATGGAAATTGAAGAAGTGATTGAAATGGCCGATTTCATGTCTGAAATGGAGGTATATCAAGGCATTATTCCTTTATGGACAGATGATCATTCGAACTACATAGGTTTACAGGTTCAAGGTGCTTGCCAATACAGAATCAGTTACATCAATCATGAAGAAACTGATGTATCCCCAGGTTTTAGAAGTGTACAGTCATTTATATCGAAACTCGAACAACATCCTAGTTATGATTGGGATGAATTGAACAAAGACTATCCGTCAGATATAGAAATTAGTCATGCTGAGATGGATGAAGACCTACGTTGTATCGATGAGTTAAACAAGTTTATAAGTTCTAACCAACAAATAGATGACGATATTCGTTGTCAGTATATTTTTTCAATCATGGCGTTAACACCGAAAAGAAATCTGGATTCATTAATAAAATATTTGGATGATGAAGATATGTATGTTCAAGAGAGGGCGTGTGAGATTCTTGGTTTTCATAGATACATTCCAGCTAGAGATAAGTTAGTAGAGGTTTCTACAAACGGAATGCATAATGGGAAACTCGCAGCGAAAAGAGCGTTAGCAAGAATAAGAGAAGAGGCCCGAGGAGCATTTTAATGGAGCAAAAATATAAAGAAATAAGAGAATATAACGGACTAATACTAAATGATAAAGGAATTCATCGATGAAATTGTACTTATTTATTATTCAAAGTTTCTATGTGTTGACCTTAATGCCTTGGTTCATCATTTGGGGATTATCTTTCATGGCATTTGACAGTGGAGTTTCAATGTGGGGAGTAGCACTTGTAACGATCGTTACGTTGTATCCTTTGGCTGTTGTCGTTTGTTCGATTCTATCTTGGTTACTGAAGAAAAAGGTGAAGACTTTAGGCCTTATTCTAATCAGTTCGTTTCCACTTCTGTGGGTGATTTCATTTGCAGTTTTGATATTAGGAAATTGAATGAAGAAAAAAACTAGGAGTAGAGAGCTCCAATCAAAGAGACAAGGAGATTAGAAATGGAGTCTTTATTCGTTCGATTGGAGATTGAAGAACTTATTAAAAAGTGTTCAATCAACAGGCAAGAACTGTTTGAAGTCCGAAAAGATCAGTGGAAATCCATTTTAGATCATATCGAAAAGCACTTTCTAAAGAAGACTCATTACACGCAAGACCTGCATTGGGGATGGAACAGACTGAGAGAACCCCACTATGCATTGAGGTTTAACGAACAACCGTACCGATCTATCAAAGAGATTATTGCAGATGAATGGATCTGGTTTATAGCAGAAGATTACAACGATAAAATGTGGATTTATGAAGGGGATAAGAATATCATTTTCGATAAAATTATCCCTGAGCTTTATCATTTGGACGAATACTTTCTGGTATCGAAGAAGTATGAATGGCTTGTATGTGAAGATCATCATGAGATTGTACATTTTTCAGGTGAAGGCATTATTCATCAAGCGAAGAAGTTTGAATTAGAGAACGAGAGTAAGATATTTAAGTGAATGCTCAGTCAGAAAGGAAAGTTAAGGGCTTCATATTACATATTTTTCACGCTGTGACTCCTCAAGGCTTATTGAAAGGGTGGATGGAAGTTGATTCAAGGAGAATTAATTTATAAAACAATAGACTCTCTTAAGAAAAGATTGGAAAATAACAACCTGCTAGAATTACAGCTTCAGGAAGGTTATTTAACTCAAGCTACCTGTACGTTTAATGATCCGGCAGATGAAAGTGATTTAATGGAATTCCAAAGAACATTAGGGTATGAACTTCCGAATGATTATATTCACTTTTTGAAGATAAGCAATGGTTGCTCGTTATTTGACCATCCGCAATACGGAGGAGAGGCGTACTTATATAAGTGGCAGGATATCCAAGAAGCAACGTATGAGGATGCAAACGAGGGGTACCTGAAGATCGCCTATATCTATCAAGATAATATCGTAATTGATCTGAAAAAATACAGCGAAGGCTCAAATAATTATTTAATGGTTAAGGGGCACATAGACAATTTTGACGAGTCGAGACCCTTCAATATGAACTTCGAGTTGTGGTTTGACCGATTTATTATCAGTCAGGGAGATAAATTTTGGGACTGGTCCATATATACGGCAGAAAATTACTATAAATTAAAAAGATAAAGTACGCCGAGGCGATTTACTTTGTATGAGAGGAATTCAGAATGAATTATAAATTTATGTTGAAGGGTTACCCATTATATTATCTATTTATATTTTTGCCGATTGGTGTGTTGCCTGTTCTGAATATATTAGGTGATACCATCAGTGATGGTCTTCGAGTAATACTACTGATAACAACTGGGTTGGTTGTGATCGCTCTAGTTATTAAAAACTGGATAGATTCACAAAAGGAATATGCGGTAGTGCTATTGCCCGAGGGAATAACAGTAAATAAGACGAACTATTCAATTAAACAAATTAGTGAAATGCGAATAGGTACTAATCTTCTTCAAATTCATCTTTTCGATCAAAATAAAAAGCTATCTTTCTCGTTAAAGAATCAGGATAAAGATAGCGTAATCATGACACTCAAAAAGTATTGTGAAAGCTCGGGGATAGAAGTAAAGGATCATCGAAGAGGTTAGAGGTTGCTTAGATAAGCATAAGTAACCTGAATACCACCAACGACATTAGTCGTAGCAGGTGCAATAGTACATACTGCCGCTAGAATAAGAAGCTGCTGCGATGTAGGTAAAGTAGCAACTTAAAATCGTGCTGCATGACCAATTAGGTCATACAGCAGGAAGAAGCGCCACGACCATACGAGCGTGGCGCTTTTTGCTATGCATCACGATGATGAACTCGTGATGTTACTTCAATGATAAGCACTGCGTTGAATAACACGCGGTGCAACTCTGAGAGGTGCTACCTCTTTTGGACACAGTACCTTACCCATACGTAGCTTGCCAAAGTGCAAGCCGTAATCCAAGGAAATGCTGTGGAATGAAACAACGGAGACTAGGGCGTGTCTCAAAACTCGCTGAAGTGCATCTTTCACCGCCTTTTCGCCCCCTGCTGCGTCACTTTCCCTTGACGTGCCCCGGCACGCCTGCGGAAAACTTCCTGACTTGGAACGAAAATTCGGCAAAATCTGCTGCCTTCGGAGTTTTCAGACACGCCCTAAAATATTTTAAAAAATATCAGAATGTGTACTGACTTAAGGATTTTAATAATACTATAAATGAAATGGGTTTCATGAAATCCTTTTCAAGTATACTCAACAACTTGGCTAATGCTCTTTACAGCGAAGTGTGAATCTAGGTTTTCAAATCCCATTAAGGCGGCCTTGTAAGGATCCAAATTGTCCAGGGCAGTCATCAAAAAGCATGTTGTAAGCTTGATTCAATGTTATCAACTTTGAGGGGGAGTGTGTGTAGGATGAAGTTTGAGCACAAAGAAAAGATCACTTTACGAGGAATCGATATGGATGGCTGGGGTGGTGAAGGTACATAATCCAACACCGAGAAGTGTACTTTGTTTGATATTTGTAAGCGCTTAATCCACTGCATAATTCAGTCATTTCAAGAAAGGAGCGAACATCCTGAACGGCAATTGAGAAGCGTATTGGAACAGATTAAGATCATTTATTTGAGGGAGGCCGCCCATGTTGAAAAAAATGATGTCTAACCCAATGATGATGTTCGTTTTATTTGCCATGTTAATCATGCTTTTGTCTGCATGCAGTGGTACAAATAACAAACCAGCCGATCCAGTTGCTCAACCAGCTGAAGTCGAGACGAACACAACGCCAGTGCAGGAAGAGGAAGAGAACAAGGAAGAAGCTGTGCCGGTGCCAGATTTAGACGGTCGGGTTATTCGAATTTCTCACTGGTGGGATGCTACACCAAAAGGGGATTCAGAATCGGATGAGCTTGCCCGCGAGCGTATTCAAATGGTGGAAGAAAAGTATAACGTAAAGATCAAATATTTGAATACTGAATATTGGTCTACCTCTGAAAAGCTGTCTTCCTCTGTGCTCGCGAACGAGCCATTTGCTGAAATCGTCCGGGTTCCGGATGGATTTATCTGGGGGCTTATGCAGGGTGGTTTCCTGACACCGCTGGATGACTACCTTCAAGATACTCGTGTGGAACAGGATGTGGTTAATGCTATGCGCTTTGGAGGCGACAAGGTGTACGGACTCGAAAGCTGGTATACACCTAATGATAGTGGCATGTTCTATAACAAGCGTATATTCAAGGAGGCTGGTCTGAAAGACCCGCAGCAATTGATGGATGAAGATAACTGGAGCTGGGATACGATGCTGGATGCGGCCAAACAGCTCACGGTTGATCGTAACGGTGACGGTAAAATGGATCAATACGGACTGGCTGGAGCGCATTACGTACTTTCTGAGATGCTGGTCGCGAGCAACGGAGGCAAATTATATGATGAGCAAACAGGCACAGTGACGTTTAATTCACCCGAATCTATGGAAGCGCTTAATTTTCTGCATGGTCTGTACAATGAGCATAAAGTGGTGAAGGCCAATGGAGGTAACGACTGGGAAGATCCAGCCAAGTTCTTCGGAGAAGGCACCATTGCCATGTATCCGGGTGGACTCTGGGAGATCGAAGGTCGGATTCTAGATAAGATGAAGGATGAGTGGGGTTATGTATACATGCCGAAGGGGCCTCAAGCAGAGTCGTATTACGAACCATTCGGTCAGGCTACAGCTTACGTTGTTCCAAAGGGAGTGAAGGACGCAGATGTGATCGTGAAGATTTGGGAAGAGTTACAAGACTTCGATAACTGGCAAGATAACCGTAGGCTCTCGCTCGAAAATATTTTGCCAGACGAAGCATCCATTGCCAACGCGATGAATGATAATGGCCAGGTGCAGCGTCTGTTTGGTGGTCGCTTCGGTGGTCTGGGCATTAAGGATCAACTGGACAAAGTAACGGAGAAATTCATCAAAGGCGAGATTACACCTTCAACAGGTGTTGCCCAGGTTATCGGACCTGCACAGGCTGCGGTGAAAAAAGTGTTAAGCGGGGAACAGTCTAAGAAAGAATAGTTCGATCGATCAACGTTAACAAACAGGACGGCCTCATTGCTGATTTCATCCCAAAATCGATATGCGGGCCGTCTATCTAATTCACTACAGTCTGCTAAAGGGGGGCATCGGGTGAAGTTACCATTATCCCGAGTGACGCTTATCGTCGTTATGCTAATCCTCGTCATGGTGTACACGATATCCAGTTCCGGTGCAAGCGGCAATGCAAAGTCCGGGAATCGAACATCAGATCCGAGCCGTGTGATGCCAATCTCTGAATCTGCTTCTGAGGGTAGTTACGATTATTATTTGCAGAAATTCCAGGACGAGAAGCAGCCTTCTAGGGAAATTGTTATTCGCGGAGCTGACTACACAGCTGCGGAAGGAATGGAACCGAAGATGGTCACGGAGCTTGGTGGTGAGACTGGCAAGTTCATCAGAACAGAGGAGAGCGGTTCCGTGCAATGGGAAGTGGATGTTCCTGAATCGGGCATGTATCACATGACATTGCGTTATTACCCGATCCAGGGTAAAAGTTCCGCAATAGAACGTGAACTATGGATCGATGGCAAATTGCCTTTCAATAATGCACGTAATCTGAGTTTTCATCGTGTATGGGTCAACGAGAAATCCGAGATCGAACAAGATAACCGAGGCAACGACCTGCGCCCACGTCAGACGGAGGCACCGATGTGGCAAGAATCGCTTCTGAGAGACAAGGAGGGCTATTATGAGGAGCCTTACCAGTTTTATTTTTCTGCAGGCAAACATTCATTGACGCTTGTGTCCACCCGGGAGCCTATGGTTATTGATTCGATCAGGCTACACCAGTATGAACAACCGATATCCTACGCAGAAGTGAAGCAGGAGTATGAGAGACAGGGATATATGGAAACCAGTGGACACTTGATCAAAGTTCAAGGTGAGCATGCCAAGTACAAGTCATCACCAACGTTGTATCCAATCACTGATCGATCAAGCACATCCACGGAACCGTACGATGTATCCAAAATCAGAATGAACACCATCGGCGGAAACAACTGGCGTGTGCCAGGACAATGGATTGCATGGGAAATGGATGTGCCGGAGGATGGACTATACAAGATTGCAATCAAAGGTAGACAGGAACTGCTGAGGGGGATTTATTCCACCCGTTCGCTGCAGATCGACAATAAGGTTCCCTTCCGTGAAATGATGCAAATTCCGTTCTTCTATGACTCGAATTGGCAGATGAATGTGCTTGGTAGTGAGGACGAACCCTACTTATTTCATTTGACTCAAGGCAAACATGAATTGCAGCTTGAGGTCAGTCTGGGAGCAATTGCGCCTCTGATCCGTCAGGTGGAAGCCAGTGTGCTCGAAATCAATGCGATGTATCGCAAAATTCTGATGATCACAGGTAACGTACCTGACCCCTATCGGGATTATCAATTAGAGAAACAGATTCCGGATATGGTGAAGGTATTTCGCGAACAAAGTGACATCCTAAATGCCGTATCTGAAGAGTTAATTCGTTTAACGAGGGAAAAAAGTGATAAGACCGCGATACTGACGAAAACAGCCTATCAGCTGGCCGATCTGGCTGACAAGCCGGAAACCGTGCAGAAGCGGCTGGGTCAATTCAAAATCAATGTAGGAAGCGTCGGCTCTTGGCTGCTGGAGGTACGCGAACAGCCGCTGGAAGTTGATTATCTGCTGCTTGCTTCACCTGATGTGAAGCTGCCGAAAGCGAATGATTCGTCCTTCCGAAAAGTTGGACACGAAATTTCGTCTTTTTTCCATTCATTTTTCGAGGATTATGACACCATTGGCAGCACATCTGATGAAGACAAGTCTGTTACGGTATGGATTGGTACAGGCCGGGATCAGGCTCAGGTGTTGAAGGCCATGATTGACGATACGTTTACCCCGCTGACAGGCATTGGTGTGAACCTCAAGCTGGTGAATGCGGATGTTTTGCTGCGTGCTTCCCTGGCAGGAGAGGGGCCGGATGTAGCCATGCAGGTCGGAAATGATGTGCCGGTCAACTTCGGAATGCGGAACGCGGCAGAAGATCTGTCCAAGTATCCCGGCTATGACGAGTTAATTAGGCAATTCAGGGATAGTGCAATGGTTCCCTATAACTATGAGGATCAAGTATTTGCACTGCCGGAGCAACAAATTTTCAATATGTTATTTTACCGGAAAGATATTTTGGAACAGCTTGATCTGGAGCCGCCGCAGACATGGGAGGACGTCTACGCAATGATCCCGGTGCTGCAGAAGCATAATATGGAAATGGCTTTGCCGCTTGCCCAAACGACAGGTGTACCCGTATTGGAAGTGAACCGGGCATATGCCATGCTGCTGTACCAGATGGGCGGTTCGTTTTATTTGGACAATGGCTCCAGAAGCGGTATGGATACGGAAACGGGGCTGGAGGCGTTCAAGGAGTGGACGAATTTCTATACCAGCTACAAGCTACCCCTCACTTTCGATTTTCCAATGCGCTTTAGAACCGGGGAAATGCCTATAGGGATTATGGATTATACCTTTTATAACTATCTGTCCGTATCTGCGCCTGAGATCAAGGGGTTATGGGAGTTCATTCCGGTTCCCGGCCTCAAGCAACCAGACGGAAGTATCAAACGAGATGTCGCGAGTGGAGGCACGGCGACCGTTATGCTCAAGCAATCGAAGCATAAGGATGCGGCCTGGGAATTTATGAAATGGTGGGTCAGCAAGGATGCACAGGTTCGATTCGGACGCGAAATGGAAGGTCTGATGGGAGCGGCAGCGCGGTATCCAACAGCCAATATTGAAGCGTTGCAGGAGTTACCTTGGCCTGTCCGCGATTATCGAAGTCTGGAAGAACAATGGGAATGGGTTCAGGGGGTTCCGGAGGTTCCCGGAGGCTACTTTACGGGCCGGCATCTAGACAATGCACTGCGTGAGGTCGTCAATAACGGGACGAATTCCACCGATGCCTTATACGATTATGTGCAGGAAATTAACTACGAAATTCAGGAGAAACGAAAAGAGTTTAAATTGGACGGAATGCACTAGGGAGGGACTCTTTTGCAGAAGGCTAATATGGTGACCAAAACTGGTTCTCAGCCCAAACGTACGCCTGCCGGCTTACCCGGGAAGTGGGAACTCTTTGTGAGAGATATGAAGCGGGATAAGCATCTCTATATCCTTCTTTCACCCTACATGTTGTTATTCTTCTTGTTTACCGTGTTTCCAGTCATGATCTCCATCTTCTTCAGCTTCACCAATTTCAACATGCTGGAGTTTCCAGAGTGGGTTGGTTGGGAGAACTACTCCAAGTTGCTCTGGAATGATGATGTGTTTTTGATCGGTCTTAAAAATACGATTGTTTTCTCGGTAATCACCGGTCCAATTAGCTACATTGCCTGCTTTGTGTTCGCCTGGCTTATTAATGAGCTGAATCCTAAGGTGAGAGCCTTCATGACACTGATCTTTTTTGCACCGTCCATCTCAGGCAATGTGTTTTTTATTTGGCAAATTATTTTCTCTGGAGATTCCTATGGCATTATGAACGGATTTCTGATGAAAATAGGCATCACCTATGAGCCAATCCTGTGGCTGCAAGATCCCAAATACATGCTTGCAATCATTATGCTTGTACAGCTATGGCTCAGCCTTGGAACCAGTTTTCTTGCGTTCATTGCCGGTCTGCAAACCGTGGATCGCACCTTGTATGAAGCAGGAGCCATCGACGGGGTTCAAAATCGCTGGCAGGAGCTGTGGTATATTACGTTGCCTTCGATGCGTCCTCAGCTCATGTTCGGAGCTGTTATCCAGATTACCGCGTCCCTGGCCGTTGCCGAAGTGGCTACTGCGCTGGCAGGTTTCCCGAGCGTACAGTACGGAGCGCATACGATTGTTACTCACTTGATGGATTACGGAACAATCCGCTTCGAGATGGGCTATGCTTCTGCCATTGCAACGGTGTTATTCAGTCTGATGCTAGGTTCCAACCTGCTTGTTCAAAAGCTGTTAAAGAGAGTGGGGGAATAGCAGATGAAGATGGCCTTGCGTATGAAAAGGAAAATCAACAGATCCTGGCAGGTCGATATCTTGCTTTTCCTTTTGCTGGGCGGATTTGGTGCTTTTATGGTCATCCCGCTTATCTATGTGATCAATAATGCGTTTAAGCCCTTGGATGAACTTTTTATTTTCCCACCCACGCTGTTTGTACGGAATCCAACGTTTGAGAATTTTTCAGACCTATTTCAAGTGATGAAAAACTCATGGGTGCCCTTCTCAAGATATATTTTCAACACGGTGTTTATCACTGCGGCAGGCACGTTCGGACATATTATGCTAGCCTCTGCGGCGGCTTATCCACTGGCTAAATACAAGTTTCGTGGGCACAAAATCCTATTCACGATCATCGTATTATCTCTGATGTTCTCGCCGCATGTTACGGCTATTCCCAATTACATGATCATGTCTACGCTAGGCTGGCTCGATTCCTATCAGGCCATGATTATTCCTGCCTTCGCTTATCCGTTAGGTCTGTACCTGATGAAGCAGTTTATGGAGCAGATACCGGATGCGCTTCTGGAGGCGGCAAAAATGGATGGAGCCAGCGAATATCGGATTTTCTTTCAGGTAGTCATGCCACTTGTCAAACCTGCATGGTTAACGCTGCTCATTTTAATGATGCAGATGTTGTGGGGAACGGATGGCGGTAGCTTTATCTACAGTGAGCAGCTCAAAACGATGCATTACGCCATGGGACAGATTGTCCAGGGGGGAATAGCTCGTGCAGGTGTGGGCGCTGCGGTTGCTGTCATCATGATGACGGTGCCGATCGTGACGTTTATATTGTCTCAGAGCCAAGTCATTCAAACGATGGCCTCATCCGGGATGAAGGACTAAGTGAGGGGGGTGTTAGAGATGAAAGTAAGATCATGGCTAATCGTTCTGGCAGCTTCCCTGCTGATCTCCGGATTCGGACATAACGTGGCTCATGGGGCACCGTATGAGGGATATACCTACAATTACTGGGGTAATTCGGTCAAGTCTCCGATTGCTTTTCTCCCCTTCAGAGTGATCACGGGTACCGACGCCGGAACGGGAGCATGGCAGTCTCCAATGGATTTGTATGCTGCACATAATGGCTTGCTCTACGTCCTGGATTCTGGCAATGGACGAATTATTGTATTGAACGATAAATGGGAAACGATGCGAGTCATCCAACATTTTGAGCATGAAGGCAAACAGGACAGTTTTCTGAATCCGGAAGGGTTGTTCGTTACGGAGTCAGGTCAGATTTACGTTGCCGACACCGAGAACAGACGAGTCGTGGAGCTGAATCCGGACGGGACGTTTGTTCGTGCAATTGGGGCACCAGAGTCGGATGTCATTAGTGATACATTTGAGTATTTTCCTAGGAAAGTGATCGTAGACAAGGCTGGACGCATCTATGTTGTCGGTCGGGGTGTCTATGAAGGATTGATCGAGTTTGATAGTGACGGTCGGTTTACGGGGTTTATGGGCACGAATCGTGTGCAGTTTGATCCGGTTGATCTATTCTGGAAAAGCGTATCCACCAAGGAACAGCGGGAAAAGATGATTCGTTTTATTCCACTAGAGTTCAATAACGCAGATATTGATGAAGGCGGTTTCATCTATACAACGACGGCGGACAAAAACACAGCTTCGGCGGTAAAAAAATTGAATCCCTCCGGCATTGATGTACTTCGGGTCAACGGGGAATTCGCCCCGGTGGGGGACTTGAGTATTAATCGCTCCTCCTTCATTGATATTCAGGTATCCAGCAACGGGGTCTACCGTGCTCTCGATTCTACGAGAGGGCGTGTGTTCACGTACAACGAGGATGGCAACTTACTGTATGTGATTGGTCAGCTCGGTAATCAGAAAGGCACATTCAAAAATCCGGTAGCCATTGAAAGCTATGGCGATGCCATCTATGTGCTGGATCGTGATCTCGGCCAGATCACCGAATTTAAGCCGACGACATTTGGAGGTCTGGTAAACGAGGCCAATCGTTTGTACAGCTCAGGCAAGCATTCGGAAGCTGCAACGTTGTGGCAAGAGGTGCTGCGACTTGACGCCAACTATGAAATGGCCTATGTAGGCATCGGCAAATCCATGCTGAGAGAAGGGGAGTACAAGGAAGCGATGACCCACCTGAAGCTTGGCAATGATCGGGAATATTACTCCAGAGCTCTGGCGAAATATCGAAGGGAATACATGCGAGAATATTTCGGGATGTATATGACGGTGGCGATCGGAGTGCTTGTTAGCCTAATCCTCTGGCGCCGAATCGCTAGATCGAGGAATGAGAGGGGAGCCGGAGATGTCGCTAATTAAGGAAATCAAATACTCTCTACATGTCGCTGTGCGTCCATTCGACGGATACTGGGATCTCAAGTATGAAAATAAAGGCAGGCTGCGTGTGGCGTTACTGGTGCTGCTCGGTGTTACCGTAACGATGATTCTGAAACGTCAGTACGCCGGATATATCGTCAATGACAACGATCCACTCTCGTTGAACAGTATCAATGAATTCAAATATATCATTCTCCCCTTCCTGCTCTGGTGTATCTCCAATTGGTCACTGACCACGCTGATGGACGGAGAAGGCAAGTTCAGGGATATTCTGATCGCGACGGGATATGCCATGCTTCCGCTAATTCTGATTAACATTCCAAATATATTGCTGAGTAATGTGATTACACTGCGTGAATCTTCTTTCTATTATCTGTTTGACTCCATAGGGGTCATCTGGTTTGTCTGGCTGTTGTTTGTGGGAACCAAAACGGTACATCAGTATTCGGTGATCAAAACGATCAGCACGATGCTGCTTACCCTGGTTGTTATGGGGATCGTTATCTTTCTGGGTCTGCTTTTCTTTAGCTTGATTCAACAGATTATCAGTTTTGTGTACACCCTCTATCAAGAGATCACGCTGCGCAAATAGGAGAAGGAAGGAGGTGTCGGAGGTGAACAAAAGTCGTACTACTTTTGCCATTACAATCATCATCGGCAGTTTGTTGATGACGCAAAATGTTAACTACGCCGAGTCGGTCTATGAACGAGCGGTGACCACAACAGTTGAGTCTGAACAACCTCATCGTGGCACTGTGGCCGAAACAGAAGAAACAGAAGCATCATCAGAGCAAAAGACGACAGAGTCTATTCAGGCTGACGCAGACCCATCCATAACCAAAGAGCGGGCAAATAAAGCTGCAAGCCACAACGTAATCACTGTTCCTGAGGGTATGGAGGCTATCGCCGAAAATGAAGAGCTGATTCTGTATCTTCAGCCGGAAACAACAGAGATTGCAACGCTCGATAAGCAGCATGGTGAGATGTGGTTTTCCAATCCGCAGGATCGGGAACAGGATGCCATCGCAACCGGATATAACAAGTCCCAGCTGAATGTACAGCTCGAATTGACGTACTACGATAACGCCGGCAACGCGCTCAAATACGACAATTATACACATAGTGTTCAGAGTGGTCAGTTTGAGATCGAAAAGGTCGAAGACGGCGTTAATATCGTGTATACACTGGGTGAAGTCAAGAGCGATATTGAAGCCATTCCAAAATTTATTAGCGAGGAACGCTTTAGAACTTTAATCCTCGAGAAACTGGAGGAAAAGGATCAAAAAGAATTAGAGAAGCGCTTTCGTTATGATGAGCAGAACAAGCGTTACGAAAGACGGGATTCATCTCTGAAAGGTGTTGGTTTGTCCAAAGTAACCCGAATTCTGGAATCCATTGACTATGATGAGGTACAGATCGCGATTGACAAGGAAGCCTACGGTGAGGAAGGAAGCGGGCTTGAGAATGTCGTCGTGCCCGTGCACTATCGACTCGAAGATGCACGTCTGAGGGTATCGATCCCTGAGGGCGGTATCCAGTATCCGGATTCCATGAAGATTCAATCCTTGTCACTGCTACCTTTTTTCGGTGCCAGCGGGCCTTCAGAAGAAGGGTACAGTCTGGTGCCGGACGGATCAGGATCACTGATTTATTTTAATAACCAAAAGACGTATGCATCACCGTATAGCACCACCCTGTATGGCGGTGATCATGCGGTTAATCAGCTCACCCAGATTCAGAAAGAACAGAAGGCAAGGATTCCTGTGTACGGCATGAGTTACGGAGACAAAGGGTATTTGGCCATCATTGACAAAGGCGATGCAGTCGCATCCGTTGAGGCGGATATCAGTGGCAGACTGAATCAATACAATACCGTGCATTCCAGCTTCATGCTAAGCAGTATGGAGGAAGTTACCCTCACCAATGGATGGCGTTCCAGCACAGTCAAACGGTTTCAAGCACAGCCTTTCCATAACGAGATGGCAGTCGTCTTTGAATTTCTGGGTACGGACAATGCCAGTTATTCAGGTATGGCCTCGACATATCGGGATTATCTGATTGAGAACAACCAGCTTACGCGTTTGGCTGATGACACAGCACTGCCATTTTACGTAGAACTTATTGGCGGTATTCCAAAGAAAAAGTTCTTTTTGGGCATCCCCTATAACGCCTATGAGTCGTTGACAACCTTTGAGGAAGCACAGGAAATCTTGAAAGAGATGCAGAGCTATGGTGTGAGCGACATTCAGCTTCGCTACTCGGGGTGGTTTAACGGAGGAATCCAGCACGACATGCCTCAGTCAATTGCTGTTGACAAGAAGCTTGGTGGTGCTAAAGGTTTGCAAAGTCTGCAGGCTTACACGGAGCAGAATGGGTTCGGATTTTACCCGGATGTGTCTTTTCTGGAGGTGTTTCCAGAAGCTAAAGCGTTCAAGAAATCCTATGCTTCACGTCAAGTTACAGGTAAGCTCGCTCAGATGTTCCCATACCGGATCTCTACATTTACGCGGGATGAAGAGGCACCACCAGGATATGTGGTCAGCCCGCAAGCCGTACCTGGCATTGTGCATGGATTTTTGCAAGACCATACACGACTAGGACTTTCGGGGGTGTCCCTTCGAGATTTAGGCGATCAGTTGAACTCCGATTTCAATCGTGCTAACGTGGTCAATCGCGAGCAGGCGAAGACGGTTGTAGTCGAACAACTTGAGCAGCTGCATCGTTCCGATACGTCACTTCTTGTGGAAGGTGGCAATGTGTATGCAAGTGCCTACACCCGGCATATTGTGGATTCACCTATGAGCAACAGCGGCTTTAACATAACCGATGAAGCAGTTCCTTTTTTCCAACTGGTATATCACGGCTACATCCAATATGCGGGAACAGCATGGAATATGGCTGACGATCAGGATTCTCTTGTACAGATGCTGCGAGCGATTGAAACCGGATCAGCGCCTTACTACACATGGTTCTATGCGGATCCATCTGCCATCAAGATGACTGGATTCGACGAGTTGTATTCAGCAGATTATCGGCGCTGGATTCAGGAATCAGCCGAGCGGTACCAGCAGATTAGCGATGTCCTGAACGATGTGCAGAATCAAGCCATTGTGAACCATGAGAAGCTGAGCGATGGTGTCTATCAGACGACGTTTGAAAAAGGAAAAACGGTCATTGTCAATTACAACGATGTTGCTGTGAATATTGACGGCGTAAGTGTGGCAGCGAAGAGCTACCAGGTAGGAGGAGGTGACATGCCGGAATGAAGCTCAAAAAGTTATCTCTTGAACAAAAAAACAGATATTACGGTTTGTATTTCATTCTACCTTGGTTCATTGGGTTCCTATTTCTGTTCATGGTGCCGTTAATCTCATCGTTCCGATACAGTCTGAGTAATCTTCAGGTGTCTAATGAAGGGTTCACCTTAGAGTTTATCGGTTTGGCCAATTTCCGTGAGGCTCTGTTATCCCATGAATCCTATGTACGAATGTTGACGGAATCGGTTCTGAATATCGTGGTCAATACACCATTGATTATTATTTTCAGCCTGTTTTTTGCCGTCATTCTGAATCAGAAGTTTCGCGGACGGGTATTATCGAGGGCGATCTTTTTCCTGCCAGTTATTCTGGCCTCAGGCATCATTGCCAGTATTGAAAACGGGGATTTGATGCAATCCGTTGTACGCAATGCCAATGATATGACCGGTGGGGGACTGTCTGTCCTCAAAAATCTGGATCTGACCATTATGCTGCTTGAATCGGGCATGAGTCCGATTCTGGTTGAATATTTGACAGGTGCGGTTAGTCGGATTTATGAGATTGTCAGTCAGTCCGGAGTACAAATTCTGATTTTCCTTGCAGGCTTGCAGTCGATCTCACCATCCCTGTATGAAGCCGCCAAGATTGAGGGGGCGACGGGATATGAAGCCTTTTGGAAGATTACATTCCCTATGCTGAGTCCATTGATTCTGACCAATCTGGTCTATACGATCGTGGACAGCTTCATTAGTGACCAGACCAGTCGGCTTGTGGTGGATACGGCCTTTAAGAGCTTTAATTTTGGGCTCAGTGCGGCGATGTCCTGGATATATTTTGCCGTTATTGCATTGATCTTGTGGGTAACAACTGCTCTTGTGTCTCGCAAGGTCTTTTATCAAAATTAGCATTCCCGAAGGAGGCCTGACATGAAGACAGGAACCGCATCAGGGCAGCGGACGGCAAAAAAAGAAGGGCTAGAGCGCCTAACTTCTACTGCCTACTGGTTTGAATTCATTAAAAAGTGGCTTTGGATTTTGGTACGTTTCGTCCTGATATTTGGCATTTCATTCGTTATTCTGTATCCCATTTTATTGAAGATATCGATTTCATTTAAAAGTATGTCCGATCTGTATGACCCGACAGTAATCTGGATCCCCCGCGAATTCACGCTGGATAACTTCAAACTGGTATTCACAGCAATGAACTATCCGAGTGTGCTAACGAATACCTTATGGTTGTCGTCTGCTGTTATGCTGCTTCAGACGATAACGTGTGTACTGGCAGGCTACGGATTCGCAAGGATCAGATTTAGAGGAAGTGGTTTGTTGTTTGCGACGGTGATCTTTACCATCTTGGTTCCTTCACAGACGATCATGATTCCGCTCTATCTGAATTATAAAAATTTTGATGTGCTTGGTTTGATTGAACTGTTTCGAGGCAGTCCTGCGAATCTGATTAATACGTATTGGCCGTTCCTGATCTCTGCATTATTGGGCATGGGCGTGAAAACAGGTCTGTACGTATACATTTTCCGCCAATTCTTCAGGGGCATTCCTCGTGAGATTGAAGAAGCAGCATACGTTGATGGTGCAGGCTATTTCAAGACGTTTGGACGCATTATTTTACCAAATGCAATACCATCTATGGTCACTGTCATGCTGTTTTCGTTTGTATGGCAATGGAATGACTCGTTCTTCACCAATATGTACCTGAACGAGCCCAAGGTCATGTCGTCGATGATGTCTTCCTCCGGATACACGATTGCAACGTACCTAACCGGCGGAGGTCAAGCCGCTGAATCGTACACGCAGGATCCATTTTTTATGTCCATGATGATGAATACAAGTGTGCTGATGGCTATTCTACCACTTCTTATTATCTATCTGTTCGTTCAACGTCATTTCGTAGAGAGTGTGGAGCGTTCCGGGCTTGTGGGCTAGACATGAACATAGAGAATGGCTGAAAGAGAAAAGGCTGGCTGGAATGCTAGGACAGTAAGCTTGCAAATGCATGGGGTCACTGTACAGGTGGCTCCATTCTTGCAAGTAAGTATAGCTGCTTCGGCTGGAAAAGAGGAGGATTATATAGATGGGGAAAACGCTATCGAAGTTAGAAGGGTCACCGGATGCTGTGGTAACGGTTAGTGGGGAGCTTCGCTACCAGATGATTGATAACTTTGGCGCATCGGATGCATGGTCCATGGAACCTTTAGGTAAACATTGGACGGAGGAGAACAAAAACCGGTTGGCGGATCTGTTATTTTCGAGAGAGAAGGGCATCGGATTATCGGCATGGCGTTTCAATATTGGTGCCGGTTCTACAGTAACTGATCAAGACCGAATTCCCGACCCGTGGAGGCGTGCAGAGGCTTTCAAAATGTCGGAGGATGGAGAATATGAATGGAGCAAACAGTCCGGACAACAGTGGTTCCTGCAGGCTGCGCGTGATCGGGGGGTGGAGACACTCATTGCATTTGTGAATAGTCCACCGGTATGGATGACTAAAAACGGTCATGCCCAGCCAGATTCCGAAGTGGGTTCAACCAATCTGAAGCAGGGGTACGAGGGGGCGTTTGCAGCTTTTCTCGTGCATATACTGATGCATTTTCAGGAGATCGGACTGTCCTTTGATTATATCAGCCCGATTAATGAGCCTACCTGGGACTGGAACCAGGCTTGGCAGGAGGGCAATCGCTATAACAACAAGGATATGAGACGTGTTATTCTGGAGCTGCATCGGCAATTGCAGTTAACCAACTTGGGAGCACGGATCAGTGCACCTGACGGAGTAGAAATTACTTCACTATTGGACGACGCATATTATCGCCAGTTTGCAGGCAGTGGTACGTACTCAAGCGGTGCCAACAAGCTGGGTACAGGCCAATACCGGGAATATATCAAGGCACTGATTGGCGACCCCGAGATGAAGGAAGCGGTGGGCAACAAAATCGCTTCACACTCCTACTGGTCGGATTATAGCCATCCGGGTGATGATCGGCTAGTTCGACTCAGACGATTATTGAGTGACAATATGAACCATTATGATGCGAGCTCCAAATATTGGGTGACGGAATATTGCATTCTGGGCGAGTACGGCCCTGGTCGGGATCTGGGCATGGAGCCTGCACTGCATGTGGCGCGAACTATTCATTTCGACCTGGTGGAAGCCAACGCGGCTGCGTGGCAGTGGTGGACGGCGGTATCCAAAGTGGACTATAAGGACGGACTGATCTACACCGATTTTCAGGAGGAGGGCGATGAACAGAACATTTTAACGTCCAAAATGTTGTGGGTGCTGGGTAACTACAGCAAGTTCATTCGTCCGGGCGCACAACGAATCGACCTGAACGGTCTTGGTGAAGAAGCAGACAGCGGATTGCTGGGCTCTGCCTATGTGCATGACGGAGAGCAGACGGTGACCGTGGTTTTGGTGAACCATGGAGGACGGGACAAATGCATTCAGCTGAACCTTCACAATCTCGGGGTGAACGGAGTCGTCTCCGTACTGGAATGTTACGTGACCAATGCCGGGCTGGATTTGACTGGTATGGGATGCGTTAAGGCAGGCGATGAACAGTCCTTTCTCGTTACGATTCCAGAGCAATCGGTAGTGACCTTGACGGGTAAAGTGAAGCTGAACTAGGTGTGATATCGTTATGGATGTAGCCCATGGTCAGATCGTGGATGGGGATATTCCTCTTTTGCTTCTGCCATGGGCTCTATTTGAGAACGTAAACCATTCTTCGACGACGATTACGAAACATCGAAGAGTGAATAAAACGCTTCATGATGTCGCTTTAGTCCGGTTCAAATGTCGCAAAAGTACATGGTAACGCGATGTGGACATCGTATATACTCGCCTTATAAGACGATAATGAAAATCATTATCATACATAAGGGGGATTCATCTTGAATAAAGGAACAAAGGGTAAAGCGGCAATAGGCAAGGTATACGCCGTCCAAAAATCACGATTTTTAATGGGTCTGATGCTGGCACTTGTGCTTGTATTAACGGCTTGTGGTGCCGGAGCAGGTACAAATGCAAATGGGGGCAATGAGTCTGCTGCAACGCCTGCGGAGACACCTTCGAATACAGAAACTCAAACTACTGGAGCTTTTCCTGTAACGCTCAAACACATGAAGGGCGAGCTGACGCTAAACGAGAAACCACAGCGGATTGCTGTGCTTGATGTAAAGTTTCTGGATCAAATGTTAGCTGTTGGCGAGAAGCCGGCAGGCAGTGTTATCGCTGGGGGCAACACCGATTTTCCTGAATACTTAGGTGATGAGCCGAAAGACGTACAGGTTCTGGGTACACGGGACGAGCCTAATCTGGAAGCCATTGTAGCTTTGGACCCGGATCTGATCATCATGACCGACTTCCAAGAGAAACAGTATGAGAGTGTGAGCAAAATCGCACCTACCCTCGTACTCGACTTCTACGAAGACTGGCGTGATACGTTAGCTACGATTGCTCAGATTACAGACAAGCAGGATGAGGCAGAGAAAGTGCGAACAGCGTATGAAGAGAAAGCGGCTGGAGTGAAGGCGCAGCTGGCAGAGAAAATGGGAGATGAGACGATAGCTCTTATTCGTCCGAGAAAAGAAGGCATTCGTGTTCATGGTATCGAGCATCGCACAGGCGAAATTCTGTATAAGGACTTGGGCTTGAAAATGCCTGCACTCGTTGAGGAGATCAAAGGGGATACTTCTGTTGAAATCTCGATGGAGAAAGTTCCTGAGATCGGCGCAGATCGTTATTTCGTACTGTCAGATGAGCTGTTTGCAGCAGAGGCAGAGGATATGGTTAGCAATCCAGTATGGCAATCTCTAGATGCAGTGAAAAACAACCTTACCTATGATGTAAACTCAACTCTATGGATCGCATACTACGGTCCTATCGCGATTAACCTTATTGTAGATCAAGCATCAGAAGCGCTGCTGGGATCGAATTAATATGAATCAGTATCTCTCGAGTGACTTATGGAAAGAAACCGTGGAGGATCATTCGATTCTGCTAGGTAAGCCGCCTGAGAATAGTGTCCGTACCATTGCTTTGAGTGAGTTGCATGATGAAGCGGCATGCCGAGAGTATATCGGCTGGTTTCAGGCGTACATTGATGCGCCTGACATGAAGGTTGCCGCTTCCATGTTAGCTAAGCGAATTGGTTATCTGTGGACAGCTCCACTCGTGACGGCCATGACGTTTCATCATCAGCATGTGTCGTTTCAGCTGGAGAACAGTTTCCTTTATCATCCGACGCTCTCACCTAATGAGGGCGGTACACGTTTTCCTTTTCTAGCGGTGAATGGGCTTCAAGCAGAAGAACTAACGGGAGAAAGGAACGTGTGGCGGGAAAAGGTAGTAGAGGAGATGTTTGCACAGCAACTTACACCGTTGTTACAGACGCTTGCTGTGGTTGCACCTCTATCCATGAGCATTCTCTGGGAGAATATCATGGTACGTATTGGGCCGCTGTATACGCCTGATGCAGACGAGGTAGAGCAGGGAAATGAGCATATCCAGGCTGATTTTGCATATCTGACGCAGGTGGCATCGGGGCAAGTGTTTGGTGTGAGAAAGAATCCGCTAACCCGCTTCACGTACATGAAAGACAATATTCCAGTTGCGAAAAGCGAACGGATCACCTGTTGTTTCTATTACCAGATGTCAGGGGAATATTGCAGGAAATGTCCGAAAATTGACAATGAGAATGAATCTCAATTAAAATGACAATAGCAACAAATTTACCTTTGCTAAGGGATTTGCTTGGAGGCTGTAGATGTACACCTAGTCGAGCGAATCTCTCTAGCAAAGGATGCTATTGTCAGGAGATGAGAGAAATGCCGCTGCAAGAACAGACAAGTCTATGGAGTAATACAACGGTCAAGATACTAGACGTGCATAGCGGTATTTTGCAAGTAGGCCGTGTTCTTAGTGAAACTGAACTAAAGTCGGATGTGTTGCTGCTGATGGGCAGTGGCGAAGGGGAGCTTTCAATGAATGGTGAGGTTTGCCACATTGGGGCTTCTTTTGCTGCTCATATAGTTAACGGAACATCCTATACCCTTACAGCTAGATCAGAGGACTTACAATATATCGTGATCATGTACCAGGTTACTTCTATGGAAGGAGCCTCTCTTGTTATGCCCTCGTATCGTAAACACCCGTTGAACACTTCATTTATACAGGATTCTGTCACTCAAACGGAATGGGTTCAGGTCGCGGAGAAAATTGTAGCAAAATGGAGTCGTGGTGAAGGGCTGGAACGATTTCACGCCAATGCATTGATGCAGGGCATGATCTACGAACTCATTATGGAGTATGAGAGCAGTCAGGGCGGAGCAAAGTCAGACATGGTGGATGCTGTCGCTACATATATATCGGGTCACTATCGGCAGAATCTGGAGCTGAAGGAGTTAGCGGCACTTGCTGGATGCAGTGTAAGACAGCTACAGCGACGCTTCAAACAAGAGAAAGAACTCGGTCCGATGGAGTACGTCATTCAGTTACGGATGGAGAGTGCATCACGGATGCTGCGTCATACAGATGCTCCCATCGGCGAGATTGCAGACAGAATGGGTTATCGCGATATGTATTATTTCAGTCGAGCTTTTAAAAAATACTTTGGGGTTCCGCCGCAGCGGTATAGGCTTACATCTGCTTCAAGAGCGGATACTTACATGGCTGATTCCTTACTCAGGAATAACCTGGCTTCTTCATATGAGTCATCCGAAGGCACAGTTATATGCCATATGCGAGGGGAATATTGTGTTACTGAGCCACCACGGCGTATCGCAGTACTCGATGTTCAATATGCGGATCATTTGCTTGCGCTGGAGTTGTCACCAGCAGGTAGTGTAGGAACAGGAAGTTCGACGGTTAATTTTCCTCAATATATTAGAGCAGGACTGCAAAATACGGAGTTGCTCGGAACCTATGAGTACCCCGATCTGCCTGCTGTGGAACAATTGTCGCCTGATCTTATCATATGTACCGAGGTGCATGATCAACACTATGAGCGGTTAAGTCGTGTTGCTCCTGTGCTTATGTTCAAACGCAACGAAAGCTGGCAGACGATTCTAGGTCTGTTCGGGGAACTGACAGGTAAGCGAGCAGAGGCCAAACGTATTATTGCGGATTATCATCGACGAACGGCTTTGCTGTCAGAAGAGCTTGCGCCAGTATTGGCAGGCAAAAGTGTGGCACTCATTCGTCCGCTGGAATCTCTCGTTCGTGTACATTCTCCGTCTCATCGTACGGGTGCTGTACTGTATCGTGATCTAGGCCTGCCTGCTCCGCTATTTGTCGCAGATACCTCCGACACGGCGTATCATATTTCGGTAGATCGACTACCCGTTGTACATGCCAGTCATTATTTCTTGCTGAGTAATGAACTCATGCAGAATGGCATATCCGCGACAGAGCAGCGTGTCTGGGGTATGCTGGATGAGGGTGAGCGACAACACATACACTCGGTCGATGCCGCAACCTGGATCGGCTGTTATGGACCGACAGGGATTAATGGGATCGTAGATCAGATTGCGCAGGCTTTTTTGGCTTAAAATAAAGTAAAACAAAAAAACCGTCTTTTAGTAATGGAAGTGCGAGCAACCATATACCAAAGAGACGGTTTCTTTTTACTTTTCTATACTTAAGTGGGGAATATGTTAAAATGATAGAAAGTTGAACTAATACAAATAACAGGAGGTATAACTCATGAAATGGAAAGAAGTTAGAGAACTGTTCCCTGACCAATTTGTTCTGGTAAATATCATTCATTATCATGAGGAAGATAATAAAAAAATTGTTGATGAAGTTGCACCGATTCGTACGGTATCAGAACAAGATGTAAATAAGGAATTTTTTCAAGTAGAGCCTGGTCACTTTGTATATCATACTTCAAATCAAGACTTTGTGATTCATCTGCGTAAGGATCCATTAATGAGAGTGAGACGTAATACGGATGAAAATTAACTATGATGGGCAGCTAATTACAATACCACTCACTGTTACATTTAGAGGAAGAACACTGAAAATAGATGATGTCATCATAGACACGGGGTCTTCACATACGATCATTAGTCCTGATGTTTTAAGGAAATTGGTGTGACTTACGAAACAGGGGATTCAATTTTTGAAGCATACGGAATTGGAGGGAGCATTCCTTTCTATACCAAAATCATGGATAGGATTATCATAGGTTCGAACAGCATTGAGAGTATAGAGATAGATGTAGGCGTATTGCCTAAAGAACATAAAGGGCTTCTTGGATTGGATGTTTTGAAACAACAGAACTTTATTATTGATTTGAAGAGGTTAGAGTTACATAAGTGAATAGTCAAAGGATTGGGAAGAGGTGATACCAAATTTTAATTAAAGATATTCATATCTTACACATGATTCAGTCAAATGAACTGATTAAAATAACCGAGATTAAAATATACAAAAAACGATTGCGAACAAAGTGATGGCTGTAATTCCAGAGTACCATAGCCCTATTCGACATATGCTTAATGAAGTAAATGGACTACCGAACAGTCAATTTATAGACAGTTTTAAGAAAGCTCTGGATACTCCAGATGCATATGTAATTATGGAAGGTGATGATGGAGGACAAATCTATTTGTCTTGCCCTATGAAACTAGTAAAATGCAGTGAAGAGACATTACATATTCTATTAAAAGATTTAGATACCATTGCATGGGACTGTAATGAGGGAGAAGGCCAAGGACTATTTTACGAAAAACTCTTTCCTGGTGATGGGATCAGTGGAGGTATGGGGGAGGAGATGTTGAGGAAGGACTATGGATTAATGAAGAATTTATAGATTTACAATTATATGATGAAATTCATGAAGTCATATTAGGCAATAAAGAAAGAATAACCAAGCAATAAAATGAATAAATCATAAGGCCCATCAACATCGGATAATAAAGTGTTCATGTGGATGGGCAAACTGTTGAAGTACTGCATACAGAGAAAAAGGAATATGTGAGGTGAGCTATGGGCGTAAGAAAAAAATATAAACGTAAAATCGTTCGCTTCAATCGATTATTTTACTGGTATGTTGAACCGGATATTGACGATGAAGGAATAATCAAATTAAATATCGTTTCTGAGGATAAGAAGTTAATCGTCACTTATGAAGTGGGACAACACAATATTAAGAACAAGCCCCCATATATAGTCATCATCGGAGAAGAACTCGAAGGCTGGACAACAGAATATATAGGATATAGAAGAGTACTAACACCGCAATGGAGCGATCAGATCATCACGCCAAAGTTGATAGGAGAAATTATTGATTGGTGCCTCTTGAAAGATAAAGAAATAAACATCGTTAATTGGAAAGATGAACTACTCCGTCCTCTCTCTTGAATGGAATACTGGGTGCGTACACTGATGCATGAGGGGAATCTGAAAGCATTCTCCAGGAAAGTTGTCTTTAATCCCGAATCTAAATTTGGGATGGTCGTCATGACAAACCAGTCTTTTGAGGAAATTTATTATTATGGACTTATAAAAGAAATTTTCGGTGATAACGTCAATTCTAATAGAGTTACTTCGGAGGAGGGAGGATTTTTTCAATCCGCACGACGGGCAGCATCTAGATTTACTAATTTATTTACGGCCCGTGATATCAGGAAATTCACAAAAGCTGAGTTAAGTAGTTCTTATAACGTTGTCGAGCATGATGGTGTTGTTGAGAAAATTTCTTTTACTCCTTACATTGATTACTTGCCTGTATCGAATTTAAAGGTGAACTTACTTAAGATATCTCTTATTCCGGTTGCGCTAGCATAAGGTAGTGTTGAATGAAACTAATCATGTTAGACTGCATTGGAAAGGATCGGAAACTTGGAAATTTCATTCTACTGTTGATATTGTAACAAAATCTTAGTGAGTTTACTGATTTAAGAAAAAAGGATTTGTTAATCTTACAAAATAACTTAGTAAGTGCATTAGAAAACACGATTGAATGTTTTAATGAGAAAAGTCTAATAAAATTAAATAGTAAAGATGCTCTTAGAGGTGTTGTAGGCTCCCTGCAATTTTACATGACATTAAACAGCTAGAATTACCAAATAAGAAATAAATCAGTAACACAAGTATAGACCCTGCATAATTCTGATTCATTACGATGAAAAATCGCTTATCGTCCATTTTGTTTGGGATTTGTGAATGGGAAAAACGGTATCAGAAAACTTCGAAATACACATTCATTAGCAGCAAAGGGGAAGACACTTATGAAAGATATTATTGATCTGTTTAAAGAGACAAATAAGAAAGTATACGTCATTATTATTCTTATCTTTGCAGTTGTAAACGTCGAATTTTTAAGAAATATAAAAGAAAACAAAAAGGCGATATTTGAGTCTCTCCAGATAATTATGCAAAACCTAATAAATATTTTGCCGGTATTTATCCTTGTTTTTTCTTGGTTATTTCTTTTAAGAGTGAGTAATAAAAAATCAAATGAAATAATAGCAGAGCGTTTTAATCAAGCTGAAGAGTATCAGATAAGAAATAAACGATTATTAGTAGAAATAAAAGATAATATTGTTCCAAACTTAAATTCACCTCTTAATATTATGGAAATTATTGTTAAAAATAATCAAAATGAAAATATCAATTCTATCAAAGGAATAATATCATTTTACTATCAACAAGTTCGTATTAAGAAAATAGAAATAAATATACATAATCTTAAAAGCGGATATGGAGAAAGAGTATATTTTGATAAATTTGAAAGTCGTTGGAACCAATGTGATTTGTATATTGATGAAATTGTTTGTAATGAAACTATAGATAAACATGTATTGTTGAGTGGTGAATATAGAATATATACAAATTATGTTATTTTAAATCTGGAGAAGTTTTATGACTATACTCTTATGGGCTTTAAATTTAAGAGTAATTTAGTATGGTTGAAAGAAAAAATTAATCTCGTTTTTGAGAGTGTTTCTTATATATATAGAAAAAGATATTTCGATATAAAACATTCTATTACGAGAAGTATTTTGTCTCTTTTAATTCGTTCTGTCCTCTTTGTGTTAATTTATGTTCTATTATTAGCTTTTATTATATTGATTGTTGCTGCGGTTGCAAATTCAATATATTGTTTTATGGATTTGTTGAAAATATGGGGGAACGTACTAATTAATAATTTGAATCAAAAACCATAATATGTAATGTTATTCATGCTTCTGGAAACATTCGATAACATCATAGTTACGCTTTGGGGTTGGAAGTCGTGGGTATAGTAACCTATGCTAAATTCTTTAATATGAGAGGAAATAAACCAAGTGATAGAAAAATGGATTCACATCGAATGTATATTTATTAATAAATGGGGTTCTAAAATAATTAATGAGATCCACAAAGCTGTTAAAGAGGGTCGTATGGAACGACCTGATGACTTATTCTATGGCTATTCAATGTCAATTGCCATACGACTAGACTTGATAGGTCGTCTAGTGCAAAGATTAACAAAGCATTTTGTTGAAATTGAGAATTACTTAATAGATGTTAAAGAAGAGTATATATTCACGCAGAAAAATGATGGGTTTGCATTAAGAATTAATGATGACTTGAAGCTGGATTTGCTAATAGATATTGACGCTTTTTTATTTGAGGTTAACTCTTGCTGCGAATTGTTAGGGCAATACATGTATGAACTATACACAGCATTAGGCATCCCCCTCAGCAGAGATAAAATTGGAAAAACTCAAGCTGAAATTCTTAGGGGAAAAGGAATTGACACATCATGGTTTAGGAAACTTGACGATAGTAGGAATTTTTTTATACATCATGCCGCACCGTATATAGCGATAGACGTGACAGATTATGAAAGCAAGAATTTAATAATTATGAAAGATAATTTAAAAACATTCACCGATCCCAAAAAGTACATGACGTTAGCAACACTAGTTGAGATAAGAGAAGGATTTAGAAAATCGTTGTCGATCTTCCAAGAACACTTAATAAACTGTGTTAGTAGTGCTTCAAGCTAACACATTGTACAACATATATCCATACATCAACTTCTTTTAAACCGTGAGGGGATATAGGAAAGTATTGCAACAGCCCACGGGGCCATAAATACATAAACCTCATGTGGTATTTAAATAATAAAGGAGAAGTTGAGATGCATAATTATAAAGAAAAAATGAAAATGATTAATGATGAGGAAAATATAGAAATAGAATTCAAGGAATCAAGTTCAGGTTTTAAATAGAAGATATTGTTACATTTGCTAATGTCAAAAGAGGTGGAGTAATTTTATTTTGTACAAGATGAACAGAGCCGTGGGAAAACAAGTTGGGACTTTAGTTGTTTTAAGATAAATGACTCGTCAAACTTGCAATTCTAGACTAAGCATAAAAGTGTCGACCAGCTGTAAATCTAAATATTAGTGCCTATAACATTTGTGATTTCAAGTTGAGAATACAAACCTTATACCATCTATAAACATCAAGCCAATATATGGAGGTTGTAAAAATATGACAAATAATAATAGTATTTTAAATTACATTTTTAAATACAAGGAGATTTATTTTCTTGTACCAGCAATAATTTATGTTATTGGTTTTCTTTGTCTTCAAGGGAGTTTTAGTGCATTAAATGGAAACACATTAATGTCTGATATTGCGTTCCCTTTATATCCCTTTAATTTTGAGGTATACCTTTATAAAGGTTTATTTATTTCAATGGGATTAATACTGCCGTTTATTTTTTTTGCATTTCTACTGCTACGCTCGTTTATCTCCAAATTTAAATACCAATTAAAAACAGGGTTATCAATTATACCAGCTTCAATGTTGTTTCATTCAATTACACTGAATTTTTATCAGATGACTAAAAACTACTTAAGTAACCATTTAAACCATATACATATATTGGGTTATTTTTTCATCTATTTTTTAATATTTATATATATTTTCCTTTGCGCTCAATCAAGTACAAGTAGCTATCGAAGATTTACCCTTTTAACTTCATCTATTTTTTTAGTCATTTCATTATGTACTCACGTTTATTGGGTTGGGCAAATTACACAAGCTAAAAAGGTATCAGACTTTTTAGATGGGAAAGAAGTAAGAATAATGCATATCGAAACTGATAAAGAGACCTATGATCTATTAGTTTATGATATTAATAAAGAGTTAGCTACTGGTATTGATAAAGATAAAAATATTATTACTATACCAATGGACAAAATAATTTCATTCGCAATTAAAAATTGATGATGAGTTCTATTTGAAATCTGTAATTACACTGAAGATCATACTCAAAAGAATAAGGTAGGGAAAGGAATAATGGCAGCCCTTTATTAAGTGTCGTCTCCACGACTCGTTTATTGAACTAACTTGAGGCTTTAACTACTAGAATTTGGCTTACAATTGGACCTAGGCAAGACATTTTCAGAAAAGACATTAAACTAAGTTAAGCGTCTTCTTTATTTTTGAAGTGGTAGTGATAAAAAAGGTAGAGAAGCTACAACCTATACTTTTATCAAATCATCGTTTACAAGATCGTAGTAATAAACTACTAATTGTTGCCTTTGGGTTTCCTATAACTTCTCACTGATTTAAATGTAGTGTTACTAGTCGGGGACTGATGAAAATTTACGCGCTCAATTTTAATGTAAGTTCTTCAATCTTTAACTTCCCCAAGCAAATAGCCAACTGAAACCTCCAAAGCCTTCGCAATTTCAACTACTTCATAATCTTGAACAAGACGATATTGACCCTCAAGACGGGAAAGACTAGTCTGACTGATATCCAAACCCAATGTTTGCAGTCTGGCGAGGAATTCACGTTGTTTAATGCCCTTACTTTTACGGATAGCTACGACTCGGGAGCCGATTATGTTTTTGTCGCCAGGTGGTTCTTGTCTATGCTTCATTATGTACACCCCTCATTTCAACCAAATTGTATGAGAAATAATGGTTGTTTTAATGCGAATATCGAATTAAAATAAAATAAACCGATAATCGCATTAAAAATGACTGTTCATGTCTAGCATTAACAAGACATGGCTCAGTTTAGACCCATCAGAGAGGTGGATGTATGAGCCGGTTGCTTGACTTATTGGAAGAGGAACGGCGCAAGCTTAATCAGCTTGGAGAGACATCTTTGAAGCAAGCGATTCCGTTGTGGGACAATCCTGAGGTTCAGGAACAGAGCCGGAGGGTGGATGAATTGGTGGCACGAGTGAGCAAAACGAAGAATAAGCATAGCCGAGTGGTACGATGATGAGTACGGTACATAATGCATAGGGGAGGATATGCTATGGATTTTCCACCATGGATGCAGCGAGCAATTCGGGCGAGGCTAGATGAGGTGAGTGCCCAGATTGAGCACGAACCTGAACTGAGTCGAGTACGTGGGGAAACCGACAAAGCCTTCGAAGCTTTGTTTCAAGACAAGGATGTCGAGCAGACACCTGAATATGCCGAATGGGAAAATCGTTACATTGTCAGCAAAGGCATAGAAAATGAACGGTTGTACATGCAAGGGTTGCGAGATGGGATTCAGCTAACGGCCTCCTTGTTAGGTGAGTCAATGCTGGTGGAGAAAGGTCGTGAATCTGACTAACGCTAGGTGCTGGTTGAGATTAGCAGTGTGAGTATGCTTGGCAGGTGAGTGAACGACTAAGCAAGAGAATGAATGATGAAATGCATACTAAGAGCTTCATGCGGGATGAAAAGCAACATTCTGTCCATATAAATGATTCATAATTTAAGTAAAGACTTTTTAAAGTCTGAAAGGCCTTTGTATATTTACAAAGCTTCATAAGTATACAGAGGCTTGATCTACTTACGCGAACCCATAAGTCATGGGGAAGCGACCCCGAGCTTAACTTAAAAACGCGAGTCGAAGCGTGTATAGCCGCTTCGGCTCGCGTTTTAATGCTCTACTTTTCCAACATCACCAATCCTTACTCCCCACTTACCGACTTAAACCAATCATTCACTTCTTGCGTGATCTGATTTCCGCCGTTAGATTTCCAGTTGGCGACGAATTGGTCGAAGGCATCGACTGGCAGTTTGCCGTAGATGATCTTATTGAACGTTTCCATCTCGGACTGACGGAGCAGGTTCCATTTGGAGACCATGGTTGGTGTGGCTGCGCCAGTGAAGTAGTTTTGTTTGCGAATGTCGATCTGAGACATGACGACTTTGGCAGCGGCCCAGTTTTCAGGTTTGCGGAATTCAGCCATTTGTTTCTCGTAAGGCGTTTCGGGCTTCTCGCCGTCAGCTAGCTTCACGAGGGTTTTCATGTACAGGTCTGGAATACGTGCTGGACCAGTCAGGAACGGGAATTCGTTGGAGAAATCTTTGATCTTCTCCTTGTCACTGGTTGGTTGACCGTCGATGATATCCCAGTCGTATCCTTTGGCAAAGCCATATTCATAATCACTTCCTGCAGCTGGGTTAGCCAGGTTATCGAGCAAGTAGTTATAGTACAGGAAAATGGCTTCTGGATGCTTGGCATCCTTGTTGATCATGATACTGGCGTTCACACCAGAGTTCTGCCATTTCGTACCGATCTTACCCTCTGGGCCAGCCGGAATAGGATAGGCTTTGTATTTGGCACCAGGTACGTTCTTCAGTAGATCAGGTGCAGGCCAGTCGGGTACCCAGTTTGCTCCAGGCAGAATGCCAGCAGTACCAGCAGTCCAGCTTTCAGCGGATTTACCTTCGTCCCATAGCGCGGAGTCTGCGTGGATGTACCCTTTGTTCATCCATTCATTGAGTTTGGCAAGGGCTTGCTTGGCGCCTGGATTAATGGAGCCGTATTCGAGATTACCATCGGCGTCTTTGTTCCATTGTTCCTGGATCGTGCCGTATGCACCGAATAACCAGTCGAGCGAGCCCATCCAGGTATTCGTATTATTTTTCAGCGAGATCGCCAGTGGGAACACTTTATCCGGAGATAGCCCGTCTGGGTTCTCATTCTTGAATTTGTCCATGATGTTCTCAAGGTCTGCGATGGTCTTCGGAGCTTCCAGATTCAGCTTCTCCATCCAGTCCTCTCTGAGCCAGAACAGGGTATCATCGTTATCCGTGTACTCCATGATCGGCATGTTGTATTTTTTGCCGTCCTTGGTAAACGGATACCACAGCTCAGGATGCGCTGCTGCGTGATCTTTCAGTGTTTGGTTCGCATACTTGTCGAACAGTTCATCGATGGCAATGAATTGACCGGAGTCGATCAACTGATTCGTCAGTACAGCGTTGGTTGGCACGGTTACGAAATCAGGCAGTTTCTCGCCAGACGCAATCGCGAGCTGCAGCTTCTGTCTGTATTGATCGTCATTGGCCGGATACCAGGTATCCTTATGCTTCATGCCCAGCGTTTCCAGCATCCAACGATCGTGTACATTGTTTTCTTTTGTATCGCCTTGCACGTATTTCTTCGGCATCAGTACCGAACTGAATTCAATAGGTGGGTCGTATTTTCCATTAGCAAAAGCAGCTTCTGCTTCAGCCGAACCGACGGTTGCCGGCGTATTATCGTCAGTACCATTTTCACTCGCAGTCTCACCACTGCCGCACGCAGTGATCGTGATGAGTGCGATAACCATGAGCAGTGACCACCATGTTTTGAATTTGATCATTGTTCAATCCCCCTACGATGTATGATCTTTACTAATGTAACTGTACCAATTGGGGTGGGAGGGCATCTATATGAGTTTGTTAGTTTTGATAGGACTCTATTATGTTATTAATGCTGGTCTCTATACTCCTGCGGCGTAACGCCGAACTGACGTTTGAATACTTTGATAAAATAAGCCGGATCCATATAGCCAATCTCCATGCTGATTTCATATACTTTTTTGCTGGTCGTCACCAGCTTGTGACACGCTCGATCCATACGCAGGCGCGAGATATACTCACTAATGCCTTCGCCTGTTTCAATCTTATATATCTTGGACAGATGAGTCGGATGCAGATTGACATGATCGGCCAAGGCGCGCAAAGACACATCCAAATGCAGGTTCTTATCAGTATAATCCTGAATTTTCTTCACGTACTCGGAGCGAATATCCTTGATCTCGTTGGACGTGCCTTCCTTGAGTTTACCAAGCACGCTAAGTGACCATTTCCGCAGCTTGCCAATCGTGGAGAAGGCTTCTCCGCTCTGGAGAAACTCGATATCGCTACCCATTAGATTGGCCAGTGTGAGCTTATTACGGTGTGCGAGATTAGTGAATGAAGCTGTAATGAGAAAACCAGCCTCCATGCAGTGCTCCCACGATTCCGACCATTTCTCGTCCAGTTCCGCGCAGACAGCGAGAATTTTCTCTTCCGCAGCATCCCATTGCCCACTATCTAGCAGCTGTACTAACGTAGGCGGGGTATATAGCTCATCCAACGGACCTTGCGCTGCATGTGATTCCACGTCGCTGACCCGCATCACGAATTCGCGCTCGTCTCCAACGATCTGCCAGAAATAGGCTGAGGCCTGACGAAAACGGGGATAGAGCTGCTCCGGGAAAGCAAACCACTCGGTAATGACAATAGAGAGGGAGCCCTTGAGGAACTGCTTGACCTTAGATTGCAGCTGAATGGACAGCTTCTCCAGAATGGTTTCTTTGCCAATATCGCCTTTGCGCTCCTTCAATTGCAGTAAGAACACGAGATAGCCATGCTCTTCCTTGACACCCCATACCTCCATAAACTCGCCCATAATCTCCTCCGCCATATTGATGATGGCATATTCGATCAGCGTCTGATCATGGCTGTCATATTGACCGAATTCCTCTTCCAAACGCACCAGCATGAGTGCCGCATCCCCCGTGTGGAAGGGCAGACCATAGTTAGCGAGTTTCCGATCCCATTCGCTGGTTGAGTAGCGATGTCCCTGCAAAGCCTCCAACAGGAGTCGTCCCCGCAAATGGGGCAGATTCTCCCGCAAAGTAAACTGAGTTCGCGTAAGTGAACTTACGAGCTCCCATTCGTTATTCAGTTGGTCGATTGCTTTCTTAACAGCACCCTTTAATTCATCATCTGTAGGCGGCTTGAGTAAATAATCTACGGCCGCATACTGAATGGCTTTTTTGGCATATTCAAATTCGGAGTACCCGGATAAAAGAATACATTTTATTTTTTTGTCCCGGACTCGAATCCGTTCAATCAGTTCAATTCCCGTCATTTCAGGCATTTGAATGTCTGATATCACGATATCAATCGGGTGTGTATCAATTAATTGCAAAGCTTCATGCGCCGAATAGGCTTTATGCACTTGTTCGATTCCCAGCGTATGCCAGGGCTTGGTCATGGATAAATTGTCTACCCAGTGTGCTTCGTCGTCTACGATGATCATCTGCATGATGTTAGTCTCCTTGGGTGGTATATAAGTCTTGAGATTAAAATTAAGGAATAGATGAAGTGAACAAGGGCGCTACGGATTTGAAGGGTTCTTACGATCGCTGTTATCCCCAGATTTCATTGAATCTTTTCTAAAGGTGAAATCCGGGGATAAAGGCGAAAGCGAATGCTTCCGATGAAGCTTTCTTGCAGAAAGCTTTTAGCTTCGCTTCTACAGAATCCCCTCAATCCTTCGATTTGGTTCACATAAAGCTAACCCATTATTTTAAAGAAAGGCTTATATAAAGGTGAATTTGTGATAAGGAAGGGCGGAGCGTCTTGCTTCGCTGCAGCCCTCTATTAAAAAAAATTTCTAACGTACACTTCTGATGTTTACACTTCTTCAGGCTTTTACTGTGCTTCAGGTTTTCTCGCTTCTGTCATATTTCATCAGATACTTATTTCCCCTGAATCCTGTATCCGATACGATATGCCTCTAGGCATCCTTTGTCATCCCAATCTGACTTTTTAAACAACCTCTCATATTAGTTTCGGTTTCCTCGCTCGGGATCTCTATCTTCCTTTGGAATCTCCCAGACGATCTCGGTTCGGAATCCGCCAAGTGGGGAGGGGCAGAATCGGAGGTAGGATTGGGTACCAAATAGGTGCATGATGCGCTGGTTGGTATTCCAAAGACCACAGCCCATTTCCTCCTGCAATGGTTCCTTCATTTTCATGTTCAGTGCTTCGTACTGATCTGCACTTACGCCAGGGCCGTCGTCATCGATATATATTTTGCCTATTCCGTCCTCGCTCTCGCCAGTTATTCGAATCTCCCCGGAAGAATAGGACTTCGCTACGCCGTGAATGACGGAATTCTCGACCATCGGTTGCAGCATTAATCGCGGTACAGACTGCTGGAGCATGTCCTCCGGAATATCAATGTGATATTCAATGCGGCCGTTGCGAAGTTTCTGAATATCCAGATAGTTGATGAGCAGCTTAATCTCTTCCTGAAGGGAAGATGTCTCTCGTTCCATGCGCGTCGTATAGCGGTAATACGCACTCAGGTTATGCGCCATGGACACGACAGCTTGTTCGTCCTTCATCTGAGCCATATTGATGATATAACCAAGACAGTTATAGAGAAAATGTGGATTAATCTGAGCTTGCAACTGCTTCAGCGTTGCTTCTCTAGCTCTAATTTTCTCATGAAATACATTCTCGATCAGGTCTTGAATCTGGTGAGACATGTCGTTGAACCGATGGAACAGGAACGAGAACTCGTTCTGCTTGTTGCTATGCAGGCGCACGGAATAGTCGCCCTGCTCTACACGGCGTAAGCCTTTGATCAGTTTTTTGATTGGATATTGCACATTCCGGTAGAGCAGGATCGATGCCGAGATGCCCACCACCAGTAACAAAATCATACAAGCATAGAATAGATTCCGGCTAAGTGAGATCGGCTGAAGAATCTGATAGAGCGGGATGACATCAACCAGATGCCAGTCCAGATACGTGGATTTCACGGAGCTAACCAAGTACTTTTTCCCACCTAGCTCGACGACATCCTGTGTTGTATCTTCCGAGGCGTGTGTATCCAGATAACGAATGAGTTCTTGGGATAACTGCTTGTCTGCACTACGATTCAGAATGGGGGCGTCACCCTTGTGATAAAAGAACGGATCGCCTTGTCCGCCAGCTTTATACGTATCCAGCATATTTTGAATATTCTCATAACTGAAACTGGCCTCAATAACGAGGTTGCTTCCAGTGAGCGTCCCGGGTTGAGCCAAGGAATCGGTAAAGAACCAATAGAAGGATTGCAGTCCATCTTGAGGTGCTGTGCCTTGATCCCCGTAAGTCCATTGTCCGCTCATATTTTTCTTCAAATATTCCTCATCATACCCGGATGAACGGTTGTAGTTAGCAATAACATCCTGATTCTGTTGGGAATATACGGCATAGCGAGTAGGCCAGATATCGGTAACGCCAGATTGCAGCGTCATCTTCTCCTGTATGACATAACGGGTCTGCATCTGATCATACCGATCATCCCACATGTTCAGTCCATTGAAAGCTCGTACATTCGGATCGCGAGAGAGAATCAGGCTGAAATCCATCATCTGATTAATGCGCGAATCGATCTGGCTGGATAGGAACGTCAGCTGCTTCGTGTTCGAAATCTGCAACTCGTTACTGACCACGTCATAGGTGACGCTATTCGAGTAGGTGTACATGATGAGAATGGGGATGAATAACACCACAATTAACAAATTTATTTTGGCAAACAGGCTAAATCGGGAGCTCGCCTTCGCTGGAAATAATATTAAGCGCTTCCATGTATGCATGAAAATTCTCCTTTACCTTCACTTTCAGACTACATAGGCTGAACTAAACATTCACACGGAAACGGAGAGGACAGAAAGAACCTGGAGAAGCGGAGCGGTCGCTTGAAAGCTTTCTGAAGGAAAGCTGCATCGGAAGCATAGGCTATCCTTGGATTTCCCCATTAAAAATGGGAATAAAAAAAAATCTGGGGGTAACAGCGATTGGAAGGTTGTTCTGTCATCGGAGTGATCGTGTGATATATGTTTAGATCAAACTAACAAAACCCTATCGAGCCTAACAATGTTATATAGTCAGACCTCAGAATGGCTTGATACTATTTATATCAGAGCACCCCATCACACACAAAAACTTTTTTTGGGAACAGGAGAAGCGCTATGGAGGCTAAGTTGGAGGGTAAACGAGTCCCGCAGGCCAGTCTTGGAAACAAGCTGGAGCATAAGAAGAAAAAACGTTACAAACAGCCGTGGATTCTACACTTCATGGTGTTGCCTGCGGCCATTATGGTCTTTATTTTTTCATATATTCCGATGTCGGGAATTCTGATGGCATTTCAAAATTACAAACCTGCACTAGGTTTTTTCGATTCAGAATGGGTAGGACTGAAGCATTTCAGGTACATGTGGGAAAATGATTACTTCCTGCAAATTACGTGGAACACACTGTTTTTTGCCTGCTCCAAAATTGTCATGAATCTGATCATTCCATTTGTCTTCGCCTTATTGCTCAATGAGGTACGGAAGATGGCGCTCAAAAGAACCATCCAGACACTCGTGTATCTGCCACACTTCTTGTCTTGGGTAACGCTGTCCGGTATTTTGATCGACATTCTGGCGCAAACGGGTATCGTCAATCAGTTCCTGGTCTCGGTATTTGGTATCAAGCCAATCTTTTTCCTCGGAGACGGTAACTGGTTCCGGTTCACGGTCATTGCAAGTGATGTCTGGAAAGAGTTCGGCTTCAACACAATCATCTTCCTTGCAGCTTTGTCTGGCATCAATCCATCACTCTATGAAGCAGCAGAAGTGGATGGAGCAGGGCGCTGGAAGCAAACGATCTATATTACCATCCCAGCACTCATCCCAATTGGGATTGTAATCGCAACGCTGGCACTAGGTAATGTGCTCAACGCGAATTTTGACCAGATCTTTAACTTATATAGTCCATTAATCTATCAGCAAGCGGATATTATTGATACGTTTGTGTATCGAGAAGGTCTACTAAGTGGGCAGTTCAGCTTCGCTACAGCGGTGAATCTGTTCAAATCGGTTATTAGTCTGATCCTGATCGTGATCTCCTATCGACTGGCTTACCGATTCGCCGGATATCGAATTTTCTAGAAAGGATGACGAGCCATGTATCATAAAACGCTGCCCTATCGCATATTCAGCATCTTCAACAATGTGTTTCTGACCATCCTTTCGCTGCTCTGTCTGCTGCCGCTCTATCACTTGCTGATGGTATCGCTTAGCGCGTCTGCACCTGCTAATGCCGGGTTGGTCACGTTCTGGCCGATTGGATTCACGCTCGAAGCGTATGCCAAGACATTTGATAATTCCAATTTCCTGTCCTCCCTGTGGGTATCCGTAGAACGGACGGTACTGGGTACTGGGCTTGCGCTCATCGTCAATACGCTTGCGGCGTATGCGCTGTCCAAGGAGACACGGGTGTTCCGTGCGCGTAACATCTATCTATGGTACTTTGTTGTGACAATGCTATTTAGCGGAGGACTCATTCCGGGGTACATTCTTATTCTGAAGCTGGGACTGATGAACACGCTGTGGGCGCTGATTCTGCCAGGTCTTGTGGCGGTGTTCAACATCATTCTGCTACTGAATTTCTTCCGCACGGTGCCGAAGGATCTGGAAGAGGCGGCATTTATCGATGGCGCAGGATATTTCCAGTCATTTATCAAAATCTATCTGCCCGTCTCCGTGCCTGTTATCGCCACTGTCTCTCTGTTCATGATGGTTGGGCATTGGAATGCCTATTTCGACGGGATCATCTATATCCGTGATTCGGAAAAGCTGCCACTCGCGACGTTTATGCAGACGATCATCGTGCAGGCCGACATGACCAAGCTTGATCCCGAAGCGATTGCGAATTTGTCGCAGCGGACAATCCGGGCATCTCAGATTTTCATTAGTGCATTGCCGATTCTACTGGTGTACCCCTTCCTGCAACGGTATTTTGTGACTGGGATTGTGGTTGGAGCGGTGAAGGAGTAGATGTACGGTTGTATGTAGTAAGGCAACAAGAGGATTGTAAAAGGGAGCTACTGAACTGGGGAAGGCCAGGGAGGTGGCTTCTTTTTTGCCGAATTATTTCGTTTGAATTATGAATAATTGAATCCTTATACTTTGCCATTTCAATAGTATAATAATGGGAATATACGTTGGATCATCATTCGTAGATAAGGAGAACAAATACAATGGTCATAATGGTTGAGCCATCCGCTGAGCGGATTGGGCGTTGGATCGACGCCTATGTTCCTAATAAAGATCTATTTTTTCTCAGGGAGGAGCATCTCATTAAACTAGAAATGCACCTTAACGATGTGTTGATTTTTCCGAGCAAAGAATTCTTTCGTCATTCCTCATATAATCAGATACAGTTTGTTAATAGCTTTGAATATTGGAAGATAGACAAAGAAATACAATATGTACTTGTCGCTAACCCGAATTGGTTGTGTTCTCTCTCAAGTGAGATGCAGAAATGGATCAATCATATTCAGCGTACAGTACATCGTGGTTTGATCTTACCGACCTCGTTGCTCCCTACTCCGTATACATTTCCTGAGGAACATTTGGTGAAGGATCAGGGAGAAGAATATGTCGTTCTACACAGTAAACTATGGAGTAAGCTTCCGTATAAAGTGAAGTTGGATCTACTCAAAGGTCATGCTAAGAAGTGGGATGACTGGAACGGTTATGCGCTGGACGATTCTATTCCTTCTCATTTGCAGAGATATGCTAATACGTTCCCAGCTGAAGGAGGAGGGAATTGTTTAGCTGCAACATTGTTCGCTGTATCTCAGCAAGAATGGATTCTGAATGAATGGGTTCATCCAGAGACATTTGTAGAAGGCCTCAAGAGAGCCCATTATGTTATGAGAGATACAGAGGAGCTTCGTACGGGTGATGTTGTTGTATGGATGGATGCTAACGATATCGTTCAACATGCCTCGTATCATATGGGTCAAGATCTGTTCTTTAATAAGGATGGTCAGACTTTTTTTAATCCTTGGAAAGTGATTGATTGGAAGACACTCAAGCTGGAATGGGCGAGATACACCTATAAGGTGTATCGGAAAGAAATTTTAACATAAAGGAACACAGTCCATTGCCCCCACATTCCTAATCCTGCTATAATTCCGGTATATCTACTGCATTGGGGGTTATACCGTGGCAATATTGGCTGTGCCGGATTGCTCGTTCGCTAGAAAGGCCTTACGCAAAGCCTGAAGAGGGGCGGACTTTGTGTAGGGCGCGACGAGTATGCAATCGATCGCCCTGTAAGTGCGTAAGTACGTAAGTACGAATCACATGATGTTTCATCCCGCTGGCTTTGCACCTTATTGGATTGATCAATAACTATAAGGGGCTGAACGCCATGCAAACACCATTTATTCATAATCATCAATTTAATTATATTCATAAGCAAGCCAATTTTCTGGTCAAAACGCTACGCTCGGTCGTGGATCCTAAAGTATTGGAGACCGTGCGTTATACGGTCGGCACGAATGTCATTGAAGTCTTTGATGAGCTGACATCGGAACAGAAGCATCTACTGGAGCCGTTATCCACGTATGATACGCCGCATGACGTGCAATTGTATCTGAACGAGCTGGAAGCATATCTGATTCCGTTTCCGCACATATCGGCAAAGCAGATTCAGAAGTTGTTTCCTAAGGCAAAAAAACTCAAATTGCCTGATTTCGAATCCATCAATTATGCACACACGACGTATCTGAGATGGATCGACATTGCGACGAGCCGTTTGTTCATCGTTTACCCTCACGAAGGCAAATTCTTCGGTATTGAGGGACGGATCACGGCTACGAACAAGAAGGGATACTGTATGTTCTGCCATCGCCATCAGGAACTTGGGTTCTTCAACGTGAAGACCAAGAGCCATTCGCCAGATCACTTTAGTGCCATCGGTCAGTATGTATGCATGGATAACGATGCTTGTAACCATAGCATTAGTGATATAACGATGCTGGAGAAGTTTCTCTTCTCGGCAGTAAAATAAGGTAGTTACACAGCAAAAAGGTCGCTCTTCGGAGTGACCTTTTTCGCTTCATCAATGCGCTATAATCCTTATTGCACCGGAATATCCTTGTCATAATCCAGCCCTAACTGATAAGCATGGTTAAACAACTGCTCATAATGCTCTGGTGCAGCATCCAATGTTTCATACAGAAATTCAACTCTCGAACGAGACACGCCGCAGTAATCGGCAATACCCACGTTGAGCAGATTCTGAATGGATTCATCATAGTTGCGCTTTTGCATCTGTTGTTCTGTCACACCTGAAAGGGCAATCCATAGTATTTGCTGATGATGAAGCTTATTTGCGCCGTAGGCAAATCCGTTATTAAATACACGATCAATATAACCCTTCAGCATAGCTGGCAGATGCCACCACCAGAGGGGGAACACAAAAGCTACAGCATCATGCTTCTTCAATCGCGCCATCTCCGTTTCGATCTCAGGAGAGAATTCTTGAACTTCTTGAGTAAGGCTTGGTTCATCTCCTTCGAGAAGGAGAGGGTCGAAGCCAATGCCGTGTAAATCCAATATCTCCGCACTGTGACCAGCCTCAGTTAGCCCTTGCACAAAACGATCAGTAACCTGAAAAGTCAGGGAATTTTTCCTCGAATGCGACACAACAACTAATACGTTCATACGTATCGTTCACTACCTTTCTCGATCATGATTAATAGCCATGCCCTGTAGCCAATGCTATTATAGACGAGGAATGAAATCGTTGGGAAGAACGCACTTTGATGTTCTATAGGAAGAAATAAGTTCTATAGGAACATGAAAGTACCCTTGTTAAATAGGAATTAATGAACAATAAACAGGAAGCAACAAGAAACTAGAGGGAATCTAACGGTATAACGACTGCTAGTTTATAAGGGGGAAGAACGTTGACGGAGAATGGGGAAGGTAGTGCTCCTAAGAAGTACAAAGTAGGCGTCGAAGCAGCCTTGGAAGTGATGGGAGGGAAGTGGAAGCCACTGATTATCTATCATCTGACGACAGGATGCAAACGTTCATCAGAGCTTCGCAGGCTAATACCAGAAATCACGCAGAAAATGTTAACTACACAGCTTAGAGGATTGGAAAAGGATGAGATTGTACAGCGAAAGGTGTATTCAGAGGTTCCGCCTAAAGTGGAATATGAGTTAACGGACTATGGCTGGGGACTTAAGCCTGCCCTAGATCTACTATGTTACTGGGGTGAGGAGCATCTGGATAAGGTGTATGGAGATCGATTCAAGGTGCTTGAGGAGTTTGATGCTTCTGAGAAACGTTGAAGACGTGAGCGAGGGAACAGAAGCATGACTATGTGCCTATAAATCAGTTTGTTTTATTTATTATTGAAAATATGGAAAATGCGTACAAAACCATAGTGTAGCTAGAATAGTTGATTCTTTCCCTCTCAATGGATGCTGAACTTGTTTTGAGAAAATTTCAGTTGACACCGTTTTCATGAAATGATACATTTAGCCTATAATTGAAATGGGTGTTACTGATTCGATCAGGCATAACCATGTTAAAAATACGTGATGTATTTTTAAGATGGATTTTTGTGCTTTTTTAAGAGGTGGGGTAAGTAAAGTGAGGTATGTTAAAGCCTTCAACAATAACGTGGCTTTAGTTAAAGATCTCTCTGGACTTGAATGGGTAGTGATGGGCACTGGAGTAGGCTTCCAAAAGAAAAAAGGGGATTTGATCGAAGAAACGAGTATCCGCCGGAAGTTTGCAGCAGAGGATTCAGCAGCGAAGAAACCTCTCGTGCAAGTATTGGATCATATGGACCCGGATGTTCTCGATGTAGCGGTAGAAGTGGTTAAAAATGCTGAGGTCTCACTGGGTACAACGTTTGAGAACAACATTTATCTAACTATCGCCGATCATTTGAACTTTGCGATTATTCGAGCAAATGAGCAAATTGAGTACGTCGAAACGAACCGTTGGGAAGTTAAGAATCTATATCCGAAGGAATATCTCGCAGCTCAAGAAGCTATCCGGCTTGTATTCGATCGCCTTGATGTTCTTTTGCCCAAAAGTGAGGAAACCTTCCTTACCTACCATTTCGTAAATGGACAGCAGACCAAAAAGACACGGATTGAAGAAACGTTGAAAATGACGGAAGTTATTAATCGAATTATCGAAATTATCCAATATCATTTTCAAGTAAAATTGGATGAAGAATCGCTGAGCTACACTCGATTTATCACCCATCTGCGTCACTTTTTTATTCGTCAATTCAAGCAAAATCACATCGAGGATCAAGAGGTTGATCTAACGATCGTCGAAGTGGTCAAGAGCAAGTACCCTCGTTCCTATCAGGCAGTTGAGAAAATTGCACATCTGCTCGAACGGAAATATGGTTGGGCGCTTTCGCCAAATGAAAGACTGTACCTTGCCCTTCATATCTGGCGTCTAACCAGCCAACTTGAAACTAAATAGGTCAACCGTGGAATTGTTACTGAATCATGGATTCAGGCGTTACCCAAGCATAGGAGAGCCAACAAGGCTCTACGTTGTTTGGGTATTTTTTTTGGAGATTATGGAGAGGGGATTCGCGATGAAAGCATATCAGGAGTTAGCTAAACAGATTGTAGAGAAAGTCGGAGGGAGGGAGAATGTAGAGCAGTCCTGGCATTGTGTGACCCGCTTGCGTTTCTTGGTGAGTGACAAGGAGAAGATTAAGCTAGAAGAGATCAAACAATTAAAAGGAGTCATCGGTGCACAATTCTCCGGTGATCAATTTCAAGTTATCATTGGTAATCAGGTGGCTGATGTATTCGCAGAAGTTGAGCCGCTAGTCGGAACTGGAGGAGCTAAGGCAGAGAGCGGAGAGAAAAAAGGAATCATCTCCTCCGTCTTTGACTTCATCTCAGGTGTATTCACCCCGCTCATTCCAGCACTAGCCGGAGCAGGTTTGCTCAAAGGCTTCCTGGCGATGTTTGTGACATTCGGGTGGTTGAGTAATCAGAGCGAGACGTATCTAGTGTTGAACATGATCGGGGACGGACTCTTTTACTTCTTGCCTCTGTTCCTGGCTGTGACCGCTGCGCGCAAAATTAAGACGAATGAGTATGTTGCACTCGCGCTAGCCGCACCGATGCTATACCCGACGATGGTCAATGCGGTTAATTCAGGTGGAGAGATCACCAGCTTTACCATTTTCGGCGGGATAACCATCCCGGTCATCAACTATTCATCATCTGTTATTCCGATCATACTCGGGGTCATTCTGCTGAAATATGTAAGTGCTTTTGTGAAGTCATGGATGCCAAACGTTCTGACAATGATGTTCACACCGTTGCTGTCCCTCATCATCGTGGCTCCAATTACGCTGTGGCTCATCGGACCAATGGGTACATATGCAGGTAATTGGGTGGCAAGTGGACTCGTATGGTTGTTCGATGTGGCTGGTCCACTAGCCGGCTTCTTGGTAGCTGGTTTCATGCCACTGCTCATTATGACAGGTATGCACTATGCACTTGTTCCTATTATTTTTCAAAATTTCGCGAGCTACGGGTTCGACCCGATTGTCTCTCCGATGATGCTGCTTAGCAATGTTGCCCAAGCCGGAGCTGCATTTGCAGTCGCAGTGAGAAGTAGGAACTCTCAATTTAAACAATTGGGTGCATCTACAGGCTTCTCAGCACTTCTGGGTATCACGGAGCCTGCGATGTACGGGGTTAACATGAAATTGAAAAAACCACTGTATCTTGCAATGGTCTCTGCTGGGGTCATGGGCGGAATTGCAGCATGGATTGGAATTAAGAAACAAGTACTAGGCGGACTGCCAGGTCTCTTCGTTTTACCAGCGTATGCTGATCCGGCGGGTAACTCGTATAACCTGGTTATGACCTCGATTCTTTTTGCTGGAGCCCTGCTTGGCGCATTTATCCTTGTTATGATCTTCGGCTTCAAAGACATTCCGGTTGAAGGCCAACCGGCGGAGAAGAACGAAAAACCTGTTCAAACCAAGCCGAAAGCAACGGGTGCGGTATCAACTGACGTTGCTACCAAAGGACCAATCAACATCCATTCGCCATTGAAAGGACAGATTGTGAATCTTCATGAGGTTTCCGACCCAACATTCTCAGAAGAAGCGATGGGCAAAGGTATTGCGATTGAGCCAGAAGAAGACCGCATCGTGTCACCGGTTAATGGTGAGGTTAGCATTTTGCCGAAGTCTGGTCATGCTATTGGGATCAAAGGAGATGATGGTGAGGAATTGCTCATCCACATCGGCATTGAGACCGTCTCGCTAAAAGGTAAGCATTTTACAAGTCTGGTGAAGCCAGGGGATCGACTCGAAATAGGACAGCCTTTAATTGAATTCGACCGTGCCGCCATTCGCGAAGCGGGTCTTGAGACGGTAACGATGATGATTGTCACCAATACCGCCGACTATCTAGACGTACTGACGATTAACGAAACAGGTCCTATTTTCGAAGGAGAACGAGCATTAACCATTATGAAATAAAACTAAACTAAGGAGTGATTCATATGACAACAGTTCAAACAGGTTTTCCAAAGAACTTCCTCTGGGGTGGCGCAACTGCCGCCAATCAGGTTGAAGGGGCGTATAACGTAGGTGGTAAAGGACTCACAACAGCTGACATGGTTCCTTTTGTACCCAAAGAAAAGCGTGGGTTAAACTTCGCCATCGATGTAACCTCTGATTATATCGAGAAGGCTCTCAACGGGGAAGTAGACGATCGCTATCCAAAACGTGACGGCGTCGATTTCTACCACCGCTACGAAGAAGATATTGCGCTGTTTGCGGAGATGGGTTTCAAAGCCTTTCGTCTGTCGATTAACTGGGCGAGAATTTTCCCGAATGGCGATGATGCAGCTCCAAGTCTCGAAGGACTGGAATTTTATGATCGAGTATTCAATGAGCTAGAGAAGTACGGCATCGAACCAATCGTTACGCTGTCTCATTATGAGACTCCGCTGGCGCTGACTCGCAAATATAACGGTTGGTACAGCCGTGAATTAATTCCGCTCTTCGTGAAATATGCGGAAACGCTCTTCAATCGCTACCGCGATCAAGTGACATACTGGATTACATTTAACGAGATTAACATGATGGGACATAGTCCATATACGGGTGGGGGCGTACTGGTCGATAAGCTTCCGAACCAAACCAAGGAACAAATCGCTTATCAAGCGTTGCACCATCAATTCGTAGCGAGTGCATTGGTGACGAAGCTAGCACACGAGATCAATCCAGATGCTAAAGTAGGCTGTATGCTGGCTAGGGGACAGACCTATCCGGTAACCAACAATCCGGAAGATGTGTTACTCGCACAACATTATAACGACCTGAACCTGTTCCACACGGATGTACATGTTCACGGCGAATACCCATCCTTTATGAACCGTTACTTTGCCGAGAACAATATTGTGATCCAGAAGGAAATTGGCGATGATGAAATATTGAAGCAGTATCCTGTGGATTACGTATCGCTGAGTTATTACATGTCCAAGTCGGTTGCATCCAACTCCGAAGATTATGAACAGGTATCTGGTAATCTCACGACGTATGCAGTGAAAAATAAATACCTGGATACGTCCGACTGGGGATGGCAGATTGATCCGAAAGGGCTTCGTATCACGTTGCGTGATATGTATAACCGCTATAGAAAACCTCTTTTCGTTGTGGAAAATGGTCTGGGTGCTTATGATACGGTCGAAGAAGATGGCTCGATTCATGATACGTACCGAATTGATTATCTCAAGAAGCATATAGAGCAAATGAAAGAAGCGGTTAAAGAGGGTGTGGACTTGATTGGGTATACGGCTTGGGGGCCGATTGATCTAATCTCCATGTCCACCTCCGAAATGTCCAAACGATACGGATTCATCTATGTGGATCAAGACGACGAGGGTAACGGTACATTGAACCGATTCAAGAAGGATTCGTTCGAGTGGTACAAGCAGGTTATTGCGACCAATGGAGAAGAGTTGTAAGTTTGAATTGATTTAATCGAACATGAGATTTCTATAAAAGAAAAGTGTCGGCTCGTGCACTCGTGCATGAGCCGACACTTTTTTGCTCTTTATTAAGGAGTTTGATTAGAATGTAGCTATCTTAGAAATCACCTTCTATATTACATATCCATTATGGACACGGAAATGATCGCATAAATTATGAGCGTAAAAAGGTTATTCAGTTATTACAAGATATGCCACACGGCTAGCACAAACTTGTACAAAAAGTAGACCGCGAACCCCAGTAAAAGTACACCCGCCAGAGCCGAGACAACTTGTATCATTTTGGAACTCATCATTTTGCGTGTGATGGACACGATGGAGACTAGACCCACATCATGTAGAAGAATTCCACAGAGCACACCGAGTCCAGCGAAGATAAAGCTCAATTTGCCAGCAGCTTGGTAGGAATCAGATAATACGGTACCAAACACGGATATCCAGAAAATAAGATTACCTGGCGAGACAGCAACCAGTAATCCATTGCGATATGTTTTCCAAAATGATTTGTTTGTTTTTGCGTTCTTTCCCTCGCTAGAGACCAGATTAAGATCCGAGTTTCGGATAGAATCGTACCCTAGAAAGGCTAAGAAGCCTGCACCAGCGAGCCATAACGGAATCTGAACATACGGAAGTGACAATAGAGAGGCGAAGCCAAAATACATGGCAAGGATTAATCCAGCATCGACAGTCATTCCACCAAGGCCTACTGCCCAGCCATGCATGAATCCATTCCGTAATCCCTGCTTGGTCATCTCTACGGTAATCGCTCCAACAGGCATGGCAATAGCGAGTCCAATGAGTACGAATTTAATATAGATTTCCATAATCATTTCCTTTCTATACATGGATGATTACATGAGGGCTTGTCCGCTGGTGGTTCACGAAGTATGCCTGTGGTGCATTCCGCTCTCCTCGGGGAACCGCTGGTACTCAGCTTATTCGGAGGAGAGCTTTTTTAGAATCGGGATGCCGTTATGACTTGCCTTTTTCCTGCAGGGATCGAAGAAATGGACATTTGGAAGGAGCGGTATCATCATCACGAAGAAAATACTGTTTGTACTCCAAGTTACCTTCGCTTCCATATTGCTTCAATTCAGGATGAGCTGGAATGGTATCATACGCAGCCAGGCGTGCACGAATTCTAGGAGCGATGGCTGCAGCTCGTTGAGGTTGTTCATTCCAGAGATTCAGCACCCAGCGGGGTGTTAGAGCCAGCATGAGATAGGGAAAGTTTCTACTTTGACGAGACGTATGTGCAGGTGTACCACAGTACACGAAGTATCGCTCATCCCCGAAACAAAATTCCCAAAGTGGATTTTCCGGATCTTCGGGAATATCACCTGGCCAAGGCTCACTATCCAAATCCCGAATTTCACTTAATAAGTTCCAGAAGGTTTTTTCGTAGTCAAGAACACTCCGGATTTCACTTTCTTGCTCAAAGAACACAACGAGAGAAGAATAGTCACCGAAAGAACGGGACGACTTCCCATATTCCTCAACAATTCTTGATAATTGCTTTGCGGGGAGATCGTGCTCAGAACAGGAGATGAATCCATATCGGAGGTGACCCAGCGCATGAGCCTGTGTAGCCGGAATACAGGGGAAGCGCGCCTCCCGGTCGCTCATTTTGGCAGAAAATAGACGATGCGCATCCCTCATCCAGGGATCAAGCGTCAGTTCATGATTTTCAATCTCGACAGAAGAAAACAACAGCGGCATGAACAGTCCTCCTTTTTACTACTACTAGGATATAACCTAGCGTCAAAATGGTGACTGTCCACACCTCACCTTACATATGTAAAAAGATGTCTCACAAATTATTTCTTTGACACAGTCCTGACATGTTTCCGTGTGAATGGGGCAGGCTACTTGAAGCAGCTTGGAAATGATGTAGAAAGGACTGACAACATGAGTAAGGCATCCAATTCGTCAAAAGAAGAAAAGAAATTGAAATGGTGGCAGTTAAGTCTGCTCGGTGTGGCAGGAACGATTGGAACAGGATACTTTTTAGGCTCAAGTCTTGCGATATCCATTGGTGGCCCTGCGGTATTAATCGCGTATGCCTTAGCTGCTCTGGGTACATATGTTGTTTTTGATGCTTTGGCACGAATGACTTCAGATCATCCAGAAGAGGGTTCATTCCGTTCCTATGCAAAGAAGGCTTTTGGGAACTGGGCTGGTTTTGCCAGCGGGTGGGTATATTGGTTCTCTGAGTTGCTTATTATGGGGAGTCAGTTGACGGCTCTGTCGATATTTTCTCGATTCTGGTTTCCCCATGTTCCGCTGTGGGTCTTTGCCGCAGGATTCGGCGTAATCGGCCTATGTATCGTATTTTTTGGCAACAAAGGATTCGACCGGGTTGAGAATGTGCTCGCCATCATTAAGATCGCAGCCATTATTATGTTCTTGATCCTAGCTATTGCGCTCCTCGCCGGTTGGATTGGAGGAACGAAGTACGATCATAAAGTACCAATGGATCTGGCGGCGATTTTTCCCAAGGGTGGAGTAGGCTTGTGGGCTGCATTTCTGTTTGCGTTCTATGCCTACGGAGGGATTGAGGTGCTGGGAATTATGTCTTATCGGTTGGAAAAGCCCGAGGACGCACCCAAGGCAGGCAAGGTGATGCTCATCTCCCTATCGACTGTATATGTCGTTTCCATTGGTCTTGCGTTAATCATGGTACCACTAAGTGCGTTTAATCCCAAAGAAAGTCCGTTTGTCCTGGCACTGAGCAGCGATCATCTAGCCTTTGTTCCGCACCTGTTCAATGGCGTGCTGATTGTGGCAGGTTTCTCGACCATGACGGCATCGCTCTATGCAGTGACCTCAATGATTATTACACTGGCGAAGGAGGGAGATGCGCCGACGTTATTCTCGCGTAAGTGGAAGAAGAAATATCCCTTATTCGCACTCTCCCTCATCGGGTGTGGGCTTATTGGAACGATTGTTATGTCTCTGCTACTGCCGGGTAAAGTGTATGAATATATTACGACTGCAGCTGGATTAATGCTGTTATATAACTGGTCGTTTATCTTGTTGTCCTCTGGTAGACTATTGAAATCAGGAAAGTTCGATGTCGTCAAACGTTGGATTGGACTGGTGCTCATTACGTTAGCCGTGACCGGTACGCTCTTCCACGCACTCAGTAGACCCGGCTTATTCATAAGTCTCCTGCTGGTGTTGCTTATTGGAATCAGTGATGTCATTGTACAGCGCAAACGCAAGAAAAAGTCCTCGACTCAATCGGCAAGCGCTGGGAAGGAAGACGAGGAAGCGGATGAACCAAGTACTGAGGAAGAAGCCGGTTATCACATCACTGGCATACGTCTTCGCAGAAGTAAGGTGAAATGACGGGCAAATACGATTATAGAACCAACAGAACTTGAACGGCTTTGACACCAAAATAAATACCAAAACCAATCAGGGACACTCCGGAGATCAGTCCGATGGCTCGAAGTACCACAGACGTGAGATATTTGCGGAAAAAGCTGACCGCTGTTGCCATGCACAAGTCCCACAGTAGAACACCGAAGATAATAGCACCACTGTAGATCAACATCTGATCTAGTGGAGAGTCATTGACCGCTTTAGCCAGAACAGATCCGTATATGCCAAGCCAGAACATGATGGATAGAGGGTTGAATAGAGACATTAGGAACCCTTGAACAAATGACTTTGATAGTTCGGAATGGCCTCCTCTCGTCTCATTGAGAGCGAGGCTTCCTGCATTTTTCATACTTTCTACGCCAGTGTAAACGAGTACAAAACAACCAAAGAGCCACAAGAATACCCTTACAAAAGGCAGTTCCAGTAAGTGCACAACGCCAAAGTATACAAGCAACATGTACAGGATATCTGCTGCGATTGCTCCCAGTCCAACAAACCATGCTGGCATGAAACCTCCACGGACACCCTTGTCCAATTGTGCTGCATTAATGGGTCCCATAGGCGCCGACAGGGTTAGCCCAAGAAAAACATAGCCTAATAAGATCGAGATAGAAGTCTCCTCCTTTCGCATACTTTACTAGCTTATTCTGCGAATGGCTCTTATAGGACAGGTTTATCTCCTATTCATGTGAGGATCGAGCGGAGTATCGAAGATTTCATTTGAATATTAAAAAGTAGATAAGGTACTATGTAAAAGAAGGAAATATTTGAAAAGTGCTAGAGCGGGAGAGGGGTGGCTGACAGATAGGTCAATGGCATATAAATAATCATCTTAACGAGTGGAGGAGAGAAATAATTCGTGAGCTATTTGACAATCTATCCTAGAGCCAGGTTGAATTTAATTATGATGCTCCTCCTTGGAGTTATGCTATTTACAATTTTGCACATTAACCAAGAAGGTTTTTCTAAGTATTTCATTCTATTTCTAATGGCACTTACGTTCACTAATATCATCATCACGATCAGACGTTTATTATCTGCTAAACCAAGCATTACTCTAGGTGCCGATTATGTGATATCTACAAAAAACAAGGGATATGATGCCTCCCAAATCGAGTGTGTCTATATGAACTACAAGCGAATTGGTATTAAGCTTCGTGGTCGCAGACTCGTTCCTTCCGATCTGTGTTTTTATTTCGACTCTAGCCAAGAGAGAGAAGGATTAGAAGATTTATATGAATGGGCAGCACGGAACCAAAAAGACGTGAAAAACAAGTTTTTTCAAACCTTAACGTAGACCTGTGCGTCTAATTATAGGGACAGCTAATTATAAACGGACACGAATTCCAGGTGCAGCACAATTTTCGTCACAGATGAAGAAGGTGTATGCATCCATTAGCCCAATAGATCATTGAAGGACATCCAAATGGAGATATAGCCACACAGTGGGCTATGAGAGAGATTTATAACATCAGTGGGAGAGATCATCTATGAAATATTTAACGAACGAATGGTATGAACTGTGTCAACGGACTGGACTTCATTTTGGCATGAAAGTACATAGCGGAGCTAATGAGTTGGACGAAGCCCTTTTTCAACGACTGTATGAGAGAAAAGAACAAGCACATGTAAAGCAAGAGCGCGAAATTTACAATACCGACCCTCGGTTCATGTTAAAGCATGATGGTGAGGTCTTAACACGGGCTGACCAGTTTTTCAGCGGAGAAGAGGTAACAGAAGAGCATCAGATCGTGTATTCCATGCCACCGGAAGAAAGAGCGCATATCGAGAAGCTCATTGCAGCGTATGATGCCCGCCCTCCGTTTGACGAGAAGAAATGCCAAGAAGAGTACAAAGAAATGATGGAGTGGAATTATAAACAACAGGCTGAGCGATTACCCCAAGAAATCTATGACCGAATTGCGGATATTCGTTTATTTACTTTAGGCTATTGCACGAGAGGCATAATGCGTCAATTGAAGAAACAGAGCAAACGAAATGAAGAACAAATCCAGCTTGTGCTGAAGGAGTACAGAGAAGTGAACGTAGCGCAAGACATTCCAGTCGAGGTGCGTCGACGATTGCATTTCCACGATTGTACGGTGACGGAACTCGTAACAGGTGATGAACTTGTCATTCGATTCGATACTCGCGGAGGCTTTACGAATATAAACAAGCTCACACTGATTGCACCCGAAATCATCAAGCAAGTAGGAGACATTGTCCAACGATACTGGCTATATGAAGAACTTTATCGGATCGATGATGGATATGAGCTTCACATTCTGTTTGAAGGTACAGGTATGCCTGAACTGATTGTTCGCTGTAAGGATTTTCTCGTAGAGATCGAGTAGGGGCATATTGAATGCGATCTGTTTAGAAAAATTGAAATAAGCACTCATGTGCAATCACAGATTTAAAGTTTTAGTTGAATCAATTTCATAAGTCATTAAAACGAATTTTTTGTAACTAGATATAGACAAATTAAACCGTTTTGATCTATATCTCGCCTTGATTTAAGCAGCTAACGGTATTATGAAATTGATTCAGTTAGTAAGGAGTTGTACGTTATGGGATTGTTCGGCGTTTTATTGATAATATTCGTGAGCATCTTTGCTTTTCTCATCATTGCCTTTGTTATACGTTATGCGATAGATTCATCCCAAACATCGAGAAGACTTGACGTTCTAATTCAAGAAGTCAGGTACTTAAGAGCTGAAGTGAAAAGACAGAATCAAGGTGATTCAGATGACAACAACCATATTTTTGATAAAAAAGTGTAGAAATTTGTTCAGATCAGTCAGTAGCTATGTAGTAAGTAGATGTACTTATGTTATACCATAGCATCTAAAGTGGACGACTCTAGCTACGTAGAGTCGCCCACTTTTATTATGTTAAATATCCTTCGAGATATAGTACATATTATATTTATATTTCATGTAGATTCGGTCATTGTCTACGTAAGTTAACACAGCTTCACGGCTGCTGCGTGGCCCTTTGGAGATTTTTTGCTCAAGCTTGATTTTTTCTTGAATCTCGCCGGATTCGGGGTCAACTTTGATAATATACGTCATCGGATCATCACTTTCTTCTTCTAGATCATCTGCCAGTGCGAAGAGTGTACCTCCCATCAAGTACATCCCAAAAACATGATAACCAGAAGTGTCTAGTCTCCAGCGTTCTTGACCTGTTTCGGTATCATAGCTCAAAAGGTAGAAGGCTTCCTCTTCTGAAAGGATATAAGCCCTGTTATCCGTAACAATGGGATTGGCAATGTTCACACCGATGGTACTTCCTTCTGTTTCAAGTTCCAGCTGCTGCTCGCCTGTTGTTGCATCAAAGCTGTAGATCGTATGATCATAGTCAAATACATATACATGATCCTCACGCACGAGTGGATGCACTAATCGAAGTTGAGGCACCTGTTGCGTCCACACTTGCTCGCCACTTGCAAGATCAATTGCAGTGAGAATATTGTCATTATCGACATAATAGAGGAGATCCCCATGCGAAGCAAATTGATAGAGGACTACAGTCGTATTCAGGCTCAGTTCCTGTTCGTGAGCAAGCTTGTTGGTTTGGCGATCATAAGCATAGAGCTTATAGTCTTTGGCGTCAGCACCCTTGGGTTGTTGAGCGATCACGTAATAATTATTCGTGAGATGTAGGTCTGACATGAGCTCGTATTCGGGAATGTCAATGGAAAACATCTGTTTACCATCCGATTTCTGCAAGCCTGTAATTTCTCTTGTGGTCAGGTATATTAATTGATCATCCACATTAAAGTTAGGGTTAACGATTGTACCTGGTCTAAAATCATGCTCCCAAGTATATTCACCTGTAGTGGAATCAAAGGCAGTATTAACTCGTGTCAAAGGCTTCATATAGAAGAGGCCATTCTCTTCGTAGACTCTACCGTTCATCTCATCCTGATGTTCCGTTAGTGAACCCCACAAGCTGGTATTATACTCTTGGATCGGGATGTCCTCAGCCTCGGATAATGTAGCAGAAATGACAGGTTCAGTCGATGCGTCAGAGTTCTCATTGTCTACTTGTTCAGTATTCGTTGCTGTGCTATTCGTTTGTTCACTGGACGTTTCCTCGTTCATAGCGGTGTTCTCGTCAGTGGTACTTGTACCACAAGCAGATAATAGGGTCAGAATCAGCGCTGCAGTCAATAATCTTTTCTTCAATAGTGACCTCCTAAAAATATAAATTTAGTACTATTTTCCTCTAATTCCTTAAACGATCCTAATACTTCATGAAACAAGCAAAGTGAATTGAAGAGGGAATTGATTAATATGTAATGTTGAAAGAAATGTTCGCCATAGATGGAATAAAAGTGAAACTTAGTTGAAGGTGAATACGTTCTTTCTAATAAGTTAAGTTCAACGGTTGAATTCTAGTCGAATTATCTAGAGGAGGAATTTGAGAATATGGGCATGTCGGATTATTATCAAAATCTAAGAGAAAAGATTGGAAACGAACTTGTTTTTATGCCAGGTGTCGCTGGAATTATCCGTAATGAGCAAGGGGAGATATTATTTGGTCGTAAGCATAAGGAGTCCACTTGGGGACTGATTGCTGGAAGAGCGGGCACATTTTGTTAAATAAGAATCGTATAAACCTATACGCAAATAAAATGAAAATGATTGATATGGAATGGGACAGCAGTACATTTGGTTATATCTCCATTCCGGTGTTCTTCATGGGTGTGGTCTTTTGCTTTTTTCCAGATATTCTATATAAGTGGTTTGTTTTCTGGAGATACAGAACGATCAAACCCAATTGGGAATTCGAGGATAACCCACCGAGTGGTGATATTCCAATATGGGTAGAAGTGATGTTAAAAATATGCGGTAGCGTTATGATGATCCTGGGGATTGTATGGTTTTGGTTTGCGGAGGAATTCTATGAATTTTGGTTTTAGAAAATGGGTCACAACAATCAGAGAGGAGGATTAATTCTGAGAAGTTCCAAATACACACCATATTATAGTTACATTGGTATTGGATTCTTTATCTTAACCTTCATCGTCAATTTGAGTTTTAAATATAGTACAACCTCGGATGTGGGCGTACTCTTGTTACTGTCTGTTTCAAATGCTGGATTAATGATGTTTACGTTGCTCTGGGGAGTATTCGGAATTATTGAGCTAAATTTAATCTCGAAAACAAAGAAGACACTTCAATCCCGACTACATCATCGTAGGATCAATGCAGAGGAGTACAGGATTGGCCAGAAAAGTATTAGGTTTAGCCTCGTTATAGCGATAGGTTATCTCGTTCTGATTTTAATTCAAGTTGGCTACGTCATTCTGAACTGGGATGAGATTAATATTTAGGAGGTTGCCTGCCTATGGAAAAGATAATGAACAGTAGCATAATGGGTTCGTTTAAGTATGATGAGCGATTCAATACATACGAGCATACAGAAGGGAAAGTGTACTATTCCTTAAGAATTGAGCAAAATTACACGAAGGTACACGAGTTAATGCGTAGAGCAGAGAAGATATTCTGCGAGTTTGCGGAATTTGAAAATAAAGCTAAGACTCAAGTAGCACATCACTTAATTGATTATAAAAATGATTTTTGGCCCGAATATGATGAGGATGATGAAACCTTAAATTGGGATGATGTTGAGGCTGGAAAATATGACGTATCTATTGAAGACTTTGTAAAAGCCATTACGTTGCTCGATATTGAAATTCGAGAGAATCAGATCTACTGTGAGTTCTCGGACGGAGACCTATTTGGTGGACATCGTATCCATGCAGATTTGGATGATGAGTATGGTTTGATCCAAGCAGATGTTTAGCCATGTCTTAATGTTGTTGTTTTTTAACTAAAAAATTTTAAAAAGTAGGGGTGACCTATGGGATACGATTTTAGTGGGATAGTCACATCATTTGAAGTTATGAAACGATTAAAGGGTCAGTATGCGAGCGCCAAGATCATTCCGTTGTACAAAGAATTAATGGTTATACCCCTAACAGATGAGCTATATGACGAGATAAATATGAATAAAGGGACAACAATATGTAATTATGATTATTTGACGGATACCATTAGTTCCTATTGTAGAGAAATCTCTAAGTTCGGCTTGGTTGCTTATATTGAAGCAGAATATTTCGGAGGAACAGGCTCACAGAATGCAGTGGTATGGGACTCTGGTCAGGTTATTTTCGAAAAGACGTTAAGTCAGTCCGCAATCAATCGATCACTTGAAATTTTAGGAGTACACAAAGTACAGGGCAAGGACGAGTTCGATACTGTAGGTTTGGGTAGGCATCGGGAGATAGAAGATTGGGAATAGAAAGAATGGTGAATGATGAACATCTATGGTCATATCAAAAAAAGCGAGCTCGTAAGAGAAGGAATTATCTAGGTTACATGAAATGAGGTGATAAGTTTACATGAAGATTTCATACCGAACGATAGATGTGTTGAAACGGAAATACACAGGTACGAGCCAGTTTTACTTTTCCATGTTCAGATACACGGAGTCCATGGATTTTGCATTACATACTGAGAAAACGGACTTGTTGAAATGCCTTCTTTCTAGTGAAGAATTCAATGAAGAGTATGCTGATTTTTTGCCAGTCCATGTTGATGAACTAGATCAAGCAACGTTGCTGAATCGCTATGAGTTTGAAGGTTCGCTCATAGGGATGTTCCTCCAAGGCACGTGTACAGAGCCTGTTGTAGCTGATGAGATTGAGGCAAGGGAATTAGCGCAGGCATTGCTCTCAGATCTGAGAGTTGAATTGGATCAATGGGTTGTCTTCAAGTTAGGAAATCCAGGTTGGTCGAAAGCTTCAATGGAGGCAACATTATCCTGCTTCTATATTGTGTTTTACGCAACACGCAGATGTTGGTTCATATTGGGGTTCGAAGATGTTTATTAAATATATGGCATTACCAGATAGATAAAAAAAGTTTGCTAGAACGTAACAAAAAAAAGCCCACGGCGGACATCTTGTGAATTAGAAATTTCATCACTCTATCCACAAGTTATCATCCACCGTGAGTTACTCACATCTGTGTTGATTGAATTACTTCGTAAAGAACGGCAAAGCCTCTTCCATAACCTCTGCTCCGGACAACGGCCCTTTACCTAATGCCCATACTTCATCATTTACAACCAGCACATGGTTGTTTTTCACTGCATTGATCGTTTGGAAAGTGCTGTTACCCATCCATTTATCAAGATCGGCCTGAGCGCCATAGATCACCAGATAATCTGGATTTTCCTGTACTAACGTCTCCAGATCAACGTCGGCAACATCGATTTTACCTGGTGTTTGCTGTTGACTGGATTTGGTTTCATCGAAGCTGTATTCTGCCCCGATTTTCTCTAGCAGTGTGGCGATATAGGATGTTTTCATCCAGATATAAAAGTTCTTCTCCAGCACTTTCACAACCATAACTTTAGGAGTTCCGGTAATTTTTGAATGTGTTTGTTCTATGTTCGAATTGAACTCACTCATCACCTGCTCGTACTCTTTGTCTTTATCAAGCAAAGTTCCAAGCACAGCGAAGTTCTGCTCCATGTCACCATAACCGTTGGTGTATAGGGCAATCGTTGGTGCGATCTTCTCCAGATCATCACGAATCGCTCCATGGACATCGGCATTTGCAATAATGAGATCAGGCTTAAGGGAAGAGATGACTTCCAGATTAGGCTGCTGATGATTACCTACGAAGGTATAGTCCTTCACTTTGTCCTTCAAGTATCCGAGTACCTCTGCATTGTAAGAGCCAGCGATGCCAACGGGTGTAATCCCCAGTGAGACTACTTCATCTGTAAAGGAGAAGTGCAGCGTTACAATTTTTTGGGGTGAACGAGGCAATGTAGTTTCTCCCCATGCACTTTTTACAACATAAGAACCATCGGAATTCGAAGTAATGGACGGCGTAGTAGTCGCATTGTCTTCACTTGAGCTTTGATCAGTTGTTGTGTCAGAAGCAGAGTTCGTTTGACTATTGTCTGAATCAGCCGTATTTGTAGTTTTCCCCTGATCTGCTGTAACCCCAGCGGTGTTTCCTACTGTCTGTCCCCCACAGCCGGCGAGCACCAGCATCATGATTAAGATGAAGCTCCAGAGTAGTGATTTACGGTTCATTAGGTATGTTTCCTCCATATGCGTTATTTTTTGTGTCCTTGCTTGATAATGAGGTATACAAAATAAGGTGCACCAATAAGTGACGTAATGATGCCGACAGGAATCTCCATCGGTGGTACAATGACGCGGCCCAGAAGATCGCCGAGCATCACGAGTAACGCACCCAATGCTGCGGTAAATGGTAGGGAACGAATGAAGTTTTCCCCGGTCAGTTTATGGGACAGATGCGGAATGATCAGTCCAACAAAACTGAGATTGCCTGAGATGCTGGCAGCACTTGCGGATAAAGCCAATGCCACGAGTAGCAGTAATGTTCGAACGGTACGAACTCGGGTGCCTAAGGACACAAGCACAGACTCATCCAGCTTCAACACATTCAGGTACCGAACAAGCAACATGGCGGCGATTAATCCAGCTACCGTCCATGGCCATAACAACTCGGCATGTTGCAAATTGCGTGCGTAAAGACTACCTTTGAGCCAGATGAGTGCCTGACTGGAGCTCATGGCGTATTTGACAATTAACATCTTGATGATGGCTTGTAGAGCTGCACTGACAGCGATCCCCACGAGTGCCAGCCGAATCATGGAGTTCCCCTGACGCCGATAAGCCAAAAGAAAAATAAGTATACTTGCTACTGCGGAGCCTGCCATCGAGTACACAGGTAGCCAGATCGCTGGCGTTAACGGCGCAAGCAGAATAATAAGCACAGTTACAAGCCCACCACCCGCGGTAGCACCAATCACATCAGGTGAGGCGAGTGGATTGCGAAGCACCGTTTGCAGAATTGCTCCTGCCACAGAGGCAGAAACACCTACAAGCAGGGCACAGAGTACACGGGGTAACCGAAGCTCATAGATCGTGCCGGCTTGTGCACGAAACTGGTTAACAATTTCACTAAAGGTAACTGGTGTAGCCCCGAAACGAAGTGACAGGATAAAGACAACTACGATCATTACCAGTACGGTAGCCATTAGAAGAGAGTAACTACCTTTGCTGCGTAGGGATAAACTTTTCATATGTCTCATCCCTTCTTCCTCCCACGCATACGCATCAGGACAATGAAAAAGGGTGCTCCAATGAATGCAGTAATCAGTCCAACAGGCGATTCAATCGGGTAGAACAACATTCGTCCCAATAGATCAGCGTATACCAGCAGAACGCTGCCCATAAGTGCTGCGAGCGGCAGAATGATACGATAATCTATACCTACCAGTGTACGAATGATATGTACGGACATGAGACCGATAAATCCAATTGGGCCACATATGGCTGTTGCTGCGCCTACCAGTACGATAATCGCTATCATAATTCCGCTACGAACAACCGTTAGTCGTTGTCCGACAGAGATGGCTGTGTCCTCACCCATGGAAAGCACGTTTAACTGCGCGGCAAATAAACAGCAAACGATACTCATGGGGACAAGCGTGAACAAAGAGAAGATAACATCATCCCATGACATACCTGATAGATCGCCCGCCATCCAGCGAAGAAGCTGGTACAGATCCGTATCATGAAAGATGATGAGCGTGGTAGTCATTGAGCTGAAGAACAGACTATTCACAAGTCCTGTCAACACCACACTACTGGAATTGAAACGGCTGCGCACACTGAGCAAATAGATGATGATACCGCTCAGTGCTGTTCCAAGCATGGAGGCTGTGACCGTAAAAAAACGAAATGTCTGAAATTGCAGCAAGACTAGCAGTACCGCAATCGCCATATTGGCTCCCTGATTAATGCCCATGACTTCAGGGTCAGCTAGATCATTAGACGTTAACGACTGTAGCAAGCAACCAGCAATGCCAAGTGCCGCTCCGACTATAGTCGCTGCGATGATCCTTGGCAGACGAATCGTAGTGACTGAGCGAATCAGTGATTCGTTATCATACCAGCCAAACCAGTTGAACAAGATCGGTTCTTTGCGACTGGGCTGCAAATGAAATATCATGGCTAAGTAACAACCACACAAAAGTAGCACAATCAATGATAGGTAGATCCCTACCCGTTTCGAGAGACCCCAGCGCTTCCGAGCAGGAGAGGAATGAGATGTGCTATGAAGTGAGAGAGACATGCTGGAATACGTTCATCTCCTTTTCAACATTCAATTTTAATGAAAATGATTATCATTGTTGCTATAATACATTACAGTTGTGTGATTCATGTGTTGTTGGAGGTCGTTCAGAATGTCCAGTTGAAAAGTGAACTTCTGAACATGCACTTATAGGAGGAAAATTGTGAGACGTTCTGTTTTATTAATAGAAGATGAGGAATCTATTCGTGAATTGGTCAGCGATTATTTCACGCAATCCTCTTGGCAAGTGATCGAAGCGGCCAACGGGGAAGAGGCACTGGAGTTATTTAAGACTCGTCCCGTCGATCTCGTCATTGTGGATCTGATGATTCCGAAAGTAAGTGGCTGGAATGTGTGTAAGCAGGTACGCTCACAGTCCACGGTGCCAATCATTATCCTGACTGCCAAATCCGAGGAAGAGAACAAGCTGCTTGGTTTCGAACTGGGAGCGGACGATTATGTAACCAAACCCTTCAGTCCAAGAGTGCTGGTTGCCCGCGCAGAGACGCTGATGAAACGTGTAGAACACACCGTGGGTCAGGAGGAACCGCTGATTTCGTTTGGAAATACGGTCATTTACGAGCGAAAACGACTTGTGAAGATCAACGGTCAGCCTATCGAGCTGTCTTATAAAGAGTATGATGTGCTGCTGCATCTGCTAAAACATAAGAACTTTCCGTTAACACGTGAACATCTGTTAAATCAGGTATGGGGCGTAGACTATTTCGGTGACCCTCGTGTCGTGGATACACATATCAAAAATCTGCGCAAGAAGCTGGAGGCAGACGCTCGTTACATTCGCACGGTGTTCCGCATCGGTTATAAATTTGAGGTTGAGTCATGAAGCCAAGAGGCATTGTGTTTAAGCTGTTTGTTGCGAACTTAATATTCTATATTGTCTTCTTCGCGGCAGTCGTGGCGGGACATTTCTGGTTCTTTGAACGTTTCTACCAGCATGAGCGGACGACTGAACTCGGGAAAAAGTTAGCATCCTTCGCTTCGGATTACACCCAGCAGAAATGGCCTGCTGAGAAGACACCCACCGTTATGGGTAGTTTCATTACGCAAAATCATGTGCAAATGGCGATTCTGGATACAGATGGAGAGGTACGATACGATAATCCGTTTCGAATTCAACTGAGTACAGACGCAGGGCAGTCGTTATCCATTGCAGTATCCTTTTTTTCCGACATGTCCGCATTGACTGCATATGGCTTGCAACCCGGTGATCGTATAACGGTACAGGGAGAGTATTATGTGGAGCAAGGGCATTCGTTATTCTCACCGTATGTCATCCGTAAGAATGGTTCGCCTGCGGTAGGATCATTGCCGTATAATGCGAATCGCGAAGGCGTTATCGAGGTGAGCGGAACCATTGATTCTGTATTGTTGCCAGCTCCGGGGCAGTGGAATAACAGAGAAGGTATTATGGCTGCTGCACTCAAGGTGTGGTTCCCTCTACCAGCAGAGTATAACGAGCAAGTGAACCGGGGAGAAGCCATTCATACCGAGTGGAAGGAACCCATTAGCGGAGTACATAATCTCGTGTTTGTCCAGCCGATCCTGCGTAATGGTAAGGTCACCGAGTATTTATTTGCATTAACACCATTAACCCAGCTTGGCGAGGCATTTGGCGCACTTGAGGTGTATTATGCCTTTTTCAGTATTACCGGGGGATTGTTGCTCATTGTGGTCCTTTCGTTCTTGTTCTCTAAAATGGTCTCACGTCCGCTATTACAGTTGAATCGAAATGCGGCACGTATGGCGAAGCTTGATTTCACTGCGATCTCTTCTATTGAAAGTAAAGACGAACTGGGCAGTCTGTCAGAGAGCTTGGTCAGCCTTTCTTCGAATCTGGATCGCACATTGAAGGAGCTTCAACTAACGAATGAGAAATTAGTGCTGGAGATGGAATACAAAAGCAAGATGGAAGAACTGCAAAAGCGCTTTGTTTCGGATGCTTCTCATGAGCTTAAGACACCGATTAGTGTCGTGAAGGGGTATGCTGAAGGGCTTCTAGATCAGATCGCCGAAAATAAACGAGAGCGATACATCCGTACCATTTTACGAGAAGCGGATCGGATGGAAAAATTAGTACTAGATATGTTAGAGCTCACTCGGCTGGAAGCTGGAGCAGTGAAGCTGCGTGGTGATGTATTCTCAGTAGATCAACTCGCATTGGAGTCCATGGAGAAGATGGGACAGCTTGCGAAAGCGAAGCACATGGAAATTCAAATTCAGGGAGATCGGAATGTGCACGCTTGGGCGGATCCCGAGAAAATCGAACAGGTACTCCTGAACTATCTCAGTAATGCCATTCGTAACGGTACCGATGGAAGCCCAATTCAGATTCTCATCCAGCATGATGTACAGAAGCAGAATGTCTGTGTTTCGGTAGAAAATGAGGGGCCGAGCATTGCAGAGCATGAATTGTCCCTGATCTGGGATCGTTTCTATCGAGAAGAGGACGCTCGCAGTCGCCAAGCAGGGGGAACTGGTCTGGGATTATCTATCGTGAAGGAGATTATACAATTGCACCAGCAATCGTACGGGGTTGTGAATACGCCGAATGGAGTCAGATTTTATTTTACATTAGATGTTCCATTGGAGAGGTGAGTTTATCAAAGCACAGAACTGTAGAATCGTGATGTTCGACCAACCTATATACAGAGAATGGGATTGCTTATATATTGATGGGAGTGCGTTGTATTACAATGTGGGAGAAGGTATGGTTGCGAGTATTGCAACGAGTTAGTGCCATGAGTGGTTTGTGATCAAGTTATAAGGAGGACTGTTCGTGGAATTAAGACCAATCACATCGATAACGATGGATGAATTTGCTCAGCTCGGTCATTTTGGATATGTATCCACGCGTAAATTGGAATGTTCAAGAGAAGAGACGGAGATACCTTACTCTTACAACGTACGAATCCATCTCATTGATGTAGATCCGCCGTATGTGAAGGAAGAAATGAATGATGAAGAGGATCTGAAGCGATACAACCAGCTTGTTACCTTAGGTTATTCGTACGGGGTGTATGTCGATCAGCAGTTCGTAGCACTTGCGATTGCTGAGCCTCAATACTGGAATAATACGTTGTTAATCTGGCATCTGCAGGTTCATGAGCGTCATCAGCGGAAAGGGTACGGCAAGATTCTTATCGATAAGATGACCAACTTGGCTAGAGACAACGGACTACGAGCGGTGACGGTCGAGACGCAAAATACCAATGTAGCCGCAGTACAGTTCTATATGCAATGCGGATTTCAGATCGAAGGAATTGATCTCTCGCTATACTCCAACAACGATACAGGAAATGAAGAGATCGCTTTGTATATGCGTAGGAAAATTCCACAACATGAATAACTAGAAGGAGTTGCAACATTGAAGAGGTACGATAAGGGAAAAGTAAGACTGAAATGGTACGAATACATCATTATTCATTCATTTAGTGCGATATTACTACTGCTATTCTTAATCTTGATTGATGCGAAGCCAAAAGACCTCAAAGCTTTTATTGAGTTGTTCGTTCAGGTCAACATCACCGGCGCATTAGCCGTTGCGGCACTAGTGGCCAGTATAGGTACTTTTAGATGGGATCATTATATCAAAGGGTTAAAAGGGGAGGGCATGTTATCCAGTAACTATAGAAAAGCTTACATAAATAAGAATGCCAAGAAGCCATTTTATCTCATTTTATTTATGATCAGTGCCTTTATTCTTCTTAGTATTGTGACGTTAATTGCTAGTGTGTTCCTTGATGCAAGTAAAGTATCCATATTCACAGTAGATATTAATATTGAACTTGGGGTCAGATGGGCTTGTCTTAGCTTGGTTGCGGTCAACTTAGTCTTAAGTATTATTATGATTCAGTATTCACTGAAATATATGAAAGAGCTTCTCTATAGATAGAGGATAGCGTTGAATTAGGAGCGAAGAAATATGGAACAGAAGCAGTTCTGGTTTTATATCCAACGAGAGATGACCGATTTTATCCAAGACGTCAACCTGTTCAGTGGTTTGGATGATTCTCATCGAGATTATGAAGATACATGGGAATGGTACGAATATGGCTCAAGCGACCTAAGTAATACAGAGGTGTATATCAATATTTCAAGAGAGCACAACGGGGAACAAGCTAGTTACGAATGTCCGGTCAGGTTAAAGTATCATAACTCAGAGGTAGAGGTTCATACGGTTGGATTAGGGATTTCAATAGAATTAGGTGTGAAAGTATATTATGGTTCAGTCGCCTATGAAGGCGGGAATCAGTATACATATCAAGAGGAGCTTAGTTGGGGAGCATAAACAAGAAGCGGAGGTAGTGAAGATGAGCAGTGTTACGCTAAAACAACTCTCGACCCAAGATCAAGCAGCCATGTTGGATCGTGAATTCGTTAATCATTTTCCGTGGTATCGTTCGGGCAATTACTTTGCGAAATGTTTGGAGGAGAATGTACAAGGAAAGCGAGTAACCCTGTTGGCATTCTGCAACGAGGTACTTGCAGGTGCTTGCCACCTGTTACATCACTCCGAGTATCCGTTTTTCAGTCATGAAAATATTCCAGAAATTAATGATCTCAACGTATTTCCTGAATTCAGAAGAAAGAAAATTGCCAGCGCATTACTCAATGAGATGGAGAAAATTGCAGCCCGTGATTACACACGTATTGGACTCGGTGTAGGGCTGTATCAAGATTATGGGAATGCCCAAAGGATGTATACCAAGCGTGGTTATGTCATGGATGGGAAAGGGATCATGTATAACAATGTTCAAGTGGTACCTGGACAACCTGTGATGGTAGATGATGAATTATTGCTGTATTTAGTGAAGGACTTGGGCATATAGTGTTGTAAAAGGTTGGTTTCTAGCGCCAACTTATTGTCTCTATTTATTGGGGAGAGTGGTCGCGATGATTGTGTTGTCAGAGATCATATTCACTATGTTGATTGCTGTGGTCATTCTCTTCCAAGCTGCGCTAGCTGCTGGTGTACCATGGGGCGAATACGCGATGGGTGGAAAATTCCCCGGTCAATACCCCCTGTTTATGCGTTTCATTTGTTTGTTTCAGATCGCCATTCTGGCGCTGATCGGTATCATTGTTCTAAGTAAATCTGGGTTGCTACTGCCTGCCTGGTCTGCGTTTGCAAATACAGCCATTTGGTTTATTGTTGCTTATCTGGTGCTGGGTACAATAATGAATTTTATGACGCCAAGTGTGTGGGAACGAAGAATCTGGGCACCTGTATCGTTGTTACTTCTTATAACGAGTGTAGTCATCGCATGGTCTTAGTGCATAGATAGAAGTGACATACACAACGATAGAGCTCTGGCATGTACGCCAAAGGGCTCTTTTACTCGTTAACGCTTGTCATTTATACTGATAGGAGGTTACTAATTATACATAGAAGAGAACACTGGAAGGAGTGACTGCATTGTGGTGTGGATCTATTACATTGGAGCCGCTATATTCATTATTATTGGAGTTTTAGTGGGACGTAAGTTGAAAGAGAATCGTTCCACAGGAGGCCGGAGAAGACGTCAGAAGGACATGTACATAAGCACCAATTTACCTCCAAATCTCGGACTACGTGATGAGATTGCATACAAACAGACGATTCAGAGATTGGAAGCTAGCTTTCAAACACATTTCCATATACATGCTGAAGACAAACTTGAATTACGCATGCAGCAGGAACATCCTCACATGAGCAAGCTAGAGTATCAGTGGAAGTTGCTCGAGCTCAAGCGATATTTCATCATGGCCTCACTGCTGAAGCAGGTGCCTATGTTCAGTGAACAGGTGGATCAGTTATGGCATGAAATGCTGATGTTTACAAGATCGTACGCCGATTTTTGTACAGAATTCATGGGTGCCATGGTACACCATGAGCCAGCAGTTACTCGCAGTGATACGCCAGGTGCGCGTGCTTGGTTTGACTGGGTGTATTGTCAGCTCTTTGAGTTCACTCCATATAGTTCCGCGATCTGGGGTGATTTCTTCAGGTATCCGTTATCTGGCGACGTACAGAAGCTGATCGTACAGGGGGAACGATCTGAATTGGTGAACCAGCTTTTCCATGCTAGGCGTACGCAGGAGGAACCTGAGACAGCGCAAGTGGTTACTTACCTAATCGAGCAGTTACAGCGATCAGCCAACCTGAACGAGAAAGAGTTATCTCTTGAAAAGACAGGTTCAGGTACGAGTAATGTGGCTCTTCTCATGGCAAGTGCAATGGTGTATTACTCCATACAAGATGAGTCAACGTATGAAATGCACATGGAGAGTCTGGAACAAGACGTTTTTCCGAGGGAGAAGGGTTCTTCGTCAAGTAGTAGCTGTTCGAGTAGTTCGAGTTGTTATGCAGATCATTCCAGCGATCATCACAGTCATTCTTCTGGAGATTCCGATTCCTCATCAGGTTCATCTTCTTCAGATTCGTCTTGTAGTTCGTCCAGTTGCTCATCTTGTGGCGGTGGTGGAGATTAAGTCAGGGATTAATAAGTAGAGTAGAGTATTCCGATCAGCATAAAACAACCTGAAAAAGGAAAAGGGCTTTCCCCTTGTAAACTGTACCCTATGTAAAGGACATTTCTAAAAAAGACCTACATGGCTTGAAGAAGGTGATCTCTGTATTCTACAGGGGTCATCCTTTTTAAG
>NZ_JAUSTI010000005.1 GCF_030812775.1 Paenibacillus tundrae
TGTTGTATCTCCATTCCGGTCTCTTTGGTGGCATACATAAAAAATACCCCATAGAGAGACTTTTTTAAAGTGTCTACTCTATAGGGTACAGTTTACTTGGGGAATAGCCCTTTTTTTGGAATGGACACTGAAGTGTCCATTTTAATGATGATGGTGCGCGTGCGCATCTGGTGCGTCGCCTTTGACGGTGCATAATACCGAACGATCATGCATGTGTTTCTCAGACTCCACCTGTAAAGTCACATGTTTAATTTCTTTATGCTCCAGCAGATGCTCAATCTTCTGGACTAACACCTCGGAAGCATATACATCCATCTTGCCATCTACTACGATATGAGCGGTTAGTGCGTTCAGGTTGCTGGTAATCGACCATACATGCACATCATGTACACCTTGCACGCCGTCTACGTTTTGGATCGTTTGTACAAGATCATTCAGATCTACATTCTTAGGTGTACCTTCCATGAGGATATGTAAGGACGATTTGGTAACGAAGAAACCACTGCGTAACACTAATACAGCGACAATTACACTTGCTAATGGATCTGCCCAACCCCAGCCGAAGAACATCATGAGCAGAGCTGCAGCAATAGCCCCAACAGAGCCGAGCATATCACTGATGACATGTAAGTATGCGCCGCGCATATTCAGATTTTTCTCTGTGTCACTGCCACGCATCATAATCCAGGCAACCAGTATATTGATGAGCAATCCAATCGTACTGATGATCAGCATGCCTACGGTTGCTACTTCGGGTGGGTTAATGAAGCGACCAATGGCTTCGTAAAAGATATATAGGGAAATACCAATAAGGGTAATCCCATTCAGTGTAGCGGCTAGAATCTCAAAACGCCGATAACCGTAGGTTTTACCTGTGTTCACAGCTTTCTCACCAAATGTGAATGCTAACAAAGCAATTCCCAAAGCAATGGAGTCTGAGAGCATGTGACCTGCATCTGATATTAATGCCAGGCTGTTCGTTATAAACCCACCAACGGCTTCAACGAACATATACAGGGTAATGATGATAAAGGAAATGAGCAGTACTTTCTTGTTGTTGGTGTGTGCGTGATGATGACCATGGTCGTGGTTGTGATGATGTCCAGACATACGGAATTCTCTCCTTTAGCAAAAAAATGTCTCATTAAGAAGCAGTTGATGAAACTTTAAAACAATTAATATGATTTAATTATGAACATATGAGCAATCACTCATATGTTTTATTTTTTATTATAAAAGCACCTCATATCAGTGTCAACCCGTTTCATCAGAATTATGAGTTATAAAATGGAAAGTAATTGAGTGAAGTTAGTAAAGCTTGTGGTATGATTGAGTGAAACATAAGGGAAATACATGAAAAAATGGGTGTTCGTACATATAGAACGGGATACTAATTCTTAAAGGAAGAGATCGGTTAGTTAGGTGGAGGATATGTATGCAAGATCGACAAAAGAAGATGTGGGTGTGGAGCAGTAGTGTAATATTATGTGCTGTAGCAGTTGGTATCATCATCTATGTTATGAACAGTGATGTCATGGAGCATAACGGGGGGAATCCAATAACAGCTGATTCTATAGCTGTGAATCATACCCTGCCGTCTGAAGATGAGACTCCGTTAGAAGCGGAAGAAGAAGTCAACATGATCGGAATGATTGAAACAAAAGATAGCAAGAATCTGGACATTTACATGAGTGCTTCAAGAAGCAATAACTTTGGGCAACTTCCATTCAAGCAAGATGAATCATTCAAAATGGTTGTAACGAGTGAAAAAGTAAACGAACTTGAAATTGGACTAATGTCGATTGCGAATGAGCGAATCTATAGTGAAATTGTAAAATCCGGAACAGGCAGCGTAACGATCAAAGTACCCGAAAGTGGGATGTACCGAATATACGTGAACAATCTATCACCTGATTCTGTACAATTTCAGTTGAAATTAGGAAAGGCGATCGAGGGGCCGATAGATTAAGCGTTGGCTTTAAGACTTGGCATAGTCAGGGTGCTGTCTGTCTTTCTGTTAACGTTAACAATAGAGAGGTTAGTTAACTTATGAATGAGGTTTCGTATAAGCTAAACTTTGAGAAATTGTGCAGTGAGCTGGAGCTTGGCGACTTAGTAGGAACACCTACAGCCATCTCAGGAGGGTTGTTACATAGAACGTTTGCCATAGTAACTAGCCTAAATAAATATGCGGTGAAAGCACTCAATCCTCAAATTATGCTCAGACCTGAAGCGGTTACGAATTATAGACAGTCGGAGCGAATTGCGAATAAGCTAGTCGAATCTATTGCTGCACAACCTGCCATAACCATCCATGGTCATGCTGTGCACCATATTGAGGATCAATACTATCTCGTATTTCAATGGATTGATGGGCAGACTTTTCAGCCTATGGACATTACTCCACTTCATTGTGAACAGATAGGTACAATTCTCGGACAGATTCATAGAACGGATTGTTCTTTGGTTCTTGATACAAGTCTTCAGCCAGCCAAACCACTAGAGATCGACTGGAACGGGTACGTGAAACGAGGTCTGCACGAAAATATAGAATGGGCTCCGCTATTGGAAAATCAATTGCATAAGCTCGATGAGTGGACTGCAAAGGCGAACACTGCTTCAACAATATTGAGCACGGATCAGGTGATCAGCCATCGGGATCTAGAGCCCAAAAATGTCATGTGGCAACATAATAAGCCCATTATTATTGATTGGGAATCTGCAGGACGGATTAATCCGCTGCATGATCTTGTTGAAACTGCAATCTATTGGTCTGTGCTTGATACGGGGAGTGTTAGTCAAGATAAATTTATGGCATTTGTCCTTGCATATCGGAAGCAAGCAGGTGAACCAAAAGCCGATTGGGGCATGGTGTTGAATCATGGTTACGGAGGCAAGTTAGCATGGCTGGAATATAGCTTGAAGCGATCCTTAAAGATTGAATGCACAGATCAAGCAGAACAACAGCTGGGAACATCTCAAGTCATGGGAACGTTAGAAAATCTGCAAAGGTACGAAAATAGGAGTACTGAGATTGAAGGCTGGCTTAATGCTTGAACATGTCTGAAGAGGGAGATGAATTCATGGTGAAACAGGGCTTTACACATTGTTTACAGATGTTTCCGAGTGTAAATATGGCTGCTACAGCTGGATTTTACGAACGTATTGGCTTCCGGGTTGTACGTTATCTAGATTCAAGTGAACCTCATGTGTGTCTATATATGGATCAGATTGAGATCGTATTAACTCAATCGAACCAAGAAGCAATTGTGCCTAATCGAGAAGTGCACGGTTATGGGTACGATGCCTATTTCATCACAGATGCCCAAGAGCAGATGGAGAACACGTTAAGAGAGTTAGGTGTAAATATTGTACGTCCGCTATCTACCACGGATTATAACAATAAGGAATTTGTGTTTGAGGATATTGATCGAAGATGGATTGCGGTAGGTAACAAGCAGTAAGAAGTAACTCTAAAATGATGATTTCTATTGCACATACGAGTTTCTGAGAGAAGGACTTTAACATTTAGGGCATATATAAAAACCAGTTGATAGTTAGCAACTGGTTCTTCCTAAATTTATATGGAGTATTCCATCAACCATTGCAAAGCTTGTTCATGATCAGCAAAGAATTTAACGGATTCGGTTTGATTCGATTGTTCTAAATAGTTCATGATCTGGCCTTCTTCAAGAAGAAACGCTATAGCCTGAGTGTGCTGCAGAAGTTGCTTGTTGAAGAACTTATCTTTCCAAGCCTTTTGCACAGAAAAATGATCTGGAATGTATCCTTTTCGATCGACCAACAATTTAAATGTCCGACCTTCGGAAATAAATTGCTGACAAGCTTGCTCAAAGCCTACAAACCATTCGTTAACATCATTTGTTGTAATCTTACCAGTTAGGTGGGTAACGATTAAATCTCCTGAAATGGTTGTGCTGATATTTTGCTTGTTAATTTGGAATCATCTCCCTTAGATATCATTATACGAATCAGAAGGCAGGAATCAATCCGAATGAGAGCTATGGATGAATGATTGAGTAGCTTCGCCATCTAAGAGTTGAATTTCCTTTAAAATTAGGAGGGATGAAATATGATCTATCGTAGGAAGACGTATATCATATATTCTTCATTTGTCGAGGAATTTAATGCTTTGTTTAATGAAATTCTGCTTCCATCGCAATTGAAATATGGTGCAAGATTAATTGGAAGATGGCATATGCCTATCGATGATGAGATTAGTGAGATCTTTGCGATGTGGGAGTACGATTCAATGGAGCAATATGAACAGATTGAGGAGCAGATTAAGGCAGATAAAGCGCATGTTAACCGAGTACAAGCGCGGCTTGACCTTATAGGAAGAGATCGTATAAAAACCGCATGGCGAGAAAACATCCAGCAACAGTTCTTCACTTCTACAGTAGATAGAAAGGATACCATTTTATCGCCTCGACCTTAATCAGATAGTAGAGTCCAATGAAAGGGTGAGTCATGTTGGCAGAAACCAATAAGACATTACGAACATGTGAACAAGGTCACCAATATTATAAAAGCAGCGACTGTCCTACATGTCCAGAATGCGAGAAGAAACGAAAACCCCTAACGGGATTTTTAAGTCTTCTTAGTGTACCGGCTCGGAGGGCATTGGAGCATGAAGGGATCACAACGTTAGAGAAGCTTTCTAATTATCGTGAGCAGGATATCTTGAAGCTGCATGGTATCGGCCCTTCCTCAATGCCGAAACTTCGCAACTCCTTGGAGGAAGAGGGGCTACGGTTCAAAGAGTAGTCTCAGCACCATCTAATTAATAAAGGGGCGATACCGATGAAAACGATTGCGGGTTACTTTGACCCATTTCCTATCCTAGAAACAGAACGCACACGTTTACGACCCATTACGTATTCAGATCTGGATGATATGTACGGCTACTGTTCGCACCCGGATGTCTCGCGCTATACCACTTGGGATAAGCATGAGAGCAAGGAGGATACAAAGGCCTTTATTGATTTTGTCTTAAGTCGGTATGAAGCTGATCAGTTGGGACCTTGGGGAATCGAGTTTAAGCCAACGGAAAAGCTGATTGGTAGCTGCAATTATCTGAATTGCGATAGCCATACGATGAAAGCTGAAATTGGGTATGCTCTCTCACATGAGTATTGGAATAAAGGTATTATGACCGAGGTTGTGAATCAAATCATTGAATTTGGCTTCAAAGAAGTTGGACTTGTTCGAATTCAGGCCATGTGTATGGTCAACAATACAGGTTCCGCGAAGGTTATGGAGAAAACGGGCATGAAGTTTGAAGGTGTTCTGCGGAATTATGCCAAGGTGAAGCAAGAACTCCACGACTTGAACATGTACGCTATTACCATCGAAGATTACAGATCGCTAAGGGGTGACTAACTTGAGTCGAAGAACAACAGGAACTTTATTATTAGTGATAGCGGCATTTTTATATGGTATTCGCTATTTGAGTGCTGCTATTTTTGCATCCAATGTTTCATCGTGGGACTCCGATCTGTTTCATTCTATGTTGGATTATGTCGGGACAGCTCCCCGGAATTTAAGCATTATAGCATTAGTGGCGGGGATATTTTATTTAATATGGGCAGAGTACGAGAGTCTTAACCCTAAGAAGCAGAAAGCTATAAAGCAATTTATGATTGATGGTGCCTCAGGTGATTGAAAATTACTACATACGAATAGGAAGTGTTAGTGTAATGCAACCACAGACGAAAGAGCAAAAAGTAGATTATCGCCCACTAGGTATATCTGGGCTTGGTGGGTGGCTAGTTCTTGTACAGATTGGACTTTATCTTACAATGATTATGGTTCTGATCCAATTATTTCAGTACTCCTTAACAGCTTTGAATCCAGTGACATGGCAGATCTTAACGTCGGATCAATCAAGTTTTTACCACCCTTGGTGGGGGGCAATCATTATTTTTGAAGTGACCTATAATGTGTTGTTCTTCATATTTAGCATAGTTACGCTTGTAATGTTTTATCGAAAGAAATCTGTATTTCCTCGTCTGATGATCATATTTTATAGTATTAGTCTAGCTGTGAGCATCATCGATTATCTGTTATTGCTTCAGATTCCTATTGCGAGAGAGCTTGAAGATGGAAGTGGTTTGACCGGAATTGTAAGGTTGGTTATCACCTGCGCAATATGGATTCCTTATTTTATTAAGTCAGAACGAGTTCGTAACACGTTTATCCGGTAAGCGGGAGATATAATAATCAGATAAACCTAAACATCATGAACGTACATAATGTCATATCGGACATCACCTGTAATCCGTTATAATCTCCAAGTTGAAAAACATGGACTAACGCAATCAGGAGGTACACCGAATTGGCAGCTAAAAATAGGTATAAATCACTCGAACTTGAAACGCCCGGCGTATATGAACTAGAAGGATTGGAAGTGGGTGTGACATCCAATTGTAATTACAAATGCGACTATTGCTGTGCATATAATCGAGACGATGGAGAATGTATCAGTGCTCAGGAGGTTATCCGAATTATCAGTGAACTTCCACGGCTCAAACGAGTGCGTTTGTCTGGGGGAGAGGTGACCCTCAAATATCAGGATTGTCTGGATATTGTGACGTACTGTGCAGCCCATGGCATTGACACACAGTTGAATACAAATGCAACCCTGCTGACAGAAGAACGAATACATACTTTACGTGATGCAGGATTATCCAATATTCATATTTCGTTTAACTACACGGAACCAGACGCGTATGCTGCTTATTACCGAGTACATCCACGCATGTATGAACGTCTGGAGCAGAACATTCGGCTCTGTACCGAAGCAGGATTAGAGACGGTGCTGGAAACTCTGCTATTTGAAGGCACGCAAACGAATATGCGAGCCATTAGTGAGAAGGTCTACGACATGGGGGTTCGCATTCACGAGATTCAGAACAGCATTGTGATGCCACATAGCAATTGGAGTCAGATTACACCAAAGGAATCCCTTGTTCGTTCGGTTACGGAACTCATTACACATAAGAAGCCGGATACGACGCTGTATTTTACGTGCATGGATCGCTTTGCCGATCAATTAGGTTTCCGTGAGGAACCGGGCGTCTATTTCTCGAATTGTGTGGACGGAACCAAGCAGCTGCATTTACATGGAAACGGGGATATCCTCATCTGTGAATTATGCCATCCGGTGGTCATCGGTAATATTTATCAAGGCACATCCTTGAAAGATATTTATGCGAACCAACCCCGTGCGTTATCGGATTTTCTAGAAAAATTACCTTGTCCGGCATACGATGCGCTTTTTGCCGATGAACAAAATGCATAATTGAAGCTGACGCAAGTGGCATGTTGCTTATTGCTTAACACTCATCACTGATGTGCTAGAAATTATTAATTAAAATGCATTCGTCATCATACAAGTAGAAGGTTATCTGGACTCCTAAACTGGGGAAAAGATGATCTTCTTTTTTTGAAAATTTATATTCAGATTCATTTAAGCTAATCAGTTGTATCGGCGCTTATCGATTTTGCCCTATTATTCATTATTCAATATTTCACACATCATCTATTTCTGGCCGTGGTTACCGCGAGATTGTGCAGTTCAATTTTCAACTATACAGTTAATCGGAAGTATGTGTTCACAAGGGGACAAACGTCCAAGGTTCACCAATCGTTTCCCAAATATTTTGCACTCGTTATCCTCGTACTGCTATTGAATTATGGTCTGCTTTATTTCTATAACGAAACCTTAATTCTTCCGCTCATTGCGGCAAAATTGTTGACAGAGGCTTCAATCTTCCTGTTCAGTTATTGGGCACAGCGTCGATTTGTTTATTCGTAAACTCATGATGAATCACATCAGGTTAGCCAGTACGTACTGGCTAGCCTTTTTTGCTTTTTTTAGTCAAAAGCATTTCTTATCGACTACAATATGGGTTACGATGTAATAAGCCAGAAGTAAACCTCTTATAAAGGAGCTTATCTATGTATTTAAAAAGTGTAGAGTTGTTGCACGATCAAGTTAGCCAAAAGGACCAGCATCCGTTCGATATTCCAACTGTCGCTTCTTTGGGACGGCTTGAGTTCAAGCGCAACATTACTTTTTTCGTAGGTGAAAATGGCTCTGGTAAGTCCACGCTATTAGAAGGTATTGCTTATCAATGCGGGTTCAATACGGCTGGAGGCGGGCGCAACAATTATTATGATACACATGCGTCCGAATCTTCATTAGGTCATTACTTGCGACTAGGGTGGTTGCCCAAAATATCTAATGGTTTCTTCATGCGCTCCGAATCTTTCTATCAATTTGCTTCACATGTCGAAGAGGTTGGTTCTCTTAAACACTATGGAGGTCAATCCTTACATAAACAATCGCACGGCGAGTCCTTTCTGAGCTTATTCATGAACCGGTTCAATTCAAAAGGAATCTATTTGTTAGATGAGCCAGAGGCGGCATTATCCCCGGCGAGGCAGCTATCATTACTGCGTATTCTGCATGACCTTTCGGATACCTCTCAGTTCATCATTGCAACGCATTCTCCGATTATTCTGGGTTACCCTGGAGCAAGCATACTAAGCTTCGATCATGGCTCCATTCAGGAAGTGGAGTACGAGGATACCGAGCATGTTCAGATTACCCGTAGTTTCTTGGAGAACCGAGACCGGATACTGAGGGAGCTATTTAGAGATTAGTGATCAGTACATATGGAACATTAAGGAGGAAGCTTTAGTGAAAATAGGTTTATTGATTGTCGATATGCAAGAGCATATTGTACGGAATCAGGTAGAAAAATCAAAGATAGATCACGCATGTGAATACATCAATCATGTTGCTGATGCGCTTCGTTCACAGAATCATGTGGTGATTCAGATTCAGGATATAGAAGGAATGGACGAGGCAAAACCCGAGGAATACCGTTGTATTCCAGAAATCGATGTGAAGCATGGCGACCTAACCATAACTAAACAAAATTCGAATGCGTTCTGGCAGACGGAACTGGAGCAAGTGCTCAGCAGCCAGAATGTAGAGCTTGTCATTATAGGTGGATTTGCTGTAGAAGAATGCGTGACATTTACGTATCATGGAGCAGAGGAACGAGGTTTCAAGCCGGTTCTATTACAGAATGGAATTCTAAGTGCACATCCAGATGCGATAACTTCAGCGCTTCGGGATCGGAATGTGGTGTCCTATCCTGTGATCGATTATTTGGTGAAATAAGTGTAGACTTGATAGGAATCGACCTTGGTCGGTTTCTTTTTTTGTAGCAACAAGAGTAAGTGCTATGTAATAAAACAGGCGCTTTTTATATAAGATTAGCCAAGGAGGAGCATCATGTTTATTATTGTGGCTAGTAAGGGCTGCGAAGCTGAATCTCGGGTATTTTGAATATGAGACCGCAGCAGAACAGTATATAGATACAATTCCAGATGAATTAAAAGAGTTCCAGCAACGGACCGTATTAAGTGGTCTCAACTATCCATTTTATATCGTAGAGTGTTAGGAGTAAGTTTTTTGAAAATGAAAAGAGCTATGAATAACAAATCAATTGTAGGTTTATTTCAAGTAAGTGATTCGTTTTTTCCAATACATGGGTTATGATGAAGAAAAAAAGTGATCAGGTGATTAAGATAACTACGTATATTATGAATCAAGGGAAAAGGATATATGTCGAAGCCATGGGCGAGGAACATCTGCCTACTTTTCTATATTTGCATGGAGGGCCTGGTGCAGGGTGTTATGATTTCCTATTAACTCAGGGAGAGCTGCTCTCTCAATTTATACGGATTATTGCTATTGATCAACGCGGTGTTCTGAGATCTGATGCAATTACAAACGAGGAATCGTTCGGACTTATGGACATTATCGCAGATTGCGAAGCGGTGCGTGAGCATTATAACTTGCAGCAGTGGGGACTAATTGGTCACTCTTTTGGCGGTTATCTGGCAGTGAAGTATAAGCTTGTACATCCCAATCGAATACATAGCATCATTTTAGAGTGTCCTACCTTTGACTTAGTAGATTCGTCGCGTTCTTTATTGAATGCTGGCTCGCGTCTGTTTGAACAAGATAATAGAGTAGTGGAAGCAGAGCGATGCAGAGAAGTGATAGCATTGCAGGATAAGTATGAGTTATGGCGTGCGAGTACCGAAATATTACAGCAGTTAGGTCATCGCCGAGATGAATTATATGTTTATGGTCCGGATAAGCACTTTTTTGATCAGATGGTCAGTGTGTCACCATTGTCTGAGGAAGAGTGGAGCAGAGCGAGTGTGCATCAGAGTAAACTGATGTCCGAAGGTGCCATATTGGAATCGTTAACCCATCAATTAGCTCAAATTGACTGTCCGATGCTGCTTATTCATGGAACTAGTGATCTGGTAACAACTGACCATCAAGTGAATTGTTTTCTTCAAGGCGGGGAGAAAAGAACTTACATTACTATTGAAGAAAGTGGTCACTTCCCAAGATTTGAACAAAAGAAGAAGTATGCAATGGAGATTCAGCAATTTGTAGTGGGTCTACATGCATTGAAATAGACCTGAGGAGGACGGGATAGCATGAATGAAATTGCAATGCCCCGATCAGCAGCACATCTGGTTGAATCGTTGCGAATGACCAATACTGAAACTTCTGTTTTTATCGAGATTCTAGTCCTCAGTGGTTCTTATATCGCGGAGACAGATCGGGAGAAGGAGTTTGTCATCTGGTTGGCACAGCGAGATCAGAATATCGTTGGACGTGGAACAGTGGGATTTGATCTGGACGAAATGCCCTGGTTAGATCATGATCTTGAACCTATGAAGCAGTTTATGTGGAGGATGATTGATGGGGCGAGAAACAAAACCCAGTGGCAGATGTTAGACTATGAGCCTAGTGAAGATTGGTGCCATGTGACACTTAATCATTTCTCCGCGATGATGCAGGCGTTCGACCAGAGTCATGTCGATGAACAACAATATATAGAATGGACTACGCTTGATGAAGAAGATGATTACGAGCCGACAATCCCTGTGGGTTATCCGAAGTGTGCACAACATAATGTGTATCTGTCCTGTTTGGGTTGTGTGATCTGCAACTCCAAGAAAGGAGAAAATGATTAATAATGAAAGTTTACTGGGACAAAAGATTTAAGAGCAAAGAGATGGTATGGGGAGAGGAGCCAAGCCGAACGGTTTATCATGCGATGGACGTATTTGCAAGCAATAATGTTCAAACAGTGTTAGTACCCGGATCAGGCTATGGTCGCAATACCCGACATTTATCTTCCCGCTTTTCAGTTACGGGTCTGGAGTTCTCAAAGGTAGCAATTGAAATGGCAAAGGGCTGGGATGCGAAGACCCAAGTGATAGAATGTTCTGTTTTAGAACCGTTCATTTTAGAGACTCAATGGGATGCAATTTACTGCTACAATGTGCTACATCTGTTTCTAATGGAAGATCGGATGAGACTGATCCGCAATAGTATGAAACAATTACGTGATCAAGGTATCATGTATTTCACATGCTTCTCTGATCAAGACCAACGCAATGGACGTGGTAACATGCTAGAGGACAATACATATGAGTATAAAGAGGGAAAAGCAGCTCATTTCTTTACAGAACAGGACTTAATTCAGCATTTTGCTGGGATGCGAGTTATTGAAACGGGATTATTAGATGAAGAGATCCCCTATAGTGAGACGGAAACTGAGAAATATAGCTTAAGGTATATCATTGTGCAGATGGTATAATTTCTAAAAAAGCCAAAACACACTTGATGATTGAAGAACATGTATTTGTTACGGATGAGCAACTGAAGGATTATTTTGAACTGAACAGACAACAAGCGATGCGGGATAAACGATTTATGGATTACCTGTGTGGTTATATTGCGCATATTTACACGGATCTGGTCTGGACATTCAATATCTATCCTCCATATGAGACTCTTCCAGACGGGAGAAAGATCTACACCCAAGATGTCACGAAGCTGGAATTCCTTATTCTACAGGAGGAAGGCGCAAACGAATGGCTAGATAAGCTGAAAGTAGGTCAAGCCTTCGACTTAAGTGGTCTACGAGAGCACGAAGTCTATCAATACCGGGAGGAGAAACTGCAATTTCTCCAAGCTCCTGAGCAGGAACCATCAGAAGATCCAAGTATTATATCGTTACGTTCGGTGAACGAGTTTATCACACATACAGCCAAGGAGATTAGGGAGCTATATCAGCCATGGGGAATTATGAAATGAGAGGACAAATAATAACATGACGAAATACATAATGGAAATTACTGATCTAATGCGCAAGTATCCAAGGGTATCGGCAGTTATATTATCTGCTATCGCAATTAATCTAATCTATACCCTAGGCAAAAACATAGGCACATTCATCTATCAGCTAATTCACTAAACGCATAGAAGTCAGATAAAGGAGCGCTGATTAAGAATATGAAGAATTCAATCCGTCTCACACGGTACGATCAGCAGTACGATGATGCATTAGCGAATTTTTCTCTCACAGGTGAACAGTTCCGATTTACCGCAATGCCTGCGGAAGTAATCGAGGAAGCGATTCAGAATGAAAATAAGTACCCCATCGTTATTTTGCATGAAGATACGGTAGTTGGCTTTTTTATCTTGCACCGATACTCTGAATATGCAGATGAACACGTTAATCGTGAGACAAATCTTCTGATCCGGGCGTTATCGATCTCAACCGAATATCAGGGGAAAGGGTATGGCCTAGAAGCTATGCAAGTATTGCCGTCATTTGTGCAACAGCTTGTTCCAGATATGAATGAGATCATACTGGCCGTCAATGAGGATAACATTGCTGCCCAGAAGTTATATCTCAAAGCAGGGTTCGTGGATACAGGCAGACGAATGATGAAAGGGCAAGTTCTCCAGTTTATTTTTCATTATAAAATGGGATAGGAGTGAGGAAGATGGATATCGTGATGAATCTAGAACCCCATGGTTGGCTGGATATCTTCATCACACCGACTTCTGGTGAACGTATTGAAATCCCGGCTTCATTTCTTACGGATGCCATTCGTGATCTAGTAGATAAACTTATTGCCCTGAGAAAAGGAGCAGACGATGTCGAAATTACGATACAGACAGAGCCAGGGGAATATCGATTCTGGATTAAGAAGCACTCACTAAGATACGTTCAATTCGAAGTGTATGAGATGAGTGATAACTTTAGCTCAGGAGCAATTCATGAGGGACATCGTTTAATGTCAGAAGAAGTCCCGATGGTACGGTTATATAAATTGATGTATAGAGAACTAAAGAAAATGAAAGATTTAGGTATTGATGAGTATAAAAAGCGGTGGAGTGGAGATTTTCCTCTAAGTGGATTTACACAAATAGAGAGATATGTTCAGAACTAACGAGGTAAACGTTGGATTTTAGAATACTAATGAAGATGACATGAGGGGGACATCATGTACGCTGTCATTGCTAACGTGATTATAGACAACCAGCTTCGAACAGGCGCCAAGGTGTTTATTTTATATTGTCATGGGATGGCTGAGAGTCCTAAGGTCTATGGAATGGCCAAAGGTGGCAAGCGCATTGAGAAGTATATTTCATACAAGAAACTCATGAAGTTTAGATCCCAGTGGATTCCCGAGCACATCAGGCATCGCGTTCGTTGGTCATATGAGGATCGAGCCAGTGCAGATCGGAGTGCCAAAGCACTGGAGTTGATGTGGACTAACGTCCGCGTATACGATACTTCTGGTACGTTAGTTAAGGATGGCGTGTCTTCTAGTAAAGTTGATGAGATAGCTAAGAACATGAACTTTATGGATCGTCATTATGTTTTTGATGAGAATGAGGATTAAGAGGCTGCTCTGTAGAGTGGCCTTTTTTGGTATAGAGAGGAAGCAAAGTGCAACAAACCTACAAGTTCTTGCAACAAAACGCGGAATCGTAGTTATAGCTTAGTTCGACATATATGATAAGTCGTAAGAGGAGGGACATTCACGTGAAGCTTATATTTGAGATCAGTTCATTGCTTGAGCGAAGTACAGCTAAGATTGTCACACATCCAGAGGAACAACAACACTGGGATTCGATCCGAGAAGCGATTCAACAAATGGATACCAAGATGGTGGTCATCAACGCTAAAAACAACCGCAATGTGCAGATTTCACTCAGTTCGATCGCCGTCATCCAATCAGAAGATCGGTTGTGCAGTGTACGTCTGATCACAGGAGAGCGCTACTTGCTACCTAAACGTCTGAAATATGTGGAAGAGGATCTTAGTGATCAGCATTTTGTGAGAATTAATAATCAAACGATTATTAACACAGCTTGTATTCAAACATTCGCAGCAACCGAGCAGGCCAGAATCCAAGTCGAGCTTGTGGACGGCTCCAGCTATTATGTCAGTCGGTATTACATCAAACAATTCAGGGGGAAATTCGTATGATAAAACAACTACGCCAATCGTTCTTTCAAGTATTCACATTGACTTCGTTATGGGTGACGCTTCTGTTAACTGTTTTGGATCCGAACCAATCCATTCGGTTGACTTATCTATGGAATGTTGCTGGGATTGCTGTTATTGCAGCGCTAATATTCGGGGTGATGTATGATGCACTATGGAACTACTTTACCCTCAAGCCGGTGTGGAATATTGTCATTACATCTACGGTGAACATACTCGGTGGAATGGCGATGGTTTGGTTATATTCGTCAGATATGTATGATGTGATCGCACCTTGGTTCCCTGGAATGTGGTTACTATCCATTGTGCTGCATATCCTTGCTTTTTATTTTTATGCTAAAATGGATAACAAGAAAAAAGTGGAAGAATTAAATCGAATACTGAAGTAGGTCAGGAGGTTACATGAATAAAAAAGGTAGAAACGTTATCTTTGTTGTTCTATTCGTCATTTTAATTCTAGTGTTTACGAATCCCAATGAAGCAGATTATGAGCAGTGGTTGGCGGAGGAACACGGTATTCATTATACGAGTTCTCCTGGGATGGGTAGAGAGTATGTGATGTCCACGAATGGTGTGGATCAGAAGATTGAATACCGTGGGGATCATATCCAGCATGCTGGAATCTATACCTTCTATGAAAAGCATTATACGGATGCTGAAGGTAGCGATATAAATATCAAGGCGTTCGGTATTCTGAAAATGCTATTTAACCGATCTTAATCTGTCCTGGTAATAAAATGGATCAATGACGAGTGAACAAATTTTATTATTGTTTTTCCCAGTTATGAAACTGAAAAAGAGAGTTGACTACCATACGCCCATGCTATGATTTTACATCATGCATCGTGGCGTATTTTTGTTAAGGCATATATGGCAGGATCGTATAGATATTCGCAAATTCCACATTATGGGTTATGATGTACTATAGAGAAAATTTAGCAGTAGCAATGATAAATAGCAGAGTTTCTCCTAGATCCCGTCTTAACGTGTGTTCCATAGTTGGGGGAAGTGCATTGGGTAAGTTGCCTTTTCCATATTATAAAAGGGGGAATCGAGAGATGCGGAAGGTAAGTGTGCTTTTACTGGTACTCGTTGTTCTCGTATTAACTGCCTGTCAAGATCAATCTACAAGTGAACGTGTGCGAGAATCAAGTTCAACGCGAGCGACCAATAATGAAACAGAACAGATCGCTTCCGAGAACGAATCATCAAGCGAGGTCGTTGTTGAGCCAGTAGTAGAAGAACCTGTATATCTGGATGAAGCGAACTATTCAGGCGATGAACTCGAAATTATACAACTAATCAACGCCCGGATACGTTATTTAGAGGAAGAGGACGAACAGCAGTATTTACAATTGTTCCAAGAACAATCAGGCGTTTCTAGCATGCCGAGTTATAAGATAGAGTCTGTTACGTTCACGAGTGATCTTACTATTAAGGAGCAACGTACATTATACGAAGGACTCGTATTTCTCGAAGAAACTAGATTTGGTGGCAAGAAATCACCGAGCATGTATGTGTTCACTAAACTCAAGGACGAGGGAGACTCTGCTCGTTGGAAGTTTGCTGGGATTGATTAAGTCTAGCAATTCAGTTGCATGTTCCGCTAAATAGGGATATGTGACTTGTACATATGTATTAGATTATCATTTGGGGGTTCGATTATGTCCGTTTACGCACTAAGTGTCATCGTAGTAACTGTACTATTACTCATTACTGGGAAACGAAGAAAAAGCAAAGTTTTACTAGGTTGGGGTATTGCAAGTCTTGCACTCTTATTGATCACAGTGGGGCCTTCATTTATTTCTGGATTTATGGATGGATTTGCTGAGGGCGTATCAGCTAGATAGTTGAATGCGATGGAGGGCGTTATGGAATACATAGGTAAGCATGTGCGCATTATGCAAGCAACGGAGGAAGATTTTGATTTTCTGTGTAGGCTGGAGTGTGATCCGAACATCTGGGTGTACGAAGAGAGTATAGAGTCAGATGCAGAGAAGGTAAGAGAAAAGTATCGAGAACAATTTTCTACAAATGTAGATCGATATGCTTACGATTTTATCATTAGACGTGTGGGCGATGCTGAGAACACGCCGATTGGACTTGTGCAGATATGGAGCTATGTTGATTTTCGGAAGAGCTGGGAATTAGGGTTCGGTATGTTACCGGAATATACTGGCCGAGGGTATGCGAGCGAAGCCACCCGGTTGTTGCTTCAATTTGCTTTTGCCGAAGTACAGGCTCACAAAGTGGTAGGGATGTGTAATGCACAAAATAAACGGTCAGCTCTTCTGATGGAGAAGGTGGGTATGAAGCGGGAAGGTATCTTCAGAGAAGAATTATTCTGGAATGAACAATATGTTGATCAGTACTTCTTCTCGATCCTCAAGAGTGAATTCTTTGCAGACACAGGTGTAGAAGGAGTCTAATAACATGAAGACAACGAAACAGGAAAAGAGAGGAGTGCTTAGGAGTGTTTGAGATCGTTGACATTAGACAGAAGCCAGCACGGGTACAGGATGCAGTGCAGTATTTCTGGAAACAGTGGGGAACTGAAACGAGCTATCACTTCTACCGAGATTGTATAGAGCGTTCGGTTGAAACGGAGAGTGATGTACCTCGATTTTATGTAATGTTGGATGGGGATCGAATCATTGGAGGTTACGCTTTATTACGTAGTGATCTGAACAGCAGGCAGGATCTATTTCCGTGGTTTGCTTGTCTCTATGTAGAGCCAGAATACCGAGGGAAGAAGCTTGGCGCACAACTACAGAACCATTCGATTCGCGAAGTGCAGTCTAAGGGGTACGATAAGTTGTACCTCTGCACAGACCTGACCGACTACTATGAGAAAAATAACTGGACTCATATCGGCAAAGGTTATTTGCTAGATGATGAAGAGACACGGATCTATGAATATAGAGTATAAGGAATTATTCGATCGTCCTTCTAGTTTTATTTGAGTGAGTTATTTTTTGTAAGTACACTTAAATTCCGACTGTGGAACGGAGTGAGACCATCGAACAGACCCTATATGTAGCTCAAACGTTGGCAGAGAAAGTGATTCGGACGGCAGGGCAAGTTGTTAGAGATTCGTTTGACCAATTAACCTGTGTCGTCGAAAAGGGAAGTCACGGTGGTGTCGTTACGGCAGTAGACTATGAAAGTGAACCGATTATATGGGAAGAGATCACCCAGTCTTTTCCGAGTCATGCAATTCACAGTGAAGAGCGAGGTCATAATGGTCAAGCAATGATTGGTTGTGGCTCAAGAAGCAGGGGCGGTCGTTATGGACTTTGAAGGTAAACCTTTTGAGAAAAGCCATCCTGAGCCTTACCTCATTGCATGCCATTCGGATCACCAAACCTATTTGCTCAACATCGTGAAGGAAGGGTTGGAGATATAGAGATGATTACGGAACTTCAACGGCAGGATTTCGATAAGGTGCAGCATATTATCAACACTTGTAGCACACTTGAGGTACGGGCTGTAGTGTCCGGCTATAATCCGGGACGAATTTATGTTGATGATATTTCGAATATCACGGCTGCTCTCGTTTGGATTCAGGGGCAAAGTGGCTTTCAGTTAATCGGGGATCCGCAGAGCGAACCTTTTATGAAGGAATTGCCTGCATTTATGACAACACATATTGAACCCGAATAGCAGAGTTAACACTCGATTCCGTGGAAATTGGCGTACAGGATGAGCGCTGGGAAGGAGTTCTGCGTAACATGACAGACTCATGCTATAGATATTGAAACTGTAGAGGTATATAGGAATAGGGGCTATGCTGCTATTGTAGCAAAAGCTTTTGTAGAAGCGTGCAGGCGGGAGGGTCTTCAGCCGTATTGGGATTGTAGTCCGGATAATACAGGTTCTGTCCGATTGGCTGAACGTGTAGGAATGGTTTTCGATTTTGATTACAGCGTGTATTGGTATCCATTATCGTCATAATTGGGCGTATCGTTATTTTGTTATGTGAGGGAGATTGGACATGAATGAATTGTTGCAACAGCAAATGCAGTTTCTAATTGAGATTGATAAATTGAAGACGATTGAGCGGCAGACCCGAATTATTCATGGTGATCGACGTGAAAATGATGCAGAGCATTCCTGGCATCTCGCAATGATGGCCTTGATCTTGCAAGGTCACGCGAATCAGGATGTGGATCTGCTTAAAGTGATGAAGATGTTACTGGTCCACGATCTGGTAGAGATCGATGCGGGAGATACATTTGCTTATGATACGGTGGGCTATGCGGATAAATATGAGCGGGAAATGCAGGCCGCCAACCGATTATTTGGACTGCTGCCACAGGCTCAAGCAGAAGAATTAATGAATCTATGGTTAGAGTTTGAAGCAAAAGAAACGCCAGAAGCTGCCTTTGCTTCATCACTGGATCGTATGCAACCAGTTATACATAATCATCAGAATGAAGGAGATACCTGGATGAAGAACAACATCACCAGCGAACAGGTATTGAATCGAAACCGTGAAGTCGAGAGAGGTTCCGAGACGCTGTGGGAATACGTACAAGAGATTGTTCAGGATTCTGTCGATCAAGGGATTTTAGCGAAGTCAGCGCCCCAGGTTACTTCAGAATAAATGTAGTTTTGGTATAGAAGAAGGAGGTAGCCTATGGGATATATCACGGAACTAAGGACAATTTTGGGCTCACGACCACTAATTTTGACAGGCTCCTGTGTACTGGTGTTTAACGAACAAGGACATATGCTCTTGCAGAAACGCACCGACAGTCTGGATTGGGGAACGATTGGAGGTTCAATGGAGCTGGGTGAATCCTTGGAGGAAACAGCGGCACGTGAATTGTATGAGGAAGCAGGTTTGAGAGCGGGGGCGTATCGACTCATTACGGTGTTTTCGGGACAAGACATGTATTATCGCTATCCGCACGGGGACGAGATCTATAATGTAATGGCTGTATATGAAGCATTGGACGTAGAAGGGGAACCTCAGATTATGGACGATGAAGGATTGGAGCTGCGTTACTTTGATCTATCCCAACCGATTCCAGAGATCAATCCGATTACGGCATATGTATTACAGAATACAGGATATATCAAAATGCCTGATTAGGAAAAATGTGCTAATATATAACATTACGATTTAATTTATATTTTAGCAGGAGGTACTATGATGAGTTTTGACTTCATTACATCTTTGGTCATGTTATATTATTTTGCGGTTGCTGGGCTTGTGCTTTATGCTCTTATTGTATTTATTAGACTTGGACATCGGGGAATCAAGGCACTCGATATTTACCTAAGCGAGAAGCGTGGAGATCGACAATAGAAATAGAACTAAACATTTACATGAAAACGGAGAGGACACAAATAACCTGAAGAAGCGGAGCGTTCGCCTTTATCCCCGTATTTCCCCTTTGGAAAAGGGAATTAAAAGGAATCTGGGGATAACAGTGATCGGAAGGTTGTTCTGTCATCGCAGTGACCAATGTGGATATTCTTTAGTTTAATAGAAATAGAATTATCATTTTTCTCTCAGTGTTTTATTGATCTTTTATTGGTATGATTGCATTATCACTCCATTTAAGAGAGGTTAATGATATGGATACCTTTTTGGAACAAATTAATGAGCTACAGGTGATTCAGAAAGATCTGGTAAGCATACACCCGATGTTTGCAGAGTATTATCCGGTGGTTGTAGCCTACGAATCTCTTCTATATATCTACGATTATTCTATAGATACACAGCAATATGAATGGGTCAAAACCGTTCCAGATGATATGAACATTCCAGAGGATTGTATGGCAGCGTTCCCCGTACCTCATATGGACTGGCGTGTATGTGCAGTCGTTACGGATGCGCTGTTTCAAAGCTTTGAACAAAAGGTCTATCTGTTTCATGAGTTTGTTCATTGTTATGTGTATGAACAATACAGAGAGCAGGTTGGCGGGCGTATCGGTATCAAGAGCACAATGGAACAGCGGAAACGGGTAAGCTGGGAAATTGATTATGAGTTTCCTTATGACGATGAGACGGTTGTTGGAATTATAGATGAGTTTATCCTTGCACTGCAAAGTAAGGACGCCAAGCAGGTAAGAGAGATTAGAACACTGCTGTTCAGCTCACTTAGCGTAGAAGCCGGTGAATTCTGGAACTGGCTGGAGTGGAACGAAGGCTACGCGCGGTATATTGAGAATCGAATTCGAGAAAAGTTTGCTTTGGAACAGAATCACGTCGGAACAGAAAAACCGTTTAATCGGCTTGTTTTCTATGAAACGGGTTCTGTCTATATCGATATGCTTGTTCAAGAACAGCCAGTGCTGCATACAGATCTGGCACAGTTATTTGAACGGCTGCAAGCTGAACGAGTGGATGCTGAATTGAAACGGAGAGAACAAGGCGTATGAACCATCTGGTCACCATTCATCCCTTAACTACATTGGATGTGGACGACGCCAATCTTGTGTTTGAGACAGCCATTCGAGGTGCGTTTCAGGACGAAGGCCTGGATGTTCTACATGATGACTTCTGGGATGAAGTGAATCACAAAAAAAGGTTGCTCCAAGTAGTCTTGCAACAAAACCATAATCAGGATGAAACGATGTTCTTTCTCCTAGCGAAGAGGGAAGATACAGTCGTTGGAACGATTTCCTTTGCGCCTTGTGGTGAGATCATTCGTAAGGGCACTAATCAGGAACTGGCAGATATCGGTGAACTGGGTACGTTGTACATTTTACCCGAATTACAAGGTCAGGGAATCGGTTCTGCTCTAATTCAGGCGTTAATCGGTGAACTTCAGCGGCGTGGTCTAGAAAAGTTCTGTCTGGATAGCGGTTATAAACATGCCCAACAGCGCTGGAAAAGGAAATTCGGTAAGCCTCACACCGTGTTACAAGACTACTGGGGAGAAGGGGCAGACCATATGATCTGGCTGTGTGACGTGAAGGATTTTGCAGCCCAATAACACATAAACAAGAAAGAGATGATCCTCTGTCGAACACAGGAATCATCTCTTTTATTACAATGGGCTTAATCCCAATTCCATATCTCTACGCGATTTAACTGGAATTGATGAAATTCCGGCAGCTTTGTTATTTTCTCCAACTCACGTACAGGACCTGTAACGACAGCCCCATAGACTTGCACGCCATTTTCTTTCAAATAGGCAAGACGCTCTCGATCCATATCCGAACCATTGTATTGTACATTGCTAGTCATCCATTCCAGATCAGACATCATCGCTTGAACTTGCTCATGCATCTGTTCTGCCTCGTCTGGTGCAAAATAGGCATACCAACCAGAACCATTTTCACCGAATGAGGTGAGAGGTTTAAGCGTGAGATGAGGCGTCATATAGTTGTACATACCTGCGCGTGAATAGGAAGTATCTATTTCTTTCAATTCACCTGCATAGACTGGCATAGCGGTTACCCCAACATCGTAATTGGCAAGAAGCTTCATCAGTTGTTCTGGAGATATTAGATTTTTCACGGATAGGGATAACTCTGCAACATGCCCATCATCAATTTTAGCAAGCCTGTTCATATGATTACTATCACTCGAATCGCTGGTGGGAGCAACCTGGTTAGACACAAGAGAGTATGGGAGGAAAAATGGCCCTGTATTGTTGCCGTTCATATATGCTCCTGTATTGGTAATCGTATAGCTCAATTTGCCGCTGATACTTAGTTCCGCTTCAATCTCTCCAGTGATTACTTCCCATGAGCCTACTTGTCGATATATTTTCAGATTCGCTTTTTGTGTTAGAAACGGACTAACCTCAAAAGCTTCATGAACGGGTTTTTCTACTCGCAGCCCATCACCGTGCATCTCTACAACAGATACGATGGAACGTAGGAAGTCATTGCGTACTTTTGATTGATCGAAGTAAATATGGAGTGATGATACATAGATGTGGTAGACGATAAATACGAGAAATAGAGCACCTCCTGCGTTAAGGAAAAATTTCCATCTCGTCTTCCATACCATGCGTTTGAACTGCTTTTGACCCCATTCAGGATGAAGATTCTCGAAATCTTCTTCTTGAAGGACACGCTGCTCATCATGTTCTGTGTGATCAGACATTCTCAATCGTCTCCTTTCATTTGAAGCATCTCTGCTTTGAATCGTTCTCTGGCACGAAAAAGGGTGACCTTGACCTGGTTCATATTCATATCCAGAATTTCGCCAAGCTCCTTGTAAGATAACTCGTTCATTTCTCGTAGTAACAATATGGTTCGATACTGTTCGGGAAGCTTCTTCATCACCTGTTGAATACGAATGGTTCGTTCACGTGCGTTGAGTACTTCCTCTGGGGAACGGTATGTATTTTCTGTACCTTGCTGTTCCAGCTCTCGATTCATTTGTAGTTCACTACGTTGTTTACGATACCAATCGATAAATAAGTGCCGGGCTACTTTGTATAACCACGCTCTGGCATAACTTGCATGCTCGGCTTTCATAGATACCATAGCTCTGTAGAATGTTTCTTGAACTAACTCCTCAGCGGTCTCCTGAGATCCACACATGCGGTAGAGATAGAGATGCAGGGAGGATTGGTACTGCTTGAATAGTTCGGCATATAGATCACTCCTCATTTCAAGTTTCCTCCTCCTTCTCTTAAGACAACGGGGCAATGCCAATTATGTTACAGTACATTTGAAAATGTTAGGAGGTTTATTTTGTGGACAAGCCAAAGCACATGCATGAAATGATTAAGATTGTATTCATGGATATAGATGGAACGTTGTTAAGTGAGGTTGATCGAACCCTATCGCCCAATACAGAGAGAGCCATAAAAGAGCTGCTTCGTCGAGGAATCCAAGTCGTGTTGGTGACAGGCAGACCCTATAGTTTATGTGAGGAATTTAGGAGAATGGGCATGGATACGATCATTTCAGCCAATGGTGCCCTCATTAAGAGTGGAGAACAAGTGATCCATAAGTCTGTACTCTCTCCGGACATGGTAAGAACGTTTAGCGAATTCGCACAGGAGAATGGTCATGGTATTTCCTATTTTACAGAGTCGTTTGCGATGAACGGTAAATATGAAACAAATAAGCGCATCACAAATGCATTACAAGATACCTTGGGCATTATGGATTACCCTGAGACTCTACCTTCGCTTGAGCGCGAAATTTATTGTCTCTGTCTATATGCAGATCAAGCGGAAGCGGAAATATATCATAAGCAGTTTCCATCCCTGAATTTCGTGCGTTTCCATGAGTATGTATCAAATGTGTTAGAAGAGAATGTAGTATCGAAGTCATCCGCTGCTGAGAAAGTACTCACGTTTCTAAACATTTCCCGAGAAGAGGCGATGGCATTTGGAGATGGGGAAAATGATATCGATCTGTTGGAGTATGTTGGTCTTGGTGTTGCGATGGGGAACGGGGGAGAACACATTAAGTTAAGTGCAGACTATGTTACACGAAAAGCAAGTGAGGATGGAATTGCGCATGCACTGAAGGCATTTAAGCTTATCTAGTGATATCCTAATTATGGTTTTTCATGTAGAATGGTGTGAATCTTCTAAAAAGAAATAAGGAGGAATTTTCCCTATGATTGCACCTAAACTGCAACCAGGAGACGAGGTTCGTGTGATCTCCCCATCAAGAAGTCTTTCCATTATAGATGAGCAGCATATCCAGCTTGCCAAAGAACGACTGGAGGCCTTGGGTCTACTCGTCTCTTTTTCGGCTAACGCATATGAGATGGATGATTTTGCTTCGTCCTCTATTGAATCGCGTATTCAAGATTTGCATGCAGCCTTTGCCGATCCACAAGTCAAAGGAATACTGGCGACCATCGGCGGGTTCAACTCCAATCAGTTACTGCAATATATCGACTATTCGCTTATTCAAGCCAATCCGAAGCGATTCTGTGGCTATTCTGATATTACTGCGTTGAGTACCGCTATATATAGGAAAACAGGGTTGATAACCTATTCGGGTCCTGCGTTCTCGACGTTTGCTATACTTCATGGTAATGAATACACCGTCGAGTTCTTCAAGAGAGTGATGATGGGATCGGCCGATTCAATTCACGTTACACCCTCTGAAGCATGGAGTGATGATGCGTGGTATCGGGATCAAGAGAACCGTCAATTTATTACGAACCAAGGGCCCGTGATTCTGAACGAAGGACAGGCGGAAGGCACCATTATTGGCGGGAATCTATGTACACTGAATCTGCTTCAAGGTACAGAATTTATGCCTTCTCTAGCAGGGACAGTCCTGTTCGTTGAGGATGACTATATGGCCGACCCGTCTACATTCGATCGGGATCTACAATCACTTATTCATCAGCCTGGATTCGAACAAGTGAGAGGGTTAGTCATTGGTAGATTCCAGAAAGCATCAGGAATGACACCGCAATTATTAGATAAAATCATTCACAGCAAGCGGGAATTAACGAACATTCCGGTTATTGCAGATGTCGATTTTGGACATACCGCACCACATTTTACTTTCCCGATTGGGGGCAAGACTAAGCTTAACGCACAAGGCACGAGCGTAGAACTCTGGATTTCAGAGTGAATAACGGAGTGAAAATTAATGAATATCTCACTTATGATAAGTAGGAATGGTTAATATAATTACGTTTGGCATAGGTAAGCAGACAATCCCACAGCCGATGTGGAAATCTAGAGGTGAATCATGAAATTCAGATGGGTGTATGTTCTTATTCTTGCTTTAATAACTACAATCATCGTACCTACAGCAGATGCAAGTGCAGCAGGTACGATTGCAGTGAAATCGAAAGTGCTTTATTACAAAGGTCAACCGTACATAGAGCTTTCAGGTGGAAACAAGAGTGTGACAGCGAAGCTTAATAAGATGTTTAAAGTGCATGCCGTTCACATTGTGAGTGCAGACAAAAAGATTAAGAAAGAAAATAAAAAGTATTCCGTAAGCACCACGAGTGTCACAGTGAAATTTAATCAGAAGGAAAAGATATCTGTTGTGTACGAGGATTACATCTATGCAGGAGCAGCACATGGTTTTCCATCCTCAACGTCCTACAACTATGATCTTAGAACAGGCAAGGAACTGAAGTTTAAAGATTTTGTGCAAAACGATGAACAACTAGCCAATTTAGAAGAGTCGATCTCAAGCAGCCTTAGAGCGATGTATAATGCGAATCAAGGTATTTTTGAAGAAAATATCAATGATTTTCCATTGGAGCAAGATCCAGCATTTTACCTCTATGATAAAGGGATCGTAATTCGCTTCTATCCTTATGAAGTCGCCCCATACGCTGCAGGATTCGTTGATGTTAAAGTTCCCTATAGCAAAATAAATAAGTAGATAACCCAAGTCAAGGTAACTATAAAACTAGGTTTAGACTAAGCGTGGTTCATTAATGAATCATGCTTTTTTATTGTTTTACAGCTACATCCCTAGTGATACGCATGAGCGTACCCTGCGGCAGGAGTTCATGTACAAAATCACCTGCCGCAGGTAGATTGGAGGGTGAACCTATGCGGAGGAAAAGGTTGTTTTGAAGCGCCGATTCCGTTGCTCAATAATCTTTTCATAGTCTTCAATGAGCTGGTCGAAGATGTTCTCCCATGACCGCTGCTGTGCAAGTTTTCGCCCATGGATGCCCATGACTTGAAGCTGCTCAGGGTGATTTGCCCACAGACCTATCTCACGAATCAGTGCATCTGCACGCCCCGGTTCAAACAATATGCCACTTCGATGGTCAGCCACAAGATCCTTTACACCGCCAGCATTAGCCGCTAATACAGGCAAGCCCGAAGCCATGGCCTCCAGGACGACATTGCCGAACGTTTCCGTACAGGAAGGAAATACAAATAGATCTGCCGAAGCATACATATGAGCAAGTTCATCCCCATGCAAATAACCAGTGAATGTTACATTTGCTGGTGCTTGTTGACGCATTTTGGGGAGTAGTGGTCCATCGCCAACGATGACCCAGTGAATACGCGATTGTAGCTCAGCCGGTAAATGCTGCATCGCCATAGTAAGTGTACCGATATCCTTCTCTGGCGCGATTCGTCCAACGTAGAGCAGGATGAGCGGAGCAGTAATCCCATGACGAAGACGGAATTCTGAATTTCGTTTATCCGGTGTATATAGATTGCAGTCAATTCCGCGCGACCATTGCTTTAATCGCTGAATACCTTGTTTGTGCAACGCTTCGAGAGTTTCCAGTGAAGGGGCAAATGTAGCGTCGGCTCCGCGGTGGAACCATTGGACATACTTCCAGTAGAGGGGAATCATGCTTTTTAATCTGTAGTATTCGAGGTAACGATCGAAGTGGGTATGATAGGATACGACATGGGGAAGATGGTTCTTGTGGGCATAACGGAGGCCAAGCAGTCCCATATTGAATGGCGTGGAGATATGTAACAGATCCGGCTGGAAAGCCTGCAATTGTTTGTAGGTGGAGGTTCTGCTGGGTAGAGCAATTCGACATTCGGGATAGAGAAAAAAAGGGATATTAGCAATAGGCTGCACTGGACAATCATCATTGCTCTCGATAATGGAGTTAGGTGTGAATAACAGATGTTCGATTCCTCTGCGCTGCATATGGGTACTCCAACGTTCGAGCGTGGCAGCAACGCCATTCGTATCTGGAGCATAAGTATCCGTGAACAAGGCCAGGCGCATGGTCATCCCTCCCGTGACTCTTGATGCCAAGATCATAACAACCGTTCATTATGCAGAAGTCAACGGCACGTTAACTTATTGCGTTTTCTTGTAAATTGCGAAGGCACGATACAGCACATCCGTTTTCTAAGCTGGTAAGTATTCTGTCAGCATATCTTGTACAGCATATTCTGCTATGATGGGATGAGGTGTCGGCGCATTCTGGTAGTACATAAAGGTGAGTCGCCATGTTAAGTCGTTCATTAAAGATAGAGAATTATTGGAGGCAGAAGAATGAAACAATTAATAGAAGAATTACAGGAATTATTACCTTTGAATCAACTTGAATCCATGTCAGGTGAAGAAGTGGTGGGTAGCGTAGCGATGGATCTATACCGCGCTGAATTTGCAACCATAAGAGAATGTGGAACAGAGATCCCGCAAATCTTACGAGAAATGATTCTGATTATTGAACTAGACACTGAATTGTCAATGAATGGAATAGTCGGATATTTGGAAAATTCAAGCGGGCAATTCTTAAGTGAAACGACAGCAGTATTACAGCGGATCGGTAATGAGACGGATGCAGAGATTATGCAGGGTATTCAAGACATGTTATCTTCGAACGGAGTGAGTACTGCACAGCTTAGGGAAAATGTGAACGGGTTATCTGAAGGGGAGTTAACGAATTCCTTGGAGGTGCATGGACAGCAGATTCATGAGGTCATACAACAAGTACAGCTTGCAGCGGAAGGATTACTAATGCAATCTGACAATGAAGAAGTATTTGAAATGCTCTATCAGTATGTGGATGCCAACATGGACAGTTTGAAGCAGCAGTTGGAGCAGCTCTTATCGGAATAATGATGTAAACACGACGAACGTGAAACGGAGGAGTGGACTTACGTGATTGTGATGATCAATGGAGCATTTGGCGCAGGTAAAACGTCGGCAGCGAACCAACTCCAGCCGTTAATACCAAACAGTATGATCTTTAACCCCGAAGAGATTGGTTACATGCTGCGAAAGGTAATTCCAGAAGACGTAAGAATGAAGGAAGAGCAAACAGATGATTTTCAGGATATGGAGCTATGGAAAATCCTTACCGTAACCATCGCTCGTGAACTGAGGCAGAAGTATAATAAACACCTAATTGTACCGATGACAATCTATAATACAGAACGCTTCGAATATATTCATGGTGGGCTTAGTGAATTAGATAGCGATCTATATCATTTTACGCTGATGACTTCAATGGAGACGTTACATGAGAGAATAGCCAAACGTGGAGATGAGCTGGGTGGATGGACGTACCAACAAGCGGTTAAATGTCTAGAGGCATTTCAGGATGCGAGATTCGAACAACATATTATAACCGATGGTCTAACTACGGATGATGTGGTCAAGCATATTTATTCCAACGTAATGCAGAAGCAATTGACTTTGGAATAGCGTTCAACCCTACAATCCTAAGGAGGATTAAGCGATGAGATTGAACAAACCATTGGTGCTTGAATCCATTATCGTAAGTTTGCTGTTAACCGTAGGCATCATCTGTTGGCAAGTTATCCAAGGCATGATCCTAACGTATCAATATAAACCGGATATCGTAGCCAGCTATACCTCTATGGAGAAATTGCAGTCCAAGGTTGTTTTTGGAACGGTATTTCGAGCCGATCTGACATTCATGTTATTGATTGGAGCGGGGCTATTCCTCTTCACGTGTCTGTACTATCGTGTTCGTTCAAGAATGAAGCAACGGAAAGCTCGTTTGTAGCCCAGTTCATGTGAAACAAACATAGATACTGTTAACAAATACATGCTGGTTTATCGTTCACCTTTAGATTAAACATAGCATTCAATCCTCCCTGAGTCCTGCTGGACTCAGGGTTTTTGAGCTGATCTAATGTTTTTCCGGTTCGAAGGGGAAATTTTGTATATCCAAGCTGGTCAAATAATCCGCTACAATGATCTTGTAAGCGCTTATCGTGTTGGATAGAGAGAGGAGAGACAGGAATCATGATTACAACAGATCAGATTTATCTGGATCAATCATTACCTAACAAAGAGGATGTATTTCAATTCATTTCCGCAGAAGCTGAACGTTATCACATTACGAGCAACCGCGAACAGCTTGAAGCTGATTTGTGGGAGCGTGAACAAGTCTATTCCACGGGGTTGCAGGATCACTTCGCAATTCCACATACGCAGAGCGAAGCAGTGACTCGTCCAGCGGTGATGGTGATCCGTTTGAACGAGCCGATTGACTGGGATTCTCATGATGGGAAGCCCGTGAAAACCATTTTTGTCATACTGGTACCGAAGGGTCATGTGGACGTATCTCATCTGAGGATCATTTCCTCACTTGCCACGTTATTACTTGAAGATTCATTCAAAGAGGGCATTGCAGCAGCGGCGAAGCCGGAAGATGTATATGGCTTGCTTCATCAATATACGGAAGGATTGGTGTCATAATGAAAATCGTAGGTGTAACGTCATGTATCGCAGGGCTTGCTCACACGCCAATGGCAGCAAAAGCATTGGAGAAGGCAGCAGTACAATTGGGTTACGAGATCAAAGTCGAGCAACAAGGTGCGATGGGTCAAGTGAACAAGCTGACAGAGGAAGATATTGCAGCGGCTAATTTTGTACTCATTGCTTCGGATCAAACGGTGAAGGATATGGAGCGATTCGGCGATAAGAAGGTCGTACGGGTCAAAATTGGTCATGCGGTTAGTCAGGCTGAAGCGGTACTAACCAAAGCGGTAGAAGCGGTAAAAGCACAATCCTAAATTATCTTCCATATGAGGAGAGAGTAAGATGAGAAAATGGTTTGGTGAAGCAAAAACACATCTCATGACAGGTATATCCTACCTGCTGCCCGTTATTATCGCGGGTTCCTTGGTTGTAGCGATCTGTAAGATCATCGCGTTGTCGATGGGCATAACAGACCTTGATCCATATAAAGATGGAAGCGGATTCTTGCATATTTTATACCTGGTACAAAATGTAGGTTGGAGTGGTATCGGGCTACTGACCATTGTATTGTCTGGTTACATTGCTTATTCCATTGCTGACAAACCGGCGCTGGCCGCTGGTTTAATCGGTGGGGTATTGGCTCAACAGACAAACGCAGGTTTCCTAGGCGCGCTCATTTCGGGTTTCTTTGCCGGATATATCACGCTCTGGGTCAAAAATAAAGTTAAAATCACAGGTCCAGCCGCGGGTTCGGTACCCTTAATCATTTTGCCACTGATCACTGTGGGACTTACGGGTTTCCTGATGGCCGTTGTTCTTGGCGGGCCACTGGGCGCACTCAATGATTATCTGATTACATGGGTACAGAACATGAGTCAGAGCGGAACCAATACAGTTGTGCTCGCTATTATTCTGGGCGCGATGATCGGATTCGATCTCGGCGGACCAGTGAACAAAGCCGCTTGGATGGCAGGTAACGCGTTGTTTCTGTCTGGTGTATATCTGCCCAATGTGTTTATCAACATTGCGATCTGTATTCCACCACTAGGTTATGGTTTAGCAACATTGCTGATGAAAAAACGTTTCTCCAAAACGTATCAGGAAGCGGGTAAAGGCGCTGTCATTATGGGTGTCATCGGGATCACAGAAGGAGCAATTCCATTTACGCTGCGTAATCCTGCGAAAATGATTTTGGTCAACATGGTTGCCTGTGCATCAGGTGCAGCATTAACCGCGTTGCTCGGCGCGCACATCATCATGCCACCGATCGGTGGATTGTACGGTGCGATCTCCGTAGGTACACCACTTGCATACCTTGCCGGAGGTATCTTCGGGGCACTCATTGTTGCGGGCGGAACGATGCTTGTTAACTTCCGTGATGAAGAAGAGAAGCAACCTGCTGAAACGAAGGAAGCTTCTGTAAAGAAAAATGGAGAAGAGATTGAACTTGTTTTTGACTAAGTTGAACTATATAGAGCTAAATAAGCAACTGGAGGGATACAGAGATGAGTGAGAGAGAACGTACGAAGGTGCATGTTATTCCACACACACACTGGGATCGGGAATGGTACTTCACCACCTCCCGTTCCAAAGTTTATCTAGTCAAACATGTCAAAGAAGTGCTGAACGCACTGGAGAATATAGAAGGATTTCATTATTACCTGCTAGATGCTCAGGGTTCCTTGTTGGATGATTACATCCGTTGGTGTCCAGAGGATGAGGAACGTATTCGTAATCTAGTTTCAGCTAAGCGACTCATGACTGGCCCGTGGTATACCCAAACAGATCAGTTGGTCATTTCCAGTGAATCCATGGTTAGAAACCTGTACTATGGAACGGAAACAGCACGCAAATATGGGCATGCCATGAAGGTTGGTTATGTGCCAGATGCGTTCGGACAATCAGCACAAATGCCGCAGATTTATCGTGAGTTCGGTATTGAACGCTTCTTGTTCTGGCGCGGGGTGTCCGATAATACGAATCCGCGTACTGAATTTACCTGGGAAGGATCGGACGGCAGCCAAGTATTCGCAGTTCAGATGCCGTTTGGATACTACTACGGAGGAAACATTCCAGAGGATACCGCGGACTTGCAGCCGTATTTGGAAAAGCAGATTGGCGCACTTGAGAACAAAGCATCAACGCGGCATATTTACTTCCCGAATGGCTTCGATCAAGCACCGATTCGTTTGAATCTGCCTCAGTTGATTGAGCGTTTCAACGAGCTAGATGACAAACGGGAATATGTAATGAATGAACCAGAACGTTTCATGGCAGAGATTGAAGCAGACAGTCATGACCTGCCGGTACTCCGCGGTGAGTTAATGGAAGCTAAGCATATGCGTATTCACAAATCCATTTTCTCCACACGTGCAGATCTCAAGCAACAGAATAACCAGATCGAGAACTTCATTGCGAACATTTTAGAGCCTGTACTTGCCATCAGTCACTCTCTTGGACATGAATATCCGCATCGCATTGTGGAAGATATCTGGAAGTTGATGTTTGAGAATGCGGCGCATGATAGTATTGGTGGATGCAACAGTGATACTACGAATCAGGACGTTGCTTTCCGTTACAAACAGGCCAATGATATCGCACGCAATCTACTAGATTTGCATATGCGAATGATTGCTTCCACCATTGAGCAGGAGGAGACATTTGCCTTTACCCTGTTCAATACCTTACCGTATGTTCGTGGGGGTGTTACGGAGATTGAAGCGTACATTCCAGAGGAATCGTTTGTTATTCGTGATACGAAGGGAAGAGAACTGGCCTATACGATTGTGGACAAAGTAGATCAGACAGATTATGTGTTAGGACAACACATTGATCTGAATCCAAGTCGTAAAGTCTATCTCCCAGACCGTGTATATCGTGCGAAACTATTAGTAGAACTGCAAGAGGTTCCAGCGATGGGGTATACTCAGATCATCTTTGACTTTAGTCAGGGAACAGCACCAACAATTGAGCGACGCAATGATCAGCATATCGAAAATGAATTCTTTGCCATCGTTGCTGAAGATAACGGTACATTAACCATTACAGATAAAACCTCTGGGCAGACATATGCCAATCAGATGGTGTTTGAAGATAATGGTGATGACGGAGACTCTTATAATTATTCACCGCCAGAGCGGGATCTTATTGTATCCTCCATTGGTTGCAAACTGAATGTGACAACAGCGAAGACCAACGTTCTTGAAGAGCTTCAACTGGGATGCACACTGAGTGTGCCTGCCGATCTGCATGAACGTGAAGCAGGAATAAGTTCGGGACAACTGCCAATTCAGGTTCAAGTAGGACTTCGTAAGGGCGAGCGATTGATCCGCTTTGAGGTTCAGGTACAAAATCAGGTGCTTAGCCACCGACTACGAGTACTTTTTGATACAGGTCTAGCTTCCTCCTTATCGATTGCAGATCAGCCTTTTGGTGTCATTGCTCGTCCTACATCCTTGCCTGAAGCCCAGGTGTGGGAACGTGAGAAGTGGCAAGAGAAACCGATTACGATTGAAGCGATGCAGAGTTATGCGGGATTGAATGACGGTAATCGTGGCATCGTAGTGATCACCGAAGGAGTGCGTGAATACGAGATTGTAGGCGAGAAGATGGATACTATTGCCTTGACCTTGTTCCGGACGTTTGGTTTCATGGGTAAAGAAAATCTTGTGTATCGCCCGGGGCGAGCTTCGGGAGAGAAAATCATTGCTACACCCGATGCACAGTTGCTAGGTGAACTGAACTTCTCGTTTGCATTGTATATCCACTATGCTGGAGTGGATGAAGCGAAGGTAGCGCATGTGGCGCGTGAATATTTAACCCCGATCGCCAGCTATCAATTGTGTGACTTTTTGAATGGCCGATTGATCTTTGCCTTCCGTGATGAAGAGCGTACATTGCCGCAGAACTACAGCTTAATGTCCTTTAATGAGGAATCCAATGCTGTACTCAGCGCATTCAAGAAAGCGGAGCATAGTGATGGTTATATTATCCGTGTCTTCAATCCGTACTTGAAGCAAAATGCAAAAGCAACAGTTCAGTTCAATCAGTCGGTTTCAGTGGAACGAGTATCTCTGGCGGAACAGTCTTTGGAACCAGCGCAGGTTATTGCGAATAAAGAGCAAGTCATCTCATTACCTGAGCTTACCCATTGCAAGCTGTTGACCGTCCTTGTATCTGTATAAATTGAATTAAACATTTACACGAGAACGGAGAGGACAGAAATAACATGGAGAAGCGGAGCGTTCGCCTTTATCCCCGGATTTTCCCTTTGGAAAAGGGAATCAAAAAAATCTGGGGATAACAGCGATCGGAAAGTTATTCTGTCATCGGAGTGGCAGTGTAAATATTCTTTAGTTCAATTTATATAAGTCGAATTAATATAAATACTGTTCACAGTCAGATATAAACAGATGCTTTTCATCGAATGCTCAGCTTAGACGGATCAGAGAGGAGGTCGGATATCGATATGATTTTTCCATACAAACGTTTGCAGAGATTGTTTCTCCTTCTTCATGGTGAAGGGCAGGATCAGGCGTGGACAAGCCAGGCTCTTGCCGAGAGGCTAGAGGTCACAGTGAGAACCATTCGGGACGATCTGAAGAAGCTGGAGAGCATCCTTGTGCAACATGGAAGCAGACTGGAATCCAAAAGAGGCAAAGGATACTCCATCGTAGTTGATGAGCCTTCTAGCTATGAAGCGTTGCTTGAAAACCGGCATAACCTTCAATCTGGAAGCTTGCCGATCCCTGGATCACCTGAGGAGCGTATACGATTTGAATTGTTTAAATTGCTAAACGAACCAGGTCATATCAAAATGGAAGACCTTGCTGATCAATTGTTTATAAGCCGTGCAACGATGAATAATGATCTTAAGATCATTCGTCAGATTCTAGAGAATTATCAATTGCAGCTCTGTATTAAACCTGGACATGGCGTGCAGGTAATCGGGGATGAGAAAAGCATCCGGTATTGCCTCGCTGAATATGCTGACGTGCGTGATGAACAATTACAATTGGCTCCGGATGGAATTACGGTCGCGCAGGAGCAATTATTACAGCCTGTGGATCCAGCCCGAATACGGGAAGTGGTGATGCGACATTTGCGTCATAAGCATGTTCGAATCGCTGATCTGGCTCTGAAGGATCTGATCACACATTTGGCTGTTATGGTAATGCGTGTTATGCAGGGTCATGGGCTAGAGAAGTTTGATACAGTAGAGGCGAATGGGCAGGATCAAGAACTTGCTCTACAGATGATTAAAGATCTGGAGGACTTATACTCCATATGTTTCTCCGCGGGAGAGCGTGATTATCTGTTATTGCATATTATTAGCAAAAAAATGACAACTACCGATTGGGATGGTCTATCGGATGATCCTCTATATGTTACCGTTCAGCGGATGCTAGATTATGTCTATGAACGATACAGTTATGATCTGAGAGATGATGAACGATTGCCGCGTGACCTTTACGCCCATCTAAAACCTATGATTACACGGCTAGAGCATGGGATGAACATGCGTAATCCACTATTAGGACATATCCGTAAATATTATCCGCTGGCGTATGAGATTACGATTGGTGCGGTTAAACAGCTAAAGACGTATGTGCCTTATGAAATTAATGATAGCGAGATTGGTTATCTGGCACTGCACTTCGGAGCGGCGTTGGAACGCAAATATCAGATTCCTCATCGAAAACGGAAGTCCGTTCTGCTCGTATGTGGCTCAGGTTATGGCACAGCACGTATTCTTGAGTCACGATTGCGTTCATTGTTCGCGGAGCTGGAGGTATCTCGCGTAGTATCCTTACGTGAATATGAGGAAATGGTGAGCATTCCAGAGGATATGGTGATCTCCACCATTCGCTTGCGAGAGCCTAAGGACAAGCCTTCGGCTGTCATCGCTGCCATTCCTTCAGAACGGGATATGGCAACCATTACGCACATGGTTCGTTCTAGTGATACTCAAGAAGAAATGACGTTGCTCCGCTATTTCGACCCTGAATTTTTCATGTATCGCACCGATCAGCCTGATAAGTTCAAGCTTATGTCAGAGATGAGTGATAGGTTATCAGCACGAGGTGTAGTGACAGAACGGTTCTGGCCTGCATTACAGGAGCGTGAGGAGATGGCTTCTACGGCTCTGGGTAGAGGCATGGCAATTCCACATCCGCTGGAGCTAAGTTCTACACGGACAGTTGTCTCCGTCTGTTTGCTGGAGAAGCCTATTCGTTGGGATGATGAGAATGAAGTACACGCGGTATTCATGTTATCGATATGCAAAGAGGATTATGAGCAAGCGATGGGCATCTACGATCTATTTGTGGAATTGATCCGCCAAGAGGAATTACTTGAGGGATTGCGCACCTGTGATGCCTTTGAGGATTTTGCCCAGATCGTTCGCCATACACTGAGTACCAAAAGTACAGATGCATATGCCTGAATAATATTTGCGTAACTGAAATATGACATGTGAACTAAAAACAAGCAGGTCTCTATCCGATTAACTGGAGAGAACTGCTTGTTTGTTTATGATTTCTTGTTTCTTGTTTGTTAATTATCATTTGTTTATTGTTGTTCTACATCATTTTCAATGAATTAAATGTGCTTCGAAATAACTTCTTCCAGCCCTTGTGCCACCGATTGTGCTCCGCGCGCTAGATGCCGCTCATATAGGTGTAGTCGAACAAAGCTCTCATCTGTACCCATCGCTTCTGAGAAAATGCCACTAAGCCCTCTAGCACGATGATCGATCTGTAGCAGTAGCTCTAGCGAGTCGCCCATCGGATAGAACAGAACCTCCAGCTCATCCAAATATCCACGAAACTTATTCGTGGGTACGAATTCGAATTCCTGAACAAAGGGCAGATTGCCGCCAAGTTTAGGCGCGTAGTCATTGGTGACTTCGCGCAATTTGAAACCAAGGATATCAATGGCATCGAAGACAGTACGCATCTCTTGGGTGGGTACAACACGTAACAAATCGCGATCCGAAGGATCTACAGCACTTGCAATATCAAGGCCTGTTTCCACCCATACCTCGGCACTATGCAGCGTGAGCGGAAGATTTTCCGGTAGGTCAAAGGAGAACTGTTTCTCCAGCTTTGCACCTGGCTGCAAGATGAAGCCATCGGTTAACAAAAACTTGGCGATAGTTGCCTTCTCCTTGAACTTACGATCATCGCGTTCACGAAGGTAATGAGTGTGAATACTTAGGTATATTCGGTCGACGTTCTGTTCGACATCACCACCTTGTATGTATACCGTTCCTGTAATAACACCGCCGGGGATAACCTCAGGAGTATCTAATTCCGTATTTACTTTTGCTGCGCCTACGCCAACACTAGCTAACATTTTCTTAAAAAATGACATGTGCTCAACCTCCGGATCAGTTCGATTTCTGGGAAAAAATACGACTTCGACCTTTATACGGAATGTGAAGGATTGCCGTTTCAAATTTTATCGTATAAAAATCTCGGAATAGTGGGGGAAATGAACGGTCATTGTCGAATATAGTTAAATAAAGGAATATGCGGAGGGGGAATCGGATGGGACTCGAATGGTATGACATGATTGCGAGACGTAACGGAGGGTACCGGGGCAGGTCGAAGTTTATCGTCGAAGGACAATCGGCGGAAGATGTGTTTGAACAGCGATTAATTGAAATGTTACCTCTCCATAACACGGTACTTGACGCGGGATGTGGTCATGGTGAGTTTACATTGCGAATGTCAGCCTACGCTCAGCACATTACCGGTTTCGACAACTCCAGCGAGATGATCCGGATCGCATTATCGGGGCTAGCATCGTCTGGTGTGAGGAACACAGAGTTTGTACACGCTACGACCAAGGCGAAGATGCCTTTTGTGGATGAACAGTTTGACCTAATCTATGATCGTCGCGGACCAACATCTATCATTGAACACGGCCGAGTGCTTCGCAAAGGCGGAACAATTATCGGTATTCACGGCGATGTAAGCAAGGTGAGAGAGCGATTATTGAATAACGAGTACGAAGATATTGAGATCGAAGAATTCAACAATGCTGCCATGGTGTTTCCCAATGAACATGAGTTTGCACTGTTTCTATCGGATACGCCGGGGAATCCAGATTATACGTTGCCTGAACTTCAGGAAGCATTTCAAGCTAAACTAGAAGAAAGTCTGGTTGACGGAAGAATCTGTGTACAGGAGCGCAAGTACATTTGGAAAGCAGTAAGAGCAAGTGAGTAAGGTCTACCGTTTCAGAAGTTCTTTATTAGTAATTCTGTATCAATATCTAAACTGAGGTGTGGAGGGAATACATGATGGATTTGAGATATCCTATTGGATCATTCGAACATTCGGGGGGAATTACAGTAGCTCAGAGAGAGCAGTGGATTGAGGACATTGCACAGCTACCGGCTAATGCTCGTCAAGCTGTAGAAGGATTGAGCCCAGAACAGTTGAGCCTACCTTACCGGGACGGGGGCTGGATGGTTAAACAAGTGATCCATCATATGGCGGATAGTCATATGAACAGCATGATTCGATTCAAGTTGGCACTGACCGAGGATAATCCAACGATCAAGCCGTATTACGAGGATCGCTGGGCTGAGCTTAGTGATTCACGGGAACTGGATATCGAATTCTCCCTTCAGATTTTAGATGCATTACACCGCCGGTGGGTCGGGCTGCTACATACCTTAACAGATGCGGATTTTGCCAAATCATTTTATCACCCAGGTTCACAAGAAACGACTAGATTGGACTATAACCTAGGCTTCTATTCCTGGCATGGCAGACACCATGTCGCTCATATTACTTCACTTCGGAAACGATTAGGTATATGAGATTAGTGTAACTTTTTAACTTTCATATGGGAGTAGTAAGGACGTCTAAGTTGGAGTAATACGCTCTCCTTAGACGTCTTTTTGTATGCCCATTTTTATACCTATACATCATGGTATTCTTCAAGAAAAATAGAGAATTTCTGGGTGAAAATGTTATAATGGAGCGTACCATAATTGTGAGAGAAAGCCGTTTGAAATGCTGATTCTGTAAGGGGGGTTCATCTGAATGAGGAGGCGAAAGGTATGGAAAAAACAATTAGGACTATCCAGGATGTATATGACATGTTAGATGCGGAATTTCGCTCTGCAAAACAGTTCTGGGAACCTTTTTATGAAGATCGTAGCAGACCGATTCCCTTTTTTCCGAATAAGCCTGATGAGAATTTGGTAGCACATGTAAACTCAGGATTGCTGACTGGAGGCAAGGCGCTAGAGCTTGGTTGTGGGCCAGGTAGAAATGCACTCTATCTGACGCGTGAGGGTTACCAAGTCGATGCATACGATCTATCCGAGACGGCTATTGCGTGGGCAAAAGAACGGGCTAATGAAGAACAGCTCGCGGTTAACTTTGAGTGTCGATCCGTATTTGAGTTATCTCCGCATGCAGAATATGATCTCGTGTATGATTCCGGCTGTCTTCATCATCTCTTGCCCCATCAGCGTATACCGTATCTGGAGATGATCTATAATGCGCTTCGACCAGGAGGCTACTTTGGCATGACTTGTTTTGCTCCGGGATTCGGGGGTATGGGCGGACCAGAGACGGTTATGGATGATTGGGATGTATACCGGGAGAAATCAATGAAGGGTGGTCTAGCATTTACAGAAGAGAAGCTCCGCTATATGCTGGAGGAATCGTTCGAGTGTGTAGAATTACGTCCGATGAAGACGATGAGTCAGGAGGATGCTGAGTTTGGCATACCCATCCTATGGGTGACGTTGTGGAAGAAGAGAGACGCATAATTACATAGATCGTGGGGTTTAAACTTAAATTAGGAGGATGACGAATGAGAACAGAACATTATATCATTACAGGTACTTCTAAAGGCATTGGGATGCAATTAGCAGATGTGTTATTGGAAAGGGGAGCTTGGGTTCATGGCATTTCACGAGGCACTCCTGAGCCGTTAACAGCTCATTCTCAATATACACATTACGCGTATGACCTTAGTGATCATACGGGAATCGATGAGCTGATGACTCGAATTCTGGCACAGATTCCAGCACAGGAAACTGAGATCATTGGACTGATTAATAATGCAGCCATGGTTGAACCGCTAAAGCCCATAGATCAATGCAATGCCGCAGAGATCAGTCAGAGTTTGAATATTAGCTTGGTAGCACCCATGATATTAAGTTCTGCTTTTATTCGTCATAGCAATGCTATGAATGTAAGGCGGAAAATTGTTAACGTTTCTTCTGCATCAGGGCAATATCCAGCGCCCGCTATGGGAACGTATTGCACAGCCAAAGCAGGCATTAACATGTTTACGCAATGCCTTGAGGCAGAGCAAGGAGGCGCGGAGAATCCAGTTGACGTGCTAACTTTTGACCCAGGTATGGTCGATACAGAGTTACAGGCAGTCGCACGAGGTAAGAACGAAGCAGAATTTGCGCTATCTACACTATTCAGTCAAGCTTACGAAGCAGGCCAACTGCAAGATGCGAGAGATGTTGCAGAGCGACTACTAGCCCAACTGAAGTAGCAAAGAGATTCTGTCTGAGGTTCAGTCCGAATTGCGCCACCAAGGAGTGAGTTTTTGAAGCATGGATATTTACCAACTGCTGCTCGACAAAGGAATGATTAAATAATCTAATGTTCAAAATTATGCTGATAGAGGACGACGAATCCCTGTTTAATGAAATGAAAGATCGATTGAGCCAGTGGTCATATGACGTTTATGGAGTGCAAGATTTTGGCAAAGTGATGGAGGTATACAGTAGTATTCAGCCTGAACTTGTCATCATCGACATTCAGCTGCCGCAATATGATGGATTTCACTGGTGTCGATTGATCCGGGCGCATTCCAATGTGCCTATTATCTTTTTGTCTTCACGGGATCATCCTACGGATATGGTAATGTCCATGCATCTGGGTGCTGACGATTTTGTGCAGAAGCCCTTCCACTTTGAAGTGTTGATTGCGAAGATCCAGGCGACGCTGCGGCGCGTGTACAATTACAATACAGAGCGGGTAGAATTACGGACTTGGCGAGGTGCAACGATTGAGTATGTGAAAAATACGCTTACTCGCGATCAGCAAGCAGTACTATTAACGAAGAATGAAATGTTGATTCTTAAAGTGCTTGTCGAACAAAAAAATCAAATTGTGACCCGTGAAGAACTCATCCGCAGTCTGTGGGATCATGAGCATTTTGTCAGTGACAATACGTTGACGGTGAATGTGAATCGATTGCGGAAGAAGCTGGAACCTCTTGGTTTGGATTCGTATATTGAAACTCATGTAGGACAAGGTTATCAGGCTACGGAAGAGGCAAATATATGATTTGGCAGTATTTACGTGAGAAGCTGACTTGGTTGTTACTCCTGGTTTTCATACAGCTCATCACTTTGTTTGTGGCTTATATGGATACATCTATTCCTTTTGAAGCGTTGGCTTATATCGTGTTGCTTCAGGTTGTCATATGTATTGTGTTTATCTGGGCGAGATATCCGAAAGAGACGCGTTATTACAAAAAATTGACTACTTGGGATCATACATATGATCTCGCCGAGCTGGATCAAGCGGATAGTCCGTATGAGCGCATTATACATAATGCTGTGGCTTCTCAGACCGAGCGTTACCGGAAGGAATCGACTTCTCATTTTAGTTCATTAGAACAGGAGAAGGACGAGATCCTCTCTTGGATTCATGAGGTTAAGACGCCACTAACGGCATTACAGCTCATGATTGACCGGATGCCAGACGATCGCTTGCGGGCACAGATGACGTATGAATGGTTGCGTATACATCAGCTCTTGGATCAACAGCTTCATCAGAAACGCATTCCGTTTATGCACAATGACTTGTTTGTGGAAAATACGGAGATTGAGCCTGTAATCGTTGGTGAGGTTCGAGCGTTAAAGTCATGGTGTATTTCCAAAGGGATTGGGTTCGATGTATCTTTATCTGCCACTCATGTACTGACAGACAGTAAGTGGCTAAGCTTCATCATTCGCCAGCTTCTGAGTAATGCAGTGAAATATAGTGATTCCTCCGATATTGTTATTATGAGTGAAGAGCATGAGGGGCATGTTGTACTTACCATTCAGGATCAGGGGCGAGGTATAGAGGCTCAGGATCTACCGCGTATTTTTGATAAAGGCTTCACATCCACTCATGGGCGGCTTGAAGGAACGGCTACGGGCATGGGACTGTATCTAACGAAGCAGGTTGCGCAGGCTCTTCGGATTGATGTTCATGTGCACTCCGTTCCGGGAGAAGGCACAACAGTACGGTTAACCTTTCCACGAGAGAATGAAATGGTGCGGCTTGCAGGCATGTGACGATAATGTCACATGCTTTTTGGTTTTGTTAGATCAATCGAAGGATAAATACTCCCGTTCCCCTTATGATAAAAATTGTTCAGAGAGCCGCTATTGATTACGGAGATGCCTAGAAACATATCGAGGAGGAGTGAGTGGGACATGTTCATTTTGGAAGCGAAGAAAATATATAAAGTTTATGGAGATAAATTTAATAAGCAAGAGGTCTTAAGAGGTATTGATCTAGGGGTGCGAAAAGGGGAGTTTGTTGGCATCATGGGACCTTCCGGATCAGGCAAAACAACCTTGTTAAATGTGCTATCCTCGATTGATCGTGTCAGCCAAGGCACGATAGAGATTGAGCGTAAAGAGTTTACTGGGATGAAGGAGAAGCAACTCGCTGAATTCCGCAAACGACATCTCGGTTTTATATTCCAGGAGTACAATCTGCTGGATACACTTACGGTTAAGGAAAATGTACTTCTACCACTCTCCGTCACCGGCATACCGAAACAAGAGGCGCATCGTAGATTCGATCATATTGCAGGAGAATTAGGCATTGCTGAACTAAAGGATAAATATCCGTCTGAAATCTCGGGCGGGCAGAAACAGAGGACTTCGGCTGCACGCGCATTCGTTCATGATCCCAGTATTATTTTTGCAGATGAGCCGACAGGTGCATTGGATTCCAAGTCAGCTTCCGATCTGCTCGGTAAGCTCAGTGATATGAACACTAAACATCAGGCAACGATTATTATGGTTACGCATGATCCAGGCGCTGCGAGCTATTGTAGCAGAGTTATTTTCATTCGCGATGGACAGATTTATACCCAATTGAACCGAGGGGACGAGTCACGTCAGACGTTCTTCAATGATATTATCAAAACGCAGGGTGTACTGGGTGGTGTGCAGCAGTGAGTCTAAACCACATCATTATTCGCAATTTGCGCAAAAATTTGAAAAATTATTATCTCTATGTTTTTGCACTAATTTTCAGCGTTGCTTTATATTTTTCATTTGTGACATTACAGTACGATTCATCCCTGACAGAAGTGGAGAACTCCGTTAAAGGTGCAGCTGCTATAGGGACATCATCGGTGCTATTAATCGTCATTGTAGCCATTTTCCTGTTATATGCGAATACGATCTTTATCAAACGTCGCAGTAAGGAGATTGGATTGTTTCAGCTCATTGGATTAACCAAAGGTAAGATTTTTCGAATTTTGAGTGTAGAGAATTTCATTCTTTATTTCGGTTCTATGATTATTGGGGTGTTGATTGGATTCCTTGGATCGAAGCTGATCCTCATGATTTTATTTAAAATTATTGGTGTAGATGCCATTACGAAGTTGGTCTTCTCTCCGATGGCATTAGTGCAGACGATCATTGTTTTTGTCGCATTGTACATGCTGATCATGTTGATGAACTACACCTTCATTCGAGCACAGAGTATTCTTTCGCTCTTTCGAGTCTCTTCAACCTCGGAGCAGCGACAAAGCCAGATGTCAATGGGGCAGGTTATCGTAGGTGTATCAGGAATTATCCTCATCGTATTCGGGTATGTCTTGTCAGCCAAATTGTTCAGTGGAGCCGCACTCGATATGCAGCAATTGATGGTCACGATGCTTGTGATCCTGTTCTCTGTTATATTGGGCACTTATCTGTTCTACAAAGGTTCCGTTAGTTTTCTGTTTAATCTGATTCGCAAAAGAAAACAGGGTTACCTATCTATTCATGAGGTGTTGTCGTTATCATCTATTATGTTCCGCATGAAGTCGAATGCCTTGTTGCTCACCATTATTACAACGGTTTCGGCTCTTGCCATTGGCATGCTGTCTCTAACATATATTTCATATTATTCGGCAGAGGCTCAAGCACGAGAGAGTGTGCCAGAGGATTTTTCGTTTGCACAAGCGAATGTGAAGAATCGATTTGTAGCTGAATTGGATCAGCGAGAGATTGCTTATGAGGTGAAGCACAGACAACCGATTTTCATTGAAATTGATGGAAAAGATATCATGAATGAATCTCAAGGTAAGGAATTTTTGTACAGCAGTGTCGTGAGCGACCAGATGGTGGATGACTTGGATCTTACCCCGGGTGAAGTGGTCTTTATGGGGTATGGAAACGTCGTTCGGCAATTAATTCCGATTCAGGAGAAAGGTTCTATTGTTCTGCATGGGATGAAGCATAGTATCGATCAGGAGTTAATTGGAACCTCGAAGCAGGGAGTACTCCCTATGTATTATACGAAAGGAACACCGGTCGCCGTGGTGGACGAATCGGTATACCAAGAGCTTCAACAGGATCTCGATCCTAAGCTTCAGGAGGAAGACAAGGCTGATTATTATGGTGTACAGATTGTAAGCTCGGCTCAGGCGGAGGAAGCATACACGATCTACAAGGAACTAGACTTACATGTCCCTAATTTCGCTCAGATCGAAATTCGAGACAGTCAGCGCACTAATATGGGTCTTATTATGTTTATCGTAGGTTTCTTAGGTCTGACCTTCCTGATTACCTCAGGATGCATTCTATACTTCAAACAAATGAACGAAAGTGAAGAAGAAAAGCCGAATTATACGATACTGCGCAAGCTCGGCTTCACCCAAGCTGATCTGTTACGTGGTATTCAACTGAAGCAATTGTTTAACTTTGGTATCCCGTTAGTGATTGGATTGAGTCATAGTTATTTTGCGGTGAAGTCGGGCTGGTTCTTCTTCGGTACTGAGCTCGTGACACCAATGGTGATCGTGATGATTGTATATACGATGTTGTATTCAATGTTTGGGTTATTATCTGTCTTGTACTATAAACGTGTGATCATGGAATCACTGTAAATTAGAGATCAGGAGAAGAGAGTCTTCTCAGCATGCGTATAAACAGCCTTAGTTCGGGTTCCTACGGGATTACCTGAGCTAAGGTTGTTTAGGAGTTATAAGACACACCCTAGTCATTAACTAATGGAAAAAAAGGAGGTTCAAGGAAGTTTAGCGAATTAATGATCAGGTGGATGGTACATTACATATGGAAGAAAGCTTCGATGCTGAGGCGATAAGATAAGAAGTTATAGAAGGGATGGTAGAACAGAGTGGTGTCTAATCATAACTTAAATACAAGTACTGCAGAAGATTCTCAGTATGTTCGTCAGCAATTAATAGCGTATAATGCAAGTCATATATCGACTGAACTCAGAGATCGGTATGAGGAACTAAACTTCCATGTGAAAAATGAGGCTGGCGAGATTGTGGCAGGCATACTCAGCACACTATGCTGGAACTGGATTGAAATCGACATTTTGTGGGTAAATCCAGAACAGCGTCAACAGGGTTTTGGCTCACAGCTTCTGCTTGAGGTGGAACAACTTGCGCGTACGAAACAATGTGACTTTGTTATGCTAAACACATTTTCCTTTCAAGCACCAGAATTTTACAAGAAGCATGGATACACCGTAACGACAGTTAATCAGAATGCCCCAACAGGGCACACACACTATTATTTTAAGAAAGAACTTTAAATGAGCCATTGTGTAATCGTTTAAGGTCAACAGGGGGTATTCCATCATGGTAACTGTAAGAGCTATCGAACTTCAAGACCTGCCAGCATTAAGTCACCTATACAATGAGTTGATGGAGACACCAACGAATGAGGTTCAAATGCAGAAGATGTTTCGTTATATTCAGCAAAATGGGCATTACTATATCCTCGGAGCGTTCTATGAGGGGAAGCTGGTCGGCTCTGTGATGGGTATTGAGTGTATGGATCTGGTAGGTCAGTGCAAACCTTTTATGGTGGTGGAGAATGTGATTGTATCTGAGCAGGTGCGCAGGCAGGGCATCGGCCAGAAGCTTATGCTACAGATCGAACGAATCGCGCGAGATCTTGCGTGTGGTTATATGATTCTGGTATCTGGCGATCAACGGAAAGAAGCTCATCAGTTTTATGAGAAGCTAGGGTTTAAGGATGAGAAGGTACAGGGGTACAGGAAGCAATTTAGCTGATCTCGTCTGAGGCTGTTACATATTCACATGGATTCCAATGGAGCATGCTCACACAAGAGAGATTTTATTAGAAAAGAGAGCCAAAGGCTCTCTTTTTTTGATGTCTCATCTATTGAACATTAATAATCAAGACCCGTCTTGTGCTGATAAGTCGCAACTTAGTCTTCATCCCAGAACAGATCGTTTAACGTCCTAGAGAGCGCTTTGCATATGGAGATCAATCCAACAAAATAAAATTACCCCTGCCGATAATCTACAAATGTTGGTAAAATATACAGAGCTATTGCTGTTTAATGTCTTATGAGTATAAGGAGGTTTTATACATTATGCGTGTGATTGATAACATTAAAGTTTGGGGGGAACCGCTGGAGAATGCAGTGAGTCAGGCTGTGACTTGCTCGCAGTATGGAGATGTGCTTGGTGTGGCATTAATGGCAGATCATCATAAAGGATATTCTCAACCCATTGGTGGTGTGGTCGCCTACCGTAATATGATTAGTCCTTCAGGTGTGGGATACGATATTGCCTGTGGTAACAAGGCGGTACGTACGAATCTAATGTGGGATGATATTTCTCACGGGATTGCGAAGATGATGGATGAGATTAATCGGGTCGTTTCATTTGGAGTGGGACGGAACAATCCAACACCGATTGACCACGAATTGTTTGATGATACGAGCTGGAAGCTATTTGACACCATCGAGCCCAAGCTAGAGCAGAAGTTAAAGACGCTGGCACGCAACCAACTCGGAACCGTGGGCAGTGGTAATCATTTTGTTGATATTTTCGTGGAAGAAGCTACGGGCAAAGTGTGGATTGCCAATCACTTCGGAAGTCGTGGATTCGGTCATAAAGTAGCGAGTGGCTTCCTCAACTTGGCAGCAGGGCGTGAATTCAGTGGGAAGGCGCCTGGTGAGTCGATGGATCAACCCCCTACACTGTTTGACCTAGGTAGCGAAATGGGTGATATGTACTGGAAGGCGATGACCCTTGCGGGTAGATATGCATATGCAGGACGTGACTACGTCATCGAACAGGTGCTAGATATCCTCGGAGCTCGCAGCGAATACGCTGTCCACAACCACCATAACTTTGCATGGAAAGAAGAGCATTTTGGTGAAGAAACGGTTGTAGTAAGAAAAGGTGCAACACCGTTATCCCCGGGACAGCTTGGTTTCGTTGGAGGCAGCATGGGAGATATCTCGGTCATTGTCGAAGGAATTCACAGCGATGAGAATACGGAGTCTTTCCGTAGCACAGTACATGGAGCAGGACGAATTATGAGTCGTACACAGGCTGCTGGCAAAATGAATTATAAGCTCCGCACACGTATGGGCGGAGAGATTAGTGAAGAACAGATGCATCAAGCCATCCGTGCGTATGGCGTAGAACTGCGTGGCGCAGGAACAGATGAAAGTCCGTTCGTGTATAAGAAGCTGCAGGATGTGCTCCATGCCCATGCAAGTACCTTGAAAGTGAATCATATTCTACGTCCTGTTGGCGTGGCCATGGCCGGGGGCAATGAGTTTGACCCGTACAAGGATTAATGACTAAAGAAGGTGAACCCATTGAAAAATTGTGCCTTATACAGCTCGCAGTTTGACTTAGAGCAAGTTCATGAGCTTCTTCGGTCATTGTATCCCCAAGATCGGATAGAGCTAAACGAAGATAAAACACATATTACCGTAACTCAGAAGAAATGGTTTAGCAAAAAAACCAAAGGATTCAACATCATGACGAGTCGAACGCATCCGGAACAATTTACAGCTATGATCCAAGGCATGATGAATTTTCTTGGCCAGATCGATGCAAACCATCCTCAGCTCCAGGAGAAAGTATTAATCAAGTGCTCAACCTTGAATATGGTTATTGGCATTGAGACGGACGAGGACATATCCGAGGCATTCTTCCATGAGCTGTTGCAACTTGCGGATCAGCTTGATGGGCTGATCTTCTGGGGCGGTGGCTCTCTATTGAACGCTCAAGGACAATTGTTACTTGATACGAACGGTGATTCAGAAGTTGAAGATTACACAGTAACTGCACATCCAAGCCTACTAGATGATGCTCGACCTCAGTCTGCATCTGGCATTCAGCGTAAGGAGCGCTCTGAACGTATTTTGACCGAACAGGGTATTCCGTTCAATCCACATTTGCCTGCCAGAGCTGGAGATGAACATACGAGAATCCGAACACTTGATGAAGTGGCAAGGCGAGCAGTGGCTCTATGTCTTGCAGCGCTCAAGGGGGAATGTTTGGGTGCGGGTGAGAGTGCTGAAGATACCGCTGCACTTGTCCAAGAGGTCATTGATAAGTATGATGCAGATTCATTCTTTTCGCCAGCAGAGCGAAGGTTTATTCATCAGCATGGAGCGGAGCAGCAGGAGGTAATATCCTTCTCGTGGGGATATGAAGCTTATTATGTTATGCTCTGGGCTCTTGGTTATATTCAAGAATTAGGGGCTCCAACACAGCTATGTAACGTAGGACAAGCGGTAGGATACTTGCAGCAATGTGACACAATTGAAGAGTTTATATCCCAAGCTTCGTTCCGTAGTGCAAGTGAAATCCTAGATGAAGCAGATTTAATCTATCGGTATAACTGGGTTTGTGTAGACAGTCGTGTGAAAGGAAGCACGCCACCTGCAGGTTTGAATAGCGGAGTTGCCTATGAACGCCACCGGGCGTTGAATTGGTTGATCTGTTATCTGGACCAAGAGTGGGATGAAGTTAGAACGGATACGTAGGTGCGCTTATGCTCATAAACTAAAAATGTAATACGCAAATACCCTCATGCCAATTCAGGAATGGCATGGGGGTGTTTGTAATGCCTTTTATAGGGATTGTTTAAGTTGGGCTAACTGTAATATAGATCAACCACTATGTCGGCCGAACTGTTCTCGAATAATAACATCTGCGAGAATGAGCTTTTTTTCCACATTACTTTCGGGGTTGATAATGCGCCACAACATCTGATCCACTGCACGCGCACCAAGTAACTCCTTGTTGACGTTCACACTAGCGAGCACAGGAATGTCGTTGTATACATTATCAAAGCCCGTGACGACACATTGATCAGGTACACGAATCCCCATGCTTTCTAGCGTCTCAATGGTAGAGAGTGCATAGAAGTCATTGGCGCACACAAATACTTCAGGCAAATTAGTTTCGTCAAACAATGAACTGAAGGTCTTGCGGAAGTCCTCCAGATCTGGGCTGCTTAGCTCGGGAATCTGGTTGAGTTCAATTCCATGTCCCATAAGGACTGAGCTGTAGGCAAGCCAGCGTTCATAGAAGCTGTGTGCATCATGGATGTTACCAACAAACTGGAAACGTTTGAATCCCTTACGAAGCAGGTAGAGCATAATGTCACGCATCGATGCAAAATTATCTGTGAAAATACTGTCACTATGGAAGACGGGATCTAGATGATCGACCATGACCACAGGTATGCCCAACCGTTTAATTTCAAGCAGGATCGGTGTGGAGATGGAGCCCACCGTAATAATGCCGCGAATGGCATCTGGATTTAATAACGTGAATAATTGGTCAGCAGAAGGCTCTGTCAGTGTCAGTATATTAATACCCTTCTGATTGAGCCGGGAGGATATCCCATTGAAGACGGGACCCCAGTACACGGATTCCTGATTCTGATAACGGATGTTAGGAAACAAAATCAAAATCGTCCCGCTCCAACGTATGTTTTGTGGATCATTAAGATCATTACTATTGTGGACATCTCCAGATAACGCAGCGTTATCTTTGAAATATCCAAGCTTGCCGGCGGCTTTAAGGATAACATCCCGTGTCTGGTCACTAACTCCTGATTTTCCAGACAACGCGCGTGAAACCGCAAATTTCGACAAACCCGTAAAGTGTGCAATTTCCTGGATTGTTACCTTCGTCTTCATCATACCATCCTTACACTCGTAGTTCTGCCGTATTGTCTACAACGAATTATGAAACTGATTCTAGTATACATGATTAATTTCCTTGAATCGAATTACAGACAGACATTTCAAAAGGATAGCTCTAGGTAGATTTAAGCGGATAGTGAAATCCATAGATGAGAGATGTTGAACGAAAATTAAAGCGAATTTTGTCTAAAAAATTATGGTTTGTTATTTTAAATAAATAACAAAAACAAAAATAAAGGTTGGTTATGCATTCGTGTGTACTCAATGGGTGATATAGATAATATGCTTTAAAATAAGCGTTTCAATTACCTGTAATTGCATTCTAACAGAAGAAATAGAAAATGTTAACAACAAAAATGTTGACGCTTACATTATGCTATGTTAAATTTTGTTTGTCAAAACCAAACGAGAAAATAACAAACGGTGGTGGTCATGTATTTTCTTTAGGGCATATGGGAGGTATCGGTATCGGTTTCGGTTTGTCCATGATTTGTAAACACATTTGGGGAGGTTGTTCTAATCATGATTAGAAAACGGAGCTTTTTTCCTATTCTTTTATTGGTGTTCATGCTTATTGTATCCGCTTGCAGTGGAGGGGGAACAGCGCAGAACGCCACGGAACAGGAAGGTACGGCGAATTCAGGCAATACCACAGAAACGGTAGAAGCAAGCACAGAGGCTGAAGAGCCTGCAGCTGATGTTCCGAATCTGAATGGTCGTGTCATTAAGATTGCAGCATGGTGGGATCTGAAACCGGCTGGAGAGACTGCGTCGGATAAAGCACGTCTGGACAAAATTGCTGAGGTTGAGAAAAAATACAACGTGACCATTGAATTCGTGAATGTACCGTTTGAAGAGTACATGAACAAATTCACAACGACTGCTCTTGCTGGCGAGCCGTTTGCGGATATTGTACAGATGGAATATAAATCTGCACTCCCGGCTGTACTGAAAGGGCAGTTATTGCCGATTTCTGAGTTTACCACTAGTGAGAACAACATCAATCAGGAAGCTAACCTGATGACTAGATTCCCGTCCATTGCAGGTAATGATTACGCATTTGACTCACCGACAAGTATTGGTCTGGGTCTTCACTATAACCGTGATTTATTCAAGAAGCTATCGCTGCCTGATCCACAGGAACTGTACAACAACGGTGAGTGGACTTGGGATAAATTCATGGAACTTGCGAAACAAGCAACCAAAGATACGGATAACGATGGCAAAATTGATGTCTATGGATATTCGGGTTGGGTAATCGATGCACTGCGTCACTTTACGGCAGCCAATGGCGGTACGATCGTAGATGACGAGAATTCCAAAGAAGGCTTGTCTGATCCGAAAACGATTGAAGCAGCTGAATTTATCAAACGCTTGTATAACGTGGAGAATGTTGTGAAAGTGAAAACAGGCGACAAAACGAACTGGGAAGAAAGCAACACATTCAAGGACGGAGACGTTGCTCTTTTCACTGCGGCAGAATGGCAATTAGGGGATCTGACCTTCGCTGCTGGCGTAGTACCTATTCCGAATGGTCCTCAGGGTGATAAGTCTGTAACGTATGCAAACAATGCGGCAGCAGCGAAGTTCATTCCCAAAGGTGTAGAAGATCCGAAGATTGTATACCAAATCTATGAAGAGACCTTCGACATTCCACAGATTGAAGAATACCCAGGGCAAGATTACCTGGAAAGTCTCTACTCAGATGAGAAGGACATCGCGATGATTCGTGAGCATATTGCTGGCACAGGTCGCATCTTGCTGGATGATGCCTATGCAGGTTATCCAATCGGTGATTATGTAAACGATATCATCAAAAACAATGCCTCTGTTACGGCAACAGCAGAGAAGTATAAAGCACAGGCTCAAGCTGCTGTGGATAAGCTCAGTAAACAATAACTACAGCAATAATGGGGGTACCTCGTATCTAAGATGCAGGAGTACCCCTCTTCCTAAATTCCAAAAAAGGAACGCTGGCATCAGCCTTGATGAGGAGGACTCGTAGGATGGCTGGAATTCTACAACGAAAGAGATGGATCCTGCCTGCCGTAATGGTCATCGCAGCAGCCGGGGTGATTTTTTATTTCACATCGGGGACAGATGCGGAGAGTGCGGATGTTCCACCCGGCGGTTTGCCGGCCATTGAAGTGGATGCTATCTTGCAGCAGACAAGGCAGAAGAAGGGGTATGAGCAATATTTGTCTAAGGTAGGCGAAGCTGCTCGGCCGAATGTGGATATTACGATTGAAGCTGGGGAGTATACACGAGCCAGTGGCGGCGAGGTGCAGACACTCGATCATTACGAGGGTCTGGAAGGAACATCGCTACATACGGGTGAGACCGGAGAGGTCGACTGGATGATCAGCGTACCAGAATCGGGATGGTACAACCTTTCTGCAACGTATTTCCCTGTAGAGGGCAAGAGTTCCGCGATTGAGCGTGCACTGTACATTGATGGTGAACTTCCGTTTGCGGAAGCCGCCTATTTGCAGTTTGATCGGGTATGGGGCAATGAGAAGGATGAGGTACAGCAGGATAATCAAGGGAATGATCTTCGACCTAAACAGGTGGAGAAACCGCGTTGGATCGAAGAGATGTTTCAGGATTCGGACGGTTACGAACAAGCACCATTCAAGTTTTATTTGGAAAAAGGGGAGCATACGCTCACGCTGAAATCTTCTCGGGAACCGATGGTTATACGCTCGTTACGACTGTTCAATGACCAATCGATAGCTCCGTATTCGGAGATGGCACAAGCACAGAATAGCGATTCATTCCCACAACCGAAGGATGTGCTCATTCGCATAGAAGGGGAGGCAGCCGTTGCCAAGTCTTCTCCAACGTTATATCCAACTAGCGAAAGATCAAGTTCAGCAGTGTCTCCTTACAGCGCTTCTCAGGTAAGAATCAATACGATTGGCGGCTATAACTGGCGTTTGCCCGGACAATGGATTGAATGGGAAGTGGATGTGCCGGAGGATGGACTTTATCATATCGGATTTACGGCGCAGCAAAATTTTGTGAAAGGAATCTATTCCACTCGTAAGCTGACCATTGATGGTGAGGTTCCATTTGCCGAAATGATGAAAGCTCCTTTTCGGTATCAGAGCGATTATCGTGTAGATGTGATGGGTGGAGATGAACCTTATAAGTTCTTGCTGGAAAAGGGCAAACATGTGATTCGGCTGGAGAACAGCCTAGGCGATTTCGCACCACTGATCCGCAATGTAGAGGATAGCTTGTACAATCTGAACTCTATGTACCGGCGAATTCTGATGATTACAGGTACCAAGCCTGATGAATTCAGGGATTATCGAGTGGAGAAGCAGATTCCGAATCTGCTGGAAGTGTTCGGTGGTGAGAGTGAGCGCTTGAAGGAAGTTGCGGCGCAGCTTCGCATTTTATCCGGCCAATCGAGCGATCAGGAAGCACTGATCAAAACGATGGCGCAACAGCTCGATGAGATGATTGAGAAACCAGACACCATTCCGAGAAGACTCGCTGCTTACAAAACAAATACAGGTGGACTCGGTACATGGGTGCAACAAGCGAGAGAACAACCACTGGAGATTGACGCACTCTACGTTACCTCGCTAGATCGTAACATTCCTGAAACGGGCATGGGGCCAATGGCCAAGATCGGACATGAAGCGAAAACGTTCTACAACTCATTTTTCATCGATTATAACCAGATCGGAAACGTTGCTACGTCAGCGGATCAGCGGACAGTGACTGTCTGGATCGGTAGCGGACGAGATCAAGCGAACACGATGAAAGCGATGATTGATGAGACGTTTACACCTGAGAGCGGCATTAATGTCAATCTGAAGCTAGTGAATATGGGGACGTTGTTGCCAGCGACGTTATCAGGCGAAGGGCCAGACATTGCGATGCAAATTGGTAATGACCTGCCTGTGAACTTTGCGATGCGGAATTCAGCAATGGATCTGACACAGTTCAGTGATTATGACGCGGTGGAACAGGAGTTCAGGGAAAGTGCGATCGTTCCATATGCCTATGATTCTGGTGTGTATGCACTCCCGGAAACGCAGACGTTCAACATGTTATTTTATCGTAAAGATGTGCTTGCTGAGCTCGGTCTTGAGGTGCCTCAGACGTGGGATGATGTGGAGAGTTTACTTGCGATCCTGAGCAAAAATCATATGGAATTTGGCATGCCGATTGTAACGCAGGCGAACATGCAAGGTGTCAATATTCCGCCGAACTCACAGTACGCAACAATGCTGTTGCAAAATGGCGGTGCGTTCTATCGGAATAACGATAAGGAATCGGATCTGGATTCTCGCGTCGGAATTGAGACGTTCAAGAAATGGACGGAGTTCTACACCGATTATAAGCTGGAGCGAGAATATGATTTTGCTAATCGATTCCGTACCGGTCAGATGCCGATTGGTCTAACGGATTACACCATGTATAACCAGCTATCTGTCTTTGCACCTGAGATTCGTGGACTGTGGGGATTCGTGCCTGTACCGGGAACGATACAGGATGATGGTACACTGAACCGCGATACGCCAGGTAGTGGTACTGCGGTCATGATGTTACAGAGTGCGAAGGATCAAGAGGCAGCATGGGAATTCATGAAATGGTGGACCAGTACACCGATTCAAGCAGAATTCGGACGTGAGATGGAAGGGTTGATGGGAGCCGCTGCACGTTATCCGACTGCGAATATAAAAGCATTGGATTCACTTCCATGGCCAGCTGAGGATTACGCTAATTTGAAGGCGCAATTCGAAACGGTGAAAGGTATTCCTGAAGTGCCAGGCGGTTACTTTACAGGACGTCATCTGTTTAATGCGTTTTACAAAACAGTCGTAGGCCAGGTGGAAGCAAGGGAATCCATTATGGACTACACCCAGTATATTCAGGACGAGATTCGGATCAAGCGTAATGAATTTGGTCTTCCGTAAGCAGAGGGAGGGTTAACAGTGTCACAAATATCACTCCGAGACGGACAAAACAGTCCTCCTGAGAAAAAGCCAACGATGGGCATGAAATCATGGTGGAGCTGGAAGCTCCAGGAAATGAAGGCCAGCAAACATTCCTATGTGCTGCTCGCTCCTTACATGATCCTGTTCATCATGTTTACCGTGATTCCCGTTGTCATCTCAATCATATTGAGCTTCACCTATTTTAACATGCTGGAATTCCCGAAATTTATTGGTTGGCAGAACTACACTCGCTTATTTCTGGAGGATGACGTATTTCTCATTGCGATCAAAAATACGTTGCTGTTTGCCATTATTACAGGGCCGATCAGTTATATTGCTTGTTTCGTGTTTGCTTGGATTATCAATGAGTTGACTCCAAAATGGAGAGCGTTTATGACATTGATTTTCTATGCACCCTCCATTTCGGGCAATGTTTATTTTATCTGGCTGATGATCTTCTCGGGAGATCGGTACGGGATTGCGAACGGTCTCTTAATTAAATGGGGATTTCTACTCGAGCCGATCCAATGGTTGAAGACCGAAGCCTACATCATGCCGATCCTCATTCTAGTGCAATTGTGGCTCAGTCTAGGAACAGGATTTCTCGCGTTTATCGCAGGTCTGCAGACGGTAGATCGGACATTGTATGAAGCAGGGGCTGTAGATGGAATCAAGAACCGTTGGCAGGAGTTATGGTACATTACGTTGCCTTCGATGCGTCCACAGCTGATGTTTGGTGCAGTTATTCAATTAACGACCTCCTTCGCTGTAGCGGACGTATCCATTGCACTTGCAGGCTTCCCGAGTGTTAACTATGCTGCTGAGACGGTTGTTACACATTTGATTGATTTTGGTACCACGCGGTTTGAGATGGGGTATGCCTCAGCCATAGCGACAGTGCTCTTTATGATTATGGTGGGCACGAACTTGCTGGTACAGAAACTTCTGAGAAGGGTGGGAGAGTAACGATATGGCCGCGATTACAACAGCCAAAAAGCGGGTGAACCGCTCATTATCCGGAAGTATCTCCCTGTTTGCCCTTCTACTGGTGTTCGGAGCGTTTATGGTACTGCCGCTCATCTATGCGATCAATAATGCGTTCAAGCCACTGGATGAGATTTTTACTTTTCCACCGACCCTATTTGTTAAAAACCCAACGTTAAGCAACTTCACCGATTTGCTGAACCTGCTTAGCGATTCATGGGTTCCATTCTCACGTTATATTTTCAACACGGTATTTATTACAGGAATCGGTATCGTGGGTCACGTGCTGCTGGCTTCTGCGGCAGCTTACCCACTTGCCAAACACAAGTTTCCTGGCAAAGTATTCATGTTTCAGGTGGTTGTACTTTCCCTGATGTTCACACCTGCCGTGACGGCAATCCCGAACTATATGATCATGTCATGGTTAGGATGGATCGATACGTATTGGGCTGTTATCATTCCGGCGTTTGCCTATTCGCTGGGTCTGTATCTCATGAAGCAATTCATGGAACAGATTCCGGATGCATTACTGGAAGCAGCTAAGATTGATGGCGCAAGTGAGTATCGCATTTTCTGGTCGATCGTCATGCCGAATGTGAAGCCAGCGTGGCTTACTTTGATTATTCTGTTATTCCAGATGCTGTGGGGAAGCGATGGCAATGGATATATCTATAGTGAGCAGTTGAAGACCTTGCATTATGCTGCAGGGCAGATCATTCAGGGCGGAATTTCCCGTGCCGGAGCAGGTGCAGCGGTTGCATTGATCTTGATGAGTGTGCCAATTACGCTGTTTATTTTCTCACAGAGCCGCATCATTGAGACGATGGCAAGCTCAGGCATGAAGGATTAAGGGGGAACGATATGGCACGCACAGTGAAAAGATGGCTAAGTCTTCTGGCGGCAGTATCCCTGTTGCTGGTGAATGCCATGCCTGCGGCAGCCTCCCCGGCGCCGTATGACAGTTATAACTACAACTACTGGAAAGAAGCCGTTCCTTCACCGGATGCCTACCTGCCTGAGCGAACGATCTCAGGTAGTGATCTGGGGATTGGCGAATTCAAAGATCCTGGTGATATCAACGTCTCTACATCCGGTCAAATCTATATTTTGGACAGTGGTAACAGCCGCATCGTTGTCATGGACGCAAACTACAAGCTGTTACGCGTTATTGAAGGTTTTATGCTGGATGGCAGCAAGGAGGCATTTAGCGTTCCAAGCGGACTATTTGTGGACGAAGAGGAACAGATTTACATTGCAGATACCGGCAACAGTCGCGTTGTTGTGTTAGATGCAGAAGGGAACCTGGTACATACCATTACGAAGCCAGAATCGGACATTTTGGCGACTGATTTTCAGTTTCAGCCTTTGAAGCTGACCGTGGATCGTGTGGGCCGGGTATACGTTGTGGCGCAAGGTGTATATGAAGGCATTATGCAGTTTGATGAGAACGGTCAATTCATTGGTTATGTAGGAACTAACAAGGTTGAACGGGATTATGGCGAATATATCTGGCGTATGTTTTCAACTAAAGCTCAGCGGGCTCAGATGGTTCTCTTTGTACCTACCGAGTTCTCGAATGCAGATATCGACCATAAAGGCTTCGTATACGCCACCAACATTGATCCAGGTTCGAACGAGCCGATCAAGCGGTTGAATCCGTCGGGCGAGGATGTACTTAAACGATTCGGTTACTACGATGTCAAAGGGGACATCCGCTTCCGAAATAGTACCGGGCCATCCAAGTTAATTGATGTGAAGGTGTTAGGCAACGGCATGTACAGTGTGTTGGACGCCACGCAGAACCGAGTATTCACTTATGATGATGAAGGTCATCTGCTGTATATCTACGGGGGCAAGGGTAACCAGGTCGGTACACTCAAGACTCCTGTTGCCATTGAGCAATCCGGTGATCATTCGTTAGTGCTGGATCGAGGCAAAAGCAATTTAGTGGTCTATGAGCCTACACGATTCGGTTCAACGGTGAATCAGGCTGTTGCCCTGCACTATCAGGGCGAGGACACGGAGGCGGTGCATCTCTGGAAAGAGGTTCTTAAGCTGAACGCTAACTATGATATTGCTTATATCGGCATTGGTAAGTCATTGCTGATGGAGAAGAAAAACGAAGAGGCTCTTGGTTACTTTGAGCTGGGCATGGATCGCAAGAGTTATTCTGTCGCATTCAAACGACATCGGAGAGAGGTCATGAAAGAGAATTTTGGCACATTTCTAACGGTTGCTATTGTGGCGGTCTTTGTTCTGATCCTTGTTCGATTGGCGGTTAAATGGAAACGGAGGAGGCAGATCGATCGTGAAGCAGGATTACATTAAGTTTCCGTTGCACCTCATTTTTCACCCCATTGATGCATTTTGGGATCTGAAGTCAGATAACCGGGGTAGGTTAGCTGTTGCTTTTAGTGCACTTGTGCTGACGATTATCATTATGATTTTGCAAAAACAGTACGCAGGTTTTCTGGTCAACTATTCGGATCCGCGGACACTGAATAGCATTCAGGAGATCTTAACGATTGTTGTACCGTTCTTTCTCTGGTGTACAGCCAATTGGGCCATCACAACCCTGATGGAGGGTGAAGGTAAGTTCAAGGAAATTGTGCTGGCGACAGGTTACTCGCTTATCCCACTTATTTTGATTTATGCACCGATGATTGTGATTAGTCGGTTTATGGTTCAGGAAGAAACGGCTTTTTATTATCTAGCAACGACGATAGCTTTTATCTGGTTTGTGCTCTTGTTGTTCATTGGTACAATGACGGTTCATCAGTACACTGTTATCAAAACCGTTATTACGATGGTGCTGACCGTTATTGTTATGGGGATCATCATTTTCCTTGGAGCGCTAGTGTTTAGCATGCTTCAGCAATTATTCGAATTTGGCTACAACATCTATCGTGAATTGATCTTTCGGACATAAAGGAGGCGGCATCGGTGAACAAAAAGCAACGACTATACACGGTGCTGGCCGGCGGTGTAGCTGTGGTGATCATTGCAGCCGGGCTGTTGTATATCAATAACCGGGGCATTCCTGCTGTTGAAGTTGCAGCTTATGCCCAAACAACAACAGAAGCGCAGCCAACCGAGGTGGATGCACTTCGTTTCTTGACAGACGCATCTGAGGGTGTGCCGGGTATGAAGCTGGTGGCCGAGGATACGGGGCTTGCGCTCTACTACAATGAAGAGACGACCGAAATAGCGGTTCGTGACGGAAACAGCGGACAGATCTGGTATAGCAATCCGGAAGCGCGGAATGAGGATGGTCTGGCTTCGGGATATGAGAAAGAGGTGTTGTCCTCTCAGCTCAACGTTTCCTTCCGAGACGCAATCGGTACGTTGGAGAATTACCCCAATTTTAGTTCCAGTATTAGTAACAAACAATTTGTCGCATCTAATATTGAACAGGGAGTTCGTGTGAACTATACCCTTGGGGATACTTCGCTTGGCATTAATGCGTTGCCTAAACTGATCAGTAAACAGCGGCTGGAAGAAAAGGTCCTCTCTAAGCTGGATGAAACCGCAGCCCGGTATACATCTGCTCGTTATTATCCGAGTAAAGCGAATCCGGATGTGTTGGAAAGACTAGATGGACAGATATCTAAACAGCTTGTTCTGAACAAGATGTTGGATGCATTTGAGACCGCAGGATACAGTGAAGAAGATCTAGCCTATGACAATCAGGAGAATGGTGTCGAGGGTGGAGGCGCATCGGAGAAGCCTAGTTTCGAAATTCCTGTGGAGTATCGGTTAGAGGAAGGAACACTTCTTGTAACTGTACCGCTGAGTCAGGTAAAAGAGAGTGGGCAATACCGTATTCGTAATATTGATCTGCTTGCTTATTTTGGAGCTGCCGATGCTGAAGAAGAGGGATATATGTTTGTACCTGATGGTTCGGGCAGCCTGATTCATCTGAATAATGGAAAGATTAAGGAAGAGCAGTATGTACAACGTGTCTATGGTATGGACCCCAACGATAATTCTCTTAATCGGCCGCAAGTGAGTGAGTCTGCTCATATGCCTGTCTTTGGACTGAAGAGCGGTGATCGTGCTTGGTTTGCCATCATTGAGAAGGGTGATGCAATGGCTAGCATTGCCGCAGATATCGGTGGCAGACAGAATAGCTACAACCATGTATATAGCAGCTTCTCCTTGCGCGGTGAGGATGAATTGGAGATGTATACGTCGCAGAAAATGCAGGAGATCCAGTTACTTAGTGAAGAACCGTTTCGCGGAGATATTCAAGTGCGCTATCAATTCCTTCAGGGGAATGATGCCAGTTATTCCGGGATGGCTAGGTTATATCAGCAGCAGCTAATGAATCAAGATGTATTGAAACCATTGGTTGATCAAGAGGATATTCCTTTCTATGTGAACGTGCTTGGTGCGGTGGACAAAAGGGCTTCTTTCCTAGGGGTGCCTTATCGTACTACATTAGCGATGACCACTTACGAGCAAGCGGGCACCATTGCAGAAGAACTTCAGCAAAAGGGTCTGAAGCACGTGCAAATGCGATATCAGGGATGGTTTGGTGGGGGATTCAGTCATCATACGCCAACACGAGTGAAGCTGGATTCGGAAGTGGGGAGTTCATCGGAGTTGAAGCAGCTCTCTGAGCAATTGCGTGAATCAGGTGGCGCGTTGTTCCCGGATGTAGCCTTCCAGCATATCTATCACAACGATTCTCGTTTTGCACCTTCCGCAGATGCAGCGCGTTTCGTTACCAAGGAGACCGCTCAGCTGTATCCTTACAATCCTGCCTTGAACCGAATGGATCAGAGTAGAAACGACTACTATCTGCTCTCCGCAGCCAAACTCCCATATGTAGTCAGTGAGTTCGCTGAGAAGGTAGGCAAGTTAGAGCTACAAGGGTTATCCCTGCGTGATCTCGGTCAGGTGCTAAGCTCGGATTATCGGGATAGTCGTGTCATTCATAGGGAGACGGCGAAGAACATTGTGCAAGAACAGCTTGAAAAGTTACAGCAGACTTACCCGAATATGATGCTTTCATCAGCTAATGCATATGCCTGGGGTTACGCGCAGCATATTGTGGATGTGCCAGGAAGCTCAAGCCGGTTTAATATCACCGATGAGGAAGTACCGTTTTACGAGATGGTCATTCATGGATACAAAGACTACGCAGGTTCACCTATGAATACCTCAGGAGATCAAGATTTGCGCAAACAATTGCTGCGTAGTCTGGAGCTCGGAGCAGCACCTCAATTTCAATGGACCTATGAGCCATCATCGCTCCTGAAGCTGACGAACTACGATTCGGCGTATGCTACGGACTATGCGTACTGGGTGGATGAAGCTGTAGAGCTATATCAGGAAGCCAATGAAGTACTCCGTGGTTTGAGAACCCAAACAATCGTAGATCATAAGCGGATACAGGACGGGGTTGTGCAGGTCAATTACAGTGGTGGTGCACAGATCCTCGTTAACTATACCTCAGAGCCGGTTACGGTGGATAACATCGTTGTGGGTGCGGCGGACTACGCACTGAAAGGAGTTAACCGATGAGAACGATTCGATTATCGCTAAAATCACGGAGAGCGTTGCTTGGCCTTGCATTTATCTCACCATGGCTGCTAGGCTTCATCTTTCTCTTCGTAACACCGTTGCTGCAATCGATTCGGTTCAGTTTCAGTAATTTATCGGTTGCTCCTGGCGGATATGTACTGGATTTTGTTGGGTTGAAGAACTTCAAGGACGCGATCCTAGTCGATGCAACCTTTAACCGTATTTTGTTAGATTCAGTCGGCGCGATGCTGCTGAATGTCCCGATGATCCTGTTTTTTAGTTTGTTCACGGCGACATTATTGAACCAGAAGTTTAAGGGAAGAACGATGGCACGTGCAATTTTCTTTCTTCCCGTCATTCTGGCTTCAAGTGCAGTAGCAGCGGCTGAGTCTGCGGGGTTGATCAATATGATGGGAGATGTCTCTGCTGTCGATTCGTCCGTGGACGGAGGCGCGTCCTTTAACGTTGTATCTATTGTGCGCATGCTCTCTGACGTGGGATTGCCTATGGCTTATGTTGACTATATTGTGGAAGCTATTATGCGTATTTACGAGATCGTCAGCAGTTCAGGTGTGCAGATTCTGATCTTTCTTGCCGCACTGCAGTCTGTGCCTGGTTCAATGTACGAGGTAGCCAAGATTGAAGGCGCGACAGCTTATGAGTCGTTCTGGAAAATTACATTCCCCATGGTCAGCCCGCTGATTCTGACGAATGTCATCTATACCATTATCGATTCATTTGCTGGAAGTCCGGTCACGGAGGCTATTTATCAGACGGCATTCAAAACCCAAAACTTCGGTCTCAGCTCGGCGATGTCCTGGCTATACACGATCGTCATTGGACTCGTGCTTGTTGTTGTCGGCTGGGTGTTGTCCCGGCGCGTTCATTATAACTAACAGACCATTTAGATTACGCCTGAAGGAGGCATTAGACTATGGCTGCGTCCGGAACAGATCGCATGGTAGTCGTCCCCAAAGAAAATGTTCATATGCACAGGGTGCGAAACAAAACATCGGACCTGCTCTATTCCATCTTCCGATATGCACTGGTCATTGGGATATCGTTTATTATCCTATATCCATTGTTTCTCAAAATTTCGGTTACCTTCAAGGATAAGCAGGATATTTATAATCCAACGATCTATATGATTCCGCAACATTTCACGTTGGATAATATTAAGCTTGCGGCGCAGGTGATGGATTACCTGCCTTTGCTTGCAAATACACTCTTATTTGTAACCATCACCACCATACTCACGGCAATATCTTGTGCTCTTGCTGGATATGGGTTTGCACGTTTTTCTTTTCCGGGTAGTAATGTGCTATTTGTACTTGTCATTCTTACGATTTTGGTGCCGACCAGCACCTTGATGGTGCCGATGTATCTGCACTTCCGTAGCTTTGACTTTATGGGTATTATTCAATTGTTTACCGGGCGAGACGGGATTAATTTGCTCAATACGTACTGGCCGTCCATTATTACAGCAGCAACGGCGGGCGGGCTAAAGGCAGGTTTGTTCATTTATATTTTCCGTCAGTTCTTCAAAGGCATGCCTAAAGAGATCGAAGAAGCCGCATTGATCGACGGTGCGGGTGGATTTCGAACATTTGCTAGAATTATGTTACCCAATGCCATATCACCGCTGATTACAGTTATTCTGTTTTCATTTGTATGGCAGTATAACGATACATTCTACTCGGCATTGTTCATGAGTGAGAGCCCACTTATCTCACTTAAGGTCGCTTCATTACCTGCACAGGCGAACCAATTGATTCCGCAACTCATGGGCTTTGGTTCCAACTCGGGTATGAAGGCAGACCCGAACTATGTTGCGATGATTGTAGACACAGGCATTTTGCTCGCTATTGCCCCGTTAATTATTTTGTATTTGTTTGTACAGCGGTATTTCGTTGAGAGTATCGAGCGTTCTGGAATCGTTGGTTAAATCAGCAGGACTCAAGTTCTTCATTAAGAACTTGGGTCTGTTGTTTGTTATGCTGGTATCTAACCTAGGGAACACGTACTATATAGTGTCGTAGGGAATCAATGTAAAATAAATCGTTCTTTCGTTCAACTCCTATACAGGATAAGTCCCGTTGTTTAACGAATACAATAGAGAAACGAGCTTTCCTAATCCAATGACTAGAGGGGTTAAAATTCATGAATCTATTTGAGCAATGTTCAGGTCAAACGTTATCCTCCAATTTGCAATGGTTAAATGAGCCAGCAGAGTGGTTCATTCAGGATGGAAATGTCACGATTACCGTTCCACCGGTAAGTGATTTTTTCATTGATCCAGCAGGTGCGGCGGTAAAGGCTTCTGCACCATACCTACATACAGTGATTAAGGGTGATTTCAGTATTGTTGCAAGAATAGAGGTGGATATGAGAGAGCAGTATGATTCGGGTTGTCTGATGATTATGGCAGATGATGTACACTGGGCTAAAGTATGTTTCGAATTTTTCGAAGGTCAGCCTTCTATTCTGAGTGTTGTGACACGGGGGAATTCCGATGATTGCGTATCATCCCCTGTAGACGTGAACAGGCCATATTTGCGCATTGCTCGCGCGGGTAACAGCTTTGCGTTTCATTACTCACAGGATGGCGAGAAGTGGAAGCTGGTTCGATATTTTGGCATGGAATGTCCTGAAGAGATTAAGGTGGGTATTGTCGCCCAATCTCCTGTCGGACAGGGAAGCAAGTCAACATTTACAGAGGTACAGCTTCAGTATGGGGTAGACACAGATATTCGCCGCGTGAAGTGACGGAGATCTGTGTCTACAAGCTATTTCACGCGAATCAATAATCCGCACAAGCCCAGTACAGCAAAAGTCAGAAACGCAATCGTATTGGAGAACGTTTCAATGGTGTATCCTGCCATGGAAGAGCCTAAGAATTGTCCAACGCCGAGCGCGAGGAAGGCAAGGCTAATCCCAATGGATACATTTGGAGTGAAGAGTCTTGTCGCCCAAACGATAAATACACTAGTTAGGAATATATATGTGCTGCCAAACATGATCGCTGAAGTCAGACTAGCAGTCATTGAAGGCAGTAGGATAACTCCAAGTGAGAGGGATAATAACAGAATACCTAGACGGTAAGACCGGCGAATTTCAATGCGTTCAATAATACGTCCGGCACATCCACCGAGTATGCCCATTACCCCCATAACGATCCAGAAAAGGACGGCTTCCGAATCGGAGGCTCCTTTTTCGTCTGTAAGGAAGTTTCGGGCAAACGTCCAATAGATTGCAGAACTAAAACCTGTTAACAGACAAGCCATCAGTAACGCAGCACCAGGCCGGGTTGGCTTCATACATGCCCAGATCGATTTGGTACATGGGAGTGTTTTGGTCGCTGGGATGACACGTCTATTCCATAACAGAACGACAATGCCGATCGCGGCAAATATGATGTAGGTTAAACGCCAGTAATCGGTCAACAGCCAATAGAGCGGGCCAGAGACAACGATTCCGAAGCTGGTTCCTGTATTGATCCAACTGTTGCCTCTCGCTTGCAAATGAGGTGCAAGTTCGGCATTAATGGTATTACCGAGAGCAGGGGAAGCCCAGCCTGTGCTTAGACCAGCGAGAAAGACGCTGAATGCAAGCACCCACGCATTCTGAGATAGAGCTATGCCTAGTAATCCAAGCACAGCACTGATTCCAGCCAATTGAAGCACATAATGATGCCCTTTGTGATTAATGATCAATGGAGCAGTCAGAAGGGACAGACAGTATGCAATGTAGGTTCCTGAGTTAATCGCACCCGAAGCAGCCTCGTTTAATTGCAGCGCTTCTGAAATTTCCGGCATAAACAGCCCATAACTGAAACGCCCAAAGGCGTAACATACAGCGATAAGTGCAATGCCTGGAAAGATAATTTTTTTCATTTGCTTCACCGCCTTTTAGATAGAACGATCATTATATTTCTTGCGAAATAAAAAAGTGAGTTGAATTACTAACTCACCCTGTGTACTAGGATTTGAAACTTTTTTCCGTCATGTGAATCAGTTCTCTGCAGACGTTATGTACATCTTCTGTTTCGGCAAGTGCAGTCGAGCCCTCCAGTAGCAGGATAAACTGTAACAGCTCTCGGTCGCTCAGCGAGGGATTTAATTTTTTGATCAGGGTCATTACATGTTTTTTATGTGCATTTACCGTTTGTACGATGATATGATTGGCATCCCCTCCGAACTCCTCCTTAGCACGCAAAAACAAACATCCTCTGTTCTCATGTTCCATGAGCCAGCGTGCATGACCTTCAGCTAAATTAAGGAAGATGGGTTTCGATTGGTTGTCCGCATATTGCCGCAGTTGTTCGAGATAGCGCTGCTCCCGTCGCAGTAGGACTTCGACAATGAGATCATCCTTGGATTCGAAGTGGTTGTATAATGTCATAATCGCGATTTCTGCATCTGTAATAATACGCTTTAAGCCGATGGCATGAAATCCATGGAGATAGAACAACTTTTCAGCTACATTTAACAGCATTTCCTTTTTGCTGCTCATCATCAATCATACTCCTTTCACTAGAAGATAGAACGATCATTATATCTAGTATGTTATATCCGTTCAATTAAATTGTCAATTTATGTGAATGTATCAGGATATCTTTATTCTCCGCTGTAGTTACTACTATTGAGTCACCTAATTTTAAAAATATTATAAATAGCGGTATATGAGATCTTACGTATGAAATTGAATTTTGGATCAATGCATTGAGAAACTCGTCTATTTTATTGAGCCTATATAAACATGGTATAGTGAAAATGAATGTTTTTGAGTGAAGTGATTGTGTAGTCAAATAAAAAGAGTCAGGGAAGCAAGGAGAGGATTCATATCCTGCACGAAGAGAGATGCATTCAGACCATTAAACATCATAAGATAATGTTGCAAGATTTACAGCATGTCCGCAGTCTTCATCTGCCACAGTGCTACATCGGAGCAGGATATGTCCGTAACTATATTTGGGATGAACTGCATGGATACGAACATCGTGAACTACATGACGATATTGATGTGGTCTATTATGATGCAGAAGATATAAGCGAGGATCGGGATACGATGCTGGAAAAAGAGCTTCAACAGGTTACTGGGAATCCCAAATGGTCTGTGAAAAATCAGGCAAGGATGCATCTGCGTAATCATACCAAGCCTTATAAGTCGACAGAGGATGCCCTTCGGTATTGGCCTGAGATCGTAACGGCTATAGCTGTACAGCTTGATGAGCAAGATAACATTCGCATCTGTGCCCCACATGGGCTGGAGGATCTGTATCGGTTGATCGTACGTAAAAGCCCGTTCTTCATGGATGCAGATTATTATAATCAGCGGGTGGAGAAGAAGTGCTGGCAACAACGGTGGCCTAAGCTCAACATAATCATTGCACAGGGAGGGAAAGCATGAGGAAGATCACGACATTTTTACGAGAGAAAGGCCTCATCATTGATATTATTTTACTCGTATGTTTAGTTATTTTTCTAATGATCTGGGGTAGGGATTTTGCAGTCACGTTTTTTGGTGCGATCAGTGTGGCATTTATGGTATTACGGCGTATCGATTACGAGAAGCATGTTGTGCTGAAACGTATTATCCTGACTGGATTGGGCATTGTGGCGGTTTCGTTTATCATTATTGAAGCTCTTGTATTTACCCAATTGGGAGCAAATGATCAGGAAGAAGCGGATTATGTCATCATATTAGGATCGGGCATTAAAGGTACAGAGCTGTCGCTTACGCTCAAACAACGATTGGATGCCAGCCTGGATTATATTCAAGCCCATCCGCAGATTCCCGTCATCGTTTCCGGAGGGCAGGGGCCAGGAGAAGACATCACAGAAGCCCTTGCCATGAAAACATATCTGTTGACTCAGGGGATTAACGCTAACCGAATTATCATGGAGGATCGCTCCACATCGACAAAAGAGAACTTAGTTTTCTCCAAGAAAATAATAGATCAAGCTGGGGTGATGAACCCTGAGATCATGATTGTAACGAGTGATTTTCATATGTTCCGTGCGAAGTATTTGGCGGTTAAAAGTGGATACTCTGCCGATTATGGTATCTCAGCTTCATCGCCAGTACACCTCAAACCGATCTATATGATTCGTGAATATCTAGCCGTGATCAAGGCGTTGATTTAGATTTACAGCCATGGAGTGCCAAATGCGCTCTGTGGCTGTTTTTATTAGAAGAACAGAAATATGTAGTACAATAGGATATAGTTGGAAGAACGTGGAGGAAGGAAGGAATCGGATACGATGAAGACACACATCTTGTTGTTTGAAGGTTATGTTTCGTTTGAAATTATGTTAGCAAGTTATTTCATGAAAACCCAAGGTGACGTGATTACAGTGGCTTTGGATGAAGGAGCTCTTCGTTCATATGAGGGGTTATCCGTTAATCCAGATCTAATGATGAATCAGATTGATCCGTCTACGGTGGAACTGTTAATCATCCCAGGAGGGGATGTGACCTCACTGCTTAAGCGAGAAGAATTGATGGACTGGCTGCGCATACTGAATGGACAAATGACTCCAATTGCAGCCATCTGTTCAGGAACCTTATTGCTTGGTCAAGCGCAAATTCTGGAGGATAAATCCTTTACGACTAACGCAGAGGCACAGATGAGAGACATCACTACCCAAGGGGTGTATATGAATACCAATGTTGTCGTTGATGGGCATATTATAACAGCTAAGGCCAATGCGTATGTCGATTTTGGTATTGAGGTTGGTAAGGTCATGAATATCTATTCGAGCACGGAGGATCTGGAAGAAACGATTGAAGTGTTCAAATATTTCAAAGCTAAACCATGATATAATATGTGGCGTTAATATAGAAGAACGAGATATAGGAGTGAATGATCATTACTGCATTTAAATTAGCTTCTTTATACGAACAGAAGCAGATCACAACAAACGATATGGAAGAGATTGTACGGATACTGGCACAGGCGCCATTATTATATGATGACGGACAGACCATTCAAGTTCAGGATTTCGTAAATAGCTTGGAGATTACGCTGCAACCGAGTGCTCGTCCTGCAGTAATTGAGCTGTATGAACTCGCTGTACAGGCTTGCCGCCAATATGCGGATAACTCGACATATGAACAGTTTCAGGATGCATTAGGGTTACAGGCTGAGTTGTGGCAGGAAGAAGTGCTGACACTGGCGATGTGGATGAACTGGTTGAAGCAGATCGCTGAGGGACATCGAACTTTACCAGAGTATCATTTTGAAGCTATGCTCGGGGCGTTACCGGATGGGTTCATGATCCATGATTTTTATGATGAGCTACGATATCAATTGGAGCAGAATCCTTCCAATGATTGGGCGATGCAAGAGCGTGATCGATTGTATGCTGCTATGGGAGCAAAATAAAGGTTCATTCGATTATGAAACTAGCTGATGCTGTGTTATGCCGTATGTAAAAGGTTGCTTGTTAAGTCCGTTGTGAACGTACCCTACGTTAATCGTCTTATACCCAAATGGAAATGAGGGGATGGAATGAATAAGGTCGTTTTGGCAGGTGGAACTGGATTTGTAGGTCAGGATTTTGCTAGGCGGTTTAAGCAGCTAGGTTATGAGGTGGGTATTATCTCACGCCAATCTGGTCATATAGCCTGGGAGGATCGAGAAGGCATCATTCAAGCGCTGGAAGGTGCCGAGTTATTAATTAATCTGGCTGGCAAATCTGTGAACTGTAGATACACAGAAGAAAACCGCAGGATCATTCTGGAGTCCCGCACACAAACCACGCGTATTCTTGGGGAGAGTGTCTTGTCCTGTAAAAACCCTCCTAAACTATGGATTAACTCAAGCACAGCTACCATATATCGACATGCTGAGGATCGACCTATGACGGAACAGGACGGGGAGATCGGTACAGGCTTCTCGGTAGATGTAGCTACAGCATGGGAGCAAGCTTTTTTTGAATTCAGTTTGCCTTCTACCCGGCAGATTGCACTACGAATTGCCATTGTGCTGGGGAACGGCGGGGTCATGGAGCCTTTAACGAATTTGGTTCGTTTTAGGTTAGGTGGTTCTCAGGGTTCTGGAAGGCAGCAGTTCAGTTGGATTCATATCGAGGATCTGTTTCGGATGGTGATCTATTTACAGGAGCATCCTCAGTTGGAAGGTGTATTCAACGCCTCCTCACCTCATCCTGTTACCAATCGTCATTTGATGGCAGCGCTGAGACAACAAATGGGTGTGGGATGGGGACTCTCTTCACCGCGCTGGATGTTAGAATTCGGTGCTCGTATCATTCGAACGGAGACAGAACTCGTGCTGAAGAGTCGTTGGGTCATTCCCGCGAGATTAGAGCATGAAGGCTTCGTATTCACATATAATACACTGGATACAGCGCTCGCTGAGATCCTCAAGCAGAAGAATTAATCTATACGGCTATTCAGCCTCAGAAAGAAAGGTTGTTCTGAAGAAGATGTAACTTACCTATATAGCAACACGATGAGAAGGGCAGCGGCGACTGTCCTTCTGTTATTCTCTTTGCACGTCTTGGCATGAGGTATAGAGAACGTAGAGATTGCTTGGCAAACGCAGTGAGGAAGAAGGTGAATTTATTGACGAATGGAAAAAAGAAGACGGACAATGCACCGGTGGTCTTAATAACCGGCACATCTAGTGGATTTGGGATGCTGACAGCGATTAGTTTGGCGAAACGAGGTTATCTGGTTGTAGCAACGATGCGTGATCTCAGTCGTAAGGAAGCGCTGGTGAGGCTAGCCGCAGAAGCGGGAATCTCGGATCAGATACGATACATACGCTTGGACGTCACTGATCCCCATTCCGTTACGGAGGCGATGGATGAGATCCTGCGGCATTATCACCGTATTGATATGTTGGTGAATAATGCAGGCTTTGCGGTCGGAGGATTTATTGAGGAAGTACCCATGGCGGATTGGCGTAGGCAAATGGAGACCAATCTGTTTGGACTAATTGAGGTAACACGTGCTGTTCTGCCAGTGATGCGTAAGCAACGAAGTGGATTCATTATTAATCTTTCTAGTGTTAGTGGACTATCGGGCTTTCCGGGATATGCACCTTATGCTACCTCTAAGTTTGCGGTGGAAGGTTTCACAGAAAGCTTACGCCATGAGATGGCTCCATTTGGTATAAAGGCTGTATTGATAGAGCCCGGTGCGTATCGTACCCCTATATGGAACAAGGGCTTAGGTGAGATTCGTGAACGGGAGCAGTCGCCTTACAATAAGCAGCTGGATGCAGTGCTCCGGTATTCACGTCGTACAGGCGAAACCGCGCCTGATCCGCAAGAAGTGGCCGACCTAATTGTTCGGATCGGACAGATGCGCTACCCACGACTTCGTTATGCGCTCGGCAAAGGCTCTCGTTTACTGATTATCGGTAAGGCTCTCTTGCCTTGGAAGTGGTTCGAGTGGATTATTGCCCGTGGATTGAAATGAAAGTAAAGGATGGACAGCTAGCTGAGCAAATGTGAAGTAGATTTTCAGGGGAGGTGCTTGAGCTGTTTGAATTCATTGTAATCGTTCTATTGCTGATGATTGTTACTCTTCTTCTACGAATCAATAGTAAATTGCCTAAACGAGATCCAGTGAAAGAAGCGATGGAGCGTGACGCTGCTTGCAAGCAGAAGTTAACCCATCTCCAGTCCACTATAGAGCAGGAAGAGTAGTCTATCCATGAATCTCTATAGTATTAACTGTTGTGCGATATATGTCATGCGAGGTTATTAATATATGAGCCTATGAAACTGCAAGGAGTGAAAAGGTATGCGCAATGATTCCCTCAACGAGTCTATTTCGATTCGTAATATTGTACGTGATGATGCAGAGCACTACTGGCCTTTTCGGTTAGAAGCGCTCAAAAATCATCCTGAAGCGTTCGGTGCTTCGTTTGAAATTTCAGTACAGCTCCCCATGATTGAGGTGCAAGACCGCATACATAATGAGCCGGATGATTACATTCTTGGAGCATACGCACAGGATGGTTCTCTTGCAGGGATGATGGGGTTTAAGCGAGAATATGGGCTGAAGTTAAGGCACAAAGGCATGATCTGGGGAGTCTATGTGTCTCCTGTCTATCGTGGGTGTGGAGTGGCTTCTCGTCTACTTCAGGAAGTGCTGGATCGAGGAAGACAGCTAGAGGGATTGAAACAAATTAATCTATGCGTTGTTACAACGAACGAATCAGCAAAGCGTTTATATGAGCAAGCGGGCTTTGAGACATACGGAATCGAAAAAAATGCTTTGGAAGTGTACGGTCAGGGATATGATGAAGCTCATATGACTTACTTTTATCCGAATCAATAGCAGGTAGTCGAGTTGGTTGCTACAGAATGCTCATTCGTAATTACGCAATCTCAATTCGTATCTCGTATGAATATACCGTATAATGGAAAATGATTGGGAGAATAGATGGATATGCAGGTATGCTCGATCTGGGTCTTATACATGTCTTATGTGAACAGAACAGAGGTGTGTCATCAGCAATGATCCGAACTTTTGAACAAAAGGACTTACAATATGTCATTGAAGCTCATATCCGTATCTATCGAAATGAGTATAATTATGATCATAGCTTTGCTATTTTCATAGAGGAATCTGTTCAAGAGTTCAGTCGTACTTGTCGTCCCGAGAAGGAAATGATCTGGATTGTTGATCTGGACGGAGTTGCCTCAGGTTGCATTGGGCTCGTTGAATTGAATGAACACACCGCTCAATTGCGTTGGTTTCTCATTGAACCTGAAGCTCGCAACGAAGGCTGGGGTCGTCAGCTTGTTGAGCGTGCTATCCAGTTTGCTAGAGAACAAGACTATGCCTTGATCCTATTATGGACTAATCAAGATTTAACAGGAGCACGCAGACTATATCAATCCTTTGGTTTTCATGTGGCGGAAACGAAGCGGCAGTTCTTATCGGGGCAGGAGCTTACGGAGGAGAAGTGGGTGCTTCCCCTGACCTAGGTTGTTAGGGTGAGGACAATGCTCTGAAGGAATGAAGCGCAGCATAGGCAAGTAATGAGTAGCATAGGAAGAACATATGGCGGAGCATTGGAACAGTGGCAAAGACTAGCTCATGCAGTATAAAATGAAGGAAGAATCAACATACCTCACCTCCAGTCATCATGAGCAGGCATACCGGGTTCCATGGAACCTGAAAGAATACGTTATAGAGGTGAAACCTTTGAACAAGAAAATTGCATTTTTTGACTCAGGCATTGGTGGTTTAACCGTGTTACATCGAGCATTGCAGCAATTTCCTGAAGAACAGTTTATATATTACGCAGATACATTACATGTTCCCTACGGACCCAAAACAGCGGATGAGGTAAGAGGACATATTTTTGACGCTGTAGAAGCGATCCTGCGCGAAAATGTAAAAGCCATCGTCATTGCTTGCAATACAGCAACCAGTCTGTCAGTGAAGGAGTTGCGTTCCCGAATCGACATTCCAGTCATCGGCATGGAGCCGGCGGTAAAGCCAGCAGTGGAGATGAATCGTGAGAGTGGAAAAAGAGTGCTTGTTTTTGCCACGGCATTGACCCTGAGCCAAGCTAAATATAATGAGTTGGTATCTCGCGTAGATGACCATAACACGGTGGATTCCATCCCACTTCCTGAACTTGTGGAGTGGTGCGAGCAATTGGATTTTGATGAGGATAAGATCACCGATTATTTCCGGATGAAAATGGCGGATCTAGATCTGAACAAGTATGGAACCGTGGTGCTTGGTTGCACGCATTATCCATATTACACTGCCATGCTTCGCAAGGTTCTCCCAGCACATGTGCGAATCATTGATGGAAGTACGGGTACTGTTAATCATCTGCAACAACTCCTTGGATTGTCAGAGCAACATGGGATGTGGACAGAGGATCAGATTACTTTTCTCAGTTCCTCTGGGAAATCGGAAGATCAGGACAATATGAAACACGCCTTACAATACCTTCAAATGAGCAACTTGTGATCTCGTATAACAGGAGGATCAGATATGAAGTCCATTTATCTCATTCGACATGCCCAAGCGACGGGGCAGGAACCCGAGTCTGAACTTACAGTAGAAGGATTGCAACAAGCTGAGAAGCTTGCAAGGGTGCTTGCACAACACTCAATAACCTATATTGTTTCAAGTCCTTGGAAACGGGCGCTGCAGACGGTGGTGCCGCTTAGCGTAGCCTTATCCCAGCAGGTACATACGGATGAACGTCTTCAGGAAAGGGTGTTAAGCACCCTGCATCTGGAACACTGGATGGATTCGCTAAGACGCACATACACGGATGAAGACTGGACGGAAGAAGGGGGAGAGTCTTCTCGCACGGCAACGGCACGTGGCATGAGTGTGTTGGAAGAGTTATGGAACCGATCTGAATCAAGCGCTGCAGTGGTGACCCACGGGAATTTGTTATCCTTGATCATCCGCCAGTACGATGCATCCTTCGGATTCGAAGCGTGGAGATCCCTCACGAATCCAGATGTATATGTGCTAGAGCGCACAGCGGATGGGTTAACTCCTTCGATTCGTCGATTCTGGACGGATTGAACAGCAAAAAAAGAGTGCTTTAGCTAACCTCTAGAACACTCTTTTTCTTGTATTGAATTTTTTATCGTGAGAATTACAGAGCTGCGATCAGTAATGTTACCCATCCAGCGAGAAATGCAACCCCGCCTAATGGGGTGATGGCACCAAGCTTACGTACACCTGTAATACTAAGTACATAAAGGCTGCCTGAGAACAGGATAATGCCAGCGAATAAAAGCCATCCTGCGAGTAATACTAGCGAAGTTTGCTCTAAGCGATCCGCCAACAGTCCCATGATAATGAGTCCAAGTCCATGAATGAGGTGATATTGTACACCCGTCTCATAAATTTTGATCATATCAGCGGACAATTTGCGTTTCAGTGCATGTGCTCCAAATGCACCCAAAGCTACGGCCAGAAACATCATAATGCTGCCTAATATGATTAACGTTTGCATAGGGATATCTCCTTCAAATAGTAGTATTCGGAAATGTGGAGTCTCCGAACCCGTCCACTACAGTTTGCGCAATTGAATACGTTGGATGGAGTGATCGGCTTCCTTTTTCAGAATAAGTCTAGCTCTTCCCTTCGTTGGCAAAATGTTCTCGTGCAGATTTTTGGCATTAATATCTTGCCAAATCTGACTAGCCGTTTGCACAGCTTCTTCCTCGCCAATATTGGCAAAGCGGCTGTGGAAGAAGGATTCTGTATTCTGAAAAGCGGTGTTACGTAGAAGCTTGAATCGCTCAATGTACCAGTGGCGTATATGTTGTTCTTCTGCATCAATGTAGATGGAGAAATCAAAAAAGTCGCTCACGAGTAACGGTGTTTCTTTCTTAATTTGAAGTACGTTAATGCCTTCAATGATCAAGATGTCAGGCTGGCTGATCGTTTTTTCCTCGCCTGGAATCACATCATAGGCAAGATGGGAATAGACTGGAGCTTTGACTTCGGGCTTACCGGATTTCACATCACCCATGAATTGAATGAGTGACTTGATATCGTAGCTCTCAGGGAAACCCTTTCGATTCATTATGCCCTTTTCTTCCAGTACGGCGTTGGGATATAAGAATCCATCTGTCGTAACGAGATCGACTTTGGGATTGTTTTTGCCTCTGGCTAGCAGAGCTTGTAGCAGGCGAGCAGCAGTACTTTTGCCTACGGCAACACTGCCTCCAATCCCGATAATGTAGGGCACAGGGCCAGCTTCTTTTTTTAAGTAGGAAGCGGTTAATCGATTTAATTCTCTTGAGACACTTGCATATAAGTCAATAAAGTGGGTAAGAGGTAAATAAATATCTTTTACTTCCTGTATAGATACCTCTTCATTTAATCCCTTGAGTTGTTCTAATTCCATTTCCGTCAGCGGAATTGTGGTCTGATGCTCTTGCAGTTCAGCCCATTCCTTGCGGTTGAACTCGATGTAAGGAGAATATAAATTCATGAGATCCCGCTTTCTATATGTAATGTAATCTGTGACACAATCTTTAGTGTACCAAATTTCAGGAAACTGACAACACCTTTACATTTAAAATAGAGTGTTGAGTCGAATTATACCATGCGGAAGGGTGACAGCAAATGATCGTCTATGAGAGAGAGCATGATTTTGTATTGACCGCACAACAAGAACATGGGCAAGTGGCTGGAGAGATGGCTTCTTATTGGAAACAAGAATTGCTCGCTGATGCCAGTCACTTTGAAGAGCTTGTTCTTGCGGCAAGAGAGCATGATCGTGGATGGATTGAACTGGATGCTGCTCCGTTCTGGAATGATTATAGTCAGTCACCGTACTCGTTCCGTGACTTTCCGCTACGTCCGCGCTTTGTATTTTACCAGAAGGGAATCGCTGAAGTCTGTGCAAAAAGCATGTATGCGGGATTGCTATGCAGCATGATGTATACGGAGTTGTTCCAGAATACGCTGGGTGCTAATGCCCATGATGATGAAGATATCAGGGAATATCTGAATACCGAGCGCAAGCAACAATCGGAATGGATTGCACAGCTCGGAGGTGGAGAAGAGTTACAACGTAGATTACAAAGTGATGTGGACATTATGCTTTTTTGTGATCAATTGAGTCTATTTCTCTGTATGGAGGAACCAGGCACACCTGCAGCACGTTATGAGTTTTTTGCTGAAGGGTTAGGCTGTACATTCGATGCTTGTGGGAGACAACCGATTCGGGCGGAGTGGATCTCCAAAGAGAAGGTAGGCTTATCTTATGTACCCTTTACAGAAGAGTTTACGGTAGTTATGCCTTATAAATCTGTGCCAAAAGCCAGCATTCGCAAATTCGGTCTATTACAGGCCTATCGTCGTGCGGAGTGGAAAGAACGTAAAGTTTTAATTACTGCATTGAATCAAGATAGTCATTAATCATGAACGACGAATAGGTTTAACTAAACAGACTCCGAGACTCTTCGGGGTCTTTCTTGTGCATGGCTTTTTCTAATCATTATGCATTGATTAGATATTGCTAGAAATTAAGATCAGTCGAAGCAGGAGAAACCAGTGGATTACCAGAACTGTTAATGTACAACGTAGGATTACAGGAGGACATGTATGAGTACACGAATTGAGATTCTAACCATGTGCATGGTGTGGGATAAGTTACATAGCAAGGTGTTACTGATAAATCGTCCGAATCGTAAAGGATTTCCGGGATATATCGCACCTGGAGGCAAGGTAGACTATCCAGAGAGTATTGTAGATGGAGCCATGCGAGAGGTAGAGGAGGAAACTGGGCTTAAGGTTACTGAAATCACGTATAAAGGACTGGATGAGTTCTGTGATCCGGAGCAGGGATTACGTTATATGGTGTTTAACTATCTGGCAACAGCATTTGAGGGAGAACTATTACAGAATCCGCCCGAAGGTGAATTGATATGGATTCCGTTAGAACAGGCACTTGATCTGCCGATGCAGGACTGGTTCGCAGAACGGTTTCCGCGATTTTTCCATGAGGGTACATTCGAACGAAGTGTGATCTGGGATAAATCCACAGGGCAGACGTTGAAGGAAACATTTAAAGTCTATTCCGATAAAGTTCTTCAATAGCTGAGATCATCCATATCTATATAGTAATATCCATATATTATGATACAATGAAATTTACTTTGTTTTGAGATGAGGGTTGGTTGTATGAATGTAACGTTTCGATCCTCCATAGAGGAAATCGATGTGGAGCAGCTATCAGGACATTTTTTCGACGGTTGGCCGAATCCGCCATCTCCCACTACTTTTATGAGGTTATTGGAACAGTCCTATGCTGTAGAACTAGCTATTGATGAAGAGACTAACCAAGTGGTTGGCTTCATCCAAGCCATTTCAGATGGCGTACTTAGTGCATATATCCCGTTATTAGAAGTAGTGCCTTCGCATCAAGGAAAAGGGATTGGGGCTACTCTGTTAGAAAGAATGATTCATCGACTTCAGCACCTCTACATGATTGATCTGTTATGCGATGGAGAAATGCAGAATTTCTATGAAAAGCAAGGAATGATGAAAGCGTCAGGAATGCTGATTCGTAATTATTCCAATCAATCAGGTGCAACAGCTAGTTCATAGTTTGAGTAAAAAGGGTTATTTGGAGCGTGGCTACTATGGTGACATTATATGAAGATTTAGCCGATACATAGGCTTCTGCAAACGGACGTAAATGAATACTGTTTACAAAAAAAAGGTGGGATTATCATGAAATTGTCGTTCCGAATTTTGGATTGGGAAGAAGAAAAGCCTTATGAGCTTCTATTGATGGCTGATCCTTCGAAAGCGATGGTTGACGAATACTTGAGCCGGGGTGTTTGTTTTATCGCTGAGTATGAAGGAGAGATGGTCGGAGAGTTCGTCTTGCTGAAGACCCGGCCGGAAACGGTGGAGATTGTTAACATTGCGGTACAGGAAGAGTTGCAAGGACAAGGTGTAGGCAGACATATGATCAAAGAAGCGATTGAAGCTGCACGTAGATTGGGATGTAAGACGGTGGAGATTGGCACAGGGAATTCAAGTTTTCACCAATTGAAGCTATATCAGCGTTGTGGATTCCGTATTGTTGGAGTGGATCGGGATTTCTTTGTAAGACACTACGAGGAAGAGATTATTGAGGGTGGCATTCGTTGTGTGGATATGATTCGTCTGTCATTGGATCTGGACACCGTTCCGAGGCAGGATGAGAAGTGAACATGTATCGAATGGACTGGGCAGATGGTCGATTAATTACGGCTTTTGACAGTAAGGCAGCTATGATTGCACCTATTCTTCGCAATACTGCGGGGTGCCATGTGGCATTTTTGAAGCTGAATGCTGGTGGAAATGTTGGGCTTCATCCGGCCGTAGGTGAGCAATTGTTCTTCGTGCTGGAAGGGGAAGGCTGGGTAGAAGGTGGCGATGGAAAACGAGTGATGATTACGTCAGGAGAAGCTGCCTTCTGGTCTAATGGTGAGAATCATCAAACTGGCTCAGACCATGGTCTGACCGCTTTAGTGATTGAAGGAGAAGATTTGGTTGTGCGTATGTCTTTGACCACAGATGAAGCCGAATAAAAGGGAGTGATTCATTTGGAATATATGTGGGTTGCTGTGATCATCGCTGGTTTGGTGGTTACGCCATCACTTTATCAGATGAACAAACGAATACGAAGGTTGGAAGAACAGGTTAGACAGATGTCCGACGATAGGAGGATTCTATAATGGAGCGTTATACACATCTAGGCGTTTACGGTCTAATGGTTTGGGAACAGGAGGTACTGCTGATTCAGAAGGCGCGTGGGCCTTATCAGGGGACATGGGATCTGCCAGGAGGTAGGCTGGAGTTTGGAGAAACACCGGAACTAGCGCTCCATCGCGAGATCGAAGAAGAGACGGGGCTCACAGATGTTCGACTGTCTCTTCGATCCGCGCAATCCAATCTGGTGCAGTGGATGCATGAAGGTAGTCTTGAGGAAGTTCATCACATTGGTATTCTATATGATGTCTATTTGGGATCAGATGGGCAAGCCTATGGTATCAAAAAAGAGGCGGATGGCGAAGATTCACTAGGTGCAGCATGGTTTACCATGGAACAACTTGATTCGCTCGCATTAACGCCGTTTGCGCTGCATATGATTCAGGATAGGATGGAGCTATAAGGAATGACTAACATCGGGGTATAGCGCAGCCTGGTAGCGCGCACCCTTGGGGTGGGTGAGGTCGTGGGTTCAAATCCCGCTACTCCGATTCTAAGCAATCATATGCTAGGTTTAAAGATAAGGTCATAAATCTTCGGATTTATGGCCTTTATTTGTATTCCCGCAAATTTATTAGGTTTACGTAGAACGTAGAAGAAATGCGGATCGGAATGGATGGACATTAATGCGCATGTTGCAGGAATAACGAGTTTCTCACGATCAATGTGTTGTACTTCCGTATACGAATCAAAAATGGCACCTATATTCACCGCATTTTAGTGTAAAACACGTACCATTGGTTAATGTTTAAAGTAACCGTTTGTTTTTTTGCTTTATCGACCACAATTAAAAAGGGGGGAATTCATAACTTTTAGACGCAAGGATTGCACCATTTATTCGATTCATCTAATTTATGCATCAATCGAACTAAAAATAGGAAATGCTCCTGAGCGCAAAAGTTTATAGAATAGATATTAGAACACAGAACTTCAGTTGAAAATATTGGAGAATGTGTAACCTTCGAACGGATCAGGACAGTATTCGACATCTGTGCGACGGTATATACAATCATTCTTTTTCTATGATTTTGAAAACGCAGACAAACCTTGACGGGAGCGTCGGAACAACGTTATTACCACCAACAGCACGATTATTGGACTTCATGAAAAATTTCGCTTAAAATGTTGAACGAACGCAAATTACAGCTTAGTCAATGATTTCCGTCAAAAATACGACTAAATCAAGACGGAGGGAACGTCGATGACGATCGTGGAAGGCAACAAGAAACCCTGGGAAAGTTACTATGGACCCAATTTGGGATATGTACAAGAACAATATGAATTATTTTCCGAAGACCCTGGTGCAGTGACACCAGCTTATCGGGAGTTGTTTGAACAATGGGGTGCACCGCCAATGCCTGGCCGAGATGCACATACAACCACTTTTTCGGGTAATGCTCAAAATAACTCGGGAAGCGTGGATATTCAACTTTTACAGAAAGCGGTTACAGCCGGGAAACTGGTCTGGAATATCCGCACGTATGGTCATCTTGCTGCAGATATTGATCCACTTGGGATTAGTGAAGAAGCAGATACCTCTTTGCTCGAACCGAAGAATTTTGAATTAAATGAAGAAGACCTCAAAGCATTGCCGGCTTCCTTGATCTGGGAGGGCGCTGATGGTCAGACGGCAAATGGTTGGGACGCAATCCAACGTCTACGCCAGATTTACACAGGGCCAATCGCGTATGAGTTCAGCCACGTACACGAAGTGCAAGAACGTGAATGGCTCAATCGTCGTGCGGAATCTCGCACTTCCCCGGCACCACTTAATCAGGAAGAACGCACTGCTCTATTGGAGCGTTTGGTCGAAGTGGAGCAATTCGAAGATTTCCTGCATAAAACTTTTGTGGGACAAAAGCGCTTCTCTATTGAAGGAAACGATGTGCTTGTGCCAATGCTGGATGAAGCTGTGCGGATTATGTCGCATTCGGGCTCAAGCCATATCCTGATGGGGATGGCTCACCGTGGACGCTTAAACGTACTGGCACATGTACTAGGTAAACCATATAGCAAAATATTCTCTGAATTCCATCATGCCCCGAACAAGGATTTGGTTCCATCTGAGGGTTCTACAGGAATCAATTATGGATGGACGGGGGATGTAAAATATCACCTAGGTGCTAATCGCTTTGTAAAAGAAGGCGAAACGGTACAGGCTCGCTTGACATTAGCCAACAACCCAAGTCATCTAGAGTACGTAAACCCTGTTGTACAGGGATTCGCGCGTGCAGCTCAGGATGATCGCCGTGAACCGGGTTACCCGAAACAGGACGTTTCCAAAGCAGCAACGATTCTTATGCATGGTGACGCAGCATTCCCTGGTGAAGGAATTGTAGCCGAAACACTGAATTTCAAAGCTCTGCCTGGTTACCAGAATGGCGGAACGATTCATATTATTGTAAACAATCGCTTGGGCTTCACAACCGATAGTAGTGACTCACGCTCAACGCATTATGCGAGTGACCTTGCGAAGGGGTATGAGATTCCGATTATACACGTTAATGCGGATAATCCGGATGCTTGTATCGCAGCAATTCGGATGGCCGCAGAGTACCGGAATCGGTTTAAAAAAGATTTCTTGATTGACCTCATCGGGTACCGTCGTTACGGTCATAACGAAACGGATGATCCAGAAACAACACAACCGAAAGTGTATGACAAAGTTAAGAATCATCCGACAGTGAGTCATCTGTATCAAGATCAGTTGAAACAGGAATCTATTATTGACGAAGCGGCTATTAATAGCATTCGTGAGGCTGTGACGAACCGGCTAAAAGAAGCCTATGAGCATATGAAGAAAAATGAAGTACATGAATACTATCAACGGAAGACAGATGAGCCTGAAGCAGTGAAGGTGATTCCAACTGCGGTACCGCTTGAGAATCTACGGAGTATCAACGCAGATCTACTGAAATGGCCGGAGAATTTCAATGTGTATCCGAAGTTGCAGCGGATTCTACAGCGCCGTAGCACGTCACTGAATGAAGGCGAAAAAGTTGATTGGAGCCTTGCTGAGACACTTGCATTTGCAACTATTCTTGCAGATGGTAAGCCAATCCGGATCAGTGGTCAGGATGCAGAGCGTGCAACATTTGCTCACCGGAACCTGGTGTTGCATGATTCAGAGAATGGAAGCAAATTCTGCCCTCTGCATCATTTGCCACAGGCACGAGCTTCGTTTGCAATCTACAACAGCCCGTTGTCTGAAGAATCGGTGGTTGGATTCGAATATGGATACAACGTGTATTCGCCAGAGACTCTTGTCATCTGGGAAGCTCAGTTCGGTGATTTTGCTAACTGTGCACAGGTTATTTTTGACCAGTTCGTATCGGCAGGTCGCGCGAAGTGGTCGCAAAAATCAAGTCTGGTTATGCTGCTTCCACACGGTAATGAAGGTCAAGGGCCTGAGCACACAAGTGCACGTCTCGAACGTTTCCTGCAGCTTGCTGCAGAAGACAATATGACCGTTGCTAACTTGACAAGTGCTTCTCAATATTTCCATCTTCTTCGTCGTCAGGCTTCCCTGACTGAAACCGAAGATGCACGTCCACTTGTAATGATGTCACCGAAGAGTCTAATTCGTAATCCACGTGTTGCTTCTCCGGCGATTCAGTTCAGTGAAGGCAAGTTTGAGCCAGTGCTGGAACAAGCTGGGCTTGGCACGAAGCCTGACCGTGTTGAACGGATCATCTTGTGCAGTGGTAAAATTGCAATTGATCTTGAGGATGCTTTTGAAAAAGAAGGCGGAGACTGGTCATGGCTTCACATTATCCGTGTTGAACAATTGTATCCATTCCCTGCAGAAGAGATCCAGCGTGTACTCGCACGTTTCAGCAAGTTGAAAGAGCTGGTATGGGTACAGGAAGAAAACAAAAACATGGGTGCATGGACGTATATGGAACCACGTCTTCGTGAAATTGCACCTAAGGGTACAATCGTTAAGTATGAAGGCCGTCCGGAGCATGCAAGTCCTTCCAGCGGTTATCAGCTTGTGCATAGCATGGAGCAACAACAGATTATTACATCCGCGTTGAAACAAACGACGAAGAATAATATTCCACTTGGGAGGTAACAACTGTGAGCGAAATTAAAGTACCTGCAATGGGTGAGTCGATAACCGAAGGAACGGTATCCAAATGGCTTGTCAAAGAAGGAGATACGGTTAACCAAGGTGATGTCCTTCTAGAACTGGAAACGGATAAAGTTAATATTGAGATCAGTGCTGAAGAAAGTGGCGTATTGGAGAAAATTATCCGTCAAGAAGGGGATACCGTTGAAATCGGTGAGACGATTGGTACCCTTTCCGCGGGTGCAGGGGGAGGAAGTAGCGCGGCTGCTTCCGAGCCGGCTGCATCGGAACAAAAACAAGCGGCTACACCAGCGCCTGAAGCACCAACACCGCCGCCAGCACCTGCTGCTGCAGGTTCTGAATCTTCTGATAATGGAAACAAGACAGCTTCCCCTTCTGCGCGTAAACTAGCGCGTGAGCGGGGCATCGAGCTGGATCAGGTTCAAGGGAAGGATCCGATTGGACGGGTATATCAGGATGATGTGAAGGCTCATAACACACAGGCCACTGCTCCAGCAGCACCTTCTGCGAATAAAGCACCAGCTGCATCCAGTGCTCCAACCGGAGGTTCTACGTATACTAAGCCAGTTGAACGTCAACGTATGTCTCGCCGTCGTGCGACCATTGCCAAGCGTCTGGTTGAAGCTCAACAAACAGCAGCAATGTTGACTACGTTTAATGAAGTTGATATGACTGCCATTATGGATGTTCGTAAACGTCGTAAGGACAAGTTCAAGGAGAAGCATGAGATCAATCTGGGCTTTATGTCCTTCTTCACTAAGGCTGTCGTTGGCGCGTTGAAAAAGTTCCCAACCATTAACGCAGAGATTGATGGCGAAGATGTTGTACTGAAGAAATATTATGATATCGGTATCGCGGTATCTGCCAAAGAAGGTCTGGTTGTACCCGTCGTTCGTGATGCAGATCGTCTAGGCTTTGCTGAGATCGAGAGAAGTATTGCCGATCTGGCTTCAAAAGCTCGTTCCAACACGTTGGCTCTTTCGGATCTGCAAGGTGGAACATTCACGATCACCAATGGTGGAACATTCGGCTCGCTCTTGTCCACGCCAATTCTGAATACACCTCAAGTAGGTATTCTCGGTATGCACAAGATCCAACTTCGTCCTGTAGCCATTGATGCAGAGCGGATGGAGAATCGTCCAATGATGTATATCGCTCTGTCTTATGATCACCGTATCATTGATGGTAGTGAAGCAGTACGTTTCCTCGTAACTGTAAAAGAACTGCTTGAAGATCCAGAATCCTTACTCATCGAAGGATAAGAAGGATTAAGGTATCATTTGATATACTATTCATAAAAATGATCATAAAGAAGCCCCTGAATTATAATGCAGCTCTGGCTAGCATCTTGATTCCGAGGCTTCTTTTTTTGTTGGTGTTGAACGCTCCCAGTTACAATTCATGCGCTAGCCCTAGAAATAGCTACGGAATAACTCCAAAGTAGATAAACAAAGCGCCGCCCCAGTTTTATGGAGCGGCGCTTTGTTTGGGGCAACTACTACTTGCCTAAGCTTAGTAATCGTACACTGATTAGAATCATACCGAATCAGCGATATCTGCATTGACAGTGGTGGGAGCTGTACTAGATAGAACCAGATGGCGATCCAGCCAATCCAACACATCCAGAGCTACGTCTGCCCGATTCGTCTCATGCAGCATCTCATGACGACCACCAGCATACAGACGATACTCAATATGTTGAAGCTGAAGCTGACGATATTGAGTGACTAGGTTATGAACGCCTTTGCCATGTAAACCAACAGGATCTTGCTCCCCTGAGAAGAGGTATACGGGCTTATCCTTTGGAATACGTTTCATGTTGTCTGGCAGATGTATTTCAATTAACAGCTTGAAGAAGTCGCGGAAAAACCCTGCTGTACATATCGCTCCGCACAATGGATCATCAATGAACCGTTTAACTTCATCGGGATCACGAGATAACCAATCAAAAGGGGTGCTCGCCGGGCGGAACGAACGATTGAATCCACCGAACACCAATGCGTTAAGCAGCATACTCGGATGAGTTGCCCCCTGAATCCCACACTGAAGGAAGGCGAGCTTCTCACCAAAACGCAGAAGACCACGCTTGCCGTTCGTTCCAGACAATATAAAGGCGTGATAGCGTTCATGTCCCGCATACATTAGGTGCTGGACAAGGAAAGAGCCCATACTGTGTCCCATTAGAAATAAGGGGATATCAGGATACTCCCTAGATGCCACTTCTCCCAGATTGATCATATCGCTGGCCATCCAGCGAAAGGCATCTGTCCCGGCATTACCTAACAAATTGGGATCTTCGACCGATTTGCCATGACCGCGATGATCATTAGCATAGACCGCATAGCCATGACGGGTAAGGCACTCTGCAAACTCTGCATACCTAGCTGCCGTTTCTCCCATTCCATGTGCAATCTGCACCACACCCCGGACGTTAGTTCCAGGATCAGGAAGCCAGCGGTACACATGAATACGGGTACCTTCATTGCCCACAAGGCCAAAGGTAGATTCCTGCATCTTGTGCCAATCCTCCTTCATTGGTCATTCAAGCCTATTCAAGATAAGACGAAGCTGTTCATTCCATACACCTCAGAAAAGTTAAGGCAGGTAAGAGCGAAGAACAGTGGTATTCCCGTCTAATGTATATGTACCCAGGTTGGCAGGCAATAGATAGCATTGACCTGCTTTTAATTCAATTTTTTCGGACGAGCCGTTGTCCCATGCTAAAGTTCCGTTACCTTCACACACAACTAGAATGGTAAAACTTTCAGCGTTTGTAGTGAGCTGCCAAGGCTTAGATACGACTCCTTTTTCAACGACGAAATATGGGCATTCCGCCAGCTTCAGCCATTCACCTGAGATTGCGTTGTTCGTTTTCATCGTTGTGGCACCAGCGCCTTCATAGGCAGTGACATTAAGGGAGTCCTCAACATGCAACTCGCGAGGTTTACCATCCAGACCTGGGCGGTTATAGTCATAAATTCGGTAAGTTGTATCTGAATTCTGCTGTATTTCAGCCACAACAACACCTGCACACAGCGCGTGAACCGTTCCGGCAGGGATAAAGAAAGTATCTCCTGCTTCTACAGGTACTTGGCGCAATGTGTCCATCACCGTTCCATTTTCAAGCGCTTCTTTAAGGACGTTACGATCAACGCCTTCATTTAATCCATAAATGATATGTGCGCCTGGTTTCGCATCAAGTACATACCACATTTCCGTTTTGCCGAGTTCACCGGGAGGGAGTGCCTCGTAATCATCCGTAGGGTGAACCTGTACAGAGAGATCATCATTACAGTCTAGAAGCTTAATAAGGAGAGGGAAGCGTCCTCCCTTTTCAGATACACCTTTTGTTCCTAACCAAGACGTACCGAGCTGTTCACGCACTTCATCCAGACCTTTGCCAGCAAGTGCACCATTCAATACTTTTGTTGTTCCGTTAGGGTGATCTGCAATCATCCAGCCTTCTCCGATATGACCTTCAGGTGGCGTGAGGCCAAAATTCTCAAGTGCACGGCCGCCCCAGACACGTTCTTTGAATTCAGGTTGAAATTGCAGTGGATATGGATTAGTCATTGTAGTCTCTCCTTTAGTATATGAAATGGTGGAATGAATTAATCAACCTATAACCGGTTCGACACCTACATGTATACGGTTGCAGGTTATGTAGTATAAGCGACCAATGCGAACAGATAACAACGTATTAGTGGGTTTTGAACTCGCACTGATATTGTTGAATTGTGTTCAGCAGATGGTGCTTACAGTATGTCTATCGTAACGTATTTGGACAAGTAAGGAAATTACTTCTTCTCGATTCCGATTAAGAAGGGAGAGGTATCACGTTGTAATTGCCGGTAGAGCATGACTTGTGCTTCCGTGACAGGTAAAGCAGAAGCCCATTTCGTTACAGCCTCAGCCTCTTGGGAGCCACCTTCATGTCCAGGGTACAGCACAACGGTAATAATCCCCTTTGGACGCAGTAATGCTAGAGCAGCCTCTAATGCATTAAGCGTACTCTCGGTTGCCGTAATAATGGAAGCATCTGCACCTTCCGCAGGCAAGTATCCAAGGTTGAACATAACGGCTCCAACTGCACCTTGCCAGTCTTCCGGAACAGCTTCAACCATGCGGTCATGGCTTAGCTGTAATAGTGAAATAGAGCCGAGTTTGGCACCGTCCTCTTGTTTACGAATCCGAGCTTGGGCAAGAGTGAGAGCTTCACTCTGGATGTCGAAACCAATAACTTGACCACGTCTGCCCACCTGTTGTGCGAGGAATAACGTATCTGCGCCTGTCCCTACGGTTGCATCGATGGCGAGGTCTCCAGGTTGCACACGTGCTGTAATCCATTGATGCGCACAGCTTAGAACCGATAGAAACCCCATCTTATGCTCCCCTCCAATACTTGCCTTGCCACGTATCACGTTGTCTCAATTCACGATCAATGGAGTTCAGCACTTCCCATTTATTCAGCGACCACATTGGACCGATGAGCAGGTCTCGCGGTGCATCACCAGTAAGGCGATGAACGATCATTTCTGGCGGTAGAAACTCAAGTGTATCTACAATCAGCTTAATGTACTCATCTTGTTCAAGGAAGCGGAGTAAACCAGCTTCATATTGCTTCACCATCGGTGTTTTGCGCATGAGGTGCAGTAAATGGATCTTGATCCCCTGAACGTCCATATTCGCTACGGCACGACCGGTATCCAGCATCATCTCGTGTGTTTCTTGAGGCAAGCCATAGATGATATGAGTACAGACCCGAATGTTGTGTTTACGCAGCTTCGCCACGGCATCCTCATAACACTTCGTATCATGTGCGCGATTAATAAGAGTAGAAGTGGATTCATGAACTGTTTGCAGCCCCATTTCAATCCACAGGTAGGTTCGTTCATTTAGCTCAGCCAGATACTCAATAACGTCATCTGGTAAGCAATCAGGTCTTGTCGCAATGGACAAACCCACAACACCAGGTTGTTTTAGAATCTCTTCGTAGTACTCCCGAAGTTCTTCAACGGGTGCATATGTGTTGGTATACGCCTGAAAATAACCAATATAATGGGCAGTGGGCCACTTCAAATGCTGTTTATCACGAATGGTATTAAATTGTGTAACCAAGTCGTGGCGACGACTGCCCGCAAAATCGCCAGATCCTCGAGCACTGCAAAATGTGCAGCCACCTTTGGCTATTGAGCCATCACGGTTCGGGCAAGTAAATCCCGCATCCAGCATGACTTTGAACACCTTGTTATCAAATTCATTTCTCATCTCATAATTCCAGGTATGGAATCGTTTATCTCCCCAGGAAAGAGGGCTGGGTAGGGCAGGTGCATTCATCTCTTCAGGAACTCCTTCGGTTGTTCGTTTATTAATGAAACGCATGCCGTAATGCATTCGTGAAAAAGAACAAAAAACGGCAAAATTTGCGTTCTCATGGACTTTTACCATTGTATCAAAAAACGCAAAAAAAAGGGAATGCAGATGCAAAAATAGGCCGGAAAATCGCGGTTTTCTTCTTGCTATAGTTAACACCTTATGTTATATTTAAATCAACGTCAGACACCATCTAATGGGCAGTATTCATCATAGCATTTGAATTAATGTTGACGTCATGGATCATACTATACCGTGAGGTGATATGAATGAATTCCCAAGTTAAAAACAATGATCTTCATCATGTTTCTGTAGAACTGACGGCTGAAGAGGCACTGGCTTTGACAGGTGTTCGTTTTAATGGAAATCCGAAAGTGAAAGCGGCTGCAAGACAAAAAGTTCGCGACGCTTTTGAAAAGACATTTGATTTTTCGCACCAAGATAAGGTAGACTATGAACTATTAAAGTAGTTGGACCCCAATTCCAAATAAATCGAAGAGGGAATCTTTGAAAATTGCCACTAGTGGCAATTCCGAAGATTCCTTTTTCATTGCTCTTTACAATTGGTCCGTTCTTCGGCAAAATGAAGCTGAGACAAGTATGGATAAACGGAGGAATAAAATGCGTTTACGTGGTAGAAAAGGAATCCGAGAAAATCTGGAGGAGCAGGTTGATCTTGTAGTTCTGGAACCCAACCAGCACAAAGGAAAATGGTCTGAACTGTTTGGTAATGACCATCCGATCTTTGTAGAATTCGGTATGGGCAAAGGGCAATTTATTAGCCAAATGAGCTATAAATATCCGGAGTTTAACTTTATCGGAATTGATATGTACGATGAGCTCGTTCGTCGTGCTAGTGAGAAAGCTCGCAATGCGTGGAGCCAGGCAGAAGTGGAGACACCACCTAACCTGAAGCTAGCGCTCGCCAATATTGAACAAATTGAGGATGTATTTGAACCAGAGGAACTGGAACGTATTTATCTAAACTTCAGTGATCCTTGGCCAAAAGCGAAGCATGCACGTCGTCGTTTGACACATCCACGTTTCTTGAAAAAATATAAAGAACTGCTTAATACTAAAGGACAAATTCACTTCAAGACAGATTCGGAGACGTTGTTTGATTTCTCACTCAATGCCATTGCTGACTTTGGCCTGCAAATGACAAATATCTCTTTGAACTTGCACCGTGATGGATTGAATGAGGAACATGTGATGACCGAGTATGAGCAGAAGTTCATGGGCAAAGGTATGAATATTCACCGGGTTGAAGTCGTTGTTGGTGAAGAGGCTTTGCGTGAATATCAGCAAATGCGTTTGGACAAGTATAAAGTTCGTGAAGTTTCAGAAGAGACTGGCGAATCGCAGGAATAATAGATCTGCATCTATCTATAAGTAGCAAAGCGACACAGAGAGCGTTAAAGCCTCAGGTGTCGCTTTTTTGCTTCTTCAGGGCTCCGAATGTAATTCTTTGCGGCGATAATCATTAGGCGTGACTCCATTAAACTTCTTGAACATACGATAAAAATAGGAGCTGTTCGTGAAGCCTGTTTTCTCGGCAATATCAGCAATGGAGTTCTCAGTCTCCATTAATAGAGTTTGAGCTTTCACAATCCGAGTTTCATTAATGACATCAGTTAACCCTTTAAGCGTTAGTTGCTTATAGAGCCTACTTATATAGATTGGAGACATGGTCAGCTCTTCTGCAATAGAAGTCACGCAGAGGTTGGTGTCCGCGTAATCCCGTTCAATAATTCTGTTTATTCGGCGGATCAGCTCATCATGTTTAAGGGTACGTTTCTCCTCCACCTTGGAGCCTAATTCATCGAACAGTTGATAGAAGTGAGCATGTACTTCACTGAGATCCTCGGCCTCATGAAGAGGCAGCATCGTCCCATCCGAGATAGAGTTAAGCGTCAGTTGATTGTTCTTTTTGAGTGTGTTGCGAACGTGGTTTAGTGTCATCGTAAGATGTGAGAGAGCTAGCTGAAAGACATTGAACGGATACGTCACCGTTTCATTTACGATCGTGGTGTACACCTGTTTGGCTTCCTCTGTTTTGCCTGTCATCAAATAATCAATGAGCTGTTTTTCCTTGCCAACAGGGAAGGCATACTCCTTAGCATGATAGGCCATGATGTCTGACGTGTACAATAGACAGCCAGAACCATGAAATAGTCGATGCAGTGAAGCCTCTGCGGATCTTGCATAAGATGCGATGCAATCCTCAAGAGACTTTTCTTCTGGCCCGATGGTGAATGATATGGAGCATTTGAGATGTAGCATGACCGCATCCTGTAGCATTAGCAGCAATTCCTCGATCTTTTGCTCTCCAGCAGTCGTTGAGTGATCCCCCGAATCTTTCTCGTTAAAAATTAGAGTAATCAGATCCCCGCCCATATCTATGGCTTCGGAATGATGGGTAGTTTCAATCGTTTCTGTACATATGTTCATCATCGCGTATTTAACTAACTTAACCTCGTCCCGATAGGTATCACAGAAATCGACAAAGTGATCGATTCGAAGCAAAACAAGTCGAGAGCTACGCTTTACGTCTAAGGATGAACCATAGAATTTCAATCGCTCGGCAAGTACACCACCCGTAAAGGTCTCGCGTCTCTGGAGAGCTCCCCGCAAATAATCTTGTCTGAGAATGTGCAGGCTTCCTCGCCGCTCTGCTTCCATCACACGCATACGCACCAGAACCTTATCAATAGGATGATACAATTTGCGCGATACAAGGTAAGACAAGAGCACACCAGCAACCAATAGACCAAGACAGAATAGGACGGTATGGGTTCTCATCTTCCGGATGTCTGTAGTGATCAGATCGTAAGGTGTGATTCGCACATATCGCCAGCCTAGATTGTCAGGAGAGGTGTAGGTAATTAGTGATTTCTCTCCATCCACTTCTGCGGTAAAGAATGCGGGCTGGGCTTCATTTTGCATAATAGGCTGTATAAACGACTCATTAGAGAGATCCTTCATTAATGCACGTTCACCAAAATCAGACAATAGTTGTCCTTTTTCATTAATAATGAATGTATTGCCAGGCTGATCCTCCGAATTGATGTTGGGACTGAGCCAGTCATCCTTAATGTTTACAATGACAGCATAATTCAGCTTGGCATTGTCGTTGATGGTGTCATAGCACAAATAGGTATAACTGTTAACCTCGGTTTCTTCCGTTGTGCCAACCTGATATGTACGTGGGATGGGGACAAAGGGTTTATAGTCATGGAATTGCCGGAGAATCTCCGTGATTCCGTGATCGTCAATGTCAGAGATGGATTGTTGTCCAGTACGAACGCCATCTGAACTGATGAAGAACTCATTACTTTTGGAGTTGTATACATAGATGGATTCAATAAAAGGAAGGGACATGCGGTAGTTATCGAGCTGCTCCATGGCTGGAGTTATCTCATAAATGCTCGGTTTGGAGTATAAGAGTAGAGCAGAAATCGTGTAATCCTGATAAATCTGATAAGACAATGATTTGGCAGTCTCTGTCATTTTGGAAACTTCACGACTCGCCTGTGTGAGACTATCCATATCGGTACGATAGACTTGGCGAAGAGCAATGCGGTTATAGTTGGCGTATAAAATGACAGAAGCAACTAGCAAGGTAGCGACCGTGCTGATGATAATGCCAACCAGAATTCGTGTAAACACTTTTTGGCTGTCTTCCGACCGTTTACGCACTACTTTTCCCCTCCATTTCTTCTGTATATATGATAGGTGAAGCGTAGTTTTGAACGAGTGAAGTTCCTTCACAGATGTCCATAGTCAGCCAGAGCTGGCAAAATAAATTATATATTATGTATGCGTTTACATCAATGCTATACAAGGAGTTTGACTGTCAATCTAAAACGTAAAGTTCAACTTTCGCTTGATTGTTCACTACGGCTAGCGTATGTACGATATCAACATTTGTGAACGTTCAGCTGTTCATTTCACTGTTCGTTCGAATTGTTCATATTCACTTTAGCAAGATCGTTCATTTTCCGGACAGATGATTCAGTATTCAAGAGCGATAGGGCCCCCTACAATAAAAACCAGAGCTCCACAGCGCACCAGCGCCGTCAAGAAATTCGGGAGGGATCGAGCCATGCTCAAAGAATTGAATAAAAACAAAATGATGTTTCTCATGCTGCTGCCTACACTGATCTTTTTTCTGATTAACTCGTATTTTCCGATGGTCGGCATCTACTATGCGTTTACGAGGTATGACTTTGAAGGTGGTTTGTTTGGTAGCCCATTTGTAGGTTTGGAGAACTTCAAGTTTCTCTGGCAATCAGGAATGCTTCTGAAGCTGACCACTAATACCGTGGGTTACAATCTAGCTTTCATTATATTAGGGAACGGACTCGCTATCTTTTGCGCAATCATGCTCAGTGAGATCAGGGGCAAAGTGTTCAAAAAAGTGACCCAATCCGTTATGTTTTTACCGTATTTCATTTCATTTGTATTATTGAGCGTAATCGCTTACAACATGTTTAACTATGAATCCGGTTTTGTGAATACGGTGCTGAAGCGCTTCGAGGCAGGGCCGGTTGATATCTATAATACGCCATGGATCTGGGTGTTCCTGATCATCATCTTCTATCTATGGAAGAACCTCGGATACAGCATGGTTATCTATTTGGCTGCGATTACAGGCATCAGTGATGAATACTACGAAGCGGCCCGAATGGATGGAGCGAATATCTTTCAACGGATCTGGTACATTACGGTTCCGATGTTGAAACCAACGTTTGTTATTCTGCTGCTCTTCTCATTAGGAAGCATTATGAAGGGGCAATTTGATCTCTTTTACCAACTGATTGGAAACAACGGGGTGCTGTATAATGCCACCGATATTATTGACACTTACGTATATCGCTCGTTGAAGGTGACTTTTGATATTGGCATGGCGACGGCTGCGGGCCTCTATCAATCCCTGTTCGGTTTTATTCTCATCATGACAGTCAATTACATCATCCGCAAAGTGAATGAGGATTACGCATTGTTCTAGAACGCCCAATAGGCAGAAGGGAGACCTACTATGCATACTCGTTCCAGAGATTCGGAATTTACGATGCTCTTTCAAGTGATCGCGTACACCTTTATTTTGTTTCTTTCCATCATCTGTTTGGTGCCATTTCTACTCATTCTGTCTGGTTCATTCAGCAGTAATGAATCCATCGTGAGGGAGGGATACCATCTATTTCCCACTGATTTCTCACTTGAAGGTTACAAAATGGTATTCAAATTCCCTACACAAGTACTCAAAGCCTATGGCGTCACTGTATTTACGACCGTTGTAGGAACAGCGCTTGGACTATTCTTCATCACCATGGCGGGGTTTGTATTACAACGCAAAGATTTTAAATACCGGAATACCTTCTCCTTCTTCATTTATTTTACGACCTTATTCGGTGGAGGACTTGTACCTTGGTACATCATGCTGGCGAATTACTTTAACTTGACCGATACGTACACCGTATTGATCTTCCCCGGGCTCATGACACCGTTTCTCATCATTTTAATGAAAAATTTCATTCGATCCGCTGTTCCTGACGAGCTCATTGAGTCTGCCAAAATTGATGGCGCGAATGACTTCCGCATTTACTTCAGTGTTGTATTGAATTTGGCGATGCCCGGCATTGCCACAGTGGGGCTTTTCCTCGCACTCGGATACTGGAACGACTGGTTTACATCATCGCTATTTATTAACAATCCGGATATGTATCAATTGCAATTCTATCTATACAACACGATGAACACGATTACGTTTATAGATCAGATGGCGATTGGAACAGGGATTACACTGAGTCAGGATGTGCCCACTGAATCAACCAAGATGGCGATGGCGATTATCGTAACTGGACCGATCTTGTTCCTGTATCCGTTTGTTCAACGTTATTTTGTCAGAGGACTGACGATTGGTGCGGTTAAAGGTTAGAACGCGAAACCGATATGGCTTCAGGGTGGTTGCAGTCCGAACTTCCCTGTACTACATCGGATCTGCGCTAACATATACGTTTCAACACAAAAAGGGAGGATGCATATGCGAAACAAAACATTTCTTCGGCACCTGTCTCTAATTATTGCCTTAATGATGTTTGCTGGGGTGCTGGCCGCATGTAACACAGGTTCGGGGGGATCGACACAAGGTAGTCCAGAGGGAGGCTCTTCAACTTCCAAAGGAGACAAAGTAACCTTGCAATTCTACATGCTTGGAGATGCACCGAAAGACCTACCGACCATTGAATCAGAAATTAATAAATTGGCTGAGGCTGAACTGAACGTCAACGTCAAATTCAATTACACCTCCTGGACAGACTGGGATCAAAAATATAAATTGTTGCTCTCCTCGGGGCAACCGATAGACCTTATATTTACGGCGGATTGGACATTCTACCAGTCCTATGCGAAAAAAGGTGCGTTCCTTGCGCTAGATGAAATGCTGCCTAAGGTTGCACCGGCTCTGCAAGCTCATGTACCAGAGGATATGTGGAATGCAGTCAAAATCAATGACAAAATCTATACGGTTCCTTCCACATGGATTGAATATGTAACGGAAGGTATTGCGTACCGTGAAGATTTACGTGAGAAGTATCATTTGCCTAAGCCTGAATCTATGGAGACACTTGAAGCGTATCTTGAGGGAATCAAAGCGAATGAACCGGATATGATACCGATCGCAGACAGCAATGCAAATCATACGCATGGCATTCGTCAATTGAACGCTAAGCTTGTTAATACAGCTGGTCAGCTACCTTATGGTCTGGATATCATGTATGATTCACCGTCCAATGTTGCTTCCTATTGGGGTTCAGCGCAGCACCTGGAAGATCTGAAAACCTACAAGCGCTGGATGGACAAAGGATTTTTCCCGAAAAATGTACTGAATGTGAAAGACACTTCTAATTCATTGCTGCAAAATGGCAAAGCGGCTGTGATTCTCTCAGGAGAGAATCCGAACAAATTCAACGCTGACGTAATTAAGATCCAGTCAACACACCCTGATTGGAAGTTGGGTTATTTCCCATACCCGAATGCGAAAGGGTTTGCACAACCAGTTCATCCGATTCATAACGGTTTCGCAATTCCGCGTAGCAGTAAAAATCCAGAAAGAGCACTCGCATTTTATGAGAAGCTGGTTACGGATAAACGATACAACTGGCTTACTGAGTATGGCGTAGAGGGGAAAAACTTTGAAGTACAGGATGGTTACTACAAAATGATTGGCGATGCTCAGACCAATGGCTTCCCGCGCGAGGGTATGAACGGCTGGGCATGGCGGAATCCAGAATTCATGCTGTATGACAAGTCATTTGACGATGTCCTGAGCATGTTCGAGGAACTCGACAAAATGAAGAAGCCAGATATTTTCACTGGATTTGCAGAGGATTGGACACCTTATCAGGCTGAAAAGGCAGCATTGGAGCAAGTGGAGAAACAGTATCTCTATCCGCTAAACGTAGGCTTAGTAGCCGATGTCGAGACAGGACTGAATACATTTATGGAGAAGGCGCAGCAGGCTGGACTTGAAAAAATCCAAAGTGAATATACGAAGCAGTGGCAAGAATATCTGAAATCGGCTGGGATTCAATGATCAAGTGTTTGATATGGGAATCGTTGGCTCTGCTCCTTTAAACTCATACAAGAAAGGGTACCTTCATAACGAAGATACCCTTTTTCGTATATGAGTTGTTAGAAGCGTTAAACGCTTGACTGATCGGATGGATAAGAACGGATTTCTAATAGATCAATGATGCTCTGCGCACTCTGTGTTGGATGATACTTGGCAATCTGAGCCAAATGGCGTTTACGTTTTCGGACAATATCCGGGTATTTATGTAACAGCCGATTCATCCAGTTCACCACAACATCTAGGGAAGTGATCGCTTCTCCAAGCCCTCTAGAAGTAAAATAATGAACGTTCTCTTCTTCCTGACCTGGAATCGGATTATGAAATAACATCGGAATACCCTTGGCAAGACCCTCACTGCATGTCATTCCACCAGGCTTGGTGATGAGCAGATCGGAAACCTCCATTAGTTTGTCTACCTCATTAGTGTATCCAATGATATGAATGTTTTCTTTTTGATATATAGGATTCTGTTCCATGCTGATTCTTACTTTGTCATTCCGCCCCAAGCAGAAAATGAGCTGAATATCCTTGTGCCAACGGGTAAGCATCTGATTCACAACTTCATCACTGAGCATTCCCCAACCACCACCCATGACTAATACGGTAGGCATATTTTTCAAATTGAACCTGCTCTGGATCTCTTCACGTTCGGGGTGTTCCCAAAAGTTAGGGTGAACGGGTATGCCTGTTACTCGAATTTTGTCTACAGATACACCTCTCAGCATCAGTTTGGACTTTACCTCATCTGTAGAGACGAGGTATAAGTCCACCTCAGGGCTGATCCAGGTACCATGAGCATCATAATCGGTAATTACAGTACACAGTGGCACTTGCACGCCCAATCGTTTCAACCTGGATATCACAGCACTTGGAATGGGATGTGTACAAACGATGACATTTGGACGAAGCTGACGAACAATACTGCGTGTATGAGTATAGAACAGCTTATGTAGTGCCAAAGTAGTCAATCGATTTAGAGACTTTTTATATTGATGTTTGTATACATAGCCGACTAGCTTGGGTTGGTTGGTAACGGTTTTTTTATATGCGGTAATGATCAATGGTGCAACCCGGGGGTTAAGGAAGCTTCCGAGTTCAAGGACTTTGGTCTGCACATCGGTAGAAAGTTTGCGCAAACTGCTGGAAAGGGCGTAAGCCGCTTGAGTGTGTCCTGCACCAAAACCTTCTGATAATAGTAATACTCGTTTTTTCTCCACGCTTGATTCACCTGTTCCTGCTAGGTTTTCCTACGTCTAACATATCGACTTTAAGTCCAGAATGCAACTGTCGCGAGTGCGACCAAAGTACCGATTGTAGCACCAGCAAGGACATCGGAAGGATAATGCAACCCCAAGTATATTCGGGAGAATCCGACAACAAGCGCTACAGGCAATAATACGCTCAGAAGAAATGGATCCATCGTCATAAATGGCACGGTAACCGAAAAGATCGCGGTGGTGTGTCCAGATGGGAATGAATGATCCGTCAAAGGATTACGAAACGTAATCGTGTCTGGTAATGCAAGGTAAGGCCGTATACGAGGATACAGCTTCTTGGCGATCGCCACGGGAATATGGCTAACTGCTAGAGCTACACAGGCTTGAAGTCCTGTTGTATTCCATGGAGCCGGTGCGAGCAACCATATCAACAGTGAAATGGCGATAGATGATGTCGCCCCGCCCAGATGGGTGAAATAATAGAGCCAAAAATTCATAAAACGATTATGAAGTCGACCATTAATCCACATAAACACATTTCGATCATACTCTTGAAACTTAACAAATAAACGGCTCATATTGGCCTCCTGCCAGTCAGGCCGCCCCAGAACGTGTCTCAAAACATGCTGAAGTGCATCTTTTACCGCCCTTTCGCTCCCTGCTGCGTCAATTTCTCTTGACGTGCCTAGGCAAGTCAGCGGAAAACTTCCTTGCTTAGAACGAAAATTCGCCAATATCTGCTTCCTTCGGAGTTCAGACACGCCCTAATCGGCGGCAGTATTTCCGGGTAAGTTCTGGTTCCGGTTTTTGTCCTGATTACTATATAACCGTTTTTAGAGGTAGTTCAAAAAGTCCACTTTTGATTACGAAGGATGCCTAATGGCATCGCAGCATCGAATATGGAATTCAGCCGAAATAAGCGGGATGCTTACGAAGCTTGTTTCCTTCGGAAACATGTAGTTGCTCACGTAGTTTTCCTACGCTCCGCTACTCCATTTCTATCTTCGTCCCATCTTCTCGGTACTGAAAAGCGTCCTTTTTGAACACACACTTTAAGAAACCTAGGTTATTTCAGGGATATGTTTATCATATTTTTAAATGTTGTCCTTTTCAAGAAGAAGACATGTGAAGAAAGTAAAATTCATGTTAAAGAGTGGATGGAAACCCAACTTAACATTTTGACTTGGACGAGCCAAAAAAGATACAATGATTCAATGCTGCTGAAATGAGGTAAGGAATTGTGTGATTTATATTAAACTTTTGTTGAACTTTTTGGGCTTGGTTTGCGTTAATTAGATAAGTAGACTCTGGAGCTATATAGGTATCCTAGAAAAAAAGCAGGGACTATAGAAATAAAAAACAAGCAAACGGCTGAAAATAAGACATAACTGGCATGAATGCAAGTGTACAGTATCGCGGAGTGCCAATTTAGCGTTTAATGTTCACATTTCTGCTTCAGGAAGTGAAATTGCGGTTTTGACAAATGGCTAAAAAGAATCCAAAATCGATAAAGCAGCCATTTAGGTTCTAGCCAAGTTTGAAACATTGTTCAAAGCACTCACGTAGTACTCAAAAGAACAGGGTCATATTCTGCACAACAAAAAAAATAAAGATGCAGAAGCAGGAAGAGAAACGCTTGTAAGTTAGTAAAGGGTTTGAATAAAAGGGGGTAACAGAGAACGATGTTGGACGCTATATTCGTCACGCTGCAGGTGCTACTTGCACTGCTAGCTGTGTACCAATTCACGTTTTCGCTGTTCGGTCTGTATAAAAAAAAGAAAAAGAAAAATTATCCAGCGACAAAGTCATTTGCTGTACTGGTCGCTGCGCACAATGAGGAACAGGTCATTGGTGCATTGATGGAAAACTTGAAAGAACTTGATTATCCAGAAGATCTGTACGATGTATTTGTTATCTGTGACAACTGTACAGATGGAACAGCTCAAATTGTTAGAGACCATGGATTGAACGCATGTGTTCGTACAAATGCGGATCTCAGAGGTAAAGGGTATGCCATTGAGTGGATGCTCAAATATCTGTGGAAATTGCCACGTCAGTACGATGCGGTTGTTATGTTTGACGCGGATAACCTGGTAGATCGTAATTTTTTGCTTGAGATGAACAATGACCTTTGCAACGGAGCGCGCGTGATCCAAGGTTACATTGATACGAAGAATCCAGAAGATTCTTGGATTACAGCAGCTTATGGTGTATCGTACTGGTACATTAACCGTCTGTGGCAGTTGTCTCGTTACAACCTGAACATGGCGAATTTCCTTGGAGGTACAGGGATGTGCTTCGAGACGAATTTGCTAAAAGAAATTGGTTGGGGTGCAACGAGTTTGGTAGAGGATCTAGAGTTTACGATGCGTAGTGTGCAACGTAATGTCTATCCGGTCTTCAACTATGACGCTAAGGTGTTTGATGAGAAACCGTTGACGTTCAAAGCTTCAGCTAGACAACGTCTTCGTTGGATGCAAGGTCACTTTACTGTTGCGCGGAGATATTTCTTCCCGTTGCTGTGGCAAAGTATCAAAGAAAGAAGCTTGGTCAAATTCGACCTTGCTGTATATGGTGCCAACGTATACGTAGTATTGCTAACCTTCTTGCTAACAGCAGTAATGTGGGTAGATACAGCGGTGTTTAATGGCCCGAATATCGCCAATGTCTATGGGTACTTCCCATTATGGGTAGGATTTGTAGCAATCGGTTTGAACATTTTGACGTTCTTGCTGTCCATGGCGCTGGAGAAGGTTACTTTTGCCAAAGTATATCTATACCTGGTGTTGTTCCCGATCTACCTGCTCTCTTGGTACCCAATTACGTTCTATGCGTTCTTTACACAGAACAACAAACAATGGAGCCACACTCAACATACACGTGTTGTACGTTTGGATGAGGTGCAGAGCAAACAAGGGTAATGCATATATCTTATACTTGAGTAGTTAGTGACGGGTTTACAATGGTTTTAAATTAAAATTGTAAAGTTGTTGACAATGACTACGTCAGGTGGTATAGTATTCAAGTGCGTTAAACAAATAGTGATATGGAATCACAAGAAGAAGTCCGACTTCTCACCTGACCAACAATTGTTGGCTGGTCAACGATCCCAATAATTTATGAAGTTGTATACTCATGAAGAATTGTGTTGATTACAGGGATGTCGGTAGTTTAACCGGCATCCCTTTTAATTTTGTATTACAGTATTGAAAATGACCTGGAGGTGGACGGTTATTAGTAAAGATCACATGATTAATGATGAGATTCGGGCGAAGGAAGTACGCCTTGTCGGAGCTGAAGGAGAACAAATTGGGATCAAGCCGATTCGTGAAGCACTACAAATGGCGATTGATCTGAACTTGGATCTGGTCAATGTGGCACCACAGGCTAAACCGCCGGTGTGTCGCATCATGGACTATGGCAAATTCCGCTATGAGCAACAAAAGAAAGACAAAGAAGCCCGTAAGAACCAGAAAATTGTTGACATTAAAGAAGTATGGTTCCGTTCCAATATTGAGGAGCATGATTATCAAACGAAGCTTCGTAATGTAGTTAAGTTTTTGAAAGAGGGCGACAAAGTGAAATGTTCTGTTCGTTATCGCGGACGTGAAATTGCACATGCCGCCATTGGTCAGCGGATTTTGGAGCGTGTTAAGGTGGAAGTTGAAGAACTTTGCACTATTGAACGTCAACCGAAATTGGAAGGCCGCAGTATGATCATGATTCTGGCTCCAAAAGCCTGATAACATTGAAGGAGGAAACACAAAATGCCTAAAATGAAAACACACAGCAGTTTGAAAGGACGCTTCAAAATTACCGGTTCCGGTAAAGTCCTTCGTTACAAAGCTCACAAAAACCACTTGCTTTCCCACAAATCAAAACGTGCTAAGCGCGTTCTGAATGGTAACCCCGTTATGGCTGCAGGTGACGTAAGACGTTTGAAACAAGGTTTGGCTAACCTCAAAGGCTAATTCAGTACAATACATTCCGTATGGGGGATCGGCTACGGCCGTACACATACCACGGATACATTTAATATTTATTTGGGAGGTTCTTTAATATGGCAAGAGTCAAAGGCGGTTTTGTAGTACGTCGTCGTCATAAAAAGGTTTTGAAACTGGCAAGAGGTTATTTCGGTTCCAAACACCGCATTTTTAAAACAGCTAACGAGCAAGTAATGAAATCCCTGGTATACGCATACCGTGACCGTCGCAACACGAAACGTAACTTCCGCAGACTGTGGATCGTTCGTATCAATGCTGCAGCACGTATGAATGGTTTGTCTTACAACAAACTGATCCATGGTTTGAAACTTGCTGGTGTAGATATGAACCGCAAAATGTTGGCTGATCTGGCCGTTAACGACATCAATGCGTTCAACTCTTTGGCTACTGTAGCTAAAGGTAAAATCAACGCCTAAATTATATTTATACAAGCCGCCGTACCTATGGCGGCTTTTTTTACGCCAGATTCTGCGTGAAGAATAGACAACTGTCAGGAAGGGTACACTGAAAATGGCAGTAAAGGGTATGAGAGCATTATGGTAGTACATAAAACCCGAATCATTAAATAATGCAAATAAAAATGACTTATTATTAGCTGATGATCCTCAATATGGAATATATTTGTTATATAACATCACATCGTTGTAACGTTAGCGTGTTAAACTGCTAAATTTTTAAGCGCTTTCAGCAATAAAAGTGCAAAAATAAGTGCTTTTTGGTTATGAAACATCTAGATTTTAACACTGGTTAAATGTATAATCACCTCTAGTAGGCAAGTCCTAAATTTTTCTCTCTAGTCATAATGTTCGGTTTTTCGACAGATGATCCGGTAAAGTTAAGGGTGGAATGTGTTTAATATGTCGAATTAAGCATACATTCCATAACTAAACCGTGCTTGGCATCTGTTCTTCCGAGCAATATGGAACGGAGTAGAAATTAGGTATATATCATTAAGGGGGAACTAAAGAAAATGAAGAAGATGCTCAGCTTGTCTTTGGTCATGTTGCTGGCAGTATCCGTAATGCTCGCAGGTTGCGGAAGCAAACCAAAAGAAGAAACAAATGCCGGAGGAACTACGGGTGGCGAAGCTACTGAAGCGAAATCCGATTTGCAAATTGGTATGGTAACTGACGTAGGTGGCGTTAACGATAAGTCCTTTAACCAATCCGCTTGGGAAGCTCTGCAAGCAACTGAAACTGAAACAGGTGTAGCTGTTAAATACCTGCAAAGTAAATCCGATGAAGAGTACATTCCTAACTTGAACGAATTCGTTAAAGGTGGATATGACCTGACTTGGGGTATCGGTTTCCAATTGGCTGATGCAATCAAAACCGTTGCTGATCAAAACCCAGATTCCAAACTCGCGATCATTGACAGCGTAGTGGATTCTCCGAATGTTAAGTCTGTAACTTTTGCTGAAGAAGAAGGATCTTTCTTGGTTGGTGTTGTTGCAGGTCTGACAACGAAAACAAATAAAATTGGTTTTGTAGGCGGTATGGAGAGCCCACTGATCAAAAAGTTTGAAGTAGGATTCAGAGAAGGCGTAAAAGCAGTTAACCCTGACGCTCAATTCATTTCTAACTACACAGGTGCATTTGATAAACCTGACCTTGGTAAAGCAGCAGCAGCAACACTTTACAACGAAGGCGTAGACATCATTTTCCACGCTTCTGGCGCAACTGGTAACGGTGTGTTTAACGAAGCAAGCGCTCGTAAGAAACAAGGTCAAGAAGTATGGGTTATCGGTGTTGACAAAGACCAATCTCTTGAGTTTGGCGATGAAATCACTTTGACTTCTATGATCAAAAAAGTTGACGAAGCGGTTAAACGCGTAAACCAAGAAGTTGTTGATGGTACATTCGCTGGTGGTTCTGAAAACCTGACACTGAAAGAAAACGGTGTAGGTATCGCGGACACTTCTACTGCTAACGTATCGGCTGATACACTTGCTAAAGTTGAAGAGTACAAAGAAAAAATCATCAACGGCGAAATCAAAGTACCTACTGAGTAATTGATTCAAGCCTAAATAAATGCATAGTCATCGAGGCCGGTCTTGACCGGCCTTATGATTGTCATGAGACATGTACTATATCTAAAATCATCTGGTTTACACGCTCAGTGAAGTAAGTTTATCAAGTAAAAAACGCAGTTTGAATGGCAGCTATTATTCCTTAATTAACGTCGTTGGACGTTTTTCTTACGTTTGTGGAACCACACTATATCAGGTATAAGGGTGATTACATGGGTGCAGCAACCCCCGTCGTTGAGTTAAAACAAATCACGAAGCGTTTTCCAGGCATTGTTGCCAACGACGCCATCAGCCTTCAGCTTCGTAAAGGCGAGATTCATGCTCTACTGGGCGAAAACGGCGCTGGTAAATCAACATTAATGAATATTGTATTTGGTCTCTATCAGCCGGATGAAGGTTCCATTGAGGTGAATGGCAAGCCGGTTATCATCGATAGCCCGAATAAGGCCATCGATCTGGGAATCGGTATGGTGCATCAGCACTTTAAGCTCGTACAGCCGTTCACGGTAACAGAGAACATTATTTTGGGATCTGAGCCAACAAAAGGTCTCAACATTAATTATAAAAAAGCTGCTGCAGAAGTGCAGCGCCTATCTGAGCAATATGGCTTGAAAGTAAATCCACATGCCAAAATACATGATATTTCGGTCGGAATGCAGCAACGGGTAGAAATTGTGAAAACATTGTACCGCGGTGCTGATATTCTGATTTTTGACGAGCCTACGGCTGTCTTGACGCCTCAAGAGATCAAAGAATTAATGATCATTATGAAAAAGCTCGTAGCTGAAGGTAAGTCCATTATTTTGATCACGCACAAGCTGAAAGAAATTATGGAAATCTCCGATACCGTAACGATTATTCGTCGTGGTAAAGTCATTGATTCAGTGAAGACTGCGGAGACCAATCCGAATGAACTAGCTGAAAAAATGGTAGGACGTAATGTCACGTTTAAAGTCGATAAGAAACCGGCTACACCAGGTGCTAACATTCTGGAAGTTAGCCAGTTGACTGCTAGAAATAAAGAGGACATGCCTGTTCTTAATAAGCTCAACCTCAATGTGCGTGCAGGAGAGATTGTGGGTATCGCTGGGGTAGATGGTAACGGACAGAGTGAGTTGATTGAAGCACTTACGGGACTACGCAAAATAGAGAGTGGCTCGATTAAATTGCAAGGTAAGGAACTTGCTAATCTGTCTCCACGACGGATCTCGGAATCAGGAGTAGCTCATATCCCTGAGGATCGGCACAAACACGGACTTGTTCTTGATTTTTCAGTCAGCGAGAATATCGTTCTGGAATCGTATTATAAATCGCCATACACACGTAGAGGCTTCTTGAACTTCGATGCGATTAAAAAGCAAGCGAAGCGACTCGTCGAGGCTTTTGACGTACGTACACCGAGTATCGAGACCAAAGCACGTTCCCTGTCTGGAGGGAATCAACAAAAGGCCATTATTGCCCGTGAGGTGGATAAAAACCCAGAACTGCTGATTGCTGCTCAGCCTACTCGTGGTTTGGATGTAGGTGCGATTGAGTTTGTACAGAAGCAGTTGATTGCACAGCGTGATCAGGGGAAAGCAGTGCTGCTGATTTCATTCGAATTGGACGAAATTATTAATGTCTCCGATCGTATTGCTGTCATTTATGAGGGAGAGATCGTAGGCGAGGTGCTGCCAGAAGAAACCAATGACAGGGAGCTCGGCTTGATGATGGCGGGCAGCACCCAAAAGAGAGGTACAGTGCATGAATAACGTATTAAAATGGTTTACCCGTGATTCATTTATTTTACCTGTTGTAGCGATTATTATGGGTCTGATCCTGGGCGGTATCGTAATGCTGATTGGTGGATATAACCCAGTTGAGGCTTATGGTGCGTTGTTTAAAAAGGTGTTCGGAGACATGTACAACTTTGGTGAAGCTGTACGTGAGATGACTCCGCTCATTATGACTGGACTTGCCTTTGCCTTCGCATCACGTGCTGGTTTGTTTAATATCGGGGGAGAAGGACAATTCCTTGTTGGTATGACAGCAGCAACATTTGTAGGTGTGAAATTCACAGGACTTCCGATCTACATTCATGCTCCACTGGCTCTGATCGCAGGTGCAGTATTTGGTGGACTGTGGGCAGCTATTGCAGGTTATTTGAAGGCTAAGCGTGGCGTAAATGAAGTCATCAGTAGTATCATGTTGAACTGGATTGGTCTGTATTTGGCCAACTTAATTGTACGTCAGTTCTTGTTGCAACCAGGAGAGAACCGCTCACAAAATATCGGTGAATCGGCTTCCATCAGTATCGCGTGGTTGTCCGAGTTAATGGGGAACTCTCGTGTACACATGGGAACGTTAATTGCCATTGTTCTGGCTGTGCTCTTCTATATTTATATGTGGAAAACGAAACAAGGATATGAAATTCGTGCTGTAGGATACAACCCGAATGCAGCTGAATATGCAGGTATGCATGTAAACCGTAACATTGTCAAAGCAATGTTCATTAGTGGTATGCTGGCCGGTTTAGGTGGCGCATTCCAAGTGCTAGGTGTATTCCAATACCAAACCGTTATGTCGGGTTCACCAGGAACAGGTTTTGATGGGATCGCGGTTGCTTTGATTGGTTTGAATCATCCATTTGGTGTACTTCTAGGTGCGTTGCTGTTCGGTACGCTCACTTACGGTTCTGCGGGAATGAGCTTTGCCGCGGATGTACCACCCGAGATTATTCGGATTGTTATCGGTTCGATTATCTTCTTCATTGCGGCACAAGGCATCGTGCGCTGGGTACTTAAACCGTTCTATTCCAAGCGCAAGAAAGAGAAGGTGTTGTAGATGGACTTGTTGACAATCGGGCAAATTATCAATACGACGCTTGTCTTTGCCACGGCTTTGATTTTTGCATCCTTGGGCGGTATTTTCTCAGAGAAATCAGGTGTAACAAACCTGGGTCTTGAAGGTTTCATGGTATTTGGAGCGTTCGCAGCGGGGATTGGTGCGCACTATGCTCAAGAAGCAGGTATGGATGGAACAACATCAGCTTGGATGGGTGTTCTCCTTGCCATTGTACTTGGTGTAGTTGTATCGCTTATCCATGCGGTTGCTTCAATCACGTTTAAGGCTGACCAAATTATTAGTGGTATCGTAATTAACTTTTTGGCGGCAGGTAGCACACTGTATTTGGTAAAATTGTTGTTCGAAGGTTCAGGGGATTCCCCGCTCGTACAAGGATTTAGCAAATTCAATGTGCCTCTGTTGCAAGATATTCCTTTGCTTGGAGAAGCTCTGTTCAAGAACGTATATCCAACGACGTACCTGGCGATTGCGTTTGTATTTGTGACGTATTACATCATGTACAAAACGCCATTTGGTCTGCGTCTGCGTTCGGTAGGGGAACATCCAAGTGCTGCAGATACAGTAGGTGTTAAGGTATTAAGATATCGTTATGTCGGCGTAATGATCAGTGGTGCGCTCGCAGCAATTGGTGGAGCTGCCATTACACTAACGACGACAGGAACATTCTCACATAACACAGTTTCTGGACAAGGCTTTATCGCAATTGCGGCAATGATCTTTGGTAAGTGGAACCCGATTGGTGCGTTCATCGCAGCGTTGTTCTTCGGATTCTCACAAGCGATTCGGAACTATGTGCAATTGTTCGATTGGTCTCAAAGTATTCCCCAGGAAATTATTTTCATGTTGCCTTATCTACTCACGATCATTGTGCTTGTTGTAGCGGTTGGGCGTTCTTCTGCTCCGTCTGCACTCGGAGAGGCATACGATCCAGGGAAAAGGTAAAGAATTACAATGTGTTAAACAACTTCAAATTGCATTGCAAGAAAAGATCCGCTTTTGCGGGTCTTTTTTTGTAACAGAACATGTTCTCCAATACTCTAGATTAGGCTTCGAAATCATATTTCCTGGTAGGGACAAAGAAACAAGCGAAGTGAGTCATGGACGAATACACTGTTCTGAACGATGCGAGGAGGAGGGAAAAGTATGAAACAACATGTTACGCGTCATGCGGCGATGAAATTCATAGGCAAAAATATTGTTGCCGTTAAAAAGGATGGTACCCGAGTTACTGGGAAGCTGTTGAAAGTGTCGGGAAATAAATTGGTTTTGAAGCGAATGGATGGGAAAAAGGTACGTACAAAGGCGATCCTGCCACTTGTTTTATTTGATCTGCTCGCTATCGCGACTTTACCTTATGCTTACGGGCCAGGCCCAGGTTTCGGAGGCGGTTATGGTCCTGGGTACGGCCCTGGCTACGGACCAGGCCCGAAACCGGGTCCAGGATATGGTGGTGGTCCAGGCTACGGACCAGGTTCTGGATTTGGACCATATGGACCAGGACCACGTCCACCAGGTTTTTTCTAGAGACTACACATTTTAGAGGTTGTTCAAAAAGTCCGCTTTTGATTACGAAGGATGCGCGAGCGGCATCTCAGCATCGAATATGGGATTCAGCCGAAATGTCCATTGCTCACGTAGTTTTGCCTACGCTCCGCTACTCCATTTCTATCTTCATCCCATTTTCTTGGTACTGAAAACCGACCTTTTTGAACACACATTTTTAGTGTAATCCAATCCTTTTTTCCATTTCGTAGCAACGGCTAATCATAATATAGCGAATCGTACTATAGCCATTTTTTTGATAAAATTGTAGACCTTTGATGTTTCCTTCATCGACCATGACCTTGGATCTTTTGCAGCCTCTTGATGCAGCGAATTGCTCAGCTTTGAGTAACAAGCTCTGTCCGTAACGCTTTCGCTGCTCTTTCGTGGTAACGGCCATCATATCTACGTATAGAAGTTCACCATGCATGAGAAAATGAATGAATGCGACCGCTTCTTGGTCAGGCTCTGATGAGACAACAAAGGTCATGCCCCTGTTCATTCGCAGGGGTATTTCTTTGCGAATTTTATTGATTTCACTTTCACTCATATGAGAAAGGGGAACAAGTTGAGAATCAATCAGTCTCATAATGGCAGTGTCATCCAGCTTAGATTTGCGTTGCCGAATTACCATAGGGAGCCTCCTCTCGTAAACCAGTCATGCTGCTTGTGTATCCTATGCCTGGAGTAAGATAAAAGGTGACTGAATGAGAGTAGTAGGTTTGGGTTACATTAGTCATTGATGATGAAAAGTGAATGCGTTTAAAATTTTTATCAAAAACAGGTATTGACTTATCGCTCAGTAGAATCATATAATGTTCCTAACATTTAACGAGAATATTTCATCGGCTATGAAGAGGACGAAGTTTTAAGGGCTCTTTTGCTCAGAGAGTGGCTGGATCTGCTGAAACCACCACCATTATCCCTTATATACGAGCTCACCTCGGAGCTGTTTTCCTGAAAAGCATTGGATGTCACTCCAACTGGTTATTAGGGAAAATCGTATGTCTGCGTTACAGACAACAGGTATAGATAACGGATATGTCCGTTAGGACTATTGTTTTTTGTACCTAGTAAGGTCCGTTATTGCGAAATTTCGGACAAAGTTGGGTGGTACCACGGAAGCGACAACCTTTCGTCCCTCGCAAGCATGAACTTGTTTGCAGGGGATGGAAGGTTTTTTTTGTAACTTCTAATGTCAGAATGGTGTGAATTTCGAGAGGAGGATGACTAATGGGTGCTCAAATTCCAGAAGTACGGTCAACAGATGAATTACGTGAAAAATGGATGAAGCCGGAGGTCATTAGCGGTTCCGAGATTTTGCTGAGAAGCTTGTTGCTGGAAGGTGTAGATTGTGTCTTCGGTTACCCTGGGGGTGCAGTACTTTATATCTATGACGCAATGTATGGTTTCGAGGATTTCAAGCATGTATTAACTCGTCACGAACAAGGTGCCATTCATGCGGCTGACGGATATGCACGTGCGAGTGGTAAGGTAGGCGTATGTATCGCCACTTCCGGACCAGGAGCAACCAATCTGGTTACTGGAATCGCGACAGCGTATATGGACTCCGTTCCTCTCGTTGTGATTACAGGTAACGTTGTCTCCAGCCTGATCGGCTCGGATGCTTTCCAAGAAGCAGACATCACGGGTATTACAATGCCAATTACGAAACACAGTTACCTGGTAAAAGATGTTAAGGATCTACCACGTGTCATTCACGAGGCATTCCACATCGCGAATACAGGTCGTAAAGGCCCGGTTCTGATCGACATTCCGAAAGATGTATCTGCTAACAAAACATTGTTCGAGCCAAGTACTGAGCCAGTTGTGCTTAGAGGGTATAATCCTCGTACTGTACCGAACAAACTGCAGGTTGATCGCTTGGCACAAGCCATTCAAGAGGCAGAGCGTCCAATGATTCTCGCAGGTGGTGGTGTTGTTTACTCTGGTGGACACGAAGCACTCTTCGAATTCGTTGAGAAGACAGGTATTCCGATTACAACAACTTTACTTGGCTTAGGCGCATTCCCAAGTGGACACGAATTGTGGACAGGGATGCCAGGTATGCATGGTACGTATACTTCGAATCTGGCTATTCAACAATCCGATTTGTTAATCAATATCGGAGCTCGTTTCGATGACCGGGTAACGGGTAAACTAGACGGTTTTGCGCCACACGCCAAAATTGTACACATCGATATCGATCCAGCCGAAATTGGTAAAAATATTGCAACGGATATTCCAATTGTTGGTGATGTGAAGACCGTGCTGGAAATTGCGAATAAAGAAGTGCAGCGTGCAGAGCGTGCCGATGCATGGAGAGATCAGATCAAGCAATGGAAACAAGAGAAGCCTTACAGCTATACTGATTCCGATGAAGAATTGAAACCGCAATGGGTTGTAGAGTTGTTAAACGATACAACGAAAGGCGAGGCAATTGTAACGACGGATGTTGGACAGCACCAGATGTGGGCAGCTCAATATTACAAATTCAATCAGCCGCGTTCTTGGGTAACTTCAGGTGGTTTGGGAACAATGGGCTTCGGATTCCCTTCAGCAATCGGTGCTCAAATGGCGAATCCAGACAGACTGGTTATCTCCATTAACGGTGATGGTGGTATGCAGATGTGTTCTCAAGAGCTTGCAATCTGTGCAATTAACAACATTCCAGTGAAAATTGTTATTATTAACAACCAAGTACTTGGAATGGTACGTCAGTGGCAAGAGATCATCTATGAGAATCGTTATAGTCACATTGATTTGGCGGGTAGCCCTGATTTTGTTAAATTGGCAGAAGCCTATGGTGTTAAAGGATTGCGCGCTACGAACAAGGAAGAAGCGGAGCGAGCTTGGCAAGAAGCACTGGACACACCGGGACCAGTCGTTGTAGAGTTTGTTGTACGTAAGGAAGAAAACGTATATCCAATGGTTCCACAAGGAGCGACAATCGATCAAATGCTGATGGGGGATGCTGAGAAATGATTAGACATACAATTTCGATTTTGGTCAACGATCAGCCGGGCGTCCTTCAGCGGGTATCGGGTTTGTTCGGTCGACGCGGTTACAACATTGAGAGTATTACGGTGGGTCAATCGGAAGAGCCGGGTTTGTCCCGGATGGTCATTGTCACCATCGGTGATGATAAAACATTGGAACAAATTGAGAAACAATTGTACAAAATCATTGATGTCATCAAAGTTGTCGATTTCAGTTTAAAACCTATGGTTGCTCGTGAACTTGCCCTAATTAAGGTAAAAGCAGAACCTTCCGAACGACCTGAAATTATGGGTGTTGTCGAGACCTTTAGAGCAGCTGTTGTCGATATCGGGCCTGGTAGCCTGATGGTACAGGTTGTAGGAGATACTGACAAAATTGATGCTATGATAGAGTTACTCAAACCATACGGTATTCGTGAACTCTCTCGCACAGGTGTAACGGCATTGGTAAGAGGAAACGCATAAATCATTATGAATTTCTTTGAAAATGTAGAGCAACACGAAATTTGGCACTGCCTGCAATTTAACATTTTAGTGATGTAACGCTTGAAAAGAGAAATACACACCCGCATTAACGAGCGGGTGTCTGAACGGATCGCAGCAGACCAACCCCCGTTAAATTAACTTAACGTGTCGGTCCCTTGAGACACCCGCTCATTAATGAAGGGTTCTTTACAATACAAAGGAGGACTTATAAACATGCCAGTAACTACTTATTATGAACAGGATGCAGAGCTTAGCGTATTGAAAGGAAAAACGATTGCCGTAATTGGTTACGGTAGCCAGGGCCATGCCCAAGCTCAAAACTTGCGTGATAGCGGATTGAACGTAGTCATCGGACTTCGTGAAGGTAAATCCTTCGATTCTGCAAAAAACGATGGATTTGAAGTTCTTTCCCCGGCTGAAGCAACTAGCCGTGCTGATGTCGTTCAAATCTTGTTGCCGGATGAAACGCAAGCTTCTGTTTACAAAAACGAAATCGAACCAAACCTCAAAGAAGGCGCTGCATTGCTCTTCTCCCACGGTTTCAACGTTCATTTCGGTCAAATCGTTGCTCCAAAAAACAGCGATGTATTGCTGGTAGCTCCTAAGTCCCCTGGCCACATGGTACGTCGTACTTATGTAGAAGGATTCGGTGTACCTGGTCTGATCGCGATTGAGCAAGATGCAACAGGTAATGCAAAAGCGATCGGTTTGGCTTATGCAAAAGGTATCGGTTGCACACGCGCAGGCGTTATCGAAACTTCCTTCCGTGAAGAAACAGAAACTGACCTGTTCGGTGAGCAAGCGGTTCTGTGTGGTGGTGTAAGTGCCCTCGTAAAAGCTGGATTCGAAACGTTGACAGAAGCAGGCTATGCTCCTGAAATGGCATATTTCGAGTGTCTGCACGAGTTGAAATTGATCGTTGACATGATGTATGAAGGTGGACTTGCAAGTATGCGTGATTCCATCAGTAATACAGCAGAATACGGTGACTATGTAACTGGACCTCGCGTTGTAACTGAAGATACGAAGAAAGCAATGAAAGAAGTACTGACGGATATCCAACAAGGTAAATTCGCACGCGACTTCATCTTGGAGAACCAATCCGGACGCGCATTCTTGACAGCAACTCGTCGCAACGAAGCTGAACACCCAATCGAAGTGGTTGGCGGACAATTGCGTGAGATGATGCACTGGATCAAGAAATAAGCATCTCGTTTAAGGAATTATAGCAATTCACAGTTTCAACTGGAGATAGCGGCCGTGCTTATGCGTGAGCCGCTATTACTGGTTTAAAGAGGTAAGAGGTAATTGTTGTCGTCTATTAACGACGGTAATGAAATGAACCCAATTGCCTGAATAATAATCAAGTCAAGGAGGTGCGAAGCGTGCGTAAAATCTATGTATTTGACACAACGCTGCGTGATGGAGAACAATCTCCGGGAGTTAACCTGAACACTCGTGAAAAGGTAGAGATTGCACACCAGTTGGAACGGCTTGGTATTGATCGGATGGAAGCAGGTTTTCCAGCGGCTTCTCCAGGGGATCTGGCAGCAGTGAACGCGGTAGCCAAAGCGGTGAAAAATATTACAGTAATTGGCCTTTCTCGTTCAAGAGAACAAGATATTGATGCTGTAAAAGAAGCATTGAAAGGTGCACAGGATCCGTGTATTCACGTCTTTTTGGCGACGTCACCGATTCACCGTCAACATAAACTGCGTATGGACAAAGCGCAGGTGCTTGATACAGCTCGTTCTGCCATTCGTTATGCGAAGAAAACGTTCTCTAAAATTGAGTTCTCTCTGGAGGATGCAGGACGTACAGAGTACGATTTCCTAGTAGAAATGGTAAATATGGCAGTTGAGGAAGGCGCATCCGTTGTTAATATTCCAGATACAGTGGGTTATCTGAGCCCTTATGAGTACGGTAACATTTTCAAACATCTCAAAGAGAATGTACATGGAATCGAAAAAGTACAGCTAAGTGCTCATTGCCACAATGACCTGGGAATGGCTACAGCAAATACGCTTGCCGCGATCCTGAATGGTGCTGACCAGATTGAAGGTACGATTAACGGAATCGGTGAACGTGCGGGCAATACCGCAATCGAAGAGATTGCGATGGCACTGGAGACTCGCCAAGAGTTTTTCCAAGCCAAAACATCACTTCAACTGTCTGAAATTGCACGGACGAGTCGTCTCGTGAGCCGCTTGACGGGTATGGTTGTGCCTGGAAACAAAGCGATTGTTGGTGCTAATGCATTCGCACATGAATCCGGAATCCACCAGGATGGCATGTTGAAAGAGAAAACTACGTATGAGATTATGACACCAGAGACCATTGGTCTGAAGGAAAGTAAACTTGTACTAGGTAAACATTCCGGACGTCACGCATTCCGTGAACGTTTGATCGAGCTGGGCTATGAGTTGGAGGAAGAAGCGCTGAATCGTGCATTTGGCCAATTCAAAGATCTGGCAGATAAGAAAAAAGAAGTTACAGATGAAGATCTGCTCGCTCTGATTGAAGAGAAATTGCAGGATGCACCTGAGGTGTATAAACTGGAATCCATCTTTGTAACATACGGGGATGAATCTGTTCCGACAGCGAAAGTTCGCATCACAACCCTCGACGGTAAGACGATCGAACAGCAGGCTGAAGGAAATGGATCTGTGGATGCGATCTACAATGCCATTGACCTGGTTAGTGGGGAAGAGGTAACTTTATCCGATTATTCGATCAAATCCGTTACACATGGTAAGGATGCATTGGGTGAAGTTCATGTTGTTCTTACCCAAAATGAAGTGTCTGTACAGGGACGTGGGGTAAGCACTGACATTTTGGGTGCAAGTGCGCGTGCCTATGTCGATGGTGTGAACCAATTGATCGAGAAACGAAAAACATACACGAACCGAGTAAATGTGAATCTGTAATATACTTGTGTAGCCAGCATTGAGTGAAATCGCTATGTAATATCTTGGCTAAAGTGCAGTCACAGAGAATCATAGGTTGGTGAAACCAGAAAAGTCTGACCTCCTTACTGTTACAAGGGTCAGACTTTTTGGCTATCCTATGATTCTATCTCACAGCATGAATAAGAAGGTATAACTGCTGGTTCATTCAGGTATGAAGTACGATATCAGGTTCATTCAAATATTACCACGCATAAGCGTTCGGGGCATGTCCGCCAGGGCCTGGGAAAATCTCATCTAAGCGCTTAAGAACTTCCTCATCTAACGTAACTTCCAGACATTTGAGCGAAGTCTCAAACTGCTCTAGTGTACGTGGGCCGATAATAGGTGCTGTAACTGCTGGATTCGCAGCTACCCAAGCAAGGGCTACTGTATCCTGTGGCTCACCAAGTTCACGACATAAAGCCGCAAATTGCTCAAGTTGGGATTGCTGACGTTCGATCCGTTCAGAGATTCCGCCACTACGCGTTCCTTCAAGCTTCTGGAGCGCATTACGTCCGAGCAGTCCACCATCCAGCGGACTCCATGGAATGACGCCTAAGCCTAATTCTTTGGCGGCTGGAAGAACCTCGAGCTCAGGTAAACGACAATTGAGGCTATACTTATGCTGTTCAGAAACGAGACCAAGGAAATGGCGGTTTTTAGCTTCACTCTGTGCAATAGCAATCTGCCAAGCCGCAAAGTTACTTGAACCTACATAGCCAATTTTCCCCTGATGCACGGCGTTCTCAAACGCATGCCATAGCTCGTCCCAGGTAACAACAGGATCAACATGGTGCATTTGATACAGTTCAATGTGATCTGTTTGCAGGCGGCGCAGGGAACCTTCCAGATGACGTCTAATTTTATATGCGGATAGCCCAGCCTCATTGTTGGGACCATCGTTCTCATCATGCATGGAGCCGTAGACTTTGGTTGCAAGTACAACCTTCTCACGTCTGCCGCCACCTTGGCTGAACCAACGGCCAATAATCTCTTCTGTCAGACCCGAATTCTCACGCCAGCCATAAATGTTAGCGGTATCAAAAAAATTCACTCCTGCATCCAGCGCAGCATCCATAATGCGAAAGGCTTCTTTCTCGTCTGTGATGGGTCCAAAATTCATGGTACCGAGACAAATGCGACTAACCTTGAGACCGGATTTACCCATATACGAATATTGCATGGTGATTATCCCTCCTGCGTACCTGATTTGAATTCAGCTATATTTTACCTTATGGAGAGAAGCGGAACAACTTATATACGTTAAGATTGAACTGCTTATAGGTAAAATCTATTAAAGTCATAGAATGTATATCTTGGTCAAATGACCTCCAAATATGATACAAAAGAGAGAGTTAATATGAGAGCGTTACTTCGTGAATAGTTATTATGAATCGATATAAGGAGTGGACAACCCATGGCAGAAGTGAAAAAAATTGCAGTCATTGCTGGAGATGGAATCGGACCAGAAGTCGTAGCTGAGGCTGAAAAAGTACTTAAACGCACAGAGGAAGTATTCGGTTATCGTTTTGAAACAGAACATGCTTTATTTGGCGGAATTGCCATCGATGAGAAGGGTACACCGCTTCCTGAAGAAACGTTGACGGTATGTAAAAGTGCTGACGCAGTACTGCTTGGAGCTGTAGGCGGTCCTAAATGGGACAATAATAGCAAGGAGTTGCGTCCTGAAACTGGCTTGCTTGGTATTCGTAAAGCACTTGGACTTTTCTCCAATCTACGCCCGGCAGTTGTATTTGATTGCTTGAAAGACGCATCCACACTGAAACCGGAAGTGCTGGAAGGTACGGATCTCATGGTTGTACGTGAGTTGACTGGTGGAATTTACTTCGGCGAGAAATTCAGACGTGAAGGCTCACAAGGTGAAGAAGCTGTAGATACTTGCGTATATAATGTAACGGAAGTGGAACGCATCGTTCGTCAAGCATTTGAAATTGCTCAAGGCCGTCGCAAAAAACTTGCTTCCGTAGACAAAGCGAACGTACTGGAAACGTCCCGCCTCTGGCGTGAGGTCGTTAACCGGGTAGCACCGGATTATCCAGACGTTGAAGTGGAACATGTACTTGTCGACAACTGTGCAATGCAGTTGCTTCGTCGCCCAGCTAGCTTTGACGTGATCGTAACGGAAAATATGTTTGGCGATATTTTGAGTGATGAAGCAGCAATGCTGACAGGCTCTATCGGTATGCTCGCATCTGCATCTCTTGGAGAAGGCAGCTTTGGTCTGTATGAGCCGGTACACGGTTCTGCACCAGATATCGCGGGTCAAGGTTTGGCGAATCCAATTGCAACAATTCTATCGCTTGCTCTGATGTTCCGTACAACCTTTGGTTATGCTGAAGGAGCAGACGCAATTGAAGCAGCTGTATCGAATGTGCTGAACGCAGGACATCGTACTAGCGATATTGCTGTAGATAAGAGCACAGCGATCAGTACAACGGAGATGGGCGACTTGATCGTCGCAGCGATCCAGAAACAGGCGTAATTATACGAGCAACAAGACAGCCCTTTGTCTCCTATTATGGAAGATACAGAGGGCTGTTCCTTTATGATTTTGGCACGAAAAATCCTTATTTATAATAATTATAAAAAAATAACGTTTATAATCTTGACTTTGAGAAGTCCGGATGATAACATTTTACTTGTACTTGTTATCAAGTATCAAATTCATTTAATGACAGGAGAGACGCTTGCGTTTCTACCTGATGATGAGCAATCCATATGGATGCTTACATAATCCCAAAGGAGGAATTTTTAGTTATGGCAGAACGTTTGGTTGGTAGACCAGCACCAGATTTCGCAATGGAAACAGTATCAGGAGACGGACAAGATTTCGGTTCCGTGAAGCTGTCCGATTACCGTGGCAAATGGCTCGTATTCTTCTTTTATCCTTTGGACTTCACATTTGTGTGCCCAACTGAAATTACAGCTTTGAGCGTTGCTGCAGAGCAATTCAAAGCTTTGGATACTGAAATCCTTGGCGTGAGCGTGGACTCTGTACACAGCCACAAAGCTTGGATCAACACACCTGTAGACAGCAATGGTCTGGGTCAATTGAACTTCCCGCTCGCTTCTGATATCACGAAGCAAGTGGCTAAAGATTACGGCGTTCTGATCGAAGAAGAAGGCGTTGCATTGCGCGGCTTGTTCATCATCGATCCAGAAGGCGAATTGAAATACCAAGTAGTTAACCACAATGATGTAGGCCGTAGTGTTGAAGAAACACTTCGTGTACTGCAAGCACTGCAATCCGGTGGATTGTGTGCAATGAACTGGAAACCAGGCGACAACAACCTGTAAGCCAGAATTAACTTGAACGCATCAGGTTCAAGCCCTCATCCCACAAGGGATTGAGGGCTTTTTGCACCCTTTTTCCCGGATCGAAAAAGGAGTTGTCCAAAGATGTTTAGATTCGCATGGAAACGTGTTAATGATGTATTATAAGAATGATCATATTTTATCCTCATCAAAGAGGAATTGAAGGACATAAAGGCGAATAGGGTATGGAAACCCGGTAAATTATCCGGTATGATTGCTCTCATATAATGAAGCATAAAAAATACGTTGGAACTATTCCCTTTTCGGTAAGTGCTACAGGTGTACGGGATGTGATTTTCACACTATTGAATCCCGACACGTAATAAGGAGGGTGAACAAAAATGAGTTACTGTTGTGGGGCAAGTATGGTGGGAACAAAGGGCACGCTGAAGCATTACCGCACCCAGGTTCATAATGTTCCCCTGCTGTTTTGTCCGGTATGCCACCGGGTCGAGGTTCATTACAAAGTCGAAAATGAATATGAAATTCTTGCTGAGTATGCACATGGAGATGGTGCTTCAGAGATTGACTTTCAAGACTATGTCACAGAAGACGAAGATGCGATCTTTGAAAATTGTGTAAACCGCGAAAGCGAAGATGCCATGGTCATTGTGCAACGCCAGATTGATATGTCACTCGATCTGCTTCGACTTGCGAAGGAAATGAAGGATGAGAAATGGGAAAGTGAGCTCAAGCGTCGATTAGCCGTGATGAGCCAGCGCAGACTCAAAATCCAACATAATAAAAGTGGCTTATAGATCTTTTTGACGCAAATGCTATCGCTTGAAATCCATGACAAGTTGGATCAGATGGATGCCAAGAAGCCGCTATGAACCCAATAAGCAATTTCTCGAACGACGTCTATAAGAAATATAAGAAAAAAGTCTATCGTCGTACCTCACAGATGAAAGACCGCATATAATTGTAGTTTTTCTTGCGATAATTGAATGGTTCAGCTCCGCTGAAAACTTATAAATTTCTTTTATCTTAAAATAAACGAAGCTTTTTCGCTATGCTTGCGAATGAGCTTCGTTTTTGTGTATTCAAACTTAGCAATTTCGAGGTTTTTCTTAAAAAAATTTCCATTCGACACTTTCTCCGATTGACTCCATTCTATAAACTTGTCTATGATAAAAACAGGCTTGCAAAAGAGGCGGAGCAAAAAGTGTTCGTGAATGGGAATAGGACAAGGTCAGAATGGAACATACGTATATCGTTTTCCGGATCGATTGTTGGTTACGGAGATAAACCAGCTTGAGTTCCGGACGCACCATCCATATTTTCGGCTCAGCCCCCTAACGAAAGGGCTCCGGTAAAGAGAATTTAAATCGGCCCTTCCTGTTTCTGTGATGATATGATGTCCGAATGGCAAGTTTATCATTTACGTGAAAAGGAGGAACCTGACGTGATTAGTGAAATTCAGGATACAGTCCCTCAATTAACGAATGGTTTTCCGCCTGTACCCTTGGATAACAACAAGTATGAGAATGTCCTGGAGCATCTGGATAGCGGTATTATGTTGTTTGACAGCAATGGTGTGTTGACGTTTATTAACGTACAGATGGCAAAATTGTTGGAGCTCCCGCGGAGCTTGCTTAACGGATGCACCCTCATGCAAATGATGCATCTTCCCCAGATGAGTCGATTCAAGAAAAAGAAAATTTTACGTATTTATCGGGAAACCATCTTCCATCGTAAGCGATATCATGAACTCATTGATGAGTATGGCAGGCACTGGTTGGTCACGGTTACCTATGGAGATCAGATGGATGGAGATTTTCTGTTCAGTGTTAAGGATGTATCCGACTACAAACAAATTGAACAGACGGCCTATCAAAATGACAAGCTTGCGATGTTGGGGAGAATCTCCGCATCGATCGCTCATGAGATTCGCAACCCACTGACAGCCATTCGGGGATTCATCCAGTTGCTACGCCCGCACTTGTTGCAATTAGGGAAGGACGAATACGCCAGAATCATTCTAACTGAAATCGATCGAGCCAACGATATTATCTACGAATTCCTAAATTCCTCCAAACCGTCGGCGCCCCAGAAAACCATCATGTCTGTGGACTCTTTGCTCAAAGAGGTGGTCTTGCTGACCGAAAGTGAAGGCTTAATGAAGGGGTGCGAGATTACCCTGGATGAAGCAGAATTGCCACTGAATGTTTCGATCGATGTGAAACAGATTAAACAGGTTATTTTAAATATGGTCAAAAATGCAATGGATGCAATTGAAGATGTAGGCGAAGAACATGCTGGCTTAATTCGAATATCCACCAGCACAGAAAATAGATTTGTTCAGATCTCTATCATGGATAACGGTCATGGGATGGATCACAATACGCTTGTACGTTTGTTCGATCCATTCTTTACCACAAAAGAAAGCGGCACAGGACTTGGGCTGTCTGTTAGTTATCGCATTATTAAGAATCATGGAGGCACGATCTCTGTGGATAGCAAAAAAGGGGAAGGCACCCAATTTCGAATTATGCTCCCCCTTGTGTAACTTCAAAGGTGTAAACAACGAACAGGAATTGGTCAATTAGCCGATTCCTGTTGTTTTTTGTTAAACTAAATAGGGTTATAGTTAAAATGAATGCGAATACATAAATGTAGTTTATGGAAGGAAAGGTGAATTGCGAATGGATATTCAAGGGATGGAGCAGATGAACAAACAACTGTTGAATCATGTGGGTCGGGTGATTGTAGGGAAAGAGAATACGATGGAGCTGGTGTTAACAGCCATTATTGCCTCAGGTCATGTCTTACTTGAAGATGTACCAGGTACAGGTAAAACAATGCTAGCCAAGTCAGTAGCCGCTTCACTCGATTGTACGTTCCAACGCATCCAGTTCACACCGGACTTGCTACCGTCAGATCTCACAGGTATTCATTTCTTCAACCAGAAAACAGGAGATTTCGAGTTCAGACCAGGTCCACTGTTTGCCAACCTTGTTCTTGCGGATGAGATCAATCGTGCTACGCCGCGAACCCAGTCCAGCTTATTGGAGTGTATGGAGGAACGTCAGATCAGCATTGATGGTTCCACAAGGCAGCTTGAACACCCGTTTATCGTCATTGCGACGCAAAATCCGATTGATAACCAAGGAACGTTTCCTCTGCCAGAAGCGCAGATGGATCGATTTATGATGAAGATTCGTATGGGCTACCCAACTGAAGGTGAAAGTGTAGAGATTTTGAGACGTACTGTGGCAAGCCGATCCGTGGCTGATCTATCGAGTATTATCACGCGAGAGCAGCTACTTGAAGCTCAACAGACCTATAAGTCTGTACAGATCGATGAGGATTTGCTGACATATATCATTCAGCTCACAGAAGAAACTCGCAAGCATCCTGAGCTGTCTCTAGGCGTTAGTCCTCGAGGAGCGCAGGCTCTACTTAAGGCGAGCCAAGCATGGGCTGCTTTGCATGGCAGAGATTACGTTCTACCAGACGATATCAAAGAGTTGGCAGAGCCAGTACTTGCACATCGCTTGGTGTTCCGTAATCGAATGCGTCAGCAGGAAGGAATGGCAGAACGAATCATTCAGGATATTCTGAATAACGTTCAAGTACCGACGGAGAACATGACTGCTGGCAGTGGGCGATAATTATGAATTTGCTATGGTTAGTCGTTGTTGGCGGCATTGTTATAGCTATACATGGCTTGTGGTTTGGGCGCTCTGCATTACGTAAGCTCACGTATTCAAGACAGTTTAGTAAGTCACGCTGTTATGCTGGCGATGAGCTGGAGATGGTAGAGACCATAGCTAATGAAAAGCGTGTATCTGTACCTTGGCTTCGACTTGAAGCCATGCTACCAGGATCATTTGTTTTCCGCACAGGTTCAGGTATGGCGATTAGTCAAGGTGAGATCTATCAGAATCATAAAAGTATTTTTACTTTGAAACCGTTTACTCGTATTACACGCAAGCATCCTGTGGTATGCAGTCGCCGCGGGATATATACGATACAGAGCGTTACAATGACAGGTGGGGATCTATTTGGAGTATGGCGTACCTCCAAGCTTATTCCCATGCAGCTGTCCATGATTGTGTACCCCTCCTTGATTCGACCCGAGGATCTACCGGCCATTTATCAAGTCTGGCAGGGAGAGGTAGAAGTGTCCCGCTGGATTGTGGAGGATCCTTTTCTGATCCTAGGTGTACGTCCGTATGGTGCGGGTGACCCCATGAATCGAATACACTGGAAAGCTAGTGCGCGTACAGGGGAATTGCAGGTGTATAAGCAGGGCTGGACAGCAGATCCGCAATCATGGATTATAGTCAATATTCAGGAATCCGCAGACATGTGGAGTGTGGTGACTAAGCCTGAGACGATCGAGCAAGCTCTTCGTTATGCTGCAACCGCAGTTGTGGATGCCATTGGGCGTGGCCTACCTGCAGGTTTTGCCCATAATGGCTATCGAATAGGCGGCGGACATGAGCCATTAAGGATCGAACCAGACTATGGTACCCCTCATTTGGAGTTACTGTTGGAAGCAATGGCGGAGATCGAATTGAAGTGTATGGTACCCATGGAGCAGTTCTTACGCGATGAGGTGTTGCGTAATGAAGAAGCGCAGCAGGCGAGAAGTTATCTATTGATTACAACATATGTGTCTCCTGCCATGGAGAATGAAATTGCACGTTTGCATGAACAAGGACATCGTGTAACTATTCTTCCTGTAGAGCAAGTGACAACGAGTAACAAGGCGGTGAGTGCATGAATGATTCCATCTCATCGAAGGTTAAGTTAGGGCTTTCGTGTGTTGCAGTTTTGTTAATCGGTATCTATATCTATCCCGTCTTAACACTCACCTCGCTTTACGCGTCGGGATCGTTACCTTATACGCTATTGTTCTACTATATTATTGCTGCAGGATTAGCGGTACTCGTTCAGCATCGACTTCCTCGCTTGGGGAGTCATGCATTCTACCGTTTGGGCGTAGCTATTGTACTAGGTGCAGTTGTATTTCTAATGACTCACCTTACGTTATCTCTCCCATGGCTTGAACTATACACAGTTGGCGTGTGGGGGATAATCTCTGCTTATATCGGACTTACCTCGGATCCCTATCTCCGTTCGACTGCAACGTTGAGATTGCAGCTTGTTGGGGTGTCTAGTTCAATTCTGCTGAGTGTGGCTTCGAGTTGGGGTGAACCGTTTCATTTGTTGCAGCCGTATGTGACAAGTCTATATGTATCAGGTGTAATTTGCTTCGCCGGTTGGATGATAACCTTGTATAGTTCACAAATGGATCGAGCCATACTAAATGATAACAATAGAAGATTGGTTCTACGGGAATTTGCGAGTGCTAATCGTCAGCGATTAGTATGGATTTTAATTACAATCGGGCTTATTGGAGCATTTCCCAGCCTTGCTGCCTGGTTAGCGCCTTTGCGTGATCGCTTGCTGGCCTGGATAAGAGGGTTATTGAACACTTCTGGGCAGGAAACACCTATACCGCCAGCGGAGCCCATGAATACACCTATGTTGCCTGAACAGACGACAGAAGGAAACGCAGAGCCCTCTATACTGTGGGATATTCTTGGCTGGGTAGTTCTCATTGCCGTGACCTTGGTCATTCTATGGTTTACGATGAGATGGGGTCAAGGCGCACTACGCAGGCTTATGGAGCGTTTGAAGGGCATGATGAATGCCAAAGACAAGAAGATGCCCCCACCGACGGAATATATGGATATTAGTGAGACTCTTGCAGCTCCGACTAGAGTTCGAAAGCCTTGGTTCCGTAAGAAAGAACCTCTCCCCACGAAGGACAGAGATCGAATCCGTTTTTACTACCGAAAATGGATTAACAGCGCTACGCGTAGTGGGGTTCATATTGAGGGTTCACAGACACCTTTAGAAACAGGTGAGATTGTTCAACGAGAGGGATCGAAACAAGAGGATAAAAGGTTATCTACGATATTGCCGGATGCGTATAATGCTGTACGTTATGGAAAGAAAGCGCCGGATGCTGATAAAATGAATGAATTGGATCAAATATGGAAGTCCTAGTTACAGAATAGCACGTTTATCCCTTTACTTTTCTTGTCACGTTCAAGTATCATGAGAGGAATACACAAGTTGGTCAGAAAAGGAGCAGACAAATGAAGACAAATCATTGCAAAATTGTAGATTGTACGATCCGGGATGGCGGGTTGGTTAATAACTGGGACTTTAGCGTGGACTTTGTTCAACAGCTCTATGCTGGATTGAATGAAGCAGGCGTTGATTATATGGAAATTGGATATAAAAACTCTCCTAAACTGCTGAAGGGTGCCGAAGATGCAGGCCCTTGGCGTTTTCTGAATGATGACTTCCTACGTAAGGTTATTCCGCAAAAAGGGAACACCAAACTGTCTGCACTCGTAGACGTTGGCCGTGTGGACGAAAATGACATTTTGCCACGCAGCGAAAGCATGCTGGATCTGATCCGTGTGGCTTGCTACAGCAAAGATGTGGACAAAGCGCTTGCGCTGGTTCAAACGTTCCATGAGCGTGGTTACGAAACAACACTTAACATTATGGCGTTGTCCAATGTGATGGAAAATGAACTGCTAGAAGCATTCGAAATGATCAAAGACAGCTCTGTAGACGTTGTTTACATTGTAGACTCCTACGGTAGCTTGGATCATAATGACGTGAAGTACCTTGTAGAGAAATTCAAAACACACCTTCCAAACAAACGTCTTGGCGTGCACACTCACAATAACATGCAACTTGCATTCTCCAATTCACTTGTAGCTGCTGAGCTTGGTGTGGAATTGTTGGATGCTTCCGTGTACGGTATGGGTCGTGCTGCGGGTAACTGCCCAACGGAATTGCTGGTTGCTCACCTGAAGGGAACTAAATACAACTTGCGTCCTGTACTGGGTGTATTGGAGCAATTGATGGTACCTCTTCGTGAAAAAGAAGAATGGGGCTACATCTTGCCATACATGATTACAGGCACATTGGACGAGCATCCTCGCTCTGCAATGGCACTTCGGTCTTCCGAGAATAAAGATAAGGTTGTTGATTTCTATGACAAACTGACAACACCAGAAGTGAATTTTGATAAGTAAGCATAAACATGCATAAATGCATAAAAAACAGTCCAATGGACTGTTGCTAAACTCACTAAAACACGTTCTCTCTATAGAGAGCGTGTTTTTTTAGTTCTAAGTACCTTGTTTCTCGAGGAGTCATGAATAATTATTCCTATATACGATTATTTTTTTGTTCACGTCTGCGGATATAAATGTTATTATGTACCAGACAGCATGTTGAAGCATGTAATTTGAACGTTGGTAAAATAAATAAATGTCGAATGATGTAACTTTTTGAAAATTTCAGAAAGACCATCACGGATGAGGAAACGTTATTCAGGATAGGTGAACCCGGGAAGGACAAGTATGCATGAAGGTTAAACTGCAAGATCAGAGAAAAGTAGTTATTTTGGCCCTAGTATGTGGCTTATTGCTTTACATTGTTAGTCAATGGTTTCGTTCCTCTACAAGCTCTGATCTGATCATATCAGGATATCCGGTTTTGATGCTTTTGAGTGGTTTTGCTGCAGCGGCAGCATGTATTGGGATTTACAATCAAAGCCTCTTGTTCCAAACGCCCAAATTAACCCTACGCAGGGTTTTACTGACCACCTTATTTATGTTAGTGGGTTTGTTTCAATTGGTTCATATCGTTCTATTTGCCGAAGAAATTCCGAATGGTGCGATGATTGAATCGGAGCTTTCGTTGAGAATGTTGACACTCGGATCAGTAATCTGTGCGGTAGGTTTGTTGTTCATTTATACAGTGAGCGAAAAGGAAATTGCATTACCACGCAAATTCTTGCTGTTTAGTGGAACACTTGGTGGATTTGTTATTTTGTACACTTTGGGAATTCAAAATTGGAGCGGGTTACCTAAACTGCTTGAAGGCGATGTGCTCAGCCCTACATTTACGCAATTTCACTTTTTGGTAGGTGTCTTATACGGCATATCTGCTATCGTTTTATTTTATAAGTGGAAGAAAAATAAAGATGGAGACCTTCCTTACATACTGTATGGTACACTAAGCTTCCTATTTGCGGAATGTTACTGGGTCTCTGCAACAATGGTGAATGATATCAACCTGTTAATGGGGTTATTGAGCAATTGTATCGGTTACTATTTTGTTCAAAAAGGGTTATACACCTCGGTGGTCGACACACCTTTCCTTAAACAGCAGGCCGCTGAAGCTCGGATGAATTACATTGCCCATCATGAAGATGTGACTGGACTTCCTAACCGCCGCCGTCTTTCACAGAGACTGAAATCAATGATGGACGAAGCGGTAGTCCAGGAACAGCTTGTAGGGGTATTGGTGCTTAATATTAATCGCTTCAAAACCATTAATGATTCACTTGGTCAACAGGCAGCCAATCGAGTTCTACATCAGGTAGGACAACGTTTGAAGCATTCCTCTCTGCCTTGTGAAGAAGTATTTGGTCTGGGAAGAGATGAATTCGTCATTGCTATGACAGATTTCTATACGACGGATACGGCTTTGCGCCGTACAAGATCCATTTTGCAACTTTTTGAAAAACCGATCATAGTTGATGGCAATGAATATCATCTTACATTAGGAATTGGTATGGCTATCTTTCCTCATGATGGTGAGTCACCTGAGGAGATCATCCAGAATGCGGACACAGCCCTGCATAATGCGAAGGAACAGGGGCTTGAGTTGAACCGTTACGCTCATGCCATGCAGATGAAGGCTCAAGAGCGTCTTCAACTGGAGAACGACCTGCGTAAAGCGCTAGATCGTGGACAGTTCTATCTGATGTACCAACCACAAGTAAACCTTGCGAGTGGACTTGTTGTAGGTATGGAAGCACTCGTACGCTGGCAGCACCCGCAGAGAGGATCGATATCCCCTGCAGAATTTATCCCACTTGCGGAAGAGAGCGGATTAATTGTTCCGTTGGGTGAATGGGTGCTACGTCAGGCATGTAAACAAAATAAAATCTGGCAAGAAGCGGGTTATCGTAAATTATGTGTATCTGTGAATCTGTCGATGAGACAGTTTAGACACTCCCATTTGCTGGACAATATCAGTGGCATACTTAATGAAACGGGTCTGGAGCCAGCGTGGCTTGAACTTGAAATTACAGAAAGTATGACATTCGATAAAGATCGTGCGTTTGAGCAGTTACGCAAAATTAAAGAGATTGGTGTTCATATCAGTATTGATGACTTTGGCACAGGATATAGCTCTCTTCACTATCTGAAGGATTTGCCGATTGACCGACTCAAAATCGATCGTTCATTCGTGAATGAAGTGATGGAGGATCGCAACAATGCAGCGATTGTATCCACAATCACATCGATGGCGCACCATCTACAGTTGAAGGTTACAGCTGAAGGCGTAGAGAATGAGGAACAGCTCGTATTTCTACGTGATCAGCATTGTCATGAAGCACAGGGATACTTTTTCAGCAAACCAATCTTGCCATCCGATTTCGAGACGAAGTTTCTACGAGATGTTGATAAACCAGCAGGATAAAATAAAGAGAAGACAGGAGCGTTCAAGCGCTTCTGTCTTTTTTTGGATGTAAATAATTCGTTGAACGGAAATAAAAGTTGCACATCATTGTTGCTCATGCTATATTATTATTGTGAAATTAATGTTAACAACTATTCATCATGCGGGTGTAGTTCAATGGTAGAACTTTAGCCTTCCAAGCTAATAGCGTGGGTTCGATTCCCATCACCCGCTTAACGGTATGCTTAAAATCCTTTGCTGTATACAGCAAAGGATTTTTTGCGTGTTCAGTTCCGATTAGGATCTGGAGAATGATCTTGATGCTACCTTTGCTTTTTTACCAACATCTGCTACAATAACAGAGAAATTGATACTACACATGAATGAGAGGTAACCATACGTCCCATGAAGTAAGACACATGAACTGAACCCAAGTTAACTGCAGACGTTTTTTGATGACGCAGTCAGCCAGTCCGGCTGAGCAATGAGGGGATTCGTGTGTCCAAATTCAGCAATGGGATCAAGTGTAGAGCGAGTAGGCTAGATGGCCATACCCGATGTTTGGGTTTATTTGCTTATGCTTGGGGATATCTTTTGCCTGTTTTGTGATGCTTTTTCCAATCCTGAATTGCCCAACCGCCGGCTGATGCCAGCGGTTTTTTTGTTAGGAATAAAAGCGAGATGTATTTCCTGCAATGACCGCACAACCTACTTTGGAAGCGGGAAGGATGAGGCCTCATGATGACATTGGTGCGCTTACATGAAGTATCTAAAGAATGGAACGGAATAGAATTATTTACAGGATTGCAGCTGGAAATTAATGAAGGGGAGAGATTGGCAGTTCTGGGACCTAACGGTTGTGGCAAAACGACTTTGCTGTGCATGATTCTAGGGGAAGAAGAGGGCGGAGGAAGGATCGAGCGTGCTGTGCCACAGCAGAACTGGGGATTTATGCGCCAACGATCTCAGATCGAACCTGAAATGAAGGTGCTGGATGCAGTCCGTCAGGAGAGTGGGCAAATTTACGAGGTCAAGCGTAAGCTCACGGAATTGGAAGAACGTTTAAGCACGTGCGGTGCCGGAGAAGAACGGCAATGGATGGAAGCCTACACGGTAGCGATGGAAGAATACGAGCAATTGAACGGTTATATGTGGGAGACTGAGGTTGAGAAGGTCTTAACGCGGCTTGGATTAACGTCTGAGCATTGGAGCAGACCCTATGATTCTTTGAGTGGCGGACAAAAGACAAAAGCTAGGCTTGCTGGATTATTGGTCAGTAAACCGAAGTTTCTCATTCTGGATGAGCCAACGAACCACTTGGACGAGGAAAGTATGCGCTGGTTAGAGGGCTGGTTATCCGCTTATACAGGCACACTCTTGTTTGTGTCACATGACCGAACGTTTATTGATGAAGTGGCAACAGGGGTCATTGAGTTTAACTCAGACAAACTCGTCAAGTACAAGGGTGGGTATACCGCATACAAAGGCCACAAAGAACGGGAACTACGGGAACAGGAGGCTCTGTATCGTAAACAAGAGTTAGAGAAGAAGGCATTAGAAGAGACGATTCGTAACTACCAGCAGTGGTTTCATAAAGCGCATAATTCAGCAACCGACGTTGAGGTCAAAATCACCCAGAGCTTTTACAAAGCCAAGGCAAACAAAAACATCTCTCGTTACCATGCCAAGCAAAAGCAGCTTGAACGGTTGGAGAACGAGCGCGTGGATAGACCACGAGAGGCTACTCGGTTAAACATGGAACTTAATATGAAGTCTCTCGGTGCACGCCAGCTCCTGAGATTGAATCAGGTTGAATTTGCTTATCCTGGGGGGAATCCTCTCTTTCATGGATTGAACGTTGCAGTGGAACGAGGAGATCGTCTGGCTGTACGTGGCTCCAATGGTACGGGGAAGACGACATTGCTTAAACTGATGATCGGAGAGCTTGAACCTGTACAAGGGGATGTGACAAGGAATCCCGGGCTGAAGATCGGTTACTTTTCACAAGAACTCGAAGGACTTCCAGAAGAGCAGACATTGCTGGACAGCTTGCTTAGTCTGCCTTCCATGACCCAGAGTGCAGCACGTACGATTTTGGGATGTTTCCTCTTTTCTAGAGAAGATGTATTCAAGCGAATTGGGGATTTGAGTATGGGAGAGAAGTGTAGAGTGGCTTTCTTGCGGCTGTATTTCGGAGGAGCTAACCTGCTTGTGCTAGACGAACCAACCAACTATCTTGACATTGATACCCAGGAAGTTATGGAAAATGTATTAAAACAGGCTTCCGGTGCATTCGTTTTAGTCTCACATGATCGAATGTTAACCAAATTGCTTGCCAATCGGTTGCTTGACCTTAAAACAGATGGTACGGCGATTTACTTCGAAGGTGGGGTAGAAGACTGGGAACAATCTCATGTTCTAAGAGAATCGGCATTACAGAACAGAGATTCTGATGATGAACGATTGCGTCTGGAGATGCGACTGTCGGAGTTGTTATCTCCAATGAATAGTGCCACAAGAGATAGCGAAGATCAGCCGAAGCTAGAAGCGGAAGAGGAACGAGCGAAGGAAGCTGCGGAAATTCAGCGTATTAAGCAGCGGCTGGGGCAACTGTATCAATCGAATTGACCTGTACGAAGCATAACGGTTGCTATTTCATTAGATATTGAATATAATAATGAACGATCATCAACAGCTTGCCTCGAAGAGAGGCTGTACGTACTTGAAGGTTGTTGATATAGGTTTTGCTAACATGTAAACGCAATGATGGAGATAAGTAAGCAGTGCCTCTGTACAGGGAGGAAGCGCCGTAGATTGAGAGCGTTTCTGTAGAACAAGGCTGCCGAAATTCACTCCGAAGCGGTTCCCTGAACTTGATGATGCACATTGTGCTGCGACAGTAGGGGTAAACGGTTAACGGTCGTTATTCCGTACAAAGTGAGACAGACGTATTGCAAGCTAGTAGTTTCAAGCAATATCGTTGTCTAACAAGGGTGGTACCACGGTCTTTTCGTCCCTTTTGGGGAGAAAAGGCCTTTTTTTGTTGCAAATTACACCATAAAAAGGGGGCATTTACACATGAAAGAACGTTTAGAGGCATTGAAGATCGAAGCGTTGGAACAGTTGTCTGGCGTGAACGATCCACAGACGCTGGGTGATCTGCGTGTAAAGTATTTAGGGAAAAAGGGTGCATTGACTGAGATTTTGCGCGGTATGGGTGCATTAAGTGCAGAGGAACGTCCAGTCATTGGGCAGGTTGCGAATGATGTACGTAGTGCGATTGAGGAAGTCATCGACAGCAAGCAAATTCAGTTCCAGAAGGAAGAGACAGCGAAGCGTCTGCAATCAGAGAAAATTGATGTCACTCTTCCAGGACGTCGCGGACGTCAGGGTGGATTACACCCTCTGACTAAAGTGGTGCAGGAGATTGAAGATATTTTCATCGGAATGGGTTACCGTGTAGCAGAAGGACCCGAGGTAGAGATGGACTATTACAACTTCGAGGCTCTGAATCTGCCTAAGAACCACCCAGCACGTGATATGCAAGACTCCTTCTACGTTACAGAAGACTTGCTGATGCGTACGCATACATCGCCTGTTCAGGTGCGTACGATGCAGAGCATGAAGGGTGAGGTTCCTGTCAAAGTCATCTGCCCAGGTAAGGTTTACCGCCGAGATGATGATGATGCAACGCATTCCTTCCAATTCAATCAAGTCGAAGGTCTCGTCATTAGCGAGAACATTCGTATGAGCGATTTGAAGGGAACGCTGCTGCAATTTGTACGTGAAATGTTCGGTGCTCACACCGAAATTCGTTTGCGCCCAAGCTTTTTCCCATTCACTGAGCCAAGTGCTGAGGTAGATGTAACGTGTGTACAATGCGGCGGCAGCGGCTGTCGTGTATGTAAACAAACAGGATGGCTTGAAATTCTTGGCGGTGGTATGGTTCACCCGAAAGTATTAGAAATGGGTGGTTACGATCCTGAGAAGTATAGTGGATTCGCGTTTGGTATGGGTGTTGAGCGTATTGCCATGCTGAAGTATGGCATCGACGATATCCGTCATTTCTATAACAGTGATATGGCATTCCTCAAGCAATTCGGACGGCTATAATCTTAAAAGTATATGCGGCATATGAAGAATTCAATGAAGATAGGCGTACCGAGCATTGAGCGCCGAACACTAATCTATAGACAAAGGAAGTGAACGTCCATGAGAGTATCGACAGATTGGCTGTCTGATTATATTTCCCTAGAAGGTGCGACGCCACAGGAATTGGCGGAGAAGATTACCCGGGCGGGTATTGAGATTGATGTAGTAGAGAACCGGAATCAGGGCGTAAATAAAGTTGTTGTAGGTTACGTAAAGAGCAAGGAAAAGCACCCGGATGCGGACAAACTAAACGTATGTATTATTGATGCAGGACAAGAAGAAGACCTACAGATCGTATGTGGAGCGAAAAATGTGGATGCAGGCCAAAAGGTAGCTGTAGCTCTTGTTGGCGCGAAGCTTCCTGGTGGGTTGGATATCAAAAAGGCGAAGCTGCGCGGCGTAGTTTCGCTTGGTATGATCTGCTCCGCAAAAGAGCTGGGCATGAACGACAAGTTGCTTCCTAAGGATCAGCAGGAAGGTATTCTCGTGTTACCAGAGCAAACGGAAATCGGAACACCCATCAGCCAGGTACTTGGATTGGATGATCATGTGCTTGAATTGGATCTGACCCCGAACCGTTCTGACTGTCTGAGTATGCGTGGGGCAGCTTATGAAGTAGGCGCGATTCTGGGACGTGAAGTCAACTTACCAGATCCGAAGCAACAGCTCGTTGAGATTAGCGATGCTGCTGCCAATCATATCTCCGTTGAAATTACAGCTACAGAGCAATGCGCTCATTACGCTGCTCGTTATATTACAGGTATTAAGCTCGGTGCTTCCCCGCTCTGGATGCAGAACCGCCTGATGGCAGCGGGTGTTCGACCAATCAACAATATCGTAGATATCACGAACTACGTCATGCTGGAATATGGTCAACCGCTGCATGCCTTCGATGCGGATAAGTTAGAGCAGGGGCATATTGACGTGCGGATGGCGAAGGAAGGCGAAAGCATCGTGACGCTTGATGGTCAAGAGCGTAAGCTTGAGCCGCATATGTTGATCATTACGGATGGTGTGAAACCTGTAGCCATTGCTGGGGTAATGGGTGGCGAGAATTCCGAAGTGTCGGAAGGAACGGTTAATCTGTTGCTGGAGTCCGCTAAGTTCGACGGCGGATCAGTTCGGAAAACGTCGCGCCAACTGGGGCTGCGTTCCGAAGCAAGCATGCGTTTTGAAAAAGAAGTTGATCCAGGTGCAGTCATTACAGCCCTAGACCGTGCTGCTGAGCTAATCCAGCGTTATGCTGAAGGTGAGGTTCATCAAGGAACGGTAGAAGCTGGTGCAGTAGCAGCAGAGAAACGGATCGTACAATTGTCTCTCGATAGACTTAATCGTTATCTAGGAACAGATCTGTCCTTGCTTGAAGTTAAAACGATCTTTGCTCGGTTGCATTTTGCTTGTGGCGACGCTGAACAGGGTTTACTTGATGTTGAGGTTCCAACGCGTAGAGGGGACATCACACTAGATGTTGATTTGTTCGAGGAAGTTGCTCGTCTGTATGGATATGACAACATTCCTACGACACTTATTGAAGGACCAACGACACCAGGTGCATACACTCGTTCGCAAGCAATGCGCCGCACCATTCGTGGCGTGCTAGCAGGTAGCGGCTGGCAGGAAATGATCAGTTATTCCTTCGTACACCCAGATAAAACGTCACTATTCCCTGCACTTACAGGTGATAGTAAGTATGTGAAGCTGGCGATGCCGATGAGTGAAGACCGTAGCGTGCTTCGCACAAGCATTTTGCCACAGATGCTAGATGCAACAGTATATAATATGAATCGGAAACAGGATTCACTTGCAGTCTTTGAAGTTGGTAGTGTTTTCTTCACTGAGGAAGAGCAGTTGACTAAGCAGCCTCATGAAATTCCAGTTCTTAGCTTGCTGATCACTGGAAATCGTGCAGCCACGCAGTGGAATGTAGGGGCAGAGAAAGTGGACTTCTTCGACCTGAAGGGTGCACTTGAGAACCTGTTTGCTTACCTCGGTCTAGAGCAACGTATTCGCTTGGTAGCGAACAGCCCTGAAGGATTCCACCCAGGTCGTTCTGCTTCAGTATACTTGGATGGAAAAAATGGAGAAGAAGGCAAGCTGATCGGTACGATGGGTCAATTGCATCCAGAACTGCAACAACAATATGATCTGAATGATGTATACATCGCTGAGATCGGACTTGAAGCGATCTACAGTGAAGCTGATGCGGATATCCGTTACCGTGAGCTTCCGCGTTTCCCGGCAGTGGAGCGTGACATTGCTGTCGTGGTAAACAAAGATATTGAAGCTGGTGACATGATAAAAGCCATTCGTGAATCAGCAGGTGAACTGCTACAGACGGTACAGGTATTCGATGTGTTCACAGGCAGCAAGTTGGGTGAAGATAAGAAGAGTGTAGCCATGGCTCTGGTCTATCGCAATCGTGAGCGCACGCTTACTGATGAGGAAATTACCGAGGTGCATGCCCGCGTAGTTGCTCGTCTAGAGGAGCAATTCGCAGCTGAATTGCGTAAATAGAACAGAAGTCAATTTTTTGAACAAAGATTAGCAGGAATTGCTTGAAGTCACATCGAATCCTTAGCATATAGAGGATCGATGTGACTTTTTTGGTTATACAGCTTAGAATCAACATACAGACTTGAAGGAGGGCACAACTGTGACTACACCTGATCGTACACGCGTCACCGTAGATATCTACGGGACTTCCTATAAACTGGTTGGCAGCAGTGCCGACTATATGAAACAAGTAGCTAATTTGGTGGATGAGCGTATGAACGCTATCTCCAAACATCACTCTCGCTTAGATACACCGCGCATTGCGGTGTTAGCAGCAGTACATATGGCTGAGCAATCTCTTCAGACCCAGGAAATTCGGAATGAATTGAAAATGCTAACAGGTGAACGTACTGAACTTCGAAATGAAGTTAATCGTTTGAGCAAGATACAGAGTGAACATCAACAGGAGCTGGATCGCCGTGATCAAGCATTGGCTGAAGCGACCAAACTCAAAACTGAGGCTGAACAGGCCATGGCGAAGCTACGTGAGGAACAACGAGCTGAGATAGCCAAATTGAATTCCACTCTGGAGAATGAGCGCGCACAAGCAGCGGTGAAAGAGCAGAAACTCCAAGCTCAAACTTCAGCGCAATTGAAAGAGAAGGAAGAGAAGACGTTAGCTCGCCTGAAAGAAGCGGAAGACAAGGCAGCGAGTCAGCTTAAGGCTGTTCAGGCACAGGCTGCAACTCAACTGAAAGAGGCACAGGCTAGTGCCAGAGCACAATTAGAGCAAGCAGAAGCTAAAGCAGCTGCCCAATATAAGGAACTGCAAAATAAAGTGGCTGCTCAACTAAAAGAAGCAGAGAGCCGGGCTGTTGCTGAACGGCAGCAGCTAGAAGTGCAAGCAGCACAGCAAGTTCAGGCTGCTAAAGAACAAGCAGAAGCTGCGATCTTGTCAGAATTAGAGCAAGCGGAGACTCAGTTGAAACAAGCGAAGGACGAAGCTGAACTGAAGTACAACGCGTTGAAGTCTGAATTGGAGCAGCGTATTCAGGAAGCAGAACAATCTGCTACAGATCAGGTGCTACAGCTTACTGAGAAGGCGAAGCAAGATCGGATATTGTTGCAGCAACAGGCTGACGAGAAGCGTCTTGCAGAGATTGAGGAGCTGCAGGCTTCGTTCCAAGAGTCATCGGAACAGGCTGAATTGGAATGGATGGAGAAAGAGGCGGCTTATGAAGAGCAGCTGCAGCAAGAGAAGCAAGCTGCGACAGCTCAACTTGCGGAGGCTCGTGCAATTGCCGAGTCTAGATTACATGAAGAACAAGAGAAGCTACATCAGCAATTGGAAGCTGAACGTGAACTCGCTGAATCTCGTCTGAAGGACGTGAGCACACAGCTTAGTAATGTGGCAGAGCAACTCAAACAAGCTCAAGAAGTCGTCGTGGATCAAGAACAACAACTTCACAGTGAGCGAGAGCAACTACGAACTTTACGCGAGGAACAAGATGTGCGTAAGCAGCAACAAGAAGCACACACACGGCGTATTACGGAGCTTGAGCATCAACTTGAGCAATTGAAGAACGATCGTACCGAGCTTCAGGAACAGTTGCGCGAAACAGAATCGCTGCTGCAACAAACCCTTGAAACCGAACAACAATGGAAAGAACAATATAATGAAACGATTGAACGTGAATCTTCCCTTACAGCACAGCTTCGCAAAGTTCAGGAACAACAGGGCACGTTGGAACAGGAGGTTCAGAAGCTTCGTGAATCCGAAGCAAAGTCGGAAGATGAGCAGCGCAGACTGCAAAAAGTGCTGGAGCAGGCTCATGCGGCTGTACGTACATTGCAGCATGAGATTAGCATATTGACGCAGAATGAACAGTCATGGAAAGACCTTGCCGAGCAGCGTCGACTCGAAATGGAAGAGTTGGAAACGCAGGTTCTTGAAGCTGTTGAACAGAATGAGACGCTGGAAGCAGGTGTTCAGTCTCTACATGATGAGTTATCTGTAGTGAAAGATGAAGCAGAGCGTCATAAAGTAGCAGCAGAACGTTTCCAAAGCCAAGCTGATGAATGGGAACAAGAGCGTCTTCTGCTTGATCGCGAGATGGGTGCACTTCGAGAGGAACTGAATAAGCTGCAAGAGAGTTATAAGCAGATCCGCCATGATTATGGAGATGCTCTCCAGCGCGAAGAGGACTACACGCGCAAGCTTGATAAGCTGGCTGTGGATAAGGATACGCTTGAGAAGCAGTTGTCTGCGACCCGCAATGAAGTAGAGCAGTTATCTGCACGAATAGATGAGCAGGCAAGTTTACTTGCACAGACGGAGGAAGAAGCATTGGAATGGCAGATCAAGCACGAAGAACTAACTGCCAAGCAAGCAGACCTGTCTTCACGTTTGCAGGCGCTAACCGATAGAGAAGAGCAGCTTCAAGAGCAGCTCCGTTCAAAAGCAGCAGAGTCGGAGCAAAATGATCAAGTTTGGCAGCGACGTGCCGACGAGTGGGCAGCACAGGAGCAATCCTGGCAAGAGCGCTGGACTGCATTGGAGAATGAGATGAATGTCTGGCAGAAGGAAAGTGCTGCAAGTGCTGAGAAGGTTGAAGAGCTAGAACAAGAGCGTCAGCAATTAGATCAGCTACGTGCAGAGGCTACCTCTGAGAAACAAGCTCTGGAGCATGAACTGCTTGAGATCAGTGACCGTTATGAGCTTGCTGCGAATCAGCTTCGCTTGTTACAAGTCGAACGTGAAATGGAGCAAGAGAAGGCGGAGCAACTGAACACAGAGCATCGACAGTTGAAAGATGAATATACGAAATTACAGACGGAGTATAACGAATGGATTGAATTGATTGAACAGGATCAGAATTAATCTCTGTGGATTTGGATATCATCCTGGCATTGAATTCTTATAGTGCATGCTCAAAAGCGGGCTTTTTGAACAACCTATTGTACAATTTGTTATAATGAAAGAAAGAGCTCCCAATGTTACGGGGGCTCCTTGTCTTGGTTATCTATTCTTCAACAATAATTTTGGAGATCATGCTACTGTGCCCGCTACCACAGAATACAGAACATGACATCTCGAATTCGCCGACTTGGTCAGGGATGATTACTTTTGAAGAGTTTTGGATGTCTAGTTGCAGTTTAAGTTCAGGCACAAGCAAGCCGTGATTGCCATTTGTGTTTTCGTAAATAATGTTAACAGGAACCCCTTTTTTGAGGTGATACTCGGGCTTGTCGAACTCATAGTTGCTTGCCTTGATCACGAGTTCCTCACTTGCAGTAATTCCAGGATCAGCATCGCTGCCATTACTTGAGTTTCCTGATCCGCAAGCTGCAAGAACCATAATCAACATACAAGCTACGAGCCATGCTAAACTTTTTTTCATCATGTGCCCCCTTATTGTAATAGATGAAATTTGAATGATTTCTTCAGTCATCATACCGCAAATTGGCAACGCCTGTACATGTGGGCTATGTCGTTTTATTGAAAATTATTCAGATTATGATGTGGTGTAGGGGACGGCTTCATAATAAATAAACCTCATCAGGCTGTGAAGCCATCAGAGGTCTACGGATGAGCTATGTTACTGATCTAACGTGTTTAGCCAGGGTATAGCCTTGATCTTACGATCGTTTGTTGGATTCACGCCCTGCTTCAAACGGTGTGGATACAGGGATGAATAAATCGATAATCCCGATAACCAGTGCGGCTAAAATGGCTCCAAGCAGGCTGACTTCAACGTGATCGACAACGTATTGACCTAACCAGATCACAAGTGCACTGACAATGAAGCCAACGATTCCACGGCCGAAGGGAGAAACCCTTTTACCAAAGACACCTTCAATGATCCAACCAAGAAGGGCAATGACCAGAGCTAGCATAAGGGCGCTCAAGAAACCACCAACGGCAAAACCAGGTACAATCCAACTGACGACCATTAGTACAATGGCTGCGATAATGAATCGTACAACATGTCCCAAGAAGTTCAACGTGTTTACCTCCTTATATTTCAGATCGGATTATGCATTGAGCATCCTGTTCGCTTGGGGACGTTGCAAAATCCTGACACCTGTAGTTTGTGGCTTAATGTCATAACTTATGTGTGGAAGGATTCGTTAAATAGCGTTAGAAAGTTTCTTTCGCTATAATACAGTTATAGTTTGGAAGGAGTTGTACACTTGGATACGAAAATTTTACACACATTGGAATACCGCAAAATTTTAAATACATTGCAAGGCTTTGCTCAAACGACAATGGGCAAGAAGAAAGCGGATACTCTGGAGCCGATTGGTGACCTAGAAGAAGTGAAAAGATTACTGCAGCAAACGGACGAAGCCTTTAAGTTTGATCGATTGAAGGGTTCGCCATCTTTCGGTGGCATTGTTGACATTACAGCCTCCATTAAACGTTCAGAAATTGGGGGCACCTTGAACCCACATGAACTTCTCGGAATTTCGAACACTACTCTTGCTTCACGTAGACTCAAGCGGCAAATTGCTACACTTCATGAAGATGAAAAAGTGGAGTCACTGTTCTTCATTAGTGACCAGTTGTCCGAGCAAAAAGCACTAGAAGATGAAATTCGTAGCTGTATTGAAGATAATGCTGAAGTTGCTGATAGTGCGAGCGTCACGCTTGCACAGATTCGTCGCGAACTTCGGGGCGGCGAAGCTCGGATCAGGGAGAAGCTGGATTCCATGATTCGCTCTTCAACGGTATCTAAAATGTTACAGGATCAGTTGATTACCATTCGTGGAGATCGCTTTGTAATCCCAGTAAAAGCAGAGTATCGTTCTTACTTCGGAGGAATTGTACACGATCAGTCGGGTTCAGGTGCGACTCTGTTTATTGAGCCGGAATCAATTGTTGCGATGAATAACAAATTACGTGAGACTCGAATTCGGGAAGAGCGCGAAATTGAAGTTATTTTGCAAAAATTGACCGCCCTTGTCAGCGAGCAGGCAGAATGGCTGTTGGATGATGTCGATCTATTGGGGACGCTTGATTTCATATTTGCGAAGTCACGTTTAGCTCGCGAACTGAAGGCAACCTTACCACGGATGAATGATCGCGGCTTCATTAAGCTGAAGAAGGGGCGTCACCCCCTAATTGCCATTGAAAATGTTGTACCTACGGATATTGAATTAGGCAATGATTATACATCGATTATTGTCACAGGGCCGAATACAGGTGGTAAAACAGTCACGCTAAAAACGATTGGACTGCTCAGTCTGATGGCGATGTCTGGATTGTTTGTCCCTGCTGAAGATGGCAGTCAACTCTGTGTATTTGATGCGATCTATGCCGATATTGGAGACGAACAGAGCATTGAACAGAACCTAAGTACATTCTCTAGCCATATGACAAACATTATTCGGATTTTGAAAAACATGACGACGAAAAGCCTTGTTCTACTGGATGAGCTTGGAGCGGGAACAGATCCGGCCGAAGGTTCGGCACTAGCGATTTCCATTCTGGAACATATGCACCAGACCGGTTGTCGTATGGTAGCTACAACGCATTATAGTGAGCTGAAGGCTTATGCTTATGAACGCAAGGGCGTTATCAATGCGAGTATGGAATTTGATGTGAATACGTTAAGTCCAACGTATCGTTTGCTTGTTGGTGTTCCTGGTCGGAGTAATGCCTTTGCCATTGCGGAACGTCTTGGGCTTCCAAGCAACATTCTGGATTATGCTCGTGGTGAGGTGAAGGAAGAGGATCAGCGAGTGGAGAATATGATTGCTTCACTGGAGGAAAATCGACTGACAGCTGAGCAAGAGCGTGAGAAGGCGGAGCATTTACGTGCAGACATGGAGAAGCTGCGTAGCCGACATCAATCCGAACTGGAGAAGCTGGAACAGCAGCGTGACCGCCGGATTGAGAAGGCAGAAGAAGATGCGCGCCTGATTGTGGACAAAGCTAGAGCAGAAGCAGAGAAAATTATTGCTGATCTGCGTCAGCTCGCTATGGAAGAAGGTGCATCGGTTAAGGAGCACAAGCTAATTGCTGCTCGTAAACAATTGGATGAAGCTGAACCGGAGAAACGGAAGAAGACCGTTAAACGCACGGCATCCGCTCCGAAGGCTCGTGCTATTGGCCCAGGTGATGAGGTATTAGTGTATAGCTTGAATCAGAAAGGCCATGTTGTTGAGATGTCTGGAAGCAAGGAAGCCGTGGTACAGCTTGGTATTATGAAAATGAAAGTATCACTGAATGATCTTGAGCTGAAGCAGTCTGCTTCAACTGTAGTGACACCCAAACAAAAACCTGTGACCGGAATGAAACGAACTCGTGATGATAATGTCAAGAGCGAGCTGGATCTGCGCGGTTCCAATCTGGAGGAAGCTCTGATGGAAACGGATCGTTTTATCGACGAAGCGTTCCTTGCGAATCTGGGTCAGGTATACATTATCCATGGTAAAGGAACAGGAATTTTACGTTCCGGTATTCAGGATTATCTGCGTAAGCATAGACATATTAAAAGTTATCGGCTGGGTAATTATGGGGAAGGCGGAAACGGTGTTACCGTAGCAGAACTGGAGTAGCTAGCCCATGCCATGAATCATTGAATTTCCGCATTCTTAGTCAGCTTTGAATGCGGAAGCGGGAAGGGGAACCGTGCGTGAAAGGGACGATTGACCAATTGCTGTCCCATCCCTTGGGGATGGTGCTCGGTTTTTTTTCGGTAGCCATTATGGAGCTTCTCATTTTTCTCGCTTGCTTCGAACTGGTTACCAAGTACAAGTGCTGGGATGAGATTAAGAAGGGAAATATTGCGGTTGCTATGGCAACAGGTGGCAAAATTTTTGGCATATGTAACGTGCTTCGTTTCTGTATACAAGCCAAATCTTCAGTCTATGAAGCCATGACGTGGTCATTTCTAGGGTTTATTCTCCTGCTTGTTGCCTACTTTTTATTTGAATTTTTGACCCCAGTGTTCTCCATTGATAAAGAAATTGAAGCGGATAACCGGGCGGTTGGACTGATTTCCATGATTATCTCGGTCTCGCTATCCTTTGTTATTGGCGCGAGCATCATGTAGGAGGTCTTGCGGCATGAAACTGTTAATTCGAATTTTGTTTGCTGCATCCATTGTATTTTTCACTATTGGTGTCATTTATGTTATGAATACTTGATGGTTATACAGAAAGAGAAAGGTTGATTAGATATGGAAACAACAATTTGCCCTTGGTGTCACACGGAGATTGTATGGGATGAGGAGCTGGGACCTGAAGAAGAGTGCCCACATTGTCACAATGAACTAAACGGATATCGTACACTTAACATTAACATCGGAGACGAAGAGGAGATTGACAACGAAACGGATGTCTACGAGGATGATGAGGTGCACGATAATCAAGGGACGGATATTTCTGATTTATGGGGCGATGAGGTAGAACTGAAACTACCTGAATTGCGCACACTAACTAAGTATGCGGATGAAGGGAATGATCTGATCCAATACGAAGAAGGTGTTGAGAAGCAACTCGATCATCAGGAAGAAGTCCCAGAATGCCCACACTGTCGTGAGTTCATGCTGTTAGCAGGTACTCAACAAGCAGACCAGGCGAACTTCACGTCTGTTCCGAATGGTGCTAAGGGAACAGGTGATTTGTTGTCACCTCCGTTCACAGTGCAGATGTATGTCTGCTCAGGATGTTTCCAGGTTCAATACAGTCTCTCAGAGGATGATCGTCTTCGTCTGATTCAGAATTTGAGTGCGAAGAAATAAATCATTTTCTAAAGCTCGATCAAAATAAAATTTTATAGCACGCCAAAGATTCATCATGTTTTCCTAGCGCTTGGGGTACGTTAAACCTGAGACCTACCTGTAAAGTGCTCACTTCAGGTGGATAAAGGAGGGAGCAGATGAAGATCTCTTTGGGTCGACAATCCATTCTGCTTTTGGGCGTGAATGGATTGTTTGTGTTAGCGGGTGCTCTATCGGGAACGTTTCTGAATGTGTACTTGTGGAAGAGCCGGCCAGACTACGCTATGTTGGGTTGGTTTACTGTCAGTCAGCAACTTGCCATCGGGCTCACATTTTGGATTGCTGGTAAATGGGTCAAGGAACATAACAAAATGAGTGCTTTACGACTAGGAACAGCATTATCAGGGCTCTTTTATATGACAGTTCTCTGGGTTGGTTCTAGCGCTGTAGACTGGATTTGGCCTCTGGGCATACTTTTAGGATGTGCATTAGGTCTATTCTGGATTGCATTTAACGTTGTATATTTTGAGATAACGGATCGCGATAACCGGGATTTATTTAATGGCTGGGTTGGCCTGTTAGGATCGATGACAGGTATTATCGGGCCATGGTTCTCTGGTCTGGTTATTTCTCGAATGACGGATAATACGGGATACCGCCTTATTTTTACGGTGTCTCTGGTTATTTATGTGATTGCAGTTGTATTCAGTTTCTTTCTCAAAAAAAGAAAGGTGAGCGGTACATACCGCTGGTCGGAGCCTTGGCTCCAGCTATCTAAACCGCATAGTCCTTGGAGGCCGCTTGCTTTAGGTTTATTTGCTCAGGGGGTGCGTGAGGGTGTATTCGCATTCTTAATCGCTTTGCTGGTCTATGTAGCAACTGCTCAGGAGTACAAACTAGGGCAGTTTTCTCTCATCACTTCTGCAGTAGCACTTGTAAGTTATTGGGCAGCAGGCAAATGGTTTAAGCCACAGTATAGAGCTAAGGGAATGCTCATTGGAGCCATATTGCTGTTCATTGTTTTGATGCCACTTCTCTGGAAAGTGACCTATGGTACGCTGTTGATTATGGGAATCGGGAGTGCCTTTGCGATGCCATTGTACATTTTGCCGATGATCTCAGCGGGTTTTGATATGATGGGCACGAGTGATGAAAATGTCGAGAAAAGAGTAGAACTTGTCGTATTAAGAGAACTTTCCCTGATGATTGGTCGGCTGTTTGGATTGGGGGTCTTTATTCTAACCGTCATGAATGAGCCTTCACTGCGAACGCTAACTTGGTTAATTATCATCTTAGGAGCTTTTCCGCTAATCGGTTGGGTCTTTATGCGTAAGATGTTAAGACATACTGAAGGAAAAGGTACAACATCGTCATAAATCTAAGGCCATGGAGTAGACATAGATTATGCCTCTCCATAGTGTGGTGCTGACAGTATGAGAACGCCATTGCTTTCTGTATTTATGGTAAAGATGGTAAAAACAGAAAAGGTACGTTCAAGGATGTAACTCCTATGAATGTACCTTTTTTGTATCAGTTTTATATGTAGCTGCTTCAAATGCAACTATTGTCTAGCCTAATTTCCATTACTATCTTTGAATGTTTACTCCTGTTAGACGGGAGAAGGTTTGCTGGTTCTTGTGAGTGAAAATAGATCCAAGTCGGGGTTCTTCACACCCGTAGCAATGAGCTCCGTAATTAGCCTTGCGCCAATCATGCTGTACACTGTCCCGTTGCCACCATACCCTTCTACAAAATATGAATGTGGGTAATCTGGATGCGCTCCAATTAGGGGGAGCCCATCATGCGTGCTACCAAAGACCGCTTCCCAAGCATAATCTACTTCAAGGTCGGATAAAGGGAAATATTCCGCAATCTGTTGCAGTAAAATGTCACCTTTATGAGCTGCTTTGATCGCTCGTTGATCCTCACGCGGGCGTTCCTCATCAAGTCCACCTGCAATAATTCGTCCATCTGGTGTTGTGCGCATGTATAGATAAGGTCTGGCAGTTTCCCATATCATGCATTGTTCATGCCAGCTACTGAGATCCTTCAGTGGTTTGGTGGCAATGGCGTAAGTGCTCTTCAGATATGCCCCGCGATCATTCTTGATCTCTTGCGTTTCATATCCTGTAGAGAAAATAACATGATTGGCACGAATTGTTCCTTGTGGCGTATAACATACCACTCCATCCTCATTGTAATCACAATGGGTCATGGGGGTATGAGCGAAGACTTTGGCTCCCTGATTTGAGGCCCAGTCAATGAGTGAGTGAACCAAGCGATACGGATTAACCTCCGCATCACCACTCGTATACAATGCAGCTCGTTTGCTGAAAGGGAACACGGAACGAATCTTGTCTTCATTCCAGAACTCTACATCGAATCCGTAATGCTTCAGATTGCGATATTCCTCCTCAAGCATAGCTACATCTTCCTCATCAGTTGCACAATATAGACTTGTGCGAGGCGCAAACCAAGGATCAATTTCAAGCTTTTGTGCAATTTCGGCTAACTGCTTCATTGCATCTCGACACAACTCATAAAATCGTACTCCTGTCTGTTCTCCAAATGTCTGGATACAGGAGGTCAGCGTCTTATCATTTGTATATTGGAGTAAGCCCGTATTCGCCATACTACTGCCATGCCCGATCTCTCTCTTGTCAATGAGGATGGTTTGAATTCCACGATCGGTCAGAAGCTTGGCCGATAATGCTCCAGCCATTCCACCGCCAACAATGAGGCAATCACAGGTAAGGTTCTCTTCTAGAGCTGGATAATTACGTGTCGATTGGAACGTGGTTGGCCAGTACGTTGTTCCGTTAATGAGTTCCACAATAGACCACCTCGGTTCATTTAATGAAGTATACTTTTTCAGGACAAGGTAACAATAAATTCGCATAAACTTTAGGTTAAGGAGGTCAGACATACATGCAATATTCACAAATGCAAGCACTGAGCCCAAAAGAACTGAACTATATTGCGGATTCAATCTCCAATGAAGAAATGTTGATTAAACAGTGTGCTGCTACAGCATCCATCTCACACCAACCACAGATTGGGCAAGCATTGAACCAATATGTTCGCGCCCATGAACAACATTTGAACACGCTGATCCAGGCTCTGCACCAACATCAATCTCTTGCACCTTCCCAGTCGCAATAAACCTCAAACCGTTAGCAAGTGATTTTAATGCTTAGGAGGAAAATACGTGTACACACAATCTTTGTCATCCAGTGGGAATTTTATGCAAGAACAAGACTTGTTGAAGTCGATTCTTGCAGATTTGAGACGAACTTCACGGGAATATACGACAGCAACTACGGAAGCTTCCTGTCCTACAGTTCGTAAAATGTTCAATGATCTGACGAATGATACTTTGCGTTTACAGGGTGAATTGTTCAATCTGATGCAACAAAACAACATGTATTCTGCATCGTCCAAAGCCCTACGTTCAGATGTTGATAAGCAGCTCCAATCTGCACAGCAGACACAGCAGAAATGTCAGCAATTCATTCAGGAGAAGAACACGCAAAGCAGTCCATACAGCCAGGCACCTAATGTGCCTCAGCATCAGCCTAGTTACAGTAATCCTTATTACATGTAACCTCTGGAAAAGGGGTTTGAAGCACAAGCCTGTATAAAGACCATACCACCGCTTGCCTGAATTCAAGGCAGGCGGTTTTTGTCTTTGCATCAACGTTAAATTCATGTAATATAAGTATTAATTCATTGAAGAGATAGCTCGAACACGTACGTTAAGGAACTTGGATGACGCTGGAGGGAAACACATGAAGGATTTGAACGACCTGCAATTGAAAGTTCTGAATCTGTTGAAGGAAGACGCGAGAAGGACTCCCGCGCTGCTGTCTACGCTGCTCGGAGAGTCGGAAGATAAGATTAAGAATGTCGTCGCACAGCTGGAGCAAGAGCACGTCATCGTCAAATACGCAACGGTCGTTAACTGGAGCAAAATTGATGATGAGAAAGTCACAGCACTGATCGAAGTACAGATTACGCCAGAGCGTGGTCGGGGATTCGAAGGTATTGCTGAACGAATCTACTTGTATCCTCAAGTAAAATCGGTTTATCTCATGTCGGGAGCATATGATTTGCTCGTTGAAGTTGAAGGTGGCAACCTTCGTGAAGTTGCTAATTTTGTATCCGAGAAACTGTCTCCAATTGATTCAGTACTCTCCACCAAAACGAATTTTATTCTTAAAAAATATAAGCAGGACGGGATTATTTTTGAAGACCATCAGGAAGACAACCGTCTCATGATCTCGCCGTAAAGGAAGATGTGTCATGATAGTGAATGAACAGACAACAGGGAATAACAAGAAAATGACTTCGTATCTGGCACCTTTGGTTCAGCAGATACCGCCATCCGGAATTCGTAAGTTTTTTGATCTGGTTGGTGATAATAAAGACATCATTACACTTGGCGTAGGGGAACCGGACTTTGTTACGCCATGGCACATGAGAGAAGCTTGTGTGTATTCATTGGAAAGAGGCATGACCAGTTATACGTCAAATGCCGGTATGCCGAAGCTGAGAGAAGCCATCAGCGATTATTTGCATACCCAATTCGATACAAAGTATGATCCGAAGGACGAAATTATCGTAACGGTTGGCGGCAGTGAAGCGATTGACCTCGCATTGCGGGCCTTGATCGTACCTGGAGACGAAATTCTGATTCCAGAACCATCTTATGTAGCATATTCACCCATTGCTTCAATTGGTGGGGGTGTGCCTGTTGGCGTTGAGACCTATGCCAAAGATCAATTCAAAGTGACAGCGGAAGCACTTGAGGCAAGCATTACGCCCAAATCCAAAGTTGTGATTTTGTGTTATCCAAGTAATCCAACCGGAGCAATTATGACGTATGAAGAATGGCTTCCGATTGCTGAAGTGATCAAGAAGCATGATCTTATCGTCATTGCTGACGAGATATATGCTGAGTTGACATATACGCAAAAACACGTTAGCTTCGCTTCAATCCCTGATATGAAGGAACGTACAATTCTAGTCAGTGGATTCTCCAAAGCATTTGCTATGACTGGCTGGCGGATCGGATACATGTGCGGACACCCAGAGCTTATTGCGGCAATGCTCAAAATCCATCAGTATACGGTTATGTGTGCTCCTGCGATGGGCCAAGTGGCTGCACTTGAAGCTTTAACGAACGGATTAGGTGAGAAGGACAGAATGGTGGAGTCCTATAATCAGCGCAGAAGGCTGATCGTACAGGGGTTCCGCGATATTGGATTAGACTGTCATGAACCACAGGGTGCGTTTTATGCATTCCCGAGTATTCAAAAGACAGGCCTAACTTCTGATGTTTTTGCTGAACGATTGCTCACAGAAAATAAGGTTGCTGCTGTACCTGGTAATGTGTTTGGCCCACAAGGTGAAGGTTTCCTTCGTTGTTCCTATGCAACTTCAGTGACTCAATTGAACGAAGCACTGGAACGAATCGGAAATTTTGTTTACAAGATACAAAAAGAGGGTTAATAAGTAAGAGGATTCTTTTATATGGTTAGAAAAGGATACCCGAATGATACAATTTGTTATATTAGAAAAAATGACTTTCTTTTACAAATTATTGTGATATAATTTCAATTTGAAATAACTTTTTCTAGCATTTAACATTCGGAAGAACATTTTCCAAGGAGGGGTTAGCTTGTTTTGTGTTGAATATGAGTTACCGACTAATCGTGGACAATATCTGGCTGAAGGCGATCATGGCGACCGATGGTCGGTGAAACGAGATCACGCATCATTGCATGACATTTCCTTGGAAGATGAAATTCATCTGCTGCGTCTGAAGATGGAGCAGATCTTCCTTGAAGAAAAATCATTCACTTCTGACATCGTTATTGAGATCAGCAGTTTGCTTGATCTGAAGATTAACGAGTACATGAAAGCTAATCCGATCAAAAGCAAATGATATCTTGCCGGGTATATGCAATATAGATTGTTGTTGCATTCTATCGAAACGTTACGTAATTGGCTGTAGAGAGACCCGAAGGGGTCTCTTTTTTGTGGCATGAGTCGAATCATAGCCTTAGAAGGCGTACTTATTTTTTTGCGTGGAACAATTGTGATATATTGGACATAGGAGACAAAAGGGGGAGCTGGAATGAAAAGAGTTTGGGGTCTAATGGCAATCATCTCCATAATTTTGGTGCTTACTGGTTGTGGAGGAAAGAGTGGATTCACGATTTTTATTATTGATAACCAGGGGGATCCGTCCGTTATTTCAGAACAACTACAGGCGAATTTGCAGCAAAAACTAGGTGAAGAGCCTAAAGTAGAGGTTGTCACTAGTGCGATGTATGATGTACAGAAAATCCTGGTAGAATATGCCGCAGGTGGGCATGATATTTTTATACTGCCTGAAGCAGACATGAAGCAATACGGCAACAATGGCTCAAACGTGTCTTTAGATGATACATTCGATCAAGAGAAATACGAGCGAGGAGTATTTGAAGGTGGAGTTTTTGTTGAAAATGACACAGGAGATGATGGATCTGATATCAAAAAAGAAACACATCTCTATGGAATTCCGCTTGAAGATATGAAGATGTTCCAAGAAGTGCAGTATGCTGCGAAAAATTTATTTGCAACCATTCCAGTGTCGGCTTCAAATATTGAAGAATCGAAGAAAGTACTGAAGGCATTAACAGAGTAATAGGTGTGAAGCCTAGCTATGGAAGGAGGGGAGCGGATTGTTGATTACGGTCACTGGGGGTATAGGTAGTGGTAAAACGAAGTTTGCCCTTGGTTATGCGGCGGAGATCAGCCGGGAAGGCATCTATTTATCCACTGGCGATCATGAAGCGATCATTCCGGAATTTCCATCCGCTCACTATCGTGTCATTGAAGCTGGGAATGGTCAACATCTGACGGAAGTTATTCATCAGATTAATCGAGAATCTAATTTATTTCTGGCAGATCGTCGGATTATAATCGTGGATAGTTTAACCTCGTGGATGGTTGCTGGTTTTAGAACGAATGACGATTTGGATGAACAACGTGTAGAAACGCAGCGATTGCTGGATGCCATGTTGTCTTATCAAGGGAAGATGCTTGTTATCACCAATGAAATGCATGGTTCACTGAACCCAACGGAAGAAGAGCGTATCTTTGCTGCAAGAATGGCATCTGTGAATCGTGCACTTCAAGCGCACTCTGAACAAGTCTACATGCTCGTATCTGGTCTAGCGATGGAGCTTAAGGCACGTTCAGTACGTTATGAATAAGTCGTCTTATAACATACGAGTCATGGCAAAGGCTACATAATGGACGTTTAATAAAGAAAGACGTGCCGTCTATAGGAGATGGCACGTCTTTCTTGATAGGGGCACTAGTGAGAGTAAACGAGGAAAGAGTTAATCAGCCCCATCCCTCAAGTAACTTACATTAGAGCGTATCTTAAATAAACACAGGGTTCTAGGAGTTCTAAAACACAGCTTAATTCCGAGCTCTACTCCGTTTGATCCACCAAATTATGTATCCTACAATAAGGATTGCCAGAATGATGTAAATCACAAGGGAGTACACATCCATAAAGCTCAGAATACTTTCCCATGATGCTCCAAGTGCGGCTCCAACAGAAACAAGAATAATATTCCATACGAATGTACCGATTGTGGTAAAAAGCACGAATAATCCAAACTTCATATTGGACATACCGGCAGGGATGGAGATTAAGCTGCGAACAAGAGGAATCATACGACAGAACAAGACAGTCCACATCCCGTATTTATCGAACCATGCGTCTACACGATGAATGTCCTCTTTTTTGATACGTAGAATATGACCCCAGCGGTCTACAATTTTCTCCAATCGATTCACATCAATTAACAGTCCAATGGCATATAAAATGATAGCTCCAAGTACAGATCCGATCGTTGCAGCAATAATAACGCCAGGCAGTGTGAGGCTAGTATACGTAGTCATAAATCCGCCGAATGGCAAAATAATCTCAGAAGGAATGGGCGGAAATACATTCTCAAGGGCAATTATCAGCGCGATTCCTATGTATCCATACTGTTCCATGAAATCGGTTATCCAGTTTTGCATCATCGTCTCCTTTTTTATAGGGGTTTATCAATTTCATGTATACTCAGCATTACAACTCAATTCAATATACGTGGCAAGCTTCCAAGCGGTTTCTGAAAAAAATGCATTTCCGTATCTTATGGTGGTCAAGTATACTGGTTAAGTTGAAGTTAAGGAATATTCGCATTACTAATAACCCGAATATTCTACCGCGCGAATCAATAACAATTGGAGGGATTAGCATGGGCATATACACACGAACAGGTGACGAAGGTCAAACATCAGTGATTGGTGGACGGGTCATCAAGGATGATGATCGAGTAGAGGCATATGGAACAATTGATGAACTGAATTGTTTTGTGGGACAGGCAATCAGTTTAATTGATCATGCAACAGGACAATTCGAGGATCTCCGTGAGCATTTGCTTGAAGTACAACAGGAGTTGTTTGACTGTGGATCAGATCTCGCTTTTGTAAGAATTAGTGAGACAAAATATAAAGTGCGGGATGAGATGGTTACTAGATTGGAACAATGGATTGACATGTATGATGCGGAGAATCCAAAGGTAGAACGTTTCATTTTGCCGGGGGGAAGTCAGCTATCGTCTGCACTGCATGTATGCCGTACTGTATGTCGTCGTGCGGAACGCCGCGCAGTTACCCTTGGCCAACATACCGATATTAATCCATCGGTAAGACGTTATTTAAACCGTTTATCAGATTATTTCTTCGTGGTTGCACGGACAGCCAATGCGAGACAACAGGTCGCTGATATTGAATATGTGCGGAGCAAAAAAGTGTTCCGCCGCAAAGAATGAGCCTGTATTATTCGCCGCTTGTTTATACGATTCCTGAGCAGGAGGATGGCTGGCTACTGAAGACCGTGCTACAGCGGCGGCTGCAAATATCCCGTAAACTTTTGTCGAGATTGAAGCTCACGGAACAAGGAATCATGTTAAACGGAGAGCGTGTGTATATCAGCGTGAAGGTATCCGCGGGGGATCGACTCGAAGTGCGAATGGAGCAAGAAGAATCGGATGACATTTTGCCAGAAGAGCTACCCTTTAACATTTTATATGAAGATGAGCATCTGCTTATTGTCAACAAGGATTCGGGCATTATCGTACATCCCACGCATGGGCATTATACAGGCACGCTAGCCAATGGCGTTGTCCATTATTGGAAGTCCAAAGCAGAGCGCTTCCGCTTCCGTCCGATTCATCGTCTGGATCAGGAGACATCAGGTGTGCTGGCGATAGCCAAAAACCCTTATGTGCACCAGCACGTGTCGGAGCAGATGATTGCGGGAACGGTTGATAAAAAGTATATGGCTATTATGCATGGTTGCCCCAGTGAGGCGCAAGGTGAAGTAGATGGACCGATTGATCGCGATCCAGAAGAGCCTCACCGCCGAATTGTCACACCTGATGGATATGCCGCAAGAACCCTGTACAAAGTGGTAACCACATGGGGAAATGGCAGCGCTAGTGTTGTGAATCTGAAACTGGAGAGTGGCCGAACCCATCAAATTCGTGTGCATATGACATCCATTGGTTGTCCGCTAATTGGCGATCGGATGTATAAGACATTGCCAAGCGATAGAATCGATGCTGAGACAGAGGCGATGCGAAACGAGCGAGATGGGTGGATTGATCGTCAAGCGTTACATGCCTACGAATTATCGTTCGACCATCCTATTCTGAAGCAGCGGATGACATTCCAGGCACCATTGCCCCCAGATCTGGCAGCGTTGGAGAAACGACTTGATGCTGAAGCGCAACCCAGAGAGGATCGGATTTAAAAAATGGATCACTTATGAAGTAAAAACTGCAATGCGATGGTATCGATTTCGAGCGACTTTTGGATTTGCAAAGCAAACCAAGGGAAGCGAGAAAACGATACCGGAGCATAGGAGGAACAGCAATGAGTCAATTAAAAGTATATCAGTACGCCAAATGCGGGACATGCCGCAAAGCAGTGAAGTGGCTGGAGGCACAAGAGCATCAGCTAGAGTTAATTCCTATTTTTGATAACCCACCTACTGAAGCTGAGCTTACAGATTTGATCCAGAAGAGCGGACTTGAGGTTAAGAAATTTTTCAATACCAGCGGAGAGGTCTACAAAGAGCAGCAGCTGAAGGATAAGTTGCCGGGCATGTCGGCCGAAGAGCAGATTCGTCTGCTAGCTTCGAATGGTCGTCTCATCAAACGTCCCATTGTAACGGATGGAGACAAGGTCACCGTGGGCTTCAAGGAAGATACGTATGAGCAGGGGTGGAATAACCGCTAAGAACTGCGGATAACTTGGATTCTACCGTAACTGTAAAGGTGGTAAAATCGCGGCCCTGAATGTTAAGAATTCAGGGCTTTTTTGGCTGACCGATAAGTGGTAGAACTATGATATAATGATAGAGTTCTTTTTGCATTTTATTTTATTGGTTACACACAAGATAGGAGAGAGTAAACACAAGTGAATCAACGTAATGAACCTACTTTGTTGCTAGTAGACGGTATGGCAGTGTTGTTCCGGGCATTTTACGCAACATCTGCAAGCGGATATATTAGACGTACAAAGGCAGGCTTGCCCACCAATGCAGTTTACGGATTTATCCGTTATTTCTGGGATGCGGTTCAGACCTTTGGGCCAAGTCACGTCATCTGTTGTTGGGATATGGGTGGAAAGACGTTTCGTGGCGAAGAGTACGCCGCTTACAAAGGCAATCGTCCCGAAGCTCCAAATGATCTAATTCCGCAGTTTGAGTTAATTCGCGAAGTCATGGATAGTCTGAATATTCCGAACATTGGAGCAGCTGGATATGAGGCTGACGATTGCATTGGCACGTTAGCGAAATATTACACAGAGCAGACAGACATGAATGTAATGGTACTGACGGGTGATCATGACATGTTGCAACTGATTAATGATCGTACAAGCATTATTATTATGAAAAAAGGTCATGGCAACTACATGGTGTACACACCAGAGTCGCTAATGGCGGAGAAACAACTTACACCTCGCCAGGTCATTGATATGAAGGGCTTGATGGGGGATGCAAGTGACAATTATCCAGGGGTTCGAGGCATTGGTGAGAAGACGGCACTGAAGCTTGTTCAGGAGTATGATTCAATCGAAGGGATTCTGGACAACTTGGATAAGCTTACACCTTCGGTACGCAAAAAAATTGAGAATGATCTGGACATGCTTCATCTGTCCCGCAAATTAGCAGAGATTCACTGCGCGGTTCCAGTTGCATGTGCACTGGATATGTGTGAATTACGTCTGGATCCGGATATGGTGATGGACAAGTTTGAACAACTTGAGATGAAGAGCCTTGGCTCTTGGATGGGAGTGGCAATAGGGTGAGCAGTATTCAAACACGAAGATCAAGTAAGAGATGGTGGACAGGAGCTATGGCTCTTGTCCTGGCTTTACCGGTATTATTGTCAGGGGCAGTAAGTGCTCCACAGACAGTCGAAGCCAAAGCAGCAATCAGTACAAAAGTGCAGAAAGTAAAAGCAGCAGGACGAAGTTTCACCGTGCAAACGGTTAGTATTCCAAAAGGCACACCAGTGACAGTAGGATTAGCGAAAAAGCAGGTAGGACAGACCGCAACATTGCCTTCCATTGTCAAAGCGTATGGGGCGCAAGCCGCGATTAACGGAGCTTTCTTTGAGGCTTATAATGGTGCTCCAGATCCATATGGCATGTTAATAGCGAATGGTAAAGTAATACATATAGGAAGATACGGTACAAGCATTGGTTTTAAAGAAGATGGCACAGCTATTATGGATTCACTTCGTGTGAACTTAACAGGCATGGTAACGACGCCAGAAGGCAAATCCCGCAGTTGGTACGCTACCTTTATTAACAGAACCCCTTCAGCAAATGCAAGCATTACGATGCTGTATACGCCCGAGCGTGGTTCAAAGGTTGGGTTCAAAGGTGGTACAGCAGTAGTGATCGAGAAAGGGATCGTGACGAAAAAAGTACCGAATACCAATATTGCCATTCCGAAGAATGGCTCAGTTCTGGTCTTCACAGGTAGCCACAAATCGAACGCCGATCGTTTCGTAGTTGGCTCCACCGTTGAGATGAATTACAAGTACACGAATGCAGCAGGCAAGGAAATTCCTTGGGATGAAGTTGTTACTGCTGTTGGTGCCGGTCCGCGTCTCGTCAAGGATGGGAAGATTTCGATTAATCCAGCAAGTGAGGGCTTCAAGGATCCGAAAATTCTCAACGCCTCTGGTGCAAGAAGTGGAATTGCCATTATGGGCGATGGTTCGGTTCTTCTGGCAACCGTTTCCGGTGCAACAATGAAGGAATGGGCTGCTGTGATGCAGAAGCTTGGAGCGAAGCAAGCGATGAATCTGGATGGTGGTGCATCTTCAGGTATGTATGCTGGTGGTAAAATGCTCACTTCGCCTGGTCGCTTGTTAAGCAACACACTCGTTTTTGGTGGCTCCGTTAAATAATCCGTGAACAATGAAAGGGAGGAATGCACAAATGAAACTCACACAACCATCCGAATTGGGCGATAGCCCTACAGCTGTCCTTTCTCTAAATGTGGGTCAGCCTAAACCTTTGCCTGGTCAAAAACGTGAAGTGCTGAGCGGAATTGTGAAGACTCCCGTTTCTAGTCCAGTTTTCTTGTCATTCACGGGCATGACTGGGGATGCTCAGGCTGATCTAGAGCACCACGGGGGACCCGACAAGGCGGTTTGTGTGTATGACCATAGCCGTTATCCATTGCTGGAGCAATTGATGGATCGAAAGCTGGAGTGGGGAGCTTGTGGCGAAAATTTGACGGTCGAGGGCTGTGCAGAGGATCTGGTGCGGATTGGCGATGTGTATCAATTAGGTGATGCTCTGGTTCAAGTTAGTCAGCCCAGACAACCTTGCTTCAAGTTGGCAGCTCGATATGACTACAAGGGTTTGCCCGTATATTTTCAGGAAAGTGGACATACCGGCTTTTATTTCCGTGTGTTACAAGAAGGAGAAGTGAAGCCAGAGTCTGTGTTCAAACGAATCAGCACGGATTTAACTTCCATGACAATTCTGGAAGCGAACCGGGTGATGCATCAGGGTAAACAGGACGCGGAAGGCATTCGTGCCTTGCTAGCCATTACAACCCTCTCGGACAGCTGGAGACAAACGTTGGTAAACCGTTTGAACAAGCTGGAAGGCGAGTCGTTGGATTGAACGAGTAGAGTGATCGATGACAGAATGAAATTCCTTTTACATTAATTGAGGAGTGTGACGAACATGACGATCTTAGGCGCGATTGAAGCTGGAGGCACGAAGTTTGTATGTGGTATTGGAAATGAAAAGGGAGAAGTGTTGGAACGAGCTAGCTTCCCTACAACAACCCCCGAAGAAACGATGGCACAAGTCATTGCTTTCTTTGAAGGCAAAAATATTGAAGCATTAGGTGTGGGTTCTTTTGGTCCAATCGATCCGATTGAAGGTAGTCCAACGTACGGATACATTACAACTACACCCAAACCGCATTGGGGGCAATATAACCTTATTGGCAAATTGAAGGAACATTATGATGTGCCAATGACGTTTGATACCGATGTCAATGGGGCTGCACTTGGTGAAGCGACTTGGGGTGCAGCCAAAGGCTTAGACAGTTGCCTGTATATTACGGTGGGTACAGGAATTGGTGCAGGTGCTGTAGTTTCTGGTCAAATGGTACATGGATTGTCTCATCCAGAGATGGGACATATCATCGTACGTAGACATCCGGAGGATACTTTTGAAGGGTTCTGTCCTTATCATAACGATTGCTTAGAAGGACTTGCTGCAGGTCCAGCGATTAACAAACGATGGGAACAACCAGCTTATGAGTTATCACCGGATCACAAAGCATGGGAGATCGAAGCTCATTACTTGGCGCACGCACTTATGAACTATGTTCTGATTCTCTCCCCACAGAAAATTGTGATGGGCGGCGGTGTGATGAAGCAGGAACAACTCTTCCCGCTTGTACGCAAAAAATTACAGGAATTGCTTAACGGCTATGTACAGCACCCAGCACTTCAGGCCGATATTGATCAATATGTGGTTTCACCGGGTCTTGGAGATAATGCAGGATTGTGCGGCTCCTTGGCGCTTGCGAAGCTTGCACTAGATAAGTAAGGTATACTGCACGGAATGATTGACGAATTTTTCCAATATGGTATGATATAAGCAACAGCATAGCACGGTTTGTTGAGGAAGCACCTCTCTTGCATTCATTTTGCAGGAGGGGTGTTTTTTTATGCCTTTTTTAAGGTGATGGAAGGTAAGCCTTACAAGCGGTGTCGCTGAAACTCGAAGGAGGGATTGACCAATGGAAGTCATTTTTATGAACAGATTAGCAAGAATTACAGATCAGAATGAAGAGCTCGCACAGGTGTGGATTGGCGAAGAAGAAGGAGCATGGCATCTGGGTTGGAGTTTGTATGAGGAAGGGGATCGAGAGGATACGGTTTGGTATGAGGGCAGTTCGTGGGAAGAGCTTATGCATATTTATCGGCATCAACTAGCACTACAGATGAGTGCAGGGTTCCGACCGTTACTGCAAGGGTTATTTCATGAAATTGAAGAGCTGCGATCACGAAATTATGGCGGACAACGGCTCCAATGTTACAGTGAATTGTATGCCAATGAGACATTGTACGAAGACTTATGCGCATGGCGTAGAAAGAGAGCGGCATCTGACCGAAAAGCACCTTATTTTATTGCCACGAACCGGTTGCTTCGCATGATTAGTTCGTATGTGCCACTGACAATGGATGAACTGATGCAATTGCCGGGTGTTGGAGAGAGCAAGGCCTCCGAGTATGGTCAAGCATGGCTGGAGCTAACGAACGGAGTGGAGCGTTCCACCGTATTTCCACTCGACTGGGTATACTCTGCATTGAAAGAAGAGGAGTATGAGAACTGGTTGTATCGACAGAAAGAGCAGAAGTATAAGCAGGAACTAGATAAGTTCAAGACTCGCAAGCAAGTACTGGAAGGTATGAAGGAAGGACATACGTTAGAGGAGATTGTTAACCGTTCGGGATTGTCACGTCGAGAGCTAATCGAATTACTGGAGATCTTGGATTTAGAGGGATATGATACGGATTGTCTTCTTGATGCAGAACTTGCGATTATGCCTGAACAAGAACAGGAGGCCGTTTGGAACGCCTATGAGGAACTAGGAGACGCGTTTCTGAAGCCTGTGCTACATAAAGTATATGGGGAAGAGAAACCAGGTGGAAGTAGCCTGGAGCAAGTATATGAGAAACTTCGTATGATCCGGATTCGTTATCGTCGTCATGTGGAGACGGAGCAGAACGTCAGTTAATGTGCAAATAGACCAAAAAAAAGACGAGGCCGTAATCCCAATAGGGAGGCTTCGTCTTCTATTTTCTTTGATATGTTCATTCCGAGTCTAATCAGATCCAGTCTTTTTTGCGGAAAATGAAGAACATACTCAGGCCAAGTGTTACCATAAGCCCAATCACGACAAAGTATGAATACTTCCAGTGCAATTCTGGCATAAATTCGAAGTTCATCCCATAGATACCGGTAATAACGGTCAAGGGCATGAACACTGTCGTGATGGCGGTAAACACACGCATGATCTCATTCGCTCGGTTAGCGATACTGGATTGATAAGCTTCACGTAAGTTGCCCATCAGATCCCGATAAGTTTCGAATGTCTCGGATATTTTCACTGCATTCTCATAAATGTCGCTGAAGTATTTCTGCAATTGATCATCAATGAGACGAAGGTCTTTTTTGTTGAGTGTATTAATGACCTCTTTTTGAGGGCCAAGCACTTTTTTGAGCCATAGAATCTCACTACGAAGCCCGATTATTTCGTTTAGGTGAGATTTTTTGGTGTGCATCAGAATATCTTCCTCAAGCTTTTCGATCCGTGCCTCAATCCGATCACCGACAGTAAAATAATTATCGACAATTAAGTCGACCAGCAAATATAACAGACGATCCGGAGTGCTGACTTCCTGCTCCCATAGAATAGGTTTTAACGTTCGCAGCTCACTAACTTTCTGTTTGGTCACACTGATAATGAAATGTCTGCCCAAGAACAGGTTGACGGCACGTAAAAATATCTCTTCATCATCAAAACGAATGCTATTAATGACAATAAAATAATGACTTTCATAAATTTCGATCTTCGGACGTTGTTCCTCGTCACTTAAGCAGTCTTCCACCGCTAGGTCATGCATCATAAATAGCGGCTGAAGCACGGCCAGATCATCCACATCTGCATCAATCCAGTAAAAGCCCTCCGCTGGTGGAGTCAGCGCTTGCTGAATATCATCCACTGGGATAAATACACCGTTGTTTACCAACCGGATTTTCATCGTTATCGACTCCTTCTGCACCCGCCAGGTTGGCGGTTCTTCATCATTATGGGCGCAAAAAGAAGAGATCAGCCGGTCGGCAGCGGAGCCTGGTGATCAGGTCTGCGTTCGCTCTATATGCAAACGGAAGTAACGTCCCGCTGCCGGCATGCTGATGTCAATTCTCTATGCTGTTTGTCGGAATTCGGATGCCAGTCAGGCCTCGGGTCGCCATCCATTGATTATGTCACCTCTCACATAAGGGTTTACAACACCTGTTTAGTATACCGCTGGTCCAAGGTGCTTTCAAGCGCAAAAATGTGTCTATTTCGCGCCCTGAGGCAGTGTATGATAGGAGGTGAAAAACGGTTCCGAGAAGTAGAAACTTAGGATGAACTGTAGCTTGACGTGAACGAATTAATGTTTTAAAGTAAACGGAAAGCAATTAAATTTCAAAAATTAAATACAGCGAAATCTTATCAAGAGTAGGTGGAGGGACTGGCCCGATGAAACCCGGCAACCGGCGGTATACCGCACGGTGCTAATTCTTGCAGCGACTATGTACCCAAGAGGTACTGTTGTAACTGAGAGATGAGAGAGGCGCATATCTATTTACATATGACCTTTCTCGGAATCCGAGGAAGGTCTTTGTTATATGCCCCGACTTCTCAGCAATGATTTTCGCTAAGGAACTTGAGCCTGTCTCACGGCATTAGACCTAGGATTCTATGCTTGTAGAGCAAGCCCATGGCAGCGTATGCTGCAATCTATTTATGCTCAAGGAGGAGTTAGACACCATGCCAATCAAAATACCGGACACTTTACCTGCAAAGGAAGTGCTTGCAGGAGAAAACATCTTTGTCATGGACGAGACATCCGCATATCAACAGGATATTCGTCCGCTTCGTATCGCTATATTAAACCTTATGCCAACGAAAGAAACGACAGAGACCCAGCTCTTACGTTTGGTGGGAAATACACCTATTCAGGTCGACATCGTTCTGGTGCATCCGAAATCTCACACATCTAAGAACACTTCCCAAGAGTACCTGGATGAATTCTACAAAACATTTGATGAAATCGAGCATCGCCGCTTCGATGGTATGATCATTACAGGTGCACCTGTGGAACAGATGGATTTCGAGGACGTGAACTATTGGAAGGAAATCCAAGAAATTTTTGAATGGACTAAAACCAATGTAACTTCAACCATGCATATATGTTGGGCCTCACAAGCAGGCTTATACCATCACTTCGGCGTTCCTAAAGTCTCACTGGACGAAAAGTGCTTTGGCGTATTTCCACATACGATTAACAAATCTCATGTCCCACTCCTGCGTGGTTTCGATGAAGTCTTTAATGTTCCTCATTCACGTCACACGGAAGTGCGTCATGAAGATATTGAGAAGGACGAGCGTCTTGAGATTTTGGCTGAATCCGAGGATGCAGGTATTTTCCTAGTTGCTACCAAAGACGGTAAACAGATTTTCGTTACCGGACATGCTGAGTACGATCCGCTATCCCTCAAGTGGGAATATGATCGTGATGTAGCCAAAGGATTAAATGTAGCGCTACCTAAAAATTATTTCCCGAAAGATGATCCTTCCCGTGTTCCTCCGGCGACATGGCGGGCGCATGCTAACTTATTATTCTCTAATTGGCTCAATTACTATGTGTATCAAGAAACACCTTACGATATTGGTCCGCAAATTTAATCGAGATAACAGGGGGATTTCTGCAATGGAAGATAACAAGTTGAAAATCGAAAGCCGCTTAGCTCAAATTGGTTCTATTAGTGAACCGGTCACAGGTGCAATTAACTTTCCAATCTATCAAGCAACCGCGTTTCGTCATCCGAAGCTCGGACAGAGCACGGGCTTTGACTATATTCGTACAACGAATCCAACACGTAAAGTGTTGGAGGAAGCGGCTGCTGCACTGGAGTCTGGTGATGCAGGTTTTGCCTGTAGCTCAGGTATGGCCGCACTGCAAACGATTTTTGCACTGTTCAGTCAAGGAGATCATCTGATTGTATCACTCGATCTGTATGGGGGCACATATCGTTTGCTGGAACGTATTTTATCTCGTTTCGGAGTAACAGCAAGCTATGTCGATACGAATGATCTGGCTGCATTAGAGAAAGTTCTCCAGCCGAATACCAAAGCGGTCTTTATTGAGACACCAACGAACCCGCTGATGATGATTACAGATGTCGAAGAGGTAACCACATGGGCGAAGAGCCATAACCTGTTGACTATTGTGGATAACACGTTATTGACTCCATTCTTTCAACGTCCAATCGAGCTGGGTGCGGATATCGTCATTCATAGTGCAACGAAGTACCTTGGTGGACATAACGATGTCCTTGCTGGATTGATTGTGACCAAAGGAGAGGAACTGTCAGCGGAAATGGCATTTCTACACAACTCCATTGGTGCAGTGTTATCTCCAACGGATTCCTACCAGTTGATGAAGGGGATGAAAACATTGGCTCTTCGGATGGAGCGCCATGAATATAATGCATTGACAATCGCTAAATATCTTTTGGAGCATCCAGCTGTTGGTGAAGTTTATCACCCAGGATTGTCGGATCATCCCGGATATGAGGTGCAGAACAAGCAATCCAGCGGTAACACGGGTATCTTCTCTTTCAAAGTGAAGGATGCTCGTTACGTAGAGCCATTGCTGCGTCATATTAAACTCATCGCATTTGCTGAAAGCTTAGGCGGCGTTGAATCATTAATGACATATCCAGCAGTACAAACTCATGCCGATATCCCGATTGAGATCCGTGATGCTGTCGGTGTGGATGATCGTTTGTTGCGCTTCTCCGTAGGTATTGAGCACGCAGAGGATCTTATCGCAGATCTGGACAATGCCCTTGCAGCAGCAAAACTCGAAATTGAAGGAGGAGCACATCATGAGTGAACAAAACAAAAATTCCGGTTCTTCTGATTCTGCTGAATTGAAATTCGATACAAAACTGCTGCATTTCGGGGATGAGATAGACAAAACGACGGGAGCTTCCAGTGTGCCGATCTATCAGGCGTCCACCTTCCATCATTTTGATATCTTTAATCCACCACAACATGATTACAGTCGTTCAGGGAATCCTACGCGTCAGGCTTTGGAGGATTACATCACCCTGCTAGAAGGCGGGGTACGTGGTTTTGCGTATTCTTCAGGGATGGCAGCAATCTCCAGTGTCTTCATGATGTTCTCGGCGGGGGATCATATCATCGTGACAGAGGACGTGTACGGCGGAACATATCGCTTGCTGACCTCGATTTTAAACCGGATGCAGATTGAAACGACATTTGTCGATATGACAGATATTGAAGAAGTGAAAGCAGCGATTCAACCAAATACGAAGGCCGTTTATATGGAGACACCCTCCAATCCAACGCTGAAGATTACGGATATTGCTGCAGTAGCATCATGGGCTCAGGAGCATGAGCTCGTTACAATTCTGGATAACACATTTATGACACCTTACTACCAGCGTCCAATCGAGCTAGGTGTAGATATCGTTGTACATAGTGCTACTAAGTTCCTTGGTGGTCACAGCGATGTGTTAGCAGGGCTTGCTGTAGCTCGTACAGAAGCTCTGGGTAGACAGCTCAAGCAGTTGCAGAACGGGTTGGGTACTGTGCTTGGAGCACAAGAGTCCTGGCTACTCATGCGTGGAATGAAGACACTTGGTGCTCGTATGGCACACAGTGAACAGAGCACAGCCAAGCTCGCGGCATGGTTGAATGAACGAAGTGATGTTTCAGCTGTTTATTATCCAGGGTTAGAGGATCATCCAGGTCGCGAAGTGCACGAACGCCAGTCGACGGGCTATGGTGCTGTTGTATCCTTTGATGTAGGTTCTGGTGATCGTGCCAAAGCGGTGCTTAATCGTGTGAAGCTACCAATCGTTGCTGTGAGCTTGGGAGCAGTAGAGAGTATATTGTCTTACCCTGCAATGATGTCTCATGCCGCAATGCCCGCAGCGGTTCGTCGTGATCGTGGAATCACAGATGGATTGCTTCGCTTCTCGGTCGGTCTGGAGGACATTGATGATTTGATCGCAGATTTGGAGCAAGCACTGCAGGAATCCTAGGAAGAACCTGCTAAATCTTCTCTGACAGCAGGCATCCTTCGTAATCAAAAGCGGATTTTTTGAACAACCTCTATATGTCTACATTTTCATTTATTTTTAAAGCACCTGCTCATAAGGTGCTTTTTTTCACATGTAACCTGTGTTACGATAGTTGGAGTACAGAAATGCGATGTTTTCACCGGAACTTGTGTATCTAATCCACAAGCTAGGATGATCGTTATCATATTTTCACTTCATGAGGGAGGCTTTTTTATAATGAGTACGGTAGACCGTATCTTAGATAAAGCCCTTCGGGGCGAGCGTTTAGATTTAGAAGATACGATTCAACTATTTGAGTCGGACGAAGTGGACAAAATTGGTGCGGCAGCTAATGTTATCATGAAACGCATGCACCCTGAACCATACAGAACATTCGTAATTGGGCGTAACATCAACTACACAAACGTATGCGATGTATACTGCCGTTTTTGTGCTTTCTATCGCAGACCTGGTTCCGATGAAGGCTACGTATTGCCAGATGAACTGATCTTCCAGAAGATTCAGGAGACGGAAGACGTTAACGGTACCGAGATTCTTATGCAAGGCGGTACGAACCCGAATTTGCCATTCAGCTATTACACAGACATCCTCAGAGAGATTAAAGTGCGTTTCCCGAATATTACAATGCACTCCTTCTCTCCAGCTGAAATTATGAAAATGGTTGAAGTTTCGGATGGTCTTACACTGGAAGAGGTTGTACGTGCGATTCATGAAGCAGGATTGGATTCCCTCCCAGGTGGTGGTGCTGAGATTCTAGACGACCGTACACGTCGCAAAATCAGCCGTCTAAAAGGCTCATGGCGCGATTGGATGGACGTTATGCAAACAGCTCACCGGATTGGTATGAACACGACAGCAACGATGGTCATTGGTCTTGGTGAATCCATGGAAGAGCGTGCATTGCATCTGATGCGTGTTCGTGAAGCTCAGGACGAATGTATCGCTAATAAATATGACTCTGAAGGGTTCTTGGCATTTATTCCATGGACATTCCAGCCGGATAATACGAACCTCAAATTAGAGCGTCAGACACCTCAAGAGTATCTAAAAACGGTGGCAATCAGCCGTCTGGTATTGGATAACATCAAAAACATTCAATCCTCATGGGTTACAATGGGGCCTGAGATTGGTAAGAAATCTCTTGAGTTTGGTTGCAATGACTTCGGTAGCACAATGATCGAGGAGAATGTCGTATCCGCGGCAGGTGCAACTTATAAAGTAAACATTGGTTCAATTCTTCAACTGATTCGTGAAGCAGGTTACATTCCAGCTCAACGTAATACGAGATACGAAATTCTGCGTATGTTTGATGAGGAAGAGAACACCCTTGAGCAAGACTTCGTTATGCAGAACTAGTAATTAATTAAACATAAGCTTATTGATTCTTCAAAAAGCCATAAAGCCGCGATGTTCCTTCATGTAGAAGGACTTGGCGGCTTTTTGTATAATCGACTAATATTTTCTATTTAGAGAAATGGAGAGCTTAATCAGATCATGAAACAGTATATAATCCACATATGAAGGTATTTTATATTCTTTTTGAACTGGTACAATGAAAAAGCAATGTATTTTACATGACCTCAGCTGTTCTCAAGTGATATATAGGGAAAGGGGTAGGATGATGAAGCAAAGAATACTTGGAAGGACAGGACTAAATGTCCCCGTACTAAGCTTCGGTGCATCTTCCTTGGGTTCGGTATTTCGTAATATTGATCCTAACGAAGGTATTCGTACTGTACATGCTGCACTTGATGCAGGCATGAATTACATTGATGTGTCTCCTTATTATGGATTAACGAAAGCCGAGACCGTGCTAGGTCATGCGATTCGTACTGTGCCACGTCAATCCTATACGTTATCTACGAAGGTAGGTCGATATGGTGAGCATGAGTTTGATTTTTCACGTAAGCGCATTCAAGAAAGTGTGCAGCAGAGCTTAACAAGGCTTCACACAGACTATATTGATATGTTGTTTCTTCATGATATTGAGTTTGTACCAGCTGATATCATTATTGAAGAAGCTTTCCCAACCTTGTTAGACCTCAAAGAGCAAGGAGTCATTCGATTCGCGGGCATATGTGGACTGCCGTTAACCTTGTTCGAGAACGTATTGCCACAGATCGAAGCCGATACGATCATCTCGTATTGTCATTACACTTTAAATGATACATCGTTATTATCTCTGCTGCCGCTATTGGAAAAAAACAATGTTGGTCTGGTGAATGCTTCGCCACTCGCCATGGGTTTGTTAAGTACTAGAGGTGCGCCAGCTTGGCACCCTGCGACTGAACGAGTGAAGCAGGTTTGCCTGGAAGCTGCGCAATTCTGTGCAGAGCAAGGCAGTAACATCGCGAAGCTTGCTGTGCAGTATGCAACTGCCAATGAGCAGATCCCAACTACTTTGGTGAGTAGTGCGAGTGTTGAGAATATCCGCAATAATGCTGACTGGCTAGATGAGGAGTTAGATGAGGAATTGCTCTCAGCAGTGCTCCGTATACTTGCATCCATTCATAATGAGACCTGGCCAAGTGGTCTTTCAGAATATAATTAAAATCATCTAGGAAGCATCTAAGGGGGATTAGAGATGAGAGCTGTTGTATGTGAAGAAGTTGAACATCTAACTTTACAGGACGTACCTGAGCCTGAACGAACCGAGCATGAGGCGATCGTTTCAATTAAACGCATTGGTATCTGTGGTACAGACCTTCATGCGTATAAGGGCAATCAGCCATTTTTTACGTATCCTCGTGTGTTAGGACATGAATTAGCAGGGGTCATAGAAGATATCGGGCAGAATGAAGCAGGTCTACAAATCGGGGATACGGTCAGCATTATTCCATATTTGCACTGTGGACGATGTATCGCTTGTCGTTCTGGTAAAACCAACTGCTGTGTCTCCATGCAGGTGATGGGTGTACATGTAGATGGGGGCATGCGAGAAAGAATAGCGATACCTGTATCTCATCTATTGCGAGCGGAAGGGCTGACGTTGGATGAAGCTGCGATGGTGGAACCCCTGAGTATTGGAGCTCATGCCGTAAGAAGAGCTAGAATACAACCAGGAGAACAGGTTGTTGTCATCGGTGCAGGCCCAATTGGTCTTGGGGTAATGGCATTCGCCAAACAAGCAGGAGCTAGAATTATTGCCGTGGATCGAAATCAGGAACGATTGGAACTTAGCCGCTCTTTGGCAGGGGCAGACATCCTGGTACAAGCAACAGGACAAGCAGTGGAACAAGTTAGAGAAGTTACAGAGGGAGATTACGCTACCGCGGTCTTCGATGCAACAGGTAACGTAAATTCGATGAATGAAGCCATTCGTTATGTTGCTCATGGTGGGCAGCTAGTATATGTAGGTTTGGTCAAAGCGGATATTACCTTTCATGACCCCGAGTTCCATAAACGGGAGATGAGTATACTGGGAAGTCGAAACGCGACGCGAGAGGACTTTGAACAGGTCATGCAGGTTTTGCGTGCGAAGAAGCTGGATTTGGATACCTATATTACGCATCGAACGCCATTTGACCTGTTACCTTCGGCTATCGAGCAGTGGCTACTTCCAGAGTCTAAGGTCGTTAAAGCGATCGTTGAATTATAAGGGTCAATCAGGTCTTTAACAACATAAACACCAAAAACTCTCTCAGATCCTCAGGATAACAAGTATCTAGAAGGTAGAGAGAGTTTTTGGTGTATTTCGCTATATCATAATGACCGTGTATAGAAGTCAAGATCACTTCTCTGGATTCGTGACAAGACCCGCATGTGGATCAATGTGTCGCACGATTGATTTGAGCCAGATCATTTCAAGAAAGTGAACTTCGTAATAGAGTGCGCCTGGAAAATGTTGAACCCATCCATCGCTTACAGCGGATTGGAGAGAATGACTTGATGGGTTAGGTGTTACCGGTTCTCGGCGTAATCGTTTCCGCAAAGCCTGCATGACTTGATCCCTTTGCGCGGTTAAAATATACACCTTGCGTTTCGCTGAGAATCCACGGAAAGCAACGTATACCATTTCATAAGCAATCAGATATGCGATAACAGAATACATGGCCTGATCCCAACCAAATACAACACCTGCAGCTGTTAGAATCAGCAAGTTAAGCAGCATGATTATTTTTTCGATAAGCATCCGTTTCCCGCTAAATAAACGTTCAGGTGGCCGAGAAGACGGATCACCGATTTCCAGCGTATCCAGTGTCCCGCCATAACGCACCACTAGCCCAATTCCTATTCCCAGACATAACCCGCCGAACATCGCTGCGGCAAGTGGATGTTCTACTAGTGGTGGCATGGGATGAAGCACGATGGCACCGATCGAAAAGACAACCAGGCCCAACACAGTAACGAGTACAAACTTTTTCTGCACGATCTTGTAGGATAGAAATATAAATGGAACGTTGAATAAGAAGAGGAATAATCCGATTCTCATCTCAGTCCAATGGGCAAATAATGATGAGATGCCCGTGATTCCACCAATAATGATCTTATTGGGGTGAAGGAACAGTTCAAGTCCCACGGAGGCCAGAATACCACCTGCTATCACAAGTAAAAGGTTTAACAGGCGACGACTTGATGAGATTCTGGTCTTGGCGGTGTGTGGCGCCGGATTAGCCGATATCAGAGGTGCTTTCATACGTCATCCTCCTTTGTGCGGTTCCGAGCCATTCTCCCTGGGTGATTCACAGAAAGATCGGCGTAGAGCCGCGAGTTGCTATTTAATGTCTACTCCACATAGACATGTCATCCTTCTTTTTGCAAAACTTTAGGTTCTTCTTTTTTCTTGCGTGTGTCCTTGAACTTAAATATTTTATCCAAAATTCTAAACACATGTTTGGACTCTTTGGTCAACAATGGTCCGAGGATTGCCAGAATGAGTACATACAACGCAGCAAACGGTTGAATCATTGCCATCAGTCCCCCGGCTTTACCCATGTTGGCCAAGATAATGGAAAATTCACCACGTGACACAATGGTTAATCCAATATTAGCCGATGCTTTTGGAGATAAGCCTGCGCTCCGGCCAGCCAGCATGCCTGCAAGGAAATTACCAAACAATGTAAGAGCTACTGCAACCAGAGCTAGCCAAACGGCATCGCCACCCAAAGACAACGGATCAATGGAGAGCCCGAAGCTGAAGAAGAAAATGGCTCCAAAGAAGTCACGGAACGGTAGAATCAAGTGCTCAATACGTTTAGCGTGTTCCGTTTCAGCAAGAACGAGTCCGACTAACAAGGCTCCAATGGCTTCAGCAACATGAATGGTTTCAGAGAAACCGGCCACGAGGAACAAGGCACCGAATACAACGAGTGAGAATATCTCGTTAGATCGTATTTTAAGCAATTTGTTCAATAATGGCGTAGCTTTGCGTCCAATAATAATCACAATTAACATGAACCCAAGGGCAATAAGCGCGGACATAATGACGCCTCCGACGGAGGATGAATCACTGAGTACCAGTCCTGACAAGATTGAGATGTACACAGCGAGAAACACATCTTCAAACATGATGATTCCCAGTATCATTTCAGTCTCCGGATTAGCTGTACGCTTCAGATCGACGAGTACCTTCGCTACAATCGCACTTGATGAAATGGTGGTGATACCCGCAATAACCAATGCTTCTGCAACTGGGAAACCGGAAACAAAACCGAATATTAATCCCAGCGTAAAGTTAATGGCGATGTAGATCGAGCCACCTACTGCAATAGAGCGACCCGATTTCACCAACCGTCCTACCGAAAATTCAAGTCCGAGATAGAAGAGCAAGAATAGAATACCAATTCGACCCATGAAGTCGATAAAAGGCTGACTCTCGATGAATCGGAAGTCTAGATGCCAGATTTTCATGGCATGCGGACCAACGGCCATACCGATCAAAATATAAAAAGGAACAACGGAAAAACGTAGTTTAGCAGATAGGAGTCCGGCTGCTGCAATGAGCACCAGCGCCAGACCCACTTCGAATATCAAATGATCCATTCACTCACCCCCTCCCGCTCAGGAGGAGGGATTTGAACAGTTTCTGCTGGTTACGTTCGCCGACAGCGACAACCGTCGATTCTGCAGTGATCACGACCTCCGGACCGGGGCTAATATGTTTTTTGTGGTTTTTCTCAACAACGGCAATAACCGTTGCTCCAGAGTTTTGACGTACGTCTAGTTCACCAATGGATTTACCGATACATCCGTAGGAAGCCTCAATTTTATACCATTCAATGATCAGGTCATCAAAAGTAACTTCAATATTCTCAAGCTGTTTTGGCTTATAGGTCAAGCCGCCGACAATAGCAGCAATCTGTCTTGCTTCATAATCATCCAGTGTAATCATGGAGATACTTTGGTCTGGATCATCATACTCAAAGTGATACATTTCACGACGTCCATCATCGTGAATAATAATTACAATTTTATCGCCACTACTCGTTTCAATCTGAAATTTCTTACCGATACCTGGTAGATCCGTTTCGCGTACATCCATGGATAGTTGCCTCCTTAAAATGAGAGCTGGCCACAGAAGACAGGCTTATTTCCCGTAAATCGAATGATCTAATGATGGGAAGAAACATTAAATATGCGGGGAAACAGAGCCAGGAACTCCTGACACACAGCCGTAATGTTTTGAATTCAATTCTTAAATATGGGTATGACAAAAGAGTGCTACAAAGATTGGCATCCAAGCCAATAGGGTATTAATATTTAACTTAGCTAAAAGGGTAATGAGTTATGCACAAGTATTCCGTCTTTTCATCAATGAACAAAGAGGAGCCTCTATGCAAAGCAACCTTAAATACGCTGCAACGACTAGCGAAGAGTGTACACGTATTTTGGTGCTATAGGAGTGGGGGAAACATACATACTGGTGTATTTAATAGGTAGCAGAATTAATCTGCGTTTAAACAGACAAATCAACGGTTTAAAGGGCAGACGTGGTGTTGGAATCCGCAAAATCAATAGTAATGCAAGCACAAGAAAGACAGGTTTCTTATGCACAACCGCAAGGAGTTTGGCCATCACTTGTGGGTATCTGCGGATGACGGGCTTCTGTTGAGACTCTGGAATCTGAACCATTATTTCCTTGTTAGAGTTCGAATCAACAGATACTCCGACAGCGGATTCTGTCTGCATCGGAATAGGGAAACACAGGGCTTGGAATACGCACAAAATGATAATCAAAACGCTGCGAACAATTCTTGGTTGTGTTCTCATTCTGGCTTCCCCCCTTTTCCGTGAAACATACTGTTATAAAAATAATAACACATTTTTGGCTGATCTCCAAACCACTTTCGAAAATAGAATGCAATTTTTTGTGAATAAAGCCCCGTATGATCAGCAACATGTAGTACACAACTAGGAAAAAAGCCGCTAGATCTTGTACTTGAGAACGATTAAGAGTGAATGTGGCAAAATGCTGAAATATACTGAGAAATCATGACATGCTTTCCATCAATCCGCTTCGTATATCCCCATACACCTTGCCATATACTTTGAACAGGACGGAAAGGAGTGATTCTTGTGGAACTGTTTACCGTATGGACAGATGTATCCGGGCAAGAGGAAGCGGATCAATTTCATCACTGTATCAAGGAAAAAACCAAAGGTTTACATATAAGTAAAAGAGGCTTCAGGCTTACCTTCAAACATAATGATGGTAGAGCAGTCTGGGTATGCAGAGGTAATGAGAATCACAATGACTTCCAGCAATGGCTACCACAAATTAGTGAATTATTTGCTAATGGCTTGGCTGATTTTATTATGCTTACTCGCGAACGACATATGGTGGAAGATATGATCTCCAAAGCATGCTCCGTCATGGATGAGCACGAAGTAGAGAAGGTAAACCGAATTTGTATGCCTCTTTTGATCAATGGTGATCTGGATCAGCCAGGACTCCGTGATCGTCGACGCTCAACACTCGCAAGTGGATTGAAGAGGGATTTGGAGGATGTTCATTTTTTTCATCTAGATGGCATTGTGAACTTCCGAATGAAGCAATACAAACAAGAGCTGCATGAGCTGGTGGAGTATGCTCTAGATGAGTTTTGGATGGATCGACAATACGAAGAATTTATGGGATTGCTGAAATATTTTGTTTTCTTCCAGGAAGCTAAAGTGCCTCTAATTCATCTCGTTCATAAAGGAAAGCATGAATTCCAAGTGTATGATGCTGCGCTTAAGCTATTGCCTGTGCAAAAAGATGAACAGGTTGTGGTGGAGATGCCTGGACTGGAACTGGAAATGGATATAGAAGATATGATCGTGAGTACGCTTATATCGATCTCGCCTGAGAAAGTGATGCTGCATACTAGCACAGTGGATATGCCCATTATTACTACCATTCGTCAGATATTTGAGGACAAGGTGCAGTTATGCCATCATTGCCCGGAGTGCGAGGTACTGCGTGCGGGTTTATTGACTGGTCTTGACGCAAGCGATCTCGGCAATTATAATAACTGTTGATCCACGAATTATGGGTCGAGTTACTTATAATGATTAATGAACTAAAAGCGTTGACAAAGATATGAGCCACTCGAATGGTCGGTGCAGAGAGAGGGAACTTTGGCTGAAATTTCCTCCAGATTCCACGTTTGGTTTACCCCTTTGTAGTTGCGGTTTTGAAAGCGGAATGTAGAGAGCCAATGGAACGATCAAATGGAACTTAGCCGTGAGTAAGGATCTGCCGGGTCATGCCCGTTATCGCCATGCCAATGAGGGCTGTATATCCAGATCAGATCGGATAAATCAGCTGAATTAGGGTGGAACCACGAGTATATTACACTCGTCCCTTTACCGGGACGGGTGTTTTTTGCGTTTTTTTGCCTTCGTGCGAAAGGTCGCAATAGATCATCAGTCCATTATTTAATGGACAAAGGTTACATTTACAGGAGGAATGAGACAAATGGCAGTTAACATTAAACTCCCTGACGGTTCCGTACGTGAGTACGCTGAGGGAAGCACCATTGAAGATGTAGCGGCTTCGATTAGTAGCGGCCTGCGCAAAAATGCTGTAGCGGGTAAATTGGATGGCATCGTGGTGGACTTGTCCACAACGCTTCATGAAGGTGCGCTGGTAGAGATCGTAACGTTGGATTCTCCGGAAGGCCTCGAAGTGATGCGTCATAGTACAGCTCACTTGATGGCTCAAGCAGTGAAGCGTCTATACGGTAACAAAGAGGTTCATCTCGGTGTAGGTCCTGTTATTGAAGATGGCTTCTATTATGATATGGATCTGGAACAACCACTCAATCCTGAAGATCTGCAGAAGATTGAGAAGGAAATGGAACGTATCGTTAATGAGAATCTGCCGATTGTTCGTAAGGAAGTTAGCCGCGCTGATGCAATCAAAACGTTTGAAGAAGTGGGCGATCCTTACAAACTAGAATTGATTCGTGATCTACCCGAAGATAGCGTAATTACGATCTACGAGCAAGGTGAATTTTTCGACTTGTGCCGTGGACCACACGTACCATCTACAAGCAAAATTAAAGTGTTTAAGCTGATGAATGTTGCTGGTGCATACTGGCGCGGAGACAGCAAAAACAAAATGTTGCAACGGATCTACGGTACTGCGTTTGTGAAGAAAGCACAATTAGATGAACATCTGCACTTGCTTGAAGAAGCTCGTAAACGTGACCACCGCAAATTGGGTAAAGAGCTGGAAATGTTCACATTCTCTCAATTAGTGGGACAAGGTCTGCCAATCTGGTTGCCTAACGGTGCCAAATTGCGTCGTACTTTGGAACGTTATATTGTAGATTTGGAAGAAAGTCTGGGATACCAGCATGTATACACTCCTGTTCTCGGTAACGTAGAACTGTATAAAACGTCGGGTCACTGGGAGCACTACCAAGACGATATGTTCCCGAAAATGGTTATGGATAATGAGGAACTGGTTCTTCGTCCAATGAACTGTCCTCACCATATGATGGTGTACAAGTCCAGTATGCATAGCTACCGTGATCTTCCGATCCGGATTGCTGAGCTTGGTATGATGCACCGTTATGAAATGTCAGGAGCACTCACAGGGCTGCACCGTGTACGTGCGATGACATTGAATGACTCTCACATCTTTGCACGTCCAGACCAAATTAAAGAAGAGTTCGCTCGTGTAATCGAGTTGATTCAAACCGTGTATAAAGACTTTGGTATTCATGAATACCGCTTCCGTTTGTCATATCGTGATCCACAAGATACAGAGAAGTACTTCCAAAATGATGAAATGTGGGAAATGTCCCAACGTATGTTGCGTGAAGTTGTGGAAGAACTGGATTTACCATTCTACGAGGCTGAAGGCGAAGCGGCATTCTATGGTCCGAAGTTGGATGTTCAGATCAAAACGGCACTGGGCAAAGAAGAAACGCTCTCTACCGTACAACTGGACTTCCTGTTGCCAGAGCGCTTTGAGCTTGAATATGTTGGAGATGACGGACAGAAGCATCGTCCAGTCGTTATTCACCGCGGCGTAATCAGCACAATGGAGCGCTTCACAGCGTTCTTGCTCGAGAACTTTGCTGGAGCATTCCCACTGTGGCTCTCTCCAGTACAAGCAAAAGTAATTCCGGTATCGGGCAACTTCGAAGATTATGCGCGTGAGGTTGAAGAGAAGCTGAAACGTGCAGGGATCTCGGCAGAAGCAGACTTGCGGAATGAGAAGTTAGGATACAAAATCCGTGAAGCCCAGCTTGAGAAACTTCCTTACATGTTTGTCGTTGGGGAAAATGAGCGTAATGCGGCTAGTGTCTCTGTGCGTAAGCGTGGAGAAGGCGATCTCGGCATGAAGCCACTTGACGAAATTATAGCTCAGCTTAAAGAAGAAATTACAACACGTCTCGTGTAATGTTCTAAAACATATGGTTATCACCGTCTGGTACAGTGGATTCGTCTGCTGTGCCGGACTTTTTTTTATTTTGTAAGATACCTGTATAACGTGTTTGCTTTTTGGAAAACCTTTGCAGTGAGGGGAGGTTTTATAATGAAAAAGCAATTTATATTACAACAGAGCAGGTTAAGATTACTGATCTCATGGTGTGTGGTAGCCGCCGGATTAGTCTTAGGTATAAATCAGGCAGAGGCGTATACATTCGAAGAGGAAAACGAAGTGAGGCATGTTGAAAACCGCTACAGTAGTAGTCCAAATGTGGTAGAAGTAGAAAAGCAAGAAATCAGACTGCCTGAGAAATATAGTGCTCAAGCTCAGTTAACGACAATGGTCTACATGGGTTTATTGTGGTCTCCACAGCCGATTGTCATTCCTCAACCTGTGGCCCCTGGCAAACAAGTTGTTCTGGATCCGTCCATGCCTGTTATGGCGCCTCGTTCAGAGCAAGTGCTTGGCACACAAAAGGTAACGGCAACGGGTTATACCGCTGGAATTGAGTCGACGGGAAAAGGGCCTAAGCACCCTCAATATGGGATTACATATTCTGGTGTGAAGGTAAGGCGAGATAAGGAGACCGTCTCCACAATCGCTGCCGATCCCAAATTGTTTCCTTTAGGTTCTATCCTTTATATTCCTGGTTATGGCTATGGGATCGTGGCAGATACAGGGTCAGCCATTAAGGGCAACAAAATTGATCTTTATTTCCCTACAACAAAGCAGGTGTACAAGGAGTGGGGTAAGAAGGATGTAGAGGTTCAGGTAATCAAGCAGGGCGGCGGAAAATGTACGGAACAAATGTTGGACGAGCTGTCGCAAGCGATTGATGTGTATAAATCGGTGCCTGATTCATGGCTTGATAAAGCGGTATGATTTTGGAAGTTTCGATCAATGAATAAGCGGGGGGCTCTCTTCACATAATACTCTCTGGGGACGAACCCCACGACTCAGCAATGAGACGTAAATATGAAGAGAGAGGTGATTGTTGTGGCTAAGAAATCCCAAGGTTACAAAACGCCAAACGAGAAGTACAATGCGGAGTTTGGTCAAGAGAACGTAGCGAGCAAAATTAAACAATCCGAGCAAAACAAAGTGAAGGATAATTTTCAAACACCTGATGAAAAATATAACGCTGAGTTCGGCGTAGAAAACACAGGCAAAACACAAAAGTAAGCTGCACAACAAACACCTTGGAGCATGTTCTCCAGGGTGTTTTATTATGTGTATATACTTCAAGTACATATTGGGAAATGACTTAAAAAACCATAAATATCCTGTGGACTCGGTCTAGAGACTGAGATGACTTCCATCTGCCGCCGCTGTTATCAGAGCCTCGTCTGAGGTACACTGGATACAGAATACAGACGAAGGAGACATGAGCGATGAAACGATCTACGCGGGACCGCTGGTGGGTGGGTATACCCCTCATAGCTATTGGTGCAATGATCTTGTTCAGACAATTGGGATATGACATTGATATAGGATACATTTTTAGAACCTACTGGCCGTTGTTTTTAATCTGGTGGGGAGCCAAAGGAATTTCTGAAATCCGGCGCAATGGGGGCTACGCTTTTATCGGTCCTGTTATCGTATTGTTGATCGGGGGTTACTTTCTTGCACGCAACTTGGGATGGATCGACTATTCAATGGGAGAGTTTATCCGCTATTTGATTCCAGTAATGCTGATCGGCGGAGGATTGTTTGTACTGGTCGGACCCCGGCGACGTGATCGAAAGCATCATGACAAAATGCAGTCACCTCCACCACCTGAACAACCTTATCAGCCATTGTCACCAGAAGATCTAGAGATGCAGTCGACATTCGATGAACAATTTGAGAAAACATTTGGCAAACCAAAGCAAGAACAGAAGCATGATCCATATGGTTCTTACCATACAGACCAAGAACATTTGAATTCTTATGAGCATCAACAATATAAAAAGCACAGCACACAAGATTCATCTCACAAAAAATATGGGAAATTCGATTCGAGTGATCCATATGGTCAGCACTCCAACGATTATGGGAACTACGACGGCTATGGCGATACGATTAATAAGTCTGCCTTCATTGGCGATCTGTACATGGGGCAAGAAGTATTTACGCTGAAGCCAATGAACATCTCCGCATTTATTGGGGACACGGTGATTGATTTGACGAAAGCACAGATCCCGTATGGGGAGACCAAGATTGTGATCTCGAACTTTATAGGGGATGTCAAAGTATTCGTACCAGAGGATATGGATCTTGGAGTAACCGTGACAACCAATTCCTTCATTGGTGATATGTCATTGCTCAACCAGAAACGTGGTGGTTTCATGAGCAGTGCTCAAGCTGAAACTGCACATTATCGTGAAGCAGGCAAAAAGGTGAGAATCATTGTGAGCGTATTTATTGGTGATGTCAAAGTTAATAAGGTGGGTTAATGCATGATTCGAACGATTCTCAAAGCGAATAAATGGGAACTAATGATGTATTTTGCACTAACCGGTCTAATTACACTTGGCGGCTTCTACTTATTATATGGAGAAGTGCTCTCCGGAGAGAGCCGTCAACGTGCTTGGACTTATGTTGGTGTAGTTGTGTTAGCCACCATTGTTACTGGATATATTGCCGCTCTGCGGCTACAACGCAAAATTGATCTGTTAGATCTCAACATGCTGAAAGTATCTAAAGGTAACCTGACGGTTCGTATGCCTGAAGCAGACGATGCTTCATTTGGTCGGGTATACCAAGAATTCAATGTAATGATGGATTCTATTGAGAAAAAAATGAGGTTGCTTCAGCGCCTCGGTGAGCAAGAAGTCATTGAGAAGGAACAGGCCTCAGAGCGAGCTGTTATTGAAGAACGCAAACGAATGGCAAGAGACCTGCATGATACAGTAAGTCAGCAGTTATTCGCGATGCATATGTCGGCTTCATCACTGCCGCGTCTACTGGAGATGAATCCGGAACAGGGTCGGAACGTGCTGGATCAACTCATTCAGATGTCCCATATTGCACAGCGGCAGATGCGAGGGCTTATTGCACAACTTCGACCAGTCGAACTGGAGGGACGTGATCTATCTGCCGCACTGGATAGCTGGTTTCCTGATTATTGCAGACAGAATGGCCTCAAAGGTGTGAAAGAGCTGGAACTGGATGGCGGAATTTCGGATGCCATTGAGCACCAGCTATTTCTTGTTATTCAGGAGGCTGTTGCGAATGTGGTGAAGCATGCCGAAGCAGGACTTGTTAGTTTGTCGATCCGAGAAAGTGAACATCAGATCAGCATGAGCATTAGCGACGATGGGCAAGGTTTCTTGCAACAAGCTGAACGTCCAGGATCTTATGGGTTATCCACGATGCGTGAGCGGGCTGAGAAGCTTGGAGGACAGGTACAGATCATATCGAAGCCGGGAGCGGGAACAACGGTACGGGTGTTCATCCCGAAATTCCCGAATGAATCAGAGGGGGAGACCGAATGAGCGGAAAAGTGAAGGTAATGATTGTGGATGATCATGATATGGTTCGCATGGGGTTGAAGACGTATCTCATGTTGGAGCCGACATTTCATGTGATTGGAGAAGCGGGTAACGGGGAAGCGGCACTGCACCATCTGCGTAAGCTGGATGAGAATGAAATGCCGGATCTAATCTTGATGGATCTGATGATGCCCGTAATGAATGGTGCAGAAGCAACGCAGGCCATCATGAATGAATTCCCGACTATGAAAATTGTAATGCTGACGAGTTTCCTTGAAGATGATCTGGTTGTACAGGCCATTGAAGCGGGTGCTGTAAGTTATGTGTTGAAAACGGTATCTGCTGAGGAGCTGATCTATGCCCTGCAAGGTGCTTACCGTGGAATGCCAGTCATGACAGGAGATGTGTCACAGGCGTTGACCCGTGGGATCAGGCAGCGTACCGCTCGGGAAAGTGAGTCCGGTCTCACCGAACGAGAAAAAGAAGTGTTGCTGTTAATTGCAGAAGGTAAGACAAATAAGGACATCGGCGAAGAATTACATATTAGTATCAAAACCGTCAAAACACATGTCAGCAACCTATTGATGAAATGTGAGATGGATGATCGAACACAACTGGCAATCTATGCTCATCGTCAAGGATGGGTGAAGACGAAAGACTAACATGCCGACTGGATGGGGAAAATGAACTTATTATCATAGGCTTTTATCTCCTTTTTAATTGTTTTTAAGGTACAGTTAAGGTTTAAAGTACAAAATAAGGACAGTTAAAGAATATCTCTTACGAAGAAGAGATTGGGAGGTAGAGAGGCATGGACGAACGTAATTATAGATCAAGCCGTCAAGACGAGGAAAACGAAACAAAGCAAACGGAGAACCGCAACTCTTCCGGAACGGACGATTCCTCATATTATTATTCTTATGGACCTTTTCAGTCCGTGAATCAGGAAGATACAGCAAGTCATCAAGGGGATACGAACCAGCGTGCAGAAGGTGACGTGCAGATTACAAGACCTGATCCTGTGAAGCCGGTACCTTCGTATTACAGCCAAGGGTCTTCCGAAGACGCTAGTCGAGGTAAAGCAGGAAGCGGTGGTGGAAATAGCGGAAACGGCGGCAACGACGGTAAAGGTGGGAATTGGAACTATAACAATCGTCGGCCTCGCTCGTCCGTCAGATCCCTTATGTTCTCTTTCATTGCAGGGATGTTAGTTATTACTGTTCTAATGTACGTGGCGGACACAACGAACATGTTTACACCGCAAGCATCGATGACAAGTGCCCAAAGCGAGAGCGCAAGCAAAGAGTCTACAAACACGGGTGGAGGCAACAATGTAACGGCATCGCTCTTGCCTACAGGTAAAACGGATGTGTCATCCGTTGTGACGAATACTAGCCCGGCTGTAGTCAAGATCGAGACATTGGCGAAGCAATCCACTCGTAGTGGTGGCTACCAAGGTGGTTCTACAATGAGTGATCCACTATATCAATATTTCTTCGGTAATGGTGGAAGGAATGGCAGTCAGGACCAAAATCAGCAGCAACAGCAACAAGGCAGCAATCAACTTGTCCCAATGGGCATTGGTTCTGGATTTATTTTTGACAAAGAAGGCTACATCCTGACGAATCAGCACGTAGTCCAAGGTGCAGATGTTATTCAGGTAACTTTAGAGAATAATAGTAAGCCTTATGAAGCTAAACTGCTGGGAAGTAGCTTCGATCTTGACCTAGCTGTACTGAAAATTGAGAAAAACAGTGGCGATGCTGATTTCCCTGTAGCTCCATTAGGTGATTCCAACAGCACACAGGTCGGTGAATGGCTTGTGGCGATTGGTAACCCTGAAGGATTCGAGCACACTGTTACTGCAGGTGTTCTGAGTGCGAAAGAACGTACGATTAGCATTCCAGACCAAGAAACAGGCAAGACACGTGAATACAGTCACTTGCTGCAAACAGATGCATCTATCAACCCTGGTAACTCCGGTGGTCCATTGCTCAACCTTAATGGTGAAGTCATCGGTATGAACGTTGCCGTGAGTGCAGATGCGCAGGGTATTGGGTTTGCTATTCCTTCGAGTGTAATTTCGGAAGCAGTGAAATACCTGAAAGAAAACAAAGAAGTTCCAAAAGAGCCAGTACCGTTCATCGGTGCATCTCTGATGGCACTCACACCTGAAGTTGCTAAACAAATGGGGACTGACATTACTGAAGGTTCTGTAGTAGCAAGCACGATCTATCAATCTCCGGCTTATCAAGCAGACCTGCGGGCATATGACATCATTACAGGTGCCAATGGTACGCCGTACAATACAAGCCAAGACTTGATTGATTTCATCAAGAAACAGGAAATTGGTAGTGAAGTAACGTTGAACGTCGTTCGTGACGGTAAGAAAATGGATATCAAGATCAAGATTGGTAACAAAAACGATTACGACACTTCACAAACTTCAAATGAGCAGCAACAAACGCAACCTTAATCGTTGAAAGACGGTTGTTGCAAAAGCAGATAAGCGGAAGGGTTTGAGGGCCCTTTCGCTTTTTTTGCCTCAAGATGCAGATTGTGCTTCTGCCTGTTACAATAGGAATAAAATGTAGGATAAAGGAGAAAGACCATGCGCTCAACTATTCTGATTGTTGATGATGATGAAAAAATCGTGTCCATGCTTCGTCGGGGGCTGGCATTTGAAGGTTATGAAGTACAGACGGCTTCCAATGGAGCTGAGGGTCTCAGTAAACTGATGGATAAGGAACCGGATATTGTCGTTCTAGATGTTATGATGCCCCAGATTGACGGATTCGAGGTATGCCGGAGATTACGAGAAGCGGGCAGTAAAGTGCCAGTTCTCATGCTAACGGCCAAAGACGAAGTACAGAGCCGGGTAACAGGGCTGGATACGGGAGCGGATGATTATTTGGTTAAACCATTTGCCCTTGAAGAGCTGCTTGCTCGTGTTCGTGCTCTGCTACGCCGTAAAGCGGACATTGTGGATAAACAGGACAACCGACTTGTATACGAGGATATCATTCTCGATAATGATTCCCGTGAAGTGTTGCGTGATGGACAACGGCTAGAACTTACTGCCAAGGAGTTTGAGCTTTTGAATTTATTTATGCAAAATCCAAAAAGAGTGTTATCCCGTGATCTCATTATGGACAAAATCTGGGGCTATGATTACAGCGGCGAATCTAATGTTCTAGAAGTATATATCGCGATGTTAAGACAAAAAACTGAAGAGTATGGAGGCAAACGCTTGATCCAGACGATTCGGGGAGCGGGTTATATCCTAAGAGGTGATTCCTGATATGTCCATTCGGTTAAGATTAACCGCATGGTATTCGGGTATTTTGGCAGCCGTGCTTATTTTTTGGGCCGTTGTGATTTATGCTTTTGTATATTTTAATTCTTACCAGGAAGTAGAGCAGCAATTAAAGGTTAAGAGCCAACGAATTACCGAGCAAATTGGTGTTAATCCGCTCTCCCAATCGCTTGATCTTGATCCGTTTACAGAGAGCCAACTTCAAGAAGCTCAGATCTATATTCAACTGGTGGATTATCAGAGCAGATCCGTAAAAATATCAGGAAACATGGAGAAGGCTGGCATTGACTTTCCCATTGTGGAGCTTCAGAACATTCGAGAAGAGCGGGGTATATCCAAAATATACGTGCATGGTACTCCTTTTCTTGTGAATCAACAGCCGTTGTCCCTTCAAGGAACGAATGAAATTAGGGGACTTCTGCAAGTAGGAGCGAATGTTACTTCCCAGGAGCGGCTTCTGGAAGCACTTCGTAATATCTTGATCTTTGGCTGGCTTGTGGCTATGGCTCTTGCCATTACATCAGGGCTTATTTTGGCTCGTAAATCCATGCGGCCGTTGGTTAATGTCATTGATGCTGCGAATCAGATTCAGTCAGGAAATGATCTTAGTGTCCGTATTCAATACACCGGTCCGAAGGATGAAATCGGTCGTCTCATTGAAACGGTAAATAACATGCTTGAACGAACCGAATTATCCTTCCGGGGTCTGGAGGAGACCAATGCGGCTCAGCGACGATTCGTATCTGATGCATCGCATGAGCTACGTACACCACTTACGACGATACGGGGTAACGTAGACTTCCTCAAGAAGCTGTGGGATCAGGAGAGTACGGATCGTCCGAATCTTGATGAAGAAACAGTTAAAGAGATGTCGCTTGAGGCGATTGAGGATATGGCAGATGAGGGGAAACGGATGAGCCGACTGATCAGTGACATGTTATCACTGGCGAGAGCGGATACCGGTCAGAAGATTGAGCTGAATCCAATTCCATTGCAGATTCTAGTGCAGGAAGTGGCTCGCAGATCCCAATTCCTAGATCGTCAGTCTGAATGGCGTCAGGGCGATTTATCAATCCTAAACGGGATCTATGTCAATGGCAGCAAAGATTATTTGCAGCAAATGCTGTTTATTTTTATTGAGAATGCGTTTAAATACACTCCGGAAGGGTCAGTCACACTTGACGCTATATTGTACAAAGGTCAGGTAGGGCTGCGCATTAGTGATACAGGCATTGGTATGGAGCGAGACGAGGTACCGTTTATCTTTGACCGTTTCTATCGTGCAGATGAATCACGCGGGGCGACACCAGGAATTGGATTGGGGCTATCGATTGCTAAGTGGATCATTGAAGAGCATCATGGCTCGGTAGAAGTCGTCACTAGACGTGGAGAAGGTACCACATTTATTATCTGGTTGCCTGTTGTCTTTGCTCCCCCTATCGAATAAAGGTATAATAGAGTGGACTGCAATTACATCGGCAAGCTTGCCGAAGAAAGAAAGCGGGTGGCAACCAAAGTGGAAGTATTGCGAATTTCGCCAAGGGGATATTGTTACGGAGTTGTGGATGCCATGGTTTTGGCACGTCAGGCTGCACGTAATCTAGATCTACCCCGGCCTATATATATATTGGGAATGATTGTTCACAACAAACATGTGACAGATTCCTTTGAAGATGAAGGCATCGTTACACTGGATGGACCTAATCGGATGGAAATTTTGAGTCAGGTGGAGAGTGGCACTGTTATTTTTACAGCCCATGGTGTATCTCCAGAAGTCCGTAAGCTGGCACGTGATAAAGGATTGACTACAGTGGATGCGACTTGTCCAGATGTTACGAAAACTCATGACCTTATTCGTGAGAAGACGGCTGAAGGGTATCAAATTATCTATATCGGTAAAAAGAACCACCCAGAACCTGAAGGCGCCATTGGTGTTGCTCCAGATCAGGTTCATCTGATTGAAAAGGAAGAAGAGATTGATCAGTTGAATGTACCAAATGGCAAGATTCTGATTACCAATCAGACTACAATGAGCCAGTGGGACATCAAACATATCATGAGTCGTCTTCTGGAGAAGTTTCCAGGTGCCGAAATCCACAATGAAATATGTCTTGCAACACAGGTTCGTCAGGAAGCTGTAGCTGAACAAGCAGGACAATCGGATCTCGTTATCGTTGTTGGTGATCCGCGGAGTAATAACTCAAACCGACTAGCTCAGGTATCCGAAGAGATCGCGGGTGTGACAGCTTACCGTGTGTCTGACGTAGCTGAGATTCAGCAGGAGTGGCTGAAGGGCGTGAACAAAGTGGCGGTTACCTCGGGCGCTTCAACGCCGACACCGATCACGAAGGAAGTTATTACGTATCTGGAGCAGTATGAGCATGATCAACCAGAGACGTGGGAAATTAAACGTACTGTGAATATGAGTAAACTGTTACCACCTGTGCGTGAGAAAACACGTACGACCTAATCCAGAATGAATCTTGCGCTAGTCGTCCATTGCTTTTGGAACCTAGCTCGCAAGATTCTTTTTTTTTGATTAATGTGCAAGCCTATGAGGTCCTTGACGAAGAAGGCAGACTATGATATATTTACTTTAGTGATTAAAAGCTTAAAAGCGAACAAGCGTTTAAGCGTGACAGAGAATTAATAAATAATCAGATGCACTTTATGGAGTGCTTTTATTGTTCGTAATCAGAAACGAACATATTGAACAACCTCACAACCTAGGAAGGATGGGAATATATTATGATCGTTATTGCAGGCAAAGCTACTCCGGAGGAACAGATTCAGGATATTGTAGCCGTAATTGAAAAGGAAGGTCTTCAGGTTCATATTTCACGTGGAGAAGATCGTACAATCATCGGCTTGATTGGCAAAGTAGAACCTAAAATGCAGGAGCAACTTCGTCAAATGAAGGGTGTAGAGAATGTAGTCAAAATCTCGAAATCGTACAAATTGGCAAGTCGTGACTTCCACCCAGAAGATACAGTGATCTCGATTAAGGGCGTTGATATTGGCGGTAAGGAACTTGTCGTCATGGGCGGACCTTGTGCGGTTGAATCCGCTGCACAGATCGATGAGATCGCTGGGCTGGTGAAAGCAGCAGGAGGACAGGTGCTTCGAGGTGGGGCGTTCAAACCACGTACAGGTCCATACAGCTTCCAAGGTACAGGTGTGGAAGGTTTGATCATGATGGCTGAAGCAGGTAAGAAGCATGACCTGTTAACCATCACAGAAGTCATGACGCCAGAATATGTAGATATCTGTGCAGAGTACGCTGATATTCTGCAAGTTGGTACACGTAATATGCAGAATTTTGATCTGTTGCGTAAATTGGGCGAGTGCGGTAAACCTGTACTGTTGAAACGTGGATTCAGTGCGACTTATGATGAGCTGTTAAATGCGGCAGAGTACATTCTTGCTGGCGGTAACCCTAATGTAATGCTCTGTGAGCGTGGTATTCGTACGTTCGAATCGTACACTCGTAACACGCTGGACCTGTCAGCGATCCCTGTATTGCAGTCTCTGAGCCATCTACCGGTCATTTCAGACCCAAGTCATGGTACTGGACGTCGTGAGCTCGTTGAGCCAATGACGAAGGCTTCTGTTGCAGCGGGCGCGAATGGTCTGATCATTGAGATGCACACGGATCCAGATAACTCTATGACAGGAGACGGTGTACAGTCGTTGTTCCCTGATCAATTTGCCAACCTATTGCAGGATCTTGAGAAGTTGGCACCAATCGTAGGTAAAACATTCAACACAGCTAAACAACCAGCAGAGTTCTTCCCAGCTAGAGTTGGCGTATAATTTATAAAAGTCAATAAAATGCGTTTTACCGGGCATCAATAGGGTAATCATTCATATGAATGTATCCTGAGGATGTCCGGTTTTTCATTCTTTTGGGCATTGAATGCATTTATTAATCAATGGTGATAAGAAACATTTATGATGTGAAGTTTTTTCCACAATTTAGGTGTTAATGCACCTGCTTTACCGCATTAAATCGATTAAATATAGCTTGTACTAGTTGTTACATGAAGTTAGAGTATTTATAAAATGTGAGTATAGCTAACATCTTCGCAAAAAATACCTTACATAAGTATTGACGATGTCATGTTTGAGATTTTATAATGACGACAGAAAAAAATTCGAATATGGACATTTTCATTAGTGGGGTTGTTTATTGTTCGGAATATTTGGGAGGACGAATACATGTCGGTTGAAAACGTATTGAAAGCAATTCAAGAGAACAACATCGAGTGGGTAGATTTTCGTTTTGTAGATTTAGCTGGTCGTGCACATCACATCTCGTTGCCAGCTTCGGCTGTTGATGCAGACACATTCGTAAATGGAGTAGCTTTTGACGGTTCTTCTATCCAAGGTTTCCGTGGAATTGAAGAGTCCGATATGGTTATGATGCCAGACCCTGAAGCGACATATGTCGATCCGTTCACAGCACACCCTACATTAAATGTTATGTGTGATATCTTCACACCTGATGGTGAGCGTTATGAGCGCGACCCACGCAGCATCGCTGTTAAAGCAGAAGCTTTCCTGAAAGAAAGCGGCGTTGGTACAGCAGCATTCTTCGCACCTGAGTCCGAGTTCTTCATCTTTGACGATGTACGTTACGAGAGCGGTACGAACAGCTCTTCTTACTATGTTGATTCCGAAGAAGCATCTTGGAACACAAACCGCAAAGAAGAAGGCGGTAACCTGGGCTTCAAAGTTCGCACGAAAGGCGGATATGTTCCAGTAGCTCCAGTGGATACTCAACAAGATATTCGTAGTGAAATGTGTCGTCTCTTGGAAGAAGCAGGTTTGTCGATCGAGCGTCATCACCATGAAGTGGCGACAGCAGGTCAAGCCGAAATCAACTTCCGCTTTGATACGTTGAAGAAAACAGCAGATAACCTGCTTGTATACAAATACATCGTGCACAACACTGCACGTCAATATGGCAAAGTAGCTACATTCATGCCAAAACCATTGTTTGGTGACAACGGTAGCGGTATGCACGTACACCAATCCATCTTCGATGGCGATTCCCCATTGTTCTATGACAAAGCGGGATATGCTAACCTGAGCGAAATGGCTCTGCACTACATCGGAGGTATTCTGTACCATGCTCCAGCGCTGATCGCTTTGACTAACCCAAGTACGAACTCATTCAAACGTCTTGTACCTGGTTATGAAGCGCCAGTTAACTTGGTTTACTCCAAAGGTAACCGTTCTGCAGCGGTTCGTATCCCTGTTGCAGCAGTGACACCTAAAGGTTGTCGTATCGAGTTCCGTACACCTGACTCCACAGCTAACCCTTACCTGGCATTCTCCGCAATGTTGATGGCGGGTCTGGACGGAATCAAACGTAAAATCAACCCAACAGAGCTTGGATATGGTCCATTGGACAAAAATATCTATGACCTGTCCGATGCAGATAAAGAAAACATCCGCAGCGTGCCAGCTTCTTTGGAAGAAGCGCTTGATGCATTGGCAGCTGATAACGAGTTCTTGACTGAAGGCGGCGTATTCACTAAAGAATTCATTGATAACTATATCAACCTCAAGCGTGATGAAGCTAAAGCGGTAGCGATTCGCATTCATCCGCACGAGTACAGCCTCTACTTCGACTGCTAATCCAGTCGGAACGGACTGTTTCTCATTCAGAAAAAGCCTCCGGGATTCGTTCTCGGAGGCTTTTCCTCGAATTGAAATGTTGTAGTGCTTTAACTTTGCAGGGTGATAAAGGAATTTGATAGCTCAGATTGTGTTTTCAGTGCTTATTTCACTTGAAGCATATAGGGAATACTGATATCATAGCGATAATATTTACTTCTTATGTAAGCTATGGATGGAAAGGGCGGGGGATATTTTGACAAAGAGAGCGTATAATTTTAATGCAGGACCAGCGGCACTGCCACTTGAGGTTTTGGAGCGTGCTCAGGCGGAATTTGTTGATTTTCGTAATACAGGTATGTCGATTATGGAGATGTCCCACCGTGGAGCTGTGTACGAATCGGTACATAACGAAGCTCAAGAGCGTTTATTATCTTTGCTTGGCAGCCCGAAAGGCTACAAGGTGCTGTTTCTACAGGGCGGGGCAAGTACGCAATTCGCCATGTTACCTATGAACTTACTCGGTGCGGGTCAGACAGCCAGTTATGTGAATACAGGCAGTTGGGCTAAAAAAGCACTGTCTGAGGCTAAATTAATTGGTGAGGCTCAAGTGGTCGCTTCTTCCGAAGCAGACAAATTCATGAAGCTTCCAGATGTATCGAATCTAAGCCTGCCAGAAAACAGTGCATATGTGCATTTAACATCCAATGAAACGATTGAAGGGACACAGTTCAAGGATTTCCCAGATACAGGATCTGTGCCTCTGATTGCAGATATGTCCAGTGATATCTTCTGTAAGCCATTTGACTTGAATCAATTCGGGATGATCTACGCTGGTGCGCAGAAGAACTTGGGTCCATCGGGGATTACGGTTGTCATTGCTCGTGAAGAGCTAGTGATTGAGTCACCTAAAACAATCCCGACCATGTTCCGTTACAGTACACATGTGGAGAATAACTCCCTCTACAACACACCGCCTTCCTTCTCGGTATATATGGTGAATGAAGTGTTGAAATGGATTGAAGAGCAGGGTGGCCTGGCAGGTGTCGAGCAAAAAAATAAGAAGAAAGCCGAATTGCTCTATAATACGATTGATTCTTCCGGTGACTTCTATCGTGGTTGCGTCGATGTTAATGACCGTTCTTTGATGAACGTTACATTCCGTCTAGCAACAGAGGAATTGGAGAAACAATTTATTAAGGCTTCTGAGCAAGAAGGTTTTGTAGGTCTAAAAGGCCACCGTAGCGTAGGTGGACTGCGAGCATCGATCTACAATGCAGCTCCATATGAGAGTGTGAAAGCACTCACGGACTTTATGAATCACTTCCAACAAACGAACGGGTAAAAAGGAGAGAGTCACAGGATCAACAAGAGTTTGCGCATTAAATTGCGTGTTCAAAAAGGTCGTCATCCTTCGTAATTAAAAGCGGACGTATTGAACAACCTCTTAAAACGTTGCAACTGTACCTTTCCAGAGCCTTCCACATTGACGTGTGGAGGGCTTTTCTTTAAGATTAAAGGATTGTCGTTAAACATGAATGAAAAAGGAGATCGAACCTATATGGCTTTACACATTGTTCTGGTTGAGCCCGAGATTCCTGCGAATACGGGCAATATATCCCGCACATGCGCGGCTACCGGCATCCACCTACATCTGGTTCACCCACTGGGGTTTCGTACGGATGACGCTACACTGAAGCGTGCAGGCTTGGATTACTGGCATGCTGTACACATCGAATATCATGATTCTTTTGCTGAAGTTCAGGAGAAATACCCTGAAGGGCGATTTTTCTATGCAACGACGAAGGCGAAGAATCGGTATAGCGATTTTGAATTCCGTGATGGTGATTTCCTCGTTTTTGGTAAAGAAACCAAAGGACTTCCGCCGGAACTTATTGCTGCTAACCCAGAAACGTGCATGAGAATGCCAATGACAGGTGACGTACGGTCGTTGAATCTCTCAAACTCCGCTGCGATTATCGCATATGAGGCATTGCGTCAACTGGAATTCCCGGGTCTAGATTGACCGGGTTCCATCCTGCTAATAGGTTAGGGATGGTCAAAAAAAACATTTTTCAAAAAAAAGGACAAAAAATGTTTATTTCCAGCAGGATTCGACAAAATGTTGGCGAATCTATAAACTTAGTACAAATGTACCTAGAAATTTAGAGTGAGATAGGAGAGGTGTGCCGTAGCTATGAAGCCAGCTGGAGTCGTTCGCAAAGTTGACCAATTGGGTAGGATCGTATTGCCTAAATCTTTGCGTAAAAGGTATCAAATGAATGAGGGAGATCCTGTAGAAATCCTAGTTCAAGGGGATCATATTATTTTGGAGAGATATCGTCCAAAATGTATTTTCTGCGGATCCATGGAAGAAGTCAATGAGTTCAAAGAGCGTTACATATGCGCACAATGTTTAGATGAAATGACCCAGCTTCCACAGCACGGGTAATAAGATTACGTCATGGAGGAGCACTCCATGGCGTTTTTTCTTTTTGAAGACTAGGCTAACAGATAGATGGGAGAGAGAGAAGTCAAACATATGTAGCTGAGATCCTGAGCATGACTTAAGATAGGATGGGGAGAATCTCAGTCCACACAGCGTTAAGAATCTGTTGCATTTGATCTTCTTCACTATTGATCGAAATGACGGCCTGCTGTGCAGGCAAAATGATACAAAGTTGACCATGAGCACCATCAGCACGGTATGCATCATGCGAACACATCCAGAATTGAAACCCGTAACCTTTACCCCAATCACCGTCTGCAGATGTGATAATCTGTCTACGTGTAGCACATCGAATCCACTCAACAGGTATAAGCTGCTGCCCCTTCCAGTTGCCCTCCTGAAGAAGCAATTGTCCGAATCGACTCAACTCCTCATTGCTAATCCAAAGACCCGCACAACCCAAAGTAACGCCAAGTGGAGAGGTTTCCCAATCGACATCATGTATACCCAGTGGTTCAAATAAACGTGGGGTTAGATAGTCTTTCACGGTTTGGCCAGTTGCTGCTTGAAACAGAGCCGAGATCATGAAGGTGTCCCCACTACTGTAGGTAAATTGTTTCCCTGGCATTCGATCCAAGGGTAGCGACATGTAATATTTGACCCAATCCTTCTCTTCCAAAGAGGTGCGTTCTTCTAAGTGTAGGGGAGGATTGTCATGTCCGGAAGACATACGAAGTAGATCCACTAACATTAACTGCTGTGGCGGAAACATCGTCTCAGTGATGGAGGTGGGACTACTATCGTATGTGAAATAATCGCCAAGTGTTGAATGAAGGTGAAGTAAGCCTTCTTCGATCGCAAGACCAACAGCCATGCATGTAAAGGATTTACTAATGGAATGTTGTAATCGGCGAGTGTCTTGATTGCGATCCCATTGTGCGATGAGATCCCCTTTATGTAATACGCGAGCGGATAACACGTTAAGACGTTCATCCATGATTTTATGAACAAATCCATTTAGCCTATTAGTCATATATAAACCACCTTTCGTAGGATGAAACCCTAGTGAACTAGGTTGGTGAAACGTTTCCGTAATCAAATGCAAAATTAGGGTTTATGTTAGTACATTCCGGGATTGATGTCAATGAATGATGTGCAAACGGTTACGTATAGGCCGTTACCCACCAGAAAAAGTGCCATTTGGCGCAATTTATTGGGTGCGAAACTTGTTTTTTAACAAAAAAAGTGCGAAAAATGTAAAAAGGTTATTGACAGGATTTACTGATCAGGATTATGATTTATTCGAAACGATTCGAAGAAATCGCTTCCAAGTGAATTATGGCTTTTGCAAGTCCATATATATTAAAGTTGATTGAATTTGAAACGATTCGAGAGAATCGTTTCGATAACCCAGCAAACAACAGGGGAATCTACGACATGCTGCAGGCAAGCACCGTAAAAGAGTAGGGTGAAGGCGGCAGTCGATAATGAAAGGGGTTACAAATGGCACATATCACGATCGAAACGGGATCACCTACGTTATGCATGAATACGAGCATACATGTTGTGTCCAGTGACTCTGGAGAGACTTCAGGCGGTACGCTATATCTGCTGCATGGAGCAGGCGATAATGCAAGTACATGGCAGCGTCTGACGACAATCGAAATGTACGCTCAGCAGTATGGCTGTACCATCATTATGCCAGAAGCGAATCGAAGCTATTACACGGATATGGAATACGGCCTGAATTACTTCCACTACATCACTCAGGAGTTGCCTGACTTATGCAAGCGTCAGCTTAATCTGAATTCCGATCCAGCGAAGACGTATGTTGCCGGTTTATCTATGGGTGGATATGGTGCGTTGAAATGTGCACTGACTTATCCAGAACGATATCGCAAAGTTGTCTCCTTATCGGGTGTGACGGATATTCAGAAACGTTTACAAGATCCGATGATGCCTCCAGGCATGATCAAAGAAATGAAAGCGGTTTTTGGTGAACCGTTGGTAGTGAAGCCTAATCAGGATCTATACACCTTGTCAGCCAACTTGCTACAGCAGGGTGGAACTTTACCCGATATTCTGAGTTGCTGCGGCGATCATGATCCATTTGTCGAGATGAACCGAGCATTCGCTGAATATATGCAGGATACCGCTTTTGAATTTCGGTATGTGGAGACACCAGGCACTCATGAATGGAGATTTTGGGAACAGCACCTAAGAACGATGTTTGATTTTCTGTATAACGACAAGACCAAAGTAGAGTGAGGAGATGCAAATGAAACCTGCAGCCGAAGGACCCAGCAAAAAGCTGAAGGGAAACGTGAAAGGCAATTCGCTCTGGAGTGAAATCTGGAAGCACCGAATGACATATACCCTACTGATACCGGGACTTGTCTGGTTGATCCTATTTGCTTACATGCCGATGGGAGGTCTATCTCTGGCATTCAAAGACTACAAGGCAAACTTGGGAATCTGGGGCAGTCCATGGAGCGGATTTGAGAATTTTAAATATGTTTTCCGTGACCCAACCTTTATCGATGCCGTATGGCGAACGCTGTACATCAATATTTTGAAACTGATCATCCAGTTCCCGTTCCCGATCATTCTGGCATTGTTGCTGAATGAATTGCGAATGCGCAGAGGGAAGAAATGGTTCCAAACCGTCCTTACCTTCCCACACTTCCTGTCTTGGATCATTGTATCTGGGGTAGTTATCAACGTGTTGGCGTATGACGGACTGGTAAACAGCGCGCTTGGATTACTCGGACTGCCGACGATTAACTTCTTAGGTTCCGAATCAAACTTTGTACCGATGCTATTATTGACTGATATTTGGAAATCAAGTGGATGGGGCGCAATTATCTTCTTAGCCGCTATCTCCGGTATTGACCAGGATCAGTATGAATCAGCACAGATTGACGGAGCTTCGCGTATGCAGCAGATGTTCCGTATTACACTGCCTAACATTCTTCCAACGATCACGGTTATGTTTATCCTGTCGGTTGGTGGGCTGATGTCTTCCGGTTTCGACCAGATCTTCAACTTGGCCAACGCTGCAACCAAAAATGTATCAGAAGTACTCGATGTATACATCTATCGAATTACGTTCCAGTCTTCAACCGATTTCTCATTCTCGACAGCAGTCAGCCTATTCCGTTCCATCGTGAACATGATTTTGTTGCTTCTCGCTGACCGATTTGCGAAATGGCTTGGCGGAGACGGATTGTTCCGATAGGAGAGGAGGAGTAACGAATGAGTAAGAAAGCGAACAAGAAGCCGAGAATTGGCACTGAAAAAATGACCTTTCTCGATTACATCATATTTGCCATTCTACTTGTGCTTGCCTTGATGATTCTAATTCCGTTCTGGAATGTCATCATGATCTCATTTGCAACACAAAAGGAATATGCTGAAAATCCATTTCTGATGTTCCCGAAAGAGTTCACACTGGATTCGTACCGAGCATTATTCGCTGATGGAAGTATCATTTCAGGGTACAAAAACACACTTATATTGCTGGTGATTGGATTGCCGCTCAGCTTGTTCCTGACAACAAGTATGGCTTACGGCTTGAGCCGCAATAAGTTTCCGTTTAAAAAGTTTCTGTTTTTCCTAGTGCTGTTCACTATGATCTTTAATGGTGGGATTGTACCACTGTATCTCATCATGAAATCGTTGCACCTTACAGGTACATTGTGGTCAGTGATCCTCGCGGGAAGCTTCAGTGCCTTCAATATGATTCTGATGATGAACTATTTCTATACCTTGCCAGAGTCACTGATGGAGTCTGCGAGATTGGATGGGGCGGGTGAATGGAGAATTCTGTTCTCTGTCGTTCTGCCACTGGCGACGCCGATCATAGCTACCATCACGCTCTTCTATGGAGTGGCTTACTGGAACAGTTGGTACGATGCGATGATCTTCTTGCGAAAAGCCGATCAGTTACCATTGCAGAACGTGCTCAGGACGATCATTGTTACGTCTCAGACGAATGCATCGAATGCATCTAGTGTCGATGCAACCCAAGTCAGCAACTTCTCTATGGGTATGAAGATGGCGGCTGTATTTGTAACGATGGTTCCGATTATGTGTTTCTTCCCAATGCTGCAAAAACACTTTGCCAAAGGGGTATTAACAGGGGCAATCAAAACCTGATTATACGTATAGAGTGGTTCAAAATAACGCTGTCTTTTTGAACACTTATGAAACTGATTCAAAATTGAAACTACAAACATGGGGGTAAGAGCATGAACATGAACAAAAAGTTGTCAGTTAAATCGATCTTTGCTATCACACTTTGTTTATTGATGCTGGTGGTGACGGCTTGTTCTAATGGTGGCTCAGAAGGTAGTAACGAAAAGGACGCAGATGGCAATTACAAAGATAACCTGACCATCTCTGTAGCGAACCTGACGGAAATTAAAAACGGAAATTTGGATAATGACTTCCATAAGTTCTGGACAGACAAATTCAATGTAACGTGGGATTACAACTATATCGACTGGGATTCATGGGGCGAGAAGCTTCGTCTGTGGATCAACTCGGGTGACTTGCCGGATGTATCGGTATGGAACTACGTTCACGGGGATGCGCTGAATAACATTGATCAAGGCTTGTTCTACAAGTTCCCGGATGATTGGAAAGAGCGCTGGCCGAATGTTGCCGCAGCTTATAATTTGACAGGGCTTGGCGATAAGTTGGAGGAGCTGACAGGTGGAACGTATCTCCTGCCTAGACCGATTTATTATGAGAACAAACCTGCTGATCCACTTACAAACCAAATCGGTGTCATTGCTCTTCGTAAGGACTGGGCAGAAGCAGTTGGTTTCGAATTGAAGGATGCGTATACCACATCTGAATTGAATGAATATGCGGCACTTGTAAAAGAGAAAGATCCAGGTAAAGTGGGGAACAAGCTTGTACCCCTGTCCTATAACGCTGCTGATGCGATGACAAACATCATTATGCCAAACAGCGTGCATGCGATCACAGACTCTCCATTCTTCAAAGGTGAAGATGGTCAGTTCCACTGGGGACCAGCAGAGCCTGAAACACTTACCGGGCTAAAATTGATGCAAAAAGCATATAAAGATGGTTTGCTTAACCCTGAGTTTTACACATGGAAGAACAATGAAGGTCAGAACAACTTTAAAGTAACAGGCACAGCAGCAGTAACAAGTCTGGGTGGACTTGCTTCATACAGACAAGGTCTAGATTCGGATATTCGCAAAAATCTAGGTGTGGATAGTGATGAGATGGTTCACACGGCAATCGTTCTTGGTGACGATGGCAAATACCGTAACCTGGAGCAAGCCAACTTCTGGTCCGCATTGATCTTCAATCCGGAGATTAGCGACGAGAAATTTGAACGCATCATGGATCTGATTGACTATTCCGCAACCAAAGAAGGACAATTGCTCATCAACATGGGCTTTGAAGGAACCGATTGGAAATACGATGAGAACAATGAATTGGTGAGCTTGCTGCCAGAAGGAACGGTTCTGGAAGATAAGTACCCAGCTCGTTTTGAAGGATTATACCTACTTGGTGATGATTTCAGTGTAGTCAACCCTGCAATCAAAAAGGATTACCGCGATCGTGCCGTGAAACTGTTCGAGGAAAAAGCAAAACTCGGTACAGAGGGTCAATCACTTGCAACATACGACTGGGATGTCAACCTATACGATTCCAAAGCGAAAAGTCAGGCTTCATTCGATTACCAGAACGAATATGCAAACCTGATTCTCAAAAGTGGAGATCTGGAGGCTAACTGGAAAGAATGGGTGAACAGTAAAATGTCTCTGGTTCAACCTTACCTGGATGAGCTGAACGATAAATTTTAAGTGAAGATTCAGGAAGTAGATGGGACATGGTGGAAGTAACCTGTCTCATCTACCCGAACCCGGTGCGTAGTTAAATATGCAGCCGGGTTCTTCAATTCTATGAGGTGTGGAGGAATACATGATGAATAATGAGCAATTGATCGATCTGGTGGGGCAGATGACTTTGGAGGAAAAGACAGCCCAGCTGCTCCAATTAACTTCTAACTTTTATGAAGGGACGGATACGCAGGGGCAGATTACTGGCCCGATGGAAGAGATGGGAATTACCCAGCAGTCTGTGTATGCAAGTGGCTCTATTCTAGGGTTGTCCGGTGCTCAGGCGATTATTGATGTGCAGCAAGCTTATATGGAAAAAAGCCGACTCGGCATACCCCTTTTGTTCATGGCAGATGTCGTGCATGGGTTCAAAACGATTTTCCCCATCCCGCTGGCGATTGGTTGTTCATGGGATACCCAGTTAGCAGAGAAATCTGCTGAGATTGCAGCACGTGAATCCGCGGTCTCTGGTTTACATGTTACATTTGCCCCTATGGTGGATTTGGTTCGCGACCCGCGCTGGGGTCGTGTTATGGAAACGACCGGAGAAGACCCTTATCTGAACAGCTTATTCGCGGCTGCCTTTGTTCGTGGATATCAAGGGGACAATCTACAGGAGGAGACAGACCGACTCGCGGCCTGTGTCAAACACTTTGCTGCATATGGTGCGGCAGAGGGTGGTCGTGATTACAACACGGTGGATATGTCGGAGCGCAATCTTCGTGAGTATTATTTACCAGCTTATAAAGCTGCGCTCGATGCAGGTGTAGAGATGGTGATGGCATCATTCAACACAGTGGACGGGATTCCCGCTAGTGGCAATGAGAAGTTGATGCGTGACATTTTGCGTGAGGAATGGGGATTCGAAGGGGTGCTTATCTCGGATTGGGCTTCCATTCGTGAGATGATTGCCCACGGGGCAGCGGAGGATGATCGTGAAGCAGCATATCGAGCGATTCGTGCTGGTGTGGACATCGAAATGATGACACCTTGCTATGTTCATCATCTACCTGCGTTGATTGCGAGTGGTGAAGTGAGCGAGAAGCTTATTGATGAAGCGGTACTTCGTATTTTGCAGCTCAAAGAAAAATTAGGCTTGTTCGATAATCCGTTCCGTGCAGCCAACCCAGAACGGGAGCGCGAGATTGTGTTCTCGAAGGAACACCGTCAGGTGTCCTATGAGTTGGCTACCAAGTCGGCAGTGCTGCTGAAAAATGCGAATGACATTCTTCCATTAAATCCACAAGCTCACATTGCCCTGATTGGCCCATTTGCCGAAAGTGAAGATATTCTAGGATGGTGGTCATGTGAAGGCGTAAAAGCGGATGCAGTTAAGCTGGGAACAGCATTGCAGGAACGTCTTGGCACAGATCATGTCCATCTTGCCCAAGGCAGTGGTGTGCATACGATCACATCGGAGCAGATTGCAGAAGCGCTAGAAGTTGCAAGCAAAGCAGATCTGATTGTACTTGCGCTGGGTGAAGATTCGGAAATGAGTGGTGAGGGTGGATCACGCACTGATATTCGTTTGCCAGGAGCACAATTAGAGCTTATCAAGCATTTAAGATCCACAGGTAAACCGTTGGCAACTGTCATCTTCAATGGCCGCCCACTTGACTTACATGGCATATGGGAAGAATCGGATGCCGTACTTGAAGCGTGGTTCCCAGGCAGTGAAGGTGGGGCAGCCATCGCTAATGTACTGACAGGTGTGGTGAATCCGTCTGGTCGATTGACGATGTCCTTCCCTCAATCGGTAGGCCAAGTTCCTGTCTATTACAATCATTTTAATACAGGTCGACCATTGAATCCTCAGAAGACGGAGGAGCGCTATGTTTCCAAATATATCGATAGCCCGAATGACCCGTTGCTTCCGTTTGGTTATGGTCTATCTTATACAACCTTCGAGTATGGTTCACTTGATATCTCCAGCCAGGAGCTGAGTAATGAGCTGCCTCTGACCATCAAGGTGAAGGTAACCAATACTGGAGAACGTACAGGCGTGGAGACCGTTCAGTTATATGTGAGGGATGTAACGGGTGAAGTGGTACGTCCAATGCGTGAATTAAAAGATTACGTCAAGCTGGAGCTGGCTCCAGGTGAGACAGGCACTGCAACGTTTACGCTAAGCGAGGCACAGCTTCGCTATCATCACTCGGATCTGAGTTATCGTAGTGACAAAGGCACATTCCACGTCTATGTGGGATCGAATAGCCGTGATACTCAGGAGAGTAGCTTCCAATTAGTGTAGTCCATTAGATGTTGAACCGAGGCTACGGAATGGTCTCGTTTCAACAAGATTCTACTTTGAACATTCAAACAGTATAGAAGACGTCAGGTTCTCTGATCTGGGGAGCCTGATCGATATAACAGAGGAGCGAAGAATGTGGTCAGTATTAAGGATATCGCCAAGAAGGCGGGGGTTTCGATCTCCACCGTGTCGTATGCACTGAATGGCAGCAACAAAGTGACAGATGAAACGAGCTCCAAAATTTTGGCCATCGCCAAAGAGCTGAACTACGTTCCGAATGCTGCTGCACGGACGTTGAAGAAAAGGGAGTCCAAAATTGTAGGTGTATTTCTGACCGATTTTAGCGGAGATGTCTATGGGGACTTGCTTACTGGCATGAAGGCGGTCTGTAATGCACAAGGGTATGACTTAATCGTATGTAGTGGTAGACAGTCTCATCGGATGCTTCCAGAACGAATGATCGACGGAGCCATTATTCTAGATCATACCTTTGCCAGTGAGGAATTGCAGCAGTATGCTGATCGTGGACACAAGATCGTTGTGCTTGACCGGGAGTTAGATCATATGAATATCAATCAAGTTCTGCTGGATAATAAGGCCGGAGCAACGCTTGCGATGGAGCACCTTATTGAACAAGGGCTTACCAAGATATATGTAGTGACAGGTCCGGAAGGCTCATTCGACTCTGTACAGCGTATGAAGGCGGTGAGACAGGTTACAGAGCGTGAACCCAATGTGGAGTGGATGGTGATTACGGGGGACTTCGAGAAAAGTAGCGGAGAAATGGCTGCGAATCAGATCATCCAAGAATATACAAGCCCCGTTGGCGTGTTCTGTTTGAACGATGAGATGGCGATTGGGCTATGTAATCGACTTAACAGCAGTGAGTTGCAGGTTGGACAAGACATCCACGTCATTGGATTTGATAATATTGAACTCAGCAGTTATGTTAGTCCGAGACTCGTTACCATTGATTATTCCAAACGAAAGTGGGGCTCATTGGCGGCAGAGCAATTAATTAAACTTATGGCCGGAGAACCAGTGGAGCATGAACGGATCTATGTGAAACTTGTAGGAGGAGGCTCTGTTCGCAACCAGCCTGAGCATACACCTGTTATAACCGTAGGCGAAAATTCGGCGGCGTACTATTGATGCTGCAGTCCAAAGGTCGCGAGTATATAATCTTTAGCACGCAAAATCTAAGAGACAAGAATTAAAAGAATGATTACATTCTTTATAATCCTTGTCTCTTGTTGTATCGTCTGTATCGAGTCAAGGGCACAAATTTAGACTTGGTAAATTATAGGCAAAGAAAAAAGCCTCTTCACGAAGAGGCTTGGCCATTAGAGACCTTTTGTTTTGTCATTGTTGTAGGATGCAGTTAGGATGCCTGTCATATACAGAGCGAGTACGATTGCGATAATCCAGAATGTCAATGAGAACGACATCTACTTGCCACCTCCTGCACATATCTCAATTTCTTCTATTATAACCAATATGGGAAGAAAAGGAATGCCTATACAGGTTTATTTATAAAATAAAAAGTGAGTAGGTACAGGCCTGAGATTTCCATCCGATGGATTGTTGACCACCCGATTGTTCAGAACCAGTGACGAAGATCCGCCACCGTCTAGATTATATGCGTCAACGACGCCAAGCTTGTACAGCCGACCTTGTAGCTCTTCTAAGGTTGCTCCGGAGCTGCCTTTCTCATTATAACCATCCACGACGATAATCAGTATCTGATCATCCTTGTAATTGCCGATGACAGTACGTGGAGCACGCTTAGGGGATACCTTCCACTTGGCAGGGATAGGCGTTTTACGACCATTTTGAAGCAATACAGGTACAAACGTAGCTCCAAACTGAGGCTGTAGGCGATCTAGGGAGCCTTTGTCAAAAAACTTGCCACCGACGAGCTTACCTGCATCATTCAGTCCTACAAAAAATAAATCTTTAAAACTAGCCTGAAATCCATTCACATACTTTCCATCCATGACGGTTGTACTAAGAGGATAACGTTTGCCCCCGCTATCAGCGAAGCCGCCCGCATTAATTCCAGCAATGGCTCCGGTGCGTCTGACAGCCTGCATGGTCGTCTCTGATTTTCCGGCTTCACTATTGAGAGCCATCTGCATCGCTGTCGGGTCTTTAAGCTTGATTTTCATTGCATAGCCCTTATAAGTGCCCGGATTAACTCGGTACATCTCAATCGTAAGACGGTCACTGTTGATCCGTTCAAATGGTACGCCCAGTTTAGACGAGATCCGTTGATTATAGATCGTCTCTGGGCGAGTGGCTTGTGACGTCGCCTTTTGCACAAGAGCTGACATTGTACTTGTTGTTTGTTTGTATAATTGCGTTGTCTTTTTAATAGAAGAAGATGTTTGAACGGCAGCTTCTTCAGCCCCCGAAAGATCCTGACGAATAGCTTGGGTTTGAGGCGTAATCGTCTCTTCCGGCGGCGTGAGTTCCGCTAGATTAGCGGGCTCAAGCGAAGGACGTAACAACAGCAGACAGAGCATAAGTCCAACAAATGGAGCAAGTGCAAGCATAAAAAAACGATTAACCTGTTTGACGGGTGTAATCATTTGAGCAGATCCATCTTTTTCTGGAGGGTCTCCAGTTGTTTTTTGACTTCGCTCAGTTGGGTATACAATTTATTGCTGTTGTCCGTTTTGTCGCTTGCATTGTCTTTGGTGAAATTCAGCAATTCATTGAAGGATTGCACTTGTCCCTGTAAGTCAGAAACTTCCTTCGAGATCGTTGTTAGCTGCTTTTCATATTCTGATTTCAATGCGTTAATCTGCTGTTGATTATGTGTCTGAAGCTGATCAATCATCTGCCGCTGGAGATGGTTACTATAATAGTAGGTTCCGATTACTCCGAGTGCAATGAGCACAATCCACATGACCAGAAACAGTTTAATTGAAGAACCGGCCTTGCTTTTGGTGCTCCGGGTGTGATGGGTGTCAGAAGGTTGAGCAGAAGGTTTCATATCATCACTCCTGGTTATTTATAGGTACTAAAAAAATTCCAATCCTCATTCTATCACGCCCCTATTGATTACGCAAAAATGAAATTCTTTCAGTAATAGGATAAAAAGAGATTGCATCGGAAGGAAGTCCTAGGATACAATTTCTTATAGATGCAATAAGTAGGAACTTTGGGCAAGTTTTTCGACCTTTTTAGCTAGGAATGCAGGAGAATAATACTATATTGTGATCGTAATAGACGGGATAATTGGGATTTTATCACAATATAGAACGTATGTAGGGCTTGATCAGAGCCTTTTCACTTATTTTTCTTCAAATTTCGACATTGTGCAGCGTATGCTTCTTCTATACGTGGACTGTCGCAGGCAATGGTGAAGAGTGAAGTCGAAGAATAGAAAATCAAATTTGTCCAATACATAACCAGGGGGAACAACAATGAAAAAAGTATGGCAGGTGGTCATCGTAGATATCCACCCCACCAGCATGCTGGGAACGAAATTAATTTTGGAAGAGCAACAGGATCTGCTGGTACGTGGCATGACTTCGACAGGAACAGAAGGACTTGAATTGGTGAAAGCCAATCAGCCTGATCTGGTGCTGATGGATTATCGACTTCCCGAAGGTCAAGCAGATCAATTTATTTCCGAAATAAAAACGGTATCAGCGCACAGTCATATCGTTATTCTCACGGATGAGGATAATGTGAAGTTATTCCGTCATCTAATGAATCTCGGGGCAAGCGGAATGCTGTCCAAGCAGGCTTCCCCTAGCCAACTGATTCATCTGATATCTGGACTGCGCGAAGGTTATGTGTCCATGCCGATGGCTTGGTTGACCAGCGCAGAATGGGCGGAGCCGATTGAATCAAGAGCGGAAGAATTCATCGTAGATTTGACGGAAACAGAACATTTTATTATGGAAAGAATTGTTCAAGGGGTAACCTATGATAAAATAGCGAGTGAGATCAACGTTAGCCGTCGTTCGATCGACAACTATTTGCGTAAAATCTATGTGAAGCTAGACGTGAGCAGTAGAGCGCAAGCTATCGAGCGGTATGCGTTGTGTGCAAGACAGGCCAAATCCATCTCTTGATGAGCCGCATTTTATGACTCTCGCGTTCTAGGATTCGTTAGGTGACATGTACAATCGTCATATTCTATGTTCTTATGGAATAGGTTGTAGTGGCTACGAGCTATGTGCATAGTTCGGAATAGGGACGAAAGGAGAACGAGACCAATGAAATATTTCTTCGCCTCCCGTACAAACAGGCTGTTGTCTTCACCGCTCAGGGATATTCGCAAAATGTCTGACAAGGATTATTTCATTTCTCTAGCGGAGGAGTTGCCAGCAGAGGAATTGTTCCCATTTAAACTGCTGGAAGAGGCGGCTTTGTCTGTATTTAGTTCAGGTCCCTCCGCACTTCAGTATGGTGAGCCGGCTGGATACAGACCCCTAAGAGAGTGGCTGGACAAGGATTGGAACACTCGCAAAGGCATACGAACAGTTCCAGAGCAGATCTTATTAACGACAGGAACGCAGCAGGCCATTGATCTCGTCATGAGATTGCTGTTAGAGCCAGGGGATTCTGTTCTAGTTGAACACCCCACATCTCCTGGCTGCCTCGAAGTTTTGGAGATGCAAGGAGCCACCATTGTGCCTGTGATGGGTGACTCTGACGGAATATTGCCGGATCAATTGGAACGCCATATGCAGCAGGTGAGGCCGAAGCTGCTTTTTGCTGCACCTAGCTTCTGTAATCCTACGGGTACGTTATGGAGCTTGGAGCGACGGGAGGCGGTATTGGACTTATGTTCTCGTTATGGTGTGCTGCTTGTAGAGGATGATTCATACGGTGAATTGCATTTTGATGGACTGCAGACCGAGGATTTCTATCGCAAGTACCCATCGCTCTTCGCGTTGGATACAGCAGATCAGGGTGGACATGTCTTGTACATTGGTTCGTTCAGCAAAACGGTTGCGCCAGCCTTACGCACAGGATGGGCAGCAGGTCATCCAGCTCTGATTCAAGCGATGGCATCGGTTAAACGGATTGCAGATGGACAATCCAGCCCAATGAATCAGCGATTGTTGTATCAACTATTAGCTCATTCTCCTTTTCGCTGGACGGATCATTTATCCTTATTGAACAGGGAATACAAAACTAGGCTGAAGTTGATGCTGGAATTGTTGAAAAGGCCAGGCTGGAAGGGCTCCAATTACGATATACCCCAAGGGGGCATGTATCTATGGGTAGAGTTACCTGAAGGATTGGATAGCGGGGCATTGCTTAGAGCAGCTCTGTTAAAAGGTGTATCTTTTTTACCAGGCTCTCTCTGTTCTACAGGAGAACAAGATCATCGTCATATTCGATTGAACTTCAGTCATCCCGGTCGAGATGAGCTGTTACTTGGCATGAACCTAATCAGCGAGTCCATCGCCGAATTTACGGCGCGTAGTTAATTAAACAATAGAATAAATACAATTATATAGAGAGAGCAAAATATTGGATCTGCACCTGAGATGGTCGTTACACGTACATTTCAGGCTGCGGGTTCTATTCCATATGCGTTCAAAGTAATTACGTTATTGCATCCACTAACATTTTTATATATAATGTGTATTAATAAGTTCTGCTCTTATAAATAGGGGGCGGCAATTTTAATTTAGTGCCTATCGCACTTATCATTTTAATTAACGGGGGAAACCAAACATGGCTAATATTTTATTTGTTAAAGCAAACGACCGCCCTGCGGATCAAGCAGTGAGCGTTAAATTGTATGATGCATTCTTGAGTGCATACAAAGAATCCCACCCAGGTGACACAGTTACTGAGTTGGATCTTTACAATACAGATATCCCTTACTATGGTAACGACGTAATTACTGGTGGTTATAAAGCAGCTAACGGTATCGAAGCAACTCCAGCAGAACAAAAAGCAGCTGCACTTGCTGCACAATTGCAAGATCAATTTTTGGCAGCTGACAAAGTTGTATTTGCATTCCCGCTCTGGAACTTCACAGTTCCTGCTCCATTGGTGAACTACATCTCTTACCTGAGCCAAGCTGGTAAAATGTTCAAATACACTGCTGAAGGCCCTGTAGGTCTGGTTGGCGACAAAAAAGTAGCATTGTTGAACGCACGTGGTGGCGTATATTCTGTAGAGCCTATGGCTTCTGTAGAAATGTCCGTTAAATATGTAACAAACGTATTGAACTTCTGGGGTATTCAAAACCCTGAATTGGTTATCGTTGAAGGACACAACGCTTCCCCTGATAACTCCGAAAATATCGTTAACGCTGGTTTGAAACTGGCTGCTGAAGTAGCTAACAGCTTCTAATTTAGTCGATATGATAAAAAAATGAGCCTGTCGTTCCTTATGAGGAAACGACAGGCTCTTTTTTATAAATGCGGCAGCAATATGCGGCCATTATAATCGTGGTTGAACATACGAGTGGGAGAATCTCCCCGCAGTTCAGTCATTTTTTTGGACTACATAAGATAACATGTCTTCAGCGATGTGCTCCAGCTCCTGTTCCCCCTCATTCGAGAAGGAATTCTCTGAATCATTGTTCCATTCCAATTCATTCATGCGAAGTTCAAGTAGATCCTGTTGGTCAAGCATAAGTGCGTGTGCTGTAAGAGCCTCAATTCCCTTAACGGTGAGCATGTACTTCCCCCGAGACACTCGTTCGAACCAGCCATAATAATTCTTCTGTAGGATCGATGCAGTCGAACCCACGCCTGTCTGTTTAGCAATAATCGCTGGTGAAGCTTCACCTTCATTCCTTAATGCAGTAGCAACACGTAATGCTTTTTCGCGGTAAGCCGTCATTAAGGGTTGGCGTGTGCTACCTCCTGTATTGTAGTCTCCGGTACGTTCGTCGAATTCTCTTAGCAGCCGTTGCCGTCTAACGCCGCCTTTACGAGAAGATGAAGGGAGCACATGATTTAGTATGATGGGTTCACAGAGGACATCAACCAGAGGCGATTTGGTTTTGAAGAATGTAACCGCAATTAAACCGAGCCCCAGTTTGTTGCAGACTGAGGTCAGTTCACTCCAGCGTTGGTTCACCGCTCCTCGTTTACTACGGTTACGTTCTACCGCCAAATATACATTTGGACTTAGTTTCAATCGTTGCATGCCTTGTAGTAGGAGAGAGAGGTTGAAGGACTTTTTCATCTCCACGATTAGAGGCACGTCCTCATTAGCTCGGATACCAACCAGATCACAATGCTTCACTTCGGCTCTCACGGTATACCCTCGCTTCTCGAAGAATGCCTTTATAGGCAGATATAATTCGGTTTCGTATTGAATAGCCATCCTCGCCGCTCCTTTCCTGTGAAGATCCTCTACCTTGCTAAGTGCTGTCCGTTTTCCTGAATTAGAACCTTTATTATAGCATATCCGTTCTTTTTTTTCTGAGGTTCAAGATGTCTGATAGAACAAGGAATGGGTAAAATTAAGACCTGTGAATTGAAAAAAAGAGGTCAACTTATCCAATTTGCCGCATAGGTATGTAATACACTTTTCACAACAATATCAGTCGTTTGGACAGAGGGTGGCGGGACTAATCCGGACCGCAGATGGGTATTCAAGCAGGAGCCGCAATTCTATTGATTTCTTCATACCATTCGGAATGGTTGACAATCACACTAAAGGAGCCATGGGAGGTACCAAGCATGAATATTTTTGAACGCGTTGCGGAACATCGGGCAGAGAGTGACCGTTTGTCATGGAACGGAACATTTGAGGATTACATCGCACTGCTGAGAGAAGATCCGACTCCGGCAATGACGGCTCACGCACGAGTATATCAGATGATTGAATCATTCGGCGTGGAAGAAGTGGGTGGACAAAAACGATACAAGTTTTTTGAACAAGAGATTTTTGGCTTGGATCGTTCCATTGAGAAGCTAGTCGAAGAATACTTCCATTCAGCAGCACGCCGATTGGATGTACGTAAACGGATATTATTACTTATGGGACCCGTCAGCGGAGGGAAATCGACGCTGGTGACGTTATTGAAGCGTGGCTTGGAGAAGTTCTCCCGTACAGAAAAGGGTGCAGTGTACGCGATTGAGGGATGCCCAATGCATGAGGAGCCGTTACATCTCATTCCACTGGAGCTTCGACCAGAAGTAGAGAAGGAAATAGGTGTTCGAATTGAAGGCAACCTATGCCCTTCCTGCCAGATGCGGCTTCGCACAGAATATGGCGGAGATATTAGCCGCGTGAAGGTGGAACGAGTCATCATTTCGGAAGATAACCGGGTTGGGATTGGAACATTCAGTCCATCTGATCCGAAATCTCAGGATATCGCAGACCTCACAGGAAGTATCGACTTCTCCACAATAACCGAGTTCGGTTCAGAGTCTGACCCGCGCGCTTATCGATTCGATGGGGAATTAAATAAAGCAAACCGGGGACTCATGGAGTTTCAGGAGATGCTGAAATGTGATGAGAAATTCCTCTGGAACTTGTTATCGTTAACGCAAGAGGGTAACTTCAAGGCTGGTCGATTTGCGTTAATCAGTGCGGATGAAATGATTGTCGCACATACGAATGAATCGGAGTACAAATCGTTTATTTCCAACAAAAAGAACGAGGCACTGCAGTCCCGGATGATTGTGATGCCAATACCTTACAATCTGAAGGTGTCTGAGGAAGAGAAAATTTATGAGAAACTCATTCAACAAAGTGACATGAAGCATGTTCACATTGCGCCGCATGCGCTGCGGACAGCAGCCATTTTCTCGATACTTACACGTTTGAAAGAAACCAAGAAACAAGGTATGGATCTGGTTAAGAAAATGCGGATGTATGATGGTGAGGAAGTTGAAGGGTACAAGGAAGCAGATTTGCGTGAAATGCAGAATGAGTATTTGGATGAGGGGATGTCGGGAATCGATCCGCGGTACGTCATCAACCGGATATCCAGTGCTTTGATTAAGCAAAATCTTCAGTGCATTAACGCGCTGGATATTCTTCGGGCAATCAAGGACGGTCTGGATCAACATGCTTCTATCTCCAAAGAAGAGCGTGAGCGTTATCTAAACTTTATCGCTCTGGCTCGCAAAGAATACGACGAGCTTGCCAAGAAAGAGGTACAAAAAGCGTTTGTTTATTCATTCGAGGAGTCTGCAAGAACATTGTTTGAGAACTACCTTGATAATATCGAAGCTTTTTGCAATTGGCAAAAAATTAGAGATCCATTGACGGATGAGGAAATGGATCCGGATGAGCGCTTGATGCGTTCAATTGAGGAGCAGATTGGCATTTCTGAAAATGCGAAAAAAGCGTTCCGGGAAGAAATTTTGATCCGAATCTCGGCATACTCCCGCAAGGAGCGCAAGTTCGAATATAGCAGCCATGACCGTCTGCGCGAAGCGATCGAGAAAAAGCTGTTTGCCGATCTGAAGGACATTGTCAAAATTACGACATCAACGAAGACACCGGATGCGACACAATTAAAACGCATGAATGAAGTCATTAAGCGATTAATTGAGGAACATGGCTACACTGCGACGAGTGCCAATGAGTTGCTGCGCTATGTAGGTAGTTTATTGAATCGCTGACGAATATCAGACCATTCCGGATCAGGCTCTTAATGCCTGCTGTGAGGCTCCTTCACGGCAGGATTGAGGGCCTTTTTACATGATTTACATAGAAATGAAGTGAGTTTAATCACAATTCTGTACAAATTTATGACAAAATAGTTCTAATGGTTTATGAAAAAGTAGGTCATTTAGTCTATAATCTATACAATATTTAGAAATTAAAGTTTTTTATAGTACGTGTTCAAAAAGATCGGTTTTCAGTACCGAGAAGGTGGGATGAAGATAGAAATGGAGTAGCGGAGCGTAGGAAAACTACGTGAGCAACTACATGTTACAAGCTTCGTAAGCTCCACTTATTTCGGCTGAATTCCATATTCGATGCTAAGATGCCGCTCGCGCATCCTTCGTAATCAAAAGCGGACTTTTTGAACAACCTCTTATAGCTTACTAAGGAGTCGATTACATCACTATGAGTATTGCTGCAGCAAGACAGAAACAACTCGATTATATTGGACTGACAAGCAAAGATTTGCAGTTACTTGCCGCTCATCGGCCAGTCTTTGAGAAAGTGGTAAATGAAGTTGTTGATCACTTTTACAGACATGTAGGCAACTATCCTGAACTGGTGGATCTGATTGCTCGATTCTCTAACATTGACCGATTAAAAGAAACACAACGCATGTATTGGTTATCCATGACGGACGGTATCGTGGATGACGCTTATATTAATCAACGTATTGAGATTGGGTTGGTACACTCACGAATTGGTTTGTCTGAAGATTATTATCTAGGTACATATATGGTCTATCTAGATATTGCGACAACCATTTTCCAGCAGGTTATTCCTGAGTCATGGCATCCCATCATTCAAGCACTTAGCAAAATGTTCAATCTAGATTCTCAGCTTGTACTGGAAGCCTATGAGAAAAAAGAAAAAGAAAAGCTGCATCATCTTGCGGCGGATCAACAAAATACGTTGTTGGCCATTACGCAAATTACACAACAGCTGACAGGTATGATCAGCGAACTGAATGAAAATGCACGAGCGATCTCTGATGTGGCTATGCAAACGGCAGCTTCCCAGGATCAAGCACATGAACTGCTGGAAGAGTTAACAGGAGAAATGCATCAGATCGGCAAGATGGGGGAGCTCATCCGCGAAATTTCAGATCAGAGTCACCTCGTTGGATTGAATGCAGCAATTGAAGCTGCACATGCTGGGGAGTTCGGTCGGGGCTTTGAAGTAGTTGCAAGTGAGGTGCGTAAGCTTGCAGCGAGTTCTCGGGATGCACAAGGAAAGATTCAGGCTAATCTAGAGCAGATTATGAAGAAGCTCAGTCATGTACAGAAGGAATCAGAACATACGTCTCAGGGGGCACGAAGTCAAGCATCCCGTTCTCAAGAGCTGGCTGTGTTCGCCACAACGATGGAGAAATTGGCAGTGGATCTGCAGAAACTGGATCATTAAGCTGTAGATAATACACTTGTTGGAACCGGTATTACCGTTTCTGGCTGTTTTAAGCTATAATGGGTAGACAAACCTGCCGATACGTTAGCGAAAGCAGCCGGAGACAGGGGATTTATAAGAGGTTGAGGTGATCAGATGGCTTCTATCCATGATGTGGCCAAAGAAGCGGGCGTATCTGTTGCAACCGTTTCCAAAGTGCTGAACGACTATCCTGATGTAAGTGACAAAACTCGAAAAAAAGTCAATATAGCCATCGAACTATTAAAATATCAACCCAATGTGGTTGCACGTGGATTAGTTAAACGTCGCTCTTGGACAGTAGGCGTACTCTTAACCGTACCGTTTACCAACCCATTTGTATCGGAATTGTTGGAAGGGATCAAAACAGCGCTAGAGAATAGCGGTTATGATCTTGTTCGTTTATCTACCCGTTTCGATGACCCTGGCTATTCATTCATTAAGCATTGCCGGAGCCGTAATGTGGATGGTGTTGTTGTATTTGGTGAAGGAAGAGAAAACAAAAGTATTGAGGAACTAGTTCATGCAGAGATTCCAACGATGTTTGTGGATACGGATCTGTTCGGCAAGCGAGCTGGATATATCACAACGGATAATGCGAATGCTATTGGCATGAGTGTTAAACATTTAGTTGAGCTGGGGCACCGCCGGATTGCGTATATTTCGGGGACGTTAGGTTCAGCGGTAGCGAACCTGAGGCTAGACGGATACAAAGAAGGGCTGAGACGCTGTGAGATCCCATATTCAACCATCTACTTGGAAGAATGTGATTATTCTTTTGATGGTGGAGGTAAAGCAGCGAGAAGGCTATTAGCCCTGAAGGATCATCCTACTGGCATTGTCTGTGCTTCGGACATGTCCGCATTTGGAGCCATTCAAGAAATTGAACGGCATGGTCTACGTGTACCTGAGGACATATCTGTTATTGGCTTCGACAATACATACTATGCACAGGTGTTCAAGCCTGGACTAACGACGATTAATCAAAATATATATTCGATTGGTATCAAGTCGATTGAGTATCTGATTGCTATGATCGAGAATCCAGACTATACGCCTCCAGTAGTTACGGAGCCTTCCAATCTGGTCATTCGTCATACAACAGCACCTGTGCCTGAGTAGATGACCATAAGAACAAAAAGAGGACAGCCATTGGCTGTTCTTTTTTGGTATGTGATTAGAAGATATGCCTTATCTTTGGGTAATCGTATTCGCTGCTGAAGTTGATGATGGTAGGGGTGAAAATGGAACAAGATGGTAATTAAATCCTTTAGTGGTCTATATAATGAAAGTGTTTACAAAAGCATCGATGTATACAAGAAATACGAAGGAGGCAATGGGATGCGTTATCGAAAATGGTGGAGCTTGTGCTTAACAATGGTCATGGTCATCAGTTTACTGCCTATGACGAGTCCAGGACATATTAGTGCCGAGGCAGCAGGTGAGGCTGACTTATTACTGTCTCATTCTTATGAAGAGGGTACATCCCAAGGGTGGGCACCTAGAGGCAGTGTTACGCTCGCCGTAACGGAGGAAGATGCGTATGAAGGAACACACGCTCTCCAGACAACAGGCCGAACCGCAGCGTGGAATGGACCTGCCTTATCCGTAACCAATTTATTGGAGAAACACGCTGTCTATGAAATATCAGGATATGTGAAGCTGTTACCTGGGACGACTCCGGCTAATCTTAAGTTTACTGTTGAGCGTCGTGAAGGTACTCAGCCTGCACAATATGATCAAGTAAATACGGCTTTTTCTGTAACTGATCAGGAATGGGTTAAGTTACAGGGACGGTATAGCTATGAGCAAGGAACCGACCTGCTATTGTACTTAGAGAGTGATGACCCAACGAGTAGTTATCTGTTGGATTCGTTCCAGTTGCGACGGGTAACTGCTGCACCGGAGCCTGAGAATCCAAGTGAACCTGGTGAACAGCTGTTTGCAGCCGATTTTGAGAATAATCAGGTGGGAGAATGGCGCCCGCGGGGTTCTGAGCAGCTGAGTGTTGTCACAGGCATTGGCCATAACAGTACGCGTAGCTTGAAGACCTCCTCCCGTACAGAAACATTTCATGGACCGCTCATCGAGGTGTTGAATCACTTGGAGAAGGGAAGCACCGTGCATATTTCCTTTTGGGCGATGTATGATGAAGGGCCAGCCACTCAAGTCATTAATGGTTCCTTGGAGAAGGAGTATCATGGCGACAGTTCAACCAGAGAATATGCTACATTTGCTTCAACCAGTTTGACTAAAGGACAATGGAAGAAAATTGAGGCGGAGGTCGTCGTTCCAAGTGAAAGTAGTGGAATTACCGGCTTTCGATTCTATGCGGAGACCCCATGGAAACCGTCTGGAAATGTGACAGAGGCAGATACGATTCCATTTTACATCGATGATGTTGTTATTACAGCGGCAGACTCACTAGAAATTGAACAGGACATTCCAAATCTAGCTAGCACGCTCGGAACATCTTATGACGTTGGGGCGGCTATTGATTTGTCAGCTCTTAATCCACAAGATCCACATGCACAGTTGTTAGTCAAGCATTTCAACAGCATTACCGCGGGTAACTTTATGAAGATCGATGCGATGCAACCACGTGAAGGTGAGTTTGTCTGGTCGGACACCGATCGATTAGTTGAGTTTGCCGAGAACAACAATATGCAGGTAAGAGGTCATACGTTAGTATGGCATAGCCAAGTCCCCGAATGGTTTTTTACAAGTCCAGATGATGCATCACAGCCAGCAACTAGGGAACAACTTCTTGCACGGATGAAGACACATATTCAGACAATCATGCATCGATATCAAGGCAAAGTTCACACGTGGGACGTTGTCAATGAAGTCATCTCGGATGGAGGAGGTCTGCGTAATCAGGCAAGTGGCTCCAAGTGGAGAGATATCATTGGTGATGTAGATGGTGACGGTGATGACAGTGATTATATTGAATTAGCTTTCCGGTATGCACGCGAAGCTGATCCTAACGCTGTGCTGGTCATCAACGACTATGGGCTGGAAGGTAGTGCTACTAAACTAAATGATATGGTGGAACTGGTCGAAAAACTGCTAGCGAAGGGTACACCGATTGATGCGGTTGGGTTCCAAATGCATGTGTCTATGTATGGACCGAATGTAAAGCAAATCCGTGAAGCATTTGAGCGAATTGTTGCTCTAGGAGTCAATATACAAGTGACAGAGCTGGATGTGTCTATCTATTCAGGTTCATCGGAGCAGGAGAAACCAGTCACAGATGAACTAATGATACAGCAGGCATACCGGTATAAGGAATTGTTTGACCTGTTTCAGGAGTTTGATCAGCGCGGAGTACTGGATAGCGTAACCGTCTGGGGGCTTGCGGATGATGGAACATGGCTGGATAATCATCCCGTGCAGGGGCGAAAAGATGCACCTCTTTTATTTGATCGGAAACTGAAAGCGAAACCCGCTTACTGGGCATTGGTTGATACGACAACACTGCCGGTGGTTCGGAACGAATGGACAGCGAACAAGGCTAGCCCTGCTATGCCGGATCGCAAAGGACAGGAAGATGTGCTTTGGGGAGCCGTGAAAGGTGTGCAAGTTTCCCATAGAGTAGAAGGTACTTCGGATGTTAAGGGGCAAGCAAGCGTGCTGTGGGACAATAAAAAGGTAAATCTTCGCATAGAAGTACTAGACACCTCCCGACAAAAAGGGGATCAAGTGCAGGTGTTCCTTGAAGAAGAATTGAATGACCTAACAGACGAAGGGGTGGCTGATTCTACTACCAAGAAGAAAAAAGAACCTAAGCCAGTGAATGGACAGTATACATTTGAACGACATGGCGGCAAAGGGAAAGATCATAAGTTATACAAAGTAAAAGAGACATCGACGGGTTATATCATTTATGCAGCTATCCCATTGTCAGCCTCTGTACTTGCCGAAGGCAAAACGTTGTCCATGGATTATCGAATTCAGGATCAGCAGGCGCATGGTCGCACCTCCGTTGTTGTCTGGAACGATGTCAATAATCAACAACCGAATGAACCGGGGAATCGTGGCAAATTGAAACTAGGCAGTACCCTGAAACATACGAAGGTCACGTACGGTACACCTGTGTTAGATGGTCAGAAGGATCGTGTATGGAACAAGGCGGCTTCCATTCAAACGGATGTGTGGGTTCTTGGGAGCTCTGGGGCAACGGCGACAGCACAATTGTTATGGGATGAACAATACTTGTATGTGCTCGCTGAGGTTAGAGACCCCCTGCGTAGCAAAGCTAGTGTGAATGCATATGAGCAGGATTCCATTGAAATTTTTGTGGACCCCAATCATAACAAAACGTCGTTTTATCAAGACGATGATGCCCAGTATCGAATTAATTATGATAATGAAACTTCTTTTGGAGGCAATGCGCTTCAGGATCGGTTTCAATCGTATACACGTCTGACGAATGCGGGTTACTTTGTAGAAGCAGCCATTCCATTAGATCGGGTGTCGACCCATAATGAACCGTGGATCGGATTCGATCTGCAAGTGAACGACGATAGTACAGGTGAAGGCAAACGTAGTAGTGTCTCCATCTGGAGTGATGTTTCAGGCAATTCATATCGAGATACCTCGGGATTTGGTAACCTGCTGCTCGTTCGCAAATGATAAAGCATGAGATGAAGCATAATTCGTGTCCGATTCAATGAATTGGCAGACAATAGATATGGAAATAAGTGTTGATTTTCGGGAGTAGGACGATTAGACTATAAACATCAATATTAAACGGGTTTCAGATGTGCATATAGCTAGGGATACGTGATGTATCCGCTTGCTGGAGTTTGTGGTTACAAGTCAAATGAAGTGAAGGGAGTGCCTGTCACCGGGACAGAGCACTCGCTTCTTTTTTTACTTTTAACATACATACAAGACATTTGCCGGTTGAAAGGAAAGACGGAGTGGAGCACATACATGGAACGTACAACTCGGAACTTGTTATTTTATCTTACGTTATTGCAGCAGTAGCTTCGTACGCAGCGCTTGATCTTGCAGGGCGGGTAAGCTTAGCCAAGGGGATGCCAAGAAACGTATGGCTCACCTGTGGCGCGATGTCGATGGGACTAGGGATTTGGTCAATGCATTTTGTAGGCATGTTGGCCTTCACCCTCCCGATGCACGTTTCCTATTCAATGGGTGGAGTAACACTTTCAGTTCTGCTTGCCATCGTTGCATCTGGTGTAGCTTTGCATATCGCTGGCCGGGAGTCAGTGTCGATGAGGCAGCTCATTGTTGCCGGCTTGCTCATGACCGTTGGGATCAGCAGTATGCACTATGTGGGGATGTCGGCGATGTCCGCTTCAATTATGTATCAGCTGTCTAAGGTGATCTTATCGATATTGATCGCGGCAGCGGCTTCCTTTGCTGCACTGTGGCTTATGTTTTTTTTCAGGCATCAACATTCACGTTCGACCTGGGTGTACAAGCTGGGCAGTGGACTCATTATGGCGATTGGCATAACAGGAATGCATTATACGGGGATGTCTGCCGCGCAATTTCAGAATGGGCATGTCATGGTAAAACACTCAGGCATGCAGATGAACCCCGACATGCTCGCTTATTTAATTGCAGCGGGCACGTTTGTTACGTTGGGCTTTACGTTATTCGGTATTTTCTTCAATCAACGTCTCTCTCAAAAAGACCAGCGTATCCATGAGAATGAACAATGGTACCAAGCGCTGTATCACAACCATTCCGATGCTATTATATCTGTAGATCGAGAAGGCTACGTCAAAGGCATTAATGCTGCTGTTACTCGTATAACAGGGTATGAAGAGCAAGATGTGATCCATCGGCGTATTGATGATACTCTCGAACATGTTGAAATCTATTGGCAAAACGATATGCAGGATGTGGCCTGGGGAGAAGGTTGTCTAGATCAGCATAACTACAACGCAACGATGAGGGTCTTGGATGGGCGATTGCGAGATTTGCATATTAGCGTTGTGCCTGTGTTGATCAAGGGGAATCATATGGGTAGTCATATTTTAATCAAGGATGTTACAGAGGAGAAGCAGGCACAAGAGAACATTCTTCATCAAGCTCTGCATGATTCACTTACAGGGTTGCCCAACCGGCGAAAGCTGGATGATGTACTGGCCGCAACCATTGCCTCCTCCGAGTTAACAGGTCAACAATTTGCAGTAATGGTGATGGATATTGATCGTTTCAAAATGATTAATGATTCGCTGGGTCACTCCATCGGAGATATCTTCTTGCAAGAGGTTAGTGATCGGATCATGGATGCGATGCAAGCCTGGGATCCCAAAGCCGAGGATAATGTTATGTTAGCTCGTATGGGCGGCGATGAATTCACATTAGTTGTTGCTAATGATCCGAGGAATGAGATTGGCGTGGCTGAGCTTGCAGAGCGAATCGTCAGTGCGATTCAATTACCATACCGTCTAAAAGAGAATGACTTCTATGTTACCGCAAGTATCGGTATTGCGATGTATCCCAATCATGGTACGGAAGCGGATAGTTTATTGAAACATGCGGATACCGCAATGTATGAAGTGAAGAAAAACGGCAAGAACGGTTTTCAATTCTATACCACCCAACTTGATTCAGAGTTGTATGAGCGAATTGAACTCGAAGGATATTTGCGTAAGGCGCTGGAACGCGATGAGATGGTATTGTATTATCAGCCCCAGATTCGGACGGAGGACAGCCGGATGATTGGTGTGGAAGCACTCATTCGCTGGAACCACCCACACAAAGGAATTCTGCCACCGAATGTCTTCATTCCACTCGCTGAGGAGACAGGTATGATCTATGCGATTGGGAACTGGACGCTGCGGGAAGCCTGCAGACAGATGAAGCAATGGCATGAGGCTGGTGGGCCACTCATTCCAGTCTCGGTTAACTTATCCAGTCTACAATTCCATCAGTCCAACCTGCTAGAGCAGGTGCAACACGCGCTGCTTGAAACTGGGCTGGAAGCCAAATATTTAGAGCTGGAGATTACAGAGAGCATGATGATGGACGCTTCGGTATCAACGGAAATTCTTAACGAACTTACCTCACTCGGCGTGAAGATCAGCCTTGATGATTTTGGTACAGGCTACAGCTCGCTCAGCTACTTGAAGCATTATCCAATCCACAAACTGAAGATTGATCGCTCGTTTGTCACCGATATTACGGAGAATCGGAGTGATCAGGCGATTGTCGCAACGATTATCTCGATGGCTCAACATTTGAAGATGGAAGTTATTGCGGAAGGCATTGAGACCAAGGGACAATTAGATATTTTAATGCAGAATGACTGCAAAGAGATCCAAGGGTATTACTTCAGTCGTCCCTTGCCAGCTCAAGAGGTCGAGCATCACTTTTTTGTTCCACTGCGGTTAGAAGATCAATCTTAGAATTTGTTCTGAAATTGTGGGGTTGAGGCTTCATTAGCTATATTTTTAATTTTATAACATCATGCCAAGCGGCAAGTCCCCCTTATTCTACAGGGACTTGCCGCTTTATTTGTGGATCATACATATTGGATGAAGTAAGGAAGTGAATAATTAAACCCATTCGGATTCATTAAGTCATCAAAGTGAGGACAACTCACAGAAACTTGCGATGGTGCTTCTTGCCATCATAGGTGAACCAGATTGGTTTATCCTCTACACGAGTTTCCAGATGCACTGTGCGACCCCATAGCTTGTAGAGATAAGGAAGGGTGCGCTCCATATATTTAAGATCCAGTTCGATGCCTTCATATTGATGTTTGAGGACAAGCTCGCCAGTTCGCAAATAGTCTGCGTCTTGAACAACGAGGTAAGGAGAGCCGCCGTTCACGCGTGAGAATACAAGCTGATCGCGTATGTTTTCCCAAGACTTGTCGGTAATTTTCCAGTCGGGGCCCTTTTTCTCAAATACGTATAGGTCAAGGTCTTCCGTTAATTGTTTGGTCATGTAATTGCGGATAAACGAGGTGTCTGAATCGAATTCACGAACCTCGAACATTTTGGCACGACCCATACCCGGTTTGCGTCCAAAACGCTCCCGCTCTTCCTTCGATGGATGATCCCATCGGTGTTCAATATCCTCGAATATTTTAAGTCCCAGGTAATATGGATTCAAGCTTTGTTTGGACGGCTGCACGACAGAGGAATTCAGCTTGGCGAATTCAATGGTGTCTTCACTACTGAGGTCCAATTCGCGTATAATGCGTTGATGCCAGTACGAAGCCCAGCCTTCGTTCATGATTTTGGTTTCCATCTGCGGCCAGAAATATAGCATTTCTTCGCGCATCATACTCATGATATCCCGCTGCCAATCGGTTAACACTTCGGAAAACTCTTGAATAAACCACATCACATCTTTTTCAGGCTCAGGTGGAAAGTGATGGACTTTAATTCCATCTGCAGAAGTTGCCTCATCCTGTCTATCGTCCAGAGCCCATAAATCGTCATATCGCCCTTCGGGCCTAGGCGGTTTCTCTCCACGCTGTTCACGTATCTTCATTTCCATGTAACGTTGTTTGTCCAATTGACGGGGCTTGATGAGCTGTGGGTCAACATGCTCCTGAATGGCAATGACAGCATCGATGAAGGCTTCCACGGCCTCTGTACCGTATTCCATCTCATAGTTGCTAATCCGATCTGCTGTCGCTGCCATGCTCTCGACCATATTTCGGTTTGACTTAGAGAAGCGGGCATTGTTTTTGAAAAAGTCACAGTGTGCAAGCACGTGTGCCACAATGAGTTTATTTTGAATAAGGGAGTTTCCGTCGAGCAAGAAGGCGTAACAAGGGTTAGAGTTGATCACAAGCTCGTATATTTTGCTGAGTCCAAAATCGTATTGCATCTTCATCTTATGAAAGGTTTTGCCAAAGCTCCAGTGGCTGAAACGAGTAGGCATGCCATAGGCACCAAAGGTGTAGATGATGTCTGACGGGCAAATCTCGTAACGCATGGGGTAGTAATCTAGGCCGAATCCATCGGCAATCTCCATAATTTCGGCAATGGCATATTCAAGGTCGCGGATTTCATCGGTCATCCTACACTGCCTCCTTCGCGTTTCTGAAAAAAGCTGCGTAAAGCTTTGTATACTTCGCCTTTTTCTTTGATCACATAATACATGAACTGATCCATCTTGATATGGCGATAAGCTGACATGAGTGTGCTGCTTCGATTGTATTGGTTCACTTCGCCATAACCGAACATGTTGCTTCGTTTCATCAATTCACCGATCAGCTTCACACAGCGCTCGTTGTCAGAGGTCAGATTATCCCCGTCAGAGAAATGAAAAGGATAGATGTTGTAGCTGGAAGGAGGGTAACGTGAATCAATAATATCCAGTGCTTTCATATATACGGAGGAACAGATGGTGCCCCCGCTCTCGCCGCGGGTGAAGAATTCCTCTTCGGTGACCTCTTTCGCTTCGGTATGATGGGCGAGGAACACAATCTCAACCTTCTCATATTGACGACGCAGAAAACGAGTCATCCAGAAGAAGAAGCTGCGTGCGCAGTATTTTTCGAAGGAACCCATCGATCCAGAAGTATCCATCATCGCAATAATGACAGCGTTGGATTGTGGAATGATCTTATCTTCCCACGTCTTATACCGTAGATCGTCAGGACTGATGTGATGAATGCCGGGATTGCCCGTGGTTGCATTTCGCCGTAAGTTCTCCAGAATGGTTCGTTTCTTATCAATGTTAGACTGCATTCCTTTTTTGCGAATATCGTTGAAGACGACCGTATGTGTCTCGATGAGATCTTTGTCCTTCTGTTTCAGATCTGGAAGCTCCAGTTCTGCGAATAACATATCTTCCAATTCCTCTATACTAACTTCCGCTTCCACGATGTCATGACCGGGCTGATCGCCGGCTTTTTCGCCTTTTCCTGGCTTCTGTGACGCAGGATCACGACCGATGACGTCACCGACCTGACTGTCACCATCACCTTGCCCCACATGTTTTTGCTTCTGGTAGTTATACACAAAACGGTACTCATCCAGACTGCGGATTGGTACCTTGATGATTTGTTTTCCATCAGACATGATGATGTTTTCCTCCGTGATTAGATCCGGAAGATTTTGCTTAATGACATCTTTAACCTTTTGCTGATGGCGCTGTTGGTCCTGGTACCCTTTGCGGTGAAGCGACCAATCTTCCCGAGATACGACGAACGAGTAAGGCTGGTGTGAATTTGACATGTAGGCACCCCCCATTGATTACGCGGCACAGTTTGGCCTGTCGGTAATTAAGTATATTCACGGGCGGGGACGATATGTGATGAGAGAGCATATAAAATGATACATTTATGAAGCGAGTAGCATTGAATTGTTCGGAATAGTCACACCCTGTGGGACGTCAAGGGCTATTTCAGACTATTTTGATTGGAATACATGTTGTAGCATAATTTCATTACGAATATTTACAAAAAGCGGGAACAAGTATGATAAACTTTCTTTAGTATAGAAAGGTGCGAGTTCAAAAAGTATGTTGTTACAGGGCATGTTTTGTAAGCCATCACGGACATTTGGAACAACCTCGAAATGGAATTGATCCAGCATCCGATATGAGGATGTATGCAAAGGAAGGGTTTTATTTGGAGAAACGGGCGGTTAAAGCTTGGATTATGTATGATTGGGCTAATTCGGCTTATGCAACAACAGTGCTAGCGGCTGTGCTTCCTGTCTTCTATGCTTCAGTAGCAGCAGCGACACTAGATGCGGATACGGCCGCGTCTTATTTGGCGTACACGCATTCCATTGGTATGTTATGCGTAGCTTTACTCACGCCTTTATTAGGCACACTCTCCGATTTATCGGGACGTAAAGGAGACTTCCTGCGAGTATTTGCCTTAATAGGCATAATGGCTACACTGGGATTCAGTATTGTAGGGGAAGGAGACTGGCTTCTGGCATCCGTACTGCTCATTATTTCTACGATAGGTTTTGCGGGCGGTAATACATTTTATGATGCAATGTTGCCTGATCTTGTACCCATTGAACGGCGAGAGATGATTTCTTCAAAGGGGTATGCATATGGTTATATCGGCGGAGGGTTGTTGTTAGCACTTAACTTGTTCATGATACAACAGCCAAGCTGGTTTGGCTTGGACAGTACATTAGCAGGTACTCGGCTTGCCTTTGTCTCTGTAGCGATCTGGTGGTTGCTGTTTTCTATCCCAATCTTCCGCTTCGCTCCACGCCGCCCTGCGGCAAGAGATTTACCACAATCGTGGGGAGGATACGCCAGAGTAGGTGTACGCAGACTACGTCAAACCTTCAAACAGATGTTACGTTTTCCTCAATTAATACGGATGTTGGTTGCCTTTTGGTTTTTTAATGATGGAATTAATACCATTATCTTGATGGCGACCATTTATGGGACAAGCATCGGTATTGGGACTACGGATCTGATGCTTGCACTGTTAATTACCCAATTCGTTGGTTTCCCTTGTACATTATTACTGGGGGCTTGGGCACAGCGTTGGGGAGCTAAACCCATATTGCTCGTAAGCTTGTCGGTGTACATATGTATCGTTATTCTCGGTTATTTCATGACAGAGGCGCTTCATTTCTATATACTTGCCGGGCTTGTTGGTGTGGTACAGGGCGTCAGTCAGTCTACGGCGCGTTCCTTGTTCAGTAATCTGATGCCTTCTGGCAGGACAGGGGAGTATTTTGGTTTCGTCAACATAACAGGCAAATTTTCATCTATCTTTGGGCCGTTTGTGTTCGGACTGGTAGGTCAATTAACGGGTTCAAGTCGCTGGGGGATACTGTCTTTAATCTTCTTCTTTGTTGCAGGCATCGCCTTCTTGTTAACGGTCAAAGTACAACAAGGAATCTCGGATGCCAAGCTTGCAGATCAGGAGGATCAGAAGCAGTGGGGCGGACATGCGCCTAAGGTTGGATCAGATATAAATGTATCAGGATAACTTCAAGTGTAACACTGGGGCAACAGCGATCAGAAGGTTATTCTGTCATCTCATGAATTCCGACCTTGTCACTGAAACCCGTTGGATTCCATGTTATAACTCTACAGAACTTTAGGTCAGTTCATTCGTTGAACAGATCCTGAAGTTTTTTTATTTGTACACAAGTCATAAATGAGAAGAGGGTCGGAATAGGTATGGAGTGGTGATTCCACATCGGCAGAAACGAAGATTAACATGAAAATTATGAAAAAGTGAAAATAAAAGATTGACATGATACATTTTGTATCATAGAGTAAAACTATGAATACATAACGTATCAAAAACGTTGTCGAAAGTACATATATTGTCTAGGCATACGAAATCACGTCTGATCCTCGAGCTTTTCTGAGTATACCAACCACATGCTTATTATATAAACAAAAGGAGAGGATGCCATTGGTAGATATTCAAGGTAACGGACTTGTATTTTTACTTTGTGTCCCTCGCAGTGGAAGTTCACTCTCCACCGTCATGTTACAAAATCACAGCCGCATATTTGCCACACAAGAGATGTGGTTCTTGATGAGTCTGGTCGACCTGGCCAAAGCAGAACCTCGCCCCTATGGTGGAAATGCCATCATTCGTCAGTTCTATAGTGCGATGGTGTCTGAGGATGTATTTGAACAAGCATGTCGAAGGTTCGCCCTAGAAATCTATAATGGTTTTCTACAAGGCAGCGGGGCAGACTTCGTTGTAGATAAATCTCCGCGTTACTATTATATGCTGGAATGGCTTGATCGTCTCTTCCCACAGTCCAAGCGAATTCATCTCCAGCGCAATCCACTTTCCATTGCTGCATCATTCAAAAAAGTTAACCGTAATTCAGGCAATGGATTTGAACTCATTCAGAGTTTACAAAGTCCCGAATTGAATATGAGAGCAGTTGACCTGACCTTAGGTTTGCTCAGACTAAATGATTACTTTGAGGTAGAGCATCCTCAAGCTTATGAGATAAAGTATGAACAACTCGTCGCAAGCCCCAAGGACGAACTGGAGAAGTTATGTACCTTTCTCGGGATCGGCTATGAAGAGGGCATGGAGCAATATGGACGGTTTGTGGATACAACGAAATCTAATATGTTCTACAGCATGGGTGTAGGCGATCCGTTCTTGGCATCACATCAGGAAGCACACAAAGATTCGATTAACAACTGGAAAAGTATACTTGATCGTCAAGAAGTTGAGCTATATTGCCGAACCATTGGAGCAGATTTGTTTCATCGAATGGGGTACAGCCAGCAGTTAGAGGAAGCGGAGCAGTGGACGGGTGTACATTATGAAGCCTGTGCAGATCAAGAGGTTATGGAACGACTTACACGTCAATTCACAAAAGCAACCGGATGTGAGTGGCAGCCTCAATACCGAATAAAGCCTGAAGCCGTAGCAGTACATTCCGAACATGAAAGAACAGATGCCATAGATACAGAGAAAGCATCAGCACCCGATCCAACGCTAGCTGCATTAGCAACGATAAGGCAATTGGAAGCTGCACTACGAGCCGCGGATCATCGGTTAGAGCGAGGATATAACGAGCGCGAGCGATTAAAGGTGCAACTAGCCTCGACGCAAAGCAAGATACAGCGGATCAAATCCTTGATTCCATTTGGTCATCAGCTTAGTGCCTGGGCATCACAGCGCAAGATTCTACGGGGAGGAAAGTCATGAGCGCTATTGCGGGGATTGTTCACACCGAGGGTCAAGAAGCATTGTGGGAGGATAGTTGGCGTTTGTATGCCAGCTTGGGTCATATTCCAGCGGACACAACAGGGGTGTGGAAGGGCAATGAAGCATTCCTAAGCTGTCATGCACAGTGGATTACACCAGAATCAGTTCATGAAAAAATACCTTTCTATGACGAGGCTAACGGCCTATCTATTACCGCCGATGCTATCTTGGACAATCGGGAGCAATTAGCAGACCAATTGCAGATATCCAGAAGAGAATTAGCCGAGTTGGCAGATAGTGAGTTAATTCTAAGAGCTTATCAACGATGGCAGACAGACGTGACAAGCAAGCTACTTGGAGACTTTGCTTTTGCCATCTGGGATGATCGCAAGCGTACGTTGTTTGCGGCAAGAGATATTACGGGCATGAGATCCCTGTACTATCGCCATGATGGACAGCGCTTTGCCTTCTGCACCCTAATGAATCCTCTGTTGTCCTTGGAGGGTGTTTCCAAAGAATTAAGCGAATCCTGGTTATCTGAGTTTCTCGCGATCCCCGCAATGCATGGCGCTGCAGACATTCAATTGACTGCATATCGGGGTGTGAGGCAGCTGCCTCCGGCGCATACGCTGCTTTTTCGAGACGGTAAGGTCGAGTTGAACCAGTATCATCGCTGGGATGAGGTTGAACCACTTCGCCTCAAATCAGATGGAGAGTATGTAGAAGCATTCCGTGAGGTTTTTGCACAAGCTGTAAGCACACGATTGCGGACTCATCGGCAAGTCGCTGCTGCCTTAAGTGGTGGCCTTGACTCAGGAGCAGTTGTTGGTTTTGCCTCAGGTACATTGCGAAGCCAAGGGAAAAAGCTAAACGCCTATAGTTATGTGCCTGTGTCTGATTTCAAAGATTATACACCCAAAACACTGCTTGCAGATGAACGACCTTTCATTCGATCTACAGTGAATCATGTAGGCAACATTTCGGAGAATTATCTGGATTTTGAAGGCAGAAGTCCCTTCAGTGAAGTGGATACATGGCTTGACATGATGGAGATGCCGTATAAATTTTTTGAAAATTCATTCTGGATTCGAGGCTTTTATGAAAAGGCCAGTGAGCAGGATGCGGGCGTTTTACTTACCGGAGCAAGGGGCAACTTTACGATTTCCTGGGGACCGGCACTAGAATATTACGCAAGCTTAATGCGAAGTGGACGTTGGGTGAGACTGTTCAAAGAAATGAAGCAATATAGTGAGCGTACAGGAATGAAATTTTCACGGATTGCTCGAATCACAGCGCAGAAGGCGTATCCAGAGCGATTTCAGTCATCCCGAAGTGGTGGAATTCCACACGCAACCAATCAATTAATTCATCCTGAATTCGCCAAAAAAACAGGCGTGTTGGATCGTTTGGGCTCACTGGTTGTGCTACAAGGTGGCGCACAGGCAGACGCTCTGGAAGTAAGAGCAGAGAAGTTCAATAATCTGGCGATTGCGAGCAAAAATGGGGCAATGGCGACGAAATGTTCACTTCGTTATCGTGCCTGGGAGCGAGATCCTACGAGTGATGCACGTGTGATACAGTTTTGTCTCTCTGTACCGATTGAGCAGTATGTTAATCAAGGTACAGACCGATCATTAATCCGCCGGGCAACTTCACCCGAGTTACCGGATAATGTGAGACTGAATCAGCGAGTGCGAGGTGTTCAACCAGCCGATTGGTTACATCGCATGATTCCGGATTGGGGAGCATTCACAAGTGAAATTCGGGCATTATGTTCTGATAGTCGAGTAGCCGGCATATTAAACACGGATCGAATTTATGCGGCTCTTCAAAACATACCTCAGCCTCGTCCTGAGCTTGCATCGCATCCTGACTTGCGCTTAATGATGCATAGCCTCATTGTGTACCGGTACATCCGACAATTCTGATACCGGTGTGGTGCTAATGACTGGTGCCTAACCCAACATGCACTCATGAAAGGGGGTGAACACAATGCAAATCGAAAAGAAGCAATGGCAAGCTCCAGCACTTGAAGTTTTGGAAGTAAACCAAACCCTCGCGGGTAAAGGTTACAGACAAATCGACTGGATCACAGAACACGACGCTGATCTGTATGATCCACCTGTTTCCTAAGTAAGAAGCAATAAGCATTGTCATTATACTTAAAGGGCGGAAAGGCAATAGCTTTCTTTTCGCCTCCGCCCTTATATTAAGCAACACCAATATAAGGGCTTTTTTTACTTGTTTAAGAGGTTGTACCGTTCAAAAATACGTTAGCTCATTATGCTTATTACTGCAAGCAGATGTTTTGAATATGCATGTTTAATAACTTGTCAAGAGGAGGCGTTTATGTTGTCTCTGCGTTATGAAGCTTATGGATTACACTGGATAAGCCAGATTCACATGCCCGAGCTCCGGATTGTGCCAAGCGGTCATGAACCGATGACGAAGACCACGGACGTATACATAGAGTCCACCGATTTAACTGCCCTGTGGGAGTCATGGGATGTGGGGGAAACTAACTTTGTATGCAGAGAAGGAAGCCTTTTTTTTCGGGTAGCTGGAACAGGACTCTTCTTCATGGAGCAAGGACAGCGTATCCTGGTATCTCCTGAACCGGGAGCTGAAGAGAAAAAAGTTCGTTTATACATTCTGGGCACATGTATGGCTGTAATTATGATGCAGCGTAACATACTTCCACTTCATGGGAGTGCTGTAGTCATTGATGGATGGGCCTATGCATTTGTTGGTCACTCTGGTGCAGGGAAGTCTACATTATCGGCTGCACTTGCCTCACGCGGTTATCCGCTTATGACGGATGATGTAGTTGCACTGACGTGGGATGCAGGCGGAAGAGCTATTGTATCGCCGGGATATCCCCAACAGAAATTATGGCAATCTAGCTTAGATGGCTTCGGGATGAACGAGCAGAACTATGCAACCATTCATGCCGAGGTAACAAAATATGCGATACCTGTTCAGCATTATTTTTATGATCGGGCTGTTCCTCTTGCGGGAATATTCGAATTAGACCCGAGGCCGGAGGAAGCTTCAGCGAGCATTCGAATGACAGAAGTCATGGGATTGGAGCGGTTGCATCTATTGTGTACACATACGTTTCGAAGCACACTTGTAGCACGCCAAGGACTCGCACAATGGTTGTTCGAGACCGTCTCTAGGTTGTCTGCAAGTATAGAAGTTCACCGAATTACGAGGTCAGGCTCTGAATTTACGGCGTTTGAGATGGTAGATCGGATCATAGACCATGTACGCAAAGGAGTGTATACAGAACAATGAATATGACCCAACCAATCCAAGAGCAGGATCGCTTTGTACAGAAGGAAGGCCATCTCGTCAGTGATATGGGCGGTGAGAAGGTCATGATGAGCATCCAAAGTGGCAGGTATTACAATCTGGGCAGTACAGGGGGACACATCTGGGAATTGATTGCGGAGGAGCGCACATTAGCTGAGCTGGTAGATGCACTTGCCTCGGAGTATGAGATTGATCCTGAGATTTGTCGTGCACAGGTTGTTCAGTTTCTGGAACATTTGACCCGAGAGGGATTAATTAACGTCACCCGTGGAGAATAGAGAATGTTTCGGAAAATGGTTCGCAAAATTAAAGCATACTTCTCATTGACACGGACTCTGCGTCTTATGTTGTGGGAAGCATTCTTCTATCTCGGACTGGCGCGCATTCTCAAAGCAATGCCATTCGCCAAAATTGCTCCAGGGCTCGGCATCCCCATGCATGAGACCCCGATGACTGGCCTAAATCGTAGTCAAATCGTTACCTTGCGGAATGTGTCTAAAGCGATTATGCTCGCAAGCAAAATCACACCATGGCAAAGCCGATGCCTCGTTATGGCTATTGCTGCAATGAGAATGCTAGAACGACGCAACATCAGTAGTACGCTCTATATGGGAACTGCTCGGAATAAAGAAGGACAGATGATGGCTCACGCCTGGCTTAGAAGTGGAAAGCTAATCGTGACTGGAGCTGACACGATGGATCAATACACCGTAGTTGGTGTGTTTGGTAAACAATGTTCAGAGAAGGGATCTGGGGAGATTGTCTATGAATCTTGAGTTTGAAGATTATACAACGGGGTTCCCGCAGGAACTCAAGCTGATGTTGTTGATGATCCAAAGTGAACCAACCACTCAAACATCAGGACTAGAAGCGATGGCTGAGAACATCGATTGGAATCTATTTATGCGCTTAGTATACCACCATCGGCTGTATTCGGTGCTATATCTAAAGATCAAACATGGCAATATGTCATTTGTTCCAGCAAACGTCGTGGAGAGTTTCAGGCAGGAGTACACGGCGAATACATTTCGCATGTTACATCTAACAGCAGAGATGGAGCATGTGTGCAGTGCCTTGGGTGGACAAGGAATTCGGAATATCACGCTGAAGGGACCAGCTCTGGCTCATGATCTGTATGGCGAGATATCCATGCGTACATCGAAGGATCTGGATATCCTTATTCCTTTGGATGATGTAGCAGCCGCAGAAGAAGTGCTAGAGACCCTTGGGTATGTAACGAAGGAAGGCACACGTATTACCGCAGTTCAGAGCTGGAAATGGCGAGAACATCATGTGTGTTATATGCATCCGGTCAAACGAACACAGGTAGAGGTTCATTGGCGACTGAATCCAGATTCCGGCAAAGAGTCAGATTTTGAGGTGTTGTGGAAACGAAGCCGATTGAGCGCGTATACTCAAACTCCTGTTCGAATGCTGGAGAGAGAAGATCTGTGGGTTTACCTGGTGACACATGGTGCAAGACACGGCTGGTTCCGATTACGCTGGCTCTTAGATATTGATCAGATGATACGTACGAGGCCTATGGATACAGCTCTTCTAACGAAGCGTTTGAAAGCGGAGGGACGTATGGCGATTGGAACACAAGCTCTGCGATTAGTCTCAGCTCTGCTGAATACACCTCTGAATTCGAGCTATCATTCGCTATTATCCTTGAATTCCAAGACAGGAGATCGGCTTGCAAGACACGGTGTGCTGTTTATGCATGAGATGGTTGAAAGCCCTGCACATGTGAAGAGTTACCCGTCTTATCTGTTTGCACTGAGAAGTCGGAGACAGAAAATGTTTTTTTTCATTGAACGATTATATCCAAGCACTTGGGATGTGGAACAGTTTCCGCTCCCACGTTATTTGCACTTTTTATATTTTCCGTTACGTCCGTTCCTCTGGTTCTGGCGTCGAATGAAAAGGAACACGATGGCGGAAAGGGGATAACACGATGCTCTCAGAACTTCAATTTTATATGCGTAAATTACGTAGTGTAACTGGACCCGTACTCTATTGGAATCTACTTGGGATGATCAGTATCAGCTTGATGGAAGGCATCGGCATTTATATGTTAGTTCCGATGTTGAGCTTGATTGGAGTGTTCCAGCTGAACTCGGCCGGGATTCAGATCCCGTGGATCTCCGATGCATTAAGTGGGTTATCTCAGAACAATCAGTTGCTTCTGGTACTTATAACTTTTGTTGTTATCCTCTCGGGTCAGGCATGGTTGCAACGTCTGCAGACGATTCGAAACACCAAAATCCAGCAGCAGTTTATACGGACACTACGCCTAGAAACCTATCGTTCAATCCTCGCGGCGGGCTGGCCTTTTTTTCTCCGAAAAAGAAAATCCGATTTTAACCATATATTAACGACTGAACTGGCACGGGTTAGCCAAGGTACGAATATTATGCTGCAAATGGCGGCTTCGTTGATCTTTACGGGTATTCAGATTGGTCTTGCTTTCTGGTTATCTGCCAAACTAACCACACTCGTACTGGTTTGTGGATTAGTGCTGTTCTTCGTTCTAAGGAAGTTCGTCAGACGTGCTAAGCAAATCGGAGATCAGACATCTGAATTCTCGCAACATTATTACCACGGGTTAACAGAACATTTTAACGGGATAAAAGATATCAAAAGTAACATGCTTGAAAGTTCTCATATCCATTGGTTTGACGGCATGTGTAAACGAATCGAACGTAATGTTATCCAGTTTAGCAAGCTTAATAGTGGAACACAGTTCATCCACAAGGTATCTTCAGCCGTAATTATTGCTGCGTTCATCTATCTCTCGATGCGTGTCCTAAATGTACCCCCAGCAAGTTTGCTGCTTATTATTCTTATTTTCTCCCGTTTGTGGCCGAGATTCACTTCTATTCAGTCTAATCTGGAGTATATCAGCTCCATGCTACCTGCATTTCGAATTGTTCGTGAGCTACAGCTGGAGACGGAGAAAAGTCGTGAAATACATAATACCCTTACAGGTGCGGCATATCAGCCTGACTCTGATCCGTCAAGTCCTGGTCCGCGTTCCATGCGTATGAAAGCGAAAACCCAAGCCCAGGCCCAAGTGAACACAAATGGTATGGTGGAGGATATGCGTCCCATTCAGCCCTTGGAATTACTGCGCTCCATTAGCTGTGAGCATGTGAATTATCGGTATGAGGGGAGTAATACGTATGCTCTTCATGAAGCGAATGTTACAGTCCCGGCCAAAGGCATGACGGCTATTGTAGGTAAGTCGGGTGCGGGAAAAAGTACTCTGATCGATCTTATTATGGGTCTGATTCGACCGGAAAGTGGTCAGATTCTTATTGACGGTGAACCTCTCACCGAAAGCTCATTGCTTGCATGGCGAAGCTCGATTGGTTATGTGCCCCAAGATCCATTTTTGTTTCATACCAGCATTCGTGAAAACTTGCGTTTGGTTGACCCAGATGCCAGCGAAGAACAGATGTGGCAAGCGTTACAGTTTTCGTCTTCGGCATCCTTCGTACGAAAATTACCACAGGGTCTAGATACCGTTATTGGTGATCGTGGCATAAGGTTATCCGGTGGTGAACGACAACGGTTAGTGCTTGCTCGTGTGATGTTGCGCAATCCTTCCGTGCTGGTATTAGATGAAGCGACAAGCGCATTAGACAGTGAGAATGAACAACATATTCACGAAGCGCTCGAACGCTTAAGAGGGCATGTAACGATCATTGTTATTGCCCATCGTTTGTCTACTATTCGTACAGCCGATCGTGTCATTGTCCTGGATGAAGGTCAGGTTATTCAGCAGGGCGGTTACCAGCAACTGTCCACCGATCCTGTAGGAACCTTCAGTAAGTTGCTCAATATGCAGGCAGGTGTAGTAGGTCAGTAGTGTAGGGCAATAGGTGTTGAGAGATGTAAGCATTGCTTCATGTTGTGCATTGTAAAGAGGCGCAGACTATATCTGCGCCTCATATCTTTAACATGCGTCTGCGAACTGACAGTTACAACCTCATACCTTCTACCTTCAAACTTTGCAACATGATAACTGGTATGAGCTTATCCGATCCGGTTCGTGGTTGTAGACAGGGGAAGTTGTAGAGAATCCGTCTGCTCTAGATGTCTTACGATTTCAGCTACAGCTTCGTCCAAAGAGAGCAGTTCTGTATCGATAACGAGTGAAGGTTCCTCAGGAACATCATAAGGTGCGGAGATCCCAGTGAAATGGGGGATATCCCCGTTACGAGCTTTCTTGTATAAACCTTTGGGATCACGCCGCTCACATTCCTCAATAGAACAACGAACATAGATTTCAATAAAATCACCAGGCTCGAATAACTGCTTGACCATTTCGCGATCCTCTGCGTGAGGAGAAATAAAAGCTGAGAGAACAATCAATCCAGCATCCACCATCAACTTAGATACTTCACCAATACGGCGTAGGTTCTCTTGACGATCGGTGGCGGTAAAGCCAAGATCCCGATTAAGTCCATGACGCACATTATCCCCATCCAGCACATAACAACGTATTCCTGCGTCGTATAGATGCTTCTCTAACGCAAAGGCAAGGGAGGACTTCCCTGCACCGGAAAGACCTGTGAACCACAGTGTACGGCTGCGATGACCATTGCGATGCTCACGTTCTTGTCGATCTAAACTGGATTGTTGCCAGGTAATATTACGTTCTTCTCTCGTCACAGATATCCGCCTCTTCCTATGTAGAATATGTATAATATTTTAACATCTTTTCAAGATTATAGCATCAAATTATACCTATCAATCATAGGCTATGTAAGGTATTTATTCTCAAGTAACAACCTATTTCTGCATTATAATATAGTATGGAATGGAGAGATCATAGGGAGCATGTTAAGTTCAATTTTGATCGCGCTTTAGGTCATGATTTTAATCTGGTAATACATTCATGAAGCCATATCCTGTTACTAAGAACCAAAATACATATATTTGCTGTCCCTAAGGCATATTACCTGTAGGTGTTTGTATTAAATAAACAATACTCAGGAACAGGGGCGAGTTGGATGAAGCGATTGGTGCTTTACGTGCTGTTAGCGATAGTAGCAACCTGCACGCTGCCGGCACAGATTGAAGCATCGCCGGTGACCGGAGCATATCATTTCGGATTCAAAAAAAGTCAAAATGGACAGTTACCTTCGATCGATCAAGAAGGTTTTAAGGCAATTTTAGAGCAAAATGATGCCATCTTCTTGGGAGATACGAAGCAAAAAGAATTGTACCTCACGTTTGATAACGGATATGAAAATGGGTTTACACCAGCGATTCTGGATGTGCTTCGCGACAAGAAGGTGCCTGCCGCTTTCTTTGTTACAGGACATTATCTGAAGGATCAGCCTGAGCTGGTAAAACGAATGGCGGCTGAAGGACATGTGGTCGGCAACCATTCCTGGAGCCATCCAGACATGACTAGAATCTCGAATGATAAGATTCGAACAGAGTTGGATCAAGTCAAAACTGAGATCAACCGGTTGACGGGACAACAGGTGAGTTTTTTACGTCCGCCGCGAGGTATTTTTAACAATCGTACGCTTGCAGAAAGTCATGCACAGGGATATGTGAATGTATTCTGGTCTGTGGCGTACAAAGACTGGGATACCAATGTACAACGAGGGGCGGATTACGCACGTCAGCAAGTGCTGAAACAGCTGCATCCAGGAGCGGTTATTCTGTTACACTCGGTTTCCAAAGATAACACAGAAGCACTCGGTTCCATTATTAATGAAGCGCGTCGGCAAGGATATGTGTTTAAACACTTGGATGATCTCAAAACAAAAAGCTACTAGTCGAGTTTAGAGACAGGTTGAAACAAGATCAACGGTTGTTCTGAGTAAATTTTGACGTTGAGATAAATTGCATCAACTTCTAAGCATTTAGCAACATAGTGTACCTTAGAATGCAGAAGGGCATCCTTAGTTATAACTAAGGATGCCCCTTTACTTTGTAAATATAGAATCGATATAAAAGAAGCAGCTCCACTTCATCTGGAATGTGACATTCAGATGTTACAATGCGGTATTATAAATAATACCGATCGTTTTGGGACCGCAGTGACTACAGATCACACATCCTGCGGTAGCTAGCTCTACACGAGCACCTGTCTGTTCTTGAAGTGACTTTTGCAAATCAAGCGCATCTTCCTCTGCCATCGTATGCACAACGATAATCAGATCCTTATCGATCTGCTCCTTATTGCTTAATGTGTTCTGCAGCATTTGCTCCAGAGCCTTTTCGCGTTTACCGCGAACTTTGTAAGCTGGAGCCATTTTACCATCTGTTACCCGAATCACGGGGCGAATTTTCAGCAGGCTGCCAATTAGATTTTGCATGCCAGAGCATCGACCGCCTTTATGTAAGTACTCCAGCGTATCAATGACGAATTCAGTCCGCACATTGGGTTTGAGGGCTTCGATTAAATGTGTGATCTCTGATAATGTTTGACCATTCTGCGCTGCATGAACTGCTTTCATGACAAGCAGTCCAATTCCGGATGAGAGATTCAAGGAATCTATAACGGAAATTCGCCCTTCTGGGAATTCAGAGCTGGCGAGCAGGGCATTTTGATATGTAGAAGAAAGTTCAGAGGATAAGCTGATATACAGAATATCATCCCCTTGGTCTATGTATGGCTGAAATGCCGTCATGAAATCCGCGGGAGAAGGCGCAGCTGTTTTGGGGAGACGACCATCCCTACTTACGCGTTCATATAGCTGCTCCGGTTTAATCTCAACACCGTCTTTCAATGATTCCTCGCCAAATACAACATAGAGCGGAATAATTCCAACGTCATACGTTTGAATCCACGATGGGGTCAGATCACTGGTGCTGTCTGTGAAAATTTTGATTCGTGACATGTTGATCTCCTTTGGATATGATAATTTGAACAAAAGTTATGCCATATGTTTGATGTCTGCAACGTAAATGTTGCTGCTTCATATCGACACTGTGTTGCCTAATTACGCCATGAACATCCCTGCTAGAATCAGTCCAGCAAATGCCAAAATCAGAATACCATTCAGAATCGTTCCGATAATGGCGAAGATTTTCTTCCGATTTTTGAGCACAAGCCCAATGACACCAACGATAAGCCCAGCCAAATTCAGGACGAGACAAACTAGGATGGAAAGCGAAGCAAGAATCACCGCAGGATGCAGAGCAATTTCTTCAACGTTCGCAGGTGTGAACGAATCTAGTGAGCTAGTCAGAGCCATCGCAGCAAAGAAGAACGTTAAAATATAAGCAAACAGAGCGACTAGTCCAAGTATAAAGCTAGCAATACCAGGGCCAGATTGTTTCAAGCGGATGTTGTTCGGTTCTTCTGGATATGGCGTGAACGAGTTGTTATCGTATGAATGTGGTTCATTCAGATGGTTATTATTCATATTATAGGATTTCCCTCCTTATCCTCCTGATTAGGTCATGCATGTTATTACCCTTATTTAAACGTAGTGATTCTTGAGTTGGTTTCAAAAACACACCTTTTTACTTTTCCATAAAAGTCGATAAAAATCAAGATATCTCAGCACTTTCGCCATTGTTTTCGAGTGAATATGTATTTTATAACAACCAAAGTAGGCGAGTACGTTCAGTTATTGAGCTAACTGGCAAACGATAGTGAGATTCGAGTACAATAAAACATAGTGTAAACTATGAACTTAAAGGAGAGAGAAAGGGAAATGCAACGTAAATGGATGATGCTGGGCGCAATACTTACGATGTTGTCTGTGGCGATTGGTGCGTTCGGTGCACACATTGTGAAGGAGCATATTGATGCCAAAGCCCTTGCTACCTATGAAACGGGTGTACAGTACCACATGATCCACGCTGTCGCTTTGCTGATTGTTGGACTTACAGCAGGACAACTAGGGGAGTCGACGAAGCTTAGATGGTCGGCACGTCTTCTGCTGATTGGTATCATTGTGTTCTCTGGTAGCTTATATGTACTCAGTACAACAGGCATCAAAATATTAGGTGCCATTACTCCAATTGGTGGTGTAGCTTTTATTGCAGGTTGGCTACTGTTCGCGTTAGACGTGTGGCAACGAGGTAAGGGGCGATCCTAATTACATAAGGATGCTTCCGTGTTTCACTTGAAAAACCATTGTTAATATGGAATGCTTCATTGAACTGATGCGCTTACACCATGTTTAAAAAAAGCAGCCTACATGGAAATGTTATGGGATTTCCACGCGGGCTGCTTTTCATTATACTTTGTTGTTTTTACAAAAACTCATCAATTTCATTGGTTCTGAATGAATAAACCTGCTTCTCATCAACATGGTAAATGCTTACGATGTTATTATCCCGATCAAAATTTAAAATGCGGCAAGGGATACTCTGATGCTTACCATTCTTGTTGTTTACGACGATACGTGTCAGGCGATTTTCCTTAATCAGTGTGTCGATCCATTCATCAAATGAGTTTCCGCTTTGGGAAGGCTCAGGTGATTCTTTCTTTGGAGTGACATCTTTAGGTTGCTCTTTTTTGGCTGGAGCAGAAGAAGCATTCGTTGAAGCGCTTTTCTGTACCGTACTGTCCTGAGCTTTTTTTCGTCCATTGTAAAGAGTCGTAATGGATTCTTTTTTTGATTGAATTGTCGCTTCAATAATCTTGCCAAGCTCTATACCGGATTGAACCCGGAAGTCCACAATCTGTTCCTCTTTGTTCATGAGCTCCAACAGGGACTGCAGTGCCAGTGCATTTGAGCGGTTCTTAATCAGAACATCGACGTTAAATAGATAGCCGATTTCTTCTTCGTTGGATAAGGTTTCTTTCATTCATCCCAGCCCCGTTAAAATATATGTGAAAACCATAATACGTCTAACCTACTATATCATTAATGTGGCAATAATCATAGTGTCAAGGCTGAGAAAATGCTATGGAAGAATCGGTCAAAATCATGGTGATTGAAGGGTTCTTTATTTTTGCTTATTAGCTATGTTATATGTATATAAAGTTGGTAATGACTGGTGATTTCAGTAGGGTTGTATCATTGTGAGAACGGTAAACCGTAATCAAATTCGAAAGATAGAAGACTATGAAAGAACATTTAGAAATTGATGAGGATGAACAGATGAGTTATTACGAATTGGCAGCGAAGAGGATTAGAAATATTGCCCCTAATTTATACAAGGAGATGTCGCAGAAAAGCTACAAAGAAGTTAGGTCAAGAGGACAGTATGAAGCAGACACCATATTAATTGCCGAGTACTACCGCAGAGTCGGTGGTTTTTTGCAGCATCTTTCTAAAGGAGGAACAGGCATTTATGTGGGAATGGACATGTTAATTGGTTATCGAATTCCTGATGATGCATGGGACAACTTCGTAGTCGATTTTCCGAATTTTACAGATATTGATATTATGCTTATGAAGATGTCAAGTATCCACTATCTTCGATGGTGCGCTTTAATGGATGACAGAAATAGTTTTGCATTACAGTACCCAGACATCTATGAGCCGATCATTAAGCTGTTCGAAAGAGGTGGTGGACGAATTAGTACTCATCACCATGAACTAGTTGGAGGATTTGGAGGTTTCCCTAAGACTATCTTGGCCACGAGAGGGGACATGAACCCTTTTGAAATTAGTGAGTCAGCACTTGAAAAGATTATTGAAGAGGTTTTATTTGCGGAGGAATACGTATAGGTGTATAAAACTGGAGATTTAACTGAGCGGAACTGTATTCGTTGCGGTAATCGTTTATTGATCCATTCACACATCACGGAATATGGTTATCCATGGTACTAAATTAAATGTGTTTCTGAAAATTGTTTTGATAAAAATTTCTCATGATTCTTCTGATAAAAGCCGCAATGATGTGTTTTCTAATTTGAAATAAGTTGATTTCATTTCGAAAGTGAAAGACGGATTGGGAAGCCATTTTCTCGATACACGGCAGGTGTCCACACGACTCTTCAGGGCAAGGCATACAATTATCTTGACCTGCGGAAGAGGAGGTGGATCGGAAGACTATGGTGACGATGGAGCCGATTGTCGTTGGGGAACACGTGTTGGTGGGAGTGGAAGTGAAGCTGCCCAAAACAACGCTGCTTACAATTAACACATCGAAGGGGTATATCATGTGTGGAGCACTCGATGTGGGATTACTTAATGAGGTGCTGGGAGATCGCAAAATCATTGCAGCTCGGGCAGTAGGTGTGCGCACACTGGAACAATTGCTGCATGCTCCGATGGAATCGGTGACGACAGAAGCCGAAGCTATGGGAATTACAGTGGGTATGACAGGCGTAGAGGCATTATTGAAAATGATATGAACATCTAAATGAACTAACACATCCAATCCAATCTAATATGATCCCTATCCCAATTTAGTTACAGCAACTCAATGTCAACTTAACTTCGATTGTTTACGCCAAAAAAGGGCTCCTTTCAGGGAGCCCTCGTTTCTTTACGTATCATTTTTTCATGAAATTCCGTTCATAAATATAGAAATTAAGCTTCTTCCTTAGCAAACAATGCAGCAAGGTTCTCTTTGAAAGGCGCACGTACGACACCTTTTTCCGTAATGATGGCTGTGACATATTCGTTCGGAGTGACATCAAAGGCTGGATTAAATACTTTAACACCTTGGGGTGCGGTACGTTTACCAAACCCTTCGGTAACTTCCTCTGCTGCACGCTCTTCAATTGGAATAAGATCGCCCGATGGTGTAGACAGATCAATGGTGGACAGTGGGCTAGCTACATAAAACGGAATGTTATGAGCTTTAGCAAGCACGGCAACACTGTACGTTCCGATTTTGTTCGCTACATCGCCATTCGCAGCCACACGATCTGTGCCGACAATAACGGCTTGAATCCATCCCTTCGACATGACCATTCCGGCCATATTATCACAGAGTAGTGTAACGTCAATGCCAGCTTGTTGCAATTCAAATGCAGTCAGGCGTGCCCCTTGTAGTACAGGACGAGTTTCGTCCGCAAAGACTTTAAGGTTGATACCGCGTTCTTGAGCGAGATACATCGGTGCAGTTGCTGTGCCGTATTTGGCTGTCGCGAGTCCACCGGCATTACAGTGTGTCAGTACACCCATACCATTCTCGAACAGTGGGAGTGCGTTCTCACCGATCATACGGCATACTTCTTCGTCTTCTTTTTGAATGAGAAGAGCTTCGGCTTCAAGCGCTGCATTACCATCCTCAATCGATGTGCCAGCTTCTGCAAGCTCATTTGCCTTTTGCATCATACGATCCAACGCCCAGAACAGATTCACTGCTGTTGGACGAGATGTTGCCAAGTGAGCACAGATGGATTTTACATGATCCAGCCAGCCTGGTGTACCCATTCCATCATAAGCTTTAGCGCCTAGAACGACGCCGAATGCAGCAGCAATCCCGATCGCAGGAGCTCCACGTACTTTCATGGAATGAATCGCTTCCCATACTTCCTCAGGTGTGTATAGCTTCAGCATCAGAATGGTTTCAGGTAGAAGACGCTGGTCAAGCATTTCAAGCTTGTCCTGTTTCCATATCAGGGAGGACAAAGGCTGGTGTTCAGAAGTTGTCATGGGTGTGCCTCCGTTTTTGTTAGATTTATGATTTGAGTGCAGAGACAGCTGTAGACACGGTGTCTAACAGTTCTCCGATGGTGTTCAAGCGACGATTGCTCTTAATTAGAGCTTTACCAATGGCGAGTGATTTGCGCTGTGCGCGTTCACGTTCTGTTGCATCTTCAATGCTATCGATATCCGCTACATGTGCAAGACCTACAATACGGCGTACCATTTTAGCACCAGCGAAGCCGGCAGTATCCCGGAACACTTTTTGCACATAGAGGTCTTGATATCCCGGAGCTTTTGCCATAGGGTCAACCAGATCATTCACCCAAAGTGCACGGAAACGGCTCTCAAATTCAGTCCAGACGTCCCGAACCATGTCTAGCAGCAGAGCTTCACGCTCTTGAAGTGCTTGGCTATCTTTGATCGATCCTGGGAGGGAAGCATAATTGAGTAGCAGGTTCGCAATCACCGCACCAATATCGAAGCCCATCGGCCCATAATAAGCAAACTCTGGATCAATGACTTTAGTGGATTCTGGTGTTACAAAAATGCTGCCTGTGTGCAGGTCGCCATGGAGCAGTGCTTCACCATGAGTCAGAAATTTCTCACGTAATAAAGCGACTTCCAAGTGAAGTTCTCCATCCGTACGAAGCGCTTCAGCCTCGTCCTCAATAGAAGCTTCATAATTATTTTTCTCAGCGATCCGGTAGGGCTCATCGAATATCAAATCCTCGGTTATTTTACACTGATCTGGATTGATAAATCGACCTTGTTTTTCTTTCTTCAGTTGTTGGTTCATACCGAGGTCTGAAGTAAAGAAGAGCGTTCTTGCCATAAATTCACCAATATGTTGTGCAAAAAGTGGATAGCTTGTACCCTCTATAAGACCTTTGCGCATAATCACATGATCACTCAGATCCTCCATCACCGTTAATGCAAGATCGTCATCGTAATGATACACCTCAGGCACCATTCCAGGGCAGAGACGATACTCTTCCTGTAGAATTTCACGCTCAATGCGAGCCCGTACAAGAGACAATGGCCATGATTCTCCTACGACTTTCGCATAAGGAAGCGCCTGTTTGATAATGATACTTTTATCGGAGTTCTGATCTGTGATATGGAAGACCAAATTCAGATTGCCGTCGCCGATCTCACGACATTCTAGATTTGAATCTGCCGTAAACGGATCAGGTAATGTTCGCGCCAATTCAATTGCTTCCTGGGGTGTTAAAGGGTGATATTGGGACAAGAGTGCCACCTCCATATATATGAAGAAACAGGAAAACCCACTTCTTTGCTTGGTATATGTCAGTATATCGGAATTAGCTCGGCTTTTGTACCCTTTTTTTGATACCGGCGATGTCAATCTTGTTTCACACTTCAGGGACAAGGGTAAAAATAAATAGGCCGGACGGTTGAAGTAAAACGCCCGACAAGGCTTCCCGCAAGCAGCGGTGCCGAATAGTTAAATCTCTGTTATACAGGGGCAGAACGACTCTGCTTTCTCGTATAACGGACTAACTTTAAATAAAGGATGGGATTCAAATGGCTACAACTAACAAAACAAATCAAACAAAAACAGTTGAACAATTACTTAATCGTCAAGTGGCAAACTTGAACGTCCTTTACGTCAAAATTCATAACTATCACTGGTATGTAAAAGGCCCTAATTTCTTCACGTTGCACGTTAAATTTGAAGAGTTTTACAATGAAGTGACTGTACAAATGGACGAAATTGCTGAGCGTATTCTTACACTTAAAGGCAGCCCAGCAGCTACAATGAAAGAATATCTGGAGCTCTCTTCTATTCAAGAAGCTGCAGGCGGAGAAGATGCGAAACAAATGGTGCAGAACCTAATTGAAGATTTCGCAACGCTGTCTAATGAATATCAGGAAGGTATTGAAGCGGCTGACGCTGCTGAAGACCAACCAACATCAGATATGCTGACAGGATTCAAGGCAGATCTGGAGAAACATATGTGGATGCTTCGCTCCTTCTTGGGCTAAGACATCGAATTCATCCATTACTATAGTACCTAAACTATGTACTAGTACACGAATCGTCGCCTTTCCTACTTTATGGAGAGTTGTCAGGTAGGCGCTTGAACGTCTATACTGCTGACAAGACCGATTCGGGGAGGGGAGCATATGATAGGTAACAATATACCGGCATTGAAAGAGTGGGCTTCCACGATCAAAGCCTTAGAGCAAGGTCGCCAAATTATGGTGATGCGTAAAGGCGGGATCGTGGAGGAAACTCGACATTTTGAGCTGAAAAGTCCAGCGTTTGTTCTGTATCCGACTTATGAACATCAGCGTAAAGAACTGATTAAGTCCTCTGATCATTCCTATGTTGAGGAATCATTGGCCGAATGGGTGCCCGAAGCCTCGACAATCCGCATCACCTCTTATGCCGAAGTGGTGCAAGACGTGGAGATTAGAGATCAGGAGACGCTGGATAAACTTCTAGATTTACATATGTGGACTGCGGATTTTGCCGAAGACCGCCTGAAGTGGAAACGAAAAGATCCGCTCCATGTATTATTGTTGCGCGTGTACCGTTTGAATGAACCGATGGAGATTCCGATTTTGTCTGAATATAATGGTTGTCGTTCATGGATTTCCATTCCGAATGGTTCTTTGCCGAGCGAAATGACGCCGGTGATGGACGTTGCGGATTTTGACAAACAGGTACGGAAGGTTAACGAATTGCTCAAAAATGAAGAATAATGACAAGAAGGGCTTGTCCATCATATGGATAAGTCCTTTTTTTTGTAGGAGGACATGCTATGACAAAAGATGAGTTACAGTGATTTTTGTCACTGTTTATATACTGTCAGGATGTATTCTCATTTGATTCAAACCTACTTTTATTATAGAATCAGGTAGAATAATGTTTTCTATAGAGGACAAAAGTTCTCGGAAATGACTTGATAATCAATGAGAATCAGTTTAGAATTATTCTAAAGTGTTCTTGGCTTTACAGATTACAGTACCATAAGAAATTCAGAGGAAGCTCTGTTCAGATATTAATAGGCGCTTTTTCGTTTTCGACAGCAAACATCAAATTTAATCAATGGAGGGAAACAATACACATGGCTACGAATTTCGTCATTGAAGGTCTGAAAGCGACGATCGAAGGTAAGGAAATCCTGAAAGGAATCAACTTGGAAATGAAAGGTGGAGAAATCCACGCAATCATGGGTCCAAACGGAACAGGTAAATCTACACTGGCTTCCGCGTTGATGGGACATCCTAAATATGAGGTAACTGATGGTGTAGTAACACTTGACGGTGAAGACGTACTGGATATGGCTGTAGATGAGCGCGCACGTGCTGGCTTGTTCTTGGCAATGCAATACCCAAGTGAAATTGCTGGTGTTACTAACTCCGACTTCTTGCGTAGTGCAATCAACGCACGTCGTGGCGAAGGAAACGAAATCTCATTGATTAAGTTCATTCGTCAAATGGAAGGTAAAATGAAAGAACTTGATATGAATCCTGAGTTCGCTCATCGTTATCTGAACGAAGGTTTCTCCGGTGGTGAGAAAAAACGTAATGAAATTCTGCAAATGATGCTGCTTGATCCAAAAATCGTAGTACTTGATGAAATCGACTCCGGTCTGGATATCGACGCTCTGAAAATTGTTGCAGACGGTGTAAATGCAATGAAGAGCGAAGATCGTGGATTCTTGATCATCACTCACTATCAACGTCTCTTGAACTACATCACACCTGACTACGTTCACGTTATGATGCAAGGTCGCATTGTGAAATCCGGCGGACCTGAGCTGGCTCAACGTCTGGAAGCTGAAGGTTATGATTGGGTAAAAGCAGAACTGGGAATTACAGACGAAACTGTAGGTCAAGAAGCGTAATAGACAAAACGGAGGAGGATAATAGATGACAACACAAACAATTCTTCCGGTTGAGTCTGAAGCGCTTCGTACTTTGTCGGAGAGCAACAATGAACCCGGCTGGTTGACTGAGCAACGGCTTGAGGCTTTGAAGCTTGCAAGTGAGCTTGCGCTTCCTAAACTGGAAAAGCAAAAAATTGAACGCTGGAACATCAGCGAGTACGGAACATATAAAACGAACGGAGCAATTGCTTCTTTGGAAGAAGTACCTGCTTCAATTAAAGAGTTGGTTCAAGACCAAGCTGAAGGTAGTCTGGTTATCCAACGTAACTCTGCTACAATTTACTCTAACCTGTCTGCTGATTTGGCAGCAAAAGGCGTGATTTTCACAGATCTAGCTTCAGCTGTTCGTGAACATGGTGATCTGGTGAAACAATATCTGGGCACAGCAGTAAAAGCGGATGAGCATTCTATCGCGGCACTACATGCAGCTTTGTGGAATGGTGGAGTGTTCCTCTACGTTCCAAAAAATGTTGAAATTGAAATTCCATTGCAAGCGGTCTTGCTTACAGATGATGCATCTGCAACATTTGCACCTCACGTGCTCGTTGTTGCTGAAGCAAACAGCTCTGTAACTTACGTAGACAACTATGTATCCGGTGAACTGTCCGCACCTGTTTTCCATAATGGGGTCGTGGAAGTGTTCGTTAAATCTGGTGCGAAAGTACGCTTCGCAACAGTACATCAGTTGAATGTGAACGTAACGGATGTTTCCTACCGCCGTGCAGTGGTAGAGAACGACGGCTCGATCGAATGGATCGTTGGTGAAATGAACAATGGTGACACAGCAAGCAACACGATGACTGTGCTCAAAGGGAATGGATCCAGTTCCGATTCCAAAGTAATTGCTGTCGGTTCCGGTTCACAGAAGATCAACTACACGACAGAAGCTCGCCACTTTGGTAAAAACACGCCAAGCCAAATGATTACGCGTGCGGTTATGCGTGAAGAAGCTTCAGCGATTATCAACGGTATTACGAAGATCGAGAAAGGTGCCACAAGAGCGGATGGACAGCAAACAGAGAAAGTATTGATGCTGAGCCCTAAAGCGCGTGGAGATGCCAACCCGATCCTTCTCATTGATGAAGATGATGTAACAGCAGGTCACGCAGCTTCCGTAGGTCAAGTGAACGCGGAGCAGATCCATTACTTGATGTCGCGCGGGATTAACCGTACGGATGCGGAACGCCTGATCATTTATGGCTTCCTCGCACCGGTGGTGGCGGATATTCCTTTGGAAGCACTGCGTACCCAATTGCAGTCCCTGATTGAGAAGAAGCTGGGACAATGAATCCATCTATTCGCGAGCAATTTCCGATCCTCCACCAGGAAATTAACGGACATCCGCTCGTTTATCTAGATAGTGCTGCAACTTCACAGAAGCCTCGTGCTGTGATAGAAGCAGTTAAGCATTATTATGAATATGAGAACTCAAATGTGCACCGCGGTGTTCATACCCTTGGTAGCCGTGCCACAGACGCTTATGAAGGCGCGCGTGAGAAGGTTGCTAAGTTTATCAATGCACGTCGCACGCAAGAGATCATATTCACACGCGGGACTACGACAGCCCTGAACCTAGTGGCTTCGTCGTATGCTCGTGCGAATTGCAAAGAAGGCGACGAAATTGTTATTACGCAAATGGAGCACCATAGCAACCTGATTCCTTGGCAGCAAGTGGCTAAGGAGACAGGTGCAACATTGAAATACATCCCACTTCAGCCTGATGGTCACATTGAATTGGCTGATGTGGAGAAGACGATTACGAACAATACCAAAATTGTAGCAATCGCGTATGTATCCAATGTTATGGGATTAGTCCATCCCGTGAAACAAATTGCTGAAATTGCACACCGCAATGGTGCGGTCATCGTGGTTGATGGCGCACAGAGCACACCGCACATGAAGGTGGACGTGCAGGATCTAGATTGTGATTTCTATGCGTTATCCGGCCATAAAATGTGCGGTCCAACCGGAATCGGTGCACTTTACGGCAAAAAGGCGCTGCTGGAGTCCATGGAACCGGTTGAGTTCGGCGGTGAAATGATTGATGATGTAGGTTTGTATGAATCAAACTGGAAAGAGCTACCTTGGAAATTCGAAGGTGGAACGCCAATTATCGCTGGTGCGGTAGGCTTGGGCGCTGCTATCGATTTCCTAGAAGAGATTGGCATGGATGAGATTGCGCATCATGAAGGTGTACTGGCAGCGTATGCTACAGAACGTTTGTCCGAAATTGATGGGCTTACGATCTATGGACCAGCTAAACGACATGTCGGTGTCGTAACCTTTAACTTGGGAGATGTTCATCCCCATGATGTGGCAACGGTGCTAGATGCGAGTGGCGTAGCTATTCGTGCCGGACACCATTGCTGTCAACCGCTAATGCGCTGGCTTGAAGTGAGCTCAACAGCTCGAGCTAGTTTTTATCTATACAATAACGAACAAGATGTAGATCGGCTTGTCAGCGCCTTAATCCAGACAAAGGAGTATTTTGGCGATGCAACTTGATGATCTGTACCGGCGTGTTATAATGGATCACTACAAAAATCCGCGTAACCGCGGAACGTTTGATAATGACGCTGTCACGGTGAATTTGAATAATCCAACGTGTGGCGACCGGATTTCACTGCAACTTATGCTGAAAGACGGAATCGTTCAGGAAGCCAAGTATACGGGCGAAGGCTGTTCCATCAGCATGTCTTCGGCATCGATGATGTCTGAGGCGGTTAAAGGTAAAACCATGGAGCAGGCTCTCGATATGGCTAACCGTTTTTCCTCACTGATGAAAGGGGAAGAAGTCGATTTCGACGATTATGAAGATCTCGAAGCCCTATCCGGTGTGAACAAGTTCCCTGCACGCATCAAATGTGCCACCCTGGCCTGGAATGCATTACGCAAAGGAATTGACGAAGAGGACAATGTACAATAACGATAGGGAGGTAGAGTAAGATGGCTAAAAAAGCACCAGAAATGGAAGAGTATAAATATGGTTTTCGCGATGAGCACGAATCCATCTTCAAAACCGGTAAAGGTCTGACTGCAGAGATCGTTACTGAAATTTCTCGGATTAAGAACGAACCGGAGTGGATGTTGGAATTCCGTTTGAAATCCTTGAAGCAGTTCGAAAAAATGGCTATGCCTAACTGGGGTGGAGACCTCGACGGATTGGACTTCAACGATATTCAATACTATGTTCGCCCTTCTGATAAGCAAGGGAAAACATGGGAAGAGGTTCCTTCTGAGATCAAAGAAACCTTTGATAAATTGGGTATTCCTGAAGCAGAGCAGAAGTTCCTTGCCGGTGTATCGGCTCAGTATGAGTCCGAGGTGGTATACCACAACATGCAAAAGGAATTGGAAGATCAAGGTGTTATCTTCATGGATACCGATACAGCTCTGAGAGAGCACCCGGAAATCCTGCGTGAATATTTCGCTACCGTTATTCCACCAGCAGACAACAAGTTTGCTGCGTTGAACAGTGCCGTATGGTCCGGAGGAAGCTTCATCTACGTGCCAAAAGGCGTGAAATGTGAAGTGCCTCTGCAAGCATATTTCCGGATTAACTCCGAAAATATGGGACAATTCGAGCGTACACTGATCATTGCGGACGAAGACAGCTTCGTTCACTATGTTGAAGGTTGTACAGCTCCGATCTACAGCACAAACTCACTTCATAGTGCGGTTGTTGAGATCATCTGTAAGAAAAATGCCCGTGTTCGTTACACAACGATTCAAAACTGGGCACCAAACATCTACAACCTCGTTACGAAACGTGCGGTTGCAGAAGAGAATGCAACGATGGAATGGGTCGATGGTAACATTGGTTCCAAACTGACAATGAAATATCCTGCTGTTGTTCTGAAAGGTCGTGGAGCGAAAGGTTCCGTTCTGTCCATCGCTGTAGCTGGTAAAAATCAGCATCAGGATGCAGGTGCGAAAATGATCCACTTGGCTCCAGATACAACATCAACGATCGTTTCCAAGTCCATCAGTAAACATGGTGGTAAAGTAACGTATCGTGGTCTGGCGTCCTTTGGTCGCCAAGCGGAAGGCGCGAAATCCAATATCAAGTGTGATACGCTCATTCTCGATAATGAGTCCACATCCGATACAATTCCTTACAATGAAATCATGAATGACAACATCATGCTGGAGCATGAAGCGACGGTATCCAAAGTATCTGAGGATCAACTCTTCTATCTGATGAGTCGTGGTCTGACCGAAGCAGAAGCAACACAGATGATCATCATGGGCTTCATCGAGCCGTTCACGAAGGAATTGCCAATGGAATACGCGGTAGAAATGAACAGATTGATCAAATTCGAAATGGAAGGCAGTATTGGTTAACCTTTGTCTGACAATGGTTAGCGGATAAGCTGGACGCTTGCGTCCTAATTCCTACCTAAATAAACTTCATGTAATACAGATTAAGATCGAGGATTCTTCTCGGTCTTTTTTTGTTGTCAAAAAGTAGGTTTTATTTTGTGTGAAACGAACCTTAAGTGTATGCTAAATGTTGATTATTTGGTATAAAATAGGATCATTCGCACAAGCCATCTCATAGATTCAAGCATCTATTGATAGAAAAGGATGTGACATGATGAGCTTAAATCCGTTTGAGGGATATCGTATTACCAGCTCATTTGGTTATCGTATTCATCCCATCCATGGCGGGCAGACATTTCATCGGGGTATAGATCTGGTCACAGAGCCATGGAATGGCCCTGTGTATGCTTTTTTGGAGGGAGTCGTACGATTTGCTGGTGAAGGGGTTACAGGCTCAGGATTCGGAGGTTACGGGCTTACTGTAGCGATAGAAGATCATCGTGGTTACTTACATTGTTACGCTCATCTGTCCCGAATTGCGGTGAAGGTTGGACAACATGTTCAGCAACAGCAACTTATTGGCAATCAGGGCAGTACTGGCCAGAGCACAGGGCCGCATGTGCATTATGAAATACGTAAAGCAAGCAGACCCTCTTATGGATTCACAGCGAGTGAGAGTGGCGTTGTCGAGCCGGAAACATATCTGAAGTCCGAATATCGCTCCATGGCGGAGGAAGAGGAGGCGCAACCCATGACAAGTGAGGAGAAGCAAAGGTTTGAGACTATGCAGAGAACATTGGAAGCTCAGGCGTCCTGGATTAAGCAGCAGCAAAATCGTGCCAATATGCCTTGTCCCCCCTGGGCACAAGATGCATTCAATTATTACCGTTCATTCATCATGACGGATACAGGGAGCTATGATTTCTGGAGACTGCTTGTCATTATGTATCGCAAAGAGAAGAATATTAACGTAAACCCCGATGCGACAAGTTGACAACTAGGTATTGACCAGGCTAGTGATCGTTCCAACCATGCGATAAGCTTTAACAAAGCCCTAATGCTCTTCATCAAGTATCTGAACTTAGGCGGATAACCATTTATGGAATATTGCCAATTCGCCCGGTTCAAAAAAATGCGGTTGTCATATGTTAGGGTATACCTGATGAAGAGGAGGCAATCACATGAGCGAAGTAGGATATGGCTGTGGTGGTAACAACGTAGGTGGCGTGGGTGGTTACAACCCATTCACATCGACAGGTGCAATCTTGGTATTGTTCATTCTGTTGGTTATCATCACCAAAGCGTTCTGTGTATAATTCGTAAACAATTCTCTAAATAGAAAAGGGAAGCCGTTCACACGGCTTCCCTTTCATACATTATAATGACGAATGTAGTGACATACATATCTTGACATATCTGAATCGAATCTCAATAGGTCTGTTGATGGTGTTTATTAAATACTACTGGACATAAATCTCGACAATCGCAACATCTCTTTCCTTCGCTAAATCGATAAAGGCAGAGGATGTCTGTACGAGTGGACGGAAGTAATCCGCAGGATTATTCATGACAATGAGACCAGTCTGACCTGTGGTGAGAAGAACTCGTTTACCAATAAAATTAGGAAGCATATGTTTAATAAGTTCCTGCGTAACTTCTCCATTTAATTGACCAAAGCTAAGGCTGTACAGCTCGCATAAGACAGAGATTAGCTCTTGTTTGGTTTGATATACCCGATTGGTTGTCATGGCGCTATACACGTCAGCTACAGCCGTAATACGGGAGTATGGATGAATTTCGTCTCTTTTTAGTCCGTAAGGATAACCACTACCATCCTCACGCTCATGATGCTGTAATGCTACGGTTGCAAGAAGTTCATCTTGAGTAGATTCCATAATAATCTCATACCCATATAGGGTGTGCTTTTTCATTTCTTCGAATTCTTCCGGAGTTAATTTACCCGGCTTATGTAACATTTCAGGTGGAATCTTCGATTTGCCAATGTCGTGCAAATAACCAGCTTTGGCCACGGTCAAACACTCTTCTGGATTATACCCCATCCACCCCGCGATATAGAAGGCAAGCATGCCAACTTGTAACGAATGGGTATACGTGTATTCGTTATCTCCATCCATCATGAGTAGAAGGGAAACGACATCTTTTTGTTTTTCAAGCTGAGAAGTTAAGTTAACTAAGATATGATCGACCTGAGACTCATCAATAAATCCCTTTTCCATAGCTTGCTCGAACAACATTTCAGTACCTTTTATCGTATCTTCAAACAGATTAGTTAAAAGACGGGTTTGATCGGAACGTAAGGTTTGTTCATCAGAGTGTAAATCGGATGGTGTATGCTCTACATCTGCGTAATCGATTCCGTGTTGCAGCAATTTGGCAATATCATCTTCGCTAAGCGTGGAACCTTTCACCAGCATGTGGAGACCTGCATTGTTATATACGTCATTTATTAACAGGTCGCCAGGTTTAAGATCAGTAACATGCACTCTCACGTATAAACCACCTTTTCCTCGACTAATATCGACACATATCATTATAATAACAAGAAAAAAATGGGTTGACAACGACTTATTTACTAATTTAATTCGTAATTCAAGAGTTAGAATAACTAATTATTGTTGAAGCATAGGGTTCCAAGGACCCAATTGATGACCCTTCCACTCGGAGCCATCTTCCCAAATTTCTTTTTTCCAGATCGGCACAGTTTGCTTCAATCTCTCGATGGCATAACGACTTGCATCATAACAATCACTGCGATGAGGAGAAGAGACGGCAATGACCACACTAATCTCAGCAACGTCCACTTGTCCAATTCGATGGCTTATTGCGCATAACACGCCAGGCCAGCGCTCAGAGATTTCATCGCCGATGGCTGCCATCTGTGCTAGAGCCATGGGAACATAAGCTTCATATTCTAAGTGCACTGTTCGTTGTTCACCCGTCATCTCACGCGTAGTTCCGACAAACGTAAGAGCAGCACCATGATTAGCGGTAATAACGAGATTGGTCGTTGCTTCCACAGACAGAGGGGATGTGGTGATCTGATATCGCCCATCAGGCGTCGTGTGAGCGTTAGAAGAAACATCGTGCTCAGACTTCCGATCTTCAGTACCATCGCCTCCAGATACCGGAGGGATTAAAGCAATCTCATCTTGAGCCGATATAATAGTATCGGCAGGAGCGTACTGTTGGTTTACAGCAAGAAAGGAAGTACGAATCTGGGAAGCAAGCTCTGGGTATGTTTCTGCTAATTGTTCCTTTAGAAGAGCAGCCGTTGGTTCGGCTCCATCGTATTCATATTCAATCAGAGAAGTGCCGAGGCGTTCAGCAATACCTGCAAATAGTTGAATGTTCAATTTCATGAGAATGTTCCACCTTTTTTTCAAAATCTAAACCCTTTCAATATATCATAACGAGAAGGAAAATGTTATGCTTATCTATTAGAGGAATGAACGTTTTAAACGGAATCAGAAGGAGGCGGTGTGATGAGCACCACGAATACACAAGTGTTAACAATACTGCATACGAATGACATTCACAGTCATTTTGGTGCCATGAGTTCGATCGCCGCCATGATTGAAAAAGAAAGAGAACAAGCTGAGAATGTTTTGGTTCTTGATATAGGAGATCATATGGATCGTAAGGCTGTGGAAACGGAAGGCACCCTTGGAGCAGCCAACGTCGATGTGATTAATCTTACTGGGTATGATGCCATTACGATTGGGAATAACGAAGGACTTACGATAACACCTGAACAGCTGGCAAGAACGTATTCAGGGCTTCAATGTCCTGTTGTTTGCGGGAATGTTGTCGAATATGAGACTGGCCTTGTCCCATCCTGGATGCACACGTCGCTCGTCGTGACCAAGGGTGAATTTCGCATTGGTTTGTTAGGGGCAACAGCACCATTCACTACGTTTTATGATTTGTTAGGATGGAGTCTTCTTGATCCTATCGAGACGCTGAGTAAACAAGTTGCTGAATTGTCTCCCAAGGTGGATGTCATCATTGTTTTATCGCATTTGGGACTTTCCACAGATCGCAGATTGGCAGAGCAGGTTGAAGGCATTGACGTAATTTTGGGCGGACATACACATCATGTGCTTGAGGAGCCTCTGATGATTGGCAATACCACCATTGCAGCAAGCGGTAAGTTTGGGGAATGGCTCGGTAAAGTGGTCTTAGAGCGTCAGAACTCTGCGAGCAAGCCTGTCCTTGTAAGCAGTGGATGTGTTCCGGTTACAACCACCCTTCTGGAAGAGCGGGTTACTCTCGCAAATGCTACGAATCGTGCTGAAGCAGAGAAATCCCTAGAGCAGACAGCCGTAATGGTGGACAAGCCACTTTCGGTTCATTATGAGCGTGAATCCCCTTTCGCCACCTTGCTTGCACAAGCAGTTAGACAGGCTACAGGGACCCAAGTGTCTCTGGTGAATGCAGGGCAGTTACTTGGAGATCTTCCACAGGGAGTCATTACCAAAGGAATGTTACATTCCCTATGTCCTTCTCCGATCAATGCTTGTACAATATGCTTAAAAGGCAGGCACATCCGTGAAGCACTTGAGCAATCATTGCTGCCAGAGTTTACGGATAAGCCAATCATTGGATTTGGGTTTCGTGGGAAGGTTCTAGGAACGTTATCCGTGGATGGGATGGAGATTGAATATGATCCTAAGCGACCGGCATATGAGAAAATTCGTTCTATACGTATTGCAGGCAGTCCTATTCAGGAGGAACAACAATATGTGGTCGGTACACTCGGAATGTTTACGTTTAATGTAGGATATCCTCCACTCGCCCAGGGTACAGAGACGAATTATTATCTTCCAGAATTTTTACGGGATCTAGTGGAAATAGAACTTAAACGACCAGGAGCGCTGGACGAATGCTTGCGACCTCGCTGGCGAGAAATATAACAAGTACTTGCCTTCTGCTGAAGCGGCGGCTAGTTGCAATTACATCTACGGAGCGGGAGAGGATAGGCTGTGCGTTTAGTACATATAAACTTATTGCAGCCTGGCATGAAGCTGGGGAAACGGATATATAGTGAAGAGGGTTTGGTACTGCTCAGTGAAGATGTGGAATTAACTCAACGCTTAATCTCTCGAATGAAAGATCTAGGCATTGGATATGTCTATATAAAAGATGCGGCAACAGAGGATATTATTGTACCGGAGATGTTGCAGGAGGAGACCAAACGTAGGGCGCTGGTTGAGATTAAGCAGCAGTTTCAGAACATGTCAGGCTTTCGAACAAAAAGCCGGATTTCGCACTTTGGCAAAACGTTGACCGGTTTGATGAATACAATTCTGGAGGACATCGGTAGCCAGAAGGAAGCCATGATTATGCTCATGGACATGAACTCTACTGATTTTGACCTATATAATCATTCATTGAATGTTTGTGTATATACATTGGTTCTCGGGGTAGCATCAGGCTACAATAGACAACAGCTAATGGAAATTGGCCTGGGTGCCTTATTGCATGATATTGGTAAAACACAGATAGCTTCAGATGTATTGTATAAACCTTCTAAATTAACGGACGAGGAATTCAAACTGATTCAGCAGCACACTACATATGGACATCGTATCCTCAAAGACGAACCGGGCATACCGCTTCTGGCTGCACATTGCGCCCTCCAGCATCATGAACGAATTGACGGTAGCGGTTATCCCTTCGGCCTAAAAGGGAATGAAATTCATGACTATGCCAAATGGATTGCACTTGCGGACTCATATGATGCGATGACAACCAATCGAGTGTATCAAAAAGCCTTATTGCCCCACCAAGCGGTGGAAGTTCTCTATACGGGTTCTTGTACGCTTTACGAACAACGTATGCTTGAGAAATTCCGAGATTGTGTAGCGATTTATCCCATTGGCATGACGGTAACATTAAGTACAGGTGAGGTTGGGGTTGTATCCTCCATCCATACACGTATTCCGCAACGTCCAATCATACGTGTGTTGAAGGATACAGAGGGCCAAGTTTTACAAGCACCATATGAGATCGATCTATCTACTGCATTGTCAGTCATGATTACAGGTGTGGAGGGCGCGGATGAGATGCCTTCGATGCCAGTTAGTGGACAGTATTTGGAAAGCTGACATCCAACTTAATCAGTACGAGACGCTTCTATCGTGATATTTGGGTTGAATAGACTCAATATACAGAAGCGTTTTTTGCCTTGTAATTGTACCCATTAGTTATAAGGTTGTTCAAAGTTACGCTTTATGATAATGAAACAAATCTGGTCTGATTATCTACAATTAAGGTGGGTTTTACAGATACAAATGTAAGCCTACGTAGGGCAGTTTCCCTACACGAAATAGACAGACCCTTTCCTCCGAGCCATTCAAAATTGTGCTATGATAAAAGATAGCTCCAAAAGATTGAGTCGGAGTATGATGTAAATAAAAATTTTTAGGTTAATAAAAGGAATAAGGTGAAAAACAATGACCATGCTAAATTCAGGATCGGTTCAACCGATGCCTTTATCACCGACAAACGATCCATGGGATCCAATCGGTTCTTTGCGTACATATGGACGCCATGTACTGACCAGTGTAGAAATGACCGTGACTCACTTGTGCAATATGCGCTGCGAGCATTGTGCGGTAGGTGATATGCTTACGATGCGTGAGGCTCCAGCTCTTCCGTTGCCTTTGATGTTGAAACGATTAGATGAGGTAGAACATCTGCAAACGATTAGTTTGACAGGTGGGGAACCAAGCTTCAGTCAGAAAACGGTGGATGAGATGATTATTCCGCTGCTCAAATATGCGAAGGAGCGTGGCATAAGGTCCCAGATCAATTCCAATCTTACGCTAGATCTGAATCGATATGAGAAGTTGCTTCCTTATTTGGATGTCATGCACATTTCCTTTAATTATCTGAATGCGGATGATTTCCATCAAGTTGGGTTTGCGAATAGTGGCAGACCGGTTAAACGTGAAGTAGCGGTGAAGATGTACGAGAAAATGATCGAAAACTCACGTAAGTTAAGTGAAGCTGGCATGTTTATCTCTGCCGAGTCCATGATTAATTACCGTACTCATGACAAACTCGAGGGTATTCACCAGTTGATTCGTGAGATGGGCTGTGTACGTCATGAAGTGCATCCGATGTATAATTCAAACTTTGCATCCAACCTGCCTGTTCTGTCGCTGGATCATATGCGTACGGCCATTCATCGATTGCTGGACGTGCGTGATAAGGAGATGTGGATGTTGTTCGGTACACTTCCATTCTTCGCATGTAGCGCTGCAGAACAGGATCGTGAGCTGATTAATCGTCTGCACAGTGAACCTAACGTAACAGTTCGTAACGATCCAGATGGGCGTAACCGTGTTAACGTAAATATGTTTACAGGTAATGTGTATGTGACTGACTTTGCAGACATCCCAGCCTTTGGCAACATTCGAGATCGTAAGCTGGATGATGTCTTCCATGAGTGGTCAGCAGAGCATCCGCTGAACCAGACAGTGAATTGTCACTGTGATATCGCATCCTGCTGCGGCCCTAATCTGCTGGTGGCGGATATGTATTATAAGGGTGTTGATTTCAAATCAAGAAAGGCCATTACACGCTGACCTTCCAGGTGCATTCCTGAATAGATAGAAAAGGGGAGTTTCGACTTGGATATTCATACCGAATTTCATCTTGGGCAATTACTGTTTAATCTGGTGTGTGTGTTTCTGCTCGTCTTCTTGAATGGTGTATTTGTTGCAGCGGAATTTTCTCTCGTGAAAGTGAGGCAGACTCGCCTGACGCAATTACAGAGTGAGGGCAATCGTCTGGCTGGCTATGCACTTAAAGTGAACGGCAAACTGGATGCGTATCTATCTGCAACCCAGTTTGGAATCACGTTGACTTCCCTTGGACTTGGATGGCTCGGTGAACCAGCGATATCCGAATTGCTGGTTCAACCCCTCATGACCAAGCTTGGTGTGGTGGATACAGCGCTCATATCGACCGTTTCCGTTATCGTAGGTTTCAGTATTATTACGTTCCTACATATCGTACTTGGTGAGCTTGCTCCCAAATCACTGGCGATTCAAAAGACAGACGGAGTTGCGCTGTTCTTGTCTGCACCGCTATTACTTTTCTATAAAATCTTCTTCCCATTCATCTGGGTGTTGAATGCGTCGGCGAATGCGTTACTCCGTCTTGCTGGAATTGAACCTGCAAGTGAAGGAGAAGCACATTCAGAGGATGAGCTGCGCATTCTCATGAAACAAAGTGCCAAGAGTGGAGTTATTGATAAGGATGAGATCAAATTGATGGATAACATCTTTGATTTCTCTGATATGCTCGCTCGTGAAGTCATGTTGCCACGTACAGATATGGATTGTCTTTACACCAATTTGTCTTTGGAGGAGAATCTGAAGATCATCAATGCCACCAAGCACTCTCGATATCCGGTAGCGGTGGAGGATAAGGATGAGATTATTGGATTTATCCATATTACGGACTTACTTCTAGCTAAACCAGAACAACAGCATGACCTCGCTTCTCTCGTTCGTCCAATTCTTAACGTTCCGGAATCCATGGAAATTAGTCATGTGTTACGTCTGATGCAGAAGAAACATTCTCAGATGACGTTGGTAGTTGATGAATATGGTGGTACAGCCGGTTTGTTAACAGCCGAAGAGATTCTGGAAGAGATTGTCGGAGATCTGTACGATGAGTTTGAGGACGAGCGCCCACATATGGAGCGAAATGGGGATTCTTTCTCAATCGACGGTCGTTCTCTTATTGAAGAAGTGCATCAATGGACTGGAGCGGTTATTGAGGATGATGAAGTGGATACCATTGGTGGTTGGCTGTTCAAGGAGCTTGAAGGTAGTCCTGTCAAAGGCAAAACACGCGAACGGAACGGATACGTATTCGAGGTGGAGGAATCCAGTCGATTGCGAATTACGCGGGTGAAGGTGTACAAGCATACAATAACGCAGAACAATGATGAACCAGACAAACAAGATGAATAATGAAAGTGAACACGTTTGATGAATAATCGTGAGTCATATTGACCTTCGTGAAGCTTCCCTGTTGAGGGAGTGGAACGGAGGTCTTTTTTTAGCTTTTACTGAAAAATACGGATTAACCATTACGATTGAGACATATGGTTATAGTGACGGGAAGCGTATGGAGATTATGAAACGTAGAAAGGAGGTTTGTGGTATGAAGGATCCGCAGATTCGTGCATACAGGCCATTTATTGGACCGTTTGATCCGTGTGAACCGAAGGAGATTCGAACGTATCTGGTTCCTCCGCAGTTGTTCATTCCATTTCAACCTATGGGATGGCCGCAGTATAGTCCCGCAGAGGCGTTGAGATTAGGTACGTTGTGGCCCGCCTTGTACAGCCCATACACATCAGCAAAAGCGAAGGAAAAGGGGGTGTAATGGATGGATTCTGAAGAGGTAGCTAAAGCTTGTGATGCTAGATATTATGAGTTGCTGGAGGAGTTACAGGCGTTAGATTTTGTGTTGGTCGAGCTTAACCTATATTTGGATACACATCCTGGAGATTATCAGAGTATTGAGCAATATAATAAGTTTGCTCAAGAGCGAATGCGCGTAGCACAGGAATTTCAGCAATTGTACGGTCCGTTAATGAACTTTGGTCATGCCTTTTCCAAATATCCGTGGGAATGGTCGCAAACGCCTTGGCCTTGGCAAGTGTAGAAGTAGTGGGCAAAATTAGACCATATGCATGGAGCGAGAGTTAGACTTGAAGCTGAACCAAATGGATGAATAAAGGGGGAGCCCTGTGTGTGGGTGTATGAGAAAAAATTGCAGTATCCCGTTCGGGTAAGTAAATGTGACCCTCATATGGCTAAACTACTTATGGAGCAGTACGGCGGTGCTGATGGAGAATTGGCTGCTGCGTTGCGATATCTTAACCAACGTTATACGATTCCTGATAAGATCATTGGTCTGCTGAATGACATAGCGACTGAGGAATTCGCTCATCTCGAAATGATTGCTACCATGATCTACAAGCTTACCAAAGATGTAACGGTAGAGCAGTTGGAGCAGGCAGGCTTAGATGCACATTACGTCAATCATGATCGAGCGCTGTTTTATAATAATGCTGCAGGCGTGCCTTTCACTGCTACGTACATCCAAGCTAAAGGCGATCCGATCGCAGACCTTTACGAGGATATTGCAGCTGAGGAGAAGGCGCGAGCTACGTATCAATGGTTAATTGATATGACCGACGATGTTGACCTGCAAGACAGTCTGAAGTTTCTGCGTGAACGGGAGATTGTGCATTCTCTGCGATTCCGTGAAGCTGTGGAGATTCTGAAGGATGATCGGGATACGAAGAAGATATTTTAGGGTAGATAAAGGGTATAAAAGATTTGAACCAAGAGCCACTCCTTGCTATAGAGGAGTGGCTCTTGGTTGTACATTATTAGTCTAGCAAGAATTAGTTAGGTATGGATTAACGAACAGCTTAACAGTTAATTCTTGATATTTCGTGAAACCTAAAGAAAGCTTCCAGGTATGCTGGTGAAGGATTTGAACTAGAAAAGGGAACCAAATTAGTGTCTTCTAGATTATTCAATATCTTCTTTTTTTGTGAAGTTTCAAGGGAAATATTTTCTGTTAAAAACAGGTAAATAGCTAATAATCCCCAATACATAAACCCACATCCGAAAATAAAGGAAAAAGCATGACAGCATATGAATAGAAAGGTTTTTCGTATATTGTAGAGATTGTTCCAAATACATTAGCTATATCCTTAAACATTCAACTCCTCCAACAATGTAAAACAATCTAATATACTCTATCAAAAATTTTCAAAAAATCCATATTTTTAAATTAGAGAGAGTAGTGTTTTTTCTGCGGCCGGTATGGACGCCAATCTTTTAAAAGCGTCACATGAATCGCCAAAAACGTCATTTTATAGACAGAAAACGTGATAGCGTACGCATGCATATGATAGTCACCCGAACGTTGAAACCAACTCAGCACAATAAGAATAGGATTTATTTTAAGCTTCTGAACAGTTACTCAGTTTGGAAATTAATAATCATTTGGCTCTACGTACTAATCTAACATGTCAATAGCCTTTATTTCATTGAAAATAGGTTTTAGCATAGGTGAAAATAGTTAATAGTCCATGCCTGTAGCCAACTACCTACGTACACTGAGCTATGATTATAGGGAGGTGTACGTATTGAGTTATTCGGACGAAAAAAAACGGCATAAGAAAAGAAACGTAACTGTATGTCCAACTAGAGGGAAAAGAAAAGAACGTAGAGTGAAGGTAGTAAAAAAGATTGTCCAGGTAAAATGTCCGCCACCTGAAGTGAATGTAACTACACCGACAGTTGTTGGCCCTACAGGCCCCCAAGGTACGCAAGGAGCCCAAGGGGCACAAGGAAATCAAGGCGTACAAGGACCGCCCGGGCCACAGGGGCCAGCTGGAGGTCCTCCAGGACCTCAAGGACCCCAAGGAGTGCCTGGTCCAGCAGGAGCAGTAGGTCCTCAAGGTGTAGCAGGTCCAGCGGGGCCGATTGGTGCGCAAGGTGTTCCAGGCGAACAAGGACTGTTGGGGCCACAAGGGCCCCAAGGAGTGCCTGGCCCAGCCGGAGCCATTGGGCCACAAGGATTTGTTGGCCCAACGGGAGCTACTGGTGCAGCAGGAGCAGCAGGTCCGGCAGGCCCGGCAGGAGTTACTGGTGCAACGGGAGCAGCAGGTCCCGCAGGAGCTACTGGTGCAGCAGGAGCAGCAGGTCCGGCAGGCCCGGCAGGAGCTACTGGTGCAACGGGAGCAGCAGGTCCCGCAGGAGCTACTGGTGCAGCAGGAGCAGCAGGTCCGGCAGGCCCGGCAGGAGCTACTGGTGCAGCGGGAGCAGCAGGTCCGGCAGGAGCTACTGGTGCGACGGGTGCTACAGGTGCAGCGGGAACTGTATTGGGATTTGCTGATTTTTTTGCCCTGATGCCACCTGATAATGCTGCAACGGTTGCTCCAGGCACAGATGTTAGCTTCCCTCAGGACGGGCCAACAAGTGGAACGACTATCGCTCGCACGGGACCCAGCTCATTCAATCTGGCAGCCATAGGTACGTACGAGGTTTTGTTTCAAGTTAGTGTTAATGAAGCCGGTCAACTCATTTTAAATCTTAATGGCGCTGATTTGGCTTACACGGTAGTTGGGCGGGCAACGGGAACATCTCAGATTGTAGAAATGGCTTTAGTAGAAACAACTGTCATTAATTCAATACTAACCGTGCGAAATCCAGCCGGTAACTCCACTGCATTGACTATTACACCACTTGCTGGAGGAACAAGGCCAGTATCGGCACATCTGGTTATCAAACAATTAGCATAAAAATTCTACAAGTTTTACTCATAAATCAGAAGGATCAGTAATTCATATTATATAAGACGAGTTGATGAGACTCGTCTCTTTTTATTGTGAGAAGTATTTATATGAACATCAGAATCGTATCGATCGATCAAATTATTGCAGCAGCCTCCCCTCCCCGTGTTGATCTTCAACCTGGCGATGTTGAATATGAGAAGCTTCGCCGCAGCATAGAGGAATCCGCTAAGTTTGCTTGTGAGAACTTCCGCTATAGCCGTAGCTTGCCATTGGGTTCACTCAAACGTATGATTGCGAGTCGCGGGTACCAGGTCCATGACAACAAGATAAAAAACGTTCTGACGGTATCCCCTTGACTTGTCAGCAACCAGTTTTTCCTGTTTAATGGTAAGGACGTACGTTCGCAGGAACTAATCCAAGGTATCATCTTGGCGGGCATGTTCTTTGATGAGGTTGCACTCATGCCGAAGTCCTTCGTGGATCAGCAACTGCCCGTTGTTCGGTTGAAGATGCAAAGATGTGGTTCAACTGTAACCCTGCTGAACCTTATCACTGGTGCTACAAAGTTTGACCGCAAGTGTATATGTATTGACTACGGAGCCAATAACCGACCACATTCCTGAAATATGGTGTTCAAGGCAAGGTGTATTATAGAAATACTAACAAGTTAGCAGAGGAGAGAGAGCTAATCCATGAGCTATGAAAATGCATTGCAACGTTATATCCATGCGACAAACACCCATCAGTTTGAGAATGTTAAACAGTTACTACACCCTAATGCGGTTTACTGGTTTTCAGATCAAACGTGCAAGACGACTTATGAAATTCAAAATTATTTTGGGAAATCTTGGGATGCGATTAAGGATGAAGTCTACTCCATTTCGGATGTACATTGGCTAGTGACTGAAGAGAATACGGCAACATGTATCTATACATATCATTATGAGGGAGTGCTTAACGGGAAGTTTGTATCTGGCAGTGGTAGGGCAACGAATGTTTTTGTCAAAGTAAACGAAGAAGAGTGGAAAATCATTCACGAACACCTCAGCAGCCTTTAGCGCCTCCGTAACACATAGTCACAGAGAACATGCTCAAATGGAAACGAAATGGCTACCTATAGAACGGTATGGATTTCATCTGACTTCTTCTTACATTTCATATGTATAATTGCTATAATAATACTTATTAAGTTAAATCAAGAATTTCCCTCAAACTTCACAGAATACCTGCACCTCTAACGCTAGACACAATACATACATTAGGGGTGATCAGATGACAAGAAGCATATTTAGGAACATGCCGATGTGGTTTATACTCGTCGCAATTGTAGTGTTTGTTCTCCTTTCAGTCAATTTCTTTTACTTAAATACTGCGGTTAATATGCTTGCATTAACCATCTTGAATGTTGCCAACGCCATTCGATTGTGGAAGGCTGAGCGGAGCGTGGCCATCGTGTTATTAATAGCAGGTGTTGCTTGTGGACTGTACCTCACCAAGTACTTATTGAATTGAAATCCCTAAATGAGCGTTACAAATCAAATTTGGTCGTCCACGTTGGACGATCTTTTTTTACGCATAATAAAAAACAACCGCCATTGTAGTTCACCAATGAACGGTTGCCTTCATTTATTTAATAGTCAACTAATTAATATTCAACGATCATGGCAACATTTTGCCACCCAGCACCGACAGTCCAGAACAGCACTTTATCACCACGTTCAATCTGTCCGGAGGCAATGGCTCGATGTAATGCAATGAATGGACTGCTCGTGGATGTATACCCGAACTCATCTCCGATGTACACCGCAATTTCATCCGCAATCCCAATGTTCGCCGATACCGCACGAATATTGGCGATGGACAGTTGAGAGAAGCAAGCGGCTTTGATCTCACTCGGTGCTATTTCATTACGCGCGAGCAACGTCCGAATAGACTCGGAAGCGGCATCTACACAGATGGAATCATCGAAGGGTGTGAATTTCACGTGAAAAGCACCTGCATCTACTCCAGTTTTACCCAGCTTCGCTAATCCTTCAGCAGGAAAGAGAGAGTTACCATACACACACGTATCTGTCTGGTAGATGGAGTCAATGAAACCAATACTCTGCTCTTCGCGCTCCACGATTACGGCTGCTGCAGCATCTCCGAAGTTAGCAAAGTATACCGGATCATCAGGGTTCGCATGAGGAGCGACATAATCCGAACCGATAATTAGAGCGCGGCGGATTCTTGGATTGCCTAACATCTGGCGGCTAACCTGTTCGAAGGCTGCGGTCATTCCAGCACAGTTGGCATTGCTATCGATACAGATCGTATGAGAAGCTCCGTTTATCAGGCGATGAATCATTAAGGAATTCGTAGGGAAGATGTACTCTGGTGTTTGGCTTGCATATGCAATGAGGTCAATATCTGCACCCGTCAGTTCAGCTTTCTCAAGAACATTGCTAGCCGCTTCGAACGCCATACTAAGTGAGTTTTCATCCTCATTGTCAATCTTATAACGCTGATCGCGCCCAAGTGCTTTTAACAAACCGCGAATATCTACACCTCTCGCATCAAAGTGTTCAATATAAAATTCATTGCCCACCTTGTTTGATGGATGATAGATATCGATGTCTACTATACGAATTCCAGCCATCTTCGTTCTCCTCCTGTGCGGAACGGTGTATCCAGAGCTTGTCCGCCTGGTATTTTAAGTTGTCACAGTAGATATGATCTCGAGGTTATCCAGACCAACCGCACGGCCGAGTCGGGATAACTGCATTTTAAGAATAGAATTATTCTCAAGGGTCAGAACAATATTTTTGTACCCGTCTTTTTTGAACATCGCCAGGCAGCCTTCAAGCAATGGCACAATATCTGGAGCAGTAACGTTCAGTTTCTTGCAATCAATATTCAAGTTATACTCTTGGGTGTTAATCGGAGCAATGGTATCTTGATACGCAGAGATCGAACGCAATCCGTCTTCCTGTGAAAATGAACCTTCTAGCTCGATGTTTAATACCTTGTTTGCTGCATCCGTTTTAAGAATAAAACTTCCCATGATTGTTCTCTCCCTTTAAATGAGTTAAGGCTATCCCGAAGGATAATTTAACCATATTATAAAGGGGTTGATGTAAGAAGATCAATAAAAAAGTCGAATCATGTATAAGTATGTAGAAAAGTTAATTATTGGATTTCCTCGAGTGTTGTGAGCAAGATATTGAACGCGCTGATGATGCGCGGTGCGCCAACACATGGAGCCAAATGTAGCAGAATTCCTTTGAGTTCCTCGACGGTTATTCCAACACTCAGAGCCATTGTATAATGTACACCCAACTGCTCATATTGTCCCTGTGTAATTAATGAAGAGATGATTGCGACTTCTTTCCATTGATCTGTTATCGTGGTACGTTGAAAAATATCCCCGTAGGCTGTCCCCATAATGAATTCAGCCAATTCAGGAAACTGTTCTCTGATTGGATTAAGCGCACGTGCACCATACTCGCCAGATAACTTGGTAAAACGTTCTAATCCCTGATTTACGTGTTCACTCATCGCTGTTCCTCCTAGTTCAAATTAAGTGTACGATGGGCTGTTGGTGGAATCTCATCACGATCGGTAAGCAGTTCAATGACCGTAACTTGATTTAATTGTTGGGCTTCCTTGAGAGCAAGGGTGAATTCGGCGTGCGTCTCTGCTCGGAAGGCCACTGCGCCTAGAGATTCTGCAAACTTCGCTGCATCCATTGGAACCTCGAATAATGTGCCATCGATCCGGCCTGTTGTTTTTTGCATACCTTTGAGTGCCATGTCCAATTGCTTGTTGTTCACCACAATAAAAATCACGGGGAGTTGGTTGCAGACAGCGGTATTAATCTCAGTTCCTAACATCATGAAGCAACCATCCCCTGTAATACATACGATTGTTTCTTCAGGTGCTGCTGCTTTGGCTCCAATCGCCATACCGATGGCATTACCCATGCAAGCGAAGTAGGCATCGAATACGAAACTTCCTGGTTTCTTAACTTTGTATCGCTGAACCGCATGGAATCCGTGGCTACCATCATCTACGAACAAGGTGTGGTCATACGGAAGGATATCGCTCATGTTCTCTAGTACAGATGCCAACGATAACTGAGATAATTCTGGAAGCGGAAGGTAGTAATCCGCAGGTGGTAACGCTCTGTTCACTGCTTGAAGTTGATCTGTATGTTCTGTGAGGTGCCCAAGAAGATGGTTCATATTATCTTTAAGATCGCCGGAGATATGTAAGGTTTGTGAGTTTAGAATTTTACCAACGAAGGTGGGATTGCTATCAAACTGGATTAGGTGTGCCGGATGATTCTCTGACTTAAGGTTACAAATCGTCATATCACTCAAACGAGAACCTAGCACAATATATAGATCACTCTGATTCATCAGATCATCCGCATGTGGGAAACCGCCGACTCCACAAGGGCCATGATATAACGGATGATTCCAAGCAATAGCGCCTTTTCCACCAGGTGAAGTGATGACGGGAATATGAAGAAGTTCGGCAAGCTGTAACAGTTCATCATGAGCTTGTGCACGGCCAACGCCTTTGCCAGCGATAATTAATGGATGTTTGGACTGTTGAATTAAGGGAAGCACGCGGTTTAGATTGGGAACACTGATCATAGGCTCAGGCTCGGGAAGGATGATTCGGCATTGTTCCACAAGTTCGGTTTGTACATCAAACGGAAGACAGAGATGGACGGGGCCTTTGTTCGGACCTAGTGCGATGGAGATCGCATGATTAAAAAGGGTAGCGAAGTGGTCTCCGCGCTCGACTAACTTACTGAATAATGTGGCGGGTCTGAACATCTCAGCTAGATCGGCCAGATAAGACGAGGAATCCTGACACTGAGGAAGTCCCAATTCTTGAATGGACTGATGTCCGGTAATAAATAGTACAGGTAGGTTGTTCGCCTTCGCATGGGCAGCAGCTGTTAATAGATTGGTTCCGCCTGGACCTGAGGTTGCAAATGCTACACCCAATCTCCCAGTCTGAAGTGCATAACCCGATGCGGCGAATCCTGAACTAGATTCATGGCGTCCGGGGATGAATTCCAGGCCATAATCGACCATCTTCAACGCAGCAGGGCAAATGGATTTTCCGATAATTCCAAAGACATGGGTGACGCCTAGATTACGCAGAGCTTCCGCTAAATAATCTGCAACGGTTCTCATTTGGGCACCTCGCTTCATGAAATAGGTTTTTAGACCCAAAGGTCTGATTCCTTTTTTTGAGAGCAAATTAACGGTATTAGGTTGTAATAGGAAATAAATGCTTGATACTAGGAAGAGTATCTTTTTTTGTGGTTTTTTGTCAATAGATTTTTAAGATTATTAATTTTTGATTCTGAGGGTGGTAGCGTTTAAAGTCTTACTACAACTCACAAAAAAATATAGTAAAATATAAATGGCACAAAATACCTATTATTTTATAATTACATTTAATGTAAAATAATGACTGGAAATGATGGTTTTCAACTGAAATAAACAGAAAAATAAGAGCGAGGCTTCACTTTTCGTAACTATGCAAAAAGGAGTTGCGCTGTAACACTTTCTGGTATACTAGAATTCGATTGGAGTGAACTCAATGAAAAAACTTAAAATGGCTGTCATTGGATTAGGTAAAATGGGCTTACATATGATTCATCAAGCTAAGAATGAACAGCACGTAGAGGTAGTGGCAGTATGTGATAGCAATGAGCAATCTCTTGCGGATTATGTAGCCTCGAACCCTGAGACAAGTACATATACGGATTATCGCCTTTTGTTAGATGAACATGAGATTGATCTGGTATACGTTGCGGTGCCACCCAAGTATCATTATGGAGTAGTGATGGAAGTGCTTCAGCGTGGAATCCATATCTTCTGTGAGAAACCTCTAGCTAACAGTGTGGAGGAAGCCGAAGCTATGCTAGCTGCAGCTGAGCAGTCAGGTGTGATCCATGCGATCCATTTCTCCATGCCTCATGAACCAGCGGTGCTTCAATTGCAAAAGTTAATACAGGAAGGAAATACGCTTGGCACTATTCGTAAAATTGAACTGATTCTCCAGTTCCCGCAATGGCCGCGAGCTTGGCAACAGAATTCATGGATTACGACCAGGGATCAAGGTGGATTTATTTTAGAAGTGGGTATTCACTGGATTCATGTAATCCAGACGGTGTTCGGTGGACTGAATGTCATAAACAGTCAGGTCCAATATCCCGATCAGTCGAACGGATGCGAGACGGAAATTCATGCAGAAATGCAGCTTCAAGATGGCACACGGGTAGAGATGAACGGAATCTCACACTTTGCGGGTGAAGAACGTGTATCTATGGTGGTGTATGGGACGAAAGGAACAATTGCGCTGGAAAACTGGGATCAACTGATGAGTGGACGGATTGGAGAGTCACTTACACCAGTAACCGTTGATGAATCGTTGAGTGAATTACCTGTCCTGAAACATGTAATTGCACGTATTCAAGACAAACCGGGCAAAATTTATGATTTCAAAGCTGGGCTTGAAGCACAACGGATCCTGGAAGCACTTCGAAGTAAGTAACCTAAGCGATAAGATTAAATAACCGACGAGATACTTTCTGGATCTACATGATCAAAAAATGAACGTCACAGAAGACATCTTTTCCCTACACAGTGTCAATGTGATCCAAAACTAAATACAAAGAAGCAGTTGCCTAACTAAGGCTACTGCTTCTTTGTATTTAGTTTCACTAACGATGTTCCTCAATTTCTCATTATGCAAGTTTAAATCGATTTACGAGCTGATCCAGTGCATCGGACATTTGGTTCAACTGTTTGGATGTGTCAGTCATTTCTTGCAAGGAGGCTAATTGCTCCTCTGTCATAGCAGATACTTCTTCGGTTGCTGATGCAGTGTCTTCGACAACAGCGGATACAGCATGGATAGAAGACATAACAGCTTGGCTGCCTGCCGTAAGCTCTTCCACCACCGCGGATATATCCACCATTTCACCACTTAGATCATGAATGTGTTCTGTAATATTAGCAAAGGCATGCCCAGCATCCTCTATCGTTCGTAACCCTTCTGTGACATGTACAGTATTGGAATCTACGATCTGAACGGTGTTATGCACACCTGCAAGTACAGTTTCAAGAATGCTTGTAATATGTTTGGCTGAGGTAGCGCTTTGATCTGCCAGGTTGCGAATTTCGGTAGCGACAACCGCAAATCCTTTGCCATGTTCTCCGGCGCGTGCGGCTTCAATTCCGGCGTTAAGAGCCAGAAGGTTGGTTTGTCTAGCCGTTCCTGAGATTGATTCTGCAATGGAGATGACCTGATCGGACATTTTAGAAATATCCGTAATTGACTCCTGAACGGAGCGGAACGATTGTTCAATGGTTCCCATTTTACCCACTGCATTATTAATGCGTCCTTGTCCATCCACAGCGATTGATTCGGTTCTTACAGCACGTTCAGCAACATCAGCAGTAGAAGCGGATACTCGGTTAAGTCCAGTCAGCGATTGCCCCATGGCAGCGACCATCGTTTGCGTTAGAACGACTTGTTCATCTGCACCTTCGGCGACCCGTTCCATGGCGGTGGCAACTTCCTTACCTGCGGATAGATTATCCGACACACCTTTGTCCAATCGATCTGAAGCCGTGCTCAGGATGCTGGCATTGTTCTGAATCTCAAGCATCATTTGTTGCAATCCGAGTAGCATTGTATTAGCTGCATCTGCCAATTCGCGCGTCTCATCCTTCATAGGGGTCGCAATCCGGAGGGTTAGATCTCCGTTAGATGAGCCAATGTCGTTCAGTGCGCTGGTGACGCTACGAATGTTTTTGACAATAGAGCGGGACAGTGTCAGAGCTGCAATGATTGAAATCAAGGCAACAAGGATGAGCGCACCGTATAGTTCGATGTTGAGTAGCTCGTTTTTTTGTTTGAGTGCTTCAGTGCGTTGTTCGGTCAACACTAGCTCATTGGTGCGAAATGTTTTTAGTGAATCACGAATTTGATCCATATCCTGCTTACCAGGATCATTCACGAAGAACGCTTGCACGGTGGACGTGTCGTTAGCTCGTCGTGATTCAATAACTGGTTCACCTGCAATCTGTACCCAATTGTTCATTTTATTATGTATGTTCTCGAGCAAGGCGAGCTGTGCTGGATTATCAGCAATGAGTGCTGTGAGTTGTGAATAAATTGCTTCCTTCTGTCCCAGACCTTCAGTGTAGGGAACAAGATAACTATCCTGCCCTGTAATAACATATCCTCGTTGGCCTGTCTCCATGTCGACCATCGTTCTTTCCAATTCATGCGTCAAATCATGTACTTTCATATCGTGATCGACTAGAAAATCAAGCTCTCTTTGGAGCTGGCTAATGCTGTTTTGGATCAATACAATAGAACCGGCTAGAACAGCCAGCACGAGCAAATAGCCCAAGCCAATCTTGTAAAAAATTTTAAAGGTTCTGCGCTTTACCATGTTTGTTATTCCTCTCTGTCGGGTATATATATTTGTCGAAAAAACAGGAAAAACATTAAATTGGGACTTTAGATTTAGGGTCTGAATGACTATTTTCAGTATTATACTTAAACTAAATCGTTTTGTATATAGTTTGTTTACTTTTTGTATAGTGTTATTTGTTGAGTTGTATAACGTTCGCAGAGTGTGTTTTACAATGTTCGGTTTACACCTGCAAACGTTTATGTTTATCATGGGGAGGGAACGATTCCGAATACATATCCCAATCCGAAAGGACGCTTTGATATGACAAAAGAAAAGGTATTGCTTAAACCGGAAGCAATGATATTTGATATGGATGGCACACTATTTCAGACAGAGACGCTATTGTTGCCTGCTTACCACCAGTTGTTTGATACGCTGAGAGCAGAAGGACACTTTGAAGGAGAGACCCCTCCAGAGGAACGGATGATTGGAAGTCTTGGTATGTTGCTTGAAGATATATGGAAAGTAGTTATGCCAGACGCATCGGAGGCGGCACATCGCCGCGCGGACGAATTGTTGCTTCAATTGGAGATTGAAGGTCTGGATCAAGGGGGTTCTACACTCTATCCTCACGTGAAGGAGACTTTAACAGCGCTCAAAGAGCAGGGGGTGCGGTTATTTGTTGCGAGTAATGGACTTGAGGATTATGTCAAAGGTGTAGCGTTTGCCCACGAGATCATGCCTTTGTTTGAAGGAGTGTACAGCGCTGGTCAATACAAAACTCCTTCCAAAATTAATCTCGTTCAGATCCTGCTTGAGAAACATCGGATTCAAGATGCGTGGATGGTGGGTGACCGTTCGTCGGATGTAGAGGCTGGGAAAATGAATGGACAGACCGTTATTGGCTGCGCTTATGCTGGTTTTGGTAGGGATGAAGAACTGGCGGGATCGGATGTATTGATCTCTGATTTCACAGAACTACTTCGTCTGTATAAGGAAGCAGAATAACCATATTAAACATTTCACATATTTATTCTTGTTCACAAGGCATAGCCTGTATTTCCGGTGGAGTTTCATTGGAAATACAGGTTATTTTGTTTGTCACTCATTTGCAAATACCCACTCACACGCTTCACATTTATCATTCACATTCACTCAGTTACATTCTCCCCTGTAAAAAGTGGATTTCCCCATCCCGCTTCACACGGTGATCGCTCTATACTTCTTGCAAAAGCAAGTAAGGGGGTCAATGTTGATGAAGCCAAAAAAAGTGCATGCGTACCTGTTCATCTTTCCCAGTTTATTTCTAACTCTCGTGTTTGGGGTGTATCCCCTCATATGGGCTCTACGTTATATGTTCTACGATTATCAAGGCATTGGTACGCCCGTATTTATTGGACTTGGCAACTTTGCCCGCATTATGCGGGATACACAGTTCTGGTCGGCTGTTGGCAATACAGGAGTCTATGCATTAGGTAAGCTTGTGGTCACGATTCCGCTAGCTTTGACACTCGCCATAATCTTGAATCGCAAATGGAGAGGGCGTTCACTGCTAAGAGCTGTGTACTATCTTCCAACCATTTTCAGTGCTTCGGTTATGGCGATTGTATTCTTTATTATTTTTAATTCGTACAACGGAATATTGAACCAACTCCTGGTAAAGTATCATGTGATCTCTGCCCCGATTGGCTGGTTGGATGCGGATCATGCCATGATGACGACCATCATTATTGCGATCTGGGGAGCTGTGGGGAACTACATGCTGCTGTTTATTGCCGGTCTGCAGAGTATTCCTGAAGAACTGTACGAGGCGGCATCGCTGGACGGAGCGAATGAGTTCCAGAAGCTTAGAAATGTGACGATTCCACTACTCGGTCCCGTGCTGCAGATGATTATTATGCTGGCGATTACCACCGCACTCAAAGGATACGAGAGCATTATGGTACTAACCGAAGGAGGCCCGTATGGCAAAACGGAAGTGATGTACTTGTATCTGTTTAAGTTGTTATTTCCGATATCCGCGGATACACAATCGCTCCAGCAACTGGGTTACGGCAGTGCAGTAGGCTTCACTACAGCCATCATTGTAGGTGCCGTCACACTCATTTATTTCTGGATATCCAAGAAGCTTAATGATGTTTATTAATAGCAGACAGGAGGAACCGAACATGTCACAAACGGTCATAAATCCGAGTATTTCACCCAAGTGGGTTCAAGGAATAAAGCGAACACTACTCACTATTTTTCTTCTTGTCATCGCTGTCCTATCGTTGTTTCCGATTCTATTAGTATTGCTGGGCTCGTTCAAAACAAATCAGGAATTAACGGGCGGTGCAACAATATTACCTAAGGTTTGGCAGTTCTCTAACTACGCTCAGGCATGGCAGACAGCCAATTTCTCAGGATTTACGTTCAATAGTGTTTTTGTTAGTGTCACTGCAACAACAGGAATGCTGTTAGTTTCATCCATGTCTGCCTATGCTGTGGATCGCGTGAACTTTAGAGGGAAGAAGGCATACTCCATTTTGATGGCATCTACCTTGTTTATATCCATCGGAGCCGTGGTTCTGCGTCCGCAATTTGATCTGATGGTCAAATTAGGCCTGAATCATACCTTATGGGGTGTCATCATTATTTTAATTAGCGCTCATGCCGCGACGTACTTCATTTTAGTGGGCTTCTTCAAAAGCATCCCGCGTGATCTAGATGAGGCAGCCCTGATTGATGGCTGTAATTTCTACACCGTGTATTGGCGCATCATTCTTCCACTACTTCGCCCCGGTTTGGCGGTTGCAGGACTCGGAGCATTTCAGAGCTCGTGGAATGAGTATATCTTGCCTTTTGTGTTCACGATGAATAATCCGAATTTGCAGACCTTGCCTGTGGGCTTGGCTAATCTGCGTTATGGTATCGGGGCTGCTGCTGAGGTTCAACTTATGATGGCTGGGGCGTGTCTATCCATATTGCCACTGCTCGTTGTGTATATTTTTGCAAACAAATCCTTCATGCAGGTGACATTAGGTGCGGTCAAAGGCTAGGTGTAATCTCCTTAAAATGGGAACGGTATTACGGGATATTCTGCTGTGCTATACTCTTGTTAAAATCTCCAGTGGCAGAGCTAATCCGTATCCGAGGAGTGAACGCCGATGAACATGAACTTCTATAAGATGACTCTGAAAAAAAGGATACAACTGTTGTACATTTTCCTGGTTGTATTATGCATCAGTGTAACAGGAATTAGCTCATATCTCTTCGCTGCACGAAGCATTGAACGAAACGCGCTTGAGTTGAAGCAGGGCATCCTGAATAAGTCTGTCCAGGTCATGGATGAACACTTAAGGCACATCGTGGTATCTTCATATTCCTTTATGCTAAATGACACCTTTACTCAAGTGATGCGAGATGTTCGCAACAATAATGCCTCCCATTATTATCAGAATCTTTCACTTCTGCAAACGTCATTTACGCAATTGAAGCTTGTAGAGCCCTTAATTGATACGACCTTTTTAACAACACCAATTGGTGATTTTTACTCAACCAAAGATGTACCGAACCGGGATGAGGGATTTGCTAAGGAATACGGGCAGCTTGTGAAGCAACAGGGCTGGAATACAATGTGGTTTGGTTCGCATCAAAGTCAGTTATTCCAGGCCAATGATCATGTGTTGTCACTGTTACTCAAACCAATTGTGGTCGATAATCACTCATTGTCTAACGTGTATATGGTGGTCAATATGAAGGAAGAGGCGATGAGGGATATTCTGGTTCAGGATTTGATGAATAATTCAATTGAATTGTTTTTGCTGAACAAAAATGGGTCACAGGTTATCCGGTCAACCTCCCAGGATGTGAGTTACTTAACCGACCCTGAATTCAGCCGCGAGATCAGTCTTGGTACAGGCGGGGATTTTAGATATACGAGTAGTCAAGGAGAGGACATGCTCATCAACTATTCTGCATTATCCATGAATGAGGACTGGGTGATGGTCAGTGTGCAGTCCAAATCAGATTTATTGTCTCCACTGCGGAAGATTCGTTGGTTAGTTATTGGGATTATGGGTTTTTGCATCGTGCTCGCCCTAGGCCTGTCGAACTTACTGGCATCTGCTCTGCTCAAGCCCCTAAATAAGCTGCGTCGTTTAATGGTTGAAGTACAATCGAACGATCTGGATGTGCGCTTCCGCAGCAAGTACGATGATGAGGTCAGTGCGGTGGGGTATCGTTTTAATCGAATGCTGGATCAGATCCAGGTGTTGTTTGAGGAGGTACGGGTAACCGAGCGGGATAAACGACGTTTCGAAGTGAAAGCGCTTCAAGCACAGGTTGATCCTCACTTTCTCTACAATACGTTAAATACAATGTTCTGGAAAAGTGAGAGCGGTGAGAAAAAAGACGTTAGTGAAATGATCGTATCATTATCACTGTTGTTCCGACTCGGGTTGAATGATGGGAAGGACATGACCAATGTAGAACAAGAGATTAAACATGTAGAGCAGTACCTGCAACTTCAACAACAATGTTATGAGGATCTATTCATTTACCACATCGAGGTAGGTGATCCATCCTGTTATTCCGTAGAAATATTGAAAATATTACTGCAGCCTTTAGTCGAAAACGCTATACTGCACGGATTCCGTGATAAGGATGAGCTCGGCGTCATTGTAATCAGAATTAATCGAGATGAAGAGATGCTGACACTAGAGGTCACTGATAACGGATGTGGTATGGATACGGCTGAGGGGCAGATCAGAGAAGGAGTCGAAGGCAGACGTCAGGGATATGCACTTGGGAATCTCCATAGCAGACTAAGCTTATATTACGGAGATGCCGCTTCAGTTGAATTTGAGAGCAACATAGACGTCGGAACGACGGTCACCATCACGATTCCAATCATCTGAGGAGGGGTAGTATGGATCATTTGACGGTATGTGTCATGGATGATATTCAGGCGGTTGTAAAAGGCATATCTTCGACCATTGCTTGGGAAGAGCATCAGGTGAAAATTGTAGGTACAGCCAACAATGGCGAACAAGGGTGGTTCCTACTCAACGAACAAGAGCCGGATCTTGTCATTACCGATATCAAAATGCCTCGCCTCAGCGGTCTTGAATTGATGAAACGGGCATCCGATGCAGGACTGCGCACCAAGTTTATATTCATTAGCGGGTATTCTGATTTCCGTTATGCCCAAGAGGCGATTAAACTAGGTGCTTCCGATTATTTACTCAAACCGTTTACCCCTGATGAAATATTAGGCGCAGTGCTCAAGGTAAGAGAAGTGATTGAAGGTGAGCAGGCACAGTTGAGGCAGCTTGAACAATTGGAACAAAAGGTTGAGAGCAGCAGCGTTCATATTCGTCATAGCTACCTTTTGGGACTGCTTCGTCAAGAGGTTGGTGGTTTTATGAACGAGAATCGTTGGGACGAACTGCAGATCGATCTCGATTCCACGAATCTTCAGCTTATGGTGATTGAAGTGGACGGGTACACCCGGTGTGAAAATACGATACATCTGGATGCCGAGATCGTGCCTTTTGCGGTTCAAAATATTGTGGAAGAGACGCTGAATCGTCACACCAGAGGGGTTGTATTACGCGAGAGCAGATACCGGCTTGTGGCGATGTTTAATACACCAGCATCAATGACAGTCCCAGAGCTGTTGGAGGAATGTCGGCTTAATGTGGAACAATTCAGTAAAAAGACGATCTCGATCGGTTTGGGCACGATTGCCCGAAGACCTCAGGAGGTTTGGAGTGCGTACGCACACGCCGATAAAGCCATTGCCTACCGCTTTTATAGTGAGGGTAACTGCATTTTCCAATATGCAATCGTCGAACGTCAGGAGTGGGTAGCACCTGCTTATCCTTTGGAGAAGGAGAAGGAACTCTTTTATGCGCTCAAGTGTGGCAATGAAAGCACCTGTCACCGGATCATAGATGATATCTTGGATGAATGGCAGTTTTCGGAAGGATACCCCGAGCCACTTACGATGATCCGTTTGTTGTCCGGACTCGCGTTTGCCATCTATCGTGCCTTTTGCGATGAAATTACGGAGGAAGAACGTATGCATTTAGAAGCTGACCTGATGGTGCTGGAGGAGATGCGTTCGTTGACATTTGACGGTTGGAAAGGATACATCAAGCACTTCAGCAGCATGGGCTGCGACATTATGGATAAGAAGCGGCTTACGGATGTGAAGCAGGCCATTCATAAAGCTCAGGAATTTATAAGTATGAACCTGGAAGAGAACCTGACGTTGAACCTTTGCGCTCAGTCGGTTCACTTAAGTCCAAGTTATTTTGCCAATGCATTCAAGAAAGAGACCGGTATGACCTTGATTCAATACATCACAAAAATGAGGATGGAGAAGGCCAAGGAATTGTTGGTCGCAGGTATACAAGTACAGGAGATCTGTCAGATGCTGGGTTACGAGGATCGCCCGTATTTCAGCGGATTGTTCAAAAAGTACTGTGGTATGACACCTACGCATTTCCGTCAAATGTATCTGAATTAATGAATGCAGGGATCATCATTTGTCCCCCCATTCATAGTTATAATGTCCCTCACTTCATCAACGGTAGAGCGATTATCATTACGTTATCGGGTGACCTGACAGGTTGTCCAGACAAGCATAGGGGGGCTTTTCAATGGCTAAGAAATGGATAATGACTACACTGAGTGCATTGCTCGCATTGAGTTTGGCTGGTTGTTCTACCAACAATGGAACGACAGCAAGCACCGGAACGGGTGGTAGTGATGGCAAAAGTACAGAAGGGAAAACCAAGGTCATCTACTGGACGCCCGATCGCCATGATGCTGATTTTATGAAAACCAAAATTGATGAGTTTAATAAAACCAATAAGGATAATATTGAAGTGGAAATGACCGTGATGGGTGACAATTACCCTCAAGCGGTAGATATTGCTTTTGCAAGTAAACAAGCACCAGATGTGCTACAAGTCAATGATTTTCAGACCTATTATCAAAAGGGATACCTAGCTCCAATTGACGGCTATATGAGCGAGGACATGAAGACTACGTTCAAAGACAGCCTAATCGACAACAAAAATACAATAGATGGAAAAATATATACTCTCCCGAATACAGGACAAGTGTGGAGACTCGTGTATAACAAAGATATTTTTCAAAAAGCCGGAATCACCAGTCCGCCTAAAACGTTGACCGAAATGGTGGAGGATGCGAAGAAAATTACGAACGCTGGGAAAAGTGAAGGAATCTATGGTTTTGCTAGTCCGTTCAAAAGTGGAAGCGGTTTCTGGAGAGCAGCGAACACGATCGCAGGAGCCAGTAACAATTACGGCATCGATGGCTATAACTACCGAACAGGTCAATTCGATTTTGGCATGTACAAGGATGTGGCACTTGCGCTCCGCCAAATGAGTGAGGATGGAAGTATGCTGCCAGGGGTTGAAAGTCTGGATATTGATCCGCTGAGAGCGCAGTTTGCACAAGGCAAAATTGGGATGTACATCAACCATTCCAGCGAACCAGGGGTATATAAAGATCAGTTCCCTACCGAAGAGAACTGGGCTGCTGCTCCTGTGCCTACTAGTGATGGAACGATCAAGGGGGCTTCGCAAGTTATAGGTGGTTCATATATCGGGATCAGTGCAGATTCAACTCAAAAAGAAGCGGCATGGAAGTTTATGGCGTATGTATACAGCAAAGACCTTCAGAGTGAATATTACGAAAAAGGCTACGGTATCTCCCTTATTCCAGCGGTATTAAGTTCAGGTAAGAAACCAAGCATTCCTGGCATCGAAGGCTTCTTGCCGAAGCGCTATGATGCGATTTTCCCCGCGAATCCAGGGGTAGTAACAGAGAGCTCGCTGGAAGGAACGAAATGGACAGATGCATTTTCCATCTTTGTCTTTACCGGCGGCGATATCGATAATGTGATCAAAGATCTGGATAGCAGATACAATGCTGCACTGGAGAAGACCAAAGCGGCAGGCTTGACCAATATAAGCGCTGATCCTTCTTTTGATTCCTCCAAGCTTCAAGGCAAATTATCAACAGAAGAATAGCAGTAGTGATGGGTTAAATTAAGTGGCTGGGGTTCCAAGACTCTGGTCGCTAATTCCTAAGGAGAGGGGCAAGAACAATGATATTGGAAAATGCAGCGATACCTGCACATGTCATTAACACAATGAGCGCTCGTAAAATTTTGGGTATGGGTGGAACATTGATGATGGTCGAGGTGAGCTTTGCGAAAGGCGGAATCGGTGAAGTTCACTCTCATGATCAGCATGAGCAGGTAAGCTATATCGTTAAGGGCAGTTTTGAGGTTCAAGTTGGTGAGGAGACACGCATCATGAGGGCAGGGGATAGTTTCTATGCTGGCTATAACGTTCCGCATGGGGTTAAGGCACTGGAAGATTCCATCATTCTAGATGTGTTTACCCCTTTTCGTGAGGATTTCATTGAGGACCCCCAATGAGTGATTTCTTCCTTTCGACAGTTGAACTGCATCAGGCGGCGGACTATTATAAGCGATATTTTCCAGAGGAAGCACGTAATTCGGTGACAATTGCTAATCGTGCAATAATCAATGAATTTATCGTTCCTTATACGAATGATCTCAATCGATGGATTCCGATGGGAACCCCTGTAGATTGGCTTCATAATCCAACCCATGATCTGGAGTTCACCTGGGGCATGAACCGGCATTGGCATATGATTGATCTAGGCAAAGCGTATTTAATGAAAGGCAACCCCCTATATGTGTCCACCTTTATGGCTCACTTTCGAAGCTGGAGAGAGCAGAACCCAGTACCTAACCAGTCGTCGTATGAAGAGGCAGTTTTTTTCCAAAAGCCAGACCCTTGGCGTCTGCTGGAGACTGGACTGCGGGTACAGTCGTGGATATCTGCCTACAAATACATGGAGGATAGTCCACTGCTGGACGCCGACTTTCAGGGAGAATTCAGGCAAGGTTTAGAGGAACACGCCGAATATTTGACCCGATACCTAGGAAGCACAGAGATTAATCATGCCATCATGCACATGCAGGGATTATTCATGATCGCGATCTTTCATCATACCCACCCAAGAGCTGCATATTGGCGGCAGGTAGCGATGGAACGACTGGAGCTGTGTCTGCTTCACCAGATTAACTCAGAAGGAATACAAATTGAACTGACGACTCATTATCATAATGCGAGCATTGAAATGTTTGGAACACCGTATTTACTAGGGAAAATAGCGGGCCATTCTTTCTCAGCATGGTATGGTGAAAGTCTACGCAAAATGGGTGCGTTTACCGAAGCATTAATTCGGCCAGACCATCAATCAACCGGAATCGGTGACTCCGACTGGATCAGTGATGGAAGGCAGCGCTTAACCCTACTTGGTGCCATTCTGGAGGACGATCATTGGATCGGTCGAGGGGCAGAAAGCTCCGAATGTCTCTGGCTTCTCGGTGCAGATCAGTATAAACGTTGCACTCAACTTCAGGTAGCTAGTACGCCTTCGTTGTCGAGCTGTGCGTTCCCACAGACAGGGTACTATGTGATGAGAGACCATCATCAATATCTCTTCTTGGATGCTGCTTCAATGGGTGGAGCACACGGGCATGCAGATGCGCTGAACATGGAGTGGATGTGGGGCAAGCAGCTAATGTTCACAGACACTGGACGTTATACGTACGAAGAAGGGGAATGGCGACACTATTTCAAAAGCACACGAGCCCATAATACGATTGCAGTGGATGGGCTAGATCAGACTCCTTACGTATCCACACAGCAATGGGGGGAGCCTGAGGCGGTAGCTACAACATTCCGTTGGGAGAGTAATGACTGCTATCATTTTGTGGATGCGTCGCATGATGGGTATACCCGCCTAGCTGATCCGGTTACACATCGCCGCTGGATTATGTCAGGTGTAGACGTCCCTCTGCTTTTCATCGTGGATTGGCTGGATGCGGCAGAAGAGCATGTGCTAGAACAACATTTTCACTTGCATCCAGATGCTCGTCTCACATGGCAAGGGAAAGCGGCTGACGAGAGAGTAGCTCAAATGACGTATTCAGGAACGAATACCACACTTTCCATGCAGTGGATCACAGCAGGTATAGCAGAACATAGATTACAGCTGACGGAGCACACAGGCTGGGTATCCGAAATATACGGCTCTAAACTTGAAACTACCGTTATTCAAGGCAAAGCTACTTTTACAGGTTCAATCGGCATACTTACGCTATGTTTGCCAGCGGATCAGCAGACCGATCGCGTAATACAGGTAACCTCGTGTAAACTCGAATCTGAGCGGATGCGAACGGAAGTAGCATACAGGTATGGTGACGAAGGTGGGGTTATCGTTATTGATAACGACACTGTGCAATGGACGGCTGAAGAGGATTCCATTCCATCCCTATAATTGAGACGAGTGGAGTTAGAACGTTGAGAAGGAGTGGATGTTCACGTAAGTGACATTCACTCCTTCTGCTGCAATCTCACATTTATCTGGTTTTCCGGACTTTTCTCATCCGTGTACTTTTCTTCACCGTTGTTATGATGCTGCGTTCTTTTCGAGGGATGCCTGGTTTCTTATTGCGGTACACCCACAAAGCGTAAGCCAGAGGTTGAGTGATGGCTTTTTGATAGATTTCACGTTCACCAATACGAGCAAACACCTCACGCGCTGGCTTGGGATTCACCTCGAGCAGATAGATCCGACCACTCTTATCAATCGCTAAGTCTAATGCAAGCTCGCACAGATCCCCATACGTATCTTCTAGAAAGGAAGCTACATCAATGCCGAATTTCTCGGCAGTTGTATGGATCTCAATTCGCTGATCTTCATCCGATATCCATTGCTTCATCAAGCGGTTCATCGCTACCGCCTGCCCCCCGCCATGCAGATTGGACGTTACACTTTTCTCGGCTCCCATGCGTCCAGCACAACCAGTCAGTTCCCATTGCCCCTCGCCGTTCTTCTGAACAAGCATGCGGTAATCATGTACACGCCCGTTGGGAAGCTGAAGCTGGATGCCTTCTTGAACCAGATATTTATCTTTCATATTCCAGTGTTGGAGCAGGGAACCGAGCCGAGACAAGTGCACTTTACGCGGTGTAATAATTCGCCTCTTCTGATCTCGTCCCTGTACCAAGACCATATTGGATTCACTTTTAATTCGTTCAATACGCAGAATGCCACGTCCACCGGTGCCATTAATCGGCTTGAGATAGATGAGAGCAGCACTTTTCAACATGCGATTCACGTCAGACATATCCTGGAACAGGATCGTTTCCGGCAGATGCTCGCGAAAGGCGGGTTTCCCAGACAGTGTCTGATGAATCGTCCACTTGTTGCGTAGTGGACGATTCAGAAAGAGGAGATGCCCGTATTTTTCACGAAAGGCAAGGAGCTGTTGAAATCTACGATTACGCTGTATCCGACAACGATCGAAGATCATATCGGGGAAAGGACGCCACTCTCTGGACCAACCCTTCTCCGAATGAAAGACCATTGCTTCAATCTGCTTACCTCCCGGATGTACATCCGCAGGTGTGAACACATATATGTCGAGTCCCCGCTTGCGTCCTTCGAGGATCATTCTGCGATATATGCTCCGTTCTTCTAAGGCTCGGTGTTCGTTCAGGTACAACGTCATAATGCCTAGAACAGGTGAGGACACAAACAATCACCTTCTTTAGCTTTTATTCCTTTCCAGTAAGTGTTCAAATAAGAGTTAACGTTTGGACTGACGGGCAAGATAGGCACTGTAGTGGAAAATGCGTTCCAGCGACCTACGTCTGATCTGTGGTTCATCGAATTTCATAGGCTTTGCATTAGCTTCAAAAAACCAGATCTCGCCGAGATCATCCACCCCAAGATCCATGGACATCTCGCCAAGGGTGTGCCCCGATCCACGTTCGACTTGCCTAGCAATCATCAGCGAGGTTGATTTCACCCTCTTCATTAGCGTGGTGCTTAACTCCTCACCGAAGAGCTCAGTCAGCAGCTTTTCGGGATCCTCCACACTGCCTCCGCGAGGGACATGTGTCGTGATGCTACGGGAACCGGCCAACCTCGCACCGACGCCCGTAACACTCCATTGACCTTTACTATTCTTCTGCACAAGTACCCGTAGATCGAAAGGGCGTTTACGAGAAGAAGCGAGTTCAATGCCTTGCTGCATAATGTACGGGGTATGACCCGTCTCTCTACGGATGCGAGCCCACAACTTGGCGAGTGTAGCAGTTTTGTATGTGGTGCTTTTTCTAGAACTTTGGACTTTGAGCCGATAAGGGAGCCGATCCTTCTCTTGAAACTTGAGCATCATGATACCTTTTCCCGCTTTGCCGCTTTCGGGTTTCAAGTATAGATAAGGATAGGATTTGAGCACAGTAGCAAGTGCGGATGCACTGCGCATACGGCGAGTATAAGGTATTAGGTTTTGAGTCGATTTCGACTTCTTGAGCCATTCAAATAGATTCCACTTGTTGAAGAAAAAAGGATTATATAACTCGATCCCAGATTCCATGCATTCAGCGATTTTACGTTGAACCGACGGTTTGCGCTCATCTTCCCGGTTCGGTATGCGATTATACAGGACATGGGGAAGTGGGAAGGACTGTGAAGTCCATTTTCCACTTCCTTTGTTGTAGATGTAGCCTTTGACGGTCGAGCCAGCCACATTCAGATCACGGACAGTCACGATGTAGACCACATACCCCATACTTTCTCCGGTTTGAATAATGTCTTGAAAATTTTGATGATTTCCCCTGAACATCCGTTGATCATCATGCATCGTCAACACGGCAATGACAGGTTTAAAATCATCGTGAAGGCTCATCAAATGTCGTCCTTCTTCCGGAATTTGCTCAAGTATAGGCAATGTTCCAAGATGTGCTCCACTGATGATTTTCCCTCCACTCGGAGTGAAGGGTGACGGAAAATGGAGCGTCCGGGTTTGGCGTTCGCTTCGAACATCCATACATGTTCCTCCTGATCAATGCCCAGATCAAAGCCAATCTCACCAATCAAATGCTGGTGCTGGGTTTCAATCGCCTGGGCCAGTGTAATAGCGACGGATTTGGCCTGCCCTAGCACTTCTCCCGCGCGGTCACCGAAGTTACGGCTGAGCGCCTGCTCAGGGGTCATTAGAGAGCCGCCGTTTTTGATATGTGTTGTTACGCTACCCCGACCTGCCTTCTTGGCGCCGATGCCAACGACGACCCACTGATTGCTGCCGTTTTTGTGCATGTGAAAACGAAAATCAATCGGGCATTCATCGATTTCAATAAGACGGATTCCCTGCTGAACGACGTAACCACGGAGCTGCTTGCCATGTCTGCCTTGCAGCATCCGCATCAAGCTACTGAACGAGCCAAAACGCAAAAGTGCATTGCCGCTTTTTTTGCGATAACGTGCGAAATATCCCCGTTTGGGTGAGTAGGTCAAACGATAAATCCCGTTGCCGAGACTTCCAGCCGTTGGCTTATAATAGACAAATTGATGGCGCTCGAGCATTTCTTTCATTTGCTCCACTGTCGGATTCGTAATGGATTCAGGAATATAACGCCCTGCGGACGGATCATTCTCCAGCAATTTATAGATATCCGATTTGTTAAAAAAGCTCCAGTTGAAGAAAGGAATTTTCCGGCGGATGAACCGTTCGCGCAACTGGTTAATCGCAGGTGAAAAATCGGAACGTCGGCTCGGCAACCGATTATATACAACATCCGGCAACGGTACAGTTTTGCGTACAAAGCTACCATTTTCATTCAGAAAGTATCCAGATACCGTCTCATTTGACCAATTGATATCTCGTGGTGTGAAGGCATAAATATAAGATTTACGACTTCCTTCACGAAGCAATTGTTTGATAAAGCCGGTACGAGAACCGAACGGATTCGTACTGGTCGCTGGACCGTCAGACAATACACCGATCAGTGGTCCAAGCTGAACCTCATCGTTCTGCAGGTTGCGCAAGTAGATGCTCCCACGTTTGGGGACATTCATCAGATTGCGGATGCCTGAGGCGAGATAGAGGTGTTTCCCCGCCTTCTTAATAGGTTTGATCGTAGCAGGTACGCGGTCTCGACCAAATCGCAGATGTATCGTTTTTTTACCAGACAGATTGAGGCTCTTCATTAATGCGTTGGACACATATACCACCTTATCCGGCTGTTGAGTGAAATGCAGATTGCAAAAGGTCAAACTCATGATTTATCCTCCTATCCTGAAAAGAACCTTCGGCTCCATGGCAAGCGGGCGCTGCAGGCCTTAGCCGCCGTGAATCTGGATGGGTTTCAGGCCAGCTTTGCTGGATGTATTCGGCATTTTCATTGTTGGACGGTAGACGTCCGTGAGAACATGTTGTTGCAGCAAATAACGAGCATAGGCAAGTGGTTCGGTATACGTCAGTGTATGCATCTGCGGATTATCCGCCATTGCGAATGCGGATCGACCTGGTTTGGAATTCACTTCGAGCAGCCAGAGACGGCCGTCAGTGTCTGCTCCGAAATCAATGCCAAGTTCAGCCAGCCGGCCAAATCGGCTCTCCAGCAGCGGAGGAATTAGAGTAGCCGCCTGCTTGATCCTCTCCAGCAAAATAGCGGTATGAGATGAACCATATCGATCCATCAGATATGAATGCACAGGATGTGCTGTACCTCCACCATGTAAATTAGAAGTGAGTGATCCCTCGATACCTTCTCGCACCATACATCCGGTCAGGGACCATTGCCCGTGACCATTTTTTTGTACTAGGGCTCGAATATCGAATGGATGCCCGTGATGGCTTAGATTAAGGTAAGGCTGCATAATCATTCTGTGGCGGGTCATAGATGATTCGACCCAGTCATGTACTGATTGATACGTATACAGTGAATAGCTAAACCTCTCATTGTGGGAGTCTCGACCATCTACGATCCAAGAACGGCCTGCTTCTGAAACGAGTCTGAAGGTATCCCGTCCGTGAGTTCCAGCCACCGGCTTGAAGAACAGTCCTGATGGCCAGCGCTTTAACCAAGGCTCCCACTTCACACCGGGTTGTAGGAGGAGCGTGGGCGTGAGTAAGGAACGCAGCGCCGGTTCGTGTGATAACGCCCGATGCACCTTCCATTTGCCAGGTAACGAAGTTGACCAGTAACTCGGTCGCTGTCCACTAGTTGACCACACAAGATGGTGAAGCTGTTGTCGTGTTTGTTTGGGGATAGGTCGCAAGCAGCGATCCATCAGCAGATGAATCTCGGGAATAGGAGCTTTCTTCCATACTCCGTGCCGGTACACATATCCATGTTTAGGCAGTGTGCGTGTCAACTCGCTCGATATGACGAGCACGAATATATTGAGATTAAACTTCGGACTTTCCAAACTAAGACGCCTGCAGAAGAGTTCATCTGCGAAGGGAGAGGTTGCTTCCTCGCCACGAACCAGTATCGCCATGGTTTTGGGCGGATGCCATGGGAACATTGCTCTACACCTCCTGTTCTAGATGACTCTTCAGAATCCAGCGAGATAGCTTGAATATTCCAACATCGCTTTGACCGAAGGTCGGATTTTGCTCTCGCTTAGCGGTGTATTATCATTTTTAGATGGCTTCGAGTTGACTTCCAGCAGCCACACACGTCCTGTGGTGTCTAGGGCTAAGTCAATCCCGAGTTCACCAAAATGAGCGGGAATCGCTTGCTCAATGCCTTTCGCAATATCCAGTGCAGCCGTGTGCAGCCCAGCGTAAGCTGAAGCTTTGGCAGCACTAGACAATGCCGTTTTGGCGACAGCTTCCTTGACGGTGCTTAGACTCCCGCCTCTTGCCAGATTGGAGACATAGTGACTTCCACCAGCAATGCGGGCAACAATTGAAGTGACACTCCATTTGCCAACTTTGTTTTTCTGCACCAGAGCACGGAAGTCTACAGGTCTGCCGCTATTATCGATCAAGGTCAGTCCCTGCTGAATCTGATAACGAGTTGTTTTCATTTTTCCAGACAGACTGGCATACAGTTTATCCAATGAAGTATAGGTCTGCTTACGAGTGCCTCCAACGCTTGTAGCTAAAGTGAGGAAGCTTCCATCGTTCTGGCGGGATACTCGAATGATCCCTTTGCCCAGAGAGCCGCGAACAGGCTTAAGGAAAACGACGGGATATCGGTTGCACATCGCTTTGAGCATGGAAGAAGTTTTGAGCAGATGAGATTCCGGCATCACTTTTTTGAGCGTTGTGATGGACTTCAAAGCATCAAACACTTCATTTTTGTCCAGAAATTTTTCATTAAAGGTTTGTGTACCGTAGAGCGATTTTACTTCTTTCATGAAATGCTGTACGCTAGGTTTGTTCTCAAGCTTACGGGACGTCAGCCGGTTATTGACGACATCTGCTACAGGCAGAACGGTCTTTTTCCAGCCGTCATCGTACACCCAGCCTCGCATTTGACCCTTGACCGTTCCAATATCCTCTGGCGTAAAGAAGGATACATAGGCGCCTTGCTTCCGGCAGGCGTTCACCAGTTCATGACAGAACATCGTGATGGAGCCGAAGGGTCGATCAGGCTGATCGGGGTAATCCTGGCTAACCAACACACTGATGAAGGGACCAAGGCGCAGCGTGCGACTGGCTGAACGATAAGATACGCTAAGCACAGAGCGGGGTACAAGGCCAGTTTGGCTGGCTACCGTCTGATTGATGCGTAGACCGTCATAGCGAGGAACCGGAATGACGGTAACTTCACGGTGGAAAGAGCCAAATTGTAACTGAAGCGGCCTTCCCGAAGGGATCTTTAATGCTTTGAGTACCCCTTCGCCCAGCATGATGACGTCGTCCTGCAAGATGCCCGAGCCGGTAACCTGAATCGTTACTTTTTTTGTGGACATCACGGATCTCCTTCCGGGCGGCAACTTGATGTCTGATCTCGAAATTAAAGCGGCATCTGAAAACATGGCATGTGCTTCATCATATGAGGACATATATCCCTTGGTGATTGACCCATTTGGATTAAATGCATTTCCTTCGGGTCAGGTGATGGAGGGCTTGTTTTGACTTGCCTTGTTTGACAGTGGTTATTTACGTGTATTAACACGGATGAACGTTGCGATGAGAATGTGATGAACAAATGAACAACAACTCATATCCGAGGAGGAATTATAGTGAACATTTATGACAAAGCCAATGATTTGGCGAAAGCCCTGAGAGAAAGCAACGAGGTGGAGGAAATCACCTCTGCAATGAAGTTGATTGAAGCTGACCCAGAAGCAAAACGTATGTTGGATGGCTTCCGTGACCAGCAAATGGAGTTGCAACAACGTATGATGAGCGGGGATATGCCTGCACCAGAAGAGATGGAGAAAATGGAAAAGTTGTTTGAGGTGCTGAGCCTTAACCTGAACATCCGTCGTCTATTTGATGCTGAGCGTCGTCTGAGTGTCATCATTGAAGATGTGAACAAAATTATCGCTGATAGCCTTGGTCACTTGTATGGTGGCTCAGAAGCATAAGGTGATCTAGTAGCTCTACACATGCGTATATACGTCAAGTTATGACTACATGAATGTATCCTAACGATTTGTCCAAACCTTTCATATTACAGCGATCCGGTTCATAGACTAGACATATAGAGTCGATCAAGAACGAAGGAGCTGTGAATTGTGAAAAGGTTGAAAAAAGCAAAACATGTGATCTATCTGTTGATTGCCTTGTCGATGCTAGTTATTGCATTGCCTCGAATTTCCTTCGCAGGTGGAATGGACTGGGTGAACATTTTTGGTATCGTGTGGGTGCTATTCTCCATGTTAATCATTGGTGCTCACTTACATTTCATTCTCGGTGTGGATGAAGAGAAGAAGCGTGCTCTTGAAGCGGTAAGACGCGCCAAGTTACGGCAATGGGAAATGAAGCTGATGGACAAGCAGGAACAGAGTAAATCGGTGTAGAGATTGTTTAAAAAGTCCGGAATGGATCAAGCATGGTTAGGTGCGTAGTGGACGAGTTGGAGCTATTGTAGAAAGACCGTATTCTCTTCTATCGTGAGGAGATGCGGTCTTTTTTGGCGATCTTTTTTTGAGATAAATGAAGGTGTTCATGATCTATTAAAGAGGTTGTATACATACGGAGACACGATGGGGTTATTTTCCTTTGCTCGTGTTATAATAGATACAGAATAGTACAGATGCATCTTCGGGGGTGGTACAGTTTGGACGGACAAGAAGAGAATGTAACGAAGCATGAACAACTGTTACAGCATATCGAACAATTGAAGGTTGGTAGTAAAATATCCGTTCGTGGATTAGCGCGAGAACTTGGGGTAAGTGAAGGTACCGCATACCGCGCGGTGAAAGAGGCAGAGAACTTTGGGATGGTTGTGACCAAGGAAAGAATCGGAACGGTTCGAATTGAGAAGAGACCTCGGGGCATGACAGAGCAGCTTACTTTTGCCGATGTGGTCACGATTGTAGAAGGACATGTGCTCGGCGGCAGTGACGGACTTGCCAAACCGCTCCATAAATACGTGATCGGTGCGATGAAAGAGCAAGCGATGGCTCGTTATATCGATGCAGGAAGTTTGTTGATTGTTGGTAACCGTGATAATGCACACTCGCTTGCCCTTGAGCAGGGAGCTGGTGTATTGATTACTGGGGGCTTTGGAACAAGTCGAGAGGTGCGTTTGCTTGCTGATGAACTTGGGCTACCCATTATCTCTTCCAGACATGATACATTCACTGTGGCCTCTATGATCAACCGAGCGATCTTTGACCGACTGATTAAGAAAAAAATTATGCTGGTTGAGGATATCATCGGTCAGAAACCACGACTTCAGGTACTTAAGGTGACCAGTTCAGCCTCGGATTTCCACAAGCTGGTTGCAGAGACAGGAGAACATCGCTTTCCTGTGGTGGATGAATGGAACCGTGTTATTGGGATTGTGAGTCTCAAAGATGTGAGTGAATTGAAAGAAGATCAGAGCATAGAGAAATGTGTAGTACGCCGGCCAGTTACAGCCTCACTGCAGACCTCTCTCGCTTCGGCTGCTCAGATTATGACCTGGGAGGGAATTGATTTCCTGCCCATCGTGGATCGGAACCGTAAATTAATTGCTTCCGTGACACGCAAAGAAGTCCTTCAGGCGATGCGGGATGCTCAGAAGCAACCCCAGCTCGGGGAGACCTTCGATCATCTGATCTGGAACGGATTCGCCGAAGAACGCGGAGAGCAGAATGAACTGATGTTTCATGGATTTATTATTCCGCAGATGGCGACGGATCTTGGAACGATCTCAGAAGGGGTTCTCCTTAACATCATGACACAAGCCGGACGCCGTGCTGCATGGGACGTGACGGGCAATGACCATGTTGTGGATAATGTGACTACCTATTTCGTCAGACCCGTGCAGATCGAAGATCAGATTCTGGTTCGTCCGATTATTTTGGAGACAAGCCGTCGTACCTGCAAAATGGACATTGTGATTACACGTGATGGAAGTGTAGTATGCAAAGCGGTCATGACCTTACAATCCATTGATCATGCGTAGTAGCGTCGTGGTCACTATATTATTGGGTGTAATTCCAAAAGAGGATACCTCCTCATCGTTTACGTCAACCGTTATGGAGTGCGCGGTCAGACATGTATTTGATGTAGGCAGAGATCCTCTTTTTGTTAACCGAACGTATGGAAAGACAGGGTGAGTTACTTTAAACGGATGGGCTGGATGGATGAGGTGATCTGCCTTCTGCCTGTTGCTGCAGCCGAGCATAATGACTACGGTTACGCAAACCAGCAAACAGATTGTATGCACCAACTAGCAAAAAAAACGCTTCCACAACGATGGCCAATGTTGAGCCGCTAAAGACAAACATGAGGATTAGAGCCAGTACAATGAGCATTGCACCCATCCAGATGTTTGTCCAGGAACGATACACACCTGTGGTAGCAGGATGTGCGCTTCGATGGGAACGAATACTATTCACGGCGGCACAGACCAGGGTCAATGTGAAGATGGCGATAAGGCTGTACTTGAGTACTTCAATAAACACGAATACCAGGCTCCTTTTCTGGAAAGCATTTACTGCCCTTATTGTATCATGTCATTTGCAGACAAGGGCAGTTTTTTTGCTGTGGTATTCGTGAATCAATCATTCGTGAAACTACATAGTGTGGGTTACGTTGGGACATGTTGACGAATCTGCACCCAGACTTGTAGCACACCTTCCATCACTAGCATCGTTTTCACTTGAACGGTATAATCCTTCTCTCGAACCGTATACACCTTTTGATTTAACATAATCCGGGTCATTTTACTATATTCGTCGATGTTGAAAACATCTCGTCCACGAAGCGCCTCGAGTTCATCGCCGACCTTTTGCAGTAATACTTTTAACGAAGCCTCGTCTGGCCCCTTGTCAGAATCCTCTGCTCGGACTTTAATTTCTTTGATGACCGTTTGGCGTTTACTATATTTCTTCAGCGTTTTGATATCTTTCTCATTCTGATGAAGTTGTAGCTGTAATTCCTGATTGTTCAGCCACAAGGTGTTGTAACTGAGGTGAAATATCGCATTGTAAACAATGGCTCCTGCAATCATACCAAGGACAAAAACAGCGGTCATGCGCATTAATGGACGGTAGTTGGAGAACGGCGGGATTCTCATGAACCTTGTCCTGTGACCATATCAGCCACGTCCGCCGCCGCAGACCCATTTCACAAGTTCGGTTCCCATATGAGCGCCCATGAAGGCTGAGATGAGATACAAGATTTGTTTGACTGCTGGTGATAGATTACCGTCAAAGAAATTACTTTCGATAACACGCATGGGATCAATCGTACCTCCGACTGCCGCTGCAAGTGCCCATATTTTTATTTTGCCTGAAATATCTAGCATCGTCTGTGTAGGCGGCTGAAGAGAAATGACAGCTCCAATCCCTCCAATCATGGCACCGCCAAGTACGATCCCGAATGCGATAAAAAAATCAAGAATAGCTTTGGACAAAAATGTGCTCATCTAGCAACACTCCTTCTCAGGCCCAGTAAACGTCCCCATATCCGAGTTCGAATAGGAGGGCGGCTTGTACTTCTATTGTATGGGCGTGCCCCCAGACGTTATGATAAAATAGAATAATAAAGTGTTTAGTCCATATCGATGAATTAACAGTTCATAGAAAAGGTAGAGGACAGAAATAACTGTTTCATTATATAAGTTATTGCCTACTGCAATAATAGAGGCGAAAGGAAGAAAAAACATGAGTTCTTTTGTGCATTTGCATGTTCACAGTGAGTATAGTCTGCTGGACGGCGCTGCGCGTATTTCGGATCTCGTGGATAGAGCTGCAGATCTCGGAATGACATCACTTGCGCTAACCGATCACGGTGTGATGTATGGCGCTATTCCTTTTTATAAAGCGTGCGTAGCACGGGGTATTAAGCCGATTATCGGATGTGAGGCGTATATGACTGCAGGCTCTCGCAAAGAGCGGGGGAGTCGTAAGGATCAGCCGATTCATCATTTGATTTTGCTGGCGAAGAATATGACAGGTTACCGTAATCTGATGAAGCTATGTTCGATCGGTCATTTGGAAGGTTTCCATTATAAGCCACGGATTGATATGGAGAGCTTGCAGGCACACCACGAGGGCATCATATGTTTAAGTGCGTGTCTGGGCGGAGAGGTACCCCAGCATTTGTTGCACGGACGAGAAGAGGAAGCACGGCGGGCGGCGCTGCGTTACAAAAACATTTTCGGTGAAGACTTCTATCTTGAACTTCAGGATCATGGTCTCTCAGAGCAAAAACGTGTCAATCCACAGCTAATGAAATTAGCTGCTGAGCTGGAAATTCCGCTCGTAGTGACGAATGATGCTCATTATCTGTTAGAAGAGGATGCGGAGCTCCAAGATGTGCTGATCTGCATCGGGACAGGTAAAACTGTTGATGATGAAACTCGGCTGCGGATTGGAACGAACCAACTGTACCTGAAAAGTGGGGAAGACATGGCGCGTTTGTTCCCTCATGTGCCTGAAGCTATAGCCAATACCGTTCGCATTGCCGATTCTTGTGAATTAGAGCTGGAGTTTGGCAAATCGATTTTGCCTGAATATAGACCACTCCCAGAAGGACAAAGCCCATCTACGTATTTGCGTCAATTGTGCGAGGTAGGTATGGAAGAACGGTATAGCAACACCGTGCGGTGGACGGACAAGGAGCAGCGTTCTGAACTGGAGCAACGATTGGATTATGAGCTTCGGGTGATTGATAGCATGGGATTCTCCGATTATTTCCTTATCGTATGGGACTTTATCGCTTATGCTCACCGTCAGAATATTGTGACAGGGCCCGGTCGGGGTTCATCTGCAGGTAGTATCGTAGCCTACACGCTGAAAATCACGGATGTTGATCCTATGAAGTATAACCTGCTCTTCGAGCGGTTTCTGAATCCTGAACGGATCTCTATGCCCGACATCGATATTGACTTCAGCGATGAACGTCGGGATGAAGTCATTGATTATGTTGCGGACAAGTACGGAAAAGCACATGTAGCGCAGATTATTACCTTTGGTACAATGGCTGCTCGTGCAGCAGTACGTGATGTTGGACGTGCACTCAACGTGCCATATGGCGAAGTAGATAAAGCCGCAAAGTTGATTCCGGCTCAGCTAGGTATCAATATACAGCGGGCGATGGAAACGACGCCTGAATTGATGACCTTGTATGAGACCAAACCGAAAACACGTGAGCTATTGGATATGGCGATGAAGGTAGAAGGTATGCCTCGTCATGCCTCCACACACGCAGCCGGAGTGGTCATCTCTCGTGATCCGCTGACAGACGCTGTTCCGCTGCAAGAAGGCAGTGAGGGTACGGCTCTGACGCAGTATTCTATGGAGAATTTAGAGGCCATCGGATTGCTCAAAATGGATTTTCTCGGATTACGTACTCTTTCTATTATTGAGCGATGTCTTCGTTGGATTGGGGAGCATGAAGAGGTGCCAGATTTCCGCCATATACCGGATGATGATGCACAGACGTATGAGATGCTGGGGCGTGGCGATACGATGGGCATATTCCAATTAGAGTCTGCGGGAATACGGCGTGTCATGAAAGACATGAAACCTAGCGTATTTGAGGATATCATCTCCGTGCTGGCTCTGTATCGTCCAGGCCCAATGGAGTTTATATCCAAATATATTCAAGGTAAGCACGGTCAAATAGCAGTGGATTATCCGCATGCCGACCTAGAGCCAATCCTGAAAGATACTTACGGTATTATCGTCTATCAGGAGCAAATCATGCAGATTGCTTCGCGAATGGCTGGTTTCTCACTGGGTGAAGCCGACTTGCTGCGCAGAGCTGTGTCGAAGAAAAAACGGGAAGTGCTGGATCTGGAGCGCGGACACTTTGTTCAGGGTAGCCTGAAACAGGGGTATAGCGAAGCAGAGGCAGATTTGGTCTACGATATGATCGTCAAATTTGCAAACTACGGTTTCCCGCGTGCCCATGCCGCTGCTTATGGTGTACTGGCTTTCCAAACGGCGTATCTCAAAGCCCATTATCCCGTTCATTTTATGGCATCCATGCTGACAGCTGTAATGGGTAGCCACCGGAAAGTTGCAGAGTATGTTGTGGAGTGTCGCCGGATGGAGATTGAGGTATTACCTCCGGATGTGAACGAGAGTGGTATTTTGTTTACGCCGGTCTTTACTGCTACTACTTCTTCTGATCGACAGGAAAGTAATGCTACAACTCAAACCGGTGAGAACACGAAAGAGGAAGCTATGCATGGTCATGGTCATGGCTATGACCATGCACACTACGGTGATGCACCTCTGCCAGATGATCCTGGGCCTGAGCCGGGAGAAGAGGGTGCTGATTATGAGTGGCAGACATCCACTGCCATAACCGAACCTTCTGTGAAGCCCGAAGGGACGGGCGTTGTCACAGCTGCTACAGCAGGACATTCGAGCGATGAAGAGAACTCAGCTTCACAGCCGGCGATTTCATTTACAGCCGCAGGAACAGCAGCAGAACTGGACGAGGGAGCACAGACGCTTACAAGGTCAGGTGCCATTCGCTTTGGTCTTGCTGCAGTCAAAAACGTAGGTACCCAAGCGATGGAAAGCATCATGATTGTGCGTAAGGAACGACCTTTTGACAGCTTGCTCGACTTTTGTCGACGTGTCGATCTGCGGGTGTGTAATAAACGGGTAATTGAATCGCTGATCCAAGCGGGAGCTTTTGATTCGTTACCTGGTCATCGAGCACAGTTACTTGCGATGCTGGATGAAACGGTGGAGGCCGCGCTAAAATGGCGTAAGGAACGTGAGGACTTACAAATTCAATTGTTTGATTTTGTGGAGACACCGAATTGGGAGATTGAATATCCGGAAATTCCACCTTTCTCTGCGAGTCAGCAGTTGGAGCTAGAGCGTGAATTACTCGGTTTATACCTCTCGGGTCATCCGCTGGATGACTTTGAGAAAATACTTGAATCCAGCGGTGCAGATCGGATTATGGAACTGACCGAGGCGGCCGATGATACGATGGCGGTTGCCGCAGGCATGGTTGTCTCTGTGAAGTCGATTACGACGAAACAGGGGAAAGCGATGGCGTTCATGGAGCTCGAAGACCAGATTGAACGCTGTGAAGTAGTTCTCTTTCCCGAAGTATGGCGGCGAAGCCAGCAGGTGATCGGGAAAGGTGAACTGCTCGTCGTGCGTGCCAAAGTGCAGCAGCAGGACGAAGGGTTTAAGCTGCTGGCTGAGGAGGTGGCGTCGCTCACACCGACGGCACTGGAACAGCAGCTACGCAGTCGCGATCGGCGCGCGAAGCCCGGTAGCGCTTCACGCCCAGCGGCTGCGCCGAAGCAGCCGGCTGGTGCGGGTGTTGGAGCCGGAGCGCAACCTAGCAGCGTAGGCTCTGCAGCAGTGCGCGGTAGCGATGCTGCAAGGGGTGACACTGCCGGGGCGAGAAGCGCTCCGAGCGGACGCCCCGGTGCAGGCAGTGCGGAGCCGACTCGTCGGCCTCAGACGGTGGAGCAGCGAGTGTTTGTGAAGATTAGCCCTCAGGCGGAGACGCCCGAGCTGCTAGCGCGATTGAAGCAGCTTCTAGAGCAACATCCAGGGCCTGTAGCCACTGTGCTCTTCTATGAGCAGCAGCAGAAGCTACTTGCACTGAGTGACGGCTATCGAATCAAGCCTTCTCCAACCCTCTTTGCCGAAATGGAGAACATGCTTGGTGAAGGAACCGTCAAAATTAAATAGGTTCAGCAGACAACTTGTCTGTCTGTCTTCATAACATAAGAAGAACCTGTTCGGTGACAACCGGACAGGTTTCTTTGTGTTTCATTTATTAATTATTACCGGCTGAATTGACATAGTGAGGCTTTTTTTATGAACATTTTGTGAGTGTACTGCATACACTTGAGAACACCGAAGAACCTGGGGTTCTCCGGGGGAGTGAGGCGGGAGGTCGAGATATGTCATATGAAATCGTAGAAGCTATGCTGGCCCGGCGGGGTGTACAGATTGAAGCGATCGCGGAGATTGTATATCAACTGCAAAAAGGGTACCACCCGGAACTAACCATGGATGATTGTGTCATCAGTGTTAAATCTGTACTGCAAAAACGTGAGGTGCAGTATACGTTGTACACAGGCATAGCCCTTGATGAGCTTGCAGAGAAACGTTTGTTGCCTCAGCCGCTACAGGCTATTATGGAAGCAGACGAATCCTTGTACGGAGTGGACGAGACTCTAGCTCTTGGTATTACACATGTATTTGGTATGATTGGTTTAACTAGCTTTGGTTATCTGGACAAAGAAAAAATAGGCGTTATTCATGACCTGAATGAGCATGGATCCGCCATTCATGTGTTTCTGGACGATCTTGTTGCAGGGCTTGCAGCAGCAGCTTCCGCTCGTATTGCACACAAAAATATTAAAGCCAAGCAATACCCCGGTGATGTATAAACGAGCATCTACGTATAGGTTGTGATGTTAGAAACGTCCTTTGTAGAGGTAGAAGTGCAGGTCTTCCATGTCGTAGTGGTTGCTTGGAAGACCTGCATGTGCGTACTCAACACTTCAAATTGCAAACATTCTGTTGACCGTATCAGGTGTCTTTGGGGAGCAAATATCCCTCATAATCCTGTTTTCTGCCGATAGATCCTGAACCCTTTCTTGCAGAAAAAAAGTGAGGTATGTTATCATTAGTCCAATATACGGGCTCTGAACATTAGCTTAGGGGGCGGACATGGTATGTGGACGGTGATTTACATTGCACCGACGGCAAAGGTTGCGGACAAGATCAAGACCAAGCTTTCGGAAGAAGGTTTTCTGGTACAGACCCGTCCCATCAGTTTATCCAAACAGCAATTTGAGATTCGCGTTCCTTCAGGGGAACTGGAAGAAGTCCAGGAAGTGCTGAATTCGATTCTGCATTCCTGATCGTTCAACATCAGACACACGCCTTGGCGAATGAGAAAGTACCATTGGTACATAAGGCTGACCGCGTAAGCGGAGAGAGAGGAATCGACTTGCATGTGCTGTATGCTGCTGTCCTTCCTTCTTTTTTTGTTAGGACAAGAACCGATCTCGTTGCATTCGGAGACCCTACCAAGATAGATTTAAGCATCGGCGCAACAATCTTTCGGTAATTGCAGGTAACATCAATCGTGCTGACAGAAGCCGCTGATCCTTGCCTTATGCCGGTGGATTTTTTTGTTGTGAGTGCTGGACAAGACCCACGGCAGCTTGTGGGACGTAAGCGGTTTACCGTCGTACGCGGAGAAGTCGTCATTGACGATAACTGCAAGTTGCGGCTAATCAAATCAACGGCTGGAGAGGTGTAGTTGTGTTCAAAGATATATTCCAGAAGAAAAGGAAGTACGCCACCATACCTTCCGAGCGTGCGCTTCAAGGCGAAGGTCAGGAAGTGAGTGAGCGCCCAAAACGAGAAATACCTGAAGGGCTAATGAACAAGTGCAGCAAGTGTGGCACGATTCAATATAGTAAGGAATTAGAGAAAAACCTGAAGGTGTGTCCTTCTTGTGGTTACCATATGCGTCTTAACGCCATGGAGCGTATCGGGATGATTTTGGATGAGCAAGGATTCATGGAACATGATGCGGATATGGTATCAGTTGATCCTCTTGGCTTTCCAGGGTATAGCAGCAAGCTGGAGCAACAACGTCTGAAATCCGGTTTGAAGGAAGCTGTTATTACAGGTGAGGGGACGATAGAAGGCTTACCTGTTGTAGTAGCGGTTATGAGCTTTGACTTCTTTACAGGTAGTATGGGTTCAGTGGTAGGAGAGAAAATTACCCGTGCTATTGAATATGCTACAGAGAAGCGTCTGCCTATTATTATATTCTCTACATCGGGTGGTGCTCGGATGCAGGAGAGTATTCTCAGCTTGATGCAGATGGCCAAAACAAGTGCAGCGTTGTCCCGATTAGATGAACAGGGCGGCCTGTATATTTCAGTGATTACAGATCCGACTACCGGCGGTGTTTCGGCGAGCTTTGCGAGCTTAGGCGATATTAACATTGCTGAACCGGGAGCTGTATTTGGCTTTGCCGGTAGAATTGTTATTGAACAGACAATTCGTCAGAAACTGCCTGATGATTTCCAAACAGCAGAATTTAATATGCAGCATGGACAGCTGGACTTGGTGGTTCACCGGAAAGAACTTCGTACAACCCTTGCCAAGCTTCTAGATATGCATAGTGAAAAAGGAGGGGTCTAAATGGCGGGTGAGTTGCCATATGAAGCGCCTCTGGTTGAGATGCGCAAAAAGATTGAAGAGCTCGTACAGTTCGGTCAGGAAAAAGGCATCGACTTCACAGACGAGATTGCGCGTCTGGAGGAACGTTATCATAGACTGGAAGAAGAAATATACTCTGGCATCACAGCGGCTCAGAAAATGCATCTGGCTCGGCATCAGCAGCGACCAACAGCCCTCGATCTAATTCAGTTAATTTTTACGGATTTCATTGAGCTGCACGGTGACCGTATGTTTGGCGATGATCTGGCTGTTGTTGGTGGATTAGCGAAGCTAGATGGCAAAACAGTTACCGTCATCGGCCAGCAGCGGGGGAAGGATACAAAAGACAATATCGCCCGCTTTTTCGGGAGCGCTCATCCGGAAGGTTTCCGGAAAGGGCTTCGTCTGATGAAACAAGCTGACAAATTCGGACGTCCAATTATTACGTTTATTGATACTAAAGGGGCGTATCCGGGTAATACTGCTGAAGAGAGAGGTCAATCGGAGGCTATTGCTCGTAACCTAATGGAGATGGCCAAACTGTCTGTGCCAGTTATTGTTGTCGTTATTGGTGAGGGCGGAAGCGGTGGCGCACTTGCACTAGCCGTAGGTAACCGTGTGCTCATGCTGGAGCATGCCATCTACTCAGCGATCTCTCCGAATGGAGCAGCTTCGATTCTGTGGAAGGATGCAACGAAGGCAGATCAGGCTGCAGAAGCCATGAAGATTACTGCCAAAGATCTACTGGAAATGAACGTTATTGAGGATATCATACCTGAACCTCGTGGCGGGGCTCACCGGGATTATGAAGCATCTGCGGCAGCCATTCATGAGGCGCTAATCCGTCATCTGGATGAGATGAAAGGGTGGAGCAGCGACCAATTGAAGCAGGATCGCTATGAGAAGTTCCGTAAGATTGGCTCGGTTACATTTGAATCTCCAGTCCCAGATCAAGCTCCTCAACCACCTGTAGAAGTGGATGTAGTGAATAATTTGTCGGGAAATGCTGAATGATGTGACGAATTTCCTATACAAATGAACCAAAGTATAGTAAATTTAATAGTTGGAAAAAGAAAAAGATATATACAGAGAGACCTTTTAAAATCGGAGGAAACCCAAAATGCGCAAAACGAAAATTGTATGTACGATTGGCCCATCCAGTGAATCACTGGAAAACACGAAAAAATTGATTATGGCCGGTATGAATGTGGCCCGTCTGAACTTCTCCCACGGTGATTTCGATGAGCACGGCGGACGGATCAAAGCGATTCGCCAAGCATGCGAAGAACTGAACAAAACAGTAGCGATCCTGCTGGACACCAAAGGACCGGAAATTCGGACAGGTAAACTCGAAGTTGAGCCAATCGAATTGGTTCAAGATGAGTACATCACTTTGACAACAGAAGAGATTCTGGGAACCAAAGAACGTCTTTCCATTACGTATGCAGATCTCCCAAATGATGTTGAGCCGGGATCTACAATTCTGATCGACGACGGTCTGATCGGACTGACTGTGGTGGAAGTGCAAGGCACCGAGATCAAATGCCGTATCGTTAACGGTGGATCGATCAAGAGCAAAAAAGGTGTTAACGTTCCGGGCGTTGCTATTTCTCTGCCGGGTATCACTGAAAAAGATGCTAACGATATCGTATTTGGTATCGAGCAAGGTGTCGATTTCATCGCGGCTTCTTTTGTGCGTAAAGCTAGTGACGTACTTGAGATTCGTGAATTGCTTGAAAAGCATAATGCTGGACATATCCAAATCATCTCCAAAATTGAGAACCAACAAGGTGTCGACAACTTGGACGAAATCCTTGAAGTGTCTGACGGTCTGATGGTTGCTCGTGGAGACCTGGGTGTTGAAATTCCTGCTGAAGAAGTACCATTGGTACAAAAACGTATGATCGAAAAATGTAACGTTGCAGGTAAACCGGTTATCACGGCTACACAAATGCTGGATTCTATGCAACGTAACCCACGTCCAACACGTGCTGAAGCAAGTGACGTGGCTAACGCAATCTTTGACGGTACAGATGCAATCATGTTGTCTGGTGAGACAGCTGCGGGTAAATACCCAGTTGAATCCGTTCTGACAATGTCTCGTATCGCTGAAAAAGCAGAATCTGCTCTGCCTTACCAAGAGCTGTACCTGAAGCAACGTGTTGCTCAACAAACAACGGTGACTGAAGCAATCAGCCAATCGGTTGCATTGTCAGCTCAAGATCTGAACGCAAAAGCGATCATTACTTCGACTGAATCAGGACATACAGCACGTATGATCTCGAAATATCGTCCAGAGTCACCAATTATCGCTGTAACAACAGAAGACAGAACTTCCCGCCGTCTCGCACTGGCTTGGGGTGTAACACCTGTCAAAGGTAGATTGGTTGATTCCACAGATGCATTGTTTGAAAATGCAATCGAAGGCGGAGTGAAATCCGGACTTGTTAAAGAAGGCGACCTGGTTGTTATTACAGCTGGTGTACCTTTGGGTCGTTCCGGTTCCACGAACCTGATCAAAGTTAGCCAAATTCCAAACCAAGCTTAATTGTTGGAATGGATTTAATGATGTTAAGAACAGGAATGAAGCAATGGGGCATGATATGTCCCATTGCTTTTTTCCATCTATATACCGATGTGCAACCATAACACATTCAGACTCGTATAACGAAGGGAGTAACCTCATGGAGCAAAATGGAGCAGGAAATTGGTACGCGGCGAACCTCCGCGTGCGTTATCAAGAGAGTGATCAGATGGGTGTAGTTTATCACGCTAACTACTTAAATTGGTTTGAGATCGGTCGAACTGAGATGATTCGCCAAATGGGGTATACATATCGTAAAATGGAGGAACAGGGGTTACTGCTTCCGGTAACCGGGCTGGATGTGAAATATCATAAACCTGCAAGGTACGATGATGAAATTGTGATTTTCACCCGAATTGCTGCATTTAGCGGTCTACGACTGAATTACGAATATGATGTAAGACGAGTGACTGCAGACAATGGTGTCAACAGCATAGGGCAGCGAGTGTGGTCATCTGATGAATCTAGACCAGGAGAACGATTAGTCACAGGCTCTACTCAACATGTATGGGTGAACGGCGACTGGAAGGTAGTAAGGCTGGATAAGGTAGCCTCTGAGCTCTACAGTGCACTTGAGAAAGTGTGGCTCTCAGGAAAGGAGTAATACGAATGCGTAGATGGATGTGGGCTGTACTGCTCATCGTTCCGGTTATTGAACTGTTTGGTTTTATTCTTATGAGCGACTGGATCGGAGCGGGAAAGACGCTGCTTCTTATGATTCTCACGTCCTTGATCGGTATAGCAATGCTGCAATTTGAAGGACGGAAAGTGCTTGTGGATGCCAAAACCGAGATGGAACGAGGTAAAGTGCCTGGCCGAAAAATGGTCGATGGACTATTTGTTTTCGTTGGGGGATTCTTGCTATTGATTCCGGGTTTTGTTACGGATCTCATCGGGTTTACATTGGTGTTTCCATTAACACGTTCGGTGTATCGTCTGTTTTTCTTAGGATGGCTTGAGAAAAAAATGAAGAATGGCAGTATCAAATTTTATCGCCGTCCGTAATGATCATATTGATTCGAACAAAAAAGGCTCCACCCGTGCAGATGCATCTGCCGAGTGGAGCCTTTACTCATACGCTTAGTAACCTTTCTGTACGCTTCATCGAACCCATCATCGGACCCTTCCGTTGATGATGTATGTTCGCAGATCCCGTAGCACATTGGCTCGATTGAATGCATCGAGAATCACCAGGCTTACTGGGCCGATGATCAAACCAAGTACGCCGAATAGCTTCAACCCTACAAACATGCCGACTAGTGTGGCAAGAGGGTCTAAGCCTACACTACTAGCTAATACTTTGGGTTCAATAATCTGTCGTGCAATCAGCACGATCAGATAGATAACCGATATGCCAATTCCAAGGTACAGATCCCCATTCATAATGAGATAAGCTGCCCACGGGACCATCACTAATCCAACACCGAGATAAGGTAACAGATCAACAAGTCCGATAAGAAGTGCAATCGTGAAAGCAGACTTAACCTGCAAAATAAGTAATCCAATCATCACAAACACAGCGGTAATGGAGATCATGATGAGTTGTGCTCTTGCATAACCAAACAGAGCCTTTTTTAGGTCATTCCATATGTCAGTGATCGGTTTACGGATGGAGGAAGGTACCCAGCCAGATACGGTGATACTATGACGGGTCCAACTTTTGCTAATAAAGAATGTGGAGAGAAGCACAACGATTAGGACTGCACCCATATTAGGCAGCGAAGTGAGTAGATTTAGAATTACGTTGAAGAATCCAGTCACAAGGTCCGTAACCGCCGTTCCGACCGTCTCCGTTGTTTTGCTGATGTTGCTATTGATCGTTTCCTGATAGTTTGGGTTTTCTTTGTAGAATTCATTAATCTGTGTAATCAAACTTTGGATCGTATCATTCTCCGTCCAGCGGATAAAGACAGCCTTTATTTCATCAACATGGAGATCGAAACTTGTCGTTAATGAAATGACCTCTTTCACCATGCGAGTTACAGCAGCCGATAAGACAAGTACGATTGCCCCGAAATACACAATCAGCGATAAAGTGACAGCGAGCCAGCGTGGAAACCGTGCTTTATGCTGAAGCAGTTTCACAAGGGGGTTCATGGCATAAGCGATGATCCAGGCAATTGCAAAAGGGTACAGCAGGGGAAACAGCAGATAAATGGCCACCGCGATGAGAATCGTCGCAATAATTACCCATAATCCGCGCATTAGGCGCTTTAATATAATTCTGTCCAAACCTCACGTCTCCTTATCTAATAGTTCATTCAGTTCCAGTTCCATGAAGGTATCTAATTAATATAGAGCAAATAGGACATTTTGAAACGCCAATTTCGCGAAAATGCATGAGATTTGTGTTCTTTTGCCTAGAGTATGCCAGATGGCAGGGGATAATAGCAATAAAAAGAAGAAGTTGAATAGGACTACGTTAAAACTATATATATGAATCAATTTCATAATACCTTTAGTCGCTTCAATCAAGGGTAGATAATAGATTAAAATGGTTCAATTTGTCTATATCTACTCACAAAACTTCATTTCCAGTGGTTTATGAAATTGATTCGTGTAGAATAAAATGTCAACCTTGTTTGTGTAAAGGCTTTCAAAAATGCTTTATCGGGTCGATAAATATGTTTGATGTGCAAAACAGCTTCCGTCATGTTCACATAAACGACAAAATCCAGTATGATTATATAAGTAATTATCGATTGACAGATGATAAACCCGAATTTTTACTTCTTTACTATTTTATGAAATGTAAATGTTTACAACACCAGGAATGCTTATGGAAAGCTTCATTAGGCTAGTGTTTTTTGATTTCGTTTAATAAAGGAGAGAGTAATATGACAGCTACCAAAGGTCTGGAAGGCATCGTTGCAACAACCTCCTCGATCAGCTCTATTGTAGACGGTGTTCTTACATACCGTGGATACAATATTGATGATTTGGCAGAGCATGCAAGCTTTGAAGAAGTTGCTTATTTGCTGTGGTTTGGTAAATTGCCGAACGCAGATGAATTGAAATCCCTTCGTAAAAGTTTGAGTGATTACGCGCCGATCCCAAGTGATCTGGTTGCACAAATCAAATTGTATCCCAAAAACATGAGCACGATGGCAGCTCTGCGTTCTGCCATTTCTGCCCTAGGATTATATGACGAGCAGGCTGACGAAATGACGGCTGAAGCGAACGAGAACAAAGCGGTTAAATTGCAGGCTCAATTGCCAACGATTGTTGCAGCTATCGCTCGTATTCGTGAAGGTAAAGAACCTGTAGCACCAAAAGAAGGCGCTTCCATTGCCGAAAACTTTTTATATATGTTGACTGGTGAAGAACCGTCGGATACAGCAGTAAAAGCCTTGGATCAAGCGCTCGTATTACATGCGGATCACGAGTTGAATGCTTCCACTTTTGCAGCGCGTGTAACTGTTGCGACGTTGTCCGATATTTATTCCGGCGTGACTTCCGCTATCGGGGCGTTGAAGGGGCCGCTACATGGCGGTGCTAACGAAGCCGTAATGAAGATGTTGAATGAGATTGGCACACCGGATCGCCTTGAAGCAGCAATTCAGGAGAAACTGGATAACCGTGAGAAAATCATGGGCTTTGGACACCGTGTGTACAAAAATGGCGACCCACGTGCGAAACATCTGCAGAAGATGTCTAAAGAACTGGGCGACATGAATAATGATACACGTCTCTATGATATGTCTGTGAAGATTGAAGAATTGGTTACAGGACAAAAAGGTCTGAAGCCAAACGTAGACTTCTACTCTGCATCTGTCTATACACAGCTAGGCATTGAGCACGAGTTATTCACACCAATCTTCGCGATTAGCCGGGTATCTGGTTGGACTGCTCACATTCTGGAGCAGCTCGCAGATAACCGCATCATTCGTCCTCGTGCTGAGTACACTGGACCAACAGAACAGAAGTACATTTCAGTCGAGCTTCGCTAATTACGTCAAAACCAGTATAATAATGAAGGATGGGGCGAAGGGTGAATTCGATTGACGAGAGTCAGTCGAAGACGAAAGACCCTTCCCTCGATTAGACAAGCGGTATAATCATACCTAAACTCATACAACGATCAAGGAGGAATTGTAACTATGAAATTAGAAAAATTCGCTCATCCAACTGAAGGAGAAAAAATCCAGATCGATAATGGTGCACTGCAGGTTCCTAACAACCCGATCATTCCGTTCATCGAAGGTGACGGTACAGGTCGCGATATCTGGAAAGCTTCCAAGCGTGTATTGGACGCAGCAGTTGAAAAAGCATATGATGGCAGCAAAAAAATCGCTTGGTACGAAGTATTTGCTGGTGAAAAAGCATTTAATACATATGGGGAGTGGTTGCCGAACGATACGCTCGAAGCGATTCGTGAGTACATCGTAGCAATCAAAGGACCTCTGACTACACCAATCGGTGGTGGTATTCGTTCCCTGAACGTAGCACTTCGTCAAGAGCTTGATTTGTACACATGCCTGCGTCCAGTGCGTTATTTCGACGGCGTACCTTCCCCGGTTAAACGTCCTGAATTGGTTGATATGGTTATTTTCCGTGAAAATACAGAAGATATCTATGCGGGTATCGAGTATGCAGAAGGTTCCGATGAAGTGAAAAAAGTTATCCAATTCCTGCAACAGGAAATGGGCGTTAACAAAATCCGCTTCCCTGAAACTTCCGGTATTGGTATCAAGCCAGTTTCTTCCGAAGGTTCCAAACGTTTGGTTCGTGCAGCGGTACAATACGCAATCGATCACAACCGTAAGAGCGTTACGCTGGTACACAAAGGTAATATCATGAAATTTACCGAGGGTGCCTTCAAAAACTGGGGATATGAAGTGGCTGAAGAAGAGTTCGGCGATAAAGTATTCACTTGGGCTCAATACGATATCATCAAAGATAAAGAGGGTACAGATGCAGCGAATGCAGCTCAAAAAGCAGCTGAAGATGCTGGCAAAATCATCGTAAAAGATGCGATTGCTGATATCGCCCTGCAACAAGTATTGACTCGTCCAGGCGAATTTGATGTTATCGCAACATTGAACCTGAACGGTGACTATCTGTCCGATGCACTTGCAGCGCAAGTGGGCGGAATCGGTATCGCTCCAGGAGCTAACATTAACTATGTAACAGGACATGCTATCTTCGAAGCTACACACGGTACTGCTCCTAAATATGCTGACAAAGATGTCGTGAACCCTGGTTCCGTAATCCTGTCTGGCGTAATGTTGCTTGAGCATCTGGGCTGGCAAGAAGCGGCTAACCTGATCTACAAAGGTATGGAAACATCCATTAACAATAAAACAGTAACGTATGACTTCGCTCGTCTGATGGACGGAGCAACTGAAGTGAAATGTTCTGAATTCGCTGATCAAATCATTAAAAACCTGTAAGGGGAGATGTGAATCGTGACTATTCAGCGCAAAAAAATCACAGTAGTCGGTGCCGGTTTTACCGGTGCTACGACTGCACTGATGCTTGCCCAAAAGGAACTCGGGGATGTCGTTCTAGTAGACATTCCTCAACTGGAGAACCCGACAAAAGGTAAAGCACTCGATATGCTGGAGGCAAGTCCTGTTCAAGGCTTCGACAGTCATATCGTCGGAACTTCCAACTATGAAGATGCTGCAGGTTCGGAGATTGTTATTATTACGGCAGGAATTGCCCGTAAACCGGGAATGAGTCGTGATGATCTGGTCAATACGAATGCGGGAATCGTGAAGTCCGTCTGTGAAAATGTGAAAAAATATTGCCCTGATTCAATCGTCATTATTCTGAGCAACCCGGTAGATGCAATGACTTATGCAGCGTATAAAACTCTTGGTTTTCCCAAAAACCGCGTAATTGGTCAGTCGGGCGTACTCGACACTGCCCGTTATTGTACATTTATCGCTCAAGAATTGAACGTATCTGTTGAAGATGTGCGTGGTTTCGTTCTGGGCGGTCACGGGGATGATATGGTGCCTCTTGTTCGCTATTCGAGCGTTGGAGGCATTCCGATTGATACGTTAATTCCAGCAGACCGGATTGAAGCGATCGTACAACGTACACGCGTTGGCGGTGGTGAGATCGTGAACCTGCTTGGTAACGGTAGTGCGTATTATGCTCCAGCAGCTTCCCTCGTGCAAATGACGGAAGCCATCTTGAAGGACAAAAAACGTATCATTCCTGTTATTGCTTATCTTGAAGGTGAATATGGCTATAACGATCTGTTCTTAGGCGTTCCAACGATTCTAGGTGGAGACGGGATCGAGAAAATATTTGAATTGGATCTGACTGCTGAGGAAAAAGCAGGGCTGGATAAATCTGCTGAGTCCGTTCGAAATGTCATTTCGGTTGTAAATATTTAAGTTTGAAAAGATTTTGAACAAGAACAAGGAGAAAACCCCCGAAAAACCGGGGGTTTTCTTTCTTTTGGATAAGTTCCCCAGTATAATAGTATGTGATGTATAGCACACTGAAATGAATTGAGGAGGATGGAAATTTTGGGAATGATTATGTATCTGCTTCATATTGTTGGAGCACTGTCGTTAGGCTTCTACCTAATTCTGCCGTTCGTAGTCGGTAGAATCCGTAAGCTGAATGTAGCAGCACAAGAGGGCGCATTCACATCACTTCGATCTTTGAATCGTATCGCTCAGTATGGACTGATTATCCAGCTTCTCACTGGGGGTTACCTGATGACAAAAGGGGAGTACTCTCACCTCTGGATGGGTGTAGTGGTTGTCTTGTTGCTTGCAATGGCTGCCATCGGTGGAATTATGGGTAAACCGCTGCGTTTGGCTGCAGAAGGTGTGAAAAGCAACCGTGATGTAAGTCCAGAACAGGGCAAGATTCGTATGTTCAGTACACTGCTGGCTGTGTTCCTGCTGATTATGGTTTATCTCATGGTAGATAGCAGCGTAATCTAAGAATGAATATTACTACAATACGTAAAGCGTTCTAACCTGATTTTATGCCTTTGTCGATTGTGCCAGTAAGATGGGACAAGCTGACCTGAGGTGATATCAGGTGCACATACAAACCAAGATACAACCAAAACAGACAGCCTTAGGACTGTCTGTTTTTTTTTATTTATGCTATTCACGAGATCAGATGTATTTAACTATTGATAAAATTGATGATGTACGATCTTAAAGATGCGCTCTCAGAATTGATCTGTGTAAGTAAAGCTTATTTGATCTAGAAACTATCTAGAAACTAGTTAGTTTAACTTAGCTAAGTGAATTAAGCGAGACTGACGTTGTAGGCGAAAACTGCGTTCCGTCCATTACGCTTCGACTCATACAACGCATGGTCTGCATCTCGTAGTAACGATTCTAATGAATCATCTTCCCCGTTGTATTGTGCGACCCCGAAGCTTGACGTCAGTGGGATCAGGACACCTTCAACCTCAAGTGGCTCATTGAACAATGCAACTCGTAGCTGTTCAGCAAGCTGCTCACCATCCTGAAGGGATGCGCCGGGCATAGCTATTACGAATTCTTCCCCGCCATATCTAGCAAATAGTATCTCAGAGTTCAGATAACGATTACATACCGTGACAACATGAATAATTGCTTTATCACCCACATCATGTCCATAGGTATCATTAATTCGTTTGAAGTGATCGATATCAAACAAGATAAAGGCTACCGGCCGAAAAGTTAGCTTGGCCTCATTCAAGATTTCCTTCCCTTTGTTCAGAAACTGCGTTCGGTTATAGATTTTGGTGAGTCCATCAAAATAGGCCATTTGTTTAAGTTGCTCTTGAAGAAAACGTTGTTCGGTGATATCTATGAGCATAATCAAAATTCCAACGACCTGAGCGCCCTTATTAAACACATAGGAGGTTCTAACCTGATAACATACAGTATGTCCCTCTAATTGCCAGTATAAGTCGGTCTGAAGTCCTTCTCTAAAGTACTCTACGGGAAAGGTTTCCCCAGATAGGCTAAGCCAGATATCATCCCAACGTTTCCCGATCATCTCTGGCTCAAGTTCAGGCAACATGAGATGCATAGCTTTATTGTAATCTACAAGACGATTGGAACTGTCGAGCACGAGTACACCTTCACGCATGCTCTCAAAAATGCTGTCTTTGGCAATAGGGACGATCATAAGAAGGCGAGATGATAAAATAGCCCAAATATACATCGCAGATGTAACGCACATTAACACCGGAACCGGATCCATACCACCAGGAGTTAATCCAAGCAAATACACAAAGGCAGCAACCATTGGAATGAGCTGTGAGGTGATTAGCGTGAGCAATTGCTTGCGGTACATTTTCTTCGTATGTCTCCATTGTGCAACTAGAATAAGACAAGCGCATAACAGACAAGAGAAGGTAAATGCTCCGTGCACAACATACCATTGACCTATGGAAATATCCATAAGCGGAACAACAGAGTCAGTTCTGAGCCAAACCTCTTTATAATATAGATGGTGATAATCATTCGTGGCTACCATGAAGAGTGTGATGGAAGGAATGATAAACATGGCAATGGTCGCTTTACGAGATAAAGTTTTCCCAGTGTATTGAATCATAAGGAGCAGGCCAAGTGAAGCGGAGAAAGGCATACCCATATACTGAACGACTGTCCAAAATTTCATCTGCTCCAGTGTATTGCTTGCTAGCTGAATCGCATACCCAAAGGTATAAACGGAAAGGGCAGCTGTATAAAGCATGAATACTTTAGCACTGGGAATTTCAGCTCTTCTGAAATAAGAATATAAACACAAAAAGACATTCAAAACGGCTGAAGTCGTTACAAGTGTTATATATGAATCAATACTCGATCCCATGGTTTGGTCTCCAAATCGTTAAGATATCTAAAAATCATCTGTACTGTACATTGTACATCAGCCAAAGCGGCATAGGAATACAAATTACGATTTGAAACAGGGCTTTTTTTAAAATTTATCGAATTTTATGACCGAATAGATTGTTATGCAATGAAAAAAATCGAAATACATAAAATTACATTCGAGTTGTGCTTAATCCATACCATTTCCTTGTTTAATTTAGAAGAGCAGTGGTAAGTAAGTTTAGAGACAACATTGTTGGAGGTTGTCAGGAAGAAGATTCATGATCAGAATAATCTGTCCTGTTCATGCCATCCTACACAGTGAGACGAGAATCAATATCCAATCCAGTAATGAGAGGAGCATGCTTCATGTCAGCGCAAACACAAACCGAAAAAACAATGCCAGCCCAACATCAGAATCAGCAACCTGGAATCGAATCAGAGATGAATCCTAGACCCGAGTTTGAGAAACCTGAGTATAAAGCAGCAGGGAAATTGTTAGGTAAAGTGGCGTTAATCACGGGTGGAGATAGCGGTATTGGACGAGCTGTAGCAGTTACTTATGCAAAAGAAGGTGCCGATGTCGCGATTGTGTATCTGAACGAGCATCAGGATGCCGAGGAGACGAAACGACAGGTTGAGCAAGAAGGCAGAAAATGCATTTTGATTGCGGGTGATATCGGTGATACTCAATTTGCCAAAAAATCCGTGCAACAGACGATTGAGCAACTAGGTAAGCTTGACATTCTGGTGAATAACGCTGCTGAGCAGCACCCACAGCAACAATTAGAGGATATTACACCTGAGCAATTGGAGCGCACGTTCCGCACTAATATCTTCGGAATGTTTTATATCACTCAGGCGGCATTGCCACATCTTAAAAAAGGCAGTACCATTATCAACACGACATCGATTACAGCCTACCGAGGCAATCCATCCTTGATCGATTACTCATCGACGAAAGGTGCGATTACGTCGTTTACACGTTCCTTGTCTATGAACGTTGTGGAGAAGGGAATTCGAGTTAACGCCGTAGCTCCTGGCCCGATCTGGACACCGCTTATTCCATCAACATTTGATGAGAAGAAAGTAAGTGAATTTGGATCAACTCAGCCGATGAAGCGCCCAGGACAGCCTGACGAATTAGCCCCTGCCTATGTATATTTGGCTTCAGATGATTCCTCTTACGTAAGTGGTCAGGTTATGCATGTGAATGGCGGCGAAGTAGTGAACGGCTAAAGCAACCTCAACCTAAGATGAATGTAGATATGACGTCCCGTTACCAGTCTAGCTGGTCGGGACGTCTATTTAATATCAGGTGTGGCTTACAAAAAGATTGAGAATCGATAGAGAATTTACATAGAACAACATCAGACCTAATAATCACATGATATTTTATCTAGATATCTATTCTATATGTAGGTTGTTCCTTGGATCTATGGCAGGATGTCAATAACTATGAGTGAAGGCGATTATAAAGGTAACTATAGAGTGTTTACCTGTATTAATGCTCATATTGTCGAAAGAAATCTGTGATAAGATAGACAAACAGATATTCGACAGGGGGAACCAACCGTGAAGATTAGTAAACAAAATGCATCACATTATATATGGGGAAATCATTGTGATGGATGGCACTTGCTACAGAACGAAGGATTGAGCATCATCCATGAGCGAATGCCAGCGGGAACAGTTGAGATTAGACATTATCACTCGGTTAGCCGACAATTTTTTTTCATTTTAAGTGGCATAGGCTATATGGAGCTCCAAGGTGAGGAATTCGAACTTGAAACGCATGAGGGAATAGAGATTCCTCCAGGCGAACCTCATCAGATGCAGAATCGAAGTGCAGCGGATGTTGAGTTCCTGGTCATCTCTCTGCCGGGTACACGCGGAGATCGTATCGAGTTAATTTAGATGGCGACCCATTGGAGAGCCCAGAGGTCAATTTTTGAACGGATAACGAACGGAAGTATAATCGAGTACACGTATCAGAAGATGTACATTTGATAAATCAACAATAAAGGAAGAGATTGATGAGACCATTTCGAGTTCGCCTCTCCATCATCATGATGGTTCTAATTGGTGTATCCGTTATTGTAGCGGGATATACGATGGGCAGAGTGTTTAAAACAACACATACCACAGCTTTGGAACAAACGATGGTGCGTGAGATTAATCTGTTAAAAGCAACATTTCCATTTCACGATGCAAGCGATCCGACATCTCCCGAGACTAGACAATATTATTCTGCGCGTGCACTTGAACTCGATCGGCTGACGGATTCCCGAGTAACCTTTATCAATAGAGATGGGACAGTCATCGGCGACTCGGAAAGTGATCCTGCCAATATGGATAACCATCTGGAACGTGAAGAGATAAAGGGAGCCATTGGAGATGGCTATGGTCAGGCAATACGATATAGTGAGACGTTAGGACAGGACATGCTCTATGTTGCACTTCCTGTCAATTCAGATCAGAGTGACATGGTTGAAGTGCCTGGAGGTAAATTTGACGGTTATATACGTCTATCTATGAGCCTAGCGGCTGTAGATCAAGGACTTCAGCGTGGCTGGGTCATTACATTCACCGCACTTGGATTGCTATTTCTTATCGTAGCACTCGTCAGTTATCGTGTGGCACGCAGTTTAACCTCACCAATTGAGCATATCATCAAGGTCGCACATCGAATAACCAAATTAGAATATGACGCCAGAGTGGATGTCACACGCCGAGACGAGATTGGTCAGTTGGGGCTTGCGATTAACGGGATGGCCGATAGTCTTCAGACGCAACTCAAAACGATCCGTGATAATGAGGCGTTGCTACAAAGCGTACTTGCCAATATGACAGGCGGCATTGTCATGGTAGACGCAGGGCAGTCGATTGCATTGGTGAATCGAGAAGCAGAGCGGATGCTGGGTATTCAGGCTGCGCGAGTTACAGGTAGACCTTATGTAGAATTAAAGAAACACTATGAGCTAACACGCTCTATTGAGGAGAGTGTTGCACTACAAGAACGAATGCATGAGGAAGTAAGCGTATTTAATCCAGAGGAACGATTGATTCGGATTGATGGCGTGCCCATGACTGAAGACGATGGTAGTTACCGCGGGATGTTATTCCTTCTTCAGGATGTGACAGCAATTCGTAGGCTGGAGTCGATGCGAAGTGAGTTCGTAGCCAATGTATCTCATGAACTGAAAACACCTGTAGCAGCGGTAAAAGGATTTGCTGAAACGTTGTTAAGTGGTGGTGTGCAGGATAAGGAAACAGAACGTTCATTCCTGAAAATCATCTATGATGAAGGGGATCGACTGAACCGACTAATTGGAGATATCCTGGAACTGTCCAAAATTGAATCCAAGCGTGCTCCATTGCAATGTTCACCTGTTCACGTTCATTCCTTCTTCGAAATGGTTCTGGGAACACTGTCCACTGTGGCCGAGAAGAAACAGATCCGGATGCAGATGGTTGTCCCAGAGGAACTCTATATTGAGGCAGACGAGGATAAGATGAAACAGATCTTTATCAATCTATTGTCCAATGGCATCAACTACACACCTGAAGGTGGACGCGTGAAACTTCAAGTGACGGTAGAACGTGAGGATGATGAGGAGCAGGTCGTATTTGCGGTATCAGATACCGGCATAGGCATTCCGAAGAATGATTTGCCAAGGATTTTTGAACGTTTTTACCGTGTAGATAAAGGCAGATCACGTAATTCGGGTGGTACGGGACTTGGTTTGTCTATCGTAAAACACCTTGTTGAACTGCATCACGGCAAACTTTCCGTAGAAAGTGAACTCGGTCTTGGAACAACATTTCGTGTGATTCTTCCGTTAATTCAAGATGAAGAAGTATAGGCCTCGGGAAGTGAATTGTAAAAAGGTGTGCTTTTCTTTACACTAAGTTAACAAATGGGTGCTATGATAGGAAATGTGTTGTGGCTATAGAACAACTATAATAGGTGAGATTGTTCTCATAGTTGGTATGTTTGAACGCGCACTATAAGGAGAGAAGGGGTATCATGGCACAGCGTTTGCTTGTAATTGAAGACGAACCTACATTATCAAGATTACTTACGTATAACCTTACACAGGAAGGCTATGATGTAACAGCGGAGGATCACGGATCTTCTGGATATGATCGAGCATTATCCCAGGAATTCGACCTGATATTGCTAGATTTGATGTTGCCAGGAATGAACGGTCTAGACATTCTGAACAAATTAAGAGTTCAAGGTGTAACCACGCCGGTGATCATTCTGACAGCCAAAACCGGTGAAGCTGAGGTTGTACAAGGTCTGAAATCAGGAGCAGATGATTATATCACGAAGCCATTTGGCGTATCGGAATTGCTCGCCAGAGTAGACGCAGTGTTAAGACGATATTCCAACGGTGAGGACTTGCCCCAACCTGAGGACAAAGAAGGCTCCCGAATTGTATTGGGTGAATTGGAGATTTATCCTTTGAAGTATGAAGTAACACTTGGTGGACAGTCCATTAGTTTGCGGCCGAAGGAGTTCGAAGTACTTCTCTATCTTGCGAAGAAACCGGGCGTTGTGCTCACTCGCGATGATCTGATGAATGCAGTCTGGGGCTTCGATTATATCGGAGGTCAACGTACAGTCGATGTTCACGTAAGCTCATTGCGGAAAAAGTTAGAGTTAGATCCAGAATCGGTTCACATTGATTCGATTCGTGGTGTAGGTTATAAATTGGTTGTAAAAAGAAAAACTCCCCATCATTCGAGTTAACGATGATTGGGGAGTTTTTTTTACATTGATTTTACATAAAGAATTATTTTCCTTCATGAATGAAGAGTAGCATAAATTCGAATGATTGATACTTTATACCTACATAATGCACCGCAGGATGGAGTTCATACGTAAAGGAGAATGCGCATTTATGCCTATGTTGCTTGAAGCGAGACAACTTGACTTGTCCGAACAAGACAGTCGTGTACAAGAGAACATAACCGAGTTGAAGGAAGTTCAAAATTCTGAAAACACACTTCTTAAGCATCCGTTATCGATTCGTGATTATTGCCGAGAAGTTCCGGTTGTACATGTACATACCACTTGTGGGGAAGCGGCTAGTATGTTAAATGCAAATGAGGCCTATCCATGTATCGTAATGTGTGATGAACAGATGAAGCCGCTTGGTTTGTTAATGAGGGAGACGTTGTATCGACTCCTTAATGGACGTTTTGCAGCAGATTTATTTTATCGTAAGGCAGTTCAACATGTCGTGGATTCATTGCCGGTTATTGTGGACGTTTCAGCAGATGCACCAAGCATTATTGATATTGCGTTGAAGCGAGAAGAGCAGCACTTTTATGATTGTATCCTGGTTACAGAAGAGGACAAGCTACTAGGCGTCTTAACCATGCGGGATATGATGTTTCTATCACGGAAGTTGCAGCATCAGGCAAGTGAGGAGCGTATACGAACGATCACCGAATCAAGACAAGAGATTGCCCGCATTAACGAATCGGTTACAAGTTTAGTCCATGCTGCGGGACAAGCGGGAGAAGAAGCACAGCGAATTATGCATCTATCCGAGGATGGAGAACGTAGCCTTACACAAGTCGAAACGTCGTACCAGCGGGTCTACCGGCATATGGAGGGGCAGCGTCAGCATACAAATGTAATGTTGGACTCTATTCAAACTGGTGCAGGGATGGCAGGTTCTATCCGTTCCTTGGCAGATCAGAGTGCTCTGCTTGCTATGAATGCTTCTATTGAAGCTGCTCATGCAGGAGAATATGGTCGCGGATTCCAAGTGGTAGCCGGTGAAATTCGCTTGCTTGCCAAGCAGACTCGTGAGGTAGCAGGGAATATGTCTTCTTTGCTTGAAGGTATCGGTGACCTGACGAAACAAACCGTAGAATCGATCCGGGCAAGTGCCGCGGAGATTGATGACAGCTCAACACACGTTACTGCTGGAGAGTTAGCTTTCAGAGAGTTGAACAGTGCTGTTGCAGGAATGTCTCGTATTGCAGAGGGTATAGCTTCGGAGGGAGAGAAGGCGGCAGATATGGCTTTACATATCCGTACCCAGTTGAAAGAGATGGCTCGTTCTGATTAACCACTTCATCTTACCAAATTTTAAACCTAATTAATGCATATAAAGGCATCCATCGTTGCTGTGATTTAACCCCAAGGATCATGGCGAAGAAGATGTCTTTTTACATTCCGTTAACATGAAAGTGATACGGTTTTTACAATGGGAAGGTAGGATGTTAAGGATGGCCAACAAGCTTGTTCTGATCATAGTGATTGGACATCAACGTAAAGGGACTAAATTTCCCTGCAGCGAAGGAGAAGTGAGCATCCATGAAAGACCTCATTCATATTGATAAACTTAATTTATACTATGATACGCATCATGCGCTTAAAAATATATCGATGGATTTGCCGGAGCGAACGGTTACTGCGTTTATTGGTCCATCGGGTTGTGGTAAATCCACATTGCTCCGTACATTGAATCGGATGAATGACATGATTCCAGGCGTTCGCGTGGAAGGACAAGTAATGCTGGACGGCTCGGATATCTACAGCAACGAGATCGAAGTCGAAACGTTGCGCAAGCGAGTGGGCATGGTATTCCAGCAGCCGAATCCTTTTCCAAAATCAATCTACGATAACGTAGCTTACGGCCCACGTCTGCATGGGGTAACGCAGAAAGCTGAGCTGGATCAATTGGTGGAGCAAAGTTTAACACATGCTGCCCTGTGGGACGAAGTGAAGGATGTACTCAAAAAGTCAGCACTAAGCCTATCTGGTGGTCAACAGCAGCGTCTATGTATTGCACGTGCACTTGCTGTTCAGCCTGACGTATTACTTATGGACGAAGCAACCTCAGCCCTCGATCCAATCTCTACGCTTAAAATAGAGGAGCTTGTTAAGGAACTGCATAATAAATATACGATTGTTATGGTAACCCATAACATGCATCAGGCCGCGCGGGTATCCGGTCGTACGGTATTTTTCCTGAATGGTGAAGTGGTAGAGGCTGCGGATACCGAGACATTATTCTCCACACCGCAGGATTCCCGAACCGAGGATTATATATCCGGAAGGTTCGGTTAAGTAAGCTGATTGAATGTTCCCGGCATATCCGGAGATGATGGACGAGGGGGATGGAACCTATGATTCAAAGAAAAGAATTTGATCAAGAGCTCGAGGAATTGCGTACATTGCTTCGTGAGATGGGCGAGCACGTAGGAACAGCATTGGATGGTGCAATCGAGAGTCTACAGACACTAGACGTGGATAAAGCTCAGGTCATCATCAAGAATGATGCGAATCTGAATGCGCTGGAAGACAAAATTATGGAACTTGGTTCCAAGCTCATTATTACACAACAGCCGGTTGCCAAGGATTTACGCCGCATTATCGTTGCTTTCAAAATCTCCAGTGATCTTGAGCGCATGGGTGATCTTGCATTGGATGTAGCCAAAGTGACACTTCGTATGGAAGGTCAAGAGTTAATTAAACCCCTTGTTGATATTCCGAGAATGGCTGAAATCGTGAAGGTAATGATCGATGAAGCGATTGAATCCTTCCTGAAGGAAAACACGGATCTGGCTTACAAAATGGCTCAGACTGATGATCAAGTTGACCAACTGTACAGCCACATGATCAGTGATCTATATACCTTCATGACAGATCATCCGAACCGGGCTTCACAAGCGATGCTGTTGATGATGGTAGGTCGCTACATTGAGCGTATCGGTGACCACGCAACTAACATTGGCGAGAGCACGGTATATCTGGTGACGGGTAAACGTCCGGATCTGAACCAGTAATTGTAATTTATAAGCATACGTTTGGAATTGGGGACTTACATGCACGGAATGAAGGAACTTTCTCAGGACGCCTATTCATATAGGTTGTTCAAGGGAAGTTCCTTTTTTGTTGTTGCAGGTGTGTATGGTATCATGAGAGTAGATATAGAATCTGAAGTGTGACCATATGATACGTGAGGTGCTGGAATGGACAAGTTTATTCTCATAGATGGAAATAGCATTATATATAGGGCGTTTTTTGCAATGCCGCCGTTGACCAATTCAAAAGGATTACACACCAATGCGGTTTATGGGTTCACCACAATGCTGTTAAGGCTACTTGAAGAGCATAAGCCGACACATGTGATGGTGGCATTTGATGCGGGCAAGGTGACTTTCCGTCACGAAGGATATCAGGAGTACAAGGGTGGACGCGAGAAAACACCAACTGAATTGTCGGAACAGTTCCCATTGCTCAAAGAATTGCTGCGAGGATTCGGCATTGCACAGTTTGAGCTTGAAGGATTCGAAGCGGATGACATCATCGGAACGTTGACCAAACGTGCTGATGAAGCAGGAAGACAGGTGCTTGTTGTATCGGGTGACAAGGACATGCTACAGCTTGCCTCTGACCATGTTCATATCGGGCTAACACGCAAAGGTGTAACGGATATTGAATTGTATGACCCTGCCCAGATTAAGGAGCGTTATGGCTTGACTCCATTGCAGATTATTGATCTGAAGGGTCTGATGGGCGATACGTCTGATAACATTCCAGGCATTCCTGGAGTGGGAGAGAAGACAGCATTAAAGCTGTTGCATCAGTTCGGTACCGTAGAGGATGTACTAAATGGCACAGCCGAGCTGAAAGGTAAAATGAAAGAAAAGATCGAAGCTCACGCTGAAGATGCTCGGATGAGTAAGCAGCTAGCTACGATCCATCGCGAGGTTCCATTGGAGCAGACGTGGGAAGATATGCAATTTGCAGGCTTACAGGAAGAGACAGCAGGGCCAGCACTGGCGAAGCTAGAATTCAAGTCATTGCTTGAACGTCTGAACTTCAGTGGCAAGGTAGACGCAGTAGAAGTTGTACCAGCGGCTGAGGTCAATTCTACGATTGCTACAGAGGAAACAATTGAAGACCTATTTGCCTCGCTCGAAACCATTGATGTTATACATGTGGAAACGCACGGTGACAATCCGCATCAGGCGGAATTGGTTGGGATCGCGTTAGGTTCAAGCGAAGAATACATCTTCTTGTCTCCCGAACTGCTTCAATCGAAGGCAGCATCTTCTGTAAGAGCATGGCTAGCGAATTCAGACGAGCCTAAGCGGGGGTATGATCTACACCGTGTAGATCTTGCACTTCATGCCCACGGCATTGAATTTGCAGGAGCAGCTTTTGACGTGCAGTTGGCTGCATATCTGCTCGACCCTACAGAGTCCAACCAGACGATCAGTGGCTTAACTGCGAAGTACGGGCTACCGTCTCTGGTAGAGGATGATACGGTGATGGGCAAAGGCGCCAAGTATAAAGTGCCTGAGGTGGAAGTGTTGGGTGATTTCCTATGTCGCAAAGCGGCGGCAGTAGCAGCCATTATCCCACTGCAGGAGAAAGCGCTTGAGAGTGATGAGATGAATTCACTGTTCCATGAGCTGGAGATGCCATTATCACGTATTTTGGCTGATATGGAGAAGCAGGGAATCAAGGCGAATACGGCTGATTTGCAGGCTCTGGGTCATGAATTCGAAGAACAGATTGGTCGATTGATGTCCGAAATTTATCGCCTCTCGGGTACGGAATTCAACCTTAATTCACCGAAACAGTTGGGTGAGATTTTGTTTGACAGATTAGGTTTGCCTGTGGTGAAGAAAACCAAAACGGGTTACTCCACCGATGCGGAAGTGTTGGAAAAACTTGCTCCGTATCATGAGGTAGTCCAGCATATTTTGCAATACCGTCAGTTGGCGAAGCTGCAATCCACTTATGTGGAGGGTTTACTGAAGGAGATTTCACCGCGAGATGGCAAGGTTCATACGTATTATCGTCAGACGATCGCGGCTACGGGACGCCTGAGCAGTCAATTCCCGAACCTACAGAACATTCCGATCCGGATGGAGGAAGGTCGTAAAATCCGGAAGGTATTCGTACCTTCGGAGCCTGGTTGGACGATATTGGCAGCAGACTATTCTCAGATCGAATTACGTGTACTTGCACATATCTCAGATGATGAGCGATTGAAGGAAGCTTTTGTACATGATATGGATATCCATACGAAGACGGCCTCTGACGTATTTGGGGTGAAGGCTGAAGAAGTGGATAGTGATATGCGTCGATCAGCTAAGGCGGTAAATTTCGGAATCGTGTATGGCATAAGCGACTACGGTTTGTCCCAGAACTTGAACATAACGCGTAAAGAGGCTGCGCAGTTTATTGATCAATACTTCGAAGTATTCCAAGGCGTACGTCGGTATATGGATGATATTGTGAAAGAAGCGCGTAAGGATGGCTATGTCAAAACGCTATTAGAGCGTCGTCGTTACCTCCCTGAAATTAACGCAAGCAACTTCAACATACGTTCCTTCGCCGAACGTACAGCGATGAATACACCAATTCAAGGAACAGCGGCAGACATTATCAAGCTTGCTATGGTGCAGATGGATGAGGCGCTGCGTGAGCGTAACTTGAACAGCCGTATGCTGCTTCAGGTACACGATGAGCTTGTATTCGAAGTGCCGGCAGATGAACTGGAAACGATGAAGGAGCTTGTGCCAGCTGTCATGGAAAAAGCGTTAGAGCTGTCTGTGCCGCTCAAAGCTGAAGTTAGCTACGGGGAGAACTGGTACGAAGCGAAATAATAGATCATGGTTGTATGGAAAGCAGTGGAATCTACCGATATTTTACAATTGGTTTCTCCCATGCTTTTGACACAAGAAAGGGTGCCGCTGAGCTTCATCTTCCGTTATAATATAGGGGAGGTGAGAACATCATGCCGGAATTACCGGAAGTCGAAACAGTCAGAAGAACATTGAATCAACTTATTGTAGGCAAGACCATTGATCGAGTTACGGTTAGTTTGCCGCGTATTATTCAGCGGCCGGACGATATAGATGCTTTTGCATTAGAACTTGCGGGACACACAGTTATTGGTGTGGAGCGCAGAGGTAAGTTTTTACGTATTTTGCTGGACGGGCTGGTGCTTGTCTCTCATCTTCGGATGGAAGGGCGCTATGGTGTGTATCAGCAACACGAAGAGGTAGAGAAGCATACCCATGTGATCTTCCACTTTACCGATGGAACTGAATTACGTTATAAAGATGTACGTCAGTTTGGCACGATGCACTTGTTCAATGCAGGAGAGGAGCTTGTCTCCAAACCTTTGTTGAAGCTAGGTCTAGAACCGCTTGATCCGGCGTTTACCGTTGCTGCTTTTCGCGATGCTGTTGGCAAACGGACAACCAAGATCAAGGCTGTATTATTGAATCAGGCATACGTCGTCGGAATTGGGAATATATATGTGGACGAGGCTCTGTTCCGCGCAGGTATTCATCCGGAGACGATTGCCAAAACATTGTCTGAAGCTCAGCTAACGGTGTTGCATGAAGCGATTGTGTCGACCTTGCAGGATGCAGTCAATGCAGGTGGCTCGTCGATTAAGTCTTATGTAAATGGTCAAGGTGAGATGGGTATGTTCCAGCATCAATTGAAAATTTACGGACGCAAAGCCGAGCCTTGTCATAATTGCGGGACAATAATTGAGAAAAGTGTAGTGGGTGGCAGAGGTACACATTACTGCCCGAAATGCCAGCCTATACTGTAGTTGCGTCGCTGCGCTACGCCTGAAGTCAACATTACTTTTTGAACGATCTTTTAAACTGAAGCACCCTTGGATTCCTCCTTCCATATACTGATATGGCAGAAATAAGCGGGCGTATACCCATACTGACATCTGTCGGTTGGAATGGATCCGCACAGGGGAGGAATCCGGGGTGCTGCATCATTTTATTTCATTACTGGCGCTTGCTTTGGCGCTTAGTTTAGATGGTTTTGGAGTCGGGATTACATATGGGCTGCGCAAAACCAAGATTCCGTTGTTGTCCATTGCTGTTATCTCTATTTGTTCGGGATTAGTAATCGCTTTGTCTATGCAGGTGGGGGTGCTTCTCTCCCGTGTAGTTTCACCGAATGTAGCATCCGAAGTTGGGGCTGTGATATTGATTGCGATTGGTGGATGGTCACTATTTCAGCTTATACGCAAGCAGAGTAAGGAAAGAGCGGAAACGGATGAAGGTACAGTGGAAAATTCGGCAAGCGAGCATGTAGAGAGTAGAACCAACGGAGCATCAGCCTTAACGGAGCAAGAGGTAACTTCCAAAGGGAAAAACCAGGTTCTCGCATTGGAACTGGAGCAATCAGCTTCAGGTGGATCTGTGGAGCGGATGGTCTTCACCTTAGAACTTCGAAAATTAGGTGTCGTCATTCAAATACTCCGAAGTCCCTCCAAGGCAGACATGGACAATTCGGGAAGCATCTCGACTCAAGAAGCGATGTGGCTGGGTATTGCACTATCACTGGATGCATTCGGTGCAGGGCTTGGAGCTGCATTACTCGGATTTCCAACACTGTGGACAGCACTTGTCATTGCGTTGTTCAGTGGAGCATTTCTGTCACTCGGGATGAAGGTTGGACTTCGTTTTGCTGCGCTGCAATGGATGCGTCGATTGTCCGTGTTGCCAGCACTGTTATTAATGTTTATGGGAATTATGAAGCTGTTGTGAGGTGAAATGATGAATATTGGCTTAACCGGCGGGATCGCCACAGGAAAGAGCAGTGTTTCCGCCCTTCTTGCCAGTAAAGGAGCACTGCTCATTGATGCAGACGTTATTGCCCGGGAGGTCATGATGCCCGGGCATCCTGTTTTGGCTGCCGCTGTTCAGCGGTTCGGACAAGCCATTCTTCATGAAGACGGGACATTGGATCGGAAGAAGCTAGGCAGTATTGTTTTCCAGCATCCAGAGGAACGTAAAGCGCTTGAAGCTATTACCCATCCGGCGATTCGCCGAGAGATGAGAGAACGAGCGGCCACATATGAGCAGGCATACCCGGATAAGCTTGTGGTATCGGATATTCCTTTATTGTATGAGTCTGGTCTGGAAAAAGGGTTCGATGAAGTCGTCGTGGTATACGTGCCTAGAGCCGTGCAGAGAGAACGATTGATGAGCCGGGATGGGTTGACTGGTGAGCAGGCTGACGCCCGGATTGCGGCTCAGATGGACATCGAGCAGAAAAAGATGCTTGCTGATATCGTTATCGATAACAGTGGAGCATGGCACAATACAGAACAGCAAGTCATCTCTTTCCTTCAAGGTAAGGGATTAATATGAAATGGCTACGTAAGAAACGGGTACTGCTGTTGATGTTTGTTTCCTTCGTTCTAGTGCTGTTCTTGAATACCAACTGGATGGCTTGGTTCTACCCGATTCATTATAAGGAAGAGATTCGGGCACAATCCTATAGCTATGAAGTAGACCCGTTTCTAATTGCCTCAATTATTAAGGTAGAGACTAACTTCAAAACAAGCTTGGAATCTAAGCGTGGTGCGATCGGACTTATGCAACTCATGCCGGATACGGCCAATTGGATTATGGAGCAGGCCAAAATTCCGGGTACGTCATTAGAAGAACTGAAGCATAAGCCTGAGAGGAACATTCAGCTTGGTACTTGGTACCTGAAGAACTTATCCGATCAGTTTGATGGCAATGAGGCGGTCATGATTGCTGCGTATAATGCGGGACCAGGTAAGGTTAGTAGCTGGCTCCGAGATGGCGTGTGGGATGGGTCATTTGATACAGTCAAGGACATTCCTTTTGGGGAAACCCGGCACTATGTACAACGCGTCATTTATTATTATAATCAATATGTTAAGATCTATAATACGTTCTAGTTCGGATATATCGTGTGATGCTGTAGCTAGATGCAGGTAAGTGTGAAAATGTATGGTTCTCATGCATGGTACAAGAGTCGGTTATAATAGTAGAAGCACAGAGCAGACCGGTTGTTCACCGGTCGCCCCATGCTCCTCTATAATACCGTATTACGATGCAGATATTATTGGTATTGACCTGCCAATTGCTGTTCTGCAATTGTTACCAGACGCTTCGTGATGTATCCACCGATCGAACCGTTCTCGTAAGAAGTCATGTTACCTTGGTATCCGTCTTGTGGGATGCTGATTCCGAGTTCTTGAGCAACTTCGTATTTCAGTTGTTCCAGAGCTGCGGAAGCTTTAGTTACCACCAAGTTGTTGGAGTTACCGTTGCTTTGTGCCATTGCTGTTCACCTCCTCGCGGTTGGTAAAAGTATTATGTGTCGTAGATACCATTTTCATTACAAAATGTTTACAGGGAACTTATGGAAAAAAGTAAAACATGGGAAGTGACCAAAAAATGAAATGTCCTTATTGTGCTTTTATGGGCACCAAGGTGCTTGATTCCCGTCCGGCCAATGAAGCAAAATCCATACGTCGACGTCGGGAATGCGAGCAATGTAGCCGCCGATTTACCACTTTTGAGATGGTGGAAGAAACACCGCTGATTGTTATTAAGAAAGATGGAAGCCGAGAAGAGTTTAGCCGGGATAAAATACTCCGCGGACTTATTCGCGCATGTGAGAAACGTCCAGTCTCGGTGGAGACACTTGAGATGATGGTTTCTGAAGTAGAGAAGTCTTTGCGTAATACCGCTGATGCGGAAGTAGAAAGTCGCCAGATTGGTGAGTTATTGATGGAACAGCTCTTTCCCGTGGATGAAGTGGCCTATGTTCGCTTTGCTTCGGTGTACCGTCAATTCAAAGACATCAATATGTTCATGAAAGAATTAAAATCATTGTTGTCCAAAGAAGACCTGGAGGATTAGATTCCTGGGGCAAAGGGAGAAGAGCAAGCTGGGGTTACGATACGTCGTCATGATTGTGTTCCAGGTAGGAAGATTGTTCTTCTCCAGATCCTTTAGGCTGTATTGAGCGATTAGAAAAAGATATTGACAGTAAAACAGGTATTGAATATGATAAAGGGGTCGCCTGCGGAATGCTGCAGTGGTGGACGAGTTATTATTGTATATCTTGGGGCCTTAGCTCAGCTGGGAGAGCGCATCGCTGGCAGCGATGAGGTCAGGGGTTCGATCCCCCTAGGCTCCATACTTAAAGAACCCGCTAAACACTAGGATTTCCGAGTGTTTGGCGGGTTTTTGTAATGTGAAAGTGCAGTTTTTAGATGTAAGAAATTCAGTGCACACAAAAAATTAAAAGATGATGCTTCTATAACTAAAGGAAGCCTCTGTTTTCACACCCGCGTGCAGCGCCCAGCACTCAGTGCGGCGCTTTATGGCCGGGTGGTCAGCTTGGTTAAAATATAGTAGAACCTACATAAGTGTTCTGTTATGATGATGGAAGGTTTATAAGTTTATAGCACAGAAGCAACTAAATATGATAGTAAAGGAGTGAGCATTCTTTAGGAACATCTTGCTGGAGAGATACATAGTTAGAGCTAGAAGGACATCCATTTTTAAGATCAAAGACTTCTTGTAACAATAGCTACGAAGAGAATGGGGAATAAAGAGAGATGAAACGAAATGTATTGAGATGGTCTGCTGTGATGATGATGTGGGTTGTGATATTCATGCTCACGCCTAATCTGACATCAGCAGCGGGACTTCATTTTCCTGAACGGGATGAGGTCAAGCGAACATGGAATCAACTGCAGGACATGAATGCTGGATTAAAGACTTATGATACCGAACCTTCCTTTAAAGCACCATATGAGATCGGAAAAGTGAATCAGACGATGCTTGAACAAGCCTTGTTAGCTACGAATCTGGTTCGTGCCTTGGCTGGGTTGCCAAGTGATGTGCAGTTGGATAACGAATTGAATGAGTTGGCACAGCATGGTGCGGTCTTACTGGCAGCTACCGATAAGCTGTCTCACTATCCTGAGAAGCCAGGAGATATGACAGATGAATTTTATAACAGAGGTTATCAATCCACTAAAAGCAGCAATTTATCAAGCGGAAGAAATAATCTAAGTAGAAATGTACTGGACGGTTATATGCCAGATACAGGCAGGAATGCAGATCGCGTAGGACATCGCCGTTGGGTGCTCAATCCTTCTTTGCAGAAGGTGGGTTTTGGTATCGCTGGTGGATATGGTTCAATGCAGGTGTTCGACAAATCTCGTGCTGAGGCAGTGAATTATGATTACATCGCATGGCCGGCAGCAGATTTCCCGCAACAGTTATTTGGCGGTTCTCACCCGTGGTCGGTCACGTTGAATCCCGACAAGTATGAGAAGCCTTCTTTGCAGAATGTAAAGGTACAAGTAACTGATCTACAAAGCCAGAAAAAATGGGCGTTAGATAGTACAAATAACGATCTAAACAAGGATCTATACTTGAATGTGCAGTTAAGTGGGTTCGGCGTGTCTAATGCGATTATTTTCCGTCTGGACGGAGTAGAGGAGTACACAGGGAAATACCAAGTTAACATTACTGGCTTGCGTACAGTGGGTGGACAGGCTACCGAGCTATCTTATACGGTAGACTTCTATGATTTATCCCAGCACTTCTATCCGGGCGAGACGGAGAAATGGAACTTGCAATTTTCTGTTGAGAAAGCATGGTCATATGAGACACGTACGGGAACGAAATATTTTGATGAAGAGAATCGTCCTTATATTGAAAAAGGAAGCACACTCGTTCCATTAAGACTAGTTAGCGAGTCACTTGGGCTTGACGTTCAGTGGGCTCCAGTTGATCGAGTCATTCGGATCTCAGATGATAAGAAGGAGATTGTTTTGAAGACAGGTAGCCAGCAAGTCCGGGTCAATGGTGTAGAAACGACAGTTTCAGTAGCTCCAACAGTCGTTCGGGGTGTTACCTTTGTGCCACTGCGATTTGTGTCTGAACAGTTGGGTCTGTCTGTTGATTTTGAAGAGAGTAGCAAGTTAGTGCGAATTGAGCGGGAGTACGTGCACTAAGTCGCTCTTTTAATTGTGGCAGTTTTTTGATCAGACTGTACTAATTGTTATGAGAAGCGGGATTCCCAGCTATATGCTGAGATTCACCGCTTCTTATTTTTATAAAGAGAGGCTACCAACCGCTTATAATAGCGTTATTCCGTATGTGCTACTGCTCTGATCTCGACTAATTGTTCGGGGAAAGCTAAGTAGGTAACACCAATAAGGCTACCCGCAGGACGATGGTGTTCCCCTAGGTATTCTTTAAAAATCTCAATAACTTGCCCTCCATGTTCCTGTGCGTTGGTTAGGTATACCTCAACATAAGCGAGATTGTTTTTCGTAATGCCGAATTGGGATAACACGTGATCTAGATTATCTAGAGTTTGACGCGTCTGGGTTTCAATATTACCAACCCCAACGAACTCCCCTGTTGCATTATGGGAGAATTGACCTGAGATGTATAAGGTACCGTTTACACTGTATCCTTGTGAAATACCGTGATCCCAGAGATTGTGATTATACGTTTGAACTGCATTCATATGTTTCTCTCCTTTACTTCAAAGTAAGGCTAAGTATAAACTTAGGACATAGAATAGGATAGTACGCACTTTAAAGATAGGTACTATCTGAAAGGATAGTGTGAAATAATGGGAATATCAGATTTGAACGGTGGAGATAAGAATATTGCAGATACCCCCTTTGGTTATACGATGTCCGTAATCGGAGGGAAGTGGAAAATGATTATCCTCTATCTCTTAGCGGAAAAACAAACGGTTCGCTTCAATGAAATGAAAAGACAGCTTGGGGTCATCACATATAAGACGCTAAGCGCACAACTTAAAGAGTTGGAAGCTGATGGCATGGTCAAGCGGGAGGAATATCCGCAGGTACCACCTAAAGTGGAGTACAGCCTCACGGACAAGGCTAAGACATTGTTGCCTGTGTTGGAGCAGCTATGTGATTGGGGAGTTAAGAACCGCAGTTAGCACGAACGTGGAATTTTCGAGAATTTGGTTGTATAGGAGAATCATCCCACAATGATAGAGCGCATCGCTGCCAGCGATGAGATAAGAAGTTCTACGTCAAACTTAATTCAGAACTCATTCCTGAACTCCGCCATAAGAGCACCTCACATCATGTGATGGTGTTCTTTTATGTTTAACTATATCCTCTGCCAAAAAGGCTAAAAGAATCCGTTTGAAGAGTTTACATTGAACACCGTAACTTGTACGAAATATATGTATTATAACTTTGTTGTAAACGCTTTAATTTGGCGTAGACAAAGGTAAACGCAAATGATATATTGTTTCTACAAGAAACAATATTATTTGTAATGAATATGAAATCCGAAGGTCAAGTGCATCAGAAAAATACAATTAAGGGCACACATATGCTAAGGAATTTTATCGATTTATTTTCCATTTAGTGTTTGAGTGTACCAGAAGGTAGGGGTAAATATGAGCACAATGGAGATAACGATTCAATCTTTTGACGGAACTCAGCTTTATTTCTGTAAAAATGTTGTCAGTAATGCAAAGGCAGCGGTCGTTATCGTTCATGGGTTATGCGAGCATGCTGGGCGCTATGATTATGTAACGGAAAAACTGAATAAACGTGGAGTTAGTGTTTATCGGTTTGACCATCGGGGTCATGCCAGATCAGAAGGGCAGCGCACGTTCTATAGGGATTTTCATCAGATCATTGATGATGTCAATGTCATTGTTGAAAAAGCATTGCAAGAAAGCGGCGATATCCCGCTATTTGTCATTGGACATAGCATGGGCGGCTTTGCAACTTCTGCGTTCGGAACGAAATACCCTGGCAAAGTAAAAGGTATTATCCTTTCAGGAGCACTAACTCGTTACAATACGAAGGTTGCCGGAGAACTGCCGCTTGACCTGCCACTTGGCACGTATTTTCCGAATGAGCTTGGAAGTGGTGTATGTAGTGATCCAGAGGTTGTATCTGCATACAATAATGACCCGCTTGTTGAGAAGCAGATTTCTGTGGATTTGTTCAATAGCTTGGGGTATGGGGTGGCGTGGCTGAAGGAACATGCGAAACAATTTGTTGATCCGGTGCTTGTTCTGCATGGAGCAAATGATGGACTGGTGAGTGAACAGGATTCACGCGACTTTTACGGAGATATTGCCTCGACCGATAAAACGTTGAAAATTTACGCACACCTCATGCACGAGATCTTTAACGAGCCGACTCGAGATGAAGTGATTGAAGAAGCGATAACCTGGATTGAAAAACATATCTAATTTCAGTACATTTAGAGAGAGAATTTGAAGATGAAAGGGATTACCCATGAAATTAGAATGGATGGGCAACCATCGAACACTCGTTGAGAAGATCATTAAATACGGTAATGCGTATTCAAACACGTATAAGTTGCAGCGAAGTTATGGCACGAATGTCATATTCTCAGCTTCGCAAATTCAAACCTTGGAATATATTCTTGAAGCTGAGGACAAAGAGGAAAAAATGTCTGAAATGGCAGCACGTCTTGGTGTTAGTCGGAGTACATTCTCCAAAAATGTGAAAAACTTGACGGAAAAAGGCTTGCTGGAGAAATACCATTTGAGCGGAAATCGCAAAGACATCTATGTTAAACCTTCGGCAAAGGGACGTGAAGTGTATGCCGAGTACACAGCGTTTGTCCGTGAACTTTGTTTTGATGAGATTTTCCAATATGCGGATAACATCTCCGCAACTGACCAAGACAATTTTATTCGCATTTTGGATAAATTAGCTGATGTTTTAGTCTGGTACGGTGAAAAAGAACAGGTTACGCGCAAGCTGATTAAGATTGATCCAGTCGACCAATAAACGTATCTCTATCGATTAGAGCTGATCATTAATTCTCATCGTATAAGGAGTTTTCCTATGGCATGCACTTGGCCGAGAAGGAAGATTCTTTTTTTTTGTGAACTCGCCCATTCCCTCCGCGAATGTCCCTCATACAGTATAAGGTACTTTCGTGGAGTGGAAGTCAACAAATGGTTAATGGGGAGAGTGTCATATGGTGAAATTATCAACCAAGCTTACCGGACGGGTTATTTATAAAGGAGATCCAGGTTATGATGCGGCACGTAAAAATTGGGATCCACATACCGACAGAAAGCCAAAGGTCTTCGTCTTTGCTCAAAAAACGAAAGATGTCTCCAATGCCATTAAGTGGGCTCGTGAGAATAACGTACCAATTCGGCCGCGGAGTGGAAGGCATGCGCTTGAAGTGAATTTATCGCAGGTGAATGGTGGCATTGTCATTGATGTTAGTGAGCTGAATTCCATTAAGCTGGATTCTAAAAAGGGAACGGTCGTTGTCGGCACAGGAAACCGAGTGGGGAGAATCGCCCATACGCTGGCGAAAAAAGGTTTTATTGCCCCCTTTGGTGACAGTCCTACGGTCGGTATTGGTGGAATTACATTAGGTGGCGGGATCGGACCGCTGCAACGTACCATTGGATTAATTAGTGATAACTTACTCGAACTAGAGATGGTAGACGCTAACGGAAAAGTGATTCGGGCTAACCGAAATTGTAATGCAGACCTCTTCTGGGCATCCCAGGGAGGCGGCGGAGGAAACTTTGGGGTATATACCAAATACAAATTCAAAGTACGTCGTGCGCCGGCAAAGGCTACCGTGTATCGCATTACTTGGCCATGGGCTCAATTCGAGAAGGTACTTAAAACTTGGCAAACGTGGGCTCCATCTGTAGATACAAGACTTGGAAGTGAGTTGTCCATTGGCCCCAAAAAGGGTGGAAATGTTAGCATGGAGGGGTTATTCCTCGGTTCCAAAACAGAAGCTCTTCGCCTGTTAAAGCCACTTACCAGTGTAGGTACACCTACTCAAACCATTATTCGCTCGGTACCTTATCCCGATGCTGTAACCTTCCTGTTACCCCCTGATCCGGTACTTACTCAAAGGTATAGTAACCAGTTCTCATCCGGATTCGCCAAACGTCCATTTCCAGAACAAGCGATCAAGTCGATGCGTAGATTTTTGGAAAATGTAGAAGGGGAGTTTGCGGGGTTCTTTTTTCTCAATTGGGGCGGCGCAGTAAGTCGGAAATCCCCTAGGTCTACAGCATTTTTCTGGCGCAAAGCGAAGTTCTATGTGGAATGGAACAGCTCGTGGACGAAACCATCGCAAGCCTCCAAAAATATTGCAATCGTGCGTAACACACGCCAAAAATTACAGCCATACATTGTAGGTTCATATATAAACGTGCCAGACCAAGGCATCAAGCATTCAGGTCCTGTATATTACGGTGCTAACTATGCCAGATTACGCAGAGTGAAAGCCAAATATGATCCCAAAAATGTGTTCAACAATCCGCAAAGCATCACTCCTGCTCGTTCAATCAAGTAAACTGAATTCACTACGATGCAGTTGAATAAACAATAGAAAAAGCCACATGAGTTCATTATGGATGAACCCATGTGGCTTTATTGTTCTGTTCATACCGCATAGCCAGGTATGCAACGTGAAGAGATTAATTCGTTTTAACAGCTTCTCCAGCAAATACTTCAACGTCCATAGGTGCAGCCATGAATGCTGCGGCTTGTTGAACAAAAGCTTGGAAATGCGCACTTGCGTTATGAGAAGCAGTAGCTGCTTCATCTTTCCACAGTTCAACCATAGTATATTTTTGTTCCTGCTCTGTATGTTTCAACAACTCGTAGCTGATGTTGCCTTCTTCTTGGCGTGTTGCAGCCACCAATTCTTTTGTTGCAGCAAGGAAAGCTTGCTCTTGATCCGGTTTAACTTGCAGGTGTGCGTGAATGATAATCATAATAGTCTACCTCCGTTGTAATGTATATTTGTTGGCTCGAATGGTTGTTACTCCCGTAAGTGGGAAGACAAGAATCATTTCGGTTCTATCAACTAGAATTTAACTAGAACCAGCGTTAACTGTAGATAAGATTATGCCCAAGTTGTAATTGTATCAACAGGCAGACGATAGGAAGGGTGACCTTCTTTCGCAGATTTACCGATGGAGATCAGCATTACCGGTTGATAACGCTCTTTGTCCATTCCGAATGTTTCAGCGATTTGATCTTTCTCGTAACCACCAATTGGGTTCGTGTCATAACCGTGTGCACGGGCGGCGAGCATCAATTGCATGGAAGCAAGACCAGCATCAATCAGGTTAACGTCACGCAGATCTGCTGCAGACATATTATCATAATAAGGTTTAACAAATTTAACTTGTTGATCTTTGATATCCTGTGGCATGAAACCATGCTCTACAGCTTTGCCGAAGATCTCTTCCAGGTATTCAACGTTGTTCATATCGATAAATACCCCAATGACAGCGGCAGAAGTCAACACTTGATTCTGATTGAATTTAGCTAGTGGAGCTAGTTTTGCTTTGCCTTCTGGAGTGTCTACAACCAAGAAACGCCATGGCTGCATATTAACAGAAGATGGTGCACGTGAAGCTTCAGCCAGAATCTCAGTCATTTCTTCACGACTAATTTTAACTTCAGGATCGTACAGTTTAACGGAGCGACGACCGTAAGTAATTTCGTTAAAGTCATTTGTTTTTTGGAATTTGCTTTCAATTGTACTCATGTATAGTTCTCTCCTCTATATTTAGGCTGGTTTAAAAGTTGTTTTGCATACGTTCCAAGTAATTAGCGAGGGCTAACACTTCTTCTTCACTAAAGCCTTGTAGGATCTGGTTAATAAAATTGGTTTTCTCTGTCTTATAGCCTTCAATTTGCTTGCGACCATGGTCTGTCAGACGAACAAACGTTACCCGGTTATCCTCGGGGTTCTTGCGTCTGGTCACCATCTGATCCGCCTCAAGTTGTTTCAAGTGGCGTGTAATGGCAGCACTATCGATGTTAATGATTTTCTGAAGCATGGACTGGTTAATCTCATCAACCTGATCCAATTCATGCAAAATCTCAAATCGAGAGGAGCTGATACCTGTACAGCGTTCGAACTTGGGACTGATTTTGTTGCCCAATACATTCAGCAGATTGATGATTTGTTCTTCTTTGGAAACCATACGTGTCATGACTAGACCTCCCGGGTGAATCTGAATCATGAACAACGGCGTATGTTAACAAATAATTAAAGTTGCCAGTATACAATGCCATTGCTTAATGATTACTACGTCGGATGCTGTCGTTTATTGAGGGATCAATATTTGAGGTATCAATCATTGACGGCTCAATTAATATATCATGCCTTTTATGGATTTGCAACAGGCTAACAAAAAATGGAGTTTGTATTTTACGCAGCAGATATATCTATGTAGATGTAGTTTATCCGTTAGAAGGCAAACATATTGGTTATGTTCCATTGAGAATTATTATCATTTTAACTATAATCAAAAGAACACTACATATATATTGCAAGTAGATACGATCAAGAATTGGTTACTGAACGCCAAACAGTAGATTGGTATTCAAGGGTTAGTGGGTTTGATCCGAACAGGAAAGGAAGTCAGCATGGAAAAAATAGATTGGATAAAACGACTGGAGCAGCTGTTTTTCTCTGCTGTGCATGTCCGTCAATACTCCAGCAAGCCGGGAGAAATTCAGCGAAGAACCTGGAATAAGTTTGCTCTATGTAGAGTTATCGCTGGAAAGGGAACTCTTACGATCAATGACGTTGTGCATATAGTGTCACAAGAGGAGTGGTTCCTGCTGAAGCCTGGAATGCGTGTGGAGCTCCAGACGTATACGGAGGCACCCATCCGATATCAGATCATTTTATTTTCGTGTGCGGCAGTTACTCGCAGTCAGAATAATTGGCATGCGTCGACGTTTGATTTTCCTGTTACGGGCAAGCTGAACATATCTTCAAATACACGTTATATTCATGAGCTTATGAATGAACTGGTGAGTGGTAAACGTCCTACAGAGAGTCCAGTAAACTTACGTAGGAAGCATCTCGTGCACCAGTTATTGATACAGCTAATGAATCAGGTGAAGCAAGCAGCTCCACCTGTAGCAGGTATGGATCTGGCTCTTGAATACATGAAGGATAACTATACCGAAGATCTTCGTATTGAGCAGATGGCCCAAATGGCGGGGCTTAGCGTGAATCATTTTACAAGAACGTTCAAACGGCAACTTCATATGACGCCCATGGAATATATACAGAAACAACGTATGGCCAAAGCCAAACAATTGCTGTTCTCCTCCGATAAGATTAAAGCGATCGCAGAGCAGGTTGGCTATAGAGACGAGCATTATTTCAGCAGGGTGTTCAAGAAAAATGAAGGTATTGCTCCGACCCTGTACATGAAAAAGAAAGTAGATCGAATCGCCACCACGTATTATGGGCTGGACGATTACGTCATTACGCTTGGTCTGACGCCGGTATCCGCTCTATCCTATGATCAGAGAGTGGCACATCCGGTTGCTCTTCCTGCACTGCAAGCACACCGCCAACACGGAATTATGTTGAACAGCTTCAATGAGAGTTACGACAAGCTGCGAAGGTTGCAACCAGATTTAATCATTACGAGTGACCGACTAGAGCCTAATGAAGCACTGCATCACATTGCTCCTACGACAATGCTGGAACACAGTAATCATTTTGATGAAAGACTTCTGTACATGGCTGACATTATGGGACGAACTGAACAGGCTGAGCGGTGGATTGAAGAGCATGCAGATCTAAGCCAGCTTCTACGAGGCCGCCTTCAATCGAGGTGGGGGAAGCAGCGTGTGATGTTTCTTCGGGTGACCTCGACGTTTTACCGAATGTATGGACGGAATAGCCAGACCGGGGCGTTACTGTATGATGATCTAGGGTTTCAATTGCCATATCAATTTCCGGAGAAGCAATGGGCTGTTGAAATGCAATTCAATGCTTTGCGTTTATATGAGGCAGATCATATTTTTGTCATGGTCGATCCGACAGCTGAGGCAAGGGTTCAATTGCATCAGTTGCAGAGTTCGGCAGAATGGCACGCATTGAAGGCGGTTCAAGATGGTCATGTATATAATGCAGAGGATATTTTCTTCAAAACGCTAGGGCCTACAGGTCGCATATGGGCAATGAAATACGTAGCAGAGCAACTTGGTATTACGGTACGGTGATATTGTCCAAGCGAAGAGAGTGAAATAATCCATGGTAAGCAGGGACTCTTTTCCCTACTATAGTGATAATGATTATTATTATTAAATAGTAGAGGGGTTTTACTACAAATGTTTAGACAGAGAGCATCATGGATCGTACTGATAACCCTGCTTGTGTTTGTACTAGCGGCATGCGGGAAAACGTCGGAAGTAGCAGAGACTGCACCTCAGGATCAGCACACATCGGCAGAAGAGAATGGTACGCAGACGATTGAACATCTTAAAGGAACAGCGGTTATACCACAGAAAATTGATCGTATGGTTGTATTGTCTTCTGCTTATATTGATCACATGTTGACGATAGGTGAGAAGCCAGCGGGTGTAAATGTAGAAGTGCGTTATGGAGGAGATTATCCTCCTTATCTTGCAGATCAATTGGCTGGAGTTCCGACCGTAGGTTCTGCTGACAGCCCTAACTTAGAAGCTATTCTTCAGATTGATCCAGATGTTATCGTAATTGAGAGCCGAACGGCTGAGAATGCGTATGAGCAGTTGGAGAAAATTGCGCCGACCATCGTTATTGGCAACGAATGGCTCGATTATGCGGACGATGCCACCTATTGGACACAGGACTTGTTAACTATTGCAGGGATGTATGACAAGGTCGATCTGGCCAAAACAAAAATTGCTGAAGTGGAACAACAAGCCAACCAGCTTAAAGCAAAAATTGAACAATTGGATGAGAAGAAACTAGCTTATCTACGTGTAAGAGAGAAAACATTACAGATCTATGCGGCAAAAGGACATCCAACCAATACGCTGTTGTATCATGATCTTGGATTTGAACCTACTGGGGTGACACCAGCCGAACAACGTGAGGATCTATCTATGGAGAAGATTGCAGATATTGATGCTGATTTTGTAGTTCTGGAGGTTGACCCAAACGCTGAGGATTATCTAAATGGCATTAACGAAAGCTCCCTTTGGAAGAGTGTTCCTGCGGTCGTTGCAGATCAGGTCTATACAACGGATTCCTTGTGGTTGTTCAAGGGCTGGGGAGCTATTGGACGTAGCGAGATTATCAACGAAATTGAAGATATGATTCAATAGATGGGACGTTATCCAGGTTCGAATCAAGGTTCAGATCCGAAACACGCCGAGCTAGTTGAGGCATTACAGCACTTTTTTGTGACGAAGATTAGAAGTTCATGGGAGACTTCCGAGTATTCCTTTACGGTGAAAGATCTGCTTGATGAGGAGCGACGAAAATCGTTTCTACGTGAACAGGCTACACAGCAGGGGCTTAAACTTGGAGGCACGGGAAGTGTTGCTGTTGGCACACTTTTTGCGAAGCGTTATTCGGTATGGGTTATGGCTGTCGTCTCTGCGTTCAGTCTGTATGACACCTTACTCCGAATTGAAGACAACGTTGTACGTGTGGAACTGACTGGATCAGGCAGGATGCGTTATGAGAGCCAGTTGGAGCAGGTCACCGTTGCGTATGCAGATATTGCTAAACGAAAATCCCAGCTCAGCTTGCTTAAAGGAAGAATGCAGCTACATCTGGAAACGATCTTTAAGGGTGTAGCTACTGATACAGGAGCGAGTGAGAAGGTCATGTGGGCACTTATTGCACACAATGTGCAACAGCTGTATGCACAAATGATCCATGATGAAGGCATATGGAAAACGGCTGAACGATTAACACGAATACAAGAGGATCGCAGCGTATGGCTTGCTCCGCAAGGTGATACCGAATCTCCGTTTGCGAGTAAGCTAAAATGTTTCGAGCATCCCAAGTGGCAAGGACAGCCGCTTTTGATACGCCGATATTGTTGTTTGGCCTATCAGGTTGGAAGCGGCAGTCATGCACATGGATACTGCAACAGTTGCCCGAAGTTAGATTCGGAATCCCGATTGCGTAATCTTCTACAATCGTGAGCTAATACATTTGTAACGCATTGTGCGAATCTGTTTCAGTTGCTCCATGTTCTCTTCAAAAGTAATACCTGAGGCTCTGTCCAGCCCATGTCCAAGATCCTTTTTATACTTGAAAGGGGCTTCTGGATATAGCGCAATAATATGAAGCTGGTTCCACCCAGGGTAGTCTGGATGATGCGTCCACACCTGTTCAGTCTCCAGTGCGTAGAAGCTATGACACCATCTTCGTTCATTACAAATAATATGCATGGCTGGACCATTTCGCTGCATCATGATGTCGCGGAATTGTTCCAATTTATTGTGCTTTACAACGACATATTCAACAACCTGCAGCGGCTTCAGCCAGCGTCTGCGGGTTTGTTCACTTTGAACGGGGAAATGGCTATGTGGCGTGCTGGAGAGCAACTCTTCATGAACGACGAGATTCAGCAAATGGCTGTATACGTTGTAGTTCGTTCTGAAGTGCTTCGGCTAACTCATGATATGGGAAGTCCATTCATGCATACATTAATCATCAAGCCACCTCTATAAGAGGTGTTTCGTGTAATTTAACAAGTATGTATGTTGTTTTTAGAACGGATGACAAGAAATCTCCCATCAACTTCAAATGAAGCTTCACAACTCATATAATAACGCTAATCTATTTCCATAAGGACATGAGAAGTGACGAGAATAATCAACAAAACGAACAATAAATGAACAATAAACTAACAATGAAAAACGATCGGAAAATAGTTCATAAGGGTACCAGGAGAGGGTTGATGAGTTGTGAGCCTTGAAGCTTTGAATGAACGTGTTATGCATGATCTTGCTTGTTTGTCTTATGGTGGTGCGGACTGGACATGTGCAAAACAACATACAGAAGGCCATGTCTACGATGTTGTCATTGTGGGCGGGGGGCAGAGTGGACTAGGAGCTGCGTTTGGACTTCTTCGTGAACGAATCTCCAACATTGTTGTTATTGACGAGAATGTAGCTGGATTTGAAGGCCCTTGGGAAACTTATGCACGTATGGTTACGTTACGAACACCCAAACATCTGACCTCCATTGATCTGGGCATCCCGTCCTTAACCTTTCGTTCCTGGTGGGAGGCGCAGACTGGGCGTGAGAGCTGGGAAGAAGTAGACAAAATTCCTCGAGGAGATTGGATGAACTATTTACGTTGGTACCGGGAAGTATTGAAACTGCCAGTGATGAATGAGGCGAAATTGACACTTATTGAGCCTATGGAGCATGGGATATACCGACTTCAGGTGAATAGAGCTGGAACGAAAGATTTCCTTTTTGCACGTAAGGTGGTGCTCGCGACTGGAATACAGGGTGGCGGTGAGTGGCATGTGCCGCCGATGATTGCGGATAAGCTGTCTCGGGAGCTGTATGCACATACTTCTGAAGCGATTGATTTTGAACGATTAAAGGGGAAAAAGATTGCTGTGCTTGGCGGAGGTGCCTCCGCCTTTGATAATGCGAGTTATGCGCTTGCTGCTGGTGTGGCAGAAGCTCATGTATTTGTACGACGAGAACAGCTTCCGCGCGTGAATCCGATTCGTCAGATGGAACAGTCGGGGATGATTGAACGCTTCCATGCCCTGTCTACGTCAGATAAATATGCAGTTATCTCCCATTTTTTTAAATTTAATCAGCCGCCAACGAATGATACGTTCAATCGAGCAGCGGTCTGGCCAGGATTCAGACTACATCTGAACTCAACATGGCAGCAAGTCGAGGCTCAAAATGATAAAGCAATGGTTACAACGGAGCAAGGTACCTTTACGTTTGATTTTCTTGTGGTTAGCACAGGCTTACTTAGTGATCCGGCTCTTCGTCCAGAACTGCGATTAGTTGAAGGACATATTGCACGCTGGGCAGATCGTTATGAGCCACCTGTAGAACATCGCAATGCCTTACTTGATGCCCATCCTTATTTAACCTCAGGCTTTGCGTTGACAAGTCGAGATGAGGAGGGAGCTTCTCAGTTACACGGACTCTTTGTGTTTAATTATTCTGCACTGGCAAGCTGCGGTTTATCCGCTTCGGCTATCTCGGGAACCAGAAGTGCAATCCCCAAGTTAGTTTCCGCCATAGCGGATCAGCTCTTTTTGGACGATCGAGATATGATATTACAACGCTTTTTTGCTTATAATGAACAGGAGTTCACAGCCACATGGGCAGAGAATGCTGCGCTGAAATGAGCACCTATGAACACTTTAGGCACATTCGCAGAGTGATTTAGGTCTGTTTGAAAACTCAGATTATTGATAATTTCCAACAAATCCAGAATACTTGCGGTTGAGTATACTAAACGTGTGCGAGGCATCAGCATACGTTTTTTTGCTTTTTTTTGTGTGATAATCTTACACTTCCCGACGATTTGTTGTAAAATGTCGATTGGAACACGTTAGAAGGCAGGTGGTTGTACTAGACATGGTTGAGGTTGAAATGAGTTATGAACAGTTCAGAGCACATATAAAAAAAGCATCGCGGCAGCGTAATGTACCGATAATTAAAATCGTTGCCTTTCAAGAAAAGTATATGAAGATTGAAGAGGTTCAATTTTTCGACGTAGAGAAAAACTACATGAGTGTCCAGGCATGTAATACCGTATGGATGAATCTGGGGAATAAGTCGTTTCACAATCTGGTGTCTCAACACTTGAATGATTTCAAGAATATGGAGAACCTTGGACGAAGTTCATTCGAGAATTTGATCAGAGAATTATATGATACTGCTGTGCCTATACTTATAAACTACGATCCGAATCAATATTACACGTCAGCCCAGTTGGCAGAAATTTTGGCAATCGACGAGGGTAAGCTGATTGAGCAACTAGAGATGGGACGTTATAAAGGTGCGTTCATCAATGAAGAGGGGCAGTGGCTTAAGCCTAAACCGCAGATGAATGGATAAGGGAAATCCTGCAGTGCAGCAGAATGTTGCATTTCAGGATTTTTATCGTTCTAATATAGAATCAATAATTAGCATTTGAATGAATTTGAACGTTTTGGGTGAATATGGTTCAATATTGAAAGGTTAGATCGGCGAAAATTGCATGATTTTGAAGGTTTATAAATTATTTTGAATGAAAATGATTGTTTTTTACTGAATTTATGATACTATAGAAGCAGTTGGAGGAATGAAGATGCTGACTGAAGAACGATATGCTGCAATTATAGAGCGCTTACATTTACAGGGAATTGTGAAATTACAGGAGCTTGTCGATGTGCTTGGAGCCTCTGAATCAACAATCAGGCGTGATCTTATCGATTTGGAAAGTCGTCAAATGCTCAAACGAATTCATGGCGGTGCTGCATTGGTCAATGAGAAGTCATTGGAACCTGGTATGGAAGAAAAAACGTTCAAAAACATCCAACAAAAGGTGTCGATTGCTCGTTTGGCTGCACAGGAAATCCAAAATGGCGAATGTGTTTATCTCGATGCAGGGACAACGACCCTTGCTATGATTCCTTTTATTGAAGCGAAGGATGTCACCGTTGTGACAAATGGACTATCTCATGTGGAAGCCTTAGTAAGCAAGCGGATTCGTAGCTATCTGCTAGGCGGCATGATGAAAATCCATACAAAAGCTGTTATTGGTAGTATTGCGTTGCAGAACATGGATAACTTCCGCTTCGATAAATGTTTCCTTGGAACGAACGGGGTAGATCCCGAAATGGGGTATACAACTCCTGATCCGGAGGAAGCCTTGATTAAAAGGCGTGCACATCAGTTGTCGGGGAAATCTTACGTACTGGCTGATTCCAGCAAAATCGGGGAAATTACTTTTGCCAAATTGTTTGATTTGGAAGAGGCAGATCTGATTACGGAGCAGGTACCAGAACACTGGCGGCACTTAATCGCCCAGAAAACTAAAATAATCGAGGGATAACATGATATATACGTTAACACTTAATCCTTCCATCGATTATATCGTGGAAGTGCATGATCTGAAACTTGGTGGACTGAATCGAATGAACCGGGACTTGAAACTTCCGGGTGGTAAAGGCATTAACGTATCACGCATTCTTAATCAGCTTGGTGCCACGAACACAGCATTTGGATTTCTTGGTGGATTCACAGGACGTTTCATTAATGATCGATTGCAGGAAGAAGCGATCCGTACTGACTTTGTTACCATTGCAGATGACACACGCATCAATATCAAGCTGAAGCATGGTGAAGAGACAGAGATCAACGGACTTGGACCTGCGATTAGCTCTGAAGAGTCAGAACAATTGCTTCAGAAGATGTCAGGACTGCAGCAAGGGGATGTCGTAATTCTGTCGGGAAGTGTTCCACCTGCGCTGGGAGCCGATTTTTATGATCGTTTGATCAAGGTATGTAAACAAGCTGGCGCTGAATTCGTTATTGATACGACAGGTAAGGCATTAATGGATGCTCTTGTCCATGAACCGTTGCTTGTCAAGCCGAATCATCATGAACTTGCAGAACTGTTCGGCGTGAAGATTGAAACTCGTGAAGAACTCATAACCTATGGTCGCAGAATATTAGAAGCAGGCGCTAAACATGTGCTTATTTCCATGGCTGGTGAAGGAGCATTATTCATCACACAGGAAGAAGTTCATCATGCCAATGTTCCCAAGGGAGTTGTGAAAAACTCGGTTGGTGCAGGAGATTCCATGATTGGTGGATTTGTGGGTACTTACGTTTTGAACGGGGATCTGCTTGAAGCATTTCGTACAGGTGTTGCATCTGGTAGTGCTACTGCGTTCTCTGATGATCTTGCGACGAGAGAACTTATTGATGAATTACGCACGCAAGTCAGCATTACTAAACTGTAGTTGAACAACAGAAGGTTTACATTGTATACATGATCGGCCTGCGAATGCAGGTCGACTGAACCTAAGGGAGTGTACCAAAATGAGAATAACAGATCTGATGATCCAAGAAACGATGATCATGGATTTACAAGCGACAACAAAGGATGAAGCCATTGATGAATTGATTGCCAGTCTGAACAAAAGTGGACGAATCAACGATCCTGTTTTGTTCAAAGAGATGATTTATAAACGTGAAGCTGAATCCAGCACCGGAATTGGCGGCGGTATTGCTATGCCACATGCCAAAACATCCGCAGTCAATGAACCAACGGTTGTATTTGCAAAAAGCCGTAAAGGTCTTGACTTTGCTGCTCTTGATGACGAGCCAGCGCATGTGTTTTTCATGATTGCAGCACCAGAAGGTGCGGGTAATACTCATCTGCGTACACTTGCTGCACTTTCCAGGTTGTTGATTGATAGCGATTTCATCTCGCAATTGATGAGCACGGATACACCGGCAGAAGTTAGCGCGTTGTTCGATGCTAAGCAAGCTGAAGAGGCGAAGAAAGAGGAAGCTAAAGAGAAAGCAAAAGCAGAGAAGGCAGCCGCAGCTGCAGCTACTGCATCAGCTAACAAAGAGCAAACCTCTGGTGTGATCGTTGGAAATGCTAACTCCGAAGACTTTGTCGTTGCGGTTACGGCGTGTCCAACGGGGATCGCCCACACATTTATGGCAGAAGATGCACTGAAGAAAAAAGCGCAAGAGATGGGCATTAACATCCGAGTAGAGACGAATGGTTCCGAAGGTGCTCAGAATGTTCTGACTGCTGATGAAATTGCGCGTGCCAAAGGCGTTATCGTGGCAGCAGACAAAAATGTAGAGATGGCTCGTTTTGATGGAAAGCCTGTTCTGCAAAGACCTGTAAGTGACGGTATCCGCAAATCCGAAGAACTGATTCGTAAGGCCGTTAACGGCGATGCACCGATCTATCGTAGCCAGGGTGCAGCGGGTAAGAGTGACGAAGCTGCAGCAGGTAAAATGAGTGTAGGTAGCAAAATCTACAAAGACCTGATGAACGGGATCTCTCACATGCTTCCATTCGTCGTGGGTGGCGGTATCCTGCTGGCAATTTCCTTCCTGATTGAGCAAATTGCAAGCCCGGAAAACCCGCTTGTACAATTGCTGCAAACGATCGGTGGTAGCACAGGTGCATTCCACTTCTTAATCCCTGTGTTAGCTGGTTTTATCGCGATGAGTATTGGTGATCGTCCAGCGTTAATGCCAGGTATGGTCGGTGGTTTGATGGCCGTGAACTCTAATGCTGGTTTCCTTGGCGGACTTGCTGCCGGTTTCCTTGCAGGTTATGTCATCATTGGGCTGCGCAAAGCACTCAAAGGATTGCCAAAAGCTATTGATGGTCTGAAACCAATTCTGTTGTACCCTGTGCTTGGTCTATTGATTGTTGGTGCAGTGAGTTACTATATCTTTGATCCAATCTTCGGATCTCTGAACACATGGCTTGTCGATGCACTTGGCAATATTGGTACAGGTAATGCGGTATTGCTTGGCTTGTTACTCGGTGGCATGATGTCTATTGATATGGGTGGACCATTCAATAAAGCCGCATATACCTTTGCAATTGGTGTCTTCACATCCAGTGGTAACACAGATGGTGCTTGGATGGCTGCTGTTATGGCAGGCGGGATGGTACCGCCACTGGCAATTGCTCTGGCGACAACATTCTTCAAATCTAAGTTTACAGATCAAGAACGTAAATCTGGTTTGACGAACTATGTATTGGGCTTCTCGTTCATTACAGAAGGTGCGATTCCATTCGCAGCTGCAGATCCGCTTCGTGTATTGACCTCCTGTATCCTTGGTTCGGCTGTTGCGGGTGGACTGACACAATTATGGAACATTAACGTACCGGCTCCACACGGTGGAATCTTCGTTGCATTTTTGGCAAACCACGCCCTGTTGTTCTTGCTTGCAGTAGCAATTGGTGCAGTGATCTCGGGTCTCATTCTGGGATTGTGGAAGTCGAAATTGCCTAAGGTTGTAAAATAAATAAAATTCAATTCTAAGTTATGAATCAAGATAAGAGCATTTTCTGAGTAACGTGTACTCGGAAGATGCTCTTTTTTGATTGTCACTCCTTTAGGTGTATGTTATGATTTAATGGTAGTTTAATGAAACTAAGTTTCACCTAATGAAACCTATAGAGCGAAAAGGAAAAAGAAAATGTATTAATGTTTAAATTTCGAGGAAGTTAGATCAAATGGAATGGAGGAGAGTTTATGTCTAATGAGATTAAAGGACAGGTTCAGAAGCAATTTGCTAGTAATGCGTACAAATATGTCACGAGTGCTCGGCATGCCAAAGGTGAGGATCTAGCATGGTTGGTTGCATCGTCCGAAGTGAATTCTTCGATGCACGTGCTTGATATTGCTACAGGTGGAGGGCACGTTGCGAACGCGTTGGCACCGCTTGTGAGCCGAGTAACTGCATTAGATCTAACCGAGGAAATGTTGCAGGTAGCACAGCAATTTATCCACGGGAACGGACACACCAATGTTGAGTTTGTAGCAGGCGATGCGGAGCAGCTTCCCTTCCCGGACAATACCTTTGATCGCGTAACCTCTCGGATTGCTGCACATCATTTTCCAGACGTTACTGCTTTCGTTAAAGAATCACTACGGGTCTTGAAGCCAGGTGGCAAGTTGCTGCTCATTGATAACGTTGCACCTGAGAGCGATGTGTATGACCGTTTTTATAATGATATTGAGAAATGGCGTGATCCAAGTCACGGTCGTGCATGGCGTAAATCAGAATGGATCTCAATGCTTGAAAAGGCAGGCTTCAGGATCGACGCTATGGTGACTTTTGAGAAGCCTTTCCAGTTTACGGATTGGTGTGAGCGTGCTGCATTGCCAGCAGAGGCGATGAGAGAGTTGGAACTGAGCATGTTACAAGCTGGAGATCAGGTTCATAAGTACTTTAAGCTTGAGACATCAGAGGCTGGGAACCTGTTAAGCTTCGAGGGAGAAAGTGTGTACATTCAGGCTCGTAAACCTCTGTAGTTGTGGAGGAGTCTATTCAACGGGTGCACAGGGTCATCATCGTTTGAATGTCTTAGGTATTTAACTTATTTATTTTAGTTCTCCGAAAAAATAGGTAGACGTGCCCATCAAACTGTATGGGGCGCCTACCTATTTGGGGGTGGAGTTCATATCTAATGATGTGTCATAAGATACATCTGAATTATGGTTTTAAGATGACTTTGGTACACTCGTCTTCATGATCGTTGAAGATTTTGTAGGCTTCGCTGGCATTTTCTAGCGCAATACGGTGGGAGATGATTTCCGTTGGATCGAATTCCCCAGCCGTAATTTTGCGGAACAATTCTGGCATATAGTGAATAACGGGAGCTTGTCCCATTTTAATATTAATATTTCGTTCGAACAGATTCCCAAGAGGGAACATGTTGTAGGAGGAACCGTAGACGCCGGTAAGATGAAGTGTACCGAATTTCCGCACGGCCTTCATCCCAATCTCAATGGCTCCGAGGGAACCGCCATGAAGTTTAAGCTTTTGCCCAATTTCCTCAAGCGTCGATTTTTTGCCGTCCATACCCACACAGTCAATAACAACGTCAGTACCTCCCTGAGTGATTTCACGGATGTACTCGCCCATATCATCGTACTCTTCGAAATTGTACACTTCTGCATCATTCATGCGTTTGGCCTTGTCCAATCGGTAGGGAAGGCGATCCACAGCGATTACTCGCTTAGCACCCTTCATCCAAGCGAATTTCTGTGTCATGAGCCCGATGGGGCCACTTCCTAGCACAGTAACGGTATCCCCAGGTTTGACGCCAGCGTTCTCTACACTCCAGTATGCCGTAGGGAGCACATCAGATAAGAACAGTAGTGCCTCATCCTCCAGTTCACATGATTCAGGAATGACAAATGGCATGAAATTCCCATAAGGTACACGCAGGAGTTCTGCCTGCCCTCCGGGATAGTTACCATAACGATCGGTAAAACCGAGATAACCACCAGTATGAATTTCCGGGTTCCCATTGGAATTATCGCATTGACTCTCCATGTCGTGGTTACAGTAGAAGCACTCTCCGCAGGAGACGTTAAAAGGCAAAACGACGCGATCTCCTTTTTTTACCTTTGTTACTTCGGGACCAACCTCTTCCACAATCCCCATCGGTTCATGACCAATAACATAATCTTTCTGGGCAGGAAGGGCTCCCTGATAGATATGAAGATCAGACCCACATATGGCGGTGGAGGTAATGCGAACGATAATGTCATCCTTTTGTTCCAAACGTGGATCTTCAACCTGCTTCACCTGAATATCCTTAATACCTTGAAACGTAACAGCTCTCATTGCAAAATTCCTCCTTAAAGTTGATTTCTCTCTTCTTTACCCAATAATTTCTAATCTAAAAAATAATATCGATCGTTTAGACGACAGGCCATTTCTGTTTACGTAAAGCGTTGAGCAGTTCAGCAGAAGCATTCAGATTATCCCGAACCAGCTCCCGTGGGGTTAATGCCATCCATTGATTAAGTGAAATATCTTCGAAACGATCGCTTCTGAAAATCTCCAAAAACCATAGTGTGTCCTTACCCGTATTCTGGATATAATGCCCCATGGCTACAGGAACATACCCTACATCTCCAGCCCGATAGTCAAATGTACGCGCAATACCATTGCCTCCAAAAACAGTCATTCGCCCTTGCCCAGTCAAATAATATTGCCATTCATCTGCATTGGGGTGCCAATGAAGTTCACGCATCCCTCCAGGCTTAATCTCAACCAGTGCGGCTGCTACCGTTGTGGAGATGGGGAAGTTACTCGAATCTACAATTCGCACACTTCCTCCAGGAGTGATGATCGGTGTCTGAGCTAACAAACGATGCTTGAAGGACAGAGGAACGGTTCCGTAGGGTGACTGTACTTCCTGACTTGCAAGAGAACCGGGAACCTGATCTTGAAAAATATACACCTGTTCTGCCGGCATGCCTTCAAATGCGGCTTCAGATACACCGAAATTCAGAGACAATACGTCAGGCGGCGTATGTGCAAACCAATCGGAAATGGACAGCGTGTTGAGATCTGAGAAGGCTCCATCATCGAATACGAGTAAAAATTCACAGCCCTCGTCTAGTCCCTGAATGGAATGAGGTACACCCTTGGGGAAAAACCATAGATCGCCTGGACCAACATCAGCGATGAAATTGCGACCATTCTGATCAACGGATGTAATTCGTGCGGTACCTAGAATCATATAAGCCCACTCCGATTGTTGATGCCAGTGAAGCTCCCTTACGCCTCCAGGGGTGAGGCTCATATTAACGCCTGCAAGCGTCGTTGCAATTGGAAGATCCCGAACCGTGATCTCGCGTGACCATCCGCCATGATTCAATTGCATATGTGTATCAGAGAAGGACATTCTCAGATTGGGCAACAATCCGTTATCTGTCGATGGAGGTACGAGCATATCCGGATTTTGCAGATCTCTCATCACATCACGCGGCCCACGATCTGGCCCGCCTGCACCATCTTTGCGTATCGGCTGGGGTACAATGAATGGCTTACCATGCTTTTGTGTTCCTCTGCTCATAACGAACGATTCCTCCTTGACTTATGTACATTAGGATACATTCTACAAACCTGATATCCATCTATTGTCGATGTCTTTCTTACACCTATGAAGTAGGGCTTGTAGAATATGTAGGACATTAGTAAAAAGACATGAAGCAGACCTTAGCAAAGAAGCTGAGTTTACTCTAAATATGATATATTAGGAGGAGTAAAAGTGTTTAATATAGTGAGCAGTAAGTAGATTGTAGATGGTCAAGAATTTTAGAATAGAAGGGAACAACATCATGGACTACTGGGGCATACTCGGTATTGAACCTACCGAAGATTTAAGCATAATTAGGAAGGCGTACACGTCACAATTAAAACATAATCATCCCGAAGACAATCCAGAAGGCTTCAAGAAGCTTCGAGCAGCCTATGAGCAAGCTAGGAAGATGGCATCAACGGGCATGATTGCTTCAACCACAGAGATACAATTAGAGAATGACCGTACAGATTATGCAGATCACATCACAAAAGCTGGAGCAGATCCATTACAAGATATACATATAGAAGACCTGACGATGGGCACTCCGAAGCAGGAAGATCCAGTCGTAGAGGCAGTGAAGCATTTTATAGATAGAACGATTAAGCTTTACGATAATTTTGATTCTCGCATTCGTTATGACCTTTGGTTGCAGCTTGTGGAAGACGAGCGATTCTGGAGCATACAGGTTCGGGAGATTTTGCAAACGGAATTGTTAATGGTTCTGAGTGAACGTAACTGGCTGCCAATCTCGGTATGGAGGTTGCTGGATGAGACATTTGACTGGACAGAAAATGAATTTCAGTTAAATGAGCGATTCTCTTCATCTTTCCTTGGTCATGTTCATTACCAGTGTCATAGCCCGTACGATTTGCACCTTGAACACTTGCAACAGGTTGTTGCAGAGGGACTACAGGTAGATGAATATCTATATCTCCGTGAATATGCAAGGCGGGCACTTATCCATCAAGACTTGAATATTGCGCATGAGATGCTGGGCAGAGCATATGAGCTGTACGAACAAGATCCCGTATTGTTACGTTTAATTGGAAGATATTCGATCAACGTGGAGGACTGGGAGACCGCACTCCATATGTATTCAAGACTTGCTGTTATATCTCCCGATGATCCTCAAATTCTGCGCCACTTGGCAGACATGTTACTGAAGACTGGGCACACGGAAGAAGCGTTATCTGTAAACATGCAATTATCGGAAGCTGCGGAGCCAGTGATCTACAGTCCAGCACTATCGTCTGCAGCGCAATGTCTGGCTCTACTGGGACGCAATCGTGAGGTTATTGATTTATATCAAACAGCGTTAGAGCGCTTCCCAGCGGATCTTGAACTACGCATTCGACTATGGCAGGTTCGAAATGAATATGAGCTAGAGCGCATTGCAAGTTTGGAAGCTGAGCTTCAAGATAATCGTTTCCTTGTAACGGAGCAGATTGAGGAGCTGATCGAGCTTTATCTTGTAAGGAAACGATCAGACAAGGTGTTGTCCATGTTTGCAGGATTTGATCCCAAGGTGCAGTTAAGCAGTAACGCTTGGTTTTCGGCTGCCCAAATCGCATACGAGGTGGATCTCAATCTTGCATTACATTACCTTAATCAGGCAGTCAACATTGCGACAGAAGAGGATTCTATTCATCAAGAAGCTTTATATTTACGCACAAAGGTTAATCATGACCTCGACCACTTTGAGGAAATGATACCAGATTGCTTCATCCTGAAAGAATACATGTCAGAGGAGCCTGCGGTCTATTATTTTCTCGGTGAAGCCTATCGGATGTTGGATCAGTATGAACAGTCAATTACGAATTATTTGCAGGCTAGAACATTAAAGGGCGGCACAGGGTATGATCATGGATTAGCGTTTAGTTACTATAATTTAGAACAGTATGATCAGGCGGTATCTCATTTTGAGACATATATAAACGAAGGTAATGAAACTGCCAGTCTCTATCAATACCTTGGCATTTCTTATATGAACGTTGATAGGTTAGAAGATGCGATCCAATGTTTCCAAACATGCTTGAGCATCGAGGATGATCCAAATACGTTGTATTACCTGTTCAAAACCTATCAAAGACAGAGCAAAATTGACCTTACATTGTCTACAATTGATCTCTATTTGAATTCGGGTGACACATCGTACAAAGAAGAGGCTCTTGGTTTGGCGGCAGATTTATATTTTGCTCGAAAAAACTGGAACATTGCTCATGATTTCTACTTGGCGCTTCATCATGAATTATTGGATGCCTCCATGTTACCTAAAATGATTGCCATCTGTCTGCTTGCAGAACGTAAATTTGAGGAAGCGGCGGTATGGATTCGCAAGATCCAAAATAAAGAGCCTCAGAATCCATGGGCACTTCTGCAGATGATTCGTATCTTGGCAGAACAGAGACGGTGGGAAGAGCTAGACACTGCAATCGTGCATTATTATAAAACGGTAGAACCTACTAAGATTGACGGTTACAGCTACTTTTATGGTGGATTACATTTATATGAAGCACGTAAATACGATGTCGCTCGCAAAATGCTCACTCGTGCTTACGAATTTGGTTTGCGAGGGGATACATGTAGTTTGCTAAGCCTGACCTATATGCATCTTGGACAAGGAGAGCAAGCACTTGCTTATGCAAAAGAAGCTGTGGCAGATCGACCTCATCATGCCGATTATATTGCACGTCTTCGAGATATCGAGGAACGTCTGAGTCACCGTGGAGCATGGTTCAATAAGCTCAAGTTTAATGTATTCCAGGGTGGACTGAAACAGACGGAGCCTCTGCAATTCCCGGATCTTTTGAATGATGAAGAGCTTAGACCGTATTATAACGTGGAGGTATTCAATGATGCATTCTTTGCTTGATACAAGACAGCAGTGGACATTGGCAGCAGGAGCCATCTTACTTGAGGCGAATGGGTTGGACTTCGCTGCAGGATACGATATTGATATATTGGAAGGAAAAAGAGAAGGTATCACGGAGATGCTTAATCGAGGATGGAGTATTCGAGATGAAGAATCATTTCAACGGCAGATGGAAAGTTTTCGTGAGGACAGGGGACACCAAGCTGGCTTTGATCAAGATCGAGCACTATTGTCCGTCATGACTTATCAGGAGCAAGAGAACTATATTTGTAGCATAAAAGATGAGAAACGACGCGCTCAATTCAGGGTTATTCAAGTTTACGACAGTCGCCTGAATACTGCAGGAATTTACGCATGGGATTGGGGGAGAGCCATAGCGATTACACGAATGGCGATGCAGATCGGTTATGTCGATGAAGAGACAGCATGGGCATTTATGTATGAGATGGCGCAACGAATTCAAACAGCGTATTCAAGCTGGACGGAATTTGGACTTGCTTATATTATTGGACGACAATATTGGCATGAGAATTTTGAGGAGCACGAGGCATTGGAGCACTTCTCACTTATCGAACCTTTATTGAAACGAACAGACAGTCCTTGGAATCTACTGCGTTGGGAAGAGGAGAGTATTGCTCTACCAGTTGATTTAGAAAGAGAGGGGTGAAACGTTGACACTACAACAATTAAAATATGTGATTGAGGTTGCCACACGTGGCTCCATGAATGAAGCGGCCAAGCGGTTATTTATTTCCCAGCCGAGTCTGTCGAATGCGATCCGTGACTTGGAACAGGAACTGCGAATTACGATCTTTGAACGAACTAATAAGGGTATCTCTCTATCCAAAGAAGGTGTCGAGTTTCTAAGTTATGCTCGCCAAGTTGTGGAGCAGGCAGAGCTGCTGGAGAATCGTTACCTCAATGCGAAGCCCTCTCCGCAGCATTTTTCTGTATCCACTCAGCATTATGCATTCGCAGTGAACGCATTCGTTCATCTGGTTCAGCAGTATGGTCAGGAAGAGTATGAGCTTGCGTTACGAGAAACGAAAACGTATGAGATCATTCAGGACGTTAAAAGTCTTCGCAGTGAAATTGGCATTCTCTATTTGAATGAGTTCAATTCGAAGGTCATTAATAAATTATTGAAGGATGCAGGTCTTGTATTTACGAGCCTGTTTACGGCGAAACCTCATATCTTCATCAGTGTGCAGAACCCGCTTGCGAAGCAAGCTTCCGTTGCGATTGAACAGCTTCAGGATTATCCTTATCTGTCATTCGACCAAGGTGAGTACAATTCGTTTCATTTTTCTGAAGAAATTCTAAGCACGTTATCTCATCCCAAAAGCATACAAGTCAATGACCGTGCGACGTTGTTCAATCTGCTCATTGGCTTGAATGGATATACGATCTCAACGGGTGTGCTTAGTGCGGACTTAAACGGTAATGAGATTATTCCGGTTCCATTAGAATGCGAAGAAACGATCAATGTAGGTTGGATTAGTCACAAAAGCACATCCTTGTCTAATCTAGGCGTTGCGTATGTACAAGCATTACATGAAGCCATCGGACATAATGAAGCTTAAGGTTCATGTAGGCGTTAAAACACCGTTTCGGGGGTTTATCCGAGCGGTGTTTTTTAGTTTTGTTCAGTGGATTAGTGCCTTATGTGAATTTGATCTATAATAAGTATTTTATAGATGATGGAAGGATGGATATAGGTGAGAGTTTTGTATCGCAATAAAAGTGAACAGCATGAGCTGAAAGTCTATGACACGAAGCGTTTATATGAAGAGCAAGGACATTTTCGCGTGTTGGAGTTTTCTAATGAAGCTGTTCAGGGGGCAATGGATCTCGACCGCCCTGAACGAATCGTATTGGAATATCCGAGAGCCATGGTACATCTCATGGAACGGAATACGTCTAACTATAAATCTGTCTATATCATTGGACATGGGATTGGTACGTTACCTACATATTTGTCGGAGAAGCAGGTAAAGGTAGCAGAGCTTGATGAAGAAGTGCTAGAGATCAGTCGGACATTCTTTAATTATGCGGGAGACGATGTCAGTGTTGGTGATGGACGTGAATTATTGCAGCAGGAATCTTCTGGTGCATATGATTATATCGTTGTTGATGCTTTTACAGCTGAGGGGACTCCTAAACAGCTCATCTCAATCCCTTTTTTCAAGATTGTGAAGGAGAAGTTAAGAACAGATGGTATGGTCATGCTGAATGTATTTGGCCGGGCAGGTAATGATCAGCTCGTGAATGCAATTCATACGACGTTATGTGAGTTATTTGACTATACACGCTCATTTGCATTGCCTGTTGAGACGGAGGACGAGCAGCAGAACAGAATTCTTGTAGCTAGTGATCAGCCGATCGCCTTTCAGACCAAACATATGGCAGGATTTGTTGAACAGGAGCTGGGGGAAGGATATGTGATTCAGGATTAGATCTGATCTGCGTAATCCATTCAAAGAATAAATTGGGTTCATTAAATCGTCACTCAATCGTACGTTATTGTAAATTCTTCACAAACTCTTTATTTCTTCTTAACATCATTCGTATAGAATGGGAGACATATGTCTTTTCAAGAAAAACCGGGGGAAGCAATAATGACCGCACAGAACAAAGCAGCAACATTAAAAAGCAAAATAAGAAACGTGAAGAAAATTAGTCTTACCGTCTTATTGAGCGGTCTTGTTACCATCGCTGTTTTAATGACTTTGACCATTATCTTTATATCTTTTTATACATCTCAGAAGCAGTCATTGATCGATAACACACTGGCTAGCAATTATTCGAGTGCTACACAGATGAGTCAGACGCTCGATTCATTGTTTCAATCCATGCAGAGTAGCTTAGAGTATGCAGCACACTCGTTCTCGGATGCGGACTATACAGACACTGCTAGAATTGGAGGAACGTTGGATCTGATTCGGGGTAGCAGTAACTACTTTAACTCTTTGACGCTTGTGGATAAAACGGGACTTGTTCGAGGTGTCTCGCCAATGGGAGGCAGACTGGGTCTTCATATCAGCTCTACGGCAGCTAAGAATGCACTACACTCCAGAACGCCTTATATATCGGAGTCTTATGTTACGCCAATTAGTCAGCGCAGAATTGTATTTTTGAGTCAACCGATTTTTGGTTCGAATCAAACCTTTGAGGGTTATGTCAGTGGGAGTATTTATTTGCAAGAGAGTAATATTCTAAGTCATTCTTTTGGAAGTCAGTTGAAATCCAGTACCGGTTCCTATTTCTTTATCGTGGACGCGAAGGGCACACTGTTATTTCACCCCGATACGGAGCGGATTGGTGAGAATGTCAGTGACAATACGGTTGTACATAAATTGTTAGATGATCAACAAGGGAAAGTAAGGTACAAGAATCTATCGGGTCTTGATTCACTTGCAGGTTATACTAAAGTTCCAACTACCGGCTGGGGAGTTGTAGTAGTCTCACCAACCAAGATTGTATTCGACCAGCTTAGCCATCATATTCGCATGTTGCTGATCTATACATCAGTCCCTTTTGTGGTGTTGACTCTAATTGTCATTCGTGTTGCTCGTAAACTAGCCAGTCCTTTCGTCATTCTTGCAGATTTGGTTAACCGGGTGGATCAAGGCAAGGTAGACTTACCTGTGATGAAGCCACACTGGAATCGTGAGGCTGACCTTCTTACACAAGCCGTACTCGGTGCGCTTGCGAGCTTTCGCAAGCAGACGGATCAGCTAACGTATGATGCTAGAACGGATGTACTGACAGGAATGACGAATCGCAGAACGTTTGAAGAAGTTATTCAACATTGGATCGATGAAGAGATTCCTTTTTCTCTGATCGTTATCGATATAGATCGATTCAAGTCAATTAACGATACGTATGGACATCATACAGGAGACATCGTGTTGAAACATATTGCTGAACTGATTCGACAGGCCGTACGATCTCAGGATGTATGTTCCCGCTTTGGAGGAGAAGAGTTCGTCGTGCTGCTGCGTCAGACCAAATCAAGTACTGCCTACCAGGTGGCCGAATATATTCGTTCCAGTGTAGAGAATAGCGCAATGCCTATCGATCGAGCTGTTACAATATCGGCAGGTATAGCGGAATATCCTATTCATTCAGCGGCAGCGATGGAGTTGTTTCATTTAGCAGATACGGCTCTGTATCAGGCCAAAGAAGAAGGGCGCAATCGGACAATCACCATTCAATCGGTAGAGAAATAAAACAGAAAAAAGAAGCTGCTTCGTATGCACGGAGCAGCTTCTTTCCTTATTCCACTTGCTGTGATTTGGCGATAACTTCGTTCGTGTATTGTTCTCCCCAGTCTCGCATGCTGTAAATAATCGGCCTTAACGTTTCACCAAAGGGGGTTAACGAATATTCCACTTTAGGTGGAACCTGAGGATACACCTCTCGGTGTACGATACCGCTATTTTCAAGCTCTCTTAACTGCAAAGTGAGCATCCGCTGTGTGATATCCGGGAATAACTTACGTAACTCATTGAATCGCAAAGCACCTGAGAACAGGTGATATAAAATAGCGCCTTTCCACTTTCCCCCAATGACACTAAGTGTGACTTCTACAGAACAACCATATGGCTTGGGACAAAGGTTAGCGGAATTCTGTTTCATGGATTGCACCTCCAATATAAGGGTGGCAATGCAGTACCTATATTGATACTACAACCTTATATAGACTGTATACTTCTAATGACAGCATATCATGGTTAAGGTACATTATAAACCCTGCAATGATATATAAGGGATTGATGTATTTCCCAATAAGACCTCGAAAAAAACGGAAAAACCCCGAAATTCGCAATGCGAAACATCGAGGTTTAAAAATATATAATTTCTGAGTAGGTGTGGGGATGCTCAACGGATTGTTGTTAATGAATAGCGTATAAACGTCATACGAGTGCCGAAAGGATTGCGTCACATAATGCCATGGTTTTAATATTATCTTGACCACTAGAATGTGGCAAAGAATGATCGCGGCAACATTCCGTAAAGTGTACCATCTCCCCAACGAACCCTCTTAGATAAAGGTCTCGATGAGTTCCAGACATAGGGGAAGCAGAAGGTGTGTACACGATATCCTGCTCCGCTAGAGATTTCCAAGGTAGATTATTAAAGGTCTGAGAGGAATGAATCGTAAGTTTAGTTACCTCATCTGCTGACGCAAATCCGTTGTCAAATGTCACTAGTACATGCTCACTCTCACGTGACCAAGCGCTCATACCTGTGAAATATGCGCTACCTACGATGCCTTGGTCAAACACGAAGGAAATACTCTGATTGATGTGCTCGCCATCCCTAACTGTCGTACCCGTAACCTTCACCATTTCACCGAAGAGGAAGCGCATCAGATCCACCATATGAATGGCCGCAAGTTTGATAAACTGTTCTTCATCTTTGCAGAATGGAGTGCTATCGACAGCGAACCTCACCTGAAATGACCGGACTTTCCCCAGTGTCCCGCCATCGATCAACTCTTTTAATTTCAGATACACGGGAGCATAACGTTTCATAAACCCCACCATGAGCACCACTCCAGCTTGCTTGGCCGCGTCAGATACCATCTTCGCTTCTGCTGCATTCCATCCCAGTGGTTTGTCTACATAGACATTTTTGCCTGCGCGGATACATTCCATCGTCAGAATAACTTGATCCTGGGGTTGTGCCACGACAACGACCCCGTCACAGTCCTCATGCTCAAGCATAAGGTGTACATTATCATAAGCCTGTCCTATGCTGCCGAAGCGAAGAAGAGCGGCTTGGGAGCGCTCCAAACTACGGGTAGCAATACCTTGGATGATGGCTCCAGCTTCAATAGCGGAAGGATAGATATTGGTAGATGCATGAAATCCTGCACCGATAAAATAAAGCTTTATTGGATTCAATGTGACTCGCTCCTTCGTTGTGATTACCAAACGTCTACATCATTGATGAAACGGATTGGATAATACAAGCTAATTTTGTCCTAACGATAGGAGATTCTATGATATTTAAAAAGGACATATGTCCTATCTGCTATACAAATGAAAACGTATTGCATTCTTCTTCCATAACATGTATACTCTACATTACCGCACAACGATTCTTTGTTGTCAGGATGCTTTTCATCATAGTGAAAAGTTACATATTATGCGGTCGTGGCGGAATTGGCAGACGCGCACGGTTCAGGTCCGTGTGGGCTAACCCCCCGTGGAGGTTCGAGTCCTCTCGACCGCATCTACGTTCATAGAAAGACCCGTTCATTGCGATGAAGCAAAGAACGGGTCTTTCTATATTACGCCTGCATTTTGGCTTCAACGATTCATACGGAGCCCATACTTGGCGATGAATAATCCAGCGAAGGCTCCGATCATTCCAAAGATTGCGACACTACCCATAACACCATAGCTTTGGAGACGAAAGAGAAAAGCGACCCCACTGCCAAATGTCGTTCCGGCTAGAAATCCAAGAGAAATGCCGATATCCTTATCTAATTTCATATGATCACCTGTCTTTTGAGTGTTGTAGTGAATGGAATGAACCCAACACAACTAGCGGGAACTGAAGTTGGATTATTTTTGTGTAGGTTAGTACGTTCTGGCGGTGTGCTGACTTAGTGGTATTGTGTGGATTTTCCAGTGAGAATATACAATAGATCTATCAAGATCAGGAAGTGGAAAGAACGGTTGTAATTCCGGTAGAGAAGTTATACCATTTTGTCATATTAAAAAGGCTCTGTATTCCTTAAGGAATAACAGAGCCTTTTGGTTGCTCGCTAATTTTAGTTATTGTGACGATCTTTCAAGATGACATCTGCGAACAAAATGGTCTTCGGAATGCGGAAGAATTGCTCCGCTTGTTCTTGAAACGCAGCAGAAGGCAGCGTTCCCTGATGCAGCCATTTGCGGAAGGTGCCGGGGTGAACCCCGATCCAGTGGCTGACATCTGTCACCGACAAATCATGGACCATGCACAAGCCTGTCAAGATACGGTTACTTACCGGAGAACGGGTCACCGTACGCTTCATGAAACGGGAAGGCTCGGGTTGACAAATAACTGGACTCTGACGCACAACCTCTTCATTAAAAAGAATGTGGCGTGGATATCCAAGTAATTGACAAGCCTTGTCCAAATTGGTACTGCCGGGTATCCGCCCTTCATACACCCACGCGCTTACACTGCGTGAAGAGATGGATAAGTCTTCAGCGAGCTGGGACAACTTAATATCATTGGCCATCAGCACGGCTAGAAGAACACGGTTGCGAATTTGACAGCGTGTCGGTTTACGGAACCGTTTGACACGGACGCCTTTTCCCAAATATTTACGGTTGATCAGAGACCACGCCTGGATGGAATGTTGTTCTGGTTGATTAGGCATATTTCCTCCGATTTTTTTAACCAAATACTACAATAAGAGTTGGGGTACTTTCAAGTGCCTGTTGAACTGAATCGAATTATATGAGCTGTGGAGTCGGTCAGGAAGGAGGAGTTATGAACTAGTGGGTGTGCAAATTGCATCCTAGTATATTCCTAGATTACAATGATTCACTAAATTTACGAGGAGAAATAGAGCGTATTGAATAATAAAGTGATTCTTAAGAACTATTTTTAGGACTAATTTACTTTTTACTGAATTTTGTTGATGCAATGCGGTTTATTTACCTTATTTCCCCAAGATTATTGGATTTTCGTGAATGGCTTGTTTCAGCAATGTGCACAAATCTGAAATGTGAAATCCGCAAGTTTAACTAGGTAGTTGGCTTGTCAAAATCTCTTATTCTTACATATCTTGTAGGATGACTAAGGGGAGAGAGGTGGGAAACGTGTATCCGGCCGTAAATACACTTGCTGCAATTTCAGGGGCGTTCGTGACGTTTGCTTTTGGAGGATGGGATCAATTGCTTAGTCTGCTTGCCATTGCTATGGCTGTCGATTATGTAACGGGGATTGCAGCCGCCGTAAGGACAGGAACAGGGTTAAACAGCAATATTGGGTTCTGGGGACTTGCGCGCAAGGGCTTGATGCTGACCGTTATTCTGCTGGCACATCGGATCGATTTATTAATGGGGACGGATATTATCAAAGGCGGGGCGATATATTTTTATCTGGTAAATGAATTGATATCGATTACTGAAAACTATGCCAAGATCGGTCTTCCATTGCCGAACAAGCTTAGACAGGCCATTGCTGTACTTAAGAAACAGGAAGAGTTGTCCGATAAGGAGTGGGCGAAGCCGACTAATACAGAACATCAGAAGTCCAAATCCGAGCAAGAGAAGCAGCAGAAATCTGTGGACAGCGTCAGTGAGCCAGAAGAAGAACAACCCACAAAGTAGCCTTTTTGGATTGTGTATGTCTTTATTTTGCTTATTCGTCTAGAGAACGTTTTCAAGTATCCTTTCGTAATAGATAACGTTATGATATATTTTGAATACATGAAAAAACATTCATTCCACTATTAATTCACAAACGAGGTGTTTGTTCGATGATTAAACATATTGTCCTGTTCAAAATGAAAGATCGTTCACCAGAACGTATTGAAGAAGCTGCCAATGTGCTTCGTAACTTGGAAGGTAAAATTGATGTTCTTGTATCGCTGGATGTAGGTATAGACGTGCTTCGCTCAGACAGATCCTTTGATATTTCTCTGACAGCCGAGTTTGCATCTCTTGATGATCTGCAAGCGTATCAGGTACATCCGCTTCATCAAGAAGTAATTAAGTATATGAACGAAGTTAGAGAACAATCGATCGCCGTTGACTACGAATTCTAATTTGCGTATCTCATTAAGAAGCGACTAAAGGAGAGCGGGTATGAGCGATTTAAGAGACGTAATGGAATTTTTATATATTTTTATCGTGTTCCTGATCGCTTGTCCTGTGATGATATTTTGGTTGAAACGAAGAGGCAAACGGAACCGATAATTCACTGAACAGGAAGTGAAATGTATTGTACTACGTAAATAAAGAGCAGATTGCCCATAGGCTTGCTGCGGTACCGGAGGTAGCCGAGGGGCTACGCCTTTCAACACAAGCCTGGGATGGCGGTCTTATGATGGGGCTGGTGCAGGAACGATGTCTGCATCTGGCGATTGAGATCGTCACGGACGTCGGAAGCTATCTCATCGATGGTTTTATTATGAGGGATGCTAGCAGCTATGACGATATTATCGAGATTAATCATGAAGAGAAGGTATTTGACGCTTCAATATACGAAGTGCTTCGTCAGCTTGTTACTTTGCGGAAGCCACTCGTACAAGATTATTTCAGTTGGAATCGAGGAGAACTGCATCCACTGAGTTCAGACCTACCCGAAATACTTGAACGCTTTGCAGACCAAGTGAGCGCTTATGTAGATCGAGAACTCGATCCTTTTACGAATCAGGCAGATCGAGGGACAGAGTAAGGAATGAGGGGAAGCAGCATGACAGATATACAGAATGAAGAATTAAAAGGAAATGACAAGCAGGATGCGCCATCTGGATTTCATCCGGTTTACATGGTTGAACTGTTGTTTGACAAGTGCCCGGAAATCAATCACGTTCGTTTGCAAGAAGCGCTAAGTCGTTATACGGGACAAGTTCGACTTACTGTGAAACAACAAACTGCAGTCACGAACAGCGACAAGCAACCGCAAGAAACAAATTCGCAGGATGAGATCCATGCTTCAGCAGAGTCGAACGCAGAGATGCTGGTTTTCTACCATCTGGATCACAAGGTTTCATTCCAGGAAGGGGATATCCCAGCACAAACCTGTATGCTTGCCGCGACTGAGATGAAGGATATCTCACGCTTTGCAGGTGCACTTCAGCAAGCTTGGCATTGGACAGAGGCAGAACAGGCAGTCCAGGGAGCTACGTATTCGATTCGGATTCACGATATGTTTACTGCTGCGCTGCCGCGCAAGCAGCGATTAGGGCTGTTCCAGAAGACATTGCAGGCTGTGCTTGAAGTCTTGCCGTGTGAGGCGATGTATTGGTACGGCAGTGATAAACTTGTTGAACCAGCAGCGTATAAGCAATCACAGGAACGAGAAGAGCATCTCTATGCAGCGATGAACGTCAGAATGTATCAGGCTGGTGGAACAGAAGAGCAGCGCGAACTTGTGATGGATACGGTTGGACTGTCCGCGCTCGGGGTTCCTGATGTTCAGTGTCACTTCACTGGTCTTGATCCAGATACAGTGGCTCAAACCTTGCTTGGAGCAGCATACTACATATTCGATCAAGGTGATGTGCTACAGGATGGACAAACGCTGGGTTCCTCGGGCGGGCGACGCTGGCGGTGTGAACACCAAGCCGCACTGATTGCCCCGGGACGTTATGTTATTGATCTTGATCCTGGGAATACAAATGAAGATTCTTCGTTGGAACCAGCTCAGCATAACCGTTAAACGTAACGGTGAGAGTATGACCATGAAAGTTTTTTGATATTTGGAGTGTCAGGTCAAGCCCTTACTGACTATACTGCATCAACAGAGTAGGCATTCGCCCGGGTTAGTAAGTCACAACATCAGTGCTTGTAATCCGGTACTTAACTCGAAGAAGAGGAGAGATGTTGCGTGAAGGAATCAAACAAAAGTTTATTGTGGGGCGCATTAATCGGCTCAGTGGTTGGTTCGGTAACTGCGTTATTGCTGGCACCAAAGTCAGGACGTGAACTTCGTCAGGATATTTCCGAAGGTGCGCGTCAGGTGACGGAGAAAGGTCAAGAGTTGGCTGTTAAGGTTGGTGAACAGGGTAATCAGATCGTATCTAAAGTGAAAGAAACGGCTGACGTTGTCATCCAGGACATTCAATCATGGCGCAATTGTGCCGAAGGTAAAGAACTGCGGGTCTCCGCAGTAATTACAGATTCGAATGCTCCGGTTCAGTCTGACAGTGACATCTTGGCAAATGAATCGGACAGTGTTGTCGTAGCTAAATTGCCTACCGATGATTCAAAAGACGATAACTAAGCCACGCTTGACATAAGCAGCAGGCTTTCCTCATGCAGATGGAGGAGAGCCTGCTTTGTTGTGTGCGCTAATCGCGAGAGAGGTGCACTGTGGGTATTTTTAATTGAACCCTATGATAAAATCGGGTAAGATGGTGGTACCTTTTTGCCTGAAATGTCATACGGTAGGAAGAAAACAATTTGAGCTTTACTAGATATGAGAACCAATTCAATGAAGAAGGAAGCGGTGTGTTCGTGCAGCAAGCAATCGCTATATTAGACTCGGGTGTAGGGGGATTAACGGTCGCAAAGGAAGTGATGCGCCAGCTCCCACGGGAAAAGGTCATTTATTTTGGAGATACTGCCCGGACACCGTACGGACCCCGTTCGTCCGAACAAGTTAAACAATTCACGGAACAAATCGTAGATTTCTTGATCCAATTTGATCCCAAGGTCATCGTTATCGCCTGTAACACGGCTACAGCAGCAGCGCTCGACTATATTCGGGCTAAGGTGAAGGTTCCAGTAATCGGCGTGATTCATCCAGGAGCGCGTGCCGCTATTACAGCTACACGTACAGGACGCATCGGTGTCATTGGCACCGTGGGAACGATCGGCAGCGGCGCATACACCTCCGCACTCAAACAATTGTCACCCTATATTGATGTAGTCAGCCAGGCTTGCCCGGCACTTGTGCCGTTAGTCGAGCAAGGTGAATTCCGATCCGAACAAACAACGATGACAGTAGAGCAGTCCTTAAGCCAGATTAAGCAACAGCCGATTGATTGTCTGATTCTAGGCTGTACCCATTATCCATTCTTGATGGAAACGATTCAGGAAGTGATGGGGCAGGAAGTGAAACTCATTAGTTCGGCAGATGAGACGGCGAGAGAAATCAGTACGATTTTGTATGATAAACGAAAATTGGCCAGTGGAAACGATACGCCAGTGCATCAATTTTTCTGTACAGGGGATCCTCGTATGTTCCAAAATATTACAAGGCAGTGGCTCGGAGAGCAAATCTCAAAAACACCTGTTGTATGGCAGGTCACGCAATTGTCCTAATCATTTCGATTCAACCGTATTCATATGATCCAATATTGTTTTTCTCCCTCCCAGAAGCCGAAGGCTCTGGGATTTTTGTTATCTATAGAGAGGGAAGAAGTCTGCGAAATATGTCACATGACGGACGAGCGGGTGAGCATACATATATAACATGATCAGGATATAGAGGAGAACAGACGGTAGTAAGAACAGATCGCAAGAGTAAATCTCGCTCAGTGAAAGGAGATTGCACATGGAATTACAGTGGATCATTGTACAGCCAGGTGACACAGTGGCTCGTATAGCGTCAGCGCATCACATGACAAGCGAATTGCTTGCTGCGCTAAATCCAGAAGCAACATCCCAACCTTATTTGCTGGCAGGACAGATGTTGCGGATCTTACCTGGAACAGGGCGGAGATATGCTGTTCAGCCAGGTGAGCATGTCGGTACAATAGCAGCTCGTTTTGGTCTGAGCGAAGATGAATTACGGAAAGGCAATCCTGAAATCACCAACGTGAGCGATTGGTGTGGTCGGTGCATTCATATTCCTGAATCCGGTGGAAAAGCTATAGTTAGGTTAAAGGGAGAGTATGGCTTCCGTGAATTACATCGGGATATTGCATTATTGAGCAGTCATTTTCCCTTTGTGGAGACAGGTTCGATCGGCACAAGTGTGATGGGTAAACCTTTGCACTATTTACGAATTGGTGAGGGTTCGAGACATATCCATGTCAATGCTTCCGTCCATGCTAATGAATGGCTAACTACAGCCGTGGTGATGCGGTTTATTGAAGAGTATGCTAGAGCCTACAGTTGCCATAAACCGTGGTATCGGTTTGATCCTCAGCGCTGGATGAAGGATACAACACTGTGGGTGGTTCCGATGGTTAATCCGGATGGAGTTGAGTTGGTGCAGGAGGGTATTGTAAATCAGCATCCACATGCTGAACAACTGCTGGCTTGGAATACAGAGCGGGCTCACTTTACTCATTGGAAAGCAAACATAAGGGGAGTGGATCTGAATGATCAATTTCCAGCCCACTGGGAGGAAGAGGCGGCTAGAAGGGGAATGACGTCACCTGGTCCTCGTGATTATGCAGGAACAGCTCCGTTATGTGAGCCGGAGGCGCTGGCTCTAGCCGAGTGGACGCGGCAGCATGAGTTCGATGTAGTCGTATCTTTGCATAGTCAAGGGCAAGAGATCTACTGGAACTACCGGGATTTGGAGCCTAGAGAAAGTGCACCGTTATCCCGAAGATTGGCGAAGGTATCTGGATACAAAGCTGTAAAATTAGGCGGCAGTGATGCAGGGTACAAGGACTGGTTCATCCAGGAGTATCGCAAGCCTGGTTTTACCGTAGAAGTCGGTCTCGGAATTAATCCATTACCCATAGAGCAGTTCGATGATATCTGTGTGGAGGTTGGCATGTTGTTGGCAGAGCTATTATCCTATGAATCTAGTGATTAAACGGTAGAGAATGAAACGATATGAATGTATTGTTCGTATAACAGACACAGGTGCCGTAACATGGCCTGTGTGCAACAGAAGTTTTCTAAAAAAAAGATTCACTTTTGGGCATTCGTTGTTCCTTCGGTCAGCTGCTTCGGATCGGAGGAATAGCCAATGTGTGAGTCACTCACATATTATAGATAGTCAGCATGAGGAGGAATCCTATGAAGTGGAGAAGATTGTTGTCATTTAAACGATGGTCGGAAGTGTTTAGAAGGCTCCCGCGTCTATTGCGGGCAACGGAGATTCCATTACGCGAAAAATTGTTATTTATTGTCCCGGCATTGTTATACTGGGTTCTACCTGATGTGATGCCGTTCATGCCAATTGACGATATTGGAGTCACGCTTATATTGATGAACTGGTTTGTAAGCCGTGCTGAACGTAAATATCCAGTCCTTCCTTCCAGTACAGCATCATAAATTTATGCGAAATGCATCATTCTAACACCTGTCTAGAATCATTGTTATTGCGAAGAGCCAAAACTTTCTTTACAATAGATGCTGGAGTTTAAGAATGCTGAAATTGTTGTAACCAGCAATTACGATATAGGAGATGAAGCACATGAACTGCAAAATCACTCGCAATGCGGCTAAAGTATTGAAACTTGAATTGGACAAGCCTGAGAACGAAGGCAAAAAATTGCGTGTTGTTATTACACATGCACACGGGGATCATGCTCACTACGGACTTGATCTGGATACACCAAAAGAGAATGACACGGTAGTATCTACGGATAAAGACATCGATGTCATTATTGAGAATGATCAACCATTGCTGGATGGCGTGAAAATTGATTACCTGTATCTTCCTCAAGAAGGCTTCGTTATTACGAATCCCTCCAAAGGCAATCACGGCGATCACTAGGAGCTTGAAGAAGGGGAAATCATGGCTAACGATATCCGCGTATGCGAAAAATGTAATCACATTCGGTTGAAGTCCATCGTGCCTAAGCTGGAGAAAATGGCTCCAGACACAGAGATCAAGATTGGATGTAAATCCTATTGTGGTCCTTGTGCGAAACGTGCTTTCGTTTTTATTAACGGTCGGTACATCAGTGCTCCTTCGGAAGAAGAAGTGTTGGCAAAAGTAGCGAAATTCGTCAAATAAACGCTTCATAGATGATACGAGCATGATATGCTTGTTATCCAGCAGAGAGAGGCCTATGGCCTCTCTTATTTTTGTTTGAATTCGAAATCTGGCTTCATTTCGTATATTTTGAAGGTGTCCTCACGGATTTCAAGGGCGATGATGCGGTCTTCTTTTTGCAAAAAGTGCACATGACCTAAACGTTCGTTCTCGATCTCTATCCAGCCTTCATTGGCTAACTTTTGGAAATAATCAGGTGGAGGATAGAGACCCAGTTCTCCGCCTATATTTTTCAATTCATAGGTAACAGCTACTTTAATATTGGGATTCCCCGAATTTGTTGTTAAGTTAATTTGCTTGGCATTGGTTGGAACAGGAAACTGGGCATTTATCGATGAAGCGGTATATCCGGTAATCTCATACCCTGTCCGATTGCAGGCGTTGATTAGACCCACTAGACATACGAAGATGAGCAACATAAGCCATTTACGCAAAAATGATTCCTCCTCTTAAAACAACTTACTCTAATTAACGAAATGGATAAGTATAAAGTTACGACATTTTACGTTCGAAAAAGAGAATAAGGAAGCCTTGGGTTAACCATCCTATAGAGGTAACAGGAACATGATCCCAAGGAGGAATAACTATGCCGAAGCGTTATGATTCCAGTTTGCAGGCGGGTACAACCGTATCTCAGGCGCAAAATGCGGTGAACAAACTTCACTATGCTGTTTCTCAAGCGATGTCTCATCCAACAGAACAAACCATTGAGCAGGCAAGTCGTCGTTTGGCTCACACCGAACAGGCGATGCGTCAAGCGGAGCGTTCACTTGGTGGTCAAGGCGTAGAATTGGCGGAGGAAATGTTCGCCGAGGAGAAGAGAAGATTGAACTCGATCCGGAATCAAAAGCAACCAAAGGATTTCTAAACGTTCCTGTCACCAAACGAAACTCGCAGAGCTCACCGCTTTGCGAGTTTTTTTGCATGTGATCTCCGATGATTCCGCTTGAAATTTTGTCAGAAGGTTAATAAAGCATGAGCAGGCAAATTCCAAGTGGGAGGTAGACGATGACAAAACATATTACAGACTGCACGATACTGAACAACGGAGTAACCATGCCATGGCTGGGATTCGGAACATATAAAGCGAAGGGAAAAGAAGTACACCAAGCCGTTGAAACGGCTTTGGAGGTAGGATACCGGAGTATAGACACTGCTTCCATCTACGGAAATGAAGAGGAAGTAGGACAAGCCATTGCCAGCAGTGGTATTGCTCGGAATGAATTGTTTGTCACAACAAAACTTTGGAATGAGGATCAAGGTTTTGACTCCACCCTTCGCGCATTTGAAGCGAGTCAGAAGGCTTTAGGACTTAATGTCATTGACTTATACTTAATCCATTGGCCTGGACGAGATCAATATAAGGAAACGTGGAGAGCTTTTGAACGGTTATATAGTGAGGGAAGTGTACGTGCCATTGGTGTAAGTAATTTTCAGGTACATCATTTGCGCGATATTATAGATGAAGGTGGCACGGTACCTGCTGTCAATCAGGTGGAATTACATCCAGGCTTGATCCAGCAGGAATTACAGGACTTCTGTGGGGAGCAAGGCATTCAGCTTGAGGCGTGGAGCCCGATTATGAAAGGCAAGCTAAATAATGAATCCACGTTAAAAGCAATTGCCCAAAAGTATGGCAAAACACCTGCACAAGTGATTTTGCGTTGGGACATTCAGAATCAGATTGTGACCATTCCGAAGTCTGTGACACCAGAGCGTATCCGTGAAAATGCGGATATCTTTGACTTTGAATTAACACCGGATGAGCTTAGACAGATTGATGCTATGGATGCGGACAAACGGACAGGTCCACATCCGGATCAACTTTTCTGGGATTAAGGAGTAGGCTAAGTTGTAATACGAGTGTTTAATCATTGGTTAGTGAGGATATGGAACGGATCGTTCTTCCGATCGCTGTTGTCTCCAAAGTTTCCTGATCATAAGTTTTTAGAGGTTGAAATTCGGGAGACAAAGGCGAACGCTTCGCTTCTACAGAATCGATTCCGTTTCCTTTGCTCTAACTGTTTACTAAACGAAAATTTATTACAATGAGCTGTGTGTATGTTATAAATAAAAAAAGCAGCAGGATTGGGGGGATTCCCTTGCTCCTGCTGCTTTTGTGTTTGTTTATTATTTTGAATCGCGTTGTGGAACTTCACAGCCATCTTCTGTACACACACCGCTACCTTCATTGTCTGCTGCACTTGACTCAACCATCGTGAATGGGGAACGCTCGTCCCATGCTTTCTGGATGGCATCAAGGAACACTTCGTCAGGCTGAGCACCAGATATAGCGAATTTACGATCCAGTACGAAGAATGGTACGCCTCGAATGCCGAGCTGTTCGCCTTCAGCTTGATCTGCGCGAACTTGTTCAGCAAATTGATTGCTTTCCAAGACGACAGCCGCTGCACTACGATCTAATCCCACTTCTTCAGCCAGTTGGAGTAATACCTCATGATCGCCGACATGCTTGCCCTCAATGAATACAGCTTGGAATAACCGTTCACTTAGCTCAAGCGCTTTGTCTTGAGACTTCGCCCAATGTGTCAAGCGATGAGCAGCGAAAGAGTTGGTGGGTACCATCGCATCAATGTTGTACTCCAGACCTGCTGTCCGAGCATTGGCATTCATCTGTGCATTCATGCCTTGTGCTTGTTCTATACTAATATTGTACTTAGAAACTAAGTAATCTGTGTTGGTTTTGCCTGTGTGTACTTCAGCATTAGGGTCAAGTTCGAAGCTCTTGAACTCAAATTTCACTTCATTCCGGTGTGGAAATTGCTCCAATACATTTTCTAAACGACGTTTACCAATATAGCAGAAAGGACACATAAAATCAGACCATATCTCAATATTCATTCGAATAACCTCCGTTTTTCTGTAAATCAACTGTAAATGAAACTATCCTAGTTACAATTATATAGTGACTTTATATTTTTCGCAAGGGTGCAATTTACATTGGATAAAAGAAAGGAGTGCTGAAGACATAAATAGTCTTGCATCAGCACTGCCGATTCGCTTTATAGTCCCTCACGCAAGCGTGTGATTAAATCATAGGTAATGATTGTGTCGGACACACGAAGTCGTTTCGAAGCTTCATCATGTCCTGCCCGGCAGGCGTTAATATCCGTTTCACCACGGGAGGATAAGTCATAACAGGAACCATGCTCATAGATGTAATCATCGGACGGAATGTAGAACACAGAACCATCCGTAAACGCCCCATTACGCAACACTACAGTCCGACTAGAGCCATCGTAAACATCATTGCCCATGTGGTAGTAGGATTGATCGGAGATGCCCAATAGATGGAGCACAGACGGCGTGATATCAAGCTGTCCTGCGGGTTCATCAAAGGTTCCAGCCTCGCCTCCATCTGGTAAATGTACAAGCAGTGGCACCTCATTCATAATCTGCTCCATATCAAGCTGGTTTAACGATCTACCCAGAAAGTTTTCGTATTGCGCCTGTTCCTTAATGGAATTATCGTGATCGCCATAGAACATAAATATCGTTTTATCCCACAATCCGCGATTTTTCAAATCCTCGACCAGACTACCTAGTGCTGAATCTACATAATGAACGGATTGCAGGTAATTACCAAACATCGTACCTTGGAATTCCCCTACATCCAGCTCCTGTTTATCAACAGGTAAGGCATACGGATGATGACTGGAAAGTGTTATAAGGAAAGAGTAGAAAGGCTCTGATACCTCGCTATCCATTTTCTCAACAGACTGTCTGAAAAAAGAGAGGTCGGATAAAGACCAGCCAAGTGGATCGTCCTGTACAAAATCATTTTTGCTATAAAACTTATCGTAGTTCATATTCTGATACATCGTATAGCGATTCCAGAATCCACTCTCATAGGCATGAAAAACATTCGTGCTGTATCCATTGTCCTTCAGGATTGAAGGTAAGGAATCATAGGCATGGTCTGCGTAACGTACAAATGCTGAGCCGATAGGCAAGGGGTGTAACGAAATGTTAGCTCCAAAATCAGCATCCGATGTCCTGCCCTGCCCGGTCTGGTGATAGAAATGACTGTAATATTGGCTTTCTTTCATCAATTCGTTGAAATGAGGCGTAATCTCCTGACCACCGATACTCTGCCCAATCATGAAGTTCATAAATGCTTCACCTTGAACAACGATAACGTTACTGTCTTTATATTTACCGAACAGTGCGCTGCCGGTCTGCGAGGGTTGATTCTGTTTTTCGGTAAAAAAGGATTTGACCAGCTCGACATCAGCAGGATCAGCTTCAGATCCTGATCCGATCTGATCCTTGGCGTAGTTGTACAGATCATAACCGTGGAATGCCAGCAGCCCAGTAACGTTATACATGGAGACATTCCACCAATTGTTATCGAACAGCCCTTTTGCCCAGGTTTTGCTGTAGTAATAAATCGGCCCAACCGCAAGGGATAGTCCTAACACTAAAGCGATGCTACCGGCCGTAAACCGACGTGTACGAGTCTTGCTGCGATTGTGTCCGTAAGGTAGATCATTGTATCCATACCGACTTGAGCGGTTAGCGTCTGAACGTCTCGTTAGGATGCGTACAACACCATAGATCACGAATACAATCCAGTCCGCAAAGAACAGCAGGTCACTAGGTTTAAGAAGCGTCGCGATACTATCTCCAAGTGCATCGACCTGTTTAGCTTGTAAAAGGACAGGAATGGTAAGGAAATCCTGGAAATAGCGATAATAGACCATATCTGCGTAGATAAGTGCTGTAAGGATTAAGTTTAGTGCGATTAGCGATATCTTATAGCCTTTCCGAGGCAACCACCATGTCCAAAAGGAAATGAGGAGCAGGGAGCCGATCGCGATAATATTGTCCAACAGTCCCATCGTAATGTTGTAGGCATGCAAGTTGTGGTGTAGCCACATTAATTTGAGCAGCATGAGCGCAATGAATAACAGATACAACGATAAAGGATGATGTAGAAGTCTACGTAGCGTGCTACTACGTGAAGACGAAGTGAAAACCATGAATGTTGTCTCCCTTTGTAAAAGTTTTGTTATCGGAATGTAAATGGAGCTTCATTCATTATAGCGTGGCTTGGGTGCTTTTCAACCAGCAGGTGGTGATTAACCTCTAGTATTACGCTGTGTAGTATGGAATTTTCTAAGAGATACCATACAAGTGACATAAAAAAAGAGCGTCCTCTCCTAAAAGGAGCGAACACTCAGATGATCGCATTTACGTTTAAGCTTGAGTAGATTTATTACGTGGGGGGAGTGGTCCCAGATACTGATAATATTGGGTCTCGATCCGTCCATTAAACAGTTTGCGGCGCTTGTCCGCTTTGTGTCCGAAGTACTCTTCAAATGCTTTGGTGGAGGTGATTGCAAAGAACGACCATGTTGGCATCTCCAGATAAGAACGTCCAAGGGAACGGAGCAACTTCTGCACTTCTTTTTCTTCACTCAAACGTTCACCGTAAGGTGGGTTGGTGATGATTACGCCATATTCCCCTTGTGGTTTTGCGCGGTGAGCAGGAAGAACGCTTACCTCAATATCCTTGGCAAAGCCTGCGCTTTTGATTGCCGCTTGTGCAACTTCAATTGCCTCAGGATCAATATCACTACCCGAAATCTGTAATGGTACATCATCACGTACAGCGTCAAAAGCCTCTTCCCGTGCTTGTTCCCATAGTTCAGCAGGGATTACATCCCAATTTTCGGAATTAAATGTGCGGCGAAGCCCTGGTGCGATATTCCATCCAATCATAGCAGCTTCAATCAGCATGGTGCCTGAGCCGCAGCATGGATCGTAGAACGGGCGGGAAACATTCCAGCGACTGAGCTGGATCAGAGCAGCTGCCAAGGTTTCTTTAAGCGGCGCTTCCGTAACAAGTTTGCGGTATCCACGTTTGTGAAGTCCTGGCCCTGTCGTATCCAGCGTAAGCAAAGCACGGTCATTAAGCAGAATAACCTCAATCACATAGCGTGCTCCATTCTCAGGAAACCATTCCGTCTGATGAGTGAGTTTTAATTTCTCAACAATCGCCTTTTTGACGATACCTTGGGATGCAGGTACGCTACTCAGCTGGGATTTCTGGGAGCGTCCTTCCACCGGGAATTCACCATTTGCGGGAATCCATTCTTCCCATGGTAGTGCTTTGGTGCCCTCAAACAATTCATCAAATGTGGTTGCGGGGAATTCGCCCATGTTAACCAGCACGCGATCGGAACTTCTCAGCCACAGGTTACAGCGACAAATATCAATATAATCTCCTGTGAAAAATACTCGGCCATTATCGACCCTGGCATCCTCATACCCAAGCTGTTTCAGTTCCCGGGCAACAACGGCCTCAAGTCCCATTGCAGAGGTTGCAATCAATTGCAATCGAGCCATATGAATTCATTCAACTCCATTTCGAGCCGCAGGGGCTTTCCCTCTGGCGGCGATATAGTAACGGCGCGGCCTTGCCGCTTTCCGTGAAAAAACTTACAATGAGTAATGCGGCTTACCCGCATAGACTTCAATGCAGGTCATTCGTGTGTAGTGCGTGCTGCACTGTGTTGAATAACAAACATTCATTATAAAACATTGGCATCCATATGGAAAGCTACCCAAGGGCATTTATACGGAAAGCTGTCCAAGGGCATCTATATGGAAAGGAATCCAAGTTTGCAAGGAGGAACTTCGTGGTGAATCTGACCCCTGACGAATATGTAAATCAATTATTTCAAGAGGATGAGCTCTTGTTAAAAGTTAAAGAGGCCATTCGTGCGAATGGCATGCCGGAGGTTTCAGTGGCTGCGGCGTATGGACGCCTGCTGACCTTTCTGGCGAAAACCTCGAAAGCGGAAGCTGTACTCGAAATTGGTGTGCTGGGCGGGTACAGCGGCATCTGCCTGGCTCGTGGTTTAAGCGAAGGAGGGAGCTTGACTTCGCTTGAACTGAAAGAAGAGTATGCAGCGATGGCTCGAGGGCATCTGGAGGAAGGTGGATTTGGCAGCCAAGTGCAGTACCGGATCGGACCTGCGGCAGACAGTCTGGAGCAATTGGTACAGGAAGGGCGTACCTTCGACTTCTTCTTTATTGACGCAGATAAGGAAAATTATCCGGTTTATCTCGATTATGCGATTCGCTTGGCGCGTCCAGGTGCAGTCATTGTAGGGGACAACTGTTTCCTACGAGGTCGCACGCTAAATCCGGACAAGCAAGGCCCGGCTGTGCTTGCTGTGCGTCGTTTCAACGAGCAGATGGCGAGTGATCCACGTCTTGTCACGACTATGCTGCCGGACTATGACGGTTTGGCGCTGGCTTGGGTGAAATAGATCCACTGAACTCAGTTGAGCTTAGTTGAAAACACAGGAAAAAAAGCCGAAGCGGTGGTATTATCCCCTTTAAGTAGACACTTAAAAAAAACCTTCATGTTATCATGAGGGTTCAAGTGAGACTTGGAGGGGATATTTTTTTATGGCGAAAAAAGGACAAACATTTCAGACGTATACCG
>NZ_JAUSTI010000006.1 GCF_030812775.1 Paenibacillus tundrae
AAGACCCCTTGAAGACGACGAGGTAGATAGGCTGGGGGTGGAAGTGCAGTAATGCATGGAGCTGACCAGTACTAATCGGTCGAGGGCTTATCCAATTAGCAAGTTTTACATCGCAGACTTTCGTTTCGAATCTAGTTTTCAGAGAACAAACACTCTGAAATGAAAATGGGTACATCACGGATGTGCGTATCATTTTCAGTTCCATATTGGATTGAAGAAGCTCAGCTTCGAAAATCGCGTTTGGTGGCGATGGCGGAGGGGTTCCACACGTACCCATCCCGAACACGACCGTTAAGCCCTCTAGCGCCGATGGTACTTGGACCGCAGGGTCCTGGGAGAGTAGGACGCCGCCAAGCAAATTTTTCTTACATAGATACAAGTTTTGCTTGTGGACATTGTATGATGAATTACACTTGCTTTTGCAAATGTATATTATTCCCTGATAGCTCAGTTGGTAGAGCACTCGACTGTTAATCGAGTTGTCACAGGTTCGAGCCCTGTTCGGGGAGCCAGTAAGGCCCGTTGGTCAAGGGGTTAAGACACCTCCCTTTCACGGAGGTAACAGGGGTTCGAATCCCCTACGGGTCATAACAATTTTTATTGTTTCAATGAGGGATGAGAATCCCAATATGGAGGCTTAGCTCAGCTGGGAGAGCATCTGCCTTACAAGCAGAGGGTCGGGGGTTCGATCCCCTCAGCCTCCACCATATTTCTTTTATAACGACGCGGGGTGGAGCAGCCCGGTAGCTCGTCGGGCTCATAACCCGAAGGCCGCAGGTTCAAATCCTGCCCCCGCAATTATACTTTCTTACGAAAGTGATCTGGAACCGTGGTGTAGTTGGCCTAACATGCCTGCCTGTCACGCAGGAGATCGCGGGTTCGAATCCCGTCGGTTCCGCCATTTAAGTTTTTGTTTCATGGATGAGAGTCCAGTTTATTTTCACCTTACCGTTTGCGGAAGTGGCTCAGCGGTAGAGCATCGCCTTGCCAAGGCGAGGGTCGCGGGTTCGATTCCCGTCTTCCGCTCCAATTTGCGCCCTTAGCTCAGCTGGATAGAGCGTTTGACTACGAATCAAAAGGCCGGGAGTTCGAATCTCTCAGGGCGCGCCATTATAACTTCATATGCCGGCGTGGCGGAATGGCAGACGCGCTCGACTCAAAATCGAGTGGGAAACCGTGGAGGTTCGAGTCCTCTCGCCGGTATACATAACGGGATGTAGCTCAGCTTGGTAGAGCACCTGGTTTGGGACCAGGGGGTCGCATGTTCAAATCGTGTCATCCCGATCTAAGAAAGCAGATTATCTATATTAGATAATCTGCTTTTTGCATTTGTGTAAATAATATGAGTGATGTTTAAGTGTAGGTTTGAATGTGCATAAACGGTAACCCTTTCGGTCACACTAGGTTAAAAAAGTGATAGAAGGGGTTCAGGTGAACACGTTTAAATTAAAGAAACAATTAAAAAGGCGTTGGCGACGTTGGAAACGAACTGCATGGATGAGTCTAGCCTTAGTGGCTGTAACGATATTAGCGTATAGCGGACTGTCTATCTCTTCTCATATTCAACGTTTATTAACAACTGATTTTAGTGAGACCGTCACTGTCATGGGGGCAGCTCCTATAGAAGCGAATCGTTCGGAAGCAGAGGTACAAGCTTTAGTAAAACAACTAGGATCGACTACACCTGATAATTTAACTGCTGTTGTATTGGAAGTTCACTATGTTTGTGGAGTCCAGACTGAGCAATTAGGCAAAATGACAGCTTCACAAGTCGAAGTGTTATTACTCCAACATCCTGAATGGGATGCAGAAGTTGCAGCAGATGGTTTACGGGTCAAGCAGCAGGTTGATGACCTTTCTCCTCTATGCAAAGAGCAGGCTTATATTAGCATCGATGCATTGGGGAATCTGAATTTGTACGAAGGTCGCCCTACAGAAGACAAAGTAATCCGTACTTTTTTTCAAATGGATGTTGGGTCACTTGAGTCTTCATTGCCTGAAGGAGTATGGGAACAGCTGCAGCAAGGAATCCGAGTACAGGACAAAGATGAATATAATAGTGTGATTTCGACATTTAGCGACTATGCGGTTGATCGAGCCTCTGAAGAAGTCATTCTGAATGGTGGTTGACTCACAAAGTTTTTGAAGAGCATTAAGTTGAAGACAGGTTATAGGTTTGATGGAGAAGGGCATCGAAGTGATGTCCTTTTTGTCGTGTGTTGACCGATTGTAGGGAAATAAATTAGCCTTAGGGCTTGCGTGATACCTTCTTGTTAACAGGTTTAGGGCTTTGCCCGGACCTTGGACGGCAGAGGATGGAAATGATTTGTGACATCTTTATCGGCGAAGCGACAAGGTTTTCTAAAACTCTACAGGAGTGTGAACGATAGATTTTATGAGGATTAAAATGTAGTCAAAGTTTCCTGCCGCAGGGTCTTTCTTTTTGTTATAATGAAATGAACGATACATATGTTCGCTTTATTGTAAGGGAGAGATGGGTTTGCGTTTTTTGGGGATAGACCCGGGAATTGCGATTGTTGGGTTTGGTTTTGTGGATAAGATCGGTAGTAAAGTGGTTCCTGTACAATATGGCTGTATTCAGACAGAAGCTCACACACCTGAAGAGGAACGATTACTTCACGTATATGAGGGAATGGTACAGCTCATCGATAAATATAAGCCAGATGCCGTCGCATTGGAGAAACTTTTCTTCAATCGGAACGTTACAACAGCGATGTCCGTCAGTCAGGCAAGAGGGGTAATGGTTTTGGCTGCTGCACAGAAAGGGCTACCTATTGCTGAGTACACACCGATGCAGATTAAACAGGCGATTGTAGGATATGGCAAAGCGGAGAAACGTCAAGTGCAAGAGATGGTCAAAATGTTTTTGCGGTTACAGGCGATTCCTAAGCCAGATGACGTAGCAGATGCGTTGGCAGTAGCCGTATGTCATGCACATTCTTATACATTAAATTCGAAGTTAAATGAGGTATTGCGAAAATGATTGATTTTCTTAGAGGACAGTTCGTGCATGTGGAGAATGAATATATTGTGCTTGATGTTCAAGGTGTGGGCTATCGTGTATTTTGTCCTAACCCATATGCGTTCGCGAAACAAGAAGGTGAGATCATGGTCTATACCCATCATCACGTGCGTGAAGATGCCATGTTGCTATATGGTTTTGTCACAAGAGAAGAACAGCGCTTGTTTCGTAAGTTGATTGAGGTGTCTGGTATTGGGCCGCGAGTCGCCCTGGGCATTTTGGCAGGAGGCACGCCTGATCATGTCGTTACAGCGATTTACCAAGAGAATCTGACGTTTCTGACCAAACTACCGGGAATCGGTAAAAAGACAGCTCAGCGTATGATTTTGGATCTGAAGGATAAGCTGGACGGGTTCGGTGCTGCCGCGTATGCAACAGGTTTATTTGCTCCTCCTTCAGAAGAAGCAGGAAGCGGCTCAGCTTGGGATGAGGCACGTGATGGTCTCAAAGCGCTTGGTTACACTGACAGCGAGTTGGATAAAGTATGGCTCAAGCTGAAAAAAGATGTTACATCTGCCGATTCGGTTGATGTGTTGATGAAACGAGCACTGCAAATGCTATTCACTGGATAACTAACTTTACCAACATGATAGCACAGTGGTTCGTACTATAAAGGTAGGGATGAACATGGATGAGCGTATTATTTCCGCTAACCTGATGATGGATGATCAAGCTGTTGAGCTGAGTCTGCGTCCCCGGTATCTGAATGAATATATCGGACAAAATCAGGTGAAGGAAAATTTAAAAGTATATATTGAAGCAGCCAAAATGCGTAATGAGGCATTGGATCATGTTTTATTGTACGGTCCACCAGGACTAGGTAAAACAACACTTGCCAACATCGTCGCTAATGAATTGGGTGTTAATCTGCGTACCACTTCAGGGCCTGCAATTGAGCGCCCAGGAGATTTAGCAGCACTGCTGACTAATCTTCAAGAGGGTGATGTGTTATTCATTGACGAGATTCATCGGCTGCATCGTACGGTTGAAGAAGTGATGTACCCTGCGATGGAAGACTCTGCACTGGATATTATGATCGGTAAAGGCCCTAGTGCGAGATCTGTGCGTTTGGATCTGCCACCATTCACTCTCATTGGAGCTACAACACGCGCTGGTTTGCTGTCTGCGCCTCTACGAGATCGTTTTGGTGTCATTAGCCGTTTGGAATTTTATACGGTTGATGAGCTAGCCTACATTGTCTCTCGCTCTACAGAGATTCTTGGGGTTGAGATTGTTGGAGATGCTGCAGAAGAGATTGCTCTCCGTTCCCGTGGAACGCCGAGGATTGCCAATCGTTTATTGAAGCGAGTTCGAGACTTCGCTCAGGTACGAGGCGATGGAGTCATTACACAGGCATTAGCAGAAGAAGCACTTAAACGTCTACAGATTGATCCGAGAGGATTGGACGAGATCGACCACAAGATGCTTAAGTCCATGATTAATAGCTTCCGGGGAGGCCCGGTTGGTCTGGATACCATTGCAGCTACGATTGGTGAAGAGAGTCAAACCATTGAGGATGTCTATGAGCCTTATTTATTGCAGATCGGTATGATTCAACGTACACCAAGAGGTCGGATTGTTACAGATATGGCTTATCATCATTTAGGTTTGCCGATTCCGCCACGAGATGGAAAGTAACATAATTGACTCATGGGTAGTGGGATGTGTGAATGTTGTTCTTCTATTACATGAAACAGTTCTAATATAAAATGAAGTTTGAAATTCATAGATGTATATACACAAGGAAAAGTGCGGAGAGGAGCCTGATTGTGGGGAAAGCAATACAAAGTAAGAAGTGGAGTCGCCGATTAAAGGTTTTGGCTGCGACTGTATTGATGGCAGGATGTCTGCAGATACCCGCTTATGCAGCAGAAAATGATGGACAGCTGATTCGGGTTGCGATGTTTGCGAATCTGGGAAGCACATACAAATCGACAACACCATTAATCACACTTGAATCAAATGGAAGTTGGACCATTGGATCTGAGACGGGTGCTAATGTAAGTCTTCCAGCGGGGCAGATTCGATTCAGCGCAGATGGTTTTCGTGTGAAGGTGTTGGAGACGGCAGATTTTAAAACAGCGGCGGCGGCAGCCAAGCTATTGCAACCAACCAGCGATAAGCCATTACTCTTCAACTCAAGTGTGAGCGGCAAAACGGTGTATCAGCTCTATACCGGAAACTATGCTACAGAGACACTCGCTGGACAAGCCGTTGCTCGAGTTCAGAAGGTAGCTGCAGCTCAATTGGGTGGACAGAAACCAGTCGTAACGGGAAACAAGCATTTATCTACTGGAAATTATAGCTCCTTACAAGAAGCACAAGCGGCGCAAGCTTCTCTCTCAGCATCAGGCGTCACCTCCTATACTGTACTGTTACTGGATGCTGGTAGTTCGGGCTACAGTGTATGGGTTGGTGAGGCTGTGACAGATGCAGAGCTTACTGCTGTGAAAAAGGCGGTAGAAACACAAGTGGGTAGCGTTAGCCTATCTCCTGTAACTAATAACAGCTCCGCTCTAATCATTCGGCAGGATGCGGGGTTAAGTTTAGACACGCCTAAGATTGTAGCACATTACACGATTGCCGGTACGGAAGCCAAAGCATGGGTGCAGGGAGATGGAAATGGCATTAAAGTGCTGGAACGTTCCCAGCGAACATATCGCGGAGATATGGAACTCAGTATCGTTAATGGTGACTTGGCTTTAGTGAATGTCGTTCCTCTGGAACAATATTTGTACTCGGTCGTTGGAGCAGAGGTCTATTCTTCCTGGCCTGCAGAGGCTCTAAAAGTCCAAGCAGTTGCTGCTCGTTCCTATGCTCTTCAACAAGGCACTCGCTTCCAAATTGCCAATGTTGTGGATACAACACTAAGTCAAGCCTATAACGGCATTGATTCGGAGAATGATAAAGTAACCAGCGCAGTGGATGCTACGGCAGGAGAAGTTGTCAAAAGTGGTGGTAAAATTGTAGAGGCTGTATTCTCATCCAATGCAGGTGGACAAACGGCACATCCTTCCGAGGTTTGGAACGGGGGAGCAGGGGTCTTCACCAATGTGGATAGTTCTGGAGATACATCAGCACAGGCTGGATTGCATACGTGGTATCATGTACTGCTTAACTCAGGCATCAGTGGATATATCCGTGAGGACAATGTGAAGGAGCTAAGCTCCAAAACGGATGCGGGTCTTTCTAAGGTCACTGTCACTGCACAGAATACGAATGTACGTGCCATCCCTTTAATCCAATCTACTGTTGAGCCGGTAGCCAAAATGAATCCAGGGAACGAAGCTGTTGTTTTGGCAAAAGTAGCGCAATCCAATGATTATGCTTGGGTGAGAGGGCCATTTACCTCTGCTCAATTAGTCAAAACGTTGCAAGGTAAAACGACGACGACTGCTCCCTCGTCCATCTCAACATTAGAAGTCACGAAGCGCGGGCCTTCTGGTCGAGCACTTGAAGTAAGTGCGAATGGACAAGCGCTGACTGTCAAATATGCAGATACGTACCGCTCGGCGCTGGGTGGATTGCCCAGTACTTTATTTGATATTGCGGGTACTGGAAGTTATACTGTATTAGGCGCTGACGGGAATACAGCGAGTAAGACAGGGTCTCAAGGAGCTGCTGTATTGTCTGCCTCAGGTACAGGAACTTCATCTGGTAATGCCCTTGTCGTCATGAGCGGTGATGGTCAGGCAAGAGCCGTAACTCAGGGACAAAACTTTATGTTCATCGGCCAAGGAAATGGTCACGGCTTAGGTTTGTCACAATGGGGAGCCAAAGGCATGGCGGATGAAGGGTATGATTACCAGGAAATATTGAAACACTATTACCAGAATGCGACTATTGTTAAGGAATGAATTGAACATGAATGTGAACTTATATGATTTTGAATTACCGGAACAGCTTATCGCACAGACGCCGTTGCTTGATCGGACAGCGTCTCGCTTGCTTACCTTGAATAAGGAAAGCGGTGAAGTCAACCATAATACGTTTCCGGATATTATTAACTTTCTACAGCCCGGTGACACACTTGTACTTAATGATACACGAGTGTTGCCAGCTCGTTTGTTTGGAACAAAAGAGGATACAGGAGCCAAGGCGGAAGTGTTGCTTCTCAAAAACGTGGAAGGTGATCGCTGGGAAGCACTGGTTAAGCCAGGCAAAAAGCTGAAAGCCGGGTCTGTTATCGTTTTTGGTGATGAACTGAAAGCCGTGATTGACGAAGAAGGCGAAATGGGCGCGCGTATGCTTACATTTTCGTATGAAGGGATCTTTCAGGAGATTCTAGATCGTCTCGGTGAAATGCCGTTGCCTCCGTATATTAAGGAAACACTGGATGATCGTGAACGCTATCAGACGGTATATGCGAAGCATGAAGGCTCTGCGGCCGCACCAACAGCTGGACTTCATTTTACGGATGAGTTGCTTGATCAGATTCGAGCAAAAGGTGTTAATGTAACCTTCATTACGCTTCACGTTGGGCTGGGCACATTCCGTCCTATGTCCGTAGATGTAGTAGAGGATCATGTTATGCATGAAGAGTATTACTCTATGTCACAGGAGACGGCCGATCTGATTAATGAAACGAAGCAACGTGGGAATCGTGTTTTTGCTGTAGGCACGACAAGCTGTCGGACACTTGAAACGGTAGGCAGTAAATTTGAGCAAGGACTTCTGCAGGAGAGCAGCGGATGGACTAAAATTTTCATTTATCCTGGGTATACCTTCAAGGTCATTGATGGGATGCTGACGAATTTCCATCTTCCGAAATCTACATTAGTCATGCTGGTAAGTGCGCTTGCAGGCAGAGAACACATTATGCACGCCTATGAGGAAGCTATTGCTCAAGAGTATAGATTTTTCAGCTTTGGCGATGCGATGTTGATCTATTAATATCATGTCGATTGAAAAGTAGCGGATGATTATTAAATAGGTTCATTACACTACAAATTACGCGGAAATAGAGAAGGCAGAGGAAATTTGAGGAATACAGAATCAAAGGTTGGTCTGTCATCGAAGTGGTGCGTTGTCAATCATATGTGGTTGAACCTATATTATAAATCACGAAATACAGGTCTAACGATTAACTTTTAGAGGATGATTAAAACCAATGGCAGCAATTACGTACGAACATATTAAAACTTGTAAACAATCTGGTGCCCGATTAGGACGTGTACATACACCTCACGGAATTATTGAGACACCAACGTTCATGCCGGTAGGAACGCAAGCGACCGTTAAAACGATGAGCCCTGAAGAGTTAAAGGAAATGGATGCGCAGATTATTCTGAGTAATACGTATCATCTGTTCCTTAGACCTGGACATGAGATTATTCGCCAAGCTGGTGGCTTGCACAAATTCATGAATTGGGATCGTCCAATTTTGACCGATAGTGGTGGATTTCAAGTATTCTCTCTTAGTGAAATGCGCAAAATCACAGAGGAAGGCGTGAATTTCCGCTCGCATCTGAATGGAGACAAAAAGTTCTTGTCCCCTGAGGTAGCCATGGAAATACAGAACGCACTGGGTTCCGATATTATGATGGCATTTGATGAATGCCCACCGTACCCGGCAGAATATGAATATGTGAAAAAATCCCTTGAACGTACAAGCCGCTGGGCTGAGCGTTGCTTAGAAAGTCATGCACGTCCACATGACCAAGGTTTGTTCGCCATCGTGCAGGGCGGAATGCATGAGGATCTGCGCCGCCAGAGCGCGGCAGATTTGACTTCCATGGATTTCCCGGGGTATGCTATTGGTGGACTGAGTGTTGGAGAACCGAAACATTTAATGTATGGCGTGTTGGATTATACGGTGCCTTTGTTGCCGTCCAACAAACCACGTTATTTAATGGGGGTAGGTTCACCCGATGCATTGATTGAGGGATCGATTCGTGGAGTAGACATGTTTGACTGCGTACTTCCAACGCGAATTGCCCGTAACGGAACAACGATGACTAGCCAAGGACGGCTTGTAGTTCGAAATGCCAAGTTTGCAACTGATTTTGGGCCACTTGACCCTGAATGTGATTGCTACACTTGTCGTAACTATTCCAGAGCCTATTTGCGTCATTTAATCAAGGCGGATGAAACGTTTGGCTTGCGTCTGACGACCATCCACAATCTTCATTTCTTGCAGAATTTGATGCGCAACGTGCGCAAAGCCATTATGGAAGATCGTCTGCTTGATTTCCGGGATGAATTTTTCGATCAATATGGTCTGCATGACAATGACAAAGGTTTCTAGGGAGTGTCTGAAAACTCCGAAGGACGCAGATTTTACCGAATTTTTGTTCCAAGCCAGGAAGTTTTCCGCAGGCGTGCCGGGGCACGTCAAGGGAAAGTGACGCAAGCAGGGGGCGAAATGGTGGTAAAAGATGCACTTCAGCGAGTTTTCAGACACGACCTAATGAGGTTTGTTGCGGAACCGGAGGAACAAGCATTATTTTGTACGTATAGTCGATAAGGGGGAGTTTACATGTTTCAAGGAATGGCACTGCAAGCGGCTAATCCAGGCGGAGGTATCGTATCTTTGATTGTACCTTTGGTACTTATGGTTGCGATTTTTTACTTCTTGATGATTCGTCCACAGAACAAAAAGCAAAAGCAGCGTAATGCGATGCTGAGCCAATTGAAAAAAGGCGATAAAATCGTTACTATCGGTGGTCTCCATGGTACAATCGCTGAAATTACAGAAGACGTGGTTGTTCTGCGCGTAAACGATGTAACGAAGCTTACTTTCGATCGTAATGCGATCAGCAGTGCAGTAAGTCGTGAAACTGCTGAATAATTATAAATGAGCGAGAAGTTAGAGAATTAGAGTTCGCTCACAATAGTTAGTTCCGTCTGTTATTACAGAACCGAAGCTCCTTATACAGGGCTCCGGTTCTTTTTTTATTTTTAGTCTGCCCAGGATTTCATATGCCATATATCAAGCACGCGCGTTGACTGTTAGTTTCGCTGCGTGTTTACTCCAAAAATCCCACCCAGAGCAGAGATCAGAAATGCACTTGCGAGTTGCAGGCTATCCTTCCAGTTGAACGAAGCTTCCAATGCCAGAAATCCAATGATCAATACGATGATGCCATAAACGACACCCGTTAGACCTCCATGGTACCATCCCTTTTCACCGGATCTTTTGCCAGCTACGAATCCACCAATGAGTAGCGACAGCGCATGAACAACGTAAGTATACAGGGAAAGATCCTGCTCTCGCATTCCAGTCATCCAGAGAAATAAGGAAAGAACTAGTGCTCCTAATAACATCCAAACAAAGGCATGACAGAGACCTGACAAAATCGGGTTGGACATTCGAAACGAGATCACTCGGCGAATCAGCTGCATGAAGCATCCCCCTTGTACAAGTTTGAAATTAATACAGTGTATGGTCAAGCCTTCGGACTTATGAACTGAATTTTCCATTAAATGAATGGATGTGATCTGCATGAGCATGTCAGCTTCGGGTCAAAATAGGGATTACGCTACAGGTGCCTATGGATAACTCAAACAAAGGAGGAACCTTGTCGTGAACTTCTCAGATATCGGAGCACATGTTTTTCGAACGATCCTCATGTATTTCATTGTCTATGGCGCGATCCGAGTGATGGGGAAAAGGGAGATTGGAAAGCTGTCCATGTTTGACCTGGTCGTGTCTATTATGCTTGCAGAGATTGCGGCTTTTGTCATTGAGGATATGGAAAAACCTTTATCTCACGGAATTGTGCCTATGCTAACTGTACTTATCATGCAGATTGGTATGGCATTTGTCAGTCTCAAAAGTCGTAGACTCCGCCTAATGATTGATGGCAAACCAACGGTTCTCATCTCCAAAGGAACCTTGCATCGGGATGAGATGCGTAAGCAGCGATATAACTTAGATGACCTGCTACTTCAACTACGTGAGCAAAATATAGACAGCATTGGTGATGTCGAGTTTGCGATTCTGGAGACGACAGGTAAATTAACTGTTTTCCCGAGCAATCAAAGCAACCAAAGTAATTCAGGTGGAAATGGATCATCAAACAACAGAGGCAGTGCACATACCAAACAAAAGGCCAGGCAAGATCGAGTGGATGGGTTTCAAAATATTAAATACGAAGGTCTGCCATTACCACTAATCATGGATGGAAAAGTTCAGGATCAAAATCTGGAGCTGATTCAAAAGACAAGATTCTGGCTTAAAAATCAGATTCAGCAAAAAGGCATCCTAGATTTCAAGGAAGTATTCATCTGTTCAATTGATCACAATGGCAAAGTTTTTGTTAGCCTGAAGGATGATTCCAAATAAGACGTTGCTTATTTACGTGATCTGCGTTCAAACCACGAACCGATGATAGGTGCACGGGACAAATCATGAAAATCAATCATACGTGTCAAACCCATTACGATTAAATAGACGATCAACCCAATGGTGGGAGCAAGAATCATTCTTGCCCATAGTGGCAGAATAACGACAGTGTGCTCATAAACAAGAAGAGTGGCTGCACCCATGATGAACATGCCTGTGCCTGTCTTAACCCAGTCCATAACCTTAAAACGAAATTGAAGCAAAGTCCGAACACTTCGTGCATGTAATAGAGTTACGATCGTGGAGTTAGCACATATAGCAATAATTGCACCAAAGATGCCGTATTCAGGACGTGAAGCGAGCAGTAGGATCAATGTAATTTTGATAACAGCACCGATAAACGTATTAAGCAATGCTTTTCCCGGACGATCAAGTGCCTGTAGTGCGGCCTGCAGAGGAGCCTGAATGTAAATGAAGAGAGCAAAAGGAGCCATAAGTTTCAGCATGCTTCCAATCGATGCATCATTATAGAGAATAAGACACATCGGTTCGGCAAGCACATACATAAAAACAGAAAAAGGAGCACCTGTAACGAGTGCAAGTCTTAAAGCTTGATGCATGCGTTTATGAATCAAGGCTCGATCCCCCTGCGCAGATGCTTCAGACAATGATGGGACGAGAGAGGTTGCAAGTGAAGAGGTAAGTGCCCCTGGAAGCAATAATAATGGAATAATCATGCCTTGTAGTGCTCCGTACTGGGCGGTAGCTAATCCTCGTGAAATACCTGCAATGGCCAAGCTTTGCGCTGTTACGATAGTTTCGGCAAGATAGGATAAGGAGCCAACCAAGCGTCCTGCCGTAACAGGTACAGAGATGGCTAACAAACGGCGAATAAGGCTGTGCTGTGAATGATTGGGCTGAGTAACTGACCCGAGACTGTTTTTGGCTTGAGGCAAGGCTGACGATGGAGTGTAAAGAGGCTCGGTTTCGTTTTTTTGCCTATGATAATTCCATAGCAGTACAAGCATGCCAATGAATTCACCGACCAAAGCACCCAGCATTGCACCAGCGGCAGCCTGAGCAATACCTTGTGGAAGCAGCAACCAAGCAAACCAAATGACGCAAATAATACGTACAATCGTTTCAACAATAGAGGAAGCTGCTGTAGGAATCATATTTTGCTTACCTTGAAAGTAACCTCTGTAAACAGCCGACACAGCGATAATTGCAATCATGGGGCTCATGCTCACAAAGGTGTGGTATACTCGCTCATCTGTAAGAACATAACGGGTGACCCAAGGGGCAAAAATAATACACAGAAACATAAAAATTACACCAAGCGTCAACGTAAAGGCTAAGCTGATCTGCAGGATCCGTTGAGGCGAAAAACGATTCGCACCTGTGTCTGCTTCAGCTACGAGTTTGGCGACGGCAAGTGGTATGCCGCCTGTAATCAAGGTTACGAGCACGATGAAGAAGGGGTAACTTAATTGGTAGATTCCGACGCCTTCTGCTCCGATAACCCGTGGTAATGCAATGCGTGGGATGAATCCGAGAATACGATTAATAATGCCTGCGGCGAGCAGGATCATAGCTCCTTGGATAAATGTCTGCTTCTTCAAGACTACCCCTCTTTCCCGAATGAAAGTAACAGGTTTCGTTAACGGGACCAAGCCGTTGTTCTTCATCCTATGCCAGTCCATCATCTTCTCATGACAAATTGATTACGATTAACAAAAAGATCCATCAACAGCAAGAAGGAATATGACCAGGGGAAGTCGAATGATGTAATATTGATGCCGCATAAAGGCTTGTGTGTGGGAAGGGAGGCTAATCCCCGTTGGAGGAAATGAACGATATGGAGATGGAACAATCCATTGAGATGCTCTGCTGCAGCAAGGCGGAAGAGTTTAGGCTTGTAGGTTATGAATATGTGACCAGCAAAGATGTCTGGAATTGCGTCAGTCATAAATATGAAAAGCAGGGCATTCCACCGCTTCACCAGCTGGTGAACGACATTTTGTCACTGAAAGCAACAAGCTTTATGAACTTTATGACCGTGTCTGCATACCGGGGATCCTCTTTCTAGCGAAAGGGATCTTTTTTGTTGAAAATTGACTGCTTTTTACGGCATCGCTATAATAGGAATATTGAGAACGAAAGGGGATCTAGGAACGGCATGAAAAGAATTATCAGTTTCATTCTGGTCGTGCTTGTCACCACAGGGGTAATGGTGGGAACAAGCCCGGAGCTGCTCAAAAATATACGCTTGGGCCTTGATTTAAAGGGAGGCTACGAGATCTTATATGAAGCGGAGCCGCTTGATGGGGGACAACAAGTCACCAAAGCATCTTTGGTGCAAACGGCCAAGAGTCTAGAAAGCCGTGCCAATGCGCTCGGAACAAGCGAACCGGAGGTAACTACTGAAGGAACCAACCGGATTCGATTGAAGTTGGCTGGGGTAACGGATGAGGCTGAAGTTAGAGCCAAAATGAAAGAACCTGCTGTTCTGACCTTCCGCAGTAAAGCAGAGAATGACAAGGAAGGCGAGTACACCAAGATTGAGCTTCGTGGTAATGAATTTGTGGAGAATGCTGCAAAAGTCGTGTTCACTCAATTAAATGAGCCGATGATTGACATTCAAGTGAAAGACAAAGCTAAGTTTTCTGAGATCACCAAACGTTTGCTTGGACAACCTCTTGCGATTTACTTGGATGATGAGTTGCTGTCTGCCCCAACCGTTAGACAACAGTTGACGGATGGGTCTGCTCAAATCTCAGGTTCTTATACGCGCGAAGAAGCAAATCAGCTTCGTGATACTATTAACCTAGGTGCGCTTCCGCTGAAACTGACAGAGAAGTATTCCCAAAGTGTTGGTGCAACGCTGGGTAAATTGTCATTGGATCAGACGATCAAAGCAGGTTTGATCGGGTCTGTGCTCATCCTCGTATTTATGATTGGGATTTACCGTATTCCGGGGATCATTGCGAGCTTTGCGTTGATTACTCATACGTGGCTGGTGCTTGCTATTTTCTACTTAGGGGAGTTTGTCCTTACCCTTCCGGGTATCGCGGCATTCATTCTAGGTATAGGGATGGCGGTTGACGCCAATATCATCACGTACGAACGGATCAAAGAAGAAATGCGGAGTGGTAAATCGATCTTGTCATCGGTCAAAGCGGGTAGTAAGCATTCCTTCCGCACAATTATTGACTCTAACATCACTACGATCATTGCTGCTGCTGTTATGTTCTACTTTGGTACGGGTGCAGTTAAAGGCTTCGCACTTGTGTTGATTTTTGACATCGTCACAAGTATTATCACGAATATTTTCTTCTCCCGCTTCCTGTTAACCTTGCTTGTACGGGGTAACGTCTTGAAGAAGCCTAAGTACTTCGGAGTGAAGGAGAGTGAAATTCGTGCGCTTTAATTGGAATTATGATTATATTAAAGGCAGTAAATTTGCCTATATTTTCTCAATTATTCTAACGGTAGCGGGAATTGTTAGTATTCTTACGCTTGGTTTAAACTATGCGGTTGATTTCCGTGCTGGATCAAATGTTGATATTTCGGTATCCAAGGCAATTACAACAGAACAGATTAGACCTATTGTTGCTGATCTTGGTGTTGATGAGGGCGATGTAACGATCACACCGGGTTCAGATCGGGTTAATGTTCGTTTTTCCAATGAGCTTGATGAAACGCAAGAGAGTACATTCAAGCAGGAATTCAGCAAACTGGATTCCACTGCTTCTTATGAAGTAAACACGGTAGATCCTGAAATGGCGAAGGAATTGGAACGTAATGCGATTTATGCCGTTCTCATTGCGAGTGTCGGGATCATGATTTATGTAGCGATCCGCTTCGAGTGGCGCTTCGGTCTGGCGGCAGTAATTGCTCTCTTCCATGATGCATTTGTTGTAATCAGTGTGTTCTCGATCTTCCGTCTAGAAGTGGATCTGACCTTTATTACCGCCGTATTGACCATCGTCGGTTTCTCAATCAACGATACGATCGTTATCTTTGACCGAATTCGTGAAAATTTACGTTTTGCCAAAAAGACAACCAAGGCAGATTTGCGCCAGGTCGTTAACAGCAGTTTGGCACAAACGATGACACGTTCCCTGAATACGACATTCACCGTATTTGCAGCTTCTATCTGTTTGTTCATTTTCGGTGGGGAGTCCATCCGGATGTTCTCGCTTGCAATGGTAATCGGAACGCTGTTCGGTGCGTATTCTTCCATCTTTATCGCTGCTCCACTATGGCTGACGCTTAAAGGTAAACAAATCGATAAGCCAAAAACAGCGGCTAAAGCATCTAACTAAACATCTTATTGTGAAGCCGCGTCTACTAGGCGCGGCTTTGTAACTTTAGAGACAGAAACAAGGGGGAATTTCCATGGCCAGAGAACATATCCCAACGGTTCAGGCGGCAACGTGGAGTGGTATTGCTGGGAATATGACGCTTGCGGTAATTAAGGCTGTTGTCGGTTATTTAGCCAATAGCAAATCGTTGCTCGCAGATGGTCTGTACTCCGCCTCAGAAGCTGCCTCTTCACTGGCGGGATTATTCCCTTCCCATTCTGTAAGGCATAAGAGCAAGGATACAGATCGAGCAGCTACACAGTCTAAGGAGCATTCTCGTGTAGCGAGACCAGGGATATCGGTTTTGCTGTCTGTTCTCATTCTTATGGGAGGATTACAGATTGCAATTTCAGCCTTAAGTAGCCTGATAGGCGATGCTCCAGTGGCATCTGATAAGTATCAGCATGCACTTGTCGCAGCTTTTGCAGCCTTAGCAATTAAGGAAGCCATCTTCCAATTTCAATACAGGTATTTCAGGAAAAGAAATCAAGCACAAGCACTGACCTATGCTCAGCAGCATCGCCGGGCGCTTTACTGCTCACTTACGGTATTGGTTGGGATCATTGGTTCAATGATCGGGGAGATGTCAGGGTGGAGTATGCTTCTGTATATGGATCCAGCAGCGGCATTAATTGCATCTTGTTTCGTGTTTCATAAAGGTTATAGAATGATTGTAGACACAGTATATGGTTCTTTAGTGCAAGAACTGCAACAGGAAGAGGCTCTCGAATTCAAAGAGACTGTACAGCGAGTGTACGGCGTCATTACCATCGAACAATTGGTTGCCCGCGAACAGGAGCATGCCGTTAGCATTGAACTCATCATTAGCGTTAATCCACGGATCTCCGTATTGGAGGCTCAGGAGATATCTAATCGAGCTAAAACGCTACTCTTCACTCGCTTCAGCCATGTAAAGGAAGTACAGATTCAGGCAGTACCCTATGACCCTGGGTATCCATATAAATCCAATCATGAACTGCCCGATCATGAAGCGACATTAATTCAGTAATGGAGCTCGGATCCCGTAGATCAAGAAAGGAGCGTTATTATTGCTTTATTCGCAATACCGGTGGAATACACCCCATATTGATTTGGATGCGGCTGCGGGACTCTCGCAGGCGCTTTCCGTGTCATCTCTTGTTGGACGTTTGTTAGTTAGTCGTGGGGTTCATAATGAAATGGAGGCCGAACGCTTCTTACATCCAGATCTGAATCAGATGCATGATCCTTATCTTCTGCTTGGTATGAAAGAAGCTGTACCACGGATACGTCAGGCCATTGAGCGGGAGGAACATATTTTAATTTATGGAGATTATGACGCTGATGGTGTCTCCAGTACTTCACTCATGATCCATCTAATGCGCCATTTGGGGGCTTCCTACGATATTTATATTCCTCATCGCTCCAACGAAGGTTATGGACTTCACAATCATGCATTAGATTGGGCACATCAACAAGGTGTGACGCTGGTGATTACCGTCGATACTGGCATTAGTGCAGTAGAGCAAATTGCCTACGCGTCCACATTAGGGATAGAAGTGATTGTCACGGATCACCATGAACCACCTGAGATACTTCCTGAGGCGTACACACTTATTAATCCGAAACTACCCGAATGTCCTTATCCATTTAAGGGGCTGGCGGGCGCAGGTGTAGCTCTGAAGCTGGCTCAGGCTCTCATTGGTGAAGTTCCAGGTGAATGGATGGAGATCGCAGCTATCGGTACCGTCGCTGACTTGATGCCACTCGAAGGTGAGAATCGTGTTATTGTCAGTTATGGAATTGAATCTATGCGAGGCTCACGCTTACCTGGTGTAAGTGCTCTCCTTGAGATTAGTGGTGTGGATCAAAGTCAAGTAACGTCCATTAATATTGCATTTGCAATGGCACCTCGTATTAATGCAAGTGGACGTTTGGATCATGCAGGACGAGCTGTATCCCTTCTGACAACTGAAGATTTAGACGAAGCTCATACACTTGCAGGTCAATTAGATCTGCTTAACAGAGAGCGGCAACAGGTTGTTGAAGGGATTCTTCAGGAAGCAACAGCTCAGTTAGAGCAGAAGATTGAGCTTAACGCTGGTGCTGTACCCGATGTAATTGTTCTTGCGGGGGAAGGGTGGAATGTTGGCGTTGTAGGTATCGTTGCATCCAAGTTGCTGGAACGTTACTATCGGCCAACACTTATTCTGGGCATTGACGCTCAGAGTGGGGTTTGCAAGGGCTCTGCCCGGTCCATCGATGGATTGGATATCTACGAAGCATTGACGGCTTGCAAAGACTCCATGGATCATTATGGAGGGCATCCAGCAGCGGCAGGCATGACACTTCATCGGAATCAGTTGGAAGAGCTGGAGCGAGGCTTGAATGAGTTTGCTGCGGCGATCCTAACCGAAGAGGATTTTGTACCTCAGCGGCTTGCAGATGATGAATGTTGTATCAGTGATGTACCTTTGAAAGTGATCCAGGAGATTGACAGACTGCAACCATTCGGGATGAGCAATCCTTCTCCCCGTTTCGTATTTAGAAATGTTACGGTTAAAGAGACCCGAACGATGGGGCGAGAGAAACGCCATCTGAAACTTGTGCTGGAGCAAGAAGGACAGCAATTAGAGACTGTCGCCTTTGGCAAGGGAGCACTCGCTGAGTTTTTACCAGTAGGTTCCATGATTGACGTTATGGGTGAACTGTCGATTAACGAGTGGAATGGAATGCGCAAGCCACAATTGATGCTCCAAGACATTCATGTGCCTCAAGCGCAGGTGTTTGATTTGAGAGGAAATGGTGAGCCGCTGAGTACAATGAAGCAGTTTCTGAGCACACTAGAAGTGCATTTAAGATACAAATCAGGTTCAGTCGGTGCAATTGTGAAGAATGAAACAAATGTTTCTGAGGGAAATTCATTGTATGAACCGTGCCTTTGGGTATATGATAGAAAGGTCGGGTTATTTCCGTGTAATGCTGCTGCGCAGCAATATGGACAGGAACAGATCCGGACGTTATTTGTGTTTGATACGCCGGAAACACCGGAACAACTTGATGCAATGCTGGCTATGTTCAGCGGAGCCGAGAATATCATCCTTCTGCACGGATCAGGCAACCGCCGAGATCGCCTTCAGATGCCTTCCAGAGAACTTTTCAAGCGCATTTATATGCTGGTATCGAAATGGAGAGCTGAACCGGTGGAGGAAAAAGAGATTACTCCTGTACTCAGCCGTCAGTGTGGCTGTTCTCCACGTATGATCACCATGATGCTTGATGTATTTGAGGAATTATCCTTCATTACAAGAGATTCTGGAAAAATTGCGTTTGTGGATAACCCACCCAAACGTGAGCTAACCGCGTCACGTCATTATCAGGCGCTGGAAAGTATGGCCGAGACGGAGCAAGTGATGCTGGATGCATCTACGCCTCAGCTGACACAATGGATGATATCCCGGATGAAGGGCGTATCTTAGATGGAAGTTGTGCTATTTATTTTAGGAGGAGATTATTTTGGATTTTAAAGAGTATATTCGTGTCATTCCTGACTTTCCACAACCGGGAATCAGCTTCAAGGACATTACGACATTGTTGAAGGATGGAGAAATGTACCGCAATGCAATCAATGAGATCAAAACAATGGTTTCTGATCTGAAAATTGATGTGATTGCCGGACCTGAAGCACGTGGTTTCGTTGTGGGCGCCCCTCTGGCTTATGCTCTTGGTGTCGGTTTTGCTCCGATCCGTAAAAGCGGAAAATTGCCAGGAGAGACGATTGAAGTTGGATATGATCTCGAGTATGGCAAGGATACACTCGCTATGCATACAGATGCGATCGAAAAGGGACAAAATGTTCTGATTGCGGACGATCTGCTTGCAACGGGTGGAACGATTGCGACTTCCATCAATTTGATTGAACAACTGGGTGGTAAAGTTGTTGGTGCAGCCTTCCTAATTGAGCTTTCTGATCTGAATGGACGTGCCAAGTTGCCTGAAATTGATGTATTTACATTGATGAACTACTAAGATTTCAGCGAAGAGCTTGCTGTGATTGAACATGAATTGGTTCTCCCGTTTCCCGGGAAATAATATACAGCATTAACTATTATAAAGAAGTAAAGAAGCCTGTTCCCTCATTCCTTGATGGTGTGAGAGAACAGGCTTTTTGCTTTTGATAAACGTTATACCTTCATAAAGGTAATTCGTGTCTAAGTATTATTTTGAACCGAAATCAGTCTGGTGTTTTCTCTGTCAAAGGTTGATTCTCTGACTTATCGTTAGACCAGCCGATCACTTCAAACAGTTTGAATAGCAGGCTCATAAATATACCAACAATTGTTGCAAGCGCCATACCTTTCAGATGAACACCATAGAAACTTACTTCGGTTCCACTTAGTCCAACCACGAGCACGATTGTTGTTAGAATTAGGTTTGTTGGTTTTGTGAAATCAACTTTCTGTTCAACCAGAATACGCAATCCAGATGCGGCAATGACACCGAACAGAAGCAGGGAAACACCGCCCATAACTGGATCAGGAATATTGGCAATTAAAGCCGAAAATGTACCTGAGAAGGAAAGGATAATCGCGATGATGGCTGCGCCACCAATCACATAAATCGAGTATACTTTGGTTAAGGCCATAACGCCGATGTTCTCACCATAGGTTGTGTTTGGAGTAGATCCAACAAAACCAGACAGAATGGTGGAGACACCGTTTCCGAGTAGGGAGCGATGCAGTCCAGGGTCTTTGGACAGATCCTTACCTACAATACTGCTCGTTACAAGCAAGTGACCGATATGTTCTACAATAACAACGAGAGCCACAGGTAGAATCGTTAGGATGACCGACCAATCAAACGTGGGTGTAGTGATCGTTGGTAGAGATACAATGCTGGCATCAGCAATCTTCTCCGTCTCAACAGCCTTCATGACGAAACCGAGTGCATAACCTGTCACAATTCCGATCAAAATGTGAATGATTTTGGGGAATCCACGGAACGTTACGGCACCTATAACAGTGATGCCCAAAGTGACCATGGATAATATAATTGGTTTAGCTTGTGGAACCCAGTCAGGGTTCTTGAGAGGTTCTGGGTTAATTAGCCCAGCCATTCCGGCTGCAACAGGAATGAGCTCTAACCCGATTAACGCTACAATTGCACCCATAGCTGCTGGTGGAAAGACAACGTTAATCCAACCTGTGCCAGCATATTTAATAATGAGAGCTACAAGGCAGAACACGATACCTGTGATGATAAAAGCACCAAGAGCCATTGAATATCCGTTGCCTGGATGAGTGAGCAAGACAGACTGTACTGGTGCAATAAATGCAAAACTGGAACCGAGGTACGCAGGGATCTTTCCCTTACACATGAGTATGTACAGTAATGTACCAATACCGTTCATCAGCAAGATCATACTTGGATCGACACCGAAGAGATTCGGCACAAGCACCGTACTTCCAAACATGGCGAACAAATGCTGAAGGCTTAGCAGTGAACCTGAGCCGAGCGGCATCTTTTGATTAACCTGAATTTCGCGTTGCACTGAATGTTCATCTCCTTTTCCGAAACACAAACTTTCAATAGATTACAGAGTTTCTCTTAATTAAGCAATAACATTTTGTATAATAGCTTGGGTTTGAGGTGTTTTTTTATACTTTATATTCTATTTCAGCTAGGATCGGGAATAATAATATAGAGGCAATACCCATTTTTCTTCGATTAAACCGAACATTTACAGGAAGCGTAAGCATGGGAACAGCATACATATTTTCACCTAAAAAAATGGAAAACTTACTCTTATTCGTCAGCAGTTGACGGGAAACGGGTGAAGCGTCATAATTATAGGAAATTACTTTTACGGGGAACCTGTGTTCATGCAATGTCACGGGTTCCATTTTGTATAGAAAGGACACGGAACAGATCAGAATGGGCATAGAGCAATTACTCGAGAAGGCCGGAGCCTACATCAAAGAACCTGATTTGGTGCGCATACGTGAAGCTTACGAATTTGCGGATCAGGCACATCACGGACAGACGCGAAAATCAGGAGAACCTTATATTCTGCATCCGCTTGCGGTTGCCGATATTGTTGTGAACATGCAGATGGATACCATCTCCATTATTGCAGCGCTTCTTCATGATGTAGTAGAAGACACTACGGTGTCCCTTGAAGAAATTCGCAATCATTTTGGCAATACGTGTGCTATGCTTGTTGACGGCTTGACGAAGCTGGAACGAATTCAGTTCCGCTCCAAAGAAGAGCAACAGAACGAAAACTATCGTAAGATGTTTATCGCTATGGCGCAGGACATTCGTGTAATCGTCATTAAATTAGCGGACCGTCTTCATAATATGCGGACGTTAAAATTTCAATCGGAAGAAAGCCAGCGCCGAATCTCGTATGAGACGTTGGAAATTTTCTGTCCAATTGCGAACCGTCTAGGTATCTCTGCAATCAAATGGGAAATGGAGGACATCGCCCTCCGTTATTTGAATCCGCAGCAATACTACCGCATTGCGAATCTGATGCACAAGAAGCGTGCAGAACGAGAGCAATATATTGATACGGTTATGGACGGAATCACGAGCAAGCTGGAAGAGATGGGAATTCAGGCAGACCTATCAGGTCGTCCAAAACATATCTACAGCGTGTTTAAGAAAATGACAACGAAAAATAAACAATTCAATGAGATATATGACCTGCTTGCTATCCGTATTATTGTGGATAATATTAAGGACTGTTATGCGACGCTCGGCATTATACACACCTTATGGAAACCGATGCCAGGACGGTTCAAAGATTATATCGCCATGCCGAAAGCGAACATGTATCAATCCTTGCATACAACGGTCGTTGGTCCTAATGGTGAACCAACCGAGGTTCAGATCAGAACCTGGGATATGCACCGTACGGCTGAATTTGGTATCGCTGCCCACTGGGCGTACAAGGAAGGCGTGGCTTCAGGCAACAATTTTGAAGACAAAATTACGTTCTTCCGCGAGATCCTCGAACTTCAAAATGAGGCTCAAGATGCATCAGAGTTTGTGGAATCGCTCAAAATGGACTTTTTCTCTGATCTCGTGTTTGTATTTACACCGAAGGGAGAAGTCATTGAACTTCCAACAGGTTCTGTTCCACTTGATTTTGCCTACAGGATTCATACGGAAGTAGGTAATCGTACGATTGGAGCTAAGGTGAATGGTCGCATTGTACCACTTGATTATCACCTGAAGACCGGCGATATTATTGAAATTTTGACGTCCAAGCATTCGTATGGTCCGAGTCAGGACTGGCTCAAAATCGCCAAATCGTCCCATGCGCGAGCGAAAATCAAGCAATGGTTCAAGAAGGAACGGCGTGAAGAGAATGTGGAAAAAGGACGCGAGAGCTGTGAACGTGAGCTCAAACGTATGGGGCTTGATCCATCTGCTTGGATGACGGACGACAAGTTGCAGGAAGCAGCCAAAAAATACGCATTTAACGACATTGACGATATGCTTGCAGCTGTCGGGTTCGGCGGAATTACGGCTGCGCAGATTGTGACCAAAGCAACGGAGAAGCTGCGTAAAGAGCAGGAAGAATCCAGCTTACTGGAACTGAATTCCGAGATGCGCGAATTGAAGCCTGCACCAGAACGCAAAAATCGTCCGACCAATGGTATTCGTGTCAAAGGAATAGATAATCTGCTTGTTCGTTTTGCCCGCTGTTGCAACCCTGTGCCTGGAGATGAAATTATCGGATATGTTACACGTGGACGTGGCGTTTCTGTCCATCGTAGCGATTGTCCCAATATTCCAACTAGTGCAGATGGGGAAGAAGCAGCACGTGTCATTGAGGTCGAGTGGGAAGAGAATATTGAAGCGAGCTACAGTGTGGATATCGAAATTACAGGTCATGATCGTAATGGCTTGCTTAATGAGGTGCTTCAAGCTGTCTCCGAAAGTAAAACGAATATTTCTGCCGTTACTGGACGGACAGACAAAAATAAATTAGCGTTGGTGCATGTCACTATTTTGATTCGGAATACAGAACATCTGCATGCCGTAGTAGAACGAATCAAACGGGTGAAGGATGTCTATTCAGTGCACCGGATTATGCAATAAGGAGCCTATGCAATGAGAGTGCTTGTGCAACGCTGTAAAGAGGCTCAGGTTACTGTGGATCATGAGTTGACGGGACGGATTGAGTCAGGGTTAATGCTGCTCGTTGGCATTACGCATGAAGATACGGAAAAGGACGCCCAGTATTTGGCTGACAAAGTTGCAGGACTTCGTATTTTTGAAGATGAGCAGGAGAAGATGAATCTTAGCCTCATGGATGTGGGCGGAGCCGTGTTATCTGTGTCTCAATTTACGCTATATGGCGACTGCCGCAAAGGAAAACGTCCAAGCTTCGCTGCTGCAGCTAAACCAGATGTAGCTGAAACGTTATATGAGCTGTTCAATCAGTTGCTGCGGGATAAAGGCATTCAAGTGGAAACAGGGCGTTTCGGCGCTATGATGGATGTGACCTTCACGAATTGGGGGCCAGTCACCTTAATGCTTGAAAGTCCTAGTAATCCTAGCTCGTGAGCATAATGAGATCGTAATCTGGTCATAATGTAGGATATCCAACCGATGAAATTTATTGTCAAAGGAGTATCCTGCCATTATGCGTCAATCTGTCAAGGAAACACGATCACGCATTGAACCCTTACTTCTACCAGGGAATTTATATGAATCGCTTCAACTTGCCCGTGCAGCTGCTGAATATGCTTCAACAGTGTGGGCGCTGGAGAACGCAGACAAAGGGGAGCAGAGCAGGCTTCCACGTAGCTGAGTTAAGTGAATCTTGCATGGCACATAGAAGTGAGCCTGAAACGGACTCTTGAACGGAATTCTGTTTGAAAATGACAAACCTATAAAGAAGACCTGATTTATGTTATATGAATCAGGTCTTTTTGGTATGGCGGTGAAAGATACGTTCGGAACATCCAGATCGTCGCGAAAGAAATGAAAACGAATTGTTATAAACGCCCTTAGTTAGGGTAATAACAAAACGAGGCGCAGGGATGCGCCAAGTCATACGACAACTTAACGGGTAAAGAACAGAGATGATAGACATACAGTTCTGCAGAACCCCGATTTCAAGAAATTTCGAACACGGAAAGGAGAACGTACGTTATGAGTAAAGTTGCTTTTTTATTGGCGAATGATTTTGAAGATTCGGAAATGCAGGTGCCATATGATGAAGTAAAAAAAGCCGGACATGATGTAGAAATCATCGGTTTGAAGGCTGGAGAATCGTTAAAAGGTAAGGGAGGAAAAGTGACCTATACCTCCGATAAGGCGATCTCAGAAGTCTCTTCATCCGATTATGACGCGGTAGTTATACCTGGTGGCTCTTCCCCTGAAAATCTGCGGACAGATGCAAACATTTTGAAGTTTGTAACGGAGATCAATAGTGCGAAGAAACCTATTGCGGCGATCTGCCATGGTCCACAGATTTTGGCAAGTGCAGACTTGCTCAAAGGTCGTACCGTGACGGCTTATCCACCGCTTAAGGATGATATGGTGAATGCTGGGGCAGAATTTAAGGATCATGAAGCTGTAGTGGATGGGAACTATATTACATCCAGAACACCTGAAGATGAACCAGCATTTGTTCGTGAATTGTTGAAAGTCATTTAATCGCCATTAAATGAATGAGCCTTATGTAGTTTAGAACTCTAAACTATATTTTAGCTTAGATACATGGCAGTTCAACTCGACAAAGGAGGGTTTGACATGGCAAAACATATTCAGGCGTATTTTCGAACAGAAGATGAGGCAGAGGGAGCAAGAATCTCACTTCAAGCGTATCGTACAGAGCATTTGGAAGTAGGACAACTGGATGGTGCAGTAGGCAGAAGTAATCGCATTCTAATACCTCTAGTGCCCTATACGACTACCGGCGCTACAGGAACCAGTGGAGGCGTTGGTGTGGGTACAGCACCTGGCGCTCCAGGGACTGGGAACGTTGTTCCAGTCATCGCGGATGTAGACCGTGACAGGGAGACAGACCCACGTGATCGCGTTAATGAGGATGGAGATTTGTTAAATGCTGCGGATGTATCTCCGGGAGATTATAGTGATCTGCATTACGTTTTGTCTGCCAAAGTGAGCGATGAAGACTATGATGATATCGTTCATAAGCTTCGCTCTAACCATGCCTATGTAGAGGAAATGGACGAATAACATATTCAAGGCTAGCAAGCCCCTGTAACGTCTGACTTTCAGGCATTGCAGGGGCTTTGCACATGTAAAATAGCTTGTTTATAAAGCGCTATCATTTTTGTAATATTACTGTAATATTAGTTACATAAGGCTTTAACATAGTGGGCTTATAATAACACACATGACCCCCTTTTTTTTATATATGATTTGAGCCCGCACACCGTGTGCGGGCTTTTTTTTGCTATCTTTTCAGGTTAACCCTTGACTTTAGCACTGCGGTTCATTACAATCAGGAAATAATATTGACTCCAAACGTTAGATTAGAGCGTTAAAGGACATATAACGATGATTTGATGACGGGACCAAGTACTCCGTACCCACATGACCAGAGAGGAATCCCCAGGCTGTAAGGATTCTCTTGATGAGCGGACGAATGACTTCCCCGAGAACAGACTGCGAACACTCTGAGCTTCTTATGAGGTCAGTAGCAGACCTGCGCAGACGTGCGTTACACGTTGAGCGGAATGATTCTGTATGAATTCATACAAATGCACTTGTTGTATGACCAGGAGAATCACCTGAACGGCTAATGTTTCAGGTTTCCGAAATGTGGGTGGTACCACGGGTGAATGTTAAACACAATCTCTCGTCCCTTTGTTTGCTGTATACAGCGACAGGGCGAGGGATTTTTTGTTATATAAAAGAACCAATTCATATCAAAAGCTGGAGGGATGAATGATGGCTTTTCAAAAACCAACAGGTACACAGGATTTGTTGCCTGGCGTTGTAGAGAAATGGCAGTACGTAGAAGAAAAAGCACGTGACCTCTGCCGCCGCTTCAACTATCGTGAAATTCGCACTCCGATTTTCGAACAGACTTCTCTGTTTGTGCGAGGTGTTGGAGAGACGACGGATATTGTAGAGAAGGAAATGTATACGTTTGACGATAAGGGTAATCGAAGCATGACGCTTCGGCCCGAGGGAACTGCGGGCGTGGTGCGGGCTTATGTGGAGAATAAAATCTATGGTGAACCGGATGTAAGCAAACTGTATTATATTGGTCCGATGTTCCGTTATGAGCGTCCACAGGCAGGGCGTCAGCGTCAGTTTCACCAGTTTGGCGTAGAGGCAATCGGAGCACTTGATCCAGCTATTGATGCAGAAGTCATTGCACTGGGATACCAATTGTGTGTAGAGCTTGGCTTGAAGGATGTCAAAGTCGAGATCAACTCCGTGGGCAATCCAACCAGTCGTGCGGCTTACCGCGAACAATTGCTGGGCTTCCTTAGACCGATGAAGGATACCCTCTGTAAAGATTGCCAATCTCGGATGGAGCGTAACCCACTGCGTGTGCTCGATTGCAAAGTAGATCAGGATAAATTCGTTGGTGCACCGTCCATTCTGGATAGTCTTGATGAAGAGTCCCTGAATCACTTTGCTAAGCTAAAAGCATATCTGGATGACTTCGGTGTAGACTATGCCGTGAACAATCGTCTCGTACGTGGACTGGATTATTATACGCTTACTGCTTTTGAGTTGAAGGCACAAGGTATTGGTGCAATTGATACTGTGGGTGGTGGTGGTCGATATAACGGTCTTGTCGGAGATATCGGCGGGCCAGATCAGCCAGGGATTGGTTTCGGAATTGGTTTGGAGCGGATTCAGCTCATTCTGGAACACCAAAACATTGACGTTACCACACTTGCTCCGTTGGACGTTTACTTTGTCGCTCTAGGCGAGGCAGCGGATCGTGAAGTGAACCGTCAGCTGTTCAAACTTCGCCAATCGGGCTTATCTGGAGAACGTGACTACCTCGGTCGTAAGATGAAAGCTCAGATGAAGTCGGCAGACCGCTTCAAAGCACGTTATACCGCCATTCTCGGTGATGATGAGCTGGAGCGCGGTGAGATTGCACTTAAATCCATGGATACCGGTGAACAACAGACAGTGAAGCTTGAAGACTTGGTCACTGCAATCCAAGGTAAGTAAAATTTTTTGAAACTGTATCCAATGCAACAAAACATAAAAAGTAACATATGATCCGGCTATCTTACAGACGAACGTAGACTAAACACGATTTGATGTGAAAGGTTAAGTAATTCTGTAAGAGCAACGCCTTTTCAATAAAATAGTCTTCACACAACCGCACTGGTGATAACGGGATCTGCCTGCTATCAACACAGAACGGAAATTCACATAATGAGGAGTTTGGTTATGAAAAGAAGTCATCATTGCGGCGCATTAACACCCGCACACATCGGTGAAACAGTAACATTAAACGGTTGGGTTCAGACTCGCCGTGACCTTGGGGGCGTACTCTTCATTGATCTACGTGACCGTAGTGGAATTGTACAAGTTGTCTTTAACCCAGCTTACTCAGGCGAAGCTCTGCAAATCGCAGACCGTGTACGTAGTGAGTACGTAATCGCTGTTACCGGTAAAGTCGTTAAGCGTGACGAAGAGACGGTAAACAAAAACTTGCCTACAGGTGAGATTGAAGTTCAAATTACAGAAATCGAAGTGCTAAATGCAGCCAAAACACCTCCATTCTTCATTGAAGACGGCGTTGAGGTAGATGAGTCACTTCGTTTGAGATATCGTTACCTGGATCTGCGTCGTCCGGAAATGTTCGAAACATTGAAACTGCGTTCCAAAGCATCTAAAGTATTCCGTGATTATCTGGATGGAGAAGAGTTCGTTGAGGTAGAAACACCAATCTTGACTAAGAGCTCCCCGGAAGGTGCGCGTGACTATCTTGTACCAAGCCGTGTGCATGAAGGTGAATTCTTCGCCCTGCCACAATCCCCACAGATCTACAAGCAATTGCTGATGGTCGGTGGATTGGAGCGCTATTATCAAATCGCACGTTGTTTCCGTGATGAGGATCTGCGTGCAGACCGTCAACCGGAGTTCACGCAAGTCGACATCGAGACTTCCTTCTTGCAACAGGATGACCTGCTGCCAATGATGGAAGAGCTTATGGCTAAATTGCTTCGTGAAACAAAAGGCATTGAGCTTGAACTGCCATTCCAACGTATCACGTATGCAGATGCAATGGGTAAATACGGCTCAGACAAACCAGATTTGCGTTTTGGCATGGAACTGGTAGAAATGAACGATATCGTAGCGAACAGCGGTGTTAAAGTATTTGCTTCTGTCATCGAAAAAGGCGGAGAAGTAAAAGTACTGAACGCTAAAGGCTGTGGTACATGGAGCCGTAAAGAAATCGACGACCTCGGACCATTCGCAGCACGTTATGGTGCCAAAGGTCTGGCATGGATCCAAGTGAAAGACGGCGAGTTCAAAGGGCCAATCGTGAAGTTCTTCACGCCTGAAGAGATTGAAGCCGTTAAAGAACGTACAGGTGCAGAGGAAGGCGACTTGTTGCTCTTCTCCGCTGACACGAAAAAAGTCGTTGCTGACGTTCTGGGCGCATTGCGTCTGAAAATCGGCCGTCAACTGGGTCTGATCGACGATAGCAAGTTCAAGTTTGCTTGGGTTGTAGATTTCCCACTGCTTGGCTATGATGAAGATGCGAAACGTTATGTGGCGGAACACCATCCGTTCACACGTCCAAAAGATGAAGATGTGCATCTGTTCGACACAGATCCAGGTGCAATTCGTGCTCAAGCTTATGACCTTGTTCTGAATGGTTATGAAGTGGGTGGCGGTTCAATGCGTATCTACAAACGTGACGTGCAAGAGAAAATGTTTGCAGCCCTGGGATTGTCTCCAGAAGTGGCTAATGAGAAATTCGGTTACTTGCTCGAAGCATTCGAATACGGAACTCCACCACATGGCGGTATTGCCTTTGGTCTTGACCGTCTCGTGATGTTGCTTGCTGGTCGTACGAACCTGCGTGAAACGATTGCCTTCCCGAAAACGGCAAGTGCAACCGATCTGCTCATGAATGCACCTTCTGAAGTAGACAACTCGCAATTGGAACAACTTCACATCCGTGTAGCCCGTAAACCGGTAGCGGAAAAGAAATAAAGGAGGTTCCGATCTCAATGCTCCATCAATTTTCCAGAACAGAACTAGCAATCGGATCAGAAGGTCTGGATGCTCTCAAAAATAGTACAGTCGCTGTGCTCGGCATTGGCGGCGTAGGCGGTATTGCAGTAGAAGCCCTTGCGCGCAGCGGCGTTGGACGCATCATCCTGATTGATAAAGACGTGGTGGATATCACGAATATCAACCGCCAGATTCACGCGTTAACAACAACCGTAGGTCAGAAGAAAGCCGATCTGATGGTTGAACGGGTGAAGCTGATCAATCCGGAGTGTGATGCGATTGCACTGAATATGTTTTACACGGAAGAAACGTATGAAGAGCTTTTCAAATATGAATTGGATTATGTACTGGATGCATCCGACACGATCATCTATAAAGTCCACCTCATTAAAGAGTGCCTGAAACGTAACATTCCAGTGATCTCCAGCATGGGTGCGGCGAATAAAATGGATCCGACGAAATTCCAGGTTGCGGATATTTCCAAAACATCCATGGATCCGATTGCCCGTGTAGTCCGTACGAAGCTTCGTAAAGACGGCATCAAAAAAGGCGTGAAGGTGGTTTTCTCCACGGAGGAGCCACTCAAACCACGCGCAGATGTTACGCAAAAAATCGTGCCGGAGAACGCACCGGAAATACGCAAAGCCAAACAACCACCAGCGAGTAACGCCTTTGTTCCACCGGTAGCAGGACTGATTATGGTCAGCGTAGCGGTGAAAGAACTGCTTGAAAAAGCGGAGAAGCAACAGGCATAACAGAAGCAGCAACTAGCAAGCCACAAGTAGTATCCATTAATAAATACTCTCTACCTTATAGAACGTGGGTGCCAATGTGCACCTGCGTTTTTGGTGTTTGTCTACTGCTTATCATCTAAAAAAAGGTAATCGACATAAGCATCTAAATCAGACGCGTATTTGCTGTGATAAATGAATCAGTGTTGCAGTAGATATGTCAGGATTACGTCATGTACTTCAAAGCGAAAACCGTGTATGATATTCATTGCTGTGCGAAATGATGATAAATACATAGAGATTCGCAGTTTGAGAGGGGAGTAGAACAAATGAAACAGGGATGGATGTCCAGACGTCTTGGGATCGAACCGGGGGATCAGTGGAAAAAGGAGATTGTGGCAGGAGCCATTTCTTACTTTGCCGTGGTCTATATCGTTATGGTCAATGCTACAATTCTATCTGATGCCGGAATGCCTTTACAGGCGGCTATGGTAGGCACGTTACTTACATCTATTGCAGGTTGTTTACTTATGGCATTTGGCGGGAAATCACCTATTGTAGTTGTACCTGGTATGGGGATTAATGCCTTCTTCACGTATACATTGGTACATTCGATGAAACTGAGCTGGCAGGAAGCGCTGGCTGTTGTCGCCGTTACAGGGGTGTTGTTTGCAATCGTTGCATTCACGTCATTATATAAAATGATCAGCGAAGCAATCCCCAAAAATCTACAGCATGGTATTACCGTAGGAATTGGATTATTTTTGACGTTCATCGGTTTGCAGAAAAGCGGGATCGTGATTGCGCACCAGACTACGTTTGTAGCAATTGGGCATTTCAACGATCCTAATGTAATCACCGCCTGCGTGACGCTAGTTCTTGCCGTAATTTTATTTATCCGTAATGTACAGGGTGGACTACTCATTAGTATTCTGATTGGTACAGGGCTTGCCTATGTCCTCGGTGCAGTGCACCCAGGCGAGTCGGTATCCGCAATGGAGGCGCTGCGCCAGTATGGGGGCTTGTTTGGCGAGTTATCGTTGATGAAGCTAGCCGACATCGCTTTCTGGATTGCCGTATTCCTATTGCTACTTATTGTGGTGTTCGAAAATATTGGACTCATTACCGCTCAGACGCAAATGATCGGCCGTCCAGAACGATTCAAAGGCAGTCTGCGAGCACTCTCCATTAGTACGGTGCTGGCAGGGATATTCGGAAGCAGCCCACCAGTGGCGGCAGCGGAGACGACTGCTGGTATTGCGGCAGGTGGACGCACAGGTCTGACACCACTCGTTACAGCGGTGCTGTTCGGAGCAACCTTTTTTTTCATCCCACTCCTTGGCTACATCCCAGATAGTGCGATTGCGCCAATCTTAATTATCATTGGTGGTTTGATGGTGCAAGGTGTGAAGGACATGGATTTTGGCGACTTCACCGAGGCGTTCCCAGCCTTTTTGATCATGGTCATGATTCCCTTCACGTATAGCATCGTGGATGGTATGGCATTTGGCTTCATCGCTTATCCTCTTGCGAAGCTGGCCGCAGGTCAAGGTAAACAGGTGCCGGTAGTGATGTACGGTATATCCATTCTCTTTTTGGCTAATTTCGTGCTGCATGGGGTGTTGTAAGAAGAGTGGGGAACCTAATGTAAGTTCATACGTATGATCCTAGGTGAATAGATGAGAACGGGAGGAACGAGGATGGAAGAGCAACACGTAGAACAGAATGAGCCTAAGGTTGGGAAAAAGGGATTTAAGGATTTCGTAAAGCTGATTGCTTCTACGAACCCACCGAAATTAATCCTGGTTCTAGCTCTCATCTTGACCTTGATTCAGACGGCGGCTGGACTGATTGTACCTCTGATGACCAAAGGTCTAATCGATGGACTGACGACTTCGGCGCTCGATAAGTCTATCATTTTGTTATTAGTTGGGGCATTTGTCATTCAGGCCATTGCCTCAGGTATTAGTATTTATATGTTGAATTATGCAGGACAACGCGTGGTGGCCACACTGCGAACCAAGCTTTGGGACAAGGTCCTATCCCTGCGAATGCCGTATTTTGATCGCAATCGTACCGGGGACACGATGAGCCGGATTACCAATGATACGAGTCAGATCATGACCTTAATTGCGGATTATCTTGTATCGTTTGTATCCAATATCGTTGCTGTGATCGGTGGAGTGGCGTTGTTATTTTATCTGGACTGGGTGATGTCGCTCATTATCCTAAGTCTTGTGCCACTTACGTTATTAATTTTGTTGCCGGTTGGGAAGAAGATGTACAAGATTTCCAAGAAACAGCAGGATGAGATGGCAGGTCTAACGTCGGTGCTTAGCCAAGTGATTGGCGAGATTCGATTGGTTAAAGCCTATGGTACGGAGAAACAGGAGGCAGAAGCAGGGGATTCCCGGATTCGTAAAATGTTTGCTTTTGGTTTGCAGGAAGCACGCATTCTGGCGCTGATCGGTCCGTTATTCTCTTTTGTCATGACGGCTGTGTTGGTCGTTATTCTGGGTGTTGGGGGAATGCGCGTAGCGTCTGGTATTCTGTCCCCAGGTGAGCTGGTAGCTTTCATACTACTCTTGTTCCAAGTCATCATGCCCATGGGACAGTTCACGACATTATATTCTCGTTTGCAAAAGGTAGTCGGAGCGACAGAACGCATTCAGGCTATTCTTGCCGATGAGGAAGAACAGAACCACAGCACAAAGGTAGCGCCTAAGGGGAATGAAACTATTGAATTTCATCAAGTGCATTTCTCCTATGTCACAGGGGAAGAAGTGCTGCATGGGATTGATCTAACAGTTCCTACACGGAAGGTAACAGCTATTGTTGGGCCAAGTGGTAGTGGTAAATCAACGCTGTTCTCCTTGTTAGAACAGTTTTATATGCCGGATTCAGGTCACATTTCGTATGGTGGACAACGAATCTCAGAGTACTCTTTATCCTCTTGGCGAAGTAAGATCGGGTATGTATCACAGGAAAGTCCGCTCATGGCAGGTACAGTCAAGGACAACATTACATACGGATTAACTCGTGAGGTAACGATGGATGAGATCAGGCGGGCTGCGGAGATGGCGTATTCGGCTGATTTCATCGACAAGCTACCTCAGGGTTATGAGACAGAAGTGGGCGAAAGAGGTATCAAGTTATCTGGAGGCCAGCGTCAACGGATCGCTATTGCTCGTGCACTGCTGCGTAGTCCGGATATTCTCATGTTGGATGAAGCGACATCCAGCTTGGATAGTACCTCAGAACATGAAGTTCAACAGGCTTTGTCCAATCTTATGGAGGGAAGAACTACGATTGTGATTGCACACCGATTGTCTACGGTCGTCGATTCGGATCAGATTGTTGTGTTGGAACATGGACATGTGACTGGAACAGGAACGCATGCGGAATTGATTAGCAATCATCCGGTGTATCGTGAGCTTGCTCAGAAACAGTTTGTGGCTCAGGAAGGCCAGAATAATTAATTAATTTTTAGTTTCAGCACAGATGTGCGTATTTCACCAATAAATATTCAACAAACTGCAGCTATCCACCGTTGTTCTTTCGTTTCTACAAACGAGAACAGCGGTTTTTAGTTTACTGGTATTGGGAGTGCCTGTAGCTTTTTGCAGATCAATGTGATATATTGGGTATCCTTTTGCGTGGTCAGTGATTGGCTATGCAGAGCAAACATATTCTTAGGAGGTAACTGAAACATGTCAGACAGCTTTCAAAGTGCCTATCAAGAAGAAGAGTACAGGTTAGAGCGAACGATGGAGGAAGTGGATCGTCAGTTGGAACGACTGCGGAATGTTCCGGTCTATACCGGCCACGACTTCACAGAGCAAGTGCTGGAAGCGGGACGCGAAGAGCGCCGCACCGCCTTGTCCAAGAGCGCGCAGCAACCCTATTTCGGACGCTTGGATTTCGAAGAGCAGGGCAGTGGTGCACGGAAACCGCTGTATATTGGTAAGATCGGCGTAGACCGCGAAGAGGTAGGCGAGAATCCACTCGTCATCGATTGGCGTGCTCCTGTCGCAAGTCTGTTTTACTCTTTTACAGGAGGCGAAGCCTCCGCTACGTATGAAGCCCCAGAAGGGCTTATTGAAGGTCTAGTTTACTTAAAACGTAACGTTGTCATTCGGCAGCGGATATTGGAACGTGTGGCAGATACGTATAATCGCAACAGCGACCAACCAGCCGTATCGGATGAATTCCTCGTGTATCGGTTGGGTGAGAACAAGGATAACAAGCTACGTGATATCGTTTCAACCATTCAGGCAGAGCAGGATCAGATCATTCGGGCGGCAAGAAACACGGCTTTGATTATCCAAGGTGTAGCTGGATCTGGAAAAACAACAGTTGCCCTCCACCGCCTTGCCTTCTTGCTGTATCAATATAAGGAGCAGGTATCTGCGGAGAAAATGGTTATTTTTGCACCGAACCATATGTTCCTTGATTACATCTCCGATGTACTTCCCGAACTGGGTGTAGGTGATATCCAGCAGCAAACGTTCCCAGATTGGGCGATGAATCTGCTCGGTCTAGAGATGCCTTTGGCAGATACTGCGGAGACATTAAACACATGGTTCGAAACACCAGCTGCTCGTCCTGAGCTGAATGATGATGTGCCTGGGCGCTACAAAGGATCGATCCGTTTCATGGAGCTGATTAAGGAGTGGCTGTCCGGGATGGAAGAGGATTCCGTGCCAGATATGGACTTCAGTCCATGGGATGGGGCAGTGCTCAGCAAAGCCGAGATCGAGGGCTGGTTTGGGGATGAATATAAGCACTACCCGCTCGCCAAACGAAAAGAACGTGTCATGGCGCGTATTCATCGCTGGATTGAGATGGAACTCAAGAAACCCGCACCGGAGGCTGTACGCAAGGATCGCAAAAAGAAAGCAGCTACCCGGGAGAAGGCTTACGCCAAAAAGTGGCCGCAATATGAACCGCTAACTCTGTATAAGCAATTGTTCAAAGTGATTAAAGGTGGTTCAGTGCCAGCATCTGCACAGCAAGCAATTCCGAAGATGGTCATGAAGCAGACGGCAGCAGACCTGAAGGAAAATCTTGTGCGGGAAGAGGATTTGCCAGCGCTCGTTTATATTCATACCTTGGTTAATGATATTGAAGGCAATAATCGGTTCGATCACGTTGTTATCGATGAGGCACAGGATTTTTCACCGTTTCATGTGGCGTTGCTGGATCTGTTTGTAAAAGGGCATTCCTTCACGATTCTTGGCGATCTCTCGCAAGGCATTCATGAGTACCGTGGTGTACACACATGGGAAGAGATGAGCTCCTTGTTTCCAGCAGAGCAGAATGCTTATTTTGCACTAACACGTAGTTATCGCTCTACCATGGAGATCATTGATTATGCAAATACCATTCTAGAACAGGGCGTTAAGAGCGGAATTACAGCGATTCCTGTGTTTCGGAGTGGTGATCCTGTCCGGACTCTCCCTTATGGTAGTGATGGGCGGACTGCGAGTTTAGAGCGTGCTTTGAAGCTGCTCACAGTCAAGGATTACCGGACAGTTTCTATTCTAACGCGTACCTTGCATGAAGCGAAGGAGTTACATCGTGAGTTAGCGCAGGCGGGCTGGGAACTTAATCTGATTGATGGCGGCAAAAAAGAATATACTGGTGGTCATTCCGTTCTGCCTGTGTATTTGTCCAAAGGCCTGGAGTTTGATGCAGCCATTGTGGCGGATGTGGATCAGACGCATTATCTGCCTAATGCAGGAGATGCAAAGCTACTATATGTAGGGTGTACGCGTGCCTTGCATGAGCTATGGCTGTTTCATGAAGGTGATTTACCAGCGTATGCTTCTGCAACGCATAATTCGGACGGTGACTTGGTATCGATTCAGCAGTGGCCTGAAGTTTAGAGCGAAATGAAATTGATTCATTTTCGATAAATAAATGCGACAAGTCATGGTGCTTAGAGAGCACCATGATTTTTTTTGTACTTGTATAGTTACTGGTATTACCTACTCATATTACTTGCCGTAATATCTACTTGTGCTAACCGCTCGTTTTGAGCAGCTGTATGACCACTCGTACTAATACTCGTGCCAGTTATTATGAATTCGTTGTACTCATCTTCGTCATACGTTGACGTCGATTGACCAGATAAATACCGATACAGATCAACGCCCCGCCTACACCCATCATCCACGCCATGCGTTCAGGTAACAAAATCCAGCTTGAAAGTACACCAAAGAACGGAGCCGAGAAGAGGAAAGAACTTGTTTTGGCTGGATCACTATGTTGTAACAGATAGAACCAGAGTGAGAATTGAATAATCGAACAGATGAGTGCGAGCCACAGCAGGACAAAAACAGAGGTCGCATTTAGAACAAAATGGGGTTCTTCTGTCCAAGCACTTAGAACTAGAAGAATGATGCCGCCAGCGAGCATTTGGTATGCGGTAAGCACAAACGTATCCTGCGTAGCTCCCCAGCGTTTAACCAGTAATGTGGACACGGCAAAACAGAAGGCGCCGGCAAGACCAATCCATGTTCCCGGACTTACGCTCATCTGCAGACCAAACGTTAATACAACCCCTATGAATCCTAGCAGAACACCAGCCCACTGGCTCAAGCGATATCTCACTCTATACAGAACTGCACTGAATAGAATGACCAGTAGAGGATTGGTAAAAGTCAGAATGGCCGACTCTCCCGAACTTATCCAGTTCATGCTGTAGTAAGCACAACCCATGACACCAGCGGACTGGAATAGTCCGATCAAGGCTATCTGTAACCATTGTCGCCATCCTACAGGTAGTGGGCGTTTACGCACAATGTAGGCCATAATGATGCTGGCGAGGGTATAACGCAGCCCCATAAGCAAGAAGGGCGGAGCGTAATGCATGCCTAGTTTACCAACAGGAAATGAAGTTCCCATAATGAAAGTAGTGATGATAATTAGTAGTGTGTATCGTCCGGGTTTCATACCATCAGTACTCCTTTCCATGATTTACGTTACAATGTCTGACCAGCATCAACTGTAATTAATTGTCCTGTCATAGAGGGTTGTTCGAGGACGGCGCAGATCATATGGGCGATATCTTCACTAGGCGTAATTTTCTGTAGCAAAATACTCCCTGCCAACTGGCTCATTCGTTCTTCGTTGCCTGCCCACCAACGTGTAGACACTGCACCAGGGACAATGGCATTGACCCGGATATTAGGCGATAGAGCATGAGCGAGTGAGCGGGTTAAGCCATGTACGGCTGCTTTGGATACAGCGTAGGGAAGAGATGAACCTGAACCTGTGTTGCCTGCAATGCTCCCCAAGTTGACAATTGCACCGTGACCAGCCTGTTTCATTCCGTCTGAGACAGCACGTGCGCAATAAAACATGCCTTTGACATTCACATCGTACAATTCATTCCAGATGTCATCCGTTACAGATTCTAAATCAGGCAGTGGAATATGATGCGTAATGCTTGCATTGTTGACCAGTTGGGTTACAGGTCCATACGTTTCAGCAATTGCCGCGACCATACGACGAACCTCAAGATCAGATGCAACGTTAGCCTGGATGCTAATGGCTTGCCCACCTAATTCCCTAATAAACTGCACAGTTGCCTCGGCATCTTCACGCGAACGAGAGTAATTGATAACAACCTTCGCGCCTCGTTCTGCCAAAAGTATGCTGGTTGCTCGTCCGATGCCTGTACCACCTCCAGTAATTAAAACCACCTGCTCTGTCCAACGATGGTGTCGATTAGCCATACTTATTCATCCTCCTAGGGTGAAACAGCGATATGCTGTATTCAGATACCCTCAATTGTAGGACTGATCTGTCATACTGTATAATGATTGTTAATGATCTTGATATCATTAATAGTGATGTCAAGTGAGGAGGATATGATCATCAGATGGAGAGCGGAGATCTACGAATATTTCAAGTTGTAGCCCAGCAAGGCAATTTGACCAAGGCAGCGGAGCGCCTGGGATATGTGCAGTCCAATGTCACAGCGAGAATCAAATACTTAGAGGCAGAGGTCGGTACATTACTGTTCATTCGTCATAATCGGGGGATGACGTTATCTCCTGCGGGGGAGTTGCTGCTTACCTATGCGGATAAGATTATCGGATTGCTGAATGAGGCAGAGAAAGCACTATGTGCCACCGATGAGCCAGCAGGCCCGCTACGAATAGGCTCTACACAGACGGCTGCGGCTGTGCGATTGCCAGAGCTGTTTGCGAGTTATTATACGCTGTATCCATCGGTTTCCCTGTCATTAAGCACAGGGAACTCCCAATATCTAATAGATCAGGTACTGGGTTATGAGCTGGAAGGAGCCTTTATAGGCTGTTCATGTGATCATCCTGATCTCTCTGCGGTACCCATCTACGACGAGGAATTATTTATTGTATCCTCTGGCATTCGTCCAGAGAATCAAGAACTCGTTGAGAAGCCTGTTTTGGTGTACAGCATGGGGTGCTCTTACCGTCAAATTTTAGAAGATTGGTTACGAAGCAACGGTGTTAATCGTCCCGTAATTATGGAGTTTGGTACCCTTGAAGCCATTATCAGTGGGGTTACTTCAGGCATGGGGATTTCATTGTTACCCGAAATTGTGATTCGGCAACATCTGCAACAAGGATTACTGCGTAAACATTCACTTCCTTTGGGTATGAATCATATGATGACGTATTTTATCACTCGCAAAGATGCCTTTGTTAGTAGTGCTCTACGTGCATTTATGGATTTGCTACCGAAAGAATATGATATGATAGAGCGTAGAGGTCATTAGTTAAGGAAGTGATAGATCATGGATTTATTTTCATTTCAACAAGATTCACAGCCACAGGCAAGACTGCTCGCTGACCGGATGCGGCCAGAGCAGCTTGATGAATATATTGGACAAGAACACATTATTGGACAGGGGAAATTGCTGCGACGTGCGATCGAAGCGGATCAGATTTCCTCGATTTTATTATACGGCCCTCCAGGCTGTGGTAAGACAACCCTTGCTAACATCATCTCGAAGCATACACAGGGGCAATTTGTGCGTCTCAACGCAGTGGATGCCTCTGTCAAAGATGTGCGTGAAGTGATAGAACAGGCGCAGACGAACAAACAGCTGTATGGAACCAAAACGATTCTATTTCTGGATGAGGTTCATCGCTTCAATAGCTCTAGACAGGATGCGCTTCTTCCGGCAGTGGAGAAAGGTACGATTATTTTTATCGGGGCTACGACAGAGAATCCCTTTCACTATGTGAATGGAGCTTTAATGAGTCGTTCCACCCTGTTCCAGTTGGAGTCTTTAAACAAGGAGCATTCTCTGATTGCGATGCGTCGTGCGCTTACGGATGCAGACAAAGGGCTGGGCTTCATGGAGCTGACGGTAGACGAGGAAGCGCTAGAGCATATTGCTACGATGGCTAATGGGGATATTCGCCGAGCGTTAAATGCACTTGAACTAGCTGCCCTGACGACGCCACCGGAGAAGGATGGTACGATTCATATTACACTTGGTGTAGCGGAGGAATCGATTCGGCGTCCCATCGTAAAAGCGGATGAATCAACGCAGTATGATGTGTTATCTGCCTTCCACAAGAGCATTCGTGGTTCTAGTGATGCGGCATTATTCTGGTTTTTATATGCAGTGGAGAAACTCGGCATGGATCCGATGACATTTATTCGTCGCCTGATTGCAGCGAGCAGTGAGGACATTGGACTTGCTAACCCACAAGCGATGACACAAGCCATTGGCGCATTGGATGCATACCGGAACAACGGATGGCCTGAAGCCAAGCTGAACATTGCTCAAGCGATTCTATTCGCGGTAGAGAGCCCTAAATCGAATGCGGTGTACACAGCCATATCCAAAGCGATGAATGCCATCGATGAAGTGAAATCGGCAGAGGTTCCTCTTCATTTGAGGGATACCCATTACTCGGGCGCGGTGAAACTTGGACATGAAGGATATCAATATCCGCATAACTATCCAGGTCATTATGTGAAGCAGGAATACCTACCTAAGCAGCTATCACGCCGTGTATTTTACGAAGCGACAGAGCAGGGGAATGAATCGAAGATTCGGCTGAATCAACAGCGGCGCAGAGACCTGTAATTATGAAAGAATTCATATTTGTGGCGTGTGGTGGATTGGTAGGAACACTTACCCGGTATGGAGTACAGGTCTGGATACCAGCAGCGAATGAAGGTTTTCCTTGGGCGGTGCTGTTGATTAATGCGATTGGCAGCCTGTTCCTGGGGTGGTTCTTCACCGTTGCTATCCCGGGTAAAATAACACCTCAACTTCGCCTTGCGATTGGCACTGGATTTACAGGGGCGTTCACTACATTTTCCACGTTCAGTCTAGATATCGTGAGATTGATCGAGGGAGGACTATGGGAAAGATCTCTCATATACCTGTTTGTTAGTTTGGCTGCTGGGCTGCTTCTCTGTGGGCTTGGCATGAAAATTGGACATCGTATGCTCAGCAAATCGTCGGCAGGAGGTGCTTCATGATCCTGTGGATTGGGTGTGCGGGTATGGTGGGTGCATTGCTTCGTTATAGTCTGGGAAAATGGATTACGGGGTCCATTGGTACAGGGTTTCCGTGGGGAACCTGGATGATTAACATTAGTGGTTCTCTACTGCTGGGTTTGCTGTATGGTTGGCATCAGTCGGCGATAATACCGGATTGGTTATGGGTGGTAGGAGGTACAGGGTTCTGCGGAGCATATACCACCTTCTCCACCTTCGGATATGAAACACTTGGGTTGTTGAATCAAGCACGGTATGCCCGAGCTGCTGTGTATGTAGCTAGTTCAGTTGTGCTAGGTGTAGCCGCCGCTTATGTAGGAACCTGGATCGGTTGATGAGCAAGGAAATCAGTCGGGTTGCCAAGAAAGAAAAATTTATTTTTTTTGCAATAAAAAGCAGGAAAAAAGCCATCCTTCATGGTATACATGAAAGATGGCTTTTCTTATCGAGATACAAGGCTTTCTTTATGAGGAAGGAAGGACTCTGCAAACAGCCCAACACGACATTATAAAGAGCGCTTGTTATTGCATTGCAGGTACAGGTACTTTTTGTACCTGATCAATAGTTCCACCGCCCAGACATACTTCTCCGTCGTAGAAAACGACAGCTTGTCCTGGTGTAATGGCTTTTTGCTGCTGGTCGAATTGTACATCGACACTACCGTCTTCTTGCCATGTCAGCGTTACGCCTTGATCTGGCTGGCGATAGCGGAATTTCGCGGTACAGCGGAACGGAACGTTAGGCACATTCTCTGCGCCGGCAATCCAGTTTACACCAGTTGCTGTGAGACCTGTTGAGTACAAGCTTGCATGGGCATCGCCCTGTACAACAAGCAGTTGATTACGCTCCAGATCCTTATCAGCAACAAACCATGGCTCACCATTACCAGACCCACCAATTCCGAGACCTTGGCGTTGTCCAAGTGTGTAGTACATGAGGCCATCATGACGACCTTTGACTTCACCGGTAACGATATCGACCATATCTCCACCTTTGGCAGGAAGGTAGTTACTCAGGAACTCTTTGAAGTTGCGCTCACCAATAAAGCATACACCTGTACTATCTTTTTTCTTCGCAGTGTACAGACCGGCTGCTTCAGCAATTTTGCGTACTTCCGGTTTGGGAAGGTGACCGATCGGGAACATTGCTTTGGATAGCTGGTTCTGATTGAGTGCGTTAAGGAAATAAGTCTGATCCTTGTTATTGTCCACACCACGCAGCAGTTTGAATTGACCATCCTCTTCAACAAGGCGGGCATAGTGACCTGTTGCTACATAATCTGCACCCAGATCAAGCGCTTTGTTCAGGAATTCGCCGAACTTAATCTCACGATTACACATGACATCAGGATTTGGCGTACGACCTGACTTATATTCATCAAGGAAATAGGAAAATACTTTATCAAAGTATTCTTTCTCGAAGTTGACAGTGTAGTATGGAATGCCGATCTGTTCACAAACCCGGCGCACATCCTCTGAATCTTCTTCAGCGGTACAGTGGCCGAACTCGTCTGTGTCATCCCAGTTTTTCATGAAAATGCCGATGACATCGTATCCTTGCTCTTTTAATAAGAGTGCAGTTACGGAAGAATCGACACCCCCGGACATGCCAACGACGACCCGTGTATTTTCAATTGTTTTGGACATCGTTATCACCACTTCTATATATAAATGTGTTTCGTTCTCGTTCCTTATCATATCAGAAAGTGAAAGCCTCGGAGCATCCTCTTTCTAATAAGGTAAGAAACATTTTCGCTGAATGCGATCAAGCTTCTATGAAGCACGTCCATGGACGCTTTTCTTATTTTAGCATAACCTGGTCTAAGTTACGATACACCCGGCCAATTTTGGATAGTGTCCACTGTAGGCGTACATTTTTTGAAAATCGTCAATCTTTGTTTTCCATAACGCAGACAGATATGTTAACATTAGCTGAGGGTTATGATCGGAATACGTAGGATTAGAAGTATAAGACCTGTATTTTCCCATTCTTAACCACACCATAAGGGAAAGACGGTCATGAATCACATAGGGTAAGTTCAGATTTATCGTGCGTTTTTTCGAAAATTGAAAGAGGTGACTCCTTTGAAGATATCAACAAAAGGCCGTTACGGTCTCACAATCATGATGGAGCTGGCTGCAAGAACAGGCGAAGGCCCTACATCACTTAAAAGCATTGCCGAGCGTAACCAGCTTTCCGAGCATTATCTGGAGCAACTGATCGCTCCGCTGCGTAATGCAGGACTTGTTAAAAGTATTCGGGGTGCATACGGTGGCTACATTCTGGCAGGGGATCCTGCGACAGTAACCGCAGGTGACGTGATTCGCGTACTGGAAGGGCCAATCTCTCCGGTGGACTTCACCGAAGAGGATGACCCAGCTAAGCGGGATCTATGGCTGCGTATTCGTGATAGCATTGCAGAGGTGCTGGATTCCACGACATTGAAGGATCTTATTACGTTCGAAGATCAGGAGAAAAAAGACAGCTATATGTTCTACATTTAATGAAATGTTTCATATCTAAATAAGATGACGAGCATCAGAGATCACACATATAAAGCCCCCATTAATGGGGGCTTTAGCCATGCAACGAGCTATTTAAGCATATTTATACATGTGAATTTAATTGCGAATTCGTACTTTAACGATAACGGAGTGAAGTGAAATGCAAAGAATCTACCTGGATCACGCTGCATCCACACCAATGCATCCACAAGTCGCAGAAGCGATGATGAAAGTTATGACAGAGCAATATGGGAATGCGTCTAGTATTCATGCATTTGGACGAGATGCCAAACGCGTTGTCAGTGGCTCAAGAGATGCTGTAGCAAAGGCTTTGGGTTGTTTGCCGGACGAGCTAGTATTCACTGGGGGTGGAACGGAAAGTGATAATTTAGCTATTTTTGGTGCGGTGTCAGCAAGAAAAGATCGTGGACGTCATGTCATTACAACGGAGATTGAACATCATGCCGTATTGCATACATGTCAAGAATTGGAGCGTCAAGGATACGAAGTAACTTATCTGCCTGTTGATCAACACGGAAGAATTAACTTGGATGAGTTACGTGATGCTATTCGCCCAGACACGATTCTGATTACGATTATGTTTGCCAACAATGAAGTGGGTACCATTCAGCCTATACGTGAGATTGGTGAGCTTGCAAGACAACATGATATCTGGTTCCATACTGATGCGGTTCAAGCATTGGGTACACAACAAATTTCCTGTCATGACTTGCCTGTGGATTTGATTAGTTTCTCTGCTCACAAAATCAATGGACCACAAGGTGTCGGTGCACTCTATGTGCGGCGTGGCGTTGTACTGGAAGCAAGAGCACATGGAGGGTTGCAGGAGCGGCAGAGACGTGCGGGAACAGAGAATATGGCTGGCATTGCTGGATTCGCTGAAGCATTAAGACTTGTCTCGGCAGAACAACAATTGCGTTACGAGCATGATCTGCAGCTTAGAGCATTGTTGCTTCAACAGCTGGAAGAGCACGTAGGGGCAGAGCATTTTCATGTGAACGGCCACCCCGAATTCACGCTTCCCAACATTATAAATATTAGCTTCCCTGAAGTGTCCACGGAAACGATGTTAATGAACCTCGATATGGAGGGGATTGCTGTTGCCAGCGGCTCGGCATGTACATCAGGTTCTCTTGAATTGTCCCATGTGCTCAAAGCGATGAAGCTTCCAGAAGCATTTTTGCATTCAGCGATTCGTTTTAGCTGGGGATTGGGTAATACTACGGAAGAAATCAGGATAACCGCCGAAAAAATTGGAACCATTCTTGGGCGACTGCGTAATAGACCCTAAGGGGATCTTTACACATGGGACATAAGGAGGGAAGAAGTTCCATTTCATCGGTTGGATAGAGCGGTTTGGATGTTGGTATCTGATTGCCATTCATAAGCTTTGGGCATACCTAACAATGATAGCACCGCGCCTATTTAATGATAAGAAGATGAGGGGGACCCTACGATGAAGCTTCAGGAAATGATCGGTCTAGCTGTTTTTGATGTTGAGGATGGCAAACAGGTCGGCAAAATCCAGGATTTCATTGTGAGTGACGATTGGAAAATTGAAGGCATTGAACTTGAGAACAAAGGCCTGTTTACCAGTCATGTCAAAATCGTGCAGTGGCAAGATATCGTTGCCTACGGCGAAGATGCCGTCATGATCCGTAATCAACAGGCTGTCCGCAAGACGGGAGCCGACGACATAAAACATACGTACCTTCTCGGTCAGTCTAAATTGAAGGAGAGAAATGTACTTACTGAAGAGGGTTTGTTATTAGGACGAATCTCTGATGTTTATTTTGACCAAGAGTTGGGAAATACAATAATAGGGATTGAAATTACGGACGGGTTCGTGTCCGATCTGATCGAGGGCCGTAAATGGCTGCCATGTACAAGCGATATGTCTATCGGGGAAAATGCCGTTATGGTACCTCCACTGAGTGAGCAGCGCTTGGAAAATGCCATTCATTCTGTTAATGGATAGGTGAATGAATATGAAATGTCCAAACTGTAGTTCCAAAGATATCGGGAAAATTGGTTCCCACCAGTTCTATTGCTGGGGATGCTTTATCGAATTAACGGTGAACGGAGAGAAGATGTCCGTGTATCAGGTAGAAGAAGACGGCACACTTAGCTCACTCGATGACTTGTTCTTCGGTGAAGAGTTGCCACAAGACTTCCCTCACCTGCACGCCTCTTCTTAAAGAGGTTGTTCAAAAAGTCCGCTTTTGATTACGAAAGATGCGCGAGTGGCATCTCAACGTCGAATATGGGATTCAGCCGAAATGTCCGTTGCTCACGTAGTTTTGCCTACGCTCCGCTACTCCATTTCTAGCTTCATCCCATCTTCTTGGTACTGAAAACCGACCTTTTTGAACACGTACTTAAAGTCAACGAACTTCCTCTATATGCGGTTTGATGACAGTTTATGTCGTTAAATGCTGTTGCAATATGCGGGACAGGGCATATAGATGTGTGGTTACATAGTAATTCATAGAGTATGACATAATATATGCTCGACTGGATTACAACATGCGCCTCCTTCTCAGTGAGAAGGAGGCGTTTTTTGCGTCTAGAGATAGTGCGTGTTCGATAAATGCGTTTTCGGGCTTTTTTGAACAACCTCTAGTACGTGTCTGAAGATTCCGAGGTATGCAACAGGGGCGAAAAGGCGGTAAAAGATGCACTTCAGCGAGTTTTGAGACACGTCCTGATAATAAATATTCTCTTTCCTACATATACTGACTTTCAGAGCCAGTCCAAAAGGGAGAGATACAAGTGGAGCAATTAACCAAACACAAGCTGTTCCGTTACGCCATCTGGCTGCTACTGGGCTTGATTATTTTATATTTTATCTGGCTGTTAAGGCCATTGCTGCTTCATATATATGGATTTCTGAAAACAGTTCTGGCACCTTTTATCGTAGCCCTTATCATATCTTATGTTCTGAATCCAATTGTAAGTATGCTAGGTGGGCGTAAAGTGCCGAGGACAATTGCAGTCCTGCTGATTTATGCTTTTTTCCTAACCTGTATCGGCGTGATCTTAATGAATGTGATTCCTGTATTGATTGAACAACTGGAAGAGTTGAATGAACATATGCCAGAGCTTTCGATGCGAGCCCAAAGTTTAATGAATAGCATGGATAACAAGTTAATGCCGCCAAGCGTGCGCACGGGTATGAATAGCTGGTTTTTTCAGATGGAGGATCGGCTGACACAAGGGATTACGGTGCTGATGGATAATATCGGAGCTACAATTAACGTATTGTTCAACGTATTTATCGTGCCTTTTCTTATTTTCTATATGCTTAAGGACTTTGAAGTATTTGAGCGTACCGTTGTTGCCTACTTACCCCGCTCACGTCGCAAGGCCATTGTTTCAGTTATGAAAGAGATTGATGCTGCATTGGGCAATTACATTCGTGGGCAATTTATTGTATGTGTGATCGTGGGGATTTTCGCCTACATCGGTTACGTGATTGTCGATATGCCCTATGCCTTACTACTCGCAAGCATTGTTGCTGTGTTTAATATTGTTCCTTATCTGGGGCCGTTCCTGGGGGCAGCGCCTGCAGTCGTAATGGCGTCCACCGTATCTCTCAAAATGGTGCTGTTCGTGATCATCGTCAATACGTTATGTCAGGTATTAGAAAGTAACGTCATATCACCACAGGTGGTTGGGCGAACATTGCACCTGCACCCGCTGTCCATTATCTTTGCCCTTCTCGTCGGGGGAGAGCTAGCTGGTATTGTTGGACTTATTCTTGCCGTACCTGTCTTTGCAGTCCTGAAAGTGATTATGCAGCATTTCTTCGCATATTACATTAAGCGAAGGATTGAATAAAGCCAGTCTGGAAGCGGAAGTGACATGCGTTGACACCTGATAGGCATATCGATATAATGAGGGGGGTATATTCACAATATGAAATCGATGATGAAATCAAGTATGTCGAGGTTCCTTTCTCAGAGAATGGACTCCTTCGGAGCAGATGCAATTAAGTTTGAGTCTGTCCGATGGCTGGAAGAGTCTTGGAAGTTGAAGCGGCAGAAAGCTAATTTCGGAGTGCAGGACAACCCTGCCGGAAGCGACCGTTATTCGCATCAACGAGGCGATTGTCTATTTATCCTTGAATAAATGGCAATAACCAGGGTGGTACCGCGATAACATCGTCCCTGATCTAATCAGGGGCGTTTTTTGTGTTGTTTTTATCGTATTGTAATGATTAACGAACCGGGGAATCACAGCACCGGACATTATAATTAAATTGGAGGAAGACCAACATGAAAGCTAGTGAAATTCGGTCTAAATGGTTAGAGTTTTTTGCAAGTAAAGGTCATAAAATTGAACCAAGTGCATCCCTTGTACCTCACAATGATCCATCTCTGTTGTGGATTAATGCAGGGATGGCGCCACTCAAACCGTATTTTGATGGGCGTGAGAAGCCAGAGAATCCGCGTCTTGCGAACTCGCAAAAATGTATTCGTACGAATGATATCGAAAATGTCGGCAAAACGCGCCGTCACCATACATTTTTCGAAATGTTAGGTAACTTCTCCATTGGTGATTACTTCAAGGAAGAGACCATCGAATGGGCATGGGAATTCCTGACAAGCAAAGAGTGGATTGGTTTCGACCCAGAGCGTCTGTCCGTAACGGTATATCCAGAAGACGAAGAAGCGTTCAAGCTGTGGAATGAAAAGATTGGTCTACCGGCAGAACGGATTATTAAGCTGGACGAGAACTTCTGGGACATCGGTGAAGGCCCTTGTGGACCATGTACGGAGATTTTCTATGACCGCGGCGAAGCTTATGGCAACGATATGAATGATCCTGAGATGTATCCAGGTGGGGAGAATGAGCGGTACCTCGAAGTATGGAACTTGGTATTCTCACAATTCAATCACAATAAAGATGGCAGCTACACACCGCTTCCGAACAAAAATATTGATACAGGTGCAGGCCTTGAGCGGTTTGCTTCCATTCTTCAAAATGTGGATTCCAACTTTGATACCGATCTGTTCCAACCGATGATTCAGAGAACAGCGGCACTTGCCGGTGTTAAATATAATGATAGCGTGGAGATCGACGTTGCGCTTAAAGTGATTGCGGATCACATCCGTACGGTTTCTTTTGCTGTAGGTGATGGTATTCTGCCAGGTAATGATGGCCGTGGATATGTAATCCGTCGTTTGCTCCGCCGCGCAGTGCGCTACGGTAAAGTACTTGGACTAGACCGTCCGTTCCTGTATGAACTGACAACAACTGTTGGTGAAGTTATGGGCATGTACTATCCAGAAGTGGTCGAGAAGCAGGAGTTCATTGCTAAAGTGATCAAAACGGAAGAAGAGCGTTTCCACGAAACACTTAGCGATGGATTGGCGATTCTAGCTGATATTAGTGCAGCAGCTAAAGCGGAAGGACGCACGGTTATCAATGGTCCAGAAGCTTTCAAATTGTATGACACATATGGATTCCCGTTTGATCTCACAGAAGACTATGCAGCTGAGAATGGCCTCACGGTAGATCGTGAAGGATTCGATGTATCGATGCAGAGACAACGTGATCTTGGACGTGCAGGTCGTCAAGAGAACGAAAGTATGAAGGCTCAAGGTGGCCCTCTTGCTGATCTGGAGGTTAAAAGCGAGTTTGTTGGTTATACTGACCTGTTGAAGGAAGCAAAAGTGGTAGCTATCGTTGCTGACGAAGCACTTGTGGATGCTGTCGGTGAAGGGCAGTCTTGCCAAGTCATCCTTGACCAGACGCCGTTCTATGCGGAAAGTGGCGGACAAGTCAGTGACCAAGGTCTATTGCGCGGAGCTAACATGACTGCTAAAGTCCAAGGTTTGTTCAAAGCTCCAATGGGACAACATGTGCATTTGGTTGTGGTAGAAGCTGGTGAGCTGCGTGTAGGTGATGTCATTAAAGCAGAGGTGGATGCGTCCAAACGTGGGGATATTATTAAAAACCATACGGCAACCCACTTGTTGCACAAAGCGCTCAAGGATGTACTAGGAACTCACGTTAATCAAGCAGGATCATTGGTTGAACCACAGCGTCTGCGTTTTGACTTCTCTCACTTCGGTAGCATTACACCGGAAGAATTGACGGAAATCGAGCGTCAGGTCAACGAGCAGATCTGGAATCGCTTGGACGTGAACATTGAATTGAAGGCGATCGATGAGGCCAAGGAAATGGGCGCAATGGCGCTATTTGGTGAAAAATACGGGGATATCGTGCGCGTAGTTCAAGTAGGAGACTACAGTTTGGAACTTTGCGGCGGTTGCCACGTAAATAATACATCGGAGATTGGTATTTTCAAATTAGTAAGTGAAAGTGGAATTGGTTCCGGTGTACGCCGCATTGAGGCTGTAACTGGTCGTGGTGCGTACCTCTATGTTGAAAGCCAATTAGAACTGTTGAAACAATCCGCTTCCTTGCTCAAAGCAAATGTTGCTGATGTGCCTAAACGGATCGAAGGTTTGAATCAACAATTAAAAGAAGCCGCAAGAGAAGCTGAATCCCTGCAAAGCAAGCTAAGCGCAATGGAAGCAGGTCAACTGACCGACCAAGTTGTACAAGCTGGTAACACACAAGTGCTAGCGGCTCGTGTTGATGCTCCGAACATGGATGCACTGCGGACTGTAGCGGATGAACTCAAGGCAAAACTGCCTAATGCGGTTCTCGTATTGGGTGCGCCTGCAGATGGTAAAGTGAACTTTGTTGTTGCTGTACCTGCAGAGCAAGTGAAGCAAGGGCTTCATGCGGGCAAGATTGTCAAAGAAGTTGCAGCTGTGTGCGGCGGCGGCGGCGGTGGACGCCCTGATATGGCACAAGCTGGAGGTAAGGACGCATCCAAGCTGGATGAAGCACTGAAAGTGGCTGTATCACTTGTAAGTGAGCATGTTGTTTAATTCTAACGAAATCAATTGAATTGAACATCTACAGAGGATGAAGCGAATATAAATTACTGTTTTCAGTTACGAATGAACAGAAGCAACTTGCTGTAAACAGCAACAGTCAAGCAAAAAACACAATTCGCTTCTCCTTTGTTTACTCGTGACAGTCAGAATATGTTATTATATAAGCAGAAATCAATTCGGCAGGACATGGTCCCCATGTTCATGCAGGAGCGAGGTGTCATCAATGGACTCCATGGATAAGACGGTTAAATTTAATGTGAAAGCTGACGAGCAGGAGGCATCATCCCAAGAGATTCTTCTCACGGTATATGATGCACTGGTCGATAAGGAGTATAATCCTATCAACCAGATTGTCGGGTATCTGATCTCTGGCGACCCCGCATACATCCCTCGTCACAACAATGCACGCAGCCTGGTTCGGAAAAAGGAGCGTGATGAGCTCATTGAAGAGCTTGTACGTTCTTATCTGGCCAATCACCGGTAATGTACACCGCTTCCGCTGTGATGCAACCCATGTAAGGCAGCGGAAAATGAACCGACAGTAGTCAGCCTGAAGCTTGAGAGAGAGGATGATTCATCCTCCTAAGCAGGCTTGAGGATGGGAGAGCATGATGAAAATATTAGGTTTGGATTATGGGGACCGAAGAATCGGAGTTGCTGTTAGTGACGCCTTCGGTTGGACTGCCCAGGGATTGGAAGTGCTTGAACGCCGCCGGGATGAAGGTGAGTTCGGTCGAATTGCCGAGCTTGTGCGCGAGCACGAGGTTAGCGAGATCGTTGTAGGGCTCCCCAAAAACATGAACGGCACCGTAGGGCCGCGTGGTGAAATCTGTATCGATTTTGCCGAACGCCTACGAGGCGAACTGAATTTACCTGTTCACCTTTGGGATGAACGGCTGACAACCATGGCAGCGGAAAGAACGCTGATTGAAGCGGATGTCAGTCGGAAAAAACGCAAGCAGGTTGTGGACAAAATGGCCGCAAGCTTGATTTTGCAAAACTATTTAGATGCCAACAGTAAAAGGTGAGGGGGATCAACAATGGCTGAAGATCAACTGGGTATGGAAGAAGAATCGGAGATTATTTACATCGCGGATGACGAGGGCAATGAAGAAGAATTCGAAGTCATCATGAAGTTTGAAGTAGATGGTTCGGAGGCCAAGTACATGATGGTTGCTCCGGTTGAGCCCGAGGATGGAGAGACGGATGTATATGCATTCCGTTACGAAGAAGAGGGCGACGACATTAAACTTTTCGTCATCCAAGATGATGCCGAATGGGATATCGTTGAGGAGACGTTTAATACATTTCTAGCTGAAGATGAAGAGGAAGCGAACTAAATGACTGAATACAGCCGCAAAGACCTAAAATGGACAGATTCACTGCGTTTGGCTTTTGGTGCTCACGTTGAGCTCGAGGAAGAGAACGGGAAATCACATCCCTACGACTTGCTGGCTGAATTCGAAGTGCATGGTCAGCAATACGCCGTACTTCGAAGCTCATTGCGTCCTTATGACGAAGTTGAACTTCTGAGAGTATTGCCAGGTAGTGAAGACCAGATCATGCCGGAGTTAGTGACGATTGACGATGATGAAGAATGGGAGAACATCTCGGAATTATACGATGAATGTACACTTCCCATTGATGAAGATTAATCAGCTTCAAATTGAAGAAACCGGAAGGGCGGAGAAGTCCGCTCTTTTTGGTTGTGTAAAGGAGTTGTTTCTTTTTTGAAAGGGAAAGTCTGGATGATCCTTCTGCTTGTCATTGTTATAGCTGCCGGTGGAGCTGGTGCTTATGCCTGGAACTTGACGCGTCCACTCGAAGCTTCAACAGAGCCGATCGTTTTTGAGATCAAAAGTGGAACTGGAACATCAAAAATTGCAGAACAACTACAGCAAGAAGGCCTTATTCGAAGTGGTCTAGCTTTTAAAGGTTATTTAAAATGGAAGAAGCAAGGGTCGAATTTTATGGCAGGCACCTATTCGATGAATCCAGGTGTGTCATATGAGGAGATCGTGAACAAGCTGAATAGTGGTGAGGTTGTACCCGAGGAAATGGTGAAATTTACGATTCCGGAAGGGTATACTGTGCTGCAAATGGCAGATAAATTGTCAGAAGAAGGCATTGTGGACCGCGATGAATTTATCAAGCTTGCCAATGACCCTTCTGCCTTTGATGTAGATATTATTAAAGATATTCCAGTAGATGAAGAGCTGCGTTATGTGCTCGAAGGGTATCTGTTCCCAGAAACCTATGAACTCAAAAAGGACAGCTCTACTCATGATGTCATGCAGCGCATGCTAGAGGAGTTCCAGACCAAAGTGAATTCAATTCCGGATCTGGAGAAAGAGCTGCAAGAGAAGAAGCTGTCATTGCATGAATTGCTGACCATCGCTTCGTTAGTGGAGAGAGAAGTTGTCGTCGATGCGGAACGTCCTCTAGTCGCGGGCGTGATCTATAATCGGATTCATCAGGACATGAAGCTGGAGATTGACGCTACAGTGCAGTATTTGTTGGACAAGCCAAAGGCTAGATTGCTCTTCAAGGATCTAAAGGTAGAGAGTCCCTACAATATGTATCTGAACAAAGGGTTACCTCCGGGCCCCATCGCAAGTCCAAGTCTCCCGTCCATTCAGGCGGCACTTCAACCAGAAGCTTCAGAATACCTGTTTTATGTAACCAAAAAGGATGGTTCGTCTGAGCATTTGTTTGCCAAAACGTATAAGGAACATCAGCAAAATATAGCCAAGAGTAAGGCTGCGCAATAAGCGGAGGGGATGTATATGAGTAAGAAACATGAACTGCTGGTTACGGCAGCGAATGTAAATGAAGCAGAGGTGCTGTTACAGGCAGGTGCGGATGCCCTGTTAGTTGGGGATGATCGATTCGGTATGCGGCTTCCTGGTAGCTTCACTATTGAAGAGACAGCAAAGGTCGTAGAAATTGCAACTCAACATCAGGCACGCGTCTATGTATCTATGACGAACTTGATGTCTAATGATCTGCTGAAGGAACTGCCTGAGTATGTGCAAGCATTGGGCAAAATCGGTGTACACGGAGTGGAGTTCAATGATCCGTCAGTGCTTGGAGCTATTCGAGAATACGCTCCGCACATTCAGCTTCATTGGAATGCAGAGATGACTTCAACTAACTATGCCACCGCCAACTACTGGGGGACAAAAGGTGCTAGTCGTGTCGTATTGGCTCGCGAGCTGAACATGGACGAAATTACGGAAATGGTTCCTCTTCTGAAGGTGGAGGCTCAGGTACAGGTACATGGGATGACTAATATTTATCATTCCAAGCGTAGTCTCGTACAAAGTTATATGGCGCATCAGGGTCGTCCTGTGGAAGGACATTTGGGCAAAGAGCGTGGTTTGTTCTTGATTGAAGCTGAGCGACGGGATGAGAAATTTCCGATCTATGAAGATGTGAATGGGACACATATTATGAGTTCAGAGGATATTTGCATTTTGGAGGATCTACATTTGCTAATGGAGGCAGGCGTGCATAGCTTGAAGGTTGAAGGCATTTTGAAGCCACTAGCCTACAATGTAGCTGTAGTTAAAGCCTATCGAAAAGCAATTGATCATTATATCTCAGATCCGGATGCATATGCTTTCTCTGAGGACTGGCTGGATGAAGTGCGTGAATTGCAAGATCCTGAACGGGAATTATCATTTGGATTTTTCTACAAAGAACAGGTGTATTAATAGAAGAGGTGAAGAAAATGGAAACAGTGGCGGTACAGCGGAAGTTCTCCGGCAAACGTAACCGTCTGGATAAACCGGAGCTACTTGCTCCGGCTGGGAATCTGGAAAAATTGAAGTTTGCAATCCATTACGGCGCAGATGCTGTGTATATTGGTGGACAGGCTTACGGCTTGCGTTCGAATGCAGACAATTTTAGCTTTGAGGAAATGCGTGAAGGTGTGGAATTTGCCAAGAAATACGGAGCGAAAGTGTTTGTGGCAACGAACATCTATGCACATAATGAAGATATTGAGGGGATTGAAACGTATCTTCAGAATCTGTACAATGCCGGCATTTCGGCTGTAATCGTTGCAGATCCAGCTATTATTGATGTAGCACTGCGTGCGGTTCCTGGACTTGAGGTTCACTTGAGTACCCAACAATCAACGCTTAACTGGCAAGCCGTGAAGTTCTGGAAGGATGAAGGACTGCCACGCGTCGTTCTAGGTCGTGAGACAAGCTTTGAGGAGATTGAGGAGATCAAGGCGCATGTCGATATCGAGATTGAAGCTTTTATCCATGGTGCAATGTGTTCTTCATATTCTGGACGTTGTGTACTCTCCAACCACTTTACGGATCGGGACTCCAATCGCGGAGGCTGCTGCCAATCCTGCCGCTGGAAGTATGATCTATTCGAAGATGCACGAGAAGAAGGGGTATGGGTCAGCGAAGAAGAGATGCAGATGCAAGCTCCTGCTCCGTTTAACCTAGGTGAGAATCAGATTCCGTTGTTTGAAAAACAGGATAATCCGTTCTCGATGGGTTCCAAAGATCTGTGCATGATCGGACATATTCCTGAATTGATCGACGTAGGTGTGGATAGCTTCAAAATCGAAGGTCGCATGAAATCCATCCACTATGTAGCCACTGTGGTTAACGTGTATCGTCAAGCAATTGATTCTTATATGGCAGATCCAGAAAATTATGTGTTGAAACCGGAATGGGTTGAAGAGATGAATAAAGCTGCAAACCGTCCGTTAAACACAGGATTCTTCTATGACACACCAGATCATGAGGATCACATCTACGAGCCAGAAGAAAAAGCAGTTCCTTATGACTTCGCAGGGCTTGTTATGGATTATGATGCTACAACGGGTATGGCGACAATCCAACAACGCAATCACTTTAAGCCGGGCGATCAAATTGAGTTTTTTGGTCCAGGTGGAACATTCTTCAAACAAGTTGTAGGAGAATTGCAGGATGAGGAAGGCAATGTTCTGGATGCGGCAAGACACCCATTGCAACGTGTCAAAATGAAAGTAGACCAACCTATTTCTTACTTCGATATGATGAGAAAAAAGAAATAGTCTTACAGGCCTATAATATAACAAAATAGTATTATGAAATAACAATATTATGTTATAAATCACTAAAAATGACCTCCGTATATCGGTTAATGGGGGTCTTTTTTGTATAGAAAATTAGGAAAAAAGTTGTAAAAAATTTTCGATTTAGTAAAGGGGAAATAGGAAACCTGTCGAATAATACATGTTTATAGGGGAAAGTAAGAAAAACCAACAAGTAGAAACTGGCAGGTGAATGGAAATGGTTCAAAAGAAGCAGAAAGAAAATGGGGAAAAGAAGGAAAAGCCGGTGAAGGAAAATAAAGTGTTAAACGTGTTAAAGGAAAAGATTACGAAAAAGGGAAAAGCTGTACATAGCAAAGCGGATGGTGCTTCGAATAAAAAGCCCTTTAAAGTAAAATGGAGCAAGCCAGATTTGAAAAACGTAAAGTGGAAAAACTTAGGGGGGTCAACGTTATCCCAAATTAAGAAAGCGAATCCAATTAAATCAGTCGGCGTCAAATTGTTCTTTATCTTTTTTGCGGCAATTATGGTCTTTGTCGTTAGCTTGGGGCTCTTATCTTATAATAAAGCCAAAAACACGATTGAACAAAATGCCTCTCTTTCTAACCAAGAGACGATTGATCAAACCAAGCAAAAACTCGATATTATTTTGGAACGCTTTGTAGATACATCCACACAGATTTTCTTCGATCCAGAGATGCAATCGTTGTTGCAGAAAATGTCTGACAAAAACTTGTCTGCGTATGACCTATTTGTGAATTCTAGTTCCATCAACAAACAGTTGTCCAATATTGCTTTTACAAACAAATCCATGGAAGCGATTTATTTGGTTCCTACGGATGAAACGAAATCAACGATGGGTACAGGCAATAGTAGCTCCTCCATGGGAAGCATTCGTACTGAGCCTTGGTATGCTGAACTCACCCAATCCGGTGGATATCGCTGGTTGCCTACAGAGAATGAAGAAGATGGATCTATGCCAACCTTCCGCATTGCTCGCTCAATGAAGAACTTACAAGGCTCCAACCAATCGTATGTCTTAATTATTGAACTTAAATTAGAAGTATTGGAAGAACAGTTGAAATCGCTTGATCTAGGTGCAGGTTCAGTTCTACAGTTGATTGCTCCGGACAATAAAGTAGTGGCTTCTACCATTCCGGATCGGACAGGAAAAGACACCGAACTGGCATTTTTCAAAGACCTTACCGAAACGACAGGAAGTCTTAATACGGAATACACGGTGGATGGTAAGAACACAGAGATGTTAGCTGTGTATAGCACGATGGAATCCTCCAACTGGAAATTAATCGGCATGTTGCCAACCTCCGTATTGGTTAAAGATGCCAAGGGTATTCTTACGCTCACATTGTGGATGGCACTACTTGATGCTGCAATTGCAGTCTTAATCGGTATTTGGATGGTTCGTATGTTTGCCCGTCCGCTCGGTAAATTGAAAGACCTGATGCAACAAGGAGCCAAAGGTGATCTCAAAGTTCGTACGCCGTATACATCTAAGGATGAGATAGGTCAATTGTCGGCTGCCTTCAATGAGATGATGGAGCAGATCACCAAGCTGGTTGAGCAAACAAATCGTTCTGCACAAGAAGTACTGGATACAGCGTCGGAGCTCAGCAATGCTTCTAAGAAAACGGCTGTTTCCGCTTCTGAGATCGCTGTAGCGACAGAAGAGATTGCAGGAGGTGCGAGCAGTCTTGCAAACGAAGCAGAGCGTGGGAATGATCTCACGGATAACATCTCTCGTCAGATGGAAAGTGTGGTCGCAGCCAATGAGGAAATGGGACAATCCGCACGTCATGTTGAGAAGTCCAGTGAAACGGGTATTCAGCATTTGAATCAATTGATGACAAAAACTCAGAAGACCGAAGAAATGATCGGTGCACTGGTGAACAAAGTGGATTCCCTTAAAGAGAGCACGTCCTCTGTTCTGAAGGTGCTCGATGTGATGCAAAATATTACGAAGCAAACGAACATTTTGTCCCTTAATGCTACGATTGAAGCGGCACGAGCGGGTACTGCGGGACGCGGATTTATGGTCGTTGCTAATGAGGTTCGGCAATTGGCTGAGCAATCTAGGAAATCGATTGACATGGTTGGGGAAATTACTGACAATATCATGGCCGAGATGAATGAAACGGTTGAAGCCCTGTCAGATGCATATCCACTCTTCAAAGAACAGATGGATTCCGTAAAGGATACCAACGTCATTTTTGCTTCAGTTCAGCAACAAATGGGTGCATTTGTGGAACGACTGGATATGGCAACAAGCTCAATTGGAGACTTGAACAAATCACAGGTTACGCTATCTGAAGCGATGAGTAACGTTAGCGCTGTAGCCGAACAATCATCAGCTACATCACAAGAGGTTGCTTCACTTAGTAGTGAACAGCAAAATATTAGTAATCAGCTGGTTAACCTGTCTGATAAGCTGCAGAATGTATCCACCGAATTGAAAAACACCTTGTCACGTTTCACCGTATAATCACATAATTTAACAAAAGACCTGTCCCGATGATGGAACAGGTCTTTTGTTATTTATTGGATACATACATGTCCTTTGCAGCATACTATGCTAAAACGCTAAAGGATGAGCCCGATGAATGTACACCTAAAACGCAGAATCTTTGTAGCCTGTATGCTTTTGACGGGTGTTTTTGCTATTCTTCTGTTCCGTCTAGCTTGGATTCAGATTATTCAAGTGAACCAGGTAATTCCGGGTACCACTCGTTCATTACGGGAGATGTCTGTGCTACAGCGAGAACGGGGTGTGATGCTGGATTCGGGTCGAGGGCAATTTACAGATTATAGAGGCAAGCCATTAACGGGAAAATTGGAATGGGTGCTTGTTCTATTTCCACATCAACATGTTACCAGTTCAGCAACGATCCATCGTACAGATTCAAAGGTGAACCAGTTAGCTGCTATTTTACATACAGATGTCGTGAAGTTACAACAAGAATGGGAACATGACCATACACCTCGGTTATGGACAGCAGGCAATCAACAGCCTGTTGTATTAAGTGATTTACAAGTAACCCAGATTAGACAATTGAAGGATGTGGGGGCATATGTTTATCCGATGATGAGCCGGTATGATCAGAACGATACAGGGATGCAATGGCTTGGGTATCTAGCTGAGCAACCTCATCGCCTTGTATCTTCAACAGCCCATATCAATGAAGTAAAGCAACCATTTGCGATAAAGTCGGGAGCAGCGGGGCTAGAGAGGACGTTGGAGCCTTTGATGATGGGACTGGGGCCTACGTTGCTGACACGTATGGTTACAGGCTCTGGTGAGATCATTCCTGAAATGCAGCCACGAGTTATCGCTCCAACCAATAGCCATTACCCTTTACGCGTCGAGACGACGGTAGATATAGATCTCCAGCAGGGTTTGGAGCACATTGCGAAGCAGTCAGGTATCCGTGAAGGAGCTGTTGTTGTGCTGGATGCGGCTACGGCTGATGTGCGAGCGATGATCTCAGTGCCCATGTATAGGCCACAACATGTGGAACCGACAGAATCATCTTGGGCGAATCGTGCGATCCAAGGAGCCGTTCCTGGGTCTATTTTCAAAATCATCACAGCCGCTGCGGCACTTGAATCACATGCTGTATCTCCGCGGGAAACCTTTCATTGTGACGGGGAATGGGGGAAATACGGACTATCTTGCTGGAAAGAGCATGGGCATGGAACGTTACATCTAGAAGAAGGGTTTGCTCAATCTTGTAATATTGTCTTTGCTGAGATGGCTCGCCGATTAAGCATGGAGCAACTGGAACGTACCGCCAATGCTCTAGGGCTTGCGCGTACCATTGGTTGGGAGGACAAGCATATTGGGGGAATGCCCATCCTGCGACACTTTGATCATGAACAGGCAGGCCGAGTTCGGACTAGAGCAGTTTCCTCACAAGATGAAGGAGCTAAAGTGCAGACTTCGATTGGACAGCGTGATACGCTGGTCACACCTCTTCAAGCAGCCAATCTGATGGTCACTCTCTTGCATGATGGTAAAGTGAGTGCACCTAGGTTAGTTCAACGCATACGTTATGCAGATGGTGATACGATGCTGGAGATGCCTTTACACGATTCGCTATCTCCTGTGGGACAGATCTCACCAGCTACCGCTCATCAATTGTTAAAGTGGATGAGAGGAGTCGTTACAGATGGCACAGGAAAAACCCTGCAGCGCGCCAAATGGCATGTTGCAGGGAAGTCTGGAACGGCTCAAGTTGAGCAGCAAGGTCATAAACTGAATCATCAATGGTTTATCGGTTATGGGCCAGTAGAGAAACCCAAATATGCAGTTGCTGTATTAGTTCAGCATGTCGCTCCGGGAAGCTCTCACCAAGCCACTGCATTGTTTCGCAGCATTATGGATTACTTGGCAGAGGGATCATCACCATCGTCCCCAGGTTGAGAAGCCTGTGCAGAAGGGGTGTGATAACGTTCAGCATCTTCTGTAGGATGATTTGTGGCTCCGGTAGCTGGTGTATCCATGACGAGTGGAGAGGAGTCAAACTCATCTTTTGGCAAGTGAATCCACTGTTGTAGATATCCTTGTTGCAGAAGTTCTTTGAGCAAAATTAACAATACGGGAGACAATACCACACCTGCAAGCCCGAAGATCGAGAGCGAGATAAGCATAAATGAGAGCATCAAGTAAGCCGAAGAGACACCGATGGAATTACCTGATATTTTGGGCTCTAGCAACTGTCGCGTCAGCATCGTTACTGCGAGTAGGACAATTAGGCCGATGGCTAATGTACTGTTTCCTACAATAAACAGATAGACGATCCAAGGGATGAATACAACCGGAACACCAAGCAATGGAACAAGGTCAAAGATTGCACAGATTGCCGCAATCGTAAAGGCATTACTTGTTCCTAAGATCAATAGTCCAGCATAGATCAATACAAAGGTGATTAACATCATGATCATCTGTGCTTTTAAATAGGAACGAATGGTTTTGAACACATGATTGCGCATGAATTCAATCGCCAGCTTTAATGTTTTTGGTGTTTTGGCACGGGCGAACTTACGCCAGGATTCAATCTCAATGCTAAGGAAAAAGGCGAGAATAATGGCGATCCCGAAGTTGGTAATAAATGAAGAGAAGGAGCTTAGGAATCCAATTAAATAATGAGCTCCGCTTGTGACCCATGTCGATATAAAGCCTGTCAGGGTAGCGAAATACTCGTTCACTTTGTCCATAATGGTTACAGGTAATGCATCCGACTTGTCTTGGGCGAAATGAACAAGGTTAGTGAATTGTTGTTGCACCATTTCAATATAGGATGGAAAATTTTCTTGCAGGTTGGAGACCTGCGAGATAATGATAAGACCCAGTCCAAAAAACAGAGCAACAATAACCCCAAGAAATAACAAAACCGAAATAGCAGCACCTAACGTTTTGGGTAATCCTCTTCGATGGATAAAACGAGCCAGCGGTTCAATCATCCAATACACGATAAAGGAGAGAAAAACAGGCGCAGCGATTTGATACAAACGGCTAAAACCGTACATGATGAAATAAACAGTCAACACGAGTAACGCAATGTCGAAGACGGTACGTCCATATTTTTTGTATAACGGTAACATAGGCTCTACTCCTTCGTATGTATAAGGTAAAAATAGGAATGCATTCATTGTACACGATCATACTCTTTTTTGGAAAAAAGGATTCAAGATAAGGCTGAATTGTGATAAAATGATAGGTGGTTTCTTTTCCATAGCAGATAGAGTGGTAGCCATAATTCAGCGAGAGAGACGGGGAATTGAAGCATGACGAGCCTACTTCATAGCCTACTTTTGTGGGCATTATATATTTCATCATTCTACGCCTTTATTCCAAGTTTGATTAGTAGACTTTTTGGGTTTCGGGTATTCAGGCGAGGAAAAAGTCAGACCGAGTTTGCCCTAACATTCGACGATGGGCCGGATCCGGTATATACACCAAGACTGCTGCAACTGCTTAAGCAATATGATGCCAAAGCGACGTTCTTTGTAGTTGGAGAGCATGCAGACCATCATCGGGATCTAATCCGGCGAATGCATGAGGAAGGGCATCTGATCGGGATTCATAATTATATCCACAAGACGAACTGGTTAATGAGACCGGGAACCGTTCGGAAGCAGATTCAGCAGACGGGACAGATTATTCAGGAAGTGACCGGGGTAAAATCCTGTTATTACCGCCCACCATGGGGCATCATGAACCTGTTTGATTTTTTTAGCCAAAAAGATCGGAAGATTATATTATGGTCATCGATGTTCGAAGACTGGAAAAGTCGAGTAGGAGTCCAGAAACTAACGGAACGAATGTTGAAGGAACTAAAAGGTGGCGAGGTCATGTTGTTGCATGATCGCGGTACAACGTTGGGAGCTGATGCACAAGCGCCAGAGCATATGCTTCAGGCTTTGCAGGTTGTGCTCCAAGAGGCTGACAGACGAGGGTTGCATAGTGTGCGGGTGGATACCTTAATGGGAGGGGGCGCTACAGTGAGTGAATCTCAAGAGAATAGTCAATCTCAAGTTCAGTTATCCCGCTGGAAGAGAGGAATCGTTGCGTTATGGCTGCTCTGGGAGAACGTGTTTCACTGGATGTATCATCTGAGAACAGCTTCCCCAGAAGATCCGTTATTACATTACCGCCCACGTGTGTATCATGGTGCAATGGTTGAGATGACCGATGGACATGTGATGCAGAACGGGGATCAAGTAATTGAACTTCATTTTGATAATAAAAAATTATTCGAACTAGGCATGACCTCACGTTCTAGTATGCACTTAGCGATTCGTATGATTCGTGCAATAGAGCAGCAGTTACCTGATTTGGCTCGGCAAATCTCTTCCGATCCGAAGCTTAGCTCAGCTAAAGCATTGTATGGCGTGAGCATGATTAATCGTGGTCCAGAGAAGTTTGGTTTTACGGTTCGGGATTTGCCTCCTGGACCATTTAGCGCGGCTTCTAAGATCTATCTGAAATTACTGCTCAGTGTCATTCACCCTGCAGGAACCAAGCGTTTGAAACAGCGTTCCGAACAGCTTGTACCTAAAGTGATCGCCATGCCAATGGGACATCTATTGCAGCACTATGGAACGAGAAGCTATGCTGCTGCGACGGTTGAGCAAGTTAAGACTACATTGTTGGAGCCTCAACAGGATTTGTTATCGGGAGCAGAATTAAAAAACGTTCCACCAATGCGATAAGCGTGCCTTAAAAGTCCGATAAGAGTTCATGTATTATAAGGAGTAAATACAAGTATAGGTACAACCTCCATGTTCTTTGCTTCATATTTGTAAAAGAAAAAAGGGTGATTGCTTACCATATTGGTATGCAATCACCCTTTTATTATGGTTTCTAATAAATGTTACGGAACCATTTAAATTAGATTTTCAACACGCCGCCGTTACTTGCGTTCGTTACGAGTTTGGAGTAACGAGCCAGTAATCCGGTTTTCACTTTTGGTTCAAAGCCTTTCCAACCTGCACGACGACGCTCGAACTCCTCGTCACTGATGTGCAACTCGATGATACGGTTGTTCAGGTCAAGCTCAATGATATCTCCTTCTTCAACAAAGGCGATTGGTCCGCCTTCAGCAGCTTCTGGGGAGATATGTCCGATACTGATTCCGCGGGATGCGCCAGAGAAGCGTCCATCGGTGATCAGACCGACTTTGGCACCAAGACCCATACCAACGATCTGGGAAGTTGGAGCAAGCATCTCAGGCATACCTGGTCCGCCTTTTGGTCCTTCGTAACGGATGACTACAACATGTCCCTCTTTAACTTTGCCATTCGCAATGCCTGCCAGAGCTTCATCTTGTGAGTCGAAGCAGATTGCAGGACCTTTGTGATATCCGCCAACTGAAGCATCTACTGCACCAACTTTGATGATAGCTCCTTCAGGTGCAAGGTTACCGAACAATACAGCCAGTCCACCTTTTTCGGAGTGTGGATTATCTATTGTGTGGATACAGTTGGTATCCTGAATTTCTTGACCCTCAACGTTCTCACGGATCGTTTTACCTGTTACGGTAATGCAATCAGCGTGGATCGCGCCTGGTTTCTTCAGCAATTCGTTCAGAACTGCACTTACGCCGCCTGCATTGTGAACATCTTCGATGTGCAGATCAGAAGCTGGAGCAAGCTTAGCCAGATGTGGTACGCGGTTAGCTACTTCATTGATCCGCTCGATTGGATATTCGATGCCTGCTTCATGAGCCAATGCCAACGTATGCAGTACTGTATTGGTAGAACCACCCATAGCCATATCCAGAGCGAACGCGTTATCGATTGCTTCGACAGTAACGATATCGCGTGGTTTCAGGTCAAGTTTGATAAGTTCCATCAATTGTTTCGCGGATTGTTTAACAAACTCACGACGCTCAGGAGCAACCGCCAGAATGGTTCCGTTACCTGGCATAGCCAGTCCCATTGCTTCTGCAAGACAGTTCATGGAGTTAGCCGTGAACATACCGGAGCATGAGCCACAAGTTGGACAGCCAAACTGTTCAAGCTCAAGCAAGCTCTTGTCATCAATTTTACCCGCTTGGTAAGCACCTACACCTTCAAATACGGAAGTCAGGGAGAGAGCTTTACCGTTGCTATCACGACCAGCTTTCATCGGTCCACCACTGACGAACACGGTAGGGATATTACAACGAAGTGCACCCATCATCATACCTGGTGTGATTTTGTCACAGTTCGGGATACATACCATACCGTCGAACCAGTGAGCGGATACTACCGTCTCAACGGAATCGGCAATGATATCACGGCTTGGAAGGGAGTAACGCATACCAATGTGTCCCATTGCAATCCCATCGTCAACACCGATTGTGTTGAACTCAAATGGAACGCCGCCAGCTTCACGGATTGCATCTTTTACAATTTTACCAAACTCCTGCAGATGTACATGACCAGGAACGATATCAATGTAAGAGTTACATACGGCAATAAATGGCTTGCCAAAATCTTCTTCTTTAACGCCTGCGGCACGCAACAAACTGCGGTGCGGTGCACGGTCAAAACCTTTTTTGATCATATCGGAACGCATCTTATTGGCTGACATGGTGTATTTCCCCCCAAATTATATAGTGTATTCGAGCAACATGAATGGAAATAAAATGGCAGTGGCTCTGTCGTTAAATTTCATCCGTACTCTAAAAAAATAGACCGACAATTGCCGGTTCGAGCTTCCCGTAGTTTGTGAAATTCTTTGCTGCTTTAAACCCGTGAACAACCCGGTTTTTTTATAGAGTCTATCACAATCGTCGTCATATTTCTACAATCAATAGAAAGAAGCCGGCTTCCAAATCCATGGAGTTCGACTTCTAAGTTAGAAACACAGCTATTCATATATATCGGATTGAAATGTTCAAGATACGTTAGTTGCTTCCGCCTTTGCGTCCAATTTCACGGTAGAATTCCTTATCATGTGTCTCGGAAGTGGCGATCCCGCCCTTGCGCCCTATCTCTTTATAGAAGTCTGTGTTATGGGCATCGGAGGTCGCTTCACCGCCCTTTTTACCAATGGTTTGGTAGAAGCTGCGATCATACTTTTTGGAGGTAGCTTTACCACCTAGTCGTCCCGCTTCCTCGCGAGTCATTTTGTGTTCAGACGTTTGTGGACGTGCCATTACAAATCACTCCTTAGATCATAAGTTGTTTTTTGTAGCGCGTATGCCTATTTACCACGGTCTTTGCAGGCTGAAACAAAATGATTCGGACAACAGTATAATCATGCAGAGCGTTTGGAAACCTCCTGACGATGGAAGGTGAAACGCGAAAGATTGGGTTCAATAAGCGGTCTGAATGTATGGCGGACCCCCGGATGTGCAAGCATAACAGCAAAGAGGACTGCGATCGCAATGATGACCGGAATATATAAACTGCTTTCCATATAATTGTATACGCCAGACCAGATCACCAGACGAACGAGGAATCCGTGCAACAGGAACACATACAGGGTGCGGCGTCCCATTTCTGTTATTCTAGAAGTGAGTGTAGGAACCCAAGCTAGAAATAATGCAGCTGACCCAAACTGTACACCGTACATGCCTAGGCGGTAGATGCCTGCATACCATTCGGAATGACCTAGTTCAGCATAAGTCATGCTTCCCAGCAGCCAGCCAGGTGAGAGCGGGATCCCCCCTACGCCAATCAAAATGAGTACACCCACTGAGAATAGTGCAGCTACATAACGGCTCCAGTTTGATTTTATATGGGAGCGAATGGCTGTTCCGTAGTCATAACCAATGATAAAGAACGGAAGGAAAACGAACGTACGACAGAAGCTGAGCCAGAAACCGTCTACAGGTAGATACCCAACGATGATTCCAAGAATAATGGAGCCAATCAACCGGTAGATCGGTTTCCAAGATAAGGTAACCCGAAGTAAGAGTCTCCAGCAGAAATGACTGGCTAGGAACCATAATAACAAGTAGGGTGCAAAAAAAGATAAGCGCATATGTGGCGTATGGAACACCGTGAAATCCATCAATGCGTACAAGGATTGAAATAGTACATACTGGATGGCGATGTGCTGAAGCACTCGTTTACCGGATTCTCCTTGAAGAGTGTGTCTAGCAAAATACCCGGTTACCCACACGAACAGTGGCATGTGAAACGTATATATCCACAGGAACAATGTCTCTGCCCCGGCAAAACGTGTAATAATTGGTTCAAGCGCGTTCCCTACAAGAACACAGACGATGAGCATGAATCTTAAATTGTAAAAAAATGAATCTGGATCATCACGATGTGTTGTCCGAATGTTCATGATGCAGCCTCCTGTTACCCCTTTGTATGCAAAACGTGCTTCTGCAATAAGGGTAATATGAAAGTGGTTAATCTATTGTGATATTTTTCACAATAGAAAGCGTTATCCTTTCATCAAGCTGTGACAACAAAATGAACGCTTTGGGATTGACAACGCTTGCATACGGGATGACAATGGTACAAGAAGATGAGAAACTGTAAATATAAGGAGGGATGAAATATGTCAACGAAAACGAGCCATAGCCCTGATATTATCACGTTTGGTGAGAGTATGGGGCTTTTGACCGCGAAGGATACTCGTGGATTGGAATACGCGGCTTCATTAGATAAATCATTTGGTGGAGCAGAGAGCAATCTGGCGATTGGTGTCGCACGTCTTGGCCATACAAGCGGCTGGTTTGGACGACTTGGTAGAGATGCATTAGGGAGTATGATCTTGAAGGCGATTCGTGGTGAAGGTGTAGATGTATCTAGAGTAACCCTAAGTGATACGGAACCTACGGGTCTGATGATTCGTGAGAACGCTTCCGGGAAAGCATCGGTTCATTATTATAGGAAACTATCTGCTGCCAGCGCGATGACACCTCAGGATCTTGATCAGGACTATATCGCAGGTGCACAAATCCTGCATGTCACTGGCATTACAGCGGCGATCAGTCCAACAGGTCTTGCTACCGTTGAAGCTGCTATACATATCGCCAAGCAAGCTGGTGTGAAGGTGAGTTTTGACCCGAATCTGCGCTTAAAGCTCTGGTCGATTGAAGAAGCACGCCCTGTTATCCTTCGGCTGGCTGAACAGGCGGATTATTTCTTGCCTGGTCTGGATGAGATGAAGCTGTTATACAACGAAGAAGATGATCAAAAGGTGCTTGATCGTTTATCTGCTCTGGACGCAGTCTGTATTGTGAAAGGCGGTCCTGATTTGACCTATGTATTAGTGAATGGTACCCTAACGGAAGTTCCGTACTTCAAAGCGGATCATGTGCTGGATACGGTCGGAGCGGGTGATGGTTTCTGTGCAGGATTTCTGTCAGGCATTATCAAAGGGTATTCCCCTCAAGAAGCTACTCGACTAGGAAACCTGACAGGTTCTATGGTGATACAGGCTGTGGGGGACTGGGAAGCACTCCCGACGTGGGAGCAAGTAGAGGCTAAGCTGAACAACGTAGCTCATGTTGAGCGCTAGTCGCTGCTGATATCATGAATGTCTCATCTTCGTTCTGAATGTAAGGATTGCCATGACGATCACATTGAAAAGGGAGAGAATGAAATGAAGAAGCTTCAGCTACTGCAAAAAATAACGGACAACGGCGTCGTTGCCGTCCTACGTGCGGATTCTGCCGATCAAGTTATCGCTATGGCGGAACAAGCCATTGCTGGTGGGATCAAAGTCATTGAGATCACCATGACAGTTCCCAGTGCCCTCAAAGCGATTGAGAAATTAAGTCGTGTCTATCATTGGAATACACAGGATCCTGAGAAGTTTGCCATTATTGGTGCAGGTACCGTTCTAGAACCCCAAACAGCGCGTGCAGCTATTATGTCAGGTGCTGAATTCGTCGTTGGGCCATCTCTGAATCCAGATACCGTTCAGATCTGCAACTTGTATCGTATCCCTATTTTGCCAGGTGTGATGACGATTGCAGATGTTCAACGTGCTTTGGAACTTGGCGTTGACATTGTGAAATTATTCCCAGGTAATCTGTATGATCCTTCAATTATCAAAACAATGAAAGGCCCAATGCCGCAGGCGAATTTTATGCCAACAGGTGGGGTTTCTTTGTCTAACTTGGGTGATTGGATCAAGGGTGGCGCGGTAGCGGTAGGAATTGGTTCCGACTTGACGACCGAAGCAGTAAAAACGGGGGACTTGAGTCATGTCCGTCGCAAAGCGGAACAATATATGGACGCTTATCGTAAGGCCAAAGCCGAATAGGATGAATATGCGGAGAATGGGAGCCGGTACGTATGAGGCTCTCATTCTTGCGAGCCGCGGCACCTGCGGAAGCGAAGAAAGGTGAATGAAGTTGAGAAATAGGAATCGGTACAACACAGGGCGCAAGAAAAGGGGCATATGGAAATTCCTGCTCGTTCTTCTGGCGCTCATTGTCATTGGTTTAGGATATGTTGGTTATAAACTGTTAACCCCTTATGGTCCACAGGAAATAGCTCAAACGGCTATGGAAACTGCGGATCAGGTCACGGTTAGTGAGCAAGAGAAGTGGATTGATTTTGCTCCTGAAAAGCCTGAAGGTGTGAGCGTTATTTTCTATCCGGGTGGATTGGTTAAACCGGAAAGTTATGCACCGTTCGCCCATAAGTTAGCGGAAGCAGGCCATCATACCATTATTGCCAAAATGCCTGTCAATCTGGCGGTGCTGAAACAGGATCTAGCTGATGAGATTCGGAATGCATATCCTGACGAAGCATTCGTCATGGGTGGACACTCTTTAGGTGGTTCAATGGCTGCGCGATATGCAGCTGCCCATCCTGATGCACTTCAAGGCATATTCTTCTTAGCATCTTATCCAGATGAAAAAGGTAGTGTGAAATCATTAGACATTCCAGCATTGTCTATTCTGGGAACAAATGATGAAGTTGTAAATTCGACGAAATATCAAAGTGGGCGTGCTTACTTACCTGAAGATACCGTGTATTATACCATTGAAGGAGGAAATCACTCCCAATTCGGTGATTATGGTCACCAGAGTGGTGATGGAGAACCTGGAATCAGTGAAGAAGAGCAGTTAACACAGACGGTAAAAACGGTTTTGGATTGGCTGCAGGACATTCAATAGATTCGATGGTACTAAGGGAGGAAACGGAAATCATATGACCTTTAAGCTTCACGTGCACGATGTATCGTACCCCTGTGAGGGCATTCTCTTTGACAAAGATGGAACTTTACTAGAGTTCCTGCATCTATGGGGGCCTTGGGCGGAGACCATGTTACGTCAATTGGAAGAGGCACTTACCGAACGGGGGGCCACGTTTACAGTTGATCGTGGTGACGTGTTAGGCACGAAGCATGACGGTGCAGGCAAGATCATCGGATACGATCCACAGGGGCCATTCGTGATTGCTACAGTAGATGAAAGCAATGGATTATTGGCTGGACAGTTGTATGCTGCTGGCATCCCATGGAACGAATCAATCACGATGATTCGCAAGTTCTCAAGTGTAGCTATGCGAGAAGTGCGTCAAAATAAGCTTGCAGAGCCTATGACAGGTCTTCTACCATTTTTGCAGCAATGCAGAGATGCATCCATTCCGATGGCGGTAGTAACCTCTGACAGCACCGCAGCAGCGGAGACACATCTGGATTGGATGGGGATACGATCCTTTTTTACATCCATCGTTGGCTCTGATCGGGTTACATTAGGTAAACCGGATCAAGAATCGGTTATGCTGGCTTGTAAGGAATTACATATTCGTCCTGATCGAGCGATTGTTATTGGTGACAGTAACGGGGATATGCAGATGGGACGTAGTGCAGGGGCATCTTGCGTTATTGGGTTCTGCCCACAAGATCAAGCTACTGACCATTTACATGATGCCGATGTCATTATCCGAGCTTATGAGGAGCTAGGCTTGTTTCCTAACGAAAATTGAAGGTTCAGCGGTTCATTTCAATAGAAGGAGGAGAGAGAGGATGAACGCAACAGAACAATTGGTCTCTTGGATTCAGGAAAGTACGAAAATTGTCTTTTTTGGCGGGGCAGGGACTTCAACAGAAAGCGGAATTCCCGACTTTCGTTCTGCCGCAGGCCTGTATCAAACGGAGCAGCATTCACCTTATCCACCGGAGGAACTGCTGAGCCGTCATTTTTTTAATCAGCACGCGGATATCTTCTATGATTTTTATCGGGGGAAGATGCTCCATCCACAAGCCGAGCCGAATGGCTGCCATCGATTGCTTGCACGCTTGGAGAATGAAGGGCGTCTGCAAGCGGTTATCACGCAAAATATCGACGGTTTACATCAGAAGGCTGGTAGTAAGAACGTACTTGAATTGCATGGATCTGTTCATCGCAATGCATGTATGGATTGTAAACGATTCTACTCGCTTGATGATATCATTCGTTCTCAGGATATCGTTCCCCGCTGTATCTCCTGCGGAGGGGTAGTCAAGCCAGATGTGGTGCTGTACGAAGAGGAGCTGGATCAGAATACGTTGTATCTTTCAGTGGATGCGATCTCTACAGCGGACTTATTATTGGTGGGGGGAACATCACTCACGGTACAGCCTGCAGCCCAACTTATTACGTACTTTCAAGGCAAGCATACCGTACTGCTTAACGCTACACCTACCGCGTATGATCGTCAGGCTGATTTACTGATTACTGAACCGATCGGTGAGGTAATGAATACTGTGGACCAGCTTCTGGGTTAGAAAGCAAAATTAAATAACCGCACGCTCCGGTATGGTGCCGGATGAATAGAAGCGGAATCTGGGGAAAGAAGGGATTCAATATGGTCTACGTGGCCAGCGATACACGCTACGAGGTAATGAAATATAATCGAGTTGGACGTTCCGGATTGAAACTGCCGGCTATTTCACTTGGACTTTGGCATAATTTCGGTGGTATTAATAATGCAGAGAATGGACGTAACATGATTACGCGTTCATTTGATCTAGGTATTACACACTTTGACCTTGCCAATAATTATGGACCTCCAGCTGGATCAGCAGAGCAATTGTTTGGACAGGTGCTGGCACAGGATCTGAAGCCCTATCGAGACGAGCTTATCATCTCCACCAAGGCTGGGTATTATATGTGGCCTGGGCCTTATGGCGAATGGGGCTCCCGCAAAAATCTCGTATCTAGTCTGAATCAGAGTCTGAAACGAATGGGACTTGATTATGTCGATATATTCTATTCCCATCGCTATGATCCGGAAACACCACTGGAAGAAACGATGATGGCTCTTGACCATATCGTGCGTTCGGGTAAAGCCCTCTATGTAGGGATCTCGAATTACCCTGCAGAACAGACTAAGCAAGCTGCAGGAATTCTCAAGGAACTAGGGACACCGCTTTTGATTCATCAACCTAAATATTCGATGTTGGATCGTTGGATTGAAGATGGGTTACAGGATGTCCTGGAGGAATATGGTGCGGGTAGTATCGCCTTTTGTCCACTTGCTCAAGGGTTGCTCACGAACAAGTACCTGAATGGTATTCCTGAGGATTCTCGTGCAAAAGGACCATCTGTATTTCTAAATGAAAATAACATCTCGCCAGAGACGCTGCGAAAAGTTCGTGCGCTTAATCAAATTGCGGCTGCACGTGGTCAGAGTCTGGCTCAGTTCGCACTCGCTTGGGTGCTGCGGAATGGCAAAGTGACTTCTGCATTGATCGGTGCAAGTCGCCCTGCTCAGATTGAGGAGAATGTGGCAGCGCTAAGCCAACTGGATTTCTCTACGGAGGAATTGGAGCGCATTGAATCCATCCTTCGTCCTGAGCATGGTGATAAGCAATAAGCTCGCTCTTTCTATGCATTCCTAATAGAGTTTATTCCAAAAGTAAGCTTTTGAACCATGTACTTCATAGAAATTTGGAGACCGAAGTTATGCTTGAAATAAATGAAGTGAAAAAGGTGCATCTTAGCCATATCGGCGTGGATGCACCTTTTTTTGGATTATAAAATGTATACGTGTTCAGCGGAGCTGAACAAATTCAATTAGCGCAAGAAAAACCACAACTAAACGCGGTCAGTCTTCTGTGAAAGTACAACGTTAAGCATTTTTCTTATGTTTTCTTGGCTCCGTTACTTCTCGAGAGTATGTTCTCCCTGTATAGACTAGGGGCTTCACCGTGAAATCGTTTGAACTGCTTGGAGAAGTAAAGCGCATCCGCGATCCCTACAGAGTCAGAGATCTGTTCAATCGATAGGTCTGGTCGTTCGCGCAGTAACTGCCGCGATTTATCGATGCGTAGCTTGAGTAGATACGTTACCGGAGTTAAGCCGGTTTCTTGTTTGAATATACGCGATAGATAGGCGCGATTATAACCTAGACTGGCTGACATCTGTTCAATGGAGACCGGATAGGCATACTGGGTCGACATGTATTGGATCATTTGTTTAACGGTTCTGCGAATTGAAGATTCACCTGGAATTAAAGTTTGAACCTCAGCAAGGTGATTTTGCGCTTCAGCGAGAATCATATACAGTGTGCCCAGAGAGGTGAAATGAGAGCTTTCTTTGCGCTGAGCAAAAGCCTCCTGCATGACAGACAGCCAGTCTGCAATACCGCATGCTGTCCCAGCATGAAACACAGATTTCTCCGGGCGAAATCCAGCTGCTTCTGTATGCTGGCTCGCTTGAGTTCCCGTATAGGCAATCCAGCGATATTGCCATGGATTACGAGCATGAGATTGGTAGCTAACCAATTGACCAGGATGAATAAGGAAGCAGTCTCCTGCGGCTAACTCGTATGAATGCAGTTCTGTACGGAATGTACCGGCACCCTTCTCTACATAATGTAATAGGTAATAATCGTACAATTTTGGCCCAAGGGCGTGTCCTGGTAATGTCTGACTTGCTCCTGCAAACAGGACATGTAGTGCGCCTCTTTCATAATATACGGGATTGGAGGCCACCGAATAACTAAGAGCACCACTTTTGCCCGACGTCTCTTGTAGCTTCGTGTTTGGCGGGTTTGGGGTCTGCTCCGATCGGGACTCAGTCATGAGTACAAGCCTTCTTTCTATCTACATTAAGAATGTGTTATTTGCTCCATTATACGTGTTAAGGTCACATTTATCCATATGAAACACACATGGTTGCATTTCAAGAGGTATCGCTTTCTTATATAATAACATTAAGAAAACCTACAACATTGAGATGAGGTGCAGCAGCGGTGAACATAAATGAATTGAAACAAAAGTTTATCGATAAATACGGAGAAAGTGGAGCGGACATCCGTGTATTTCATGCCCCTGGTCGTGTGAATCTGATCGGTGAGCATATCGATTACAACGGCGGATATGTACTTCCGGCAGCACTTGAATTTGGTACAACATTGGTTATTCGGGAGCGAGAGGACAACAAGCTGCAACTGGCCTCCACGAACATGTCCTACGAAGGAACGTTGACCACTTCTTCTGTTGGAGAAGAGAAAACAGGTGAATGGACGGACTATCCTGTTGGTGTCATGGTTGAGCTTGCAGGCAAAGGTGTGAAGGTAACGAAAGGGTACGACTTCCTATTCCACGGCGAAATTCCAAATGGTGCAGGACTTTCATCGTCTGCTTCATTGGAAGTTCTCACTGGATATGCGATCCAATCATTAGAAGGCGTGTCCGAAATCGATACGGTGCAGTTAGCACTGCTGTCACAGAAGGCGGAGAATGAATTTGTTGGCGTCAACTGCGGAATTATGGATCAGTTTGCTGTTGCCAACGGTGCAGAGGATCATGCGATTCTGCTGATGTGTGATACCCTTGAATACGAGAAGGTGCCTTTCCGTACAGGTTCCTATAAACTGATTATTGGTAACACGAACAAACGTCGTGGTTTGGTGGATTCGGCTTATAATGAACGTCGTTCCCAATGCGAGCAGGCACTTGCCATTTTGAAGGAACAGCTGCCTGCACTGAATTACCTGGCGCAATTGACGCCAGAGCAGTTCGTAACACTTCAAGATCAGATTACAGATGAGAAAGTGAGACAGCGTGCACAACACGTCGTCGAAGAAAATGCACGTGTATTGGCTTCGGTAGAAGCTTTGCGCGAGAACGACCTCGTAACCTTTGGTAAACTGATGAATGCTTCTCATGAATCGCTTCGTTCTTTGTATGAAGTAAGCTGTGAAGAACTGGATGTTATGGTGGAAGAAGCTCAGCGAATTCCAGGTACACTTGGTGCTCGAATGACAGGTGCAGGATTCGGCGGTTGTACAGTATCTCTGGTGCATGAAGATGATGTAGAGCGTTTTGTTAGTGAAGTTGGGGCAGCGTATGAAGCACGTACGAGCCTCAAAGGTGAGTTTTATGTGTGCGGAGTAGGCGACGGTGTTAAAGAATTGAAGGAGGCGAAGTAAAATGGCAATTTTGGTGACAGGTGGAGCAGGATATATTGGTTCGCATACGGTAGCGGCTTTGTTGGAACGTGGTGAAGAGGTTGTTGTTCTGGATAACTTGCAAACAGGGCATCGCGAAGCATTACTCGGTGGTACATTGTATGAAGGAGATCTTCGTGACAAAGCGATTCTGAAAAAGCTGTTCGCAGAGAACTCGATTGACGCAGTTATTCACTTTGCAGCAAGCTCGCTGGTAGGCGAGAGTATGACAGCTCCGGTTAAATACTATGACAACAATGTCTTCGGTACACTGTGCTTGCTGGAAGCAATGAACGAAGCGAATGTGCGTAAGATTGTGTTCTCCTCTACGGCAGCAACTTATGGTGAGCCTGAGAAGGTGCCTATTGAAGAGAGCGACCGTACAGAACCAACCAGTGTATACGGTGAAACGAAGCTCATGATGGAGCGCATGATGTCTTGGTTCGATAAAGTACAGGATATCAAGTATGTATCCCTGCGTTACTTCAATGCAGCCGGCGCTCATGACAGCGGCAAAATCGGTGAAGATCACCAGCCGGAAAGTCACTTGATCCCACTCGTGTTGCAAACAGCACTGAAACAACGTTCACATATCGCTGTGTTTGGTGACGATTATGACACTGAGGACGGAACATGTATCCGTGACTACATTCACGTGAGTGATCTTGCAGATGCACATTTGCGGGCTGTAGATTACCTTCGTAAAGGCGAGAGCAGCAACGTGTTTAACCTTGGTAACGGCACAGGATTCTCAGTTAAACAAGTCATCGATACAGCTAAGAAAGTAACTGGATTGGATATTCCGGTTGTAGAAGAGCCGCGTCGTGCAGGTGATCCAGCAGTTCTGGTTGCTTCGTCTGCTAAAGCAAGATCCGTACTGGGCTGGAACCCAACACGTACCAACCTGGAAGATGTTATTCAGAGCGCTTGGGGCTGGCACCAATCTCACCCTAATGGCTACGGGAAAAATTAGGAGGCGAATACCCATATGTCACAGACTCATAATGCAGCAGGTGCCACAGAGCGGACACCCGAGCAGCAGGAAGCACTGCATGCCATTGAACGTCTGGTTGCATTTGCTCTGCACAACAAGCTGATTGAAGAAGCAGATTGGGATTATAGCCGTAATCTCTTGCTGGAACAGTTCGGATTCTCGGAACCTTATGCTGGAGTATTAGATAATACTGTACCCGATGGTCCACAGGCCATGTTGGATACATTGATTGATTATGGATTCACCATTGGTCTTATCCCTGAAAATACAGATACGTACCGTGATTTGTTAGATGCTAAAATTATGGGCCATCTTATGGCTCGTCCATCAGAGGTCGTTCGTGCTTTCCGTCATACGGAGCAGGCCGAAGGCATTGAGGCAGCAACCAAGCAGTTTTACGAGCTGTCGATTCACTCTAACTATATCCGGATGGATCGGATCGCGAAGAACGTTTACTGGACACAGGATACGGCTTACGGCGATATGGAGATTACTATCAATCTTTCGAAACCGGAGAAAAGTCCGAAAGAAATCGCAATGGCAAAATTACTGCCACCACCGGTCTATCCGAAATGTCAGTTGTGTCGTGAAAATGTAGGTTATGCGGGTCGGGTGAACCATCCCGCTCGTCAAAACCTGCGTGTGATTCCGTTGGAGCTGAACGGTGAGCCTTGGTTGTTCCAATACTCGCCATATGTGTACTACAACGAGCACTGCATTATTTTCCATCATGATCATGTACCGATGAAACTAACCAAAGACACGCTACGCAGACTGCTCGCTTTTGTTGGGGAGTACCCACATTACTTTATCGGCTCTAACGCGGATCTACCGATCGTAGGCGGCTCAATCCTAACGCATGATCACTTCCAAGGTGGACGTCATACGTTTGCGATCCAAAATGCACAGCCTGAGGCAGTCTTCCGCCATGCGAATGCACCTGGACTTACGCTGAGTCTCGTGAAATGGCCGATGTCTGTTATGCGATTGGCTTCCCACGACCCAGCAGAGCTGCTTGAAGCAGGTAATGCTGTGTATGAAGCTTGGAAGGTCTACAGTGATTCTACAGTGGATATTGAAGCATTCAGCGATGTGGACGGAGAACAGGTACCACATAACACGGTAACACCGATTGTTCGTCGTAGTGCAGACGGTGGTTATGAGATGGATCTTGTTCTACGTAACAACCGGACGAATGATGTGCATCCTGAAGGGATTTTCCACCCGCATCGTGAGATGCATCACCTGAAGAAGGAGAACATCGGACTCATTGAAGTCATGGGTCTTGCGATTCTGCCAGGGCGTCTGAAAGAAGAGTTGGACGGGATTGCTAATATTTTGGCAGGAGACAACGAGCTGGCCGAGGCGGCACAGGCTGTGGATCATGATTTGAACAAGCATCTACGCTGGACGGAAGAATTGAAGCAGAGCCACGGTGCTAACCTAACCAAAGAGGAAGCCGTTACGCTTGTGCAGCAACAAGTTGGTTTGAAATTTGCTGAGATTCTAGAACATGCAGGTGTGTACAAACATGATGAAGCTGGACGTCAGGCGTTCCGTCGATTTGTAACTAGCATGGGTTATACCGAATAACTTAGATATTTCTTTCTTAGGAAAATAAATATCTATGAAATCCAAAGCACCCGCTCAATCAGGAGCGAGTGCTTTTGGTGTTTGCTGATCGTTTGGAATGGGATTCTCACCCATGTATAATGGGAAGAAGTGTGTAGGATCACAATGACTATGAAGAAACGGGGACGAATAATTGGAGAAGCAGGCATTGAATATTCCGTTGCTTACAGATGCAAACGAATTGCAAAGCATGGTGGGGGAACCGCATGAACATGTACGTAATAAGGCAATCTCCTATGTAGATTCGCATGTTCAGAATTTTGTATCCATGTCACCCTTGTTTTTCTTATCTACGTCCGATCAAGATGGGAACAGTGATGTATCTCCCCGGGGAGATCAAGCAGGATTTGTGAGAGTGTTAGATCCATATCGTTTAGTCTATCCTGAAAGGCCAGGTAATCGCCGTATTGACTCATTAATTAACATATTATCTAACCCAGGAGTGGGCATGCTTTTCTTGATTCCGGGTATGAACGAAGTGCTGCGCATCAATGGGACAGCCTCCATTACCAAAGATGCAGAATTTATCGAGAGTATGAATTGGAACGGTAAAACGATTGGTGCGGCTGTTATTGTCGACGTGGAAGAATGCTTTATCCATTGTCCACGTGCCTTTAAACAGGCAGGCTTATGGGATTCCGAAACTTGGACACCATCTGAGGATTTGCCTTCCTCCACTGAAATGTTCCGAGCGCATTTGCAGATTAACGGATTGTTATAAAGTTAGCATCTATAGATTTGTTTTTCTAGATATGGGGTACTATAATGGGAGTTGCGTTACAAATATAAATCTCCAATGGAGGCGATATAGATCATGAGATCTTTTCAATTTTATAATCCAACCCGCTTGATTTTCGGTAAAGGACAACTAGAAGCGTTGAAGACGGAAGTTCCGAAATACGGCAAACGGGTTTTGCTTGTATATGGTGGCGGTAGCATCAAACGTAGTGGCTTGTATGATCAAGTCATCGGCTTGCTGGGCGAAATTGGCGCAGAAGTAACTGAACTGGCAGGCGTAGAGCCTAACCCACGTCTTTCGACAGTTCACAAAGGGGTAGACCTCTGCAAAACGAATAACATTGACCTCGTACTGGCTGTTGGTGGCGGTAGTGTACTCGACTGTGCCAAAGCAATCGCTGTTGGTGCGAAGTATGATGGCGATATGTGGGACTTTGCACAGCGTAAAGCTGTAGCACAAGATGCTCTCCCGCTTGGTACAGTGTTGACGATGGCAGCTACAGGTTCCGAGATGAACTCCGGTTCCGTTATTACGAATCAAGATACACAGGAGAAATTAGGATGGGGTAGTGCGCATTCATTCCCAGCATTCTCAATCCTTGATCCAGTTAATACATACACGGTGCCTCGTGATCAAACGGTCTATGGCATGGTTGATATGATGTCGCACGTGCTTGAGCACTATTTCCATCTAGATGCCAATACACCGGTACAGCTCGGATTCTGTGAGACCATTCTTCGTACAGTAATGGATGCAGCACCTCGCCTTGTTGATGATCTGGAGAATTACGAGCTACGTGAAACGATCCTGTACTGCGGAACGATGGCTTTGAACGGCGTTCTTAACATGGGTCTTGCAGGTGACTGGGCAACACATAACATTGAGCACGCGGTATCCGCTGTGTATGATATCCCACATGGTGGCGGACTCGCAATCCTGTTCCCGCACTGGATGAAACATAACCTAAATGTGAAAGTGGATCGTTTCAAACGCCTGGCTATTAATGTGTTCGATGTGAACCCTGAAGGTAAATCGGACAGACAGGTAGCTGAAGAAGGCATTGAAGCACTGAGCCAATTCTGGACGTCCATTGGAGCGCCTAACCGTTTGGCTGATTATGATATCGATGACAGCCAAATCGATGTAATGGCCGATAAAGCAATGTTGTTTGGTCCATTCGGTAATTTCAAAAAGCTACAACGTGAAGATGTTGTATCCATCTACAAAGCTTCTCTGTAATTGTAATTGAACAGGGAATACATGCATAACGATCTATAATTAACCGCAGGTTTCCTTCGAGGAGACTTGCGTTTTTTTTATGTAATTTACATGTGTGAGATGGGATGCCTAAGCTTGAATGAGCATTGTAAAGCATGAGTTGAAGAACATGATGATAATACCCATTATCGGCTTCTGAATACATTTGAGGAAACATTTTGAAACATTTTGCCGATTCGTACGTATTTATTTACATGTGGAATGCCTAGTTAGGATTGAGATTGCGACAGAGGAGAGGAGGAACGGGGAATGGAGTCAATCTATTGGGGCTGTCTCATCGGCGGTGCCATATTTGCGGTCGTGAGTCTTGTGCTAGGTGACTTAATTGATGGCTTGCTGGATGGAGCCTTCGAGTTACCTGGTGTTGATTTTTTCAAACCCGTTGTGTTGGCTGGTTCCATTACAGCTTTTGGCGGGGCAGGCATTATGCTGACACGTTATAGCTCGGTAAGTGCGATGACGGGTCTAATATTATCCCTGCTAATAGGTATTACTGCAGCTATGCTGGTATTTTTTGCATATATCAAACCGATGCGCAATAGCGATGTCTCTATTGGATTCTCCATGAAGGATCTATCAGGCAAAATTGGAGAAATTACGATTCCGGTGCCGGAAAAAGGATTTGGTGAAGTAATGATCCGTTTCGCCTCTGGCAGTACAATTCAAACGGCATCCAGTTTTGAACATCGTCCCATTGCGGCGGGAGCACGTGTTGTTATTATTGATGTAGTAGATGGTGTGTTACGAGTGTCGGAATGGGAAGATGATGTACTTAAAGATGTGTAAGTAAAAACAGTAGTACGATGAAGCATTCATCAATGATTAAAGGGAGAGATGTGGAATGGATTTGAATTGGGAATTATTGTCGATTCCGGTTATTGTGGTTGGTGTAATTTTGATTCTGGGTTTGGCGTTCTGGGCAAGATACAAAACGGTCGGACCAGACGAAGCGATGATCGTTACGGGTTCATTCCTGGGTAGCAAGAATATTTCTGAGGATGAGTCAGGTCGAAAGATTAAAATCGTTCGTGGTGGCGGTGCATTTATTCTGCCTGTATTCCAGCAATCCGAGTTTATCTCATTGTTGTCTCACAAGCTGGATGTCTCCACACCAGAGGTTTACACCGAGCAGGGTGTACCGGTTATTGCAGACGGTGTCGCGATCATCAAAGTTGGAGGCGCTGTAGAAGACGTTGCTACCGCAGCTGAGCAATTCATTGGTAAACCAGTAGAATCGCTTAGAGGCGAAGCACAGGAAGTATTAGAGGGGCATTTGCGGGCGATCCTCGGTACAATGACGGTAGAAGAAGTATACCGGAACCGTGATCGGTTTGCACAAGAAGTTCAAGGCGTAGCGGCAAGAGATCTGAAGAAGATGGGTCTACAGATTGTTTCATTTACCATCAAAGATGTTCGAGATAAGCAAGGTTATTTGGATGCCCTCGGTAAACCAAGAATTGCTGCCGTTAAGCGTGATGCTGAGATTGCAGAAGCCGAAGCAATGCGGGATGCTCGTATTCAGAAGGCAAATGCGGAGGAACAAGGGCAAAAGGCAGAATTGCTACGTGATACCAATATCGCTGAAGCTGCGAAGGAAAAGGAACTGAAAGTTGCGGCATTTAAGCGTGATCAGGATACAGCCAAAGCGGAAGCCGATCAGGCGTATCATATTCATGAAGCACGTGCTAGACAGACGGTAGTAGAAGAGCAGATGAAAGTTGAATTGGTTCGTAAAGAACGCGAAATTGACTTGCAGGAGAAAGAGATTACCGTTCGTGAGAAGCAATATGATGCTGAAGTGAAGAAAAAAGCAGAAGCAGATCGTTACGCTGTAGAGCAGGCTGCCGAAGCAGACAAAGCGAAAAGAATGCGCGAAGCGGATGCGGTGCAATACTCGATTGAGACTCAAGCGAAGGCAACTGCAGAACAGAAACGTCTCGAAGGTCAGGCTATGGCAGATGCAGAGCGTGCTAAAGGTACAGCGGATGCTGAAGTTATCCGTCTGCGTGGTCTTGCCGAAGCAGAAGCAAAAGAGAAGCTGGCTGAGGCATTCCAAAAGTTCGGCGAAGCAGCCGTGCTCGATATCATTGTCAAAATGCTGCCTGAACTGGCTGGCAAAATTGCAGAGCCAATCTCATCCATTGATAAATTGACAGTGGTAGATACTGGTAAAGGCGAAGGAGCAACGCGTGTTAGTAACTATGTAACTGAACTGATGGCAACAGCACCAGAGATGCTCAAAAGTGTGTCCGGAATTGATGTTGAACAGTTGATTAAAGGTCTTACCAAAACCAAAACAGCTGCACCAGTTGCTGTACAACAGAGCGAATCTGCAATGACTCCGTCCATCGTAGATAAAATTGTGGAAAAAACGAGAGCTGACGAGTAAGTATTACAAGCATTGTCAGTGGTAAGCTCTATTGACCTTGAGGCGAATTTTTGTTACTTTTTAAGCAAGACGTCCGGCGCGGTTTGCCCGCTCCGGATGTCTTTTCGTTCGTAACAGGGTGTGACTTTATCATGCCCAAGATGGTGTGAAAAAAGAGGTGCAAACAATGAGCAGCCTGCATGTAGATAAAGCGCTAAATAATAATGTAATCATTGCACAGCATCCTGAACATGGGGAAGTCGTCGTCATCGGTAAAGGCATCGGCTTTAACCGCAAAACAAGTGACAATATCCCACTTATGGCTGTGGAGAAAATGTTTATTTTGAAGAACCAGCAGGAGCAGGAGCAGTATAAGCAGCTTCTTCCACAAGTGGATGAAGCGTTGATCGAGATTATTAACGAAGTCATTACGTATATTGCTGAACGTACGGATGTTCCATTAAATGAGCATATCCATATTGCATTAACTGATCATATTTCTTTTGCATTGAAGCGAAAGGAACAGGGAATCGTCATTCAGAATCCATTTTTATATGAAACGCGCGAGATCTATCCGGAAGAATATCGTATGGGTGAATACGCTGTTCGTTTGATAAAAGAGAAGCTGGGCGTCGATTTAGGGATGGATGAGATTGGGTTTATTGCCCTTCATATCTATAGTGCTATGACGAACCAGAATATCTCCCAAGTACGAGAGCATTCTCAACTAATAACGGATCTGGTGAGCCTTGTCTCGAAGCAGTTGGACTATTCGTTTGAAACGGAATCGCTGGATTATTCACGTTTATTAACTCATCTGCGTTTTGCTCTAGAGCGTGTTCGTCGTGGAGACAAAGTCGAGGAGCTTCATAAATTGGATTCTCTTTTGAAATTGGAATACCCTGAAATGTACTCGCTTGCATGGAAGCTAACAAAAGTAATGGAGAAGAGGCTGAATCTGCCTGTGTATCCAGCTGAGGTGGGATATCTTACTATTCATCTTCAACGGTTGTATCAGAGGAAAGAAGAAGAGAAGAAGTGATATATTTCCACATGTGGAATGGTTTTTAGGAAATTTCCTGTAAAGGCTTGCACTGCAATTGAAGTGATGCTACAATGGTTTCCGTAATCAAGCAACTGAATAAACATAAGCGACGTGTTACTGACTCGATCAGGCATGAGTTATTAAAGTGTGATTGTTCTTACCTTAACCCGGGTATGCTATACCCGAAAAGGTTAGTTCGATTCCTTTATTAATTCATGCTTTTTTTGTGTCCCCTTGCTTGCATCACGACATACTAACAGAGAACGAAAGGGAGTAACAACGCGATGTTCAAAAAGCTTTTTGGTGTTCTGCAAAGAGTTGGTAAAGCGCTAATGCTACCTGTAGCGATCTTGCCTGCGGCAGGATTACTCTTAGGCATTGGTAACATGCTGGTCAATCCAGACTTTTTGCAATACGTTACGGCGCTAGATACTCCTTGGGTGAACTCGATCGCAACGATTATGATGAATGCGGGTCAGATCGTATTTGATAATCTTGCACTGCTGTTCGCCGTCGGTGTAGCCGTAGGATTAGCTGGTGGTGAAGGTGTAGCTGGACTTGCAGCGATCATTGGTTATCTGGTCATGAACGTGACACTAGGTACAGCTGTAGGTGTTACGCCAGCCATGATTGGGGAAGTGCCTGGGTATGCGAGTATACTAGGTATCCCTACATTAAGTACCGGCGTGTTCGGAGGTATTATCATAGGTATTACCGCCGCACTATGCTACAATCGGTTTTTCAAAATTGAGTTGCCGTCTTATCTAGGTTTCTTCGCAGGCAAACGTTTTGTTCCGATTATCACTTCAGTCGTTTCCCTCATCATTGGGTTACTTCTGGTGATTGTCTGGCCTCCAATTCAAAATGGACTGAATGCTGTATCTCATTTCATGGTAGATACAAGTCCAACATTGTCGGCCTTCATCTTCGGTGTAGTTGAACGGTCATTGATTCCGTTTGGCTTGCATCACATTTTCTACTCACCATTCTGGTTTGAGTTCGGGGAATATGTGAATAAAGCTGGAGATGTTATTCGAGGAGATCAGCAAATTTTCTTCAACCAGCTTCGTGATGGTGCCGCGATTACGGCGGGAACCTTCCAAGTAGGTAAATTCCCGTTCATGATGTTCGGTTTGCCCGCAGCGGCACTTGCGATGTACCATGAAGCAAGACCGGAGCACAAAAAGTACGTAGCAGGCATCATGGGTTCGGCGGCGCTGACCTCATTCCTGACAGGGATCACAGAACCACTAGAGTTCTCTTTCTTGTTTGTAGCGCCAGTGCTATTCGCAGTACACTGTATTTTTGCAGGTTTGTCATTCATGACCATGCAAATTCTTGGTGTTAAGATTGGAATGACCTTCTCCGGTGGGTTCATCGATTTTCTGATCTTCGGGATTATTCCGAATCGTACACCATGGTGGGACGTTATTATCGTTGGTTTGATTCTTGCGGTGATCTACTACATCGGTTTCCGATTGATTATTCGCAAATTCAATCTCAAGACGCCAGGACGTGAAGAAGCAACCATGGAAACAAAAGTAGGCGGGGGTACGGGCTCGACAGACGACCTACCGCACAATATTCTTGCTGCATTCGGTGGGCAACAAAACATCAAACATCTGGATGCATGTATTACTCGTTTGCGGATTGAAGTCAACGAGAAATCGAATGTAAATAAAGACCGTTTGAAGCAATTGGGTGCATCTGGCGTGCTAGAAGTGGGTAATAATGTACAGGCCATCTTCGGTACACGTTCAGATACAATTAAATCTCAAATGCAAGACATCATCGCAGGACGTACACCTGCACCAACTCCGGTAGCTGATGTGACGCCAACGCCAGAGGAAGAAAAGGCGCAAGGAGAGCAAGGTGAACGTATTGTTGCAGAAGATATCGTCATGCCAGTCAATGGTGAGTTACTGGATATTACGAATGTACCTGATCCGGTCTTTGCCGAGAAAATGACAGGTGACGGATTCGCAATTCTGCCACATGACGGAACGATAACATCTCCTGTGTATGGTAAAGTGTTTAATGTATTTCCAAGCAAACATGCCGTAGGTATTATGTCTGACGGTGGTAAGGAAGTGCTTGTTCATATAGGTGTGAACACGGTGAAGTTGAAAGGTCAGGGCTTCAACGTGCTTGTGCAGGAAGGGGACTTGGTATCGGCAGGACAGCCGATTATGGAAGTCGACCTGGAGTATGTGAAAGCAAACGCTCCATCGATTATTTCACCAGTCATTTTCACCAACCTGCCTGAGGGCTCTACAGTCACTCTCAAGAAGAGTGGCGTGTTGAAGATTGGCGATCAGCCAATCATTGAGATAAAATAAGAAGTGTTACGATGATGGCAAGCAAGTGTAAATATATGCAATGCCTAAAAAAACAAATTGCGAAAGTGAGATGATTGTAATGCAACAAACATTCAGAATTACAGACGAAGATGGTATCCACGCACGTCCGGCGACAGCCTTGGTAAATACAGCAAACAAATTCAAAGGTGCAGAATCCTTTGCAGAAGCTAACGGTAAAAAAGTAACTTTGAAATCCATCCTGGGTGTTCTTTCCCTTGGTCTGGAGCAAGGTGACACAATCAGCATTATCGTTGAAGGTGAAGGCGAAGCAGAAGCTCTTCAAGCTTTGACTGATGTTATGGTTAACGAAGGGTTGGGCGAAATTAATGCTTAATGTTTCCGGGATCGCGGCTTCGGCGGGTATTGCTATCGCCAAGGCGTTTATCTTGGAGCATCCTGATTACTCTGTAGAAAAACGCCAAATTAACGACGTTGACGCAGAGATCGCGAAACTCGACTCAGCTCTGGGTAAATCCCAGGCTGAGCTTGAGGCGATCAAAGAGCGTACTTTACAAGAGCTTGGCGAGAAAAAAGCTGAGATTTTTGCTTCGCATTTGCTCATCTTAAATGACCCGGAACTTATTGATCCGGTAAAAGCAAAAATTGCTGATGACATGGTTAATGCAGAATTTGCATTGAATGAAACAGCATCTCAATTTATCTCCATGTTCGAGAACATGAAGAGTGCATATCTTCAAGAACGTGCAGCAGATATGCGTGACGTAACCAAACGTGTGCTAAATCACTTGCTTGGTATCGACTTCATGAGTCCAGCAGAGATCAGTGAAGAAGTGATTGTGCTTGCGGAGGATCTTACACCTTCCGACACGGCGCAATTGAATCGCCAATTCGTTAAAGGTTTTGCAACGAACATTGGTGGACGTACATCTCACTCCGCAATTATGGCGCGCTCGCTTGAAATCCCAGCTGTTGTTGGTACCAAAGACATTCTGGCTCAAGCGAAACAAGGCGATCTGATTATTGTGGACGGTCTGGATGGTCAAGTCTTGGTTAATCCTACAGACGAGGTTGTTGCTGAATACCGCGCCAAACAGGAGCAGTATGACGCACAACGTGCGGAGTGGAGAAAACTGCGTGACGAGCCAACCGTGACTGTGGACAACGTTCATGTGGAACTCGCAGCAAACATTGGTACGCCAAATGATGTTGCTGGCGTTCTAGAGAACGGTGGAGAGGCTGTAGGTCTTTATCGTACGGAGTTCTTGTACATGGGCAGAGACAAGCTTCCTTCCGAGGACATCCAGTATAATGCTTACAAAGCTGTATTGGAAAAAATGGAAGGCAAACCTGTTGTTGTTCGTACACTCGATATCGGTGGAGACAAAGAACTTCCATACCTGGATCTGCCAAAAGAAATGAACCCATTCCTCGGCTTCCGCGCAGTTCGTCTGTGTCTGGATCGCCTGGATATCTTCCGTACCCAATTGCGTGCATTGTTGCGTGCAAGCGTGCATGGTAACTTGCGTGTCATGTTCCCAATGATCGCAACGCTGGGTGAATTCCGTGAAGCAAAAGCTGTCCTGCTCGAAGAGAAGGAGAAACTCGTTGCTGAAGGTATCGCTGTCTCAGACAGCATCCAACTCGGAATCATGGTCGAAATTCCTTCGACTGCAGTTCTAGCGGATCAGTTTGCTAAAGAAGTGGATTTCTTCAGTATCGGAACAAACGATCTGATTCAATACACAATGGCTGCTGACCGTATGAACGAACGTGTATCTTACCTGTATCAACCATATAACCCTGCCATCTTGCGCTTGGTTAAAATGGTCATTGATGCAGCTCACCGTGAAGGAAAATGGGTTGGCATGTGTGGAGAAATGGCGGGAGACGAAACCGCAATCCCATTGTTGCTCGGTCTTGGACTCGATGAGTTCAGCATGAGCGCAACATCCATCCTGCCAGCACGTAGCCAGATCACGAAGTTGTCCCGTGCGGACATGCAAGAATTGGCTGCCAAAGCATTGGATATGCAAACGGCTGAACAAGTCGTTGAATTGGTTCAAAGCATTCAAGCGTAATTTTGCGGAGGTTTCCTCCGGAGCTTAAAGGTCTTCTTTTTCCGATAATGAGCTGCGTTTATGCAGCGATTTTGCCAGTATCCGCTGTTCCAGCGGTTACTGGCTTTTTTTGTTTTGAGCAACATGTGCCGGGATCTACCTAACAGTAGATGCCGGCTTCTTTTGATATAAGCAGGGAAACTATTGAGTCGATTAGCTCATGCTAAGAGCTAGATGCCAAGAGCCGAGTGCAAGTGCTGAGAGCTAGGGTCACTTACTAATGCCGAGGTTCAAGTATAAGTATGTGTAAGTGCCAATAGGCATGATTTAAGATTTAAATGCAAGTTGTAATTCGCAAGTCGCAAGTTCTAAGTGCTAAGCAATGACTTTTAAGTGGTGAGTAGTAGGCACTCAGTTCTAAAGAATCTGAGACGTCTTATTCAGGTGTTTGAAGCGCCCGCAGAAATTTAAAGAACCTGAGACATGTTATATCGGAAAATATAGCCGTTTTTCGATTTATTAGCCGGTGATTTCGAGAAATAACGTGTCTGGTGTTCCTAAAAATTGAAAAAGTAGCCTATAGGCCAAATAAGATGTCCTGGATTCCTTAGAATATCTTCAAAGTCAGTGCTGTCCCTCAGAGGCATTAGCCAGTCTGGAGTTGAGAATCACGACGGATGAGACCATGTGTGAGCCTACGGGCTCAATAAGATGTCAAGTTCATAGAGTATCTCATGGATCAGCGGTGTCGCTTACAGTTATCAGCCAGTGTCTGGAGCTGAAAATCCTACTGGACATCATCACCATGTGAGCCTATAGGCCAATCTAGACACCAGTAATATAGATGCCTTAATTGATCTGAGTACATCTTTTCCTACGTTTAAGACATGTTCTAACAGCATGATGGGGCGGCAATGCCTAGTTTCCGTAAGAAGGTGAAAGTAACGGGGTAGTAACACTAGTATTTGTAAGAAAGTGGAAGTAACTGGACGGGAACACTGGTATCTGTAAGGAGGAAAAAGCAATCGAACAACAACAATGCAATCAGCAAAGAGAAAAGCAACATACAAAAGCTCTTGCAGAAGTACAATCCGCAAGAGCTTTTGTGTGAACAATGATTTGATTAGACACGTTCTATAACTCTGAAAGGAGCAAGTGTAATAAAACTTTTCGTTCCAACAGAGCAGATTGTGCCCAAGTTACGTTCCAACCAAGTTATGTTCCGACCGAGGAATTCCACAGGCGAAACGACTACGCAAGAGGTAGTAACACAGATGCAGTATAACAGAAAGTAAGCGGAAAATCAGAGATGAGGCAGCAAAAAGGCAACGAAAAGGCAGTGAAAATGCCCTTAAGTCTGATTTGCCCTCAAATAAGATTCAAAATGTCCTAACTGCAAGCGCAGTTTAATACAGGTTTACGAGCCGCGGTTGTTTCGTCCAGACGAGTTACTGGTGTGCCGTAAGGGGCGTTAAGCACCAATTCAGGTGTTTCTTCTGCTTCCTTCGCAATGCGGATCATTGTATCAATGAATCCATCGAGTGTTTCTTTGCTTTCGGTCTCGGTAGGCTCAATCATAATGCATTCCTCCACATTAAGTGGGAAATAGACCGTTGGCGGATGATAGCCAAAATCAAGCAACCGCTTGGCAACGTCCAATGTACGAACACCATATTGCTTCAGTCCACGGCCGGACATCACGAATTCATGTTTACATACACCTGGGTATGGAATTTCGTAATAAGGTGCAAGACGTGCCATCATATAATTCGCATTAAGCACAGCACATTCGGATACACGTCGCAGTCCCTCGGGGCCATATGTGCGCATATAAGCATAAGCACGTACCAAGATGCCGAAGTTGCCATAGTACGCTTTGACACGTCCGATGGATTGGTCGCCTTCATAATCCAGAGCATAGAGGCCTTGATCATTTTTGAGCACCAACGGTTTAGGCAGATAAGGCACGAGGCGGTTTTTCACGCCGACAGGGCCAGCACCAGGGCCGCCGCCACCATGTGGGGTACTCATCGTTTTGTGCAAGTTCAGATGTACGACATCAAAGCCCATGTCTCCCGGACGGGTAATGCCCATAATTGCGTTTGAATTAGCGCCATCATAATACAATAATCCGCCTGCCTCATGCACAATTGAAGCGATCTCCTGGATATCCTTCTCGAATAGACCAAGCGTATTTGGATTCGTAAGCATTAATGCAGCCGTATCGTTGCCCACTGCCCCGCGAAGTGCATCAAGGTCAACAAGGCCATCCGCTCGGGAAGGAATGGTTACCGTCTCGAACCCAGCAACCGTTGCACTGGCTGGATTGGTTCCATGGGATGAATCAGGCACGATTACTTTGGTACGCACTTCACCACGACTTTCATGGTATGCCCGAATCATCATAAGCCCCGTCCATTCGCCATGTGCGCCTGCAGCTGGTTGTAAAGTTACGGCATCCATGCCAGTCAGGCCAGCAAGATCCTTTTGTAGTGTGTATAACAGCTCAAGAGCACCTTGAATACTGGACTCATGCTGATAGGGGTGGATTTTGGCGAATCCATTGTAGCGTGCAACATCCTCATTAATTTTGGGGTTGTATTTCATCGTACAGGAGCCGAGTGGGTAAAATCCATTATCTACTCCGAAGTTACGGCGGGATAGAGCTGTATAGTGACGAATGACATCGACTTCAAATACTTCAGGTAACGCAGCTGCCTCTGACCGTAGCATTTCCCGGGGAATCAAAGTTCCGGGATCTTGGCGAGGCACATCACATTCCGGTAGGGAATAAGCCACACGTCCAGGGCTGCTAAGTTCAAATATGAGAGTCTGTTCAGGAACAGGAGATGCTGTTGAAGCAGTATTCTTCAATTCGGTTTCGGTGTTCACCGGCGATACAGTAGCAGGCGCTGACTCGGTTTGCCCTAGTAATGTTTTTGTTTCTTGGCTCACAACGATCCCTCCAATGCTCGTGCGAATTCGTCAATTTCTTCTTTGGTGCGTCGCTCCGTAACTGCGATTAACATATGTCCAGCAAGCTCGGGATACTCCCGGCTGAGTTCGTAGCCACCGATAAAACCTTTTTCAAGCAATGCTAGTTGCAGGGAATCAACGTTTGTTCCTTCAGGCAATTGAATGACGAACTCGTTAAACGTTGGCGCGTTGAAGGTTGCTTTTACACCAGGTATAGCTTTGAACACTTCGAGTGCATAATGACTTTTCTGCAAATTGAGATCGGCTACATCGATCATGCCCTGTCTTCCCAATGTGGACATGTACACGGATGCGCTGAGTGCAAGCAAGGCTTGGTTGGAACAAATGTTAGACGTCGCCTTTTCCCGGCGGATATGTTGTTCGCGTGCCTGAAGCGTTAGTACGAAGCCGCGTTTGCCATTACGATCAGTCGTCTGACCTACGATTCGACCAGGAATACGGCGCATATGAGCCTGTGATACAGCAAAATATCCACATGTTGGCCCGCCCAGTGACGCGGCAATTCCCAAAGGTTGAGCGTCGCCGACAACAATGTCAGCACCAAGCTTGCCAGGAGCCTCTAGCAGTCCAAGTGAAATTGGATTAGCACTGACAACAAGTAGGCTTTTATGTGCATGAGCAAGGTCAGCTGCTTGTTTGATCGGTTCAATGGCACCGAAGAAGTTGGGGCTTTGAATCATGACTGCGGCAGTATCTTCTGAAATAGCAGCTTGTAAGGCATCCCAGTCGGTTACGCCGTTCTGGTACCCGATTTCGACGATATCGAGACTTAGACCATGAGCATAAGCTTTCAATACTTGGCGTGCTTCTGGGTGGACGGTACGGGATACGATCAATTGTTTACGGCGAGTAGCTGCTGCTGCCAAATTCCCGGCTTCTGCAAAAGCTGTCGCACCATCGTACATACTTGCATTGGCCACGGCCATTCCCGTTAATTCGCAAATGTATGATTGAAATTCAAAGATGGCTTGAAGCTCGCCCTGACTAATTTCAGGTTGGTAGGGTGTGTATGCAGTATAGAATTCTGAACGTGAGATTACATGATTAATAACAGAAGGTATATGGTGGTCATAGATGCCCGCACCCAGAAAGCTTGCGTGTGTCTCGAAGTTGGCATTGATTCCAGCTTGTTTGGACATATGACGCGTAAGAGCATATTCATCTAATCGAGAGGATACGGGAAGCTCGCCCTGATAACGAATCTCCTGCGGGATATCTCGGAAGAGATCTTCAATCGTGTCTACACCAACTGTTGCCAGCATAGCGCTCTGATCTTGCTCGGTCATGGGAATGTAACGATGCTTGGTCATGCTTGATCAGCTCCTTGAGTAGGTGTCTTAGGCGTGCGTGTCCGTTTATGAAAAGGGGTCTTTACGACCTCGGCTTTTAGTTTTTTGCCACGAATCTCAATCTCCAGTGGCGTACCTAGCGCAGCATATTTGCTGTCAATGAGGGCTAACCCAAGATTCCGTTTCAGCGTAGGTGATTGTGTGCCTGTCGTTACTTCGCCAATCTGTACACCATCCGCGTAGAGAGGGTAATGGGGACGTGGAATTCCACGCTCCAGCACTTCGATACCGACTAATTTGCGAGCAGGCCCATCATTTTTCTGCTGGGATAAAACGTCGTGTCCGATAAAAGGCCCTGAATTCAGCTTCACAAACATACCAACCCCAGCCTCCAGCGGGGAGATCGTAGGTGATAATTCCTGTCCGTACAAAGGTAATCTTGCTTCAAATCGTAAGGTATCTCGTGCGCCAAGCCCAGCAGGAACTAATCCGTGATCTTCCCCGGCATGCATCAATCCGTTCCACACCGTAGCTGCCTGATCTGCTGCAACATACAGTTCAAAGCCATCTTCGCCAGTATATCCGGTACGAGATAACAGCAATTTTACACCGCAGACTTTCGCATTCTGTGCAAAACGAAACGGCTCAATGGTAGCTACATCGATGTCCGTAACTTTTGTGAGAATATCAACAGACAATGGACCTTGCAGCGCTAGTAGGGCAGTCTGCTCAGAGTCATTTGTCATGGTTACCCCAGGAGCGAGATGTTCTACCAACCATGCCCAATCCTTATCGATGTTGGAGGCATTGACCACTAACATATAATGCTGTTCCTCTAGCTTATACACGAGCAGATCATCCACCACACCACCATCGGGATAACACATCAACGTATATTGTGCCTGGCCGGGAACAAGCGCAGTTACGTCATTGGTGGTCATCTGCTGCAAAAAAGCCTCCGCTTGCTCACCCTGAACGGTGAATTCGCCCATATGGGATACATCAAACAGTCCAGCGCGTTCACGAACAGCCTCGTGTTCCTTCTGGATTCCGCTAAATTGTACAGGCAGCTCCCAGCCGCCAAAGTCAATGCAACGTACACCTTCATACTGCTGATAGAGTGGAAAGAGTGGAGTTCTAAGTAAATCAGACATCGAATCACCTCTTCATTAGCCGTCAAGCGGCTGAATGTGTTGCATATGGATTATCATTGAAAGGACATGATGGTTATTAAAAATGGTATAAGTATGTTGAGTAATGAATATAAGTCTTACTTAAAGCCGTACTTCTGAGATGCGTTATGCCATACGGTTTGGTTCCTGAGTTCATCTTTTTTTGGGAAAAAGGAAAAGGACAGGCCAAAGAACCGGCATGCCAGAAGCACGCTGTATTCTTAGGCTCTGTCCTTGGTACCTGAGAGTTACCCCGCCGCCAATGCAGCAGGTTTCCCCTTGGGTGATCGTAACGCCCTACCGGGCGGGTAGATGCTCTCCAGAGTTGCGTCCCGTAAAAGTCCTTTTGCCTGAGAGATTCACCGCCCGCTTGTCGGGTGGTTTACTCCTTCGGCGTTACCGCATGAACATCCAGATTCGGGTGTTTGGGTAATCTCTCCCTTTACATTCATCCGCGATATTGCACACAACGAAAACAGTTTTACTCCTTCCATTAATACGCGAATTGCATAGTAATGTCAAGAACAATGTCATCCGTTTTCGAATAAATACGAATAATCCTTCTGAAATGTACGTTAATGTTCGGATAAATAAAAAGACTGCGCTTACTATTCCAATAATAACTAGTATATGTAAGTTCGAATTTTGATGAGCTTGTTTTTTGGTAGTAGAATATAAATAAATTGTAAGGTATCTTGACATTTGAATCGGAAATATCATACGCTATGTTCTGGGAAAAAGGAATGGCTGAAGAACGCATGCACTCATTAATGAAAAGCGAGGCGGATATCGATGAGCGAATTGAAAAGTGATTTCCTGTACAGTGAAGAGCACGAATGGGTGCAGACCGTAGGGGAGGATACCGTACGTATTGGTATTACCGAGTTCGCGCAGCATCAGCTGGGTGACATTGTGTTTGTTGAATTGCCTGATCTTGAATCCAGTGTACAAGCCGAAGAGAGCATTGGTACGATTGAATCTGTCAAAACGGTGTCTGATTTGTTTTCACCGGTTAGCGGCTCCATTATTGCGATCAATGATGCATTACAAGATGCACCAGAGCTTGTAAATAGCTCTCCTTATGAAGAAGGTTGGATGATTGAGATCCGTGTGGACGGGGATTTGAGTGCAGCCTTATCTAAGCTCATGAACGCGGACGCTTATCGCAAACATACCGAGGATTAAACTTCGAATGTAATTGAACATACCTATAATAAATATGAGCACCTTTTGTGGAACAAAGTAATTGCCTTTTGGGTGAAGCTTTGAATCACAAAGGTGCTTTTTGTGGTGGTTTGTCGTGCTGAATGAGCATAGAAAGGATATGAATTGCTGATAAATGGATAGGTACTAAGTCCCTATTTTTGGTAAGGATAATTATAGTTTCAAAGGCAAAAAAGATGCCCATGATTGCCTATGGGACATGGAAGTTGATGGATGAACGTACAGCAATTGAATGACTTTAGCTCATTTGGGGCTATCATCCTGAATTCACGAATTACAGTTGTTTCTCGTATTGGAGCGTCTATAATGACATATAAGCAAGGAACGACAGCTTTCTTGAATTTAGAAATTAACAACATGTGGAGGTGTACAAGTCTATGAAAAATATCATTCAAAAAGTGTTACTGGCTTCGATGGTTACGGCGGCTGTGTACCCGCTGGTTCCTGTCACTCTTAATCAAGCTTCTGCAAGTGATTACATTGGCACAGTTCCCCAACCTCAGTATTCAACGATTGCAACCTACATCATGGACAAAAGCACAGTAAAAGATTTAGCAGCGAATATGCGAGCTTTATCCAGTAACACAGCCATTCTGGCAGAAACGATTGCACCGATCATTGCGACCAAAATCTCACCTGTATTAGGAGGATATGTGTCGGCAGCGTCACTCGCAACAGCATTAAGCGTCAACTCACAATTGTCCACTGAAGTGTTATACGCAGCAGATCACAATATGAGAGTGAAGGTTGAGATCCAAGACCTGCCTTATCATACTTCATATTCAACCCGAACAATCTTTACTGCTGTTAATTAACGATATACTAAATAAATTAATAATTAGATTTTAATAGGTCTGCTTGTCTTAAGCATTTGTCAGTTTAAGTAGGAGCACCATGGATCTGTTACGAAACACTGCAACGTTGGAAGCTACAAATGAGATAAAAATAAAATCGTTAGATATGTTGCTCATCGTGGATAACATAGGGCATAGAAATAAGCAGCGCAGAGTGACGTTACAATCACTCTGCGCTGTTTGGCTACCAAGAGGAGTTCATCTTCGCTCCAAACGCTAACGAATCTACCGCATCTTAATAGGCGGATTATCAACGTATGCAGGGTTTAACGAACCTCAGTATCGCTATTCCGCCATAAAGCGGTGCTAAAACCTCAAAAATTGACTGAATTTACGAAATAGTGCCTTTGTGATTCGTTAGATTTCAGATCCCAGAAAATAAGAGCGAATAGCGTGTGTCAGATTCATTACATCAAAAAAACACTAAAAGGGAGGGCCATCCCCGTCATATTCATGACTTATGGGACAGCCCCTTTTGCTACCAAGAACGCCATTTACCCCCGTGCCTTAAACTCTACTAGACATGTCTGACAAATGCACGACTTTCTTCGTTGCTCCGTAGGAATTCGGTCGAACACGCCTTCAGGAAATACAGCTTGGTTACACCAGCACTCAGAATGCGGAGCACCAGCGGCATACGAACATCCATTAGCTTCCCCACAGAGAGGACAGACCAGTGGATTCATCTGAGCCTCCTTAAGATTTGCATTTGCATCACGATCTGCGCTTGCATCTGTATCTGGGCTTAAGTTAGACTCCGTTTCCAATTGTAATTCTGATTTTAATGCTCTATTCAATTTGAACTCCACCTTTATCTCGGTCAGGTCTTTCTTACAGTATATCAGATACTGGGATCATCATTGTTGTTCAGGAGGCAGTTCAATCTGAAGTCCTTCCACATGTTTACGTCCCATCAGTTTACGCTTCTTCCGGTTCACTTTGCTCTCGAATACAATGTCGAGGTCATAGTTGTCAGGGTAGAGTTGATCAGCAGCGATATGCAGAGTCAATCTCTTCTTGTGAATCTTAATCTTGCGACCGCGCAGCATCACTCCGATATTGCCACGAGCATCCTCAACGTCACATACAGTTCCGGTTTGATCAAGATACCCGATGTAGACCCGATCTCCCTTATGGAATACGTTGGCTTTTACAGTTGCCTCTGATTCTTTCAGCTTCTTAGACTTAAGTGCCGACTCTGCCTGAGAAGAGGTGTTGGTAAGCACGATAGGTTTGGCTATGTCACTTACAGGATGTTTTTCTGTTGATGGTGAAAGTGAGCTTTTGTATGGCTTCTGTTCAGATTGGGAGGTTATGTGGTGATCCTCTTCTAATTCTGTGATCCATTTCTCTGTAGATGAATTACTCTGTTGAATTCCCAGATCGGAGATGGACTTCGAACGATCGATGATGTGTTGTGCCATTCCTAATTTCAGTGCAATGGCATACGCATAACTTTGTCCAGCTTCTCCAATTCGCAACCGATATAACGGCTGCAGGGTTACCGTGTCAAATTCCATTCGAGCATTTTCAAAACCTGGTGTAGCGGCAGCAAAATGCTTAATTTCTCCAAAGTGGGTGGTGGCTACAACCGTCGCTCCCCGTCGATGTAGTTCTTCAAGCATGGCAATGGATAGTCCTACCCCTTCCCCTGGATCTGTACCAGAAGCCATCTCGTCAATGAGAACGAGTGTTGAGGAATTAGCCTGTTCCAGGATACCGATCATGTTGCGAATATGGGCAGAGAACGTGCTAAGTGCTTGCTCCATGCTTTGACCATCTCCGATATCCACCGCAATTTCACTGTATACAGACATCGTACCACCTTCTCCAACAGGGACAAGCAAACCGGATTGCATCATAAGGGTAAGTAGTCCGAGTGTCTTGAGTGCTATTGTTTTACCCCCGGTATTCGGCCCCGTAATAATGAGTGAACGATAGTTCGTGCCAATTGTAAAATCGAGTGGAACCATAGATTCGCCCATCAATGGGTGATGTGCACGTTGGAGTTGAACTCTTCCTTCTGCATTAACTTGAACAACGCGTCCGTCCATCGTGACCGCATATTTTGCTTTTGCCAGAAGAAAGTCTAGTATGCCTACCGTCTCGGTATTTAGAGCAATTTCACGACTGTATGACTCTGTGAGTGTGGTCAACTCACCAAGAATCTTCATCTCTTCTCGAGACTCATCTCCCTGTAATGCCGCGAGTTCACTGTGAAGACTCATGAGTTCTACCGGCTCAATATATACCGTTTGCCCACTTCCTGATTCGTCCAACACACTGCCCTTGACCAGCTTGCGGAATTCCTTCTTGATCGGCAGAACGGTTCTTCCATGACGTTGACTAATGACATTTTCCTGCATGATGGAGCGATGTTTGCCGAGCAGTGAATCGAGCTTACGCTTCATTCGCTCTTCGTTAACCATCATTTTTTTACGGATTCGTGTAAGCTCTTTGCTCGCCAGATCTTGAATACGTCCGTTATGGATACTGCGTTCAATCTCGCTGAGCAAGGATTCCATCAGCATCATCGATGCAGCGTAACGGCTGACGGTTGGAGCGATCTCGGATTTGCCCTCCATATATTTCATCAGCTGTGCACAGCTTCGCAGAAATTGTGCAAGATGACTGAAATCACGTTCACTAAATAAGTATCCTGTGCCTAGCAAATCCATGATGGTTTCCATCCCATCAAGGGATGGAATGGGGATGCTCGCGCCGTAACGGAGCATAAGAGCGGCTTCTGCTGTTTCTTCTAGCCGCGTCTGAATCCAATGTACATCATTCATCGGCTTCATGTTATGAGCATGACGTTTGCCCAAATAAGATCGCGCGCAGGAGGCTACGTTTTTTTGAATTTCAAAATAATTCAGTGTGCGTAAAGTGTTTTCGTTCATGGGAATCTCTCCTTAATATTAAATATGGTGTTGGATTATACAGCTGACTTATTCCTGGAAAACGCAAAAAGGGCAGAGAATGAACAAACGTCATTCTCCGCCCTAAGCTATATGGGAATGCAGAGTCCAATAAGGTCTATAACAAAAAAATCCACGCTGAACACAGCGCGGAAATAGACCCGGACAAGTACAATCCCGGAGGCGATTTATGATATCCGCTGTTCTTAACTAAGTACAGGGATCTGGCGCATCATGAAATACACGTATGCCTGAGGGCATATGCGAAATGAGAGGCCAAACTCCTGAATATGAAACTTGGTTAGTTAAGAACGCTCACCGACATCAAAATCTCTCCTTTGATTGAGGAATATGCAACTAATATAAACTGGAAATTACCTCAAAGTCAACCCGGAAAATCATCGTTCAGAAGAAATGAGTGGACTTGAATAAGAATGGGTTTTAAAATAACAATAGTAAATTAACCCAATGTAAGCGATATTATGAAATGGAAAGTTTGTAGAAGGAGGGTGCTCTTCTTTGCCAAAATACTTGCTGCGTCTGCTATGCTTCACCATGATCCTTGGAGCGCTTCCAGTCATCATTATTGGTTCTGTCTCGTATACGATTGCTTCACAGGATATTGAGCAAAAGGTGCGCGAGAGTAATCTGCAGATATTACATCAGACTCAGATGAGGGTGGAGCAGGTGCTGCGCAGTTTGCAATTATCATCTATTCAATACGTAAATTCTCCTTTGGTTTTACAAGCGATGAAACATCCACTGGATAGTAGCGAATTTGAGCAAATCCGTGATCTGACATCTGGCTTTAACAATTTACAGGCAGTGACTAATATTGATCAGGCTTATTTAGTCAATCTAGATGAGGACTGGGTTGTTTCGATGCGTTCATTTGGCAAATTAGATGATTTTAGTATTCGGGATCGAATTGGCTCATATCTGAAATATACGAACAGTTTATTCTGGGTGACGCAGAATGTAAACTCAGCAAAAGAAAGTGTACCCGTATCGGCAGGTGTGGGCGATTCAACACAAGAGATCGTTCCAGCACTCATTTCTTCGGACAATGTGGTTAGCATGGTGTTTAAGATTCCGATGATGCCGACGAATGTCAAACCGAAAGGATTTCTTGTGATTGATATTTCCGATACAGAGCTTAGCTCTTATTTGAGTCGTAATACGAATTCAGGAGATATGTATGTGCTTGATCGGGATCAGAAGTTTTTCCTGAATGATGCGGATCAAAATGGGAAGTACACTGCATTGAATGAGGAAATTCAAGAAAAAGTACAAGAAACAGGACAGTCAGAAGGCTTCTTCAATGCAGAGGTAGAGGGGAATCAGGTAGCTGTTAGTTATAAACAGTCACAGCTTAACGGATGGTTGTACGTATCTGTTGTATCTCTGGGGCAGATTACTGCTCAATCTCAGAAAATTGCATTGGTAACGGGAGTGGCAACACTGGTGATGTTGGGATTAACCGGATTAGTTGCTTTTTACGGTAGCCGGCGGATGTATTCACCCATTTCGAGACTTCTTCAATTCACGAAAGGGCTGGACTCTCCTATGGATTCCAAAGGTCGAAGACAGGATGAATTCAGTTATATTGAAGAGCGATTATCGACCTTATTCAGTTCAGAACAGACCATGCGAGAGCAGATGAAGGGACAGCACGTTCATTTACAGGAATTTTTTATGACTAAACTATTAACAGGCAAAATATCGGAAGAGGATTTTAGATATCAGGGGGATCTATATGATTTTCCAACCAACTGGTCGAGTCTTGGTGTGCTTACACTGCAGATGGATACCATTGAGGGGACGCGATATGAAGAGCAGGATCGGGATTTGTTGCTTTTCGCTGTAAATAACATTGTTGGAGAATGGCTTCCTCCGGAAATTCGGTTCACACCAGTCATGATTGATGACGCCCAGGTTACCGTTCTGGCCTCTGAGCTGCATGATGAATTGCAACTAAAAGAATGGATGCACACACAAGCCGAGGGCATACGAGAGCGTGTTGTCACTTATCTGAATCTGCCCGTAAGTATTGGGATCAGTCGGTCTTATCAGGCCATAGGCGATACACCGCAAGCTTATCAGGAGAGCCGGGAAGCACTCCAAGGGCGAGTGAGCTTGGGTAGCCGTATTATTTTGCATTATGAGGATATTCAGCCGCGAGGTCAGACAGAAGCCGCTCTATATACACAGTTGCGAATGATCGAAGATCAATTGGCTTCTGCGCTGAAACAGGGTGATGTAGAGAAAACGGATGCCTACTTCACACAGTACCTGGGATTACTTGCAGATAAGAAACTACATTTCAGTGAGTATCCAGTCATTATGGTTCAATTGTTGTCCCGTGTATATCAATTAGTACAGGAGCAGGGTGGAGATGTGGCGGAAGTGTTGGGAGAGAAAGCCTCGATGGCTCGTTTGCTGAAGCTGTCTACACTGGATGAGATGACGAATTGGTTCCGCAAACGCTTATTCCAACCGGTCATCCATTTCTGGCGGGAGCAGGAAGAGTCTCAATACATGAACATCGCTCGTCGAATGATCCGATTAATCGAAGAGCGTTACGATCGTGAGCTGTCACTTGAGGCCTGTGCGGAGGAATTGAATTTTCATCCTGTTTATTTGAGCCGTGTGTTCAAAAAAGAAGCAGGCGTGAACTTCACAGAATATTTAGCCCAATACCGCATGGAAAAAGCCAAGACCTGGCTACAGACAACGGATCTGAAAATATCAGAGATTGCAGAGAAATTAAACTACACGAATCCGACGGCTTTTATTCGCACATTTCGTAAAATTACAGGCACGACTCCGGGGAAATATCGGGAACAACAACGGTAGAAATAGACCTGCTTCGCCTGCTATGGCGGGCAGGTTTTTTTTGAAGTAATGTGATGCGAATCATCTTTGAGCTAACGTTTCTCGTGGACAAGAAGAAATAGAAGATTACAGCCTTGTTTTATGGATTGTCCTCATCTTTTCGCAGGAGTTAAGACAGAGATATTGAGGTTAAAAGCGGTTCATTACCGGTTGTAATTCAATTACACAAAAGCTGTAAACCCTTGCTACATAAGGGAAAACAAGAAGCTAAAATGAGACGATAGCCAGTGATGTGTTTATCCTCCACAATGAAGACATGAATTCAGGAAGTGATATTTTGTAATCGTTTCCAATGTGGGGAGGAAGACACTATGAAAGCCGAAACGGCGGCTCAGACACGGCCCGCTACCCGCAGTGACAAAAACCTGCTGTGGAGGGACATCATCAAAAACCGGTGGCTCTATATTATGTTAATACCCGGTGTGCTTTACTTTATTATCTTCAAATACATACCTATGTATGGCATTACGATGGCTTTTCAGGATTACACGCCTTACAAAGGTATCCTCGGCAGTGAGTGGGTTGGTTTTAAGCATTTTTCACGTTTCTTCGGGGAACCGCAGTTCTGGACTCTATTCCGAAATACGTTCTTGCTTGCCATCTATAACATGGTGTTTTTCTTCCCACTGCCAATCGTACTGGCACTGATGCTCAATGAAGTTCGTCGTGAACGTTTCAAACGATTCGTACAAACACTTGTCTATGTACCACACTTTGTATCATGGGTTGTTGTTGTTGGTGTGTTCTACATGTTGTTCACCACTGAAGGCGGTGCCATTAATGAATTGCTCTACAACCTGACGGGACAAAAAGTTGCCTTCTTACTTGAGCCAGGCTGGTTCCGTACCATGATTGTTGGACAATCCATTTGGAAAGAAGTCGGCTGGGGAACGATCATTTTCCTTGCTGCCCTCTCCGGCGTAGATACACAGCTCTATGAAGCGGCAAGAATCGATGGCGCGAGCCGCTGGCGTCAGACGTGGCACATTACGCTGCCTGCTATTCGTAGTACCATTGTCATTCTGCTCATTCTGCGTCTGGGCAACTTCCTGGATACAGGCTTTGAACAAATCTTCCTGATGCTGACTCCGACAAACCGCGATGTGGGCGAGGTGTTTGATACCTACGTATACACCAAAGGTCTGACACAGGCACAGTACAGTTACAGTGCTGCTGTTGGATTGTTCAAGTCGGTCGTCGGTCTGGCGCTTGTATTAGGTGCCAATAAGTTGGCCAAAAAATTCGGGGAGGAAGGCGTCTACTGACCTAAAGAGCAGACGCTCTTCACCAGACAGGAGTGAACATTAAGATGCAACAGGATAAAACGTGGGGCAACCGGATTTTCGACTTTCTCAATCATGGCTTGCTGTTGTTAATCGGAATTGTGACCGTCATCCCATTTATTTATATTTTGGCGGTCTCCTTTACAAGCCCGAGTGAAGTAGCTAAGGGGGGATTCATTCTTTTCCCGAAAGAATTCTCACTTGCAGCATATCGCTATATTTTCTCTACAGATACCTTGATTCGTAGTTTGGGTGTATCGATTTACATTACTGTTGTCGGAACCTTCATTAACTTGTTGTTTACGTCTCTCATGGCCTATCCGCTCTCAAGAAGATACTTGCGTGGACGTCAACCGATCTTGTTAGGTGTACTGTTCACCATGTTATTTAGCGGAGGCATGATCCCGACTTACTTCGTCGTGAAATCATTGCACCTGACAGACACGTTATGGTCGCTCATGCTGCCTACGGCCATTAGTGCGTTTAACCTAATCGTTCTTAAAAACTTCTTCCAGGCTATTCCTGACGAACTGGAGGATGCGGCCAAAATCGATGGATGTAATGACGTCGGCGTATTATTCCGGATTGTATTACCTCTATCCATGCCGGCGATGGCAACATTCTCCTTGTTCTATGCCGTAGCTCACTGGAACAGCTTCTTCAGTGCAGTAATTTACATTAACGATAGTCAGAAATGGCCGGTACAGGTATGGCTACGTGAGATTGTCATTCTGGCACAGAGCCGGATCGGAGATACAAGTATTGAGGAAACGGAGATTCAGCCACTCACCATCCGTATGGCGGTTATCGTATTCTCAACCATTCCAATTATGCTCGTCTATCCGTTCCTGCAAAAACACTTTGCCAAAGGGGTGATGCTAGGTTCGGTGAAAGGTTGAGTTGGCACTCGTTAAGAAATCGGAACTTTAAAACAGTTAAAGCTGCATAAAAAGGGGAGGTTTCATTCTATGAAAGCAACAAAAAAGAAAGCCGTAGCCGTTCTGAGCACACTAGCATTGGTTACAGGTTTGCTCGCGGGATGCGGATCAGATGAGGGTCAGGCTGCAGAAGGCGGCGTGCAAAATGTATCCATTGCGATCGCACAAGTCGGGGATGTTCCAAGCAAGGACAATGAAGTACAAAAGAAGATCGAAGCGTATACCAATACGAAACTGGATGTCCAGTGGATTCCGGCTTCAGCATACAATGACAAAATTAATGTCATGATCGCTTCCAGCGACATGCCTAAAATTGTGAAGGTTCAATATAACCCTACGGTGACAAGTGCGATGCGTAATGAAGTGTTCTGGGAAGTTGGACCGTTGTTGAAGGATTATAAAAACCTGTCTGCACAGAATGAGCGCTTTTTTGACAACATCAAGGTTGAAGGGAAAATTTACGGCGTACCTGTATTCTCCGATATTGCCCGAGCAACCGTCATTTACCGTAAAGATTGGTTTGAGAAGCTGAATCTCAAAGTACCAACAACGCCAGATGAATGGTACGAGACGATCAAAACGTTGTCTACTTCTGATCCAGATGGAGATGGTCAAGACAATACATTTGGTTTAATGCTGTTCAAGCGTTACAACGAGGACCAATATTCCTTCACAACTCGTCTTGGTGTAAGCTTTGGCGCGCCAAACAAGTGGAAAGTAGAGGACGATGGAAGCTTTACACCAGAATTTATGACGCCTGAATATAAACAAGTTATGGATCTTCTGAAGCGGTTGTATGATGAGAAGCTGCTTAACCAAGACTTCGCAGTATTCGATTCCACTGAAGCTGAGAAGAAATATGATTCCGGTTTAGTGGGTATGCGTGTGGGTGTTGCCCAGAACGGTAAAAGTCAGCAGGAACGTTTATCCAAGAACGACCCTGATGGTGTAGTCGATATTGCTGGATTGTTAGGGCCAAATGGTGATCGCGTTGCAGGACAGACGGGTAACTCAGGCATTCTGGCATTCCCTAAATCCACGGTGAAATCGGAAGAAGAACTGAAGAGTTTGTTAGCATTCATTGATAAGCTGATGGATCCTGAAATGGCTACACTCTTGATGCGTGGTATCGAAGATAAACATTTCACAAAGGTTGGTGAAGACCAGGTAGAGATGAGCGACTTCGACGCTTTCCAACGTGAAGTGAAGCCGTATCGTGATAACTTCCCTTATGTCGAGGGCTACAATGTACCGAAACTGAAAGATACTGAGTTGGGTGAAAAAGGAACTGAACTCGCGAAAGAGCTTGCGGAGCATGCTGTCCCTAACCCTGCCCTTACGTTGTATTCACCTACGTATGGTGATCGCGGCGCGGATCTTGATCAGATGATTGCGGATGCGCAGACCAAATACATTATGGGCAAAATCGATGAAGCAGGTTGGCAGAAGGAAATTGAGAATTGGGCGAATGCCGGTGGTAACAAAATTCGCGAAGAATACGCGGAGGACTACAAAAAGCAAGCTCAATAATGAGCTAGAAGCGGAGGAGCGCCATGAAAGAAACGTTACAATTTACGCCAGTGCGAATGGCTGAACAGTTCATGGAAAGTTATCGTAGCCATGACTTGTACTCCACCTGGCATTATGAGAATGGTTGTATATTAAAAGCCTTAGAAGAGTTGTATACCCATACGGGGGAACAAAAGTATTTTGATTATATCCAGGAACTGATGGATCATTTCGTGCAGGAAGACGGTACGATTCGAACCTACGGTGTTGAGGAATATAACCTGGATCAGATTAACCAAGGCAAATCGTTATTTCTGCTCTTAGACAAAACGGGAAAGGAGAAGTATCGCCAAGCAGCTGACCTACTCATGGTACAGCTCAAAGGCCAGCCGCGTACAAGCGAAGGTGGGTTCTGGCACAAAAAGATATATCCTTTCCAAATGTGGCTAGATGGGTTGTATATGGCGACCCCTTACCTGACGCAATATGGAGCCGTAACGGGTCAAGACAAGTGGTTTGATAAGGCAGCACTACAGTTGCTCTTGGTAGAGCAGCGCACGCGTGATCCGCGGAGCGGTCTGTTATATCATGCTTGGGATGAGAGTAAGGAGCAGCGCTGGAGCTCAGGGGAGACGGGTTGTTCTCCCCATGTCTGGAGCAGAGCTGTCGGCTGGTATGTGATGGCTGTGGTAGACACATTGGACTATCTGCCAATTGATCATGAACAGCGTGGACAGATTGTAGGTATCTTTGAACGACTGGCTAATGCGCTTGTACATGTTCAGGATCAACAAACTGGATTATGGCCGCATCTCTTGGATCAACCAGGCCGTGAGCGCAATTACTTGGAGGCATCGGGGACTTCGATGTTTGTGTATGCCTTAGCTAAAGGTGTACGTAAAGGATATCTGAGTGGCAAATTCAAGGCGATTGCGGAAAAGGGGTATCAAGGTCTGTTACAGCATTTGCTGCAAACGGATCGAGAAGGCGTGCTCTCCTTAACGCAATGTAATGGTGGAGCTGGTCTTGGCGGCAGTCCTTATCGTGATGGTTCATACGAGTATTATGTAACAGAATCCATTCGGATTAATGATCCGAAATCGGTCGCTCCGTTTATTCTTGCAGGAGTGGAGATGGAACTAGCTACACGATAGGTCGTTTCTGAAAACTCGCTGAAGTGCATCTTTTACCGCCTTTTCGCCCCCTGCTGCGTCACTTTCCCTTGACGTGCCCCGGCACGCCTGCGGAAAACTTCCTGGCTTGGAACGAAAATTCGGCAAAATCTGCGTCCTTCGGAGTTTTCAGACACTCCCTAGTTCTTTTATTCAGAACATTTATGATAGCGCATTCATTTATTGGTTTTGCTTCAATCCATACCAAAGCTTCCAACAACCCGTGAGCACCTTCTACTCGATGGAAGCAGGTCATGATTAGGTTATCCAAAAGGAGAGATGGTTCATGAGCCCAAAAGTACGGATGTCTCGTTTAAGCGGATTGGTTGTCATTGGTGCAATGTCCGCAGGACTGCTCGCAGGTTGTGGGGGAGAAAAAGCACCTGCTGCGACGGGGGAAGGCAAGTTTCCCATTTCCATCTCTTTGATGCAGGTAGGTGATGTTCCTGCGAAGGAGAACGGGATTGAGCAAAAGATTGAGGAATATACGGGTACCGATGTGAATGTGCAATGGATTCCGCAGTCTGCTTTTGATGATAAAGTGAACGTCATGGTTGCTTCGGGCGAGATGCCCACCATTATGCGGGTGAACTATGTACCGACAACATTTAATGCAGCCAAAACCGGCTTGTTCTGGGAACTTGGCCCTTACCTGAAGGATTATAAGAACCTATCTGCCCAATCCGAGGCGTATTTTGAGAATATCAAAATAGAAGGCAAAATCTACGGTATCCCTAATTTCCGTGATATCGGTCGTACCGCGATTGTATATCGTAAGGACTGGTTCGATAAGTTGAATCTGGAAATCCCCAAAACATTGGATGATTGGTACAACGTGATGCATTCCATGCGCAAGGATGATCCGGATGGAAATGGCAAAGAGGACACCTATGGTGCGTTGCTGTTCAAGCGGTACAATGAAGGCGTATCTTCCCCACTTACACGGATTGCGGTGAGTATCGGAGGCGTAAATAAATGGGGTGTGGATGACTCGGGTAAACTGACACCGGAGTTCATGACTCCACAGTATGTAGACACGATGAAGCTGTTCAAGAAGTTGTTCAGCGAGGGGCTCATTAACAGTGATTTCCCTGCGCTTGATCCATCGGATGCGGACAAAAAGATGGATTCCGGCCTCATTGGCATGAAGCTGAACGGGGTAGCTCAGAACGGTAAGTCATCTCAGCAACGTCTCACACCGAATGCACCGGATGGAGAGATCGATGTCGCTCCATTCCAAGGGCCAGATGGCATTCGTATTGCTGGAGAACCAGGTAACTATGGTATGCTTGTCATTCCAAAAGCGGCCGTACCTGATGAAGAGCAGTTGAAGAAGGTACTCACCTTCCTGGATCAGCTAATGGATGAAGAGCTAAGTACGTTACAATTACGCGGTTTGAAGGATGTGCACTATACCGAGACTGCTGACGGCAAAACGGAGCTGAAAGACTTTGATGCCTATCAACGGGAAGTGAAGCCTTACCGTGATAATCTTCTAAGTATTGAGGGCTACAATGTTGCTGAACTCGTGGACGTACCTATTGGTATGAAGGGTACGAAGATGGCACGTGAGAATGAACAATATGCAATTCCGAATCCTGCACTGACACTCACTTCTGCAATCTATACGGAGAGAGGGCAAGAGTTAGATCAGATGATCTGGGATGCCCAAACCAAGTATATTATGGGTAAACTAGATGATGCAGGCTGGGAGCAGGAAGTGGCAAACTGGAAGAAATCCGGTGGTGACCAACTGATCTCAGAGTTTGAAGCATCGTATAAGGAATTGAACGGCAAGTGAATCCATTTTCAGTGATTTATGAAATTGATTCAAGTAGTTTATAAAATGGAGGCGTACCCCGTGCGCTTATCATCTACGTTCTAAAATAAGGGTTGCGAATCTTCGGGTTCGTAACCTTTTTTATTCGTTTTTATTATGAATGTTCTGTGGAAGGGGTATAAGAGTAGAGGAGCACTTATAGCATAGTCAACTTGATGCCCACAGAGAGGAGTACACAGACATGATAGAGCAATATGAATACGAAGATCAACGGTATGTTGAGGATGTAAATGATACATATGAGGGAGACGATCTAGGTATTACGATGCAATCAGCGTCATGTCGTTTCAAAGTATGGACACCGAAGGCTGCTGAAGTTCAGCTGTTGTTATATCCCCCATCTGCAGATGGAAGTCCTGAAGAATATTCCGATCGCTCGGGACAATTGAAACCTAACGAAATTCCCATGAATAAACAAGCTCAAGGCATCTGGCACGTCGAGATGAGCGGTGATTGGTGTGGTTATCGTTATATGATTCAGACTACCTTCGGGGACGGAAGGCGCGAGATAGCTGTAGATCCTTATGCTAGGGCTGTCACCATGAATGGAGAGATGGGGGTAATCGTCAGACTGGAGCATACAGATCCCGAGGGATGGAAAGAAGATGTTCGGCCAGGACTCGAGAGCCCAGTGGATGCGGTGTTGTACGAGCTACACGTGCGAGATTTCTCGATTCACCCTTCATCTGAGATGAAGTATAGGGGTAAATATCTGGCCTTTACTGAAACGGGTTTACTGGATTCAGAAGGTAATTCCATCGGTATTGATCACTTGACTGAGCTTGGTATTACTCATGTGCATCTGCTACCCGTATTTGATTTTGCTACAGTAGATGAAGCTCAGGTGGATGCGTCCAATTCCGATCGATCTAATTATAATTGGGGGTATGATCCACTCCACTACAATGTGCCGGAAGGCTCTTATGCAACACGGGCGGATGAACCAGAGACTCGAATTCGAGAGTTCAAATCGATGGTGTTGGCTCTGCATCAAAAGGGGATCGGCGTCATTATGGATGTGGTCTATAACCATACCTTCGACACTGCGAGAAGTTCATTTGAGAAGCTCTATCCAGGGTACTACTATCGTCAATGGGAGGATGGTACATACAGTAACGGGTCGGGAACAGGCAATGAAGTAGCGACGGAGCGTCATATGGTGCGTAAATTCATTATGGATTCTGTACGCTATTGGGCAGAGGAATACCATGTGGATGGGTTTCGGTTTGACTTGATGGGGCTCATTGATACAGCAACGATGAAAAGTCTGGCGGCAGACCTACATGAGAAGGTCTCACCATCCATCCTGATATATGGAGAACCTTGGGGCGCACTGGAATCGCCTCTTGGAGACGATATGACGCTTAAGGGAGATCAACGTGAATCTGGCTTTGCTGTCTTTAATGATAATTTTCGCGGAGCCATCAAGGGAGATAGTGATGGTGCAGGAACAGGGTTTGCAACTGGTGCAGAAGGCGCGGAAGAAAACGTGTGGGTTGGCGTAAGGGGAGCAATTACTGATTTTACTTCAGCTCCGACAGAAACGATTAATTATGTTACCGCGCATGACAATCTTAATTTGTGGGACAAGGTTGCGTATACGCAAGGACTGAAGGGTACACTCGGTTTTATCAGCTATGATGAGGACGGTAGTGTCAAAGGGTGCGACAATGTGCAGCAAGCGGTACAACAAGCGAGCCCGTATAAGCAGGTCGAACTTGGACATGTTCTAGAGAATGAAATGGTACGGCGATGTTTGCTTGCCAATGGCATTGTATTGACCTCTCAAGGTATACCATTTCTGGCCGCTGGTGATGAATTGCTGCGTACCAAGTTTGGTGACGCTAACAGCCACGAGAGCGGAGATGTAGTTAACGCGATCCGTTGGGAATACAAAAAGCAGTTCAAACCGGTATTTGATTATTATCGCGGTTTGATTCGTCTGCGGCGCGCGCATTCTGTTTTTCGCCTTCGTACCCGAGGAGAGATTGAGCAGAATATACGATTGCTTGAACAGGACAAGGGTGTTCTGGCATATGAGCTACTCGGCACAGCATCAGGCGATTCGTGGAAGCGTGTCATCGTTGCCTATAACGCTGCGAAAGAAAGTCGAACACTTTCCATTCCGTCAGCACAATGGCATGTGGTTGTGGAGCAAGGACGAGCGGGTACGGATATAATCCGTACAGTAGTAGGTGGAGAACTCAGCATTCCGGCCATCTCAATGACAGTTATGTATTGCTCATAAACGTAATCACTAGATAGAATAGGAATAGGAAAAGATCTGCCTCTCTTCTTTGGAAGAGGGGCTTTTCGGCATGTGACGTTAGCGTGTTGGATCAGGATTATCTTGAACATTTCATACCTTTTTCGTCTGGACAGGTACAAATGCTGTCAATCTATGGCGCTTGTTTACATATGCTGTATTTTGAAAGCGATTGCTACGGACGATGGAACTTTGTCCAGAGGTGCACTTCATCAAAAGCGAGCATAAACCGATATGTTGAGTATCAGACAACCCTGGGTTGACAAATGGCGTCCCACTTCGTAACATCGGGACAACATGAAATTCATGCATATAAAGGCGGTGGGAACGATGCCGGAATGGACATCTTTTCGTTATGATGGCAACGATCTTGGCTTAACATATACTCGTGCTGCAAGTTTCTTTAAACTGTGGGCACCAACGGTACAACAGGTTTCACTACTTCTTTTTGAAGGTGCTGGGATCTATGATGCAAAGGGAAAAGTAACTGAACATACAGATGGCCAAGAGCATTTGATGGCTCAAGAGTCTGATGGAATATGGAGCTTGCAGCTTGAAGGGAACTGGGCGGGCTATTATTACATGTATCAGGTCACCCATGCCGATCAGCGAATAGAAGTGGTGGCAGACCCTTATGCTCGGGCAGTATCTGCCAACGGACAGCGGACAGCAATTATTGATCTGGAGGATACCCACCCGGTTGATTGGGAGCAGGATGTGAAGCCTACTTTTCTGCATCCAGTAGATGCTGTGATCTATGAATTACATGTACGTGACTTCTCATCAGATCCACATGCTAACATTCCGTATAAGGGGAAGTATCTTGCCTTTACTGCTTCGGGACTGACGGATAATGCGGGCAATTCCATCGGCGTAGATCACCTTACTGAATTAGGCGTTACACATGTACACCTGCTGCCTATAGCCGATTATCAGACGGTAAATGAATTGGTTGCTTCCGAAGTTACTCCGGCGGCTAAAGTACCTTATAACTGGGGATATGATCCACAGCATTATAATGTACCCGAGGGTTCTTATGCGACAGATCCGCATGATCCGGCAGTTCGGATTCGGGAGTTCAAGTTGTTGGTACAGTCGTTACATCGACAAGGAATACGTGTGGTGCTTGATGTTGTATACAATCATACGTACAGCATAGAGGAAGGCCCATTTGAACGCATCGTGCCTGGTTATTTCTATCGTCATCGTGCGGACGGTACGCTAAGCAACGGATCAGGTGTGGGTAATGAGCTGGCTACCGAGCGTCCTATGGTGCGAAAATATATCGTTGATTCTCTTTTATACTGGGCAGAAGAGTATCATATCGACGGTTTTCGTTTTGATCTAATGGGATTGATTGATACAGAAACGATGAATGAATTAACACGTGAGCTGCGAGAGCATATCGATCCGTCGATGTTGATTTATGGTGAACCTTGGACGGGGGGAGACTCACCGTTAGAGCGTAAGACACTCAAAGGAACACAGCGGGGTCAGGGTTTTGCCGTGTTCAATGATCATTTTCGAAGTGCCATTAAAGGAGATAGTGACGGAACGGGCACTGGATTTGCTACTGGGGCTGTGGGTAAAGAATATGACCTGATCACAGGAGTAGCAGGAGCATTGGATGATTTTACATCTTCACCTATAGAGACAGTCAACTATATAACGGCGCATGATAACCTCAATCTGTGGGACAAAATTGCAACAACGATGAACCTTCGACATGAACTCGGTTTTCCGACGTGGAAGGATGGTCAGCCTGTGGAAGGTGGCAGTGCGGAATCTGCGGTAAAAGCAGCCAACCCCTACCGATATATTCAAGAGGATCGTGTCCTAGATCATGAGATGGTTCGTCGCTCTCTGATAGCGTCAGGCATTCTATTGACCTCTCAGGGGATTCCTTTTCTGCATGCGGGCGATGAAATCCTTCGTTCCAAAGTAGGAGATCAGAACAGCTATCGGAGTGGAGATGCAGTTAATGCAATCACTTGGGCGAATAAAGCCAAGTTCCGTCCTGTCTTTGACTATTATCGTGGCTTAATCCATCTGCGTCGTACACACCCGGCCTTTCGAATGATCGAAGCCCAGCAGGTACGGAATCACCTGCGTATTATGCGTGCTGAGGGAAACGTTGTTGTTTTTATGCTCCACGATGGAGCAAATCAAGATACTTGGAATCAGATTATTGTCATCTACAACGGTTCTGCTAATCAGCAGCAGATTCATCTGCCGGAAGGAAACTGGCATGTGGTGGTGAATGATCAACATGCGGGTACGGAGCCGATCACAACCGTTAATACTAGCGTCTCTGTCGAGCGATGGTCGTTGATGGTGCTATATGATACAGAGCGTGCATGTGTTGCAGAACCGGCAGTGGTCGAGATTAATAGCCCACGTCAGGTGTATAGCCCTGGGGAGACAGCAGAGCTAAGAGCTGTCGTGAGGGATCTTCTAGGCAATGTCGTGGAGAACACTGAAGTACGATGGACTTCCTCTAATCCTGATGTGATGCGTATCCAGTCGAATGGTGCAATTCAGGCTGTGCAGATGGGAGAAGCATCCATCACCGTTCACTGTGGTGAGCTTACTTCAAGCTGTACATTACAGGTGGAGCAACGCTATGCTGAACGAATTGAGATCGTGGGTGAGCCGATAATGTACACCACACGCATTAGCCGTTTTCGAGCATTGGTTCTAGATCAATTTGGTCAGCCTCTTCACGGAACCAAGCTTCGTTGGAGATCCTCGAATCCAGAAGTGGCCGCTGTTAGTACTGCTGGTATTGTGCGTGCGCTGACACCTGGATCAAGCGATATCGTAGCTGAGGCAGGTGGGATTCGTGCTTCCGTCACAACGAAGGTGCATAAGCAAATTTCACGCGTTGTCACCCTTCGATATGAACGAGAGGATCAGCACTATGAAGGATGGGATGTGTGGGTCTGGGGCACAGGTATGCAGGATGGAGCCGTTCCTTTGGAACGGGTAGGAAGTGTAGCAGAAGCTCGATTCCGTGTTGCCGCAGGCCTGCATCATCTCGGCTTGATCATTCGACTGAATGAGTGGGAGGCCAAAGATACGTGCGGAGACCGGTATGTGGATATCGTGCCTGAGGATGGCGATGTACAAATCATCGTGCGTAGCGGATCGGATCAGATGGTAATTATTCGTGCGAATACTGAAGGTGAACAGGATAGTGCATAATTTAATTCAGATGTAATTGGCAGCGCAGGCAGTCGGGAGGGATTCCGGCTGCTTTTTCTATACCTAGACTACATTGATTAAAGGCTTGAACAGGGTAGAGGTAACCACCGATAAATATGCACAATAGTGCTCTATAAAGAGTTAGATGGCAAAATTATGTAACTTTCCAGTGTTTTGAAGCGTATTGAAAGTAATGACTTTGTTATTGAGGTGATGAAATGAAGGCGATAAGCAAATTGCTGCTCCTCTGTATGATTCCAATGCTATTGTCCTCCTGCTTACAAAACGGGGAAAGTCCTCAACTGACCTATGATTCGGATCTGAAGCCCCCAGTTGAAATAACAATTGAAGAGGCAGAAGCCCAGATCCCATTTGAGATTAAAGAACCGTCAGTTCCATTCCAAACGACTGAAAAATCGATAAGGATTCTAGCTAGCAATGACCCATATGATGCTGTAGAAATTACGTATGCCAACACAGACCAAGGATTGAACCTGATTATGATGATCACCAACTCCAAGGTGAAAACGTCTCCCAATGGAAAGAAAGGTCTAAAACTAGCGAATGGTTCACAAACATGGGATCAAGGAAACGATCATATCAGTGCCATTTATTGGAGGAATGAGGGGGTAACATACTCTCTGGTTGCAGGTAAAAATAACAACCTCGAACCCTTATATGATTACAAAACATTAATTAAAATAGCAGATACAATCCGATGATTGAGTCAGTAACATTCATGATGGTAATGGGAGATTCTTATAGTCAAAAATCAAAAAAAATGTACAAGTCATGTTTGAGAACCTCTTTCAATGGGGTAAATATAGATATGGCTCCTAATTAGGCCACAGAATATAAAGACCCATTTGGTTTAATTGCGAAGCATCTGGCTTCCTCAAACCAATATGAAGTAGGGATCCCTTGAAGGAGGATGTTCAATCATGAAATCCAACGGAAAAATGGCTCAACTTACGGCAACCCCAAGAACTGAAAAGAAAGGTGCAGCCTTGCGCCTGTTGAGACAGGGCGGACGAGTTCCGGCTGTCGTGTATGGCCCGGGACAAGATGGCGCCCCAATACATGTAGATGAAAAAGAAATGCTGAAGGTAGCGCGCACAGGACGCTCCGAAATGTTCAACCTCAATGTAGAGGGTGGCAAAACAGTTCCGGTGTTGATCAAGGATCAACAGGAACGTAACGGACGCCTGTTGCATGTGGACTTTCTGCAAATTTCTAAGAATAAACCAATTAGTGTAAGTGTAACGCTTGATTTCCAAGGTACTGCTGCTGGGTCAAAAGCAGGCGGTGTATTCCAGACACAGGAAACTCAGTTGGAGGTCGAAGGATTGCCGGCTGACCTGCCTACTTCTATCGAGGTAGATGTAAGTGGACTGGAGATCGGTGATCGTCTAACGGCTGCTGATATCAAACTGGATAAAGGCTTGACACTAATTACGTCACCTGATTCCATTATTGCTTCCGTAATGCCGCCACAAGCGGTTGAGGAAGAGCCTACGGCTTCTGCAGATGAAGCAGAACCAGTGGCTGAAGAAGAGAAGTCTGCAGAAGAATAAGTAAGGGTATAATCCTGCGGGATTCTAACCTTATTCAAGCCCAGTCCATTGGACTGGGCTATTCTTAGTTGTTAAGACAGGAGAGTGTGATGCATGGATGAACAACCCTCAGCAGAATGACAAGATGTAGCCATAAAGTGGTTGAAACGATGGGTTGTAACGTATCAGAGTGCTTGTGCGTTTATAATATAGGTATGGCTGTGTTTAGGATAAGTTGAAGGAAAAGAAGGTAGGTATGTATCATGTTTGATCCGATCGTGTTTGATAATCTGAAAGTGGGCTTCGAAAATACGCTCTATGACCTCGATAATTTAGATGAGCTCATTCTTATCACGGATCGTCGAGATCGCCTAGAGATGGCGAGCATGTCCAGAGAGTTTGTATTGCAATTCAGTTTACGTGCACATCCTGAAGTGACTGGAGAAGTCGTGTTAAGCTCTTCTCTTGAAGCCATTGCAGCTGAAATATTGGAGAAGCCGGATGGAGTGCCTGGCTGTCGTCTGCAACTTCGGTTTGCGATGAAGATTGTACAGTCTGATCCAGATTGTGAGAGAATACGTACAATATTACAGCAGAGCTGGCCGCAGCAGAGTATAATCCTGAAGCTCCAGCATGTGTATGAAGAAGAGCCAAGAGTATATTCTGTCTCCGCCGAAGTCTATTTTGACCGTAATGTGAACGAGGAACAGATGGGGGATATCCCAGAACTTGCTGAGCACATGATCAATGCTTTAACCCAATTGGTAGCGCTACATACCTCATAGGCTCAAGCCTTGTCTCTTGATCAAGAGACAAGGTTTTTTTGTGAAAATGAATATAGGTAATCAGACATGGGTAAAAGGGCTTTGAATTATTAATTTACGCAAGCGAGTAAGAGAATGTATATTGGAATAGCGTTATAAGTGCAAGAGAACTAGATGCTAGTGGTGAAATTGCGAAAAATAATTGGGTCTAAAGATTTACCAGTGTACTAAAGGAACTAGTTTTCCTTGCCGATAAAGTATCGAAGGGGAGAAACTACATGACAGAGAAATTAATTCGTCTGCTACGTATACTTCAGGCTATACAAGCAAATCCCGGTATTACAGCCAAAGAATTGGCTGTAAAATGTAATACAACGGTACGCACAATATATCGTGACCTACGGATTTTGGACAGGGTTGCCCCTATAACAAATGAAGGTTATGGCAAAGGTTACCGTTTTATTGGGGGATTTTCCATGTATCCTCTTGATTTTACGGAAAAGGAAGCGATGGTTTTCTCCATGCTTCCGTCTGTCGTGGATACCTCTAAGTTGCCTCTTGAATTCGATTCTGCGTTTGATAAAGTGATGTCTGCTCATTCCAGATCGAATGCAAAAAGCAGTGAAATTGTGGAAGATATTGCCGGTATTATTCGTATGGGCACTCCTGCCTATCGGGAAGAAGGTAAAGATCCCAATTTGTTGATTCCGATTATTGAAGCTATTCTTCATCAACAAACGATTCGAACGAAGTACCATGCACTGACGAAAAATGAAATCACTATTCGGGACATTGACCCCTATTATCTTATACCGCGTGATCAACGCTTTTATCTCATTGGTTATTGTCATTTGATGCAAAAAGTGCGTTTATTTCGAATTAGTCGATTTCTTGACGTGGTTCGAGTCAACCATCATTTTGACAAAAGTGATTTCAACATAACGCAGTACATGAAGCATACATGGTCTATCGATCGTGGGGACGAACATATCCATTTCAAAGTCAGATTCACGGATAAAATAGCCCCTTACATAAAAGAAGAGGAGATGTTTGTTCGTCCACGTATGACAGATTTGCCTGATGGTGGGTTGTTATTCGAAGTGACGTTGAACAGCAGTCGTGAATTTTTGAAATGGCTGTATCAATTCGGGCCTCAAGCAGAGGTGTTAGAGCCCCGTGAATTCCGGACGGCAATTCGTAATCAATTAACCCAATGGTTGAAGCATTATGATCGGGAAGCCTAAGCTCCCATGTGAAATGAAGAGAACATGTAAAGGAGTATGATTCATGAGTAAAGAGTTATTCGCGGCCATGTATGGGATGGAACACTATCATGGTGTTGGGGCTTTGCATGTAGGAGACATATTGTTTCTGGTCAAGGATCCTGATAATCGTAGAGATCGACATGCAATTAAAGTCGTCATTCCCCCGATTGGAACGGTAGGATACATCGTTAACGATCCTTATCTGACCCCTCACGGCTGTTGGACAGGTTTAGACTTCTATGACATCTTCAGTCAACAGACCTGCGCAAAGGTAAGGTTTGCGATGAAGGACATGATTATCGTAGAGCTAATTGAGATTGTACAGGTTCCCGTACCACATATGGATACATTTATAACAGGCTGGCAATCACGAGAAAAGGCTTGATCTATCAAGCCTTTATTCATTGTGAACGTCTGGCTAGTCTCTTGATGCAATAGGCAGATCTATTCGCGAATCAGCCGAGTATAGGCAGCTTCCAGATGTAGAGCTGTACGCTCCCAGCTAAACTTGGAAACGGCGTGTGCTCTTCCATTTTCTCCCAAGGTACGTGCCAGGGCAGGATTATCGGCTAGCTTATACAGGATCGTAGCAAAAGGCTCTGGCTCACGATATGGATGTATTAAATAACCATTGTGCCCAGACTCAATGATCTCGCGTATCCCTCCATTGTCTGAAGCAATTACTGGGATACATGAGGCCATAGCTTCAACGTTCACCAGACCAAAAGCTTCATGTTGCTGGGAGGGACACACAAGACAGTCCACCGCTCGGTATAAACGATCGATTCGTCTATGCGCAATCTGACCGCGAAAAGAAGCACGTACATTCATTTTTTTGGCTAATCTACGTAGTTTGCGAACGTATTGGGGTGGCCCTTTGCCTGCAATAATGAGTTTGACCGATATGTGTTGTTGTAGAAGTGCTATTGCACGAATCAGGACATCAATCCCTTTGCCAGGGATGAGTCTGCCAACATAGAGGACGCAGAAAGAATCTGATAGTTTAAACTCCGTTCGGAGATTTTGTCGTTCAATCAATGTAGCAGGCTTGAAGCGTTCCAGATCCGCACCTAATGGAATAACGGACATGAGACTTGTTAATTGAGGGAATCGACGACTGAGGCGTTGTTTGAGTGAGAGGCTGTTGACAGCAATCAGATCGGCCTGTCGCATCAACGCGAGACGTGCTGATCCTGGCTGTGCGAACGTAAGAGAATGGAGGTAGAGGATCACAGGGGTATGAGGAAGGTTTTGTTTGATGGCAGCCATGCAGCGCGGCCTGTTGTCGACTTGAATCAGGTCAAACGTATGGTGTTTCAATAAACGTATAACAGCTTTGGTATATTGCTCCGTATGGGTGGCAGGCAAACGCCGTATGGTCAGTCCTTCAGTATATTCCGTTGTGGGCAGACCTGACATTTCACGACTAATGATGGTAACTTCATGCCGGAGGGCGAGTTCGCGAGCGATACCTAAGATACAGATCTCGACGGATCCGTTTCCAGGTACAGGAAGTTTTTCCGGTGCAACCATAGCTATTTTCATCAACCTGTCTCCTCCTTGTCCCTCCAGCGTAAACAATCTTCGTCATATCCTATGTGCTAATAAGGCTTTTGGTTCAAAAGCTTATGTTATGGATAACATTCCCACCGAGCGTAGTTGGGAGTAAGCGATGTTTAATGTGGTATACTGGTTGGATGCAATGGTATTGAATATGAGATCGTATTCAGGTATAGGTATGAAGCCAGGAGGAAAGACATGTTACATTCAACAATGGGTCGCTTTCGATTGCTATTGTGGTTGCAGGGACTCTCTTATTTGTTATTGCTTTTTGTTGCTTTTCCATTGAAGAATGCCGGGATTATGCCGCAGGCTGTTACATGGTTTGGTAATCTGTATGGTTTTCTTTTCTTGATGTATCTGCTGATTGTGGTCAGCATGCATACTTCGCAAAAATGGCGTATACGCCGATCATTGGCGCTATTCTTCATTTCGTTTGTTCCGTTCGGGAATTTTGTATATGACTTTGTGGTTTTTCGCAAAATGGTTCGTTAAATAAAGCTTGACTTTAATTAACGTTATGAATATGATGGGAACAGGTTATTGAAGCCTGTTTCATCTAAAAACTACATATCCTGATGTTAAAGGGGAGTAGCTTTCACAGTAAAGTCGTCAATTCGGGATTTATCCCCGGCTTTATTGGCAGCAATTTGTTGTTAGCGAGACCTTTACCAAGTTTTTATGCTGGGTAAAGGTCTCTTTTTGTGGATAAAAAGGATCTTTACCAGCGATGGTAAAGGTCCTTTTTTTTGTACATCATAAGGATACTAAGGAGGAGTCAATTTTGGAGTTGTCATTATTATTGGAGTATGGATGGGTACTTGCCGTCTTAGTTGTCCTGGAGGGATTGCTGGCAGCAGATAATGCATTGGTGCTCGCGATCATGGTTAAACATCTACCAGATGATAAACGCAAAAAGGCGTTGTTTTATGGTTTGTTAGGAGCATTTATATTCCGTTTGGGATCATTGTTCCTAATCTCGTTCCTCGTTGATGTGTGGCAGGTTCAAGCGATTGGTGCGCTGTATCTCTTGTATATCTCCATCAACCATATCGTTAAGAAGATATTAGGTAGTCGTAACAAAACCGATGAAGCTGCTGATCAAACACCGAAGAAACCGAAGAAACAATCGGGCTTCTGGATGACAGTCTTCAAGGTGGAAGTTGCGGACATTGCATTTGCTGTAGACTCCATCTTGGCCGCGGTTGCACTTGCTGTTGCGTTGCCGCCAAGTGGATTAGCACCAATTGGTGGTCTCGACGGCGGTCAGTTTATCGTTATTTTCTTGGGAGGATTCATTGGTCTAGTGATCATGCGGTTTGCCGCTTCCTTCTTCGTTAAATTGCTGCATTCCCGTCCTGGTCTTGAAGTAGCTGCTTTTGTTATCGTAGGTTGGGTTGGGGTTAAACTTTCAGTTATCACACTTGCACACCCTTCTCTGGGCGTACTGGATGAGCATTTTCCAGAAAATAAAATTTGGAAGTTTGGATTCTATATCGTCCTGATTGCAATTGCCGTTTGTGGCTGGTTCTTCTCTTCCAAAGTACCGGAAAAAGAGAACGAAAATCCGGTCGAAGAGTTGGAGCAACAAGCAGGAAAGTAAGCTTGAGTTTCGTTGAAATAACAGGTGAAATAGATCGGACAAAGGCAAGATTCGCTTACAGCGGGTCCTGCCTTTTTGTTATGTATCATGTCGATAAGCTACACCTTTTGATGCGGTTTCTAATAGTAGCGCTTATTTCAATTTCCAAGAATAGGGTTGACACACGGAAAGAAATCCGCTTAATATTGTATATATCATTTACGAAGGGAGGTCGCGAGTCATGACGCTGGTCTACAATTGGAACTACAAACAACAGAAATCACAACACAGCACACACACAATTGCATATGCAGCTCATTGTCTCATCGGCCTCATACGGGCAACATAGGAGAAGGAGCGTATCTGTGAAGAGTCAGAATGACTCGGTATGGATAGGCTGTTCTCCGCTAATTTAGCGATGGAAACTAGAGTCGCAGCTTCTTCAAGCTGTAACTGTTTTCCATTATGGTGATGAAGAAGTCATGGGCATTCTGTCCATGGCTTCTTTTTTGTGCCTTTTGCAGAAGAGGGACAACGAATCTGGATCTTACGGCAATGTTAAAAAATGTTTAAAACTTACGGATAAATGAAAGGAATAAACCAATTTTATGAATACACAACCTAATTTATTTGCGGATGCCAATGATTCCTTGGGCGGATACCGGCATGAGGTCAAGTTGCCGGCGGGGGATCTAACAGTATATGCCGCACAACAGCTATTCTCCTCTCTGGACTATAAAGTGTTCGAGATGGCCAATAACAATTTGCAAATCCCCGGAATTTCGTATATGAGTTATACCCCTGACGTACATGTCGGTGTAGGTACATGCATTGGAACAACAGCAGTATGGGATGCGAACAATGGGTATGTATCTCCCTCGATTGTAGGCAGCGACATCGGCTGTGGCATGAGGGTACATATGACCAATTTGCATAAAGATGATTTGAAAGATGTAAAATTACGCCGAAAACTCGTTAAAGCGATTGAAAAGGTACTGCCTATGGAAGCGAACCAGCGAGGGCATTATTCTGACATTCGATTAGAGCACATTGTTCGCAAAGGATTACATGGATTACCGAAGAAATATATACCGGACGGTTACACCCCTAAGAAGTCTACGTCTATTACCCATGTGGAGAGCAGTAAGTTCACATTTGATGAAGAAGTGCTGAATCTTGTCCCAGACATGACATGGCATCGTTCCCACCGTCAGCTAGGTACGTTGGGCGGGGGGAATCATTTTGCCGAAATTCAAGCGATTGAGATCGCCGAGGAAAATCGGGATATTGCTGAAGCATGGGGGTTAGTTGACGGACAAATTGTAGTGATGATCCATTCCGGCTCTCGCACTTGGGGAGGGCATATAAGTCAGACCAGTTCATCAGCAATCGCCAAAATGATGCAACGAAACGGGCTCGGAACATCTGACCCAAGACTGGTCTTTGCTCCACTGGAGCATGCCGAAGGACGCCATTACGTGAATATGATGTATTCCGCATTAAACTACGCTGTGGTGAATCGTCACTTGATTGCTTACTCCATTCGTGAAGCCTTCCGAGAAGTGTTCGGATCCAAGTGCGAATTCCGTACACTGTATGATCTGATGCACAACTATGCTTGGGAAGAATCCCATCCAGATCAAGGCTCAGTCTTCGTACATCGCAAAGGGGCAACACGTGCATTGCCAGCGCATCATCCTGATAATCCGAAGCCATATCTCGCCACTGGACACCCTGCGCTGATTCCAGGCTCCATGGGCACAGCTTCATATATCATGGTTGGTCAATCGCAAGGAGTAGATAACTTCTATTCTATCTGTCATGGTGCGGGACGAATCCGTTCACGTAATGCAACGAAGCGGCTAGTCACTTTGGCGGATTTTGAACGCGCGCTGGGTGTAGGTACAGAGAATGAGATTGTTGTCAATCAGCGTTCACTAGAATCGATTATTGATGAATCACCACAGGCTTATAAAAATGTTGATGAAATTATTGATAGTGTTACCGGCGCGGGGTTGGCTCAAGTTGTTGCCAAATGTAAACCGCTTGCCGCTGTGAAGGGAGCTAAATAATGACAGTACACAAGGAACATGTGAAGCAAACGAATTCACCGAGAGCGATCTATGCCTTTGATGAGCATAATGATGGTCGAATTGAAGGATACTCAGCATATGCACGTCTCATTCGCGGCATTTCAGAGGCGCTCTATGTGCGATACGGAACTCGCTACGAGCTGTTTGCGAGCGATGATCCCAATAGCGAATATTGGGATCTGCTGAGAGAGGATCTACGCACGGATAATCCTGAAGTAGAGATTGTGGCTCGAATTTTCGATGATTTGGAACTGCGCACATTACATTATGACGACGAGGGAGATGTGCCATCTTACGGCGTGCATTACTCCATCCGCAACAATGTATTTGCTTATCCAAGCTGGGGCGTGGCGCTTGTACGTATCCCTTTCTTCAGGGAAAATGGGATATATAACGAGGACTTTGTTTTTGCCATCGGAGAAGAAGAGCTGAAGCAATTTCTGGGCAGTGTACGTGAGCGTGAACGACAGCAAAATATGAAAAAAGTAACGGTATACACCGATGCGCGCAATGGCAGTGACCGTCATTCAGAGTCGATTACTCGTTCAGTGACCAGAGATGAGGTGGTATTATCGCCTCAGATCAAACAAGATATTTTCCGCTCACTGGATCAGTTCTTCGAAGCGGATCGCTCCTTCTATCGGGATTACGATATCCCTTACAAACGTGGAATTCTCCTCTATGGCCATCCGGGTAACGGTAAGACGACACTGGTGAAATCCATTGCGGGAAGCATTCCAGGGCCTGCCGCATATTGGCAGATCACGGAGTACACAAATAGTGAATCAGTACGTGATGTGTTCGACGCGGCGAAGCGTTTAGCACCGATGGTGCTGATTATTGAGGATATTGATTCCATGCCGGAGGAGGTGCGTTCATTTTTCCTGAACACACTGGATGGCGCTACGTCCAAAGAAGGGATTTTCTTAATTGGGACAACGAATTATCCAGAAAAAATAGATCCAGGTCTGATGAACCGTGCCGGACGTTTCGACCGAGCGTACGAGATTCCAATGCCAGACGAGGCGCTACGCCTGCAATATTTGCAGCAGCGGGGCTTCGCAGTGTTCGCTGGTGAGGAAGGCACAAAGGAAGCAGCGCGTTTGACGGATTCCTTTTCACTGGCACAGCTAGGGGAACTCTATGTAAGTACGGCATTGGAATGGCACCAGAACGGAGAGGCAGATGCGATGAAGATCATTCAAGCCATGCGTGGTGAGTTGGACAAGAGCCACAAGCATAATTGGATGACGCAGCCTGGAAAAGGACGTGCTGGATTTTATTGATCTGCCCGTATCCTGTTGGAGAATGATGATCGGATAACGCCCAAAATATTATAAATCTCAAATGGTTATACTAAGGTTGTCTGGTAAGACATACAATGACTTTCGGGAGGTACAAAACAGCTCTGCTGTGTAAGTAATCAGTTACCGGAAGTTATATCGAAAATGAATCCGATACCGTCGTGGGTAGCAACCTAGAAATGAGTGTTATGGAAATAAGGTAATATACAACAAATTTCGTCTAGGTGTTTAAATGCTTCCGTAGCGGTTAATAGTAGACAGACAACAACAAAAACTTTTAATTAGAGGTGAATGATATGGGTTGGTTATGGTCATTAATTATCGGTGGTATCATTGGATGGTTGGCAGGACTTATCGTTGGTCGTGACATTCCCGGCGGTGTAATTGGTAACATCGTAGCTGGTTTCATCGGTGGATGGTTAGGTGGAGTCATTCTGGGAGATATGGGTCCAGAAATGGGCGGATTCTTCATCGTACCAGCATTAATCGGTGCGATCGTACTGGTAGCCATCGTGAGCTTGATCTTCCGTTCTATGGGTCGTAGCCGCGGGTAACGATATTCGAGATATGGCGAATTCTTGTAAACACACTTGAAGATGTGTAGTGGGTAACGCAAGGGCTCGATCACATAACGGATGCTTACGAAGAGGTTGATGGAAGTCCACAATAGTGGATTTGCATCAACCTCTTGTTTGTTATGTTATTTACTTCGATAGATGTATTTCTTATAATTTGTTAGGGTGTGTTGCTTAATTAGAAAGGATGAGGTGGAGTGGAGAAAGCTACATTTGCTGGAGGTTGTTTCTGGTGTATGGTTACACCGTTTGAAGAGCAACCGGGCATACATGGTATCATTTCCGGCTATACCGGCGGTCACGTCGATAATCCAACATATGAACAGGTCAAAACGGGAGAGACAGGGCATGTCGAGGTGGTAGAAATCACATTTGATCCCGAGGTATTCCCTTATGAACGGTTACTGGAGCTATATTGGCCTCAGATTGACCCTACCGATGATGGAGGGCAGTTCCGGGATCGAGGTTCACAGTACCGGACGGCTATTTTTGTGCATAATGAACGCCAACGTGAGCTTGCAGAACAATCCAAACAGGCTGTAGCTTCCAGTGGTCGATTCAATCAACCGATTGTAACAGAGATTCGGGATGCAGCAGTGTTCTATCCGGCAGAGGACTATCATCAAGACTATCATAAGAAAAACGAGAAGCATTATAAAGAAGACCGTGCGATATCTGGCCGTGATGAATTCATTGAAGAGAACTGGAAATAATGTCGTGGTAAACTGAACGTGATAAATCTGAGAATAACGAAAAGCAAGAATCCAGGAGTTCCGATTGGGACGCTCCTGGATTTTTGTTTTCATCGATAGGATAAATTAGTGGTTACTTCATTAACAAAAAAACGCATAACTTTATGCGACCACAGCTTCTATGCCGTAAGGAAGATAGCGGAATTATTGATTCCACAATATATCTCTTAGGCCGGCGAACGTCAATGGTGTCTAATGGCGGATTTCTTCGGTGTTCAAGGTTACGTTTTTCTCATAGTCTGATGAATAAATTACATGGGAACAGTCGTTTTCTTTTTAGCTCAACAACAGCTATAGACAGATTATTTTCACCTACACGGTTTCTAACCTCTAGCTTGTTATACTCTTTATGTAAAGTAGGACTAATGTAGTATTTTTTAATTATTTCTTAATGATTAGTTAAACAGTTCCGATATAGGTACTAGATTAATAAATACCATTGAACCAATTCAGTCATATGGTCAAAAACCAAGAAAGGAGAATTACTTTTCGACTAGGTAGGGATGTGATGAACATAGTGAAGGGACTTGAGGTGTTGCATGCATTGTAAAGAACTTTGCTTAAGCCACGAGAATATGATCCTAATTTCTTGGACGATGAACAACCTATACTATACATGAAGAATGAGGGATAAATAATGAATAAGATTAGGAAAACAAAGAAGTTAATGAAAGCTACATCCATTGTGTTAGCCGCGTTTATTTTTGTATTTGTATTGCTTGTTCCAGAAGAAACTGCATCAGCAGCTCCAATTAATGTTATCGAAAATGGATCTAAAATTGTTGTGAATACTGGAGCGGGATTAGAGTATACCATTGACAAGAATAACGGCAACATGATATCAGCCCTTTTAAATGGGACTGAGTTAACGGGATCTAAACCTTCTCACATCAACTCTGGACTATGGGGTACTACAGTTAGTTGGGTGAAATCACCATCAGGTGGAACTGTAATAATTACCGTAGATACAGATACGCTTACTCATTATTATGTTTCCCGTTCAGGTGAAAATATAATTTATATGGCTACGTACACTACTGCTCAGCCTGGCGTAGGAGAATTACGTTATATATTCCGTGGAAACAGTGATATTCTCACAGATATTCCCACTAACGCAGACCTTTGGGATAATACTGGAGCTATTGAAAGTAAAGATATTTACGGTTTCTCAAACGGCTATTCTGCTTCTAAGTTCTATGGTAATGAACAGGCTAAAGATTTAAATGTTCAAGGTGCAACGGGGAATAATTTTGGGGTGTTTATGGCTTATGGTAACCGTGAAACTAGCTCTGGAGGCCCTTTTTTCAGGGATATCCAGTTTCAGAGAGCAGCAGACACTGAGGTCTATAATTATATGAATTCTGGTCATGCGCAGACAGAGGATTTCAGGGTGGGACTACATGGACCGTATGCTCTAATATTTACAAATGGATCTACCCCAAGTATCCCGGATTTCAAATGGATGTCTTCTCTAGGATTAACGGGGTGGGTTAATTCTCGTGGAAACGTTGTTTTAAATAATATTTCGGGTATGGAATCCGGTTATACATATACAGTTGGATTTGCAAATAGAGATGCACAATATTGGACTACAGCGTCCACATCAGGTACAACAGCTATGTATAATATGAAACCAGGCATTTATACTATGAAAATTTATAAAGGTGAATTAGCTGTATATAGCGAGGACAACGTTACGGTAGCAGGAGAGAATAAAACTACGTTTCTCAATGAGAGAAGTATTGATAATGATCCAAGCACAACACCATACGTCTGGCGTATTGGTACTTGGGATGGTTCGCCAACTGAATTCTTAAACGGACAGATGATAACCTCTCAACATCCTTCTGATCGTCGCAATGCAAACTGGGGGCCATTAGCCTACACCATAGGGAACCCGGTTGATCAGTTTCCAGCTATACAGTTTCGCGGAGCGAACGATCCAACATTAATTAATTTTACACTAAGTGCTGAAGAGGCTGCTTCCCCTCACATGCTTAAGATTGGAATTACAACAGCATATAATGGCGGTCGTCCGAAGGTGAGTATAAATGATATTGCCCTCAAAAATCCATCTGCTTCCTTCCAACCTAATTCAAGGGATGTAACCATCGGCACTTATCGTGGAAACAATGTAACTTATTCTTATTACATCCCAGCATCTCATTTCGTAGCTGGTACTAACACTATTGGAATAACTGCAATCAGTGGTTCACCGGATTTGAGTCCATGGTTGAGTGCTGGATTTGCGTATGATGTTGTAGAATTAGGTGATTAAGAAGAGATGGAAAATTCCTATTCAAATCAATAAATAGCAAAAGTGAAATTACACTTAAATTTGAATACACAAGACACATTGTCCGTTCGTGAATCCCAAGAACAGACAATGTGTCTTTAGAATAAGTTTTATGACGCAATAGATAGAGACACATTTGAATAGAATAAAAGTTATTAAATTTTATATGAAAGTTAAGTTAGCACATAACAAAAGACCGCTTCTCACAGTAAAGAGAAAGCGGTTTTTTGCAATTGTGGCTCTTGAATCACCCTTATATTTATGACAACCCGTCATATTTGGATAATGACTCGTCCTTGAAGATATATATAATATCATCCGTATAGGTGGAGTAACCCTTCATCTCTTCAGGAGATGAGGTAAATGTATATTCGTGAATGCTCTCCAAGGTAGTAGGATCAAGGATGTATCCTGTGTTAGCAAAATCAATCTTATATTTTCCATCCTGCGTTTGGTCAACGACAGTGAGCACATCTTGCTTATCTTTAAACATACGCTCTGTTACCTTACCTTTCATCGTATACAGCTCAAGCTTCTGTCCTGTAAACACGGTATATCCGTTACCTGCCGTTTGCACGAAAGCATTGCCGGCAATGGATCGACCCCAAGCGAGTTTACCATCTGAACCAAAGCCCATGAGTTTATTGCCTGTATTGTCGAAATTAGCGCGCATAATGACTGAGCCGTCCTCCAGAATTGCCAGCGATTCGCCGCCACCGTCTCCGAGTGTGTTAGCGTTCGCAGGGAATTGATAGAAGGAAAGACGATTCAATGTGAGATCATAAATTTCCACTTTCGGATTGGCTGCTTGCTGCCAGTAGTTACCTACCTTGGTCTGCTTGCTAGCATCTACAACGATGCGGTCATGACCTGCTTTTAGCACAGCACCATTGATGGTTTTCGCTGAGATTAGCTTGCCCTTGGCGTCATAAAGTGAAATGGATGAACGAACAGAACCATTTGAGAGAGGACCTGTGCTGGAAGCAATCATGATCGTGCCATTATTCATTAGATATAAGTCAGATGGCGCGTTTACCGTTTTGACCCAATTTGTTTTTCCAGACGTATTGTAAGAATATACTTTTTTCGTTCCATCGGAATATTCCATGTATACATAGGCTGTTCCGTTATCGGCGTACAACGAATTGGAGTATGTAGTATAAGGGCCACTTTTCTCATGGAAAATAACGTTCCACTTCAGTTTACCTGTTGTAGCATCCAGTGCCTGAAGTGAGTCCAGATTCCAATCCAGCGTCGTTTTGCTATTAATTTTGGTTACAGGCTGATAAGAGTGCACATACACGAGATTTTTGGAAGGCACCGCGTGTATATCCTTAATTCTAACATCTTCCTGAGCGTTCACTTCAGATAGCATGAGCGATGAGGACGTCCATGAAGGCTTGGTTAACGCTTCCGTTGAAGTTGTTGTTGCTGCATAGCTTGGTGTATTCATACTGAAGAGGAGCATGCCGCTAAGGATGAGGGCAGCCCATGTTTTGGTATTTCGTTCGCTAAGTGTATGCAAGTTATAAACCACCTTTCTTCGGTTCGAATAGAACCGATTGTTGAATTCTACCATTTATAGCAAGTTGAATTCAACCTAATGGGCTGTAACCTTTTATCGATATAAATAGGTAATTGTAGTTGTTTGCAGAATTTTGACGGTTACAAGGAATTCATCTTCTTTCGGCCGAGGTGGAAGTTTGATATATTTAGTCCGGTGGCGAAGACGAATCATAGATTTGGCATCATTTTATAAGTGTGTGTTCAAAAAGGTCGGTTTTCAGTACCGAGAAGATGGAATGAAGATAGAAATGGAGTAGCGGAGCGTAGGGAAAACTACGTGAGCAACGGACATTTCGGCTGAATTCCATCTTCGACGCTGAGATGCCGTTAGGTATCCTTCGTAATCAAAAGCGGACTTTTTGAACAACCTCTATAAGGGAATGGACAAGGAGAACAGACATGAATTGGAACGAAAATTGGACCATCTGGGTCATCGGCTGTATTGCTGCATTACTCATATTCGTATGGATTATTCGCCGTATTATTGGGCGAGGGCAGCGCATACGTAGAGAGGCTAATCCCCGCAAAATTACAATTCGAGACATTGATAAAATGCAGGATGGATCGGAATTCGAGCTGTATCTATTTCATTTATTTCAACAGATGGGATATGATGAGGTGCACAAGACGACAAGCAGCCGAGATTTTGGAGCAGACCTCGTATTTACGGACAGATTGGGTCGAAGAAATGTCATTCAAGCGAAGCGATATGGGGCTAACCATCCTGTAGGGCTAAGTGCTGTACAGGAGATATTTACATCCATGCGTTATTATGAAGCAGATCGTTCTATCGTATTGACATCGGCTAGATACACGGAGGCGTGCCGAACACTCGCTGCTGTGAATGGAGTAAAGTTACTGGATCGAGAGGATCTAATGGACTTAATTACCTTGTTCAAATCGAGAAGAATCGAAGAGGCGATGGAATTAATTGAGGAAGAGGATCACGAACCAATTGAAACGTGGCAATCCCGGCAAAAGAAAGCGACCAAAGCAGCCAAATAAAAATTGGCTTCCTGTCTACAGAATAATACTTTGTTGAATGTGTCGGTAAGAATCCGCCTCTCAGGCATTCATGCCTTCACATTCTCCTGATACACATGATATATTGGGGATATCCCAATTCAAGGAGTGTGTTGTCATCATGGCACGAACCCAAACACAAAAGGCATTACGTAAAGCAGAGCTTGCAGGACAATGGTGTTCAGAACAAAGCAGAAGAAACAACAAAGATTATGGTGCAATCTCGCAGCATGTTCGCATCATGCCCACGAAACAAGAAAAATTACAAAAGGTCAAACACAAGAAGCGGATCCAGGATGGTGGTGCTTCTTTTTATTTTGCTTTGGCCCGGTTGAGTTGTTGAAAAGTGATACAAAAAAAGGAGAGCCGTAAGACTCCCCTTAAGAGTTAACATATCATAAAGTAAGAGCTAGCGTAGGTGTGGAACCTCTACCTTGGGATCAACATCTGCTTCGTAATCTACGCCGTCGGTTTCGAAACCAAACAGTTGGAAGAACTCTTTACGGTACCCTTCGAGATCAGACAAATCATAGATATTATCTGTAGTCAGCTCGTTCCAAATCTTCGCAACTTCTTCTTGCACATCGTCTCTCATTTCCCAATCGTCAATACGAATGCGACCTTGTTCATCGGTTGGCACATCGCCACCTGCATACAGACGATCCGCGAAGAGACGCTGTAATTGCTCGATGCAGCCCTCATGCAATCCTTTTTCTTTCATGACCTTGTACAATGCAGAGATATACAACGGTACCACCGGAATAGCTGAGCTGGATTGAGTAACGAGTGCTTTGGCAACGGTAACGTAAGCACGACCACCCGTAGTTCTCAAACGATCATTCAGCTTGTGCGCTGTCGCTTCCAAATGATCCTTCGCCTGGCCGATTGAACCTTCACGGTAGATGGCTTGTGTAAGCTCTGGTCCGATGTAAGAGAACGCGATCGTTGTAGCATCATCAGCAAGCACGCCACCTTGTTGCAATGCATCCATCCACAGTTCCCAGTCTTCTCCGCCCATTACGGTTACGGTTTGGCGAATCTCTTCTTCGCTAGCAGGCTCCAAGGTAACTGAACTAACTTCACCTGTATGGAAGTTGACCGTTTTGTTGGTGTACGATTGTCCTATCGGTTTCAGAACGGAGTTGAACACTTCACCTGTATTTGGATCAACACGGCGTGCGGAAGCTACGCTGTATACTACGAGATCGACTTGACCAAATTCGCTACGGATCAATTCAACAGCTTTCTCTCTCGTTTCGTTTGCAAATGCGTCACCTGTAATGCTGTACGATTGAAGACCGGCTTGTTCGGCTGCTTTCTCAAAAGCGGCAGAATTGTACCAACCTGCGGAGGCCGTACGTTTGTCTGTGGACGTGCTAGGGCGATAAATCCCGATTGTATTGGCACCTGCTCCGAAGGCAGAGACCACACGTGAAGCTAGTCCATAACCGGTTGAAGCACCAATGACAAGCACATTGCGCGGGCCTTTAATTTCAGGCTGGGATTTTACATATTCAATCTGTTCCTGTACCTGTGCAGCACAGCCTACAGGATGGGAGGTTGTACAGATAAAACCACGTGTTCTTGGTTTAATAATCATATATTGGCATCCTTTCATGTTCAGCTCAAATGTTACATACCTCCCTATTGTAAAACAATTGGCTCCGAAACGGAAACCGTTTGATTCATTTTTAGGAATAGTGTGGCATTCGGTGTTTGAGTTTGCGATGATAGTACATAACATGAAGATGATCATATATCCATTTCATTTGTCAGAATAATAGGAAGGATACATAAAATTATGCTCAAGGAACGAATTGAATTTCTAAGTAAAAAGAAACAAGTCTCGCGCAAAGATCTTGTGGATGGCCTGGTTACCCAGGCACACTTTGCTAATATTTTGGCAGAACGCTATGCACTTCCCGAAGACTTGGCAGAGGCCATCGCAGAGCGGTTAGGGGTGCAGCCATCGTACCTATTACTTGCTGCTGCGCAGGATGAAGAGACACTTTCGCGTGCCGAAGCGATCTTTGACCAGTTGTCGGTTGCTGCCTCGGCGATCCCAGAGGAGCAGGTACATGCATTGGATGACCGGGATGATACACTTACGGTGGAGTTAACCACTGCCTTAATGAAGGCAGTCTATTATCAGCAATTAAATGATGCATCCGCACATGAATATATACATAGCTCATACCTGAACTTTTATCTGGAGAAATACGGTCGTCCGGATGATTCGGATCTCCCACGTCCGTTATACAAGGCCTTGTTATACTACAAAATACAATATTATCGTTCTAAACATGCTTTTGTGGATGTTCTCACACATGCGACCCGACTTAGTTCGTTGCTTCCTCAAGGAAGCGAATTTTGGTTATCAGTGCAGAATATTAAGATGGAAGCGTACATTCAGGTTAGGCAGTATGAAGAGGCGAAGCAAGTGTTTGAGCAGACGATGCGTCATGTCGTAGATCAGCGACTATTTCATCGTTTATCTGGACTATATGTAGCTTATAGTGGATATTGCTTCACTATGGGTCTTGTGCAAGAGGCGCTTTCAGCGCTGACGATGGCGGAGGCGAACTTGGTGTACACCAGCAATCAGGGGGAGCTGATGACCGCTATTGCGAACAACCGGATCGTCATGCTGACGATGATGGGTGAGCTGGATCAGGCCATGGGCGAGATTGAAAGATTCGAATCACTGTTGCAACAGGAGCCAGAAGAGACACAGTACGGCATGAAGCCGCTTATTCTCATTTATCGCTGTGAAATCGCCTTAGCTCGTAAAGATTGGGGTATGCTTGCTCTAAGTGTGGATCAACTGCTGCACTGTGCGACGACGCAGGATCAACAGATGAGCGGAATCTTCTATCAAAGTCAACTTGCACTAGCACATGGGGATCAAGGCGTATTTATGGAACGAGCTTTGGCATGTCTACCTTATTTTGAATCGGCACAGCATGCACTAAGGCTAGAGCATTTATATGAAGGGTTAGCGGTTGTGTCGGAGGATCAGCGCAAGTATAAGGAAGCAGCAGTGTATTATCGTAAGCTTGTTTATCTGCTACGCAATAAATAAGATTTCTTGTCGAGTTATCTTTCTGATCGATCAACAGAAAATAAGCATAGGATAGCTTGGTTAATCTTTCGGCTGTCCTATGCTTGGTGTACTATAGATGAATTTGCTTAAGTATAGCTATCTTGATGTGTTCTATTGATCATTTTTGGTGAGGTTCCCATCCTCTAGTAGTCTTTGTATTTGAGTTGTTAATTCTTCGTTGTGGATGTAATAGTGCCCACCCTGTGAATTGGGTGTGAACCCCAGCTTAATCTGGTTGTTTTCTAGCAGAGACACCGCGTACAGAAAGCCACTTCTGTCTTCTTGAGTAAATATAATTTCTTCATATTGCTCCCCCTCGTTTGCAAACTTTGATAATTTTAACATCTCTTTAGGACACGTACGCAAAAAAATATGCAGAAAGATAAATTGAAGTTAGGATTATCATCTCTTTTATTGTGAGAATCAAGAAATAGGTATCATAATGAGCGAGAAAGCGAAGGGTAAATCTCTTCATTCGTCGTTTCTTTTGTATGTACTCCGAAGTGTATTCAAGAGCATGTCGTTATGTTTATACTTAATATATAACAAATAACACAAATAAAGAGGTGCTCACCATGGGATGGTTCAGTAGAAAGAACAAACAGGAAGATGCGATTGCAAAGGCTGACAAGGTCATGAACAAAGGACTTACTGGCATGATGATGAAGGGGCTGGTATCTAAAGAACATCGGGAGGCAATTAACCAGAGCATTCATTCAGCGAAGCAAGCACAATTAGGTGCGAGTGGTTCACTTCCTTTAACAGCGACTGCTGTCGTGGTAGCGGCTACGGATACCGGGAAACTAATCAACTTCGACCCGATCGTTATACTGGTTCTGGATGTGACTGAGACGAATGGGACTACATATCAACGAACACTGGAGACGTTAGTATCGAAGATGCAGATTCCACGGGTAGGGGATCGTGTTGGGTTAGGTCAGAATCCCGCTAATCCATCTGAATTAATCTATATGGGACTACTACCAAGCTAGGTTGATAAGTAGGACGTTAGTGAGAACAAAATGCTGGGATGAACTAAAATAATAGTACGTTTAACAATTAGACATAGATATTGAAAGGGTGGTACTTATGGTAGGGTTTTTGAGACTTATTGGGTTATTACTTGTATTTGGTGTTGGGTTCTCGCCATTCTTGGCAGAAAAGTTGTGGAATGATCCGTTTATTACGATGCAGGCTTGGTGGTATAGACCTGCAATCTATACGGGATTTGCGTTGGTTTTTGTTCCTTCAATTCTAAGTGCTATTTTCGGCAGAAGCCGTGTGAAGACCGGGATACCTGCCCTTGGTGTCATCACAAGTATACAACAGACGGGTACATATATTAACGAGCAACCTGAAGTTCGCTTGGGTGTTACGGTATCCCGCAAGGGACATGAGAAATATGATACGGAGTTTAAAACAATCATTCCGTTGACTTCGATGGCGCAATTCCAGCCAGGCGGCTTCATTCCACTACTTGTTTCGGAGAAGGATGAACGTAAGGTCGGGTTGGATCTGAATGGACAATTGTCGCAGCAGGATATGCAGGAATTACTGAATGAGAAAATGATCAAGGAGGGCGTGTCTCCCGAGATGATGGATATCGCTCGTACAGGCGAGAAAGCAATGGCCAAAATCCTCGACGTTACCCCATTAGGGGGAGCAAGTGAAGGGAAAATGAAGCTACAGCTTACACTAAGTGTGACAAAGACGAATGGAGAGTCATTTAACGTTACTACACAAAAGGAGTTATTATCTTCGGCACTGCCTCAGGTACAACAAGGGCACATCATTAACGTCATATATTCCAAGCAAGATCCTTCGAAGTTAGTGCTCGCTTTGAATGTGCAGGAAGATCAGATGAATAAGCTGTTCTCCTCTTAAAGAGGTTGTTCAAAAAGTCCGCTTTTGATTACGAAGAATGCCTGACGGCATCTCAGCATCGAATATGGAATTCAGCCGAAATAAGTGGATGCTTACGAAGCTTGTTTCCTTCGGAAACATGTAGTTGCTCACGTAGTTTTGCCTACGCTCCGCTACTCCATTTCTATCTTCATCCCATCTTCTCGGTACTGAAAACCATCCTTTTTGAACACGCACTTAAAAGTGATGATCCCCGGATGTTCTCTTTCAGCAAGAAGAGAGCACTCGGGGATTTGTATTAGAACAAACAGAACATTATGCTGTGTTCACTATAACAATTAGTCTTGTTGGATATAAGCTTGCATAGCCACATCATTCCTTCGATTTATGATGAATGTAGAGAGGTTAGCATCGTTCGAAATGAAGGAAATAAAGGTTGTACTAATGGTGCAAGCTGTGCACGAGTCCATGATGGCTGCCCAACCAGAGCCTCGTGGTCAAACCAAACAACAGCATAATCCTCATCCTTCGTGGGATTCTGGATATCCCAACACACAGGTCCTGCATCATCTTCGTAGGTTGCAAAAGGAATATACCCCTGCACAATCAAGGGCTCCCAAGCTTCCCATAACGTATGTAAACTCCGCAATGGATTGTCTGATGGCAAGTCCGGGAGCCCAATCATGAAGTGATCATAACGCAAATATACATTCAGAACATGTCGGGTCGTAAGGTAGGCAAGATACAATGGAGGTACAGGATTAGGAATATCATGCAATTGTTCTAATTTTCGAACCTGTTCTTCAGTTACCGTAGAGGGTATCATCTCCCAACGAACCCAGCCCTCTTCATCAACTTCACCTACTTGCATGTTATGAGGTACTCCATAATCCTCCACATCCGTTTTGGCAGGAAGAGACATCAAGATATCCCGATGTGGGGTGTCAAAATAACTCTCCAACGTATTCACAATTAGTGTCTGATCCTGCTTCAATTCCTGCATTGTACATCCGTCCTTATTCAATAGATTTATATAATAACGTTTATAAAATTATACGATTCCTAGGCGCATGCGATAAGAAAATAAAGCTGATCTGGTGTGCCCATCAAATACCTTCACTGCCAGTTGTCTAAACTCATCTGCGGCAGTCCGAACCTCCTCTGCGCCAAGCTTCAGAGCAGTTTGCAATCCACCTTGACTAAGCGCCAGATTGACATAACGCTCTGCGTCGAATGTTTCGCGATGGTGGAACACAATCTCACGAACATAGCGGAACAATCCCGATTGCTGAATCCGCCCTAGATGTCCGTCTTTGCTCCATTTATAAGCTTGACTCTCTGGGCTTGATAGCTGCAATGCGCGGTTGTCTGCGGTGAGCACTAATTGCTGGTATGCCTGTTCAAGCTGCCAATCCAGTATTGGAGGCCAGTCACAGTCGTAAGCGGCGAAGATGCCTCCCGGTCGTAACACACGAGCGAATTCGGAGAGCGTTGACTGAGGTTCCATCCAATGAAAGGACTGTGAGCAGGTAAGTATGTCAACACTATCGTCAGGTAAGCCAAGCTCATGCGATAAGCCAGACACAAATCGAAGGTTATCCGGTTTTCCTGCAGACTCCCATTTGGACTCGGCAACTGTTCTCATATCATCACTAGGCTCAAAACCGATAATACGATCTGCTTCATGAAGCCAGATCCATGAGGATAACCCTGTTCCACAGCCTACATCTGCAACCATACGCGGTTTATGACCTAAGTACGTCGTTAGAATCTCTACAACCTCGGTGGGAGCAGAAGGGCGATTTTGGTCGTATAACGCACCAAAGCCGGTAAATCGATCTACATTGTTACGTCTGATGTCTTGCATGGACAAACCTCCTTCTGGGGATAGACGGATGAGATACCACAACATAATCAACTACAATGTTTCCAACCCAATCTCTTACAGTATACCATTCATTCCTGATCTAGACTGGATTGATCGCTGCATTGTTCCTGTAAATGTGATACAGCCATCCGATGGCGATGGAGCAGTTCCTGCCGGATATGAGCCGGCTCCAGAATTGTGAGTTCAGCTCCAAATGACATAAGGAAAGAATATAAGCGTTCGCCCTCGTGAATCTCCAAGGATGCAAGCAATCGTCCATCAGGTAGTTTCTCAATCCGGGAGGGGTCAAAGTAATCATATGCCCGATATGCAATTGCACTTGAGAATTGTAGCTTTAATGATATAGGTGTACTGGCTGTGTGATCCTTCGTGTCAGAGCCCCCACTTGTTGTGTTCTCGTCCATAAGCGTGGATTGCAGCTTGAGTTCAGATATTCGTTTCATTTTATAGGTCTGGGCTTCGGGGTGGTGAGGTCGATTGCGGTCGTAGCCTTTGAAATACCAGGTATTGTTTTTGAAAATTAATTTGATCGGTTCGATCGTCTCTATACTAGACTCGCCGTCTGAATCGACATAATGAAATGTCATGAGCTGCTTACTTAGGATGGCAAGCTTCACCTGGTTAAATAGTTCTCTCTCTTGCATGGGAATGCTACCCCAAGGGGAAAAATCAAATTCAATCCAGTCTAGCTCATGGTCAAACATGGCGGTTAGCCGTTTCAACATATGCGCACTATTAAGATGCGGGATGGCACTCACGCTATAAAGACCTAATAAAATCTCATTCTGATCATCTTCAGATAGAAGCGACTTATCCATGACGTAATTATCCATGAGATGTACGCCGCCATGTTTACCCGTTGTGGTATACACGGGAATGCCTGCCGCACTTAATCGATCGATGTCACGGTATACGGTGCGTACCGATATTTCAAACAGCCGTGCCAGTTCAGGCGCAGTCGATTTCTTTTTCTCCAATAACAACAGTAACATTCTAAATAATCGGTTATTTTCCATGTTGTAATTATACCATGACAGAAGGTGTCAGGGTATGGATGTTAGACTAGGTATATGGTGTTGCTAAGCGAACAGAGATGATCAGAGGAGGAACGAAGATATGAAAATGAAAGATGGATTTTTCTGGGGTGGCGCAACGGCTGCCAATCAATTCGAAGGTGGATGGAATAAGGGCGGCAAAGGGCCAAGCACTTCTGATATGATGACAGGAGGTACGCATACCATTCCGCGTCGGATTACGCCTGTATTGGAAGAAGGAACATACTATCCGAGCCATGAAGCAGTTGACTTTTACGGTCATTACAAAGAGGATATTGCAATGATGGCTGAGATGGGCTTCAAAATGTTCCGTATGTCAATCAACTGGTCAAGAATCTATCCTAACGGTTATGATCTGGAACCGAACGAAGAAGGATTAAAGTTCTACGATAACGTCTTTGCTGAGCTGAAAAAGTATAATATTGAACCACTCGTAACCATTTCTCACTATGAGACGCCATTTGGCTTAACGGAGAAGTATAATGGCTGGGCATCCCGTGATGTGATTGACCACTATATTCGATATTGTACAACCCTCTTCAACCGCTACAAGGATCAGGTTAAATATTGGTTGACGTTTAATGAGATCAACTGTCTGACAATGCCGCTTGGTGCGTATATGGCGGGTGGTATTCGATTTGAAGGCAAAGAGACGCTGACGGATGGAGTTGATGAGCCACAGACTCGTTTCCAAGCATTGCATCACCAGTTCGTTGCGAGTGCGAAAGCGGTTAAGCTTGCTCATGAGATCAATCCTGATTTCCAAATTGGCTGTATGATCGCCTTCATGACGACATATCCGAATACTTGTAACCCAGACGATATGTTGCTTGCACAGAAGAAAGATCAGATTTCGAACATGATCTGTGGGGATGTGCAGGTTCGCGGCGCATACCCTGGATTTGCTAAACGTTTCTTTGCGGAGCAAGGTATCCAAATTGAGATGCATCCAGATGATGCACAGACACTGCGCGAAGGTTGCGTAGATTTCTACTCCTTCAGTTATTACATGTCTTTGGTTGAAAGTGCAGATGAGACGCTGGAAAGAGCTGAAGGAAACCTACTAGGCGGTATTAAAAATCCGTATCTGGAAGCTTCCGACTGGGGCTGGCAGATCGATCCGAAAGGACTGCGTTACACGCTGAACCACCTGTATGACCGTTATCAGGTTCCACTGATGGTAGTAGAGAATGGTCTGGGCGCGGTTGACGTGGTAGAGGAAGATGGCTCCATTAACGATGACTACCGGATTGACTATCTGAAAGGTCACATTGAGCAGATGAAAGAAGCTGTTGCAGATGGCGTAGACCTTATTGCTTATACGATGTGGGGATGTATCGACCTTGTTAGTGCCTCCACAGGGGAAATGAAAAAACGGTATGGCTTTATCCATGTCAACAAAGACAATGATGGTAATGGTGATCTGAGCAGAACACCGAAGAAGAGCTTCTACTGGTACAAAAAAGTCATTGAATCCAATGGTGAACAACTGTAATTCACTTCATTGGCTGACGATAAGATAACAAAATGAAACCCGCTTTTCCTGTAATAGGGATGGGCGGGTTTCTTGGTCTATAGTTACGCTACTCTACCGTACTCTACTGATACATAAATAGTAGATTCTCGACCATATGGTATAATAATGAAAAAAAGGAAATGGAGGAAAGTTATGAAACGAATATTCTTTCTAACCATTCTCATTGTCCTCGTTACGTTAGGATTTACCGTTTACCCGGGAGAGAAAGCCTATGCTTGTAGCTGTGTCGACAGTAATGCACTAGAAAAGCTAGATACCTACTCGGCGGTATTTGAGGGGAAGGTTACTGAAAAAGGCGCCCGAAGCCAGTTCGGATTTGGCGAATATCGCAAATATACTTTTGAAGCAATAAAAGCATGGAAAGGAGTGAATGAGCAGAAGCTTACGATTCATAGTCTGGATCAAGGTTCCGCATCATGTGGATTTCAATTTACCAAAGGCGAAACCTATCTGGTGTTTGCTTCCTCTGATGAAAAAGACCATACACTGAAAACGACTCTGTGCAGTGGTAATAAACTCATTTCCCAAGCAGATGAAGATGTAAAATTACTAGGAGCAGGAGAGTGGGTCACTGAAGATGATTCGGGTTCAACGAATTCAACTGCTAATTATTTATTCCCACTCGTTCTAGGTAGTATAGGGTTGTTTCTTGTTATTGTTATAGCGACAATATATGTCCGTAGACGACAGAAGTAACGGCTTCACTAATTCAGTTGTTTCATATATTCATAGGCGGTAATGCCGAAGAAACGTTTGAAATGACGATTAAGATGTGTGAGATCCACGAACCCGCACTGAGCTACAGCAGCATAGATGTCCTTATCGTTCTCTAAAGATTGACGTGCGCGCTCTACTTTGCAATTCAGGAAAAACTGGTACGGTGATATGCCAGCTTGTGCTTTGAACTCACGAATGAATTGGTATTTGGACATGCCGAGTTGGGTGCAAAGATCGTCCAATTTAAGCACATCGTCGATACTGTAGAACATCATTTCTTTTGCTGTACGGACAAGGCTGCTGGTAGCTCTATGCGGTACGATTACTTCGTTTTCTCTAGCTAATAGGTTTGCTAGATTGAGCAGTAGCTCGCTGCATAAAGCTTCATCTCGGCCATGCTGAACAGCATCGTTCACCCTGAGGATTGCTCGCGCAAGTCCAGGGTCATAAACGATGGGTGTTGAGAAGTGTAACTCCTTCTTTCCCAGCACCTCGGCCATCAGATCTGGTTTGAAATATAACATGACATAATCGATTCCTTCACGGTCATAGGAGCTACCATCATGCGTCTGCTCTCGATTAAATAACATGACACCATTTTTGTGAGAAGCTTGATAATGACCATCCAGATTATATTGTTGAATGCCTCGAAGAGTCACGCCTACGGCATATTCCTCGTGACAATGCTTTTTGTACGTGAAATCTGTAAAGCTGGCGGAGAGAGCCAGCACATCCTCTGATTTTCTGTAATTGAACAATTCCACCAAGCTAACCTCCGATCACGAGATGATTCCCGATACCATAATGGCTGAGTATAACAAAAATAGGGTCATGAGCATACTTGTTGCTTTTTGATGATGATTAAGAAACGTTCTGAAGATGGACCCGAACACGACCCAACTGGAGTAGGCCAAAAATCCAATGAGTGTAATGAGCATAACGAACATAAACGAAGATAGAGAACTATTGTAATAGGGCAATACATAACTAGGCATGACGGTGAACGTAAACAGAATGACTTTGGGATTCAGAAATTGCATGATGAACCCGTTCAGGAAACCAGTAACTTGTTTCGGTGCATCCGCAGTGGAGCCCATTTTGTATACCTGGTAAGCCAGGTATAGCATGTACAGACTGCCTACGATCTGCATCATTTTTATCATGCTGGGCAGAACGCCTGCGAGCAGATGATTAAGAAAGGCGGAAGCGGCAAGCAGCAGACCGAACGCCAGTGTGGCACCCCACACATATTGCATCGTTTTGCGTGCGCCTATCTTCTGCGTTGAAGACAGAATAACAATATTGCTAGGGCCAGGTGTGAAGGTAACGATAATGCAGTAGATCAAAAAGGATGTAATATTCATCTGAAGTCCCCTCTAGAAGTAATATGGTTCTATGATCATATGGCAGAGAGGCTTCAAGCTTATAGTATATTATTGCAGCAGAATCATCGACGTGAGCAACAGCAGTTTATTTCCAAAAGTGAAGAATGGTTTTCTTTTTGAATGATTGCGTTTACAATTTAGAACGAAGTGTAAGGTGATCAGACCATTTAAGGGAAGTGAACGGAATGAAGAAAATGCTGTTGGTATACATTTTGCTTATTGCAGCATTTGCATTGTATGTTCTGAGATTTGAACACACTAGCCAGGCGAACAGTTCTTGGGAGAACCGGGGACTGCGTGGTGATATTGGTGAGACATACATCATGATAACGTTCCAATCCGGGCTAGAGTATTGGAAGAGTCCGCTCAAAGGATTCGAGGACGCAGCGGATACGCTTGGTGTGACTGTTGAGTACCGCGGAGCTACCCGATATGACGCGAAAGAGCAGACAACTGTAATTGAGCAGGCGATCGCGCGTAAACCCGCAGGTATTGCTATATCTGCCATTGACCCGCAATCGTTGATCCCGGCGATTAATAAGGCGATCGAAGCGGACATTCCCGTCATCCTGTTCGATGCAGATGCTCCCGATAGCCAGGCTTATTCCTTCCTTGGGACGGATAACTACAAGTCTGGTGTAACGGCAGCGGATAAAATGGCTGAGTTGTTGGGGCGTGAGGGAGAGGTTGCCGTGCTGACCCTACCCGGACAACAAAATCATGAAGAGCGGACGAAGGGTTTCCGAGATACGATTCAGGAACGATACCCGTCCATGAAGGTCGTTGAAATTGCGGATGGCCACGGAGACGCGGTGATATCTAGAGAAGAGACATTAAGGATGATGAAGGCTCATCCGCAATTGGCAGGTATTTTTGTAACCGAGGCAACAGGTGGCGCAGGGGTCGGCGAGGCTGTGCAAAATGCAGGACAAGGTCATACACTGCAAATCATCTCTTTTGACACAAACAAAGTAACACTCGACATGATCAAGAATGGTACGATATCAGCCACGATTGCGCAGGGAACCTGGAACATGGGGTATTGGTCGCTACAGTATTTGTTCCATCTGCATCATCAGTTAACGGTACCTGCACCATCCTCTTCTGGTGAAAATGCGCCGTTACCGGTAATGGTAGACACGGGGATTTCTGTGGTGACACGCTCGAATGTGGATGATTATTATGCCAAATAACAAGGAGCATGTTGAGGAAAATAATGCTTGGAATCGGCAAACGTGGCGCTCTTCGCTCCGAAACGGTATAAAGCGTTTATGGCTGCGTAACATGCCGCTTCGCTACCAGTTGATGCTGCTGTTTTTGTTATTTGCTATTGTACCTTCCGTTGGACTCGGATTGCTCGTGAACTGGACGGTAGAGCGGGTGGTAGAGAGACAAGTTGAGGGGCATACGATGCAGCTTATTGGCAAAGTGAATGAAGGGCTGAACACCAAAATGGAAAATTTGCAGAATATGACCTACTTGATTGCATTTGACCCGGATATCGATGCATTTATGCACGGAAATACGCCTTCAGATGTGGATGAGGATTTGGATTCGATAAGCAACGCAGAGAGTGCTCAGAATGTCCAATTAGAGCAGCAGCAACTGTATGACATCAAACAAACCTTACAGGGATTCACAACGCTGTACCCGGAAATCGCTGGCATTGTACTCGTCAATGGTAGCGGGGACTATATTAGTAATGAGATGTATCCCCGTACGGAGCAGGGGCTGACCGAGGAGGCATGGTACCGCGAAGCTTCAGCTCATCCAGGCATTTTTACTGTACTGGGTCAGCCTAAAGAGCGTAATATTACGACGCATGTTCGCTACAAGGATGATGAGATTGTATCGGTTGCACGCTCCATTACGGATGAAGAATCAGGACGTGTTCGAGGAGTCATCATGATTGATCTCAAGCTGAGATCTGTCTCGCAGGCTGCACGCAACGTAACCTTGGGTAAATCCGGGTACGTCATGGTAACGGATGCAGAGGGACAGAGCGTGTATAAGCCTCAGCATCCCCTGATTGAAGATATCCCTGCGGATTGGTTTCCCTCCGAGGACAGCGGAACGTTTACCGCCGAGACAGATGGTGGCACGTTATTATTCATGTACCAATCCTCCACCTTTACCGGGTGGAGAACCGTAGGTGTATTTCCAACAAGGGAGTCCATTACGGAGGTACGCCAGATACAGTTTTATGTAGTCAGTTTTGTATTTGTAGTGTGTTTGTTTGGTTTAAGTGCCTCTTTGTGGTTCTCACGTTCTATTGCTCAGCCTATTTTTCGTTTAATGTCTTATATGCGTAGAGCAGAGACTGGCGATCTTAGAGCAGGTCGCTGGAGCGATCGTGCTGATGAGATTGGCATGCTGGGGAACAGCTTCAATCGAATGCTCATACAGATTCGGCAGCTCATATCGCTGAATGAACTACGGGAGCGACAGAAGCGGGAAGCGGAGATGCGCAGCTTGCAGGAGCATATTAAACCCCATTTTTTATACAATACACTGGATACGATTCACTGGATGGCTCGCAAAGAGGGTGCAGATGATGTATCGGGCATGGTGGGTGCGCTGTCTCGACTATTTCGAATTGGGCTTAGTAAAGGTCAGGACTACATTCCGCTGCGTTCCGAGCTTGAGCATATTAGCAGTTACCTACAGATTCAGCAGACACGATATCGTGATCGACTGCAGTATACATTGAATGTTCCTGAGGAACTGCAGAACCTGTACATGTTGAAGTTGTTGCTTCAACCATTGGTGGAGAACGCAATCTATCATGGAATCAAAGGACGACGTGGGCCAGGTCTGGTCCGTGTGGAGGCCAGGGTAGAGCGTGGCAAATTACTTCTTATGGTGGAAGATGATGGAGCGGGAATGTCCGCGGAACGACTTGCAGAAATGGTGGAATTACTTGATGTTCCCCTAGAGAGCTTGGAGTCAGCTTCTCCGAGCATGACCGGTAAAAGCTATGGGATGTTGAACGTACAAGCCCGGTTACGACTGTCCTTCGGTGATGAGTACGGAATTGAACTAACAAGCCGGGAAGGCGAGGGAACTTGTGTAACTATTGTTCATCCGCTGATGCGAGAGCTGCCATCACTCTCACCAGCGCAGCGACTTAATAACGAAGAGAGGCAGGAGACCGAATGAAGGAGCCTATGGATCCAACAACGATAACCAAAAAATACCGTGTGCTGATTGCGGATGATGAGCCAATCATTCGGGAGGGCATTCGGGATGCAATTGACTGGGCCACTCTCGGCATGGAGGTCGTTGGTGAAGCCGAGGATGGTGAGGAAGCACTGGAACGTGTGGTCGACTTGGATGTTGATGTCGTGCTAGTCGATATGAATATGCCATTTCTGAACGGAATCGGACTGATTCGGGCTCTTCAGCAAAAGTGTCCAAGATGTCGTTATTTGATCATTTCGGGACATGATGAATTTGCGTATGCGCAAGAGGCTGTTCGTCTGGGGGTGGAGGATTATATTCTGAAGCCCGTTGAAGCAGAGCAATTGTACGCTGCACTTGGGCGCCTGCGTCAGCGGTTGGATGAAGAATACCAGCGGACAGCCTACGTAAGACAGGCTGCCGATCAGATTGAGCGCAACATTCCGCTGTTACGACAGCGCTTCTGTCTGGAATGGCTTGAAGGGCAGATTAGAGAGAGAGATTTGATGGAGCAGCTTACCTTTCTGCGTCTACCTTCCACGCCACCTGTACAGATTGGAGCAGTGCGTTGGCCTGCCGCTGAAGCGCGAAAGACCGTTATGAGAGAGAATGATCGTCAACTGTTCCTTTATGCTGTGGAGAATATTATTAGTGAACTGCTGGAAGACCGCCCACATGTCTTATTTCGGGATGCCGGCGGTTTAATCGGCATATGTTTGTGGCAAGAGGCTCCGGAGGAAATCGCTGCGCTTCTAGAACAGCAGATCAGTTCCTGTCTAAATATTGCCATTCATGCCCATGTTGAGTTTCATACAGGCACACTGGAGGAGACTCCGGGCACGTATCGTCTTTGCCGTGAGCGGGTTTATGGGGAAGTCCGGTTGTCTCCGCTGGTTCGCAGGGCGAGACAACTCATTCAGGAAGAATATGCAGAACGGGATCTAACGTTAGAATCGCTCGCCACTAGACTGCAAGTGTCCGCTGTATATCTTAGCCGAGTGCTTAAGAAAGAGCTGGACAACTCCTTCGTTACGCTCGTCACGCAAGCTCGCATTCGCAAGGCTGTGCAATTGCTTGATTCCACAATGCTACCCATTCATATGATCGCGGAGCGTGTAGGTTATGATACGCAGCACTATTTCAGTACTGCATTTAAGAAGGCGATGGGTATCTCGCCAGCTCAGTATCGCAAAGATGGAGGAACGGGCAATCGTTCTTCGATTACACAGTAATTATGAAAGTTGAAAAATGAACACCATAAGGATGACTATCATAAAGATGTGATCTACTTCTGTGAAGTGAAGTAGAACATGTCTTTTTTGTTTTTCCTTGTAGATTGATTGCTAGGTTTCAACAATGTAACGATGGTTTCTTTTGCACTTCCATCAAAAGTTAAATTTTTATAAAAAAGGTTGAAAACCTGCAAAGACCTGCCTGTTGCTGAAATGCTACGATAATTCTCGAACAGGAAGTGACAAGGCACATACTACATTTCATTCGTTGTAAGCGTTATCTCAGCTATTGTGAACAATCGTATGACCTGAGGAAAGGGGAACTTCATATGAAAAAAGGAGCGATATGGATCTGGCTTCTGGTGATGACCTTGATGCTCTCGGCTTGTAATCTAGCTGAAAGTGACCAGGGCAGCAAGGAAAAAGGATATGTCGGTATCTCGATGCCCACCAAATCATCCGAACGATGGGTCGGGGACGGAGAAAACATGGTACGACTGTTTCAAGAGCAAGGTTATAAAACAGATCTTCAGTATGCTGAGGATGTGGTCGAAAATCAGATTTCACAGATTGAGAACATGATTACAAAAGGTGTGGATGTGATGGTCATCGCATCCGTGGACGGTAACACCTTAACCGATGTAATCAAGAAGGCGCATGATGAAGGGATACAGGTCATATCGTATGACAGGCTCATTAGAAATACCCCGTATCTGACGTATTATGCCACGTTTGATAACTTTAAGGTGGGTGTGCTCCAGGCTTCCTATATCGAGCAGAAGCTTGGGCTTAAGGAAGGAAAGGGACCTTATAACATTGAACTGTTTGGCGGATCGCCAGACGACAATAACGCCTACTTTTTCTTCGACGGTGCAATGTCTGTACTGAAGCCTTACATGGATTCCGGCAAGCTGGTTGTTCGTAGTAAACAGATGACGATGGCACAGATCGCCACCTTACGCTGGGACGGTGCACTTGCACAGTCACGCATGGATAATCTTCTCAGTGCCTATTACTCTGGAGACAACCTCGATGCAGTCCTTTCTCCATATGATGGCATTAGTATCGGGATTATCTCGTCCTTGAAAGGGATTGGTTACGGAACAGCAAACAAGCCATTACCTGTCATAACAGGACAGGATGCCGAGCTTGCTTCAATCAAATCCATTGTTGCCGGTGAACAGACACAGACGGTATTCAAGGATACACGGAAACTGGCGGAGCAAACGGTGGAAATGGCGAATAGCATTTTGCAAGGTAAACAGGCGGAAGTGAATGATACGGAATCATATAACAACGGAATTAAGATAGTACCAGCATATCTTCTTGATCCGATCTCTGTAGACCGAACCAATGTAGAGCAGGATATTGTTGGCAGTAACTATTACACGAAGGAAGAAATCGGCTTGAAATAAGGAACGAAAGGAGAATATCCCATGGCCGGAATTATTCTGGAAATGAAGAATATTACCAAAACATTCCCTGGCGTCAAAGCGCTGGAAAATGTCAATCTGCAAATCCGTGAGGGTGAGATTCATTCGATATGCGGCGAAAATGGTGCAGGCAAATCGACACTCATGAAGGTGCTTAGCGGTGTATACCCATACGGTTCGTATGAAGGTGATATTTTATTTCAAGGCAAACCGTGTGAGTTTAAAGACATCAAGCAGAGTGAAGATCTGGGGATCGTCATTATTCATCAGGAGTTAGCTCTGATCCCCTACCTTTCCATAGCTGAGAATATATATTTGGGCAACGAGCGGGCAAGCAAAGGGATTATTAATTGGAAGGAAACGTTTGTAGGTACGCGTGAACTGTTAAGCAAAGTAGGTTTAAGTGAAGATCCGAATACGCTGGTATCCAGCATCGGGGTGGGGAAACAACAGTTGGTCGAGATTGCAAAAGCACTCTCCAAAAAGGTCCGCCTGCTTATTCTGGATGAGCCCACTGCCGCGTTGAACGAGGACGATAGTGAAAACCTGCTGCAATTGATGCTGGAATTCAAGAAGCAAGGCATCGCCTGCATTCTCATCTCTCACAAGCTGAATGAGGTCTCCAAAGTTTCGGATGCCGTAACCATATTGCGGGATGGCAAGACCATTGAGACGCTGGATATGAGAAAAGATCAGGTTACAGAAGACCGGATCATTAGTGGAATGGTTGGACGGGATCTCACGAGCCGTTATCCTGAGCGTCATGCGACCATTGGCGACATCGTTCTGGAAGTGAAGGATTGGACCGTGTACCACGAGCAACATGCTGAACGAAAAGTACTGGATCAGATCAACATGAATATTAGACGTGGTGAGATTGTGGGTATTGCGGGGCTAATGGGCGCTGGACGTACCGAACTTGCCATGAGTATATTCGGCAAATCGTATGGTCGCAATATATCAGGACAACTCATGAAGGATGGCAAGCCCATCCAAAACAATAGTGTTACCGAGGCTATTCAAAATGGGTTTGCTTATGTGACCGAGGATCGCAAGGAATATGGACTTATTTTGATGGACGATATTAAGCGCAATATCTCGCTGACAGGTCTCAATAAACTGACGAAAAATGCGGTTGTGAATGAGCACGAAGAAGTGCTCGTAGCGGAAGAGATGAAGAAGAGTATGAACATCAAAGCACCTAATATTTTGCAGAAGACCGGTAACCTTAGTGGAGGCAATCAACAGAAGGTGGTGCTGAGTAAGTGGATTTTTGCCGGACCCGATATTCTCATTTTGGATGAACCCACCCGCGGCATCGACGTTGGAGCCAAGTTTGAAATCTATACCATCATTCATCGTCTTGCCGCTGAGGGTAAAGGGGTACTGGTTATTTCATCCGAACTGCCGGAGGTTCTTGGCCTCTGTGACCGGATCTATGTGATGAATGCTGGGAGAATGACCGGAGAAGTTAGCCGTGAACAAGCATCGCAGGAAACGTTGATGAGATATATGACCAAGTCTGGAGGCGGGAAGCATGGAATCAATAACGAAACTGTTTAAAGGTAACATTCGCCAATATGGTATGATCATTGCCTTAGTCGTCATTATGCTTTTGTTTGAGGTACTGACCAACGGGTTGTTACTTAAGCCCATCAATATAACCAATCTAATTTTGCAAAATAGCTACATTCTAGTACTGGCGATCGGGATGGTGCTGGTCATCATTACCGGTCATATTGATCTATCGGTCGGTTCCATTGCAGCTTTTGTTGGTGCAGTTGCAGCCATTATGATGGTTGATTGGCAGCTTCCGGCATGGCTTGCGGTGATCGCGTCTTTGCTGGTAGGAGCCTTAATCGGTGCGTGGCAGGGCTTCTGGATCGCATATGTACGAATACCCGCCTTTATTGTAACACTCGCGGGCATGTTGTTGTTCCGCGGGTTGACGATGATTGTGCTCGAGGGTCAATCGATTTCACCTTTTCCAGGTGGATTCCAGAAAATAAGCTCAGGCTTTTTGCCCGATATTCAATTCTCTGGACTTGGATTGGTGTCCATTATTGTGGGGATTTTGCTCACCTTGTGGTACATCTTCAATGAGCTACGTGAACGTCGTTCACAGCGCAAATACGGCTTTCAAGTTGTATCTCAGGGACTCTTCCTGCTTAAGTTGATTGTGGTAGCAGTGGTAACGAATTTGTTCACCTTTGTGCTAGCGAGTTATGCAGGTATTCCGAATATATTGGTGCTGCTGTTCGTCCTAATCGTTGTCTACTCGTTCGTCATGAACCGTACGGTGATGGGCCGTCACGTATATGCTCTTGGAGGTAATGAGAAGGCAGCGGGTCTGTCTGGCGTGAAAACGAAAAAAGTAACTTTCTGGGTATTTGTGAACATGGGTACACTCGCGGCAGTATCTGGACTAATCTTCGCTGCACGTCTGAATGCAGCTACACCAAGGGCGGGTACCAACTTTGAACTGGATGCGATTGCTGCTTGCTTCATCGGTGGAGCCTCAGCTTCTGGTGGGATCGGGACTGTCTTCGGCGCTATTATCGGGGGTCTGGTTATGGGTGTGCTCAATAACGGGATGTCCTTGATTGGTCTCGGTATTGACTGGCAACAGGGGATCAAAGGTCTGGTGTTGCTGCTCGCCGTTGCATTCGATATCTATAACAAAAACAAAAGAGCTGCCTAAGTGTAAAAGGGTTATGGATGACGTCGGGGGTATAAACCGATGCTCAATCTAATCGTGTGTTATATGTCTGAATTCAGCTGATATTACGCTTCATTTCATTAAAATTCAGAACTCATTTTATGTAATATTCAATATAAACAAACAGACCTAGATCACAGATCCAGGTCTGTTTGTTCGTTTATATATTGTGTTTTTACCGTTGAATTCCTGCTGGTATTTACATCAGTGCGCCTAGGAAACGTGTGGCAATGCCGAAATAGATAAAGAGCGACAGAATATCATTTAACGTTGTAATTAGTGGTCCTGAGGCAACAGCGGGGTCTACCTTGAAGCGGCTGAGTAGAAGTGGGATACACGTTCCGGTCAGTGTACCAATCACGAGTGTGAAGAATAGAGATACCCCGATAATCGCACCAAGCAGCCAGTCTCCTTGCCAGAAATAAGCAATGACAGTAATCAGAATTCCGCAGACGAGACCAATCATCGTGCCAACCTTAATCTCCCGACCAATCAATGCCAGCACGGTTGACTTGTCCAGCTTACGTCCGATTAGTCCGCGGACAACGACAGCCAGAGACTGTGTACCTGTATTCCCTGTCATCCCGGCGATCATGGGCATGAAGAAGGCAAGCGCAACGACTTGGTTTAACGTATCTTCAAAAAAGTCTACAATACTACCGGATATTAATCCGATCAGTAATAACAAGATTAACCAGGGAAGTCTGCGTTTGACCGCAACCAGTGGCTTCGTATCAAAATCAATATCTTTACCACCGCCCCCCATCTTAGCTAAATCTTCACTCGCTTCATGCATAATAATATCGATGACATCATCCATCTGAATGATCCCGCACAGCCTATGATTCTCATCCACAACCGGGAGTGCCATGAACTCGTAACGCTGCAGCAGCTGCGCGGCTTCCTCCTGATCCATATCTACTGTAGCGTGGATAACACGCCTGGTCATCAGCTCTTCAACCTTGGTCTTATCGTCTGCCAAAGCAAGGGAGCGATAACTTACAACACCCACGAGTTTACCCTCATTATCGGTTACATAGAGGTAGCTGGAGGCGGAGATATGCATCGTACCTTGCGATTGTCTTAGTGCTTCCTTGGCTGTCTCATGCGCGAGCAGGGTACGATAGCGATCTGTCATGATCCGTCCAGCTGTCTCTGGCGGATAATTAAGCACAGACCGGATGATGGCAGAGTGATCGAGATTCATATCAGACAGCAATTCTTCCCTACGTTTGGCTGGAATATCGTGCATGAACCGAATCAGGTCGCTTTTGTCCATCTGTTGCATGACTTCAAGCGTTCGTTCTGGCCCAAGTCGTTCGAATAGTTGAATCTGTTCATGTAGCTTCAGGTTCTCCGCTACATCGGCTAGCGCATCAGGTTTGAACAGCAACAGAAACCGATTTCTCTCTTCTTCGGGGAACTTCTTATATATAAGTGAAAGATCATAAGGATGCAGCTCCTTCACCAATTTAAAGAATTCAGGTAGATTTTGGGACTGCACATGTTGGACAAGTTGTTCGGTGATCTCCTCCACGGAGAAATCTTTCTTGGTATGAGATTCGTTCATATCGACACTCCTTTCTGAATGGTCAACTTCATATTTTTAAACGAAATGGGTTGCCAGTTAAACAAGGGTTAAAGAAAAAGGGGAATGTATCGTATGGAACAGGTGAAGAGAAGCTTGAACGCATCGGGATGTATTAGGATATAGAAATCTTGCTCAACCATACAATATGGGCTTACAAACATGCGCTGCAAGGCTATACTTGGTATACAGCAACAAATGAGGGGGACATGTACTAGTGGAAGCAGATATCATAACACAGTTACTCAGCCTGGCTGAGCCAGAGTATCAAAAGTTTACGGCAGCGCTTATACCTAACATTACGAACTTATTGGGTGTTCGCATGCCTGAACTGCGTAAGATGGCAAAACAGATTGTTGCAACGGATTGGCGTGCCTATCTGGAGAACGCAGACGATGATTACTTTGAAGAAGTCATGTTGCAGGCGCTGGTTATTGGATATATCCGCACAGATCCAGAAGAATGGCTGCGGCATATTGCTTGGTTTGTCCCCAAAATCAATAACTGGTCAGTATGCGATAGCTTCTGTGGTGGATTAAAATTAACGAAAAAAGAACAAGAACGGGTATGGCATTTTGTGCAGCCTTATCTGGCATCCGAACTAGAGTATGACATTCGCTTCGGCGTTGTGATGTACTTAAACTATTATCTGGAAGAGCCTTATATCCATCAGGTGTTGGCTTCATTGGACCAGATTAAACACGAAGGATATTATGTGAAAATGGCTGTCGCATGGGCGATTTCGATTGCTTATATTAAATTGCCCGATATAACGATGCGTTATCTTAAGGACAATACGCTTGATGATTTTACGTACAACAAAGCGCTCCAGAAAATAACCGAATCGACTCGCATTGATCTGCATACAAAACAAATTATTCGTGGGATGAAGCGCAAGCTGAAGCGATCAGTTTGATCCTATTAAGCGTACAATTGGAACATGACACGGAAGGATGATGGATATGAGGCAAAAGATCATGTGGACCCCGTTGGAACTAGATGGACTGCCCTGGATTGTACTTGCAACAGAGAAGGGTGTAAGTCGTATTATTATGCCTAATGAAACATTGCAGGACTGGGGAGGTTGGATTGCTCGTGTAGCTCCTGGGGTTGAATTAATAGAGGATGAACAGACGATTAACCATACAGGTATTACCGAGTGGCTAACATCGTACTTTGCCGGAGAAAAGGTAGCATTTAAAGCGGACATTCCATTGGATCTGATTGGAACAGCATTCCAGCAGCAAGTATGGACAGAGCTTGGACGAGTTCCTTACGGTGAGACTCGAACCTATGGCGATGTTGCGTCTGCAATTGGAAGACCATCGGCAGTACGTGCAGTCGGTGCAGCGAATGGAGCTAACCCCATTCCAATTCTATTGCCATGCCATCGCATTATTGGTGCAAACCGTAAGTTGACAGGATTTCGTGGCGGGCTAGACATGAAACGCAGACTGCTGGATATTGAACAGATCGAGGGCGTATCTGACGGTGGGCATGCGAGATTTAGATTCTAGGAAATAGGATGAACAAACAGAAATACAGGCATGATTCATGCCTGTATTTCTGTCTAGTAAGAGTTACTCCAAACGCTAAACGTATGGTATGCCAACGTTATACATATTTTTGCTGCGTTACCCATTATGCTACGATAAATGAATCAATTTCATAATACCTTTAGCTGCTTCAATCAAGGCTAGGTATAGATCAAAACGGTGGGAGTGAAGGGTCATATGTTGAATCAGACTTATTGGTTAACAAACGTAAATTTGGAGCAGAGTTATGTGATGGATGGACAAGAAGTGACCGGAACACGGACAAGCTTATGTCACCTTCGCATTGAGAACGGACTTATTGCAGAGATCATAGGTATTGAAACAGCGCTTCAGAGTGCACTACCCAAATACGATTGTCACGGTCTGTTGTTGCTTCCTTCGTTCGAAGAGGCCCATATTCATCTGGACAAAACATATTACGGAGAGCCGTGGCAGGCGGTTAAGCGCATAGGCAGCATCTTCGAACGGATTGAGGAGGAGCGGCAGTTGCTCCCGAAATTATTGCCTGAAGCTAGAGGTCAGGCAGAGCATATTTTACAGCTTATTCAGCGCTTAGGCTCTACGCATGTAAGGAGTCACTGTAACATTGAGCCAGTGAGTGGACTGAAACGGTTAGAAGCAACCAAACAGGCATTGGATGCATTCTCGGGCAAACTTTCTTCCGAAATTGTCGCTTTTCCACAGCATGGACTTCTTCGCTCTGGTTCTACAGCCTTGATGGATCAGGCTATGGCTGAAGGTGCAACGCATGTAGGTGGACTAGATCCAGCTACTGTGGACGGAGATGTCGAGAGATCGTTGCATGCGATGGTCGAACTGGCTGTCCGTTATCAGGCGGGTATTGATATCCATCTGCATGAACGTGATGAAGCTGGGAAGCAAACGTTGCAACAATTAGTTAAGCTAACTGAACAGGCAGGGCTTCATGGAAAAGTCACGGTGAGTCATGCGTTCTGGTTCGCTCATGCGGACGCGCAGGAGGCGGAAGAGATGGCCATTCAGATGGCATCCCTTGGTATGCGTGTGGCATCTACTGTGCCAATTGGCAGAATGATGATGCCTCTTCCGATGCTTCACCGCCATGGGGTGAAGGTCAAGCTGGGAACCGATAGTTTGACGGATCACTGGTCACCTTTTGGGAATGGGGATCAATTGGAGAAAGCGGGACGTTACGCAGAATTGTACGGATATTCAGATGAGCTTTCCTTGGCTCAATCGCTAGGATTCGTCACGGGTGGCATAACTCCAATCGACGCTCAAGGGAATCAGGTTTGGCCGAAGGTAGGCGATACAGCTAGCTTTATGCTGGTTCACGCGAGTTGTTCCGCCGAGGCGGTTGCTCGAAGAGCCAAACGGCAGACCGTATGGTATGAAGGGCAATTGGTGAGTGGATCAATATAAACTAGACTATTCAATGTTTTGTACGGAGATGGAGTATACATCAGCCACGGGAAACCGTGGTTTTTTTGTTCCATATATTATATGTCCACAAAAGACTATCTGGGTTATGATGGAAGTATATGAAATATTTCAATGAAAGGCAGCTGGAATCTTCGTGAAGACAAAATGATAGATTTAACAAGAGAGGTGCAGCATGCGAGCCAATACACCGTATTGTTTAATCCAAGCAGATCCATCTACATATGCAGCTTACTTCGCCACGTATCGCAAAAATGTCTGGTTCAGACCGAGTTGGTCGGACATTCATTCTATGATGCTTGAAGCAACGGATTGTTACTGGATCTACAGAGCAGAGCAGCGAATCGCGGGAATTTCTTTGGTTGATGATGAGTTAGGTTCCTTATTTATGGTTCCACCGCATACGTTAACGAAGGAAATTGTTGAGTTTCTAAAAAATCATATGATTCTCAAGAAAAGCAAACCTGATCAGTTACATGCCTATAATGTTATGCCTGAACATATTTCGTTATTTGAACATGCTGAATTCAACAGGCTGAGCACGCGGAAATGTATGATCAGGCCTACTGAGCCATTGGAAAATCCTCTGACATCGAAGCTAAAGCGTATTCGACCTGAAAGAGGCCATATGCCCAAACTAGCTGAAATGATGATCGAGGCTTATCGTGGCGGCGTAGAAGAGCAGTCGATGGATCATTGTCAGAATAACCTCGCATATTATTTTGATCATTATGAGCAGGATGAACTGCGCGCTGCTTCTTCTATTTTGGTTGAGCAAGATACAGAGCGTATGATTGGATTCTGTCTTGTAACCTTGTGGGAAGAGTTACCTCTAATTTATGATATCGCTGTGACACCAGCCTATCGATCAGAGGGACTTGGAAGATACTTGTTACAACATGCAATAACGACCTTAGCACCTCTGTATCCTGTCATTCGCCTGTTCGTTACCCAGGGCAATCCCGCCGAGCATTTGTATACTAAAGTGGGCTTCCTATCTGGTGAGGAACTGTCTCATCTCGTATGGTTTGGAAAGAATCATCGAAGTTGATATGACCGAACATATGCTGGTTCAGAGGAGAAACAACTTATGAAAAGAACACGGTCTATACGTAGGATGATCTATGTCGATCAAGAAGGTCAAAGCAGAAGGCGGATACATCTGGCTAGGAAACTCATTGTAGCTCTCTTAACCTCGCTTAGTTTTGCCTTTATTGTGAGTATTCCTTCAGTAAGTGATATGGAAGGCTTCAGAGTCTATATGATCGTAGTTCTGTTATTTGGTACACCGCCTATCTTGCTAATCGGTATCCCAAGCTCTATTCTATTAGACAAGTGGTTAGCCCCGGTACTCAAGAAAAACAAAGTGTACTTCATAGGGATACATGTGATCGCTTATGCGATGGTTGGTTTCCTAGGTACTTATGTATACCTTTTCGCGCTGAATATCGGTAAAGTGATAGAGGTTAGAGAAGTCTTGTTCATGACCTTATATGGGATTATTGCTGCGGTGCTATTTTTCTTCATTGATGTAGGTGTAAAGGTCTTAGTCCAAGCACGAAATGCATATAACGAGCAGAGGTGATGTACATGATTCGAGAAGCTGAGGGTAAGGATGCTATTGCAGTTGAACGACTATATCAAGAATTGTTACCGAATCATTCTGATATTCATGTGTTGCCTGAACGATTGGAAGAGATTCGAATTAACCCGAACAGCTATCTGTTTGTATATGAGGTGGATGGAAGTCTTGTGGGGGCGGCGCATTTACATATTTGTTTGGATGCACTGAGTGGAACGAGACCCTTTGGTGTAGTTGAACGAGTGATCGTGACGCAGGAAATGCAGGGCAGAGGATATGGTTCGAGATTAATGGAGCACCTGGAAGAAGTCTGCAAGGAGAAAAATTGCGTTAAAGTGTTCTTTACGAGCAATGCATTGCGGCAAGACGCACATCAATTTTATGAAAAGTTGGGTTATGATGGCGAAGCAAGTAAGGCATTTAAGAAGTACCTGTAGAAGCGGATTTCGTATCTAGTAGTGTTCGAGAAAGGGGAGATACCATGAAGTTTGTCATAACAGGTTTATCGATCTGCTCTATGCAAAGTCAGTACGTATGAACAACGGCGGTTGTTTGCATAGAGCCTAAACGTTAGATCCGCCTTCATTTTCTGCACGAAAAAAGAGTTCATCGATTGACTTTGCTACCTTAAATATCAATCTTTTTAAGGAGCGAGCCAGATGAAATATACAAATGCTGATTCATTATTACCAGAAGAGTTATTACGAGAGATCCAACGTTATGTGCATGGTGGGGTGATCTATATCCCGAAACGCAAGGATACCTATTCAAAATGGGGAGAACAATCGGGCACCCGGGTTATGCTGAACCTAAGAAATCGCGAAATACGTGAGAAGTTTGCTGAAGGTTCTACGGTAGATCAGCTGGTCGATCAATACGCGTTATCTTCGGACAGTATCAAAAAGATTGTATATTCTCGCAAAAATAAATCGTAAATCATGAAAATCCATGTTAGAGCAACGTCTAATGTGGATTTTTACGTATGTAAAGAATGACTCCTAACCAAGTAGTATCTATTTTTAGCGTTCTAAGTGTCCTTATACTGATACTGAACTATCGCATGCTTAATATACAACTCATATCGAGAGGATGGAACATCAATGAATATTACTATTGAATTAACCAATGAACAAACGAAATTCATCATTAACAATCTGTATCCCATGTACTTGCACGATCTGTCTGAAATCTGGGGATTCAAACCTAACGCCTATGGAATTTTTGAAGAAGATGAGACGAGGACATTGGCAGAGCAAAATAAGGTTTTTGATATCTGGTGGTCGAAGCCAGGCGTACTGTATCCATATTTAATAAGAGTAGAGGGTATCCCAGCAGGATTTGCGTTGGTGGCGACACCACCCTACACACCTCATGGCAGCGACTTCTATATGAATGAATTTTTTATTTTGCGACCATACCGTGGGAAGGGAATTGCTGAACATGCGGCTATTCAGGTGTTGAACCAACACCGAGGCACGTGGGAGGTGCAGACGAATGCAACGGAAATCAATGTTAGGGCCCAGCAATTTTGGAAAAAGACATTGGAGCGATATACACTCGGAATGTACCAACAAGACACACTGGAAGCTGATAAGGATGGAACGAAATTGAAGTTCACCTTAAACAATCAACGGATCAAATTAGGATAATTACGGTAAATCTGTAGTCAATTCGTGTATAATTCATAGGAGTAGATGGGGATGAGTGGAATGAAGGGAGTGAAAATTACGTTATGGTACAACCAAAAACAAAAGAAACCGACGGCAGTGTCATTGAGTTTATTGAACGTGTGGAGAGCCCGAAGAAACGTGAGGATGCGTATCAATTATTAGATATTTATACAGAAACAACGGGATATGAAGCCAAAATGTGGGGGCCGAGTATTATTGGATTCGGCAGCTATCATTATCGATATGAATCAGGACATGAAGGTGATGCACCGCTGGTCGGTTTTTCACCCCGTAAAGCCAAAATCAGTTTATATTTTGCCACAGGAGATACGGAGCGAGAAGCACTATTGAGCAATTTAGGTAAACATACGACTGGCAAAGCGTGTGTATACATTAACAAAGTTGCAGACATTGACGTGCTTGTATTACAAGCGTTGATTACACAGTCGGTGAGTTTCTTGCAGGAAAAGTATCCGAGTCATTAGAGTGATTAGCTACGGCTGAATGACGAGCAGGTCAATAGTTGTAAGCTAATTCTGTAAAGATTGGAGGATATAGAATTGAAGATCAATTATAGAATTTTTAATATATCAACATGGTTAACGGTCTTATCTGTATTGCTCCTTCCTGGAAAAGTATACAACGAAGGAATATCGCGGACAGAATACGGGTTCCCGTTTCGATTCTTTACGCAATATCATCCGGGACATTCAACGGGTCATCCTTGGTTTATGGCAGGAGTATCCATTGGGCTAGGTGCGTTCATTATTAATGTACTGATGATTTATTTCTTCATACACGTTGGTATATACATTAAGAACAGATGGAGTTCATCTCGTGTGGAACAGTAACCGCGAAGCACGCGGTTTTTTCGTTTTTGCGCATAACATGATCACATGAGGAGGGATAACTCAATTTTAAATTCGGGAATTTTCGAGTAGAAAGGATGGAGTTATTATGGAGCAAGCGGCTTATATCTCTGAAAATACGTTACAACTTATATCTCTGCATGATTGTTTGATAAAAGAGGTGGTCGTATCCGGTTCGGATCTAATCTTAACGTTTGGACATATTGATGTGCTCGCAGATCATCCTCTGAATTCGACTGGACTAAGCATGTGCACGGGAGAAGCGAAGCTTCGGTTTGAACATGCCGAGGGTATTACGTCTGTCTTGTATGATACTTCTGAGAGTGCTAAGCAAGACGACCCTGATGCGGAAGAAGACTCTCATCCGAGAGAAGTCGACATGCTAGAGATATTAGAGGATTTTGAAGTGTTACAGCATTCGGAGCAGCTTCACCCGAATGGATATGTACATCGGTTCGAGGGTATTGGATCGGTTAAACACAACACAGATTATGCTTACGTTGTGATTCGTTGTAATCGTGTGACAGTTGAATGGAATGAGTTCACAGATAAAGCTTGGTTCGAAGGTTGGGCTGAAGATAAGTAGAGGGTGTGAGAGAACTAAGCACGCTTGAGAGGGGATCTGAAAGTGTTCTGGATTGGGATTATATTAATTATAGGGTTAGCTGGCATTCTCGGGAATCAACAAGTAGGTTTAAGAAAAATGGAATCTCTTCAAAAATCGCTTGAGGAGATTGAACGTAAACTTGAACGGTAAGAGGAATCCTCAACAACCTGTCCTAAATCCTCATGTCTCGCATAGGTATGGTATAGAGGGAGCGTGATGAGGATGGAACAGAAGGTACGGGATTATTTTGAGTTGAAACAGCAGCAAAAGGAGATCGAGCAACGTCTTTCTGTCCTACGGGATGACATCTTGGGGTACTGCGCAGAGCAAGGTGTGTATGAGACAGAACTTGGTGGGTATGTTGTAAAAACGGTGCTACAGCAGCGGAAGGAATATGATGAGCAGAAGCTATACGCAATTCTTCCCGATCCTGAAATCTGGCGTTTACTGTCCAAGGTGGACAACAACAAGCTCAAGAGTCTACTCAAGCTCAATGTGCTCTCCGAGGAACAGATTAGTTCAGCAGTTACCGTGAAGCCAATCACCTTATTACAGGTGGACAAGCTGTAAGTCACCAGGAAACGAATTAAGTAAATTAAGCGAGTTAAATGAGTTAAGCGCCTTCCACATCCATTGTCGTCTGTAGCGACGAATGAGGAGAGGCGTATTTTTGTATGAACAGACGTTTAGTTCAATCTATGGGGGTAAGAAGTTTAATTTGTTCATAGTAAGCGCATTCATAAACGGATATGATGAAGTTAAAACCTTCCGGGGAGGAATGAAACATGTCGCAAGAGATTCCATCTTTACACTATGCATTCCGAGACAATTTCAAAATTGGTGCCGCTGTTCACACAGGCCTTATACGCACAGAAGGTGATTTCATTGCCCGTCATTATAACAGCATCACTGCAGAGAATCAGATGAAGTTTGAAGAGATCCATCCGGAAGAGGAGCGTTATGCGTTTGAGGCAGGCGATGAAATCGTTGATTTCGCCGTTCGTAACGGAATGTCCGTTCGTGGACATACGTTAGTATGGCATAATCAGACGTCAGATTGGGTTTTTCAAGATCCAGCTGGTGGCACGGCGTCAAGAGAATTATTGCTGTCACGCCTGAAGTCACATATCGATACAGTGGTTGGACGTTACAAAGGTCATATCAGCGCCTGGGATGTTGTTAATGAAGCCATTGAAGATAAAACAGATCTGACGATGCGTGACACCAAGTGGCTTCAGATTCTGGGGGAAGATTATCTGCTGGAAGCGTTCCGTTTAGCTCATGCGGCTGATCCTCAAGCACTGCTATTCTATAACGATTATAATGAGACTGATCCGGTCAAGCGGGAAAAGATTTACGAACTGGTCAAAGGTTTATTGGAAAAGGGAGCACCTATTCATGGGATTGGTATGCAGGGGCACTGGAATATTCATGGTCCATCCATTGAGGATATTCGCATGGCGATCGAACGTTATGCTTCACTGAATGTGCAACTTCACATTACAGAACTGGATCTGTCTGTATTCCGCCATGAAGATCGAAGAACCGATCTGATCGAACCAACCGCTGAGATGATGGAGCTACAGGAACAACGCTATGAAGAGATCTTCCGTCTCTTCCTTGAGTATCAAGCTTCGATTACTTCAGTCACGTTCTGGGGAACATCGGATCACTACACGTGGTTAGACAACTTCCCTGTGCGTGGACGCAAGAACTGGCCTTTCGTATTTGATCAACAGCGACAGCCCAAAGAATCGTTCTGGCGCCTGCTAAACGCTGCAAAAGGCAGTGTACCTACAAGCGAGGGGATTTCTTAAATCGGTGAGTTTCGCATAACGGAGGATACCAATAGCTGTGTTAGAGGTGTTCTGAATAACGGAGGGCCTTACTCATCCAAACCTTATCTAAGGTCGTGGAGGTAAGGCTTTTCAAGATTCCTGTAGAAAAATTTCTATTGTCGCATGGGTCACATAATGCCATACTGGATACAAAAATGGAAATGGAAGGTGGGTTCATGCACAAAGTCATTGTGGCAGATGATGAGCCGTATACACTGGAAGGCTGGAGAACAATGATTGACTGGCAGGCTTGTGGCTACGAATTATGTGGTACGGCGACGGACGGCGAAGAGGCGCTTTCCTTAATCGGTGCGATTGAACCTGATCTGGTGGTAACCGATATTCAAATGCCTGTACTGGACGGTCTAGGATTAATTCGAACGATGCGTGAGGAATTGAAAAATAACGCTAAGATCGTTATTGCTACAGGGTATTCTGAATTTGGTTATGCCAAGCAGGCGATCCAGTACCAAGTTGACGAGTATGTTCTCAAACCGCTGGTCACTGAAGAGATTCATCAGATATTGCTTGAACTCATCCCACCATTAAACCAACGTAGAGACGAGAAAAAGTACACTGGAACCGTTGATCCTGGGAATGAAATGACAACCCACAGATCCATGGGACTAGACACGCCAGAGCATTATGATCATGAAGGGATGCTTTCTTTGTCGAGACAACTGTTGGTGGCCATTGAGGCAGGCGACGTTAGTGAAATCCAAGCTGTAGTCGACAAGATACTATGCTTGATCGTGAGATCGGAAATGTCTCTCAGCCAGGCTCATAGTGTCATCCGATATATGCACGGTGAGTTGCTGCGTAAGTTCAGCGAAAAAAAAGACTGTATGCTGTTGCTCCAGGAGAGAGCATGGCATGAAGCGGAGAGCTGGACATCTGGAAAATTAAAAGGGCTATGCATTCAATTAGCAGAACGTTTATCGCAATCCTTAACCAACAAGTCCACCATGAGAAGTCCTGTAGCCGAAGCGATCGAATATTTGAATGAGCATTATTGCACGAAAATAAAGCTGCAGGATCTTGCCCAGCAAATCCATGTGAATTCGGCTTATCTTGGTCAGCAGTTTAAGCAGGAAGTCGGCGTCAGCTTCAGCGAATATATTCATAGGCTTCGGATTGAGGAAGCGCGTAAATTGCTCCGCCGAACCCATATGAAAATCTCGGATATTGCATCCAAGCTTGGCTATCACGATGCAGAGTATTTTACAGATAAATTTAAAGCGCTTACAGGGGAACTCCCATCTGTCTACAAAAACAAAAGTCAAGGGTGATTACGTGCGAAGAAATAGATGGATGTTTCACAAGGTCAATGATATTCCTCTTCGATCCAAGCTACTGCTGATCTATATCTTCAGCATTCTTCTGCCGGTCATAATCATTAATGTATTCTTCTATCAGCGAACCTCTTCAGATATCAAGATACGAGAAGAAGAAAACTTACGCAAATCAATAGAGCGGGCGGCAGGAGAACTGCTGGGCATGATTGATGAGAGTGTAGCCTTGAGCCGGATTATTGCAGCCGATGACACCTTATATCAGGCGCTCGATCAGACGTATGACTCGCCCGTTGAGTATTATAATCAATATGATGGATTTCTACGTGGCAAGTTGACTCGATATATGTCGGCCAACATTCTGGAGGTTCGCATCTTAACAGATAACGATACCATTCAGACGGGCAGTCATTACGCGGTGATTGGGCAAGGAGAGCAAGATGTTCTAGGATTGGAGCGCTTGAAGGAAACCAAAGGTGGAATTATGGTCGTGGATTATGACGAGGCTGCGGGGTTTAATCCAGGTAGACGCATTAGTGTCATTGGCAAAATGGATACATATACGTCCTATTCAACTTATGCCAAATATTCAAAAATCGATCTGCAGCTCAGTCGAGTGTACAGTATTTTGAATCGAGAAACGAATAGTCTGCAGCTTCGTCTAGTTGATGAGAATAATCGTATTGTGGTGTCCAGCGATCAGTCTCATCAGGATGCAATCCAAAGTTCGTCTTCATCGACAGTTGAGGGGAACTCTAGATATCGATTAGAGCAAACATTAGGTAACCTTGATTATCTGAAGGACTGGAAATTAATAGGGATCGCCAACACAGATCATCTGGATCAGTTATTAGCAGAAGCACGTAACTCGATTTTATGGCTCGCATTAATTAGCACGATTATCCCTTCTGTGCTGATCTATATTATTCTTCGCTCTTATCATTATCGCATTCAGAAGCTGTCCAAACATATGAAGAGAGTGCGCAATGATCGTTTTGATGTGATTGAAATTCAAGAGGGTCGGGATGAGATCGGTGGATTGATCCGTACGTTCAATATGATGGTTGGCAAAATTCATTCTCTCATCAATGATGTCTACAAATTAGAAATCAGACAAAAGGATCTAGAGCTAGATCGAGTTCGAACGGAATTATCGATGCTTCAAAGTCAGATGAATCCCCATTTTTTGTTCAATACATTAAATGCACTACTCGTTGTCAGTACGAAGAATGGTTATACAGAAGTTACTGAAATTATAAAAAGCTTATCGTTGTTAATGCGGCAATTGCTCAGCAGATCGGATAACCTTGTCCCCTTGCAGGAAGAGCTGCAATTCACGTCCCTCTATTTGCAGATTGAGAAGTTTCGGTTTGGTGATCTGTTCAACTATACATTTGAGATCGATCCTGAAGCGGCTTCACTGCGGATTCCACGCATGAGCATTCAGCCCCTGGTTGAAAATGCATGCAAGCACGGGTTACAGGCTCGGAAGGATGGTCGACTGATTCGGGTAACGGCTAGACTGACGAAATCTGGTTTGGATATCCGAGTGATCGACAATGGAGTGGGCATGGATGAGGGGAAACTGAATCAGCTTATGAGGGATGTGCGTTCTGATCGTGTGATGGATGGTCACGTGGGTATTCGTAACGTCTACCGACGGCTTGAGCTTTTTTATGAGGGAGCTGCTATATTCAACATTCGTAGTGGACTAGACGAAGGAACGGAAGCAGGCTTTCTTATTCCATTCTCAATTATGGAAACGAAGGGATAGGAGGAATGAACATGTATAAGGTTCTTCTTGTGGATGATGAACCGTTTGCGATAGAGGGACTACAACTGTTAATTGACTGGGAGAAGCATGGATTCGAAGTCGGTGGGATATGTGCCAACGGGGAGGATGCTATTGATGCCATTTCCCGTGAGCAGCCTGACTTGGTCGTAACCGATATTCGAATGCCGGTCATGAATGGGCTGGAACTCATTGAAGAAGCCCGCCGGCTAGGTCATCGCTCAATATTGTTTGTCATTACGAGTGGATATAGTGACTTCAATTATGCCAGACAGGCGATACGACTCGGGGTATCCCATTATTTGACCAAACCGGTGATCGAGTCCGAAGCGGATGATGTGCTGCAACGGCTGAGAGAAGAATTGGTGCACCGGGAAACGCGCGAGTTAATGTTGAATCAGGCTTATAATCAGCGAACGAAGCAAGCTTTACTTACGTTAGTCATGAACCAAGATCAGGCAGAACTTGGGGATGAGATAGATTGGGTCGTGCATGAGTTGTCTGCTAAAGCACATACGTGGGCCTACTTGATAGTGATGATTCAAGGCGATAGTGCAAGTGCCATACAGGCGATCCAACAATTTATGGATGATGAGCATTGCGGGTACCTGCTGGATGCCGAATGGAGTCCTTATGGCATTGTCTGGGGTGACTGTAGCAACGCTTCTACCAGTTCGGATCAAGACTTACGGCAATTTGCAGAGCGGCTCCTGAACGTTCTAGATCAGCAGGCGGTAGCAAGTCGGGTGCAAATAGCTGTAGGCTGTCCTGTCAGCCAAGTACAAGAATTAACGATCTCTTACCGTGCTGCCGTAGAAGCAGGACGCTTTTTATTTTTTGATGATACACGGCTCCTGTACGCAGAGGACATGAATGAACAGCATTTGCCGTTTGATCCAGATACGTTAATGGAAGCAGACCTCATTATGGAGCTAATCGAAAACGGTTCCGGGGCAGAATTATCGACGTCTGTCTGGCGAGCGTTCGATACATTTAAAGATCAAATGGCTGCACCAGAGCTAGTTCATATTTTTGCAACTCAGATTATGTTTCGCGGACTTTCCCTCTTCAAGGAACTGGGCGGAGAACCGAATACATTGATGCAAGATTCAGCTCTCCATCTCCATGAACGGCGTTATCAGAACATAGAGGAGACAGCCAGAATGCTAGAAGCATTCTGCCTCAAATGCCAATCGGAGATCGGGACGCTGCGAGAACGACGTGTGGGTGGAACCCAGGCTATGGTAGCGGAATACGTCCACAATCATTACAAGGAAACCTTCACGATTAAAGAGCTCGCCGAGCGATTCTATATTCATCCGGTTCATCTGGGGCAATCCTTTATGCGTAAGTATGGCAAAGGGGTGCTGGATGTTGTGCATGATCTGCGAATGGAGGAAGCGAAGCAACAGCTTCGAGAGACCGACCAGGCATTGTATATGATTGCGGAACAAGTAGGTTATCGAAGCTATCAACATTTTCTGAAACAATTTGAGAAAAGGGTGGGTATGAAACCAGCAGAATATAGGCTGCAATCTACGCTTTGAGAGTAATAATGATGACTTGTACATCATGAACATCTGAAATTAAGGGGGGAAGGACCTTAAATTTAACTATTTTGGAAACGCATACATTTCATCATAATAAGACCTGTAAGCAATCCAACTTCCAAGGAGGGGCAATACATGGGGGTCTTGAAGAGGAAAAAATTATGGGGATCCGTTTCACTCGTTCTGGCAATCAGCCTAGCGCTGGTAGGTTGCAGCGGTGAGGAAGCCAAGACAACAACGGTGGACGGCAAGGAAGTTTTGAACATCTCGGCTTTTATTGGTACACCTAACCAGGCGCCGGCTCAGGATAATCGGATATACAAACAAATCGAAGAAGAGCTTGGCGTTAAGCTGAACATGGAATTCCTAGTCGGTGATCTTCAGCAAAAATTGGGGGTTATGATTGCAGGTGGAGATTTCCCCGATCTGATCACAGCAGATACGAAATTGGTTGCGGCTGGTGCCGTTATTCCACTGGAAGAACTGATTGAGGAGCATGCACCTAACCTGAAGAAGCATTACGCTAAAGATTGGGAGCGAATGAAAGATTCCAGCGACGGACATATTTATTGGTTACCAAACTATGGCGTTTATACCGGTGAATTCATTAGTAACTACTATTCTGGTCCTGCCTTCTGGATTCAAAAGGCGGTTCTGAAAGAAGCCGGATATCCAACACCTAAGACGCTAGATGAATATATGAAGCTGATTCGTGATTATGCTGCGAAGCACCCAACAACGGAGGATGGTCAGCCGACCATTGGATTCACCACACTTGCATCCGACTGGAGAACGTTCCCGTTGCTTAATCCACCAGAGCATCTGACGGGTCACCCGAATGATGGCGGTGTTGTCGTAGATGACAACGGCGTGGCAAGTGTATTCGCAGATAAGGATATTTCCAAACGTTATTATAAAGAGCTGAACAGTCTTTATAACGATGGTTTGCTTGATAAGGAAGCTTTTGTACAGAACTATGACCAATACTTGGCCAAAATCTCTTCAGGACGCGTGATTGGCATGTTTGATCAGCACTGGAATTTCCAGCAGGGTGAAGACCCACTCGTAGCTCAGGGTAAAATCAGTCAAACGTATGTCGGCTTACCGCTTGTATACGATACAAGCATTAAGGATCACTATTTAGATCGTCCGGTCATTAACTTGAATAATGGTTTCGGTATTAGTAAAGATGCCAAAGATCCGGTAGCCATCCTCAAGTTCCTTGATGCGCTCATGGATGAGAAGTATCAGAAGCTGCTGTCCTGGGGTGAAGAAGGCGTGGATTACATGGTGAACGAAGAAGGTCGATTCTATCGTACACCAGAGCAGCGTACACAGCAGGAAGACCCAGCTTGGAGACTGGCTAACAAAGCAGAAGGCTTCTACGGTGCAGCGCCGAAAATGGAAGGAACCTTTGAAGATGGGAATGCGATCGGAGCAACGAATCAACCAGAGGAGTTCTATGACGGCTTGAAGCCAGAGGATAAAGAGTTGTTGGATGCTTACGGTTACAAAACATGGAGTGATTTCTTCTCTCCTGCACCTGAGAACCCAGTGTATTATCCAGCATGGCAGGTCGATCTGCAGGAAGGTTCAGATGCTTCGGTTGCGAACAAGCAAATGACGGATACTTCTCTTAAGTTCTTGCCTAGAGCGATCATGTCCAAAGCAGATGAGTTCGATTCCGTATGGAGCGAATATGAGGATGCATACAAGAAAATCGATGTGAAGGCTTATGAAGACCGAATTAACGAGCAATTGCAATGGCGGATTCAGAACTGGACCGTGGAAAAATAGAAAAAGTGAATTAGAGTCTTCCGGAAGGTGTGAATGGCATGCAGGAGCATGCATTACGCAAACCGTACCTTCCGGGGTCTCTTGCTAATCGCTGTAGCCTAATAGGAGGAGTGAAGGATGGCGAACACGCCTAGAGCCATACAGAATCAATCAGCTCCAACCGTTGCTGCCAAGACGTCTATGTTCAAGCGTTTACGTAGCCAGAAACAGCTCATGTTTATGTCTCTACCGATCGTCGCGTATATTCTAGTATTTTCGTACTATCCGATCTGGGGCTGGGTCATGGCTTTTCAGAATTACAGTCCAGCGAAGAGCTTCGCGCAGCAGGAGTGGGTCGGACTTAAGCACTTCAAGTTTCTGCTTACGGACGACGCGTTTCTGAACGTGCTTCGCAATACCATCGCAATGAGCTTAATCAATATGATACTTGGATTTGTGACAGCTATTTTATTTGCGGTGCTACTCAATGAGATCAAAAACAAGCTCTACAAACGGACAATTCAAACGATCTCGTATCTGCCCCATTTTCTATCCTGGATCATCGTTACGGGCATTGTAGCGAGTTCGTTATCGGTAGACGGCGGGATTGTCAATGTTGTGTTGATGAAGCTGGGATTCATTGACGAACCGATTATGTGGCTTAGTGTACCGGAATACTTCTGGGGCATTGTCGGCGCTTCCCATGTGTGGAAAGAGGTCGGTTGGAACGCCATTATTTATCTGGCAGCTATTACATCCATTGACCCTTCGCTCTACGAAGCAGCAGAGATTGATGGAGCGAATCGCTATCAGAAAATGCTGTATGTCACACTGCCTGGAATCAAGTCCATCGTCATTATCTTGCTGATCATGAACATGGGATGGATTCTGGAAGCAGGCTTCGAAGTACAGTACTTACTGGGTAATGGGGTCGTTGTGGACTGGTCTCAGACCATAGATATCTTCGTTCTGAAATACGGCTTGCAGATCGGTAACTATTCACTCGCAACCGCTGCAGGTATATTCAAAACCATTGTCAGTATCACACTGATCTTTGCAGCTAACTCGCTTTCCAAACGCTTCGGTGAGGATCGATTAATATGAGGAGGACATATCGATGGGAATAAACAAGTCTCGGCTTGAGCCGATTGTCTTCCATACGTTAAACGGCGCACTGATGATCTTTATTGCAGTCGTGACCCTGTATCCGTTTCTGAACACCCTTGCCATATCGTTCAATGCAGGTAATGACACGATCCGTGGAGGCATCTATCTATGGCCGCGGGAGTGGACAGCTCAGAATTATCGAGCCGTATTTGCTGGGGGAACCATCTTCCAGGCCTTCGGCATCTCGGTTGCGAGAACCGTGCTAGGCACGGTGATCAGCTTATTTCTGACCTCTATGCTCGCTTACACTCTAAGTCGCAGAGATTATATCCTGCGTAAACCAATTACGATTATTGTTGTACTGACGATGTATTTCAGTGCAGGTCTGATTCCAACCTACTTCCTAATCAAGGATCTGCATTTGCTCAACAACTTCCTAGTGTATATTATTCCGGGTTTGATCAGTGCATTTAACATGATCGTGATTCGGACGTATATTCAGACACTGCCGGAAGGACTAATTGAATCCGCTAAGATTGATGGAGCCGGTGATTTCAGAACGTTTATCTCAATTATTTTGCCGTTATGTCAGCCTGTACTTGCTACGGTGGCGTTGTTCATCGCAGTGGGTCAATGGAACTCATGGTTTGATACGTTCTTGTATGCATCATCCAAGCAGAATCTGAGCACGCTGCAATACGAACTAATGAAGCTGTTATCCTCGTCAATGAATTCCAATAGCAGTGCTGCTGTTGCTAACGGAGCAGATCTCGGGGCAGCTCGGAATATGGTTACACCTGTATCGATTCGCGCGGCCATTACAATCGTAGCAGCTTTGCCAATCTTGGTGGTGTATCCATTCTTGCAGAAGTATTTTGTTCATGGATTACAGCTTGGAGGCGTTAAGGAATAGTGGAGCGTTAACGTGTATATGCAGGTAATTTGAAGAAGCAGTAGCAAAAGAATAGTAGAATGAAACCGGTCATGGGATGACCGGTTTTTTTGAGCTTATGTCGTTTCTGTATTGATTCATGGACGAAGACAGCTCATGCAATTTGGAACAAAAGGGTAGTGAGTGTGTCTCATACATGGATAATATGGTAAAATTTATATGAATGATTATCCTTTCACAGCTCAGGAGGAAACGATTTATGAGAAGAAGAATTTTGCCTATCCTAATGATGTTGCTCTTGTTGGTAGGATGCTCTAGTGATAAGCTATCGCTTCATGGAGAAAGTGCGGATTGGAACGTGAACATTAGTAGTGAAAATAAGAATGGCCCTATAAGCTTCGTAATCCGATATCTAGGGGAAGAAGATCAGCCGAGAAATGTTCATTATCAGTTTGCTGGACAAGTGATTTCACCGAGTGGTTCGATGGAGAAGCTTAATGCTCCTTATAAGGAAATTTCATTTAAGAGGGATTCGAATGATTATGAATCTGAGACGCTTCCGATCCCCGTTCATATTCGGTGGAACCGAGATCAGGAAGAGACGATCTATGTGGAGTAAAATAAACGAAGGTGACCGAGCATATATAGGTCGATATTTTGCATCCGAAGGAGGTGTGTTGTCACTTGCTTCGACATCGTTTCGAACAATGGGTTAAGCGTCGAGCAGTTACGCTGCAATCCGAGCAGATTAGGACGGAACAGGTTCAAAAGGATAATGTAGATGAACGGCTCATACATGATCCTTCCACAGGATTCAGACATGAGTCGAGACTTGCTATGGGCCAAGTGACTGTCTGGGAATCGAGACAGATGGAATATGAGGTCTTGAATATCGAGACGGAAGAACTGATCTTGTGGAAGTATGTGGAGAAGAATGACCGGAATGAAGTTGACTTCGATGAACTCTTGCAGGAATATTTCCAAGCATTGAAGTCGGGGTGCAAACTCTAAATGGATTAGTACAAGTGTCACGGGGAGGTTACTTTGCGAGCTTCCATTTACATCAACTCTGTAGTTGATTACACTTGAGGTATCGTAACTTGTTTACGTAAATTATTATCATCAGGAGGAATCCATCCATGCATCAAACTGAACATATTCAAGAAGCTAGAGATTACATATTAAGCAGAACCAGCTCCAAGCCAACGGTAGGTATGATACTGGGTTCAGGACTTGGCGCTCTCGCAGACGAAATTCAGAACGCAACGGTTATTCCATATAGTGAAATCCCATACTTTGCTAAGTCCGAGGCTGTGGGTCATGCCAACGAATTGGTGATCGGAGAGCTGATGGGCAAAACGGTTGTTGCGATGAAAGGACGTCTTCATTACTATGAAGGCTTTACACTGGAGGAAGTGACGTTCCCGGTACGTATGATGAAAGCATTAGGTGTAGAGCAATTGATTATTACCAATGCTTGTGGCGCGATCAATACAAGCTTTGAACCCGGTCAGCTTATGATCATTACAGATCATATTAACCTGGTGGGTAACAATCCACTGATGGGGCCAAACAATCCAGAACTGGGCACACGTTTCCCAGACTTGTCCCAGGTATACAATCCAGAGCTGCGCAGCATTGCACTTCGTGTCGCAGATGAGCAGAAGGTTAGCTTGCAGCAAGGAGTCTATGCTTGGTGGAGTGGACCGGCTTATGAGACACCAGCGGAGATTCGCATGATTCGTACAATGGGTGCAGATGCAGTAGGGATGTCGACTGTGCCTGAAGCTGTTATTGCGGTTCATGGGGGCATGAAAGTGTTGGGCATTTCTTGTCTCACGAATATGGCCTGCGGTATTCTAGATCAGCCGCTTAATCATGAAGAAGTCATTGAAGTTGCTGCCAAAGTAAAAACAACGTTCACAGGGCTTGTCAAAGGTATACTGCAAGAGATGTAATCGGAAGAGCAGCATCTCTCCTAATATTGTAAGTTGGTGATCATAGGAGCATTGTCCAAGATAGAGCTGAATCTGTCTGGGCAATGCTTTTATGTGCATATTTTTTTTGAAAGTTTACATAAAGGATGAGTCCAATTGCGTAGCAAGATGGGCGGAAGTTCTCTCGTGTTTTCGTTTCTCTTATTGTACAGTTGTAGGATATGGGAACGTGAAGATGATGAAAGTGAGGTACTTTAAGTGCAGAGTATTAGGAGAACAAAACAGATTGAAGGCACAACAACACCTGGCATCATACATAATGGCGGACAGCATTTTCTCATACCCCTGCAAATCTATGAAGACGGCATGATCAATTGCTGGGAACTATGCGATCTGAAAGAGCTGAAGCAGAAAATCGAGTCGTATTGGTTAGGCCCTGATGTACCTGCTGGAGAGACGATCTCCATTCATGGATTGGGTGCTTACCGAGTGGAGCAAGCGGACTGGACACATAACAATAGCAGTTATTATGAACATATCGAGCGTAAGATCAGAGCGCTCAATCCTGAATTTCGTAATATATTCGAAGTCACACCACGTCTCCAACAACAGAGGGAAAATAGAAGAGTATCATATTCGCCTCAAGCGGTTGATTTTGCAGTAGTGCAGGAACTGTTCTATGAGACGATTCAGGGCGATGGCTTCTCTATTTTCATGAAATATGAAGGACAACATTACCTGGTTCATCTGGTGGTATATGAGAATGGTAAAGTGGCGATCTATCAGTTGCCCGAGTATGTCGAGATGGCTATAGATGAATTGGCAACGTGGTTTCGGGATGGAACCTTCTTTACGACGATAGATCGCCCGGTAGCTATTCGGATACTGGATCTGGGCGAAGTGACGTTCTCAGAAGAGCAATATGCCGAGAATGTTGAGGATAAATACAAGGAACTACTGGATATGTATAAGAAATTGACGGGAGAACAGACCACGTTTGAGGCATGTCGATATGCATACCACATGTATCTGGAAGATCCGAGTGAATTCAACCGAGCTGTGATGAAGGAAAAATATGAACGGGTACCCGAGCATCAACGGATGTACTTGGGCGATATGGATAGCCGGGACATGGATTATCAGCGAATTATATATACGCCAGAGGAGAAACGAGAAGTGTAGCCTTTGCATCTCAAGCAGAGGTGACCCATTCATAAGGAGGATGAGGTGTGGAATGAGTAGGCAGGCTGAACAATTGTGGCAACGTATCATTGCCAAAGGGACAAGTGTTGATCCAGGCTTTGAAGTGGCACTTCATCTCCAGCCGGGAGCGACAGAGGCAGATTTTCGTTCTGTAGAGAATGAGTTGGGTGTGATATTGCCAGAAGAGATGAAGGCATTATACCGAATCCATGATGGACAGATATGGGACATCGGCGGTGCTGCTTTTGTCCGAAACCTAACGCTAACCCCTCTTGCGCAAGTGAAGGAGAATTGGGCTTTTCTTCAGGATGAATTCGAACCCGATGAGTTGGAACCTGACATTGATGATGCGATTAAACCATTGCTCTGGAACGCCAAATGGGTTCCTATTGCCGAGAATGGTGGGGGAGATTATCTATGTCTGGACACGGATCCTGCATCTTCGGGAAATGTGGGACAGGTTCTGTATTTCTGGCATGATTGGGGTAAACGTTCAGTTGAGGCTCCGGGATTATTTGCTTTTTTGGAGCTATGTTTAGAGGAAGAGGACGATGATTAGAACTCTCGGATTGCAACACTTTGAAACACCAAAACACTTAAAGCGTCGTCCTTGGAAGGAAACATTTAAGTGTTTTTAATGTGTTTATCGCCTTGTTATACGAATTTAATTCAAAGATTTATGCTGTAGAGCAGAGAGATCACCGTTCAATTGTTTCAGATTTGGAAGATATATAGCAGCTATAGAGCAGATGAAAGGAAGAAGTCCGAGAGATACAAATAAGAAGGGTAGACCATACAATTCGGCTACGGCCGCACCTGCAAAAGCTCCTACGGGTTGAAGTCCACCACCAATTAAGAAACGAATAGAATTGACCCGGCCTTGCATGGAGCTAGGTACAAGTGTCCCGTGTAACGAAGAACTGAGAGAACCGAAGAAGGGACCCGCTACTCCTGCGGCACATAAGGCAATAAGTGCAAATGGGTAACTCGGAAATAATCCTAATAAGGCATTACAAAGCCCAATGACAGCTAAGCTACACAGCATGACGGTTCGTCTTTTCTTAATCTCACCGATCCATGAGATAACGGCTAGCCCTAGGAGTGTGCCAAATGCAGAAGCAGTAGTCAGTGTTCCCATAGCGGCAGCATCTCGGTGTAGCACTTCGCTTACAAAAGGAATCATCATCGTCCAGATGGCAACGGATGACATGTTGCTGATGGAAACCATCATCATGATCGAGAGCATCGCTGGGAATCTCCGATAGAATGAGAAGCCTTCTCCAATATCTCGAAGATAAGCTTGAAGTGAGAAGGTGACTTGTGATGCTGCTGGTTTCTGCATAGTGGGCAGATAGAGCAGGGCAGTAATGGCTGCAAGGTAACATATAGCGTTGATACCAAGCGTAGGCAACGCACCAGCAGCAGCCGTTAGCGCTCCGGCGATGGCTGGCCCGAGCAAAGCAGCGGCGTTACGACAACCATCAATGACTGCAAATGCCCGTAACAATTTATGTTCACCAGCGACACCCGGTACAACAGCCATGGCTGTGGGCATAAATAGAGCGGAGCAGGCTCCACTGAGTGCTGCGGCAACGAACAGATGCCAGAGTTGCAATTGTCCTGTAATCCCCATACTAAGTGGAAGCAAAAGAGCCAGAAGCCTTACTGAGGCTAATCCAGCCATAAACTTTCCACGATGCAGACGGTCGGATAAGGGCGATCCAAGCAGCCTGAAAGTCACCTCGGGAATGCTGAAACTGAGTGCCATAGCCCCCATAGCAAGCTTCGAGGCAGTTAACTCATAGACCAGCCATTCCATAGCCAGCAGACCGAACACATCACCGAGAGAACTGAGTGTAACTGTAGCTAATAAACCATAATAACTTCGTTTAAGCATATAGATTCCTCCGCAGGGTAGAATCAAGCCATTTGTACAGAGGAAGTTGCCTGAATTCAGCTTCCAATATAAGCTCCAATCTGCTGTGAGAGGTTGTTCAGAGCTTCCAAGCGCAGGCTATATTCCGTGTTCTTGTGGTCATAATGTACGATAATTAGTCCGGCTGCTCGCAGGGCAATGAGATGGTAATGTATTGTGCTCTTCGATAGTCCTACCTCGCGTACAATCTCAGTAAACGTCAATTGCTTACCAGCCAGTAGTCGTAAAATGAACAATCTAGTTTCATCCGATAGTGCTCGGGTTAGACGCAGTAATCCAGGGTTGGGTCTTCCCGGTTCGGTGGGAAGAATGTCACACGAGTAACTGGTGAAGATGATCTCGTCAAAGATCGCTGAGGTGACAAATGGACTCGCATGGTATTGAGGAATAAGAATTACCTTGTTCAGCACACCGTTAGGATAGATTCGCATACCCTGTGTAGCTTGTTCATAGACCTCTTGGTCATTTCCTCCCTGTATACGGGCACGTCTAGTCTTCGCCTCGTGCGAGAGACCTTCGATAATAGCTGGATTGATGTTTTTAAAGTAGTGTTCATTCCATTCCCGGATGGCTTCAGATGTCCGGCTGCGAAGATCGGGCAGATTAGAGGGTACAGACAATTTCAAGCCGGCAGCGATATCATACAATTGTCCCGAAGACAAACCTTCAAGCCAATCCAAAAATCCTTGAACCGAGCGATCCCCAGGGCAATGCCATATGTATGGTGCAAGACTGAAGTTGTCTGTAGCTTTCATCGTATCTCTCATGTTTTGCAGCTTGGCTGGTGCAAATTGATCCTGTACATCACGAATCCACAGTTTTCCAGCATCGAGAGCTGAATGATTTTGTTTACCCATAAAAGCGGACAGACTGCTTACACATTCATAAATGGGTGCAAAATCAACCTCCACTTGATAGTTCATAGTAGTTGTATCGTTCCTTTCCTTTAAGTATGTAATCTATCAATCTATCTTTGTTGTTCTATATTTATAGAACTAGTAATTTGTTTTATTATATACGAACGATAATGTTGTTACAACATAAAAATTCAAACATGCTTCTTCTACATTTTCCAACGTAAATGAAGAGTAGTTTACTTACGAGAAGCAGCTTCGTAGTGTGAATATTTGTAGTTCATTCATGACTCTGTTGTCCTAGTAAGTAAAAAAATGAATGTAACTTTGTTTTCAACGATGTATAGTGAGGTTCTAGAGAGGGGTGTTGAGGTGGTTGCAGTTGCGTTAAGACAATCACATCAGGAAGACCAGGAACAGCTTGCAGAATTAAGAGCCTTAGTTCTGTACGATGATCTAACGCGGTTAGGGAGATATGATGAGGTGAGGGTACGTGAACGTTTCCGTACAACATTCGATCCCGACTATACGTGGATTATTGAAGCTGAAGGCTCAATGGTGGGATGCATTGCATTTAAGCCTAGAGCAGAGGCATATTTGTTAGAACACTTTTATATTCATCCAGACCATCAGGGCAAACGAATTGGAACACAGGTGCTGAACATGTTACTGAATCGGGAAGAGATTCGGGGCAAACGAGTTACCTTAAATGTGCTGCAAGGAAGCCCAGCGCGGCGATTGTATGAGCGTCTAGGGTTTGTTCTGGATACGGAAGATGAGGTTGACGTGTTTATGTCCAAGCTAGTTCCAGAGTAGTTTGCAAGTCAGATGGGATAAAGAATAGAAACAAAGAAAAACCGCTCCAAGGTTGGGAACGGTGAGATAATGAACAAGAAAGCTCGACGTTGAATGTTCAATGTTAAAAGCTTGAAATGGATCGTATGTCTGTGAAATGTACCCTTATTGGTGGGTCATGTTTCTCCGATACTGGTATGGCGTGACGCCGTACTCCTGTTTGAACAACTGAATGAAATACTGAATTTTACGGTAACCGATCATTTGCGCGATATCGGCTATACGGAGTTCGGAATCTTGGAGCAACTGGGAAGCTTTCTCCAACCGTTTCCTCGAAATATAGTTGGACACGTTCTCTCCGGTCTCTTGTTTGAACAGCTTGGAAAAGTAGACAGGATGAAGATGCGCGACTTTTCCTAGTTCATCGAGACTAAGACCGTGGGAAAGGTGGTCTTCAATGTATTTTCTTACTTTATCAACGATCGTTTGAATGGACATTTGTTTGTTGATACGGATTCTGCTGAACATGTCGATGAGAATTGGCCCGAACTTGTCGGGGTCTTGAAGCCGATTGAACATCCAATCGGCTATTTTTGTTGTATCCTGATTTTTGTCCTTGAGATAGATGTACGTGATGATCTCCATTAGAAAAATTTGTTTTTGTTTTCTGTTAGCGATTCGCTCATACGTATGTATGATATTGCCTATCGTTTCCGAATCACTTTCCACTGAAGAGAGGGCAGTTAACCCAACGAAATCGCCAGAGCTTACGTTCTCATTCAGGAAGAAACGGTAAAAGTGCTCCCGTGTTTCATTCCGGTTGGTCAATGCGAACGGTGAGGACAAGGCCACTTGATTCCACTGGGCAGCGAATCTCCGTGCTGTTTCTTCAGGTATACAGGCGACCAGATGTGATCCTGAAGGCCAAACGAATGAAGTAGATGACTCTGCAACAGTTTGTTGTACACGTTCTACATCTGCTTCGGTGTAATGCTCAAGCTTGAAGAAGCAATAACGATGGTCTGCTAAACATGCTGCGTATACATCATACTCTTCCTTTAAGGTTTCGTTCTGAGTAAGTAGCGAGAGTAGGTAGCCCATCCCATTAAAATGCTCCCAATTGGCGGAGTGAACAGGACGTGACTTCTGGATCTTTTGAATAGCTTTGGACATCGCATGCTCTACGTCGTCTTTATCAACAGGTTTAAGTAGATAGTCCAGAGCCCCGAGACGAATTCCTTGCTGTGCATAATCGAACTCGGAATATCCAGAGAGGATGATGACTTTGGTTGGTAAGTTGTTTTGATGAATGTGGTGCAGCAGATCGATTCCCGAAACCTCAGGCATGCGAATGTCTGTAATCAAAATGTCGATCAGGCTTCCGTTCAACATTTCTCTCGCTTCAATGGAATTGGTCGTTGTCTCAATCTGATGAATACCGAAGGAACGCCAATCCACCAAATGTTTCATATACTCCACGACATAATGTCCATCATCAACAATTAACAGCTTCATATGCTCTCTCCTTTCTCAGTCGGAACGTGAATCATTAGCAGGACAGACAGCCCGCCCCAGTCGTTGGTTGAAAATGCTAACCCACTACGATCGCCATACGTATTTTTTAGACGCCGATTAACATTCCAGAGACCCACACCTCGGGTTCCCTCAGGCGGGGTGTCACGATCAAGCTGAGTCTCCAGCTTTTGGATTTCATCCGGTGTAAGACCTCTTCCATCATCGGATACCCGGATGAGAATGACTTCCTCTGCTTGCTTAACATCGATGTTTACCCGATTGGCTCCCTGTTGCCCTTCAATACCATGCTGAATCGCGTTCTCCACGACAGGCTGGATGATCAATGGCATGAGTGGAAGAGAGGTGAGTTCTGACGGAAGATCGATGGCATACTCTATTTTTTTACTGAGGGTCATGATGATTAAGAAGTGTTCTGCAAACTGCAATTCCTCTTGTAACGTGACTTCATGTTTATCCAGTCTGGTCAAGTAACGATAATATTCAGCCAGATGTTTACTCATTCGCATGACAGCATCAGGCGAGAATTTGGCTACGGACATAATGAAGAATAAACTGTTGTACAGAAAATGAGGATTAATCTGGGCTTGCAGTTGTTTCAGCTCTGCACTCCTTCGGAGTTCCGTCTCGGTCTTCAAGGACACAAACAGATCCTGAATCTCGGCTACCATGTGATTGAAGCTGCGAAAGAGGACGTAAAATTCGTTATCCGTATTTTCCGTAATTCGTGTACTATGATTGCCCTGCTCAACCTGTAAGAACTTTCTCTCCATTAAGCGGATGTTACGATCATAATTCCGATAGAACGTAAAGATGAGAATCAGCCCTAGTGTCAGAACGGCTATAATACTGATAAGGAATACCTTTCGGTTATGATCTAGCGGTTTAAGGAAATCATTTGTACGTGTATAGGTGATCAGATAGGTATCGAGTGCTTCAATATAACGGGAGAGAACATAGTAGTTTTCGGATTTCGTGTGATAATCATATTTAAGTGTGGCTCCTTCTTGCGGTAACAGAAGTTCTGAAATCGCTTTCAATAGATCGTTATCTACTTCATTCTCGTCCCATAATCGGTGATCGTCAAACCATAGAAAAGCATTCGAGCTATCATTGTTAACAGCCTTCTGAAGTAGGCTCTTCAGGTAATCGTTGTTCAGCTTAACGCCAACAACATATTGAACCGGCTTTAATTGCTCGGATTTTTGAATGTAAGGGTAAGCTGCAAAATAATACAAGCTATCATTGATAATACGCCAGCCGGGTCGCTGAATCTCGTTAAATGGAAGTCGCGCCTCCAGCGAATTGCTGGTAGACAGAAATGTTCCTTCGTTTTTCCAATAGATTCCGATGGATTCAATCGAGCGGCTAGACAGAAGGGTTTGGCGTAAGCGATCGACAATATCATTTTTCTTCATCTGAGAGTCGTAGTTACTCAGTTCCAGCACTTGCCTTTGATAAAACCTCACATCACTATCAGCCGCAAACTGAACCCCGTACATATTAGCCTCATACATAATACCGTCAAGGATGCCCTTGACATAATCAAGCTGGTTTTTGGAGGCTCCGATCATATTTTCCTCCAGTGTCTTCGAGCTCAATCGATTCATCACGAAGAATAGACTCAGTGTTAATAACAGAAAAAAAACAAAGAAGTAGATAAAACGTTTCATGTACATTTTTCTAATCATGTGTGTTCCTTTCCGATACGCAGAACTTGAAGTACGACCGAATGCAATTCCATTTTCATCATAAGCCAAACTAAATAAAAGCGGAAGAGTAACCATGCTTTAAAATGAAAGCGGTTTAAAAATGATTCAGATTGGGGTTATGATCTTCACATTTTGGCATTTTGACATGAAAGCGCTTTTGTTAAGCTTACATTACGAGGACGCGTCCCCAGAGCCAACGTAGAGGAGGTATGCATCATTAATGAGATTGGTTCCGTAAAAACAGGCTCGAATATAGCGCCCACACCCAAGGTTCCTCGGCGAACACCTTGGAAGAAGGAATTGAAGAAAAGCTGGCCACTGTATGTATTGTGCATTCCCGCATTCATATTTGTCTGCATCTTTTCGTACGGTCCGATGGTCGGTCTGCTCATGGCTTTCCAGGATTACAAACCCTGGCTCGGGATCTCAGGTTCCCGCTGGATCGGACTGGACAATTTCGAGAGAATTTTCCGGTATGATGAAGCAACACAAGCCATTATCAATACGTTAATTATCGCCGTTTCCAAAATTATCGTGGGTATAATCGTTCCGATCATTATGGCTATTCTGTTAAGTGAGTTAAGGAATGTTGGCATTAAGAAAAGTGTACAGACACTGGTTTATCTACCGCATTTCCTATCATGGGTTACCGTAGCTGGGCTTATGATTAACATCCTTGGCTTGGATGGGGGGATTAACCAAGTGTTGACTCAGCTGTTCGGTATCTCTCCCATTTATTTTCTGGGTGACCCAGATCTCTTCAGATATACGGTGGTGGTCAGCGATGTATGGAAAAGCTTCGGATTTGGCATGATCGTTTATCTGGCGACCATTGCAGGGATCAACCCTTCGTATTATGAGGCAGCCGAAATTGATGGTGCGACACGTCGACAGCAAATTATGTACGTTACCCTGCCAAGTATGTTGCCGATGATTATTGTTATTTCTACGCTCAGTCTAGGAAATATTCTGGACGCCGGGTTTGATCAGGTATTCAACCTCTACAACCCACTTGTCTACAGTACGGGAGATATTATTGACACCTATGTTTATCGTTCTTCCTTGTTGAATGGGCAATACGGATTCGGTACAGCGGTAGGGTTGTTCAAATCGGGGATCAGTCTCATCTTGATCGTCGTATCCTATAGGCTGGCCTATAAGTATGCCAACTACAAAATATTTTAATCGTGCGTGTTCAAAAAGGACGACTCGATGCTGAGATGCCGTAGGCATCCTGCGTAATCAAAAGCGGACTTTTTGAACAACTTCTAACAGGGAGGGAGAGGCAGCATGTACCATAAGACGACAGGGTATAGAGTTTTCTCGATTTTCAATTATGCGTTTATGATCTTGGCAGGACTGGTGTGTTTTCTTCCACTGCTTCATTTGCTCGCGCAATCCCTCAGTAGTAAGGCGGCAGTAAGCGGTAATTTGGTATCATTTTGGCCGGTTGGATTCAACATGGACGCTTATATCAAAACATTTAACAATTCCAACTTTATCAGTTCCATGTGGACTTCGATTCTACGAACGGTCCTGGGAACATCCATCAGTATGTTTATTCTTACTTGCGCAGGATATGCGCTGTCCAAGGAATTTCGGGGACGCAACGCGCTGATGTGGTTTTTTATCTTCACGATGCTCTTCTCTGGTGGATTAATTCCTTCTTATATATTGGTTACAGGTCTTGGGTTGAAGGATACCATCTGGGCGTTGGTCTTGCCGGGAGCTTTCGGAGCATATAACCTGATTCTTCTTGTCAATTTCTTCAAAACGATCCCGAAAGCGCTGGAAGAAGCGGCCTTTATCGATGGTGCATCCTTCTTTGCCATTCTCACCAAAATTTACTTGCCGTTATCTCTGCCCGGGATAGCTACGGTATCCTTGTTTATTATGGTGGGGCACTGGAATTCCTGGTTTGACGGTATATTGTATATGTCGGATGCGAGTAAGTATCCGCTGGCTTCTTTCTTACAGACCGTAGTCGTGCAGAGCAACATGCAGAATATGGCGATGAGTCAGTCGGAAGTGGAAGCGATGTCGGAACAGAGCATCAAGGCAGCCCAAATATTCGTGAGCACACTGCCAATTATTATGGTCTATCCTTTTTTACAACGCTATTTCGTGAAGGGAATTGTGCTAGGGGCTGTCAAAGAGTAAGAAGAGGTAGAAGATGTAAGTTATATGTTCGGATTCATGCTTACATGGATTGGATTCCATCGTATTCATAGCAACATCAGTCGAGCGGAGGGGGAATAGTTCAATGAACAGAAAAAATGTGATGTGGAAAATGTTAAGTACAATCATGTTGTCAGCACTTGTCGTAGCCGGTTGTAGCAGTGGCGAGAGCAATACCGTTGCGACGTCAGAATCCGTGCTGAAGGATGGGAAGTATGATCCGCCGTTGACCATGACGATTGCCAAACAACAGGATGAAAATTCGGGGAAGTACATCAACGGTGAAAGCCTAAATGACAATGTGTTAACTCGCTGGGGCGAGGAAAAACTGGGCATTAAGATCGAAACTACGCTGCTTGGGGGTGATGCTTCACAATATAATACCAAGTTACGGCTTGCACTAACGGGTTCAGAGAAGCTGCCAGACGTTCTACCGGTCTATGATACGATGCTGATTAATGACTTAATCGAATCTGGACAGGTAAAGGAAATTACGGAAGATATCGCAACATATATGCCTGACCGAATCAAGGAAATCTACAAACAATATCCATCGACCTTCAATCCGGTTGTTCGCGACGGCAAAGTGTATGGTATGGCGATTGCGCCAAATCTCACTGAAGGTGAAGTGATGTTGATTCGCCAAGATTGGCTTGACAAATTGAACTTGAAAGCGCCAACAACACTGGAGGAGTTCGAGCAAGTCATTGCGGCATTTACGAATGATGACCCGGATGGTAATGGCAAGCAGGATACATATGGCTTTACTTTCTCGGGGAAAGATTCGTACAACACGGGCTGGGTGAGTGATCCGGTCATGATATTCAGTGCATATACAGGTAAACATCTTCCGCGACAATGGTTGAACGACAATGGCAAGCTAACCTACGGATCGGTCGCTCCAGGCAACAAGGAGGCACTTGGCAAGCTGCGTGATTGGTACTCTAAGGGATATTTGAACAAAGAGCTGGCTACGCAGGGAGCCTGGGATGCTTTGTCTGACTTTACGGAAGGCAAGGCGGGTATTATCGTCGGTCGACCTTGGTTATACGGCAGTGTGAAGGATGTGGAGAAAAATATAGAGGGTGCCAAAGTTGTTCCCTATCCAACCATCCAAGGTGTGAACGGAGATAGAACCTATCAAACTGCCCAATTGAACGATGGCGTATTTATGTTTAACAAAGACTTTCAGAACATGGAGGCCTTCTTCCTATACTACGATAAAATGTACGATGCTGCGTTTGGCACAGGAGAGTTTAAATACGGCTATGCGCAAGGATATGACTACGATATCGTCAACGAAGAAGTCACCTTTGACCCACAGCAATTCAATACCCCGTTGGAAGCGGTACAAGGGGTAGGGAAAATGGCCTTTACGAAAAACACACCAAGCGTCGACGGTCCTGGTCAGTCTTACTACGACCTGGCTAATGGGGTAGAACCGGATACAGGTGTTCTTCTTCAGAGTGATTCAAGGGATCAAACAACCAAAGACGGATATCGAATCTCTTATGAGAACCGGGATTCCTTGGTACCCAATGATTTTAACGGCCCACCTACACCAACGATGCAAAACATATGGGAACAGTTGACGACCATGGAACAAGAGATATTCACCAAGATCATTTATGGCAATGAACCGCTCGAAGCATTCGATACCTTTGTTAAGCAATGGCATGAGAAGGGCGGCGATGAAGTAACCGAGGAAGTCAACGATTGGTACAATCAAGCGAGCAAGACAGATGTCATGGCATTGATGAATCTGAAATAATAAGGAGATGACTCAGCGTGATGATAAAAAAATCAAGAATAGCAATCATTGTTGCATTTCTATTGCTGGCATACCATTTCTCTGCTGCTGTACCAACCACTCAAGCTGCGGGTGAAGAGACAAATATTGCTGCAACGCTGTTTGTACTAAAGAACGATTCTGAGGTGAACAATGCCAAGATCCACTGGGCGCCTGTTGACGGAGCGACCGGGTACGAGTTGCTTCGCTCCGAGAACAATGGGGCTTATGAGTTATTACAGACCTTAACCGGGACAACAACAGATGATTATGATCTTCAACTAGGTAGCACGTATACCTATCAAGTGAAAGCGTATGGGGGAAGCTCCGTGCTAACCTCCGCGGTTTCACCCGAATATACGCCATATGTGCTTCCAGAGAATCTGACTACATTTGATAATACAACCAAGTCAACCCTGAACTTACCAAACGAGCTCAAAGTCGGGGATACCTACTACAGATTCAATTTTGTTCAGAAGCCAACAGGTGGATTCGGTCAGATGATCCAACAGACGTCAACCGACGATATTACCTACGGTAACGATCAAGTGGTGCTCTCTTACACCGATCATCCGGACTTAGCTGATAGCAAATTTGAGGGGATCAATATTCTATATCATGAGTCCACGAATAAGTTTGTATTTTGGGCTCACTATGAGAACAGCAGAGACTACACACTTGCCAGAGTGTCGGTGGCATCTGCCACACCTGGAGAAGATTTTACATTTCATAAGAGCTTCCGACCAGGTGGAAACGAATCGAGAGATATCTCCATTTTCAAAGATGATGATGGTACAGCCTACTTAATCTCTACGGCGAATAATAATTCGGATACGATACTGTATCAGTTAACCTCTGATTGGCTGGATGTCGATCATCAAGTGACTACCATCTATCAGAACCAGCACCGGGAACTGCCTAAGGTAATCAAAAAAGACGGCATCTATTATTTATTTTCTTCCCAAGCTGCGGGCTGGTATCCAAGCATACCGATGTACTCATCTGCCACAAGCCTCGATGGAGAGTGGTCTGAACTACGCGTGATTGGTAATACCTCTACCTTCTCGGCACAGTCTGGCTCGGTTATGAGGGTGACGCCAGATACGGGCGACAATATCGTGATGGTTGCATATCGCTGGATGTTCGGATGGGCAGGCACGCAAAATGGAACCACAGAGGAACGATTGTTACCAGTTTGGTTCTCTAACGGATACGCATTCTATGATTATTTTGATAAGGTGTTATACGATACAGTCAATGATGTTGTCGTTCCTGTACAGGACGGAAAACTACTGTCACAGGGAAAAGAGGCAACTGCACAAACGGCTACGGGAACAAAACCAGCAACTTACGCTAATGATGGAAGCTATCAAACCGAATGGGTAGGTACCAGCGTGGCGTGGCCACATTGGTGGAAGGTAGATCTTGGATCCGTGCAGCAGATTAACAATGTACAGATTTCATGGTGGATGCAAAAAGGCTCCGAAGGATTCTATAAATATAAAATCGAGACGAGTAACGATAATGTGAATTGGACTGTCGCATTGGATCGAACGGATAATAAATCCTACGGATTCACTTCGGACACCCTCTCGAGCACGGCTAGATATGTGCGAATCAATATGCAGGGTGCAACGCTTCATAATAATCCGAACAACTGGTACACACCAAGATTATGGGAAGTCAAAGTGTTTGGAGAGGACATCGAGTAACCTAGCGACTCAGTGACCTAGTTAACGATGTAGTAATTAATGATGTTTTCCAATCGTGAATGACAACAGAAGAGAGGTAACGTCATGAAGACACAATTAGTCAACGGTAGTCTCTGGAATGATATCAACGGTGAATCCATTCATGCTCACGGTGGGCATATGTTATATCATGACGGCTACTATTATTGGTACGGTGAAGACCGAAGAGATGATAACTATGTGAGCTGTTACCGATCCAAGGATCTATTCCAGTGGGAGTTTCGGGATCACATCCTGACGACTTCGACTCCGACGGCATCCATTCGAGTCCGCACGAAGTTGGAATTAGTGAATGATGAGGGTGGTAAGGTAAACCTTGAGCGCCCCAAAGTTCTTTTTAATCCCGTGACTAAGAAATTTGTGCTCTGGGTGCACTACGAAAATGGAAAGAACTACAATGATGCTGCATGTGCTGTAGCCACCTCCGATTATCCGGATCGTCAATTTGTCTATCATGGGAGCTTCAATCCTTACGGGTATATGTCGAGGGATTGCACACTCTTCCAGGATGATGATGGAACAGCTTATTTTATCTCGGCGGCCAGAGACAATGCGGATCTGCATATCTATCGCCTTCAGGAAGATTACCTGAATGTAGAATGTTTAGTCTCAAAGCTGTGGCAGGGTGAATATCGGGAAGCCCCAGCCGTGTTCAAGCGGAATGAGAAGTATTATATGCTTACCTCTTTTTGCACAGGATGGGATCCGAACCAAGGGAAATATGCGATCGCGGATTCAATGGAAAGTTCGTGGAGTATGCTCTATGACTTCGGTGATGAGACGACGTATCGTACACAGCCGGCTTTTGTACTGAATCGATCAGCGCAGGAGTACCTGTATTTTTCGGATCGCTGGAATGGGTCGGATTATTTTCAATCTAGTTATGTCGTGTTGCCTATTGAGTTCAATGGCGCTGTGCCCGTTCTTAACGATTATGCTGCGTTGACCTTGGATAGCGAGACGGATTCAATTGTTTTTGCAAAGTAGGTTGTGCCTTACCATCGGAGCCAGCCTCCTCATTTATATCCAATGCTAGATTGCTCTGCGAGTCGTTCAATGACTTGCAGAGCTTTTACGAGTTCTGGCGCGAGCAAATGGAGCTGGGTGCTTCTAATGTCTAAGTCTAATTTCGAAAGGTATCTACCATCCAATTGAAGAACTTCTGCTTTTCTTCATAGTGGGGATAATGAGCTGACTGCTTGTAAGAGATAAATTCTTTGTGGTCTGCTTCAATGTTGTCGTAGAACAACTGGGCTGCATGGCAGGAGGTCATATAGTCGTAATCCCCCATAATGAAATAAAAGGGCAGATCTAGCTTCGTAATCATGGAAGGCAAAGGATGATTCATAGCCTCACCGATCAGCATCTCTTGTGAAAATATAATCCCTTTATTGTAGCGGATGGCATCAAGCATCGTATATTCACTGCTGAACGTCATTCCGAAGAAGCTGGCTTCAGGGCTGTCTATCAACCTTGAAGCACCGCCATATCGCTTCACGAGATCACGTGGTACAAAGGCCTTCCCCTGTGTAATGGCTTCATACAACTGCTCCAACTGTCGTATGTCCTCATCATTCCCAGCCAGTCGGGCTTGTTCCATCACATGATTCCATCCGTCCGTCTCGCTCTGCTGGATGTCCGCCATTTGTCCAATCCCAATATAGGCTTCGTATTTCTCCGGTGCTTGCTGTGCAGCAAGCGTGCCGATGTACGTGCCGTAGGAATGACCCATCAAGATCACTTTCTCTTTCCCCAGACGTGTAGTGATGTAATCTGTGATGGCTAGTGCATCCTGTACTAACAAGTTAGCGGAGAGGTTGGAATAGTCTTCGAAAAAATGATAGGACTTGCCACTTGCTCTCTGATCATAGTTAACCATCGTAAATTTCGTTTCCAATAGATCCTGAACCTTTTTGGCATAAGGAATCTCAGATGCACCAGGCCCACCGTGGATATATAGAATAACCGGGTTATTCAGATCCTGGCCCCGGATCATGATCTCATGATCTGTACCGTTGATGTTCACTTGTTCAAGTATATGAATGCTGTTAGAACCTTCTATTGTGGATGTCCAGGTTGGAAAATAAAGAACAGTAATACTGAGTGCCATTACTGTAATACTAAAGCTTAACCACACAATTTTTTTCACCTTTTTCATCGGATATGTACCTCTCTACTTCTGGTTATTGATGCGCTATCTGTTCATGAACTTATACCTCTATGTTACTGGATTAGTGATCGATAAGAATCGTCCGCTAGTGTGAGATTGCTGTCCATCTTAGGTCTTACTTGGGTTAAAGATCGAAAAAGGATCGTGTTCTTCTATTATTATGTGTTGCGATGGAGTCGTCTGGAGCAATGAATAAAAAACAAACTGACGTTAGAACCGGATATTCTGTTAATGGATGAAGCTACGGCATCCCTTGATCCGTCTCAACCGGAGCTAAACCATGAGTTGAAGGAGCACTCGACTCGCGTACACAGGATTATATTAGAGTTCGATTCGGCTGAGTGAGATGAGGAAATGATGCTTCTATCTGGTTGAAGTCTTTCAGAGCTGGTCTGAAAGACTTTTTTTGTTTTTTCACATTTTCCAAGGAGCCTTCGGGATGTTATAACGGAAAAAGGTTGTATGTTCATGCTTAACATAGATCCAGGGTGGTGATGGGGGAGTGTGTAACGCTTTGTATAACGGGATTCCTTCATCACTGGCGGCATACTCCTCAAGCGCATCTATATCCTCAAAATCAACCTTTCCCTGATAGGATAAAGTCTGGCCGTTAAGCGTGACCTGAGGTGCGCCTGACAAACCTCTCTTCGCCGTGTTGAACACGCCAACCTTCCCCGAAGGCCATAGGAACAAATCACTTACAACGAATAAACTGACCAGAAGAATGATGCCCACGACCCATCGCTTTTTGTTCATTGTCATGCGATATTGACCTCCGTTAAGTAGGGTTAGAATCTACTATAAAAAAACAAAAAGCATCACTAGAGTTACCGAGAGAGTCTGTTTGTCGTACTTATCCATTTATTGCTATAGTTGTATTATGACAGAGTCAGCAGTAATGGATTATCACTAATTTCATCTGGGGAGGATAAGTTGTGCAGAAGCTTTTTCAGGAGATCATAAAAAATGATATCAAACCCTATTTTACCAAACAGGGTTACTCCAAGCAGGATCTAAACTTTCAAAAAACGGATGGAGCATTGATTTATAAGTTCAACATTCAAAAAGTAAAGTTCAATACCGTTCATCGTGTCGGTTTCTATATCAATATTAGTATTCATTCCACTGAGTTGGCCGAATTGCAATCTGGACAGCCGGGGGCAAATGTTGTGGAGAATAAAGCTCATTTTATCTGCCGAATTAGAGAATTGGTTCCATCGGCTCCAGATGAATATGTCCTAACACCCGAGATCGACCCAGAGTCATTAAAGAGAGAACTGTTGGCGCATTTAGAAGAAGCTATGGCATTCCTACACACCTTAACAAGCGCCAGAGATATAGTAGAGTATTATATGGCTAAGACAGCACTACATTTAAGTGACGAAACCTTCCGCTTTCTATTGCGTTCTGGCGATACGGAAGAGGCTAGGCGTTATTTACAGCAGCTCCATACCAAGTACGGAGAGCAAAAGCGCTGGGCAGTATTTGATAAGAAATTTACAGCTATTTTTGCCGAGTACGGAATGTAAGCTTTACCTCACAGGCAGTACAAGAGAATCCGTAGTATCGCTACTTTCTGAGCACTCAGTAGAGCATATACTGGAATAACATGAGTTCTTATATTGAAACTGCTTCGAGAGTCACTTTCGTCATGCTGTGTACGTAAGAGTCTAGTTACTGTCTGGGTCGTAAGCGTAATGCGTTGAAGTGACATCAGCTTCATTGGCTTCAATATTTAGACTTGATTGCTGCATCGTCTTAATTAAATCATCAAGAGAAACCGTTTCCTTTTCGTTACAGGCAACAAGTAATATTGAAACAAGGGTTATTAGGCTTATGATTACAATGAAGCATAAACTTGGTCAATTGTTATCCTCCTTCAAGTAAAAGTTAAAAAACGCTTTTGTTTTCTCGTTAATAAAAATAACATTTATGTAAATTTATTTACATAAATAAATACTTTTAGAGTCTATAAATCTATAGTGAAAGGTGGAAGATAGAATGGTACGTTTTTACGTACCACATTACTCTTCTTAAAGTGTTAATCTCTGTTTAACGAAGGAGAGATTAACATGACAAGTACCAACAGCGAGGATCTCGCTTCACAGTACGCTCAACTCGTCCAATTAGAAGACGAATACGTCGATCAACTGGTCACCTGCAACAAGCTTATCCTAGACGCCATGGACATCATCGCGAAGCGTGCAAAAGCTTTGCACATGGACACAGTTAAGCAGGCAGCATACCATCTCCACAACATGGAGCAGGATCTGAACCGTAAGTTATTTGAAGTCAGACTGAAGAAAAGCCTCTTGGCAAACCACATGAGCCAGTCTACATAGCCACAATTATATTAAGAGACAGCATAGTTCATCTTAGGATGATATTGAGCTGTCCTTTCTCTTTTCCAACAAAACCGTTTTCGCTTCCAAATAAAGCATTGACTTTCTTCACTAATCCACCTACACTGTCAATTATTAAAAGACTTTTAAAAACTGCTTATTTTGAATGCTCTTTATAGATTGAACTAGACATTTACACTAAAAAACGGAGAGGACAGAAATAACGTGAAGAAGCGAAGCGTTCGGCTGAAAGCTTTCTGAAAGAAAGCTACATCGGAAGCATAGGCTATCCCCGGATTTTCCCTTCGGAAAAGGGAATCAATAAAATCTGGGGATAACAGCGATCGGAAGGTTGTTCTGTCATCGGAGTGAATCGTGTAATTATTTGAAGTTTAAGCTATTTAGAATCATGTGAAATGAAGGAAGGGAGGCGCACATCTAACGATGTTACCAACATCACACAACACCCAACAGGTGAAGCGGATTAACGTTGAACTCGTGAAGAATACGCTTAGAACGATCGGTGTGGGCACGAAGGCTTCCATCGCGAATTTAACGAAACTCAGCGTGGCGACATGTGGCACGATCCTGAATGAACTGCTTCAGACAGGTGAGATCGTGGATCTGGGTCCGGATGAATCAAGCGGGGGAAGACCAGCAAGTCGGTATCAATTTAATGCTGATTATGCGAGTGTACTATGCCTCATTATTCGAACAGAGGGCGGCATCCATTCGATTACACATACGCATTCGAACCTGAACGGAGAGCGGTCGGATGAGCAGACGCTCATGTTGGATGAGATTAATGTGACGGTAGTTGAGGATCTGATTGCCAAGCTGATCGAACAGCATCACAACGTACAGGCAATTGGTATTGGTATCCCAGGTGTGGCGCACAATGGCGTAATTGGTCTCTGTGATGTTCCAGAGCTAATGTTCCAACCGCTGGGGCAGAGACTTAAGGAGCAATATGAAGATGTAGAAGTGGTCATTGGCAACGACATGAACTTGACGGTGTACGGGCTATATAACCAGCAACAATTTGAGGAAGAGAAGAATTTTGCGGTCGTGACGTTTCCAGAGAATCATTTTCCGGGTGCAGGTTTTATCATTGACGGTCGTCCGCTGACGGGGAACACAGATTTTGGTGGTGAAGTGTCCTTCCTGCCTTTTGGTGTGTCTCGTGAAGTACAGTTGCGCATGTTGAAAACAACCGATGGGGTGAAGGAACTGGTGATCCGCACGCTAGTTTCCATTATTGCGATCATCAACCCTGCCACAATTGTGGTCACAGGAGACACGATGAACCCAGCGATGCTAGATGACCTCACACAGGGTTGCCTAGATCACTTGATTCCGCAGGAGCACATGCCAGAGTTAATCATCCAGCGAGATACTCGTCATGCATATGTAACCGGACTGGTGGCTGTGACACTGGAGAGCTTGACTTATCGCATTCAGGTTATCGAGAAGCAGTGGTAGGTACTACTTTTATATGAGTTAAGCAAAGCTTTTACACGACAACGGAGAGTGCAGAACCAATCTGAAAAGCACGTTTATCACCGGATTTTTCCCTTTAAGAAAGGGATCAGGAAAATCTGGGGATAACAGTGATCGGAAGATGGTACGGCAATCGCAGTGGTGAAGTGTAATCATTTTTTTCTGAACTTACAGGAGGAACTTATTTTGAGTCAGCAAGTAGATACCCAAGGGAACAAGAGAAAGTTCAACAAGCTATATGCCATGCAACTGGCAACGATCTTTCTGGGCTTTATCGTATTTGGTATATCGGAAAATATTAAGGGGCCAGCCATTCCGCGCATTCAATTCGACTTCAATCTCGATGAGAAACAGCTCGGAACGCTGTTGTCTCTGAACGCACTAGGGTATCTGATCGCCTGTTCGTTCACGGCTATACTGGTTCGCAAATGGGGCATCAAGGCGGTAAGCATTATTTCATTTGCCTCCATGATTCTGTCTGGTGTGTTCATTTATATGTCGCATACATATCCGCTCTTTGCTTCATCCTATTTCTTCATGTACATCGGAAACGGGATGCTCGAAATTGCACTAGCGATTCTAGGTGCAAGGATTTTTGTGAAAAACACAGGTATGATGATGAACTTATCTCATTTCTTCTACGGATTGAGTTCAACAGTCGCTCCGTTGCTCGCAACAGGAGTGATGTCTCTGACGGTGTTTGGACACGAACTGGATTGGCGCGGCATGTACCTGGTTATGCTGTCACTCTGTCTATTGCCGATTATTGCGGCACTGCGTAGCAAGTTTCCAGGAGATGATCTTCCTCACGAAGATCGGACTTCGCTCAAGACATTAACGCGTGATCCAGCGATCTGGCTGATGGTGATGATTCTTTCTTTTGGCGTAGTATCGGAGCTTGCGGTTGGGGGTTGGCTCGTTAACTTCCTGGAGAAAGCCTATACCTGGGACACCGTGAAAGCTTCTGGATTGTTATCTGCTTTCTTCCTCGCTTTCTCGTTGGGACGTTTGTTGCTTGGACCACTGACAGACCGGATCGGATTCGTATTGTCCCTGATTGTGTTCTCGGCATTCTCGGCAGTATGTACGTTTGCGGCTATCTTGGGCGGAGAGAGTCTGGCTGTACTGTTCGCTGTATCTGGCGCAGGTATTGCGATGATCTATCCTACGGTTATGGCGTTTATCGCCAAGCGTTATCCAAATGGTAGTGATACCGCGATAACCTTCACCGTTACCCTAATGGGGGTTGGTAGCGTTATCGGTAACTATGTGATCGGCTGGGTCATTGAAGGCGTGAAGCAAATGTACGGTGCGACAACACAGCTCGGTCTACTGCGCGGACTTCAGGCGGGCTATGGATTTATTGGTCTGTGTGCAGTCATCTGTGCGGTGTCTGGCATCGTGTTGTACGTATATTTGAAAAGAAGACAGGAACTCATCTGACCACAGAAATATGGCATCTTAATAGGTAAACGTACATGAACCAAACACTGACGAACTTGTCCCTCTAGGGGCATAATCGTCGGTGTTTTTTACGTCATATGAGTGGTGTGACCACCCTTGGATATAAGACATTCGGAGTTACAGCGAGTTTTTTTCAAAATTATCGATTCTAAGCTTATTCTGTCATTAGAGTAGGAAGTAGTCACAAGATCTAACTAAAAATCATTTATAATATTAAAGTGAATATAATCATTGATTTTAACAAAATTAAATTTTATTATAATATTATTGAAGTGAAAACATGTTAAGGAGGTTTCCTTATGACGATCAAAAGTGTCCCTGAATGGATGATTAATCTCGATGAAGAGGATGTTACATTTATCAAAAAATTCATTCTTCAATCCGGATCGCTGAAGCAAATCGCCTCCATTTATCAAGTTACATACCCGACAGTTCGTCTCAGACTCGACCGATTAATTCAGAAGATCCAGATTACGGAAAGGGAAGATCAGGATCCGTTTATCTCTCTCGTTAAAAGACTGGCCATCAACGATAAGATTGATTTTGAAACAGCCAAGCTGCTTGTCAACGAATACCACAATTCGAAGGATAAAGGAGAGAGAGAATTATGACGGTTACTTTGACGTTATTTCTTATTGTCCCCTTGCTTATGTTGGTGGGAGCTTTAGCATTATTTTTCGTCATTAGATATTTTATTAAATATAGTGCCCAGGTGAATAAGAGGAAGAGTCCGCAACAAGAAGAGTTGGATCGAATGAAAATTGAGGATTTGAAGTAAAGCCAGAAGTCCATCCTAGCATAATCATAAACGACTTCATGTTGAAACCCATGTCTGACTTCAGAAATGGGTTTATTTTTGATGTTTTGTACAAGTGAGTGTAACTTTTCATAGGCAAGTACCATCTAGTATATATACGGTTTGAAGGTAGGGGGAGAATGAGATGAAAAACAAACCATTTGTATTCGGTGTGTTGATCATCGTTCTAATCGCAGGCATCAGTTACATTATTGCAGATCAGACGATAGAGAACACAGAAACCATAAGTAGTAGCGATCATCATATCTTTGCAGACTATGAAGAACTGGCAGAACATGCCGACCTGATCGTTGAGGTGACGGCAACGAACGAGTCTACCCAGGTGATTGAGGATAGGAGCGGAAGAGGTCATACAGTGACCCGTGTAGCGGTGAATCAAGTCTTTGCGAATTCAACTCAGCAGAAGCTTCATGATCAACTTGATATTCTGGAGCCTACGTATGTCATGCGCAATAGAGGGCTTTATACGGGTGTAACTCGTTATAACTATGGTCACTATACCCCCATGTACGCTGATCAGCGGTATGTCTTGTTCCTGACTTGGGATGATAAACGGCAAGGCTATTGGGTGAGATCGTTAGAGCAGGGTAAGTTCAATGTAGATCATAGAGATACAGAAGAGCAGGCGACCAGAGCCAACAATCCTCAGCTACAAGCACTGAAGACAAATGTATTACAACATTTAGCATACTTAGACTAACAATTTATATCTGAAAAATGGTTTACTAATGACTAAGAAGTGAGGTGAAGGTACGAGAATACTCAAGAGTGGTCTAATTGTTGTGGCCATTATAATTATGGCGTCCGTAACGTGGTACAGCTCATATCAGAAGGATATGCGTGAACTGGAAGAAAGGCTACGAACTCATTTAATTGTTGATCAAGGCGTGGATGAGAAGCGTATTGTAAGTATTGAAGCACGGCGTAGCAAGATGCCGATGTATCCTGTTGTGGTGCAATTCAATGATACTCCCCAAGAATACATCTATGTGTTTCAAACTGATCAGTGGATACAGCTGACGCCTGAACCCTGACCGCACAGCTCCCAGTGCGTAGTGATGACGGCGATCAGTCGAACCAACGGAATGCACGGAGGAGCTGAGACCACGCGCGTAAACTTCAATGGTTTAATATTATCCATGCCTCTCTCCCAAAAAAACAACAAAAAGAAGCCTGACTATAATGTCAGGCTCTTTCCTATTTCTTTAATGACTCACCTTAACTGATCCTTAAGCTGATTAATAAGAGCTGCGAACAAAGATAAACCATACCACACGTTTAATCTATAGTCTCAGGTCACCCGGATGATAATGCCGAGTATCTTTCTCTTGCTTGAGGTAACGCTTAATAGGTTGATGCAGCAGTAGTACAAGTAACATGAAGAAGTGCAGTACAACCAAGAAATTCTGTAGGAAGACTAATCCGAAGAAGAGTGTCATGCTCATGAAGGTGATCGTCAGCTTATATCGTCTCTTCGAAATATACACGATGGTCAGGATTGGCGGCCCTACGATGAGTATGATCCGAAGCAGGATATTAGCGAATAAGGCAATTAGATCGAACAACGGTAATCCCGCGTAAGTAGCCCTATACTGGAACAGCTCCATAAGCACAGCCACCATCGAGATGATGATGTAGATGGATTGCACCCCTAGTAAAGCGCGAATTACATTAAGTAGTGTTGGCATTTTGACATTCAAGACGGTTCTCTCCCTAATCAATATGTAGTTCTCTAATTATACGGTGAGGATGTCATATTTTGTATTAACCCAAAGTCTATGTTTTCCAATCGAGCAAATAGAGGCATATGTCCTAGAATGGGTCAGTGGAAGCTTCATAATGCACTACATAAGCATGCAAATGACAAAATACTCTTACTTGCGAAATATAAAATTTATCAGGAGAAGAGGTTCATCTTCAATAATAAAGATATTCATATCCAGACATAGCTCTCTTTTCAATTTCAGACTCCTATTTTTGGATAAAAAGGTAGGTAAAAAATATTTTAAATTTAAAACGCTTTCCTTACTGTAGGTTTATATTATATCTGCCGATATAGAATTAACCCATATGAAGAGGGCTTTAATAATGATCTAAATGGATGGTGAATGTATTGAATTTAATCGCTAAGGCGAGGGAACGAATGGCCAAAATGTCCTTCAAAGTAAAACTGCCGCTGATGATCAGCGTGCTGGTATGTATCGTACTGGCAGCGACAGCTGTGCTCTGTTACAAGGTGGCCGAAGGCATCACAATGGACAAAAGCAAAGATGAGATTCGAGCAACCTCTGACCGGGTTGGGGAGGGGTTATTTGCTACATTAAGCATGGAGGAACAATCGACCTTTCTTATTACAACACATGGGATATTTCGGGATTTATTAGGCATTCGCAATCAAGAAGGACAAAATACAGAAGCTTTTTTTGCGGACAATAGTGAAATGATAGATCAAGCGAATGGCATACTGGCGGATAACCTGGCAGGGATGGAGGGTAACAGTACCATTATTCTACTGGATCGTAACGGGCTCGTGGTAGCATCAAACAATCCCGAAGCGCTCCAGGGTGACCGGTCAGATCGATTGTATTTCCAACAGGCCATGGAAGGTAAGAACATCATTAGTGAGGGTGTAATCTCGAAGTCGTTAGGCACATTGGGCAATGTCTTCGCAATGCCAATCTATGATGAGAATAATCAAGTGCTAGGTATACTCACTTCAGTTGTATCCACTGCATTCTTCGTAGATCAATTGCATAGTATTAAAATTAATGAGGCTGGAAAAGTCATTGTTCTGGATCGTGTAGGAACGGTAATCTACCATTCAGCAGATGAGACATTGATTAGCCAGAAGATGGCGGATGGGGAATATCAGTCGTTGGTTGATCTGCCTGCAAGTGATCAACTGCAACAGGGTGAGGTCAGCACTGACGATAAAGTCGTATTTTACTCCAAGATTCCTAGATCCGATTGGACGATTATCGTGGAAGATAGCTACGATGATGTGAAGAAACCGTTAAATGCGATGGCAACCAAAATGGTTATCGTTCTGTTCGCTGCGATTGCGGTTTCAGTTCTATCGGGCATCTTGATCTCACGCTTGGTAACCAAGCCAATCAGCAGTCTGACGGTTCTCTTTAGACAACTTGCGGGCGGTGACTTGACCGTTCAAGCACAAGGTAAATATAGCGGTGAATTCAAGGCATTGGTCGATAGCTTCAATGCGATGGCGCAAGGGAATAAACAATTGATCTCCAGGATGAATCATTCCATTGGAGTCCTGAATACCAGCACGACAGAGTTAGACCGATCCACACAGCAGACATCTGCATCAATTGCTGACACCACCACAACAGCGGTGGAAATCTCGCGGGCTATGGAGTCTCAGGCAAATGATACCGAAGCAATTGTTAATAAATTCATGAACGTGGGCGACAAGATTGCCAGCGTGAACGAGATGTCACAAGAAGTGAAACAGAAGGCAGATGACATTACAGATGCCTTCAAGAATAACCATGCCGTCATTGATGCACTCATTATGGTCAATGATCAGAATGAGGCTGAAGTTCACAATATTTCGGAGACGACTCTTCAGCTTGCGGAGAGTTCTTCCGATATTCATCAGATCACGGGTACCATTTCGGAGATTGCGACGCAGACGAAGCTATTGGCACTTAATGCGTCTATTGAAGCAGCAAGAGCAGGAGAGCATGGACGCGGATTCGCCGTAGTGGCTTCCGAGATTCGAAAACTTGCGGAGCAGACCACGTCCCAATCAGAGAATATTAGCCGCATTGTGACGCAAACGATTGAGCATGTGGAGCAAAATAACCGTAGCGTTCAAGCGATTGAGACGATTACGGAGCAACAGAAGCATAGCGTGAATCAGACGAAGCAGACCTTTAATTTCGTAACAGAACATATGAATGATCTCATGGATCAAGTGCAAGCCATTGCATCCGAGATTGAATCCATTGAACGTGATAAGGATGATGTTTTGGGTACGGCACAGAACTTGTCTGCTTCAGGTGAACAAGTATCCGCTTCTGTGGAGGAAGTGACAGCGACGATGCAGGAACAATCCGGCATGACAGGACATCTTGCTGAGATGGTGGATACGATCAATGGTCTGACGGAGCAGCTTGCTACCGAATCAGCAAAATTCAAAACCGAATAGTATGCTAAAAATGCATTCACCCAAAAACCTCCATTCCCATGTATAATAGGAATGGAGGTTTTTGGGTTTTTGTGCATTTTTATGCTATATTTTTATCGTACAACCCATCCAGTTGGCTGCGGAGCTACTTCTGCCGTGTCCCGAAGATCGTACACCTTCACATTGCTGCCATAGATCATGGAATCACTGCATAGCCGAAAGCAGGGGAAGCTGTTTTCCGACTGCAGGCGTAGGCTAGGCTCAAAATAAATTTGCTGCTGCTTGTTGATAAGAAAAGGGAGCGTACTGGATTCAATCGGGATGTCATCGCTGTCCGGTTCATTCACGATCAGGAGCACAGCAATACCGTCACATCCACATCCATCCGTGTCATAAAATAGCTTGAAATAGCCCGGCTGATCCTTGAGTTTTGCGCTAAGTCGTGACTCTGCCAATGGGCTAACCTGAATGATCATACAACGTTCACACTCCTCTAATCACCAATTGAATTCGCTTACATTAATAATGTATGGAGAATCGCTGGCAAATAGAAGATGAAATCGAGAACGAAACCGAGAAAAACAAATATGTATTGTCTTCAGCACACGAAACATAAACAATACAAGAGGTAGCCGGGAAAGGCTCGGGGACTAAGTTAAGAAATAACGTAAGATTTAACCAAGAAACGACTCAAGACCTAGCCCAACATATAGTTGAAGAAGTAGACTGAGGGATAGTTTAGAAATAAGCAGAGGAAATAGTTAAGTCATTGTTAGGAGCAAGGAGGTATCATCATTGAGAATTATTACACTGCAAGAGCACCCGATCGAAACCTTTGGGTATCTGAATGCCGTACCAGGTGGAGAAGTGCAAGTGGCACAACTGCCCATCTATCTTGGCACCATCTCGGGTCTCCCTAAGGGACTAGATGCACTAATCGTCAGTTCGGATTTACAGGGGATTGTGTCTCTGCCATACGTCAGAGAAGGTGCTAAGATTGATTCGAATGGGGACGTTCATATTCCTTTAGATAGACCATCGCAGTCACAGCATCAGCAGACCATTCAGGATCAAGATGAACCAACGGGGAGTGGGGAAGAGGATTGTTTACTAGGCGAGGTGTTACCGGATTATGTGCGCTTACTACTTGAGGTGGAGATGCCTGAGATTGATCCGAATCGAGTGGGTGTAATGCTATGTGGAGACCTCTATGCCCGGCGCGGGAAAAGGGGAGCCAGCGGCAATCCGGTTCCCGTCTGGCTTGCCTTCAGGGACGCCTTCGGCTGGGTTGCCGGCGTGGACGGCAACCATGATCTCACCGATGAGGCAGGCGCCCATCGGTTGCACAGGGACGCGGCTATCCATTACATGGATGCGCCCGTCGTCATTAACGCGAGCCTGCCCATGGATGGGCTCGCGTCCTCTGCCGCCAGTCAGCCGCTACGCGTTGCTGGCCTTGGCGGCATCATCGGCAGGCCGGATAAGCCGAACCGGCTGCCGGAGAAGCAGTACCTGCAATCCTTAAGCAAGCTGCTGAAGCAGCAGCCGGATTGCCTCGTACTGCACCAGAGCCCGGGCATTGCCGAGCTTGGGCTAATGGGTGAACCGTTGATCCGTCAGGCGTTGCAAGCCGGATCGTATACGGTCGTGTTCTGCGGGCATACCCACTGGCAGACCTCGCTCGTGCAACTCAGCAATGGCACACAAATTGTGAATGCCGATAGTAAGCTGTTTATTTTTACAAGAGAGCAGGATGGAGAGACTGAGAAGGGTTAAGCATTCTCATGACATGGCAGGTGAGCCGCTCTGGCTCCAAAGTTGTGGAATGAAACCCGTTTCATCAATATTCCTTATCTGGTATGATAAGCAGGAAAATCAGTGAAAAAGGAAGGTTCTACATATGACTCCAATTACGATATATGATATTGCCAAAGAGGCGAACGTATCTGTATCCACGGTTTCCCGAGTGCTGAACGATACAGCACCCGTTCGTGCTAGCACGAGGGAAAAGATCATGTCGATTATCGCCAAGCACCAGTTTCAACCTAATGCCCAAGCACGCAGTCTGATCAAAAAAGAAACAGGCACCATTGCAATCATTCTGCCAGATATTACAAATCCATTCTTCCCTGAAGTATTCTGGGGCGCAGAGAATGAGGCACGTGGTCTGGGATATACATTCTTTCTCTGTAACACCGCAGGCGATTACAATCGGGAGTCTGAATATCTGTCCATGCTGCGCGAGAAGCGGGTAGACGGAATTATTTTCCTTGGCGGGCGCATTAATATGCAGACCTGTCCGGATGACATGGCTCAGGAATTAATTGATGTAGGTAAGCGCACGCCGGTTGTGCTGGTCAATGGCAATATTGCCAAAGGCGGGTTTCACCGCGTATATACCGATGAAGGAGCTGGGGCGGCTCTAGCTGCTGAACATTTGCTTGAACTGGGACATAAGGACATTGCGTTTGTAGGTGGATTGAAGGAGTTATCGACCACAATGGTTAAGGTCAGGGCTGTTCAGAAAAAGCTCCGTGAGCATGGGCTCGAAATTCCGAAAGACAGGCTCTTATTAGGCAGCTTCTCCATTGATGATGGTAAGCGGGAGATGGCTAAGCTCCTGGAGAGCGATAATCCACCAACAGCAGTCATCTGCGTGAATGACAATACAGCGATTGGCGCAATGAAGACGACCATTGAGCATGGATTATCCATTCCGAGAGATATTTCGATCGTAGGCTTCGATGATACGCCGCTCGCAAGTGCTGTGATCCCTGAACTTACAACCGTCTCTCAGAACACGTATCAACTGGGCAAACTCGCGGTGGATAAGCTGCATGAGCTGATTAATCAGCGACAAGTGAAGAAGCAGACTGTCCTTCAACCAGAACTTATCATACGTCAAAGTACAGGACCAGCACCACGATGAAAAGGGTTACGTTCTCAAAAAGAAAGCGTTGACATTTTCTCTTAGGGTGAAATATAATGAGTGCGTAAATGAAACCCCTTTCATAAAGTGAAGCGGGTTTTATGTTTCAGCTTAATGAAACCCATTTCATGAAATGGGTTTCATTGAAATAATCCATTCATTATCCAAGGGGGCGTACAGTATGAGAAGAAGTTTAAAGGTCATTTCGTTATTGATGCTGGTCATGGTATTTGGTCTGACAGCCTGTAGTAAAGGCGAGAATGGTGGAGCAAGTGGTTCCGAAGGTGGCAAAGTCGATCTAAGTATGACGATCTGGGGCTCAGAGGATGAAAAGAAGATTTATCAAGAACGGCTCGACATTGTGAAACAGACCTATCCGGACATTAACGTGAAGCTCAACGTTGTTGCAGGGGATTATGACCAGAAGGTACAGACGATGATTGCCGGGGGTACTGCACCTGACATCATGATGATTGCCGAGAACTATCAGGCATACGCCTCCAAGAATCAGATTATTCCGCTCGATGACATGATCAAGGAGCACAACGTGAACATGTCGGAGCGTTATTCAGACGATATCGCAAACTTGATGAAATATGATGGGAAACAGTTCGGAATGCCTGACCGCGCTGGCGCAATGGTGCTTTTCTATAACAAAGATCTGTTCGACAAGGCTGGGGTAGAATATCCAACCAAGGATTGGACACAAGAAGACCTGCTGGCAGCAGCTCAGAAGCTGACCGTGCAAGAGAATGGTAAGACCGTTCAATGGGGTTATTATCCAGGTAGCTGGTGGCCACAATGGATGCAATTGATCTACCAGAACGGTGGCGGAATCTTTGACGAGAATGGTAAACCTTCGTTCAATACTGAGCCTGTCCGCAAAGCGTTGCAGTTCATGAATGACTTAACGTTTGTACACGGTGCAAGCCCGACACCAACGGAGATTGCGGACATGGGAAATATCGGTGCTGACCCACTATTTGCTCAAGGTAAAATTGCGATGGAAACGACAGGTTTCTGGAATATTGGTTCACTGGCTAAAGTAGAAGGCATTAACTGGGATATCTCTCCGATCTGGGGTGAGACCAACGCGTTCTTCAACGGCTTAACGATTACGAATGCATCCAAACATAAGGAAGAAGCTTTCAAGGTGATCGAAGCACTTACTACTCCTGAGGCACAGATGCCAATGATCAAAGCAGGCCAAGATGCACCAGCGACAAAAGCAGGTCTATCCAGCGACGAGTTCCTGAATGCGGAATATGGTGGCAAAAAAATCAATATGGCTGCTTTTAGTGAATCTACCATTTACGCTGAGCCGTTCAATCCACAATGGAATGAAATGATGAAGCTGATCAATGACAAGCTGGGCGTGTATTTCAACAACAAAGCTTCACTCGATGATACCGTAAACGAGATTCAGAGTGGACTGGAAAGAATCTATAAATAGAAGTTGTTCAAGAGCGAACCTTTTGAACACGAACAAATAGATCGACAGGGGGACAGACGGAATTCGGCATGAACCCGGGTTCCGTCTGCTCGCTTTGTTATGGGAGGGCTTAACGTGAAGAAAAAGGACGGGAAATGGTTTTATATCTTTATCTCGCCTTGGCTAATTGGTTTCCTAGGACTTACCCTGGGCCCGATTTTGTTTTCCATCTACATGAGCTTCACCAACTGGGATCTGTTCCAGTCCCCGGAATTCATCGGTATTGATAACTACAAAACATTGTTAACGGATGACCCGATCTTCTGGAAGTCGGTGGGTAACACCTTTTTCTATGCCTTGATATCGATACCACTTGGTATGTCCATCTCGCTCTGGATTGCCTATTATCTCAACAAAAAAATTAAAGGCATTACGTTCTTCCGCATTCTGTTCTATCTACCTTCTGTCGTTCCAGTCGTAGCAAGCTCCTTGCTCTTTATCCACTTGCTTGCACCAACAGAAGGTTTGATTAACCAAGCGCTTGCGGTATTTGGTATTCAAGGTCCTGCTTGGCTCCTTGATCCAAATTGGGTCAAACCTGCACTGATTCTCATGTCCTTATGGGGAGTTGGGGGCGGCGTGGTACTGCTGCTGGCGGGTATGAAAGGTATCCCTCAGGAGTTGTACGAGGCCGCTGCCATCGATGGAGCCAAAAGCTCGCAATCTTTCTTCCACATTACATTTCCGATGCTTACGCCCGTCATTTTCTTCAACCTGGTAACAGGCATGATTGGGGCGCTCCAGACGTTCGCACAGGTATTTATCGTTACGGCGGGTGGACCGGATAATTCAAGTCAGATGGTTGTGCCGTACCTGTTCCAGAATGCATTCCAGTTCTACAAAATGGGATATGCATCCGCTATAGCTTGGGTATTATTCATCATCATCATGGCACTGACCCTGGTTGTGTTCCGTTCATCGGCGCTATGGGTGCACTACGAGGAGGGAAAAGCGAATGAGTAATCCATCCACTGTCGAGAAGACGATATCCTACATTTTTCTGATTCTGGTCGGGGTGCTGCTGGCTTCCCCTTTCCTGTACATGATCTCCATTGCACTGGCAAGTGACGCAACGACGGTAAAATCAGCCTTTACGTTTATTCCAATGGAATTTCAATGGTCTAATTTCTACACCATCTTTACGAATAACAATCTTGGCACTTATCTGAAAAACTCTATTATTATCACGGTATTTACGATTATCGGATCTGTATTGTCTGCATCGATTGTATCGTATGGATTCGCGCGAATTAAAGCGAGAGGTAGTCGCTTCTTATTTATCGTGTTGCTCAGCACCATGATGATTCCAGGTGAGGTTACGATGGTACCGCAATTTATCATCTTCCGCCATCTCGACTGGATCAATACCTTCTATCCGTTGATTGTACCGAGCTTCTTCGCAGGTGCGTTCAACGTGTTCCTGATCCGGCAATTTGTCATGAGCATTCCAAAATCGTTGGATGAAGCAGCGATGATTGATGGGATGGGTCATCCGGGGATTTACTGGAAAATTATTATGCCGCTGACCTATCCAATATTGGCTGCTATTGCTATTTTCTCGTTCTCCTACAACTGGGGGAACTTCATGGGGCCGCTCATTTATATCAATGATCCAGAGAAAATGCCACTTGCCCTTGGTGTTCAACTTCTGACAACCGTTGGTGGTGGGCAGATGCCTCCATGGAACTTAGTCATGATCGCTTCGCTATTCCTAACGATTCCGATGGTACTCGTTTATCTATTCGGACAACGTTATGTCTATGAAGCAAATATTAGCGGAGGCAGCAGCGGTATCAAGTAACGAAAATGGTATAGCGAGATGTTACCTAACATGTGTAGCTCCAATGTAACAATTTAACGTTAGGAAACCAAAATGTATAGGCAAACAAGTGTCAGACACACAAAGGGTGACTACACATGCACGATACGGTGCACTGGAGAGAGGATTGTGTGAACCATGAGTCGTGATCAACATCGTAGCAGACGGAGACGAAGCTACATCCTGATGGGTGTGGCTCTGATTGTACTGCTAGCTGGAGGAGGAATTGTATTGAATCAATTTGCCAATGGACAATCGAAGCCACTTGCCTTTGAGGGAGAACCTGTGAATTTGAAGCTAGAGCAGTCTTATGATCATTTTGAAGGTTGGGGAACATCACTTGCTTGGTGGGCGAACAATATGGGTGAATGGAAGGATCAGGCGAAGGTCGATGAAGTGATGGATCTGGTATTTGACCCAGCCAAAGGGCTTGGACTGAATATTGTTCGTTACAACATTGGAGGCGAGGAGAACCCTGAGATGAAAGCATTACGTCCTGGGGGTGATGTTCCTGGCTTCCAGCCCGAACCGGGCGAATGGGATTGGGAGGCGGATGCAGGGCAACGTGCAGTTCTGCAAGGTTCAATGGAGCGAGGCGTTAATATTGCGGAAGCTTTCTCGAACTCACCGCCATACTGGATGACGATCAGCGGTTCCGTGACGGGTGCCGTCGATGGAAGTAACAATCTGAAGGAAGATCAATATGATGCCTTTGCCGATTATTTAACAGAAGTGGTCAAACATTATCGCGATGAGTGGGGCATTACGTTCCGCACACTTGATCCTTTGAACGAGCCATCCTCGGACTGGTGGAAGAAGGGCAATATGCAGGAAGGCAGTCATTTTAGCAATGATAAGCAGGCAGAGATCATCAAGAAAGTAGCCGCTTCTCTTCAGAGTAAAGGTTTGGATGGCACGGTCGTTAGCGCAGCGGACGATAATAGTATTGATGAGACGGTATTCAATTTCAGTCTCTATGATCAGGATACATTGGATGCGATCTCACAGATCAACACTCACTCTTATAATGGAAGCAAAATGGAGGAACTCCGCGAACTTGCTAAGAAACATGGCAAGAAGCTGTGGATGTCCGAGTATGGAACAGGTGGCAGCGAGCCGCATAGTCATGACGATATGACATCTGTACAGGAACTGGCTGAACGCATTATGTTCGATCTGAAAGTAATGCAGCCTTCTGCATGGGTATACTGGCAGGCAGTTGAAGATGAAGGCGCGAACAATAACTGGGGCTTCATCCATGCTGATTTTGCTGCACAAGATTCGTATGAACTGACCAAACAATATTATGGCATGGCTCAATTCACGAAGTTCATCCGTCCGGGTGCAACGATCATTCCAACGGATGATGGGCGGACACTGGCGGCATATGACAAGACCAGCCAACGACTGGTGTTAGTGATCCGTAATGAGTTATCTGCTGGTAAAACTTCGTTTGCACTGGAGCCGTTTACCTATGGGAATTCGACCACTGCACAGGTCTATCAAACCTCACCAGACTCAGATATGAAGCAGCTGGAGGACATTAAAGTTTATTCAAATGGCATAGAAGTCAATACGGCAGAAAATTCGATTACAACCGTTGTATTGGAAGGGGTTACACTTCAATCTCAATAATGGTATGTTATACAAGGTTGAATTAGATAGAAGGAGGGGAACACATCGATGAGAGAGAAACCATCCCTGTTGGTTCAAGATCAAGCAGGCGAGAACAATGTCGATTCCCAAATTATTGGCTCCACATCAGAACAGCTTCCATTGGAGCTGACGTATGACCAGCGTAGCTTCATGCTAAATGGAGAGCGCGTATTTCTGAATAGTGCTACAATTCATTACTTCCGTATGCCAAAGGAAGAGTGGAGACAGTTGCTAGTGAAAGCAAAGCTCGCTGGTATGAACTGTATTGATACGTATTTTGCTTGGAATGTCCATGAGCCTGAGGAAGGCCAATGGAACTTCGAAGGAGATAACGATTGTGGAGCATTCCTGGATCTGTGTGCAGAGCTGGGCATGTGGGTTATCGCTCGCCCAGGGCCATTTATCTGTGCTGAATGGGATTTCGGCGGTTTCCCTTATTGGCTAGAAACGAAATCTGACATTAAATTCCGTGAAAATAATGAAACGTATCTCCATTATGTAGATCTGTATTTTGACCAACTCGTACCAATTATCCGTGAGCGTCAGCTTTCCTCTGGCGGCAATGTCATTCTGGTGCAAGTCGAGAACGAGTATGGATATATCAAGGATGACGAAGCGGCAAGCGAGCATATGATCTATCTGCGCGATGGTTTAATAAAGCGTGGAATAGATGTGCCTTTGATCACTTGTGTCGGAGGAGCAGAAGGCACCATTGAGGGGGCGAACTTCTGGTCGGGCGCAGATGGGCACTATGAGAAGCTTAGAGCGAAGCAGCCAGATACACCGAAAATGGTAACTGAGTTCTGGACTGGGTGGTTTGAGAACTGGGGCGGGCCTTCCGCAATCCAGAAGACACCGGCTCTACTTGAGAGACGAATCATGGAAATTCTCCAAACCGGATATACGGGCATTAGCCATTACATGTTCTTTGGGGGTACGAATTTCGGTGGATATGGTGGTAGAACGATAGGTAGCAGCGATATCTTTATGATCACTTCCTACGACTATGACGCTCCGCTGAATGAATATGGGCGTGTAACTGAGAAATATGCAGTTACGAAAACGGTATCTTATTTTGTAGATGCATTCAGATCACTATTGCTTGAATCGGAAGCGGTTCCTACAGAGCAGATTAAAATCCGTCATCCGGAAGGATTGTCTGTACGTGGTCGCACTGCGGATAACCAGCATATCTGGTTTGTAGAAAGCCACAAAGGTGAACGTGAGGGAACTACCATAACGTTTGAAGATGGTCGAACACTCCCGATCACTGTAAATCCTGGACAGATCATTCCGGTGCTGGATCGCGTTCGCCTTGCGGATAACGTCTATGTAACGAGCGGAGCCATGATTACGGGGAATGAGATGATTAACGGAGAGCTGAACTTGTTCATCTCAGCAGATTCCGGACAGCGATCTGTATTGGATCTGGAAGCGCCTGCATTGGAAGTCGTCAGCAGTAGCATGCAGGTTCTTGTGGAGAAGGATCCAGCGCGAGACCTATATCGCTTCGACTTGTTCCACTTCCGTGAACCGGGAATCATTCGTCTTCAGGCAGGCAATGTGTCCATTCGATTGATTGTGCTGGATCGTGAGTCGATGAACCGCACATGGCGCTTAGATGGCGTTCATACCAATGAACATCGTTATGCAGTTGGCTTTGATGAGGTTCAAGTCCTACCACAGGGTCAAGTGAAAGGGTCGATCTCTGATCTGGATCGCACTGTCGTTTTACTTGGCGACTGGCAGGATGGTGAGCAGATGTGGACAGGGCGTGAATTCATCACTCGAACAGAAGCAAGTCAGCAAGCGGTGTCCACTTCATCGGTTGCAACACTGACACCTCCAATGGCGCCAATGTTGTCCGGTTCTCCTGAGGTAGCACGTGTGAAACTGTCAGCTGATCAGCGTCCATCTAGTGGTCAACCGGAACACTTCTCACAGTACGGGCAAGATTTCGGTTATCTGCTCTACGAGTGTGACTTCGAGAGCCCAGAGGGTGGCATGACGCATATTGTACTTCCTGATTTTCAAGATACCGCAAGAATTTATGTGAATCAGGTGGAACAGGCGTTAGTACGTCAGGTTGGTGCCGCAGGTGTGAACATTGAAGCAGTCCAAGGTCAGAATACCCTGCAGATTCTTGTGCAGCATATGGGTAGACTGAATTTCTCACCGAATCTTGGAGAGAGCAAAGGACTTGCTGGTCCTGCATATCTGGGCGGATCGGTACAGGATATTCGTCAAGATTGGCAGACTACAGATGGATCGATTCAACTGAATGAAGTCAACCATCTTACGGAAGCTCCACTTCTAAGTAGAAGCTTTGAGCTAGATGGCAATGATCGTGCGATTCTGGTCGGTGCTGTAAGCAAAGGGCTACGCGTGAATGGCACTGAAGTACCGATGGAAGGTTATCATGATTGGTTCTCCTTCGCGACGGTTGACCTTTCGAGCTATCTGCGTCAAGGTGAAGTCAATACATTGGAGATGCCTTATTCCAAATCCCCAATCGAGCGGCTTGAATTGATCTTGTATCGTAATGCCGATGAACTGAGTGGTTGGCGTATGGCGGGTAATGATGCATTGCTTCCGCAGCAGTGGGAGACACAAGAGGCAGGATCGCCATCAAGTCTTCTGGGGGAACATGCGGCTACTACTGGCAATCGTACTGCCAATCAGGGAGCAGGTCAGCCTGCATGGTACCGTTGGAACTTTAACATGCCAGCTGTATCCGAGCAGTATGTTGTGAATGTGAAGGTAAGACTTACTGGAATGAGTAAAGGCACGCTTCATCTCAATGGTCATGATCTTGGACGTTACTGGCAGATCGGTCCGCAGGAGGATTACAAAATTCCTGTTGCCTGGTTACAGGAAGAGAATGAGCTATTGTTATTTGATGAAGAAGGACGCTCGCCAGACCGAATCCGTCTATTGTTTGACGAGCCATCCCAGTACCCGTGGGTGAGCATCAAGTAGACGGAATATTCATAAGCAATTCTTAGCTATATTGGTGGAATTCAAAGACGTGTGTTGGAGCCAGGTCGTTAAATAGCGATGGCGCCGAACACGTCTTTTTTGTATATTTACAGTGTATTCATTTACAGACAACATGATTGAATACACCATCGTAGATGGAGACGTATAAATCTCTGCTTCAATTCGAATAGCGAGAGGGTAGCTTCACATATGCTCTGTCTAAGATAGGCTTTCTTGTCTACAGTAAAGCGTTGTAAAATAACGTATAACAAAGGAGATGACATATGACTAATCGATATGATTTTGATGAATTCCCTCAACTAAAGACAGAACGATTTAACCTCCGATCCGCAGAGGTCAATGACAGCAACGATATTTTGGAACTATATTCGAATGAAGCTGTCGTTGGGTTTATGCCGTTTACCCCCTTCGAGTCGGTGGATGATGCCAAGGATGAGATCAGTTGGTATGCGAAGATTTTCAGAGAGAAGTCAGGTTTGCGTTGGATGATTGAGGATGGTGAATCTGGGAAAGTCATTGGAACCTGTGGGTTTCTCAACCTGGAAGAGGTACATAACCGCGCTGAAATTGGATACGATTTACACCCTGATTATTGGGGACGAGGTGTCATGACAGAGGTAGCAGGAGTTATTATGCAGTTTGGATTCACGAGCATGCAGCTCAACAAGATCGAAGCAAGAGTAGAACCGAAGAATGCGGCGTCGATTCACCTGTTGCGCAAACTTGGTTTTCAGCAGGAAGGCGTTTTACGGGAGCATGAGTTTGAGAAGGGCAGATACGTTGACCTTGCCGTGTTCTCTAAACTGAGAAGTGAAGCGTAAGCCATAATCTGTAGTTTGAGTGTTAAATAGAATAAGTGAAATCAATTCTATGAGACTTGAAGTGTTATACATATAGAGAGGATGTTTTCACATGAAACGTATGTCAACTTCTGAACTAAATGAAATTCTAGTAAAAGCTACATTATCGGCCAGACAAGAAGCTAAGATGAATGGTGTACCTATTGTATATGAAGAGAATGAAAAAATGATTAAAGAATACCCGGATGGTAGGAAAACCGAGATCATTTTTGACGAAAATGGTAAGAAAACGGAAATCGAATACCCATAAGTAAGCTCGTCATACTAAGTCAAGATTATCGTGCTGGAACATCGTCACATTGACATATCTACTCCTTGATTGAACATTCCAGTGACTTAACCTTGTCCTTCCGAATTCGCCCATGCTATATTGGAGAGATGTGAGGAGATGAGGATATGAAATTAGTGTCCTGGAATGTAAATGGATTACGGGCATGTGTGACCAAGGGATTTATGGATTATTATCAGGAGAGCCAGGCTGATATTTTCTGTGTACAAGAGACGAAGCTACAGGCAGGCCAGATCGAGATGGATCTGGGTGATGATGTATATCAATACTGGAATTATGCGATCAAAAAAGGCTATTCCGGCACAGCCGTATTTACCCGGATAAAGCCACTGTCCGTCTGGTATGGGATGGAGGAAGACAGTGAGCCGGAAGGTCGAATGATTACACTGGAGTTTGATGAATTTTATCTGGTGAATGTGTATACACCTAATGCAAAGCGTGACCTGACCCGATTACCTTACCGTCTCGAATGGGAGGATCGTTTCCTGAAATACCTTCAGCAGTTGGAAGCGAACAAACCGGTTATCGTCTGCGGTGACCTGAATGTAGCCCATCAAGAGATTGATCTGAAGAATCCGAAGCCCAATATGGGCAATTCAGGGTTCACATTAGAAGAGCGAGGTAAAATGACGGACTTGCTCGCGGCAGGATACGTGGACAGCTTCCGTCATCTGTATCCGGATCACACGGATGTGTATAGCTGGTGGTCCTATATGCCAAAGGTTAGAGAACGGAACGTTGGCTGGCGTATCGATTATTTTCTGGTATCGAATCAACTGGTCTCCAAAGTTGAGGATGCACACATTGACTGCCATGTAATGGGTAGCGATCATTGTCCTGTCGGACTAACATTAAATTGTATAGGTTGAACTAGACATTTACACAAGAACGGAGAGGACAGAAATAACGTGAAGAAGCGAAGCGTTCGCCTGAAAGCTTTCTATAAGAAAGCTGCATCAGAAGCATAAACCATCCACGGATTTTCCCTTTGGAAAAGGGAATCAGAAAAATCTGGGGATAACAGCGATCGGAATGTTGTTCTGTCATTGGAGTGGTCAGTGTAATATTTTAGTTCAATCGCAATAATTCGAATGCAATATACCGCAAGTTTCCTAGGAGTGACAGGAGACTTGCGGTTTTTTAGTTATTTTCAACGATCCTGGGGAGGATTACATACTAGACTAAAGTTGGGGATTAGACTAGGCTCTGGATCGTTTCTTGCCATGAGAACATGGGTTAGGATTAATACATACATAAGGAGTCTTGGCTTAGCATGGATTCGGAACGGATATCAAGTTGCATGGGGAGGACGAGAATGGATAGATGGCTTGGGAGAGGTATTCGGATTGTTGGCGGTGTGATGGTTGTAACAGGTGTTCTATTATTTGTTGGGGCAGGCTACATGGTAGTACAGGATGTGCAAACGAGGCAGGCTTATATCCCAACGGAAAGAATAGATGAGTTTAACAGGAGTCATGTACAGGTGAATACATCCAGCACGTTACATTCAGGTGGAATAAGGCTTGCTTCTGATCCCGAAGATTCAACCTTGGTTGAAGAGTTTACACAAGTTTATGAGCATCTGAAATCTTCACTGAACCTGGAGTTATATGAATAAATGAATTGTGGCTTGATTGAATCATAGCCGAGAAGGAGGAAGAGGGATGAAGGTAAAGGTGATGGGCGGATTCCTAGCTTGGTTTCTGGTCAGCTTCTTACTATCCATCGCAGCATTATCTGTCATGATGCTGTATGCCTCAACGTACGTTGAAGCAGCTTCATATATACATTCATCACATCTTCTTACGATGAGTTCATCGTAATGACTGTGGGATAAGATTTCTTAGGTTTCTTAGATCTTTAATTAGGGTAAGGGGGGGGAGAGATAACCAAATAATGAATGTAGATGTGGGTTAAGTCAACGCAAGGTAAGTCCACATTACACCGACTGAGCAGAATATGTATACGATAGTGCTTAGTCCAACATACACAACATAAGGAGTGAACATAATGAAAATACCTCAGAAGCATCTCATGATGTGTGCTGCTGTAGCCATGGTTATTGCCCTAAGTGCATGTAGCGGCAGGACAGAACAGCCAGCACAGGATACAGGACAGGTTAATTCTGAATCATCGGAGTCAGCGGGTGAAGTGAATACTGAGGCGAATAACGAAGCAACCACAGCGGAAGTGAGTTCCCCGGATGGTACAGCAGAAATTGTAGATACCGATGAGCAGACCAATTCCGAGGCTGGTGGAGATAACGCAGCAGCAGAGGGGACTCAAGAATTACCAGACGTCTTGCCAACAGACTTCCCTATGCCAGATGACGCTCATATTCAACTAGCTAACTCCGGTGACAATGATGGTAAGAAGACAGCTATGGTGATCTACACCACGGAGCAGGATATGAAGACAGTCTCCAAGATGTATAAGGACTATTTCGAAGCCAAAAAGTTAACCGATGCAGGTCAGACGTTGGATGACAAAAATATCATCATTCAAGGGACTGATCCTGAAACGAAGCAGCAATGGTCATTGATTGGCGGAGCCCTGGCTAGCAAGGAAGGTACGATTGAGCTGACTCTTACGTGGGCTGAATCTTGATAGCTGGAACAACTCAATATGGAATATATGATACGTCATGCCTTACATTGTCGTTGGCTCTGTTGCCACCTAAATGTAAGGTTTTTTTCATTTAGAACTGGAAACGCAACAGGTTACATGGTATGTTATATCTTTATAGAAAGATAGACAACTACTGACGAAGACAGGAGAGGATTGAACATGGTAAAAGTGGGTATTGTGGGTTACGGTAACTTGGGTAGAGGCGTTGAGAAAGCAATTAAGCAAAATGATGATATGGAACTGGTTGCTATATTTACACGTCGTGATCCAGAGCAGATGGTAGGCGAAGATACATCCGCTCGTTTCGAACATATCTCTGCCGCTGAGCAATACATAGGCAAAATTGATGTGATGTTGCTGTGTGGAGGTTCCGCTACAGATCTTCCGGAGCAGACTCCTGTCATTGCACGTCTATTCAACACGGTAGATAGCTTCGATACACATGCCAAAATTCCTGATTTCTATGCAGAGGTTAATGCCGCTGCCGAGCAAGGTGGACATGTAAGTGTCATCTCTACGGGCTGGGATCCAGGATTGTTCTCCATGAATCGTCTGTTGGCGCAATCCATTCTGCCTGAAGGTAAAGAATATACATTCTGGGGAACTGGCGTTAGCCAAGGTCACTCCGATGCGATTCGTCGTGTGCCAGGTGTTAAAGCCGGAGTTCAATACACTGTGCCTGTGGAAGAAGTCATTAACCGCATTCGTGCAGGTGAAACGCCAGAGTTGTCTACTCGTGAGAAACATTTGAGACAATGTTACGTTGTAGCTGAAGCAGGAGCGAACGAGGATGAGATCCGTGAAACGATTGTATCCATGCCGAACTATTTTGCTGACTATGATACAACGGTAACCTTTATTACGGAAGAGCAATTGAAAGCTGAACACGAGGGTATGCCGCATGGTGGATTCGTGATTCGCAGTGGAGTAACGGGAACAGCTTCCAAGCAAATTATTGAATTTGGTCTGAAATTGGATAGTAACCCTGAGTTCACAGCAAGTGTACTGGTTGCATATGCAAGAGCTGCACATCGCCTGAGCGCTGAAGGTCACAAAGGTGCCAAAACAGTATTTGATATTCCACTGGGCCACCTGTCTCCTAAATCCGCTGAAGAGCTTCGTCGTGATCTGCTCTAATCAACTAGTTTAGAATTTTATGGAAAAAAAGAGCTTTACCGCTATACTCACGCTCTAACAGAGTATAGGGCGGGTGAAGTTCATACAAAAGAGCCCGTCCTTCGCTTGATTGAAGGACGGGCTCTTATTTGTCTCATGAGGTCATCAGACAGTGGTGCTGAGTTTCATATGGATGTTATAGGGTGCGTACCTCTCAAGATAAGATGTATACATGCTATACACTTAATCCTATGCAGTCCAGTGATCAGGCGTTTTCACATGAGTGGGCAGTTTCGTCGCGCTAGTCCCCTTGGCTGAGTTAAGCTGTGACTGTGTTAGAAAAAGACTGTCTCTCAGATCTGCCCCGCCAAGGTCTGCATCGCGTAAGTCAGCACCGATGAAGTCGGCTGCTCTTAAGTCTGCATTTCGTAGATCTGCCGCGATCATAAGTGCTCCCCTGAAGCTAGTACCGCGAAGGTCTGCTCCTTTAAGGTTGGCGCCTAGATAGTCCATTCCACCGGCACGTTTATTCATTTTGGACTTCGATTTGGATTTTCCATGACCCGATGACTTATCTGCTTGTTTCATGCTGGCAGTGGCTTGGGTACGGATCATCTCGCTTCCTTGCAGCAAGAGCTCACTTATACTGGCTCGATGAGTCGGGATATCGAGCCGTAAAATGGCTGTCGGCTCCAGCAGAGTGAGTTGCTCTGTTTCTTGATATTTTTCACGCAGACGTGAATGAATCGACTTTGTTTCTGGATACGTCAGCATTTCATTCACATAGCTCATCATTTCCTGTAGCTGTCTCATCACAGGTAGGCAGTCGAACATTTCCGAAGCAAGCTCGGGGTGATCCCGCCAGTCCTTACCTGCATATGTAAGCTGTGAGAGCTTCTGTCCCGCTCCAAAACAATCGTATACCGTACAACCTTTAAATCCTTTTTGTCTAAGTTCTGTATGAATGCCGCATCGATTATCGTTGCGGAGGTTCGGGCATGGCGTGCCACTGGATTTATCAAAAGCAAAATCGGAAGATTTGCCATAAGGCAGTGCCACACAGCATAAGCCGAAACATTGCTCGCAGTCTGCGCTCAGATGCAGGGGTGCCTTCGTGCTGACGAAGGGTTGGTTAGACATTATTGTACACTTCCTTTAATTTATAGCAAGTTCATTTCTTAGTCATTACTACTTTACCATCACCGTATTATTTCAACAATTCAAAAAAAGGGCAGCGTCCGGTTTCACGGATCGCTGCCCTTTGTTATGCGCGTCATCATCCAGTGCATAATTATACCGTTACCATACGAACCTGTTCGGATCGTTTATACAGGTTTCGGAAAATTATACAATACCTTGAGCCAGCATCGCATCAGCCACTTTACGGAAGCCAGCAATGTTTGCCCCGGCAACGAGGTTGCCTGAGCAGCCGTATTCTTCTGCAGCTTCTACACAGCTTGTGTAGATGTTTTTCATAATTTGGTGCAACTTCGCGTCTACTTCTTCAAATGTCCAGGACAACCGCATGCTGTTCTGTGACATTTCAAGTGCAGACACAGCCACGCCGCCAGCGTTAGCTGCTTTTGCTGGTCCAAACAGGACGCCTTTTTCGAGGAAGAGGTCAATAGCTGCCAGCGTTGAAGGCATGTTGGCTCCTTCGCCAATCGCTTTTACTCCACCTTCGATAAGCGTAGCTGCCGCATGTTCATCAATCTCGTTTTGAGTAGCACAAGGCAACGCAATATCACAAGGAATAGACCAGATTCCTTCACAACCACTGGTGTATACCGCATGAGGATGTTCCTTCACATATTCACTAATCCGGAGACGATTCTCTTCTTTCAGGCGTTTCACGGTTTGCAGGTTAATTCCTTCTGGATCATGAATGTATCCGCCAGAGTCGCTACACGCGACAACTTTGGCACCAAGCTCCTGAGCTTTTTGGATCGCGTAGATGGATACGTTGCCTGAGCCGGAAACAACAACCGTGCTATCCTGGAAGCTTAATCCTTTGGCTTGAAGCATCTCGTTCACGAAGTACACGCAACCGAAGCCAGTCGCCTCTGTACGAGCAAGGCTACCGCCGTAGAGCAGACCTTTACCTGTCAGGACACCTGCTTGGTGGCCCCCGCTAATGCGTTTGTATTGTCCGAACATATAACCGATCTCACGGGCACCTACACCGATGTCGCCTGCAGGAACGTCCGTATCTGCACCAATATATTTATAGAGCTCTGTCATGAAGCTTTGCGTGAACCGCATCACTTCCTGATCTGATTTACCTTTTGGATCGAAGTCCGAGCCGCCTTTACCTCCTCCGATCGGAAGACCTGTTAAAGCGTTTTTGAAAATTTGCTCAAAACCAAGGAATTTAACAATGCCCGAGTATACGGATGGATGGAAGCGAATTCCACCTTTGTAAGGGCCGATGGCACTGTTGAACTGTACGCGGAATCCGCGGTTAACTTGAACTTTGCCTTGATCATCCACCCAAGGTACACGGAAGGTAATTACACGTTCAGGTTCAACCAATTGTTCGAGCAGACCGTTCTCCATATATTTAGGATGAGCCTCGATGACAGGAATGAGTGAGTCCAGAATCTCTTTTACCGCTTGATGGAATTCGTTCTCCTGCGGGTTTCTAGCGACTACGGATTCATAGACGGAATGAACATATTGTGAAGCGATAGACTGAGTAGATTCTTTCGTTAGTGTGGACACTTTTCTGATGCACTCCTTTGTCGTGTTAAAGTCTGTAATTACCCATTTGCATAAATTGCACAAAAGTTTGTAGTTAAATATACAGGAAATGCTATAAAAATACGAGATAAAAATCCATAAAATGTTTTTTATGACGTTATTAAAATGTTCTATAGATCTACCATATGATGTTAAGGATAGGACGAGTCTGAAAATTCCGAAGAGCGAGTTTTGAGACACGTCCTAAGGGCAAGTTACCTATTTAGCTGGATTTAATAATTAGTTTTGGTAAGATGGATGTAGAGGTCTCGGCAATCGGGATCTTCATTTTATATTCAAGGAGGCATACAAGATGTTGCAAAGACTCAGACACATGAACCAAGAGAACAAGGCTTGTATAGGAGGTGAGATCTATTATGAACCATAGATCCCATTGCCATAATTGCAGAGAGATGCTGGTGAGCCAGCTCATTACTTTGGGTGAAGAGAAAAAAACATTTCTCAACGCCTATTTTGACGTGCGTGAACCTGAATGGTTTCAGATGGAACGGATGCTTACTACGTACACGGAACATGTAGAGCAACTGCTGCTGGGATCAGATGAACTGTTGGATTCAACGGTGCTAATTGGAAGCCGTATCACCTTCGAATATGTGGACTTCCATACATCGGATTCGTTCTGGATCGTAATGCCGGAAGAGGCAGATGCAGATGAGAGCCGCATCTCGTTCCTTTCCCCGGTGGGAAGACAATTGTTGCTTGCTCGCAAAGGGGAAACCCGGAGTGTGAATATCCCTGCAGGTTCTATGCGGGTGCGCATTACAGATATTCAATTGCAGCGCGAGCCGGTCATTGGGACGGTTGAAGGGGGTGCAGATTATGCACTTTAAAGAGACAGATCTGCCGGGCATTGGTCGAAAGTACTGGCTGCATACACGCAGCGGTGAGCATCTGGTGATTGTCATTCATAATGACGAGCGGCGGGATCTTTTTCATATGGAGTCTGGGGAAGTACCGGATGAACCTGGAGATATGAGGTCTTTGGTGACGCTGGATGATGATGAAGCAAGAGCGGTCGCCGCTATTATAGGTGGGATGACGTATAAACCGCAATTCCAGGAACAACGCGAGGTTATGCTAGATGGGCTGCTGATTGAATGGCTGCGGATTGAGCCGCATGCGGCAAGTATTGGGCAAACCATCGGGGAGCTGAACATTCGCCAGGCTACAGGAGCGGTCATTCTGGCTGTGGTGGAGAAGGATAGGGCGAAGCAGCTTAATCCAGGGCCTGATTATACGTTTACCGCAGGGGCAACCCTTGTTGTTGCAGGAGAGCGCGAGCAGCTTAGAGAGCTCAAACGTTTGCTTGTTGATGGAAGGCTATAGCCTATGGATATGCTCATATTTGAGGTGGGAATTGCCGTTGCGCTAATTACACTTACGGGATTAATATCTGCACGACTACGATTTTCGGTTATTCCATTTTACATCCTGGTCGGTATGGCTGTTGGACCGCATGCACCACAGTTTGGCATTGTGGATTTACGATTTATCGAAAGCTCGTCTTTTATTGAGTTTATGGGCAGACTGGGTATTTTATTTTTATTGTTTTATCTAGGGCTGGAGTTCTCGGTCTCCCGATTGTTGAAGTCCGGTAAAGCCATTCTAACGGGTGGCATATTCTATGTAGGTCTCAATTTTGTCTCAGGTTTGCTGTTAGGCTGGTTGATGAGTCTGCCCCTTCAGGAAACGATGGTGGTGTGCGGCATCATGACCAGCTCATCTACAGCGATTGTAGCCAAAGTGCTTGTGGATTTGAAACGGACCGCGAACCCAGAGACGGAAATTATTATGGGCATGATTATGTTTGATGACTTGTTTATTGCCATTCATATCTCCATTCTGACTGGGCTTGTGCTTAGCGGGGCAACTTCATTCGGGAGTGTGCTTTTAGTATCGCTCTCTGCTCTGCTTTTTATCGTCTTGTTCCTGATTATCGGCAGAAAGAGTATTAAAGCTATTGATAAAGCACTCAACATTAAATCATCAGAATTATTTCTGCTTACTATCATGACGCTACTGTTCCTTGTGGCCGGATTCTCGGAAACGTTGCATGTGGCTGAGGCGATCGGTGCGTTAATGATCGGACTTGTGCTTGGTGAATCTAGGCATGTTAGTCGAATTGAACAGCAGATTATGCCGTTCAAGGACTTCTTTGGTGCGCTGTTTTTCTTCAGCTTTGGCCTGACCATTGAGCCGTCTTCTCTCGGTGGAGCTGTCGGGATGACACTGATTGCCGTCGTTCTAACCATTGTTAGCAATTACGGTGCAGGCATGATTGCTGGTAAAATGGCGGGTATGTCGACCAAGGCTTCATTGAATGTAGGCTTTACTCTAGTTTCGCGGGGAGAGTTCTCCATCATTATGGCGAATATCGGTAAGGCCGGAGGTCTGATGGCTTCCATTCAGTCTTTTGCCGTGTTATATGTGCTGATTCTGGCAGTGCTGGGACCTATTCTGACCAAAGAATCTCCTCGCTTGTATGCGAGGTATGAACGCTTCCGGAATCGGGGGAAACATAAGGAAATCGGATAAGCGTGTACCGATTAATAGCCGTGATAGATATGATAAGCTGTGCGGATCAGGTTTAAGGCAAGCAAGGCGCCACATTTCGTTGGAGAATTATCGTCTCCAAGGTGTGGCGCTTTTTTTGCGTAATAAGGAAAAGACCATCGTTTATGTAACGGATCGTCATTAGCATCCCTGACTTATGGAATGAAAATGACGTGACCTCAGGTCAAGTAAACCAATGAATGGGGTAATTATAAATAGAGAAGATTATGAGAATAAGCTATTACATGTCATGCCATTTTCAAGAAAGGAAGGGATTTAGCATGAAAGCTATAGTGATTGAAGCATTTGGTGGGCCTGAGCAATTGAAGGAAAAGGAAGTCAATAAACCGGCATGCGGTGTGAATCAGGTTTTGATCCGCACACAGGCGACGTCAGTTAATCCAGTTGATTTCAAAATAAGACAAGGTCACTTGAAAGAAGCGGCAGATCAACTACCGATGATTCTGGGTGGCGACGTCGCAGGTACTGTGGTTGAAGCCGGTTCAAACATTACCCGTTTCAGAGAAGGAGATCTGGTATTTGCGCGTCCACGTCAATTCGGAACCTATGCGGAATATGTTGCTGTAGATGGGGATATTGTTGTACGTATACCGGAGCAGTTGAGTTTTGAGGAAGCAGCTGCGATTCCGCTCGCCGGGATGACAGCTTGGCAGGCACTGGTGGATCATGGCCGTTTGGGAAAAGGACAGAAGGTGCTCATTCATGCTGGTGCGGGTGGAGTAGGCACATACGCCATTCAAATTGCTAAATCGTTGGGCGCTGAAGTTGCTTCTACCGCAAGTGCAGCAAACGAAGAATTACTTCGCTCGTTAGGTGTGGATCATTTCATTAACTATAAGGAACAGGATTTCTCGCAGATTCTCTCAGACTACGATGTTGTATTGGATACGATGGGCGGCGACATACAGCGGAACAGCTTCAAGGTGTTGAAGTCTGGAGGGCGTCTGGTATCCCTTGTGGAGCAGCCAGATGAGAAGCTGGCGAAGGAAACCGGCGTGACAGGCAGCGTGTTCATGATGGAGCCTAAGGGAGATCAACTTGAACAGTTGGCCGAGCTTGCGGCTGAAGGGAAATTGAAGTCGATCATTGATGAAACGTATCCGCTAACTGAACAGGGATTGCGTGATGCTCACGAAAAAAGTGAGTCACATCATACGCGGGGTAAGCTGGTTATTACCGTGAATTAGTTTGGAATCCGTGAGCTAATCAAGCAAGCCAAAGAGGGATAAAGGATAAACTTTACAATGGAATCAATGTTTTTTCAAAAACTTTAGATCCTACGCCGTTCTCCATACAGGAGTGCGGCTTTTTTGGCTTTCCTTTTCGGTTGATGAAGTTTGCAGCACACGATACTTGTGTGTTCTAAAATAAATTAAATCAATTTCTTCACCAATGTGCAGCGTTGAGATATAATAGAGGTTGTTCAAAAAGTCCGCTTTTGATTACGAAGGATGCCCTGAGGCATCTCAACGTCGAAGATGGAATTCAGCCGAAATAAGTGGATGCTTACGCAGCTTGTTTCCTTCGGAAACATGTAGTTGCTCACGTAGTTTGCCTACGCTCCGCTACTCCATTTCTATCTTCATCCCATCTTCTCGGTACTGAAAACCATCCTTTTTGAACACGTATTAATAGGGGAAATTTATTCCATTCTACATATGAGGTGATCCTGATGTCGACGGAACTTATTCAAGCTATTCAATTGTTAAAAGAAAAAAAGTGGGTAGATCTGACACATACCTTTGGGCCAGATTCACCTCACTTCTCAGCCTTTGATGCAGCTCAATTTGATACGCTATTCAATCACGACCAAGGATTTTTTGCACAAAGCTTTCGATTTCCTGGGCAATATGGCACGCATCTAGATGCACCGATCCATTTTGTGCGTGATACTCGTTATCTGGATCAACTCGGGTTAAAAGAGTTAGTATTACCACTAGTTGTAATTGATCAGTCGGCAGCCGTAGCGAGCAATCCTGACTTTACGCTGGATGTGGAGCATATTCTAGCATTTGAGCAAGAGCATGGTGAGATTGAGGCGGGCAGCTTCGTCGCTCTACGTACCGATTGGAGCAAGCGTTGGCCAAGCCATGAGTTATTCAATAACAAGGATGCTGATGGAAACAGCCATGCACCAGGGTGGTCGGTAAGTGCACTGAAATTTCTGTTCGAAGAACGGAGCGTAAAGGCAATCGGTCATGAGACCTTTGATACAGATTCAGCAATAGATTATCGTAAAAATGGAGCTTTACTCGCCGAGTATTATGTCTTGGCACAGGATACATATCAGGTGGAGCTTCTGACAAACTTGGATCAGGTTCCTGCCAAAGGCGCAGTCATCTTCAATCTCGTGCCCAAAGCGGAGAAAGCGTCTGGATTTCCGGTCAGATCCTTTGCTATTTTGCCATAAATCTAGTTCAGCTACAGTCGTATATTCGTTCCCTACTTATTGAGCAGCACTCTTAAACTCCAGCATTTGGATTCACTCGGCTAGTATTTACTTATGAGGGTTACTTGTTATGTAAAATGCAAGGGAGGCGAAAGCCTCCTTATTCTATTTACTTATGATCTGATGATGAAGCTTGATTGAATCGTTCCGTAATTCTCTTCTGTTCCTTCTTGCGCCGAATCCAACGTTTAAATGCATTCTCTGCTTTTCTTCCTTCTAACGTTTCTTTCAAGCCTTGAATCATGAATTCAGATCTCCGTCTGTCATCCCGACTTATCTCGCGTAATTCCTTAATAAATTTGTCGTCCATATCTGCCTCTCGCTCATTCAGGATAGATTTCTATTATACCGAACATACGTTCTTTTATCAAGTTTTTCCATAATACATATTGTCGAATCCTTGTAGTAACAAGAAGCATAGGAACGTGGTGCACCTTGTGTGAGAATGTTCTTAGTGTGGTCGGATATAATCGTCGTGTATAGTAGCGTTTTGGCAGGAGGTTCAGAAATGAATGGAGTGGGGGCGGTTTTCATGGTGCAGCCGACATTAGGCATATCGTGGTTACTTGCAATGATGCATGGGATATTAGGGGTTGGAGCACTTGCTGGAGGAATAATGTTAATTATAGATCCGACGGGGGATGCTATTGGTTTACCGAATACGTTATTGGAGCATTCTCCATTTGCCAACTTTCTGATCCCGGGCATATTGTTAATGTTAGTTCTTGGTATGATGCCTATGATTATCGGTATTTCGCTCATCCGTCACATTCGATCAGCGCTCTGTGAGAAGCTTAATCTCTTTCCTAAGAGCTACTGGGCGTGGACGTTCTCCTTATATACCGGGTTTGCGCTCTTGATCTGGATTATGGCACAGGTGTACTGGATTCAGGCCGCCTCGTTGATCCACTTCATCTATTTTGCATGGGGCATAGGAATTCAGATCGTAACCTTACTGCCTGGGGTACAACGAAAATATTCGCAATAATCATAGCTGTTGAAGATGCCTTTAACATTGGATACAAAACGGCTGTACCACGATCAAGGAGCGATCGGGTACAGCCGTTTGTTGTTAACCGTTTATTTTGATGCGTTGTACTTGCTCAAGAACTCTTTTACTTTAGCTGGATCAGCCTTCAATTCGTTACCTGTCTGAACCAGTGGGCTTAATGTGGAGAAAGCTTTTAGTTTGTTGTTTTTATAGAACTGTAGAATTTCATCCTGATTGATAGAGTATAGCACAGCTTTTCTCAGATCACTGCTCTTGGATACTTCACGATTTGCTGTGTTGAACAGCAGGTAAGATACCGCGTTGCTCGGGGTGCTCTGTAGGTGCAGCTTACTATCACTCTCAACGATGTCATACTTCGTTTCAGGCACGCCGTAGTAGAGGTGGATCTCACCGCTACGCAGAGCCGAAAGTGCGCTGTCTGCATCGGCGATAAATCGTACATTTACTTGTGAAATTTTTGGTGCATACTCACTTCCTGTGCGATAGCCAGGATTTTTAAGGAATACACCTTCATAGTCATTTTTGTATGACAAAATGTATGGCCCGCTTGTATACAACGTATTGTTGTACGCTGCTCCTTCAGTTACTGTGTTTTGATCGCCGTAAGGGATATCTTTGTTCACATCAAAGGATGCCACATCATAAGTGTTGATGCTTTCTACTTGTTTCTTGGACACGATACCAGCCGATTGGTGAGCCAGGTAATTCAATACTTGCGGGAACGGTTCAGTTGTGGTCAGTTTGATGACCTGATATTTACCTGCTCCGTTGTCTGCTTTGGTTTTGTCAGATACAAGCTCTGTAATTTTGCTGTCCAATCCTTGTTCCAATGCATCCTTGATTGAACCGCCACCACCAGTTTGTTGCGTAGACTCCAGTACGCTCAGATCTGTAACCAGCTCGGTTTTTTGGATGTGCTCATGCAAGCTGTATGTCCGGTGATCAGGCACGGAATCTTTATTTTTGGCACGATCCATGGAGAAGATAACATCATCCGCACCAACGCGTTCACCCGTATCTACTGCTTTTTTGTTTTCAATTTTCGCAAAATTAATATCGTCTCTCAAAACGAAGTAGTATTCGGAGTTTCCATCCGCGATGCTGAAGTTGTGGGACAGGGATCCCTCAGCAGTCAGTTGATCATCATCCGTTAGGTTCACTAGACGAACATACATATTGGTATTCAGTTGGTTGATGGAACCATCATTACCTTTAATCGGGTCAAGAGAGGTTAGAACAGAAGCACTTTGCGTCAAAATCAAAGGATCTGTTTCGTTTTTGGAGCTGTCCTTGAACTGAATCGGTTCCCAAGCCATTGCACGTGATTTGGACAAGCGCACAGTATCTTGGTTAATCACGTCTTTATTCAGTGCCTGGTTTTTGAGGGAGTTATAGACTGGAGCGATATACGCTTGATCAGTTACCAGAACTTGCTCCAAGTTCTTGTACGTTTCTTTGTATTGATCTGGTGTTTGCGTAGCTGCTTCGTCTATCAACTTGTCGATTTCTTCGTCAGCGAGGATGCTGTAGTCTCCACCTGTTTTGAAAAGAGAACGTACGGCATAGTCTGGGTTCCCCGTCACTGTTGTCCAGCTTGATAAAGCAATGTCATAATTTCCAGCATCCTGTTGGGATTTGTAGCTACCGTAATCCGGTTGCAGGTTCAGCTTCACGTTGAAGCCATTCTTAGTCAGTTGGTCACGGATGATGTTCACATCGTTTTCGGAAGAACTTTGTGCCAGCAATGTGATGTCTACAGGTGCTTGATTCGTGGTCGTCTCTGTTGTATCCGAAGTTGCCGATTCAGCTTGAGTATCGCTCTTCGTTTTTACGCTGCAGCCAGAGATCACAATAACCAAGATGAGCAGCAGTGAAATGAGTGTACGTTTTTTCATGAAAATACCTCCTATTAGAATGAAATAATGAATGATTAAATGAAATGAAGTTATGCTTTTTCAAGCTTAGGATCAAGCGCATCGCGCAGTCCATCACCGAGAAAGTTAAACGAAAGAACAAGTAGAATAATGGCAAGACCAGGATAGATGGCCAGATACGAATGTGTCTCCAGATACGTACTGCCTAGTTTTAGAATGTTGCCCCATTCCGGAATATGCGGCTCAACGCCGAGCCCGAGATAACTCAAGCTACTCGTGGCGATGACGGCTCCACCAATCGTAAGTGTAGACTTGATGATCATAGGAGCTAGCGAGTTCGGAATGATGTGTTTGAAAATGATGGAACGGTTGTTATACCCGAGTGCACGTGCTGCCTCTACAAATTCAAAGGTAGATACATAAAGCACACTTGCTCTCATTGTTCGAGCGTAAGTCGGGATAGAGCCAAGGCTTAGCGCCAGGATCAGGTTGACGGTATTCGCTCCAAATGCTGCAATGATTGCAATGGCAAGCAGGATACCTGGTATAGCGTACAGTACATCAAGCAGTCGCATGATGATATTGTCCGTATGTTTGCCATAGAAGCCTGAGAATGCTCCGAGCACTCCACCAATCAATACGGGAATGATGGTGGACATACAACCTACAATGAGAGAAATTCGAGCACCGAATACAATTCGGGAGAACAGGTCGCGTCCAAAATCATCCGTCCCAAGCGGGTAATCGAGAGAAGGAGGCTGTAATAGGGCGGAGTAATTGTTCTCCACAGCTACACTATAATCGAACGTGTAGAAGCTACAGATCGAGATCGAGAATAGGAAAACGATGAAGAACAAGCCTGACATCGTAGTTACATTTGGAGCAAGTCGTTCCCATAGATCGTTCCAGAAGTTAGATTTTTGCTTTCCTTGGCGGCGTATCCTTCCAAGAAGGGTAACACCCAGCAACAGAGCAAACAGGTTGCCTGTAATTGAAGTCAGAATAAGCACTACACTGACGATCAGCATCCAGCGAGGAAGCATCTGTGCTGGCGCATACTGGGATACGATGAACAGCACGATCAGATCAATGACCATGATCAGAAGGAGTACCGCCATTGCTGGAAGAAAGGTATCCGCGACGTAGGGTTTAAATATATTCAAGCCCGATACGCCAATCACGAAGAGCTGAGTCAGCACGGTATAGACAGCGAAGGTATACTCAACGCTCTTACCTCTTCGAATCAGATGAAAAGCAGCCGTAACAATAAAAATATTACCTGTGATGATGGCCAGAAGTTGAATCCATCCCATTCTGCGAGTCCAGACGGAGATCGAGCCATCGCGCATCAAGTCTTTGCGTAATGTATAGGTCACGACGCTCTGAACGAGTGTGAAGAACAGGTAAGCCAGAAATGCAGTTAGGATAAATGGTCTGAACACGTTCTCCCCGTAATCATAGCTATTGAACATGAAGAGCAATGTCAGGAGTAGCGAAGTGATCCAGGCGAAGTTAGCCTGACTATATTCTGAAGAAGACTTCAATCGAAAACGCATCTCTTGTGTAATAGAACCTGATTTTGTCATTTAATTGCACCTGCTTTAAGCGGTTGTAAGAAAGATAAGGAAGACCAGATGTTTGAACATGTACTTTAATATTGTTTCATTTTGGAACGAACCCTCGGATCAATAAAGGCGTACATCAGATCGACGATCACATTGATAATCGAAATTGTAATCGCAGTGTATACTACTCCGCCCATAATACTCGGAATATCGGGTATAAATTGCTTATCCACAATGTAGCTGCCTAGACCGCTGATGTTAAACACTTTCTCTGTTACCGCGGCTCCGCCGAGCATTCCGCCAAATTGCAGACCAACAACCGTCACGATTGGAATCAATGCGTTACGAACGGCATGTTTTAGCAGTACATGTCGCTCACTAAGTCCTTTAGCCCGAGCAGTCATGACATAATCTTCATGAATGACTTCGAGGGTAGAAGAACGGGTCATCCGTGCAACAGCCGCCGTGAGTCCGGTTCCTAGAACGATAGTTGGCATAATCATGGATAACCAGTTCTGCGGATTAAAGGTAGCGGGTAGCCATTGCATTTTGATGGAGAAATTCAGAATGAAAATAAGTCCTTGCCAGAAGTTTGGAATCGATAATCCGATCAATGCGATAAACATGAACGTATAATCAAATAATGAATTCGGTTTGATTGCTGAGATAATACCGATCGGCAGTGCGATCACAATGGCAATCAATAATGAGATAACAGCCAAAGTTAGCGTAATCGGAAACTTCCGAGCAATGGTGGCTGTGACATCTTCATTCCCCGCAAACGACTTCCCAAGATCAAATAAGGCAATGCCTTTGATATTGTTCCAGAGCTGCACGAGATATGGCTGATCTAGTCCATATACGTGATTAAAAGCTGCAATCTGTTCGGGCGTTGCTGTCTCTCCCAGAATGTTAGCTGCCGGATTAAATGGCGACAGGTATAAAATGGTGAATACAAGTGTGGCTACGCCCATTATGACGAATATCGTCATGAGTAGTCTTTCAAATATGTACTTGAGATAGGGATTGCCATACAACAATAAAATGCCGTACATCAGACAGCCTGGAATAAGTGATAACACGAAAAACAACGGATGGTTAATCAGTGAGCGGAAGGTATCCGCCATTGTTGTTCGGTGTTGTCCTTTTTCCCGAAGTTTGAATGCTGTACGCTCGTTCACCTCTTTGCGAAGCGTCTCTTCTAGCCATTCTTGCGTTTCACGTTGGAATTCGCTCTCACTGACATGCTGCTTGAAGAAGCGATGCTTCCGTCGAAGTTGTTCTTCTATTTCTCCGCGAAGTTGATCTCGATAGGCATGCGTCAGCATTTCTTGTTCTGCTTCTTGCCTAGCGCCCTTCCAGCCATCCTGTTGTCTTCTGGATCTCCAGACCCATAACACGATTAAATTAACGGGCAAGCCGAGAATGAATAGAACATATCGATAGGAGGGGTGGAGCAACATTTTGTCGTAGATAAAGCCCAAGGTGTGTGCAAGCCGTGACATTCTGCTGCCTTCTGCTAAGTTCAACCCAGGTGAACCTCCTTTCATCCAAGTTAAAATTGCATTATTCCGATGGATATAGTATATATTATTTTAGGGTCTACGGATTGTCAAGGAATAAAGAGTATACATACGTAAGGTTATGAAAATATGGAAGGAAGCAGGTGTTGTGATGCAACCTTTGTTAAAGGTCAATGATCTATCAGTTTCTTTTCATTCTGGGGAGAATGAGTTTGAGGCGGTAAAAAGCGTCAGTTTCGAGGTGCGTCCAGGTGAAACACTTGGCATTGTTGGGGAGTCTGGTAGTGGCAAAAGTGTGACTGCTCGCTCCATTATGAGATTGCTGGCATCTCCACCTTCACGCTTGAAACAAGGGGAAATCTGGTTCAAGGGAACGGATCTTGTGAACAAAACGCAGAAGGAAATGGAGAGCATTCGAGGTCGTGATATCGGAATGATCTTTCAAGATCCAATGAGTTCACTTAATCCGACCATTAAGATTGGTAAACAAATTTCGGAGAGTTTGATTAAACATCAGAAGGTAACCAGACGAGAAGCGAAGAAACAAGCGATAGCGATGCTTGAACAAGTGGGTATTTCACAGGGCGAGGTACGGTACAATCAGTATCCACATGAGTTTTCCGGCGGTATGCGTCAGCGTGTCATGATTGCTATTGCACTTGCCTGCCGACCTGAGCTATTGATTGCGGATGAACCCACGACTGCGCTTGATGTAACCATTCAGGCACAGATTCTGGATTTGATGAAAAATATGCAGCAGCAATTAGGTACCTCAATCATTTTGATAACCCATGATCTTGGGGTTGTTGCAGGCATGTGTGATCGGGTTGTAGTCATGAAGAGTGGGGAGATCGTAGAAACGGGCACAACGGCCGAGATCTTTGCAAGTCCAAAACACCCGTACACTTCCAGATTACTTAACGCATTGCCACGACTGGATGAGAAGAAGAAGCCTAAGCCGGTCTCTCTTGTTCCTCGTGACTTGGAGGACCATCAACCTTTGCTGGAAGTGAAGTCTCTTCGCCAGCATTTCAATCTGGGGAAGGGCAACACCTTGAAGGCCGTGAATGATATTAGCTTTCATATTCGCCAAGGTGAGACGCTGGGAGTCGTGGGGGAATCAGGCAGTGGTAAGTCCACGACGGGACGTGCAATTCTAAGATTGCATGAGCCTACGGGCGGTGAAGTGTTGTTTAAAGGGGTTCCGCTGAACCGCCTATCTGCTTCGGAAATGAAGACGATGAGAAGGCATATGCAGATTATCTTCCAAGATCCGTATGCTTCACTGAATCCGAAAATGAGAATCATGGACATTATTGGCGAAGCGCTCGATATTCACGGACTGGTTAAGAATACGTCGGAACGTGAGAAGCGGGTGGAGGAATTATTAGAACTGGTTGGGCTTGATCCGTCACATGCTCAGCGTTATCCGCATGAATTCTCAGGAGGACAACGGCAGCGGATAGGGATCGCAAGAGCACTAGCAGTGGAACCGGAGTTTATTGTATGTGATGAGCCGTTATCTGCATTGGATGTCTCCATTCAGGCGCAGATTGTGCAATTACTAGAAGAGTTGCAGCAGCGTCTTGGTCTGACTTATCTCTTCATTGCTCATGATCTATCGATGGTCAAACATATCAGTGACCGTGTAGCCGTTATGTATAATGGCAAAATTGTTGAGTTAGCTGAGAGTGAAGAGTTATACAGTAACCCTCAGCACGCCTATACGAAGGCATTGTTATCGGCTATTCCTGTTCCAGACCCTGCGATTGAGTCGAAGAAGAAACGAATGGTAAGTGAGGAGCACCGAGATGCTGGTGTGGATCGTTATCAATTAGAACATTCCAGTTGGGTTGAAGTGTCTGATGGGCATTGGGTAGCCATATCTAGTTAGACATAAGCTGTGATGATGAAGCGTTGTAACAATAAAGAACCCCGACCATGAATCATCGAGATTCTAGTCGGGGTTCTAATCATATGATTCATGCCTATAATGGCAAGAAGGTTACTTGAATTGCACAGATTTTTTGATCGTATCAATCGATGCTTTGCTCTCGTCATCCAGGTACGTAAAGATGAAGTTAAAAGCATAACCTTCGATAATCGCACTGTAGTAGTCTTGTGTAATCGTTGTACCATCGCCAGCATCCATGGTGATTTGCATCAGATCCATCTCTTTGCCACCGATCGTTTCAGTGGTGATGTCTTTGTAATCATATGGGAACTGACTCGCTTGCATGAACTCTTTTGTTGCTTCGAGATAGTCTTTACCTGTACGAATGCCTTGCAGCAAGCTTACTTTCTCAGCGATTGCCATAGCGGAAGGACCGAGTTGTTGACCTCCTAGTGGCAGTTCAGATGCCATTAACAGGTTGAGTGTTTTTTCTTGGGACAACTCGAGTTGTTTTTTCTTCGTAGCATCGTCACCAGCAATAGCTTCGGAAGAAGCGCTAGTCAACTGATTCATACCCGCAGCATCTTGGAACTCCCATTCTTCCGGGAATTTCAGGGATACACCAAAGTAATCGTTGTTGTAGCTCCCTTTTTCAGTTGTGCCAAGCTCAACATTTTGGGTGTTATCTTCTGTAGCTGTTTCAGCAGCAGTTTCTGTGTTTTCCGTATTCTCGGAATCCTCTTTAGCGGAGCTATCTGTATCTGTGCCCGCAGTTGCTGTTTCTGTTTTGGTTGTGTCATCTGTGCTCGTAGCCGTGTCGGCTTTGTCACCGCAAGCGGCTGCAACGAGCAAAATCATGATTAACATGGCAAATAGTGAAGCTTTTTTAGAAATAGACATAATACCCTCCTGATGTGTGTTCTCTTAACTTGAATAAAGAGGCTGTTCAAAAGTCCGCTTTTGAACACGCATTTCAAGTGTACATATGTACTCTATAATGTTAGCACACCTGTTCTCTTTTTCCACCCTATAGGAATCTATAGGGGTACCTGTTATAAATAAGACAATCGGCTAGCCATTGAAACAGCTTCAGTGCTCGATTGCACACCTAATTTGTTGAAAATCACTTTCTTGTGATGATTAACGGTGCATTCCTTAATTTTTAATTTCAGTGCAATCGCCTTAACAGTAAGTCCATTCGAGATCATCTCCAGGATCGTTAACTGGCGATCGGTGAATTCCACCGAAGTCTGTCCAGTAGCCTGAGAGGCTTGTAGACTCTGATAGCTATTTTGCATAAATGCAGGAATGAGCTTGGCTATAGCAATAAGTTCACTCTGCAGATCAGCGTTAATTGTAGACACATCTAAATAACCGGAATGCTTCAGACCCACAGACAGGGGTGTAGCATAGCAGTGCCAGGTTTGAAAAAGTGGGTTTTCATGCAGCTCTGGTGGTAAAAATATCGGTTTATGTTGATCCATCGTTTCGGATATAGCATTGACACCACAGCTCTTAGCCGTGAAGATCATTCCCAGACGAATAGGAGATTGCTGCACCTCATCGGTTAGATCACAACTGTGATCCATAGCGATCAGAACACCATCTGAATCCGTAAGGAGGAATAGATACGTTCCTGATAAATTTTCCTTGATATTGGAGATGCTGTGCTGGAAGGCACCGATTAGAAAATGATTGATTTTTAGAACCCGGTCGAGCTGGGGTTTGGATAAATAGTTGATCTGCGCTGCCTTGGGTACAGGCATTTGAGTTTTAGGCCAATGCTTGCTTAAAGCAGTTGTCGTCGCACTCATATGGTTTCCTCCTTGCGATGCAACTTGTCGTAAATTTATATCTTTTTGTGATTAGCCGATCGTATCAATGATGTTCCCATCTGGGTCGGTAATTTCCGTACGTACGATGCGGAAGGTGATGCCAGGAAGGGTGTTTAACTCAAACGTTTGGACTTTCGGTTTAAGCTTCTCCATAAGCTCAACGACGGCTGCGTCATTTACAGTTAAGGTAACGTTGTTTTCGTTCTCCTGGAAAGATGGCTCGTCTCCAGCCTTAAACGTGATGTTCACGTTAGGACCGATTAAGGAGAGGGAGTCTCCTTTAGCTGTGCGACTACGTAATATTCTGCCGATGAGTCGAGCCTGCTTGGCTCCAACTTGAAGTACAGCGGGTTCAGCATCTTGAAGTGTTTTTCGATGAACGGACGTCCATTCAAGTTGTTTGTTGAACAGGAAGGCAGTACTAGAACCTTCTTGCTCGATACCTCTTGCTACAGCCTCTTCCACGATAGGAATATCCACATAGGAGTTACGCATGAGATCGGTGACATACTTTGGCATAAAGCTAGCACAGGCAGCTAAGAATCCACGGGTATTCCATGTCTGTATCGTCTCCAGCTCTCTACATGTCACGCCGACCATCTGAATGAATTTAACGGTACCGTTCGGCGTAGTTATCTCTTCAAGATCAGGGTCTTCGATAAAAGCAAGTGCGGTCAGCAGTGTGTCAGACCCGAGGCAGATTGGGCCGTTAGCATCCATATAATCGCCTGCGTGAAAAATATTACCGCTGTTGAAGACATATCTTCCGATATTTTGCAAAAGATTCAGTGCCCAAGCGGGCGGTTCTTCTTCTTCCGCATTCCGAAGTAGCCGGAAGGTCAATTCGAATCCATAACCACTATGTGCAGGATCATCTGTTTCTTTATCATAGAGCTCTGAGAAGCCATATGTAACGAAGTGCCAATGCGGTGTTGGTTGCTCTGCACGATATGCGCTTATTCCGTTAAGTGGATCAGATCCACCCAACATATAAGGGATTGCAGTCCCGTAATGTTTAGGCTCTTGATTACCATAGAGTGCGCGAGCCGCAGCATCAATGGCATCCCAGCCGGAAATGTTTTCTTCTTGAGACATGATGAATCCTCCTTGACTATTCTTTCCCCCGAAAAACATTTAAAATTAAGTCTAACGGTTGCAGGAACAGTTTCAAAGCGGCTTTAGGATGAATTTGTGTGAGATGGGACTAGTCTTACTGGGGAGTGATTTTTACGTGAGTGTGAAAGAGATGTATTCTTCAGAATTTGATTCGGATCATTGGGTTTCATTCGTTCAACTGTTTGACGATTTATATTCAGAGGTGGATCCAGCGTGGAAAGTACGCGCAGAAGTACAGAACATTCCGCCAGATGTGAGCCAGGTATTGTTGTGTGAAATGGGGGAGTATGCATTTAAATGGCTAGAGAAGAAAATTCCTGCGTTGGGGGACCAAAGTCCTGTAAGTTATTTGGCAACAGAAGAGGGAACCAATGCGCTTAGAGCAGCCATTTTGCGTATGCCACGCTAAGGTTATATGATTGATCTAAACTGATGTACAGTGAAGTTGATTTTGTGAAATGAGTATGTTACGCTTACATTACAAGAGAACACAACAGAATATGTTAACGACATCTTTTGATGGATTGTAACTGCGTAGACAGGCAAAACCTAAACTGATGGTGAAATGAAAGCTCCTTTTTTTCGGGATGCTATTTTACCTTGAGTTTAGGTTTTTCTTGTTTTACGTCAAAATATACGTGTATATTTTGTTGCGATTGAACAATAATGTCGTGAATATGGTGTTGACTTTGCTCTCTTTTGGATATTCTATCTTTCTGACTTGTCAATAAAAATACAAATTGAAATGAGGTTGTTATTCATGACCACAGCTAAAAAAGGATTCCCTGAAAACTTCCTATGGGGCGGCGCTACAGCGGCGAACCAATTGGAGGGTGCATTTGATAAGGATGGCAAAGGTCTCTCCACTGCGGATATGATCGCACATGTTCCGAAAGAGAAGCGTACAGGCGGCCATGCAATGGAAATTTCCTCTTCCCGCATTGAAGAGATTCTGGCTGGCAAAATCGAAGAACGTTTCCCTAAACGTTTTGGTATTGATTTCTACCATCGTTTCAGAGAAGATATCGCACTGTTTGCGGAAATGGGCTTCAAAGTATTCCGTTTGTCCATCCACTGGGCACGTATTTTCCCGAACGGTTATGATCAAGAGCCAAATGAAGCAGGTTTGAAATTCTACGATGAAGTCTTCGACGAATTGTTGAAACATGGCATTGAGCCACTCGTAACGTTGTCTCACTATGAGACTCCGCTCGGTTTGACGCAAAAATATAACGGCTGGGCTGGCCGTGAAGTAATCCAACATTATGTTAGATACGCAGAGACCGTATTTAATCGCTATAAAAACAAAGTAAAATACTGGCTTACTTTCAATGAAATTAACGTAATGGTGTTCAGTCCTTACACTGGCGGCGGAATTCTCATTGATAAAGTAGATAACAAGCTGCAAACCACATATCAAGCGCTGCATCACCAATTTGTTGCAAGTGCATTGGTAACGAAGCTTGCTCATGAGATTATCCCAGGTTCCCAAGTGGGCTGTATGCTTGCACGTATGGAGACATACCCAGCGACTTGTAATCCAGTAGATGTTCAACTGGCTCAGCATGAGAACCAGCTTAACCTGTTCTTCACAGACATGCATGCTCGTGGTAAATACCCGAACTACATGGCTCGTTACTTTGAAGAAAACAACATCGTGATCCAAAAAGAAGCTGGCGATGACGAAATCTTGTTGAACAACACCGTTGATTTCATCTCCTTCAGCTACTACATGTCTGTAACAAAATCAGCTTCCGCTGGTTTGGAAGAAACAGCAGGCAACTTGACTGGTGGCGTGAAAAACCCTTATCTGGAAGCTTCCGACTGGGGCTGGGAGATCGATCCGATCGGTCTGCGCGTAACATTGAACAACTTCTGGGATCGTTACCAAAAACCATTGTTCATCGTTGAAAATGGTCTGGGTGCATACGATAAAGTTGAGGAAGATGGTTCCATTCACGATACGTATCGTGTAGATTACCTGAAGAAGCATATCGAGCAAATGAAAGAAGCGATCAAAGACGGCGTAGAGTTGATTGGTTTCACAGCTTGGGGTCCAATTGACCTTGTAAGTATGTCAACTTCTGAAATGTCCAAGCGTTATGGCTTCATCTATGTTGATCTGGATGATGAAGGTAACGGAACGTTGGAACGTTCGAAGAAAGATTCCTTTGACTGGTACAAAAATGTAATTGCAACGAATGGTGAGCAACTGTAATACCTTGATCCCTAGGATATAACCGAATAACATCAGATGAATTCGGATTGTTACCGCATAAGAAGCGGGCAAAACCTAACAATAAAGGGGCATACTCATGGAGCTACATGCTCCATAAAGCCCTTGTTGGTTTTTGTTCCGCTTTTTTATGTTTGTTTTTTACAACAACAAGAGGAAGGAATGATTGAATTGACTACACCATTTCCAAAAGACTTTCTATGGGGCGGCGCAGTAGCGGCCAACCAGCTTGAAGGAGCATACAATACGGACGGCAAAGGCCTGTCTGTACAGGATGTAATGCCACACGGGATTACAACACCAAGAACTGAGGGGCCAACTGAAGATAACCTGAAGTTGATCGGGATCGATTTTTATAACCGCTATAAAGAAGATGTGAAATTGTTTGCAGAGATGGGCTTCAAAGTATTCCGTACATCTATTGCATGGTCTCGTATTTTCCCGAATGGTGACGAGCTGGAGCCGAACGAAAAAGGGCTGCAATTCTATGATGATCTGTTCGATGAGTGCCATAAATACGGCATTGAGCCACTGGTAACGATTTCTCATTATGAGACGCCACTTCACTTGTCCAAAACGTACGACGGATGGGTTAACCGCAAAATGGTTGATTTCTATGAGCGTTACGTAACCGTGTTGTTCAATCGCTTCAAAGGAAAAGTGAAATACTGGCTGACGTTTAATGAGATTAACTCCATTCTCGAAGAGCCATTCATGAGTGGTGGGATTTTCACACCAAAATCGGAATTGTCGAAGCAAGACTTGTACCAAGCCATCCATCATGAGCTTGTGGCGAGTGCGCTAGCGGTTAAGATAGGACATGAGATTATGCCAGAAGCCAAAATTGGTTGTATGGTGCTCAGCATGCCAACTTACCCACTAACACCTAACCCAGATGATGTTGTTGCAGCTATGCATGCAGAGCAGCGCAATGACCTGTTCGCAGACATTCATGCACGCGGATATTATCCGAAATACATTAATCGTTACTTTAAGGCGAACAATATCAACATTAAGTTTGAAGATGGCGATGCTGAGATTCTCAAACATACCGTTGACTTCATCTCATTTAGTTACTATGTAAGTATCTGTGAGACAGGAGATCCAGAGAAACGCAAAGAAGGTAAAGGAAACCTGTTTGCAGGTGTAATGAACCCTTATCTCAAAGCAAGTGAGTGGGGTTGGCAGATTGATCCACAGGGTTTGCGCGTAACCTTGAACAAATATTATGACCGTTACCAAAAACCGTTGTTCATCGTTGAAAATGGTCTAGGCGCCGTGGACGAGTTGATTACGGACGAGAATGGCAATAAAACAGTGAATGATGAATATCGCATTCAATACTTGAATGATCACTTGGTACAAGTAGGCGAAGCGATTGAAGATGGTGTAGAAGTTATGGGTTACACGTCTTGGGGATGTATTGACCTGGTAAGTGCATCGACTGCTGAGATGAAGAAACGTTATGGCTTCATTTATGTTGACCGTAATAATGATGGTTCAGGTACATTAGAGCGCTACAAGAAGAAATCTTTCCACTGGTACAAAGAAGTAATTGGTACGAATGGTGCAAGTCTTAAAGGAACGAACGAATAATCGTCCTGGTTCTAAAGCCTTAGCCCATCTTCGCGGTACGTAGCGTCGAATTTTGTTGAATATGAGCTGGGAGTGTCTTGCTTATGTTAGATTATACGACATTAACCGCTTTCACAAAAACATTGTCAGATGCACAATTCTGTGGTAAGATGGGACCTAAGGCTAATGAATACGGATTGTTACTGTTCAATCAGGCAAAACCGGAGGCAGGACATGTTCTCGTGACCTGCTTTGGTTTTGCCTTTTACTACTTTTGACGGTGCAAGGTGATGTGGAGAAAATGAAAATTGAGAAGGTGCTTAATAACAACGTAGTTACTGTGATTGATCCGGGCGGAAACGAACTGGTCGTCATGGGGCGGGGAATTGCCTTCAAGAAGCATACCGGTGAAACGATAGATGAAAGTCTGATCGAGAAGATATTCTCATTGGAGAGCAAGGAAGTATCACAGAAGCTCAAGACGCTCCTGTCGGACATCCCTGTTGAATATGTTGAATGTTCTGACGAAATTATTCGTTATGCAGAGACGGTGTTAGGTGAGAAACTGCATGAGAGTATTTATATCTCACTGACGGATCATATTCATTTTGCCATTGATCGGCATCGTCAAGGATTACAGATCCGCAATGCTCTATTTTGGGAGATCAAGCGCATGTACCGTAAGGAATATGCAATCGGTCTCAAGGCACTACAGATTATTGAAGAAACGTTGGGTGTACTTCTGCCCGAAGATGAATGCGCATTTATCGCTATGCATCTGGTCAATGCCCAGATGAACGGTGAGATGCGAGAAACCATCAGTATCACGAATATTGTCAAAGATATACTCAACATTGTAAGACGTAGCTTTGTCATTGAGCTTGATGAAGATTCGTTAAGCTATTATCGTTTTTTGACTCATTTGAAGTTCTTTGCACAACGTGTGTTACAAGGAACGGCCATTGAGGATAAGGAAGAAGATAATCCGCTTCATGATCTCGTAAGCAAGCAATATCCAGAAGCACATGCCTGTGCGGTAAGGATTAGTGATTATACGCGTAAGATCTACAATCGGGTACTATCCAAAGAAGAAATACTGTATCTGACCATTCATATTGAACGTGTGGTTAGGAATGAACAAACAATCGAATAATTTTGGGATTGTTACTGCAAAAAAGGCAAAACCTAAACGTTGAATAATGATAAGCTTACCGCTTTGTCATTATTCAGTGTTTAGGTTTTTTTTAAACCTTCATTACACATCAAAGGAGCAAATTCACAATGGATAAACAACAATTGTCCAAGGACATTTTGAAGTTGGTCGGTGGCGAAGAGAATATTGATCAAGTCACACACTGTATGACAAGACTTAGATTTAACTTGAACGACAACAAAAAAGCAGACAAAGCGACACTGAAAAATACACCAGGGGTTATGGGTGTTATGGAGAACGGTGGACAGTTTCAGGTTATTATCGGTAACGATGTACCTGTCGTGTATAACGCACTGGTAGGGAACATGTCCAAAGGTGCAAACGCTGGATCTTCTGGCGCTTCAGCTTCAACTGGCGAGAAGAAAAAGAGAAATCCAATAAGCGCGTTGTTCGACTTCATCTCAGGTATGTTTACACCAATCCTACCTGCGATTACGGGTGCAGGTATGATCAAAGGGATCGTGGCGATCCTTGTCGCACTTGGTTGGTTATCTGAGGAGAGCTCAACGTATATCATCTTGTCCGCCATCGGTGATGGTGCCTTCTACTTCCTGCCAATCATTCTGGCAATAAGTGCTGCACGTAAGCTGGGTAGTAATATGTATATAGCAGCGGCACTTGCTGCAGGGATTATGCACCCGAGTATTACGGAACTGCTGGCCGATGGTCACAACTCATCGTTTATGGGAATAACAGTCATCGCGGCAACGTATTCATCTACAGTTATTCCGATTGTTCTTGCCGTTTGGATTGCTTCATATGTAGAAAAAGCGGTTGATCGTGTTGTACATGCATCACTTAAGCTACTCGTTGTTCCAACAGTTACCCTGTTGATTATGGTTCCTCTGACATTGATGACGGTTGGACCATTGGGTACGGTTCTTGGTAATGGTTTGTCTGGCGGTATCTCTTGGTTGTTCGACAATATGTCTATCTTCGCAAGTATTTTGATCGGTGGTACAATGTCCCTGTTAATCATTACAGGTATGCACTATGCCTTGTTGCCAATCGTTGTTGGTTCAATGACAACACTAGGTTACGACTTTATTATTCCATTGATGTTCGCAGCTAACTTGGCACAAGGTGGCGCGGCATTCGGTGTAGGTCTTAGATCCAAAAATGCACAAACGAAATCACTTGCGTATTCCACAGGATTGACTGCTGTAATGGGGATTACAGAACCCGCGATGTACGGTATTAACATGAAATTCAAGAAACCGTTTATCGCAGCGCTCAGCGGTGGTGCTATCGCTGGTGCTTTTATGGGGATCTTCAATGTTAAATCGTATGTTATTACAGGACTTGCAGGTCTGCCGAGTATCGCAGCATTTATCAGCCCGGCGATTAGCACATTGATTTATGCACTGGTTGGCGGTTTGATTGCCATCGTAGCAGCGGCAATCATTACGTACATCTTGGGCTTCCAAGAAGATAACGCTCCACAAGCGGCTGCAACACCGGCTGCTGAACCTGCTACACCAGCAACAACAACTTCAGCGCCTGTTGTAAAAGAAGAAGCAAAAGCACAGGATGAGCAAATTTTCAGCCCAATGACTGGGGAAGTTAAACCACTTAGCGAAGTACCAGATCCTGCGTTCTCCGAAGAAATCATGGGTAAAGGGTTCGCTATTCAGCCGACAGAAGGACGTGCCGTATCTCCAATTAACGGAACGGTGTTCTCCTTGTCGAAGAGTGGACATGCGATCGGTCTTGTAAGTGATACAGGTGCAGAAATGCTGATTCATATCGGGATCGATACCGTGAAGCTGAAAGGTCAATTCTTCTCTCCTAAAGTTCAAGCTGGAGCGAAGGTGTCCGTAGGGGATGTATTGATGGAGTTCGACCGGGAAGAGATCGAAAAAGCCGGTTACACGACAATTACACCTGTCATTATTACAAACATGCATCAGTATGAATCCATTGAATCTGCTGGACGTACAACGATCACAGAGAAAGAATTGATCTATACGGCTAAAGCGTAAGCATGGGTTAAATAAGAATAAAAGCAGCAGCCTTACGAGGGAATTCGTAAGGCTGCTGCTTTTTTGTAGCTCATTTATTTGGAGTGTCTATTCAGCACCTACTGCTTCCAAAATCAATGGCTTCTACTGGATATCGAGGGTGGTCAGAGCCGATCAGAGCTGGGGAGATTGATTTTTTATGCTTAGACCTTGTAGCTCCCTAAATCTGCTTAGCTATCCGCTTGCAAGGTGCTTGGTGACTTCTCGGTGACGGACGGCAGCATATCTTCAACCATTTGTACAAAGTGCTGAGCCGGCTTGGAGAGGTGGCGGTGATGCAACCATACAAGCGCTGATCCAACGGTTGAGGATTGGTCAATAATACGATAGATATGTAAGGCGTGTTCATGATGCAGTTGAAGGACGGTGCGGGGCACGATTGAACTTGCAAAGCCTAGACGTACAAGCTCCATCAGCATCGCTACATCCGAGCATTCCCCCATAATGGATGGACTTACGTGATGTTCACGAAATCGATCGAGAATGAGTTCGAACATCCCAAGTCCTTCTGTGCTGGGTAACAAGAGTGGAATGTGAGCGAGCTGCTTCAAATAAGTCTCACCGTTCATTCCGGTTTCAAGAGGTGTAGCCGAGATATAGTAGAGAGGCTCCTGGGGGAGATGCAGCACTTCGTAATGCTCTGTTCGTACGGGCATCCGTACACAGGCCAGCTCTATTTTGCCATCATCCAGCAACTGACACAGTTGCGCAGATTCATTTTGCTGAATTTTATACGTAACCTTTGGGTGTGTCATTCGAAATTGTTGAAGTACCCGGGGCAGCAGACTGTCCGAGATCGTATTCATGCCTAGGTTGAGTTTACCGCGGACACCTTGGCGAAAGTCCTGTATTTCCATGACGGCTTCTTCCATGTATTTGGTTATCGTAATGGCATATTCATAGAAGCTTCGACCAGCTTGTGTCAGTTCCATTGTCCGTCCTTGGCGCTCAAATAAAGCAACACCTAGTTCTTCCTCCATCAGCTTAAGTTGCTGACTTAGGGGTGGTTGTGCCATGTGCAGTCTTCGTGCTGCTGCGGTAATCTGCTTCTCTTCGGCAATGGCTATAAAATAACGACATTGTTTAATATCCAAAAGGATGCTCCTTACTAACAAGTATATGTAGATCATATAGAAAGCCAATAAAACATGTATTTTTAATATACTACATCTCCATGGTACTATACATAAGGTTTAGACATTTACCTAGTGAGGCTGGGCTAACATAAGCCATGGAATATTATCGTTTCACGAAAGGAAATCAACACGTATGACCAAACAACAAGAGCATCTACGAACTCCAAATGTAAAACAATTCTCCTCTTCCGTTCTTGCAGGCATCCAATGGTTTTTCTTCTTATTTACAAATACCGTTGTTGTGCCGTTATCCATCGGGCATAATTTTCAACTTACACCAGAAGCTATTGCTACATCGATGCAGCACTCCTTTTTGCTGACAGGAGCAGTTTGTATCTTACAAGCGATATGTGGACATCGCTATGCAGTAATGGATGGACCCTCAGGGCTGTGGTGGGGGTTGACACTTAGCTTAACGGTCTCCGCTTCATCCGCAGGAATGAGCCTCGAACAGGTTGGCGGTGGACTGACAGCAGGCTTTATACTAGCTGGATTAACGATGGCGATCCTAGGTTGGATGGGTGCTGCTCATGTGCTTCAGAAGCTGTTCACGCCAATGGTGAAGAGTGCGATGTTATTTCTATTAACGATTCAATTGACCATGAATTTCTTCAAGGGCATGATTGGATATACAGAGTTTGGCACATTTAATCTACCAGTTGCGGCATTATCTATACTCATTGCGGTTCTTGTTGCGTGGATTCAGTTAAAGGGGAGAGGCAAGCTTGCCAATTATGCGATCTTGATCGGTATTATTGCGGGTTGGGTTGCTTATCGCATACTCATTCCTGGACACCAGAGCACCGAGACTCAGGCAGTGGGTGAGTTCTTCACCTTTTTTCCATGGGGTACGCCGAAGTGGGAGCCTGGAATCGTCATTACCGCTTTTTTTGTTGGGCTGGTGAATATGACGAATTCCATTACAACCTTGGGGGCTGTGGAGAAAATGTACGGGGTTCAAACGACGGCTCAGCAGTATAAGCGTTCCTATGGATGGACTGGACTGTTTACGGTTATCGCTGCATGTGTGGGTGTGATTCCCTTCGGTGCATTTGCTTCTTCCATCGGGTTTCTGGAGAGCACCCGTATTTTGCGTCGGTCAGCTTTTATAATGGGAGCTGGGTTGTTATGTATGTTGGGGCTGATGCCTATGTTGACGAGTTTCTTTGCTCAAATGCCACCGAGTGTGGGCAGTGCTGTGCTATTTGTAGCTTATTTGCAAATGTTTGGTACGGCAATACGAACGCTTGAAGGCACGGTCTTCAATTCCAAAACGATTTATCGTATTGCTCTTCCCATTCTTACGGGTGTTGCTATTATGAACATACCAGCAGAAGCATTTCAGGGTCTGCCCATCTATCTCATTCCTATGATCAGCAATGGTCTTGTCATCGGTGTGGTGATATCCCTTGTATTGGAATCTACAGTGAAATGGTCTAACTTGGATAACTCAGCCAAGACGAGTAAAGCGGCTTAAAGTTAGGAATATAACTCTTTTTCAGCAACAGTCCTATCGATGGTATAGGGCTGTTTTTTGTGTCAATTGTACCTATTTGACGATAATTCTATTTTGTCCTGCAAGCTTGCGCATTTCTCTAAATAGACGCTCCTGCTGGTCTTCGGCAACCTCAAACTCCACGCCATAGTGCCAATGGTTTCCTTTTTCCGCACCCCAACGCAGTAAACCCTCCATATATAAAGGTTCTTCCGTTAATGTTGTATCAAGCCCAATTCGGATCTCATTGGAATCTACGTTTAATCGGAGCGGGAAGGAGAGCTGACAGCCAGAACGACTGATATCGCATAGCTCGGCTTGAATGGGTTTGTCTGGCGCAGGTGACCCGTTAATGCTTATAATGTACACTTCCGATGTTATAGGTTGCTTTAAAAAATAGCGAAAAGGTGTTTTTCTCTGGTTGATTGACATGTACTCCTCCATATATTTCAAAAAAGTCAGTTATCGTTATATCGTCAAAAGAACAGCAGAAATGAAGAGAAGTGAAGGAAGTCAGAAGGGGAGTGGTCTCATTAAAATAAAAGAATCTACTCTTAACCTATTGAGTCCCGGTAGAAGAAGCAAACTAAAGATCGTTCTCAAGTTCCTTTAACAGTTAAAGAGAGCTTGATATAATGCTGAACATAGTACAAGAAATTGGCTGTATGCAAAAGGGTTGGACGACTACATAGAACACAAAATACAGATGTGTTATAGAGAGAGGGGCTGGACATGAGACAGGCATCATTTAGCTTTATTACAGACACGGCAACGATGTGTATATATGATTTGGGTACGTTGAAACATCGTTTGCAGGACACGGTAGACTGGTGGTCGATTCCTGAGGATGAACTGGCCGAGGTTAATGCTGGACATTGCCTTTTCATTAATCTGGGTGCAGATGGAGCATATAATGTGGATTGGAGCCTGAACGCCTCCTTGTCAGAAGGTGAACGAACAGGCGAAGGGCAGATATACTATCTTAATGTTCCTACAGGCAAGATCTTTATGGGCGCGGCAGAGGATGTCACAGCGGACGAACTTGAGCCTGATGAGGCGTGTGAAGGTGTGCTGCTAGAGCTTGAACCAGGTAGTTATGCATGCATCATATGGAGGGAGAACAACCGTATCCATGTGACGATGGAACCTAGCGTGAAGGGAAGTAACCATTTGGAGGATTTGATACGCATCTGAATGAAGAGGAGGAACTTTGGATGTATGAACAACAGCTAGCACGTATACAGGACAAGCTGGATGCATTGCGAAATGCGGATGTAGAGCTAAGCTTGTTCGGAGCGGAGAGTCATGAGTATGTGCTTGAGCCGGTATGGACTACCGAACAGATGAAGCAATTTGAACAGAAATGGAAGGTGCAACTGCCGAAAGATTATCAGGCTTTTTTGCTAATGATAGGTGCAGGTGGGGCAGGTCCTTATTATGGGCTGGAGAAGCCCGAGGATGGGGTATATGCGGTGCTGGATTATGGTGATGAGTTAAATGCGATATCCGATCCTTGCACATTAACGGAAGCATGGAATTGGGATTATGACTGGTATGATGATAGCCGAACAGAAGAAGAGTGGAGCCAGCTTGAACATGAATACTATGATCCGAAGTGGTCTGCCGGGATGCTGCGTATCAGTGATTTTGGTTGTGGAGTTTCCATGAATCTAGTCGTCAAGGGTTCTTCCTATGGAGAGATCTGGGCAGATGATCGTGCCAACAGCGGTGGAATCTATCCGGATCATTATATGGGGAATAAGGAACGACTTTCTTTTCTGGACTGGTATGAATTGTGGCTGGATCAGTCATTGTTAGAATGTGAGGAACAAGTAAAAGAATCATCGAACTAGCCTCGTTGAGCCGTAACCTTGAAGATAGGTTATGCCAGCACAGTCTGACTTATATGGAGGGGATAGGAAATGACAGGTACACCGAAGCAGGAAATCCCCGTCTTGATCTACCGTTATCAAGGCCCTCGTAGAAATATCGGATATACGTTATCACCCTTCTACGTGAAGGAACAGCTGGAAGTCTCTAAGGATGACATGTTGTTTATCTATGCAGAGGATTTTGAATATATTCAGCCGTTCGTGGAGAAGCATTTTCCCTTAATTGATGCATTTACCGGAGAGAGCATGGATAAGTTTGACCCTTGCTGGGATAATCCCCTGATGAAAGAAGCATGGCTCGTGATTTTGGAGGATCTAGAAAAATATCCGTTCGAAGAGCTCGAATTGGGGTCATTTATTGAGAAGTTCATGACTTGGGTCAGGAAACATGTACATCAAGCAGATGGTATCGAAGTGAGCGGCAACCTATAAGATAGATGTTTTTTTGTATCTCGTAATCAGATAATGCTTCTGCATTGCAGCGTACTGATTATGAAAGAGGCTTCTCCCATGGGACTGATCCCATCTAAGGAGAGAGGCTTTTTTTGCTATAAAAAAACCGTTTGAGCGGTTCATCCGTCATTACATATAGAAAGAGAGAAGAGGAGGGGTTAAGAGGTTGGGAACCAATGCTGAGATGAAAAAGATGCTTTTCATTCAGACGAATGATGAAACGGCGTTTGTTCAATCCATCATGGAGCATCAGGATACATTATTCTCCATTGCCTACAGTTATCTGCGGAACCGTCATGATGCGCTGGAAGCCATTCAGGAGATGACATGCCGGGCTTGGATAAAACGCAGCTCTCTCAAAAATGAGAATGCATTCAAATCCTGGATTATCCGCATTCTGATCTACATTTGCATTGATGAACAGAGACGACGTAAGCGCACCACAGTGATCCCTAATGAAGAATTGGATGATACGTTTAACGGTGCTACCGTAGACGGAATCCAGGCAGATCAGCTCGCGATCCGTACTGTTCTGGAATCCATTAAACCGAAGTATCGCCATGTGTTGCTGCTAAAATATTATAACGATATGACGTTAGCTGAAATTGCAGCAATTCTTGGGAAACCCGAAGGTACGGTTAAGACATGGCAGCACAAAGGGCTGGAACAGCTTCGTAAATTGATGAAAAACCGGGGGGATTGGCATGAATACTAGTTCAGAGGAAAAGGTACTAATCGCGGATGCTGCCCGGTTACAGCGGGATATGAGGCAGATGAATAAGTCCGAGACTACACATGCGATCCAGCGTGGACTCGCAAGGGCGCGTAGGGCGAGGAGACATGATCGAAGCCTAGCGATGAAGTGGATTTCGGTGCTTCTTGTGGTGGTCATCGGTGGAGCTTGGCTGATGTCAGAACTCTATGATCAAACATCGAAGCAACTAACAGCAGGAGAGCAAGCAACGTATTGGGAGAAGCTTGAGCCTTTTCGTACTTTATTTCAAAGGGATACTGATCGGAGCACGATGTTGTCTGCTATTAATCATGGCTATGTGCAGATGGTTGATCGGACTGTCGTATCAGGCGCATATGAATTCACCATTAATGCAGTTATGGCAGACAGGAATAGACTCATTGTTTTATACACCGCCAAGACGGATGAAACGCAGGAGATTCATTCTGTTAACCATGTAAAGGTTACGAATGCGGAGACGAATCAATCTCTTGGGTTAATGGGGGATCTTAATGCACCGCCCAATGATAATACGATATATGGTCGAAGTTACGTTATGTTAGATGCTGATACACCTGTGCCTGAGAAGGTAACGATCACATATCAAATCACATCCACTTCTAGCAATAATGAACAGCATTCAGGGACAATTAAAAGTGATAAGCTTATGCAGCTTTCGGAGCCAGTGAGTATTTCTTTGAAGTTGGATTCAAAGTTTGCTAATCCTAAGACTGAATTGTTTAAGCCTAATAGTTCACTTGTATTAGAAGGTCATTCGTTTATGTTATCTGAGGTAGAGATGTCTCCTCTTTCAACTAGAATTAAAATCGATATTGAAAACGGGGAGAACATGGATGATGAAGAGAAACAGTCCATGATGGATCTGATTAATGGAGTCGATGTAATATCTGTCACAAAGGAAGGTCACACACTACTGGGTTCTCTGTCTAATTACTTATCTGGAAACACTTTAGAAACGCTGGTATCTTTAGGATCAGACCGTGTCTCGGAAGATGGCATAATCTATATTCTAGGTAGTAATTTGTTAGATGATCCAAGATCACTAACCTTCAGGCTTTATACTCAGCGAAACAAAGTGCATGAAGTGGAAAGGTTAGAGATTAAACTTAAATAGATACAAAAATTCAAGAGCGAGTAAACCAGGGCGAAGCTCCTTTTTTCTTCGGAGGAAAGGGTTTCGTTTTCTTATATGTGCAGACCCAGTGCGTTGTTGCGAAATGAATAAAAATTATTTTTTTTGCATATTTTGTATTGTCACACGGCAGGTTACATTATATAATCGGATTGTAACAAGAAAAAAATTACAAAGGATGTGGAATTTTGAAGAAGTTTTCAGCTCTTTTACTTGCGGTCACTTTGTTGTTGCTAACCGTTTCAGCAGCTCCTCCTACTACATACGGTGCAGCTAATTTCCCCAATACGGGAACGACTGGGTTGACGGGTTTTGCTGGTAATGCCAAGAGTGTGTCAGGTGTTTCCAAGTCTGCTATAACAGGTGGTAAGAATGGTCAGGTCATCTACATTAACAATCTGAACGATCTGAGAACTCATGCTGCGGATACTACGCCTAAAATTTTGGTCATTGAGAAAAATATCTCTTCATCCAGTCTGCAAAAAGTCAACTTTGGTGCCAACAAAACCATTGTTGGTTCTTACAACAATCACAAGCTCACCAACATCAACTTTAGATCTACAGCTAGTTCAAGCAATGTGATTTTCCAAAATTTAAGATTTGAACACTCTGCTAATATTAATGCAAATGATGATATTCAACTGTACATTACTTCAGGTAACAACTATTGGATTGATCATGTGACTTTTGCTGGACACAGCTATAGTTCCAACGGTAACGATCTTGATAAACTGCTCTACGTTGGCGACCGTGCCGATTTTATCACCATCAGTAATTCTAAATTTTCCAATCATAAGTATGGCGTTATCCTAGGTCACCCTAATGATGGAAACAGCAGCTATAATGGAGTTCCTCACATCACAATGTCTAACAATTACTTTGAAAATGTATATGTACGTGGTCCGGGGCTGTTTCGCTATGGATATTTCCATCTGAAAAACAACTATGCGAACAATTTCAATCAATCGATTACAATAGGTGAAAAAGCCCGTATTTACTCCGAAAATAATTATTTTGGTGCTGGTGCTGAAAAAGGCGGCATTCTGGATGACAAAGGTAAGGGCGAGTTCACAGATACAGGTAGTACACCTGCATTGAGCGCTAAAAGTTCTCCAAAAACGAACTGGAGACCTAGCACGAACTACAGCTATGAAGTCCAATCTGCTAGCTATGCTAGAGAGTTTGTAACCAAATATGCAGGATCATCGAACACTACGCTCGTATTCGGTAAATAACAATTATTTAGGTGATAGACCCCCATGGGTAATGGGGGTCTATTAGTGTTCTATAATAGGTGCACACACGATCCGATACGCAAGTTTAACGAATGTAAAATTAATATTTAATTTAGGTTAATATATGCCGATATATTATTAGTGCGTATTGATCTCAGTAGATAGAATACATCAGACACAAAGATAAATTAGTCTGTGAGTATGCATCTTTTTAAGAGTGAGGCATGAGAAATGAATGTACATATGAGTTTAAACGATGATTGTTTGATTTTAACTAAAAGGGTGGAGAATGAATGAATCGTTACGATGAGATTATGTGGAACAGAAACAAAGTCATCACTATCATCTTATGGGGTGTAGTGGCATTGGGGTTTGCTATGATCTTTATGCATCCCAAGTTAATTTTTTCGAATATTGTCGCCATTTTATTTGCATCGTGGGCGACCTATGCTAATGTGAAGAAAAAGCACATTCATCTCATTCCATGGCTAATTACAGTTATTATTGTTGCTTGTGGAATTTACGGGGGATGGGGAAGTAACCAATCCATAATGACCATTTTGATCTCTTCCGTTATATTATTGTATCCAGATAAGAAAATGTTTTTGATTGGATTCTTAGTCATGTATGCGAATGATATTCTTAAATTGTTCATTCTTCCAAGCACGACCGCAGAAGTTTTTAATAAGGATATAACCCAAGTCATTCTCGTCGGCGCAATTGGTGGAATTCTGTTTTTGGTCGCACACATGTCTCAGAAACTCTTCCGTGAGAGTGAGAAAAGATGGGCTGAGGTCGAGCAATCTCGTGTCAGGGTTGAATCGATGCTAGAACGAGTCAAGGTATCGGTAACGGGATTGACTAATTTCACGGATCAATTGAAGCGCAAAGTTGACGAAACAGGTTCAATTATGAATGAGGTAACGATTGGTTTCAGTGAAGTAGCAAAGGGTGTGGAGTTCCAAGCCACGAGTGTAGCAGAAATATCAGGCTCCTTGTCTCAATCCGATCAGCATATTCGAGATGTAGCGGCTAATTCATCTAAAATGAAGGAACTTTCTTCGCATATGACCCAAAGCACGCAAACAGGAAGTACACAAATGGAGCAACTAAACGTACAGATGCAGGGGATTTCTGATCAAATTAAGATCACTGCGGATGATATGGAACGATTCAATCAAGAGAGTGAGTCTATGACCATGCTGCTGAGCAGCATCACGGAAATTGCCAGTCAGACGAATCTCCTTGCCCTTAATGCTGCTATTGAAGCGGCTCGTGCTGGAGAACAAGGTCGTGGTTTCGCGGTCGTTTCAGAGGAAGTTCGCAAGCTCGCTGAGCATTCTGGACAATCGGCTCAGGAAATTGCTACGGTGTTAGCCAGATTGAAAGGACAAACACAGGCGCTAACAGATCGTTTTGTTAATATCCGAGAGTCGTTGTCAAAAGGCCAGGAAACTGTAGAAACGGCTGAAGATGTATTCCGTACGATTAATGGCAATTCTCAGCATGTCTTGAGTCAAGCGATGGACATTGAAGGTAGTTCGGCGACCATGAAAGATGCTTCAACCAAAGTAGTTAATGAAGTCGCTGATATATCTAGCGTGACGGAGCAATCCAGTGCAGCGGCAGAAGAGATTCTGGCAAGCATGGAGGAACAGCGTAATCTTACGCAGAACATTGTGAGTAGCTTCGATGAGTTAGAATTGTTAATCAGGAGTTTGAATGAATTGGTAGCGGACGATCAGAATTCATCGAATGTTACTGTTCCAAGTGAGCAATCGGCATAAGTTTGAAGAATTATGTTTCGATGCAAAATAGAGCCTGTCCTAACGTAAATGGATAGGCTCTTTTGGTTTTCATTAAGTTGAAGGGCAGGAATAATAAGGGTTGTATACGAATACATAATGTGGCGTCCCAAATAAGTTGATTAACGTGATTTCAACGTTCGAGTGATGTAAGCATCATAAAACTAAAAGGAGTAACTTTGCCCTATGCAGAATATACATAACTTTGTTTCAGATTACACGAAAGATAAGAAGCATTTACACCTTGCTATTGGGATTATAAGAGGGAATGATATTGAATACTTTTCGTTTAGTCATGATAAAAAGAAAAGTATAGTTCCTCCTGAGCATAGGTTATTTGAAATCGGCTCTATAACGAAAGTATTTACATCCATTCTTTTATTAGCAATGGAGGAAGAAAACGTGCTATCCACAGATGATGTGGTTGGTAAGTTCCTGCCAAGCGTTAAGAATGATTATTTGAATAAAATCACCTTGAAGAACCTTGCTACTCATACCTCGGGATTACCTATTTTGGCAACCAACCATAATATGGCTAAGAAAAGATCAGATCCTTATTCCATGTATACGGAGGAAGATTTATCCTCTTTTTTAGATACAGCTGATTTCACGGATGGCATTGGTTCATTTGCATATTCCAATCTTGCCGTGGGTTTGCTGGGCAATATTTTATGTAAGGTGTCGGGGAGTACATATGATGAAATGTTAAAAAGATATATAACTGAACCACTACAAATGAAAGAAACAGCCATTCTGCTTAATTCAGAACAGGATAGCAGATTTTTGAATGGACATGCTTCAACTGGCAGAAGAGTCCCTCATTGGAATCTCGCTATACATGAAGGAGCTGGTGGGATCAAGTCTTCTATTCGTGATATGAGTTTATTGGTTCAAGCCAATCTAAATGATGATCATCCGATCGCCTCTATACTAGCCAAAAGTCATCTTCCGAACACCATTGGAAATGCGAATCTTTATTTTGGCTGGGCTGGGGATAACATTCAAGATAAAGAGATTCTCTGGCATAACGGAGGTTCAGCGGGTTTTAACAGCTTTCTAGCTTTCAACAAGGAACTCCGTGTAGGAGTTGTATTGTTATCGAATTATTCTTTTTTCTCCAACGTGCTTATCGATCATTATGTTGCTCAATTAAAGAAATGGATTACTAGAAAAGAGCCTGCTCAAGCAATGATGATAGACTCAGTAGGTATAGAAATACTTGAAGCAATGTTAAGTAGCGAATGAAGTACGAGGAGTCATTAAAATAATAATACATATATGGAGGTAACAAAGTTTGAGTACTCACTATTATTTCAGTTGGTTTAATCATTTTTTGCCAGAAAAGCTGGTCAAATTGTTGCATAAGGATATTACAGACAGACAATCGCTTGTCATGATTAGTGCGGATCCTTCTAATTATGAAGATGATCAGATTAACTTTGATGATATTTCGGAATGGACATGGTTGAAGCAGGCTAACCTTATGTTCGATGAATATCATTTTGTTGATTACCGTATGCCGAAGGAGGATGCTCAGCTTTTGATTCAGAACGCTTCTGTCATTTTTTGTTGCGGTGGATATCCTGCTTTGCAGCACGATTTTTTGATGGATTATGAATTAATGGATGTTATTAAGAAGAGCAATGCCGTCATTCTGGGTGCCAGCGCTGGTTCATTAAACATGGCTGCCAAATGGTTGAACCTGGAGACTACTAGCGACGAAGTTGAAACAAGTACGATTTACGAAGGGATTGGCTTTGGTCATTTTGCCTATGAATCACACTCGCTACGAAACTACGCCACGTTTGTTCAAGGCTATCTGTTCCCTTTGTCTGAGGAAATGGATGTTTATGCGGCAGAACAGGAGAGCGCTATGCGTGTGAAGGACGGCGTAATAGAAACAATGGGTTCGATCTATTTAATATCCCACTCAAAGATTCAGAAATTGGCTGAGACGCTCTAATCAGGGTGAGGGAATTTACTAATGGCTCTAAGTCTTACTGGTATTTTATTTTGAGAAGAATTGTTTTTCATTCATGAAGAAGAAAACTCTTTAAAGCTTCCGATTACTAATTTACGCCGAATTCGAATCATATCTCCAAGCGAGTAACTGATGTGGTGCATCTGTAGACAGCCCAATAAAAAGCCTAGCTTGGTGATGATACAACTGTGGGTGAACTTCTGTCGTGGTGGCATCACAAGTCAGGGTAGAGCAATTCCATACGTACAGATCGAGCCCGTATCTCCAAGTAAAAAGCTTATCTTGATCTGCGGCGATACCCGCTTGAGCATGGGGGAAGACAACTTCTACCGGACTCGTTGTACTGAAGGCAGGCACGGAAGTGATGACGCCGATTCGCTCACCTGTTTGCGCATTAAATAAAATAATGGCGGGTGATACACCCTCTTCCTGCCAATCTTCTTCATCCACCATTTCTTCGTCTACTTGACCCCAGATTGCTATGGTATGGGGTGAAATCCAGGCGGAAGGCAGATCCCAATCCATGGTTTGCCATAGTTTATGGATCGAGGCTCCGTCCTCCGATTCCCATACATGTTTTAACCAGTTTTCCAAACTCCAGGAACGGGCAATACCTAGAGGTGCCCATACCCATCCGCTATCTACAATCCATTTCTGATCAGGAGACACGCTTAATTTACCATGAAAGTAATCGAGATAATGTTTACTTGTACCAGGCTCGTCCGTGTTCTGATTGGAATCATTATTATATTTTGGAGTGGGTCTAACTGTAAGGGATGTACCACGGAGAACATCGGTTAGATCTAACCGATTCCACTCTGTACCGTGGATTAAGATTAATCGCTGATCTATATAAGCAAAACTTAGTGGGTATGTAGATACATCATAATGATAGTCGTCTCGCGATAATTGCAGGATTTCTTTTCCATCTAATAGATCATATACAGCCGCATGTTGCCCATACACATTAGATACTGCAGCGACAGCTCCATCTGGACTAATAACGATCTGAACAGGATGAAGTAGATTCAGATCAGGGATGTTCGTTTGCAGAATTCGTTCGGTTACTCCGGTATGTAGGTTGAGCTTCCATAACTCAGCAAGGTCATTTAAGGCAAGTACCATAATCCGCTCTGGGTCGTGCGATTCCTCGGTTAGTTCTTGGATGGTTATTAATGTTCCAGGTGAAGGATGAAGCTCAGGAAGTGGAACGGGATAAAAAGACATGATGCACCTCCGAAATAAGGGTTTTACAAGATTTGTACACGGTGTTCAAGATTCAATATAATAGGGAGAAGAATATATTGTCAAAAAGCTTAACAGTATACATAGGATTAGAGGAATAGGAGGCAGAAGAACCTGATGAATTGGGTGGAAACTAGCAAAATAAAAGATGTGAATCAAATTCGGGAAGCAGTCCAAGGTTTGAATATCAATGAGAGAGATGAGCGGGGCCGGACACCGTTGATGCTCTGCTTAACTGCGCGCATGCCTGCTGCAGGCATACGCTGTTTATTAGAACAGAACCCAGACCTGGAGATTGAAGATAAACTTGGGGATACCGCACTCAAAAAGGCCATACGATTCAAGCAGGTAGAGGCCATTTCGCTTCTACTTGAATTTGGAGCCAAGCTAGATTCTCCACAGGGCATTCTAGGCACGGCCTGGAATGCTGCACGGTCTAATCCTGACATCGCTGATCTATTATTGGATACACCAGGTGCAATCCGGTTGAAGTTAACCGAGAACGAGCAGAGCAAGGTGGATGCCATTGTATATGAAGAATCAATAGAGCAGGCCATCGTCAAGATTCGTGAGCTGGATTCCGCAGTGCTGATACATGCCGTTGTTAGCGAATATAACTGGGATGATGGGCCTGAGCCAATGCTGGCTGTTTGTGAACATCCCGCATGTGCAGAGATCACATTGCTAGACATGCTAGAGTTAATGGAAGCAGACTACTGGCTTGAAATGGATGAGGAAGAGGTGCGTCAGCGCGTTGACGGGCCTGCTTATCGCCGGCTTGCAGAACAATTGTATGATAGACAGTCCACAAGGAGTTGAGCAATATTGGACTCTCGGATCGAGAAAGCCTGGTGAGCGAATTGCTGATCACGTGAACAAAGGTTAGTTGAACAGTTACAACAACGATTAGCAATTTAGTTAGTGTCTAGCTGGGGCTACCCTACTAAAACATCGTTTCATCGATCCAGAGCATTTAGGCTCGAACCGCAGCTAGCTGATCATATATGTTCAGCTAGCTGTACCTCGAATCCGTCTGGGTCAGTAATGTAAATAAAGCGCAGATGAGGATTGGGCTGAATTGGGCCGCGGATAATCGGAATATCCAGCGTTTTCAGTTGCTCTACCGCTTCCTCTAGGGAGTTCACTTCATACCCAATCGATATGCCAGCTTCCGGTTTAAGGATGGATTCGCTGCCCTCGATTAGTTCTAGCTTCGTTTCATTTTTTATGCCAAGCATAGCAATCTGTCGTCCGCGACTCTCGAATCTGCGCTGAATCGGAAGCCCTAGTTTTCCGTTGTAAAACGCCAGCGAGTTCTCTAGGTTGCTCACACGCAGAGTAATCCAATTTAGTTTAATTAACATGGGAGAATCTCTCCTTTTTACGTTATATGTAGAAACATTACGTTTATTATACGGCAAAGATAAGCCATGCAGATATACTTTACAGGTATATTTCAGACGAATGAAAGAGCCCGCACATCATTGTGCGGACTCGTTTGGTATTTAATTCCAAACTACTTTTATTGAATCAGATCAACAGCCATCTGTGGTACAAATGCATCAACGCCGTTATAGACGATCACACCGTCCAGCATGGTTTTCTTGCCATTTACGAGAGCGATATTTTTGTAGATTTGCAATTCCAGCTTGGTGCTACCTTTAGTTACAAGGATTTTAGGGTTCTTCGCATCTGTCAGATCCAGCTTGTACGTTGCACCTTTAGCTGTAAATGCTTGCTTCGCAGGTACAAATAACTGTTTGCTAACGCTGTCCAGATCCAGGTTAAGCACACGTGCCATGTATTTAGCAACATCTGTGTTGTCGATCACGCCGAATGGACGGTCATTGTTCGGAGCATACGTATACAGAACTACATCTCCACCCGTGTGACCACCAGTTGTCCAGCCGATCCCCGCACGTTTGCTGATCATTGGTCCAACAACATAGTTAAGGCTACCTGGCTTTGCTTCTTTGATTGCTTTTACTTCTTCTGAAGTCAGGTCAGAGATGCCATAGTATTGCTTCATTACAGCTTTGATGTTTGTGCGCTGAGCATTCAGCTTCGCTTCAACACCTTCACCTGTCAGCTTGGCCTTTTTCAAAGGTCCGATAAATGTGGACAAGGGCTCTTCGTCGTACGTACCTGAAGTTGCATTATTACCAATGGTAAGTCCGCCATTACCGTGGTCTGTTACAGCAACAACAACGGTTTCTTGATTGGATTTGGCAAAATCCATAGCTGTTTTGACTGCATCATCAAAGGCAAGGACATCACTAATGATACCGATTGGATCATTGGCATGTGCTGCCCAGTCTACTTTACTACCTTCAACCATGAGGAAGAAGCCATCTTCATCTTTGGAAAGCACATCAATTGCTTTAGCAGTCATTTCTGCAAGACTTGGTTGTTTGGCTGGATCACGATCCATATTATAAGACATACCTGCAGGTGCAAACATACCCCACAGCTTGTTTGAGTTAGATGCTTTCATTGCTTCAGGCGTAGTTACATAATCATATCCCAGCGCTTTAATGGAGGAGACAAGATTCTCGCCATCTTTACGACCAGCAGGCTCAAGATAACGGCTACCGCCACCGAGTACAACGTCCATACCATTGTAAACTTGTTGTTTGCTCAGAGCGTCGTAGTTTTTGCGATCTGGATAATGAGCCGAGAAGTCAGCTGGCGTAGCATGCATAATCTCAGAAGTAGAGATGATTCCTGTTGCTTTACCCGCAAGTCGGGATGCTTCAAGAATGGAGGCTATCGGCTTCTTGGCATCACCTGGTGCAATTGCTTTCTGTCCAGGCATGGTCGCTTTATCCGGCAGGACGCCAACATAGCCCGTGTGAGATTTGTGCCCTGTTGCAAAAGCTGTTCCTGCTGGCGCCGAGTCCGCAATCGGCGCATCCGCGGAGTGAGTACGTACCAAACCACTTGCCATAGAATCCAGTGTAAGAGATGAACCCTTGTACCAGCGAGCAAGAGCGGTAGCATCATTAGCCATTCCGTCTGGGATCAGGATAATCACATTTTTGATTGGGGATGCACTGGACGTGCTATCCTCCACAGCCCAAGCGGCACTGCTTCCACCCAGGGTAGCGGTTACAATCGTAGTCACCGCGAGCATCATTTTTGCTGCACGAGCGTTAAAGCGAGTTAACATGAACACAGCCTCCTATAAGATATGTATAGTTTGGTATCCAGAACCAAGTGTAATCAATGAATGATAAATGAGCGTTACCTGTAGATTAAATAAATGTAAATTTTACGATTATGAGGCAAGTGGAAACGAGTTTCATCCATGATAAATAGAAAGTTGATACCATCTACTCTATAATGCATTCCTGTTCTCCGCCTTCTGTTTCTGAATTACGAATTGTCTGTGGTTTACAGAGGAAGCCCGGTTCGGTATGATTTTTATAACCAAAGAAAAAGATTCTACCTATTCTATAATGAACTGAAATTTAACAGAGTGTGAACAAGGGGTGTGGGAATGTATCGGATTGGGGTCGTTGGTCCAAAGTTGTCTATTGAGCGAACCATGCAAGCGCTGCAAGGACAACAATTAGAAGCTAATTATGAATTATATCCATATGAACATGCGAGAGAAACCGTAGATATTATTCATCGGAATCGTGAGAATGTTCACGGATGGGTGTTTACCGGCCCAATTCCATATTTGACAGCGCAGACGGTTCTTCATAAGAAAGAGCATGCTATTTATTGCCCGCCTACTGGAGCTAGTCTCTACAAGGCGATCCTCCAAGCAGTGTATTCATTGGATACGAATATAAAGGAAATGTCCATTGATATGCCGGATAATGAGAGCTGGGGAATGATGGACAGTTTAGAGGAACTGAACTTTACCGAGAATCAATTACGTAAATACGTGTTTTCAATAGATTACGATGTGCAAGAAATGGTTGAATTTCATGTCAGACATTGGCAAGAAGGGCTCACCAAAGCGGCAATTACTTGCTTGTATGCGGTTTATGAGGAATTGTTAGAACGTGGAGTTCCTGTCTTCAAGATCAATTCGACCAAGCTGGAAACGATCCAAGCTGTGCGGATGTTAGTGGAGCAGATTCGTAGCTCTGCGTTCAAGGATAGTCAGATTGGGGTGCTGATGATTGAAATTGATCGCCTGCATGAAGCTGGTAAACACAGCGCAGAACGTTATCAGCTACAACATATGGAACTGAAGATCAAAAGCCTATTGCTTCACCATTGCGAGCGTATTGATGGATCCCTTCATCAGGATGGTACAGGGAGATACCTTATGTACGGATCACGAGGTGGGATGGCTCGCAATATGGACTCGCTCTTTGCTACCATGCGGCAATTGGAACTGGATACGGATCTTCCTTCTTTTGCTGGTATTGGATTTGGAGAGACGGCGTTTGATGCGGAGCGTCACGCTCGTAAAGCGATTCAATATGCTAAGGATGACGAGGCAGGACCAATTATTATTTATGAGACCGATGGGACGATTGTCGAAATGGCTGGTGAGGATCAGGCATTGTCCTACGAGACATATTCCAGTGATGTTGAATTGCTCGAGCAATTAAACAAAGCAGGCGTTAGTATTCGCACATTTCAAAAAATAAAGGCTTACATTCGTCGAATAGGTAAAGAAGAATTTACAGCTAGTGAGTTAGCTTCTGGACTATCAATGACCGTCAGACACGTACAACGAATTATGGGGAGTCTGACTGCATTTTCTTTGGCGGAAATTGCAGGAAGTGAGCTAAATACGCGTAGAGGAAGACCTAGTAACCGTTATCGCCTTATACGTTAGATATGTGAGCCGATTATGAAAGAAACGAACCGATATGATATCTTATGTCTCATGTCCATGTACAGTGGACACGGTGATAACGGATACAGATCGGTTTTTTGTTGCTTGTTGTTAAAATACATAACATAAGTATTGAGTTTTTAGTCGACTTAATTATATAATGTCCTGAAAATACGACATTTTCGTTAAATGTACGTTAAACTGCGCGAAGGAATATGTTCTTTATCTGACTATTCCGTTTATTCAGAGGCAGTTTCATCACAGTCAGGGGGTATTATGTATGGTGAGAGCGGACAGGCAGGAGAACACAGGACTTTTTGGTTGGGTAGAGAAAGTGGGGAACAAGCTTCCCAATCCATTTTTATTGTTTATCTATCTCATTCTCGCATTGATGGTTGCTACACTGGTGTTGTCATTATTTAATGCAACGGCACATAATCCAATCGACGGTGAAAAGGTGCATGTGAAAAACCTGCTGAGTCGAGAGGGAATTCAATGGTTATTGCCAAATGTGGTCAAGAACTTCGCTGATTTCAAACCACTAGCTTCCATTCTCGCACTGGTGCTCGGTATTGGTTTAGCTGAGAAAGTAGGACTCCTTGAAGCGGTTATGCGTAAAATGGCTGTTCGGGTTCCGGCGCGTTATGCCAGTTATCTGGTCATCTTTATTGCCTTTTTCAGTCATGTGTCTTCGGACGCTGCGCTAGTGATTATGCCTCCACTCGGAGCATTAATATTCCTTGCGGTGGGTAGACATCCAGTTGCTGGTCTGATCGCTGCTATTGCGGGAGTGGGAGCAGGTTTTACTGCTAATATGCTGATTGTGACGACAGATGTTCTTTTGTCAGGAATCAGTACGGAAATCGCTGCTTCCGTTGATCCTAATGTTGGAGTAACGGTGTTGGATAACTGGTACTTTATGTCCGCTTCTGTTGTTGTGTTGACGCTTGTTGCAGGGTTTATGACTGACAAATTCCTGGAACCCCGCCTCGGAAAATATGAGGGAGAACGAGTCTACAAGCTGGAAGCTCCAACGCCAGAAGAGAATAAGGCATTGCGCGCAGCTGGTATTGCTGCACTACTTTTCATCGGAGTGATGGCGTTTCTTGTTATTCCTCCAAATGCTGTACTCCGCAATCCAGAAACAGGGAGTGTGATGGGTTCTCCTTTTCTGTCAGGGATTGTTCCTGTCATCTTACTGTTCTTCTTCACCGTAGCACTGACTTACGGCATTAAATTGAAAGTGATTCAAAATCAGAACGATCTACCGAAGCTACTCATTGAACCGATCAAGACGATGGCGGGTTTTATCGTAATGGTGTTTCCGCTATCTCAATTTGTAGCCATGTTCAACTGGAGCAATATGGGGAAATTTCTGGCACTGACGATCACCGATCTGTTGGAGAAAACAGGAATTAACGGTATCCCTGTTGTCATTGGACTGGTCTTCCTATCGGCTCTTCTGACAATGTTTATCGCGAGCGGATCGGCAATTTGGTCGATTCTAGCCCCAGTGTTTATCCCTATGATGATGCTGCTTGGATTCCATCCAGCATTTACACAGGTTATTTTTCGAGTATCCGATTCAGTCGTTATTCCTTTGGCTCCGGTATCACCGTTTGTACCCCTGTTCGTTGGATTTCTTCAGGAATATCGCAAGGACGCGAAGCTTGGAACGTATTACTCATTGATTTTGCCATATTCAATCGTGTTTTTCTCAGTCTGGGTCATTATGGTTGTTCTGTGGTATGTCTTCAATCTGCCACTTGGGCCAGGGGTTAACGCGAGACTGTAAACATTCACATTTTAAATAACAGCAATAGGATGTAGAACGGAAGTTTAACATGGTTGAGTAGAACATTGGGAATAAGAGGTTACAGCCATATCTAGTTTTAATGTGAGAGGAGAACCGAAATATGATAGATATTATTGCGTTACGAAGAGATTTGCATACACATCCTGAGCTAGGATTTACTGAATTTCGGACAGCGACTAAAGTGGTGCAAATGCTGAGCGAGATGGGATATCAGGTCATCTATGGAAGAGATGCAATTGACGATGATTCACGGCGTGGTTTACCCAAACTGGAAGTGTTGGAGGATGCCTATCAGCGTGCGCTCCGTGAAGGAGCAGATCCAGACATTGTGCAGCAGATGCGAGGCGGATTTACAGCTGTTGTTGCAGAACTTCAAGGTGACGAGGATGGGCCTACAACTGCTTTTCGTTTTGATATGGATGCATTACCGATTCGGGAGAGTGAACTGGATCGCCACCTACCACAAAAGGGTCAGTTCCGTTCAGCTCATGAAGGGATTATGCACGCTTGTGCTCATGATGGACACACATCGATTGGACTTGCACTTGCAGAACGTCTTAGTGATCGAAAGTTCGCTGGCAAATTAAGATTGTTATTTCAACCTGCTGAAGAAGGCGTGCGCGGAGCATATGCTATGGTGAAAAAAGGAATGCTCGAAGGGGTGGATCGTCTATTCTGTATGCATCTCGGTACAGATGTACCCTCGGGTCACATAAAGGGGTCATCTGCCGGATTCTTGGCAACAACGAAGCTAGAAGCTCGTTTCACTGGAGTATCCTCTCATGCCGGAGCATCCCCAGAGGAGGGGCGTAATGCACTGCTCGGAGCATCCACTGCTCTGCTTAATATTCATGCGCTCCCCCGCTTCAGTTCTGCGGATACTAGAGTTAATGTTGGCATACTAGAAGGGGGAACGGGTGCGAATATTATTGCTGAACAGGCTCGAATGGTCATTGAGACCCGTTCAACCAGCGAAGAGACAAACCTTGAACTGGAACGCCGAGTACGGCAGATCATTGAGCATAGTGCAGCGATGCATGAACTGAGTGCCAGTGTAGAGACGATCGGTGGAGCTATTCCTATTCGCTGTGATCTTGAACTAGCTGAGCTAGCGGTGCGGGAAGCGAAAGGGATACCTGGTTTTACCCATGCAGAGACGGTTGCGAATGGTAGTGCACTTGGCAGCGAGGATGCAAGCTATATGATTCGACGTGTGCAGGAACAAGGGGGAAAAGCTACGTACATGATCGTAGGTAGTGATCTGCCAGCTTCTCATCATCACCCCGAATTTGACATCGATGAAGCGGTTCTCTCGCCAGCGGTTTCATTGCTGGAGAGACTAGCGCGAACACTCTGATTAATCTTAATATTGAACATATAGATAGACATGTCTTAATTGAAGCATTATTCATATAAACGATGAACCATTCATCTACTCATGGGTGGTTCTTCGTTTATATAATGGGATAGATGACTTGTTATTTTCCAACTAGCTATACTGGTTTGATAAATAAAATAAATTGTAAAAAAGATATTGCGAACGCTTACATTATGTGCTAACATCACCATAACAACAGGATTGTAACCAACTCCGGGCAATACCTGTTATGATTTTGAGTACGCTTACTATTTATGTATCATTGAATGACCTCAAATTCTCAGGGTTGTTACTGAAGACAGGCAAAACCTGAATTGAGGGCAGAAGACACGCTGTAGCGACGTCTATTTGCCTTCGATTCAGGTTTTTTTTATACAGATAAACGCCTGATGGGTATTGTCTTCGCTTGAAACGCCGTAGCAGAATCATAGCCGGAAAGGGGGACATTTTCGGTTCACAGACAGAGATTTTGAATGATCTAGGTTTGCAATACTATGGTTATCCGTAATGATGTGCCATCGTATATTCCATCACATACTATCTGACAGCGAGGAGATTTACGACATGAAAAAAATCAAACGATCCATCGCGGTAGCAACCGTTCTTGGCTTATGTTTATCAGCAATGCCTGCCTATGCAGCCGGAGCTACAGCGCCAGCTTCCAATGCAGCGATCGACAAGCTGATCTCATCCCAATTAATTAAAGGCAATGGTCAAGGGGTTAGTGCAGCGTATCTGAACAAAAAAGCAACACGTATTCAGGCAGCTGTTCTGTACTTGCGTTTGACTGGATTGGAAAAAGAGGCACTGGCCTATACCGGCACAGATACGTATGAAGATGCGGCTTCAGCTGGGAAATTCCTGCAGCCTGTTGTTGGGTATCTAAAGCAGCACCCTTATCTGGGGATCGCTGACGGAGCGAACGCGTTTAAACCCAATGCGACACTTACGTCTGAAGATTATGCAACACTGTTATTAAAGGCGCTCGGTTATGAAGCTGGCACAGATTATAAGCAAGGTGAGGCAGTATCCTTTGCGGCATCGAAAGGAATCAAAGCACTCCAAGGTGGCAAGAGTCCACTCTCGAATCGCCAAATGGCTGAGGCAACAGCGCAGGCCTTGCAAGTGCAACTTAAAGATGGGAGCGGCACACTTGAACAGCGCTGGCTGAAGCACCAGCAGGATCAAGGATTTACGCCACAAACACTTCAGCAGACGAAATATGGCTCGATTGATGGTAAGAGTTATGAGCAGTACGGCACACTTGGCTGGCTGGGTGTACCTTATGCAGCACCACCTGTAGGAGAACTGCGCTGGAAAGCGCCAGTGGAACCAAAAGCATGGACAGGGACACGTGAAGCGAAGGAATTTGCTGCCAACAGCTTGCAACTGTCTGGGCAAAATACGGTAGGCAGTGAAGATTCACTTTATTTGAATATTTGGAGACCCGATACAACGAGTTCCAAACTTCCGGTAATGGTATTTCTGCACGGCGGCGGGAACATGACTGGATCAGGCAAGGACTTCCAAGGTGAACAACTTGCACGCAATACAAACAGCATTATTATCTCGGTGAACTATCGTTTAGGTGCGCTTGGTTTCTTCAAAAATGAAGCACTGGAGACAGGTAATGCACTGGATGATTCCGGTAACTACGGATTGCTCGATGCGCTTCGTGCATTGGAGTGGGTACAAGATAATATCGAAGGCTTCGGTGGTGACACGGGTAACGTAACGCTGGCAGGTCAGTCTGCAGGAGCGCGGGACGTGCTGGCTACGCTCATCTCACCACTTGGAAAAGGACTATTCCAGAAAGCCGTTGCATTCAGTGGTGGATTAACGACTTCAGCACCAGAAGCAGGTGAGCAAAAGTCGGAAAGTGCTCTGGAGAAATTGCTAGTAGAGGAAGGCAAAGCTAAAACGGCTGAGGAAGCAAAAGCGTGGATTGCGAAGCAGTCTAAGGAACAGTTAGCTACGTATCTACGTGAACTGCCTGCGGACAAGCTGGTTAAGGTGTTTGGTGGCACAGCAATTCGGATGGAGCCATTCCCACACCTGTTCCGTGATGGCACGGTCATCCCAAAAGAGGGCTTCTCTGCTCTGGAGCAAGGGAACTACACTAAAGTTCCAGTATTACTGGGTAGCTTGGATACCGAATTCGCGGCATTTGCCTTCGGTGATCCGAACTTCTCCCCATCCATTAACGATGGAACATTGTTCACAGATGCAACCAAAGCGGAACAATATGCTGCCGCTATTCAATATGGTAGTGAAGCGTATGCCGGATTTAACGCTGAACGGGTAGCCGAGCGACTCACAAATGTTGCAGGACAGCCTTCCGTTTATGCATATCGGTTTGCATGGGGTACACAGCCTGGTGTAATCTCGGAACGTTTGCGGACTCTGCTTGGTGCCCCTCACGGCGCAGATATGGACTTTTACACAGGGCATGCAGCGGGTATAGCTGCGTACTTCCCGGAAGGGTACTTCAGTGAAGCGAACCAACCCGGTCGTGACCAGCTGTCCACAGCTATGGCGGCCTATCTGAAACAGTTCTTGTACACAGGTGATCCTGGGGATGGCGGATCTGCGAATCTCGCAGAATGGACGCCTTGGACGAAGGCTGCAGCGGCACCAATTATGCGTCTAGATGCAAGCAATACAAAGGCCGAGATTGGCATGTCTTCACAGTACTATCAAGGCAAAGAAGCAGTCATGGCCAAAATGAAAAAAGAATTGCCTGAAGAGACGTACAAGCTTCTGACGGAAAAAGTATTCGCAGGCCGTTTCTTCTGGGAATAAATCAGGTATCATAGATCTATTTGTACAAAAATGAACAGGTAAAAGGTCGGGAGAATAAATCTCCTGACCTTTTTTCATCTACTATACATCATGTTTAATTCCTCAATCTTAATCTCTATACCACATTTAATTAGTCTAGAATGACGCTGATTCAACAGGGTTTCCAAAATCTCAATATATTCTTCTTCAATACCATGGTGTAATAAACGATGGCAATTAGGGCATAAAGACACCACATTTGCATGTGTATCTAAACTTGCTAGCGGAAATCTATCTTGAAATTTCATTGGAACTAAGTGATGAGCTTCAACATAGGGTTGTCTATGTTTCTTTGATATAAAAGTATAATGTAAATGATTTACTTCGCACTTAAAGGTTGCCTCCATTAATGCCTCAACTGCGATCCTAGCATTACGAGAGAAGTTTTCCCTTCCATTAAACACCGTTTTTTGTGCTGGTGGTGTCTTTATTTCATCAGAAACGAATGTACGTTTATTACTGTGAAGTAATTTAACTGTTTCTTTCTCCACTTGATCTATATAGTCGACGTCTATTTCTTCTTCTCTCCGCTCAAAATCACTTTTTAAATGTTGTATAATTTTCACTAACATATCTTTATGTGGGTAATCTAAATTTAAATGCTTCTCTAAGATTTCTATACCTTGATATAATGAAAAATTCTTAAGTATACCCTTAAATTGTGCTTTATTATATTCATTTACTCCTTTGATACCAAAGTAGTACAAAATATTTGCTGACACCCTGCCTTGAGTCGATCCGTCTAATTTATTTAGAATTTCTATATCTAGACTTCTGTGGTCTTTATCAAGAAATAAATGATGAAAAATAATATCTTCAACTATCTTGTTGCCGAATTGTTTTATTTCTCGATCTCGGCCAGAACTTGCTTTCAGTAGAGGTAATTCAAAATCATTACTATTTGTACTGTTAAACATATTGTTTATGTCTCCTTATAATTCGAACCGCCATCTTTTCTATATACGTATGCTAATAAAATTCTCACCAATATCTTCTCTCTTCGATTGAGTGTGAAACGTAGTGTATTCAAAAACTTAATGCGATTTATTTTTATAAAGTATAAGGCTACAGCTTCTCGGTCGCAGCAAGCATCAACGTATAGATCTGGCGAGTCGTGTTGACGTTACGAACGGTCATTTGTTTGTAGACAGACGATCCTGCTAGCTTATTCATTCCACTTTTGGTGGCATCTTCGCGACTTACGCTGTACAGTAAGGCACCTGAGACATAGATTAACGTGCCAATGCCTGGTTTCAGGGGCAGCTTGTCCAGAATAGACACGTCATTGATCTCATCCCAGAGGAACATGACATCACTTTTCGCTTGATCATCGTTAGTCCATTCCTCCGGCAGTGCGGTAATAACGGTCTGCATTTCATAGATATTTCGCACCACCACTCGGATCTGCAAGCCAAAGTCCGCAGCAATAGCTTCCTGAAGAATATCTGCTAACTCTGTATTGGCATTCTCAAGTTCTGGCTTATAAGCAAAAATAATGTTGCCTGAGTTGATATAGGTCACAACCTGTTGCATACCAGCCTGCTCAAATGTTTTCTTAAGCTGCTTCATGTTAATTTTATTATTTCCACCAACATTAATACCTCGCAGCAACGCAACATAGATCATATCCATATCTCCATTTCCTATAGTGAGTGAACTATTCTTCTAAAGATAGATAGGCGAGTAGATGAGTTACATATTCCTCTTTTCCAAGCGATTCCTGCAATAGAGGTATGACATGTTCCAGATATTCGGGTTTGGTCTCATACGTGTCCTCATCCTTCACTTCTCCTCCATAAGCTCGCGCAGCTTCAATGAGAATGGCAAGTGCATGGAAAAAGTCCGCCAATGACCTCGCGATTGGCTGAGGCTCTCCACCTGCAAAGGCCGCATACACAGGCGAATGTGATGCTTGTGTATCCACAATGAGAGGATCATCATTCAAATTCGCTATGACCACATGCTGTGGCTCCCAGTCTGGCGATTCCTGATAAGGCTCTTCCATACCAATCCACCGGTAGCCCAACTGTTGACGATAGAGATGCTCAGGTGCAACAAAAAATAGCAGGGCAGCGTCACCGATCTCTACAGCTGCACTTTTCATTTTAAGCGTACCCTCAGCCTTAGCATCCACCATCTCATAGTTGGAGTAAAAGTACATCAATTCGGGTGAGAGCGGAATTCGCTCATCGATAAAAGGTACTTGCTGGCTTGGGAAGGGGCGTATATCATGGTCTTTGAATAGTCCGTAGGCTTCATTGTATACATTCTGTTGTTCGATAAAACGGTTTAATGCTGTATTTAGTTCCTTCATCGTATTCGAATCCTCCTCATCAGACGATGGACGGCACATGCATTTGCACTTGTACTCGTCATGTTTCCTTCATGCATTGTTGTTCTGTAACTAAGATTTAGTTTACATGAAAATAGTGGAAGGTGGCATTTATTTTCGAATCTGTATTTCATCTATATTATAAAAGAACTGGAGCAAGTAGGGTTCGAGGTAGAATGGCTTAGACCAACGGTAGGATAGCATAAAAAAGACAAGGACGAATCTAGGTCTATATGACCTTTTTCATGCTGAATGCGTTTACAATTAAGCGTAATCATGCTATAATTCCACTCAGTTAAAGGATTGTTACTGCATTCGCAGGCAAAACCTAAATATCGATATGTGTAGGCTGTGCCCTACCCATATTGATGTTTGGGTTTTTTGTGCTTTATATGGCTCATATTAAGCACAGAGATCGAACAGGGTAATCCGAATACACATCACCACGAGTACGAGAAGGGAGCGTAAGCATGAACAAGAAAACGGGATTTAGCATGCTGGCTGCACTCTTGGCTTGCATGCTCATCATGAGTGGTTGTACATCTACAACGCCACAAGCATCGGATAACCAAGGGAATCAGGCAACAGAGCAGGAAGGTAATGAGCCTGAGCAGACAACGGACAACCAGAAACAGAAGGCAAGAACGGTGATCACGACGGATGGAGAAGTGGATGATATGAACTCTGTCATTCGTTATCTCTATTATGCCAATGAGATGGATCTAGCCGGAATCGTACTTACCAGCTCAGTCTATCACTATGCTGGTGATAAGGAGGCAGGCATTGAACCCTTCCGCTGGACTGGAACCCAGTGGCTGTATGATATGTTGGATGCTTACGAGGAGATATATCCTAACTTGAGCACGCATGCAGATGGTTATCCTAAGCCAGAAGATATTCGAGCCATGACCAAAATTGGCAATATCTCTAATAAAGGTGAGATGGAGAGGGAAACAGAAGGCTCGGAATTTCTAAAAACGCTGTTTCTGGATGACGACTCAAGAGACTTAGTTGTACAGACCTGGGGAGGAACGAACACAACCGCTCGGGCATTGAAATCCATTGAAGAACAATACAAGGATACTGCCGAATGGGCTAACATTCAGAAAAAGGTCAGTGACAAGTTGCTGCTCTATATCATCCTTGACCAGGATGACAGCTACAATGAATATATTGCGAAGAACTGGCCAGATATTCGTATTTTGAATGACCAGTCAAACTTCTGGCATTTTGCTTATGCATGGAAGATGCATTCTGAAGAGGTGAACAGCAAGTTGCACGGTGAGTGGATGAAGAACAATCTTCTTGACGGACATGGCAAGCTGATGGATATGTACGCTACAATGGGTGACGGCAAAATGATTGAAGGCGAATTAGCAGAGGAGCAGCGCGGCAGTGCCGATTACCTCAAGAGCAATCCGCAATATGATAAATATGATTTTATCTCCGAAGGGGATTCCCCATCTTTCTTCTATTTAATTGATAACGGTCTTCGCAGTATGGAAGATCCATCGTATGGTGGCTGGGGTGGACGCTTTGGCGTCGTTAACGATAAGCTCTACCGCAATAATGTATTGGACTACAATCCGTACTCCAAACGGTATGAAGCCGAATATTCTCTTATGAGATGGTTTGATGACATACAGAATGATTTTGCAGCCCGTGCAGATTGGGGTGTAACCGAGAGATATGAGGATGCCAATCATAATCCAACGCTCACGATTAAGGAAGGGTTGAATCTGACCGCAGCTCCAGGCGAAGAATTAACGCTGCATGCGGAAGGGCAAGACCCAGATGGCGATCAGCTGACGTATGAATGGTGGAGATATTTTGAAGCTGACACCTATCAGGAATCCAAGGAGCAGGAAGGCAAAGCAACACCAGAGATGGCTGGAGATTTGCAGCTTGGATTACAGCGCCCATTGGCCAAGGATGAGAAGTTAGATGAGCTTGAATTGCAAGGGAAGGATACAGATACAGTAACGTTCAAAGTGCCTGAGGATGCCAAATCTGGTGACACTCTTCACATCATCGCAGAGGTACAAGATAACGGTGAGCATAACTTGAAGCATTACCAACGTGTCATTATCACAGTACAATAAACCCTTCATAAATAGATGAATGCTTATCCGTCCAGATCAAGAAGCAAGCCCTGATCTTAATGATCAGGGCTTTTTTATCAAGAAAATGCTTTAAATATGACTACGAAATTCAACTGTTCTAATGAACACGATCTGCTACTTGCGCTGGATACCTGACCAAAATACATTCCAAGCGATGGCTAGCGCCTGCTCATAGGACTGACGCGTCTCATAGACGAGCTGAACGTCAAGTCCATCCATCAGGGTCACGAAGGCAACCGTCGCCTCTTCTGGACTTAGACGAATATCTGTGGCCTGCACGGTGGCAAAAATAGCCGACAATTCTTCCTTTAGTGTGCCAAGATAGGTTCGATACTGAGCCAACACAAAATCATGAACCTCCAGTGGCGTTATAAAGGAGAGAATGTACATAAAAGCGACATTGGGATGCGTCAAAAAGCGGTTTTTGTGCTCTAACAAAAAGGAATGCAGCTGTTGCTCTAACGGAAGTGTGCCTGACTCGCTAAAAAATTGACGTACAAATTGTTGCTCTTCCTGCACGACCTCTTCATAGATCTCCAGCAGTAATGCTTTCTTCGTTGCATAGTGGTAGGCAAGGGACTGTTTGCGAATGCCGGCCTCCTCTGCAACCTGTGCCATTTTGGTTCCTTCATATCCATAACGGTTAAAATGCTGGATCGCAATTTCTTTGATACGTTGTTTACTCAATGTGTACCTCCAATGGACGGTTCTTGATGCTCTTTTGTTTAGAGCTGTAGATTAGATACAGCAAAATATACACCACAAAAATACCTATGGATATAGCATACACCATTGTATAAGAAAATGCAGAGGCAACGACCCCTAATACCAGTGAACCCCCTCCAATGCCGAGGTCGAAGAAATTAAAGAAAGAGGCCATCGCATTTTCATGCTCATGTTCTTCTACTAGATTAACGCACCACGTCTGAATTGCCGGGAATATCGCCCCAAAGCCAAAGCCATATAACGCAGCGGCGATGAGGAACTGAAAATCATTTTGGGCAACGATCAGAACCAGTAGTCCAGCGATAGCAAATCCAGCGGCAGGCAGCAGCACAGAACCGGGGCCGAGCTGGTCAAACATTTTGCCAGAGAACAACCGAACCACAAAGCTGGCAATCGCTACGATAAAGAAAAACCATGCAATATTGGTAAAGCCCCTCTCGTTAGCAAATAGGGCGACAAAGGACATGATCGCGCCAGCGGCAATGCCAACCAGCATAATGAGAAGAGAAGGGAACAGAACCTTTTTCTCAATCCATTTTACAGTTGCTTGTGGCGCATGCTGTACTTCATTTGCTGACATCTGTTTAGGCTTACGAGATACAAATACAGCCATAAGCAGTGCAAGCAACAAGATGCACATACCACCCATAAAGAGGCTTTGATAGCTGGACTTCAGCAGTAATGTAGTTCCGACCAGAGGGCCAATGGACACTGCTACGGTTTCGCCTACACCAAAGTATCCCATCCCCTCACCACGACGAGTTTTGGGGATATTTTCGGTTGCAATTGTTGCGAAATACGTAGTTGCTAAGCCAAAACCGAAACCATGGATCACTCGAAACACAAGAATCATACCTATACCTGACGAGAGGTAGTATGCTCCAGTCATTAGTGCACAGATGGCGATACCGATAATCAACCAATACTTTTTGTCCATCCAAGTGGCAAGCACAGCAGTAAAAGGGCGAACAAGAATGGCAGAGAACATGAAAATTCCTGTCACGAGTCCGATCTGTGATGCTTGTCCCCCAAGGGTTGAAACGAATAAGGGTAAGGTAGGGAGGAGCATTTCAAAGGCCATAAATAACAATGCGTTGGCCAGCATAATGAAAATAAACGATCTTCCCCATAACTTTTGTAAAGTCGTTCCTGGTGCTAGTGTACTCATAATCTTCCTCCGTATGATGTTCTATGCGATGAAGCATGTTGAAATGATTTTATCTGACGATAGTCAGTTTGTAAAGGGCGGGTTATCATGAGTGTTCTATCATTTGAATAATTAACAAGTGAAAATTAATATTTTTAGCCATATTCCAACATTTTCCGATATAATAATGGAATAAAATCAAGGTGTAGGATACTACCTCAGAGAGGTGATTTTGATGAGTATTGACGTTCTCGAGCGCAACAATGTGAAGGTACTTGGTACGGGAAGCCAAACGATTGTATTTGCCCACGGCTTTGGATGTGATCAGGATATGTGGCGTTACATCGTGCCAAGTTTCGTGGACAACTACCGTGTGGTATTGTTCGATTATGTAGGCTCAGGGCAATCTCAAATTAACTATTATGATGCTGAAAAATATAATAATCTTCATGGCTATGCGCAGGATGTATTGGAGATCATGGAAACGCTAGATATCCGAGATAGTATTTTTGTAGGACACTCTGTTAGCAGCATGATTGGTATGCTTGCTTCCATTCATGAAACGAAATATTTTGAACGGTTGGTCATGCTGGGGCCTTCCCCGCGTTATGTGAATGATCTTCCGAATTATTACGGTGGGTTTGATAAGCGGGATATTGATGAATTGCTTGAGATGATGCAGTTGAACTTTATCGGCTGGGCTAGTTATCTCGCACCCATCGTGATGCAGAACCCAGAACGGAAAGAGCTAACCGAAGAACTGGAAAAAAGTTTCTGCTCCAGAGATCCACATATTGCACGACAATTTGCTGAAGTGACGTTTTTCTCCGATTGTCGTGTCGATCTGGAACAAGCCTCGATCCCATCTCTGATTCTGCAATGTTCGGATGATAGTATAGCTCCAATTGAGGTTGGAGATTATCTGCACGCCCATCTAAAGAATAGCCGATTGCAACAGATGACGGCGAAAGGACATTACCCTCATCTAAGTCAGCCTGAGGAAACGAGTCGTTTGATTAAAGACTACTTAGCAAGCGTTTAAAGGGTAGTTCACTATGAACGAAAGGCAGTTGTTACATGGATATCCAACTAGATCAGGCTCCTTGCGGATACTTCTCTATCTCGGATTCAGGTATTGTGCGATCAGTAAACCAGACATTGCTGGATATGCTCAAGCTAGAGCGTAGCGAATTGCTGGGGAGACACATTGAGTCGACTATGTCAGTAACGAACAAATTGTTTTTTCATACGTATTTCTATCCGTATATCCAGCTCTATGGGCATGTGGATGAAATGTATTTTTCTTTTCGCACCAGTGATCAGCAGGATGTCCCAGTTCTTCTGAACGGTGTTCGGCAGACGCGCGATGGAGAAAGTGTGGTGGACTGTGTTGTCGTTGTCATGCGCAAACGAATTGAGCATGAGAAGGATATTTTGCAGACCAAAACCAAGCTGCAGGAATTATACAAGGCGACACAAGAAGCCAACAAAGAGCTTGAACGGTTACACGAGGAATACGAGGTAAAGCAACAAGCACTACTTAAAGTAAACGACCAATTAGAAACGATGGCATCCACAGATCCATTAACGGGTCTCAAAAATCGGAGGTTCTTCCAGAATAGCTTGTTGGCAAGCTTAATCCTGTTAGAGCAGCAGCACAATCATTTCTCCCTGCTGGTCATCGATATTGATCATTTCAAAAGCATAAACGATACCTATGGACACCCAATCGGTGACTTGGTACTCGGTAATTTGGCTGGTTTGCTTCAATCCATGTCACGCAGCAGTGATGTGGTCGCAAGATTTGGTGGGGAAGAATTCGTGATTATTCTAGCTGATTGTGAACATGACCAAGCGATGGAGGTTGCAGAGCGATATCGTTCTGAAGTCGCTTCATCCGATTGGGGGCAATACAACATTACTGTAAGTATTGGCGTTGCTACGGCGGTACAAGGGGATACGGACACCTCTGTGTTCCAGCGGGCAGATCAGGCACTCTATGCTTCTAAGACAGCAGGACGAAATCGCGTAACCCATGCCAATCATCTATAAAAGGTTATTGAAAATAAGAGCCTGTGGTTTAATCGCGGGCTCTTGTTGTTTTTTTTGGGTAAAGACATAAAGCAACCTACACAGGTAATTCAAATCGAAGCCGGAAGAAGGGTGATATTTCAGTATGAATGAAATGTTGAAGGTCGATAAACAGTACACCCCGTATCTAATTCGGGCAATCGATGCGGTCAGAGCATCGGAGCTGGCGAAGCATTGGAATGTCGATATTACGCGATATCACATTCAGCTGACCCTGGAGAACGATACAAGGGATTATGGCAAGCCCTATTATTCCGTATGGTTCTATCCTCATGAGATCACGCAGGATAATTGGATGGATGGTAGCTGGGAAGAAATGGACTTATGTGTGCATTTGGATTGTGAATGTGGTGAAGTATTGAGGGTACACGGTGGTAGAAATTGAAATAGAATTAGTTCGAAATTAATGAACAAACAAGAAACGAATGAAAAAGTGTATGGTTGCAAGAATCACAGAACCTAGTGAAAAATTTAAAGGAGGAGTATCACGATGCACAAATTATCTGTACATGAACTATTGGATCTAGAGAACGATGCATGGCCTGAACTCAAGCAGCTATTGGAGGAAGGTAGCAACACACATACTATTATTCCAGCACGGCGGAATAAGGGCGAAGAGGCGATCTATGGTCTCCAAGTGAGCACAAGATCTTATCTGGGTGCCATAGCTTATGAAACAGGAGGTGTTCTGGTGGATCATGGCTGGATTACCTTGCTTGGCGCAGAGACGGAACAAGTCGTGGGAAGTCTGACAAGTTGGAATGGGCTCACAGATCGCCCCGCTCTAGAGGCTCTTGAAGGGATGCTGGTCGTTGCATATGATGTCGCTGGCGGATTCTTTGCAATGGATACCGGGAAGTTCGAAGGCAGCGGTCACATATACTATTTCGCACCAGATACGTTGGAATGGGAATCGACAGAACTCACGTACTCTGAATTTATGAACTGGTTAGCGCATGGAGATCTGGAGCAGTTCTATCAGACATTCCGCTGGCAGAATTGGCAGAACGATATAAGTCAGCTACAGCAAGGACAGGTGTTTGCTTATTATCCGCCCCTTTGGACAAAGGAAGGTGGAGGTCAGACTAGTCAAAAAACATCTGTTGCCATCACGGAAGCTTGGAAAATAGCGCGGGGCGAAAGATAATTCATACAAGTTATCAAATGTGATGCTGAAAGGCGTGAAGAAATGAGTAAAGTTGATATTACCAGCATACAGGATCATTACGGCGTTGCATTTCCGCAGGAATATTTGGATTTTCAGCAGACGAACAGCGGTAGTTCATTCAATCTGATGGAGAGCGGAGAGGTATCAGATTGGCAGATTCGCTTCTCTGTAATGGATGACCAGTTCATCACGAATAACATTCAGATGGTAGACGAGGTTAATCCTGATCCAAAGCGTATTATCCCAATCGCATGGAGTGTTAGTAGTGGCAATAACTATTTACTGGATTATCGTAAAAATTCAGCGAGTCCGGCTATTTTACTTATGGAGCATGAAGAAGCTATCGTGCGGGAAGATGCCGAGAGTGAGACAGATACATTAGAGGAAGCTCAGCGGTTAATGGAGGGAAATGTAAGAGAGATTGCCGACAGCTTTGCGTCGTTTATTGCAAAGCTATCAGCAGATCAACCTCTCTAAATAGATATCTTGTTGTTTACCCTAGGAGTTGTTCGACAGAAATGCAGGAGATGTGGGGCGGGATGCTCGATGGTGGAAGATGACAAGCACCAGCGAAACAACAGCAACGATCAACAGACATCCATAGACATCGTGGTAAGCTTGTTCAACTGTAACGTGAGGAATCCGATGCAGTAACAAACCACAAGCCGCCACAGATACCGAGCCGCCGAAGAACTGAACAAGCTGCAGCAGACCCATCCCTGAACCAATTTGCGATTTGGGCAGAATACGTGATGCTTCGTTATTGAGAGATGACATCGACGCCGAAATGGCAGGTGAGAAGAACAAATAACCTACTGTAATAACAAACGCCGACTGATTCAATCCAAGCATAAATAACGTAAGGACAGCGGCAAGCAACACATGTCCGATGATCAGAAAGCGCATATTGCCGTATTGATCAATCCAGCGTCCTATATATCTAGCCATACATGCAGCGACAATCGCTCCAGGCGCGATGAGCAGCCCGATTGCCAGCGAAGAACGTGCGAATAGGTCAGCCAGTACAAGGGGCATGAGGAACAGATTGCCTAAGTTAACCACCAACACACAAAAGCCAATCATGACTAATCGTGTGTAGCCTGGAGCCTTGAAAACCTGTGGGTTAATAAACGACAGCTTCGCTCTGCGAATATACAGAATGTGCACTACAAGAGACAGGATGCCTACCGCAAACCATAAGAGCGATTGCTGGGTGATCGCGACCAACAATGTTACTGCGTTCAGTGTCGTGAGAATGGCACCTGTTGTATCAAAGGGCTGATCGGTCTTGGTCGTTTCATTCGGTAGGAAATAGAGCAGTACGGGTAGCGCAATTAACACCAGCACAGTAATCGCAAAGAGCCCGTTCCAGCCCCAGTATTCGCTGACTAATCCACCGACAATTGGACCCAAACCAAAGGCCATAGCACTACCCGACGAGATTAGAGCTATGGCAGCACCTCTTCGCTCCAGTGGGATATAACGACTCGCAATGACGAGTCCTAAGCCGGCCATAACTCCTGCTCCAGCCGATTGCAGGATCCGAGTGAGCAATAACACGGCGAAGCTATGTGCAAATAGACCGAGTAAGGAAGACAGCCCTAGAATAAGCAGCCCGACGGTTAACAGCTTACGTACCGGAATCCGATCCGACAACCGGCTATAGATTACCGTTGATAGAGCGTATCCAATCGAGTAGCTGGAGATGACCCAAGAGCCTAGGTCAGACGTTATTTGCAGATCATGAATAATGATAGGTAATGATACGTTAAACATCGTGGTATTCATCACCACAATGAACAGGCAACATGTCCACAGTGGCATGACAATATGATCTTTCATGTAATCCTTCCTGTCTATATGTTCAATATGGAACGATAAGTTGCTTGTACATTCATGCCGTCATATGCGTTCGTTATAACATTTTACGTTAGTGGATTGAATATGGCAATAATGTCATAAATGTTGATGAGAGTTTCAGATTGAAATGGGACGAGCTATATAACATAGAAGGAGTGGGCAGATGTGCCTGAATTAAAATTAGGTATTAAGCATATTATTCAACTCATTGTTCTCATTGTTGTGATTAGCATAGTTGTTCTATTTCTTGTTGTACTCCGGCCTTTTTTCTTCTCATCCATAAGTGAGAAGCAGGCAGAAGCGATTGCTATCAAATATGCGGCAGAAGAATACGATGAGGATGTGATCATTGATCGTGTTTTTCTCCATGGGGGATTTCTAGCTTACCTCATTGATGGACATTTTCAGAATGAGCATCAGACGTCATTTAGAATGCTAGTGGATGATGATAGCGGCAGGGTATCCGACTTTGAATTTTCCAAAGACTATGCGAACATGCAGATGCTAGAACTTAATAATACATATGCAGAAGAATTGATAGCCAAAGGATACGAGGTGCCAGAGCGGTATGTCTCTAGCTATGGAGATACTTTTTTTGTAGCATATAGCTGTGCTGAGTCGAAAGACTGTGATATTCATGAATTGCAGGTACGATTGCCTGACGGGAGTAGTCAAGATGAGATTGGTGCTTTTGGTGATCTATACCGGTGGCAGAAGACATTGCCCGTGCGGATCGATAGCATCTATGTTGATTCTCCAGAAGGTGAAGGTGTGTCTCGATGTCTTCGTCCCGATGCAAGTATAGGAAATCCTGATCATGGACAATCAGATCAATATGCATGGATGGATTTCATAGAGCAAGGGAAGTGTACGAATCGGGGTGACAAGTGATCTTCCTATCAAGGGAGAGCGAATGCGTAACTTGTAGACAGACAGCGGACTAAATATTGTATAAAAATAAACAGGCTCCCTTCGACGGAAGGGAGCCTGCTTTGGTTAAGCGACGCTTGTAGCTTTACCTCGATTACGAATCCATTTGATCAGATCCATTAGAATGACTGCGGCAAGAGCAAGCCCGCCGGCAATGAGGAATTCATACCAGCCAAATGCATCTGGGATAGCGAAGATGCCCCGTACACCTGGAATCAACGTGATTCCATACAGACATAGACACACGAAGATGGAGCCGAGCACGAATTTGTTTGTCGTAAAGCCTACTTGAAAAATAGTCTGCGTATTAGAACGTGCCGCAAACGTCTGTAGAGTACGTGCTAGAATCAGCGTTGTAAAGGCCATCGCCACACTGATCTCCTCAGAGATACCAAGTCCAATATACTGGGATATGATGACGGCAACCCCGATCAGAACCCCACGTGTAATAACAGCCTGTAGTGTTCCACCGGCAAAGATACCTTCATTAATATCGCGTGGTTTCCGTCGCATTACATCAGGTTCGGCTTTTTCGGTGCCTAACGCAATGGCAGGTAGAGAGTCATTGACCAGGTTGATAAAGAGCAATTGCAGAGCAGTGAATGGATTCACCCAACCAACCACGAGTGCGAACAGGATCGCGATAATGGCACCTAGGTTACCAGCAAACAGGTACGCAATCGCTTTTTTGATATTATCAAATACCATCCGTCCCACACTTACGGCATTCACGATGGATACAAAATTATCATCCGTCAAAATCATGGCTGCGGCGTCTTTGGCCACATCGGTTCCGCTTCCCATTGCAACTCCGATATCGGCCTGCTTCAAAGCAGGGGCATCGTTGACTCCGTCCCCGGTCATTGCAGCAATTTTGCCTTTACGCTGCCATGCACGTACAATGCGAATTTTGTTTTCCGGCGATACCCTTGCATACACCGAAATTTGCTCTAACTTTTGATCTAGCTCCTCATCAGACATTTTGTCTAGTTCGCTACCTGTAATAGCCATATCATCTGGCTTAGCAAGCCCAATGTCGATACCAATGGCTTGAGCGGTTGTTTTATGGTCACCCGTAATCATAATGGTACGGATGCCTGCCTTTTTGGATTCTTCAATAGAGCTATACACCGCTTCACGGGGCGGGTCAATCATAGCCGTTAGACCCACGAGGATCAGGTCATGTTCATCCTCAATAGTGACTGGCTTTTTGTCATCAAACCTCTTGTAGGCATATGCCAAAACCCGGAATGCACGTTTGGAGAAGGCTTCGTTTTTCTCTTCAAATTGTGTACGAATCTCTGGTGTCAACGGCTGAACTTCGCCATGAATAAATACATGAGTACAGCGGCTGAACAGAACATCAGGGCCACCTTTGGTCAATAGTGCAGTCTGTCCTTCAAACGTATGCACGGTGCTCATTAATTTACGATCCGAATCGAAAGGAAGCTCGGCTTCACGTGGAAACTGATCACGAATTTCGTTGTAGTCCTTGTTCACTCGGTTACTAAAAGCAATGAGCGCAACCTCTGTCGGGTCACCAAGTTCCTTACCTTCCTGATTGATATTGGAGTCATTGCAGAGCACGGCAATATGTAATAAACGACGTTCCTCTTCAGACCACTCTTTCGGGTCATCGGGAAACTCTTCTTTCGTACCGTGGGGGATGTAATAGTCCACTACCGTCATTTTATTCTGGGTGAGGGTTCCGGTCTTGTCTGTGCAAATGATGCTAGCTGAACCAAGTGCTTCTACCGCAGGCAGACGACGGATGATGGCATGCTGTTTAGCCATTTTATTCGTTCCGAGCGATAGAACGATGGTTACGATGGAGGATAACGCTTCAGGGATTGCTGCGACAGCTACCGCGACAGCAAACATCAGGGCATTGATAATGGATGGGCCAATGTTCTCCGTACCTTCCGTTAACCAGACTCGTCCTGCTTCAATGGCAAAGATCAGAATGGATAGGCCAAGAATGAAGAAGCCTAGTTTTTTGCTAAATGCCTCTAGTTTACGCTGCAACGGTGTTTCCTTAGCTTCAGCATTCTGGATGAGTTCAGCAATTTTGCCGATTTCCGTTTGGAGCGCTGTACCTGTAACGACAAAGGTTCCTCGACCATACACGACGAGTGAGCCACTGAATGCCATATTACGCCGATCTCCAATGGGCGCTTCTTCTGCGATAGCATCAGCATGTTTCTCCGCAGCTTCGGATTCACCTGTTAACATGCCTTCATTGATTTTCAGGCTTCCCGATTCCAAAATGCGACCATCTGCGGGAACGTAGTCTCCGGCATCAAGCAGAACGATATCACCCGGGACTAGCTCCCTAGCTTGAATTGTCCTTTTCTGACGATCCCGAATGACCTTGGCTTCTGGTGCTGACATTTGCCGTAAGGCATCAAGGGAGCTCTCTGCCTTCTTCGTCTGCACGACACTAATAACGGCATTCAGCAGGATGACGAGAAATATAATGAGTGATTCAATCAGATGCCCGAGCACAATCTGTACCGCAGCAGCGATGAGCAGGACGATAACCATGGGATCTTTAAAATTCTCAATAAACAGTTTCCACACAGGTGTGGCGTCTTTTCCTTTTATCTCATTGTATCCAACGGCTTCGAGTCTTTTGGTTGCCTCAGAGGTCGTGAGTCCGTTCAGTGAACTCTGTACTTCATGAAGTGTCTCCTCTGTACTGTGTCTATAATGTTCCAATGGACCAGCTCCTTGCGTATGGATTTCTCTGTTTATATAACCCTGTAGAATGAATAGAATCAGTCAGTGGATCCCATCCCAATTTCAGATATTTGTAGAACATGATGTGGCTAGAAAAATGAAACACGTTTAGATTTTTTTACAGCCTTCCTTAACGTATAATTTCCGACGGAATTCAATCTCATTCGCTTGGTTAGCATTACGCTTCGAAATGAATGGGGTTGCACTTATTTCGCAACGTTCTATATTAGAAGTTACAGAAGTTGGAAGATTACAGAACTGTGTTATTAATCACACTTGCACCTTGAAGTCTCTGCTAGGCTTGTTAATAACGAGTTGTTACCAAGTTTGGAGGGAACGATATATGTTTTGTTATCAGTGTGAACAGACGCCTAGTGGGGGTTGTACCGTCGTTGGGGTATGTGGAAAAAATGAAACAGTAGCTAGTTTACAGGATACGATGATCTTTGCTTTAAAAGGAATTGCCGCTTATGCCACGCATGCACGGCAGTTGGGATATACCGATCCTGAAGTGGATCGGATTACGCATGAAGCTTTATACATGACACTGACGAATTCCAATTTTAATGTGCAAGAGCATATCGATATGGCGATGCAAGTGGGTAATGCAGCAATTCGCATTATGGATGTGCTGGATCGGGCGCATACAGAACGCTTCGGAATTCCACAGCCGATTACGGTAAGTCAGAATCAGATTGAAGGACATTGTATCGTAGTGACAGGACATAATCTGTATGCTCTGGAAGAACTGCTGCGGCAGACCGAGGGGAAAGGCATCAACATATATACACATTCAGAGATGCTGCCAGCTCACGGCTATCCGGCACTCAAGAAGTATGCACATTTAAAAGGAAATATCGGTAAGGCTTGGTATGATCAACGCAGACTGTTCGAACAGTTCCCAGGAGCTATTCTGGCGACGACGAACTGTGTAATGCCGATCAAAGGAACGTATGCTGATCGCTTCTTCTCGTATGAAGTTGCTGGATTAGAGGGTGTAGAGAAAGTGGAGAACGATGATTTCTCACGTCTAATTGAGCGAGCTTTGTCATTGCCTGTAGCCAATGTACAATCAGAACAGGTATTAACTACGGGGTACCACCATGAAACAGTCATTGGGCTTGCACCAGAGATTATCCAAGCAGTCAAAGACGGACATATCCGCCGCTTCTTCGTCATCGCAGGTTGTGATGCACCAGGTAAAGGCGGCAACTATTACCGGGAATTGGCAACATCTCTGCCGAATGATACGGTAATCCTAACAACCTCCTGCGGTAAATTCCGCTTCAATGATGTGGATTATGGAACTGTAGGCGATACCGGTATTCCGCGCTATATCGATCTGGGGCAATGTAATAACTCCGGTTCTACAGTAAAAATCGCTATGGCATTAGCTGATGCCTTCGGTTGCAGCGTGAATGAATTGCCTGTCAGCATTGTGCTGTCATGGTTCGAACAGAAGGCTGTTGCGATCTTGCTGGGCTTGTTCAGCTTAGGTATTCAGGATATTCGCATTGGACCGAAGCCGCCGGAGTTCATTTCGTCGGGAGTATTGGAAGTATTAGTAGAAATGTTTGGTCTGAAACTCATTACAACTGCTGAAGAAGACATGAATGCAATGCTGGCATTGTCTTAATTATACTTATATTTTTTGGAGTGAAGAGCCTACCATTACGGTAGGTTTTTTGCTTTACTTTATTTTGTATTTCTGGTGGTTCATTTCACCTAGTATACATACTCAGATACGCAATCCTAATTGGTTTATTTATCCTATTGTGATTTGTTTGTGGAAATGGATATATAGATAGAGGACTTAAATAACTCGGTTTACCGTTGTAAGAGGAGAAGATATATCCATGAATCACAGGCAACTTGTATCAGATATTTTGAGAATTACAGGAGGGGAGGACAATATTAGAGGCGCAGAGCATCAATTGAGGGCAATCACGTTGGTACTGAAGGATCGGACTAAGGCGGATTTCTCCATTCTTTCTACGAAGCAGTTTACAGCGAATGTTCATCTTGAAGGTGATCGATGCCGGATCGAATTAGAATCAGAAAGTGAAGCATTAGAAGTATTTAATACCCTTACAGGTAGCTACCATGTACATAAGATTGCGGATGGAGAGCAGGAAATTAAGCTTGAAGCAAAGAGATCTTTTTCAGTTTTGCATTTTGTATCGGATGTTTTTAGACCATTACTGCCCGTAATTCTTGGGGCGGGGCTTATCAAGGTCATATTGGGCATCATTCTAATACTAAATCAACTCATATCCGATGATCCCATGTTGATGGATGAGCCTATATTCAACTTGCTGAGTATGATCGCAAATACCCCAGTTTATTTATTACCTGTATTTATCGCGGTTAGCACGGCTTACCGATTGAGAAGCAATATGTATGTGGCTGCCACAATTGGCGGTTTCATGTTCTATCCTGAGATTACCATGTGGTTGAATGGTGAGAAAACAGTTCGTTTGTTTGGCGTGGAAATGATCTCACAGCCAAATCTCTATTCTTCCGTTCCATGGGTTATTCTAGCTGTAATCGCATCAGCATATCTGGAAAGAAAGATTGATAGCAGAGCACCTAGAGCATTCCAAGGAATTGTCGCTTCAATCTTGAGTTTGGTGATCCTCGTGCCACTCATGTTACTCATTCTAGGTATCGTTGGGACATTCGTAGATGATTATGCTGGAGAGTGGATTAGCTCGCTTGTGGAAAGTGCGCCGGTACTGGCGGTTATGTTAATAGCTGCATTCTTCTCTCTGCTGATGATTGTTGGATTGCAATACTGTCTAGTTCCAATTATCATTTATGAAATTACGTCTGCGGGTTACTCTATTGTACTTCCTGCGATGTTTGTTGCGATGTTTGGACATGCAGGTGCAGCGCTGGCAGTTGCCCTTCGAAGCAGAAGGGGCGAAACGAAAAGAACAGCCGTATGGTCCTCCGTTGTAGCACTTCTAGGCGTACCTGAACCTGCAATCTATGCAGTGAATATGAGCAAGAGGATCGCTTTTTACTCAGCACTGCTAGGTGGGGGGATAGGTGGATTGTACATGGGACTTACGTCTGTTAGTATTTCTGTAATTAGCGGTAGTTTCGGCAGTTTGTTCCAGATTCCATTGTTCATAGAAGAAGGTTCATTGAATGTATTGCATGCTTGCATAGGATTGGCAGTATCCTTTGTAGTAGCAGGTGCTTTAACTTATTGGTTAACTGGACGACAAGCTAAAATAACTACATCATTAGAAGTATAAATGAACTAATTATTCCAGATAAACTGCAAGGGACTGATCTTTACTTCCGCATAAAAAGGATCAGTCCCTTTTGTGCGTCATTACATGTTGATTTTCCTTTTTGAATCATTCGAAAATTGCTTATTAAAGCACCTTAAATGACTATGTTGACAAATATTAAGTCTTCAACTAAGATACTTGTATAAATGAATAATGGATATAATCAGGATTGTTACTGATCAGCAGGCAAGACCGATTGATGTGCAAACATGTAGATTTTCGATAAACATGTGTGCACTATTAATCGTCTTTTTTTGTTTCCAAATAATGTTAACGTGCTATTTTAAAAGGAGATTGTTATGAAAATCACACGAATTATTAATAATAATGTCGTTTGCGCAGTCAATGAAAGACACCAGGAGATGATGCTGTTAGGGAGTGGCATTGGCTTTCAGAAGAAAAAGGGAGACGCTGTTACAGTAGAGAAGATTGAAAAAGAATTTTTTCTAAAGTCCAAGCATGTAACAGGCAAATTGTACGCCCTGCTCGCGCAAATACCGATGGAATATATTCGTGTGTCCGACAGCATTATTCAATATGCCAAACAATCCTTGGATAAAGAGCTGAATGAAAATATATATTTAACGTTAACAGACCACATCAACTTTGCAGTCTCTCGTTATAAGCAGGGTATGAATTTTAATAATGCGTTATTGTCAGAAATTAAAGCGTTTTATGCAAATGAATATCGTGTGGCTTTGAAAGCGCTGGAGATGATTAATCAGGAATTCAACATTACGTTGCCTGAAGATGAAGCTGGATTTATCGCGCTTCATATCGTTAACGCAGAGCTGGGCTCTGAAATGGAAGAAACGATGAAGATCACGCAGTTGATTCAGAAAGTACTAAATATTATTCGTTATCAGTTCAAAATTCACTTTAATGAAAATTCCCTTCATTATGCCAGACTGATCACACACTTGAAATTTTTTGCATATCGTCTGTTTAACAATACGGTAGTGACAAGTAACGATAGCGATTTTCTCAATATTATTAAAGAAAAATATAAGCTTGAGTATCAATGTAGCCTCCGAATTGCGCAATTCATTCGGGTCGACTATGGTAAAGAATTAACTGAGGACGAATTGGTGTATTTAACGGTTCATATTAAAAGAGTGACTGATGAAGAAAAGGTTTGATTCCTCAGCGCTCCATAATGACTATACTAGGATTGTTACTGGTGAGGCAGGCAAGACCTAGAGTTCCATCGTTTATAGAGCATATCTATATTCGATAGAACTCTAGGTCTTTTTTTATTAAAAAATATGTTAAGGGGGAGCAGTACATGAAACACGAAAGCACGGCCGCCGATATCTTGAAATTAGTCGGTGGCGAAAAAAACGTAGATAGTGTAACACACTGTGCGACTAGGCTGCGATTTAATCTTAAGGACGAGTCAATTGCTAACAATGAAGCATTGAAGAACGTTCCAGGGGTTATGGGCGTTGCCAGTAGTGGGGGGCAGTATCAAGTCATTATCGGTAATGAGGTAAACAACGTCTACAAAGCCTTGGCGCAACTCGGAAACTTCACAAGTCAGAATGATGGCCCAGCGGTGAAAAAGGGAAGAATATCTACGGTTCTGGATACGATCTCTGGCATTTTCACTCCGATTCTACCCGCTATGATCGGTTGTGCCATGATCAAGGCAGTTCTGCTCATTTTGAAAACTTTTGATCTCGTTGATCTTGATGGTCAATTCAATACGATTATGACCTTCGTTGGTGATGCGGCTTATTATTTCTTGCCAATGCTGCTCGCTTGGAGTGCGGCTGTTAAGCTTAAAGCTAATGTGGGCTTCGCGTTAACGATTGCCGGTATCTTGTTGCATCCTAGCTTCTCTGCTTTGCTGTCTGCAGGTGAGCCTGTTTCATTCTTAGGTTTGCCTGTTACACAAGCAACCTATTCGTCTTCAGTAATACCCATCATTCTAGCAGTATGGATTTTGTCCTATGTGGAGCGATTTGCAGAGAAATTCTCTCCTTCCGTGATCAAATCAATCTTGAAACCGTTAATTGTAATCCTTGTCATGGCGCCTTTGACATTAATTGTTCTAGGACCATTGGGTGCAATTGCCGGTAACTATCTTGCATCCGCTGTCTCTTACGTCAATGCACATGCAGGATGGTTAGTGTCTGGTATTATCGGCGGAGCGTTCCCTTTCCTGATTCTGACGGGGATGCATTATAGCTTGGGGCCAGTTGTTCTCACTGCTTATGCACAAACAAAAACTGATAGCATTGTCGGCCCAGGTATGCTCGTACACAACATTGCGCAAGGCGCAGCTGCGCTCGCTGTCGCATTAAGAACCAAGAATAAAGCATTCAAACAAGTCGCTTACTCTACCAGCGTAACTGCATTGCTCGGAATTACCGAGCCTGCACTATTTGGTGTTACTCTACGATTGAAAAAACCTCTGATCGCTGTTGTCATTGGTGGTGTTATTGGTGGTATTTATGTAGGTTTGTTCGGTGTAGCTCGATCCGCTCTAGGTATTGCCGGCTTGGCTACGTTACCAGCATTTATCACCGATAATCCATGGAACTTAGTGCATGCAGCAATTGGTCTTGTTATTAGCTTTGTTGTCACCTTCTTGATGACTCTTATTTTAGGATTTGAAGATGTACCTGAGAATGTAAAGAAGGAAGAAGAAGTAAAGTCTACTTCGACTAACCGTACGCCTGTTGCCGGTATTTCTGAACATGTACTCACTGCACCGATGACTGGTCGCGTTCTAGAGTTGTCCACTATTCAGGATGAAGCATTTGCAACGGGAGCAATGGGAAAAGGAATTGCTATTGAACCTACTGTTGGGAAACTCGTTTCACCTGCGGATGGTGTAATCTCCGCAGTGTTCCCTACTTACCATGCCATCGGTATTAGCTCCAATAATGGCGCAGAGCTTCTCGTTCACATTGGTATGAATACAGTGAAGTTGAAGGGTGAACATTTCAAGGTGCATGTGCAAGAAGGTGATGTAGTAAAAGCTGGGGATCTGCTCATCGAATTCGATACGGATGCAATCGCCGCCAAAGGCTTTGATTTAACTACACCTATTATCGTTACCAATTCAAATGACTTTACAGATGTAATTGGTACCGATAAGCCATCCATCACGATGGGTGAGAAATTGATAAAGATTATTTAAGGAGGATTAATACATGAATAATATAAGCGTATTTCCGGAATCTTTCTTATGGGGTGGCGCTACGGCTGCGAATCAATATGAGGGTGCTTGGAATATTGATGGTAAAAAGGCTAGTACAGCAGATATGATGACGGGTGGAACGCATACTATTCCAAGACGCATCACGAAACATATTGAGGAGGGTGTACACTATCCTTCTCATGAGGCAGTAGACTTTTATCATCATTACAAAGAAGATATTCGACTGTTTGCAGAGATGGGTTTCCGTTCCTTTAGAATGTCCATTGCGTGGTCCAGAATTTTTCCAAACGGAGACGATATCACGCCAAATGAAGCAGGACTACAGTTTTATGACAATGTGTTCAATGAATTGAAAAAGTATAATATTGAACCGATCGTAACGATCTCTCATTATGAAGCTCCGTTTGCACTAACTGAGAAGTTCAACGCCTGGGCCTCTAGAGAGATGATTGAGTGTTATGTCCGGTATTGCGAGACTATCTTTACACGATATCAAGATGTTGTGAAATACTGGATTACATTTAATGAAATCAACAGTTTGATTGTTCCAGCAGGTGCGTATATAGCAGGAGCATTGCTGGTTGATGACAGTGGTATATTCAACAATACTGCTGTGGATAGTACACAGTTGAGATTCCAGGCTCTACATCACCAATTTGTAGCGAGTGCCAAAGCTGTTAAACTGGCTCATGAGATTAATCCGGCATTTCAAATGGGTTGCATGATCAATTATAGTCATGGGTACGGAAGCACATGTAAACCGGAAGATATGTTAAAGGCTCTGCGAATGGATCAGGTTAACAATATGCTGAGCAGTGATGTGCAAGTAAGAGGAGAATATCCTGACTTTGCTAGAAGATATTTTGAAGAAAACAATATTCATATTGAGATGGCAGAAGAAGACGAGGCTATATTAAAACAAGGCTGTGTTGATTTCTATAGCTTTAGCTACTACAAATCCCATGTGGTAGGCACCCGTCCAGAGGGTGACGAAACCCAAGGTAATGTATTTGGCGGATTCAAGAACCCCTATTTGAAAGCAAACGATTGGGGCTGGCAGATTGATCCTATAGGACTTCGTTATGTTCTTAATCATGTTTACGATCGATATTGCATCCCAATGATGGTTGTTGAAAATGGCCTTGGTGCAGTTGATGTTGTTGAAGAAGACGGTTCTATCAATGATACGTACAGAATTGATTTCTTGCGAGATCATATTGAACAGATGAGAGAAGCCGTTCGTGATGGGGTTAATCTGATTGGCTATACAGCTTGGGGTTGCATCGATATCGTCAGTGCTTCGACTGGCGAGATGGCTAAACGCTACGGATTTATCCATGTGGATAAGGATAATGAGGGTAACGGAACCCTGAAACGAAGTAAGAAGCAGAGTTTCCATTGGTATAAACAAGTGATTGAATCTAATGGGGAGAACCTGGGCTGAGATTATATGAAAAATATTCTGTTTAGCAAAAAGCTGCTGATGTAGTGGTTGCATTGCTAGATTAATAAAATGCTTATAAGTAAAACCTCTCTTTCCTGATCGTTTAAACGACAGGTAAGGGAGGTTTTACATTTTTTAATCCAATAACTCCGTTAAGCATAAAAAACGCATTATACATAGTATTGATTCAAATCAAGGCAAGGTATGACCTCTTCTGTCAGTATAGAAGCATAGATTATCACTGGGAGGTCGCAACGATGCTAAATTATACATTTGACGATATGAAACAGATAAATAGAGAGAAACTAGGGAATATGGTACCACTGGAACTGTTTCGCACCATTCGTTTAATTGGATTGAATCAGGGGCTGCCAATGGGTGGCAAAGGTACAACGCTAACAATTGGTCGAAAAATTGGAGAGAACCTGCCTGTACACACGGTTGAGGAGTTGTTACACCTGTTTGAAGAGTTGCAGATTGGCATTCCCCGGATTTTGCAGAGAGATGAGCATAAGATGACTGTTGCAGTAGATGACTGCTTTTGCAAAGGACTACCAACTCTTGAAGATGAGAAGATGGTCTGTGACCTGGAAGGCGCGATTCTTGAGGGTGCACTGACGAAGATGATGAAACGTAGGGTGACAGTGAAGGAAACAAAATGTAATGTGAGTGGGCATGAGCACTGCGAGTATGAGATCCGAATGTAGAGTAATATCAGCAGTATTCAGGCGATGAATCATACATATATGTGAATATCTGGTGAATTCCTGGTTGTTAAAGTCCATAGTCATCTGTTCTCCATTATAATGAATGAAAATGGTTGAGGGGATGTACTCCAGATGAAGAAAACAATGTGGATCATTGTTAGTCTAGTCGTAGTGATTGTATTAGGAACCTATCTGGTTGCGATCAATACGGGTAGAGAAGAGGCAGGAACCGAGAATGCGCCTAATGTTAGAAAATTGGTTCATGATATCAGTACAGGTAAAGAGATGCCTTTATCTGCCTCTATTGATGCGAAACAGTTAATTGTTACGGATCAAGATAAACACACCAAGACTTATGATTTACCAACAGATGAATTTTTCCTATCCATTGCCCCTTACGTGCAGCAGACCCATCCTTGTGAAATTCATAGCTTGACCGGTTGTCAGGGAGAATTGATCAATGAGGAATTCTCGGTAACGGTTCACGATTCCGAGGGGAATACCTATATGAAGGAGCCTGCAATGAAGTCAGGTGCAAATGGGTTTATGGATATGTGGCTGCCCAGAGATCGAACCTATCTCATTCGTATTGTTCATGATGGCAAAGTTGCTGAAGCCCAACTGTCTACATATGACAATAATAATACGTGTATCACAACGATGCAGTTAAGCTAAAATACACGTGATATATCTAAGGGAAGGGATTACTTAAGAGTAATTCCTTTTTCTTTTTGTGCAGATCATATCAAACACATGGCAATCCCATTGACAAAATAGTACAGGTAGGTGATAATTCAATAGTGATAATGATAATTGTTATCATATAAATATATATCAATAGGGGAGAACAGAAATATGAAAAAGAGTTTGAACGGACTTTTGTTGATGCTAGTATTCGCGCTTGTACTGGCAGGGTGTGGTCAATCTACTAGCACAACTAATGATACAAACAAGGAAGCCGATTCGGGCAGTGCCCCTACTGAAGAGACAGCGGGTCCTGTAACGGTGAAGCATAATCGTGGTGAGCTTAAATTAGACAAGCCAGCAGAGCGAGTTGTTACATTGGAATGGACCTATACCGAAGATGTAGTTGCTTTGGGTGTTCAGCCAGTAGGTAACGCAGACAATGCTAACTATAAAGTGTACGTGACTTCCGAAGCTGCTCTTGACGACAGTGTAACGGATATTGGAACACGCAGTGAGCCAAACTTGGAGGCCATTGCTGCCCTCAAACCCGATCTAATCATTGCAAATGCTGATAATAATAATGCTGTTTATGATCAACTGAATGCAATTGCACCAACGCTTGAATTTGATCCATACAACGGTGATGGTTATAACTATGACAAGATGACGGAGATCTTCAACTCCATTGCAACTGCACTTGGAAAAGAGGATAAAGCAAAAGAAGTGCTTGCTGATCTCGATCAGCATTATGAAGAAGCGAAACAAAAGCTAGCTGATGCGGGTAAATCAGACTTCCACTTTGCACTGACACAGGCATTTACTTATCAGAATGCTGCAAGTTTGCGTATGTTTACGGATAATTCAGTTGTTGTAGGTACTTTGGACAAAATTGGACTCGTTAATGACTGGCAGCCGGACAAATTGGAAGGATACGGATTCTCCACAGTAGGCATTGAATCTCTGTCTGCCGTACAAGATAGCAACTTCATTTATATCACACAGCCAGATGATGACGTGTTTGGCACAGCAATGAAAGATAACTCTGTTTGGAATGGACTGAATTTTGTTAAAGACAAACGTGTATATCAACTGGACAGCACAACATGGACATTTGGTGGACCAATCTCATCCAAAGTTCTCGTTGATGGAGTCGTTGGAGCGATTACGCAATGAGTTCGGTTCAAGCTAAGCCAGCCGTGAACTGGCGCACAATAAGCATCTATGGGGGCGGTTTAACCGCTCTCATCGTGCTTTTTTTTGTAAGCCTCTGTTATGGAGAGGCAGCCATTCCATTGCATACTGTCGTCGATTCTCTGATGGGTAAGCAGAATACATTAGAACATAATATGATCTGGGATCTGCGTATGCCTCGAACCGTTATTGGTATTCTTGCAGGCGGGGCATTAGCTGTAGCAGGTGCTTTACTGCAAACGATTACGCGTAACCCACTGGCTGCGTCAGATACATTAGGTATTAATGCGGGAGCATACTTTATTGTGGTGCTTGGAGCGATTTTATTTCCTGGCTTGCTCAGTCAGTCTCCCTTTTTATTTGCTGCTTTAGGTGGATTGGTGGCTGCATTTGCAGCTTATTTCATGGGCGGTGGTAGAACTTCAACCCCGGTTCGACTTGCATTATCAGGTATGATTGTGTCGATGGTACTTGGTTCATTCACAAGTGCATTACATATTTTTTTCTCCATGGAAACACAGGGATTATTCCTCTGGGGCTCCGGAACACTTGTGCAAAATGACTGGAGCGGCGTAGCCTATGCTTGGCCTTGGGTAATCGGGATTACACTCCTTGCTCTGTTGTTATCTCGGCAGTGGGACATGTTAGAGCTGGATGAATCCACCGCTTCTTCATTGGGGCAGAAGGTTGGGTTGGCTCGCGCAGGTGGCTTGCTCCTCGCCGTATTGCTGGCAGCCGTAATCGTCAGCGTTATTGGGCCAATCGGTTTTGTTGGATTGGTTGCACCTCATCTCGTTCGATTAAGTGGCGTGCGTTCCAGTCGATTATTATTACCAGGTGTCTTCATATGGGGGGCTGCACTGCTCATCGGTGCGGATGTACTTGCCAAAATGGTACATAACTCCAGTATGGAGCTGCCAACGGGTGCTGTGATGGCGATCATTGGGGCACCATGGTTAATCTGGCTGGTGCTTACCCGGATGAAAGCAGCAAATGGCGGTGGCATGACCACCTCCATGAGTACGGGTGCGCGTCGCCGCTGGGCTTTTGGTCCATTGGCGGTTGTATTCAGTGTCGCCACGGTACTGCTGATTTTGGTTAGTACGATGTTTGGTGGTATGCGTATTCCATTAAATGATCTAATACCAAGTCTATTCACGTCGGACGGGTTGTTCTCTGGGATAATCCAGTTACGTATTCCACGAACCCTTGTTGCTGCTGGTGCCGGAGCTGCGCTCGCAATTAGCGGTGTACTCATTCAGATGGCGGTACGTAATCCACTGGCGGATGCTTCCATCGTTGGGGTATCTTCTGGTGCAGGATTGGGAGCAATGATGGTCATCATTCTCTGGCCAGGACTACCGGCATTCCTGCTGCCTATCGCAGCAATTATCGGTGCAGGTATCGCCGCTACAGTTGTGTTCTCCCTTTCGTGGAAGAAAGGATTAAATCCTTCAGCGGTGGTGTTGCTAGGTATCGCGATGTCCGCCATTGCTGGGGCAGGCATTCAGATTTTAATCGTGCGTGGTGCGGTCTATGGAAGCAGCGGGTATATCTGGCTGACGGGAAGCACGTATGCACGTACCTGGGAACAGGTGAGAGTTATCGGTCTATTTTTAGTTATTCTCGTACCGATTGCCTGGTGGCTTGCTCGTCGATTTGAATTGTTAGTATTTGATGATAATAGTGCGTCAGGACTTGGTTTAGGTGTACGCCGAACACGGTTAATGGCAATGGCAACAGGTGTGTTGTTGGCAGCCGGTGCTGTCGCATGTGTAGGTACGGTCGGCTTTATTGGCCTGATTGCACCGCATATGGTTCGATTACTGACTGGACATAAGTTAAGACGTTCGATGTTTTTGTCCGCCCTGGTTGGTGCGGTTATGCTGGTATTGGCAGACACGATCGGTAGAACGGTTATGGCACCAACGGAGATCCCATCAGGTATACTGATCGCACTCATTGGTACACCATATTTCCTTTACCTGATGTATCGCTCTAACTGGCGCAAGTCGATCAAGTAAAAGTTAGATTAGGACATGCCATCTTCGCATGTATTTAATGTAAAATAACCTTGCAGCCCGCTCATGTAGCGGGCTGTTTTGCGTAGACAGCAAAGAAGAGAAGCACTGTGAGTCCCTATACAGGGCAAGCGTGCTTCTCTTCTTCGTTGTTGCTGTATTTAGTTGGTAGGGTTTAAGATCCCACTGGCTTCTACATATTGAAGTGCTTGTTCTAACTGTTCTTGACTCTGGACTAGAGCCAGTCTGACATATCCTTCCCCAGAAGGACCAAACGCGCTACCTGGCGTAACGATTACGCCTGTTTTGTTCACCAGATCTGTTGCAAACTGTTCTGAGGTCGTGTAATGCGCAGGGATCCGCGTCCAGACAAACATTGTTGCTTCGGGCTTCGTGACATGCCATCCGAGCCGGCTGAAGCCGTCACACAGGATATCCCGACGTTCCTCATAAATCGCTCGCACCTGTTCAACTTGTGACTGATCTCCAGTAATAGCTGCAATTGCGGCTCTCTGAATTGGTAGAAACATGCCATAATCCATGTTGGACTTTAATTTCTTAAGCACAGAGACAACCGGTGCATTGCCTACACAGAAGCCAATTCTCGCACCAGCAAGTCCATACGTTTTGGATAAGGAATTGAATTCGATGCCTACGTCCATCGCGCCAGGCAGGGAGAGGAAGCTCCCACATGTCTTGCCATCAAATACAAGTTCGCTATACGCATTGTCATGAAGAACAATAATATTATGCTTTTTGGCAAAGGCAATTAGATCCACATAGAATTGTTCCGGTGCCATTGCTGTTGTTGGATTGTTAGGGTAAGACACCAGCATGAATTTCGCACGGGCTGCGATGTCTGCTGGAATATCCTCTAGCTGAATGACATATCCGTGTTCTTCTTGTTGCGGCATATAATACAATTCGGCTCCAGCGAGCAAAGGCCCGTCTGCGAATACCGGGTAACATGGATCAGGAACAAGAACCAAATCTCCTTCATCAACGATGGATAGGGAAATATGAGCAAGCCCTTCTTGTGAGCCGAGTAAGGAACAGATTTGTGTTTTTGGATCTAAATCTACGTTATAACGCTGTTTGTACCATGTACTGGCTGCTTGCAATAGTTCGCTCTGATCATTTACTGCATAAATGTAGTTTTGGGGATCTGCCGCAGCTTCGCAAAGTGCTGTAATGATATGGGGGGCAGGCGGGATATTAGGTGTCCCCACGCTAAGATCAATCACCGCTTGTCCCTTCTCTAACCGTTCGCGCTTAATTTCGAGCAGACGGGTGAAGATCCCCTCACTAAAGTGATTCATACGTTTTGCAAATTCCATGATGTTATATCCTCCATTCCTCATCGTACACATATCTATCTATAATAGATGGACTGAGCCTAAATGAGAAGAGCAGGCACACATGATCCGAGTAATACATGATACAGATACTATTCAACTTTGAACTGTTTGAGTTCCTCTTGCAATTTGCCGGACAGTTGATTCAACTGTTTGGATAAGTCAGCAACCTGCTCAATACTATCTAATTGCTCTTGCGTGCTAGCACTAACCTCTTCGGTTGAAGCTGAATTTTCTTCGGTGGTGGAGGAGATGATCTCCAGCGCCTGCAAAATTTCATCTTTGTGCTTATGCACACTAGCGGTATTTGTACTGATCTGAATCATGCGTAATTTTAGATCTTCTAAGTCTTTGTTGATGCTGAAGAATACTTGCTTCGTATCCTCCACGGATTTCGCATTTTCCTCGGCGATTTTCATGCCGCGAGCAGTATGCTCAACCGATGTTGTTGTTTTTTCTTCAATGACACGTACTTTTTTATAAATTTCTTCGGTCGCAAGGGCGGTCTGTTCAGCAAGTTTACGTACTTCTCCCGCTACAACGGCGAATCCTCGACCTTGTTCTCCTGCACGTGCGGCCTCAATCGAAGCGTTGAGCGCAAGCAGGTTGGTTTGTGATGCAATCTGATTGACCGTGTCTACGAAGCTGGAAATCTCATGACGACTCTGGTCAATTTCCTGAATAATAGACGAGATGGCTTGTGTGGAACTATGATTCTCTTCGGCCCATTGGGACAGCTGCTCCACGACAGTTAATCCTTGTCCACTTTGATCAGCAGAGGTCTGTACCATCGTTTCGATCGCTTGAGCATCGGTTGCGATTTCGTCGATCTGACTGGATAATGAGTTTGTTTTACGCAAAATGTTCTCTGTCTCAATGGACTGATAGTTGGTCGCATTGGCAATCTCATTAATGGCTGTCGATGTATCATTCATCGTTGTAGCCGTTCTAGAAGAGATCGACTGTAGATCGGTAGAGGACTGATTCAGTACATGAGCTGAGCTGCCTACGATTTGCAGCATGCCCTGAATTTTTTGCACCATCGTATTCACGCCACGAGAGATTTGTCCAATCTCATTATTCGCTTGGGCATCCAGTTGAATGGTCAAGTCTCCTTGCTCAATCAATTTGATCTTGCCAAGCAACTGTGGAATCGCTCTTAACAGGTAACGAAGTGTAAAGTAGCAGATGATAACTAATAAAATAGTAGCTACAGCAAATCCGCCAAGCGTGATCCATGTGAAGGTTTTTAGTTCTTCGAGAACCTCTTTCTCAGATATCGTCAGACCTACGGCCCATCCGGTGTCTTTACTGGTGGCATAACCGATATAACGACGTTCCCCTTTGTCGTCAGTAATCAGTTCTACACCAGATTCCCCAGTGATCATCTTCTTGCCGATTTCCCCAAGATCGCTAGTATTGTCCGTAATGTTTTCCTTCAAAACCTTCTCTTCATCCGGATGGTACAGAATTTCCCCAGTCTTGGAGACTAGAATAGAATAACCTGTGCTTCCCAATGAGTAGCTTTTCATCATGTCTGGAATATTGGCGAATGCGATATCAGCCGCCGCAAATCCAATCATTTGATTGCTGTTATCTTTGATTGGATAGAAAATACCCATAAGAACCTTACCTGCCGAGATATCGATGTATGGATCGGAATAGTACAGACCGTCTGTCGTTGTAACAGGCTCATAGTATGGACGCTGCTGTATATCGAAGTCCGCCTCGGAAGCAACGCCGTCATTCTGTAGCCAGAATCCTTTTCCTTCTATACCTGCGATCCAAGCATCGGCAAATGAGGGTTCTTCTTTGACGATCGCTGCTAATGTGGCTTGTGTCTCCTCAGCATATGGGGAGGTTGTTGCCACTTCTGCTGATTCGGTGGTTTCAATATATTGTTGGAAAAGAGTATTCGTTGACATCTGTTTCACGAGAGATCCTTTTTCCTTGAACATCGCATCAAATTCACTGACAATAGCTTGTGTCTTGGTCTGTAGCATAGATTCCTGCTGCTTGATCAGGATGCTCCGAGTACTCGAAAACATAAATGTGCCAAGAACGGTGAAGACAACTACGATAATAATTAACAAAACAATAGATACTGTGTTCGCGATGCTAGTTGCTCTGGCACCGTTGTTAGATCCCCGCTTCAACATTTTTTTCATGTTCCATCTCCCAGATGAGTATTTAGCTAAATGCTTCTACATATATGTCGGAAAAATAAATAGATTTATGTAGGTTTTTATAGGTTGTACGAAAAAAATGAGAGGGTTGTAAGCGTGTCTAGGAGCGCAGAGTTTCTTCACATTTGTGCAATAGAGTGATTATACTTTTTACGACTATCTAACAATTGGAGTCATCATTCACCGATATATAGTTATCACGATGTGAAATTCTAGTCATATGAATGAATCGGGGGAGTTAGTATGGTACCAAAATCATTACACAGTGGAACGAAGAGAAGAGGGATTAAACATCTGAGGTTAACGACAACCTTGATCTTAATGCTGGTGGTTAGTTTAGTGGGGCTATTTATCTTATTCCTGTCTGGAATATTCGGTATGAATGAGGTAAAAGAGGGACAGGGAAAGCTCTACACGGATCGCTTCCTGCATCAGACGAACATTCTGGAGGTTAAGGCAGACTTTTATAACATGAGAGCCAACTATACGAAGCTTCTCGACAAGCAGGAGTATACGGATAAGCAATATGAGCAAGTTCAGAAAAATAAGAGTAATGTAATGGCTGGAATGGATGAGTTCTCCGCACGATCCTTAGATCCAACAGAACAAGAGATTTTTACTGATCTACAGGCTAAGCTGGAAGTCTATGACCAGGACATCGAACGGATCATGGATGTGAAGAAAACAACGGGAACTTACGATGATGAAGAGAGAAATCGAATTAACAAAAGCAGTACAGTCATTGTAGAAACGATCACCAAACTAAGTACATATATCGAAGAGGAATCCGCGAAGCTGTACGATGCAGCTCAGGAAACGATTAGTGAAAAAGCGGTATTACTTAGTATTGTGTTGATATCTTCATTTGCTATTCTAGGGGCTGTTTCGTTTATCACGATTCGAAATATTATTCTACGGATGCGTGCGATCAATCACTACTGTGCTGAAGTGACGCAGGGTAATCTGACAGCTACCCTCGATCCGAACATACTCCAAGGCAATAACGAGATTAGTGTTATTGCACGTGGAATTCATAGCATGACGGGAGCTACTTCAACTGTTATTACGAGTGTGGTTCAAGAGTCTCGTCAGATCAACGAGATGAGCGATCTAACCAATCAGAATATGTCGGAGCTTAACGAGCGTATCCGGGAAGTATCTGCTACCGTAGAGGAGCTATCAGCTACGATGGAAGAGACTTCGGCATATACTGAAAATATGAATCAATCGGTTAATGAGGTGCTTCGAGCTACGGAATATATCTCTTCTCGTACGAAGGAGGAGGCAGAGTCGGCGAACATTACCAGCGACAAAGCTGAGGCTCTGAAGCAGGAGGCTGGTGAATCTAGTAAGGCTGCCCAAGATATGTACACAAGTGCAAGTGCAAAAATGAATGAAGCATTGGAACGCGCGAATGCTGTTGACCAGATTAGTGTATTATCCCAATCTATTCTGGATATTACGGCGCAAACCAACTTGCTGGCATTAAATGCTTCCATTGAAGCTGCTCGTGCAGGAGAGGCAGGCAGAGGATTCGCTGTTGTGGCTGAGGAGATTCGCAAATTGGCAGATGGTTCTAGAGTAGCGGCAGATCAGATTCGGCATGTCACCAGTGAAGTTACCGAATCGGTTGCTCATCTATCCTCAAGTGCTAAGGAAATGCTTGCATTTATGTATAACCAGGTGGGGAGCGACTATCAGTTATTGGAAAATACGGCCGGGCAGTATTACAACCATGCAGTGGATCAAGCCAATACCGTTAACGATCTTCATAAGACGGCTCAAGAGGTAAAACAAACGGTTGATACGCTCGTACGTGCGATTCATGAGATCGCAACGGCTAGTGAGCAATCCGCTGCATCGAGTCAGCATATTGCTGAACACATGGTGTCCTCTACGGAGCAATCGTTGCAGGTAGCCGATCAGTCGGATCAAGTGAAGGAAAGTGCTGCGCGTCTAAACGAGCTTGTTAAAGGCTTTAAGATATAGAGCCTGAGTGGACACGGGAGTGCTTGCTTCATATCAATGATGTATAGAAATACACCTTGCTGTACCGATCGAATGGTCTGAGGCCTTCAAGTTATCGGTTAAGCGGGTGTGTTTTTTTGTGATGATTACTTGCTGCTGGACATAGGGGATGTGCGGAGACGATACATTTTTCAGCTGTTCGGAGATACAATTGGTAGAAACTCAATATTGTACTTCTCAATTAAATCAGCCTCCTTTACAATTATAGGAAGTGATCTAAATCGGTAAATAATCATTTGAAAACATGAAAATGTACAAATGGAGGATGACGAACGATGAGTGAAGTTTGGGCTGCATCAATGAGCGGGGTTCCCTGGACGATGGACAAGATGGATGACGCTGTGAGACATTTGCGGAATCGAGCGACGATCAGCTATGTTGTTGGAGTAGACAAACTGGAAGATCTCATTCAACTAGATCAACATGTATTTGCGAGAAGACCGGATCTGATTTTGTACGTATCCCATGTGGAGAAGAACAGTCCTTCCTCAGAGGAAGTGTTGGCACAACTTGCAGAGATGAAGCATGTAACTGCGCTGAAGCTCCATCTTCAGCAGAGACAGAATTTGAATCCATTGAGTGTATTAGACCGCATGGATTATCTGGAGATACGTTCACCGAAAGGTCAATCGCTTAACTTTATTCGAAATTTTAAGTTTCTAAAGTATCTGTCACTCAGTGGTAAATTCAATGATCTCTCACCGATCGAGGATTGTATCCGGTTGGAAACGCTTGTTCTGAACTGTGCTATCGAGAAACTTGATTTTGTTGTAGATCTACCGCTCCTAGCATATTTAGCCATAGACAGTTGTACCTTAAATGACTCACTGGATGTTCTAGCTAGCTCCAACATTAGCATGCTGCGGTTATCAGCCATTCGTAATTTAAGCAACATTGATGCGTTAGAAGCATTGCATAATTTGGTGTATCTGCGGCTGTCCCTTCCCAAAGTAGAGCGTTTATGCGATCTCTCCAGTATGAGCAACCTAAGGCAACTTGAACTAGACTACATGAAATCATTGCAGGATATAGATCATCTATGGAATGCAAACCAGTTAGAGGTGCTTGAATTAAAAGAGATTAATCCAAAGCTGAAGGCCGAGGCCTTTGACCGTATGACGGAAATGGATCATTTACGACAGGTGGATTTTCGTTTTATGGATGTCAATAAAGGACGAATTGGCGCTTTGCATAAACGAATGGTTGAAGCAGGTAAAGCAGATCTTCTCTATGAAAATATTCCAGAAGAAAATCGAATTCAATCGTTGGCGCTCTCGCATCTATCTCGTATTTTGATGTAGAGTCATTCACAATCATCAATTATTCGACAAAATAGATAAAATTCCCAAGAGATTTAGTTCCTTAATATGCAAATATATGGTATTATTTGGTCATCAGATCATTCACTCAGCTAGATGATTAAGGGAATCTATCGTTAAGTTTGTTACCACTGTCATTCCATAGGTGTAGTAGAAGGGAGGGCGCGCTGCATTCTCTGATCATGGATCGAATCTATTCATGGAACGGATTCTAGGTGAGCACAAACTATTTATTTAAACGGAGGTTGGGACATGCTTATGAAAATGAAGAAATTAGGCATTCATAGCTTAGCTCTCGTTTTGTTGGCTTCAGTGGTCTTCTCTGGATGGGGTTCTAAGGCATCGGCGGCAACACCGATTACTTCGGATTTCAGATCATTGTCGGCTTCGCAGATCGTTTATGAGATGGGTGCAGGATGGAACTTGGGGAATTCACTGGAGGCATCAGTCAACGGTACACCAAGCGAGACAGCATGGAACAATCCTACGGTTACTCCAGAGTTGATTAAAAAGGTAAAGGCAGCGGGATTTAATACGATCCGTATTCCAGTATCTTATTTGAGTCATATTGGAAGCGCTACCAACTATACGATTAATGCGACATGGTTGAATCGGGTAAAAACGGTTGTGGACTACGCTTATAATGAAGGGCTCTATGTTATCATCAACATTCACGGGGATGGTTATAATTCCGTTCAAGGTGGATGGTTACTTGTGAATGGTTCGAATCAAGCACAGATCAAAGAAAAGTATCAACGCGTATGGCAACAAATTGCTAACAAATTCATCAATTATGATGAGCGACTTGTTCTGGAGTCCATGAATGAAACATTTGACGGGAATTATGGTAATCCTAATCCTGCTTACTATGCGAACCTCAATGCTTACAATCAGATCTTCGTGGATACCGTTCGGAAAACTGGGGGAAACAATAGTGCTAGATGGCTGCTGATCCCAGGTTGGAATACGAATATTGATTATACCGTAGGTAACTATGGTTTCGTCCTGCCGACAGACACGTTCAGATCATCCACTATTCCGAGTTCAGAAAAAAGAATTATGATCTCGGCACACTACTATTCTCCTTGGGATTTTGCAGGTGAGGAGAATGGTAACATCACGCAATGGGGCGCAACAGCGACCAATCCATCCAAGAAGTCTACGTGGGGACAAGAGGATTACTTGGAATCACAGTTCAAATCCATGCACGATAAGTTTGTAACACAAGGCTATCCTGTTGTGATTGGCGAATTCGGCTCCATTGATAAGACATCATATGATTCGACCAACAATACGTATCGTGCCATATTTGCCAAGGCTATTGCCAAAACAGCCAAAAAGTATAAAATGGTGCCTGTATACTGGGACAATGGTTACAACGGTCAGCATGGATTCGGCTTGTTTAACCGATACAACAATACGGTAACTCAGCAAGGCATTATTAATGGAATTATGCAAGGTATGCAATAATCTGTCGTTTGGCGAGATGAATGCAAACGGCGCGCTCCTGATAGAAGGAGCGCGCCGTTTTTAGGTTTTTTGAAGCCATATATTGGCGATCATATCGTTAATAAACTAGGTGTTGGTATCCGTTATCGCAGGAACATTAATTTCTTTCACACAAGCAGCATTGGATAGGCTAACGATACACTTCACAATGGAGACCATATCCTGAAGCGGGATGCGTGTTCCGTTATATTCCTCAAGCGCTCGCTCAGCCCCTTGTTCATAAGGAATCTCGGCCGCAAGCTCCCCAGGGTTAATACACGTTACAGCAATGCCGTCCTGTCTGGTGTGTTCTCGTAGTGCTTCTGTAATTCCACGAATAGCAAATTTGGAAGCGACAAAAGAGACTTGGGTGTTATTGGCATTGTTGAGCCCTGCGGTGGAACCGATGAGAATGATCTTTCCTCCTGAAGATTGTCGCAGATGAGGCAATAAGGCCTGAATACATACAATTGTCGAAGTGATATTGACATGGATCAGCTGACTAATATCTGCAGGCTCATCCCGATCGAACGAATAGTGATCCTCGAAGCCTTCCTTTTCCCAGATTCCCACATTGTAGATGAGAACATCCAGTCTTTCGTTTTTTAACTGATCCGTAACAATGGCAGCCGCATGTTGATTAGCAAGATCGGCCTGAATCCATATTCGCTCTACACCATCATTCAAATTCAGACTCTCGGGCTTGCTTCTGGATACAACCCAGACCTTATCACCCTCCTGAGGTACACCTCTAACAAAGGCATCGCCTAATCCCTTACTTGCACCAAATACAAGGTAACTTTTCATCTTCATGCCCCTCTTTCTTATATGTATAAGATATTATTTTCTAAAAGGATTACAGAGCTAACTATATCATCTAGTTAGATATAGCTCCAAATTCTGCAAGAGACGTGATAATGTATTCGTAATCACAACGCCTACAATAAGAGTGAGAGAAAGTTAATGTTCTTAAACGAATGAGGGAGGACATGATTCATGCTTACATTGGAACCTGCAAAATTGGACTACCGGATTTCCACAACGGAATTGGAGGTGCGTTATACCGAACAGAATGGCGTGCAGATTCTCGTCAGTGTTACCCCACTCATAGAATCGGGAGAGATGACGTATCATCGAATGGAACTGAATTTCTCTAATGTGGCTGAGCTTCGGTGTATCACCCTTAATTTCTATGAGGCTAACTACGATGCATACCAGTTGCTTGGGACTAATCCCGATACAGGTATATACGAGGTTCACTCTTCGGAGTGGCTTACACAAGGACAGCGGAAATATGATCCAAGGAAACGGCTGCAGCTAAAACATTATATTGTGGTCGGTTATGACAGCTATGCGGAGCTGCTGGCTTCGGCGTACGATGTTGATATTCAGTGAGTATGTTTAGTAACAGAAGATATGTATGTAAGCCTGCGATTGCTCACTAAACGCGATCCCAATGCTTGAAAATGTGCGCTGTTCCTCATGAAAGATCGTGAAACTAGGAGACATCTGTTCCCAACCCCCCCCAACCGTCCTTCAGAGTCAAAATGGTTTCATTTGGATCACTTACCATATATCCGATTGCACTTTTTGGATATGCCGTAGGGTGTGTTCCCGCAGAGTTACTCAATCTTGTTTAAAAGTTGATCGTATTTGAAATTTATAACCGATGCCTCTCACCGTTGTAATGTAGCGATGGGAACCTGAGTGTTCTTCAATTTTGCGTCTCAAATTATGAATATGTACCATGACCGTTCGGACATCACTCCAGCTATCGACCCCCCAGATGCGATCAAAGAGATGCTCTGCACTAAACACATGCCCAGGACGCGTTGCCATATGAAAGAGAAGATGTAGTTCCTTGACAGGTAAACTAATTTCTTCGCCATTCACCTTGACTTCGAAGCGGTCAAAGTTCAGATCCAGCCACCCATCACGATAGACAGTTGCTGTAGAAGATAGAGTTATCCCCGTTTCAATTGTAGCACGCCTTAGATGTGATTTGACTCTAGCGACCATGATATCAGGATCAAATGGCTTAGTTATATAATCTTCTGCCAGTTCCAGACCATCGATAATGTCCTCGGTTTCTTTAAGACTACTAAGGAAGATGGTTGGAAGGTCTTTCTGTAATTTGATGTTTTGGATCCATGTTTTCCCGTTTCCGTCAGGAAGCATAATGTCACATAAAATCAGATCAGGATGCTTTTGCTCAAGCAGGGCGGAGGCATCCTTTAGATTGTACGCTATATATGTTTGGTAATCTTGATTGCGCAAGTAAATATCAATCAAATCCGCGATGTCCATATCATCTTCCACAATAAGAATGCTTTTTCTTTTATTTGTGAAATTCATCTTTAGTTAAACTTCCTTTCCAAGCCGGGAGCTGGAAATAAAATTCACTGCCAGAGCCGAGCTCACTCTTTACCCCAATCTCTCCGTTATGATAGTACATAATCTCTTTGCAGATAGCGAGACCCAGTCCCGAACCATTGTGATCTGATTCAGACTTTTGTTGAGCCTGTCCGAAGCGTTCGAAAATTCGTTCATGCCATTCAGGTGGTATACCAGTGCCTGTATCTTTAACACAGAACCAAGCTGTGTAGCCTGTTTCCGTTTGTGGTGTTTGCAAAATACGAAGCTGCAGGCGAATTGTCCCTGATGGAGGGGTGAACCGTAATGCATTGGAAATGAGATTCGATAATACCTGTTCAATACGGATCGGATCAATCCGTGCAATCCACAGGTCGTCTTCGGGTTCATCTGGAACTTGAAGGTCATACTGAATGTTTTGTCGCTCGACTTCCCATTCATATTTGTGGAATAATTCTTCTAAGAATGGAAGTAAACGAATATCCTCCATATGAAATTTGATCTGGTTAGTCTCCAGCTTGGTGAGCTCTATAAGATCAATAATCATTCGTTCCAGGAGTAGAGATCGCGTATAGATTCGATTGATATATTTCGGTGCTTCCGCAGTGATGATTCCATCTCGCAACGCTTTGGCAAATCCCTTAATCGATGTAATAGGTGTACTTAATTCGTGTGAAATGTTTGATAAAAGTCGCACACGAAATAATTCGAAGTCAGCCATTTTCTGATTCGCTTGCAGAAGTTCGGCATTACTTTGTCTCAGGGAAAGTGTTCGTTCTTCTACAATTCGTTCCAGATGTTGATTTGTAAGTTGAAGCGTTAGGGAAAGCTCTTCCTTCTCTTGTAAAGCTCTAGAGAATCGTGAAGTCAGATTATAGGCTTGCGTTAACAAAAAGATAAGAAGTCCAATAGAGAGCATGTCGTCGGTGGGCAAATGCGCCGTATAAAAGAGCATATCATTTAAAGCAAATGTCATGAAGAAAAGAAAACCAACCATACTGATCAGCGATCCTTTTCTCCGTTTAAACGCTGATCGGATATAAATGGTTAACGTGTAGATTAGCGATGGAAACAGAACGCCCCAAGTAAAAGGTGTCAAATAATAGGTATATATACGTGCAGGCGTCACGATAAACAAGAGGATGAAAGCAATCAAAACAACTCCGATACACTTCGCTACACGAGGTAGGGACTCTTTCGGATACTCTCTGTTAATGAACAAAATCAATAGCCAAGCTGTTGTGGCTACAGATATGTATTCAAATTTCACTGCCCATTCCCAGGGCAAGTTAGGCAGCAAGTAAAGGGCAGTCGATTCACCAAGCACAACGGTACGAACTCCAACAGAGAGACAGAGAAGGCTGTATAGAAGAGCGGATCGTTCTTTTCTACGATTGATATAAACCAGACCATAGTAAAATGCCATGACCAGAAAAATGCCAACAATACACGACTGTGCTGAGACACGTAAAATACGAATCCAAGAAATATCTTCTGCTGTTCCAATCTCCAAGGGTTGCCATATTCCGGCATTACGCTGCGAAAAGTTAGAAACCTGAATGATAATCTCATTCCAATCAGCTTGTGCTTCAAAATAGATCACTTTGGGGTAGCTTTTGGCTTCCTCGTTTGAAGGTGAGCTTCCTACAATGCCATTGCCTCCTTTAAACTGACCGTTTATCCAGAGTTGATAGGCCGATGCAATACTTTTGGGATATATAGCAAGTGTTTGTTTTGTTTCATTCATCGCGTTAGGAAGGAGTAAGCGGATTCTATAGGTTGCATAACCCTCGTTGTGAAGGCTTTGTTCGTTACTCAGACGATATGATGTCCAGGCCCCAGGCACTTGTTCAAAGGAAGGCGCAGGTTTAGCTGTATCAAGAAAATCGTTCGGATCTAGCAGCTGATTCCAATAGAATTCCCATCCACCTTGAAGAGGTATAGTTGGGATATCCTCGCTAGACCAGTGGGTTAAATCAAGAACCCCATCCGTTGAGACTGGGATAGACGTTGATGACGATGCACCGCGAGAGGGTTTTATATATAGGGTGAATATTAATATAAGGATTGTAAGGAAAATAAGACTAGTAAGAAACAATGGTCTTTTTGTGATCGAATCACGACCTCGTTTCATCCATTTCATTTCGGTAACCTCCGGTGGGATTAATTCTTATATATTATAGTGCGATCTTTCATGTAGAGAAAAGAAGATTTTTGGCGAAATAGAATGAACTTAAACAAAACTTAAACTTACCTGAGTAGAATAGACTACATCAGCCCATAGGGAGAAAGACCCGGTACAGAAAGGAAACATGGTTATGAGTGGTTACTTCTCGGTATGTTCCACCTATATGTATCAGCACCGATATATGGATTTTTTATTAGCGAACTATAAGGAATTAAATATGCCCTATCCCTTTCCGGTTACACTCAGCTACATATCGAGTCCTCTGTTAATTCATGGCGGAGCAATCTTATACTTTGATGATGAAGATGAGCCAGCCGGAGCATTAGGCTATATATACGGTACTGGGGAGAACGATTATGAGGATCGACATGTAATCCAGATTCAAGTCGCGTTTTTAACGGAGCAAAATCGTGGAAGTAGATTATTTTTGGAGGGTTTGTGCTTTCTAATTCAGCATCTAGCTGAGCAAGCAGACGCTGAGCTACCACAGGAGATACACTTTTGGACGGCAAAGGATGTAAGAAAACATCGGTTGTTTTCCAAGTTTGCGAAACAAAGCGAGAACGTTGAAGGCGAGTATGGGGGGATGAGTGGTTATAAGGTCTCCTTAGCTCATCTGCGTACTTATATAACTTCTTTAAGCCGAGACAGAAGAGTTCGGGTGTGTGACCCGGAAGGGGGCACTTCATAATGCTCTATGCCAAACCTCATAGCGTATTACAGGATTCGGATTATGCGCGATTTACTCGTTTTTATTTAGCTAATAGTGAGGAATTCGACCAGCAATACATGTTACATGACGCATTAATACATCTAATCAGCACGTTGCCGGAGACGCATTTATTGTTGCTTGATGATGAACAGGGTCAGTTGGGTGGGTACGGACAATACCGTTACACGGAAGACCGCAAGAAGGTGTTTATTGATTCAGTAATCCTCGAGAAATCACACCGTAGCAGCAGGGTGTTTTTTGCAGGCTTTCGAGATTTGGTTCTACATCTCTGCCAGGAGAATCCTGAGATTCAAGCTTTGCAATTCCACGCTGTAGCCAACAATCGCTATGTTAATAGACTTTATAGCAAATTTGCCAAACATACGGATACACAGGTTCGAGAAGGAAGGACAGAACATGTCTACACTGCTGAGCTGGATGAATTGCTTGACTATTTAAAAATAAAAACAAGTTGACCTTGTTGGAGTTTATGAACATTGGACTTGAGAGGAGGTGAATATTCATGGTTCCTATGCCACCAAGCATCAAAGATATCCAGAAAGGGGGTCGCATTTCTAGAATGGAGACTCTTCTTAAACTGAATGAGCAACTTCGAGTAACTTCGGCTGCGAAGTAATACAGTTATGCTGCAATAATTCTGTTTCCTGCTGAGGAATAGCAGAAAAATGAAAGAGGAAGTAAGCAGATCACAGATAAGTGACCTGCTTACTTCCTTCTTTTTTTCTATACAATGGACTAAACTCTAAAGTTTAGTTGCATAGACCGTTTTCGTACTTAGTTGCACAGAATCTCTCTTCAACGTTATCGTGAAATATAATAAGCACCGTTCAAATTCGTGTTACTTTCGAATACTAGCACGTTACCTTCCACCTCGTACCAGCGTACCATTTGTCCTCCGGTCTTGGTTGCATTCGGCGTTCCATAGACGGCAATGACATGTTTCAGTTTATTGATATCGAAAATAATATTTCGCAACGTACGGCCACCCGCATTGTGAATAGAAGCTACATTTACGAGTAAGCCATCCTTGAAGATGAGATTAGTTCCATCATAATAATACCTGTTGGCTTCCGACAACGGCCTTGCGGCAGGTTTACCATTTTCCATTGAATAATAATTCCCTGAATCATTTTCGATGGCCTCATACAGATCAGGGCGAGCGATCACATCTGCTTCTTTCAGATCTTTGGAGAAAACATGGAGCACTTTGTATTCGTAGCCTTTACCTAAAAGGGAATTCAAGAAACCTCCAGCCATGCCCAATTTTTCGTTCAGTGTCTCCAACGGTACGAAGGTCTGCCCAGCCCAGGTTAATACCGTTTTATCGGTTTTGGAGACGGTCATTTTGTAATTACCACGATTGATTATCAATCCACTTGCGGTTTTGGACACTGTAGCATCCGCTGCCTTTGCAAAATCATTCACTTCTACGTACCATCGGTTGTTCTTCGTCAGGAAGGGGCCTTGGCCGGCATAACGCATCGGTTTGCCGTTTACGAGCAATTGTGGTGGAGCCTGCATGGAAATCAGCTTCGATTGGTCGCCCGTGTACCCACCTGTATCCGCTTGTACCAATTGAGAATTTTCCATGTTACGGGTAACAATTCCTGTTGGCACATGCAGGTAGTAATCTTTCTTTTCGGCTTGGAATAAAAGCATTGAATCGCCAACTTCCCTATATACTGCAAAGCCGGTATCCGGAATTTCGGATACAACTTTTGCTGTTTTGGTATCGATGATTCTTAACGTTTTTTCTTTGGCTGTTTGCTGATGAATCAGAACGTAACGTTCGTACTTAGAGAATCGTATGGAACTTGAAGCATCTACGCGAGATAATGGCTTGATTGCTGCACTTGCAGAAGTTCGATAACCTACCATGGTATTTTCGCTTTTTGGATTTTTATAGGATACATAAGTTATTGAACCAATTTTATTTTCATAAAAAACATTTTTTGGTAGTGCGGCGGGAATCTTGCTTTTTGTTCGGGTTCCGTCTGAGTTCAAAATGAATGTTTCTACCGAGAAATTATTATTTCCATATGTATTATAATTGCCGATTTTGGCGAGAACTTTTGGATCATTAGATATTTTTGTGTACTCGGTGTACCTTAAGGTTTGGCCGATTTCCTGTGGATATTCAGCAATACGCGCTAGCAGTTTGTTACTGAGCAGTGAATAGATTCGGGTATTTCGTTCTTCATAGTTTATTTTTCCGTTATCTTCCTGCAAGGTATAGCCTCCAAAGTCATAATACATTCGGAACGGAGGCCGGCTTTCCCCGAACGTTTGTACTTGATTCAACACGCTTAGAAGATTGCGTTCGAGATCATATTTATAGATAACATGATTGCTTACTGACTTCTTTTCACCTTTTGCATCTGGTTGTTTGTCTGTCGTTGAATCACAATAGATCGTAAAAGCTAGCGGACCTTTCTCTGTATTCATCACATGTGTGCCAAAGCTCCAACCGCAGCCTGGATAAAATGTTTGCTTCAGCGCTGGGTCATCTTTTTTGCGAGCGCTCTCCGAATATTGAGCGTCTTTCGATACAGCTCGTGCCTGCTTTGGAAATTCGTGAAGTTCAGTCTCCACACGACCGTCATCAAAATAAAATTTCGTTACTCGAACCTGAGGTATAACTCTGGATGCTTCTTCCTCAAACTTGAATTCAAATTCGAATTCGGATTTAAACCGCTCTTGTGCTGCTTCTGCTTTTCCACCTGTGATTGTTAGCAACCCACTAAATAAAATCATAGCTGCTACAGTTAAAAACCATGTGGTAAAGCGCCTACTACTCTTTCTCATACTGCATCTCCCTAAAATAGTATATTATTCTTTAACTTATTCATTATAAGAGAATTAGGGGATAATACCAATAAGAGAAGTTTAAGATTAAACAGCATAAAAAACTAAAACACAAACACGCAGTTTATTCCCTCAACGGTGTGTTACCATGAGAGTCGTTCGGTTGAGAAAACCTATTGGATTGCACATCATCTTGATTATTTGGATGTTTTTGATTATGAACGTTCAGAATATGGGCGCAAAGCGGTCATAGCTGAATCTGTACGACAGTCTCCACGTACACAGGCAGCCGTAGACTCCAAGAGAATATCAATGCCTGCACGCTCGAATAGGCTCAGGCACGGAAAGTGTATTCTGCTTGGCTCTGGCTAGCTGACTTAACTCCTCGACTTATGCATCGAGCTTTCCTTTAACGTATAATCCAATTGATATAGTCTTGTATCATTTCTTTACTTCGTGTTCGATTTATCTTATCCGGTTCCAGATACAAATTGAGAGCCATTCCATTAATAAAGGCATACAGTTTTTCTTGTTCCTTCTCTTCATCGGTTGTGCTCAGAAGACCTTCATTCTTTAAGTATATAATGCAATTCTTGATTGCATTTTGGAGATCCTCATAATTGGCATCGAACCCTTTTTGTGTTTTTCCATAGGTTACAAATGCAAACCAAACCTCCATCTCCAATAATGTTTGTTCATCAGTCGGGACTAACTCAAGCAAGTATTCAACAATTCTTTCTTGAGGCGCAAGCTCTCTTCCATTCAGATTTCTTAGTCGAATAAGTACCTTTTCCTTAACTAACTCCATCGCAAACGCTAAAAGGCTCTCTTGTTTTGAAAAGTAATGTCTTAAAGCTCCTTGAGATAATCCGGCCTCCTTCGCAATCGTTCTTGACGTTGCATGATGAATGCCTTTCTCACTAATGATTTTCCAAGTTGCTTCAGCGATAATATTCTTCATTTTCTCATGATCTACGATTTTTGGCATACACACAGAATATCATATTATTTAACTCAACTGAAATGAATAGACGATTTAGATGGGATGTGCTAAAGTTTATTTAACTCAACTGAAATAAATAAAGAGGGGAATGCGGCATGAAATTCAAAGGAGTCCAAGTAGAATGAATCAGCCATTCAAAGCAATGCTTCCAACATGGGGAAGGGCAATCGGCTTATTATGCATGATCATGATATTTGCCGCTGTATTGTGGTTAGTGTGGACCGGAAACTTGAATATAAGGTACACGGCTGATCGTGAGGAAGTGATTCCAATATGGCATAGTATGTTGCCGGCATTCCTTGGCATTGTTCTAATCCGTATGATTCCTTATAAAAGTCAAGATCCTATGTATTTACAACAAACGGAGAAAAAGCACTTGGTCGTTCAATCGATTATATTATTGTTGTCAGGCGTTTTATTTACGGTTTCTCTGATAATGATAGACCAGCAAGGATTACATTTCCAGCTATATTATTTGACGTTCAAGTTGACGACATTATTGTTCATCCCGTTGATTTTATTGCTGATTTATCGCAAAATAACTGGCGGGCAACCAGAAATTATCTCTGCAAAGCCTCGATCTGGCAGTCATGTCATTGCGCCACTAATCGTTATTGTGATCTGGGGTTACCTAAAGTTCTATTCGCCAATTGCACAACCAGAAGGAGCAATCGAAGCAACCGATTTGACAGCACTATTTCTTTTGGTGTTAATTGGTTTTATGATCAATAGCGTATTGGAGGAAGTTTTCTATCGGGTATGGCTGCAAACCCGGTTGGAGGCATTGCTTGGAAGATGGTCTGCCATTTTACTAGTTTCAATATTATGGTCCATTTGGCATGTCGCCATTCAAGGATCTGGTCAGTGGGATATTGATGTGGCAACAGTGATTGCAAATCATGGGGTAACGGGTCTGTTTCTCGGTTATTTATGGGCACGTTATCGTAGAGTATGGGTGATTATCTTGATTCATGGACTCATGAATGCTTCCCCTCATTTTCTTTTGCAGATATTGCTTCAATGAGCGGGAAGAGCTGGATAAGTATGCCTGTGCTATTCTGTCAAACGAAGTTGACTATAAGTTAATTGTCCCCAGAATGATGTAGATTTTTAAATTCATTCGTTATTAAAGTGAATGTGGCCTCACCCTCTACATGTTGATTCCATGTTCACGACTCAGGCATTGCAAATACATCGCCCCCGGGTATCAGCCTACATGGCGGTGTTTTCGTTTTTGAGATATTGTAGACCCGTGCTCCTTACTCCGCACCTACTCTTCCAAAATTCCCACTGCGTTTCCCTCATAACTGATCCAGTCGCTCCAGCTTCCGGAGTACAGCTTCACTTTCGAGAATCCTGCTTCTTCGAGTGCAATCACATTCAGACAGTTGATTATACCTGACCCGGAGTGCCGCAGTGTTCCTACCAGCGGGATCAGATACATGAAAGCCAGACATTATTTTCATGTAACTTATTTCGTTTAGTTTCAAATCTCTTGGAGGAGATTCTCAAGCGCTAGATATATTTTAATTTTACATAATTTATATACGGGAAGTATGTTGACATTGGATTTATGTATATAAGATGCTATTGATATATAGTTAACTTATGTGATGTTTATTCACATAAATGCATTGTTGTAAATGTATTTATATGTTAATGTGTGATTAAGTGTTAGGTAATATTACATAATGTAGAGGAGAGGATGTAATGTTTATTAACCGAACGATTAGGAAATTTGGGGTTTCAGTCGGGATTCTAGGTATGTTTACATTTGCTCTTCCTTCAGTGGGCTTTAGTATGCCGCTGCAACCAACAACCATCGATAAGGTAGAAGGTGATTATTATGTAACGTCTGCGATTGAGAACATTCGCTGGGGATCACTGCCTAATCGAGATAGCTCTCCGATCCTTACTGTACCATCAGGAAGTGCTGTAACATTTGATACGGTATCGCATGAGGGACTGATCGAGGATCAAGGGAGAAATCCAGTGGAGTACTTCGGCAAATATGGTATCTCACCCGATGGAGTGTTGGATGATGCGAAGGCAATTGCGGCTTCTGAGATTCAGCATGATTATGTAAAAGACGGACCTCACATTATCACTGGGCCAGTAGCGGTTGAGGGGGCGATGCCAGGAGATGTTCTTAAAGTAGAAGTTCTTTCGTTGCAAACTCGAGTTCCATATGGTGTCATTTCTAACCGCCATGGTAAAGGGGCCCTTCCTAACGAATTCCCAGAAAATGCAGGCCCGCAAGAGGGGGCTAGCGCAACAAAACCGGAATTATATAATAATGTATCAATATTTACGCCGATTGAAGAAATCAACGGCAATTGGTATGGTTTATTACCAACAAAAGCTGGCAAGAATGTACGTTTCCCAATTAACCCGTTTCTAGGTGTTATGGGGGTTGCGCCAAATACCAGTGAAGTTGTGAGTTCTATCCCACCTATTGAAACCGGAGGGAATATGGATATTAATGAGTTAGGTGTTGGTTCAACTATTTATTATCCTATTCAAGTTAAAGGCGGGCTATTCTATACTGGAGATCCACACTTTGCTCAAGGGGATGGAGAAGTCGCATTAACTGCATTGGAAGCCTCCTTAAGAGGGACAGTTCGGTTAACGGTGTTAAAGAAAGGTGATCCGTCAATCCCGCATAGTGGAGAATTCACGCAACCTTTTGCTGAAACAGAGGATTATTGGATTCCCATTGGACTGGATCCTGATTTGGATGAAGCAATGAAAGAATCAGTACGTGAATCGATTCAGTTCTTATCCGATAAGCTTGATATGGATCGAAGTGTGGCTTATGCGTACCTATCGGCCGCAACGGATTATGAAGTATCTCAGGTCGTAGATCGAACGAAAGGGGTTCATGGACTCATTCGAAAGACCGATTTCCTTGAATATGTTGACGTTATAATGAATGTAGGTGGTACGTCAATCAAACCGGTTGTTCATAACGATGAGTTCTATGTACCGATTCGAACCATTTCGGAGCTATTAGGCGGAACAGTAGAATGGGATCATAAGACGCGTTTAACGACAATCAAATTAGGCGCGAAAAATATAAGTGCTCAAATTGGTTCAGATGTGTATTCCATTAACGAGAAACTAGTGTTCAATAATAAGGTACCTAAGCTTTTAAATGGCGAAACCGTAGTTCCGGTTTCTGTTATTAATGAAATATTAGGTGCTTATGTAAACTGGACGACGATCGATAAGACGTTAACAGCAAATGTATCGTTAAGTACAAAGTAATAATCAATTTCATTATTCAACCGTGGTGGACGGATGTCCATCGCGGTTTTTTGTTATCATGAATTTCCTAAAAGCTGCCACCTTATGTCTACTTCTATGTGCTTTGTAGCCATATACAACGATGTGTCTACGATGTGTAAATCGGTTGATCTACCGTTGAATCAAATGTCAGTTGGATATCGTTGTTGACTCTAAACACAGAAAAATACATCGCCAGAGCCGATAAGTCACCTGGCGATGTATTCAACATCGATACACTGTTATACGTCTTTGTTCGCTTCGGCATTATCTGTAGCCACCGCATTCCCCTCATAGCTAATCCAGTCGCTCCAGCTTCCGGAATACAGCTTCACATTCGAGAATCCCGCTTCTTCGAGCGCAATCACGTTCGGGCAGGCGGAGACACCGGAACCACAGTACACGATAATCGCATCATCTTTCCCCAGCTTCACGAACCGCTCCTCCAATGCTTCAACACCAGACCAGCGACCATCCGCACCAAGCACGTCTTTCCAAAAATAGTTCAACGCACCTGGAATATGACCGGCCTTCGCATCAATCGGTTCCTCCAGCCCTGCATAACGGCGGGCATCGCGAGAGTCGATGAGCACGGCGCTACCGCTTACCGACGTTTGTTGCACATCCTCTACACTAGCGAGCATCTTCGGCTGCAGGTTCACTTCAAATGAAGACGGAATCTGTACGGGCACGTCCGTTGTCACCGGGAACTTGGCATTCTGCCAAGCGGTAAAGCCTTCATCCATGACATATACCTGTTCATGCCCCATGTAGCGGAGCAGCCACCATAAACGTGAGGCGTTCATACCGCCTTGATCATCATAAGCGATGATCCGGCTATTCGATCCGATACCCGCTTTGGCTAGGCGACTTGCGAGCAAGGCTGGATCAGGCAGGGGGTGACGTCCGCCATGAGCCGACACTGGAGAGGATAGATCCTGTTCTAAATCGAGGTAGACTGCACCTGGAATGTGACCAGCTTCATACGCCTCTTTTCCGGCATTCGGTTGACCGAGTAGGAAACGGCAATCCGCGATAACAACATCCGGTTCGTACATTCTGGCGAGCAGCCAGCGCATGGATACAATATTTTTCATAACAATACACCGCCTTATAAGGAATGAGATTCGTTTGTAATGCATGAGTTTCATATAGCTATAGCATCGCCCAGCCTACTTTATACAACAGTTGGTTTAGCAGGGGTGTTTCCTACAATATTGTCCTCGGTAGGAGCAAGTTGTGGCTTCGTTTTGCCATATCGAATGAAGATCCACACTCCAAATAGGATGAACACGCCGGCAGACATCTGCAGTGTACTCAGCGATTCGCCAAGCAGCATCCAGGCCAGCAAGGACGAGAAAACAGGCTCCCCAAGTACCCCCATGGATACCGTCGTTGCATTCATATATTGAAGTAGCCAGTTGAAGAGATAATGTCCGAAGATGGTTGGCACAATGGCAAGCAACAGGAAGATTCCCCACTCGGTTGCCGCATAACCACCAAAGGCATGACCCTGGATTAGATTGTATACAGCTAGTGTGCAGGCAGCTACGAAGAATACCCAGAAATTATAGGAAAAGGCGCTAAGCCCTGATCGCAAAAACTGACCTAACAGCATGTGTACCGCTACAGCAATGGTACCGAGCAACGAGAGAATATCCCCTTGAAGTGCGGTTCCAGCCAACTGGAAGTCTCCTGCGCCAATAGCGATGGAACCGAGCAGTGCGATACCCATTCCGATAATCATCATGCGGTTCACTTTAGCCTTGAACAGCCAGATGGAGCCAGCCAAGATTAGAATCGGTTCGAGCGCTAGAATCACGGTTGAGCTGGCAACACTTGTTAGGCGCAGAGAGCCCATCCAGAGCAGGAAGTGAAGTGCAAGCATAACGCCAGAAGCGACCAACAATGTCCATTGTCTGAAGTTAAGACGTAACATTTCATGTCTGTACTTCCAGATAAACGGAAGCATCAGCAGGTTAGTAAGGAATAGACGATACATGGCGATTACCGCAACATCTGCGGAAGACCAGCGTACAAAGATAGAAGAAAACGAGATGGCGATAATACCGACAAAGAATAACAGATAGATGGATCTGCCGGTATGTTTCAAGCTTGTCATGGGTGTAGCTCCTTCTTGAAGTCAAATGGCGTAAATGAATCCATTATACAGGAGAATGATTCCGCAGGAAATGCATCATGTGAAAATAGATAAGTAGATTGTAACCGAGCTTGTAACTATTCTGTCATTCTCCCAAAGGGCTTTTCTATTAATCTTCTATATAGAGACATGAAACGATATAATATACCAAGATTCGGGAAAAAATGAAATTAAGGAAGTGGCCTGGTAGTGAAAGTAGAGCAGACAGCGGGAAAGAACGGCGCGATCTCGCAGACAACAAGCCGAATGAAAACGCACAAACGTAGACGAATCCGGTATGGGAGACTTAGTGCAGCGTTGCTGATTCTTGTAATGCTGATAACCGGTTTAACATATATTTTCATTGGAATGACACATTGGATCAAAGATTACATTGCACCCCCACCAATCACGGCCATTGAGCAACCGACGAAGCTTGGCATGATTGCAATGACTCCAGATGTGAAGGAAGAGCCTGTGAGGTTCCAAGGTCAGGTTCGCAAGCTGGCATACATAACTTTTGATGATGGACCAAGTGAACATACCGCAACACTGCTGGACATTTTGAAGCAACATGAGGCGAAGGCTACTTTCTTCATGATCGGACGACAGTTGAATCAGCACAAAGAGGTGGTCGAACGGCTTGTAAAAGAAGGTAGCTATCCCGGTCTTCATAGTATGACGCATAACTATAATAAACTGTATAAGAGCGGTAGTTCCTCGAATTTTGTCAAGGAGTTTAAGAAGGAACAGAAGATGGTGCAGGAGCTGATTGGTTTCACACCTCATCTGATTCGCGCCCCTTATGGCAGCAGCCCACAGATCGGGGAGAAATTCCGGGGAGACATTGCGGCAGCCGGATTCAAAATGTGGGATTGGACCACAGATTCCCTGGATTGGAATCTGCCTGGACAGCCAGATAAGATTGTAGATCGCGTCAGCAATAGCGTACATCGGGATAAAGAAGTCATTCTTATGCATGAACGTGAACAGACCGTACAGGCATTGCCTCGTATTTTGAAAATGCTAGAAGATCGAGGTTATGAGTTTGAGGTATATGACCCGAGTGCGCATTGGATTGCTAATTTTAGCGGAGATACGCGTTTATAATCGTACCTCAAAAGTCCGCTTTTGATTACTTACGAAGGATGCCTAACAGCATCTCAGCGTCGAACATGAAATTAGCAGAACTAATCACTATCATATGATGAGAAATGGCATAACAAATGCAAAAGGGAGAGAGTCGATCAGGTGCTTGGCAGAACAAAGACAATGTGGACAGCAGTCAGCATAGGGCTGATCCTGCTTCTAACCGCCTGCGGACAGCCGCAGGAACCAGCGGCGAATCAGGTGAATCAATGGCTTCAGCATGATCAGGGGATCGATGAGAGCCTGAAGGAGCTTTCTCGTCATGAGCGGGAAGACATGGAGTTATATACGGAGATTTTGAGTAAGGGCAAGAACAAAAACAGCCATATTGAGGATCTATTGGACCAGGCAGCCCAGCACATTAATGAGCGTCGGAAATTGCTGGACGAGGCTGATTCGGTCATGAAGCAGACGTTGGAGCAGATCGATAGTCTTCGAACGTCTCTAGATGAATTATCTTTTGAAAAAGAAGAAACGTTGGCTCAAGCACAGGCTGTACTGGATCAATATCAGGTAAGAGCGGCTACGTTCGACGGATTCGTTGCGTCCTATAAACAGAGCTTGGATGCAGAAGAACTGCTGTATTCGATGATGAGAGCCGATGTTAAGCCGAACCTTGTGAAGATTAAACGAGCGATTCGAGAGCGGAATGCGCAATATGTGCAAGTTGCCGAGTTCAGGAAGCAGTTCAATATCCAGACCAAAACCTTTAACAGTGCGAATGCCAAGCTTGTGGAGATGGATCAGGCAAGCTAAGCGCAGTGAGATGCTAGTCTGCTAGAGTATCCTTTTGATTGAGTATAACGTCAGTGGTGTAAGTACTAGTAAGTAGCTCAGTTAAATGTCAAGCAACATGGACAAGCATCATTGCGTATAAGCTAACGGAGGTGTTCATATGCGAAGTACAATGAATATTAGTGCATCAATTCTAGTTTTAATGATGGGATTCTCACTCGTCGCCTGTGGTAACAGTAATCCGGCGGTGCAACCACCTACCAACAATACAGGGGAACAGACACCTGCGCCTGCACCGGAGGAGCAACCTGCAGAGGGTGATGTCATCGAAGCGGAAGGCATCCTTACAGGTTGGGCGGATCCTCATACGGTAGAGATTCGGGTGAATGATGAACCGATGTCATTCCAGGTAGAAGAGAGTGTTCAGCCCTTATTCGACGATATAGATGATGAGGATCCCGTTCGTTTCAAGTATGTAGAGAGAACCTTTGCGGGAGATACGACGATCAAACAACTTGTAGTCAAGGAAATTACGAAGGTTGAAGTAGATGACGATCGTGCGAGTACTGGTGCTAATGGTATGTCGAATCGTCCCAAGACGTCTGAGTTAGAAGTGACTGTGGAAGGAATGACAGAGAAACGTCCCGTCACGCTGGCACAGGGTAATGGATATTCGTTGTATGTTTTTGAACCGATGGCATTCGACGCAGATGAGAATGAATTGACGATGAAGATTGATCCTGATTATGAGGTAGAGATTGAAAAGTTGCCTTCTGACTATAATCTGGATTTCTTGAGAATGGATGCAAAAGAAGAGCTGTCAGAGACTGGAGAGGTTAAGGAATTAACCAAGAAAGAGCTTAGCACGGGATCGATGAATGATGCTCAGCTATACATGATGTCTCAGAATGATAAGAAGACAGAATATTATATTGTGAAAGAGCTGGATGGAAACGGGTTTATCTTCCGTGTGAATGCACCTATCGGTGAGCCGTCTGAAGGGTTCTTGCCAATGGCATATGCATCTTTGAATTCCATCATGAACGAAAAGGTTTCTCCTAAATAAAGATACAAACATGATAAAGCCGGAAGGGACTATGCTTAAGCGCATGGGCTCCTCCCGGCTTTTGCTTTTCTTTGTTCTAAGGCCTTAGTTCTGAGCCCTTGTTCTATTCCTATCAAGAATGACCTAGACATCAATATCTGATCAAGTCAAAATAGTAGCTTCCTTGCGCCCTTTGATATCTTCATAACGGGCGACAACTTGCCCATGAACGGGATGTGCGTCGGGAATACCCATGCGTTCGCGAATAAAGGCAGAGACGCCGTCCTCACGAATCATGTGTTGGAGCTTCATGGCTTCCTCGTCTCGTTCATAGTTGAACAACATCGCGGCTGCCATAGCGGAAGTTAAATGAGGAATGGCTATTCCGAATTCACTGGCCTGCATCGCTGGGCGAACAAGCCGGTCGTAAGGCGATAACTTGCGAAGAGGTGAGCGGCCGACCCGGGTCACCTGATCTGTCAGGTTCGGATTGGCAAAGCGTTCGAGAATGGTATCGATGTACCTGCTATGCTTCTGTGGATCGAAGCCATGTTTCTGGATGAGCATGGCTCCGGTCTCTTCCATGACATGACGAATTTTCTCACGAAGAGGTTTGTGACTCATGACCTGTCGAATGGTCTTGAATCCTTCGAGATATCCGAAGTATGCCGCAACACAGTGTCCGGTGTTGACGGTAAACATTTTACGTTCAATATATGGCTCAAGAGAATCAACGTAGTGTACACCTTTAATTTTCTTGAATCCATCCAATAATGCAGAGCGATGTACAACCCATTCGTAGAACGGTTCAACCGTCACCTGTAAAGGATCTTGGTGATCCTGAGCAGGTACGATCCGATCTACAGCCGCATTAGGGAAGGCAACATAGCGCTCGGCTTTTTGGCGAGTCTGTTCATCAAGTAAAGGGTAGATACGCTTCTTAAGCCGTGTACTTCCTCCAATAGCATTCTCACAAGCAATAATATGGAGCGGAGCGGGGTTGCGTTGTTGCATGCGGAGGTGAATGCCCTTGGCAATCGGTTCAGCGATATCCTCAAGTGCTGATACACCAACTGCCGTGGTTATCAGATCAGCCGAGGCAATATGCTCGGCTACTCGATCCTGTTCGCCAACGTTGATGGCAGTTACATTATTCACAATCGTTGTATCCTGATCACGATTTGCAAGTGTAATCGGATACTCTTTCCTCTTCTGGAGCATGGAGATTTTCTTCGGGTTACGTGCGACAAAGCAGACTTCGTAATCGGAAGCGGACAACATATGACCGATAAAACCGCGGCCTATATTGCCCGCACCAAAATGTACAGCTTTCATGTGTGAACTCCCCCTTTTAATCATTGAAATGAAGCAGCATTCGTTCAGACTTAAACGGTAGTGACGAGTGGCTTCGAGATCAGATCATTAAATTCGAGGTCGGTCAGGCAGGATAGCCGTTGGTGAGGCATGTCGAATTCGAGTGTCCCGGTAATGGTATTGGAGATAACGACACAGTGAATACCTGCCGCAGCAGCTGCACGCGCGCCGTTAGGTGAATCCTCAATCGCGACGGCTTCGTCTGCAGTTACTCCAAGGGCTTCAAGGGCTTGATTATATAATTCTGGATCCGGCTTTACATTGGCTACATCGTCAGCTGTGCGGATGACTTCAAAATAATCTTTAAGCTTCAGTTGTTCGAGGTGTTGCTCAACCCACTCGCGCTTCGAGCTGGACGCAACGGCCAATTTCAATCCTGCTTCGCGTGCTGCATCGAGGTAGTTCTGGATACCGGGTCTGACTTGTTCTTTGTTCATCAGTGCTGCGTGATGCAACTGAACGGATTCCCTGAACGCATCCCGATCGATCGGAAGATTCAAATCTGTTATTAAGTACTCATAGGGATTAAATGTTTTTAGACTGGTACCAATGCATTGTGAATACATCTCCAGGGTCAGGTCAACACCATGTTCCTTATAGGCATCTCGAAAAGCGACATACCATGCTGTTTCTGTATCAATAATCGTTCCGTCAAAATCAAAAACCAGTGCCTTAATCATAAATTTGTTTCCTCCTGTTTCAGAATTAGTTTGGGTTTGGAATAAAATGAAAACTTTCTGCAAATTCATTCCCTGTATTATTTAAACCGCGGCATGTTAGTTGACGCAGAAAACAGGTAAAAGTAATAAAATTGGAAAATAATATGCGCTGTATTGAATAAAACCGTAACATAGGACAAAGTGAAGGGTCAAGCGCGTTATGAATGTTTACATTGAAAATTTGCACATGAATGACGTGTTTTCAGAAAATAGAAAAAGTCATAAACCGTTATGCCTTTTGCATGTAAGCGGTGTACTGGAAAAACTGTATTTTCAGTTTACTGTTTTTAAACTTTTTTTATGGATTATTGGATATGACAACCGTTCAACAGGTTTCGACACTTTTATAATAGAAGAAAGGCAATTGAACTAAGGGTAAATACGTGCGGAATATTAATCTTTTTGCGCCATACTGAGGCATGTGTCAAAATGAAAGAAGTTAATTTAGGTTGAATGATGCATGGAAGAGGAGAGGAATGGCTGATGCTTGATCAAGATCGCTTTAATGGAACGTTCATTGGACTAGCCGCAGGTGATGCACTCGGTACAACTGTGGAGTTCAGTCCCCCAGGTACGTTTGTACCGATGACGGACATGGTGGGTGGTGGCGTATTTGGATTAGAGGCTGGGCAGTGGACAGACGATACGTCTATGGCACTATGTTTGGCGCAAAGCTTAATGCGAAAGGAAGAGTTTGACCCTGCAGATCAGATGCGAAGATATACGAACTGGTACCAAGTGGGATACATGAGCAGTACGGGAACATGCTTCGATATTGGCGGGGCGACGCGGAACGCCTTGGAACGATTTGCAGTGTCAGGAGAGCCGTATAGTGGATCAACGAATCCGAATACGGCAGGCAATGGCTCCATTATGCGACTTGCTCCAGTAGCGATGGCCTATGCTAACCACCCGGAAGAAGCGGTGCGGTATGCCGAGATGAGTTCTCGAACAACACATGCCACGACCGAAAGCGTAGAAGCCTGTGGTGTGTTGGCTGCGATTCTGGTGGCTGGACTTCAGGGAGCGAGCAAAGAAACCATGCTGTCCCCAGTGACCATTCGTCAGTGGCGGGAAACGAAGACATTTTCCCCTGGCATAGAGGAAGTGGTGGAAGGGTCTTATCAGCGCAAGGAGCCACCCGAAATTCAAGGGAGTGGTTATGTCGTTCGTTCGCTTGAAGCGGCTTTGTGGGCATTCTATAAATCTTCTACTTTTAAAGAAGGAGCACTCTTGGCAGTGAACTTAGGCGATGATGCGGATACTACTGGAGCTGTGTATGGGCAAATTGCCGGTGCGTATTACGGTCTCAGCGGTATTCCGATCCAATGGCGAGAGAAGCTGGCTATGCAGGAAACGTTAGATGAGGTAGTGAATGGGCTGTGGCATAAAGCGAATAAAAGCCAAAATCACGGGTGAGATCCTGTGATTTTGGCTTTTGTTTGTGTTATATGACATCAAGCGTATAGTGAAGGTAGAAGAAGAGATAAATAACAGCAGCTCCTATGCCAATGCCAATCGTGGTTCTATGTTTCCTTTTTATGACGAAGATCAGCCGCAGAATAAATAGAACCGGAAGAGCTAATGAAATAATCCAATGTGTTAGAAGCATATCAGTGTAGTCTTCATGTACGTATGTGGCGAAGATGATAAGTGCTAAATTGAATAACTCATCCCGTTGCCGGATTATGGTGGAGATCACAACAAGAACAACAACGTACACGGGGATGATATACGCACCCAATAACTGTTCAACCGCAGATTGGGAAGTTATCTGTTCTAACATGAATGAACTGAGAAGTAGGAGCGCAAAAGAAACAATGGTGAAATAATACCAAATTTTGTTCTTCAGAGGTTGAGTATTCATGTTAGATCCCTTTCGCATTGGATAATAGTAAGCCCGGTCATGACTTGATCATTAATATTGATGATTAAATCGATTTAAATTTTAATAGATCACATGACTGGAATTTTTAGAGTACTGTGAGTCGACGCTAACGGTAGCGTATGGGTATTCTGTCCAAGGTACCCACAGGGTGTCTTCTCCCTGGGAGGAGTTGTAACTAATAATTCTAGATGCTCCCGTAGATGCTTCAATCTTACGGATTGTTTCAGACGTCATATATGAATCAATCGTGTTGAGAACACCTACTGCTGAAATAATATGACCGATTACAGGGAATTTGGCAGAGATCGGCCAGCCTAACAACGCCGTCATCACATGCTGCCAAGTAGTCAGGTTTCCGCGCAACTTTTTGTCTATAATATCTGCTGTCACTGTAGGTGGTAAGTATTGCACTCGGTGAGTTGCGATATATCTACTTCCTAGGTAAGACTGTGAGTAATCCTCTCCACCTCTCTTCATCAATACTTGTTTGGTATTAGCGGTAGCGGCTTGTGTAGCCTGAGCTTGCGTTGTTATTCCTTCGTTAGGCATAGTGTTATATTCGTTCTCGATAAGGTTAGTAAAATAGTCAATGCTCTCTTGTGATGCATTCTGATTCTCAAGTTGTTCTCTAGCGATATCTAAGACCTCTTCTTTGGTTAGTTGCTTAGAAGAGTCGTTTACTGTGCTTAAGCTTTGTGCTGCATCCACATCCCACCAATTCTCTTCAATTGTTATTTCGTTGTTAGCTGATTCTTCGGCACTTGCTTGGGGATGCTGGAAAGTTCCTAATACAACAGTGGCGAACATGACAAAAGCCAAAAATACCTTAAATTCTTTTCTTATCAATGTGTAATACCTCCTTATGAATTCATACCAATTAAACATATGCTAAGGAGTATTTCAACAAAAAATGGGATAAAAGGTAAGTATGACCTATACTTAAAAGGCAGATTTAAAACTAAAGTCCCACAGCTTCTCTATGTCCCTATAGCGCCTGAATACCGAGAATTACTGTTCAGGATTAGAGCATGGCGGTATACTATATAAGTTGTGTTTATAGAGATGTGCAAGGTTTCATCATGTTAAACGGATAGGAGAAGAGACATCGTATGAGTAAGACAGAGAGCAAGAAGGCGCAAGCTTCGCCATCCAATCCACGAGGTGCATTTCCATTGTCCTTGCTGTGCCTCACTGTAGGTGCATTTGCGATTGGTATGACCGAATTTATCATTATGGGATTGTTGCCAAACGTGGCGACAGATCTGAATGTAAGCATTCCACAAGCAGGCCAACTTATTACGGGATATGCGCTTGGTGTAGCTGTAGGTGCACCAATATTAACGGTGTTTACACATAAAATACCGCAAAAGAGATTGCTTGTCCTATTAATGTGCATTTTCATTTTAGGCAACGCTTTGTCTGTTATAGCACCAACCTATGGGTTACTAATCTCCGCACGTATTTTGACGGCATTTGCGCATGGTACGTTTCTAGGTGTGGGGTCGATTATGGCAACGAAGCTGGTTGCTCCAGAGAGAAGGGCAGGAGCTGTATCCGTTGTGCTCGCAGGACTTACGATTGCGAATATCATTGGCGTTCCATTTGGTACATTTATTGGTCAACAATTGGGATGGCGATCATCGTTCGGTGCGATTACAATCCTAGGTATCATTTCGTTAATTGGGATCATTCGCTTTATTCCGGTTATCCCACAAGGGGCTCCGGCGAATCTGATGCAGCAGTTTCGCAACCTGATTCGCCCGCAGGTATTATTGGTTCTGCTTGTTGGTGCGCTAGGATGTGGAAGTCTCTTTGCCGTGTTCACGTACATTACTCCAATGTTAGTGGATATTAGTGGGTTTGCAGAGCAGAATGTAACCTGGATTCTTGTACTGTTCGGCGTAGGTGTTACCCTTGGCAATATGGTAGGTGGACGTCTGGCGGATTGGAAGCTGATGCCGTCACTAATAGTTAATTTCGGTATACTCGCTGTACTTCTCGCTCTACTTACGTTCACGCTAGAGAATGCTACTCTTGCAGTCATTACAATATTTTGCTGGGGTGTCGCGGCCTTCGGTATTATGCCAGGATTGCAGATTCGCATTATGAACCTGACGCGAGAAGCGCCATTGCTTGCTACGACGTCAAGTCATTCAGCCTTCAATCTGGGGAACGCCTGGGGTGCGTACTTAGGTGGCTTCGCAATTACCCATACGGGGCTGGGTTCCGTACCGCTCTACGCAGCCGTTATTGCAGCCTGTGGATTATTAGGGTTATTGATTAGTGTAGGAATGGATCGGAGAAAACGGTTGATTGATAAGTCGGAGATGGTAGAAGTTGCATCGGCGAATTAAATAAGAAGTTTATGCAACTGGAGCGTGAGAGTAAGTTTAAGTGAGAGTGTAAGTGTAAGTCCATATGATCGTTTACCAATCTGCGTGGTGAGCATAATGATCATGATATAAAAGCAAAACCTCTGTTCACACATTTTGGATGTGGAATGGAGGTTTCTTTATATGTCGTTGTAGTGTATCTGACCCTGTCTAATCTAACTCACGCAATTTCAATCAACGTAATTTCATTGGTGTCATTATCAGTATGGATGATTTATTATTTTTGTAATAAATTCTCCCAATTTCTAGGGAAACCTAAAAGCGTTATATCCACTTCATTGTAGGCCTCAATTAACGAAGAAAGCCCGGTTACCCAAGAGACCCAAATTGGGCGGTCGTTTACCAGATACTTAGAATTGTAAATAGCTCCATAAAGGAAGGCTCTGTCCAAACCCAAGCTCTCATCAGTTCGTGTGTATCGAATGGTGACAGGTATACGATAGTTAAATAGTCTACTGTAATGGGCACATCTATTCCTGAATACCGTTAAGACGTGGAACCAGTTTTCAAGCTCCTTGTAACTTATGTTGGTAGAAGGATAATATTCACGAGCAATAGACTTCTTGTCAGACGTTTTTAAATTCTTATAGAGAGAAGACATCATTGAAATAGTACTTACCTCAAAGGCTGCCCATATAGGGTATCTATCTTGATAATTTTCTCTATGATGAGCAATGAGCACTTCTTTACTCTGTTTTTGGATGCATCTCTGCAAGTCCTCAACAAAGCGTTGGTGGAAAAAAGGATTTACAAAATTAGAGCCATCCAAATAACCCTGAGATCCATAACTGTGAGCGAGCTTGTAAGAGAGTTGGGATCTTAAAGCTATCTCGATGTATTCAACAATCTTCATAAAATGATTTCTAAGGGCTGCATCAAACAGATAATGTTTATAGACCTTATTAAAGGTTGTTCCTTTAATATAGTGATCAGTAGTGTCTTGTTTAAATGTAAGTGCGTAAGCAGTGAATCTATAGTAGTGTATTCGTTTTAAGATAGTAATTGCTTCTGATTCATTTTCTATTAACATTTCTCGATCTTTAAATTTCTGAATTTGTTCCTCATATGTAGTAGGCGCTTTCAATTCACGTTGCTGAATCTCGTCTGACAAGTGAAAAACCTCCATAACGCAAAAATGTCTCGCCCTGTTCCACATGCATAAGCAGAGGTGCGGGCGAGATCTGTTACCAATATTATACGAAATTATGGCTATTTAATCAACAGTTAAACATAAATTAGTAAGCCTTAATTAAAACTGTCTGTCACTGAATTTATCTGAGCACTTCAAAAGAAACGCGTAGTTCGTAACCTTCCCACGTTGTATAATGAAGCAATTAATAGTTATTGATGAAGTTGCATGTCAGACAATGGATGAACAAACAAGCCTAGACAAGACAACAAGGGCTTAAACTACATAGGTTTTACAGGAGGGTAAGAGATGAGAAAAGATGATTTTGGAAATCGGATGAAGGGGTATGAAAATACATTCAGACAAACCCTCCCTCAGCGGCTGCCGATTATTATTCGAATCGATGGATGTCACTTTCACACGTTTACACGTGGATTGAAGAAACCATTTGATGAAGCATTGACAGGGGCTCTGTGGGAGACTAGTAAATACTTAGCGCAGAACATTATGGGGTGCAAATTAGTGTACCATCAGAGCGATGAAATATCTCTTTTGTTGACGAACTACGATAAATTAACAACGAAATCATGGTTTGAAAATAACTTGCAAAAGATGGTTTCCGTATCTGCCTCGATGGCAACCGCCAAATTTAATGAAGTGATCCGTGATCATTATCCGAACAAGCCTCTTGCCACGTTTGATAGTAGGGCTTGGGTGCTTCCACCGGATGAAGTGACCAATTATTTTCTCTGGCGCCAACAGGATGCAACGAAGAACAGTATCTCTATGGTAGCTCAAGCTCATTTTCCACATAACGAGCTACAAGGTCTAGATGGGAAAAGTCTGCAGGATAAATTATTCCTTGAAAGAGGGATCAATTGGAATGACTTACCGATCTGGCAAAAACGTGGGGCCTGTATAACCAAGCAATTTTACAAAAAGGGTGAAGCTACGCGGAGCAAATGGGACGTGGATTTTGAAACGCCTATCTTTAGCCAGGATCGTGAATACATTAATCAATACGTTTATCTACAGAAGGATGAGTAACAGTGGAATGTATAATTTTTGTTGGAATACAGGCCTCGGGAAAATCGACATTTTATCAAGCAAACTTCTTCAAAACGCATATGCGAATCAATCTGGATATGTTGAGAACGAGACATCGTGAGCAGATTTATTTAACCGCTTCGCTTGAGGCCAAACAACCCTTTGTAATTGATAATACGAATCCCACGATCGAAGAACGAAAGAAGTATATCGATGCAGCCAAGAGGAACCGATTTAAGGTTGTTGGTTATTATTTTGAACCTGATTACGAGTTGTCTTATGCGAGGAATGAACTGAGAGAAGGAGCCGCTAAGATTCCAGAGGTTGGACTCAAAAGCACGATGAAGAATCTGCAAATGCCTACATACGCTGAAGGGTTTGATACGTTGTATTTAATCCGTTCCGTGAATGGAGAGTTTGAGGTTGAGCAGATGTAAGTAGGTATGTATGCAAAGGGAGCTATTCGGGCGCAGTTTTAAAGCACCTGATAAGCTCCCTTTTGGTTACAATGCAGAACCTGACTTCGAGGGTGAAGAAGTTTCTAACTCTTTTGTTTATAGAACTCATGATATAGCTTCATGAGCGCCCTTTTCTCAATCCGCGACACATAAGAACGGGAGATGCCCAGTTCCTTGGCGATTTCACGCTGGGTTCGCTCTTCACCACCTGCTTCCAGACCGAATCGGCCAATAACGACCTCTTTCTCCCGATCATCGAGAATATCGAGATTGCGATAAATTTTGCTTTTCTCAATTTTGAGTTGAACCCGATCTACGACATCATCTGCTTCTGTTCCTAGGATATCTATCAGTGTAATTTCATTGCCTTCCTTATCCGTACCGATGGGATCATGCAGGGATACGTCTTTACGTGTTTTTTTCAGGGAACGGAGATGCATTAGGATTTCATTTTCAATACAACGAGCCGCAAACGTAGCAAGCTTGGTTCCTTTTCCTTGCTGGAAGCTTTCGATAGCCTTGATCAAACCGATGGTTCCGATTGAAATCAGGTCCTCCTGATCTTCGCCCGTATTATCAAATTTCTTAACGATATGTGCGACGAGGCGCAAATTGTGTTCAATCAACAGATTTCGAGAATGGGCATTGCCTTCAGCCATGAGGCGTAAATGTTTGGCTTCGTCGTCCTCAGCGAGTGGCTGAGGGAATGCATTATTTTTGACATACGAGACGAGCAACGTCAACTCTTTGATGAATAGGGCAATTGCAGTAAACAATCCGGGCACAGATGACACCTCCTGCAGTTTTACAACGATCTGGCCTGAGCACATAAGGGAACAGGGTCGATTTATTGTATGTAGGCTGTTGCCCAGAAGTGCACGTACACGTGAAAAAGGGTTTGAATCTCCAAGCAATCTTTGATATTTCTGCAGAAGGGATTCGACAGTCTTAAAAAATAAAAAATCAGGGATTGTATTCTGCCCAGATTATTATATGATGGGGTATAACTATTTTAGCAACTTAGAGAGCATGAGCAGAAAGAGAGTGGTTGAGTACGATGCAAGAAGAAACATTAACGCGGGGGTTAAAAAATAGGCATGTGCAGCTGATGGCCATCGGGGGAGCCATTGGTACGGGACTGTTCCTAGGGGCAGGCAAAACCATTCAATTGGCCGGACCGTCGATCCTACTTGCCTACATCATAACAGGGATCGTGCTGTTCCTGATTATGCGTGCTTTGGGAGAATTGTTATTAAGCAATTTGAACTATCATTCATTTGTGGACTTTGTGCGCGATTATCTTGGGGAGATGGCGGCATTTGTCACTGGATGGACCTACTGGTTTTGCTGGATATCGATTGCGATGGCAGACGTTACAGCGGTTGGGCTGTACACACAATTTTGGTTTCCGAACATTCCTCAATGGATGCCAGGCTTAATTGCACTAGTCCTTCTGTTGATTATGAATTTGGCTACAGTCAAATGGTTTGGGGAAATGGAGTTCTGGTTTGCCTTAATTAAAGTGGTTGCCATTGTGGCGCTGATTGTTATTGGACTCTTCATGATTGTCAAAGGATTCTCTACGGATCTAGGTCCAGCAAGCTTTACAAATATCTGGAGTCATGGTGGACTATTCCCACATGGGTTACATGGGTTTTTACTATCGTTCCAGATGGTTGTCTTCGCCTTTGTCGGTATTGAACTTGTAGGGCTTACAGCTGGGGAGACAGAGAATCCAGAGAAAGTCATTCCTAAGGCCATCAACCAGATCCCGATTCGGGTGTTGTTATTCTACGTTGGCGCCTTGTTGATTATTATGAGTATCTATCCTTGGAACGCGATTGTGCCGAGTGAGAGTCCATTTGTGCAGGTATTCGCTGCTGTCGGTATCGCAACAGCCGCAGGAATTGTAAACTTTGTCGTGCTTACGTCGGCGGCTTCAGCATGTAATAGTGCCATTTTTAGTACAAGTCGCATGGTATTCTCGATGGCCAAGGATCGCAATGCACCCTCTGCATTTGCACGTGTTAACCGGAGAAAGGTACCGTCCAATGCGCTATTTTTCTCGACGTTGATTATTCTGCTTGCGATTATTTTGAATTATGTCATGCCTGAAGGCGTATTTGTACTAATTACGAGTGTGTCGACCGTTTGCTTTATCTTTGTGTGGGGCATCACCGTAATCAGTCATCTGAAATATCGACGTACTCAGCCAGAACTTGCTAAGCGTGCGAAGTTTAGATTGCCGTTATATCCTTTCTCGAATTACATCATTCTCATTTTCCTGGTCTTTGTTCTGGTGATCCTCGGATTCGCAGAAGATACCCGGGTAGCGTTGTTGGTAACGCCGGTGTGGTTTATTCTGCTGGTGGGCGTATATCTTGTGCAGAAGAGAAGACGTGGTGTGAAGTAAGAGTTGATTGGTGGAACAGGGCGTAATGTAAAAAAAGTAAACAGTAAATTGTATAGTTGGAGTAACAATTGGGTTGTCTCAAAAGTCATCTACATGATGACTTGGGGCAACTTTTTTTATTGAGTGTTAATGAACAATTCATAAAAACTCCAAAAATGAGTTCGAACCAATCAATTAAGCAACTAGGATGTTGGTGGGAGCGCAGAAGTATATGGAGTAGCCTAAATGGTTCTTTATGAACAAAGAGAGAGTCTGGGGACACTCGGAGTAAAGCAGACTTAGACAATTTCACACACCTGCGAGGACATTACCTTAATATGCAGGGGACGTAAAGTGAAGTGACCGAGGTGCGATAAGACGGTGGACTAGTCCATACTTGAGCGTGAGATGCGAAGTCAGACCCTTTGATCTAATGATGCACCCTCTCTAACGAACTCAGGCCGTCTTATTTGCGGGGAAATGAACTTCCGAAAATGCTAACGAATCGTTGACACGCTAATATACATTTCGGGTGCGAATATTAGATCTATTCCGTAGGATTTCGTCAAATAACGTTTCTCAGATTCGTTAAAATTTTCATTCCTTGAGATCAGACCTAATAAGGTCTCTCAGATTCGTTAGCGTCGTCGACGAGGGAAAGATGCTCGTTCATGGATATACTCATCCCCTCAAACCTAAAAAAGAGCAGTGAGATTTAAATCTCCTGCTCTTGTCATATAGCGATGTGTTGTCCAGCATATTAACTGATTAAATTCATTTCATAATATAGCTCTTTCAATCAAGATGAACATGCTTGTTATTGAATTGGGTTGTCATTCATTTGCTTCTGCATATTTTCGATACCATCGAGAATCTGATGCCCATAACCCCAGAACTGACCAAAATCAGTGACATAGATTTGTTTATTTTTAATCGCATTCATACTTTGCAAGGCAGGGTTAGCATACAGATTTTGAATCAACTTGTCGATGTCCGGGGAACCCGTATACGCAGACAACAGCAGGTAGTCTGGGTTAGCTGTGATCAGTTGCTCTACACTGACTTCACCTTGCACGCCATCAAAAGCATTCTTCAATTTCAGCAGGCTGAGCGCATCCAATTGATACGTATCGTTTTGCATGCTGCTAACTGTAATGGAATCTTCGGACGCAGGTACGATGTAAGCAAATGTATGCTCAGGCTGATCTGCAACACTCGCCTTGATTGCTTCAGCACGTGCTTTCAGGCTCTCGGTGAATGATGTAGCATTTTCCTGTACATCGAAGATCTGTCCGAGCTGGGCAATATCATTATAGAGGCTGTCCAATGTGCCTTTGTGATTCGTCGTTTGCAGGAATGTACGGATATTCATGTCGTTCAGTCCATCCACGGTACCCACGCCCCAGTCAGCATCTGCGAACAGGTCACCGCGACCCAACACGATATCTGGGCTTGCGCCTACAACGAGCTCTTTACCTACATAGTTTTCGGATAGGACTGGAATTTTAGCGAAATCGTCAGCAACATCTGGAGTCACAGCGCCATACAATGCAGCTACTCCGACCATTTTGTCTGTTAGACCGAGCTTGATTAACATCTCAGCCACAGATTGTGTGTTGGCTACAACGCGCTCAGGTGCTTTCTCGAACGTCTGGGATTTCGGTTTCCATTCTCCGCCTTCACCGGAGATACTGAAGTTTTCAATCGTCAGTGGATAGGTTGTTTTATTCGTCTCTCCAGCGGTAGTGGTTGATTCTGAAGTGCTGGTTGGGTTTTCACCTGATGCGGTGGTTTGCTCCGTATTGGAGGTTGTGGCATTGGAACAAGCAGCGAGAAGAAGTAGCATAAGACTTAGACAGGTAATGAGTACTTTCCTGGATGTAAATTTCATAATGAGAGAGAGCCCCTTTTCTGTAATGTTAATTGACAAAGATAATCATTCTCAATTATAATCCGAGAACATACTTTGTAAATAGCTAAATTCTTTTTATTTTATTTTCGAAGGAAATGATGGGGGACAAGATGGCACAGACCGTTCAGCTTCAGACACCGCGTGTGGGGAAAAAAGAATCTCGTATTCACAGTAAATCTGGCTTTGCATTATTAATCGCGCTTTTGATTGGTGTGATGGTTATTTCTGTTGGCGTTGCCGTATCCATCGGGCAGGTGAGTATCCCCCTTGCTGAATCCTATCGCATTCTTGTATTCAAATTGACAGGATTCCAGATCGGTCAAGCTCCGGTCGAGGCAGGATCATTTACCGATATCATCTGGCAGATTCGTTTTCCACGTGTTCTGATGGCGATGTTTATTGGTGCGGGTCTCGCGATGTGCGGTGCAGTTATGCAGGCAGCCGTACAGAACCCGTTGGCGGATCCATACATACTAGGCATATCTTCGGGGGCTTCACTCGGAGCAACGTTTGCGATCTTGATCGGGTTCGGTGCCATTAGTTGGTTAGGTCAGACAGGAGTGGCCTTCTGGGCATTTGCTGGAGCCATGGGAGCTTCCTTGTTGGTGCTAACCTTAGCAGGCATTCGAGGTAAGATGACCTCAGTCAAACTTGTGCTTGCCGGGATGGTTATTAATGCGCTGTGTACAGCCTTTTCTAACTTTATTATCTATTTTGCTAACAACGCTGAGGGAATCAAAACGGTAACGTTCTGGACGATGGGCAGTCTCGCTGCCTCCGGGTGGAATAAGCTACCTTTGATCGGCATCGTGGTGATTGTGTCGATTATGTTCTTCCTATTGCAATCCCGTGTGCTGAACACCATGTTACTGGGTGATGAAGCAGCAGTTACACTTGGCATTAACTTGAGCGTGCACCGTAGGCTCTACATGTTAATAACGGCACTGGTGACAGGGGTTATGGTGGCGAGCTGTGGCATGATTGGTTTTGTCGGCCTCATTATTCCACATATCGTTAGAGGTCTGGTCGGTTCAGACCATCGCAAAGTGATGCCGGTATCTGTGCTCTTTGGTGCGATCTTCCTCATCTGGACAGACGTTATTGCAAGATCTCTGATATCCAGTGTCGAGCTGCCAATCGGGATCATTACAGCGATGATCGGCGCTCCGATGTTTATGTATATGTTAGTCAAAAAAGGCTACGGTTTTGGAGGAAACTAGCAATGGAACTGAATGTAGAGAACGTATCCATCACGGTGCAGAACACAGATATTATTCGTAATATTTCTTTGCAGGTAAAAGAAAAGCAGTTCGTTGGCTTGATCGGTCCTAACGGTTGTGGCAAATCCACACTGCTCAAGAGCATCTATAAGGTCATTAAGCCCCAGCAGGGCAATGTATTTTTGGATCATACGGATATATTGAAGTCCAGTCCCAGAGTCGTGGCTCGGCACATGGGTGTGGTTGGGCAGTTTAACGAGTTGAGCTTTGATTTTACGGTGCGTGAGATGGTCATGATGGGACGAACTCCGCATAAGAAGTTACTAGAGACAGATAATAGACGGGATCTTGAAATTGTAGAGCAGGCTTTGGAAAAGGTACATCTAACCGAACACGCAGACCGTAACTATATTTCGTTGTCCGGTGGGGAGAAGCAGCGTGTTGTCTTGGCTCGTGTGCTGGCTCAGCAACCCGAATTTCTGATCTTGGACGAGCCTACCAATCATCTGGATATTAAATATCAGCTACAGATTCTCAATATCGTGAAAAGCCTTGATATCGGAATTCTGGCTGCGCTGCACGATCTTGAACTTGCCGCTTCGTATTGTGATCATCTCTACGTGGTGAAGCAGGGACAGATTGTGGTTCATGGTAAACCTGCCGATATATTAACCCGGGAGATGATCGGTGAGGTGTTTGAAGTGGATTGTGAAATCTATCAAAATCCCGTAACCGGTGGGTTGGGTATTGCCTATCTAAGCACCCGGTAAGCTCAAGAGAAGAAATTATGTTCATCTATGTGCAGCTAATCATTGTTTACGCTATGCTCACCGTTCTCGTATATAAAGTTTAGTTGAACATATATGGTTGAATGTGTCGTATGGAAAATAAATGCAAACCAGTTCTCTCCTAATTTCCGTGAGATGGCAGGTGTACAACCGGGTGAACGCATCGTAGGGGTATTGCATATTGGTTATCCCGAAGTTATTCCTCAGCCACGGCCACGAACTGCAGCGGAAGATAAACTAACGATATTTAATTAGCTGGAGCTGAATAAGCTTCGGCTTTTTTCTTATTTTAGACGTTATGTAGAAGTGATGGATGGACATAGTAGCACAACAAAAACCGTTCCGATTGCAATGTGGCGTTGCCCGCTGGAACGGTCTATTTGGTAAGACTAGATGAGTCATCGTAGCACAGGATCAACCGGCTGTTGATGCTCACCGCGACTGACTTCTTGGAAAATATCACTGGAATTATCCTGCTCTACTTTGGTATTCTGACCCTGAAGTAATAGCTCTAAATCGCCAATTGTGACTGGACGCGCATGTCGCTTCAATACATAACCTAATTGACCGTTTGGTTCTACAGTTGCCGTTTCCAGGTCTTCCACACTAGAGATGCCGCTTTGGCGCAGATGCATCTCTAACTGATCCACGGTATAACGCATCTTTTTCAAATTAGGGACGTTGATCTTGCCATCTTCAACGACAATTTTGGAGCTACCACTCATCAGCCGTTCGAAAAAATTGAATTTCAACTGAAGTACCTCTACAACCAATAAAGTCGCAATAAAAACAGCTGCGGATCCAATCGCTTTGCTAAGCTCATGATTCGCAATAGGCTGTACGATTGTCGTTCCGATCGAAATCATAATGACCGTGGTTGCAACACTCATCTGTGAGATGGACTTACGCCCCGCAATGCGCAATAAAAGCATGCCCACCAGAACAAGTAAGATCGATTTCCATATCCAATCCATGTACTTCGATCTCCTTTCCACTACAAGTCTTTTCCATCATAAGGATTAGCGTGTTCTGGATAAGGAGAATTTATGCAAATGGTAAAATACAAATCTACAATGTTCAACATGTTCTTTTTGCTTGGATATACGTTGCCTCATTCCCACTTCCTTATCGATTGGACGCTAACCTCTAATAACTCGGCTCCTGTTGTACAGTTCATTGCCTGGGAAATTTTAAGTTCAAACTGTTAGTGGAGATGTATTGTTGTTTATTATAAACAGAAAAATCTAGTATTCATTAATGCAATCATGATAGGGATAAGGCTTCATTTGTGAATAGAATTTGGAGAGTGATTGTATGTTTAGAATTATTTTGGAGACAGATGAGGGTAAGCAACTGGAGGAAATGCATAAGGAGAATAATGAAAACTATTTACCGCGAGAAGAAGAAGGTTTCTTCATTTTAGGCGAACTCTCAGTGCATAGTTATGATGTGTTCTCGTGCAAAGATATGGATCAATTGCAGTTGGAGCTTGAAAGATTAAGGGAAATACTTATACATCAGGATGATATAACTCACATAAATGAATTAATCGTGTTATCCGAAAAATGCAAATCAATTACAGGAAGTAGACTAATATTTACACCTTTTTAAATTTAAATGGTCTTTTCTAAAAGAAAATAATGTAACTTTGTCTGAAGTTCAGAACTACCAACAAAAAGAATGATTAAATAAACCTTCATGAAAGGAGATGCCATATTAATATGGATGACGAAGATATCCGCAAATTACCTGATCATTGTGCTGCCGACTTTTTACATACGCTGTTCCATGACGCACTTCAATATTTTGAGAACGGTACAAACGATAAGCAAGAGTTCTTACTGATTCTTAGCGAGCTAACTGATCGACAAGCGATGACGTATGAGTTACTAGAGAAGGAACTACGAGATAATATAGATCAGGTGCTTTGTAAACTGTGGAATACGGACTCCTATGATGAGGTAGACATCATGCTATCATTAGTAGTGAATTTAGGGTTAGAAGAATGCTTTGCACAAGTGCAAAATTCTTTACATCAGGACAATAAGCTAGATTCAGCCATTCGCAGTGAAATCGAAGAAACCATTGCAGAGGTTGGGGAACATATTGCCAATCCCCTTCATTCGTTAGAGAGGTATAGGCAATAGGCCTTTGCATTCGCTATGCAATAAATATGAGATAGGCTGGATGGTTGAAGTATACTTCATATGTTAACCTGTTTGCGGACACAATCTGCTGTATCAATCAATTTAGGAGTATCCTACAATTAATAAGGAAGGAATTAAACGAAGGAGATCCATATGGAGAAGAATTATCCTAAGTATGTTACAGGACATGCAGTAAGGAGCCTGTGCAGTAAATTAAATCTTAAATCACAGGGTGAATTTACACAGGACTGGGAGTATGAGGTTGCGGATGCTTCTAGGATAACTGAATTTCTGGATGCGTATGAACAATACCCATGGAATGTTGAAGAAAAGTTCGCGCTTATGATCATTATTATTGAATCTTGTAACGATGCTCTTGTGGAAGGAACGTGCGATCCAGAGATAATCCAAGCACTGAAACATCATCTCATTCTTGATGCGGACATTCACTACAATACGCTACGTTACTGGGCGCTATTAGACGAACCTGAATTGGACAACTGCTTCGCAATAACCCCCATTATAAGAGAGATCATATAATTACTTTTCTATGAACTACCATTAACTTTCAATCCACCCTGTAGTTCGTATACAATAGGGTATTGAACGTAAGCGAATAAGGAGCGGGTAACGATGGCCAAATCTAAATATTATGTTGTCTGGGAAGGCAAACAGCCAGGTGTATATAGTACGTGGGCAGAATGCAAGGCACAGACAGATCAATATACCGGAGCCAAATATAAGTCATATGAATCCAAAGCCGCGGCAGAAGAAGCATACCGTAAGGGTTGGAAAGGTAACTGGGGCAATGGAGCTAGCAGCTCGTCCAAGACCAAAGCCGGAAGCAGTGGCCGTAGTGCTGGCATGGAAACCTCGGAAGAGGTCGATTATGATAGCATTTCGGTGGATGTAGGTACACGAGGTAATCCAGGACCGGTAGAGTACAAAGGAGTAGATACACGTACAGGTGAGATCATCTTCTCAGTTGGCCCAATCTCAAAAGGCACCAACAATCTTGGAGAATTTCTGGCAATTGTACATGCACTGGCTCATCTTAAGAAAGAGGGCAGTAATAAGACGGTATACACCGACTCAGTCAATGCGATGAAATGGTTGAAGCAAAAGGCGGTATCGACCACCTTGCCGCGAGATTCTTCGACAGAAGAAATCTGGTTGATGATTGATCGTGCTGAGCAATGGTTGCGAACCAACACATACAGCAATAAAGTACTGAAATGGCAGACTAAACAATGGGGCGAAATTAAAGCCGATTATGGCCGGAAATAACCTACTGCTGCGCTCTCTAATCATGATATGTGTTGTCTATTAGAAACGATATTTACAATTTCCAATTTCCATTCTATAATCAGTCAATATGATAAGTTGCACATATGGAGGAGCCTGCCGTCTGCAGGCCCTCTTTATCTTTTTGGGTCATTATTTCTAAGGTTTATATGAAACGAATATGATGAAAATGGGTTAGTTGAGTACACATTGCAGGAGGCAGACATGAGTTCCATTTACAGAAGTGAAGAAGGTAAGAGTTGTATTCTTGAGGAATACGAGGCATATGTAGATCAGTTGGGTGAGGGTATTACGCGTGAGTATGTTGAGACACGTTTTGGACAGACACATGTGCTGTTAACCGGCCCTAAGGACGGCAAGCCGTTATTTATTCTCCAAGGTATGAATTGTGTGAATCCGATGACGCTGTCATGGTTCTCTTCCTTATTTAAGGATTACCGAATTATTGCACCAGATACCATCGGTCACCCTGGTTATAGTGAGGATACCCGAATCTCAGCAAGGTTTGATAGCTTGGCGATGTGGGTTACGGATCTGCTAGAGCATTACGAGATTGAGCAAAGTGCCTTTATTGGTCCTTCCTTTGGCGGTGGAATTATTCTGAGACTGGCAACGTATATTCCGGATCGAATTGCTTGCTCCGTTCTAGTTGCACCAGCGGGACTGATTGCTCGTTCCAAGATGAAAGTGGCTCAGGACTTCATGCTTCCAATTGTGACCTACCGAATGACTTCTTCACCGAATTCGCTGCAAAAAATTGCAGATACCATGTCTTGTAACTGTATGAAGGAAGTAGATAAGAACATCATCGGCAAAATTTTCAAACATGTAAGTCTGGAACAGGATATGCCAAAGTTGACTGATCGAGAAGAACTGGCGAACTATACTGCGCCGACACTGCTCTTGGCAGGCGAGAAGGATATCTTTTTCCCAGGAGATAAGTTGATTGAGAGAGCACGAAAGATTATCCCGAATGTGAGAACCGTTAAGTATGATACCGGACATTATCCATCCCAGGATGTGCTGGTTCATATGAACGAGGAGATCAGGCTGTTCTTACAAGAGAATTATTAAAAGAGATAGATATTGAGCGAAACAATTATACTTTTTGTGCGAATTCATTCATTAAATGTTCCGTTCTGTCGATAACATAAATAGATGATTGAAACAATTATGGTACGAGTAAGGTATGAGTAGTATTAAGAGGATGAAGCAAATATAGTACTACGGTATAATAATTTTATTTTTTCGCAGGATGATGATTCATGTTGCATCATTTGGTTTATATATATGGTTGGCGATCCAATTGCTTGCTGACTGAACAAAATGATGCAACCTGCGGAAAGTTCCTCAGTAAGATAGGGGTGAGACGAAGGAAGTTATGAGAAAAGATAACTACAAAATGGCACTGCAACGCAATGTTATATTGAACGATACATATCAAGTAAGACAAGTCCTAGCTTGCAGCGAGCTGGCTATTGTATACATAGGAAGGGATCGGAATACAGGGGCAAAAGTTGCGATCAAAGAATTCTTCCCTCAACGTCTGGCTTCTCGTCAGTCTGACAAACGGCGTGTGTATTGTTCCTCACGAGGATACAGTGGACAGTATCAAGAGTTACTTGCTTCTTTCCTAATTGAAGGAGAGCTGCTATCTGGTCTGAATCATCCTCATATTATTCAATATGTGGATCATTTTGAAGCTAATGATACCGGCTATCTTGTAATGGAATACTGTACGGGGACGATGTTGAATGATTATTTGAAAGAACGTAATCATGCATTAGATGCTGCTTTTATCAAAGGCACGCTTCTTCCGATTGTCGATACTGTTGAACATATACATAAGCAAGGCATTCTGCATCGGGATCTGAAACCTTCTAACATTATGGTGATGGAGGATGGTACGCCTAAATTACTAGATTTCGGTTCTGCCGTTCGCTGGCCAATGCCATCTGGTGAGAAACAGGTCATTTTCACATCTGCTGGATATTCTCCGCTCGAATTTTATTCAGAGAAGTCCAGTCAAGGGCCGATGTCCGATATATATAGTCTAGCAGCACTGCTTCATTACTGGACATGTGGACAGCCACCGATGGATGTGAAGCAACGTCTATTCCAGGATGAACTCCCGTCAGTGCGTTCGCACAATGAATATGTGAATCCATGGCTCGCTCATGTCATTCACTGGGGACTATCCGTTCGTTCTGAGAAGCGTTGTGCTTCTCTACGGTGGGTAAGAAGGTCATTGCAGATGCAGGCTTTGGTGTGGAAAGTGCGTAAACCGGGCACGGTGGAGTGGTCATTGGCTGAGAATGAACATACGCAAATCTATGAAGCGGAGTCAGGCAAACAGCACGAGACCGCCTGAACCATATCGCGGGTGTACGCTAAGTTTTACATATCATATGCATACGAAAAAAAACAGGTTAGATGAACCCCGGTGGGTTGTATCTAACCTGTTGTATTTGATATGATAGTCAAATTTAATTTATTGGATGGTTAGCTGCTTCAAACAGAATAAGTATCTGTATGCAACAATCCTCAATTTATCGAATGTTCAAGTCCCTTTCGCTACCTACGAATATCTCTAGTTGGGAAGTGAGTTACAATTCGTTCCCAACAGAGCATATCATATTTGACTATGGCTGGTACGTTTCTCTCCGTTGTCCAACTGAAATATTAGTACTCGGTTTAATAGGCTTGTAGCGAATTTCAATCTCGGTAATTCCATCCTCAAAGGTAACATATAACTTCTCATTATACTCCAGAGCCTCCGTGTGGCGCCGTTTCACAGGTGTTCGACCTCGGACGACGGTGCAATTCGTATCATGCCGGATCAGCAATGTTTCTTTTTTGCCTGCTTCCAGCCAGATTCGACCTGCTTCAGGTACCCTCACCCCAATATCCATTCGAGCAAAAAGCTCACTTAAGCTAACTTTTCGACTACTGAGCGAAGTTAGGGGCCAATGGGTAACCGGAATATCTTCACCACTCGCGGTTGCAAGAAAATAACCCTCCAACCTTCCGCGAAACACGGGCTTAGGCTTCAGCACAAACCAATACAAAGCGAAGATTCCACCTGCGGCAAGGATCCCCAAACCAGTAAATAAGAAAATCTTTTCACGTAAAGAATGAATACGCAATGGGATGTCAGTGGTCACACTCGCGCCTTCGGAATCCGTTGCTGTAATCTGAACGAACGAACTACCGGTGTGAAGAGAAGACAAATGCAGCATATTTCCATTAATGCTCGCATGACCAAGTGTACTGGAATCCTGAGCTGCACCGAGCGTATAAGTTAAAGGGTCATTATTGGCATCTTCAAAATATGTATTTAGATCCAGATAAGCATCCCCATCATCTTTGGACAAATCCATGGAAGTGCCCGTACTTACAGGGGCTTGGTTCGTAATATCTACTTCAACCGGAGTGATCTCTCGATAAAAGTCTGGACCGTCGATGCGGAGTCCCCACGTATATAGATCAGACTTCGGAAACGTATAATTCCCCGTAAACCCACTGCCTGTATTCGTTAGAGTTACGCGTTCACTCGTTCCTTCCGATGTGCTAACGATTAGCTCAGCCGCAAGACCTTTGTATACATCCAGATCCTGAATTGGCTTTGGCTCGGTAGCTTGATCGTATAACGCGGCGTTGAACGTAATGCTCTGTCCCTTGACTGGCAGCTCCGTTGCCATATTTGCAGCTGCAGAAACGTTGTAATTGCCGAGCAGGTTAATCTTCACAAGATCTCCGCTGCGTCCTTTGAATTTCAATTTGAACTGTCCTTTAACCGGACGAATAATCTTCATCAAAGCATATTTGTCTGAACGGATAAAGCTCACATTGCTGGATTGATAGTAGAGTTGTGCTTCAGAGATCGCATGATCCGAGAGCATGATGATATTCGCATCCGCCATACTTGAATTCGGAATGTCTACTGTGACTTCTTGCATTGCTCCAGTTGCTGTAACAGCAGCTACAGAAACGAGGACAGATTGAATCTGATCGGCAAAAATTCGATTGAAAATCTCGGGTAAGTCGTCTGCACTCCCGGTGATAAAGGAAGAACCACCTGTTTCTTTGGCAATTCGTTCAAGTTCAGCAGGATTTACAGTTCCATCTCGGTTAAGCCCAACCGTATAGATCGGATAACCGGCTTGTTGTGCCATTTGAATTACCTTGTCGACATCTTTGGAAGAATCGGCAGGTGTTCGATTGGTTGAACCCCTTAAGTCTGTCTCCCCATCAGATAACAAAATCATAAATGGTTTACGTTGATCTGTCTTAGATTGTTCAAGCAAGCTGGCACCTCGGCGTAAACCGAGTCCAAGATCTGTATAACCTGAACGCTTCAATCCATCCACACGGCTGCGAAGATTATTTCGAGCTCCGGAAGATGAGATATCCATTAAAGGTACAGATGACGTGATCTTGTCGTTATAGGCTACAAAGCCAAGTCGGGTCTTAGGTCCACTACTCATATCCATAAACATATGTATAACTTCTTCGGCAATGCGATCTTTGTCAGTCTCATTCATCGAGTAGCTAACATCTAGAACAAACATAGCATCTAGGCCTTCATAAGCCTGGGTCTTGACGGATGAATCTGCGTGCACGTTTCCTATGTCCCAGTTGGGAAGTAAGATGCTCACCACCAGTAGGGTAAGCCATGCTTTTTTGAATTTTATTAATATCATGTGAGGCTTCAAGTCTCCTTTCTATTTGCACACAACTAGCTTATGTTTCTTGAAGTAAATCTACAAAATCTATTTTTTTTCTAATTCCACACGTTTTAACGTGGTTATGCGTAGTTTTGCATTCTCAAAAGAAGTGCAACCTCGCATAGGTTATGTGTTTACATGCTCGAATAGGGGGAATACTCCATCAGTCTTAAATCCTTGAACAAGATCCAAATTATAGGATATTCTATATCATCGGTTCGACTTACAGGGAAATGAAGCGAATTCCAAAAATTAGTTCTATAGGTATATCGAAGGCTATAAAATGAGCTTTTAGACCTATAGTAGGGAATATTGACAAAACATGTCGCTGATGATTAAGATGAATTCCATAAATCTCCAAAGCAAACGGCATAAACTGGTACATAAGTTCCAGTTACATGTTGACAGCTCGTTCTATCGATCGTCTTCCTTCTGCCTAGTTTGATTCTTAAAGATCAAGACCAAAGGCCGAAAAGACGTGCGGAGTGTCAAAAATTGATGGAGGGGGGAAAGCATCCGCCCGAATGAAAGCCTGCTCGTGGGGATGCTGCCTGAATGGACATTATTAATCAAACGAACCGAACGATGCTTTTTGAAGAGATCAATCCCGAGAAGTTGGATCTCATCACAATCGTTGGTGACGTGAAGGGCATTGATAGCCTGAGCGATGACAAAATCAAAGAGATCAACGAGCACTTGCTTGTTCGCAGCTTTGATGAGTTTCTGGATAAGTTCTCACCGAGCGTATATTCATTTTTCAATGCGGTGAACCAGAAAGTCATGTATACGCTTAAAAAACCGGAAGGTATTCCGGATGAAGCCATCTCGGAGATCAAAATTGATCAGAGTAACGATTTTCTAAGAATGTTGTTTACCTTGATCGATACGAAGCGTAGCCAAGGCATTACCAACGTAGATTTCAAGTTTGAGAATCTGCTCGACATGATCTCCCCGAAGAAAGTGATGGATGACATCCGCCAAGTGCGGAAGGAAATTCACTACATGTATGGCCAGCACGAGAAGCTGGATGATGGAGATCCGAAGAAGCTGGATATCGGCGACAAATTGAATGTGATGTTCGAGGAAGCTAGCCGGAATTACAACAATGTCATGGCGATGCTGCCGCTTGCAATTGAAGATATCAAAACCCGTTTGTTATTGGGTCGTGCACAGGAAGAGACCTCTTCCGAAGCGATTCAAGTGGGTCAACTGACCATCGGTGAGAGCGGAGAATTGAAAATTATTGAAGCGCCTAAAGCGGATAACAACGAGTTGATGTTATTGGATGAAGCGAGTAGTACAGATCTGACTCAGGTATTTGCCGAGGATTATAATTCATTGTCCGAGACACCTTCACCTTATGTTCAGGATCTGGTTGTTCGTACATTCTCTCCACTTCCTGCAGTACAGACCGATGTGGATACGTCCGTGGAGGTACAGAACTACAATACATACCTGGAGTTTTACAAAAACGCCAAGGATGACTTTGTCAAAACAGTGAAGCCGTTGGTGGAGAAGATTTTGGGTGTCAAAATGTTCTTTGATCAATATGCAACGAAGAACAAAGGTATGGTTCCTTCCATGCTGATCTCCAACACGAAGCTGGATATGCTTGTGAAGAGTAGCAATATTCCACGCCTAGAGACGTACCTGAACACGGTTAACGCGAAGAATGACTTTTCGGATACGATCTGGTTCGGGATTGTTCCTTCGGTTGAACTGGAGAATACAAGCCAAGTTAAGGTCAGTCGTACTCGTTTCCGCGGTAATGACAAGGTGGTTAAGCAGGACGGGAATAGCATGGAATCCCTGACAATGCTTCTGCAAGTCGTGAAGGACTACAAAGTCCAGGTCTTCTTCAGTTTTGAATCTGGGGAAGAGACGACGTTCAGCAGTATGGCTACCGCTGGCATTGATAAGTACATTGACAAATGTTCTGTGTTAACGCGGAAGGAATACAGTGAGTTTGCGATTCCAAGTGCGCCGAATTTCACCATTATTCCGAAGGAAAAGTCAGGTGTAGTCATCGATAGCCGTATGCTTCAAACCGAGCATGGTGTTGAGCTTTCGAAGGAAAAAGAAGATATCCTGAGACTTTGGATCGAAGGCGTTTATGTAGGAGCATCTTATGTATCTGCTGGTATTGTGGCAGCTTATCAATGTCCAGAGTATCTGCGTGGAGCATTCAAAACGGTCAACCGCGATTATCCAGGGGTGCGTTTTGATATCGAAGCTGGCGATAACAGTCTGCGTGTTGTTACGACGATGACCAAGGAAATTTCGGGTTTCACGAATACCATTAAGGATTCCATTAACCGGAAGAACTTTGGATTTATTTTCTCATCGGAAAATGCTCAGATTCAGGACAGTGATATCAAACGGATCACCGTGTATAAAGCTAGAAGTATGGCGATGTCCGAAGATGGATTTGACTCCTTGTATAAGACACTTGTTAGCACGTACATTGAACGCTTGCTCCGTTTCCAAACCGGTGATTTCAAGCATGAAAATATCGTCAAATTCTTCAGCAATAATCCGAGCAGTCAAAAGAGCCGGTGGCTGGGAACTCGTGGATCGATCAATTCGATCATTCAAGAGGGTGATGACATGAGCTTTATCATCGATGAGAAGAGCAATATGTGCCATATTGACCTGGTCTTTAACGGTAACGTGAAGAACCTTGAGGTCATGATTACCAAAGGCACGAGTGCAATGAAAGTCTAGCTAGTTTAAATATATAAGTTTTAACAGTGTATATAGTTCTTAAAACAACGTATTCAAAACATTAATTTGGTGTTAGAGGCTGCCTTTACCGGCTCGCCTTTATACATATATTTCGTTGTCTTTCCTCAGTTTTTGAAGCAGGATAGCGGACACATTTTTCCTAATCTTAAGGAGGTTTTTATTAATGGGTTTTGTATTGAAAGTAGAAGGCGCAGAAACAATCGAATTGGGAATGGATAATATCCGTACAGTCGTATACGACACAGATACACCAGATGATTCCAATGCACGCTCCACAGATGTGGGCGCAACACTGCGCATTAGCGGCAAAATCATTACAGCAACGGATGGTGACAACGCAGATGACACGATGAAGCTGGCGCTGTGGTCCCTCGTTCCTGCTGAAAAAGCAGATTGCTATCGCAAAGTAACGTTGGAAGTTGTTGCAGCTGACCAAGTGGTACGCAAAATTTACATGCCTAACGCGTTTGTAGTGGATTACACAGAGCGTTTCGGAGATACCGAAGGTGTGGGTGAATTCAGCCTGTTCATCAAACAGAAAAAAGACAAAACGGAGTTCACGAAAATTGAAGGTGGATTCCCGGTTTAATAGGAAACATCTGATGTCCCAGACGAGTGCTACTGGCACTTACATGGGACAAGCATCATAAGTTAAGGGGCCCTGTGCCCCTTAATCTTTATTTTGTACTGATAACAGTAAGGAGGGAGGAGCATTCACATGAGTGATTTTTATGCTGTTCTTGGGGTGAGTCGAGACGCTTCGCCTGAACAGATTAAGAAGTCTTATCGCCAATTAGCCAAAAAGTATCATCCTGACGTGAATGGTGGTGATGCTCAGGCAGAAGCACGCTTTAAGCAGGTTCATGAGGCTTATAGCACACTTGGCAATCCAGAGCTTAAGGCTGCGTATGACCAACAACCTCGATCTGGAGGAAGTAGTAGCTCCAAGGGAACAGGCTCCAATCATGCAACAAGGGAAAACCATGCAGCTTCCGGAGGAAATCCGGTAACTGGCTGGTCAGATCCTTCGCGAATGCATGAGCAATTTGAACAGTTTTTTGGGATCCGACCAAAGGGGAAAGAAAGTCCGAACAGTGGGAATAAAGCCGATTCTCATAAGGGAATGGATATGTCCACCATGTTTGACCGTTATTTCGGAGTTCGAAAAAAGTAGGAAGTTAACAATTTATAAGTGATTTTGGCTCAGGCGGAGGTTATGAAAAGTGAGACAAGGAAGGTCGGTATTGACGATAGGGCTTGATGCATGTGTCGCCATCATTTCGTTAACCGTGCTCTATTACATATTTTTTGTGAACAGGGATATGGGTGCCCAGTGGATTACTGGAAGCATCGTGATTCTCTCGGGAGCGGCTTATCTGTTTTTTAAATACATGCCTGCTACCAAGGCGGAAAAGAAGAAACTATCCTCACGCGTTGTAAAACTTGTACTGCTCGATGATGACGGAACAAGTGTGAAGGAATGGTACATCCAGGGTGAGACAAGTGTGCTTATCGGTAAAAGTTCGAAACATAGTGAGGCAGATATCGATCTGTCAGATACACCTTATGCATCTCTAATCAGCCAACAACATGCCGTGCTTAACAAAGCATCAGGCCAATGGTTTATCGAGGATATCGATTCAGCCAGTGGTGTAGGTGTGCGTAAGGGCAATCAGAGCCGAGCATCCAAATTGGAAATCGAGGAACCCAGTCTAATTGAGGCGGGGGATTTAATTTATATTGCCAATACCCGAATTCTGGTGAAATGACGTTGGCGTACCATCATACAAGCTTACGGGGGAATGAAACGAAATGAGTCTGACAAGATGCGGAAACGGACATATGTTCAGCACGAGACGGCACGGAAATACGTGTCCATATTGCAATCTAGCAGTGGAATCACCAGCTTCAAGTAGTAGTGATGGGGCGGGTGCAATCCCGCGGGCGCCTCGTACATCTGAGGAAGACAAAACCATGCCGTATTTGGGAGAAACGACGGGGATTGAACCAGTAACAGGCTGGCTCGTGTGCATTGAAGGTGCACAGATGGGTCAGGATTATCGGATTATGGCAGAGAAGAACTTTATTGGACGTTCAGAAGAGATGCATGTTCGCATCCTCGGAGATAACACTATTTCTCGGCGTAATCATGCGGTGATCGTATATGATCCCAAAAAGAGAAATTTCTACTTGCTGCCCGGTGATGCCTCTGGCCTTGCGTATCATAACAATGAAGCGGTCTATTCTCCGGTGGAACTGGCTGCATACGATGTCATTCAATTAGGTCGAAGTAAATTCATCTTCATTCCATTGTGCGGTGTGCACTTTGAATGGGAGCAGCAGTGAATACGTTCATGATTCTCTGGAACGACAAGGAGCTAACCCCTTATTGGGTGATCTTAGCAGGCTGTCTGTCCATTGGATTACTATTATTCGTCCGAAGCCGGATTCCGGTAAGGCAGCGTGACGATAGACCGGTTGGAGTTCAGATTGGGAATGGACAGACCATTGGAGCTCGAAGTGAGCAAGATGATTATTTTGCCTGTGCTGTAGAGCCTTATGGCGTACTTGCGGTACTTGCTGATGGAATTAGTGGATTATCGGGTGGAAAGGTTGCGAGTACGACAGCCGTTGAAACCTTCGTCCGTGAGTTTGAGACACTGGATCGATTCCCAGACCCGGACGAGTTCTGGAGTGAGTCTGCGCACTTAGCGAATCAAGCTATTCTCCGTAATCTGCTTGGTGTTCCAGGAGGCACAACCTTAGTCTCAGTCATGATTCGGGGAAGAGATCTCTATTGGGGAGCCGTTGGAGATAGTATTTTATCTGTATTTCGCAAAGGTGAACTTATTCCAATCAATCACAAACATACGCTGGAAAGTCAGCTAGAAGAACAATACATGTCTGGACAGATATCGGAGCAGGAGGCACTGGATAACCCGCAGCGCAAAAGGCTGGTCAACTATTTGGGATACGACCATTTCAAGCAAATGGAAATCGCGGACGAGCCGTTTGCGTTGCATCCGGCGGACAAGATTGTGTTATGCAGTGATGGTGTATATAACTCGCTCACGGAGATGGAACTGGAAACCATATTGGCGCAAAGTATTCCGCCATTTGATGCTGCACAGGCCATTATTGATCTAATTGAAGAAAAACAGCTCGTGCATCAGGATAATGCCACGATTATCATTTTGGAGCAAGGATGGTAAGGGATAAGGCAGCGCACAGGGACGGGAAATGGGGAGACGGATGAGGAAGGAGAACAGTGAATTTAATACAGCGTTTGTCTCGGAAGCGGGGTCTTTCCTGAAAAATCGAGATTTCTACGGTTGTGTGGAACTGGAGGATTGGGCTTGTTATGTCATGGCAGATGGACTGGACACGGACACAGAGGTGAACAGCGCACAGATTACGGTGCAGACCATTCTTGAATCCTTTCTAGAAAAGCCAACGATGTCAAAACGCAGACTCACCGAATATATCAAGATCGCCCATGAATGGTTACAGTATGAGAGCCGCCGGGTCAGACTCAAAGCGGGATTCGTCATTGTGGTCACAGATTATACACGTATGGTCTGGGCATCGGCTGGACATAGCCGCTTGTATCATTTTCGAGGCAACCGTATTGCCCTGAAAAGCAAGGATCATAGTGTGGCCGCCAAGCTTGCTGCGGAAGGACAGATTGCAGAGGATCGTGTAGATCAGCATGATGAACGCGGGAATCTGAATGAATATGCGGGCAAACCCGGTATGATTAAGCCTTATGTATCCGACAAAATCAAGCTTGCCGACGGAGATGTGCTTGTACTCTGTACGCCTGGTCTGTGGGAAGGTGTACAGGATGCCGAGATGATCGATGCCGTGGAGGGAGCCAATGATCCACAGACGCTAGCAGATACCCTCGAAGAAGTGATGCTGAGCAAGCAGCGTTCGCGAATCGAGAATTACAGTGCGGCTGCTATCTATGTGAACAAAATCTTTCACGAAGAGCCTAAGAATCGGAAAAAGTGGATTAAGCGGATTGCGATTATGTTAATCATGCTTCTCATTTTTGGTGGGGCGGGCATATTCTATGCGGTAAAAAGCGCAGCCAAGAAGGCTGAGTTAGTTGTAGATATGTTGCAATACGAGCAGAATGCTGACCAGTATGTGAAGGAACAGGAGTACGCCAAGGCGGTCTCGGATTACAGTCTAGCACGCAACAATTCTATTAAGGTCAAAGACCCGATACATAAGAAGCTATTTACTGAAAAAATGGCTGCTGCTCAGACGCTCGTCGATGGAGACGCTCATCTGAAGGAAGGCGATATTACGAAGGCAACGGCTAGCTATACGAAGGCACTCGAATTGACGGAGTCATACAGCATGTTCAATAGAGAAGTTATTTCAGAACGACTGGAGCAAATGACGACCTTCCAACAAGTGCAGGATTGGATTACCGAAGGGGATCTGAAACTCCAGAACGGGGACTACAGTGGGGCTATTATTTTGTATAAACGGGCTCGAACAGCCGCAACGGAGACAGCTTATAAGGATGCCCTGAAGGAGATCGCCACCAAACTGGAGACGGCAGAGACGAAACGTGCAGATATCAAACGCCAGTCGCGCCAGCTTCAAGCAGATACGTTGGAGCAGAAGGGTGACCGATTCAATGAAGCGGGCGATTATGCGGGTGCGCTAACAGCCTATGAGAAAGCACAGGAAATATATCAGGAGATTGACATGCTGGAACGTGTGCTTGCGATGGAACGCAAAATTAACAAATTGGACGAAAAGCTCAATCCACCCGTACCCGCGGCTGACCTAAATACGGATACCGCGGGATTCGGATCAGCGGATATGTCAGGGATGAACACAGATCTGTCGAGCAGCACAGGCGGGATGAACACGAATAATTCGGTGGGAAGCAGTTCTTCCAATACATCCAACACATCCAATACTACCAATGGTGACACGAATTCATCCGTAGGAACTGGAGCTACGAATGCGGTTAGCAATAATACAACTGAAATAGAGTCTGAAGAGCAGCCAACAACGGAAGGAGGAGATTCATAATGAAAGACATTATCCGTGACCGCCTCAATAAGATGGAGGATCTTGAACAACGTAGCATGCTAAAGAACCTTATGACTGGCGTTTTTCTGAATTTGGTTGAATACCAGGAGACGCTGAATAAGCAGATTGAGCAGCGTGTGTTCGATGAGGTGGAGAATCAGGAGGGTAAGTATGACATCCACATTACTCTAATTGACAGAGAAGATTATGATCCTATTCATGAATTCCTACGACCGATGCTAGTTTCCGATTTGGATAATCAGACTCTTAACATCAGCGGTGTTGCGGAACTAGTACGTAACGGAGGAGAGCTTCCTTTATTTTCAATGTTTTTGGAAATGGATACTAGGCTGATCTGGGAGTTGATCCTAAGTGAGAGAGTATTTAAGGGCACTATGATTACGAATGCTGGTACGTACCCTCTATATTTTAAATTACAACAGAACCTATCTTATTTACATGAAATAGAAAAACTCTATCAATCGTTCATGTTGAATGGAATGAACTGGAGAACAATCAATCTTCCTTATCTTTATAAGTTTGTGAATTGTGTGCTCATTGGGGGAGACGGTGAACCTGCAAAACATGAAGAGGTAAAAGAAATTGTTGTGTTACTAGAAGAGTACGAGGTTTATAAGCGATCTGGGGTTATTCCGTTGTGGAATCTGGAACGAATAAATCAAAGAAATACGGGTTTCCCTATGCCAGCCATAGACCGAATTAATTTTGAACATACACTTTCATTACGTCACGAAGGCATTGAACATGGATATTTGGTGGATGCCAGCGAAGCTGATGTTAGATACATTCTGCGATCAGAAGATCGTTTAGTTATTGTTACTTCTTGTAATGAATCTGGTGAATGGGGACTTGTGAAAATTATTAAGCCTTCTATGACAAACTTGACTCATTTTCCTTATCCAGTATTCACAAATCGGCGTAAAGAACAGTTCGCCGTTCGCTTAGCTGAAAATAAGGGGCAAATCATACGATCTAAGGCGGAGATTCTGCGAATTGTGAATTCTCTTGAATCAGCAGAGGGAATTGAATTGGTCGAAATTCAAATTCATGATTCAATGAAAAAAGGTACAGAATTCGGTAATACGTCTTCATTAACATATCCGTTAAATCCATTTGTTAGTGATGGTATTCGAACGGATCACGGTAAACCTATTATGAAATTAGGCTTTAAGTTGGAGGCGAAGGACAGGGGAAGATTTCCAGAGTTTTTAGAGGTGGATGTATTAAGTTTTATTGTTGCAGAAATTCAGAGGTGTTTCCCCGACTACAGATGTGAAGGTGAGTACCTGTGAACTATATTTGGGATGTCATGTTAAATGCACAGTTGAAAGGTATAGATTCAAGCAACATAAATTTTATACCCGCTGAGAACTATTCACCATATATGGAGCTTAGTTTAGAGGATCTGAACGTACGTGAAATCGAGCAGACGATTGAAGTAAATCCTTATTATCGTTTTTACTCTATATTTAAAAACTTGTTTCTTCCAGATGATAAAGAGGTTTACGAGTTGAGAGAGAATCTATTTGATATCCTTGTTCACTTCCTAGGATTGATTGATTTGCACCAAGGGATGAACAAACGAGAGTATTATATTCGTTTTTTCAAGAGAGATCTATCCGAGGGCGTGTATGGGAGCAAAATAGCATCTATCTTCAATGACCTTACTAGGGAGGAACAGGATAAAATCTCAGAGGGATTATTAATGGTTTACGAGACAGGAGAATTGATCCATTTCCTTAAGCAGACAATGAGTAAGGTTTTTAAGAAGTCAATAATATATGCGAATTGTGAAGAGAAAAATGAGTTGCTGATCTACATGGGACAGGAAAAAACAGCAGATGCAAATTCGAAAGTCGAATTGATCATGGCTTTGTTTTTACCTCTGCATTTTACAATAGAGATCTATTGGAACTATCATTTTGGCATTTTAGAAGAGGAAAACACGATGAAAATTGAGGGAATAGCTCTTTACTAGGTTCCTTGAAAATAAGTAGTACCTCGTTTGATGAAAGGAAACGTGAATGATGAACGGACCTTATAAGTATAGGCTGCATCAACCAGACACAGATCATAAAGGTAGTCCATTCGCGACCAGATATACAAGAGTGGAGCTTGAGCAAATGACAACTTTCCAGTTGAAGGAGATATGCCATAAGCAGCGTCTTGTAGAAGGTTTGGCCAACCGTCTGGAGCGGAATTCACTCATCAGCCTAATTTTAAGATTTAGGAGTGCCGAGGAACATCTTCTAATTAGGCGTCATCATGATGACGGCTTCGAAAGAATTGGCTCCATTTTGCAACAACATTGGAAGAATCAACGATTGAGGGAGGCAATGATTCGTGTTCCCGCCAGAATAACATTATATAAAGGCGTGAGAACCGGACAGAATGATCGTTATTTAATCCAATCTGATGAAATATGGCTCAATACTTCTAATGTTTTTTTGGTTAACGGAAACGGCGAGTTATGCGGTATTATGAATATTTTAAAAGATGAGAAACGTCAGGGATATTATTATCTTTCGCGTGATGAAGACAGCGATTTATTGGAAAAATCCAACAGAGATTATCGTTTGTTGTTTTTGAGAAAACAGGATTCGGATTATTTCTATCACGTGTATTACGATGATCGACCCATGCTTCCATTGAACTTTCAGGCGGCATGCGTGCCCGTCTCCGAATTAGTCATCAGGGATACCGAAACGACAGAGGCGGTTCTAGCCATTGATTTTGGCACATCCAATACAACAGCTGGAGCATATTTGGATGATGAATATGTTTCGAAGCCGGAGAGAAGTATTCATTCATCAGTTCAGATTAATTCCATTAATTATGTTTCGTTTCCACAAAGAAAGGGACAAGAATGGGCAGAAGTGTTACCGACCGCAGTTCGTGTTTTGGACTGTTCGAACTCGCAACATATTGTATATTCTTACGGTGAAGAAGCTCTTGGAGACCATGAATTTGGAGGTACACGAGCGAGTGTCTTTAGAGGGATTAAGCGATGGATCAACAATTATAAGGTTAAAGAAGAGATAATTGATTCTCAAGGAAATACAGCCATTGTTGATCGTACTGAAATCATTGGAGGTTTTTTACGATACGTGATCGGAACAGCGGAACAGCAATTTAAGTGCCGATTTAAGATTCTGCATTTTACCGCTCCAGCCAAATTACAGACACAATTTATTGAGATGTTCAAACATGTCCTTCCCGAGTATACAATCATTGAAGATCAGTCTTTGGATGAAGGCTTAGCTGTTTTGTATAATACGCTAGCTGACCAGATGGATCGAGGCACCTTTGCAGACGGTGAGGAATATCAAGCGCTTGTGATGGATTGTGGTGGAGGAACAACGGATTTATCTTCATGTCGTTTCCGAATTGAGGATGGGAGAATAGCCTACAAACTCGATATTCATACGAACTACGAAAATGGGGACATGAACTTTGGTGGCAATAATCTCACATACCGGATTATGCAATTTATGAAAGTTGTATTTGCAGATTATTATGCGACCGAAGGACGTTATTCTGATACGGATATTGATAATCTAATCGGTATTCCGGGGGGAGATTTATATCGACATGTTGATGAATTTGGAATTGATGTAGTTTACGAAAAATTAGAGAGACGTTATTTAGAAGCCGGGCAGATTTTGCCGACTGCATTCAAAAACTATGAAAGTGCAACACGTGAAGAGTACCAGAGAGTTTTGAACAATTTTCATCTTCTTTGGGGTGCGGCCGAAAATATGAAAAAGGAATTTTTTCATCGAACAGGCATATTACGCAGTAAATTTGAAACGGAACGTAGTGCAGTTGTGGAAACGGATCTAAATATCGAGGTAATGGATCAATGGCTGATATCCATCGTTGAAAACGGCCGCTTTAGGGATGAATATCACCTTCCAGGTGTTGTATTTAACATTAGAGAGATTCATCACCTACTTAAAGCGGACATCTATAATATTGTTCGAAAATTCCTAGATGAATTCTATCACAAGGGTACCTTACAAAACTATTCAATCATCAAACTTACGGGACAGTCTTGTCGAATTGATCTGTTTCGCGAGGCGCTCAAGGAATTTATTCCGGGGAAAAGCATTGAATTTAAGCAAAAGGCAGAAGAGAGACAAAAAACCCCTGAATTAAAAATGTCGTGCCTTAAGGGCGCTATACGCTATCTCAATTCCAAGAAGATGGGTATGATAGATCCTCATATTATTCATGAAGATCCAGTAGTCCCATATACGATAAGTTCCTTAACGCATGCTGGTTTGGAAAAGAATCTTATCGAAGGGTTGAACGGAAAGAAAACCTCAGGCTTTATATCACGTCCTTCTCATGTTTCAGAGATCGAATTTAATCTTACTTCGATGGATGGTAAACAACGAGGACGCTATCTATACCACAATCAACCAGAAGCATATGAGATGAAGTCTTATGAAGAGATCGCAGTTAAGTTTGGACGTTTCATATTACAAGATGACACTGACTCAATTCGTAACGGTGAAAGTAAGTTTTTTGTATTTGCTGGTGAACAGCGTTGGGGATTTGTCGTTGTGCCAGTAGCGAGAAAAAATGAACAACTTCATTTAGGTCCCAAGAAGTTTTTTCCTTTCGAACTGGAAACTTCCGAACTCGATTTCTTCGATGGTTCTAAGTGATCCTTTGTTCAAAGCAAAGATAGGGAGGAGGAATGGGATGTGTTAGTACACATTGTTCCCCGATTCGAGAAGGGGCGAATACTGCGTACCGAAATGTTAGAGAATCTTAGAGATTTTCCTCGATCTTTTCTCGACGTTAGATTTGAAGAATATTCAGATGGAATATTAACTGGCTTAAACGTAACGGTAGAAGATCAGGTTCTCATTGTAAGTAAAGGCATACTTAAGCATGCTGGTCGCCTTTATTTGCTAGAAGATGATATTTCGATTCCATATGTTGCTAATGATAGAGTCGCCGTACTGAAAATGATATTTCTTGAGCCGACTCGAAGGTCTGATTTTACAGCACATCATGCGGAAATTGTATTAGAAGGAGAAGAATCATTAGGTCTTGAAGAGATAGAATTAGGGAGATTTAAGTTAAAGCCAGGTGCACTTCTTCGGTCTGATTATCAGAATTTTGCGGATATTGCTACCGAATATAATACATGGTGCGATTTGCGTGCCCCTTACTCCGCAATTTTGGCGCCAACCTTGAGACCAGAAATTTTGCGTTTTTTTGCTTCTGAGATGTTGCAATTTCATTCTGGAGATGTGCCGGATCATGTTTTTTCATTCACCTGTTTGAATTCGGAAAGGGTATCTCGTCAGGTTATTGATCAGTATATACGTCTCAAAACGGGAATAAATTGCGTGGAGTATTCAAATGTTCAATTGCATAAACAATTGGCGATGATATTGGATGAATCAAACCGAAATACGAAGATAGCTGGTTCATGGATGAATAGCCGCAAAGGAAGAATGATTGTGGATTAATTATTGGAAGGGAGGCGGCGAAGTTGCCTTATCTGGATGAGGAAATAGCCAAGATCGAAAAACAGCGAAGACAGGAATTACGGGAGAAAAAAGAAAGTAAGTCGCACAATCAAAACCTGAAAGAGAAACCTGTAATGGAGCAAGCTCCATGTCCGCAAGAAATTTTGGAGGGTGTCCGAAGTGGAGTCCTCTTAGTGGAAGGGGTAGAAGTAATATTTGAGAAAACTAGCATTATGCAAACAGGTATTAGTATGATGTTACCCCAAGATTTCGTACAAACTTTAGAAGATTCTGAACACCTTGTCTACAGTAACGAGAAGTTAGAAATGAATTTGATCTTACAGTGGGTTAAACCAATTCGTGCTATGTCGATGGGAGAATTCAAAGAGATTATGAAGCAACAGTTTCAATCTATAGAATTAGCTATGAATTGGATGGAGGACGGAGATATAACTCCGTGTGATTTTCAAACCAAGTATTGTGTATTTAGTAGTTCAGTGGCTAATGGGCATATATTTAACTATCAAGCATTTATAGAGAAAGACGACCACCAGCTTATTTTTAATGTAAATGGTAATTTAAATCGTTGGAGCCATTGGAAACCGGTAGTAACAGGCATGCTATCTTCGATGGAGGTGACAGTTTCATGAGTTCAGAAGCTTTAACCTACGAAAATATTAAAATAACACCATTTGACCAAATGAGGCTGGAGCAATTCTCAATTGAACAGAAGGTAAACGAGCATGGAAAGGTAACGTTATCGGGAACAATTACTAAAGAGCAACATGATGAGTATATGCAGTCCGTGCAATCACTTACTCCAGTAAATGTGCAACAAGTCATGGAAAATGGGAATACGAAAAAGTTGTTCTGTGGTTTGATTACAATGTTAGAAATGCGTAAGGTACAGGATGTCTACTATTTACAGGCTGAAGCCCATACGTATTCATATATGCTAGACCTCAAGCGTAATACTCGTTCATTTCAAAACCCCTCACTTAATTATAACGCGCTAGCTAGGGAAGTTGGTAAAAGCTATAAAGGATATGACGTCATATACGCTGTAGGACGGGATGATAGTATTGGAAAGTTTGTTCTACAATATTATGAAACGGACTGGACTTTTTTGAAGCGAATGGCGGCCCGTATGAATACAGTATTATTACCAGCAGCGCATCTGGACAGTGTGAAAATTTACTTTGGTGTACCTGACGATGATTCAGATGAGCAACTGGAAAACTATAACTATGTCGTCAAAAAAGATATGTCCTCTTACCTTTCACAATCTCGAAACAGTAGTTCTACCATCCATGAATCTGACTTTGTACATTATGAAGTGACAACTCATCGCGTTTTAAACCTAGGTGATGTAATCCGATTCAAAGGGCGCCCTTACTGTATTCAACAAAGTAGATCCTCCATGGAGAAGGGGCTTCTTGTGCACCACTATACGATAACGAGCCGCAAAGGTATGAATAAAGCACCTCTCTATAATGAGAGTATACGTGGCGCTTCAATCGGAGGGCGCGTCCTTGCCATTCAGCGAGATACTGTTAAAGTCCATTTGGAGATTGACGGGCAAGGTCAAGAAAGCACAGCTTATTCTTTTCCATATGCCACTTCATATGCATCAGAAGATGGTAGTGGATGGTACTGTATGCCTGAGAAGGGGGATAGTGTCCGTGTCCACTTTCCGAGTACCCGTGAGGCTGAGGCCTATGCCATAAGCTCAGTTAATACCTATTCTGAGGAAAGTGCATTGTCTCAGCCAAGTGCATCGAACACAGGGAATCAAGGTGGGATGATGGTTGCAGCTGGAAACAGTGGTGGTTCAGGTAATGCTGCTTCCTCGGGTGACCGAATGGCTGATCCTAGCGTACGCTATTTTCGAAATCCGGCAGGTATGGAAGTCAAGCTCACACCAGAAGATGTTCAAATATCAGCTAACAACGGAAAATCAATTATAAAACTAGAGGCTAATGGTGCTATTACTATTATGGGGCAAAAAGAGGTCTCTCTTCATTCGCAAGAAAATGTTCGTATTCGTGCCGAAAAAACACTTCTCTTAACAGCCAAGGATCAAATTGTAATTAGTAGCGACAAAGGCGGAAAAGTTTCGCTGGATGACTCAGGTAATGTAACGATGGCTGGCACAGAAGTGTTTACCAATAGCTAGATGTGAAGCAGATCATCATCTTACATTGTTCAAGAGGAGGTGTTTCATGTCATGAGACGGACGGAAGCTTTGAATAAACTTCATGAGGAATGGATTCCGCATAACAGACCCATTTTCATTGGTGATTTGCATCAGAGTTTGGAAAAGGATCTAGAGGAACTGCACAAGAAGGCTCTACATGTGTTTACAGAAGGTTGTTCCAAAGCGCTACATATGCAAGCCATTGGACGAAAAGGGAAGATAGGACATATTCATATCACGTTTTTTAGAAATCGAATTATTCGGAAGGATTTTCGATGCAGGATCTACTGGTATGAACAGGATCTCTATGCTGACTTGGTGGAGTGTTATATGGAATATGATGCAAGCTGGGCATTTCAACATTTAATGAAGTTTCATGCTTCTATTTTGCAAGAGAGCAAAAAGTACATTGGAAAAATACTGGAGGCGGACTTGACTCTAATTATGAGGCAGGAAGCTTCACTCTACATGAACTACATTACCAATTTATTTAGGCATGTTATAAAAGTTGCGGTAGAACAAGACATATTTCTTCAGTTGGATAAAGAAGAAGAACTGTATATTCGATCAGGCGAACACAAGGATTACAATGAGTTGATCTACAAGTATGAATCCCGCTTGGTAGATACGGAAGATATAAAACAACGGCTTATCCCGAATGAGCATGATGAATATATACATGGTAATTTCAGAAATATTGATTTGCAAGAGATTTATTTTAAATTAGTGAATCTCTGTTATGCGTATTTTACTAACACAAATCTGACGAGCAGTTTACTTGTAGGTTGCCCACTGATTGGTACCGACTTTAGGAATGCACAACTAACCAAAGCTAATTTTGGACACAGCCTCATTCATGGTGCAGATTTTGGGGGAGCTGACCTAACTGAAGCACAGTTTGAGGAGGTTCAGGCAAGTTATGTAATGCCAACCATAGAAGAATTTCATATTCCACCGTTCATGCCTACCCGATTTGTAGGAGCAAATCTAACGAATGCTGTATTTGTGAACGCTGATCTGAGAGGAGCTGATTTCAGGGGAGCTATATTCCACGGAACAAGCTTTAGCGAATCTCGCCTGGATGGGGCTCATTTCTGTGAACAGGATCTCAAATTAATACAACTGAGTCCAGAACAGAGAAAAGGATTAAAGATTTACTCCTAATGAAAAAAACTTTTCAAAAATCCTGATGCGATTAGGGGGCTAATATGGAATATTTTATCATGACTCAAGATCGTCAGCTTGATGAACATATGGTTCTATTCGATGGATTGAAATCAGCGACTAGAACGTTAGAGGTTCCAAGAGAGCGTGAGCAGGAAATTAAAGATTTTACGGTTGTTTATGTTGATGGCAAAGATAAAGTCATACCTGATTTGATTGATCGACCAGTCGTTTTTATATCCGACTCATTAAAGAAAGTTATTGAAATGTATGATGACGACGCTCTCTTTAAATGTGCTGTGCTTGCTCATCCAGTGGAGGAAGTGCAAAAAACGTACTGGTTGTTGCTGGTCGATCGATTAGAGTGTCTCTCTGACCTAACGGAGTATGATCCGTGGGGGAGACCGAAACGCATTGTTATTGACCGGAAGCTAGCTAGAGGACATGGCGTATTTCGCATTGCAGGTATTGATGATCAGCGGTTGGTCATTAGTTTAGACATTGCTGAAAGCATACTACGACGTGATTTATGGGGAATAGATCTGGAACCACTACAGACAAAGGAGGACGAAGACATATGAGCGCGGATAAGAGCTATGTTGTACATGGAGCCTATGCTCAATGCACATTCGGAACACGACCCGCTAGATTGGTTATCCCTGCTAGTCACGGTGATTACATTCACGAACAACCGCAATTAAATGTTAATAATTTTCTATCAATGACAAATGTCCGACCATTTGGTCTGTGCACAAGTCTCAGTAACCCCGCAGTACAGGCTGAGATGAAAAAAATTGAAGAAATTGCACCACCTCCAAAACAAGATATTGGTTGGTTTGAATCGTTGTTTACAAAAGAAGAGGACATTCCGCTGGAAGAATTACCGCCACCTGAGTGTGTAGCTATGTGTACACCTCAAGTAATTGCACCTTGGTTGGATGGCAAAGATGACGTCAAGGTGGGTGCTGGAGATGCACTGCTTGATACTTGCAAAAACTATTGTATCTGTGGACGTGGAGATATCACAATTCTTCATAACGGTCAGAGAGAGTAGTCTCATTTGTCGGGGATATAGGAAGGAGGAGAATTAATTGTGGAAATGGTTCATGCTGGTGTGATTATTGATGTGCCTTGTAAACTGGTCAGGATTGAAGATATACAGATTATGCATCGAATGAATGAGCACTCTTACATGAAGATCAGAGCTGTCATTCATGAAAAGGGAAGCGAAAGTGCACATGAACTTAATACAGAGGACAAAGTGAAAGCCTACATATTATCTGAAGATGGTCGAGAAAAAGAAACATGCTTGTTTACCGGAATGGTGCGTCAGGCGGTGGTTGAGCATGTTCAGGGGATATATTATTTGGAGTTGTTGGCAGTATCATATACATACATGTTGGATATTGAATGGAGGAAACGTTCGTATCAAAATCAGCAAAAAACATATGCTGAGATCATCCAGAAGGTGCTTGATTCTTATGCAGGTGCCTCCTTAATCAATACGATACCGGATACGGTAACGGGGCAGATGTTATTGCAGTATGAGGAAACAGACTGGGAGTTCATTCTTCGCCTTGCTTCCAGATTGGGTACGGTAATCGTTCCTTTAGTTGATGGTGGGCCTGCGATTTCATTTGGAATACCGCAGGAAATTGTGAAAAACGAATTAGCATTCGAGGCGTATACGATGCAAACTCGTTATAATCCTCATCGTGAAACACAGGAGGTTCGCTATCATATTCAGAGTAGGCAAGTTTATCGGCTTGGCAATCAAACGGAAATTCAACGTCGTCCCTTTGTGGTCTACGAGATTGAGACGAGCGTAATTCATGGTGAATTAATCCACACCTACACTCTTCTATCCAAGTCTGAAGCTAAATTGACTAAAATCTTACCTTATAACATAAAAGGGCTATCACTTGAAGGTAAAATCACAAAAATATCCCGCAACAAGATTCAATTGCATCTGGACATAGATAAGGAAGCAGAAGCGGATAACGCCTGCTGGTTCCCTTACTCGACAGGTATGGATAATCAGAGTGCATATATGATGCCAAAGCCCGGATCGCCGGTGAAATTACATTTTCCCAAACCATCCGAAAAAAGCGCCATTGCAACGAGTTCAGTTCGCCGGGGCGTAGAACAGACCAAGTACAGCCAAAAGTCGTCCAATCCTGCAATCAAATCATTAACAAACGACTCGGATCAAGAGATGAAGTTAACAGGGGAAGACATCGTATTTGCCGCAGATTCGGCGGAAACCGTCAAGTTGAGATTGGCAGGTGATGGTTCTATTGAAATATTGGCGAATACGGATATATCCATTATAGCAATGGAAGACTTTCTGATTGATGCTAAAGGAGAGGTTCCTGCCCCTAAGCAGATTGAAATGAGCGCTGCTGAGATGGTGGCTATTTCAAGGAGTCCAATGGAAGGAATCAACTTAGATCAATACATTTATATCGCTGATGTTGCGGATGTTCAAGCAGCAGTCATCTATTATGAGGGCACGCCAGGAAAACCACCAATAGATTCTTTTGACGATTCAGAGCTTCTCGCCCAAGATAAAAGTTTGATGGAAGAAATCAACGGGAATGCTCTTGCATATCGGCAGGCACTCGTTAGCAAAATGGAGGCGGGGAAAAGTAAGGTTGGGTTTGGTAAAATTGCTATGTTGATCGGTGCAGCTGCCGTGGGTGTTGCAGCAATCGTGCTGACAGGAGGGGCAGCAACACCATTAGTAATAGCAGCAGGAACCACACTTGTTGCGGGTACAGCGACCATGTTTATAGCAGGTGCTGAGAGGGCAGAGGGAAGCCAGGATATTGCTAAAGCCAGAATAGGCGACTTGTCTCAATCTGAAAATTTTATTAGAGATAAGTTATTGGGAGAAAACGCCGAACTTTACGATATGATCAAATATGGATCAGTCATCGTATCTATAGGGGGAGTCGCCGTTTTGACCGGAGGTGGAGCTTCTGCATTAATACTGCCTTCTATTGGTGGTGGAGTGAATGTTGGAATCACGGCAATTTTCGATCCTGCGTTGCAACCCGGAGAAACATTAATCGGTCACTATCTAAAAAGCTTCCAAAATGGTTTTTTGAGTGGCGCCATGGTGGGGAAATTTATGTCTGGGATCAAATGCGGAACGGGTTTCATTAATTTTGCTAATATCTACGGTAGAGCAGTAGCGGGTGGAACAATTAGCGGCATGACACAGGATTTGATGAATACAGGACACACGAGTTTCACTTCAAATCTGGCAAGCAACGCGGTGAGTGGGATCTTCTCATTTACTGGTAAAAATAAGCTGACGGATTATGTTTCCTCTGTAGTTGGAGGTATGAGTGGAGCCATGGCAGAGGACTTATGGCGAAACGGAAATGTCAACCAGTCCCTAACATGGGATACGTTAAAGAAAGTGTCGGTTGCAAGCCTTGCTACTATGGTAAAAACGGGTGATCCAGTAGATGTTACTCGAGGTGGATTTCATTATTTTGCTAAAGATATGATCCTGCTTGATATTGGCTCCCCTATCGAAATGACACGGAACTATAACTCACTGTATCCAGTTAGGGGATTGACAGGAAGAGGTTTTATTTTTACATATGATTCCTATCTTAATCGAGAGGAAGATCGGATATATGTCATTTGTCCGGATAGCCATTACGAAAGATTTACGCTTCGTGAAGGCTCCTGGGTAAATGAAATTGCAGGTAAGCAAGATTATCGTCTTATTGAGCGTGAGGCTGCACAGGGATATTTGCTGATTGGGCCAGAACGGGAAACGTACGAGTATGACGAGACAGGGCGTTTACAGAGCATTGCTGATCGTTCAGGAAACCGGACACGATTGGAGTACAATAACAACGGCATTTGTCGTCTGATTGCACCAGGTGGTAAGTCTGTCTTGATGGAGTGCAAGGATGGCTTGTTAATGAGGCTGACTGATAATATCGGTAGAACCGTGAATTATGAATATGATGGTGACCTTCTCATACAAGTAACTTATCCGAACAAAGGGATAATCCGGTATACGTATACCGAAGAGGGTTATCTTGAAAGCATAACGGATCAGAACGGCAATACCTATGTAACTAATACTTATGATGCTGTAGGTAGAGTCATTCGGCAACGTGATGCTTACGATCAACTGACCGATATCAAGTATAACGATGTTGATCGTGAAACGACTTTTATTTTTCATGCAACAAATGTCGTGGAGAAGTACCGCTATAACACTGATTATCTTGTAACTGATATCATCTATCAGGACGGGACACAGGAATCCTTTGAGTATGATGCCTATCAATTCAAATGTGCTCATACCGATACAGGTGGCCGGACCACACGCTGGGAATATGATATCCATGGTCAGCTGTTGACGGAGATTGCAGCGGATGGCACACAGCATAGTCAGATCTATGATGAACAACTCAACCGAATCTCCGTATCGGTCAATAACATCGTGGAAAAGACGTATGCCTATGACATGTTCGGGCGCGTGTTGGAAGAGACGCAAGTGATCGACGCCAAGCGCCGAGCTGTCACGGCCTATACCTATGATGAACAGGGAAGAATTCTCACCCGCCAGGATGCGCTTGGTCACTTGACTACGTATGGATATGAAACTATTCATTCCGATTCACCATCTTATGTTAAGGATGCCGAAGGTCAGGAGTACCGTTATACATTCGATGATGCGGCTCGGATTACTGGGATTACAACGGCATATGGAACGGTTGAGTTCGAATATAACGACCTGAACAAAAGAACCCGGATAGTTGATGCTGAAGGCAATACTACATTAATGTTCTACGACAAGATGGGTAACATGATCAAGCAAGTGAAACCTAATGATTACGTGGAGCGGATCGACAACGGCAAAGGAACCGAGTATCGTTACGATGCGTTAGATCATCTGATTCGTATCACTGATCCGCTTCAGCAAACCCGTAGGTACCACTACGACATGTACGATCATGTACTTAAAGAAGTAGAACCGAACCAATATGATCCGGTATTAGATGATGGTCAAGGAACAGAGCATGTGTATGATCATCGTGGCAATCGAATTGAGACCAGGCTACCAGACGGAGGAATTCAGCGCTTCAAATATGATACTGCCGGCAACCTTGTAAAATCCATCGGTCCAGGTCAGTATGACTCGGCGACGGATGATGGTCCGGGAACGGAATATGAGTATGATGCTATGGGTCGTCTGATTCAAGTAACCAATTCGGAAGGATATATTGAAAGACGTTATGCATACGATTCCGCAGGGCGGATCGTCAAAGAAATGAATGGCAAAGCAGTAGATAGCGCAGAACATGATAATGAACGGTTCGGTACGTTGTATGTATATAATACAGCAGGATGGCTAATTGAAAAGAGAGAACCTGTTCAAGAAGAGATATCCTCTGAGAATGTGATGTACTGCTTGTCTCGTTATGAGTATGATCTTGTCGGAAATCTAGTAAAAGAGCAACGAACTTCCGAATTCGTCTCACGTGAGGGATATCCAGACACGTATCATGGAATTTCGTACACCTATGATCGTAATCATCGCGTAATTCATATTACAGATGACAAGGGAGCGGATATTCAATATACGTACGATTGCCTGAATCAGCGGACTTCTGAACGATATAAGTTGAGCGAGGGTAAGGAGCGTCATATCCGTTACGAATATGACAAGGCAGGAAGGCTGGTACGTCAGCTTGACCTCATAGACGGGGAAGACCTGCGCGAAGAGCGTCAGGGAACGGTTATGGCAGAGACAAGATATGGGTATGACCGTAACGGAAACATCACGTTTATCCGTTCTCCCGAAGGATATGAGACCGAGATCAGCTACGATGGAACAGATCGGATTGTACAGATTAGCCGCCGGGAGCATACGGGAGCGAAGGCCAGTTCCATGTACCTGAAGTATGATCGCAGCGGCAACGTGACGCAAGAAACGGATACAATGGGACATGGGATACAATATGCGTACGATGTTCGGAATCGTCCGATTCGTTATGTGGGCAAACGCGGTGGCGTCACCCGTCTGTTCTATAATGCCGAAGGGAAACTCTCTAAAAAGGTGACCCCCAGTCTATACGATGCAGCTCGTGACGACGGGGCAGGAACAGAATACACATATGACGTGCTAAATCGTCTAACCGAAATCCGCAACCCCTTAGGCGAGATTATTCAGCGCCATACCTTTAACCGCTATGGGGAGCAAGAGATTGCCACAGCATATGGCATTGTTACGAGGTATACCTATACTTTAGCTGGACAGGTGCATCAAGTATGGGGCGCCGATACGGATCATACAGCGGTGTTGCGACAGGAATACGAGTATGATGCTGCTGGAAACATCGTAGGTATCCGTGATGGCGAAGGTAGGATGACACGTCGTACACTAGACGGATGGGGCAACATTACAGCATTGACCCGACCCGACGGAACAATGGAGCACTACGATTATGATGTGGCAGGGAATGTAATTCGCTCTACGGATGCGAAAGGGCAGGCAACCCAGTATGCATATAATTCCTTAGGTGAAGTGTCCGCGATTACTGGGCCAGACGGCCTTCCGATCACATATCAGTATGACCGCGAAGGTCGCCTAGCTCGTCAGCAAGATCGGAACCAGCATGTACTGGACATGGCCTACAATTTCAATGATCAACTCATCCGCAGACGGGAGCTATCCAGCGGGGAGGAAGAAACGTATGCCTACCGTGAAGATGGCCTATTAATCTCGTCCGCAAATAACGAAGTGCGTTATGACTACGACTATAATGAAGACGGTCTGTTGACAGCCAAATATAAGAGCAATACAAAGGCAGCAGGGACTCAAAGCCAGGTACTTCGCTATGAATACGATTTAGAAGGCCAGACACTGACTCGCACGGATGCTGGTGGTACGCGTGTTGAATACGCTTATGATGTAGCGGGACGAGTTAGTGCTATTCGGCAGGGTGAGAAAGATCTAGCACAGTATACCTATGTATCAGGTAACCGAATCGCCTCCATGTTGTACGGAAATGGTGTACAGACAGCATATGAATATACGCCAGAAGGCCAAGTATCGCGGCTCCACACCCGTGCAGCGGATGGTACGATATTGCTCGACAACCGATATACGTATGACCGAAGTGGGAATACGATCGGTTGTTATGGATCGGAAGATCACGTAGCGTACCGCTATGACGAGATGGATCGCCTGGTGGAAGCCCGGTATGCCGGATATGGAACAGAACAACTGGCCTATGACGCATCTGGCAATCGAGTCTCTCGAATTTGGAATGGACAGCGGACAAGCTACACCTATGATACTAGAAACCGTCTGCTTAGTTTAATTGAAGAAGCGTTGCAGGGCGAAGATCAAGGTATACCGGATAAGCAAGCCAATAGAAAAGT
>NZ_JAUSTI010000007.1 GCF_030812775.1 Paenibacillus tundrae
TGTTGTATCTCCATTCCGGTCTCTTTGGTGGCATACATAAAAAATACCCCATAGAGAGACTTTTTTAAAGTGTCTACTCTATAGGGTACAGTTTATATTACAGTGGCTTTTTTTTATTTTATCCTTGTGGTTGACTATTCAGTTGAACTGTATTATATTATGTTCAGTTGAACTATATAGTCGAACTGAATAGAGGGTGCAGAAATGAAGCATAAGTTATTACCGCTGTCTGAAACGATGCATTACATCCTATTAGCATTACGACAACCTCTCCATGGCTATGCCGTAATGCAGAAGATAGAAGAAACAAGTCAAGGTACTGTGATTTTAGCAGCCGGCACATTATATGGTGCAATAGAAAATTTGAATAAACACGGTTGGATTGAATCTGTAGGAGAATCAGGTCGGAGAAAAGTTTACATGATCACCGCAGAAGGAAGCGCCATTCTAAAGATGGAGCAAAACAGACTGCTTCATATATTATCTTTGTACGAAGGAAGTGAGTAGAATGAAGAGATTTAAGATGTTTTTTGATATTGAGAAAGAGGAGCAATGGTTGAACAATTATTCTCAAAAAGGGTATCGCTGTACAAAAATTAGTAGTCTAGGGATATACACTTTCGAGAAAACAGACAAAAGATATGTAATGAGACTTGACTACCAAGATAATTTATCAAAGGACAAATTAAAAGACTATAAAGGAATATATGAAGACTTCGGTTGGACTTACATAAGGGGCTCCCGGCTTGCTGGTATTCGATATTGGCAAAAAGAAGATGATGGGCTGAATGAAATTTTCTCAGATCGCCAATCCAAGCGCAATTATTATAAAAGAGCGATGGGGTATTCATCTGGTTTAGGAATAGTATTATTGACATTTTGTTATATGCTTTACAAGGATTCCGGAATATTTCTAGCTGAAGGTCTTTGGAATATGAAAGGTTCATTATTTTGGAAAGCAATACTATTCGAGACACCATTTGCCCTTCTGAGGTCGCTTCCCGCGATCATGCTTGTATTCTATATCGCCAGTTATTATAACGCATATCGAAAGTACACCCAGTTAAGGAATTAAGCTAAACAGTGAATAGTCCACAATAAGCAGCCGACGAAACTGAACCGCTGCTTTTTTGGTGTTCAATTCTAGAAGTATAGGTATGAAATACTCTTTACTATAGTCCTACTCCATACTTTATAATTTGCAGAACAATACGGCAAAACATATGATGTGCGGAAAGGATTAAAACAAGATGACACATAATATCGAACAATTTGTTACGCTTCATCCGGTCAAGAAGGAAGAGCTAGCTGATTTTCAGCAAGCATCCAACGCAGCCTTTCTAAAAGGGTTAAAGGATAGTTGAAAGTGTGACTAGGAGTCATTGTGACTTAATAATATGTAGTTCACTCGGTGGTGACAATTCAACAGCTAATCGGTATTTACGTGAGAAGAGATTGGATGCTGCTATTGTTTTATCCCAAATATGAGGGACGACATACTGGTTGAAGCGGCTACGGATGGACTACGAATCGTCGTTATGGAACGAAGGTTTTCAGAGAGAATAACATTAAAGTTCCAGAGCAGATATCTGTTATTGGATTCGACAACATGGATCTGTCTCAATAGACAATCCCAGCACTCACAACGTTTAATGGATGCTGGGTAACTGGCCGGACACTTAATTATTAGAAACATTAAACAATCAATGTGTTGAGCGTGACTCGGTAAGTTCGAATTTAGGATAGTGAGGGGAATACCATTAGGTCGATACAATAATAATAGGTAAAAAGGCAACAAAAGTGTTGCTTAGTTCAATTGAAAAGTTATGCTCTTGATATTTTTAATTGTAGCAAAATGCATTGCTTCATGATATATCAGAAAACCAAGTAACTGTTCTACCTTTGTAAATGTAAGCCCTGTAGATGACTTGTAATGAGGATTGATTTCTTCACTCAACTTGCTCGAAAGTAACAATTCAACTCTTTCAATCTGTTCAGTTAGCAAGTCGATTAATTCAGACATCGTTGGAGGCTCTATATTCCAGTCAGACGGTTTCGTTCCTGGATCAAACAACTTGTTAAAATTAGCCGGATATTTGGTTTCTTCCCCAGCAAGTTGGAAAGCGAACTTCTCATGTATAACATACATGTGCCCGAGATTCCATTTTATATTATTTTTCAAACCTGTTGGAATGATTTCCGCAGCAGAGTCACTAATGCTCTCTACATAATTAACTGCCTGACGGCGAACAAATTTCAATTGATCTATGACATAATTACTCATGATTTTGAACCTCCTACAAAATTGGAATTAAATCGGTTAATTATTCGTGACTGGCGAGATAAAGTTAGCTTGACAGATCATGATCATTCTTTAAAAAAACAAGTGATTAGAATCACTTGTTTTTTTGGGGTGGAGAATCTTCTCGCCAGTGTTGCTGAAGAACATTCTCATTTCAGTGGCCAGAGTTATTTTCTGAAATATAAGTTGAGACTCGTTGTGCCAGATTTGCCAACGTACGTTCAAAATAGGATTCATCATGAAGTGCTCTACTTAGAACGAGTCCCCCTTGAATACTAGCAATCGTTTCCTCTGAAATTTGGTCAGCAGCCTCTTGGGAAATACCTGTTCGAACTAGTGCCGCACTGAATGCCTCAATCCATCTTACAAAATATTGTCGAATGACAGTGGCGAAACGATCTCTTGTTTCGTCTAAAGCAAACGCACCAATAAGGCATATACGCTGACCAGATTGAAAATACGTATCGACTTCTTGCCACATGTGAGCAATGGCTGATCGAGGTTCATTCTTTTCGAGCGGTTCATAAATGTTCTTGATAAACCATTGATCAACATGAGCAAGAATTTCCGCAGCCATTTCATCTTTTCCACCCGGGAAGAAATAATATAAGCTTCCTTTGGATAGACGCGTACGGGCTGTAATTTTACTCAAGGACGCCCCTTCATAACCTAATTCTCGAAATACCTCAGTGACGAGAGGAATGACATCACTTTTCTCAAAAACAGTCCGCGTCATAGGTTTAACTCACTTAGGCTTGGATGATCAGCGGGACGCGTGCCGAGAGGCCAATGGAACTTTCGTTCCTCTTCTTTAATGGGCATATCATTGATCGAAGCAAATCTACGTTGCATCAAACCGTCGTCAGCGAAATCCCAATTCTCGTTCCCATATGATCTAAACCAATTGCCGCTATCATCATGCCACTCATATGCAAACCTTACAGCAATACGGTTATCTGTAAATGACCAAAGTTCCTTAATGAGTCGGTAATCGAGTTCTTTGGCCCATTTTCTAGTTAGTAAAGCGACAATTGCTTGGCGGCCTGTTATAAATTCACTGCGATTTCTCCAATAACAATCCTCAGTGTACACAAGGGAGACGCGCTGAGGGTCTCGGCTATTCCAGCTATTTTCTGCCATACGCGTTTTTTGAATTGCTGTCTCAAGAGTAAATGGGGGAGTTAGATTATTCATTACATGTTCCTCGCTTTCAATACCGTTTGTGTTAGTATAAACCGATCGGTTTATAAATACAAGTTACTTTCCGATTTCGATACCCATCTGGAATCGATTCAGATTCATAATGTACCAAGTAGCCATCTAGCTTATGCATCGTGGCTCTTTATTTGTATTACCAATGATTAAGAGCGTGTTCATTCTTCATATGGCAACTCCTATGAAACAATGAACAAGCAGGACGTCCACCTATTGGGAGGCGTTCTGCTTGTTCTCTCATTATCTTCTTGTTTCCAAAATCATCATTTGAACTAGACTTATCCCTGCAAAAACTCAATCAACGCTGCATTAAATTGTTCAGCATGCGTCGCATTAAATCCATGTGGTCCACCCTCGACAACGACCAGACGGCTGCTAGGGATGGATTCATGAGTTCGTTGGCCACTTACTTCCAGAGGGACAATAGCATCGGAATCGCCATGGATAACCAACGTTGGGATATTAAATTTCTCCAGATCCTGACGGAAATCAGTCAGGGCAAAGGCAGCAATACAATCCAATGTGCCTTTAGGTGAAGCCGCAGCTGCAATATCACGGTTATAGATACGGAATGGTTCGCTCACAAGGTCTGTGCGATCCCCAGCAGCGAAAAAGTTACTTGTAAAACCATCCAGGAATGCTAGCCGATCGGCTTTTACCCCGTTTTGGAACTCGGCAATCGTTGCATCATCCAATCCTCCTTGAGGATTATCTTCGGTTATATAGAGATAGGGAGGAACCGCTCCCGCAAATACGGCTTTAGAAACGCGTTCTGTTCCGTAGGTTCCCACATAACGTGCAACTTCGCCGCCACCCATGGAGAATCCGACTAATGTGGCATCACGCAGATCAAGGTGCAAAATCAATTTATGCAAGTCTGAGGCAAAAGTATCATAGTCATAACCATCCCAAGGTTGAGAAGACTGACCAAATCCACGACGGTCATATGTGATCACACGGTAACCCGCTTCAATCAGCGCAGGAACTTGCTTTTCCCAGGATCGTCCACTCAAAGGCCAGCCATGAATCAGAATGATTGGTTTTCCCGTACCATGATCCTCATAATACAGTTCGATTGGTTGTTCATTCTCAGCGCCTACATTTACTTTAGACATGGAAAATCCCTCCATTAGTTGTTATGATTTTGTTATACAGAAGCTATTTGGCTTAAGTTATGGATAGGCTTGTTTATATATCGCCTCACTTCCTGTACTGTTTGTATCAGTATAAACCGATCGGTTTACAATTGCAAGTTGATATTTTAATAGCCATAGTAATGAATTAAACAAATATTGAGGACAAATAAGGGCAAGTGGGTAGAAGTCGCTAAATTAGCGGCTTTTTTATTTTATTAGAACACATATGTATATGTTCAACCGCTAAAGACTTGTAAATAGTCTAAGTATTTAATTAACCTTGAACACGACTGTTAGACTCTCCTATACCGGTTCTATTTTGTTGCGAAGAGTTTATATGTTCTAATTTATATATATAAATACTGCTTTAAACCTGATTTAAGAGATTTTATCGAAAATGCGTATACAGGGATTAATGATGGTGTTTTTGTGCGTTAAAACTATGTTTTTGTCTGTTTAAGCAACGTATTTACCTATGATTATTGGGGTATTATTATGTTGGAGAACGCGTTCGAATGGTCTGATATGTGGAGTTGAAGAGTAGGTAGAGATGGTGTTTATACGGTGATCTAGACCAGTTTTAGAAAAACTAGAAATCAGCAGTTGCTGTAGCTTTAGCTGGAATCGTTTAAGTACAAGAGAGGGCACAACTACACTTGGAGCTGCTGTAGTAGATGATATTTTAGTTGTGGTTCTTTTGGCATTTATGATGAGTTTCTTGGGTACAGGTGAGGATGTATCGTTAGGACTTCTAGTAGGGAAGAAAGTGTTGTTCTTCATTGGTGTGTTTGTTGCAGGCGTGTTTATCGTTCCTCGTGTTATGAAGTGGCTTTCCACGCTTAAAGTGACGGAACCCATTATATCAATCGCTCTTTTCATTTGCTTTGGATTTGCATATTTCGCTGATTTAATGGGTATGGCCGGTATTATCGGTTCTTTTGCAGCAGGTATTGCAATCTCAAGGATTACTCGGCGGTGCATTAGGAGCAAAGATAACGGGATTCAGCAATGTTTCTTCTTTTGCTATTGGAGCTGGAATGGTATCAAGAGGGGAAGTTGCATTGATTATTGCCGCAACTGGTTTACAAGCAGGGCTTCTGTTACCTGAATATTTCACCTCCGTTGTTATTATGATCATACTTACTACTTTAATTGCACCGCCATTGTTAAAAGTATTATTTAATGCTCATAATCAAACTGCTCAAAAAGAAGGCGGACAATAAGAATTAGAGGGGGCATTTATCATATCTAAACTCTATTCGTTTTCTTATAAGACTAAAAAAGAAGGATGGACTGAGGATTGCATTAATTTTCATTTGGCTATCATTAGATAGTTCGTTTTTTTTTGCGCAGGCTTAAGGATTCTTACTTGTAAGGCTAGCCATATAATCATTGATTCATAAGATAACTGGGCAGATGATCTTATATAACAACTGGTAAAACCGATCTAACTGCCCAGCTTATCTATCGAATAGCTGCAACAATTGTCGTGTCAAGGGAAGATGAGTTGCACGGGAATAATGGCGTTCTTAGGAGAATACATATCTTCCATCTGTTCATGTAACAGCTTTACTGCTGTTCGTGCCATTTCCTGTTCATCCTGCTGCACATAAGCTACGCCAGAAAGATGTGGATTATCGAAAGATAGCAATTCAATATTGGAATGATCGTTCAGACGACGGATAGCGGCCGATGTAAGGCGTGCTGTTTCTTCAGTCAGGGAGAATGCTGCCGAAATTCCACTGTGGTTCTGCAAGAAGTCGCTTACATAGTCCAATGCTTGCTCGCTGCGTAGAATGTTGAGAGGGATGTGACACCACAAGCTTTTGTCAATCGAAATGCCTTGATCTGTGTACGCTTGCTCGAAGCCAAGCGTGCGATCCTCGACGGCTGTATTGGCATTTTCAGGTGAGATGAGCGCAATTCGCTGATGACTCTTGGATAACAAATGGGACACAGCCTTATACGCACCGCCGTAATTGTCGGATGTAATGGTATACGTCTCAATGTTGCGCAGATAGCGGTCGATGAACACACACGGGAATTTATCGAGCGACAAGCGCAGCAATGATTCGTTGTACTTCTCATCTTCTGTCGGAAAAACGATCAGTCCCTTCACACCGAGCTCCGTTAGTGTACGAATGACGTTTGTTTCAATAGAGGAGGACTCGCGCGTGATGCTAAGTACCATGTTGAGGCCGGCTTCTTGCAGAAATTGTTCCGTGTAGTCAACGAGCTTCTGAATGACACGGGTTCTCATTGTCGGAATAATAAAGCCGATGAGCGGCATAGAAGTCGAGCTGTATGAGGATGGCTGTGAATGGATGCTAGAAACAGCAAGACTTGAAGAGACGAAGGAGCCTTTGCCTTGTACGCGTATAATCAATCCTTCGTCAGCGAGTAGAGTTAGGGCGTTCTTGACGGTTATTTTACTGACTCTGAATTCGTCCATCAGTTCTTGTTCAGAAGGAATGCGGTCTGTTGGCCGAAGCTGCCCTGATTTAATTTTTTGAATAATATGTTCTCGAATTTGTTTGTAGAGCGCCAGCTTTTTCAAAGAGTAGCATCTCCCCATAAACTTTATGATTTTATAATCAATTGGTTATATAAAGCTTATTTCATATATATTATAATACGGCATGTAAAGCGCTTACAATATGAAATCTGAGAAATTGTTGCGAAGGGGTCTTTTCTTTGAACGGTTAGAATGATGTTGAGAATGGTGGTGCTAAGATGGATTGAAACCGCTTAAATTAACAGAACTAACTAGTCAGCCGACTTTTCAAATGCTTAACACAAAAAGAGAGGATGACGAACAAATGAAAAAACGCAGTACGTTAATCTCCATTGTTACAGTCCTTATGATGTCCCTTTTTTTTACAGCATGTGGTAACCCTTCTGATTCAAATACGGAAACACAGCAATTAGGCGCTAATGCCGGTGAGAATGCAACAGAATTGTCGTTTTGGACATTTGTGGATTTGCACGGCAAGCATTTGGATAAAATGCTGGGCTTATGGAACGAAGAGAACCCAGACAAACAGATTAAGTTGAATGTAACCGTTATGCCTTACGATGATATGCACAACAAGCTCTTATTGGCAGTTACAAGCGGAAAAGGTGCTCCTGATATTGCGGATATTGAGCTTGGTCAATTCCCTAAATTCTTGGAAGGTGACAACGTTCCTCTGGAATCTTTGAATGATGTATTTGCACCATACAAAGACGTTGTTGTTCCTTCACGTGTCGAGATTTATTCCAAAGCCGATCAGGTTTATGGATTTGATTACCACGTAGGTGCAACGCTTGCTTTCTACAATACTGAAATTCTCGAACAAGCAGGTGTTGACTACAAGACAATCATAACGTGGGAAGATTACAAACAAGCAGGGATCAAGGTTTATGAAAAGACTGGCAAGTACTTAGGTACTGCTGATACATCTGCTACGTGGCAAGCATCATTACTGTTAGCTCAGCAAAACACAGATTTTACAGATGAAAATGGTAATCCAAAAGTGAACTCGCCTGAAATGATTAAAGCGTATGAAATGTTAGTCGATCTGCAGAAGAACAATGTTATTCATACGATCCCAGGCGGACAACCCGACACAGAAGAAGCAAAAGGCGAATACAACAAAGGCAACTACGCAAGCGCATTGATGCCTGAGTGGTACATGTCCCGCTTTGTAAACGAAATGAAGGATCTTAAAGGTAAATATGCAATTGCTCCATTGCCTGTATTTGAAGAAGGTAATCCTCGTTCCGTTGGCTTAGGCGGTACTGGCACAGTTGTTACGAAGAGTGGTAAAGACGTTCAATTGGCCAAAGAATTCGTAGCTTTTGCTAAGCTTTCGAAAGAAGCTACGACTGAAATCTGGAATACACTTGGATTTGACCCAATCAACATGGAAGTATGGAAAGATGATGCAGTAACGAAAAACCCTGATAATGAATACGTCCAATACTTCAAAACAAATGCGTTTGATACTTTGAATGAAATCAAGGACGAAATTAGAGCGATCAAGTCCGTCAAAGCTTCACCGATCATCGGCAATATCTTCAATACGGTTACTTTGAACGCCATCTTTGAAGATGGTCAAGACGTGAAGGAAGCGTTGGATGAAGCACAAGCAGCAATTGAACAAGAATTGAAATAAATAGAATAAGTAAATGATTTGGTTAAACCTGTCGGCAGGTATAGTGGTCGGCAGGTTTAACCTTAGTCAAGGGAGATTGAGAATATGATAAAGAAATTTGTATACTCTCAAAAAGTTGCACCTTATGTCTTCGTACTTCCATTTATACTTATATTTTTGATATTCTGGTTTTTTCCGCTTGTAAATTCATTCGTCATGAGCTTTCAAGATCGGATGTTGGGACAGGATCCAAAATGGATTGGTGAAGCCAATTATTCGAAATTACTTACGGATAAAGTGTTTTTGACGGCTATTAAAAATAGCGTTGTGTACATGTTAGGAACCTTAGTACTGTTAATTCCTCTTCCAATGTTATTCGCCGTTATGATAAACAGTAAGTTAATGATGGGAAGAGAGTTTTTTAAATCTTCGTTCTTTCTCCCTGCATTGACATCTGTCGCAGTTGCGGGTACCATTTTCCGCCTTACATTCGGTGAGATGGAAGGTTCATTAATGAATAGTTTCCTAGGTCTATTTGGTGTAGAGCCGATTAAATTTTTGAAAGACGGAACTTGGAGTATGGCAGCACTGTTAATCCTCGCATGTTGGAGATGGACAGGTGTGAATATGCTTTACTATCTATCCGGTTTGAAAAGCATTGACAATGAATATTATGAGGCTGCTTCAATTGATGGAGCATCTGCTTGGCAGAAGTTTAGAACGATCACAATGCCATTATTGAAGCCGACCACGGTATATGTTACGACAATTAGTGTGTATGCAGGTTTAGCCATGTTTACGGAGAGCCTGATGATGTTTAACGGTAACAATTCACCCAAAAATATTGGCTTAACCATTGTTGGATATTTGTATAGACAAGGGATTGAGCAGAACAAGCTGGGTTACGCAGCTGCAGTTGGTATCGTACTGTTAGTCATTGCTATGGTTATCAATTTAACACAGTTGAAATTTAGTGGAATGTTTAAAAAGGGGGAGGATTAAAGTGGGCAAAAGTCAGACCAGGAGTGATTTCATCTCTAGAATAGTCATTATTTGTTTATTCATTATACTATTCGTTTTAATTATGATTCCATTCTATGCAGTGGCCCTATCTTCCTTTAAACCAGGTGAATCATTAGTTAGGTATGGTCTTAACCTAAGTTTGGATTTTGAAATTATGAGTTTTAATAATTTCATCTATCTGTTTACTGGACAACATGATTATTTTGTGTGGTTTTGGAACAGTATGATTTTAACTATCGTTCAAGTGGTTTTAACCCTTTTTGTAAGTGCATTTGTTGCTTATGGTTTTGCAGCATATGATTTTAAAGGTAAGAACTTCCTCTTTATATGTGTTTTGCTCATTATGATGGTGCCTTTCGAAATACTGCTAGTTCCTTTATATAGCCTAATTAATGATTTGGGAATGGTGAATAGCTATTCAGCAATCATTCTACCCGGTATAGCCAATGCCGCGACAATATTTTTCTTCAGGCAATATCTACGAAGCATACCCAAAGAGATTATTCAATCTGGGCGGGTTGATGGCGCAAACGAGTATGCCATTTATTTCAGGCTCATTATGCCGATTATGAAGCCATCCTTTGCAGCAATGGCCATTTTGAATGGTATGAATAGCTGGAATAATCTATTGTGGCCATTCATGGTGCTCGGAGATCAGAGTAAATATACACTTCCAATCGGTTTGAAAACGTTGTTAACTCCTTATGGCAATAACTATGATCTATTGATCGTAGGTTCCTTCTTCTCCATCATTCCAATTTTTATCTTATTCATTGCTTTTCAGAAATATTTCATAGATGGTATGACTGCAGGTGCTGTTAAAGGGTAGCATATATTATGGTGAAACGGGTGATAAGATGGAAGTCCAAAAAAGAGTGTTACACGACATTCAACCATTGATTGAGCAGAGAGCTGATCCTTTTATTTACCGACATTCGGACGGGTATTATTACTTTGTAGCATCCGTTCCGGAGTATGATCGGATTGAAATCCGTAGAGCCCAGAATCTTGAGGGGCTTGCTACTTCAACTCCTGTAGTGATCTGGAGAAAGCGCGAGACGGGTATCCTTAGTGCTAATATTTGGGCACCTGAACTGCATTTTATTGATGACAAATGGTACGTGTATTTCGCTGCCGCACACACGACGGAAACGAATGAAGGCTTGTTCGACCATCGGATGTACGTGCTAGAGAATGAAAATGCCAATCCGCTCGAAGGTAGTTGGACGGAAAGAGGGCAGGTTCGTACCGCGTGGGAAAGCTTCGCCCTCGATGCCACTACCTTTGAGCATAATGGAAGCCGTTATTACGTATGGGCACAAAAGGATCCAAATATCGAAGGTAACTCTAATCTGTATATATCTAAAATAAGCAATCCGTGGACGCTGACTGGTCCGCAAACGATGATTTCCATGCCGGAATATGACTGGGAAATCATTGGTTATAAAGTGAACGAAGGCGCGGCATTTCTTCGCAAGGGTAATCGGGTGTTCCTCTCTTACTCGGCTAGCGCCACCGATTTCAATTATTGCATGGGCCTACTTGAAGCCAATGCGGATGCTGATTTGCTCGATGCCACCTCATGGCGTAAGTCGCAAACAGCGGTTCTCTCGACAGATGAGAGCATCTCAATGTATGGTCCCGGTCATAATTCCTTCACAGTGTCAGAGGACGGCGAAGAGACGCTATTTGTGTTCCACGCTAGAACATATAAGGACATTATAGGAGATCCGCTGTACGATCCGAATCGCCATACATTTGTGACGAAGCTTTTGTGGACGGCAGACGGCAGACCCGATTTCCGCGGCTCTGTTGCAGCACTTGCACGTCACAACAAGGTTGATTGATATATTTGTGTTCGTTTTATCCAACTTGTCAAAGAGAGGCAGGTTATAACATTGAAGGCACCCTTATGGGTGCCTTTAATTTCGTTCTACAGATAAATAACTATTAATTGCTTGATGGAATATGCCTGAAAGAGTTCTGTTCAAGTTTACTATCAATGATCTCAATAACTTTCTGTAAATCCGCTATTTGATTCAACATATCTTCTTTATGTTTTAATGCCATATCCATCAAATCAGGATAGTCTGAAAGTAATTCATTATCTTTGATCGATAGAAAGGGCCTTATATTTTCTAAAGACATTCCTACATTCTTCAGACAAGTAATTAATTTTAGACGCTCAATATCCTCGTTTTCATAAATACGGTATCCGCTAGGATTTCTCTTCACTTCAGGAATTAGATTGATTTTTTCATAATAGCGAATAGTATGAGTCGATAAGTTTACCATTTTGGAAATTTGCTGGATGGAGTATGTCAAACAATCACACCTTATGAATGTATTTTAGTAGATGATCACATTTCCTTGCATTAGAGTCAACTTTAAAGTTTATACTCTTCATTACAAGGAGGAGGTCATTATGAATATGATAAAAACAGCAATGATTACAGGAGCGAATAGAGGGATCGGCCTAGAACTTACCAAGAAGTTAATTGGAGAAGGTTGGAACGTTATTGCTTTAATTAAATCTAACTTCCCTGAGGTTGAACAAGATATACAAATGAAAATAAAAGAAGGGCAAATTAGAATCTACAAAGCTGACCTATCAAATTTTATTGAACTGAAACTAGCTATTAAAGACATAAAAGAGAATGAAAAGGGAATTGACGTATTATTTAATAACGCTGGTGGGAGTTTTGATAAGCTCTATTACTCTGCTCAAGCAAGAGAACTACATTTTGAGCTACACACGGTTGTACCGTATATCCTTCTAGCTGAATTAAAACCATTAATAAAAATGGGTTCCCACAAGCTGATTGTAAACACAAGTACAAACGCATTTAACTTCATATATAGAATAACTTATGAAGATATGATGCGCCCGAAAAAATTCAAAAAGTTAATTGGACCTTATTCTACAAGCAAATTAGCAATGACACTATGGTCGCAAGAAATATCTTCTGAACTCTCTAAAGAGGGGATTAAGATTATTTGTGTAGACCCTGGGGGAAATAATACATTACGAAATGATCGAAAAAATGGAATTCCTTTTTTTCTAATACCCATAACAAGATGGTTCTTTCCTCATCCAAGTAAAGGAGCAGACATATTATACAAGTCTAGTATTGGAAACTTATCTTATCAATCTGGAGCATATATGACTAAAGGAAAAAATGAACCTTTAAAGTTCTCAGCGTATTCATCGAGTGTATTAGAAGAAATTAAATCGATATATTTAAATGATTATCTGGAAGAACGCCAGATATCCCATGATTGATTCTACAAAATTTTGCTAAAAGCTGACTTCAACTCTGATTCTTATGGGATATAAGCTTTTCAAAGAAGAACTAAGTTCTACCATATATAAATGTATACGCTTCCAACTTATAATGAGGTCAGATTAGAAACTTATAAGGAGGAGCAACATGAAAAAAGGCTTCTGGGGAGATGTGGTACAATACCGAACGCTTTTGCTAATGTTATTGCCAGCCGTGATATTTTTCTTTGTTTTTGCGTATATACCGATGGCAGGTATTGTGCTTGCATTCAAACAATTTAATTACAGTGGGGGCATATTCGGCAGTCCTTGGAACGGGCTTGATAATTTTCGTTTTTTCTTCCAGTCAGGCGATGCGTGGACAGTAACGCGAAATACAGCATTATATAATTTGGCCTTTATTATAGTTAATAACGTATTTCAGATTATGATGGCTATTTTGCTTTTTGAGGTCGCCAATAAATGGTTTAGGAAAATCTTTCAAACCATGATGTTTTTGCCCTACTTTATTTCTTGGGTAGTTGTAGGGGCAATTGCGTACAATCTATTTAACTTTGAATATGGAACACTCAATGTTGTGTTGAAATTCTTTGGTCTTAATCCGATTGATGTCTATAACACAGCTTCTTACTGGCCTATTATTCTTATATTGGTATCTGCTTGGAAGGCTGTTGGTTATGGAACCATTATGTACTTAGCAGCGATCACAAGTATTGACAGTGAGATGTATGAAGCGGCTGAGATTGATGGAGCTAATATTTTTCAACGTATCTGGCGCATTACGATACCTAACCTTTTTCCAACAGTTATTATTCTTGTATTGCTCGCGATCGGTAATATATTCCGTGGGGATTTCGGGATGTTCTACAACATGGTCGGAAATAACGGTCTATTGTTCTCGTCTACAGATGTAATTGACACATTTGTATTCCGATCCCTAATCACGTCCAATGATATTGGGATGTCTTCAGCAGCAGGATTCTATCAGTCTGTATTGGGATTAATCACTATTCTTATAGCTAACTATGCTGTTCGCAAGTACGACAAGGATCGCGCATTATTCTGAGAAAGGAACGATATCCCATGAGTACACGAGTTGAGAAAACATCTACTTCAAGTTCTTCTAGTCATCGTAAGATGAGAGGCGACAAACTAATCATGAATCTGGTTGGTTACATTCTGCTTACGATAATTTCGCTTTTTTGTCTGTTTCCATTCATTTTAATTTTATCGTCTTCGTTTGCTTCGGAACAAAGTATTGTAGAAAATGGATTTCAAATACTTCCAACCTCTTTCTCTACGGAAGCTTACCGTATACTATTCGAGTATCCCGCTCAGATGCTGAATGCATATGCAATTACGATTACTGTTACAGTTCTCGGTACTGTCTTTGGATTATTACTTACATCAATGACGGCGTATGTACTAGCCCGAAAGGATTTTAAATGGAGAAATAAATTTTCGTTTTTATTTTTCTTCACAACACTATTCAGCGGGGGATTGGTTCCTTGGTACTTGCTAATTGTCAATTATCTGAATCTAAAAGATACACTTCTTGTATTGATCCTCCCCATGCTTCTGAACGTGTTCTACATCATTGTCATGAAGTCCTTTATGGGTGGTATTCCGGAGGCAATTACTGAATCTGCCAAAATCGACGGAGCAGGTGATTTCTTGATCTACTTCCGGCTCATTATTCCACTGTCCAAGCCCGCATTGGCAACGATCGGACTCTTTATCGCTTTAGGTTACTGGAATGATTGGTATTATTCGCTGTTATTTATATCGGACGAACGTTTAATGCCGCTTCAATATTACCTTTATAATATGCTTGGTAACATGGAAGGGATGCGCCAGGCCATGATTTCTTCTGGAGCCGTTGTGAGTGTGCAGATCCCTTCCGAAAGTCTTAAAATGGCCATGACCATTGTAGCGACCGGGCCGATATTGTTTGCATATCCGTTCATTCAGCGATATTTCGTACAAGGTCTTACATTAGGTGCGGTAAAAGGATAAAATTTAAAAAAAAGTAACGTGTACTTATTTGAGAGTCATAGGTACCGTTTAATCGAGGAGGCTCCAAGTCTCCTCTTTGCTATTCTAGAGTAAATGAAGCAACAGCACTCATTCAGGGGGAACAAATATGAGATTGTTGATTATTGAAGATGAGTTTCGCACAAGAGAAGTGCTAGAGCGTCATTTCAAAGCTTCAAAGATCGGCTTGACTGACATACGCACAGCTCCCAATGGCCTAAGCGGGCTAGATATAGCCAAGGAATGGAAGCCTGATATTCTTCTATGTGATGTTCGCATGCCAAGAATGGATGGAATCCAGTTCGCTTCGTCTTATCGGGAAATAGGAGGGAAGGGACAACTTATTTTTCTTAGTGGTTATTCGGATAAGGAGTATTTGAAATCCGCGATCAAAACACGTGCACTAAATTATATCGAAAAGCCAATTAATCTGAAAGAAGTCCAAGACGCTGTTTTGGCAGCCGTACGTTTGGTTACAGCGGAAGAAGAAAAACGTAAAATGTCTGTAGATTGGCAACAGCATCATGACACTCACTGGTCTCTCGCGGTTCTACGTCAAGAGATGGTTCGCAAGTTAATTGTAGAGCCGGATTCTCAACATGTACAGCTCGCTTTGAAAAGTAAAGATACATTCTTACTCAGATACAATAATTCTTTTACGGTCATCACAGCAGCCCTTTATTGGGGCTCTTCTAAATATCCTGAAGACATATCCAAGATGCAGCAAGAAGTGCTGTACCAGTTGATAACGCGCCCTTTGCTTGCACAGCACGAAGGGATATGCGGATTTACTTCTAGTCAATGGCTAGTTATTATTTTACCTGGTGCATTCGGATCAAGTTTCCAAGAGGGCAGAGAAAAGATTGAAGATATGATTACTGAACTATCGGAAGTTTTGGATCCTACAATTTCTTTTCAAGTTGGAATTAGTGAGCCAGTGAGGCTGCTATCCGACATTCCGCTCGCTTATCAACAAGCAATGAAAGCCTGCAACTCACTCTTTTATAATGAAGGAAAGAACTTTTTTTTCGCAGATTTGTTAGGGCAATCAGTCACTTTTTCAATTGAACGGCATGAACTCCAACAGTTCCGAGAGGATTTACGTAAAGAGAACATTGATGCTGCTAAAAAGCAATTAGTTCAACTGACTGAACGAGCTAGACGCTCCTGTGATTTGAATATTTCACATGTCAAAGACGTCTACTTCCAATATCTTATGATTATTCTTGAGATGGCTATTCAGTACGGACTTAAGGAGATCGACAGGGATGGAGAACGTAGATATATATGGAAAGAATTCGATGGCATTATGAATCTTCAAATCTTAGAATCCTACGTACTGTCTTTTCTCGAACTCTTTCAGGATAGCTCTGGTGAGGATCATGTTAAAATTCGTGAGATTATTCGTTACATTCACAATCATTTTTCTGATAAAGGCTTCACCATCAAAACAATTGCTGAATATATCGGCTTTAACGAAACGTACTTATCTGTATATTTCAAAAAGCAGCGAGGTCAAACCATCAAGGAATATATCAATGAAGTTAGAACTGAACAAGCCAAAATCCTTCTTTCCAACGTTGACATGAAATTGCATGAAGTTGCTGTAAATCTTGGATTCACTGACGCCAATTATTTTGCAACGTTTTTCAAGAAAACGACTGGATGCACACCGACTGAGTTTCGGGAGAAATGTGTTAGATGAGGGGTAAACGTAAAGTTTTATGGAGCCTTCATTATAAAATGGCTTTGATAATCTTGGTGGTATTCAGTATCCCATTTCTCCTTCTTCTAACGATAAACTTGCATCAGATTAGGATTGAGAGTGAGAAGCAGGCATTATTTTCTGCAGAGAAAGTGTTGGATGAAACGAAGGATTATATTGCGTTTAAGACACGATCCATTACGGAAATTTTGAATTTGATCGCTTTTAATGATACTGTTCAGGCTTCGTTGATTGCAGATTCCTCTAGATATGAGGATATTAATCTCTGGTATCAGGATGCCAATGCTCTAAGCAATGCGATGAATCAGTTTCGATTTAACTCGGATATACAAACCTTTCAGTTATATATGGAGTCAGGTCTCGCCGGTCAGCCAGGCAACTTTGATTATCTGAAAATGGAGGAGCTTGAGAAATTAGACTGGTTTATGCCTTTTTTATCCTCATCTGATGCATTCGACTGGTTACCAACGAGATCATTCAATTATGATGTAGATAACCAAGGTATCTCTGTTATTCGTAAAATTCCTGCTATGCACAATATTCAGACTATTAGTGGAATCATTAAAGTTCGGCTCTATGCAGATGCGTTTCGCTCCGTTCTGGATCATGCGCTACTTACACCGAATTCTTCTGTAATCCTGTTTAACGAACGACTCGAGAGTCTCGGGTCTTCAATCACAAGTCAACTAAACGAGAAAGACTTTATGAATGTGATAAGCAATCATCGGGAGGAATGGCTTTCTTACCCAAACAATTATCAAGATGAACACTTCATAATAAATGATAACCGAATGTTTCTTGGCCTTCGTTCCATCCCTTTAACAAATATGAAGATCGCGCTAATTGTACCCTACTCAGATATTTTGTCAGCCAGTAATAAGGCACGTGATCAAATGATCAAATTATATCTGTTGGCGATCCCATTAGTATTTCTATTATCTTATATCGCCGCAGGTACAATGACCAAGCGAATTCGCAAACTGACACATCTCGTTCGCAAGATGAAGAGTGGAGACTTCAAAGTTGCGGATCTTCCAGTGAATGGGGATGAGATTGGGGAGTTGACTGAAAATTTTAACTTAATGGTTAAGAACATTTCTCATCTGATGGATGAGACTTATCTATTGGGGCGAGAAGTGAAGAATAAAGAATTGATGGCGCTACAAGCTCAGATTAATCCTCATTTTCTGTATAATACATTGGATCTAATTAACATAATGGCTCTAACAAACAATCCGAATGAGATTACAGAGCTGGTTCAAAGAATGGCTACTTTTTATAAGCTGAGTTTATCGAATGGAAAAGAAAAGGTCACATTAGAAAACGAGCTGCGCCATATCGAGGCATATGCAGCTATACAGAATATGCGATTTGGAGACAAAATTAAGCTTGCTATTCGAGTTTCTAGCGAGTTCTTTCCTTATGAAGTGCCAAAAATCATGTTGCAACCTTTAGTAGAGAATGCCATTATTCATGGACTTTTAGAAAATGAGAGTGGTTCAGGTACGATTGAAATCTCAGCGTACATTGAGGTACAAGACTTGATCATTATTGTGGAAGATGACGGTGTTGGAATGGCATCTTCTGAAACTGAAAGTTTACTTCATGGTACTCGTAGCAAAAATACGGGAGGATTTGGTTTGAGAAACATTCAGGAGCGAATTCAATTAATGTATGGCCAGAAATATGGGATGGTCTTCGTCAGCCAGCCTGATCAAGGGATGAAAGTTATTTTGCGGCTACCACTCATTTTGACTGAAGATGATGAGCGTAATTAAATGCGTACCTTCATGTAACGCCGTATGAGATGGAGGGAACATGAAACTTAAGAAAAATAAAATATTCCTGTGGTTCGTTAGTATGATGGCAGTCATAGTCATCTTTGTCTATGTTCTTGAACGCAATTCTGAAAAAGGAATGGCTACAGAGTTAACTGAATCACAGCCTACGGAACATACAGTAAACACAAGCAAAAAAAATGATGTAGTCACATTAAATATGTATTTGATTGGTGAAGCTCCACAAGGATTCCCCGAAGTTTTGGAAACATTGAACGACAGATTAATGGACGATCTGAATACCATGCTTAACATTCAATATATTCGTTGGGAGGAACTGAATTTAAAGTATCCAGCAATTCTTGCTTCAGGGGATGTAGATATCATCTATGCCTCGTCATGGAGTTATTATGCACAGCAAGTATCTAGGGGAGCCTTCTTGTCAATTACGGAACACATGATCGAACAGTTCTTGCCCAGACACCATGACCAACTAAACCCCAAGGCATGGGATGCTGCAAAGATTAAAGGCAACATATATATGGTTCCAACCTCTACTCCTGATGTGACAACAGGAGTGACTGTAATTCGTCAAGATTTGAGAGAAAAATATGGAATTTCTCGCATTCGTCGAGTGTCTGAACTCGAACCTTATCTTGAAGCCATAAAAAAGTATGAGGCGAACATGATTCCAATGAACTTGGATAGTCAATATGATCTCTCAACACCATACTATAATATCGTCCGAGATAAAATTGCCTATCCTGGTGCACCTATGGATTCAGGAATTACCTATGCACAAGGCATGACTTACGATTATCAGGATCCATCTGGTACCATCTATTCCATGTTGGAGGAACCGTATTTGAGCGCGCAGAAGTATGCAGCCGGAATCATGAAAAAATGGCGAGATAAAGGTTATATGAATGATAATCCTTATGCAAATCAAGTTCGCTCAAAAGATAACTTTTGCGAAGGTAGAAGTGCTGTCGCCTTTGGCAATTCAAATGATATTGCGTCTACGCTAGAACAATGCGAGTTAAAGGGGATTAAAGCAGAAATAATACCAACTATAGATGCCAAAGGAAATGCTCCAGCAGCCTCTTGGTTGGTAAATGGACTAGCCGTTTCTTCAAGTTCCAAACATCCAGAGAAATCATTGCAAGTCATTGATCTATTAATGGAAGAACCAGAGTATGTCTACTTGGCATACTTCGGACTAGAAGGTAAGAATTATGTCATTACGGATGACAACAAAATTGCATTACCTGAAGGAGTAACAACTGAAACCAATAGGTATCCGATGGATAAATCCGGATTCTGGTTTGTTAACAAGAGTCTGTTCTTGCCACGGAATTCATGGCCCGATAGTTATATACAGCATTTAAATGAAATCAAAAAGATATTAATTCCCTCAACCTATGCTGGTTTCAGCTTTAATTCGGAGGCTGTAGAACCTGAATTAACAGCGATTTTACAGATTTCGGAGCAATATGCAAGACCTATATATATCGGTGCCGTTGAAGATGTTGATCAGGCATTTGACCTTCTTAGCGATAAACTTCACGCTGTTGGACTGGAAAAGGTAAAAAAGGAAGTTGAAAAGCAAGCGAACCAATATCTATTAAACAAAAATACATCTATGAAAAGTCATTAAATAAAATCTAATCAAAGTAAGTTGTATGACAATCTGTTCTCATAGCGCTCTTAGAACCCGTTCAAGGGCGCTGTTTCTCTGTGATTTGACCTGAATCTATTATACATAAGATATTCAAAGATAATCAGAGGATTATCAGATTGTATAGAAAACGCTTACATCTTATGATTGATTTGTACTTTCGAATAGGGATAATATGTTTCACTTCAATGTTTATCCCAAAACACTTGATTTCAGGGGAGGCAACAGAAACATGAGATTAACAAGAAAATACTTAGTCATGATTACGGCAATGGCATTATTGCTTACGGTCGTACTAAGTGGCTGCTCATCAGGAGGCAACAAAGAATCATCATCAAGTTCTGCTGTAGGAGATAACTCTTCTGCACCCGTGCAATTAAAAATGATTATGTTAGGACCAAAACCTGTTGATTATGAAAAAGTTTATACTGAACTAAATCAAAAGTTAAAAGAAAAAATCAACACAACCGTCAGTGTTGAGTTCTTGGATTGGTCAGACTGGGCACAGAAGTATCCCCTTAAATTTGCTGCTAATGAGGATTTTGACTTAATTTATACAGCGAACTGGGCTTTCTATACCAATCAGGCTACGATGGGCGGTTTTTTAGAATTAACAGACGAAATGCTGGAAAAGTATGCTCCTCAGACATGGGAGAACATGCCTAAGGTCAGCTGGGATCAGGCAAAAATTGAAGGCAAACTCTACATGGTTCCCAACAATCATGTGGAAGTGACCGATGGATTCACCTTGATTCGCGAAGATCTCCGGAAAAAGAACAATTTGCCGGAAGTTAATAGTTTAGATACGCTGGCGATTTATTTAAAAACGATTGCTAAGAACGAGCAAGGAATTGTTCCCTTCAATGCTTCTGCCAGCGGTGAAATGTGGAATTCTTGGGATAACCAGACTTTGATGCAAAAAAACGATTGGCATCTTATCGATCCTCGCTTACCTCTTGCGTTTAAACTAGATGACTTGAGCGGAAAGTTATTTAATGTCGTAGAAACGCCTGAATACAAAGAGACTCTCAAGTACTATAAGGATCTAGCAGACAACGGAGTTTGGCCGAGAAATATTGTGAATAATAAAATTGATGGATGGCAGGAAATGAAGGCTGGAAAAGTAGCGGCAAGTAATCACAACGTATTGACACTAGGTGCACAGATCGCTGAAGCCAAACAAGAGAAGAGAGATATGGAGCTTAAGATTGTTGATATTACACCAAACAGCAAGGTGAATGCAGCAATCTCAACACAAAACGGAACAGCTATTCATTCTACGTCAAAAAATCCTGAACGTGCTTTAATGCTCATTGATTTATTACAAAACGATAAGGAAATTCATGACCTTGTCATGTACGGCATTGCTGGAGAGCATTATATTCCTGAGGGTGAAGACAAATATTCGGCAGGGCCAAGCTCCTCTCAATATCCTGGATACTCCGTATGGGGCTGGAACTCGCATCTCAATCGTGACAATGTGAACACACCTCAAGAAGCCTTGGATATCATCGCGGCAAGTCAAACCAAGTTATATCATTATCCGCTGGAAAGTTTCGTTTTGGTTGATACAAAGGTGAAAAATGAGATTGCAAATATCGGTAATGTGATGATGAGATATAATCTTCCATTGGAATATGGCATCATTAATGATTTGAATAAGGGTCAGCAAGATTTGCTTAACCAGCTTAAAGCAGCTGGAATTGATAAAGTTAAGGAAGAACTTCAGTCACAGATTGACAACTTTTTAGCTGGGAATTCCTAAGTACAAAATAATAAGATTATAGGAGGAACTATGAAAAAATTCATGGCTAAGATTAGTGCAGTGACGTTAATTGTTGCATTATTTTTCTCACTATTTCAACCTAACTCTATTCATGCAGAAACAGAGGATCGTACGTTTGCTTATGGAGCAGATATTAGCATATTGCCATTACTTGAAGCACAAGGAGATAAATTCTTCTATAAAGATGGTACGGAAGGCGATCTGATTGATATTCTCCAAGAAGAATTCGGAATTAACGCTGTTCGCATTCGAACGTGGGTGAATCCAAACGATGTTGATCGTTATGCAGATCAAGAAGGGAGTATTGCATTAGCTAAGCGTGCGCATGCTAAAGGCATGGAAATTATGATTGATTTTCATTATGGGGATACATGGAATAGTGTAGGGGGTCAAGTGGCGCCCGTTGCTTGGCAAGGTTTAAGTTATGAAGATATGAAGACCACGTTGTACGATTATACGTTTAATTATATGACTGCACTAACTAATGAGGGGATTATTCCTAAATGGGTTCAGATCGGCAATGAAACAAACTCTGGTATCGTTGGATGGCAAGGTAGTCTCAGAAATCCAGTCCAGATGGTGGGATTATTTAACGCAGGATATGATGCTGTGAAAGCGGTCTCTCCATCAAGTGTTGCCATGATACATTTAGCAGGACCGCAACGGGATCTGGAATCTTTTCTTGATCCATTCTTCAATAATGGTGGAAAAACTGATTTAATAGGATTTTCTTCTTACGCTGGTGTTAACGATATTCAATTCGTAGGAGAGAGAGCTGAATATTTGCATAATAAGTACAATAAGCCAGTAATGATGGCTGAAGTGGGTGGAAGATGGGATCGAGGTACTCAAACTAAACGAGCGATTGATAGTTGGATCAATTTGATGAAACGTATCGGGGGCAATGATTCCGGGGTGTTCTATTGGGCTCCAGAAACTTTACCTCCTGGGCCAGAAGGCGGCTACGATATGGGAGCAAGAGATACCAATGGACAGTGGACACCAGCTATGGACGCGTTTCGAGATGCAAGCGGAGCTGGCCGTGAAATCAAGCGAATTGAATCGTATAATTTTCCTGGAAGGTTTCTAAGACACGCGAACTTCCAAGCACGAATTGATCAAAATGTATCACCTCTAGACGATTCAAAATTCAAGATTGTACCAGGGCTCGCAGGTGGGGGAACAATTTCATTTGAATCAACCAATTTCCCCGGGTATTACTTAAAGCATAGTAATTATCAACTTGTGTTAGTAGAATCAGATGGGACGACTGCGTTTAACCGCGATGCTTCGTTCATGAGAGTTCCTGGACTTGCTGATCCAGCTCTTGCTTCATACCAATCTTATAATGTTCCAGATCGATATGTAAGGCATTCCAACTATCAATTGAGAATTGATTCTATTAACGATACAACTTCAAAGGCAGATGCAACATTTAGAGAAGTTCAGTAAAAGGTTTATCCCAAATAAAACAAATTATACTAAAAAATCAGCGTCTGTTATAGGCGCTGATTTTGTGTCATGTGTAATGAATAGAATTTGAAGGGGGATAAACATGAGTTCAAATGTATCATTGTATGGTTATGTTTTTGCTCATTTTATTGGGGATCAGGAAGATGGTGAGCAGGTTTATTTTGCTTTGAGCAAAGATGGCCTGCACTGGCAAGACCTGAATCAAAACCAACCTGTTCTCCGCTCGGATATAGGGGAAAAAGGGGTTCGTGATCCTTTTTTACTTCGTGGCGTCGACCATAACTTGTTTTATTTAATCGCTACTGATCTTAGTATCTATCATCGCGGTGGTTGGGAAGGATCACAGCCAACTGTTAATGGCAGTCATGCATTGCTGATTTGGGAGTCAACGGATCTAGTGAACTGGTCGGAACCTCGAAGTGTTGAAGTTGCACCTAGAGAGGCTGGCTGTGTTTGGGCACCCGAAGCCATCTATGATGAAGAAGAAGGGAACTACTTAGTCTTTTGGGCTTCCAGCGTATTATCAGAAGACAATCAGCCCGAAGGCATGCATATCTATGCCAGCAGGACGGAAGATTTCCGTACATTTACACAGGCAGAACTATATATTACGAGAGGTAAACAGGGGACAATCATTGATACAAGTATCATTAGAGCAGATGATATGTACTATCGGGCATCTGGAGACGGACATATTACGATTGAATCCAGCAAACGTTTAAATGGAGATTGGGAGCATATTTCTACACTTGATTCCTTGGGGCTTGGGTTGACTGGGAGTGATGTGGAAGGGCCTGCATTCTTTAAATTCAATAACGAGGCAAAGTGGGGGTTGTTTGTAGATCAATATAGTAGCAATGGGGGATATCTACCTATTCTCACAACTCAGATTGGGGATACTTCCGGTGAAAGTTGGCAGAAATTAACCCCCGAACAATATTCTTTTGGATCGTTAAAGAAACGGCATGGGAGCGTATTACCAATTACAAAAGGAGAATATGATACTATTCTTGCAAAATGGGGCACAGTAAATGAAATCTACTAACGATAATATGGCTGGGATCGAAACGGTGACATCTCCTCGGGGGTGTCGGAGGGAGCCTTTGTTATTAAAAATGACGATAAGCTATATATGGCTTTCTCTGGATCAGGTGTAGGGCCAAATTATTCAGTTGGGTTGCTAGAACTGAGTGCATCAGACAACCCACTAAATCCAAATGCTTGGATTAAGTATAACTATCCAGTTATGCATTCTTTAAGCCAGCCCGGAGAATATGGACCTGGACATAATATGTTTGTACAGGACAAACATGGAGACTGGTTTAACGTATATCATGCGTGCGGGATACAAGGTGGACATCGCCACGCTAGTATGAAGCCTGTTCATTTTAGATTTGACGGTAGTCCTACTCTTGATATGCGGAACGAGGAAGACTTATCGCCAGATATCAAAAGTGTGACCTTGGACGTTGTCGTAGATTAAATAGAATCCTGTGTTAAAAATAGATAAAGGTGGTTTTATTAAAATGGCTTATTTATTCGTTCATTTCAGAGAAAAAACGACACCGGATGGTGAACAGGTCTATTTTGGGCTTAGCAAAGACGGATTACAATGGGAGTCTGTGAATGATGGAAAGCCAATATTATGGAGTAATCAAGGGGAACAAGGCGTACGTGATCATACTATTGTCCGAACTAAAGATGGAAAATTTTTTATTATATCTACCGATTTAAGTCTGGCCAATTGCTTCCACAGCAAATATGAACGAGATTGGAATAACATCTCTCGTAATGGGAGCAAGTGCTTATCTATGTGGGAATCGGATGATCTTGTTTATTGGTCCGAGCAGCGTATGGTTGAACTGGGTGATGAGGATTTTGGTTGTTTGTGGGCACCAGATGTACTGTATGACGAGAAACGTAAGGACTACATAATCCATTGGTCTTCGTCTCATGCCTCCAATAATTATGGGGATAAGGCTATCTATTACACTCGGACAAAGGATTTTGTTCAATTTGATAAAGCACAATTGCTCTGCAGAAAGGATGGAAGCGGCATTATTGATTCTGCCATCTATGAAGAAGACGGATCATATTATCGATTCTTGAAGAGCGAAGCCAATCCGGAAGGTATCATTCTACAGGAAGGCAACACCATTACTGGAACATATCGAACCAATCAAAAGTTTGAAGAGGAAATGAAGAAACTTGGACACGGTGCATATGAAGGGCCTACTGCATTTCAACTTGAGAGTGGGAAATGGTGCCTTTTACTAGATTATTTTGGAGTTCCTGGGGAAGGTCAAGGATATGTCCCCTTTCTCTCAGACAATCTGAAAGATGGGCGATTTATTCGTAGTGAAGAGCATTTCAGCTTTCCGTATCGATTTAAGCATGGTACGGTTATCGCTATTACAAAAGAAGAGTATGACCGTATTAAAAATCACTACGTTTAAAGTACCTTACTTTGATTTAGTGAAAATAATGGTTGTCAAGAATCTGGCAACCTTTTAATAGTATTAAGCTTGGTAAAGTTTTTTTCTGCTATTTGCATCATAACTCCTCTTCCATTTGAACCATCAGTCAACTGCGTTTCAATTTCATTAAGGTTGAGATATAAAATTGTGTTGGACATGTGATTTCGGGACAATGAATTGGATTAAAGAGAATACACTGGTATGGAAAATCCGTGAGGCGATATCTAAAAAATTATTATTCTACTAAATGGAGGAGCGATCAATTAGATGACTCTAAAAACGCAAGTTTCAGTAACTTTAGATGAAGATTATGCTGAACTATTGGTATATACCCAAGGTAGTGGTATGGACGAAAATTTTATCTCTGGAGAACGTGATTCTGCACTTTGTGCTGCAGTGCGTATTATCGGTGAGGATAAATATAGTTTACTAAATAACGGTAAGCCAATTCATTATCCCACAAGTAGTTATGCAGTTGTGCCGGTAGGATCAGGAATATTAAAAAATCCGTACTTGTTTCGTAAATCCGATGGATCTTATGGCTTGATTGCCGGTAATAATAATAAAGGGAGCAAAGCCTACCTATTTGATTCAGAAGATTTAATCACATTTCAGAATGAGCGCTTACTATCGCTGAATGAAGCAAGTATCTCTGTACAGGATCCTTTTGCTTTGTATGACGAAAAGATTGATGCTTATCGTATTCGGTGGACAGATGATAAAGGTATATATTATGAAACAGTTACTGATTTGAAACGAATTTTTTCTGTTTCGGAAATTGAGGTTCTTAATAGACCAGTGTTAGAAGGTGGTTCCTTACCAATAGTGTCGGGACTCGTTTCAAACTTAAAATTGACTAAAACAGAATATGAGCGGGTATCCAGGCATTATTCAAGGGTTATCAATATCGGGGTAGAAACAATCCCTCCACTAACGATTCAGTCTAGATGTTCTGTTCAGCCTCCAAATAAAATAAAAGCTCTGTACAGTGATGGTTCTTTCAAGTATTTGGGTGTACAGTGGGAAAATGAAGATTTACTTGCAGTTAGAACTTATAGCAAAGGAACATATAAAATTAAAGGGACGGTTGAACAGATACGTTACCCAGACCCATTTATTAAGTATAGAGCCGATCCGCATATTACAAAAAGCAATGATGGGTACTATTACTTCACGGCTAGTTATCCTATTAATGGTGACCAAGATCTCGAGGGATATGATCGCATTGTACTTCGTCGTTCCCAAACATTGGAGGGGTTAGCAGGAACAGTTGAATTAAATGGTATGGCAGAGCCTGGTGTACATGAGATAGTTATTTGGGATGAGAAGCATTCAACTTCAAATGGACGTTATATTTGGGCTCCTGAGATTCATCAAATCAATGGAAACTGGTTTATATTCTTTACAGCAAGCACAAGTAAAAATAATTTATGGGCACTACATCCTGCGGTAATTGCTTGTAAAGGCGATGGTGACCCCTTTAAAAAGGAAAACTGGGATACTGAGGCACATTTTAATATACCGTATACAGGAGATAATATTGCTTTCAATTCGTTCTCACTTGACATGACTTATTTCGAAAGTGGAGGACAGCATTACGTTGCTTGGGCACAATATGTTGAGGCTGGTCCCTCCTCCATTCTAATTGCAACAATTAATCCAGAACAGCCTTGGATTCTAACTAGCAAGTCAGTTATACTTTCAGAGCCTTCTTATGCATGGGAGAAGGCCACAGACGGAAATGGTATGATAAATGAAGGTCCATCCGTTATTAAACGAGATGGTACTGTGTACCTTGCTTTCTCAGCCTCTTCTGTTAATTGGTCATATTGTATTGGGGTTTTATCTATAAGCGAAGGAGAAAATCTATTGGAAGTAGAGAATTGGGTAAAGATAAATTATCCGGTACTTGAAACAAACGATTTAGATAATCAAAATGGGCCAGGGCACAACTCATTTACAGTTGATAAATTCGGAAATCCTATCATCGTATATCATGCAAGAACTCCTGGTGAAAAAGAAGGATCAGGGAATGGTGGATTAGGAGATCCAGGGAGACATGCCCGCATTAAACCGGTACATTTTACTGAGGATGGTAGTTTGGTATTTAGTATGACACCAGAAGAAGAGCTGAACCCAATGTTTAAAGATATTTATTTAGACCTGATAGTTAAGGATTAGGTGAAAAAAAGCGTATTCTGTGATTGTTGAAATGTTATATCAAAATGAAATGAACCAGCAACTCAAGTTAACAGATCCAACTGATTTGGTAACGCTAATACAGGAATAGTGGACGAAAATATGTAGTCATTTCAAACGAAGAGAATATATGAAGCAGCACTATAGGACGGCAAATGCTTTCCTATTTGTGTTTTTTCTGAAAGGGCATTGTATCAGCAAGCTGCAATATGTACTTCAAATTAATTAGATGGTATAGAAACAAAATCGTGACATTTTGATTAAGAAAGAATCTAAAATGATCAAATTATTTTCATTAGCGTCATTTAAGTTGTTTGGTGATTTAGTTCGTTTTGCTATCAAATCCAAATATGTTTGGGTGTTATGGTTGGGTCTTTTTTATTTTAGATTCTATGTTGAGGGTTGGAGTGTACGAACAATTCATCCCGTTATTTCTCTTCTTTTACATGTTTACATTTTATTATGGATGTGTCATGTACATTGTCTATTTAGTAAAGAGATTTAGGAGAAAGTATCATTCAGAAAAAAGAAGAAAAACTATTTCATGAGAGCCATTCGATCAATGTTATGGTACTAGTTTATACTGGGAAAATAACCACTCGTACTGATCTTTGTAAATCATATGAAGTATTTTAATAAGTTGCTTTAAACAACCAGGTGTACTCTTAAGACAAACAGATGATTAATTTAAAGCACACTGAACTGATCAAATCAGAAGCAGTGTGCTATAGATCATATTCGAACGATGAAAAAGGTGTAAATCTAACACAATTTAGACGAATGAATTTATTGTCGAGGGACAAGAACATATTCCCATTGAAGTCGCTATTTTAGCGGTTTTTTTATTTTATCGGTACAAGTTCTTGTCCCGAGCGAAGGACAAGAACTTGTACTGATTATAGGAATGGTAATAACTTGTTCCCACTACCGATTAGACAGATATCTAAGTGGTGAGGCGAGCATAACTTCGGCAAGCATTCCCATACGACTCATCTCATTGCGTTGGGCACGGTACCGAATAGCAAAAGATATAAACAAAAATTTAATAGCGATTGCTTCCGGGATGGGGGAATAATCACGATGTATATTTGCCTATTTTTTGGTTTTTTTGTCCTCCATATGTGTACAAATAATAAAAAAGATGCTACATTGAATTTAGTATAAACCCCTTTGTAACAAGGTTTTCTTGAAGAATAGAATGTCTCCTGTATGAGGACAAACGTATATCGAGGAGGTAATCAAGTGTCAAGTCAAGTATTGAACCAATTTTTAAGTTCGAACATCGAAGATCTAAAGAATAAAGGGCTATATAACTTCATCGACACACTGCAGGGTGCAAATGGTCCTGTTATTCGTATGGACGGAAAGTCCCTAATCAATTTGTCTTCTAATAACTATTTGGGCTTGGCAACAGATTACCGCCTGATTGATGCTTCAGTTAAGGCGGCGCAGATATACGGGGCAGGGGCAGGGGCTGTAAGAACAATTAATGGTACGATGGAACTTCACATTGAGCTTGAAGAAAAACTGGCTCGTTTCAAAAAAACCGAAGCCGTTATCGTGTATCAATCGGGATTTAACTGTAATATGGCTGCTATATCCGCGGTAATGGATCAGCATGATGCGATTTTATCCGATGAGCTGAACCACGCTTCAATTATTGATGGCTGTCGCCTGTCGAGAGCCAAGGTGATTCGTTTTAAGCATTCGGATATGAATGATTTAAGACAGCAGGCGAAAAAGGCCAAGGAATCAGGTCAGTACCACAAAATTATGGTCATCACCGACGGGGTTTTCTCCATGGATGGTGATATAGCAAAACTGCCCGAAATCGTGAAAGTAGCAGAAGAATTCGATCTGATTACTTATGTCGATGATGCCCACGGTTCGGGCGTTCTCGGAGCAGGAGCGGGAACCGTGAAACATTTTGATTTGTCCGACCGCATTGACTTTCAAATTGGTACTCTTTCCAAGGCGATCGGCGTTGTCGGTGGATATGTGGCCGGTAAAAAACAATTGATCGAATGGTTGAAGCTGAGAAGCCGTCCGTTTCTGTTCTCGACATCTCTACCTCCGGCTGCAATCGCTTCTTGTAGCGCTTCTATCGACATTTTGATGAATGACAAAGAGCTGATTGATAAGCTGTGGGAGAATAGCAATCATTTGAAAGATCACTTGAGCCGGCTTGGATACGATGTAGGCCAAAGTGAAACTCCGATCACACCTTGTATTATTGGCGATGAAGTAACCACTCAACAGTTCAGCAAACGGCTCTATGAAGAAGGCGTTTATGCCAAGGCAATCGTATTTCCTACGGTTCCGAAAGGAACTGGAAGAATACGCAACATGCCGACAGCTGCCCATACTAAGGAGATGCTCGACCAGGTGATTTCTGTTTATGAGAAAGTTGGCAAGGAAATGAAGCTGATTTAGCTGCATCCGCGGGAGTACATTTCGGGAGGAATGTCTTATGAACAAGATCTTGGTAACCGGAGCACTGGGTCAAATCGGTTCTGAGTTAGTTGTTAAATTACGTGAAATTTATGGTGTGGATCACGTCGTTGCTACGGATCTCAGGTCATCAGCCCACGAAATTACCCGATCAGGACCATTCGAGTTACTGGACGTGACGAATGATAAGGCAATGTTCGAAATCGCCAAGAGGTACGAAGTTGATACCATCATCCATTTGGCTGCGCTGTTGTCGGCTACGGCAGAGGAGAAACCCCTGTTTGCCTGGAATTTGAATATGGGCGGATTGATGAATGCACTTGAAATATCCAGAGAGCTCGGTTGCCAATTGTTCACTCCAAGCTCCATTGGATCTTTTGGCCCAACGACTCCAAAATATAATACCCCGCAGGATACGATCCAGAGACCCAATACGATGTACGGCGTGAACAAAGTGTCCGGCGAACTGCTTTGTGATTATTATTTTCACAAGTACGGCCTGGATACTAGGGGGTTGAGATTCCCAGGTTTGATATCTTACATGACACCTCCCGGCGGAGGAACGACGGATTACGCGGTGGAAATTTATTACGCAGCCGTGACGGCTGGCCGGTATACATCTTATATTGCCAAAGACTCAAACATGGACATGATGTATATGCCGGATGCCCTGGACGCTATCATCGATTTAATGGAAGCGGATTCTTTCCGGTTGATGCACCGAAACTCATTTAATGTCACAGCAATGAGCGTGGATCCGGAGGCGATCGCTGCAGCAATTCGGGAGGAGTCTCCCGGCTTTATCCTAGATTACGACGTTGATCCGAAGAGACAGGCGATAGCCGATAGCTGGCCGCATTCCATTGATGCGACGGCAGCAAAAACAGAGTGGGGATTTCATGCCCGCTACGACTTGAAGGCCATGACGAAGGATATGCTTTCAAAGTTAAGTGAGAGACAATGTAAAAATACAAATGAATCTGCATCAAGAGGAGGTTGGGCGTTACCCGGATAAAATGAAGGGAAGAACAACGTCAATCTTCAAATTGGGGATAATAACATTGTGTCATTTCGGGTAAGTAATTATTGGCGTACAGAAATGAGCATTATGCCTGGGGCTCTCGAACGGGAATTCACAACTGAAGATGTATGAAAGTAAAGAGTACAGTCTTGCTGAGATTCGTGAAGAAACAGGTATTAGCAAAACAACCCTGTATCGATACCTCGATAAATAATTAAATTAAGAAATAGCCTGATTTTTCTCAACACGAATGAAGAGAAATCAGGCTTTTGTATTAAAATTTGTATTTCATTAGAATACGATCAACTAACTTTCAGAAGACATGGCAATGGCTTTTGTTTCATGAACTGTCCCATAAGGATGCTCAGGCGGCGCATAGATCACATAAACTTTAAGTGGTATACTGCCTGTGTTGGTGATATTGTGCCATTTTCCTGCAGGCACCATAACAGCATAGTCCTCACAGGCCATCGTTTGAAAATTCAATTTGTCTTTCTCGTCTCCCATTTGCACAAGTCCCTGACCTTCTTCAATCCGTATGAATTGATCGGTTGTCGGGTGGACTTCCAGACCGATATCTTCGCCAACAGGGATACTCATCAGAGTCACTTGAAAATACTTTCCTGTCCATAGAGCCGTACGATAATTTTGATTATACTTTGTGGCTTGATCCATATTGATTACAAGTGGTTGTTGTCCATAATCTCTTATTTCTATATTTCCACCAGGGTGACTAAGGTTCACATTTCCATGATAGCACGGAGTGGAGATCCCCAGTCCGTTGTTATTCCGGATGTTAGGCAATGGATTATGCCATTGATTTCGATTTGATAATTTATGGTACATAGTCATTCTCCTTCTTTGGTGAAATATATACTCACACTCTATGCATCCGCCTAAATAAAGGTATACAACATTTGCAATAGTGGGCATAAGCCTACATGAAAACTTACAGGGTGGCTTTTGAGAAGAGATAACTAGTCACCAAATGATAATACTTGCAATTTGCAAATAAATATACTAAATGAGTACATACCTTGTAAGAATGAATCACTCTAATTATATTTGAAGGAGATGTGTTATGAAACCTATCTGGGATGTCATTGTTATTGGTGGAGGTCAGGCAGGACTTGCTTCCGGTTATCATTTAAAAAAGCAAGGGCTGTCTTTTTTTGATTTTGGAGGCAGGAGGAGAAGCGGTAGGAGCATGGCCACAGTATTACGATAATTTGAAGTTATTCTCACCTACCAAGTACTCTTCTCTGCCTGGGCTTTCGATAGATTCTCCAGGGGATCAATACCCTCATCGTGATGAAGTCATCCAATACTTGAAGGACTATGCTTCTCATTTTGACTTGCCTTTGGTTTATAACAACCTTGTAGATCAAGTATCCATAGAATCTGGCGTTTTTACAGTAACAACTTCAAGTGGAGAGAAATACGTGGCTCTCAATCTGATTTCGGCAACAGGATCGTTTAGCAGGCCCTATACCCCTTCGATTCCCAAACACGAAAAATTTGAGGGGAAATCTTACATTTCGCGACGTATCGAACACCGGCCCCTTTTCATAATCAATCGGTCATTGTTGTAGGGAGAGGAAATTCCGCCGTTCAAATTGCGATGGAACTATCCGAAGTAGCTGAAACAACACTTGCTGTGAGAGAACCAGTAGCACTAATCCCGCAGCGTCTCTTGAGCCAGGATATTCACTTCTGGTTTAGGTTAACGGGGATCGATTCGTTTTGGAAATTTGGCAAGTCATTTGCAAACGGTTCATCCGTTCTAGATTTGGAGGGATATAAGCAGCGGCTTAAAGCGGGAAACCCGAAACAAAAGAAAATGTTCACCGCATTTTATGACAGTGGGGTGATCTGGTTTGATGGAACACGAGAAGAGGTCCAAACCGTCATTTTCGCGACAGGATATCGCTCTAACGTTTCTTATATTGATGTCATTTGAAATGAAAAACATTGAATTCAAACAAGTCGAGTCATGTTGTGCACCTACGCTCATGGAAAAGCAGATCTCTCTTCAAGAGCCTGTACACCAAGGAGAGCTATCTCATTTACCTGTAGCCATCATTGGTGCTGGGCCTATTGGTCTGGCAGCGGCAGCACATCTGATTGAAGCTGGCCAATTCTTTATCATTTTTGAGGCGGGGAGTAAAGTAGGTGAGAATATCTCCAAGTGGGGCCATGTTCGTCTATTTTCGCCATGGCAGTATAACGTAGATAAAGCAGCAGAGAGGTTGTTGACGAAGAATGGGTGGATTGACCCATCTCCAGACGAATTACCGACGGACATGAGCTTCGTCATATGGAACAAGGGTTGTATATTATAGGTATGAAGAGTTATGGACGTGCACCTACTTTCCTGATGGCTACAGGATATGAACAGGTTCGATCCGTGGTGGCCTTTTTAGTCGTTGATCTAGAAGCCGCTTTAAAAGTAGAGCTGGATCTACCGGAGACCGGTGTATGCAGTGTCAATCGCCAGCAAGTGAAGGTGGTAGTTGAGGAAAAGGGTGATTGCAGTAATTCTTGTACCAATTGAAAATGGAAGAGATCTTACGAACACCCGAAGCATTGGTTCTAATTTGAACCAACGCTTTTAAGGTTAATTCCAATTAAACGTTGACTTCAATTTTTTTATATTATAATATAAGCATGCACTTATATTAACAGAAGGAGGAAGTGATATGGATTCTATTCAAGAAGCAGCGGATAAGATTAAATTGCTGGGCGATAAAACACGTCTTACTATACTTACACTCCTTAAAGAACGTGAATGGTGCGTGTGTGAATTTGTAGAGATTTTAGACATGTCACAACCCGGAATTAGTCAGCATTTGCGCAAGCTGAAGGATCAAGGCTTGGTTAAAGAAAATAAACGTGGTCAATGGGTATACTACTCTTTAAATGTAGAGAATACACCCTATATTAAATCTGTCTTGGAACTGATGCCGGACACGGCTACGATCCTTAAGTCCTTAAATAAAGAAAACGTTACATCCGTTTGTAATTAATTTTTATTCATTATATAAGTATATTGTTATATACAAATATAAATTAGAGGAACTGAAAGAGGGGGAGGGTTTTGTTTTCCACGCTGTTAGCCTGCATGATCTTTTTAATTACGTTAGTCCTCGTCATCTGGCAGCCTAAAAACCTGTCCATTGGTTGGTCTGCTTGCGGCGGAGCAATTCTTGCTTTACTTGTGGGTGTGGTCAATCTCCAAGACGTCTGGGATGTGACGCAAATTGTTTGGAATGCCACGCTTGCGTTTGTCGCGATCATTCTTATTTCGTTAATGCTGGATCGTATCGGCTTTTTCGAATGGGCTGCGTTACATATGGCCAAAGCTGCTCACGGCAATGGTGTCCGGATGTTTGTTTACGTCTCGATCTTGGGAGCTGTGGTTTCTGCCTTCTTTGCTAATGACGGAGGCGCACTGATTCTGACACCGATTGTTCTAGCCATGGTACGCGCACTGAACTTCGATGAGAAAAAAGTATTTCCATTCATTATCGCCAGCGGATTTATTGCGGATACGACCTCTTTGCCACTGGTTGTAAGTAACCTGGTCAACATCGTATCTGCTGATTTCTTTGGTATTACATTCATGGAGTACGTAGGAAGGATGTTTGTTCCGAATCTGTTCTCACTGGTGGCAAGTATTGGCGTACTGTATCTCTTCTTTCGAAAAAGTATTCCAAAACACTTTGATGCGAGCGAATTGAAACTACCAGCAACGGCCATTAAGGATATGAAGATGTTTCGATTGTCGTGGGTGGTCTTGGGAGTTCTGCTCATTGGGTACTTTATTAGTGAATTTATCGGAATTCCCGTATCCCTTGTGGCAGGTGTTGTCGCGATATTTTTCCTGATCATGGCTTCCCGCAGTTCTGCTGTTCCGACTACCATGGTAGTCAAGGAAGCGCCGTGGGCCATCGTATTCTTCTCCATCGGCATGTATGTCGTGGTCTATGGTCTGCGTAACGTGGGTTTGACGGATCTGCTGGCCGTAGTCATACAGGCCGTGGCGGATCAGGGATTGTTTGCTGCAACGATAGGTATGGGCTTTATTGCGGCAATTATTTCATCTCTGATGAACAATATGCCTACCGTGTTGATTGATGCGCTTGCCATTGATGCAACAACGGCTACGGGAACGGTTCGGGAGGCGCTCATCTACGCCAATATTATTGGATCAGACCTGGGTCCCAAGATTACCCCGATCGGTTCACTGGCGACACTGCTCTGGCTTCATGTGCTTAGCACGAAAGGCGTCAAAATCTCATGGGGCACTTACTTCAAGACAGGTATCATTATCACCGTTCCGACTCTGCTTATTACGCTAGTGGGTCTGTATCTGTGGTTAAGCATTCTATAAAAGCATTAATAAATTCAAACAACGAGGAGACGATGAACATGAGTAAAAAAACACTGTATTTCCTATGCACAGGCAATTCTTGCCGGAGCCAAATGGCCGAAGGCTGGGCCAAGAAATATTTGAGTGAGGACTGGAACATTTATAGTGCAGGCATTGAGGCACACGGTCTGAATCCAAAAGCAGTGGAAGCCATGAAAGAAGTTGACCTAGATATTTCTACTCAAACTTCCGATATCATTGATTCCGAGTTGTTGAACAATGCTGATTTTGTAGTTACACTGTGTGGAGACGCCGCGGATAAATGTCCAATGACACCACTACATGTGAAGCGAGAACACTGGGGATTCGATGATCCTGCCAAAGCGCAAGGTACAGATGAAGAGAAATGGGCTGTATTCCAAACGGTTCGTGACCAGATTGGGGAGCGCATTAAAACATTCGCTGAAACCGGCAAATAATACAAACTGCCGGGAGATTGTTTCCCGGCTTTTCTAATTTGGAGAGGGGTGTTGCGTTGAAAACAATGGAGATCTACGATCCTGCCATGTGTTGTTCTTCCGGCGTGTGTGGTCCGGGTGTTGATCCGGGAACTGATTCGAGCACCTGTTTTCATCCATAATTTGCAAAAGAAACCTGTTTCAGGTATCTCGTTATAACTTATCCAGTGAACCTGATGCTTTTGTGGCAAGTCCGCTCGTAGGACAACTTCTGGCTGAAAAAGGTCCTCAAGTGCTGCCGATTATTATTGTTGATGGGCAAGTCGTAAAGGAAAGTGCTTACCCAAGCAATGACGAATTTGCTCAATGGACGGGTATGACGGAAGAAGAGCTGGTGGCTAAACCGAGAACACGACTTGAATTCAACACCAAATCTAAGCTTTAGGGAAGAAGGTCCACTCAACATGTTAAACCGATTTGAACCGAAATCCATGTCGTTAATCCCTTATCTGTTATTTACCGGAAAAGGGGGCGTGGGCAAGACGTCCACGGCTTGTGCAACAGCCGTATCCCTTGCCGATTCGGGGAAGCGTGTTTTACTGGTGAGCACCGATCCGGCTTCTAACCTACAGGATGTTTTTGGTATGGAGTTCTCTAATCATCCCGTACCTGTAATCGGAATGAATAATCTAGATGCTGCCAATCTCGATCCTGAAACTGCTGCTAATGAGTACAAAGCTGAGATGGTGGGCCATACCGCGGCGTGCTTCCAGATACAGTAATTTCCACGATGGAAGAGCAATTATCTGGAGCCTGTACCTGCCTTTAATGAGTTCAGTTCCATGCTGACTAATCAAGAACTGCGAGAGCAGTATGATCATATATTGTTCGACACGGCTCCGACAGGGCACACGCTGCGTCTGTTGCAATTGCCGACCGCCTGGAGCGGATTTTTATCTGAAAGTACGCATGGGGCTTCCTGTCTGGGCCCCCTTGCCGGTCTGGAAGCGAAAAAAACACGTTAAATTATGTATTGAAGAAAACTAAAACGTACCGGACATCTCTGAACAGGACCTCGAGAAGTTTCTGTATACTGGGCAAAATCCGGCACCGGATCATTGATTCGGACAAGCGGTGAGAACCTACTGAGCAATTTTTTATTATGGCAGGTTGCCTACGCTGAGCTGTGGTTTACGGATGTCATGTGGCCCGACTTTAACGAGCAATTGTTATACGAAGCCATGCTTGATTATCAACAGCGCAAGTTGCGGGCAATAGAGGTTTAATGTCGCGATGGTTCATCCATTCCCGGCGATTATAAAATCTATGAGGTACCCGCTCTCCAGCCATATGTACCGTAACATTCCAAACTCTGCACCATATACTATGTTATCTTACAACAAGATTTGTTCGAGCCTAATCACTGTTATCCGAAGGCTGACCAATGGATGTCTTTTGTATAAGCTGCTCTAGCCCCATAGAGCTTGTCTCTCATACACCAATTACAGGATCTGAGGTTTATTAAGAAATTCCCTTCAATAACAATCCTCCCAATCTAGAGTCCATTCCCTCACTTAGGTCTCGGCTACGAAAAGGAAAAGAGCAGCGGTCATGTCTATTTAGCAACAGCATCCCGCCGCTCCTGAATCCCTAGCCATCCATACTATCTTTTCAATAAATAGACTTATGGACTGGACAACAAGCATATACTTTAATTTTTATGCTGACATAGACTATATCGTGGATCGACATTAAGGAGTCAGTTTCAAAATAGTCACCGTGGTATTCAGATTGTTATGCAACTGTGCAGGAGTTGCATTCGCATTGACCAATTGAATCGTTGTCGGAACTGTTGTGACCGTAATAATAACTTCAGCAGATATGGGGCCTCCGCCATTACCTGTGAAAGGCACAGGTGTGATGGGCGTCCCATTCACTGTAAGGTTGAAATCGGCATTGCCCTGATTATGAATGGAGAAAGAGATAAAGTAACTTCCTGTTTCATTGATGGTTATCGTTGAAGATGGCGGCACGAAGGTAAAGGCCCCCCCTACGTTAGCCAAAACACCAGTCAACGTAATTGGCGAGTTTCCTGGAACGATATCCGTACCTGTGCCGGGATCAGCTCGGAAAACACTCAGGAAATCGGAGATTCCAGCCCCCGTTGGCCCGGCGGGACCTGTTGCTCCAGTTGCACCTGCTGGGCCCACTGCTCCGACCGCACCAGCCGAACCCACGGGTCCTTGTATACCAGGAATTCCTTGCAATCCGACTGGCCCCGGTATCCCTTGAGCACCAGTGGCCCCTTTGGGACCTATCGGTCCTATTGGACCAGGAACCCCTGGTACGCCTTGTGGTGCATTAACTATAACCTTAGGTTTAACCTTTACTACCTTAACCTTCACACCGCAATGTACATGTTTTTTGAATTTACGTCTACAAATCCGTTTGCCATGATGATTGATCAATGAACTCACCTCCGTGATATTTCTCCACATACTATGTGCAGTAATCACTGGGGGCGTAGACAATTAACTATAATTCAGAAAATTACAGGGCCCATTATGAGGAAAGTTGTCTATCTCATGGAGCAATATTTAGACGTAAAGCTTCTTTTACATATTGAAAAGCCTCTTACCAAACAGCCAAGAATACAATGCTAGCATATTAAATTTCTATACGTTACACATGTTTGGTATATGATGCTGTACCCGCAAGCCAGTATGTGAGTGCACCTGACAAGGCGAAGGCTAAGAGTAGACCAATGCAGGTATGCAGCAAGTTCAGCGTGCCATCTTCCATGAATGACGGGATTTCCAGCAGGCTTGCTGATTCACTTAAGGCAAAGGATTTTACGGACACGATGCCGAAATAGAGTCCGCCTATAGCTCCACCAATTAGTGTTGCACCAAAAGAAGCCATTCTTCTCATGTTGACGGCATAGATCGCAGGCTCCGGAACGCCCAATAAAGCCGTTCATGTCGCCCAGAATGCGAGCTTTCTGAACCCGGGCTGTCTGCTGCGCAGACCTGCAGCCAGTGCAGGTCCCGCCTGAGCAGTAAATGCAACAAACATTGCAGAAATGATCACACAGAATCCGTTGGTCATCAGTTCATAAGCATTAGGGGAACCAGCCAATAATGCAATCCGGCAAAAAGCATGAATGCAAATGCTTCCTATTGCCGATTAGGCGTGTATCTAATCGTCATCTTGCCCTTCAATTCATTAAACTAAGGCAGGATAGTTCGTTTTAGTCATGTAGAATCGTATCCATAAATAGCGTGGGAAATTTTACATGAATAAAGGTGATACGGATACTGGGTACAAAATATCAGTTGAAAAAACGGAGTTACTTTTAAATTAATTAATGAGATCGATAGAGAACGAAAACAGTAGACACATTTATGAACTAATCATCCTAGTATATTTGCGTATACGCGTACATTGGCTTATGAACAGGTGATCTATAAAAATTAATCTGAATATATTGAGTCCATGATATTAATAATAATCACTGACTGCGAATGTAGGGAATCATTATTTGCAGGAAACAACACATAGGAGGACACACGAAATGCAGCAGCAAAACCATCAAAACATTGAGACAGGCATTGTTCCACCCCAACTGAACCATGGCGGGCATGAGATGTTTGATGTCCATGAAGTATTGGCAGGAAGTATCAATACAATGAACACGTACACCATGCTGAGTGAGCACGTACAAGATCCAGAACTTCGGGATATCTTACAGCGTCAGAAGCAATTTATGGCTGATGAATATAACATTACATTGGAAAGTTTCAAAACCGGACAAGATCCTTCAAAACGGACCCAGAGCTATAAAATGAAACAAGGTAATGATTTTACTTATGGGATGAAACCGAGTCAACCGACAAAGCCAATTCAAACTGCAGCTGAGATATGTGATCAATCCATATCCCTTAATATGCTAAATTCAGTAAAATCAGGGGCTGTAATGAGAACAACAGCAGCATTGGAAACAACGAATCCGGTTGTACGTCGCGTACTTGCAGATTCCTTACCAAACTGTATTGAGATGGCTTATGAGATCTCGATTTATCAAAATAAAAATGGCTTTTACCAAGTGCCGCAGCTTACCCAGCAAGACATGCAGCAAATGCAAAATGGTTACGCTACTGCACCGGTTCAGCCACAAAATTCTGGTAATCTTCCCCACTAAAAATCAAACGCCGTATCTCATGTCGAGATACGGCGTTTGATTTGTTACCACTTTGAAACAGGACTGCAATGAAGCGAGCTCTGGATCGAATTAATATTTGATTTCCCTTAAGTAACAACAAAAACCGGAATTGAAAAGTACACTGTTCCGCACTTTTTAACAATTTCGTTATTGAACCAGGGGAAGATAATCCTCCGGATATAAGGGTTCGATTAGAAGCAGCGTGGCAAAGAAGCAATCAACCGGAGGGATAGTAGAAACAAATCTTTATTTTGTTACAGCTCCTAAATCAACTCCATTGAGTCTTCAATACTAAAGACCTATTTCTCAAAACACAAATATTCCAAATAAAAAGAATTTAGTTCCTGCAGTTGCTTGTTCTTGATTATTGCATCCTGATAAGTAAGCCAGTTGGTTCCCATCCGGCGACCAACTTAAAGGGGTAGAGAAGCAGGTGGAGACCGCCAATGTTTTTTGTTGCCCTCTAACTCGGGTGTCAATGTGGATTATAGAAACATATTGATTATCCACGATGTCGTCGGCACTGTATGCGATGGTCGAAGATTCCGGGGATCATTCGGGGAAATAGTTTTTCGCCTGAGTCCACCTTTAAGTTGGTAGCTTGCTCCTGTTGTCAGGTTCACCGTTGTAATCAAGGAAATGCTGGCTTCTGGGGATGCATATAGGGAAACTCTCCGTTAGGTGATATTCTGACATTGTGGAGAGGCTTCTCAGTATTTTGAGTTAATTGCTGTTTGTTTATGACATCTCGGTTGAATTTTATATATTGGGTATTGCCTGCTTCATCCGGAGCTGCAAACAGGAGTGCCTCTCCTGAAGGAAACCAAAATTCATATTTGATGCCGCCCTTCAGGTTTGATTTCACTACAATGTATTCAAGAAATGGAGATAGGCGAATTATTCGTAAAATTCCTATCAGAAATTATTTATTCTGCCGATAATGAAGGAGCATATATTTTTTTACTTCAGGAGGAATCGTCAATGAAAAAAACAGTCATCTTGCTAACTAGTCTGGCGCTAATGCTTGGTACCACCGCAAGCACAACCTCAGCCAAACCGGCAAACACTCCAGCCGGACAATCAGGTAAAGAGGTATCGTCAAAAGCACCCAAAAACAAAGAAACTCAAATTGAGGAGATACAGACCGAGAAAGTCGAGTCTCCTGACACAGTCAGCACTGAAGAAGACAAAGTTAAGGATTCCTTAACATCGGAGACAGATAATACAACCAACAATACAACCGATCCAACCGAATCCAAGAAAAAAGGCTCCAAAGGATACAAAGGTTTGCTAAATGCTATTCAACATGTGGAAGATAAACCGGCAGGTGCTGTACTAGCAGATATTTTGCTTACAAAATATGCGACTGAGCTGACGGACGAGCAAATCAAAGAACTTGAAGCCATCCTTGAAAAGGACAAGGCGTTGGAAACTGCAGCAGAAATGCTCGAAATAAACGGAAGTGTGACTGACGCGGTGTATTTGCAGGAAGAGGCCATTAAAGCCAATTTTAAGAACCTGGATCTGTACAAAACAATGGGAAAACTCAATGAAAAGGCGGGTAAAAAGAATGGGGTGAAGCTGTATGTGAACGGGGAAGCTTCTGACTCCGAACCTTTTGTCAAAAAAGGCAATACGTTTGTTCCTTTTCGCGCCATAGCTGAGTCTTTGAAAGCCGAAGTGGCATGGAATCCCGAAGAACACTCCATCATTGTCACGAAGGATGGGGTAAGGATTAAACTTGTGATTGACAGTAAGACTGCAACAGTTAATGGCAAAACGTCTCTTTGGATGCGCCAGCTACTATTACAAAAGGCAGTACTTATGTACCCGTACGTTTCATAAGTGAGGCATTGGATGCTACCGTGCAATGGGAAAAAGAAAGTAAAACCGTAGTTGTTTATAAAGAAGAATAATATGTATTAGGATGGACTTAATCTTGCCAAACGAAGGGGATTTTTTCATGGCTAAAAAAATACAAACTTTCCGGTATTACTTAAAAAATTGAAATATGTCGAGGGACAAGAACATGGTTCTATTTTAGTCGCTATTTTAGCGGCTTTTTTATTATGGCTTTAGCCAGTTGAGTGCGTGAAACGCGCGAAACAAAAAACCACCCGCTATGCGGGTGGAGGGACTGAGGGTTTGACCACCATGACCATTCCAATACAATTGAGATGTTCAGGCTCAAAAAGAAAGGAATGGTCATTTTATGGCAACCAAGAGCTACAGCCTAGCTCACACAAAGTGGATGTGAAAATATCACATTGTGTTCACCCCGAAGTATAGACGGAAAGAAATCTATAATCAAGTGAGAAGAGATTTAATCGAAATCTTCAAACGTTTGTGCAAGTACAAGGGAGTAGAAATTATAGAAGGCCATATGATGCCCGATCATGTCCACATGCTGGTAGCGATTCCACCCAAAATTGCAGTATCCTCGTTTATGGGATATCTAAAGGGAAAAAGCTCGCTCATGATCTTCGAAAAACATGCTCAGCTCAAGTATAAATACGGAAATCGAAAATTTTGGGCAGAAGGGTACTATGTGAGTACAGTGGGCTTAAATGAAGCAACCGTAAGAAAGTATATTCGTGAGCAAGAAGCACATGATCAGGCGGTAGATAAGCTGAGTGTAAAAGAATACGAAGATCCATTCAGCAGTAATCGGAGCAAAAAGAAGTAAAACCAGTTTAACTGGTAAGTGAAAGAGACAAATAACAATGAGCCTGAACAGTCCTGCTGTCAGGCTAGCGTCTTTAGGCGCAGTTTGGCAACAGGGGGTTATACCCCAAGAGCAAACCACCCGTTGGACGGGTGGTCATGATTTTATCGTTACAAGTTCAGCTAGAACCGGTAGAAGAAGGAAAGCTTGCTGGTGTAGAATGACATAAAGTTACCAACCATGAAATCCCTTATAGAATAAGGTTTTTTTATTCTTTGGTAGGGAACTTTGTGTCAATTAATGTACTGTCGCAGGACAAGAACATTGTACCATTCCCCATTAGAATGTTATCTAAACAGTTGCATGATAGGAATTATGTCGATTGAAAAGAGCACATTACCATAAAAAGTCGCTAAAATAGAGGGCGTATGAGTTAAGAACAGATCCCCAAAAAAAACTAATTGTAAAGTAATATCCATTTTTAAAGTTAACGGGCAGCTTAGTTTAATGAACGATGCTAAAATAAAGAAAATATAAGAATAAATTGAGGTAAGAAATTGAAAACAAAGAAAAGTATGAGACAGATATGCCCAAAATGTGGGTACGAGAAATGTGTTCCCAAACTGTATATCGATAATCCAAAATATCCTTCTGGTTCGATTCTGAGATGTAAGCAGTGTAAATCACTTTTTTCGCTTAAAAATGGAGGATGGGTCTTTTGGAAGGAATGGGAATAAGCTAACGAGAACCGTTAGCTCAATCAAATACATAAAAAGCAGCCGATCATATGCGTTTGAAAGTAGGGTACTTTGTGTCATTTTGGTAGGGAACTTTGTGTCAATGTATGTCGAGGGACAAGAACATATACCCATTAAGGTCGCTATTTTAGCGGCTTTTTTATTTTATCGGTACAAGTTCTTGTCCCAAGCCAAGGACAAGAACTTGTACCGATTACCGGAATTGACAAGAACATAGTCCGATTGCCGGAATTGAAAATAACATACTCTGATGTTCGATTAGATGAGTATCTAATTAATGAGCAAGTCACTTAAAACTTCATTAAGTACTTGTAACACATGAGAGTGTTCACATAGTTATGGAGCAATTGAGATCTTGAGAGGTTAAACGCCGAATTAATCAATTAAATACAAAGTCTTATAAGTCAATGAGTGAAGGAGTAGTTAGCGTCAGTCATCAGAGGAGAAGGTTCAGTAGTGAAGGATGCAGTCCAAAGGGCAATAATGGGAGCTGTTTTTGCAGCTGTATGTCTGTGAATGGCTGGTAGCAAGAAGTAAAGTGGGATAATGAAGAGAGTTGCTACTCTAGAAATAGGGTAGTGCCTTAATTTATAGAAATCCATAATTCATTGTTCAATTCATTAATTGAAAGTGTTCTTGTCCTAATCTGTGTATGAAAACTCGGATTATTATCCGAAAAGGACAAGAACATTACGCCATTTCCAATTCTGCAAAATGTGCGTATATACTTAAAAAAGTTCATTTATAGTTACATGTGAGGAAGTGGATTTCATAACCCAAGTTCCTTGGAAAGTCAAACATGAATTAGAGCTAGCTTCGCAACGATGTTAAGGGATTGGATGATAGAGTTATTAATTTGAATTAAAAATTTCAAAACTGTTAGAATGCTAGATTGGAGTGTAATCCTGCCGTTCAGCTTGTTGATGTGTTCTTCGTTTTCTTAAATTGCTAAATGCAATGCCACTTAAAATAATGATAACACCCGTCCATTGAAACCAGCTTACAACCTCCCCTAGAACAAGAGATGACATGATAACAGCCATGGGAAGTTCGGATGCAGTCATAATAGTACCCATACCTGAGCCGATATGCGGCATACCTATAGAGTACAAAAGGGGTGGTAGCAATACTCCAAAAACTCCAAGTATTAATCCGTACGGAGTTATACCTGCCATTACATCTAGATTGAATAAGAAGGTTGGAGGGAAAACGACAAAGACCGTAATAACAGCTCCAGTAGAAAGCAGAGCGCTTTTTAAAATTGGTGAAGTCTCTTTTGCAACAGAACCACTAAGGAAAATAAATAAAGCAAAGGTTGAAGCAGCCAGTAGCCCCCAAATTGTTCCTTGCCACGTTAAGGAGAGACTTCCTTGAGAGATAATATTTGCTGCAAGTACCGAACCTGAGAGTAGTACTCCAATTGAGATTAGTTTATTTCGGGTTGGTTTTTTCTTCTGGAGAAGCCATTCGTATATTGTTCCAATCCAAACGAACTGAAACAAGAGGACGATGGCTAAGGAAGCATTGATGGTTTGTAATGATTGGTAATAAAACATACCCGTGAGACCAAAGGGAATCCCAGATAAAAGAAGCTGCATCACTTGCTTAAGCGTGAGATTTTTTTTCTTGACGAATATCACAAATATCCAACTTAAAACCGCCCCAAAAAAATATTGCGTACCCGTGACCTCCGGTGTTGAAAAACCTGCGTTATACGCTAACTTCACAAAGGTAGAAAGTATGCCATAACAACAACCTCCCAAAAAAACAATAAGTGCATAATGCCAAGATTTCATCAGAATCCTCCTTTTATAGATGCAAAAAAGCCACACAAGCGCTCATCGGCACTCGTGTGGCGAAAAATAGAGATGACTCTCTATGAAAAATCCACATCTGATCATTTTATTATTCTGTTCATCACGGTATCAGTATAAAAGCAAAGATTTGATCTTGTCAATAATCTGTTTATGAGATTTAAAAGGTGAACTCTAAGATATTTAGTTTGGAAGTCAGGTCTGTAGAAAATAATAACCTGGGTGATAGCGGAAACAGAATCATTTCATATATTAAATAAGGATTGTTTCATTGGGTTCATTACGAAAAGTCAACCTCAATTTTAAAAAACGCTTGCATTTTTTAAAAAAATTGTTTTATTATTGTCCGCAAAGACAGCTTATACATTGATCCGGGTTGTAACTGTTTAATCAGGTAATACCATTTCTGGCCAGAAAAGACGTATATGAGCTGACTTTTTTTGAAAAAATGTGATCTACTAACAGTTTGAAATCATGTATTGCGTTGAAGGATGAATATCTTTTTTTAGGATACCATCTCGAATGCAAAAGACATTGATAGAAAACTTAAGAGCCAGTACAAGGACAAACAAACAATTTATTCTCTGATGTAAATCACACCCAGAAAGGAAGAAAAGTCATGAACTATGATCAATTGGCCAAAGAATTCTATCACGTGTTGGTAGTGTTGAAAACGTTAACAACCTCGGTCATTGTATAACACGTTTGCATTTTCAATTGAAGACGAAGGCTTGGCCAAAACTGAAGAAATAAAAAATTTATCTGGTGTCATTACTGTTATGCAAAGTGGGGGGACAATATCAAGTAGTCATCGGAAATGAAGTTCCTGATGTATATAAAGCCGTTTCGAAATTAATTAGGAAATTGGTCTTCTGATAACGACGATGAGTCCAGTTCCGAGGATGACAAAACATCTAAAGGAAATATATTCAATCGCTTTATTGACATGATCTCAGGTGTTTACCAACCATTACTTGGTCTATTGGCTGCTACAGGTATGATCAAAGGATTCAATGAATTATTTATATCCTTTGGTTGGATTACAGAGTCATCTGGGACGTATCAGCTGCTGAAAGCTACCGGAGATTGCTTATTTTACTTTTTCCCTATATTTCTAGGTTATACAGCAATGAAGAAGTTTGGTGGGTCACCATTTATTGGTATGGCAATAGGTGCATCTCTCGTATACCCAACCTTATCTGGTTTAAGTAACGGAGAGTCGTTATTTGTTTTATATGGAGGAACCATTTTCGAATCTCCAATTCACATTACATTTTTGGGGATTCCCGTTATCCTAATGTCGTACTCTTCATCAGTGATACCCATCATATTGGCTTCATTCTGTGCATCAAGGTTTGAGAAAGTACTAAAGAGAATTATCCCACGAGTGGTAAGAACATTCTTAGTCCCTTTTTTTATCATGCTTATCATCGTTCCAGTTACTTTTTTGATAATAGGTCCAATCTCTACATGGGCAGGAAATTTAATTGGTTCAGGAGCTACTGAAATATACGGATTAAGTCCTATTTTAACAGGTTTTATTATAGGATTTATGTGGCAGGTTTTAGTTATTTTTGGACTTCATTGGGGAATCATTCCTATTGCATTGCTTAATATTGGTATTCTAGGGTCTGATCCGATAATGGCTCTTTCTTTTGCAGCTTCATTTGCGCAAATCGGTGCAGTACTAGCGGTTATAATTAAAACGAAAAACAAAAAAATGAAAGTGTTAGGTATACCTGCGTTTATTTCTGGAATTTTTGGTGTCACAGAACCAGCTATATATGGTTTGACTTTGCCTTTGAAAAGACCTTTCATTATGAGTTGTATAGCTGGAGGAATTGGTGGAAGTCTTTTAGGATATGCCGGTTCAAAATTCTATATTCTTGGGGGACTTGGAGTGTTTGGTTATCCCAATTATGTAAATAAAATAGCTGGTATTGATTTCACGTTTTATATGTCATTCATTGCTACGGGGGTAGCTTTTATATTTGGGTTTATTTTAACCTACTTAGTCGGTTTTAAAGACCCAGTTGAGGAGACCTCAAGTCCTATCACTGAAGAAAATGAAAATCTTACCGAGGAACATCAGTTTGATGACCAAGTGTTTGAAATTGCTAGTCCTTTGACAGGAACTGTAATTAAACTTCAGGAAATTAAGGATGAAACTTTCGCAGGGGAGCATATGGGCAAAGGAGTAGCCATCCGCCCGACGTCGGGTAGAGTCGTATCTCCTGTTAACGGTATAGTGCAAATTATTTACCGAACTAAACATGCCATTGGCCTGATCAGTGATGATGGAGTAGAGTTGCTCATTCATATTGGACAAGATACTGTTCAGTTGAAAGGCCAGTACTTTGAAGCATTTGTAAAGGATGGTGATCGGGTTCAGGTCGGTGATTTAATAGTAGAATTTGACTTGCAGGCAATTCAAGAAGCTGGCTATGAAACAGTAACTCCTATCATTATTACCAATACGTCCAACTATCAAGATATAGCACAAAGTACAAATGACATTGTAAATGAAAAGGAACCGTTACTCAAAGTATTCGCACAAAATTAGGGAGGTAATTTAGTTATGTTTAATAAAATTAATTCATTTCCAGAAGGCTTTTTATGGGGCGGAGCTACGGCTGCCAATCAAATTGAAGGGGCTTATTTAGCTGATGGTAAGGGACTCACGACTATTGACTTAATGCCTAAGGGTTCTAAACGGAATGAGGTTGCAATGGGGAATCTTAATTCGTTTGAACCTGAAGGAGAAGAGGTGTATCCCTCCCATGAGGCAATAGACTTTTATCATCGGTATAAAGAGGACATCGCTCTTTTTTCAGAGATGGGTTTCAAATCCTTTCGAATGTCGATTTCATGGTCTCGGATTTTTCCGAATGGAGATGACTTAACGCCTAATGAAGCAGGATTACAATTCTACGATAATGTGTTCGATGAACTTCTTAAATATAACATCGAACCGATCGTTACAATTTGTCACTTTGATTTACCAGTGAATTTGGCGAAAACATATGGCGGTTGGAAGAATCGCGCGATGATAAGTTTGTTTGAAAAATATTCCAAAACTTTGTTTGAACGCTATAAAACAAAAGTGAAATATTGGATGACATTCAATGAAATAAATATGCTTTTGCATCTGCCGTATACAGGAGCTGGAATTATTTTTGAAGAGGGAGAGAACAAACAACAAGTTCTCTATCAAGCTGCTCATCATGAACTTGTTGCTAGTGCACTTGCAGTAAAAGCTTGCCATGAAATTATTCCTAATGCCATGATCTGCTGTATGTTGGCTGCTGGAAATGTATACCCATACAGTAGTAATCCAGAAGACTACTGGGCAGTAATGGAAATGGAACGGGAATCCTATCTTTTAATTGATGTCCAGTCGAAAGGTGAATATCCTGGGTACGCAAAACGGTTTTTCATTGAAAATGGCATTGACTTGCAGATCACTTCGGATGATTTAGAGATATTGCAGAAGTATACGGTGGATTACATCGGTTTCAGTTATTATTCGAGCCGTTGTACAAGCGTTGACCCGGAAGTGTTAAAGAATTATACAGATGGAAATGTCTTTGGTTCTGTGCTTAATCCATATTTGGAAACGTCAGATTGGGGCTGGACAATTGATCCAAAAGGTCTCCGTATAACCTGTAACCAAATACATGAAAGGTATAACAAACCATTATTTATCGTTGAGAATGGACTTGGTGCTCAAGATACCTTACTGAAAGACGATACAATTGAAGATGATTATCGTATTAAATATCTAGATCTTCACTTTGCTGAGATAGCTGAAGCGATCAAAGATGGGGTTGATATTATAGGATATACAAGTTGGGGACCAATTGATCTTGTAAGTAATGGGACAGGCGAGATGAAAAAAAGGTATGGCTTTATCTACGTAGACAAACATAACGATGGAACAGGGACACTTCGAAGAATCAAGAAGAAAAGCTTCTTTTGGTACAAAGACATTATCGCGGAAAATGGTTCAAAATATTTTGAATAATTTACGTGTGTTTTATTTAGATATAGGTTTTAAAACTAAGATATAGTCTATACTTGCTTTTGAAAGTTTAGTTCTTAGACTCTTTATAAAACATTAAACACAGCACATAAAAATGAGTATGGAGGATTAATGCATGATAAAATGGGGAATTCTCGGAGCAGGTTATATTGCAACTCGCTTTGCCACTGCACTACAACACGAAGCAGAAAGTAAATTATATGCAATTAGCGGTCGTAATGAGTTGAAAATAGAAAAGTTCTCTGACAAATTTGGTGTGGAAAAACAATATATATCACATGATGAGTTGTTATTAGATCCTGACGTTGATGCAATCTATCTAGCTTTACCAACATATTCCCATAGGAGTCGCTAATTTAGCGACTTTTTTATTTTATCGGGAAATCTTAAATTCGGCAATACAGTGATAGAATGGGAGCGAGTATGCTCAAGTCGTATAGCTGACGATATCCGGAATTAACTTACTGATGACCAGAAGGTTTCATATATACATATGTACAAAATACGAGTTTTGTGAAACAGTATTCAACAAAATGAAATGCAAGTTCGCGTTATTCTTATATTTCTATTTCTTAGACTGTGCTTTCAGTTGTTTGTCTTCGTTCTTCGTATTTAATGATTTCTGATCGATACTGATATTTTCTTATTTTCTTTATTAATTTCATGCATTTCATTCATTCCTTATCATCAGCATTTTATAAGTTCATCTAAATTTATATTTATATTTTACGCACTTATCCAAATCTGATTTTAGACTGGTCAATACTGTTCAATGTATTCGATCTTATCGATATTATCCATCCATAATCGTTTTTTACAACATCGATCGTCATCCATTAAGTCTGAAGTTTCGTTCGTTATATATGGATAAATGTGTCTATTTGTATATATAACCCTCGTGATTATTCTCATTTTATATGGTTAAATATGCTAACGGTATTCCATACATATTACTTTCTTCTATTTCACCTTATGTTATACGTACTCATTCAACTTTCTTATATAGTAATTTGCAACCTCCCTTCTACGTAACTATCTTAACTTAAAGGATTTTTATGCCACTTATCATTGCCCATTATTCTATCCACAATGTGATACGCCTCCCACACAGCAGCAATTTCTAAGCCTTCGCATTCCTGCCAACTCGAATGCCGCATTTCTCCCTTATGGTACAACGAATATTCACCTGACAACTGGTCAATGACGCACATCGGAGGTGGCCAGGCTTCTTCTTCGTTTGCAAACGGACGGTGATCAACGACAGGCCATTGACCTGACTTCAATACATCATCGTATACACCTACTACAAATTGATAATCCTCTTCCTGAGGTGTGTCATCATGCGAACTCCCAATGTAACTATAAATGGCGATACATGCATCCTTAAAACTTCTCCCAAAAGCAACTTTGCCGTTAGGCAAATTGATGGCATATACATCTCCAAGTTTTATTCTCCTGCGTTTTATACTTTTCATCATTCGATCGCCCTTTCTATAGCATCAATAAGAAATACCCACACGAGACCTAATATAAGATTGATCTCTGATCTGCTTGTAAGCGAATTCTGCTGTATCCATAACTGATATTTCCACGCCCCCTTCAGGCAATACATCGCGCTCTACCCGATACGTGCCAATACGTTCTCCGTCTGGCAAATACGTAGGACACACGATCGTCCAATCCAGCGTAGATTGTTGAAGCAATGTATATACACGATGATGCTCTTCTGCTGCACGGGTTGACTTCCGTTTAGATTCACTTGATTGATAGCGGAGAAGCTCCGGAGAGATTCTACTTTGCAGAATGCCTGCGGTTCCGATCGTAATGATTCGTTGTACACCTTCTTTGTACATACCTTCAATGAGCAATGGCATACTCTCCGACAGCGTTGTTGTTCCATCTGTATTTAATGCACTAATCACGACATCTGTACCTTTGATAGCCTGCTCAAGATCCGCTTGATTCAATGCATTACCTGCAACGATAGTAAGATTAAGATCCTCAAGCTGTAACTTATCTGGGCTCCGAACTAATGCAGTGACATGGTGTCCATCCATAAGCGCTAGTTCAAGGATATTCCTTCCTACTCGCCCAGTTGCTCCTAGAATTAATATGTGCATAAAATAAAACCTCCTGAATTCTGACTAGATACTAATACAAAACAACTATTATCGATTCTTATGGCCAACTTATAGATAATCAACACTATAGAAGATCAAAACCAATCCGACAATACACATTACCCAGGATACTACAGAACTAGAACTTTTAGAAAAATAACGATGAAGGTATTCTAGAGGCTTTCGCATTCTAGTTTCAAGCCAGATATATAAAGCATATAACAAAATTGGAAGTAAGATCATAATGATATTGTATGCTAATAATATTGGAATCCACTCGTACCACACTAACGCTGAATTCGTCATTAGCGCAATCGCAGTAAAGTATGGTAAAGCGGTGCCTATTTCCACAATAGTTGTCGTCACTCCAAGCATAACCATGGATGATTTGGTTCTGCCTTTCATGAGTACACCGGATGTTTGCTTTTTCTTTGGAACATAGAAGCTCCAGACAAACAAAATGCCTCCTATACTAAAAATAATCCAACTAACAACACGGTTCTGTATAAACGATGAGAACATATCAAAGAGAAAGCCAAATCCTAATTTAATCGCAACACCTGCTCCAAAATAACATCCAACGATCGTGAATAAATAGATTATTAATCTAGATCCTAATTTATTCTTTTCCGTCAGAATCAAATACACAGTCACGCCTAAAGTCGCTGGACTCAAGGTATCGAGCAACGACAATCCGCCGATAAACCATAATAGTTCAGTACTCATGTATCCCCTCCTGTATCAATACTTGATTGAGACTTCATGAAGATGTTATACGCCTGCTCCATGTATTCGAGGACTTCCGCATCTATAGGATATAATCCAAGCTGTTCGGATTCTGTTGGAGATTTGCGCATCTCCCATAGTTTGTCTAAGAAAGCATCTTCGCCCTTGTACTCTGCTTGCTGTTTCTCTAACATTCTGCGAATTACGTTTTGCACACATCCAGATGATAACGGTTTTTGGCTTGTATGATATTTGGTAATCATGCCAATCAGACCAATCCACTCCATAGACTCCGGGTTATCTGCATTCATTTTTGGTAGTTTGTCCCATAAATGCAGTTCGGCTTCATCAAATGTCTGTTCTTTAAATCGCTCGAAATTGCGTTTATCCTGCATAGTTAACTTGATTAGATTCTGAATGACTTGTTCTTGATCTCCCTTCTCTAAGGCTAGCCCGCTTATGACAGTACGTAGTAGTTGCTCCATTTCCTTTATTCTTGATCTTTCGTTTGTAATATACGTTAGCTGTTTAACTAACCCCGCAGTCCAGTTCCACTCCGAATCGGTCAACATCATTTTGATATCCGAGAGGCTATACCCCATGCTTTTGTAAAACTGGATTTCCTGCAGTTTCTGGAGATCTTCTTCCGTATATAATCGATGTCCTCCCCCCGTTTTGGATGAAGAGATCAGCAGCTCAATTTGCTCGTAATATCTTAGTGTTCTAACCGTAATGTTCGTCTGTTCCGCCAATTCTTTAATATGTATCATTTGGTCTCCCTTCCTCTTCTCTTTTTATCTTTTAGTTATAGCGAATTTAATCAGATATCCTGCTCCCAAACCTATAACTACCATAGGTAGTGGATTATCAATCATCAGACCGATTCCCCCACCTACGATAACACATCCATATATGATCATATCTTCTTTTTTCATGTTTTCTCTCCCCTTTATAGTGATGTCATTTTTATAAACTGACTACGAATATTGCAAATTATACTAGATGACGTTACGTCACTTTCAAGGGGTATTGTATATTTTTCTAATGATTAGATTGTGTTTATCCATTGATTTAGTTTAGGGTTTGCAAGTGACGTTACGTAATGCATTACAATCAGGAGTAATCATGAAATGAGGTGGAATCATGAAACAGAAGAAGCCATGGCTTGTCTTATTGTTGATGCTAAGTTTGATAAGCTTAATAAGTGCCTGTAGTACATATGAAACAGAGGAAAACAGGCGTAGCTCACTAAATGGAATCGAAACCATTTATATCAATCATGGCAGCACCACAGTGAACCTCCATCCTGGTGAGACAGATGAATTGCAGACTTCCTTTGTTTCCAACGACAACGGGCCAGGAGTCAATATCGACACAACCAAGAATCAGCTTAAACTATCTATGAAGAGCGATATCAGACGTTTATTCAACATCGGAGCAATGCCCACACTACATGTGTATATTCCCTCCGGATATAAGGGCAAAGTCGTAGTGGATGGTTCATCTGGCCGAGTTAATGTAACGGATCTGGAGGTCATAGAACTTGATATTAGAGGAAAAAGCGGTAATGTATCCATGGATCTTCTCGATATCAAAACCAATATTAACGTTTCAGTCTCCAGTGGGAATGTAAACTTGAACGTGAGAAACAAAGATACCGATGCGAACTGGCTACTTCAATCTAATAGTGGCAAGCGTTCTGTTGCTTTTACGTTAGATCATCATAGCTCCACGAGAAAAAAGACTTCAGGGCAGACAGGCAAGGGATCATTCATAGTAGACATTTCAACTTCATCAGGCAATATCCGTATTGACTAGGAGTAAAAGAAAGACGCGTAAGCCCGAATGATCTGAGTTCATCACTACAGCACTCGGGCTTTGATATACGCTAACAATCGCTTTATATCAGCCAAACAGCAAAAAGCCGATTCCTGAACGGAATCGACCTTATATATCATCAAACATAGATATGCTACTGAAGATATTACAGTGTGATAATAATTGGCCCTTCTTTCGTAAGGATAATGGTATGCTCCATTTGAGCCACATGACTTTTCTCTGTTGCAAATGTCCAGCCATCTTGCTTTTGGAATACTTCTTCTTCCAAGGTAGAGACAAACGGTTCAAATGCGATAACCATACCTTCTTTTAACAACTCATCATCCGAAGTATCGTTATAGTTATAAATATGATCTGGAGCTTCATGAATTGTACGTCCAATACCGTGTCCTGTGAGGTTTTTGATAACCGTTAGGTCATTCTGTCTTGCCGTTTGGAATACAGCTTTACCGATTCCGCTTTTTTTGGAACCCGGTTTTGCTTTTTTAAGACCAGCTTCAAATGCCAGTTTAGCCACTTCACAGACCTTAGTACGTACTTCATCCCCTTCACCTACGACAAAAGAAATCCCTGTATCTGCAAAATAACCATTTTTAGATCCAGATACATCAATATTAACGAGATCCCCTTCTTGAATTAAACGTTCTCCTGGGATACCATGAGCTACCTCTTCATTAACACTGATACACGTAAATCCAGGGAAATCATACTCACTTTTCGGAGCGGAAACGGCGCCTTCTTTCTCGAATAGCTCACCGGCAAGATCATCAAGCTCTTTCGTTGTGATGCCAGGAACCGTTTTTTGTACTAATTCATCACGAATCATTGCTACGATCTTACCAATTTCTTTCAACCCATTAAAATCTTCTTCTGTTTTTGCAATCATTATTCAGACCTCACTATCTTTTATCATCATTTTCATCATTATATGTTATTGGCTTAACTCAGGTAATGTCACCCAAACACCGCATTAAACAATCATATCGAATGGGGCAATGCTTCGCAACTTTTTTATAAAGGTTATGTGTTATTAAAGGCTATTTTTTCTTTGACTTTTTAATTGTTCCTTCGTCTGTGATGACATAGGTAAAACTAGCATCCTCTGCTCTCCCAGTCTCGTCCGTCACATGGAACGTCGCTGCATCTGCCGCCCGCTGTATGCCACCTGTGATGAAGCAAAATACGTTGTTCTCATCTTTTCCCCAATAACGATTGAACGCTTGAAAAGTCTGACCATCCATTCCCTTCACGGTTCGCCGGCCATTAGCATTGTATAGCCCATGCTTGTCGTAAGCCCAGCTCTCTACCCCTTGACTAAACAAATAAGTAAAGCTGGCACGATCAAGCTTCTTAGCTAAGCCGCCCCACTGATATACATGATCTTGATCAACCGCCCGGCTTCCATTGTCTGACAAGATCGCGAAACTCTTCGCGTCAGCACCAGATATTTGTTCAAGTACATAGTCAGGGTGGCCAAACGGTCTGCTTGTTCGCACGAACTGTGCGTGGTACACATGGTTTTTGTCTTTCGAAAGTCCTAACGATCCCGATGTTAACAAACATTGAAATGTGTCACAATCGGTCCCAGTGACAGCGTATCCATTATAGAAAATGTTCTGCGCATCTCTCCCAAACAAACCGCCTAGCGCTTCAAAAGTTTGTGGGTCAGCATCGCTAACCTTGCTCCAAGTACAGTAGACCCCTGCCGCATCATGACCATACTGATCATTTAATACTTTGAACGAAGCCGGATCAGCACCGCGTACCAGATTATATATTTGCCGAGTTTCATTCCGACTCCGACCAGAACCACCAATCTCCTCACAATAAAAGACTGCTTGATCTGTCCTGTACCAATAGCCTTGTATCCGCTCTGCTCCATGTTCTGATTCGTTATATTCGGGTTGCCACCACCCTTGGACATGAGGATAAGCTTCTTGTAACCAACCGAGCAATTCATCTTTACTACCATTAGCGTAGGATAACGATTGATACAGATGTAGCACATGATCCTTATCGGTACAGTAATCCATTCGAGCTACAGCGGTCTCAACATCAATATCATCCCACGTATGAAACCGATCTCCGCTCTTTACATACAGTCGATGCTTGTCCTTAGCGAAATAAGGCGATCCTGGAAGTAGTTCGAAGCTTGCCGCATCCGAATCGGGGATTAGCTGATCCTCCAGATAAACACGCTTGGCGTCCAACCCGTAATCATCGTCCAGTACCCGGAACTCGTCCGCACTCCGACTTACTAAAGTCACTTTGGTCTTGCGGCCATCAAACCACCACACGCCTTGGACATCTCGTAGATAGCCAAATGGGATCCATCCGCGATAGAAGTGATGTATAAGAGAGAAGCTGTCACCGGTGATCCCGCCCTCAATCAGCTTAGGCTCCCCCTCTGCTTGGTTCAACAATACACGGTTCGCTTCGATTACAAACAAGCTCGTCATTTTCAACCTCCCATGAAGAAACGGGTTAATACTCTCATTTTATACCTGTAAGTCATTGTTCGGCAAACAGTAAAGGTTAGGTAAGTAAACGAACCGAAGCGATATATCTTGGAAATGTATAACTTAAATTAACTTTGGACATCTTAACCAAATCATGCATGTTTTCAAGGGAGGCGAACCCCATCAGCGCGCTCAATGATTGGCTCAAACATCTAGCACACAACTATGTTTTAATCGTAATCGCCGCAGTACTCTTCTTTGCAGTCAAAGCCATCATTGGTTACTACACGTATAAACACTACGACAAAAAATTAAAGCTCCTTACGGATAAGGTAGATCGTCTGCTAGAGGAGTTTAAGCGAAATTAAGAGCTCATCACTTAAGAAAAATCATTAAATAGAATCATAGATTATGGGGGGATAGGCATGCTTGGGAATCTTATCGTGGGGTTTGTTATTCCTGTCATTATAGGTGGATGGATATTAAGGCGACAGTTAAAAATATTGCTCGTTTATTATCCGCTAGGGATCGCAACTTCAGCATGCATTAACAGCGTGGGGTTTAATTTTTTCTGGAACATTCTACCCAACACGAGGAACCAATCCTATGCTGCACTTCCAATGGACTTAGGAATCTATCCGATGGCAGGTTGTCTGATGATTTACTGTATTCTTGTGCATAAGAAAAAGCCGTGGCCGTCGATCCTGGTTGCATCATTTACCCTAACTCTAATTGAATGGATCGCGAAGACCATGGGACACGTTGTTTATTTTAATGGATGGAATATTTTTTGGACATTCTGCTCTTATTTCATGCCGTTTGTACTCGCATATGGATATAGTAGGATGTTTGCACATCTGTTTTATCCTGAAAGGACTTAGCCATACGAAGGTTTCATCTATTATGATTAACCCTCATAGGCATTTGTGCATATAGTAACCCATATTAAGTTTTTGGGGAGGTTTCTTATGTATTCGGCATATCCGGTGCACTATTACTATAGGCAAGGCTTTACACCCATCTGGGCAACATCTACAAATGAAGCCCTTGCTTTAATGAAAATGGCAGTTCAAGGAGAACGGAGTGACGAGCTTTTTTATGACGCTCTAATCAAGCTTGCTCCTAATGCGAACCAGGCTATGATTATTACAGGCATCCGAAATGACGAACGTGGACATAATCAGATGTTTAGAGAAATGTATAAAGATCTGACGGGTCAAGATATCGTTCAAGAAGGTCAGGCACCTCTTGAACCAGTTGATTCCTATCTGAGTGGTCTGCAGACTGCTTTTCAAGGGGAATTAAGCGCTGTAGAGCGATATCGAAAAATATGGTTTGGTCTTCCTTATGGAATTTACAAAGATACAGTATGGGGAATTATACTCGATGAACAAAAACATGCCGATAAATACAATAATTTAATAACATATAATTTACCCCGATAAACATCTCTAGGAAGTTAAAAAGAAGAGAAGCCCCTCAGGCTACGTTTTCCTTCCTCGGGGCTTTCGAATATTGGATTATTCTTCTTCCGTCTCAGCTTCAGGTGCATTAGGTTGCTGAGGCGCCATTAGACCCTGCACCGCACCCATAAATGGCTGGATGGATTTGATCATGCCGTAGCCCATTTTCACGACAGGCACGAAACGTTGAATCATACCGAACAGCCGCATACCTCCGCCCAGCATCCCCCCAGCCGAAGTCGCTCCTCCTAATCCGCCTAATAGTGAACCCATCATCGGCATGAAGGATGAGACATGCGCGTGTGAAGCAGTACGCTTATAGTTGGAAGTTTTACGAGTGCTGTTAACCCGTTTACGGCGGCTGTGAGAACGAACCCCCGTACTATGACTGCGATTAACCTTGCTGTGCTTAGAGGATTGAGGCTTCCCACCGGAAGCTTTCGTAGTCGATATCTTGCCTCCCCCGGCAATCACCACGCCTTCATGCTTCACATCCTTAATGTAGCCGATATACGTTTCACCATTATGGAGAGTCACACATACAGGACGATCTTTATATCGCTCTGCCTTTAAGCGTATTGTATTTGGTTTAGCCATGCATTTTCACCTCGCTCCACTGAACTTACTTCAGTTTACGCGTTGGGTGGACGACTTGCCTGTGCGAATGGGACATCGGTGTTTGTTCCTTTCTCTAGATATCCTCATTTGCATATTCTATAAATCGATGAATTTACTTATGAAAAGCTATCCAAAACTCGCCTTCTGTATTGATAATATCCTTGATCTGGATAAACGGAATGTTAAAGGTTGGGAATCCAGCGGCATAAGGTGCAATCTCATATGGAGCAAAGTACAGATGCAACGCATCTGCTGTCACAAAAAACGGTTGATTAGGGCTAATCCCCTCATACGTATCCGGAAACACATACGAATATTGTGGATCATTCTTAATCTGATCAGCCACAATTCGACTTAGAACCTTGACATAATCACTGTTTGGTTTAAATAAGTCTTTGAGCTCATACATATGTCCGTTCGTTAGATTAATAATGGCGTAAATCATGGTAGGCATGCCATGTGCTGCACCAAACGGATAGTTGTACCCTGTAAGCTGTAATTGAAGCAGCTGCTGCTTATAGAAGCTAATCTCAAAGTCACCCGTATAGGAATAATCTAATTTCTGATCTGCAGGAATAGGCTTAACCTGAGATAAAGCTTTTAGATTGGCATTAACCCCGAGCTGTGCGGCTTGATCTGCCATTCCCTCAACTTGCGGATAATAGACTAAGTAGTCCGGGTTAGGCTTATACTTTTCCTCACGAACACGGTACGGTGGATGGAGCGGGACGATCGTATTTTGTTTCCATATCACCTGTCCGTTTCGATTTACATACGATAGACGCTGATCGACAAACGCTTTGATCAGATTCGGTGCTACGACCTCTAATGTTCCTGAGCCTTCAACCTGAGGATATCCTGGAGCAGGCTGACCACTGCGATCGAGCAAATAGGTACGTTTGCCATCTGACGCAGAAAGTAATCCTTGTTTAAACTGTCCCACTTCCCGATATGTGAATGGCGAAAGTAACTTTCCACCTTCATCTGCAATAGCATACAAGGAACCAATGTAAGGCTGTTCGGAATCAATCGCTTGACCAAGTGCAAACCGCTGCTCTCCAAGCTCTCGTATATCGTTATACGTGGGCTGAATGACGAACTGCCCTTGCGGATTAATCACACCATAACTTGATTTGTAGTCCTCCGAGGTGTTAACAATAGCAAGACCATCCTGAAATGGAAGTGCTGTGCTGAACTGAGGCTGAATGATAATGTTGCCACGTTCGTCGATGTAACCATATTTACCTGCTGTCTCCTTCTGAAATGCAAGCAGTCCGTCGCCTAGTGGGCCTACATAAGGATAAGGATAGGTCGCGAGTCTATTTCCGTTGAGATCAATTAACGCATACTCGTTATCCTTAATCTGCACTACGGCTTTCCCTTGCTGAAAATCGTAAGCTGACTGGAACTGTGCCTTAATGACCTCTTGACCTGAATGATCTAGATAACCATATTTGATCGTTCCACCACCTGAACTGCTGTCCGTATCATAAAATAAAGCTCTTCCACCGGATAAATCCGCTATAAATGGATAAGCACGTCGGGTCAAAACATGACCTTGCTCATCAATCATTTTGAATCCTTGAGAATCAATGACGATGGCCCGACCTTCCACATATGAATTAATGCTATCGTAAAGTGGCTGAACGACAAATTGTCCATTCAAATTAATGACGCCTGTCTTCCCATTCTGAACGACAACCGCAAGACCGTTTGGCTGGAAATCACGCGCATCGTCTAGCACAGGCTCCAATCGAAGGTTGCCTTGTTCATTCATATATCCCCACCGAGTCCCCTGTACGGTTCTAACGGAAACGGGATATAACCACGTGACTTCCCGGGCATGGCTGCCACTCTCCATGGCTTGTTGAATGCTTTTCTCAAGCGCAAGTAGTGCTTCTTTAGATGGATATGGGTCTGAGAAGCTTAATGCCTTCTGAACAGAAGCTAATGCAGCAGGGAACATGCCCGCTTTGTATTGTGCATCTGCGAGGTAGCTCCAATAGAAAATATAGTCTGGATAATGCTGCGTCAGTTTCTCATAATATTGCACAACTTTGGGGAAATAGTAGGGATAGACATCCGGTGCAGATACCCACTTGCCATTTTGCCAGCGAATGATGTCTACCCGGTAGGCTTCGCCTGTATCATGAATCCATAGTGCAATTTCTACTTTGCCATCTCGTCCATGCTGTCCAGGCATATCAATAATCTCTGCATGACTAAATACAACATCGTCCGGGGTCAGATCCTTCAGACCCGAATCCGTCCAATCGTATACAGCCAGCTTCGACCAGATGGCCCCTAGCTGCCAGCCCACAATAAGATTATTTCGAGAGGTAGATGTAACCGGCGCAGCTGTAAGCAACGTAACCCGATACCCTAGTCCCTTGGTAAGCGACATCTTGATCCATTGACCGTTGTAAAACTTCAGAATAAGCAAGTATAGCTCCCCATTCAACTGATAGACTGTAGCAATTTCCGGGATGCCATCTCCAGTCAGATCAGCAGCATAAATGGCGGGATGCTGCACCGGTTTATCAATTGTGACGACTGTTGCACCAGCCGGGATATGTTGATGGACAATCTGAACAAGTAGCGGCTCGCTTATAGACATTTTGGTTCCTCCCTTATGACCGCATTCGCCTAATGGTATGCGTCATCTACAGGGATATGACATGAAATTCACTTCCATAACTTACTTCCACGTTTACATAGAAGATGGATACAAATTTTGATCATCTTGCGATATGTCCACGTATGCCCCTATATTCAATCTTCCTCATTTAGATTCTTTATTCATCTTGCAGAGCTACCTTCTGTCCATTGACCTTTTCTAATCTGGATTTTGCCAAAACGTAAAAAAAGTATCCGCAACGCATTCTTCAATCTCTTCGGTCGATGCCTGATAGAGAATAGAATGAGCGACTTTCCATAACAAACCAGCATACTGGTCCATCACCCACTCCATCGCTTCAGCATCACCTCTTACTATTGCATGTCTAATCTGTTCTTCGTTCACAACTACCAACTCTCTCTCCCGTCCTGTTGAGATGGCATCATACCCATATGTATTGACCTTACTATATTCGATGGGAAAATGACTTTTACTTACACAGCTGAAAAAAAGATTTGCAGAGGTAAGAGCCCACTGCAAATCTTCTAATATGTTTCTATAACGTATGAAATTCATTGATTAGATTATAGCTACATGCTCTGATGAACCAAACTCTATATCGCTCAGGTAAGTTCATTATTCTATACGCTGTCTTGCTTACTACTAAGCTGTACATATTGGGTCAGACGACAAAACTGAAATAACAATACATCTTCATCGCCTTCTCCAAGAGCCACCCGGCGCCCTTCCTGAATCACATGTTCAACTAGCTCGTATAAAAACGACATCTGCAACTGCAATGCTTCCTCCGCCAGGGGTTGCAGCACATCTAGATCTCGGGTACTAAACTGGGATAAACCTCGCAATAACAACTCTTCCGACCAGCTCTCGAATCTCTGCATGAGGTAATTATAGTCTTCCAAGTCTCTTCATCCTTCCATAACCCAGATCCAGCTTAAGACTGAATACGGTGCTTCCTTTCAGAAAACTGATAGGGACAATCTGCTGTTGCTCTACACGGACAAAAGTATAGAAATGCTCTAGAGCTGCCGCACCATAGCCGGATTCCAGCCGTTTAATCGTCGTTTCCCAATCCGAGGCATAAGGTAACGTCAGCACGAGCTCTTCACTTGCTTCTGTCATAACCGTAAGCATAAGATCCTGCGTGTTTGGTTCGAAGTAATGCTCCAATATACGAGAAACCTTAATTATCGCGAGTCGCTCTTTAGGTGCAGAGAACAAGCTAACTTCCTGTGAATCATGACTCAGAATCGATGAAGCTTCCTGTACCAGCGACGCTACATTCACCTTCTCTACTTCTGTCCGAGGAAGTATCGTAAGTTTAGCCCCCTCGCCTGAAGATAGCCTGCAATCTTCATTTACTTTGACAGCGCGAAATTGCACTTCTTCTCCTGCAAACTGACGAAACGTCACCTGGGGTAGCCATGGAATGTAAGATCCATAATGTTCCGAATAAGAGAATTCATGATCATCATAGTAAGTGGCTCTGACATCGCTATACGTATAGATCTGCTGATCATCTAATCCATAGAAATAATACGTGATGCCTCGGAAGCCTGAGCGTGTCTCCCAAGCATCTGCCCCGATTCCATACAAATGCAGCTCCGGCACCGTATAATATTTACTGCGGAATCGACCGATAAGTTGGCTTTGTTGAATCGCTGATGCATTTTCCTGTTCAAGGACGTGAAGTGCAAGGTACAGCTTGCTTACTCGGTTTAGCAATGTGGGCATAGAGAAGCGTACATGTCGGTTAAAGAACAACTGCAGCTCTCCCTGAATGCCGCGTAAGCTACGCTCAATATCAGGCAAATTACCACTATGGGCTGTGATCGCCAGCGTTTCTAACTCTGCTAAATAGGACTCAGGAAGTCTTGCTAGTCCTGTTTTGAGCATGTCTGCCAGGATAACTCGGCATTCCTTCACAGTCAGTAATGAGAACTTCAGATCGAATGCCTTGGTACTTAGTGAATCAGTGTCATCAATCCCTTGTTGCATCCGGTAACGAAGCAGCGCTTCGAGCTTAGCGATATTTCCAGCCGTCTGCTTCACCTTGCACAGAGCTTTAGCGAGACTGGGCTCTTCGGTGAACGAAACTTCGATGTCCTGACTCACAAGATATACCGTAAAAAGCGAGTCTTCCAACACTTTAATTACTTCAGGATATCTTAATCTGAACAGCACTTCTTCAATGACTGAAGAACTCAGTGATTTAATCAGTTTCGTAAGATCGGATTCGAGCATCCAACGGAATCGGGACGCTGTGTCTATAGACGATGAGGCTTGATCTATACGAACTTCATCAAGTTCATTTGCCTGATCTAAGCCGGTACCGCTATCTGCTTCACCTTGCTCATCCTTATTTTTGATATCTGTTGTTGCATGCTCCCGCTGATAATAGAGAATTGAAATTAACACATGCTTACAGATCTGTTCAGATGGGCATGAACATTGCCACTGATCTAGCGTATCTTGCAACGTACACATGGAGCCTTCACTTAGTTCACAACTAACAGATGTCTCGTTCCATGTGTAGTCTACCGTTACACCGTTGTCTAACTCTTTTAAAGACCGCTTGTATAATCCCTTATTCGCATATCGAATCAAATAATCTTCAGTGCATAGATTGGAGAATATCCGAAACTTCTGTTCAAATGAACTCACCTGATCAACGCCCCGTTGCTCTCAAAATATCATAGATGGTCTCACTGAATATGCGTCCAGATACTTGTCCGAGCGGAATAGCTTTGTTATTTCCATAATAATAAGATCTGTTATTCTCCGGTTTGAAGAAGTGTAGCCCTTCAAGTGTAATCTCTTCTAAGCCATCATAATACGTGATACTCGTACCACTGAACTGTAGTTCTGCAACGAGGTCTCCATATTCCTTGTAAAATTCATGATACCAGCCACCGTCCTGTGCTGGACCTTTGATCCATCCGTACTTTTCCAATGCTTTTGGCAGAGCAGTTGGCGAGAACTCGGCCTCTGGCAAGTGTTCATATTCAACTTTATTTTGGTCATCATCCTCAACGACATGTGCCTCACGTTCTAGCTGTTCGAACGGTTGTTTGATCTCATAATCCTCTAATTGAGTCTTCCAAGCTTCTAATGAAGAAGGCTCCAGCTCAAGTGGATGTACTAGCCCAACGCGTGCAGCCGAAGCAAGTTCGTACTCATCCTCGTCCACGGTATTAAACGTACCATCTTCCATGTAACGGAAGGTGTCCACTAGTTCCCCATCTTCATACGTTCCCCAGATGAGACCAACTGCAAATTTACGCATAATGACATTGCGAACGAATAGATCTTTCCAGTCCTCTGCAGTCCATAAGCGTTGCTTGGACAATGATTCTTCAAGTCGTTGAGCTTGAATCGTAACCATGGATTTGAGTTCTTTTTTCAGTTGTGTGAAACGTGCCTTGGATTTAGCGGCGAGCTCAGCATTGTCTTTTTGCGCGGGAGCAGGCAGACTCTTCACGGATTTGCCTGTTTCTTCATTCAGCACGACGACCTGCAGATCGCTGCTCACCTTGACGAGGAATGAGCGCTCCCCATAACTTAACTGTAACGTTCCTTTCTCATCGAATCCGAGAGTGGTCACCAATCGATCTTCCAGCTGCTCCGAAGTGAGACCCAAATTGTCAGCTGCGAGTTGTAACGCTTCTTCTGCTGCACCTTTAACCTGACGATTCTTCACACTACGTTTAATTTTGTCGATCGCCATTAGAGCAGATGGCTCTTTGAGGTATGCAAGCACTTTTACAGCATCTGCTGCAATTGCACCACGACTATTTTCTGTCCAATCCTTGATCTGAGAAGCCAATATATTCACAATCTGAATATCACCAAAGAGTGCTGCAAGGTACATCACCCATTTCTCCTTCGCAGGAGCGCCATCTTGAATCCACACATGGAGTAGCTCATTCACAAATCGTGCCAACGATTCCTCGCTAATATATTCGCGAAGCTCATTAAGTCGTTCATTCGGAGCAGATGTATGCTCCATCGACTGCACCAGGGCATACTGCTTAATACGATCATCTAACGGTTGATTATCCTCAGAGCGAATGAGAGCAGGTAAATCCTTCACTGATAACCAGCCGAGTCTAGATAGTTTTTTGGTATCTGCTTGATCAGCAAGCGCAGCATGTGCATACTCTGGACTCTGATCTGCAGTTTCTTGCAGGATCTGAATAAGGTTTTTCCAGTCTGTTGATTTCTCGCTCTTTAACAGCTCCTCGTATAATGACTTGCTATTCTCTAGTGTTCGGATTGCAGATAAAGCCATCTCTTTGATTGCTGCTTTTTTCTCTGAGCGATATATCAACATATACAATTCCTGATCCGGTATGCGATTGAATTCAGCTAATGCAGTACTCGTTGCTTTTTTGGAAGAATCCTGTAGTCCCGCGCGAATCGCCTCAGCCAGCTTTGGCTTTGGAAGTTCTTCACGTTGTTCAAAAGCAATGTCCAGTACCAAAATACGAGTGTCTGTAGGCAGCTTCTTATATTGTGCGATAGCATAATCCAGATTCTGCTGAATGATGCGACGGTATTCATCCTGTGGCATCGATTTGTAGCTGTAGTCCGTCATTCCGTTAAGTGAGAACAGACTGGTAAGTAATTGCTCACGTTTCACCTGAGGGTCTTGTCCATAACGTTGCAGTAGTTTCTCACCACTGAAAGCATAAGAGCTATACATATCCGAGATAATATCCAGCGTCCAATCCGGATGAGTCGTCAAGATGGCGAACCGGCGCATCGCTTCCGAATCAAGTGGCAAAAAGCTAATGCTGATCAGATTGTTAATTCGTTTTCGATCCCGATTCAGATGATTAAACAGTCCGCGACTGTTCGGATCTTCCCAATATTCTTCTAATGACGTTTCGCCATTTAAATACCGGGCAATCGCAAGTCCTTGCCTTCCTCCATCCAAAGGTTGACGAAGAGCGTTGAACACAGCTTCCTCCATCGTCGCTTCCGGATTAGGTAGTGTTAATTCGTTATCTTCCATTATTTTTTGAATAACGGCCTTGAGAAAAGGAGTCTTGAGAATCTCATATGCGCGTGCCGCTTGCTCTGGTTGACTTGCAATAGCAGCGTGAAGCGTGTTCCAAGATATCATGTATGCATTGAGTTCATCACGTAACAATTCGATCAACTGGTAAGGCTCCTCCAGAGAGATCAGTCCTTCAAGCAGAGCATTAGCATTCTTCGGCCTTGAGTCCAAGCCGAGCAAATACTGGCGAACTTCGAGGGGGTACACCTCATGTAAACGTTGAATAGTATCTAGCAGAACAGCTCCTGTCTCCGTCTTCGCATCAAGGAAGCGCTGTTTCCCTCCATGAATATTAATCAGGTACAGCACAGCACTGCTCAGCAGCACCATCGTTTGATGAAACTCATTATGTGAGCCTTGTTCTTTGGAAGAGAGTTCAGTATTCGGATAATGCTCAGCTATAAGCTGACTGCGCTTTTGCTGTATATGCTCATCCTTCAGCACTTTGGCAGAACTGTTGTGCTTCCCTTGCATATTACGCACGATTGCTGGCTCAATTAATGTATGTAGTTCATCCCGCAGCTTCTCCGAATCATCTTCCATCACATATTGTAATAATGGCGGCAGAGATTGCTTATATTCTTGAACCTGTTCAACATGCGAGGGAGTGTCGCTTAGCTTGGAGTACAGATGTAATAACATCAGTGCTTGAAGGATATCCCGATAGTTGCCCTGATTCTCCTTGTTGTTTAGAAGCCACTGTGCGCGTTTCAATCTGCCCTTCAATTCTTCATGGATTTCCTCTTCACCAGCGAATTGCTTGATTTTGTTCAGTCGTTGCACTAGATAAGCCATGCGATCAGGGTTTGAGCTTCTTCCAGCTAAGCCATACGGTGAGAACGCAGCGCTAATACATATTTCAAACGCACTCGTTTGCCACGTATTTCGTTTAGCGTAGCTTGATTCCAAATGCATCACAATAGCTCCTGCACGGAAAAACACATCTCCGTCATCCTTTTTGCCAAGCTTGGTTAACATATCAATCGTATAATAGACATAATGGCTTGATTTCCCCATCATCTCAGGAAATTTATCTGTACGACCCATGACATATTCAATAATTTCGTCACTACGGTCTGTTTTGAGTGAATAATCTTGAGAGCACATCACTGCAAACTTTTCGACTAAACCTTCAACTCCGCGATCAACTGTAATCATTATTTATTCCTCCTTAAGGTTGAGTTTACAAGAAACAAACGTCATGTGGTTCTATGTTATCCTTCATGCATCCTTACGCGATGATCTCACCAATCCAATCTGCAAGTTCATTCGGGGTGATAGCCGCAACATGCGCACCCATATTCGTAAGTGTCTGCGCCGCATGTTTGTTGTAGACCGAATCTCCATTGAAATCCAGGGCGGTGAGCACGAGTAATTTGCAGCCCGCATCAATAATATCTTTACACGCTTGATACATGTGATTGATGTGGAATCCTTCTTCCAGGTCGCTGACGAGAATATAGATCGTTTTGCCAGGGTTATCGATTAACGTCTCACCGTACCTTAACGCTTTTGCGATATGCGTTCCCCCACCGAGCTGTACATTCATGAGAACGTCCACGGGGTCTTCCAGTCGGTTACTCAGATCAACGACCTGGGTATCAAATATAAATAATTTCGTACGAAGTGCATTCAAACGATAAAAAATACTAGCCATTACGGAGCTATAGATCACGGAGTCCATCATACTTCCGCTCTCATCGACACCAATGATAATGTCCCACTTGTTATGATTCTGCGTTGAACCGTCAAAATAGAGACGATCTATCACAAATCTTCTTTTGTTCTTATCATAATTTTTCAAATTCCTGGTGATCGTTCGTTTGAAATTCAGATTACGCAAAGATCGTACGGAGCTAGATGTGTATCGACTGCGTTTCCCTAGAATACTCGCTCGGGTCTGAGACTCTAGCTTACTGCGAAGCTCCTCAACCACGGTGCGCACAATTTCTTTGGCACTACGGAGTACATCGCCCTTCATACGACCTTTGAACTGCATAATGTTCTTCAGCAGATTCATATTTGGTTCAAGGGATTCTAACAGCTTCTTGTCGGTTAATAACTCCGTTAAACCGTAACGGTCAAGTGCCTGCTTTTCGAGAATTTCGACCGTCGTTTTAGGAAAGAGCTCTCGAACTTTATGAAGCCATTTGGGCACCGTCAGATCCGAAGCGCCTTGTCCGCCTGTTTTGCGATACCCCTGTTCCTCGCCGTACTCACGGTTATATAAATAACCTAGAATCTCATCAACTTCTTGATATTGAAAATTCTCGGAATCAAATGATGCGTTGTTAGACAAGCCTTCTTCTGCTGAATTACCAAGAATGAGTCGCCAACGATTAATGGTCTCAGCTGTGTTCCGTATCTCCGTAGATACGTCGTTGACGCTATCCAGTTGATCACTTGCCGGTACCTCGTTATTCAGGTCAGCTTCCATGCGTCAAACTCCTTTCGCATTGCTTCATCCCATGATCTAGCCGCTTGTAGTAGCTGTTCATCTACTGGAGCTCGTCCTAATTCCTCGGATTGAACCTGGTGCAGACCTGCGACTCTATCAGCGATTAGACCCGTTTCCATCGGTGTGAAATAGGTGAACGCGAGCCGCAGCTCAGGTACCATACTCATAAATTCATCCAGTGGGAGCTGCTCAATTAGAAGATTTAGTTCATGTAATAGTTCATCTTCATATAAGAAGGCATCACGAGCTATGGCAAATACACCTTGCAAATAAAGAGCGGTCTGGCGCATTTGTTCTGGAGCCCCATGGATATAACCACGTGCTCGTTCTACAATCTCATGTCTTGGCCGATCACCAAGTCCGGAGGAAATGGCAATACATACACCTTCCAATTGAGCAGGAAGCTGATGATCCGTTAATAATTCATTCAAATGTATTTTGAATGTGTCATCTAGATAACGCTCCTCCGAGGATTCTGCCAGCATAGCCAGCAGTTTTAACCCTTGAATGATTGCTTCATGCTCATCGGGATTCGTTCTAGAGAGATGTAGCAGCTTGTCCACAGCGTTGTTATATGCTTCGAGCACCATAGCAGGCAATTGCCGATCCTCAAATAGACCAAGAAGTCTGCGATGCTGATGAATACGGTGCAGTATTCGAAGACTAGCACATAAGGATAGAAAGTTACCATCCGTTCTCAGCGCACTTGCCACCTTGTCAACCAATTGCTTCGAGGTGCTTTGTAGTCCCATCAGCATGGCTTGCAGCATTGCCTTGGCAAGCTCCCCGCTATGATGATCTGGGATGCTGTTCATCGCTTCTTCCATTTTCCGTGTTGCTGCTTCCTGAATCGTTCCACCATATAGCGAATTTTCAATTAAGCGGGCTTCGACTCTGGAGGAATATGCATACACCCACGTCTCCCGGACTAAATTCATATCACGCTGTTCAACCCAATCCGGGCCTGCCTGGCGTTTGGCAAAGTCCGGCACAAGATACGTCGTACATTCAAATAATTGACTGAGCTTGCGATGTTCAGGCTTTGCATACAGGTCTAACACTTTCTTGTGTTGACCTGTCGTTCGCAGCTGAAGCTTAGCCTCATTGCAGCGCTCTTTGAAGTCTTCAACAATTGGAATACTATAGCGGTTTGGTGCCACTGTACCGATAACATCCCCGGTCAAAACATGCTGAAGCTCTTGCAGTGGTTTATCTGTAGCTAATGTAAGCTCACCTTTGACAAAGGCGGATAACGCTCCATCCATTAACTCGTAAACTCCGCCTTCTCTCTTGCCACGCAGTGAGGCGAGTCCCTGAATCATGCTATAAGCTTCAATCGCATCGCTTGTAGAAACATACTCATGATTCTCACGAAGTTTGCGTGTAAGTTTAGATAAGACCTCCACAGCGGTTGCATGATACGGTGACTGGTTATGACGAAGGATGTGATTCCAGATCTGTTCGTAATAATTAACATAAGGCATCCCGCTTGCATATCCATTTAATCGATCTGCTTCAGCGAATGTGTACACCATCGGATACATTTGCTTCCGCACGGGTTCCAGTTCCGGCTCTTGAGAAGGATATGATAAATTAGTGTTTTCGAAGCTGGTTGAACTCGAGTCTGGCATAACAAGCCCATAGGTATGGAATCCTCCCGTAATCACCAGTACGCGGTCAAATACCAGCTTAGCTTCTTGTATACGTTGTCTCATATGAGTTTCTCTAGCGAGATCCCCTGTACGTTGCAATTGCTTGTCTGTATAACACATACGAGATAACGTGCAATAGGTAAATACCTCCTGCACAAATGCTTGCGTTGTCTTCTCAAGCCCTGCAATCTCAAATACTTTTTCCCACAACTCATCGAAGCTGCGACAATTCGTTTTGTGGCACAACCGTTGAATAAAGTCAGATCCTGCGAGCAATGTCTCATCCTGAACAGATACGTGTTGTTGCTCTTGCTCTCTCGGCTGCGAGAAATGATGATAATCCAGGTCAATGAATTGAGCTGGTATGCCAAGCCGTGAGGCCTCTTTCAGAGCTACATATTCAGGTGAATATCGCAGCATGGGATAATAACAGGCTGCTCTCGTTTGATCCGTCTCATAGGTGTAATACAAGCTAATGGGTGGAATGGTAGCTTCATCAATTAATACATCCAGATAAGGATTACCACTCTCCGGTCCTTCAATGAGGATGGTATCTGGCTTGTACTCCTCTATTAAGCGTAGCAAATGATAAGAACACGCTGGACTATGATGGCGGATAGGAAAATAGATCGTGTCATTGTTCAGGTTGTACACCTGAGAATCAAATAACGTCTCGACATGTTCAAGCTCTTGCTGCCGAGCTTCTTCTAACCGATCCATTTTTTCTCCTCATAATAATCCTTCCAGATCCCTTCTTCCCGAGCTCGCTCCTTCACAATCTTAGAGAAATAGGATTTGAGAATCGAAAGATCTTTTTCATTTTCCTTAGCAATCGTTCCAAGCATGTTCTGAACAAGCCGATCTAATGCGATATCTTTATCTTCGTAATAATAGGATGTCATCGCACTCTGAACATAGACCGATACAGCTTCAGCCGTACTCATTGTCGCTTGTGGTGTATCGAGCTTGAATCCTTCTCGCGTTAATCCTGTACGAAGCTCCATAAAGGTTGTGGCTAACAGTTCAACCACATCTGTATTGATATCAATATCGATACCACTATGTAATAATAGGCTCCGAGCCTGTGACTCAATAATTTTGGCTTCCATTTTCACATTGCTGATTGGTTTGATCGTTTCAAAATTAAAACGACGCTTCAATGCACCACTCATCTCATTGACACCTTTGTCCCGTATGTTGGCGGTAGCAATCACGTTGAATCCGGATTGCGCGAACAAAACGCCACCATCCAGTTCGGGGATACTCATCACCTTGTCACTGAGAATACTGATCAAGCTATCTTGTGCCTCTGCTGGACAGCGGGTAATCTCTTCAAAACGTGTAATAATGCCTTTTTTCATTCCATTATATAGAGGAGACGGTACAAGAGCAGCTTCTGATGGACCTTTATCGAGCAGCATGGCATAGTTCCACGAATACTTAATCATATCTTCTGTGGTACCTGCTGTGCCCTGAATGGTGTTCAAGCTCGTTCCTGAAATTGCTGCGGACAGCAACTCGCTGAGCATGGTCTTCGCTGTACCAGGTTCACCTACTAACATCAGTCCTCGGTTGCCCGCAAGTGTGACGACTGCACGCTCGATTAGTACATCATTACCGTAAAATTTACGTGTGATTGCTACCTCTTCACCATTCAATATGGCGGGCTTATCCCTACCAATAATAAAATCTCTGACGTACACGGGAGATAACAACCAATGTGGGGGACGTTTCCCTGTATCTTCTTCTCGTAATGCACGTAATTCAGTTTCATATAATGTCTCGGCGGGTGGTTTAAGCATCTCCATCGTCAAGATATCTCCTCTCGAATAAACAGATCGTATGTTCTTATACTAGGCATTTTATCACAGCATGCGTTAAACCACTGTAGAAAACGGTAAAAATGGTTGTAACGTCCTTCATATCAGGCTTGATATATAAGTCCATGGACATGGGTAAGAGTGTAAGTATGAACGTCAAACTAGCCAAAAAAAGCACAGGCAATAACCTGTGCTCACGAATCTCTTCATCTTTCTTTCTACGTTCTAATTTCTACATTCTCCGTCCACAAGAAGCTGAGTACAGTTCATACCACTCGTAGCGAGTTAGTTCAGTCTGGACCGCATCCTTACAGGCTCTGATACGCTCTGGGCGGATCGAGCCGATAATAGGCTGAATACCCGCAGGGTGTTTCATTAACCAGGCAAGTACTATAACCTCAGATGTAACGCCACGTTCCTTCGCGATCCGTTCAACGATTTGCGTTGTAGCTTCGATCTCTGGTCGTTGGCCATCAACGACTCTTCCTGTAAAACGTCCCTGAGCAAGTGCACCCCAAGCTTGGAGCTGTATATGCTCCGATTGGCAGAACTCCATTGTTCCGTAAGGGAATACATTATGGAGTGCTTGAGGACGATTCACGGTGACGCCAGCCTCAACAAATCCAATTTTGTCTAAGCTCATCTCAAGCTGATTCACGATAAAAGGCACGTTGCTATAGGACTGCAGGAGACGAATCTGCTCTGAACCCATGTTGGAAACACCGAAGTGCCTTACCTTTCCGGAATGATGAAGCTTAGCCAAGGCTTCCGCAATCTCTTGCGGGTGTGCAAGCGGGTCTGGACGGTGTAATAGTAAAATATCCAAATAATCGACACCCAGACGTTGAAGGATACCATCCACACTGGCGAGGATATGTGATCCTGATGAATCGTAACGTTGTGGGCCATCATCATCTCCAACGAGACGTATGCCGCATTTGGATTGAATGATGATCTGTTCCCTTAAGCCTGCTGATTCCGCTAATATACGTCCAAAAACATGCTCCGCCTTGCCTCGTGTATAAATATCTGCCAGATCATAATGATTAATGCCAATCTCCAGTGCTGCTTCCACAGCCTGATGTCCCTCGTAGACTAAATCATCGGTAATCGGGAGTCCATCCCACTCGCCTCCGAAACGCATACAGCCCAGGACAAGAGGGCTTGCAGGGATATGATGATGATGCAGTGGTAATTGAGGATTAGACATGCACACTTCGCCTCCGTTACATTTTTATCGTTGAAGACAGGTTTCAGCATTTTGATATGGAATATATACATGAACCAAACTTTATGTATGAAGCCACAAAAGTTCCCTATAATTCCTTAAACAAGAATATCATATTTCAAGCTCTTAGATGAAAGGAGATTTACAATTTGAACATGGATGAGCCTTCTCAACCGGCGTTTTTTACTAGAGAATTTACACAGAACCCTTACCCCGTATATGAAAATCTAAGAAAGAACAATCCGATTTATAAAGTAATGTTCCCGAGTGGTGAATTCGGCTGGATCATTACGCGATATGAGGATGCTGTTGAGATCCTGAAAGATTCACGTCTGAGTAAGGACGTGGCTAAACGGTATGGAGCTGAGAATCAGAGCATTTTTGTCAATAATATGTTATTCTCTGATCCGCCGGATCATCGCCGTTTACGTGGACTTGTGCAGAAAGCGTTCACCCCTAAATGGATTGCAGGAATGAGAGACCATATTCAATCTATCGCAGACAATCTAATCGATCAGTTAGAATCCAAGGATCAAATGAACCTGATTGATGATTATGCTTTTCCGCTACCCATCATCGTGATTAGCGAAATCCTAGGTGTACCACTAGAAGATCAGGATAAATTCCGGATGTGGTCTAACACGATCATTGATGCAACGAGCTCTGAGCACGCCGAGATGTTTGAACAACATGCCCAAGAGTTTATTGAATATCTAAATGCTTGGTTTGATAAGGTTCGTAAAGAGCCTGGGGATGATCTCATCAGTCAATTAGTCGTTGCAGAAGAAGCTGGTGAGAAGTTAACAGAGAACGAGCTGTTAGGCGTTGTTGCGCTGCTAATTATTGCTGGTCACGAGACAACGGTTAATCTGATTGGCAATGGTATCCTAGCTTTATTAGAGCACCCGAGCCAGCGAGATCTTCTCATTGAACAACCCGAGTTGATTCATCAAGCCATTGAAGAAATGCTCCGTTACAACGGACCTGTTGAATTTAGCACATCTCGCTGGGCACTGGAAGATATTCAATTCAGAGATCAGCATATTAGCCAAGGCGAATTGGTTATCGTCGCTTTGGACTCTGCTAATCGGGATGAGCAACAATTTCCAGATGCAGACGTATTCGACATCACGCGTGAGAAGAGTCCACATTTAGCTTTTGGAAAAGGAATTCATCTCTGTCTGGGAGCTCCACTAGCCCGTCTAGAGGGGGAGATCGCTGTGATGACACTCCTACGTCGATTCCCTAATATGCAGCTTCAAGCTGACGTGGATCAGCTTGAATGGAGACCTGGGATGATTGTCCGCGGTGTAAAGGAGATTCCGTTACAACTCTAATCAAATTGTTTGAACTGAAAGTGAGGCCCAACATCATGGAAATGAACACAATGATATTTATCGTATTTTTGCTATTTATGTTAATTTCGCTAGTCCGGATGGCAAGCTTACAGCGACAGCTGAATGAATTAAAAAGAGATGTCGAGCGTTTGGAGAATGGCGCCCGTATGCCGTCCAATGCTTCGGTTCCTTTAACCTCATCCTCATCCCAGCAATATGCTTCGTCAACATCTGTTACCGCTTCGTCTTCGACAATAGACACACCGCCATCTGAATTAGATCAGGAACTGCTCTCCCTGCTTCAGAAGGATCAGAAAATTAAAGCCATCAAGCGACTTCGTGAAGCTAGAGGGTTATCTCTTAAAGAAGCCAAAGATTATGTTGAATCCTTGGATCGTTAATATTTAATCTCATATCTCTCAGCAGTTACGTAAGTTTCACATCGGCTAGGGGGATAACACAAAGAGGCACTGTCTTCAGACAGATGCCTTTTTGTATACTTCCTTATTATGTTTGCCTAGCCTAGTGCGCGTAAGGTTACTATTCGATATTACTGCGCAGTTACGGCACCATCAATTGGATATACAGCACCATTAATATACGGGGCTTCGTCACCAAGCAGGAACGCAACTAAGTTCGCAATCTCTTCCGGTTTACCTAAACGTCCGGATGGAATGCTATCAACGGTTGCTTTGAACACTTCCGGATTATCCTTACCAAACTGAACAACCATAGGAGTTTCAATCGTACCTGGAGCAATCGCATTAACACGAATGTTATCTTTGCCATATTCGATTGCAGCTGTACGCGTTAATCCTACAACACCATGCTTTGTTGCTGCATAAGGAGCAACGGCTTGAACGCCTACAATTCCTGCTGTAGAAGCAGTGTTGAGAATTGCACCTCCGCCTGTTTTGAGCATTTCAGTAATCACGTATTTCAACCCGTAAAATACACTTCTCAGGTTAATATCGATAATTTGATCAAATTGCTCAATGGTATGTTCGATTAATTTGACACCAGGCCCAGAAATACCCGCATTGTTAAAGAACATATCAATACGTCCGAACTCTTCGACCGTCTTCTTCACGTAGTTTTCCACATCTACTGCCTTACTTACATCGGCTTGAACAAAAATAGCTTTGCCACCTAACGCCTCAATCTGTTTAACTGTTTCTTGGCCTGTCGCTTCAACTAGATCAACGACCACAATAGATGCGCCCTTCTCAGCGAGCTTCAATGCGGCTGCCTGACCCAATCCACTTCCTGCTCCAGTGATAATGGCTACTTTTCCTGTATGACTCATTCTGATCTCCTCCATGTGTGTGTATTCTCTCGTCGTCGGATCCATTAGATCAATATGAAGCAGTTAGTTACAAAAAAATGCAACATATGTAGGTTAAATGATACATAATCCTATCTGACAACATTTATTTTATAGGACTTAGAAAATAAAAACAATTTTAAATAATATGATGCACGATAATATAGATGTATACAACGTGATGGAACAAGGAGTGCCGTCCTCATACGAGGCATGGCTGACCCCCTTGTTTACACACGAATCTGCCCTGTATTACTTCAAACAGCGGTAAGTGGAACAAAGAATATGCTTTCTAGAAATACAGTTGTTTAGCTCTCAGCTAGGGCAATTATCTCAACTCCGAACGTGTTATCTTACTTACCGTATCAAATTCGTCTTAGCGAGTTCAATCAGCTCATCGCCTCGACCATTGAGTACAGCTTTCATCATCCACAACGTGAATCCTTCAGCCTGTTTAATATTAATCTTCGGAGGCAACGAGAGCTCCTGACGATTAACGACAACGTCAATCAGGACAGGTCCATCATGTTGAAGTGCACGCTCGACTGCTCCCTCCAGCTCCGCTGGGTCTTCCACTCGGATGCCCTCTAACCCCATAGCCTGAGCGACCATAGCAAAGTTAGGATTCACAAGTTCTGTCCCCGATTCTAGAAAACCAGCTGCCTTCATCTCCAGTTCAACAAAACTTAGTGCGCCATTGTTAAATACAACTACATTAATCGGCAGGTTATGCTGCTTCAGTGTTAACAGATCGCCCATAAGCATGGCAATACCACCATCTCCAGATAGTGAGATGACCTGTCTACCTGGATTTGCAACTTGAGCACCAATCGCTTGAGGGAGTGCATTAGCCATTGTACCGTGATTAAATGAACCCAGCAGCCTGCGATTACGGCTCATTTCAATATATCGAGCAGCCCACACCGTAGGTGTGCCTACATCACAGGTGAATATTGCGTTCTCAGCAGCAGCATTACTAATGATTTTCGTTAAGTATTGGGGATGGATTGGCGTTTTACCCGGTTTGCCGGTGGCTAGTTCGTCCAGTTCTTTGCGAACTTTGACATAACGATCAACACTTTTCTTCAAGTGTTTATCAGAATGTTCTTTTGTTAAATATGGCAGCAAGGCTTCGATCGTTGATTTCACATCACCACAGACACCGAAGTCGAGCTTCGTACGCCGTCCAAGATGCGAGGACTGAATGTCGACCTGTAGTACCGTAGCATCCTCAGGGTAAAATTGACGATAAGGGAAATCCGTCCCCAGCATCAATAACACATCACAATCCATCATCGCATGGTAGCCAGACGAATATCCGATTAGACCCGTTAATCCTACAGAGTACGGATTATCATATTCAAGATATTCCTTACCTCGTAGCGCAATGACCATGGGTGATTTGAGGCGTTCGCATAGCTCCATTAGAGGTTCACGAGCACTTGCACAACCAGCTCCGCACAACAATGTGATTTTTTTGTCTTGATTCAGATATTCCGCAAGCTTGATTAGTTCAGGCTCTGAAGGATGCACGACAGGATTAGTTGGATGGTATACATGTTCAGGGACAGGAAGATCTGCCGCTTCTAGAGCCGCAACATCCCCGGGTAAAACAACGACCGAAACACCTGAACGAGCTACTGCCGTTTGTATGGCCATCGTTAATGAACGAGGCATCTGTTTGGCTGTTGTAATGACTTCACAATAGTGACTACACTCTTGGAACAGATATTCTGGATGAGTAGCCTGAAAGTATTCACCCCCGATCTCGTCGCTCGGAATATGGGCAGCGATAGCTAGTACTGGTACACGGTTTCGATGACAATCATATAAACCATTGATTAGATGTGTGTTTCCGGGGCCGCTACTACCTGCACACACAGCAATACTACCGCTTACTTCGGCATCTGCACCGGCTGCAAAGGCGGCAACTTCCTCATGCCGAACATGAATCCATTCAATTTTACCCGAACGGCGAATCGAATCCAGGACAGCATTAAGAGAGTCACCAACAATGCCATAGATCCGCTTGATGCCAGCATTTAATAGAGCTTCGACAAGAACGTCTGCGATTGTTTTCTTCATGATGATCTCCTTTAATTGCTTATTTTGAGTTAGGTTTCCACGTCTTGAATATACCTATTCTTATACCCCAATGTTTTGAATATCGAATCAAATTTATATGTATGTATAGATATAATCTGCGTGAATACAATAAGAAAAATCCGTCTGTCATAGGACAAACGGATTTCAGGTCGAAATGCTTAATTTATCTGTTGTACGGATTAAATAAAAGATGTATTAGATCGCAGGCATCACGTTGCCGCCATTAACCGGTATGTAAGCTCCCGTAATAAACGAGGATAGATCAGATGCAAGAAAAGCAACCGCATTAGCGATTTCTTGGTCTTCCCCTCTTCGTTTCAATGGCACAGTACGTGTATAGCCTTCATCATGTCCAGGTTCACTAGAACGATCACGTTCACTAATCGTCCAGCCAGGAGCCACCTGATTAACGGTGATCTGATATTTGCCCACTTCTTTTGCCAGTACACGGTACAAGCCATCCATTCCACGTTTACCCGCAGTATAGGCGGACTGTGTCTCGAAATTTTGCATTGCGCATTCGGTGTTGATGCCTATAAAACGCCCACCTTTAACCTCTTTCATATAAGGAATAAAGGCTTTGGCTAGGTAAACGCTCTGCATCACACAAGACTCGAATTGTCCGAGGTAATCTTCAGGTGCCTGTTCCAATACCGTTGTCCACGCATATTGAATGACAGCATTCGCTACAACGATATCTACTCCACCTAAGCTAGATTGAATTTGTTCTTGCAGCCGTGGAGCCGTCTCTGGTCTGGTGATATCACCTTGAACAATAATTGCTTGTTTACCCATGCTCTCAATCTCACGTTGAAGCTCCTGAGCCTTGGCCTCATTATTTATGTAATGCAGGGCAATATTCGCACCACAATCAGCGAGAGTACGCGCAATAACCCTTCCTAACTGACCCGTTGCTCCAGTAACCAAAGCCATTTTTCCTGTGAGATCCAACTGTTTCAACATGAACACCTACCTTTATGGAAAACGATTTCGAAAATTCCGTTTGAACAACTATAATTTTGATTTATGTTGTATGTTGAATCAGATCAATTTCTTGGAAACGACTGACTTCTTTTTCCCAGCGTTCAGCTACATATTGGACATGAACCGGATGGTTGTTGTAAGCATCATATGCCGCTTGATTCGCAAAAACCATCGAAAAGCTGTAATCGAATTCATTTTTCTCGCTCACTTGGCGAAACACTTGAAACTGCTCCACACCTGGGATGGCTTCTAATGCCGTTTGGCTTTCTTGTAAAAAGCTCTCTGCCTCTGGCGTATCCTTGCCCACGTAAAGTGTAAAAGTGACCATATGTGTAATGCTACTCATGTCAATGTCCTCCTTCAATATGATCTTGCTCTGTTTCTTAGTGTACCCTTGAATGTGATGTAAGCGCAATCCTAAATATGCAGAATCATGTCTAAAGTTCGTCTGACAGCGCATATGGCTAATATCTGCAGTAGTTCTTAATTAAAACAAAAAAGCCTTGAGAACGAATTCTCAAGGCTTTCATGCAATCTATGGACAGACTAGTTTTTGAGGTTGTATTTACGGTTGAACTTGTCAACACGACCACCGATGTCCACGTTTCTTTGTTTACCAGTGAAGAACGGGTGGGATGCGGAGCTAGTGTCCACACGGATTACTGGGTAAGTGTTACCATCTTCCCATTCCATTGTTTCGTTCGAGAATTTAGTCGAAGAACTCAGGAATTTGTAATCAGCGCTTGCATCGTAGAAAATTACGATTTGTGTCTTTGGATGGATATCAGCTTTTGGCATATCTATTTACACTCCTTTAAAATGGGTACTTCCTAGAATCAAACTAAATTTTATTATACTCTTTTTTTGCAAGAAGCACCAGCAGGAATTGAAGAAACATTAAAAAAATTACAATTCGGCGTCATTTCCACCTCTTCTAGAGCTACTTCCTTCTTTTCTCCAGCACATCTAACATGTACTCTAGAGCCTCAAGTTCATCCCAACCTCTGGTTTGCAATCTGACAATGCTCCCTTGCTTTATAGGAAGAAGAGCCATCCCGAGCAAGCTTTTGACATCAACTCGACGTTCATAATCAGAATCCAGAAACGACATTGAAATATCGGAGGCAAAGCGTGATGCTTGAGAAGATACTGACATCAGATCGTCCCGGTGAAAATTCGTGTGAATCGTAAATTCATGTGTTCTCACAACCTTCATATCCTTTCGCTCTATAACTCGAACAACATTACACTTGCTATTAAAATCTTCCAAGAATTATACCACTTTATATGGGCTTGTATAGCTTATTATGACTTTAAAATAAAAAAAATAAGCCCCACAGCGCGGGGCTTAACAGTAGCGAATGTCTAAGAATCGCTCTTCGTTCGTATGACCTATCAAGAATGGGTTATTTTACTGCATTCCATTAGGGTAAACCATCACTTTAAGACTTCCGCTTTTGTTATGCAGTGCCCGCTCCATCGCCTTCTGTGTGTCTTCCAGGCTATAACGATCGGTAATCAGCGTCATCACGTCATGCTGACCAGAGCTCAGGAATTCAATTCCCGCACTATACGTATTCGCATAGCGGAATATCCCGTAAATATCGACCTCATTATCCGCAATAAAAGGAACATTCAACGCTATTTCGTCCTGTGCAGGTAAGCCCACAATGGCAAGTTTCCCTCCCCGACGTAGTGAATATAGCGCTGTCTGTAGTGCTTTGGGATTGCCGGCAGTTTCCCACGCGGTATCAACACCTTGACCATTCGTGAGTTCACGAATGATTGGAAGTGCATCTTCATTCCGAACATTGATCGTGTGCGTAGCTCCGAGTCGGCGTGCCGCGTCAAGTCGAACTTCTTCCAAATCTGTTACAATAATTCGCTCGACTCCGAACGACTTCGCCGCGGCTACAGCCATTAAGCCTACTGGCCCCATGCCCATAATGGCCAACGTTGTTCCCGGAGCAAGCTTGCTCCGACGCGCGGCATGGATACCAACCGAGAAAGGTTCGTTCAAGGCTGCTTCTTCAAACGAAAGATGATCTGGGATCGGAAATACCATATCTTCACGTATCGTCATGTACTGAACAAATGCTCCATCGACAGGAGGTGTCGCCAAGAATTGCACATCCGGACACAAATTATAGCGCCCCTCCTTACAAGCAGAACACCGGCCACAAGTCACTCCAGGTTCGATGGCTACGCGGTCTCCTAGCTTAAGCCTAGTCACGCTAGAACCCACGGCTGCCACAATTCCTGCACATTCATGACCCAATATGATCGGCTTTTCCACAACGAACCGGCCAATCCGACCATGCTCGAAATAGTGTACATCAGACCCACATACACCTACAGCCATGACTTGGATGAGTACCTCATCTGCCTTCGGAACGGGAACTTTCTGCTCTTCAATAAGGATGTGCCCTGGTTCCTTCATAACAGCTGCCTTCATTGTCTCAGGAATGGAATGTTGTCTCATGTTGCGCCTCCTTCTTCTGTCCATACACGAATGATCTCTAAGGTATAAGTTCTATTTAACGTTAATAAATCGTTCTGCCTTGTGTATCATCAATGCCACTCTTACGATAAAAGTAAGTATTAATCATGTCCCGCCATTCCTTCGCATGTTCAGCCTGTTCCTCCTGCAGTGCAGCAACCTTATCGTATATGCTTGCATCAATCTTGCCTTCAAGGCTTCTCCATTGACTAGCCAGCTCTTCCGCCTGCGCTGCTCCTTCGAAGTGAGTATCATAAATATGTTGAATGACCGTCTTGCCGGAGTGCAGCACATGCGTATAGGGCACATGATGGAAAAATAATATCAATTCATCCGGACACTGTTCAAGGGATTCATACTTGTCCGTGTTCTGCTGGTGATACTGGGAAGTATACCCCGTGCCACTACGTACCGTTCGATCCACACCGATCCCTTCGCAATCGGCAAAGTGATACGTCCCCCATTTGGAATACTCATATCCATCCACGTTAGGACCATAATGATGATTCGGGTTAACCATCCAGCCTACCCCAAGAGGTGCCGTATAGTTCTCATAAATGTCCAGTGAGCTCAGCAACATGGCTGAGATGGTATGAATTACCTCTTCGTCATGTCCAAACGTTAGGCGAATCCATTCTTCGGCGATCTCTTCAGCTGACAACTCTGGATTCCAAGCTAGCCTTCCATATCCATATAAGTTAGCCTGAGCAAGTGGGTGTCCTGTCCAGCAAGCATCTGAACCGATGTTCGAAACGGCTGCAAAGCCACTATAAGGTCTGTTGAACATCGATCCATCGACAATGTTTTTAATCTGAGACCCTTCACCTTTGGCATACGTATCAAAATCCAAGACTTCCTTCCATTGTGGTACCAGATAACACAGATGGCGCTGCTGACCCGTATATTCCTGCGTAATCTGAAACTCAATCACTTGATTCGTCTGCTCCATGGCACCAAACAGTGGAGATACTGCTTCACGAACCTGGAAGTCCATTGGGCCATTTTTGATCTGCAAAATGACATTATCCGCAAAGCGGCCATCGAGCGGAGTGAAATGATCATAAGCTGCACGTGCGCGATCCGTTGAACGATCACGCCAATCCTGCTTGCAGTTATAGACGAAGCAGCGCCAGATAACAACTCCATTGAATGGACGAAGTGCTTCTGCAAGCATATTGGCACCATCCGCATGATCACGATTGTAGGTGAAGGGACCCGGTCGATTTTCTGAATCTGCTTTTACCAAATAACCTCCAAAGTCAGGTATGGTGGCATACACTTTAGCGGTCTGCACATTCCACCATTCACGAACTTGCTCATCGAGAGGATCTGCTGTATTCAATCCACCGATCTCGATTGGACTTGCGTAATTGACACTGAGGAAAAGCTGAATGCCATAAGCTCTGAACTCAGAGGCAACTCGCGCCACATCCCCTAAGAAATGTTCAGTCAGAAACAATGACTCGCGTTGATGCACGTTCACATTATTGATGGAGATCGCGTTGATCCCGGTTGAGGCAAGAAGCCGTGCATAATCTCGTATCCGTCCAAGATCACGAGTAAATTCACCTTTTTCATAGAAGATGGATTCGCCGGCATAACCTCGCTCAATACTGCCATCCACATTATCCCACTGATTAATCATTCGTAGAGAATTACGTGGTTGTTCTGCAATGTAACGTAATCTAGACTCCAAAGGCCCTGCATCAATTGAGCTTTCTGGGGTTAGAGTAAGCTCTCTCAGAACATGAAACGTACCATAAAGGACACCTTGAGCGGATTCAGATCCAATAGCCAGTTGACCTAGCTCTTCATTAAAACGAATGGCATAGCCTTCTCCCTGAACGGAGGTACGTTCACTTTCACTGAATTGTCCAGCGACACTGGATGAACCAGACCAAGTGCCAAGCCATATCCCTGGTGCTGCATCCGAGTTCGTTTGAGCAACCTGAGCTTGATTTACAGTTGGTTTCACCCCGTATAGATTCTCTAATCCCTGTATAAGTTCAGCAACAGCGGTAGAAATGACCTCATGCTTTTCATTTACCGTGATGTGCTGGATCCAGGAAGGAGCATGTTTCGATGCTCCCCCACTTGTAAACGATCCTGAACGGTAAGACAACCATGCATCATACTGTGGACCAGATAAGTCCGTCTGAACGATAGATCGACTCATTGTACAGCCTCCTTGCTTGCGTATATACGTCCTAATTGATGCCCCTTACCTTCAAGAAGCCACAAAATAGATGTTACTCCGCGCGGATAATATTTACTTCCGACTGCAACGCCAGATAGAATCTGGTCACTCCAGCACCAGTAGGATTCTTCTGGATGCAATAACCAGTTCACATGAGCTGCATCAGCTTGTTTGCCGGATTCATCCCACTCAACGCCTAGAAGCTCTCTTGTGATGAATTGAGATAAGTAGATTTTGCTAAGCCATGAGTTGTTGCTTGTAGAAGATAGCTTCCATCCACCATCCTCAAATAGGCATGTGCCTGGTACTAAAACCGTATTTAAATGTGTTCTCAATGCTTGCAGATATAAGCTGAAGCGGCCATTGACATCAAGCGCACCTTCACATCCTGTAAAATACGGGAACACTAAGCCTTCAATAGCTGGGATGATTCGAGAATCATTGTTCTCCGCGATAACCGCTGGGATGTAACCCGCATCTGTTAATTGTGCCGCAACACTAGCTGCACAAAGATCAGCTTGGCGTCCCGCTTGAAGGGACAGATCCGCAAGTTTCTCCGTTGCAAACAGCTTCTCCAGGGCGACATAAACGGCCCAACATTTTCCTGCCAAATAGATATTATTGCGAGACTGCCCTAGCGATACGTCCAGACTATCATAGGTTGTAATCTCTGCTCCGCCTTTGGTGCGAGTGCTATCCAGCCCCATGAGACCGTTACGCTGCTGTTCTTCCGGGTGATCTCGGTTAAGCATGCTTTGGAAGCAATCTTGAATAACAGGCAACATGTCTTGGACAAAGCTGTGATCCTGCGTCTGCTCAATGTATACCGTCGCACAGCAGAGCCAGTTCACTAATTCCTCATGGCTCATCTGTGAGAAACAGTCGTCAATGCCCACAAGCTCGTATGCTGAATGACCGGGTCTAGAAAATACATTCGCTACTCCAATATCATGTGTAAACGTAATACCACCTGGGTATTCTTTCTCTTCACCTGGAAAACGAACATGATCTGTGTAACTGTACCGCTTCACAAACCATTCCAGCTCGTTCCGCACAGTCCACGGATTAAGAGCCAATTCGAAATACAACTGATCTGCTGTCAGATCCAGTGTATTCATCATGCGATATTCCCCTTCGTTAACGATCCAGAACGGTTCACCGTCCGCATCAAGCAGCTGTGTGCTTGCATAATAACTATGGATGGAATGAGCAAGCATGAAAGCCTGATCTTCTGAGAGTGATGCCGTTCCCAGGCGCTGATCAGCCTCCTCGCAGGATGATGCCAATTCATTGTAACGATTGAGCGCATACTGCCCTACTTCCTGTATATTGGCAAAATATCGAGTATACCAATAAGTCGTATCGATTCCAGACGTAGCAATGCCTCCACGATAGAAGCAGACCGCAAAACGGTATGTACGTATCTCGCCTGCCGGAACCTCCATTAACAATGCAGCCGTACCGCCTAGACCGAAAGCTAGATTCTCAACATGCTTCTCTTGAAGGATTTTCTCTAATGTGAAACCTAAAGCCGGCCACAATCCATCATCCTTAGACATGATCGCGGTTAAGCGTCCTTGACCTACACCTGTTAATGAACCGCCTTCTGGGCCACCAATCATTCTCATTGCTGAATAAGGATCATTACCTTGATATCCAAAATACGCTTTGCGTGACTGTTGTCCCTGCGTATTATCTATCGTCATCTCAACCAGTACCGCAGGTACAAGCGCATCCATTAATGCTTCACGCTCACCCTTCAGCGGCTCTGGTACAGGACGTACCGGTGAGTATATGCGGAATGTAAGATCTCCGGCTGTCCATGTATCTGTTCCGGAAGTGAACTTACGTGAGATCTCTTCATCTCGAAAAGCTGAAATAAATGGTTGTTGTGCTCTCGTAGACTGTGCGGTAGATTCTACGACACCCTGTTGTTCCGTTGCCTGCCCTGCATCCGAACTCTCTAGCTTCTCCACGTCATATCGGACACTCTCGTCTTCTGTCGCTTCATAAAAAGGAAGTGCTTGATACGTCTCGCCATCCCTAGACTGAACACCAATATAGATATTCTGATCCGCTGGCTTGCCCAGCTCCAGTCCGAGTCCACCCTTCGCTCCCTTATAACCTAAAGTAAAACTAGCAAAAGCTCCAATCGGTGAGTGATGGGCATTATAAAAAATAGATTTGGATGCGCTCATGAAACATGACCCCTCTCAAATGGTATGCATACGTTTTCATTAGCCCCATCCTATCATGGGCGTGGAATTAGATACCATGGTCAAATCAATCGGATATTTACCCAAATCGAGCTAATGTAGTACAATATAATAAAGCGCTTACAGTGAATCTTAAAGCCTCACTCTCTATCTTATCGTAAATGCTCCATAAGGACGATAACCTCTGAATCAACTATTCTCATTATTGAAGGAGAGTTAATATGTCTTCTACCTATCTGCCTCCGCTTCTAGGAGAAAGTGTACATGAAGTCTTTTACCCGGATGTACAGACGACCGTCAACTTATTTGCGATCCATTTGCGCAGTGTTGCTGCAGATTGGGATTATCCGGCACATGAGCATCCTCAATACGAATTGAATTATGTTACAGAGGGCGAACAATGGATGACGGTTAACGGTCATATTTATAAGCAAAAGGCTGGCGAATTACTCCTGATTCCCCCAGGTAGCATTCATTCCAGCCAAAGTCGTAATGATCAAGGTTTTACGTATTTCTGCATGCACTTTGATATCGATGACCACTTGTTTCTTTCCCTACTTGCAAGAATCAAACAAGTTTTGTTCAGTTCAGATAGCCCAGTGACACAGAAAATCGAGCCTGTACTTCGTAAATTAATGAACACTGCCCCTCATCCTAATCCAAGTGCCATGGTGCAACGTATGCAGCTTCAATCCGCTGTATTTGAACTATTCGGTCATTTGTGGGAAGCTGTCTCGCAAGAAGTAGCTCAGTCATTTACAGATAGCTATGAGAAGATTGAGCTCGCTCATCAAATCCGAAACCGACTACAAAGCTTGGTTAGCCAACAGTTCAAGCAAGGTCGGGAAACGGATACTCACTATGGCATCGATGATATTGCATCAGAACTGGGGATCAGCTCTTCTCATTGCAATCGGGTATTCAAGCAGGTGTTTGGTCAATCTCCGCGCGTCGTATTGTCCGAAATGGTTTTACATGAAGCGAAGCTACTACTGGTTAATTCGACACGATCCATTCAGCAAATTTCCTCGATGCTGGGCTACAAGGATATTGCTCATTTCAGTCGTCAATTTAAGCGCTGGTCTGGTGTATCACCGTCCCAATACCGATTGGAACGAGCGAATGAGAAGTAATTATTTTAACAACCGCTTAATGGTTTTGAGCTTGTCCGCATATGGTGGATATAGAATAGGCAGATTCAACTTTGTACTCTTTTTAAGCACACTTTTGAAATGTGAGAATGTCTCAATGCTGAATTTTCCATGATAAGAGCCAACCCCAGAGTTCCCTACCCCACCAAATGGCAGTTGAGGGTTAGCCACATGTGTAATGGTATCGTTAATACATCCACCACCGAAGGACACTTCCGACATGACCTTGTCTTGCAACTGTGTGTCTGTCGTGAATAGGTACAGAGCCAGTGGTTTCGGGCGCTTGAGAATACCCGAAATGGCTTCGTCAATGTGTCTGTATGTGATAATCGGCAAAATAGGGCCAAAAATCTCGTCCTCCATGCTAGCTGCATCCCATGAACTTATATCAATCAGGGTTGGCTCGATATAACGATCATCTTCATCCGACTGTCCACCGTATATAACCTGAGCTTGATCGCGCTCAATAATGGTTGTTAACCGCTTGAAATGAGCGTTATTGACGATTCGTCCATAATCGCGATTATGCTGGATATCAGAACCGTAGAAGGACTCCACCGCTTGTTTCATCTCTGTGATCAATTGATCCTTCACACGTTCATGTACTAGGAGGTAATCCGGCGCTATACAAGTCTGACCTGTATTGAGTAATTTTCCCCACATAATGCGCTGTGCAGCCACTTTAAGATCTGCATGTTCATCTACAATAACAGGGCTTTTGCCTCCAAGCTCTAACGTAACGGGAACCAAGTTTTTGGCCGCAGCCTCCATGACAATTTTACCTACAGGTACACTGCCTGTAAAAAAGATATAGTCAAATGGCGCATGAATAAGAGCGGTGGTGGTGTCCTTCGCTCCTTCTACAACTTTTACATATGAAGGCTCAAATACGGAAGCAATCAATTCACGTACGACAGAGGATACTGCTGGTGTGTTCTCCGATGCTTTGAGCACAGCTGTGTTGCCTGCTGCAATTGCACCTACTAACGGTTCGATTAACAGCTGAAATGGATAATTAAACGGTCCAATAATCAGTACTGAGCCATAAGGTTCAGGGATAATGTAGCTTTTGGAGCCAATCAAGGCCATTTGTGTTTTTACTTTGACCGGTTTGACCCATTTCTTCACTTTTTTTATCGTCTGTGTGATGCTGTCCAACATGAATCCAACTTCAGTGGTATAAGATTCGAACTCGCTCTTACCTAGATCTTGGTATAGTGCTTCAATAAGCTGGCTTTCATATTGTTGGATCGCTAGTTTAAGGCGCTTTAGTTGTTCGATCCGATAATCTACAGAGCGTGTTGCTCCTGAGCGAAAAAATTCATGCTGGTGCTGTAGAATCTCTTCAACTTCATAACTGCTGATTTCTTGTAGAGTACTCATGTTATCATGCTCCTTTAAAGTTAGAATGACGAAGAGTTTAAACTGACGAACGTATTAATCACATAAAGTCCAAATGGACTTTACTTGAGGTTGTGTTATCTAAATCAAAAGATTAGCTAGCCTATTCAACGTACTCTTTTAATCAAACTTATATGCACTCTTCTTCCAGAGCCGCAACGAGTTCTTTCAACAGTGCAACCGAGGATTGCAGCGATGCAGAGTAATAACGTTGTGTACCCTTCTGCTCCACTGAGATCAGTCCTTTTTCAAGCAGTAACTTCAAATGGTGAGAAATGGCAGGTCGTGACAAGCTAGATTGTTCCGTGATTTCATTCACTGTCATCTTGCCTCGTTCACTAAGCATGAGCAGGATCGATTGACGATGGTTATCACTGAGTACCTGAAATAAAGGGATGCAATTCTGAAAAATATGTAGTGCTTGTTGTCCCATGGTTCACCTCTATATTTTCATTCATCATTTGTCTGTTGGTCTAAACATTTAAACTAATATATACATCGTACTACTTCTTTCGACAAACTGCAATGAAATTCAAGCAAATCACAATAAAACCGATGTAATATCATACTAAATCAGTATAAAGCGCTTCCACAACATTGTACTTGTATGGTAGTATGTTAGTAGAACCAACTTGAAAATCATTAAGCATTTGATTTTCGAGTAACGCACCACTACAGCTTCATGTTTGGCTTCAAACTAGGTACATATTTAAGGATACACCGCCTTACCTGCTTTACAGCATGTTGTATGAATCTAACCCTATGCACAACATTGGCGTAATGATGCAACCATGCTTTTCTACTAAACTTGATGAGGTGAACGTAATGAAAATGGTTTTTCGCTGGTTTGGCGAAGGCAATGATACGGTATCGCTGGATCACATCCGGCAAATTCCGGGTGTTGAAGGCATTGTGTGGGCATTGCATGATGTGCCAGCAGGTGATGAGTGGCCGATGGACAAAATCTTGGAAGTCAAGGCTGCTGCAGATCAAGCTGGATTACATTTGGACGTGGTCGAAAGTGTCAACGTGCATGAAGATATCAAATTAGGTCTACCAAGCCGTGATCAATACATTACCAATTACAAAAAAACGATGGAAAAGCTAGCGCAAGTCGGTGTTAAGGTGATTTGTTATAATTTCATGCCCATCTTCGACTGGCTGCGTACGGATCTTCATAAGGAATTGGAGGACGGCTCTACTGCCCTCTTCTACGAAAATAGCAGGATTGCTGATATCGAGCCGTTGGAACTCGTTCGCAACATTACAGAAAATTCTTCATTAACAATGCCAGGCTGGGAACCTGAACGCTTGCAGTATTTAACCGGGCTATTCGAAGCCTATAAAGATGTAACAGAAGATGATATGTGGGAAAATGCTCGTTATTTCTTGCAGGAGATCATCCCAACCGCTGAACAATTAGGTATAAAAATGGCGATTCACCCGGATGATCCACCTTGGCCGATCTTTGGTTTGCCTAAGTTAATAATTAATCAGGATAATGTCAGAAAATATCTTGAACTATACGATAGCCCGAGCAACTGCGTGACGTTATGTAGTGGCTCGCTTGGAGCTAATCTAGATAATGACATCATTAGAATGATCCATGAATTCAAAAATCGTATTCCTTTTGCCCATATTCGTAATGTTAGAGTCTATGACAATGGAGACTTCATCGAGACTTCTCATCGTAGTCAAGACGGCAATGTCGATATCGCTGGTATCGTCGAGGCCTATCATGATATTGGGTATGAAGGGTATGCCAGACCAGATCATGGACGTCATTTATGGGGTGAGCAATGCAGACCGGGATACGGACTCTATGACCGTGCGATGGGCATTATGTACCTTTGGGGCGTGTGGGATTCTCTACAAAGGAGGGCAAAAGTATGAGTGACTTCATCGGTGAACGAACCTCTCGATTGGAGGGGAAAGTTGCTGTCATAACCGGAGGCGCAGGTGTGTTGTGTCGTTCAATGGCTGAAGAGCTTGCCCGCCATGGAGCCAAAGTAGCTATACTTAATCGTACTGTATCTAAAGGAGAAGCCGTCGTCGCTTCGATCGAAGCTGCTGGAGGTACTGCGATTGCAGTGGCTTGTGATGTAACTCAGGCAGATAGTGTGCAGGCCGCTGCCGCAGCAGTGCTTGAACAGCTGGGTTCCTGTGACATTCTGATTAACGGTGCTGGTGGCAATAACGCCAGTGCCAATACAACGAACGAGATTTTCAAAGTTGAAGATTTAGACCAAGCCGATGTTACGACTTTTTTTGACGTCAGTGTAGAGGGTTTCCGTCAGGTTATGGATCTCAATTTTGTCGGATCTCTTATTCCTACACAGATCTTTGCAAGACAGATGGTCGAACGGGATGTACAGGCAACCGTCATTAACATTTCGTCGATGAGCGCCCCTTCGCCTATGACCAAAGTTCCAGCGTACAGTGCAGCTAAGGCAGCGATTAACAATTTCACACAATGGTTAGCTGTTCACCTGGCTGAATCCGGCATTCGTGTAAATGCGATCGCACCGGGATTCTTCCTCACAGAGCAGAACCGTAATTTGTTATTGCAGCCTGACGGATCACCAACAGAGCGTTCTAGCAAAATTATTGCACATACACCAATGCGTCGATTCGGCAAACCGGAAGATCTACTCGGCACATTGATGTGGCTTGCGGATGACCGTCAGTCTGGCTTCGTCACGGGCACCGTTATTCCGGTGGACGGCGGGTTTATGGCTTATGCTGGCGTGTAGGTCTCTTCTACTCATCTCATTTGTGGTAAACAGCCAAATATAATATTCTGTCATCATACAATCCGAAGTGGGGTGCTTATCCCGCTTCGGATTATTCATTATTCACTCCTGCACTTCTACATTTCGAATAATATCCAATAGCGTAGGAAAAACTTGTTATAGTTCACAGAAAAGTGCTAAAGGTATGACACTTCTCTACGAACCTGTAGGACATTCGAATCCGCTAATTGTTGGATGAAGTGAAGGCTGGTGAACACTAGATGATGGAAGAAACATGGGTCGTTGCAGTCCGTTCCATAATTGCCTTTTTGACGCTGATGATCTATACCAGAGTACTAGGTAAGCAGCAGATGGGCAATTTAACGTACTTTGATTACATTAACGGCATTACGATTGGTTCCATTGCAGGAACGTTTGCGACAGATTTATCGTCGAAGGCTTGGATTCACTTTGTGGCACTAACTATATTCACGATTGTCACCATCATCTTTCAATACATCACGCTGAAGAATCGTACCATTACGAAATTGCTGGATTCAGATCCCACTTTGGTCATACAGGATGGCAAAATCCTGGAACAAAACCTGAACAAAATGAGGGTTAAGTTCGATGAATTGACCATGATGCTTCGGCAGAAGGATGTATTCGATATTACCACTCTTAGCTATGCGATCCTTGAACCAGATGGGAATATCTCAGTTGTACTCAAACCTGAACATCAACCACTGACAGCGAAAGATATGAATCTACACCCACCCAAAAGCCGGTTGATGACCGAATTAATCATTGACGGCGTTCTAATTAAACAAAACCTGAAGGAACGTCACAAAGATATGAACTGGTTGACCGAGCAATTAAAAAAGAAAAAAATAACGATTCAGGATATTGCATTTGCCGCTATTTTGCCAAACGATAAGCTGTACATCGATCTCTTCCAAGATCATTTCGCCGAGAAAACAGATATGGGAGATTACGAAGGCCCTTTCTAATACAACGTCTCCCCGCTCTATTTCAAACTTTACGAACAGAACGCTCGTTCATATCGATGCAGGAGGACTTGAATGAAAACACGATTCTGGTTGCTATATGTCGTTCCAATTACCTTAATTATTTTGTTCTGTGCTATTCTCGCATCTGGATCATTTCTTAAAAGACCTTTCGGTACGGAGGATCGTTTATTGCAGTCGATACATTCACTAGAGAAGCAAGTACAGAACAAGCAATGGCCTGAAGCCAAGTCTGAAGCAGAGTATGCCATGAACGCGTGGGAGCACATCGTCAACCGTATCCAGTTCAGCGTAGAGCGTGAAACCATCTATGATATTTTAGGCACGCTTGCTCGAATCAAGGGTGGCGTTGCTGCGCAAGATGATCAGGCACTCCTGGAGGAGATTTATTACTTTTATGCCTTGTGGGATAACATAGGAGACTAACTATGGATGTAACGCAGAAAAGGACTTCCCAGAAGACGGGAGTCCCTTTCATTTGGTCCAGTCATTTACTTACTTAAAGCACGCGCACGCGATGTTCGGCCACTATTACTTTCTTTCCGGAAAAATAACGCTAACGCGCCTTTGGCACACCAGAGTGCAAACAAGGCGAATAATGTTCCCCAGAACATCGCAGGCATGAACGTTTGCTGTGCGAGATTAGCTGCATCTCCTGCTCTAGAAGGCTGTGTCCAGGACAGTAATCCGATATACATTGCAGTCAAGACCGACTCCTCTAAAGTTAAAAATGCAAGGAATAGATAGTAGAACTTCACGATCTTAGCACCAAAAATCATAATGACCACGTTTAAGGCAATAAAACCGGTAAGCCACAACATGCCAAACTCTCCTCTTACATAGAGCAGCAGGGATACAAGAGCTATAGCTGTAATGATACCCAGACCCCACATGTGTCGTCCTTTTCGATATAGATAGAACAACAACCAAGCGAACAATGATGCAGAGATGTAACCTGCTAACGAGACGAGAATGGATCTTCCTGGCGTCAGCATGGTGGAATAGGTGACTCCGCTATGATCCGCGTACAGTTCAATTCGTAATACCTTGCCAGATAACAAGAGCGTCGCAAGCGCATGCCCGAATTCGTGAATCATCGTATCCACGTTTCGAAATAGAGATGAGAATGGAATAAAACGTGTGAGAAATACAGAGACGATTAGAAACAAAATTGTTTTGAGCCATTTATTCAAGTACCTTCCCACCTCCCTTGCCACAGAAAAATGATGAATAGTTAGACCTTATCCGTATATTACGTTATAGAAGAGTTAATCGTTTCTTTTCAAAAATTGAGCGGCACATTGCTGCATCCACCAACAGAAGCTACGATTGTGTCCTATGAAAAAGGAAGAGAGATCATAACGCCCACTGCCTGTCTCTAATGTAACCAGAAGTCTATGGCGCATATTCTGTATCGCGTATTGGACGAACCGATCTGCTGTTTCACTTTTCACCAGTGTAACATACGCATAGAGTGAGTGATCAATAGGTTCATCCAAGGGACTTACACCTGCACAAGAAAACTCTGTAACAATTCCTGCATGCTGAAGTAGAGTGAGTGCCTCAGCAAGCTCGACATCGACTTCTACACCATTCCACAGGGTCGTCCGTTTCGGAATTACCGTCTGTTTATCACGCTCTGTCCAAGACATTAATTCTAACTTACGTCTTCGCCATAGGTGAGCAGGCTGGTCACTCAGAAGCTCTTCTTGATCTGTACTAGCCAGAGTTGTGGTATGCATGCTGGTCACTGTGGAATCAGATCCGTTTAAATTGTGGTGAAGACTTGCTTCTGTTACATCTAGTTCTGGCTCCATACTCATAAAAGGTTCCCCCTACTCCCGCTTCATATCCGGTTGCCTTAGACAACGAAGAGAGCACATCCCTGTGCTCTCAGCTTCGCCAGTCGGCAAAGGAATGACATCACGTGCCTTCCTCATCTTATTGTATTATTGTACCTCTTTCATTAAAATGCATCAAATCCGATGTTTATTCGTTTAGCGCAAGCTTCAATGCTTCTAAGTTCTGTCTCATTACGCTAATGTAGTCCATTCCTGCTGCAATCTCATCCTCGGTCAATCCTTCAATTGGATTCAACACCGCTGTCTTCGCACCAACTTCATTTGCAATCGTCTCGGATACTTTAGAAGATACGAGTGTTTCGAAGAAAATGGTTTTCACCTGATGTTCCTTCGCAAAATCAATGACGGATGCCATCTGTGCTGCGGATGGTTCATGTTCAGGAGACAGTCCTGCGATAGGTACTTGCTGTAATCCATATTCTTGTGCAAGATATCCAAAAGCAGCATGCTGCGTAATAAAGTCTTTTCGTTTGCTATCTGCGACAGCTGCCTTGAAATCGGTATCCAATGCTTCTAGTTTAGCTACGTACGCATCCGCATTTTGTTTGAATTGTTCTGCGTGCTCTGGCGCAGCTTCTGTTAAGCCAGCTTCAATATTACGGACTTCTTGAATAGCTAATGCCGGTGACAACCATACGTGTGGATCAAGTCCACCGTGATCGTGACTATGGCTATGGGCATGCTCCTCTGTCGTTGCTTCGTCTCCATGGTCATGTTCATGTTCTTCTGTAGCCGCTGTATCTGAATGGTCATGATTGTGATCATGCTCTTTTGTTGTCCCTTCGTTCGCATGATCATGATCGTGGTCATGCTCCTCTGTAGAAGCTTCGTCTGCATGGTCGTGGTCGTGGTCGTGATCGTGGTTATGCTCTTCTGTCGTGCCTTCACTACCATGATTGTGGTCGTGCTCTCCGCCTTCAAGTAGGTTGATGCCTTTGCTTGCTTCGACTTGAATTAGTTTGTCATTACTCAAACTGTCCTTAACCTGATCAATCCAAGACTCCATTCCAGCTCCATTGTATACAAGCACATCTGCTTTCTCAATGCTAGCCATGTCTTGAGGTGTTGGCTCCCAATCATGAGGCTCCATACCAGCTGGAACAAGTGTATGTACATCTGCCAGGTCGCCTGCGACATTTTTGGTAAATTCATACATCGGATAGAAACTTACTTGTACGTTTAATTTACTTTCCGTTGCTGCTGGAGTACTAGCTGTAGATGGATCTGGCTCCGAAGCGGAGTTTGTCTGCCCACAACCTACGACAACAAGTGCGAGGCTGAAGAAAAGTCCAAATGCTGCTGTTTTGCTTAATTTCATATTATATATTCTCCTTTGAATGGATAGATAGTATGGCTCTTTGTTGTGTTTTTGCTACGCGGTGACGTTTACGGTTATATAGTGAAATCAGCTTTTGCGCTGATATTCCAGTCAACAGAAATACCAACAGGATTAGTGCAATCGTACCTCCCGGTGGTGTGTTCAAATGATAAGAAGTTGTCAAACCGCTAAAAATTCCGATAAGCCCTGTAACCACAGCAATAACAATGGCTGTAGCAAAACTACGTGATACTCTTAGTGCGAGTGCTGCTGGCAGCACAATGAGCGCAGATACGAGCAACACACCAACAATAGGCATGGCTGCTGCGACCGTCATTCCTGTCAGAACGGCAAATGCGAACGATAACCCTTTGACCTGAACACCACCGATGGAGGCTGTTTCTTCATCAAATGTTAGATTGTATAACGGTCTTCTGAGAACAATGAAAAAGGCTAAACCGATCAGACATACCACAACCATCATGAGCAGCTGAATATTACTAACGGCAACGATGGAACCGAATAGATAGGAACTGAAGGTTTTGGACAGATTCGTTTTCAAACTCATAAGTACAACGGCAAGTGCAAGGCCTGATGTCATAATAATAGCGACAGGAACTTCACTATAGGTTCGATAACTTCTCCGTAATTGTTCAACCAGCAATGCACCAATGACCGCAACGACGAAGCCGCTGATGACTGGATTCAGATTCATAACCGAACCAAGCGCCACGCCCGCTAGCGATACATGGGATAATGTATCAGCCATTAGAACCTGTCTTCGAAGCATGAGGTAGACTCCCAGGATGGGAGCAATGATGCCAATTAATCCTCCTGCCCAAAAGGCACGCTGCATGAATTCGTACTCAAACACTGCCATTCCTCACTTTCTTGACGTTCCAACGTGATCGTTCGATCTAATCGGTTGCCCATTTCTTCTAGACCATGTGTAACCATAATGATCGTCAAGCCGTGAACATCTGCGTAGTGGCGCATCAAATCATAGAAGCCTTCCCGACTGCGTCGATCCATCCCCGTTGTCGGTTCATCTAACACAAGTACTTGCGGCTGTCCTGCCAGAGCTCTTGCAATACAGATACGCTGCTTCTGTCCCCCGGACAGTTCGCCTACTCGCATATTCCTGTATTCCCACATGCCTACTTCGCGAAGACTACGCTCCACAATGGCTTCCTGTTCGGTGGTAAACTTACGAAAGAGCCCAAGCTTGCGATAACATCCTGATTTGACCAATTCAATCACGGTGCTTGGAAAACCGCTATTGAATGATGCCACCTGTTGAGGCACATACCCAATCTCTAACTTTTTACCGCGGGTATTCTGAATATTCATATGAACCGAACCGCTCCAGGGCTGAAGCAGCCCTAGCAGCAATTTCAGCATGGTTGTCTTCGCAGAACCATTGGGGCCTGTAATACCTACGAATTCTCCCACATGAATATCTAACGACAGTTGATCAATGACAGGTTCTTTCCCGTATCCAAATACGACATCACGCATGGAGGATAGTATCATGATTCTTCCTCTTTTCGTAATTATTACGATGTAAAAATGACAAAAAAAATTAACGTGTTTCCCGGTGAATCGTCATCTTCTTCAATCGTGGCGAATATTTCTTCATCTCAAGGCGCTCCGGATGGTTACGCTTGTTCTTCGTTGTTGTATAGTTGCGATCTCCGCACTCGGTGCAGGCTAGTGTAACAATGACTCTCATGATTGTTGCCTCCCTTTATTTAATCGTAATCATTACTATTTAATGATACTAGCTTATGCCTTTTCTTTTGTCAAGACTTCAGCTTCTACTCCACTGTGGAAAAGGATCTTTCAGCTCTCTCCAATTCATATGCATCTCTTCTTCGGTTAGAAGTGTCTCGTCGAGCGTACGCTCAATCTCTACCCGGTTCATATCAATGCCGATAAAAACAAGTTTGGTTACTCGGTCGCCCCATTCATCATCCCAGTCTGGAATAGCAGGCAACGTGTCGCCAAAATGTAACTGCCGCTCCTCTTCACTCATCGCACCTACCCAAATACCTGCTGGCGAGAGCTGCTTCGATGTGCCGGCATGACTGAAAGAGATTGCCATATGGTTTCGCGTAGCCAGCCACATCAAGCCTTTGGAACGTACTATCGTATTTGGCCACTTGGCAATCCAATGAAGTAAGCGTTCTGGGTGAAAAGGACGTTTACGATGATATACAAAAGAATGAATGCCATATTCCTCTGTCTCGGGAGTATGTTCTTCTTTCATCAGCTCACGAATCCAACCGGCAGACTGACTTGCTTTTTCAAAATCAAATCGGCCTGTGTTCAATATTTCACGCGGATCAATCTGACCTTGTGTCGTGCGGATCAATTTAGCTTCTGGTTGCATCGCATGCAGTGCTTTTTCAAGCTTAGATAGTTCTTCCTCGGTCGCTAAATCGCATTTGTTGAGAATAAGCACATCACAGAATTCAACCTGATCCGTCAGTAGATGTACGATTCCACGAACGTCGTCCTCGCCTGCTTCCTGTCCACGATCCTTCAGCGTTTCTTTTGAGTAAAAGTCACGCCAGAACTGAGCTGCATCCACAACCGTAACCATCGTATCCAGACGAGTAAATTGCGTGAGATCTATGCCAAGCTCTTCATCGATATACGTAAACGTCTGGGCAACAGGTACAGGCTCGCCTATGCCCGTGGATTCAATTAATATGTAGTCAAATGAACCATCCAGTGCAAGCCGTTCTACCTCTTTCAGCAGATCCTCTCGCAATGTGCAGCAGATGCAGCCATTAGACATCTCGACTAGCTTCTCGTCTATACGGGATAACCCTCCGCCATCCCGAATTAAGCCAGCATCAATGTTAACTTCACTAAGATCGTTTACAATGACCGCCACACGCATACCCTCTCGATTATGCAGTACGTGATTGAGCAACGTTGTTTTGCCTGCGCCCAAATATCCACTTAGGACGGTTACGGGCACCTTTTCTTTTATTTGTTGATCCGACATCTCTGCTTCCTCCAATCTAATCTTTTACTACGCACACGTGAACCTTTTAAATCCATTAAGTGTACTTTGATGAATCTTTTATTAATCGTAATTATTACGATTAAGGACTTACAGAAATATAACGTATTTATGTATAGCTTGTCAACTATATGGAGATCTCCCCTTCGTTAATCGTAAAAATATTGATTAGAGTTAACAAATGATGTATGTCACTGCACGTACAAGCATATATTCTAGCAAAGTCTCAGTTGTGGAGGTCTGTTTGTAATGAAGATAGCAGCCAATGTGAAGCTCTTAACGTTCCTTATCCCATGTGCCTTTCTAGTTCCAGTACTTATTACACTAGCTCCTGATCTGAGTGCTGCTTGGAATAGCGAAGCTTTGCAAAATATGAAAACCATTTTCGTCAGTATTTTCTTAGAGGCAGCCCCTTTTCTACTAATGGGGGTACTCCTGTCATCGCTAATGCAATGGTTTGTTTCTGAAGAAATGGTACGCAGGCTCACACCCAAAAACCCCATTGGCGGAGTGCTCGTTGCTGGACTATTAGGTATTGTCTTTCCGATCTGTGAGTGCGGTATGATCCCCGTCGTGCGGCGACTAATGCATAAAGGCATGCCAGCTTACATTGCGGTTACCTTTATTCTGAGTGGACCCGTGGTGAATCCCATTGTATTTACAGCTACACTGCTTGCGTTCCCCTCGCATCCCGAGATTACGATTGCACGTATGGGACTTGCATTTGCTGTAGCAGCTTCCGTGGGTGGTCTAGTGTATGTGTTCGCTCGTCGTAACCCGCTCCGTACACCAAAAACAACCATTACCGAAGTGAAGACACATCCTGGTTTTAAGATGGCTCAACCACATACACATGACCATTCTCATGAACACAATCATGTTAAAAATTGGCGGAGTTTCTTCATTCATGCTGGAGACGAATTCGTGGATATGAGCAAATATTTGGTGATTGGTGCCTTGATTACCGCCTGTATCCAGACTTTTATTAGCCGAAGTGATCTGATCTCCCTTGGTAACGGTCCTGTGGCTTCGTATGTTTTCATGATGGGTTTTGCCTATGTACTATCCTTGTGCTCGACATCCGATGCTTTTGTGGCTTCGGCGTTCTCACATACGTTTGCACTTGGTCCATTAGTTTCTTTCCTTGTACTCGGTCCAATGCTTGATTTCAAAAGTACTTTAATGCTGCTCTCTACCTTCCGCACTCGCTTTGTTATTGGACTAAGCCTAGCCATCATCACACTTGTATTTGCCGGATCATGGTTGATTAATTTATTGGCGTGAACCCGATTGCATATATAGACTCGATCAATAAAAGAGGTGAAGAGATGAACAATCCGGCTCAGACGGTGACGAGAAATATGTTGCCGAAGCCAAATAACATCCAATGGCACAGTTTAATTCGCGCAAGCTGGATGGGTGGCATTGCTGTCTACATTTTTCACCTGAATTCAAGTGATTCTCTACATTATTACTTAGCACCTACGATGCAGAAGCTGCTGTTATGCTGCCCGATTCCCTTTATATTTATCGCTATCATTATGGCGTGGCATGGTCTTTTCAGTAGAAGTGAGGTGCATTGCGACTGTGAACATCCACCACCTACGGGCTTTGTTCGTAGTTCCGTCTTATACGGATTGATTGCCCTTCCCTTAATGTTCGGCTTCCTTCTGCCAGATCAGGCTTTGGGTAGCTCTATAGCGAGCCAGAAAGGAATGTCGCTTACCTATGCACCTCCGGAGATTCGGCGAAAGGAGCCTTTGCCTGCTGTCACAGCAAATCTGAACGTCCAGGATCTTAGCCAGCAACAGCCAACAGTTACGACGACATCAACATCTGACGTACAATTCATTCCTCCAGATGAGTATAGTAGAGAATTTGCCGACTTAGCCGAGAAGTTATATGTAGAGCCGGTTATTCAGGTCTATCCTGAGGTTTTCTCCGAAACGCTTGGTACCATCGACATGTTTCAACGCCAATTCGCAGGCAAAGAAATCTCATTGACAGGATTCGTATATCGTGACGCAAGTATGGAGCATGAATCTCATTTTGCATTGGGACGATTTCTTGTGATGTGCTGTCCAGCGGATGCTGCGCCATTTGGTGTTATGATTCATATTGAAAGCGCAAATACCTTCCCAACCGATAGTTGGGTGCAAATTAAAGGCACGATTGGTTCTGCTCAGGTAGATGGCAAAGACACAATAGAGATTCGGGCTACACAGGTTACTCCTGTATCCGAGCCATCCACACCCTACATTTACACAAGCGCAGATTCGGTGATGGCGTATGAAAAACGGAATGGAAATTAACGAAGCTATCCTTTCAGCTTTGAAGGGAATATGCAACGATAAATATGTAATGCAAAAAACACACTATTTTAATAGTGTGTTTTCTTCTGTACACAATTATTGCACTATACATCTTTATTGGGAGAAGCTATTTAACCAACCATTCCATGCTTGCGTGTTGGCAGGCTTTCCAGAATCGTTTAACTTCATATACTCCAAAAGCTGATCCAAACTATTGGATTGATTATCCCGATATTCTTGGATAAAATGCAACATGGCTTTATATACAATAAGATCTAGAGGAGAGTATGTGATCGTATCATTTGAGCTTCCATCTCCACTGCCGTTTCCCCCATTATCAACCGGTGGTTCAGAAGGCGTACGAGTTACAGCATCCGCATCAGTGAACGTACCTGTGTCTCCGATGTATGTAGGGTAACTAATGGCGATCTCTCCAGTTAGGCTATGGCCCAATCGACCGATGTTGGGTTTTTCTAGGGTTGTAATCATACCTTGACTATTCACAATTCCTTTAAGAGCTGGGATCGTTATTCTTGTTGGGAAGGTGCTCGGTACAGCTAAAGGATTATACTGTATATTTTCTCCTGTGCTGTTATCTACGAAAATAGGCATGACTGTCTGGTAAGTCGATGTCATATCTAATTCTTTGACTGCTGAGCTATAAGCTGCAAATGCATTGGGAAATTGCTGTGTTGAGAGAGTGCTTGGCCAAATCGTCCGATGAGGATATGTGCTTAACTGTATCTTCCCGTACATATCTGTATGTACACTATATACATAGTGCATCACGCCACTCATAAACGTACCAAGATCATATTTAGTTTCTCCTGGCCGGTTTGTAGTTTTTACTGTAGAAGGAACAATAACCGACTTAATTGTAGCTACCTTTTCGATTGTATGGTTTGCATCATTGATCAGCGCACCCGCTCCAAAGTATTCATTCCACTTGTTTACCAGGTACATTTGTGCATCCGAAGACCATTGTAGACTGTACTTTCTATTCGTTCCCCATAGATCATTATAACCTTGAATCGACGATGTAATTTCTGATCTTATCGTTGCATTGGCATCTTGCCAAGCTTGTTGCCCAAAGTGATGCACCTGCTCCATAATACTAGGATCAATATTCGTCGCATTCTCCGCAGCTGCCAGAAGCACGGTTCCACCCCACTGCATGATTGCGCCTGCTTCCAGTTCCCCTGGGGCAAAATTAGAACTTGCTGCTTCAGCCTTGAATTGCACTGTTGATGCGAATAGTAGAATCATGATGCTTAATACGATACTTGATCTTTTAATAAACTTTTGCTGAGATTTGCTAAACAACGTAAACTCCTCCTACTCGTATGTACTTCATGAAACTCTACACATTTAAAACCTCAGGAACATTTGGATCTTGTTATCCAGCCTACTTCTACCCTCCTTAAAAGGTAAAATATAACTCTAATATTATCTCAAATCCTGATGTTTACGTAAATAAAAAATGACATAGGTGGAAGCAAGATAAACGTATTCTGGTTCTGTAAAAGAAAACAACCGTATATTCGGCTGAATGCATTTGAACTATTCGGTTACGATATCATGCACCAATACTGGAGCATCCGCTTTATCTGCAATCGTAATATTTTCTTTAATCTTCGCAATTACATCCGCCACATCTTCACGATTAGCGTGGATCGTTACGAGTGATTCGCCTACTTTGACAGGGTCACCCACTTTTTTGTTCAACATCAGACCAACAGCAAGATCGATCTCGGATTCTTTGGTTGCGCGACCTGCACCAAGCAGCATCGCAGCTGTACCAATCTCATCCGCAACGATTCCTGATACGAAACCGTCTTGGTCTGCAGGTACTTCGATAAGGTATTGAGCTTGCGGCAATCGATCTGGATGATCCACAACAGAAGCATCTCCGCCTTGATTTGCTAAGAAATGTTTGAATTTCTCCAGTGCTTTACCGTTCTGGATCACTTCTTTCAATTTCTCTTCAGCTTGCTCAAGAGAGTCTGCTTTGCCAGCGAGGAATACCATTTGGCGTCCAAGTGCCAGACAGAGCTCTTCCAGATCTTTAGGCCCTTTACCTTGCAGGGTAAGAATGGCTTCTTTTACTTCAAGTGCATTACCAATAGCCAGACCCAACGGTTGGGACATGTCAGAGATCACGGCCATCGTTTTACGTCCAACATTGTTACCAATGCTCACCATTGCATGTGCAAGTTCTTTAGCATCTTCTGCAGTTTTCATGAATGCACCAGCACCTGTTTTCACATCCAGTACGATGGCATCTGCTCCTGCTGCGATTTTCTTACTCATGATAGAACTAGCGATCAGTGGAATGGAGTTAACGGTTGCTGTTACGTCACGCAAAGCATATAGCTTCTTATCCGCAGGCGTTAGGTTACCACTTTGTCCGATTACCGCTACCTTGTGCTCGTTAACGAGTCTGATGAATTCTTCTTTTTCAAGCTCAACATGAAAACCTGCAACGGATTCCAGTTTATCTGTTGTTCCACCTGTGTGGCCAAGTCCACGACCGGACATTTTGGCAACTGGAACGTCCAGTGCAGCTACGAGAGGAGCTAATACAAGCGTTGTTGTATCGCCCACCCCACCTGTGGAGTGCTTGTCTACTTTGATGCCTTCAATGGCTGACAGATCAATCGTTTCACCCGAATTCACCATCGACATCGTCAGATCGGCACGTTCTTTGTCCGTCATATCGTTGAAAAATACAGACATCGCCCATGCGCTAACTTGATAGTCAGGAATCTCTCCTTGGGTGTATCCTTGAACGACGAAGTCGATCTCTTCTGTTGTTAATTCTTTTCCGTCACGTTTCTTGGCAATAATGTCTACCATTCTCATGATGCTCTCTCCTTGTGTATGTTAGTGTATGTTAATTTTACAGAACACTTTGTGCGGAGTCCGTTCCGGCAATGGATCGTTCTTTCGATCGCTGTTGTCTTCACATTTCTCTGAATCACCTCTCATGAGGTTGAAATGTGAAGACAAAGGCGAACGCTTTGCTTCTTCAGAATCGATTCCATTGCCTCCACTCCGTGCTCCAAACAAAAGTTTCGGTAAAATCAAATTATTTTAGTGCAGTAAATTCTTATGCAAAGAGCGTGTGCTCGCTTCTTCAGAATCGATTCCATTGCCTCCACTCCGAGCTCCAAACAAAAGTTTCGGTAAAATCAAATTATTTTTGTGCAGTAAATCCTTATGCAAAGAGCGTGTGCTCGCTTCTTCAAAATCAATTCCATTGCCTCCACTCCGTGCTCCGAACAAAAGTTTCGATAAATTCAAATTATTTTCGGTGCAGTAAACCTTTGTGCGGTATGCGTACTGACAATGGATTGTCTTTTACAAATTAATTGCTGTATCCAATGCTACGACCATCATGTCATTGAACGTTTTTTGGCGCTCTTCTGCTGAGGTTTCTTCGCCTGTGAGCAAGTGGTCGCTTACAGTCAGGATAGTAAGTGCATTAACACCAAACTTGGCAGCAATGGTGTACAATGCTGTTGTTTCCATTTCTACGCCAAGTACGCCATGTTTCATCAATTTTTCCGTTACGGAACGGTCGTCGCGATAGAAAGAATCGGAACTGAAAACGTTACCGACGTGAATTTTCATTCCCTTAGCTGTAGCGCGGTCATATGCTTCTTTGAGCAATGAGAACGTAGCGATTGGTGAGAAGTCATATCCACCGAATACGTGTTTATTCATACTTGAATCTGTACATGCTGCTTGTGCAAGGATAACGTCACGTACACGCACATGCTCCTGCATTCCGCCGCAAGTTCCTACACGAATTAAGTTCTTCACACCATATTCACTAATCAATTCATTTGCATAGATGGCGAAGGACGGAATCCCCATCCCTGAACCTTGCACCGAAATGCGGTGCCCTTGATATGTACCTGTGAAGCCGAGCATACCGCGAACCTCGTTGTAACACACAACGTCTTCTAGATATGTGTCAGCAATGTATTTTGCGCGCAATGGATCTCCTGGCAAAAGAATCGTTTCAGCAATATCTCCAGGTTTTGCTCCAATATGTGTACTCATAAAATAATCTCCTCCAATATGTTATATACGTCCGTCTATATAATGGACGAGGAAGCGGAGAAACTGTAGTTTACCCCGATCCCTGACCATGGTTTGCACTTCAAAGTCATGCGTTTGTCGAATTTTCGACCAAGTTAGCGTCATTTCTTAGATCCGTTTAGTTCAATCTTTACGTACTTACTTCAGATCTTTCAAGAAGCTTGTACCATACTCCGGCATTTTCACACCAAAGTTCTCCGCTACCGTTGCACCAAGATCAGCAAAGGTACTGCGCAGATCAAGCTGTTTGCCCTCACTGAAACGCGGGGAGTATGCCAGCAAAGGTACATATTCACGTGTGTGGTCTGTACCACGGTATGTTGGATCGTTACCATGGTCGGCTGTAATCAGCAGCAGATCGTCGTTTGTCATTTTCGCAAAAATTTCTGGCAGGCGTGCATCATAATCTTCAAGGGCTTGTGCATACCCTTGTGGATCACGACGGTGACCATACAGCGCATCAAAATCTACCAGATTCAAGAAGCTCAGACCAGTGAATTCTTCATCCATCGTTTCGGACAACTTGTCCATTCCATCCATATTGGAAACGGTACGAACAGATTTGGTTACACCCTCACCATCATAGATATCCGCGATTTTACCAAGAGCAATAACATCAAACCCGCCATCTTTCAATTCATTCATTACGGTACGACCAAATGGTTTGAGCGCATAGTCATGACGGTTCGCTGTCCGTTTCCAGTCACCTGCTTCACCCACGAAAGGACGTGCAATAATACGACCCAACATGTAAGGATCTTCAAGCGTAATTTCACGGCAGAACTCACAGATCTCATACAGTTCCTTCAAAGGAACGACATCTTCGTGCGCTGCAATTTGCAGTACCGAGTCAGCCGATGTATATACGATCAGTGCACCCGTTTCAACATGCTCAGCACCTAGTTCATCCAGAATTTCAGTGCCGCTCGCAGGTTTGTTACCAATCACTTTACGGCCTGTTTTTTCTTCAATTCGCTGAATCAGCTCATCCGGGAAGCCATTTTCAAACACACGGAAAGGTGTATCAATATACAAGCCCATGATCTCCCAGTGACCTGTCATGGTATCTTTACCTTTGGATGCTTCCTGCATTTTGGTGTAATACGCTTTAGGTGCAGCTGCTACAGGAATACCCTCGATTTCTTTAATATTAGATAGTCCAAGACTCGCCATATGTGGCATCTTCAGACCTCCGCGTTCACGTGCAATGTGACCGAACGTATCGACATCAAAATCATCAAATTCTGCTGCATCTGGCGCTTCGCCGATTCCTACAGAATCCATAACGATTAGATGTACTCTTTTGAATGTTGACATAAATGAAGCACTCCTTCCAATAATCCAGCTTACAAGTACAGTCCAGTGATGATCGCCGACAGCACGCTGACAAGCGATGCACCATAAAGCAGCTTCAGACCGAAGCGGGCCACCACATTACCTTGTTTCTCATGAAGTCCTTTAACCGCACCGGCAATAATACCGATGGAAGAGAAATTAGCGAACGATACGAGGAAAACAGACACGATTCCGGTAGTTCTCTCCGACAATGCTGTCTGACCACTAAGACTTAGCATTGCGACGAATTCATTGGATACCATTTTCGTTGCCATAATACTTCCCGCTTGAATCGCCTCTTTCCAAGGGATCCCCATAATAAAGGCAAAGGGTGCAAACACATAACCAAGCAGTTCCTGGAATGAAATACCGAGCACCGCACTGAAAATACCATTAATTAAGGCGATTAACGCGACAAAACCGATGAGCATCGCAGCAACCACTATGGCTACTTTGAATCCATCTAGAATGTACTCACCTAGCATTTCGAAGAACGATTGCTTCTCCTCTTCCTGAACCTCCAATATATCTTCTTCCGGTGTAACCTGATAAGGGTTCACAATAGAAGCAATGATAAAACCGCCAAATAGATTGAGCACTAATGCCGTCACTACATATTTCGGATCAATCATCGTCATATAGGCACCGACAATGGACATCGATACCGTGGACATCGCTGAGGCACATAAGGTATACAGCCGATGTTTTGGCAGTAACCCAATTTGTTTTTTTACGGATATGAACACTTCAGATTGCCCTAGAATAGCCGAAGCAACCGCGTTATATGATTCCAGTTTGCCCATTCCGTTGATTTTGCTTAATACCAGACCAATATATTTTATAACAAAAGGCAAGATTCGGATATACTGTAATATCCCAATCAAGGCAGAGATGACCACAATCGGCATCAGCACGGTGAGGAAGAACGGACCAGATCCACCTTCTGCCCCAATGGTTACTAAATCACCGAATACAAACGCAATCCCCTCATTCGCATAATCCAGCAATGCCTTAAATGCAGTCGAGAATTTACCAACAAGAAACGTACCCGCCGCTGTATTGAGCAAGAAGTATGCCAATATGATCTGTAAAACAATCATTACCGCAAGCGGTCGGTATCGAATCTGTTTCTTCCCGTTGCTGGCGATATAAGCCAGTCCAAATACAACGAGTAGGCCTAGTATAGCGATTAAAAATTTCATGTGATCTCTCCTTTGAAGGTAGTTAAGCCAGTTGTTCAATCAGCTCAAAGGTTTCTGTTCATTGATTATAATGAAAATGAATTAAATTTACGAAAAAAAGAATGAAGCGCTTACAACATATCGCTGCGAGTTGGTGTATTTTTACGTGTCCTGCCTGTTTAACCCGCATAAGCTTATAAAAAAAACGTGAAATAGATTCGATTATGCGGGCATTCAAGACAAGCTCAGTTCGTTTACATCACTTCGTTAAACTGTAATACAGATTTTCCATACAACGAAATATATTTCGTTTGATTAATACGAAGCCGTAGATTGTCCACCTTGCATGATTTTAACGCCAGAGCTTGCGCCAATTCGTGTTGCGCCTGCTTCGATCATTTTTTGCATGTCTTCGAGGCTACGAACGCCACCGGACGCTTTCACTCCTACATCTGGACCTACCGTACGACGCATCAAAGCGATATCCTCAGGCGTTGCTCCACCAGTAGAGAATCCAGTTGATGTTTTGACGAAGTCAGCTCCAGCTCTTACAGCCGCTTCACATGCACGTACTTTTTCATCATCAGTCAACAGGCAAGTTTCGATAATGACTTTGACCAAAGCTTTACCTGCGGCCGCTTCGACCACTGCACGAATATCTTGCTCAACGTAATCGTCTTTGCCATCTTTCAACGCGCTAATGTTAATGACCATATCAACTTCTGTTGCACCTTTAGCAATGGCATCTGTCGTTTCAAATGCTTTTGTTTCAGAAGTAGAAGCTCCCAAAGGGAAACCAATAACAGTACAGATATCAACGCCAGTACCTTTTAATTGCTCAGCAGCATAAGCAACCCAACCTGGATTCACACATACGGATGCAAATTGATATTGTTTGGCTTCTTCTGTCAGTTTAACCATCTCGCTCTGTGTAGCGTCTGCACGAAGCAAAGTGTGGTCGATCATTTTAGCTAATTGTGGTGTAGTCATTCATATCTCTCCCTTTATATAAACGATGTATTCTATATCCTACACTAACATGAACATATGTAATAATCAAACTGAACTTTTGTTCACGTTGTGCTGGATGAAAATCTACTGAGTTACAACTTATACATGTACTTACCCAATTACTGCACATCTTAGCTTTCGCTCTACACAGGAAAACATCCGCCATGAGAACATGGCAGATGTTGTCACCCTTCCGATTAGAGACGAAGCAAAGCTTGGGCTGTGTACTGATCCGTAACCAGAATGTTCGCATACTGTCCTTGGAGTGCGGCATGAATCGCTTCAATTTTGCGTTGACCCCCAGCGACAAGAATGGACTTCTCCTTATTTTTCAGCTCAGACAGGTCGATACCTACTGTTCTGCTATTGATCTCTTCACTGATTAGCTTCCCCTCACTATCAAAGAAACGTGAGCAAATATCACCTGCTCCTGCATGTATCAGCAGTTGCTGCTCCTCTTCACTGAAATAACCAAGTTTGAACAAAAGTGCATCTTCCTTCACTGTGCCCACCGTAAAAATTGCGATATTCGCTTGCCGGCCAAGCTCTACAATTCTACCGATATGTCGATCAGCTTCCACCATGTTCTTCACTTCGATAGAATCAAAGATCACAGGTAGGGGCAGATATCGAGGCACAGTATGGAAAGCTTCCGCAAATAGATGTACGATATCAGCTGCATAGGTATTCACATGCGAGTGACTGACGCCTCCCTTTAACTGAACAACCTCTACGCCCTTGACCTGCTTAGGACGAAGCTGGCGAGCGACAGCATGCATCGTTGTTCCCCACGTTACACCAATAATATCCGCATCTTGAACGGTATCCTGAAGATAATCAGCAGCTCTCTTGCTAATCTGCTTCTGTATTTCTTCATCGCTCTTCAGAGGTGCGAAACATACAAGCGCTGTTTCGAGATCATATTTAGCTTTTAATTCCCCAGCAATAATATCGATATCCTCTAAAGGATCCATAATCTCAATCCGGACATAACCCCGGTCTTTGGCATACTGCAGCAGTCGAGATACGGTCGGACGTGATACACCGAGCCTGACCGCAATATCCTGTTGGCTATAATCAGACTGATAATACAACTTGGCTGCTTCTATACTTAGTCGCTGTTTCTCCAGATCTATTCCCATGTGTGCTCAACCCACTCATCTTCGTTATCGTTAGAAACCATACGTATCTTGTATATCTTATACATACATTATCAAAATAACCCTAAGCGAACAACTAATAACCGTTCAGTAATGCACTTCATGCCTCTACACAACTTCAATTAATTTAATCAATATAAAAAGCCCACTTGCATATCTCCATGGAAGGAAGCAAGTGGGCTCACGTATATTATTTTTATTTTAATATAAAAATGAAGCGATTATGATTGACCGGATTTAGATCTGCTTATCGTTTCAAGCTTGCGTGTAATCGCAGTACGATCCACTTTCAATCCCCAGATCGACTCGATAATCTGTTCTTTATCCTCAGCATCCTCTGCATGCTTTAACTGGATTAACAATGCGTGCATCTGCTCATTTATATCTTCAAACTGCATCCATAGATCATGTCTTACTTCCATAGAATCCAGATGGCGATTAGCTTCAACTTCTTCTTTCAATGCAGCTAGAATAGATTGTTCCCATTCCATATCCCTTAATTGCTTAGCCATATTCAGGAGATCCAGATAATCGTCAACAAGAAGCGAGTTCATTTCAGCATGTGTTTTCATCGTTTATTGCATCCCCTTTTCGTCTATTTACCAAGTATTATACTCGGTATTTCAGGATATGCAATAGGTGGTGAAAAAAGACGGATGTAATTAACTCTCAGATTGTAGAGCCAGAGCCACTTCGCGAACGAGACCAGGGAACCAGTCCATCAATGATTCAAACGTATAACCTGCTTGTTCAGCCTTATCTGTGCTCATCGTCCAAGATTCACTTATGCCAAAAGGTGACATATCTTCTTTCCCTGTCTCGGATAGAATCTGGGACTGCATCCCCGTTACGGATTCAATTAACTTCATCATTTCTGATAACGTAATCGCTCCTTGTGAGGCAGCATTAACCGGCCCAGTAATGGAAGAATGTCCAAGCCAGGCGAGGAATCTAGCCGCTTCGGTGGAATTAATGAATCCAATCTCGGCTTCCGGATTCGGCATGCCAATCGGTTTTCCCTTTTGCACATGTTCAATATGAAAATGCAGTCGTCTTGTATAATCATCAATCCCTAACACAATCGGAATTCGCATGGCAACAACCGGAAAATCGGCTTCTTGGAAAAATACAGCCTCAGCAAGACGTTTGCCTTCACCATAAGAAAACTGTTCATGATTCCCATATTGCAACGGGTAAATATATGGATCAAAGTCATCCTCTGTAAATCCTGGTTTCGGATCACCGTACACAGAGAGTGTAGATGTTAGAATATATCTTTTGGTTCGACCAGCGAATGCTTCACATGCCGATTTGGCCGCATCGGGTGAAAAACAGATATTGTCATACACCACATCCCACTGGTCTGTTTGAGCAACCTTTGCCAAAGATTGTGGATCTTCCCGATCCATCTTAATCCGGTTCACTTCACTTCCGAAATCCACACGCATTTTGCCCCGAGTTGCCACCGTGATCTGTGATTTCCCTTCCCACAGCAAGTGATCCACCAGACGTTTGCCGAAGAACCGTGTACCCCCAAGAATTAATACCTTTTGCATCCGGCAACCCTCCTTCTACCTATTTATCATTTGGGAAAACAAGTCCGATTTGTTTCCGGATTTGATCCATAACTAACATGGTTTCATAGGAACGTTCATATGTGTTCATATCCGATTCTAGTTTACCCGCTTCAACGAGGTTTACGAACTCTTGAACTTCGTAGAACATCGTTGGATAATTCTGCTCTGCTTCTAGTTTTTCCACCGTACCATCATTGTATCGAATCTCGGCATGTTCGGGCGATCCAATTTTATCAATTAAAATACTGCCGAGTTCACCCATAATTTCAGTAGGCACATGTGAATTAGAGATTTTGGAATAGGTTACAACCGCGTCCATCTCATCATAATTCAGAATAACACTCCCTTGACCATCCACGCCGGATGCCAACATATACGCCTGGGATTGTACTTGATTAGGTGCACCAAACAGCGTAATCAATGGATATAAACAATATACGCCCAGATCCATAAGTGCGCCATTGGCTAGCTCCGGCTTAAACGCATTTAGCACAATGCCCTCCTTATACTTGTCATAGCGTGAAGAATACTGGGAGTATCCTGCGATATACTTGCGAACAGGTCCAATTTTATGAAGGTTCGACTGAACCGTTTTGAATGCCGGTACTAGTGTTGATTTCATCGCTTCCATTAACAGAACCCCGGATTCACGAGCAGCATCCACTAATCGGCGAACCTCTTCACTATTTGCAGCTAGCGGCTTCTCGCACAATACATGCTTTTTATTTCTTAGAAACAACTCTGCCTGCTCCGCATGATATGTATTAGGCGTTGCGATATATACGGCATCAATCTCATCACTCGCTGCCATCTCTTCGAGATTCGTGAATCGGTGTGCAGCCTTATATTGATCTGCAAATGCATCTGCTTTCTCAGCACTCCGAGAGTAAACTGCAGTCAGTGCGAAGCCCTCCACCTGTGCTGCGGCCTCAAGTAGTCTTTCTGTAATCCAGTTGGTGCCTACAACTCCGAAGCGTACCATGCTTACCTACCTCTTTCATTTCTATATTATTGTCCATTGTAGCTTAATTTTCGTTCAGAATGAAGTCACCCTGCTTAACCGTAGTGAACAGGAACAGCCTGGAACCCTTTATACAAGGACACCAGGCTGCAATTTGTAACATAAGTAAAGTTACTGATCAAGCATGTAGAGAGGAAGATTCTCCGGCAGTGGAGCCGGACGCTGACAAGTGCTTTTCATTTGATAGAATGTCTGGTCATCCGAAGAATCATGGAATGCCCACATAGCTTCTAAGACATGGTACGCAAGCTCACCGCTTGCTCGATGTGCCCGGCCACTATGCGCTGCATATGCCATATCTGCTACACCAATTCCGCGTGTATTTTCCTGGTAACCTGAGAGTAGGGGTACCTCCGTCCATTCTTGCTCTCCAAGAAGTCTATAACGGACTGGACCTCCGAAGGTATTAGGGTCAGGTACTTGTAATGTACCATGCGTTCCATAAATTTCAATCGGAGGCAACACACTGCCGCCAAATACATCGAAGCTTGTAATGAGTGTGCCAATAGCGCCCTGTTCGAACTGCAGCAAGCCTGTTACATGTGTTGGGATCTCAACAGGAATCGTTTGTCCTCGCTTTTTCTCACTCGTAATCGTCCGTTCATTCATTGCTTTGCCCGTCATACCAGCAATAGTTGAGATCGGACCCAGAAGTTGCACCAGTGCTGTGAGATAGTACGGTCCCATATCAAACATCGGCCCGCCACCTGATGCATAATAAAACTCAGGATCCGGATGCCAGTGCTCGTGACCTCTGCCCATCATGAAAGCTGTTGCCGAAACAGGTTTGCCAATCACACCATCTTCAACTAATTTAAGGGCAGTTTGAATGCCTGAACCGAAGAAAGTTTCGGGTGCACAGCCCACCAACAATCCTTTTCTTTTGGCTGTCTCTAGTACGGCAAGACCTTCTTCACGAGTAACCGCAAGTGGTTTCTCCACATATACATGTTTGCCCGCTTCCAGTGCTTGCAGACACACATTCGCATGAACGGAAGGAATAGTCAGGTTGATAATCAGTTCAATCTCAGGATCCGCCAGTATTTCTTCTACCGTATACACTTTGGGAACTTGATAAGCTGCTGCTTGTTCCTCAGCCCGCTTCTGATCTAGATCTGCAACTGCCACGAGTTCAAGCACGTCAAACCGATGACAATTCTCCATATAAATGCCGCTAATTTTACCACAGCCAATGATGCCAACTTTCATAACGCTCATACTTGGGCTCCCTTCGCCATCGAACAGAAATGTAGAAACATAAAATTATGTTTTTATATGGTTATTCTGATACGTAAACGCTTAAAATGGTTGATGCACACTAGTTATAACCCAGCATTTAGTAGGTCTACTACTATCACTCTATCTCATTACGTTTGGTTGTCAGCCATACCTGTATACACTTCAGTCTTTGGTTCTTTATTTTGCTTCGCAAGTTGTTTGCCTGCGGCTGTCCATTTGAAGCCACTTCTCATCATCTCGGTTACCTGCTTCATCTCAACGATATCGGCATGATGGCCGAGTGAATTATAGAATACACGCCCTGCTCCCCAGCGCTTCGTCCAGACGACGGGCATATCTACAGGTCCATTTGCGGCGTGAGGGCCACTAACGATAGGAAAACGTGTTGTTGCTAACACTTCTACAGCAGGGTCTACGTGAAGATAATACTGCTCTGTTTTTACTTGAAAATCTTCAATGTGGTCAAGCAGTGGACTTGAGCCACGTTTCATATTAATGGTGTACTCTACCCCATCGTTACCTGGATGTGCGACCCACTGGCCACCCGTCATGAATTGCCAATCTACATTATTACGGAATGCATCACACATCCCACCATGTAGACCTGCCAAGCCTACACCACTCTGAACAGCTGCAGACACGTTGTTGACCAGTTCTTGTTCAATCTGTCCCATTGTCCAGAGCGGTACGATCAGATCAAGACCAAGCAGTTTCTCAGCGTCTGCATACGCCTCAAGTGTATCTGACACCTCAACCTCAAACTTCTCTTCCTTCAGAATACGTTCAAAAATAGCCGCTACCTGCTCCGGTTCGTGTCCATCCCAACCGCCCCATACGATCAATGCTTTACTCATCACCTAATCACTCGCTTTCCTAAATTATCATGGTAGTTTAGACTACATGCACTTAGACTCACATCTCTTCAAGGGATACCCAACGTCGCTCATCAATGGAATGCTCAACAGCTTCAAGCACTGCTTGACAAGCTACACCGTCATGGAAACTTGGTGATGGCTGACGACCTTCCGATATCGCAGTAACAAGCTCTAACATCTCGTGAGTGAACGTATGTTCAAATCCAATCGTGTGTCCAGCAGGCCACCAAGCTTCGGCATATTTGTGTGCTGGATCGGTTGCGAGTACACGGCGGAATCCTTGCACATCTTCTTCATCTTTGGTGAAATAGACTTCCAGTTCATTCATTCGTTCGAAGTCGAACCGTACACTGCCGAGACTGCCGTTAATTTCAAAGGAATTAGTGCTGCGGTGACCAGCTGCAAAACGTGTGGCCTCGAAACTTCCCAGTGCTCCATCTGCGAACTTCGCCAAGAATAGTGTTGCGTCATCGACAGTGACTTCGCCTTTCGGTGCATCACTGGTTGTGTTACCTTTGGCACTTAATCCCGTCATTTCCGAAGCAAGTGGACGTTCTTTGATGAATGTCTCGCTCATACCGATAACTTCCTTGAACTCCCCTACCAGGAAGCGAGCTAAGTCAATCAGATGTGCGCCGAGATCGCCATGCGAGCCGGAGCCAGCGACTTCTTTTTGCAGTCGCCATACGAGCGGAAAGGACGGATCCATGATCCAGTCTTGCAGGAAAAATGCACGGAAGTGATAGATTTTACCCAAGCGTCCGCTCTGCACCAGATCTTTGGCTAACTGCACTGCTGGGGAGAAACGATAATTGAACCCTACCATGTGAGCGATGCCCGCATCCTCGGCAGCTTGGAGCATCTCACGGGAATCCGCGAGTGATAGTGCCAAGGGTTTCTCACAGAATAGGTGCTTACCCTGACGTGCAGCTTCAATTGCGATCTCTTTGTGTGCATCACTTGGCGCGTTAATGTCTATAAGATCGATATCATCTCGCTTTACCAGCTCACGCCAATCTGTTACACTCTCAGACCACCCGAACTGGTTAGCAGCCTCCTGAACACCTTGCTCGTTACGCCCGCAGATGACGGACATTTCAGGCTGCAAAGGTGCTGACGGGAAAAACATGGGTAGGCTTCGGTAAGCGTTACTGTGTGCTTTCCCCATAAATTTGTATCCGACCATTCCTACACGAAGATGTTTTGACATGATCATTTCCTCCTTGGGAATTCAAGTGATTATCTACCATTAACGGATCGATGAAGCACGAACAACTAGTTCGGTAGGTAATAGATGTCTGGTTGAGTCTGAAGATAAACGTGAAAGATTCGTAGGCGCCATTCCTACCTTCTCATCAATGAGTTTCCTAGCAGCAAGCTCCCCCATCTCGTAAAATGGAACCCGCACACTGGTCAACGGTGGAACTGCCATTTCGGCGGCATCGGAGTCATCATACCCTACAAAAGCAGGGAAATCCTGAACCGATATACCACGCTCGCGCAACCCATGCATTACCCCGATGGCCATCCGATCGTTTGCTGCAAATACAGCATCAATCTCATCTAGGCGATCAGCTATGCGCCCCGCAGCTTCCAGTCCACTTCGTCTACTGTAGTTACCTTCTAGTAAAAGGCTGGGATCTAGCTCCATTTGAGCTTCCTGCATCCCCATCTGAACACCCCGCAACCGTTCTTTACTGTTTGAATAGCTGTCTGGTCCGTTGAGAAAAGCAATCTTGCGGTAGCCCTGATCGGTGAGATGGCGAATCGCTTGCCGGCTACCCTCAATATGATCCGCATCCACTTCGACGAAGGATTGACCTGCAAAATGCTGGTTCATGACGCAAAACGGATGCCCTTCCTGATGAAGCTGCTGTAGTGCCGACAGTTCTCCCGGATCATCTCTTGCACCGAGAATGATACAAGCATCTATCTTCTGCCTACGAAACAGATCTGTGTAATTCATGACCTCATCCGGTGTTCGAAACATAACGAGCAGATCCATTCCACTTTCCCGCGCTTTGTTCCCAATACCACTTAACATTTCAGAGAAGAAATAGGCAGAAAACAAATGAGCTTTAGGAACATAAGGCATCACTACACCGAGGTTACCACTTTTGCTCCTGGCAAAACTGCGAGCGAGTGCACTCGGAACGTATCCAAGTTGCTCAGAAGCTTGAAGTACTTTGCGCTTGGTTTCCTCTTTGATCGGCCCAACTCCATTTAACACACGGGACACGGTAGCCTCAGAGACACCCGCAAGCTCTGCCACTTCTTTACGTGATGCCACGACATTCACCCCCTTTGACTGAACTGAATGAATAAAACATGATCGTTAATCATGTCAGGATTCACATATAAGTTTAAAATTTCATCATTTTATGTACGCGCGTACATTTTCTCATGGGTTGTAAACGTTGTCAATGCTTTTGACACAAAAAGATGAGGATCTGCGCAAGGCAGTATCCTCATCTTTTTTAGCTTCTAAATAGTACATTTAATAAAAGTTCATATTATTCTATAATCCTCTTAGTCTGGCGAGCGTTTCCTTCATCCGTGTTCTGCTGAAGTCATTAAACTATGGTCTACAGAGGATTGGCTAAACTCCGCCTGTTCCATTGTCTTCATATGACTCGGGATACGATCAGACGGTTCTGGAATGGACTGTAGCTGTCTTACTTTGTGCAACACTTCCTTGTTCGGCAAGAAATGCTGTGAACGAATGAAACGGATCGTTTTCGTTTTGGCGCGCATAACAATGGAGTCCGTCTCAGCCCGATCATCCGCTAAATAACGTACACCTCCCAGAATTTCACCTGGTGTTACACCTGTTGCAGCAAAAATAACATCCTCTGTCCCGATCATATCTTGCATCGTTAATACTTTATAGGGGTTATCAATTCCCATCTGCAAGCAGCGCTGGAACTCGTCGGCATTAGCCGGCATCAAGCGACCTTGAATTTCGCCACCTAAGCATGATAATGCAGCAGCAGCCAAGACACCTTCAGGTGCACCTCCCGATCCAACATACAGATCAATACCCGCTTCCGGGAAAGCTGGAGCCATCGCACCTGCAACGTCACCATCACTGAGGAATTTGATCCGTACCCCAACCTTACGTAGCGTTTTAATAGTACTTTCGTGACGGACACGATCCAGAATCATGACAGTCAAATCCGAAATGTTTTTGTTCAGCGCGGCCGCTGCCTTTTCCAAAGTGACTTCAACTGGATCCTCAATGCTGACCTTGCCTACCAGAGCAGGGCCAACAGCTAGCTTCTCCATATACATATCCGGTGCATGGAGCAGGTTTCCTTTCCCAGCCACCGCAATAACCGATAAAGCATTATTTAGACCTTTAGCTACGATTTCTGTACCTTCCAGAGGGTCTACAGCTACGTCTACCTCAGGTCCTTCCGCGTTGCCCACTTCCTCACCGATATACAGCATGGGCGCTTCGTCCATTTCACCTTCACCGATTACTACCGTGCCGCGAATAGACACGGAATCGAACATGGCGCGCATGGCCAAAGTAGCCGCTTCATCTGCGCTGTTCTTATCTCCTCTTCCCATCCATGGTGCTGAGGCTAAAGCAGCCAATTCTGTTACTCTGACAATTTCCAACGCCAGTTCGCGTTCCATTTTCCCACTTCCTTTCCAGTTTTCAAAAGCATACATTGAAAGCGCTGCTAAATCCATCGCAAATCCATATGGAAATGATCTAAAAACCGCGTAATAGCCCCATTTCTCATCTTTTCGCTTCATCATGCCATAAGCGGATCAGGACTGTATATCCTGCTTTTTAACGTCAGTTTCAAGTCAAATTTAACGGTGAGTCTCTCATGATTCCGTTATTTTAATTCCCTTTTTAACCATATAATTACATTATTAATTAAACTAACTTGTATATGGATTGATTTCTAAGCAGTTAGTTCGTTAAACATGGATTAAGTAAGACTTTTCTGCAGAATATAAGCTACCAATCCATTTCTATAGATCAACATCGAAAACGATTATAGAACTCGATCGATTGATTAATATAATCATTAATTCTAGAAAATTTAAGGTAATAAATGTCGTGCCCTGTTTTCGATTATTTAAGACTAAAAAACATCTCATTGAGCACCAAAAACCACCTATGGATTTCTAAAAGACTATAGATACAGCTTATGGCTGATATCGAAAATAATAAGTTTACATAATATTTATTACGTTATATATTTCGAGTTCGTTTACAATTTTCATGAACGGTTCAATTTCAGAGTGAGTAAATGAACATCATTAATTGTGTCATGAATGTCTTTTTTAGGAGCTAGGCGCTCTGATCTGAGTCCCGTTCATTCCTTTATAGTTATCTATAGTTTCACAACTTTTAAAAAAAGTTAGTCTACACTTGTACTTGGAGGGCAGTAATGAGTTATCTGGGTGGTTTTTTTGATAATCTCTATGAGAGAACTTTGATGAGATATGCCGCAGAATTGCTCATGGAGAGTTATTCACGATTGGTCATGCTCGTGCCCAAAAGGCTTGTTAACGTGCCGACGATTCGTTAGAATTTCCATCATGTAATTTTGCTGCAAATAAGGCCTACGGAGTTCGTTAGAGTTGGAGCATGATCGAGGGTCATGACTTAGTCACTTAAAATCTCACATTTATGTACGGCTGCTACCAGCTTGCTTGCTCTACGATGACAATGATGGTCAGGTCAGAGCACCATCCACTTGCTCCTCTCCCTTTGCTCTTGCTGCTATACTTATTGATCACCATGTCCCAACCTGTATGCAACGTTTACCGAATGGATGTAAGAAAAGACCGGATGCATTATGGAAAGATTCACTCCAGCACCGGTCTTCTTACCCCTTAGTTATGCCTACTCTTCTATGAATCCATTACACCATAATCCATTTGTTCCTTCCCCTTATTCTTAGTTAACGTATCCAGCGAGCACAGGCTCTCTCCTGCCCTCTTTACGGCACGAAGGATACCGCCATAACCAGTACAACGACACAAGTTGCCACAGAGACCAATTTCAATCTGTTCTTGCGTTGGCTGCGGATGCTGATCCAATAATGCTTTGGTAGATATCACCATTCCGGGCGTACAGTAACCACATTGAAATCCCCCTTCTTCAACAAAAGCTTGTTGAATGGGGTGCAAATTCCTTTCTTGATCTCCGCTCAGTCCTTCGATCGTTGTGATCTCGCGACCTTGGCATTGATAAGCCATCAATAAGCAGGAATTTACCGGGTTACCATCCATCAGGACCATGCATGCCCCGCAGCGACCTACCTCGCAAGATACTTTTGTACCTGTTAGATTCAAATGCGTCCTCAGAATATCAACAAGCCTAGTCGTTGGAGTGACCTGTAATTGCTGCTCTTCCCCATTAACAACGGCTGTCCAGTAGTTCCCTAGCGGTTTACTCATGAGGGTTGCACTCCTTCCTGTAACGGTACATCGACAGGCTTCATCAGTTGTTCACGCGGTACAGGCAAGCGGTTCACCCATACACCTGTCGCTTGCTGAATAGCAGCAGTTATTGCTGGAGCGAGTGCTACAGATCCAATTTCGCCAATCCCCCTTGGGCCAAACGGATCGCCATCAGGTAGATCTTCAATCGCTTCTACTTTCAAGTCAGTATGAATATCTCGAATAGTCGGGATTAAGTAGGTATCCAGGTTGGTTGTTACATAACGGCTATCCTGCATGAGTGCATCCTCAGTTAATGTAAACCCGAGTGCCATCACACTGCCGCCTTCAATCTGTCCAATGAAACCCATGGGATTGATAACAGGACCTGCGGCAACGACATGATGCGTATCCAGTAACTTGGCCTCACCAGTCAATGTGTTGACTTCAACCTCTGCGGCAACGGCTGCGTACGTGTATAGATAGTGTCCACCTACGACCTGATCTGGCGTTGTTGGGTAGGCGAATTGTGTATCGAAAATCCATTCTTCCTCTTCACCCTGCTGCATTAGATCCACATAGGATACCAGCATTCCCTTTGACTGTAGCTGACCTTTCTGCCATATCCCTCCAGGTCCGGTTACTAGTTCTTCTTCTGCAATCCCAACACTCGCCGCAGCGACTGATAACAGTTTCGAACGAAACGGTGTATGCAAACGTTGCAGCGCCATCCACGCCATCGTGGTTGAACGTGATGCCGTGCTAGAACCGCTGTGTGGTACCCGATCTGTATCCCCAATGATGATGCTAAGATCTGACGTGCTGCATTGAAACAAGTCACAGAGCATAATCTCCAATGTAGCAATAAGACCCTGACCAAACTCCTCGTAACTGAAAGCCACCTCTATCTTGCCATCCTTATTCAAGGATAAGCGCCCTCCAGCTGGATCAGGAATTCCATAGCCTAACCCCGCGCCATGCATAGCCAGAGCTGCACCTACCCCACGTTTGATCCATGGAGGCAATGACGAATTGGACGGTGGCTGTTGATATTTTTGCCACAGATCAGAGCGTTCCATCGCCTCCCACACCTGAGACAAGCCATCTGTAACGAGAATGCGCTGATTGAGTGGTCCGGGGTCTGATTTCCCCCTCATATTTCGTCTTCTGAACTCCCATGGATCCATTCTCATTATTTCTGCCAGACGATCCATCTGCCCTTCCATTGCAAAGATCGCCTGATTCCCACCAAACCCACGAAATTCACCAGATAAACCGTTATTGGTATACACAGAGACCCCTTCTACATCAACATGCGGAATAGAATAAGGACCAAGACAATGCTCTGTTGCAAAATTAAGCACGGGCGCTCCTAACGTGGCATATGCACCGGTATCTGCCGTAATTCGAACTCGATGAGCCTGAATAATACCTTCGCGACTAATGCCTGTTTGCATCTCAATTTTCATCGGATGCCGTTTCAGGCCAGCACGAACAGATTCTTTCCGCGAATTATGCATCTTCACAGGCCGTAAACAGCGAAGAGCTAAGAGTGCACCATAAGGCTGCACGTTCAATTCATCTTTTCCACCAAAAGAACCACCGATCGGCGAGGAGACGACCCGGATATCTTCCTCGGGGCAACCAATAATTCGTGCGAGCTGCATCCGGTCTTTATACCCGTGCTGTGTAGCTGCATACACATGAAGCCTACCTGACTCATCAGGGACAAAAAGCCCCCCCTCTGTTTCCATATATGCATGCATCTGGCGAGGGGTATAATACGTTTCACTCACTACATGCTCACAGGTTGCAAAAGCTTCCTCTATCTTGCCACGTTTAATTTCGGTGCGATGTAATACATTGCCCGGTCCATGCTCATGCAGTTCAGGTGCACCTGGAGCAAGTGCTTCATCCGTGCTGTCCAATGGAGGTAATTCTTCGTATTCAACACGAATGGCATCCAGAGCAAGTGCTGCGCGCTCAGGAGTGATGGCAGCCACCGCTGCTATCGCATCTCCTACATAACGAACAACATCCTCACAGAATACGGGTTGATCTGGCGTTGCAATCCCAAACCGATTCAGGCCAGGCACGTCCTTCGACGTAAGAACAGCTAGAACACCTTCTATCGCTTCAGCTTCAGACGTATCAATTGAAATAATCCGTGCATAAGGATAGACGCTTCGAAGCACTCTTCCATAAACCATATCCGGGTGTGTCATATCCGACAGATATTGGAGTTGTCCTGTCACTTTACCGATTCCATCTGGGCGCAAATGCCAGCGTTTTCCACTAACCTCTCGATTCAGCAACATCCTCTCTCCCCCTTCCCGATGTGTTACATTCTAATTAATTCATTGCTTCCCACAGACCAGCAGCAAGCAAATTCCCAGCAGTCTGTTTTCGATATCGTTCTGATGCGAATGCATCGCCATATGTTACGAATTCAGTCATAACCATCGATGCAAGAACCGCTGCTTGCCCTACCGATGCTACTTCATCAAGAAGCAGCTTTTCGCAGAGAGGCAATCGCATCGCCATACCCGATCCTCCACCTGCAGCGATCGCAATCCGTTTCCAACGACCATCCACGCCAATTTCACCATGCATTGCCACTGTCACCAGAGAGGCGCTAAAAGTTTCACGCCGTCCTAGTTTGCGATAGTAGCTTATCTCCTTCATGTATGGACTATGGTGATCCATATCAACTGCCAGCGAGTCCTTGTCTTGCATCGGTAGATGAATAGAGACCAGGACATCTTCCGGATTCCGACGTCCATCCTGTCCTCCGCTTAGCCATGAGGCCAAGCTACATATTTCTAGACCTCGATCTGTCATCCAACATAACTGCGCATCGTAAACTAATAAGGCTGGAATCGTGTCACCCACACCCGATACAATATTGCCACCTAACGTTGCTACATTTCGGATGGAAGGGGCAGCGATCACGCGAATAGCCTCTTGCAAGAGCGGAAAATATGCCATCAACGTATCTGCCTCACAACTGTTCAGATGAGTCAATGCACCAATCACCAGCTGCTGCTCTTCAGCATATATGTCACTTACACCCGGAAGCTTAGAAAGGCATATCAAATGTTCAGGAGAAGCAACTAAACCACCCTCCCACTGCGTTCGAAGTAACGTTCCACCAGCAGTATAACAATACCTACCCTGAAGCCTATTCCTCAGCTCGCTCAGTTCATGTAAATCCTGGGGCTGCCATACTGTTGGCATCGCGCCTGATCCGTACGCTGGCATGACCATCATCCCACTCCTTTCTCTCTCTTCCATTAACAGGAGGTTGGCTATGACCCATATGTCGTTGATACGTTTAATTCGTCCGATTATGCGTCATGTTTGGCATATGAATTGCCTATACGATCCGAATAATTGTTCAAATCATATTGGAGTACGGTTATAACGTCAATTATGTTTACATGCTTTTGGATAAATGTATAAAACAAAAGTCAGAATTGTGCTCAATGCATGATAGAACGATCTAACTATGACAGAGTAAAACACAAATAGACCAGCCCATTGGACTGGTAGCTCTATTAAAGGTAGGGTGAAGTCCGATAAGATGATGTTAGTTCCCCTCCCTATGCTTCGATTATATTAAGTGTGTATCTCATGATGGATGAAAATGCTCCATATAGTGCACGATCCGTGCTAACTCATCTTCCGTATCCGCATCCCAGAAGCTAGTAGCGGATAATGGGACGTAAGTGGCGGTGAATTGGAAGTTGCGCATGATTCTTCTTGCTCCCTCATCACCACGAAGAGCTAAGAGTTGAGTAAGCAGATGTGAGCGAAAAGCAACAGGAGGTTTAGCAGCTGAGCAATCTGTGGCTGCAACATAATCGGAATGTTTATTCGTTTCGAAGGTCGTTATGATCTCGTTAATCTGCTGAGTTTCTATAAGTGGCTGATCTGCCAGTATCACCATATACCCATCTGGCTCATATTGCTTTGCATATCGTATGCCACAATGTAACGAGTGAGCCATGCCCATGGCATAATCATCACAGACGGAGATCAGCAGCTTCACCTCAGGTTGATAAGCATAAGATGCTGAACACAGCCACCGTCTTGGTATCCACGATAAAGTATCCTCTGGTTTGACAACACATATAACCCGCTCTAACTTAGAGCTCAGTGCGGCCTCTAGAGACCACGCAGCCAAAGACCTTCCGTCCGGCATCACCACTGACAATTTATCCCGACCCAAGCGAGAGCTTTTACCTGCTGCGAGCAGAATACCCGTCAGTCCCATGTTTAACCTCCTTCTGAGCCTTTCGACGCGAGGCAGCCACGCTCCGTTTACTGGCAATAAGCTCTGCGGCAATACTTATAGCAATCTCATCAGGCCCTTCTGCTCCGATGCTTAATCCAACAGGAGAATGAACATGGGATAATGGTGGTAATCCGTTTAATAGACGCTCTGTTCTTGTCTTCGAGCCCATAATACCTAGATATGCATAGTCCACGCCTACCAGAAGCTCCAGCACTTCTCGTTCCCTTGGGAATTGATGACTCATCAAGAGAATGTGATCGTCTCTCTGGAACTGAAGAACTGACAGAATCTCGCGCGGAAATCCTAGACACAACGCCACGTCAGGAAAACGTTCAGCAGTACACAGCGACTCTCTCCAGTCAGCAACCACGATGCGAAAGCCTCCCAGTTGGGCAAGCTTCACTACAGGGAGCACATCATTACCTGCGCCAATAACAATTAAGCGAGGTTTAGCATAATAAGTGGAAGTAAATTGAGAGGGTAAATCCCACGGATTGGCTTCCACTGAGCCTGATTCAAGCTTACGCTCATTGCGCACAACTTCTATTTCATTCAGCATTGATATAGGCTGAGATTTAGCATGGTTAGATTCGTTCATTCGAATGTGCTCCATTAATGCAATCTGTTCCGATTCATCAATATGAACCTTGTCACCCTCTATGCGTATGAGACTCAGTCGATAATCCATCTTGGAGAACCCCTGTTGAAATATACGCGTAAATTCAACAGGAGTGCCCGTGTGCAAATATTCGTTCATCGCCACTAACATGGCGTGCAGCTTGCCTTGAACTGGCTCAAGCAGTACAATCACCATTCCGCCACAGCCAACCGTCTCTCCCCAAGACAGATCATCTTCGGGACGCATATCATATTCCACGATCTCCAGCTGTCCAGTATCTAGAATGCGCTCCACACGTGCCTGTAGATCACTTTCCAGGCATCCTGGGCTGATGCTACCATACATGCTGCCATCTTCGGTCAAAAGCATAGAGACACCTTGTTTACGATAAGCATGACCCTCTACCTTGATCGCTGTGGCAAGTACGTAGCGGTTGGTACATTTCGCTACAATTGCACTCAGATCATGCATCTCCATATTCGTCTCCACCTCTCTTGTAACCCGTTTATGCTCCAAGATGAATGTATGTTCACTACACTTTGAATTCGTTAGATCGATTAGATCCGCTTCATCAATCTGGCAATGCTCTTATTCGACTCACGCAGGACAATGCCTCGATCAATGGTTTGGATCTTACGATGGTTCAGCACAATAGCTCCATCTATAATGACGGTGTCTACACAGCTACGAGTCGCTGAGTAAACTACACGCGAATACACATCTGTCTCATATGAGGGATAGGTATGGAAATCATCCAAATCCAGCAGAACCATATCTGCCTTTTTGCCAACTTCAAGGCTTCCAATCTCCTTGGACATGCCAAGTACTTCTGCACCTCCCATGGTTGCCATGCGCAGCACAGTACGTGCATCCATAACGGTTGGTCCATGTGGTACCTTTTGAATTAGCGCAGTTAGGCGCATTTCCTGAAACATATCCAGGTTATTGTTACACGGAGCCCCATCCGCACCAATCCCTACTGCGATTTGTCGATTCAGCAGATCAGGAATATCCGCAATACCGGAAGATAGCTTCATATTTGAACCCGGACAATGGGTGACTTTGACACCACGTTTACGGATGATCTCCTTCTCTTCTTCACTGAGCCATACACAATGAGCCAGCACCAGCCTAGGATTAGCCAATCCGATATGGTCAAGGTAGACGATGTTACGCATTCCGCGCTCGTGTTCAACCAGCTCAATCTCTCCGCGATTCTCAGAAGCATGCGTATGCACCTTCACATGATATTGGTTCGATAGATCACGAACTTCGATTAGCAGTTCTTCAGTGCATGACACTACAAACCGTGGACAAAATGCATATTGAATCCGTCCACCGCCGAACCCGTTCCATTTCTCCAACAGATCCACACTTTGCTGTAAGGAAGTAGCGGTATTTTCACGCAAAGGTTCAGGAACTTCATCACCATGATCCATCATAACCTTACCTGAGATTACACGTATTCCACTCTCAGCCATGGCCTGAAACGCTGATTCGGTATGATGCACAGTCTCCATATCCAGAATGGTTGTGGTTCCACTTGAGATTAACTCGCCTAAGCCAAGCATAGCCGAATAATACACGGATTCCTCATCATGTGCTGCTTCAAGCGGCCAGATCCGTTGACGTAGCCAATCCATTAATTCTAGATCGTCCGCTCGTCCTCGAAATAAGGTTTGACACAGATGAATATGGGTCTGAATAAAACCAGGCAGGAGCACTTTGCCATGCGCATCTATGACTTGATCTGCTTCAACATTAATATTCACGGCGATTTTTTTGATTTTGTTATCTTCTATTAGTAGATCTCCAGTGAATACGTCCTCCGCTGCATTCATCGTGACTAACTGTGCGCCTTTTAGTAGAATTGTTCCCATCGTAATCTCCCCCATCATTTCGCAATCCGTCTCTATTTACGGCGTTGTTACTATTCATCATTTGATTGTTATTAGTATCATTAGGCACTATAAATGACATGTTACCAGCCGATAGCCATACCATCTCCTCTTGGGTCTGCGGCGCCACTGATCATTCCATCTGCACTGATCAAAATACCCTGCGACTGCCCCATAACGTCATCCCACGGTGCTCTAACTTCTACTTTATGCCCCCAGCTTGTAAGGGTCTCGCATATGTCATTGTGATATCGGTTCTCCACGCGCAGCTGATCACTTTTCTCTCCCCACGTCCGGCCGTACAACCAGCGAGGCAGATTAATCGCCTCTTGAATCGTCAATCCATAGTCAATCACACCGGAAATAATAGATATCTGGGTCTGAGGCTGCCCCTCTCCTCCTTGTGTGCCTAGAAGCATATACGGTTTCCCATGATGTGTGACGAGCCCAGGCATAAGTGTATGGAAGGTTCTTTTGCCAGGCTCTAGGACGTTCGCATCCAGCGAATTTAGTGAAAAAAAAGATCCACGATTCTGCATAATAACACCTGTATCTCCAGGCACATACGCTGAACCAAAATCGAAATATAGACTCTGGATAAACGACACTGCGTTCCCTTCCTGATCCACCACTGCAGCATAAGCAGTATCCTGACCAATCATTTTAGATAAAAAGGGTTGAGCCACAGGTGGGAATGTGTGAATCTCACTCCATAGCTCATCCCCATATTCTTTGGATAACAGACGATCTAACGGGATGTCTCTAAAGTCCGGATCTGTAAGATATCGATCCCTGTCTCGAAAAACCTTCTTCACCACTTCTGTCACAAGATGATAGAACTCTGGTGATGTCCGCGGAACTGAAGACAGATCAACATGTTCAAGCATATTTAGCATCATTAACAGGGAGAAGCCTTGGGAGTTGGGAGGCATCTGATGTACTTCATATCCACGATAATCTGTGCTGACTGGCTCCACCCACTCGCCTTTGTGACTAGCAAAATCAATAGGTGCGAGCATGCCACCATCTTCACGAATAGCTGATGTTAGACGATTCGCCAGTTCTCCGTTATAAAAGCTCTCTCGGCCATCCGCTTGAATCATACGCAGAGAAGAGGCTAGCTCCGGCTGAACCAGTAGCTCTCCTTCTTGCAAAAGTGTGCCCAATGGAGCGAATGACGCTCGAAGCGACGTCTGCTCCATGATCAACGCTTCATTACGTTCCAGCCATATACGGAGATCACGTGATACGGGACACCCTATCTCTGCATAACGAATGGCGGGTTCGAGCAACTGCGCCCAGGGCAGCCTTCCATAGCGTGACCAGACTTCCCACCAAGCATCGACCATGCCAGGCACCGTAATTGCACTCAGCACACCCCGCACGGGAATTGAGGTCATGCCCATCGATTTGAAAGTAGCTGCATTGATCCCTGCGGCAGCGCGACCACTTCCGTTATAACCCGTAATCTCTCCCGTAGCTCCATCATGCATAAGGAAGAAGGCATCTCCTCCTGGGCCTGTCATATGTGGATACACCACCCCGAGTGCCGCACTTACCGCGATTGCTGCATCATAAGCATTTCCACCCTGTCCAAGGATTGTGCTTCCCACTGCACTTGCCAGGTAATGAGGAGAAGTCACCATATTCCCTCTTGATATCGGCATTTGATTCTGCATACAGCTCCTCCTTTCCCGTTCTAAAAATGTAGCTCGGTCTCTCCGTCTATATGGATTTACCTAATGGTAAATGGTAAACGATAAAAAAATATGTCCTTCAATCCTCATAGCCATATTTATAGAGCAAGCGAACCAGTACCCGAAGCCCATTCATTAGATCCGTTTCAGTTGTAAATTCACGAGGGTTATGACTGATGCCCTGTTGACTTGGTACAAAAATCATCGCTGTTGGACAAGCCGACTGGAAAATCTGCGAATCATGTCCTGCCCCGCTGGGCATATGCAGATAAGAAATTTGCTCACGTTCACAGATTTCTTGGATATCTTGCTGGATCTTCTCATTCATAGGGGTTGGTGTAACCGAGAGGTGTTCTTCCCATTTGAAACGAAGCTGGTCTTCAGCAGCAATACGTCGGAAAGCCTGTAACATATCCTGCCAACAACGATCTAAGATCTCTTGTCTGACATGTCGAATATCAAGAGAGAATGTAGCTTTGGCCGCTACGACATTACCCACACCCGGCTCTGCCACAATGCGACCCACCGTAGCTACGAACGGCTCGCCTGTCTGCAGGGCAATCCTTCGAATCGCAACAATCATGTCTGCCGCACCCGCAAGTGCGTCTTTACGCCATAACATGGGTGTAGTACCTGCATGGTTCGCCTCACCTATAACGGTAATGTTATATCTTCTCTGGCCTACGATATCGGATACAATACCAATCGACCGGGAGTGCCGTTCCAATACTTGACCCTGCTCAATATGGAGCTCAATAAATGCACCATAGGTTTGAGCAGCTGGTTCCAAGCCACGATCTGGTCCAAAACCAGCCTCCAAGATCGCTTGAGAAAAGGATACTCCCTGTTGATCAAGCAGGTGCTGAACTTCCTCCAATGTTGTCACACCGGTTATGCTCCTTGATCCCCAATATGCAAAGGGAAATCGGCTGCCTTCTTCTTCGCAAAGTGACACGACCTTTAGTGTCCGCTTCGGTCTACCGAAGTGTTTGTGTAAGTATTCCAACGCTAGGATGCCGGCTACAATACCGTATGCTCCATCATATTTTCCGCCATGAACTACTGAATCGATATGAGAACCAGTAACAATGGGATAAGGAGCTTTTCTATCCTCATCGAAGGATGCTGATCCCTCACTGTTCAATGTTCCATATAAGTTGCCTGACTGATCGAACGTTGGAACCAAACCTTTGTCTGCCATCTGTTTGGCTAGAGCATGCTGTGCTTCAGACCAAGCGTTGTCATACAATAAACGAGTGACGCCGCCCTGTGCATCTGCTCCGTAGGTGGATAGCCAATCCAGCATTGCTTGTAATTCTACAAGCTCCAGTTCAGGTAAAGGAACATAGTCTTCAGGCGACCCCGGTTGTGGTTGAACGTCAAATTCTGTCATCATTCAACCTCCTCTGTAACACGTTTGAGAACCATTTATGGTTGAACAGCTGCCAGAAGCGGTTCAGTTAGCTTCCTCGGTATGTACTGTAGCCACCTGGAGCAATTAACAATGGAATATGATAATGACTTGTCGCATCCGATACCGTGAATCGAATCGGTACCACTCCCCATAACGTCTGCGCCATTTCACCCAAAGGTCGCTGCGCATAATAACTTTCGACATTAAACTGAATTTCATAAATGCCTATACTCAGTTCTCCGTTACCGATCAATGGAGTGTCTAATCTTCCGTCAAGGTTGGTCATGGATTCTGCAATCTTGGTTCTAATTTCCCCGTCTACATCCCTGGTTAGGGCATATAGCGCAATTGAAACCCCATCAGCAGGAATGCCACGGGATGTATCTAACACATGTGTTGTAATTCGTCCCGTAAATGCTGTAGTCATCATGCACCTTCTTCCTTGGAGTTGAGCGGATGACTCTCCAGATCGTCTCGTGTCATGGAGAAGCCCTGAAATCCATATGAAGGGTTAGGCTCTGTATATACAGCTCCCCTTGGAGAACTCTCGCTTTCCTGAATTACACTCACAATGTTCTCCCACGTTCGGCTATTGGATTCAAAGGACACCTCACACAATTGATCAAATCGACTTAGCAACCGGTGTCCAATCTGATACAGCAGATGTTCAATTGATGGCGATGTACTATCATGGAATACAGTAGCAGCTACATCTCTCACTTGCTCCGCAGGAACGTAACGACCCCGTTCATCATGTATCCCGTCTCTTGGATCTGCGTAACGCCAGTTCACACTTAGATAGAGAGCAAGCGGACGATTCATTGCTTTTGACGATGCTGTAAATGTTGCACGCCTGTGATCTGCTAGTTCATTACCTTCAACCTTGATAAGCCTAAGATCGGCAATCCCACTAAAGTGATTGTTCAGCTCTACGCGATCACCAACATGTTGTGCTTCAATCGCTGCCGTGGCTCGATCATTCTGCGAATAACGAAATACCAGGTCGCTTACTTGATAACCACCTTCTGTTTGAATCGGAGTATCCTCAAAGAGAATCTGATCTCCTGTCATCTGAATTTTAGTTATCTGCGGGTAGGTTACAAGAAATCGCTCACTTACATAGGCGAGAAACCCCTCCATGGTAGCGCCGGTGTATGCGGAAGCATGCTTTAAAATGAACTGATTCATAGCTTCGGTCGGAAGGAAATCGGAAAGATTCGATCCTGCAAAAAAAGGCAATAAATGCTCCCCCTGTATCGCGACTTTAACGTTCATACCGAACAAAATATTACTCCTTCCGCCAAAAGGAGATTCAGGGATTACCTGTATTCCAGTTAACGGCTTCGCATAGGAACGATAGACCCAGATGTCCCCTTTTCCGTAATACATCGTTCGTTGCTGCTTCTTTGCAGCTCGAACTACTAATTCCTGTTCATCTCCCATTTGATCTATCCATTGCTCCAGACGGATGGAAGCAATTTTGAAAACCTCTTGGAGTGCGGTTTGGAACTCTTCTTCAGGACTGCGGTGATTACGTTGCCGGATCGCTTCCAGAATTGAATCTGTTGTATGACCCTTCACTGCCAATATAAAAGGAAAACCGAATCGGCTTGTATATTCTTGATTTAATTCTCGGAGTTCGTTGTACTGTGCCTCGGTTAGATGATCAAGACCAGCACCGGACTGTTCGTTCACCGAATGATTACTCATGTGAATTCTAGCTCCAAGATCAGGGTGTTTACGCAACAGTTCTAGCTGTGCGTCCTCGTTCGAAACCATAACCATACTCGTCATGACTTTCATCATCTGTTCGAATGAATTGAATGGTCTTGTTGGCCAAGTAAGCTCTGCCACCCAAGGTGATTCCTCAAACAAACCGCCAAACGTATGCATAAACTGTGTGATAGACCAGTTGTTAACGAGTTTAATGAATTCGCTCATGTGATAACCTCCGGTCTACTGTGAATTGTTGTTCTTCATTTTACGTATCGCCTTATCACACAGCAATGACAATGACGTAATTTTGTCATATAACATAACATGAAGTTTGTAATTTGGTTATAATGCACGGAACACACCTCCTTCATAGTCGGAAAACACAAAAGAAACCGTAATCTCTCATGAGATTACGGTTGATAATGTGAAGAAATGTCCTTTTGGAACATTGCACAACCTTAATTCCAGTTCACTTCAAGGTCTAATCGTGGTCTTATCACGAATAAACTTACGGAAAGTGAATACCAGCTTTAATTTGAGCAGATCATTCGTCTTCTTAAAGTCCATCTGCAATAAGCTGCCAACCTTCTCCATCCGGTAGGTAACCGTATTACGATGTACATATAATTGCTTCGCTGCTTCATTAATTAACCCATCATTTTCAATGAAAGATTCCAATGTATTCATCAAGACCTGATTAGGATCCCCTTCTCGTACTAATAACGGTTCTAATACTTTGTTGCAGTAATTCTCCATAATGTTATCCGGTACATATTGAAACACATAGGCGAATTCCAACATTTCAAACTGAAGGGCTCGATCCTTCATCCCGAATCGACGCGCCAGTTGACGCGTATCCAGACACTCCTGGTAAGCTTCACGGAGCGACTTCGGCTCATGCTTCATTTTGGATATCCAGAAGCGTGGGGAGGGCTCCCCTTTGGCGTCTTGTGCTTTCAGCACGTCGGCGAATCGACTAAGCAGAAAACTAGATAGTTCCTCACCATAGTCCCGACCTGTTGGACAGGTATAAATGGACAGGATGGCATCTTCAATCTGGAAGTGCTGTGAAGCCGTAAATTGCATTAATGGGTTATATTGCAGCTCACGATGAATCTGCTTCAACAATTTTCCCTCTGCAAAAACGGAAGGCTCTAGCGTAATCAGCACACACTGATATGTGCCTTGAAAGAGATGAACACCCTTGTTCTCACTCATCTTTGTTAATTCCTCAACACTCAATTTATGCTCCAAGTACTGTGTAAGCAACGTACGCATCTCATCTTGTACTGTCGGATTAATATGTTCGCGATACGTCATATCCATATAAAAAGCAAGTACATCTGCTGCTTGTTGGAACAACTCTTCCTCCGCTCGCAGTGATAGGGCAGAATCTGTGAATACAAGCAAAAATCCGTATTGCTCATCGCTTTGCTTGATCGGTACACGATGACAGCTACCTTGGTTCCACTTTACACGATGCATAATAGATTTCCACGGCCAGCCTTGAGCGGTGGCATCGCCTGATATTCCATCACTGCCGTACAATACATGTCCTCGTGACCCAATGACAGTAATGGGGTAGTTTAATATGGTGGCAAGCTCTGCAAATACGTTCCGGTGCTGTTGCTGTTGCAGAGCAAAATGCATGAGCTTCTTCTGCTTCTGTACCACTTCATGCAGCAAACGATGCGTGCGCTCGTGCTCTACTTTGAATAAAGCATTCATCTGATCTGAGAATGTGAATTGAAACGGGAGTTCGAGAAGCGGCAGACGCAAGCGATCAGCTTCATCAATAATGCCCTGCGGAATACAATCCCAAAAACGACCAAGCTTAATACCAAGGCCTGCACAGCCACGATCATTCAACCTACGCATCAGATGCAACGCATCCGTCTCATTGTCTTTCATAATAAAAGCTGTCGTAAATAACAGCTCTCCCGATTTAATCCAATCCGCGATATCTGGAGCGTCCATGACATTGACGGATTTCATCATCCGTGAAGTTCCCTCTCCACCTGCGACCAATTTCGCCTCGGATAAAGGATATACCTGCAAAGCTTCTTTTACCGTAAGTTGCATGGACACGACCTCCCATATATGTGACAATTAAGGTTAAATAAATTGAGTGTGAAGTCCTGTTTTATACATCATAATGAAGTTTTCAACTTTCTGCAGATCATTTTCTCATTAATAAGCGTGCTTATTGTTAGGTATTATAACATCATTATATTGGAAATAGCTTACATCTCAAAAAAATAAAACCCATGACTCGATGGCAAGCATACGCTACACCATGTTCATGGGTTTAGAGATGTTGATATGAATTACGATACCTTGTAGGGTAATCTAAATCCCGAGCGTCTCATGGCTTAGCCATAATTTCATTCGAGAAATGACCTCTTTCATATTTAACGGTTTACTGATATAATCCGATGCTCCTGCAGCAAGACATTTATCACGATCCTCTTTCATTGCCTTCGCCGTTAACGCGATGATCGGTAGACTGGTTAGATTTAATCTATTCCGAATCTGGCGTGTCGTTTCGTAGCCGTCCAATTCTGGCATCATAATATCCATCATAATGATATCAGGCTTGGCCTCACCACTTTCCAGCATTTCGAGGCATTCGTATCCGTTCTGAGCAGTGATCACACGCATATCATACTGTTCAAGCGCGTTAGCTAGCGCATATACATTGCGAATATCATCGTCTACAACAAGCACCTGACGTCCGCGCAGCAGTGACTCTTCTAGAGGTGTCAACAACATCTCATTGGGTGATATGTCAGACGAGGTGTGTGGCACTCTTGAAAATGTATTGTCCGGAAGCTGAGGTATCGTTGAAGCCACCTCGTTCGTGAAGAGTCTGGAGTCATACACATCTTCTTGTTCATCGTGATGCAGCGGTAGGAACAAAGTAAATACACTGCCCTCCCCTTCCCGGCTCGTTGCCGAGATGGAACCTCCCAGCAAACTCGCTAGGGATTGGGAAATGGATAGTCCTAGACCTGTTCCGCCATACTTACGTGCCGTATCTCCATCCGCCTGCTTGAACGCATCAAAGATCTGTACCAGCTTAACTTCTGCAATACCGATTCCTGTATCACTAACCGAGAATGCAATAACTTCGTTCTCTTGCCCGTTCTTCGTTGCACTAGGTAGATTCACTCTGGAAATGGTAAGTGCAACTTCACCCTGCTTCGTAAACTTAAATGCGTTCGAGAGTAAGTTTCTAAGAATTTGATGCAAACGCATCTCATCAGAGATAATCGTTTCCGGGAGATTGCTGTGCAACTGGATGCGGAAATCAATTCCCTTTTGCTCAGCTATTTTTAAGAAATATTGATTCATCATCTCCGGCAAACTGTCCAGATAGACGTCACTGAAATCGACTTCCATCTCGCCAGCTTCGACTTTGGATAGATCGAGAATGTCATTGATCAGATTAAGTAAGTCTTTGCCAGATGCATGGATCACTGATGCGTATTTCTGCTCTTCTTTATTTAAGTGCTGGTTTTTGTTCTCTGCCAGAATTTCAGACAGAATTAACATACTGTTGAGCGGAGTGCGTAGTTCATGAGACATATTGGCCAGAAACTCGGATTTGTACCCTGAGCTTGAGCGTAATTGATCGGCGACTTCAGCTAGTTCGCTAGCTGAGGACTCAGCCACATTCTTTTGTTCCTCTAGACGTTCATTGAGCATGTGCAGCTCTTCGGTCTGCATCTGAAGCTCCTCCGTCTGTGATAACATTTCTTCCGTTTGCACCTGAAGCTTCTCAGACTGTGCCTGTAACTCTTCATTAAGCACCTGTGACTCATCATACAGCTGCTGCAGTTCCATACGCGTTACAGTCGAATGAAGCGATACACCAAATATATCAATCAGTTCATTGAGTAGCGCAATCTCGCTATCCTGTAATGGCTTCATCGAAGCAAGTTCAATTACAGCAATCGTTTTTCCTTCGAAGATGACAGGAATAACCGTAAGAGATGTTGCAGGTGCATGTCCGAGCCCAGACGAGATACGAATGTAATTTTGCGGCAGATCGTTTAAACGCAGCATTCGTTGCTCATTCGCACTTTGCCCTACAAGCCCCTCGCCAGGTGCCAGTGAAACTTTACCTAGTGACCGTTCTTTGTCACCATCAGCCGCATGTGCAGCAACACGTAACAGTCGATTATCTCTCCAGTAGTATAAGACGCTATACGGAATATCTAACAGCATGGCAATCTCATTCAGAAACCGCCGTGATAATCCCTCTAATGTCGTTGGATTCTGCATCAGCGTAGCAATTTCAGTAATACGATCTTTTGTACGATTCTGCTCTTGTACGGTGTCCAGCAGTTTGTTCGTCTCATCGCCCAGGTCGCCAACCTCGTCGTTGGTGCGTACATGGATACGTTGTGTGAGGTTTCCGCCTTTGTAAATCTCACTAATCGTTTGTTTGACATCGCGTAACGTTTGGATAATATTGCCTGAGATTACGATTGCCGCTAGAACGGACAGTATTGCAATTACTCCCCACAAGCTGTACATGACCGTCAGTAGTGTTGAGCTGCGGGCTGCCAGATCGGTAACCCTCGCTTCGGTCAGAGCAATTTCTGTGTTTCGGAAGTTCGTGAGCTGTGATCTTAATAGATCTATTTCGGTTTTACCAGGATCGGATTGAAAAAATGCAAGTACCTGCTCCTGATCTCCCAGTCTCTTCAGTTCAATAGAAGGTTCGCCAGCTACTTCAATCCAGCGGGTAATATGTGTCTTGATATTTTCAAGACTGAGCTGTTGCGACCGATTGTCATTCACTAATTCATAGAGTGCTTCATAATGAGAATTCCATTGGGCGAGACCTTGTATGTAAGGTTCTAAGTACGTCTCGTTTCCAGTAAGCATGAATCCCCGCTGTCCTGTCTCCATATTAAGAACAGCTTTTTCAATAGAATTGGTCAGATTGTGTACATCCAGGTCATGATGGCTGATAAAGTCATTTTCTTTCTGTAATGTGTTAATCAGAGCTGTCAGAACTAGCAAAACGGCTCCAAACAACATTACAACCACAAGATAACCTATTAATATTTTGGAGCGTATTGTGAATCTTCTCCTTTTTAGCACCACTTAACCTCCAATGATATAAACCAATCAATTCCTATAGGCTACTTTTTGAACACGTACTATATATACTTGCATATGTATTTTATATGCATGCGTATATTAATGACAAGCATTATCCTATATTATTCTTCACAAGAAAAAAACGACCTGTTCTCACAGGCCGCTTCTCATCGTTCTATTCATAAATATATGAATTCCTTAAGCTTTTGGCGCGATCATCTTCGCTGGGTCTACATACTGATTGAATTGCTCTTCGGTAAGTAACCCCGTTTGCAGTGCTGCTTCTTTCAGAGACAGCCCTTCCTTATGCGCAAGCTTCGCAATTTTGGCTGCATTCTCGTAACCGATATGCGGGTTGAGTGCAGTCACCAACATTAGCGAGTTGTTCAGGTTATGTTCAATCTGACCTAGATTAGGTTCAATGCCTACTGCACACTTATCATTAAAAGCGATGATGGAGTCTGCAAGCAATTGGACCGATTGAAGGAAATTATAGATAATCACAGGCTTGAATACGTTGAGTTCAAAATTACCTTGGCTCGCAGCGAATCCGATCGCTGCATCATTACCCATGACTTGTGTAACAACCATCGTTAACGCTTCACTTTGCGTAGGATTAACCTTGCCTGGCATGATGGAGCTACCTGGTTCGTTCTCTGGAATGCTAATTTCACCCAGACCACTACGTGGGCCACTAGCGAGCCAGCGTACATCGTTGGCAATTTTCATGAGATCAGCTGCAAGCGCTTTTACTGCACCGTGTGCGTAAACAACTTCATCATGGCTTGTGAGCGCATGGAATTTGTTCGGCGCCGATACAAAATCCTTACCTGTATGTTTGCCGATCTCTTTGGCAGTGAGATCACCAAAATCCGGATGTGCATTAATGCCCGTTCCTACCGCTGTACCACCAATCGCAAGTTCCTTCATGTATTGCACACTTTCGCGGATCATGCGTTCACTCTTCGCGAGCATCGCTTCCCATCCGCTAATTTCCTGACCCAATGTAATCGGAGTGGCATCTTGAAGGTGAGTACGTCCAATTTTAATGATATCTTTGAACGCTTCAGATTTATCCGCCAACGTTTTCTTCAATACAGCAATCGCTGGCAAAAGTTGATCTTCAACAGCAAGTACACCTGCGACATGCAGCGCTGTTGGGAACGTATCATTCGAGCTCTGGGACATGTTGACATCATCATTCGGATGAAGACGTTCTTCCTTCCCCTTTTGCTCTAACAATTGGTTACCGAGATTGGCGATAACTTCGTTCACGTTCATATTAGATTGTGTACCACTACCCGTCTGCCATACCACAAGCGGAAAATGATCGTCAATACGCCCTGCGATGATCTCATCGGCAGCGTATGCGATCGCATCGGATTTGGCAGCAGACAACTTACCTAATTTATGGTTACTCGCTGCAGCGCTTTTCTTCAAAATAGCGAGAGAGCGGATGATTTCCATTGGCATATGTTCGCGCCCGATCGGAAAATTCTCTTTACTACGTTGGGTTTGAGCTCCCCATAATCTGTCAGCAGGTACTTTCATTTCTCCAAGTGTATCTCTTTCAATGCGGTATTCCACTTGCTTTTCCTCCTCCAAAAAAATGGTCTGGGTTTTCTCAAAAGTGGGTGTATCTTGTCATAGTATACATGATTTGCGAGTAGATTTTCACCTTTTCGACAAAATTGTAAGCGTACCGCAAAAGGAGTGTGACATTATTTTTGAGCTGCGATTGGATATAAGCGACTTGTCTGCTCGAAGATTTCTCCGGTTTCAAGACCAATGAGTCCGATCTCTTCTGCAGAAGCCCCTTTCACATTCGGTGCATTCACAAGGTTCATCTGTGGTTCAGGACAGAAGAAGTTATCCTCCATATTGTTGTTCCAGATCATCCAGTGTTTGTAGGACGTGCCTACATCATAAACCAGCTTATGACCCGTACGATGATCCGTCAGTTCCATATAGTTACGTCCATTTTGTGGTACAGCCGTGTAATGGTTGTCCATCGCAGCAAAAAACGGACTCACACCTTCTGCCTTCAATTTCTCTTCATCCGGTGTAAGCGGTTGAAATTCACCTGTAGGCAAGGAGCGTTCATTCAACTCACGTCGCTGTCCAATCGTAATTTTAGCTGTATAATCCGAGCGTTGACTCGCTGCATCAAAAGGTACACTAATCGCTGTATGGAAAGCAAACAAATTAGGCATCCGCTTCGTTCCGTTATTTCTTACTTTTAATTGTTGTTGCAGTCCATCTTGACTCAATGAGTAGCGAAGTGTCACCGTAAACGTAAACGGCAGATACTTATGGAAAGGATGTCCCTCTTTCACTTCCTGACTCAACAGAACATAGCTCTCTAGCTCGTTAACGCCATATCCCTCTACGTTCCATTCCACATCATGTAGAAAACCATGTAGATGATTGCCTGTTGCTGGTTCATTTACCGGAAGTTGATAGATTTCGCCATCCCAAGGAAAACGTCCATCCTCATACCGATTGGGCGGAGATAGAATCGGAATACCGTACACCGCAGGTGCTGCTCGGAATTCATCCATATTGTTCAGGTCGGGCTCCCGCAAATAGCGATGCCCCTGCTCTGTATCCCGATAAGCTACAAGGTTCCCACCTACGCTTGGGATAACGGCCGCTTCAAATTGATTAAAGCGAAGCCATACAGCGGGGATACCGCCAAATTGTTCTTCAACCGCTTGATTCTGATGTGTCATTGTTATATGTACCTCCTGTGCATACTAAGGTTTATACTATACGGCTCGAATATATCATGACTGGGCACAAAATACCAATCTATGATATAGAACACATCCATCAATCAACGAACCGTAACATAGAAAAAGACAGCAAGCATCGCGTGCCGCTGTCTTACTCGGTTATATTTTTATTATCCTTATTGTCTGTATAGTTTAATCTACATATTTCCCATGATCCGGTACGGTCGTTTCTTCAAAATCAAGATCCAGCTTACGCAGTGATTCACTTAGCATCTCGCCAGTAAGACAATGCCCATGACCTGTAACGACAACGTTCGGTTCGAGCTGTCGAAGCTGTTGGACGGATCGATGAGCTGCCTGCCAATCGGTCGTAAAGTATGCCGGTGGTCCATGCAACTGTTTGTCCTGAAGCAGAACACTCCAGAGCGATTCTTGTTTTACAGAGATAATGGCATCTCCAGCAATAAGGATACGATCCTGATCCCGGAACAGTGAGATGTGCCCTGGTGTGTGTCCTGGCGTATGCACCCATTTCCATCCGGGAGCTCCTGGAACGGAATGATCATCCGGCAAACTGAAAATCCGATCATCCAGATTAATTGCTTCATATGGGTAAGCAAAGGACAATCGGGCCATAATCCCACCACCAACAGTAGGATCAGCAGGCGGATAGTCTTTCAGACCCGTCAAATAGGGAATTTCCTGCGGATGTGCATACACGGGTACGCCCCAAAACTGCTCAAGCTCAATGACGGTACCTACATGATCGAAATGCCCGTGGGTCAAAATGATGGCAGATGGCGGTCCGGTGAATCGCTCTGCTGCTACTTCAACAATATGATCAGTGAACTTCGCCATTCCCGTGTCCACAAGCACCCATTTTCTGCTTCCTGGTTCACCGATGAATATCACATTCACAAAGAGTGTTCGCATGCTGAGGATATCGTGTGCGACTTCTTCAAGCCCCGTCATTCCTGATGTAATCAGATTGTCAGATGCCATTCACGGTTACCTCCCATTCAGGCGGATTGTCCCTCTATACTCGATTCTTCTGTCGTAGACTTCCCTTTTCTGGCATTTCTATTCCATTATCCATAAAATAAAACGGTGTACACCCTTAAACAGGCATACACCGTCTAGTATAGTCAGTGCGATTCCATAATAGAACCATAACATGTAATCACATAAGTTATTGCATTTAGGCAGGATAAGCATCCAGTGCAGCATCAAGCAACTGACTGTAGAGATCATCATCATTCTCTAACAGCTCGTCCATCCGAAGCAATTCCTCTTCGTCCCCGGATAGCTCGGTGAAATGAAGACTGTAATCCCAATCCTTTCCGTTTTTGCTCATAAAGGTAATCTCATACTGTGACTGGGTTCCTTCTGCCTTAAAAACCGTATTTCCCACATACAATTTCTCATCTTCACGGCGCATTTCAGCGCGAATTACTTCAATATTCACTCTCGTTCTCTCCTTTAATCTCTCATCTAGAACGGTTCTCCACATTTTATGGTAAACCTGGTTTGGTAATTATTATTGGTTAATTGTACAATATATATCGTAGCAACGTATACCTTATTCAATGAAGGAGCTTTTATTATCCTTACATACACATGATGAGGGCTGTATAAGCCAACGAGGGCTACGACAATTTATGATTATTGGAGGAGAATATAGCATGAATAATTTTGAAACCAATCTACAGCAGTATGCGGAACTGGCCGTAAAAGTTGGGGTTAACGTACACCCTGGACAAACACTGGTTGTGAATGCACCCATCTCTGCAGCACATTTTGTTCGTCTCATCGTAAAAGCAGCATATAACACAGGTGCCAAACTGGTCAAAGTGAATTGGAGCGATGAGGTTGTCACTCGTCTTCACTATGATCTGGCTCCAGAAGAGTCTTTCTCAATCGAGCCTAAGTGGTTCGCAGGCGAAATGACTGAGCTTGTAGAAGAAGGTGCAGCAGTACTTCATGTTATCGCCGAGAATCCTGATCTCTTAAACGGTGTCGCACAGGAGCGAATCGTGACTAGCCAGAAAGTACGTGCTAAAGCGCTTGAAAAATACCGTGCATTGCAAATGGCTGATAAGTTTAGCTGGTCGATCGTTGCTGTTCCATCACCAGAATGGGCTGCTAAAGTATTCCCGGATGTTCCAGAAGCACAACAAATGGATAAATTATGGGATGTGATCTTCAAAACGGTTCGCATTGGTGAGCAAGACGCCGTCGCTGAATGGAAAACGCATCTGTCCAACCTTGATTCCCGTGCAGATCTGCTTAATCAGAAGAAATATAAAAAGCTTCACTACACAGCTCCAGGCACTGACTTGACGATCGAACTTCCAGAAGGACATCTGTGGGTATCTGGCGGCAGTGTCAACGAACAAGGCCATGTGTTCGTTGCTAATATGCCTACGGAAGAGGTATTTACCGCACCTCTGAAATCAGGGGTTAATGGTACTGTTCGTAGCACTAAACCACTCAGCTATGGTGGTAACCTGATCGATGGCTTCTCCCTTACATTTGAAAATGGCCGAGTGGTAGATTATACCGCTGAACAGGGATATGACGCTCTCAAAAACCTGGTCGAAATGGATGAAGGTGCACACTATCTGGGCGAGGTTGCTCTCGTTCCTCATCAATCACCGATCTCTGATACGAATATTTTGTTCTACAACACGCTGTTTGATGAGAATGCGTCTAACCACTTGGCAATCGGTAATGCCTATGCATTCTGTCTGGAAGGCGGAAAATCGATGTCCAAGCAAGAACTTATTGACGCTGGCTTGAACTCTAGCCTTACGCATGTGGACTTTATGATTGGATCAGGAGAAATGAATATTCACGGTGTAACTTCTGAAGGTACAGAAGAAGCTATCTTCCTGAACGGAAACTGGGCATTCTAAATCTCTGCGAATTTCATGAGAGAGGATAACATTCCTCTCTCTTCCTTTGTTTATATCGATAAAGTTAAGTTAGGAGACAATTAGATGTTAACATTTGAACAAAAGCTGGATCGTTACGCGGAGCTCGCCGTCAAAGTAGGAGCAAACGTACAACCAGGACAAATTTTTGTGATCAGTGCCATGATCGATACCGTTGAATTTGTACGTTTGTTGGTACGTAAGGGGTATGAAGCGGGTGCCAAGAAAGTCATCGTAAAATTCAGTGACGAAACGGTGAATCGACTACGTTTCGAGATGGCTCCGGAACAATCATTCCAAGACCCTCCGAAATGGCATGCTGCAGAGCTTGAAGAACTCGCGGCAAACAACGCGGCATTTTTAACTGTTCTGTCATCAAGCCCTGACTTGTTGAAGGGAATTGATCCGGAGCGTATTTCGACCCATCAACGAACGTATGGTCAGGCACTTGCTAAATACCGTCAGTATCAGCAGGCAGATAAAATGAGCTGGACAGGTGTAGCATGCCCTTCCCCTGACTGGGCTGCTAAAGTATTCCCAGACCTTCCTGCCTCTAAGCAGATGGAACAGCTATGGGAAGCCATCTTCGCTGCCGTACGGGCAGATTTAGAAGATCCTATCCAAGCTTGGGATCAGCATATCGAGCGCTTAGAACACAAGGCTGTTGCGCTTAATAACAAAAAGTATCGTGCACTGCACTTTATCTCACCTGGTACTGATCTAACCGTTGAGCTTCCAGAAGGACATATTTGGGCTCAGGCAGGAAGTGTGAATGAACAAGGTACTCCTTTTGTAGCTAATATCCCAACAGAAGAAGTGTTCACAGCTCCAGCAAAACACGGCGTTAATGGTACAGTATCCAGCACGAAACCATTAAGTTATGGCGGAAGCATTATTGATCGTTTCACGCTGACATTCGAACATGGGCGGATTGTTGATTTTCATGCGGAGGAAGGACATGATACGCTTGAACGTCTGATTAATATGGACGAAGGCTCACATTACTTGGGTGAAGTTGCTCTGGTACCCTACCACTCACCGATCTCTGAAAGCGGCATTTTATATTACACAACACTCTATGATGAGAATGCATCCTGTCATCTTGCAATCGGTAGTTCATACGCCTTTAATATCGATGGTGGCAAAAAGATGTCCCCAGAAGAGCTCGCCGCACGTGGTATGAACACGAGTATCACTCATGTAGATTTCATGATGGGTTCGCCCGAGACAGATATCTACGGCATTACAACAAGTGGTGAACGTGAAGCGATCTTCCTGAAAGGTGACTGGGCGTTCTAGTAGGACGCATGAATTCTAGCAACCACATTTATATTTGAAACTACAATAGAGACTGCCTAATTGACCATATTTATGGTTAGACTGGGCGGTCTTCTTTTTATTCTTTTTTCGCTCAGTATGTAAAACGATGATATTGTGAGACTTCCATATAATGCTGTAAAATGTAATGATACCAATGTTTGTGGATTATTCACCAGAAAGGAGAACATCATGGCTAATCGGCTCCAATTACTCTTAGCCTCAGATTTCCATAATTTGAGCCCTACACTTCAGGAAGAAGTGTATTATGAATATTATAATATGGTACATGGCCTCATCGTTTATATCATCAAAGAGCGAGCTGCTGCTGAAGACATCATTCAAGAAGCTTTTATCAAAATCATTAAAAATAAACCTCTTTTCGAGAGTGAAGTCAAACTGAGAGCATGGCTTAAAGTCGTAACACGAAATACAGCTATTAATTATTTGAGAAAAAATAAAAATAACCGTAACCAACTGGACACGGATAGTGTTTTTATAGATATGGAGACGATTAATCAGACTTCAGCTTCTGTCGAGACTACAGTTGAAACACAAATGATGCAAGAATCTATAGAGTTTTACCTTAGCGAGCTCAAACCGGAATATCGTGTTCTGATCGAGATGCGATGGAAAGACGGACTCTCTTATCGGGAGATGGCTGAGATTTTGGATACATCGGAAGAGATTGTTAAACAGCGGTTATTCCGTGCTCGGGGAAGCATTAAGAAGCAACTACATAAGGAATGGGGTGGAAGCATTGAGCAAAGGCAAATTAGATAAGCATGATCATGAGTCATATGCAGAGTTCGAAGATGACTTTTTTGATGATGCCTTCGAATTAGCTTTTGATGAAGCATTCCATCGGGCAGCTTCTGCCTCCCCTCCCCCGAGTCACGAACAAACCAAAAACATGCAGGAATCTTGGCTCAAGGTGCAAACCGAGATTAATAGAATAGGCAAACGTAGAAAACGTAAACAGGCCTTCTGGTTATCGGGTGTTGTGGCAGCATCCGTTGCCCTAGGTGCATTGCTGTTCAGTGTCCCTGCCGGCACTCAGGCCGTATCTCCTTTTGTGCAAACGATAAGAGAATGGGGTAATGGAATGAAATCCATCGTCATCCAAGATAGTACGGAACAGATCGTTGGGAAAGATCCTTCAACGGCCAGAACTCCTCCACCACCTGAACCGGGTATTGAGGATGCTAAATTAATTACCGGTGCTGACCTGCCTGTTGAATTCAACCGTTCATTTGGCCCTGTTGAAGTAACTGAAGAGCAGGCTCGTTCAGGTTTTCTTGGCGATTTTCTGTTATCCAACGCCATTCCTGAACAATTCACACATGTGAAGTTCGAGCTGCTCCTTGAAGATCTTGAGGAAGGTAGTGAGCAGTCGAACTCCGCTGACAGAGACTATGAAACAGATCACATGCGTGTACGTTATTCCACTTGGGTGAATGGTAAAGAAGAAGAAGTCATTCAATTTGATTATATGTGGATCCGACCTGGTCAAGTTGATACAGCACCTGTATTACGTGAGACAGATATGGTTCAATTAGATGATGGAACTGAAGCGCTAATGGCAATTGGCCCGCCCTATAACACGTTCCAATGGATGATGGGGTCAACCAATGTAAGCATGTTTGGTACGATTAATGAAGCGGAAATGCTAGCTATCGCCAATGATCTGCAGAAACAAAGGTTTCCTTCAACCAGTCGTTGATTACAAATACTCGTCTAGAACAATACGGAACCAGATATATGCGTTGTTTTCTCGGAGTTTGCTCCGTCCATTGCGGTATGCATACTGACTACACGATAATAATAACCGGACATCACTGTCCAATCAGAATTCGCCTTTAACACGTTGGTATTGCTTTTGGATAGAGTGTCTGAACGATACAAGAGCCAAGTCGATCCGTCCCAACGTTCGAGACGGTAATCCACTTTTAATGATTTCATCTGATTATATGTTGCCGTGTTGGTGTACACATGAACAGAAAGTCCACCTGCTGGAACGACCGCGCCATTTGCTTTATAAATATGTGTTAATTGCTCCAAGCTCTGAATGCTTTGCGTCTCTGGTGGCGGTGGGGTCAAAGCTCTTGGTTTGACAACAGACCTTTCTGAAGCAGCTTGAAGTTCTCCGTCAGTTATGGTTAAGAATACAGGTAAAGTCAATGATACTGCTAGTGCTACTTTAAGGATTGCATTCAAACGTTTATTTAACATCTGGCTCATCCTCCAATTCATCATATGAATAAATATGGATATCCATATTTGATGTTACGAAGTATACCGATCATTCGTTTCAAACTGAATATTGTGAATTTTACTTTCCTTCTCCGGCAAGGGGATATGTACTACCTGTTATACTAACTAAAGAAAAACCGTACAGTGAGTGAAAACACTGTACGGTTGTTACTTTTATATGGATAGACGATAAATGAGTAAGAATTCTACTTCTAGAGCTTATATCAAGCCCCTTCTTCTTCCACTAACATCTCTAACTTAATCACATTTACACGGGAAATTCGTTTGTGCTCTGTCTCCTGGATGACGAAGAGATGTCCACCATACTCTACCGATTGTCCCACCTCAGGCGGAATTGTTTCGACTCTGGAGTATAGCCATCCACCAATCGTATCATAATCCGATCGATCCATCTCTAATCCGAAACGCTCACTTACTTCTTCAATCAGCATAAGCCCGTCAATCGAGTATTCCATTTCATCCACTTGCTCAATCGCAGGACGTTCCTGATCGAATTCGTCCTGAATCTCACCAACGATCTCTTCCATAATATCCTCTAGCGTTACAAGTCCTGAGGTTCCTCCATACTCATCAATCAGAATCGCAATTTGTGTCTTACCGCGCTGCATGCGTTTGAGCAAGTCACTGATTGGTGTTGAATCGGGAACGGCAAGAATTGGACGAATGACGGAGATCGTATCGGTTAATTGAGATTTCATCAGATCTTTAATGTGAATAAAACCGATGATATGATCCTTGTCACCGTTATATACCGGATAACGGGTTCTCATGCTTTCACTGGCGATCTCCAGATTCTCCAGCATGGACTGATTGGCGTTCAGACAGATCATTTCCGTCCGCGGAATCATAATTTCACGGGCGGTCGTTGCCGTAAAATCAAATATATTATCAACAAGCGCCAATTCAGTATTATCAATTAAACCGCTCTTATTGCTTTCTTTCATCAGAATGCGTATTTCATCTTCGCTATGCGCTTCATCCAGTTCGGAGGCCGGTGCCATCCGGAACATACGCAAAAGGCTGTTCGCCATTCCATTTAAAGCCCATATAAAGGGATACATTAATTTGTAGAAAAACGTAAGCAGTGCCGCAGACCATAACGTAACCGTCTCCGATTTACGGATTGCTATCGTTTTGGGAGCAAGTTCCCCGAGTACAATATGCAAAATTGTAATAATAACAAAAGCAATGGCAATCGAAACGCCATGCACATAAACAGGACCTAACCCAAATGCCGTAAACATTGGCTCAAGCAAGTGAGCGATTGCCGGTTCTCCCAGCCACCCAAGTCCCAGTGAAGCTAGCGTTATCCCTAACTGACACGCAGATAGATAAGCATCTAGATTACGTACAATGTTGGAAGCATAAATTGCATTTTTGTTGCCTGATTCCACCAAAGCTTCGATGCGGCTACCGCGAACTTTGACCATCGCGAATTCTGCCGATACGAAGAAACCATTCATCAATACAAGTAAACCGATTAATACTAAGTTTAAAATACTCGGTAAGGGGTCACTCAAATGTTCATCCTATTCGCCGTTATTCTTCGGCAAATAGGTCCACCTCCTTCGAAAATGTAGGATATTAGCCATTCTGCCGCTCATATGCAATTTCAACTTCCCAATACTTCCACCTCCGTCTTTTTGTGTCGAATAACAAGGATATGCTTCTTTTATTATATAACTCTAAACTACACAGTCAATCCGTGTCCTATGACACTGAAATGACGTAAACTAGCTTTTTCTTTTACAAATAACATGAAAACGCCATTTCTTTAACATATTTGATTAGTGCGAACAGGCAGCCTCGTTTAATACACAAAGTTGTGAGATGGGTTGATGTTCGCATTCAACTTCAATTATTCTAATACGATTACACGCTTGGATGTATCATCCCAGCGCCAGCGCGGCTCTTTGCCTGCCTCGTTCCTTAACCCGCCGAACCAAGCTTCCTCTCTTCGAAGACTTGCCCAATCGACTTCGTCATTTAATACCTGAATTCCAAGAGGGGTTATAGAGAGAACGGCATTCCGAAACTCATCACTATGCTGCTTGAAATCAGGAAATCTCGTTGCAGCAGGTACCGAAAGTAAAGCATTTGGCTCAGATGACATTCTGCGTAGATGAGCCCAATACTCCAAATCACCCATCCCAAGCCAATGAAGCTGGTCACCAACATGCTTAAATAGTGGATAAGGACGGTCGATTCCCTCTCTGATCGCCTCTAGGGTAGTCTGTTCGATGATTCCCAATCCATTCTTGATCGAAGGCAGTCGGGACAGATGAGCCTGAAATGCAGTATGTGCAAAGGGATAAGCAGATGTGTCTTTGGTTAAGAACTCGATATGATCCTGGATGTTCGGTGAGGTGTATGCTTCCCAGAACAAACGACCTGCTTCCATTTCCTCCGCTCCTATAACATGCCATGTTCCCGATAAGCGACCAATTTGTTTGGGTGTGAGCTGTCCAAGCCCTCTGAAATGTTCAATCTCGGGATGAGAATCAATGCATAACAGATGCAAGGTCGTGTCAGCAAGCGTTTGTCCTTGAAAAAAGTGTAGCAGGTACGATAACATCGTTTGATCATACAAGTCATACTCAAACCACAATACAATCTCCTTTTCCTTATGCAAAGATTGAAGCTTCCGCTCCAGCTCGGCAATCTGTAAATATACGGACTGAGGGATACCTAGTTCACATTCTAGATAGGCTGCACGTCTACTTCTCTCCTTCTGCTCCGCCATGTCTCTAGAGACAGGCCCAAATGGGTATAGCTCTCTCCAGACAAGAACATCCCCCTGAATTCTACTCTGTCTGATACGATCTGCTGCATGGTCGCCATTCGTAATATGAAGCATGCCTTCTCCTCCTTCATAGAGATTGGTAAATACGGAAGTTATGTCTGCCACAGGGATGTGTCGTCTAAGTTTTTTACGGGCATCAAACAATCTTTTTTTCAACGCCGAGATCGATACATTCAAAAAATCTGAAATTTCGTTCAATGAGTACCCTTTGAAATAAAACATATCTACAACAAGCTGCATCGATGAGGGTAAACTCCCAATCAGATCATGCAACATGCGATTTTGTTCCTTCAGCAACATTAGCTGTTCGGGATCATTCGACTGATCTTCCTTGTGTATATGCGAGAGTTCTTCTACAGGAATGGTGGCATGCCGTTTCCGTCGCAACCAGCGGTAACATTGTCTTTCTACAATCACTTTGAACCAACCAGGAAACGCCTCAGGCTTGTCCAAACGATTCAGATTCGAGAACGCCTCGGTGAAAGCCTCCTGTACGACATCTTCAGCCCAAAATTCGTCCTTAAGTATATGGAATGCCACCGTATGAGCCATCCCTCGGAATTGCTTAACCAGATGCTCGTATGCATCAGGCTCACCGCGCACAGCGCCTTCAATCCATGATTTCACTGCTAATCAGTTCCTTCCTTATGTCGAACGTATTAAATCTTCTGTTTGTCATTCTCAAACATGATGCATCTTTTGTTCTAATGCTCATGTCTTATCTATAAGTGCCACAACTTGATCGTAAGGTTACTTCATTGAATTAAATTTTTCAAACTTGTAGTGAATTAGAAATTCGAGTTTGAAAATAACGCTGCACCCTCTTATCCGATTCTAAGTATAGAACAATACAACCGATGTGGAGATATGTCTGATTCCTAGGACGTTTCTTAGAACACGGAACAAGATTTAAGACATGTAGTCAATAAAAGGCTGCTTCTGAATGTAGAATTCACGCTACACTCAGAAGCAGCCTATGGAGAACTATGTTCTAGGTATGTTACTTATCGTCCTACACGTTAAGGACTAACGTCTGCTCGGTGCTTGCGGATAGTTACCAATAACACCTGGATATTGGTACAACAGCGGCTCATCAAATGTTGCGTAGTCGAAGTTAACCATCAGCAACATAATACGTCTGCCTGTTTTCGGATCACTAATGATAATATGGTCACGACCTGCTGCTTCAATAATACCTTGGAAGATCCGTGCATTCCATTCTTTGTTTCCTTCATACGTCATATAGAATGTACCGAATTTACCCAGATTCAGACGGAGGATATTTTCGATGTAGGATTGTTCAAACTGAGGAGCAGTTGTTGTTACAACAGTTCCTGTAGGTGTCATTGGGCTGCCACTGGATACGAGCGGCGGAACAGATGTAGAGCTTGGTGACACCATTCCAGGTGTTGGGGACATAGAAGGTGCTCCGTTACCGATTTTGTAAGCTGTTCCTTGTACTTGCGCATTCGCTTGTTGACCCATTACCTGTGTTGGTTGATATGGCTGATTAATCATTGATGATTCCTCCCAAAAATTAATTTCTTAACAGCAATAGCTTAAACAAATACGTACTAATAGACCTCTGGACAGTCATCCCCTGTAGGACTAAAGAAACAATGTGCTTTGAAACGGCCGGTATTTTGCTGGTTATACCACGTTGGCGGACAATCGCCTACAGGACGGAAAAACCATAGAGAATTGCTGGCTGGCCATATGCGCTCCCCGTTAATTACGCGCTGGGCTAGTCGAATCTCGGATTGTCTGGCACGCTGGTAAAAATATCCCTTCTGCGTAGACTCAAATCCACCGGGGTTCTGGAACACCATGCGATTGATATCCCGGATATCCCGAAAATCCAAGCAATCCACCAGAACTCGATTCACGCCAACGTTGCCGACTAACAACATGCCTTGTTCGCCGTCACCCTCAGCCTCTGCTCTCATCAGCCTCGCAAGCAGCCTAACATCTTCTGTGTTGGCTTTGATAACAGCCATGTTCTGCTTCCTCCTCTGCTTCAGCTCTTCATCACCGTATATCGTATTGTGCAGGAGCCTATTCGGTGACACGATGATATCGGATTTTCAAAAAAAAAGCCCGGAACCTCAGTTCGTGTGAGATTCCGGGAGATCGAATTTCCTATATAACTCGCCTATTTAAGGCTTGGCTTCCACCCAATAATCATAAGCATGTACAATATTACCTTGATAAGCTTGGAAGTTAGACAGAAGGTTAGGTAATAAAGCTAATTGACGTTCCATCTCTGACGCGCCTGCTTCATAAAAGGAGATATGCCTGCCTTCAAAATTCTCCTTTAGTTCGACAGAAATCATTAGCGGTTTACCTAATCGATCAGCGATCTCCATCTCCTGGCTAACAACTGCCGCAATGCCATTGGAGCCCTCAGCTGTATTACGGAATGCCATCAAAGAGACATGATCTAGTGTGTCAATCATAAACTCACTGACCGAGATATTCTTACCTGGCAATGGAAATGTATCAAGCCAGATGGCCAGATCTGCACTCGTTTCCAAATCGCCATGTCTTTTCGTTTCTTCATGGAAATATGCAATGTTGGCTGCCCACTCGCTTAACAGCGTATCTCGATCGGATTGCCATTCAGACAAGGTGTAAGGCTCAATGTCGAGATGAATCCCCTTAAACTGTTCATCAGCTTCTGCTTCAGCGTTATAATTCGTTACATACTCAATTAATCGTTGAATACGTGGGCGATTCTCGGCTTTCCCCCAGATCGGATGACCGCCCATAGCATGGATCTCGATCCCTTGTACCGCAGCACGCTTCACAAATGATCTGTAGCTAGAGTATGGCTGCTCCAGGTCAAGGCGGACATACAAGAAGTTAATATTTTTTTCTCTAGCAAATTCGAGAATATGATCCCCGCCATCGTTTGTTACCTGAGAAGCCTCCCAGATGTAAGTTCCACGAATGTCGGGTGGGCTATGTGGATTCTCTGGAGCAGGTTCCGGTGTGGGTTCATCTTCTGGAGATAACTGACTCCAATACACAATGTCATGTACTGCTGCTCCAGCATAAGACGTGTGGTCACGGAACGAAGCTGCTACTTCACTCAATACGTCTTCAAGCTCGGCTGTTCCTTTATCTGCAAATGTGGTGAACTCTTCACCAGGCATTGGTTTGGTGTTCACCCCAACTGTTACAGATACGCCTTGGACATCTGCTTCGTTCATATCCTTTTCAATCAAGCGAATAATACCGTTATTTCCCTGTGCAGTATCACGGTATACAAGCAACGTAATATGATCAAACCGCTCAATGAACCAGTGCGATAACGTTTCGTTATCCGCATCTTCGGTTGTCCTTTTCCCTGCTACCGTATAAGAATTGAGCCAAAAAGGCAAATCCACATTCACTTGAATGTTTCCATTCTGTTCTACCTGTTTCTGTAACACAGTCATATTATTCATCCAAGATTGCACTAATGCTGACGCATTCGTATTCCACGCTGGTAGAACATAAGGCTTAACATCCAGATGTAGCGCGTCAAACCTTGCTGCTGCTTCCACCGCAAGATTATACTCACTCACCCATGAAGCCAATTGAAGCATAGGACCTTCACGACCTTCAATCGCCCAAGACGGGTCACCTCCGAGTGCTTCCACGGTAATGCCTGCCTCAGTTGCCTTGGCAATGAATTCACGATATATCTCAGTTGAAAAGTTCATATTCACATTTACATAGAGTCTGTTAATCTTATGTTTAGCTGCATTCGCAAGCAGCTCATCTCCTCCGTCACGGATCGAATTCGCCTGCCACACCCAGGCAGCTCTAACGTCAGGGCTAGCCTCAGCAGTCGATTCAAAGCCATTCATTATGATCCCTCCAATCAGCAGTAAGAGCCAAATTACCTTCCGGGATGATTTCCCGAACATAAACTCCCTCCATTCATAGACTGTTGTAAAATCACATTCATTATAGCAACCGAGTTATCAAAATCAAATAAGCCCAAGTACTTAACTTGGGCTTAAATGCGCTATTTGTGTGAAGGGGACGTACCCGATTGAATAAATCCCGGTTTTAGTCCTCATATATCATTTTTCGAGTCATACCTCCGTCAATAATCAAGTTGGTCCCTGTGACAAAGGTATTGCTTGGATCCGACAAATATAAACATGCACGGGAGATATCTGAAGGGATACCCACACGTCCGGCTGGATGCTGCTCATGATCCTCTTTTTTCAATTCATCGACGTTTCCTGTTTCAATCCATCCCGGACTGATACAATTGACCCGAATATGATCTTTACCAAGTGAGACCGCCATAGCGTGGGTAAGTGCAACGATGGCTCCTTTGGATGCTGCATAAGCTTCCGTCTCAGGTTCAGACATGGATGCTCTTGTCGATGCCATATTGATGATGGCACCTCCGTGCTCATTTTTCTTCATATGTTTCGCTGCCTCACGGCTAGCAAGAAAGGTGCTTCTTACATTGGTATTAAGTACATCGTCCCATTCATCTACTGTAAGCTCGTATGGAGACTTCCATCTAGCAACGCCTGCATTGTTAATCAATATATTAATTTGGTCGTATTCCTCGAGCGTTGTGTTAATCAGGTTCGTAATTTCCTCCTCTTTCCGGACATCACACTGAACAAAGATGGCTTCACCGCCTTCATTTCGTATGGAAGCCGCTGCTGCTGCACCCTCTGCTTCCTGGTAGTCCGCTAATACTACTTTTGCGCCTGCAACGGCGTAAGCCTCAGCCACACTCCGACCAATCCCCTGAGCAGCTCCTGTCACAACGACGACTTGATCTGTGAATGACATAACTATTCCTCCTCTGAAATCTATGAATTAGGATGATCCTTATCTGACAAACATATGTCGAATGAAGGCATCAGCGATTTGGAAAAGAATCTCTCTTGTATCAATTTCACAACTCATTAAACCGAGTTTTATGTAACCAGATATAGACAAATTAAACCGTTTTGACTATATCTCGCCTTAATTGAAGCAGCTAAAGGTATTATGAAATTGATTCCTCTTATATATAAAAACACGTTTACCCTGTTAAGAAACGCTTGTCCACCAAAAAGTCATTAAAAAAGCTTACGCCGTGATGGCGCAAGCCAGTCGAATTATCCGTGCACACGCTCTGTATACCGTCGATTGTTGCGCTCAAAGCCTACATAGCGTGTGCCCTTGAAGGAAAGACGCCCTTCATCTCCCTCCGAGCATAGACCGTACTCTTCTCCCCTCACTTTGAACTCGAGACGATCCCCACTCTCGACTTCAAAGGTGACGTAGTATAATGTACGGGCTGAACTGCCAGATTCAGCGTGCGACTGACTAACCTGCATTCTCCTGCCTGTAATTCGTGAAGGGACTGTAAGTAAGGGTTCGGTATTATTACGTCCCCATCTCCACACTTCTTTGCCCACGGATAACAATACGATACCTATAATCAGTACAAACACAATTGGAAAGACCGTTCCAAACAAATCAAACATCCATGATGATTCAATGCCCATGTCTCTCCCTCCGTTCATATACATTGACCTAGGAAAGCCGAAGTCTTGACCTGTTTCAGTAATGTATATGCGGCCAGGCATAAAACTTGTTCATTGGATTAAATATTTGATCAACAAAACCGAAAGAACCGAAAAATGAACATAAGCGTTCATCTTTCGGTGGATCTAACCTATAACTGGAATATCAACCCTTGAAATACACATTTTCTTGTCACTTGACTGACCAAGTCTTGATATTCTACAATCGCTTGTGATTTCTGATTTAAAGGTCGAATTTGATACGTCACTTTCGCGATGAATGTATTGGTTTTCTTCGAGATATGTGTCATTTCAACTTCGCTGCCGAAATGCTTTAACAGATCGTAAGTATTGCTAAGCATTTCTTTCTGATCATCATTTCTTTACGGGGCCACCGAGATAGTCACTTTTGCCTTCCCAAAAATAAATTAAGTGCGTCCACCATTCGAGTGACACTGTTCCTAGATACGTCTCAAATGCTGCCAGGGTCAACTTCTCATCGCGTAGAATATGATTCTGAATATCCTCCAAAAGACCTACGGATGCTAACACTCTTACCTCATGGTTTCCTTCAGTATGTAGAAGTTCAATCGTTTCGAATAACTTATCAAATTCATCAGTTTGTTCTTTTTTATACAAAGCAACAATGTGTTCAGCCAGATCAGACATTTCTAGATAGAGCAGTCGTTCTTCACCTTCTTCGTAATTTTCTTTCATATATTTCTCTGATCGTTCTTTATATGAAGGGCAACTTTCAATTAACAGGTTCATAACCATATCTAGTACAATCATTTACTTCTCCTTCTCTGCTATTTCTGATCTACTCTTATCCATGCTCCTACCCAACGACCTAACGGACTCTACTTGGGCTTAACGACGATATACGAATTTTGGCAAAAAGGAAGCCAAGTTCTCCATAAGCCATCCAGCTCACGAATTGCAATTTTCCTATTATAATACACTTCGTTACAGTTAATCGTATGACTTAATGAATCTACTAAATAAAAATGCGTTTCATCATAACCTACAACTGGAACAAAATGCAGATATCGTTGCTTCGGGTTTACTCGGATGAACATAATTACAGGGTTACCTTGGAAACTTATAATAATACCAAATCACGACAAGTATAATGATGAGTCCAAGTGACATAGGTGAAGCTCCTTATAAGTACGATTTTATGCCCATCAAAATCTCCGGATATAGCGTACAAATGATGTTCTTTTTAATAGGATTCTCCGGTGTGTTCGTTCATCTCGCTACGAAACTCATCTTGTCATCTTCTTAAAGTCTTTTTTAATCAAAGCATAGATGACGTTATCTACAAATCGGTTCTTCCAGTAGTAATTATCCTTCAGTAAACCCTCTGCTTGGAAGCCTACATTCTCAGGTTCAACAAAGGCCTCAATTCGGTTTAATTCAAGCGTATCGAATCCATACTCCATGATCTTCCCTAAGACCTCTGTCATAACCCCTTGGCGCCAGAATTGTGGCGTGAGCTAATACCCGATTGCAGCCTTATGATGATTCTTCACCCAACCGTGAAACCCACATGTCCCCACGACTCGGTTGTCAGACTTCAGAGCGATCCCCCAGCGAATAGCCTGTTTGTTCTCGAACCTCTGATGCCAGGTTTGAATGAGTTGCTCTGCTTGTTCAATATTCGTAAAGCTCTTTTAACAGCTCTACTCGCGCTTCAATTAGCCATGGATGTATCAATTTTAGCTTCAAACGATTCTCCCATACCTGATTCAGATAGATCAGAATACCTTCATTTAATTTCATTTCATCCACTTTGTGTCTAGCATCAAGTAAGTATTGATGATCTCCTGGAAGTTGCCAAGAAATTTTATCTGAAATGAAGAGAACCTTGTCCATAAGAGATGCCTGCGCTTTCAACGTGGTATGACATTCAATTGCGTCTAATATCTCTGGATCGGTGATGTTGAAGATTTCCCTTGCCATTGCTTTGGACAGTTTCTGATGCACGATGCGACCATAGGTGTACTCTTCATCCATAATTTCGATAGATAGTTTCTTCGCTAAATCCAACATTTCAGTAACAGGAACAACATTGCTAATATCGTGAAGTAAAGCAGCCTGTTCCGCTTTTGCAGAATCAGCTCCGTATAGTGTAGCAACACGTTTGGCTTCCAAGGCCACCGAGAGTGTATGTGCCAGAGTTTTACCATCTTTATGCGCTACAAAAAAGGCTTCGATGTCTTTCTTGAGATCACCTGAAAATTGTATATCCTTTAGGTATGTTTGGAGAGCTTCATTCATATAGAGAACCCCTTTACTATAATCTTGGCTATTTCTCTTATCCTTTTATCATGTTCTTAAAAGGCTAGTAGTATCATCTTCTTTCAGATCAATAAAAATAGGTCTTTGTACAATATTAATGTCGTCTAGGACAATGTCTTCAATGCTCTTAAACATAAGCTGTAAGGATTCATTCTGTGTATCTCTATATGTGAGATTAATGCCATCCCCAATCCCCATAATCTGATCGTCTCTGTAAATATCCTTCCACGATCGTCTTGAATAATGGCTCCGCCTGTAACAATAATATTTCTACTCTTTGTTTCAGTCCTATTCATGGTTAGGATATGTGCAATACGTACTTCACTTGTGTTTTATTTTGTCCCTGGATCGTTTCAGTCTTTTCTGTAACTGGTATAAAGCCTCTCTTCTCATAAAAGGCTCTGCCTACCTGATTATCTTTGCCTACCCATGCAAATAATTGATGAATAGGCTTTAAGATTTGCTTGTATTCCTGTATAAAATCATTGCCGATACCCATTTTGTGAAAATCAGGTCTTACATAAATTCGTAACAACTCAAACTCCTCTTCATGCATTTGTCTGGTCTGAGCATATCCGACAGGTTTCTCATTGTATTCAGCGATTAAGAAACTTCGCTTCGTACTCTGACTGTCTCTCTCAATAGATAGTCGTAAATTTTCACTAGAATACGCTCTACTAATAAAATCACGAATGTACTCCTCAGTGTAGATCTCACCATAAGTATACGTCCATGTCTCATGCGCTATGGATTGAATGTAAGGGATGTCCTCATTTGCAGCAAACCTGATTTTAATCATAGGCTATCCTTCTCCCTAGATTATAGTTTTAGGAACACTCAAACACATGAAAAGAAGTGCCTTTGCCATAGCCATCCTTTACCTCATGCAGCTGAACATGTTGAAAACCGTTAGCCTTAACGAGCTGCTCAAACTCTTCAATGTCATAAAGTCGTACAGGAAAATCCATAATCTCTGTTTTCAGGGTGGTATGATCTTTAAGCAATTGGTATTTTAATCTCGTGACAAGCGTTGACTGCTTCTGGTCATAATGCACTTTTTTATATAAAACAATCGTTTCATCGTTCAATTGCTTTTGACTCTCTTCTCTCCAGTCTGCAATCTCCTCAATCTCGTTACCTTTTAACATAATTGTTAATAGGAGATGTCCATCTTCCTTTAGTGCGCCTCTCAAATTCGCTAAACTTGGTTGAATCAGTTCCGTTGGCAATAACGAGAAAGAACCAAATGGAATCATAATTAGATCGTACTGATCAGTTGCAACAAACTCTTCGATCTTATGAAAGTAAATCTGCGGTGCTAAGTTTAATGCTTTCCCCTTCTCCCTACAAACCATAAGCATATCCTCTGAAATATCAAATCCCTCAATGTTAATGCCTCGTTGCATAAAAGGAATCAGCATTCTCCCGTTTCCACACATGGGTTCAAGTACACGAATATCTTCTCGATCAGCAAAAGAAAGGTAGAAATCAAGCTCTTTTCCTTCTGCGATTGATTTATCCACTTCATACATTCTAGTGCACAATTCTCCGTAATAACTCATTCTCTAACTTGCTCCTTTGCATGAGGTATACATCTAGCATACCTATCTTTCATCGTTTTCTCGCTTTGATTACGAAGGTTACTGGAAACATCGTTGCTCTTTTTGTAAGATTATTCTCATCACCGTGCAGTTGAAGGATTTCTTGATCCGTTTCTTCGATCATTTGCTCAATGACAAACCCTGCTGTAGCCAGCGCATTGATGTATGTGGATAACATGCGATCAGATAAGGTTAACTCGCCCTGAACATCATCGGGATTGACCAAATACCAGGATTCATCATGATAGGGCTTGTTTAATACGAATCTATCATTTTCTTGAACTATACATCTATGTATAGGGTGAGACCAACTAAAAATGAAAACTCCGTCTTTTCTTAAATACGAAGCGATTCTCTTGAAGGTACCTTCAAGGTCGGTTGTCCAGCCTATTGCATAGATCGAATAAACGATGTCAAAATAGTTGATAGGTACGCCACATTCTTCTTCCATCGGAGAACAGATTAATGTTGCTGAAAGACCACATGCTGTTAGATGCTGCTCTGCCTTCTCAATTTGATACTTAGAAATATCCATTCCCCATAGCTCAGCCGCTTGGCGCTCTCCGTGGTACTGCAAAGATTGGCCATTGCCACAGCCTATTTCTAACAGCTTTTTGCCAGAGACATCTCCGAATAACTGATGTTTTTCTTCCGATACAAATGCTCCATATAACGGAAGTACGATTGCTTTTAAAAAGTCATTTGCTTGGGTATCCCAATATAAGGTGTTCGTTTGATGTATACTCTGCTTATTCAACCTATTTCCTCCCCGTTCTTCTAAAAAATGCTCTAATGGACAACTCTTCATAGTCCCAGTTCATAGGCTCTAATGCAGTTGCACCCGTATAACCTGTAGCTGCAATTCGATTCATAGTTGTAGATCAATCAATGGGTCCATCGAACGGCAGCCCATGTCATACTCTTTGCAGTCCACGATACACTGTAAGTAACTATTGGTAACGCTTTCGCCGTTCAGGTTATCAGTCCAAAGATCATGTTCATTATGGAATGGCGTTAACCAAACCAATCATAGATCGTTCCATACATCTCTTCCTCTTTTCAATTAAATTTGTTGCTGTCAGTTTTAATTAAAGTATAGGATCGTATATGCTACTAAAACTGTAAAGATATTCATTGTCGATTCGGATATAACCTAAAATACAATGATTAGCTCCTTCTTCCCTGTTTGACTTAGGATAGACCTTTTGCTGTCCTTACCCGTTAGCTGAGTAATTTTTTCATATCTATCCTGGTATAGGTCTTCTCGTAGCTAGTACCATCTTCGTTGAAATAAATAGCGTCTTTGGAGTACGGTGCTGAAATTGCATGATATCCGTGATGAGTAATAAGTTTAATCATTTTGGGATTTTCAATGGGATCAACACTCACGTACATTTCTGAACAACCTCGCTGCTTCGCAAGACATTCTCTATACGTTATCAACGCTGATCCTATGCCGTTCCCGCGATATGTCTCTTTAACATATAGATCACTTAATTTCGGAACCGATTCTCCGCTTAATTTTAGAACGCCGAATCCTAATATGAACTGATCTGTTGCAGCAACGACTAGTATTGCCTCTTGTTTCTCTTGCTGTGTAAAATATCTCGTGAAAAGCTCTCTATTATTCCGAATAGAGCAAAGTCCATCCATATCGTTCACAGTAGCATTCCTTACGATGTATTGCATGTAGGCACTCCTTACATTTCCATTCCTGCTCATTTATATTGACATCCTATGCGCAAAATGGGGTTATTTACAATTCCGAAACAACACCTATCCTAAGTTATTTAGCATGAATTCTTCCCATAGAAAAAAATTTAGAAGAAGTTATATAGACCGTCTTCAAAGTAGTCATACTCTTCATCCGTTAATCTCAGCTTGCCATATGCGTTATAAAATACTTCCTTATCTCTATCATCTTCGAAAGCATTATGCTTCGGTCTAATTGCTAATGCAACATCATATCTAGGATCGCCGTATGCAGCGCCTGACCAGTCAATTACACCGACAATATTACCATTATGAACTAACACATTGTCTATCGTAAAATCACCATGAATTAACGTATTTGTTATTGGTGTTGGCCTTATTTCTTGAATCCGTTTAAGAAGCGCTTCTGTACCGTCTACTGTAAAGTTAGTCAGATTATAATCGGCTTTCATTAACATGTTATCTAACCAATCTGTATCATTTTTCATCAAGGCCTCCGGACAGGAACTCTCATGAATCTTTTTGAGACAACGTGCAAAGCTAACTATTGCTTTTTCTTTATCATGAGGAACAGGTTCTTTAGATAGAAACTCTCTTAGCGTTATGCCCTCTATGTGATCCATCAAAAGCCATCTCGTTTGATTCTGTATATGTATTGAATACGCTTTCGGAATAGGCAAACCTAATAGACAGAGTTGTTGTAGCGCTTCATATTCTTCAGACAACCATTCATTGTAGAGTGGGCTCTCCGTTTTTTTGACGATGTATTTCTTATCTGGAGTATGCAAAATAGCTACGATCGAAGTATGACCTTGCTTGGTGGGAAAGGTCATGTCCCGAATCTCACCAACCTGCTGAATGATCTCTGTTGGAATATCTTGAATATTCATCCTTCCACCCTCTCGATAAGCTTTCTCTTGTTTGAACCCATTTAATATGTCATATTTCAGTACTCCCCGTTGTACTCAGCAAAGCTAGTTTGTTTGAAAAGCCTAATATGATACGGAGTGCATATTTCCTTGAATGTTGGACTTAAATCCTCAATGATGCAAAGTGCTTCATCTACATAATCCCCCGAAACGAACACTTCTTCATCTAGAAACCCACTTAATAGCGCTGAGTCCTTCCCTTTATGTTTCAAGCAAAGAAAACCGTACCCCGGATCAACGATGACCAAATTCATCATTTGATGCTCATTCTGTTCTTTATTTTTATCGTAGAATCGTACAGTAAAGTCATCACCTTTATGATAAATCTCTACATCACAGGAAAAATTCTTGTAGCTGAACCTCATGATTTCATCCACTCTCTTTCTTCAATCCTAGACTTCCTTAAATCTTCAATTAGTTCATAGAGTCATCTTGTACACTCCTGCTTCTCCCAGAAAATCTGATCTTGTCAGTCCGGCTTCTCCAAAAAGCATTCGATAATTAGTTATGGTTCCATCATGAGATATGATGATTACACCATATATGACAATTTAAACGTTCAGTATCTACATAATAACGCATACCGGTTTATTTGCGAAGTAAGCAGAAGGATAAAATAACCTTTTTCACCAAAAAAAAGAAACGCCCTCATAAGGAGCGTTTCCGGTTGAAATTTGTGATCTAGACTGAATGTTTGATTGTTATTTCAAGTTTACAGTTGATTAGGCGTACATCAGATCCATAAATCCTCGCGTTACATCTGTACCCTCAGCGGGTTCTGGCTGCTCTGCCTGTGCGTTATTTGCCATACAAGCTTTCACGGCTTCTTCGGTTGTGCAACGATTGGCATCATCACAAGTGTAGCATAAGTGAAGCATGTATCTGGTTAATTCGTCCGCCTGCGTGAATTGAGTTTGTTCGTTTGTTCTCATCTTCATCACTCCCATCTCTTCTTGAATTCAATATATCATCCTTTGAACATTTATTTTGTGATTTATTTCACAAAGTATCTAAAAAGAAAAGAAACCCGTAGGTTTCCTTCTCGCATTGTGCATTGTACCTGAAGATTATAGTACCTTCCAGTGGACGCCACCATCTTCCGTTTGCAACAATAAGGATCGTTTGGTATCTGTATTTTCCACCAGCACCCACCCCAGCTTCGTTGACACCATCTGGATCTTCACGATCTCCGGATAGTCTTCCTGAATCTGATCGAACACTTTACTTCTTGGAAGTGCGTCCCAGGTCTTCCCACCATCTTCTGTATGGTAGGTTATACCTTCATGTATCGTCCATCCATCGTTAGCGTTAAGAAACGTGGGTGCAAGGTTACGATTCAGACCTGTCTGCTTATTGAGCGAGAACGTAGACAAGCTCCAGCTCTTTCCACCGTCGTCTGTGAAAAATCCATTGAACTTGGTACGATCTCCCGTCGAACAGGACAATGGCATCCAAGCTCCTTTGGCTTCTCGTCCGAAAAATTGGGGTGAGTTGATGCCGAAGTTGCCACACCCACTGAATTTATCACGATCGAAGAATGAAGCACCCACCTTCCAATCCTCTCCACCATTCGTCGTAACGTATAACTTCGGTGTTCCAAAATCAAGGGCAGTCAAGAATCCATGATTCGCATCCGAAAACGTTAAACCTGTTGTATATCCACGTGTAGGAATCTCTCCTAATCCAGTCTGTTCGTCATTATCACTCTCAGACATCGGTTTCCAGGTAGTTCCGCCATCCTCGGTAACATACAGCTTTTTATCCTGTTTACCAATCGAGGTATCTACCGTAGTGAGAATCCATCCTTTTTCCGGAGAAACAAAAGAAATTGCCGTTACCTTATCAGTCTTAGATAACGAGGATAAGCTCCAGCTTGCCCCACCGTTGTTGGTACGAAGCACAATAGTATCCGTTCCACCCATACCTTCACGAACGATCCATCCGTGTGTACGGTCTACAAAATATATACTTTGGCCGTACTGTGGATTGGCTGGAAATTGCACATTCTCTGAAGGAGAAATATTCGTCCAGGTGACTCCTTCATCCTGCGTATAATACAATCGTAGTGCATTTCTTGTTACTCCCCATGCCAAACCACCGTTCGAATTCAGGAGCTGAAAATCGGTCAAGCGAGTCTGAATTTGATACTTGGCCATATCAGCCGCTTCTGTACTGTTAACTGGGGGAACAACGGTTAAGGTTTGTCCGGTATTTCCCGTCTCATCCATTTCCTGAGGTGGCTGTGCCACCGGTGCTACTTCTGAATCCGTGCAGGCGGCCAATATGGCAGCTATACCTACACACAGCAGAGCTGTCTGCGCGATTTTGATCCAATGCCAACGCAAGTGGTTCCACCTCTTTCCTCCCATAAGAAGGCGCGCATGCCTAGCTTATCGGGTTACTTTTACGAACATAACAATATACACTTCAATCATTCTACCACAAAACATGTCGAAAAGGCTCGTTGGCACGTACAGCTAGTACTATCAAGTCACTTCTGACGCCATTAGAGTTTGAAGGATCAAGATATAATTCGACGTAAATTTACCATAAGAGACATTCTATTGTGAAAAAGTTTATAGACATCCCTCGCTTTTCCGGAAGATATCCCTTAATATGGATGGAAGTACACCCAAAAAGGAGAGGATATAAACATGGCAAATAGTATGAACCTTAAACCGAGTCGTGTCGTTATTGTAGGCATGGGTGCGGTAGGAACAACAACGGGATACACGCTGATGTTAAGACAGCGCTCATCCGAGTTGGTATTTGTGGATGTGAATCATGACAAAGCTACAGGCGAAATGCTCGATATGAACCACGGTCTTCCTTTTACCGGGGGCGTAAAAGTATGGGCAGGCGATTATTCGGATTGCAAAGATGCTGACATTATTATCATAACAGCCGGCGCATCCCAGAAGCCTGGCGAGACACGTATCGATCTTCTGAAGAAAAATGCAAGCATTTTCAAAGAGATTATTGAGAAGATTACAGCCGTTAATTCCCATGGTATTTTGTTGATTGCTACTAATCCTGTAGATATCCTCTCCTACACTTCCTGGAAACAAAGTGGCTGGCCTGCCTCTCGTGTTATTGGATCAGGAACATTGCTGGATAGTGCACGGTTCCGTTACCTCATTGGTAAGAATAAAGGTATTGATCCGCGCAGCATCCACGCCCATATCATCGGCGAGCATGGAGATTCCGAAGTACCTGTATGGAGTCTTGCCAACGTTGCGGGAACGAATCTTGAGCTGGATGAAGAAACACAAGAGGATATCTTTGATCGCACCAAGAATGCAGCATATGAGATTATTAATGCCAAAGGTGCCACTTCTTATGCAATCGCGCTAGCGCTCGACCGTATCGTTGCAGCAATCCTCGGGAATGAAGGCTCTGTCCTGAATGTATCTACCTTGCTTGAAGATTACAATGGCGTATCTGATGTCTATCTTGGTGTTCCGTGTGTCGTAGATCGTCACGGCGTGCGCGAGATCCTCCCACTGCCATTGAATGAAAAAGAAAAAATCGCTTTCCAGGCTTCCGCAAACAAATTAAAAGAACAAATTGCAGGTTTGGAATAGTAGCCCAAGGCTTCATATCCCTTTTTTTATTAAGCTGTTAAATCATCATCATCATTATTTAATACAACCATCTGGATCTACTTTTCAGTAAGATCTGGATGGTTTTTTTACTGCTTTTATGAAGAGATAGAAATAGAAATAGAAATGTATAAATTAGATATTCTAATCTGATATTTATATATTTAACAGTTTAATGTATCTGTGGTATATTGAGTAATCCTCCGAAAGTTAGTTTACATAATATAAATTACGTAAATAAATTACTTTCTCTTATAATATTATAATTTCTAACTATACATATTCTAACCTTTCGACTAGAAAGTGATCTTCATTATAATTTTCATTTAACTACACAACTACCTACTCCCTTCCCCTCAAACAAGAAAAAAACCGCATCTCCTTCGATTTGCGGCTTCTTCGTTATTCATGAATCGGTTGAACATTAAAGGTAGGTATTTTTACATCAAGCAGCGCCATCGCTTCCTCTTTCTCCCGACTGGTGACATGCGTGTAAACGGTTGTCGTTTGGATAGATGAGTGACCAAGCAGCTCTTGAACGGTTCGTAAATCCGCCCCTCGGCGTAACATCATCGTAGCAAATGAGTGCCGCAGCTTGTGACTAGAATAGTTCTGTCGCTGCGTGGACGGCGATTGTTCCTGGAATCGTTCAAAGGTTTCGGTGGAGATGAGCTGAATACTGCGAATAGACAGTCGTTTACCCTTTTGCGAAACAAACAGCGCTTCTTCCTTCGATCGCCATGGAGCTAAACGTTCCTCTAAAGCTTGGGACAATAGATCCGCAACCATCTCAGGAACAGGCAATGTGCGCCACTTCCGGCCTTTCCCGAAGACATCTAACGTGCGCCTGTCAGCATTATAATCCTTGCAGTTAAGGGCGTGCACCTCTCCAACCCGTAGTCCCATATATCCCATCAGCAGGAAAATAGCCAAATTCCGTGTTCGATACTTCCCCTCAACCGATTGCAAAAAACGTTCCAACCCACTTTCATCCAAGAAAACGGGCGCACGATTCTTCTCGGTTTTGGACTTCTTGATTCCGAAGGCAGGATTCGCTGTTACTAACTCTAATTCAATGAGTGATTTGTAAAAACAATGAATTGCTGCATGTTTTCGATTTCTTGTAGCATCACTTACTCCTCGTTCCCGGGCTTGGGACAAGTAAGATAATACATGCAGTTTTTTGACCTGATCTACCGGTTTGCCTTTAATCGAAACGAGAAATTCAGCCACATCACCCGTATAGGATTTCACGGTATAACCTGTGTAGCCGGCATCCTTCATCCATATATGAAACGCCTCAAGCTCCTCTGCATATTGCTCTCTGATCTCTTCAGATATCATCTATGTTTGTCACCACAATTCTATTGGTAATGTCCGTCAGTCAACAATAACGATATTGATCAACGGTTCGACGTTCTCTGGCAGACCCTCGCTACGCGTAATTACAAATGACGGTAGTGGGTTCTCATGTAGCCCGTTTACAGACTCACAATTTTGCACAACCAATGCCATATGCAGTGTTTCTCCCGAACCAGCAACTTGAATTTGCGGCCACTCTTTCTTCGTGCAAGCCGGCCAGTTCGCAAGCTCATTGGCAGGAATAATGCTTAACTGTGTTGTTTCAGCAGCAATACGGTAAATTCCCGTGCATACAGGTTCTTCTCCCAGCTTGTCCACCGGTAACTTAGCCTGCGCAGTCGCATCGGGAGCTGCATAGATGGAATAACACCATGGCGAAACGCCCCATGCAGTAGCCATCAGACCTTCATTTAATAGCTGAGCGGACAGATCACCTTCATTAAAACGTTCAACTAAATTGTGATCCCCGGCTCCAAGCAACTCGTCTACACGCGCAACCATGCGTGGTAGATCTGCAAGTATAAAGCCCGCACTGCCATAGGAGTCAAATACATGATGGTCTCTCGTCCATACTGGTGCTGATGCAAGTTGCTCTTGCGTAGGTTGCGCTGGGAATAGTGCGATAACGACCGTCACCACCTGAGCATATCTGACCATGGCCATCTGTTCTGGCTCCAATGGAACTTCTGCAATCCGAGGTGTTTTCCTATGAATCGATATACGAAGCTCATACTCTCCTTCAGCAAAATCCGACCATCCGAAGTCTACACTATAGTCTATACCTTCAATAGCACCTATGGAAAGCTTCGTGTCGGGATTTAAGTTTACTGTATATTGTACGAAGCTCAGTTCTTGACCATATATAATAGAAGCGTCTTGTCTTACGATAGGAGCATCAAGTTGCTGAGCAATAAACGAGACTTTGCGCCCGTCCTTCAAGCAACGTTGTGGATCAATATCAAGTTCTATATGCTCAACTTCAGTTTTCTGTGCGATGATCAACTTCGCCTCTGCAAGTACAGCAGAATCTGTTAAAGCAAACCCGAAATTCGGATTCATATCCTGGTTCGTATGTAAATGTGTATTCATGATACATCCCCTCTCCTCTGTCTGATGGCATGTCACAACCCCAAATATATGTCATATTGGATGAACCCGCAACCCCAGTTCAACGATATGAGTCTACATGCGCCTTAATACATACCCGTTATACGGGTCTTAGGAACCGTTAATTTTACTAGATATATTAAAAACAAATGCAGATGATTGATTTAGAATTCCTCAACTCCAAAATCGAAATAAAAAACCCCCTGACTTTTTTCACACAAGCGAAAACTCAGGAGGTATGAACTATTTTGCTGCCATTTGATCTAAAGATGGCGTTTACTTTTCGAATGACTTCGAGTTCAAATGACTGTGATGGCGTCCGTATAAGAAATAAATCCCCAGACCAATTAGTAACCAGATGAAGAACGTAATCCAAGTGAGCATCGCAAGTCGAGTCATGAGATACACACAGCCGATTGCGCTGAGGATTGGAATCCACGGGACGAATGGGACACGGAAGCCACGTTTGAGATCAGGATTGTTTTTACGGAGCACAATAATACCCAGACTGACCACCGCAAAGGCAAACAACGTCCCGATATTGGTCAACTCTGCAAGATGTCCAAGCGAGATGAAGCCAGAAAATAACGCTACTACGATTCCCGCAACCCAACTACCCAGGGCAGGAGTCTGGCTTTTGCCACTAACTTTCGAGAATACCGGAGATAACAGCCCGTCCCTTGACATGGAGTACAATAATCGCGTCTGACCATACATCATTACCAGTAGTACGGTAGTAATCCCTGTAATGGCACCTAGTGCTACAATCCAAGACAAGCCATGCAAGTTAACAAATTCAAAGGCATAAGCTACTGGATCACTAACATTCAGCATATGGTACGGCACAATACCCGTAAGGATTAGCGAAACAACAATATATAATACGGTACAGATCGCGAGTGAACCGATAATACCAATCGGCAAATTGCGCTGAGGCATCTTCACTTCTTCCGCAGCGGTAGATACAGCATCGAATCCAATATACGCAAAGAATACCGTCGCCGCTCCAGCGGTAACACCCGAAATGCCAAAAGGCAGAAACGGCTGCCAGTGTTCAGGCTGAACATAGAACACACCTACACCGATAAAGATCAAGACAACGATTATTTTGAGCGCGACCATAATCCCATTAGCACGAGCCGCTTCTTTCACTCCTCGGGTTAACAAGAAGGTAATAATCAACGTAATGACCGCTGCCGTAATATCAAAATACGTGCCCTTCTCTGGACTAAAGGCACTCGTTAGCTCATGAGGTAAGTGCAATCCGAATCCAGATAATAGACTTTGAAAATAACCAGACCACCCACTAGCAACTGCTGCACTTGCAAAACCATACTCCAGGATCAGATCCCATCCAAGAATCCAAGCAATCACTTCCCCAAAGGCAGTATAGCTATAAGTATAGGCACTTCCCGAAGCGGGTACACTTGAAGCAAATTCCGAATAACACAGTGCAGCAAAAGCACAGATTAGCCCTGCTAGCAAAAAGGAAAGGACTAGACCAGGCCCAGCGTATTTAGCCGCAGCCACACCTGTAAGAACAAATATCCCTGTTCCGATAATCGCACCTACACCAAGGGTCATCAGATCCAGCGGCCCTAACACTCTTTTCAATGCACTACGTTCTTCCCCACTTACAGCAATGGGTTTCTTGCGAAACAATGAAGATTGTGACTCATTTTTGCTCATACATAATTTCCTCTCGTCCTGAAAGTATCACCTGTTCATCTGTTCTATAAAAAAAGTGGTTTGTTCTATCTTAACGACTACCTATAAAAAACTAGTCAATTCTACACGTTATCGCGTTGCTTGATTAAATTTTTATTTATAGAGATGTCGTATGTTGTGCTTTTTAACCGAAAATTATCACGATATCTTGCCCGTGAAAGATAATAAAAATCGATTTAAACGAAAACTGCGTATAATTTATATTATGCGCAGTTTTTATTTCACTTTTTCACACCGCAAAACTGTATAAATTCGTTGTTATGTGAATTATTACGAATAACAGCTTATTTCGTTTATTTACGCTGTCCATCTCTCACGAATCTTGTCTGATTAATGCTCGTTACGGGACAAAAAAAGACCGCATGATCCCATGCGGCTCTTGGTTTAAGCTTTATTTTTCTAATATCTCAAAATTATGAAAATACAATCCGATCTGCATCAGACATCTGATATTGCGTTAGAAGATAGCTGGTACTCTCCATTGCCTGACGACGAACCGCATCTAAATCCACATGCAACAGCTTACCTTCTCTCTTTACCGGTTGACCTGCCACAAATACAGTATCCACGTTTGATGGATTAGCGAATTGTACAATGGCTCCAATCGGATCATGAACAGGGAACAAATTCAGATCCGTTGTACGAATCATAATCAAGTCGGCCTCTTTGCCTGGTGCCAGTGTGCCAATCTTATGCCCTAGTCCCAGTGCTTGTGCGCCAGCAGATGTGGCGAATCTTAACACCTGACTCGACTGCAGGTTCAGTTCTCCAGGCATTTCTCCCTGCTGCAACAATTGTTCATTCACTCTCGACCGCTCTGCCTGCAAGGCAAACTTCATCTGAGAAAACATATCACCACCCGTGGATGTCACCACATCCACACCGAGTGTTGGCGTGCCTCCATTCTCCAGAAAATGTCCGGTCGCTGGATATCCATGCCCCATCATCATCTCTACCTCTGGGGTAACCGAAAGTGATGCACCTTGATCGGCAAGCATTTTGTACTCATCGATACCCATCGTATTACCATGAACTACATTTATTCGCGGACTCAGTAGACCTGCCTCATGTAACTTTGTCACTGACCGATCTACACTCCCCCAAGTCCCGAATCCTACATGCATGGAACAAATGGCATCTAGTTCCTCTGCAAGACGAATCTCCTTAACCGTTGTATCCCAATGACTGAACTCCGATCCTCGAATAGCAAGTCCGAACGTCAGCAATTGATCCCTTGATGAGAAGTATTGTTGCTTCACTCTGCATACATCGTTGGAGTATGTAAGAAGACTATCTCTATTCCAGTAATTCGTTTCACCAGGCACACCGTGAGCAAATACCGCTCGGATTCCCGCATCCTGAAGCCCATGAATCAATTGATCTGTGTGCTCTGGCGAATACGGCATACTCCAATCCAATACAGTTGTCACCCCTGCATTAAGCGCTTCCAAAGCTCCTAATAAATTCGCGATGTAGCTGTCTTGAGGACGAAGCTTGCTCCCCATGGCTCCATAATAGAGATTCTGCAAATACACAGGTAGTGACCAATTCGTACCTGTCGTTTTAACCAATGACTCCCACACATGACGATGGGTATCTACAAGTCCTGGGAGCACAATCATATCAGATGCATCGATAACTTCGGCTTCTACACACTCCAGATCAGGCTTAATAGCTATAATGATAGAATCCTCAATTAAGACATCGGCTCTTTTGTACTGACCAACCGAGGCATCCATGGAAACAACACAACCATTTTTCAGCAAATAACTTTTCCCCATTAGACACATCTCCAATCATAATGTTTTGGATATGGCTTGCATGATGGTATGATTCAGTGCTGATCGACAATGATTTATGACTTATTTTTATAAAGTATATATGTATTATATAGTTACATCTCTAGATTTGCAAATTTTGGAATTAAAAAAACCTTGTGTAGCAAGTTGCTATGCAAGGTTTGAATATTTTAGTCACTTTGCGTTTAGCACCGGGACATCCTTACTCGACTTCTCATCAACCCCATCCCAGAACACTTGTAAACTTCTACAATCACAACACTTCATAAACAGTTTTATTTCTTATAAAACCTATACTTTATAGTCTGTTTTATTGAATACTTTCAAACTACTCTTCCCACCAGATTAATCGAAGTATTGAATGGTCTCCTTCATGATATTTCACTTCGCGCTCTTCAGGAATCGCTGGATGTTCCTCAACAACAACGGGATAAGGTGAACCGATGAGGTTAATCCCTATTAATAATGCAAAGCTAATTATAATAATCCCAATCAAAGTAAAAATAACTCTTTTCAATTGACTCTCTCCTCATTCATGTATCTTACTTCCCCGCCAAAAATCTTGTCTGCAACGATATTTCCATCTTGATCAAAAGCTCTTATTGTCCAGTTCTCCTCGGTATATTCATCTAATACAAACAGTGCATACTGATCATCAACCTCTTCAAGTTGGTAGTCATCCGGGTTAGCTTTCACTTCTTCAAGGGAGAGCTCGTAAGATTGCGAAGACGAAACATCCTTCAGGTGGTTGCCCACCGCTATGTATTTGATGTTGGACTCTCTAGTTGTGACTACCCCAACTACAAAGCGATTAGGATCACCTAGACCAGTAGCCTCAAACGGCTTGCCTTCCTCGACCGTACGACCATATGAGCTTCCATCATAACGATGCAAGAAACCGAACTTCTTTTCAAGTTTGGCTATGCCAAAGCTATGGTCTTGATGATCTACAAACAATACCACTTGGCCGTAACCGTTAATTTCTTTGGATTTTACAATCTGACCATCATGAGGCAATGCGTTGATTTCATTCACATGTAACCCTTGCATCGCGCCAAATCCTAATATAACAAGCAAGCATAGACCAACTATAATTAAACCTTTTCGCAAAATATCCCTCCATACAATTAGATAATAATTAATGCATTTCAGATGAACGCTACATATTTAATGTTTCCCGAACGATAAATATTGCTCCCTTGATCCAATTCATTAGAAGTTACCTACGTATCATTGTAATATTAACATAATTATACATAAGATGTTTGAAGCCTTTTTTATGAGAAATCCTACGACATCCATAGAATCAGATAAGCAACCGTCTATGAAGACATATCATCACAACATCGTGTTGTTGTGATATATTTATCCTATTGTTTCCTATAATGAATGAAAGTGTAATTACGTAAAAGGCAATGTATGATGCTGCTGGCTTTCAACCAGGTTGATTAACGAGACCACGATAACTAGGAGGAACGAAATATGAGTGTATCTGCAATCGACATCCTATTAACACAAAAGGATAACACATGGGATCAATGTAATTGGATCGTACCTGTAGCCAAAGCACTGGAGGGACTTACTGCTGAACAGGCTGCCTGGGTTCCACCTTCAGGTGGACTAAGCATCTGGCAACTGGTAAACCATATGCATTATTACAACCATCGTATCTTGCAACGCATGCAGGGCATAACCTCCGGTTCAGCCGCAGAGAGCAATGTCGCGACATTTGGTGATCCGGGAGATGCATCAGACGAGCAAGGATGGAATGACTTAGTGAGGAGCACTACAGAACTTGCTGATCAGTTACGAACTCAGCTTGCAACCTTGCAACAATCTAATCTTGATGCACCATATATGGATACTGAGGATACTTGGGGGCATACCCTTAGCCAATGGATACTACATGATGCATATCATGCCGGTCAGATTGTTCTTCTTCGCAGACTGCAAGGAAGCTGGAATATCGTCTTCTGAAAAAAACACTTGAACTGCTAGCGCTTACAACATTAAGATGAAATCATTAATGTTACAACTTGTTCACACACTAACAATTGAATAGGATCTTCGGGGTAGGGTGCAATTCCCAACCGGCGGTGATGTTCCTCGGAACCAGCCCGCGACTCGCTGACTGATATTGTTATCAGCGACTGACTTGGTGAGACTCCAAGGCCGACGGTAAAGTCCGGATGAGAGAAGATCAACACATGTCATGCCGTTTTACGGGAGTCCTCTTCCCTGACGACATATGCATGGATGAGCCCCTGTTTATTTGGTGATTCACCAAAACGGGGGCTTTTGTCGATTTTGCCAACTGAAGATTCCGTGTTCTGACGAAGGAGTCCTGAATATGGAAAAGAATCAAACTGCCTCAACGGTCTATCGGAAAGAACGAAGTAACACAGGATTCTGGCTTGTTGTAATCGGCGCTGCGTTATGGGGCGTAGATCCGTTGTTCCGTATTATTTTGCTTCAGACGATGACCTCGACTCAAATTGTACTTATTGAGCACATTATTGTAAGTTTAGTCGCCATTCCTGTCTTATGGAAATTCCGTGCAGACTTGAAAAATCTACGTGCTAGACACTGGGTTGCTGTAATCTTCATTTCCTGGGGTGGATCAGCACTAGCAACGGTGTTATTCACCATGGCGCTAACCAATAACGATCCCAATACCGTTCTCTTGTTGCAAAAAATGCAACCCTTGTTCGCTATTGTACTCGCGAAGCTGCTTTTGAAAGAAACGTTACCACGTCGCTTCGGCGGACTTTTCTTCATTGCACTTGCAGGAACCTATCTGCTCACGTTTGGATTCACACTTCCTCTCGGAAACTGGAACACCTGGATTCATGCAGGTAGCCTGTTATCCTTGGGAGCAGCCGCTCTCTGGGGCGGATCTACGGTGATGGGACGATTGATGCTAGGTCAAGCAAGATATGAGACAGTCACTTCTCTGCGGTTTGTAGTTGCTCTGCCCCTGCTCTTCTTGATGACATGGCATGAAGGAGCAGCGTGGACATTCCCCTCCGGAACAGGTGAACAAGCGGCAGTAGTGCTTAATGTATTGGGTCAAGCTTTGTTGCCTGGACTATTGAGCTTGCTGTTATATTATAAAGGCTTATCCTCTACAAAAGCCTCTGTCGCTACGCTAGCGGAACTTAGTTTCCCGATGGCAGGTGTTCTGGTGAACTGGATCGCTTTCCGTACGTTGATTACATGGGAACAGCTCATTGGTTTTATCCTAATATGGATTGCACTCTTTGCGATTTCCAGACAGCAAGAGCGGTCGGCAAGTGTTGCTGATGCTGCCCCTAAGCTTCGTACAGAATAATTACCTACGCAGGATGCATCCCGAACATATATGTCCATTTCTCAAACGTTATATAAAGACGTTATATAAAGAACAAAGCACTGTTTATCCCACTGGATGAACAGTGCTTTTGTTTTTTCAGCAATCCGATGGTACGATGACATATGAAACACTAGATATCCATCATAGAAAGGGATGATGCTTAATGCCTTCATTTTCATATACATCTTACGATGCTATTGGTTTAGCAGAGCTTGTACGCTCCCGAGAAGTATCTCCAATTGAATTGCTCGAAGCAGCATATGCAAGACTCGAGGAAGTGAATCCACAGCTTAATGCGGTAATTCGTACATATGAAGTACAAGCTCGTCAGGAAGCAAGCATGATTCGCCCAGGAGAGCAATCCTTTGCTGGTGTCCCCCTGCTACTCAAGGACATCTCTCAATCCCTAGAGGGTCAGATCCTAACTTCAGGCTCTCGTCTTCTTCAAGATCATCGAGCGTTACGTAGTTCTAACTTTGTCTCTCGATTACGTGAAGCTGGTTTTATTATGATCGGACATACGAATACCCCAGAGTTCGGGCTAAAGAATATTACCGAGCCCCGTTTACACGGACCAACACGCAATCCATGGAATACGAATCACTCTCCTGGTGGCTCAAGCGGAGGTGCCGCTGCGGCAGTAGCATCCGGAATTGTACCTCTAGCCGGTGCCAGTGACGGAGGTGGTTCTATCCGCATCCCTGCTTCCTTCAGCGGGTTGTTTGGTCTGAAGCCAACACGTGGACGCACTCCAGTAGGACCAGGCGTTGGTCGTCAATGGCAAGGCGCTTCGATTGATTTTGCATTATCTCGAACTGTCCGGGACAGCGCTGCGCTGCTAGATACGTTGCAAGTTATTCAACCAGAAGCTGCATTTCATGCTCCCCTCTTTCCTGGAAGTTACTTGGCAGATCTGAATTATCCTCATCAACGCAAATTAAAAATCGCTTATACTACCGATTCTCCAGTAGGCACTCCTGTAAGTGAGGAAGCGAAACAAGCCGTGTATAAGGTCGTTCGTTGGTTGGAAGAGCAAGGCCATGAGGTTGAAGAAAAATTAAGCCCAGTCAATGGTGTACGGTTAATGGAAAACTACTATATGATGAACAGCGGTGAAATGGCTGCGATGATCGCTTCTATGGAGCACGCTATGGGTAGAGAGCTCACGGCAGACGATATGGAGATTGAGTCATGGGTTCTCGCTGAAGCGGGCAAAAAAGTATCTGCAGCTGAGTTTGTGCATAGTTTAGCGGAATGGGATGTTGCAGCGGCGCAAATGTCTAACCTATTCACCCGTTATGACTTCTATGTTACGCCAGTTAATGCTTATGCAGCACCTCAGATTGGAGAGCTCACGCCTCATGCGGAGCAGATTCAGCATCTGATGCGAGTAAGCGATCTGGACAAGCTAGAACAGCAGCAATTGATCTATGAAATGTTCGAACCAAGTCTTACGTACACTCCCTATACTCAGCTTGCGAATCTAACAGGTCAGCCTGCGATGAGTGTGCCTGTTCATATGACACCTGAAGGTTTACCGATGGGTGTTCAGGTAATGGCCACCAAAGGCCGCGAAGACTGGCTGTTGCATCTTGCTGGACAACTCGAAGCATCCGATCTCTGGACTGGCATGAAAGGTAACCCGCTGTTCCCTTCATAATCTCTGATTAGTGTTGACTTAATTGAAGTTATTAAGGTTATTGAAGTTACTGACTCACTATTAAATAAGCTGCTGCAATCGTGTTAAAGCGATTGTAGTAGCTTATTTAATATCTACAAATTATTCTTAGTTTGTCTGTAAGCTCATAGAGAAATGGAATGAGAATTCAAATGGGATTCGGTCAGTGACCTATCAATCGGATTATGAGTATGTTGGAACATTGAAATAGGCACGATGGAAAATTAAACTACTTTATTCTACCTATTTTACATTTTCACATAAAATCACATTATAGTATTTTTATGATACATAATAAAAATATTAATATTAGTTTACATAATAATTATGTTGTTAACAAATGGTGTTCTAAGTTTATTACTCTATCTTTATGCTTTTGACAGGTTAGATTTGTCCACGCGTTTATCCTCTCTCTTACATAGGATGTCTCATGGCATCTCCTATATCCAGGATGCGTGCCTACTATGTGAAGGAGGTATTCAATATGACTAGCAAAAATACTTCAATCTCTCAGATCATCTATCCCCGCTTAACCGTGTATAGTGAAGAGAATTTCAGGGGATTGAGAAGAGTCTACCGTGGCAACCTTGGGATTCGAGATATTGATTCAGTCCTGACAGGTATTGAGAGTTTGCGCTTCTTCTCTACCAATCCGAACGCTACGCTTGTCTTGTTCGATCGTTCTCGTTTCAGAGATAATTTCGTTGTACTGCGTGGCAACCGCAGCATTCGAGAATTGGATGACTTTCTGCGCAGAGGAGATGTTGAATCTCTAATCGCATCCAATGAGCGGCTGACACTGGCTCAGATTCGCAAAATTAGACGTACAGGCAACTTGCCCCCTGGCTACCGTCTGATCTAAGTTCAGAATCCTATTTTAATAGGTGCGGCCAACTCTCCTATAATTCCGAATATCACACTCGTTGATTTTAATGAAACTCTATCTAGCATCGCAATGAGTCTCATCACCAAACAAAAAGGCAGTTCGTTCCTTAAGAACGACTGCCTTTCCTCTATTAAACTAGTCACGGACTCCGATGAATCAGCCATTTGTTTAATCTGTTGCCAATCAGATCTCTCACGCCAGTTCAGAGATCAACGTCCAGATATGCATTGAATTCCGCTGTAAACGTAATTGTGGTACCTGGGGCGTCCTTCTGCTCGTCTTCGAGGCGTATTTCCCCGTTCATCAGCTCGATGATCCGTTTGCAGATCGCTAACCCAAGACCCGTTCCTTCTGTTCGTCGGGTAATGCTGTTATCCACTCGGGAAAAAGGTAGAAACAGCTGGCTTCGCTTGTCCTGGGGGATGCCAGTCCCCGTGTCCTGAATGGTGACTTGGATTTTAAGCTTGCTGTCATCGGTATTTAGAAGCACAACATCAATCGTGATGCTTCCTGTAGGTGTAAATTTCACGGCATTTCCTAATAAATTCAGCAACACCTGTCTGAATCGACCATCATCTCCAACAACGATCTGCGGAATACGAGTATCTATGGAAATATTCACTTGAAGATTTTTATCCGAGATAGCGGTATGAAGGATATCTAAGGTTTCCTTAACGGATTCACGAGGATTGAAAGGTTCAATCAATAATTGATCATAGCTAGATTCCAACTTATTAAAATCCAAAATGTCATTTACAATACGAAGTAGAGACTTTCCGCTGCTTTGTATCGTGGTGACATACTCTCTCTGTTCTGCATTCAGATCCGTAGCTGCTAACAATTCCGAGATGCCCAGCAATCCATTCATTGGTGTTCTAATCTCATGATTCATCGTTGTAATGAAATCACTTTTAACTTGGCTAGCCGTTTCAACGGCTTCTTTTTCGATCATCAGATGCTTTTGTTCATCCAACAACTGGCTTTGTACCGATAACGACGGAAAAATAACGTCATCCGAAGCTTTGTAATGATACAGAGGTGACTTCACGAACTCCAGATCTGTCATCATGTATTCATGTTCTCTCATCAATTTAGTTTGTACAGAAGAAGAGATCATTTCCGTATTGTACGCACAGACCGATAACATTCCATAGTCTTGAACAACGCATGTCGTTTGCCGTTCATAGGTGACTAAATTATCTAGAATCTGCTTTTCCGGATGATCTCCCCATGTCATCACATTTGCCCACGTTCGAATAGGTTTGTTTTGCTCCTGTATGTCGCCCATGATATCTTCAAAATGGGAAAGAATGTGTTGGAATTCGAAATTACCATGTTCTCCATAGTATTCTATATTGTTAGCATAATGAAGATATTGAAGCTGATCATGAGGTACACTTCCTTTAAGCTTATGCAGAATCTTATGGTATGTGGCAGTTTGCTCAATAAGTAATATATGATGGCCTTGATCGATCCCTGTCATGATGTAAGATACGGCATTATCAACATAACAATTGAAATCCTCAAAAAAATAAATAATATGTCCCCCGTTCGTGACCTCCGTCAACGAATTCAAAGGAATGGCTTGTTTGCTCATATAAGGACTCCTTAATGCTTGTCTTTACTATCTACTACTATAGAGGATAAAACAAGATGCGTCTAATTGATTTTCACTTCATTTAGGTGATATATCGCATTTCCGTACTAAAAAAAAGAAGATGATTCCTAATATTATAGGGATCATCCTCCAAATACTTAAAGCACTATTTTCTATTTTTTATTTGCATACATTTCTCATTCGTCTTCATCAGCTTGGTATTCCAATATATCACCCGGCTGACAATCTAGCGCCTTACAAATGGCTTCTAGAGTAGATAATCGAATCGCCTTTGCCTTACCATTTTTTAAAATAGACATATTAGCCAAGGTAATTTCAACCTTCTCAGAAAGTTCTGTTACGCTCATTTTCCTTTTTGCTAACATGACATCAATGTTGATTATAATGGCCATGCTATTTCACCTCAAATAATTAAGTCATTCTCTGATTTGATCTCGATCGCTTCTTTTAAAAGCATTTGCAGAACTGCAGCAAAAACGGCAATGACCATCGAAGCGAAGATCGGTACCATCCCCATAAGAATGAGTCCTGGAGCATCGTCTTTCTCTGCTACGAGAAAAACGAATGGCAATATGACGACGTACAATGCGGTAATTATAGTTGCACAGAATTTTATTTTCTTCAAAGCCAGCACAGAGTTGTTCGAGAACGCATTATTTTTATCAATATAAATCAGAAGGCGGAATGCATAATACAACGCTACAAAGAATGGAACCAATGTTACGAACAAGATGATTAAAATAGGATACAGTAACCCGGCATAGACTGGATTCACAGGGTGGTTAGCTAACCAAGGTATGCCTAGTACACATAGAGCAAGCGCCGGCATTCCAATAAAAAATACAGCGATCTTCAACAAAAAAGTAGAACCTCGTTTCATCTTAAGCACCTCACACAAAATTATATTCTAAATATAGCGGCTGATTTATCGTTTTGCAATAAATATTTATTATACATCATTATATTATTGTTGTTATTTTCTTATACTTCCGATTTAAACACAAGCACAAAAAGAGCATTTCTTATCATAAGAAATGCTCTTGATCTGCTTCAAGGTATTAAGATATTTATTTCTTCAGCACCCATACTCCATAAGGCTCTAGTGTAACCGTCCCCTGAAGCTGGCTGCCTTGAAGCAACTCTTCTGTTGGCACATGGAGTTTAATCTCGGCTTCTTCACTACTGTAATTCAGTAAGAATACGAGTTCTTCCTGATCATCTGCACGTATAGCGACCTCAACCGTATCAGGTAGCTCGCACCAGTTTTTGATCGGAGACACAATCTGAAGCTCACTTAACAGCTGGGCAGCTATGGACAGATCAAAGGCAGCTCCCCAATAATAAACCTTGCCCTCGCCAACCCGATTAACCGTTAGTGCTGGCTTACCTTTATAATAACTAGAAGCATACGTACCTAAGACTTCAACTGTATCTGCATGTATCCGCAGGATATCATTGAAGCTTGGAGCGTCAATCAGGTTCGTATGTTGGTTCAGCTCTACACTAACTGGACTAGCTGTGCCGTTAACCATTGTAAAATCCTCGACCTGTATGCCACTCAATTCTGCAACGGGACCTGGCAACGGCTGCATACGGCAATGACCAGACTCATTTTTATACCCTGTCCGGCAACCAAATACAACCGACCCACCATTCTCTACATATTTCTGAAGCATTGCGGCTGTATCCTCTCGTAAAATAGCAGGATGAGGGTAGATTAGTACTTGATATTTAGTAAGATCCTGCAGTTGTTCCGTTTCAGCTCCAGGACGAACGGTCACTACGTCTGTTGGGATATGTGCATATTGAAGCGCTTTAAACCAACTCAGCTCGCTTGGTCTAGTTAATGATCCGTGCCATTGATCCAGCTCTCCATCCCATTCGTTATCATAATCACGCAGCATAGCCACTTGCGCAACATAACGTTTGCCAACAATACGTTCTCCCACCTTTTGCAATTCCTTACCCACAAGCCCAGCTTCTGCAACCCGACGATTCGGCTGATTATGATAGTCATTAATTCCATGCCAATATATTTCGGTACCGATCGTAGCCGTTCTCCAGCGGAAGTACAATACCATGTCAGCACCATGAGCAATACTCTGATACGTCCAGAGGCGCATTTGCCCTGGATGTGGGGATGGCATTTGCATTCGGTTCACCCAGCCACCAGGGCCCGACTGCTGCTCCAGTACAGCAAAATTCGGTGATATATCTCTGACATTGCTCAGAGATAGGCTCCATTTACGATCAAGCAACGGCTGTTCTCCCGAATCAGGATAGATGGTGCTGAATTGCGGATAAGAATCATATGACATGAAATCCAAAATCTCATCGGACATTCGGTGGCTATCTAGATGCCCAAACAAGCCATTTGTTGTAACCCATTGGTTAGGTGCTTCTGCTCTTAGAATGTCACCTTGGAGTTTCGCGAAGGAAATCGTGTTATCCGAAATAAAGCGTTTCTCGTCCAATGCCTGATGTGGATTAGGTGAATCGGATACCGTTGGACGAATGAGGTGCACCTGATCCCAATGATCATACGTCTGATTCCAAAAGACTGTGCCCCAAGCTTGATTCAGGCTTTCCAAGGTGCCGTATTTTTGTTGCAGCCACCGCCGAAATGCAAGATGATCCGCTTCAGCATAAAATACGTTTGTCTCACAATTCAGTTCATTATCAATCTGCCATCCGATAATCGCAGAATGATCCTTGTAATGCTGAGCCATTTCTCTTGTAATCCGCGCGCAAAGCTCTAGATATATTGGGCTACTATAATTATAGTGTCTGCGCTGTCCATGATGATATGTAGTGCCTTCCATTGAGACGTTCAACACTTCAGGATACTTATGGGTAAGCCATGCTGGTGGCGTGGCAGTCGGCGTTCCCATAATCACTTTCATATCCAATGTAATCGCTTGCTCAAGAAAGCGGTCGAAGAATTCGAAACTGAACTGCCCTTCCTGTGGCTCAAAAATAGACCATGCAAACTCTCCGATCCGAATGAGATCAAAGCCCATTTCCTTCATTCTTCCTAGATCATCTGCCCATAACGATTCATCCCAATGCTCAGGATAGTAACAAGCTCCCATATAAAATCGTTTTAGATCCAATGCATTTCGCATAAAGTCAGTCTCCCCTAACCAGGTTGCTATATATTTAACCTTATTTAATATTAAGGCATTCTATCCAAATTTCAAGGCATTTGGTCACGAAATACTTCTGTATTCATCACTCCATTGTCATTCGGACTCCGTGCTAAGTAAGCGTTCCTTGTATTCCGTTGGACTAACACCCGTATATTCCTTGAATACTTTGGAGAAATAATGCTGATCGCTGAACGATAACAGCTCCGATAATTCTTTGAATTTCATGTCAGGTTGACTAGCCATCAATCTGCAAGCTTCCTTCATTCGAAGTTCGGTATAATATTGTACGAAAGTACGTTGTGTGACCTGTTTAATGATCCTACTGATATATGAAGGGCTGACATGGAATTTCATTGAAATATCGCTTATGGATAACGAGGCATAACGATTCGTTTTGACGTATTCATCAATCTGCTCGAACAGCAGCTCACCACTCTTTCGCCCCTGGGATTGCAGCATGTCGAAGCATTGAGCTGTCCATTCATGTAGCGCACGGCCAAAGTCCTCATACGTCTTCACTTCAAATAACTGTTTGGCCCTAAGCTCCAAAGCTAATCGCATGCCTGATCCTCGTTCCTCATAGAGATGTGCGAAGGTGTCCACCACAAGTGCTACAAAACGCTCAATCTCTGTCCAATGTGCATTCTCCTCAGCCCATCGATTCATCAGTTCAGACAGCTTGAGCGCAAATGCTTCCTTCCGACAGGCTTGTATCATATGAACAAAAGTAGATTCTAACATGGAGTCCATACAGCTTGTTTCTGATCTTGCCATCGAGACGGGATTTCCCGTATCCAGCACCAGCCCTTGCTTTAATCGCTGCTGGGTCGTTAATATTGAAGTGATCCGGTAATAGAGCTCGGGTAACTGATCCACATCAGCGGACATCAGCTGTCCCCCAATGATTCCATCCAGCCCCTCTTTATACAGGTGCCGCCGTAAAGATTCAAGACATTCATGCATGGAAGAATACCAATCCAGTGCTCCTCTATTAGCCAAAATAATATATTGGTGCGAAGTTTGTGTGCGTAGGACCCGGCATGGCTGAGCACGGAAAAACTCCGCTAAACTTCGCTCTAACGTCTCCGAAGTCCAACGATCCATTCCCAAACTGAAAGGTTGCTTGCGTAGAATGATCATCATATGGGAGTATAGCGGGAATTCCTCGCCAAACGTAAGTTCGGCATAACATTCTGGGTCAACGATCTCTTGCAACTCTTGCAAGCTCCTGGATATGAGCCGATCAAGCTGCTCCACGATCCTTCCCATCACTTCTTCCAATGCCCCCCGCTCTACAGGTTTTAATAAATAGTCGAACACCTGCAAGTTCAATGCTTTGCGTGTATACTCAAAATCGCTGTAGCCGCTGATCAACACCACCTTGAGGTAGGGGTTCGCAAGCTTGGCTTGCTCAATTAACGATAAGCCATCCATCTTAGGCATTCTAATATCCGTTAACAACAGATGAATCGGTTGCTGCAGAATGATCGCCAGTGCCTCCTCTCCGTTGGTTGCCGTAGCCGTCACTTGAAGCGGTAAGTTCAATGTGTCCAGATGTGTTCTGATATTGCGCAATATCGGTTTACTGTCCTCGACAATCATAACGTTATACATTGGTGTCTGCCCTCCTCATTCAGTAAAAGTCCTTGGTTAACGAGCCGATGATTTGAATCGTTGCTCCCTTTGCTCCCTGCCCTTGATTGTTGAAAATATTAAAAAATAGCCGGTTGCTATACATCAGTTTGAGTCGATTAACGCTATTAACCATACCCATATTGCCGAGTGTGGTCTCTTGGTTATTCACCATGTTGGTTCCCGAGTGAGATTGCTGAATATTCGCTAGAATCTCTTGAATCTTCTCAGGCGTGAAGCCATCTCCATTGTCTCTGATCTCTAGCGCCCATAATCCGTTATATTGCTTCACCGTAATTTGGATATGCCATGGCGGAGATGCATGGCAAAAGGCATGTTCAATGCAATTTTCTACAAAAGGCTGGATGACCAGGCGTGGTAAACGGACTTCTTTCGCTAACAGATCCGCATCGATATCCCACTCCAGGTCGTCTTCATATTTTTGCTGGACAAGGGATAGATAATGTCTTGTATGCTCAAGCTCTTCGGATAAGGTTACATGTGCATAAGGAGAAGATACGATATAACGCAGGCTCTCTGAGAGATGCTTACACATATCCGACACCACCTTTGTTTTGCCCTCTTGAGCAGCAATGCTGATCAAATAAAGAACGTTATGGATAAAGTGTGGCGCTATTTGAGCCTGAAGTGCTGAATTTCTTGCTTTTACCTCTTCATGCAACGCTGTTTTCTCACGGTCAATCGATTGTTGTAGCCGTTCCATTAGATCCTGGAATGCTTCATTCAACAACAGCAGATCATTGTTTTTGGGTCGATCATCGACCTTTAAATTGAGATTGCTGTAATTGATACGCCAAATTTGACTGCGAAGTTTACGGATTGGAAGCAACAGATTGCGAGTAGATAAGTAAATATAGACGAAAGAAATGAGCATTAATGCTGTAATCAGCATAATCGAAATGGTCTGAACCTTTTGAATCGAGCCAAATACCGACTTGCTAGGCGTAACAATATATGTAATCCAACCGGTGCTAGGAGATGTGGAGTACGTGATGTAATTGTTATGTTCATCCACTTCCAGTCCCTCCTCCAATTGTGGCTTTGTCCATTGCATCGCTTGGGTTCCAATCTCAATACCTGTCATCTGCTCCCCTTGCTGGTTCAAGATATAAACTTCACCGGTTGAGATGCCTTCGGTAAAACTCTGAATCACCCTTTGATCCATCTGGATACACAGATAACCGTAAACTTTACCATTCTGATCATTTACCGTCCGAACAAATGAGATCGTATCTCCTTGGCGGAGTAGAACAAAACCGCTTCCTGCCCACTCTCGTCCAACCTTACTATCTGCCAGCAACGTGTGAATAGATACTGGCGGTTGACCTGAACCTAAATATGACGTAAGAAGTATACCTTGCTTGACATATATGGACATGTCCTTAATATTCATACTCGGGCCGATTGCTTGAAAAAAAATATCTTTAAGTTTCCGAATTTGTTTCAGCCGCTCGTAATCACTATCTGCTGAAGAACTCTTGTCCATCGTGGCAAAGATGTCTTTGCTGGACAAGATTCGCTGCGAGAGCTGATTTTGTTGATCCATGTATAGATCTACTTGTTCTCTCACTTTAGTCGTGGTCACCAGTGTGTCCTGCACTGTTTTTTGTTTCAGTGGGCGAATGACAACGACATTGACATATACAAGAAAGCAACATAGAACAAACAATAGTAATGCCAAAAAAGTTAGAAAAACCTTGGTTTGTAAACTGAATTGCGTGAACCTATGTATGAATTTTGTCATTTTCATTGCGAGTCTCCTTCCACATCTAGATGTCCAATTCATTCGTTCACGCTTAACTTTATCATGGGATTATATGAAATGATAGCGATTTCAAGTTCAGGATATTACACATCAACCTTCAAGCACAGACATGTACCTGGGGAAAGGAAAAATTTATAATCGGGGATGTAAACGGATTCAATCATAAGTAATAGAGGGGGATTCACATTGAAGATACTTAAACGAAAAAAGGTAGCTACGATGATGCTGGCTAGTTTATTAACCATCTCTTTAACCGCTTGTGGAACTGGTGATTCCAGTACGGGAAGTTCGTCAGGTGGGGACAATAAAGCAAAGGTCACACTGGAATTAGCCATTTCCAAAAGCTCTCAGGATTCAGCTTTTATCCAACAAGATATCCTCGATGAGTTCGAGAAGCAGACGAATGTACGCGTTAATCTACAATTAATCCCTGCCGAGCAAACAACTACTGTGCTTCAAACGAAGCTTGCGGTAGACGAAACACCTGATATCATCCAATACAATCTAGCCAGTGCTGTGACCGATCTTAATCTTGAACGCAATTTCGAAATTCTCGATGATGAGCCTTGGGCGAGCCGTATTGTGAATAAGGATGTACTTTCGGCTGGTGGTCACATCTATAGCTTCCATGTCAGTCAAGATACGGGGATGCAAGGTGTCGTTTATAACAAACAAATTTTTGAAGAACTTGGTTTAACAATCCCAACCACCTATGAGCAGTTTCTCGCGGTCTGCGAAAAGATCAAAGCTAGCGGCATTACACCCGTATTCATGCCGTACAAGGATGCTTGGGCTGCCAACATCTGGCCTGCTGCCGCATTTGCTGATTTTGTAGCAAAGAATGAACCGACCTTTTTTGATGACCTGAATAGCAACAAGAAGAAGTGGTCTGACATTCCAGAATTCAAGACTTTCTTGGAACAGCAGTACGAAGTGTACACCAAGGGGTACACCAACACCGATGTGCTCAGCGACAGCTATGATATGGCCGTGGGTAAATTCCTGAATAAAGAAGTGGCTATGATGTTTATGGGCGATTGGTTGATTGAAGGAGTTGCGGAGCAGGATCCAAGTATGGAGCTGGGTGTATTCCCAATTCCATCGACTGAGGATGCAAGTCTAGGGGCAAGTCCACTAGGCGGACAGTTATTTATTCCGAAAAAATCCAAACATCTAGAAGAGGCTAAACAGTTCCTCGACTTTATCGCTTCCAAAGATGTAGCTCAACAAATCGTAGATTCCAAAGGCTATGTATCAAACTTCAATGATGTGACAACACCGGAGCTGCCGGCATACAAACAAGATATCGTAGACAACTATATTACCCCGAAGAAAACAGTTCTGACGACAGATGCATACATGCTAGTGGACCGCAGCGAACTGTACCGTTTGTTGCAGGATCAATTCGCAGGTGGCTTAACGCCAGAAGAAGTACTGCAATCATGGGATGAGAAATTCAGCCAATTGATGCAGGATAAAGGTGTAACTGGATTCTAAGAAATACACCATTGTTGAAATATAGGGCAGTATGACAGGGTCGTATGAAACCGATCAGAGGTTATGCTGCCTGGCTATAACGGAGCGTGAGATATGAAAAGAACCAAAAATTTATATTCGTACTACATGATATTTCCCGCACTGATCATTTACTCTATCTTTTTCGTTGTACCTGCCATTGCGGGCTTCTATTATTCATTCACGGACTGGCGGTTGGATCGATTAGAGCTGACTTTCATCGGCTGGGATAACTTCAAGAAAATTTTCTCTGACAAAACGCTTATCCTGGCCCTGCAAAATACGGCGATCTTCGCTATTGTTACAGTGGTCGGCAAAAACGTTATTGGTTTGTTGCTCGCAGTAGGTCTTAATATGCGACTGCGAACCAAAAACTTGCTTCGCGCCATCTTCTATTCGCCTTCTATACTCAGCATCCTTGTAATCAGCATTCTGTTTACCCCTATGCTTCGCACCGAAGGTACAATTAATCAGTTGCTAGAGGCTGTCGGGTTGCACTCCTTAAGCCAAGCATGGCTCACGAACCCATCCATTGTGATCTGGACCATTGCGATCGTGTCGATCTGGCAGAGCGCAGGATTCCAGATGGCCATCTATCTGGCCGGTCTTCAGTCTATTTCGCAGGAATACTACGAGGCAGCCAAGATTGATGGGGCTAGCTCATGGAGAAGTTTTTTCAAAATCACACTGCCTCTTCTCCTGCCAGCGATTAACATTAACCTGATGTTAACCTTGATTGGTGGTCTGAAAGTGTTCTCCGAGGTATACGTCATGACTGGCGGTGGACCAGGTAATGCGTCACAGGTTGTAGGTACGATCATTCTGCGTTCCTTTGGTGAAGGTAACTGGGGTCTGGGTACCGCAGTCAATACACTGTTATTCGTGGTTGTCACCATTATCGCTATACCGCTATTGATTTTCATGCGGCGTAAGGAGGTTACGGAATAAGATGGGCTATACACGCAAACTTGCCATCCGCAATTATATCGTGGAAGGGTTCCTCATTCTGGCCTCCCTGATCGTATTGTTGCCGCTTGTCATCCTGATCCTCGGATCATTCAAAACCAGCGCTGAAGTGCTCAGCTTCTCTCTGCATTTACCTGACACTTGGCAGTTCTCAAACTATGTTCGAGTCTTCCAAGAAGGCGGTCTATCCCGGGCATTTCTCAACAGTATCTGGATCACAGGTATATCGTCTATCATCAACATCGTGGCCTCTTCGGCAGCAGCATTCATCCTAGCACGTCGGGAAACGAAATTATCGGGTACGCTCTATATGTATTTCTTCATGGGTCTCATTGCTCCGATGTCGATCATTACAACGATTCGAGTGGTTCAGGGATTAGGTTTCTATGGCAGTATCACAAGCGTTATTCTGATCTATGCCGCGCTCAATACAGCCTTTAGTGTATTCTTGTATAGTGGCTTTATTAAAACAATTCCAAGAGCGCTGGACGAGGTAGCGTTTCTGGAAGGAGCAAGTGTGTTCGGTGTGTTCTTCCGCATCGTCACGCCGCTGATCTTACCGGTTAATGCTACAGTTGCTATTATGGTATTTATGTCGGTATGGAATGATATTACCATTCCTGTATACTTCCTGACAGACAGCTCAACGTGGACGATGCCGCTGTCGATCTATAACTTCTACGGCAAGTACAGCCGAGATTGGAATTTAATTTTTGCTAATCTTGTACTTACGTCACTGCCCGTATTCATCTTGTATCTGTTTGGCCAAAAATATATCGTCAGCGGATTAACGGCTGGTGCAGTTAAAGGTTGACCTCAACGTCATTATGAAATCGAGACTAATTTAATATTCAATCTTTAGTAGGTTATGGAGAGACCATGAATCATCTCATGGTCTCTATTAGTCTATATTCTCAATACCACATTCACCAACTTGATTCTTCGTGAAAAAGTACGTGATTCCAGTGTTGTCGACACGTCCATCCGGATCTTTCTGAGCGAATCGTACACCTACCCGAATCTGTTCGCGCTGATTGATGTTCACTTTCTCAAGGATATCTAGATCGTAAAACATAAATTCTCGCCCTTCTTCACTCTCACTTGTGTAGTAGAAATGATACTTATTGGTTGCTGCGGAGTCCTTATTCAGATTCTCCTTGAATTTCTCGGGGTTATTCTCCACTACGGCTTCAATATTCCCTGTAAATTTGGATATGATCTCATTGTCGAAGAAGCTTTGTTTGTACTGGTCAAAATCGATGAACACACCTCGCTTGAACTCATCAGCGGTAATGCCTTTAATCTCCTTGTGTGCTGGATCAATCAACTGCTCTGAATCGGAGATGGCATCCGTGGATGTCTTGATTGCATTCATCGGCTCCTCTTGAGTAGATGGTACCTGATTAGTATTCGGGCTCGATCCATTGATTGCTTCACCGATCGTCGTACGCTCAGGGTCATCTGTATGCCCACATGCTGACAGAAGTACAGCTCCACTTACACAGATAGATAAAATACCATGGGAAAGTTTCTTCATATAATGTCATTCTCCTTGCACGGTTGGGATAAGGATGCACGTAATATCACATCACTACAAGTATAAACGCAATCAATCACGGTATAGTTACACTTAACCACACCAACCGACATATTCATTCATCCCTTACAAGTTTAATCATTACGATCTGGCATACTGTAAGATCGCCTCCGCTGCACGAATACGTATGTTGATGTCCTCACTGTCTAAAGCTTGTCTCATCACATGTAGAGACGCTTCAATAGTAGCTTTATCTACCTTGTATGTCGTAGAGTTCTTTCCTTCTGCCTCTTCCGTTGGCTCATTCACCCCTGTAACATAACGATCCAACTGTGCTTGTGATACCGGATGTTCAAATTGTGTCAGCGTAGCAGTCTGATGAATTAGGGCTTGTACTTTATCGTTTAAATCCTCCAAAGGCATTCTCCCCAACCAGGTAACACCTCGCCGGTGGCATATAAAGTCTTCTTCTACTCCTAACGAATCATCATAGTAATAGTCACCGAGATCTCCTACATACGCCCACTCCTCATCCTTGATAATGACGTAGTCCCCATCCTGCATCGTATGTACAAACGCATGAAGATCCTTCATCACACCTGCTAGCTCTGTGTCTTCTAATTTGTAATGTCCCCTCAACCGCTCTTTCCATTCTTCTGGGGATGTCTCTTCCAGATCTCCAGTACCAGGCCATGTCATACCAATAAAGTTATTCTCTAAAAATGAAGCTACATAGCTCATTTCACGTATGGTTGATTGGATATAAAATAAGTTCATTTGATCTGCGCCTCCCATACTTAATTATGTTATCTTCATATTGAAAAACCTTCAAGAGCTATGTCTTGAAGGTTTAGCATTAGAATATTAGTACGTGTTCAAAAAGGTCGTTTTTCAGTACCGAGAAAATGGGATGAAGATAGAAATGGAGTAGCGGAGCGTAGGCAAAACTACGTGAGCAACGGACATTTCGGCTGAATCCCATTTTCGATGCTGAGATGCGGCTCGCGCATCTTTCGTAATCAAAAGCGGACTTTTTGAACAACCTCTATTAGAGCACTTTTTCCAAGAAGCTGATTGTACGTTCATTCTTAGGATTCCCAAACACTTCTTCAGGGCTTCCTTCTTCTACGATGTAACCACCGTCCATGAAGATCACCCGATCGGCTACTTCACGTGCAAATCCCATCTCATGCGTAACGATCATCATCGTCATACCTTCACGAGCGAGATCCTTCATTACACCAAGCACCTCACCAACCATCTCAGGGTCAAGTGCCGAAGTTGGTTCATCGAACAACATAACATCTGGCGTCATAGCAAGCGCACGAGCAATGGCCACACGTTGCTTCTGACCTCCAGAGAGCTGGCTCGGGAAGCTGTTCGCTTTATCTGATAACCCTACACGGTCTAATAATTTTAGCGCCGTATCACGTGCCTGAGTTTCATTTAACAGACCAAGTTCTCTTGGTGCAAACGTAATGTTTTTCAGTACATTAAAATGAGGGAACAAGTTAAAGTGCTGAAACACCATACCGATATTTTCACGCGCTTTATTAATGTTTGTTTTGGGATCATTGAGATCTTGATCATCCACAATCACTCGACCCTCAGTTATTTCTTCCAGCTGGTTAATGCAACGCAAGAACGTACTTTTGCCCGATCCAGAGGGTCCAATGACACATACCACTTCACCCTCATTGACGGACATATCAATTCCTTTCAGAACATGATTCGTTCCGAAGCTTTTCTTCAATCCTTCAACTTTAATTTTACCCACGGCGAACCCTCACCTCCAGATAGTCAGCAACTTTGGTCAATGTGATAATAACAATCAGATACATAACCGCAACCGTTAACCAGATGTCAAAAGAGGTAAACGTTCTAGCGATAACAATCTTACCCGATTGCGTCAGCTCTACAAGACCAATAACAGACAAGATCGACGTATCTTTCAATGTGATTACCATCTGATTGATAAATGAAGGAATCATCACTCGAATCGCTTGTGGAATAACAATCTTCATCATTGCCTTACGATAAGGCAGGCCTAGTGAACGAGCTGCTTCCAGCTGTCCTGGATCAATCGATTGAATTCCGCCTCGAATAATTTCGGTTACGTAAGCTCCTGCGTTCAAACTAAGTGTTAAGATGGCTGCCAAGAACAGTGGCATCGTAAAGCCGAATGCTTGTGGAATCCCGAAGTAAATAAAGAAAGCCAGTACAATCAATGGAATACCACGGAACACGTCAACAAAAACGGTCGCAATTCCACGAAGAACCTTATTCTGTCCTACTTTCATAAATCCAAAGATCAGACCAATGATAAAGGCAAAGAACAGAGATACAATCGTGTACAATAATGTATTCCCTAACCCCTTGAACAGAGCTGGCAGTGAATTCTGAACATTCTCCCACCGGCTTGTTTCTCCAGCAGTTGGAGCATTGTCACCAACATATTTCTCCAGAATTTGGTCATACTCACCACTTGCTTTGATGTTCACGAGTCCTGCATCAAACATCTGAAGCAATTCTTGATTTTTACCCTTACTTACCGCAAATCCGTAAGAGTCTCCTTCTTCTTTCTTGGTTACAATTTTCAATCCATTATTTTGTTTAACCCCATAAGCAAGAACAGGCTGATCCTCGAAACATGCAATAGAATTACCTGTTATTACGTCCAGATACATCTGTGCAGAGTCCTCAAAAGGTACGATGGTAAAGCCATACTCAGAGGCGATGGATTCAGCAAAATTATATCCAGCCGTTCCCGTTTTTACGGCAACCTTTTGTCCCCGAAGATCTTCATAACTTTTCACTGTACCGTTATTCGCGCTAATCCCCATAACAACACCTGATGGATAATAAGCTTCCGAGAAATCAAATACTTTCTTTCTCTCGTCCGTAATGCTCATCCCTGCGATGACGCCATCAACTTGATTCGACTCAAGCGCTTGAACGGCTGCATTAAATCCGAGAGCCTTGATCTCGTACTTGAAATTCTGATCCTTGGCAATGGCCGCCATTAGATCCATATCAATACCTACAAAATTACCATTCGCATCCTCAAATTCGAATGGGGCAAATGTAATGTCCGTACCGATGACATAAGTTTTGCCTGAATTCGCTTCTGTTGCGGATGCTCCCCCTGCCCATCCAGATAACCCTGTCACTAGGAGCAAAACCAGGGTAAGTACAAAAAATGAGACCTTTGTTGTTTTCATATGTCCTCCTCTTCTCGGTCTCCTCCGAATCAATCCTTATTATTCTTTGGAGTTGGTGTCAGTGTTACACTTTTTTTATTAGACGTATTGCCCATTATACATATTATTTTATATTGAGAAAATATAATTTTAAGTATTTGTTGTTTTCGAAAGCTTATCGTATGTTAACTACTGCATTTCTACATCATGGCTGACCAAATAGTTCAAGTAAAGTTAATCTGACCTATATGAAGGCTTCATATACAGGGAACAATATAAAGTATGAAGGCGTTTAAGTTCACCTTTTACATTCTCTGATCGCATCGTAAAATTTTGTTAATTTATTTCTTCTAAAGGAGCATAACCCATGCTAAATTTCTTTTCGAAATTGTATTCGGAATATTTAGTCATTCCACGAGCCATTCGTTTGGTGATCCTATGGGGATGGGTCATTTTGTTTATCGTAACAGGCATACAATTGGGGTGGTTCAGGATCGGTTAAAAATTGATTTCATCTTTGAACTCCACAATCTTTTCAAAATGAGGCCTCATCTCATTTAAAATGATCGATTTGAGCTGCTCCATACTTCTCTCATCCCCCCATTGTAATTGATGATCTGTACTTGTCTTGTATGATGCAAGTGTCTTATCCAATGCACGCAGTTCTTTCGCAATCGAAGCAAGTACCGTTTGGGTTTCCTGAGGAATTAACTTGGGCTTATCCTTCCAATAATGATGACTGATTCCATACATTAATCCATATAGACCACTGCCGTATGCGAGTTGATACACCTCCTTCTGTTTTGCTGATGTCATAACAGAGTGATCGTATTCGATCATATACCTAGGTTTAGATGTAGATATGTAATTATCACTGAACTCAATAAGTGTCGTTAGATATTGAGTCGCATCCTTCGCCTGCACTTTGGCTTGGTCAAGCAGCTTTTGAACCTTTGCTGGTGGTACCTGATTTGTCACCTGACTAAGATCTTCAAGCGTTTGTGCGAGTGGCTTGAAGGAGTGGCCTTCTTTGAGAAGTGTGATGTAACCACTATTATTTTTGGATTGGTATAGCTCCATTAGCACATCTTCGTTTGCTTTCGCTTCGTTTAATCGGTGCTCATAATAATAGAACACGATTACCAGTATGGCGATAAATATCCAGTACCGTTTCATCATTGCTTTATTCATCCTTCATCTGCCATTTCTATTCGTATTCATATCCCTTTACTGTGGATAATAATTGGCATATCTGAGAATTGTAGCATATGACCAAAGCAGCTAATACAGGAGATTATTACCATCCTTTTCTCCCTATTAAACAATATGAACAAAAAAGAACCTCGTTTTCGAGGCTCTTTCAGCGTATCTGGCTCAATTCATTATTATTTGGCATCCTCCAGCCACTGCGCAAGTGGTGTATCATTCGTGAGCTCACCTTGTAAAATGTGGCTAAACTTGCCTTCTCGATCAATCACCATCGTTGCGGGTAAACCGGTGATACGATACATGCTGGATATTTTGCCAGTCACATCAACAATTACAGGAAAATCAAATTGCTGTTCATTCATAAATTCTCGAATTGTACCCTTGGACTCTCCAACATTCACAAACAGTGTCTCAACATCTTCTTGGTGCACATCTGCCGTCTGATGCAGCAAAGGCATTTCTCTTACACAAGGTGTGCACCATGATGCCCAGAAGTTAATCATAACTACCTTACCTCGATAATCGGATAGAGAAACTTCATCGCCCACTGAATTGGGAGCCATGAAGTCAGGGGCAGTGGCACCAGCCTCAATTGACCCTACTCGTTGCGTCTGGGACGGTGAGAGTCCCTGAAATACAGCCCACACACCAGCCAGCACTGCAATGGTTCCGATCAATATGGTGATGGTGCGCCTGATATGACGTTTAAGTTTTCGCAACAGGTATCACCTTCACTTTATCCCTAGACTTTGATGAAATGCAGCATGAAGCGAACCAAACTGTTCGCGAAATTGATGTGTTGTACCACTTCCAACGTTCTGCCCATTGTTCATAAAAACAATATGATCAGCGAGATCATCCGCAATGTCTAACTGATGAGTGGAGAACACAACCATATGACCCTGCTGCTTAATTTCTTTGACAAGCTGTGCAAATTCATGCATCCAGAATGGGTCTAACCCATTCGTTGGTTCGTCCATAACGAGCAGTGGTGGCTTCGCCAGCAGTGCCTGTGCAAATAGTACACGCTGTCGCATGCCCTTAGAGAAGGTTGCGACACGTTTATTTTTTTTGTCCTCCAAGCCTACCATCTTCAGCACTTCCTGTACCCTCTCTTTGGAAACTCGCCGCAGTGCAGCCCAGAATAAGAGGATCTCTTCTGCCGTCAGACTCTGATTAAACTGATAATCATCTGGCATGTACCCAATCTGTTCCGAATACCGTTTACGGTCACTCTTCTGCCCTACTTGATTCACAACGATATCTCCTGATGTAGGACGAAGGATACCTGCTATCATACGTAGCACAGTGCTCTTGCCAGCACCATTACCTCCACATAAAGCGAGTACGTTACCTGAAGAGATGTGAAAAGAAATCCCCTCTACGATCGATTGTTTTTTTATCGTTTTACATAGTTCGTTGATGCTAGCCTCCACGTTATCCATGGGAACGTCCCCTTTCCCAGATCCCGTACACAACAAGTACAGAACATGTAATCCACAGCAGACAGATCGTTAAGAAAATCCAACTGCCACTCGGTTGCTGCACCCATGTCACCCATTGGTAATATTCCGGTCCGAGCACCGAGCCCCCGCCAAGTTTAATTACGACATATAAACGTACCAGCTCGGCTGGATTGAGGAAAGTTAGCACAACAAGCAATGGTTTGACCCACAAAAAAGGCACAATACCTAAGATCGCAAGCAAGAGCGTAGGCCATCCGATCACTGCAAAGAACCAAATGGATACCGAAATGGTTAACGCTTGCCACCGATTTTTGGATATGGAGCCGATGAACAGGGCAAGCGTTAGGAATAATAGGACTAATCCACAGGAGAATGCCAGAAACAATACATACGTTGTCACGTTTAACGCGCTACCGATCACTCCACTGATAAGACCCATCAAACCATATCCAAATGCTACAATGGTAATCAACACCACTGACAAGCCAAGATATTTTCCAACAATAAAGGACATCGTACCGATTGGATAGGTAGACAACAGTTGCCAGCTGCCCTCTTCCTTCTCCGAAGTTAGTGAGAAAGAACCTAGAAATAACGTCATTAATGGCAATAGATAGAGAATGAGATTTAACATCGAGCCGGTTGTACCGGAATATCCTTGAACAAAGTTCTGTGAATTAATGAGCAGTAAGCTTAAGCTAAATGTGCAAAAAAGGATTAGAAACGAATACGCCCAGGGATTGCGAAATCCCATCTTCACTTCTCGCTTGGCTACCAGTAACATGTCTACCATATTCGATCACCCTGATTACTCATCATCACTAGTGACCCGATTCTTCCTTCTTCTCGCCTTCCTCATGCATTCCTTCCTCGCTCATTCCCTCTTCCCCATGTCCGTGATCATGTCCATGATCTCCCATATCCATCATCTCCGTGCTCTGTTTCCAGTCATGGGATGCGAGATCTTCAGCAGTCATGATGGTTCCAACGCCTTGCTCCGTAACAAACGCTTCAGCAGATGCTTTATCCTTGAAATTAAGGACGCCATATGCCATCGGTGTGCGCAGAGAAGCATCATAAACATAGGTCGCTTTGCTGTATTCAATCCATTCCTTGTCATTATAATCACGTACAAAATCCATTCCGATGTTCTCAGTCCCATTTTCTTCTTTCCATTGGTTCATGCACCCGATGTCGTCAAACTTATAGTTCTTGCCATCCTTAGTTGTAAGCTGTGTTGCATAGGCATCATCCTTCACCTGCATCTTGCAAATGGCACAAATATCCACGTCTTCATTAATTGGTAATGCCGCATATTTGGTTGACCCGCAAGCCGTTAATACCAAAAACCCTATCATAAGCAGTAATGTCATTGTCCATCGTTTGTTCATTTACGTAATCCTCCCGAATAAATCATAATACAAGCTGAGATACATAATAAAAATACTCCGATAACCCATACCGGTATGGCGTCATTCGTTGTACCTGGTTGCTGTTGCGGCTCCATTGTCATCGTCATCAGAGGTGATTGATCTGTTGACCAATTCTCTTTGCCTTCTGTAAACAACTCACTCAAAAAGACCATCCCTGGGGATTGAAAGAAAAGCTGATAGGCTGAATTCCTACTAATTAATTGCTCATAGAATGGATTAATTCCATAAGCCATTTCACTAACTCCATCACCATTCAGATCAAGTCCCCGGAAGGTGTCCCAATAATTAGATGAAATCTCGTTACTTTGGCTATGTACTGCCGAAGCATCAATCACATTGGATATGAACTGGTTCTCATTGAGTCGGTTGCCTTCTGCAAGTACAAGCTGAAACCCGATGAAATTACGCAGAACCTCATTACCACGAATATCGTTATCTGTGGACTCCGCAATGTTCATTCCGACTCGATTGCCTTCCACAATATTGTTCGCTATGGAAGATTGATGAACGTCGTATAACAGGATGCCTTGTGAATGTACGTTTTCACTCTGTTTCCGAAATGAATTGCCCGATACCGTTGTATTCTTCACGCCCATAATCATGGCACCGGTGATGTTGTTCTCACCTACATTGTCCAAGACGTACGAGCTATCCATATACATGCAGTGGATACCATATCTTGTATGTAGCAACGTATTGCCTTTTACAGTAGCTTCATGGCTATTCTCCATATAGATCCCGTCGAGCATACCCCTAATTTCATTGCCTTCAATATGGTTGCGATGAGCGTTGTAGAGATCAATCCCGTTACCCTTCTGACTACTTGAAGCCGTCTCGGAACCCGTCCATGTAATGTCGTTTTCTCGGAATATTCCCTCATTAGCATCACGAGCAAGAATGCCAAAACCCTGTGTCTGAATATGTATATCCTTGATCTCTGCATGATTGGCTTCAACCTGAATAGCTGCTGTAGGTGTACTATGCTGATGTAAAATAGTAAAGCCCTGCAACTTTACGCCATCTGCACGAATGTTGATCGTGGATTCAGGAGAATTCGTAGATGCAGACTGAATTGAGCTTGTATCTGTGCTCACGATCATCACAGAGGAATCTCCCAGAAGGGATATGCTCTTGTCTATAGTCGCGGGGCCGATGTACATGCCTGGCTTGAGTGTAAGCTCTTCTCCAGGATCCATCGCGTTAATGATCCCTTGCAGCGGAATGAAGCTCTGTTCTTTTGAAGCGGCAGACGCATTCCCTGACAAGAATAGAAGCTGAATCAGCATCCATATAAACAGCCATAGAGTAAGGACGCTCCAAGAGGTGACTTTGCGATTGAAGTTGTTTGACATGTTGAGATGTATGCGAGCATTACGCATGAATTGCCCTGTAGCTAGGCGAACCTTCTAGGATAACATAGGTAGACATGCTGAGTTCATTGCATTTGAAAAAGAGTAAAGCTTTATATTCGGTCTTCAAATTCATTCCTCCATTCTTCAGTAGCCTTAACACAATACTGCTCATAGTGTACATAAAAACCTAATGTTTCCATATAGCCCAACATGGCTATAATACGTGATTGTTTGTGGCTAAATTGTGAGATACATGACAATGGTGTTGTCCCTTTTCACTTTTTCAATTCTTCTGAGAACAAGAAAAAAAAGCTTACTAGGAGTAATGAGTATCCGAAATAAGCCCTTGCTCCAATGCATAACGAGTAAGTTGAACTCGGTTTTGCACCTGTAACTTCTGCAGAATATTCTTCAGATGATTCTTAACCGTATATTCTGAAATGTTATATTTCTGCGCGATTTCTTTGTTCGTCCATCCTGCAGCTACTCCGTATAAAATGTCCTTTTCTCTAATAGTCAGAGGCACATCCGGCTCTTTTTTCTCCGTTAAGGTTACGTCCTTTAAGATCTGATAAGCTACCTCACGGCTCAAGGTCGCCTCTTCAGTAACGATGGAATGAAGATATTCTAGCCACATGGAAGGTTCAAGGTTTTTCAACAAATAACCCTGTGCCCCACACTTTAGTGCTTCCAGCAAATGAAATACATCGTCCGAGACGGTAATCATCACGATTTTCACATAAGGGAACATCAGCTTAATCCGCTTCGTCGCTTCCAATCCGTTCATTATTGGCATCTGAATGTCCATTAGAATGAGATCAGGAAGCCACTGCTCTGTAAAATCAATGGCCTGCTGGCCGTCAGTCACAACTCCAATCACTTCAAGAGACGCATCCATGGATAAAATATCACAGATCGCTTCTCTGGCATGCACATGATCATCAACAACAAGCACCCGAATATGACTCATACATGTTCACCATCTTGGCTAAATTGGACAACGGTGTACTCCCGTTCTCGATATAACTTCAAACTCCAGTTCATCGCTTTCAGCCTCTCTTTCATAATATGTAGTCCATATCTATCTTTCATTGCAAACGGATCTCCGGCAAAGCCTTTACCATTATCTTTAATCGTTATTAATCGATATCCATTATTATTCTCACCCGTGATCCAACCTTGGGATGCTCTGGCATGCTTCTGAATATTTACAACAGCCTCGCGCATACACGCGAGAAGCTCAATCTTCTCTTTGGCGTTAAAGACTTCATCCTCAATGTTCCATTCCAGATTAATGGGGATTGGAGTATCTCTAATTATTCTTCCAATTTGGTTACGAAGTGAGATCGAATCTAGCGTGGGTGGTGCTGTCTGGCTCTGAGAGTCATATCTGAGATTAGCTATCGATTGACGCACATATCGATTCACTTCATGAACGGTTTTCCGAATTGCATATACTTCGTCCAGGTGCTTCTCTTGTTTACGCTTAGATTCCAGACGTTCTACTTGTACAGAAAGTAAGAAGAGAGATTGTGCAATGCCATCGTGCAGCTCCTTCGCTAATTTCTCACGAGATTCCAGCACGGCCTTAGCCGCTCGTTCTAGCTCCAATTCCTTTTGGATACGTTCCATGTTACGAAATAGCTTCTTGACGAGCGTAACACTTACAACATAAACCATGACAGGCGTAAGCCAGTTGCCGAGATCCATAGAGATATAGGGTAAAAGAAATTGGTGACGTACGTACTCCCATACACCAACAGTTAAGGTTGGGATGAGCAAAATCATCCACTTGATCTGTTTATAAGACATGCTTTCCCTCCTGGGATTCCTAATCATACGATGAAGCGCATGAATTGATTGCATAGCTATACCTAACTCTAAACAGCATACGTTGTACACATGCAAAAGGCATGACCCCTTAGAGCCATACCATAGGTGATTTAACTTCTAATTGTAAACATTGTTTGAACGATCATGGAATTTACGTTCCGAAATAGACATCTAATTTACCAGTAGGAGGCGTTGTTGCCATCCACACCGCAGCAAGATTGTCCGGAGCAGATGTTTGTGCTGTGATATAATCTCCGATCAGTACTGTCGGTACTGGCGAGATTCCATTTGGATTAAACGAGGTTGTGGTCAGTCGGCGATTGGTGAAGGTAGCTCCTCCATCAAACGACTCTGCAACAAAAACATCCAGCAGAAATCCATCGATCCGGTTGGAGTAATAGATAACCCTAATCGTGCCAGCGAATGGTGAGACGGTAATAAACGGAAAGAAATTTTGCGTTCCTGGAGGTGCAGCCGTAATGCTGACTGGATCAAACCAGAGCAAGCCATCTGGTGAACGAGAAAGTAGCACATCGGTGTATCCATTACGTGCATCATTCCAAACGGCATATACCGTTCCGCTAAAGGGGCTAATAGAGATATCAGCTCCAAGGCATAAATTGGTCTGTACTCGAAATTGGTAGTTGGGCACAGGCAACGGTGAAGGTGCAGGTACAACAGAAGAAATAAATGTAGCCTGTCTCTCGACCGGCGGTTGATAGTTGATCCCGCCATCATAAGATATACGTAACAATGCAGAGGGGCTCGCTGGCCCGGTAATAATGTACCCTGCATACACCTCTCCAGAGAAGCCTACAGCTAATGCTGCCCGGTCATGTATTCCCCTCGGATTAGATTGTCGATCAGGGCCTTCCCACGTCAACCCTTGATCCAGCGATCGCTGAGTAAATATGGATGAAGACGTTGTTGCGAGCGGCGTATATCCAACATAGGCATTACCTCGATACGGACTGCCGGGTGAACGATCAACAGCAATGAACGGCTCATCATTATGAATCACTGTGCCATATCCTGCTTGAACGATAACCGGTGGTTGCCAGCTTAATCCATTATCAAATGAGGTATAACTGACAATCGTACCATCATTAATACCGTTAAATACGTGGACTGTCACAATAAAAGTGCTTGGAAATGTATAGTCAATGGTGGGTGCCTCTGCACCCGAATATCCCGGAGGGTTGGGGAATACCGTTGTTGACCAGGTGCTGCCGCCATCTATGGTGCGATATAATCCTGTCAATGTGGGGCCGGTGCTTGTATCTACAGCAACCACACACATAATATTGGGATTAAGCGTATTAACCGCAATCGAAGGTTCGAATTGATTCCCTGCCAATGCTCCAGTAATATTAACTACAACCATGCATATCACCTCATTTCTTCTAAGGAATATTGGTAAATCGGTCTATCAATGACATCTCCGATTGAAGAATTCGCTGGATAAGCTGACCCGTTGAATCGACGCCATACACATTAATCATCGTACTTGTGGCACTGAAATAATCACTTTGTACTTCGTAAAAGGATGCACTGATAAGTGGATATACAAAAGTTCTGCCTGCTTGGGGAGCCAGCTGAAATAAGTCATGACCCACCGGAATTCGTACGGTCTGTGTAGAATCCCATCTGAAGACCTCAAGCTCAACATTGACAGCAGCGTTAAGAGAGTCGTTAAGGCAAGTCACGATAACCTGGGTAGACTGCGTTGTTCCCGTAATGGGGTTATAGATAAGACCCGTGCTAAAAGGCACAAGTATTCACTCCCTTCTCCTGCAACGTTCTACTTAAGGGGATTTATCGTATAATATGTTGTCCTACTTTCAACGGAACGGCGTTCAACTAAAGATAAAAAAAGCCACCGATCTCTCTAAGATCAGCAGCTCTTTTGGAGGAGTAAAACGATACATGAAATCCATCATACAGTTATAACATTTTGGCTATCATCAGGCGATGAGTTGTATTTTCCCAGTCGTTATTTTTGGGACATTAGCGCTTACGAGTGTCATTCCAGTGCCTTTTTTTCATCGTTATGATGCCATCTTAATTATTCTTTTGATCGTGCAATATCTGATGTACCGCAGTGGTTTGGAAACGCTTGATGAAATCAAGGTCATCTGTGTATTTCACTTGATTGGTTTGCTACTTGAGATATATAAAGTATGGATGGGCTCATGGTCTTATCCTGAACCTGGATATACTAAACTATTGGGTGTTCCACTATACAGTGGGTTTATGTACGCAAGTGTAGCTAGCTTTATGTGCCAAGTGTGGCGCAGACTTCGGATGGACATGACGGGCTGGCCAGGCGGAGTGTCCTCCGTATTGCTGGGAGCGGCAATCTACCTTAACTTTTTCACACATCACTTTATTCCCGACTTTCGCTGGTGGCTCACAGCACTTGTGTTTGTTGTCTTCTGGAAAACATGGATTATCTACCGTGTACGTGCTACGACCTATCGGATGCCTCTATCTCTAGCTTTTATCATTGTTGGATTCTTCATCTGGACTGCTGAGAACATCGCCACGTTCTTCAATGGTTGGAAATATCCTGATCAGCATGAAGCATGGCAACTCGTGAGCTTCAGCAAGATCAGCTCATGGTTCCTCCTTGTTATTATTAGTGTCATCATCGTTGCACAGCTTAAATATGTGAAAGCCAATCGAACGCGAAACATTCTTTATTAAATTTAGGTATACGTTATTAAGATAATTGTAGACTAATGTAGCAACGTATACACAAAACTCCCCACTCTTAAGAAAGATTAGGCCGAGTGGGGAGTTTTAATTGAGCGTTGTTCACTTAATCATAGATAACGTTTCAGAGACTCGCTGGTTGTTGAACTAAGTCTTTCTGATAAGCCAACACTTGATCCCAGTCTCCGTGAAAAATAGGAATCCGATAATATCCCATTCGTTCATATAATGCAGCCGCTTCTGGTTGCAGCGGACCTGTCTGTAGCTTCAAATTACGATAGGCAAAATGTATAGCAAGACGTTCAGCCTCAGCTAAAATTGCTTGAGCAACGCCTTTACGCCTATAGTCAGAGCGTGTATACATGCGCTTCACTTCCACGGAATTTTCATCAAGGGGTCTAATGGCTCCACAGCCAACAGGATATCCGTCTAACCGAGCTACAATAAACGCTGATCGGGGAACCTCCACGTCAGAGAGTTGGAATCCTGCCGTTCCGTCACCTCCGTACAACAATCCGAGCTCCTCGCTCAGCTCCTTTATTAATTGTACTGAATCCTCACTTCTTACATCTTCGGCGGCAGCAAGCACGATTGTCGACGACATGCGAATCCCCCTTTATCTCATTGGATTTATTGGTATATTTTTATGATTAATCTAAATTATCATGAACAACCCTGAGCGTCAATTGCTTCATCTATAGAATTATTTGATAAGACATCTACATCTATGCTTAGATTCAAGGAATTATCGAGATTACGTAGCGGAATAGAGAGCTATTCATAGAACGTTGAACAAAAAAACCGCCAGGTTGGCGGTTCTCCAAGCTATTCGGTAATACGAGTACTCGTAGAATCCATATTATATTGTCCTTACTTATAGGAGTCTAACACCTGACCCAAAATTTGAATTCCTTTTACAATTTGCTCATCCGATGGTGTTGAGAAATTCAGCCTAATGGCATTACACGCTTCGCTCTCATCCACGAGGAAAGCTGTACCAGGGACAACCGCAACCCCTTGAGCAGCAGCAGTCTTGGCATATTCGAGCATCGGAACTTGATGGGGCAGATCACACCAGAGGAAAAGCCCTCCTTCGGGTTGAGTGAAGGTAATACGCTCACCCATGTGCTGCTTCAACTGTTCAATCATTAAAGCTGATTTTCTATGGTAAATTGTTCGAATGCTGTCAATATGACTGTCGTAGTCATACTCCGCCATGAACTTGTACGCCAAAATCTGTGGAAGCATAGCGGTATGTACATCCTCACCTTGCTTAGCCACAACCATCTTCTGAACAACCTCGTACGGTGCAAGCACGTAACCCACACGCAGACCCGCAGATAGAATTTTGGAGAAGGAACCTACATAAATGACAAGACCTTCAGCATCCATCGATTTAATGGTTGGAACATCTTGTCCCTTGAATCGAAGTTCACCGTATGGATTATCTTCAAGAATCATGACACCATACTTTTTCGCTAAATCATAGATTGCCTTACGCTTCTCTTCACTTGTTGTAATACCCGTTGGATTCTGGAAGCTTGGGATCACGTAAATCAGCTTCACGTTCTGCTCTGTTTGCAGAGCATGCTCTAGCTTCTCAATATCCATTCCGTCAGTCTCCATAGGCACACCAACTAACTTAGCCCCCGCTGCTCGAAACGTATTCAAGGAACCGATGAAGCTTGGGCTCTCACAGATTATCGTGTCACCCTCATTACAGAAAACTTTACAAGCAAGCTCAATGCCCTGTTGCGCACCAGATACGATGAACAATTCATCTGATTCTTGGCCTGTATTGAAGCCTGTTTTCAAATGTGTCGTTAGTGCTTCTCTTAGCGGGGCATATCCTTCTGTAATTCCGTATTGAAGAGCCGTCACCGGATCATGTTCCAGTATGGATTGTGTGAACGTACGTATCGCCTCAATCGGAAACGTCTCTGGTGCAGGATTACCTGCCGAGAACGGGATAACGTTCTGACCTGAAGTTGCTTTTAAAATTTCACGAATGATGGATGGCTGTAATGCAGCAATCCTGTTGGAAAATGAGTAGTCCATCGTAATAATGCCTCCTATTTGTCGGTACATCAATTGTTGTCTGTGTTGATATTTAACCTCTATTGTCTCGACTTGCTTGTACTTCTTACATTCGTAGATTGTATCATAAGTGAATTCATCCGTTCATCCATAAAATAAAAGAAACACGACTAACCGGCGAATGGTCAGTCGTGCTTAGCGAATTATGAATTACTGAAAGAACCGCTGCCTGACTTCACTGTCTGTACCTCATACATGTTAACAGTCGTACTGATTAGATATTCTGGCTTCTCTTGCGATTTTTTCTCACGGTGTCCTTTGATATGTACATCGCTTTTCTCCCAGTTTTTCCACGCTTCTTCTGATTCCCAGCGAATGATGACAAGAACTTCTTCTTGCTCTTTGTTGCGCTTGTTGACCATCACACTGAAATCAATAAGACCTGGCATATCCATAATTGGTGATGGACCACTCCATCGTTCTACGACCTGATCACTATACCCTTTTTGTATAATCATGCTTCGAGTTTGGATTAACATCATTACCTCCTACATCGGTATCAAATTTTGAACTAAATGAGGTGTAGCCATATTACTTTGCTCTGCTAGCTTAGCTATCCTCAACTTCTATTCTAATTCAATTGAAAATGATTATCAATGATAATCGATGTGAAGATGTGAAGCTTAAGCTGATTTCAGGTTACTCACTTCAAGTCTTTAATAAAAGCAACAATTCGATTCGCTTCTGTGAATCCAATCTTCGCATGAAATGCTTGGCTTGCATGGTTCGTAAGCTCCGTATCTGATGCGATCTGGGTACAACCTACAGACTTCGCCCATTTCTCTCCTGCTTCAACTAATCGTTTTGAGATACCTTGATTCCTGTACTCTTGCTCGACGTAAATGCCCTCAACATAGCCAACAGGCGAGGAATTAGATCCTTCAACATAATCAGTTCTTATCGATAAGTGAATAAATCCAACGTACCTCTGTTGAGCCTTTGCAAGATACAGCATATCTTTATCTGATTGTAATACATCTTCAAAGCCAGCTCTTAAGTGTTCCCACGTATTCTCGGGCCATAATTTTAAGGCTAATTGTGTCACTTCATCTAGGGTTGTCTCATCTGCCTGTACAATCTCCATCCCTGCACCTTCTTTTCTTATAATTAGTTTCCCATCATCAATGTAAGCCTTATTAAATATCATTTGCTCCTAGCTCGCAGTAATTGTTATGGCACAGGGTAAACTCGAATTCTTGATCGTTACCGTGTATTTCTTCATTTGCTTATCTGCACATTCATCCCATTTGTCTGAGAACAGATAGAACATATCTCCAAAGTTCATTCCTTCGGGTAAATTATCTTCGAATTTGATCTCCGCAATCTCCGAATCAGGTAATTCGTCTAACACCTTTACCTTAGCGTGAAAAACCATGCCCAAACTTCCGTTCAACTTATAAATACCGTAGGGAGTGAGTTCGAATTCTACCGCTCCTGTCTCCTCATACAGCTCTCGACTTGCAGTTTCTAACATCGTTTCCCCTGGTTCTCTATTGCCCCCTGGGATCTCCCAACCTCCTCGTTTGCTATTTTTAATAATTATGAACTTATCTTCAAAGGTTGTGAGCATAATTGCAAACTGTATTGCATCATGATTAATCTCATTAATATCATACCAATAGCTCATGCTATCCTTCTTCCTCATGTTTATTTATGTTTCTCAATAGTCGATATACTGAATAATTGATTTATAATTAAAGGCTTCTATTATTTTCTATTCTGCTTATAAATTCATCTACTTGTTTTCTAGTATTCAAAATAATGACTTGTTTATCTCCCTGCATATGTTCGAGCTTCTTCAGAACGTTCATTCCACTTCTTTTCTTATAATTCCAGACCCATTTCACGAATTCCCAATCCAACTTTTCATTACATCCTTCATTCATATCGGGTCTACTCTTGTTATGGTACATCAATCGCCGTTTGATAATTCGATAGCAGCATAAGAGCCTGGGCATATCCAAAAAGATAATGACATCCGCTCTCTCCATCCTCGTATTCATTGTTCTTGAATAGTTGCCGTCCATAATCCATTGATCTTGATTAGTAAACTTATTAATCATCTGATCCCACTCATCATTCGGTTTAGGAACCCAGTTTGGATTCCAGAAGTAAGCATCTAAATGAATCACAGGAAGATTAAGCATGTTACCTAACTTTTTGGAAAGCGTTGATTTACCAGAACCGCCTGATCCTATTATCAATATTCGATTCATTTCGTTCTCCTTATGTCATCAGAGTTCTGAAATTTTTACTTATTCGATTATCTTGCTTTTATTTATAGGCTTGTTCTTCAGGAAAAATAACGACCACCAAAAAAACAAAAATATTGTTCCTTCAACGACAAAAATAGCCCCAATAGAACCGCGCTGTAGTTGAATAATTAAATATTGCAATTCATCCAATCCATCGTTTCTTCGAATACTAAGGATAACAAAAGTTATTGGGATTAACATGGATAAAACAATGGACAGTATTGATAGATTCAATAGCTTTCTACGAAATACACTTACGATTGCACCCCCAAGGGTCAAGAGGAAGAACAACCAGAACAGTATTAACATCCATCCAGGAAGTGTTTCATACATATGTAGTCTCAGCCTTCCCCTGATAATCTCGGGATAAAAGATAATTCACAGCAAATTACTTACTCCAATCACTTGATAACATACTATAAGTCACAATGTTCTCATAATGATCGTAAAGCCACTGAGCTTCTCTTGAAATGCCTTCTTCTACAAAACCAATACGTTCTGGAATAGATCGACTTCTTAGATTGGTTTCTGCACATTGAATAATTACGCGATTTAACTTAAACTCAGCAAACAAATAATCTAATAATGCCTTGATCGATGTTGATATAATTCCGCGGCCTTCGAATGACTCTGATAAGAGATACCCAATACTTGTTTCTTTGTTCTTCCAATCAATGTAATGCAGTCCAATCATTCCAACCAACTTCTGGTTGTACCATATTCCTGCATCAAATCCGTTTCTCTCTTCAAGATTTTGAGCCCACATCGCTATAACAGAATCTAAGTCGGATGGGGATTGACGTTTATCAACCCACAGTAGCCATTTTCGGAGATGCGCTCTATTATTATCAATTAATGTGTACAATTCATCCCGATCTCTCGGTTGTATTATATTGATTGAAATTGATTCATTAACTTGAAAAGGAAACATGGTCATCCCCCTACTCCTCCTTAATCAAATTTTCCCACTCTTCAAATGATAGTTTATCTGTTATTGATTTGAACTTTTCAGGTACAGAAACAAAACACATCAACTCCAGACTATTCCCATCAGGATCGTTAAAGTATACGGAGGCATTCCCTTGGTTTGCACGTACAAAAGGTTCAACTGAACTTCTTCTCCCAAAAGGAACAGGTTCAACACCAATCGTTTTTAGCCAATCCATACTATGTTTCAGTTCCTCATAACTTACTCTAAATGCAATATGTCTGATCGAAGGATGATATGGAAGTCGATGTTCCTCTCCTTCCCAAAGACCTAGCCAGCTCTTCTCTTTCTCAATCCAGAAAAAAGCCGTGTCCTCATCTTCCCAGGCAAGCTCCAGTCCTAGTTTTGAATAAAAATCGATTGATCTATTTTTGTTACTTATCGGTAAATGAGCTTCATACAGTCCTAGAATCATTCATTTCAACTCCTTCAACGTTATAACTGCAAATCGCATCTATCAAATGCTTTATTCGCCTGAATCAGCGCAACTGCGTCAGTAATTGCATTCTTCTGAGACTCCGTTAATTTTCCTTCATCCCCCTCAAAATCAAATACGTTGATTTCACCATATTCAATCACTGCATTGCATTCTAGCAAACAATCAATTAACCATCGTAGTCAAAGTCAAGCTCACGAACATAGACTCCTGTTCCCGAGATGTACACGTCTATACGATCCTGCTCACGGGTTACATTTACCAACACTTGTCCATCTTTATCAACTTCTGTACCCTGTTCCACGATGAATTCTATGTTAGTTGCTTCTCGATCAAGATATGTCAAATAATAAGCTCCCATCACACCAGATGCAGTTCCTGTTATCGCATCTTCGATCGTACCTGAGTACGGTGAAGAAAAGTGTCTAGCATGCATCAATGCCTCTTGCTTAACTGTATCTAATCCAAAAGGATGCACAGAAGACCTTGGATTCTCGGCCAAGATCTCTGGGAACATATTATTATTAGACTTCATTCGACTGAAGCTCTCTAAGTTTCTAATAGGCACCAACAACGTCCATGTTCCTGTACTGCCATACACAATTGGCATAGATGGATCGATCTCTTCTTCCATTAAACCCATGCTCTCAGCCAGCTGCTTAACTGACCCTTGAAATGGAACAAACTGAGGATGATCCTGCTTCATCGTTACCATCAGATCGTTATTAATATAATTGAACCTTATAGGTAGGATGCCAACATTCGTTTCAATCGTAACAGCACTTTGGGATGCGCCTATGACACCGCGTGTCTTTAAACAATACATCGAAGCCATCGTTGCATGTCCACATAAGTTGATCTCATGTCCTGGTGTAAAATATCTTAGTCGATAATCCGCATGACTGGATTTTAGAACAAATACGGTCTCATTGAATCCAACAGAACGTGCAATGGATTGCATTGCCTTTTCAGACAAGTGATCCGCGTCCAAAACAACTCCCGCCGGGTTTCCCATATTAGGTTCTGAAGAGAATGCATCATAATGTAAAACTTGTATTGTAGGCATGTCTATTCCCACTTTCAAAGTTTCTTAGATATAGATATTGCTCATCCGATAGAATTACTACCTACATGATAACCCCGATAACACGAATTATGAAAAACCTTTTGAATTCCATAATTATACTTGAGCAGTGCTTTTTCTACCAAATATCATGAGCGCATTTTTCCCATTTGACTCACCAATCTTTCTCCAGCTTCCTGTATGATGGAATGCCTCTTTTAATTCTTGTCCAAGCATTCTATGGCTCCTTGCATAAGATGTGAATAGATAGAAAGCGAGGTGATAAACATGCCTATTCAATTTCTAGATTCACGATTGTCTCTTCATAACACCTTTAGCTCTGGTACTGAAATACTATCAACAACGCCTGTATTAGTAGGCGATATTGGTCTTCAAACGGTTGCAGCTATAGGAACTCCCAATCAAAGTGACGTACGCATTCAACTCTGGGGAACAGTTGGTGTTTCTAGATCTGTTTCAAACGTAGTCAATATTTATGTTGTCCGAGGAGGTACCGGAGCTTTCGGTTCAGGTATCATTATCTTCAATTCTACAATCGACTTATCCTCCGGTCCTGGCAGTAGATTATTTAGTTTTGCTGCTGGTGATTTCCCTCCGGCAATTAATGTTGCAACTGGTCAAATTCGATATACGATGTTTGTTGGAAGCACATCAGTAGATCCTGTAACTGTTATTGGCCCTGTATCCTTTAATGGCTCTGCTCAAGCAGGGACTTCATAAAAAATCTATAGAGAAAGGCGAGAATAGGAACGTCCCAGTCATATGCTGCGTGTTCGGCTGTTCGTTTCATTCTCGCTCTATGGATTGAGAAGAACAGACCAATTGGGGTCTTGATAACGTTTATCAACGACTTCTCTAATGAGAGTAAGCTGCTCAGGAATATGACTCAATCCCTTAATTTCAAAATGATATGGTTGCTTCATCCCACGATCTCCCATACTAATCAATCCTTCACGCCAATTGTCAGGCAAAGTATTCACTAAAAACGATACACCGCGGCGGTCTACTTCGTACTCATTACCTAATACATCGACTGCTTTCCATACATTGTTGTCAAATTCATTTTCTAACTCTGCATAGAAAGAAATGACCATTTCATTTGTGTCTTGTTCTATATCGGATTTCTCAAGAACTGTCCCGTTCAACTCAAAGTGATCATTCAATACTTGATATCCTTTTGGGTCTACTAATTCAGCGGGTTTAAACGCAATCTGGCTTCCATCCAGCTCTGCAACGGAGTAGGCATCTAAGACAAAACGGTAAGGTTCTTCTTCAGGTAAGTACTTAAATGTGTAACTCCAGTGCATTTTCCCATTACCAATGACCATATGATCAGATGTCATCAAACTATCCATAAAACCCTGTTTTCTCGGATTCACAGCATGAATCTCTTCCTTATCCATTGTCTCAAAATGGAAGCTCAGCATCTGGTTTTCCCATAAATCTCCCGGTGATCTAGCCATGGCTTCATCACTAAGCTCTGTCTCCAGTTCTAGACGCACACCCTGTACCATTCTCGTCAGCCGCTTCAACGTCACCGTCATTCCATGTGGTGTTGTATAACTTCCGGACAACTCTTCGATGGTAGTCTTGCTATTTGCCTCTTTCATATCCATATCGAAACTAAAGTTCCAATCCCCTTCAATGGGTGTTTCATTCCGCTGACCTAGTTTCTGAACATTTCCTTCAATGGTAATCCGGTCTGTCTGTAAAGGCTCCCTGAAAAAGGCGACTAAGTAATAAAAATCATTCGTGTATCCCATATCGTACATGGTGTCTACCTTATTTCCTTCACGATCCTTAATCGTAATTTGGTTCTCATTGCCAATGACCAATTTGTCACGATTATGCTTCCCTTTGGGATCAAATAGCTGTAGAGCAATCGTCACCCGTGTCGGATCGGCCACAGCTTCATTGATTACGAGCGTATAACCTTTGTCTTTTACTTTAATATGAGGATTATGAACCAACCCTAACTCTTGTGCTCGCAGTAATCCGATATCCGGGTTATCTTTAGCGAATAAAGATCGGAGCATCTCAGAAAATATCGGCACAGTCGAAACCGAAATCGCACTGAGAAGAACAAAGAAGACAACAGCCGCAGCTAACCATCTCCACCGGTTACTAGGAAATCTCTTCTTCCTCTTCTGTTTAGGTAAAGAAGATAATACATTTTCGACAGCATTCTGAACTGGATCAGGAATGGCTACGTCTTCTGCTTTGGACTTCAACAATGACTTGAGTTCGCGATCAAGTGCATCATGATGATTCATATTTGCCCTCTCCTTTCCCTAGTACAAGCTCAGATAGTTGCTGCCTTGCTCTATACAAACGTGATTTAACTGTCCCTTCGGAAACGTGAAGTAATTTCGCTATTTCCTTGACCGATATGTCCTCAATGTAAAATAACATCACGATAGTCTGAAGCTGTTCACCCAGTTGATCAATCACTTCAAACAATTCGATCTGTTCAAAATCCCCCGTATAGGATGTCTGTCTCGTATCGTATGGAACCGGGCTTACTCGCTGCTTTTTCTTAATAATCCGATTACATTCATTAATCAGAATACGTATAATCCATGTTTTAAAATACGTAGGCTCCTTCAGTGTATGTACATTAGAATACGCTTTGGCGATGGTCTCCTGCATGGCATCGGCACAGTCTTCGTTGTTTTTCACAATAGATCTGGCTATGGCAAATAAGCTTTGCTGAACAGCTCGTATTACATATACAAAAGCTTCCTGGTCTCCTTGCCTTGCAAGTGTCACTTTCTCAGATAAATCCACACATGGCTCCCCTTTCCCTTAGCTTCATCTATTCATTAGATCACCTAAGACTTTATTTGGTTCACGACTCGTGCAAAAAAACTAATATGCTTCTCTATCAGAATGAAAAAGTATACATTGGTAAAGCATTTGCGCATAATAAAATTGTACAACGAAATTCAACTTAAAATGAGGATCGGAGGAATTGTCATTGGAGAAACCAAATACAGCTCTAATTATAGTCGATGTTCAAAAGGCTTTTGATGATCCAAAGTGGGGTGAAAGGAACAATCTATCAGCAGAAGAAAATATCGGTAGAATACTTGGGACATGGAGAGACAAAGGGTGGCACATCATACATATCCAACATACGTCCGACAATCCTCATTCTCAATTTCATCCTACAAATGAAGGTTTCCGTATTAAAGAAGTTGTTACACCGAGCGAAGGGGAAATCGTTCTAACGAAGAAGGTGAATAGTAGTTTTATCAGCACACCTCTAGAAGAACATTTGAGACAAAATCATATCACACATGTTGTAATAACAGGGTTGACCACCCCTCATTGCGTGTCTACAACGACTCGAATGAGCGGTAATTTAGGATTTCATACAACTCTTATCTCAGATGCAGTAGCCGCATTTGGTTTATATGACCAACATGGCACCTATCATACTGCGGAGATCATTCACGAGATCTCGCTTGTAACGCTACATCACGAATTCGCCACGATTCTAACGACAGATGAGTTATTAGACAGCATAGGTCAATAATACACTTTAATCCATTCCGTTCAATGTAAGGATTATCGTATTTTCGCTATAAAACATAAAAGTCGCCTTGAAGGCGACTTTTATGACCACGTATCTGTTAAGTGGAACAGATCTCGTATTAGAATTTGATTTTACCGCCTGATCCACAGCGTTTATTCAAATCGATAGGTCCAGAACACTTCGGTTCCGAAGCGCTTCTGAATTTCCTTATCATTCAGTTCGCTTTTACCGACAAGCTCAGCCGCTTGGAACTGTGAACGGTGTGCGCGGATCGATGCCATTTTCTTCGCAAGTAACGCCTTTACATCCATGAGAACGTCTGGTTTCCCAATAGCCTGCTCATAGTTTTTGGCGAATGCGATACAATGTACAACCGGACGGTTCTGTGCTGGCATTCGGCTAATTGTGCGGATAACAGCAGCACCCGTCGCATCATGATCGGGATGCACACTATAACCTGGATAGAAAGTAATGACGAGCGACGGATTTAACTCATCAATCAGCTCCATAAGCCGGCCATCCAACAGATCCGGGTCTTCAAATTCAATCATTTTATCGTGGAAACCTAGCATTCTTAAGTCTTGGATACCAATCGCGTGGGCGGATTCAATCAATTCCTGCTTACGGATGGCTGGTAACGTTACTCGATTGGCAAATGGCGGGATTCCCATATTACGTCCCATTTCCCCAAGGGTTAGGCAAGCATACGTGACGTGAGCACCGTCTTCTATGTATTTAGCCAACGTTCCCGAAACTCCGAATGCCTCATCATCTGGATGAGGGAATACAACTAAAATGCGCTGATGTTTGTATTGTTCATTATTCATGCTTGCTCCTCCACTTCCATCAGAACATTTCTCTGCTGAGTTGTAACGCTACAACTAACTTTCCTTGAGTATCATGTCCAGCCAAAATTAAGCGATCCTTGTCCTGCTCATCAACATGTGTAAGGCCTTCAGCATAGATCCATCCCTGAGTTGTCTTTAAGCCAACTCGGTATGGACTCGTCGCGGAGATAGATCCCTGCGTATATCGAATGACCGCATTGGAAATAAATGCCGACGCCGGATGTCTTGTGCTGTCCAAGTGCTGAGCATACGCACCTGTCGTTAATTCAAGGTGTACGTATACATCTTGATCAGCAAGTTCGCTGATTCTATTTTGAATGTCTTGAGGCTGTATCGGCTCCATATTGGCCTCCTTATTTAATATAAATGATAGTACAAATTCCATTTTAACATATGTTGCGCGAGAATATACATAAAATGACGTAGAACCCTGATGTGACTCTGTCTGACGCATCATCAGTCTGTATGATTCGCTTCAATCAGATAAACTCTATCATTAGCGTCAGTTAACTCGGGCATCTCGCTAGCTATTGCTGGGAGTTCCGCTATAGGCTCACCTTTGATATACAACTCAAGCGCTTCTTTTGCCATATACAAAGCTTCATCTAGTGTATAACCACACGTCAAACATCCAGGCAGTTCAGGAAAGGTAACATTAATTCCATCAGCGGCAAAATTGAATATCGCATAAGCTCTGTATGCTCTCATTAAGGGTATACCAGCCTCTCGACCTCGACTGCATCATCCGCGCCCTCAACCCACATGTAGTTCCGTGTTCGATCTTTGTAGATCCTTACTTTAGGTGATAGCGAGTAAGATGGTATTGAATAAAATCTAGGTTCAACCTGTCTCCAATATTCACCATTACTCAAAGCATAAATATTACCTATTTTGTATCCATCAAAGTACTGCATCTCAGTTTCGATATAATCACTGACTTGAGTACGTAGATACTCTAGATATTTAGGCACAGTTTGACTAGTACCCTGAGCGCTTAATTGGTCATATGGTACGTTAACGTCAATGAATCCTTCAGTTTCTTCTGCCACAGTAGTCGGATGGAAACGGACGACAATCCCTTTATTGTAGTAATAAAATTCAGACACATAATATGACGGAATTTCATAAATACGCTTCTCCATAATCTGAACACCTTTATCATACTTCAACTGAAGACTCTGAGAAATGATCGACATCAGATTAGCTCTTTTGAATTCTGTATCAACAATATCGTTTAGGGTCATACGTTTACCTGTTGTAAGATCAAAATTGTACGTCGAGGATATGTAGGTTCCTACGTTATCATCTGTGTAATTTATCCCATCTGTATACACGATAGACAGTAATTTTTGGTTATTGTACATCGTTTTAACACTTGTTTTAGACCAGGCTGAGCTATTGTGCTGTTGCATTGCACGGTTTGTCTGAACTACTTTTACCGTATGGTCCTTTAAAACTGTATTGATCGACTTCGTGATTGCTAGGTTGCCACCGCTAATCTGAATATAAGGCTGACCTTTGTACATATGTACCGCTGTTTTAATTGTTGTAACAGACTTAGCCGCTTCTGTTAGAGCTGGTGGAGAAAATCCATAGATGACACAAATGCATAATAATACTACACTTATTCTTCTCACTTCACACCTCAACTTCGTTCGATATATCATGCAAGAATTCACGTTGCTATTTAGATCATTCGAGTCCAACATGCGGAATACTTACTCGGTGACAAAAACCTCTTTACGATCATAAGTAGAATCATTCGCTAGCTTCAGCATAAAGTCAGCCAAATTAGATCGTGACATTTTCAACTTACGTGACTTATCAGGTTGAATGTACACCTCATGCACATACTTCCCTGAATATGGCTCTACAGTTAGAATCGGCGGCTGTACCAGCACCCAGTTTAGACTACTTTGTTTGATTAGCGCGTCCTTCTCTCGATGGTCATGAAGCAAATTTCTCATCACATTAGGGACAATGAGCTTATACAACAAACCTAACTGACCAGCATCTGATCGCACACCAGCGAAGGAGATATGGATGAACTTGCCTACATCGTTCTGCTCGGATGCTCTGACCATATGATGCATGGCTTGAATGAGTAAGGGTTCACGTTTAAACATACCTTTGGAGCCTATCGCTGAATAAGCTACATCATAATGTCGGGCTTTAAGCAATCTGTCAATATCTTCCATATTCGTGATCTCTCCGGTATGGACATGAAGATTGGGATGAGTCATGTTAAGCTTAGACGGATTGCGGACAAACGCGGTAACCTGATGCCCATTCTTCAGTGCTCCTGCTACGATATCGCGGCCGGTTTTGCCAGTGGCTCCAAAAACAATAATGTTCATAACCTTACTCCTGTCGCTGCAAAATAACTACCTTCTATCCTCTTCAATCTCAACGTGGTCTCATTATCTTCTTAACTAATATGTTATTCAATCACTGCCCTATCCTTCAATAATATCAGCGCGCAGATCTGTTGCAATCTCAATCATCTTGGGAACGACAGCTTCATTGGAGATTGCCACATACAGGTCTCCCGAGAATAATCGAAATGGAATTTCGTTCCCCTCATGTGACCACATGAAAAAATCTCCGTCAATCGACATGATACTCTCAGGCCCTTTTACATGTAAAACGGCAGAGTACGCAAAGTCATCTTTGTTCGCGAAATACTGCTTACATTCCTCCAAAGTGATCTCTTGTTGCGCGTTATTCTCCTGCATGGTTCTTGTAATACGATATCGTTGATTCATCCGTAGACCTCCAATATATAGCTATCTTATCAGGGAGTTACCCCTAACCTTTTCTCACAACACAACATTTTCTCATTCTCTGAATCTAATGTCAAAAAAACGACTGCTTAAGCCAGAGTTCTGACCCATGCAGCCGTGTTTGCTAAGCGAGCTTATCATTTTCTTAGAAATACGTGTATTTAAAATCAATTTGGCTGATCTTCCAGCGATGATCCACATACTCCAACTCCATCGTCCGAGTGACCCAGGTGTGGAGCGCAAAGTAAGAGAGCTGAGTCATGACAGCTTCGGAATGGTAGATATTCGGATAGGTGACTGCACTTTGATGTTTAGAATCAAATTGGATTCGAAAAGGCAAACCTTTATTCCATAGGATCTTACCTAACAATTTATCCGTAAAATAAGGTTTAAGATGTACTTTAGCATATTTCACATCTGTAATCACAGCAGCCTCATTAGCTGCCTTGGACAGCATATCAATCTGTTTGTCAGTCAGATCGGGAATCCGTTTAATTTCCGTGTATATTAATATCGTTCGATCTTCCCATAGCACTTCCGCTACTTTGAAGGACGAATTCCAACTAACATTGGCTCCGAACACATCACTCAGAAATTTCAAAGGAACATAGGTAGCCCCGTTGTATACCTGAGCAGGCACTTCAAGCGTAAGCTTCTGATCATTCAAGCTCACTTCGTTAGAATTTATTTTCATGCGGATCGTAGTATCCTCGCCAAGTATAGTAACTATCTTCGCTTCTTGATCCCAATGTACCTGATACCCGAAATGGGTAGAAATCACCTTAATTGGAATTAACGTTCTGCCACTAATAATCTTGCCGTTATCTACGATGAAAGGCGTTTCTTTCAACTCAGATGCTGAAACGGCTGCTGAGAATCCAACGGTATGAATGAATAGAAAGATGATAAGTACTGAAAGAATTTTGTTCATAATGTCTGCTCTCCCAATGATGTAATATGTAGGTCTAGAATTATATATAGCCGCTGGTTTAAATACAATTTCTATATATTGGTACAATCTTCGTAGCTAAATATGGACAAATAAAAACCGCAGCACTGAATACCCCAGAACTGCGGTTTTGTTCCTTACATCACATTTAAGCGAGCAAGAATGGAGATTAAGTTTTAGTAATATACGTTTCATATATAACACTAAATATGAGTGTAGATATAAATGGCGATATAGCTAGTACAAATCTAGTTTCATAAAATGCACTATGCACAAGGTAAAACAAAACACTTACGATCCCGGCGATCATAACATCGTACACGATGACATTCGAAGTGTGTATTTTCTTAGGTAATCGTTCTCTGAACCAAACTAGCACTGTGGTGAGCAATACGAATACGATAAACACGGGTATGCTGATATAGGCCAGATAAAATAGGATGCTGGCTCGGTCACTCATATCCACGCCGGCTTGAGAATCTGTGAACATAAATCCACCATATATGCCAACAGCGATTAGCGTGATGATCACATTAGATAGTAGAAAACGTGAAAAAGATGGTGTGAACTCACTGGTTCGATTCAATACTTGTACCCACCTTTATTGCGCTCGGAGAGTTTATTTCAGAGCTGCCGGTAATTTGACGCCGAGTATCTTGCCTTCCGTCTGAATGATGAGCATCCCGTCCGTTTTTAACGTTTTATGATGAAGATCTCCCCCAGTCGCCACTCGGAACAGAGGCTTTGCTGACATCATATCGATGCCAAGTAAGGTACCATTGCGCTGTGCTCGATACATGCCTTTACCATAGACATCAATCTGGGAGATAGGTGCATCTCCTAACCATTTCACCTCTTGACCATTAGCCAGCTTAATGCCTGTCAGTTCCCCTGTCGTATAGTTCTTATAGATCAGGCGTTCTTGAACGATGCCGATCAACGCTAGATTCTCACCATGAGGCCGCTGTAGTGTTCGCAGGGGAGAACTTCCTTTTTTATAGGTGTTTAGCGAATACTCTGCTATCTTATCCCCTTGTTCAATATATAGTTTATCTTGGTTCGCAAATATACTGCCTCGACCACTGGCATACGGTGGTTCTCCAGCCATTTTCCATGAATACTCCTGACTGCCTTTCAACACACCCGTCTTCAGATTGTACACGTTAACCTTCAAGTTTCGATTAGGAGTTGAATCGTATTCTTCCAGCATTGGTGAATAATAGTCGATTGAAAATACAAGACCATTTTTAATTTGCAGAGCTTCCCCTTGACCAAATTCACCACATAGCTTCTTGCCTGTTTTCTTGTCATACGCATTAAGCTGAATCGATGAAAGTGCACCTTGTACATTGAAAGTTCGCAGTACAACCCCATCAGACTCCTCTAGATACGTAGTGCCGTTCCCTTCACCCAACGGTTCATTCGCCTTCCAGCGTAGCTTGCCTGTTTTCATATCAAACGCAAAAGTTGTACTTCCATTAATCACATAGAATGTATCCGTCTTAGGAATTAAGGCTTCGGTACGCAGCATTGCATCTATACTCGTGGTGGTGCCAGACTGCCACTTTACCTTACCGGTCTTAGCAGTCAGTGCGTAAGGTTTGTGATCGGCACTTAATCCGTAGAGAGTCCCATCCTTGTAGGTGATAAATGGTGTTAGCTTTTGGCCGTACGTCCACAGCTGTTTCCCCGTTTTGGCATCGAGTGCAGCCAACTTCGATCCCACAAATGTAAACACCTTACCCTCTTCAGCAATAGCACTACCTTCTAAGTAAGTTTCGTTCATCTTAAGGTAATTATCTACTTGGGCACTCCATGTTGCTTTAACCTCAGGTATGGAGTAGCTATTATAAGAATGCCAGTTGCGCACTGAAATATCAGAAGCTTCTGCATGGGCTTGAGTTGGTAGTGCGCCGAGTACACCATAAGCGGCAAACATAGCAGCCGTTACACCAGCAATGACTGGCTTAATTAATTTCGTTTGGCGAGTTGAATTCATGTGATGAGTTTGTTGGTTGGACATGATAGATATACCTCCTAGTCTACATACTTCCATATATGACCACATAAACATAACGAGATGATTAGTGATAAAGTTGCAATTTTTGTAATTAACAAATGAAAATCTAAAAAAAGCCACCATTAGGTGACTTCTTGAATTCATAAGTTGTTTATACGTTTTTCTTTGGACCCTCCGTAGTTCTCCGCTTATAAAAAATGCCTTGTAATGCTAATTGAACGAAAAGAAAAATCATTGCGCCAATAATTGAAATGGTACTGAAAAATAAGATGGATTCCACTCTACGAAAGAAGATTGAGGTGATTATTCCACTAACCACACCAAGCAATAGATAAGCGATCACGAACGTTAATAATCCTTTTACACCTTTAGAGTGAAATTTACTAAATATCATTGCATCGATCAATGGAGAGACCATCAAGCCTAATATGATAAACACAAAGAATAACGGAACGACTTGGATCGCAAATATTCCACCGAAGGAGTAATAGCCTATGTCAGAGATTCGATCAGATTCGGGTGTATAGGCTCTCCAAGATCCATATAAACTCAAGATCAGCGTTGAGACGAATACCGCTATCATCTTCATTCCAATATATCGGTAATTCTTCGCATACATATATCCCTCACCTCCACACTAGATCATCCTCAGTTATCTGTATAAATCCCCTACTCTTTCTCCGTACACAACATGCAAATATAGATGTTATGAATCCTGATACTGTCCTAGTGATTCTGTTAGTACTTCTTACTTACTCGATCTTACAGTTAATAAACTCAAAATCACGTATCCAAAAACTTGGATCGTAAATAGAATAGGAACAAATTCTATTAATATACCTCGTCCCGAGCTTATATCCGTCATGAGATCTCTCAGAATCTGGTCAGGTTGATATACTAGATCCCAACTGTACCATTGATTGAATCGCCCAATATATATGCCTACACTACTCCCTACAGCAAGATGACCTTTATAGCCGTACCAAAAGATGTTTTTACCATCACTATTTTTCTTCACTCCCCACTGAGGGGCAAGTGGCAATGCATCTCTTAACACAGGATAGGCTTCTGAAAGCATAAAACCACAATCTGGGCGGAACAAGATGTCGTTTTGAAGTCGCTTGATTAAATCTTTGATCGTAGGAATACGTTCCAGGACTCTAACGATGAGAGAATAGAACATCGCACGGTAGTTCACTTCAATCGGCGCACCCAAGTGAGAGATTTTACGCACCAACGTAAAATTGGAGTGATATCCACAGTAGAAAAAATCTCACGAAAACGATCTTTTTACTCCAATTGATACAGCTCTTGCAAGGTAAACAGGCTCTCGTGTCGAATATATGGCATAGGGAGTTCTCCTTTCTTCTTGGTGTTTTGGTCGTACTTAACACTTTCGAGATTTGGGGAGGTACTCCTTTTTCTATGCCTCAAGAAGCTAGTCGTGGCAAGGTATTATATTTATGATATTGATTCAATGTAAATGAACTCGAAAATTAAAGATCCTATACGATGCAGTCTCCCATTCACCAATAAAAGCCGGTTCATACCTTGATTAGGTACTAAACCAGTTACATGGGCTTCACGAAGAGGAGCAATACTGCTCTTGCATCTGCGGGTACATTGACCCCTACATCACCTGTAAACTCAATGTACATTTAAATCCCCAGAAGTAATATTTGGTTGAATCACAGTACACTAAATATATTTTACAGACTATACTTCAGGAAGGAGTGCTCTGTTTTTTTATATAATAAGCTTCCAGTGCTTCTGTAATGGTCTCCATTTTGATAGGTTTACTAATATAGTCATCCATACCTGCCTGCAAGTACCTCTCCTGATCTCCTCTTAGGGCATTTGCAGTCACCGCAATAATATAAGGACTTTTTTCAGGAGATAGGGATCGCTTGATTACTTTTGTCGCCTCAAGTCCATCCAGTCTTGGCATGTTCACATCCATAAAAACAATATCGTATGCATTTCGCATAACAGCTTCAACAGCTGCCTCACCGTCTATCACATGATCTATACAGTGTCCCTTCTTTTCAATCATTCTGCTGAGGACAAGCTGATTCATCTCATTGTCTTCAGCAACCAGAATATGAAGAGGTGTACTCTGAATCATTTGTAGAGGATGCTCAGCACATGTAGCATCTTCATTGTCATTATTGTTTAGTTTGAGAGAGGCAGTAAATATAAAGGTTGTGCCAGGTTCATTTGAGTCCTCAATCCATATGTCCCCATGCATAAGTTGTATCAGTTTTTTGCTGATCGCCAGCCCCAGTCCCGTTCCTTGTGGTTTACGAGTCATAAAGTTCTCCAACTGGTAAAAAGGCTCAAACAATTGCTGTCTTTTTTCTGCTGGAATCCCCACTCCCGTATCTTTAACTTTAAAGTGAAGAGACACGTCCTCCTCAAATTGATCTTTAACTCCGACACTGACATCAACGCTGCCTTCCGGAGTAAATTTCACTGCATTACCAATAATATTGATAAGGACTTGTTTTAAACGAGAAGCATCCCCATACACCAGAGTGGGAATCGCGTAATCCAAATGCAGGCGAATGTCCAGCTTCTTTTCACGAACTAATGGTTTTACAATCTGGAGAGTTTCTGTCACGATTTCTTTGAGATCGAAAGGATCGTTTTTAAGTTCAGTTTTTCCAGACTCGATCTTGGAAAAATCAAGGATATCATTAATAATAGCCAGCAGGGAGTCTCCACTTTTTTTAATAATATGGATATATTCCTCTTGTTCCGGGCTAAGCCCCGGAGTATCCAGAAGAAGATCTGTCATACCGATTACACCGTTCATAGGTGTACGAATCTCATGGCTCATCATCGCCAAGAACTCACTTTTCGCCTTATTCATCCTCTCGGCTGTTTCCTTAGCGATCAGCAAATTTTTCTGTTCCGTGATGTCCTTGGCAATTAGATAGAAACCGACATTGGTATTGTTAATAATAATTGGGGCAAGGGTTGTCAAGACTTCGGTATCATGGCCATCCCTGTGTCGAACAGTGTTCATTTTCTTCTCGGCCAATTCATAATGACTACGCAGAATCAGACCCAGGTTACTATCCCCAATAAATCTCCCTATGCTTGTACTAACCATTTCAGGTACTCGGTAGCCTGTCATCTTCACCGCTGCAGGATTGGCATTAATAATATTCCCTTCCATGTCAAACGAGATAATGGCGTCATGATTATATTTCTTAAGTGAAGTGTAGCGCTCAATAGACTCCTGAAGCTTGAATTCAATCCGTTTTTGTTCCGTAATATCCTGCAGTACACCGTGTAACTCAACGGGATGGTGTTGTTTGTCATAGGTGATTATCCCACGCAAGTGGATATATTTCACCTTATCTTCTGACTGTACATATTTAAATTCAAAAACAAGAGGCCGCCCTTGCTCTGTGCCTTGGATTTTTTCTTGCAAAGATGCTACATCTGCAGAACTCATTACCTTGTAAACATCCTTTGCCCTATAACGTTTGTGCATTCGTGCAAGCTCAAAAATTTCAAGTACCTGATCTGAAATAGTAATCTGATTATTTATGATATCCCATTTCCAACTACCAATCTTTGCAATACGTTCAGCCTCTGCGCTGATGACTTCATTTATTTTCCCTTCGGATATTTCTCGTCCAATTGCAATAATCTGTTGTTCGCGTCCGACTTGCTTAATCTTTTTGAGAGTCGTTTCAAACCATATATAATAGCCATTTTTATGGTGAATCCTGAGATTCATTTCATGACTTGAGTTCATCTCAATTTGGCGGAGAGACTCCAGATCCTGTGGGTGAACTAAAGATTTATGATGGCTAATGACCTCTTCTGGCGAATAGCCTAGTAAATGTTGAGCGGAAGGTGAGCAGTATTGACCTTCACCCTTTTCATTGGTAATGAAGATAACTTCTTGGGAATTTTCGAAAATCAGTTCAAGTATCTTCTCACTGCGCGAAAGTTTCCGCTCATACAATTTACGGTCAGTTATATCCATGATATGGAAAATGAAGTAAACAGGTTCAAACGTTATTTCGTCGCTAACTAAGGTTACATGAAATGAACACCATAAAACTTCACCATTCTTTTTTATATATCGCTTTTCATAAACGCACTCTTTTGATTTGCTTTCAAACATCCCTGCTTCATAGAGTAAATCCTTGGAGCAATCCTCCGGATGCATTAAATCCCGGTAGCTGAGTTTCATCAATTCTTCACCAGTAAAGCCGGTCATACGACAAAAAGCAGGATTCACTTTCATCCATTGCCCCGTCGGAGCTGCGAGCGCGATTCCAATCGGTGTGTAGTTGTATATTTGCTCGAATAGTTCATGATGATTAACCTTTTGAACCTGCATTGAAAGCTCTCCTTTACGCATATTTCTATTATGTCGCTTTCATTCTCCCAAAAACATTATACTTTGTAAACTATTTCAGTATGAGACAACTAATATCTGGAAATTTATTCAGTCTGATCCCTTCTGGCAATCGAACAAGTTCTCGTCCCTCTCTTTTCAGAGATTTTGCCTACAGAGAGCGATTTGTCTATTATCTCATCACATTAGTTCTGCCATTATATTATCTAGGTAACAATCTAATCCGCAATGATCCCATTGCTGCGTAGTAACGATTTCTTCCCTACCGTCTTTCTTGAAGACATAACTTGATCCCTCCTGCTGACTATATACCCACCCTTCTCGATCCATGAGTTACTTTAACAGTTCCTGCGGATCCCCCTTTTCTTTCCGTGAGATAGCAATCTCGACCGGGCATATCGCATCTATTCAAACAATAGATTTACCGGTTGATTCTAAACGATATATAGTTACCGGAAAATTCAAGCTTTTTAAGGGCTTCTTGGCGATACTGACGTTCGTACACAAATCCGTTAACTCGTGTAAGATGGAACGACCTGTTCTTCCTTGAGGATCTTGGCTTAATGCTTCAACATCATTGTCTTCAAAGCGTAGTCTCGATCCATGAAACAGAAGTACATTTGGAGACCTCACCGGTGCCCTATAAACAGGCTTGTCCTCTCTGCCACTCCGAAGAAGCGGTAAAGCGAGACGGCCGTAATAAGCCACGTAAGATTCGTCATGTCAGCATCTTTGGTAAAAAGTGTTTTCTGCACATTCCCTCCCTACGCTTGGCTTGTTCGCGGTGCAATATTGGTTTTGTTTGGTCGTATTCGTGTGTGGGCTCCAAGGAACAATAAGGTCGCGCTTTTCGCTCGCAGACTGTAAATCAGGCGCTGGGCTCCACAGCAGCACATTGTGCCAGAATACAAGAAGCTCCGTCGAGTACGGTTCAGCGCATGCATCAGGAAGCACTTCCTGCAGAGAGCGAGCGTTTGCTCCAGCAAGCGTGGATTCAAGCGAGTAACCAGACAGATCTGGTGCTCGGAATCGACGATTTTGCAATTAAAAAGGGACACACATACAACACCGGTATTCACGATCTTCGAGGGAAACCATGCTAGACCTGTTTTTAGGGAGAAGGCTGGATGCGCTACGCACGTATGCCGATCAGCATCCTGAGTTTCTAAACCTCAATCCCAAGGCTGTCGTCATGGATCTAGCTCAAGCGTATCACACCTGGATCAGCTTTCCGTTAAGAAAGGAGAAATCTATGGATTCCTGGGGTTGAACGGTGTAGGGAAAACAACCACCATCCGAGCTCTTCTCGGAATGAGTAAGCCTTCTTCCGGAAAAGTGTATCTGTTTGTCAGCGCTGGGGGATGGGAATCCAGATTTGTCATGACGAGTAGGTTATATGGTCAAAATTCCTTATGCCTACCCTACCTTAATGGCTTCTCGAATCGGCATTATTCACAAAGGCGTATTGTTTGAAGAACTGACAACAAAAGACTTTGAAACCATCCGCCGAAAGCAGATGATGATCGAAACGAAGGATGATCGGAAGGCTCAAGCTATTCTTTCAGACTCCGGGTATGCGTTACATTCGACTTCGAATAACGGCTTTTCGCTACCGGATGATCAGCATTCCGAACATATTGCGAGATTGCTTGCTCATTATGAAGTACCGCTCACCATACTTAAAATTGAAGTAGAGAACTTGGAACATTATTTTCTCAATGTAATAAAACCAGATTGAGACCATTGTTGAGATTAGTCTTCTTATTTTGAACGGACTGCGTTTTTGTATGCATCTGTGTTTGAGTGGCTGGGGTTTGGATTGGTAACGAGTTGGACATTTGGCCGCGAGTATTCCGATCTAACGCTCAAGGATATGCTCGTTTTGCCTGTTTTACGTGGTAAAATCGCGATTGCCAAATATGTCGCAATTATATTCTGGTGTTTTATAATGATGTTGATCAGCTTTGCTTATGCATTAACACTTGGTTTTTCAATCGGACTTCCTGGCTTTTCGTTTGCGATTGTACAACATTATTTGTTCTTAATACTTTATAATTGGTACTCTCCACGTATTATTAAGTGCACCTCGTGCCCTGTTTGTCTGTATATCGCGTGGTTATTTGGTGCCGATCAGCTTTGCATTTACAACTTTAATGTTGGCATCGGTGTTCGGCCCTACTGCCATAGGAGCTTATCTGTCTTGGCTTGTACCTGCTTTACATTTGCAGGAAAGCGGAATATTCTTTATTTCCCTTGTTGGGTACTAGTTATTTACTAGTTTGCTTAATCGGACTCCTAGGTATCATAAAGCAGCCAATCATCTTGATCAGCTGCTTCTTTGAAATATTGGGCTATCATTTCCCGTGAGTTGAATGATAGTCCTCAAGGAATCATTTGAATCGGTTACGTGAGCTGCACAATTCTTACATTCAATTATTGTGTTTGGTTCGATCCATGATAATTGAGATATGTTGCTGGATGCTAAACAATCCTAGTAAGGTGATGTAAGGAATGCGGTATAAGCAATGATGCATCATTGATTCACAAAAATACTACTTAACTATTGCCCCTTAGTTTAATGAATTGAAGGGCAAGATGCCGATTAGAACTATGTTTAATCGGCAATCGGTACAAGTTCCTGTCCCTCGATACCTGTGCTTACGCTGTTATTTTAAGAAAAGAAATGACCGCCCCTGGTAATATACCGAGGAACGGTCATTTTCCTTAAATTGTATGATCTAGTCTGTTGCTCTTTAATTATGGCGTAATCGATCTGGACCAAAAACAAGATTGGCTGATTGTTTGGCCTGTTCTACAACCTGCATTACCTTTTCACTATGCTCAAGCATTTGAGCCGCTGTATCCCAATCGAGTTCACGAATCATTCGATCGAATTCCACAAATTCATCATACATACGATGAGCATGGTCTTTATGATCCACACGGATCGGCTCTTGCCTATTAAGGACATAATTATAGCTGTCAACGATATTGGCAGAACTTTTCATATTAATATAACCGTTGTTACCTTGGATATTAACTGAATTAGGAGCCGTACTATCCTTAGATCCGATGCACACGCACTTGAAAGTACCGTAATCTAACAACAATATGCCTGAAGTATCAATACCACGTTCCATATTAGGCCAATATTCTACTCTCTCCGGACTGCCGAACAAGCCTACAACGAGATGAATATTGTACAAGTTAATATCCATTAATGCCCCACCAGACATCTCTGGATTGAATGCCGGCAACACCTCACCTGCTTGGAAAGCAACATACCGCGATGAGTATTGTGAATAATTACATTCGACAATTTTGATATCTCCCAATTGAGGGATGTGATCCTTCATGGACAGGTAGTTTTTTAAATATTGATTGGTAATCGCTTCGACCAGAATTAACTGTTTCTTCTCAGCTAACTCTTTCAGTTCCAGGAACTCGGACAGATTCGAGGTAAATGGTTTCTCGCAAATGACATGTTTACCATGTAACAACGCTTCTTTGGCATAATCGTAATGCAAATGATTCGGCAATCCGATATACACTGTATCCACGTCAGGATCGCTTAACATCTCACAATAGTTAGAATACACTTGCTCAATGCTATATTGTTGCTGCAGCAAACGTAACTTTTCCTCATGACTTGGTCTAGAGCTTATTGCTTGCAACGTTATAGTAGGAATGTCCTTAATAAAACTCAATAAATCCTGAACAATCATACCTGCTCCAACGATTCCTAGTTTCATCTTAGCTACATCCTTTCATGCCATTCTCTAAGATTTCCATAGCTAATATGGTTTCTTCGTCACGGATTACTTTGTCTCGGCCATGTACGATGGCTTGATAAATATCGTCATACACGCAAGCATAATCGCCTTTTTCGGAAATTACTTTTTCCTCATGGTACGTTCCATCATCATCCACATACGTAAGCACGCCATAGTGCTGAGGCAGATCAATCCCAAAATCATCATGCCCTTTAGGCAGATAAAATAATTTCAAATGCTCCTCTTGACGATCCTCTGTTTGCTTCACAAAAACACCCTTCTTACCATATACCACAAAGCTTGGTCTTGGCTTCAGACGGAAAAAGCTTGATTTCACAGATACTTTGAGTGAATTGTAATAAAAGTCCAGATCAAAATAATCATTCATTCTGCCGGGGCCTAACAACTGACGAACATCATAATGAACACGGTCTGGTTTACCGAAATAAGAGAGGACTTGATCAATGGTGTGCACACCATGTCCATATAGATAACTATTGTATTTGGAGAACTGGGAGACTGTGTTAGGTATTTCAGGTCGATAATAATCGTAATGCATTTCAACTTCCAGGAGATCCCCAAGCTTGCCGGATTCAATCACTTTCTTAGTTGTAAGGAAGTCGGAGTCATATCGTCTATTTTGATAACATTGAATGACCAGATTCTTTTCTTTTGCATATTGGAAAATAGACACGGCTTCTTCTTTGGTTAACATAAAAGGCTTCTCAACGAGTACATGTTTGCCATGATCCAGTGCCATTTTGGCATAATTGTAATGTGACTCTGTGTGGGTACAGATGACAATTAATTGAATGTCTTGGTCGTTCATCAGAGATGAAATGTTATCCGTATACTGAACACCTGGTACTCTCTCCCATTCCGCTTTCTCCGAGCTGCGTGCATAGATTGTTTTAACGTTCAGCTCATCCCGATTCAGTGAGAACGGAAGGTGATATCGATTGGTGCTTTTACCATTACCGATGTATCCAATGTTCAACATAAGGTTTCCTCCTCAGCGTCTTTTCATTTATTATAGAATAAGACGGTCTTGCGTAAAGGCTTTGACGCGATAACGGTACTTTCAATCATTATGTACAAGCTACACGGTTAGTTTTCTGAACAAAATGTTTATTTTCTATTCTCGTTTCACGTTAATTTACAGAAGCTGGAGTGATCCTCTTGAACATCCTAATGCAGTTGTCCGAAATGCAGAACTTTACACCGAATGAACAAAGCATCGCATCCTACATATTGAAGCACAAAGAGCATGTTCTCCAACTAAGTATTCAAGAGCTTGCCAAAGCAACATATACGTCTCATTCGGCTATCCATCGCCTAACACAGAAGCTCGGGCTTACGGGATTCAAAGAGTTCACCATTACGCTTGCCCGAGAATTCCAGCAGAGTACTCAGCCCATCTCCAATGTAAACCCTAACTATCCATTCGGCTCAGGTGAATCTTCACTGCAGGTGGCACAAGAGATTGCAGAGCTGATGAAGGAAACCATTAAAAAGAACGTTGCATATATGGACGACGAACTCCTATCACAGACAGCACATTTGCTGAATAATGCCAATCGTATCTTCATCTATGCACAGGGGGATTCACAAATCCGGGCAAAAAGTTTTCAAAATAAATGTTTTAAAATTAATAAGTATGTCGTCATTGCGACAGAGTTATCGGAATGGATTCATCACACCATCAATTTAACTTCGGAGGATTGTGCTATTTTCCTAACGTATCATGGGATCTCACCGAATTATGTTCAAGTGGCCCAGCACTTCAACCGCGAGAATATCCCGTTCATCACCATTACAGCAAGTAATCAGAGTGAGTTAGCTAAACTCAGTACGTATTGCATTCGAGTACCTAATGATGAGGAAAAGCTCGCTAAGATCGGTACATTCTCGTCACAGATTGCTTTTGAATACGTGTTGAACGTGCTCTACTCTTGTCTCTACAAGATTGAATACTTGAAGAATATGCATACAACAACGGAGTCACTTAAGAAGTTTCAAATCAACAACTTGATGAAGGATATTTAAATGATGATCTCACTAGACAACTGAGCACATATCTCTTCAAATAAAATAAGGCCATCCCGTTAATCGAGATAGCCTTGTTGGCATAGTCTTCATTACATTCCTGCAGCAGATTTAATCTGCTGTCCTTGCGTGACAATTAGTTCATTTAATCGCTGGGTTCCAAAGGCTCCTGCCGAGAAGGCATTCGCTTTTGGATAATACACCATACGCATAGACGTACCATCTCGAAGATGCACTCGTAGGAAGATACCATAGTCATGTTTTGCTTTTTTATACACTTCGTCGAAGCCGACATACGGTAAAGGTAATAACTCGTTTACAAATTCCGATGTTGCTTCCTCAGTGAAATCACCGATTATACTTCCATCATTCCCACTCTCCAAGCTGATTTTATCGACTTTCGAAGCGATGTCCATCAGATCGCCCATCGTTTCAACCTTAGGATTGTCACGCACCTGATACATTCTGTCATCGGCAACTACACGGAATTGCGGCCGATAACCATTTAATTCATATACAGACGTGCCGACTGAAAGGAATGCAGCGTCTCCATTTTGCACAACATGATCTATACAACCTTGTTCACTCAGTGTAAATTTAACTTCACCAACCTTATCCCCAATGAGCTCGGGTTCAATTGAAGTTGCATCTGACCTACTATCATTCAGCGAGTACATAACATCATTAATCATTAGGAAATCCGCCAAATTAATGTTTCCTGTTATACACGGCGATGAAGTGCTTGAACTGTCTGAAGCGCCTAATGACGACCTTTCCCCATCATTCTTGAAGCTACAGCTTGTTAACATTATGGATATAAGAAATACAAAAACTAATTTAGCCCCATATTTAAACGACCTCATTCTCTCACCTCAATTTATATGACGGAAGTTCCATTGCCAGAGTTACAAGAAATAAGAAAAATGTTATCTAGAAACATGTCATCTATCCCCTTACTTATTAAAGACTGCGGTAATGACTCATAAGATTCTCCATCTGTTGTACCATGATCTTTTTGAGCGAATTGGGTTTCACTGCGATGATAGAAGTTCCAAATCTCATAAAATAATTCGTAATAAAATTCTCTTCTCCAGGGTTATAGTATCCTCTAACTATCGTCTTCGCCCCATGCTCTATGCTCATGGATGGATAATTCTCTTTGTAAAACAGATCTTTAGCCTCTTCTGCAATCTCAACCTCATACTGAATGCTATTATCGGACTTGTATATGTCTAATGAACGATGAAGTAAATCATCAATAGAGTATTGTGTATTACAGCTCTCTTCTTGGAATGAAGTGATTCGATCACAGCGAAACACCTTCGTCTGATGAGTCTTTATGTCGATGCCACTAACATACCATTGCCCAAATTTTGCTGATATTTTGAAAAATTGAACATGATAGCTCGTTTCCTGCTGACCTTTCACATAATGAATCATACAAGTGCTCTCGTGAAGAATACTCTTCAGAATTCGATCTAAATATTGACTTACATGGTGATGCTTGCTCACTTCGAATTGCAGGACTTTTTTCATCAAGTGGATCTGCTGTAGTTGCTTCTGAGATAGACAGGCTTCGAACTTCTCGTTCAGCTGCTTAACACTTAGATGAAAGGGTGTGGATTGATAGGCGTCTAGCGTGAGCATCGCAAAATAAAGTGCATACACTTCATCCATTGTGAATAGGATTGGCGCTAACAACTGGTGTTGCAATATTCCGTAGCGTCCATATCTGCCATGCTCCGCATAGATCGGTACACCTAATTGCTCCAAGGAATCAATATCCCGTAGCGCTGTGCTTTTGGAAATATCATATTTCTCCATCAGATCGTGCAAATTAAAAAACTCACGATTGTTTAAGAATCTAAGCATGTCATTAAGCCGTTCTGATTTTTTCATCATTATCTCCCTATAAAGGTTTCATGTTTTGACACCTTGATCTAGCATAATGAGTTCAAGGGGATATATCAAATCGATTAGTTCATATCTACCTGAGTTTACTAATATATAAGGAGATGCATACGATGAGTGCAACATTAGAGGTAGCCATTTTTCTATCCATGAACGGGAAGGCACAGGAGGCCATTGACTTCTACAAAACACATTTTGGCGCAGATGAACGGTTTCGGGTAACGTATCAAGACATGGCGGAACGCGATCACGCGATACAACTTACGGATGACAACAGAAATTATATTTCTCATTCCGTCTTAATGATCGGTAGTACCAAAATCATGATTGCGGAAGATCCCATGAATATCAATGAGACATATCACGTAGGAAATAACACTTCATTATGTATTCAAAGTGCTGATTTAGAAGAAATCGAGCAATTTTATCATAGCCTTGTATCTGATCAGCGGGTGCAAATCATTGCCCCGTTATCCAGTAATGTATTTAGCCAGGCATATGGCGTTGTGGAAGATCCCTTCGGCATTCAGATTCAACTGATGTATGATGCTCGATTGAAAGCCTTGTAAACTAGTGACCTAGGAAACAAAATAGAATTAATTCAATCAGAAATTCATTCATTATCCCCTCTATCTTCCATATATTGTGTTATACTGGTAGTCTTGTAGAGTTGGCTAAGTCGATCCATTGAGTAAAAGACACAAGATAACACAGAAAGGTAGTACTTGTGCGGCTTGAGGAGAGCCGAATGTACTATTAGGTATCGTTGATGAAGAAAAAATTAACTACACTCGTCCTTTGCATTATTGCGGTTACCATAACCAAAGTATTGTATCACTTGTTCCTAGGTACACTGGATAACGTAAACTGGATTGAATTTTTAGTTTATATTTTGACGATAGTGGCTGTCTTCGCAGTAATGAGTATATTAGATCTAATCGATCGTAGAAGAAATCTCTAGATCAGACGAACCTCAATTAGACTTCAAAAATAGTAATAGCTATTAACTAAAATGCTAACAGCAGTGATTCATAGCTAATAAGAGAAAAATCGCCCATGCGGCGATTTTTTTTCGTCCTATAGACATGCAATTTAACTAGATTTACATTCGTCTATACTCACCGGTTCAACCCTTTCAAACAAAAACGAGGCACCCCTTAAGTACTCTCTAATATAGGCTTGAGCGTAAGGTTGCTCACCAATTAAGTTCACGATTTCAGATTCATTGGGCGCATGATGGCAGTAATTAGAGATTAGATTCATGATGAAGAAGCACTCCACATCTTGTAAATCGCCCTTTTTCAACGGTCTCACGTGCTCATAACCTTCAATAAATGAAATTCGCTGGGGTACATGAAGTCCTAGTAATGTGCTCGCAACATCATAAAGATAATGCCCATATCCACATCTGCCAAAATCAATCGGCTGAGGCTGATCATTGTGAATGATAATATTCCCGATATGCAAGTCGCCGTGAATCATACCATAATTTGCTCTACTTCGAGGCATTCTAACGAGGGTAGAAACGACCTTCTCCGCCGCATCTTGGTATCTCCTCCACGCCTCACTTGTAAGAAAACGAGGATAGTATGGCTCTAACGTGAGGAATTCCTCCTGAAACCGATCTGCACCCCAGCTCGGGCGGGTTAATTCAGCTGATGGCTTAAATTGAGCGAGTGCATGATGAAGTTTCCCCGTCATTACACCCATCTGATAAGCCATGCTCTCCGTAATGTCCTTATTTAGATGCTCACCTTCAACCCAACGCATTAATGTAACATAAGGATGCTGATAGCCTTCCTCGGTTTGAATCTGTTGAATAAACGAAGCATCAGAGCCTTTGACCCCTTCAGGGACATGTAAATCCTGTAGTTGATTGAGTGCTTGAAGCAACTCAAGTTCCGAAGCTATTTCTTCTCTACTCCAACGATTAGGATGTATACGAAGCAGAAACTTCTCTTCCGCTGAAGTCACAATCTTATACGTGATCGCATCAGACCATTGGATAAATTGAATCTGTTCCCATTCGAGCCCATACCGCTGTATTGCAGTTAAAGCAACATGTCTTGCTCGAACGAGAACGGAGTTCCTCGGTTCTCCTATGTCGTAACTGAAAAAATCCTTCATTGTATTCCTCCTGCAAAATTGATTAGATAACCTGATTTATGTATTGGATTATACGTATCATACGATCTCAGATATATATAACAGTTCATTCCAAGCTGTTCTTTACCTACAAACTAAAAAAATGCTACAACTCCCACACAAGCAAGCTTGTATAGGAGCCATAACATGTACCAATCCGTCCTCTACTGGCTGAACGATATGCAATTCATTTGGATATGAAAATAAATCTAATGCTCCGCAGTGGTTGCCACTGGTAGTGTAACAATGAAACTCGTTCCTTGATCAGGTACACTTTCAACTCGAATGTCACCTTGATGAAGCGATACAATCTGTTTGGTGATCGCGAGTCCCATACCACTACCTTCATATTTACGACTATGGGAGCGATCTGCTTTGAAGAAGCGTTCGAATATACGTTTTTGGTCTTCAAGAGAAATACCAATTCCCGCATCGGATATCCTCACAGTCACTTGATCGCTATCTTGTTGCATATGAACATGGATTGCACCGCCATCACTAGAGAATTTGATGCCATTACCAATGATATTAGTCCATACTTGATCTAATTGATCATGATCAGCCATGACTTGGACAGGCTCTAATTCGAGTTCAAAATGAATATTACGAGCTGACCACTGAGGTTGAAGCGCCACAATTACCCTGCGAATCTGTTCATCAAGACTAAGCGGACGAAGTCGCATATGCTGTGACTGTGATTCAAGCATACTCAGCTTAAGCAAGCTATCACTCATTTTGGACATCCGCTTCGCTTCCGAAATAATGATATTCAGGTACCGCGTGCGCTCGTGCTCTTCGAGTCTTACATTCTTAAGTGCTTGTGCGTAGCCAGAAATTGAAGTAAGCGGGGATTGAACCTCATGTGAGACGTTGGCGACAAACTCCCTCCGCATCTGTTCCAGCTGCTGGAGGTCATGCGTCATTTCTTCAAAACTACGCGCCAGTGTACCGAGTTCACCACTTTGCTTAATGTTCAGCTTGAGATTGAAATCTCCTGCTGCAATTCGTTTTGTTGCTTGGGTCAGCTTTTTTATTGGTCTAACTAGAAATACCGAAGCAATCAGTATCAACAAGCTGCCTGTTATTAAGGAAGTGGTCGCGAAGATTAATCCCCACGAAATGACAAAAGCAGCCGAAGGCGGTGCAAGTGTTTCAAAGAACAGCGCTTTGGTTCCCATATTCGTTTTCACTGGCAAACCGATGAGAGCCGTAGCAATTCCATTTCGTGTATCTTGCACAGTGCCTCCATTTAACACAGTCTGTAGTTGCTCCGACGTTATCTTAGCCGATTTATGTCGGTCAGAATGTCCATATGACGCAAACTCGCCTGTGGCTTCATATATCCGTATATAATAGGATTCAAGCTGCTTCATTTGACTAACGAATAAGTCAGCTTCAGATGACGGAAGCCTCTCATAGATCTGCACGACATCTTGACCAAAGTTACGCAAATTAATATTTGCATTCTCATTGAGTTGCTCCTGGAAGATCCATATGGATACAAAAAACGAGATAACTGTGCCTGCAATGACTGAGATAAGAAAGGTAAGAACTACACGTATGTACAAGGAACGAATCATTCGTTGACCTCAAGTCGGTATCCTAGCCCACGCACCGTTTCAATACGAAAATCGGTTGTCGTCGCGAATCGTTCACGCAATCGTTTAATATGTACATCTATCGTCCGATCATCTCCGACATAATCAATGCCCCAGATCTGATCAATTAACTGCTCTCGTGTGTAGACTTGTCCGGGTGTTCCCGCGAGCTTATATAACAATTCGAATTCCTTGAGTGGTAATGTTAGTGATTCTGTACCTCGTGTCACTTTATACGTCTGCCGGTCTAATATAACATTGCCAAACTGAATCATCTGTGTTGAGCCGATCTTGTAACGTTTCAGCAATGCTCTCACACGAACAGTGAGCTCCAGGGGGTCAAATGGTTTGGTCAGATAATCATCCGTTCCAAGTTCAAATCCCTTTACTTTCTCCCATGTCTCTCCTCTTGCAGTTAGCATTAATAACGGAAGATCCGGATTGGCTCTTCGAAGCTCCTTACACAATGTCCAGCCATCCATAATCGGCATCATAATATCAAGCACGACAAGATCTACTTGTGCTGAGCCGTACACCTTGAGGGCTTGTTGGCCATCTTCTGCTTCAAGTGTCGTGAAACCATCATTCCTTAAAAATAAACAGACAAGTTCGCGGATATTCGCATCATCATCCGCAACCAATATTGTAGGCATCGTTCTCTAGCTCCTTATGTAACATCTTATAATACAATTAAATATGATTATACTATACCTAACATTGTTGACCTCGACAAACCTCGACATTTACAAACCCAATCTTCTACCAATTCAAATTCATATTTGTATACTAAAAAGCCGCCATTCGGCGGCTCGCTCTGTTCCCTTAGCTATACAGTTATCCAATTAAATGCGCAAGTTTCGGAAATACACGCAGAGCATTGTTGTAGAATACATCTTCCCAATGAGCTTCAGGAATCAGATGCTTTACAAATTGTATATACGGTTCTATTTGAACCAGCGGCCAATCAGTACCAAATACTAGCCGGTCATATTTTTCGGCGAATACAATGGCACGCCGGAAATGATCTGTATAGGTCTGCTCCGTTAACAGTCGCTCAACCTTCGCCGCATCCCCTACGATCCATCCAGACAGATCCGTGTAGAGATTAGGGTTTTTCTCTAGCAATGCGGCTGTGTCCATCACCCAGGGATCACCTAAATGACATAACATAAACGTCAGGTCACGGTGCTTCAGAAACGTCTCTTCCATCGAGAGCGGGTGTGAATACTTCAAGAGCCCTCGATCTGAATATGTCAGTCCTCCGTGAATGACAATGGGCATCTGGTACGCTGAAGCCAGCGAATATATAGGATCATATATTTCGTCGCCAACATTAAAATGATAATAGCCCGCATATAGCTTGATGCCGACCACATGCTCTGTACGCAAAGATTGTTCAATTGCTTCAAGCTGACCCTCTAGATGCAGAGTTAACGGATTAATACCTATACAAGTGTAGAGATTGTCAGGAATCTCTTCACTTAGATCAAGCATCATTGGGTTGAGCGCATTCGCATCGGGAAAAGCGTCTGGAACAGTCTCGGTAACACCCATGCCAACCCCAGCAATGACACCAGCCTTATCGAATTCTTGCAGTAGCCCTTTTTCACTATAATCAATAGCAGCTAAAGTCTCCGCAGTCTCTCTGAAGGCTGCAATATTAGAATAATGAACATGTGCATCTATAATCTTCATGGTATTTTCCTTTCCGCTCTCATAGGATCAAAACGAATATTGCGTAAGTCCTGGTACGCTTCCTCAGGAGCGATCAGATCTGAAATGATATAGAATTGTGGCTTACTGAAGTGTTGCTCTCCATCACGTAGGTCAAGTTCTTCCACCACAACTGACGAAGCAATATGGTTATTTACCCGCAAGTAAACTCCATCCATTTCAGGGTGTGCCACAAAGCTAAGACGTTCTTTTCGTTCTTGGGAGCCATATTGAATTATTCCGCTTGTAACATCTATCCCGTATTGCACCCTTCCAGCCTTGTAGGTAATAGGTTCACCAGCATCATTTTTCACATATATTCTCATATCGGTAAGTTCATTGCTTGCCCGGTAGAAGGATTGTGTCGCATGAATGAACGGTTGCTGCGGCACACCCGTATTTTGCTCTATACGAGTGGTCGTTGCAAGCACTGGTACCCCTGGCAGTGTTACATAATAGTAATGAATCACTAATCCTCTTAATTTGGCATTCTCTTGAATCGCGATACTCATTCTAATGCCTGACCAGACATTGCCTAGGTTGTCCTCAAGCTCTATGAAGCTTGCCGCACGTGCTTCTCCAAGGAGGCTTGTAGCCGATAACCCTTGTATTTCGCTAGAGATGCCCCCGAGCCAAGGATTCCACCATGATTTTGGCCCAGGTTCAGGGTAAGAGGTATCCAGCCATTCCATACCATGATATTTCAGAGAAAATAAAGCTGGTGCAAAGGTGTTACTCGCTTGAAATTGAATGACACCATTACTAACCGTAAGAACGTCACTCTGCTCTCTCTGATCCAACTGATAATTAACGGGTTGGTTCGAACCGGGAAATACCAATCGAGAACGAGCCATCTCATACGTTTCCATATTCAAGTGCAGTGACATCAAGTCTGCTTCTTGCCCAGACTGCCAAGTCATAGGTGTCATGATGCGATTCATCTCTTGATCTATAGATACATGCTGTTTCTGCATTAACGCACTGCCTTTTTCAGTGGAGAGTGTAATCTCGCCTTCGAGAAATGCATTTTTTTGCTCTGAGATCTCGACCTCCAGCGTGTCATGTAAGAAGGGATTACCTTGATTCACCTTCGTCTGAAACTGAGGAACAGACTCCAACTCTTCCGTAGCTTCATGACTCTGTGCAAAAGCGCGGAAATCACGCCAATTTTTCCATGTCCCTAGAGCGATACGAATGGGTTTAGTCTCGATCCGGCCTCCGGCTGGGAGATCATGAAGCTCATGTTCAACCCCGAAGGATCTGCCATCCACAATAAGCTTCAAGTCTTTTGGCCATGTAATGCCCCGTGTGGATTCTCCAACATCTGTGAAAATCCAATTTTCGGTCACATTGTCCAGTTGCCAATAATCTGCATTCGAGGCATCTGGTCCTTGCCTTACATCGACGTATTGGTTCTCATAGGGAATAACACTTATTCCAAATCCTAAATGAAAGCTTTCTTTCAGAAATAAAGGTTCATTACGCGCGGTCTTCGACTTGTTCTCTATGATGTGATGACGACTTATCGTGCCGTTGCTATATAGTTGGATGACCTGAACAAGTATCACCGCACTGGAGGTAAGATCATACTCAGCTTCGAGTACCATCCCCTGCTCTTGGCGGTATGTTACCCGTGTTGCACGAGTCTTCTTAAATTCAGCAACATAAGGGAGACCCAATTGAGGAAAATTTAAATGATATGTGCTTTCCTTTCCCTCATAGATCGATATATTATTGTTTATTTTGTTAAGATGAACCGAATATCTCCCGTTTGCTATGACCCAATCCTGCTCTGTTTCGCCTCCAAAGGCGGATTGAATTCCAGTAAATATTAGACTCGTCTCTTGCGAAAGGATTAAGGAACGTTCCTCACCGGATGCATGATATACGTCAAAGTGATGATGCCAGATTCCATAACTCAACAATTCAGCAACAAGGGAAACGGTTCGCCGACTCTTCGCTGGAACTTGAATTTGAACATCGGGTTGGCTAAATGATAGGACATCATCACTTGGTAATTGAAATGCAAATACAGTATCCTCGTCATACTCATTTTCTATCGTGAAATCTAGCTCAATGGCCTCACCGATATATAATGATCGTTCCGGAGCATACGCCTTAACCTTTACAGGGAACTTCGGTTCAATCCCTAGCTTGAAGGTAGCTGCTCGTCCATTGATCAGCACTTCCGCTTCAACCACAGGGTGTGTCTGAAAAGCATCCTGTTCTTCTTGAATCGGATGAATCAGAAAGCTACCCTCAATTCGTTCTTCTGCATCTACAGATCGTGCGTCCTGAAGATCAAAGTCAATCTCTGAATTACTTATGCCCTTCACTTCAATCGAAAGGGGCTTTCCACTTTTATTTACAGCCTCATACCTAATATGATATATCGCACCAAACGGAAGTTTGTGTTCATGCAGAATCGTTGCTTGGATTAGATAGTCATTTGTTTCAATAAGTCTTAAGCCCCGTCCTGTGCGTTCATACTCCATTTTCAAACTCACATCTGCTTTACGCCATTCATATGTAAAATAATCAAAACCACGCTCTTGTCTTCCATCTGGCTCAACCAGAATCTCACGTACACTATCTACGTACCAATCGAGTTGTTCAAAATATGGCTTCACAGCATCGGTTTGCAAAACCGATGGAATTAGATTCATCAGATGTGTGGTGTCGTCTCTTTTCTCCCAGAAAAATCCACTCTTCTTATACGTAGGAACTGCTTTGATATTTCCCGGCCACGTATACAGATCCAGCCTTGGATATCCTAGCTTTAACGTCTGCTCAATGGCACGTAACACAAGTCTTTTACCAATTTTGTATCCATGATAATTCGGTCTAACATTTAATAGTGGAATATACAACGCACCTTGATCCTCTTTATAATGAGAGAAGCTGCAATACCCAACGACCTCCTCACCAACAAGTGCCAAAAAAACATGAAGATGCGTGCTATGGTGATGTTCTTGCAGTATGGTCTGTTCCGTTTGAAGAGAGTTATCTCCACCCCAACTCTCTGAACTAGCATTCCACATATCCGCGATAGAACGAGCATATCGTGGCTCATATTCTACGATGGTTATCGTCAACTCTTCTATTTTGCTCATCAGAATTCCCCTCCATGATCCACATGTCTGAAAAATTAGAATTATTAGCTATATCTTCCGTTGTATTCTATCATTTATGGTTTTCGTGTTCAATTTGCGAGATTCGCATAATGTCTTGAAGGGTTGTCTTGTATGAAAAAAGAGGCTGGCTCAGGCCACCCTCATGATCATGACTATTCTCTGTTCGTTGTATTCATATGCGGTAAACGTGTGGCTTGCACGATATAGGATGCCAAGCTAGGCATCATCTGCACAAGTTTAGGATAGTATACGTTAACTTTAGCAAAAGCTAGTTTTTGAATGGTTCTTGTTCGTTTAAGCAGTTGAGTGAATTCCTGATTTGCTGCCAAAATATACTCACTTGCCCACGCTTTATCATCCAACTCACCTCGGAGATAACGGTCTGTGTACTGCGCACATAACAATGAAGAACGAAGTGCGATAGACATGCCATCTCCACTTAGAGGTGGAATCATCATCATTGCATCACCGATATGAGGATATTGTGACCACGGCTCTGGTATGTTAGAGAGGTTCAGCGGTGCTATGGATACTTGCGTACCGGGAACAGCCTCTCCTTCAGCGAGCCGCTCTGCTAATCTGTTGTTGGTCAGCGATGCTGCATGTAATATATCAGGCACCGATGTCCCGCTTCCCTGCACCGTTTCCAGTGTCAACAATGCCGCCACATTGGCCTTCCCGTTTTCAATCGGAGAGATGCCAACATATCCACCTTCGCAAAAGTACAACTCCACTCTAGGTGGGATCGTGATGCCAGTAAAATGAGATTTTATTCCTACATAGACGGTTTCATCCCGAAGATCTTCTGCAGACGGAACAACTCCTCGTGGCTTCTTGGTTCCATGTGCCCCGATAACCGCTTTGGCACGATATTGAACAAGCTCTCCTGCTTGCTTGAACTGCACTTCGTAAAAGCCATCTTGCGGCTCTTGAATTTTCGTCACGATTGATTTGGTTAATATCGTCGCTCCTGCTTCCAATGCTGCTTGATGCAAAATACGATCTAGCTCATAACGACTAATGCCATAAGCGTTGCCTGGTAAAGGTGCTTCAATCTCTCCTCCGTCAGGCATAATAATCTGCGCATGATCCATCATTGTTGGCTGTAGCTTCTGTTCTAGAAGATGGATATCCAGGTATTCCAACATCTCCTTGGTCTCAGGAGACATGAATTCACCACATGTTTTGTGACGGGGAAATTCTTGACTATCCATCAAAATCACTTCATGTCCTTGCTTCGCAAGCTGCAATGCGCACGTGCTGCCAGCAATCCCTGCTCCAATAATGATGACGTCAACTTGTTTGGACACGATTACACCTGCCCTTCCTACTTAGAGATCCACTTCCTCTAATTTGATTAAAGACTGAAATGTAGAGAGTATTGTCCATGTAGCATCCATTCAAAAGGTTTAAAGAGAACACTTTTCAGACACATTTTTGTAGTCCACTTTGCATTTTAAATTTTAGCTTAGGATAGTGTCTTGACCGCATCATTCGGAATAACAACAGAATAACGAAACAGAGGTTTCCAGGTGTAACTCATCGTATGGTGGTTGAGCTTCTGCTTCAGATCCTTCCAATCTTTTCCTGTGAATCCTTTGGCAACAGATAACGGCCCATCATGTCGAATGTAGCGATTGCGTGAGATTAAGCGTGTTGTAATCCACACAGCCGTATAGGACACCGGATGGCGATGTATATCATTAATGACCACACCGTATGTGGAGATACGCAGCATCTGGGAGACAATATCAATCAATTGTTGGCCGTCGAAATGATGCACGAATTGAGATCCGGTTACGATGTCAGCGGAAGCATCAGGCAGATCCATGACATCTGCACGTTGCACACTGACTCTCGGTTCATTTTGAAATAGTCGCCTTGCCTCCACACATGCCTCTTCTGTCATATCGATGAGTGTAATGTGCAGTTTAACGCCTTTTTTGTCAGACCAACGGAGTAACTTTTCATTCACATCTCCTGAACCAGCGCCAACATCCATAATGTGAAGCTGATCGGGGCAACCGATCTCTTTCCATAGTTTCTCGACACCAGATAGGGTGGGGCCAGGAGCAGCGAATATTTTGTTCAGTCGCCTCAAGTGTTTGAGTGCTTCCCTTAAATCGTCACCACCCATAGAGAAATCATCCATAAGTTCATCCTCGCGTGCTCTGATGGACAATGTTCTAAAGAAGGGCATGATCCTTTTCCTCCTTAACGGCTGGAGAGAACGCAGGTACATAGGTGAACTTCATAAGCTCGGCGGTTAGTCCTGGCCCAAATGCCATTGCAACCCCCTCGGTAGAAGGTTTCTGCTCGGCAGCCATCTCTGCACGCATTGCTTTTAGCACAAACAGAATTGTGTTGGAAGACAGATTGCCGACCGTTCTAAGAATATCCCGGCTATACTTCGTTTGTTCATCTTCCAGATTCATCACATTCTGCACAGCGTCCACGATACCTCTTCCTCCGGGGTGAATAGCCCAGAGCTCAGGTAACTCTTCGCTCTGAAGTAACTGTCTAAGCTCTTCTTCCAGATGGACACCTAACAGTTTAGGGATTCGAGGGGACAAATACAGATCATATCCGTGGTTGCCTACCTCCCAAGTCATATCCTCTGTGGAGTCTGGCAGAAGAACAGAATATCCCGTCCCCAGATCAAGATAGTGTGTCTCCTCGGACTGTGGTGCACCTACGATACAGGCTGATGCCCCATCACCGAATAACGATGCCGAGAACAACGACTCTCTCTCTTTCACCGGCTGAAAATGTAATGTACATAATTCCACACAGACAATTAACACTTGTGATCTGGGTGCACCTTGCACAATATCCCTAGCCATTTGAATTGCTTTCAAACCAGCTGCACATCCATGAAAAATGAGAGGCATCCGATTAACACGAGGTGATAATCCCAATTGAGGAATCAGCATTACGTCCAATCCAGGTGAGTACTGCCCTGTACAACTGACTGTGATCAGATGTGTGATTTTATCTGGAGACATATTCGCATCCTGCAATGCTTTCTGAGCAGCTTCAATGCCTAACGGAAGAGCTTCCTGTTTATATGTATTCATTCGTTCTTTGGTTGTGGGAATTTCCGATTCATCGGTGGAGGGAAGATAGCGACAATGTTCAAGTGTGCCAAGATAGCTCGGTTCAACGGTGTAACGCATATCCACCCCGCAGGACTTAAATACCCGTTTTGCAAAACGAGCAAGATCCGGACGATCTTGAAGAGAAGCAGCAATAAGATCAGCAATATCCGTCTGTGACACAGAATGAACGGGCAATGCCGTTCCCATTCCCAGGATAGCTGCACTGGATAAGTTCATGGATTGATTCATGAGGAACCCCCTTCTATTGGAAGAAATACATCCTTTTATGAATACCTATTACCCAATCCCAAGGTGCCGTAATCTTGAACCTATATCAGCTACTTTATTCCTTTTTCTCATATTCCATTCCGTTTCTATAAGTAATCATCAGGAGTTATATAAATTGCACAATATATCGAAACGCATTGAATTGGAACTCTATGCAATTTTTGCTATACTACGGTAAACTAGATTTCTAGATTTTGTTAATGTACGAAGGGTGAATATCTGGACTAGTAGAGTTGGAGGTAAATAATCAATCATGATTTATAAAAAAATAATGAAAACCACGGCGGCAACCGTACTTGCTTTCTCATTACTTGGTACTCTTCCCAATCTATCAAACATTTCGGCTGCACCAGCAATCACCGTCAAACTAGATAACATCGCTCTGAAGTTTGATGCAGCACCCCGCATAGAAAAAGGCGTCACCTACGTTCCGTTCCGGACAGTCGGGGAATCGCTAGGTATTGGTATCGAGTGGAATAGTAAGACACAGACGGTCAAAGCCGTTGGCAAGGTAAAAGGACAGACAACCGAGGTATTGCTTCAGGTAGGAAGTTCCACGGCAACGGTTAATGGCAAAAAAGTTAAACTCGCTGCTGCACCCGTCCAAAGAGAAGGTCGTGTACTCATTCCGTTAAGCTCATTCAGCAGTCAATTCGGGGTTGGTGTAAAATGGGATCAATCTACTCGAACCGTATCCCTTGTATCGCCGCAGCGCGAGATGCATTTAAGAGCGTTCTATGCCGTGAGAGCTTTCCATGAAATAGATCTTGTTTCTACCATGAACTCCGTTGTGTTTGGCTGGAGTCGGATTGATCGTGAAGGACAATTCACCCTTCAGGGGGATGAGTACAACTTCCCTGCTGCAGCCGGTGACATTACACCACAATCCATTGTTGCAGATGCGGCAGATCAAGATATTAAACCTTATCTCATGGTTTATGCTCTAGATGGTAACGGTGAGTTAACGAAGGTATTAAGTGACAGTAATTTGCGCAAGAAGTCGATTGAAGGGATTAGTACGGCGGTAGTGGAGAATGGATTCGGCGGAGTTGTCCTTGACTTTGAAGGATTGGGCTTCAAATTAGATCCGGTGCAGCAGCAGAAGTTGCTGAATAATTATGTCAAAGAATTAAGAGCTTCCCTAGGAGCAGACATCTCCCTCTCGTTAGCGGTACCTCCATTAAATAGTGCATATAAGGGTTATGATTACAAAACACTCGCTGCCACAGCCGATGATCTGATCATCATGGCTTATCAGTTCAATCCTGTTGGTACCGACGCCCAAGTACCTGAACCTAACAGCCTTGTGCAGAAAGCAATTGAGTTAGCACTGCAAGCAGGTGTCCCGAAGGAAAAACTGCTGCTAGGTATCAGCTTAAATAGTGAAACCCCATCTTCTGTTGATTATAAGCTCGGACTCGCGAAACGTTATGACCTGAAAGGCGCAACCTTCTGGCGTCTAGGTTTGTTCCGTCTCTACAACGATCAGATGGAAGGTGCTGTAGGTGCTTCGGTAGTTAAAGAATAAGATCCTTGCGTAATATTAGATAAATAGTAATATTGAACATTGGTGGGCATCTCTTTTTTGCGAGGATGCTCTCTTTGTGTAGTATTATCTTAGTAGAGTTAGTGGATATCATAGAAGCATCTATCGACCTTAGACGCTCCTACCTATGGCTCTATCAGCTTCAATTTGAAGTTGTGTCGTTGCAGGTCCCATGTATTTCTGTGCAGTTGCTAGAATCGATCTATCGTTACCAAGTACTTCTAATGCCGTAATTGATAAAAGATTTATCAAATGAGCATCTCCACAAGTAGATACTCCTTCAAAATAGTCAAAAATTCGTTCAATCAGATCAATGTTATTTTCCTCTTTTAACAGTTTTAAAATCTTGGGCATGAAGATGTCCTCAATAATTATAGTTTCAAGTACCTCGCGGTATGTAGCAATTGATTTTCTATATGCAGCATCTGATGATGGTAAGAAATCTATCATTTTTCTAAAGAATTCTTCTGATTTCACATTCATAGTTACTAATTCCTTTACTAAAATAGTAGTATGACACTTAAGCATTTGCTGGGCGTTGATACAAGGGTAAAAGAACGTTTATCTTCTGGCTCGAGTTTTAGATTAATTCGGCACTGGATGGTGTATATTTGTTAATATAATTCTATTTTTAGCTTATAGTGATGAACAAAAAAGAAACAACAACACGGCGAATGGCTCGTATTGTGGATTTTATGGATTGTTTTGAAAGATAGTTATATGAACTTTTTTACTATAATCACCTATTCAAAACATCTTTATCTAACTCATCTAGATGACTATCACTAATATCCTCTGGTTCAAACAAACTAGACTCCGAAGATACAAATCGCGAACAAGTTAATCCCCCAATAATCAACAGTCCTTTATCATATTGTATTCTGCCCCCTCTTTCAAATAGCTTTATTATGGGTAAGTATAGCTCCTTGAACTGAACAGCAATTGGTACACCCTCCCCTATTAAATAAGCCCATTCTAAATAATGTCTACACACTTCTCTGACAAAAATTCCTTCTACATTTTGGAGTGATTCCATACATTTTTCTAAAACTTTTTCAGGTAATCGCATATCAATTAATTCCATAGCATTAAATACTATTGTTCTCATCGAATCTTTGTGAAGATAATCATAAAATAATGAGCTTCTTCTCAGGTGCTCAGATAATAACACATAATACGACGGTCTTTTAAACTCAATATGGCTCCAATCAATATTTTGAATAATACATTTAGCTTCTTCAAATACCTTATTCATCTTTTCCCTCCATTTGATCTAAAAACTATCCCTTATTCCCTGAAAAGTCACCTGGTTGAGTATATGTTAAATCATGGTCACCAGAAGGTTCTCCATATAATGATTTACTATTCTTAATTGACTCAATTTTACGAAGAAGTATTCCTTCTTGCATTAGCTTATTTTCTGTTAACTCATTACAATAATATCTTTCGGCTCCACCGCACTCATTTCTGCAGTAATCATAAATATCAATTGGTTATGCCATACATATCTGCAGCGTTGAAAATTGTCAATCTTGTTCTAGGTTCTCAAATTTATAAAATCATAAAATTGAGAAGATCTTCTTAAGAACCAAAATATTGTACTTAGATCCCTAAATTTCACTTAACACTTCCTTAATCCGGATAGAAAGATCAAACTTCTCGGATTCTGTTAATAGTTGACCTATTTCGTTCATATCAAATTGCTCTAATTCGATTTTCAAACTCAAAAATTCATTCTCTGGTTTAATGCTATGTCTAATAAGCAGTTCAGCGAGTGTTGTTTTTACAACAATTTTCTCGCTCCACGTACTCCTACATTCACGCTCAAACCTTTCCTCTATTTTCTCAATTATCTCACTTGCATCGTTCGTGTTAACAACAATTTCCATAAAGTAGTTCTTTACTTCCTTTTCCATTTCATTGTAATACCATCTTGGAAACAAACTATGATCAACAGGAATATTTTCTATCCCATCAAGCACAATATCTCTTCGTTCTAATATGTCTTGATACTCATCAGAGGTTGTTTCAAGTTGTAACTTTTCTAAATCTAAATCCTTCAGCAGATTAAGTATCCTCTCTTTTAAATTTTTAAAAATTTTTGCATGTGTTAAAATAAATCCTTCCTTCTGCAATGACAACTACGGCTTTATCCATTTCTCCTCTTTTTTGTACACCGAAGTATGCCTCAGATGTACAGACGAGTGCTTCAGCATTGCTTATTCCCTCACTCTTGAAATCAAAATATCTTTCATAAAACGCACCGAATAATGCCTCATAATTTCGTTTCATATTTGTGTCCCCTTTAAGGATTCTTTGGAATTACTAATTCATCGCCGTTATGAATTACATCAATATCAATATTGGGATAATCTTTATAAAACCTCTCAATAACTCTACTACAGCTTGCATACGTATCTATCTCTGTAAATAATTTTATTTTCCCACTAGCCTTTGAAGGGTCGGGTAATTCATCCAATCACCTTTCCCTGTCTCCATCTCTTTCCAGAAGTTCTGCTGTAGGCTATTTTGAGGCAAAGGCTTGGTAGATTTACTGAACGATACATGAGGTGAGCCATCCATGGCGAGCTTTGAACCGGGAAGGCGATTCTTCGCACGATTCAGCGTATCAGAAGCATAATCCGTGATGTTACCCGCTGTTTTATTTGGCCATGTTTAACCAAGATAGCAAAATTGACAAACATCAGCGCGACACCTAGATCATCCAGCATCTTCTGATCCATTCCAAGAACGTAGGATTGGTTTACGCGTTTCCGTTCTTCAGGTCATTAGTTTTGGACATTTAGGCAACTCTTCATTCCTAAAAGCACAACAACAGATCAATCACCTAACGATTGATCTGTTGAAAGTGAAATTTCGTATAGATATCACACCAAAAAATAAAAAAAGCGTTATTATTGAATCATTATTCATCATTTTTTAATTTAAATTACTGTTGGTAATAATGATTTGACAGCTTTCATTCGATATTGAGAATTAAATAAAGGAAGGCATTTCTTTTTTAGTAAGGCAACAATTTAGATTAAAATCGTTCCACTACTATAACTTACTTTAGAGTATTAGCTATCCAGAGCATTCAAACTTTCAATGCTTATATCATATTCTGGTCTTGTCATTGCATACACATACCAGTCAGAAAGCGGAACGCTTGTAGATCCAACAACAATATTGTTATCCACAAGATCGATTTCCCCGCCTCTTTCAAACAATTTTATAAGAGGCTCATATACATTATAATATTTTCGAGCTCTTAATACGCCCTGATCAACTAATGCTGACAATTCCAAGTATTGTATACAAATCGACTTGATTACTTCATTTTGAATGGATGAAACTGTTGGACTTATTTTTTCTATTTCTAAAATAGGTGAATATCCTAAAGCTTCTGCAACATTTACAAATGGACTTTCGAGACTCAAATCCAAGTATGAAAAACGTTCAAAATATGCTGATCTTTTTAAAAATTCATTTGCCAGGATTAAATGGGAGTTCTTTTCTGCTTCTTCAAACTTAAAGTTAATTAAATTAATCCTGTTTAGAGCATGTTCAAGGTAGTTTTCAATAACAATATTATCCTCATTACCCCACAATATCTCCATGTCTTGTTCAATATCTATCTGATCTAGCTTTTGATCACTTATATCAAGCGGTTCTATATTAGTTCGATCTACAATTTCGAAGGATTCACCAGCGACATTCACAAATCCTCCCCTTTTATAGAATGAACCTCCTCTTTCATATAGCTTAATTACTGGCTCAAATAAATCTTGATTTTCGAGAGCTATTTGATTTCCTTCATCAATTAATGCGTTCAACTCTAAATAACTATCTACTATTACTCTATGATAGCTGTTGTTGATTTTATCCAATACTTGAAATTTTTCAAAGTTCTCTTCAGACTTAGTTATTGAATTTGATATAACAATGAATGGATATATACAAGAACCTGGAAATTTTTTCAAGAAAATTGATGCTCTTCTTAAATATTCACTACACAGATGAACATGTGATCTGCTTTCTCTATTTCCGATACTATTCCAATTTATAGCAGATATACGTTCAATTGCCTGATTTAACCTTTTCATTTACTTTGTCGCTCCATCTGATCTAATTTTTTTTTGTTTTTTTCAATATACTCGTATGCCCCTGGGAGCTCGAATTTAGGTTGTGGAGAAGCTAAATCATGTGCACCTGGAGGTTTTGATTTAAAGATTTTTACATCAGGTGAATACGCATCCGGGTCTTTATACGGGTGTCCAAGTTTCATTAGTTCGTGTTCTGTCAATTCATGTTTAGCAATTTCCTGGAACCATTGTTTTTGTTTTGGACTCAGTTCATCTTTTTGTGCCACCTTCCATATGAATCCTATTTCCAAATCCGGAGTAAAATTTCCAAATCTATAACTTTGATTATCTAAAGGAATATTATGTGAATCAAAAAACATGTGCTGTTTCATAACCCTAATTTCATCCACTGATAGGCCGGTATTTTTTGAAACCTGTTCAATATCAGTCATACCAACACTTCTAATCTCATCGTAGTCCCTTAATCCAACTTTATATTCAAGTTCTTCATCCTTATCAAAGAACTTTGGCTTATAATCATCTACACGATTGTATCTGCTCCAATCAATATTAACTACAGGTTTTTCAATTCCCCCATCCAGTTTCCTCGCTAAATCTCCTTTACCTGCCTCCGTCTCTTTCCAGAAGTTCTGCTGTCGGCTATTTTGCGGCAAAGGCTTGGTAGGTTTGCTGAAGGACACATGAGGTGAGCCATCCATGGCGAGCTTTGAACCGGGAAGGCGATTCTTCGCCCGATTCAGAGCATCAGAAGCATAATCCGTGATGTTATCCGCTGTTTTATTCAAGTTCGTCTTAGCTTGCTGTTTCCACGCCGTCCAGTTACTATCTAGTGCCGACATGTTTTTACTATTAATCAACTTATCGGCGGCTTTATTCAACCCATGTTTGGCCAAGATCGCCAGATTGACGAACATCAGAGCGACACCCAGATCATCCAGCATCTTCTGATCCATTCCAAGAAACGTAGGATTGGTGTACGCGTTTCCGTTCTTCAGGTCATTCAGTTTCTGGACATTCACAACAATCATCGTTGCACCTATAGCTGCATCTGCAGCAGCTAGGACATACAGAGAGAGCCCGCCTGATGGGATCGCGGATATGATGGCCACCACGCCAAAAATAATATTGAATTGGGCAATCATCATCTGGGGATCTACTATCAACACTTGGAACGTGTATCTGGATAAGTATACCGTTTTTTGCGTTTGTTTGCTTAAATAATCCGGTTTTTGCGGAATGACATGTTCCAGCTCCATCTGATCGAGCCATGGACGGATAGATTTAAAGGCATCTCCAAGACCGGTGGACTCCATGAACTGCTCACCCAGACTCTTTTTCCCACTTGAAGATCCTTGCCCAGAAGAACGCTGTCCACTAAGTACCGGAGGTGCGGGTAGCATCGCTTGGATTTGCGCTTCCGTTTTCCCTGCCCTTTCTCCAGTTGCCCGAATCTCTTTCGATTGTTGCTGCCAATTGTAAATCTTCGTACGGTTCTGATTCATCTCCTTGTATTCCTGTTGCTGCTGCGCCAGTTCCACTTGTTTTTGCTCTTTGCTTTTCTTTTCGGGTTCAGCGGCAGGTTGATTCACGTACTTGTTCTGATAGACCGTTTTCTGTTCATCCGGCGTTTTACTGCTCATCCAGTCCTTCGCCTGATTCGCTAGTCCAGGATCACTCTGAGCTGTCTGTGCAACCTGACTGCGAATATCAGCGCGCTGTGCATCGGTTAACTGAACTGCCGTTTTCAAATTCATCGACAGATCGATTTCCTGCTTCATAATTTCGCCATCTGCCAGCATATCCAGATACAGCTCTTCCAGTTCTTCATCGGTCAGCAATTCCGCAAAATCGACTTCGATCTTCTGGAAATCCACCTTTTTGCTCTGAATGCCCACCCGGTTGCCACTAAGAACGACATATTGATCCACATTCGTCTGCAAGACAATCTGCTGCTCTGCTTGAATCTTGAATGATTCCAGCATGCCCTTGTCGCTACCTGAACCCGCCTCAATCTGACTACTTGCCACCACGAGCAGATCTTCCGTCGCGTTCAGGCTAATGTTTCCCGCATCCAGATGCAGACTGACGCTTCCTTTCTTGAACAATACACCATCGTCGCCAAGCTGCATACGCGCTTCGCCCGGCATCTCGAACACTTTGGTTGCTGGCTTATGGAATACAGTCCGGCTTTTCATATCCTCGCTACCACCGCGCACAGAATGAATAGCCATCGACTGTTTCTCTGTCCCACTGGGGAAATATACTTTGATGCGTGCACCTTCATCTGGCAGACAGTGAAAGATGTTGTTGCCTTCCCCCGAGTACGGAAACCACCAGTTGCCTTGCTCATCATGTTGGTCGTCGATGTCCAGATGCACTTTCACCATGTTATTCGCCCGTTTCACGACACGCCCTTCCAGCGATCTACCCTGAAGTTGCTCATTCCGTCGGGATTTGCGTCGTAGGCTTCGTCTTTGGACGAACAGGTATTCATATCTAACTCTGCCAGCGTTATAGCTAATGACGGATTCGGACACGACCCAGATCTGACCTTTGAAAGAGACATCATCGCCTACTTGGCAGAATTGTTCACTTGTCACGCGGTAACGGACAAAGTCAGACTCAGTTACCTTCTTCGCATCATCACCTTCCGCATGTGCCTTCATTTTCATACTGTGCTCGAACTTTCATTGGCTTTCTATAGCGCAATTCCTTTTCTAATTCCTGATTGATTTTCAATAATTCTAGTACCACTGTCTGTTCATATTTTGGACAAGCAATAAAAAAAGCTCATTCCTCCTCATCGTTCAAGTTGGAATAAGCTTATGAAAGCTTTTCAAGTTATTAGTTTAAAGGTTGTATTTAATTATTGTATTACACTAGATTATATAGTTGAATAATAAATCTCTACACATTCTTATAGACATACTAAAGATCACTTATGTCCATTGGTTCTTTATCAATAAACCTTTCAAACCATCCACTTAAAGGATAATAGGCTCTCTTTTCTATTTCTAGCTCATTATGCTTAAGATAAAAACAACCTCCTCGTTCTAAGACTCTAATCAAAAGCTCATATATATGTAGATACTGGCTCGCATCAGGGAAATCATCAGCATACTTTGCCAATTGTAAATAATAATCAATTGTTTTTCGTGTGTACAAACTTTTATTCAAAAACTCCACTGCATCCAAATTACAATAAGCTGAAACAGTTACTTCACCTTCAAAATCTCCAAGCAACCTTGCAATGTTTGCCATAGCTGGTGGCACAGGTTGTAACTGATTCTTTTTAAAAAATTGAGCCAATTCTCTCAAAAATTCATAGCCTAAATCTTCATATCCTTCATTAACAAGTGTCCCTACTAAATTCCATTTTATATCATTTATTCTAGAAACCGCTATTTCAATATGCATTTTGTTCACCTCGTGATTAGTAGTTATCTTTAGCATCAGAAAAGTATCTATCAAAATCTTTTTGATAGTCAAAATCTGGAATACTCTTAGGGTTAGGGTCAGTAATATTTGCTTTATCATGTGCATTTTTTTCAGGATCAGGATTAAATCTTTCGGTTTTGGGATTCCATGTAGAATGATCCATTAATGGCATCCCGTTTTCCATTAATTCTTTCTCCTTCAATTCATGATTAGCTAGTTTTCTAAACCATTCTTTTTCTACAGTGTTAAGTTCTCTAGTTTGAGCTACTTCCCAAATATGTGCAACATCTGGATCAGCTTTAAAGTAGAGTTCTTTATAAGTAGCACCTTCTATTGATAGCGGATGTGTGTCAAGAAATAAATGTTTTTTCACAGCACTTATTTCTGGCTCAGATAAACCAGAATTCTTTGCCACTACAGACACGTCCTCTAAACCTATTTTCCTTATTTTGATATACTTCCTTTCCAAAAATGCATCAAAGCCATCTTTCGGAGGTATGATATATGGCTTCATCTCTGCTGGATCAGTTATATAATGTGTTCCTTGAGAGTTACCCGTTCCCCCATCAAGTTTCCTCGCTAAATCTCCTTTACCTGCCTCCGTCTCTTTCCAGAAGTTCTGCTGTCGGCTATTTTGCGGCAAAGGCTTGGTAGGTTTGCTGAAGGACACATGAGGTGAGCCATCCATGGCGAGCTTTGAACCGGGAAGGCGATTCTTCGCCCGATTCAGAGCATCAGAAGCATAATCCGTGATGTTATCCGCTGTTTTATTCAAGTTCGTCTTCGCTTGTTGTTTCCACGCTGTCCAGTTACTATCTAGTGCCGACATGTTTTTACTATTAATCAACTTATCGGCCGCTTTATTCAACCCATGTTTGGCTAAGATCGCCAGATTGACGAACATCAGAGCGACACCGAGATCATCCAGCATCTTCTGATCCATTCCAAGAAACGTGGGATTGGTATATGCATTTCCGTTCTTCAGGTCATTCAGTTTCTGGACATTCACGACAATCATCGTTGCACCTATAGCTGCATCTGCAGCAGCTAGGATATACAGAGAGAGCCCGCCTGATGGGATCGCGGATATGATGGCCACCACGCCAAAAATAATATTGAATTGGGCAATCATCATCTGGGGATCTATAATCAACACTTGGAACGTATACCTGGATAAGTATACCGTTTTTTGCGTTTGTTTGCTTAAATAATCCGGTTTTTGCGGAATGACATGTTCCAACTCCATCTGATCGAGCCATGGACGGATAGATTTAAAGGCATCTCCAAGACCGGTGGACTCCATGAACTGCTCACCCAGACTCTTTTTCCCACTTGAAGATCCTTGCCCAGAAGAACGCTGTCCACTAAGTACCGGAGGTGCGGGTAGCATCGCTTGGATTTGGGCTTCCGTTTTCCCTGCCCGTTCTCCTGTTGCCCGAATCTCCTTCGATTGTTGCTGCCAATTGTAAATCTTCGTACGGTTTTGATTCATCTCCTTGTAGTCCTGTTGCTGCTGCGCCAGTTCCACTTGTTTTTGCTCTTTGCTTTTCTTTTCAGGTTCAGCGGCAGGTTGATTCACGTACTTGTTCTGATAGACCGTTTTCTGTTCATCCGGCGTTTTACTGCTCATCCAGTCCTTCGCCTGATTCGCTAGTCCAGGATCACTCTGAGCTGTCTGTGCAACCTGACTGCGAATATCAGCGCGCTGTGCATCGGTTAACTGTACTGCCGTTTTCAAATTCATCGACAGATCGATTTCCTGCTTCATAATTTCGCCATCTGCCAGCATATCTAGATACAGCTCTTCCAGTTCTTCATCGGTCAGCAATTCCGCAAAATCGACTTCGATCTTCTGGAAATCCACCTTTTTGCTCTGAATGCCCACCCGGTTGCCACTAAGGACGACATATTGATCCACATTCGTCTGCAAAACAATCTGCTGCTCTGCTTGAATTTTGAATGATTCCAGCATGCCCTTGTCGCTACCTGAACCCGCCTCAATCTGACTACTCGCCACCACGAGCAGTTCTTCCGTCGCGTTCAGGCTAATGTTTCCCGCATCCAGATGCAGACTGACGCTTCCTTTCTTGAACAATACGCCATCGTCGCCAAGCTGCATACGCGCTTCGCCTGGCATCTCGAACACTTTGGTTGCTGGCTTATGGAATACAGTCCGGCTTTTCATATCGTCGCTACCTTGCATCTTCAAGTTCTTGCTTTTCCCATGTTAGAACCGTTTCGTTTTACATCACAAGTTGCCTACAATCTGAGGTTTCACGCTCTCACTTGTCTATGAGCTGCAATGCTTGCTAGAGGGGCAGTCCGTCTTCCTTCTCCGTTACTGCATCCCAATGTTCAGCTTGTTTTAATGGCACCTCAATCTCTTCGCTAAGCTGAAAGCCTGTTTACCCGGACCGCTTCAATATGCCTACCTACTCTCGTAATTCCCTTGCTTGCTGACAGTCACTTCGAATTTTATCTTTAGGCTCCTCCTATTCTGCTTTTGCCTGTGCAATCAATCTTACCTGTTTTCCTTCTTGATCTCGTTTCGCCATATTATTCAGCTCTTACGTTTATTTTCAAACACAAAAAAGCTCAATCCTTCTCATAAAACAAGTCGGATAGAGCGTTTAGTGTTTGGTTTGTTGGTGATATTGTACGATCTTGTTATTCGAGTTGTAAACCGAACTCACACTTTTTTTAGATGAACTTGCTAAGGATTCATCATTCCACTTCTTCTCTTATAATTTAATAATGCCTATAATAAGCTCTTTTTCATTAAATATGAGCCTTTCAGTAATACTCTGATAATCTACCTCTTCAAACTTATCATTTAATTTCTGCTTTATTTTTTGTAAATTAGCCAACTCATTTATATATAAGTATAGATTATTAATTATTAAACTTTGAGCATCAATATGCATTTCAATTTTATTCAAATCACCTGAAAGCCGTTCAATATTCCTTACTTTACATATTTTTAATCCTTCTTGTTCATCCTCCTCAATTTTAACCAAGCCAAATAAACCAGCAAGTTCCTGATAATTCGGATTTCCTTCTCTGAAAATATTAATTAATTCCATTACTAATTCATCCAAAGAATCTTCCCTAAACTTTTTTCTGAGTAATGTTGGTGAATCATCAAAAAGCCAAGAACCTATATCGTTAAATTGATCATTTCCTGAATCCAAAACCCCTATAATAATAGGTTTACTATAAAGAAACTTCTTGTTCAATATTAATCACCGTCCTATTTTCGTTTATATTCCCCACCAATTCTTTCTGCTACCTTAGTATAAAACATGTCCCAAGCTTCATCCATTCTTCCCTCTTTATATAACTTATTGAAATTAACATTTGCTCTTAACTCCTCTTGTACTAATCGGTAAACCATTGGAACTGACTGGCCATCAACTTTCCATCCGTCAATCCCTCTTGCCATACTGAATGTCTTTCCATTGGGAGTTATCGCTCTTATCTCTAGCATATCAAAGTCTACAACTACCATCATATCTTCCAAACTAAAGGGGCCGTTAGTAGGATGATTATGAGTAAACACAGCATCCTTTCCTCTGTCCTTATAAGCACTAATATCTATTGCCTTCTCATTACCAATAACAGTGTCCCCAATTAAATTACCATCCTTGTCAAAAAACTGCCCGTGCTCTTTAGATTCATGTCTAATTCTGTTCTCTACCTCTTCAACCTTTTTATAATCGTACTTATCATAACCCGTTCCCCCATCCAGTTTCCTCGCTAAATCTCCTTTACCTGCCTCCGTCTCTTTCCAGAAGTTCTGCTGTCGGCTATTTTGCGGCAAAGGCTTGGTAGGTTTGCTGAAGGACACATGAGGTGAGCCATCCATGGCGAGCTTTGAACCGGGAAGGCGATTCTTCGCACGATTCAGCGCATCAGAAGCATAATCCGTGATGTTACCCGCTGTTTTATTCAAGTTCGTCTTCGCTTGCTGTTTCCACGCCGTCCAGTTACTATCTAGTGCCGACATGTTTTTACTATTAATCAGCTTATCCGCGGCTTTATTGAGCCCATGTTTGGCCAAGATCGCCAGATTGACGAACATCAGAGCAACACCGAGATCATCCAGCATCTTCTGATCCATTCCAAGAAACGTAGGATTGGTGTACGCGTTTCCGTTCTTCAGGTCATTCAGTTTCTAGACATTCAGGGAACTCTTCATTCCTAGAAAACACAACAACAGATCAATCATCTAACGATTGATCTGCTGAATGTTAAATTTCGTATAGTTATCAAAAAAAAGAGCGTGTTATTGAATCATTATTCATCATTTTTTAATTTAAATTACTGTTGGTAATAATGATTTGACAGCTTTCATTCGATATTGTAAGACTTTCTTCTTTCAATATCACTATATTATGGTAGTATTGCTCTAAATCATTTTTTACTTTTATTAAATCTAAACTGCCATTCACGTACAAGTATAAAAAATCTACCTTTAGAGTTTCAATGTCAATATCCATTTCTATTTTAATGATATCCTCAAACATACGGTCTACCGGTTCAACACTAACAATTATTTTGTTTCCATAATCCATACCAGCTTTACCTAATCCGTGTTGTGTTTCAAATTCTTCTTTCCTTGCCTTAGCTTCTTTTAATCCATAAACTGCGATTAAGCCCCCGTGGGTATAATCATAACTATCTCCGAACAAAGTAGCTAATCTAGAATAATTAGGAGAACCCATTTTAAAAATATGAATTAATTCACATATAAGCTCGCATAATGTACTTCTGTAAAATGTTTGTTTTAAACTTATAAACTCATCACTGATTGCATAAAAAGAATCAAAAGTCAACGGTTCATCATCTACAATCATACCTGCAAAATAACTTGGCTTGTATAAAAACTCTCTTTTAGATTTATCATTTATATGCATGAAATATTCCTCCCACTAAATCTGCTACTTCCTTCATCATTAACATATCTAATTCTGCTAACTTTCCTTGATTAAATAATGTTTGAAATTGATCTGATTTTTTTACATTTTGTGCAGCTTGAAAGAATATTTGTTGCATGTCCATAGTTGTCCAGTTCCAACCATTAGATCCACGTTGTATACTTAATGTTACTCCATTAGGTAAGGTGGCTCTAATTTCAGCCATATTATAACCTCTGGCAGTTTCTAAATCTTGCCAACTGAAAAGTCCACCGTTGGGATGATTGTGTGTGTATATTGTATCTTTGCTTATACTTTGATAAGGGGATATATCAATACTGTTTGGTTTATGATCTGTCATTAATGTACTTATCGGACTGCCATCTTTACTGAAAATAATGCCCCACTCATTTACTTCCGGAGTTCCATCTCTCATCAGTTTCAAATAATCTTCTGAATATTTTACTGCAGATGAAGAAGGATCGAAAATTGTATAATTACTATAATTACGCCCAATAATATTGCCTTCTTTTATTATACCACTTGGTATAATAGTATCCTCATTCGCTTGTTGTTTCCATGCCGTCCAGTTACTATCTAATGCCGACATGTTCTTGCTATTGATCAGCTTATCGGCGGCTTTATTCAACCCATGTTTGGCCAAGATCGCCAGATTGACGAACATCAGAGCAACACCGAGATCATCCAGCATCTTCTGATCCATCCCAAGAAACGTGGGATTGGTGTACGCGTTTCCGTTCTTCAGGTCATTCAGTTTCTGGACATTCACAACAATCATCGTTGCACCTATAGCTGCATCTGCAGCAGCTAGGACATACAGAGAGAGCCCGCCTGATGGGATCGCGGATATGATGGCCACCACGCCAAAAATAATATTGAATTGGGCAATCATCATCTGGGGATCTACTATCAACACTTGGAACGTATACCTGGATAAGTATACCGTTTTTTGCGTTTGTTTGCTTAAATAATCCGGTTTTTGCGGAATGACATGGTCCAGCTCCATCTGATCGAGCCATGGACGGATAGATTTAAAGGCATCTCCAAGACCGGTGGACTCCATGAACTGCTCACCCAGACTCTTTTTCCCACTTGAAGATCCTTGCCCAGAAGAGCGATGTCCACTAAGTACCGGAGGTGCGGGTAGCATCGCTTGGATTTGGGCTTCCGTTTTCCCTGCCCGTTCTCCTGTTGCCCGAATCTCCTTCGATTGTTGCTGCCAATTGTAAATCTTCGTACGGTTCTGATTCATCTCCTTGTATTCCTGTTGCTGCTGCGCCAGTTCCACTTGTTTTTGCTCTTTGCTTTTCTTTTCGGGTTCAGCGGCAGGTTGATTCACATACTTCTTCTGATAGACCGTTTTCTGTTCATCCGGCGTTTTACTGCTCATCCAGTCCTTCGCCTGATTCGCTAGTCCAGGATCACTCTGAGCTGTCTGTGCAACCTGGCTGCGAATATCAGCGCGCTGTGCATCGGTTAACTGAACTGCCGTTTTCAAATTCATCGACAGATCTATTTCCTGCTTCATAATTTCGCCATCTGCCAGCATATCCAGATACAGCTCTTCCAGTTCTTGATCGGTCAGCATTTCCGCGAAATCGACTTCGATCTTCTGGAAATCCACCTTTTTGCTCTGAATGCCCACCCGGTTGCCACTAAGGACGACATATTGATCCACATTCGTCTGCAAGACAATCTGCTGCTCTGCTTGAATTTTGAATGATTCCAGCATGCCCTTGTCGTTACCTGAACCCGCCTCAATCTGACTACTCGCCACCACGAGCAGATCTTCCGTCGCGTTCAGGCTAATGTTTCCCGCATCCAGATGCAGACTGACGCTTCCTTTCTTGAACAATACGCCATCGTCGCCAAGCTGCATACGCGCTTCGCCTGGCATCTCGAACACTTTGGTTGCTGGCTTATGGAATACAGTCCGGCTTTTCATATCGTCGCTACCACCGCGAACAGAATGAATAGCCATAGACTGTTTCTCTGTCCCACTGGGGAAATATACTTTGATGCGTGCACCTTCATCTGGCAAACAGTGAAAGATGTTGTTGCCTTCCCCCGAGTACGGAAACCACCAGTTGCCTTGCTCATCATGTTGGTCGTCGATGTCCAAATGAACTTTCACCATGTTATTCGCCCGTTTCACGACACGCCCTTCCAGCGATCTACCCTGAAGTTGCTCATTCCGTCGGGATTTGCGTCGTAGGCTTCGTCTTTGGACGAACAGGTATTCATATCTAATTCTGCCTGCGTTATAGCTAATGACGGATTCGGACACGACCCAGATCTGCCCTTTGAAAGAGACATCATCGCCTACTTGGCAGAATTGTTCACTTGTCACACGGTAACGGACAAAGTCAGACTCAGTTACCTTCTTCGCATCGTCACCTTCCGCATGTGCCTTTAGTTGCTCATACTGTGCTCGATCTTTCATCGCCGTGTACCGAATAGCCTTGATCTCCTGCCCCCACGATAAGTCCGGGACTCCGAAGAATATACGAGGGGCATCCATCGTAACATCCGGCAAGATGACGGTACCCACACGGGCTGCGAGTCGCTTCATGAATTGCCAGTCCGTCTCCTCATATTGCACAAGCAAGGCTCCGATTGATGCCTGATCACTGGTCGCCATGTTCTGGGCATCTCCTCCATGGTACTTTCCAGCCAACTGGCGCACAGCATCAGTATATGTCAGACGTTTGTTCTGATAGGAACGGCTTTGGGGTGTCATATCCATCACGTAGCTACGCGAGAGTGCATGTACCTCTACAAGCGGGATGCCATCCTCCATCTGGATGTCTACCTTGATAATCCCCCCAGCAAACCAGCTTTCCGGTCTTGCATCCGTAATCTTTTGTATAATTAAACTATCCTCAAAGCTGCTATGTATCAAGCATTGCTCTGCTTCCTCTTCGCTCATGCGAGCTATAAATACACATTTGGCATGCGTGTTAAATGCTCTCTCAATTCGAAAACTACGCAGCTCCCTGATGTTATATGGCCATGTTAACTCATAGCCATCTCCTTGATAAGTTACTTCCATATCTCATCTCCCCCTTTAGAAGCTACCTGGCTGAAAATTGAGGGGGAGCTGGATCCATGCCATTGGTAAGTAAGCTGATTTTCCCACCGCATTTGCAATACAAGCAAGACTTGCTCGTTAACGCGGGTACCCCTTGAATAGATACATTGGAACTCCCATTTGTCCACTTTGTCGTTGCTCCAGTCAATGCATCCAATAATGAATTAGACATGGGTAGTGAGACCATAGCGCTAAGTTGGGCTGTAGCTTGAGCGGTAAACGGGGCTTGTGCTGGTGCAGATGCTGAAGCTGTAGGCATCAAATCTGGCGCACATGGAAATACAGCCTTACCGAATGTTGGTTCTAATGGATCTGGATCAATGATATGTGGAAGGGCAGCGTAGTCTCCAATTAGCTTTTCCGCTGTCTTCATAGGATGCAGCTCACTTCTACAGTATCCGAACGAATACAGATTCCCATCAATGTTTTCTCCCATCTTGGTACAAGGCACGCCGTGCATAACTCTTGGCTCCGATGTGGACGTCACGCAGTCGTCCACTGTTATCATTGGACTCCCATTGATATACACACCATTAGGCTCCAGCTTGTTAAGCACATCCTCATGTGTTCCTAATGTACAATACATATAAGCTCCTGCGGTTACGTAGGTATCCTCACTTCTCCAAGGTGAGCTTAGCAACTCACCTAGCGTACCTTTATCTAGTACCGTATCTATAATCCCCATCTCGTTCTCCTCCTGTTATCTGATTCGGTCTCACGATTAACCCATATATTCCTGCTTTTAATAACTTCTCGGCTACTTCAAGTCCTACGATCGTCAGATATGAGCGGTAATACGGGACGCACCATATGGAGCTCTCGCTCAACCCTTGATGTCCAAGATCTATACCGTTAACTTGTCCGGCTTGAACCTGAACTGCCTCGGGTGCCATCCAGCTCACTTGAGGTAACTCGATCCATTCATAGAACGTCTGGTTCTGCTGCTCCAGATTCATGACCACTATGCGTTTGTGATGAAGATCTGATTCCATTTTGAGCATGATGCGAGATAGCTCTTCCACATACAGTTGTATAGGATAGTGGTTAACGATACATGGGGATGTAAACACTTCACCTTGTTTTACATACACCATTTCTTCATCTGCTGTCTGTTCATACCCCCGAAGCATCCGTTCCGGCCATTGAATAGCCCCTTGCTGCGGGAGACGGCGGTCATATTCGATGATATAGTACTCCATACGCTAGCCTCCTAAGCCTCAACCCATTCTACGGAAGCTCGTTGCTCAGAGGTCAGTTCAACCCGGAACCGATCCTGTGCAAGCATCCGGCTACCCGATAGATCTGCTCCTGTGAAATTCACCTGCTCTAGTTCTGCGCCCGTAAAATCACCAGCGATCCTAGCGTACCTAAATGTGGCATGGCTTAGATTCGCTCCCTGAAACCGAAGTCCATGAATACCATAGATCAGTCCATGCGTCTCTATGAATGTATCCCGTTCACTCCATGCACCATCGAAGCTGGCACCTGTGAGGTTACAATCTCGAAAGTCTGTATCAAGAAGTAGTGTTTGCCCGTAGTTGGACTGTGTACATTGACAACGTTCAAATCGTGTGCCTAGTAGACTTGCACCTTCAAAGCTGCTTCCACTCAAATCCACTTCCTCGAATCTCGCATGATTGAAATCTAGTTCTGCATAATTTCCGTTACAAAGATTAACACCAGCGATATGTTCATAGATATATTCATTCGGTAGCCTGCTTTCCAGCCAACCTTTGCACGCAATAGAGCTTCTCTGTAATCCGTTGAAACGATATACAGATTCCGTTACTTCGTGGTCCTGATACTCTCCCACACGAACTTCGAACTGTACCTCTTTTCTGATCGCTTCAAAAGAATCCATTGTACGGATCGTATCCATAGCATGACGAACAGCAAGAACCATATAAACGTGAAAAGGATAGAGCTGACCTGCTTGCCATGCCGCTAATGCAGCCTGATCAATCCGATTCATATACCGTTTGCGACCATCTTCGCATTCCTCAATCCATTGATCCATAAAGCTATAGATCCAGCTCGCATCATATAAGAATCCACTGACAGGCACTTCACGTTCTTGACGTCTGTCACTCGCGTGCAGCATGTAGGCAGGATCACCTTGAATGAGCCTTGTCCGCATCAACGATACGTGTATGGTGCTGCACGACTGAAACTCTCCACGCTCTTGCTGCAATAAGATTTGTTCGCACAGCGCCCCGAATAACGGAACGAACCCTTGCACGATCTCTGATCTATTCGCAATGTAATATTCATGAAGCTTATGTATTTTGGCGTTTCGCAGCGGCAATGCCTCTTGTTCCAGAAACTGCTGCCATAGTTCCATCTGATGCATGGGTTCATCCTCCGCATTTTTACTGATTCATTAATATTTCGATTCCTTTGATCACGACCTGTCCTTGATCGATGGTTAAACCGCCATTACCGTCTTTGGTAGACATATCAATCTGATTCGCCTGAAGGGTCACCGTCTCTGCTACTAATTCCACTTGTTTACTGGCCTGTAGCGTGATCTTGTTCTCGCAATTTAGAATAATCGTTCCAGCACTGGTCAAAGTCAGCGTTGCCCCTCCGGTCGAGCCGGTAATCGTGATGCGATCCTCTTCAAAAGTAATCTTCTGACCCGTCGGTGTTAGAAGGAACTTCGTATTGGGATTCGCCATCAGATCTTCTTTCAGATCCTTATCAAAATTCACAACTGGCTGCAGCCGTTGCTGCTGTAAAACCGTTGTCGTTCCCCCACCTGCCCCACTGCTATTTCCACTTCCGCTCCCACCTGTATGGGAGGATGCCCCCGATCCAGAGGAAACCGCACTTGCCGGACTTTCTTCTGCAGGTAGTTTTTGACGAACAGAACTGAGCGCAATGCCCTCAGTTTCTCTAGCATTGGGAAAATAGAGCCTTATACTGTCACCTTTTTCAGGCATGCAATACCAACCAGTCTGATCATCCGATGCATACATCGTGGAGTATGGGAACAGATAGGCTGTCGCCAGGCTCCACTCCTGATCACTATCAAGATGAACCTGAACCTCGTCTCTCACCACACCCATGATTTTTCCGGAGATGGATGCACCCACCAAACGGGAGTTGTAACGCTTGCGGCGATATGCAGATGCTTTGTGGCCAAGCACATAATGATGTAAAAGCAACCCCTTTTTCATCTCAGTCCTAATTTCGAACACATATAGTGACTGTCCTTTGAACTGCACTTGATCCCCAAGCTGGAGCACCCGATCACGTACCTGTACTTCATAACGGATGTAATCCTTCTCATTGATATCACTCGTCCCCAGCTTAGCTTCTTTCTGATAAGCGAGCATATCTTTATACATTCGGTAGTGAGTCGCTTCCAGCTTCCCTGCATCCCGTTGTTCAGGCAGCCCAAGATAGATACGAATGCGTTCCTCCGTTGATACGGGAACAAGAACCGTATGATAATGTGACGCAAGTCGCTTCAAGAACTCCCAATCCGTTTCTTGATATTGCAGTGTATACGCACCCAGCTTTTTTTTCTCTATGAAGGTGTTGAAGACTTGTCCATCTGGATAGTGCCCACTAATTTTCTGCATAACGTCAGGAATTAACATACCTACATTCTGATAGGAGCGTGTTTTGCGCCGAAGATCCATAGCATGTGAATGGGACACAGCCTCCGCTTCAAGCCAGTACACCTTGTTCTCTACCTTCACATGTAGCTTCAATATAATTCCGTGAAATAAACGTTGCTTTTGACCCTGTTCGTCCGTATAGAACAATTCAACTGGTGTACTCTCGTCCGCCATTCGTACGTACTGTTCTTCCTTCTCTTCTGGAATCACTCCAGTGAAAGTAAGCTTGCCATGATCATGAACTTTCATGAGTAATGTTACTTCATGGATTCGGATATCAAATGGTTGAATCTGTAATTGTTCATAACTAATTGTTACTAGAGACATATCCCTCACTCACCACCTATTTTCTTAGATGTATTAATTTTCTATTTATCGACTTTATAAGTAAAATATTTAATGGATTTTGTTAATTTTCATCAAAAAGGATAAAAATAAGACTTTATATACATATGATGTATTCGTATCCGCGCACAAAAATGAAGCAGTATCACTACTGCCCCTTCTTCTTGTCCATTTAATTATTTTCGTCTTTAACCAGCTTACTTAGCACTTTTATCCCAGTCTTTCCACCCATTAATTCATAGGAGATGAGCATCTGTTATACTATGGTTAATGAGTTTTAGCTTGAACCTAATATATGATGCCTATAAAGGAGATCTACTTTTGCATGAACAATATCATTGAATACTGCCTTACGAAGAAGGGAGCGGTGAAGGACTTTCCTTTTGGGCCAGACATCCTTGTGATCAAGGTTGCTGGGAAAATGTTTGCACTCATTTTTGAAAGCAGACATACGATAAACCTCAAATGTGATCCGGTTATTGCGGAAAATTTGAGAGAACAGCATGAGAATGTGCAGCCTGGATATCATATGAACAAAAAACACTGGAACACCGTTCTGATCAATGAATCTATGGATGAGTCCGATGTATTTCCTATGATTGATCATTCTTATGATCTGGTCTTCGGTAAACTTACCAAAAGTACCCGAGAAGCGATCTTGATGAGAATCTAGTACTTTCTTTTGCTTTCTTCTGAGTCTTATTGAATTCCACTCATCGCCCTACAACTTATATATTCTATATGAATTACTTACGGTGAACTGCGAAGTTCATTTCATGAACTTGTCTACCTTCCCGAACAAAAGTTTGATCCACTGCGTCGGGCCAGGCAGATTAGGTAGAAACAACAAAGTTAGAGCAAGCATCGCTGACAGTAGTGTAATGCCTCCTGCGACGATTCTTGCTTTTTTTTGTGCTCTACTGCGCCACTCCCCATACACCATAGCTGCTGTCAGTAAACAGATTCCTACGACAGATACGAATTTCATTTGTTCCATCCCTCCCTACACTTCTTATGAAAATAAAAGATCACCCGAGAATAATCATCCGAGGTTACTCTGTGCCCTGCTCTGGTATGCCTTGAGGACCTATGGACTTCCCTGTACGTGTCACAAGCGCCTCCACTTTCACCTGAACATCCATGGTAGAAAAAAGTTCGTCCCAGTTCTTTTGCTGCGCGTTCCATTGCTTGGGGTAATGTCTGCGGAATTCAGTAGCAAACTGGAAAAAATCCGTCTTTAGCTGTTTCTGTGCCATGACTAAAGCTTTCTCCGCTAGCTCTTTCAAATGCTCTGACCATGCTTGATCCAATTCATTCAATATGGACGGATCGGTTAAATTACCATCGGTCGTGTTAAGTACAACTTCTCCTTTAGACTTCACATCTACCTGCATACGCCATTCATTGTTAATGATCTTAGGGGTTAAGACGGTATGCATTTCAATTGGTCTTATGGAGAAGGAGCCCTCCATATTTTTCACCTGAACCGGCATGATAATATTTTCCAGCTCGTTCGCAAGCAACAGAATGCCCACACTCATCGGTTCTGTTACTGTTTTAACATAGTGATCATTTTTATATAGGCTTAAACCTTTAATATATGGAGTAGAATCGTATCGATCTTTCCCCGGATCTGGTGGTAACATTAACATTCGTGACAGTGTAGCGGAACGGCTTGGTCCTTCAACGGACTGGGCGAGTTCAAGTACCGTCACCCGTGTACCCAGTTTCATATTGGCCATTTCACGCAAGGATTCTGCTGAGCTTCTTTCGAGGGGATCAAGCAAAGCTAGGATATCCTTAGCAGAATCGCTAGTGGAAAAGACGTAGGCATGTTCGCGGAATTGAGGATATCGAAGTAGAAAATCGATGTATTGGCGTAAGCCCTGTTTGCCAGCATGTTCACTAATAACAATGACCTCGCAATGTCCCCAGAACATATTACGAGGTACTTTTCTTTGCAAGCGATTCAGAGCTTCGGCTACAGTACTCCCTTCAGCTGTTCGAGTCATCGTCACGCCGCTGGGGCTTGCCTCACTGCCTCCCGATGATCCCCCGCCCGCCTTTCGTGGAATAAAAATCTGAGAAGTCAATTGATATCGCTCATCCTCATAGTCGATGCCTGTCGCGAGCACAATCGCCAAATCGTTAACTTCAAGCCGATCCCAGCATCCGGACAGCACGATGCTGCTAAGAAATATAGCGAATATAGATATCACTTTCCGCATTCTGTTCCCTCCGAACTAGCCTTAGCTCCATCTCCGCGATTGCGTTTCCACATCGTTTTGAGCAAGGCTATACCATACAAGATCGCCGGAAAAGCGAGCAACAGCACCAAAGTATATACATTTGCTGAAGAGCTGATAAGATTGGCAGCACTTGCTGTATCGGATACAATCCAATAGGCAAAAACCATACATAAAAATGCGAGTGGTACTACAACAGGTCTATAGTCATTCAACCCAAACCACTCTGCGGTGGATGTCGCAAAAATATAGAGAAATACAGAAATTTTGACGAAAATCCCAAAGATCCATATCGCAATAATAATGGACTCAATATGCTGGAGAAAGTCAGCAATCGTAATATATCGTGCAGCAATCATAACAGGATAAGCAAAACTATCGGTTAAGTCTCCGATCAGAAATAAACAGATGAGATTGGTTACCGTCATAGCAACCGTTGTAAATAGAAGCGAGAACAGCATCGTTCTGGTTAAACCCTTTTTACGATTCACGTAAGGTAACATAAACGCCAATACAATATATTCACTGAACCAAGCCGCAGGCGCAACAGCCCCTTTTAGACTTGGCACTATTCCTCTTTCCATAAAAGGCAGCATTTCTGCCGGCTTGAGTTCCTTCGTAAGCAAGACAAAGATCAGGCATAGAAGCACAACCACCAACGTGACAAACACCTGAGAGGTACGCCCCACCACTTCGATACCCAATCTAACATTGATCATACAGACCACAACCATCGTACCCATAATCACGAACAAGGGTGTCTTAGGCAGAGCGTTACTTGCAATAAACTCACCATATCCACGAATAATTAAGCCTGTTAAATGTGGCAGGAAACCAAGATACAACAGCCCCAATAATTTGCCTGGGAACCATCCTATAATGAGCGTAGAAGACTGCATAATCGTTTTGCCTGGATATAGCCGTTCAAGTCCAAGCGATATCCCTATGGTCGCAAGGCCAACGAGTGATCCCCAGATGGGCGAGATCCACATGTCATGTCCTGCATAATGCATCGTTATACCAGGGACGGATAAGATGGATGTGGCCAGAATGGCGGGAAAGATCATGAACGCTAATTGAGTGACAGATATTTTCCCCTTCTCGGTCAACATAGCACGTCGCCTCCCCCTGTTGTGTAATCCATTCCAGTCTAACGGGATTTGTTCTCTTGCGTTGGTCGCCACCATACATCCTTGAGCTTCTGGGCTGACGTTGGTGTTGCAGGGGATAGATACGGTGCACCAAAGGAGCGTAAACTGCTTAAGTGAATCACAATCAGGATCACCCCGAGCATTACACCGATTAAGCCAAGTGTGCCAGCCATCAGCATAATTGGAAAGCGTAATAGACGTGCCGCAATGCTGGCAGCATATCTTGGGATCATAAACGACGCAATTCCTGTAATCGCCACGATAATGATCATTGGAGCCGAGACAATTCCCGCAGTTGTTGCAGCTTGGCCGATAATTAATGCGCCTACAATGCTCACAGCCGCACCCACCTGTTTAGGTAGCCGAATGCCAGCCTCTCGTAATGCTTCAAAGGAAATTTCCATAATGAGCGCTTCAACAAGTGCTGGAAAAGGAATCTCTTCCCGTGCTTTTGCAATACTAAGCAGCAGAACGGTTGGAACCATTTCCTGATGAAATGTGGTTATTGCTACATAAGCCGAAGGAAGCAGCAGAGACAATGCATAGAAGATGTAGCGTAGCCAGCGAACAAATACACTCATGAACATATTTTGATAATAATCCTCAGGGGACTGCAGCATGGAAAACAAAGTGACCGGGGCTATTAAACTAAATGGAGTGCCATCGATCAGCAGTGCAAACTTTCCTTCTAACAGATTAGCAGTGACCACATCCGGGCGCTCCGTTGCAATCATCTGTGGAAAGGGCGAGAAGCGCTGATCGATAATTCCCTCCTCTATGTATTGGCTTTCTAACACGTCTTGTACTTTCAACTGTGCCAAACGAGCTTCTATTTCTTGTAACAATTTAGGATCTATGATGCCTTCCAGATAAGCAAGTGTAACCTGCGTGCCTGTATACTCCCCCATGGTTCGCATCTGTAGCTTAAGCGCTGGTGTTTTGATTCTCATTCGAAGTAAAGATAGATTCGTACTTAATGATTCGGTAAAACCATCCCGTGAACCTCGAACTGTAGACTCAGCTGCTGGCTCCTCCGGCGTTCGGCTGGGAACTTGGTACAAGGGATAAAGTGTGCCCGGTACTTCGCCATCGATCAGGATAAGCGCTTGTCCTTCCATCACCGCCTGAACTGCTTGGCTTAGAGCAAGAATGGTCTTAGATGAAGCCATCGGAACCTGCGTAGGCTCTGTATTTCTTTTCATGCCCATAAGCGGCTCTAACACATGACGTTCAAGCCGATCCGTATCACAGAGCCCGACACAGTACACACATAGCGCAGTAGTCTGACAGGCCGTATGGAACGAATGAAATATAACATCGGAACATCCGGCAAATGTGGTGCGCAGAGTAGCTTCATCTTCTATTAATTTTCCGGTCAGTAATGTTTTCTCTGACGTGCTCATGGTGTGTCCTCCAGATGCGTGACGTGATTCAAATATTCATAGTTAACGACAGCATGTCCTTCTGAAAACACATTTATACGCTTCTATTTCTCCTCACTGCGCTCTCTTTGTTCGAGTGAGATGTTGAGTAATTGCTATACGTTCTTCCAAATCGCATAACAGAAAAAAGCCGCCCTATGGCGGCAGTTCAATCTATAAAACACAACTAACCTAAGAAGGCTTCTTCCTTTGAAACACGAACCATTTCTTCTGGGAAAACAGTCTTGAAATACTTCTCCACATTCCGGTGGATGTTCGGACGATACCATTTCTCCAGATCGTGTTCTTTAAAAAGTTCAGGCATACCGAGCGATTTGGAACGTCTACCACTTGCACCATCGCCAATGTTCAACGTATCAATCCAGATATGATCAACGATACCTAGTAGCTTCTTAGGGAAATCTGGCGTGAACGGTAATACCGGCGAGATGGAAGCCTGCGTAGGTATCCCTGCTTGATGCATCTCCTGCAAAGCCTTCATTCGTAGTCGAATCCCGGGTGCATAGGGTGCAAATATTTGTTTTACATCCTCTCGGTCAGTCTCCACGGTCATCGAAACGATAACATGGCTTCGCTTCGTTAGTTCCTTAATCAGATCAATATCACGTGTAACCAATGGACTGCGTGTCTGAATCTGAAGGTGATCCGGGGGACATTCCATCATCGCTTCCAACACACCACGTGTAATCTGGGCTTGGCGTTCAATCGGCTGGTAAGGATCTGTTGCTGAAGACATAAACAAATGAATTGGTTTGTTTTTCGCACGAAGCTTCTTCCATTCTTTTGCATAGTTCTCAGCTGCATTTATTTTCACATCGACCCATTCACCCCAAGGAATGTCCTTAAACCTCTGAATGGGCATCTCTCGAACATAACAATATTGACATGAGAAGGCACAACCACTATATGGATTAAGTGAATGCGTGAATCCCACGTTTAAGTAGCCTTTTGCTTCCGTCAATATCTGTTTAGCTAAGATTTCCGTAGTTTTCACGTATCTGTTACCCCCTTATTGGGCTTGGAATACCCACATGTACTGTTCAGTCTTGTAGAAAGCTACGATACATGCTCTCAGACATATGCCATTACTCATCTTGAACAAAATATTCGTTAATTCACAGGTTCACATCCATAGATTCCCCACAGACAGGAGATTTAGGCACAAGGTTTGTTGGTATCTTACAATTAACCGTCTGCTCTACCATCTTCTTTACCAGTTCTTCATTATCATACAGTGTATCATGGCATCCCTTTTCGCATTGCAAATACCCATAATTACCCTGAATCTCAAATATGGAGCTGGAAGCAACCCCTACCTTCTCGAATTGACTCTCAACATTAGTCGAAATCACAAAATGCTTATTATTCTTCACTAGCTCATACAAATCCAGATAGAGTTGTGTTGTGCCTGTGTCGTAACGATTCAGTTGGATATATCGCGCCCAGTAAGCCAACTAGCACACACCATTTATAGTTTTATATAAAACAAATATATTAAAAATAGTTCAACCCATTAAAATTCAATCTTCTGAAGTAAGCTCATCACGGTCTTCTTTTCATCTAATGAGAACTTCTCATATATCTTCTCAATAAGACGATGGGATATCTCCTCAAACTCTTCCCGTAGATCATGCCCTTTCGCTGTAAGAGATTAACGATAGATCCGCGTATCTTTCAGATCTTTCTCTTTGTGAATGTATCCTATCTTCACCAGTTTATCGACCAAAACTGTTACGATTGACTTGTCTCGATCAATTAACTTGGACAACTCTTGCATCGTAAGGCTATCGCTTTGATTAATCCATAGTAACATCATAATTAACGTTCAAGGAGAATCTATGAAATGAAGAAAAGTAACCTTGCATATGTCATCCTGCTCGCCCTTGTATTCGGAGGAATTATATGGAAATTGATGAATGATAACAGGACTATTGTCACAACCCTAGACAGTTATTTCTGAACCAAATCGGCAATACGTCGATCACCTCCATCGAAGTAACGCATTACGTCCTAGATCAATCATCCAAAGTCACTGTGACAAATCAAAACCAGATCAATACCCTACTTCACGAGTTCAAGGATAAGAGAGTAGAAGAACCTAGCACACCTGTTGCACCTAACACGGAAGATTATTTCCGCATTCATATAAAAAGTGATACGAATAGCCTCATAAATGTTGTATTATGTCCGAATGATGTGATTCAGGTATTCAATGAGATGTCGCACAATAAGTCGGATGAAGTTACGGGCACTCACCATATGGTAAACCAGATCAACACTCAACTCTTCGTCGATTATTCCATTCATGATATCAAAAATAACCTCGGATTGATGATTGCTCATCTTCAGAGGTTATTGGGTTGGGATCTTTGACGTATAGCGTTACTGTAGTGTAACGAATGAGAGCTTGTTTCATCGAGCTTTAAAGCCGTTGTAGAACGTATCCACCACGAGCGCTGCAGCCGATTTTCTAGCGATATGTCCATCAGCAACTTGCTGCCAGGTAAGAAAAAGAATCGAATACAAAACATCAATAATCCAATTACGATTCACATCCTGACGGAAATATCCGCTTTGTTGCAGCATACTAACCGCTTCCAAGACAGGCTCTCTTAGCTTCTGATCCGCACTTTCAATGTCCGGATTATAGTTTACAGAAGAATCATGTCCCAGGAAATAAATCTTATCTCCAAGTGGAATAAGGGCTTCAATTAAGTTCGGGAAATACTCCTCACAGTTCTCTTCAGTCAGCGGGAATTCCCGAATCTTCTCACTAACAACTTCAATGGCACGGAACCCCAGATGAATCATGAGCTGTTCTCTGCTCTCCACATACCGGTGCAATGTTGCAATTCCGATGCCGGCTGCATTAGCAATATCATTCATCGAGGCGTTAGGCTTCTCGATAAGCAGCTTGGTTGCTTCATCAAGTATGGCGTTCAGCCGTGTTTGTTTCATGGATGACATTTCTTTTTTCATGTTCGTACACCTCAGGGGAATATGGATATTTAATGTGTCCGCATCTCATTGCCCAGTATACCATAATCTAGAGCTATGCTTTATTTCAGCTTTTTCACCATTCTGTATAAGGATATCGCGGGTTTATTCACTTCGGATGTGACCTCATAACCGAGTCTGGCATAAAGTTTGGCCGCTAGATGATTTTCTTTTTTCACAGTGAGCGAACATAGGCTGAATCCCTGCTTGATTGCTTGTGTTTCCGCATGATGAATAAGCTGTGATCCGATCCCCATCCCTCTGCTCTCCGGCATAGCAGCAAGTGTGGCAATATGGAACTCTCCTGCAAATCCTTCCTTCAAGGTAATTGTAGATAATAACGCTCTTGGGTGTAACAAGCTATAACCAATTAGAGCTAGTTTTCGATGAGAAAACAGTTGTTTTACCGTAGAACTGACCAGCTTATCCAGAACCGTTATTGGTAAACAGGTAATCATGCCGAGTGTTGAATCACCCATTTTCGCTTCATAAGCATATTGATGACTAAATCGATTATTTCTAGACTTCCATAACTTACGGAAGGTAGCATCAACGACGCTCTGCCTGCTCGACCCCGCTATGGTATGGGCAATCTCCCCCACAGCCATTAAATTAAGCTTAGCTCCTGCAAGTGAGTGCGGGTTGGCTTGTACGATGGAAATGTTGGTCATATGAATCACTCCTATGATCATTAATGATAAGGATATCATTCGGTTGCGAATGCTCGCGCCGCTATGCTATGTGCTATTCACCATCTATTTAGTACCAAGATCTATACCTTCAATTTGGATATGGATTGTACTAATCGGTAATCCTGTGAAATTCTCTACGGCTGCTCTCACATTCTCCTGCAGATCTCTGCACACTTCCTGCATTCGGATCCCATACCGCACAATCACACTTAATTGAATATCTAATCCTGTGTCCTGTTCTCTTAGTTCGATGCCGTTATATATACGGTTGCCAGTCAATTTTTGTGCAAGTGACTCCACAATCCCGGTACGTTTTGAATCAACATCGTCTCCATCCCCTTTATAAAACTTTTCGTACTACATGCATTTTAGAGATGATGCTTGAACTTCCCTTTATATAAATGATAGTTATTACTATCATTTGATAAAATGATATTTCATTTATGTATATGAAGTCAACCAACTTAGTCAATCATTACAACAACATAACCAAAACAGAAAAAACAGACGTGAATTAGCTCACGTCTGTTTTTTTGAATCAATATATTATGGCATATTTGGATCGACATTTGAAAATGCATCTTTCAGCTTATCACACATCAGATACCAAGCATCTTCTGCGATAGCTATATCTCCATGATGTGTGAATCCATGTGGCACGTCTTCATACTGTTTGAAATGTACCTTCACACCTTGTTGCTTAAGTCTATCTGCATAGTTTCTTGCTTCGGCAGCGAGTGAATCCTTGCTCGCAGTAATAATTAGAGCCTCCGGCAAGCCCTCAAGAGACTCTGCGAACACAGGTGAAGCCAAAGGATTCTGAGCATCGACTGCATTATCCAAATACATTGCGTTAAACATTCTAGCCACTTCCGCAGGAATCGCTTCGGGGAAGCTTGGCTTCAGTGCAGGATCCGTGTGCAAATCAAGTGGCGGATAATCCAGTATCTGCAATACAAATGGCAGTTGATTCCCACGCTGCTTGTTCAACAAACACACAGCTGCTGCTAGGTTCCCTCCTGCACTATGTCCTCCGATGGCCAGTTTCGCTGAATGAATCCCGAAGTCTTCTGGGTGCTCATGCACCCACACAGCTACGTCATAACATTCATGAACTGCTGTAGGAAACTTATGCTCAGGAGCCAAACGGTAATCAATGTTGATGACTACACAACGAGCTTCATGTGCAATGAGTGGGCACCAAGGATCATCTCCTTCAGCATTCCCTGCAATAAAACCACCCCCATGCATATTAATAAATACAGGTAAGGGTGCGCCTGGATCGGGCTGAGGAGTATAAATCAAGACACGAGTTTCACCAACAGAGGTAGGAATGAATACTTCTTGACGTTGTACAGAGAAACTGGAGCTTGGTTTCAGCCCTGAATCAGTATCAATCGAATTCTCACGTATTTGAGTTATCATTTCTTGCTGTTCTTCATTCATAGTCTTCACTCCATTCATTATTCATGGGGTTAATCACTTTGAATCAGTCTGCACTTCGATTTCCTTAATAATCCGAGCCGGATTGCCGCCAACGACTACGTTATCGGGGACATCCTTCGTCACAACCGCACCTGAAGCGATAACGACATTATGACCAATGTTTACGCCAGGGTTGATAATAGCTCTACCCCCAATCCAGACATTGTTGCCGAGGGTAACGGGTTTACCATACTCCGGTCCGGCTGCACGTTGAATAGGATCCAGTGGGTGTGTTGCCGTATAGATATGTACATCTGGTCCCATTAAGCAATGATCTCCGATTCGCACTTCACAGACATCGAGAATGGTGCAGTTAAAATTGGTATAGAAGTGGTTGCCAACATGGATGTTATAGCCATAATCAAAATGAATATTTGGCTCCATGTATAGATGGTCCCCCGTTGACCCCAGCATTTCTTTTAACATCATAACACGAATTTCTCCATCAGACTCTGTCGTTTGATTGTACAACCGCGTCATTCTCCGGATCTGCTCTCTTTCTTGGCTCAGCTGAGGATCTGCAGCATTGTATAGCTCGCCAGCGAGCATTTTCTGTTTTTCTGTCTTAGAGATGGATTCCATAGTTATAATAGCTCCTTCACTTGCGTAAATTTTAATATTTATAATACTTTTTAAATGTATTTTAATTATAGGCTGAATATGTAATAAATCAAGTCTTCCATCCCTGAAATAGAAAAGGCCGCCATGTTGGCGACCTTTTCATGCGATATAATATATTGATTCTCATGTTGAAAATTTATATAGCACCTACGACGGCATGTGGTACATATGGTTCTTCCAAGAATGAAATTTCTTCAGAGGTCAGTTTCACTGACAATGCCCCAACGGCATTATCTAGATGCGAAGTTTTAGTCGCACCGATAATCGGAGCCGCAACTGGTTGTTTCTGTAGTAACCATGCGAGCGCAATCTGTGCCCGAGGGACTTCATATCTGTTTGCAAGTTCTGCAACACGTCCCACAATAACACGATCCGTTTCAATGGTTGCGTCATATTTGGATTTCTGAATGTGATCTGACTCGGATCGTTCAGTTGTTGTCTCAGGATCTCTAGTCAGTCTCCCAGATGCAAGTGGGCTGTAAGGAATAACACCAATCTTCTCCTCCCTACATAAAGGAAGCATCTCTCTTTCTTCTTCGCGATATAGAAGGTTGAGATGGTTTTGCATGGAAACAAAACGAGTCCATCCGTGTACTTCGGCCACATGCAATGCTTTCAAGAACTGCCACGCGTACATTGCGGAAGCACCAATATATCTGACTTTTCCAGCTTTCACCACATCATGCAATGCCTCCATCGTTTCTTCAATGGGAGTATTGTAGTCCCAGCGATGAATTTGGTACAGGTCGATGTAATCCGTGCCTAATCGTTTAAGACTTTTATCTAATTCACTAATAATGGCCTTACGAGATAGCCCACCACCGTTAGGTCCTTCATGCATACGTCCATGGACTTTCGTAGCAATAACGATCTCATCTCGATTAGCAAAATCTTGGAGTGCTCGTCCAAGAATCTCTTCGCTCGCCCCAATGGAATATATATTGGCTGTGTCAAAAAAGTTAATCCCCATCTCGACTGCCTTCTGAATGATTGGACGGCTATTGGCTTCATCAAGCACCCAGGAATGTATCCATTTGTTCGCATCCCCAAATCCCATACAACCAAGGCACAGTCTCGAAACATCCATTCCCGTATTCCCAAGTTTCACGTATTCCATTGATCATTCACTCCTTCAAATGGATGTATTACCCGTTCATGTCTTTTATTATGTACCAAAAGTGAAGTTGGACGTTATCTCATTTATATCAAATGATTGCCTAATCCTCTTAAAAGAATTAATTACAATAACAAAACACCTTCAAGATGATTCCCTTATCTTATGACAAGGATTCATTCTCCTGAAGGTGTTATGTGTTCTCGCGCTATAGTTAAAGGTTAGTACCCTGGTTCGGGTATAACTCTTGTATCATATTTTGACAATGGTATTGCTCTCAATCACCAGACTTCCTAAGGTTTAGTCCAAGTTTACAGTTACATTCACATTGCCTTTGATGGCTTTGGAATATGGACAGTAGTCATGGGCAAGTTTTACGAATTTTTGTGCTTGCTCCTCATCCAATCCGTCAATTCTCACTTCAAGCTCAACTTCCAGCTTAACCCCGTTATCTGAAGGATCGGTCTGAAGCATTACAGTTGCAGTTACTGTGCTTTTTTCAATGCTTACATTGTGTTTCTTCAGTTGATATTCCAATGCTGAATTGAAGCATGCACTATACCCAGCAGCAAACAATTGCTCAGGATTCGTAGCTGTAGTCACTTTACCGCCAAGCTCAGGTGGTGCAGCCACATCAAGCATAAACACAGTATCTGGAGATTGAACGACACCTTGACGTCCACCGGTATTAATCACTGAAGTTTCATATAAAGTTTTCATTGTAATAAGCTCCTCTGCAAATGTTTTAGTTTTTAATTATTCGTTATTTATTTGCTTACAATTGAATTGTACACAATTTAATCGTTGTTGTAAAGCTTTTATTTTCTTTATTTTTCGATTCGTACTTTTAGCTCAACTCAAATCGCCTATGGTGTAGGCTTCTCTTGACACAAATAAAAAGAAGACACCTCATAAGAGATATCCTCCAAACACCATACTATTAAAATTGTCGAGCACTGATCGACATATCAATTTTATGTCCTGTTGAACTGTAGGTATAAACTTTGACGCTTGTTGTGCCTATAACACCGATTCTTATTATATTTTGTTTCCCTTTCTCGAAAGGAACGACAAGTGGTGAAAGACTACCCACAGTAACCTTTGCATAAATAGTATCCGAGCTAGTGTTATGAATCCATAGATCAGCATCTTCTCCGTTCTCAGGATTCAATGTAAATGATCTCTCGTATGCATTGAAACTACTATACGTATCTGGTTTAATAATTTGTAACTCCATTGAATTAATCTCCGGATCGTCAAGGCTCTCTACAGTGATTGATGGATTGGTATACGTCTCTTCTACACGATCTTCTAATGGATCAGCAGTAACTGAATTGGCAGATAGTATTACAGCTAACGCTACACCAACAGCTAACATTCTATTGAATAACAAAAAGTAATTCCTCCTCTAAGGTAGTATGTATTGGTGCTCAAATTACTTATACAATACTATTACCAAAACATGGAATCGTATATAGGACAAAAGTACAAATGTTAATTAATAACATTAATACTAAGTATATAAAATAGTTCAAGTCTTAAGGCCTGTTCTGGAGGGTACTCGATATATAAAAACAAGGCAACCAACAGTGGCTACCTTGTTCTGTAAATGTTATTTAGATAAGTGATGATACACATAAACGATTGCTTATTCGCTTTATCTATGTGAAACTGGTCGGCTCCATCCAACTGAATATCGGGATATTACGAAGGATTCCAAATGAGATGGTTAGACCTAACATGCTATACAACAGCCCATTTTTCAGGTTGACCCAATCCTTCTTCACAGCCACCATATACAACAGATATAGCGGAGCTAATATAAAAATGAGCATATTGTATCGAAAGGCTTCGTGAATATCGAGTCTTAATATAGCCCCGAGTGAACGAGTAATACCACACCCTGGGCAGTAAAGCCCCGTAACTTCATGGAATACACATGGAATGCCAATTCCTGTTAGAGGCAGCCATACTTTTAAATACAGATATCCGGCTCCACCGATCAATATCGTCCCAATCACCTTTTTACGAACAGAAGGATTAGTAGTGATGAGGCGCATGCGCATATTTGTTAATCTCAGATTGAGCCAAAGCATAAGTAATAATGCCCATACCAAAAAGCATCAGAACCAGGTACAGAACCGAGTGATCCTGACTGTATTGTTTCCGTTGGTAATGAACAACTTCTAAATGTTTACCTAATTGATAAGCCCATATGTAACTCCAGATTCCACAAGTCACGAGTGTTAATAACAGATGTTTCAATCCAACGAAATCTCGATCTCCACTAAGTTTGCTCACATCTTCTGTTATCGTATAGAACCAATAAATCCCATACAACCCGCACGTGATAATCGTAAATACAATGGATAAAGCTATACTTCTATTCGTAATCACTCTATTAATCCTCCCCATGTTGTGTAATGAAACATATACTTAATTTATTCTTCACATGGTGGACTATGATTGACACAGGTAAAGACGTACACAATTTCACCTCCTCATAGGGTAATACCTCTCTAGCTTCATTCATACTTTAACTCTACAACCCATAGGAATCATTATGGATATATTCCAGTATATTCATATTGGATCTAGCTGTACACTATTTGTCGAAAAAAACAAAAAAAGCAAACAAAGACTTCCGGAAGAGATCTGATTCCACTTTCTTCAGAACACATCCAAGAGTCTTTGCTTGCTTTAGCAGGTATTCACCTATATATTAGATTGTTTCTTCTTCATTGCCTCATATAATTCCTCATTGGTCAGGTGATTCTCAAAATTCGTGATCAATATGACCTTTTTGTCCTCAGGCGCATATAACACTTCTCGCTGCCACATGAAAAAATGTGGACCGTCACCAATGTTTCTCACTACACCCATAAGTATGCCTAACCAATAGGCCGTTTGCTTCACATCCGTTAGGCAGTCATTCTGATAGAATCCTTGCCACTTGCCATGTTCTCGGTCGATCATGCTCTGATGTGCAGATTCATAAGCTTCCTTGGCTCTACCTAGTTGATAAAATGCATTCATGTAATCTTGTTGCTCATAGTGAGTGTAAGCTTCGCAGCACGCAAGCCCACCCTCAGCAAAGTCAGCATACATCTGGTACTGCAAACCGATGCTGTCATCTAGCAGAACTTTTGCAGTAATTCCGTTTCTGACATCGGCAGTCTTACGCAACATACGCCGATAGCTCTCAAGCGCTTCTCTACATTTTCCCGCATACCACTGAATTTGCTTCGCAAAGTTGCCCTCATCACACGCCCAATTCATGCCTTGCACGGGAGATAAGGTATCCGCCTTTAACCATTGTGAAACGAACTGGCGTGTGCTGTAATTGTAAAACTGATCTCCACAACCCTCATCCGCATGTTTCCCATACCTTGGGGCACAATTAGCATACTTGCGATATAGTTCTGCGATTCCATGATGCTCTCCCTCATAATAGGCACTTACATAACGCTCTGGATAGGTGGAATGATCTAAGTCTCCGTTAGACCATATCTCAGCGATCGCTTGCAAGACATATACATGTGGCTTAATGTTGGAACAATTCACGATCAGGAAGTCATTGACACCTCGTTCTCGTGCATGAACAAGCTCATCCCTAACCATTGTTAATGAATTCGGTAACATCGTCATATGACTTGCTGCCTGTAGATCATAGAATGAGGCATGATAATACACACCATGAGAATCATGCTTCTTATCTTCTGCGGGAAGTGCCTCCGTGCGTGAGTCAACTCCATGTTGTCTTCTGGCAACCATTTTACCGTATCCATTGTCTCCCCATATTTTGATGGTATCCTCAGGGATGGTTAGGTAGCCCTTCTGATATAAATCAACCATTTCGCCATATAAATTCGTACAAAACACAGGATTATCCACCGATTTCCTCACTATAGTGCGCTGTTCTTCCATGATCGAAGCAATCAATCGTCCTCTGCTCTCATCCGTCTCGTAACGTTCATCATCTAGCCAAAATGGTCGATCTCCCTGCCCCCGGAAACCAATGTTCCATATCACCTTCTTATCAGCCTGCTTCTGTACCCCTTGCTCCCACAGCGCTCGGAACAGATCCGGGTGTTCATCAAATGAAGGATTCAGTTCCGGGTAAGCTCTCAGAAACATATCTGCACCAAGGGGTTCTGCGTGATGATGTGTAATCCATAGTCCCATATCTGTGGCCAGTTCACTGTATTTCTTCGAATTATGATCCGTACCCGGAATAACCATGTTACCACCCAGGCGTAATAAGGCTTCCATGACCATGACCCACGGTTCCTCTGTGCTTCCATTCAGCGTCCAATGATTAATCAACACTTCATCGTTAACAAACCACCCACGGTAACGATAAGCAGCTGGGGTCGATTCAATGGTGGACGTCTCGATCTCTATGTAAGGCACCTGTTGCAACACTTGATCATTCCAGAACCAGAACGGCTGAATTCCGAGGAATGTATAGCTCAATTCATTCAGTGCATAAATGCAGCCTAAGCTATCAGAGGCTTGAATGGTGAGCGTCTCGTGATCAATATCAATTATATAAGCTTCCTCTTGTACGTTGCTGTTCTGCTTCAAATAGATGTCACCCGTCGTAATGTCTATATCCCGCGTTGTACTTAATGTAAGTTCAAGATCACGATAGAACCTCTGAATTGCAAGCTGAATCGGTTTCGTATTTAACTCTGAATGAATCTTGGTATCCGACGATAAAATAAACATAAGTACCCTCCAGTATAGAATGAATAACATTTCGTAATAACGCTTTCATTTCTCTGGTTCATAAATCTGATTCATACATCTGCTTCACATCTCATACTATCGTTTCCCCATCAAACCATCAACTAGGACATATCTTAAATTTCAATTAGAAGTTCTTAGAACATGCTCACTATTAATAAAAAAAAGTCGCCATAAGGCGACTCGATAACTACCTGTTAAGGATGATAATCCGTTTCATAAAAGCTTAGGTGAAGCCTTAACCTTACTATCCATTTGCTTCTTTTGAATAATGATATTCCGTACTCTCTTTGCAAGTGTCTTCTAGTCCCGGCTCAACATGAACATGAACAGTGTACACATCGTATTCCCTAAACATTTCATCCTCTACATTCGTTGAGATATCATGCGCTGTCTGAATATCCATGTCCGCACGAACAACGATAACCACATCCACCACCGCGTTGTTTCCATAGTTACGTGCGCGTAAATCTCTAACTTCGTCTACACCATCTACATTCGAAATCGTATCTCGATAAGCAATAATCAATGCTTCGTCGAATCCATCTGTCAGATGATGTGTGGCTTCACGGAAGATTCCCCATGCTGTTTTGCAGATAAGCAGACCTACAAGCACAGCCGTCAATGGATCAAGCCATGGCAAGCCAAATTGAGAACCAACAATACCGATCACCGTTCCAACACTGACCCAAGCATCCGAGATATTATCCTTCGCTGCCGCCATGACAGCCTGACTCTTGATTTTCAAGGCTAGTCTCTTATTGTACCTGTAGACAAAATACATCACCGCAGCACATATGATGCCTGTCCAAGCGGCAATGAGATCAGGAGATTCGCTTTTGCCTTCGAATATGGAGGATGCTGCTTCGTACAACACCTGAAGACCTACGACCATCATGATAAATGAGGCCACTAGCGACGCTACGGTCTCAGCTTTCCAGTGACCATACGTATGATCATGATCTGCCGGCCGCTGAGCCAGTCTCAATCCGACCAGTACGGCTATAGAGGCAACAATATCTGTGGCATTATTTAAACCATCGGCTTTTAGAGCCTCAGAGTTAGATGTATATCCAATAACCATCTTGATTGCAGTCAGACATATGTAAGCAATAATACTGATGATTGCGCCCTTTTCTCCCAATTTTAAATTGTCATACTTCACCTGATCCATCTTTTTTGAATCCTCCTGTTTCCGCATCTTCTTGTTCGCTGTATGATCTTATCACTCGTATATTGTGTGGGTCTAGAGAAACGTTTTGAATCGAGCGAAACTTAATCTGACTGCCGAAAAATTGTGATAGAGGTCAAAATAAATTGGACGAGGTCAACTTTTGAAGGATCGTTGATACGGGATATTCAACTTCTTTAGTAAATATAAAAAAGCAGTGGTGACCACGTCTGTGGTTTGCCACTGCTTGATAAGACTATCTTTCATACATAAGATGGTGAGATAAATTAATAAAATAGAACATTCTCTTTACAAAAACCTAATTAAGACAGCTCAGTCATAGATTCTCTTGTGAAAGGAATTAGATCATCTAAACGACCTTCTTGGATTTTCTTAGCCCATGCAGGATCGACCAGAAGCGCACGACCAATAGCTACCAAGTCGAACTCATTGTTCTGAAGGCGTTGAACCAAACCGTCGATACCAACGTTGCCAGCTCCTTTACCTTCTGTGAACAAACTTGTGAAATCTCCATCAAGACCAATCGATCCCACGGTAATGGTTGGTTTACCAGTGAGCTTTTTCGTCCATCCAGCAAAATTCAGCTCAGAACCTTCGAATTCCGGCTCCCAGAAACGACGTGTAGAGCAGTGGAAAATATCAACACCAGCTTGAACTAGCGGTGCTAGAAGCTGTTCCAGCAATGCAGGTGTCTCAGCAAGCTTCGCTTGATAATCATCTGTCTTCCACTGAGATAAACGAAGCACGATCGGGAATTCTGGTCCTACAGCTTCACGACAAGCTTCAATAACTTCAACCGCAAAGCGTGTGCGTGCCATCATATCTCCACCGTAACGGTCTGTGCGTGAATTAGTTTTCTCATATAAGAATTGGTCAATCAGGTAGCCATGTGCTCCATGAAGCTCGATGCCATCAAATCCAAGACGTTTGGCTTCAGTAGCAGCCTGTGCGAATTCATGAACAATTGAAGCAATGTCTGCTTCAGTATAGTCATTCACATGACCTTTGGCTCCCATATGCCAGATCTGAGGAATAATTCGACCACCCGCATCATGTACTTCAGATACAACCTGAGCCCAACCTTTCAATGCATCTTCCCCATAAAAATGAGGTACATTCGCCTGATTGGATGCATCCGGATGATTAATAATCGTTCCTTCGGTCACGATCAACCCTACTGCATTCTCTGCTCTACGGCGGTAATATCCTGCAACGTTCTCACCTGGAATTCCATCTGGGGAAAATTGGCGAGTCATCGGTGCCATTACAATTCGATTGGACAACTTCAACGTTCCGATCTCAATAGGTTGGAACAGCGCTTCTGCGGTTTGAGAATGATTCATGATTACCTCCATATATTCGTTTTTATTTTGACTACACAGTCAAGAATGAAGCAAAAAAAAGATCAAGAAACGATCATGCCAAATGACGTCCGCAGAACCGTCTCGATCTCTTCACGGGATGAACCCGATTTCCCCATAACCCTTACGCCAGCTATGGTGTTGTTAAGGTAAGCAGCAATCTCACTACTGGTGAAACGATTGGATATTAAGTGCTGCTCTTGACCCTTTAGGATGATCTTCTCTAGAACCATTCGACTCTCTTCGAACATAAGCTCAATCTGTTGTGCAACCTGTTCATCCTCTACTCCGAATTCGAGTGAAGCATTCATCATCAGGCAGCCTTGGCAGCTCGCTTCACTCTCTACTAAAGAATGACGAATCGCATCTAGCTGGTCAAGAGGAGACGAGTGCATAGACTCGATCTCTTTCAACTTGGCAATAGCCTGTTCACGGTATAGCGCGAGCGCCTTCAGGAACAACGAACGCTTGTCACTAAACACACAGTACAAGCTTTGTTTCTTGACGCCTGTTGTGCGTGTGAGATCCTCATAAGAGGTTGCTCTGTAGCCTTGACGCCAAAAAACTTCCATAGACTGCTGCAATACCACATCAGCATCAAATTCTCTTGGTCTACTCATGTGTCTAATGTATCAGTTCTTGACTACGCAGTCAACAACATAATAATCACTGAATAATCATACCTAATAAACCAACAAAGGTTGAAGCCTGATAAGGCGAGATTACACACCCTTTCAGATTTTCGATGTCCACACCGATTACATCAAAATCACAGGTACTTAGGTTAACACCGTTCAACTTGGTACCATGCATTAAGGCTTGATCCATTTTACAATGTCTAAACTGAAGCTGCTCTGAGACCAGATAACTAAGGTCTGTACTGATGAGCGAGCACTCTTCCCATGCAACGTGTTTCATGTTGGAAAATCGGAAATTCGCATAATCTATTAGACTATTGGAGAAGCTAACATTTTTCAATCGACTATCCGAGAAATCGGTTCCGATGAGTTTACAGTTTTTCCAATGTGCACGGTGGATGAAGGCATTCGCGAGATTAACATTAGAGAAATCACAATTTTCAAAAATCACATCTGTAAATTCACAATGCTCTAAACTGGATTCCGATAAAATGACGTTTTTGAACCATACCTTCTCAAAGGAAACTTTGGTCGCCTCCTGATTAGCAAGTGTCATATGTTCAAACCGTTTGTGGTCATATTCCGATTTGGATGTCAGAAAGTGAATTGTTTCGTCGTCAAGCAAATGCTCTTGAATATGGGGAACTTCGATTGTCATCATTACCTCCCTGACTAGTGAACTCATACTACTCTTTTCAATACTTTCACCCAACTTTCCTTCTTCGACAAAATAATGACCTAGACATTAGTATGCCGAACAAAGGTTAGTAAAGGTATCTTGTTCCTCTTAAATCATTGCCTAATCCTATCAACACTACTGTTATGGTAGTCCATTATCACATATAATAAAGCCTGACAAAAGTGCAAGGAGGATTCCAATGCCCGAAAGAAATCTTGAGCAGCAACACATAGAACTGACCGAGATGATTAAACGTCACACCCTTCTGAAGGGCTCCATTAAAACGATCATTCCTTCGCTGTTCTTCTTTCGCTACTCCAAACTGACGGAGCCTCAATACCGCATATACAATCCGTCGTTCTGCATCATCGCCCAGGGAAAGAAGGAAATTTTGCTCGCACAGGAAAGATTTGAATACAGTCCTTCTAATTATCTCTTAGCTTCCATGAATCTACCCGTCGTGGGTCAAGTGATCAAAGCATCACCTGAAATGCCTTACCTCAGTCTCAAACTTGAATTTACACCGAATCAGATTCTTGAAGTCCTGAACGAATGTGATCTGAAAGTAAAAGCAACAGAAAACGCGAGACGAGCCTTGTTTGTAGGTCAGATGGAATCGTCCATTCATGATGCCGTTATTCGTCTCGTTCGTCTGCTGGATACGCCGGAAGAAATCCCGTTTCTCGCTCCGTTATATACGAAAGAGATATTGTATCGGCTTCTGCGGGGTTCGTATGGAAACGAATTGGCGCAGATTGCCGTTAAAGACAGTAGTACTTATCGAATCAGAGAGTCTATTGAATATATGATCCGCCATTGGGAGCAATCTTTTCGAATCGAAGACCTTGCAGAGAAAGCCCGCATGAGCGTTTCTTCTTTCCATCGCCACTTCAAAGAAATTACAGCGATGAGTCCAATTCAGTTCCAGAAACAAATGCGATTACAGGAAGCACGCCGAATCCTATTAGCTGAATCGGCGGATGCTGCTGATGTGGCCTACAGAGTTGGTTACGAGAGTGCTTCACAGTTTAGTCGCGAATACTCACGGATGTTTGGTTCACCACCGAGAACAGACATCAAAAAGCTAAGAGAAAAATACGATCTAATTGGGAACAATGTGTAGGGATCAAACTTAGACTATATTAGGTCTATATTCGGACTATTGTTAGATCTATAGCTCGTCTATAACTGGTTCTATAACTAGATCTAATCTTTAGCTGGTTCTATATTGGATTTATAGCTAAAAAGTTCTTAGTTCGTGTCCTATTGTTAAAACTTTAGACAAGAAAAAACCGCGCATTATGCGCGGTGTGGTCATTTGATCACATGATTATTTATGCATATATTCACACATTCATATCAACTCAGATTATTTTACTCATACCATTTGTACTCAAGCTCAACCTTATGAATGGCTATATTGCACTTGGTGTAACCGACTGTAAATGCCTCCGGCTGCAACAAGCTCCTGATGACTCCCCTGCTCAGCGATCCCGTCTTCGTTCACAACGATGATGCGATCCGCATTTTGAATCGTGGTCAATCGATGTGCAATAACAAGGGTTGTTCTGCCTACTGACAGCTCAGCTAAAGATTTCTGGATCAACGCTTCCGTCTCCGTATCTAGTGCAGAAGTTGCTTCGTCCAAAATAAGAATCGGTGGATTCTTCAAGAACATACGCGCGATAGACAGACGTTGTTTCTGTCCTCCCGACAGCTTGACTCCTCGCTCACCAATGACGGTGTCCATACCATCCGGAAGACTTCGAATGAGTTCTTCCAAGGAAGCGCGACGCGCTGCATCCCAGATCTGATCATCTGTTGCAGATAGATCACCGTACGCAATATTTTCCTTAATGGTACCTGAGAAAAGGAATACATCTTGCTGTACAATCCCGATCTGTCTGCGTAACGATTCCAACTTCACCTCTCGGATATCGATCCCATCTACGGTGATTCGTCCTTCCTGTACTTCATAGAAACGTGGAAGCAAGCTACAGATGGTTGTTTTCCCCGCACCGGAAGGCCCAACGAATGCAACGGTCTCTCCTGGTTTGACTGTAAGGCTAATGTCGTTAAGTATTCGGCGGCTGTCCTCATAACCAAACGAAACATGCTCGAAGCGAATATCACCACGGACATTGGTAAGTTCGACCGCATTTTTGGCATCTGCAATCTCGGGTTCAGTGTCGATAATCTCCAAGTAACGTTTGAATCCTGCTATGCCCTTCGGATAACTTTCAATGACAGCATTAATCTTCTCAATTGGACGGAAGAATATATTCGACAGCAACAAGAATGCCATGAATTCACCCATATCAATTTTGCCTTCAATGAAGAACCAAGCACCGCATACCATGACAAACACTGTAACCAGCCGCATCAGCATATAACTCACTGAAATGCTTTTTGCCATCGTTTTGTACGCCAGCAGCTTGGTCTTACGGAAGTTCTCGTTATCTACCGAAAAGAGTTTCTTCTCATGCTCTTCATTGGCAAAGGATTGTACAACACGAATTCCACCAACGTTATCTTCAATACGAGCATTAAAATTACCTACATCACCGAATAGGCGTCGATAGGTCTTCGTCATACGTCCACCAAATACAATAATAATCCATCCCATGAACGGGATAATAATAAACGTTAATAGCGCAAGTTCCAGATTAATATACGCCATAAGTGAGAATGAGCCGATTAACGTCATAATTGCGATAAATACATCTTCGGGGCCATGGTGAGCAACCTCCCCAATATCATTCAGATCGTTCGTGAGATGACCAATGAGATGACCTGTCTTGCGATTATCGAAGAAACGGAAGGAAAGCTTCTGTAAATGAGCAAACATTTTGGCTCGCATGTTGGTCTCAATATTAATTCCTAACATATGTCCCCAATAGGTAACAACATAGTTCAGGACGGTATTTAATGCGTAAATCGCAAGTAATGCGACTGATGCAAGTAAGATCAAAGGCCAATCCTGTCCTGGCAACAGATCATTAATAAATTTGCTCACGGCTAGCGGAAAAGCTAGCTCGAGTAGACCCGCAACGACCGCACAACCAAAGTCGATCATAAACAATTTCTTATACGGGCGGTAATACGAGAAAAAACGACGAATCATTCTTAGTCACTCTCCAAATCCTTAGTGTTACTAGCCTGTTCTTCTTCGAGTTCGAAGAGATGAATATACTCATCAATCACCTGATCCATAGCCTTCAGCTCGCCGCTGATTACAGGACGAATATGCTCGAACTCTTCTTGTGTCAGTTGTCTAGCCAGTGTAGTCCGATGATTCTGCATTTGCTCAAGAAACAGCAAGACTCTACCTCTGCGAAACGTTTGGGCACCACCGCCACCTCGACCACCAAATGGCTTACCATGTCCTCCACCACGTCCAGACCGTTCACCATGACGTTCTCCTTCGCCCCTGCCACGGCCAGAACGCTCATTCAAGATCCCTTCTCTACCTCGTTCATCGTTGCGTCGATCTTTCATCTCACAACACTCCTCTAGGTATGTATATAATCGCATGCGTTAATGTATACAATCGTATACAAACAGGAAGGGACTGTCAACCCATCTATTCCATATATTTCAATCCTGATTTGACTTTAATCTAATAACATACATCACATGCTCTTTCAATATTCCGTTGACTACGATGGATTGAACCCCCGTTTGTCTGAAGCCTGCTTTCTCAAGAACCTTGATCGAGCCTATATTGTCTGGTAATGCACCTGCTTCCAGGCGCTCAATGCCTACTTCGTGCAAAGCAAAATCAAATAACTGCTGCAATGCTTCGCTCATGTAGCCATGACCGTTATGATGTTGGTCTAGAACATAACCCACAATCCATTTTTTGGCCATGTTCAGCTCTATTTCGAACATGGAAACTTCTCCAATGAGCTCGTCCGTGGAACGAAGGAAAATACCAAAGGAATATCTTGTTCCATCCTCCCTAGCCTGAACCCACTTCTCCAATAGCGCTACTTGACCTTCCAACGTATAGAAAGCCTCTGTTCGTTCACTAGCCGTTATCTTTTTAAAGACTTCCCGGTTTTTTATCTGTAAATTCAACATATCTCGCGCATCTTCCACACTTAATAATCGAATGTAGATTCGCTGCCCATCATACCTCTTCATATCCAGTCACCTCTTCATCATTGAAGTCAGCATATTACAAGAAAAAGTCGCCTGATGGCGACTTTCCCAGTCTTACAAATTAATCACCCAGCAACGTTAATTCCTCGTCCAGCTCCGACAAACGTTTACGAATAACTTCAACCACTGTCTGTTGCTGAGCAATATCATCTATTAGCTGGATTTCCACTTCTTTGTGCGCCTCTCGATCCTGTGATGTTGAGGAGCGATGCTGCTCGAGTTGTTGCTTTTTCACCTCGATAACTTCTTCGGCTTCCTTCAGATGCTCCTCCGTCTGACCAATCTGGTATTCCAAATAAGTTATATCCGACGAAGCAGCGGTGTGAGTGGCTCGCTGTGAATACGTCATAGTTCACCTCATTTCACAGTTCATGACGATTGAAAAGTCTCATCTTATGATGAAATAGACTCCACTGCATGTTCAAGCCTATAAGGCTCAATATCGATGTCCAGCTCCATATCCAGTGCTAATTTGGCTAATTGATTGCCGATGAATGGCCCCATAGTTAGTCCCGATGCGCCAAGCCCATTGGCTGCGATCATGCCCGACCATCCAGGGACTTCACCAAGCACGGGAAGGAATCCCGGCGTGAATGGTCTGAAGCCTACACGCACTTCATCAAAGGTGCTATCTGCTAGCCCAGGTGCCAGTTCTAGCCCTTTGTGTAAAATTTCCTGCATCCCACCTGGTGTTACTCTTGTATCGTATCCTACAATTTCGTTCTCATGTGTAGCACCAATAACAACTTTCTGATGGTCAAATGTAAGCAAATATTGATCCGTAGGCGGCATGACAACAGGCCATTTGCCCGCATCATGATGATCCGCAACCTGTAGATGCATAATCTGCGCCTTCTGGAAGCTAACTTTAAATTCCATGCCCAATGGTCTTAATATCGATTGCGCCCATGCGCCTGCACAGACAACGACCGTATCGGCTTTTAGATTTTGTCCGTTTACATGTACGCCGCTTACACGTGTTTCCTCATATAAGAGAGATGCATCTCCTTCAATTAGAACTGCGCCGTGTCTCTGTGCAGATCGAATCAATGCATCACGCAGTGCACGTCCATCAATTCGAGCAGCTCCGCTAATATATAGAGAATGATAGCCTTGTTCGAGCAGCGGAAAGTTCGCAAGAGTCTCTGCCTCATCCATTCGAATGATATCTCCAATCTCTGGTGCGTCTACCTTCCGCTGCTGTGCCCGTTCTTCCATCTTGTAAATTTTCTCTATATCCCGATGGATGCTGAGAGCGCCAACTCTCGCATAGCCCGTTTCTGTTTCCCCTTCACGTTCTAAATCTTCAATTAACCCTGGATAAAAACGAGCTCCAGCCTTGGCAAGCTGGTACCAAGCTTGATTACGCCGTTGGGATAACCAAGGACAGATGATACCCGCAGCGGCATCCGTTGCTTGGCCTGCATCCTTTCGATCAACGATATGTACGTCTGCTCCTAATTTAGCCAATTGATAAGCAGTCGCTGCGCCAAGTATGCCTGAACCTACTACGATAACTTTCTTCATTATTACATTCCCTTCCTAGATCACTTCACTCATTATAACTATATTAAATCCTTGTAGCTATGCGATCGAATTAGCGAGAATTGCTTCGCTAGAAAATGCGGCGAATACGGCATATCTGAACGAAGCCACGCAACAATTGTACCAATCAACGCAGATGACCCATACCAAATGGCAATTTCCTTATGGATGCCTACATTAAAAAGCGGGCTATGGCTTTCCATTTTTTCGATTTTGGCTGTAACCAGTTTGCTTAACAATTTCAATAACCCTTCGGTAAAGATCGGTGTTCGCTTGGAAGCAAGCACCACTTTATAAAATTTCGAATTCTCGGCAAAATGCTCAAGCAATTTGACGAGCACCGGCCAAGGCTCATCCTCATTTGCTTCATTCTCAAATAAAGCACCGTGATCTTGAACGATTCCTTCAATCTGTTCAATCATCTCGTCAGCCATCTTCTCCATCATATCTGTGATATCACGATAATGAAGATAAAAGGTTACCCGGTTAATGGTTGCTCGTTCCGCTATGCGGTTAACAGATAACTTCTCAATATCCATCTCTTGCAGCAAATCAACAAAGGCCTCGCGAATGAGCTGTCTCGTTCTCAGAATACGAGGATCTGTAGGTGTAGACGACTTTTTGTCTTGTCTCATCATCATCTTCATCTCCTTCAATTTTTTAACATTACAATTTAAAATAATGAGTCGTTTATGTTCGGAATACACAACAGATATACGCGTTATGTAAAATAAGCAACGGTTATGACCCAATTCGTAAATTGTAATCTGTGTGAATATGTATATAATTCAATAAATACAATGTAAACTATACAACACATTGTAAATTTAGTCGATGTGCTGATTGAAAGGATTGAATAGTTTGAGTCAGATTAGAGAAAAAGATAGCGTGCGAAAGGGACCTATACTGTTCGTAATGATTTTGGGTGCATTTCTCGCTACCTTGAATCAGACAGTCATGAGTGTAGCTGTACCTGAGCTGATGGGTGATTTTAATATCACTGCTGCTACAGCTCAATGGTTAACAACAGGTTATATGTTGGTGAATGGCGTACTCATCCCAATTACAGCCTATTTTATGCAACGCTTTTCCACAAGGCAGTTATTTCAAGCCTCCATGTTCATTTTCCTGTTAGGTACCATAGTATCAGCTATTGCGACGAACTTTGGTACATTGTTAACTGGACGAATGATACAAGCTGCTGGTGCCGGTATTATTATGCCACTATTAATGAATGTCATCTTGACGTTATTCCCTCCTGATAAACGAGGCGCGGCGATGGGAATGGTCGGATTCGCTATCATATTTGCTCCCGCAATCGGCCCTACGCTCGCTGGTTATATTCTAGAGAACTACACCTGGGAAACGATGTTCTACGGCATGATCCCATTGACTTTAATTGTAATTGTCTGTGGATTTATATACCTCAAGAATGTATCAGAGCGAGTCGAGACCAAGCTCGATATGCTCAGCGTTATTTTATCCACTGTTGGATTCGGCGCATTGCTGTATGGGTTCAGCCGTGCAGGAAGTGCAGGCTGGTCCAGCGTGGAAGTTATAACTTTTCTAATCATAGGCATTATTGCACTTGGTCTCTTCACATGGAGACAGCTAAGCTCGGCAGCTCCACTGCTTGATCTTCGTGCATTTAAGTATAATATGTTCTCTTTAACCACGATCATTAGTATTGCAATTACGATGGTCATGTACGCGGACATGATGCTGCTTCCGCTCTATCTGCAAAATGCCCGTGGGTACACGGCACTGGAGTCAGGGTTGTTGTTACTTCCCGGAGCGCTTGTCATGGGTTTCCTCATGCCAGTAACGGGTAGATTGTTCGACCGATTCGGTGCCAAATGGCTGGCAATCATCGGAATGATCATAACGATCGTAACTACGATTGGATTTATTGATTTGTCAGATTCAACAAGCTACACCTACTTGTTATTGATGTCCACTGGACGTCGGATTGGGATGGCGCTACTCCTCATGCCGATTCAAACTGCTGGTTTGAATCAACTACCTGCTAAACTGGGCGCACACGGTACGGCGATCTCCAACACAGTAAGACAGGTAGCTGGTGCTGTGGGTACATCCGTGCTCGTAAGTGTCATGACAACCCGCACTGCAACTCATCTGCAAGATACGTTGGCTACAGGTACAGCGCAGGGTGTTACTCAGCAACAGTTAATGACACAATCCATGATTCAAGGGATCAATGACGCATATGTTGTCATTATTGGTATCTCTGTCATCGGACTATTGTTATCCTTCTTCATCAAACGAACCAAACCCGCTACAGAAGAAGAACCTCAACGTGCTGTTGGGAAGAAAGTTTCCGTGAATCCGAACTAATGGATAGTTAGATTATTGATTCATATGTATGCATTTATGACAACCACACTATTAAATAGTAGTGTATAGGAAAAGCGACGGGGCAGAATGTCATATGCATTCACTCCGTCGCTTCTTTTGTTGATATATCATCTTATCTTCATGACAGGAGTCCTCAACGCTAGGGTGTAAACTTATTTTTAATGAGTGGAATAGGGAAGCTGCTGCCGAAGCTGGAGGCATATATAACCATCCCCTATCCGAAACCGTTGTTTTATGGCGAAGGAAGCGACGAATACCCGGTACCATTTCTTGGATATGCCTACGTGCCAGGAGATTTCCCAATCGGTTTGACGGAAGAACGCCGGGCTTTATCGGCAGAGACGCTGGCGAAATTTTTGCGGAGATTGCATGAGTTTCCGGTGCAGGCGGCGCTGAAGTGCGGAGTTCAACAAGATCATCGAAACTTGACGGACATAGCATCGCGCAAATTGAAATTGGAGGGCTATCTATCGAAGCTGGTTGAACACTTGTCGCCGGAGGAGTCCGGTGTGATCGAAGCGTATATTGGCAGGCTGCAGAAGGAGCGTATCGAGGGAGTCTATGCAGTTCTACATGGCGATCTTCATTTCAAAAATATGCTTGTGAATGAGAACGGGATCGTTTCCGGCATCATTGATTGGGGCGATCTGAGCATAGGTCATCCGGCTTGCGATTTGAGCGTTGCTTATAGCTTTTTACCACCTTACGCTCGCGGAGTGTTTTTCGAAACGTACGGAGGAGCGGACGAGGAAACGAAGCTGCTGGCGCGGCTGATCGCGGTATACATCCCCATACTGATCTTAATGCAAGCGGTTGATGATGGGAATGAGGCGATTGCGGCAGAGGCGAAATCCAATATCATGCGGGCACTTTCGGATTAGGCTCCTTATTTCGTTTCGGCTATGGCGCTATGGCTATCGGCACCACTTTGTCGTTTACATACCGACAATTTAATACAATGCTTATTTTCTAATAACAAACAGCACAAAAAAAGAGCCGCGATTCCGTGGCTCTTAACATACCAATCTCCGGATAACGATGAAAATTCCTCCGCCAATCTATCAAACGAGGCTGAAGTTCTTGTGCAAGTTGATATAAATCGGTATGTTGCATTATTGCTCATTCCCTTCTTGTTGTTCCGGTGAAACCAGCCGAGAGTAAATAGCATCTGCAGAGAAAGCGATATGCTTTTTCAACGTATCGCGTGATCTAGCAGGATCATGAGCCTTCAAAGCCTCCAAAATCTCTCTATGTACACCCTGATTAAGAGATCGAACATGTTCGTTATAAGGCATGAGATCCAGTGCTGGATTGATCTTGGTTCGAATCTGTCTTACCGCTGACTCCACATAAGGATTCCCCGATGCTTTTGCGATGGTCAGATGGAACTTAACATCAAGCGCCCGGAACCATTCCCGCGAGCAATCTGGCTGTACACTCTGCTCAATATAGCGTTCAAGCAACTCCAGCTCGCCTGCGGTGATCCGCTCAGCAGCCAGAAAAGCACCTTCTGGCTCAACAATCGTACGATATTCGAACACATGTAACATTTGATCCCAGTCCCGCATAATCTCTTCCTTGGTTCGCTTATATGCATTGGCTGTGATCGGAAGGATAAACGTGCCTCCCTTGGCTCCCACACGCTTCTCGATTAAGCCTTTGGCTTCCAGGACAGACAGTGCTTCACGCACTGTAATTCGGCTGGCATTGAAAATTTCAGCTAACTCTCTTTCGGAAGGGAGCTGATCCTCACTCAACATTTCCTTGAGTATTATGGCTTCCTCCAACTGCTCCCTAATAAATTCACTAACCTTTATTGCGGAAACTTTCTCAAATTGGAAAGTCTGTTGGTTAAGCATATGCACCCTCCGATTGATCTATTGTCTAAACCTTATACCATTAAACATATACTCTTAATATAATTCCGAGTAAACTGATATGCAATCGTTTTTTTCAAAATTTATCTAGACGATAAATACATCTCAATAAAAGTCTCCGGCACTTCTTTAGGCGATATTCCTTATCGTGACATTCAACCGTAATTCTTTCATGGAATATATACACTTAAACACAAAAGAAAAAGCCCCTCTCCCTTCTTATTAAGAAAGGATTGGGGCAATTCATTGCGTTTACACGTTAAACTCCAATCGTATTATGTGGTCGGTTCAGCATCAATTTCGACATCTGTGGGCGAGTCCACGTCCTCTGCTGCTGGTGTGTCAGGAATTTCGGATGGTGATTCGACAGCGTTAGGTGCTGAAACGTACAAACGTCCAGCTGCTTCAATCTCAGTTTCATTTCCTGCAGCATCACGAACTTTGATCACGATAACTCCACCATCTAGAACCAAGGATTCAGGTGTCGTATACGTTCCTGTATAATGCCCCGGAGAGCTTTCCGTCAATGGAATTCCTGCTCTTGCTTGCAGATCGAGCGGCAATTCAATTCGGAACGAAGCCTGCAAATTCGGTGCACTCTCAAACGAAACAGTGACACTCTCGCCAGAGGTAATGCGAACATCTTCAGCCGGCGTTATATTCGTTATTTCTGGCAACACAGTCTCCACTTGTACGATTCGAGTAATCGTGGTTATATTTCCGGCAAGGTCTTTGGCTGTAATGGTAATCGTATTCTTGCCTTCATTCACAAGTACCCGGTGACTGAAGCTTCGATCTTGGCCAATGACAACCTTCTGTCCATTCACGGTTACCGTATCCAGGAATGCTTCCACCACATTGCCTGTAACATGAACGACTTCAGCGTTTGTGCGACTTCCCTCTTCAGGTGTAAGGATGTTTAATACTGGTGCTGTCTTGTCCAAGATAACGACAACTGGAAGAGAGCGATCAGTTGCTTTGCCGTTCACGATCACCTCTGCCGTGAGTGCATTCACTCCTGGCTGAAGGTTCACTTCCAGCGTGAATTTACCATTCACCACCTGAGCCTTACCTGCAGCTTTTCCGCCATTGTAGATACGAGCCTCTGCTCCAGAAGCTGGGGAAGTGCCGTTAACAGTAATTTTCGTTTTATTCGTATACGTTCCTTTCACTGAAGTCGTGATGACAGGAGCATTGACTGGATATTTAACAATTGCACGAATCATATAATTACCTTCTTCGGCAGGTGCTGTAGTCCAGTTTCCATTCACTCGCTGCCAACTGCGACCAGCATTAGTCCCCGTTTCGTCAGTCGCCAGTCCAGGCGCTTGTGTGCCTTCGGTTGTCTGAACATACACGATATAGAAGTCGCCTTCTACGACCACTGATTCAGGGAATTCTACGGTTGTCCACTGATCATTGCGCAGTGCTGTTCCATCGAAAGGCCCTGCAAGCAATCGTCCAGGTGCACCAGCCGCACCGCTCGCATCGTACACAGCGTACTGGAATGCTGTCCCACCTGGTAGCGGCCATTCTGTATTCCAGAATCGGAAGGAAGCACCCGTAAGCTGAGCCGCAGCTAAGTCTGGTGTCATGCGCACAGCCCAGGCGTTATTCGCTGCCACAAAAGCTCTCGCATTTTCAGCTGTTCCATCATCATAAGCAATTTCTCCAGGGAATCCGATAAAAGGTTTCAGCGTAACATTGGATTGCACTGACCCATTGCCAGGCACGGTTACGTTCACCTTTTTACTGTAATAATCCGTTGCAACTACGGACAACGTATAGGTTCCCTCTAGGACTTCAAGCACAAAGCTACCGTCCGTACCGGTACGAATTGCCCCGACCTGAGCGTCTTCGAGAACAAGAACCGTTGCTCCAGCAATCGGTTTACCTGAGCGTTCATCTGTTACAACACCTTGAATTTCTCCATGAGGTATCGCCTCCAGATTGAAGTTAGCTTTCGCACCTCCACCATCTGTAATCGTAACTCTTTCAGTGCGTGGATAATATCCATACGCCTCTGCTTTCAAGGTGTATTCACCTGCGACATGGGTGAAGCTGTATCTGCCAGTCGCCGAATCTGTTTTCACAGAACGTCCCGTCTCCAGTACGGTAACCGTAGCACTCGCAGGCAAGCTTAGTGGTGAAACGGAACCATCTTGCGGCTGTTCTTGTTTAGGCGCTTCTTGCTTTGTTTTATTAAATTCATATTTGTCTGTACGTGTGACCTTGTACCATGGATTGTCGTAAACGGGTTTTGGCTTGTCACCACTGAGCACAACAGCATGGTCATCCGTTACCGTAGCAGTTGCAACACCCAGAATGCGAAAATCATCAATGTACCAGCCTTGCTTCACAACACTATTGTCCGAGGTTAAACGGAATCGGATTTGAGCTTCATGGCCGGTGAAGGCATGCAGATCATAAAATACCGGTGTCCATTGCTTGCCAATTGTATTGTGTGAAAATTTCCCGAGCTCAGACCATGTTGCACCACCATCCGTTGTTGCTTCAACGTAACCATAATCGTAACCACCCTCAATCTCATACCAGTGGTTAAATGTCAGCGTAGCTTCAGGAAGCTCTGTCAGGTCAACAACTGGAGATACGAGAGCGTAGTTCGAACCGTTCTCATACGTACTATCCAGATCGGTTGCCCACACATTCGGTGCAGATACAGCACTTGCAGGGCCATTAACCGGGACTCCACGTTCCCACTCATCCTTGGTTCCTGCATGTGTCCATCCGTTATCCGAATCACCATCAAACGAATCGCTGTAGATATCTTCCGGCACTTCGACAGTCACGGATGCTTCATTGGATTTATCACTTTCATTCCCACTGTAATCTAGCGCCGCAACGGTGTAATAATACGTTGTATCTGTTACGGTCGCGGTGTCTATAAATGTTGTTGCCGTTGTATCGCCGATTGCCTCGTAATCTTCACCAGAGCTAGATGAACGATAGACTACATAAGACTTCAGATCTTCATCCTCTGGCCCCGTCCAAGACAAGGTTACATTGCCTAACATGTCTTTCGTTGCAGACAAAGCACTTGGTGCTGCAGGAGCAATATCATCTGGTGCTTGGACGGAGAAGTCATCGATGTACCAGCCTGCTTTTTGAATCGAATTATCACTTGTCAGATTAAACTTGATAAATACCTGTTGCCCTGCATATTCTCTTAGATCCACAAATTGCGTTTTCCAATCTCCCCCAGCTCCTGTGAAACTGAGTATCTCTTCAAAAGCAAAATCACGATCTTCTGTTGCGATGTATACCTTACCAAAATCAATGTTATTCTCTAGATCGAACCAATGCTTGAAGGATAGAATAGCCCCTTCTGGGCTTTCGGTCAGATCAATGGGCGGTGCGAGCAAATAAGCATTACTATTCGCTGCATAAGTACCTTCCAAATTAGATGCGATCAGCTTATCACCCGAGTATGCCTGTTTGGGACCGCTGATTGGTGATCCCCATGCCCACGTATTTCCAGGCCCTCCGGAAGTGAATCCGAGATCATTTTCCTCAAAATCTTGAATGTATCCTGGTTGAACGCCATTCGACACAGCAACATCATACACTTTACTGTCAAAGCCGTTATTGCCATAATCGTTAACTCGAATATAATATTCTAGCCCAGGTGACTCCACTAAAAATGAAGGTATCGTTGCGGAATATGTGCCGTCCTTACTATCTCCAGTAATTCGTTGCATCGGCAAATACACATAGGTGTCCGTTCCTTTCGTTCTAGCGAAAGCCTCAACCGACAGCACAGCCACATTATCTGTAACATGAGCGGTGAGTGGAACGTCGATTCCTGAGAAAGCTGAGTTGACAGGTGTATGCTCCAATACAGGCTCCTCCAGATCATCTCCAGCGGTAACGACTCGGCCAGAGACTGTACCGATGCCTTCAACAACAGATCCTACCGCATCCAAAGCATTAATAATTCCGTGTCCATACCCGTTATTAGGTGAGGTCGGGTATCGTTGATCTGTTGCGGGTGTCGCCGTATCCATAATAATCTGCTCAAGCTGATCTACATTCAGAGAATGATTGGCTTGGAGCAACAGCGCTGCAAGTGCTGTCGTATGTGGTCCAGCCATGGACGTACCGTCCCAGCCTCCCTCATATCCCCCGCCAGGAATGGCGGAACGAATGTTAACACCAGGAGCAGCAACATCCGGTTTAATCTCATCATATGGAGAGGGACCTAGAAGGGAGAACGAGCCCAGATTACCGTTGATATCTGTCGCCCCTGTTGCAAAGCTCTCTGGATAGTTGGCTGGGTTCGCAACCGAACCAGGACCACCCGGATTCGTTAAGTTAACGTTACCTGCAGAGAACTCAGGGAAAATCTGAGCGTCACGCCAAGCTTGTACCATTGGACGGAACCACTCGTCTAGTCCTGGGCCGCCGCCCCATGAATTGTTCACTACGTCCGGTGCAAGCTCCGGATGAAGATTCCCTTCAGCATCGACTGGTGCAAGCAACCACTGTCCGCCGTCTAAGATGATGGCATCCGTAGTGCTTGGATTGAAAATACGAACCCCGATCCATTTTGCACCGGGAGCAACACCGATCTGATTGGAACCATCTGCTTCCGCACCAACCATCGTACCCATCGTGTGCGTTCCATGACCGTCACCATCGGCTGGAAGAGATGCACGGCTGTGCGGGTCATACCAGCTAAGCTCAGGATTCACAATATTGCCTGAAGCATCGATACCTCTCCATTGGTTACGAAGCGCTGGATGGGTGTAATCAACGCCACTATCCAAGTTCGCAACAACTATACCTGTCCCGTCGATCCCCTTTTCCCAGACTGCTGGTGCATTGATATAATCGATATTCCATTCTACATTTTCAGTTGTTGCTGCTGTGGATTTGGCGTCTTCTTTGGCTTTCTCCGCTTCATTCGCCTGTTCTTTGTTGATTTCTACTTTCTGGAGGAAACGCTCCTCATTCGGAAGAATCTTATCCACTTCTGAATGAAGGGCAATCTGCTCCATGACGTCCTTGGTACTCGTGACTACAAGAGAATTTACGATAAAATAGCTCTTGTATTCTTTTACTTTGCCTAGCTCAAGCTCTTCTTCTAGTAAACGTTCCAGATTATATTGTGTGCGTGAAGCAGTCTCCCGCAAAGAACCCACTACAGAAGTTCGAACCGATAGCTTTGTTGCCGAAGCGGTCATCTTCTGAATAGTAGCCTGCTCCATCGCCTGTTGAGAGACCTTCGTCGTATCAACTTGCTCTTTCATTTTGACTAAATAAGTAACATAATCCTTGTTCTCAAACTGTGTGCTCAACTTCGCATTAACTTTGGACGTCGTAACCTTAGCTGCGCCAGACTTCATGTCAATCTTCTGGGATGAGGTATTGTCAGCCGAAACCGGTTGAACGATCGTTAGTGCAAGAAGAAGCGATAACCCTAATGAGAGGGGCTTACGTAACCGTTTTGCTTTTATCAAACTTTTCCACTCCCTTTACCCGGTTTTTGGAATCTAGCGAAGCACGTAGCTCATCGCCGTGTCATAAAACGGTACAACAGTTTGAAAAAAACTCCACATATGAAATATTACGAAGTTTATTGGACTACGCTAAGCCTCACCTCCCTAACAGGAAACTTCTATAGTGATCAGAATGGATTGGTTTACATCGGATCGATATAAATAGATTGAATGAGGTAGGAACTCTGTTGGGATAGCCATAGCAATAGATCGATCATGAGTGAGTTAACATTGGAAGTGGGATAACGTAGATCATCGATGTGAGCGAACCTTTGTATGTTCTATGTCGGAGGGTGACTACAAGCGTTAGTAGAAGTATGTATCGTATCTGAGGCGTTGAATGTATATCGTCAACATGCTGTATGAAACCTAGTAGAAAAACATCTTGAATTTCATATAAATTACAATTTATATTTATATTGGATTTTTATGATTTAGTATAGAGTCGTATTATAAGATAATCAAGCATATTTATTGAAAAATTTAGAAATTAAGCCTTTATAAGTATTTATGATGTCTATCCATGCTGAAATGCTCTACATTATTTCGTGATTATGAAAGTTCGATTAATTAGATAGTTCAATCGATGCTAACTCACAATGTCAATTCGCGCAAAATGCGCTTATCCTTGTTTGTATGACATATTCCAACAGCGCTGAATGGACTAAACACATCAAAAAACCAATGCGATTCAATCGCACTGGTCTCTGAGTCTCTCTATTCTTTCACATCATGCATGTAACGATATCGTGATCTGGCTATCAATCCACTTCAATCTGAAAGACCACAGGCAATTCGCTTTGTACATTGGTCGTAGTAATCGTTAAAGCGTCTCCCGTTCTTACCCACTCAGGTTGTTGATCAAATCCAAGAATTTTAATTTCCTTGATGATTCCTTCAAAATAAGGTGATTTTTCCTTCAAAGATTGAATATGAACTACACCATTTTCCGGATAAACCAGAACGCATGCATAGAGATAATGATCTCTCACCGTAAATCGGATATCTTCACTGGTAAACAGTTTGGTCTGCCCATCCGTAAATTGTCCTTCCTTTATTTCCGTTGGCCCTTCCCCAAACTTGCGCCAGTACGTGGTATCATAGATCGCTTCACCGTTCACTTCCAGCCATTTACCGATCGTTAGCAGTAGATTTCGATCTTCATCTGGTATAGTACCATCGGCACGAGGACCCACATTCAGCAGAAGACTTCCATTCTTACTCACGATATCGACAAAATCTCTTATAATCTCTCCTGCCGTTTTATACACATTACTTTCCGTGTAACACCAGGAATTTTTGGCGACAGCTGTATCTGTTTGCCAGAAGTAAGGTTTAAGCTCAGCAAATTGCCCCCTCTCCACGTCTGGAACTGCAGAGCCAAACATCAAGGCATCATGCTTATAATTAATTGCAACAGGTGTACCCCACTCTTCCCCTTTGTTGTAATAGTAGGCACAGAATTTTTTCAAATAAGGCTTGAACGCGGCGTTCTGAATCCACCAGTCAAAATAAAATACACGTGGCTGATATTGATCAACCAATTCACAGCATCGGATCAACCAGTCCTCTAGAAATGCTTGACTCGGCGGACAATCATATAGATCGAAATGATCCTTGGGTTCAGGCATAGCAGGCCAGTAGAAGTCTCCCTGCTCTAATGGCTCATGCACATCCGATTCGAATTCTTTGCCATGGGACATGAAGAACCAATGCTCCGCGCGATGTGATGACACACACAATGCGAGACCTTGCTTCTCATACGCTGCTTTCATCTCTGCCAGCAGATCACGTTTGGGTCCCATTTCATATGTGTTATAGTGAGAGATAGAGCTTCGATACATTTGAAAACCATCATGATGCTCCGCTACAGGCATAACGTATCTTGCGCCAGATTGTTTGAACAGTGTAGCCCATTCGTCGGCATCGAACTTCTCTGCCTGAAACATAGGGATGAAGTCTTTGTACCCAAAATCCTTATGAGGGCCATATACCTCTAGATGATGATCATAGGCTTTGGAGCCTTGAATATACATATTTCGCGAATACCATTCGCTATCATACGCAGGTACGGAGTATAGACCCCAGTGAATGAATATGCCAAACTTCGCGTTCTGGTACCAATCGGGTACCTCGAATTGACGAAGCGAGCTCCAGTTATCCTGGTACTTTCCATTCGCAATCGTTGTATCAATGTGTTTCAAATATTCGTTTTTGTCTAATTTCATGTCGCCCTCATCCCTTCTACTCATGGGTTGCACTTGTATTGTAGTGGCTTCTGACGGGAATAGACATGTAGATCACTAACCTATAGATGGACAATACTAACATGGTCGGGAGATGAAGGTATGAACCAACATACATTGCTTACCCACTACTTATCCAACCTTGAAGTTGAGTTATACATGGGCGATTACAATCGCTGCGGATCGGATTGGCGGGATTTGGACTACACGCCTGATTACAGCAAATTTTATTGGATCTGTGAGGGAGAAGGCTGGCTCAAAATTGGTGAACAGGAATACTCCCCTGTGCCAGGTCAGCTTGTTTTGATGCCTGAGGGAGTAACACAGTCCTACTCTTCTATAAGTGATCAACCTTTTCTCAAATACTGGTGTCATTTCAGCGCGAAGGTGGGCGGTATCAACCTATTCCAGATTGTGAAGTTCCCTCACTTCTGTACGATCGATCAGCGTGAACAGATCAATACTATCTTCCGCGATATTCTAATGTATCTGAAATCAGGTGAAGTCTATGGGCATATGATGGCCAAAAGTAAACTGATGGAGCTCATATCACAATATGTGATGCGAATGGATATGGAACAGATTGCTTATCTGAATGTGCCTGCCATTGAGAAAATCACGGCTGTATTAGCTTACATTGATTCGCATATTGAAGAAAACATTTCAGTTCAGGAGCTGGCACAACTCACCTATATGCATCCTAATTACTTTATTCGATTCTTCAAACAGCAGATAGGTGTCCCGCCCATCCACTATATTACCAGCAAGAAAATCGATAAGGCGAAGGAGCTCTTAAGCTGCACACCAAGTACCGTCACCATCATTGCTGAACACCTTGGCTTCAGTGATCTGTATTATTTCTCTAGACAGTTCAAAAAGCACACCGGACTTACCCCAACCGAGTACCGTAAATTAAAGACGGGCGTTGTCTTGTAAGCGCTGAATTTAATAAAATTGGAAGTGTTTTGTATCCAATGCTACCTCGTGTTTATATTCCTTCTTTGAAGGAGTGCTACAGTTTGGCCCAAACTAATTAAGTTTCGACAACATAAATATAGCTCAGTACGCTGTTACTAGCGACTGAGCTATTCCTTATCCATTAGGCTTACTAGTCAACCTTGGCTCCAAATGAACGCATAAACAGAACGGCCTGCTCCCGATCCATTCGTGCACCTTTCACATCCAGTGATTTCAGATCAATTCCATCTAAGATAGCACCACGAAGATCGGTCCCTGTTAGCTTTGTTCGGGTCAACGTTGCTCTGGACATATCACAATCTCTCAGATCAGCCTTGCCCAGATCCGTATCGGAGAAATCGACTTCATGGAAACGAATGCCTCTTAAGTCCTGCTTCCCTAGCTTGATATGACGCAAATTGGTATAAGACCAATCACCACCAATCATGGATATGCCATCCATCTGTGCCCCGGAGAAGTCAGAGCCTGTCATCTTGCAAGAAGTGAATTTGGAGACAAATAGATTTGCTCCGCTAAACGTACAATTTTCAAAGGCAGATTCCGTATGAGACGAAGCATTCAGCGTCGCACCTCTAAAGTCACACTCAATAAAGCGACAGTTGCTTGTCTCAATTTCATCCATCTCTGTATTCATAAACGTACATCTTGTGAAAACACAGCTTATAAGCTCTCCATAACGTAAATCACGTCCATCAAACTGCACTGTATCATATTCCTGATCCTTGTATTGGTACACAATATCCTCCTGCAATGTATGGTATTCAGTATGAATCAAACTTTCCTCACTATACCATACCCCTGTCAAGTACCTGCTTAAATGGCACTAAAAGTCAAGATTCTTTTTTGTTCTACTTCCACTCTCTCTTGCGAAGATAGGATTCGAATACAAAAGTTCCAAAAGGCAAAAATCCAGCAAGTACACCCATGAACCAGCGCACGGGCTTCCATTTATATACTACCGCAATATGCACTAGCGCAATAAGATAGAGTGGGAAGAGAATTCCATGAATCATGCCCACGATAGCCACAGCTGAGGATATATCTGCAAAATACTTTAATGGCATTGCAACGAGAAGCAATAATAAGAAGGAAATCCCCTCCCAAATACCCGCAATTCTAAATCGGCCGGTTACGGTCTTCATAACATTCATTCTCACCTTTCATCCATTCATAGTTTGTGAAATATGTAACTTGTAACATCACATGCTTATATGAGTATCACTGTTCACCCGTCCCTATACAGTTGAAACTCCTGTTCAGTATAACGCATGTCTTCAATCATGAATTACTTCAAATTTGAATAATTAAAGAACAAAAAAAGAACACCTGATTGAAATGTCAGGCGTCCTAATGATTCATGTGGTCTCGCGTGCAACCAATTGATATGTGAGTGGCTCAGGCTCCACGTGCTGTCTACCGAGTACTGCCCATAATTGATGGAATGCCTGTGTCGCTTGTTCAGCAATCGGATTATGTATCGTAGTGATTCCGAGTACACGAGCCAGTTCTACATCATCAAACCCAACAATCGCAAGTTGCTCCGGTACACTAATATGTAGTTTGCGCGCTTCACTTAAAATGCCGATCGCTGCATAGTCATTGGAGCACAATACAGCTTGGGGAAGTTCGGGCGCCTTTGCCATTTTGCGCATCGCTTCTTCTCCATCGGATGAAGTAAATACCCAGTATTGGTAGTCCTCTTTCAACACAGGTAACCCTCTACTTGCCATGAATGTCTCATACGCCACTCTGCGACTTTGCGTATTTATGCTATCTGCCCGACCGAAAACGTTGGCGATTCGCGTGTATCCTTTGGATACCAGATGCTCCAGTGCAAGAATATATCCTTCAGCCTGATCCATAGCAACCGACGGGATCTCGTTATTCCCCATGCGCTGCCATGAAACAATCGGGCCATACTCCAGATAAGTCTTCAGTTTCTCAGGATCGTTCACACATGCGATGATCGCTAACCCATCCACACGTTTACTCCGCAGATCTTCAAAAGCCTGTAATTCTATATCTTTATCTCCACGAGTCGTATAAATCAGCGTTTGGAATCCAAAATCCATCGCTGTATCAATAAATTGATTCATAAAAGATAGAATAATGGCATTTGAAGTGGATGTGACGATGCCAATTTGCTTCGTTTGCCCTGTTGATAGCGAAATGGCATTTCGATTAGGAATATAATTTAATTGCTTCATAATCTCAGTTATTTTCTGCCTCGCTTCGTCACTAACGTGACGTGAGTTGTTGATTACTCGTGAAACGGTTGCCTTTGAATAACCAGATCGCTTCATGATTTCATCGAACTTGGACATCTGAACTCCTTTTCTTCCCGCTCATCATATTACAGAATGTTCGCCTAAGGAATTGGGATTAATAATATCACTAATGCTATATATAGTATGCCTCAAAAAAAGGTCAAAAGTAAAACTTGACGTGTAACCCGTTACAACGTTTAAGCTTTTTTTATCAGCCTGTTGCTCGATTCCAATTCAAGTGCTTCAGGCAATAATCACTTTTTATTCGTTTAACCAATTTGACTACTGGAGTGATACAGAATGAGTAATGCTCAATTTAACTTCCCAGAAAACTTCTTGTGGGGTGGCGCAATCGCCGCGAACCAAGCTGAAGGTGCATACAATGAAGGTGGTAAAGGCTTGTCCACGCAGGACGTAGCTCCTAGAGGTATCATGGGGCCAATCACAGAAGAACCAACAGAAGATAATATGAAACTGATCGGCATCGATCTATATCATCGCTATAAAGAAGATGTGAAGCTTTTTGCCGAAATGGGCTTCAAAGTATTCCGTACCTCTATTGCATGGTCACGCATTTTCCCAAAAGGCGATGAATTGGAGCCTAATGAAGAAGGTCTGCAATTCTACGACGATCTCTTCGACGAGTGTCTTAAATATGGAATTGAACCACTGGTAACTCTGTCCCACTATGAAACACCACTGCATCTCTCCAAAGAGTATGATGGCTGGGTTAACCGTAAAATGGTTGGATTCTATGAGCGTTATGCTACGACAGTATTTAAACGTTACAAAAACAAAGTTAAGTACTGGCTGACATTCAATGAAATCAATTCTATTCTTGAAGCTCCATTCATGAGTGGCGGTATCTACACACCAAAAGAAAAATTGAGCAAGCAAGACTTGTTCCAAGCGATCCATCACGAGTTGGTGGCGAGTGCGTCTGCAGTGAAGCTCTGTCATGAGATCATTCCAAGTGCACAGATTGGCTGTATGATCCTCAGCATGCCTACGTACCCATTAACACCAAACCCGGATGATATGATTAAAGTGATGGAATTCGAGCATAGCAACTATTTCTTCGGGGATGTACATGTAAGAGGTCGTTACCCAGGATACATGAAACGTTATTTCCGTGAAAAAGGCATTGAGATTAAAATGGAAGCTGGCGACGAGGAAATGTTGCTCAACACGGTTGATTTCATTTCCTTCAGTTATTATATGAGTATCTGTCAAACCGCCGATCCGGAGAAACAAAAAGCAGGTGAAGGGAACTTGCTCGGAGGTGTTCCGAACCCTTATCTCGCAGCAAGCGAATGGGGATGGCAGATTGATCCGCAGGGACTTCGCTATGTACTGAACATGTTCTATGATCGTTACCAAAAACCATTGTTCATCGTAGAAAATGGACTTGGTGCTGTGGACGAGCTTATTACTGGCGCGGATGGTGAGAAAACGGTTGAAGATGATTACCGTATCCAGTACCTGAACGATCACCTTGTACAGGTTGCTGAGGCAATCGAAGATGGCGTTGAAGTTATGGGTTACACCTCATGGGGATGTATCGATGTCGTGAGTGCTTCTAGCGCTCAACTGAAAAAACGTTATGGTTACATTTATGTTGACCGTCATGATGATGGATCAGGCACGCTGGAACGTTATCGTAAGAAATCATTCCACTGGTACAAAGATATCATCAGCACGAACGGAAAAAGCTTGAAACGTTAAGGAATAGGTACTAAATCTCTGGACGGTTGTTGATACAAGCGTATAGGAGTGCAAGAATTTTTAATAAAATGTATTAAAGCGCAAGCTTCGCGGTGAAATGAACCCCGTTGCTTGCGCTTTTCTTTATCTGCAAATCTTACGTTTACTGTCATTGAACTACAATTACCAAACATATTGAATACACTGAAGCTGGTCTATCGCTCCTCACATCAATCAGTTGTCATTGCGCTAGTTTGTAAGGTTTGGATCAGGATTAGGATTAGGATAGGCTAAGCAACTCCGCCTCTAACGCATCCCAGTTCGGTGTGGACACATCCGATAAAGTTCTCCAACCTGCAAATGAGTGATTCAATGCCTTGAGCTCTACTACTGTTCCATCAATCAATCGACTAACCGGAAGCGTTAAGAAAAGCTTTAGCGCCCAGCGGATGAAGTGAGGATGCTTGGTAATCCATGATGCTTGCCCCGCAGGAATTAGCGGATATCCTAATGAATCTAGTACACGGAAGCCCTCCCCCATCGCCGCCACCATCTGACGCATGCGCTTGTCGTCACGCACAACCTCTTTCATCCGAAAGGCATGGAATAGAATGACCATGTTCATAGGTACAATCAACACCATGTGATTTTTCAGCCAGGCATCGATCTGGTCATGAAAATCAAGCTTGTATTTGGTTCGCATGAATGCCTGCTCCAACAGAGCGCGAAATGGAATGGCTCCGTCCAATCCGCCGATGACCATCTGCCCATGGCCGCCACGGATACAAATGACTTTCCCATCAGCACGTGTACCAGCGGTAGTCTGGAAGCCAAAAGCGACCTGCTTGGGTGATCTCTTAGATTTGCTTAAATAGTCCTGCATCGCGTATGTATCCATATTGTTACCGACTAGCACGATATGGCGGCTATCGTTATCCGAGAGGAGCGGCAGCACCGCCTCGAAGTCGGAATATTTCATCATGACGAAAATTAAGTCATACACATCTTCCGGTTCTAATGTACGAATCACCTGAACGGAATCAACCGTTGTCTTACGCTGAAGGTAATGTCGGATGACGACTCCCTCGTTTTCCAATTCCTCCGCTCGCTTGCCTCTTGCTAACACAGTCACGTCATGCCCCCCTTGAACGAGGACATGCGCCAGATAGCTTCCCTGCACACCCGCACCGTACACGAGTATCTTCAATAGAGTTCCCCCCTCACATAATTAACAGTTGTTGTATATCTAACACCTGTGTACTACAATCAAGGTATCATTGAGAACGATGCACACGCAATGGCTAATCACATTCGCTTTTGTTGAAAATTGAACATTGAACACGGGATGTGTTCAAGAAAGAAGGAAAAAACCATGGATCGACGCGTTATGCGATCAAGACAAATGATTATGCAAGCTTTTATTGAGCTGTTAGGAGAGCATGATTTTGAGAAAGTTACCATACAGGGGATTGCGGATCGAGCCAATGTCAACCGGGGAACAGTCTATTTGCATTTTACGGATAAATATGACCTATTAGAGCAGAGCGTGGATACATATCTGATGATGTTAGCTGACAGTTGTATACCGGAGGAAGGAACAACCACCGAACTGTCCCGAGATCTGCTCATTCGTGCGTTCACGTATCTGAAGGAGCATGCAGCGATCTATAGTGTACTGATTACGAACAAAGGTATTCCCACGTTCAGACACCGTATGACACAGATGATTAAGGGGAATGTCACTATGGTGGTGAACCATATGAAACTAGAAAGCGATATTCATAGGGATGTACTCGCCCAATTTTTATCCGTTTCCATTACAGGATTGATTGAGTGGTGGGTCGTCGAATCCATGCCGTATACACCAGAAGAGATGGTCGAACAGATGAATAAAATTCTTGAAGCAAGGCTGCAGCTATGGTGAAGATTTTTTAGTCTACACATTCATTTGATCACGATCTATCCATTCCACTTAGAATCGCAATACCAATGATACTCCGGAACTGGTTGTCCCGGAGTTCACTCCTTTTAACGATTCGAGCGAAAATGGCTATCAATCACGTTGTACTACCTTGAACATGAATGCTTCAGCATAATTCCAAGTGAATTCTCGCTCCCTGGTGGTTAGGTTCCAACTGTAACGCTTCATTAAAACGTTTTTTGGCATCAGCTTTTTTACCGAGACCCAGTAATCCAAGACCCAGCATGAACAGGCAGTGGGTTTGATTACGCTTGTTCAGATCATCTTCAAATACCAGAAAATCAGGTAACGATACGGCAAAATAATCCATTTTAACATCATCAAACAGATGTCTTTCTGCATAATCAATCAGCTTGTTGAAGCGACGCTTTGCTTCTTTTGAATTGTTCAGTTGATCCCACGCTAGTCCTTGATAGAATATCATCTCTGGCGGCTGATCATTATAATACATCGCACTAGCAGGTTCTTCTAATCCCTCTGAGGCAAGTTTCCAATGAACAATGGCCTCTTCTTGCTTTCCAAGTCCCTGATAGGCGAGACCCAGTTCATAGTGCACATTGTTTTCTTGTGCGCCCTCTAGCTTACCTTCGCCCAGATTCTCAGGATAATGGAACGCTCGTTGTAACAACGAAACAGCCTCGTGATACGATTTGCGTTTGTTCTCCTGCTTGGCAAGCTCAACTAGCGCAAGCGTATATTGCCCTGTCGTTTTCCCTTCTCCCCCTTCCCAGGGATGGAAACGTCGACCTAACAACAATGACAAGGCTTTATTATGTTCGCCCAAAGTATTCAGCAAGGTAATATATTCGAGGTAAAGGTCGTCACGATGTTCGACAAGATGCATATGTTTTTGAAGCTTCGTCAACCGTTCTTTTGCAGAAACGCCAGTCTTTTTATATAACTGATCTAGCTCATAAAAAACGCGGGCATCTTGTTGATCACATTCAAATGCTTGGTTAAGCGATTTCAATGAAGCGTCTGCATCACTTTGTTTATTGTAATAAGCCAAGGCAAGATTGCGGTGAGCTGTTGCGAAAGTACTGTCAAGACGAATAGAAATTTCCCAATGATGAATGGCATCTTCTGCTCGTTTTTTATCATAATAAAGGTTTGCTAGATAATAATGCGCTTTACTATCTGATGGACTTTGATTAACTGTATGCAGCAATACGCTCAGATCGAACAGGCTATTCGGGAAACAATAATCCGGAGCAGCCTTCTCTCCAAGGTTACGTTTTTGTCCTGCTTTATCGCTCTGTCCCAACTTGTCATAGACATAGGCTAGTGTGTAATGAACCATCGGATATGTCGATCCACCCTGTAACGAGCTTATTTCTTCCAACACATGAGCCGCTTCTTCGAGAAAGCCACTTCCTGCATAATCCCAAGCCAGATTCAAGAAGTTATGTGCATCATCTCGCATGAACCGGTACAACTCAGTTTGTACGGCATGAGCCTCCTCGCTTTTAGCTTTTGCTTTTAAATTCATGAATTTTTCGAATCTTGCACCGAAATCTGCAATATCCATCGTTAACGTTTCATCGGCAAAAGCAATGGCCTCTTCGTGACGGCTTAATTTGCGAAGCAGCGCCGTTTTAACCAATCTTGATTTGTAGTTTCTAGCATTACGAACCAGTGAACGTTCTACCAGATCCAGCGCTTCCAGATAGGCTCCCCGCTCGGATGCAATCTGACTTAATGCATAGTAACCACTGTCCTGATAAGCTGAAGACCATACTGCCTTATAAAATGCCTTGAAAGCTTCTTCATTCCGTTCTTGAAGTCGAAGCGTTAAGCCAAGTTGGTAGTAAGCTTCACTATCGTATGGATTCGGGTTGCGCCAGGTCAATGATTGGATGGCCGTACGGAAATGTGTTTCCGCCTTTTCCAGTTCGCCTCTTCGAAGCAATAGTGTGCCATAAGCGACATTCAGACGGATGTCAGTACGATCTCTTCTTAATCCTTCCTGATAGTAGTCTTCCGGTTCGAAGGTTGCATGTCGGTATTGCTCCAGATGAAGTCCGGCAAGATACAATTGTTCTGTGCTTATCAGCTCTTCTGGAAGAGGAAGCGGCTTCGCGGCATCTGGAATCTGTTCAATGGATGGCTTGGCTGGTCTATAGCTGATAAGTAAGTTCTGTTCAGAATCCCGTACCGTTAAAGTTAAGTCATGCGGTTGATCTCCTTCATCCAACGTAATCACCGATTTATAAGTCGACGTTGGAGAAAGGGTTACACTCTCTGTTACATACGTACGCTTATGCCCTTTTAATTCGACTGTCGCGCCTTCAAATACAGATGTAGCGTAGGCCATGACTGTCGCAACTCGAAGCGCTTCATCCACTTCCAAATTCACTGCAGCATCGATGGAAGCATTCTTAACGACTCCAATATTTTTGTAGGGCATGAAATGCTGGGTAAACGATTTCTCTTCATATGGCTGGAGCCATGTAAAATCAGGTTGGTTGTCGGTGAATACACCAGTCATCAACTCAATATAAGGTCCATCTTCATCCGTTAAACTGCGATCCCAAGCTTGGCCGAATTCGCCATTCCCCCATGTCCACTGCTTCTTACCTGGAGAAACATGATGATTGGCTACATGGAGCAGTCCTGCCTGGACGCTATGGTCATATCCTCCCACAAAATTATAGTCAGACTTGTACGCCATGTATGAAGTGGGAACCGGTATATTTTTGTATCTTGAGATATCGACACCTTCAGAGTAATCCATTTTGTAATACGTACCTGTAGCAATAGGGAATTTCGACACATCTCGTTTTCCGTGATCAAATACAGCTGTCACATCTGGAGGAAATACCGTTTGAGTATGATCATTCACCGCTACCGCAGGATTTGCCCACCATAAGAACGTTTGCGGTTCAGACGTACGATTGTACATCTGTGCAGTAATTTCGATATAGGCTTTGCCTGGATGCAATGTGAAACCTGTCGTCACTTTAGTACCGTACATTCGATCGATCTCACTAACCCACACCGTAGCGCTACCATCTTGGTTCTCCGTAACCGTGTGTTGTACAGCTCCAAATGTATTAGGTCGGTGATGCTGGGGCCAGTTAAACTCGATGCCTCCTGAAATCCATGGCCCAGCAAGTCCAACAAGTGCCGGTTTAATGACACGATTATAGTAAACGAAATCATAATTGTTCGTTTTATCTAATGCACGGTAGATTCGACCGCCAATTTCCGGCATGATCTCGATTCGAATATATTCATTTTCGAGAATAGCCATTGAATAGGTTTGAGATACTTTTTCATCCAAGATCTTATCAATAACCGGAAGTGGGTATACTCGTCCAGAGCTCCCTTGGTATACTCGCTTCTCCAAGAACATGGGATTCTTGTCAGGTTTACCCGTTCCATAGGTAGGGATTTCAACTTTCTCCTCCCAAACCCGAACCTGATTAGATACAGCCGATGATGAATCATTTGCACTCATGTGTGATCCTCCTTTCTATTTATAGCTTTAATGTAATGTTTTATTAGCCTATAAACAATTAACGAAAGTCGGTAGTTAATGGACTATATTCTTGTTTACAATGAACCTCCCGCCTTCAAGAACATTTGACTGAACGGAACATCAGCATAAAACAAAGGAACAACCATCCGTAACGAGATGTGTTGTCCCTTTTGACATTTGATTTTGCTTTGTACCATAACGTCTGCTTTGTACCATAACGTTTGCTGTACAACGCTGCAAGGCTATGCCTATATTGCTTATTAGGCTACAGCCTGAACGCTATGCTCTTTGCGAGTGATCGCATATATTGCTGTAACAAGTCCAAGAAGAATTAGAATTGATCCAACCCAGCCTGTGTGTTGAATGGCTGAATGATCAATGACCATGCCACCAATGTAAGTTCCTAGCGCAATACCCGCATGGGCAATACCGGAATTCGTACTGATCAACGTATCTGCTGTCTCGGGCGAAGTTTTGATGATTAGACTATTCTGCACAGGTGTAACCGTCCAGCTCAGAGCACTCCATACACTCAACAGTAGTAAGAAAGCGATTAGAGGCAAGCCCACACTGACTGGAATCAGTGCCATAGTAATCATAAACGGAATTAATACAATAATGATTGCTTTGGCTGGATGTAGCCGATCGGATAACAAACCTCCAATACCTCCTCCAGCAACTGCGGCAATACCAAACATGACATAGATGAATGTCACCATGGTAGAACTAGCTCCAATCGTCGCCTGAAGGAAGGGTGTGAAATACGCATACAGCGTTAAGTGACCCGCAAGCACTAATAAGGTCGTTGCATGAATTGCCAACATTCGCGGATTCCATAGTGCAGACAGTTGCTTCTTGAGCGGTACAACAGGAATCGGCTGCACACGATCCATCGCAATACTAATGGCAACAATCACTAGAGCTGTCAAAATAGCAATAAAGATAAACACTTCTCGCCATCCAGCCATATTACCTACAAAAATGCCAAGCGGCACACCCAGAATGAGTGATGCACTGCCCCCCATCGTAATGATGCCAACGGCTCGCCCTTTATACTGCGGTTCCACAATACGAGCAGCGAGAGTCAGAGAAAGCACAAAGATTAATGAACCCGTTGCAGCACCGAGTGCCCTGCCCGCCATCAGCATGTAAAAGTTCACACTGAATGCGGAGATTAGATTACTTATTAGAAACACAACTAACGTGCACAAATACACCTTTTTACGTTCGAATCGGGCTGTTACATTCAACAGAATAGGTGCAGATATTGCGTAAACTAATGAAAATATAGAGATCAAATATCCCGCTTTTGCGTAGCTCAGGTGTAAATCTGTTGCAATCAAATCCAGAATTCCACCCAAAATAAGTTCAACGGTTCCGACAACAAAGGCCGCAATCGCTAAAACATATACTTTTTTATTCATGTTCCGAATCCTCCTCAAAAGTTACAACTACGATAGTAATCCATGAGAGAAAAGATTTCAATAAAAAAAACTATTCTGCAATAGAATAGTTTTGAGATGACATCTGACGCCTTGATTTTTAATAAATCAGTCGGGCAAGCAACTTGGAAATCTCTTGATCCTGTAAGAGCTGATCACCATACTTTTTCGTAATTTGCGTGAGCGCAATATCATGATAGAAATAATCTGTTAGCGCTTTAACGATCGGTTTGGACGTCGTCTTAATCGCTTTCCATGCCTCATTCTCAATCCCTGCGAACAGCAAATACGCATGATCCACAATTAGCAACTGAGAAGGTTCGAGATGGTTTCCCTCTGGAAATAAGGAGTATCGTCGAGAAAGCGCCGTCTCCAACCCACCAACTGCGAGCACCTCTACGTAAACTCCCTGCTGCTCTTTTTGCTCCAACAACGGACGGTATTTCTCCATCTGTTCACTCCAGGCAAGCAATAAAATAGAAGATTCAGCCTCTTCAATCAGCTGTTCCATATTGGAGGCTATAGAGGTTTCGTCCTTTAACGTCCAGATGTGTTCATCCGAATACGTTCGCTTAATTTTATAACTCTTCAACTCTTCGATGTCCTTCTCAAAATCTGCTCTGATCTTGAGAATGATGGACTGGAGATCCACAGCCAAATACAACTTTTTTTTGCCGTTCATAGTTGTGAGGACTGCCCCTTTATCAATCAGTCGATTCAACACCTCATATATTTTCGCTTTAGGTACATTCGAGTGGCTAACAATGGAGGTCGCATCAAGGGGTTCATTTTGAGCAAATATTGCCTCGTAGACTTGGCTTTCGTATTGGGTAAATCCGAATTTTTGTAACATGGACCGATCTCTCGCATCCTTTCTCTTCCGACAAAGTACAGCATGAATGGTAGCACTTTCTCAAGTTTAGTCTTACTTTCAGTTTAGTCGCCTAACCTTCCTCTGTCCAGTTCCTGCCAAGGGTTTTGTACCAGTAGAATCCTCATATTATGCAGGCTCATTGGTTATATTAAACACCAGGTTGCACATTTCCCTTATACCTAAGGAGCTGATCTCATTCATGGAAAGCACGAAGGAATTTGTTAAAAAAGTGAACGATAATGCCGAAAAAGCGCGTCACAACAAAAACAATGGTAAAGGTACACCGGGTGACAAGCTGCCTAATAAGCAACACAGTACGAATAAATAAACAGGTTCGATCTACTGCACATGAAGATTCAATCCGTATTTCCAAATTAGAAAAAAACAAAAAAAGGATCTCTGTCTAGAGATCCTTTTCTAACGCATTATTATTGATTCGCTTTAATAATTTCATTGACTTCCTGTGTGATTTGGTCACCACCAAGCTTTTTCCAATTGGCAACAAAATTTTCAAATTCATCAATGGGTAGGTTACCATAAATAATCTTCAAAAACGTTTCTGCTCTTAATTTATCCAAGGTTGCCTGTTTCGTGTTCATTGTTCTTGTCGGTGCGTAGATGAACTCGTTCATAACAATCAGATCGTTGTCGCGATAATGTTTAATGACTGCCTGGGAGCTCTCTGGACCAAAAATTCGTTCCATATGCCATTTATCCAGATTACCGTTACGGTAATCCATAATATCATCATAGAAAAGTTTAGCTTCCAGCTCTAATCCGGATGTATCGCCTGATTTTAGCGCTTGCTCTACTTCATCTTGAGCTTTTACATTTTTGTTCGCCGGAAGATTAGATACTGTTGCATTATGGAAACCAAGTCCTGTTAGACCATTCAGGTATTTTTCACGCTCGGTCTTGGCAGACTCGCCGAACATCTTCTCTGTTTGAAAATTCAACAGTTTAATGACTGCTTCAGGATGCTCGTATCCTTTGCGGACAGCAAAGATTCCACCCAGACTCAGGTGATTCTGTGTCTTTGCAGGTTCTGCATCAATGGATTGAACTGGATATGGCAGCCAATCGACGTTCTTATCCTTCTTGATCATACTGCTGACCTGAAACGGAGCCCATTGAGGCAAGAAGAACATGCCTGACTTGCCTGCGTTCACATCCTCCATCATCTTCGCAAAATCCTTAACCCCGAATTCAGGATCAATGACACCCTTCTGATACAGGTTTTGCAGTTCTCGCAATCCTTCTTTCACTTCAGGTTGAATGGTTCCATTCACAACTTGACCTGAACCATCCTTAATCCACGTTTCCAGATATCCGTGATACCCCAGCAAGAACGCGTTAATCGGTAAATCCTTGTTCAATGCGATACCGAAAGTATCATCCTTTCCATTGCCATCCGGATCTTCAAACGTAAATGCCTCTGCGATCTTAATAACATCTTGCATCGATTTTGGGGCTTCCAACCCTACGTTTTTGAGCCAGTCTTGACGAATCCAGATCATGTCAGAAGAATCAAGTGACCCCGGAAAACTGACCATGGCGTATATTTTGCCATCTTTAGTTACCGGCTTTAATCCCGCTCCATCCTCAGCGGACATAAATTCTTTTACTAGATCTGATGCATATTTATCATACACCTCTGTAAGATCCTCAATCATACCTGCTTCATACAATTGCTCGAATTGCACAGCACTAACTTTCAACACATCAGGTAAATCACCACTAGCGAGCGTAACGTTCATTTTATCATTGTAGTTAGCATCAGGAACAATCCATTCGTATGATACGTCAATGCCTAGTTCATCCATGTAACCTCTCGTCCAGATGTTCTTGGCATGTGTATCTCCAGAAGCTAATGATTCTTTGCCTGTCTCATTCATGGTAGAGGTGAGCTTAATCGGTGGATCATATTTGGTAAGTGGTCCTCCAGCATCTTGCTGGGTACTCGGCTTAGTCTCCTCCTCTCCACTACCTGCGCCTGATGAGCACGCCGCGAGTGTTGCCGCCAAAACCATGGATAAAGTAAGTAATGAGAATCTTTTGAATGACACTTTCATGCGAATCCCCCTTTTTCTCCTCCGTGAGGTATATGTTCATTTTATTAAGAAAGCGCTATCAATTCGAGTGGACGCCGTTTACATCTGGTATCTTTAATTGACCACTTGATAGGGATACACTAATTTTTTTGGTCTCGAAACTCCTGAGGCGTACAACCCGTTGCTTTTTTGAAGAACCGGTAGAAATAATGCTGATCACTGAAGCCCACTTTGGCGGATATTTCATGCATTTTACACGCAGAACCTAGCAGCAGTTCCTTACTAAGCTCAATTCGCCGTTCATGGATATAGTCCGATATCCCCTTACCTGTAACCCGTTTGTACCACCGTGATAGATACGAAGGATTTAATGAAACTTCTTGAGCGATTCGAGTCAGGGAGAGATCGTCTGCTAGATGATGCTTGATATATAGATGAATGGTCGTTAGAATCTGAGACTGATCATGTAGACGTGTATTGCTCCTTTTGGAAATAATCCATTCGAATGCTGATCGATAGAAGATAACTAATTCGTGCCACGGCGTTTGGATATCAAAATGCAACATTTGAGTCAGCTCCATATCCTCCATCGCGGATTCATACAGTCCCATCTCTTGCAGCACTTCGATCAATGCATTCGCTGCCCCGATATATATCTTCATGCGGAAGAACGGATCTTGTAGTCCCTCGATGGATACCTCCGTCCACTTATCAAATGAATCCATCCATTCCTGCTCTCCTGCTACAATGCGAGCTTTGATCTGATCCATATGCAATACTGCAACTGCCTGACGGTTTACCACATTGGGGGTGTAATTAAGTGCATGCTGCACCTGTACTCGTAACAATTTTTCCATCCCAAGTCCAGGGCCTGCATGCACCGACAAGCGCAACTGAGCGATCGCCGTATTCAGATCCATCCAGTCCACCACCTGCTCACTGACCATAATAGATACCGACAGATTCAAGCAATCCGCACAAGATTGTTGCACAGATTCCAGGGTTCCATATACGAAACGAAGTGTCTGCTCTCGTTTCTCTTGCTGGTTGGTCGCAAAGGGAACATCCTGAGCGGATGGCTGAATGATGCAGGCAATTACTTGTAGATCGAGATCAACGGACTTCACAATCGTTTTATCCTGGAGCAACTCCTCTGCGACGTTAGCCACTGCATAACGAATCAGACTCCGATCCGCATGAGATTGATAAGTGTTCCACTCTTCAACACGTATAATGATAGGAATAACAGGCTCTTCAGATCGGAAAGGAAGCTGCACGGCATCCAATTCTTCTTGAAGCGAAGCCAGTTCGTACCTTTCCGTTCGTTTCATAACATCAAGTAACAGTTGGCGTTGCAATTGAGGTAAAGCTCTTGGCAACTTACTGCGGAACCAAGCATTCTGGTAGCGAAAATCATTTTCTTCTGCTATTTGCTGCAAAGCCCGGTCTACAGCAGCTCGAATATGACTCATACCTTCTGTTTTCAGTAGGTAATCTACCACACAAGGATTACGAATGGCTTGGTGCGCATAATCAAACTCATTGTGACCTGTAAGCAGTAGCACCTTGCATCTCGGCCAGCGATCTACAATTTTATCGATAAGCTCCATCCCATCCATGCCAGGCATGCAAATGTCACTCAGCACAAGATCAATCTTGACCGAATTCAACCATTCGATTGCTTCATAAGCTGAATAGGCCTTAATGATCTCCATATCATGAATATTTGCTTTCTGAAAAAATGCATATAATCCATCCAAAATAACAGGTTCATCATCCACAATAAGCATCCGGTGCATATATTCATTCACCTTTCCACGGCAGATTTATAATGATGCATAGACCACCCAAACGACTGCGCTCGGCAGCGAGGCCATAGTCTGCACCAAACTTAATTTGTAATCGTTGATGCACATTAATCAGACCCGTAATCTCTTCATGTTCATGACGTAGAACGGATTCTTGAAAGTTGCTCTCAAAGGAATGTTTCAGATGTTGCAGATCGTCATCGGTCAACTGATCCCCATCGTCTTCAATTCGGATAGCAAGCCTGTCCTGCTCGGAATAATATGATAATTTCAGTAATCCCCCACGGCTGCGCTTGGACAGCGCATATTCAAAAGCATTCTCTACAATCGGCTGAATAATCACCCGCGGAATTGCAATCGCATTGTAAGCTTCATTCATAGGCTCCACCTCCAACTGTATCCTTGAACCGAATCGGATCTGTTGAATAGATGCATAGATCATCGCGTGTTCAATCTCAGCACCAAGAGAAACCTCGGATTGCGAATCTCGTGTCATATATCTGAAATACTGGCCTAGATAGTCGGTGAATTCCTGAATTAATTCAACATGTTCAACCTCTGCCATCTGTTTAATACTAAACAGGCTGTTGTACAGAAAGTGGGGCTGAATCTGTGATTGAAGATGCTTCAGCTCAGCCTCACTGGTTCGAATTCGAGCAACATAATTCTCTTCAATAAGTACATGTAAGCGTTCTATCATGTGATTGAAGCGAGAGTACAAATAACCAAATTCATCCCCTCTTGAATGCGGAATCCGCGTTAGGGTATGCCCCTGCTCTGTCATTCGAAACCCTTTGACTAGAGCAGATAACGGCTTGTGTATTGATCGATATATGGAAAATGAGAAGATCATAATGATGACAATGGATATTAGTGTTGAGATCCACAACCATAACTTATATTGTTCAAGTGGTGCTTCCAGCACATCTTCAGCAATGCTGGACGTTAGGGTGAACGAATGATCTGCATCATAAAGAGCATAATGCAAGAAGTCGTCTGAATGATATCTCGTAACCTGCGCTGATTCAGAGGAATGTTCTGTTTGCGATGGTCGTTTCTGGACAGATGCCGCTTGGTCTGAAGAGGAAATCACAACCTGCTGTTTATCTCCAAAACTCAGCGTGATATCACTGCCACCTGTCTCAGATAGTTGTTGCAATCTCTGCTTCAATTCTCCAGACGATAAACGAATGCCTAGTATGAAATTGGGAGCTTCCTCATAATTCATGTTATATGGATTGCTTTTGAGAAAAAAGAGATCGCTGCCCGAATAGGACAACTCCCCATTCAGGTTACCCATGGTTGTCAGCAGGTTCTGCCATTCCTGATCCTCTACATTTCGAATACCATCAACCGCGCTTACACGCTTGTGTAAGGTGGGCACGTAATAGACAACATCGCTTATGTATGGGCTTGTCACCATAATCTGACTGAGCTTCTGATGGATGTCGTTCAAACTGGACGTTACTTCATACCTACTCATAATGGCTGATCGTGTGCTTAGTGTAGACATCAATTCATCAAATGAAAATTCATTGACTAAGCCACTCATGCGTTCTAACTCAAACTGTAAATGATTGTGGTAAAAATGTAGCTTGGATTCGTGCGCACGTTCCACTTCAGATTGCATCTGAGTAGAGCTGTAATGAGTAATCATAATGCTCATTCCGTATAGCGGAAGAATCACAAGTACAAATGCCACGATAAGTTTGACAATGATGGATTGATTCTTCCATCTACCACTGAAGATTCGCATGTTTCTTCTCTCCTTTCTTCCAAGGAAAAAAAGGAGCCGACAATCGGCTCCTCCACATCAATGTTCCTCTTCACAAATCTTATCCCTTCACACTTCCAACAACAAGCCCATGAACAAAATATCTCTGGAGAAAAGGGTACACAAGCAAAATGGGAATGACAGACAAGAAGATCTGTGATGCTTGTGTTGTTCTATCCGATACTTGACTGAGCAAGGTTGCATCTTCCAAAGTCATCATCTCACTCTGAATCATGGTCACTTGCTGCAGCATGGATTGTAGATAGGTAGCTAATGGGTAATGTTCCGGGCTCTTCATATAGATCATGCCATCAAACCATGCATTCCAGTGTCCAACCATCGCGAACAATGTAATGGTTGCAATGCTTGGCAGTGAAATGGGAAGATAGATACTCCATAGCGTTCGTGCATGTCCCGCCCCATCCATCCATGAAGCTTCTTCCAATTCCTTCGGCAAACCTCTGAAGAAATTCAGCATTAGCAGTACATTAAAGATCGGAACTGCTCCTGGCAAAATTAAGGCCCAGATGGAATCGAGCAACCCGGCTTCCTTCACAACGAGATATCCTGGAATAAGTCCCCCACTGAATAACATCGTGAAGACAAAAATCCACGCATATGCAGTTCTTGCTCTGAATTTGGTAGCTTCCTTGGAGAGCGGATAAGCTACCAGAATCGTAAAGACTAGGTTGATAAAAACGCCCAGTACGACGCGAAGTAGACTTGTACCGAAGGAATTAAGAAATTGTTGATTTTCCAAAATGTATTTGTACGATGATAAAGTGAAGTCCACTGGCCAGAAGGTTACACTGCCTGCTTTTACCGCATCGCTAGAGCTAAACGAAATAGCCAATATATTCACGATCGGAAATAGACATAGCAAGGCAAGAATCGTAAGAATGACGTAATTGAATCCCAGAAACCAGCGATAAGCTCTCGATGCATGATGCATGTTCTTGCCTCCTTTCTAGAAAATCCGATAATTAGCTAAGCGGTAAGCCAAGAAATAGCCAAGCCCGATAAAAATGAATGATACGACCGATTTAATGAGTCCTAGTGCGGTGGAGACTGAGTATTGCGCATCCTGTAAGCCAATTCGATAGATCATCGTATCTAGGATATCCCCTGATTCATAAACTAGTGGATTGTACAGGTTGAACACTTGGTCGAAACCACCATTAAGCACGTTGCCAAGACTAAGAGTGACCATCAAGATCACGATTGGACGAATCCCAGGCAGCGTGATATGCCATGTCTGTTTCCAGCGTCCTGCGCCATCCATAACAGAAGCCTCATAGAGCGACTTATCTATATTGGTGAGTGCTGCTAAATAGATGATTGTACCAAACCCGAATTCTTTCCACTGATCCGTGATGACGAGTATGTAGGGAAACCATTCGTTGCTGGCCAAGAATTGGATCGGTTCTACACCGATCGCTCGCAGTAACATGTTAACGATACCACTGCTTGGTGACAGCACATCAACAATGATCCCCGCTAAAATAACCCACGAAAAAAAGTGAGGCATGTAGATCACCGTTTGAATGGTTCGTTTGAAGCCCGTTTTCCGTACTTCATTCAGTAATAAAGCAACTAGGACGGGAATAACAAGACCAGACACAATCTTCATCACTGAAATAAATACCGTATTCCATACCACTTGACTGAAACCTGGCAGATCAAATAAATATCTGAAATTGTCCAGTCCAACCCAACTCGTGTTTTTGAAGCCACCGATCGGCGAAAAGTTTTGAAATGCAATGGACAGGCCTGCCATTGGAATGTAACCGAATACAATAATAATGATCAGACCCGGTAGAATCATAAGATGAAGCGGAATGTTTCGTATAAATTGTCTGTAGTTGGAACGCATATGCTGTCTCCTCCTTCAGCTTAATTATAGGAGTAGGCAGAATCGAACCATAGTGTAGGCTATTGACTTTAGGTATCTTTTGTTGACTCATCACTTACAAATAAAAAAACACCCCCATCTGTAGAAAAAAACCTATTTTCTACACGATGGAGGTATGATTCACCGTTGAATCGCCTTATTTTATAGCTGTTTATACGAGTTTCATAACGAATACGTTCACTGAATTCGCCGGTAAGCGAAGTATAGTTGTCTCTCCCTCTAGGTTCACCTTCTGTTCAACTGGAATGACCTTCTCATCATTCTTTTGGTTAACATTCGGGATGTGAACTAAACTCTCGTCTCCACTGACTGTAATCCATGTTGCTTCGGATGCTACTTGCAGGTGTTCGAGCTGAAGCTGCATTGCTTTCTCTACAGGATCAGCATTAACCATTTTCACATACACGTGTTTATCATCTCTCGTAACAGAGTGGAACACCTCGTGATTGTACGCCTCTAACTTGTAGTCGAGCGTTTTACTTGATGTATGTCCATCCGTATAGGAGCAGAGGAGTCGATCTCCAGTCTCACCACCATAGTTGACTGTGATCGAATACAACGTATCATCCGTTAGTGGTTCATAGTTCGCTGCTCTGAGATTGCCTGCTGCCGAGCTGGAAGAATAATCGCCCAGTGTGTAACCTTCGATACCTTGTTTGTACACTTTAACTCCAGTTGCATGCCCGTCATATGCAATCGCATACTCTGTGACATCTTTGTTCTCAGGTGTGATATCGGTTAGACCTACACCAACATAGAAACCATCCTCACCCGATACCTGCTGAGCCTGCACCTGCACTTGATAATTGGTCCATTCCTCATTGAGCAAATAAATTCCGTTTAGTCCACTTTCCTGCGCTTCTAATCGTAATCCGTTACCCGGTTCCAGCGTATATCCTACCGATCCAGGAATAAGTGACCATATTTCGCTAAGCTCGCTCTGTTCTCTAAAGTCCTCTTCAAGCAGAACGCTGTCATCTTGGTTGGAAGTGACCTTAATGCTCTTAACTACGATATCAGCATGACCCGTCGCAATCTCAATTCCTCCACGCGGGATCAGCTCTAGCTGTTTGCCTTTGTTGTACGTCCTGAATGAAGTACCCAGCACTTCTTTCCCTACATGCTTCGCAAAGAGCTGCTGCACATAATAATTGGGTGTGAACCATACCGTCTCGTCATCAAACCAAATGCAGTCCGGTGTCCAGCGATAGGTTCCATCGGTTAGCACTTTATTAAATAACGGCGCATAGGCTGCCAAGCGCACGACATCCGCATTATTTTCGAATCCGGTCATCACTGCTGCTTCAGCAACAGCGCCAGCAAGTGTATTTTTATCAGTCGATGCATATTCACCTACAAACACCTTGGAGGTCTGTTTCCAGTCGATACTACCATCCGCATGGTAGGCTCGGTCATAGTAATTATAGCGATCCGCATTGTTCAGCAAATATTCATTCGAACGGTAGTAATGCTCATCTGCAATCGTATCCATGTAATCCTGCTGATGCTCATACCAATTCACTGTCTCTGTAATTACTTCCGAACCATCTGCAAATGCAACCTGTGCCGACCCCGTAAGATTACCACTTAGGAATTTCCATCCCTCCTGGTATGCATCATCATCTGCCTGAGCACCAACCGTTGAAATAATATGCAGCTCGTGTTCCGGATAGTGAAGCTTCATGTACGCATCAATGGATGTTTTGAACACTTCAAAGTTAGCAAAAAACTCGGTTCCCCAGTTCTCATTCCCTACCCCCAGGTAACGAAGATCGAAGGGCTCAGGATGTCCCATCTGCGCACGCAGTGCAGCCCATTCATTATTATCTACATCAACACTTAGCGCAAAATCAATGAGATCCGTAAAGTTCTTGATATAATATTCCCGTAGTGCACCACCGGCTGGATGAGCATAATCCGAACGCGCCTGACAAAGGACACCACACGCCATCACTGGCACTGGCAAAGCATTCAAGTCCTCTGCTAGTTGGAAATACTCCATATAACCGAGACCCATAGTCATCATATATCCCCAGACATTGTAGTTCTCTTTGCGAAGCTCAACCTCACCTACGGAGTCCTTCCAATCATAGACATTCTCCCAGATAAATGAACCTTCTGAGATACAACCTCCCGGGAAACGTAGAAATGTCGGATGTAAATCCACAAGTGCCTGAATGAGGTCTTTCCGAAGTCGGTAATTTGGATTCCCCTTGTAATTTGCATGTGCAGAACTGGAATCACCTTGTTCGTTCGGTGCTGCTCCCCATACATCCTGCGGCATTAATGACACCATATCGATGGAGATTTCACCTGCAAAACTCAGTACCAATTGTCCCATTGCAGTTGCCGTTCCGGTTAAGACCAGGTTGGCTGAAGCCTGTTGCGTACTTACACCATACTTCTTCCAAGTGCCTCCCCCATCTACATGCAAAACGACAGGTTCACTGATGGAATGTTGACTCGCATCCTGCAACTGCACCGTTATCGTACCTGGGGCATTCGCCTTGGCCCATATTGTGAAGTTATAGTGCTCCCCTTGTTGGATCGACATTGCACAGTGCTGATTCGAGTCTGAGAAGCCACGGTTACGAATGATTCCACCATCCTGCACAGTCACATAGTAAGCATTCGTCTCCGGATCATCTACGTCAAAGTGCTCGTTCAATCCACCCGTCTGCTGTACAATCATGCAATCTGTGTCCCCAGACCAAGCAAACAAAGGCTCACGATTCCGCCCCGTCGAACAACCACACTCTCCTGATGCATGTGAATATGTATCAAAGGCAAACGATTCAAACGAACGATTCTGCACCAGTTCTGCGTAAATGCCTCCATCTGCCGCATTGTTGATGTCTTCATAGAACAACCCATACATCACTTCACTGATATCAGCGATCTTCTGATTCCCATGAATGGTGATGGAATATGGAGGTAAATGTTCAGGCAATACGGAAACATCATAGTGCTTGCTGATTGTACTGCTGCCCTTCGTTAACAAAGCGCTTAAACGGACTTCTTGCGGTGTCGTAACCGTCTGGATTTTTCCATCATTCGATAGAATCTCAGGCTGATTAGACTCCCATTGTACATCCACCTTGCCACCCAATAGGTTCAAGGGCAATGAAATATCCTTCGTAATAATTTTGGTCGGGAACGAAAGATATTTATCCCCTGCGAGCTTGATAATTTCCTCATCTGTCAGTGACTCACACATCACCTCAATCACTTCATCCATGGTTAAGCCTGCGCGGTAAATGCGCAGATCGGAGAGCGAGCCAGCAAAATCAACATCTGCCGCATATTGTGAACGTCCGATATAGTTCTGGCTGTAGTTGGAAACATCGCTGAAGGTATCAAACCATTTACGCAGCTTCGCATAATTCCCACTAGAGGTTTGGCTAATGGAGCCATCCGCAACTTTCTCTCCATTCACATAAACGATGGGTCCTGCACTACTCAGCGTGCCATTCTCTGTTCCTGAGATGGACAAAGCAATATGCATCCATTCTCCACTAGCAAAGCCACGACCTGGATCGGCCACGAGGTCGTCAGCCGCATACAGAGAGCTTCGTAACTGACGGGTTAGAAATACATATGGGCCTTGCTCGCCTTTACCAAAATCAAAGATTCGCTCCCACACATTGGCACCCTTGCCGAAGTTGACCCATGTGGAAACCGTTAACCCAGTGTTATCGCTTACATCTTGGAGTAGATTGGAAGGCAGCTGAAGATAAGATGATCCGTTGGCTCCACCTGCAAACGTAGCAGCAGTTCTGCCTTGTACGTTAGAAATGTTAGGCTTCTGATCTCCTAAAGCTACTCCATCATGACCATTTCCCGAGGAGTCCTGACCTATGTTCGTCGGTTCATTAAACGTGTAATGTGCGATCATCTGATTCTTAAATGTACTCATTGGTAATCCTCCTATGTAACCGAAATTTAATTCATATAAATATAAAATAGTTGATAAACATTTAAACAATACACATACACGTTATACTACCTAGTTGTAACCCATTTTTCAATCATAAAATGAAAATATATCACATTCAGCGAAGGATTGAATGATTAACGGGATATCATTCTCGACGGACATTTAATCGATATGTCACAAACATTATAGTTTACAAATATATGAATTGATTGATACTATAACAAATGAAAGCGGTTAATTGTAAATTTTATCAAGGAGGTGTGTGCTGAAGTATTCGGCAATTAGGTAAATCAATTTCATAATACCTTTGGTTGCTTCAATCACCATAAAACTCGTTTTAATGAGTTATGAAATTGATTCAGGTAATGAACAAATAAACTATCATTGGGTGTTTGATGAAAGGGGAATTTTATGAAGCGTTATATGGCTATCGCACTTAGTGCTGCTCTACTCACTTCACCAAGTTTATTGCCAGGCTCAGCTATGGCGAACAGTTCTACCTCAGACGTGATTCAACCACATTTGACTACTCAATCTACGCTTAACTCGATACCTGGATTTACGGATGTTTCTGTTCATGATCCTTCTGTCATTAAGGTTGGCGATACCTTTTACGTATTCGGTTCACACTTACAAGTCGCTAAATCCAAAGATCTTATGAACTGGGAGGCCGTAGCATCAGGAGTTACGGATAACAATCCAGTCGTTCCTAATGTGACGAAGGAGTTTGGAGAAGCTCTAGCATGGGCGCAGACGGATACACTATGGGCGGCCGATGTTATTCAATTGGCTGACGGCAAATTTTATATGTACTACAATGCGTGCAAAGGCGACTCTCCTCGTTCCGCACTAGGCGTTGCTGTCGCCGATAACATTGAAGGACCGTATAAGGATCAGGGGATTGTGCTGAAATCGGGTATGTGGGACCAGATTAGCGAGGATGGTACCATATATGATGCAACGAAGCATCCCAACGTTGTTGACCCCGATGTGTTTTTTGATAAAGACGGCAAGTTATGGATGGTATATGGCTCATATTCCGGAGGAATTTTCATTCTAGAGATGGACGAAACGACGGGTAAACCTCTACCGAATCAAGGTTATGGCAAAAAACTGACGGGTGGCAATCACAGCCGCATTGAAGCCCCTTATATGCAATATAGCCCTGAGACGGACTATTATTATCTATTCCTCTCCTATGGTGGACTTGACGCTGTGGGAGGATACAACATTCGGGTAGCTCGCTCAAAGACACCAGACGGTCCATTTTACGATGCTGCGGGGAACGATATGATTCAAGTCAAGGCAGACAAGGACAAACCTCTCTTCGATGACGCATCCATTGAGCCATTCGGCGTGAAGCTGATGGGTAATTACCTGTTCCAGAGACAGATCGGTGATCCGGGTACAGGTCAGGGAATTGGTTACGTATCACCTGGTCACAACTCTGCCTATGTTGATCCTGAGAGTGGCAAGCACTTCTTGATCTTCCATTCTCGCTTCCCAGGACGCGGGGAACAACATGAAGTCCGTGTACATGAAATGCACATGAATGCTGATGGATGGCCAACGGTTTCTCCGTATCGTTATGCGGGATTGGATGAGGCCTCTAATGCCATTCCTAGTACTGCGGTAGCCGGTCAGTATAAGTGGATTAATCACGGAAAAGATATCTCATCTGCTATCAAAACATCTCAAAATGTTGTCTTTTCTCCTAATGGTCAGATCAGTGGTGCAGTCACGGGTACGTGGAGTCTTGCAGATGGTAATCAGAATCAGATTACCCTTACCGCAGATGGTGTAACGTACAAAGGCGTTCTGACCTATGAGTGGGAACCCAATCTACAGCGTGAAGTATTGACCTTCAGTGCCCTTTCCTCTTCAGGCGTTGCGATCTGGGGGAGCCAAGAAGCTGGCCTGACGGATCAGGCTGTTGTGGATGCGGTTAAGAAGGATTTGAATATCGGTGATACCCATAATATATTCTTTAATATGTCCCTGCCTACCTCAGGAGCGCGGGATAGTAAGATTACCTGGAGTTCGTCTAATGCAGCTTTTCTCTCCAATACCGGAGTTGTCAATCGTCCTCGAGCAGGCAAAGGCGATGCCAAAATAACATTAACGGCGAACATCACAAAAGGTGTAGCAACGACTACGCAGAAGTATATGGTTACCGTACCTGAGCAGGCCAAAGGACCTGTACTAGGTGAATATCAATTTGATGGCAGCAAGCTCGCCAAAATTGCACAGGATTCCAGCAAAAACGGATATCATGGGCAGGCCTTTCATGTGGAGAGTTCAGTCGTAGGTAAAAAGAAAAACCTCGTTGCTGCTTTTAACGGTCAAGACAGCTCGGTTGAACTACCTGGACTTATCACAGATACGACAGATTTCACATTTAGCGGTTGGGTCAACTGGGATGGTGGTGACGCATGGCAACGTGTTTTCGACTTTGGTAATGGTTTGACCCGACACATGTTCCTTACGCCAGCTCAACATAACGGTGCTCTTCAATTTACGATTCATAATGAGGGTAAGGATCAAAGTCTGATCGCTTCGCAAGCATTGCCGACAAATCAATGGGTTCATGTTGCTGTTACGCTTAAGGGTGACACAGGAATCTTATATGTAGACGGACAACCTGTAGCGAGTAGTAACGAAATCACTTTCAACCCTAAAGATTTACATGTTACTGAGGCTTACTTAGGTAAGAGCCGTTATGCTGCTGATCCGTACTTCAAAGGCAAGATGGATCAGGTGAGTGTTTATAACAAAGCACTAACTGCTAAAGAGATTCAACGTTCGGCTGAAAAGCGGCCAGAGTAAATGAGCCGAAGGAATTAAGAAATATATAGAGACCACATTCAGTTGTTCCGTGCATGAATGTGGTCTCTTCTATTGTCCTGAATAGAGAACAACTGTAGCCTATTGAATGTAAGAGCTACAGTTGTTCTTGTTCCTGCTTTTGTTGTTATCGCATGAATGTTGAGCAATCATGCGTCAGTCTTTCTTTTCTAACCGTAAGATCAGTTGTTACACAACCGTAGCATAGGTATTACGAGCAAGTCGCGTTGCCTCAACCATGTTTTGCAGCGATGCAACCGTTTCGTCATAACCACGTGTTTTAAGTCCGCAATCTGGATTAATCCAGAACAATTGTGCCGGTAACACACGCAAAGCCCGCTGAATCATATCCGTCATTTCTTTCACACTAGGTACACGTGGACTATGAATATCATATACGCCGAGTCCAATGCCAAGCTTGTATGTGTTCAGCTCAAAGCTATGAATTAATTCACCATGACTCCGTGAGGTTTCAATCGAAATGACATCTGCATCCATGGCTTCAATCGAGCCAATCATGTCATGGAATTCGCAATAACACATATGCGTGTGAATTTGTGTCGTTTCCTGTACCGTGCAAGTCGTAATTTTGAATGCCTTCACGGCCCAAGCAAGATATGCCTCCTGCTCATTTACCTTAAGTGGGAGCCCTTCACGAACAGCCGGTTCATCCACCTGAATCATGCCGATTCCTGCTTGTTCCAGCGCCTCGACTTCTTGTCTGAGGGCATAAGCCAGCTGATATGCAATATGTTCTCGCGGGATATCGTCACGGACAAAAGACCAGTTCATAATGGTAATCGGGCCAGTCAACATGCCTTTCACCGGCTTCTTCGTCTGAGATTGAGCATATACCGTCTCTTCCACCGTCATGTTTCCGTCAAATGCCACATCTCCGAAGATGACAGGTGGCTTCACACAGCGTGATCCATATGATTGCACCCAACCATTCTGCGTGAAGGCGAACCCAGCCAGCTTCTCACCGAAAAATTCAACCATATCCGTGCGCTCGAATTCCCCATGCACTAACACGTCTAAACCAATCTCTTCCTGAAGCCCGATCCAAGTATCGATATGTTGATGAATAAAATCCGTGTAACGTTCTTGATTCCATTCCCCTTTGCGCCAGCTCTGACGCGCTTTCCGAACCTCAGCAGATTGAGGAAAACTTCCAATCGTTGTGGTGGGTAGGAGTGGTAGCTGCCACTTATCCTGTTGTGCGAGATGTCTCTGAGCAAATGGCACAGAACGTACCGGCTCTTGTACCCGAAGTTTCTCCACCGCTTGCTGAACATCACTACGATTGCGCTCATTGGACTGATGAAGAGCCAGAATTGCTCGGGCACTCGTATACAGTTGTGTAGCAATGGCGCCAATGCCTGACGTTAGTGCTTGGGTTAAGAGAACCAGTTCATCTAGCTTTTCATCCGCGAATGCCAAGGCATTTTTCAGTTCAGACGTAAGCTTCGTTTCACGATCCGTTGTTACCGGAACATGCAGTAGGCTACATGAGGATTGGATGATGAGGCGATCTGGTGATACGATGGCAGACAGTTCATTCAGAAGATCCAGCTTTTCTTGCAGAGAAGATCTCCAGATTCCACGACCATCGATAATACCGGCTCCCAGTACCTTGTCCTGTGGAAAAGCAAACGATTGGAGCGATTGTTGGTTCCCGGGCCGTCCATGTACAAAATCAAGTCCAATGCCTTGCACAGGCAACGCCACAATATCTTGATAACGCTCTACAGCTTCAAAATACGTCTGTAACATAATATTGATTGTAGGTGCAGATGCATGTAATGTTTCGTAGATGGTTCTCAGGTGTTGCAGATCTTCATCGCTCAATTGCGTAACAAGGATCGGTTCATCAATCTGTACCCACTGCACACCTTCCTGCTGCAATTCTTGAACAATTTGTACATATAGAGGTAGGAGTCGATTAATCCACGTCCCCGTCTCAGAGGCACTATACCCTTTTGATAACTTCACAAACGTAAGTGGACCAACTAGAACGGGTTTCCCCTCAATTCCTAATTTCTCCTTCGCCTCTTGGTACGCCACCAGAGGTTTATTCTCCGTAAGTACGGGTGTGAGGCCCGACAATTCCGGTACGATGTAATGATAATTCGTGTTGAACCATTTCGTCATCTCGCTGGCAGCGGCATCCCTCGTTCCACGCGCAATCCCATAATACACAGACAATGGTACTTTACCGCCCTCATATGCAAAGCGCTCAGGAATCAAACCAAACATCGTAGCTGTATCCAATATATGATCATAATAGCTGAAGTCGTTGACTGGAATGTAATCAATGCCCTTTGCTTGCTGTTTACGCAGATGATTCAAACGAATCTCTTGGAGCTGGCTTTCAAAAGCTTCGTTGTCAATTTTGCCTGCCCAATATGCTTCCAATGCTTTCTTCCATTCACGATCTGCTCCAATCCGCGGATATCCAAGAACACTACTTTTCACCATATGATATTTCCCCTCTGCACTTCGATTTGTTATATCAAAAGTTATCACAGAAAGGCTTGTGCCATGTAATTCCATAAAATTATACCCAGCTATAGCTTAAGGCTATAGCAAAGAGTATTTTTCAATATAGATTAATTACGCCAATATTGAGGATGTCCCGGAAAGGGAAACATGAATTAAGCTAGAATTAAGACTGTGTTTTTATATACATAAGCTCGGGCAGTTATACTGAGGAAAATACAGCGAGAGAGTATGTGATGACATGAAAAAATGGAGAAAACGACTACGAATTACAGCCATTGCGGGACTTGCGTTGATTCTGGTTCTTCTGGGATCAGGCGTGGTTTATCAGCAGGTAGAGACAAGAAAAGATTTGAACAATTTCACACCCCCAGGCAAGCTCTACAAAGTACATGGAGAAAATATGCACCTCTATACAGGTGGTCAAGGTGATGTTACAGTGGTCATGGCATCCGGTTGGGGTACGGCTAACCCCTATGTAGATTATTATCCTTTATATGAACAATTATCTCCCTACACCAAGTTCGCGGTGTATGACCGATTCGGTTATGGTTATAGTGAGGTAACCGACAAAAAGCGAGACGTGGATAGCATTGCGGAGGAATTACATGAGTTATTAACGACATCTGGACAACAACCACCTTACATACTCGTCGGGCACTCCCTTGGGTCGCTTGAAACGCTGCGATATGCTCAGAAGTACCCGAATGAAGTAAAAGGCATTATGATGATAGATGGGGGTAGCCCGGAGTATTATGCAAAAGACGAAGATAATTTAGCCGATGTCATTGGTGGCTTTATGAATCAATTCCGTATTCAAACGGGGCTGTTCCGATTGTCTCTACAATCCGAACCTGTCTTGGAAGCAACCCGTGCTAATCGTAACAACCTGAAATTTGTACCTGATGAGTTAAAACAAGTCGATACAACGGCTCTGCTGCTTAACTATGGGAATGCCAACACCGTGGATGAATTACGTGAGATGAATGCCAATGCAACAGTCGTAATGAATCATACGAAACCTCTATCTGTACCACTAACGATTCTAACTGCAGATTATTTGGGATCTAGTGAAGCGATCTGGGATCAAACTCAAACTGAATTCACATCCTGGTCAACACAACCCAAACACGTGACGGTGAAAGATTCTGAGCATTATGTTCATCAGTATCATCCAGAGCAAGTAGCTGATGAAATATTAGAATTAGCAGCCAAATAAGTAACGCTTCATATCAATGACATTCATATCAGAATAATGACTTAATGTTATTAGTTTCACTCCCCTCAACGATAAGTAAATCGTTGGGGGTTTTATATCTTTTGCCGATTATCCAATCAGGGATAAACCATTTCTATGAGATAGAAATTGGTCTAGCGCCTCCCGCATATCCTTAGACGTAAGTCCATGTCGGTTGAAGTAGTTGTGAATATGCTCGAACCCACTCCAATCCTGATTGCAAATCTGCTGTATTTTGCGATTGAACTTCTCTTCAGCAGCTTCTCGCCTAGAACCTATAGGTTCACATAACCAGAAATCAGTTCTCTTCACGTCACCGCACTTTGTCCATAATAAGTTCTCATACTGGATGACATCCCAATCCTGAAAACCTGCTCTAATCTGTTGGATTTCTGTTGTGAGGATATCATTCATTAATTGAGGTGGAATGTGTCCATACGTATCTCGATACTGTCTCAGATTAAGCGCGTCAACCCACTGACTAAGGACATACTTTCCTGAAGAATATGCGTACAGTTTAGGCACGAATGCACAGTTTTGCATTGTTGATATGGCCTCACACTCGATCTCTCCATCTATTTTTCCACGTGTACTATACACTTTAAGGCTATAGTCTTTAATTCTATACACAACAGAACGCTGACCGATTAAGGAAGCTTGCATCGTTAGATGTCCATTGGCATCATAGTGAGCAAGTAACTCTTTCATATTTGAAGGTATAGGATTCACAATGTTCATAATCAGATCTCCTTGTTGTTCTATTCAGACTAAAACGTTTTCAAATAAACAAGATTACCTTTGTACATACTATTTTATCTTTAATAATTGGTATGAACATATACAATATGGTCAAAACATGAAGTATTTGCTCTGAAAATTTCGAAGCCATCCAACTTACGTCGTTTATAATTTCACTTTAAAGGTTGGAACCCGTTTCACGTCAAGACACAAAAAAACGGCACCTCCCTGCATAAACAGGAAGTGTACCGTCTTTTTAACGTTTAATATCTAATCTTTATTAATGCATAGGACCTTGCTGACCCTGTTGGTTACCTACTTTAACACGTTTAATGAAGAAGGAAATGACCAGTCCGATTAGCGCAAGCACTAGTGCAAAAACAAAGGCATTTTGTACACCAGATGTGAAACCTGCCAATTGATTCTCAGGACTTTCAGGGTTCGCCACTCCGCTTAAGAAGCGAGTCTGACCAGCACTCAGAATACTTACAGCTACAGCCGTACCAATCGCACCCGATACTTGTTGGAGTGTATTCATGATTGCTGTACCATGAGGATAATATGCTGGTGGCAATTGGTTCAAACCGTTTGTTTGAGCAGGCATCATGATCATCGAGATTCCGACCATCATAAATACATGTAATGTAATGATTGTACCCAATGCTGTGGTTGCTGTAATCGTTGAATACATAAATAGAACAACCGCAACAACTGCAAGCCCAATTCTAACGAGCCATTTCGGGCCGAATTTATCGAAGAGACGTCCCATGACCGGAGACAAGAATCCATTGAGCAAGCTACCCGGCAATAATACAAGTCCCGCAGTCAATGCTGTAACTGCCATCCCTTGTTGCAAGAACATTGGGAGAATCAGCATGGAGGACAACATCATCATCATACAGATGAAGATCAAGATCAGACCGATTGTGAACATCGGATATTTGAAAGCTCGCAGATCCATCATAGGTTGCTTCATTTTCAATTGGCGGATGCTGAAGATTAACAAGGACAGCACACCAATAACGAGCGTAATCACTACGACTGGACTTGTCCATCCACCGCCGGTATCTCCATGACCACCTGCACTACTGAATCCATATACAATACCGCCGAATCCAAGTGTAGATAGAACGATGGAAAGCACATCGATTTTTGGCTTCGTTAACGTCGAAATATTCGGCAAGAACAGCAAGCCACAAATTAAGGAAATTACGAAGAATGGCAACGAAATCCAGAAGATCCAGTGCCAGCTCAGATTAGCCAAGATCAGACCCGAGATACTCGGACCACTAGCAGGTGCGAACATAATAACGAGACCGATCAGACCCATAGCTGCACCGCGTTTTTCAATCGGGAAAATAACCAAAATGGTGTTGAACATAAGCGGAAGAAGTAATGCTGTACCGACCGCTTGTAATACCCTAGCCACCAATAAAATTTCGAAGCTGGGTGCAAGAGCAGCTACAAATGTTCCTGCTATGGAGAATATCAGAGAAGTTGTGAACAACTGTCTCGTTGTAAACCATTGTAACAACATACCGGATACCGGCACCAGAATACCTAGAACGAGCAAGTATCCTGTAGTCAACCATTGGATCGTCGTTGGACCAACTTCCAGCAATCCCATCAGTGGTGTTAATGCCACATTCAATGCTGTCTCGCCAAACAATCCGATAAATCCACTTAATAACATTGCAAATAAGATTGGAAACACCTTATATTGCTTTGTTTCTTCCTGGTTCTGTACAGAACCGCCTTTCATGGAAGCCTCCACGATCCCATCCTCCTCAAACGTTTCAAACTATTTCTCTCTTTGTCTATATAAATGAACTAATGTTCAGTTTATATAGCTTTACTTATATGGCGTTTTTCGCCGCTACCGATAAGTAATCAGCAGCCGTCAGCAGAGGCTGTTTGTCCTGATTTGTCAGGCTGATAATCAGTGCTCCCTCCATCATGGAGATGATCAGAAGTGCTGTATCACGTGCTTTATCTTCACCCATGCCATCCAATAACAAATGTTTTTTGATGATCTGCTGCCAATCGGCAAAAACGCCCTGACACGCAATTCGCAATTGTTGACTGATACAGGAAGTCTCTACGGCTGCCCAAAAACTAAATGGCAAGAAACCCGTAAATCCCGCGGCTTCCGTCTCATCAGCCAAGTCGTGTATAAATTGCTGAATGGCGTCTCCAGTATTGTCATGTGCAGCAAACGTCTCTTCAAACACCTGTAGGATATGCTGATTGGCTTTCTCAATGCATACGTGTGCCAGCTCTTCCTTGCCGCTTGGGAAATAATGATACAACGATCCCTTCGGCGTACCGCTCTCCTTGATGATCTGATTCAGACCTGTCGCATGATATCCTTGTGAAAAAAACAGTCTCGCTGCTGTGCTGACAATAAGCTCTCTAGCATTGGACTTTTCACTCATGGAGCCACTTCCTTCAAAAAATTATAACAATCGGTCTATATAATTAAAACCGCATTTGAATGCATTGTCAATCATTTGTTTTAATTTTTAACTTCCTTATTTTGAATAGTGAATTACCATACTCATTTTCGTCGTAACCGCTCCAGAATGTTGGTATGCATGCGGTCTATTCGCTCGGAAACGAATGGATTCCCCCGCTCGAATCCTGTACTCCTCTTCCTCTATGCGAATGACAACTTCTCCTTCGAAGACCGTAATAAATTCCTCACTTCCTTCAATATGAGGCTCTGCTTGTAGATCAGCTTCCAGATCCATTTCCATCATATACATCTCAAAGTGACGTCCATCCTCAAATGGAAAATGGGGATAGATTCGTATTTTTCCATTGTTCTCAATCCATGGCTGGACATCCGATCGTGTCACAAGAAGAGTATCTGAAGCCGGTTCATGAATTAATGATGTAAAAGAGGTCTTCAATCCGTTAGCAATCTTCCATACGGTTGCAATGGTTGGATTAGATACACCACGCTCAATCTGCCCTAACATTGTCTTACTAATCCCCGTTAATTCAGCTACCTTATCTAGACTTAACTTTCGTTCTTCCCGGATTGACTTCAAATTTTGCGCCAGGATCGTATTAACCTGGTTCTTCACCATGCCTCACTCTCCATTCTTTTTCTTCTGTACTCTATTATAAACCTATTGTGCGTTATAAAGCACATATTGTACAATAAAATAAATTCGTGCATTATAAAGCACAAAAATACTTTATATGGCACATAAAAAAGGATATGGAGACTATATGTTTATTATTCCGTTACTGATCTATGCTATCGTATCTTCCTTCAGCCCAGGACCTAATAACATTATCGCAATGACAAGCGGACGAGATCATGGGTTCAGCAAAACACTTCCTTTTATAGGAGGAGTCGCATTAAGTTGTATGATCATTATGATACTCTCCAGCTATTTCAGCCTAATGCTTCATCAATTCATTCCGACCGTCCGTCCTATACTTAATCTATTGGGATGTATGTACATGCTCTATTTAGCTGTAAAAGTCATGTTAAGTCATTCCAAAAAGAACAACGCTTTACGCACTTCTCCCTATAGCTTCAGGTTTGGTTGCGTGCTGCAATTCATCAACCCGAAGGTCATCATATATGGTCTGACTGCTATCTCCATGTTTGTCATTCCACTAGGACATTCACACCACCATCTAATCTTATTCTCGTTACTACTAACATTGATTGGGATTAGTGCCAATATGACATGGGCACTCTGTGGTTCGTTATTCCAGAACTTATTGTTGAGACATGAAAGGATTTTCAATATGTTGATGGGAGTCATGCTTATCTTCAGTGCCGTATCCATCTTAGTTTCTAAGTAGAACACAAGCAAGCGTTCATCCCCCACAGCGGAGTTGAACGCTCATATACTTATATAATAGTCATATTTCGTTTGAATCATTTCATGCATGTTAACTATTTCATTATCTGTACTTCCCTGTTTTTAAACTCGTCACTCAATACCTTGTTTATTCCAAGCCTCCATAGCTAATTCACTATTGATACTCACTGCCGAAAGTGCCCCTAAGGATGCAGCCGCAATCGCTTGATGATATTCGGATGCAGCATCGCCGGCGCTGAATACACCTGGAATAGAGGTTCTCGCTCGTTCATCCACAACGACTGTACCCAACTCATTTATCTCACATCCTAAGGATTGGGGCAGTTCTGATCCGATAGACAGCTTCGGTGAGAAGAAAATACCTCTGCACTCAATCTGGTTGCCATCTTGCAGAACTACGCGCTGCACTATCCCATCCTGCGATTCAATACGTTGAACTGGTGATTCATAGACAGGAACGCCGTGTTGCTGCAATTCCTGACGTTGTTCATCTGTCATTTCATCTGGACCATTCGTACAGATCGTATATTTACTCGTCCAGCCTGTGATAATCTGGGCTAAGTGTAAGGCTCTTGCTCCATTTACGATTAATACGAGAGGTTGATCTCTTAACTCCCATCCATCACAATAAGGACATACAAATGCGGTCTTGCCGTATACTTCAGACAATCCATTAAGATCAAGCGGAAGATCCTTCTTACCAACTGCAAACAGAAGCTTTTTACCTCGAAGCACTAAACCATCCGAAGTCGTCACTTGAAATGAACCATCGCTTCCTTCCACAGAAGCTGCCGTATCTTCTACAAATTGCACTGAAGGAAAAGCACTAATCTGTTCTTTGGCAATCCGTCGAAATTCGCTAGGGCTAACTCCCTCCCTCGTCAGAAAATTGTGAGCTTTTTGCGTAACCCGATTTCTTGCCTGCCCAGCATCAATTACAGCAACACTTCTTCTTGCCCGACCTAATACCAAAGCTGCATTCAGACCCGCAGGTCCTCCACCAATAATTATCGCATCCAAAATTTCTTTCATATCAATGCACCCTTTCCAGATATATTATGTCTCTAATTCAATCAAAAAAATAACTGCCTAAGCAGATGTTAATCTACTCAATAAAAAGTAGTGATACAACAATCGTTATTTCTTAATTCCTTCCATGTAGACCGAACTTTAGAAAGCTGTGCAGGTAACCGTATGTACAGCGATAGATACAATCGCGACATCGATGAACTTATTTTATGGTACAGGATCGATAGTGAACACCTACTTTAACCGAACTATTAAAGACCCCTTATATCCATAATATACATTCAATTGATCTTTGGCAAGTTAAATTTTGTAGCACCATCTTAAGATTCCCTCAGTAACACATAAATTAATTTTTCACAATTAAAAAAGCTCTTGTTTTTAAATTGTTCACAATCAATTGACAGTATTTTTAATACTAAAAAGTTGCTTATTTCACATAGTAAACGGAATGCTATAATAAGTTCACAAGATATATAAGTATAGATATAGGACGTGAGTACTTGAAAACATTGAATAAAGGGTCTCAACCCAGAATCGAACTAGAGTATAGCTCTATTCCCAAAGTCTTCTTTGATACCATTAAAGTTGGAATTATCAAGTCCAACCTGATCGCCATGTTTGCAGGTTTAAGCTTGGCTCTGTATGTATTCGATGCTTCATTCTTAGCTAATATTGTACCGATCATTCTTTCGGTCATCGGCTCTTCTCTCATTATAGGAGCTGCCGGCGTATTCAACAATTTGTACGATCGTGACATTGACGCCATCATGGAGCGCACCAGAACACGTCCAACTGTAACTGGACAAGTCAACACTAAGTCTGGACTAATTCTAGGTATTACCATCACCATTATCGGCGGAATACTTCTCTACATTGCTTCCCCGTCGGCTGCTGTCTTTGGTATCCTAGGTCTACTGCTCTACGTGTTCCCATACACAATGTGGACAAAACGCACAACGATTTATAACACTGAAGTCGGAAGCTTGTCTGGAGCTGTACCTCCGCTGATCGGTTGGGCAGCCATCTCCCCAGAACTTGGTCACTTTGAAATCTGGGCGTTAGTGGTTACGATGTTGTTGTGGCAAATGCCTCACTTCTACGGTATTGCGATTCGCAGATTTGATGAATACAAAGCAGCAAATGTTCCAATGCTTCCTGTTGTAAAAGGTATCAGACGTACCTACATCCAGACAAATGTGTATCTGGTATTACTGATGGCTTCCAGCTTCTTATTCTGGTCCTTAAGTCCATTGGTTGCGATCGTTGCCTTCCTTGTAAGCTTGGCATGGTTCATTTTGAGCGTAGCTACTTTTGACAGAAACGAAATGAAGAAATGGTCACACAAAATGTTCATCTTCTCTATTAATCACATTACGATCGTTTTCCTTGTTATCATTGCTTATTCTCTAATTGCTCAATTAATTAAATAAGAATAGATAGATAAGCAAAGAGCCATATCGACCAACTCCAAACGAGTGATCGATATGGCTTTTATGTGACGATAAGCTAGTCATATTAAATCACTTACTTTAACAAGCCTTCACCTATTGCATTTCAAATTCTGCTTTTCCTTCTACCTTATCCAACCTTAGCAGGTGTTTGTTCACCTTGCCAGAGCAGCTGCATCTCTTCACTTGTTTCAAGTAAATGACTCAAACTGCCTTCTGCTTCAATGCGTCCATCCTTCATAACAATGATATGATCGGCTCTAGATAAAGCAGCTCTACGATGGGATACCGCAATACACGTTACCTCTCGCTCACTAGCTAATCCTTCCCAAACCAATTGTTCTGTTTCCACATCTAGCGCACTGGATAAGTCATCGAAGATAAACAGGTCTGCCTCGGTCATCAGCATACGCGCGGTAGACGCCCGTTGAATCTGCCCGCCTGACAACATAACGCCCCGAGGACCCACAGATGTCTCAAGTCCTTCATCGAGATTGTCAATATCCTTCTTCATTACGGCTAATCGAATCGCTTTTTCCAGCGATTCATCTACCGATTCTCGTTTACCTTGAACAATATTCTCACGTAACGTATCGCTGAATAAGCGGGGAACCTGCGGTGTATATGCTGCTCTTGGGGGCATCAGAAATGTAGCTGGATCTACTTCTTTTCCATTCCAGCGGATCCTCCCCTCCTGTTTCGGCAGGAGACCCAGAAGTGTGCGTACCAAAGTTGATTTCCCTGATCCAATACGCCCTGTAATAACTAGGAATTGCCCTCTCTGTAAGCGAAACTCAACATTCTGTATCCCGTTCGTGGAATCTGGGTACTGGTAACTCAGATTACTCACTTCTAACTCTTGCAGTTCATCTCCTGGACTTCGCTCGATGTCAGTCAGCTCGGGAGGATCTTGATCCAGATAGATTTCCCGATAATCCATAATTCGGTTTTCTTCACCAGGGCGAAATAATTTCCGCATCCGATCAAAGGACACCTTTAGCCGTTTATGTTGGAATACCATATACCCAAACAAGGAAATACTAAAGCCGATGTTGGCAAGATAGGACGTGAAGAGTGCAAAATCACCCACCGTAAACTGCCCTGCTCTCATCTCCGCAGCACACATCAGCAGAATTAAGCCAGTACAGATACTAAGAACGTGTTGATTCAGTGATCTCATCCACTGCTTGAACAGATTATCCCGTAATGCTGCTTGGCGACGTTGTTCATTCAAGGTATTGAAGCGGGATGAGACATGCTCTTCTGCTTGCCCGAGCTTCAGCGCCTGCACAGCTCCAAATGTCTCAGCAATAAAACTGGTGATCCGACCGGTCGATTCACGATTGACCTGAGCATACTTACGAGCCCGATTGCCTGACAGATTATTAAGCACTGTAACGATAACAAGTGGAAGTACAGCAACCAACGTAATCTTCCAATTGATATTAGCCATAATGATGATTGAAACGATGGCAAATACCAGCCTACCCCAAAAGTCGACCCAGGACTCTACATACTCAACCACTTCATCGACATCATCACGAAACCGACTCATCGCCTCACCCGGTGAAGCCGGAAGATTCCGACCAGGCCAGCGCATAATACCTGCAAGCATATTCGTTCGTAATATCGCTTGAATGTGATATACATAGGTAATCCAAGCATAAAAAGCAGTAAAGAATGTGCCGATTCTGGCCACTCTAACCAGTGCAAGAAAGATTAATGGAACAGCAAGCCACATGTAATCGGTAGATCCGATGGTCACACGGTCAAAAAACCATTGCATACCGATCCCGATGGCAAGCGGAAGGGAATGAAATATACACCATAACAACCCATTGATTATAAATAATACTGATTTGAATCGAAATAAACGACCTATAAATCCTGCGACATTCAAGCCAATTCCTCCTCTCTGCCCGTCATGCGCAATCTTGCATAATGTGAATCAGGATTATTCGCGAGCTCTTCTCTCGCTCCAAATTCGATAATCTCACCATCACTAAGCACCATAATCTGATCTACTTGATCCAGCGTAGCTAATCGATGTGCGATAATAATGCCTGTGCATTGTTTCATTAGTTCATCAACCGCCTGCTGCAGCAACATCTCTGTGGCAGCATCCAGACGTGAAGAGGGTTCATCTAGGATAACTAGACTTGGTTCGGTCAGAAATACACGTGTTAATGCAAATAGCTGCGCTTCTCCAGCCGAAAGCGAAGAACCGCCTGCTTTCAAGTGAGTGTCTAGTCCTTCCGGTTGTGTATCAATCCATTGACGCAGCCCCAGTCGCTCTGTCGTTTCCATAATCTTGTTTTCTGAAACTTCCGAGTTAAATAACGTCAAGTTATCCCGTAGCGTACCGTCAAACAACTGCACATCCTGCGTAACCATTCCAACCCGGCGGTATAATGCAGGTAGTGCTAGCTCCGTGATATCCTGGCCTCCGACCCGGATTACACCCTGATTCAGATTATACAACCGAAGAAGAACACGACTCAGACTGGATTTCCCACTACCCGTGCGTCCGATAATACCAAGACGTTCGCCAGGCTTAATTTTAAAATTAATATCCCGCAATACAGGCTTATCCTCGTTATAGCTAAAATGCACATGTTCGAACTCCAGACCCAGTGCACCTGCAGGAAGTGTATCTCGGTTTCCGTCTTTGATCTCACTGCTCAAGGAGAGCAGTTCTCGTGAGCGAAGCATGCCGGATTTGGCTTTCTGAAATTCTTGCACCTGATCTCCTAGCATCTCAATTGGATCATTCAACATCTGTGTGTATTGATAAATGAGGAACAACGTTCCTAGACTAATCGCCCCTTGCATGTAATTGTGAACACCGAGCATGAGTACCGCAGTTACAGCTATGGCAAACAAAATCACCGTTGTATTCCACGGAATAACGCGAAGCATCCAAGCTCTGCGCCCTTTCAGAAACACGATTCGCATCAATCGATAGAAGCGATTCATCACATAAGGCACATGACCATTTGCTTGCACATCCTCAATCCCAGCAATACGCTCCTCAATCATGCCGAACAAGGACGCACTTGCTTCTCGCTCGTTCTTGGATGACTGAACACCCATATTTCGAATGAAGACCATAAACAAAATCGATACTAGTGTGAACACCGTCATGACCAGTGCAATCGGTGTATTAATCGTAAACATGAAACCAAGGATTCCAGCAAGAAGTACAAAGCTACCAATAACCTGCACGATAAACATCGCAAAGAAATTAGAAATGCTCGTGACATCGCCATCCACCCGTTCGATCATCTCTCCAGGCGTTTTCATATTATGGAACCGCATATCAAGTCCAAGGCAATGCTTAAGCAGATCACCCCTTAGTTGATTCGTTGCCCGCCATGCGACATCATTACCTAAATAACTTACTGCTACGGTTAATAGTTGATTGAAGATTGCAATAATCAGAAATAATCCTGCAAGCTGAATGAGACTAGAAACTACGCCGCCACTCGCAGCTGTATCAATAAACCGCTTGATGATCTGCGGATTCAGAAGCTGCAATCCTGTCGACGTCAGCAAAATAATTAACAGCAGCACCAGTCTCAATCGGACTGGCTTTAGATACCGCAATAGCCATGACATCGATTTTTTCTCTTGTTTGGGCATCTTGCCCCACCTCCAACGTACGAATCACTTGGTTAGATAACATCAAATTCATCTTCTTAAACTCTGCTTAACTAAGCCGAATCATAAATAATTTCGCTGAACCATACATGAATTCTATGATTGTATTGATGTTGTACCATTTCACATTCTCCTACCTATCATTTATTTTTGTTTCTGAACGATTACGACAATTCCAAAACCTAATCAACGCTAAAACTTGACTCTGCATCTCTTCACGAGCCAACACGAACAAACGTATACCTAATTCACATCCTTGATCGCCCCCTTTCTGATGAAACGTTTGCTTGCAGTGCACGACAAAAAGCCATAGATGAACTAAGTTCATCTATGGCTTCTATAACAAGAAGAATACCATTAGATTATGTAACGTTACTGGCCTTCTCCTTGACATTCGCACTACGGATGAGCGTCCATGACAGGATGCATAAACAGGACTGCCAGACGCTATCTTTAAGAGGTCATTCAAAAAGTCGATTTTTTTCTAGTTTCATCCCATCTTCTCGGCATGGAAACCCCGTCTTCTTGAACATGTACTCTAACGCAAATGGTTGTGTCATCATGCTCATGCGTATTCAGTTATCGATTAGATATCATTGGCATGAACATCATCACTACACCCACCCGTCTCACATATTTGTTGTTTATTGTATTCGCTAATAGGTCAGTACGTCAAGAACATATTTACTGAATTGTTATTTAATTCATATGATTAATAATGTGAACGTATGCTACGTACGCTTAATAGCCTAAGTATGGAATATTTCTAAGGTAGACTTTTATCTTATGCACCTTCCATATTCCTCTGCTGTATAATAGCTCAACATTTCGATCATATACATAATGGGAGTCACCGGTTAATGTATTTCCAAGAACATAAGATTGAGACAATGTTGCAGTAGTTCTGCTCGTATAATGAATGCCCGTTTCTGCAGCACCAAATTGCACTCCTTCACCCTGCAACTGCTGTCCATCAAGAATAGATTGAATCAATTGCTCCGTAAAATAAGGCTTAAAATACGCCCTTATCTGTTTAATATCTGGCATATTGGACGTTTCATCTAATTTGGTTAACAGTTCATTCAATCGGGCTTGAGTCAGTTTCTCTGCATCAGGAATTTGAACGGAATCTGGTTGCACGCTAACCATGATATGGTGATTATCAAGACTAACAGTTGCCTGCTTGGCTTCCTTGTTCCATTGTAGCTCGGCTCCTAACGTTTGGCTGACAAATCGGAGCGGAACATATGCTGTTGCATGGATCAACTCAACGGGTGAATCCATAGATTCAACGTAATCATTAACAATGGCATTTTTGAAATTAACGGCCAGAGCAATTTTTTTATCATTTTTGGTCAAAAGAATGCTCTTCGAATATGTATCCCATTGTACCTTTGCACCCAGATGCTGTGATACCGCCCGAAGTGGAATGAGAACCCGATTATTCACAATGACCCCAGTATGAATCTCCGCTCGGTTCGTTTCCGCTAATCCAGGTACTGCCATTATGCCGAAGAGCACGGATGCAACGCATACGGATACGACCTTCTTAAACATATTCAACCTCCTAGGTATAGATGATCGTTTTTCACTTTTCTCTATCCTAAGTAACGCTTCATGCCGCATAGAAGTTACTGTAAACACATTTAAAAAAGTTCAGATCACTGTAAACAAACCACACATACATTCGTGATGAAATACATTAGTTTAAGCATTCTGCTGTACGGCGTGAGCCTCCCGCTCCCTTATGATCAGTCGCTTATGGGCAATCCATAAAAAAGGAAGTCCAATCGCCGTGATCAACGCAAGCGGAAGAAATACAGCTATTCCATGTCCTCCGAATTGGCTTAGTAATAAACCACCCATAATCGGCGCCATAACATTACCAAAATTGTTAAAGCCAATCGTGCCAAAGTACGTCCCTTTCCATTCTGGCTTCGCAATTCGATCAATCAGCATATCCATCATCGTAAATAACAACACTTCCCCAATGGTGAATAATACAACACTGACCATCAGTAGAGCTGCGCCACTCGCCATACCGAACAGTAATAAACTTGCGGCAACCAAAAGGTTACCCCAGATGAGCGGTACAAGCGGCGGTGCATTTCGAAATGCACGTACAATAGGATATTGCACGATTAGCACCGTCACAGCGTTAAGCGATAACATATAAGAAAACAACTGACTTCCATTATCAAACAATGTACTACGCTCCATGTACTGGGCAAGTGTTGAACTAAAATGTCCATAACCAAGTACACAGAATGTCGTTCCAATCAGTACTGGCAAAAATACACGATCACGTCCAGCCGTAGCCAATGCATCGCGCAAGCGTGGTGCCTTCGCCTTCGAGGGCTGTGGTAGATTAGCATGTTGAAGCTGGAATTGTACAATTAACACAAGACCATAAGCGATGTATACAAGTCCAGAGATCAGAAATGGAAAAGTCGATTGCGCTGACCCCAATTGAAATCCAATGATTGGACCAAATACAACCCCAAGATTAATAGCAGCATACCTCAGATTGAATACGAGCAGTTTGTTCTCTGGTGGGGTAATGTCAGATAACAGTGCGCGTGACGTTGGCTCAAAGACAGCGCGACATAACCCATTGAGTGTATTAGCCACAAAGAACACCCATAAATACTCTGCCTCGGAAAAGATGAAAAAGACCCCTGCCCAGCAAAAAATGGAGACCAGCATAACCACTTTACGACCAATCCGATCTGAGATATAGCCGCCATAGAAGCTCACCATCACTCCAGCCAAAGAACTGACAGCGACTGTGAAGCCAGTTTCCGTCGGTGTTGCTCCAAGCACACTCGTCAGATAAATCGATAGAAACGGAATGCTCATCGAAGTTACCAGACGGCCAAACATCGTTCCAACAATGATTGTCCAAGCTAAAGGGTGAATCTGTCTTAAATGTTGCTTCATTCGTATGTTCTCCTGTTCTTGTTGTTAATGTCTAGAAGGTCTGCCCTTCGTCTGTTGAATTATGTATAATTGTATAGAACAAAGGGGGAAATAAAAGTGTAAGAAATTAAATAGACATTTCACCTTTTATTGAACTCTAATTTGATCAACATCTTTTATAAAGGAGATTATCTTTTCTTGGACACAACAACCGCGCATTATATGCGACTTACAACAGCGAATGAGGTTACATTTAAACTACATACACCGGTTCCCGTAACGATCGATACACTATCCACTGTCCTATGTTGCACGCCTCGAAATGTTAAATTCATCTTGCGAAAGCTGGAAGAGAAAGGCTTTATCCACTGGCAGCCAGGGATCGGCAGAGGTCATCATTCTACATTAACCTTGCTCCACAGTGAGAATGAGGTCATGGAAGATCGCTTTTTGGAACTCATGAGGAAAGGTAAGATGAAGGAAGCCATTGAATTCATTGGCACGATGGAGAACAATGAGACTCTTCGGGAACAATTGTTAGATTCGTTATATAAACAAATGGGATTTCACAGCCATGCGGAAAGCTCTTCGGGTCAGGATGTTCTGCGTATGATGCGATCACGTAGATTGGCAGATCTCGATCCCGCATTTGTATATAATGCTTTTGAAACCTACCTGCTTGGGCAGGTATGCAGTACATTGGTGACCTACGATGCCAAAACCGAAACATTCCTGCCTGATCTAGCCCACATGTGGGAAGGTAGCAAGGATCATCAAGTATGGACCTTCTATTTACGTAAAGGTGTGCGCTTCCACCACAATAGAATGTTGACATCTGAAGACGTTGAATTTACATTACAGCGTCTACGAAGTGTAAATAGTCCAGTTATTGGGTTATATCGTGACATTGAACGGATCGAAGTTGCGGGAGATTACTGCATTCGCTTTTATTTGAGCCGTCCTAATCAATTCTTCTTGCATTTGTTCAGTTGTATTCCAATGACGATCCTCCCGTACGATGTTGATGTATCCAAACAACTCATTGGCACGGGGCCTTTTCAGATTAGTGAGATCAATGAGGATTTACTGAAACTAAGCGCATTTGATAACTATTACGGTATTCGTCCTTACCTTGATCAAGTCCATTTTTGGTTTGTACCGGATCTTGAGTCCAATGAGCGTCACTATGAACTACCCGGAACAGATCGATTGGAGCAATCTACTCACTACGCACAAACCAACAGTTTCAATTATCCTGCTCTGGGCTGTCAATATATATTGTTCAATTTTAATAAACCTGGTATCTTTCATCATCCCAAGTTTCGGAAAGCAATGAAAATGGTCTATGATCCTGTTTCACTAGTAGCAGAACTGGGAGGCAATCGCATTACACCTGCAAACAGCCTTTTGCCATGGAAAAGTGCCGAGCATTATTGGATTCCATCCTCACTTGAACAAGCACGTGATCTGCTACATAGCAGCGGATATCTGGGTGAGACACTTATATTATCGTACTCGGAGAACAAGGATGTCTTAGCGGCCAACTGGCTTCAACAACGAGCACAGCAAATTGGCTTAAATATCGAACTGTCACCGACGAATGAGTGTCTGTATCCTACTAATGCGATGAATGCCGATCTAATTTTAGCTGAAGAAATTTTGGAGGAGGATTGGCAATATGGTATGATTCATTTTTTCACGAATCGGTCGAATCACCTTCATATCTGCATGGCACCTCATTCAATAGACGAGTTAGAACAAAAACTAGATTCGTTCGGACAGCTTGATAGCCATGAACGTGCACAACTGTTAGATGAAGCCGAGAATTTGCTGAGGGATAATGACTGGATTTTACATGGATGTCATATGAACAAACGTGCTCAGCTGAACCAAAGTTTATTTGGCATGCAAACAGCTGATTTTGGCTATATGGACATTTCCAAGCTGTGGATTAAGGATCAATAGACCCTCCAATCAAACATCTATACAACAAAAGTTAACTGTACTCTGATTTGAGTTGTGTCTATATAAAAAAGCCGCCTTTGTGTAAAGGCGGTTTAGCTATCAATATTATTTGGCTGAGTAGATCAGTAACGAGATAACGTGACTTCCGTTAAATACATTTCTCACAGAATACTACAATTGTTGTTACTTTGAAACTTAAGAGGTATCCTGTTTCGTTGGCTTGAATGACTTATCGCTCACGCCCAATGATATAATCTAACAAATGTCGGAGAAAAGGAATAGTCTTACGCATCTCATGCAAGGCATCCGTAGCCTGGCAGTAGTGTTCCCACATCTCCTTCTTCGCATCTTCTTCACCAAGAATGGATACAAAGGTCGAGTTGTTGTTCCGCACATCCTGACCTGCTGGTTTGCCGAGCACCAGATGATCTCCGACTAGATCAAGCAGATCATCCTTAATTTGAAAAGCGATACCTGCATGATAGGCGAATTTTTTCAGCGTGATGATTTCCGATTCCGGTACCTGAGCCAAAATAGCCGGCATAACGAGTGCCGCTTCAAACGCAATGCCTGTTTTGTAGAAACAGATCTCGTTCAGTTGCTCCAGGTTCAGCACTTTGCCTTTGGAATTCAAGTCCATCGCCTGCCCCATACACATATCCTCGGCTTTTTGGGCAGAGTAACGAATGAGAGAAAGTACCGTTTGGGCATCGAAACGATCTAGCGAGGACTGCTCTCCAATAGCTCTTTGGATCAAGTAAAGACCAGTTAATTCTGCCGTTGCACTATTATGCAAGTGATGCAAAGTGGAGCGGCCGCGTCGAGTTGGTGCATTGTCCTGTGTAGGCAGATCATCGAAAATAAGCGAGGCAGTGTGCATATATTCGAGCGATCGCAAGAGCGGTACAATCGCTGCTTCCTGCAAACCGTATTCACGCACTCCCATTACCCAGGTCAGAATGGGCCTTATTCGCTTACCATCCCCCTGTAGGCTATAGTTCGCCGCATCAATAAGGATTTCTTTCATTTCATGAAGTCCGTTTGGCTTAGGGATTTGTAGCTCCCTATTGATCTGTTCACGAACCGTCCGAATCGTATCTACAAACTCTTGCTTTTCCTTCTTGTCCTGCCGTAGATGAATCACAACCTGATCACGAAGTAATTTATCCAAGAAATCGACATCATCGGCTTTCTGTACCATTTTCTGTACAAGTCGGTTGAACTCCGGTTGGCTGGATGCCAGAATGTCCATAATTTCATTATATTTAGGCTGACCCAGACGTTCTCTACAGCGCTTAAGCCCATTGATGGCACGGTCGAGTATGACTTCACGGGTCTGATCATCTGAATGATATACGTCATGGATCAGGTGCGAGATTACAGTCCAATACAGCTCATAAGGATTAATAAGATCCGGTCGCTGATCGCGATACGTCAGATAATATGTGTATGGGGTGACCGCCCCCTCCTTCAGATCATCAAACATATCAGCAAAGTCATCCGCAAGTTGATTATAAATCCCATAATAAAAAGTACGTAGATCAAACCCTTCATCCTCTGTCGCACTAAGAACCGAACGAACGATTAGTCGTGAAGAAGAAGACTTGATAATGATTGGAATGTATAATTCCTCATTCGAGTAGTGAGGGTTCGATAACGCTTTGGCGCGATCTATCTCCTGGGATTGAAAAAACACATAAGATTGCTGTAAAAAGGTACGCTGTGTCTCGGGTCGCTGATAATTATGAATGTACTCAAATGCCTCGCGCAACTCCGCATGCACATATTGAATGACATCGTGATGCTCCCCCTTCCACTCTTTGATGTCTGGAACAACACCTGTCAGGAGTGCTTCACGGATCATAAGAGAATACTGTTCCTTCTCTTCTATAGTGAGTGCCTGCGAATCCAACAAATCATCAATAAATGGATAGGTTAATCCGTAAGAATACCCCAACCGAATTGCTGCATCTAATCGCTGAACACGTTCATCAGAGGGTGTCTCTTCATTCATATCATCCGTAACGTGAAGTACGACACCAAGAATGATTTTGATCAGCTTACGCTGTGCATTCTCTGCATCCAATTCCTCAGGAATGTTAGCTGCCACGCTCTTCAGTTTGTTCATTACCCAGATGACTGCAGATTCTACATTCTCCTTCTGAGACCAGCGATACAAGGCAGCCAAACTGATATAATCCGGCTCACTGTTCGATTGGGATGCAGATTGTAAAAAGTACCGTTTGGTATCCTGAACAACTCGCTGAATGCGAGCCGGTGTATCTGGAGAATCCAGCGCTTTTCCTAAATCTCTCATATAAATATACGAAATACTGCGATCTAGATAATCGTCTAATTTCCCCGACACATTCAACCAGTGAATATAACGCTGAACGTCTTGAGGGTCTGGTTTTCGTTTACTTCGTGATAGGAAGGACAACCAAGGAAAGCGATGAATGTGTTTCTTTTGCCATACATGAATATCTTGTGTAAGTTCAGTCGTATACGTATGATTCATAAGCTGTTCATGGAGGGAAGCAAAGTACTGCGCTGCCTTTTGCTCGGCTTGCCCATACTCTGCATCAACTCGCTCAATCAATGCGTTATTCATAGGATGAAATACCTCAACTTCTATTAGTGTTAATTTCGTCAGCTCATGTTCTTAATTGGTATAAGGCGATATCACATTTTGGTTACGAAATTGATACGTATGTTCAACCTACTGCAAATCACATTTATAAAATAGTAGACCACACCTTCACCGCGGTAAATGCGATAAGCACAATTAATCCATATCTTAGCAATTTCACATTAATCATCGAACTTACTCTGGAACCCAGGGCAGCGCCAATCAGGCTACCAATGACAGTATATATGATGGGCTCAAGCGATATATTCCCTCCTGAGATTTTCCCGAGAACGCCCCCAATAGCTGATATGAATACGATCGCAAGCGATGAGGCAATGGTTATTCGGATTGGAATACGGAGTACTGTGAGCATTATCGGAATAAGAATGAACGCTCCGCCTGCTCCTACAATACCTGAGACGATACCAACTGCTCCAGCAGTAACTGAAGCAATGCCTTTGTTAAATTTAAAATCTTCAGAGCTATCTATCGTTCCTCTGCTAGGGATTAGCATAAGAACAATCGCAATCACCGCCAAAATCCCATAGATCAGATTAATCACTTGCTCGCTCAGATAACCGGATACCGACCCTCCGATTAGACTGCCCACAAGAATGCTGGTTCCCATATATCCGACTAGACCTTGATGAATATACGACTTCAGATGTGGTGTACGTCTTTGTTTTCGCTGATAGGCAATCACCCCAGACAATGAGGCAAAAAACACCTGAAACATACTAATCGAAGATACTTCATGTGCCGAGAAAGGCTGCAATCCTACGAGTGAAGGAACATACAGCAAAAGTGGGTAATTTATGATTGCTCCGCCTATACCTAACAATCCGGAGAAGAATGAACCCGTTAGACCAAGTATAAACATGATGATAAAAAGCATAACATCCATCGGTTTTTCTCCCTTTCAAAATTCCGCAAAAAATATAACGAAAACAGTATACGTCTGCCCCAAAATCGGATATAATAATCCCAAGTAAATTAATCCGAAATGAGTGATTAAGCATGTTCAACGTGTTGAAGACTCTTTTTGATAACAATTGTCCACACTGCAACGAAAAATTACAAGTTCAACACGATGGCGTTTGCTCTACAAAAGCCTGCTCTAATTGTCAATACAAGGAAGAAAGCTATGGCTCTCTTGGAGTACGCATTGTTTATGACACCACAAAATGATAAAACATATCTGTTTATTGTATCACGATCGTTGATGACACCATAACATTTCTTTCAATTTGGTATGGATTAAGATAAATAGAAAACGGTGCGAACGATTAATCGTTCAGCACCGTTTTTTGATTTTTTTTGGTAAATTGCATCTGCTAAAGCTAACATACTTAACATCCTCTTAATGTAAGCCTTACACCTTACCTCGTTTTGAAGCTTAAGAATCCGTCATCGACTGCAACTGTTGATCCATTTACCGCACTTGCTGCATCACTGAACAGGAACGTAACGACACTGGCAACCTTTTCAGGCTGAATGAGTTTACCACTCATATGTTGCGAAGCAAGCGCATCCTTAACCTCTTGATTGTCACCAAGAATCGGTGTATTAATGAAACCCGGGGCAACGCCAACTACACGGATGCCATGCTCTGCGAGTTCAAGCGCGCCGGATTTAGACATCATCACAACAGCTGCTTTCGCTGCATTGTAGTTGAAACTCCCTACTGCTGCCACACTTCCGTAGATGGAGGCTGTATTAACAATAGTTCCTGACACGTTCAATTCAACCATCTTCTTCGCACCATAGTACATCCCATAGTAAACACTATGCTGATCTACATCGATGACTCTGTGATAGGATTCTGGATCCATCTCCAGAAAAGGTTTTACAAGCCCAATTCCGGCATTATTGAAAATACCACTGAGTGTCCCGAATGTATCAACTGTCCAATCGACAAGCGCCTTGATCTCATCGCCCTTGGATACATCGACTTTGTATGCCGCTGCTGTTCCACCGCCTGCTTCAATCGAAGCAGCAACCTGCTTTGCACCTTCTTCATTGAAATCCGCTACGACAATCGTTGCTCCCTGATCTGACAGTTGAAGTGCTGTTTCTCTACCAATACCACTTGCGCCACCGGTAATAATAATAACTTTTCCATGATGTTCAGCCATAAATAGATCTCCTTTGGGTACATGATCTCGAATACGATTTACACCTTAGTGTAACTTTTACCCAAAATGAATATTCATGCCTCCCATAAAAGCCAATAACGGGTTAGATCATGAGCTAGATTATTGCGTCAGAGCATATAATAGTCGGAGTATTCCCTTTTACTCACTCTGAAGACCGCTTAACGGATCACTCAAACGATTAATATTGGAAATTAATTCAGGTATCCCTGTCTTCTCCCAATTTTCAGTTGTGAACCCTTGCTCAGCAATTGTCGTTTCCCATTGGTTGATGACTTCCGTAAGTTGATCATTATAACCCACCAGATTCTCATGAATGCTCTCTCCAATTGCAGGTGCAGTTAATTGTGAGAACTCACTAGCCTCAGCTTGAATGTGGTCGATCTTCTCTTGAATCTGAGTGGTTACCTCTGCATTATTAACTGCTTGGGAAGCAAGCTGCTGCAGCTCTGCTCCCGCGCTGGATATTTGTTCTATATATTCTGTAGCTCCACTGACGTAATTCAAACTTTCATTCGCTTGTTCAACGACAGAGCAGGCGGAAATTACGAAAAGACTTGAAGCAAGAAGCCCTGTCAGCATCCAGCTACGTTTTCTAATTTTGATCATGAAATCTCTCCTTTTTTCTAAAATTCAAACTAAAATTAAAGTCATTTTCACATCCATGATAGCTGTTTAATCCACCTTATGGCAAATGTAGCCTCCATTTAGGACAATTAAGATGTATAATATAATCATCATACGATAAAGGGATGTCTTGCATATGCTTCAAGCATTGAATCAACGCTTGAACCGCATTATGCCACTCATTACTCCAGTCAGTATTGTTATTGGTGTACTATGCGGTAGTTTTCTTTCTTCTTATACCTTTTTGTCACCATGGTTGTTTGCCTTCATGACCTTTGCGGGAAGTATCAGTCTGGGGATACGAGATTTTCTGAATGTCCTGAAGAAACCTTTTCCGTTATTTGTTTGTTTGTTTATTTTACATTTAGCAATGCCTGTAATAGCGTTAGGGATGGGTCATTTGGTTTTCCCAACAGATGCATATACGATTACTGGGCTTGTTCTTGCCGCAGTTATTCCAACAGGTATCAGCAGCTTCATCTGGGTCAGTATCTATCGAGGCAACATTGCACTGACTCTTTCCATCATCCTTATTGATACAATGCTTGCTCCCTTTGTAGTTCCAGGGGTGCTGTCACTGTTGATCGGCACAAGTGTATCATTGGACACCGCTGCCATGATGAGCAGTCTGTTCTGGATGATCGTTGTCCCTTCACTGGTTGGCATGCTGTTAAATGAATGGACCAAGGGTAAAATTGTTCCCGTCTGGGGACCAAGATTGAATCCGTTATCCAAACTATTTATGGCAGCCGTCGTTGCGATTAATGGCTCTGTGGTTGCACCTTACTTAGCTAATTTCAACTGGAAATTAGCTGGTCTTGCAGTGATTATTGTTTTTCTCGCATCATTTGGCTATGCCCTAAGTTATTTCATTGCCCGAGTACTCGGCTGGGATGAGGCCGATCAGGTCGCACTGGTCTTTAACGGAGGCATGCGTAACATTAGTGCTGGTGCGGTACTGGCTGTTACTTATTTTCCACCACCCGTTGCGGTTCCCGTTGTACTCGGTATGGTGTTCCAGCAGATGCTCGCTTCCTTATCAGGGTACCTATTGGGTCGTCGTTCTCAACTGCTGCAGAAGTCAGATAAGACATCCGCTGCATAACAACATCGTACGATGATGTATCATCATGCCAAAAGATCTGTAAACGACAAAAAAAACCATCACCAGGTGTGGTATTATCCCCTTTAAGTAGACACTTAAAAAAACCTTCATGTTATCATGAGGGTTCAAGTGAGACTTGGAGGGGATATTTTTTTATGGCGAAA
>NZ_JAUSTI010000008.1 GCF_030812775.1 Paenibacillus tundrae
GCCCATCCACTGGTGTAATGTACTTTTTGGAATGTTGAGTTCTTCTGCCAAGTCTCCGAGTGTCTTGGTCTGTTCTTGAATAAATTTTACCGTTTGTTTCTTAAATTCTTCATTGTATCGTTGCCGCTGTTCTCCCATGTGGACACACCTCCGTTAGCCTTATTATCCTTCTGTCCGTTAACGGGTGTCCACTTTTTATTCTAGTTCCAGGTCAACCACATTAATTGTCTCTAAATCCGTCCGTCCATGTTCTAACGAACTTGACAACTCTTATATTCACAATTACCGCTTATTTCCCGATCTAACGAACCTGAGTGTCGTTATTTCAGAATATCGAGTAGATAATCCTTCATAACAAGGTTCAATATGCACAATAAAGCCTCTGAGATTCGTTAGAATTCATAGATAGGTAGGGGATAGATAGAATGGTGGCTATTTAGTAATACCATTAGTAAAGGGTTCCTGCTACTCTGTACATACAGAGCGTTAGGAACCCTTTTCTTATGTTTGTTGGTTACGTTTGTTGTTTTGGTTAAGCTGGTTGGTTACTTCTTACGTTTTGCTTCCAACTTATTCATTATACTGCTTACCTTACTCCCCATGTGGCAACCACCCTTGTCATGAGTCAACGGGAAACAGCAGGCCGAACTTCATACATTCTAGTCAACATCACACATGACGATGCTACTGCCATGAGCTGTAATCAATGCTTTAACATCTTCAAATTCAAGGAATACAGTCGCTGTATTTTCCATGGGATGAATCCCCATTTTTTGACCGACTAAATCCTTGTCAAAGACTACGGTTACGTTTTGCTGAGTATTATTGAAGACTCCCATCGGATTTACATGTCCTTTTTCCAGTCTGAGAAGTTCCAACAAATCCTTCTCACTAGCAAAACTCAGTTTGCGGCTAGGAATCGTTTCGCTTAAACTCCTCAAGTCAACCGACTTCGTTCCAGCTATAATCACCAGATAATAGTTTCTTTTTTTATCATCACGTAGAAATAGATTTTTCACGATATGCTCTGTATGCGGAATTTGAAAAGAGAAGATTTCCTCCATCGTATATACTGCTGGATGTTCAATACTTTCGTAATTTATATTATGGCTATCTAATAACTGATAGAAGCCTTGTTTGTCTAACATATTTGTTCCTCTCTTTCAGGCAGACCATCTAACCATTTCACTTCAAACGTTGCAGAATCAGCCGTTTTTTGTACAGCATTTTACCCGTCTCAGCTACATCCCGAATCGTGTTTTTATTGCTCACTGAACCAAAGATCATACCTGCAATCGGAATGAGTTGAAATAACTTTTTCCATCCAAAGGATTCACGATAGGATTCAAACACTTCTCGCCAACCCTGCATTTGCGACATCACCTCAACCTGTTTATCAGGATTCTCGTAGTCTGCCAATTCATCAAGGATTGCCTTCTTGCCTACGATATCCGCCGATGTAAATTGCAGACACTTCACAATGAAAATCCGCTCCTGTGGCTCATCCGGATCATAACCGTAACATAACGCCATCTCTTGTAACACTTTCAAAGAAAGTCCCATCACCATCGGAATATCCGCTGCAATCGTCACAATTCCACCAATGCCTGTTGCCGCTCCTTGTGCTGCTGCAAACTTGGTACGACTCTCAGCGATATTATCAGCTACACGATCCAACACTTCAAGTGGCAGGTTCTCGACACTGTGAATTTTCGCTGTACTCTCTTCCTCAGCTTCCCGTTCGAGACGATCCGTATGACCTAACATCGAATAACCTGATCGCTGAGCTTCATCCTGTAGCAGCTTCGCTACCTTCTTCTTCTGAACGAGAAATTTACCACCATACTGTACATACTGTCCTACTTCATTAAGCGAGTTGCCGATCTTGTCTTTCAATGCCTTCGGCATAACTTTGTCCAACATAGCAAAGGGCAGACGACCAATTTTGTCCCAAATGAACAAGTCCTTCTGCTCTTTCTCCCATGTATGAATCTGTTGCAGTCCCTGATCCAAAGTTTCACGCGAATCCATATATTGTCCTCCTAGTATGATATCAATCGAACTATAGCAAGAGCTGTTCTATTTACATATTAACTTCATCTATACGTTGTATACGTGAAAGGTGCAAGAACGGATTCAATTCATGCGTTATGTTAGATCTGCCTATTCCTTCATTAACGAGAAAAGCCTTTAATCAGCTATTATACTGACTAAAGGCTATTTCTATCGTTCACATTCTATCTAATTATTGTTCCACTTCAGCTACAGCTTTACCATCCGGAACAGGAACACCAAAATCAGGTGTACCATCCTCTCTCCAATGGATTACTTGAGCACGGGCATGACGGTTAGGATCGTAGAGTGGATCTCCCTCGATCTCTTTGTAGTTACGAGCGTGATAAATGAGGATATCCGTCTGCCCATCTGGTGTTACGGTAAAGCTGTTGTGTCCCGGGCCATACTGGCCGTTCTCTTCACATGTCTGGAATACCGGTTCAGGCGATTTCACCCAGCTTGCTGGATCGAGCAGATCGGCATTCTCATCTGCCGTTAGTAATCCCATGCAATAGTTATAATCTGTGGCACTGGCTGAATAACCAATGAAAATACGTCCATTCCGGTTCAACACAGCCGCACCTTCATTGACCTTGAAGCCGATGATTTCCCAATCATACTCTGGTGTGGAGATCATGACCTGTTCACCGCGCAGTGTCCACGGATTCTCCATCTCGGAGATATATAGGTTAGAGTTACCTGGAATATCCGGATCTTTCTGTGCCCAGACGAGATAGCGGATGCCTCGATGCTCAAACGTCGTAGCGTCCAAAGCAAAGGTCTCCCAGCGTGTCCGCGTCTGCCCTTTCTCAACCCACTCACCCTCAAGTGGATTCGCAGATTCATTTTCCAGTACGTACATCCGGTGATCAAACAGACCCTCATTCGTCTCACTGGTATGTGCTGCGGCAAAATAGATATACCATTTCCCGTCGATATAATGAATCTCAGGCGCCCAGATGTTAGCGCTCATCGGTCCAGTGTCACGCTTGCGCCAAGCCGTCACAGGCTCGGCATCCTTCAGTTCCTCAATTGTGCGTGCACGTCGAATTTCGATCCGGTCGAATGCAGGCACAGAGGCGGAAAAATAATAGTAGCCATCCGTATGGCGGTACACCCACGGATCGGCACGCTGTTCCAGAATAGGATTAGTAAATGAAATGGATTGTGTCATAAGATTACTTCCTTTCTATTTGGCATTGGTGTAAAGAGAACGATATAAGCTGGTGTAAATGAACAAAGCAGATCGTGAGGGGTAGCGCGGACGTTTCGGGGAATGATGGGCCTGCGTCGCTTTCTTGTCCTCTGATTTCCCTCAACCTGCTCTCCAGCAGTTGAAATCCGATGACAAACACGCTCCTTCGGCTCCTTCCTTCCCCTTCACTGCTTGATGCCCCTTCAAGGTGCAGCTTTGCGCTTATTCATGCGCGCTTCTATAAGGTTCTCATCGAACCACTCGTGTGGCTCGATGTGGCACCGTCGACCAATTGCCTGGTCGACTGCATTTCAAGCACAGAGCAAATCTCAGGGCAGCGCGGACGTTTCGGGGAATGATGGGCCTGCGTCGCTTTCTTGTCCTCTGATTTCCCTCAACCTGCTCTCCAGCAGTTGAAATCAGAGGACAAACACGCTCCTTCGGCTCCTTCCTTCCCTTACTACTCCTGCTCTTCGCTCAGTTGTTTTCCCCATACGGCAATGCCGCGGTCATTCAGACCTGTGGCCACAAGAGCTGGCTTGCTCAGTTCCCAGTCCCACGACGGGAGCAGTTGTAGCTCCTCTGTGGATGCTCCATTTGAGTTACGTTCCTTCCACTCAATCGTGAGTGTGTGTTTTCCATCGAATGTCCACGTACCTGAATCGTTTTCGCTTGTGACTTTGCCGTTACGCTGTAAGGTGAATGGAGACGCTTGAACCTGTCCGTCAACGGATGGATCGAGCTCCATCCCTTCCCATTCCCCAGCAATCATAGACTTCGGAATGTCCTGTACCGTCTCGCCAGCGTAACGTTCGGGTGAGACGACTGGCCAGCCATCCTTCGTCCATAACATTTTGCGCACATGCAGATATGGCCAGTTTTTATCCGTCTCACCTCTTGCATGGTGAACGATGTAATAATTGTCACCGTCTTGCAAAACTGAATTATGACCTGGGGCAACCCAGCCTTCGCCCTCTGTAAAGCGATAACCACCTACTACCTTAGTTCCAATCTCGTATTGTGGTAGATGTTCTGTATCCAGCATGTTCATGCCGTTTATATCCGTGTATGGGCCTGTAATTGAATCAGCACGCGCGACCCTTACATTGTAATCCTCGAACAAAGAGTCATATGAGACAAACAGATAATACTTTTTGAATTCAGGATGGTAAACAATGTACGGCCCCTCTACTGCACCCTCTTCAGTTGCCCGATCACGTGCGGCAATGCGAGTACCATAACCCTCATCCTTGAACTTCCCCGTATCTGGATCAAGTGGCGCAATATAAATTCCATCGAAGAATGAACCGTACACCATCCACGGATTGCCGTCGGCATCCAACACAGGATTCGCATCAATGGCATTTAGCTTATCCTGTTCGTTCTCTGATGTGCGCACAACAAGTCCTTCATCTTTCCAAGGTCCCTCTGGAGAAGTGGATGTCTGCAAACCAATGGCTGACCGCGTGCTGCCAAAAGATGAAGCCGAGTAATACATGCGGTACGTATCTCCTACCTTCGTAACATCCGGTGCCCATAAATTCACGGCTCCTGTCCAATCCAATGCTTCCTTCGGAATGCCTGGTAGGGCTTGACCAACCCATGTCCAGTTGATGAGATCCTGTGATTTTCGCACCATCACACCAGGTTTAGGTTCTCCCGCAACACGAACGTCTGTGGAATATACATAGTAACCCTGATCTGTTTTGATAATCGCTGGATCGTGAGCATTATTTACTGTCCAACGAGACTCATCATCCAATATGGAAGTATCGTAAAGCACGGTATCTTGTGGTTCCTCAGGGAAGGTCGGGCGAGGCACCTCTGCCTCCGCCCCCTCTCCAGAACAACCCGTCGCACCAATCAACATAAGCAACAGCATTGAAGCAAACACTCCTCTCTTGTTTATGTTCCAGCCACGCCTTTTCAAGCTAATCATCCTTTTACTCCAGAGATCGCAACAGATTCAATAATCTGCTTCTGGAAGATCAAGAAGACAATGAGTACTGGGAGCAACGCAACGATAGACGCAGCCATAATAAGCGGATAATCAGTCTGTATCGCATAGGTCGCATTGAAATTGGCTATTACAAGCTGCAAGGTCTGCTTCTCTGGCGAGTTCAGATAGATGATTGGAGCCAGATAATCATTCCAGATCCCCATGAACCACAGAATTAACTGTGCTGCAATCGCAGGTTTGATCAATGGGAAGGTGATGCTAGAATAGAGCCGGAAATACGAGCTTCCATCAATTTTGGCTGCTTCTATAATTGCATCTGGAACACTAAGCAGATATTGCCGCAGGAAGAAAATCATAATGACGTTACCGAACAACCCAGGTACAATGAGCGGTAACAGCGTATCTACCCAACCAAGCTTCGAGAACATCATGAATTGTGGAATCATGACGGTTGGATAAGGAATCATCATGGATGCAAGTAGAGCAAGAAACAGTTTGTTTTTATGCGGAAATCTCAATTTAGCAAAAGCAAAAGCGGCGATACTGGACGTAAACGTACCTATCACAGTGACACTGACTGCCACGATCAAACTGTTTTTGATCCCGCTGAGCAGCGGACCAGCTTCCCAAATTTCTTTATACTTTTCAAATTGGAACACTTCTGGAATCCACACAGGAGGAAGTGCAAATACATCCTGTTTCTCCTTCAACGACGTGGACAGCATCCAGATCAATGGGGCAACCATCGCAATAGCGCCAATCGCGAGTACGATAAAAATAATAGAGTTCGTTACTTTCCTTCTTTGACTGTAAGACATCTCCGGTTCACTCCTTTCCCTTGACCATCAATCCCCATCATAGGCTGATCTTTCGTTTAATTTGAATTGCACCAAAGTAATGACAAAGATGAACACACCAAGAATCATGGCCATTGCTGAGGCGTAACCCATTTGCAGGTTGCTGAACGCTTTTTGCCAGATGTAGAAGACGATCGACGCCGATGAATACTCAGGACCACCCGTAGGGGTCATAATGTTCATCTCGGTAAAGATCTGGGAGCCACCAATAATATTGGTAACCACGAGGAAGAAGGTCACTGGCTTCACCATCGGCCAGGTGATGTTACGGAAGATCTGGAACCCGTTCGCTCCATCCAACTCAGCCGCCTCGTAGTATGTACGAGATACACTTTGTAGAGCAGCCAGATACAGTAACATCGTGTATCCTAGACCTTTCCACACCGTCATAATAATGAGAGCTGGTTTGACCGTGTCTTTGTTAGCCAGCCAGTTAGGCCCTTCAATACCGAAGAGCGCAAGGAACTGGTTAACCAATCCGTAATCTCCGTTGTACGCCCAGTTCCACATGATGGATACTGCCGCAAGCGAAGAAATAACCGGAATATAATAGATCACACGGAACGTTGTTGTACCGGGAATTTTGCGATTCAAGCCCATTGCGAGCAAGAGTGCAAGCAACAATCCAATTGGAATCCCCAGCATCAGATAAAAGGTGTTAAACATCGCTTTGTAAAACAGATCATCTGTAAGCAAATCCTTGAAATTGGCTAAACCGATAAAGTTCATCTGTCCCAAGCCATCCCAATCCGTGAACGAACCGTACAACGAATATAGGAAAGGGAACAGAACAAAGATCAGCAGACCGAGAATCGGAGGTGTAATAAACAAATATCCGTACAGCCTCTCTTTGCGATACAAGCTAGACTTTGTATTCACTGCGCTCACCCCTGTTTCTAATATCAAGTATGGAATCGAAAAATGATGCCAGCAGCGTGATAGCAGGCTGCTGGCATCGCTTTTCTATGCAATACGAAACTACTATCTTAACTCTGATCCACTTTGTGCAGGTCGCTTCTATGCTTCTTGTTCGAAACGCCTCACATTCTCTCGTTGATTAACTTATTTCTGAGATTTCTTCTCTTGCTCTATCGCTTTGTCTAACAGCTTCTGCATTTTCGGCTGTTGCTGTTTCACATAATCTGCGGCTGTAATCTTGCCATCGAGCACAGGCTGAATATCTGTGAAGAACAGATCATACCACTCTGCGTTATACGTGTAGTTTCCTGGAAGAGAGCGACCATAGTCTTCAACGATATCAATGAATTCCTGTTTATTAGCTGGCTTTGTTGATGTGTCTTCAGCCCATTCATCAGCCATATCGAGCAAGTTCGGAATCTGTACTTTGGCATCGACAAGCTGCTTCATTGCTTCCTTAGAAGCGGTAAGGTAATTCACCAGTTTAGCTGCTTCTTCAGGGTGTTTCGATTTAGCAGAAACCCCAATACCCAGGGAACCAATCCACGTTGCAGACTTACCACTGGAACCCGCCGGGAATGGCAGCAGATCATATTCAAAAGGTAGTGTTTCAAACGTACTCATATCCCACGGACCTACAGGGAAGAATGCCATTTCCCCTTTCATCCAACGTTGGTACGTATCCAGAGTTTGTGCCTCTTCAATTGAAGGTGTGATTTTGTATTTGTTCTGCATGTCTGCGAAAAATTGTAGCGCTTCCGCAAATTTCGGATCATCAATCGTTACTTTCGTTTTGCTCTCATCCAACCAGTCAGCACCATTACTCCATACGAAGGATTGAAGTGCCCAGTTCACGTTGAAACCTGTACCAAATACATCCGGTTTGCCGTCTCCGTTCGTATCCTTCGTTACTTGCTGATTCACTTGAATGAACTCATCCCACGTATATGGCTTGTCTTTGTCTGGGAGTGGAATGCCTTCTTTTTCAAATAGTGTTTTGTTATATCCAAGTGCGAATGGTCCCAAATCTTTCGGCATACCGTAAAGGTCTCCTTGTCCTGCCATTTGGCCATCATAACGATATAAATCCAAACCATATTTCCAGATATTATCCAAGTCTACATCCGGGTTATTTTCAACATAAGGAGTCAGATTCATCAATACATTACTGTTCACATACGCTTTCACGTCACCAGGGTTAAAATAAAAAATATCTGGCAAGCTATTGCCCGTGATCGCTGCTCTCAGCTTGGTAGCATATTGATCCGCAGCCGTTACAATCAATTTAACTTTGATGCCAGGATTCTCTTCTTCAAACTTTTTGACGACCGCTTGATAAGCCTTCTGTTCATCTGTACCGCCTCGGAACATAAATGTCAGTTCTTTATCACCACTTGCCCCTCCGCTATCTCCACCGCAACCTGCTAAGACAAGTGCAGTAACCAGCATAAGAAGCATAAACGTGACCCAACTCTTTTTCTTTAACATCTGAACCCCTCCTGATCTGAATTTGTAACCGTATTCAATTGCGTGAAATAAGATTTCTGTTGATAAATTTATCAAATAACAATCCCTTTAGTCAATACTTTATTAAAACATTTTATATTTTTTTAAAATAAAATGAGTTTTGGGGTATTCTTTAGGGTTTGTAATCGTGGATTCACCTGCGATTTTCTTCATTTGAAATTTGGACACCGGGGAGGTGATAGAGGGAAGTTTCGAACTTTTCTTAACCAAATGGTCAATTTGATTCATGAAGGATTAAATTATTTTAGGTATAATAGGATTATAAAAGCGGTTACAGTATTTTTCAACGGTTTATTTCAAAGATTAATGAAACAATTTAAATGTTTTTATGGAATACTATATTGAGAAATGTACCTTCATTTTAATAATGAATCGTACGATATTAAAGAAGATAGGCTCTCTGTCTCTGCCCTTCCCATCTATCTTATAATCATTTATACTTATCTAAAATAAAATATAGAAATGTGCACTAACTACTTAACAGTGCGTGTTCAGAACGGGGAAAGGACCAACACATATGATATATATTAAGGATCTGAAGTCGGGTGTGAACATCTTCAAAGCCCTCAGTTCGGAGATTCGGATACAGATCATTGAACTACTGGCGAAGAACCAGAGCCTTAATCTCAATGATCTTGCGACCAAGCTGGGACTTAGCAATGGAGCAATTACAATGCATATCAAAAAGCTGGAGGAGAGCGGTTTAATTGAAATAAATACGGCTGTGGGCAAGCACGGAATCCAGAAAATTTGCTATCTCAATGAGGAGAAGCTGATGGTGGATCTGCGTTCGCAGGAGATTAGCAACCGTTATGAGGTAGAGATTCAAGTGGGACATTACAGTGATTATCAGGCTGCTCCTACTTGTGGACTTGCGACGCGGGACAGTATCGTTGGGGAATTCGATGACCCACGTTATTTCGCAGATCCATTACGCATTGATGCGGAGATGATTTGGCTTGCGGAAGGTTATTTGGAGTATCGCATTCCTAATTATCTGAAACCGAATCAGTCATTTAGTGAGATTCAACTCTCTATGGAGCTTGGTTCGGAATCACCTGGCTATTGCGATAACTACCCTTCGGATATTTACTTTTACATCAACGGTATCGAGATTGGTTGCTGGACGAGTCCAGGTGATTTTGGCAATACACGCGGGACGTTTAATCCAGACTGGTGGCCGCCTCACCTTAATCAGTACGGCATGCTGAAGTTGATCCGTATCACGCAGGAAGGTAGCTATATCGACGGCTGTCGCATTTCGGATGTTACGTTAGATGATATTGGGCTGGACTACAAAAGCGACATCCTCTTCCGCATTGCGGTGACAGAAGAACCTGTCAACAAACGGGGTCTTACGATCTTTGGCAAACATTTCGGAAATTACGGCCAAGGTCTACTCGCCCGGGTGCTCTATAACGTACATGAAGACTAGCACAAGTTTGAAATAACGCTAATATTCTAAGCAACCAAGCTTCTTAACATCACTGCTAGGATATTACCGCTTCACATTACTGTTTGGCGTAATAATATCGCGGCTTAGAAAGAGTGCGGATCAGCACTCTTTTTTGTTTTTTCATCTCACGTTATAGCTGCGTAACTATAAGCACCATAATTAATGACTTACCTTGAGATATTTATAGGGCAATACCCTTGTTGTTCAATTCACTGTGATATAATATGGCCTGCACTAACAAAAATGAGGTACTGGGCGGGATACAAGATGAAATTGGAACGTTTAATCTCAATCATATTCAAGCTCTTGAACCATGAAGTATTGTCGGCTTCTACACTAGCGGAAGAGTTTCAAGTTTCTCCAAGAACGATCTACCGAGACATTGATGTGATCTGTGCAGCCGGCTTCCCCGTCGTCTCTCATCAAGGACTTAAAGGCGGGTATGGCATCATCGATGGATATAAAATGGATAAAAGCTTGCTTGGCTCATACGATGTGAATTCCCTCATTACCGTTCTCAGCAGTCTTTCCACTGTCTTTGATGACGGACGAGTACAGGGAACGATTGAGCGACTACAAACGATTGGGTCGGAGCATCAGTCCCCAAGTTTATCCATAGATTTGGAAACACGCCGCACGGAACCTGATGCCCTTCCCTATCTGCGAACAGGAATCACAGAATATCGGATTATCCAATTCGATTATATTAACACCAAGAATGAACGCACCTCTCGTCGCATAGAACCTATTAGACTCCACTTTAAATATCGCAATTGGTATGTATATGGATTCTGTCTGGCACGCCAGGATTATCGGGAGTTCCGACTGTCCCGGATGATGAACGTAAGCTTAAGTTCTGACACATTCCAACCCCATACCACTAGGATTGAACCGATAGTTGAATCAAGGATTCAATCGGACACCACACTTCACAGTCAGACAACCGAAGTTGTATTTAAGGTTAATCCGGAGGCACTTTCGGAAGCCATGGATCATTTCCAACAAGCCGATAAACAATTTCATAATGATGGAAGCATGACGATGCGAATCGCAGTTCATCAGCCATTGAAAGCCCGTTGGTTGTGTTCGTTTCTGTTAAGTTTAGGTAGTGGTGCAGAGGTGCTTGAACCTGTCGAGCTGCGAAATATCCTGCGAGAAGAGCTTCAGAACGCGCTTAAACCTTATCAAAAAACCATTGAAGAAGTATGACATGCTGTTGTCATACTTCTTTTTTTATAATCATCTCAGTAAGTTAGTTGCACTTCACGACTATTCTAAGGAGATGATCGCTTGAACCATCCAGAAGAAATGTATTCGTATCACACATGGGCTACACAAACCATTTTAGGGAGAATTCAAGAATTGCCAGACAGCGTTTTGCACCAAGAGGTGAATAGTTCTTTCCGCTCCATCGCTCACGCATTAAGTCATATGTATGCAGTTGATCAAATGTGGTATCTGGTATTAACGGGGGTTAGTATGCCTGAAGCGCTACAAATGTGCATGCCCCGCAATGAAGAGATTTATGATTCTGTGGAGGATTATAGCCGGCGATATATGGAGTTATCAAAACAATATGCAGCTTGGTTTCAAGAGCACACCGATCTGGAACAAACAATTCTGCTGGACAATCCATTCGCGGGAATTCGAAATACTAGTCTTGCGGAGATCATCTTCCATCTGATCAATCATGGAACGTACCATCGGGGGAATATTTCTACGATGCTACGTCAATTAGGCCATGCTTCTGTCATGAATGACTACAGTCTTTTCTGGTATACAAAACCTGCTATAGATTAGATGATGGTATGAACTGTGGAAATGAAAAATCATTTGGCTGTTACAACGAGAAAAGAATTAAGATTTTGGCTACATGAGCATGGTCGAACCGAGACGTGTTGCTGGGTAACCATTAGTCTCAAACCAAGCCCAGACACTCTGTTGTACTTGGATGCCGTAGAAGAGTCGTTATGTTATGGTTGGATTGATATTCCAGCACAGATTGGATAAATTGATCGCCCATACGGCAGCAAACCAGATGTACGGTCAGTGGCATGATCATGGACGGCTTTTCAATTATCACGATGAAAATTCCACCGATATCACGAAAATAGAATAAGAGGATCTCCCATGTGAGGGGGATCCTCTTATTCGCTCAGCTCAAATTTTGCCTGTAGTTCTTAGGGGACACACCGTAGGCTTTCTTAAACTGGCGCGTAAAATAATTACTGTCATTAAATCCGCAATCATATGAGATTTGAGTAATGGATAGATTGCTATTTTTCAGTAAATGACACGCCTTCTCCAGACGCAGCTTATGCACATAGGAAATAGGCGTCATCTGATAATAGGATCGAAAAATCCGATTGAGATGCCTGATCGATATATTCGATTTTCCCGCAATATCCTCCAGCGATAATGGCTTAAGATACTGATCTTCGATATAAGAGATGGCATTGGCTAGATGCAACAGATTATTCCCCCTACCGCCTTTCTCCCTGGTATCATACTGTCTCGACAAATACACTGCCATCTCTGTTAGACGTGCAATCAGCATCGTCTGATACCCTTGCTGCTTCGTCTCGTATTCTTTAACCATGAATGAAATCAGCGCTTCAATATACTCCAGGTTAGCAATGGATAGGGCAAGTACACTGGGGAACGAGTGAATATTACGATAAAACGGTTCCAACACAAACAATGCTTGAAACCCATTTGATTTCCTCAGATCAGGACCGGTCGATGAAAGCATGTCAGGTCTGAACATTATATTACATATTTTAAAATCATGAGGGTCGATATACGCATGATGTGTTTCGCCATTGATCACAAATACATTTCCCTTTTTGATAAAAAACTCCTCGTTATTCACAACATGAGTCGCATGACCATTCAAAACAATCACGAGCTCTGTAAAATCCATATGATTGTGAAGCTCCATATCTGTCTCATGCCCACCATATTGAATGAAAAACGGGAATTCCTCATCTGACGTAAACCATCTCAAATATGCATTACTCAAAAGCAGTCCCTCCGAACAATGTTGGGTTCGTATGTCTATATCATGCTACTCCAAGTCCGAAAAATCAAGGTAAAGGACGGTTGTAACCACTATACTTTCCCTTGTAACAAGGCACAGCGAATAAAGAGTGCACGCCAGACGGTAGCTCAAAATCGCAAATTCGCCTTAATTCATCCCTAACTTTCATATGAACAGGAGCCTAACATGACAAAATATACGAACCCCGTGATTCCAGGTTTTTACCCCGATCCGAGCATTTGCCGCGTAAACGAAGACTACTATCTGGTAACGAGTACGTTTGAATACTCTCCGGGTGTGCCTGTTTTCCATAGCAAAGACCTCGTACATTGGCAACAAATTGGACATTGTCTTACTTCCGAAACACAGCTTCCACTAAGTAAAGCCTCAAGTTCCGCCGGTATATATGCACCGACCATCCGTTACCATGAAGGCTGGTTCTATATGACAACGACTAATATCGGTGCGGGTGGAAACCTGATTGTTCGTACCCAAGATCCAGCAGGCTCATGGTCTGAACCGATTCTCATCGCACAGGGGGGCATAGATCCTTCTCTGCTCTTCGACGATGATGGACGTGTGTATTTCCAATCCGCTCAAAATGGCAATGAAGGCGAAGGAATATATCAGTGTGAGATTGACATTACTACCGGGAAGCAGCTTACAGATAGCAGACTCATCTGGCGTGGAACAGGCGGAGCTGCCCCAGAAGCACCCCATCTATACAAAATTAACGATCTGTATTATCTCATGATTGCCGAAGGTGGTACGGAGTACGGTCATATGGAAACCATCGCACGCAGCACCGATCCATACGGCCCATTTGAACCATGTCCTCACAATCCAATTCTATCCAACCGCAGTATGAAGAGCAGTATCCATGCCGCTGGGCACGCAGATCTGGTTCAGGCACAGGATGGAACGTGGTGGGCTGTCTGCCTTGGTATTCGCCCCCCTTCTTATCCGATGCGCCATCACTTGGGACGAGAAACATTTCTTGCACCTGTGACTTGGACGGATGAAGGCTGGCCGATTATTGGTGACAATGGGAATGTCAATCCTGTTATGGATGCGCCTAAGCTACCACCAGTACAATGGAATGCACCAAGCGTGCGGGATCATTTTGACGGAGCAACTCTTGGTTTGGAATGGATGTTCTTGCGTAACCCCGCACCCGGAAGCTGGTCGCTAGAGGAACAGCCAGGTCAGCTTGTACTGCGTGGAAACTCCGTTTCCCTTGATGACGTGAGTAATCCTGCTTTTGTTGGTCGCCGGTTGAAACATTTCACCGCCCGTATCGCAACCGAGTTAGCCTTTGAGCCACAGAAAGACGGAGAAGAAGCTGGCTTAACGCTGTATATGAATCCTAAATATCATTATGATCTGGCAATTAAGCAGGTCAATGGACGCAAAATGATCTTACTTCGTCGCACAGTTGGCTCCCTAAGAACCGAGCAATGGGTTGCTTGTGAAGCAGGGCCAGTAACCTTGAAAATTCATGCACAACCTGACCAGTTCCTTTTCTCCATTCAGCAAAATTCAGCTCCAGAACTGGAGGTTGGCTCAGGTGAGACTCATCTGCTCTCCACTGAAGTAGCAGGCGGATTCACAGGGGTCATTGCTGCAATGTATGCCACCAGTCCATCAGGAAGTGGCACACCTGCACGATTCGATTGGTTCGATTATGAACCATTGGATGAAGTATAATAGCCGTTAAATTCGTTAATCAAGTGCACAGTTTCAACTCAAAAAGCTGCCGTCTGTACAATGCAGACAGCAGCTTCAACGTGCCATAGCTTCCTCTAGCTTCAGGGATTACATGGAGCTATTTGCTTCGACTCGCTTTCCTGATTTCAGCATACTCATACGCTCTGAATCGGTTCCAGCGCTTGACAATGCAGCACATTCATGAAATGCAAAATGCTTGCAACCCTTGCATTTCTGATCATCTAGATGCGCTAATGCATAATTGATAGCTTCACCCGTGTGCTCAAACATATGATCAGGATTAATCCGTTCTATCAAGCCTGTTTTCTTCAGCATCTCCAATGGTTGTGCCTGAATACCCGAAAGTAAAACCGTCCCCCTAGATCTCTCCATATGTTTAACAACATGAGCCAGATTGGATTCACCTGTCGTATCCATAAAAGGCACCTTGCCCATGCGCAACAGCAAAATACCTGGTCGCCGATGAAGCGAATCCATGACTGACTTCTCGAATCGATCTGCTGCACCAAAGAATAACGGCCCTTCAATCGAATACAGGTTTATCTGTGGACAATCATGCCCTTCGCGAACCATGTAGTCCATGACTTTCTCATGTTTATGATTGGGATCAGGCAGCACTTTGGCAACCTTCAACATCTCACTCATCCGTTTAACAAATAAAAGGACAGCCATAATCAACCCAACCTCTACAGCCGTCGTTAAACTTGTAAATACGGTCAATAAAAAGGTAATGAGCAGAACGAGCGAATCACTCGTTTTGGTTTTCATAACATGCATGAACGATCTCCGTTCACTCATATTCCAGGCAACCATCATCAGAACGGGAGCCATACTGGCAAGTGGAATATGGGAAGCATAGGGTGCGAACAGAACAATTACCAGTAGGACTACTACGCCATGAATAACCCCAGACAATGGTGACACAGCTCCAGATTTAATATTCGTTGCCGTACGCGCAATTGCTCCTGTTGCAGGAATACCACCAAATAATGGCGTCACCATATTAGCAATCCCCTGCCCAATAAGCTCTCGATTGCTGTTATGTCGACTTCCGGTCATGCCATCGGCAACAACAGCAGACAATAACGATTCGATTCCACCTAACATGGCGATAACAAAAGCGGGTTGCAGCAAATTCATGATTCGCTCCCAAGTAATCTCAGGCACATGAAATTGAGGCAAGGAGCTTGGTATCGCACCAAAGGACGATCCAATCGTAGTCACCTGCCCTTCAAAAAACAACGCTGCGATTACTGTCGATAGAATCAGACCAACGAGTGACGCAGGCACCTTCGGCGCAAATCTCGGCACAAGCAGAATAACAGCCAGACAACTGCCTGCTGTCAGCAAACTATATATATTAACGGTTGAAATATGCATTACGATTTCTTTCATATTAGACCAAAAATCTTCATGTTTCTCGATCCCGCGTAGTCCTAGAAAATTAGCAATCTGCCCACTGAAAATAATGACAGCAATCCCCGCTGTAAATCCGATGGTCACCGGGCGCGGAATGAACTTGATTAACGCCCCAAGCTTAAATAATCCCATCAGTACAAGCATGAATCCGGCCATAATTCCGGCAATCAATAAATTTTCATATCCATACTGCATTACAATGGCGAAGAGGATCGGGATAAATGCCCCTGTTGGTCCGCCGATCTGGAACTTGGAGCCACCCAGCAAGGAAATGAGAATCCCCGCGATTACCGTTGTGTATAAGCCGTACTCCGGTTTGACTCCAGAAGCAATGGCAAATGCCATGCCCAGTGGTATCGCAATAATACCTACAATTAGTCCCGATAACAGATCCTTACGAAAAGAAGATCCATTATACCCTCTATATCTCCCCATCCATTTCATCTGACTTAACCTTCTTTTCTTTATATATTTGAATATTTGAATATAATAAGAAGACTACGCCGCTGCGAGCACGCTGTCAATCGTAATGCTCACACCTGAGACATTATTACATGCAGAAAAACAAGAAGTTCCCGAACTTACTTCAACTTCAGGTTCCTCTTGTTTACGCCGTATCTGAAAACCCGCCCTAGCATGTTTATGTTTCTTTGCGGATATCTTCCAACATCGAAATGGCATTGACCAGATGATTGTCAAAAATCTGTTTGGCAACCTCCAACAAGTCTTTAATCAATGGATCCCGTAGAGAGTATATGACTGTCGTTCCTTCTTTCATGCCTTGTACAACGTTTTTACTGCGTAATACAGCCAGCTGTTGGGAAACGGCGGAGCCTTCTGACCCCAGGATACTTTGCAGCTCGTTGACGTTCTTCGCTCCTTCGCTCAGCAATTCCAGAATCTGAATACGCATAGGATGAGCCAAAGCTTTAAAGAAATCCGTTTTAAACTGTTGTATGCTCTGATTCATACGTTATACCCCTTTATACTAACTTTTGAATATATAAAGATCATAACATAGATGGGATCATAAGTTTCACTCTATAAAATGACACAATACAACGATAATCGGAGCATTGGAATTAGAAAAAGCTGCCGCCTGTATAATACAGACAGCAGCTTCAATCAATAGCCTATTTTTTAATGTAGAATAGTCCTACCATATTTTCTTACTTACTTGATGGCTGTGCTTCTGCTGTGTAGCCTGTCGGAATGTCTGTTTCAGCAGTTACATTCGTAATAACCATGGGATACATCATGTCAGGATCAGGCTGAACAATAGTGTAATGCACGATTGCACGTCCATCTTTCTCCAGCTTCACATCATCAATCTTCAAGCCGTAACCGGGATGCGGCATTTCAGCTGTCAACTTAACTTTATTCGTTTTATCATCAACCTTGGTTGTAGTCACGCTTGGTACGATCCCCTGTTGACCCTCACCTGGATCGGCTGGATCGGTTGGAGCGGGTTCAGACGAACCATCCTCCCCATGCGATTCCACAAATTCAATTGCATTGAAGATCATGCTTGCAGCCTCCATACGAGTAAGTGACTGATCTGGACGGAAATTACCGTCCTTATCCAGTTCAATGATATTCATATTCAGCAGGTTCTGGACCGCAGACATAGCGTCCTTACCGATTTTATTTTCGTCATTAATAAAATTATACTTCAAGGTCACTGGATAGTTACCCGTTGTATTAATACCTTCGTGCAGTAAAATAACAAATTGTTCACGCGTCATTTCACCTTGCGGATTCAACTCCACCGGAATGGACAGACCATTCTGCGTTGCAGCCTGTACAGCATCAGCATACCATGTGTCAGGACTAATTTTATTTTGAGCCGCGGCAGCCGCGTATTCATTCTTCAAACCAAAAGCCTTCACGATCATCTGCACACCTTGTGGCTCAGACAATGCAGCATCTGGACGGAATAGATCTGCTGTTACGCCATTAACAATACCTTTGGACTTCAATGTATCTACAACTGTTTTTTGCCCTTCATCCTTCACATCCGAAAAAGCGAGTACCGAAGCACCTCCTGCCGTTAATGACACACACAGTGCAAGCGTTGCCGCCAATCCTTTTTTATGTTTCATGCCTTGGCACCTCCTGGTAGTAGTAAGCCCTATTTTTGAACTTCTCAATCCTACAGACGGGGCCCCCTTGGAAAATGTTTCACTTCATCGTCATTAAGATGAATAATGATAGAACGCACAATTTCTCTCGGGTTCATTCCAAAATCGTATATATATCCGCTATGACGACCTATTTTCCCGCCCCCATGCTTGCTTGCTTTGTTGACATCCGTAAGGAATAGAGCAAAAATAAGTATAGAGAAATTAATCGAATGACGGATAATTTACAAACTAGATTGCATACAGTAAGAGGGCACGGCGCGCTAATATCAGGTGTCGGCCCTTTTGCTGACTTCGCTTCCGAATTCACTTCTTATCTGAAAAAAGGAGAACCTATTTTATGTCTAAGACAGGATTATTACGAGGCTATGTGATCGCCAACTGGCCTGTATATCTGGTCGCTATTCTTCTCATCATTGCCTCCAACGTAGGTCAGGCATCTTTACCCCGAATTCTTGGGAGCTTCACGGATCAGTTAATGCAGCATACATTTCAAATGGACACCGTCGTTCGGTATAGCCTCTCCCTACTGGCAATCGCCATCGCATATAATTTACTTTTTGGTACGGGACAATTCATGATTATGAAGCTTGGCCGTCGATTTGAATTTATGACCCGTGAGCGAATATTTGGCAAATTTTCCGAACTCAGTGAGCACTATTTTTCCAAACAAGGTAATGGCAAACTTCTCAGCTATGTGATGAATGACGTCACATCTGTACGCGAAGCCATCTCCAATGGCGTCACAATGATGACCAATGCTACCTTCCTGTTACTGTCTTGCATCGTGATGATGGTTCTAAGCGGCATACCGCTCAGTCTCATTCTAATTAGCGTGATTCCACTGTTAGCCATCCCTTTTCTGGTCGTTTTTTTTGGCCCTCGGATTCGAAAGCGTTCCCGCGACGTACAGGAGGCTCTAGCCAGTATGACCGAAGCCGCGGAGGAACAGCTGGGTGGCATCCGTGTTACCAAAACATTTGCAATTGAAGACATCGCTCAGGAGAGATTCGGCACAACCGTCGATGCTATCAAAACCAGACAACTGCGTTTAGTACGCTTATCTTCCCTGTTCCAGGCTCTACTCCCGTTACTGGGGGCGATCTCTCTTGTTGTATCCCTGCTCGTGGGCGGCATATTAACGATGCAGAATTCCATCACACTTGGCAGTTTTGTCGCACTGACATTATATTTACGTATTATTATGGGGCCATTGCAGCAGATTGGTAACGTTATCAACACGATGCAACGCTCTGGAGCTTCACTTGAGAGAGTCAACGATCTGCTCCTGGAAGAGCCTGACGTGCGAGAACGGTCAGACGCTAAGATACTTGATAAGGTAAACGACATCACCATTGATCGCCTGTCTTTTACGTACCCAGGAAGTTCTTCTCCTTCACTGAGTAATATTAGACTGAACATTCGTGCAGGTCGAACGGTCGGCATCGTAGGCAGAACTGGTTCAGGCAAGAGCACCTTGGTCAAGCTGTTATTGCGTACATATGAACCACCAGAGGGCACGATTCGCATGAATGGTACGGATATTCGTGCTTTATCGCTAGAGAGCTTACGATCCCGCATCGCTTATGTACCACAGGATGGATTCTTATTCAGTACCACCATTCGAGACAATATTGCCTTCAGTGACCGTAATGCGTCGCTCGGTACCGTTGAACATAGCGCGAAGCAAGCGATGATCTACGATAACATCACACGTTTCCCAGACCGCTTTGATACTTTACTCGGCGAGCGCGGACTTACCCTATCTGGTGGACAGCGGCAACGTACTAGTTTGGCTCGGGGATTAATTAAGAAAGCCCAGTTGCTCATTCTCGACGACAGTATGAGTGCTGTGGATGCCGTTACCGAAAGCGGTATTTTGCGAAGCCTGCGTGAGATCGGTAAAGGCAAAACAACCTTAATCATTTCGCATCGGATCAGTGCAGTTCGCCATGCAGATGACATTATTGTGCTTGACCAGGGGCGTATTGCCGAACAAGGCACTCACTCCCAGTTGATGGCGGCGAATGGGTTATATGCCGCAACGTATCGTTTGCAGGAGGAGGGACTACATCTTGAGTGACCATAAACCTGATGCAGATGCAACAACTACAACAACCTCAACGGAACCAGATCAGAGTAAGCGTACTTCCTTCAAAGCCATGATGGCATATGCCAAACCGCATAAACTCACCTTTTTGGGAATCTTTTTATGCTCCTTACTTGGCATTTCTGCTGAGCTATTGCAACCGTATTTAGTGAAAATTGCGATCGATGATCATCTTGCGATAGGCCAAACAAGTGTCGCGTTTCTGGTTCAACTCGCAGCCATTTATTTAGGCTTAGCTGTCATCAGCTTTGTTTTTACTTATGTACAAAATAACCTGTTGCAACATGTCGGTCAGAACATCGTCTCTCGCATTCGCAAAGACCTATTCCGGCATATTTCCAAAATGTCGATGTCATTTTTTGATCGGTTTCATATTGGCAGCCTGGTTACGAATGTCTCCAGCGATACAGAAACAATCAGCAGTTTCTTCACGCAAGTGCTGCTCAGTCTGATTCGAGATGGCATGATGCTCGTTCTGATTATCTTTTTCATGTTTCAACTAGACCCGGTACTCGCAGGATATTCACTTCTTGTGTTACCGATTATCGCGATCGTTGCCGTGTTATTTCGGAGTAGACTACGAAAGGCTTATCAGAACGCACGCACACGTCTCTCTCGTCTGATCGCTTTTACTGCAGAGAACTTGTCCGGTATGTTCCTTATTCAAGCTTTTCATCAGGAGGAAGAACAGAAGAAACGGTTCTCGGAGAAAAATCAGGATCACCTTCAAGCCAACATTACTCAGGCTCGTTCTAATGTAATCTTTAACCGTACATTTGATATTCTGGGTAATGCCGCACTGGTCATGATGGTTTGGTTGGGGGGTCGCGCTGTCCTCGGGGAGTCATTACAGGTGGGTGTGCTCTATGCCTTTATCAGCTATATTCGCCAGTTCTTTCAGCCAATCAACCAGATTACGATGCAGTGGAACACGTTCCAATCCACCACGGTGTCGATGGATCGCATCTGGAAAATACTAAGTACCCGACCGGAAGTCGCTGATCCTAAGCCCCAAGATGCTAACAAACTTGAGCCACAGTTCGTGATGGGTCAGGTTGATTTTAATGATGTATCGTTCGGATATCATCCAGATCGTGCACTAATAGAACATCTGAATCTACATCTGTATCCCGGAGAAATGGTCGGCATTGTAGGCACAACGGGAGCTGGGAAAAGTACACTGATCTCTCTACTTAACCGCTTCTATGATGTTCAGGCAGGTCGGATTGAGATCGATGGCACGGATATCCGGCAGATTCCCCAAGCTAATCTTCATCGAATCGTTGGTTTGATTCAGCAGGAGCCCTTTTTGTTCTCCGGAACGATCATCGATAATGTGCGAATGTTCCGCGAGGATATTTCGCGGGAAAAGGCAATTGAAGCCTGCCGTTTTGTCGGAGCAGCAGCGATGATTGAGCGTCTGCCTGAAGGATACGATACACGTTTATCTGAACGAGGCAGCGGATTATCGGCTGGGCAGCGACAACTTATATCGTTTGCAAGAATTGTGGTATTCGAGCCTCGTGTACTCATTTTAGATGAGGCAACCGCCAATCTGGACTCCCATACTGAGCAACTGGTACAGCAAGCTCTTGAAACCGTATCTCAAGGGCGCACAACGATTGTCATTGCACATCGACTCTCCACTGTCATGCATGCTGACCGGATTCTCGTCATGGAGAATGGGGAGATTGTCGAGGAAGGATCACATCAGAATCTCATCGCCGCCAAAGGTGTATATGCGGATCTGTATAAGCATGCACGAGAAGCTGGAGAAGATCATACAGCCGTCTCGGGATAATTGAACATTAAATATGCCGCCTGCCTCGCAGAGCGGCATATTTCGTTATATGATGGTCATAGAGGAGGATTGAATTGAACATGGACTCAACAACATCTGATCAGCTTATTCATCATATTCGGTATCGAAGATTTACAGCTCTCTGGAAGGGAACACTGTGTCTTCTGTTCATCATCCTATGCATTCTACTCTTGTGGTTTATATATGATGGGCTATCTGGCAAACTAGAAACGTTATATTATTCGATTGCAGCCGTTCTTGGCATATGGTTCATCGGCCCGTTATGTCTTATGTTTGGCGCGCGATTCATCAAGCAGCCGCCAGTGTTATTGTCTTGGAATGATGAAGTAATCCTGTGCGGCTCACGAAAGATCCGCTGGGAACAAATTCGTAAAATCGAACTGTCGACTTATCACTTTAGTAAGTGGATCTTGTCATCTTCACCGATGATTGTTTTATTTCTAAATGACGGCACACGGCACCACATCGCAACAGATCATTTGCTTAGCAAAAAAGAACGAGATAACGCAATCAACCTGCTTCAGCAAACATTACGCGATAAGCATCCACGAGAAGAGAAATATACGTCATCAGTATGACGTGAATGAATGTAGCTCCATCAAGCGTTATCCGTTGTTTCATGACAAAAGTGGTCTATCGCAGCTTCATTTCTCCACATGGAGAGACAAATTCATCCTATAGTTCCCGTAAGGTAAGAGGGCTTCAAGCAACTGGTTCAGTTGTTCAGTCGTTCCTGTACGAACTCGCATGAGGTAACAGCCTTCTCCGCTAATACGATGGACTTCAACAATGTCTTCCCGTGTAGCAATAAACGCTCGAAATGCAGCATGCCGATCGCCGGAGTTCAAGAATACCGTAACAAATGCCTGAAGACCGAGGCCAAGACGCTCGGGGTTCCATTTTACTGTATACCCTTCGATCACGCCCAGGTCTTGTAGCTTGCGCACTCTTGCCCCTACAGCCTGTCCAGTCAGGTGAACGTCTTCTCCAACGTCTTTGTGAGAACGTTTGGCGTCCTGAATGAGGATCTGCAAAATACGCAGATCTGTGTCATCTATCGTTTCATTCATCTAGCTGTAGCCATCCTTTCATCTTGAAATGAGTTCGTTCGAATTCCGTTCATCATGTTATGTACGACGTTAATCGGGTTGTATAACATATAGGATAATACTATTCAACAATCCGAAGGAGTGCAAATATAATGAAAATTCAATTGATCCGTAATGCTACACTGTGGCTAGAATATGGCGGGCTGAACATCCTTGTTGATCCAATGTTAATGGATGCGGAGTCCATGCCTGGATTTCCGAACACACCGAATGACTTGCGCAACCCGAGAGTGAGTCTGCCGGAAACCGAAACTGATTATCTAAATCCCGATCTGTTGGTGGTCACTCACACCCATCCAGATCATTGGGATGAAGCTGCCGCGAAGCAGCTCCGTAAGGATATTCCGCTGTTATGCCAACCTGGAGATGAACATGTATTTACCAATGCGGGGTTCACCAATGTCACTGCTGTAGCGGATAAACATGAGCATCATTCGGTACGATTCGCTCGCACCTCTGGTCATCATGGTACGGGTGAGATTGGTAAACGTATGGGTAACGTATCCGGCTTCGTCCTAGAAACAGACGGTGAACCCATCACGTATATTGCCGGTGATACAATCTGGTGCGAGAAGCCTGCTGAGGCAATTCGTCAATATACACCAGAGGTTATTGTTGTGAATGCTGGGGGTGCACGCTTCAACGAAGGGGATCCCATTACGATGGACGAGCATGACGTTGTTGCTGTGAAGCAACATGCGCCATCCGCTCATGTGATCGCTGTGCATATGGATGCCATTAACCATTGCGTCGTATCCCGCGCTGATCTGGCCAACCATCTGGCATCCGAGCAATTGGATGGTCAGGTACTCATCCCGCTTGATGGGGAAAGTTTTGAGTTTTAAGTTTTAAGTTTTGAGGTAACGAACTCAGGACACGCTATTGAGCACTTTTGGGCTAATCTAAAATTCTAACAAATCCTACGCACGTTATTTCTGCTCTAGGCACACTTTTCCCGGCATTCATCCACCTTTTTGCTAGAATAGCGTGTCTCAGATTCGTTAAATTTCAACTATGGTGATAATCAGCACAATAACGTTTCCTAGGTTCGTTAGAACTCATGCGCCAGGACTGCGTATTCAATAATAGACTTACCAACAACCATGAATACGATAGGTTCATGAAGAGTTAATATAACGAATGATGATGCAATACTTTCTGCAATTTCAACGGACACTATTTCTTGCGTACTACCTTGTTTTCTTGATACCTACATGTTACCTTACATGCAATCTTGCGGATTATCCCACCCTATCTTCCCAGCATTCGATAGCCTGACCTGACCTGACCTAATTGTTGTATATAACATGAAAAAAGCTGGATGCGATAAATAACTCGCATCCAGCTTTTTGGGATTCAAGGAAGACGTTGACTCGCTAACGTCCCTCCTCACTTCCCTCTCGGTCGGGCATTTAACTTAAGTTAACCATAAGAATGATCGTGCCCAGTCCAGCTTAGGTCTGTGCGCTTACTGATTCCTCATCGGTGTTGCCTTTGACCTTACTGATTTTCAATCGGTGTAATCTGTATTATTCACTGCAGTTTCAGTCTGTGTTCTTACAGAATTTTCAATTAATATGTCTCTAGCTTACTGGAAAACTCTACATCAATGTAGCCTGTGCCCTTACTGAACTTTCAATCGAATCACGTTCCAAGACGCTTTAGCAAGACTTGCTGTAATCAACGTATCCGACACCTCTGCTCCCCCGCGGTTATGCGGAACTACACGGTTTGGCTGTGCTGCTGTATTGGTCGCTTTGAGATCATCATTCTCAAGCACGATATGCTCAATCAAGCTGCATTTTCCGAAGCTGCGCAAGTCCACTTCAAGCGGAAGGGATTCTTCTAGATGACGATTCACTGCAAATACAGTCACTTCTCCGCGCTCTTCGTTATGCACCGCAATCCCTTCCAGATAAGGAACATCCGTAATTTGTTTGGTGTCATATTTCGGAGATTGAATCAACGGCACCAATGCTGTTCCACGTCCGTATACGGAAGCGTGCATGAATGGATAGAAGATGGTCTGTCTCCATGAACCACCGCCTGTATCTGTCATAATTGGCGCGATCACGTTAACGAGCTGTGCCAGACATGCCATTTTGACCCGATCTGCATGTTTCAGCATGCTGATGAGCATACAACCTACGAGAAGTGCATCCTCATGGTTATAAATATCCTCCAGTTGCGGCGGAGCAATCTGCCATGGATCCATTTTCGAATCATTTTCATGGGAGTGATACCATACATTCCACTCGTCAAAGGAGAGATACATCGTCTTCTTACTGCGTTTCTTCGCTTTGATATAATCACAGGTTGCCTTCACCGTGTCAATGAAACGATCCATTTCAAGCGAGCGTGCAAGGAATGTCGGCGTATCGTTCTCCTGATTGCCATAATATTGGTGAAGGGAAAGATACTCGACATGATCATACGTATGATCCAGCACCGTCGCTTCCCAATCCGGGAACGTTTGCATATTCAAGCTAGAGCTTCCGCAAGCCACCAACTCAATCGTTGGATCCGTCCACTTCATCACTTTTGCGGCCTCTACTGCAGCACGCCCGTACTCCTCAGCCGTTTTGTGACCAATTTGCCAAGGACCGTCCATCTCGTTACCTAGACACCATGTTTTGACCGCATGCGGTTCTTTGTAACCATGCTTGATCCGAAGATCGCTATAATACGAACCTTCCGGATGGTTGCTGTACTCTACGATATTACGCGCAGCATCTGCTCCTCTTGTTCCCAGATTGACCGCCATCATCACTTCGGAATTCGCCTGCTTCGTCCAGTCTACGAATTCGTTGAAGCCAAATTCATTCGTCTCGATCGTTCTCCATGCGAGTTCCAGTCTACGCTTACGCTCAGACACTGGCCCAACGGAATCCTCCCAATTGTAACCGGATACAAAATTCCCCCCTGGATAACGTACAATCGGCACCTGCAGCTCCTTCACCATCTCCAGCACATCGGTACGGAAACCTTGCTCATTCGCTGAAGAATGTCCCGGTTCGTAAATTCCACCATATACAGCGCGTCCCAAGTGTTCAATAAAAGATCCGTACAATCGCTTATCAACTTCACCAATTTTAAAATCTTTGTCTACTGTCATTTTCGCTTTTTCCATTAAGGTTAACACTCCTTAAGATTAATATTAAAATTAATTCAAAATGTCTGGATAAACGTTTATATTTATATTAAAATCGATTATAACAATAATTTCAACCCGAATTTCGAAAAATGTTACTCTTTCCTTTGGATTTATGTTTAACTTAATTCTATAATTTATAGCTTGGAGGAACACATGTGATTAGAGCAACTACCGATGCAGAATGGCTGCCCCTCTATGAGGCGCTAGCCAGTGAAGTTCGTCTGCAAATTATCCGCCTCGTCGCGGATACCCCCATGAACGTCAAAGATATCGCCGCTTCGCTTGGTCTAAGCAGTGCCATTGTAACGATGCACGTTCGGAAGCTTCAGGACGTAGGCATTATTCAATCGAAGATGGTTCGTAAAGACGGCGGTACCCACAAAATGAACAGTTTAGCGGTGGATTGGATCGGAATCTCGATGCCTCAGGACACCGGATCATCCAATAAAGTTCATGAGGTTGCAATTCCGGTGGGGCACTACACCCATTTTGACGTTTATCCAACCTGTGGATTAGCTACCTCTACTCATGTGATCGGTCAGTATGATGACCCTCGTTACTTTTTAGACCCAGAGCGGATGCATGCTTTAATTCTCTGGATGGGGCGAGGATTTGTGGAATATAAAATTCCAAATTACATTCTATCCGGGCAACAGATTAATGCGATTGAGCTGTCTCTGGAGATCGGTTCAGAAGCGCCGTCCGTTAATCCAAACTGGCCTTCTGATATTACGTTTACGCTGAATGGGATAAGGCTCGGAGAATGGACAAGTCCCGGTGATTCTGGCAACGGACGCGGTGTGTTCACCCCGGAATGGTGGAGCGAGAGTGTTAATCAATACGGTATGTTAAAAGTGCTGCGGATAACCGATGAGGGAACATTTATTGATGGACAGCGTTTATCTGATGTGAAGCTCTCGGACATTCCGGTGGAGCGTAATCAGTGGACATTGCGTTTATCGGTTGAGGAAGATGCGCAACATGTCGGGGGTATGACCTTATATGGCGAAGGGTTCGGAAACTATAACCAGGATATCCTGTTCCGTCTCTACTATCAGGACTGAATTAGGATAGCAATTACAACAAATAACCTACCGTCTACCCTTTGTGGCGTAGATGGCAGGTTATTTGTTAATGAAGGTTGACCTACACTTAATCCCAAAGTTCATTTGGGTATCCGTAAAAATGCCTAGTTAACATCTAACTGAGAGAAAGAGGCTTTCCTACAACGCACTTCCACCGAACAAGAAGCGATATTCCCAATGCTTACCTGCAATATTACTGATTGTTACACCGCCACCGGCGTTGGAATACGTATGCAATACTTTACCGTCACCCAGATAAATACCAGTATGCGTAATTCTTGCTGTGGACTTGTTCACGCCAGCATACGAGGACGACTTAGTCCCTTTATAAGACATGAAATACATCAGATCGCCGCGTTTTAGATTTTTCCAATTGGTCTGAACAGCGCCCTTCGCTTTAACATAAGCACCTTGTTGGCGAGAATCGGCTGGCAGCTTGATTCCGAGTGCATCAATGAAGGCCTGGCGAATGAAGCTGGAGCAATCAAAGGTAGCCGTACTATTACGGCTTGCTCCGAATTCATATGGAGTACCCCAATATTTCATACCTGCAGCAATCACTTTCTCCACTGCCGCTTGATTCGTATTGGATGAGCTGCTACCAGAAGTTGAAGTGTTCGAACTTCCCCTCACAGCTTTTGTATATTTGGATGAAGAGGATATGTATCCTGTGCGTTTGTTAGCATCCTGTACTTTGTACCAGCTTGATCCAGACTGCCCAAGTACGGTAATTTGCTCACCTTTTGGTACCATGCGAACCACTTTTGCACTTGAAGATGCTGAAGTACGCATGTTAACGCCCCAGATCACTTCTAATTTCGAATTTTGGACTGCAACCGCTGATACCGGTGCTGTAAGTGCTCCTGTCGTCAGACTTCCCATCAGCATCGTTGCTGTTAGTGTTGCAGTAATCATTTTGCTTTTCCAGTTCATGATGTCATGTTCCCCCTGATGTTACAGAATTTTAACCTGGCTTGGTTCTCCCGGGCTTGCCCCATTGTAAACGGGCTTTCCATAACGATCATCAGACCAAAGTCCTGTATTCGAATCATATGATTTGAGCAATAAGAATCAGGGATACACCTGCCACACACAGAAAAAACGGCTTAAATACGGAGCTTTTTACAAAGGTTAAATTATTGTAACCATTTGATGTCACACGCTTTGTCCTGATAAGTACGTGTATACTTTATCCCACCTGCGTAATAGTTCTTAAGAACCACTAACGATTCACCTCATTCCATAAGTGGAAAACATTACCTCACCAATAAAAGCTATAAATACCCACATTTATACATAAATACGTTTAATTTAATATAGATCTGGGTATCCATGAACGCAAAAACGTAAAAACCGGGGATTGCTCCCCGGCTTAACTTATTCATTCACATTTTGTTGGACTCGCCTCGATTAAGGCTCGATTCCCCATACCTTTACACCATCTTGATAGGCAGTCACTTTGCTCCAGGCGCCAAAGGCAGTCTTCGTTGCATCAAATGAGTAATCATTCGTTTGATCAAAATTGCTCCAGTTGGTCTTCGAGAACCGACCTTGGATAACTCCTGTCTCTGCACCTACTGCCAAGGTTCCTGCTCCCGATTTGAATCCAATCTCCAGATACGTGTCTGCCGTTCCTGTCGCTGGGTCTACCGCGACAAAACGTGCCTCCACATTACTGCTACCAATCTGAGCATAATCACACCAGAAGCTCAGATCTGCTGCGCTATCCTTCGTGAAGTAATACCGTAACTTCACCTTGCTCAGATCTACTTCGGTTGTGCCTGTGTTCTTCACGTTAAACTGTGGCGTAATGGCGTTGCCTGAGGCTGCCGAACTCCCATTACGATACTGCACCTCTATACTGCCCGTTGTAGCAGGAGGTGCTGTAGGCGTCAATGCTACCACGTTCGACAATGTCTGTCCGCTGGCATTCACGGCCGCAATCCGGTAGCTGTACGTAGTGCCGTTGACTACCGCGCTGTCCGTATACGTCAACTCGGTTACATTGGTCGCCACGTCCGTGTACGGTGCTCCATTAACAGAACGCTGTACGTTATAACTGTCCGCCCCTGTGGATGCCGTCCATGTTAACTCCGTCTGAGCATTACCTGCTGTACCTATAAGCGTCAGTACGTCTGGTACAACTACGCCCGCTTGCGGCGTTGCAGATACCTGTGAAGATGGGGTAGATTCACCTACGGCATTGATCGCCGTGACGATGTAATAATAGGTCGTACCATTAGTCAATCCCGCGTCTGTAAAGGTTGTGCCTGTGACTCCAGTTGCAACCGAAGTGTATGGCCCACCGTCTACTTCAGCACGCTTCACTGTGTATGAAGCTGCACCTGGAGCTGTGTCCCATTTCAGTACAACTTGTTCACTAGCCCCTGTGGCTGTGACACCAGCAGGTGCTGCGGGCACTTCAACTACTGGAGTCTCTTCATCTCCAAGCAGACGATCATATTCGCCGTATGCGGTAGCCATGTCAACCTGTGACCAGAAACGGTGATAGGTAAAGGTTGGGGCTCCTTTTTCCCATGTTTTCGTTGTTGGATTGTATGACGTTTTGTACAAGTTATCCAAGTAAGCCCATGCTGGATCTTGCTTGATGGCCGGACGAAGATCGGAGTACCCGATGTAAACACCATTTCCGCCTTTCGCTGGATCAGAAGGAATACCAGCCGTTCCTGGAATGGTGTTCCCTTGACCAAACGTTCCCGACCAGTTTGCAGGAATGTAGATTTCTTTTGCAAAGAAGCGGAAATAGTCCTTGCGCACTTCCTCTGTTACAATTCCTACGCCGTCATTATATTCCCATGCTGTGTCCAGAAGCTTCTCAGCGAGATCTTTAGCTTCCTGCCCATCAGCACTTAACACACCTTCCTCTGCCTGAGTACCTGCCGCGAAGAAGGTAAGAGCTTTAATGTAACTGCCCAATACACCTGTATCCTGTGCTGGATCTTTCGTAACGACATGGAAGTTCGGATTCTCTGTAAAGGAGCTGAAACCATTCCATTTATCAGGTTGACCCTGCCATTCCTGTCCGCCTGGAATCCAGAATTCACCCGGAGCTGGTGTTGTTGCCACTTGCACATTGGTTCCGCCAAGTACACGCTGACCGGCTGCATTCAGGTAATAACCTTGAGCATCCGTTACCGGGCGTTCATCTACAAATACATAATCCTTCGTCCAATCAATCCATTTGGTAATGACTTTTTTGGCCATTTGGAAGTTCTCGGAGCTCAAATCGCCACTCTCAGCAAGAATATAATACATCTCTGCTACACGTTCGAGTGACCAAGCCTGGAATCCAAACCATGTGTTGGAGTCTGGGTCACGATATACTGGTGCTTCCTGATATGCCATATCATAAAAAGTACTTACTCCTGCCGGATAAGCTTTGTAAGAGCCATCCAGACTGTTGGTTGCTCCTCCGCCAATCGCACCTTCATGCGATTGCAGCCAGGTGTAGAACTCCAATTGACGCTTCAAGGAAGCATTCCAATCGTCCTTCGCTGTAGCCGATTTTGGAATCAAACCACCTGCCGGATCAGACAGCGCATAGGCTGCAACCGGATTTTGATAAGCCTGGTGCGTATGACTCGCGCCAATGCGCCATGCCCATTCTCCTCCTTGCCCTAAGCCACCTCCCCATGAGGTGTACCATGCCATCAGGTACATGTTGGAATCTTTACCTGTGCCCGGAGTCGGTGTCCCATTCTTCGCACTTCCGATCTTCTGGAAGTACTTATCATGCATACCATACCGCAGATAGTCTCCCATCTTCTTCGCTTTATCCAGATACTTTGTATTGGTATAACCCATTTCCTTGGCCCAGTATAGCACTTGTACTGCACGCGCATCTGCATCCGTCGCGTTGGTATAGCGCCACTGAGCTGCAGGTGCCTGATTTTCTTTCGTGAACAGACTCATGAAGCCTTCATTGGCTTTGCCGAACGTTTTATTATCTTGTGATGGATGAGGGATCGCCTCCCATACAGATTCTTGTTCACCACGCTGGAACGTATTCACATAAGCAGCCGTGTGTGATGGATTCAGCAAATTCCCGTATCCGTACCAATTATCTACATCAAGCAGCCAGTGCATCAGATAGGTCTGGTTATTGCCATACGAAGCCTTAAGTTCGGCATCGAGTGGATCTTTGCCTGCCGCATATTGTCCATTAATCGCCGAAGGATATTGATCCGGGAACGGTTTCTCGGCAGCGTACGTTGCTGGGCTATTCGGATTATAATAACTCATCGTAGGCTGCTCTTCCTTGCCATCACCTTCATTGACCGGAATAATGTATTTCTCCATGTTATCCCAGGCCGCTTCGAGTTTCGACCAATCTCCTGTGTAGTGACCATACATGGTCTCCAGCCATAACCAATAGCTGTATGCCTCCGAGGTTGTCATATGCCCATAGTCAGGCGCTTCACTCAGCAACGTTTCAATCGAATGATAAGGAATACCTTCTGGTGAAAAATATCCATTAGCCGGGTCTTTTAATTGATCATACAATTGCAGAAACCGCTGTTCATTTATACTCTCTACCTGAAGCTCAATAGCTGAATCCGCAGCATGTGCCTGACCAGGCCCCGCCCACAATCCAGTATATCCGGTCAACATCATTGTTCCTGCCAGCATGGCCGTCAAACTTTTCTTTGTAGCTGATTTCAACATGTACTTACCTCCCTAAATGAGTAGAATTATTAAGATCCACTGCGCTTGGAATATTCGGCGCTTCCACGGGTCATTATGGTTCAATCCCCCACACTTGTGTGCCGCCCTGATATCCAGTCACTTGATTCCAGGCGGTAAAAGCCGTCTTCGTTGCATCATAAGAATAGTCATTGCTCTGATCAAAATTGCTCCAGTTTGTCTTAGAGAAGCGTGCCTGAATGACACCTGTCTCCGCCCCAGGAGCTAGACTGCCTGCACCCGGTTTAAAACTAATCTCCAGATAGGTGTCTGCCGTACCCTTCGCCGGATTCACGTTTACGAATCGACCTTCAATATTGGCTGCACCGACCTGTGCATAGTCGCACCAGAAGCTCAGATCGGCTGAACCATCCTTCGTAAAATAGTAACGCAGCTTCACTGTACTCAGATCAACCGCCTGAGTTCCCGTGTTCTTCACATTGAATTGTGGCGTCACTGCATTACTGGACACGCCAGATCCTGTGGTCCGATACTGAAATTCCAATGTGCCCGTCGTTGCTGGCGGTGCACTTGGTGTCAGTGTCACAACATTGGACAGCGTCTGCCCCGCTGCGTTAACAGCCACAATTCGGTAGCTGTATGTCGTCCCATTCACTGCTGTTGCATCGGTATAGGTCAGTGTCGTTAAATCGGTTGCTACATCCGTGTAGGCTCCTCCTGCAAGCGCACGCTGTACCTTGTAACTTGCAGTTCCTGCGGATGATGTCCAAGATAAGTTCGTTTGAGCGTTACCCGCCGTTCCAGTTAACGCCAACGTACCAGGTACGACTGTAGCAGCCTGAGGTGTTGCCGAAACTTGAACAGAATTCCCTGATTCTCCTGCGGAGTTCACCGCAGTAACGACATAGTAATAGGTTGTTCCGTTCGTTAAGCCGGTATCTGTATGTGTTAGCCCGTTGATTCCAGTAGCTACAGAAATATATGGTCCACCTGTCACCGGAGCGCGTTTCACCGAGTAGGATGTGGCGCCTGGCACAGCCGTCCAGGTGAGCGCTACTTGGGTGCTTCCTGCTACGGCCTGCACGTTAGCAGGTACGCTTGGAGCCGTTACAAGAGCGATCCCTGGCTCCTGACCATATACGCGTATCCCAGCATCATAGACTGGTAGATAAGCACTCTTCGCCACATTACCAGTACCTAAATTCTGAAATGAGTGGTCGTTATTCGGATTCCATGCCCCTTGAGGGCCGGAAATGCGGAACTGTATTTCTTTGCGATAGTGCCCCTCTCCACCAGGATAGATTTTGGTTCCACTGAAGTCGGCGGTAATGGCATAAATATGTTGACTTGCATCTACGACTACAGGTTGCGAGATCGTTGCACCTTCCGCATAAGATGCAGTGACATTCACATCCGAGACTGTACGTCCTGCCGCGTATACCTCACTTAGATCAAGGAAGTATTTAAATGAGAGTTGATCCCCCATCCGTGCGGGCCAGGCTGAGCGATTGTTCAGCATTGCCCTGATCTCCGTGAAGTTTGAACCGGAAGCCTTAATGGCTGCCTCAACGAAAATTTCATCTCCTTTTACTTCAGGGGCAGGAAAGTTGGCAAGAGGCTGATGCCCTTGACCAAACAATAGATTCATCTTCGCGAGCGCTCCTGTGAATCCCGCATTATAGTCGGTTGCAACCTCGTTGCTAACATAGTCCCCAATATCATCCGTGTATTGATCCGATGCATTCGGGCCTCCCACCATGGCGCCATACAAAATATGACGGTGGCTTGTCGGGACACTTTCACTATTGGCCCATGAGCCATGAGCTGTACGATGATGTGGGTGCTGCGGAGCATTCTGCCCATAACCAACCACGTAACTGCTCTGACGTGGGTTATCCCCCAGGATGTAGTCCATTTGCGAAACGGCAAAGTCCTGATATCTTGCTTTTTTCACAGGATCACTGACCCAGTCCGAATATACAAAAGCAATAAAGGATGCGTTCGCTGCATAGCGGAGTGAACCCCATTGATCCAACCAAGCCAGACCTCCTGGTGTATATTTCACTCTGTGCCCATTCGTACCGACTGACCAATAATCGAGATTGCGCTCTGTAGACTGAATAAATCTTGCCGCTTCCGGCATATTCAAACTGGAAGTAATACGGGCTAGCAGAATCTGTGCCCCGTAGTTTTTGTTATCCCACCCCTGTGTCCAGGTGTAAGGCCAATTGCTAGAACCTCCGGATGCCCATTGGTCGGTAGCAGCTATTGCTTTGGACAAGTAAGCGCTATCATTAGTTGCTAAATAAAGCCATGCTCCACCCCAAGCCAGCTCATCGTAGTACCCTGACCATGAATTGTAAAAGGACTGGGCATCCGTGATACAATCCGAGTATTTACCACGATACGTATCTGCGAAGCTGTATAGCTCCTTCGCATGTCGAAGTAACTTCGCCGAATACTCTGGTTCATCGTCTGCAAATACAATGGAAGCTGCTGCCAGCGCTGCTGCCGTCTCGCCTGCAAGATCACTTCCTGGACAAGAAGCATCGATCTTGAATGACGGACGGTTCATCTGCATGACTTCCGCAGGCCCCCACCAAGCATGATCCGTATTCCCCGCTCCAACTTGTCCCCATAATTCGTTTGGTTTCGTATGCGCTTTCATAAAATAATCAGTTGCCCACTTGATATTGTCCTTGATCTCTTCCAGCTGTCCTGCATTCTCATAACCATCACGATATTCCACTACAGACCATGCCAGCATTGTCGCCGAATAAGCCATCGGCAAGCCAAATTTCACATGATCACCAGCGTCGTACCATCCACCTGTCAGATCAACGCCAACATCAGATCCGTCACGTAGTCCTGAATCTCCCCGCCATTCCACTCGGTTATCCGCCGGCAGTTTACCTGATCGTTGAGTTTCATAGAAATAGATGGCTTTCTGCAGAGCTTCTGCATAATTGTGAGTGCCAGCGGCCGCATCCGCCTTACCAATCAATCCTGTACCCACCGGTAAACTCCCTGCCAGTAGTCCTGCCGACAACGCAATGATTGCGATTCGTCTCCACCAGCTTTGTTTCATGTCCAATCATTCATCTCCTCTTCATCAATTCTGTTACGTATTGCCTTATATAAAACGATTCAAACCCGCTCCTCTCTATGGTGTGACTCCCTGTTAATTTCACCATTAATTTCCATTATAGTCTTTTGTCTAACTTGCAATATAAGCATTGGTGACTTCTGAAATAACATTGTTGTGACATATCCAGCTCCTTTTAGCACCATTGCAAAAAAAGCCGTTCCCTAATGGGGTATATCCCATCAGGTAACGACTTCTATACACAATGCATTTCTATAAACTCGCTACATACCGCACTGCTCCTTCCAAGCAAGGGAATGTTGGCGTAGACTATACCTTGAATTTATTGATCTGTTCTTGAAGCTCCTCTGCCATTTGGGACAATGAACTCGCTGATGAAGCAATCTCTTCCATGGAAGCTAACTGTTCCTCAGTTGCAGCAGATACGTTATGCGCTCCACCTGCAGCTTCCTCAGCAATATTGGAGATCTGATCTACATATCCCACAACTTCATTCGTACTCGCTGACATCTCTTCCGAGCCTGCAGATACTTCTTGAATTTCACCCGCTACCTTGTTCACGGCATCTGAGATCTGTTCGAAGGCTTGGCCTGCTGCAGTTACCATCTCGATTCCAGCTTCGGTTTCGCTGCTGTTCACTTTCACAGCTTGTACCGCATGGCCTGTATCATTTTGAATCAATTGCACCAGGTCAGTGATTCGCTGTGCAGAGATCGAGGATTCCTCGGCAAGCTTACGCACTTCACCAGCAACAACAGCGAAGCCTTTGCCATGTTCACCTGCACGCGCTGCTTCAATCGCTGCATTCAATGCAAGCAGGTTCGTCTGACGAGCAATATTGTTGATAACCTCTGTGATGTTACCGATCTCTGTAGAACGCTCTCCCAATCCTGTAACTAATGAAGATAGCGAAGCTATCGAATTACGTACAGAACCCATCTGTTCTACAGCCTGTTTGATGATCATATTTCCTTCGGAAGACTGGTTCGCTGCATCGACAGCCGATACGGATACACTCTGAGCAAGCTCTGCAATTTGTTCAGAACCTAGAGCCATCTCGCTCATTGCTTGGGATGAACGCTTAACGATATTTACTTGATCGGATGTACCTACCGCCAGCTCTTCCACTGTTTCCGAGATTTGTTTGGATGCACTTGTATTCTGCTCCGCACTCGCAAGCAGTTCTTCTGATGAAGCGGCTACCTGCTGCGAAGTCATGGATACCGATTGAATCATATTGCGCAAATTACCTGTCATAACGTTGAAGGATTCTGCAAGTGTTCCGAGTTCATCCTTGTTCTTAAGCGTAATTTTCTCGCCTGTCAGGTCTCCATTGGCAATAAGCATCGCTGCCGCATTCATTTTTTGAATTGGTCTGGAGATGATAATGGAGATAAAGATCGCAATAATCAACGCAAGCACGATCGCTGTAATACTCAGTGCAACAATAATGACGAAGGCTCTTTCGGCTGATTCAACCGATGAATTCGTAGCAGCGTCGGATCCATTGTTGCCAAGTTCAATCAATCTAGCAATGGTATCATTCGCTGTATACCATAGAGAATAAGCTTCACTATGTAGTCTACTCGCCTCACCATAATTGTTACTTCTGCCAAACTCAATGAATGCAGGCATCTTCTCCACATAGCCATCGTAGTTTGGACTAAAGCTCTCATTGTATAGCTTCATGGCTTCTTCATTGTTACCAATCAGATTAACGAGCTGTTTACGCTCATCCTCGATCTTGGTTAAGAGAAACTGCAAAGATTCATTGAGCTTGGAAATCTCCTCTTGGCTCGTTTCCACGATCACTGCCAAAGCAAGACGCTCCACATCGGATACATCCCCATTCATCTGGCCCAATAGCGTAACACTAGGCATCCATGTCTGATCAATGGCACTAGCCTTATTGGACATATCCTTGATCTGTGTTGCCGAATAGATGCTCACAAAAGCAAGCAATGCGACCACGATTGCAAAACCAAGTAATAATTTCATGCGAATCGTTAACCTAAATTTCCCCGCCACGTTTCCCCACGTGTTCTTCATAGTTCCCACTCCTTAGCATCGTACATATCAATACTATATCGACAAACTCCGTCGTAAATTGTAGATATATCCCATCCATCTTTCATAAATTTCATGTAACAATGAAAAATTTACAATCACTCTAGTAAAAGCCCAAAATATGTTTGGAAACTCACGGCTCAAAAAGCCTCATTTTCCTGGCAACGCCAAAAAATGAGGCTCTTTTATATTTGCTTTTACTATAGTTGAAGTAAATTTCTTAAACGGATGAATCAGCGAAAAATACGTCGATGAATCTGAATGAAAAAGTCAGGAACAGACTTCGTATATTGACGTGTACCAATCAGAATAACACTGACCAGACTACCCAGAATGAACCCACCGAGAATATCTCCCGGGTAATGAACCCCAACATAGACACGTGATACACCTGTTAGCACAGCCAGTAATAACATCCAGAAGCCGAAGCGACGGCCAATGAAAAATGATGCTGCAGCAAGCGCAAAGACAAAGGATGCATGCTTACTTGGAAAAGATGGATCAGGTACATGTGGAACGAGCTGGTTCACAGCACCTTCCATAAAAGGCCTAGGATGGCCTACGACAGGAGAAATGCCCCATTTTGCTAACACAAGTGCCACTATAGAAGACACGCACGCATAGAACACGATGCGCTGCTTGTGGGCATCCCCAACAAACCATACCAGGACAAGCAGAGCAATCATAAACCATACGGCATACTCAGCCGAGGTAATCATAAACCAGTCAAGCAGCGGAATTCGATCCGCGAACTGATTAATCCAGTTAAAAATAGATTGATTCATATTCGAAGCTTAATACCCCCATTACACAAACCTAGATTATTTTTTACATATTAAATATACACTAACTATTTGTCAAACAAACCACGAATCAACCGAACTTTCGAAATCAAACAGGACATTTGCCTTACTTTTTGTTAAAATGGTTTGGGGTTATGCTACAAAAAGATAAGAAAGGTGAAGATTATGCACAAAAAATGGTTATGGGGGACAGCCCTAACCTTGGCGCTTATTGTTACAGGCGTCATTGTATACTACGGATATTCAATCGTTCATTTTGCCAATAGTATCTCGACAGCAGCCGGCTCTTCATCCGAACCCTCATCCGAGACAGAAACGAATGAAACACCAACAACCACGATTCCCAAATGGGACGGCAAAGAGCGTGTTAACATTTTGTTGCTTGGAGGAGACTCCCGGGGAGATGACGCGGGGCGTTCGGACTCTGTTATGATCGCTTCGATCGATCCTGTCACCAAAAAGGCGCATCTCTTCTCTGTATTGCGGGACACGTACGTTAGCATTCCCGGACATGGTAAAAGCAGATTGAATGCAGCCTTCTCATATGGCGGTGCCGAACTGACGAAGGAAACGGTCAGCAACTTGCTTGGTATTCCGATTCAGCATTACGTTTACACTGATTTCACTGGCTTCATAGCCCTTGTAGACGCGGTCGGCGGTCTAGATATCGACGTGGAGAAAGACATGTACTACACCAGCAAAGCAGACAAGCATATGTATGATATCGATTTGAAAAAAGGGCTACAGCATATGGATGGCAAAACAGCTCTCCAATATGTCCGTTTCAGACATGACGCAACCTCCGACTTCACTCGAACGGAGCGTCAGCGAATCTTCATCACAGAGCTTGCTAAGAAGATGCAGAGCACCACATCGCTCTTCAAGATTCCAGACATTCTGGAAGCCGTTGCTCCTTATATCGAGACAGATCTCAGTCCAACCCAGATGCTCAAACTGGCAGCACTCGGCTTCGACATTAATGCGAATGAGATTGACAAGCAACAGATTCCACCAAATAAATTACTGACGAATGAGCTTGTAGGCTCCGCTCAGGTTCTTGGTGTGAACGAAGCTAGGCTCCAAGCCTATATTCAAGATCTATTCGCACAAGATGCAGAAACTCCAGAGGATGACGCAGCGAATCCAGAACAAAACAAAGATCTAAATTAGCATACACATATACATTCCGTTAAGGTGGCGATTCGCCACCTTTTTTTTATCCAATTGTCGCCATTTAATGCCCTCTTAATGTTAGAAAGGTACCCTTAGAGGTGAATGTTTATTTGCAAGGAGGCGGTGACATGTGAGCAAACCGCGTATTGAAGAATGGACACAGCTACGAGGTATGGCGTTTCTTGCCATCGTCATGCAACACAATATAGCAGAATATATCTATCGCGCAGATATTGCACAGCCGGATTCCATTATGTTAACGATGATTTACCACCTGACTCGTTTTGGTACACCTACATTTGTATTTCTAGCCGGCGTGCTGTTATTTTATCATCATAGTCATAAGAAGCCCGACTACCCACGTTTTATTCGTAAACGGTTTGGGGACATTTATGTGCCTTTTGTGCTGTGGACTCTCATCTACTGGCTGGCGGTACGCATTTTCACACCTGAGTTCTGGCAAGCAGGTACGTTTGATGTTCGAAGCTTCATCCGTGAGTTGTTCCTTCCTCAGACGGGATATCACCTTTGGTTTGTCCTTATGGTATTCCAGTTCTACGTACTGTTCCCGTTATTCCTTCGAGCAGCGCAGTTCGTACAGAGCAAACTAGGGAAGATGACCAGATTGACGGGAATACAGTCGGTTATCGCACTTGTTCTCATTGCGGCAGCATTATACACAATGCTGATGAAGTGGTCTTATTATGACATGGCAGACTGGTCAGCAGCTCTCTCTCCACCTTGGTCAACGTTGCTGGAGTATCGCTCCTACTCCTGGGTGATGTATTGGTTCTATTTCTTACTTGGAGCTGTATGTGCTTGGGGGATAGAACATTGGAGGCATTGGATGGTTCGGGCGTTACCTTGGTTGGTATGCCTCTTCATCGGTATGTATATCTGGCTAGGTTACGATGTGCTTAAGGGCTCTGGGGATATTGTGAATCTGAATATTTCCACCTATCTGAAGCCAACAACGTTCATCATTATCATGGCGCAGATGCTGATGTTATATGGATTCCTTGTCTTACTTCGCAGCAAAAACACTCGCTTCCAGCTACTTACGTGGATTGGCCGTTATTCGTTCGGCGGATACTTGGTACACGCCTTAATTATCTATTGCATTGCTTATGTGACTAGACCGTTACTATTAACAGGCTGGCACTTACCTGTCACACTACTTTCCTTCTTGGTAACGGTATCGATCTCACTTGCGATAAGCTGGGGACTATCGAAGTTGCCCGGCTCCCGGTTTACTGTTGGGCTGCAAAGGAGGAAACGTCCGAATTCACCGGTACGCAGCACGGATGAATCACTACCGAGGCAAAAGGCCGGGTACAGTACACCACTAGCAACCAAACAACAAACATTGGCTGAACCTGATGTTCATTAATTTACCATTGATGTTGATGTTTTTTCATTGACTCATTTCCGAGGAACTTTTGCTTTAACATATTTGCTTACAAATCTGTCAGGGCATCCATCGTATAGACATGGATGCCCTGATCTGTTTATTGAGCTCATTCTCATTCTGATTCAGTAGCAGCCGGATGTCCTGGAGCATGCTCATGTGGAGCAGCATGTGCCCCTCCCTTTCGATGAACCAATCGCTTCAGATCCCCCGTTAATTCCTCTTTCATCTTATTAATCAGTTGTGTTTCACTAATGCCATGAGCTTCCGCAATTTGGGCTAGTGACTTTCCCTGTCTCAGCTGCTCTTCAAGCTGATTCGGAGTAATGCCAATAAACTTCGCAATCGTCTTCTGATTCATAGCAGGATGTTTTCTGCCATGACCTGCAAATTCCCGTCGCAACTCCCTCAGTGGCGTGTTGATAACCTTCTTCAGCTTCTCATCCATACTTGCCTTGGCAGCTGCAGCTTGTTCTTTTGTTAAACAACCATCAGCTGTTGCTTGATCTAAGCGCTTCGTAAGAGAAGGCTTTAACTTCTGCAGCAATTGTTCCTCGCTAAGACCTTTTCTTTCCTTTGCGATCTGAGACAACGTTTTGCCAAGCTCCATCTGTTCCTTCAAATCTCGAAGGCCAATCCCCAGTAGATCTGCCGTCTCGCCAATCATAAACAGCCCATGTCCTGCTTGAATGCAAGGTAGTTTATTTGGAACGGATGTGGAGGATGAATTTTCCTTTGGCGTGCTGTTCGGTTCGGAGAACGAGTGTGCAGATACTGCATATCCATTGGAGGCTACTACGAATGTGGCAATGATCCCACTAGCCAACCATGTTTTCCATCTGAGTTTCATTTCTGTACCGCCTTTCCTATGTCAAGGTTCGTTTTCTCTAGTGTGAACCTAATCCTTGCTTTTTTATTCCAAGATTTTGCATCATTCGATAAATGATTACATGACAGACTAATCAACCACAGCAAAAAACCGCTGTACCCTTCTACTGATTCGTCACTCGACGAACTCAGTAAAAGTTACAACGGCTTCTGTTCCTACACCTTTGGTACTTGTAAACGTGATCTCACCATGCATGGCTTCTACAATCCTGAATGTCACCATCATGCCCAGTCCTGTGCCTTTGATTTTATTCGAGAAATAGGGCTCTCCAAGACGAACCAGCGCCTCTTCATCCATTCCTTCTCCATTATCCCGCACATGTACCTTGACGGTACCATCTTGAGCATATGCCCAAATTTCGATCTGACCGCTTCCTTGTAGAGCCTCAATGCTATTTTTAATAATATTAATAAAGGCTTGTTTGAACTTAGACGAATTACCTCTGATCCATAAATCTGGAGGAATATCTGTTGTGATCTTACCACCCTCTAGATTAGCCATCGGCACGAGAATGCCTTCAATGTGATTGAATTCATCCGCAATGTTGAGAGAGATGATATGATCAAACTCCGGTTTGGCAAATGTGAGGAAGTCCGTTATGATCCCTGATGCTCGATCAAGTTCTTCCAACGCAATCCGCACGTAACCTTTGTTTTTACTATCCTCCTGCTCTGTCATGAGCTGCAGAAAACCTCTTGTAACCTGTAGTGGATTACGAACCTCGTGAGCCACAGAAGCAGCAAGTTCACTAATAATCTCCATCTTCTCAGACCGTTGCAACTCGTTATTGAACAGCTCCAATTCCTTGGAATACTCGATGACCTTGGTATGTTTCGCTGCGAATCGATTACCGAGAATGGCAATAAGCGATACGATGAATATAACGATGGCCCACTTCCACCACAACAGATGATACATCCCATTACGTTGATAATAAAAGACCAACTCTGCAATGCTTACCAGCGCAAATGTCCCATAACCCGCTGCGAGCAATATGCCTTCCCGATCTCGCTGAAGCGCCTTAGTAACCGTACCAATCATTAATAAAGTTAATAAAATGACGAGAATAATACCGTTCCCTTTTTGAACCAACAGAACATAGAACAGATCCCACTCACCACTAGAAACAAAATATAAAATTAATGCTAAGATAGCTACCATAGAGTATATGAGTTGAAACTTGCGTAGCTTGGTGAAGATCCGATAAGGCCCACTTCCAATAACCTGTTCGAAGAAATAACATAAAGCAGGCATGCCTGTTAGCATGGATAGATCAAATAGAACTGAATACAAATTTCCATGTACTTGGTAGAAAGTGTACAAAAATGGCGAGTACGTAATAATCATCGTGCCAATGGAACTTATGACAATGATTAATGAAATCCATAATCCGGTATAAAATTTCCCAAGAAAGAAGGTGCAGCTTAACATCGCAAGAGCTGTGAATAGGAACGTTGCTCCCAATATCACATCCAATAAGCCGTTGCGCATAAACTCTCCCTGTAGGACACTATAAGGCCCTACCTCAACCGTCCCGTATATCCCCATTTGACCATCCGTATTCTCTGCCCATACATACAGCTTCTGGTTAGAGTTCTCCATCGTCAATGGCAATAGTACTGCATTGTTATCGTAATTATAATGATAGTTCTCGTATACCTTCTGGTCTTCCAAGTAAATGACAATATGTTGACCTTTGATATTTTCGAACCGAATTGCACCATTATCCTCTTGTATCTCAGGAATGGTCAAGCGAGTCCAAAGTGATCCGGAAGGCGGGCTAATTATACTATTCTCTAATTTATCTACCCCTTGCCGTTCCCACACTTCATCATAATGCTTCGCTTCACTTATAAATCCCCGATCGTGTGCATTCCCCCACTTGACTTCCCACGTCATAATCGTAACAGGCTTGTCGTTCTCTTGTATAGCCGCAGCATGAACCTCCAGAGGCCAGTACAGGAGCATCAATAAACCAATCCATAAGACGATGATAGCTTTGGGCACATTTTTCATTCACAGCACCTCAAAGTTCTTATTTTCTCCGCTTCTTTGACCCCGTTAACTCTACCATCTATTTCGCCAAAGTTTCACGTGTCACCTTCTAAATTTAAATGAAAAATCACATTTTAGTTTAAGTTTATATTTTTTTCCAATTAACTGTTAAGAAATCGAATGAGAACAATGATTCAATCCCGCAAATCTTCAAACTGGTTCACAATCATCTCTTGCTCTTTGCGTTCATACAAGTCGCGAAATGCCAACCACTGTTTCGTATCCTCATCCTCGTATATCGTCCAAATGTCTGAGAACAAAAAATCTCTTAGCTGTACAACCTGTCCCGCCCATATTCCGCCGACCCAAAACAAACCATCTGGCCGACGAATCACCGTACGGGAAAATCCCGGTGTAGAAGCCTTTTGTCCAATGCGAATCCGTGTAATCATATGACCAAGTGTGTACCATTCCAAGGGGTATCCCTCCTATGTGTTCATGCTCCATCATACCATAGCCAAATCATGTAATGCTGTAAAAACGGTGCTTACGATTCAATTCATGCTTCCTGGTGTAATGGTTCCTCAAAGTAAACCAAACATCCACGAGGAGATGATTCGAATGAACGAGCCACACAAAACGGTTGAGGTTGAGCACAAAGATATTCAACAAAAATCAGACTCTAGTATGGTTGCAGCCACATTTATTAAATATGCAGCATATGTTCTAATTTTCTTCGGTTTCCTGTACTTCTTGGTCAAATATGTATTTCCTAAATTTTAATTGACCCATTCATACTTGAAGAGTCTGAGGGGACAATATGGGTGGGAGAGCAAGATTACAATACCACCCCTTTGGGTAACTACGAAGTAAGACGACTTCACACATACGATCACAGATCACGTTCCACCTTAATAAATAGGACTGAAGGGAGTTGCTACTCATGTCAGATAAACCAATTAGCAATGGAGAAAGCGACCGTTACTTCGACCGTTATCAAAGGTCACGCGATATTCCGCCAGAAACCGAGGTTCCTGTAGGAGACATGGATACATTTGATGAAGTTTCGGGCAGGCGGATCGAAATGGAAGAAGAACCTGAAGTGTACCCTGTAGCGGCAACTGCTGAAGGAGATCAAGAATTGGAGTCCAGAACAGCAGAACCTTCGCTGGAATCCGTTCCAGATGCTGACCTTGTTCAGCCAGACAGCCCTGTTGACCCTGCTGCACCTGATCCAGATGCAATTCACGGCACAGACTTGTTGAACGGCTTTGGCGCGAATGCAAAACCTCAGGACGATATCCTGCCTGGGCGCTAATTGCAATCCATGATTTGCACAACTTGCATAACTGAGATTCTGAACTGAAGGGGCTGAGACTCATGAAGGACGAGCACACTCGACCTAAACCAGAACCAGATAATCTGGTTACAGAACGAGATATTGATCCAAACTTCGGGCTGTTTACGGAAGACTCATTCCCAGATGCACTTGAGGATGAAGATCAGCGTGATGCAGTGGAGCATGCCATTCCTAAGGAAAGAACAAGTTCGAAGGATGCTTCTAATTGATAGCTAATGTTATACAAATAAATGTACCTTATTGTAGGTGAAACCTCTTCTTACATTGGAAGAGGTTTCTTGACGTAGCGAAGATGAATGAACGCCTTCCCTGTTGGTGACATAGACAAACAAGGGGGAACTACCTCCCGCGCGCAGTCCCCCTTTGTCATCATGCATTCTGTATTTTTACAACATCATCACGTTTTGCCCTTCGTTGGAGCTTGGCTCGCACCAGGCAGCTTATGCTCCAGACCAGACCACTTAGCAACGATGGCGGTCGCAATCAACGCGACTCCATTAATGATGAAAATCCACCGAATCGGTAGCCAGCCACCGAGAATACCGCCAATAATCGGCCCTGCCATTGTGCCAATCTGAGCAGCAGACTGATTGAGGCTGAACGCTCTGCCACGAAAGCTCGAATCCGTTACTTGTACAATCATGGCATTGATCGCTGGGAAGACGGCTGCGAAGAACAGTCCATACACAAACCGAAGTATGCCAAAACCGATGTAACCTGTTGTGAAAAATTGCAACAAATTACCTACAGCTCCGCCAACCAATCCGATGATTAACACTTTGCCAAATCCGATACGTGAACCGATCTTGCCCCAACGAGGTGCCATGATGACTGTAGCCACACCCACCGCAGAGAATATAATGCCAGAGCTTAAAGAGGCTCGATCTGGCTGAACGCCCATCTCCATAACATATACCGTCAGTAAAGGCTCTAGGATCATTACGGAAAAAGTACATATGCCCATCATACCCAGCACTGTAATAAACACACGATTCGCTCTGGCTTCACGAATATCATCCATCACATGAGAGCGTGGTTTATTCCGATTAAAATTCTCTTCCCTCACCCAGAACGTTGCGATCAGTGCCGAGACTAATACAACAATCGCCGAAAATAAGAAAGCATTACGATTACCATAATAATGGCTGACGATCCCACCAATTAAGGGACCGATAATTCCACCGGTAGCCCCTGCCGTGGACATCACCCCAAGGGCATAGCCTGTCTTCTCTTCTGGTGTATTCGTACCTACAAGGGCAATCGCTGCCGGAACAAAACCAGCCAGCAATCCTTGAAACAGACGTACCACAATGAGAGAATAGGGATCCTGTACAAAATAATTGATTAAATACAATACCGCAAGGCTGTATCCCGACCGAATCAGCATGGGCTTACGCCCGTATTTGTCAGCTAGTGATCCCCAGAACGGAGACACCAGCGCACTTGCCAGAAAGGTAATGCCGAATGCAAGACCTGCCCAGAACTCCAAGTGATTTTGAACACCAAGATCGTTGCTCAGAAACAGTGGGAGAAACGGAATTGATATAGAGTATGCTGTACTGCAAAAAAATACACCGATCCACAAAATCGCCAGATTACGCTTCCACGAGAAGTTCATATCACCCGCACGCCCTTTCCATCATTGACGCCGGGACTGCCGTGTATTGGAGCGAACGGAACAGACCCGTACGTCCCTGTCTGAGGAAGCATTTTCCTTATTTTACACCCATACTTTATTGAAGACCATCCCTATAAGGTATAAACGGTGTCATAGATTGCTATAAAGGATGTAAAACAGGTATGATAGTTGATGGATTATCTTATCGTAATCAGAGGATGAATACTACGATAGCAAAAGAACCAAGGGGGAACTTGTTCATGATTAATCGTCGAAAAAAATCAATAGCTGCATCGCTGATTATGGCGTTACTGCTTATTGTAATTAGCGGTTGCGGGCGACCTACTAATAGTGCTGCACCGGCTCCAGTAGAGCCTGAAGGCCCTAACCCTGTCGCTACCATTGAAATGGAAGATGGGCAAAAAATCGTTATTGAGCTATACCCGGACGTCGCTCCGAATACGGTGAATAACTTTATTTCACTCGCGAACAAAGGCTTCTACGACGGCACGATCTTTCACCGCGTTATTCCAGGCTTCATGATCCAAGGTGGCGATCCAGACGGTAATGGTACAGGTGGCCCAGGTTATAGCATTAAAGGTGAATTTAATTCTAATGGTCACAAAAACACCCTGTTGCACACACGTGGAGTGATCTCTATGGCACGTGCAGATTCATTGGATTCAGCAGGATCACAATTTTTCATTATGCTCGGAAACGCAGAGCATCTAGATAACACCTTCGCTTCGTTCGGTAAAGTGACAGAAGGTATGGAATTTGTTGACGCGATTGCAGCTCAGGAACGAGATGACCAAAATAAACCTCTTACCAACCAAGTGATGAAAAAAGTAACGGTGGACACCCACGGACTGGAGTACCCAGAACCAGTGAAGATGCCTTAATTCCATCGAATAGAGCGACATCTCAGCGTCCAATATGGAATTCAGATGAACGAAGTAAATACTTATGAATTTTGTTTCATTCGAATGTGTTTCAGCCATACACAAACAAAAGCTCTGCCCTATGCGAAATCGCAAGGCAGAGCTTTAACTATTGGTAGCGCTTGCATAAATAGTGTTGTAAAAGGCACTGATCTCTTGCGCCGCTTCATTCAAAGAAGCCCACCTAACAATCGCAACCAACCGATGATGGCAATCCACAGTGGGCAGCTAAAGGCAATGCCCCATGCAAGCCCTTTCAATAAACTCCGATTCATTTCCACGAACAACGACTCCTTTCATCAGGGGGATAGTCGCAGTATCGGTATTATCATATGAATTGATACCCATTTTCATTCGTCAGAAGAGTATTCATTTCCTGCTTTTCTTCCGCATATTCATGGATTGGGGCTAAGTAACCTGATATACTATGACTACTGATTGATATAGGGAACCTGATTCACCGCACGAAAGGAGATTTTATGATGGCCAAATCGAAAAAAAACACACCTGCTCCCAAGGCAGCTCAGGATAAACCAACGACCTTGAAGGATCTGCTAAGCAGTGATGTGCTTGAGAAATTAAAGGCTCAGGCAGATGAAGCCAAAGCCGCAGAAGCTGAACGGAAAGAGCAAGAGCGCATCAAGGCAGACGAAGCACGCAAGGCCGAGCAGAAGCGCCGAGATAATGATTTTGAATATTTATTAAATAACAGCTCTCTGGATTGGAAAAAACATAAATAAGTTGCTTTTATGTAGGTACAGGCCTGGAATCGCACAGCGGTTCTGGGTCTTTTTCAATTTCGAGGGCACTAATCGCATGTTCTTCTTCCCTTCAACGGTATAAGTTGCCGAGTTCCTCTCCCCTTCTGATTCACTAGCTATGGGTCGGGTATGTAGAAATAGAGAAGATACTTAATATGCATATCTATTATAAACGGAGGGATCAGGATGACTGAACAACGTTTAGAAGGTAAAGTAGCTATTGTTACAGGAGGTGGATCAGGTATAGGTCAAGCAACTGCCATCCGATTTGCCGAGCACGGCGCTAAAGTGTATTTGCTGGATCGGACACCCGAGAATGCGGAAGAAACAAAAAACTCCATTGAAAATATCGGTGGCGAGGCACACGTTATCGAATGTGATATATCTAAGCCCGACCAGGTACAGCAGGCCATCACTCAGGTTGCAGAAAGCGCTGGCCAATTGGATATCGTCTTTGCTAATGCAGGTATCAATGGTTCAATGGCACCTATCGAAACGATGGAAATCGAAGACTGGGATCAGACCATGGAGATCAATATGCGGGGTACCTTTGCAACGATTAAATATGCGATCCCCCATATGAAGGAACATGGCGGCAGTATGATCATTACAAGTTCAATCAATGGTAATCGCGTGTTCTCTAATATCGGATTTTCTGCATACGCTTCCAGCAAAGCTGGACAAACTGCATTTACGAAGATGGCCGCACTCGAACTTGCGCAATATAAAATCCGCGTAAATGCCGTCTGTCCGGGCGCAATCGATACCAATATTGACGATAATACCTATCCATCCGATGACCTTAAGGAAGTTCAGATTCCTGTCGAGTTCCCTGAAGGGCATGAGCATCCATTGAAGGATGAGGCCGGTTCTTCTAAGCAGGTAGCCAACGTGGTGCTCTTCCTCGCTTCGGATGAGTCTTCCCATGTAACGGGTACACGCATCTATGTCGATGGTGCAGAATCCTTGTTACGCGGATAATAAGGATTTCTAATCCTAAACTTAATAATCCCGCTAGCGCCTGTGACAGGTTGCTACGGGATTATACTATACATATACCATGATGCTTCTCAGAACGTCGTACCTCTACCTCTCTTCATCCGGTTTTTTACTCGTTCTGGAATGGCAAAGAATAAACCATACATCAATGAGAACATCACCATGGCAAGAATCTCTTCTCCTAAAATATAGACAGGATAAGGCCCTAACAGGTCAAGCACTGAAGCCGTATCAGGCTTGTGTCGAAGAAACATATAATTCGCATCAAGGATTACATCCATAATATATACAACGAATGCCGCCACATTAACGAATACCATGGAAGCCACAACAGATCGCCAGGTTGGACGAAGCTGTTCTACCCAAGTCATATAGAGTAAAGCAAGAATAATACAGGCATGTGCAGTAAAAAATTGAATAAAACGAAAATGTGGATAAGCATATCCCAAGTTTGGTGTCACAATCGCCATAAGAGCTCCCGCAATGCCAGCAAAGAGCAACGCACTATGCAACAAGCGACTACGAGTTAACAAAACAATCCCGGATAGCAGCAACGAAATGCTACACAGTTCAAGAGGTAACGAGGTTCGTAGGCTCCATACACCTCCATAGATGTACCAGGCCTGCAGCACAATCTCACAGCCGAACATGAACAAAGCCAGATAGATACGTATGTTCCGCCTTGTGCGATCAGACGTTGCTCTCAATTCGTTTCGAAACAGATATGTTAATAAGAGTCCAATGGCTATACATGCCATGGCCCACAGATGTGATTTGGAAAAAAAGATAAAGGGTTCAGCGTCATACGGGTCGAGCCATGAGGAAAATGCCATACGTCTCTCCTTTCACTCCCGAATGAGCGAAGATCATTCTGGTATATTTTTCATTTTGCCATCGTTCTATCCGATTGTCCATTATCTCTTTTCCAGTTCATCCGGGCTGACAATAAGAAGCCTAACCGTCATCAACTTACCTGTTGCTTTGTTATTATCTTTATGTTAAGATAAATCCAAGAACAAAACAAACTAAAAGTTAGTAACTTAAATTAGTTCATGATAAAAATAAATTGACAAACATTTCTCATCTATAACACCGATCACTGTACTACATCCACACTACTTAGGAGGAATTCATATGTTAATCAAAGGACTTCACCACGTATCGGCTTTAACTGCACGTGCTTCTAATAACTATCAATTCTATACCAATGTCTTGGGTCTTCGCCTGATCAAAAAGACGGTCAATCAAGACGATGTATCTGTATACCACCTGTTCTATGGTGACGAAAAAGGGAACCCTGGCACAGAGCTTACCTTCTTCGAGATTCCAATGGCTGGTGAGACACGCGAAGGCGTGAACAGCATCTCAGCAACATCCCTGCGTGTTCCGAGCGACGCAGCACTCACGTACTGGCTACAACGTTTCGATGAGTACGAAGTACCTCACGGTGAAATTACGGAGCGGGGTGGCCGCTTGACCCTTTCATTTACCGACTTCGAGAAGCAGCGTTTGATTCTGGTCTCAGATGAACACAATACAGGTGTCCCTGGTGGAAAACCGTGGGATCGAAGCCCAGTGCCTGCTGAATTCGGTATTATTGGTCTTGGTCCAATTCATCTGACCGTTCAAGATGCGTCGCTGACAATTCCTGTTCTTACGGATCTACTCGGCTTCCGCTCTAAAGGTTCATACCCTGCTCTGGTTGCAGGCCAACCCGACATTCTGGTCTTTGAATCCGGTGACGGCGGAAGTGGTACTGAAGTGCATGTCGAAGAACGAAACGACTTGCCGATCGAACGTCCTGGTCGAGGAAGCGTTCACCATGTTGCCTTCCGTGTAGACAACGAAGAGGAATTGAAACAATGGGTAGACCGTGTAAGTAACTTCAAATTCCCGAACTCAGGTTTTGTAGATCGCTTCTACTTCCGTTCCCTGTATTTCAGAGAAGCCAATGGCATTCTGTTCGAGCTTGCCACGGACGGCCCTGGTTTTGATACAGACGAAGAACTTGAATTTCTCGGTGAATCTCTAGCCCTGCCGCCATTCTTGGAAGGCCGCCGCAAAGAGATTGAAGCACAACTCAAACCACTTGATACCGTTATTCGTTAATCTGATGGCGTAACTATGTTGAAAAAACGATTATCGTCTGTCTCCCATACCACTACTATCATGGGGTGTGGGAGGCGCGATAATCGTTTTTATTTGCATAATGGTTCGTTTTCTTATTAATCCATCCCCCGGTGCAACTTTGAACGATTTGAGCGTTGTATTATTATGGTCTATGATTCTGACTTCCTGCGAACCGCCGAGCTCAGCCAACTCAAGGTGCAGTTGAGGTTTGTTTTTAGACAGCACAAAATGAGGCTGAACTTTCCCGATTTTTTTCAGCCCCACTGTTCGTGTCGTGCAGTTCATTCATTTGAATTGGTCTATTGAAGCTCATAATCAACTTTGGAATAACTCTTAATCAAAGGACTCTTCATATCCATCTTCGTATTCTTCATTCGTATAGTGCACGTTCACAGCTTTCCACTCGCCATCCTCATAGCCATAAGCGAACTTCAATTCACCGCCATACACGGCAAAACCGTAGGCACCCGATACGGATACAACCAGCTGTCCGTTCTCCAAACCATAATAAATGACATCACCAAACAGAAGTTGATCATAGTATTGCAGCCCTGCTGTGTCTTCCTGTATTCGAATGGGATCACCCTTAACCCCATCAATGGACACGTCAATAGCCACCTGGCCTGTCGTAACATTAATATTTGATTCCACATGCTGCTTCACAATATCTTCTAACGATTGCATCTTCATGACTGCCAACGTTTCAGGATGAATAATGTATGCCTGGCCTAAATAAATCCCCGTTCCATGACCTTGCGTAAACATCACGACAATCTCTTTTTGCCCATCACCGTTCAGATCAATCTCATGTATTTCCGGTTTGTTGCTTCCACCCTCTGCTGTCCAATCACTGAACTCGCGAGTTTTACCGTTTACTTCAAGTACTAAGCCTTTATATATATATCCAGAACCCTCCACTTGCATTGGATATATCCGAATGGCATCATTTTCGGGAGCTACCGACACATACTCCTTGTTGCTTGGAGCAGATGTGTCCAGGCTCATTGCATGTTCTTTTGTTGTTTCGATATCAGAAGCCACGACCGCTTCGGTCTGGCTGGATTGCTCATCTATGTTAAGCTGTTTTTGTTGTACATTGGTTGTTTTGGCAGCGGAAGTTGTACTAATTGTAGCTACCGCCAAAATAATCATCAGCAGGATACCTGTCCAAGTCGTTTTCAATATACTGGGCTCCTTCTTTTTTCATGGAATATGACTATTATACCGTCATTTATCGCCCAAGCGTTGCGTTTTTGTTAATGTTTAATAAAAATATCTTTACAAACTTTTCATTTTACGAAAGAACGTTCGGGTTTAACCAATATAAGCAAAATCCTAGCGTTTTTTTAGCAAATAAAGTAAAAAAACACTCCAGACACAGCTCAAGGCTGCATCCGGAATGCTTTGGTCTTGTCCATCAAACGATCCGTTAATTGTCTCAGCTCTTCAGCAGAAGAAGAAATTTCTTCCATAATCGCTGTTTCCTCATGTGCAGCACTCATAATCCGCTGAGCTTCATCTGAGAATGAACCGGCTTTACCTTGGATCTGCTTTACCTGGCTATGTGTCAATTCTACGCGACCGGTCTGATCTGCAATTTTCAGACCAATATCGTGCGCGCCTCTCATAAACACTTCCACTGATCCCGTCAATTCCTGCAACGTTTGATCTACGTTAACCGTCCGCTGGGATTCATTCACGACAAGCCCATGCTGTTCATGAATCAATTGGGCGGTGTCTCTAATTCGTTGCTGAACTCGGCTAATTAGCTCATTAATCCGATGTACCGAATCTTTACTCTCGTCTGCGAGTTTGCGAATCTGCTGTGCTACAACAGCAAATCCAGCGCCATCTTCCCCTGCTCGTGCAGCCTCTATGGATGCATTAAGGGCAAGAAGTCCCGTTTCTTCTGCAATATTCTTAACGGATTGCGTGATTGCTTCAATATCCGAAGCTTCCTTCTCAAGTAGAACCATAATGTCACGGGAACGGTTATGCGATACAGCCAGCTCGTCCATCCCTTTCATCAAGGAAGAGAAGGTCTGTTTTGTATGCTCTACCGAACGTTCCATCTGCCCGGACATTTCGGCCATTCCCATCGACTGATTCTGCATGCGTTGAAAATCGCCTAGCATCTCATCAGCAGTCACTAATGAATGCTGAGATGTCACTTTCTGCTCCTCTACGCCGACAGCAATATGATCTACCGCATCTGACATCATCTCGATCTGCTCGGCTGCCTGTGTAATGGCTTCACTTAGGGACTGAGCATTCTGCGAGGTTGTCCGCGTACTGTCCGCAATATCATTTACAATGCCGCGTAAATTCGTAACCATCGTCCGGAAAGCATCGTACAGAACCGTGAGTTCATCAGCGGTATGTCGCTGTGGAATTTCCGTAGTCAAATCTCCTGATGAAACTTGCTGTGCTGCTTTGGCCAGTCGTACAATTGGACGTGTGAGCCACCGTGATGCAAAATAACCGAGGATGCCGTTCCAGCATACCCCCATCACCAGAACAACTGAAATGTATAACCAGCTTGGGATATTAAATGAGAACCAATCCTGGAGAAAAAATATAAAAAAGCCGCTAGTTCCATATGTAATAAGTGAAATCAATACCAGACCTGCGACTGTCTTTGCGCCTAAAGTCCATTTCATATTCGCACCTCGTAGTCCTTTTTTCCTATTTTACCAATCGTTATCTAAAATACATGTGATATTTATCACTGAAAACGCTATTGTGAATACCCTTCCATCCTTATAGCGCATAATTTATAAGAAAAGATTCCCCCTTCAACTTCGCGCACAAAACAGTTACATCAGTCCGTATCGAATTTTAATAACAATAAAATCATCTTATGTTGGCTTCAACGTCGGGTAATATTTTTAATTTAAATTATTTATCGGAATGTAGGCTCAAATGATTTAGCTTGGCATCCATTTTGCTTAAATGATATACTGAGTGCGCTTTGGCTATGCCAGAGTTGACCTATTTTTGGATGCCACTGGAGGCGAACGAAATGTCCACAAGGACTGAGAAAGACTTTATCGGTGAAAAAGAAATTCCTGACTATGCGTACTACGGAATACAGACGGTACGGGCAGTAGAAAACTTCCCCATTACCGGCGTTCCCGTGCATCGCGAACTGATCACGGCTCTGGCTGCTGTTAAAAAAGCAGCGGCAGTCACGAATATGGAATTAAAAATGCTGCCACGCAAAATTGGCGATGTCATCGTTATGGCGGCCGAAGAAATGATGAAGGGTCATCATATTGATCATTTTATTGTAGACTCCATTCAAGGTGGTGCAGGTACCTCCATGAATATGAATATGAACGAAATTCTTGCCAATCGTGGACTGGAGCTGCTGCTGCAGAACAAAGGAGACTACTTCCACTGTAATCCCAACAATCATGTCAATATGTCCCAATCAACGAATGATGTCATTCCTACAGCTCTTCGCATCGCTGCATATCATCTGTCGGAAACCTTACTGAAGACAATGCAACGGCTTCAGGACGCCTTCCGTAAGAAGGAGCAGGAATTCGACGATGTTGTCAAAGTAGGACGTACCCACCTTCAGGATGCGGTGCCGATTCGACTTGGACAAGAATTCGGCGCGTATGCTCGGGTGCTTGGTCGCGACATGGAACGTCTCGATTTTGCTAATCGTCGTCTGTTGACCATCAACCTTGGAGCAACGGCTGTAGGTACGGGTCTGAATGCCAAGCCGGAATACATCGTTAAGGTTACAGAGCATCTGGCGGATATTACGGGATTGAAGCTGCAAACGGCAGAGGATCTCGTAGATGCAACTCAGAATACAGATGCTTACATGGAACTGTCCGCTGCGCTAAAAGTATGTGCAGTGAATCTATCCAAAATCTGTAACGACATTCGTATGATGGCTTCAGGCCCGCGTGCAGGCTTCAACGAACTGCGTCTGCCACCGCGCCAACCAGGCTCATCCATTATGCCGGGTAAAGTGAATCCTGTCATGGCGGAAGTCATTAACCAGGTATCCTTCCAGGTGATGGGTAATGACCATACCATCTGCATGGCTTGTGAAGCAGGTCAATTCGAACTGAATGTCATGGGTCCTGTCATTGCCTTTAACTTGTTACAATCATTGAAAATCATGAATAATGGTATTGACGTGTTTACCCGTTATGCCGTCGAAGAGATGGAAGCAAACCGGGAACGCTGTGAAATCATTATGAATCAGAGCTTCAGTGTCATCACAGCTCTCAACCCACACCTCGGTTACGATGTGGCAGCCTCAATTGTAAAAGAAGCATTGAAGACAGGTGCTTCTCTGCAGGAAATCATTCTGGAGCGTGGTCTGTTGACCCCAGAAGAGCTTGAGGAAATTTTGCATCCAGAGCAGATGACAACACCAGGTATTGCTGGTGAGCGATTCCTGCTTAATATGGAGCAATAGTTCGTTATTTTGTTAATATCGTTCAAACGAACGACTCGCCATCTGGACACACCACATATAACAAAATAAAAAATAACATCCCCTCTAGACCCATAATACTCGGTCTAGAGGGGATGTTTATCGTCATTATTCAATTCAAGATAACGGATCACTGTGATAATGTCTGTTTCTTGTTTATCCCCACCGCTTACGTTCAAGCGAGGATAATATCTGGAGCTCTTCCCTGTACTTCGCGACCGTTCGACGCGAGAGGATGATGCCTTCCTTTTGCAGCAATGTAGCTAAGGCACTATCGGAGAACGGGCGATCTGCACGTTCCGTAGCAATCAATGCTTTTAACCTCAACTTTACTGCTGATGCCGAAACCAGGTCTCCCTGTGTTGTTGCAATGCCTGAAGTGAAGAAAGCCTTCAATTCAAATACGCCATGCGGCGTTTGAATATACTTTCCGTGGACGGCGCGACTTACTGTTGACTCATGCATGCCAATCTTGTCAGCAACGGCCGCCATGCTCAGTGATTTTAATCCAGACGGCCCCTCAGACATAAACCGTTCCTGCTCCTCCAGTACCGCTGCCACCACGCGTATTAATGTCCCCCGCCGTAAATATACACTTCGAATGATTGCCCTTGCTTCTGCTGTACGTGCCAGCCAAGACTCATCCGTAGAAGAATCTCTGAACCAATGTGCATACTCTTCGTTAATCGATACTCGCGGAATACCTGCTGAGCACAGCCGAATACAAGTCACTCCGTTTCGAACAGCTACAGCCACATCCGGAATGATATAGTGCGGATACTCCTTGGAGCCAATGGAGCGGCAAGGCTTAGGGTTCAAACTCGAAATGTAATCATAAGCCTTCTGCGCTTGTTGAGAAGTGATCGCTAACCGTGCACCTGCTCGGACTGGATGGAAAGGAACTAATGCTTCCAGCCCTGCTTCCACCATCTGTTCCGCATAAGGAGCAGCAGATGGATCACGCTTTATCTGGAGAAGCAGACACTCGCATAAACTACGTGCGCCAACCCCCGCCGGGTCGAGCGATTGCAGCACATCCAATCCTGCCATCGCCGTATCCACGGATATACCGAGTAACGAAGATACCTCGGTCAGATCAACTGTGAGATAACCATCTTCATTGACGCAACCAGCCAAATATATTGCAATTGCTCTCTGTTGTGCAGACAGTGCGAGCAACCGAATCTGTGATGCCAACAACTGTTCAAGCGTAGATTCAGCGCTTCTGATCTGGAGTAACGGATCATAGGAAGAGCTTCCTCCACCTTGATTCAGCCGCGAAGGGATCCGAGCTACTCGTGCTGTGGTTTCTTCAATCTCTAGAACGGGATTGTCTGCTGCTGCATCCTGAAGATAACGAGCCAAATCCTGGCTGGACAACGTTAATACATGAATGGATTGTTTCATCTCTGGTGTAATGGACAGTCGTACACGCTGCTCCTGCACCAACTGCATTCCAAGCATCCGTCTCCCTCCTTATCGGCAGTCTGAGAACTTGTATCGAAGCACGAACACATACATGTTGAACACACGGTGATTACATATTTTGAGCACATCATAACACAAGAATCTAGGGCATGTGCCCTTCGGCTGAATCCCATATCCGAGGCTTAGTACGTATTTAATATTTCTCCGATACCAGCTTCGCTTGGGTAAATAGCAATAGGTAGTCTCTTCCCCCTGCCTTGGAATCCGTACCCGACATATTGAATCCGCCAAAAGGATGAGTGCCCACCAACGCGCCAGTACATTTGCGGTTAAAATACAAATTACCTGCAAAAAACTCCTGTCTAGCCTGCTGTAAATGCTCACGATTCCGCGAGATTACCGCACCGGTCAGACCATAATCTGTATTGTTGGCAATATCCAGAGCATCCTGGAAGTCCTCTGCCTTAATAAAGGCAAGCACCGGGCCAAAAATCTCTTCCTGCGCAATGCGAGCCTGTGGATCAACATCCGCAATAATAGTCGGTTCGATAAAGTAACCTTCTGCACTGCCTGTTCCACCGCCCAGTACCAACCTTCCTTCGCTTTTACCTATTTCAATATATTCATTAATTTTGGCATATGCCTTGTCATCAATGACAGGGCCAACCTGGCTATTTACTTCGAGCGGACTTCCCATCGTCAACTGCTTCGTGCGCTCAATCACTTTTTGCAATACTACATCATATACATCCTTATGAATGATGGCACGGGAACACGCAGAGCACTTCTGACCTGAGAAACCAAACGCAGATGCGGTAATCGATTCTGCTGCAAGCTCCAGATCGCTATCATTATCCACCACAATGGAGTCTTTGCCGCCCATCTCGGCAATAACCCGTTTGATCCACTTCTGACCTGGTGCCGTGCGAGCCGCACGCTCATTGATACGCAGTCCAACATCTCTTGAGCCCGTGAAGCTAATGAATCGAGTCAACGCATGATCCACCAGATAATCACCGACCTCAATTCCTGGCCCTGGCAAATAATTGACGACTCCGTCTGGCAATCCTGCCTCAGCCAGCAACTCCATGAACTTCGCCGCTATTACTGGCGTTGTGCTAGCTGGCTTCAATACAACGGTGTTGCCCGATACAAGTGCTGCCGATGTCATGCCTGCCATAATGGCGAGTGGGAAATTCCATGGTGGGATGACAATCCCTACGCCAAGTGGAATATAGGTCAGCTCATTATCTTCTCCAGCAATGCGTGTCAGTGGCTGTGGCTGACTCAGCCGCTGCATATCACGGGCATAAAATTCCATAAAATCAATCGCTTCCGCTGTATCTGCATCTGCTTCTGGCCATGTCTTGCCTGACTCATATACAAGCCAAGCAGAGAATTCATGCTTCCGACGACGCATGATCGCTGCCGCTTTGTACAACAATCGTGCGCGTTCATTCGGATCTGTATGCTTCCACGAACGGAATGTCTCCGCCGCAGTCTGGATCGCTTGCTCTGCCAACTCCTGATCGGCTTGATAGATTGTGCCGATGATCTGCTCTTTATTGGCAGGATTCACGGAGGTTAATGTGCGGGAGCTGGTTACCTTTTGCCCACCTATGATCATAGAATATTGTTGACCTAACTCCGATTCCACCTGACGCAGTGCGTTCTCAAAAGCCTCTTGGTTGGCCGGGTTAGCAAAAGACGTAAAGGGTTCGTTCACAAAAGGGATATTCATAGATAATTCCTCCTTCAGGATGTGATATATGTTCAACAAAAGATTGTTTACACTGACCACTCCGATAACAGAACAACCTTCCGATCGCTGTTATCCCCTGATTCCTTTTAACTCTTTTTTCAAAGGGGGAATCCCGGGATAGCTTATGCTTTCGATGTAGCCTTCTTTCAGAAGGCTTTAAGGCGAACACTCCGCTTCTTCAGGTTATTTCTGTCCTCTCCGTTTTCGTGTAAACCGTCTAGTTGAACCTATATAGATTCGCTGGTTGGGTCTCACCCAAATATATGTAGCAAGATCCGTGCCAACTCCGGTTAAGGCGAGAATATTTTTCAACTTTTTATATGTGAAGTAGAGGATTTATAACTTTCATTGGTGATGCATACATCCAACGCTACAGATTGGCATGATTCTTGCTAGATATGTTGGTATCAGGAGCATGATTCATAAGGAGGAAGCAGGATGAGTATTGGAACGGAGATGTACCGCAAAACGCTGTTAACTGTTGCAGGCAACAAAGCTGTAGAGAATTTATCTATTAAATATGGTAAAAAGCTCGCTGGCAAGTTTATTGCCGGTAATACACTCGAGGAAGCCCTTGAAGAGATCCGGATACTCAACAATAAAGGCATCATGGCAACCCTAGATCATCTTGGAGAAGGGATTACTCGTTTGAGCGAAGCAGCATTGTATCGGGATGAATATCTACGCCTTGTCGACGGTATTGCTCGTCAGCAAGCGGATTCGAACGTATCACTTAAACCTACGCAGATGGGGCTTGCCCTTGACCCTGAAGAAGGTTATCAGAATATTCGCGCAGTTGCTGCGCAGGCGAAATCACATGATCTTTTTGTGAGAATCGATATGGAAGACAGTCCGTTTACCCAAGCGACGCTGGATATCGTTCGCCGTTTGCATGGTGAAGGACTGGTGAACACTGGTACGGTGCTACAGGCGTATTTGCATCGAACCGTAGAAGATACACGGGATATGATTCGGGAAGGGATTCGGCTTCGGCTGGTCAAAGGCGCTTATAAAGAACCTGCTGCAGTAGCCTATCAAAATACCTCGGAAGTCATTGAACAGTTCAAATTGATGATTCGGCATCATCTCGACCAAGGTGTCTATACCGCAATTGCCTCACATGATGACCACATCATCTCATGGACGAAGCAATACGCGAAAGATCGAGGAATTTCGCCAGATGCGTATGAATTTCAGATGCTGTACGGCTTACGCATGAGTGAGCAAGAGCGATTGGCGCAAGAGGGCTATCGGATTCGCTGTTACGTTCCCTATGGAACGATGTGGTACCCTTACTATACTCGCCGACTGGCGGAAAAACCGGCTAACCTCTGGATGGTTGTCAAAAATATGTTCAGATAATATGTGTTTACTTTCATCTCATGCCAACCTGCATCTCTCAAGGTTGGCATACTTTCTTCGCATTCCTTTGTGTTCCTTCGCCTTTCCTTATGTTCGCCATGTTCCTCCTATCTATCTCATTTCACATCCACTAACAATGTCTAAAAATTTAACATCCCCAAATTGAAGTGTACATATAATTAGACACCTGTCGGTAATCTCTTGCAAATCATCCTCAACATATCCGTATATTATATAAAAATCAAAACATTACGATGTCACATTTTATAACTTCTATATCACCTATTTTATCGCGAGAACAACGTCATATCAGCATTCGCACAATACATATCATTTTGCAAACGCATACTTTATCTGTTTTATATACGCCGCGACGCAACCCCTCTCATACCTAACCATTCGATGTCAAAAAATATATACATACATCATTTGGAAAGCTATAATATGTTTAACATTATGAATGTCCTAACCATCTGTTATAGAAGGACTACACATACTTCCTTTTAAATAACGCAATGTTCTAATTGAGGTGATCGCATTGAAACATTTACTTCCCAATCTGATGTCCTTATTACGCACTGACCTCATCATTCAGGGCGAGACCATTATGGAGTACACTCATCGAATAGCTTCACAACCAACTCAGCGTGAAACTTCTCAGGGACCTGTTTTTGTTCGCGATACGTCAGGATATTCATGGATACCCCAAACATCCGGAACCGATAAGGCTCCATCCCATAAACGAATCCCTATATCAACAGTCTATTCATCGACGGAGCTGGCAACTTGCCTGCCTCTCTTCTATGCCAGTCCATATGTATTAATTCAAGACGAAGCAGAACACATACTCGGTTATATTGCCGCAGCCGATCTACTGCAAGAGATGTATCATGCCCATCGCCTTTTGGAAGCTTACTTTGAAACTACACTGGAAACAGCAGGTACTGCACTCACTTTAATTAATGAGGAGGCAAAAGTAGCCTACTGGACATCCGATGCAGAGCATGTATTTTCAATTCGTAGAGAGGACATCATCGGCCAGCCCGCTGCGGATTTTTTCCCACTTGACCGACTTCAATCACTCAAAACACTCTACACCGGCGAAACCGTATATCGTAAACAGCATCAACCGAGACCTGATCTATTCGCTTTAATCAACGCACGTCCAGTGTATCTGGATGGCCGAATTGTTGGTGCTGTCGCAGCCGAAGTGGATATAACAACTGAAATCCGACTTCACCAGGAATTGCTGCACATGACCTCCAAGGTTCAACATCTAGAAAAAGCTGTCGCCAGGCTGCGTCCGGACGCAGATCCCTTCGCCAAAATCAAAGGCAGCAGCCCAGTCATCAAACAATGCCTGGAAACGATCCGCAAAATTAGCACCACTTCAGCGACAGTACTCATTCTCGGGGAGAGCGGTACAGGTAAAGAGCTATTTGCCAAAGCCATTCATGATCTACGCGAGCTACAAACTGCACCTTTTGTCGCCATAAACTGCGGTGCCATTCCTGCTTCTTTGTTCGAAAGTGAATTGTTCGGCTATGAGAAGGGAGCCTTCTCCGGGGCTGATCCGAAGGGCAAGAAGGGCAAAATCGAGCTTGCAGAAGGCGGAACATTATTTCTAGACGAGATCGGCGAGATGCCGCTGGAGCTACAAGTTAAGCTACTCCGTGTCTTGCAGGAGAAAAGCTACTTTGCCGTAGGTGGAACACGCATGAAGCAGGCGAATTGCCGGATTGTTGCAGCAACCAATCAGAATTTAAGGGACATGATCGCACGTGGTCAGTTTAGAGAGGATCTCTACTACCGGCTGAATGTCATTAATCTCATCATTCCTCCGTTACGTTTACGGAAGGAAGATATTTATGAATTAACACAGACCTTTCTACAAGAGTTTTCTTTGTTATATAGCCGGCATATTGAACTTGTACCTCCAGCTGTATTTAAGCTGTTATTCGAATATGACTGGCCGGGAAACGTAAGGGAATTAAGGAATGTCATCGAACGAATTACCATCCTCACCACGGATGGCGAGGTTAAGGCAGATTATCTACCCGAATCGCTACTTATATCGATGAACCAAGAACAGATCAACAATCAGCAGGCGCTATCTCTTCATTCGTATGCAAGTTCAGATGTTGTTCACTCACAGACACAAGTCAGCAGGCTTAACGCTACTGATGAAACTGATTCGGAGACGTTAGGGATGTCCAGCGAACTTTCATCTTCTTCCTATCAGGATCGGCTTGATGCATTCGAATCAGAGCTATTACTCCAATATCTACAAGACGTAGGAGGAAACAAACGCACCCTTGCACGTCAGCTCGGCATCTCAAGAGCAACGTTATACAATCGGATGAAGCGGCTTGGTCTATAATTCATTAGCAGATCTGGCTAAGGGCCGAAGGGCGACTAAGGGGTACCTGTTGAAGTCTTAAGTCTGAGGGCTCTGCTGCGCTACGAATGGCCATGTTAGACAACACCCCGCTATTCAAACCTGAATCGTTGTAAGTTCCATAGAAATCAATATGTGCTCACACCAAACACGCAGTAACGGTTCACCAGCCTCTACTGCGTGTCTTTTTGCATGTATTCATCTACTTTTTTCATGCATTCATTCTTCAACTATCCATCGATTCATTTTTTCAACTACTCATCGATTCATCCCTAATGCGTATCCGACTTACAACACCCGCGCTAACCGCTTCAGGGCAGCTCGTACATGACGATAAAAGGTCGCACGACTCATGGAGCATACCTGTGCCGCGGCAGTTGGATTGCCAGCATGTGTCCAATAGGTCGCATACAGCAGTATCTGATCCTGCTGACAGATCCCATGCGTTCTTCCCTCAAGCAAATCCAGCACATACATCTGAAATTGGATTCCATTCTCCATACCGTTCATTCGCTCTGCGTAAGGCTGCAATTCTCCAGGAGAATGCAATAGCGCCAGCATTTTGCGGACGTCCGTTTCCGTCCACGACATCCGTTCTTTAACCGCCGTTGAATGGGAGGTGCCATTAGCTAAAGTCTCTGTGTTCAGCAGAGACATGACCCAATCCCCAAATTTCTCTTTGCGCAGATCCAATTCCATCACGTCAGCCTGCTCGTCATACAAGTCACATACACGAGTACGGGTCTTTCGCATCTGAAAACCAATACTTTGCAGAAAGAGCTTCAGGTTCGGATTGGTGGCCACCAGCATTACTCTAGCTCCATCTCCCAGTAACGACAACCGATCCAGCGCCATATAACCGACAAGTTCTTCACGCTTATATCCGGGTACATCATCTCTAGCTGCGACCAAAACTGCATAATGTGTATCCGCCTGATCCGGTTCACACTTCATTTCATCAGACGTAAAACATTCCTGCATTTCATTGGGAAAATACTTGAGTAGAATCTCACTGCTCTCCCGGTGCAAAAAAACAGTAATGAACATCGCAATCGGTTCACCGCTCTTATCCCGCATGACCACAATACCTTCTGGGTATCGACGTGCCAATTCGTCCAGAAAATCACGATATAACGGTGCCTGCCACGGTTCTACGCTATATTGGCACCATTGCCAAAGCAGCTGCTGGAGTGCCGGCATGTCCTCGATCCTCATCGCCTCCATTGGCGAGAACAGGGAGTCAGCAGAAACATCTGCGTATTTCCGGTGCTGCAGCATGGACTCTTGGCATAATAACAGCATTTTTCTCGTGATTTGATTTCGCTCATGAGGCTCCGCTTTTTCGTGCAACGGTCTCAGGATACCTGCAATACGAACACGCATAGCTTGCACTCGTTGCGGTTCTCGTTGACGGAAATCCCGCAGCAAATGTAGTCGTGCTAGATCATGTAAGACTACACCGCTTGAGTCAGAGCGAATAAAAGACATCCGTTTCAGAACCTGATATTCCTGTAGTGTCACTTCTGTTTGCAGTACAGAGGATAACAATTCTTGATTCGCGGTCTCTAGTAGGGTTAACACCTCTACCATCGGTTGCAAGCTGGGCAATGTCAATTCATGCAACAGACGGGCACTAACCATATGTGATAATTCAGCCCATTCCCTCAGACGTATATTACAATGCTGATCTGCCGCTTCCACAGCCAGTGCAAGACCCAGCGGATGACCATCCGTCATACGAGCGATCTTGCCTGCCATATGGCGAGTCAACGTACCTACACCTGCAATATAATTCGTTACCTCTTCATCTGTGAAATGCTGCAACGGCATCTGAACTAGACACTGCTGTAGACGGGGATGTGTTCGCCAAGTTGAAGCAGGCTCTGGTCTGGATGCCAAAATAATAAGTACACCGTTAGCCGGAATTTTGTTAACAAATACCTCAAGAAACCAACTTTCTAGCAAAAAAAGTTCCTCGTAATTATCCACTGCAATAACGTATCGATTCCGAGCAGATGCAGTGCGCAGACGACTTAATGGCGGACAATCGCCCCCACTCTCCATCGTCTCGAGCCCTACCGCCGAAGATAGATAATCCAGGAAAACTGAAGGAGTCGAGCCACAGAATCGACCATCCATCCAGATTGCGGTAGCCCCCTGATGACGAGACACAGCCATCATTTCAGAGAGCAACGAGGATTTACCAATGCCCCCCATGCCCGTTACCGAGAAAATCGTGAGTGGTGCTACCGAATCCGCAAACCAATGATTCAACATATTCAATTCTCGAATACGTCCAACAAATCGTTTACCCAGACCTAAATAACTATCGTATCGTGATTCACCACTGTTTCCCATCTATGTCCTCCGTACTAGTACTAGTACTTTCAATATACTTTATTTTCCAATCAAATTGAGACTATATTGAGACGCATAATCAAGTAGAAAATGATAAAATCTCGATAAAAGCCAAATTATAGAAAAGACTTCGCAACCGACATGTAAACGTTTAACAACGTATTAATGAATGCATTCCACTGATCAACTGATTTCGAATTTCATGCTTCCCTTTCATCATCCATACTTCTCGAAATTCTTGGAAAGGCGGATTTGTGTGAGAAAAAATCTCGATATCTGTAATCTGAGCGGGCAAATCGGAATCAATGCAGAGCGATTAAACGAATGGATTCGCCAAATGAGGACTCTTTCCTCCAAAACGGAGGCTTCGGAAGCCAAACGCGCTTCATCCCTCTATCGTTTAGTGTCGCCCTCCTTCTTATCCCTTGCTTCTATCACCAATCAACCGAAATTAAAGCGCGGACGTCGTATGATACTTAACAAGCCCTTTCTGACTACAGAAATACAACACACATACCGCATCAACAAAAAGTGCTAAACCATCGCTTGGAACCAATGGAATGACACTCCCTAAGCTGTAATTCTTAGGTTCTAGCGATGGTGAAGCTGTTCATCCTCTATCATGGCATGGGCGAGAAGCGCCATCTCCAGACAGATTCTTCTCCCTTGCTCCATAAAGTCCGACCCTAGCAACTCCTCTAGCTTCTCCAGCCTGTTGTACAATGTCTGTCGATGAATAAATAATCGGGCAGCAGCATCCCGCTTGGAACCAAAACTGCGTAAATAAGCATCAAGCGTTACGACCAGTCGGAGATGATATGCCCGATCATGCTCGATCAGCACGCCTAAATGATCATTGACGAATGGTTGTAGGAAGGATTGAGGCAAAGCTTTTAACATTTGATATATACCCATACGTTCGTAGAAATGAACATGTTCCATCTGATCTACCGTTCGTGAAACTTCAATGACTTGATATGCTTCTTGAAGACTATCATGCATTTCAGTCAAGCGACTTCTTAACTTGCCAAAACCGACACGAATTGCAACTTGCTTCAGATTGCGACTCGCAAAGCGTGTAACATCCCCAACAATGCCTTCCAGTGCTCGAAGTAACTGGTCACGCGTGGACAGGTTAATCTCTTCCTTCGCACAGCACAAGTATACCTGATTATTCTTCAGCATAATTAAACTCGTTAAATTGTTCTTCTTGAGTAAGGAGCGGAGCAGTACAAGAATGTCCTGATGGTTAGCTTCCATTCGTTCCCGACCTGTTCCCTTCCATTGATGCTCAATCTCCATGACCCCTCCTGCGAACCAATACTGTCCCTTTACCAGCAAACGCAATCCCATCCGAGTCTGCGCCTGCTCCTCTTGATGAATATTGCCGTTCATCAGATCCTGGATTAGCTCATTTTGGTTCCGCACCATCTTTTCCTCTAAGAACTGGGATCGTAAGGTGAGCGTTGCTGCGGCTTTGGCTGTGTAATCCAGCAGCAGCTTGAGATATTCCACAGGTGCTGTGGGATGGACAAGCATCCCTACTGCAGAGAATACCTGACCGAAACAGACAACCGGATGGCAGAGCAGCACATTGTCCTCATCCAGATGGAACCATAGTTCTATATCAGAATCATTCAGATCCAAATGCTCCACCTCCTGTTCATACCACGTATAGATGGCCTGTTCAGACTCAGGTGGCAGATCGGGAACGAAGCTTCCCGGCTCCATCGAAGAGATGTATACCACTGGTTTGGCCGCATAGTTGTGTAATAGGTTCATGACTGCGGACATATCCGTACTTTGAAGAGTTAACTGCTGAAGCTTGCGAGAGTATGACTCCAAGCTTTTGAGTAACTGGTGTTGGTGATTAATAAGCAGTGAATGAATGTCTTGTGTAATCTCCACAAAACGTACCGGCTGTTCAAATACAATCAACGGAAATTGATGCCGGTCAGCTAATTCAATTAATTGTTCAGGAATGCTGTAGATACTTGTGCCAAACTCCACACATAGCCCTGCCGCCTCACTTCGAATCAATTGCAACAGGTATTCCTCACGACCTTCTGCCGATTGAAGCCATAGTCCAGTGGATAAAATAAGATCATGAGGGCTAACAAATGGAGAGACATTGGTAATCTCCAGCACATGAACCCATCCAACCTGCCGAGACAATCCCGCTTTACCTGCTGCAAGCCTTGCTCTGTCAAAAACAGGACGATCCAACATATCCTTTATCGTAAACACACGATCATTTCTCAATATCGGCTCTCCTATATGTCATTTTTTCTTACATTATAATCGAAAGACAAATGTCCTGAATAGACTTTCTCGACAATATGTTGATGTTTTCTCGAAAAACATAGACATTAAGCAAGGTGCAAAACGACGACCCAAGTCATAAACTTGTAGTATAAGCTAACAACCAATAAATGGACGAGGTGCATGGTGATGAGAATCGGAATTCCCAAAGAAATCAAAAACAATGAAAACCGAGTTGCAATAACCCCTGCTGGAACCGCTGATTTCGTCAGAGCCGGTCACCAGGTGATGATTGAACAAGGCGCTGGACTCGGCAGTGGCTTCACAGACCAAGAATATGTAGTGGCAGGTGGAGAAATTAAAGAGCAGGCTGCGTCGATCTGGGCCGAATCCGATATGATCATGAAGGTGAAGGAGCCTCTTCCAAATGAATACGACTACTTCAGACCGGGTCTCATCCTCTTCACCTACCTTCATCTTGCCGCAGAGCCTGCTCTGGCTAAAGCGCTAATAGAACGTCAGGTGACCGCTATCGCATATGAAACGCTGGAAGTAAACGGAACACTTCCTCTGCTTACACCCATGAGTGAAGTGGCTGGGCGCATGTCAGCCCAGATCGGAGCCCAGCTTCTAGAGAAAACCGAGGGTGGTAAAGGCATTCTGCTATCCGGCGTACCTGGTGTCAGTCGCGGCAAAGTTGTCATTATTGGCGGAGGAACGGTCGGAACCAATGCGGCCAAAATTGCCATTGGACTCGGAGCTGACGTTACTATCCTTGATCTGAATCTGAATCGGCTGCGCCAGTTAGATGATATCTTCGGCAACCAGATCCATACGCTGGTGTCGAGCCCATCCAACATCGCAGCAGCGGTAGCATCAGCCGATCTGCTCATCTGTGCCGTGCTGATCCCCGGTGCCAAAGCTCCTACCTTGGTCAGCGAGCAGATGGTTACGACCATGTCACCTGGCTCGGTCATTGTGGATGTAGCAATTGATCAGGGTGGAATTGTCGAAACCATTGATCATATTACAACCCATGATGAACCCACCTATGTGAAGCATGGAGTCGTGCATTACGCGGTCGCTAACATGCCTGGTGCAGTGCCGCGTACATCAACCGTGGCGCTCACTAACGCCACCATGCCTTATGCACTGCAACTCGCGAGCCATGGTGCAGCCGCAGCGATTCGCGGTAGCTCGTCCATTCGCAGCGCTGTTAACGCGCTGAATGGACATATCACATATGAGGCGGTTGCCCGGGATCTCGGGCATGCCTATGTTCCTGCAGGACAGGCGCTGGAGAATACAACCACTGTCCAGTAAGACATGACAGCTCACGGAGAACCCGTGGCGGTCAGATGATCTTGAACATTATCCGTTCCACAGGCTCTCTCCTTAAGCCTATGGAACGTAATAGAAGCGCCAGTCTGGGCAGTAGTGTCCAGACTGGCGCTTCTAATTTTATTTTGCAATATACCGTCCCAGAACTGCTCCCCGGCCTCAGACAGCACGCTCACTGCATACCTCTCGGAAGTTGCAATCCCGGCAGGCAACACGCGAAGGCATCGGTGTGAAATACGAGACGTCCTTCGGACGATTATAGTATTCATCCGCAACACAAGACCGCATCTCTTCAATATAACGACCAACGTTCTCTTCCACTTTCGCTATATCCTCTTCCGTTGCCGTATACTGTTTGTGTGTTCCTGTCAAAAGGTACTCCACTCTTAGCTCAATCTGCTCTAATGGAACTTGGTAATGCTCCTTGACATAGGATGCGTACAACATCAGCTGATCGGAGAAATCATCCTCTTTGCCTGTCTTCCAATCAACAATGACAATGTTGCCATTACGACGGCGGTACAACAAGTCCATCTTCACATATACACGGGTGTCGTGCAGCAACATGGTATCCCATTTCTCTATTTCCAGAATCGTTGTGCTAGCGCGTGATAAGTCCTCCCACGTCAGTGTCTGATAGAGATTACTCACACAAGCAGAGACACGTTCCTTAATCGTAGCAATTCGGTCGTCCAACGTATCGTCACCGTAATACATTTCCGATAACATCACACGATTCTTCGGATCTTGTCGCCACTGCTCTTGATCCATGGATTCCACATAGGCTTGATTGAGCAATTTGCGCATCATCTGCTCCAAGAAGTGCTCGCGCGGCTTATCCTTGCCTTCCTCTCTACTGCGTACAGCAGACTCACACATCCGGTGGGCTAAGTCACCAAACACCAAGTATAGATTGCTTAACTGCTTCAAGCGGTATAACCGCACTTGCATCTCATCCGCTGTTTCCGTTTTCCAGCCGTTATGCGCTCCGTAATAATGATAATAATATTTGCGCAGGCACTCATCGAACATGCTTGCCCGCGACTGCGAGTAAGACCACTGAGGGTATTGTGCCATAAGTTAATCTGCCTTTCTGTATAACAGGATCTGTGTTGCGTACGTTTTGTATGTTTTGTACGTTGTGTACGATCTGTACAAGATCCCTTAACGATTTTTTTCAAAAAATCCGCTTTTGATTAAGAGCAGACTTGGGAATAGATACGATAAATGAATTCATTTCATCATACCCGTGTCTAAAAATCCGATGAACCCCTATTATGCCGATTTTCGTTCTAAGCCAGGAAGTTTTCCGCAGGCGTGCCAGAGCACGTCAAGGGAAAGTGACGCAGCAGGAGGCGAAAAGGCAGTAAAAAATTTACTCTTCAGCGAGTTTTCAGAAATGTCCTAACGAACTCAGGTGAGCTTATCACCTATATTTGAGCCATATTGAAATTGTAACGAACTTCAGCAACCTTATTTCACGAAAAAGGTTAATAATGTGCTCTGATCTACTCCTTATAACTACAATAAGGTATCCTGAGTTCGCTAAATACCAGTTAAGTTCCATATCTGGGAAATAGCGTGTCTCATGTTCGTAAGATATAGGTTCGAGCTCATTTCATGCTACTCATGCCGCAGCAGAGCTGAAATTGTGAGCATGATGAAACCTTAACGTAACTCGCTGGTATTTTAATCTTACAACTTTTAATCTGCTGGCGCACTCGTTACATTTTTTCCGTTTTAGTGAGTTATGCCTTTCCGTTTTTTTCTTATACTCGCAACCGTTTCCGATGATATCCGTATCGTTTATATAATATCATCATGCTGAGCACAAGATGAGATGCATTCATTTGAACGAGGATTAGAGGCATATCCTTAAAGGAGGCACCACCCATGAATCGACCGGATTGGTTCCAGGCAGAAGAAGCGTTACAACAGATCCAAGTCATCGGAAGCGACCGGAATGAGCTTGTAGACATCATTGGCCAAGTGGAAGGCTTGCACTGCATCGGCACAGGTACAGATGCCGCCGTATTTACGTATGACGGCTTGCCACAATATGCCTTCAAAATGTACTCGGATCATGCCCTGGACAAGTTACAAAACGAAAAAAAAGTATACGAGCAGCTCAAAGGTCTACCTTATTTCCCCACCTATTATGGCAGCGGCAGAAATATTCTTGTTATTAGCTACGAGCCTGGGGACACCCTGCTGGAATGTCTAGAGAAGGGCATACCTGTTCCTGAGCAAGTCATGCTTGATGTGGACGCAGCTCGCGAGGCTGTCCGTAGTCGTGGACTCAATCCACGGGACATTCACTTGAAAAATGTGTTACTCCAAGAAGGACACGGCAAGGTTCTGGACGTATCTGAATACATTCAAGACGGTAACGATCATCGCTGGGAACACCTTGTCTGGGCGTATCACAATATCTATCCTCGGATTAAGGGGACACCACTGTCTCCACGCATGCTGCAAACCATTAAATGGGGATACAATCAACTGGATCAGGCCAACATTAAGCTGGACGACCTCTCCAGAAAAGCCAACCGGCTATTCTCCCGATTTATGAAGTAGTCTTATTACACGATTCCGACGGGCATTCGCAGATTGTTGCGAGCGTCCGTTTTTTTCTTTTTTCATCGGCTAGAGTAATGAATCCCCATCACTATTACCCATTACACCTCAGTACCTTAATTCATCCACTAATCAGCTCTAGAGCGCCTAACTTTCCTTCTCTAACCGCCCTTGTGACGGGGTCACTCCCTTATGCTTTTTATATAACTTAGTAAAATAATTGGCATTCTCGCATCCCACTCTAGCGGCAATCTCCGTAATCGTTAGACTGCTCTCACGCAGCAGCCGCTCCGCTTCTGTCATTCTGCATCCATTCACATATTCAACGAATGTCCGGCCGGTTAGTTTTTTGAACATTTTGCAAAAATGATATGTATTTAGCCCAACCTGAGCCGCCGCTTGGGTCACTGTGATTTTGGATGTTGGTGCCGCTTCGATCTGTTCAATTAATTCCTTGAATCGTTCGCGATTAGGAAAATAGGATCTCGAACTCCGCTCTGATCGTTGCTGTGGCAGAAACGTACGGGCAAGCATCGTGAACAGGGCATGCAATTTCGACTTGGCAACAAGCTGATAAGCTGGCGGCCGCAAGGACATCTCTTCGATTGCCTCATGCATCAAGGTGTAATAGGTAAGACAGACCCGATCCTGATCGGCAGGTTTTACCGGGAATCTCACCCTCCCCTCCAAATAGGGAGCCACATACTGTACATGTATTGGATCATGCAGATAATCCTGAAACAGGGCTGGATTCACCACAACCGAGTCGTATTCCACATCCCCCTCCTGGGCCGCGTATCCCACATGTAGCGTGCCGCCTGGAATAACAATAAGCTCGCCGGCCTGTGCCGTATAGGGTTTACTATCAATATGAAAAAGGACACTGCCCCTCCGCATCAAAATAAGTTCAAAATGCTCGTGCCAATGTAAATATAAAATACATTCGCCACCTTTCATCTGCTCGAAACGATTCTCAAACAGTTGAAATGGATGTGATTTATGGTCAATCCGAGTATTTTCGTGAAGCGCTTTCAGGTCTAACATCGTCATTAGCTCCTTCCCCACAAAATCGGACTAATATTGCACAAGATTGTATAGAGCGATCTGGGCAGATACCCGGCTATAATGAGTGTGTCAGTCAAGAACTGTACACGGTTGTTCAGAAGATCGGCTATGGATCACAAAGAACACCTTGATCATTTTGAACCTCACTATAAGCCAATATTGGAGTGATTACAACAATGAATAATCCATTACGCATAGGTACCCTAGTCGGTGGAGGAGATGCCGTTCGCGTCATCCCACAGATTATGCAGCACGGCTTCGAATCATTCAATCTGACCTTCTGGCAAACGACAGGAGACTTGGATCTAACGGAAACCGCCAAACGTGTTCGCGAGATTGTAGACGAAAATAATGTTGTCATTTCTGCGCTCAGCGTGTTCGGTAATCCACTTACTGGAGCCGGCGATAACGCAGACACCCTGGCGAGCTGGGAACGCGCTATCGATCATGCCCATCTGTTCGGCGCAGATATCGTCTCTGGATTCACAGGACGGTTGACCGATCAACCTATCGATCAATCGATTCCTAAATTCAAAGAGGTATTTGGAGAGTTAACACGCCGAGCGGCAGAACGCGGTGTACGCATCGCATTTGAAAACTGTGATATGGGTGGAACCTGGCAGACAGGGGATTGGAATATAGCACACAACCCAACGGCATGGGAGATGATGTTCAACGCTGTGCCGGAGGACAACATCGGACTAGAATGGGAGCCATGCCACCAGATGGTCAGCCTGATTGATCCGATTCCTCAACTGCGTAAATGGGCACCCAAAGTGTTCCATGTGCATGGTAAAGACGCCACCATTGCTTGGGATATTGTGAAGCAGCATGGCGTACATGGACCGCATGAATTTGTATGGCATCGCACACCGGGCTTCGGAGATAGCAATTGGTCGGATATTATCACGATTCTGCGGCAGCATGGATACCAAGGCACAATTGATATCGAAGGCTGGCATGATCCGGTCTATAAGGACGAATTAGAGATGACGGGACAAGTGCATGCTCTTCATTATCTGAAGCAATGTCGTGGCGGGGATTTTGTACCGAATCCAGTCTAGGCAGTAGGCGTATCGTATCTGAGGATAGACTTTGCCGATGCACAGATCATACATCAATGAAGATCATGAGAAGCAAGAGGAGATGATAAGGTGACTCAACAACATCGGGTCGTTATCGCCGGCTGCGGTGGCATGTCCAACACTTGGGTGGATTACGCTCTGGCTAGACCGAACACAGAGATTGTCGGGCTTGTCGATCTATACGAGCCTGTAGCAGCAGCACTTGCAGCTAAGCATGGTCTCACCTGTCCAACGTTCACCGATATTCGCGAAGCCATCCGGGCTACCGATGCTTCGATTGTATTCGATGTAACTATTCCAGCTAGCCACTACGGTATATCGATGGCTGCGTTACAAGAGGGCTGCCATGTGTTTGGCGAGAAACCACTGGCTGAATCATTCGCTGAGTGCGAGGACATTGTGCAAACTTCACGAAGCACAGGCCGTATTCAAGCGGTTATGCAGAATCGCCGCTTCGATCCACGTATACGTGCCTATCGGCAACTGATAGAGGATGGGCATATTGGTAAAGTTGGATTTGCCGGGGCTGATTTTTTCCTTGGGCCTCACTTCGGTGGATTTCGTGACGTAATGGATAGTCCTTTATTGCTGGATATGTCCATACATACCTTCGATCAAGCTAGATTAATTATGGGGGAAAACCCCGTATCCGTTTATTGTCATGAATTCAATCCTCCAGGCTCATGGTATGAAGGCAATGCGATGGCGCTGTGCATATTTGAAATGTCCGATGGCTCAATTTTCAACTATCGTGGTTCTTGGTGTGCCGAAGGTTCACCAACTTCATGGGAAGCGTCATGGCGTGTTACTGGGGAGAAAGGTACTGCCATCTGGGATGGTCATGACACAATCTATGCGGAGGTCGTTGCGGCGGAACAACGTGAGGCGGATGGCAAACTGTCGTTCTTGCAGCCTCATGAACGAATCGAAGGAACGTTGCCTGTGATGGAGAAGACCGGCCATCACGGCTGTCTCGAAAATATGTTCTCTGCGCTGGAGGCTGGTCACCTTCCCGAAACACACTGTAGCGACAATCAGTACAGTATGGCGATGGTACTTGCGTCTCTCGAAAGTGCCCGCACAGGTCAGAAGGTGCTGATTGGGGATCATCTGAAAAAACCTAATAATATCGACTGAATCGACGAAATAACGCCTCTGTGATTCGTTAAATATCAGATCCGGGAAAATGGGCACAAATAGCATGTGTCAGGTTCATTAGATCAAAATAACGCTAAACGGGATGTCCCTCGTCATGTTAATGACTTGTGGGACATCCCCTATGTGTATTTATAGAAGTAGCTCTAATCTGATTCTTGAATATGAGCATGAGACTTTAGAATGATCAGAACTTTTGGATTATCGAGAACTTGAGAACACAAGAAAACATTGAGTTCTACAGTTCCCTTCCTCATTTCTGCCAAGGCAAACTTCTGTAGGATGGTAAATCCACTGTCCAATCAACATCGTCAAAGTCTTGTTTGTAAATTGTTCGTTTTAGCGTAAATTTTGAACCCTTGCTTCGATCATAACCCCGAACCATAAACTTCCAATCATCCGTTATGCTTTGTCCCTTTTCATTCACTCTAATCTCAGTTCCTAAACCTTCAATTGTATGCTCATTCCCTACATCATCCACGATTAACCAATCTTCTCGCGTATGTTTGCCCGTTTGAATAGAGCTTGCTTTAAGCACAAGTTCATTTTCTTCCGTGTCCTTGTTGTCCTTCTCCAGAACATATGCCTCTTCGACAGGATCAAAGCTATAGCCATGAATAGTGTACTCAGTACCTTCTTGCTTAATTTTGACAGGCTTTCTGTAGAGCTGATTCAAATCAAATTCGACTTGCTTTTCTTCTTTTACAGGTAACGTGTAGCCATCCAGCACAAAGCGAATATGCTTCGCATCCAGCGTTACATATGCAGGATCCCACACCTCAGATAATTGAATATGCCCCTCTGTACCACTTAGCTGGCTGAGGTCTTTCAATCGAAATTTAGCTTGCCGCGCACCTGACCTGCTACCGTTAAAAATACGATACTCCTTCGTTTCAGGGATTTCGAGATGATAAAGAATCTCCAGCTCCTCGTCCCATCCTGCCTCGACTTTGGCTTGCAACTCATCACTCAGGCTCACATCGAGATCTAGACGAATTCCATTTGGTGTTCGAATCATTTGAGTTAATCCGATCTGTAAACCTTCTGGCGTTGTATACGTGTTCTTCAGTGGTGTTTGGATAGATAACGCTTTGGCCTTGGTCATATCCAAATTAAATTGAAAGCTCCAGTCGATCGTTTTCTTTTCAGATGGTTTATCCACCCCGATAGTGTATTCTTCTGCAGTTAGATGCCCCAGTTCACCTCGTACAACCACTTGATCGGGGATGTCATCATTCAACTGAAATATCCATCGCTGAAAACCGGCTCGATAAAGGCTTGTTTCTTTTACGATAGTGGCGACTTGACGCCCATTCTCATCTGTAATATGAATATTGCCTGAATACGGGGTAACAAGATACGCATTTGTCCCGTCCGGGGCTATTTGTTCGATCGTCATCACAATCTGCGAACGATCCACCAACACATGATGGATCTTGAGCGTGTAGCCCTCATTCTCAATCTCAATCTCCGGATTAACGTATAGACCAAGCGGCTGTAGACGTTTGTAATCATCAGTTAGTTTGAAATACCTCAAGCTTTCTGGAACAGGAATATTCGGAAGTGGTGGATTCACTGCGCTCACTCCAGGCTCTGTAGGTACGGCGTTCTGCTCCCAAGCGAACCACGCTCCCCCCAGCAGAAGAATTACAGCGGCAGCCATCCCGGTTCGACGGAACCATTTCTTTTTGCTGGCTCTCTTCGGTTGTAGCTCATCTTCTCCGCTCACCATTGATACATCTTCCAGCTTCTGCATCACTTCCAGCGTAAAATCAGCGTCTGGTTCTTCTCGGAACAAATGTTGCTCCAGCAACCGTTCTTCCTCATTTGGAATAGGCTTCATATGTCGCTAACCCTCCTCTACGTTCCAGCTTTTTCTTAAGTGATTTTTTGCCTCGGTGGAGGGCATTACGCACTTGCCCTGGGCTCATGCCAGTAATCTCTGCGATTTCTTCATAGCTCAGCTCATTTGTATACTTCAACAATAGGACAAGCCGATATGCCTCAGGCAGATCCTCCATTTGGCGATATATCTCACGCTGCATCTCCTTATGCAGCACTTGCTGTTCTGGTGTATTGTCATGACTGCGCTCTAGACCGTTGTCTACAGCCGTCATCATCGGTTTCTTTTCCCGTAGAAAATCCCGCATTCGATTCACTGCAATGGTGTACACCCACGAAGAGAAGCTACTCCCCGCTCGCCTTGTTGGCAAATATCGATAGATGCGAATAAACGTATCCTGAGCTAGATCCTGTGCATCCTGATGACTTGCACCCATTCCGCGCATAATGCCGAAGACTTTATTTTTATATCGATCCACAAGGACGGCAAACAGTTGTTTCTCTCCCCCAATAATGCGTTCAATGAGTTCCTCCTCCTGTAGCTGCTCTGCCATGTAATCCCCCTTCTCTACAGCTTCCATGCATGGTTCTGTACTATATAGACGGTGTCACTTCCCGAAACTTCTCACTTCATCCAAAAAAAAGAATTCGCACGTCCCGGTAGAAGCCGGATAAGCGAATCCTGCATAAGGTGTATTTACTTCTTCTCGGATACAAAATCACTGAGCTGCGTGTAGATTCCCACAATCTCATCCATTGACATTCGCACCAGACCACTGGATGAAGGAGCTACAAATTCATGAATTTCCGGAACAACTGGATCGTCTTGGAATCCCCAGTCTACTTTGGTACGTTTGCTATATTGGGTATACACCCCTTTGCCGACAAAACAAGCGATGTCTGGGCGGTATTGCTCTAACTTTTGCTTTAAAATCTCCCGTCCCTCGGCATACTCTTCACGTGTAATATCCTCTATACCTTTTGTCGGTCGCGCTACAATATTCGTAAACCCATATCCTAACTTCAGCAGCTCCCCGTCCTCTTCAGTTTGGTATAAACGCGGCGTCAACCCGGAACGTTCGAGGATGCGCCAGAAACGATTGCCCTTGTATGCATAATGATGACCTGTCTCGCCGGACGTGATACTTGGATTAAATCCGATAAACAGAATGGATAAACCTGGTTCTACATGATCTGGAATCATAGGACGTACACGCTCCTTTTAGTGCTATAATGATTGAAGGTTTTTCGAAATAGGCTGAAATTTTCATGAAAAAGGAAGTTGAACAGATGATTGCAGACATCATACTTGAAGTCGTCCTGCCCGTCTTTCTCTTAATTGCCGTCGGGTCCTGGATGCAAAAGGTGTTTAAGCTGGACTTGTACACCCTCGCCAAAATTAATTTCTATTGTATTACCCCGGCTGCTGTCTTTATGAGCATGTATCATTCCGATATGTCGGGTGAATTACTCGGTACGGTCACGCTATTCTATGCGATCTATGTCATTATTCTCTATATTATTGGTTCTGTTACGGCACGTACGCTTCGGATGAGCAAAGGTATGAAGGCTGCTTTTAATAACAGTATCATGCTCGACAATGCAGGCAATTACGGGTTACCGATCAATGCGCTCGTGTTCCGTGGCGATCCACTTGCCTCATCCATTCAAGCGCTCGTTATGTCGTTGCAGGCTTTGCTGACCTTTACTTATGGGGTACTCTCCATTCAAGGCGCCAAGCTTAAGGGGAATTACCGTGCAGTGATTATTGGATTTTTAAAAATGCCTGTGCCTTACGCGCTATTGCTCGGTATCTTGCTTCATATGTGGAATGTGCCGCTACCAACCTTCTTATCTATGCCGCTAACCTATGCGCAGCAAAGTATGGTTGCTGTTGCTTTGTTGACACTGGGTGCTCAAATTGTGAAATATCCGATTCGTTTATATCGCCTTGATGTGTATATTAGCACATTTCTACGGTTGCTGATTGGCCCAGCCATTGGGATCTCCATCGTATTGCTATTAGGTATGCAAGGTATTGCCGCTCAGGCACTTATCATTGCTTCTGGTATGCCGACTGGGGTGAATGCGTCGATTCTAGCCGAAGAGTACGACAATGAACCAGACTTTGCTGCTCAAACGGTACTCATCTCAACCTTGCTCAACATTATTACCATTACTGCACTCATCTCATATGCCAAAACATTCTGAAGTGAGAAGCTATATACATTGAACTAAAGCATAGCAATAGTAATCATATTAAAATTCTAAGTCCACAACCGCTTTAAGAAGGTTGGGGACTTTTTTCATTCTTCACCTTCATTCGTCCCGGTTACAGGAATAAAGTCTTAGCATGACTCCTCATTTAACCTGACTATAGAACTGTTTTGCGCGTCAAAAGCCTATTATCCGTTGCGGAAGCGAGTTTCGACCATTAAAATTATTGGGTAATTATCCCTTAGAGTTGAGTTATTTTCATATATACATATGTAGAATTACTTCATTATCATTTTCGTGAGGTGAATGTCGTGACAAGAATTGTTGTCCCTCCTGAGAAGCTTCAGGATATCTCCAACCAATTTGCGCAAGCTTCGGAACAAAGCAGAAATATGATTAGCAATCTGAGCAGACATATTAGTTCATTGCAGAGCCAGTGGTCCGGAATTACGCAGGAGCGTTTCTTTCAGAATTTTCAAGTGGCACATCGGCAAATGGCGAATTTCTCTACTTCGGTATCTTCCATCGGCACAGAGCTAAATACAATAGCCACTCGTTTCGCCCAAGCTGATCAGTCCCAAGGAGCAGGTGTGCAGGCAAATGGCGGTCAATCTCCCTCTGGCAAAGATGTTAAAACAACGTTATCGGACCTGTATGATCAAGGGAGTAAGTCTTGGGATAAGATTAGTGGGATTCACGGTAACGTGGGACTATTTGGTACGGCTATGTATTCTGCCATGGCTACATCCATGGTGCTTTCCAAATCGGTTCATTTTAAGGTAGATCCTCGCAACCCTACTCGTGCTAAAGTGCATAATGCTCCGTGGGTTAAGGGTAAGGGTAATTCCTTCTTAAGTAACATGGCACGTAAACTAGATAAGCAATTCCGCAACCCGGGTCTGGTCATGAAAGGACTGAAGGGTTTTGATAAATTGGCAGGCAAGCTAAAGGTTGGCGATATCGGGCTCGGTTTCAGTAAAGCCAACAGCTTTGGTCAATGGACCCGAAATGTTATCGCTGGCGTAACTAAAGGCCAATATGGCATGAAAACCTCTCAAATTCCTAAAATGATCAGTAAAAAGCTGTTCCCTATTAACGTTGGACTGAATGTGTGGGATGAAGGGGTCAAAACCGTTTCCAAGTTTAAGGAAGGTACTCTAACCAAAACAGACCTTGCCGTCTCCGCATCAAATGTTGTAATTAAGTCTGCCTCTGCGGGAGCTGGCGCAATCGTCGGTGGAACCTTATTATCATTTGCAGGGCCAGCCGGAACAGCAGTTGGGGCTTACGTAGGCGGAGCTATTGGTAGTTACGCCGGTAAACATATCGCCTCAGCGGCGGAAAAAGGAATTCGATGGGTTAGTAAACTTTTTAAATAATACCAAGGGGGTATCCATGCAGTACGTTACATACCAACGTAAGTTTGCTATACGTCACGCATTAATCTCTGCTCTATTTATTATTGCCGGTTTTGTCTTGATTGGTGACGTGATCTTTGGGGAGAACAGCCCCCTACAAACTTTTTATTTTAGTAGTGCTGCCTTCTTAAGCTTTTGGTTTATTGGACGGCTATTCGTGTGGAACATCATTAGAGCATTTGGCTCCAATGTATTGTTTGGCTTTGACGAGTCTGGTATTAAGACCGAATCTGGAGAACACCTGCCTTGGAAGGAGATTCAAACGATTCAATTGGTTGCGCCGGGAATCAATAAATGGATTCAACCTACCCCCTCCTACTATGACTTGAAAATGCATAACGGACAGCGTCATAAAATCTATACGTATAGTCTACTGAAACATCAGGAAAACGATATTCTTAAAATGCTTCGCAAAACCTGGAATGAACGTAAATCACTGTCCAAAAAGCAAATAAAATAATGCAGGAATTGGACGTAAGTTTCAAATGAATTACACCTTTGTCAAAGGGGAGTGAGTGCAGCAATCCATGGAGTCCATTACGTTTAGTCGATCAGTAGCACTGGGAAAAACCCTGATTGCTCTTTCTGCAGTACTATTTGGGATTTATCTTATTTTAGCTCCTGAACAAGGGGAACTTGGTTGGTTCGCCCCCTTCTATTACATTCTGATATTCGTTTTATCGATTTATTTTTTTGGACCTGCATTTTGCAAGCTTACTGTTCTTCTATTTTCCAAAACAACGATTATTTCATTCAACCAGTATTGCGTGACTGCTAGAGACGGTAGATTCATTCCCTGGTCTGATATCAAGCGTATTGAAGTGGTTGAAGATACAGTCAACAAATTAGGACAACCCGTATCTAGACTATACCGCTTCATTCTTTTAGATCGATCACATGTCGACATGTCTACTTATCACCTTCTAACGAATCAACAATTTACAGATGGTGCGAAAAAACTGCGTACAGCTTGGTCTCAAAATAAACATCGTAAGGTTGAGAAATAATCTATTGGAGGTACTATGGAACAATCCATAACCTATCAAAGAAAAACAGTTTTACTAAAATCTTCATGTGGTCTTATTATTATTTTAATTAGTTTGATATTAATCATCGCTTCATCCCGTGAAAATACAAGTATAAGCAAGGTTATTTACTACGGTTCATCTGCAATACTAGGATTTTGGTTTTTTGGACCTCTATTTATAAATATGGCTTTACTATTGTTCACTAAAAGAGTTTTAGTATCTTGGGATAAAACTAATATTCAATTAAGAAACGGTGAACTCATTCCCTGGACAGAAATAAGAAAAATAGACATTCATCGAACACAATTGAGTAAATGGGGTCAATCTGTTCCCCCATCGTATTCTCTAACTTTATCAAGGGATAAACAAGTGATGATCAACACCTATCATGCCCTTACTAATCGCGAATTTACTCATTATTTCAAGATCTTAAAATCATCCTGGAAAGCCAATAAGTAATTCTTCTCCATATGGACGGTATGGCCGTCTCTGTTAGTTGGAGTACCATTACAGGAATCGAATTCAAACAACTCCCAGTTCACTAAACACCCTTTATTTTAGTAGTGCAGCATTCTTAAGTTTTAAGGAGAACGCGATGGAATCCATAACTTATTCTAGAAAGACAGCTGTCTACAAGTCTTTTGTTTGTTTTGTGTTCATTTTAGTTGCTTTCATTCTTCTATATGAAGTTCTGACTGCTGATCTTAACTTCTTCCAATATGCATACTACGGTTCAGCTTCCCTTTTATGTTTCTGGTTCTTTGGGCCAGCTTGGTTTTCTTTAGCATGGATTGCAGTGGCTAACGAACCTATACTCGTTCGTTGGGACAAATCTCAAATCCTATTAAACAATGGAAAATCTGTTCCCTGGAGCATTATTACTAGAATCGAACTCAAACGACCTTTTCTACGTAAATGGGCACAGCATTCACCTCCCTTTTACAGGCTTCACTTACACCATAATAAGTTTGAAGATATAAGTACATTTCACATGCTCTCAAGCAAAGAACTCACCACATATCTGGGCATGTTACGACAACATTGGCACTTATACAAGAGCAAATAAGAGCCTTCCTATACTGCAGGACAACATATTCACGATGCTCCTCAAAACATGGAAAAAGAGAGTGAGTAGATCAATATTTATGGATGCAATCAAATTCAGTCGTTCAGTAGTCCTATTAAGAGCTGTGGGCACTCTAATTATCATGACTTTCGGAATCATTATAATATTGGATATTAAAAATATGCCGTTTGGTTGGTTTCGTCTTATTTTCTACGCTTTTATGTTCGTCTCATCCATTTGGTATGTTTTTCCCGCTTTTTATAAACTGACCCTTTTTCTCTTTTCGAGTACAACTCTTATCTCATTCGACCAATATGGGGTGACCACCAGAGACGGTAGATCACTTCCCTGGTCTGATATAAAGCGTATTGAGGTGGTGGAAGATACTATTAACAATATAGCGCAACCCGTCCCTAGGTTATACCGCTTCACTCTTTTAGATCGATCACATGTCGACATGTCTACTTATCACCTTCTAACGAATCAACAATTTACAGATGGTGTGAAAGAACTACGTACAGCTTGGTCTCAAAATAAACATCGTAAGATAGAGAACTAACGGGCTTTTATACAAAAACTGAAAGTAATCATGCACGCTTGTTTTCTCATCACAAACTCTCTACACACTTATCAAATCGAAAGAAGGCGATTAAACTCATGGCTAAACCTCTATTTACCCTATCTATCGAAGAATTCGGATTTGCCCTCGCCACGCTTGGCGCAGAAGACATTGCCGCTGGGCTTCTCAAACCAATGTATGGTGAACTATCTGAACAGCACTGGGAACTTATTCTGCGAGCTGCCTCTCATGGCCTGTTATCCAAAGGTCTCATTGTCCGCATGGAAGAAACGGAAATTGAGATCGAGCCTGAGTTCCTGAAGATGCTGATGCATTTTGCCCAAAGCCGCAGTATGATTCGTGCCTACTCCGACAGCCTTGAACAAGAAAAAGTATTAACCATCCACCAAGGTACAGATAACAACGATACATACTTATATCACTTAGCAGTGGATCAACGTGTTCACCTGTTCACACGGACAGAACCGAATGAATGGGAGGAAGAGCTATTCCGGTTCTACACAGGGCAACAGCAGCCATTCATTGAACAGCCTACTCAATTCAAGCTAACAGAGGAACAATGGAATGTTCTTGCCAATGAGGATAACCATACATCGCTCAACACCCTCATAAGTGGTTGGGACATTCCCACGGAATCGCATAAGTTACTAACGCGTTGGTATGAGTCCTTTGAAGCGTCTGGTCGTCAAGTGGATAACCTTAGTATTATTCGTTATACCAGTGACCAAACCGAGATCCCTTTGCCAGATCAAGCTCTGCTTATGCTTCATACTGAAGAAGGCTTCTGGAGCATTTCCAATGATAATGCTAGTAACGGAAGTGAAGCCAGCATCGAGATTATCCAACATTCCAGAGCGTCCTTTCGTAAACAATTACGGGCATGGATCGATCGCTTCGCAGCTCCTGTGTCCCATCCTTAAACCAATATCCAACACAAAGAAGTCCAAGTGCAAGTATGCTCCGTTGCGCTTGGACTTCTTCTATTTTGCACCTACTCAGTTGGTGCTTAATGCTATGCCAATGGTCCGCTCAGCCTTCTTACTAGAAGATCCAAGACGACTATGATTCAAACGATGTTCGCTCTGGAAACTTACCGCCTTCTCTGAACAAACATCGCACCAATCGCTGAGCGGCTCGAGTGAAGTAAAAACTTGAACTCATGCCGTCCACCTGAACAGGCTCCAGTTCCTTCACACTTTCCTTAACCTTGTTCATCTCAATGAGACCCATCTTCCGCTCATTCGGTCCGAATCGATAAATAACCTTTTCATCGTCCTCCGTCTGTTTCACCAGTAGAATCATTGACGCCATACAGGTTACCCCCTATCGTTACGTAGTGAGATTCCAATGCTACAAATTCATCATACATGTTCAAAAAGATGCCCTGAACATCCCTCGGAATCAAAAAGCTTTATTTTGAACTACATCTATAATTATTACCCAGATTGGAAGGAATGGATATAGGGCTTAGGTTAGTTATATTGATCCAAAACTCCCATTTTTCCAACATAAAAAGAGAGGCCCTTAAGGCCTCTCTCTCGATTATGAAGTAGCAACCAGTTTCTTCATACTTGTAATCAACTGATCGAGTTTAGCGTAATCACGAATCATCTCTGTCATTTTGGAATCCTGCGTTCGCATATTTTGATGCATATCCTCAACAGAAGCCATATTTTCCTGCGTGATCCCGGCAATGTGAGACATACTATCTACCATATCATTCTGCTGTACATGCAGATGATTCGACGATTCGCCTACATGATCCGTGTGCTCCTTCATCCGCTCCATATTTTCGTGGATCTGCTCAATAAGGACGCTCACTTCCTGTGAAACTGTTCTGCTGGTAGCTACAGCAGTCTGCCCATGAACAACCTGTCCATGTAGTCCACTGATCTGCGAACGAATGTTGGATAGAATGCCATCAATCTCAGCCGCCGCTTTTCTTGAGCTATCTGCTAACTTGCGTACCTCATCGGAGACAACGGCGAACCCTCTGCCATGCTCACCTGCTCGTGCTGCTTCAATCGCGGCATTTAATGCAAGTAGATTCGTCTGTTCTGCGAGCTCCTGAATGACACTAACGATGGAGCTGATTCGTTCATTATCACTGTTAAGCTTTTGCATCATCTCTACTGTACTGCCTATCATCTGATGTACGTTCTCCACGTCAGCAGATAACACACCCATCTGAGTGCTGCTCTGCTCGGTAAGTCTAGTATTCTCCGCTGCATAATTCTGTAGCTCACGTGTACCATCCAGCAGTGTACCTACCGTCTGATTGATCGTCTGTGTTGTCTCATTGACTCTCATGACGCTACCCGTCTGTGCTTCGATGGATGAAGTCATCTCTGTGAAGCTAAGCGTGACTTCTTTGCTGATCTCACCTGTTGTACGAACGCCTTCTTGCTGACTAGTACTGAACTGATCTAATGTCAGAACGGAGGCCTTCAATTGCTCAAGCAGATGATCCGCAACCTTCTTCGCTTCCAGCGTCTCCTGCTGTCTCTCCGTAACCTGCTTTTGTAACCGTTGACTAAAGTTCGCACCAAAAGCTAATGCAGCTGTCGCAAATCCAAGGTACAGATACAAGTACAAGAGCGAATCCCCTGCAAATAGTTGATCTCCATACTCCGGTATCATAAATATGTACGTGCTGACCCCTGCACCAAGCACTCCTGTAAATATGATCGTTTTATAGTCTGCATACAGCGCCATAATCGCCAAATTTACATAAACTAAGAAATACGTGCTAATGACCGGATTCGGATCGAATACGATCAGCATGACAACAATCAATGTTACGATACAAGCGATAAAATATTTAATCGATGTTACCCAGATTCGCTTGTATGTCATGAATGTAGCCACCGCACATGACGTACCTCCTATACCCACCAGCATCAAAATAATATTCATGCCCAGTCCAATCATCATATCCGTAACGATACTAAACGCAAGCATGATCCACAAAATTTTGATGAATAGCCGGTTACGTTTGTCTAGATCCGTCAGAGCTCCCTTAACCATGATGTTTCTCCCCTCTATAAAGTACTCCCATTGAAATACCATGAATAACCTATGTAAGATCTTATCAATTAAGTTTGCTGGGATAATTGTAGTCCCTGAGACACCAACGCTGAATCTGATTCCGATTGAATAATCCACGAATACCGTTCTTTATGCATATATACATCTCTCACATTCACAATCGAGGGAATAACGTCTTCGCCCTTATAGAACACCCTTCCCGCAACCTTATTAATCGGCAGATGATATGAGACTCGTAACGCACGCATCAGCGTGGGTTGAAGCAACATGACAAAATACGTCAAACCGTTCTTCTCCGCATAGTGAACGATTGCGGACAACAATTCGGCAATATATTGCCCCCGGAAGCTCGACAAAACCGCCATTTTATCAATTTCTGCAACCTTTTTCAGGTTCTCTTGAATCATGGGATGCGTGTGGAATGATCCAATTTCATTAATGGGGCTATCCTGAGAATACGGCTTGATCTCCGTTGTTCCTACATAGTATCCTTCCTCCGTAATCACCACGTATCTTTCCAGAATTTCCTCTGAAAATTCAAGCTCGAATCCTTTTTCTGTCCAGACAGTTGTCCATATCCCGTTGAACATGGCCAGTTCCACTTCACTCTCTACCCTTTTGAACAAGGTCTCCGCTTCCTTTCTGAGTCATTCACAATAAAATACATTCATACATATTATCGGAACCGATAGAGGAAATATTTAGGTGGCTAAAAGGCTCCCCCCTGCTTCAAACAAGCCAAAAGGGTTAAGTACCAACGGTTTGTGCCTCTGAAAAAAAAGAAAAAAGCAATGTAACTTGAATGAAAACATTCAAATCACATTACTTTATTTGGATTTAAATTACGAATAATCCCAGCTACTCAACCTAGTGTATGAGGCTATCCGATTCATTTACATCTCTACAATCGCACTCTATAAACACGTACTCAATAACCTCATTCTATAATCGTGGATCTATTCGATCTGATTCGAGGGACAATGTGGCAAGTACACATTCATGAATCCGCTCCACCGATTCGCCGCGTACGAAACGCTCGATTCCTTCCATTCCCAAAGCACTCTCCATGAGGGCATGTCTTTCTTTTTTGGACGTTTTGCGTTTCCGAAGGCGTGATAAGTTCTCAGGAGCAAGATAATCCATACCATAGATGATATGCAAATAGGCACGTCCTCTAACTTTGATGGCAGGCTGAATCATTTTGTTTCCGTTCCAGGTACGGAACGTCTCCGGTTTGATTACGATCCCTTCATGACCTTCTGCCGTCATTTCATCCCACCAACGAATAATCTCTGCCTCGTCCGTCTCGCTTGTTATGATACGGTACTCCGTCTCCATCATCAATGGGGAGATTCGGGCAAACTCACGATTCTGCTCCATGTGCCATTCATGCGTCTGCTTCCAGAATGTTCCCGTGCTGTGTGCTAACGTATGGAACGGGGCAATCCGAATGTCGCCAATATCATTCACATCCCAGCAATAGTACTGGAATACATCGCGAAATGTCTGGGCATTCGCAAGCTTAAGCTCAGTCTCCTGTAACCATTCGGTTACATCACGTCCCGCTTTCTCCGCTTCACGAAGTTTATCCACCAAAATATTACGATCCATTAGAGACGATTCAGACACATGCGCATACTGTGAAGCGATTAGCTCCCTTGCCTTTAGATTCCATGGCACAATCTCAGCGTCAAGTAATACAAATTCAGTTTGATGCCGCTCAAAATAACCATCTGCGCTCAAATCCGCATGTAGTCTGGACAATACCAATTGCTCTGTTGCTGAATCAAAAAAGGATCTGCCTGTACGAGTCACGATGTTCCCAAGCATCGGCCGACCTATTCGCTGCCGCGCTATCTCCTCATCACGGAAAATCAGCAGTATGGCGCGGCTACCCATATGTTTTTTCTCAGCAACCATACGGGTAACGCCTTGTGAGCGATAATACTGGAAGGCATCCTGTGGATGCTCCAGATAGCCTTCTACCGAAGAAGCTACCGGCGGTGGACTCATTGTTGGCGGAATGTATACAAGCTCTTCGAGAGGCACGGTGAAATGGGAGAACGTATCAATCGCCGTTTGTGCAACCTCACCATGTATCGTTACATCCATCCGCGAATTCGTTTGTACGGTGAAACCTTCCTTGAATTTACGCAAATTCGGTGGCGACAAACGTTTTCTTTCCCAACGTACTAATGGGCTGTTGCGATCCTCGGCATAATCCTTCCGGGCAGACACACTAACCGATTCCCGCTCAGGCATTCGCCAGGCTGTCAGCATGCCACCAAATACTACACCTTGGTCAATGTTGACGGTGTCGTTCACAATCGTAGGATATGGACGAGGGTCATGTCCCCAGACGATGCACTCACCAGAGGTATGGTCTACATACCAATCTTTGCGGATAGGACGCCCTTCCGCATCTGTCCCTTCTACATCACCATATCGGCAGTAATCCTGAATGCGCTTGGATTGTTTCCCGATAAAATGATCCCGTATCCCTGCATGAGCAACGACCACCTGCCGTACACCGTTCCGAGTGAACACCAGATGTGACGGGGCTTCGAGCAGAAAGTCTCGCAGTTCTGCTCGCACTTGCTGTGCCTGATCTGCACCTTGGGCTTGTTCCAGTTGAATTAGCTCAGCTTCTACAAGCTCATCTCCATGACTAAGCGTGACATCGCGGCCATCCAGATAACGTGCAATTTTCCATCCATGATTACTATCAATCATATAAGCAAGCCCTGCTGCGCAATGCTGCTGCCAGAATAACAAACACTTGAGAGATTCAGGCCCGCGACTCGATACATCCCCGACCGAAACAAGCTTACGTCCGTCTGGGTGCTGGTATAGCCCGGTCTCACCTCTCACATAGCCCAACTTAACGATTAATTCCATCATCTCTTCATAACAGCCGTGAATATCGCCGATGATGTCCACTCCTGCTCCCATATCCAGCAAAAGTGGGTTCGTTGTCCGAACAAATGTAATCTCATCCGGCTGTTTCAAGATATAATTCGCATCGAATCCTTCTTCACGAATAGAGCGTAATGAGCGCTTAAATTGCTGTACCTGCTGCTTCACCCGTTGCCGTCCACGCGGATACTCCCGCTGGCTGTCCCGTTCCAACAGCTCCTTCTCCGGAATATCAAGTACGATGGCGATTACAGGTACATGTGCTTTTCTTGCCAAACGAACAAGGCGTTCTCGATCTTCGGGATATAGATGCGTTGCATCTATCCACGTCAGCTTATTCAGGCGGCAACGCGTACTTACGATAGCTTCCATCGCCTCAAACGCCTTCGCGGATACCTGCTGATATTCGGCATATAACACATCTGCCTCGCTACGTGGACGGTTCTTCCACTCCATATATTCTTCATCGCCCACGAGCATCCGGAACTGATCTGACGAGACCGCTTCCGTCCGCCGGATGATGCCTTCCCTCGCTAAACGATCCAGCAATGTCGTTTTGCCACTGTTTGACGGTCCGACGAGTACCACAACTCCCGCATGTGGCAGCTTGATCTCCCGATTTTTTCGCTCTGTGCGAGGTACTTCTTGACCTTTCGGACGAGATACTTCTCCTGCTCTAGATGTTACCTGCTTCTTGTCGTCTCTCATTGTTGGTGTCCCTCCTCTCTGCGCCCAAAAATAATCATCTGTGTAGGCTGTCCATAACCTTCTACCTGTTCACCAATGCCTTGGATCGTATAGGTATAATTTGTACCTGCTGACCACTCCACACATCGTTCAGCCAGTTCAGCGCGTGTCCATTCGAAACGATGATCGTGGTGACGGAAACTTTCCTGCTCCATCGCATAGACCTCATTGTATTCCTTGTTTGGTGTGGTCACGATCAAGACTTCTGGCTGATATTCCTGAAGCAGCGTATTCATAATTCCATCTAGGCGGTACGCCTCAATATGCTCAATGACTTCGCACAGAATCATGACATCCTGATGCTGCAGCTGTTCATCAAAATAAAAGAGTGACCCGATGATCGGCTCTGGCATCGCAAAGACACCATGACGACCCTCCAGCTTCGCAAATCGTTCCATCGCACGTAGACGTGATTGACCAGAAGGTTCCACTGCCAAAATAGACTCTACGCCTGCAATGGTGGCCAATCTTGCCGATAACTTCCCTTCTCCAGCACCCATGTCTACGATTCTCTGTCTGTGCGGCAAACGAGCAACCATCTCTGTAATGGCACGATATCGTAACTCATTCAACCTTACTGGTGGGTCGTCTGTTATCACGTCTGTTTGTACACTAGGTTGTACATCTGTTGGCACGTCCGTTGGTACATCCGTTAATACCTCAGCTAATGAATCTCCACCATCTACCATTCCTTCTACATCCATCTTCCTGTTGTCTGGGATAGACAACACACCTTCCTTCGACTCATATTTCTTTATAAGTTCGGCGAATCGTAAGGTACGTTTAACGATAAGCTCCTTGTGCGGATGGGTCTCCAGCCAGCCGGCACCGTAACGTTTAATTTTATCAATCTCATCCTCGCTGATGAAATAGTGCTTATAGTTATCCAATACCGGAATCAATAGAAATAACTGGCGCAGTGCATTTTGCACGGTCTCTTGACCACGCAGAATGATGCGTCTTACACTGCTTTTCTTCTTCAGATCGAAGGAATAGGACAACTCTTCTCGTTCCAAAGTAACAGCATACCCTAAGTGGGAAAACAGCTCCTCCACCACACGATCAGGTAAATCCGAAGCGACCGGCCCAAAAGATAATTGCAGGTTAAAAGGATGATCCACCCATTTCGTATACTCTTCCTTCGGTTTACCGTTCAATGCTGTGCCAAGTGCGGAACGTATGTAGGAGCAGAATAGACTGCTTGTCACGAATTCCCGATCATTGATATATTGCGTAATATCGTAACCGTCAGGGCTACCTCTCACCAGATCGACTGGATCAGGCTCCGCATGAATTAACACTTCCGTCTCACTAGACGTTGCGCGGGTATAGACCATTCTGACGCGCACGCCTTTGTCTGTCCGATCGTATATATTGCCCGGGTTCTTCGCGAGCAGATGAGACACCACCGCAGCGTCTGCCCCACTTGCTTGTATAATTAGGTGCATGGATGCTTCCTCCTTCATTAATCCGTTCTATAAGTGCGTGTTCATAAAGAGGTTGTTCAAAAAGTCCGCTTTTGATTACGAAGGATGCCCTGAGGCATCTCAGCGTCGAATATGGGATTCAGCCGAAATGTCCGTTGCTCACGTAGTTTGCCTACGCTCCGCTACTCCATTTCTAGCTTCATCCCATCTTCTCGGTACTGAAAACCGCCCTTTTTGAACACGCAGTCGGTTTTCTGGCTCTTTCATCTATTCACCATACTTCTTGCAGTGCCAAACGGAAGATACGATCCAGTTCCTGAACCTGGACGGCATCCTCTCTTGCCATCTGAGAGGCAATCTGTTCATAGTGATCGATCTGTTCAGTCAAAAATGCTTGAATCGCAGGCAACTGCGGCTCCATATCAAGCTCATCTCCTGCTTTTTTACGGCGTAACAGGTCATGAATCTCTATAGATAATGGATCTGACGCAGGAATCAGCTCTTCAACTAAACGTTCAAATTCCATTGGCGGCATCGTCTCATATCGCTCAATCCAGCCACAGGCAAGCAGTGGACGCAGGACATAGAAATACTTCTTAATCTTCACCTGGTGTCCCTGCAAGTAATCCCGGAAATTTCCTTTTGCCATATTTAGATAATGATACATACAAGATTTAGACGAGAACGTTAGCGGCGACTGTGCCCGAATCTGCCCTGCTATACTAGACTTCTCCAAGTACTGGATCGGCGATTGCAACCACTCCAGCAGCGGGGGATTCGATTTACGGAATAACTTCAGCGCCTTACGCAAATCCCAGCCGTTAATATCAAGCTGGTCATTGATCGGTCGTTCAATCACATCTCGCCCCTCTTCAATAGAGAGATACCATTCGAGTGGTCTCACATAGATAAAGCGCACATCGTAATCACTATCCTGTGAGGGGAATCCCCAAGCACGACTGCCTGACTCGCAAGCATAGAGGATCTGAACCTGCTCTTTCCGTTCAATCTGCTCCAATTGCTGATGAATTATGGATCGCATTTCTTCACTAATTACGTTCATTGTACTTCCCTCCTTTGGCGAATACGCTGTATAGCTGATACAATGTATAGCTCCCGACTCTCTACGGGTTTGTTATCCTATCTGCTCTCGTGTCATCGTCTGCTCAAACCTATGGTTTGATTATGCCTCTTCTTGGACGTCAGGAACATGGTGAAAGTATGGCGACAGACACATATAAAATGAAAGCTGCCTATGTTCCTGTTACAATAAGAGGTAGGCCAACAAGGAGTGAGTATTATGGCAAAAGAGAGCTTTGACAAAGAAATTCAGTTTCTTCGTATGTTATCCCTAACAAGTGGTGCATATAATCGTAAGCAATATGCCGAGCGACTTGGCATTTCAATACATACCTTTGATAAGACGACACGGCGATTAAGAGAGATTATGCAGACTGTCTCAGAACAACGCACAGATTCAGAGCCAGGCAAAGAAATGAATGATCTGGCTCGCTTCCAATATGGTGAGTCGGCAGAGCCTATGCTGCTCTTCCTATTTCGCGCCAAGTCGATGAAAGAGACGGAGGTTAAGCGGCTTGTTCTTCTTTTACATGCGCTTCAGCAAACACCTCTAACCGCCATGGAACTGCTGGATGCCTGCTGTGAAGACCTGCCTGAGGACATGGCATTGCCTGATGAGAAAACGATTCGTTCGGATCTTAAATATCTGGAAGAGGTTGGGGTTATTCGCAAGGAACCTGGCGGCAGACCCTACCGGTATCTTCTGCAACAGGATGTCCTGACTGAGCTCACGGCTGAGGAACAACTGGAACTATATGATTTTGTGGATATCATGGCGAACACTCAGGTTCCTTCTGTTCAAGGATATTTACTGCGGGATAGCCTCAAAAAGGCAATTGCTCTAAGTTATCCGCAAGAAGAAGCAACCGAGCCTTTCATCTATAAATACCACTACTACTCACGCATCTTGGACGAAGCGCATTTATACACATTACTTGGTGCAATTCGGCAACGGAAATGGGTTCAGTTTATCTATTATTCCCCTAAGAAGCCATCTAGCTACAGCTCACAGAACACGAATCCATTATTTGAACGAGAAGCTGAGGGACGTCTGAACCGCATCCTTCCACTGGAGGTCGTTTACGACCATCAATATGGACGTTGGTATGTCGTGGGATATCAAGGACGTCGTGGTTTTGTGAAATTTCGAATGGAGGGCATTACCCAGATCGAAGAGCAAAACGCGGCGAATGAAGCATACATGGATCAATTAAAAAAACAATGGGCCGATCTTAGCCGATACAGCTGGCTTGTGGACACCGGAAATACCGTTACGGTGCAAGCACGTTTCTTCCACCCCACCGATGGTCAGCGCAACTTCATATTGGATCGTGTGAAGTTACAAGGGCAATGGGGTACGATCACGCCTGAAAGTAATGATACTTTCCTCTATGAGATTCGTGTGAACGGTACAACAGAGATCAAACCATGGCTGCGGAGTTTCGGCTCTAGCTGTGAAGTGCTTGCTCCCCGCAGGCTACGCCAAGAAATGATTAAGGAATGGAAGGAGATTGCTCAGTACTATGAACCTGTTCGAGAAGATGTTCAATTACCAGATCATGACGAGATTGAATGAGACAGGACTGTTCACTTGGACATCGCAAGAACGCGCTTGGCTGCGGTTGATGTTGAAGCATCCGGCGGCGTTCGAGGCACTACGTCCCTTGACCCTTAAGAAACTGCAGGAGATGTTGGAAGCAGAGCAGGACTTGAACCTTCAGGACTACCTGACGGAAAAAGCTAAAAGCGTAGAAAACAGCGTCTCTCACCCACTTCTTCAAACTTTAAGGCAGATGATATTACATCATCAGGGGTTTCGCTTAACTGGCCGTGTCCGCAATGGACGAATCAGCAACGACCAGTTCGGGTTTCCATACAAGCTGGAATACTCTATGGTCAAAAAAGAATGGTATGTGCTCTGGTATGCTCCGCGCTTTCACAAGCTTATGGCAACCAAGCTTCACAGTATCATTGCCGTAGAAGCCGAGCCCATTGAAGCAGCTCTCGCTTCCAAGTATGCACAACAGATTACCACATTAACTGAACACCGAAAGACAACTGTAACCATTGAAGTGTTGCCTGAGTTTAATCAGGAGCTGTCGCGGATCCTGTACGCATTCTCCTGCTTCGAGAAGCAGGTCGACTATGATGAAGGTGAACAGACCTACCGGATTATACTCACGATTCCACGGGGAGAAATGGATTATGTTCTATCCAAGATGCGCTTTCTGGGGAAAAGAGTTCGAATCACTGACAATGCTTCGCTCCGTATGCGTATGGCGGAGACGGCCTCTAAGGTGCTGGCGCGTTACGCGGAATCTGAAGCCGAGGGTGAATCAGAGTCTCAGCACGCACAGTATGATGCGAGCCATACCACAGGCACTTCTTAGGTGGAGTAAATGATGTGACATCCGCAGCAAAAAAGCTTACTTAAGAAACCGAAATATCCTATATGTCATAAGTAAAACAATCTAATTCTGTAATTAAACGATTGATATATGTGCCTGCAATAACAAGCCTGGACACATTGTCCAGGCTTGTTGTATGATACATCGCCCATGCTTTATATGTGCAATGTGGTGTTTAGTTTTGGATACATGGTGTTACGCATTATTCAATAAGCAACATCTGTTACCATCTTTATTTCCCTACGTACTGTTCGCCGAATTCCGTCGCTTATTAATCGCATGTACACCCATCACCACCGCGATCAACTCATAAGTACCGAGCTGTTCTGACTCATTGTGAAGCACAAAGGCTCCTGAGCTGAACCACCCACTTGTTCGTCTGAAGCTGGCTACCGTCCTGCCGCCCATACCGGTAATCTCATACTCCTGCGAGAAAGCCGGTGCGGACACCTCATATACACCACGAGACCCAGCATCATATTCATACTTTTTACTAAAGAAACTAAGTCTTGCTCTCAGTACACCCCAATGGCTTGCATCAGCAGCAGTTACATCCCATCGGTTCGTTAACATCCGGAATTTGCCGCTGCAGATTAAGCCTGACGGGGCAAATACATCGATCGATGATCCAAAGGCACTCTTTAGATCTAAATGCCCTACCTGTTCTTGGTCTTGATTCATAATTTCCGTATAACCAGCGTTGAAAAAATTATCCCTAAAGTACAGCTCCATGGAATCCCTCCTCCTTACAAGCCTATACCTAATCTACTATTATAACGTAATTCATCTATTTACGTCATAAAAGAGGCAGAGGCTTCAACACAAAAAAATGTTCTGCCTGCTTTACGAGCAACGACAGAACATCATTTATTACATGTCACATGTTACCTGTGACTACACTTCAACTTTTTTATTATTCAGATACACGGTTAAGGCAACTAATCCAATGGCTACAATCACTTCGAAGATCGTACTCCCCCACCTGTCGCCTGTCCATAAAACTCCATTAGAGGTGATCGTCATTCCAGTGCTTTCCTCTGTGAAGTTAAATACTTGTAATGGGCTAACCACACCTGAAAAAATAATATTCTCAATCCAGCTAATAACCGTAGTAATGACGAAATATGCAACGATGCCAATCCACGGCCCTGTTTTCCAGCGGAAGCTACCTGCAATTGAAATGGAGAGAAAGATGATTATAGACATAAACAAGATCACCCAAAGACCTAACAAAAAAACGGCTGCAATACTTGAGAGGTCAATTCCGGTATTGTTGAAAAAGTATATAATATCAATCCTTGTGTTCAATGCATCATAGATCAAAAAGTGAATCAAACCAATCACCGCCAACACCAGCCCACATATCGCTCCAAAGAGCAGTGGAGATAACACATGAGATAGCCCGGATACAGGAACGAGACGACGATTATAGGAGCGAATGTTAGACCAGTATGTCTTGATCACTTTGACAAAGGTTGCTATACCTGCCGCTGTATATGAGACAATCGCAAGAATGATTTCTCCACCGCTTGGTAAAAAGGGTGCTACCGCAATCTGCAAAACAATCAGAGTCACCAGATTGGCTAACAGGGTATTCCAGTTTCGTTTAAAGTCATACTTCAGTAATGTCATCATTCGGCATAGACCTCCTTGAACATCTCATCCACACTTTTTCCGTTTTGCAGACGCAGCGTTTCAACTTCTTCCCGCAGTACCATTTGGCCCTCACGAATAAAGATGACCTCGTCAAAGATTCGTTCAATATCATTCAATAGGTGCGTTGAAATGATAAGGCTGCTATCTTCATCATAGAATTTGACGATGGCATCCAAGATTTTGCCGCGAGCGACAGGGTCAACTCCCCCAATCGGTTCATCTAACAGATATAGACGAGCTTTACGGGATAAAGCGAGTGTTAGCTGTAGTCTTTCATTCATACCTTTCGAGAGATGTTTAACACGCTCCCCCTCTGCGAGCTTCATGAAATCCAGCATTTCCCGCGCCTTTTCTTGATCAAAATCGGCATAGAAATCACGGTAATAAGCAATCGCATCACGCACCTTCATCCAGCTCTCCGTTAATGGCTTATCTGGCATAAAAGATACAAGCGACTTCGTCTCTAGCCCAATCGGTATGCCAGCGACCTGAATGGAACCACTACTCGGATGCAGCAATCCGGCAACCAGCTTCATTAAGGTACTCTTGCCACTACCGTTACTGCCAAGCAGTCCGACAATTCGACCCGGAGCAATTTCAAGTGTCACGTCTTGCAATGCCTGCTTTTTGCCATAAGACTTACTAACTTGGTTCAACTCCAAAATGTTAGCCATGCTGCGTTCCTCCCTTTCCAGCCGGATTATTCTGTTGCGATTGTCCTTCGGCAACGGCTTCTGCCACAATCGAGACAATGTCCTGCTCCTCAATACCGAGTTCTTGCATACCTGTCAGGAAGCGCTCCAGTAATTCTCCAGCCATTTCTTTTTTAATCGTCATAATCTTCGACTCCTCACTTGTCACATATCTTCCAAGCCCGCGTCTCGTTTCCACCACTTCTTCTCGTTCCAGCTCTTGGAACGTACGTTGTACCGTGTTGGGATTGATCTGTAATTCAGCCGCTAGTTCCCGTACTGAAGGAATCTTATCTCCAGCTTGCAGTGTTCCGGTCACAATCTGCTTCTTGATGTACTGCATGATCTGTATATAGATTGGTAAATTATTATCAAATTCCATACTCACAAAGCTCTCGCTCCCCTCTGTATCTGTGTGTTAGTTAGATAGTACACTAGTGATCTGGTATTGTAAAGCCTATATTTTAAGTCGTTCTGTCCAGATATAAAAAACAAAAAAGAGCAGATCTATACGATCTGCTCTTCCTATAACAAGCTACCCTCAGCTACTTTTAGATAGGTCTAGCTATTTTCGGCGGATAACTTCAGCTATCTCCAACTCGGTGTAACAAACACAACATTATACAATGTCCAAAGGAACTTTCCGTTGTGGTGCAGGGAACACCTCATTCAGCCGCGCCTCTTCCTCTGGGGTCAAAACCAGATTCATTGCGGCCGCATTATCTGCCACATGTTCTAGTTGGACTGCTTTAGGTATCGCAATGACATCGCCTTCACGGATGACCCAAGATAATGCAATCTGGGAAGTCGTCACATTCCGTGCTTCTGCAATCTCTTGGATGACTGGATGTTCGAGTAATTCTTTACGCAGTCTGCCCCCTTGTGCAAGAGGACAATACGCCATCACAGGAACATGCCGTTCTCGTAACCAAGGCAATAGATCATATTCTATGCCCCGTGATGCAGCATGGTACAACACTTGATTCACTGCACAATGCTTACCGCCGGGCAGGTTCCATAACTCCTGCATATCGTCTGTATCCAGATTAGATACACCCCAGCGCAGAATCTTGCCCGCATGCTTCAATTGCTCCATAGCTTCGACGGTCTCTTCAAGTGGAACCCTTCCTCGCCAATGCAGCAAATAGAGATCTATCCGATCTGTACCTAGACGCTGGAGGCTGTTCTCGCAAGCTGTAATCATCTGTTGCCGGTCTGCATGATGTGGGTACACTTTCGACACCAGGAATACATCATCACGACAACCTTCGATCGCTTCACCCGTCACCTCTTCTGCCCCGCCTTCTGCATACATCTCTGCGGTATCTATAAGAGTCATTCCCAGTTCAATTCCATCTCGCAAGGCTCTAACTTCCTTCGTACGGCTCGAATCCTTTTCACCCATGTACCATGTACCTTGACCAATTGCAGGCAAGGTTGTACCATCCGGCAATTGAACTGTACGAGCGATCTGATCCTGATTCATTCGAATTACCTCCCATTAGATTACATTGTGGTGTCATCTATACTTGTTCAGGCGGTTGTTGGTTAGTAACGGACGGATTGGCCCGTTTCCAGCGTCCCACCATCATCACATATAATTGATCTAACGGTAATGTGAGACTATTCTGCGCTATGCTTATCGTGGCATCCACCATATTCGTATTCACGGTCATTAATTTGCGTTTAATGCCCATCTGGCGATCCAGAAAGGCCTTCTCATCCCGAAGCTTAATGCCAATCATCGGTTGTCCCATGAGCTCATACATAAAAATATTCTCTACATCTGTCCAGGCAATGGAACCACCTGACGTATACGAAGAAGAATCAACAAATCCCTTCTCATCCACCACAAATGAAGGCTCTTTCTTGATCATTTTCATCAGAATGTAGCATAGACAACAGCCAAAAAACAAAATAGAAACAACACCAACCACACATGAAACAGTAGAAGCACCAGAATCCTTCGAATCATTAAGAATTAAGAATAAACCGGCTGCAATAAAAATCGCTGACCCTGCTGTAAGCCACGCTAGACGTTTACGACTAGGGTATTCTACGTGTTGTTGTTCATAGGATGTGGACAATGTGGCCTTCCCCTTTCAATGCGACAAAAAAATAGTTGCTCGTTCATAGGTCGTATATCTATATCAAATGGCATAATTAGCATTGTTAATTAAACGTATTCTAGTCTGTCTAAACGGTAAGTTAGGACTTTTATTTGTCCGTTTCGTGACTATTCAACAGTAGAATTCGTCACAATTCTGACAATTCCTTTATACCGTCAAATAATAGGAAAAAAGTGAACTTCAATGGCTTATGGACATTGTCCTGCTCTACTGTTTCCGTTAATATAAATGGAAAGGTTAGGAAAATACATTTAAATTAGGGTGGGAGGACATAGAATGAATAATTTACGTGGCATGACTTCGGAAGACCTGTTTCAGATCACATGGGTTAACGATCCAACACCATCTCCTCAAGGTAGACAACTGGTGTATGTGAGTCGAAAAACGAATGACGGCCGAGATGGTTATTCATCCCACCTGAGACTCTTGGATCTCGTAAGCCATCAAGACCGTCCCTTTACTTCCGGGGAAAAGGATCACTCTCCTGTCTGGTCTCCCGACGGATCACAGCTTGCCTTTTTACGGGAACAGGATGGGAAGACCCAAGTTTGGCTCATCGCATCCGACGGTGGAGAGGCTAGAATTGCAAGTCATCTCAAGCATGGGGTTAGTTCGATGATCTGGTCACCAGACGGACAAGCCTTGCTCGTTAAATCCTCTGTGGATGAGCAAGCTGAGGACGATAAGGATACCCAAGATTCCGCAGAAAACAAATTACCACAAGAGCATATCGTGGATCGCATTCGGATGAAATCAGATCAAGGTGGATTATGGAACGGCAGACGCAATCATCTCTTCTATATCTCGCTTGAAGGTGGAGAAGCTACGCAAGTAACCTCAGGCCACTACGATGTTGGAGAGTATGCATGGTCACCGGATGGATCAAGCATCGCTTGGATTACCCAGATGCCAGAAGAAGGCCAAGATCATAACGATTACAGTCTAACCAACCATGTATACCGTGCGAAGCCTGACGGAACAACGCTTGAGCAGCTAACGCCGGAAGGATATTCATTCTACCGTCTTACCTATGCACCAGATGGACAATCCATTGCACTACTCGCCAGTGACCGTTCCTATCACAACGCTACGCTTATCAAATTATATTCACTCCCCCACACAGGCGGTGAGCTAGAATGCCTGAATTCAGATTGGGATGTGCAGTGTAGCCATAGTCTCGTTGGAGATATGCGCTCCCATTTAAATCCTACGGGACCTGTATTTAGCCGTGATGGTTCGTCAATCCTTTGCCTAGTAACAATCGAAGGTAGTGTTCGAATTGCCAAATTTGCAAGAGACGGCGGCGAGTCACGCTATATTTTACCGACCGAAAGAGAATTCTATCAATTCGCTGAACTTGCAAATGGACAGATTGTTGCAGCCGTGGCTGATGTTTTGAATCCGGGAGATCTCTTTCTCTATCGTGAGCCGGATGACATCGAAGCTCAGCCTGTTCAACTGACACATAGCAACCCACAGTTGACTGAACAGATCCAACTTAGTTCACCAGAGACATTCTGGTTTGACTCTTCGGATGGACTCAGACTACAAGGATGGATCATGAAACCACAGGGCGTGGTCGATGGGGTCAAAATCCCAACGATTCTTGAAATCCATGGTGGGCCACATATGATGTATGGCTTTACATTTATGCATGAATTCCAAATCCTTGCCGCACAAGGGTATGCCGTAATGTATCTCAACCCTCGTGGGGGTCTGGGATATGGGCAACAATTCGTCAATGCCTGCCGTGGAGATTATGGCGGCGGGGATTACCGTGATCTGATGGAAGCTGTCGATTATGCCCTTGGACAATATGACTTTATCGACGAGACTCGCCTAGGTGTTACTGGTGGCAGTTATGGTGGCTTCATGACCAACTGGATTGTTGGGCATACAGATCGATTCAAGGCAGCCGTCACACAACGCTCCATATCCAACTGGCTCTCTTTCTACGGCGTCAGCGACATCGGATATTTCTTCACAGAGGATCAGATTGGCGGCAACGCTTGGGATGATACGGAGAAGTTATGGAAGCACTCTCCACTAGCCTATGTAGGCAATGTAACAACCCCACTGCTTATTTTGCATGGAGAGCAGGATTTACGATGCCCGATCGAACAAGCTGAACAATTATATATTGCCTTGAAGCGACGCCGACAGACGACACGTCTCGTTCGTTTCCCAGGGGCTAATCATGAATTGTCCAGAGGAGGACATCCACATCTGAGAGTCCGCCGGCTTGAGCATATTGCGGGTTGGTTTAACGAGCACCTCTAAATAGTAAGTACGGAAACGAGCAACGAGTGATGCTACCTGTAAAAAAATACCCTCACCAAAAAACCACGTGAAGTCATCTGTGTGATGACCTCTACGTGGTTTTTCGATGTCGGCAGTATTCGACTACTCCGGGATAACAGAACTAACGAACGCTGGTGCTGTTGTCCCTATTAATCATCCTCTAACGAACTCAGTCGACCTTATTAGCTTATAAATAACACTTGGGGAGTTCTAACGAATTGTGGACACGCTAATACACCTTTTGGGCGTGAAAATTAGATGTATTCCGTCGTATTTGGTAGTATAGCGTTTCTCAGGTTCGTTACCATTTCCATTCGCCGTGATATGGTCGAATAAGCTTTCTCAGATTCGTTAAGAGCGGCAGTGTTGGGAGAAAGGCTATTTTATATGGAATATACTTTAGTTGCTCCGTTTCAAACGTCACCTTAACTTAATCCAAGCTAAAGTCTAAGCCTCCTCTAATGTTCTTTCGACACATCCCATCTGGCTATCTGCTTCTAACTCATACAGTTTCCAACGATTCTCTATTTCCTCTATTCTTCTCCCCACACTACCGTGACCTCGTTATACCCCTCGTTAATGCTGGAAGATGATCCTGAGATCGATACAGCAAATTTACCATCCGCACGTCCCACGATGCTGAAGTCATCAGCACCTAAGTCTTGGACGTTCTGCGTAAGATTTTGGTTCTGATAGTAGTCGCGATATGATGCTCCAAGGACAGTTAATGTCTCTTTTGTGCTATAGGTCAGACTAACCTTCTTCTTGCCGTCCATCACATTTTCCACAAGGGAGATGGTCTTTGCATCTTTAGGCAATGGAAAATCAGCCGGCAGGTATTTGGATTTCACACCTTGCGCCTGTGTATTTGCCCCTGTAGACGGAGCGGTTGTTCCACTGTTTCCTGTTGTTGGCGCACCAGATGAACTAGTTGAACCAATGCTTACTTTGTTGTTCTGCGAATCATACTTAACTTCTGTGTTCAATGCCTCAGCTATAGAGCGTACTGGTAAGTATGTACTCCCTTGGTAAGTGATCGGAGCCAGCTTCTTCCCCTGTTCTCCTGTCGGCGTAAACTTCTGCCCATTCACCTCAATGGCTAAACCATGATTCAGGTATGCTTTGATCGTTTCTAGTTGAGTACCTGCATATACTCCCGCTGAACCAGTCAGCACCATACCAAGTACCCCTGCTGTAACGATCCATTTTTTGCTTTTCATCCTGTGAGACCTCCTCAATGAGTATATTCATGCCATTACCCAATACATAGCGTTGATTGATGTCAATACGTTGTTAAACCAAAGAATGGAATCATAATACCATCTGATGACAGCTTTTGAACTCAATTATCACTAAAACAGGTCTCCGGGCGTACTAAAATAGTCTTTTCTAACAATATATACTCCCCTCGTTAGGCAAACATGTACCATGATAAAAGTCCCGAATTAGCAACTATACCCATGGTCGTACTAATTACACTGTGTGTCTTTCTTGCGCGAAGTAACGCTAATGTCCTACTATGTTGACCTACTAACAGAAGTATGGGTTCAAGTTGCAGAAATACTAATTTTATTAGATAATAGTCTGTCGAATGTGGTCGAACTGAACGGAACAAAAAGGGGGAACATGTAATGAAAAAATATAGCTTTGGTGAATCAATTCATCGTCTTGATACAGGCTCGGAAAAGTGGGACGCACTAGAGGAGGTTTTCGGTGTTACGGAGGCACTGCCGATGTGGGTAGCCGATATGGATTTTGCTGCCCCGCCATCGGTAATTCAGGCGCTGCAATCCCGTGTGGAACACGGTGTCTTCGGTTATACGGTACGTACGGATTCATATCATGAGGCCGTGATCGGATGGATGGAGAGCAGACACAACTGGAGCATCCAGAAGGATTGGATTGTGTTCACCCCCGGCATCGTGCCAGCCTTAAGCATTGCTGTACAACGCTTTACCGCACCAGGTGATGCAGTCGTTATTCAAACGCCGGTATATGCTCCTTTCTATGAAGTCGTACGTGGACAAGGCCGAGAGCTCATGACTAATCCACTCAAAGGAACGAATGGTCACTATACGATGGATCTAGAACATCTCGAATCCTGCTTCAAGACAGGTCGGGTCAAAATGCTAATTCTATGCAGCCCCCATAATCCATTAGGAACGGTATGGAGTCGTCATGAGTTGGAAGAGCTCGCTGCTCTATGTGTGAGATACGAGATACTGATCGTTTCCGATGAGATTCATGCTGACCTGGTACATCAGGCAGGTGCTCACACACCATTATCTATGATCTCGGATGCGATTGCTCAACAAAGCATCATATGCACGGCACCAAGCAAAACCTTCAATATTCCGGGGCTCTGCACATCCAATATTATTATTCCAAATGCCAAGGTGAGAGAATCATTTATACAGGGAGTCAAAATGATGGGACTGTCCAGCATCAGCACGTTAGGCGCTACAGCTGCCGAAGCAGCATACAGAGGTGGCGCAGACTGGTTGAATGAATGTCTCGCATATGTCCGCGGAAATATGGAGTATGTACAACGATATGCGGCAGAGCATCTTCCTCAACTTGGGGTTTATTTGCCAGACGCAACGTATCTGTTGTGGCTCGATTTCAATAAACTGAACATGACGCAAGATGAGCTGAGCAGTGCTCTATTGAACGAAGCGAAGATTGCTCTTAACGATGGTATTTTCTTCGGTACGGAAGGCACTGGATTTATGCGAATGAACGTTGCATGTCCACGCGCTACGGTTGAAGAAGCGATGCGCAGACTAACGGCTTGGGTCAATTCACTTAGCCAAGCATCCGTATAAGTTCATAGCTTGCATCTTAATTCATTGATGTTAATCAATTGAGGATCACATTGATAATGTTAGTGATGAAAATTCATGCTTATTCGTCGATAAATATGACGGGATACCAACTGAATAGACAAATTAAAACCGTTTTGATCTATATCTCGCCTTGATGTAAGCAGCTAAAGGTATTATGAAATTGATTCAACTATATAAATATTAATTATAGCCATCCTCTCTCTGCATGCTTGTGGAGAAGAAGATGGCTATTTGCATTTCATCCCAAGTCCACTTGCTGGTGCCACGTTGAACTTTACCTGAATTCTGCTCTACTCGAGCATTCCCCTTTACTTCCTCTTCGCCAACTCTTGATTGACTTTAGTATAGTGGTTGCTCACTTTCTGCTCCAACGTATACACATGCTGTTTCGTACTTGTCCACTTCTCTGTCGCCGAGACGAGTTGATTTAGCGAACTTAGCACACGTGAAGGTTGGGTTTGCTTGAGACTCTGCTTGAATTGTTTCAGTGCATTCGAGTAACGTTCTTTCGTTAACGAAACTTGTTTTTTGGCTGTTTGAATTTGCCTTTTCACCGAATCAGCACCTGATAACATACTACGCAAACGTTTGATTTCTGTATTTTTCCGTTTACGCGCTTCCGCAAGCTCGTTTTTCTTGAGTCGGATCTCTTCCCTAGCCAGTTGCACAGCCGGCTTCAATGTATCTGCTTGAGCACGGACAACTGCTGTCCATTCCTTGTTCTTTGTCGCTCTGGCTGCATCCAGCTGTTTATTCACCGCGGTGTACAGGGCAAATAGCGGTTCATATCGAGCTTGGGCACGTTTCAATGAATGCGTTAACGACGATATCTTCTTCTCATCGGTCTGCCGGATGCTGGCTTGCAGTCGCTTGAGCTCTGTCATGTTGGACGTATGGAGTGCTTTCGTTTTCTTCTCCCACGTCTCCCCCTGCCCCTTCAAACTTCCTACATTCTCATAGCCCCGCTGCAAGGATGTTTTCGTCTGGCGATCTGCTTTATTTAATACATCGTTCCAGGCCTTCTGTGCAGTGACCCCCAGTTCAATCCCTGCCGCCTCGGTTGCTGCGGGCAAGCTGAGGTTAAGGATCAAGCTAAACAAAATGACTAGTGGGACAAGTAAACGCAGGGAAGTTATACGCTTCGTCTGCGGACGACTATCTGTGCTCATGTTAGCGATCTCTCCCTTGGGGAGCTTGTCCATCTTTTCGCCAAACACCTTGTCCATCGCTAGATGACTTGCGCCATGACTTGCTGGTTCGTATCTAACTTCTCTTTTCAACCTTGATCTCGGTTCGTGCCTTTCTTCGTGCATTGCCTTTTCCCCCTTCGTTCTCTCCGACTTGAACCTATGCATCATCACATATGAACTCCTTTCGATGTGATCTCGGCTATATCCGTTGAATGAAAAAATATGACATTCAACCGATATATGCCTGGTATGAAACGGCTAAAACGACAAAAAAGCACCCGCAAGATAGGCAATCTGCCTATTCCTGCGGGTGCTTCCCACATCAGCCGTTCTCTGGGTTCGGTGAATGATACCATTCATTCTCGAACCCAACCCTTTTTCTAATATATTCCATCATTTCTGTCTGGTCAAGTCAGATTGAATGCTAATCACTAGCCTTGGGGAGAACCCTTCCCCTTTGCATCCCCGTCATTGTCTACAGATCAACGAGTATGGCTTGCATCGCTTCAGTCAAATCTTCTTCTTTCAGCATCATATAGATGTTCTCGCCACTCACCGTGTTGAGTTTAATCTGATAAACGGTGACTGCTTCTTTGGTATAAAAGCCGGATCGTTGACGTGCGAGGAGATCGCTAATGATTTCTTTATTTTGGGTAGCGACCTGTTTATGTTCACCTAGATTCGCATCGATATACTCTGAGTCAGCATAAATGCTTCTTCCGTTACCCACACCATCGAACTCCTGCTTCACGAACTGTGCTGACACAATATCATCTACTAATACATTCAGCTGATCATACAACTCTTGCTGCTTCAACCACGTCAACACGCGATCATAACTAGATTTAATCTCAAAATTCCATGATGTTCGTGGAAAATTAGGATCAAGATCCGACTCCTGATTAATCTGGGCATTAGCCCATGACTCCCATGGTGCCGTCTGTTCTTCATACGTCTGATCCAAAATATCCTGCTTCAACAAATCTAGAAATTCACGAATATGCTGTGGATTGCTAATGTATGTTTTACGCGCTCCACTTAAGTACGACCGTATGCCAATACTCAATACATCTTCATCTAGTTTGTATGTCTTGTATTGAACCGCCTTGTAATCCTTCATCTCCCTCAGTACCGATAATTCCTGAGCAAACTCCGATTGAGGAATCTGATATCTTCGTTTCATTACTTTGCCGTTAGCCAGCTCATAGTTCACGAAAATAAACTCACTATCATCCCATTGCATATAATTCAAATTGCCTAATAGATCCAGATCAGAATCTACGATCTTATGATGGAGTGCAAGGATAGCATCAATAAATTCCGGATTATTCGAATAAAGCTTACTGTCATCCGCCTTCACCATGATCCCGTTGTGATACACCCGTTCATCTCCACCAAGCTTAACTTGCACAACATCTTCCTTCGCTGGCACCCTTGCGGCATAACCATTCCAGTCCGCAACAGGGACATACAATACCAATCCCGCTACGATTCCGTACAGCGCCATCTGAGGTAGAAGCTTGCCATTCCAGATTAACCATGTCTTGCGAATCAGCATTTCGGCACCAATATAACCAACGATCGCTCCCACGACATAACCGATGATGCCCCAATCTGGAGACTCTCGTGGAGCAATCCTGGTGAAGTAAGCTCCACCAATCAACACAATGGTAAACATGAATCCAAATCGGAATATCGGTTTGACCACTCTGAACGTAACCGCCTCGGTAGCTGACTCAACTTTTCTTCTCTCATAGATAACATATGCTAACGCGATAAACACCACGGTAAGTACCGCATATATCACAAGCTCTGGCCACAGGATTGTACCCGAACCGATGGATTCCATTCGAGTAATCAATGATATGTCGGTACGAACACTACCCACTTGATTATAAGGAAATCCCAATAGATGCTGTTGTAAGTGAAGCTCGTATCCTCCCCAGAACACCATAGGTAGCAAAATGAGTGCATACACCGTGAGTCCTTGCAGGATCGATTGTCCTATACACATGCCGACAGCCACGGTCAACATGAACATAAACACCGAATAGATACTCATGCTGAATCCCCACATCCAGATCGCATCACCTGTGAAGATGTAGGCCGGTTCATCCAGTACACCCCATACCCAGCCAGTAATTGCGGTTGTCAGCCAGATCGGAATGAGAATTAACATAAATCCGGTGAACAAATGAGCAGTTAATAGATGTTTACGTTTAAGCGGCAAACTATGATATACATCCGAGGATGCTCCAGATTGCATATAACGGAATAGAAAGAGCCCTATTGCAACTGGAAATGCGAGCGCAAGCAAGAGATGCATCTGCCCATTCGTCTGGAACAAACTTGTAATCTCGTATGGTACTTCCCGATACTCCGTACCAATTGACAGTGGGAGGGAGAATAACAATACAATCAGAAACAAAATGCCTAGCCACCCATGCTGCCTGAAATTTTGGAACAGGATGCCTCGGTTAAAGTATAATCGGCTGAATGTCATACCCTGCGTCCTCCATTTCATAGATAAATATCTCTTCCAGCGTCAGTGGTAGTACGTCCAGCAGATAAGGATCTTGGGACTGGAACCGCTGTGTCACCGTCTCACGATTGCCTTTGACGATGAATAGCGATACACTGCCCCGCTTCTCTTCATGCAGAATGTCGATATGTTCTTCTATCGCTTGAGCATGATCAGGATGACGAAACGCAACTTGAATTTTATGTGTATCTGCCTTCAGGTCATCTAGATCCTTCTCTACAATGATTCGGCCTTTATGCATAATAGCTACGTGGTCACACAGATCCTCAATTTCCCTGAGATTATGAGAGGAGATGATAATCGTTACCTGACGATCTGCCGCTTCCTGAAACAATAGGTTTTTGATCTGTTGTCTCATGACGGGATCGAGGCCATCAATAGGCTCATCCATCAGTAATATTTCAGGCATACAGCTCAAGCCCAGCCATACGGCTGCCTGACGACGCATACCTTTGGACATACGATGAAGCTTACGTTTCATATCGAGTTTAAATACGTTGCCTAGTTGCACGAACCGTTCCTCATTCCACCGCGGATATACAGAACGATAGAAATTCGCCATTTGATGAATGGAAGACTGCGGGAAAAAATAAGGAGCATCTGCCATAAAAATGGTGCGACCTTTCAAGTCTAAATTCTCCACGATTTCAGCTCCGTCAATGCGAACTGTGCCGCTATCCTGACGATAAATGCCCGCCATAATTTTGAGCAAGGACGTTTTGCCTGCTCCGTTGGAGCCGAGTAACCCATAGATCGATCCTTTATGTACCTGCATCGTGACGCCATCTACTGCTTTTTCCTGTTGAAATGTTTTGACGACCTGCTTCAGCTCAATCATTCGGCTCCCCCTTTTCTATACGGGCCATCGCTTCCTGAAATAGAATCGTCATGTCGGCTTTGGTTAAGCCCGAATACGAAGCCTCTGCAATCAGCTTCACCAGAGCTGCTCTAATCTCATCTCTCATGGCTGCATTCGGATGTTCCACGGAAGATGATACGAAGCTCCCTTTTCCCTGTAATGAGTAGATGTAACCTTCCCGTTCCAGTTCTCGGTATGCCTTCTGAATGGTGTTGGGATTCACCGTCAGTTGCGCGGATAGGGTGCGAACGGAAGGAAGCTGCTCATCTGGTTGGAGAACACCGTATACGATCATTTCTTTGATTTTGTCTACTAGTTGTTCATAGATCGCCTTACGGCTGCGTACATCCAATTCGAACATCCCGCACCTCCTTTCTAACAGAATATTGTGATGTAACCATAATAAGGTGTATCAACTGTACTATCATTATTAATACAGTTAATACACCTTGTCAACACTTATTTTTGACATATAATCCTAGTCACGATACGATAATATGGATGTAGTGACATATTGAATATAGTTTCAAATGATCCTTCGTTACGACGGGAGTAGATACTCTAAGCTTGTCCTGCCCTTCACCCTTCCGTTAAGATAGACATATGACATATTCAACACTTCACAAGGGAGAAGACTTGAATGAATGAGCTTAATTCAGCATTAAACGATACAGAACATATGAATGTTCCCACTGCATCTCGAGTTCCGCGTGTATTAATTGTTACTGCTGTGGATGCGGAGAAAGAAGCTATTCTTCGCGGACTGGGTGACAAGGCCGCGGATATGTTTGACGTGATCGCTGCGGGTGTCGGCCCAGCCTCCGCAGCGGCAGGAACGGCTGCAGCGCTCGCCTTAGCGGCCGCGTCTGCAAGCCGTTTGAAGGCGCCGGCGGTTGCCTCGGCGCCTGATCTTGCTACGGCACCGCCATCCGATGCGGCTGCCGTAGATCCTGCTCTGGCGCAAGGTGCCACTGCGCCAGAGCAACCCGATGCGGCGCAGGCATCTGCCGCATCAACCACGCCGGGGCTGCTTGCCGGAACCGGCCTGACCTCAGCGTACACGCTGGTGGTCAGTGCCGGCATCGGCGGCGGCTTCCCCGGCGTGGCGGACGTCGGCTCCCTCGTGGTAGCCGACGCCATGGTTGCTGCCGATCTGGGCTCGCAAGCGCCAGACGGCTTCCTCTCTGTGGACGAGCTCGGATTCGGCTCGTCCCAGGTTGCGGCGGACGCAGCGCTTGCCGTCCGCCTGCGTGATGCGCTGAAGCGAGCTGGGCACGCTGTCAGCGGGGGCACTGCGGTCACCGTGTCCACGGCGACCGGCACAGCCGAGACGGCCGCGGAGCTATTGTGCCGCGTGCCGGATGCCGCCGCCGAAGGCATGGAAGGCTTCGGCGTGGCAACGGCTGCTCAGCAGTTCGGTGTGCCTGCACTCGAACTGCGCGGCATATCTAATGCGGTCGGCCCACGCGACCGCGACGCTTGGCGCATCAAGGATGCACTAGATGCGCTCCAGGCGGCAAGTTCCATTTTACGGGAGGTACTTACATCATGAAAATTGCATTTTCCCCGTGTCCCAATGACACGTTTATCTTTCACGCATGGGTGCATGGTCTAATTCCAGGAGCACCTGAACTGGATGTTCGTTACGCGGATATCGACATTACTAATGGTCTTGCTGCGAGCCCTATTGGCCCGGAGATCCCGGATGTAATGAAAATTTCCTATGCGGCTTTGCCGTATGTACTGGATAAATATGCACTGCTGCCTGCGGGCGGCGCACTGGGCAGAGGTTGTGGTCCGCTTGTGTTAACGGCGAGCGGCACGACAGATCCCGCGTATCTCTCAGGACGCCGAGTTGCTGTACCTAGTGAACGCTCAACCGCATATATGTTATTCCGACTCTGGGCTGCACAGAACGTTCCCGGTGGTGTCGGTGAGATCGTCGTGATGCCATTTGATCAGATTATGCCTGCTGTACGCGATGGCCTCATTGATGCAGGATTGGTCATTCATGAAGCACGCTTCACCTATCAAAACTATGACCTCAAACTGATGACCGATCTCGGCAATTGGTGGGAAGAAGATACAGGTCTGCCTATTCCACTTGGAGCGATCATCGCTCGTCGTGATCTGGACGCTCAAGCACTGGCTGGATGGGCGCGGGCGACAGTGGAGTACGCTTGGGCACACCCGGATGCATCCAGAGCCTATGTGATGGAACATGCTCAAGAAATGGATCCTGACGTAGCTGCACAGCATATTGATCTGTATGTGAATGAGTTCAGTGCGAGCCTCGGCGATGATGGATATGGTGCAATAACTGCACTGCTAGGAAGAGCGATGAAGGAAGGGCTTGTACCTGAATTCGACCTAAGTCTACTGCGGATCTAGAAAATGTCTCCAAGCTCGCTGAAGTTCATCATGAATTAAATCCATATGAACTGTGTACAGAATATTCTGTACCCACTCAGCAAAAAGGTTCCCAACTCTCACATCAAGCGTGAGAGCGGGAACCTTTTATTCGTTCTACGAATCCATGTTCATACATACGTCTAGTTGCTTCAATCAAGATAAATAAACTAAGACTCACTATCCTTTTGCAGTGTGCACCACGGTACGGATCATCACCCGCAACCCATCCAGCATCATATCTATCGGTAAAGAAGGCACAGAAAACTGCTGGACAGCCATCTCCGTTGAAGCAGGGAAATGAACAAATCCAGCACGGATCGGTAGTTGTTCCAGACGAATCCAATCCAGCACACGATACATCGTATTGTTACAAATGTAAGTTCCGGCTGTATTAGATACAGCCGCTGGGATACCTGCTGCGGTTAGCTCATTCACCATCGAACGGATCGGCAGGGTAGAAAATAATCCATCCGGGCTGTCTTCGCGAATTGGCTCGTCCACAGGGCGCTGTCCCTGATTATCAGCGTAAGAGCTTGACGGAATATCCTTAACGTTTACAGCGATGCGTTCTGGTGTAATCGCTGTTCTGCCTTTTGCCAGACCACAAGCAATGACTACATCCGGCTTATACGCCTGCATCTCCGCGATCAGAAGATCAGCACATTCGTCAAAGTGCACAGGCAGCAGCACCGTCTTCAGCTCCGCACCCTCCACCTTTTCCTGTGTAAGAGCTTCCATTAGTTCCGACGTTGGATTCACTGCATCGCCACCAAAAGGTTCAAATCCAGAAATTAAAATTTTCAGCATGATTCCTTCACTCCTATTCATTGTACGCTATATATCTGGTTCGAAACGTTTTCGATTCGTTCAACATCAACGATTATTCAAACTTATAACGCAGTCCCCACTGCGCACGAATCGTATCCATCAGTTTCATAATTTCCAGTGACTCGTCCAGCGGTATGGTTGGACTTTCGGTTTTGCCTTCCAAGATGCAACGTCCGGCTTCTTCTGCCTCGAACGCATAGCCAATACTTGTACGCTCATCGGTGAACTTCTCCGGCTCATCTTGTCCATTCACATGCAGATATGCTTCCTTCCCTGTGAGGAAGAACGGTAATCGGATGTATCCTTCTGTACCATAAATGACTGCTTCATTGCTTAGGTTCAAACGAATAGCTCCATGCAGTGAGGCTGAACGTCCCTCAGAATAAGACAGTAGTACAGAGAATTGCTCATCAACGCCGGTCTCTCCAATGTTCGCGGTACTCCACACATGCTGTGGCTGCTCGCCAAAGATCATTGAAGCGAATGAAATAGGATATACCCCTGCATCAAGCAGTGCTCCACCGCCCAGTTCTGGATTCAGCAATCTGCCCTCTGGCTCCCAGCCAATACGGAATCCGAAGTCTGCTTTTACCAGACGTACCTCACCGATTCGCCCCTCCACAATCCACTGTCTAGCCTGCACAATTGGTGGTAGAAAACGTGTCCACATGCCTTCCATTAAGAAAAGCTTGTTCTCGCGCGCTGTCTCAACAAGTTGCTCTAGCTGACGGCCATTCATAGTAAAAGGTTTCTCGCACAGCACGGCTTTCCCCGCTTCCAGACATGCAAGCACATTCTCCTTATGGAATGGATGCGGCGTAGCAACATAAACGATATCCAGCTCCGGATCTTGCAGCATCTCTTGGTAGGTGCCATAGCTGCGTTCAAAGCCATATTCCGCCGCAAACGATTCTGCGCTTTCCTGCGTCCGAGAACCCACTGCCGCCTTCACGGCATTGCCCGCATGATTCAGATCCTTCGCAAATTGCGATGCGATCCAGCCCGTGCCCATAATGCCCCACTTCACCTTGTCCGTTCCAGCAACTCCTGTCATATGAAAGCCTCCCTAATACTCTATTCGGTACAAATTGACCTTTTTCATGAATGGAAACGTTAACTCTCCTTTATTTTACCAAAAAGAATCCACTACGTCAGAACATGCTTCAATTTCCACGTTAGGATACTAATAACCTAAACAAAAAAACCTCAGCTAGGCACGGAAGACGTTCAATCAGAACGTGAACTCCGCCTACGTTAGCGAGGTTTTGTTTGTATTTTCCAGATAAATCTTCCATTTCCCTTCCAAACCACGATATACTTCAGTCCCCTATTTCGGATCATAAAATGATCATAACGTACACACTACAATCTCAATATCCGTCTCTGCAAATGTATCCTGAATGATGGTACGTACCTTCTCCCATTTCAATCGATCCAGTCCACAACCAATCTGTGGCATGGCTAGCTTGCGAATTCCCTGAGCGACACATACGCTATGCATGGATTCTACTACACGGGTAAAGGACTGATATGTCGGCTTATTCGAGAACTTCGCCTTTGTAACCAAGTTTAAAGTTCGCCCTACTGGATAACATGTTCCAATCTCTAGAGGTTCTTGCTTTGCTTGCTCCTGTAGTACCTCTAGTCCGAATCGTTGTCTAAACTGTACCGCAATCCCTGCCCCCATACGAGCATCGGCTGAAATACAATGTGCTAGCGAATAGTCTTCATCCATAGCGAATAAATCTTGCTGTAACTCCCTAAACTCCATACGGATTCTCTACCTCCCAATAACAGGTTATGCTCCAGCGAAACGTTGCTGAAATGCATTTAACGTCGACTGCTCTTTGGTTCGATCAAAGACAGCAAATACGATACGTTCAAACGCTTCTTGGTAATTCTCCTGTACCAATACATCATAGAAAAACTTCGCAACTTGCACCGGATCATTCCGAAATACGCCACAGCCAAATGCCCCCAGTACAATCGTTCGGTGTTCATGTGCAACCGCTACGTGCAAAATGTACCGAATCCGTTGCTTCATGACCGACTCGATCACTTGATCATCCGCTTCTTCTCGCGCTCTCACAACACCCGCATTGACGGCTGGAGCGGTAATAAAAGCTGTACAATACGGCTTATCCAACAATCGATCTTGATCATCACGAATCACTGGAACCGCCGGTGAATAGATCATATGATCCGAGTATAGACAGGTTCGCAGCTTCCGATTATGTTCGTACATCTCTGTCATCTGCGCAATGCATGGGTACAGCCCTGTTGCACGCGCCAGACTTTCCTCCTGAGCCTGACTTCCCCCAAGAAATCCACCGCCGGGGTTTTTGGCTGAAGCAAAGTTCAGGCAGACAACATCCTTCAACCGCTCATCAGTCACAAGACGCGCAGCAGCCGCAAGTGTAGTTTCTCCCGTAACTTCAATGATAGTGCTGGATGGTTTAGCTGATAGAGCCGACTGTTTCAGCGGATCCTTAAGCGATTGAAGCTCTGCTGGTCGGTATAATATTGAATGCTGGATGGCATATTGCATCTCCTCATCGATCCATACATTCCGATCATATGAATTGACATAGCTTCCCTGTTCCAGGATAGCTAACGTTTCATGGGCAATCCGCGATCTGCTTGCACGATGATTTGTTGTTTTGTTATTAGCTGTTCGGTTCGTAGTCGTTCTGTTCGTTCTGTTGTAATCTTGTTGACTAAGATTCGTTTGGCTGCTGGTACTCTGATTCTGTTTATGTTCACTCATGTGTATCACTTCCACTTTCTATGTTCTCTCTCAACTGGGTAAGAATCTCGCCTAACCAGTTCGTTCCTCTCCACGTTCTTCGATTCCGAATTCGTGGGTCTTCTTCCGCTAACCCTACTCCCCAGATTCGGTCATCTGGACTTGCTTCTACAAGGGTTGTGCCACGAGTAGCCAGCAATGCTTCCAGTAGAACGTCATTCTGCGTGAATTTCGCTTCATTTCCCTCATAAACGATGCGCTTGCACTCCGCTTCCCAGACTGTCTGGTTGAAGTTAGCAACCTGTCTACCCAGTTTTTTTTGCACAGATGCGGAGCTTGATTTCAGTATTTTATCTGCAATAGCCTGATCTCCGAACAATAGTGCTTTCTGGTGCATCATGTATTGCTCCGCGCTGGTATAAGGTACACCGTTCACTACAAAATCTGCGGGATGCCACTGGGAAAAGGGTGATGCTGTGCGCCAGAAAAATGTAAACTTCTCCAATGTAATCTCCTCCTTTCTCTCTTTCTTTCTTTCAGAATGCTCCAAGTTGATCTCCTTACATGCCCGTACCCTTCACATATTACAGAAAGGACTCAACTAACCTTCCGCTTATATTGCAGGCCGATCAGGATTCAGCCGATATAAGCGAGATGGGCGATGTCCTGCACTGCCTGCATATTCCCCTGTCTCTACGACCCGATCCGCGATCTTACGGCGAAAAGCAGCCGCCAACAGCTTTTTGCCACCGATAATTTCGTATACTTTCTGTAATGCCGTTAGTGTAAACGTGTCGGGCATGAGATTAAATGCAATATCTGTATACTCCACTTTCGAGCGCAGACGCTCCAGGGCATACAAAATAATCTTGGCATGATCAAAGGCAATCCCCTGCGCTTCCATCACCCGTATGCTATTGCTCCGTACTCGCCCTGCTATCGATTCCTTGGTTTCGATCACAGCCGATAATTCCTCAGTTCCATTCGTCAAAATCAACTGTATCCGTCGCTCAGTTATTCGCCCATGCTTGTGAATATGGCGCTTCTCCTCCACCAGTCGCTGCTCCATCCGGAACCAGTCCGCTTCGCTCGCATCATCACCAGCTTCCAGCTCTAGCTCACTGCTATCCACTAATGCCATATAGGAACAACTGATGACACGTGTACGTGGATCACGGTGGACATCTCCCCAGGTGTATAGCTGTTCCAAATAGATGTTGTCTAATCCAGTCTCTGTGGATAGCTCCCTGCGCGCAGCTTCTTCCAGAGACTCATCCATGGATACGAACCCTCCCGGGAGTGCCCACTGCCCCAGATAGGGATGCCCTCCTCTTCGAATCATCAAGAGCTGAAGTGCAGGCTCCGCAAGTTTACGATAATTGGACTGTGTCTCATTGCGAATCGTAAATACAAGCATATCGACGGTGACCGAAGGACGCTCGTAATCCCCCACGTTATAGGTGGCTAGAAACTGTTGCTCACTCATTTGATCATGCTTTTGGTCATCACTTCTTGAACCGTCCACCAGAAGAACCCCCATGTACTTTATTGAAAAAAACCACTTCGATTTGTTATTAACATTTTGTTATTAACAATAAGATAATATCAATTTAACATATCGATCTCGCTCGAGTCAATATTTGCCATGCTTACGCACTGAACCTAAATAAGTAGTAAAATCCCTTGACCTTATGTCAAATCAAACTTATCATTTAGTTAGTCAACTAATTAAATATTCGTGTTCAAAAACAGGCTTTTTGAACGACCTCTAAAAGGATGGTAACGTATGAATCCAGCACGTAATGAACGGCTAATGGGACAGCTATCCGAACTCGTCAAGCTTCAGCGTTATAAAATTCATGAGAGGCTTGTTAACCACCCCGAGCTGTATCCTGGTCAGCCTCCTCTTCTATTTCAGTTGGAACGGGAAGACGGACAGACACAGAAACATCTAGCTGAACAGCTTCGGCGCACACCGGCTACGGTAACCGTGATGCTGAAGAGAATGGAAACATCGGGCTATGTAAGACGGGAACCCGATCCGAATGACCAGCGGAGTCTGCGGGTGTATCTCACGGAACTGGGGCGCACTGCACTACATGACTTAAGGGAGGTATTTCAGGAGCTGGAGGAACAGGCTCAGAAAGGCTTCACCCCCGAAGAATCACAGATGATGTCCGTACTCGCGCAGCGTATGGTGCAGAATTTGCGCGATACCTAATGTAGGACTACAGGTAATACAGCATGAAATGCAATATGAGATGAGGTGATTTTCCGATTGTGGTCATTAAAACGATTTCTAACTCCTTATAAATCAGCCGCTATCCTCGCCCCGCTGCTCATGGTGCTTGAGGTCGCCATGGATCTACTTCAGCCCAAGCTAATGTCAAGCATCGTTGATGATGGGGTGCTTGCAGGAGACCTGTCCCACATTATACGGACAGGATTATTTATGCTTTTATTTGCGCTGATCGGCTGGGTTGGAGGAGCGGGTTGTACGTTATTTTCCAGTAAGGCTGCGGTCGGATATGGTACTGATCTGCGCCAGGAGTTGTTTGATCATATTCAGACCTTCTCCTTCCGCAATCTGGATACGTTCCGTGAGGGCTCTCTAATCACTCGGCTCACGAGTGATATTACTCAGATGCAGACCTTTGTACAGATGCTTCTACGGATGTTTATCCGCTCACCGATGCTGATCATTGGAAGTGTCATTATGGCTTTTACCATTAGTGTCAAGCTGGCGCTCATTCTGATCTTGACGATGCCGGTTCTATTTATTCTGCTTTATGTACTCATCCGAGCCTCGTATCCACTGTTCGCAAGTGTTCAGGATAAACTGGATAAGGTTAATGCTGTCCTGCAGGAAAATCTTGCTGGCATTCGTGTCGTCAAAGCATTTGCCCGTGCGAACCTGGAGCGTTCACGTTTCAAGCAATCCAATCAAGATTATACCGAAACAGCGGTGAAGGCATGGCGCATTGTAACATTGAACGCTCCTGTTCTGAGCCTCATGCTGAATGCAACGATCGTAGCGGTATTATGGTTTGGTGGCTATCAGGTGGTCGGAGGTAGCATCGCTGCCGGGGATCTCATTGCTTTTATTAACTATGTAACGGTTGTACTCTCATCACTTACCTCGATCGGAATGATGATGATGAGCTTCTCGCGTGCTAAGGTATCTGCTGCTCGGATTAACGAGGTACTCCATACGCAGCCGGATATTCAGTCTGGAAGATCTATTGTGGGTGAAGGCACAACATTAAGCGATATGAATCGCCGTAGTTCCGGACAGGTGGAATTCAGAGACGTTTCCTTCCGGTATGACGGAGAACCCGCGTTGAATGGAATTACCTTTATAGCTAAACCTGGGGAAAAAGTAGCTTTACTCGGCTCTACCGGCTCAGGCAAAACCTCACTGGTACAGTTAATCCCTCGATTGTATGATGCCTCACAGGGCGAGGTTCTCGTCAATGGAATGAACGTAAAACAATGGGATCTGCATGATCTTCGCAGCCGCGTCTCCATTGTCTTACAGGAATCCATCCTGTTTAGTGGCAGCATTCGGGACAATATCGGTTATGGCAAACCGAGTGCAACAGAGGAAGAGATTCAGCGTGCCGCGCAAGCAGCGGCTGCACATGAATTTATTATGAACCTGAAGGATGGTTATGACACCGAGCTAGGACAACGAGGCGTCAACCTCTCGGGTGGTCAGAAACAGCGGATTTCTATTGCACGTGCGCTTCTCATGCAACCGGAGGTTCTCATTCTCGATGACAGCACAAGCGCTGTAGATCTTCGAACTGAAGCGAGCATACAGAAGGCATTACACACGTTGATGAAAGACAGTACCACGATATTAATTGCCCAACGGATCTCTTCTGTACAGGATGCTGATTGTATCTATGTACTTGAAGAAGGACGCATTGTAGCTAGCGGCACACATGATCAACTCATGGCACATTCGCCGCTCTACCAGTCGATCTATGATTCACAACAGCGGAAGGAGGATGTTCAATTTGGCTAAACCTATATCGTCCTCCAGTCCATCAACTGCCTTGCCTCCAATCGGTGGCAGAATGGGACCACCAGGCAGAGGGCCAGTACCCAAGGTTCGCGCGAACAATGCAAAACACGCCATTCTCCGGGTTTGGTCTTATATGGGACAACATCGAGCAGGCGTCATTGCTGCACTGGTCTTGACCGCCCTTGGCACGTTGTTAAATCTTGCTGGTCCTTACCTGCTCGGCCGAGCGGTGAACGAACATATTGTCCCCAGAATAACGGAGGGGCTTCTGAAGGAATGCCTTTTGTTACTGGCCGTGTATGTTCTGGGCTCCCTCATGATGTGGGCTCAATCCTTTGTTATGATTGGTGTGTCTCAGCTTACGGTGAAGGATCTACGCCAAGACCTCTTCTCTCGGCTTCAGCAGCTTCCAATCAGCTTTTTTGATAAAAATCAGAGCGGCGATCTCATGAGTCGTGCCACCAATGATATTGATAATGTATCCACCACACTGAACCAAAGTGTGACCCAATTGATGTCGAGTGCCATTCTGCTCGTCGGCTCATTATCCATCATGCTTGCCCTCGATGTGCGGCTCACCCTTCTAAGCTTAGTTACTGTGCCGTTAATTACGATCGCCACACGGCTGATTGCTTCCAAAACGCGAAAGCATTTTACGGCACAGCAAAAGTTACTCGGTGAACTGAATGGTTATGCGCAAGAGACGATTGCCGGGCAAAAGGTCGTTACTGCCTATAATCGTCAAGGTGAGGCTCATAAACATTTTGTCGGACTGAATGAGAAGCTACGTGTATCCAGTACGCAGGCTCAGAGTGTTTCCGGATTAGTTGGCCCTACCATGAACGTGATGAACAATATCGGCTTCGCTATTCTGGCTGCTGTTGGAGGCTGGATGGCGTATCATAATCTGACGTCCATCGGTCTGATTGTAAGCTTCCTTGCTTATTCCCGTCAGATTGAACGCCCGATTAATGATCTGGCGAACCAGTACAATTTAATCCAAGCTGCGATCGCTGGTGCCGAGCGTGTGTTTCATATTATTGATACACCAAGCGAGTACGTGGAGGAGCAGAAAAAACAACTGGATCAGATTCGGGGCAAAGTTGTATTCGAACATGTATCCTTTGGATATACACCCGAAAGACCTATCCTCAAAGATGTCAGCTTTACCGCACAGCCAGGTGAGATGATTGCACTGGTTGGCCCAACGGGTGCAGGTAAAACAACGATTATTAATCTGCTACCCCGCTTCTACGACATTACGGGTGGGCGGATTACAATCGATGATTGTGATATTGCCGAATTGGAGAAAGATCCTCTGCGGCGTGAGCTTGGCATTGTGCTGCAAGATGCTTACCTATTCTCAGGCACCATCCGGGACAATATTGCTTATGGTAAACCGGATGCAACAATAGAGCAGATTCGGCAGGCGGCCGAGCTTGCCAATGCACACTCATTCATTCGTAAGTTGCCGCAAGGGTACGATACACCAATCATTGCTGGTGGCAGCAACTTAAGCCAAGGTCAACGTCAATTATTAACCATCGCTAGAGCGATCTTGGCAGATCCAGCTATTCTCATTCTTGATGAAGCAACGAGTAGTATAGACACACGGACGGAAATGCATATTCAACAAGCGATGCGGACGCTGATGAAAGGTCGAACGAGCTTCGTCATCGCTCATAGGCTCAGTACAATTCGTGAAGCAGACCAGATTCTTGTCATTGACGCAGGAGAAATCACGGAGCGAGGTAACCATGAGACGCTGATGAAGAAGCAAGGCTTCTACTATCAGTTACATCAGGGACATCTCAGCTAATAGAGGTTGTTCAAAAAGTCCGCTTTTGATTACGAAGGATGCGCGAGCGGCATCTCAGCATCAAATATGGATTCAGCCGAAATAAGTGAATGCTTACGAAGCTTGTTTCCTTCGGAAACAATGTAGTTGCTCACGTAGTTTTGCCTACGCTCCGCTACTCCATTTCTATCCTCATCCCATCTTCTTGGTACTGAAAACCGACCTTTTTGAACATGCGCTTATAGTGACTTTACCTCTTGAAACACAACAGCAAACACGCCTTGCGTCCTTCCTCGAAGGATTTACGGCGTGTTTGTAGCTTCAAGCAACGAGCGGAAAATATAATGTAAACGTTGAACCGCTTCCCTCTATACTTTTTACAATGATTTTCCCTTGATGATCCTGCACAATTTTCTGACATAAAGCTAAACCTAGCCCCGTTCCTTCTTCCTTCGTTGTATAGAATGGATTAAATATTTTGGAGATTGTCTGTGCTGGAATACCGCTCCCTGTATCCGTAATCGAGATGAGCGCTCTATCTCCATCATGTAGAAGATCGATATGTACCTCTCCCGGATCAGTCATAGCCTCAAAAGCATTACGTATCAGGTTAATCAGCACCTGTACGATTTTGTCCCGATCCATGTTCACAACCACAGGTTGCTCCGTCATCTCAAGCGTGATTCGATGTCCGCGCGATACAGCATCTGATTCCGTTAGTGACATCACCCGCTCCAAACAATGAGCCAGCTGTTCTGGTTTCATATGATTCGCCTGAGGTTTAGAAAATTGCAAAAATTCAGCAGTGAGCTCCGTTACCCGGGTTACCTCTCCCATAATTACCTCATACCATGGAGCAATATTAAAAGCTTGTCCTTTAGATAGCTGTAAGAAACCACGAATAGCTGTCAGTGGGTTACGAATCTCATGTGCCATGCCCGCAGCCAGTTCACCGACAGACCTCAGCCTTTCAGAACGAAACGTCTCTTCTTCATTTTTGAGCCATTTGCTACGCTGTTGCCGGAGCAGACGATCCTCTGCGATTGTCATTAATTGCTGGTGTGACGATGCTTCTGCAGGGTAGGTTGACGCACTATATACCACTTGCAAACCTTGTAGCTTCTCGGATAATAACGATACCATTCGTTCATCCACATCATGGATTTCTGGATAAATAATCGCGAATCGATCACCTGCATAACGTGATATGCCGTGGGCATCTGCAAAGCGTTCCCGTATGCGATTTCCTGTATCCTTGATCACTGTACACCAATTCGCTTCGACTTCCTGGTTAAAGCCATTGAAATTTTGTATGCTCAGCAAAATCAACGTAAAGGAACGACGTTCCTCCACGACTTGTTTGATTACTCCCAAATAGCCTTCGTAATTCAGGAGCCCCGTTAATGGATCATGCAGGGTCAGGAATTGATTTTTCTCCCGAAGTCGACGCTTCTCAGCATCACTATTAATTAAGGTATGGTACAAAAAGATGATAACAACCGCTGTAATCATATCAAACAGAGATACCAACAATGTATAAGCATCAATCGGCACATACGAGAGCCGAATAGCGGTATATTGTAACATGAGAAATATTGAAATGGGCAGTGTCTGTGTTACACGCTGTTTATTCTGAATCAGGGACATAATGAGCATATAATACAGCATATTGCACCAATTCAGCTCTGTTAAATAATGAAATACCCCGAGGAAGATCCAATGTACCTTGCGCAGAACAGGATAACGCCTCTCAGCTAGGATACTCGCTACAAACAACACACCTGCACCTATGGCTAGTATCAAATAGGAGGTACGTTCCAGCATGTGAGAAGATACGATTATCAACAGACTTCCCAGTGGAAAAATGATCATTTTCATCGTGTAACTTAGCAAACAGCCTCGCCCCCTTTGGCCTATTACACTTATCCTTATCCATATCGAATGAACTAGACATTTGCATAAGAACGAGTAGTGAACATAGTGAACAATCCTATTCGCATATATTATATCGATTGTGGCGAGCTGATGTTGTCGATTAATGGAGGTACTCCTAAATTCAACATGATTCTATTTTATTTCCCCAACTGACCGTAAGCTTAATATGTTATAATACATTAATGGGTTAATTTGGATTAATTACAAATGAGGTGGTTCTATATGGAACAACGACGCAAACCAATAGGTATGGGTACACTGGCTCTGCTTGTGCTAGCTATGGGGTTCGCCTTTAATATCCAATGGGGTAAAGAGCAATTCCAATTCAGCCATTATCTATTCGATTATTTGAACTGGCCAATCTATACTAATGGTAGTCAGGGATTCCATCTTCCCTTTATTGCAGCGATCGTCTTCTGGGTAGCGACTGTAATCATTGCACGTAAGTTTCAAATGAATTATGGTGCAAAATTAGCCTACAGAATCGGTTCATTTATGCTCATAGCCAGCGTATTGTTCTTCCCCCTGTACGGAGTAATCTGGTTGATATTCGGTAGATAAAGGAATTAAAGAGCCAGCCCCTATGATCCTCAGGAGCTGGCTTCTATGGTGATTATGATTTATTTTTTAGCCATATACTTACGAATATCAAATGCAACGGCTGCCACGATGATTAGACCTTTAATTATCAACTGCCAGTATGGACTTATACCAATGAAGGTCAAGCCATAGTTAATGACCCCGAAGATCAACACACCCGCCATCACTCCAGGTACTGTCCCGATTCCTCCGGCCGTAGACACCCCACCAACAACACATGCAGCAATCGCATCAAGCTCATACATATTACCGTAATTGTTCGTTGCTCCGCCCGTACGTGCTGCTTCCAGTACACCACCCAGACCATACAGCGCACCCGCAATAGCATATAATACGACCAGGTTACGTGCGACATGAATACCAGATACATGTGCTGCCTGAATGTTGCCGCCAATCGCATACATATTTTTCCCAAGGCGTGTCTTGTTGAAGACAACCCAGCAGATGAGTGCAACAAAAATTGCAATTAATACGATATAAGGAATCGAATACCCACCGCCGAGATCAATGTATCCTGAACCAATGACGGTGAAATCTGGTCTCAGACCACCGATCGGTTGAGATTGGTTAGGCTCGGTGTCAAAATAGATCGAGTTCAATCCATAGACCGCAACCATTGTGCCTAGTGTCGCAATAAACGGAGGAACATGCAATTTGGCCACAATGATTCCATTGACTAGACCAACAGCTAACCCAGCTACAATGCCAACAAAAATCGGTACCGCTACCCACAGTTGCACAAGATCGGGAAAGAAGCGATTGGCATATTCGTCTATCTGCAACATCGAGGCCGAGACAACAGCCGTTAGACCTACAACGCGACCAGCGGACAGATCGACACCGCCAGTGATCAGTATAAAAGCAGCTCCAAGTGCGATGATCGCTCGCGTAGAGGATTGCTGTAAGATATCCCGCAAAGTAGAGAATGCAAGGAAATTCGGATCAGCTATCGCGATGCCAATGACCAGTAGAATGAGTACGATGAAGATTGCGCGCTGCGCTACATATTGCTTCACCTGATTGACGACCTGCGTGTTCATGTGTTCCCCTCCTGACTAGGCCATCCGCTGCTGCGCGGCCAGTCGCATAATATCCTGCTCCGTTGCTTCAGCTCCGTCTACAATCCCCGTTAGCCGCCCCTCACTCATGACCATGATGCGATCCGACATCCCCAGTAATTCAGGCATCTCTGAGCTGATCATAATGATGCTTTTGCCCTGACGAGCCAGGTCCATAATAATCGTGTATATCTCGAATTTGGCACCTACGTCGATGCCACGAGTAGGTTCATCCAAGAGCAAAATTTCAGGATCGGTCAGAAGCCAGCGGGCAAGCAGTACTTTTTGCTGATTACCACCCGAAAGGTTTCGAATCAGCGTGTTAACTGAAGGCGTCTTGGTTCTGAACTTCTCTGTCTGCTCACGAGCTACCTCTCGTCCTTTGGCTTCATCCAGCAATCCAATCCGGTTTCGGTACCGGCTAAGGCTAGCAATAACCGTATTTTCATACACAGATAACACAGGGAATATTCCAGTCACCCTTCGTTCCTCGGTCAGCAGTGCAATATGGTGACGTTTAGCTGCTGCAGGTGAGTTGATTTTTACTTTACGTCCATGAATGGAGATCGTACCTGAGCGAAGTGCACGGAGTCCGAATAAAGACTCGATCAGCTCCGTTCGTTGTGCCCCCACAAGTCCACCAACACCGAGTACTTCCCCTTTTCTTAGCTCAAACGATACATCTTGGAAAGAGTTCGGCTGGCTAGACGTTAGTGCTTCTGCCTTCAAAATAACATCTCCAGGTACATTCGTTCGTTCAGGGAAGCGTTCACTCAGATCTCGCCCCACCATACGGGTGATGATCAGGTCTGTCGTAAGATCCTCTGCATTCCAAGTTCCAACGACGAACCCGTCACGCATAATCGTGACTTCATCGGATATGGTCAGAATCTCCTCCATTTTGTGGGAAATGTAGATGATCGATACACCGCGGCTGCGAAGTTCATTAATAATTGAGAAGAGCTGCTCCACTTCCTTGCCCGTCAAGGAGGATGTCGGTTCATCCATGACAATCACTTTCGAATGAAAAGAAACCGCCTTGGCAATTTCCATGGATTGAATTTTCGATACGGATAGCGTTCCTGCATTCACCTTCGGATCAATGTCTAGATTCAGATCCTCGAATAACGTCAATGTATCGCTATACATCTGTTTCTCATTAACGAATAATCCACTCATAGGAAATCGTCCTAGCCAGATATTCTCCATAACCGGCCGATGGGGTACTGGATTCAATTCCTGATGAATCATCGAGATACCGTGCTGTAGTGCTGCCTTGGAGCTTGGAATCTCAACCTCCTTTCCCTCTATTCGGATGCGCCCTTCATCTGGACGGTACATGCCAAATAAACATTTCATCAAGGTGGACTTACCTGCCCCATTTTCGCCCATAAGAGCATGAACTGTTCCCGGTTTCACGTTCAAGGTGACCTGACTTAGTGCCTGCACACCCGGAAATGCCTTGGATATTCCCTCCATCTCCAATAGGTAAGGTGATTCCATCCTTCATCTCCCCTTCCTTATGCCGTCAAAAAGGACGCCCTCACCGTTCGGGCGGACGTCCCTGTGTCTGCGGTTGTTTATTGGGCGTCGGCAATGTTGTCTTTCGTAATTTTTTTGTAGGCAATCCAGACGTACTTCCCATCTGTGATGTCATAGCCGGTGTTATCCTTCGTAGGTGTTTCTCCCTTCGCCAAAACCGAGGCTAACGCAACCGTCGCAGCACCCTGATTTTTGGCATCATTCAGCACTGTTCCCAGCATCGTGCCATCTTGAAGCGCCTGAATGGCTGGTGCTGTAGCATCCACACCGACAACCGGCATCGTTTTGCCGTCCTTGAAATATCCAGCCGCCTTTAGCGCTTCAATGGCTCCAAGCGCCATATCATCGTTATTGGCTAATACTGCTTCGATTTTGTCTCCATGGGAAGCAAGGAATGCCTGCATTTTCTCCTGTCCCTTGACCCGATCCCACATTGCCGTATCCTCTGCTAAGGCTTCCACTTCAATGCCAGCATCTTGAATCGCCTGCACGGAATATTTGGTTCGAAGCTCCGCATCTTGGTGACCAGGCTCTCCTTTCAGCATGACGTATTGCAATTTGCCATCTCCGTTTTTGTCTGCCTCCGGATGAGCCTTCCAGTAGTCCACAATGAGTTGACCCGAGATTGTACCTGATTCCTCAGCCTTTGCGCCTACGTAGTACACTTTATCCCACTTGTTCATATCCTCCGCAACGGGTTCCCGGTTCAGGAACACCACTGGAATGCTGGCTGCTTTGGCTTTGTCGATAATAACGCCCGCTGCAGTTCGATCCACCGGGTTAACCGCCATGGCATTATACTTTTTGGATACAAACAGATCGACTTTCTCGTTCTGGGTTGGCTGTGCATTCTGACTATCGACAATATCCAGTGTCGCCTTCCCCTCAGCAGCAGATGTCATTGAGTTCCGTACTCCGGTCATGAAGGTATCATCGAATTTGTAGATCGCCACCCCAATCTTAGGGGTATCCGTAGCCGATGTCGATTGACCACCCGTGTCTGTTCCTGTACTTCCACCCGCACTGTCTCCACCGCTGCTACAGCCCGCCGCAGCAACCATACAAGCTGTTAACAGCAATGTCATCCAAGTCTTTTTCATATCCTAATGACCTCCCCCAAGTTCATTCGGCTTCACCGATGTCTTTATTATGAAAGGGTTTACAATAAATTCGAATACAATATCTTCATCTGTTTTATCGAAATCTTCCTCAGTTCGAGGAACGATTTATTTACACAGTCCACTCCCATGACAGAATAACCTTCCAATCGCTGTTCTCTCCAGATAACCACCTCATTGTACAAAAGGGAACAGCAGCTTCTGATTATCCATCCAGAACATATTATCTGTGCTCACCAGCTTGGTTTCCAATGTCACCCTAGGCTCTACATGGCTACTGTTCAGGCGTGCAACTGCCTGATTCACACCTAGATATCCTGCGCTGAATCCATTCTGCACGATCAATTGCTGGATAACGCCTTCTTGCAGCTGTTCCAGTTGTTGCTGCTCACTGCCGAATCCAACAAGCTTGATGCTCCCACTGCTCTGACGACGCTTCAGTTCGTCAGCTGCCCCAAGAGAGGCCGATTCCTGAAGTGTAATGATGCCGTCCACCCGGCTCTGATCCATTAACTGCTTGGTCGCTTGCCAGCAGACCTCCCGATTACTGCACACCGAATAAGGGACCATTTTCAGGTCAGGATATTCGCCCAGTGCTTCCTTGACACCCTGCTCGCGGTGAACCAAACCTGGATTCATAAGGTCTGGCCCCAGTAAAGCCACCCTCCCCTTGGTTCCAAGCAGATCTGCCATAGCATGCCCCGCCTTTCGCCCAGCCTCCAGGTTATCCATGGAGATGACACTGGTGATGCCTTTCACAGGAAACTCATCATTTAACACAATGACAGGTGCAATGTTCCCTGCTGGGCTTTTCGTTTGAGCCAGGTGTAGGATGTTACTCAGCGTCTCCTCACTAAGCGGATCAACCAATAGAGCTGTTGCTCCCTGTTGCAGTGCCTGAGCAGCCGCATCCACCTGAGCCTGTTCACGTTCAAGCTGAGGGAGATTAATCCATTGTGGATCTCTTTCATTTTTTCTTAAAAGGAGTCCTGTTCCTAATCCATCTCGTGTGCGAGAAACAGATTCGGTACCGAAAGCTTCCACCGAAACCAAGTCAGCTCCTTGTTCTTTGGCGGCAGCTTCTGCACCTAGCTGAATGGCTTCAGCCAGTTCACCCGTTCCTGCTGGCGTAATTAATGCGATACGATGCGAAGTGCCAGCCGAAGGCTCTCCTGCAATACTACAAGCCATACATAACAGTAGGACACAGCATGTGATTGCCAGCCCCACACTACGGAATATCGGGATAGAGACAGCCCCTTTGGACTTGATTGAGTTGTTCATTCTAACGCTCCCCCTCCCTTAGTTCACGCTTGTACTGAATCGGAATACGTATCCATACCGTCGTACCTTCCTCCAGTTCACTCGCAAACTCCAGACCGTAAGCATCCCCATAATAGAGCTGAATTCGGTCATGCACATTGCGAACAGCCACACCTGAACCTGCTCCGCTTTTTACGATTACATTGCCGTTTAACAAACTCGCTACCTGTTCTTCCGTCATACCTACTCCGTTGTCCATAATGCGCAACACCAGATTGGTTTCCTCTTGGTACACCCGGATCTCAATCTGCCCCTCATCCATGTCATACTCAATGCCGTGCACAATTGCATTCTCAATTAAAGGCTGTAATACCAGCTTCAGCGTCAGGCATTCCAATATCTCCTCATCCGCTTCCATGTTGAATCTGAATTTGTGCTTGAAGCGCATCTGCTGGATCGTCAAATAATGATGAGCATGCTCCAGCTCCTCACGAACCGTGATAATCGTTTTGCCCTGGCTGAGACTAATGCGAAACAAACGCGAAAGTGAAGTGATCATCGTAACGACTTCTTCATTACGGCTCATGCCCACCATACGTACAACTGAATTCAATGTGTTGTATAGGAAATGAGGATTAATCTGCGCCTGCAATGCCTCCAGCTCATACCGTCGCTTCTGCTCCTGCTCATGAATAATTTCATTCATCAATGCGCGGATTTTGTTGACCATGAGATTAAATCGCCGTGATAAGCGCTCGACCTCAAGTGGCCCTTCGATGGGAAGCTCCACGCTGAAGTCCCCCCGCTCTACCGCCTTCATTTTCCGTTCCATTCGGCGGATTGGACGAGTCAGGCTGGAAGACAGAATTAGCGACACGATAATTGCTAGCACGAGTACAACGATAAGCACCCTTATTAAATAGCCGTTCACTTCTTGACGGGTGGTTAACATCTCATCCAGATAAGCGACACCAACGATTTTCCAACCAATATTGGCAACGGACTTCACCGTATTCAGCCGTTTCTGTCCTTCTGACTCGTCCTCATAACTACCTGTGGCGACCAATGCCTGTTCAATATTTTCACGCTTGAGTCCCATATACATGAGTTGTTGCTGCGGATGATACACGATATTGCCAGCACTCTCGTCAATGATGTAGACATATCCACGTTGACCGAGACTTACCCGGCGGCTTAGCTCATCCATTTGTTTAAAATTAATGTCCACGAGCAAAATCACTTGCCGATCTTGACCATCCTGCCTTACGGTAATTCCTTTGCTCATAGATACAACCCATTTGTAGGGACCATCATACATATTTTGAATATGAGGCAATGAGAAACTAAGGTGATCCGGCACCCGCAATGCGGATTGAAACCACCCCTGCTGTGTGACATGCGCACTTGGTTTTAGCCGGGCAGAAGGTCTGTTTTTGAGTAAATGTCCTTGCTCATCAAGCAATGTAATCGAGATAATATCCTCTCTACTGCTCAGCAGTGTATCAAGCTGCTTATCCACTTGGTCACCTTCCCACGTTCCGTCCCGAAGCATATGCTCCTCAATCGCCCGATACAAGTGGGACATACTACGCACATAATCCTCCAGACTGTAGCTGACCTGATCTACAATTTGCCTAGTTGTCAGCTCTGCACTCCGCTCTGCAGCTTGAGAGAATTTGTCATGCAGGAGCATCACCATAATCGTGAGCACAAGAACAATAAAGACAGAAAATGACCATGTGATGATAAACCGGATACTGCTGACTTTAGATGAACGGAGTCGATTCTTACACCAGCCCGCCAGCCCGCTAATCCATCTGGTGAAGACGCTCATTGCGACGATCTCTCCCGAATCTGAAGTACCTTCTGTTTGCGATATTCTTTGGGCGAGATCCCTGTATGCTTTTTAAAACAAAAGCTGAAATAATTAGGTTCAGCAAATCCAACCCGCTCCGCAATCTGGAATGCCTTCAGTTCGGAGCTGCGCAGCAGTTCCTTAGCCGCTTCCATACGAATCTGCATCACATATTGAAGAAACGTAAGCTGTACTTCCTTTTTGAAAATACCGCAAAAATAACCTGAGCTAATGTGCAGATGCCCACACACCTTTTGAATCGACAGTTCCGGATCCGCGTAATGCTCTTTGGTATAGGCTAAAGCCTGTTCGACAATATCTTTGTACACATGCTGCCGTCCACTCGCAATACGCTGCTGCACAAGTATACAGACTTCCTTAACTTTGCCTTGCGCCTCAGTTAACCCCGGCAGTCGGAACATATCCGCATACAGCTGAAAGCCTGCTCCGAAGATGTCCTCCATCGCCTCCCCTGATGCCTGTGCCGCCTTCCAGACTGCAGTCAGCACCTCAATTAAGTACAATTGGATATCACTTCGCCCATGCTCCACCGTAATTTCCCGGAAAATGATCTCCAATGCCTCGATCAGTTCGGTTTCGGTTCCTGTCTTGAGGCAGCGTGTCAATCTCTGCTGTTTCAACTCATCAAAGCGCAGCTTACCCGCCGCCTGACGTTCCACATCGGCAATATATATCAATGAATCCGTGCCAGGTACAAGCCGATAATCCAGCGCAAGCAGTGCATCTTCATAAGCATGTTTTACTTCGGTAACGGTGTTCACCAGCGCACCTGAGCCAACCGTGGCGGGGATGCGCAGATAGTGGTTTATGTTGCGCAGTACATTTTGAAGTGCCACTTGTTGTCGCTTCTCTCCGTCCACTCCACCCCAACGATCCACATAGAGCAACACGACCGTGTCCTGATGTCTAAATGCATGACCCGCTTCATGCTCTGTCCATATTTCTTCCGCAATATTTAGTGCAGCGAACTGCTTCAATTCTGCATCACTCGATTCCCCCCAAGACTTCGCCGCACCCCTGCGATCTCCGTCCATATGGAGTGTGAGTACAGACACACCGTATCTCTGCCCATCGAAGTTCAAACCATACTGTTTCGCTTTTCCATGAATATAGGCAGGTGACTTTTGACGATGAAGCAAGGTTGCCAACAGATCTGCTTGCAGTAGAGGTAAGCTTGTATAATAATGCTCTCGTAGATGCTGCACATCCTCACGTTCAGCCACCTCAGCAGCCATTTGTGCACGCAGCCGAGTTAACAGCTCCATAAGATGGCCTGCCGAGAAAGGCTTTAGCAAATATTCATCTACACTGATGGAGACCGCTTGTCTGGCATAATCGAATTCATCATATCCGGTCAAAATAACGACTTTCACCAACGGATTACGCTCCCGTAACCTTCGTGCAAGCTCAAGTCCATCCATGAATGGCATGCTGATATCCGTGATCACAATATCTGGTTCAACCCGTTCAGCCATCTCTAATGCTTCTCGTCCATTCTCTGCCAAACCGACAATACGCAGGTCGAGTGCTTCCCAATCCACTTCGACCACTAACCCTTCGCGTACATCCTCTTCATCATCCACCAGCAATACCCGGTACACAGCGGATTCCTCCTTTTATTAAGCCGGTCATCTGCCCAAGCAATAATGTATATGTCGCAATACATCAAGGTTGCCATCATAATATACAATAATAATCTGTATATGTAATCGCTTTCTTTTGTGAAGCAGGAGACAGAAGGAGCTTGGAGATTCTATTCGTTGATCAGCAAACAAACGAATAGAAAAACAACCAAATATTTGATTATAATATCAAACATGGTATAATGGTATTAATCGATTATTTCGAACACTTATGACGAAGATCGGTTAAAATTATATTTTGTGGAGGAATTACATGCAAACAGGTACAGTTAAATGGTTCAATGCGGAAAAAGGATTTGGTTTTATTGAAACAGAAGATGGAACAGACGTATTCGTTCATTTCAGCGCAATTCAAGCTGACGGTTACAAATCATTGGATGAAGGGCAACGCGTTCAATTCGAAGTAACTCAAGGTAATCGTGGACCACAAGCTGAGAACGTTACTAAACTTTAATTATAATCAAGCTGCCTTGTACAAGGCAGCTTTTGTTTATTCACCTGATCGTGAAGTTGCCTGAGCAAAACACGTATCATATATGGAACACCATACAACTTATAAGGTAATACCCACCTTAAGAAACGAGGTTTTTATCCTAACTAACCAACCTAAATCGAAAGATGATTCAATCGTATTTTCAACTGTAGATGACATTCTCCATTTCTATGCTGACAAGCAACCTGCACAGCATCCAATGAAAGAACATTTGCCCGCCCTGCCTACTTCTTCTTCCACATCTGCACACCCAACACAACTACCTAATCGCTAAAATGGGCTCGATGAGAAAAAGACCCTGATTCGCTTGAAGCGATCAGGGTCTTTTTCATCTACGATCTAATAACCTAACTATTTCATAGTCACCTGCACTAGATCTTGAATGGACTCAAAGATGTCTGAAGCTCTGTTGATATATCCGACAGCACAGCTGCGGATGATTTAATCTGCTCCACAGACTGAAGCTGTTCCTGAACAGAACCAGCTGCCTGTTGTGAGTTGGCGCTTGCTGTATGCGCATGACGCGCAATCTCATGAACGGATGCCACAACCTGCTCTACGCCTGCGGACATCTCTTCACTTGTAGCAGCCATCTCTTCAATCTCTGAGGCAATCTGTTCATTCGTATCTCGAATCTGACTGAAATTCAGCTCAGTCTCTCGCGTCAAGCGAATGCCTTCCTGCACTTCATCTTTGACCTTGGATAGAGCTGTGATGGAGAGCAGCATATCTTGTTCCATACCTTGTACCAATTCATCAATCTTTTCCGAAGAGTCTCCGGCCTGTTCTGCAAGCTTACGTACTTCGGAGGACACGACAGCAAAACCTCTGCCATGCTCCCCAGCTCTAGCTGCTTCAATGGAAGCATTAAGCGCGAGTAGGTTTGTTTGCCTAGCGACCTCATGAATCGTAGAAGCCATCTGACTAATCTGAGCTGACTTCGCTTCCAACATACGCATGATCTCATCTGTTGTCTGAACTGAAGTGTGGATAGCTGACATCTGCTCCACCGTCATCTGAACAGTCTCGCCACCATTCTCAGCCTGCTTGCGTGAATATATTGCCGACTCTGAGACACTTGAAGCTTTGTCCGCCATCCGCTGAACACCTACAGCTACTTCTTCCATCGCTTGCAGATTTTCTTCCGTACTGATCATCTGGCTCTCTGCACCACGCGCTACCTGTTCCACGGAAGACGATATTTGTTCAGACTCGCTCGTTGTTCGCTCAGCAATAGTCAATAATTGACCGGTCGAATGCTCGGCTTTCTCTGCTGCCTGTAGTCCGCCTTGAATGATCAGCTTCAAGCTGCTTCGCATCTCGTTATAACCGGTGCTGAGTTGACCAATCTCATCCTGCACATGATCCTCAATCGACTGTGTGAAATCGCCTGTTCCAGCCAGCTTGATCGCTGTGGATACTCGCCCAATTCGCATTCTGACTCGACGTACGTACCATATGATGACAGTGATCGCGATCAGCATCGCAACAATACAGACAATGGCGAAGGTCTTTAGGAATGAAGAAATAATGACATCAATTAAGGATTGTGAGGCACCCACATAAAGTATGCCAATAATCTCTCTCGCTTGGTTATGGATTGGTTCATACGCTGTCTGATAGGTTTGTCCTACGACAACAGCTTCACCATAATACCGTTCCCCTTGCTGTAGAACAGCTTGAGCGACCTGTTCCGATACCTTCGTGCCCACTGCACGCTCGCCATCCACCATCACGTTGGTGGCAACCCGCTCATCTCCTCTAAAGATGGTAACGGTATCTCCCGAAGCCTCACCAAGCTCATCTACGAGATCAAAGTTGCCCTCCATCGTTACTTCACCCTTGAACAATTGTCCATCCTTGATCGCCCATTCACCCGGATACTTGTATGTAATGATATGATTCGCCATCTGCAAATCCCGTTTTGCCTTTTCCGTAGCAAATGTCGTAATTCCCTGCCTCATTTCCATGATTACGCTAACTGCCACGGCGGAGGAAAAAAGAATAAAAATGCCGATCACAATCAAACTAATTTTAGTACCAATACTCATGCTTCGCATGTACGTACGCCACCCATTTCCCTAAGTAATTGTTAATGCATTACGATGTGAAAAGCTTGAATTCGACTTATCACATATAGAGTTATCGGCAGAAATAATAACAATGTGTATAATATTTCAGTGATATATATCACAAAAATCGCTCAATAAAATCAAATCGCTTACTCATTCTCCGTAAATGTGTAAAAAAAACCTCTAACAAGGGAATTACCCTCCCTAAAAAGCAGGTCATAAGTCCTTTTTCAATCCGTCAAAGAACATATTTCCCCACTCATTGAATGCAAAAAAGGACCCGATGAAATCATCGAATCCTCCAAGCTTTTATGTCTGAAACCGTGGAATCAAACTAAAATTTCTGTCGAGTATCACGTCTAATCATTGACTCGTGATCTTAACGGTTGCCGTTGATTGATCCCAATCCACCTTCAACCCCAAAGCTTCAGAGATAAAGCGCACGGGTACAAGGGTACGACTGTTCTTGATGATGGCCGGGCTGTCAATTTCCACTGATGTACCATTGACCGTTGCTGTGCTGCTGCCAATCTTCAAGACAAATGTCTGATCATTCAATACTGCGGTTACTGTCTTCGCTGTTGGGTTCCAGGTCACCTCTGCTCCTACCGCTTCAAAGATTGCGTTCACAGGTATCATCACTTGTCCGCTAACTTCAAGCGGTTCCTGGCCAGGGAATGTAACCATCTGCCCATCCACCGTAACCGAAATCGCCGCTGGATCCGTTGTTTCGTTCGACGTCGTATTATCCGGTTGTTCATCCGTCTCTGGTAAAGGTGTCACCTCCCGTCCGAGCTGTTCTTGCAAGTTCGCTAGACGGTTAAGTGCAAACGTAGTGATCGATCCAGATGCCATGGAGCTCATGCCCTGACCTCCACCAAAGTTACCACCAGGTCTTGTTGAGTTGTCACCTGTATTCGCTGTGGGGTCGGTTGTGCCATCACCAGCTGCTGTGCCGCTAGGTCGTGTAGGCGGTGTGGTGCCATCGGGCGGAGTCATCCCCTCCATTCCTTCTGGCGGCGTCATGCCTTCCATCCCTTCAGGTGGAGTCATGCCTTCAAAACCCTCTGGCGGGGTCTTTCCACCACCCATACCACTTCCCGTATCACCATTGGCTGAATACACAATATTGGATTCAAATTGTTCTGTCGTATAGAACTTTGTTGGATCTGCATCCACATAAGAGCGAATCTTAGCTGAAAGTTCTGTGATTCGATCTTGAATGCCTTCCAAATAGTCTGTTAACTCGTTAACGTAGGTCAGATATTTCCCCTTGTACTCCGGAACGGCAAGTAAATTATTGATCATCGGTACACTTTCCATGCTAATGCCGAGCACAGGTTCATCTATGGATACATTAGTTGCGTTAGTATTCGTTGTGGTTGAGCCAGTTGTCGCTGTCCCGCGACCTCCACCACCAGCCGAATATCCATTAAAGGACATATTGAAGTCCCAAGGCACAACCGTAAATTTGCCATTAGCATCGCTATAAAGCATATAGTTATGTCCCTTGTCTCCGTTATAGCTGTCATAGTTACCTAGTACGGTATTTCCTGCAATATATTGAAGGGCAGAATCAACGTCCAGCACACTCTCGATATCACCTTTTTCACCTTCCGGCATCTCATTCAGGGCTTGAATGAAATTTTTGAGTTTTGTTTTGTCTTTATCGGAGCCCAAGTCCTTGGAGAGTGTGCTATATTCGCCATCTTCCTCATACTGAAGGTAGCTCTTCTCCTCGGTATCGTAAAGGACGCCGTCTTCATAATCTTCCCCATAGTTACGCTCCAGATAGCTGTCATCTACAGCCTCAACACCCGTGTAGAAACCAACCAGTTCACCGTTAACGTAGAGGTTGACATAGTTTGTCATCGGCACATCCATGCCAATGCTGCGCAATGCTTCATAATGGAGAATCTCACGCATATACGATGGATCGGTGTAGTTGTTGTTCAGCACCATTTTATCTAGACCAAGCAAGGTTTGTGTCTTGTCATACTTGTCGAATTTCAATCTGAAGCTGTAACGGTCGGAATCCTCCATTGAAGCTACTGATCTTAATGTCATATTGCCTTTCGTCGAGAACCCTACGTTATCCAGCTTATTGCCATCCACTTCCACGCTAACCTGTTTGTAATCCTTATCCATCGGGCTCTCAAGCATACTTTGCCAATCTGCGTCGTTAATCGTAATCTTCACATCAATAATATTATCCGTTTGAAACAAAGACTCGTAGGCTTGGGTCACGCCTGTACTTGAAGCTGTAGCTGTAGCTCTATTCTCAGCGGCGTATGCCTGTTGACCTCCGATCCATGCAAATGATGACGTAACCATCGTCACAGATAAGGCTGTCACTGCAACTTTCCGTAATAACTGATTCAAATGTGATTCCTCCTTCTTGAGTCTCTGTTAAGCGACTGCGGCTTATGAAACCATCGTAGAGGACGAACCTTTAGTGAATCTTAAATGTTGAAACGGAAGCAAAATTAAATAGTATGTATACCGATGAATTTTTCATGGTCATACAAGAAAAAAGATGAAAAAAACGCAAAATATTACCTAAGAACCAGTTCTTAAGAACTAATCAAACGCCAAAATCTAACAAAAATATGGCTATATTACGATATATCACAGGTATAGAACTTATATGGGGGTCCTGCGCATGACATGAATGATACACAAGAGAACGGATCTGCAGCAATTAGATACAAGCAAAGCATCAAAGAAACAAACCGAAGAAATTTAGGTTAAAAATTAACTTCCTTTAATAATGACCTGAACTTACATACGTAACATTTCGTCCAGGCCACACATTTTTTAACATCATTTAAGGAGTGAACCACTTTGTTAAACAAGCTTCGTTGGAGTACTATGCCTTTCTTTGCCAAAAATCTAGTCATCTCATTCGGTAGTATCGTGTTGATTGGTATCATCCTCATTACTGCCGCGTATCAGTTACAAAAGAATATTCTCGTCGAACAACTGCATGATCAAGCAACTGTCATTACCGAGAAATCGTATGTCGATCTGGACACGGCCAAAGTAAACGAAGCCATGAATGAAAAAAGCTACACAGGTCCTGCCCAGCAGGAAATGAAAGCTTACCTTGATTCCATTCACGAATTCTATCCAAACATCGCTCAGGCGTATATTTTCGGCTCAGAACTCGAAGGTGGAAACGGAACATCCATTATTGCTGTCCCTACGAACCTGGTAGAACCTTTCGAAGAAAGCAATCTTGCTGCAGGCGATATGTATGAATTACCCGAGAATAATGTTGTCGTGCTGGAACAGATGAAAGTGGACGGAAAGCCCGCGTTCAGTGACTTCTACACCGATGATTACGGCACTTGGACAACCTTGATCTATCCGATCAATAACGCCGATGGTTCCATGTACGCTGCTCTATTTTTTGATGTAGATGCAAGTGCAGTACCTAAAGGTCTGAATGAACTGCTGTTGTACGGCACGATATGTCTGGTTGGTTTCCTACTTCTATTCATGATCCTGCAGTACATTCTACTGAAGCGAACACTTGCCCCAATTCGTAGCCTCATGCACGGTATTGAGGAAGTGAGCACAGGCAACCTGGATGTAACGATTCAAGTAGGACGAGACGATCTAGGGATTATCAATAGCAAATTCAATACCATGATTCAACGAATCAACGATACGATGTACAAAGTACAGAATACGTCACATCACCTATCGAATTCATCCAAGAAATTGCTCAACATCTCTGAGAAAAATAATGAGAACATTCAAAGCATCAGTAACCATATGAAGGATATCTCAAGTGGACTTCGCTCCCAAGACCAAGCTACGGTTGAAAGTGCCCGTGCTATGACCGAGATGTCTACCGTAATTCAGACGATTGCCAGCAGTTCATCTGACGCAGCAGATCAAGCTTTAAGCATGGAGCAACGCTCCAGTGCGGGTAATGAAGTCATGCAACAGGTCGTTGAGCAGATGCGCCTCATCGCGGGCGCGGTCGAGAATACGTCCGAGTCAATTCAATCACTGGAAAATAACTCGAATCAGATTAGCAACATTGTTAATATGATCACCGAAATTGCTGGACAAACGAATCTACTCGCGCTCAATGCTTCCATTGAAGCGGCTCGTGCAGGCGAGGAAGGCAGAGGCTTCGCCGTTGTGGCTGGAGAAGTACGTAACCTGGCAGAACAATCCCAAGAATCCGCCAAACAAATACGTCAATTAATCGAAGAGATTCAACAGGATATCGTTCAATCCTCCGCGTCGATGCAGCTTGGCTCTCAGGAAGTGAAGAAAGGTCTGGAAGTCACACAGGAGACTGGCGTGTTCTTCGAGAACATTCTTACAGCAACGAATAAAGTAGCAAACCAGATTCAAGATATCTCCAGCTCGACAGAGGAAATATCCGCGAGTACACAAGAAATGTCTGCTACTGCGGATGAGCTATCTTCAAGTGTCAGCAGAGCGGCCAGCAGCAGTAAACAGATCGAGCAATCCATTGAAGAGCAAGAATCCTCCATGGCTTCCATCGTTACCGCTTCTGATGAACTGTCAGCAGTATCTGAGCAATTGCAGGAGTTAATCTCGTTCTTCAAAGTGCGAGCGAGTTGATTAGAAAAACGGCTGAATAGCAGAAATGCTGTTCAGCCGTTTTTTATTTGGAATAGGTTAAAGTATGTAATAGAAAATAGGAACGAGGTAAAAATTCAGTTAACGCACTCCATACGGAGTGCGACCAGCCATTACGTTGTCCCTCCTTGCATTGGTAATTCATTTCAATCCACGCACTCCATACGGAGTGCGACCGGAGATACAGAAAAAAACTTGCCGCCAAGATCAGGATTTCAATCCACGCACTCCATACGGAGTGCGACCTTGGATTCTCCGCATACCCAACCTTTTGAAGCTCTTATTTCAATCCACGCACTCCATACGGAGTGCGACGTGAACGATATTTAGGTGATTGCGATTATACATCAATTTCAATCCACGCACTCCATACGGAGTGCGACTCAACGCTGTAGCCCGGCATGTCGGGCTGATCGGAATTTCAATCCACGCACTCCATACGGAGTGCGACATAGTTCATCTGGGGCAAATCCAGATTCATCGTAATTTCAATCCACGCACTCCATACGGAGTGCGACCAATCGTTTCTCTCTGTATATGGCTAATATTAACGATTTCAATCCACGCACTCCATACGGAGTGCGACTTCATCAAACCGTAGGTAAGATAATCAATAGCAGAATTTCAATCCACGCACTCCATACGGAGTGCGACGATCAAAGACGTTCTGTACGGTTGGCGCCTTACGATTTCAATCCACGCACTCCATACGGAGTGCGACTCGCGCCATGTCCCGCCTAATCGATCCGGACGAATTTCAATCCACGCACTCCATACGGAGTGCGACCAACGGAGTCGCATCGCGCGTCTCTTACCTTATCGATTTCAATCCACGCACTCCATACGGAGTGCGACGCATACCTATACAAAATTTGTATAGTGATTAAATATTTCAATCCACACACTCCATACGGAGTGCGACCGATGGCGGCACCGCGTATTATAGCGATTTTTAAAATTTCAATCCACACACTCCATACGGAGTGCGACGAGCGACTTCGAAAGTTGAGTTCGATTTCCAACCGATTTCAATCCACACACTCCATACGGAGTGCGACCTACCGGACTCGACCCACTCACTGATCACATTACGATTTCAATCCACACACTCCATACGGAGTGCGACTTTTTAAAAGGGTCGTCCTGATAACTTCTACCAAGTATTTCAATCCACACACTCCATACGGAGTGCGACAGTGCCGCAATCTGACGTAGCATGATATATCACAATTTCAATCCACACACTCCATACGGAGTGCGACGTTCATCAGCACGCCTGAAGGTGTGGAATGGGTAGAATTTCAATCCACACACTCCATACGGAGTGCGACCAGTCCAGTTCAGTCAATTAGCTGCCGGAGCAGATATTTCAATCCACACACTCCATACGGAGTGCGACCTTATTTCCGATCTTATCATCCTTAGCCCATGATGATTTCAATCCACACACTCCATACGGAGTGCGACTAATGTTAATGGCCTTGGTGTAAGGAGTGTTTGATTTCAATCCACACACTCCATACGGAGTGCGACAACCGTTGGAGCAGGAGGATACCTTGTTTGGGAAAATTTCAATCCACACACTCCATACGGAGTGCGACGTAGGCGCACGAAAACCGATATCGTAGGAGTTAGGATTTCAATCCACACACTCCATACGGAGTGCGACCAAAACGGATGAAGAAGTTGCTTCCGAGAAGGTGATTTCAATCCACACACTCCATACGGAGTGCGACGATGATTACGCCAGGGCATGCCGACATCTACATGATTTCAATCCACACACTCCATACGGAGTGCGACAGCGAAAAATAACGTATCAATATCTCATATGATAATAGAGGTACGTATACTCGTCATTTTTCAATATATAAATTCTAAACATAATACAAAATGAACTCATCACTGTTACCAAAAGGTCACAAAAAGGTCGATTTAGGCAATTTCCGAGGTGCGAATCCCCCAGGAAAATCATGTGAGCATGACATTCGCACCTGCTACAAAATAAGAGTATCTCCCATATCATAAGAGGCTTTAGCCCCTACATGGCGGACTTTACTTTTATAATTGTCTCCTAAATTGTAGAAACGCAGGCTGTCTGTCTTTTTATCGATCATAGATTCAAGTTCTAACTGCAACTTTTTGAATTGAGCAGCATCTAACATACATTCAAAAACTGAGTTTTGCACCCGTTGTCCATAATCGACGCACTTCTTCGCCACACGGGACAAGCGTCTCCTGCCCTCACTATCTGTTGTACTTACGTCATATGTTATAAGAACAAGCATACGTACACCTACTTCCACATAAATGGAGGATACTCATCTAAGTCGCCACGGATATGCCTAGCGAGTAGTAAAGCCTGTGAATATGGTACGAGTCCCCAAGAAATCTGTTCGTTAAGGTAAGGATGCGTTATTTTATCTTGTTTGCGATCCTGCCATGCTTTCAACACGATCTTTCTAGTGTCGTCATCCATAATGACAGCTCCGTTTTCTTTCGAGTAGAACCCTCGACCATTAATTATTTTCTTATTGATCAGAGATAACACGAACCGATCTGCATAGACACCCCGAAGTTCTTCCATCATATCTAACGCTAGAGAAGCTCTCCCTGGACGATCCCGATGCAAAAAACCAACATATGCATCAAGTCCTACCGATTCCAATGCAGATTTCATATCATTAGATAGTAGCGTATACGCGAATGACATCAATGCATTAACTTTATCAAGCGGCGGGCGCCTGGAGCGACCATAGAAGTAGAAAGATTCTTTTTGTTGCAGAATCAACTCATCTAGAACAGAGTTGTACTGTACCGCTGCGGCACCTTCTAATCCACGTAAGACATCCAATTGCTCTACTTCTCGCAAGAGTTTCATTGTTTCACTAAGTGATGCTGTTACTTTCTTCAATCGGTCCGTGTCCAACCTTAACGCATGATCTCTTGTCGCTCGTTCTAACAGCCATTTGTTATTGTACAATTTGCCGATAATCATATTCCGTGCTAGACGGGCACTTCGCACCTCATTATCCGATATGCGATATTGTTCTTTACGTAGTACAACGTTGCCTCGATCTTCACCAATTACTCGTGCAAGAAACCGCCCAGTAGTCGTCATAAATGTCAGATTAATATTCCGTGTGGCACATGCTCCCATCAGGGCAGGGCTTACTCCTGCATAACCAAACGTGTAAACAGATTCAAGATTATGCAATGGGTACCGTGCCAATACTGCCTCATCCTGCTTGATTACAATATTTTCACCGTCTAATGCGAGATATGTATCCGGTAGTGTTATGAACAGCGTATTCAGCAGTTTCTTCATTCATTTAACCTGCTTTCAATGTAACTAGATACAGATCGTTTACTCAAAATATCAGGCACACAGATATGGATAAGCGAACAACTCTTACAATGAGGACCAGCTTTAGCCTTAGGCGTATGATTCCGCTCATAATAATGTCGCATTTCTTTTACACTTTCCCTTACTCGTTCCCGGTCTGCCTCAGTAATAACGACTTCCACCCTGTGTTTGATCTCATCGTAGTAGAAAAAAGCTGTGTGCAGCTCACACATTAACATTTCCTCTAAGCACATCACCTGAGCAACCAATTGAGAATGATCCGAATCATTCCGCTTCGGTTTGCCACGCTTGTACTCTACAGGATAAGGAATGTATGTACCTTCCTCTCCTGCAAGTGGAACACCATTCGGGTCTCGGATAAATTCTACTACATCACAGATACCTGTAATTCCGAGCGTTCTGGATTGCACAGGCAGTGCCCGCACCACCAGCTTGTCTCCTCGTTTTTCACGGATCAAGGGCTCGTCAGCTTTACGATGTAGATGATCCCCTTCTATGGTTCGCACGTTATCTTCCCATTGCTGTTCAATATGAATTAACGCCCACTGTCTCCGGCAAAAATTAAAATGCTGAATGCCAGATAACAATAGATAATCCTCTTCCTTATAGTCCTTCATACTGTTGAACTGCCAAGCCTTCTAGCGGCACTAAAGTGTACTCATAATCTTCATAAGACTTCGGTTCCATGACATCTGGCTTTAGTCCAATTTGCAACGAACGATGTACTTTAGCTGATGAATACTGTCCCATTTTGGAGTTATGTTCCCACCAATATAGTTGATGAACCTCCATACTTCCATCTGGACGAGCAGACGAAGTATCATTCTCAAATAGCGTTCTTAATGATTCACGAATTTTCTCGGCATCCTCATATGTAAAACCTGTTTTCTCCGCAAGTTGTGTGTTGATACTACCGTAAAATACATACACTCCAAAATCTACACGGTGCTTCATACCCATCGTATCCGATCCTTTTTTATCCGGGTCTTTCGCCGTCGTGACCGAGTTGACACTCTTGGTAATCTGCATACTCGTTATATCAATCCGATCCAGGCTGACAGCGGTATGAATAGAGACTGGACCACGAATACCAACGGATACGTCGGTTCCACTAAAAGCAAATACTTGCCCAAAGCTTCGCACATCAATCCATGACTGACAAGCAGCATCAGCGTATAGTTCTTTGTTTGCTTTTTTACCTTTGGCGTGTTCTTGTACACTCTCATTGGCATCTACACGATCTTTAATAGAGCGGTAACCATCTGTACGCTTCTCATCCGATTGCACCAGGATAGACTCCCCCATATCCAATAACCGATTGCGAATCTTGCGCTTAATGCACACATCAGAGATTTCACCCAAACCATCATAGTTCTGACGAGGACGATTTCCATTCAGCGGATCACCATTCGGGTTCGCATTGCGAACGGACAATACAACAGCAAAATCAATTTTGCGATCAAGTGTACTCATTTAGTTATCCCCTTGTTCATTCAATTGGTTTTCATCGTTATCTTCGAGAGCAGCCACGGCAGTATCTTTCTCTTTTTTACTCGTGTACAAATCATTACGCTGGCTGTAAAATCCGAGTAAGTACAGACCAGTAAGCGGTTTGTCTGTATAATCTTCGATCTGAAGCTTAGCACCTACTTCATCCAGTAACGAATTATAATATCTTGCGCCAGTTCCCATTCGGGCCTGATACGGTTGAAGGTTGGATTGTATAATACTCCACGTTCTACCAGGGCGTTGTGCAAAAGCGTTCATATAACGAATCGCATTCGTTGCCCTTTTTTCTTCCTTGCCTAACGCACTTCGTTCCAATACATCTGCGATAGCCAGCATTCTTCCAAATAAATAACTTCGATCTGTTGCTTCGAGATTAAGCGCCACACCGTATCCCTCCTCTTTGTTCACCAATGCACATGTGATGCTAAGTGTTTTCTCCCACTCCCACGGTTCCATACCTACAGGGTTCGAAGCACGATGTATTACACTGCGGACGATATCCAATGGAATAGGTTGTTGATCAATGATACATGGTAGCATCCGCTCCATAAGCCCTTTCACGATCTTATCACTGACTCGCTGACCATAGGCAGCAAACGCAATATCTTTTGTTGCTGGCGCTCCGATAAACGAGATAAACTTATCATTTTTATTTTTCCGATAGCGATGTAGCCAATAACAGCTTTCGTGCCAAGCTGCAATTCGATCCAAATACGCATTCTGATCTAAATTCCGATAATACATAATGGACATCCTGCCCGGAGTAGCCGCATCCAGTGTCATGATGGTTACTTCGTGCAACGATTTATAATCTCCGTCGTAACGATAACCTTGAATTGCCTTTCGAATCTTTAAAGCAAACTCTTTATGCGTACTGTCACCATTAGTGAACGAATCTTCCTCATCATCGCCCCATAAACTGAATGTATCTTCTTGAGGTTCTGGCATATTAAGATTCGTACTTGCCCACACCAGAAAAACTTTGCCGTCAATTGTTGTTCCTTGTTTATCGATTAACCACTTGAGTGCATTATGGCCTTTCTGAGAAACCTCATAACTAACCACAGCCGCTTCACGGCTATTACGAAATCGCCCTCGATAGGTAAATCCACTGGAGTCATTGGCCGAGATCAGCTTGGATTTATCTCCAGAGTGACGTATGCGCGACGCATGTTTATCTGCAACTGGCAGATAATCCCCCGTAACAAAACAAATATCTTTATCTTGCAAACTCATCTCATAAAATTGAATAAAAGATTGCTGCACGGACGTATCTCGCCACAATCTGGATTCTGGTTCACCGGGAATGTTCACTGCAAATCGGACAAACGCCCCGCTCTGATCGGATGCAATGACATTAAAAATGTCAGGCTTCCTACTCTCCTGATCCACCGATCCAGCTGCCCACTTCTCTAGTAACTTTCCACGGTTATCCTGATGGAGCACACCTCTATCTATTAAATCAGCGATTAGCGTACCACTGCTCACATAATTCAACACGCTTTGCACCTTGGGATGGCTGAAGGGCGAATCGCACCATGCTTTAAGCTGAGCTAAATAATCCTGATAAGGGGTTCCTTTAACTTCACCGCAGTATGATGTATAGTCCCCTGCAACGTACATTAACTTATCAAAAAGCGGATATGGCACCGGCGCACTTGTTCGACTCGCGGCAGCCTCGGTACAAGGAATAATGGTACTCCCATCGTTTTTATCTACCACATCCGCTTTAACGATATTCCCATCTCCATCCAGATGTATTTCAATATGTGCAGTCTGAGTCGTATGAGATATAGGGATCAAAGCGTACTCTTTACCATTTTTCTTCATTTCAAACTGTCCGACAACCTTGGAATGGTCATCATAGGTTTTACTTAAATTGGCAAGCCAGTTCATTCACTCACCTCTTTTCCAAACCATTCGGAATGTAGGTCATCGACCGACTGCATATTGGAGGTATTGAACACTTTCGTTGAACCCTCCCCAATTTTGCGAACTAACGTACATTCATCTGGACGATCGAATTGTATAATGCCATACTTCATTTTTGCTTTCCACAGGCGCACTTCACGCTCGTTACTTCCTGTCTCGTCAGGGTAACTGATCCCATGCAGCATCGTGCCAAAGTCGAGTTCCCCGATACGGTCGTAAAACCCCTCTTCTTCCCCAAACTTACATGGCTCCACATATGCTTGGCATTCACGTGTACCTAGAAAAATATCTCTTCTTCCTCCGACCTGAACGGCTCGTTTGGCTATATTGTGATGTTTATGTTCGTTCTGATCATGAAGCAGGTCTTCACGATGAGGATTAAATTCAAAATGAGCTCTCACCTGATAACGAACATCTCTTAGATACGTATAATAGGCCAGCGTATTACCACCGCTGTATTCAATTGGACGCATTCCTTTGGACTCGGTCTGGATTGGATTCATGACACGTACTTCGTCCACAATCCAAATTAAGGTGGGTTTCCAGTAAACTGATTCCACAATGCCTTTAAGTGCTTGATATGTAGGGATTTGATATGAAAACTTCTCTCCCCCAAGCTTGGTAAGCGGGTCTGTGAACAACGCATATTTACCGGATACTTCAAATTCGATTTGATTCCTCATGGTTCAACTCCTTTCTATGCTATATAGCAGGGAGATCATGTGTCATGAATCTCCCTGCCACATGTTGAGTTTACTTCTCAAAACATAGCCATGTCCCAAGTACCCTCACCCTTAGGTTCCACACCGAAATGTTCAGAATACGCTGGTTCGCGTAGAGCAAGGACATGGCCGTGCAGCAAGGGTATAACATCCCCATTTTTCTCTAATTGTCGGAGTTCCTGATCATAGATGTTCACCGTATATTGTTGAGCTTCCCGTAAAAATTCTCCTAATTCATTCGGCTCCAACGCACCATTTAAATCTAAGATTAGCCTCTTCCCTTTTGCTCCATAAGGTACAAGAACCGCTGTAGCCCTATTAGATATGGCCTCGAAATACTTCTCCGCTGTAGCTATTGCATAATGGTTCAGTACCTCTGGTTGCTTGGCATGTCTGTTCTTATATGCATCCACGTAATACCTATTACGATCAATCAAATCAAACAAGTTTTTCTGTTCAAGTTGCTTAATTGGGTAGTGCATCTTTTCCTCAATATGATGAAAATAATATTTAAAATAACAGGCGATAGCTTCGCTAGATAATAGGTCATTTCCCAATGACGCTGGATTGACCCTAAATTCCTGAAGGACTCGTTCTGTTTTATCCGCACCAATTTTTATTTCAGGCAAGTGGGTTAACACTTCATCCGATGCTCGAACAATATACACATTACGTATCTCATCTTTGCCATGACGATTACAACGTCCAGCGGCCTGTGCAATAGAGTCAAGTCCAGCCAATGACCGTATAACACATTCAAAGCTAATATTAACGCCTGCTTCAATGAGCTGTGTGCTCACACAGATGATTCGTTCGCCTTTTTCCAGTCTTTGAATCAAGCCATCTTGTTCTTCATTCCCTGCAAAAACGTCCTTCCGATGTGCAGGACACATATTGGTACTCAAATGTACGATTTGAACATCTTCGTCATGCAGCCACTGCACTTCATTTAATGTTTCGAATAACTTCCGAACGGCCGTTTTGGTATTTAAAATCACCAATACACTGTTCACTTCCCGCATCTGTTCCTGTACAAAACAAGATAACTCATCCGCTCCCCAGCCTGCTTGCGCTTCCTGAGTAAGATCATGTAATTCAACACGTTTGAAACTGCGTCCCACATGTTCTAAATCTTGAATTATCTCAGGTTCATTCGAGAAGTGAAGCTTATGTTTTACAAAATCTAGCCCTGGTTGAGTCGCTGTACAGAGCAATAAGCTTGAACGTCCAATCACATTCAGAAAGTTAAGTGCCGCATTGAAAAGGGAGATACAATTCACAGGAACAGACTGCACTTCATCAAACACGATAACGGCATTAGAGAGCTGATGCAGCCTCCTTACATTACGAGTCCCACTGGCATAAAACGTATTGAGAAACTGAATCATAGTTGTAAAAATAATTGGGCGATCCCAGTGATCTCGAGCCAATTTGAGATTTTTTTTGCGAACCTCATATTTTTCGCCGTCGTCATCCTCATGACGATCTTCAAACTTGTCATCTACTACGTTGGAATGATGTTCAAGTATCATATCGTCATTTTGTAAAATACTACGAATTTCGGCAGCGTTCTGTTCTATTATGGTGGTGTAAGGAACGATATAAATAATGCGTTCTTTGTTATGTTCGATAGCGTGTTTCAGTGCGTAGCGCATACTGGCAAGGGTTTTGCCACCACCTGTTGGGATCGAAAGAGTGTATACGCCAGAAGGACGGAACGCGAATTCTTCGCACTGGCGTGACATTTCCCTTCGCAATTGATTAATTGGTGTGTTGGCAGAGTCTCCTTGTTCAAGCCCAGCCAAGTGCTGAGACAATAGTGTAAAGCTTGTTTGAAAAAAAAATCGGTGATCTATTGATTCTAGCGAGGTCTCATTTTCCTCGAAACGTCGTGTATTGGTTCGATCTGCGTCAATAAGACAACTAAACATGTATTTCATAAGTAATGATCCCGTAATGAGTGGAAGCTTGTGATCCTTAATGATCTGTATGTAGTGTTGTAGCTCTGAGGTAGCGAGTTCGAATAATGTATCTAAATGCTCAGGAGGGGTGTGCTTGTAAAACTCTTCTCTTGCTTGTTCGTATTGTTTTAATTCCTTTGTTATGACACGCTCTATATAAGGAGAAGTTTGATCAGGAGAGATGTAATCTCTCAAACCTTGATGATGTGAGATAATACAGTTGGCAACCCATTCGGCTGTACATTTAGCTTGTGGTGTTGCCCCACTAAAATGGTAACGCTCATGGATCAGCTTGCCTCCAGCGGTAGAATGATCTACAGACCCTCTTCTTGGAGGTTTGTCGGGATTTGCTACGGCTTCTTGAATGTAACTTAGGAACTCATCAGTGTATTTGCCCATATCATGTAAAAGACCTGTTATCCCAGCTAAAGTTTTGATGCCAATCTTCTCTCCAGCTCGCTCTGCTCCCTGCTGTACCTCGTTTAAATGATCTTGTACAGTCTGGATCTCGTTGTCTTTTTGACGGATATGCGCAATGTAGCTCATGAATGCTCACCACCATTATTTTTCAAGACCTTTCTCCCAAGTAAATAGGTAAAAAGACTTGTATAGTAATTTTCGACATTCACATACATTTCCCTTCTAAGAATTGTACTTTTATAGAATATTATGTAATTTGGTGTTAGGTTCAGTCGGTTTAACTGTTTTCTTTCCTTTCTTGGATACAAAAAAGCATACCTCATCTAATTGAGATATGTCTTTTGTTTAGGCCAAAACTAGGACTCGTATCAAAGGTAGATTTCATGTCTTCGTTAATGTTTTTGCCGCACTCGTATAGATTGCGAAAATACTCTGATTCTTCTGGTGGTGATCATAAGGAATTTCAATACAAGTACTCCATACGGAGTGCGACGTGTTGGTCTGTTAAATCCTATTAAATCCGTAGTGATTTCAATCCACGCACTCCATACGAAGTGCGACCCAGACGACGGTACGGTTAATGTGGCTGTATTGACATTTCAATCCACGCACTCCATACGAAGTGCGACAAGATGGTTTATTAATCCGTCCTATCGTATCTCTGATTTCAATCCACGCACTCCATACGGAGTGCGACACCATTCATGTCTGTGGCGACAGACTTAAACAGAGATTTCAATCCACGCACTCCATACGGAGTGCGACCAATACTGAAACTATTCGACGGCAATACGAGGCTGTATTTCAATCCACGCACTCCATACGGAGTGCGACTTAACAATTATATTGCTCCAATCCAGAGTCTATATATTTCAATCCACGCACTCCATACGGAGTGCGACCCAATAGAGATGCCTTAATGTTAAATTGCGTTAAAATTTCAATCCACGCACTCCATACGGAGTGCGACGTGGGTATTGAATTTGTTGAACGTACCCAGTAAATTTCAATCCACGCACTCCATACGGAGTGCGACGCCCTTGAGTTGTACCCAGACCACCTCACCGTAGGAATTTCAATCCACGCACTCCATACGGAGTGCGACATGCCGCTGCGATGGATGCTCAGGCAAAGGCTTTAATTTCAATCCACGCACTCCATACGGAGTGCGACTCAAGGCCTGTATTTTTACAGCAGAACAGATGGACCATACGGAGTGCGACCTAACAAGGTATCATACAGCACATTTATGAGACGGAATACGGAGTGCGACTCCATACGGAGTGCGACACCAGTTGTTTCGGTTATGGATGATATGCCTAACCGAATACGGAGTGCGACTCCATACGGAGTGCGACCCAAGAAGGTCACGATACCTCCATTGTAGTGAATGGAATACGGAGTGCGACTCCATACGGAGTGCGACTCACAGCGTTCATCATCAACTGGCCGGATATGCTATACGGAGTGCGACTCCATACGGAGTGCGACAGCGGAAACATACGTAATAAGGATATATTATCACTACTTATCGCGTAATTCCGATATTTATAACAAGTATTTCGTCCATTATATAAAATAAAAGTAAATAAGTTCAATATCGATGTTGCCATAAGGTCATGAAAATGATTCTTTCGACAACATTCGAAGTGCGAATGTCCCAGGGAAATCATGTGAGCTTGGGGTTCGCACCTGAATTCGTCCACTTAACCATCCATGGTGCAAGTTGCTTCATCGTTTCTTGCTTAGTCGTCTAAAAATGATCCGTATACATCATTACATTTATTATATATTGCTTATATTTAATGAACAAAAGCAGGCAATCATAATGATCAGCTGCATTGATTGTTTTGCAGATCTATAGCTTGGCATTAGTTTAACCTTATGCCCGACTGTCTGATCTCACTCCCCTCTAAAATCTATCTTTAATAAACTCAGGTGGTTTTTAACGCGAAACCAATTACGAGTGTTAGAAATTTCGTTGTTAACCTCTTGAACGCGAACGTATACCAATCAATTCAACCATCAAAACCTGAGCGGAATACTTCTTTGCCTTTTGCATTGAAAATAACATACTTACTTTTATTCCCTAGCGGTATACCACTGTACATTCCGTCACCTAGATAGTTTACGAATTCATATTTTGGAAATATCCGTTTCCCCGTCTCAATATTGATTGCTGTGGTTATCGAGCCATCCTTCGCTTTTAAAGCATATTGAATCGTTGCGATCGGATCAATATCGTGATAATAGTCGGTACGATCGATATCAAGAATTTCGTATTTCACATCCATAACGACTTTCCCACGACTATCCACGATCCCATAGTTCTTCTTCAGCTTTACCCGGTATAGCGGATTCTTTGTGGTCACTTTCTCAATCTGGTTATTCATGTAATTGCTTCGCTCGAAAAGTGGAACCATTTCATCGTATTTGGTAGGCAGAATGATTTCACCACGAGTTCCAATTAATCCATACTTACCATTCTTGCGAATGACGGCACTTCCCATTTGGAACAGGTTAGCCTCTTCGTACTGAGCGGATATTTTAATGTCTCCCTGCTTCGAAACATAGCCCCATTTTTGATTAAGTTTCACAGCAGCTAGGTCCTCTGAAAAAGCTTGAATATCTGTATACTTGGACTCGAATAGTAGCGTTTGATCTTTTTTATAAACTGTCCAACCGGCACTTGGATCTTTCATGTCTCTCACAGCATAACTTCCATCTCCTGAGAGAATAACTTTTTGCTCATCTTGAGGTTCAACAATTATCTTTCCGGATACATCAACGACTCCTTCGCCACTTCCTTGGATTTTCCATAGTCCATTCTGTGGTTCATCTAAACTGTGATATTGTTTATCTAAGGGGATAACCAAACCATCCTGTTGAACAATAGCACTGTACGCATCACGGTGGAGCCCCCACTCTAATGTATTCCCTCTGAATTCAATTTTGTTACGGAATTCAGCAGGTACCACAAGTTGTCCCTTGTAATCCATACTCCCCCACTGTCCATTTATTTTTACGGGGAATACTCCTGATTTACGATAAGCTGTTCCATATTCCTTGTCTTCAATGTTAAACGCCGTAAGCAATTTTCCTTTGGTATTAATGAGTGCCCACTTACCATTCTTTTTGACCAATGCTGCTTGATTGTAAAAGCTTGTTCCTGCCTCATATGTAGGAGAAATAACGAATTTCCCTTTGGTATTTAGGTAGCCAATCTTCCCATTTTTCTTGGCGATCGCCAGCCCATTGTCAAACCCACCGATATATTCAATGCTTTTGTCCTGAAATATTACTTTGCCCTTACTGTTAATTAACTGATTTCTATTTACGACTGCAACGCCCTGATAGAATGCATCTCTTGCTAATTGAAACTGTGGCTTAATGACAAACTTGCCCTGGTAATTGATGAATCCCCACTTCCAGTTTTGACGAACGGGGATGAGGCCATTCTCTGCTCGGTCAGTGAACCACAGATGGCTCAACCCAACATGTTCCTGCGCTTTATCCCACTCATGATATATTGGCTCGTTCCCTGCTAGCGCGACCCTCGGCGATAACGAGATTGCCGCGATGAGCATCAAGATTGAAACGCCGAAAATCCCCATGTATTTTCGATACTTTACCCTTTTCTTCAATACCATACTCCTCCTCAATTTAAATCTAACGACTTACTCTTTCATTAAGACATAAGGAAAGACAACTATCAATAGCTTAATGATCAAAAGGAATAGTTGCTAAGCTAACTCACTGTCCCAGGATTTCTCTGCTGTTAGTTGACAACATTGAATATACATGTGGTCAATATTAATCACGATCCGATCTTCCCCCTCCACATACTGTGAGGACATTACCTTAATAATAATTAAAAATAACTATTCTAAGTACTATCTATAATGGCTTACTTTCAAATTTCAAACTAAAAAAGGGGAGATTTCTAAAACTATCTATTGCTATAATACTTACAAAGGAGAGGATATAGATGAAAATTCTCAACAATTTGGATTCCAATCATTATATCGAAATGAGAGAACTTTTTCGTGAAATGGATGAGTTACACATTATAAGTCCGTTTCTGATGGAGACATTTGACTTATTCTTCGAAAATTTTATAGCACCTTCGGAGATTAAACGTTTAGTCTTAGTAACCACCCTTCGTGACAATGATCCCGATGTATTTAAGAAATCGAACTCATTTCATTCATTATTGTATAACTGCCGCTTACATAAGATTGATTTACAAGTACATATTGATAATAAACTTCATGGGAAAATTTATATCGGTTCAAAAAACTCAACACCTATCAAGGGAATTATTACTTCAGCTAATTTTACAGAAAGCGGACTAAATCTGAATCACGAGTGGGGCGTACTAATAGAGAGCCCTCAAGATCTCACTAAGATTTTAGAAGATATATTTAAAATAAGCAGTTGTCCGTTAACTACAGATGATCTTACTCAGATCATTATGAATATTGATCGTTTCACAGAACTGTTTAAGCCGGCAGAATCTAAATTAGAATTAGTAGTTAGTCATCTTCTTCAGTATCCTGTTACCAATAAAGTTCCTGATGTTCGCTATTTTATAAAACCCGTTGGCTCTAAAGAAGATCCATTTTCAGTTAACAGGGTTTTGTTAAATGATATCGAAGCAATGCACTTTTCTAAGCGTCCAAATGATGTGCGTATTGGAGATATTCTTATTTGTCATGGAGTAGGGTTAACCAAGCTTTTAGGTTATTTCGAGGTGATAAGCGATCCGTATATTTGGAATAGCGAATACCGTTGGTCTTGGGAGTTGAAGGCCAAAAATCTGAATCCAAGGTACAGTTCTAGGTGGAATGACTTCAATCATACATTAGCAAATTGTATAGCATCATTTGATCCAAGTTTAATGGTCACGCATGCACAGGGAAAAACGTTGGGGGGACTTCAACACGGACATGATAGACTGAGATTAACAGATGATTTTGGTCTACACCTCATTAATATCATAGATAATAGCAAATAAAGAAACATCAACTTCCTAGTGTAGTTTCGTTGATTACACACAATTCATCATAATAAATAAGAAATGTGTACCAATGTAAATATTTTATCTGTTTCATGTAGCTTTAATGATATATATCGGAGTAAAAAGAGAGGTTTTGTAAATGGAAAATATAAGTTATGATAAATCAACTTTTAAAGAGATTTATCATGGGAAATTATCAGAGGGGTTTGAATCGGATTTTTATGAAAAATTCAATTCAAGCTACAAAGATTTTCTACAATTACAATTTGAAAGTCATGCCAATAAGACTAAAAAAATGGCTGACTTTATCGGATTAAAAGAAAAGGAACTCATTTCTCATTTGAAAACATATCAAATTATTAAAACAGTGAATTTAACTAACTGGATGGAATTTATTTCTGGAAATATTTTTGTATTTGTTTTAAAGGCTGTTTTGACTGCTATAGGTACATTCCCTATTTTCTATCTGATTGGATATCTAATCCTTTACGGTTACTTTTTCGGTCAAACTGACAATGCACTCCTTGATATTGTTATAAAAAATGTGCCACTTAATCGTTTCTCCTGCTATATAGCTGGGTTTCTCTTTTCTGGTGTAGTTGCTTTTTTCATTTCTTTATATAGATTAAAAGGTTTAGGATTAACGTTTATACTCTTTGGAATCTTTTATTTCCTATTTGCATCGACTGTCAGTTTGTCGCTTATATTAATCAACGCCAACTCTTCGATTGAAATTTCAGTTTTTATTAGATTCATGTTAGTATGGCTCATTCCTTTAATGGTATCATTATTTCTAATTGCCTTGTTCTATCTCATAAATGTAATATCAAAACATTATAAAATTATACTGGTAGTGCTAATTATCGGTAGTCTAATACCAATAATTTTCGCAAAGATATTTGGGTTATTGTGGTCTTTGGTAGTGTATTCAGCATTCGTTATAGTACTAAGTTCAGTGATAATTAATATAATGGAACGCTCTCCTCGTAATACATTAAATAGAACAGACAGTGTCAAAAAGAATAAATCACCTGGTTTCAAATTTTCTATTAAAGAATTTTTTTACTTTGTTCTGTTTGTATTATCACTCTTCATCGTTATAGTTATCCCAATGCTTTCTTTTATCTTTTTCTCAACAGGAAACTATATTAGTACTACTTTAGATTTAGTTAAGCTGACAGCAAATGAAGAGATACAAATCAATGGCACTGTAATTAATGGTAAGTTAGTTGCCGAAGATGACCGTTATCTTTACATATCCACCACTTCAAAAAATCTTCTTGAAATAAGCAAAGACTCATCTATACAAATAACTAAACCTAACCAACTTACAGTGTACTCTGGGGAATCAAAAGACTGGAAAATCACAATAAGTGTATCTCTAAGAGATAACGAACTATGGTACAATGGTTTTATAAAAAAGTTAAGTTCAGAAAACACTAGTCAGTTATCTTATCAATTTGATACCTTTGAAAAGATAACTTCAATCCATTCAGAACCAAAATCAGATTATTATATTTTTGGCAAGTTATCTGATGATAGCATAAAAAAACTCACATTCATTAACCTTTCATGGCTTTCTACTAATGGTTTAATTAATGATGAGAAAGTGATACTAGATGTTTCAAATGGCATCAATTGAGCCAGGAGACATTAAAAACATTATGAGTATTTATGTAGTAAAAACAACAAGACAACCTAAAAGGGCAGTCTTGTTGTTTTTACTACTATAGGAGGCGAGCGAAGTCGAACCCCTGTCCGAAGATACAACACATAAGCTTCTACGGGTGTAATCACAGTTTTGATCGATCAGACAAACGCCACGACATATTTTTTGTCATCTTAAAACTGGATGTTCGAAGTCATCTCCTAATAATTCTGCCACTCTAGCTCTTACTACTGGCATATAGCGGTGTTTATATTTAGTTTCACCAGAAATCTGACCGTTATTATACATTATCTCAAGTAGTTCTAAGATATCCTCGCGATTGAATTTATCAAATATTGGGAAAATTTCAGTTTCAAAAACATAAGGAGTTGAATCATAGCTACTACTCTCCTTCAACCATCGAAGCGAAAACCCAACTAAAGATTGTATAGAGTTTCTTTTCTCCGCCTCATGTAATAGATAATTAACTTGTTCTACTGTGATAGAAGTATCTTGCTTATAGTAATGGTAAAAATTAGAGTCATCAATAGTACTGGAAACATTTACGCGGTACTGAAAAATTGCATTCAAATGTTCAGTAAAGCTATCTTTACTATATAATAACCGCACATATAAATTAATATTTTTATCAGCCTCATGTTGTATCACAGTATCCACATGTTCCTTCATTTCTCCGTAGAATAAACCGAATTCACTCAAAAAGTAAATTAGAAGTGCTTGAGGTGATGTCACTAATGTCAAATCTACTTGCTGAAGCCTTTTATACTCAATGTATATCCCTGTATTGATAAATGCATCTTCTTCATTTATTTTTATATTACAATATTCGAGGACTCCTTCCTTTAGGTACCCTAAAAATTTATGCTCATCTCTCTTAATCAAAGCTACTAGAGCATAGTAACAACCTAGTCTATTTTCATTGTAATCTTCGCCGTATTTTTGAAAAACAAACTTCCACAAGGTTTTGAATAATTCTTTCTCTGACTTCCTATTTAGTTTGTTATAGTACCTAGTAACTAAATGCTGAGTGAATCTCTCTATATTATTGTTTCCTATTTCTTTAAAATACCTCTTAATATCCTCTAAAATTGGCTTAATTATTTCTTTAGCAAGTATAGTCTCCTTCAGAAAAACAGTTTCAAACATATTTCTGATGTGTGCTCTTGTCTGATCTTTATTAGGGATATACAAATTCGTGTCTTTTAATGCTGGGTGAGCACAATGATGTCTATCTTCTCTAAGCCTCTTAATTAAATCAATTTCTTGTTCATCTATTAATTTTGTTTGTCTTACGCCACCTATAAGTTTCTTTTCCCATTCAGAATACTTTTCGTCGATGTTAGACTGGCTATCCCCGAGTTCAGAAAGTATATCATTTGCTTTTTGATCCTCATAAACCTCACTTAACGTTCGTAGCTTATAAATAAAATCACAAAGCACTACATTATGCAAAGAAACAATAGCAGATCTATAAAACCCCATATTGTAGCATGCTATTACCTCGGCAAGATATTCTCTAACGACACTATTGGGGACATTTTTCAGTTCTTCTTCAAAAATAAAGTCAGTCATAATTTGCTCCTTAATTTATGTATTTGGTATTTGCTTATATTCTCGTATGGGTCTATATGAGGTAGAGAGAATCTAAGAAAGATACAGATGATCATCTTCGATCGTTTAAGCGACAATTGATAAATTCGCCAGGCTAGACATCGAAGATGATCGGATTATGAAACAACTGCTTCAAACACTAATTTACAGAATGGCTCAATAAAAATTCACTACAACATTACTCGCCCCCATATTATTGGGGCTTAGTAAAAGAGGAGCTTAAAAGCTAGCCCCTCTACATTTTAGTAACACTGAGCACTCCACATGTGTGGACTGCTCAATATAGACTTAATTAAAGATGTGACAGTATTCGTATATTATATTAGATTAAAATATGAATACCCTAGTATATTTGGAACCAATATAGGTTTATTCGTACATTATTACATTCATTTAACATCTAATGCTATTTTTGCAATAGAATCTTCAATATCTTGAATTTGATCAGTCCATATATTCTTCCTTTGCATTTCAGCTTTCATGACTTTATAGTCTGGCGCGTTTAACAATACTGTTGCTACTGTTGCACTGTATATACCTACTTCAGTACCCTTTGAGTGCGACGACTTACTAATTCCTTTGACCTTTGATTCTCCATTATTTCAATCCACGTACTCCATACAGAGTGCGACACCTTGAACGAGCACTCGTTGAACCTTTACTGTTATTTCAATCCACGTACTCCATACAGAGTGCGACGTGTGCGCCTAACGGCGTACAAACCCGTTAAGGCTATTTCAATCCACGTACTCCATACAGAGTGCGACGCTGCTTCTTTCGGATCGTCAACCGCTGCCTTCCAATTTCAATCCACGTACTCCATACAGAGTGCGACCCATTTGGGCCACAGATTATATTCATTTTATGGTTATTTCAATCCACGTACTCCATACAGAGTGCGACCGGATGCACCTAAGGGTCTCGTGGTCGCGACAGGTATTTCAATCCACGTACTCCATACAGAGTGCGACTTTTGTACCTAAAATCTTACAAAAATCGAGAAACAATTTCAATCCACGTACTCCATACAGAGTGCGACCCAACCAGCTCACTTTACAGGGGAATTGCTTACCTGATTTCAATCCACGTACTCCATACAGAGTGCGACGTGATACATTTCGCTCATGGGTCGAGCAGTTAGTTATTTCAATCCACGTACTCCATACAGAGTGCGACAGCGGAAATATACGTAATAAAGTCATATATCATTCAAATCATCACGTATTTCCAGTAATTGTTACACTTATTCTCTCATCATATGATAAACAACTAGAGAAACTCAAGGCATGTCATTGCCAAAAGGTCACAATAGTATTACTTTCCACAACATATGAGGTGCGAATCCTCCAGGAAAAGCATGTGAGCTTGGCATTCGCACCATCACCCACCCTGCATTAGTCATAATCAATCAACAGCTACCAAGCCCCATTTTCCATATTCGTCTTTTGCAAAATAATACGTAATCCCATATTCCTCTATACTATTGGTATCTCTCAATATTTCACCGAGCACACCTACAAGAATGTGGTTCTTCGTTGTGTCCTCGGAAACGTGCCCAATCTCCGTATATCTTACGTTGCCTCCGAATTGCCCCCAATGCCGATCAGCTGCTTCTGGATCTAAGAACAAACTCCCAAATGCAGCCTGATCCGATCTCACGTTAGCTTCTAGAGCTTCTTTCAATACCTCTTGGATCTCATCATTAAAGAGAGGATCATGTTCCTGCTCCCAATCAATGAATACACCTTGTTCAAAGTTGGTCTCACTGTCCTCCGACTCAGTCTCCTGCTGTGCGGTTACCGCTTCTATTTGCACGTTATCCTTACTTTGCTCTGCTGACGAGCTGCCCTCTTTGTTCAAATCATTGCACGCCGCCATTCCAAATGCGATGCATATCATTACTAGAATACTAGCTACTTTTCTCATTCTATTAACCCTCATATATGAAATGATTGATCTCAATCTCACACCGTTCTCTATTTATAGATTAAAGCTATTTTATCATACAAAATAATCCATATAATCAAAATCTAAGATAAGCAGGATTTCAGCTCTATTTTCCAAACATCTCACTTCCATAACTCAAAACATTTATTAAAAATATGATATAGATCACTTTCTCCTCCCCCAGGAAGGTGCTACATTTGTTAACGACCAATTGACCGTAATAGTAAACCGGTCATATTGAACAGGATTCACTACTATGATCATCATTCCACCTCATAAAGGAGATGCATAACTTATGGCTGCTATGGATCGAAGGCAGCAAATTATGAATTCGGCAGAACGATCGTTTGCCTTATTTGGTTACAAGGCCACAACGATGGAACAGGTCGCCCGCATTGCGAATGTAGGCAAAGGCACGATCTATACCTTTTTCGATAACAAAGAAGAACTGTTCAGGGAGATTCTGCGCTCCATCATAAGAGACATGAAACAGATTACGGAAGAGACCGTGCAAGACGATCAACCTTTTCTCGCCAATGTGCACCAGAGCATGGATGCCCTACTGGAGTACAGGCAGAAGCATGAATTGTTAATCAAGTTGTTTCAAGAGGTCAATGAGTTCGGCACACCACAAGCGAAGGAGGGTCTACAAAAGGTAGAGTCAGCCATTCTTGAATATATGGAGCGTCAGGTTACGAGAGCCATGGAGCTGGGACAGATTCGCCAAGACAATCCCAAGATCGTCTCTTTTGTGCTCCTGAAATTGTACGTCACCTTAACCTCCGATTGGAACAAAACGAATCCAGCCTTACAGAAGGCTCAGATACAGGCATTTGTGAGTCAGTTTCTCCAAAGTGGACTATCCCCAACCTAGAGACTGGCTCCACAATCCATACAGAACAATATAGAAATAATAACGATCGTGTGATCATGGGGAGAGAGCGCATAATGAGATCCATACAAGTATTTTTTCAAGATATAAAGTCATCCTTCAAGAAACCTAAAGTATTCATTCCAATCCTCGTGGTGTTGTTTATTCCGGTGCTGTACAGCGGCATGTTTCTCAACGCATTCTGGGATCCTTATGGCAAAATGAATGAGCTTCCTGTAGCTGTGGTTAATAACGACCAAGGTGCTACATTTAATGACCAAACCTTAGAAGTCGGCAATAATCTCGTCGATGAATTGAGAAAAAGTGATGATTTCCGCTGGGAGTTTGTAAGTCGTGAGCAAGCGGATCAAGGCATGAATGACAATGCGTACTATATGACGATTGTGATTCCCGAGGACTTTTCCGCAAAAGCAACAACGCTAATGGATGATCACCCTACACCAGCAGAGCTTATATATGAGCCTAACGAAGGTTACAACTTCTTGGCAGGGCAGATTGGCGGTACCGCAGTCAAACAGATTAAGGCAAAGGTATCTGCGAAGGTCACTGAATCCTACACCGAAACACTGCTAGATCAAGTAGCAACGATATCTAGTGGTCTATCTGATGCGGGTGATGGTGCGAGCAAGCTAAATGAGGGCTCAGCGAAGCTGAATGATGGGGCTAGCAAACTGAAACAAAACCTGTCCAAACTCGTGGACGGCACAGATCAACTCCAAGCTGGCGCAGCAACTCTGCAAGAGGGTACAGCTACACTCGCAGAAGGTATCGGCACACTTCATCAAGGTGCAAACTCTCTATCCAGTGGACTCTCCCAACTCGCCGCTGCTGGACAGAAGCTGGAGAACGGAGCCACACAAGCTCAAGCTGGAGGTCAGCAACTACAAGCAGGTATCCAATCTGCTTATGATGGTGCTTCTAAGCTGGAGGCTGGTCTCGCTGCATCCGAAGAAGGCAGTGCGAAGTTAACCGCAGGTATTCAGGCTTCTGTTGATGGCAGCAGCAAAGTAAGCGAAGGAGCCAAAGCTGTTGCACAAGGATTAGCTCAGTTAACAGCGGCAAGCCCAGAGCTCGCCAGCAATCCGGCCGTACAGCAATTGCTTGCTGCAAGTCAGGCGGTTGCTGCGGGTAGTGAACAATTAGTGCAAGGTGGACAACAATTGGTCACGGGTAGCCAGAACCTACAAGCAGCTCAACAGCAATTACATCAAGGCAGCACACAGCTTGTACAAGGTGAACAACAATTGCTTCAAGGTGCTTCCCAGCTCTCTGCTGGACAAGAGCAATTAGCTGGAGGCTTACAACAGTTCAATGCCAAATTATCTGAAGCCGCTGCGGGCGGAGCCAAACTTGCAGTAGGCGCAGATCAACTGAATACTGGTGCAGGCAAATTAGTGGCTGCTATGAATGAATTTTCAGGCGGCATGACTACAATCGCAGACGGCTCCAGACAGCTGGATGCAGGCGCAGCCCAGTTGCAGGATGGTACCACGAAGTTAACCGACGGATCAGGCGAACTTGCGAGCAAACTGCTTGATGCTGCGGAAGAAACATCCAGTGTGAAAAAGACGGATGAACTGGTATCCATGTATGCTGAACCTGTTCAAGTCGAAGAGCAAAAGCATAACGAGGTACCTAACTATGGAACAGGGTTCTCTCCTTATTTCCTTTCCTTGGGTTTATTCGTCGGAGCTTTGATTGCAACATTAGTTGTACCTACGCGCAATAGCTCAGTCATAGATGCGAGTGGTTGGAATCGTTTTGTGAGTCGAACCTTAGCTTTTACATTAATGAGTGCTATTCAATCTTTGCTCGCTTCGTGGCTCGTTCTGTCAGGACTGGGGCTAGAAGTGAAAAGCGTTCCACTGTTTCTCTTATTCAGCTTCGTCACCAGCCTCAGCTTCATGTACATTATCCAGGCTCTCGTGACATGGCTTGAGAATCCAGGACGCTTCCTGGCTATTCTCATGCTGATCTTCCAATTGACAACAAGTGCAGGTACGTTTCCACTGGAACTTATCCCGAACTGGCTAAGAGTATTCAACCCATGGTTGCCGATGACTTACAGTGTGACTGGATATAAAGCAGTAATCTCAAGTGGCCAATTCGGTGTCGCATGGGATCAGATCTGGCTTTTGTTGATCTTTGCCTTTGTAGGATTGGCAGGTTCGTTCACCTACTTCATGGTGCATCGTGCTGAGAAAAGCGAAGTCGTTCAAGGTGAAGCAGCACTTCAGATGTAAAAAAATAGCAGGCAAGGCGGATATCATGGATGCATTCACCTCAACTTATGAACGAAGGTGGTTGCGAGATATCTGTCTTGCTTTTTTTATTGGGACGATTCGATGTTGATCATGCGCTATGTATCTTCTTTATTTTTTACGGCTACCACAATGGATAATTAAAAGACGATCCTCAGGTAACTACACCTTACGGATCGTCTAATGATTAACCCTATAAAATCACACTACATGCTCCGCCTTCAGGTGGTATGTACGTAGCCTGAAATATCTGCTTAGAACAGATACGTGAGTGAATACGTAGATGAGTACGCATCCCCATAGAGGACGACTGCTACGATAATAAACAAAATGATCAGTGCATAAATCAGTGTGCCTACAATTCCACAAACCAGGCCAGCAATCGCTAACCCTTTTCCCTGTTCCATGCGAACCTTGATTTCTTTAAGCGAGAGTGCTGCAAAAATAATAGCTACGATTCCGATGATAAATCCGATATATGGAAGCATAATCGACAAAATCCCCAACACAAGTGCTGCAATTGATTTGCCGTTGGTTTTCGGTGCCATATATGGTGGATAAGGCGGAAATGGTGGTAGTGGATCATTATAGTTCGGGTGTTGATTCTGATTCTGATTATAATTCTGATCCACATTATTCTGACGGTAATCCAAGGTAAATCCTCCCTATTCATGAAGTATTATCATTATACTTGATTATGCAACAAACCAATATATGTATTTATATAATAAAATTAATATCTCCGAATGTATTTCCTCTTATCTAAGGTTTGCACATTTTATAATTCTTCTTTAAATTCCAACTACTGTTTTTTCTTCGTTTATATCGGTCTACCTCGCAGTTAAATGAAGTAACAGACTACAAATACATCTAAAGCCCTCAATAAATAGTAAAAATATGTTATTCTAACTTAAGGAATGGGAGGTATAATATGTACAAAATTGCTCTTATATTGATATCCATAATTGGTTTGATGGTGGGATGTACCCCATCTGAAGCACCTGTCGATACGTTGCAGCAGGCGGAGCAGAACCAGGATCAAGCACAAACGATCAAGGAACTTGAAGAGGAAAACCAACAACTTCAGGAACAGATCAATCAACTTCAGGTAGATGTAAATAGTGAGGAGATTAGAAATAATCTGAGAGAAACATTGAATATGACGTTTAAGCTAATTGCTGCCATGGAGTCAGGGGATACTGCATACATGAAGTCCATTTCCTCACCAAATGTGGAGATGTCTCAGGATAACAAGCAATTCATCATTACAAAGGAAGATCAATCCTATGAGGTCAACTTCATTACCGGATTATCGTGGGATGAGTTCGAATTCAGAGGTTACGATCAGACGGATCCAGATCATTTTATGCTCTTCATAGCCCATTACAATTATACAGAAGGTTCTGAAGGACATACCGCGTACGAGTTCTCTTTTGTTCGTTCGTCTGAAGGAGAATGGCTGTTTGATGGGTATATTTCTTAAGCGAAAAAATAGAAAGGCCTCTGATTAACCACATAGGGTGAAGAGGCTTTTTTTCATATGTCTCGGTGCCTGATAACAAAAAAACACGTAACGACAGTATCTTGAAATACCTCATTACGTGTTTATATTTTTAAAATTATCCTTCCACCTCTACCCGTTGTAAAAACGTGCGTGTGCGCTCCAATATCGGCGTGCCAAAGATCTGTTCTGGTGGGCCGGCCTCGGCAATTTCTCCGTTGTCCATGAAGAACACGCGATCCGCTACCTCACGGGCGAAGCTCATCTCATGGGTTACGATCATCATGGTCATGTTCTCCTGTGCTAACTGTTTAATTACACGGAGCACCTCACCTGTTAACTCTGGGTCAAGTGCGGATGTCGGCTCATCGAAGAGCAGAATATCCGGCTGCATCATTAAGGCACGGGCAATCGCCACCCGCTGCTTCTGTCCACCAGACAGGTTCGCTGGATAAGCATCAGCCTTGTCTGATAGCCCTACTTTGCCGAGCAGTTCTTGGCTACGATGCCTGATCACTGCCGCGCTTTCTTTTTTCAACGTCTTCGGAGCCAGCTCCAGGTTCGCTTGCACAGTCAGATGGGGGAACAGGTTAAAATGCTGGAATACCATACCCATCCGGTCAGTGATCTTCCGAATCTCCGCAGCATTTGCATAACTTCCGTTATCCGCCATCTTCTGTCCTTGAATGCGAACCGTGCCTCCTGTGATCTCTTCGAGATGAATGAGGCTACGTAGCATCGTACTTTTACCCGAACCAGACGGACCGATGACAGCAATGACTTCGCCGGGTGCAACGTTAAACGACACCTGTTTGAGCACATCCAGTGCACCAAATGATTTTTTTAACTGAGTTACTTCTATTATATGTGTCATCCATACACAGTCCTTTGATTAAATAATTTGAAAATTCATTCCAACACCACGCCGGAAAATTGATCTGTTATCGAAGTAATAGGTGTAAATATCCTTATCGTCCAGCTATTACTCAAACGAGAAACGCTTCTCCAATGCCTTAAACAGCAAGGTAAGCACAAGCGTCATCAATAAATACATAACTGCAGCAATAAAAAATGGAATCAACTGAATATCTCTGTTCACCGCAGCTTGAGCATAATACAGCAATTCAGGCACAGCGACAGCATATAACAGTGCCGTATCCTTGATCAACGTAATTGACTCGTTCGCCGTTGCGGGCAACACCACACGGATCATCTGGGGAATAATAACTTTTACCATCGTCTGGGTCTTAGACAATCCAAGTACCTTCGCTGCCTCATGTTGCCCCTTGTCAATGGAGAGTAAGCCCCCTCGGAAGATCTCCGCAAAGTATGCCGCATAATTGAGCACAAATGCCATCGCCGCTGCAACGATACGCTCAAACACTAGATATTCGCCGATTACTGGCAAGAGCGGAAGACCGAAGCAGAAGAACAAAATTTGCAGTAATAGTGGTGTTCCACGCATCACATAGACGTAAGTGTGTGCAATCCAAGCAAATGGTTTAAACCGGCTACGCATCATTAACGTAATACCAAAACCAAGCGGTATAGATAGAACAATTGCCAATAAAAACATCAAAATCGTCGTCTGAGCCCCTTCAAGCATAGGCTTCATCACCGTTAATATATAATCCCAACTCATGAATATGTCTCCTCTAATCTGTTAACCCCGCACTCCTCGCGGAAGCATCACATGCTCCATTGCGGAATACGGGGTCATTATGGTAGTGAACATCCTGGACAAGCCAGCTCCATTCACATCAGTATGTCAGGCAATCGCCTGTCTATTTCAAAACCTTATCTTCACCGAGCCATTTGGTTGAGATTTCAGCTGCTGTGCCATCCGCATTCAGCTCATCAAGCGCTTTTTGCAAATCGTTCAGCAAGGCCTCATTTCCCTTTTTGATACCAATACCATATTGCTCTGGGGCAAGGGATTCATCCAACAATTTGTAGGTTCCCTCTTCCTTCCCCATGTAGTATCTAGCAACGACCTCATCGATAATCACTGCATCCAAACGTGTCGTTTTCAAATCTGTCAGAGCCAGTACGTTATCTTTGAACTCGGAAGCTTTTACTTTGTCCTTCAGTGGACTTGCCGCCAGTGCATCTGCCGCAGAAGACAGTGCTTGCAAGCCTACGTTTTTGCCGTCCAGTTCATCTAGCTTGGTAATAGGTGAATTCGCAAGCGCAATGACAACCTGACTATTTTCCAGATACGGCTTCGTGAATAACACTTTCTCTTTGCGTTCATCCGTAATCGTGTATCCGTTCCAGATCATATCGATCCGACCACTGTTTAGCTCAGACTCTTTGGAAGACCAGTCAATCGGCTGGAAAGTAACCTCTTTACCCATTTTCTCCGCTGCTGCCCGCGCATAATCAATATCGAAGCCAACAATTTCATTCTGTTCATCCCGGAACCCCATCGGTGCAAACTTATCATCAATTCCCACAATAATGGTGTCATCGTCCTTGCTTCCGGAACTGGAGCATCCAGCCACAACAATCATACATATACTGATGAATAATAGTAAAATCGCTTTTTTTCTCATCTCTCTTACCCCTCCATGTCTATAAGCCAAACCAAAACGCTTTAGTTCGTTACCACGTTATCAGAGATTTATAATAACATAGCATGGGAGAAGAGTCGAGCCTGTTGTCCAATTCCGTTCATTTCATACCACTTAATTGTCAATAATTTGTGAAAAAGCGATCTCCACTTGCTCTGGTGACACGAGCTGCTCACGTACATAGGAATCCCATTTATTTGGCGCCTGAAGCGCCTCTAGTTTAAGTCCAGCCCATTGTTTAGTAGCCTCTCGATCCAAAGAATAACGCGTATCCTCCAACTGGTACACGATGTGTTCCAGATTATCAATCAGTACAAAATTGGCAGTTGCATTATAAACAAGCATCCGCTTCAGTTCTTCCTCCTGCAACTCATCCGAACGTAAACTGTAATTCACTTCCGCCGTAAATGTATCGGGATATAGCTGATAACCATTCAAATATTCAGCCAAAGGTAACCCCTGATTCAGATGGCTCAGATTAGAGAAGTCGCCCATATATGGACTCCGATATTTCTGTAAGGCAGTAAAATCGTGGGTTAAAGGATTCTGCTGCTCGGCGGTATAAGCCTGCTGCTTCGCTTCAATTCTAGGATTAATGATCCCTTCAACCACAGTAAGAGCTACGAGTCCGACGAGCACTAACACGATGATCCAACGATTCTTCCTCATCCTCTGATCTCACCTACCTCAAATTCCTTTACTAAACGTCCTGCCTTCTGCACAATCAACGGCACGATAATGGTCAGCAAAGGGATCACAAAAGCAATAACTAGTACAGCAAATTGATACGGCCCCTCCACCTGAACAGGGCGACTATACCAGATGTTACTTCCGAATCTTAATGCAGCCTGCGTGCCCCACAAAACTAGGATTAATACAGCCCACATCCACCAGGCGATGCGCGTGCACTTCCTTAATGTGGTTGATCGTATAACAGTCATCGCTTCTGCATTCCGTTGACGTTCTCGATTGCTTAACATATATAACAGGTATGCCCCGCCCACAAGTGCACTTGCAATCGTAAGCCAAAAATTAACGATCTTACCCTCCATCAGAACCCGCATCGGAATCGTAATGATCCAAGCGATCAAACAGTAGATCAATGCAGACTGCAACACCGCAGTCCAATAAGGGAATCGTTGTACCTGATGTTGGTCACTCATAATCTGATCCAGACCGGCAATATGCTGAATAGCCTTCTCAAAAGCTTGTTCCTCACTCATTCCCTGATCGATATAATCCTCCATGCGAGCTGTAAGGTTGCTATGTATCTCCTCTTTCAATTCTCTGTTCGCTGTTGTATCCTGCGCATGTTCAAACAGTCGTTCCATATGCCTTGAAATACGTTCTTCTAGATTCATATCTACCCTTCATCTCCCTCTGCTCTAGATATAATGATCATGCTGTCAATCAATGTCTTGGCTGCTTGCCAGTCCTGAAGCTGTCTATCGTAGGCGATCCGACCCTCTGAAGTGATTCGGTAATATTTGCGTCTCCCGCCCTGCGTCTGTTCTCCCCAGTACGATTCTACATATCCATTCGACTCCAACCGCTTCAAGCTAGAATAGAGCGAGGGTTCTTTCAATTCGAACTGTTCTCCACTCTTACGATAGATTTCCTTAATAATGCCGTACCCATAATGATCTGTCGCCAGAAGCACACTCAGAATCATGGGATCAATATTTCCTCGAATCAAATCACTATTAATGGTTTGCTCTTGCATCTGACCGACTCACCGACTTTCCTTAACCTGGGTATACTATAAGACATATTACTATGTCTGTAAAGGTAATATGCTTATCATAATAAAATTAAAACAAAAAAATAGTGATACACACCAGTACGAGGACTGAGCACATCACTATTTAAACTAGAGGTTCTTATTCGATAAGGGCTGTTTTCAGTACCGAGAAGATGGGATGACGCCTCTAGAAATGGAGAATGTAGCGTAGGCAAACCTACGTGAGCAACTACATTGTTTCCGAAGGAAACAAACTTTGTAAGCCTCCACTTATTTCGGCTGAATCCCATATTCGACGTTGAGATGCCGTCAGGCATCCTTCGTAATCAAAAGCGGACTTTTGGGGGACATCCCTAGAAGGGGCTTACCGTGACCGTCAGCCTGCCGAATCAGCCTCTATTTATACAGTCATAATAATACTAAACTATTGTTGTACTTTCTCACGATCTTTGCCTTTGTCGGACTCACCAGCATTTTTGTTCGCTGCATCCCGATCCTGCTGCATTTCTTCCACCGTCTTCACCTTGAGACGCGCAGCACCCTCATATTCCTTCGTTGGAATGAGATTACCTGCAGCCAGTCTCGCTTCAGCGGCAGCAATCGCTTCTCCATACTGTGGCAGCCATTGTGCCTGAGCAACCAGCATCTCGTCAACCATCTGCCAGATTTCCTTCGGGTTACATACCGCACCAACGAGCGGATCCATCATGAAGGCTTGGCGGAGCAGTGTGTCATCTCCATGGACAGCCGCCTCAACGGCAAGCCGCTGCACCGAAATGCTCACATTACATACGGCTGCTGGCCCGAGTGGAAGATCACCTACATGTGGCATTGAAATCCCATTGCGATCCACATACCCCGGCGCTTCGATTATCGCATCATCCGGCAAGTTGGAGATGATTCCATTATTCACGGTGTTAAAGTGACCACGATACACACGCCCTGTCTCAAGTCCTTCGATAATATAGGAACCATGTTCCTCCCCACGCTTTTCTGGAACAAACCGCATCGGTTCATCCTTCATCCAGTTCGGGAAATCTGTCTCAAACCAGTTTCTTCCTTCAGTACACACACGCAAGTATCCACCAGTCTCACCATTAATCCAGTTACCTAGATCAATCCAATCTGTGATCTCTTCTGGACGCTTACGATACCAAGGCACATACTCACTAAGATGACCATTCGATTCTGTGCTATAGTAGCCAAACCGGCGTAACATATCAATTCGAACCTTCTCCGTACGACTAAACTCTGGGTGCTTCTCGAAGGCTTCAAGCAGATCGTCCGTGAGATCACGTCCCTTATGAGAGGCCTGAATGTACCAAGTCTGATGATTAATCCCGGCACATATGATATCGACTTCACTCTTTTGCAATCCAAATGCTTCTGCAATCTGATGATGCCCGTGCTGCACACCATGACACAATCCAATCGTACGCACGCCTCCATACTTATTACATGCCCAAGTTAACATTGCCATCGGATTGGAGTAGTTCAAGAGCAATACATCTGGTGCACTGTGCTCACGAATATCCTTACATATGTCCAGCATCTCGGCGATCCCACGTTGCCCATACATGATGCCACCCGCACAGAGCGTATCGCCTACACATTGGTCAACGCCATATTTGAGCGGGATATCTACATCGGTTGCAAAAGCCTCCAGTCCACCTACACGAATGGTGCAGAGCACATACTTAGCATCCTTGAGCGCTTCTCTGCGATTTGTTGTTGGCTGGATTGTAATATTCAGTCCATTCTCACGAATGTCCCTCTGACATAACTCTGTAACCATGTCCAGGTTATGCTGATTAATATCACAGAACGCGATCTCAATATCGCGGAGCTCTGGAACAGTTAACAAATCTCGCAACAGCCCTCGTGTAAACCCAATACTTCCCGCACCGATAAATGCCACTTTAAAAGACATTGCTAATTCCTCCCCGTGATCCGAAATTTGTGCTTCGGTCATAATCTCATCTCATGTGGATGTACTTCGTGAAATCATTGTAACAACGGCGGAGAAGGAAGCGTTATCAAAATCATGACTTGTTTCAGGTTGAGGTTGTCAAAAATCCTAACCTTTGAAGATTGTCCGCAAGCTCTGCTTGTCCCTTCACTCTTCCATTGGATAGTGACTGACATGACGGTCTTTGGAAGAACGAAAAGCTACTGGAGTAAGAGACGTATACTTTTTGAATAACATATGAAAATATTGCCGGCTCCCCACCCCGACATAATCGGAAATTTCGGATATAGGAATATCGGTCTGTTGTAGCAGCATCTTAGCCTTCTCCATCCGAAGCATCGTCAGATAATCTGTTGGTGTTCGCTGCGTGTGCTGACGGAAAATACGATGCAGATATCCTGGATGTAAATTCACGGCCGCCGCAATGTCTTTCATCTGAATGCTACGATCCATGTTCTGATGCATGAATTCCACTGTTCGTTTCACATACAGCTCTGTCTGATCCGAGGCACTCCGACTCATCTCCCCACGCAGACGCGCAACACGAATCAACAGTTGAATAAACAGGGTACGCACCAGAATGCCTTGATCCAGCGCTTTTAAGTTTCGTGCCTCTCGATGCTCCCACCGCTCTTCCTGAGAGATCACCCCGATTGGCTGGAAGCTTCGTCCTTGCTCTAATAATCCGCGCTGATCCAGCTCTAATACGAGGCTTTTCATAATGTAATACACCTCTTCGGGGTCAGGCAGTACCAGATAGGCACAAGCATGCTGAAGAAATTGCTGCACCTCTTCTTCTTCCAGCGCCAATTGGCGAATAGAGGGTTGAACCGATGCCGACGATGTGGAGACGGCAAAGCCAAATTCAACGTTCAGCATGCGGCACGCAGCGCCATCCTCGACTAATAAGCGGTGCGGAACACTGGCATCGATCAGGATGAACTGCCCTTTTTTCAACAGGGTCTGCTCCTCGCTCCCATCTGGCATTTGCACATCCACACGACACATTCCCGAGATAATGTACATAATTTCTGTAGAATCATGATCATGATAGTTCATCCGGTAGTTATTCCACTGCTTGTAATAATAGGCATAGAAACGAGGTTCACAGTTCTTGCTTCGTAATTGCTCCTGAAACAAACTGCCTGTCATAGGTACGTCTTGCTCTTGTTCCATTCTGCACACCTTCCTCGCTGCAGTAATCCTCACTTCCTACTATTGTACCAATAGCCCTTGCGTAAATTAAACTACCTAGCTCAATAAAAAGCTGCTATTATATTAGATAATAATCTAATTAGATGAATGCGAAATTAATTCTATCCAAAATAATAAAAGCAACTCCATATTTAAATACCTAGGAGGTCTATGATCATGAGCATGATGATTTATGTTGTCAGACATGGTATCAAGGAACAGCATATGGGAGATGTCGGACTAACGGAGAAAGGGATCGTTCAAGCTGAACAGACCGCGGAATATTTCAAAAAATTGCCGAATGCCCGGATCTTCTCCAGCCCGCTTCGAGGAGCAATGGATACAGCTAATTACATCAGTCTTGCTAATGGAGGTTGTTCAAAAAGTCCGCTTTTGATTACGAAGGATGCCCTGAGGCATCTCAACGTCGAAGTTGGAATTCAGCCGAAATGTCCGTTGCTCACGTAGTTTTGCCTACGCTCCGCTACTCCATTTCTATCTTCATCCCATCTTCTCGGTACTGAAAACCACCCTTTTTGAACACGTATTAAATGCAATTCCTATAGAGAAAGATCAACGACTCCGTGAGCGTGCCAATTGGGGAGATGCCCCTGAACAGACCTTCGAACAATTCGTCGAGATGTGGAATCGTTGTACGCGTGAACCGGACTATACCCCACCAGTAGGCGACTCAGCCAGACAGGCTGGGGAACGTTTAGCCCATTTTCTATCTGAGTTAGCGCTGTCTGAACCTGAGCAGACTACGACTGACCATTATATCCTTGTCACACATGGCGGGTTAATTACGGATTTCCTCGTTCACACCCTGCCCACGCAAGAACTTCACGCATGGGTTCCTGATTTCGTTGCTGTACAACATACACTCATTCCCGAATGCTCCATCACCACACTCGCATATGAGCAGGGACAGGTTATGCTTAAGGATCTCGCCTCTGTGCAGCATTTACATTCTGATGTTCGTGAGCAAGAGTAGAAGAATTGAACAGCAATCATAAAACCTGATCGTAAGAAAGAAAAAGCTCTGACTGCCCCATGAGTTTAACCACGGGACTCTGTCAGAGCCTTCTCCAATGCTGCTACTATTAATCCGGATTCACTTGTGGTTCAGCTTACTTACCGCCCTTACCCGTATGAAATTTAGGCAGTGGTACTTTTGACCAGTCTATATCCGAAGCCATATAGAAGGATGGATAGGAAGGCTGATTGTATCCGCTGTTCTGTCCAGCAATACCTACGCGGTACATTGGATCATGCATGAGCGTGTACAGCTTCCGATCCGTCTCTTCCGTGCTGAGATAGATACGGATTGCAGAGCTGTCCGCGGTTCTCACCAGCATCTCTTCTCGCCAATCTCCGAAAATATCTGCGACGAGACCAGGTGTACCCTTGGTGTAGTTATTGGTCAACGTTCCTGTTGCGGTTAGCAACGTACCACGGTTCCAATCCTTAATGGTAGGCGTGACATCAATAGCGCCATCCACGATCTGTGTCGTCATATCTCCAGCCCAGCGAATGTTCATATTCGTACCTGGTGCTGTGTCACTTATTTTCTCACCTTGGGCTGTCCACAATCCCACTGCCCACGTCTCCAGTCCACGGCGGGTTGGATCAACATCCCCAATCATTCCGCGTCCTGTGTCTTTACCTGTGTAGCCACCATAGATCACTTCACCAGTCTTCGCATCACGCAGAGAGTATCCATACGGAGCCCATGGTCCGCCTTCATGCACCATGAAGATCTCAAGTCCTGGACGATCCGGGTCAATATCAGCGACATGTAAGGCATCCCCATGACCCAACTTTGCAATCGTTCCCGGCGCTGCACTTTCAGCAGGCATGACATCCTTCGAGTTATACAGCACACTACCGTCATGATCTATCGTAACAGAGCCGTATACAATCTCTTGTTTACCATCCCCATCGACATCAGCCACACTGAAATAGTGCGCACCTTGCGTCGTTATTTCACCATACGTTGGATCTGTACCATCTACGCCATGAGGCCCATCATTGAATGGATTTTTCATTGGCGTCCAGCCACTATCTACCTTCCACTCACGTTTGAGCTTCTTGCCATCCCAATTATAAGCAACCATCGTGGTGCGGGTATAATACCCACGCGCGAAGATCGCAGATGGCTTCTTCCCATCCAGATACGCGACACCTGCCAGGAAACGATCTACACGGTTTGCCGGTTCGATGCGGTTCATCGCATAATCTCCCCACATCAGACCATCATCGTGACGTTCCGGTTCATAAGGGATCGTTTCCAGCTCTTTGCCTGATTTCCCTTCAAAGACCGTTACATACTCGGGTCCATCCACTACGAATCCTTCAAATTTGCGCAGCTCATTGCGGTCACTACGGCTTGGCGCATACACATCAATGAAGTAGTCAGCGAGACTCTTCGCATCGGCTTCAGAGAGCGGATAGTTATACTTTTTCTCTATACCAAATGCCTCTTCCAGCGTAGCAGGCCAGTTGCCTTTGACCACTTCTTCGTGCTTGTGCCAGTTCTTGAACATGTCTACAACATGATTGTAGTAGTCCGTTGCACTCATACGGTAGTCATCCTCGTGGGAATAACCTGCTTTGCGATCCTCTTTAGGCATCGTAATAAACTTCTCGGATGTCACTTTTCCTTTTTTGTTATACTTCAAAATCTTCGTACCTGGCGCCGTCTTGAACATCAATTCAGCCTTACCATCCCCATCAAAATCATAAACCAGCATCTGCGTATAATGGGCACCTGAACGGATGTTAACCCCGAGGTCAATGCGGTATAACAGCTGTCCATCGAGCGTGTAACAATCGACATAAGTATTACCTGTATAGCCTTTTTGGGATACGTCCTTGGAGTTGGATGGGTCCCATTTCACAAAGAACTCATACTGCCCGTCCCCGTCTACATCGCCAACGCTCATATCATTAGCCGAATACGTGTATTTTTCTCCAGCAGGAGTAACCCCATCGGCTGGTTTTTGCAAAGGTAGATCCACATAACCATTCGCCCAAGGCTTAACCGATGAACTGCGTTTACTCTCTTTGCCTTTGGCATTCACTGCGGCAACTTCATAACGAGAAGAAGCTTTGCCTGACTTATCTACATAATTAGTGCTGTCCGTAACGGTAGCGATTTTCTTCCCATCTCGATAGACGTTGAAATTAGTGCCTGTCAGTCCTTGGTCACTGTAACCCGTCGCTTCATCCCCAAGCAAACGCCAACTGAGAAAAACCCCTTCCGAAGTCGATGCCGCCACGAGACCGCGATCCAAGTATTCCAGTTGAATATCCTTCACATGCCCGCCTCCCTTACTGGATTGCAGACCTACCTCTGCTGAACCTGCTCCGTTTGCAGCAGCAGTTGTCCCACCGATTCCGGCCGTTCCAGCAAAGAGCAACGCCACACTAAGTGCAGAAGAGAGCACCTTTGCCGCGAGTGGCATGCCCGTTTTTTTACGGTTGCCATACTGCCCTGAAGCCGATCTCTGTTGCACCTGCGTTGTTGTTTCTGAGTTCATCCACATTCACTCTCCTCAAGACAGAATAGTGACGCCAAAGAAATGATTGCGCTTACAATAATTGGATCAACCTAGCCCTTATCTGACTTAATTCAGCACTGTCCCCCTTCGATCTCATCAGTCAGGAGCAGTAAGATCCTGCCATCGGGTACTATTATAGACATCCTATCGTTTCCACCATAGGTAATTATCCGTTGAAAATGATCAATATTCAGTGTTTTTTAGCCAAGAGTTGGACATATGTATTGACCGTTCTAATATGACATAGAGAAAACCGCAATCCTCCAACGCTCGGAGAATTGCGGTTACCCTGATTAAAACAGTTGTTTCAGTGCGTGTTCATAAAGATGGATTTTCATTTTCAACAATCTCTTAAGGCTCGATTCCCCATACCAGGTTTCCACCTTGATAGAGCGTTACCTTGCTCCAGTCCTGATACGATGTTTTGGTTGGATCAAAGGAATAATCGTTAGATTCGTCAAAGCTCGACCAATCCGTCTTATACATCCGAAGTTGAATCTCTCCGGATTGTCCACCAGGCTGGATGCTTCCAGCTCCTGATGTGAAGCTGAGCTCCACATAGGAATCCGTGAAGGTGCGTTGAATGTTGGATGCACCGATCTGTGCCCAGTCAATCGCGGAATCCATCGCGGCTGTACCCTCTTTTGAGAAGTAGTAACGGATCTTCAGATCGCTCAAGTCCACAGCGGTTGTACCCACATTTTTGATATTAAAATATGGCTTGATCTGGCTGTCTGTCGCATTCGTATCCCCTGCACGATATTGCAATACGAGATCACTTGTTGGCACAACTACACTCTGAGGTGTAGCAGAAGCCGCAGCTGAATTAACACTTTCACCTGCTGTATTCACAGCCGTTACCACATAATGATAGGTTGTCCCATTTATCAGCCCTGTGTTGGCGAATGAGGTTCCGCTCACATTAGCTGCAATGGTAGTGAATGGGCCTGCTGCACTTGTTGCGCGTTTCACATTGTAGCCTGTCGCTCCTGCAGATGCCGTCCACGTCAGGTTAACTTGTGCGTTGCCTGCCGTTGCGGTTAAAGCTGTCGGCGCTGCAGGCGTTGTCACACCCGCTACCGGAGTAGCTGTAGCTGTCGTAGAATTAACACTTTCACCTACTGCATTCTTGGCGGTCACAACATAATAATACGTTGTTCCGTTGATCAGTCCAGTATTGTTGAATGATGTTCCACTTACATTCGCTGCAATGGTAGTGAACGGTCCGGAAGGACTTAGCGCACGCTTCACACTATAACTCGTTGCACCTGCAGAAGCAGTCCAAGTCAATGACACCTGAGCGTTACCCGCAGAAGCAGTCAATGCGGTTGGCGCTGCCGGAGCTGTGTCACCGCCTCCTGGAGGGTTACCTCCACCATTACTTGCAGGCAGAACCGGGAATGAATTTTTCACCAAGGTTACGAATTGATCATGGAACCAGTGACCCGAGACTGGAGCATTAGGTAATGCACCTGTTAATACGCCATCCCGCGTGATGAAGGTAGGATCACACATGCGGTCGAAGCCTTTGCCTTCATTATTCGGAATTTCGGAACTGGAGCCATCCGATTCACCTGGAGGTTTCACCCATACATAGGCATCCAGATGTGCCGGACCTGGAGCAGCTTTAGGTGCTTCCCCTATACCTGCGCCACTGTTATTACACCAGTTGCCTCGGTGATCACGACGATCGATCCGTCCAGAATTCACATAGTCGTTGATGTTGCTGCCTGTAGCCGATGTTGGACGGTTCACCCCGCCCCATCCGTTACGGCTGGTATCAATGAGGAAGCCTGTGCTGGTCGGCCATCCTGCTTGAACGAATCCAGAATAGAGCGCTGCAGTGAAGTCCGTCTCATCAAAGTACGGGTTCCACTCATAGAAACTGGAGGATCGAATCGGTTGTCCACCAATGTTCAGATCCGGATTAGGCAGATTTGGTTCATGCAGAGGTGTTGTATTGGCTGTATTCGTGATGAAACCATCAGCACTTTGCAGACCTGCTGCTGTATCTTGTACTACACTAGTGTAAAGAGCGATGGCAGGTGCACGATTGGTATCCCATCCAAGCCAGCCGGAATGTCCGATATCCAGATAATTGTATACGTTTGGAATGGCATGCAGCTTGTCCAGCGCATATTTGATGCCATCTTCATAGATACCTGTTGAGCTCGCTTGAGCACAGGCTGGTGTACTCAGGTTCGTTACAAGGTTTGGCAAGCTATCCGGTTCAATAATCGCAACGATTCGAATATCCTGATATTTCGGATCTGCGAAGATATCTGCAATGACATCGATGTAATCCGTCTTATATGTCTGTAGTGCAGCCTGTGTTAGGGGAAGTTCTCCGTTAGATGCAAGGGCATGACAATCCCGGCCTGGCAAGTTATAGATAACAAAAGATGCTGTTATAGGTACACCAGGTTGCTTCTGCGCAAGGACGGCATCCAGATGCTGCTCGATGCTTTTGCGCCCCGCGTTATCCGCACCACCATAGATGGCAGCAATCCGGTCGATCCAGACAGCCGTTGGGTATGATTTGACGGTTTCCATCTTCGCTTTTAGCGTTGCATCATTGGTCAGGGCAATGGATGTATCCACGAGAGCCGAATAATCCTGATTCAGATAAGCCGTCGCTCCAACAAACGGGTTGTCCACACGCGCCTCTGCCGCCTGAGCTATACCCGAAGACATCCCAGGGAATATGCCCGCTGCAAGCAGCGTAGCTGCGAGCATTTGTTTTACACCCTTGCGCAGCGCGTTCTTACCTCTCGATTTAGCTTTCAATTTAGTCTTCATAGTTCCACCTTTCCTTTAGTTAGATTTGTTCAACTAAAGAAGACATACACTAACCATTTCGATGACAGAATAACCTTCTGATCGCTGTTATCCCCAGATTTTTTGATTCCCTTTTCTAAAGGGAAAATCCGGTGATAGCTTATGCTTCCGATGTAGCTTCCTTTCAGAAAGCTTTCAGCCGACCACTTCGCTTCTTCACGTTATTTCTGTCCTCTCCATTAGCGTGTAAATAAATTTAGTTGAACCTATACAAATTGGTTTATACTCATTTTCTGATCCTCTGTGTTAGCATGATGCATAGCACGTAGAGAACGTTCGGATGAGCTGAAATACACCTCCATGCAGAATTCATTCATGTTGAAATACAACCAAGGCCATAGCCAAGGAACGTAGAACGTACCATAAACTTAATCTTAAACAGAATTCAAAGGTGTTTGTCGTAGGTCGGAATGACTGGAATTGTGGGTAACTAAGGATGTGTGGGGTCGAACCATGTGGTCATCATGTGGGTGATGTTGATTGTGTGTGTATAGACGTAACGAAGATGAAATGGTGTGACGAACAGACGAACGAACGAGCCTACTTCATTTTAGTAAGCGCTTACTTATTGAGGTTTTAAAAAAGGCTCATCGCCTGCAAACCTCCCATCGCGTGTTCACCTCCTTATAGATTGATTATACGACATGTAAATATTACTGTAAATTGAATTAACTAAAATTAATTATATTTTTTTCCATAAATTTGGCAGGAATTCGAGAATCCCTTTCCCAGAGCCAATAAAAGGCTCATCATGGCCTATTTTGCCACAATGAACCTCTCATTGGAACACTCCTCTGTCTAATAGTAAGCAATTTTCCTAAGGGATAACTACAACATCTCCCGGTTTTAGACCGCTGAGCACCTCTGTTTTGTCACCTGACTCCATCCCGGCTTTAATCGTCAGTGGCTCGGTCTGTCCATTTCCTTTGTCGAGTAATACATAAGGCTCCGCCTGATCACGCATAACGGCTATGCTGGATACAACCGTGGCATTGTCTTTGCGCGTTGTCTCAATATCACCCTCAAGACTTACCCCGCCAAACATTTTTGCGTCTGGCTTCAAGTCAATCACCACATCGAATTGGGAAGCTTGTTTCAGATCTGTATCCGTACTCTTGCGTGCAAATTTGGACACTTTGCTTACCTTACCCGTAAATTGGAGATCTTTCTGTGCTGTCATGCGTACCTGAACGGGCATACCTACCTTGAGCCGGAACATCTCTTCTTCTCCAACGATCGTCATAAATTTCAGCTTGCTCGTGTTCGTAATAGACCCGATCAGTTGCCCCTCTGTCACTGCACGTGTTTTGCTGTCCTCGTCATTCATCTGGAATATACCAGACGCGGAAGCATAGACAACGGCTTTGCTCATCACATCTTTCTTCTTCTGGATCTCCTGCTCCTTGAGAACTAATGCTTTCTGACTCAACTCGTTTGTCAGGCGTTTGCCCTCCCGTTCAACAAAAGCCTTCTTCCGTTCTTCCTCGGTTACACCAAGCGTTTCCATCATCCCTGTTTGCTCAACGCTAACCTGATTGAGTTCATAATCTAACCGAGCCTTTTCCAGATCGCTTTCCAGTTGCTGAACTTCTGTTTGTTGCGCTGTAGTATCTAACGTGAACAGAATATCTCCCTTCTTCACCTGATCTCCACTTTTCACGTGCCATTGCTTGATGCTCGAAGCGTACGGAGCGAATACATCCGTCTGGTCGGTATATACGGACTTTCCCTTCACCTGAATGGTCTGCGTCATCGTTTCCTGTGTCACGTCAAACGTAATTGGCGGTGGAATCTCTACTGGTAACTCCGGCTTAGGCTTGTACTTCTCATATAACCAGTAGCCAACACCTGCTAATAGTGCGATGGTGATGATGATTTTAATCCATTTCTTCATGTGCCCATATTCCCTTTCGCTGATAAAGTTTGGGGAGTTTCTCTCTCCTTATACAAGCTGTGTTTCACATCGATTTGATTACGCTCAGTGCGTTCGTTCGGGATGCGCTAATGGCTGGATAGATACCGGAAACAACCCCAACCAGTACAGCAAAAACGATGCCTAGCGGCAGAGCAGACTGCTCAATAATGACCGTCATTGGCCCGTTCTGTTGATCTGCCATCTGGCTTGCCAGCAAACTATTCACACCGTCTAGGGCAGCAAAGGCAATACCGACACCAGCAACACCACCCATCAACCCAAGCATCGCTGCTTCAGTAATAAACATCTGGCGAATCTGCCATAGATTCGCACCGAGCACCTTCATGACACCGATCTGTTTGCGCCGCTGATGCGTAGACATGATCATGGCTACAATAATGGATAGGGAAGCCAGCAGCATAATAAATCCGCCAATGCCCATAGCAGCCTTTTGATACATCGCTAACTGACTCGACATCGCTTCCTCTTGAAACAGATTACTCTGTGTGTTTAACGTCAGCTTCTTGATCTGTTCCTCAACCTGAGAGACATAGCGTTTATTCTCCACCTTGACCAGAGCCGAGTTAAGACGCTTTGCAGCAGAATTATCAGTCTGTTGTATGCCTAGCTCATCCTGCAATGCACGAACGGTATCCAGTGGCAAATATACTTTTTTATCATTTTGGGCAGTAAAATCATCCATATTAGAAGGCTTCGTCAATTCTCCAGATACAGTCACAGATCCGCTCAGTTTGGTTTTGCCTGGATTCGTGTAATCTTCATATCGAAACTGAACTCGCTGCTGTACCAGCTGATCTTGCTTAGATGACATCTCCATATACTGCTGCAAGAGATCGTTATTGTATGGATCGGCATTCAATTGTTCAATTAACTTCTGAGTTACCTTGGGATCAACTAGACCAAACGCAGCCCCATAACTCGTCACCGCAATTCGTCCATCCTCAGCCCCGCGTCCTTGCAAATAGCTGTATCCGAATCCTCGCAGTGCTTCAAGCTCTGTTCCAATGACTTCAACATACGTACTGCGTCCGTCTGGCAGAACCATTTCTAATGTTTCCAGCTTCAACATCGGTGCGACAGCAACCACATGTGGAAGTCTTTGAATGATCTGAATCTTCTCTAACGTCAGAGCTCCCCGTTCAAAATTAGACTTCTGCCCTCCACTACCGCTGCCGGTGCGAATACCTTCATTAGGCGAAATCGTTATCTCATCCATCTTATAATTGGCATTTAACGTTTGCTCGCTAAAGGTCTGTACGGATTGCCCTACACTAAGCGCAATAATCATTGCCGCCGAGCCAATGGACAGACCAATCATGCAGAGCAGCGTTACCATCTTCCTACGAATGATCTGTCCCCAGGCCATACGTAATACATCCAGTAATCTCACAATTTCTCTCCTCTACCTCAAGCTTCTCGTGCCGTCTCTTCAACCAGCACACCCTTATGTAAGGTAAGTACAACCTGCATCTGCTCAGCGACCTCTGCTTCATGCGTCACAATGACAAAGGTGGTGTTCATCTCCCGATTAAGCTTCTGCAAAATCGCAATAATCTCTTCCTCGGTCTCCGTATCCAAATTCCCTGTAGGCTCATCCGCGAAAATAACCGACGGCTCGGTAATGAGGGAGCGCGCAATACTGACCCGTTGTTGTTGACCACCAGATAATTGGGAAGGGAACAGATTCACTTTCTCACCTAAGCCCACCTGCTCCAACAACTGAAGCGCCTTCACCTTACGCTTGGAGGGACGAACGCCCATAAATACCAGTGGCAGCTCTACATTTTCCCGGATCGTAAGATTGGACAATAGCTCATAGGATTGAAAAATAAAACCAATATGGCTGCGACGGAACTCAGCCAGACGATTTTCGCTGAAGCGAACAATATCCTGATCATTGATGAGAATCCTCCCTTGATCCGGCTTCATCAGCCCAGCCATTAGATTAAGTAGGGTGGACTTTCCTGAACCTGAGCTGCCCAGCAGAGCAACCATCTTGCCTTTCCCAATCGTCAGATTAATATCTTGAAGCACCGGCACGCTTCCCTGTGCGTTGCGGAACGAGTGGGATACATGTTCAACTCGTAGCATTCCTTCTTGTCTTCCTTTCAAGCTGCTGATTATGTATAGCTTCAATAATAAAATAAATGTTCAAAAATTCGGTTTTCAGTAGCGGCGACTTTTTGAACTTCCTTTAAATTATAGGATGGAGATGTATCTTAGCCGTCTATAGTTGTATCTAAGTTGTAAAATGTGGCACAAAAAAGACCTTGTCCGCGGGTGGGCTACAACCACCTTTGTGCAGATCAAGGTCTTACAGAGGTTAATCAGAACTACCAGGCTCTGAAGCTAAACCGATATAACTCACTTTTATCTAACGAGCTGCCTACTACGAATAGTTCATCATCATTCCACTTCAGCTTCATAAAGTTCTCAATATTACGGTAGATGACCGTATCCGAGCTTAATTCATTATCATTCAGATAAGCAATATGCACTTCATTGTTCTGATTGTCCATCGGGATGACGTAGGCCAGACGGGATTCGTCTGCATCCAGATCGAAGTTCCAATATGTCCCCTTTAACAACAGATGCAATTGCCCTTGCTCCGCGCTGTACCGATACAATCCCTGCACATTGTTGTCCTCACCTTGGACAATCATATCCCCATTTTTCAACAGCCTAAATTGCTGAATGTCTTTCATTTTCATAACCATGGTTACTTCATGATCATCTTCAAGAGAAATACGATAGATCGCGAAGCTGTCTTTGAGCATGACGAGGATATAAGCTTGCTTCAAATCCGGACTCACTTCGAATGCATCCATCACGATAAACGTGTCACTTGCATTCTTCACATCACTCGCATCCGTGAGCATGGACATTAACTCTTGGTGTGTGTATATCACACGAGCCTTACCTGTACTCATGTTCATCTGGCTAAAGGCAAGCTCATCCTGACCGATATAGGTGTTGTTTCCCACAAACATTCTGTAATACGAGTTATCCTGTCCAAACTTGCTACGCTCCCCAGTACTCAGATCATAGCCAAATGTAATGCGCTGAACCTGACCTGAACGGTACTGTGAATAGACTAGCTTCTTCCGATCTGGACTTAGGAAAACGCCATAGTCGGTATTGCCGCCAATATCCTTCACCTTATTATCATCCAGAGATAAGAGAGACAATTTCAAGCCAGTATAGGACTTCTCCGGACCATTCACGACCAACGTATTCCGATCGACCACGTCAAAATCATAAATCCCAAAGTCATTCGGAATCTTCGTAGCAGATTCAATCTGAATCGTACTGCTCGGGGGTGGTGCCAGAGCGCTATTGAATTGCTCACTCGGCAGAATTACCGTTCTGGGCTTAAGGTTTCCTATGCTAAACAGACTGCCAATACCGAAAATGCCACAAGCAAATACGATCAACAGCCCGAACAGCATCAATCTATCACGGTGATTACGCCAAAATCCTGAAGGCCTCATGCGTTCCTTTCCCCCGGAAGACGGATATGCACTTGTGTACCTTCATGTATGATGCTCTTCATTTCTACTGTTCCCCCATGACGCTCAACGATGTTTTTCACAATGGATAATCCGAGTCCAGCGCTTCCTTTCTCCGTGCGATTAATCCCTTTATCCTGATAGAAAGGCTCGAATACATACTGGAGCGCTTCCGCACCAATTCCCTCTCCCTGGTCGCGAATGACAATATCGATACTGTCGCCTTGACGAGAGGACTGTACCTCGATAATCGAGTTCACATCGCTATACTTCACCGAGTTATCCAGAACGTTGAGAAATACCTCCTTGAGCTTGTCGCGATCTCCGTGAAGGTAGAGCTCTTCCTCCAGCTCATAGTGGATACCAATGTTGTACTTGCCTGCCTTGATGGACATGTCCTCACAAGCTTCGCGAATAATATCGGATACTTCGATGCGCTCGAACCGATACGCCTGAATGACTGCTGATGACACAGAGACCTCCAAAATATCGGCAACCATCGTATTGAGACGTCGGCTTTCTTTGATGATATAGTTCATCCCTTTATCGAAAAAAGCCTGATCCGTAAACCCATTATCCCGTAAGATCTGGGCGTACCCCAGAATTGTCGTTAAAGGCGTTTTTAACTCATGCGTAACATTATCAAAAAAAACTTTGCTTCGTGCCTGCACTTGTTTCACTTCGTCCCGTTCTCGCTCAATGACATCAATCTGCTCTCGAACTCGGTCAATCATGACTGTAAAGCTTGAGGCCAGCTCACCAATCTCATCCTTCGTAGTAATCTGAATATCTGCATGGAGACTTCCTTGCGCCACTTCAGCAGACCGTTTCGTCAATACACGGATCGGTTGCGTGATTTTCCGGGAAATAAAGATCGATGCGATAAATATAAATACGAAAATAGCCGCCGCAAATAACTTAATCGTATTTTGGAAACGGAGGTTCCGCTTATACAGATCGGTATAATCCTTCTCCAATTGCACAATGCCAATCACTTGCTGACCTGATTGAATCGGAAAAGATAAACTTGCGGTCACTTGACCTTGATCCACCACTGTTGTGTAAGCAATCTTAGACTGCATAGCCTGCTCAACATCAGGAATGTCAGTTCGCCTAACGACGTTAACCCCGCTGTTCGCAGCGCTATATAACGACGCATCCGGACGGTAGACCGTAACTGTTCCACCAACCGCAGAACCGATCTGCTCTGCTAGCTCGCGGCTTCCAGCTTCGAGCGTATCCTTGCTCATTCGTTTATTATGAATCAAGAAATACTGATTCAGCGCAATATCTAGGTTTTTTTTCGATTGAACGATATCCTCATGCACTTCTCGATACATATTCTCCTCGGCTACCTTGCTTGAGAGAATCAAGAGAGCAGCGAATCCGATGAACACGATGGCTGAAAATAACACCACCATTTTGAACTGAATCGTCCACTTCATGTCTGCACCTGAATATTCAATTTGTATCCTACGCCAAATACCGTTTCAATCATCGAAATCCCTTGTGCTCCGCTATCAAGCTTCTTGCGGATTCGTTGTACATGAATGTCCACCGTTCGGGTATCTCCAGCGAATTCAAATCCCCATACCTTGTCCAGCAGCTCGGAGCGTGTATGCACCTTGCGGTGATGGTTCACCAGAAATAACAGCAGATCGTATTCTTTATTCGTTAGGCCTGCACGTTCCCCGTCCTTCCACACTTCACGCTCATCCTTGCGGATCTCGATATGTTGGCCTAACCTTACAACCTCATAAGACTGATTCTCCAGCGTTTCACTAATCAGGTCGATCCGGCGAAAGATAGCTCGAATACGTGCAACAACCTCACGGATATCAAACGGTTTAGTAATATAATCATCTGCTCCAAGCTCCATGCCGAGCACCTTATCTAACATATCGGACTTCGCAGTAATCATGATTACCGGAATTTTGGAATTTACAGATAACTGTCTGCACACATCAAACCCGCTCATGTCCGGTAGCATCAGATCCAGCAGGATCAGATCGGGCTTCGAATGACGAAGCAGTTCTAGGCCTTCTTTTCCAGAAGCGGCTTCCTTCATCTCAAATCCTTCTTTACGCAACGAATACGATAAAATATCTCGAATGGATTCTTCGTCCTCAATAATCAAAATCTCTTTTTGTCTCATGATCCTCTCGTAATCTCCCTGCTCTATGAATTTCCTTCTGTTGCCTCGGTCGTGTCTGAAAACTCGCTGAAGTGCATCTTTTACCGCCTTTTCGCCCCCTACTGCGCCACTTTCCCTTGACGTGCCCCGGCACGCCTACGGAAAACTTCCTTGCTTGGAACGAAAATTCAGCAAAATCTGCTTCCTTCGGAGTTTTCAGTCACGCCCTATTTTGTATCGCAAATTGGCTCCTTGAACAGAGGAATGCGAGAAATGTTACAACTCCGATACAACTCTGAACGGTTTGGAAACAACCGCCCGATATACTTGCATCATAAGCAAGAGTAACCAGACCGGAATCAAGCCTGATCTGTATCCAAGGGGGATTCACATCATATGAACAACACACAGATAAATGATGCGTACATCAACTATAAATCAGAAATTACAAGGTATCTATCTCACATCCTCAAACAACCACAGGATGCCGAGGATCTAGCTCAGGAGTGCTTCATTCGGCTCATGAAAGTGACTGATCCCATACCCGAAGATCGACTTCTCTACTATCTCAAGCGTATTGCTCGCAATCTAGCAATGGATAGCTTCCGTAGACGTACTCGTACGTTACGGCGCGACAGCCGACTGGAAGTACCCACACACCATGTAGACACACTAAGTCTTGAAATTAATGAAGGTGTTAATGATCTTGTCTCCCATATTAACAATACCGAGCATCGTAAAATATTAGAGCTACGCCTGATCCATGGATATTCTATTAAAGAAACAGCCGAGCTGGTCAACCGCAGTGAAGGCATGATTAAATCCTCTGTCTTCCATGCAGTCAATCGAATCCGAGCCAAAGTCATCTCCTAAGAGATGGCTTTTTTATTATGAAAATGAACATATTGTAGCACACGGAGAAGCGATTATATATACCTAAGACCTATACTAATATGTCATAATACCCAATTTTACAAATATCGAGTTAATTTTTACAATTTGGTATGACTATGTTAGATTTTGGTATGGTAGAATATGGACGAACTTATGAATCAACTAGGGCGGGGCTGAAAACTCCGAAGGAAGCAGATTTTGCCGAATTTTCGTTCCAAGTCAGGAAGTTTAACGCAGGCGTGCCGGGGCACGTCAAGGGAAAGTGACGCAGCAGGGGGCGAAAAGGCGGTAAAAGATGCACTTCAGGGAGTTTTCAGGTACGCCCTAATATTTGGGAGGGATTTGGTTGGGTAAATTGAGAGGTTTGCGGGGAGTTTGGTTAAAATCACTCCTAGCATTGTCCATGGCTTTGCCGCTTCAGATTGGATTGTGGAACGGAGATGCATCGGTACATGCGGAAGGGCCGACAGATCCGGCACCATTCATTCAGGCGAAGATCGTTAACGAAAATGCTGGCAAAAAGGTATTGTTCGACAACTCACACGGTCAGACGGCAGGAGCCGCAGATTGGGTAATCGACGGAGGTTTCTCCGACTTCGGAAATGCGTTAGCGAATGATGGATATTACGTAAAGGAACTGCGCAAGACAACCCCATTTACCTATGAGGATCTGAAAGAGTATAACGTATTCGTTATTGCAGAACCTCAGATTCCTTTCAAAACTTCGGAACAAGCAGCAATGAAACAATACGTTGAGCAAGGCGGCAGTATCTTCTTCATCGGAGATCACTATAATGCCGATCGCAACAAAAACCGCTGGGACGGTTCAGAAGCCATTAACGGTTATCGCCGTGGGGCATTTGAAGATCCAACCAAAGGTATGAGCACAGAGGAACGTAACTCTGAAGCTATGCAAAATGTAACGAGCACAGACTGGTTGTCCGAAAACTTCGGCATCCGTTTCCGCTACAACGCACTTGGTGATATTGACGCCAACATTATCGTACCGGCTGACCAATCCTTTGGCATCACGGAAGGTGTATCATCCGTAGCGATGCATGCTGGTTCTACACTGGCGATCACAGATCCAACGCTTGCGAAGGGTATCGTGTATTTGCCAAAAACGAATGCGAAATGGAACAACGCGGTTGACCAAGGTGTATACAACGGTGGTGGAATCGAAGAAGGACCTTACGTGGCTGTATCCAAGCTGGGTGCAGGTAAAGCTGCCTTCATTGGGGACTCTTCCCCGGTGGAAGATGCATCGCCTAAATACTTGCGTGAAGAGACAGGCACGCGCAAAACAACCTATGACGGCTTCAAAGAAGCTGATGATGCGGTATTGCTCGTGAACACAGTGAACTGGCTCGCGACGCAAGAAAACTATACGAGTCTGACTGAAGTGGCTGGACTGGAACTGGATAGTCCTACTGCCCTGTTGCCATTCGAAGAACCAGCAGCTTCTACAGAACCACAAGCTGAACCTTGGGCGGCACCTGCTGCCGGGTACAAGTGGTATGATCGTTCCACATTCAAACCAGGATCATATGGTGGACCTACATCTAGCGCCAATGCTTCTTACAGCTTCGTGAAACAGGATACACTTCCGAATGCGGAAGACTTCCAGGTACGTGTTGTAGTAGAGAACATGCCTCCAAATACAACGGTATCAGGCTATAGCGCAGGGATTTATCTGACGGGTGGAACCCAAGTAGCTATGATCCAAAATGACAGCGGCACATGGCCAACGTCATACGGTTATAGCTCTGCTTTTAGTGTAACCTCAGACAGTAAAGGTCGCGCAATCAAAGACCTCAACGTTCGCATCAAACCAGGTACAAACGGCAATGCAAGCTTGCGCCTACGCTTGAACGGCAGCAACTTGATCACCAATGCCGTAACTGTAGGTAACGTACCAGCTACGCCGCTGCCAGAGGAAGAAGGGCCAATCCCAGCAACAATTACGGTTGCTGAAGCTCGTACCAAAGCAGTTGGTTCAACGGTAACCATTGAAGGTGTAGTTACAACACAGCCAGGTGCATTTGGCGGACAAGCCTTCTATCTTCAAGATGAGACAGCTGGAATCTATGTATTCCAACATACTAGTGGCTTCCAAGTTGGCGACAAAGTGAAAGTTACAGCACCAACAACGATCTATAACAGCGAATTCGAGCTTACCGATGTTGTAGCTATTGAGAAGACGGGTACGGCTTCCGTTCCTGCTCCAGCGTTAGTAACAAGCATCAGTGATGCCAACCAAGGCCAACTGGTTCAATTGAAAGACGTTACCGTTCAAAATGTAATCAGCGCTACTCCTGCTGGATCATTTGAATTTGACGCCGTAGCAGCGGACGGAACAAGCACACATGTGCGCGTGGATACACGTACAGGTGTAACTGAAACATCCTTCCCTTATGCTGCAGGCGACAAACTGGACATCACAGGTGTATCGGCTATTTTCAAAGATGTATATCAACTGAAGCCTAGAAGCTTGAATGATTTTGTTGCTGCCGAGGAACAAGGTGGAGGCGAAGTGCCTTCCACTCCAGCTGTGGGAGCACCGGGCAAACCGGTGCTTTCTTCCGATAATGGCTATACAACAGGACTGTTCGGCGGTTCTTACAACGTAAGTATGAATCTGTGGTGGGGCGAAAACGGCTCAGAGTACAAATTGTATGAAAACGGCGTACTCGTTGACACACAGAAATTAACTGAAGCTACACCTTCTGCACAGTCAACCAAAACTGCGATCGCAGACAAAGCCAATGGCACATATACGTATGTAGCCGAGCTGACGAACAGTAAAGGCACTACACGTAGTGATGAGCTGATCGTGCAAGTAACCAATGCATCACCAGGTAAAGCTACGCTCTCCCAAGATAACTGGGACGGCGATGGCAACTACAGTGTAACGATGAATCTCTGGTGGGGTACCAATGCTACAGAGTACCGCCTTTATGAAAATGATGTACTTATCGATACACAGGAATTGAAGGCTGCAACACCAGCATCTCAGCGTGCTGTAACCAATCTGTCTGGTCGTGCCAACGGAACGTACACGTACCGTGCGGAATTGATCAATGCAGCAGGTGTAACAAGCACTGAGACCATTACGGTTCAAGTCACTAAAGCAGCTCTGCCATTGGCAAGCTAATAAAACAAACCAAAAAACCGAAACCACGAGTAGCCTGGATGGGATCAATCCCCACGTTGAGCTACCTGGATTCGGTTTTTTTACATATATTCATTAATTCGTTAGTTCATCAATTCATTTGTTCATGACAAGCGCTCCGGCTCATTGATCTTTCTGGTTAACAGCATGCCGTTCACTACAGCAGAATACGCTGCGATGGCAATAATGGCAAAGAATACGATCTGGTTCATCTGTATTGAGGAATTGTTACTCCACGTGAAAATAATCAGGATTCCACTAAGTCCGATATTCTCTCTGTTATGCTCCTTAAACTTCTGAAAAATCATTCGATATAGCAATATGACTAGCACAAACACAATCCAAATAATAGTAAATGTCTCCATGTGCTTCACCTTCTTTCTTCTTAATTCACTCTTCATCACTAGATATCGCTGTGTCAATCTGAGAACGGTACTTATCGAGATTACCGTCATGTGCGAATTGAATAATAATGACATTATCTTTGGTATACTCACCGACCTTGGTTAGGAGCGAGATGTTAAAGTTCGCTTTTACCAGCGCTTGCTTTGCTTGTTCAATAGAATCCGTAAAAAAAATAAATACGGTGTCGCTATCCTCCCCATCATGAGAAATGCTGAATTGATGAGGCATCAGACCTTGCATATCAACACTGGATGATGGCTCCATGAACTTAACCTCCAGCCCCTGCTCTTCAAGTGAGGTTTGGAATTGATGTAGAAACTCGTTTGGATCAATGCGCTGATTCTGCCCTGTACAGCCGGTAACAAATGTCAGCAAAATTATGATTAAAATGGTCGCAGTTCTCATTACTTCCCTCTCATCTTCTCTTGAATCTCCACAGCTTCTTCGTAATTGGAAGCTCCTGTAACCACATGCGTTTGTGTTCTCTCATCCCCAGTAGATCCAAGAAACATACTGATCTCTCTCCAATCATCACTGAAATAAATGAGACCAATCAAGCTATAATCGAAAGGAGTTTCCATTTTATTGTAAGTTAAGCTACCTTTGTTAACATGGTTCTTCCTCTCAAGTATATAAATCGTCGACATATAATCCTTCTGGGTTAGATCAATATGATCTACAGACACGTGGCCTTCAAAGGATGCCTGACGAAAAAGAGGACGAACCATCCTTCCTTCCACCTTAATCTTTGTAGTTACTGCAGATACTGGATCATCTTGAGTATATTGAATAGCCTGCCGCTCAATATAAATATCCTTAGGAAATGGATAGAGCCATACAACCAGGCCAACTCCAACTAAAACAGCAATAATAATGAACAAACGTAATTGTGTTAACCTCAACCTAAAGCCCCCTCACTAGATAAGTGAAAGTGAATATATTGAAAATGATACTTTTCAAACATGTATTTATAAAGAAACTATACCACAATTTACATGATGAACTTATCAATAACTAATAATAAAATCTCTCACACAGTAATACTCATGACATGAGCGTGTCTGAAAATCTCTGGAGAAGCAGCATTTGACGATCTGAAGTCACTTCCATTGATCCTTGCACCTTCCATCCCTAACGAACTCAGTCGGCCTTATTTGGCGGAAAACTGCTTTCAGGAAATGCTAACGAATCGTTGACACGTTATTATGCCTTTTAGGTGCACGAATGAGGTCTAGACCGTGGCATTTCGTAATATAACGTTTCTCCGATTCGTTACCCTCTCCATTCGCCGTAAACCGGCCAAATAAGGTCTCTCCGATTCGTTAACACCAAGTGATAGCACATCATCACGTCCTAGATACACACAAAAAAAGAAGACCACTAAATGCTGTATCATACTAGCACTTAATAATCTTCTCCTCATTATACAAGCTTCTTCCGAATATACCCCGAGATCAAGTCAATGATCGTAATCATCACAATAATGCCTAGCAGGATAATACCTACACGCGGCCAGTTCCGGGTACTTAGTGCAAAGATCAACGGTGTACCAATACCCCCTGCTCCAATGACACCCAGGATGGTCGCAGACCGGACATTGATTTCGAAGCGATACAGGGTATAGTTCAAGAATCCAGGCATGACCTGTGGCAATATAGCGAACCATAATTGCTGCATACGATTGGCTCCAGTAGCGAGCAACGCTTCCGAAGGGCCATAGTCGATATTTTCAACTTCATCGGCGTACAATTTACCGAGCATGCCGATGGAGTGTAAACCAAGGGCAAGTACCCCTGCGAATGATCCAGGGCCCACAGCTTTGATAAACATCAAAGCCATGATGATCTCAGGAAACGTACGAATGAAGCTAAGCACCATTTTACCTGCACCCGAGATCGAGCGATGCCCACTCATATTACGTGCAGACCAGAAGGCAAATGGAATACATAATACAGCAGAGATCACCGTACCGAGTACAGAGATGGCGAGTGTATCCAGCAATCCACGCAGCAGATCTTCTCCTTCAGGCAGATAAACAAAGTCCCAATCTGGTGAGAATATACCAGCGATAATCGCCTTCATAATCTGTCCAGCGGTTTCCTTAAACCCGGTAAACGGTACACCGGCAAGAGCCCATGCGTACACCAGAATCAGCAGGATAACAATAACCCAGCGAAGCGGGTTCTTCCGTGGTTTCGGCCGGATGCGGCTTGTTTCATTTTTCATCATAGCAATTTCTCCCGCAGCTTAGTACTTACATAATCGATAATCAGGACGATAGCAAGGGTAAACAGAATGATTACACTGGTCTTGTCATACTCCAGAAATCCAAGTGTAGCTTCATAATAAAGACCAATCCCTCCGGCTCCCACCAATCCCAGAATGGCAGCAGCACGCACATTAATCTCAAAGGCATACAACACATAGGATGTGAATTGAGCAGCCAGCTGTGGCACAACACCATACACAATGAGTTGGATACGGTTCATGCCAACAGCCGTCATCGCCTCCAGCGGCCCCCGATCAATCGTTTCTAACGTCTCATAGGTGAGCTTCGCAATTAGACCTACGGAGAATACAGCCAGTGCCAGGATACCCGGAATCGGCCCTAGGCCAAACACCGCGACAAACAATGCAGCAAGCAACAGATCCGGTACTGTCCGAATCAAGTTAAGTACAAAACGTGCCGGGTAGTAAATCCAGCGGCTAGGCATCAGGTTACCCGCACAGATAATCGCCACCGGAATGGCAATGATCGCACCAATGGTTGTACCAATTAACGCCATGCGAATGGTTTCCAGCATACCTTGAACGATATTATCAAAGTAACTCCACCGGGGTGGAAACATTTCTTTTAGCAGATCCCACATGTTCGGCAAGCCTTCAAAAAGCTCCGTAAAGCTAGCATCGGTCTGCTTCGCACTCGCCCAGAGAAGAAGCAAAATAATGGCTAACGTGAGTAGATGCTTCGTGCGTCCAGGTGGTTTAGGACGCTTAACAACCTGACTCGGGCTGGAACCAGGTTCCTTACCTATGCCTGGCTTGCCTGAATTCTGGAGTGAAACATTGGATTGTCCCTTCATACCAGAACTTCTCCCTGCTCATGCACAGCCTGCTTGTCCAGTAATTCGTCAGCCAGGATCGGTCTGCCGTAAATTTCAGCGAATCGCTCATCCGTTGCCTCTTCGACTGGACCGTCGAATACAACTTTACCTGCCCGCAATCCCACGATTCGGGTCGCATACTCTCTCGCCAGGTCGATAAAGTGGAGATTGACGATTGTCGTAATGCCTAACTCCTGATTGATGTGTTTCAGATCATCCATAACTTGCTTCGTCGTAAGTGGGTCTAGTGATGCCACTGGCTCATCAGCCAGAATGATTTTGGCTTCTTGGGCAAGTACACGCGCAATCGCCACACGCTGCTGTTGTCCACCAGACAATTGATCTGCACGGGAGTAAGCTTTCTCCGAGATGTTAACCCGATCTAGCGCGGTAAATGCCAATTCAACATCCTCTTTCGGGAAACGACCCAGGATGGTTCGCATGGTGGAATGATATCCAACACGTCCACAGAGCACATTACGGAGAACACTAGAGCGTTTCACTAGGTTAAAACTTTGGAAGATCATGCCGATATCACGTCTGATCATGCGCAGACGTTTGCCCTGCGCCTTCGTAATTGAACTTCCATTGATTTTGATCTCGCCTTCACTAATATCATGCAGTCGATTAATGGAACGTAAGAGGGTTGATTTCCCTGCTCCAGACAAACCAACGACCGCAATAAATTCACCTTGCTCAAACTTCAGATTAATATTATCCAGGCCTTTTGTGCCGTTTGCATACGTTTTGGTGACGTTATGAAGCTCAATCATGGCAGTAATCCTTCTTTCATTCGTAATGATCATACAGGTGGAAGCCTTGCTATAATGGCACAAGCCAGCGCAGCGTAGATCACGCTGAACTGGCCTGCCCACTCTGATACGATATAGCTAGTCCCATCAAGAGAGATACGTGAAGCAACAAGGTTGTAAAACGACTTCTAGAGTTGTAGTACTTCTAAGCTACAATTACTCGCCTTTTACTTTTTCGCCATACTGACGAACGATCTCGAACTTGCTATCATCGGACTCTACATAACCTTCATGCGTGTAGATCTCTTTAATGATTTGGTGGCCTTCTGTGTCTTTACCGATATCGATGAAAGCTTGTTTGATCTTCGCAGTCCAATCTGCATTCATATCTGTACGAACAGCAATGGTATCGTTAGGAATTGGCTCAGTGAACGCCAGTACACGTGTATCTTCAAATACCGTTGGGTAATCTTTAGCTACAGTGTTACGAGCATCTTGGAATATAGCTGCTGCATCAACGTCACCGTTCAGTACAGCAATAACACCTTGGTCATGACCTTTCAATGTTACAGGTGATACGTCTTTCAATGGGTCAATGCCATTGTCAAGCAACAAACCTGCTGGCCATACATAACCAGCGGAAGAAGTTACGTTTTGGTAAGCAATTTTCTTACCTTTGAGATCTTCGATTGTTTGAATCGGTGAATCTTTTTTCACGATAAACATCGATTTATAAGAATCAGCCAATTCTTCTGTTGGAGCACCTGTCTCATCATTTACGCCAAAGCGTTGAGCTTGCAAAATAACTTGAGCTGCGCCTTTTTCTTTAGCCAGTACATAAGCTGTCGGAGGCAAGAAACCTACGTCCACTTTGTTGGAAGCCATTGCTTCAATAATTGTGTTGTAGTCTGTGGATACGCTGACTTTAACCGGGATACCCAGCTTGTCCCCCAGCAACTTCTCCAGTGGTTTCGCTTTAGCTTCAAGCGTGTCTGCATTTTGGGATGGAACGAATTGAACCGTTAGTTCTGTTGGTACATAACCTTCGGCTTCTTTTTCTGTTTCTGCCGTTTCGGTAGACGTACCGGACGCATTCGAACTCGTATCAGCCCCGTTAGACGAACCTGTCGTAGCATTAGACCCACATGCACTCAGAAACAGAACCAAAATCAACAATGGTAAAAATAAAGCGGACTTCTTCAAACGAACACCCTCCAAAGAGTTTCTATTTTTCAATACTTATCTACTATAATTGGCAAATATTTGCGCCATGTGAAACGAAATTTGGAGTTTTGTAAAGTTTCTTGTCATGCTGTCAGGGACGATTTCATCTGTTAGAATAGGCTCATTATGGTTGAGAATTGAAGAAGAAAAGCATGGAAAAGGCACGAATATCAGGCATGCATCTATTTCTTCCATTCTTTCTATCGTTCCATTTTTTGGGTCATTCCATATATATAAACTTATATATTAGAGGAGATTGTAAAATGAAACCTACTCACCAGACGACAACCTTCGATATCTTGTTCACCAGTGATCTGCACGGAGCCATCCGTCCGATACATTACAATACCAATGCCTATCGCCCAGCCGGGCTTGCCTTGCTAGCTACACTCATTCGTAAAGAACGTGAGCGTTCACCCGAATTGATGCTGGTGGATAATGGTGACTTACTACAAGGCTCTCCCCTGGCCTCCTATGCGGCTGCCAACGTATCCAAGCATCATATTCATCCTTTCATTACCGTGTTGAATGAACTCGGCTATGATGCAGCAGTCATGGGAAATCACGAGTTCAATTATGGGCAGGAGCTGCTCCATGAAGCCGTTGAAGGCTCTACATTCCCATGGTTGTCTGCTAACATTGTTCGGACTCGTCCGCAAGAAGATCATGAAAGATTACTAGAAAGCGAGCAAGATGCTGCAGGGGAACAGCCGAGCTTCATGACGTATGGGGATGAATCCATTGTGATCCATGCTTACGGAGAGAATTCCAATGAAGATGCCAATGAAGGAAAGCATCCCATCGCACCATTGGCTGCTGGAATTCCTGCATTTGGCTCTCCATATCTGGTTAAGACGTTGTCTACAGGTGTCAAAATTGCTTTATTAGGTGCGACTACACACTACATCCCGAACTGGGAGCATCCCAAAAATATTGAAGGATTACAGTTCCTTGATGCGTTAGAGACCATTCGTACATGGGTTAATTACATTCGCGAAGTGGAGAAGCCAGATGTGCTTGTGGTTAGTTATCACGGTGGATTCGAAAGTGATCTAGCGACTGGGGAACCGGCCGAACGGTTGACTGGAGAGAATCAAGGGTATGCGATCTGTCGAGATATCGAAGGGATTGATGTGCTTCTCACAGGACATCAACATCGCCAGCTCACTACCGAAATCCATGGTGTAACCGTCATTCAGCCTGGATTCAGTGGAAGCGGCATAGGGCATGTATCGGTTCAGTTACAGCAAAATTCGGATGGAGCATGGCAAATTACAGATAAACAGGCTAAGCTGCTACGCTTGGATGAACAGCAAGAGCTGGAACCCGATGATGTGATCATGAAACTTACGGATGAATTGGAAACTCAGGCTCAAGCCTGGTTAGATCAACCGATTGGCCAGGTATCTGGTGACTTGTCGATCTCCGATGCGACAACGCTCCGACTTCAGGCACATCCATTCATTGATTTTGTTCATCAGGTACAGATAGAAGCAACGGGAGCACAGCTCTCGAATACGGCCATGCTTAGTGAAGAAGCTCGCGGATTCGGAAGTCAGATCACGGTTCGGGATGTGTTATCGAATTTCATCTATCCTAATACGCTTACCGTATTAGAGCTGAGTGGTCAGGATATTCGAGAAGCGTTGGAGCAAAGTGCACGCTACTTCGAACTAGATTCCTCAGGAAATGTTATCGTTAACCCGGCCTACATCGAACCTAAACCACAGCATTACAATTATGATATGTGGGCAGGCATTGAATACGAGCTTGATATCTCTCAGCCTGTAGGCAATCGAGTCGTGAAGCTAGAGCGCAATGGCACACCGATTGCGATGGATAGCACATATTCTGTGGTGATGAATAGCTACCGTGCTGCTGGGGGAGGCGATTATGCTATGTATCCAGGTAAAAAGGTGCTGCATGAAGGAGCCACGGATATGGCTGCATTAGTGGAAGATTATATTCGTAGACATCAGCCGTTGAAGGTACAGCCTGCGAATAATTGGAAGGTTATTAACTAGAACGAGAGTCTTAACTTCAACTGAAAAGATTACAAAGACCACTTGGAGGTTAGAAAACCTCTACCAAATTAATATAGCCTATGAAAGGTTCTCTATTCAGAATCTCTCGTAGGCTATTTCATCTTATGATCGGCCAATCATTCGCCTCAACCTCTAAAAAGGTAATATACTGTTCACAATGAGCGCGAGTATAAACAGAGCAATCCATACCAACAACAGGTTCGCCATAGCTATAGCCCACTTATACTTCCGTTTATGATAGAATCCCCAACAAGATAGTGATCCTAATACAGCAATTGGATAAGACATCAGTAAAGAAACGGCAGCATAGTTTGATGCATAGTCATATGAAGTTGGGGCATCAAACATAAACACGCTCATCATCAGCACGATTGGATACGCTAATAATGTTAATAAATATAAACCATTAAATAAAAAGAGCCATGTTGCAATTGTTGAGTTTTTCAATGTTTCAGACAACCTCCATTACCTATCTTCCCTTATACGAGTATACGGGGTTTGTGAATAAGCCCTATTATATCCACTTTGTGACATAACGTCATGGTTACCACTTCCATATTTAACCTGTGAAATATCTGATAGTTTGGAGTGGATACTGGTAACACACACTCCGTATGCAGGCAAAGATTAAAAATAGAAAAGAGCAGGATCAGAGTGTCTCCCCTACTCCATCCCGCTCTAATATCCAGCCTACGCCTAAGTTTAAGCATTGACTACAAGCTGATTGTTTTTTTGACTAATACGTCTGTAGTGGAATACAAACAGGATTAGCCCAAGAACACTTGTAATAATTTCAGTTATAGTCATAGACCAGATCACGCCTGTGAGACCAAAGTAATTATGGAAAATAATGATCACTGGAATGAACAAGGTTCCTTGGCAGATTGCCATCACATTGGTTGGAATCCCCTCTCCAGCAGCTTTGAATATACCAGTAAACAGTCCAGTAAGCCCGGTGAACAGCGCTGAGATCAGCATCGCAATTAGGATAGCGGTTCCGGCCTCAAGCACCGATGAATCAGATGAGAACAGACGAATGACTTGTTCTTTAAATACATAGACGATGCCGATAAAAATCACCGCGATCCCCGCAATATATAGCGTCGCCTGTTTATACGTGGCTTTTAATCGAGCAAAATTCCCACTTGCAAAATTATGCGCCACGAGCGGAATAATTCCCATGAAGATCCCCATCGTTAGAAACTCAGGCAACTGCACAATCCGTAGCGCAATACCGAAGCCAGCGACAATATGATCACCAAATGTCATTGCATAGTGGTTCAACAATAGAGTTGATACGATCAGGAATGACGTTTGCAGTAGTTCGGATACGCCAATCTTATACACCTCTAACTGATCTTGCAGGTTCAGCTTCCAGTGCTTTAAGAAGCCTCTAAGATTCTCACTGCGATATGATAAATACCAGATATAATAGGCTGCTGAGCAAGCATTCGCCAATACGATGGACAGCGCAGCACCGAATACATGCCAATCGAAGATAAGAATAAATAGTACATCCAATAAAATGCTGGCAACGATGCTAATGAACATACCATACATTGATTCCCTCGATGCGCCTTCTGACCGAACCAACTGTTCCAGTGCAAAGTTCACGATGACAATCGCTCCACCTGCCAATAAGGTCATGGCGTACTGACTCGTGTATGCATATACAGCCTGATTGGCGCCAAGTCCATGAACAATCGGGGTAATGAACAACCAAGAGATGAGGGCAATTAATAGACCAGCAGCTAAGCTGAAGTAAAGCGAGTAACCTGCAACCTTCTTCGCCTTCTCCCCTTCACCCGTAGCCGTTAGACGTGTAATGAAGGTGCCGCCACCGACTCCAAACATATTGCCAAATGCCATCAACACAGTGAAGATTGGTAAGCCGAGGGTAATCGCACTGAACATGCCTGTATCATGAACTAGACCAATGAAAAAAGCATTGATGAGGTTATACAACGTCCCCGCAGACATGCCCAACATCATAGGAATAGACAGATGCATAATGGATTTGTGGACAGGGGCTGTGCTCAGATAATAGGAGTTTGAATGTTTTTCTTTCAACGGAATTCCGCCTCTCTTTCAATTATAACAATTAGAAATCTAAGTTTTTAAACAAAAAATAAATATCGCTGCATTACCAACCAACATTGGTAAACTGATCAATAGAACATAAACTGTTCGAATTCTAACTATTTAGATATGAGCAGTTAATCCTGCTCAGGTGTCTCCATCTTCTTAGAGGTTCTGATTAACCTTGGTCAATAACTGCATCAATGTTGCCTGTTCTTCTTCGGTCAAGCTTGCCACAATCTCGTGCTCAACCTTGGCAAACATCTGGGCTACATCTTGAATCACTTGCTCACCCTTAGGCAAGACGTATAAGTTCTTCTGCCGTTCATTATCCGAAGGAATCTTCCGCTCGATATATCCGTTCTTCTCCAGGCCCTTCAGCATACTCGTAATCGTTGCATCCCGCCGGTTGAACGCCTCGGCTAGGTTTTTCTGAATCAACCCGTTATCCTGATGTTCATAGATATATCCGATGATTCGACCTTGTTGAGCATTAAGTCCTAACTCGTTCACTTGATCGTCGGCTTTGCGTTTGATCTTGATCCCAATCGTTTGAAATAGATCCGAATATGGCGTATCTTTCCGCATGAGTACTCACCTCTCTTTTGTATGACTCTTTAAAGTTAGACATCTAAGTGTTAGTGAGCTAAATATACATCCACCTCGTTACACTGTCAAGCATCATAATTATTACAATCCCGTGAATGCTGCACTACTCATGATATGGCTGCCTAAGTGTAAAAAACATGACGAGGCCATGTTGAACAGCTCATCGGTGTAATCAAATCGCTGCCCAACCACCCTTCTCATGAAGCAGGGCACCGCCTGTTAGGCAGTATCATAACAACAAAGTACATTATTCAATTCATGCAAAAACGGACAACCCTATAGATCAATGTCATTAAGTTTAGCTTATTTTAATGACATTGCCCTATAGATGTCCGTTTTTTTGTATTCCCTATTTAATTGCTATCAACTGGGTTATGAATTCATCTCGTTCAACACCTGTGATACCGAGGAGACGTATCCGAGAATGCCAATGACTCACCCAGCCATTATTGTGCTTTCTTGCGTAGCTGACTGTAATACAGCTCGCTGTAGAAGCCACCTTGTTCCAGCAAGACGTCATGCGAGCCTTGTTCCAACAGATGTCCATCCTTCAGCACGAGAATCCGATCTGCTTGGCGGATCGTGTTCAGCCTGTGAGCAATGACAAAGCTGGTACGCCCTTGCATAAGACGTTGCAGTCCCTCTTGAATTTTGATCTCCGTAACGGTATCAATACTACTTGTCGCCTCATCTAACACAAGAATGGATGGGTCGGCCAGAATCGCGCGAGCGATGGCAAGCAGTTGCTTCTGTCCTTGACTGATGCCGCTGCCATCGGCCTGAAGCACTTTGTCATATCCACCCTTCATTCGCGTAATAAAGGAATGCGCATTGGCTAGTTTGGAGGCAATCTCCACCTCTTCGTCTGATGCATCCAGACGCCCGAAGCGGATATTTTCCCGAATCGTCCCTTGAAATAAGAATGAATCCTGAAGAACAAATGCCATATGAGAACGCAGATTCTCTCGGCGAATGGTTGTGAGATCCCTTCCATCCACTGTCAGCGTACCCGCCGTTGGATCATAGAAGCGGGATAATAGCTGAATTAGCGTCGTTTTGCCTGCACCAGTTGGACCCACTAATGCAATCATCTCTCCCGGCTTCGCTTCAAAGCTAATTTCATGCAAAATGTCACGACCTTCATCGTATCCAAAGGAGACCCGGTCGAAGCGTACCGCTCCCTCTACCTTCTCAAGCGATACTGCTGCACCTTCATCCTTCGCTTCTTCATCTTCATCCAGCACTTCAAATACACGCTCTGCTCCGGCTATTGCCGACAATAACGTATTCCACTGATTCGCAAGATCGTTCAGCGGACGTGTGAATTGACGAGCATACTCAACGAAAATGATGATGACACCGACGGTAACCGTACCCTGAATTGCCAGAATACCGCCGATCCCTGCTACGATGGCGAAGCTCAGGTTGTTCAGTCCGTTCATCAGCTTCGGTATAAAACCAGAGATGGTCTGCGCCCAGAAGCCGGAAATCCGGATTCGAGTATTTCGCTCCTCAAACCCACGAATAACCCGTTCCTCTTGAGAAAATGCTTTAATGATGCGCTGACCAGATAACGTCTCTTCAATATATCCATTCAGTTCACCCAGATTACGCTGCCGTTCCTTGAAGAGTGGCCCTGTTCGACGCGTAATCCAGCGCATGCCAAGAGCCATAAGCGGTACGACGATAAATGTAAGCAAGGTCAGCAATGGACTCAGCCAGAGCATGACACCAAACGTTCCCAGTAGCGTTAATATACTTGAAAAAATCTGGATGGCCGAGCTGTTCAATGTACCGCTAACATTCTCGATATCATTCGTAACCCGGCTCATAATCTCACCCTGCTGACGCTTGCCGAAGAATGGAATAGGCAATTTGTGCAGGTGGGAGAACAGGTCATACCGCATACGATATACCGTCTCCTGTGCGATTTCGATCATCCATATGTTTTGCAGCCAAGATGTTAGGGAGAACAATACATACACCGCAACCAGTCCAAGCAGGAACCTGGTCCAACTAGCGCTGGTTGATTCTCCATCCATAAAGCTATCTACTGCGACGCCCACCATATACGGCCCAAGCAGCGCAAGTGCTGAGCTTGCAAATACCATCAGTAGCACCAGTGAGAGCTTCACTTTGCGGCGTGCAAGATACGTCCAGATCCGCCCCAATGTGCCTGACCAATTCTTCGCCCTTGCCTTCGGCTTAGAGCCGCCGCCTTTGAGCGTTGCAGGATCAAGCGGTGGTGGCGGTTGACGGAAGGGTTCAATGAATGCTTTGAACATGCGGCGTGCCCTCCCCATATTGTGATTGATAGATACGACGGTACAATTCCGATGAATCCATCAGGTCCTCATGTTTACCTTGCCCGATCAGACGTCCATCATCCAGCAGCAGAATTAGATCGGCCGAGGTTGTAGAGCTAATCTTCTGTGTAATGATAAAGGTTGTGCAAGATAGTTCCTCCAGTGCATCCAATAACCTTGCTTCTGTTGCCACATCCAGTGCACTTGTACTGTCATCCAGGATGAGAATGCTCGGACGACGGATTAATGCCCTTGCAATGGATAAACGTTGCTTCTGTCCACCCGACAGATTCACGCCGCGTTGGCCTAACTGTGTATCATAACCATTCGGCAGCTTCTCGATGGTCTCATGAATCTGAGCACGCTTCGCCGCTTCCTGAATCTCAGCCAGGGTTGCATCCTCTCGGCCCCAAGCGATGTTATCTCGAACGGAGCCTGTGAATAAGACGACCTCCTGAGGGACATAACCAATTGCCCCACGAAGCAACGAGGTATCCAGACGCTCTGCGTTGGTACCGTCAATCCGAATCTGACCCGTGTCCTCTGTGTATAGCCTTGGAATTAACTGTACAAGTGAAGACTTGCCTGAGCCTGTCGCTCCCATAATAGCAATGCGCTCACCTCGACGAGCAGAGAACGAGATATTTTCAAGTACCGTAATATCACTGTTCGGATAATGAAAGCCAACATTCTTGAATTCAACGGCACCTTGTATTGATTGTTGTTTTGGAGTCAACATGGATGTTCCTTGTTCTGCTGATGGTGCAGACTGTCCTGATTCTGTAGAAAATGAATTCGCTGACTTCTGAGCCGACTCTGAATCGTCCTCAGTTTCAAACACTTCATTCAGCCGCTGCGCTGAAGCGCTTGCTCGGGAGAATGTCACCAGAATCCAAGATAAAGCAGACATCGCCCCAATGGTACGAAGCAGGTAGTTAATGACAGCGACTACTTCACCTACCGTTGCACTGCCCGAGTTAATATCTGCTCGCCCGAACCATAGCACAGCGATAATGCAGCCGTTCATCATAAGCAACATGAACGGCATCGTCGTCTCCGTCAGGCGTAGCGCGGAGATCGTACCTTTCATCAGCTTGCCGCTGAAGCCGGCAAAGCGTTCAATCTCATGGCCCATCCGCACGAAGACACGGATCAGCCGAATGCCTGTCAGATTCTCCTGGATGACTCCGTTGACGGCATCCAGTCTGCGCTGCACATTGCGGAACAGCAGCGCTGCCTTTTTAATCATCCAAACCACGACAATAAGCAACACAGGCACCATAACGACCAGCAGTAGACCTAATCGCGGATTCACAACCACAGCCATAATCATGCTACCAATCACGACCAGAGGTACACGTGTCATGAATCGCAGACTCATGAAGACGGTATCCTGAACCTGGGTAACATCCCCTGTTAAGCGAGTAATGAGCGATGAGGTGGCGAAACGATTGAATACGGCGTAAGAGAACGCTTGCACTTTATCATACAGCTTCTCCCGCAGATCGTATCCGAATCCTAAGCTCGCATGGGAGGCAAAAAACGAACTGGCAATGCCGGCAGCAAAAGCAACAACCGCACTCGCCACAAGCACTCCGCCCCATAACCAGACGACGGACAGATCGCCTTCCTGAATGCCGTTATCGATAATCTTCGAGATGAGATACGGCTGAGCTAGCTCCACTGCAAGCTCAATCAACATCATAACCAGAGCAGCAATGGCGGCAACTCGGTACTTCTTCAAGTAGTACAACAGCTTGATCATAAGCATTCCTCCGGCTCGGAGCGCTCTAAACGTATATTTTACTCCAGTTCAGAGCCTCCCTTAGACATGTTGTTTTCTCCACTTTGCCCACTATGTAATCATTTCCTATGTACATATATGGTTATTATAACGTATTTTACAATCCTGCTTCTATTCTTATTACCCTACTTTTCTGCAAGAAATAGTCTTCCCCTCTTTTTTAACGCAAAAAAAAGGAAGGTATGCCCTTCCCAAGCTGTTTGGATGCTCACAACTGATGTAGCTTCTGATGAAGATATTCCCGGCGTTCTGTCACGTAGGTACGAATTCTCTCGGGTTCACCAGCGAACACATCCATAGGCCATTTCATATAAGGGTCTTGCTCGACCTCATTGGAGATGTCATGATGTAGTCGATTCACAATCGGCATGATCTTCTGCTCTGTAAAAGCAGTCTTCAGATGATGACGCATCAGTTTTTTATATTGCTCGCGAAAGCGGCGAAAAGCTAACATTTTCCCGGTCAGTTTATTATACCCTTGAATCCGAACAAGACTGGCATCCACTTGAACACCATAACAATTTCTCCCCCAGGTTCCTTCATAATCCCATGGAAGAATGCCATATTTGCGAGTTTTCGTTTTCTCATACCACGTATAATTCTGATCGAACCCATCGTAGTTCCCTGTAAATACAGCCCCGCATAACCAGCGCAGGTAATTGTCTATATCCATCCTTGTCTGCAAAAATCGAAATAGATCCAATCTGGACTTCGCGTTCAATTGTTGGATAAACATACGCAGCCTCGCCTTATCCACTTCCTTGCCACGGATCAAGCTATAGCCAGACAATAGATTCGTTCTCGTATCGGTTGACGAAGAGTCCGAATGGATTGCAAATCCAGCATGGTCGTTAATGGCGTAAAAGATACTACGTACAGGAATTTTCCTTTGGCGAAAAAAGAAAGATTTCACACCTTCGATTCTTAGGTATACCCCCAGAAGCTGTCCGTTCAAATATAACACGCAGTGCTTGGTAGATGGCGCATGCACCCGGATCGACTCAAAAAAGCGAAAAGACAGCGCATTGCGAATGAGCGAAGGATCATCGTACTCTGCATTAAAGTGATATGTGCGACTAGATGTCCGAATTTCAAAAGACTTTTTTGGATAACCGCGCGTATGCCCTCCCCGATAACGAATCCGAATTGGAATCCGCTTGCCGTCCATCTGCATAGAGCCCTTCACAAATTGTTCAGACCATATATTGGATGTTAATTGCTCATATTCGTAAGAAGATATGGTGATCCGGTAAACAGGTAACCCCATGTTCATCCGCCTTTCAGAAGACTGTCGATTGTCGTTCAATCCCATTCTTTCTGCATCCTATGCAAACACACAGTTAACCGATACTTCTCTATGAATATACAAATGATCTAATAGATGATAGCCAAATTCATAACCAAATGGTTGATTGGCTAGACCCTCTATGAAACACGAAACATATGATTACATTACAGACAAACTTGAATGCAGATTAAGAGAGTAAGACAACATCAATCATCAGTCATTTCAGTTGTTCTGAACTTATGTGATGGAAGGGGTAAGTGCAATGTCTATAAATGGTCAGGGCGTAAAAGGTTTAGTCGGAAGAGAAGTCAAGGTTAATCGGGGTGCAGAAGCCGTTCAAGGTAAAGTGGTTGATGCACGGAGTGATTACATGGTACTGATCTGTAAGAAAGGATTCGTGTATGTAAATGGGCTAAATATCAAAAGTATCACTGATACAGGTCGTTCCAGCGGTAGCAGCACGCCATTGAGCAATCCTATACCATCCAATTCCTTCATGGAGGTCTTACAGGCACTTCGTTTCCGTCGTGTACAGATTAATCTGGGCTGCCGTGATGAGGTTGAGGGGATTCTCGCTGAGGTTAATCAAAGTCAGATCATTATTACGACTGACCGTCAGGAGATCATTCGAATCCCAATCTATCATGTCAAAACAATCTGCGTAGTTCGTGGCGGTCATAAGTCTACCGGACATAAATCTAGCGGAACAACATCACACCCTGACAAATCCAGTGGGCATAAATCTTCGGGACATAAATCCTGTGACAAACATCCACACAAATCTTCCGGACACAAATGCTGTGACAAGCATCCGCATAAATCTTCCGGGCACAAGTGCTGTGACAAACATCCGCATAAATCTTCCGGGCACAAATGCTGCGACAAACATCCGCATAAATCTTCCGGGCACAAGTGCTGTGACAAGCATCCACACAAATCTTCGGGACACAAATGCTGCGACAAGCACCCACACAAATCTTCCGGGCACAAGTGCTGTGACAAACATCCGCATAAATCTTCCGGGCACAAATGCTGTGACAAATATCCGCATAAATCTTCCGGGCATAAATCAATCGGGTACGTCTCTGGACGTAGAAAATAAATTCCTGTTGCATAAGCTTAACGTTATCTGCCAGTTTACATGGGAGAATGCTAAGGTGGTTCTTAAAGCACCGCCTATTCTTCTCCCTCTGGGAGATATCTACAAATAACATATGAACAATACACTACATATGACACTTTATGAACGGGGATGATCTGCCTAAATGTTCGTAAACTAGGCAACATCGTCATATTAGTTGTACCTTAAACCTACTATACATATTGCTAGTCAATTTAATACAAAGAACCAGAACAATGATGTTCTGGCTCTTTCTAAGCTCTTTTTTCAGCTACTAGCATGTTTACGTTTTCAAGCTTGGCTGGCATGTTGTCCAGACTGTACTTTTACTCTGATTTCTCAAAATCCGCCTGTTGCTGTTCATAGATTTCATAGAAATCTTCCCAAACTAATACATTGTCCTTTTCCTTACTCCACCAGTCTTTGTACCACGCTTCAATCTCTGGGCCGCCACCTTGCTCCCACTTCTGCTGCGCTTCCGTCGCAGCCTGTTCCACCGTATACTTACTGCCGCCAATAATGGAACGAGTGTAAATATCATTGATGGCTGTCGTTACATTGGTCAACTTCACTTGCAGTTCCTTCGGCAGTTGTGGCATGTGCTCTGAATGAGTAACCCCTTCTCCCACAGGAAGATCCGTCATATATACCTCTCGCGCTTCCTTGAAGAGACGGAGCCCCTCCTTCTGAGATGGAATTTCTTCACTGAACAGCATTTCAGTGTATCCGCATTTGCCTTCCTCCAGACGACTGTACAGCATCGCATAATCACCTGCCCAGCTTACCTCTTGTTTATATTTCTCCTGATCGGAAATACGCGGACAGCCTTGATCATTCAACGTATAATGCGTGCCTTCAAAGCCATTTTTGAAGGTTCGTCCTGTCTCAGTTTTGGTTAGAAAATCAATATACTGCATGGCTGCTTCAGGATTTTTGGCACGAGCATTAATGGCGGCTGTCATCTGAACGGGATTGTTCCACACCATGGTATGCTGTCCTACCGAAGTCATAGGCAGGGCAATAACCTTTAATTTCGCTTCGGGAACATTCTGCATCAGCGTATCCAGTTCCTTAGCTGCAAATCCCGTATAATCTGAAGTCATGGCAGCATACATGCCTATTTTTCCATTCAAGAAATCCTGTTTGGCCTTAGCCCCATCCTTGTCGGTCAGGAGATCCTTATCTACGACGCCAGCTTCATATAACGCACGTTTGAAAGCTGTTGCTTCCTTCATATTGTTCGGCCCGACCACAACCTCGCCGTTCTCCACATTCACCCAGTTGGCGTTGTACATATAACGGAATAGACCTGCTGTATCGCCAAACTGAAACCCGCCGATGCCGTATGTATCGTTGGCTCCATTACCATCCGGATCTTGTTCCGTGAAGGCTTTCGCGACTGCGAGCATCTCTTCTTCATTGGTCGGCACTTCTAGATTCAGCTTCTCCAGCCAATCTTCCCGAATGAAAAAGCTCGTCAGCGGAAACACCTCATTCATACGCCCCACTTCATATAACTTGCCATCACTTTTGATGCCCGCTTTCTTAAGCTGGGGATACTTCTCCATCAGTGCCTTGTATTCCACACTGGAGTTCTCGATCAGATCATCTAGCGGCATCAACTGTTTCTGATTAAACAACGTATTTCGGATCGGTGTACCGAATTCAAAGATAAGATCGGGCGCGCTGCCAGAAGCAAATAATACATTCAGCTTGGATTGGGATTCCCAGCGGGGAACTGCTGTGTATTTTACATTTGCCGGGCCATTCTCATTAATCCACTTGGACCACATATTATCTTCAATTGTGCCCATTCCGCTTGGGACAGCTCCTCGATCATAGATCGTTGACGTGATGTTACCTCTATTACCTTCGCCCTCAGCCTGTTCACTTGAACCTCCCCCAGTGCATCCAGCCAATAACCCACCAATTAAGCCCAGAACGAGACTCGACTTCATCCATGCCTTCATCGTTAATGCCATAGATAAGACCCTCTTTCTCCCTATATTATGAACTGATGCGATGTGACCAACAGCCTGCCTTACCCTTTAATGGAGCCAAGCATGACCCCTTTGACAAAGTACTTCTGCAAGAACGGATATACCGCCAGAATAGGTATGACCATCACGATGACAGCCGCTGCTCGGATGCCTTCCGGAGTCAGGTTCGAAATCATTGTTGGGTCGGTAAAATCCTGTACATTCAGATTGGACATAATCATGTTTTGGACAAGTACGGTCATGTTGTATTTCGACGTATCATTGATATAGATCATCACACTCATGAAGGAATTCCAATAGCCTACACCGTAAAAGAGAGCAATCGTTGCCAGCAATGGTTTCGATAAAGGCAGTACGATTCGGAACAATAGCCCAAGTTCTCCACACCCGTCGATGCGTGCGGCCTCGTCTACTTCCCCCGGTAGATTTTCAAAATAAGATCGCATGATCAACATGTTATACGTGCTCACAAGACCCGGTAACCAGAGTGCGCCATAACTGTTCACCAGACCGAGATTCTGCACAACCAGATACGTTGGAATGAGTCCACCGTTAAAAATCATCGTAAATACCATCGCCATCGTAAAAAAGCGTCTGTGATAAAAGTGTCTGCGTGATAGCGGATAAGCCGCCATAATGGTTACGGCCATGCTTAGCCCTGTACCGATTAAAGTAATCTCCACACTGTTCCAAAACGCATTCAGAATCGGCGTCCCCGTAATCAGACTGTGGTACGAGAACCATGTAAAATCGACCGGCCATAATCCTACCTGACCAGAAACAACAGCCCTTGCATCACTGAATGATAAGGCGACGATATTCAGTAGAGGCAGGATGCAGCTAATCGCTACCAATGACAACAATACATAATTGATTAGGTAAAAGACTTTTTCTCCTCTAGTTTTTCTCATGCCGCTTCTGTTCCTCCCTACCACAAACCTTCGTTAAATCGACGTGCAATATAGTTCGCGCTGAAAATGAGGATAAAGGCGACCAGTGACTCGAATAGTCCCATTGCTGTCGTCAGGCTGAACTGTGCTCCCTGAAGACCAGTGCGGTATATATACGTACTGATGACATCCGCAATCTCGTTAACATTGGAGTTCTGAAGCATATACACTTGGTCGAATCCAACCTCCATCACCCGTCCCATCGACAAGATCAGTAGGAGGATAATCGTAGAGCGAATGCCTGGAAGGGTCACATGCCAGATCTGACGCAGCTTACTGGCTCCATCCATCTGCGCAGCCTCATATTGACTCGGATCAATCGTTGTTAATGCCGCGAGAAAAATAATAGCGTTGAAGCCCATGTCCTTCCAGATCCCTGACCCGACAAACACCGCAACCCAGGAACCCTTGTTATACATAAACGGATAAGGTTCTCCGATCCAGGCCTCAACGAAGCGGTTTACGATTCCATTTTCTAACGAGAAAACCGTCATGATCATCATCGCAATAATGACCCAAGAGAAGAAATGCGGCATATAGACCACCGTCTGTACTGTCCGCTTGAAAGCCATGTTCCGCACTTCATTCAGCATAATCGCTAGAATAATCGGAATGGGGAATCCAATAATGATGCTTAATAAACTGAGGAACAAGGTGTTACGAATAATCTCCACCGTACGTGGATCACTGAACAATGTCTGAAAATGCTGCAAGCCCACCCACGGACTGTTCCATAGACCGTCGTAAAAATTGTAATCCTTGAAGGCCATGACTAATCCCCCAATAGGTGCATAACGAAAGGTCAGATAGAACAAAATTACCGGAACAAACATTACCATTAACGGAATATTCATCTTGAATCGTCGCAGCCGTTGCTGCCGAATACGCTGCTTCATTTCATCGTCCGGTGGTTGGAAACCAGATGGCGAACCTGCGGTCAGTTCCCCCTTCATTTGCATCACTCCCTTCTACTGCTGATGTACTATAGTTGTATTTTAGATAAAAATGAAAGCGTAAACATTTGATATTTAACGATTCTTTTTTAAATTTCTACACAAAAATAACCCCACATGCCATCGTGGGGCCATCCTTGATATTTGCCGCTAGGGAGCGGGTTTCGTTCGAAACGATATACATTAAATGAAGCAGGCTGTTTATTACATGGCTACTTGTGAGGGATTCCGCCTATTTGACTATCTATCTGTTCGCCTGTTTGCTTGCGGTATTCCCGGGGCGAGACACCTGTCATTTGTTTGAATACCGTCGTGAAATAACTGGAATTATCGAACCCGGTTTGTTCCGCGATCTCCGCCATGCTCTGCCGGGTACGGTGAAGCAGCAGTTTAGCTTTCTCAATTCGGCGCCTACTAACATATTGACTAAAGCCCTGTCCCGTCTCTTTTTTGAACAAATGACTCAAATAATTGGGTGTCACATGAACATGCGTGGAGACTGATTGCAGTGTGCAACTTCTGGAATAATTCATCTCAACATACTGCATCACTCGTGTAATGACATGATCCTGATGTTCCTGAGTTAACCTTCTTAGCATATCCAACCACTCTTCACTCTTGCACCGAGCCCAGGCGATGACTTCCGGTACGTGATGAACCCATAGCAGTGGCTCTGGACCAAATTGTACCGTGCTACTGGATTCCTGGAGGTGAAGCTGCTGTGCCAGCAATTCAGTCATAACCTTTATCAGCATATGTACCTCTTCTTTGGCTCGTGGCAGAGTCATTTGGGACGCTTCTTCCAAGAGTCCATCTATGCGATGAGTCATCGCTGCGAATTGATGGTGAAGCAATAGTGAGTTCAGTTCCTCTCTCAGTCTTTCCGTTCGGTTGACCTGACTGTACTGTGCCCTAATCTGATTGTCGGACTGTTTCTGGCGATATCGTTCATGTGCCTTACGAAGCACCTGACATGCTTCGTCGAGGGAAAACGGCTTCAGCAAAAATTCGATCGCTCCGTAACGAATGGCGCGCTGCGCATATTCGAATTCCCGATACCCAGTCAAAATAATAATCATGATGTCGCGTCCACTATCGTGTATACGTTCAGCCAAGTCCAGACCGTCCATTATAGGCATGTTGATATCCGTAATAATCAGATCAGGTGTGCAGTTATCTACAACTTGTATTGCTTCTTCTCCATCTGCTGCTTCCCCAACAACTTCCCAGCCAAGAGGATTGTTACGAATCAGATGGATCAGTCCTTGACGAAATAACGTTTCATCATCCACTACAAGCAAACGTCCATTCACAGCACCTACTCCTCTCTGTTATCTGAATGTTCCGAATGGGAATTTTCACCCAACTGATAAGGCAAACGAAGTCGTACAAGCGTACCTTCATCTACCTTTGACTCGATCTGTACACCATAGGGTTCACCATGAATAAGCTCAATTCTTCGAAGAACGCTCTGCATTCCTATATGTTGACGCTCCTCATCCGCAGGTGCCATGGGTTCCATAATGCGTTCCATCACTGATGTATGCATGCCGCAGCCATTATCTGAGACTTCTATGATAAGCATGTCCGGTAGCTCTTCCTGCCCACGCTGGTGTGAGCAACGAATATGCAGATGGCGGTTATTCCTCTTGTCTGCAAAAGCATGAACAAATACATTCTCCACAATAGGTTGAAGCAGTAAGCGGATCACTTGGCAACGAAGCAATTCTGGAGGAACGGAAATTTCAATCGACAATGCTTCCTGATAACGTGCTTGCTGGATCTGCAAGTAATGTTCGATCTGGTTCATCTCGTCTTGTAAGGTCGTTAATCGCTGTACAGGTTCAAGCGTATATTGCAGCATTTCGGACAAGGCAGTGACCAGGCGAGCTGATTTCTCGTCACCAAGCATATAGAATTTCCAGAAAAACATACTAAGTGTGTTATACAAAAAGTGAGGGTTTAGTTGTGCTTGAATTGCTTTGAGCTCCGCTTCTTTCTCGCTAAGTTCCCGCTCGTACACCTCATGAATCAGTGTATCGATCCGGGAAGCCATCGCATTGAATCGTTCACCGATGAAACCTAGCTCATCCCGGGTCTCAATCTGTACCCGTGTATTGAACTGTCCATCACGCACTCTTTTCATCGCATTGACTATACTCGCCAGCGGACGCAACAACCTACCACTAATGATTGTGATAATAAGCCAGGAGCATACTATGCTAGCAACCGCAGAGAAGACAGCGACTTTTACGATGATCTTCCCTTTATTCTGAATCTGAGCTAGTGATACTTTGCTGACCAAGGTGAAATTAGCCTTATCTGAGGTTTGTTTGGTATACAAATGAGTCGTGCCCTGTTCATCCCTGATCTCGGTTGCCCCTATACTCAACTCCTTCAAGGGCGGTGGATCAGCATCCTGATTATGAAAGGCATATAGAAGCTCGCTATTGGCATCGAATAGATACACCGCAACTTCATCATTAAGCCGCAGGTCTTTGAGATACGATTCAAACAGCGAGGTGTTAAACAGAATTAACATCACACCATAAGTCTCCAGATCAACAGAGCGCATTAATCGTCCTGCTAAGATCCAATTGGTCTTCTCTTCCTGTATAAATGCATCCGAATCCAGACGATTCCAAACATATTCGCCGCCTGTTCCTTCTAATCTATGAACCATCTCTGCCAGATAGGAGGGATTCATCTGTTGAAATGAACCAGCAAAGGCTCCGAGATTAAACACATTTTCTTTCAAATCATAAATACGGAGACCCATAATCTCAGGTGCATCCAAGCGTACCTGGTACAATTGATCATCCAATTCATCTTCCAGCTTCATCTGATCATAGGAAGAGATACCTGCTTCTTGTGCCTTAATGGCATTTTTAACTGAGGGATTCAGGGTGATATAATCGGTGACTTTATACATATCATTGACCCGGGAATCTAGACGTGCAAGGATCTGTTCTGCGGTAAGGCTGTACTGGCGACTCACTTCTTCATTAAAAAGGTCGATATGTATGCGATAGGTAATTAGCCCCGTAATTCCTGAGATGACTACCGTGGCCGCCGACAAAAACAAAATGAGCTTCGTTCTGAATTTAAAGCGTTTACAAATTTTATCCCACCACTTCACATACACGCACCTCACTCTTACTCCCTTACCAGTTTCTTGTAAAAACATATCATACCCCTATGTGAAAAAACAGAAAAAACTCTGACAACCACAGAAGCGGCAATCAGAGTTTGAACACATTTGAATCCGTTGCATATTGCAAATGAAGTAATGAAATTGTACAACCAGACCAGACTTGCATTTGGTCAAGCTGTCATTATTCCTTGTAAATTTCTTTGATTCGCTCTTCCTTGTTCGTGGACAACAAGACATTCAGGAATCCCATCGCATTGTTTGCCTCTGTTCTCGCTGCCTTGTACGCTTCGGTAAATGCTGCTTCATCCTGCGCTGGATCGATCTCCGCTAGCTTGCCCCATGAGGTACGAGCCTTGTCATACAACGTGGTCAGTGTGATGTCATCCGTCGTTTGTGCAACAGGTGCCATCGACTCAAACTCGGAGGACTGTTGGAAGAAACGCATTGTATTAACGAAGGATGGAGCACTATAATCCTTATTATTCATCGTATCTTCGGTGATTAACAGACCTTCTCGAGCGATAAACAGCGTTTTGACCATAGCACGCTCCAGGTTAGTCGCTTCCTCCCACGTTATGTAGGATACATCAGGTGTTTGAGTTGTCGTAAAGAAAGGAAATGCATCATCAATTAATTGCTGTGAATCCGCATGAATTGGAGTGCCCGTATTCACATCAACTACAGCATCACTATAGTTGGCAATATTCACGTTTTTGGAATCTTTCTCACTTACACGGCGCACCGGATGGTCATCTAACGGAATGCGGATATATCCCACGTTGTCCGCATACTTCTCAACGAGTTCATCCATCGTTGAATCAAGACCGATCTGCCCCTCTTTTACAGAAGAATCTGTCTCGCTTGTGTTGGAATCAGATGAAGTATCGGCATCCGAACTAGCTGCTGTCTGATCTGCTGGCGTTTCAGTTGCCGCCGTTACTTGAGTGGAGTCCTGTGTCGGCTCCGCCGTCTTCGCTTCCTTTGCTCCTCCGCCACAAGCGGTCAACACTGCCGCCAAGCTAAACAATGCAACGAACATTTTAATTGAACGATTCCAACTCATTGTGTGATCTTCCCCTTATCTTATGATTGTCTCTGAGATTCATTAACCTGTACATCAAAGAATGAATAGAACTTCCGAACGCAATCCATTCATATGAATTAATTACGTAACGCACGAATTTGATTCACATAACATGCATAGTTCACAATTACATATGGTTTGTATTTTAGCATAAGTTAAATCTTGGTTGTATACGTCGATATACCTGTGCCATGTGGGTCTTCAATTCCCCTACCAATATCGCGTCGACAAATAAAGAAACACCATCATCTATTAGAAGATAACGGTGTTCATAAATGCCGATTGAATTAAGGTCAATCACTTGTTACTTGTACAGCTTATACAGATGGCTTGAATCTACTTAATCCCTTTCGCCTTCTCCATATGCTCTGCTCGAATCTGAGAGTCTGTCGAATTCGCGGAGGATAACATCTCATAGATGGCTTGAATGTCCTGCTCCTTGTATACCGTCTCCGGGACTTCTGACTCAAGTTTCTCTGTCTTACGCAGAATCGTCTCTACGAGTTCATGATCATAGATGATCAGTTCATCCGATTGAACATAGCGAACAGCAGGATCGACGCTAATTCGGCAACGATTGGTGAACGTCACCATAGAGATGAGGCGAACCCTTTTGTAATCCCCAAGATGTGCTTGAATGGCCTCCACATGTCCGCGATGCTGCATTAACGGATTATACATCTTAATTCGGCTGCTGCTAACCGTCCAATTGGCCTCTCTTCTGCCCCCACGAATCTCTCCTGTGGTTAAATTACGAGTCTCGATTACGAAAATCCCTCTTGGTCCGATGACCACATGATCAATCTGCGAGTAACCTGAGCGCGATTTGGGATTGGTTACAAGTAAATCATGTAAACATTTGTACGCTGAGGGGAGACGGTACAGTTGCTCCGCCGTGCTTGGTTCCTCTGGTTGCTGGGTCCAGTCCCCTTCCGTTTTGCGACGACTACGAGCCATCCGTGTCCGACTTGGGATTGTTGCAGACATCGGCGGGGCTGAAGCAGTAATCGAGTTTGCTAGCTCTGGCTGTGACTTGAACAGAGACATTATTTTTTTGAACATGGGCAAGCTCCGTTCTATTTAGTGTAGGTTTACGGGTCTTTGCGGGAAAGCGGCACAATATCCATTGGAGGATGATGAACTTGATTATGTAAACTTCTATTACTTATGTCGGATAAAAAGCAGGAGAATTAAAGGGATGTACGCTAAAAATTCAAGATTCACTTCCATTATACATGGATATTTAACCAATACTGTGACTTTAGACGCATAAATATGAGGGGATTTTGTAAGAAAAACTTAAAAAAAGGCAGTGTGCCTCTCTCCAATCGGAAGAAAAAAGAACACACGACCTTTGTCATCATCGTTATTATGCTTGTAGATAATAGGTGTAGAGTACTTGCGTACCTTTCTCATCGAATCCATTCTCGGCAATCTCTTGATATAGCGACTCTGCAAGTGCCAATCCAGGTGTCTTCATGCCCATAGCTTTCGCTGATTCTAAGGCAATTCCCATGTCTTTGATAAAATGTTTCACATAGAATCCTGGCTCGAAGTCGCCAGCGATCATCCGCGGTCCGAGATTACTAAGCGACCAACTGCCGGCTGCACCGGTGGCAATGCTCTTCAGCACACTCTCCGCGTCCAATCCCGAAGTCTTCGCATAGGCGAGTGCTTCGCATACGCCCATCATGCCAGAAGCAATTGCAATCTGGTTGCACATTTTGGTATGTTGACCAGCTCCAGCTTTACCTTGCAGTACGATATTGGTACCCATCTGCTCAAACAAAGGACGTACAGCCTGAAACGCCTCCGCAGATCCACCAACCATAATGGAGAGTTTGCCATCACGAGCGCCAATGTCACCGCCTGATACCGGTGCATCTAGGGCGTGCAGCCCCTTCGCTTCAGCCGCTTCATAGATCCGTGCCGCCAGCAACGGACTGGATGTTGTCATATCGATCAAATACGAGCCCGGTTTCGCATTCGCCACTAATCCGTCCTCACCAAGATAGATTTCTTCCACGTCTTTCGGATATCCAACCATGGTGATAACTACATCACAAGCAGCCGCGAGTTTGGCAGGTGAATCATGCCATACCGCACCTTCCTTTACCAAAGCTTCTGCTTTGGCTGCCGTTCGGGTGTAGACATGTAACGGATATCCAGCTTGCTGGATATGCCCTGCCATGCTTTTGCCCATCACACCTGTTCCAATAAAGCCAACATGTACTTCTCCTGGTACCTTAGATAGTGCCATCGTAGGTTTCCTCCCTTAACGATCTCTATTTCTTCTCGTGCTATCTCAAGGATCGTGATACGTATCATGTTAATCCTTTCCGACGGGTTCGTCCATCTCGATTGCAGCTTTCTATTAAAAATACTAAAAAATAACCATTTATATAGATGAAGATATAAAGTTGGAACATACATGCTGATGATTCAGCTCTGTGCGGTACCTCAATTGAATCTTCTTAGATGCTCTCTCTAGATCTCGGCATCTCCATACGTATAGATTGTATCTCCAGCTTCGTTTAATCCAACCATGTTTAACTTCACTTCTGTTAAAGGTTCTGTAAGAATAACGTACCAGAGCCTGTCCTCGTTCGCTAAAGGGGCAATGTTCGCTTCAATTGGAGTTGAGGCAGAGGCTGTATCATAGCTCACTCTTAACTGTGTGATGTCCGGATCATGAATTTTTCCATACAGGATGGTGTTATAGTCTGTATCCGACCACTTTAATGCAGAGATTCGGGTATTTACCCTTTCGCTAGGGTCGTCATAGAGAGAACCTCCAGTTAACTTTAACTCAGAAGACCATCGCTTCTGCTGTGCAAAAGCAAGGGAAAGCCCCTCTGTAGCATAGTTATCATAAAAAACGAGTTGAGTTCTGGAATCAATATCTGCCACGACCTTCACTTGCTCAGACTGAATGTTATATTTCGTAAGCATCGCATCCAAATCTCTGGAAAAACCATATGTATTCAATAGTAGCAATAACATCGCACTAACTAACGCGGCAACGAACAAACCTAAACCTATTCGTATCCCACGCTTTCTCATATGAGTCATATACTTCTCCCCTTGTTAACCCAAAAAATTTAAATACTTTCCAAAGCTCTGAACAGTAAAGAAGGCAATAATCCACAATAGAGGCAGTTGCATCATCCAGTAAGGAAAAATATACCGTTCTGATCGATATGAAGCCCATCCTCCGATGATAGCCACGATCACACTTATTGGATATGAGACTACAATTTTACCCATCCAATCCGATGCAACTTGAAATTCTACTGGCGTTGGTGCCCCAAGAGACATACCAATAGCAAATGCAACGAAAGGCCATGCTAGCAACGTCATACTGTATAAGAAGGTAAATACGACAATATATGTATGACTCGTTTCTTTGTTATTCAAGATTTGTTTCTTCAATCGTAGTCCTCCCCAGATGTGTGCTCTATATAGTTAGTAGCGGATGACCTACCCTGGTCATTTGGAATAATACAGCATCACCCGCATTCGTGTTGTGAGAATAAGCATCTGAGGTAGAAACACAACGCACATATAAATAACAAGAATGATCCATACATGTGCGGCAAAATTGGCAGCAGTGGCAGATGGATCTGGACGCGCGACCCAAAACCACCAGCTTGGAATAGCAACGAGCCAGGTTAGCCCTGTCGAAATAAGCATTTCCTTCACACCTGCCCATGCCATGCAAAAGAGAATAAGAATAAGTATAAGTATGGTCATCAACCAGGAGTTCAGTGGCGATTTCCAAGTCATAACGCTAAACCAAAAAATCGGATACAGGACTGTAATCGCCCATTTCCAGATCGGATTCGTATATATGTTCATGATGTCTCCTTGGTTCTCTGTAATAAAAGTAAAATAAATAGGCATTATTTTCATTCTTCTAGCTCATACTACCTTCAGGAAAATGTTGAAGGAGTGACAATATGCGTTTAAAAAGCATCGTTGCCGTTGGAGCAGTTCTCGCCTGCTCATCTCTGTTATGGGGATGCGGGAACGGAAATAATAATCATACCACCGAGACTAATGACACCGTTCAATCTCAAGGCTTCGGTGATCCCAAACGACTGGAAGCCTCTCACCTAGAAGCCTTGGAGCGGATGGAAAAAGACCACATTCATCGTATGGTTTCCCTGAGTGCAAGTACCGATGGGGATAAAGTGATGACTACACTTGAGCGCTCCAGTCAGAAACTGGAGGAGATGAGGCCCCTTGCTGAGATGCTTCAATATGGAGGACATCCGGCACTTTTACAACGAATTCAAGAGATGTCGATTGACATTCAAGGCTCCAAATCCGTGGTAGCTCAGATGAAAGACCATCCTAGTGATGGGAAGATCAAGCTGCAATCCGCTTCGAAATCAGATGCCTTGCATCACATCAGCAGCTTCCGTGAGTATCACCAATATATGCAAAACTACATCCAGTCTCAAGATCAAGACCACAGCCAAAAATCACATTAACCTATTTCCAAATCACCAAGTGATCACCTAAAAGAGCAATCGTTAGCTTGGAAAGCTTCTTTCCCTGCTACCGGTTGCTCTCTTAATAACGACATCATTCAACCCATAGCGATAACCATATAAAAATGCTAAACAATACAATAGGAGTAAGTGCTCCAGTCGTAATTATGATTCCAAGCTGTGCGGGTCTAATATGGGAGAAGGGATAATTGTCCATGTTCAGCACTTTCTTCCGCCATCTGGCGTTCCGGAGCTGTTTGATCATACGATTCAACATCTTTCTCCGTTGCTCCTGCCCCTCAGCCTCTTCCACCAGAGACCTTAGCTCCTTGTACATTCGTTCCTCTTCCTGATCCCATGAAGTGCTTGTACTCATTCTGCGTTTTCTCCCCTCGTATTGAAAATAAACACAAAATTAGCCAACCTTATATAACACGACGATGCCATCTATTCACATCTACTCATAGACCCTACTTCATCAACACTTCCAAAGTAGAAGAAGTTTGCTTTTTTTCTACATACTTACCTGCACTTAAGTGGATAGCATCTCAAGCAAATGGCTCCCTGCCCACAATAAATAACCTGCTTGCGCCACAACAACCAGCAACGATTCCCGTATTGTTAGTGCGCGCTCTCTCTTAACCTTACGAAGATGCATCAAATAAAACGCGTTACCCACTAACAACAAAAGGATTCCAATCATATTGATGTCCTGCAAAAGTGGTGTAGTTATAGACAAAAGAAACTCACTCTCCTTATCACGATTGTAAATTGGATGCGATATGCTGAACGCGATGTATATGCTTCTATCTTAAGCTGCAATTGCCTAAATCCTTTGAAAGGAAAGTTTACCTTTTTTACTCAGATCAAACAACCTAAATTTGGAAAATTATCTCTTGCTAAATAGGTATACGTGTGGGATCAACAGGCTCCTTATTCATACGAAAAAAGCCCGGACACATTGTCCAGGCTTCTCTTCATTTGTATTGCTACGATACGTTCTTCTAGTTTTTGTTTGGTGAGAGTTCATGAACAGATAATATAACAAATGCTAACGCTATCTTTTCCTTCATCACAAAAGTCTAATAAAACCAGCGATCCATGAAGTCCAGACTTTCTATGCATGTGCAATTTTGCTCCACCTGGCTCAATTACATTCCCATGAACGCTGTTTACTGAGTTAAAAAGTTAACGTATATTATTAAGTATTCATTTCACATATATGGGAGGCTAAAATATTTTTATAAAAAAATCTCAATTTATATCCATCACTTTCTTATTCTTCATCTTCATATTAGCAGGATGCAATTCAATTCCCAATCAACACAAGGTTATTGAAGAAACCACTCAAGTGGGCCATCAATACTTTATTGATCACTATGATACTGAAGTGGAATTTACTGAGCATAAATTCATGCCAAAGGATCTGAGTCACAATATCAGTTTGAGTGGACATGTTAAAAATAACAAAGAGACTACGATTACGATCCTGATTGATTATGATACGTTAGAAGTTCAAACAGCCGTTGTACCAAAATCGTTATTGGACAAAAAAATCAAGTGATTTCCAGCAAGGAGTAGTAGATATGCTTGATCATAAAAGACGGTCACCTCTAGCCGTGTTATTCACGTTTAGTTTAATCATCGTTTTATTATCAGCTTGCATGCCCAGCGAGCAAAAAGAAATTGTTGAAAAAGCTGAAATCGCCAGCCTAACCTATTTCAAAGAGACCTATGGAGTTGATGTGGAATTCACAGGCCACCGATTCATTCCGTCTGACTTATCCCATACCGTATCACTAACGGGGCATGTTAAAGGGAATAAATCCCAAGAAATATTTGCAATGGTCGACTATGATACATATGAAGTCAAAACAGGCTCAGTACCTGATGATATCCAACCTCTTAACTCAATGTATGAGGACTAAATCCACTTTATTGGCCTACTCAAAAAAGCAGCGTACACACCGAACATCATGTTCAGGTGCATCGCTGCTTTTATATATTAATGATGCATGCTCTCTTAAGCCTTGTTCAGTTCCGCATTCAGGCAGATGGAACCATGCTGACGTACGTTAACCACAATTACTGGTGTATCCAGCATACCGCGCATCCAGTTCATGTATTCTTCTGCTTTCTCGTTCGGTACAATCGCCAGAATTACGCCAGCAAATCCACCGCCGTGTACGCGACATGCGCCATCGCCGAGCTTGCTGAGATAGTTCTCTGTCAGCGCGAGAGCCACCGAAATTTCCTGTGCACGGGAAGCTCCGCTCTGATATACGTTCTGGAGCCATTTCCATGATGAGTTACCGGATGCCGTAATCAGGGATAGGAAATCAGCAAAACGTCCATCACGCAGTGCCTGCACCTGTCCATCTACGCGTTGGTTCTCAGACAAGAAATGAAGTGCACGCAGCACCGCACGATCTCCAGCCGCTTCGCGGATCGCTGGCAGCTTCGCATAAATATCTTCTTCCGTAATTTCACGAACATACTCCTTACCAAGCGCCTGTGCGACTGCTTTCATCTCGTTCGGCACCGAAGCATAGTCTTCGGTCAGATCCGCATGGTTACCACCCGTGTTCACGATGACCAAGGAATATCCGTTTTCTTGGAAATTCCATTCCACAGGCTCAATCACAGGTTCAGCTGGATTAGCAAAATCGATGGAGATCAGTCCGCCGTAGGCACAAGCCATCTGATCCAGAAGACCGGATGGTTTATTCCAGAAGTGATTTTCCGCATATTGTCCAATCTTCGCCAGCGTCACCACATCCAATTTACCCTCATTGTAGAAGTGGTTCAGGATCGCGCTAATCAGCATCTCAAAGGATGCAGAAGAGCTCACGCCAGAAGCTGCAAATACGTTACTGGAGATGTCTGCCTTGAATCCACCGATGTTGTGTCCCAATTCCACGAGTCCAGCAGCGATACCACGGATCAGTCCAGTTGTACCGTCATCCTCCGCGTTCGGCTTCAAGTTGGCAAGATCAATAACATACTGTTTGTCGTATCCTTCGGAATAAAACGTAATCACATTATCGTCTGTCGGTACAGCTACCGCGATGGTGTCAAGCGTGATGCTACCCGCCAAAACTTTACCATGGTTATGATCCGTATGGTTACCACCAATTTCGCTACGTCCCGGGGAGCTGAACAATTGAACCTGCTCCTGCTCACCAAAGTGCTCACGGAACGAAGCATCCAGCTTCACATAACGCGCACCCTGCTCTTCGACATGCTGTGGCCCGTACATTTGCGCGAGCAAAGCCTGTCCCTGTTTTGATTGAATGAGTTCTGTTACCTGTGTGGTCATCTCTATTCCTCCCATTTCATATGTAAGCGGTCTAGTAACCGCTATCTCTGATATAGCCTAAATGTCTGCATTGATTTAGCCTTCCCCATTATCTCAGCTTCCGAGACGAAAAGGTAGGGCAGAATTGAAATTTTGTAAGCGTTTTTTGAAATATTTAAGTCTATTCACCTCTCCAGCTGGATGGCGATTTTTCTATGTCTAGGGATATCAGAAAAAGAAACGCAATATCTTACATATACAATTTATGGTTTCGATTCAGTTTGAGATGAATTATACTACAAGGATATCCATTTTTGGTGACAATGTACTCTCTAATCTGAGGAACGTTGAAATCATTATAGGAGGTCTTTTAGCAAAATGGTGAAAACAAGAAAAACTACTCCAAAGGCAATTTCCTTCTTAGCTCTGGTCTATCTCATTCTAATGGCGTTCGTCTACGGTGCATATATCTGGATTGAACAGTACCGCCTAGATCAATCTCAGTACTGGCTCTCCTCAAGTCAGTTATCGCAGGAAGATGTGATACCCATTCAACTTGTAGGCACTTGGTCAACGACGACCGAAGTGATATTCTATGCGTTATTCGGTTGTGCATTCCTTTTGGGTGTATACCGCTCTTGGCGATTGGGTTCGACGCCAAAGTCTTTCCTTATTTGGAACACCGTACTAATCGCCACCATTGGAATTGCCGGTTATATGGTATCTCGATTCTCCGCCTTGTCGATTGGTAATCTGTTGCAGCCTCTTCTATTACCAGCGAGTGTACTCGCCGCACTATTCTTGTATCAAGTTTGGGGCTACATGCGATCAAGCCGTAATCGTACCGTACGCGGTAAATTGGAGTAGTTAGAAGCCTTTGATCGTGAACTCCGGAATTGTGGAGTAGATCAGAGGTTTTTTTGCCATATAAGAACATATCTCAACAAGCTAATAATCCATCCTTGACTGTAACGTAAGGTCATCCTTGATAATAAGCTCTAGCTTATCCAAAAGGAGAGATGACTAATGCAGATTACCGCTTTGCGTTCAGATCAGATTTATAAAACGATAATGGAAGCCCCACCTGATGAAAAGTTAGAGCTGTACCGTCAACTTATGATGGAGCCTTTTATGAACAAATGGAACATTCAGCAGATCCCATTTCGCGCGAGTGAGCCACATGGGTTTGATGTTATTATGATGAATAATTTCATGAACATCTCCCCTGAGGGTATAACCGCTGAGATCTGCGAGCCGTTAGCAGCGATTTCGTCTGAAGCATTTTGGCAAAAGTGTCATGAAGCCGTTACTAGGAGTCTATCTACCTTTAGGGAAAGCGGGATTACGTTATCTGTCTCCGAATATCTATATACGATTTTATTAGGGGACAAGAATAGTCCTTCCCTAATGATGAACGAAGGTATTAGCGGAGATGGTGGCATTCCAGGGTATATTATTGCGAACCTCATCCCCAATAGCTATACCCTACCTCGCATCCAATCCGTTCTTGTGATATTCCCATATCTGACGATGGCCTGAATATTTTATTCTTTTTAATAGCTGCAACTTTCTTCTCTTCCGTACCCGGCATTTCCAATAACGCTTTTCCGTCTTTTGCCCAAGCATTTCTTCAGATGACCGAGATAAGGTTTCAGACATTTGGTGTATCCATGGGGCGATAATACGTACTACAGCCCCAGAACAAACTGATTTACCGTTCCAATCTCTATATTTTATTTATACCTCAGTTGACCATTTTCGCATGTGATCTTCCTTCATTCGCTTAAATTCAGCACCAGATTGGTTTTAGTTTAAATGTTGTGCTTAGCGGCGGTTGGCAGCTGATACTCTTTCTTTTGCAACTGTGGCAGGAAGTCTTTGCGCAACTAATGCATCATTTTTTTATATTTCGCTCTTCGTTTTTCATTCAGATTCCTTGTAATTACTTAATGGCTTGTTACAGCTTGCCGCAGTAAGCCGAGGCTTCGCCAAGTTCAGGCAGGCGGTTTCCAGTGTACAAAGCATCTTCTTCGTTTTGAACCTTCAATGGTTGAATCAAGGTATGTATTTTCCCTTATAGCCTGGTCTGATGCTTGACGACAGCTTTATTCCACACACAAGGGTGCGACAATTCCCATTCTCTTCGAGCTTGGTTCTGTCCAAAAATAGTGATTTAGGGATACTTATTGCTCCTGAACTAGCAGTTTCAGTTTATAGATAAACACGTTTCCAGTCTCTCTTCAATCCGCTCCGAACGGAAATGATTATTTCTGGAATAAATAGGCGCCCGGCTTTGAAATCCATCTTCCATTTCCGTGCATATTTAGATTGAGCTTTTTAGATACTTTACCAAGGCTTTCAATTAAACAATTTCTTCTAAATTACTAATATGCTTCTTTGTCCAACGTTCCCTATATCTCTCCGTTTTGGCTTTCCTGAGCCCATGTGATAATAATTTGGCTCTCTCTCCTCACCCCAAACCTCTACATGATCTGACTTTTCGCCTAACCTCCTTCCGTTGGCAAGCGAACAGCACCTTTGTTCGCTTGCACAGCATTCCTCCGGTATCCAGTTTTGAGAAGTTTATCTTAACATCTCCTCTTTTTTCACTGTCTACCCTGAGTGGGGGAATACCAAAGTACTAGGCGGCCTCATTTCCTTTTTGGATGCACCTAAAAGCCCAGACATGCATTTGAGTGCGTGTTTGGGCTTACTAATTACGTTTTGCTATGCTGAATTGCTGCGGCTACCTCTGGCCACGCCATGAGATCACCACAGATCCCGCTAATGTAGCTGCTTGCTCAAGGTTTTGATACATTACTACACACAAGTATACACGAGGATACATTTTAAAGGGAAGATAGATCACATCCCTTACTATTGACTCACTGTCTCATTAATTTAACTAAGTATGGTCCTGTTATTCCATTACAAGAGCACAAATGCTTGAAGCATTTCCAGATTATCTGCCGAGTGTTCATGAAAACTCGTCGTTTTTTGTTTAACTCTCTGAGTTTGAGCAAAAGTCTTGTACTAATTACTATTTATTTTTCCAGATGTTTAAAATCTTGGTTCTTATCATTATAATTTCTTGATCCATTTACGAGGGGTGTACTAAACTGTTTAATTTCACCTGAATCTTTCAAATAAAAATATTCAACATTTTCTTCATCCGTAAATACAACTCTAGCAGAGAAAAAAGGCATCCTTCCGAAAAACGTATTAATTGACATTATATCAGAAGTTTTATAACCGTTTTGAAGTAAATAGTCATTAACTTCAGTTTTTAATTGTTTCTTTTCTAAATTAACAAAGAGAATAAAAAGCAAAGATACTAAGATAATTAAACAGATAGTTATTAATAACTTTTTTTTCATTTATTTTCCTTCTTTCTTATGATATCATATTTTTGAGATTAAATCCCAATTCAAAGGAGACTGAGAGATTCTATGAAAAGATTACTTGGTGTAACCCTGGCATTATTGTTATCAATCACTTTAATTGTATCTGCTTTCCCGATGAATGCAAGTGCAGCATCCGTAAACTATCCTGGAACTAATTTTCCAGTAACACCTGGTGACGTGCTATATAGTAGCAAAGGATGGGATACTGGATTTGTTGGACATGTTGCTATAGTAGGTGATGATAAGAAAATTTACCACTCAACCCCAGCAAATGACGTTCCTTCTGGTGCAACGGGTGAGTCTTTATCCTCATATTTGTCCCGTTTCCCGGCCTCTTCTCAAATTAAAGTATATAATTACTTCCCTGATGGACAGATGGGTCCTTTTCTAGAACCTGTAAAAGCTGGGAAGTGGGCAAGACTTAATTATTCAAAAGTTCAGAAGTATACGATAGCTAGCGGATACAAGATGAATGATATAACCAAGAACTATTGCTCAAAGTTCTTATGGCAGGCTTATAAACTTGGAGCGAATGTTAGTATTGATAGGCCTTATATGGGTCATTACATGAAACCAGATGCACTAACATTCTTTGCCCCAGCTGAAATTAATTTTTCAATGTTCAGTCACGTAGCAACTATTAGAAAGTAAAATTTAGTTTCCATAAAATTCAACACTACCAGATACACAAGCAAAAAAATATGCGCGCGCGCCCATACTTAATCGTGGCGCGCATTTTCGCATATTCTGAAATATCTGTTGTTTATAAAATTTTGATTTCGTGATATGCGCAAATAGCTTTGCAAAACCAATGAAACGACTGTCATCCCCCTTGTAATCCATATCGAACTGATCACCTCTTCATCATTTACCACCTGAAAGATATGCATTTCCTGTTTCCTACCACTATCAATTCTTATTAATTGATACATAAATCACTCATATATACCTCTAATTAATTTGATTGCTCCAGCACGCCACAAGCGTCTAATACGGGCAAAACCTTCTGAGTACATGCCACATCTTGAAAAAGTAATCACATACGGCAATTACCTCACTCTATTCTCTGCACCTGTTAAATTCAGTACAAAACGAAACAACAAGGGTCTGTTTCTTTACAGGAACTTCATAACGCTGATGGAGTAGCCCTCAAACTAACTATACATATGACAAATCAAGCCTCGTGTAAGTAAGGAATTCATTTTATATATAACGACAAAAGACCTTTACGACTCGCCTCCCTATAGAGGCTGCAAGTCATTAAAGGTCTTTCTGTGGTAGAGCTAGTACAGACGTCAATTTTATTGAATCGACGACATCTGAGCCGAGATCGAAACGCTGCCTTCTTTCACCACAACTTCATTGAAGAAAGTTTCGAAGAACGAAGCTGGCACATACATCGTGCCCTTCTTGGTCTGTGCAGGAACTGGAAGCTCCATATCCTGACTCAGGTTGATGATTTTCAGCTTGCCTGTAAACTTCACTTGGGTACTGCCGTTCTTCACCAGAGCAGACTGTATGCTGTCTTCGACAGATACGGCCTTTTCAGCAGCAACCCAGCTGACTTTGTAGCCAAGTGCTTCCGCCGTAGCACGTAATGGCACCAAGACGGTTCCTTTTTGCTCATAAGGCATCAGCTCAGATTTACTTACTTGCATCGGTTTTCCATTCACGGTTAACGTATACGTTGGAGCCGCTGCGCTCACTTTGCCTGCCGAAGCATATAAAGTCCCTGCAACCGTGACTACGCACAGCGCAGCGATGAACATAACCACCTTTTTCATTAGAGCGTCATCCTTTCGTATAGTTGATCGGATATATTCTTCTTTTCAGACGTCATCAGTGCTGCTAATGTTCCTCAACTATTTAAATTCTACCACAACCGGGTTTCTATGATTTCGGATTAGCGTCCAACATGATCTGCTTTCTTGTGATTGACGTCCCGACCAGCCTTCCACAGCACCGTTGTCATATGTGTATCCCTTCAGAGGATCAGGGACAGTATTTTTTCTCTCGTCGAACTTTCTCCGTTTACACTTTTTGTGCATAAAAATATCCCCTTCAAGTGTCACTTGAACCACCAAAGTAACATGATGATTTTATTAAGTGTCTACTTAAAGGGGATGAAGCCACTCTAGTCTCTACTTCTCAAAAAAACTTACTCCCAAGTATACCTAGGGTTTAATGAATCCTTCCAAAATTCATCTTCTTTAAAGTTGATATCTTGTTCCTGAAAATAAACTTGTGTCTCATTCTCAATATCACTCAAAAATTGTGGCCACTCTTTAACAGTAATTTCTGTTGATTCGATGTCTCCAACAATCTTTAACCAACGGCTATTAAGTTGTTGATATTCCTTTATTCGCGCTTTGGATTCGGGCGTTAAGGGATAGCTAGTGTAATCTAATCTTTCAAACGTCATTCTCATCCGCAATAGCGTACTTGGTAAAATAGTACTCTGATCTAATGAAACTATTAATGGTTTAGCGGGCTTGGTTAATATATTTGTGTTTTTATTAAAGCTTTGATTCATTAAATTGTACTTATCTAAAATTTGCATCATCTCAGTCAGATTATTAGTTACCTGCTCAGCCTGTTCTCCATTTTGTATGATCTGGTTAGTTATTTTGCCACTAGTCAGTATGCTATCAAAGATTATTTCATTGTTATTAATTGCACTCTTCATTTCAATTATATCTTGAACCACATTAGAAGTTAGATAATCTTCGTACATACTTCTTTCTTTATAAAAGCTATAGGAGAATATAAGCACTATTACCAAAGCTAAACATCCGAAAAGTAATAATATTTTATGAGATTTCATTTGGATTGCTCCTTTCACATTATTTTAATACTATAGTGATCCTTATACTCTCTCTATAAACTATGGAACTCAAGAAATAAATAAAAAAATAGAAACCAGACTACATGTCATTAAACCGTGTGAGTAGTCTGGTTTTCGTTTAGATCATCCTACTTGGTATATTCAATTACATTCTAGATAGGATTTTTTTATCCTTAATCTTTTATACTAAAGTTTCCCCGCTCGAAATATGCATGCAATCTGTACAGACAGATTTCTTTTGTCCAACGATATAACAGCGATCGTTCCTCTGCATCCTGCACTTGTACATTCAGTGAAAACACTCCGTCCACGAAACGAGTCATACTGCCCTTCGCTCCGCTCCACATGGACATCGGCATGTCGATAATCAACTTTTCAATCTCAGATGCCGTCTTCTCATTCCAGCCCCAGAGCTTGAGCTTACCTTTATCCGAAAAGTCTTTGTGTTTCCGATATGCCTTCTCTGTCAGGTATGTATGGAAAAAGCTCGCCATCTCGCTTGGTGTTACTGACTCCATCCAGTGATCCTCTCCACGTTCCAGCATGTAGAGTAGCACAACCATCTTATAGCTTTTGTTCATGATCGTCTTCTCCACATCTCGCAGCCACGCTTCCTGACGAATATAAACTTCGCTCTCATACGGTGACAGTAACTGTGCCCAGTATAAAAAACCAATATACGATCCAAAGTCGCTTCGATATCCAATGCTTTTGGAACGTCCCATCAGATGCAGCTCCAGATATGTCGGAATACGTCCTAATTCTCTCTTCACATCCAGAAAGTCCTGATGCAGTTTCTCTCGACGAGGCATCCTCTTCCGGCTTAATTCCTGTAGCAGGTTTATGACCTGGGTATCCAGATGAATAGCACAGTTAGCGGGAACCTCAGGCACAGAAGAATCGTTTCTTTTCCCACTTGTTTCTTCGTGGTCACGCATATCCAGTAAACTCAGCTTGATATCCGCATTCCGATAATTCCCGATGAGGTCGATGATGACACAATGAGATTTACCTTCCGCTAACCGAAGACCACGTCCTAACTGTTGGGTGAACACCGTAAGAGATTCCGTTGGACGCGCGAACAACAACGTATCCACACGCGGAATATCTGTCCCTTCGTTGAACAGATCCACCGTTAAAATAATCTCTAGTTCGCCCTCATCAAGCCGCCGAATAGCTTCTTCACGAGACATCTCCGATGTACGCGAATGTAGACTCAGCACCTTCACTCCCTGACTGCGAAAATACGCAGCCAGATAATCTGCCTGACGGATGGAGGAGCAGAAGCCAATCGTACGTGTCTGCTTATGCTGAAGCCATGCGGAATAAATTTTCACCACATGCTCCTCATGCAACTGTGCTGCCATGAGCTGTTCTTCATCATATTTGGTGCCCATCCAGCGTATCTGCGAATAATCCGTGTCATCAAATACACCGTAATATTGAAATGGGGCAAGCCAGCCTCGCCGAATCGCATCAATAAAATGCATTTGGTACGCTACGTTCCCATCACACAGGGCGTATACATCCTTACCATCCAGTCGATCTGGCGTAGCCGTAATGCCAAGCAGGAACTGGGGCTGAAAATGCTTAATGACTGACAGATACGACTTTGCAGCAGCATGGTGAAACTCATCTACGATAATGAGATCAAATGCATCAGGCGTAAACACATCCCGATGTCTCTGTAAACTAAGCGTATAGATCGAAGCAAATACACAATCTGCCTCTCCATCTTTGTACTGACCGTTATAGATACCGAAGCTACGTTCTGGCATGATGCGTGCAAAAGACTTTTTCGCTTGGAACAAAATCTCTTCCCGATGTGCAATGAACAGTACCCTTCTAAAGCGACGAGCGAAGAAGCCAGCCAGATACGTTTTACCAAGTCCTGTCGCCATCACAACCATCGCCTTATCATACTGCTCTTCCAAAATGCCTTCGAGAGCTTCCAGAGCTGCCGACTGTGCCGCCCTCGGTTCAATCATCTCCGTAGATAATTCGGAGGTTATTTCCTCCGCATCCTCTGGTAGTCGGTTCCCAAACTCTGCTTCCTCTAGCTCCGTAATCCGCTGAATTAGTTCAGGATTCTTTTGATGATATTTACGGTACTCTCCTTCGTACAGAGAGATAGAATCTGAGTTAACAGGTAAGGTTGTTTCATGATAGAAACTCTGCATGAATTTATCCAGTGCCATCTGGAATGTATACGGTTCCGCCTCAGCATTCATCGCTAGATTCCATTCATAACCTGTCTTTAGTGCAGAGAGCGAAAAGTTGGACGAGCCTACAATCAGCAACCCTTCCCCGTTATCGTAGTCAAACAAATAAGCCTTGGGGTGAAAAGACGTTCCCATACTCCTCCACAGTCGTACCTCAATCCGTTCATCTACATCGCATAATGCCTGTAGCCCTTCGGGTTGAGTAATGTATAGGTAGTCTCCAGCTAGCATTCGCACCTCGGCACCACGTTCAACTGCGCTTTTCAAATGTGGTGCAAGCAACCTTACACCCGATTGCATAATAAAGGACGTCATAATATAAATCCCGGACGCATGCTGCATCCGGGCAATGAGTTCATCTGCCAAGTTATCTGTGATGAGTTTAACGTTAAGCTTCGTCGACATCGATTAGATACACCCGTTCTTGGAATCCACCACGCGCCTCTGCTTTATCTGCCCGCAGCTTGTCCAGTTGTGCGATATTCGCCCCATGCACTTCAGCCAATGCGCGGATCACTTCCAGCATGTCAGCCAGCTCTTCCAGTGCTTCCTGATCGCTTGCTGCACTCATGTATTCTTCCGATTCTTCGCTAAGCTTCGTTCTTAATTCTTGCTTATATTCCTCCGGGTCCAGAATACGTGTGCGGCATTCCTTCCCACTGGATGTGATAATATGCGGAATCTTGTCTCGCACCAATTTGTTGTATGTAGGCATGTGGTATAACATCCTTTCTGCTGTGAGAGCCTTCAAGCCTCGCGCCAGAATCTCCCTTTTTGCCATTATACCATTTGCCTTGGAGAGGAATGGAGTGATTTTTGTAAAGTGGTGGATTAAAGTAGACATAAAGAAGAACCTATTTCCTTCTCACTGGACTTAAATAGGCTCTTATTTCTTAAGTTGATGTTGTTAGATTAATCTTGTAGTACCTCGATAATTTTTAATATTTCGCCCTTTAATGATTCATCACTTTGTTTATAAGCCTCATCTAACAACCCTATAAAAAGTTCTTTACGACTTGCAACTGTCAACCATTTGTCCAACTCAACATCTTTTAGCCCTGGCGGCATATCTTCAAAGTCACTCCACCATTCGCTTATTGCTTTTAATAACCACTCACTTTCGGTGGAAAGTTTAGTTGTATTTTGATCTATAATTTTGAAAAGACTCTGTATTACCATACCTAATTGAGCATCCTGTATATAACGTGTACGCTGAGCATAACGAATCGCACTTTGTGCCAAGAAAATCCCTCCTACTCCAAAAAAATAATCTTAATTTTAGAATCGCAAGAATTAATGGTTTTTGTTTGGAATCAAGAAAAGAGTCATTTAACGATATACCCAATCCCCTGTCTTACACCCGATTACAATAAAAGATGTCATAATTAAATCCCGGACGCATGCTGCATCCGGGCAATATGTTTATCTGCCAAGTTATCCGTGATGAATATTGTTTTTATTCATTCCTGAATCGATTGAATCGCATATTCAATATCCTGCTCCATATCCAAGTTAGGGTACTTCTCTTGCAGTTGAAGGAGACAATCTATAAATGCTCGACTTTGTAACTCAGAAGATACATCCTCAAAAATCTCACTAAGCCAATATAAATCTTTTTCTTCACATTGATTGAAAAATGCAATCGTCCTTTGCTCATGTACCTTCAAAATATCTACCATCTCTTTCCAAATTATCTGAATCTCAGGATCATCGGGATGTAGTTTTGTTCTCTTTTCTACTAATAAAATCAACTTTTCACTATAGTCTACCATGTTTTAATCTCCTCACGGTTGTCTTGAGTTATCTGGAGTAATCGTCCCGATCTGACAATGAGCCCAATTCGTGCAGTTAGGTCATTCCGAATACTTTCCAACTACTGCCTGCCCTGCTCAATCTGTTTAGAAACATGCAGTAATTGCTCTGGTGCTACTTTAATTGTACTCATATCATTTCCCGTCATCAAAAATAGGATTTTACTATGTTAGCAGAAGTTTTTGCTATATACATCCGCCCATGTCCCTGGATTTCTTTTCCTGCAAAAAACTTTTATTACATCACATATAATCCTCTGGTCTCGTCCATTATTCAGATAAGCGAAACATTATATATCAAGCCTACATTACTTCAATCGGTTGTTTAGCTCCTCCACTATTTCTTCCGTTCGTCGTAGAAGCTTCTCAATGTTTTTTATATTCAATGACTGATTCTGCGGGCACTCCTCTAATGTGGACATATGTTGCATCGTACCGATGAATAATGCGATATCTAGTCCTGATTCTGTGTCCGTATGCACTAAAGGTAAAATTTCATTCATCGTAAGTTCCTTAAGTAGATGCACGGTTTGATACTTATGGATATATAATGCCTTAACCATTGAAATCAGCGCCCAATCACAGAGAATTAGACAGGTCGTGAACTGATTGTGATTACGCATGATAACAGCAAGCCTCAGGTGATGCTGAGCAAGTTGGTGATAATCCACAGTGGTAGTATGTAACGTATGATACTCCGGGATACCTTGTGATTTCGACAGGATGAAGCTATCACTGTCTTGAGAACGTGCAGTAAAATCTACTTGGTGATTACAATGTGCTTCGGTGGTGAACCAATTTCTTGCCATTGTCATCCCTCCAAAGAGTTAATACCAGTATTATACAATAAAATGATACTTATAGTAATCAAATAAATTATTTGTATTCTTTGTTTGGTGTTTACCTTGAGAAAACTTGTCTACACTTTTGAACATAGAGAGGTGAATACCATGAACGAAGACAGAGAAGTTTTGAAGTTGGTTGGAGCCAGAATTCGCGCATTACGCAAAGAAAGAGGGTATTCACAAGAATCCCTCGGAGAAAAAGGCGGATTTCATTTTTCATACATAGGACAGATCGAACGTGGAGAAAAGAATGTTTCTTTGGTGAACTTAGCAAAGATCGCTGAGTCACTAGATGTTAATTTGATTCAATTATTTGCTTATGTAGAAGAAGAGTTTGAAGTAACTGAAGATGAGAAACAAATCAAAGAAATTGTACAACTGCTAAGAGATTCTTCTCCTGATAATATTCGTGTTGCCAAAAATGTTATTAAAGGAATATTGATGTGAAAACGGAAAACCCTACCCTTCTATTTTATGGAAGGATAGGGTTTCTCTCTACTTTGCATAGTCCCTGGTGGACATCATCTTGAATTTGCTCTGCTACATAAATAATTCATCAATTCTTTATCCCGACAGTAAACATAACAACCTTTCATCCCCCGAGACATCAAGATTTTATAAATATTTTTGATAAGTTTTGTTAGTTCCTCATTCTTAAATTTAAGCCCTCGTTTTCCCATTCTATCTTTGTACTCATCATAATCTGAATAAAGTTCCATTTTCTCCGAATCGAATTTAAGATCATTCCCTATGATAACGCCAACATAATCAAACTCAAGACCTTGAGACGTATGAACGCACCCAACCTGATCTATACCACTCTCATGAATGGCCCAGGTGCTTGATATAGAACGTGCATTCCAAGGCATAGCAAAACGATGTTCTTCAATAGTTACATCCGGAATTTCCCCATTGCGATTACCTTCTTTATCAGCTGTCCAATTCCAAGCAAAACCTGCCAACATCCTCGCCTTATACCCCTGATCGCTTTTACCTTTTATTAGATCGTATACTTCGTTAGGCGTGTCTACTAATTTGAATTCAAAAGAATCTTGATCCCAACCATCAAAATTAGCGGTGGGACGAATCTGTAAAGCATCATCAACCCAATTCAAAAATCCTTCTGCTCCAGAACAACGGAACTGTGCTGCTAGTGAATATTCATGCACTTCCGAATTATATAGGGCAGCTAAACGTTTAATCTCGTCTATAGAACCTATATCTTCAGGACGAATACGCTGAAAATCATCTATGAAAAACACATTCACTTTAGATGCTTTTATGATATCCTCGATCTGATTCTCCCCAAGATATTGATATGCTCCTTTACCTTTTAAGCGATGCGCCTCATCCACAACAAGTACGTCGTACATATCAGCTGGCTCTTTGTAAAACTGACTTGATCCCGTAAACAACATCTTTGTCCTAGTTTTGTTTCTAGCTTGTCGCTGAGTCAAGGTCTCTACCATAACCGTCCGGAATGAAGCATTCGGGGCAATGAATTTAACATTCAACTTATTTTTAAGTAATCCACCAAGGGCATTCATAGATATTACTGATTTACCTGTTCCAGGCCCACCTTGCACAATGATTGTGCGTTTTACATCTGTTTGCTTGGCAAGGCTCATAATGGCCTCGTATGCAACCTTCTGCTCATCAAGTAAAACAAAATCAGAGTTCCCTTGAAATAATCCATCAATATGATCAATTAGCTTCTTGGAAGGACGAATTTTACCATTCTCAATTAAATAAAGTAAATTAACTCCATTCCCTTGACCTACATGCCTTTTTAGGAAATCTTGAAGTTTAGATGCATCATCGGCTAGAAACAAAGGAGCTTCACGGATGATATCCTGATATTGATTATATTGAAGGGGATCCGGCTGTACTGTCCTGTAGTTATGTAGATATGCACATGTGTATCCGTTAATATCTTTGGAATATATGGCCTCATTCATATCACTCAAATACTGTTTGTATGACCATGCTTGATATGAAGGATGCGGTGTCTCTCTTGTTCTACCTCCAATAAAGGCCCTTACAACATCCTCGCGATCCATAGCCTCTACTGCATCCCATTGTTTTAACTCAACGATTACAAAGTTATCATTCTTTTGTTCATCCTGACCTGCAATGATAAAATCTATACGTTTACTTGTAGAAGGAATGTTGTACTCAATTAATATCCCGCAGTCATCTGCTACCTTCGAATTACGGATAATTTTCTCCATAAACTGCATAGAGTTGTTCCAAGCACGTACTTCCCCTTGATTAGGTCTTTTCCCCATCCCTTTAATAAAAGCTTCTTCAATCTGAACTGTGATCTGGTTGTTATCCACAGATTCTCTAAAAGCTAATGCGTTGCTGCTGTAGATGATCATGATGCACCGCCTGAATTAAATTAGTTTTTCAGTATCTCTTTTAAATATAGTACTCTATTGAGTCTTCTTTGTTTTTTAGTATTTTTAAAAGATGTATTTTTTCAGAGAGTATCTGTGAACGTTCTTCTGTACGAAAGATTGTTGCATCATGTATATACTCACTATTCCCAAGTAAAAAATGCTCTTTATCAATAAGATGATAAATAAACCATTTCATGTCTTCATATTCTTGATCTAAAACGTAAAAACACTCATAATCGTACTTACTAAATTTTTCACGGAGTTGAGAGAATGTCATTATTATCAGTAATACAAACATTGAACTCGCAAATAATAATGACAGTAGACACAGAGTTATATTAATTAATAATTCTCCTGGCTTGTCTGTAGCTAACACTAAACTACCTTCTGACACACTACTGGCTATAAAGCTTGGCATCACAGAGAAAAAACATAATGTTTGTAGCAAAAGTAGACTAACTGTAAAATTAAGATTTTTGGATCTTGAAAACCTTTTATCAAAAACACTCTTTTTGGTTAAGGTAATATATAAAACAACTAAATATAAAAAAGTTCCAATGACTGAGATAACAAATACGAGATATCCTTTCAAATCAATAACCATGTATATAAGAGTAAGAAAAGTAGAAGCAATTAAACCTAGTATCACATATACAATGTAATTAGATATTTTTATCAAAGTCCTCTTTTCTTTTGAAGAAATTAACCTTTCGATCTTGGATGAAGTTAACGATGTTATTATGTGATTTTTCTTAAAGAAAGTTAACATAAAGCTAAAAAGAGTAACAATCCCGCCCACTCCGCCTAATTTAGATAAAAATTGTCCATCCAAAATTCTATCCCACATGATCTTGCCTCCATACATAATCTAATACTGCTAGTTTTCAAACAATACACTTATTCGCCACCACCACCATCTTCGCAGGCATCTCTTCCCGCAGTCGCCATACATACGCCAGTGGCGGCGACGATCAGGTTGCGCGTTCATCCGTACAGCGTACAGCTACTCCAGCACTTCTTTTTTGATAATCATAAGGCTGAATGTCGAGGTGAAAGAGTTTGGATTGATCTTTTTTTTATTCAGAGCCGCATGTCGGCTCTTCCAACCTATTCAACCCGGTGCTGACCAGTGGTATAGAGTGGAACCTCAAGGTGACGGAGAAGGATTCACTCGACGTGCTGCGCAAGATTGAAGCGACCTTCGAGAGTTACTGGAATGACCGCGAATTCACGCGATTTGTGACTAAGGATGAAGGCCATGAAGCACAGTTGAAGCTTTGTACTGAACGGGTGTCATGTAACTTAGTTAACCATGAACCCGGTGTTTGTTGAACTAGTTCACATAATCATATCATTCGAGCTTTAGATGGTGAAGACTTTAGAACGTCATTTGGTTAATAAATTCAGTTTTCATCTCTTGTCATACTCTCTTAATTCTCTTATTACTGTATCTGCAAGAGCTGTTTCTAAATGAAAGCATGCCTTTCTATCTATTTCATAGGCGTCTCTTTCGCACTGGGTAAGTTTTCCTAAAAAAAGAAACCTTGAACAGCCGAAGCTGATCAAGGTACGGAAAACAAAAATCTTCCTATTTTTAAAGAGGAAGCTTCTCAGCTATCCTTTTCATTAGATCACATAGAACATAGAAACTCCATTCATAAGTAACATGTTTATTATTAACTTTTGAGAGACTACAAACTTCTGTAACGTTGATACCAAGAGATTTTCATGTGAATCTTCTTGGATCGAATTAATTCTTAAGATATACTGACCCCAAATTATTATTTTCCTTTATAATATTCCAAATGAACCACTACTTCAGTGTTGTTTTTGGGGATTAATATAACTCCAGTCATTTTAATAATGATCTCTAGTATTTTTAAGATCTTCTAAGGTATAGAACCAATCATCTTCAATCCACACCTTCGCAGTCATGTACTCCTCTAAGAAAGCTAAGAGAAAAGTAAATAATATATCTTCATTTTCTTTAAAATCATTTATAACTATTGTTTTGAAGTATTCTTTTTCGGGATCCTCCCAATCAAAATTTATAAGTTTAAACGGGTAAGGTTCATCTGCTACCCCTAAACAGATTTGTCTCTCATAACTTTCTTCCAATGGGATATCACTAATACAAAACTCACAATATTTTACGTTTCCAGTTTCATCGACCTTATTTAATTCTCTACTATAGAATAGATCTTCCTTCTCAAATAACTTCTCTAAGCGTGGGATTAACTCATTAATTTTTTGGAGTTTCTCCACTATTGAATAGAATAACAGCCGAAGTTCCCATTATTTCAATATTCCTCCTAGTTCATCTAACGAATTGACTACGGTAACTCCTGAATCTTTAAGATGATTTATGTTCTCTGAAACATATTTATTTTTCATATCAATGGGCTTTTCAAAATACACGACTATCTCTTTCATATCATATTAAAAAATTTAGGGTATTTCCAAACATCCATTCTCCATCACCTTTAACTCTGTTGTTGGGAAGATTTGCTACATACTCACCTGACTTTTTAATATCTTCTGCTGACCAATCCTTGGGAAACCAAGCTAGCCCCCCTAATTCTGTGTCCGTATAGACAGAACATAAACTAATTGTGATTACGCATGATAATTGCGCTTCAATTGATGCTGAGCAAATTAGTGATCAACACCATATTTTGCAGTTATTGCTTATTCCTAGAATTCGGAGTCATTGGCGACAGTTGGTATGAATGGCGACAAGAATGGGTCACTTTTCTCTTCAACATTCCCTCTCGCAAGAACGTATACATTAAATGCATTAAAGTGCTTTGGGTGCTCATCATTGAAAACATAGAGCATCCCATATGAGCCGGGTGCCATAACTCCTATAGTCTTCATTATTTCCACTGGGCTAAATTTAGATGAAGGCTCACGATTCCACAATCCTGTCATCCAAAGATGAAATTGTCCATTTATCGCCTTTATATCTAGCACATCTACATTCGGTTGCAACTCTTCAATGTACTTTTTAAGTTTATGAAGAGTATCCATTTCTCTTTCATGACTTATATTATCACCAGTACTTGCTAAGATTACCGCCCAACCATGGTATTGATACATACTCTCTCTCACTCCTCAATATATTAACTAAAAAGGCGATAATCAATAATAACCTCAACATTGTATCTCTTCTTATATTCTATGTTTTCATAGGTGTCTCTTTCCCCAAAAGTTTTCAGGAGCCTACTCTGTAGAATAGAATGAAGCAATTCGCGATTCAAGCTGGGAGAGAATTTCACCTATTGAAATCCCACAAAATCCGCATAAAGAACCTAAAGGCCGAGATGTTCAAAGTATAAATATTACCCATCCAGAATAATATTCTTCAATACTATAAAGCAAAAGGTCAAATTATCCTTAGATAAGGACAATTTGACCTTGGTAAATAACAAACCCTTCTTCAACATGTACTTTGAGAACGCCTGACTTTACTTGATCGAGATGCCACCACCAGCTGTTTATAGGATAATCTCTATTCTGATCCCCAGCAGAAATCAACAATTTCTCATCATCTATATCCAATAATCTTAAAATCAACTTATCTATATCAATTATTTTTGCATTGAACAATGCTGTGTTATTTATAGATTTTACTAATACTTGTAATTGCTCTCTCATCTTAAAAAGATTTCTAAACAAATCAATATACTGTAGCTCCTCTCCATCCCATCCTCCCTCTTCCTCAACACATTCAATTCCCCCAGTAACCTCATTATTTAAACACTCAATGATACTTTCAACTATTGCATTATTAGCAAACCTGGAATCATAAAATTGCTGAGTGTTCATGAATTGAAGATTTGCAATCTCTTCATTTGCAAAGAAGCCACTAGCTCCATGATATAAAAACACATTTTTATTGGTATCAAGGATAGTGTATATTTCTTTACAAAAAGATAATGCGAAGAAGACAGCATTCCGATCCCTACTGGGTTGTATAAAAAATGCCGTTTTTACATTAGTAGTTTGCTCTACATCTTTTACCATATCCTTAGAAATATCACACCAAATATCCCTTATCTCATCATGATGTTTAAGAATATAATATTTCACCCATATCCAACTATTGGATCGTTCCATGGCCCAAGAAGATATTTGATTTTTGGCATTAAACTCTAATAATATATTCTCCAGCTTTTCAGTACTTAGTTCTTCTTCCATGTACATTACAATATTTGTTTGCGACATTGTTATTTTTCTCCTTTTAGTGTGGTAATTAGTTCCTCTGGAGATGTTATAACTCGAACACCAATTGAACTTATATTGTCTGCTTTTATAGCATCTATACCGTTAGGAGCATAAAGGATTATTTCCTTACGTTCAGGATTTATAAATGGTTGTCTTACATCACCTTCAAAGTACTTGTTAAAATCACTTACTGATTTTGATTTACCGCCAGTAGCATTAAAACATTCAATAATATACCTTGATGTTCCCAGATCAATTTCGCCTATTCTACCACCTAATTCTTTTACATTATAAGCTTTACCAGCTTCAGAGATTTTTATTTTATTTTCAAGTAATAACTTAGCAGTATCAGCTTCTAATTTAAAACCTTCCTTACCAGGTTTTGATCCTTCTTTTAAATTTTTCAGAATTTTTTTCAGAGTTTCCTCATTTGCAAGTCCAGAACTTATAAGTTCATCTGAATTCACTCCAATATACTCAGAAATCTTTTTCTGCTGAATTTCAGTGAGACCTAGCTGTTTGCTAGACTTAAGGTTACCTCCTAACTCTGCCTTCCCTCCACCAGATCCGCCCAGATCGCTATGCTTACTCTCAGCTTTACGAAGGGCTTTACCAAATATAAAATAAGCTACAACCTGGCCTGTCATTGATCCACTATAGTAACGTACACCTTCCTCGTCCATCTGTTTCTTCTGTTCAGCCACAATTTGCTCCACTTCAGATCTTGCTGTTCCATTTCCCCAAGCGGCATCCCATGCAAACTTGATACCTCGGCCAGCATCAACAACCTTACCAATTGTCATGGCATAGGCTATATCGGACACTGTACCCGAAGGATTATTAATAAATGCCTTAGTCGTATGACCTAAACCGATTAATTGTTCTCCAAAGAACTTATCTAGGAAACCTTTACGAAAATTATGCTCTAGCCCTGGAAGACGCACAAAAGAATTACCGCTCTCGTCGGTTGTTCTGAATAACATTGATGTAGAGGTAAGATCCTTCTGCATTTCTTCCAAGTGCTTTAAAGTCGCAGGAAAAACTTCCTTCATTTGAATGAACTCCGCAAAGAAATTCTCCCTTGTCACCCCAGACCATTCCATCTGCAAATAGTAGATGGACTTCTCAAGCTCCCTTACCATGCGTTCTAATTCCTGCCTTTTCTGCTGAACGAGTTGGGCTTTCTTATCCAGCAGATCTGGATGAACTTCAATTAGTTGCATCGATACTCTCACCACCAGCCCGAATATAGTACACCCTAAATTTTAACAATTCAGAAAAAGGATTAGAATCAAACAGAAGATTCATATTCTAGGTCGTAATGTAAAAGAATAAACAACTTATTTCCCACTAATCTATTTGCGTAATTATGCATCATTTATAGTCACACTTAATAAAATCATTTACTCCCAGCCTAAACGATCTCATCCGATAGTGTGCCATTAGCTATTATCCTGTCAAAATCAGCTCATTGTTCGTAATAGAATCTTCAAAACGGCCAGATCTTGTCTTACATTAGAGATGAGGTACTCTTCGTACATTCTTTGTCTTGATAGAGACAGTAGAATAGCAAAACAAGCAATGCAGAGACGAAGCATTGAACGAATATCAATATTTTATTATGTATTCTATATATCTTCTTTTCATATTTAGAGTCGACCTACCAAGGCCAATAATTCTTAGAGTAAATAGTTTCACTTCAATACAGAAAAGGAGGTCTACTTATGCTAATCAGATTATTTTACTTTCTCATGATATCCTCTGCCCTTTTAAGTATCACCGGCTGTACATCAGAGACGAGCGCTACTCAAGAAATGGCTCGAACGATAATGAAAGAGGATCAGAGCAGCGACATATTCATAATTGATTCGATCCTGTATAGGAAAGTCGAGATAGTTAATGAAGAACAATTTAACTCTGTAAATACCGCACCCTATGGAAGTATTACTTCCAGTTATGAGAAGAACAAAACCTTCCAGTCAGGAACAGCGTCTGTATTGCCCACAGGTACCCAAATATATCGTTCTATCGAACAACCCGCGTATGTCTATTCAAATGATAGAGGCACGTATACGTTGTACAAGTCTGTTCCTGAGGGTTGATCCATGCATCTCCACCACATGCTCGTCCAATGGCTTATCACTGACGCATGTCACTGACAAAATAGAATTATTAATTCTCTAGTTCATATGTATTATTTTAACAAAATATAATGATAACGGTAGTTTCTCCGTGCTTCATATGTTACCCTGATTGAAATCCATTGGATACGATAGACAGCTTAACATCATAAATTATGCAGAGGTACATACCTATGAAAAATGATTGGCTTTTCGTTAAAATTATTGTCATGATCTTGGTGGTTAGTAGAGGATATAACGACCTAATGCATTTAATTAAAGATGATTATTTCTCCTTCTACAATCAGCAATTAAGCACATTATGGTACCTTCCTTCAGTCATTCTTGCCGCAGCAGCAGTGTTAACTGGGGCTCTGTTCATTTTGGGAAAATGTGCTCAAGTGGGTCTAGCTTTTGGCATCTGTCTCATAGCCGATAGTCTCTTTGTTGTCATACAATCCTTACTAGCATTCATCCCAGATCTCTCTAAAACATGGTACTTCTTAATTGTGTTCTTGTTGATCGGCCTACTCGAGTTCGCCACAGGTAAGAAAATCATATCCGAAAATAAAACAACCTTTAATAAGAGAGTACACTGATAGATACATTGCCCTGTTGCTCTCTTACAAGCCCCTCCTCTACTCCCAACCCCAGTTCAACTTACAAATCTGTTCAACACCTAACATTTACACATTAACGGAGAGGACAGAAATAACCGGAGGAAGCGAAGCGGTCGCCTGAAAGCTTTCTGAAAGAAAGCTACATCGGAAGCTTATGCTTATCCCCGGATTTCACCCTTTGTAAAAGGAAATCAAAGAAATCTGGGGATAACAGCGATCTGTAGGTTGTTCTGTCATCGGAGTGACCCGTGTAAACCTCCCCTGTTGACCTTAGTTTTTCAGTTGAACCACCAAACGAATGTTCTACCATTTCATTGACTATCCCGATTCGCTCCAATATAATAACCCTATTAAAGTTAAATATTTTTTTAACTCTATTGGAGGGTTATCGATTGTATACACTCAGCAAAGAAAAAGTAAGACAACATATGAATAAACACGGCATTAGCACGCAGAAGGAATTAGCCGACCAATTAGGCATCAGCAAGAATCAGCTTTCGATGCTGCTTTCGCCGAACTTTAACCCGATCAAAACGAACGCGATGCGTTTATGTGAAGTATTGGATGTGGAACTCGAAGAGATTCTAATGTCCGAACAGATTGAATTCCCCTTTGAAGCGGATACGCTAGTAGAACAATCCCATGATGAGGATTTAGAAGTGAATGTGGATGACTTTGAAGGTCAAGATTTCATTGATATCCATAACATTACTGCTAATCGAAAATACTCTGCCATCGAACTATTCGCAGGTGCCGGCGGGCTGGCACTGGGGCTGGAACAGGCGGGTTTTGAGTCCAAAGGGCTCGTGGAGTTTGATAAATACGCTTGTAAGACGCTGAGAAAGAATCGACCCGACTGGAATGTCATTGAAAAGGATATCATCGAGGTTACAGAGCAAGGGATTAAGAACTTTGTAAAAGACATTGGGATCGGAGAACTCGATCTTTTATCTGGAGGCTACCCTTGTCAGGCGTTCAGTTATGCAGGTAAGAAAATGGGCTTATCCGATGCGCGCGGTACGATGTTCTATTATTATGCGCAGCTCCTCAAGCAGCTTCTGCCCAAGACCTTCTTAGCGGAAAACGTACGTGGACTCATTAGTCATGATGAAGGTAGAACGTTCGCACTGATGCTCAAAGTATTCTCCGAGATCGGCTACACGGTAACATGGAAAGTCTTACGTGCGCTAGATTATGATGTCGCTCAGAAAAGAGAACGCATTGTCATGATCGGCATTCGGAATGATCTCGTTGAACAATATGATCTGAAATATGAACTTCCTCAGCCTTACGGTTACCAGTTGACCTTGAAAGATGTGCTGCAGAACGTCCCTGAATCTGAAGGTGCAAAGTACCCTGAATCCAAACGCACCGTGCTTGATCTCGTGCCTCCTGGTGGATACTGGAGAGATCTACCTGACAACATTGCGATGCAGTATATGGGCAAAAGCTATTATTCCGGCGGAGGCAGAACGGGCATGGCTCGCAGATTATCTTGGGATGAGCCTTCACTGACGCTAACGTGTTCTCCAGCTCAGAAGCAGACCGAGCGCTGTCATCCTGACGAAACTAGACCGTTCAACGTTAGAGAATATGCTAGAATCCAGAGCTTCCCTGATGACTGGGTATTCGATTGCTCCATGAACAATGCCTATAAACAGATCGGTAACGCTGTTCCTGTTAACATGGCGAAGGCAGTAGGCTTGTCCATTGTTAATGTATTGAATCAGATGCAATAATATAATAGAGAAGAGGATGCGACTAGTATCCTCTTCCTATAAATTCACTATAGAAATACTACCTTTAAGATCTCACAATAAACAGATATTTATTTAAGTAATATATAAAAACCTCCATAATTTCTATTAAATTTACAAAATATCTCAAATATGCAATACTATATTTTGTAATCTAATTACATAATTTAGTTTTTTATCCAAGGAGGAAGAATGATGAAGAAAAAGTTAACTGTCTTGGCTTCAGCTGTTCTACTTGCAGCAGTCGCAGTACAAGGAGCATCTGCACAATCTGAAGAAGTTACAACACCTCCAGCCATTGAGATCGAACAAACGGGGGATATCAATCTTGGGGGTGTGAAAGAAGTCACTCCATTCAAAATCGGAAACAACTGGAGCGGAAACGTAAATGGTAGTAAAATTACCTCTACTCAATTTTATGTGCCTGGTGGTTTCGGGCATGTAAAACTGTATTTTAATAATAAAGGAACTAGCGATACTATAATCTCTGTAACTCATTCTAGTGGTAAGGTATATTTTACTGAGACTGTTAAAGCAGGTAAGTCGTTTACTTGGAGAAGTATTTATGATTATTCCCAAGGCGTACGAGGCGGTGACTTTATTGTTAGTTACCGCTCCTCTTCCAGTAATGTAAATGTTGACTTTGCTGGATTCGCTTCTGACAATGAGGAAGAAGTTAAAGGATAAAAAAATAAACCACAATATACGACCTTAACTTATGGACGTCGTATATTGTGGTTTTTAATAAATTAGAACAACTATATAGTATATGTTTTGCGATATTAAAGTTATTTATACGAACCAGTTTAATGAAATTTTAGTTATATTAATAACACATGTATAGATCATTACCATTAAATCTGTATATACCTATTTACATATACTACCTCTAACAAGTTATATCCTTGATTGATTCCCATACCTTATTTATTATCAATATGGAGTTTATATCTCAGTTAAAACCTTCTTCGGTTTCAATGTCTCTTCAATCTCCTTCGCCAAGGAGCGAATCACATCTTCTATTAATTCAGAGCTATCGACTTCAGAAGCTACATCCCCTATGGCATCGGTAATTCTCTGGTAGAAGTCTACTTCACCCGTTAACCGATACCAGAATTCCTCCCCAATAATGACCGGGTACTCAGCATCAATAACTTTGTAATGATTACTTAGATCCTCTCGAGTACCGTAGAATACACCAACGATTAAATCCTCTGTACCTACACTCAATTTATTGGTTCGAGCAAGGTTCTTAACAGCTTTGAAATGACCTTTGATCGTCTCGATATCATCTTTATTGATCGTATTGGGTCCGGCTTTGATCTGGCAGTATTTCTTCCGTCCATCCACCTTATCTATGAATTCAATATCGATGCCCGATGTCGTCGATGCGAATCCTTCCAACACCTCACTACAGAACTTCTGAAGCCGATCTCCAAAGATGGTATTAATGGATGTCCCCAACACACGAGGATATACTAAGGCTCTGGCGATACTCTCCGGATCATCCTTCCCTGTTAGAAAGCTCGCTTTATACTTATCTAGAAAAGGATTCAGATTGAATTCTTTTAATCTCCGAAGTTTCTCCGTATTCTTTTGATGACTAGGTACAATCTCTGCTTTGAAAAAGTCCTTCGCCTTCGTAATAATCTCCCTCAACGTGTCATCGTGTAGTTTCAGTTCACTCATCTGCTAGATTGCCTCCCTGATCTCCGAAGTTCATATAGCATCATCCTACCATTTCCTTCCGTACCGGTCACTATGCATTTTATGCATTACTTACTCCACTTACGTTAGGATCCACGATAACATCTGTCTGATTGCCTTTGTGAACTAATTGCTGGTACAACCCTCCAGCCGCCAGAAGCTGCTCATGACTTCCACGATCCACAATTCTTCCCTGATCTAATACGATAATTTCATCTGCATTCTGAATCGTGGACAACCGATGAGCAATGATGATTGTCGTGCGCCCTACCATTAATCTCTCCAACGCCTCCTGTACTAAGCTTTCCGACTTCCGATCTAGAGCAGCCGTTGCTTCATCTAATAGAAGGATTGGAGCGTTCCGGAGAAGTGCTCTGGCGATGGCAATTCTCTGCTTCTGTCCTCCTGATAAAAAGGTTCCCCCCTCACCGATGTCTGTCTCGAATCCATCTGGTAGTTCCAATATAAAATCAAGCGCATTGGCATCCTGTGCCGCCGACCTGATCTCGTCCTCCGTGGCATTCAGATTGCCATTTGCAATATTCTCGCGGACCGTGCCACTGTATAGGACGTTATCCTGAGGAACAAGAGCAAAGTAACTTCGCAATTCCTCCAGTTTCATTGACTGCGTATCCGTATGATTGATTCGAATCTGTCCTTCATTCTGCTGGAATAGCCCTAATAACAACTTAAAGATCGTCGACTTTCCTCCGCCACTAGAGCCTACAATTGCAATCACCTGTCCTGGCCGTACCGCGAATGAAATCTGATGTAATACGGGATGACTCGGGTTATAGGCAAATGTGATATGATCTACCTCCAAATACGCAGGCTGCTGATTAATCGTCTGCTCAGGCAACTCTGTATACTCATGCTTCTGATCCATTAATTTGAAAATACGATCTGCCGCTCCAAGGGCTTGTTGTAAATCTCCCCAGAGTGAAGCCATACCTGTGAATGGCCAAGTCAGGTGATTCAGGAGCTGGATAAATGCGATTAATCCGCCAATCGTCATTGAGCCATTCGACACAAAGAGAGCACCCAGAACGAATGTAATGATAAAAGAAAAATGTCCTACCGCGATAGCTGTAGCGGATAACGAAGCATGAATACGCCCGCCTTCAACCTCCAAGCGACTGATGTCCTCACTGCTCGTATGGAATCTGCCGAACAGTTTTTTCTCTAAGCCGAAGGTTTTGAATACAATACTTGAGCCAAAGATCTCCTGCAGAAGAGATGTCATTTTCCCGACACCGGTCTGGAGTTCCTGTGAATTTCTCCTGAGGGATTTCCCATATAATGCACCGATTAGTACGGTCATGGGCCCGATGATTACACAGATTAAGGCTAGTTGCCACTGGATCGTTAACAGATAGACAAAGGCTAAGATGGCAAGTAACGGACTGCGAATCAGATCAATAATCGTGTCTGTGCATGCACGGCCAATGGCTTGGTTATCACTGGTCATACGGCTCAGCAGCTCACCTGAATGATTCTCGTTATAGTGTGATTCAGGCAAACGGAGTAGTTTTTTCAATGTATCCAGACGAATACGGTTACGGATCTTGGAGGATACTCTGGTCTTGAAGTATGTATCGACATAGCTGTTAATCACATTGAGCAGAAGAATAATGACCCCGGTTAAGGCCAGAGACTTCCATAAAACTTGACCATCCGCAATGGCTGCATTCGTCACTTGATTGAGATACCAAGCCATACCTAGATCCAATCCTATACCCAAAATCATCGTGAAAAATAAAATAACGTAGCTACTCTTGTACTGTAGAGAATAACTCATCAAACGCCAAATCGTGTGTTTTGGTTTCATATGATCCACCTTTCTCATTTTGGTTTATAACCAGTTGAGAATCCATATAGATTCCAATTGGAATCCGTGGGGAATCTCAATGGAGTATATCTTATTACACAATTCCAAATATTTCAATATGCATTATTTCACGTTTCCTTGACAACATAGCTAAATTGAATGAATATGAAGATAACGACACCTTGATTAATACACATAAAATGTACATGCACACATAACGAAGAGAGCCGACAAATATTGGAGAATCAAATGTTCTCTTAATGGAGATGATAGAATGGCAGATTTAGAGAAAGTCAGCATTAACCTCGGGCCTGTTGACTTGGGGCAGATCGACCTTCTGGTAGATCAAGGGTATTATACGAATCGTACCGATCTGATTCGCATCGCAATTCGTAACCAATTAGATAGTCATGCAGCAGATCTGAAGCAGTTCAGAGAAGAGTATTATTACGTGATGGGAATTATGGATTTTGATCGCGAACGGTTGGAAGATGTTTTGCGGAATGGTGCCAAGCTTAGTATCAAAGTCATTGGAGGTCTGATTGTTTCGAAGGACGTATCGCTAGAATTAGCCCAAGCTGCATTTGGTAAAGTGAAAATCTACGGGATCATCCGCGCTCCCGAGAACATCAAGAAATTTTTGCGCCAGTTGCATGAGGAAGGTAAGGCATAATAACAAAAAAAGAGCCGTTAACGCACCAGCTATCATCTAGCAAGTGGTTATACGGCTTATCGGCTTTACAGCTTCTTATTTTCCCTCAAAGTACTGAACAATTTCATCAGAAGTTTTTGCTTTCAGCACGATTTCATTTTTCTCAAATACTAGTATGGCTGGATAGGTGTCGAGATCAAATGTTTTCGCATAATCAAACTTCTGCTCCCCACTGACATCATAGAAGTTAATATGTTGTATTGGTTTGTCTGCTCTTACGTTTGTATTAATATGTTGTATTTTCTTCAGTAGATCCTCGACAAACTCGCGGTCTGAATCTTGGTTAGAGAACACGATGATGGAGATATCATTCGTTTGACCAGTTACCAAATAATCGATAGCCTTCTCTTTGTTATTCTGACCACAACCGGAAACTAGAAGCATTAGCGCCACAACAAGTACAATCCATTTTTTCATATTACATGTCCTCTCTCGGAAAGCAATGAAACCCCCGCCTGATTAACGAGGGACTGCATTTTCTTTCTTTCATTTGTCTTTTTCGTTTTGAACATATTCAAGAATTTCTTTCGGTTCATGGAATTGAGCCAGAAGCTCTTCATTCTGAAAAAGAATGATACTAGGGTATGTTTTCAGATCAAAAATGTTCTCATATTTGTATGGGTTGTATTCCTTAACATTAATCAAATTCACATTCATAATTGGATCTTTTATTCGTATATGGTTATTAATGTAGTCTATATTGGTCTGTAAATCTCTAACGAATGAATCTTCCAATTTTTGATCATTGAATACAACAATGGAAATCTCATCGCTCTCTCTCGGAGTGCCCAACAAATATGCAATGGCCTTCTCCCTATTATTCTCACCACAACCGGAGATTAGAGTAATTAACACGCCGAGTACGATTAAGCTCCCGAGCTTTCTCATTCCATCTTCCCCCTTCAACAGATGGAATATCCTTCCTGATTATAATATATGTTACTATTACACTATTATGGAATAAATCACTTTACAGGAGAATCCATTATGCTAAATAAAAAAAGTATACTTATCGCCTTAATTTTAGGCCTCATCATCCTGATCCTACCTATCGTTTTATACATTTTCTTCACTTCATCGAGTTCATAAATGCACGAAGCGCAGAGACTAATCGCCGCCTCCACCCGAATCACTACCTCCACTGTCACTCCCAGAGCTATCGTTATCATATGAAGATGTATAGGTACCACTGCTGCTTGAACCACTCGTTTTGTGATAGTTAGCTTTTCTATTTCTTTTTTGAGTACCATGTTCGATTAAACCAACATTGTAGTTCAGACGTTCGTATGGATATTCGGCAGCAAACAATGGGCGATATTCGCCCCGAAGAGATAGAACCAGCAGGAGCAACGGCGTTGCCGATATGGTCTTAGATACCGCTGGTTTAGCTGATTTCTTCTGCTCCTTCTGTAGCATCTGTCTAATCTCCGGTTCGAATTGATTCTGGAGATGAGTCCAATCCGTTTTTCGACTACACCGTGAGCCGATTCGAAGGACAAGAGCCGTCTGCAACACTCGTTCCAGCGACTCGGCTTCTTCTCCTAACCGTTCTGTCGGTATGCCTTTTTTATACTTCCTACGCCAGCGGTGCAGTGACCTTGACCATTCACGACCCATAGGGGCAATCTCCCGTCCGGGGAGGAACAAACGAACGAATAACATGACTATGATTGCGGTCAGCACGTCAGATCGAAATGCAAATTCAACGCCCTCCATCAACACAGTCGTCATGAATAAACTAAATACCGCAAGCTGGAACACCCAACGTACATATACACGCCGCCAACTCAACAGCCATAACAGCAGTGCTAGGCTTAATCCAATAATATCAATTATACCTAACCCATCCATTTGACCTAATGCAACGACGAGTATAAAGAGAACCGGGTAAAGAAGCCCTACCAGTAATCGAAGTAATAATGGCGTTCGAACGATGCCTTCCCATCCTCTTGATTCACGAATCTGTGCCACCCACTGCCGTAGCCTTTTGCTGTCCAGCTTCTCTCTCTCACGGTAATAATACAAGTTTTCGGCATTTTTACTTTCCTGTGAGCTGGGACCGGCTAACGCATCTAGACGGAACTTCTGTGCTCCATAACCGTGCTCTCCAATAAACCATTGAATTAATTCACTTTCGTCCGGCATGATCTGACCGATCTGCCTCGTCTTTTGAAATTCCAACGTCATATTAGGCGCATATTGGTCATCTTGATATCTTCCTTTGGTTGGTATAACCCGGAGAGATAATATCCCTGAACGAGTCAGAGCAAATAATGAAGCAAGGGTGTCCCGTAGCCGCATTTTACCTTTATTGAATACATAAGCAAGAAAAAGCGGGTCTGCCTGTTCGATTTCTTCATCTGTATAACTGCCCTTTGACATACGATTTCGAATGGAGAGCAGTATTTGCAATACCAACACAGCTAGAATCACCCATATGAGCTGTGCCCCACTACGTTGAATCCAACCGACTTCAAATATTCTTTCCACCGCATATACCTCCTTCTAGCCTCCATACCACTTAACACGCTATACTCCGGTGAATGTGACTCATTAAACCTCAATCATTGCTGACTTCAAATTCATATAAAATTGCTGGGCATCTGCATAATCCGGTAAACCAGCCACTTGCCCATCCCCAAGCTCAAGAATAATCCATGAACCGTCCGTGAGTTTGGCGAAATCCATTGTAAAAAAACGACTTTGAATCGTGCTCGCTATGCCCATGAACGACTCTAATTGAGCGACAAAGTCCTGATCCTCTCCTTCATCCCAATAGTTCGATACATACAGTGGCTTACCATCTAGTACAAAGACTCGCATTTCTTGAGACAAGGGCATACCACTTTGTGGATGATTCGATAGAAATGCCAGCTGGGCGTATTCTCTGAACACGAGCCCTTCATTTAAGTCCGAGCCTTGTCGTTCAAGGAAGGTCTGAACCACTTTCTGCACGTGTGCCTGATCGGATGCATCTGGGATATAACACGCTTCATGCCATTCATGCTTTCTCGATTTCACATAATCCTTGACCATAATAGGTGCTGCGCCAAACGTCTTGACTGCGTCCCTAAGCCAGTCTGCCGACTTGTGCATCTCAGACTGATGAATCCAAACGGAACGTGGGGTGTATGGCTTAATCAGATCGTAAGAATCAGGCAGATAATGACCATGCTGATATTGCTCAGGTGTATTAATGAGATACAGATTGATTGAGGTAAGCGCATTGTACAGCGTCTCATATTCACTTGGCTTCATCATCCATCCACGGTATACCGTCAGGGTTGGCTCTATCGCGGCGGCAAGATGCTGAATTGCACGTCTTGGTTTGCCATCAATGAGCAATGACTCTAGGTGAATTAACCCTACATCCAGACCTAGTTGCTTCGCATATGTATACTCTTCCTCATAACTCTCATCCACTTTCCGCTCATCTAGCGGAGAACTGCAATATATTATTTTCACCTCAGCTGATCTCCTTTCAAACATGTAACGCCAATATATTCCTATTATTTTAACATATCTGTTTCTGCTGCAAACAGCTTCGGTAAAACAGCCCCATCAACAAAGTAACCCAGCATCATGATCGATACTAGGCTAATTGCTATTTATATTTATCTAATCATTTAATCCTTTACCTTCAAGGATTGGCTTCACATACTTCTCAACTCTTGAAGCTCTCGTCTTCGATTGTTTGGCGTCCGAGAAATAAAAGAGGTAGGCTCTTTGCCTTCCGGGCGTCAGAGCTTCGAACGCAGTTCTGAGCTCAGGCATTTCATCGAACTTTTGTGCCAGTTCCTCTGGAAGAGTATACTCTGTAGTCTGCTTCATTTCCACCTTCTGGCCAGACTTTTCAATCTCAACGGCTTCAAGAATATATGCTTTGATCTGCTGTTCCATCTCATTAATTTGCTCAACATTGGTAAATCGAATCTGGCGGGCAGCCTGTACATTATTCGTCTGTTGCACTAAGATTCCATCTGTATCCTTCAACAGGGCTCCCTTATGGAACAAAAGCGCACAATATTCCTTGAAACCATGGATCAATACCACGTTTTTGTTCTGAACCGTGTAGCATGGATGCATCCATTTATAGTCCTCGGTCAACCCACAGTCCAAAATTATCTCCCGAAGCCGCACCGATTCTTCCTTCCACGTCTTGGCTTTACTTAAATACTCATCAACCTTCGGATTAAGTCTGTTGTCAGTCATCAGGACTACCCCTCTTCATCATCATAAGGTACGTTTTCCTTACTTTATCATGAGTTCAAAAAAACACAAAGAATCCCCTTCAAGCGATTGTCCTATACTTAAAGGAGGCCGTTTAAAGGGGATTACTCTATTACTTTACTTTCGAAGGACGTTAACCAAAGTCACAATGGTTACCGGGTTCTTCATCACTCAAAACGGAACCAGCCAAAGTCAAACTGACTGCCCGGCAGGAAGATAAAGGTCACCTTTTGCACACCTGTCACCTGTTCAAGTTCAAATACCCGTTCCTCGTATCCTTCTGACTGTGTGAACTCGACAAGTTGATTGCTCTGTCCATCTGCTCCTGAGAAACGAATATGAATCGTGTTTTTGTCGATAGGTGAACGACCGCAGATTACAAGTTTGGATGTACCTGCTGCCGTAAAATCCATATGATCGAACTCCAACGAGACATTGTTTCCGATTCCTTCAACCGATTCACCTTGAATGGTAAACGTATCTCCATACAGATGGTCACACGATGCAGCCGCATTCTGCTCAAAGGCTCGGCTTTGGCGTTCAAAGGAAAAGCCCTTGATGTGAATTTTCTGCTTCAGTACAAAACAAATGGATGTAATTCCACGCAACCGCTTGGACAACGTATACGTGTCTTCCTGATACACATTCCATCGGGATTCCTTCTGATATACCACATCGGCAATCAATGTGCTTCCCTCTTCACCAGGCATACCTTCCCAGATCTGCATGGGATACTCTTCATTCGATAGAGCAAAGATCGGAATCGTAATGGTATCCGAACCATATGCACCGAAGTCGATATTGCGGAAGCCCACATGTGTCTCCCCATCTCGGCTCGTCGCTACACCACGTTCGTTCCCATTGCCCACGTCGCCCTTCGAATAGTCATAGAGCCCACCGGAGATAAAGGCATATGGGTCATGATATGCCGTTCCCAGTCCGGTGGCTGTGAATTCAAGCTGGGAGATCAGTTTAATCTTGTCCGTGCCGTTCTTACTCGTGGCGCGAAGGCGGAATGCACCATCTCCCATTGCAGTAACCTTCACTTGACCTGCTTCAGCCGAATTCTCAGCCAAGTCCGAATCGAGCAACTCTACTTTGGAAATGTTCGACTCAATGCCCGCATCATTCACCACAGACCATTCGATATCTCGGTACGATGTATTCTCTGGGTACAGCTTCGCATGAACCACCATCTCTGGGGTAGAAGGGTTTAACAGCTGTCCTGCCGGGCTAATGATCTCGATTTTGCGCAAAGGAATCTCGTGTACCTGTCCGGTATGAATAGCCCGTTCCTCATTACGATCGAATACAGCTTGTACTTTCGTATCTTGAGCATTGCTTTCCGGAACACTATTCTCAGAAGCATCGGTACCTTCATCCACTTCTATAGCTTGGAATTCTGCCGTTGCGCCTGCTAAGCCTTCCGAGGACACCTCGATCTTCACTGTTCCCGGTTCATTCGTTGCGCCAATGATTGCCATTAGTTTGCCACTGAACAACCTGCGGCTTGTCCCCTTGTAAGGATCATAATCCGTACTATCTCCGTTATCCAGCCCTAACAGACGTCCTGCACCCGTCACACTCACCTGCACACGATTGTTGGCATTCTGCACCAGGTTGCCATCCTCATCCTCTACATTGATCTCGACAAAAATAAGATCCTTCCCATTCGCAGTTAATTGCTCACGGTCTGCATGAAGACGAACAGCCTGTGCATCCTTGTAAGATCGCTGAACATCGGTTGCAATCACATTGCCGACTTCATCGTACGCAATCGCCTTCAGCTCACCAGCGACATAAGGCACTTTCCACCAGCCAACAAGCTGTTTTCCATGAGCATGGTCAATGTTATACGTGCCGATCGTATCACCATTCAGCTGCAGTTCAATCTTTGGCGCGTTACTGCACACGCGTACATCAATGACCTGACCAGGGCTGAAATCCCAATAAGGGAACAGGTGAACCATTGGAGCCTTTTTGTAATCCGTCCAAGCGGATTGGTAGATATAATAGGAGTCTTTCGGGAATGTTGCCGTATCAATCTGTCCAAAATAAGAATTCTTCGTATGATACGGTGTTGGCTCACCGATATAATCGAATCCTGTCCATAGGAACTGTCCAAGCGAATAAGGGGTATCCCGTTCTGCCAAAATACACGCCTCTGCCGACTTCGCTCCCCAGCTTGTTGTACTGTTTCCCAGCGCGGAGCACTGCTCATCATCATCAGCCAGAATGGATTGCTCGAATGGGAAATGATAGATTCCCCGGCTCTGCACCACAGATGCCGTTTCACTACCATAGATAATCCAGTCCGGGTGCTCTTCATGGTGCTTATCATAATATTTTTCCGCGTAATTATATCCCGCAAGCTTCACGATATCCGCACATTTCTGTGCATTTTCCCAAGGCATATAGTTCGAACCAATCGTAACACGCGCATTATGCTTTGGATCGAATTCCAGCACATAATCCATCAGCATCCGGGTGACTTCCTGTCCCCGTTCATCTGCATGCGTATCATAGATCTCATTACCAATACTCCACATCATCAAGCTTGGATGGTTGCGGTCACGCATAACCCAGCTCTTCACGTCGGTATGCGCCCACTCCGGGAAGAATCTCGCATAATCGTAAGGGGTCTTGGAACGCTCCCACATGTCAAAAGCTTCTGAAACAACCAGCATGCCCATCTCATCGGCAAGCTCCATGAACTCTTTGGCAGGCATATTATGAGCGGTTCGAATGGCATTAACGCCCATACCCTGCAATAACTCGAACCTTCTACGCAGAGCGACCAGATTGAATGCTGCACCCAAAGCTCCCAGATCATGGTGTTCACAGACACCGTTCATTTTCATCTTGACCCCATTCAGTAAGAAGCCTTCCTGCGGATCGAACCTAACTTCTCGGAAACCAACGTTCTGGGTGAGACGCTCTATCGTCTCATAACCTCCGTTACCCTGATTCTGAGCCTGAGCATCATTCTGATTTTCAGTCTGAGCTTGAGTCTGTGTATGAGTGTGATCCTCGTTGTGCTCCACTGACGCCACCTGTAAATCGGTCACCAATTGATAGAGATGCGGTTCTTCCGTGCCCCACAGATTCGGGTTCTCTACTACAAATTGCTGGCGGTTCGTAACAATACTAGCTTTACTAGAATGACGATCGTTGCTAGCGTTGGCAATATGTCCAACCTCAGCTTGCTGAGCATCCAGCGTTACTGCCTTCGTTGTGGTTGCTACAACCCTACCATCATAGAGCAGTGTGTGCACAAGCTGTGCGTCCCGATCAATAACGACATCCGTATCCACCTCAACCTGCCAGCCATCAGACTGCTTCTGCATGGATACATAGGTACCATTGGTGACGATATGATTGTGATCCCTCGTTTTCAGCCATACATTACGATAGATTCCTGCGCCGGAGTACCACCTGCTGTTAGGGCTTTGATGCACCACCTTGACGATGATTTCATTATTCCCCTCGACCAAGGCCTCTGTGATCTCGTGTTCAAACGCAGAATATCCATACTTCCATTCCCCAACTAACTGCCCATTCACATACACGGATGAATCCATATACACCCCGTCAAAACACAACAGTCTTTGCTTATGATCCTTCGTAACCTGGAACGACTTGCGATACCAGCCAATACTATCCTCATACAGATCCAATGTGTTATAAATTAACCAATCATGCGGAAGCTCCACAGGTTCGAACGTTAATCCCCCAGGCTCCGTAACATCCAGTCCAGTTTTGGCAAATACCCATCCATCATTAAACAGTTTCCTCTGATTCATCGCTCTTTCACTTCCTGTCTCAATATGATTGCGTTTACATAAAAGAATGGAGCCGCACCGATAACCTTTTCGATTATCGTTACATCAACCTATCTACTCTACCCGATTATACCATCTGATCCATCTAGTGACTGCATCGGATTGAATATAAAACGAACAATTTATACACACCCGCATAACCGCAAAAAAAAAGGCAACCTGGCATAGCCAGATCACCCCAACACCCTTACCTCATCCAATGTAAAAAGGATTATGCCCCGCGCCTTTGCCCGATGGCATTGCCCCAGGCACCCCATCCGCTTCTAACAGCGGACGGACAACTAACTTCGCGGGCCATTCCTGCCTTTGGAATATCAGGCGGAATAGCTCGGCCCGGTCAGCCTCCGGAAGCTGCACACGGTGCAACGCTTCCTTCCACATCTGCTCCGTAATGTCCCATAACTTCGCTTCAGGCAGATCATAGACAGCAACGAGTGCCTCAATAATGGCCGCCAGATTGACCTGTGTGCCTAAAGATTGCACATAAAAGATAAGCTTCTCAAGCGTCTCATTATACAGACTATTAGAGTATCCCGGTCTAATCCAATACGCTGGATCAGCAATGCCATGCTTGTCCAAGTAAGGCTGGTGCAATCGCACGGAATCGTGGTCGCGGAACAACAGCCCCTTCACCTGCTGATGACGCAAGACCACACAGCAGTTCTGTCCATGAATTTCAGGGACAACACCTACCTTGAACAAACGCATGACTACATCGTAAAATAATCCAGCCAGTTTGGTGTAAAATGAGATTACATCATCCTTCGATAACTCCTCACCTAATAGCTCGGATAGCAGATGTCGACCATTCAATTCCACCCCAAGGGCAGCCATCGGGATGACTTTCACCCCTTCCTGTAGAAGCTCTGGCGGATAGATCCGTATTTGAGCCGCAAGATGGCGAGGATGATCATCGAATAAGCCCATCGTTTCGGGCATGTAGCCCCACCAATTCTGTTCTTGGCATAAGAACACTTTCCCGGCAAGGGAATCATCACAAGCGACCGCCTGCCGAAGCATCCGTTCTCCAGCTAAACCATTCAATAGCTTAACGACCGGAAGATAACGTGCCGCACCAAGAGACAAAACGCTGACAGGAAGCTTCAACATATAAGTTGACGGTGTCACAGAAGACATCGAGCGGAGAGAAGATGTCGCCTGAACCTCACCCACTTCTACATCAAGCACTAGGATCGTACGATCCTTGAATTCCGCTGCATAACGCGTAAGAATGATATGTTCCAATTGCCAAGGGTGAACCGGCATAGGCATATAGGTTTTCAGATTAATTCCATTACGCCGGAATGCTTCCTCCACCATCTTTCGCTGGGGCTTATCCAATATATCTAGTGTTGAAAGTCCCTTGTTATCTTCACATCCTTGTTGCACGACATCCTTACGCACTGCAACCCAGCGCAGAGGTATCTTCTCTCCGAATTCTGCTGCATAACGACGAACATCCTTTTCCGTGAAACCAATCTTGGCTTTGGATGTTGGATGGAAAGGCCGATCCCGTAATGCCGCAATTCGTTCTCCCTTAATGAACCACTCGTAGGCATTGGAAGGCTTCACGTTATTCAGTTGTTCCACTTGTTCTAGTCCCAAGGCCAACTGCTCGGTCGCCGTCTCGATGCTATCCACAAATTCGGCTACACCCGGATGCGCATAAGCTTCGTCTGAAAGTGCGAGCCGCAGTACGGCATGTCCAATGGCTACCGGTGTAGAGAGCGTGATCCATTCACCTTCTGCATTTTGGGCATATACAGGGGAACCTTGCACCCATTGTCTTCCCTGCCTAATACTGGACTGAACCATGAACACGATTCCTTCCAGATGAACTAGAAACTTAGGAACTTGACCAGCTCCTGTACTTCTAGCATCCTCCGACTGTAATCCAGCATGAGACAATTTTCCCGTTTCTCGAAGTGGCTGTTCATCATTCAAAGCCCGTCGCTCTTCGAACGTTTGCTGTCTTTCCAATGCCCCTTCTTGTGCAAACATACGCTTGTTTTCCAATGTGCATTCTTGTCTGCCCACCGTTTGATCCTTCTGCCAGCCTGCCCGCTGCCCGTACTGATACGGTTCCATCATTCGGCGGATTTTCTCCGGGGCAGCAGACAATTCAATCAAGGTATTACCGGGAAGCGGCAGTAACCCCTCTGCCAGAAATGTATTGATCAGATCCTCCATGATCTGGTGCTCAGCGGCTTGCAGACTGGAAAGCTTCATCACTGTTGACATGGTCGTTTCCCTCCGTCAAATAATGGAATGCCGGGTGCGGATGCCCCAGAAAATCATGGTGCGAGATCGTCCAGCAATATGCTCCAGATTTCTCAAAAACAACGATATCTCCGACGCGGAGCAGCTCAACCTCAGCATTCGAATGCATCCGGTCTTTCGGTGTGCACAGCTCGCCTACAATATGCACCTCACTCTGCTTCACTTCTGGTCTTGCGTATGAATGCGCCCAGTGCTCTGTAGCCATAACGTGAAAAGGATGATTATGCCCCCATGAGGCAGGCAGCCGATTATGGTGTGTTCCCCCTCTAATCACGGCAAACTGCTCTCCATGAGAAACTTTAATGTCCGTAACCTCGGTTGCATAATAACCATGATCTGCGACGAGAATCCGTCCCGGTTCGAAGTATAGCTGGACACCGTCAAGTTGTTTCCTTGCCTCGCTCTGTTTCAGTAGAGAAGTGAATAACGGCCAGTCAAACCCCGGGCTTCCGTCATACGTCACACCGAATCCGCCGCCTGCGTTAACGACGTCAACCTGTATACCGTAAGCGTCTTGCCATGCCTTGACTTTGTTTAAATACAGATCGATCATCTCGGCATGTAATCTCGCATCGGTATTGTTGGATAACGAGTGAAAGTGAAACCCGCGCAGGTGTACGGCTCCCGCACCTTCCTCACGTATGATCTGTATCGCTTGCTCAACCCACTCCTCATCTAATCCAAACGGGCTTGGCCCACCGCCCATCACAATCTTAGTTCTTGGCAGTGTGCTACTTCTCAGGTTGATTCGCAGCAGAATACTGGCGACCTGCTTTTTTCGCTTGGCGATAGCAATCAGTCTTCGCAGCTCTAGCAAACTCTCCACATGTAACAAGGTGACCCGATGTTCCAGCGCTTGTTCTAACTCAGCTTCTTTTTTGCCTGGTCCGCCAAAAAGAATGGGAACCTGGACGCTAATACGTCTTACCTTGAGCAATTCACCAATCGACGCAACCTCAAATCCCTTAACCCATGGTAGAAGCGCTTCAATGATTCGGGGATCAGGGTTCGCTTTGATCGCGTAGAACAAAGAGGTATGTTGTGGCATGTGCTGTAACATCTGGCGTACCTGTTCTTGGATTCCCGCGAGGTCGTAGAGATACGCGCATACAGGCTCTTCACTGCCCTCTTGGATCTGACGGATCACGGTTTCTACCTTGGATATCATACCTGTGCACCTACACTTCCATAGTCATTCCTTTTCCGCACATATGCACGAAAAGCTGTATTCCGGTCATCCCCTAACACAAAAATATGTACCCCTCGCTCTGTCCATAGCGTCATATCCTTGATACCTCTCGTCACGGTTGCATACGGGACATTGTACTGCCGCGCCTGATCATGTAAGGTCGTCAGTGCAGAACGAACATCTGCATGATCCGTCTGCCAAGGTACACCAAGAGATTGTGATAGATCTGCGGCTCCCTCTAGCACAAAACTGACCTGTGGGTGAGACAAAATGTTATCGCTCTGCTGTATACCCTGCACACTCTCAATCATCGGAATCACCATGATCTGCTCATTCGCCTGTTTAATATAGTCAGTAAGTGGATATTTACCGAATACACCAGCGCGACCACTATTCAGACTGCGCATCCCCAGTGGATGATAGTAGGTGTGATGAACCGCTTCTTCCACCTGATCCCGTCCTTCCACGTGAGGGATCACAATGCCTTGTGCCCCGCAGTCCAGCACTTTCAAAATCTCTGCCCGCTCTACCTTCGAGATACGTACGAGCGGTGTCATGCCACATAGATCAGCAGCCCGAATCATCTCTTCCAACGATTCCATATTCGTGGTTGCATGCTCTAGATCAATGATCACAAAATCATATTCTGCATGTCCGATCATCTCGATGATGACCGGATGTGGAATCGATACAAACAAGCCGAACACAGGGCGCCCTCGAGATATTTTTTCCTTCAGCGTATTCGTTCTCATGCCAATGTATCCTTCGCCCGTTTCAACGGATTGCTGACCTTGCGGAAATACAGTTCTCCATCACCATAGAGACGCCGCTTTGTCATCTCTTCGATTAACGCATCCTCGCCAAATAGGTCAAACCACGCAAAGCGCTCGCTATATTCCGGATGCTGCTGCTGATAATCCACAATGATACCCGCACTCAGTTGCCAGAAATCTTCCTCGGATAATCCGAAGCGCTCCAGTGCCAGAGCAATATCGGTCATACAGATAAAGAAGAAGGCATCATACGTATAATCACGAACCTCGGATACATCCTCAGTATAGATGAAGGAATACCGATTGAACTTACGGTGAGTCTCGGGTACAGGATGCAGCTCTGGTGCACGCTCCGGGTGGAGCAATTTATCGGGTACATAACGAACCCCATCATGCAGATCCTTCACAATCATTCGTTTCGGTAGGTCATTCTCCAGCACCAAAATAATATTCTGGGCATGTGACTCCAGTGCAATGCCATGAGCATAAAGCAAATGTATGATCGGCAGTGTAATCGTGCGAACAAGTGCCTCGCTCCACTTTGCAATACCATGACGTTCAATTGCAGCCTGAATGAAAGGTACACTGTTTGGTTGTACCAGCATTAATGCATTTAGTGGCCAAGCCGTCTCACCTGGCTGTAGATGAGTGGTTACATTCTCCCGCCAGATTGCACCGAATGTTCCGTACGCACGGCGATATTGGATGACAGATAGTTGCTCATATCTGAAGGACAATCCCATGACCTCTTTCAGTATGGCAAACTGCTCCTGCTGCAGCAGCTCATCCTCCTGAATGAGTTGTTCCAACCAATCGCTGATCAGCGGGGCATTCTGGGTGGTATGCTGAGCCAAAATACGTGTACTCGATGTATTCGTAATACTAAGTGCTAGTTTGATATAAGGAGCACTAGCATTAACCCGATTGGAGAGAGAACGGATCGACTGCTGGGCGCGATATGAAGATGAAGATGTCCCGAGGAAAATAATGTCCTTCTCCATTAATTGAACAGCGAATACTGACTGTAATTGGTGCTCCCATTGCCAAGGATGAACCGGGATGAACACATAAGGGTTACCATAAGCGTCAACGTGGGCAACGCCAGCTCCATCATTGTTACTGTTACTGTTACTGCCATTACCATTACCATTAACATTGCCACTGTCACCGCCACTACTGCTACTGCTATTATCACTGTCTCCACTACTACTATTGGTATTGTCACTATTACTGGTATTGTCAGCGATACCATCCTCAGCATCCACATCGCTAAGCTCTAGGCCAGCTTCTCCCTGCAAAATGCGGCTGAACCGACGTCTATCCGCTTTCGTCAAATGTTGTCCCACAAGATCATCTGATGTACAACCTTTGGAGAGAGCCGTCTGCACCAACGTCTGTTTAACCGCGAGCCAATAGAGCGGCACATCCATGTTGAATTCGGGGCCAAAGGCCAGGTTGTCTTTTAGCGTGAATCCTAACCTCGACTTATAGCTCGGATGATATAGATGACCGTCAGTCATATGGCTTTCGAGTGCATCATAATGATGATCCGCGATTGGAATCGACTCTGCCAATACAGCTCGGCACTGACTATCCTTCGCCAGCGTCTCCAGCAGTTCTTGAATGAAGGAATCGACATGAGCTCCTGTAAGTTTGTTCAACACCATTTCTTCCAGAAATCGATTCAGATCAGTCATAGGTACGCCTTCTCTTTGGATCGACCCTTTAACTACCTTCACTCTACCGAACGAGTACTTCTGTTGTGCTTCACAGGTGTATTGAACAGGTTTCCCTTGTCCGTCGATTCCGGTAGTTCCCCACTCTCTTCCTTGCTTCCTACAATCAATAATATCTTCGAACCATAAAGCCTCCAGTGCCTGACGCATAATGCGTTCCTGCACATCCTTGTGTACTTCCGTTTTGTCCTTGAGTTCAGTCTCGAATCGTATGGCTCCCACTTACTTCACTCCTATTCGGTTCATTACATTCTGAACGGCCACATAATCCGGTGTTTGACTGATTCCTCGAAGACAGCTCACCAGATTCTGCTTCGCCATAAATACATCTGCCTTGAGCAAATGCCGAACATAGGCATTCCTTGTATTCTTCAGTTCCTGCTCAAGCAGCTCACGCACCATCTCCCAGAAATGCTCTTCCTGTACACTCACATCCCTAGCAAGTGCATGTATAAGTGAACCCAGATGATTGATCATAAAATAATAAGATGTCCTTGCCCACGCCTTCTCCCGTGGATAAAAAAGCAGCTCAGAACGGTCACGTTCAGCCGAATTCACATGCTCGATATCCACGCTAACCCCTTCCAGATCACGCACAATAAAGGCAACAGGCCAACCGTCCTTTAGGGTTACCAGCGTATTTTGTAAATGGGCTTCAAAATGAATGCCTCGCTCCCCACCTGCACGCACCAGTGGCAACAAGGATAAACGCAAGTAACGGGATAACCACTGCTCCGCCTCAGTACGTCCACCGCCGAGCATACGCATCAACCGCGATGGCATTCCTGGCAGAGGAGCTTCTACTAGACTAGAAACAACGAACGTACACGAAGGATCGAATTCAATCGGGCGATAAGCTACCGTAAACAAACTGGTCAACCCTTCGTCCTCGAAGTGACACGTCGTTACTCCCGTTTCATATGCAATGTGCGTGTTCTTGTCCTTCTGGAAACAATCATGTTGTACCAAATAACGTGAAGCATCCAACGTTCTACGCATCTGCTCCGCACTGTTCGTACGAATCATGTTCGTAATCTGCATATGCAGCGACAGCTTGATATTACAGTTCATATCAGGCACATATACGGTGCGTACTGAGGATGTTGGATAGGCGAGCGAGCCGAAGCTGCCAAGCAGTACGATTTTTCGTTCCCGGATGTAAGATTGCACTTCGGCAATACCCAAGATGTGCTTATATTGCCAAGGGTGAACGGGCAGTACGCCATATTGCTCAGATGAATTCTCCACGACTTGTGCCAACTGTTGCCTAACACTGTCATGCCATTCAATCTGATGATGGTCGTCCATCCATTCTTCTCGATATACATCCTTCCTCACGGCAATGTAGCAAAGCGGAAAGGCATTACGTAGCTCCGGGCTATACCTCAGCACATCCTGTTCAGTGAACCCACGTGAATTTTTGGGAAACGGGTGAAACGGATGTCCATATATTAGAGACTGTTCCGATGTACAGTAATCATGCATTTCGAAGGCGGCAGCCTTTTCAATGAACAGCGTCAAGTTTGCGAGGCTATTATCTACCTTTTCGGCAAAATCACGGATGAGATCGTCCTGAAACCCTTCTCCCTCTTCTCGTTTCTGTCCTTGCAAAATTACTCCTTCACTTCCCTCGACACTCAGCTCTCGGGTAATCCAGCAAACCAGATCATTCACCCACACCGACTTCCCACTGAAATCTTGTATGCGATCGTACTCATGCTCACCCATGGCGGAGTAGTACGATAAACGTCCAGTAACGATGACATCACTCACCGGAAACGACACTCGGAACGTCTTGGTCATCGCATTGATCTGTATATCATCTTGCTTCTTGTATGCAAGCTCACGAATGTACGTGTTGAGAAGCAGCTTGCATGAGTGCATATTCGCCTGCTGCTTCGCCTCAGACTGGAGCTTGTTTTCCATCTCGAACAATGAGGCCAACCCTCTTTCGTGTTATAAGTAAAACAAGGGGCAGTGTCAGCAGAATCGCGCTTCCTAGCACGATACATATTTCTCGTAGCGCACCCCACTTTGCCATCTCTACTGATGCCCCTGTCTGAGCAAGCCACTGCCATCGCATATCGTAGAACAACGTGAGTCCCATGATCGCAAACGATGAAGCTAAACGGATAATGCCGATCCCTCATGCATATCCTCTTCCGATAACGCCTGTAATCCTAGAGCCGAGATGCTCATACCTGACAGTCCAACTCCCATTCCTCTGCAGGCCATAAGCATGACCAGAATAATAAGCGAGGTATTCAGCGGCAGGAATGCAAATGATACAATCGAGAACGCCACAAGGGCGGTGCCCCATGCGATAAATTGCAACGACCGACCACGATCCATCAGACTGCCTCCAATCCACATGAACAGACTTGTGCAGATCGATAGCGGAATGAACAGCGCACCCGATAAAGCTGGTGACATGTGAAAGACATCTTGGAATAACAGCGGTAAAGCGAATATCACCCCAAACATCACGCAATCTTGAATAGTCGAGATGAGCACAGTTAATGGAAACACCCTATTCCGGCGTAATAGCTGATAGCGAATTAACGGCTCCTTCCGTCGATTTTCCGTTTGGATAAAACGGATGAGCAGTGCAATCCCCACGGCCATAAGGCTCCAAGGTACTCCGCTACCCACAATAGGACTAGCATATAGTTGAAGTCCCAGACTAAGAGCGCCTATTCCTCCGATTAACAAGACCATGCTGGATAGATGCCACCGCTTACGTCGGGCTGGCAGGTACACCTGGATGTATGAGCCACATAAGATTAAGGAGAATACAGCGAACGGAACGTTCAACCAGAATAGATATTCCAGTCTTCCATACTCAATGATGAATCCACCTAAGGTTGGTCCAGCCGTTGGAGCAAGCATTAGGAGCATTCCCCACGCTCCTGTGATCCTGCCTCGCACCTCCATGCCATAATAGTCAAATAACAAGACAAGAGATAACGGAATCATCAAACCTGCCGCCACGCCATGCATGAATCGTACGATCAACAGCACCTCGAAATAGGCATGGAACAGTGCACCAATGATGGAGAATATGCCATATAAACATATGCCTAGCATATAGGTCTGTTTTCTGCCCAAACGATCCACGATCAGAGAGGCCATCGGCATCGTCAGCGTCATCGCAAGCATGTACAAAACAATGATCCATCCGCCTGCTGTCGTCGAGATATCATAGTGTTGGACAAAGTAGGGTAACAGCAGATTGAATGCACTATTTGTCAGCACCAGAGCAAAGGCTCCCGTAAGAATAGCCCACAGAACGGCATGACCCTTGAGTATCGATAACTTCATGCTGTAGCTGTCGTTAAAGCAATAGCTGCTTGCACGGATTTCTCAAAAATCCCCAGTACTGCTGCCGTCTCCTGCTCTGTAATATTGAGTGGTGGCAGGAACCGGATCACAGCCGAATGACGACCACCGACTTCCACGATTAAGCCATTGTTGAAGCATTCACGCTGGATGGACGCAGCTAACGGTCCATTCTGTAGATAATGTCCTAAACGATCCTTCGAGCCAGCAGGATTAACGATCTCTACCCCAATCATCAGTCCTCTGCCCCGAACATCTCCAATCTCTGCATACTGACCTTTCAATTTCTCCAATCGATGCATAAACTGCTCACTTCGCAATTGCACGTTCTGAAGAATGTTCTGCTCGTGCATGTGGCGAAGGGTCGCAAGCCCTGCGGCCATCCCTAGCTGGTTACCCCGGAAGGTTCCCGTATGCGCGCCGGGTTGCCATTGATCCAGTTCTTCTTTATAGATCACAACGGCCATGGGTAAGCTGCCACCTACCGCTTTGGAGCAGATGATCACATCAGGTACAATCCCCGCATGTTCAAATGAAAACATCCGCCCCGTGCGGCCAATACCTGTCTGAACCTCATCAATAATCAGTGGAATGCCCCGTTCAGACGTAATACGGCGTAATTGCCGCAGCCATTCGAGATCCGCAGGAATTACTCCGCCTTCACCCTGCACAGTTTCCAGAATAATGCCACACGGCCGCGCAATACCGCTCTCGCAATCATCCAGCAGGTTCTCAATGTACTGTGCGCTAAGCTTGGCTGTCATGCCTTCTCCCATCCCAAAAGGGCAACGATATTCATAGGGAAACGGCAGGAAATGCACATCAGGTAAAAGGCTCTGTAGATGTTGCTTTTTGCTTAGATTGCCGCTCATCGCCATAGTCGCCTGGGTTGAACCATGGTAGCTTCCTTGGAAGGCAAGGATGGACTTGCCACCCGTCGCGTTTTTGACGAGTTTAATCGCAGCCTCTACCGCATCGGCTCCAGTTGGCCCACAGAACTGGATTTTGGCTGTATCCTTTAATTCATTCGGAAGAATGGAGAGTAGTTCTTGCATAAATGCAATCTTCAATGGTGTTGCTAAATCCAAGGTATGTAACGGGATCTGTTGATCAAGCACACCACGAATCGCATCCGTAACAGTCTCATGGTTATGTCCTAAAGCAAGCGTTCCTGCACCTGCAAGACAATCATAGTAATTACGACCTTCAGTATCGGTAACCGTAATTCCTTTAGCCTTACTGATCACAAGTGGAAAGTGTCTAGGGTACGAGCGCGCATTCGATTCCTTTTCATTTTGAAGCTTCAGATCGTCGGACTGAACTTCTACTGACATTGCATATTACGCTCCTTATGATCAATTTGAGATGAATTGTACTTATCATTACGGTGTCAGGACTGGTTCATGCTGAACAAGATACTCTAAGTACATGCGCACAACATCACGTGTAGTGCCTTCATGAGGAAAGACGTGATGTGTCATATCTGGAAGTGCATTCACCTCCAAAATACCTCCGTTCTCTTTGGTAATCGGAACCCGAATATCGGAGCAGCGGATATCAATCCCGGCTACATCGATCTGTAATGCATTCGCGGCTTGGATCGCCATGAGAGCGTTAGCCTCATGCATACCTTCTGTACAATCCATATAGAACTCGCTGATGTTCCCAGCGGCTGAATTACGTAGATGGTATAGCTCAATCTGTCTGCCTAAGGAAGGCACATCCTCAGAATTAACTCTCTGTGCACGCAAGGCTTGATGCAGTTGTGCGGAATCCTCTTCAAGCTTCGGGAATGCTTCATATTCCCCGATATGGGTCAATTGAAGTCTTTCCTGATTCAGCCTTTGGATTAACTCCTTAATCGTTGAGATGCCGTCGCCTTCTACGAAGACAGGACGATATTTATTGACAGCGGCAATAGCCCCGTTGATGACCAGCACCCTATAATCTATCCCTCGCACAAAGCGCTGGAGCATAATGCTTGTACTATGGGCTAACGCTCGTTCAATCGCAGTTTCCATCTCATGAACAGTTTGTACATCAAGTGTTACGCCAGCACTGCCACTTGCATCAAGAGGTTTGACAACAATCGACTGATTCACTTCTAGAAAATGAACAGCCTCATCTCCCATTCCACTCAGGACAACGTAGGAAGGCACAGGCATTCCTTGCTGCTCTAACAGCATGTTACACACCTGCTTGTTCTTCGCCAGTAATCCGGCAATTAGCGGGAGACGATGAGACCTCGTCTTGTTGATGATGATTCTTCTATCCTCAAATGAGAGTTCCAGAAAATCCTCACACCCTGCAAGGAGTGGCTTGCAGTCAATTCCCATCTCCAGGGCTTTACTTAGAATGAGTCGGTTTTGCAGATTCTGAATCCCTTTCGGAAACACTGAAAGTCCTCCCCGATCCAATGAAGACGCCTCTAACCTCTACTTCATCCGATTTTTAGTTAGGTTTATTTTGATAATGATTATCAATATCACCTGAATCTATTTTATGGTAAATATAGTATTTATGTCAATTGAAAACTTTAAAGGGATTTTAAGTATATTTAGGAGGGTGTTTGATATACAGATGGTTATGAGTCTGTATGTTGATTGATTCGGTGATTGGTTCGGTGCTTGAGTTGTGATATTGCAAAGGATATAGCTGTAGGGTGGTTAGATCACGATTATGATGTAGCTAGGTAAAGTTGATTGGCTTAGGCTAAGATGCGGTTGGGGATAGGTAGGTAGGTAGGTAGGTAGGTAGGTAGGTAGGTAGGTAGGTAGGTAGGTAGGTAGGTATAGACGTATGTAATAGAGCCACATGGGAGAAAAGAGACAAACGCCCCATGAAACATAGAGACGTTTGCCAGTTTGAAAGAAACAAATCAATCAGCTGCCTTATGCTTCAACTTGGGACATGTCGGTTCATAGCATCGAGGATGCCTGATTGGGTCAATGGTTCCTAGGTCAGACGATACCAGGATATCGACACTTGCAGTTCTTCATCCTTAAGCCAGTTGGGTGTAACGCTTCTCGCGTTCTAACTTTCTTCCTCTTCCATGTGGAATGCAGGTGGGCGTACCAAACAACGGATCAACAGCAATCTCACATTCCATCTGAAACACAGTACGAATCATGTCCTGCGTAACGATCTGCTCCGGTTTCCCTTCTGCATAAATGGATTTGTTATGCACGGCTACGATGTGATGTGCATATCGGCAAGCCAAATTGATATCATGTAGCACCATCACAATGGTACGCCCCTCTTGCTCATTTAATTCAAATAATAAGTCCAGTATTTCAATCTGATGGGTCATATCCAGATACGTCGTTGGCTCATCCAGCAGCAACGTCTCTGTGCCTTGAGCCAGTGTCATCGCAATCCAGGCACGCTGGCGCTGACCACCAGACAATGCATCGACCGGCCGATCCGCTAGCTCCGTTAGATGTGTTGATTCAAGTGCTAGCTTAACCATGCGTTCATCTTCCCGAGACCATTGCTTAAGCCAGCTCTGATGCGGATATCTCCCCTGTCTGACTAATTGATTGACTGTAAGACCTTCCGGTGCAGAGGGGCCTTGTGGCAGGATTGACATGCGTCTTGAAATCTCTTTGGTAGGTAGCTTGGCAATCTCATCACCATCTAACAGCACGGAGCCTGAGCTGGATTTTAACAATCGGGCCATCGTGCGTAGCAACGTCGACTTGCCACATCCGTTACTACCGATGAGCACCGTAATCTGTCCTTTTGGAATCGTTAGATTCAAATTATCTATGATCGGATCTGCTCCATAAGAGATAGTAAGGTTCTTTGCTTCCAGAATACTCACGATGCTCTCCTCCTCAAAACTGGTTTCGATTCTTAAACAATAAATATAGGAAAAACGGAGCGCCTATCCCCGCAGTAAATACCCCTGCTGGAACATCAAGTGGAAGGAAGGCTGTACGTGCAATCAGATCGGCACTTAGTACAAGCAATGCACCAACGAAACCTGATACGACAAGCAAGCTTCCGAACATTCTCCCTACTAACTTTCGTGCAATATGTGGTGCTATTAGACCCACAAAGCCGATAGTTCCAGCAACAGCGACGGCGATGCCTGCGAGTAGCACACTACATAGAAGCAGTAATGAGCGATGCCATTGCACGGTTACACCGAGTCCAGTTGCCACATCATCACCGAACTCCTGTGCATTTAGACTTCTGGCAAACCATATCGCGAGAGGTACAACAATGAAAATTACCGGTAGAATCGTTTGGATATCAAGCCATGATGCTCCATAGATGCTGCCTGTCAGCCAGATATAGGCTTGCCCAGCCGTATAGAAAGGACTCAGAATCAGCATAAAGGTAGTCCCTGCTCCCATAATTGCCGAGATTCCAATCCCAATCAATACAAGACGGATGGGGGTTACTCCTTTTTTCCAAGCCAGCACATAGATCACTAGCGCCGTAACTAGCGCTCCTATAATGGCAAACAACGGTAGTAACTTAATACTGATCGTTCCACCCAGAATGGATACGAAACCAACAGCGGCAACAGCTGCGCCACCTGTGATCCCAATGACATCCGGTGAAGCCAGCGGGTTACGGATAATCCCCTGAAGGATTGCACCAGACATCCCCAGTGCTGCACCGACGAGCAGGGATAACAGCACACGTGGCAACCTTAAGGTGAGCACCACAAAATCGTAGTCTCCCGCACCCAGTTTAAAAATCGCTTGCAGCACATGGAGGGGAGAAATATAATCACTGCCTATACTTGTGCCAACGATCGCTGCAACTAAAGATAGTACAACTAAACTAACGATGACGAGTAATGATTTTCGCTCCATTTGCAGTGAGATAGCCTCTTTCTTGGAGCGAAAGGTCAACATCTTTTTCATATTTTTGTCCCCCCCTTACGGGCGATGTAGACGAAGAAGGGGCCGCCGATGATGGCCGTCATGACACCAAGCGGAATTTCCTGTGGCATGATGACCAGTCTTGCGATAACATCGGCAGATAATAGTAGGATGGCTCCCCCTAAAATGGAATAGGGTACTAGCCAGCGATAATCATTTCCGACCAACGCACGCATGATATGCGGAACAACAAGACCGACCAGGCCAACCGAGCCGGCAACCGCAACTGAACCACCAGCTAGAAGTACGGTAACAATACCCATGAGCAACTTCACTAACAGCACATTCTGTCCCATGCCTTTGGCAATATCATCCCCCGTCAACAGTAGGTTGACTGCCCTTCCCATGAAGAGCGCTACAATTGCTGCAACCGTCATATAAGGAAGAACAGGGTATAACATGTCCAGCGTTCGTCCACTTACCGAACCAGCCAGCCAGAACAATACATCCTGAAGACCCGTTCCATCTAATATAAGCACCGCTTGAGTGAAGGACGAAAACAGTGCTGTAATTGCAGTACCTGCCAGTACAATTTTGATTGGAGTAAGACCATCTCGCCCGAGCGACCCCAGCCCGTATACAATAGCAGCGGCAATTGCTGCACCTGCAAAACCAAACCACATCATTGTAGTTAAGGATGAAACGGAGAGAACAACGATGGCAATCACAATGAAGAAAATGGCTCCAGCGTTGATTCCGAATACGCTCGGTGAAGCAAGCGGGTTACGAGTCAACGCCTGCATAAGTGCCCCTGCCACAGCCAGGCTCGCCCCGACAACCGCTGCAATGACCGTACGTGGCAGACGTTCTGTTAACAGAACGATATGTTCGATCGATTCTTCATCATAGTGCCGGAGTGCATCCATCCCATCCTGTAACGTAATCGCTGTACGTCCAAAGATCATACTGGACACACAGACCAACATCAGCAAAATAAATAAACCTATGATTCCATAAATCTTTCCGCTTGTCTTCGTAAAAAGGGGAAACATATTCTCACTCTTTCATCCATGAAATGCAAAAAGACCTGCCAGCCCATACACTTTGCTTCAAATGTTGGTGCATGGCAGGTCTCGCTCCCGTTAATTCAACTTGAAATATTCATACAGATCATCCAGCATCATATTAGCAGATGTATATCCTCCGGCCATGTTCCAAGCCACTTCATCAACTTGAACTAACTGGTTGTTCTTCACAGCATCGAGATTCTTCCACAATGGACTGCTTGTCCAATCCTCATAGTTCTTCTGAATGGCTTCCGTCTCAGTACCTGAATTAAAGTTGAAGATCAAGTCAGCATTCATATCTGGAATGCTCTCTTTGGAAGTCAATTCAACACCCCATGTATCTTCATCATGACCGGCTGGTCTTGTGAAACCGAGCTCTTTCAGAATTTTGCCCGCATAACCCATGTAGAAAATACGAACTTGATCGGCTCTGAAGTTAGTAATGGTTGCTTCGATCGGGAGGCGATCACCCATTTTTTCCTTGAAGTCAGCTACACGCGTATCCCAATCTGCCAACAGCTTGTCCGATTGCTCCACCTTATTCATTGCTTCGCCAGCCAGTTTCACGGTTTCTTTCCAATCAAACAACGTCTCTGTGACAACTGTTGGAGCGATCTGTGACAATTGAGCATAGATGTCCTCATGTCTGATCTTCGTTGCAATAATGAGATCCGGCTTCAATTTGTTGATCTCTTCCATATTGGGCTGAGGCTCTTGACCCACTTGTGGTACGCCATCCAGATCAGCTCTCAGATATTCGTATATGGGTTGTTGAACCCATGATTCTACAACACCTGTGGGCTTAACACCCAGAGCAATGACAACGTCATTCGCACCTTGGAACAGTGTTACAATCTTCTGCGGTGTACCTGTAATGGTGGTTTCACCCATAGCATGCTTGATCACTCTAGTCTGATCATCTGTGGTATTGCTCGTTGTATCGCTTTCATTACTGCTCGTGTTCCCGCTCGTAGCTTGGCTTGCCGTATTTGTTGTCTCTGCACTCCCCCCCGATGCACACCCTGCCAGCAGTGAAATCATCAATAGAAGTGTAGCGTACATAAATAGCTTTTTCTTGAATCTGAACATGCTAACCCGACTCCCCTTTACCTTCTAAATGATATTGAATCTCATTATCATTCGTATTGTAATTCAGTTATGTGCTTTGTTCAAGCATTTATTTGGAAATATTTGCTGAGCTGTGCGGATGTCACTCAGACTCCTATTACTTATTAATATAGGGATTGTGAGAGATCCAACTATATACCTTATATAATCCCACTTTTATCAAACACACATTTATGTAATTATTTACCTTCTACTTTAATATGAAGATATGAAGTTTATGAGGAACACACTCTCGTTTTCACATATGAACATGCTAATACCTCTTTATACCTATCTCTCAGACCCCCTACGAAACGTTGCATAGGTACTATTTCGTAATTATCGCTTAGAACGTTTTTATGTAAATCTATTCCTGTAATTTACTGTCGCACTATGTTAGATTATCCATTGGAATAATCTACATAAATTAGGGATTGTCTTAGAATGCCGATGAGTGAGATTTAAGACATGACCAAGATGGGGGCTATGAAACATGAAGAAATCTTGGATATTATCATTGATTATGAGTTTTGCTTTGCTTGGAGGCATATTCCTACCTGCTGGTTCTTATGCGTCTGCAGCTGAGGATACAACATCTACCTACTCAGAAGATAGTGAATATGGTTACGATACATCCCAAGACGAACCGTTACCGTCAGACGAAGAGATTGATTTTCTGGACTACATTGATAAATTGACAGAAGCGGCAGTATATGAAGAAAAAGCGTTCAACGCTGTAAGTGGCGGTACTATTATCACATCTGCTAATCGCAAATCTGTGTTCCTGAAATTAACCAATACCGCAATTCCTAACTACACCAAATATGTATCTAAGCTAAAACTAGTAAAACCACAAAATGCTGAATTGCAAAAAATTCATGCCAAACTGGTCAAAGGAAGCTACACACAGCTTGAAGCGTACCAGTTGTTCAAAAAATCAGTATCCAAAACTAAAGTGAATAGCACTTTGCTGAAACAAGGTAATGCTAAACTTGCTCAAGGTGCTAAACTGATCGAGCAATCCAATAATGAGCTAGTTAAATATGCAGCTAAACTTGGTTATGATCTGTAAACTGTAATGCTCATTATGGCGAGATCAAAAAAGTGAGATAAAAGTAAAAAAAAGTGTTTTCTTTTGCGGATTTAGTTCGTATAATAACGCTATAATCAAAAGGCTATGCTGCCGAAAGGTACAACCTCGTGAACATTGGGGGTTGTGCCTTTTTTGCGTTTATAGCCGGGTTCTATAACTTTTATCCATAAGGAGTGACTTGAATGCTACTCGAAGCTATTTACCATCGTCCCAAATTAAATTGGTCGTACGCTTATGACCGCTCTACGATGCATCTTCGCCTGCGATCCAAGCGTGGAGATGTTGACGCCGCCTATGCCATCATTGGAGATAAGTATGCCTGGGATCGAACCATGGAAACTCGCCCTATGCATTTGTTCACCAGCGATGCCCTGTTCGATTACTGGGAGGTTGAGGTACAGCCACCGTATCGCCGGTTACGTTACGGTTTTCGATTAGAGAAGGATGATCAATGTGTGTGGATGACTGAACGCAGATTCGAGACAGCAATGCCGGAAAATTCACTGGAGTTTTTCGATTTTCCATTCATGAATCCGGCAGATATTTTTGAAGCTCCTGCTTGGGTAAAAGAAGCTGTCTTTTATCAAATATTCCCTGAACGTTATGCTAATGGCGATCCTTCCATCAGTCCGGCAAACGCAGAGCCTTGGGGCGGCGAGCCTACGCCCGTTAATTTCTTCGGAGGTGACTTGCAGGGCATTATCAACCACCTCGACCATCTGGTTAACCTGGGCATTAACGCGATCTACTTCTGTCCATTGTTCCAGGCAACGACGAACCATAAGTACAACACGGGCAACTATCTCAAGGTAGATCCTCATTTCGGCACGAATGAGAAACTGAAAGAGCTTGTGGATGCCTGTCATGAACGTGGGATACGAGTGATTCTTGATGCGGTGTTTAACCACTCAGGCCGAGAGTTTTTCCCTTTTGCCGATATCCTTGAAAATGGTGCATTATCCCCCTATGCCGATTGGTTCCACGTTCGGGATTGGCCGGCACGGATCGAGGATGGCATACCGACATATGATACTTTTGCCTTCGAACCCCTAATGCCTAAGTTAAATACAGAACATCCTGAAGTGAAATCCTACCTGCTGGAAGTGGCACGTTACTGGATTCAGGACATTGGTATAGATGGCTGGCGACTTGATGTCGCAAATGAGGTGGATCATCAATTCTGGCGTGAGTTCCGACAAACCGTCAAAAGCATTAACCCCGATGCCTACCTATTGGGTGAAATCTGGCATGATTCCATCATGTGGCTTCAGGGTGACCAGTTTGATGCGGTGATGAACTATCCGTTTACCAACTCTGTGCTCGATTTTGCTGTACACGGTAAACTGGATGGCCTAGGATTTGCTGACGAGATCGGGAAGCTGCTCATCGCTTATCCTCAATCCGTGACTGAGGTTTCATTCAACCTCTTAGATAGCCATGATACGCCGCGACTACTGACCGAATGTCAGGGGGATGTCCGCAAAATGAAACTCGCCCTTCTCCTGCTCTTCACCTATCCAGGTGTGCCCTGCATCTACTATGGAGATGAGATTGGGCTGGAAGGTGGCTACGATCCTGGCTGCCGCAAATGCATGGAATGGGACGAGGACAAACAAAACAAAGATCTTCTCCGTTTCTTCAAGACGATCATTCAATTACGTAAGCAACACCCTGCACTTCGCAGCGCTAATCTCAATATGCTCCATGCCAGAGCTGGCGATGCTTGCCTTGTGATCGAACGACATGATCCACACACAGGGGAATATTTCGTGCTCATACTCAATGCCGATGATCAATCACGCTCGCTCGATCTCACCCTTTCTGTAGCTGGAACCTGGCATGATGTATTCAACAATGATTCATTTCAGGCGGATCAGAAAAGTCAGCTCCAGATTGAAGCATACGGATCCCGCTTACTCCAGTTGAAGAATAAGAAACAGTGAATAAATAGGAAATAAATGCTTTTAAAATATATATTGACAACTATACCATTATTTAATTATTATAACGTTGTGAAGATAACTCGAGGGCTATGCTTTTGAACCGATATGGTTTAGAACAACCCCGGTAACTCCAGCAGGAGATGCCGGGGTTGTTGGCATGCCATAAGGGAGGCGATGCGTTCAAAGGAAATGCGAAATTCGTTATTTGTAAGCGCTATTACAAGCATTCAGAACATATCCAAACCAATTGATGAAGGGTGGATTACCATGTTCAAATTAACTAAGCGCGTCCTTCTCAGCGCCACGCTGACACTAGGCTTGATGGCGGGAAGCGCCTTCCCTTTTCTAACCACAGCGTCTGTATTCGCAGATCCTGATACTGCGGTAACGAATAAGCAGAATTTCAGTACAGATGTCATCTACCAGGTGTTCACAGATCGCTTCGCTGATGGCAATCCTGCCAACAATCCAGCCGGAGGAGCCTATGACGCGAGTTGCAGCAATCTTAAACTATACTGTGGTGGCGATTGGCAAGGCTTAATAGACAAAATCAATGATAACTACTTCACTGACTTAGGTGTAACCGCACTCTGGATCTCACAACCTGTCGAGAATATCTACTCTCTCATTAACTACTCGGGTGTCAACAACACAGCCTACCATGGCTATTGGGCACGCGACTTCAAGAAAACGAACCCAGCCTTTGGCACGATGACTGATTTCAAAAACCTGGTCGACACAGCTCATGCTAAAGACATTAAAATCATCATTGACTTCGCTCCTAACCATACCTCCCCCGCCATGGAAACCGATACTTCATTTGCTGAGAATGGCCGATTATACGACAATGGCACTCTTGTAGGCGGGTATACCAATGATAGCAACCAGTATTTCCATCATAATGGCGGCTCTGACTTCTCCACACTGGAGAACGGCATTTATAAAAACCTCTACGACCTAGCTGACCTGAACCACAATAACGGTACAATCGATACGTATTTCAAGGATGCAATCAAGCAGTGGCTGGATATGGGCATTGACGGAATTCGTGTAGATGCCGTGAAGCACATGCCTATGGGCTGGCAAAAGAATTGGATGTCTTCGATCTATACACATCAGCCTGTGTTTACGTTTGGCGAGTGGTTCCTGGGATCATCTGCTTCAGATGCAGATAATAATGATTTTGCGAATAAATCCGGTATGAGTCTGCTCGATTTCCGGTTCAATCAAGAAGTTCGGAATGTGTTCCGCGACAACACAGCCACGATGTACGCACTAGATTCCATGATCAGCAGTACCGGAGCGGATTACGATCACATCCATGATCAGGTTACTTTTATTGATAATCACGACATGGATCGTTTCAAAACCAATGCGGTTAACAATCGCCGTCTGGAGCAAGCTTTGGCATTTACGTTGACCTCACGCGGTGTGCCTGCCATCTACTATGGTACAGAACAATACATGACAGGGAACGGTGACCCAGATAACCGTGGTAAGATGCCTTCCTTCTCCAAAACAACCACGGCGTTCAATGTGATCAGCAAGCTTGCTCCATTACGTAAGTCCAATCCGGCAATTGCCTATGGTTCGACGCAGCAACGCTGGATCAACAACGACGTGTACATCTATGAGCGCAAATTCGGCAACAGTGTAGCCGTCGTTGCAATCAACCTCAATACCTCTACCCCTACATCCATCTCTGGTCTAACGACCTCACTTCCTACGGGTACATATACGGATGTGCTTGGCGGTGCACTTAACGGTAACCAGATTTCCTCTAATGGAGGAAACATCTCTTCCTTCAATCTTGCAGCAGGCGCAACAGCCGTTTGGCAGTATACAGCGAATGAGACCACCCCAACCATCGGTAATGTTGGACCTAAGATGGGTAAAGCGGGAAATGAAGTTACCATTGATGGCCGAGGATTCGGTGCTTCCAAAGGCACGGTGCACTTCGGTACTACAGCGGTAACCGGTTCAGCCATCACCTCTTGGGAAGATACACAGATCAAGGTGAAGATTCCTGCCGTTGCGGCAGGCAACTATGCGGTTAAAGTAACGGCTGGTGGAGTTAGCAGCAACGCGTATAATGATTTTACGATTCTTAGCGGAGATCAGGTTTCTGTCCGTTTTGTCATCAATAACGCTACCACTTCACTCGGCGAGAACATCTATCTGACTGGCAACGTAGCTGAGTTAGGAAGTTGGTCAACAGGCTCCAATGCAATTGGCCCAGCTTTTAACCAAGTCATTCATGCCTATCCAACCTGGTACTATGACGTAAGTGTTCCTGCGGGCACACCGCTCGAGTTCAAATTCTTCAAAAAGAATGGCTCCACGGTCACGTGGGAAAGTGGTTCTAACCACACCTTCACCACTCCGACGAGTGGAACAGCTACAGTTACAGTGAACTGGCAATAACACATGTAGAAGAAGGATAAACTGATCACGAAACCCGGAGTGCGCTGAGACAGCGTATACTCCGGGTTTAAACATAGGTACGGGTTGATTGGATTGAGGTTAGGGTCTCGTAAACTCATATTGAAGCAGAAGGCACTTCCGTAACGATGTCAGTCCACTTAAGACATAACATCATGGGAAGTGCCTGCTTGGCGTATTGCTTGATCTTTTACTTGATGTGCGACTTGTTTTATCACTTCATATATTTAATCTACGACAAGATCGCGGACGAAATGATGTACCAGCACAGTTAACCTTTTGACGCCCCTGATGTGAGTCCTTGAACTAGGAAGCGCTGTAGGAAAACAAACAACAGCGTAATCGGAATCGCAATCAGTACCGCCCCTGCGGCGAACATCGTAAAATTACTGTCCTGATAACGGTTGACCAGATCCCACATCCCTACCGCAAGTGTCCAATTCTCCTTCGTACGCAGTACCAGACGGGCAAAAATAAAGTCCATCCACGCCCCTGTGAAGCTAGTTAACGCTACATAGGTCAGCATGGGTTTGGATAAGGGCAAAATAATGCTGGTGAATACCCGCAAGTGACTTGCACCATCGATACGAGCCGCTTCATCCAGACTGCGCGGTATGGTGTCGAAGAATCCTTTGACGATGAATCCCCCAAGTACTGCTCCTGAAGAATAAACCAGAATAAGCGCAGTATGGGTGTCGAGCAGTTTAATTTGCAGCAAAATGATGTAGATTGCAATCATGCTCATGAAACTTGGGAACATGCCAAGAATCAGCATGGTAGAAAGAATCGTTTTGCGACCACGGAAACGGAAACGAGACAAGGCATACATCCCCAGTGTCACCATGAGTGTGGAGAAGATCATGGTGAAAAAGGCAATTTTCAGCGTATTCATATACCATCGTCCATACATAAAGGATGGATTGTTGAACAGTTCACCATAATGGGACAGCGTGAAGGCTTCTGGCCATAAACGCTCACTAAACAATGCCGCACCCGGTCTTAGGGAGGAGAGAAAGATCCAGAGCACCGGATAGATGGAGACGACGGCAATGATCAGTAATAGCAGGTAACTCACAGCCAGGCGCACCGGATTATTGCGTGTCTTCATTGAATCATGTCCTCCTCCTTGAATGATTTGGAGCGGCGGAAATTCCAGATGGAGAATGAAGCGATAATCAGGAAGATAATAATACCTACCGCAGAAGCCATGTTGAATTTATTGTTATCGAGCGTGAGCTTATAGAGCCAGGTCACTAGCAGATCCGTTGCCCCAGCATACTGATAATCCCCACGTAGCGGATTGCCGTTGGTCAGCAGGAAGATCACATTGAAATTATTGAAGTTACCAGCGAACTGCATAATGAGCACCGGCGTAGTCGCAAACAAAATGAATGGCATCGTAATGATCCGGAATTTCTGGAATGCGGAAGCACCGTCCACTTCGGCAGCCTCATATAGATCACGTGGAATGGCTGTCAATACACCCAGAATCAGCACCATGCTGACTGGGATACCGATCCACATGTTGACGACAATGACTGTAACCTTTGCCCAGAACGGATCGGTCAACCAAGGTAATCCCTCTAGTCCAAAAGCTCTCATATACGTATTGATCGGCCCAAACTGACCGTTAAACAGATTACGCATCAACAACAAGGAAATAATCTGCGGAATGGCATAAGGCAGGATGAAAATCGTACGCCACAACTTCTTGAAGCGTATACCCCGCTGTTCAATTAATAATGCCACGAGTACACCACCGAAATAGGTAGTAACTGTAGCCAAAATGGCCCAGATCACCGTCCAGGTGAGGACACCATAGAACGTCTGACTCCATGACTTGAGCTGAATGAGATCCGTAAATGTCTTGAAGCCAACCCAGTCTACCAGTTTAGCCGGCGGAATATGATCCGGTGCCGAATAGTTCGTAAACGCGATGGTGACCGTGAACAAGATTGGCATAATGGTGAAAAAAAGTATCCCGAGTGCCGGAATGGACAGAAACAGATATGGGAAGTTTCGATCCATCATGTTCCGGATCGTGGCTCCTGCACTTCGTATCTGCTTGCCTTCTTCTCTAGCAAGACCGGTCATGTACGCATCCCGGATATTCAAAATGTAGATCAGGATAAATACAAAAAATACTAGCAATACGATAATCCCATCCAGCAATAAAAAGATGGAATGGTCTCCTTTTTGAAGTACGGTGGAACCATTCACTTTGACAAAACGCTGTGTATTCTCGCCCAGTGTCCATACTCCCCATACTGCCTGAGACAGGCGAGGAAGCAGGTACGCAAGCCCTACTCCCTCCAGCAACAGTAGTATAATTCCTTTGATCCATTGCCGATTATATAACTGCCCCAGACCTTGCAATATTGTGGAACATATGGCCGCTGTCATCCGGTGATGCCTCTCCCTTCCGGAGCCGACAGGCACCGGGACATGCTGCTGTTGCATTCGCTCTCTCCTCTCCTACCCTTGCTAATCTGCATAAATTGAACGAAGGATTACAGACATTGACCACTCCGATAACAGAACAAGCTTCCGATCGCTGTTATCCCCAGATTCTATGGTCGTTCGTTCTTACTGCACGGTTGCAAGGCTCTCCTGGATTTGCTTCACGGCATTATCCAGCGATGCTTTGACATCCTTGCCCGTATCCCAGATATCCGTAATGGCCGATGTAATTGGCCCCCAGACACTGTCCATTGCAGGAAGCGAAGGCATTGGGGTGGAGTTATTGAATTGCTCCAGGAAGGCATTGTTGATCGGATCTTCCTGCACCTTCGGATCGGCTGCGACGTTCTTGCTTGCCGGAAGTGTGCCATTTAGTTCAAAGTTCTCCATCTGGGCCTCTTCATTGGAGAGGAACGCAGCCAGTAACTTCGAGGCATTCGGATATTGCGTGAATGCATTTACGTAATAAGCTTTAACTCCTGAGAAGGAGGTCATCGGTTTGCCATCGATTGCTGGGAGCGGTGCCACACCGAAGTCGATTCCCGCATTGCGATAATCCGCAATGGTCCATGGACCGTTAATATCCATCGCCAGCTTGCCGCTGGAGAACAATCCTTTTTTGATATCGTAGTTCACGTCACCCATCTTCAGCGGCAATACTTCAGACTTTAGTGTCTGTAGGAACTGCCCACCCTTCTGAGCCCCTTCATTATTCAAACCAAGATCTCCGCTGTCCATCCCATTATCACCGAAGATATATCCGCCCTGCGATGCCAGAAACGCATAATTGTAATAGAACTGCTGCAATTCCCACATCAGCGCATATTGATTGGACTTCGTATCATTGAATGTTTGGGCAAAGCTGATAATTTCGTCGAAGTTTTGTGGAGCTTCCGGGTATAATGCTTTGTTGTAAAAGAGGGCATATGTCTCAACACTGTACGGATATCCGTACAAGATATCCTTGAACGTCACCGCCTTGAGTGCATTCTCACTTGTATTCGCTGCAGTTTCCGCTTCAAAAATGTCATTTGGCAAGATCAGCCCTGCTTCTGAAGCGCTACCAATTTTGTCATGTGGGAACACAACCACATCTGCTGCCAGGCCTGCCGGTCCATCTGTCGTTAGCTTCGTCACCTGATCCGTTGGAGGCAATTCCTCCATTTTGACGGTTACACCATACTTCTCTTCGAACTTTTGCACTCTTTGCTCAATAAAGCTGCTTTGATTCTTATCCTCCCAGATGACCAAAGTTGCCCCTTCCTCTGGCTGAAGATTTTCGGCTGTTAGTTGTACAGCTTCCTCGGGATTCTCGCCTGCTGTCGTCGGAGATGCAGTTCCCCCTCCTGCCGAGCATGCAACCAGTGTAAAAGCCATGACGATAGACCATGTTGCCCCTTGCCATTTTCTCATGTAAAATGTCCCCTTCCCTCTGTTTGGTTCAACGAAATTGCGCTCTCTCACCCTTTGATCTGCGTAGAATGTCAGGCGTTGTGATCCTTGTTCTTTTTTGTACAAACGTTTGCTCAAACAAAAGACAGAATCACATTTTTATTCAATATGTAGGGGGAAATTTACTAAGAGGTATGTAAAACCAATGATGTAAGCGCTACAATAACACTCACATCATACAATACGTTACTTTCTTTGTACAAACGTTTGCACAAGCCATATTGCTTCAATTTTAACCATTTTCTTTCATTTTGCCGAAGTAATCCTCTATACCCTTCTTCTAACTCATTCTTCCTTAATTTTACTACCTTCGGTTTCTGTATCGTATAGGTACTAATTGATTTCTCGCATCCTTTGCATTACCATAGTGGAAAGTTGAAATGATTGTTCAGAGGGGATTTTTAGATGATTACGATCAAGGATATAGCCAAATTGGCGGGTGTCTCCCCTTCTACAGTGTCACGGGTGATTTCCAACCATCCCAGAATTAGCACCGAGACGTCTCTCAAAGTAAAGCAAATTATGAAAGAACTCAACTATCATCCCAACATTATGGCGAAGAGCCTTGTGTCCAAAACGACGCAAACTCTTGGGATTATGCTTCCTCGCCCTGCGGAGGAGTTGTTCCAGAACTACTTTTTTGGGGAATTGTTACGAGGTATTATTACACTCGCCACACGCAACAATTATGAATTGCTACTAACAACTGAAACATCATCCGATGATGAATTGCATGCCATATCCCGGCTTGTGCATGGCCGAAGAGTCGATGGCATTCTGCTGCTAGGTTCGAAGCGAGATGATCCGATCATTTCATTTCTGGAAGAGGAAGCGTTTCCTTTTGTACTGATCGGTCGCAGTGAAGCTCACCCGAATGCACCCATGGTGGATAATGACAATGTGCAGACTGCTTATGATGCAACGCAGCATCTGATTGCACAAGGACATACACGGATCGGATTCGTGAGTGGCCCACCGGAAATTACGTTATCCCATGATCGTATGCGAGGATATCAGAAGGCTCTTGCCGAAGCAGAGCTACATGCCAATCGGGACTGGATTGTGGAGGGTGAATTCCTACAAGAGAGCGGATTCCGAGCGATGTCTCTATTCATGTCTTTGCCTGATAGACCGACAGCTATTGTTGTTATTGATGATAATGTCGCTTTTGGAGTATTGAGAGCTCTTGCCGAGCTGGGATATCAGGTACCTGAGGATATTAGCGTGGTCAGTTTTAACAATATAGCCTTATCCGAACTGGCTTCACCGCCACTCAGTTCCATCGATATCGGAACCTATCAGCTTGGCTATACAGCAGTTCAAGTGTTACTCAAAATTATAAGCGGGGAACCTCAAACGCATAACCCTGTCATTATTCCACATCGACTGATTGTTCGAGAATCCTCACTGTACTCCAAAGCGAAGTCATCTCTGAGCTGACGTAGACAGGTCTAAGTGTGGCAGTGCAAACGTTTGTCCAAATCCCAATGGAATTGAACACGATTCACAAGGTTGCCTCGTTTGTAGAGTCACCATGAAGAAGCCGCATCATGAGATGCGGCTCTTAGTTCATTCCACAGAATTATATGCACGGTCGTGCATGTTCTCTTTGAGCACTTGAAGTGCTGTAATTGCATCGATTTTTACATGCTCCGTCCGATCATTCTGTTATTAGCAATTCTCCCACTACGCACTCGAATTAGTATGAACTCCAGCCTGCATCAGCTGTAATGACGGTTCCGTTAACGAAGCTAGATTCATCCGAGCCGAGGAACAAAGCCACTTTGGCAATCTCTTCACTCGTACCTACACGTGGGTTGATCGCCATACCTAGTTGTTGGCGTCCAGCTCCAAATGGGCTGATTCCCGTCATTGATGAGCTAATGTTGGTTGCCACAGCTCCTGGAGCGATAGCATTACAACGAATGCCTTGCTCGGCATACATGTACCCCGTATTTTTGGTGAATCCAATCACCGCGTGTTTGGAAGCTGTATAAGCGGCTCCCGCACGTCCACCATGCAATCCGCCTGCTGAAGCAATGTTCACGATAACTCCTTTTTGTTTCTCTTGGAAGATTGGCAATACTTTACGCGTAGTCCGCATCACGCTGGTTGTATTTACGGCGAACAATCTCTCCCACTTCTCATCCGTGATATCCGCTGCAGGCTCCATGCCATCCATAATACCTGCATTGTTCACCAGAATGTCCACAGTACCGTATGTGCTTACCGTCACATCAATCAGATTTTGCACATCTTCTTCTTTGGCTACATTAGCCAAAACCACGATGGCTTCTCCGCCTGATTCCTTGATCTCACTAGCAACTGTCTGAGCGGACTGTTCGTTAATATCTGACACAACGACTTTGGCACCTTCTCTAGCATATAGTGTGGCAATCGCTTTCCCCATGCCTGAACCTGCACCTGTCACAACAGCAACTTTATCTTGAAGTTTCATATCTTAATTCCTCCTTTTTGTATTCGTTTACAATAAATTAACAAACAAATGTTCATTAACTCGTATCCTTAGTATAATAAGTCATAGCTTTTGGGATCAATCAGTAAAAGCTTGCCCTATTGTACGTTAACGAACACTTCAGACGCCTATTGTACATTTATTAATCAAGTCCATAAATGCGTGTTCAAAAAGAGCGGTTTTCAGTACCAAGAAGATGGGATAAAGATAGAAATGGAGTAGCGAAGCGTAGGCAGAACTACGTGAGCAACGGACATTTCGGCTGAATCCCATATTCGACGCTGAGATGCCGACAGGCATCCTTCGTCATCAAAAGCGTAATTTTTGAACAACTATACAAAGGGAGGAAATTCGATGTCAGACCCTACTGAATCCACCGATCGAAGAATTAAGAAATCCAAAGCTGCGCTGAAACATGCGCTCATTAAGCTTATGCAAAAGCACCCTTTTAGAGAAATATCCATCACCGATATTGTGAAGTTGGCGGATCTGAATCGGGGAACATTCTATAAGCACTATCATTACAAAGAAGACCTGTTTAACGAGATCATAGACGATGTCATCCAAGACCTGGTGACCTCTTACCGAGAGCCTTACCAAGGCAAAGAAATATTTGAAGTGAGTCATATGCCATCATCAGCCATCCGCATCTTTGAGCATGTCTATCAGCACGCTGCATTCTATACTCTTGCCGTCAAATCCGAGGCATCTTCCAGCTTCCAACAGATGATCTGTAATGTTCTACGCGACCTCGCCTTACAGGATCTAAACGAAATATTCCCAACGCATATCAACCGCGAGCTGCTCGCAAGTTATCAATCTCATGCTATCTTCGGCATGATTATCGAGTGGATTCATCAGGATTTCAGACACAGCCCCGGTTATATGGCCGAGGAATTGTTCAAAATTATTAATTATAAACCCGCTAATGTGGTCTATCATTCGACTCACAGCGAACCTGCAACACAATATGTACAAAAAAATGGAATGACCCTCGAATGAATAATTCCCATTTGCCTCATATTAATTAAGGTATAGCTGAATAGATTCGTAGGATATGGTTAAAAGAACATATACGGCATATTCAACTTTTTACATGTAAACCTAATTTGATATGAGGAGGAATCATGATGACATCTTTTAAGTATCGGCTAGAACAAAAGGAACCTCGGACAGGCTCTGGCGGAATTACCCGCGGCGCTTCAGTTAAAGATTTCCCTGCTTCAATCGGCATTGCTGGCGTATCCATGCGATTAGAGCCGGGAGGCATGCGTGAACTGCATTGGCATGCTAACGCAGCAGAATGGGCTTACGTCATCAGCGGTTCCTGTCGTACAACTGTGATCCATCCGGATGGACATGCCTATACGGATACGTTCGAGCCAGGCGATGTTTGGTATTTCCCTCGCGGATACGGGCATTCCATTCAGGGACTCGGCCCGGACGAATGTCATTTTATTTTGATTTTTGATAACGGTGATTTCTCGGAGGATCATACTTTTAGTATTACCGATTTTTTTACTCAGACCCCGAACAACATCGTCGCTCAGAATCTTGGCATCACCGAAGAGCAGGCTGCCAAGCTGAATCAGGGTGAAGCCTACTTTGCCAAAGGACCCGTACCCAACGATAGTTCATCTTCCGGTACATACCGACGTAATTCGGAGCTGACCACCATTCACCGATATCCACTCCTTGCCAAACAGCCTAGACGAGCACCAGGAGGTGGTACGCAACGTACCGTGACTGTTGAGGACTTCCCCATCTCCACCACGATGGCTGGGTCTCTCATTGAATTGCAGCCAGGTGCGCTACGGGAGATGCATTGGCATCCTAATGCAGACGAGTGGCAGTACTACATTAGTGGTCAGGCTGAAATGACAGTATTCCTCGCAGAGGGTCATGCGGTAACAGAGCATTTCGAAGCAGGCGATGTTGGCTATGCACCTATGGGAGCTGGGCATTATATCAAAAATACCGGAGACGACGTCTGCCGTGTATTAATCGGCTTCAACAGCGGGCACTACGAAGCCATTGATTTGAGTGAATGGATTGCAGGTAACCCAGACGACCTGTTATCCACAAATTTGGGTATGACCAAAGAAGAAGCAGCCAAGCTTCCGAATGACACCCTCTTCATCGCACCAGATAAGCAAAAGAATAGCTCTCAATCCTAACGTGCCTACGTCTAGCTCTAGCACTAGGACTAGGCGTCCATGCTAAACCAAGACATATATAGGTTATCAACTTGTTGTCGGATAAGAATTCAGAGGTTCGTGTCAACATACTTGGTTGAATCCGATCGTATCGCTCGCATACACTAGACTGATCTGCATCACTGCTTTCACGAACCAGAAGAGAGGCTATGTCTATGACCATAACGCCTGATTCGACCAATAACCATCAAGACACAACTAAACGTATTGGACATACTGTAGAACGCTTAGAGCCGGGACTATCCCGGCTTTTATTATCATCAGCTCTAGTGCTGATTGCCGGATTTATTGATGCCATTGGCTATCTAGGATTAGGCAAGGTTTATTTGTCTTTTATGAGCGGTAATAGCACCAAGCTAGGCATTTCACTCTTTAAAGGTGACTACTCCGTATGGGCAACGACGGGGGTTGTCGTGCTGTTATTTATTGTCGGGGCATTTATCGGTACGTTGATAACGGAACTATCCAGACAATATCATTTGACGTTAATTTTAAGCGCGGAATCTATCTTATTCGTTATTGCAATCACCTGGGTTATATTGCTCCACAACGACAGCATTCTCTTTCCACTCGCAGTAGCGATGGGCATGCAAAATACGATGCACCAGATGGTCGCTCATGCTGACGTAGGCAAAGGCTTCGTGTCAGGAACCTTGTTCGGGATTGGACAAGCCATCGCTAAAGCTGTACGCGGCAAAGCTCCTGTATCCGAATGGGCTGTTCTGGCACTATCTTGGATTACGTTTGTCCTCGGGGCCGCTCTGGGAGCACTCCTGTTCACTCAAGCCAGTCTATTCATTTCCTTAATCGTGGCTCTGTCAGCCCTTGTGCTGCTGATTCCATATACACTCTACATGCAACGACAAAGAACGGTTGACCCTGGATAATTCGGGGTCAACCGTTCTATTTATAACTCGGCTATGCGATCATGCTACAATCCCAGCTTCTGCCCTTTCTCCAGTCGCTGAATCTGCTGCTCTCCCGTATCCGCGAGTTCACGGAACTGTGTAATTGTCTCCCGCATCCGCGGTAATGCTTCCTGCTTATATACACTGATTGAATCCAGTGCAGACAGGACATCCGTGAACGCTTGCTTCATCGTATCGACCGAAATGCTTGCATCATACGCCTGCTTTTGAATGGCGATGCCTTGATCCTTGAGCATTTTGGATGTGCCTGCGATGAGGTCATTCGTCGTCTGGTTCAGTAGTTCAATTTTCTGCAAAACAATCTTCTGATTATAAAGCGCACTTGCTACGGTTACGGCAATTTTCAGTGCCGATATGGTTACATTCTTCGCCCGATCTACCCCGCGAATTAGTTCCTTATTGTTACGGATGACCACTTCAATTGCCATGATTCCTTGTTGGTTAACCACCAACATCTGCTGCAGATCCATCACCCGTTGCCGAAGCGGGAACAACACTTCTTCTGTAATGAAACGAACCTTCTCCGGATCTTCATTGCGTACCTTCGCCGCCTCAATCTGTCCATCAATAGATTCGTCCATCAGCACACCTAACTGAATTTCCTTCTGTAATCGCTTGGTTAATTCGCGTAAGTTCTGCTGTTCAATTTCTAGAGTCGTATTGTCATTGCGTAGCGTTGCTCGCCCCTTGTCCAGGGAGGTCACGATGTCTGCAATGACCGCATCTGCTTTCTGGTACTTCAAAAAATACGCGCGTAGCGGATTGAACAACTTGCCCAGAAAGCCAGTCTTAGCAAAGTCGACCACGCTCGGGTCGAGATCCTTCAGTTGCATATGCAGCTCGGTTAAGCCTTTGGCTACCTGACCGCCCTCGTCTCCCGTCTTGGACAGATGTCCAACGGAGACTTGAAGCAACGCGTTTTTCTCCGAAGAGGATCTCATCGTGTTCATGCCAAAGCCCTCAATGGATTGCAGAATCTCCTTGCGTTTCTCCAACGATTCAAGGTCAAGTGTCATGATCATCTCTACGTTGGCATTCGCCACTTGTTGCAGCTCGGCGACCTCCGCGGGCACTGGTTTCACTTCTTCCTCAATCACTTTCTGAATTTCCTTCTGACTAGGTATCTCCATGGAAAATGACATTGACGTTCCCCCTTTAAAATAACAGCTTCATCGACCTATATGCTCAATTCCAAACGGTGTACACGAACTAGGTTAAACAGATTACATCTGTACGTTGAACAGGTTCCCAATCTTGTACACAACATCGTCGGTATCCGCATTAATACTTGCGGCTTCGTTAATGCTGGAGATGCTCTCCAATGCTTTGATGTCTGCGTTGTAGCCAATGGTGTAAATCGGCACCTGATACGTCTCGACTAACTCACGAATATCCTGCAACGTATGCCCCTCATTGGTCTCACCATCACTTAAAACAAAGATCAACGGCTTCACATCGGGATTAGCGGCCTTGTAATCCTCCAACATCTTCATCGCCACAACGATTCCGTCAAAGGTCGCTGTTCCTCCACCTGCTTGCAAGCTATCTACCGTGCCTACAAACATGGATTGCTGGTTCGTATCATACTTGGCAATAGGTAAGTTGACGGTAACTCCACTGGAGTAGGATACTAAGCCGATGCTGTTATCCGTACCCAGATACTTCTGTCCTTTGTGCAAGGACTCCTTAAGCCGGTTAAGCGGTTCTCCATCCATGCTTCCAGATACATCGGTAACGAACACAGCGGCAATAGGTTTGCTGCCATTTTTCTTCTCTTTCCATACTTTCTGCGCGGACAACAGCGTACCGCCATCTACCGCTGCTACCTCTGATTTATAATCCGGGAGGCCATTAAAACCGAACTCCTCGGCTGATTTCTGGTATTTATCTTGCGTCACGAATTCCGCAAACTTCTGGATGATCTCCTGCTTGTTCTGCGGCAATTGACCGAGAGCATAGAGCGGGCTGTCATGTCTTACTCCAAATGGAGTGAACACATATCCACTCTTCAGATCGGCTGTATTCACAAATGTCTGGTATTCGAGAACAAAAGCATCCAAACGGCCTGACTTGGCAGCTTCCCGCATCTGAATTGTCGTGGACGCGGTAAACGGTACGTTCGCCTGGAATTTCTCAAAGCCTTGAATCGCCTTCTCCCCAAGCGGATTCGAGCTGTCATACGTGTTCAGCGCTGTCACGAGGAAATTTAGTCCCGTGGAGCTCGCAAATGGATCGGTATACCCCATCGCAAGTTCGTTCTTCGCAATCGCTTCAGTGACTGTCTTTACATTGACAGAGCCATACGTATCAACCAGTGCATCATATTTCGCTTTGGAAATGACGATTCCAGGCACGTTACCAACGATTCGTTCGGACACCATCTCTGTCTTCACTCCGCTTGCCTCTACCATCTCGCCCCACAGTTCATTGGAAGGTGTGAAGGCATCGGGCACATACTTGCCTGACTTGATATAGTCGGTAGCTGTTCCAGAGGCAATATTCCGAACCTTCACCGACACTGGTTTACCATCAACGCTGATATTTGCTTGGTTGAATTCTTGCGCTACTTCGGTTAACCAGCCGTCCACTCCGCTGCCCGACTTCTCCGTGGAAGAGAAAATTTCGACGTAATCATTCGTTGTATTCTCTACCGCAATCGGGAACTTGGATATGTCCGGCAGCGATTCTGCGACATCAACCGGATCCAGATCAATCTGGCCCTTAACCGGTTCGGCTGTTGCCGGCGCGATGTCAGCATACAACTTTCCTAGCTCCTTACCTGCATTCTCCGTGCTGACCTGTGAAGATGACTTACCGAAGTTTGACGTCAGTGTAATTCCTGCATAGACTAGGCCAAACACAAGCACCAACATTACAATGGATATGAAAAAAAACTTCCCCTTCTTCGCCATACGAGCAACCCCTCACTGTCTATATAATTTGGTGTGCTTAATTAATTGATCAATCTCCTGCATACAAGGCATCTGTTCGATATCTCCGGCCTCATAGCTGTCTAGGCGTGAAATCTCTAGTAGCAACTGATCCAGCTTGAGCAGAATTTCCTCATTGGTGTGGAGTGAATCTTTTACGTAGGTTAGGTAGTCGTTGTACACTTTCGTTTTTTCCTGAAAAAGCTTTTGTGGCAAGCTCGCGGATTTGGATTTCATCATATTGGCATAATCCGCTTCATCAAATACATTCAATCGATTCAACACGCTTCGAATGTTCAGGTACAACAGCTTCTCTACTTCCAGCGTGACGGAGGCAAATTTCTTGTAGCTCAGTTCTCCGGGATCAAATCGTTGATGCAGTACATTCAGGAGCGTCTCTTTCTTTTTTTTCATCCGACTAAGTTGGGATAAACCCAGCGTAATATCTTCTTCGAGCACTTTGATGCGTCTATAAAAAGATAAAGCCTCCACATAATCCTCATGTGTTTCGATATGCCTCACAGGCAGAACAACCGGTTGCCTGAACAACAAGGTATAGCTGCCATAGAACAGAGCCAATGCGCTACCAAACAGCAGCGTCACCGAAAGTGCTGTCGTGAATGCACTCTCCCCAAATTCTAGTCCGATAAAGCCCGGTGAGAATGCTAGAACATTCACCGCCACGATGCCGAGGATCAGTCCGAGAAACTTTATGTATTTGGTCATGTTCAATCATTCGACCTCCTTTCATGTTAGATATTAGACTTCATGTCGTTTTTCCCCTGTTTATCTCATTCTCATTGTACATGATGTTAACGCTCTCAGGTGGATATGATTGGATATTCTGATACTATAACTATACGTAGCTTGGGCTTATCCCATTTCATCTTTAAGGGACAACGTTGCAACGAATTGGCTAACTTGTGGTCAAACTGTAGAAGTGTGTTACCTGGAAATAGCAGATTGTGGATGATGAGAAGTTAAACGGTAATACGCGGAAAATTGCTATGCGTGTCATTTTTTATATAAATGCGTGTTCACTCGTGTGCCCCTCGGGGTGAAAGACTACCCATTCGAAATGTCTTGATACGCAAACCAGGAATATTTTAAACACACCTCATCTGAAATGTAGACTTTCAAAAAACACACCTCTTATATTTACTCTGAAACTTAATTTACAGTAATATACCCATATCATGGTAGATTTGAGGAGGAGACGATATACAAAAAAATAAGTCTCAGATTATATTTGTTTTTGTATTTGTTGTCCTAATTTTGGGAGGCTGTAGCTTCAAGTCTGATTCTAGCGCAGATACTCAAGTCGTTAGCAAGGCTATGGAGGCAGGAAAAACATATTTTAAAGAAAAATATGATCTTAACGTAGAGTTTACCCGCCACAAGTTTAATCCTCCCAGCCTCGGAGCAGATGTTGGACTATATGGACATTTAATAGAAAATACGAATACCGAAGTGTTTCTCCTTATAAACTATGAAACACTTGAAATTGTCACTGCCGCTATCCCCGAAGGACTAGTTAACAAATAACATTTACGGAATGGATTACTTTTTGTGATCCTTTCCTGTATCTAAAAAATGAAAAATACCCCGGCAAGATGCCGGAGTATCGGAATGGTCAGATCTTTAATTTAACAAGCCTCGTGAACTTACTTCTGTTAAGGATTAGCTTAACTTGAATAGCTGCTGGAGTGAAATCTCCAGTTCAGGATATAACACCGATTGAATCGCCCTCTGCTCAAATAATTAGAAATTCCGGTTTGCTTCGTGTAGTGCGAACCTCTGTGACTTTACCAGCACAACCATTGTCACCCAGCGCCTGGAACGTCACTGTAACAGCTTCCTTGCCTGACGTGATTTCCTGCGGAATATCATAGGCAACATAGAACGTCTCGCCAATCTTGTTCATATGAATCCGCTGCTCTCCGATAACGACTCCATCGACGATAATATTGAAGTGCCGATCATACCGAATACCCTCACGTTCAAAAGGAGAATGATCTCCGCCCCAATAAGCTACGCACAGATAATTAGGTGCTGCCGGCTGCACGGCCAGTCGATAGCTGAAGTGAGCATCACGAGTACCGTACGCTTCTCGCCACATGTGCAGCTTGTTGCGGCCGTCTGTAGACGAGCCGTTATACTGCGCCTCACGGCAGTTACCGTCCAGCTGGTGTCCAATCTCATCTTGCTGACCGTCCGGCTGAACTCTGTCGATGGTGATATCATTCAATACTTTCTCCAGCGCATCGCCTTCGTCATTCAACGGCCAATACACCGTATAGAACTGATGATGCACATCATAGAACGGAATGAGCTTCACAGCTTCTCCTGTGGACGTCACCTCTCCGCTCAGCTCAAATGTTAATTTATTCTGATCGAGAACTCGAATCCATTTCCGTACATCCTCTTCCTCTGTCCAGATGACAGGTACAGGCGCGGTCTTGGGATTCAGTGCAGTCTCGTCTACGATCGTATCCTCAGGAAGACCTTCATTACCAAGTGCACCGGCAAGTACAATTGGTCCATACAGGAATGCTACCTTGTGTTCATCATCCCGAGAGGTATATTTACTGAGCGTCATTGGCAGGGTGAACGTCACAACATCGCCCTCGTTCCAGTGACGCGAAAGTGTGATGTATCCCGGCTCGCTCTGGGACACGATCTGCTGCGTGTCCCCATTCACGATGACCGTCATCGGCTCTTGGAGCCACGATGGTACGCGCAGCTTCAGATTCGCCGAGGCATTGCCTCCGGTAATCGTTAGGGTTCCTTTTTCCGAATAAGGGAAATTGGTGTTCAGCTTCAATGACAGTCCTTGTGATGTCCAGTCTAGCGTAGAGGCAATGTACAGGTTCACATACAAGTTATCGTCTTCCTCGAAATAGATCGCTTCGGCATACTTGCCCGGATTCTCCATGCCTGATCCAGTGCAGCACCACCAAGCGGTGTCATGTGTTCCATAAATTTTGTAATGCCCTTGGAGCGTGGAAGCAAAGTATGTTTTGTTCCCTGTATCCGGATCTTGTGTGCCTAAAATGTGATTGTAGACAGCGTTCTCGTAATAATCCATGTATGCGCTATCTGGATTCCAAGTGAAGAGCTGTTTAGTCAATTGCATCATGTTGTGGGTACAGCAACTCTCTCCTGTTTTGATCCCTAGGCTCTCCATGCCCTTTGCCTCGTAATGCTCCGAAATGCTCGTTGCACCAAAGACGTAAGAACGGTGATGTATGGTCGTATCCCAGAAAAATTCAGCCGCTGTGCGGTAGCTCTCGTGGGAGTGATCTTGGTTATAAATCTCTGCTGCTCCGATCACTTTCGGAATTTGAGTATTGGCATGCAATCCCTGAAGCTCATCTTTCTCCTGCTCCAGTGGTGCCAAAATGGTCTGGTGGGTAAAACGTTTCGCTGTGTCCAGGTAAATCGCTTTGCCCGTGATGCCAAATAACTGTGCAAATACTTCATTCATGCCCCCGTGCTCGCACTGAAGCATTTTCTGCACCTTCTCATCCGTCATATCTTGTAGTCCCGCCACTGCCCAATCTGCAAAACGAATCACAACTTGAAGAGCCTCTTCATTCGCTGTCAGCCTATATGCATCGATAAGTCCACGATAGATCTTATGTACACTGTACCAAGGAACCCAATACTCCCCGATGTTAAAACCGCCAATGTGTTCTGCCTGAAATCCAATGATGAATGCTTGCTCAGGCAAGCCACCAATAAAACCACTACCTGTCGCCTGCTGAATACCAGCCAATTCACCGACTGCATAATCTAATCTACGCTTCAACTCCTCATTGCTCGTCGCCTGATAGGTCACAGCGAGCGCAGACATATAATGTCCTAAGGAATGCCCACTAATAGAACGCGCCTCCCAGCCGGCGTAACGTTCCTTGCGCGCAGTTAATCCATGCGCCTCATAACATGGGGCAAGGAATCGATCCATATCTAGGGATAAGAGATACTGTTCTCCCACCTGTTGTGACGTAAGGAACACACCATCCGATAGATCAACCTGTGCAGGACTCAAAAATCCTCTGTTCGTTTGTGTAATCAATTGATTTCCTCCTCATGAACTGTCTATATAAATTGAACTAAAGAATAGTTACACTTGCCACTTCGATGACAGAATAACCTTCCGATCGCTGTTATCCCCAGATTTTTCTAATTTCCTTTTCCAAAGGTAAAATCCGGGGATAAAGGCGAACGCTCCGCTTCTCCATGTTATTTCTGTCCTCTCCGTTCTCATGTAAATGTTTAGTTCAATCTATATAGCGAACTGTGATCATATATTTTCCATCTGGATAAAAAGGGTAAAATCCGTCGTCTATCTCTCACGTCGATTAGCCATAAATCTTTGGTAATCCTTGTACTTCCTCATGTTATCAAATAAAATACAAATGAATCAGACTCAGAATCCAAGAAAAGGTGGAGAAATCCGTCCTATGCCAAAGCTATTGGAACATTACCTCTGCGGGAAATTTATTTCGGAGGGTAACTGGACACATATGAAGCGCAGTATGCCCTTTCAAGAGATCATTTTGATGTTAGAGGGAGAGATGTACATTGCCGAGGAAGATCAGAAGTATATCGTGCGCCCAAATGACATGTTATTCCTTCAATCCGGGCGCCAGCATTATGGATATCAGACCAGTGACGCACCGGTAAGCTTCTACTGGGTTCATTATGACACGCAACAGCTGGAGTTTCTGTCTTATCCTACTTATTCCACAATTCAGGTACCGTCAACGGCGAATCAGTTATTCAAGCAGCTTCTGCATGTCTCTTCGTTCTCAACAGAGGAATCGGATGCGGCGTTATTCCTATTATTGAAGGAGCTAGAGCGTAATACCAAGACCGACTATCGTGCGCACAATGCCATTGTGGATCACATCTGCAAATGGATCGATCTTCATATCCATATGGATGTTACGGTAGCGAAGATAGCTGAGACGTTTAACTTCAACAAAGATTATATCTCCAAAATGGTAAAGCGAGAGAAAGGCGTAGGTCTCAAAACGTATATTCTGACTCAGCGCATCAACCGAGCCAAACAGATGCTGCTGAATACCAATGCAAGTGTGAAGGAAATCGCTGGGGTGTGTGGATTCTCAGACTACAAACTATTTCTACGAATGTTTAAGCAATACGAAGGAATTACCCCTTCGGAGTATCGCAATCATCTCTACCTCACACAATTAAATCGAAAGTAGGGCAAGTGTGCAGAGAGAATGCGGTCTTCGAGCGCATGACAAAAAAAAACCACCTCCTACTTCACTGCTGCCTATAGTTAGAACGGAGTCTAGCATATAGGAAAGCAGTTCATAGGTGGTGGCTTGTGTGCTATTTCTTCAACCTACTCTTACTCGTTAATTTCGATGAGGATTTTGGCGTGGCTCTTATCGGACATGAGCAGCTCAAGGCCTTCTTCCACGATATTATCGAGTTTGATTTTCTTCGTAATAACTTGCTTCACATCCAGTGCTCCTTCTGCGATCAAAGAAACCACTTCTGGAAAAATGTGACGATATGCCAGCGTAGAAGTTAGGTTCGCTTCCTTCACCAACAGCTCGAAGAAGTTCACTTGAAGTGGCGTTGGAATAGCCGCAATGACGACAACCTCTCCGCCTTTCTTAATCACGCTAATTGCACTGTCCATTGTTGGCTGCACACCTGCAGCTTCATAAGCGACGTCAATCCCACCGGATTTCTGGAGAATGGTATCCGTTGCATTCACTTGCGCGCTATTCACTGGAATAGCTCCCAGCTTCGCTGCAAGGTTCAGCCGCTCATCAAATACATCGACCGCATAAATCTCGGATGCCCCAGCCGCTTTCGCGGACAAGATCGTTAATAATCCAATTGGACCTGCGCCATATACGGCAACCTTCTGTCCAACTTTCAATTTACTGTGGCGGACAGCATGAAGGGCAACGGCTGTAGGCTCAACAAGCGCTCCTTCTTCAAAGGATACGTTATCTGGCAGAGCATGTACCATATAGGATTCGACCACAACATATTCTGCAAAGCCGCCGTCTCCATTCAAGCCTACAAAGCCGAATTGTGTACATTGATTGTAACGTCCTTGGATACAGTACTCGCATTTACCGCAATGATACAGCGGCTCTACAACGACACGATCTCCCACTTTGATTCCGCTTACATGATCACCCAGTTCACTAACCACTCCGGCAAACTCGTGACCTAGTGTGAGCGGTGCATTCTGTCCGGATAGCGGATGTTTATCCCCTTCTTGTATGCCAACACCATGGTGATACGCGTGCAAGTCACTGCCACAGATTCCAGCATACTGCACTTTAATCTTGACTTGTCCCGCTTGTGCTGCCTTTACCTCCCGCTCTTCAACGCGGACATCTTTTTTTCCGTACCATACTGCTGCTTTCATTGGATGCATCCCCTTTTTATCATTTATAAGATGAACACAACTTCTATTCTTAGTATAGCCCTGTTCAAACATTATTCATATTTATAGATACTAATGTTAATATTAGTTATAGTAATACAACCGGAGATGAACTTATGAATCTTGAACAGCTTGAATATGTTGTTGAAATTGCGAAAACGAAATCTTTTTCCGCAGCTTCTGCGAATCTTCATATCACTCAGTCAGCCATTAGCCAATCCATTCATCGACTTGAACATGAGCTTGGTGTGGTGTTATTTGAGCGCTCACGCAGCGGCACATTCCCTACGGTTGAGGGCAAACAGTTTATCGCCAAAGCAATGGATATTCTCCAGCGTGTGGATGATCTGAAAACGATGAATATCGAAGCTTCCGCCCTGACAGGAGAGCTTCATGTCGCTACTTTTCCCAGTGTTATGCCCTACTTGGTTCAGGCTACAGCCGAGATGAAAATCGAGCATCCCCTATTAGATATTTCCATTGAAGAGAAGGGTTCGATGGAGATTATCAAGGATATTCGCAGCAACAAGATACATCTCGGATTCATCGCCATTTATACGAAACAGTTACGCGAATTCGATGGCTTACATTTTATTCCTATGTACTCAGGTAAACTAGTTGTATGCACCCACCATCACTCCGAACTAGCGAAGCTGAACCGGGTCACGCCTGAACAACTCAAGCTCCATAAGCTCGCATTGTACCGCGATGGATTCGTTGATGATTTTATCCAAGACTTCACCTATGATCACGGCCCACTCTCTATTTTGTTCCGTACCAATAATTCCGAAGCCATTACAACAGTTCTCGGAAGTAATATGGCAGCAACCATCGGACATGACTTCTCCTTCTACCAACATCCATTGTGGAAAGAGGGCGTACTCAAACTCATTGAGATTACAGGGATAGATCAACCCAAAATGCAGATCGGATTCGTGCAGGCAGAGTCGAAGGAAATTGCTCTGGCAGCAGAGCGATTTACGTTAAAGTTCAGACAGGCTATTGAGCTAGGACATTTATAACTAAAAAACACTCTACTCTTCAGTCGATGTCTGCATGAACATACTTCGATTAAGGAGTAGCGTGTTATAATAATGTTCCACATGTTGCGTTTATTTCATTCTATACTTTGACCTTCTTCACTGCTTCGCTCATCTCATGCGTCTGTTGCTGCAGTACATTGGATGCCTCCAACACCTTCTGGAACATCGCAGATTGTTCACGGGTTAAACGATAGATATCGTCCGAATGGTCCGAAACGCCGGATGAGATCTCGGAGATCGTGTTCACGGATGCGGCTGCTTCCTCGGATCCCGCGGATATTTCTTCTGCTGCAGCAGAGACTTCCTGGATTCGCTGGGTTACGAGTCGCAATGCATCGACCACCTGTGTAAAGGCAACCTCCGCATCTGCAGTCAGAGTTACACCCTGACCTATCTCCTGTGCTGTGACATTCATCTGTGTCCCAATCTGTTCGGACTCTTGCTGAATACCCGTTAGCAAATCCGATATGGTCTGTACAGATGAACTTGAAGCTTCTGCCAGCTTTCTCACCTCATCCGCTACAATCGAAAAGCCTCTTCCATGCTCTCCAGCATGAGCAGCCTCTATCGAAGCATTGAGTGCAAGCAGCTTCGTCTGGGAGGCAAAATCCCGCAGCGTGTGCAGAGCGCCACCAATCTCTTGTGAATAGTTGCTCAGCACTTGAACCAGCGCTACCACTTCTCCTGCAACGGCGGATATATTCTCCATCTGTTTCTTCATGTCTGTCATGCTCTGCTTACCCAATTGTGCTGTAGCAAGCGTCGTATTCGCCGCGTCCGACACAGCTGTGGAGGACTCGGATATGTCCGTGATGCCTTTCGCGATCTCTTCCATCGCGTGAGCACTATCACTTGCGCCCTGCTTCTGCGTATGTGCACCCTGTCTAATTTGCTGCACTGCATGATTCACCGTTTTATTCATGACCAACATCTCTTCTGCGTTCCGATTGAATTCCTCAGTCGATTCGGCGAGAATATCTGTAGTTACAGATACACCCGCGACCATGTCACTCACGATTTTATTCAAATTCCCAGACATCTGGGTCATTGCTGTAAACGTACTGCCAATCTCATCTTGGCTGCGAAGTGGGTATGCTGTCAAAATCCGATTTGCTTCTGCCAGCTCACCTTGGGCCATTCGTTCTACACTTGCTTTTAGTGGTTGCAACGGTCGTAGACCTCTTACGATAAACCATAATACAATGGCAATTCCTGCGAGTGTAATGAACAGCAGTACACTGTAGAACGGAAGACTAGACGTCAGGATATCCGACTCGATCGTTCCGATAACTGATACAGCCGTATCGATGCCGATTACACCTACCAGACCACCGTTGTTATCCATGATCGGAGCATAGGAGGATATGTATTCGCCATATTCTTCGTTATTAATAATGGATGAACTTGCTGTGTTCCCCTGCCGCAACTCGGCCACAGCATCTGGAGGAATGTCCGTTACTTCATTAATTGCGGATGCTTTGTCTGGATCCTTGATTCCATCCACCATCATGAGAGGTGTATTCTTGTCATCTATTTTGGCAAAGTACACGTACATGGCGCCGATCCTTACACGAAAATCATCTAGTTCATCTCGTATCTTCAGAAATGTACTATTTTCTTGTGGATCTTGCACAAATTCTACATAGGGCTCCTTATCTAACTGACTTACATAACTCTGAGCTATCTGAATGTTGTAACTTGAGATTGCCTTCTGTGCAGCCAATGTTGTATTAGCTAGCTGTAGCAACATACTTCCTGCAGATAGTACCAGCATAACAAATGTAACGATGGCAACTATGCGGACAACTAAACGTTTTCTGAACACTCCGATCATTCGCTCCTCTTCCTCCCACATCCGTGTAAGCCTTTTCGACTAGCCCATACCCAATTTCACCATGCTTGAAGCACTATGTAATGTGAAAATAGTATACGAATATGTCGATTTTCGCAAGAAAATATTGGGTTGAAATAAATAAGGGAATTTTCTTCATTAAATACACAGAAAAAAGGCTTATTCCTCTGCTTTACAGTGGGAATAGGCCTTTGATTGGGAAGCGAGCAACCCTCTCACAATGTGGTTCTAGAAATACTATGTATCATTGTAGGTGAATTTGAATGCTATTTATGTATAACTTTAGATAAAACTGTACCATCAAACCTGTTACCCCAACCTCTATTTTCATTTATGGAATATTTCAGGAAGGAAACCATATCTGGCAATGGGAATCCTTGTTGCAGCATGTAATCAGCTATTCTATGCACCAGTATTAAGCTACTCTCTCCATATCCTTCAATGACAGAATACGCATGACTGATGCCCAATTCATAAATATCTCGAAGTAAGATACCAATAGATTCCTCCGTCGATTGATACAGTTGATATAAAGAAACAAATTCTTCACAGCTCAGTCTTTCAAACTCCTGCTCTTCGTATGTATCGAACTCCATTAGATTTTCCGGGATCAGTTCAACGATAATCTCATTCCAATCATCTAAATGTTGAATATTAGTAAATTGCCATAGGTAGTTCAGAACGTTTTTCCAATCATTCAGATCATATTCTAAGGTAATCAGCACGTTCTCAAAACAACAGATCCCATATGCAACTCTACCTCTAAGAGAAATCTGTTTCATCTGTTCTAAATTCATTAATAGCTACCTCCTGTACATCTAAACTGAAATCCCCATTAAATCTTTACAATCTCATTATTTTTGATTGGGTTAATCATTAAGCTACTTAGTCAATTATCCATTATATCTTGGATCTTTGTAGCACCAATTGTAATTATCCACATCCGTAGTTTTCTCTAAGTCTTCGAAAGTGTAAAACCATTCGTCCTCAACCCATAACTTGGATTTAGGATAGATCCTAAGTATTTCGCGAAAAAATCGAAGTAATAGATCTTCATTATCGTAAAAGTCATCAGATACCACCGCTTTAAAATATTCATTATTGGTATCATCCCATTCAAAACTAACCACCTGATATTCGTATGGTTCATCATAAACGCTAAAACAAAGGGTTCTTGAATAGTTCTCTCTAAATGGGACGTCACTAACATATATTCTTGTGTATATTAGTTTCCCTTCATTATTAAAAACTTTTTCATCACTATCAAAGTAAAGCTTTTCCTTTTTACATATTTTATTAATACGCATCAATAAATCAATTGCTGGAATGCTCTCTTCACGTTTAAACAATAAAAAAGATGACGTTCCCATGACCTCAACACTCCTCCTAACTCTTCTAACAGTTTCATATCTATAAACCCTTTACATATTCTCAATATAAACATACAGACATTATTAGAAAATTTCCGTCTTCATTTTATGCTCAATTGGATGTAAAGAAATGTTTCCAATCAGCTCAGAATGAAAAGTTACACTTTACTGAACCATTTACTGATAAGAAAAATCCCCTCATAGTAACAGGATCTACTATTTCACCTGTATACCATATGGGGAGTATATCACTTTTATAAAACAGCTTTGATAAGGTAATCACATAATCTGCTCAGACAGAGCGAAGTTAACATTACCCTAACTAAGCTTATGCTAATTGCGTATTAGGCTTTACTGTGAAGGGTAACTAAGTAACCATCTGGATCAGCAAATGTAAAGGTTCGCCCAAATGGTCCATCGATTGGTGCAGATGTGATCGTTACGCCTGCCGCAACAAGCTTGTCGTGGATTTCTTGCGCATCAGGGGCTTGAAGCCACAGAGCAACACCAAGTCCAGGCTGACTAACCGAGCTGAGCTCTACTCCCGGGAGTAAGTCACGAAGAGCAAATGCAATAGGCTTCGTATCAAAGACTACAGCATGAGGTGGCCCCGCCTGTGAGCGAACCAGTCCGAGATAGTTTTGATAGAATTCCGCAGAGCTTTCCAGATTGCTTACTTGAAGTGAAATAAAGTCGGGTCCAATTACTGACATAATGTTTATGTCCTCCTTAGTGTATGGGTTGATATGTTATATGTCTTGATTATATAGAGCCCCTGTTGCCAACAGTATGTCAGTAGCGATTTCCGTTTTTTTATTTTTTTCATTCTCTGATGAAATTAAATCTTCGCAAGAAAATATAGATTATAGAAAAACAGGTTAATCACGGTGTTATGCGACCATAATCGACCTGTTTAAAATTTGTAAGTTCCTCTTATTTTAATTAGATGTAACAACTTACCAAGTACACTGCCTTTTAATTATTTATATACCTAATCTATTTTTTATTGTTTCCATTAAATTATTAATCTTATTTATATCTTCTGGATGTTCGTCAAGATATTTCCCACTATAAATAACTAAATAGTTATAAAATTGATTGTACTCCATTACCGCCATTACATCTTCGTCATAAGCTGGGGGCTCTCCTATAAAGCATACTTTCCTGTCTCCAATATAGTACTCCTCATTTGGTTCATGATAAGTTGAAAGTTGTACCTCTAGTGGACCTGATCCATACCCATGTCTTTCAATATCTCCAAAATATTCTAACGCCCTTGGGAGGTCAATAATATAAAAATAAGATTTAACAAGTTTATCAATTTCATTTTGTTCTGTAAGTATTCTGTACACTTCTCTCCCCCCATTAAGCTTTTTCTATAATATTATATTCTCTCCTCACTCACGCCGCATTCAAGTATTCATTATCTGCATCAATACGTTAGATGTTTGCAAACTATAAAATTAATCCGTATTAGTTAAGTCATTTAATATTACAATTGCCTTTTCTATCCTTTGTATATCTACTTCTTTTAGATTCTCTAGGATTTCATGATATGCTTTTAAAGAATCAGAGGTATTCAAGATTGATAGTGTTGCCATAGCAAAATGTCCAATTCCGATTCCTTCTGCAAAAGTATATCGTTCACCCATATATTGAGTTAAATTTTGAAGCTTTTCGATCACTAAAGTATTATTGATTTTTAGTTCTACGATCCTAATCATCGTATTGCTGATGATATATATTTGTTTTGAATCCAGACATTCAATTAATTCTTGTACGGATAATTCATTTTGCCTAATATGGCGAACCTTATCATCGAGTTCATTTTTCCTATTTATATAAATCACTCCATGAATCACACTTTTTAATCACGTAAATACGCTCGGGTTTATATAAGTAGCATATCATGACGGAAAACTATCTTTAGATTTATAAGTTTTCTATATCGTACGATGGCTTATTTAAAAATCTCTCATACCATCCTCCTAGAGGGAAATGACTAACCCCAATTATCTCTAGTTCATTCACTCTAAATACAAACGCCCCTTTCCGTTCTAGTATTCTTAACAACGGTTCATATACATAAATATACTCAGAGTATTCCGGATGATCATCTATATAACTAGCTAATTTCAGATAAAAATTACAAAACAATTCTATACCAGAAAACTTATTCATGTATTCTATGGTTTCTTGGCTATAAATCGTTGTAATATCTACTAGCTCTTTTTCACCACCTAATAAACGAGCAATATCAGCAAATTTAGGTGAAACAGGTACTAGATTTTCTTTTTGAAAAAATGAAGCCATTCTCCTAAAAAACTCATATGCCAATCTCTCATTCTCTGGTGAGACTACCGTCCCTACTAAACTCCAATCAATATTACTACTTCGAGATACCGCTTCTCTCAAGTACATTACCTTCACCTCAACCTGGAAGCTATTCGCCTTCATGCTCCGCTCTATTTCGTAAGCCACACCATAAAAAATGCCCCCTAGAATTTCATCAGATAAACCTAGGCTTTTTCCAATGTCAATGTTAAGAGTTGCACTTCATGTAAATAGTGTTCCTTCATTTTTTTATTACTGGAGAACCCTAGTTTATAAATCACAAATATTCCCTATATTTTATAAGATTCTGATTTGATAAAGTTATCTACTAAAAATTTATCATTATCACTCAGTCTCTCAAAAAGTTCGTTAAATTTAATCTTTGCATCCTCATTTTCTAGAAGGGATAGCGTAGCTATAGCAACATGTCCGAATTGCCATGGTCCAATAAATTTATTGTCTGTTAAAAGTTCTCCAAGTTCAGATAGTCTATCTACAATGCTAATATTACAGTAATTTCTTTCAATTAACTTGAACATTGCCATAGCAACAACCCTTAAATTTCTTGCTTCTAAACATACTATTAAATCTTCGTTTTTTATCTTATCAGTTTTAATCTCTTCTGCTAATTCAGCTATTGAAGCCATAGTAAATCTTCCCTCTCCAATTTTTATTCGATTATAGGACCGTATCTATCTAATGAGATACCCCAAGAATAGGTAGCGACTACCGAAGTATTTTTATAGTCCACATTAACCTAATTAGAACCAAAATATAACAGTACCTGGAACCTACTCTCCTTCCCGCTCCGTTAGAAATTCAACGCTAATGCGATCTACTTTCATCTCAACGTATGTACCCATTAAATAAGCATAGTCTCTGAACAACTCTTCATCGGTCAGGACGATCCCCGCATCCAAAGAGTCTGCTTGTATCACACCTCGAATGTTATAGGCAAATCCTGAATCAATCCGTTCTAACTCTTTCTTAGGCTCGTGCAGCTCCTGAACAATGACATCATCTAATATTGTAATCCCAATGGATACAGGGTAAGCACATCCCACTTCAATAGGATATGGACAGATATTAGCAAACCCTGTGAATTCAGCTCCGTTCATTTCAAGAGTTACCTCTTCTTCTATGTAGGGATCTATCCTCCTAACAACAGCCCAATTCTTCATTGCGCAATCCTCCCTTCTTTCTTCTCATCTGAATCTATATATGCAAGTATACCTCCAAGTACAAAAAAACACCCCAGCATGAGCACTGGGATGTCTTCTTCTTAATTAAGCAATATTTAATTCTGCTAATTCTCAAACCCTTTTTCTCTATCCAATCTACATATGATCTCTAGATGCAATCCGTTATTTCGCCTGTTTCCCATCTGCCTTACGGAATCGAACCAAAGACCAGATGATGAGGAATGCTAGCACGGAGAGACAGACGCTAATACTGAAACGATTGCCTGCATCGAAAATAAACATCACTGCAATTACAGCCAGACATAGGGTTGTGGCACCTGTTATATAAGGAAAGCCCCACACCTTGAAGGAAGGCTGCACGGGATACTGCTTACGCAACTTCAACTGCGATGAAGAGATACAGATCCACACCAGAATTACCACAAATCCAGGAACCGCTAGTAGCACACTAAATAGCTGATCTTGTGCAAACAGCCCCAGCAATGATCCAGCTAACAGAATGACGCTGCACACAAGCAAGGTGTTAATCGGGCTGCCGTTCGCATTGGTCTTCGCTAAAGCTTTGGGAGCCTCACCGCCGACTGCCATGGAATACATCATCCGGGATGCACCATAGATCCCAGAGTTCGCAGCTGATAAGACAGCCGTAACCAGAATGAAGTTCATAATATGAGCGGCACCTGGTAGGCCAGTCGAAGCGAGCACCTGTACAAATGGGCTACTTTCTGGTCCAAGCTCATTCCACGGAATTAAGCCACAGATGATGAGAATCGGTAAGGTGAAGAATAGAATGATCCTTAACATGAAATTGCCCACCACCTTGGGCAGTACACGATCTGCATTTTCCGTTTCCGTCAACGTTAGTCCAATCAGCTCGGAACCTCCATAGGAGAACATAACAACAAGCAGAGCCGAGAAGATTGAACCCCAACCATTAGGGAAAAAGCCAACCGATTGTGTATAATTTTGCAGATAAGGTGTGTTATCACTTGGGATAATTCCGAAGATTAGCGCAGTACCTAGGAAAATAAAAGCAATAATCATCGCAATTTTGATCCCTGCTAACCAGAATTCAAATTCTCCGAACACGCCTACACTGAGAAAGTTCACGGATATAATAAACGCAGCGCATGCCAGACTCATGAGCCATAATGGCACGTCTGGGAACCAGTATTGCAAGAAACTCCCCGCTGCGATCACTTCAATGACACATACAGACAACCACAGGAAGCAATACATCCATCCCATGACAAATGACACTCTGCTGCCAAACGCTTCTTGCACAAAGTCTTTCATATTCCGATTCTTATAGACGGTGGCCATCTCTGCCATAGCTGCCATGACAACGAGCAGCAACAATCCGGCGAAAATATAGGTCACAATGACCCCAGGCCCTGCTAATCCAATTGTTTCGGCACTGCCTTTGAAAATTCCAGTTCCAATGACACCACCCATCGCCATCAGGCTAATGTGTCTTGGTTTGAGTTTCTTCTGTAATGTTCCTTCTGTCTGAGCCAATTCCAGTCCTCCTGATGTAAAACGTCTGTGATTCTTTAGTTCAAGTCTACCTAAATACATAATTTTCAGTATACCCTATAGTCCATACCTCAGAACAGAACATCTACATGGGAATTTCATTCAATTCTTGATAAAGTTCAATCCTTTATACATCAGTAGTGTGATTAAGCTATATCCAACACCATCCACCATCCCTATGCCTACATTAGCCCACAGAGTTGCCCAATCACTCGCAATGAACAGCAAAGGCAGTACAAATGAAACGCCCATCCCCATCATAATTTTAAACCGCCTTCTATAAAAGCAAACCACACCAAGCATTAGTGCAATGATCGGACTCAGTATAAAAACTGCAAATAACGGATTCAGATCACCAAATATCCAATAGATCACGTTGGATCTCCTCTCTGTGGAACGTTAGTCACGTGTGTATGCAGTCATTTTAATCTAGTTTGCGATCGAACTATGTGTCTTTTGATACAATCTAACTATGACTGGCATTGCAGCACATTCTCATCCTTCCACTGTATAGAAGGTGCCATATATACATCAAAGAACAGCATCCCTTGTAACTCAGAATGCTGTTCTTCAAGTGTTTTTTATTTATTAATAGAGTGTACTAAATGCTCTTAATACTTTTAATACTATGAACGTTTGAACATTCTCAAAACGTGTACTACAGTTCCTTCGTCATAAATGTACTATTCGGATCCAGAATATAATCTGCAAAAGGCTCACAATACGTGAAGCCGAAATCTTCATACAGCTTGCGAGCTGGGATGAATGAATCCATGGAGCCAGTCTCTAGACTGATCCGTTTATATCCACGACTTATCGCAACTTCAATAATATGAGCAAGGATCTTTCTTGCCACACCTTTGCGTAAATGATTCTTAGCAGTTCGCATCGATTTGAGTTCTGCGTGCTCTTTGTCCAGTTCCTTGATTGCCCCACAGCCGAGAAGCTCCTGATCTTCCCATGCACACCAAAAAGTAATCTCCGGCTTCTTCAAGCCGTCTAGATTAAGGGCATGAATGCTTTCTGGTGGAGAGTCCTCCGCCATTCCTTGTAAATGTTCTGCAATTAGTCCAATCACTTGTGCCCCGCTCAAATCATCTACACGAATTTCCACTATAACCACTCCTACGTTAATGTTAAGTATGATCTACACTTGTTAACCTTCTGTATTTCATATTACTCCCGTGGCAGGTTTCCTGACAAGGATATTATGCATGTTCTCTAGATCGAGTGTTGTATCACCCTGAAATTTTCATTATGATGATCCTATCTGATGTCTAAAGGAGCGAGGCATATTGCGTACAATACATATGGCTAACGGTTGTTCTGAGGTGAAGCGAACTTAAATTTGGATCTGAAGGAGATTAACATGACACTATCAACAGAAAATCTATTTTACAGCCAGCGTTTAAAAATGACCCCTCCCCGCACAGAAGACGTGCAGACGATGCTATTGTGGAACGAAGATCCTGAATATCTGCGTAACGTGGATACGGATATTGCGATTCCCTACTCGGAGAAACAGCTTGAGGACGAAGGCGAAACGAAAGATAAGGAAGTATATTTTCGGCTACGCACCCAAGAGGATGAACAACTGATCGGCTTTGTCGTTATTCATAGTATTGAATGGAATAACCGCTGCGGGCAGCTTGCGATCGGTATTGGACTTGCTGAACATCGAAACAAAGGGTATGGTACAGAAGCGTTGAAGCTGATTCTTCGATATGCATTCCATGAATTAAATCTGGATCGAGTAGGTCTTGATGTCATCTCCTACAACTCCCGAGGCATTCGCGCTTATGAAAAGGTAGGCTTTCAACTGGAGGGTCGCATCCGCTCAGCAGTTTATCGGGATGGCAAGCGATATGATCGTCTAATGATGGGCATTCTGAGATCCGAGTGGGAAGCCCTCTCAGCAGAGCTCTCACCTTAATTACTGATCCATATCAATACACAACAGATACCAAAAAACGTTCAGGGCTCAATGCCTGAACGTTTTTTACGATTTAATTCTGTTGCTCATACAACCTTCATCCATGCGTTCCGTACCCGACTTCGTATCCTATATCCCAATCATCATTACCCCAGACCATGACGATGATCTAGATTCATATCGGTGCAAACGGGCACTCTAGCTCTGCTGATACGTTACCGCAGTCATCTGACACGGCTCACATAGCAGCATATAATACATGCCTTCTCCATACTCCGCTAGTTCCTCACCATTCACCTGCCCAACCGCCTTCATCCGGGTAGAACAGAACGGACAAGTTGCATACTCTGCATCCTGAACCCATCCCGGATGTCCGCCTATTTGCGACAGTGACGGTTCGTTCGCCCACTCGCTGCCGTGGTAAGGGTTACGCGGTTTGGTCGCGATATGATAATGAGGAGCTGTATCCATTGTAAACGCATCGTGATCTTCTAGATCAATCTCATCCACGCCCATAGGCATTACGTTATGCGTACTCCAGACGGGTTCGCCTTCAGCGCTCAGCTCCATGTAAACTACCCCATAACAGCTGCAACTCATACAGGTCTGGACTTGAAGTTTCTCGGCCTTCCATGATACCTCACGTAGTGCCGGATGATGAGCCTCTAAACTTACCAGTATGGTTAGTTCTCGACTGCACCAAGGACAATAATCCGAGCTGTTAACTAACATGGAGATCGGCTCTCCGCCTGAAGCAGTGGCAGAAGACTCTTCTTCATTGACGACAAATAAGGAGTAACTCGGTGTTGTGGACAACATTCTTCGCTTACCTTCTGTTGTCAGTTCCCAACCAGCCTCTATCGCATACTGCTCGGGAGCTACATACAGTTGATCCGCCCAAGGCGGGGGAGATTGCTTCCATTGCTGAAACTGCTGTACAACGATATCATCCCCAATATACGCAAGCATCAGCAACAACAAATTACGATTCTCATCATCTGTATTCACCTGCTGTAGCAATTGATTTCGCACTTCCGGGCTCGCACTCTTATACAAAATGACGGGATAATAGATCTCATGAGCCAACAGCTCTGGAATCTGTTCGGTTATCGAAATCCCATGATAACAGACAAGCGATACCAGAATATCTTTGCCTGTATCCACATCTTCTGTACGAATGAGATCCATTGCGTACTCTACCATCACAGCTTGTTGCTCTGCTGACAAAGACAGGAACACTTTCTCTTTGGACTGCCCATATGGAACATAGCGTATTAACGGATCGTGCACATGTGGAGTATGCATGATCTTCAGAATCTCTACAGGATCAGTCACACCTTCATACAAGTTCACATCACGTCGATTCGCTTCAATATATTTGCGATGCTCCTCACGCTCGATCTCTTGTTTACATGGCATGCAGATACCACCTGTTTTGGTTGCAGTTGCGGGCAAAATGGTGTTACTACATGCCTCTCGACGACAAGGAATACGTTCTGTCATATAACCTCTCCCCAATCTAAGCTCCGATTAGTGATGACCCAGTTGCTCCTTCGTGAATTCATAAAATGCAAGCGCATCTTCACTAGTGGCGAAGCCTGCCTGAGCCATTTTATCACTGCCCCCACCTTTGCCTTGATACGCACCAAGATTGCCTTTGAAGAACGGGCCTGCGGACCATTCTGGTGGTTGTCCATTCTGTGCCAGCACGACCTTGGCTTCCGAGATACTGGCAAAGAGCACTAAGCCTTCATGTTCTGCTGTAAGCTTGGTCGCAAGGCTCTGCATATCCTTGAGCGGTTTGTCCTCAAATACTTGAGCGATAACCAGCCCTTCTCGTGCTGCAAGCAGCTCCTGTGCATAGTAGTCATCATTCGTTGCTTTTACCGCATTCAGCTCGCTTTGCAGCAACTTCTGCTCCTGTTCCATTTTCTCAATGCGCTCCAGCAGCTCGTCTCTGCTCGTCTTCAATTTCGTCGTTAAGCCGGTCAGTACTTGCTGTGTCGCGGTGAATTCATTCAATGCTCTAGATCCACATTTAAAATAAATCCGGGTACCACCTTTCACCTTCTCGGTTTTCAGCAGCTTAATTAATCCAATCTCCCCCGTTGCCGACACATGTGTGCCACCACAAGCGTTATATTCCACACCCGCAATCTCAACGATCCGAATATCTTCAGTTACACTCGGCTGCTTCACCAAGGGTAGACGTGCTGCCTCTTCTGCCGTTACCCAGGATGTATGGATTGGAGCGTTACGATAAATCTGCTGATTCACCTCGTGCTCGATAGCTGCAAGCTGCTCTGCACGGAGTGACTCTGCCGCCACATCAATCGTGGCATAATCCGTTCCCAGATGGAAGCTGAGTGTCATCGCATCAGCAAGCTTCAGCGTGATTGCTGACAGTAAATGTTGTCCGGTGTGATGCTGCATATGATCGAATCGACGCTGCCAGTCCAACGCACAGTCCACGTCCACTTGTTCAGGTGAGCGCTCTAGCTTATGCCACACCTCTCCATCTTCAAGATTGACATCAAGAACAGCAATGCCGCCGATCTGTCCTAGATCACACGGTTGTCCACCGCCATGCGGATAAAAAGCGGTCTCTGCTAATGTGACGTAGGTACCGTCCTCCTTGTCTGCTCTATTTGTAATCTGTGTATGCCATTCATGTGTATATGCTGAGTTGTAATAAAGTTTATCTGTCATTGTATAGTTCCGTTCCCTTCTCGTTCAAAGTGGGTTATCTGTTCTCCAGATTACACTATTTGGCATAAGCAAGCCAAATTTCACCCTCTTTATACAAAAAAGTAGAGTGAAATAATCACTCTACTTTCGAAAGAACCCTTTTAATTTAACAGCCTTTAATACATCCTGCACTTAATAAATCGCTATTGGCCCATATGGACCCTCGATAATTTCGATTTTGGTCTCAAAAATATCGGTTAAAATTTCGGGATCCATAACCTCGTCCACTGTTCCAAACGCAGCAATCTGCCCATGCTTCATCGCACAGATTCGATCCGAATATTTGGCGGCAAAATTGATATCATGCATAACCGTTAGAATGGTTCGTCCAAATTCATTAGCTGCATATCTCAGATGCTCCATCATTCGAACAGAGCGAGCCACATCCAGATTGTTCAACGGCTCGTCCAAGAGCACGTATTCTGTCTCCTGACACAAAACCATAGCTACATATGCTCTCTGTCGTTGACCACCAGAAAGCTCGTCTAAATATCTATTTTCCAGATCAGTTAAGTCTAGAAAATCAATATATTTCGAAATAATCGCTTCATCTTCATCTGTTAATCTTCCCTTGGAATGAGGAAAACGCCCAAATCCGGCAAGCTGTCTTACCGTCAGTCTTGTGACAAAATGATTTTCTTGCCGTAGCACCGTTACAATTTTGGCCAAGTCTTTGGACTTAGATTTGGAAACATCCATATTGGCGATCTTAATCTGTCCTTCATCCAAATTCAGAAGCCTACCGATCATCAGAAGCGTTGTTGACTTTCCCGCTCCGTTGGGTCCGATTAGTGAAGTAAGACCGGCTTTGGGGATGCTTATATTCAAAGGACCAATTTCTACCTCGGCTGCATAGGACTTTTTGACATTATCGATCTGTATCATAACGAACCCTTCCTTAAAATAACAATTAAGAATGTTAGTCCACCAATCAATTCAATAAGAATGGAGACAACACCTTGCGCATGGAAAATATGATTCATAATAAAGTACGCACTCGTTAAGATTACAAAGCCTATAGCAAGAGCCATCGGGAACACGTATCTGTGATCATAGGTCTGCGCTGCTTGATAACTCAACGTAGCAACTAAAAATCCATAGAATGTAAGTGGGCCAACCAAAGCGGTTGATACAGCCATCAAAATGGAAATGAGAACAAGTGTATAAATGACACTTACTTGATGTTTAGAGCCCAGAACCGTTGAGACATCCTTACCCAGCGACAATACATTGAGCCGCTTGGCATTCGCAAGCAAAAGGATCGCTACAATGATAACAATGGGTATGGCAATTGGGAAATAGGCAGCATCAGCATTATTGACGGAAGCAAACATTCTTGCTTGCAAAATATCAAATTCAGAGGGTGACAGAAGTCTTCTCATAAAAGAAGATACAGACCTTAGCCCCGTTCCAATAATAATACCGACCAAAAGCAGGAGTTGTAAATTGCCGTACTTCCCAGAGAGCAACCATCCATAGAGGATTAGACACATCAAGACCATAGCAGCAATCTGATATAAAAAGGCATCTACACCACTAAAATTCACAAACGCCGCAGCACCAAGGAAAAAAATCGTGCTTGTATGAATGGTGGAGTAAATCGCTTCAAAACCTAAGAGTGACGGAGTGATAATTCGGTTATTCGTAATCGACTGAAAAGCAACCGTCGCTAAGCTTTGACAGATTACAGCCATAAGCATGGCAACAAGGGCTACTACCCTTCTTGTAACAACAGGTATGAATGAGGGGGAGGTTACCGGAACCGGATTGTTATACACCAGTAGTCCGAACGATGATAAAAGGCCCACAACAATCAATGTTATCAGCAAAATCCAATAACGCTTTTCTTCCTTCTTGGTACGAAAGGCTCTAGCTGATCTTTTTTTGGGAGGTCGGCTAGAGTCGATGTCGACATTTAGTGGATTACTACTTGTTAATTCGCTCATCTTAGCCTCCTTTTTGACCTCCTTTGTCTTAGCAAAATAGCAATAAATACAACGGCACCCACCGTTCCAAGGATCATAGAAACAGGTATTTCAAAAGGCATAATGATGATGCGAGACAGGATATCACATACAATGATGGTAGCCATCCCTAACACGCACACCCATGGCAGATTACTCCTGAGGTCATCCCCTCTAAACATGGAAACGATATTGGGGACAATTAGTCCTAGGAATGGTAAGTTTCCAATAACAGCTGCAACAACGCCAACAGCTAGAGAAATGAGACCCGTGCCAATAAGAATAATTCTGTTATAGTTTACGCCGAGACTGGTAGCGACATCTTCCCCAAGTCCAGCCAGAGTCAACCGGTCAGCAAATATAAAAATAAGTATAGTGACCAAAATAATAATCCATAGATACTCATACCGACCAATCTGAACAGGTGAAAAAGAGCCTACAAACCAGCTCTCAATATTTTGCGTCACTTGGAAAACAAGTCCGATAAACGTTGAAAATGCCGAGATCACTGCTCCCAGCATCATCCCGATAATAGGTACAACTAGAGACGAACGAAGTTTAACTTTTCTTAGAAAAACAAAAAAAATCATTGTTCCTACAAAAGAAAAAATGATTGCGCCTGTCATTCTGAGCACTAGCGTTGGAGCAGGAAATAACAGATAAACAAATAGAAGTCCGAGACCTGACCATTCCATGGTTCCAGTGGTGGTAGGTTCTACTAAACGGTTCTGTGTAATCAGCTGCATGACCAGTCCTGCCATGGCCATTGCGGCTCCAGTGAGCATCAGGGCAATGGTTCTAGGTACACGCGTGATGAAGAACATCTCCATACCATCCGCTTGTCCTCTGATGTCATAAACGCCAGTAAGCAGTGATAGGATTGCTAGAAGAGCCGTCACAGTAATGGCGATGATAAAAGGGATCGTCCAAAGCTTCTTTCGGTTATGACGCTGGGGTTGAGTATTCTCAACCCCAGCTAGTTTTGGTATAAAATTTTTCAGCACTGCGTCATACTCCTTTGACTACTTCGCTAAAGTTTCTGATAAGCTGTTGAAGATTTTAATGAACGTTTCAATGGATTCATTGGTATATGTGTCGTTTGGTGCATACAAAATCTGACCTTTAGTAATCGCTGTTGTGTTTTTAAGAGCAGGTGCATTATCAATAACATCTTGTGCAGGCACAGAAGCTTCATCGGAAGAAATAGCTGCATCACGATCCAGTACGAAAATCCAATCTGGATTGCTCTGAGCAATAGCTTCAACGGAAATATCATCCCCTTGATGATCAGCAGAAGACTTGTCAACTTCTAGCGCTGGCACCCAATTGAAGATTTCATACAATGGTCCCCATACACGACCGTAATGAGGAGCTGAGAAACCAATATCCCCTGCAGAAACAATTACACTCATCACTGTATCTTTGCCATTGTAAGCTGCTTTTGCTGCCTCAATAGATTTATCGAGTTCAGCATTCAGTTGGCTAGCTTCGTCTTCTTTACCAAAAATTTTGCCCAAATTCGTTGTTGCATCTTTAAATCCATTAATCAAGTTTTCTCCAGGTGTTCCGGCTTCTGCTGAAACATCAAAAGTAAGGTCAATAACTGCTGCATTAGGCACTAATTTTTTGATATCTTCATAGAATCCCGAGAATCTTTGACCAACAATAACAAGGTCAGGTTGAATCGATGCCAATAGCTCAAGATTTGGCTCGCGATGATCTCCGATATCTTGTACCGCTTCATCATTTACATAAGGAGCATTTGGAGGCATTACACCCTTAGGCACAGCCGCTAATTTAACGTCCCAGTTCGCTAGTGTCTCAAACGTTCTATTATCAAGAGCAACGACATTCGTTGGATTAACAGGAACCGTTACCGTTCCGTGTGCATCTGTAATTTCAACTGTCGTAGGGGCAGCAGGATTAGCTGCACTCGTAGAAGCGCTAGTGTCCGTCGCATTGGTACTCGGTGCATTCGAATTCGAAGCTTCATTACTGGAACATGCCGCGAGCACCAAAGCCAAAGCTGCCACCATCATAAACAACAATTTTCTAGAAATAGATTTTCTCATTTGTATCCCCCTAGTTTAGATATGTATGACCCATAGGTAGAGTCTTTTAGATGAAATCATTATCATGCCAAAATCAACAAATGATAGTGATTATCAATATCAATAAAATTCATTATACCAACTTAGCGAGCATTTTCAACACCTATCACCTGTAAATTATGTCGAAATTATGAACCCATTTACTTTCATACCTATTTCACATATCTGTTCCGATCTTGCTGTATCTAGCATTGCAAGGTATTTTCAAGGTACATCACCCTCCAAATTCTCCACCAAATGTATTTCGAAATCATCCTCGAAAAAAATTTACGAATCACAAAAAGAGGAGTATGACTATGTCATACTCCTTGTGGTAGAACGTTTCATCACAATAGATTTCTCATTGTAACGTCCTGACTTATCATAGATTTATTTCATTGCCTCAGACAATTCAGTGAAAATAACACCCAATGCATACGCACCAGCATCAGGGTATCCTAGACTACGGTCACCAACCGTACCTGCACGACCCATACGAGCTACGATGTCTTCCGTTTTCTTGGCACCTTCCACTGCTGCTGCTGCACCTTTGGCAAATGCCGTTTTGAAGTCGTCTCCCGACTCAGCGCTTTGTGTCCAAGAATCAGCACAAGGTACAAGCGCATCAATCAAGGTTTTGTCACCGACAACTGCACCACGTCCGAAGGAGCGTTCGCCAGTGGACTGAATGCCTTGAACTGCAGCTTGCATCATCTCAGCGAATTCAGCCACACTCAATTGCTGCTTGTCGCCTACAGCTTTGCCAGCCGCACGGAATGCCGAACCCCAGATCGGGCCGGATGCTCCGCCGCAATATTCCATGATAACCAATGAACATGCATCAAGGAATGAACCGATGTCCTTTTTCTCTTCGTTAATGATATGATTCCATTCACGTTTCAACTGGCGGAAGCCTTTGGCCACACTCATCCCGAAGTCGCCATCGCCCGCATGAGAATCCAGCTCACAGAACGGCACTTCATTCTTGATGATGATCTCACCCATTTTGTCGATCAGGTATACGACATTATCGAGGGAGAACTGATTATTGTTGATTACCGCAGACGTCGCAGGTGTCTCCACCTCAAAGGATACTGGAGCATCCTCACTTACAACTGCTTCAAGTGCTTCAGAATATGCTACTTGGGCAACTGGTTCACCGGAGACCTTGAATGCAGGCGTATCACTTTCTTGGAACAACAACGTTTTCAGTTCATCATCCAATTTCAGAATAGTTACCGAGGCACCAGCCATATCGATACTAGTCATATAGTTGCCTACAAACGTTGTAGCAACCTTCAGACCTGTTTGTCCTGAAAGTTCACGTTGAACGGAGTTGTTCAGCAAGTACAATTCTTGTAGCGGTGTAGCGCCAAATCCGTTCACAAGCACAGCAATCTCCGCAGAAGCGTCATGGTCCAGCTTCATATCTGCCAGCAATGCTTCAACCATGCGTCCTGCGAGTTCATCCGCAGACACAATTTTCTCCCGACGAATCCCTGGCTCACCGTGGATTCCCACGCCGAACTCCATTTCATCTTCCGCGATCTCAAATGTTGGAGTTCCTTTCGCTGGTACAGTACATGAAGTGAAGCCAAACCCGATACTACGTACGTTCTGCGCTGCCTTCTCAGCAACCTGTTTCACTTCATCCAGACTGCGGCCTTCTTCTGCCGCTGCTCCGGCAATCTTGTGAACCAGTACAGTACCAGCAACACCACGGCGTCCTACCGTGTACAAGCTATCCTGTACTGCGATATCATCCTCAACGCGTACATATTGTACGTTAATGCCGTCTTCCTCTGCCAGATGAGCTGCATTCTTGAAGTTCATCATGTCGCCACTGTAGTTTTTGATAATCAGCAGTGTACCTTTGTTGCTCGCTGTAGCTTTGATCGCCTGGTATACCTGGATCTGTGAAGGAGATGCGAATACATCTCCGCACACCGCTGCATCCAGCATACCTTTACCTACATAACCTGCATGAGCCGGTTCGTGTCCGCTTCCCCCACCACTAATCAGGCTAACTTTATCCGCATTAATCTCTCTGCGTTTGATGACTTTATATTTCTTCAGGAATTCAAGCTCCGGGTGCGCAAGCGCAATCCCATTGCACATTTCCATTACAACATTCTCGGCCTGGTTAATAATTTTTTTCATTATTTTTCCTCCTGGCGAGCTTTGTACTCCCGTCCGATTCGGTCAGCTGCTGCGATGGCAGCTGCCACTTCAGGAACTGTGATTGGGAATGGCATTGCGTGAATGGATTCTTCCGGAATACAAGCAATCTCTGCTACTTGGATCAGTTCTTCTTGTGTAATTGTTTCTACACCGATATCTGCCAGGCTTACAGGCAGTCCAACAGCAAGGCAGAAGTCCATCACTTCATGCAGCTCTTCGGTTGGTGCATTCTCAAGCACAAGCTGAGCAATGGTACCGAAGGATACTTTTTCTCCATGGAAGTAGTGGTGCGTGCCTTCAAGAACAGTCAGACCGTTGTGGATTGCATGTGCCGCAGCCAAACCACCGCTCTCAAATCCAAGACCAGACAATAGAATATTCGTCTCCACGATGTTCTCCAGCGCTTGAGTCACCACATTGCTGTCACTAGCTACTTTAGCTTTTGCACCGTCAGTAAGAAGCATCTCATAACATAGCTTCGCCAGTGCAAGTGCCGCATTCGTCCCTACAGCAGAAGGTGTATGTCCTTCGCGAGATCCCATTGGTAGGCTTGCGTTCACACGAGAATAGGATTTAGCTGTTGCTCTTGCTTCGAAATACGTAGATAGTGCATCTCCCATACCGGATACGAGGAAACGTGTGGGTGCATTTGCAATAACTGTTGTATCTACAAGCACAACACTTGGGCTTTGTTTGAAGTATGCATAATCATCGAATGCGCCTTCTGGTGTGTACAATACAGCTGAGTGACTTGTTGGTGCGTCCGTTGCCGCAATCGTTGGGCAGATGATCAAGGCTTCGCCTTCAGCTACACATTTGGCCGCATCAATCGCTTTACCACCACCAAGACCGATCGTAGAGTCACATCCTTTTTCCTTTGCGATCTCTTGCAGACGAGCAACCTCCTCACGGGAACATTCGCCTTTAAAACCGCTTTCAACAAACGTAATATTGAATTTCTCAGCTGTTGCATCCAGCTTTGCTTTTACACGTTGTACATCATCTGGGTGAGCGATCAAGAGCGCGGAGTCTCCGAACGATTTCACAAAATACCCCAGGTTAAGTAGTTCGTCTTCACCTTGTACATATTTCGTTGGGCTGATAAATGCTTTTCTCATACTAGAAAACCTCCTATAAATATTTAATGGATTAACCATTCAATTCAACATATAAAATTTTAAATGACCCACAATAATATAAATATATATCAGTAATGTGAGGTTTACAGTGGATTTTGATAACAAATTATTATAATTTGCAATCGTAATTTTTTGCTTTTTGCTGCAATCATGGTATCTTATTGTTATGGGCTTTTTATACATTACCCACAGGCATCACATTTTAATATGTACAAATTCCTAACTTTTAGAGATTGTTCAATAAGTCCGTTTTTAATTCACAGCATGAATATAAGTTCAACTAAAGAATGTTTACACCTGCCACTCCGATGACAGAATAACCTTCCGATCGCTGTTATCCCCAGATTTTTTTGCATTCCCTTCTTCAAAGGGAAAATCCGGTGATAAAGGCGCACGCTTCGCTTCTTCAAGTTATTTCTGTCCTCTCCGTTCTCGTGTAAAAAGTATAGTTAACTTATATAACGGATTCAAACAAGAACACACGTAGGACGACATACTGTCTTGATCCAGACTGCTATGGAGGTTTCACCATGATTAAGGAATACTTGCATATTAATAAAATTCTTGACCTGACCAAATGGAAGCGTCTGCAGGACTCACTTGCGACTGTAACGAAGCTAGCTATCCTGACCGTAGATTACAAAGGGATTCCCATAACCAGTCACAGCAGTTGTCAGGCGTTCTGCCAGAGTGTACGCAAAGATCCCGAGCTACTTCCCTATTGCCAAAAATGTGACTCACGCGGCGGTCTGGAAGCTGTTCGATTGAATGAACCATATGTATATCTATGTCATTTCAACATAGTAGATATAGCCATTCCCATCACAATTGACGGAAAATATATCGGGGCTGTTATGGCAGGACAAGTTAAGCTGGCTGACCCGGAGAAAGGTACCGATCTGGAACAGATCGTGACCTCCAAGAATGTACCGATGCATGCTGAGAAGCTGAAAGAGTTACAAGAGGAGTATGACCAGTTACCCGTCATGACCTATGAAGAGGTTGTGAAAATTTCGAATATGCTCTCCCTGCTCTGCAACTATATTGTAGAGGAGGCACTAAACAAAAATCTGCTGGTGGAAATGTTCGAGAAGGCCTCCGGCAATCAGCAATCACTGAACCTCGCGACCATCCTGCCGGGGTATTCCATTCGTAATATTGAATCTATCAAAAAAGAAATGACCAATGCGATTGCGGATGCTTATCTGAAAACCAGTCCTAATGAAGCCGAGACTGGCAATCCGGTGTTACAGCCCGCCTTTGAATACATCCATAGTCACAAAAGCGAGCAGGTTTCGTTGAAGCATATGGCTGAGCTCTGTCACCTGAGTCCAAGTTATTTCAGTCGATTATTCGCCAAGGAAACGGGTGAGAACTTCACGACTTATCTCGCTAAACTCAAGATAAAATGGGCCAAGCAATTACTTGAGATTACCGATATGCCTGTCTCTCAGATTAGTGATGAATTAGGATTCAATGAATCAGGTTATTTTATTAAAATCTTCAAGAAGTTTGAGGAAATTACCCCTGCCCTTTATCGTAAATACATCCAAAAACAATGAACCCTAGGCTCGAATAAATTGAAACAGGAAAGAGGTGATGCTTCCATCACCTCAACTTACACCAGTCCGTACTTCCACCGGAATCCATCACTTCTCTCCCGCTCGCAGGATCACCGAAGTTGCATGCACCGAATTCGAGTAAAAGCGCCCGATAAGCTGCGGGAATGTTCACGTTATGCTTTTGCTCAAAAGCTCGCATGTCCTGTTCTGTATCAGGCTTGCATCCCTTGCCCATGGTTGTACCATAAGCCTTCTTTAAAAGATCACGAATCGGTTCCCATTCTATCAACGTCACATGAACTCCCCTTTTAATAATTGATGAGGCACATTCGTCTAACTTTCGTTATTTGTCCATCTTTTCCTGCAAAAAGCGGCTAAATCAGAACTTTCGCCACTGATTAGCCGCTATGTGTTTAGATCAACGCATACTAGAAAGTAGTTTTCATAGGCAGTATGAAGATGTGTATAAGCACACAAAAACACCCTATCCAGCATGTGGACAAGGCGGCTAACATCATTTTATTGTTTTCATACTATATCGTTTCGTTCTTTCAATTTTCCCTCACACTTTTTATCTCACCTGCTTCTGCATCTCTTCGTTCAACCATGTCAGAGCTGCTCGCAGCTTATCCTGTGGTATGTGCTCATAACGATCACCCATAGAGAGTTCGAACGCACAGCTGTTTCCACTTGTTTTGTTCAAATACGACGTAATGCCTATCCCGTAATGCTGCGTCATATGTACAAGCAGAGGTTCTACCTCCGAAGTTGCAAGTGCAATGTGAACATGAAACATATTTGATACCGGAACTTCAAGTAGTGTACGTATGCCATGACATGCGTTCAATAAGGCAGCCAGCTCTTTAGCCTGCTCGTAATATAGCTGCATTTTGCCAATCCGTTCATTGTAGTAGTATTGTGAGCTTAGAATATATGGATATAGGCCGATTAGATCTCCACCGTGACGTCGTTTCCACACCTTGGACTCCTCCATCACATCCGTATCCCCAGCAAGGATCGCCCCCGCGATGCCACCAACCCCCTTATAAAAGGATATGTATACACTATCAAACAGACTGCATATCTCAGCAGGTGTCTTCTGATAATAAGGTGTAATCTCAAACAGACGCGCTCCATCGAGATGTAGCTTAATTCCACGTTCACGACAATACGCTGAGATAGACTCCAGTTCTTCGTAACTTGGCAATTGCCCACCAATCTCCCGCTGCGGCAGCTCAAGTAAGAGGCAAGCAATCTCCTGATCCAATCTTTGTACATCTTCTAAACGAATGAGCCGATCCTTATCTGCCAGTAAAATGGTTTCTATCTGATGTAGCTCCTTCAACCCATCTTCTTCATGAATCTCCAGATGAGCCAGCGGGTGATACGCAACTCGTTTCAGCCCTTGGCGATCACACCAGATCCGCAATGCAATCTGCTGTGCCATCGTTCCACTTGGGAAAAATACAGCTGCTTCCTTACCTAGCACATCAGCCATCTGCTGTTGAAAACTATCGATGATTGCACCGTTGCCGTAGTGGTCACTCGCCAGCTCTCCATCCACATGCATGAACGCTTCTTGGAGAACTTTAATCTTTCTGCTACCATGACCGCCGATAATATAATCCGCATTCTGAAATGCTTCTGCTAACGTTAGAGATGATTCCATTCGTTATTCACTCCTTCTATTTACTAACTGCCCTTCTCGTCTGTCTTCAACAATGATAACCAGGCACGCATGGCTCCTGACAAATGCTCACTGTGGGGATAGATGAAGCCCACTTCCAGTCTACGGTAAGGCTCAGGCAATGAATAGATATGCACCTCACCTCTAGATTGCGCTTGAACCACAGTGGAACGTGGCAGAAGAGATACACCCAGCCCAGCAGAGACGCCATGTATGATATTGTCTAACGTCCCATACTCGGTAACCTGTATGGTTGGCACCCCTTGATCCCTGAGTAATGCCTCTGCCTGCTCTCGATGTGTACAGCCTACTTCAAAGAACAACATCGGTTTGCTTAACCATTCTTGGAGTTCATATGATTCCTGTGTTCTAGGCTCTGCGATCAGTACCAATTCTTCTTCGAGTACCTTCATATAGTTCAGATCGGGAATATTCTGTGGTCCATAGATGAATGCGCCATGCACCTCATGCCGAATGACCTTTTGCATGAGCTCATGGGTTCCCCCTGTCGCCAGTGCGAGTTGCACATCCGGATAGCGTGAACGATACTCTGCCAATAACGGAGTTAGCAACTTCGATGCGGCTGTCTCAATTGACCCCAGACGAAGTGAACCTACAGGTTTATCTCCTATTAATACCGCTTGCTCTGCTTCATAGATTAGACTGACGATTTTGTCTGCGTACAAGAGCAAATTCTCGCCCGCCGGTGTAAGAGACATTCCCCGATTAGAACGTCGAAATAGAGGTGCTTGTAGCTGTTCTTCGAGCTGTCTGATCCGTGTTGTCACATTGGACTGCACATAATTCAGTGCTATTGCAGCTTTGCTGATACTGCCTTCGCGGGCAACCGCCTGAAATATCTTTAAATCTCCTGCATCCATGCCCTAATCACCTGCTTATTGTCTATCATCATTTTTGATATTCACCTTCATTTTTGTTCATTTTACGTGAATCTCTCCCATCTGTACAATGAGGATCAATACGCAACCTTATACCATACACAGGGAGGAAAAACAGAGATGAAAGCTATGATCCATGCTCAGCATATCGGACGCCAAGGTCTTCAATTCTCAACAACAACAGCCCAAGCACCGGGGGAGGGCGAGGTACAAATACAATTGAAATCCGCTGGAATTAACCACCGTGATCTGTTTATTATGGCAGCACGTACCGCTCAGGACGAGCCACTCATTCTTGGATCGGATGGGGCAGGAATCATTGTCGAGATCGGAACAGGTGTGCATGGTTTATCTGTAGGGGACGCAGTTGTAATCCATCCAACCCTTCATTGGGAGCATGCTGTTGATGTGCCTACCGTACCCGATATAGTAGGTGGCCCTACCCATGGAACTCTCGCACAATATATTACGCTACCTGCTAGAAATGCCTTGCCCAAACCTTCTCATCTATCATGGGAGGAAGCAGGTGTGTTATCTCTTTCAGCCTTGACCGCGTACCGGGCCTTATTTACTCGTGGTGCGCTTCAGCCGGGCGAACATATTCTAATTCCGGGGATCGGCGGAGGTGTAGCAACGTATGCCCTGCTCATGGCTGTTGCCGCAGGTGCCAAAGTAACGGTTACTTCAAGAAGCGAGGCTAAGAGAAAACAGGCTCTTCACTTGGGTGCCTCCCAAGCATTAGATAGTCATGAAGATTGGCATCTCAAAGGCGATCTTGAACCGGTTGACATGATTTTGGATAGCATCGGACAAGCGATGTTCCCGAAATATTTTGATATAATTAGACCAGGTGGACGCATCGTCATGTACGGTGCAAGCTCAGGAGATGATCTGACGGTGCCAATCCGTTCAATCTTTTTCCCACAAGTTAGCCTGATCGGAACCTCTATGGGTAGCCGTGAAGAGTTTGTACAGATGCTGCAATGGCTGGAGGAACATGACATTCATCCAGTGATCGATCGGATCTATTCGTTACAGGATACTGTTGAAGCGTTCGAACGTATGGCTAATGGAGAGCAGTTTGGCAATCTCGCCATCCTTGTGGAGTGACAGTTGAGTTAGATAGAGCCTCATTCGTAGATGACAATAACAGAAAAATTTTTGGGGGTGCACATATGACTAATGTTGCTCGTGTAGAGCTAATCGAATGGGTTCGTAAGCTAATGAACGCGGAAGGAACAGAGGCTGAGTTAGATGATATGTTAAATGAGCTACAGCAACAGTTGCCTTATGCAGAGATCAGCAATCTCATTTACTGGGATGATCGAGACCTGTCTCCTGAGCAGATCGTAGAAGAAGCACTCGCTGCCCGCCCTATCCAGCTTCCGCCCCCGTCCCAATCTTAAGGATAAGGAGGCAACGCCTACAATGACGGATGTACCCGATAACAGTAACCATGAACGAGACGATCATAATGAACTTGGCGAGCACTCAACCCGCCCGATTCACCTTACCCAAGGGGAGATCAACGCACTGGAGAAAGCCATTATGTATCTCAAGTTTGAATGCAACGAGACCGATTCCCTCCTTTACGCTGGTAGCCCCTTACTGAACAGCGTATTGGAAAAGGCGCGTGATGCAAGTAGATTCGGAGAGTTCGCGAAAGACCTTCACTCTCGCCCTAATGAATATGCAGAGACATTCATGCGTGACAAGTTAGAACGCTCCTACGCAGAAGAATTAGCACCGCGGGAGCGATCCACAGTACAGAAGGATGAAATTCTGCGAGCATGTATGTTTCCATATCCGGTGAAATAAAAAAATCTCTATACTCGTAGTTTGAGTATAGAGATTTCTTCTTCATGTTTAGATTAAGGAGACGTTTGATTCAATTCATTAGAACGACTGGTCACTATCCCTTGTGATTGATCACAACTTAGGGATTATGATAGCCGATATACTGTATAGTTCCTTTCGGAAACTCGTTCCATTCACCTGTTAACGAGAATTGCTGTGAACCTGTATAGATGCCACCTTTGCGAACAATGGTTCCGCCAGCAGGCATAAATCTATCATGTGAATCGGGGTCACCTAATACATCCACAACTCGTCCATCCTTTTTGAGAACCAATGCAACGACATTATACTCATTCGGATTTAAAGGATTATATAATGACAGGAAATCATTAACATATCCAAAGTGAGTTTCATCCATAAAATCGTAATATGTCTCATTAACATATACCCCAGGTACATTAGCATAAATATCAAATAAATTCTTTGTAACTATTCTCTTTGTGGAGGTTTGGTTCATCCATTGATGCACTTCCAATTGATACCCTGACGCTTTGAGGGACGGGTCGCCTCCTCCTGTGTAATGCACTTGCACAACAACTTTCTCAGCTCCTGCATCCACATATTGCGAGAAGAATAGCTCTGGCGTTCCTTGAGCTGTCGAATTCACCTGAACCACTACAGCTCGGCCATCATTACCGATAATCCAGAATAATAGCGGAGATACGGTTAAGGGAATTTGAGAAGAAGTAATAATATCTGGCCCTGTAAAGGTCGAGTATGCCGTACCGCTGTAGAGTTGGAAGCTCGATTGACCAGGAAACCAATTGGACGCTGCAAAGGTCAGCGGATCTCTTACACCTGACTTGGTGCTAATCTGTATCACACCACCGTTCACCAGAGTAGCGGTACGAACATTAAAGGTGTAATCCACCGTCCCACCTTTTCCATCATTCGCAGTCACCGTTAAGGGAGCAACCGTGTTCCCTGTTCCTGGTTTCAGCGTCAGAAGACCACCATTGATACTAGCATCCACCGCTTCGTTCGAACTGTTGCTAATGGTGAATTGTAACGGATCTCCGTCGGGATCACTAAACAACTGGCTCAGGTCAAATGTACGGTCGTTCGTTACATTCGGCGTTAAGACCTGTTCGTGAATGGCACTTACAACCTCAGGTACCGTGTTAGAGCCAGCATGTTCCCCTTGTACAACCAATCCTACGAGTGCTTGTTGACTTCGCCCGCTTTGATCATGCAGCATGAATAATATCTTCGTATTCCCCTCCGCAACAGGGGTGATCTTCACCTGTAAACCGTCAGTAGATACGGTAGCTATGTTTTCATTTAGTGTTATAGCATTGACTGACAATGTATTTGCATCAAAGCCCGATAGATATGGAGCAAGATCCATATCCAGAGTAGTCCAAGGCCATGTGATGGTTTGATCTGGAATAGTAGCAATCGTTCCATCTTCGACCACCACTATGTCTATATATCCTACGGCCTCTTTTCCTTGAGGATCACTTGCAACAATTTTAATTTTCGTTGTACCAGCCTGAATTGCACGTAGAGTCAACATATTGCTCGTTACGCTTGGTTCCAGCATCGATACATCATCGGGATTGTCCAAGGATGCAACGTAGTTCAATGCTTCGCCCTCTGGATCTATGAAATAGTTAGACAAGTCAATGATCTGATCGCTTTTTCCAAGAACAACGAACTGCTTGGGTGGGCTATCTGTCAGAATGGGAGGCTGATTCGGTATGGACAACACCTCTACCTCGAATGATCCATTCACGATTCCTCCATTACCATCACTCACGGTGTATGAAACGGTGTAGGTTCCAAGTTGGAGTGCAGATAAGTTCAATACCCCCGCAATCTCTTCAACAGCAAGGCCATCTGGGTTGGAAGAGGATGCCTTATACGTTAAAGGATCACCATCTGGGTCTGTATAATGCTCATTTAAGTTTGTCCCAGGGATTACATCCCCTAGGTATACATTAACTTTTGTCGGAATTGCGCCTACAGGTTCACGGTTAATATGTGGTAGAACAACAATTCTAAGATCCACTTCTGTAACACCCGTACTGCCGTCATCGGCAACCTGCTGATCATTCACCTTAACTTTTAGTACAGTCTCTCCTACCTTTTTGGGTGTTAATTTCAGTATCGTGCCGTTCACTTCTGTACCAACGATGTCTGTGTCCATATTGGTTACACTGTACAGCAGCTCTGATTCATATTTTTCATCATCCATGAAATAAACACTAAGATCCACGTTCTTGCTGTCTGATTCCGCATGAAGTTCTTGATCTGGAATAGGTGATGCAAATGGTGATGCGTTTACGTTAACCTCAAATGTGGATCTTAATCTTTTGCCTCGACCATCATTCGATGCAATCGTAATTGTAGCCATACCGTGCTCTAATGGAATAATATTTAATTGACTTCCCGTAAGCGCAACCTTGGCAACGGACGATTTGGACGAACTAACAGTATACGATATCACATCACCATCCGGGTCGGTCACATATTCGTTAAGGTTTAATGTTGCCGCCTGCCCATTGCCCGTCAATTTGCGATTTTCGAATGGCTTGATTAGTTCAGGCGAACGATTCGCCACAACGGGAGGTGATTCACTACCACCACCACTGCTACTGCCAGTGCCTGCTCCACTTGTTCCTCCAGAAGAAGACGATGTTAGTGTTGTAGTTGTGGTTGTTCCTGTATTGCCACTTACTGCTGAAGAGGTTACTCCCGCAGCCAATGAAATATCAGACACCTTTACATTGCCAGCTACATTAATCCGGGAAGCAGGATTGTTAACTTGAAGCTGTTGGACGGTACCTGCAGCATTCAAGCTTATTGCACCCGTCCCCTCTACTTTAAGTTGCTGGATCGCAACGTTACCATTCAGTTGCAAAGGCTTCGTTGAATCCAGAACAACCGTATTGATAGCTCCTTGTAGCTCTACTTGGCTTGCCCCTTCAACAATTGTTAACAGCGGAAGAGTTGCGGTCGCTGCGATATCAATCGTGCTATTGGATTCCACACTCACCTCTTGAGCACTGGTATTGCCCGTAAGCGCAACATGCACATCGGTTTTGTTAATACCTACAGTGTTCAGAACGGAGTTATCAAATACAACCGTATTGGGATCACCACCATGAACCAACACGGACTGTTCTACTTTAATATTCTGGGCGTAAAAATCATGCTCCATCTCAGGGGCAATTGTCAGCTTGCCTTTCACTGTAAGTCCCTGCACAGAAGTGAAATCTGCCTTAATCGTCAAATCTCCATTCAATACGGCTCCGTTACCATTCAATAACAGATTATTACTGAATTCTGGTTTACCTTCGGCCGCTTCTAAGCCACCCGTTCTAATCTCCAGTTCATTAATTTCAGTAATGGTTCGTTTATAATTCATGAATTTTATTCCAGCTTGGTTCAATATCGCCTTATTGCCTTCATTCAGAAGACTAGCCACTTGCTCAGAGGCTTGATAGGTGACTCCATTAATCTGCATCTGCTTACCATGAATGGATTGGATTGTAGATAGACGTTTTTCTGGAAACATAGCCGACAACAACATTCCGACAGCTTCGCTTCGAACAAGTCCTTGTTTAACTTTAAGATCTCCTTGATACTCGCTTAGAAGATTCGCCTTCTCCGCCGTCTGAATATACGGAATCGCCCATGAACTTGCCCCTTTCCAATCCGAGGAAAGAGGCTTCTTCTGAGCCTCCTCTTTGGCAAAAGAAGTTGCTCTTACCAGAACCGTCATAAGCTCTTGTCCCGTAATCGACGCTGTAGGGTGGTAACTCCCTTTAGCATCTCCCTGTAACAGTCCAGCCTGCTTAACCGCTTGAATATACGGTGCTGACCAGCTATTCGATGGGACATCGGCAAAAGGTGCTGATGCTTGTTTATTTATCGTTAACCCAAGCGATTGAACCAATATAACCGCTAATTCTTGGCGAGTAATCCGATCGTTCGCCCGAACATCTCCATTAGGGTCACCTTTAATGATTCCCATTGATACTGCCCTACTCATTGCACTGCTCAACTTCATGTTGGTGGAATCTTGCGCAACCGTTGATACGCCGGACGCAGACATAGCCTGCGCCCCTGACTTATCATATTGTGCAGATACGGGTACAGCGTTGGAAAGTAGTAATGCGATCAAGGTGAGCTGTACAGTTCTGATTATTCTAGACATAGAGGTGCTCCTTCAAAATGTAGTCATTCCGTATTAGGGCGTAGGATTGGTGGATGTATAGTTGCCTAGACCCCCATATTGGTTAGCACCTTGTTCAACCCATTGGGTTGCATCATAGGATGTGTCTCCATGCACAACGCCGGTTGTTCGTGTAATCGATTGAGCCGGTTTCATCATGGCAGTATCCAGCGGGTTGTCCTGACCATTTTGATAGAGTTGTAAGATAAACTCTTGAGGACTCTGCTTGTCTACGTTAAAGGAAATAAAGTATTGATCATCCTCATCTAACGGAAAGAGTGTAGAATTATCGGCAATGACCAACGTTTTATTAGGTCCAATTGTTGTACCAATATCAAACGTAATCAGCTCCCTACCATCACCACGTGTAATAGAGTAACTGGATAGCTCGATTGTTTTGGATGTCGGATTATATAGTTCAATTGCTTGAGTTTCCTCATCTCCCCATATAACCTCCGAAATAAACAGTCCCTTGCCTGCATCCGGATCTGCCACATTAACCGTAAATGTAGTCTGAGTGCTTAGAAAAGTAGGGTCAGTAGCTTTCACTGTAATCGTTGCTGAACCAGCTTTATCCTTGAAATTTAACGTCAACGTATCTGCTTGCACACTCGTCTCTACTACTGACGGGTCAGAAGAAACTGCCGTATACGTGAGGGCATCTCCGTTTATATCACCAAACACACCTGTCAATTGAACCGGTTTACTCACTGTACCCAAATCAACATTCACCGTATCCAGTGTCTTTAACACATGAGGTGGGAAGTTAGGGAATGGAGGTATAATGATGGGTGGGAACGTTGGAAATGGCGGGAATGTTGGAATCGGCGGCATTGGTGGTAAGAGAACCGGCGTAACCACGTAACTGAAAGAAGCCGTTACACTACCTCCTTTGCCATCAGTAGCTTTTACCTTAACCGTTGTAGTCCCCTCTGATATAGGTAAAATCCCTAACGTTGAACCCTGGATACTTGCATTAGCGATGCCCTGATTGATCTCCGTAATTTCATAACTCAATTCATCCTCATCCGGATCGGAAAATACAGTCGTAAGATCGATCTGTTGGACAAGACTTCCCACAACCACCGTTCTATCCGTAATAGCGGCTTTGACAACAGGCGATTGATTTTCCGGAGTCGGGGGTACAACAACAGGTGGTTCCGGTTCCGGTTGCGGCTCTGGCTGCGGTTCTGGTTCTGGTTGTGGCTGCGGTTGTGGTACCGGCGTTGGTGATGGAGATGGCGCTGGCGAACCGCTTGATGAACCTGATGAACCTCCACTTGAAGTGCTCATTCCCTGATTACTGGATGGAGCACTCGCAGAAGGCGTATTACGAATGATCTGTGAGGCTACTCCGCCTTGTGGAAGCGTAACTTTGTCCGTTTTTACACTCGTAGGCAGTTGAATGATGGACTTTACATCTTTCAGCACAATTTCTTTCCACGTACCGGTTCCGAGAACAGTCACTTTGTCTGTTGTATCTACCGTCACAGCATTGATATCACAATCAATCGTGATTGAAACTACACCTGGTTTCAAAATAACCTGGGACAATGTATCGGCTTTCAAGGTAACATGATCTGCTGACACGGAAACGGTTCCTTGATAGGAGCTCCCTTTCAGATCTAAGATGATGGAATCTTTAGCCGTGCCTGCCTGGGTAACCTGAATCTCGGACACCGAAGATAGATTACGTGTGCGTGCGTCATACGTGATGACAGCGTTCTGTAATGCTGCTTGGCTTTTCTCATTCAAAATACTCTTCAATTCCTTACTAATGACGAAAGGACGTCCGTCTACGTAGGCAACATCGCCGTCTAATTTCGTTAACGAGGCTGTCCGCTCTCCCGTCTGGAATACGTCTACCAAAACTTTGGCAATATCTTGCCGTTCCACATAGGCTTTGGATTCGAACTTACCTTCACTTGACTCCAACAAGCCCAGCTTCAACGCTGTATGTACCTGTTCTTTGGCCCAACCACTCACTGTAGCTTCGTCCGAAAGCGTCTGTTCTTGGCCGCCCTTGACACCTTGTGTTTCTGTGATTCTTACCAAAATTGATGCAAGCTCTTCCCGGCGAATTGGATCATTAGCACGGAAGTTCCCGGATTTATCTCCAGTCATCCATCCTGCTTTTTGGATGGCTTCAATATAAGGCGCAGCCCAATCTGAATTTTTGACCCCAGTATTCAATGTTTCTTGAATAGTTAACTGTGATGCTTTGGCTAACAATACAGCCATCTCTCTGCGAGTCAAATGCTGGCGTGGATGGAATGACCCATCCGGATAGCCTGAAATCAATCCTTGATTAACCGCTTCCTGCACCGCTTGCAGAGAAGTGGAACGAATCTCCGTTTGATCGGTAAAAATTGACGTTGCTTGGCTCTGTGCTCCTCCTGATAAGTCTGCTGCATTAGCGAGTTGAGTACTCGACAGCACGCCCACTAAAACCGAAGTCAGCAATACTTTTTTCCAATCCTGATTCATGTACGTTTCCTCCCAAAGAAACTTCATTTTCGGCACATAGCTTATCAGGATGTTCTGAACAAATTCTGAACAGAAATGCTAACAGTAGTTCCAATTTAAAGGAGCTTCTTCAACATGATTTTCTGAAGTTTCATTTAACATTGAAGATGGATGCAGGGTTTATTTTTTTTATTAATAATGGGTCTGAAATAAATTCAAATTTAGAAAATATTCTTTTTTTGAAATAACGTGCCTCTATCTAAAAATCCGTTATAATGGTAAGAACTTGGCGAGATTGGTAAGTTTATGTATTCATACAACTTAGTCATTGGAGGACGATTATGGAAACGGAAGGTTTGCGGAATGTCGAGAGTTTAGCCTTGAAGAAACATAAGATTTTCAAACAGAGCTTGATGCGCTACATCGCACGCTCGATGCTGGCGAGTATGTTCATCGGGTTTGGGGTAATCGTTGCATTTAAGACAGGGAACTTCTTCTATATGGAACAATCCCCGTTTACATACCCAATGGCGGCAATCACGTTTGGAGCAGCCATCATTCTGATTGCCTACGGTGGTGGTGACCTATTTACAGGCAATACGTTCTATTATACGTATGCTGCACTACGCAAGAAGCTACGCTGGCTTGAAGTGGTGAAGCTATGGATTGCAAGCTACAGTGGGAATCTCATGGGTGCGGCAGTATTTGCCCTATTAATCTATCTCACCGGTTTGTTTGATTCAGCTCAAGTTAATGGCTTCCTGCTCAGTGTGGTTGAACATAAAATGGAGGCTCCCACGATGCAGCTGTTCTTCCGAGGCATTCTATGTAACTGGCTGGTATGTCTAGCGTTCTTCGTACCGATGTTTATGAAAGAGAACGGCGCCAAAATGTTCGCCATGATGCTCTTTGTTTTCTGTTTCTTCATCTCGGGATATGAACATAGCATAGCTAACATGTGTACTTTTGCGATTGCTCTGGTGCTGAATCATCCGGGGACAATTTCGTTCGGAGGCGTGCTCCACAATCTGGTTCCGGTCACACTGGGCAATCTGGTCGGCGGTGTATTCTTAATGGGCTTTATGTATTACACCGTGAACAAACCATTTTTAGATGAGGAGACACATTAACACCATGACCTAACAATGTAACACAGACATAGGTTGCTTCATCGTGTAAGCCAGGCAAATGTCCCAAGGACGTGTAAGATCGTTAAGGCATTTGAAATAATAAAAACAGCAAAAAACCATCTCAGTCACGATTTGAGATGGTTTTTAGTTTCTCGCGTTTTTGTAATATTCACTCACCCCACCCGCCCAATTCTACTCCAGAATGTCTTTACCCTCATAAACCATTTTCTCTTTCTTGGTTGATGTGTCGGCTTGTTTATGAAATCTCCAGATGCAGCAGCGGGAATGGGTTACCAGATCCATCGCGTTCGGAGCGACCGATCTGTACAAACCCCATTTTCTTATAGAATTGAGCTGCTCCAGCATTCTGTTCATTCACATCCACCTTGAGGTGATGCCCTTTGAGTTGGATGGTGTGCTCGATCAGAAGACGTCCTACGCCCTGTCCATGCTGACTTGGATCGACGAATAACATCTCAATAAAGTTGTTTTGTAAACCGATAAAGCCGACAGGTTGTTGCTCCGTATTTAGAGCTTCCCATACCTCAACTTGTCGTTGCTCCAGTATTTCACCTACCATGTCTCGATAGAACTGAATGTGATGCTCTTCCAAAAACGTATGCGTTGCTCGAACAGCGCTCTCCCAGATCCGAACCAACTGCTCATGATCTTGTTCACGATATGAAACGATAACCATCCTTGAATACACCCCAATACGACTAAACTATTGTTTGTGTATTATTGTAACATTCTCAGCATACATCCAGTACCTGAGTAATCCAATCTTAATGCAGCTTTCCACTCGCGGTTATGTCTTCCAGCGGAATGTTACGGCCGATTTCGCAGGCAAGTTGTAGTGAAATTCCGTTCCATCCACCACCACTTTGAACGAGGCATCTTCCTCCCCCGTATTAGCTGCAACCAGTACCATCGTTCCATCCGGATTGCGAAAAGCAACATTCTCAAGCTTGCCTTGCTCCTGATTGGAATCCACTCTTACCGCTCCAGGACGAACAAACTTACTGATATGCCCCAATGCATAATACTCCACATTTTTATCTACCTTTCCACTCTCTGGATCAATGGTTACGACGCCGCGGCAGTTCTTACAACCGCCATTGGTTGGTCCTCCTTGTGGATCTAATGCGATGTTCCAGAGCAACACACTTTGTGCCCAGTTTCGCGGTGCACCAATCATAAGGTTGGACATTTGCCAGCTCAGGTTTTCGGCAAAATCAGGGCTCCAGTCTCCACCACTACATTCCGTAAAATAAATGGACTTGTCCGGAAAACGATCATGCACCTCCGACATGGCAGAAGGATCACCGGTGTAACAATGAAAAGCCGAGCCATCCATATAGGTGGCAGCCTGCTTATCCCCAAGAACCTGACTGGTGTACTTTACACCTTCATCCCAATTGTGATCATACGTAATGATTCGGGTGTCTAGCTCTGCCTTTTTCAGTGCCGGACCGAGGTAATCACGTATAAAATGTGCCTGTTCTTCAGCCCCCATACTCATACTGGGATAATTCGGAGAGGTGAATCCAGGTTCATTCTGGAGTGTAATCCCGTAGATGGGCAGCCCTTTGTCTTGGTAGGCTTGAATATATCTCACAAAATATTGCGCATAGGCTTCATATACTTGCGGATCTTCATAATTCAAGTACCAGCCATGTAAGGTCTTCTCGCCATATTTCATCCATGCTGGTGCTGTCCAGGGTGTACCCATGATTTTGATATGTGGCTTCAATCGGGTCACCTGTTGCAGCATATCTACCACTTCCTGATCCTGATCAATCGAGAAATGTTCCATGGTATAATCTGTTCCTGATTCCACATCATCATAGGTGTAGCTTGCAGGGGCACCGGACGCATCTACCGAATAATCGGAAGCTCCGATGGTATGCCTGACCATATCTAGATTTAGTCCCTCAGAGGTAAACAAATCATGAAGCAACTGTTCCCGCTGTTCTTGTGGGAGTTGGTTCATGAGATGTGTGGACGATCCTGTCATGGCTGCCCCGAACCCATCCATGGTTTGATATGTTTTCTCGGGATTAATCGTGATTGTGGCTTCCAGTGGGGATAAGCTAGTTCTTTCACTTTGAACTAACGGAATCGGCTGCTGCGGGGCAAGCAAGTGTTGCTGATCTCCTGTAGTTAACCAAGCTTCCACCTCGGCATGCGTCTGTTCTGCAGGTGGAGGGACGGGTTCTTCTCTGAAGCTACGTAATACAAGCCACAGCAACAGTAATATAATGCATATGGCAAATACGATAACAAACTTCATTCGAACGCTAAGCTTGTTCCGTAGGAGCACTCTTTTCATCTTATTCACACTCCTTATCCTATCTACTCGAAATTCTTCACTCGTATTGCAGCTAGGATCGTAGATCTTATTGTAGAAAAAGCCGCGGCCCTAAGGCCACGACTAATATATCAATTACCTTCTATTTACCGGAAGGACTTCCGATATTCACACTACCTGTCAGACGGACATCATCCGAAGCGCTGCCGACATAGATAGATACTTTACCCTTAGGCATGATCCATTCATTGGACTTCTCATCCCAATAAGACAAGGCACTGCGATCCAGCTTAATGTTTACACGCTGTTGTTTACCCGCTTTGAGATCTACCTTAGCCCAACCAGCAAGCTGTTTGGCTGGTGTCTCCACTTTTGTTGGCAGATTACCTACGTATACTTGAACCACTTCGGCACCCGAACGTTTGCCTGTATTGCGTAAGTTGAGAGCCACTTCTACCGTTGTGTCGTCTCCCTTGCCACTATTCTTCACATGCAGATTGCGGTAATCAAAGCTTGTATATGACAAACCATGACCAAACGCAAACGCTGGTGATAGGCCTTGCTTTTCATATCCTTTGTATCCTACAAAGATTCCCTCCGAATAGTTACCTACTCCGTTGACACCAGGGAACTGCTCTGCAGTTGATACTGGCGTTTGTTGGTCATCGGCAGGGAACGTTACAGGTAGCTTACCTGAAGGATTCACATCCCCGAACAATACCCTAGCAACAGCATTTCCTTGTTCCTGACCAGCATACCAAGCTTGTACAATGGATGGCACTTCTTTTTGCCAAGAATCCATCTCGACAGCTCGTCCACTCATCTGTACTACAATCGTCTTCGGATTAGCTGCCGCAACCTTGCGGATCAACTGCTCCTGATTGTTAGGCAGTTCCAGATCGGAACGGTCTACGTAACCTTCACTGTCATACGTACGTGTCACGACAACCGCTACGTCAGATTTTTTAGCCAGTTCAACGGCCTTTTCCATTTTGGCATCCACTGCGTCTTCCGGTGCTTCCCAGCCAAAACGAACCTGTGCTCCCATATCATGATTCGACTGTACTGGGAAATCCGTGCGATATTCAATACGAATATTATGGGATTCTCCTTCTTGCAAGGTAATACCCTTCTTCGTTGTACTTAGAGTTGCACCCTGATTGTCCACAAGAAGCTGATCATCCACATACAATTTAGCAGAGCCTAGGCTCGTTAGAGATAGCTGATATTCTCCTGTTTTTGGTGCTGTGATAGCACCTGTCCAGCGAGCAGACATTTTGCTGTTAAACTTGGTCGGTGTCACTGGAAGTTTAGAAGACTGTGCATTGAAGCCTTCATAGTTGTAAAATCCAAGATTCATGTTGACCTGATTGTCTGTGCGAACAAGTTCAGGTTCACCTTCCATATCTTTATTCGTCCAATATTCAGCATGCAGGCCGAATTCTGCTTGGTCTGTTCCGTAGTTCTGCTCACTCTTCTGAGCATTAGCTGGAGACAAAATGGCAGACGGTACCGCAGATGGACCGTTAAATGCATCCCCTGCTGAGACAGGATCCGTCCCTGCTGCATAATTCACATCAACGCCTTTTCCGGCACGTTTACGAATGCCTTCCAATGGACTCACGGTATACGTTGGGTTAACCAGACTACTTCCGCCTCCAGCTGCAGATGCTGTATCTGCATCCGGACCGATTACAGCAATGGAGTTCAGCTTGTTATCGGAGAGTGGCAGCATATTATCATTATTTTGCAGCAGAACCATACTCTCTTCTGCAAACTGACGAGCTTTTGCTCCATCTGCTTTCGCATTAATTGTTGTATTCGTTACAGGTTTATCGAACAGCCCTTTATCGAACATTTGAAGCAAGATACGTCTAACCTTTTCATCAATGGTTTGTTCGCTGACCTCGCCTTTGTTCACGGCCTCCAGCAGCTTACTTCCCCATTTACCGTACGGCTCACCTGGTGTTTCCAGATCGAGTCCGGCATTAGCGGATTCTACCGTACTGAAGTTGGCACCATAATCACTCATTACGAAGCCTTTGAAACCAATCTGATCCTTCAGTATGTTCATCAGCAGCTCTTGGTTCTCACAAGCATATGTACCATTCACCTGGTTAAATGAACACATCGCTGATCCTAGATCGGCTTGTTCTACCACAGCCTTGAACGGTCGTGCATACACCTCTTGAATCGCACGCTCACTTGCTGTTGCGTTGGTGGTAAAGCGCTCCGTCTCCTGATTGTTCAGAAGGTAATGTTTCGCTGTCGCAATCACGGGATTACTCTGAATTCCGTTTACATACGCTGCTCCCATACCAGAAGCCAGCAACGGATCCTCACCCAGCGATTCGAAGTTACGAGAGCCCCATGGTGTACGTGCAATATCAAGCCCAGGCCCAAGCACTACATTGTGTGTAGTATCATGAGCTTCTTGTCCGATCAGATCACCGTATTGCTTAGCTAGATCTGTATCCCAAGATGCTGCCAGAGCAATCGGCGCAGGCAATGCCGTGGACTTTTTATCCTGAACATCCGGGTTCGCTACCCTCACACCTGCTGGCCCATCAGCCATCTGTAGTGCAGGAATGCCTAGACGCTCCAGCCCATCATTATAGAAACCATAATAGTTATTGACTTTACCTGTCACAAAACCAACCTTCTCTTCTAGCGTCATCGCTTGAAGTAGCAGTTCGGTACGTTCCTCCGCAGATAAGGATGTGTTCATCCATGGGCGGTCTGCCCCAGATTCTGCGGCGAAGGCGTGTAACGGCATAGCCGCAACCGCCACGATGATTAACACCATAAACCATCGTTTGAGGAAAATTAGATTGAATCTTCTGTTCATGTTGCGCTCTCCTTCTCTCTTGATCATTTGTCTCGTCCACATGATTGCATACATGTATACAAGGGAATGCAAGCTGACGTGTTCCCAGCTCTTCAAGCATTCAGGTAAGCCTTGCATCTTACGCTCAGAAACCATCGCTTACAAGCAAGCGAGCGATTTCGCTTTCTTACGATAGCTGACCCACGACGAGATTGCATCCCCTTAAATATGGAAACAGGCTGGATAAATGGCTCCTAGTTCTTATGCATCATATAATTTTAAATACACTTAACAACAAAAGAAAGCGAATTAATTACATTTCCGTAACAACTTTTGTACAAAATATTCACTTTTAAAAACAGTCTTATAGGCCCACTTTAATCCTCCTAGTTTATACAATTAATTATCAATATCAGGAAGGAGTTCTGGTGCCCCTGGGTCGAAAGTCATTTTGAAACCGAATACACCATATAAACTTCATGAATAAGAACATAGAGAAGTAGCCGAAGTCCCTTTTAAGAGGTACTTCGGCTATGTTTATGGCTTATACCAAGATATCATTCTAATTCTGCAATTGGGCAAGGATCTGAGGGTCCTTGATTTTCTTATCTTCGGCCAGCAGCATAATCTTGGATAAAATCTCTGCAGTTCTTGGATCTTCATCCAAGAATGGCAGGAAAATTCGTCCACGGTGCTGACTATGCACAGGTACAATGTGAAGCGCACCTGTCGCTTGCTTGAACACATTACCACTACCTAGGTGAACAGCATATTCTCCCAGCTCACCATCAATACGTGCATAATTCCCGTCCAAACGTACATTGTCTATTTTCAGCAAACGCAGAGATTCATTGACGATTACATGACGCATCTCAATTGTTGTCAAGCTTGCTTCTGGATCTACTCCGCCCACGTGTGCAATACTCACAACCAGATCAATATCACGCATAACCTCAGAGAAGAAGATCGGTGGCACATCTTGTAATGCTACAGGCTTATACGTCTTGCGATCATAGAATTGAACCGTCTCCAGCGTAGGTGACTCCGTATCAGCCGGGGAGAACCAGTCTGCCATCGCATACAGATTGGCAATCAGATTATGCTCATAACTCACCTTCTGTAGACCTTCTTCATAACTTACTGTCCACTGGCGTCCTTTGAGCAGAGCCACGGTCTTTTGGGTTTGAATCTGATATCCAGCATAGCGCCGGGATACAGTACCATTCGCCAGTTCATCCTCATTAGGCAGATACAACTCTCGGAATACCTGCTTGAATGGCTGCCGCTCCTGACGGGTGAATAGATCACGTTGGAACGTACTCCATTGACCACTGTTGTACAGATGTAACGCATGTGCAATCAACAGCTCATCTTGATCGTTAAGCGGGTGAATCGAGCCTTCCTGATCCACGCTAATCAGGCCACCTGTCGATGCATCGAACCGACCTACAACTTCACTAGTCTTGAATACAAGGTTGCTCACTAAAGGTCGAAGAACTGGATTCTGGAACAGACTCGAAATCTCTTCACGGGTAAAAGCAGTCTCTGATGTCATAGAGCGTTCAAGCTCCTGTCTAGCTCTGCGATACTGCTGTACCAGATCTGATTTTAGCTCCTTCAATTCAGTGATATATCCATTTTTCTTAAATCTTGCAGGCACAGACTTAAGTGTCTTCCCTTTACTGATCAAGACGAGATCAGGCTGTCCTTCCTCATCAATAACCAATTGCGCTGTCGTTGTCTCATCCAGCTCATGGGGCTCGAAATAAGATTTCATCTCATCCAGCTTGCGGGCTTCCATATCCCAGATCAGACGTGTGATATCGGCGTAGCCTGCATTTCGAGCCAGATTACCCAACGCAATCTGGGATGCAGCTCCCTCGCTAGCACGTCGCTGTGCTCCAAATTGTTTACTCTGCATTAGAAACTTCTGAATGAAGTCATACCGTTCACGTAGGTCTTGCTCCCGCTCTTCAGCAAATGGAATTAGACTGTATGTCAACAAATGATCCTTGTTACGCTTATCTTCAACAGACTTCCGCATATCCTCGAGGCGCAATTTCCCTAGAGCAGCATCTGCAAACAATTGTGATCTGCGGTGATTAGCTCCGCCTGATATATACTTGGCACAATCATATAACAGATTGAAACGTTCCTCACCTACAGTTGCGTACGCTTCTTCAAACCAAGCAATATCAAAAGCGCCTTCGTTGAACTCTTGTGGGGAAATTGGAGAATAATGCGCCACAATCGTTTCTTTCTCCGCCGTAAAGCTCTCGTTAATGTGAGCATGGAAGTACCATGCTGCGCTACGCAGCCCTTCCCAACCTAGATATTTCGCGGCAATTTCCATCCACTGCGGCGCGTACATCGCTGCCTCAAGCAATTTCTTCTCCTGAATTGGATACTGTTTCAGTAGCTCGCGTAAAAGCTCCTCATTCTCTCCATCTTTTGGATGACATTTCTGAATTAGATAGCTGAATGTTTCTTTGCGTGTTGTGTTATTCCCATAACCGTAAATATAACCACGAACGAAAGTGTCTTGATCCATTGCAGAGACAAGATGCACCCAATGCTCCATGCCTTCAATTCGATCAAGCTTCATCGCAAGTGTGCTAACTTCTGTAGAGAGCTCACCCCGCGTTAATTCAATCTCAACAATACGATTAACAACGGTATCCCGTATACGAACCAGATCTGGATCATCCGCAACACCCTCGGTACGGCTATACGTTAAATCTCGAATGAAGCCATGGCGATCTGCACCCGTCAACAATTGTTGATAGATCTCCTGATCATCAATTAAATCTAGTTTGTAAGCACGTAAAAAGTCTTCCAGCGATAACAAGTTTAACGGATGTGTATCCTTAACCAGATTCTTCAATTGATAGGCTGTCTGGAAATAACGCTTAAAGCTATAGTCATCATAAATTCTGCCGTGTACAAGGTAATTCCATGGACCGGTTAAGATATGAAGCATACCCGTTTCCTTCTCCAGCTGATCCTTCGGCATACTCGCTATAATAAATGCCCACGCCTTCTCAGCAATCTCGAATGTATCCGCCTTGTCACTATCCTCAAAAGCAGCTGTAACGATCGCTTCCACTTGCTCGGAATACGTCAATTTCTTAAACAGTTCCTTCAACTGCTCAATATAAGATAGAGGGTAGATCTGCTCCGCAAACTCCTTACGCCAACCCTCCAGCAGCGGAATCTTCCGCAGCTCATCATATTCATATGCCTGACTATAATAGCTGTAGTGGTCGTCCAGATTTTTATTCAGATCGTGGAATCGCATGCTGAAAACGAGCTGTATCAATTCTTGGTGATCCAGACCATTATGCTTAATGAATTCCTCCCACACCTCATGTATTGGGAATTGCTCCATTAAAGGCATTTCATTACGTTGTGTATAAGGAACTGTCGAGCGCAGGTTAGCTCCAACCAGAAGTGTTTCTTTGTAGCCCGCGTAATACTCTACTTCATATTCCACATCTCTATGCTCATGCACCAACGCATCAAGCGCACCAAGGAATTGTTCCGCCTTTTCCAAGGAAAGGGTGAACATCTCCTTCACATAAAAACTACCAAAATCACGTTGCTCTTCAAGCAGAGACTGCTCGCGTGAAGGGTCGAACAAACCAAATCCATTTGCAGCGCTGTACTGACTATTCTGCTCGTTCAACTTATCCAGCAACTTCTGCTCCTTAGCTGTCGGCGCTGTGATCAACTCTGCTAATGGCTGTAATTGGTTTTGTTGTGATGTTCGCTCCGGATCGGATGCAATCTCGGTTAACAATTCAAGTGCACCTAACCGCTGCAATTCACTTTTGGCGGTCAGAAGCCGTTGCAACGCACTCTCAAGCTCATCTACAGGTTGAAGCAGAAGCACCTGTATGACCTTCTGGCGTAGTGAACCAGTCTTCAGTTTGAGCAGAGCCTCAAGTTGCTTCATTTCCTCTGTCGTTAAGGTAAGCTTCTTCAGTTTAAGAAGCGCACTTTCACGGTTCGTCATACTTTTATCCGATAAACTAACGAGAATAAACTGTCGCTGTACCTCCTGTTGAGGATCTTGTAAAAATAGAGACAGAAGCTCCCCTCTCAGATCGGCGCTGAGCTTGTCTTTTAACGCAACCACTTCGCTAATCCATTCCGGATCCATATCGTAGGCTGCTAAATAGAGCATCTTCTTCACGACATCATCCACATCAATACGATACTGAACAAATTCAAGAACGCCTGACGGCCCTCCCGCTCCTGCCTGAGGAATGACTTCTAACATCTGCTTGAATAGGTCAAAATCCCGTCGCCGTACAGCTTTATCTGAAAATACAGGTAGAGGCCAGACATGCACTCTGCGCTGTTGATCTCCATCGTCAAACCGACCCCAGTCATAGGTGTACATCGCGTCGTAATTTCGGACAATCCAGTGCATTAACTCCATGTCATGTCCACCAAGATACTGACGCGCCAGACTTAATCGCAGCTCTCGGTTCTGGCTGTTCGCAAGCACATATTGAGCCACGATCTGTTGATATAATTGGCCTTGATCCATGATCTGGATCACCTTATCTCCCAATTCGCTCTCTTCAATTACTGCCGTAGCCCAGAGACTAATAAACAGTTTGTTTGCGTTATCGTCCAGTTGCCATGCTGCGCGTAACTCAGGATCCACTAGAGCCTCGTGAGCCTGCGATATAAGCTGGGTCGCAACTCGTTGATTTGCCGCTTCAATGCCAATACCTGTCCAGACAGCAAGCGCACGCACCACCGAGCTGAACCGGATCAGATTGTTGTCGATGATAATTTTTAATATGTATACATACGCCTCAATCGTACCTTCATCCATACGCTCTACGATACTCTGCCGCAGTCCCTCCTGCAGTCTTGCAGCAACCAGTAGTTCACCCACCATCTGATACGCTTCGGCCTGGTTACTCAGTACAATGCCTTTGATCATCTCACCGCTTAACAGTGCATTCTGGTTGTCTCCATAGATGATGTCATGCAATGCCTGCTTCATCTCGCCATTATCATGATCCAGCTCATAGGCGATACAATCAGGGAGCACCCATCGGATTTCATATTGGTAATCGAACTTGTATTCACGAAGTGACACATACTCGGTCAGAGAGAATGCACGAATCTCCATACGGAACAATCCGACTAGCTTGCGTAATACTTGACCCATGTGCAGTGCGGGGTCAGATGTACGGAACGGCCTGCGTTCATAGTTACTGCTGTATGGATACTTCGGTGCTTGCTCTGCAATATAACGGAACCTGGCACACAGTTGCTCACTTGCCACATGTTCCAGTATGTCTAGAACAGGCTGGAATAGTGGGCGACCAGTAGCTCCCGCAAGTTGTAATAAGGTATGTCTCATATTTAAATAGAGCTTTTCGTCTTCACGCAAATAACCTAATCCAGCTAGTTCTACTACATAAGTAGCCAGCTCATGCTGTTCCTCAGGCAATAATGCTGCCTTTTCCCGCAACTCGTTCAGATATCCCTGTTCCTGCTCTTGCTGATTCATCTAATTCTCCTCCTTTAGATATGTCCTACCACAAACGACCTGCAAGCATGGTGAACCGGATAAATACTAGCTCATCACCCTCACGCAGTGTTAAAGGCCCATCCAATTGATGTACTTCTTCTTCATTAACAAACACTTTATATAAACCATCTTCGTGTGCTAACACGGCCGTTTCGATCGCCTGCTGCAACTCAAGAGTCCCTTCATTATTAACCGCCCCAAAGCCCACTTTTCCCGTAGCTCCCTGGGACTCAATCTCTTCAGGCATGAGGTATGCAAGCCATTCTACCTGGCTTTTCTTGTCCTCTAGCGCCTGCACTTGCAGTGTAACCATATTACTAATAAGTTGTCTCAGCGTGCCCGTTGTTTCCGGAAGTTCGGTAGCTTGTTTGGCGAGAGCAGGCTTTCGTTTGCCCAAGCTCTTAACGGTGACCCATACATTCACTCCGTCTCCCCCTTCCTATCTATTAAATATATCCATTATCTCATTGATCTGTCCTTGAGTGCCAATTACAGTGCTAGATTACGAGACTCCCTTACCAAAATGAAAATAATACGTACATATGTGCCCCTATTTAGTATGATAACCAAATCCTTCTTCACATACATGAGTCATTTCTCACCTTTTATATGAAACCTATGAACTACCCCACATCCATAGCAAAAATAAAGAAGGTTCCCTCTTCTCAAGGAAACCTTCTGTTCATTTACACAAAAATGTATATCATACCAAACGTAAAGGACGGATCGTAACCGCTGCCGTCTTGAAGCCGGGCATACGGCAATACGGATCCAATTCAGGTCTTGTAGCTCTATTCACATTCTGGATGCCGCCCCAGTGCATCGGTACGAACAACGTATCTTCACGAATATGCTCCTTCACCCTACTTCGAACCGTGAAGCTACCATACACAGATTGAACCTCTACCCATTCACCATCCCGAATACGATGACGGGCAGCCGTAGTTGGATGAAGCTCAACAAAGTTCTCCAACTCACGAGCTTCAAGCGTCGGACTTCGATGCGTCTGTACGCCGGTAAGATAATGCGGAAGCACACGCCCATTCGTGAGAATTAGTGGGAATTCTCGGGATACTTCATTCCAACCTGGACTCGCCTCTGCAGTAAAGGAGGCTCTGCCGTCGGCGTGAGCAAAGCGTTCAGCAAATATTAATCCTTCTCCCGTGGTCTCCACTGACGGGCAAGGCCAATAGATTCCTTTTTCATGACGTAGTCGTTCATACGTGATTCCATAATAATCAGCAACGCCTCCCCGGCTGGCTTCTCGCAGTTCATTGAAGATCTCCTCGGCAGACTGGAATTGAAAATACGAAACCTTGCCCATCTCCGCAGCGATGCGACATAAGATGTCCCAATCATGAAGCGCCTCACCTGGTGCTGGTATGCCTTGTTCACGAAGAAGAACACGACCTTCCAGATTCGTTAATGTCCCCTCGTTCTCCAGATACGCTGTAACGGGTAGCACCACATCTGCCATCCGCGCAGTATCGGAGAGAAACATATCAGCCACGACTAGAAAATCCAGCTTACGCAGACCTTCTTCCACCAAGCGCACATTCGGATTCGACACCACTGGATTGGAGCCCATCACGAATAGACCACGAATCTTCTGATCATGAACGAGTTCCATCATTTCATAAGCAGAGACCCCTTTTCCCGGCAAACTCGCTGGATCCACACCCCACACGGATGCAACATAGGCACGATCTTGCTCATTTTCAATCGAGCGATAGCCTGGCAACTGATCGGCTTTCTGACCATGCTCACGACCACCCTGACCGTTACCCTGACCTGTAATTGCGCCGTAGCCACAACCAGGTTTACCAATATTGCCTGTCGCGAGCACCAGATTCAGAAAATGCCGAACCGCCATATGTCCATCGGTCTGTTGTTCAACCCCGCGAGCAGTCATAACCATAGCTGTATCTGCCTGACCATAAGCAAGTGCAGCCTGACGAATCTGTTCAAGTTCAATGCCACACTTGGCGGCAGCCTGCTCCAGATCCATCTCCGCCAGTTCCTGCTGTAACTGTTCAAAGCCATGAGTTCGATCCCCAATAAACTGATGATCTACATCACCTGCATCTATAATTAGTTTCATCATGATATCTGCCAACAACGCATCCATTCCCGGTTTAACCTGTAAATGGAGGTCGGCGATCCCTGCAGTTGCCGTCTTGCGTGGATCAATCACAATAATAAATGCTCCATTTTCTTTTGCCTGATTAAAGTAAGGAAGGAGTGTAGGCTGACATTCAGCAATATTCGTACCGGCCAGCACAATGCAACGTGCGAGAGGAATATCCGATAAACGAAACGTTAGTCCCCGATCCATGCCAAACACCTTACTGCCAGCCGAAGCCGCTGCCGACATACAGAACCGTCCGTTATAGTCGATGTACTTCGTTCCTAAACCAATCCTTGCGAATTTGCCGAGTAAATAAGCCGTCTCATTGGTAAGAGAGCCTCCACCATACACGCCAAGTGTGTCTGCTCCATAACTCTCTTGCAGATGGCTGAACCGTTCCGAAATGAACTCTATTACCTCGCTCCATGAACTGATTACAAGTTCACCATCCCGACGGATTAGTGGATGCAGCAAACGTTCTTTGCTGAGCGCATGTTGATGTGCATTCATGCCTTTGACGCACAACCGGCCCTGTGAAGCCTTATTCGGAACCCCTTCTACGATGTATTCCGCTCGACGTTCACCTGTAATAGACCCAGCTACTTCGCTCACCGTCATCTTACATTGCACACTGCAATAGGGACACTGCGTTTCCTGTACCCGAAGCATTGAAGCTGTCTTCTCTGCATTGATAGATGGTGTCATCCTCATCCCGCCATTCCACTAAAATGATCATTCACATCATTTCTGACCTTGCACAGTCGTCCTGCCATATGATGAAACTGTTTCCCGAGCATCCGATGTACTCGCCATCTCGGCGTTCTGTCTAATCACCAGCTCACCCTGCAACTGATAATCCAGCAGTGTCTCTCGAATCGACATGAATCCTAGTCGCTCCGACCATGACCACATCGGTTCGTCAAATCGCGCTGTCTGGCGATACCACTGGAGACACGCTGAGGTAAGCCGCACTGCATCCTCTACCGTTTCCGCAAGTCCTAACAATCCACCTTGCTTAACGGGCTGCTCTGCATGGCCGCCAACATATACCTCCCACCCAGCAGGAGAAGCTTGCAGACCTAAATCTTGAACAACTGGGCTAAGAGGTGACGACAGCCTTGTAGCTACCGCAATTTTAACTGGAGCAGGCATCGCCATACCTCTCCACGCCAGACGAAGTCGTTCTGTTAAGAGTCCATCCACATCTGACCCCGAAAGAGCATCATACATAGCGTCATCACTGTACACCAGAGTTCCATGCGCTTGCCCTGCCCCGTAAACACCCCATTCACGATCAGAGTTTATACCTGCAACTCCACGTGTTAGTACTTGTGCATAATAACGAAGTGCTGGTTCGCAAACCTCACATCCCGATGCTGTTTCCCAGCTCAGTTTTTGCAGCAATAGATTCTTCTCTGACTCCCAACCGGATCCGTGTTGAATAGCCAATGTCAGTCCCACCGAAGATTTTTGCTCCCGGTACATCTCTTCCATCGCATTCTTGAGTCCATCATGTCCCAGCGTTGTACAGCCACATATCGGTAGCTCCGTCTGATCCACTTCGGTATCCGCAGCAGTACTCGCGCCGCTGCCGTTCTTCTGGAGATTGTGCGTGTGCTTCACCAGAGCTACAACCATGGGACGACATCCACCACATGAGCCGGATGCTTTTGTTCGCTCCTTAACCTGATCCGCATTCTGTAGCCCATGCTCTTGGATCGCCTGCATAATCGCCGATTTGCTAACATTGTTGCAAGCACATACTGTGTCCTGTGCAGGTAATGCTGCGGCCGCTTTTTCCGCCGGATCAGGTTCTCCATCACGTGGTCGTAACTCAGCTACGTCAGCTCCCCGTTGAACAAGACTGAGCAATGCCGTTCCTTCTGTCGTATCCCCAAACAAAATAGCCCCTCGAACCTTGCCTGCTTGCATAAGCACCTTCTTATAGGTTCCCTGAACACCATCCAGCATCTGTATTGCTGTCTGCATGCCTTCACCGCTAATGTCTCCTGCGGAGAATACATCCACCCCAGAAACTTTCAGTTGCGAATACGGAATTGAGCCTGCATACGCTCCCGTTTCCTGCTGGCATAACGTACGAGCTAGAACCTTTCCTTGTTCAAACAATGGAGCCACCAGCCCATAACTGATCCCCCGATGCTCCGCACATTCACCAACTGCATATACATCTTGAACACGGGTACGCATAAAATCATCAACAACAATGGCACGATTGGTATAAATCCCACTCCGTCTAGCTAACTCGACATTGGGGCGAATACCTACAGCTACGATCACTACATCCGCTTCGAGCCTCGAACCATCCGTAAAAGCTAGACCTTGCGCTTGGGATCTGCCCACAATTTTCTTCGTATTCTTAGATAGAAGAAACTTCATCCCCTGACTCTCCAGTTCCCGCTGTAACATATCCGCGGCTTGGGCATCCAACTGACGGTTCATGATATAAGGCGCGTTATGAACGATAACCGCATCCATGCCAAGATGTAGAAGTCCTCGAGCGGCCTCTAGTCCAAGTAAGCCACCACCAATAACAGCAGCCTTGCCGTATTGCTTCGAATATTGAGCCATTTGTGTACAGTCATCCACTGTTCGAAATGACATTACTCTCTCTTTATCTACTCCCGGAATCGGTGGAATGAATGGGGATGATCCTGTTGCTAGAATCAGGTTGTCATAGGACTCCTTCATTCCAGACGCCGTCTCTATATATTTCTCCTGCGTGTTAATTCTAGTAACCGTCTCTCCTGTATGAAGCCGAATGCCATGCTGGTCATACCAGCTCCAATCGTTAAGAATGATATCCTGCACCGTATGCTCGCCTTGTAGAACCTTGGACAGCATGATCCGGTTATAGTTAGGCCTTGGCTCATTACCATAAATCACAATGTCATACGTATGCGGAGCAATGGCGATGATCTCCTCGATGCACTTCACGCCAGCCATACCATTTCCGATGACCACCAGCTTCTTTTTACCCATGAGCTACCCCCTACTCGTTCACATGCTGATAAAAAAACAGAAAAATCCCTTCTCCATCATGCGGAAAAGGGCACCGTTGCCTCCGGAATTTCACACGCCATTGTGTGAATTCATATTAGATTCAGATTAAGTTAAAATTTAAATGATGTCAATAAAATTAACACAAAAGTAAGTTTTGACATTAAAAATTAGGTAATTTTAAATTTCATGTAATTTTTGTTGACATACTTAAATTCCTTTTTTATAATTTGAATCAAAATCACAGTGCTGTGATCCTATCGGGTGCGGAAACACAATGACGTGTTCCGCCAGTCGGCAAAGAGGCCGCAAATCGTTCAATGATCTGGACGATTTGTGGCCTTTTTCTATTGGATCACACACCACGTGTAAGAATTATTTTCAATTGGATGAGGAGCGATGATGGATGATGGAGAGCAAAAGTTTTTGGAAAAGCGGGCATAAGCCTACCCTCTTTGGCGCATTTTTGTATTTTGATATCAGCTTTATGATCTGGGGTATGCTTGGTCCACTGGCCGTTGTCATTGCCTTGGATTACCCGATGACTCCCCTAGAGAAGGCTAATCTCGTGGCACTCCCTATTCTCGGCGGATCGATTCTTCGACTTGTACTCGGATTTATGTCCGATTATATTGGCCCGAAACGAACGGCTCAGATTGGTATGATTGTCACCATTATCCCCTTATTATTAGGCTGGTTATGGGTAGAATCACTAAGCCAGTTATATGTAGTCGCACTTCTGCTTGGTGTAGCAGGCGCTTCATTCGCAGCAGCATTGCCACTTGCAGGACAGTGGTATCCGAAGGAACATCAAGGACTTGCGATGGGAATTGCAGGCGCAGGGAATAGTGGAACAGTGCTCGCTACATTGTTCGCTAACCGGTTAGCTACGCACTTTGGCAGTTGGGAAGTTGTATTTGGTCTAGCGATTATCCCTATCGTGATTGTATTTATCCTCTTTTCTATCTTTGCCCGTAATAGCCCGAATCGCCCTGAACCGAAGAAACTATCTCAATATGGAAGTTTGTTGAAGCAAAGAGATGCTTGGGTGTTCTGCGCGTTCTACTGTGTAACCTTTGGCGGTTTCGTTGGATTATGTAACTATCTGACTATCTTTTTCAATACTCAATACGGACTGTCACCTGTTCGTGCAGCAGATATCACTACCTTTTGCGTTATTGCAGGCAGCTTCTTCCGACCTGTTGGCGGTTATCTGGCAGATAAACTCGGCGGGACACGCATGTTAACCTTCCTCTATACAGGAGCATGTATCATGCTAGTAGGTGTATCCTTCATCCCTCCACTCCCTGTAGTTGTCGTTATGTTATTCCTTGGCATGATGTGTCTTGGTGCCGGAAATGGTTCGGTGTTCCAATTAGTTCCTCAACGGTTTGGCAATGAAATTGGACTCATGACCGGAATCGTTGGTGCGGCTGGTGGACTTGGTGGATATGCACTGCCTCTCATTCTCGGCCAGTTGTATAGCTCTTATCAATCGTACACGCCAGGCTTTGTCATCCTTAGTCTAATTGCTGCAGCATCCATGTTGTTAGTGCTGGTTATGCAATCCAAATGGCGTGCTCACTGGTTGAAAGGCTCCGTTACGAAACAAGCGGACGCTCCTTCCATGTCCTCCTAATGACATCCGAAGATGGATTGCGGTATTCCATGGGTATAAAACTTTGCATAAGAAAAAAACAGCGACTGCCTTGTGTTAAACTGTACCCTATAGAGTAGACACTTTAAAAAAGTCTCTCTATGGGGTATTTTTTATGTATGCCACCAAAGAGACCGGAATGGAGATACAAC
>NZ_JAUSTI010000009.1 GCF_030812775.1 Paenibacillus tundrae
GAAGACGACGAGGTAGATAGGCTGGGGGTGGAAGTGCAGTAATGCATGGAGCTGACCAGTACTAATCGGTCGAGGGCTTATCCAATTAGCAAGTTCTATCGCAGACTTTCGTTTCGAATCTAGTTTTCAGAGAACAACACTCTGAATGAATTATATTCCCTGATAGCTCAGTTGGTAGAGCACTCGACTGTTAATCGAGTTGTCACAGGTTCGAGCCCTGTTCGGGGAGCCATATGGAGAGGTGTCCGAGCTGGCCGAAGGAGCACGATTGGAAATCGTGTAGGCGTCACAAGCGTCTCGAGGGTTCGAATCCCTCTCTCTCCGCCAGATAATTTTTTTAGCAAGGCCCGTTGGTCAAGGGGTTAAGACACCTCCCTTTCACGGAGGTAACAGGGGTTCGAATCCCCTACGGGTCATTCCTTCTTCAAAAAAAGAAGTTGATTTTAATAGCGGTTATATGTTAAGATCATAAATGTGTTATTCGGAGGCTTAGCTCAGCTGGGAGAGCATCTGCCTTACAAGCAGAGGGTCGGGGGTTCGATCCCCTCAGCCTCCACCATATATCTTTATAACGACGCGGGGTGGAGCAGCCCGGTAGCTCGTCGGGCTCATAACCCGAAGGCCGCAGGTTCAAATCCTGCCCCCGCAATTAAACTTTCTGACGAAAGTGATCTGGAACCGTGGTGTAGTTGGCCTAACATGCCTGCCTGTCACGCAGGAGATCGCGGGTTCGAATCCCGTCGGTTCCGCCATATTTCCCACATGAGGAAACTGTTCACTAGATCTGATATAAGGCACCGACGCCCAAGGTAAAGTGTAACGTTTAAGTTTGAACTTTATTATGGCTCGGTAGCTCAGTCGGTAGAGCAGAGGACTGAAAATCCTCGTGTCGGCGGTTCGATTCCGTCCCGAGCCACCATTTATAACTTAATACGCCGGTGTAGCTCAACTGGTAGAGCAACTGACTTGTAATCAGTAGGTTGGGGGTTCAAGTCCTCTCGCCGGCACCACTTATGGAGGATTAGCGAAGTGGCCAAACGCATCAGACTGTAAATCTGCTCCCGTACGGGTTCGGTGGTTCGAATCCATCATCCTCCACCAGTTTTTAGGGGCATAGTTTAAAGGTAGAACAACGGTCTCCAAAACCGTTGGTGTGGGTTCAATTCCTGCTGCCCCTGCCAATTAATCTTTAAAGTATAGTATATATGGCGATCGTGGCGAAGTGGTTAACGCACCGGTTTGTGGATCCGGCATTCGGGGGTTCAATTCCCCTCGATCGCCCCTTTGTTTTGTCTATGGGGATTAGCCAAGCGGTAAGGCAACGGACTTTGACTCCGTCATGCATAGGTTCAAATCCTATATCCCCAGCCATTATGCGGAAGTGGCTCAGCGGTAGAGCATCGCCTTGCCAAGGCGAGGGTCGCGGGTTCGATTCCCGTCTTCCGCTCCAAATGAATATGGCGCCATAGCCAAGTGGTAAGGCACAGCTCTGCAAAAGCTTTATCCCCAGTTCGAATCTGGGTGGCGCCTCCAGTTATTTTCTCAATAAGCAAAAAAGAATATGTGCCGGCGTGGCGGAATGGCAGACGCGCTCGACTCAAAATCGAGTGGGAAACCGTGGAGGTTCGAGTCCTCTCGCCGGTATAACGTATAACCCTATGGATTGCACTTGCAATTCATAGGGTTATTTTTGTAAAGAGAGAATACTTAATGTTCAATAATGTGTAAGTTGAAACTATATCCGTTCAGTCAGTTCTGTTATCTGTATATTGACGTAATTTGTTATTGGATATATTATAGATATATTAAATCCTTAATTAACTTAGGCTCTACATAATTTAACTAATAATGATGTAGGTACAAAGGAGTTATCATTTATGTGCTGCTGCATCTAATTAAAGATATAATGACTCCTTTATATTTATTAAAAAAACATTTGAGCTATAAGTAGAGAAGATGAAGTGAATTCGTAAAGTTTAAATATCATCAAGTTTCTAAGTCGTAGAGTCTCTACGTGATGAATTAAAATCAATGAAGTGAATCCAATAATCTGAATGAAGAAATGGAGTGTGTAGAGATGACAGAAACAGAAGTAACACCAAGCAATGAAGTAGATATCGCTCAAGGATTATTCGATCTTTCTGTGTGGGAAGAGGCATGGAAGAATAGACCGAGGAGTCCCAAATATAAAAAGCAAAGTGCTCCTTTTGATTCAGCAGAAGCTTTTGAAAGATGGGCTAGAGAGTATCACCAGCAATCCTTTACAACAGAGGGGAAGGCGCGTTCTGGGCGCATTATGGGTTGGATTGAGAATCAAGGCGTGGACTTTGAAGGAATGTCCGTTTTAGATATCGGGGCTGCTTCTGGCATTTTCACGATTCCGTTCGCAGAGAAGGGCGCAACCGTAACAGCGGTCGAACCTTCTGAGCTACTCGTTTCCTTGATGAAGGAGAAAATTCCAGCAGCTTTGACATCTAAGATTGAAATCGTATGCGAGCGTTTTGAAGAAATATCTATTGAGCAGAAAGGTTGGAGGAAAAAGTACGATGTTGCCTTTGCCTCAATGTGTCCAGCAATGTCCGATTGGGAAACGATTGAGCAGGCCATTAGTTCTGCCCGTAAGTATGTGTACATCAGTACAATGGCTGGACAACGGGAACATACACTAATTGATGAGCTAAGAAAAGTACTTGAGGTGGAGCCAACATTTAAACCAAGTGATATGGGATTCATTCAACAGTTGCTCTATCTGAAGGGATACTCCTATACAACACTAATCACCAAGGAAGTGAATACCGTTGAACTGCCTGTGGAAGAAGTTGTAGAGAAGCTACCTGAATGGCTGAATACGTATGGTCTACCAACGGACGAACAATCACTTGGCCTAGCTGAGCAATACATTAGGAAGACATATGATAATGGAACAGTGACATTTTTAAGAGGAGGACGGTTTGGTAAAATCCTGATTCAGTTGGAACAGCCAAACATGAAGGTTCTCACAAACAAATAAAATAAAGATCTCATAACAACAATGGGTGTTATTAAAGAAGACCAATTAATTAATGTTAATGAGTGTTATATAAATAAAAAGGAGCAGATCATCTGCTCCTTTTTTGCATTCAATTTCCGACTCTCCCCGTCATTTCCGGTCTCCAATTACGAACAGAGCAGTATACAAGTTATTGTGATGAGATAGATCAGGAGATAGCCGCACCGCGTGTATCTCCTGAGGCGGTGTAATGAATCTGACACCTCGCCAAACTATTTCCCAAATGAACGACCTTCCTGTACATAACCAGCTCGACGTTTACGTTCTCGGTATTGTCCAGGTGTGATACCCTCCCACTTGCGAAAAGAACGGATAAAGTTCTGCGGGTTGTTGTACCGAAGCCTGGCTGCAATATCCTTAACTGTGAGATCGGTCTCTTCTAACCACTTCTTAGCTATCGTAAATCGATGTTTGGTTAGGTATTCACTGAAGGAACAGCCTGTTTCCTTGCGGAATACACCGCTTAGATAATTGGCATTGTAGTGGAGAAGGGCAGCGCACTCCTCTAATGTAAGATCTGTATCATAGCGCTGCTGGATAAGAGCAATTATTTTCTCAGAAATATGAGGGTATTGTGCATACTGCCTTTCCTTAAGAATAGTTACAATCGGCATGATAATACGTTGGGTAAACCAGTGTTCAACTTCAGCTGCAGACTGGAGAGTAAAGAGTTCTCTAAACATGCTGCTCTGTCCAATTGTAATCTGCCCTAGAGGTACGCCAACTTCCTGCATCATTAACAAAATACGTGTAAGCAATCGCATCAGCATCAACTGATACTCTTCTGGTGTTGATTCCATATTAAATACATACTCAAGTAGCTGATGGAGCATAGAAATAGCTTCAGTTTCATCCACGGATTGAATAGCCTGAATTAATTCGTACTCGAATGACTCCGGGTAAACCATCGACCCATGCGAAATGTGGGTCTTAACGGTCTTATATGGAATAATAACGCCTGTCCCTAATTTGAGACGATGCTGGAGAGCCTCAAGAGCCTCAGTATAGGCTTGGTGCACTTCGAATAGAGAAGGATAGGACTGACTGATTCCAATGCTTATCCGTAAACTGAGCAGATCCTGAACTCGTCGTTGCAGTTGCTCTGTTTGAGCATATAGCTGCATCGTAAACTCATCTGAATCTGATTCATAGGTTCCAATGACCGTTACAACGGTCTGCTCGATTACAATCGGAAGCAATTGCAACTCAGGCAAGATCGTTTCCTCTAACATATTTTGAATAGCGAACAGGAGCAATTCCCGGTCTTGTGAGCTATATTTTGCATGATTCACAAGATCTGCTTGTATCGTTATGACGGCGATATGTTGCCAATGTTTGAGCTTAGAGGCATATCCTTGTTCATTCAAGATATGTTGTAGCTTAGTGGGTGGATATTTTCCCAGAAATATATTCATTAAGAAATGGTTGCGTGTCTGCATCACATAATGATTCAACTTGTTCTCAAGCTGAGAACGGGATGCAGATAATTGAGAGACGCCAGCTCTAATTTGTTCGAACTCATCCATGGAAATCTCGGAATCCACTTGCAGTGAGCTTGTAGCTGTTGCTGCTACTTGCTCTTTAATGCCAACTTGGGATAGAAGTCTACGAATGGGAGTATGCATTCGTTTTGAACCTAGCCAGGAAAGCAGCAGGGAAAGAAGTAACATTCCAATGCTGATATACATCGTGTGTAATGCGACTTGAATGTACTCACGATTCAGGATATTCATCGGCGTAACCAGAATATAGCTCCATCCTTTTAGTGGGGATTGGGAGTACACCATGGAATAGTGCTGATCTGACGTACGCAGTTCACCGTAGGAAGAGGATGCCGGAAGCGAAGCAGGAGAGAGTTGCTCACTCAGGCTTACCCCAGTGTCACTATTGATTAAGCCGGTCGCAGCTAAGGGTTTACCCATATAGCTAGGATCTGGATGTGCAATGATACGTTGTTCACGGTTGACAATGATCAGTCCTGAAGCGGATGAATTCGTATCTTTTGCCTCAGAGGGAGTCTGTAGTGAACATGCAGGTATTCCAGCAATAAGAGCTGAGTTAGTTTCATTATTTATCGTTTGGATCGACCTTGCTAGTGCAATATGATAATTACAGCCAGAACTCTTCATCCGCTCTTGGTTGTTAAAGAGAGAGGACGGGACAAGTTGCCAACCTGATGTGAGCGTATTCGACAGTAAGTCTTTCATAGGGAGGGACAGTGGGAAATCCGTATTCAGATAAAGTCCTGCATGATCGATAAGCCAGTCCTGGGTTTGGTTAACCAGTGTAATGTCCATTAATGGTTCCCAGGATCTCATATGTTGGAACTCGGATTGCAGTTTGTTCGCAATAGCTTGCTTTGGGCTTAGATGAGGTGAAGACAGAGATTGTATAGTCACTGGAGAACGAGTCGCTTGATCCAACATATAACTGACTGTCGCAAGTTTGTGCTCTACGTTTGATTGCATTTGTGAAAGTAGCTGTTGATTCGCTTGAATACGATGTGACTCCATCTGATGGGAAGAGTAGAGAAAAGCCGCAATGCCGGTCAAAAGAATCGGTAACGTGCTCAGCAGAATGCCATACACTATCATTTTATGTAAATAAGTTAAGGATCGCACAGGTCATCTCCTGACATAAAGGTAGTCATATCCTCATTTTAGTAAACGCTTACAATTAAAACAATCTAAATTTAGATTATATGGATAAAAAAGTAATATACAACGAGAGTTGCGTTGGATACTTCTCTTCTAGGGCTATGATGTAGAAACGCGAACTCATCATAAACGTAACTTAGGGTAAGGATTGTATCTGCATCTGTATCTGTAGATGGAAGGTCATACGGGGCTCTAATGCGGGTAATAGGGGGATAAGGAGGCTTGTGCGAACCTTGTCAGATCAAGGTCTGATACAGAGATAGCCAAAGGTCGAATATGATCCCCGACCTGAGTCTAGGATGAAAAACCGTCCACGGTCTGTTTTGAAAAGTCGCAAATTCCCCTAGAATAAGGACATAAGGTTAAACAAGAAACAAACGCACACGGAAAGGGCGGTGGAAAACATAATGAGATGGAATAAAGGAAACGGCTGGGCGATTGTACTGATTGCGCTAGGCGCACTCATCCTCTTCGGAAAGTTAACACCTTTGCTAGGATACATGATGGGATATTTAATTCCGATTCTGATGATTGCACTTGGATACTACGGAGTGAAGCGAGGTAACACAACGCTAGGATGGATCGTACTGATCATCGGTATCATCGCATTGATCGGTAAATTATCTTGGTTGCTTGGACCAATTATCGCAATCGGGTTGATTATCTTAGGGGTATCGATGCTGGGGAATAAACGCAGTCGTCATCGCCGTTACTAAGCTTTCACGATTATGAGAAGGAGGACAGAATATAATGAGTGTATTTCGTCGAATGCGGGATATTACCGTAGCTACGTTGAATGAACATTTGGAGCAAAGTCAGGATCCAGTCAAACTGATTGACCAGTTTCTGATCTCGACCCGCCAAGACATCGGTGAAGCAGAGAAGCTTCGTCATCAATATGCAAGTCATACCAGACAGATGAAACAACAAGCTGATCAAGCAGCAGCGATGGTACACAAACGTGAAGAACAAGCTTCAATGGCTCTAAAAGCAGGTGAGGAGCATCTTGCTAAACTTGCTCTCCAAGAAAAAATTCTACATGAAGAAAAAATGGATCAGTACAACGAATTGTACGCCCAAAGTAATGCGGCATTACAGGAACTCGATGAACAGATCGATCAGCTCAAAGTAGAATATCAAAATGTCTACAGTAAGCGCCAATATTACTACGCACGGATGCAAACCATTCAGTTACAACAACGAATGAATCAGAGAAGTCACTATAACAACGGTCAGAATGTCCCACGTATGTTCAATCGACTGGATGATCAAGTCTCTGACCTTGAATACGAAGCACAAAGCTTACGGGATATACGCCGTATGGGTCAGGATGGTTCTGGATCAGCAGGAAGCATGTCTTCCGGAACGCTGGATAAAGAGCTGGAAAGGCTGAAACAGAAATTAAACAATGACAAAAAGGAGTAGTTAAAATGAGTAAATTATACCGCTCAACGCGTAATCGGATGCTGACAGGTTTGATCGGCGGCATCTCCGAGAATCTCGGACTCAGTTCTACGCTGCTACGTCTCATCTTCTTCATCAGTATTTTCGCTACGGGAGGTACATCACTGCTCATCTACTTCATCGCTGCATTGGTGGTGCCGAAGGAAACCTATTACGCTGATCCATACGATCACGTAAGAGGATACAAGTAAACGAAAGGAGTAAGTACATGAGCAAATTATACCGCTCAACGCGTGACCGAATGCTGACCGGTTTGTGTGGCGGGATATCCGAATCCATTGGTATGGATTCCACACTACTTCGGATCATCTTCGTCATCAGTATCTTCGTAACTGGCGGCACGTCGTTGTTAATTTATTTCATTGCAGCACTGGTAGTCCCCAAAGAACCTTATCCACCATATGATCCATACGGATACGGGGCAGGGCCTGGCAGAGGATACAACAACTATGATCATCAGCCACCAAGAGGCCCTTATCAAAATAACCCGAACCAATCAGGTCATGGAAGCTTCGGCCCTGGTCCAGGGTACAACGGAAGACCGCAATCTGATCCACGTTCATATGACAACAATGGCTACGGAGCTGGGGCACATCAAGAAAGTGATCTGGACTCCATGATGAAAGATATTGAGAAAAAAGCATTGAAAAAAGAAGTTGAAGAGCTTCGCCAAAAATTATCTCGTTACGAGAAGGGAGAAAAGTAAAATGGGAGTATTTAAACGGATTAAGGATATGACGAAAGCGTCGGTTAATGATATGTTGGATAAAGTGGAAGACCCAATTGTAATGTTGAATCAGTATCTGCGTGATATGGAGGCTGAGATTCACGAGGCAGAGGTTACTGTTGCTAAACAAATGGCAAACGAGCGCCGCATGAAACAACGTTTGGATGAAGCAGAGCGCACATCTGTACAACGTGAGTCTCAAGCTGAAGCTGCCTTGGCTAATGGTCAGGAAGAAGTAGCTCGCAAATTGCTGGAAGAGAAAATCTACTTTGATCAAAAAATTACGGAATACAGCGATCTTCATGCACAATCGGAAGCTCAAGCTAAAGACCTGTTGCAACAGCTTCATGACATGAAAGATGAGTTCTACAAAATGCGTAACAAACGCAATGAACTGGTATCTCGTGCTCAGATGGCTAAAGCGAAAAAACAAATGTCTCAAATCAACAGCTTGCACAGCATCGAGAGCGGAGGCGCATCACTTGGATTCCACCGCATGGAAGAAAAAATCATGCAAATGGAAGCTGAAGCTGACGTAATCCGTGCACCATATCGCAACACACAATCCACGTACACTAATCCTGTGGATGCCGAAAAACAGTTCAAAGTTGATCAACAACTGCAAGCTTTGAAAAATAAAATGGGCAATGGCTCCAAAAATGATGCAGGCAGCACTTCAAAAGAATAACTGTTCGCTATGCAAACAATATGATATTCTATAAATCGTGAATAGAGAACGGTTTGTAGAGCAAAGGTTAAGCCATACGGGACCTCAGTGCCTGGTATGGCTTTTCCATCGAATAGAGAAGATGACGTTTACAGAGGAGGTGCGGTGGAGATGAATAAAAAAAATCAATGGCTTGCAGTGTTAATCATTGTTGTTGGCGCCTTAATGTTATTGAATCAAAATATGAACTTTCTAACTCTTGCCGCACTGATCCTGCTAACGTATGGAATGATTCAAGTTCAAAAAGGTGTTACACGTAAAGGATATCGTTGTTTGGGAATTGGTGCAGCACTTTTGTTGCTCGATAATTTGATGATTGTATTTTTGATCGTACTTGCCTCACTCGCTTTTTTCTACTCCAAAACAAAGAAGATTCATCTGAATGAAAATGTCATGCGTAGACAAAATTTTATGGCGCGGTTTTATTGGGATCAACAGCCTTGGCGGTTACAAAGTATGAGTTTGTGGCATGCCATGGGGGAAGTAAACGCGGATTTATCGCTATCTATACCCGAAGAGAAACAAACTATTGTATTACTTCAAGGCGTTATGGGTAATGTACGCTTGACTTTGCCTGAAGACTATGGCGTTGAAATTGAAGCATTCGTACTGTTTGGCCGCGTTAATCTGAATGGCGAGCAGGACAGTGGGATGATGAATAAAATAATTTGGAGAACTCCTGGCTATGAGTCCAGTGAACATAAAGCAAAATTCGTAATTTCTTATATTGTTGGCGACCTAAGCATCAGTAATCCGTAGTAATTAAAAAGAGATAAAGGAGGAGACCTGTATGAACACAAAACGACATACCGACATGGTAACCCGAAGTATGCGTGAAGGAATCCTCCTTGTTTTCATTGTGCTCGCAGTTGTCTTGTATGTACTATATACATATGGTTATCTGGCTCCGTTTGCAGGCTGGAGACATCTGATCCAATCAGGTGTGGCATTGTTACTATTGTTAATTGGAATCGGTGCAGCATTTGGCTTTTATCAGAGCTATCGGGTGAAACGCAGACTAGAATTGTTGCGAGAAACGTTGCTGCAGTGGGAAAAAGGATCTCTTTCCCGCACGGTGCCTGATCTAGGCATGGACGACGTTGGGCGTCTAAGCGATCAGCTTGGGCGGATCGGTAAGAAGTGGGAGGATCAGGTCACTTCGCTACAGCGACTATCCACCAACAACGCTCAGCTTGCAGAGCAAGCAAGAGTTACGGCGATTGTGGAAGAACGGCAGCGTCTCGCAAGAGAATTGCATGATGCGGTATCTCAGCAGTTATTTGCAATTTCCATGACAGCAACAGCAGTTGGACGGAAAATGGAAAAGGATTTTGAACGTGCTCAGCGGCAGGTTGCTCTAATCGAAGAGATGGCTTCCGTGGCTCAATCGGAGATGCGTGCTTTATTATTGCATTTACGCCCGGTATATCTGGAAGGCAAACAGCTGGAACAGGGCTTGAAGGATCTGGTCATGGAACTGAAGACGAAAGTGCCTATGGACATTGTGCTGGAAATCGATGAGGATATTGACCTGGTTAAAGGCATCGAAAATCATCTGTTCCGTATTGTCCAAGAAGCGATGTCTAATACATTACGTCATGCGAAGGCAGAGAAAATGGAGATTAGGCTACAGCGCCGGCCAGATGCAGTTAGAGTGTTAATTCGAGATGATGGTCAAGGCTTCGATCTGGATGAACAGAAGCAGGCTTCTTATGGGCTAGCGAACATGCGTGAACGTGTTACAGAGATTGGCGGAGCTATTCAATTTGTAACAGCACCTGGTAAAGGAACACGGATCGAAATTACGATACCTTTGATGAGCGATGAAAGTGAGGAAGGACATGTCAATGGAGGAGACGGAAGTGGACACACAGTCAGAAACGTCAATTAAGGTGCTGCTCGTGGATGACCATGAAATGGTTCGGATTGGTCTCGCCGCAGTTCTTGATACGGAGGATGGCATTGAAGTTGTCGGTGAAGCAGGAAGCGGGGAAGAGGGCATTCGTTTGGCACAGGAATATAAGCCAGATGTTGTTCTGATGGATCTAGTCATGGAAGGTATGGATGGCATTGAAGCTACACGGCAATTGCTGAAAATGTATCCTGAATGTAAGGTTATCGTTCTGACGAGTTACTTGGATGATGAGAAAATGTACCCGGTTATTGAAGCTGGAGCCTTTAGTTACCTGCTCAAAACCTCCCGAGCTAACGAGGTGGCTGATGCCATTCGTGCTGCAGCACGTGGTCAATCCGTACTGGAGTCACAGGTAGCTTCCAAGATGATGAATCGTTTCCGTCAGCCTCAAGCTGCTGCGCCGGCTCATGAGGAACTGACGGATCGTGAAATGGATGTCCTTCGTTTGCTTGCCCAAGGGAAATCAAATCAAGATATTGCGGATGATCTGATTATTGGGATTAAGACGGTTAAATTTCATGTGACCAACCTGCTCGCGAAGTTAGGCGTAGATGACCGCACACAGGCAGCAATATATGCTTATAAAAATGGACTTGCAGAGTAAGGACGTTGAGAATGTGATGACCGACAAATGAGCAACTAGGTCGTTCTACTATATAAGCTATTAGATCTACACGATAAGCTTAGCAAAACATAGAAGCGATTTAAGTGTGAAAGTCCGATTAACCAAAGTAATTGGTTGATGGGGCTTTTTTTGTATGCAATAAAGCGTTTAGTACGAAGAGAAAGCGGGCATGCTGTTGATAGATTCATAGAATAGAGAACGAGCGGGGGAATCAGCATGTTAAAACGGTGGATGATGACAGCTGTACTAGCAGTAGCACTCATTATGTTAATCGGTATTACTCAAGTATACGCAGAGAAAAGTGTATCTGAAGGTGAGAAGTTAGAGCAAATGATGAACACGGCAGGTGCTGCTATAGAACAAGTAGATCGCTTAGTACTTAAATGGCAGGGGCAAGGTACGGGAGATGCACAGGAGATAGCGGGATTACTCGCTGACGGGCTACAGCTCCAGAAACCTGAGTTAGTTCGTCAGACAGGACATGATGTATACCGCAGTGAACTGAAGGCGTCAAACGAAGGCGTGGGTATTCTGGTCAACGTTGTCGTTACAGGCTCAGCAGAATATTATACGATCATCCAGTTATCCGGCAATGAAGAGACGGATAGGAGTGTGTATTTCGCTTTGCATGAACAGGTAGAGCGATTACTTAAAGGTGTCGGTATTAAAGCGACTTGGAACTTTTCAGTACAAGGTACAGGGGAAGAGGCTGCTGTAGGGATAGAAAATCACAACAACGCTCCGGTTCAGGCCGGTACAGCGGTACGACACATTGAAGGAGCATTATCAGATAAGCTGAAACTGAGTGCAGTGGAACGGTATGAAGATGACAGCACAACAAGTGTATCTTATGTTGTTCCTGAGTTATCACTGGCCGTGAACAGTGGTTCGCATCAATTAAATATGCAGCTGGCCGTTCATCAGGATGATGTGTTAGGAACGAACCGTGTTACTTTGGGCTTTCCTGTCATTACGATTGAGTACTAATTGTTGAGTATGATGTATTGAGTGTATTGAGTAGATCGTTTGAATCATGATGATCTTGGTTAAGGAGTATTCATACCATGGATGGAATATTTATCAATGAAGTTTTAATGATAAATTCTAGAAAAAAATTGGACAAAGACTGCCATAAATTAGTGCATCGCCCTAGTTGATATGCTAAAATGGCATCACATCCAAGAAGAAACATGCTGGTAATTGACGTTTGTATATTGTGCATATATAACACCATTACATAGCTCGGGGAGTTCTTTGGAGTGTGTGTTCTTCCCCGGAAGAAAGAGGAGCCTATGGTCGAAAAACTAATGCAAGATGAAGTGCAGACACCTGGCGCAGTATTTTTCATTTTTGGAGCAACGGGCGATTTGGCTCGCCGGAAGTTATTTCCGGCCATTTATAGTCTATACCGTGAAGGCAAGCTAGCCCATGACTTCGCGGTTATTGGCGTAGCACGGCGTCCGAGATCACCAGAACAATTCCGGGAAGACATTCATGAATCCATTCGAGAGTTCTGTCGTTATCCAGCGGGAGAGCCGGAGGAATGGAATGCTTTTGCCCAACATTTCGAATACAAATCACTTGATATTAATAACGTTGAAGGTTTCAAAGAGCTACGTGAGCAGACGGAGGCTTTGGAAGCGAAGTTTAACACGCCGGGTAATCGATTATTTTATCTAGCGCTTGCGCCAGAACTATTCGGTAACGTGTCATACAGTCTAAGAGATGGTGGGATGCTGGAAAGTAAGGGCTGGAATCGGCTTGTGATCGAGAAACCTTTTGGGTATGATCTGCAATCGGCAGAACAGCTGAATGAACAAATTCGGGAAGTGTTTCGTGAAGAGGAAATCTACAGAATCGATCATTATCTAGGTAAGGAAATGGTGCAAAATATTGAGGTCATTCGCTTCGGCAATGCTTTTTTTGAGCCACTTTGGAATAACAAACACATTGCGAATGTCCAGATTACACTTGGTGAGACGGTTGGTGTGGAAGAGCGCGGAGGATATTATGACCACTCTGGTGCGCTGCGTGATATGGGACAGAACCATATGCTGCAGATGTTAACGATGATTGCTATGGAGCCGCCAAGCCGACTATTCCCTGAGGACATTAGGGATGAGAAGGTTAAGGTACTGCGATCACTGCGTGCTTTTGCAACAGACGAAGAGGTAAGCAGTAATGTAGTGCGGGGACAATATACGAAGGGAGAGTATCGAGGGAAGCAGCTTCCAGGGTATCGGGAGGAGGACAAGGTTGATCCAGACTCCACGACGGAAACTTATTTTGCAGCACGCGTGTTTGTTGATAATTTCCGCTGGGCTGGTGTACCGTTCTATATTCGGACAGGTAAGCGTCTTCCAGTGAAAACGACCGAAATCGTGGTTGAATTCAAATCGATGCCAAACAACGTATATCTCGGCAAGAAATATAAGTTAGAACCAAATTTGCTGGTCATTCGTGTAAACCCGATGGAAGGCATATATATCAAAATTAATGCCAAGAAACCGGGCTCGGATTCGGAAATTCAACCGCTTGCAATGGACTTTTGCCAGAGCTGTATGATCGGCATCAACTCACCTGAAGCCTACGAACGACTGCTGCATGACGCGGCAGAAGGAGATTCGACGTATTTTACCCGTTGGGATGAGGTTGCAACAGCGTGGTCATTCGTGGATCGGATCGCAGCTGCATGGGCTGACAATCATGGGGAACTTCATACGTATCCAGCAGGCACCTGGGGGCCTGAAGCAACTGATAAGTTGCTTGAGCAGGATGGTTACCACTGGTGGCCAGTGAATGGTCAGGATGAAGACCGAGTGATTTGGCAAGTGAATAATTAATGAGCTGAAGCTTCATAAACGGAGATTCAGGATGTTCGCTACTGGGCGAATGTCTTGAGTCTTTTTTAGTGTGAAGAGCAAACATGTATGAAGCGGATATATAAGTTCAACTAAACTTTTTACACGAGAATGGAGCGGACAGAAATAACGTGAAGAAGCGAAGCGGTCGCCTAAAAGCTTTCTGCAAGAAAGCTACCTCGGAAGCATAGGCTATCCCCGATTTTCCCTTTGAAGAAAGGAATCCAAAAAATCTGGGGATAACAGCGATCGGAAGGTTATTCTGTCATCGGAATGGCAAGGGTAAACCATCTTTAGTTGAACCTGTATAGATTCTAAATGACGTTATAGTTTGTTAAGGGTAGATGCTTTACTGAGAGAGGTGTGGTATAGCCTAGAAAATAAGAGGCATATGTTGAATGGGGATATACGTATACTGGTGAGGAAGATAAGGGGAGAAAAGAACAAAAAACATCGATATTTAATTACTTAAAATAATATGTTGACAAAAAGTAAGTATATAACTTATACTCAATTCAACAGATAAAGAAATTACGCAAAACAAAAACAAAGATGCGGCTTAACGATTGACGCAAGTCAGATGAGGCGCTCATGAAACTGGAATGAAACGAGCTTAGGGGTTACACCCATTTCATGAATAAAAATTTTGGCATAATATCTTTAATCTAAGAATAACAATTTGTAAATATTGAATGGAGGAAAAAGAAATGTTGGATGTAGGATTGTTGTTAATTCGTTTGGTGATTGGTTTGTCGTTTATGGCGCACGGTGCTCAGAAATTGTTTGGCTGGTTCGGTGGATATGGGATTAAAGGTACTGGTGGTTGGTTTGAATCTATGGGTATGAAGCCTGGTGCGTTGGTTGCATTGCTGGCAGGTTTGGCGGAGTTCGGCGGTGGATTGCTGCTTGCACTTGGTCTGCTTACACCAGTTGGCGGTATTCTCATCGCATTAACAATGGTGATCGCGATTGTGAAGGTTCATGGGGCTAATGGATACTGGTCTACACAGAACGGATTCGAGTATAACCTCGCAATTCTAGTAGTCGGTGTAGCTCTGGCTCTGACAGGTGGCGGACAGTACGCCTTGGATGCTTTGATTTTCTAAATTGAATGAAGAACGAGCGGTAAGTACCTGGATGCTAAATTGGCTGAAGGGTACTTTTTTTGTTGTGTAAAAGTGTAAATCTACGGAACGTAATCGGTTATTTTCACTACAGATTATGGTACAATAGGAGAGTTGGGTTTAGAATCAGTATTACCGTATAAAAGGGAACACAGATCTGGAGAGGATGAACTCCATTGTAATGGTGTAAAATGAATCTAATGTGCCGACGACGTTGCGGCGGAAGTTAATGTACAATCAACCGGCTCTGCCGGATTTGAATAAAGATTGAATAATTGGACCGGCTCAGCCGGATTAAACGTGAATGAACGGATGAAAGGGATAGAAGCTATGAGCAAAGCTGCAGATAACATTCTTCAACAGGAAGTGGACAAACGCCGGACGTTTGCCATTATCTCTCACCCGGATGCGGGTAAAACGACTTTAACCGAGAAGCTACTATTATTCGGGGGCGCCATTCGTCTCGCGGGAACAGTTAAAGCGCGGAAAGCAAGTAAACATGCAACAAGTGACTGGATGGAAATTGAGAAACAACGGGGGATCTCGGTAACTTCTTCCGTGATGCAGTTCGATTATTTGGATCATCGGATTAATATTTTGGATACACCTGGTCACCAGGACTTCAGTGAAGATACGTATCGTACGCTGACGGCTGCGGACAGTGCAGTTATGTTGATTGACGTAGCGAAGGGTGTCGAGGCACAGACGATTAAGTTGTTCCAAGTATGTGCGAAGCGTGGCATTCCGATCTTCACATTCATCAACAAATTGGATCGTGAAGGACAAAGCCCGTTTGACTTAATGGAAGAGCTTGAGAATGTCCTTGGTATTCGCTCTGTACCGATGAACTGGCCAATTGGCACAGGTCGTGATCTATGTGGTGTATATGATCGCATGAAAAACCAAGTTGAATTGTTCCAGGGCGACGATCACTCAACGATCAAAGTGCAAAAAGTGGATGGATACAAAGATCCAATTATCCGCGAGATGGCAGGAGAGTACCTGCATGATCAACTGTGTCAGGAGCTTGAGCTTCTGGATGTAGCGGGTGACCCGTTTGATATGGAAAAGGTACAACGTGGCGAATTGACACCGATCTTCTTCGGTAGTGCGATCAACAATTTCGGCGTGCAGACGTTCCTGGAGAACTTCCTTGAGCTGGCACCGAAACCAGAACCTCGCCATAGTACAGCTGGTGATATTGAGCCGACCAATGAGAAGTTCAGTGGTTACGTGTTCAAAATTCAAGCCAATATGAACCCAGCACACCGCGACCGGATTGCGTTCCTACGGATCGTGTCTGGTAAGTTCCAACGTGGGATGAGCGTGAAGCACAACCGTGTAGGTAAAGAGATCAAATTGTCTCAACCACAGCAATTCCTTGCTCAAGATCGAGATATCGTTGAAGAGGCATATGCTGGAGATATTATTGGTCTGTTCGATCCAGGGATTTTCCGAATTGGCGACTCGCTTAGCCAAGGCAGTGAAGTTGTGTTCGACGAATTGCCAACATTCTCGCCAGAGATTTTCGCCAAAGTAACGGTCAAAAATGCGCTAAAACATAAACAGTATCAAAAAGGGATCGACCAATTGACGGAAGAAGGAACCATTCAGGTCTTCAATACCGTTAGCTTCGACGAGACATTGCTCGGCGTAGTAGGTCAGCTCCAATTTGAAGTATTTGAATACCGGATGAAGGGTGAATATGGGGTAGATGTGCAATTGCAGCGTATGCCGTATCAATTCGCACGTTGGATTGTGGACGAAAACCTTGATCCAAGCAAATTCCGTATTAACTCTACGCTGGTAAAAGATAAAAAAGGCAATTACGTTGTGCTCTTCGAGAATGAATATGCGATGAGAACAGCAATGGACAAAAATCCGACGGCTAAATTCTTGGAAACTGCGCCTTAAGTTAAGTCTTACTGTGTAAATTTACACAAACCACTCCGATGACAGAATAACCTTCCGATCGCTGTTATCCCCAGATTTTTGATCCCCCCTTTTTTAAAGGGAAAATCCGGGGATAAAGGCGAACGCTATGCTTCTTCATGTTATTTCTGTCCTCTCCGTTTTTTGTGTAAATTTGTTTTATATCATGTAGTATAAGCAAGCGCGGTGTGTTAGCGCTTGGCATAAAGATAAAGATCCCTCCGCCAGTTGGTGGAGGGATCTATTGCTATCCACTTACCTTAGGCAGGATGACCTCGCCGAATAAGGGAAAGCTTTCTTTTGCAGACAGAACAAACGTATTGATGGTTACCTTCCCTTATTGCCTCAATTATCGAAGCGGTTGTACGGGAATGGTGTGCAGATGCTCCTGCGCGATTTGAATCAGTTCTTCCTGCTTGGCAGGTTCTGTGTTCTTCCAGATCATTTCGAAAATGGCGCCAAGTCCAGGTAAAGCTGCCTCAGGCCCGTCAACGGAACCTTCAATCATCTCTCGGAGCTGATCATCACTTTTGTCATGAACCTTATGAACAATCGCGTCACGCAGGCTTAATGTAATTGGCATCGCAATTCCCTCCTCGTATATTCGGCTGCTGTTATACTGTTCCCTGGGAAGCGTGAGCGCATTCAAGTTTGTTAGGCTTTGTGGTATACTACGAAGGATTATTTAAGTAAGCGTGGCGTGTATTTTAACTCTTATGAAGGTTCAAAATAATGTGTAGTGCTGAAGTGCAGCGGGAGGGTAAGATCCTAATGGCAAAGAAACAGTATGCTGTGATTGGCATGGGACGATTTGGATCAAGTGTAGCCAATGCATTAAGTGGTATGGGATTCGATGTGCTGGCGATTGATGCAGATGAGCAACGGACGCAGGAAATGTCTAATGTGGTGACCCATGCTGTCTCGGCCGATTCTACAGACGAAGAAGCGCTACGTGCGCTGGGCATACGAAATTTCGATGTTGTCGTGGTGGCAATTGGTGAAGATATTCAGGCAAGTATTCTGACTACGCTCATTCTGAAGGATATGGGTGTGCCGGTTCTTATTGTAAAAGCTCAAAATGAGCTCCACGGTAAAGTATTACAAAAAATTGGTGCGGACAAAGTCATATATCCTGAACGGGATATGGGTCTGCGTGTAGCGCATCATCTAACCTCACCAAACATATTGGATTATATTGAGCTGTCTGAGGATTACAGTATCCTTGAGATGAGAGCCTCTGAGCAAATGATCGGAAAAAACTTGCTTGAGCTAAACATTCGGGCACGGTTCGGTTGTAACGTGATGGCGATTCGTAGTGGTAATTCAATGAACATCTCTCCATATGCCGATGATCGGATTGAGGATGGGGATGTATTGATCATTGTAGGGCATAAGGATCATCTGACGAAGATGGAACTGGCCTATCCGAAGTGATGAGATGGGAAGGATGGAAAGATGGATATTGTATCACCGCAAAATGCACGTGTGAAGGAATGGGCTCAGTTGCTGGAAAAAAAGCATCGTACCCGTCAACATAAATATATCATTGAAGGCATTCATCTGGTTCAGGAAGCGCTTCGGGCTGGCGCTGATCTAGAGTGCATCGTCTATGATGGAGAGCAAGGCGTACCGTACGAACTTGCCGGATTCGAGAACCCTCTTCAGAAGGTTGAATGGGTTAGTGTAACACCTGCAATTATCGCCAAATGTACAGATACGATGACCCCGCAGCCCGTATTTGCGATTATTCGGAAGTCCAAGGAACCGATGCAGAACCTGCTCTCTGAGAAGAGAAATTTGGTCGTTGTATTGGATAACGTACAAGATCCTGGCAATGTGGGAACAATTATTCGAAGCGCAGATGCTGCAGGTGCGGCTGGTGTTGTGCTGGGGACAGGCTGTGCTGACGTCTATAATCCCAAAACAATTCGTTCGACGATGGGATCATTATTCCATTTGCCGATTGTTGAGGGATCCTTGGAGGCGTTGTTGCCCGAAGCCAAAGCGGCTGGTGTGAAGCTTGTAAGTACGTCTTTGCAGGCAGAATACTCCTGTTATAGTTATGATTTTACGCAGGCAGTGTGGCTTGTCATCGGGAATGAAGGTAAAGGCATCTCGGAGTCCACCGCACGGTTAGTGGATGATGCCATTACGATTCCCATGCAAGGACAAGCGGAGTCGCTGAATGCAGCGATGGCTGCTACCGTTCTGTTGTTTGAGGCGATGAGGCAGAGGTTGGTTTAGGAAGTAGTTGTAGTGTGACATTTTATATGCACTTCATGTGTTTTGGATATTAAAGATCAAAAAGCCGCCCAAAGGCGGCTTTTCTTGTGTTTATTTTTCCGTTCAGTTTGCTATCTATAGATCATAGATCAATTACTTTCGTTGCAATATTCGTACAGAACTCACTGTCGTGCTCTACAAAGAGAAGTGTTGGCTCAAACTCCAACAGTAGATCTTCAATTTGCATACGCGATATAACATCCACGAAGTTGAGTGGTTCATCCCAGATGTGCAGGTGAGCTTGCTCACTTAAACTTTTGGCAATAAGCACTTTCTTTTTCTGACCGGCGCTAAAGCTCGAAATATCCTTCTCCAATTGTAGTCTGGAAAAATCGAGTTTTCTCAGAATGGATTTAAACAGGCTCTCATCAATTCCTTGATTAAACGCATACTCAGATAAATTACCGCTAAGATCGGACGTATCCTGCGATACATAAGAGATTTTAAGCTGAGGGTCTTTACGACAAAGACCTGTATACGAAATATTCTCACCACAGATTAATTTAAGCAGGCTTGATTTACCCGATCCATTCTTACCGTATAGAGCAATACGATCTCCTTTTTCAATCGTAAAGCTTACATCGGTACACACCGTAGTAGAGCCGTATGCGATCGTTACATTCTCTAATTCGACCAGTTCATTCTTGTGAAAATCGAGCTGATGAATCTGTAAACGTTCTGCATTCTCAATATTTTTGAGGAGTTTAGACTTCTCTTGAATAGCGGATTGTTGCCTCTGTTCCAGGTTTTTGGAACGTTTCATCATCTTGGCTGCCTTGTGTCCGATATATCCTTTATCTACTTTGGAACCGGAATTCCGGGTGCCATTCTTGCTCTTCTCCACTTCATGCGACCATCCACCTGTCCGTTTGGCTGAGTCGGATAAACGCTTGATATCCTTCATTAGTTTCTCATTACTGGCGAGTTCGAACTGATCTTGTCTTCTTTTGTTCTCCCACCAGGCGGAGAAATTCCCCTTTTGAATCTCGATGTTCGTCTTGTTGATGGACAGGATATGATCTGCACAGTGATCCAGGAAAGATCGATCGTGAGATACCAAGATAAACCCACTTTTATTGCGAAGATACTCACTCACGATTTTCCGCGCATGCAGATCCAGATGATTAGTAGGCTCATCAATGAGCAAGAACTGATTATCCTTCAGGAACAAGGCCGCAAGCATGACTTTGGTCTGTTCCCCCTGAGATAGGGAATCGAAAGGCCGATACAGAACATCTTCCGATACTTTCAAAAGGTTAAGTTCACGCGCGAGCTGCCAATATAGATACTCAGGATAAATGTCCTCGACGACATCGAGGGTCATCATGCTCTTATCCTTTAATTGGAAAGGGAAGTATTCAAAGCTAACATTCGCAGAGATGGTACCACTGTACTCGTATTTACCAAGCAACAATTGCAGAAAGGTTGTTTTGCCTCTCCCGTTCCTGCCGGTAAATCCTAATTTCCAATCGGTGTCTAGCTGAAAGCTTACATGTTCAAATATATTATCGTAACTGCCATCATAGGCGAAGGTTAGGTTGGTCACGTTAATTAACGACATAAAGATCATCCTTTTTATGTGAAATATAAAAGTTAGTCCGGCAGAGTAGCTACCATGACATGGATTGCTTCACTTTTACATTTGAACATAATCAGAATTTCAGATGGTCTCTGAAATGAATGACTTTATCTAAGACGTGTTTAGGTTAGTCAAAATTTCCGGATATCCTAGAGATAAAAACACAAAAAAGCCCCATTCTCCGGTGCCTTTTTAGCGTAACATCAGCCTAAATATACGTTGAGGATACATGACGACTAAAGTTTAGTGCCAAGGTCTCTCTATATATAGGAGGATAAAGTGCCGGATTCTGATTAGTAATGTTGTGAACCATGCCAGTGTTGATGTTCGTTGACAGGTTCACATAAACATCTACGATTTCTAATTCAGTCATCACCGGAACCCCCTTTAAAAGCTCAATAATTTAATACAGAAAACGTAACATGGAATATAACTACGGGTCAAGGTATGGCTGCCTAACCGACTTTCATCAAAAGTGTCAGAAGGTAAGTCTTTTGCGTTGGCTTTCTTTGTGGGATGGCGATCATTCTGGTGAAAAACTAGTTGTGGATTATAATGGATTTATTTTACACTTAAGTGGTTAGCTAGCTCGTCGAAGAAAATTAAGATTATATAATTTGAAAGGGGAAAATACGCGATGATATTGACAAACGATGATATTGAGAAACTCTTGCCTTGGTTTGGTTATGGGAAATTTCATGAGGCAGAAATCGTGTTTTTTGGAAATGAAGAAGGGCTTGGTGGATATCCAATTGAAGCAGTTCCAGCAAGATGCAAAGTGTATGGAAATGATAAAAACACATGGATAGATAAGGATTGGAGAAACGGTTATTGGGATGAAACAAGCCACGAAGGTTATTTAAAACTTGGGGAAAAAGTGAATGAATTATTAAAAGAGAAAGGATCACCTCCTGTTAATCCCAAACTCCAATCTCCCTTTTTAGATTTTCAAGCAAGAATGATACTATACTTTGAAAATAACAATCAGGATTGGTTTAACAACATGAGTAGCCTTAATCAAGAACAGCAAAGAAAGATTCGAAATTTGACGAAGCATCTATTCTCAGATCAAACGACTTTAAAGGCTGGACTTGTAGATTGGAGACCTCTCCCCCGATCTAACGAAAGTTGCTGGCCACATGTAGGAATTGAAGAGAAAAAGTATTTATCTGCATTCAAGTTAAATCAATTTTATTTAAAACAAGTTAATGAAGTTCGAAACGGCAAAATTCAGGTTCAAGACCTTGATCAATACGCAATGATGTTGTGGAAACGCACTGAATTAATTGAGAAGGTAGTTAGCAAGTTTCCTTTCTCAATACTAATTGGTGTAGGAGATATCCCTTCTAAAAAGAGAGTGTTAGAATACATATTTGCAACATATGACTTGAAGTTTATAAGAAAAACGTTGAGTAATGGAAAGCCTTATGAAATAGCAGAATTAATTCTTCCTGATAAAAAAGTAACCATGATCCTGACTCCCTTTTTTAATCATCGTTCTAATTGTTTGCAGTTAGAAGGTTTGAAGATATTATGTGAAGATATTTTATATCCAATGATTATGAATTCTAGGGGACTTAGAAATGAGCATAGAAGCATTCACGCGTGAGATGGATATGGAGGATCAGTTAAAGGTCGCGTATTATGAGCGTTGGCACGCGTAGTTCACTCGACATTGCCTTATGATTCATATCGCACCTATCATCCTAATTATTCGCTACATTATAAGGAGAAAACAATATTTACATCTATTGAAAAGGCGTTAAGTGAATTGATGAAGTGACGAATGAACCGAAATGATAAATGAATTAAATAGAACATGATATGAACCTCATGAGATAGGGATCATGATAAACGAAAACTGTAAAATGAAAAATCAAATTTGCAAAGAAAGAAATGCAAGCTTATCCAACACAAATGTTGGGGTAATCCATCTTTGCTGTTACAGGGTAGGCTTTTTCCTATGTCTCATTAGCTAACGAAGCAACATGAATATGAATTCTAAAATAAATCGAACGATATGAGCTCGTTATGCCAATATATAGTGAATAGAGGAAAGGAGCTGGCTGATGAGAGAGGAACACGAATACATAGAACTTGTAGCGTTAACACGGGCTGGTGATGATGAAGCCTATGGAGAGTTGTATGAAAGAACTGTAACAGATGTGTACCGGACTGTCCGGTTTCTAATTAATCATGTCTCTGATACGGAAGATTTGGTGCAGGATATTTATATTCAGGCGTATCGGTCATTGGATCGATATGATGCGGAGCGTGCTTTTCGTCCGTGGCTTATGGGCATAACGATGCGTCAGGTGAAAAATTATCGGCGGCGGAGGTTGACCCAATTTCGGTTTAATCAACGGATTGAGAAATCAGACACTGGCATGGAGATTGATTTCTCTGTTGATCTGATCAGTAAATTGGCACATCAACCTCTACTTGAACAAGTACGCCGGTTGCCGTACAAATTGCAGCAGGTGGTTACCCTGCACTATTTAAACGAATACACCCAAGAAGAAATTGCCTGGATTCTAGATATTCCGCTTGGTACGGTTAAATCTCGAATTCATGCTGCACTGACTAAGCTACGCCAGAAGAAGAGTATGATCTATTCATTTGAAAATAGGAAAGGTGGAGGATTGGCATGAAACTGGAGGATGAATTACGTTCGGCCTATCGCCAGGAGACAAGACATTGGTCTAACCCACCAGAAGGGAAAGAGAATATGCTCAAAGCTATCCGAAGTAAGTCCAAGGGAAACGGGCGTCCACGTAAGTGGATAGCCGCAGCCGTAATCGCAGCAGTTCTAATTATCCCTACAGGCGCATATGCAGGCTACACCTATCTTGCAGATGATATCTATGGTTCTGAACAAAACATAACCGTGTTGGGAGGTACAGCGGCCGATTATAATCGTTTGGAAGCCAAGCTGCAGGAAGCCAAGGCGTATTTTAGTGATGATGAGTTCACGCAGTATATGAGTCTACTAAAACAGTTGGGTCAGATGGCTCTAACACACGCTGATCCACAAGGAGACTTGCATCCGGAGCAATGGAGCACAGTGGATCAGGAGAAGTACAACCAACTGGCGGCAAGTTTGGAGCCATTCTTCGAGCGTTTAGAAGGTGCGAGTGAAGAGAAGGAATTAATGGATCGTGAACAATTCCGTATTGAAACATACAAGGCTGCCGAGGAGAGACTTTCGCAAGAAGAGTTCATTGAATTTCAAGCCTTGTTCGAGAGCATGGAGAAGTATGAAGCCATCGTTGTGGACGAGAATGGCAGCATTCATGAGGAGCGATTATCAGCAGAACAGAAGCAGGATTTAGATCAGGTTAGGAAGCAATTTTATTCGTATTTAGACCAGATCGGTTATAGTGTGCGATAGAAAGAGGCAGCGTGAGAAATAGGTTGAGAATCAATTTTATTAGGCTTATCCACTGGCTGGCGTCATGGTTGTTATTAAGTAATATGAGCGTAGAAGTATAGGAGTTATATACAGACTGACTGGAGCCGGGCTGGTTATGCCTTCTGCTCCAGTTTTTTAGGTTGAGGTTTCTATTTTACACTTTGCTTTTAATTAACAAATAAACCCTTTAGACTTCTTGCATCTTAAAGTGAGCGTGATTTACATATATGCAACCTTGAATTGTTGGCACTCGTATTACAGTGGAATGAGTTCTTTGAGGACGAACTCAGATGTTTCTGTGGCATGAATTGGGATGCATTTTGGGATGCGACAACGGGGCTTGGTGGAGATGCCTCATAATTAATTCTAGTAGGTTGGGAATATGTGGGACATTGTATCCCTCAAGATGTCGCAATCATGAGAGAGTTACTTCAGCAATTGAATGTTAAACACCCAACATGGGGGTGTGATGTGGAGTATGGATCATTTATAAAAGATGACATAGGCAATGGTTGAAAGGGTGTAATCGTAATGAGCAATGATCATGTAAATTGGAATAAACCATTCGAAACAGTAAATGATTTTGCGAGTTTTCTTAAAGTAATTGAGAACTGGTGCAAATTAGGTGATGATTGGGAGCAATATAATCCCTACGGTATGATCGCTATCTTATCTACTTGTCTAGAACATATCGGTCTTAACTTTCTAGATGATGAAATAGATGGTTTGCATGAGCATTTATGTGATGAGCAGATTCAATTACTGATCAGGATCGGTAGAAGCTTAGAAAAGGCTCAGTCAGAAACGGAAGCTTAAACCTAAGAAAGCGTCTAGATACAATACATAGCATCAGAAAGTAGTGGTGATCAGAATGAGTAGTCCAGAAGCAAATGATATGTCTAATATCTATGAGAATCTGAAGAAGATTGAAAATCGAGAAGAGTTAGTTCGATTTATTTCCTCTTTAGTAGATGATCTGAAGAACAATTCGGAGGATTGGGCGAACATTTCACTGGAGGATTATTTAAACGGAATGGCATCATGGATTGAGGATATGGAGGGGCTGTACCCAGAATCCGAGAGAGAACAATTGGAACACTTGGACTGGAAGCTAGTTGCTATGATCTTATATTCAGGAAGTCGGTATGAGTGAACATGATAGTAATATTGAAATGAGGAGGTAACTTGAATGGACAGTTCTAAACTGGTCGTTGAAAAAGAAACTGAACTGCTTGTCCTCCATAGAGCTATATTAGAAGCTAAATTTAACCTCAGTCCCTCTGATATCGATATACAGGCAAGTCCGTATACTGCGGAACTGGCTCAGCGTGTATTGAAAACGATTGTAGAGCTACAGTCTGCTTCAGATATGAATAAGATCGAACGTTGGTCAAACTGGTTAGAGCACAAGAAAGAGTGGATTTGGGAACGTTGCTTATCTTACATGTTAAAAATCCAACCATCTCATTGGATAAGGATGGATTATTCGAAGAAATGCAATTATGTCAAATGGTTGTTTAGTCCTTATGATCCTAATGAAGAAGATGTAGAACGATTTATAAGTGAAGTTGAGAAATATAGGCAAGCGATTGATAAAGGACATCTGATTTTTCTTAGAAGTTTCGGCTACACTACCGATGTGATATTAGATGAGCTGGAGCAAAAGCTAGGTAGGAAGCTACCTCCAGGCTACAGGACTTATCTAAGAAATCATAATGGAGGTAAAGTGCTTGTTCAGTACTGTACGTTTGCAGTAGAGGAATTAAATGAGGTTATTCCATTAGATGTTATATTTGGTGTTCATGTAGAGAAACGATATGATCTTGCGTATTGGAATACGTTTAAGGATGAATTTCCGACCGGGCACATTCTCATTGGAGAAGCTGCTGCAGGAGGCAAGATTTTGATGGATGATCTGGAGAGAATTTATTATTGGAAGGACATGGACTATGATGATCCTACCCGTAATCAGGGGCTATATAAAGTTGCAGATAACTTCGAAGCATTTCAACGAACTTGGAAAAGAATGATCAAAACAATTTGAGCAACTAAGCACATGAAAATGAGGGAAGTGTAGCTTTATGCATCCTAAAGCGTTTATTCAAACCATTTATCTTGGTGATCGCGGTTGTAAGCAAATCATTATGGATGGCTGGAACTCCGAAGTGAAAATACAAGTGACCACAATATCTAGAGTTAGAACGACTACATGGGATTATTATTCGGATGAAGACATTATAAATGGATACATTGTGTTCTATAATGTTGAATCCATCCGGATGGAGCCGAGTGGCTATATGCCTAACGATAGCATTACTGAGTTGAAGGTAGAAGAGCTGAACGATGGCATGTTTTTGTTCACTTTCTCAGCGTATTCAGCAAAGGGTCAAGATTCAATTGAAGTGATAACAAGTATAGTAGCTAGCGGAATTCATTTGGAAGACCCAATGAAACCAGGTGTGAAGATCTTAAAATGAGAATGAAACGAGTTACATTGTCGAGAATTCAAAGCAAATATTGAGATAAGTATGTTAGGAGACAACACCATGATCGCAGATTATCTATACATAGCATGTGAGAGTGAATATTATACCAAACCTGATTGGCAGGACTGGGCAGATCGACAGATTCTAGCGAAAAGTCAGGTGGAATACTGGATTTATGACGTGTCTTTAGCTAAGGATATCGTCGAACTTGGGACAGCTGTGTGTGAAAAAAGAATGGAAGAGCGTTATTACGCAGAAAATAACTTCTCACCTAGTGATACTACCGTTGGTTATTATTACCTTCAATTTATTGAAAATAGATTAAGTCTACGTGATATCATCAATAAATTAAGTTATGAAGATGACCCAGCGAACACATCTTCTATACATTATGGTGTGAGTTTCTATGACATATGGAAAGAAGTTTATGCAGACGAAAAACAGTTAGAGAATCCTACATTGATTCAAAAAATAACTAGACTGTGCGAACCTTATAAGCACATTGCATTGAAACAACTAGAACAATTGGAGCTGTATTCATATGAATGAAATACTTAAATATCTAACCAAAGATAAAGATTCGATAGAATATCTGACATTCTTTGTTTTACTGGAGAAAATAAAATACATCCCGCCGATTCTAGACTATTGTGGTGATGATTTTGTGGAATACATGATAGAACTTCTACCACGAATTGATGATAAATATGACCGAGCTTCATTAATTGAGACGATAGTTCAATCGTATTATTGGGATGAGAACAGTGTTAGATATTCTGATGAAATCTTCAATGAATACATCCGATGTATACGTGATCATGCTACTAATTTAGACGATATTATATCCTGCTTAAATGGATTTGTTCATGCTGGGGTGCGTAAACAAGAGATCGTAATTCAATTAATAAAACATGTGGATAAAGAAAAGACCATCACAATCCTTTCCCGATTTGAACTGGATGATGTGACCGGATCGCCAGGCAATGAATCAAAACTACTCACAGAGGCCAAAGAAATATCAAATATAAGATGGCGTTCTGGGATCATTGCACAATTTCTGTTATTGGTGCATCCACAAGTTCGAAAATATGCTGGCATCAGCCAAATTACGTTCTTGTATGATACTTACCATGGCGTTTACGCGGATTGCTGGCCTAGAGGATTGCTTCCTAATCAAAAAGACCTCTTGCTGAAATCAAAGGTGCTGTCAGCAAGAGAAATAAGCGTTCTGGAAACATTGGAAGAGTTGATTAACTCGCAAGAGAAGGATTTGGATTCACCTGAAGTGAAGCAATTGTACGATGCATTTTTTACAGGTAAAGATCCATTGGACGTTATATTTACGTTACCGAAGTGACTGGTATAGATGTATTCTTTCTGAAGAAGGAATAGGAGCGAAATGCCGAACAACGAATTGAACCTCGCTGATTCTGCCTTGCTCCTTCTTAAAGCCACTTATCAGCCCATCGTTCCACGGCACTTAATGCCCTCCCGAGCTCTGTCCCTTTGCGGGACAACATATATTCTGTCCGAACCGGACGTTCTGTAACCACATGACGAACCACTAGTCCTTCTTCCTCAAGTTCCTTCATTCGTTCATTCAACACACGTTTGCTCAAGTCTGGGATATAAGCGTGAATTTCACTGAAACGTTTGGGTTCTTCCATTAACGCATGAATAATGAGGGCTACCCATTTGCGGCCAATGATCTGATAAGATTGTTCCACTTTTTCGCACATTTGCTTGGCATTCTTATCCTCGCTCATAATTGTACTCCTTTAGTTTGGTTATGCTTATTATAGCATTAGTATACTTATTGTAACCTTGGTGTCTAGTTGCTTTATGTATAAAAGGTCACATGCCAATTGTTATTAATGTTACCACATAAAGCGTTATCATCAAAGAAAAACCCTGTAAACACTGGTGTTCACAGGTTCGACATGATTATTGACGAATTGTGACGACAGGTGTAATATGGGTAACGTTAATTCAAATGGTTACAATTTATAACCTACAAATGAGTTGTGGAGAGAAGGAATGTTCCATGTTAAATTCAGGCCGGATATGTAAACGGAGGCAAGGCGGGTAGCACGCCCACTTATTCCGTCTTTTGTCATGCTTGGATTTGAACATTTTGCAACATCATATACTATACTGCACAGAGCACAGGAGGCACTCCAATGGATGCAATGACATTTGTCCTGTTTGGGGCAACAGGCGATTTAGCAAAACGCAAGATTTACCCTGCATTATATAATTTGTATATGGATCAGAAGATGCCAAAATCCTTTTCCGTTATCGGTCTGGGTCGGCGTGAATTGTCAGATGCAGACTTTCAGGCGAATGTCGAAAAGTCATTGCATGAATTTTCACGTCAAACTCCGGAGGAAGCTTCCCAGGTACGTGATTTCATTGGGGCTTTCCGCTATTGTTCTCTAAACAATACGAAGCTTGAAGATTACACCAAACTGCTTGAATTGGTTCAGCAGCGTGAACAAGAGCTCAGCATTCCTGAGAATCGCATGTTCTACATGTCGGTAGCACCAGAATTCTTCGAGCCGATTGCACTGAACATCCAAGAAAGTGGACTCGGGAACACTAAAGGCTGGAAGAAACTGATTATCGAAAAACCATTTGGACATGACTTGCAATCCGCACGTGAACTAAATGAGAAGCTTAGCAATACTTTTGCAGAAGAAGAGATTTATCGGATTGACCACTTCCTCGGTAAACCGATGGTACAGAATATGGAGACATTAACTTACGCGAATCCAGTCATTCAGGCTTTGTGGTCTAACCGTTACATTGCCAATGTACAGATTACAGCAAGTGAAACCGTTGGTGTCGAAGAGCGCGCTGCCTATTATGACCAAAGTGGTGCACTTCGTGACATGTTCCAAAACCACATGCTTCAGTTGCTGATGATGATCGGCTTGCATTTGCCGAAGCGTTGTACACCGGAAGAAATTCAATTCAAGAAACGTAAAATTGCTGAGTCTCTTCGTCCACTAACGAAAGAGAATATCGCTACTGAGGTTGTCCGTGCTCAATATGCAGCAGGCGAACTGCAAGGTTCTTCTGTTGTTGGTTATCTGGACGAGCCTGGAATTCCTGCTGGTTCTCAGAATGAAACGTATGTGGCTGCAAGATTGTGGGTTGATGATCCATTCTGGAGTGAGGTTCCTTTCTATATCCGTACAGGTAAACGTATGAATGAGAAATCCACCCGAATCGTGGTTGAATTCAAAGCTCCACTGAAAACAGGGCATGAATCCGAGAATACGATGGAGCCGAACCTGCTAACCATTGAAATTGGACCAGGAGAAAGCATCTCTCTTCAATTAAATGCGAAGAATCCATTGAACCATGGTGAAGTGGAACCGATGAGTATGACGTTCAGCTCAGGCAAACGCAATGTGCCTGAAGCATATGAGAATTTGATCTTTGACGCTATGCGTGGAGACTCCACGTTCTTCGCACACTGGAATGAAGTTGAGCTTGCATGGAAATGGGTTCAACCCATTCAAGAAGCTTTTCAAGAAGATAGTGTGCCACTGGATACGTATGCAGCAGGTTCACATGGTCCTGAATCAGCAGACCGCCTGACAGCAGAGAATGGATTCCGTTGGTGGTAAGATAACTGACCTAGGCTCGGATCAATATAAGCTTTGCCAAATATAAAGCTATAAGAGCCTGTATAGGTTATGACTGAGCTTTATAACGCAATTTACATTTCAATTTCTATAGATGTAATGCCTTCAAAGTTCCAATTGTACCATTCCAATTTTGCGTAAGACCTTCCGCTTATCTTTACCTCGAAGGCTGTGAAAATTTTTGAATATAGATGGCGTTCGGTTTGAAAATGGGTTGGATGAGACGGGGAAAAGTAGTGGAGGAGTCGAGATCGATTCTGGAGAAGCGAAAGCGTGCGCCTTTATCCCTGGATTTTCTTCTTGTAAAAGGAGATTAAAAAAATCTGGGGATAAGAGCGATCGTAAGAACGATTCGACACCGGAACGCTACTTGGTCCGTGTTGGTACTTATTTTCTTATCTGAGCAAAAGAATTTAAACATAGTTCACATTACAGGAGGATTTATTATGAAACTTGGACTCGTTGGATTAGGTAAAATGGGATTGAACCTGGGAAGAAACTTGATTGATCACAAACATGAAGTCGTCGCTTTTGACTTGAATGCTGAAGCTGTGAAAGAAATGTCAGAATACGGCGCACAAGGCGTATCTTCATATGCAGAAATGGTTGCATCTCTTGAATCACCACGCGTATTGTGGATTATGGTTCCTCACAACGTCGTAGATGCGGTATTGGCTGAGATCAGCCCACTTCTCTCCAAAGGCGACATCATCATTGAAGCGGGTAACTCCCACTACAAAGAATCGATCCGTCGTTATGAAGAGTTGAAACCACAAGGCATCCATTACATGGACGCAGGTACTTCCGGTGGTATGGAAGGTGCGCGTAACGGTGCATGTTACATGATCGGTGGCGACCCAGAAGCATGGGCAGTGGTTGAACCAGCATTCAAGGATACTTCCGTTGAGAACGGCTACCTGTATGCAGGTAAAGCGGGCAGCGGCCACTTCCTCAAAATGGTTCACAACGGTATCGAGTACGGTATGATGGCTTCTATCGGTGAAGGCTTCGACGTATTGGAGAAAAGCGGTTTTGACTTCGACTTCGAGCAAGTTGCACGTGTATGGAACAACGGTTCCGTTATTCGTTCTTGGTTGATGGAATTGACAGAGCGTGCATTCTCCAAAGATGCAAACTTGGATGAAATCAAAGGTGTTATGCACTCTTCCGGTGAAGGACGTTGGACAGTTGAAACAGCGTTTGATCTTCAAACGGCTACACCGGTTATTGCGTTGTCCTTGTTGATGCGTTATCGCTCCCTTGAGACAGATACGTTCACAGGTAAAGTAGTAGCTGCACTGCGCAATGAGTTTGGCGGTCACGCTGTCGAGAAGAACTAATTCATATATTTTGACCATGGTAATAAGTGTACTCTTCCACAGATGTAGTGGGAGGGTACACTTTTTTTGTCGTTTATAAACGAGTGTGTTTGCCAACTTATCATATAAGAGGTGCTGTCCTTCTTTTTCGGGACAACAGTGCATAAGGATAACATATACCTAATCGGGTTAAACAACCTCGTATAGCTCATCCCGCAGGGGAGGGACACTAAATTGATGAGAAGAAGATGGCGAAGCCGGAGACGCCGTAAACCGCCAAGTGGCAAGCGTAAAATGTGGTTGATCATTTTATTAGTAACTGCTTTTTGTTTGATGCAGGGGTTTGCCTACGTGGATAAGAAAATGAAGCCCCCTATAATGCACCTAGCCAAAATTAGGGTGAAGCAGATTGCCACCGAGGCGATCAACAAAGCGATTACGGCACAGGTCGCAGAAGGTAAGACAACGGAAGGCTTAATCGATTGGAAGACGGATACTGCCGGGAAAGTGTCTGGTTTTATGCTGAACTACAATGAGCATATGCGAATCACAGCAAGCACGATGAACATCGTGCAGTCTACTTTACAGAATGTGCACATGTTAAAAGAGAAAATACCACTTGGGCAAGCGTTAGGCAGCCCTGTGATGGCATCATTCGGCCCCAATATCCCAGTTCGTATTGAACCTCAGGGAGCGGTAAAAGTAGACCTGAACACTCGTCAGCAAAATGCCGGTATCAATATGATCTTGGTCGAAGTTTACATTCACATCATTGCAGAGGTTGCTGTGGTGGTGCCGTTTGATATGGAGCCTGAGACGGTGGATACGGAGATCCCGATCTCGTACCTGCTCGTTGTTGGCGATGTACCGATGTACTACTATGATAATCAAGGCAAACCTGTAGGCAGCAATGGTAGCCAGGCTCCAGCTATCGCACTCCCATCAGGTCATTCAGGGGTATCAAGCGGGGGAGGGGTTACTTCTAATCCGGCAAGTCCATCGACGAGCCCACCAGCTCCTACGCAGCAGCAGACCCCACCGGGAAGCACAGAAGGAGGCGTGTTTGACCTAGAGCATGAGATGCCAGAGATCAATGGAACGCAGCCCAACACGAATAGAAATCATTAAGTAAAAAATAAAAGACAAAACCCAAAGGAGCCTTAGCATAAGGCTCTTTTGGGTTTGATGTTTGATGCTTAGGCACATACGTCTATTTGCTTTTGTTTTTCTTCTGTTTACGTTCTTCCCGCTCCCAATGAGATAACGATGGATAGGGATCGAACGACCATTCTGTCAGACCACTATCTCGATAAATACCATAATGAAGATGCGGAGGGAATTTGCCTTGAGTGCCTGGTTTCCCGTAACCAGAGCTACCTACCCAACCAACGACTTGACCTGGTGTTACAACTTCGCCGATATGGGCGTTTTTGTCAAAGCCAGATAGATGTGCGTAATAGTGATAGTGATTATTCAAGTCCCGAATACCAATCCGCCAACCACCGAATGGATTCCAGCCCTTGATTTCTACAACGCCATAACAAGTGCTGCGGACAGGAAGACCATGTGGTGCGAAGATATCCGTACCTTCATGAATTCTGTAGCCACCCCAGCTTCGCTTGGTTCCCCATGTGCTTCGATAGGAATAATTGCTACCTAACGGGACGGGGAACGCATGTCCAAATAGATCCAGATTGTCGAAGTGCTCATATAACTTAGCGAATTGTTGAATTCGTTGTACCGATCTGGAGTTATGATAATACTCCCATAGAGCAATGTTGAAGTCCTCCTGACGGTTTCCATACTTCTGAATGACACTAGCGATGCTGTAGAGTAGATCCAGATCATTGTTGGGATCTGCAATGCCGTCACCCGAACCATCTCGCCCATATCCGTTGAAAAATAGGATGGAGGCCGGATGCTGATCCGTCTCATCCGGGTTTAACCAGCCTCTCCATGCTGGAGGCGTCATATAGATGCCTGTCAGCCGTTCGGGATGCTTGCGATCCTTCGGGTGTGCACGTGTAATGGTTCGTTCATATTGATCAATCGCTGCTAATCTGTACCAGGGTATCCCGGTTATCTGCCCGATACTTTCATATAGATGACGGCGTGCAGCGAAAATTTCAGCAGGTTTTTGTTCTGCGCCCTGGTTCTGGACTTGTGATGTGGTTATAGAGGGTTTACCATGGACATCTACAGGCAAGAGTGGGAGAAGCAAGGTGCCTGCGAGAATCGTTTTAATCCAGAAAGTATAGGTAAACCGCGTTGTGAAGCGATCTTGCACAGGGAAGCAGCCCCTTTCCGTAGATGATAAACACGAGTGCCGAATGAATAAGCTATATCCTAGGTTCTTCAAAAGTCGTGATTTTATCCATGTAAGCATTTTGCATATAAGAGCTGTGATGCACAGAATGAGACAAATGGGAGTTTTTCCAACGCTTTCATGGTATAATATGTTCCGAGCAACAGCCTAACTTCAGTAGAAAGAAGGTTTACGCATTGGCTAAACGTGTTAAAGAACCGAAACCGGATTGGATTCGGATCAAGTTGACTACCGGCGATAATTATCAGGAAATGAAAGAGATGATGCGTTCCAAAACGCTGCATACAGTATGTGAGGAAGCACGCTGTCCCAACATTTATGAATGCTGGGCCAATCGAACGGCAACTTTTATGATTTTGGGCGATATTTGCACACGGGCATGCCGTTTTTGTGCGGTCAATACCGGCTTGCCAACGGAACTAGATTTGCAAGAACCAGAACGGGTAGCAGAGGCGGCAGAACAGATGAATCTGCAGCACTGTGTCATTACCAGCGTAGCTCGTGATGATTTGAAGGATGGCGGGGCAACGATTTTTGCGGAGACGGTGAAGGCTGTACGTAGACGGTTGCCACTCTGCAGTGTTGAAGTACTTATTCCAGACTTTTTGGGCGATCGTGAATCATTGCAGATTGTTATGGATGCCAAACCGGATATTTTGAACCACAACATTGAGACGGTTGAGCGGTTGTCAGATAAAGTGCGTGCGAAGGCGAAGTATAAACGATCCCTGGAACTGCTTGCTCGTGCCAAAGAAATGCAGCCGAACATCCCTACAAAATCAAGTATTATGTTGGGTGTCGGTGAGGAGTATAATGAAATTCTTTCAACGATGGATGATCTTCGGGCGGTAGATTGCGATATCATGACGATTGGTCAGTACTTGCAGCCTTCCGAGAAACATCTGTTTGTTGAAAAGTATTATCCGCCAGAGGAATTTGCTGCACTGAAACAGGAAGGTTTGAAACGTGGATTCAGTCACGTGGAATCCGGACCGATGGTGCGTAGTTCCTACCATGCGCATGAACAGGTGAAGTCAGCTACCAAACATGCGGAACAGGCGGCAACACACGCATGATGGAGGATACATGATGGACGATATAGAAGTGCAAGAAGGAAGTACAGAAGAGGTTCAAGAGTCGCTTCAGGACAATACTGAGGATCAGTCTCAAGACAAACCTCAGGACAAACCCCAAGAAAAAATCATCGTTCAAGTCGGTGGGAAAAATTACGAAATCGTACAGAACCACAAAGAAGGATGGAACGCGGAAGTTTTCCGTGACCGGTACAGCGAAGTACTGGAACGATACGATTATATTATCGGAGACTGGGGTTACAGTCAGTTACGTCTGAAGGGCTTCTACCGGGACAATCATCCCAAAGCAACGAAGGATTCAACGATCTCCAGTATGGTGGACTACATTAATGAATATTGCAACTTTGGTTGTGCGTACTTTGTTCTACAAAAGAGCAAAGATCAGCCACCTGCCAAAGCAAAAAGCGGCTCCTAGAGGAGCCGCTTTTTTTGTAGCTTGTTATCAGAAGATAACTCTCATTGGCACAGCAAGTCGTGCAGCTAGTCCAGAAAGGCAGTGCGCACTCGATTCCAGAACGGATACGGACGATACCGCGCAAAGCTCACTTTATGACTAGATACTTGGCAGCGTACAGAGATAAGATCCTCAACCATAACGTTAACGTGATCAATCGTCATCAACAGACGTTGATCCTTCCGCGAGAAGATGTCGCAGTGATGGTGCTTCGGCAAAATAACCGGTGAACCCAGCGTTCGATACACGCGATTGTTAATGGAAGCAATCTCAGCGATCTGAATCGCATCAATTGTAGGATGCACCATAGCTCCACCAAGTGCCTTGTTGTAGGCTGTACTGCCAGATGGCGTCGAGACACAGATGCCGTCCCCACGAAACATTTCGAAAGTGACGTCATTGATGTCAACCTGAGCAACAACGGTACCATCTACCCCTTTTAACGTAAATTCATTTAACGCAATATAAGAGGAATTGCCTGACTTCTTACGAATTTCCAGCTCCAGTAACGGATACTGCACAATACGGTGTTGAAGATGCTCCGAATCTCCTTTTCCGCTCATTAGTCTTACCAATTCTCTTAATTCTTCCTTCTTCCAGTCGGCATAAAATCCGAGATGCCCCGTGTGAACCCCAACAAAAGCAATGTCCGGGATCCGGTCGATGAAGTTATGAAACGCCTGCAGCATCGTACCATCGCCTCCGATAGAGACAACAATTTCGGGTGATTCTGCATCCAGCTTGAATCCTTCCTCTTTGGCCAGCGCATGAAATTGCTGACTGAGATCAATCGATAACTGGTCTCCGCGGTCTTGAACATAGTATCTCAAGATGAAAGCTCCTTTGTGGTCATTATACTACCGATGATAATCAATTCCGGAGAAGAACACAACGTTGGATTGATATTCCTGCGCTTAAAGATGGACAAAACGGATTATCTTTTAACATGTCTGTTTGAAAATAGAGAAATGATGAACGAGCAGATGAGCAGAAGGAACACCACAATCCCGAGAGTAACGAGACCCGTAACAACAATCGTTCCCCAATGCGGGGTGTATATAAAAGGGTTGAAATTAGGAATATTCGAGGCAAACGCAGGTGAATCCATCGTTCCCATAATGGGAACCCACAGCAACAACACCAGCATGGGTGCGATGAGTGCATGGATGACTCTAGCCAATAGGAAAGGCCCATATCGCATAGGGGTGTTGCTCAGTATGCTCATAATCTGTGCGTGAACAGAAAGTCCACCCCAAGACAATACAAATGCTGCGGCTGACGCCTTGTACATCAGGGGGATACTTGCTCCTGCGGCTCCGGCTTCTTTGGCTCCCAAAGTCACTTCAAATAACCCGCCTACAAGGCTCTGGGACAGAGACGGGGGTAGCCCAGCATGAACTAAACCTAATTCCGTCCATTGGTATAACGCACCCAGCCAGCCTGTTTGTACCAATAGTTCCATGATGACGGAGAAGAATACAACTAACCCGCCAACGATAATAATAAGTCGAAGGGACGAGGCAATGGCCTGGCGCAACAATTCGCCAAATGCACGACCATCCGCCATCCGAGCCTGATGCATCGCCTCGATCGCGAGCTTCAGTTTATTTTTACGTATATGATTTGGATGTGAAGGGTAAACTGTAGATTCGCTATTTGAGTGTTTATTGGAGTGATCTGTTCCTCTGCCATGGAAACGCATCAGTAGTCCGACGATAAATGCGGCAGCATAATGTGAAGCGACTAACACTGGCGCAATGGCAACATTATGGAAGAAGCCGACAGATACGGCACCGATCATGAAAATGGGATCAGATGAGGTAGTGAAAGCTACGAGGCGTTCTCCTTCCTCACGGGTAACCAATTTCTGTTCCCACAACTGCGCAGTTAACTTAGCTCCTGTAGGATAACCGGATGCGCAGCTGACAGCGAATACGAACCCACCGCTCCCAGGTACACGAAAAAGTGGACGCATAAGTGGATTAAGTAACGTACCGAGAAAATGAACAATCCCAAACCCGATGAGCAGCTCAGACAAAACTAAAAAGGGGAAAAGGGAGGGGAACAACACGTCCCACCAGATGGCAAGTCCACGCACTCCCGCTTGCCACGTTTCCGCCGGAAATAGAATCATGAGCATGCATAGGACCAGGAGAGCAAGTATAAACATGACGTGGGTTAGTTTTTGCAGCTTACCAAGAGCAGACATGATACCTCTCCTTTTCAGCAAAATGGCTTTCCGGCAGAATAAGGGCTTGTGCGATCAATATATGAGCTTAGGCGGACAAACAGTACAACGGAGTACCTATTCGTCATAGAAAGCGCTTGCAAAAATGGCTGTATTTTTAAACGATGTATGCTAAAATGAAAAAAACGCCTGAACGTCACCTCAATCTGCTACGGGTGAATTCAATTCGGATGGAGTGATGATTATGAGTCTTGTCACCGGAGTCCTAGTCTGTGCTTTTGTCTACGTTATACGTGCGTCGCTTATACGCTCTGAAGAAGAGGACTGGCGAAGCTATTAATGAATAAATGATGCGCTGAACCCTAGGTTTGGCGCTTTTTTTGTTGTTATTATCTAGTCGTAAGTAAGTCCATATCATGCTGTCATACGCAAAATTGTTAAATAATAATCCATATCTTGTGTGATGTTAGATAGGACTTTTGGTTTTTTTTTGATAGAATGAGGATGAGGGTGTATGTAACCTGGTCTTTAATTTTAGTTCACAATGAAGCATAGGAGTGTAATATATGCCAAAATTCGACACGACTAATGTGGGGGCAAATCAATGAAACCTACGCTAAGTATTTATGAAAATCTCGGCGGGGAACAAGGTGTACGAGCTCTGGTAGAAGCCTTTTACCCGATTGTTATGCAAAATGAACAGTTAGCACCATTGTTTCCTGAAGATATTCAGCCAGTGATGGATAAACAGTACATGTTTTTATCTCAATTTTTCGGTGGTCCTGCCTTGTTTTCTGAGGCATATGGTCATCCGATGATGCGTGCCCGCCATATGCATTTTGAAGTGACGGTTGAACGAGCTGAAGCATGGCTCTCATGTATGAATCAAGCGTTGACACAGATCGGTGTTGAAGAACCGTTGCATTCGTTTATCCTGCAGCGTTTATCGGGACCGGCTCATCACTTTGTGAATACGCCTTAGTTCCGATTACAAGCTTACGGGAGAGGGATGGAATGAGTGGAACTAGAACCGCTGTATAAGGTGAAAATTACGTGTCACTATTGTGAAAATGAGTTTGAAACTTCACGGGTAAGACCAAGTTTGAAGAGACCTTACCGAACCGATTCCGACTTCTGTGCTTATTACAAACTAGAGAACCCGGACTTTTACGTTGTGCGCATCTGTCCTGAATGTGGATTTGCTTCTACAGAGAATTCAACGGAACGTTTAAGTGATACACAACGGCAAAATTTCAAGAATCAGATCGGTAACCGTTGGGAGAAACGTGATTATAGCGGCGCACGGACGATCGATCAGGCACTTGCAACTTACAAGCTTGGACTGTTGTGTGCGCAAGTGATCCAGGAGAAGGATCGTGTCGTTGCAGGTTTACTCCATCATATTGCCTGGTTATACCGCTACCGTGAGGATCATGAGCAGGAACGTCGTTTCTTGGAGTTTAGTCTAGACTCGTATGTGAGGGTCTTCGAGCGGGAAGGCACAGGTGGAAATGAAGCCCGATTGCTTTATTTGCTAGGGGAATTAAATCGTAGGATAGGTCGCTTCCATGAGGCGGTCAAATGGTTTGGAAGAGTCATTCAGGACAAGCGGATTACAGATGCGGCCATGATTCGTGCTTCACGAGAGCAGTGGGCATTACTGCGGGAACAGATGATTTCTGGCAAAATGGAGCTACCTGAAGAGATGGTTGAAGCCGAAAAAGGGGCCACTAAGCGTAGCCCCATCTAAGAACTATTCGTCTAATGAATCCAATTAATTACGAATTGGACGGCTGGACAGCAGGTAGTCACTATCGTTATCAATCACCTTCATACTACCGTTACAACAAGGAAAGACCAGCAATTTCTTCTTGCCTTCACGGATGCGTACAAGCTCTTTCGGTTTCAGGGGCAGCAGCACATTGCTTGCATGGCAGAACGGGCATTGCTGTACATAGATGTCCCCCATCACAATGTCATACGGCCAACTGTTCTCAAAAGGAATCATTCCTGCTCGCCTTCCGAGGCTTCTTCCGATGCAGTTGGCTTAGACGCTTCAGCTTTGGCTAATTCGGCAATTTTCTGCAACAGGATATGCTGGGGCATATGCATCAGGTGTTCTAGTGGCACACCAAGGGATTCCGCTAATTTAACGGCTGTATCAGCCGATACTTGTAAAGGTTTCATCACATTTACCTCCTAAAGAATAGCTTAAACTATTCCTCTAGTATAGAGATACAGTCTTCATAAAACCAGTCTTTATTCAGGTAATTACATTTGTGTTGATTGAAAAAATGGAATCACAGCATGCAAAGGTTTCATCGGCTCATTGGTTATTCAATCTGTAGAGAGAGGTGCCTGATTAAATGAAAACACCATTACATCCCGTATGGGATCTGGAGTCCATCTTTCGTGGAGGTTCTTCCTCCGAATCATTTGCTGCATATTTAGTTGAGCTTGAGCAGGATGTTCGCAACCTTCAGCAACTACTGAAAGAAACACCAGTACCAAGCAATCTGGAGGAAACGAAAACATTTGATCCGATTCTGGAATTGTTGCAGAGCTGCTACATTCGGACTTCGGAAGGATCGGCCTTTGTATCTTGTCTCTCTTCACAGAATCAGAAGGACAAGAAGGCTACACAGCTTCAAGGTGCGATTAGTTCCCTTGCAGCTATGCTGAGCAGCAGTAAATCCCAGTTTGATAACAAACTCAGTGAAACGGAAGACCACGTATGGGAAGCGTGGATTGCTCGGGATGACATTCAGCCATTATCTTTCGTACTTAACGAAAGTCGTACACAAGCTCGTGAGAAGCTGTCACCTGAACTTGAGGGTCTTGCTCTTGATTTAGGGGTTGATGGTTACCATGGCTGGGGCAAATTCTATAATACAATTGTAGGGAAAATTAACATTCCGTTTGAGCAAAATGGAGAAACAGTCATGCTATCAGCAGGACAGGCTTCCAACAAGCTTAGTGACAGTGATCGCACTGTACGCGAAAAGGTTTTCGCGCAGTGGGAAGAAGCTTGGACTGACGTCGAGGATTTTTGTGCGGATACGCTGAATCATCTTGCTGGCTTCCGTCTTAAGTTATATGAGAAGCGTGGCTGGGATGATATCCTCAAAGAGCCTTTGGCGATTAACCGGATGTCGCGTCAGACACTGGATACGATGTGGGATGTGATTAACGGAGCCAAACCTTCATTAGTTCGTTACCTAGAGCGCAAAGCAAAGCTTCTTGGCGTAGACAAGCTGAGTTGGAGTGACGTCGATGCTCCTGTTGGAAAATCGGGTGGCAAAGTGACTTATGATGAAGCTGCGATTAATATTGTTGAACAGTTCGCAAAGTTCAGTCCCAAGCTTTCCAAATTTGCTGAGATGGCATTTGAGAAGCGTTGGATAGAAGCTGAAGACCGTCCTGGTAAACGTCCAGGTGGATTCTGTACATCTCTGCCACTGAGCAAAGCAACTCGAATCTTCATGACATTCTCTGGGACTCCATCAAATGTTTCGACACTCGCTCATGAGTTAGGACATGGATATCATCAACATATTATGGAAGAGCTGCCTGCGCTGAATCAGCGCTATGCGATGAATGTGGCGGAGACAGCATCGACCTTTGCTGAATTGATCGTTGCTGATGCACTTGTTCAAGCGGCGACAGACGAACAAGAGAAGTTGGCTTTATTGGAAGATAAAATTCAACGAAGTGTAGCCTTCTTTATGAATATCCACGCTCGCTTCTTATTTGAGAATCGTTTCTATGAGCAACGTAAAAAGGGACTCGTTAGTGCCGATGAACTATCCAAATTAATGGTGGATGCCCAACAAGAAGCATTCTGTGGTGTGTTAGCATCTGATCATCCGCATTTCTGGGCATCGAAGCTACATTTCTATCTGACAGGTGTACCATTCTATAACTTCCCGTACACGTTCGGTTATATGTTCAGTGCAGGAATCTATGCTAGAGCACAGCAAGAGGGAACAGCCTTTGCGGATAAATATGACGACTTGCTGAGAGATACGGGGCGAATGACTGTAGAGCAATTGGCACATAAACATCTGGGGACTGACCTAACTAAGCCTGAGTTCTGGCAAAATGCTGCCGATCTAGTTATAGCTGACATTGAAAAGTTCCTTGAGATGACAGAGGATCATTAATAAGCATATATAGAGGTTGTTCCAAAAGTAGGCTTTATTCAAGCGATTCCTGTAGACCCGCTTATAGTGACGTTTTGATATTTACCGAGCTACAAATGTCATTTGTATATCATACAAGACTGCCAGCCCGATGCACGTTATTTTGGTGGCAGTCTTTTTTGTTGACTACAACAGATGCGATTATTTTGTCGCAATAGAGAGAAAAAACTCAGTTTTAATCGCGCAAATGGCAATTAATTGTGCAAACCATAGTAATAAATACCCAAGTTTGTTTGTTATTGTTGAATGACTATATATATTGTCATATAATGAGTCGTAAGTCCTTGTTATGAAGGGATGAAGTGCATAAAGGAGGAGCAGTATGGTAAAAATTGACCAGCTTTCATTAGCACGACAGTTAGATCTGGTGTTCAAAGAGCTTGATAATGAGTTGGCAGGGTTAGATTCAGGTATTGTTTTTGTGCAAATACGCAATAACGTAATTGGAAAATTCGGAATTCGACATAATCCGATATCTGGGCGGAATGGACAATTAGAAGTGGAGAATGAGGGATTAAATGAAGCTCAGCGGTCTTCTTTCCGGGTTATGGCATTAGAGACGTTGAAATTCAAGAAGAATTGGACACATGGAGAAATTTCATATGACTTTACAGTAAGACAAGGCACGATATTGGTAGATGCAATGATGGAATCCAATTACAATATGGCTAACTTAATGATTCGTTATCCTAGGACAAATACATACAAGGATTCAGGAATGGAATCAACTTCCTAAGCGCCAGCATAACCAAAAGCGGCACTTCCGAAGAAGGCCGCTTTTAGCTTTACCACGTAAGCATGCTTTCGAGTTCTTAAGAACGACCCGATAATTGCTGCTCAGCGATTTGAACCAGACGTTTAGTAATGTATCCTCCCAGAGATCCTGTCTCACGGGAAGTGTAGTTACCGTAGTATCCATCTTGTGGAATGGTTACACCCAGCTCTTGCGCCGCTTCCATTTTCAATTGTTGCAAAGCTGCTGTTGCTTGGGGAACAACCAGATTGTTAGAGCTGTTTCTATTACCTTGGTTTTGGCCTCCGTACATGTGTGTCACCTCCTTATGGGTTGGTGATGTTAGTATGGTTAGAGTATGAAGAAATATACATCATATGGCGTAAGGGAAATTTTAGGGGTTATTGATGTGAAGGGTATAAGCAAAAAGCCGATCCTATAAGGATTGGCTTTTTGGCGTATAGGTAAAATGAAGAACGTACGTCTGTGAGCATGATGAGGTGCATGATAGAGTTGTTTCTTTATAACATTATTCTACTGGAGGAACAATCTCAATCCGTGTAACCAGCTCTACTGGCTGCTGTGGTTCCAGTCGAATCAATCCCGTTTGCTGATCGGATAAAGACAGATTCGGGGCATCGGAAAGCCACGTGTAAGGCTCAATGCACAGGAATTGATCGGATTCGCCTTTGGTATAGAGAACCCAATGTTTGAAATATCGTTCATCTGCTGAATAATTCAGCAGATAGCCATCCTGACGTCGCAGTTGAGCAATAGCCGGTTTATGCTCGTCAGCCTTGAGAAGTGTATCCCAATTTCGGCCTTGCATATTCACACCTTCGTTCAAGGCAGCCCATTCACCTAGCTCTGCAATTTCACCTGTAGGCAACTGTTCTTCATTCTGTGAATATAAACCTGAAACAGGCAGCTGAAGTGTCCATTCGGCAGGTGCGCCGTCAAGGAGGAACCATGTATGATATCCCATTCCAAATGGAGCAGGAGTTGAACTCAAATTCGTTACGCGCAACTGTTGGCTCAGGACAGCATTTTGCAGCCTAAACGTCATCTCTAGCTTGAGAGGGATCGGAAATTGCTCCATCCAGTGCTCTTCGTTCTCGGTAAGTAATTCCGTAGTGATGGCGCAACCATCTTCATCCTCTTCAATGTCACTAACACACCAGGATTGTGTGCGATGGAGACCATGGATGTGGTTGTCGTTGGCTGTGTTCTGATCGAACTGGTAATGGACGCCCTCATATTCGAATTGTCCACGATGAATTCGACCAGGTGGAATGAGAAGCGGAACACCGAAGTGATACGGTTTCTGCAGATAAAATGCAAGATCATCTTCTTCTGGACTGCGAACGACATCGCGTCCCTGCACGAGATCACGAATAGAAATGATATTGTTTCCAAGACGCGGTAGCAGGGTAATCTCCAATTCACGGCTATGTAGGATATACGTGTCGTAACCATTCCATTGGCCTTTGGTCACTTGTTTCATATCGATGCTCCTTTTCCCACTTGAAATCTGTCTGCCAGCGGCTTTTTTAATCTTCCGCTGCAGGCGTGTCATTGTGTACATGCCAGCAATCCCTTAAGCAATCCACGTGAATGCTTGGAATAGGGTTAAGCTATTCCATCATAACAGATTTCAGTGAGGTGGGTAAAAAAAGCTCATTCTTAATTTTTGACAATCCGTGTGGATGGCATTAAGATGATATTCAGATATAGTTTTATTTACGAGTTGAATAACTTGAAAATGCTTGTTTAAAAAGTGATTTTTAAACAACCTCTTAAAGCGATGATAGGGATAAGTAAGTGGAGGGCACTCTCTTCAGAAAGCCGGTGGGTGATGTGAACCGGTGTGAACTCTTTGCCGAATGGCCCCTTGAGTGCGGAGTTGAACCGGGTAGCTGATGTTGGCTCTATCCCGCAGTAGGTTCTGACGTATATTCCACGTTACGGAACAATGAAGGTGTTTCTTGTTGATGAATCGATGTGCGTAAGTACAGAGAATCTACTTATCAAGGGGCACGAATAAGGGTGGCACCACGGTCTCACGTCCCTTGCGGGCGTGGGATCTTTTTGCGTCCGCGGAGAATACATGATTGACCCAGAGTAACTGGATCAAAGCTAAATTCGAGGAGGCATTATTTTTTATGAAAACTGTACTATCTGGAATTCAGCCGAGTGGTAAACTTACGCTTGGCAACTACATTGGTGCGATCAAAAATTTTGTGAAGCTTCAGCATGATTATCAATGTCACTTCATGGTGGTGGATCTTCATGCCGTCACTGTAGCTCAGGAACCTGCTGCACTCCGTGAACAATCAGAGGCGGTAGCTGCACTGTTTATTGCAGCTGGCATCGATCCGACCAAGTCCAACGTATTTTTGCAGTCCCATGTGCCTCAGCACGCTGAGTTGGGATGGTTAATGACAACACTCACTTCTATGGGTGAGCTTGAGCGTATGACTCAGTTCAAAGATAAGTCTTCAGGAAAAGATTCCGTTGGTGCAGGGCTGTTTGTATATCCATCTCTGATGGCAGCTGACATTCTGTTATACAATGCTGATCTCGTTCCAGTAGGTGAGGATCAGAAGCAGCATTTGGAGCTCACGCGTGATCTCGCTGGTCGCTTCAACCACCGTTATGGGGAGTATTTCACAATTCCAGATCCGTACATTCCGCAAGTGGGTGCACGTGTGATGTCATTGGATGATGCTTCCTCCAAAATGAGTAAAAGTAATCCGAATGCAGGCAGCTATATTGCGTTGCTCGACACGCCGGCAGAGATTCGCAAGAAAATCAGTCGTGCCACAACGGATTCAGGACGTGAAGTCGTGTACGATCCGGCTAACAAACCGGAAGTGAGTAATCTCATGAGTATCTACGCGGAATGTGCAGGCATGACTCTTCAACAGGTTGCTGATCAGTATGAAGGCCAGATGTATGGTCCATTTAAAAAAGGATTGGCAGAGGCTGTCGTTTCCGTCATTGAGCCATTGCAACAACGGTATCATGAGATCCGTGAATCGGGCGAATTGGCTGATATTCTCGATGTTTCCGCTCGTCGTGCAGAAGAAGTGGCTTCCAAAACACTTAATGATGTTAAAGAACGTATGGGCTTTGTACCAAGACGTGCACGGTAGTGAGATATTTGAGTTTAACTGTGTAAAGCAATAAGTATTAGATATAGCGAAATGAGGAGCCAGAGGCTCCTCTTTTGTTGTTTGGTTCGCTTATAAAAGCGTCGCTTCAAAACACAGAATTAAGAAGCTGAGCCCGTTGACGCCTGAAGTTCACGACGTTCTTTTTTGGCGCGGATGACAAAGCCCCAACCGATGTTACCCATGGATAAAATAAATCCTAACGCAGCCAACCAGCCTGAGTACGACATCGATATTGCTGTAACCGTTAACAAAACAATGGAAGAGAATGCAAACCATAAGGATAGACCTTTGCTCATTGGGAAAAACCTCCATCATAAAATTTAATGAATCTCCGTATAACCTGAAGCGTGCGAGACATAATAATCTTGCAAGCTTGCATTACATTACAGACACAGATTGAAAGGAGATTTAAATATGGCACAAGGATCTCGTTCTTCTAACAACTTGGTGGTACCTCAAGCAACTGCAGCATTGCAACAATTGAAAATGGAAGCTGCACAGGAACTGGGTGTAACTATTCCACAAGACGGTTATTATGGTAACTACACTTCCCGTGAGACAGGATCTCTGGGTGGATATATTACCAAACGTCTGGTACAAATCGCTGAGCAGTCTCTGGCTGGGTCTGGCAAATAATTCATCATAACCAAACAGCAACAACACAGAAGGCCCGGAGCGGAATGCTCCGGGCTTTCGCGCGGTTTAGTTCCTATGTTGATTGTGCCCTTCTTGGCACACTTTCGTCAAGAGCGTGCCGACAAAAGTTTTTTATCCATTTTTTCGTCACTTAACCAGCCCACATAGGTGTCGATCGTTTCAAAATTTCGATCCATGACCACGACAGCGACAAATGGGTATTGTTTGCGGTGTCGATAACGGACATCCGCCCAGCGGACTTTGTAGCCAGCAGGTAATTCCTCAACCTCAGCGACGGCATATGACGTGAAGTACAGGAATGCTTGCACCTCAGGTGATTGACGGGAAGCAGCTACTGCTGCGTGAGTAGATGATGAAGCTTGTAAGTTCCAAGTCAGGTCGGAACCATCTAGTTTTCCAATCTCATAATGATCATCCGCATAACGCTTCACTACATGCCACCGATTCCAGGATATAGTGGGGATTACGACATAACGAGTCGCATCTGTACTATAATCCATTCGTTTTACCTTAGCGACAGCCTGAGCGTGTGCAATAATTCGCCAGATGTAATATAAGCCGATGATGATATACAGGGTGACGAACAATGGGGCGGGTGATACAACATCGAAAGCCCAGAGCAAGATTGCTACGACATGGGAACTGAACAGAAACGGATCAAAAATATGAATGATATTCCATGCAATCCACTTATCCGTAAATGGCCTTGCCGCTTGGGTGCCATACGTATTGAACAGATCCGTAAATACGTGTACACACACGGCAACAGCCGTCCATATGGCAACATGAGCAATCGCAACACCGGGGAAGATCAATGCGATTACACCTGTAATGAGCAATGTCCATAACAGGAGAAACGGCAAGGAATGGGACATCCCGCGATGATTTCGAATATACAGGGAGTTGCTTTTGAGACGCAGCGCAGTATCGATATCAGGGGCTTGTGAGCCAGCGATCGTACCGACCAATACCGCTGCTGCAAGCATAGGGCTTGAGGCTACAACAGGATCAACATAAGCGAGCCCGGCCAAACCAATGCCCATGACAAAATGTGTAGAAGTATCCATAAACGTCTCCTTTGTTGTGTAGATCGTTCTCATCATACTCATCATACGTGTTCAAAAAGGTCGGTTTTCAGTACCGAGAAGATGGGATGAAGATAGAAATGGAGTAGCGGAGCGTAGGCAAACCTACGTGAGCAACTACATGTTTCCGAAGGAAACAAGCTTCGTAAGCATCCCGCTTATTTCGACTGAATCCCATATTCAATGCTGAGATGCCGACAGGCATCCTTCGTAATCAAAAGCGGACTTTTTGAACAACCTCTAATCATTCTCTATCTAGGTGATACCCATCTATAGTGTATATTATCCGTCTGCCTAGAAGCAAAACAGGTCATTAGCAAAACAAGGCTCAAATCAACGACGTTTTTGTTCGATATTTGTACATGCATTGTCCCACTTTTTTGGAATTTTCTGTGATAAACTTTATATCGGATATAAAAGAGACTGGCTTTACCGTTTCGTGCGACATCCTCAAAAAAGTTTCGTAGGCATGTTGCTGTAGAACAGGTACAATAGAAGCGTGCTCTATAATAGTTGGATTTTCTCGATAATACATAATTAAGAAATAGGCCATTGGTTCAACATGATTACATGTGGAGGAGCAAGAACAAAGTATAAGCCGTTTGATTTCATCCTATGTATGCGTCTTCATCGTAACGACAAGGGAGAAAGGAAGAGGATTATGTTCAGAAAGTATATTTGGACATGGATATTGCTCGCATTAGCACTGGCTATGGCTGTGTATCTGATGTGGGGAAATCTATTTGCAAGCAAGGAGAAATTACCCGAAATCCGGGAGATCCAATCCTTTTCTATGGAAAATGTAGATGGGAATACCGTATCGCTTGAGGATACTCAAGGCAAAGTCCGTTTATTCTACTTTTATTTCACCAGTTGTCCAGATGTATGCCCGATAACGACATTCACGCTTTCTCAAGTTCAGGATCTGTTGAAAGAGGACGATACATTTGGCAATGATGCTTCGTTTGTTTCAATTTCGTTTGATCCAGAGGTGGACACAAAGGAGAAGATTAAGGAATTTGCCGATCGATTCCATGCCGATTACAATGGTTGGTATTTCCTTCGCGGGGATATGGAAGAGACGAAGAAATTCGCCAGGGAATCTTTCCAGATTTTGATTGAGGGTGAGACTAAGGATGATTTTGCACATATGAACTTGATTGGCTTGGTGGATCGGAACAATCAACTGCGCAAAATCTACAGTCCAGGCAATACACCGGAAAATGTTGATCCTGCTGTGATTGCAGAAGATATCCGCAATCTAATTAAGGAGTAAGAAATGAGATGATGGGGTACGGAGTGTATCTCACGTATGTATAACAATTAAAGGCACCGCCCAGATCAAACACAGATCTGAGCAGGTGCCTCTTTGTATTGGGCATATTTTAAAATGACGGCTGTTCCGGATATTGAATATATGCCTCTAAGCCTGCTTTTTCCAACTGAGCAATAATGTATTCATCTGGTGTTCCTTCTACTCCCGCATAACCACGTCTGGTGTACATCTGTTCCGCATCCGGAAAAGCATCCCGCAGAACGCCTCTGATCTTCTTGCCAGAGCTGTCATTATCCATAAACAGATAGACTTCATCATAACCAACCTGCTTTTTAAGCGTCTCAAGCTTTAGAGAATTCAGTGTTCCAAATGTACACAAAATGTTGATCTCAGGTCCAACCAGTCGTTTGAGTTTGCTACGATCATTCTTACCTTCCACGATGACATGAATAGGCATCATATTCACCTCTTGTTCGAGAGCTTGTGTCGACATTCCCCGGGAAATGTTGTTGCGGAAATCGACGGATCATATATAGTGTAGCTGTAAATAGGGGAATGATGCAAAGGACTAGCAAAAAAACAAACTCTTGCAGGGATTGAGGCTAAATGAACGTCTATTATCATATTAACCCAAAACACTCTTGGTGTCAGACGCTGACAATGAACCTTCTCGTCTGGAAGTGAAATAGGGAAGCAGAAGAATACCAACCATTAATAAGACGAATCCGATAAAATAAGGAGAGACTCCCACACGAATCTGTCCAGCTGCGATCGGCCCAATGAATGATCCGATGGATGTTGCGATGGATTGTAGAGAGAAAATTCGACCTAGCTTGTTGCCGCCGCTTAGCCTAATAAACAGGGTTGCCATTGCAGGAAACGTGATACCCTTGGACATCCCGAGTACAAACAGGACAGTAGGCAAAGGCAACTGAGGAATAGCTGCTAAGGCGAAGAAGCAAAGGGACATCAATAATACACCTGCGGTTACACGTAGTTTAGGTGAATATCGGTTAAGGAATAACATGCTCAATGTAAATAAGGCTCCGATACTAATGATGGAAAATAGAAGTCCTGTAGACATGATGGAGGAATGGCCTCCTCCTCGAAGAGGCAGTTCAAAGAACAGGATACCTTGGGCACAAGCTATGACAAGTGGCAACGCAAAATAACGCCAGGATACGGGCAGGAACACCTTTTTGCTCTCCGTTAAATGGCTTGGCTTAGCAGGCTCAGTTACCTTCTCATGCTGTGGCTCAATTAACCCTTTAGGCATGGAGAAGAAGGCGATAACACCAGTCAGAATGAGCAAATAACCAAGGCTAGCAAAGGTTGCCGAAAATCCCATACTACCTACGATGAGTGCTCCTGCTGCGGGAGATACAACGGATGCGAGTGTATGCACTACACCATGACCAGACATATACTTGCCCTGAGTAACGGGATCACGAGACAACTGAGCTAGCAGAGCTAGACAGGCAGGAGATAGAAAAGCGAGCACAAACCCGCTGATGGAGCGAAGTGCGAGCAGCTGCCAGGGGGTGTGAATCTGGGCTTGAATGAGCAGAATGATGCCCGCACCTAACAGACTGAACACAATGTAGCGACGGCTACCGTGTTTGTCGATTTGCGTACCAGCAATGAGATTACCAGGTAAATGAGTCAAGGAGTAGATGCCCATCATCCAACCAATGAATGTTGGAGCTGCCCCAAGCGAAATCGCAAATGGCGTCAGGATTGGATACTGGGCATGCAGATCAAAAACAGCAAGAAACAAAAATAAATAGAGCCATATGGCCGTTTTCACAAAAGCCCCTCCTTGTTAAACGATACATGTTCATCGGTGGTGTATCATGGTATTCGCGTTTATCACGCATAACCTCATGGTACTACTTGTACGCCCGGAGGGACGAACTTAGACCCTTTATTTTCACACCTATAGGCTTAGCTGACAGCAGGTTCGGAAATCATGTATAATATTCGGGAAGTGTGTACTTAACTCTAATTCGGAAGGTGTAGTCATGGACATAGAAGTAATTAAAGAGTTTGTGATGCAGAACTGGCTTGTGATCGTTGTTGCATTGATCATTTTGTTCTTTGTTCTGAATGTCGTCAAAACGGTATTGAAATGGGCGATTGCCATTATCATTATTGCGGCTCTACTGATATACAGTGGTATCTCCATTGACCAGATCAAACAGACGGTAACGGATGTTCAAAGCAGCACGATGGATACATTGAAGAAAGAAGCAACGAACCTTATGGTGAACGAAGCGTCTAAGGCGACCTATGCCAAAGGACAGAATGGAGAATTCACTATTACAAGTCCCAATGTCGAGATTAAAGGCGCTGCAGGCTCAGACAAAGTCAATGTTACGCTTCGCGGGATCTCGCTGGGTGAATGGAATTTGGATAACGAAACGATACGTACCTTTGTCGATAAGGCTAAAGGGAACGTAACAGCACCAGCTTCTTAGAGGTGTTCAAAAAGTCCGATGTTGATTACGAGGGATGCCTAGCGGCAACCGTCCTTTTTGAACTCCAGCTTCGTAGTAAAGGGGGAATGAATTCGTGCTGCAAAGTTGGCTGGACAGCTTGAAGGAATTCAACGGGATTACCATTGTGCTGTTGTTAATTGTGGCAGCTTCATTGCTGCAAGGGTGGTCTAGAGGAGCATCGCGTTCCGCAGGCAGACTATTTGGTTTCCTCATGGATGGTATTATGGTGGTCATCAGTATTCTGCTGTCTGTGGGTCTTACGCTATGGCTTGCGCCATATGTTCAGCAATGGCTGTCTACGTATGCCGGGACAATCCCTAACCGAGATTTGAATCGCTGGGAGCAAATGTATTATACATTAGTTACAGCCATTGCTGATTTTCCGTTGATGCGGTTCGCTGTGTTATTTGTCATTAGCTATGGATTTATCCGATTGATTCTCGGATTCCTATCGTCCTTTTTCTATAAAAGGAATGATTCGGCGGATCGGGAGAGCTGGCCTAAAGGGTTCTTTAGCCGTTTAACCGGTGCAATCATTGGTGCGATTATCGGCTCTGCGCGTGGAATGATTGTGATTGCCATTCTATTTATGATCGTGAGCCTTTATCCAGGCAGCATGTTCAGTCGTTACGTGGAGGCTTCGCCCATCTACATGCAAGGAGCCAAATCTGTGATTGAGCCGTTGTCGGGTAATCTGATCAAGGACAAGCTTCCTGTGTTTACGCAGGCTGTGCAGAAAGAACTGGGTGGTATTTTACAGCGCAAGTATGATGTGATAGATCATAATATCCCGGCCGATATCGAGTCTGCGGCACAAGAGATTGTGCAAGGCAAGTCTACGGAGGAAGAAAAGGCGCGGGCACTGTATGATTGGGTTGGCTCACGAATTGAGTATGATTACGGCAAAGTAGATGATTATGAACAAAAAGGCATTTGGCATGAGCAGACTCCGCAAAATACGTTTGATACACGTAAGGGCGTATGCATCGACTATGCCCGCTTGTACGCTGTGATGGCTCGATCACAAGGGCTTGAGGTTAAGGTTGTCACAGGTCTTGGCTACAATGGGCAGGGCGGTTATGGTCCTCATGCATGGAACGAGATTTATTTGAGTGATTCCCAGAGCTGGATTCCGCTTGACCCAACATGGGCAGTGAGTGGCGACTGGTTCAATCCTCCGAATTTTGCCGATACCCATCTGAAAGATCAGACAACATAACAATACACCGGGCAGGAGCCCTGAATATGAGGACGTTGACAAGTTATCATGCCGTGAGTGATTCCATATTACGCGGTATGCACCAAGTCATGAAAGAGGTAAGGTGAATGAACAATCATTCAAAAGAAAAGGACGAACTTACGGATAAACGGCGCTTCAGTTACCGTATCAACGTATTTTTCTTCGTTTCCTTTGTTATTTTTAGTGTTATTATTGTACGTTTGGCATTTTTACAATTTGTTGAGGGACCTGAACTAAGTCAGGAAGAGGCCAGCAACATTACGAAGGATGTTCCGCTTGCTCCGGTGAGGGGTACGATCTATGATTCCACGGGTGAAGTGAAGTTGGCCTACTCCAAACCCATTCAGTCACTCTATCTAACGCTGTATAAAAATTATGGCGACGTAGGGGGCGAACCAAGTCCTTATATGCCCGAAGTGGAAGATATGGCAACTCGGCTTCATGATGTGTTTGAGAAGTACAAAACAAAAGACTCTGAGTCACTTACCGTGGAAAATATCATCGAAGAGATGGACTTGAACTCACGTAAAGCCAATGGATTCATGCCACGTCTGATTAAGAGTGGTCTGTCCGAAGAGGAAGTTGCTTATTTCCTCCAGCATAAGGATGAGTTCAAGGGCATCCAGATTGTAGAGGAAAGTGTACGATACTATGACCCAGATACCGTGGCAGTTCAGACGATTGGTTACTTGAAGAAATTTAAAAGTTCCAAATCACTCGACAAATATGAAGCGATTGACGCGGCGAATAAAACACAGAAGGATCCAGGTCTCGTATACACAGAGAATGAGTTTGTCGGCTTCGATGGACTGGAGCTTCAGTATCAGGATGTTCTGCGTGGTAAGAGCGGATATAACTCGGTGGACGTGGACTTGCGGAATCTGCCAGAAGGTGTAGCGGGGACGACCCCTCCCGAGAAAGGCTATGATCTGATTGCCAGCATTAACAAAAACGTTCAAGTGAAGACAGAGCAGGCAATTATGGATCAGCTCAATTGGCTTCATCGGAATCCAGTCTCAGGTAAATTGCATCCTAATGCAAAGACAGGTTTTGCGGTTGCGATGGAAGTAGACACGGGTAAAGTTGTGGCTGCCGCCAGTATGCCGGATTACGATACCAACGTATGGAGAACCGGAAGTATTACGAACGAGCAGTACGATAGTATTAAGTATATCTATCTAAATGGTACGATTCGGGGATTCGCGCCTGATGACTCCAGAAAGCGTGCGGAATCAGTTGTATTGCTCGGTTCGACCATCAAACCACTTAGTGTGCTGATCGGTTTGAAAGAGGGCTTTATTACAACAAACACAGTCTACCCGGATAGAGGTTCAACGACGTTTGGTGGAGATAATCGTAGAGTGCAGAACTCAGGCGGTCACGTGTATGGTCTGTTGCGTCCTCGTGATGCCATTCGTCACTCCTCTAACACGTTTATGATTGATGAGATCGGTAAAAACTTATATAGCCGTTATGGTGCCAAAGGTATTGATGTGTGGAATGGGTACATGGAACAATTCGGATTAGGCGTAAAAACGGGCGTTGATCTACCGAGCGAATATGCTGGTCTTAAGGATTACAACAATGATGCCGAAAGTTCGCTTACTCGACTTGTATATGCTTCCTTTGGACAACAGGGTAAATATACAGCCATGCAGCTTGCACAGTATACAACGATGCTTGCCAACAAAGGAAAACGGATGGAGCCTCAATTGGTAAGGGAGATCCGGGACTCGGAAGGTAACGTTGTAGAGAAGATCAAGCCGAAAGTGCTGAGTACTGTAGAGTTCAATGATGCATATTGGAATGAAGTACAGCGCGGTATGGCGACAGAGGTCTCGGCCTTTAGCAGCTTCCCGTATGATTTTGCAAGAAAAACAGGGACATCTACACAGGTCGTCGGCGGCAAAAATGTCGATAACGGGGTATTTATTGCATACGCTCCACGCAATAATCCTAAGCTTGCAGTAGCTGTAGTCATCCCTGAAGGGGGCTTTGGTTCGAGCAGTGCAGCACCAGTTGCACGCGCAATCTTCGATGCGTATGACGAAGAGTTTGGCTTAGACGGAGTTCCGAAGAAGAAGGAAAATAATGAAACGGATACGCAGTAATAACGTATCAGTTAATATTAAGAGGTTCCCTCTAGGGAACCTCTTTTATTTTTGATATCGTCCATCGTCTAATTCTACAATAGTTACGGTGAAGTGGACTTAAAGACAAAGCACATGTAAGACTGTTTTGGAGATGGTTCATGTTGTTAGTTATTTGGTGTATTACCATTTATGATGAGCTAATCACCTGTGACGAAAGTGTAACCAATATTTGGAGGACATTGTGGGTTACCTTTGATAAACTCATAGAAGAACAACGAATATGAACGTAGGAACGGAGAGGCTTAATACATGTTTAACCGATGGAAAAAGAGCAAAATTGTGACGGAAGATCCACCTGTTAATAAGCTATCGAGTGCAAGACTTAATATGTTTTTTTTCACAGCATTTGTCATATTTAGTATATTGATTTTCCGGTTAGCCTTTGTGCAATTCGTTGAGGGGCCTGAACTCACCTACATGGAAACGAGTCGTAATACGAAGGATATTCCACTTGCACCTGTGCGTGGACCAATCTATGATGCGACTGGAGAAGTGGCATTGGCTTATTCCGTTCCTGTACAGTCTCTGTATGTAATGTTATACGAGGACTACAGTAGAGGAGCGAGGCAAGAAGAAGCGCGGGAGTTAGCTGATGATCTGGCAAGTGTGTTCCAGCAGTTTAACCCAGGAGATCCAGAGCAACCGGATGCAGAAGAGATTATTAAACGCTTGGATCTTGAATCTCAGAAAGCGCATGGATATACGCCTAGGCTTGTAAAGTCGGATCTGAATACGCAAGAAATTGCTTATTTTATGGAGAAAAAAGCAGAGTATCCAGGGGCGATGGTACTGGAGGAGAACGTACGAAGATATGATCCGGATGGCGTTGCTGTTCAAGCCATTGGGTATACGAGAGAGTTCAAGGGACAACAGCAAAACTCAGAAAAGTATAAAAAAATTGGTGAGGCTGAAGCGACGCAGCGTGACCCCGGACTACGCTATACTCAACAGGAGAATGTTGGGGTAGATGGACTGGAATTTCAATATCAGGAAGAGCTTCGCGGGCGTAGTGGCTACCAGTCAATCGACATCAATGCCCGTAATTTGCCAGAGGGTGCGATGGAGCAGACACCGCCGCAGAAGGGGTATAGTCTGATCTCCACAATTAATAAAGAAGTTCAGCTGGCAGCACAGGAGGCCATCACCGATGAATTACGCAGATTGCCTAAAGCGGTTACCGGTTATGCGGTAGCAATGGAAGTGGACACGGGGAATGTCGTAGCCATGGCGAGTATGCCAGATTATGATCCAAACGATTGGGATTATGACAAAATTAAGTTTGTGTATCGTAACGGAACAATGGCCTCTTTCCCACCGGACGATTCGAGAAAGAAAGCAGAATCCGTTGTACTACTTGGATCAGTAATTAAACCGCTCAGTGTACTGATCGGCTTGAAGGAAGGGCTGTTTACAGCTGGACAGACCTATCACGATCAGGGTTATGCTATCTTAGGTAAAGACGGCAGACAAGTGAAAAACTCACATTCCGCATACAATGGGCACATCACGGCAAGAAGAGCTATTGAGAAATCATCGAATGCCTTCATGATTGATATGGTGGGTAAACGATTACTGAATAAGTATGGCTCGGTAGAAGGTATTAATAAGTGGGATGAGTACATGAAGGATTTTGGCCTTGGCGTATCTACGGGTGTAGATCTACCTGGTGAGTTCTTGGGACGATTGGAATACAAGGAGGAACATGAATCTGGGCTGACGCGTTTAGCTTTTGCATCATTCGGCCAACAAGCGAAGTACACCACACTTCAGCTTGCCCAATATACGACGATGCTTGCCAATAAAGGTAAGCGGATGGAGCCACATTTGGTGAAGGAGATCCGTGATGCGGATGGTAATGTGGTCAAGAAGATCCAACCCAAAGTATTAAACGAGGTCGAATTTGCGGATGCGTATTGGAATGAGGTTCACCGCGGGATGGTGACAAAGGTAAGCTCATTTGATGGATTTGCCTATGATTTTGCGCGAAAAACAGGAACCTCGGAGCAAGGTACAGGACCGAATAAAAAGGAAAATGGCGTGTTTATCGCTTTTGCACCACGGGATAATCCGAAACTTGCGGTAGCAGTTGTTGTACCCGAGGGGGGATTTGGTTCGGTTAGTGCGGCTCCAGTTGCCCGCAAAATCTTTGATGCCTATGACGAAGTGTATGGTCTAAACGGCATTCCCAAAGGTAAGAAGGATGCAGAGCAACAACAATAAGGTTCCGGAATAATTCATTCTTTAAAATACATGCGAGAACATAAGTTGAAAGACGGCTCATGATGAATGTAGGACAGGCAAGGGGAATTTGCTCTTGCCTGTTTATTTTGCATCGGCTAAAATTTGCTCAAGGGAAACTTTATTAGCCTGGTTTAAATTTTAATGCCTTGTACAACAAAGCCAGACATAAACAAAGACTTCAGGGTAAGAAAGGGGATGTTTGGATGTTAGTTGTGAAAATGGGGGGTATTCATCGAGGGTTCATAACACTTGCGGCTTTGGCGTTAATTTTGGTGGTTACTGCTTGTTCGAGTAAGGCACAGACCGGAAGTGATGGTGAATTGCAAGTTACAGCAACGACTGGAATGATTGTAGATGCCGCATTTGAGATAGCCTGAGCCTACTGAAATTACCGAATGGCTTAATCAGGAATCAGGGTAGCCCTGCCTTCACCTCTTTCCACATGCACGGTGTGAATTTGCACCCGTAAAGTAAATTTGTTTATGATCAGGTTCAAAATAAAATAGAAAATTGATTTTTAACCGTCTGCTTCGTGCAGGCGTTTTTTTGTTGCATATGGATCATCTGTGGTAAAATGTCGTTAGCTGTGACGTCCGGGGCGTCCGCTTGTGCGGATACCGGGCGATCTTTGTGTGAAAGTATGTTGGATGGGAATAAAGAGAGACAACTGAGGAGGAATACAACATGAGCGAACTGAAATACAAATTGCTAGCACTCGATATGGATGGAACATTGCTAGATGATAATCATGAGATTACACAGGAAACGGCCAAATGGATCAAAATTGCGATGCGCCGCGGTGTACATGTATGTCTATCTACAGGAAGAGCGGTATTCCATGCTATGCCTTATGCGGTGCAGCTTGGTTTAGAGACTCCGATGATTACTGTGAATGGTAGTGAAGTGTGGAAAGCTCCGAATGATCTACATTTCCGTCATCTGATGGATCCGTCATTAATCCGCAAGCTGCAACAGATCGGGGAGAAATATAACAGCTGGTACTGGGCATACTCCGTCGAAGAGCTGTTCAACCGAGATCGGTGGACAGACAATATCGAAGGCTTGGAATGGCTGAAGTTCGGATATACCACTGAGATTGACGAAGTGCGTCACCAGATCATGCTGGAACTACAGGAACTTGGCGGTCTGCAAATGACGAATTCTTCACCTGTTAACATTGAGATTAACCCGGCAGGCATATCCAAAGCGAGCGGTGTAGCTGAAGTGTGTAAGTTGCTTGGCATTGAGATGTCTGAGGTAGTTGCGGTCGGCGACAGCTTGAACGATCTAGCGGTTATTGAAGCTGTAGGTTTAGGTGTAGCTATGGGCAATGCCCAGGAGCAAGTGAAAGAAGCGGCAGATCTCATTGTGGGGAGCAATAATGAAGATGGCATCGTTGAAGTTATCCGTGAACATATTTTAAAGGGGGAGTAACCTTTGCTCGCAACCGTTGGTTGGATTTTAATTGTACTTCTGTTTGCAGTAGGCATGGCGGGAACCGTCTATCCAATCTTACCGGGTGCTGTAGCGATATTCTTCGCATTTCTGGTCTATGGATGGTTCTTTAGTTTTGATCCGTTTGGTGTGTGGTTCTGGATTACTCAGATTTTGATCGTCGTTGTACTGTTCGTGGCTGACTATGTCGTTAGCGCCTGGGGCGTTAAGAAATTCGGCGGTTCCAAACTATCCACCACATTAAGTACGATCGGTGTAATCATTGGCCCATTTGTCATCCCGGCGTTCGGGCTTGTACTAGGCCCATTCCTCGGTGCCTTTATTGGGGAGCTTATCGGAGGATCATCACCTTCCAAAGCGACTAAGGTTGGTTTTGGTTCCGTAGTGGGACTGTTCACAAGTACGGTAATGAAAATCATTTTGCAAATCGTCATGATTGTGCTCTTTATTATCTGGGTGGTTCGATTCGCATAGACATTAGCGAGTGTGAGCGCCATCTGGCTGCACGTCCGTGTGGAGGAAAGAAGGGGAATTGGTTTGTCTAAGAAGGAAACATTTATTAAGGGGACGCTCATTCTAGCGGCAGCAGCGCTCATAGCAAGGGTGCTTGGTCTTGTGCAACGTGTGCCACTTGAGCATATCCTCGGGGATATCGGTAACGCATCGTTTACCATTTCCAATACGGTATATTTAATGCTGTTAACAGTTGCTACGGCAGGTATACCAAGTACGCTGAGTAAAATGGTATCCGAACGCTACGCACTAGGACGAGCAGGCGAAGCACAGCAGATCTACCGGGCAGCCCTGATCTTCGCTGCTGTGGCTGGTGTTGTTATGTCGACACTGCTGTGGTTTGCCGCACCGTTCTACGCGACCCATATCTCGAAGGTACCGGAATCCGTTAGTGCCATTCGGGCTCTAGCACCAGCGTTGCTGCTCTTCCCGGCGATTGCCATGATGCGTGGTTATTTCCAAGGTCGAGGCAACATGACGGCTGGTGGTATCTCGCAGATTGTAGAACAATTTGCCCGTGTAGGAACAGCCATTATTGTGGCCTACATTATGCTGCAATGGAATTATGATGATCAGACAATTGCTGCGGGTGCTTCCTTCGGTGGTGTATTCGGAAGTATTGGTGCGTTTGCTGTTATGCTGTACTTCACCTTGAAACTACGTCGCAAAGATCGTGAAGCCCAGTTTGAAATGGAACGAGCTCAACAATTGCCGATGCGCGGCATTTACGCAGATATCTTCAAGCTGTCTATTCCGATTGTTCTATCATCGCTGGCGGTTCCTGCAATTAACTTCATTGACTCATCCCTTGTTGTTCCATTGCTAAGTGGTCGTAATGGATTAGAAGAAGCGACAGCCGTACTTGCGATCTTGGGTGCGAAGGCGCAAAGTATTGCGGGTATACCGCCGATTCTTGCCATCGCTTTGAGTCAATCATTGGTGCCGGTTATCTCGGCAGCATTCGCTCGTAAGGATGAGACTCATTTGAAGAATCAGATTACGCTAGCATTACGTATTTCGATTCTGACAGGTATGCCTATTGTTATTGCGCTCTGTACTGCGGCGTATTCCGTGAACGGACTATTATTTACTTCATTAGATGGAACACCGATCATTGCGTTGTTAACCTTCGGTACCATTTTCCAGATTACGATGATGACAACAAACTCCATCTTGCTGGGTGTAGGTAAACCGCGGATTACGATGATCAGTGTAGCTATAGGTGTAGTCGTCAAATTGGTGGCGAGTCTGATCCTTGCACAGATCTTGGGCATTTATGGCATTATTATCGCTACAGCGCTATGTTTCTTAGTAATTACGTATCTGAATCTCCGGGTGCTGAGAAAAATAGTATCCTTCTCGATCATGGGTGATCGTTGGAAAGGGTTCCTGTTGACTGTATTGCTTGCTGCAGGTGCTGGCTTCGGCACAAACTGGTTAGGAAATATGGTCTTTGGCTCATTCTTGCCATCCCGTGTATCGTTCCTAATGACTTGTCTGGTTGTTGGTGCACTAGTTGTAGTTATCTATCTTGTACTCTTAATTGTGCTACGTGTGCTGCGTAAGGATGAACTGGGAAGTTACCCACGTATTTTGCAAAAGGTTTTACGTCCACTGATGCGTCTGCAACGTGGAGTAGAGCAACAAGGGTAACCGATGGTAACCGGTCATATGCCCCAACTTAAGGGCATGCCTTTACCTATATCTAAGCATTGCATATAAGCCTGTTCGCTGTAATTATTCAGTGGACAGGCTTTTTGGTATGTGTACCAGATATTATCGAAGGAAGGGAAAGAAATTCTGGATCAGGATTGCTTTGCTATGTTGTTTCTTAATGAGATGTGATGGTACTTAATGTAATAAAGTTTTGGCATCATGAGCGGCCGCAGTTTTGAGCAACCCATATCGGTGTTCGTGACTCATCTCGAATAGCCATGGTCGACGTGGTGCGGTTAGGTGGCCAAGGCAATCCCTACTCTGGAGCCAGTCTTGTCTTGTAATCGGCTCATAGGGTGTGTCCTGCCACACAGCGAGTAATTCAGGGCTGTACAGTCGCTGACCCTCTGGTAGCCATTCCAACTCCAATAATTCTTTGCTATAAAACTCATCTTTCCCAGCATGCTCCTCGTGGGCTGTGAACAAGCCTGGCCAATATTCAGCACGCGATCCAAGGTGGGGTACGGAACGGGCAAATTCTAGTACTTGCGCCAATACTTGCTGGGTACCGAACAGCATAGCATATAGGCTTTTTCCAAACATTATACGTTCATCCAGCTTGCCGAAATGTTCAATGACTCGACCAGCAAGTCCTCTTCCACGTCCGAGTGGAAATACGATATGATTTAGCCCAGCCAGGTTATGCAGATGAAAGGCAGGCTTGGACAGCACTTCTTTTTTGAAATAAGGATGCTGCACAACTCGGCTCTCAATATAGTTCTGCTCATTAATAATTAATGCCACACTAAGCAATGAGCTGCAGCGTTCCAGCCAAAATCGTTCCCAAAAGGGAGTCATAAAGACAGAGACATGGAAGTGGGGGAGTAGGTGGAAACAACTTCGTCCCAGTCTTCGGCTATTCATGTACAACAATAATTGAGGGTAGGCATCTTGGAAGATAAGCGCATTACAACGCTCCAACATGCGATACATATGTTCTCGATCGGTTTGACTTTGCAGGTTGTGCATTAGACCACTCTGTAGATCTGTCATGTGGTATCCACCGTTGCGTGAAACCATATGAGCCAGCAGCGCCCAATGAAGCTCAGGACACTGTTCATAACATTCCAGATAGGCCGCTGTGCGGGTAATATTACTTCGATTATGCTCTGTCGTCAGTCTTTGGATTTCTTCTAAAATAATGCAGTCCTCTTCACATACAATCATGCTCCGAGCATGTCTAGTGGCAGCCGATTCCACTCCAGGCAATAAACGTTCAACTTCTTCTTGCAAGGATTGGGCGACATCAGATTGCCAAGCCAAATCACGTAAAGGATGACGTAGTTGATTGGAGGCTTGCCAAGCTGCCTGTTTGCCACGCCAGACTTCCCTCGCCGCACCAGGAATGGAACGCACAATGTGAAAAAAGGACTCCAGTGGTGGCGAATCTGTTTTGTGAGTATGCATTGCTCGTCATCCTTTCTCATGATTGCTCTAACGTCAGTATGTAATCAGTATGTACTGAATATTTGACTTCCACTCGGCAATTTGCTTCACTTAGGTTAAGACAAGGAAAAGAAAGGAAGATGTGATCATGGAACAAATAACTTCCAAACCTGAATTCGATGTAGCGATTCAATCTCCGAGATTGACTGTAGCCGTATTTAAAGCCGATTGGTGTGGAGACTGTAAGTACATCGATCCATTTATGCCTGAGGTAGAGGACAAGTATGCTCGTGAGCTGACACTGGTTGAGGTTGATGTTGATCAAGTGGGGACGGTTAGCGAAGAACAAAACATCCTCGGCATACCGAGTTTTGTGGCGTATACAGATGGACGCGAGCTGGTTCGTTATGTGAATAAGCTTCGTAAATCTAGAGAAGAGATTGAGCAGTTTCTTGATCGAGCTGTCGAAGTGTATAAAACGATCCACAAATAAACACTATCCATTTTAAAGGTTACATATGTTAACAGCCATTTTTCCATTATCGGAGAAGTGGCTGTTGGTATGTTCGTTAAAGTTCAGGAGACACTATTAAGATGTGGGAATGAACGCTTGTGTCTAAAATTTGAATTAAAATGACCTTCTGGTCATTTTTTAAACAGACGTTAACATTTTGTCACAAAGCGCGGCGTCAATGACACTTTTATCCGGTATAATGAGTTTAGTTGTGAATTACGTGTCAAAGTACTGAATCAAGCGAGAAACGATGTTTTTCGCCATCTTAAACCAACAGCAGGTGAGAAAAAATTGAAGCATTTAACCTTGTTTAAGTGGTTAACCGTATTAACTTGTCTTGTAATGTTCCTGGCGACATTCGGTGGGGGCATTGTTACCAAGACGGAATCCGGATTAGGTTGTGGCACAGAGTGGCCTTTGTGTAACGGAAAGCTTGTTCCAGCACATACGGTGGCATCCCTAATTGAATATTCACATCGTGCCGTAAGCGCATTGGCAGGTCTGCTGTCGATTGCCTCTTTTGTAGCATTTTTGCGGTTTGGTAAGTCTCGTCGAGATCTACAATTGTTCTCATTACTAACGCTCATTTTTGTTATTGTCCAGGGAATCATGGGAGCCTTTGCCGTGGTGTTCTCCCAATCTTCCGCCGTTATGGCGCTGCACTTTGGATTCTCCATTATAGCCTTCGCAAGTTCTCTAATGATGGCGCTGGGAATAAGGCAGGAGGCGCGTCACGGAGGACTAGAAAGATTAAATAATTTCCCTCGGGTAACCAAAGGCTTCCGCAATCTGGTTTGGTTTTCCACGGTTTATACGTATCTCGTTGTGTACACAGGTGCGTTCGTGAGCCATACCGACTCAGCAGGAGGCTGCTCTGGCTTCCCATTATGTAATGGACAGGTTGTTCCAGAGTTGTCCGGAGGGGTAGCTGTAGCCTTTGCTCACCGTTTGGCTGCATTATCCCTTGTTATTGTCATCGCGATTTTGGGTCATTATGCATATCGTAAACACCCGGATAACACCGAACTTCGGAGATTAGGTGTTATCGCTGTAGTGCTTATCCTGCTCCAAGTTTTCATTGGATTCGTGATGATGCTTACGATCGGGCGCCCAGAAGTGTACATGTTCGTTGCGCTTGCGCATATGTTGGATATTGCCATATTGTTCGGCGTTCTAACGTACATGAGTTTCCTTGTTTACAAGCTGCATCGTCCAGTTAATCGTTTCTAAATCAAGTATACAGATTCAAGATACAGGACGTTATAATGCGACAACGTACAGAGTCTGCCTTTCCATGATGTAGATCATTGGAGAGGTGGACTTTGTTTGATGTTAGGCATGACAGGGCAACCTAAGCGAAGCAGCATTCATGCATTTACTCTGATCCCGATTTTGTTTAACATGATTAAGCATCCCATGATCAGCAGAATGCAAAGAGGAGGCTGTATATGCTGCGAACGTTGCTAGGCGAACCGCCGCGCCAAAATGAGGGTATTTTGGAGGAAGCTATTGATTCAATGGTGGAGACTTTGGAGTTACTGCAACGACAACTGGAGAAGAACCAAGATCCAACGCATGATTATCGCAAGTTATATGTATGGACGCAGGGGTTAATTTCTTCGTTGGATGAACTGGAGCAAAGTTGCTTTGCAGCATCTCATTTTCGGAAAAAGGTGAAAGCGGGTTCTATAGAAGACATGACCAGTGAAGAAAAGGCTGAATACGCCCGGTATGTTTATTTTTACAAGGATGGATTCATTCGTTGCTTTGCCATTTTGGACAAGACAGGAACGGTGCTGAATGAACTGTTTCAGCTCAATACAACCAAAGTAAAAACGCATTTCTCTTATTTTACCGTGTTGCGACAGTTTGGATATGCAAAGATGCATTCGGAGCTAGCTGTTAAGCTGATTGAGATCAAGGATGTATACCGAGAGCCCATGAGTAAATTACGCAAACGCAGAAACATGGAGATTCATTACATGAATTCTGAGATGCAAGATGATTTGTGGCAACTGCATCAGACGTTGCAGGGGAAAGTGAAGCTGGAGGATTTAGATCAGCATTTGAACGAATTGCGACAAGGCTTAGATATGGTGTGTACTACTTTGAAGGCGTCTTATGGATACATTAATAAAATGTGGGTTCAACAAGGTTTTAGAGAACGTACTAAAGGGCTAAAAGCATAATATTTACCTTTGACAAATCGGAATACTTGGACTATACTGAGTTCCTAATAGGACATTAAGTGTAATATGTTTCAACATGAATTATCTGAACAGTATAATTGCGGAATTACACGAACTTATACAATCTTACAATATCATATTTCTTATCGAGAGCGGCGGAGGGACAGGCCCGATGAAGCCCGGCAACCGATTTATAACGACAATGGCAAACGTGTCATTCTTTATAGATGTTAGGTGCTAATTCCTACAAAATGGCGTTAAGCGCGATTTTGGCAGATGAGAAGGTATATTCTTTCAAGCGAAGAACCCTTTCAGTTTCTGCAAAGGGTTCTTTTTTTATTGCATGAATGGGAGTTTTCCTCTCTTTCGGGTAAAGATAGGTGTAAGCAGTGGGAAGGAGAGTATTACTTGATTGAATTAAAGGGAATAACCAAAACATATGGTAGAGGCGCAAAGGCTACGACTGCGCTTGCGGATCTGAATCTGAATGTACGCAAAGGCGAGATCTTTGGAGTCATTGGGCATTCGGGTGCGGGTAAAAGTACATTGATTCGATGTATAAATCTACTGGAGCGACCTACTGAAGGTGAAGTGTGGGTTAATGGAGTGAACTTGACCAGTCTGAGCAAGTCTGAATTGCAACAGCAACGGGGTAAGATCGGCATGATCTTTCAGCATTTCAACCTTCTCTCATCTGCTACGGTCTACGACAATGTTGCTTTTCCACTGAAGTTGGTTAATACGCCCAAAGCGGAGATCGACCGTAAGGTAAAGGAAATGCTCACCTTGGTCGGACTTGAACAGCATAGTAACAAGTATCCTGCCCAATTGTCAGGAGGACAGAAGCAACGGGTCGGCATTGCACGTGCACTCGCCAGTGATCCAGATGTCCTGCTATGTGATGAAGCGACGTCTGCTCTTGATCCACAGACAACAAGTTCTATTCTGAAGCTTCTGCTGGATATTAACCAGAAGTATGAGTTAACGATTGTGCTAATTACCCATGAAATGCATGTAATCCAGAGTATCTGTGATCAGGTTGCAGTTATTCATCAGGGCGGCATCGTTGAACAGGGGCCAGTTACGAAAGTATTTCTCAAGCCGCAACATGCCATCACACGAGATTTCATGCAGCAAGGTCAGGCGACTGATTTGTTGTTGCTTGAAGAGGAAGGTCTGGGAAGCTCAGAGAACAGCCATAAGAATGGCGAACAATCTCAGTTGGTGAAGATCTCGTTCTTGGGGCAGAAGACGTATGAAGCTATTCTGTCACGAACCGTTCGCAAAACCGGCGTTGATTTCGCGATTCTGCAAGGAACGATCTCTACGATCAAACAAGTCCCTTATGGACAGCTTATCGTTCGTTTCGAGGGAGATTCTGCTGCGATTAGCTCAACTACCCGTGAATTAGTCGAGCAGGGACTTGATGTGGAGGTGCTTCGTTAACATGGATTTTTCAACTGTACACTGGGAAGAGGTCGGCAAAGCGTCTATTGAGACACTGCAGATTCTTCTTGTATCCGGTCTGTTTACTGTAATTATCGGCTTACCATTAGGTGTGCTACTCTTCATGACAGCAAGATCCCCATCGGCAAAATCAATTCTCGTTTACTCGATTCTGTCGGTTATTGTCAATATATTGCGATCTGTTCCATTCATCATTCTAATTGTTGCTCTACTTCCCGTCACTCGCGCCCTTGTTGGGACAGCTACTGGTGTACTGGGGACAATCCCACCGCTTGTCATTGCAGCAGCGCCCTACTTCGCGAGGATTGTGGAGACGACTTTGCGTGAGGTAGATCGTGGTGTTATCGAAGCTGCTCAAGCGATGGGAGCCTCTACAGGGCAGATTGTAAGACGTGTTCTGTTACCAGAGGCACTGCCTGGTTTGTTAGCAGGTATAACCATTACCATTGTTACATTGGTTTCTTATACGGCAATGGCGGGTATGGTTGGTGGCGGTGGTCTTGGAACACTGGCGATCAACTATGGTTACTATCGTTATCAGACAGAAGTCATGCTTGTCGCGGTAATATTGATTGTTATTTTAGTACAAGTACTTCAGATGTTTGGAGATCGTCTAGTTAAATTGTTCACCAGGAAATAACACATAGACAGCATGACTCGCTCTTATCAAATTGGATAAGGATGCTGCATGCATAAAAATTATTGGAGAAGGGGTTTTACACATGAAAAAATGGTCATTTGCTCTACTAAGTATTATGCTGATTGCGGTACTAGCAGCATGCGGAAACAACAAGGATGCAGATAGCGGTGCAGACAATTCTGCTGGCGCACCACGTACCGTTGAACTGAAAGTAGGAGCATCGCCTACACCTCATGCTGAAATTCTAGAAAGCATCAAGCCTGAACTCGAAGCAGCAGGCATTCGTTTGCAAGTTGTGACATTTAATGATTACGTTCAACCGAATCAACAACTGGCTGACAAACAATTGGACGCTAACTTCTTCCAACACCAACCGTATCTAGATGCAGAAAATGCAGCACGTGGCTTTAACCTCGTTACTGTAACTCCTGTACATGTTGAGCCTTTTGGTGGTTACTCCAAAAAGATCAAATCTCTGGATGAATTGAAAGACGGCGCAAAAGTTGCAATCCCGAATGACCCATCCAATGGTGGCCGTGCATTGTTATTGCTTGCAAAAGAAGGTCTGATTACGCTTAAAGACAACACAAACATCTCGTCAACACTGCAAGATATCACTGAAAATCCAAAAAACTTGGAGATCATTGAGTTGGATGCAGCGATGATGCCTCGTCAACTGGATGAAGCAGATCTGGTATTCATTAATGCCAACTATGCACTGGAAGCAAATCTGAATCCAGAAAAAGATGCTCTTCTAATCGAGGATCTGCAAGGTAACCCTTACGCTAACATTCTTGTAGCTCGTGAAGATAATAAAGACGCAGATGCTATTAAGAAACTGGCAGAAGCTCTGAATTCCGAAGCAGTAAAAACATTCATCAAAGAGCGTTACCAAGGTGCAGTTGAACCTGCATTTTAAGTAGTAACTTAGCGAAACATAGAGAGTCGAGCACGTATATCATTGATGTTTAATGATATTACCGAGTGCCGTATCGATAATAAAACATAAAAGCCCTACATCCTTGTTTATAAGGTGTAGGGCTTTTGTGTATGATTCATTAGTGTGGATGGAGCGATTAGTGCTTATTCGGGTCGTTCTCTGATTGATCGGCAGAATGGGTGTGTTCAATGGATTCTTGCCCAGCGGCATGCTGCTGATACGCCTGTTCAGCAGGAGAAAGAGAATTCGCATCCGTAGAATGCTCAGCATCATTTTTTTTGCGTCCAGTCAGCTTATTACGTAGCCATCCGAATGCACCAACGACTAGAGCGACGATCACAAACCATCCTTTTTTGAGCAACAATAACAATCCTACTTTTTTGGCAACAGCAACTCCTGCACCACCAAGGATCAGGCTGGTAAGACCGAGTTCTGATTTTTTGTCGATCGAAGCATCAAATTCCTCATACTTGTTCCCCGCAGTGACGGTAAGATTGGAGAGAACGCTATCCTCAAACTGTCTTCGGTTTTCCTCGAAATTAGCACTGTCGGTAACGAGAATAACTCCGATATAGCCTTCACGTGTCAGAACATTCACATTGTAATTAACGAGGGCTTCCTGTTGAGCATCCTTCAGACCAATGGAGTACAGCAGATGGTGTTTGGAGCTGTCATACGTCGGTTCAATGTCCCACCCAGTAATAAACAGTTGGTTATCAGGAGTAGTTCTTTCATTCTGTTCCTCTGTACCTCGTTTGTAACTGTCTAGGAGCTCTTCAGCATCGAGATTGTCCTTGTCACTGTCGTCAATATGTCCAGGGTCGTTGTACTCGAAGATCACGTACCAGTTCGAGTTCTCGCCAGCTCCATAGATACTACCGATCTCTGTCCCGTTCGGGAAGGATTCAGTGTCTTCCATGAAACGTTGCGTGTTGGCTGCATCTAAAAAGGTAAGTCCTTCAACCAGTTTTAAGGAGGCTTTGTTGTCGAGAACGACATCGCGTGGTCCGTCTAACCATTGATAATCTTCAATGGTGTTGTCACTTTCTGCTGAGGCTATGATGGAGAAGGGGCCTTGTAATGTAAATACAAGCAGTATTGCGATAAGGGATGCTACACATTTTTTCATCATTGCTATAAGTCCTTTCAGCGGGGCCATGTAATGATTATATTTACATGATCATATGTATTGTGTCATTACTTTCACAGAAAGAAACGACTTATCGACATTACCATAGACACCCCAACCAAACAAGGTATATATGGTTAATTAGGGGTTATTTTACTTCTTAAGACCTAATTAATATCAAAGTAATGGCTGGGAATATAAGTATTTGGTCTGAGGTTTACACTTTTTTGCAAAATAAGATGGGCAAGAGAAAATATGCAAGTTGTGAGGGGGTGATAAATCTTTTATACTAATGAATGACTGCTCTTTGAAGAGGGGGATGGACGTGAAGGGGAAGATTGCCCTCATAACGGGAAGTGCCAAAGGCCTTGGAAAAATGACAGCCCTCAGTCTGGCCGATCAGGGATGTCATATTGCCCTGAATTACGTGAATAGCCGACTCGAAGCAGAGGAGCTTCAGGCGCAGATTATAGCCAAAGGCGTTAATTGTATTGCAATCCAGGCTGACATTTCGAAGACCGAAGAGATTACATTTTTGGTTAAACAGGTGGAAGAACAGCTCGGCAGCATTGATATTCTTGTGAATAATGCAGGGCCATTTGTTCGTGAGCGCCGTTTGTTTGCTGAATATGCAGAAGCGGAAATACAAATGTTAGTACAGGGGAATTTGCTTGGACCCATGCTGCTTGATCAGTATGTGCTGCCAGAGATGCGGCGTAAGCAATGGGGACGCATAATCCATTTTGGATTCAGTCATGCCGGAGAAGCTAGATCATGGCCTCATCGAGCTGTATATGCAGCCGCGAAGGTGGGCTTGGTTTCTTTTACCAAAACATTAGCTGTGGAAGAAGCACCTTACGGAATAACCGTGAATATGGTGTGTCCTGGTGATATTCGCGGCGCCAATAAAGAGAAAACGATAGATGAGATTGCCGGGATTGCGGACGAGGAAACACCAAGAGGACGTCCTGGCAGCGGTGAAGATATTGCACGTGTCATTACGTACCTCTGCTTAGACCATTCGGATTTTATTACAGGTAACATAATGGATGTGTCTGGAGGACTTGATCCGATTCGTCCAACGATTTAGAGAAAATGAGATATGAAGCGGTAGAGCTAAGGTAATGTGAACTATGCGAAGTAAGAAATAGACACAAAAAAAGAGCCCTCCGCTTCAAGTGAAGCGAAAGGCTCTTGAGGTTTATTTCGTGAAGGATTGATTAGAATACTTGTACGACTTCTTGTACACCCTCAACTTCTTCAAGAAGGGCGCGTTCAATCCCGGCTTTTAAGGTAATGGTGGAGCTTGGGCAACTGCCGCAGGCACCGACCAGTTTCAGCTTAATGATGCCATCCTCCACGTCGACCAGTTCCACGTCACCGCCATCGCGTTGCAGGAACGGACGAAGTTTATCAAGCACATCAGATACCTCATCATACATGGTGCTTTGTGCGTTTTCGCTCATATTGTTCAACTCCTTTCCTCTATATATTATATTACAAATGACCATAAATTAAAATGGTCAAACAAAGCAGGTGAACTGAAATGAGACCAATTATTGAATTTTGTGCTAACAATATGCATTTTGGCACCGATGAAATCATGGATCAACTGGAGGAGAATCCAGATTATGATGTGATTGAATACGGCTGCCTTAGCAATTGTGGGCAATGTTACATGACTCCTTTTGCACTGGTGAATGGCGAATTAGTCATTACCGACAAAGTCGAAGATTTGTACAATGCCATCTTAGCCAAAATTGCTGAAGCCGATGCTTGGAGTGAGCTGGATCTCGATTAACCGAGATGACGCTTGGACATCCAGAGCACACCGCTTTTCAAAATACGAGGCACACGTCCCATCATGGACGTTTTGCCCATCAGCCCAAAACCAGCCTTCTTACCGAGCGCACCTAACGTGCCGCGAAGCTTAAGAGGGTGTGGATTGGGCTTTTCACCTTTCCAAAGGGCATGCTGAATATGAGCGATCTGTTCACCCTGTACTTCTGCTGCTTGACCACTTGGAGCGTAAGGTACGCTAGCGCAGTCACCAACAACATAGACATCTGTATATTCAGGAATTTGATAATATTCGTTAAGGACAACACGGCCTTGGGGATCTTTAGTGACATCCAGATCCTGTACAACTTTGACCGGCTGGATTCCTGCAGTCCATACTACGGCGTCCGTCAAAATTTCTTCATCCCGATTATAAATTCCATCTGCTTCAAGACGGGAAATGGCAATATGTCCACGGGTCTCGACCTGATGTTCACCGAACCATTCATGAACATATGCAGATAGACGTTGTGGGAAGGCGGACAATACACGTTCACCACGGTCGAGGATGCTGATATTCAGATCGGGTCTGCTCTCACGAAGCTCTGCGGCCATCTCTACACCACTTAGACCGCCACCAACGATGTGTACTTGTCCATAAGCTTTTACCTCGCTGAGACGAAGGTACGTTTCTCTTGTTTTGCTGAAGCTCTGAATGGTGCAGCTAAATTCCTCTGCTCCCGGTGTGTTATGGAAACGGTCGGTACAACCTAATCCAATCACCAGTTTGTCATATTCCAAAGGGTCTTGGCCTTCAAATTCAATCTGACGCTGTTCCAAATCAATCGCTGTTACTTCTCCATAACGATACGTAACTTTTTCGTGAACTGGAAATTGGATGCGCAGGTCGTAATCGGATACGGTGCCTGCTGCGAGTGCGTAATATTCGGTCTTTAGTCCTTGAAAAGGGCTGCGATCCACCAATACGATTTGTGTGTCTGCTGGAATTTTACCTTCAAGAAGTTCTTTGATAATCGTGAGGCCACCATAACCGCCTCCGAGAACGACGAAATTTTTCATGACTCGGCTTCCTTTCTGCATCAGTCCCGTTAAGTGGGGCTGCAACCTGTGGAGCAGCTATGCTTCCATAGCTGCTCCATTGTTTTTATTTTGATAATCAGAAAATATGCATTTCAAATTATAGATATCGTGCAGCACGATTGTACCGTGAGTACAACCCTTGGAGGTTACTTTAGGAATGAGATATAGTCGAAAATGCTGACCTAGACAACAAAATTGTTGGAAAGAAGCAGCCGAGCTATATCCTACCTGAATGCGATTCAATGCTTGGGTTTGGCTGAAAAAGTATAATGAGCTATTACTCGTATACTTGAATTTCGTTATAGAACGTATCACGCTCTACAGGGATGCGCCCAGCACCCTTGACTAACCAGATCAGCTCTTTACGAGTTAATCCTTCTGGCGTGAGTGCACCTGCAGCATGGCTGATCTTCTCGCGTACAATTGTACCGTGAACATCGGAAGCACCGAAGCTGAGAGCCACTTGTGTTAATTGTGGACCAATATTAATGAAGTACGCTTTAACATGGTCGATGTTATCGAGCATCAGGCGGCTGATCGCAATGGTTTTGAGATCTTCGTAAGCAGAGTTACGACGCATGATACTTGCGCTTTTGCTCTTAGGCTGCATGGAAAGCGGGATAAACACCATAAAACCATTTGTCTCATCTTGAAGCTCACGAATTTGAACCATGTGATTCACACGATCTTCGTAGGATTCAATGGATCCATACAACATGGTTGTATGCGTACGCATGCCTAGGTTATGAGCAGTGCGGTGTACTTCGAGATAGCGATCAACATTGGCTTTGTCTACGCGCATTTTTTTGCGGTACTCATCAGACAGAATTTCCGCGCCGCCACCAGTCAAAGATTTCAGACCTGCTTTTTGCAGCTCTTGCAGAACTTCCTTAATGCTCAGACCACTGATGCGAGTGAAGAAATCAATCTCTGCAGCTGTGTAAGCTTTTAACGTGACATCCGGATATTTTTCGTTTAAAGCACGCAAAGAGTCGACATAATATTGAAAAGGAACATGATTATTATGCCCGCCTACGATATGAAACTCACGTACGCCTGGATGAATATGTTCTTCCACATAATCAATCATTTCCTGACCGGACAACGTATAAGAGCCTTCTTCACCCTGGTCTTTACGGAAATTACAGAATGCGCAGCGAGCTTCGCATACGTTGGTGAAATAAAGGCTCATGTTCTCGATGAAATATACTTTCTTTCCGTTCTTCCGCAGGTTGGCTTCGTTAGCCAGTTGACCCAGCGTGAGCAAGTCATCTGTCTCATACAGATAGACACCGTCTTCCACGCTCAATCTTACGCCGTTTTGAACCTTCTCGACGATCTCGGCCATTCTTTTGTCTGTAAATGGTGTAACTAATGTAGACATTTGTTATTCCTCCTGTTCTTAACCGGATTAAGTAGTATAGACTGTTTGCAGGGCTACATCAGTATGGTGAAGCTTAAAAAACCGCTAACTGGATGGATGCAAAAGCTCACATAGAAAAAATGCGGTCAACAACCGCCTTCTATTGTTAAACTAACTCTTATTTACCCGGTGCAGCATATACTGCATTGTGCAATGGACTTATTGGTTCGAGAAAAAGGAGTCTAATGACTCTATATGCATTGGGGACTGCGTTGCAGTCTCGAAATGTGAAAAAAATTACAACTCCAATTATGACCATCATCTGAATAAGTCATGACAAAATATCGACATTTCAGAGCGACCACCTATCCATTATAAACCTCGTGTCCCGGGGGTTCAATACGCTGGGAAGAAAAAGGAGTTCAGGAGGAACGCGGAAACGGGCAAACTTCACTTGAGGCTCTTGACGGGGTGGAGTATAATTTAGGAAGAGTTAACGTAAAGTTGTTCAAAAAGTTCGCTTGATTACGAAGGATGTCTTTTTGAACATGATTATATATGAAAAAGGAGAGTGACCTGGCATGATTAACATCAGCGAAACGGCTGCTGACCGATTGAAAGAAATGCTTGCACAGCAAGAGACACCTGGCATGTTCCTGCGTCTTGGCGTAGCACCGGGGGGGTGTACCGGATTTTCGTACGCCATGGGCTTTGACGATAAAGAATCCGATGAGGATCTCTATATGGATATTCAGGATATGAAGGTTGTCGTGGAGAAAGAGAACCTGAAATATTTGAATGGTCTCGAAATTGATTTTGAAGAGTCCGGCATGACCGGCGGATTCACCATTCATAACCCGAATGCAGTAGCTACATGTGGCTGTGGATCTTCTTTCCGTACACGTGAAGAAGCGGGTGTACCGGACAAAGATTGTTAAGATTTAGTTTAATCATACCTCTATGGCGCAGTTCAACTGCGCTGTAGAGGTTTTTTTGTATGCAAAAAAACGATGCCCCTTTAAGACATCGGTATACGTACACGATTTTTTTACTCGCCAGAAACAGCATGCTCAAGCTCTTGTATAAAGAGTTCCTCGACAACCGCCTCAATATAATCTTCATTCTCTTCAGCCTCATCCAATATATCTGATGAAAATAGAACGAAGGAAAAGTCTCCAACTGTAATCTCCCAGGTGTGAGGCGAAGTTTCTTCCCTGCGGTCAACCGTTGCTTGAGTACCCGTCTGAATTAATCGCTCAATCAGATGATGGAGGGTGGTATCTATCTTTTGAATAAGTGCTTCAGTGGAAATAGCGGAACGATTCGCCTGTCTTAAGATCATGGCGACTTGATCTTCAAAGCTCATATACCTCAGCTCCTTCTCAACAAGTTACTGCTCGATGTAGGTTAAGTTAATTAGTAATTACAGACACGTATATTCGACATACTAAAGACAATCCCTTCTTCTATATATGGAAAGCAATGTTTCGGGGAAGTGAGAAAAGAACAATATTTTTTTGTTCAAATAATGAAATTTAGGGGATTGACAAGATTAGTTGTAACAACTATAGTTACATTATGAGTTTTTAGAAAACAAAACATAGCTGAAGGAGAGATTATCATGAAAATTGGAATTATCGGTGCAACGGGTAAAGCAGGAAGTGTAATTTTGAAAGAAGCAGTCGACAGAGGGCATGAAGTAACAGCAATCGTTCGTAATGCAGCGAAGGTGGAAGACAAGTCCCTTAACGTTTTGGAAAAAGAAGTTTTTGATCTTACTGCTGAGGATATCAAAGGATTTGACGTTATCGTTAACGCATTCGGTGCAGCTCCAGGACAGGAACATCGCCATGTTGAAGCAGGACAAGCGTTGATCAATATTTTGAAGGATGCGCCTAATACGCGTCTAATCGTTGTAGGTGGTGCAGGAAGTCTGTTCACAGACGAGTCCAAAACATTGCGCGTATTTGAATCACCAGGTTTCCCTGATGCATACAAAGCGACAGCTACAAACCAAGGCCAAAACCTGCTGGATCTGCAAGCATCCACTGGTATTCAATGGACTTTCCTGAGCCCGGCTGGATTCTTCAACCCAGAAGGCGTTCGTACAGGTAAGTATCAAGCAGGTAATGATGTAATTCTTGTTAACAGCGAAGGCAATAGCTATATTAGCTATGCAGACTATGCTATTGCATTGGTAGATGAGATTGAGAATCCGCAACACAAAAACGAACGCTTTACTGTAGTTGGCGAAGCGAAGTAATAGGTGATTTGACAAATAAACGGACGCCAGTCGTGTAAGAATTGGCGTCCGTTTTACTACGTTATGAACTTGGTGCTCTATAGTCCGGATTATGCTGAACATAACCTCTATCTGGCTGATCGATACTTGTGTCACCATCACCATCTCTAAAATAACTTTCTACATGGGTGCCGTCTGCCTTAGTGTACCCCTCGACCTGATGAGGCGTTACGTCGTGTGTATTCGGGTTCTCTATGAGTTCTACCGATTCGGCACTCTCCATACCATCAACACCATCAATCGCGTCGACCAATCCTATAGCTAATGTAGTCACGGCTGCAGCAGCAATCAGATTTTTGGCTCCAATCTTAGCTCTGTCCATGTCCTCGTCTTTTAAGCCTACGACGACATCCTTGCCACCTTTATACACATACTTCGCTGATATAACTACACCTTTTGCTGTATGAGTGACAGCATCTCCGAGATCCGAAAGTCCGGTATCTATGACCGTTTGATCTTTTCGAATGGCACCACTAGCAAGATCGTATGTACCACTGACTAATTGACCAACTGTTTTTCCAGTGTTTATTGTAGCTTTTTCTACACCGTTCCCGATTTCTTTGATATACGAACTACCCGCAATCTCGCCGACAACTCTCACGCTGCCGCCAAGCACTTTGCCAGTTACTTCTCCAGCAAACTGACCCAGTCCTTTTAAAAAACTCATCCATTTTCCCCATCTCTAAAATAAGGTTAACGCATACTTCATTTCTCTTTATTTTATTATACTCACTCTATGTAAATGTAAAAACTATTTTTAATCTGTGATCGACTCAACATGGATTGCAGAAGTAGCCATGAGCAGCAACGTAGTGGAGGGGACGGAATTGATTCTGGAGAAGCGGAGCGGTCGCTTAAAGCTTTCTGCAAGAAAGCTACATCGGAAGCATAAGCTGTCCCCGGATTTCCCCCTTACGAGGGGAATTCAAGAAATCCGGAGACAACCAGCGATCGGAAGAACGATCCGTCCCCGGAACGCCACCATGCAGCTCCAACTCCTACTTCTGCTCCCGTGGCTTAGTCGATAAACCCTTCCATGATTATGGTTGGCACACCATTAGCCTGCCAAGCGCCTTTGCCGTAGCCACTGTTATACCCTGGTGTGGCCTGAGGCTCCCAGTAGAACACACCTTTACCTTTGCCATTCGGCAAATTGCGAATTTGATTTTTCATTGATGCCACAAAACTCTTTCCAATTGCCGGTTGATTGTTATCCATACCGATTTCAGAGATCATGATCTCCTTACCATAACGAGTAATCAGATTTTTGGCATTGTTTATTGTATTGGTTACTGCCGTATTCCATCCGGATGGAGAAGGGTATAGGGACATAGCAATCATGTCAAAATTAGCACCGTTGCTGATCAGACCTCCAATATTCCATACATACAGATTATTGTCGTCCCCATTGGCGAGATGAACCACTGTTTTGGTGCCGTTACTAATGGATTTTACAGCGTTATGACCTGTATTCACAAGCCATGCGTAGTTTTTCATATTGTTGGAGGCTTTGCCATCCTCCCATAACATACCGTTATTCGTTTCATTTCCGATCTGTACCCAGTCAGGAGTCACACCCTTGCTTTGCATCGTAGTCATTACATCGCGTGTATGATTCCAGACAGCGTCCATCAGCTGTTGGAAGGTATAGTTTTTCCACGCAGCCGGTTTGGTCTGTTTGCCCGGGTCTGCCCAAGAATCACTGTAGTGTAACGTCAACATCACGCTCATACCAGCATTTTTGGCACGTTGTGCCAGAGAAGCAGCACGATCCTTATTCATGTAACCGTTACCATAATCGTTCGAAGGATTAACGAATACACGGATGCGGACCGAATTGATCTGATAATCTTTTTTCAAAATATCAATGATGTCTCGCTGAACACCGTTCTTATCTTTCCATTTGTAACCTTGGGCTTCCATACCAGGAACCCAGCTAATATCCGCGCCTTTGGCAAAACTAGGTGCCGCGCTAACTTGTTGACCAGCAGGCAGCATAATAGAGGTGAATAACAGCACAAAAGCCAAAGCGATGGATGTTTTGAAACCCCTTACAAATCTAAACATTACAAAATCCCTCCTTGTATTGGGTATCTAAGATACGTCCTAATTATAGTGGGGGTGGATTGTTAAACTATAGGGTTTATTTCCAATATTTTGGTTGTTTTCTCAACTTCTCTACGAAAAAAAGGCAAACAAAAAGCCGTCCGAAGACGGCTTTTCTACCCGTGGCGCTTTTTGAAACATTGATCCGTATCCCGCGCCTCCAACTAGGCTCTTTTATTTTGAGCTAGTGGATCGGGTAAGGGACACGTTCAACATGTGATTAGAAATGTTGACGCACCTCCTTTCCTTGTGGCAAGAGTATACAACACTTTGTTTCGGAAAGCTAGTCTTTTTATCATCTTTTTTTAGGAAATATTCCAAATATCTGCTATGTTTCACATAGTGTCTAATGACACCAATGGCAATCTAATGGTGACCCATTTAACGAAGTATTATTTCTCCGTTTGGAACATCGTAATATCGCGCGCATAATGACTCTTTGTACCATTATCATTGCGAATACGTACACTCTCTTCACTAATGCGTTCGACGATTCCCCGACCAACCTCACAGTATACACCTGCTGGATCCTCTTGCCATGCTGTTACGACACATTGGGAGAGGGCAGCAGTGAAAAATTCTATATTTTTTTGTAACGTTCTTGGTTTGTTCGATTTCATTATATACTCCTTTAAGATATGCTTATTTGTAAGAGGACAATTGCCGACCTATTTCACACTGTACATCACTTTACTCTGTCTGCTGATCTTTGTAAAGGGATGGAAAAAGTTCGGTTAATCAGGTATCATTTACATAAATTTTACACTGCATTTACATTGCGCTGACGCTTATATCCAATCACGGATAGTACAATTAGTGAAGAACATCTAACCAAGGATTGATATGCAACATATTCGGAGGGGCATTCATGCATAGAGATATCAAAACAGGCAACTATGTTAACCGTGATTTAAGTTGGGTCGAATTCAATCGACGTGTACTTCAAGAGGCTCAGGATCAGACAACTCCGTTATTGGAGCGTTTAAGATTTCTCGGTATTGTCGCTAGCAATCTGGACGAGTTCATGAGTGTAAGGGTAGCAGAGACCAAAGAAAAGATCAAAGCTGGATTTACGCAAAAAGATTTCTCGGGGTATACCCCTTCTGGTTTATATCGAAGATTGATTAAACGAACAGGAGCTATGGTTACTGAGCAGTATAAAACGTATCGGGAGCTCATTCGTCTCCTCGCCAAAAAAGGCGTCGTTTTACAAGAGTATATTGATCTGAATGCGACGCAGCAGCGTGCAATGGATCAGTATTATCACGAGATCATTTTTCCTGTATTAACCCCAATGGCGATTGACCAGAGTCGTCCGTTTCCATTGGTACACAATAAATCGGTATATCTGTCCGTGATGTTGCAGAAGGAAGGAGAACAAGAGGACGAACCGTTCTTGGCGATTGTTCAGGTGCCTTCTAATTTACCACGGGTAGTGCCTATTCCACTTCGAGCCAATAGTAAAAAGAAAACGTTCATTCTGATTGAAGATCTAATCAAGCATCATATTCATACGCTCTTCAGTGGATATGTACCGCTTGCTGTACAAGAGTTCCGAGTGACTCGTAATGCGGATTTATCCATTAATGAAGAAGAGGCTGAAGATTTACTTGAAGCGATTGAGAAAGAACTGCGTCGTAGACGCCGGGGAGCGCCAGTGCGACTGGAAGTCTGCAAGGATTTTAGACAAGATGCTCTCGACGAGCTGCAGGAAGAATTCGAGATCCAAGATCCGGTTTACGAGATTGATGGACCGCTAGACCTAAGTTTCCTGGCAGGATTTGTGGATAGTTTGGAAGGATTCACCCATCTGAAGTATAGCCCTGTCAAACCGGTGTATCCGCCAGAGTTTCTTCCGCGTGAAAGCCATTTTGAATTATTGCGCAGACGGGATGTGCTTGTTCATCATCCTTATGAATCGTTTGAGCCTGTTACCGATTTTATACTGGAGGCTTCAGAAGATCCCAAAGTAATGGCGATCAAAATGACGTTATATCGGGTTAACGGTGATTCGCGCTTAATACCAGCGCTAGCTTTAGCGGCAGAGAGTGGGAAGCAGGTTACGGTCGTGGTAGAGCTGAAGGCTCGCTTCGATGAAGAGCGTAACATTGCTTGGGCTCGTAAGCTGGAGAAAGCTGGATGCCATGTGGTCTATGGACTAGTTGGTTTGAAGACCCATGCCAAAATTATTCTTGTGGTGCGAAGGGAACAACATGGCGTGCGGCGTTATGTTCACGTTGGAACAGGTAACTATAACGAGAGTACCGCCAAAGTATATACAGACGTAGGGTTATTCACATCTAATCCGGTCATCGGTGAGGATGCGTCAGGACTATTTAATGAAATTACCGGATATTCTGGACCTAAAGCATTACAAGCATTTAGAGTGGCGCCAGACGGCATGAAGGATGAGCTCTTTGCGCTGATTCGCCGAGAAACAGAACATGCTCAGCAAGGGCGTAAGGCTCGGATTATTGCCAAAATCAACTCGCTTTCTCACCAGGATATGATTGATGAGTTGTATATCGCATCTCAAGCGGGTGTGCAGATTGACCTCATAGTGCGTGGCGTATGTTGTTTGCGTCCTGGAGTAGAGGGATTGAGTGAGAATATTCGCGTGATCAGTATTGTAGACCGTTTCCTGGAGCACTCAAGGTTGTTCTATTTTGAGAACGGCGGCAACCCGGATGTATTTCTCTCCAGTGCGGATTGGATGACACGGAATCTGCAACGTAGAATTGAATTGATGTGTCCGGTGTTTGATCCTGAATTGAAGCGAATGCTGGTCGACATTCTGAACTTATCTCTTAATGATAACGTTAAGGCAAGAGAGCTTATGCCTGGCGGCAACTACGTATTTGTAAAAAACGAAAAACCCCCGCTGAGAAGTCAGACGGAGGCAATGGGTATTATTCCTTGGAAGCCTGCTGAATGGAGTATACTGACGTAACTCCCCAAGCCTCTTCCAGATCTTTGAGGGCGTCTTCTAGACCGCTGAGTTCCATTAACGGCTCTGCTGCACAGATGAAATGCATCTGCAGCGAGCCGTTTTTCGTCGTGGCCGTAACAGCAGAGATACTCTCTGAGCGATTAATGGCTTCCGATACACGTAAAATCGAGCCAAGTCGATGGGCATGACGCTCATCTGAATCATTGAGAATGTCTTTATGCTTATTCAGCAATTGGGGTGTTCTTTTTTTGGGATGGTAATCAGCTGCAATTGCAGTCAGCACCGTCTCTCGGTGAGAAAGTCCGTAAATCCCTGCATTCATAATCCAGTAGGAGGAGTGCTGGGTATACCGGAAATAATTGATCTGCTTACCTGCGCCATGCAGCATGGCGGCCGTATATAGAATCCGTGCATCCGCTGGTTCAGGAGCTTCACCCTTTAAGGCACGGTATAGAACAACCGCATCCTGATGCACGCGTGTCAGATGCTTCTCAGGAACCGGTGGGCCAAAATGGATGAAGTTACGAACGCTGATTTCCAGTGCATTGGGTGCCTCTGGACATAGCGGTGACATCAAATCTCGAAGGATTCCATCACGCAAGCCTGCTCCACTAACCACATAATGATCCCCTTGGATCATATCGAAGACCGTACGTAGAATAAGAATGCCTGGAACGATGATATCTGCTCGATCCTTGGCTAGACCCGGTACTTTTTTGCGCTGTGCTGAAGTGAGATAAGGCAGAGATTTGCACATGTTATCCATAGAAGTTGCGCTAATTTCGTAGTGATGGCTTACAGGTAAGGAATACTGCGTTCGCTTTTGCTCAATTTTGGCCAAGGTACGCATGGTGCCACCAAGACCAATTAAGGGAAGTCCAGGATGCTGTCTTACCCAATCATGTTTGCTTAGTGCCTCAGTCACTTGATTACATAGTGCCTCAATATGATCGTTTGACCAAGTATCCTCGCCACCATAGCGTGCATAGGAGTTTACAGCACCGATGGGAAGGGAGATGCTATGTAGTCGTTTTCTGTCTCGAAATACCGTAATCTCTGTACTGCCGCCGCCAATATCCACGACATAACCATCTGCCAGATCAATGGACTGAATAACCCCAAGGAATCCATAATAAGCCTCTTGATCCCCGGATACACATTCAACTTCAAGTCCTGTTTCCTGTTCGATCCAACCGATAATCTCTTGAGCATTCGTAGCATTACGAATAGCTGCGGTAGCCGCGGCGCGGATACGTTTGGTTTGGAAAGCTTCACATTTGGCCTTGAATTGCTTCAAGACAGTAATAGCCTTGTCCAATGAAGGACGATGAATCTGTCCGTTTGCTTCAACTGCATTGCTCAGGCGAGCAGCATATTTATCTTCATGGATATTCCGGTATGCTCCATCTTGATCTAGTTCGTAGATGACGAGACGGATCGAGTTCGAGCCAATATCGATAATGCCAAGCGTTTCGTTTTCTTTCATATGCATCTCCTTCTATCAGTTTGTGTTCAAAAAGGTTGGTTTCTAGACTTTTTGAACAACCTCTATTTAGAGGTGATCTACCCGTAATGAAGCAGTGCAGCCAAAGCTTCCGGTGAGCCTGGAGGCGTGGCGGAGAAGGGCGTAGTTAGCATGACAACAATGATGAAGACGATAAAACAAGCAAATAGAATACAGCTTAGGGCAAAGCCGCGGTTACGTTTCTTCATAAACAGTCGAATGCCTGTTACAAACAGCAGTATAGTTACAGCTACCAGAACGATTGACATTGCAACATAGGCTACGCCATATAGTGATTTGAAAAATGACTCCATTTTCTTCTGAACGCTCCTTAGACCCTCATATTTAAGCCTTGCTAAACCATTCTTTAGTAGCATACGACAGATTGAAGCGTTTGAAAAGCAACCCGGGCGTCTGTTCGTTTCCTTGAACAAGCCTTTAGACTTTTTCACTACAAAAGGGGCCTTAGCCTTGGACAGACATCCAAGAAAACAGATCTCCTGTTGAGTATGTATAAAGAAGAACCATGGCACAGGAAAGGAGATCAGCAGATGTCGAGACAACTTGCGAGCAAGTGGCTAAAGACAGCAGCCCTATTGAAATACCCAGTAGCAGCCGTTCATATTCCACAGACGATGGCGTTCAATGCAAGAAATCTACAACTTATGCTTGGCCGTTATGGCATGGTATATATTAAACCGATTGTGGGTGGAGGAGGTTACGGTGTAATCAGAGTATCCACAAGCGGAGGAAGTTATCGTTATACCCATATGAAAGTAACAAGATCATTTACCAATTACGGTCAGATGTATCGTTCTCTAATGCGAGTAAAAGCCAAACGCAGATACTTGATTCAACAAGGAATCCACTTAGCTACGATTCAAGGTAGACCTGTAGATTACAGGGTGAAAGTAGTTAAGACCGAAAGAGGTTGGGTTTTCCGAGCAGTAGTGGGACGTTTGGCGCGTCCAGGGCTGTGCGTAACCAATCTAAGCAAGGGAGGAACCATGCTGTCTGGCAGAAGAGCACTACAGCTGTCACTTCCTCATATCTCGAGCAGACATAAACGTCGTGAAATGCGTGCTCTAACCCTCACCTGTACACGCATCATGGAAGTTCAATTTCCAGGGGTAGGACAGCTTGGGTTTGATTATGGTCTAGATCACAGCGGAAAGATATGGATTCTTGAAGTGAATACCAGACCCCAGTGAATTGTGAAAAAGACTAAATAAATCCAAATGTGAATCCGATAATATTTAATAGATGAATCAATTTCATAATACCTTTGGTTGCTTAAATCAAGGCCAGATATAGATCAAACGGTTTAATTTGTCTATATCTGGTTACATAAAACTCGTTTTAATGAGTTATGAAATTGATTCAGATGAAAATGCGAGAAAACGTTTGAAATGACATTACTTGGGGTAAAATACTCGCAAATACTCCTGAAACTATGAATTATTTCCAAAAAAAATCGATGTTAAACGTTCTGGTAGAAACGGACAAATCCTGTGCATAAATACTGTCCACATTATCCACGTTGTTTAATCAACATTTTTACCATTTATCAACAAACTATGCACAGGATTTCCACAAAACCTTGTGGATAACAGAACGCTTGTTCTCTATATGAATCTCTGATATGATAGTTTTGAGGAAAATAAAGGAAAGGTTGTGGCGGGAAATGGCTATGTTATCCGATGAGATGTTGTTGGATTCCTACCATAAGGCGATTGAACTAGATCTCGAGAGAGATTTCATCGCGCTGCTTTTGGCAGAAATTCATAAGCGCAAACTGGGTACTGACGTATCTGCCATTCTTCACTAGAGATCCTCATTGCAGGCAATGTTTACAGGTTTCCGGACATGTCCCACATTGCAACAGGCTGTAAAGTGCCTGTTTGACAGTGGTGACAGTACATGAGATGAATGCAACTGCTTCCTTCTTCATCTGAAGTGCTGGAAGTAATTGAAGTCGCATAAGGACTATATGGTCCGGTGTAGTCGTCCAATTTGCCGCATTCTGATAGTCCCTGAAGGCAGTGGGGACAAGCCTGCTCCGGTACAACCAGACCGTTACACAGCGGGCATATATAAGACAAGGGTATCCCTCCTGAATATGTAGTGTTCAGGAGTAAGATACCCTTTTTTGTAGCTTTTATGTTATTCAAAAAGTTTGCAATTACCCTTTTGCTTCTCAGTAAGGATAACGATCCTTTTCGAACTTGATCTATTTGGTCTGTCCGAACGGAATTAGCGTTTCATGTTACTGCTGTGTCCTGGGGACAATTTAGCATCTGGATCGAAGTATACCTTGGCGTTGTTGACTGCTGTTGGTGCTTCGCCAAATCCTACGGCAATCAGTTTAAGCTTACCAGGGTACGTTGTGATGTCGCCGGCTGCGAAGATACCTGGGATGGATGTTTCCATCCGTGAGTCAACAACGATGGAGTTGCTGTCAATCTCAATACCCCATTCTGCGATTGGACCGAGGGAAGATACAAATCCGAAATTAACGATAACATCGTCTACTTCGATTTCTTGAGTTTCCTTCGTTTTGACATGAGCAAGCGTAACTTTAGTGATCGTTTCATCCCCATGAAGCTCAGTGATCTCGGTAGGTGTTATCACATTAACCTTAGAGTTCATGAGGTTCTCTACACTGTGCTCGTGTGCACGGAATTTATCACGACGATGGATCAGAGTTACTTGCTCTGCAATAGGCTCAAGCATAAGTGCCCAGTCTACAGCGGAGTCTCCACCACCACTGATGAGTACTTTTTTGCCAGCAAAGGCGTTCAGATCGCTGATGAAGTAGTGCAGGTTCGTTTTTTCGAACTTCGCAGCACCTTCAAGCTCTAGACGACGTGGTTCAAATGCACCTACACCTGCTGTAATGATAACAGCTTTGGCATGATATTCATTCTCATCGGTCTTTACGATGAAATGCTGTTCTTCTTTTTTCTCCACGGATACCACTTTTTCTTCAAGGCGGATATTTGGATTGAAATGACTCATTTGCTCAATCAGGTTGTTTACGAGTTCTTGAGCAGTGACTTTTGGGAATCCAGCTACATCATAGATGTACTTTTCCGGATACAAAGCTGCAAGTTGTCCACCCAGCTGGGGCATACTTTCAACCAGAGTAACGGAAGCTTGACGCATTCCACCATAAAATGCGGCGAATAGTCCCGCAGGGCCGCCACCAATAATAAGTAAATCAGTCATTTCATGACCGTTAGTTTGTGCAGTCAACAATCAACAACACCTTTCGTATTTTAATAGGTAGTTAGCAGGAAGAAATATGCACGATACATATTGGAACCAGCGTAGGTACCGAACTGTCTTTCCTATTATAAACGGTGTATTCTGGGTTGCAAAGTTAGCTGCATCACTAATCTGAGAAGAAATGATGAAGATCACATGAGAATAGGGTGAAATTGGAAATGAAAGGTTATGAAAAATAACAAAAAAACCCTTGATCTTTACCAGAAATACAGATATCCTTGACCTGTACTATGTGTTTTTTTGTCTAATATAAATCTTCTTTTTTTGTGGGTTGAAGAATAAGTACAACATGTTGAATCTTGTGTATAATTTCACAATTTTGTGGACTTCATGAGTGGTTATTCCATTTAAAATACAATTTTCGCATGACAATATAAATGTTGTAGAATGCTGGAGTAAAAATTCAAATAAATTCGCGAAGTTAACATTTGTCGTCATAATGGATAAGACCTCATCCATATTTTTAATTAAATGCATGTTGTAATGATCCACACGAATGGCTGATGCGAGCGAAACCGGAAGGGGTAAAGACATGAGCAGTATTCCCAAAATCGTCATCCTTGGCGCGGGTTATGGCGGAATCCTGACAGCCCAAAGGCTTCAGAAAGAATTAAATTATAACGAGGCCGACGTCACATTAGTGAATCGGCATGATTATCACTATATAACTACACATCTACATATGCCGGCAGCCGGTACAGATACAATTGAACACGCAAGGGTTTCCATTTCGAAGCTGATCGATGAATTCAAAATTGATTTGGTCAAATCGAACGTGAAAGAAATTCGTTTGCAGGATCGCAAAATCATTTTAGAAGACGGTACATTATCCTATGATTACCTTATTATTGGTCTAGGCGGTGAACCGGAGACGTTTGGCATTCCAGGTATGCTGGATCATGCAATGACTATTCGCAGCATTAACTCGGTCAGATTGATCCGTGAGCATATTGAATATCAATTTGCCATGTACAAAAATGACAACAAACGTAATCGAATCAATTTCGTTGTAGGTGGGGCAGGCTTCAGTGGTGTCGAATTCGTAGCTGAGCTTGCGGATCGTATCCCTAAGTTGTGCAAAGAATTCGACGTGAATCCCAAGAATGTGCACATTTATAATGTGGAAGCAGCGCCTTCGGCTCTTCCGGGCTTCGACCCGGAACTTGTCGAACATGCAATGAACGTACTGAAGAAAAAAGGAGTTACCTTCAAGATCGGTGTTCCGATCAAACAGTGTCTACCTGACGGAGTTATTGTCGGCGAAGGGGAAAAGATCGATGCTGCTACCGTCGTTTGGACGGGTGGTATTCGAGGGAATGCATTGTTGGAGCAGGCAGGTCTTGAAGTTATGCGTGGACGGGTGAAGGTGGATGAATATCTGCGTGCACCGGGTCATGAGGATGTCTATGTGATAGGAGACAACTCGCTGGTATTCAACAAGGAAGGGCGTCCTTATCCTCCGACAGCTCAGATAGCAATGCAGCAGGGAGTGAACTGTGCGATTAATGTCGTTGCAGCCATTCGCAAAAAAGAGCGGCAGCCTTTTGTATTTACGAGCAAAGGTACGGTGGCATCGCTAGGAAAAGGTGAAGCAATCGCAGTTGTGGGCGGAAAGAAATATAAAGGCTGGAAGGCAGCACAGCTGAAGAAGCTGGTCGATCTCCGGTATTTGTTTATTATTGGTGGCATTCCCCTGGTTCTGAAGAAAGGGCGGTTCTTTGGATGAGACATTGCAGTGTTCAAGTTCGAGGGTTATTAACACGGGATGAGCTGGACCGGTATAACGCCTTAATGCAGGTTGGGGGTTATCTGGAGGATCAGAATCAGTATGATCTGGCCTATATCGTGCAAAAAGAAGTAGATATTCTTATATTGCCTGCAATCGAGCGCCTGAAGGAGAAAGGCCGTGATCGTGATCGTGCAACGGCTGAGTTTCTGGAGTCATTGAAAGCGGTTGATGAAGAGGATTGAATAGTATAGCCTACAACCGATACGAGTATGAAATAAAAGCACCGCGTTCCATTCTGATTACGGATGGCTGCGCGGTGCTTTGTGTTTTTTACAGTTTCAACATCTCTTCCAGTGAAGACTCATTCAGCAGACTACCAACATAGAAGGAGCCGAATTCACCATAACGCGCACTTACTTCATCAAAACGCATCTCGTATACGAGTTTCTTGAATTGCAATGCATCGTCGGCAAACAGGGTAACGCCCCATTCCCAATCGTCGAACCCTACGGAACCGGTAATAATTTGTTTCACTTTGCCCGCATAGCTGCGACCAATCATGCCATGACTGCGCATCATCGTACGGCGCTCATCCATGGACAGCATATACCAGTTATCATTCAACTCGCGTTTTTTGTTCATTGGATAGAAGCAGATATATTGGCGTTGTGGCAGGACAGGTTTCAGGCGAGCGATGATTTCTGGGTTCTGCATTGGATCTTCGCCTTCCTTGCCAAGGTAGTTACTAAGCTCAACTACGCTGACATAGGAATAAGATTTGGTCGTATATTGAGCGAACATCGTTTTGTTGAACGCATTCTCAACGGCTTTCAGGTCTTCCAACGTCTCACGCAGGTGCATCATAACCAGGTCAGCTTTTTGTCCAACAACGGTATACACGACGGTACTTCCTTTGGATGAATCTTCGACTTCTTTCCATTCTTTCCAGAACTCTTGAAGCTCGTCCAGTGCGACAGCGCGTTCCTCGTCGTCGGCTGCTTTCCAGGCGGCCCAATTAATAGATCTGAAATCATGCAGGGCATACCAGCCCTCTAGAGTTGATGCTGCTTCGTTCATAGGTATTGTTCCTCCTGCAAAATATATTTCCAAATCCCTATAAGAGGTTGCTCAAAAGTCTGCTTTGAACACGCATAATAAGGGATGGTTGAGTTCTTAATCGTTTACATTGTATCCCAACAGGAAGCAGAAGGGCAAATGAACAGAGCGTGAAGATAGGAAAATTTGTCCAGAAAGTTCGTTGCTTCGCCACATTTTTTACGGTAAACTAACTACGAGTTAGACAGTAACACGAGTCGGTCGAAAGATGAGGTGAACGTCACCCGATGCAGTTTATACCTGTGCTGGTATTAATGGTATTATTTTTCGTAATGATGTTCGGGATCGGTTTCATTCTGAATATGTTGATGAAGACAACCTGGTTTCCCTCATACTTGTTTGTGATCGTCATTCTGCCTGTGGTCGTGTATTCGTTATGGGATCAAACTGTGCCGCTTACGTCACATCTAGGATCATTTCAGATCGTAGATTATCTTACAGGTGTGGCTGGACTTGCTGGAGCAGTCATCAGCGGTTGGACCATACGTAAACTCCGTCTAGGCGGGTACAAAATGTTCTAAGAGATGTTGTTCTAAGAGAACGATCAGGAAGCGTTGAATACGGATGTAGATGAAAAGCTCTGACCTTTGTCGTAACCGCTTACGTGGTCGAAAGGTGGGGCTTTTTGACTTGGCTAAAAAATGGAATAGCGAATGGCCACTACTCCATATACATGGAAGAGCATGTTCTCAAGATGTTCACTTGTATTGTCACCATTTGATTTTTATATTATTCTAGCAACTCTACGAAAACGTGAATGATGTCGACGTAGGACGAAACGGAGCGAGAATGGGTTCGTTTTTTACCTGTTTTTGAACATTTGATCATTCTATATTTGTGATAGAATAGATAAACACACTTTTGGAGTTGTTCGAAAGATCCGCTTCTGAACACATATTTTTAACATGACTTTTGGGGAGAAGGAGATCAAGCCATGCGCATGAAGAATCTGCTGCATTATACTGAACATCATCGATACTGCGTATACAGGGAGTTTGGACTTAGTGCCCTGGATGACCGTATGCTTACCGGAGCGTACCAGCCTATGGTAGGTGCCTTTGCGGTTGGCTTGTATCGACTGTTATTTCAGCATCTTCCCGGTGAACAGGTTGGCTATTCCCCCCTTGAACAACAACGAAGATTGTTCATGACGCTCGGGCTTGAGCCCAGTGAGAAGGGGCGTAAATATTTGATCGAACAAGCTTCCAAATTGGAGGCAGTAGGTCTGCTTCAGACCTCGCGTTTATATATTCCGGAAAATGATGATTACATTTATGAATATGAGCTACAGCCACCACTATCGCCCTCGGAATTTTTCCGTACACAGCATTTGACACTGCTGCTTCGTGACAAAATTGGCAAGTTTGCCGTGCTTTCCCTACGTTCTGGATTCTCGGCAGTAGAGAATGGCGATGCGCCTTATCCGGCAGCAAATAAAGAAAATATTTCCGTACCTTTTTACGATATATTTGAACTCAATACTCATGTCATTGATTATGAGCTGGAGCAAGCCTTGTCCGAAGTATCTACTTCGGCTCAGCGTAGCGGGACAACCCTTGCTGCAGAAGAGAACAGCTTGAATTATGCCGACATTATTTTACGTTTCCCACGCGAATCTGTGAATCGACGTCATGTGGAGAAACTGAGATTCGATCATGAACAGCTGGGCATCGTGAATTATGTTGTGAACAAGTTTAATCTCAGTGTGCAGGATGTATGCCGTTTATTGGATGAAGATGATATCTTCAGTCCACAGGGACAACTACTTCTAGATGATCTTCAACATAAGGCGAGCTTGCAGTTTAGACAGACGAAGAAACGTCAGGAACAGCAGACCGTGCAGGCAGCGAAGGTCGTTGCACTTCGCCAGCATATGGATGAGCCAGAACAGCAGAATGATTCGGAGGAACCACCTGTAGAGCACGTGGTGCAGATGGAGTATTACGTTGAAGTCCCTCCACAATTCGCAACCAAATGTGATATTCACCAATATAATATGATGTTGCGCAACGAACCATATACTCGCCTGCTTCAGACGTTCTTTCCTGGAGCCGTGCCGGATAATCTAGTGGATATCTTCGAGAAAATTGATCTAAGCTACAAGTTGCCAGGAGAAGTCATTAATGTACTGATTCATTACTTGATGCAGCTGCTTGTCTCTGGTGGTGAGCAACGGATCAATCGTAATTTTGTTGAGGCCATCGCGTCCAACATGCTGCTGAAGCAAGTCAATTCGTACGAGAAGGCGGTTCAGTATATTCGCGATCAGTCGAAGGTGAAAGGCAAGCAGGCTGCTGGTGCAGCTGGAACCCGTACCCGTACATACGGCAAAGGAGCCAAAGCCAAGCCGGAAATCCCAATTGTGCAAGATATGACAGCCGACGGCGATGCCGTGTCTGAGGAAGAGTTTGAAGAGATGATGAGGTTCGCTCAGCAGATGCAGGCGAATAAACAAAAAGGCACTTCATAACAGGATAATATAAAGGCAGATTCCTCGTGAGAGGAACCGCCTAATATAAGAGCACAACATACAGCCCTTCAACTTCCTGATCGAAGTGAAGGGCTGTATGTTTTCTCTCGCTATAGGGTGCTCGAACGATGTCTCAGACAATCTCTTATCATGCTATCTCAGAATCGTTGTCGCCTGATTGCCTGCGTAATCTTCAATAACCAGCTTCAATGAGCTACTACTGGATGAAGGTGTGAAGGTCAGTTCACTGAGCTTCGTTCTGCCCCGAATGATATACGGGAACTTCTGTGTAACATAAGTGACTCCGAATTCACGTGCTACCCCATTATCATACACATAGATTTTGTACCAGTCCTCCAGATCAGGCAGGGCAAGTGTGTATTTGCCTTCTTTTACCGTAACCTTATCTTTGGGGTATGGGGTAACCTGGAGATCCGCCAGTTTACCAGTATAGGTTACCGGAGCATGATCGCCAACGGCGATATTTAATACGTAATGTTCCCCATTGGTTGGAAGTTCTGTCAGTTTGGCAGATGGTTTGCTATTTTTAACTTGGAGTGTCTTAGTAAAAGGTTCATTGGTATATTCCGTTTCCAGTGTAAGCTGGATGGAATCATTACCTTTAGATTTCTTAGGTTTCTTCCAGCTAACGATAGCATCACCGTTCGACTGGAACTTCACGTCAATATCTTGAACTGCAGTATTCAAATTATAAGGTAGAACGGCTGCTTCACTCTCGGTACCGTCTGCCCCTACAGCTCGTATGGATAGTTCACCAGACCGCTGTTTAAGTGATTTAATGTAAAACGTGGAATCATAAACACCACCGACAAAAGCACCATTTTCATATATATTGTATTGTTTGACCTCTGAATAATCCTTCATGTCCCATGCGACGACCAGTTCATCGGTATTGGTTAGCGCTTTGGTAATATGGAATCCAGTGGGAGCGTCGGGTACAATCGCTGAACCGTCAGTTATCCGGATCTGACCAATGTTCATCTGATAATTTTCAATGGTTGTATGGTTCGGATCAAAGGAAAGTCCAAAAGCAGCAATCGTCTTACCTTGGTATGCATTTAAATCCAGTGAAACAGTCTCCCAGCCTGCGGTACGTCTCCCCGAATTAGGGACATTAACGTAGACTACGTTCTCGGGTGCGTCTTGGAAGATGAGTCCTACGCGTAGAGAGGAAGCATCATCAGTAGACGGCTTGTTATATGTCAGATCCAGTTTTGATTGCGCGTTGACGGACAGATCAGTCTTATACAGACGAAGGAAGTTGTCTGCGCTGAGTGTACCGTTTACCACAAGAGAGCTGCCACCTTTGAATGCGCCAATGGCGTCATAGTGATATCGAGCGCCTTTTTCATAGGTTGGGCCATAGTCGAAATCTACACTGAGTTTGCTGCCCTGGCTTTCCATCCACCATTGCCAGGTGACAGGAATATCTTGAATGTTTATGTTGGACCATTCTTTATCATTGGATACGGCACCATTCAGATAATACTGTAGGCCGTGCCCAGTATTGAAGTTGGTTGCAAAGTTGGAGCCGTCGATGACGGAGCGCTCTGTAAGGTATGCAGCAATACCATCCCAGTTGGCACCAGATGCATATACATCGGATAGGTTAGCTGTAGCGTTGCGCCGTGCATTCGTAGGATCCAGATTCGGACCAGACCACCAAGCACGGTCACGAACAAAGGTCATCCATTGGTACTCATCCTCTGCCCGGTGATTGGTGCTACCGTCGCCCATCTCTTCATCTAGAGCATTATGGGTGAAGTCCGCACCTAAGGTTGCAATGCTGTTCATCGGTTGGCCGTTCTCATCCAAGTTGTTACGTAAATCATAGGATTGCTTCCAGCGTCCAAACTTGTCATGCCCACCTTCAACACCAGCGAATACCGTTTCTAGTGGATCAAGTCCTAGACTGATGGCATGATCTCGTGAATCACGAAGCATATTGTGGTTCCACACATAATTCAAAAAGATGGAATCAGAGACTCTACCTAGAATCGAATCTTGGACAAAGGGACTATTGAGTCCATTAAACTCGTTCTGATATTGAATTTTGCCGGTTGTATTAATAGTAGAATCATACCACTGCACATATAACCCTTGATCTCTTAGATACTTCATGAATTTTTTGTACGATGGGATATCCTCTGGAGCTACACCACGGGCAACCTCCTCCTGATTGAAGAAATATCCGTCATAGTTGTAGTATTCCGCCATCTCGGCTAACTTCTCAGCTACAGGGAAGTTACCGTTTTCGTCTTGGATCAGCATTTGTTTATAAGTCTGCGGGCCGCGGTCATTATCGGAGAAAAAGATGTTGGCAATGGACTTCACCCCATTCTTGTGAGCTGCGTTGGTATAAGCTGGGTTGGGAATGTTCAGAATGCCAAACTCAAAATACTTTTCCGTCCATTCCTTGCTTGGGTCGTACAACTCTTCAGGAACTCCAGCGGACGCCATGCCGTGCCAGTAGCTGTAGTAGTCCGTATATTGCCAATAATTAAAGAGGTATTGACTGAATTCGTTGGTATATGGCGTGCTATCAAAGAAGGCATTACCATAATCACCACTCATCGTGAATAGTTGGGTGTTTGGACTAAGATCGGGATAAGCTTGCGTGGCAGCAAATGCCTCATTACGCGGTTGCAAGGGAACATGGGCACGAAGTAGTTCTCCATAGATATCACTTTCGGGTGTCCAGTTCAGAATCTGAGCAGCGGTATACCCATGCTGATAGGGCTGATTAACCCCTTTGGCACTTTCGCCAGTATAAGGGAGCGTGTCTCCTGCATACACAGATGAGGCCAGAACCTGTCCTAGCAGAGCGGTTGTGAGCACCATGGACGTTACTTTGGGCATGAAGCCTTTCGGTTTGGTTTTACTTGTCATACTGTTCCTCCTTCAAGTGGGATGAATGTAAGGTTTTCTTTTACAGAAAGCTAAACTTATGGTTAACGATAGTGCATAAAAGCGTTTTCAAATAGGGCGAAATTAAAGAAACACATGTATAAATTAAAGAAAAGTTCAAGGTGTCCGGTCTATGTCAGGGGGCGAATGATATAATTCAATACAGAAAAACAGCATCGGAGGGAACTCGTGACTTGAAAATTGTTAGCGTTTACAATAATTTCTTCAAAAATAATATGTTTATGAAAATGCTATTCATCTTCTCGATGATTTCGATTGTGACGATCATAACGCTGTCTTATCTTATCTTTCTATCTGTATCTGATTCGACCATTCGCCGGGAGTTAGCTATCCAGAAAGCCGCGATGGAACATGTGGATCGAACCATTCATCAGCAATTTGAAGCGGTGCAGAACATGGTGAGGGACATGCATCAGAATGAGGCATTATCCACCAACATCACCTACCTTATGAACCACACATATGCGGAGTATGTTCAACATTTAACGAATGGCTATTACGCCAATCAAGATGATTATTCGGCAGATGTGCTTAAGCATTTTCAGAATATCATGGATCGCAATGCAGAGATTAATCATCTGATGTTATACAGTGCTGAGCAGCAGGATCTGTCTGTCTTTAATCAAAATAAGCAGTTTCGCAAGCTGAGCACCAATGCTGCTCACTCTTACATCCCTGACGTGATGGCGATGGAAACGCCTAATATCAGTGCCCCGAATCTATGGATTCGTAAAGAGATCAAGCAATGGGACCCTGCTCTGTATGCCATTCGTGTTCCGATTAATGACTCGCATACGCTTCGCAATCTCGGGCAGTTTCTCGTGTTCTTTGATTCAAAAGGAATCGGTAATGCGCTCGATAACTATGACAGCAATCTAAAGGGAGACATCGTGGTGCTATCTGCCAAAGGCACAGTGTTATTTGACTCCAACAATAATTATTACGGAAAGAAATACCCTTATGTGAATATGGCTGATTCACTGTTTGACCAGACAGATATGGACGAGATGAAAAAAGAGCAGAACATGTATGTTAATAAGTTTGTCTCGGCAGATCAGGGCTATGTTGTCATTGGCACGGTTCCTGTGGAAGAAATGGCTGAAGCCTATGCGGGTATTCGAAATACCATCGTCTCCATTAGTATCGTGTGTCTTTTGTTCGCTGTACTCGTTCCCGCATTTTTCATTATCAACTTTGCGAAGCGTACCCGGCGGATTATTCGCTTTACTCAAAAAGTAAAATACGGGAATTTGCAAGCACGTATTGATGATGCAAGGGATGATGAGCTGGGACAAATTTCGCATAGCTTCAACGATATGTTGGACGAACTCAACCTATATATTGAGCGAGTGTACAAAGCTGAGATCAAACAGAAGGAGACTGAGCTCGTCGCGCTACAGGCACGTATTAATCCGCATTTTCTCTATAATACGCTTGAAGTCATTCGGATGAGAGCCATATCTCAGGGGGCTAGAGATGTGGGTGAGATGATCTACAGTCTATCTGTGCTGTTCAAGAGCTTAGTACAACAGAAGAAAAATTACACGTTGAAAGATGAGATGGAGGCTTGCCGTTTATATCTGGAGCTATTTCGTATCCGCTACAAGGATATATTCATCTATACAATCCAGATGGATTCTATTTTTTATCAGCATCCCGTGGTCAAGCTTTCTCTACAGCCGATTATTGAAAATTACGTCGTTCATGGAATTCGCACAGAACGCTCTGACAATCGGTTATCCATTGTTGTGCAAGAGAAAGGCGATATCGTTCAGGTAGAGGTTAGGGATAACGGAAAGGGTATTGAGCCTTCACGCCTGACAGAGATCATGGAAGAGTTGGAGCGTCCCGAGGAGTCAGGTCAGATGTTTGGACTGCGAAGTGTCCATAGTCGATTGCGCTACTTATATGGACCAGAGTTCGGAATTACGATTGAGAGCACTTTCGGAGAAGGGACACGAATCACGGTGCGTTATCCACATACAGAAAGGGCAGGTGTGTAATATGTATAAAGTTTTTATTGTAGATGATGAGCCATTCATCATTGAAGGGCTATACGATATTGTGGACTGGTCTTCATTTGGGTTGGAGATCGTAAACCATGCGGGTAATGGACAAGCAGCGCTTGAAGCACTTTCTTCTCAATCTGTGGACATTCTCATTACAGATATATCGATGCCCATTATGAACGGTCTAGATCTGATTCGCGAAGCAAGACGACTGCAACCTGAGGTTAAAGTGATTATTCTAAGTGGCTTTAATGAATTCGAATATTTAAAAGAAGGCATGAAACTTGGCATTGAGAATTATCTGCTCAAACCCATTAATGTGGAAGAATTGGAATCGACGCTGACCAATACGGCTTCCAAGCTAGATCGCGCAGTTCCACCTAAACTAAATAATGACGCCTATGGTATCCAGATTCTGAAGGACAATATCCTTCACCGCTGGTTAACCGGACAGATTGCAGATACTGAATTTGAGGAACGTGCCCGGTTTATGAACATCTCGCTGGAAGCGTCATATGTTGCAGTCGCCATCCTGCGTAATAAGGATCAAGGACAAGGACAAAACTCAGACATGTTTGCACAAGTGGGGCGGCTGCTGGGCAATAAGCCTGATCTCAACGTGTTTCATGACATGGACGGAGATATCGTCATCATAGCTCATATGGATGGGCATGCAGATGAGGAAGAGAAGTTGATGGAAGGGCTAGAGAACTTATATGAAGCGATCTCGGTAACACATCCTTCCGTGCGGATCGGGATGGGACGATTGATGCAAGGGTTATATCATGCGCCGTCCAGTTATGCAGATGCCAAGACAGCACTTCAGTATGTCATGATCTATCCCGATCTGAAAATTATTGATTATGCCGTGTTGGACAAATGTGAAGATCATGCAGCTACATTCTTTATTGATTGGAGGGAATATGCCAAGCTTATTCTGTCCCGCAATGTTGAACAGCTCGCTAACCGCATTCGCACAGATTTTGAACAACACCGTGATGGACTTACGCCGGGAGAGCTTCAGAATACCGCATTGGAAGTAGTTATTCGTTTCAAAATGGAGCTAGAGGCCATTAAACATTCAGATGAAACGGCGATGTATCAGGAGGGGCTTCGTCTTGTATTAGATAGCAACACCTTTGACGAACTAGTGTTAGCTCTTCAGGAGGTGGGTCTAAAGACCATCCAATCCTTGCTACAGGATTTGAAAAATCCGATCGTGAATCAGGTGCTTCAGCATATCGACAAACATTACGCAGACGAGCTATCCTTGAAGCTGCTAGGAGCCCATTATCATTTGCATCCCGTATATCTGGGTCAACTGTTTCATAAGGAGACAGGAGAGACATTTGCTGAATACCTCAATAAATTCCGGATTGAACGTGCGAAGGAGCAGTTACGTAATTCCAATCTGAAAGTGCATGAGATCGCTCGGAATGTAGGGTATTGGGAGACCGGATATTTCTATAAACAATTCCGCAAGTATGTGGGTATTTCACCGACTGATTTTAAAGTGTTTGGATAATGTAGGATTAGAGAATTAAATTGCGAAGTGACAGAATAAAAAAGACATTCAGATAAACAGTGGCATGAAAACAATGAGGTGCCATATGTTACCTGGCATGTCTCTTTTGTGTAAGCGTTTTATTAAAATGATAAAAATTTGAATGATTAAACCTGTTTCTCTTTAATTTGTACCTCGAAACCTTAAGTTTATCTTCTTTTTGTAAATGCTTTCATTCGATAAGGTTAATGTAGTTAGTTTGTAACGCTGAAGGGAACACGAAAAGGGAGGGTCATAAAATGAGTAAATCAAAAAAACGTTTCTCACTCGTTCTTGCATTGTTAATGGCTGTTACGCTTGTTCTTAGTGCATGCGGGGGGAGCAAAGAAGCCTCTGAATCCGGAGGAGCGGGAGATGACTCGGTCGAGTTGATCTGGTACACCATTGGTACACCGCAAAAGGATGTTAATAAAGTGATGGAGGAAGTTAGCAAGTACACCAAAGAAAAGATTAATGCCACAGTGACCATGAAGATGGTTGACTGGGGTGATTATCCACAGAAGATGCAGGTGAACGTAGCGTCAGGTGAACCAATGGATATCTTGTTTACTGCTTCTGGTGGATTCGATTATGTCCTAAATGCGAGAAAAGGTGCATTCATGGAACTAGATGAGCTGCTTCCTGAATACGGCAAAGAGCTGAGGGATACAATCGATCCGGCATTCCTGAGTGGCTCCAAGGTAGACGGACACAATTACGGTATTCCAGCCAACAAAGAGTTGCCACAGCAAGAGGTATGGCGTTTCAACCAGACCTTACTAGATAAATATAAGCTGGATATCTCCGGCATTCGAACGTTAGACAGTTTAGAGCCATTGCTCAAAACGATCAAGGAAAATGAGCCAAGTGTTACGCCGTTTGCAATGGATAAGAACTACGTTCCATATGTGCCATACGATTATGTTATTCAGAACCTTCCAATGGCAATCAAACTGGACACAACAGACTACAAACTTGTGAACATCTTAGAAGCACCTGAGATGAAAGAAGCACTTACCACCATGAATAAATACTATAAGGCTGGTTATGTATCGGCAGAAGCTGCAACGACAGGCTCTACGAACGATCTCACCACATCCGGCAACTGGTTCCTTGATCGTGCACAGACACAACCGATGGCAGATAACCAATGGTCTGCAAGCTATGGATATCCGGTTGTTTCCACACCAGCAAGTGATGCAATTATTACGAATACATCGGTACAAGGATCGATTATGGCAATCTCAGCGAACTCGGAATACCCAGAGAAAGCGATGGAATTCTTGAACCTGCTGAATACAGATCCGGTTCTCCGCAATATGGTTGACTCCGGGATCGAGGGCACGCATTACAAAAAAGTAGATGACACCCACATGGAGAACTTGCCTGAATCGAAAAACTACGATATGCCTTCATACTCCCTCGGGAATAACATGCTGCTGTATCTGAACAGCAATGACCCGGACAACAAATGGGATGAGTTCAAAAAGTTTAATGCTGAAGGTGTGAATTCTCCAATCCTCAGCTTCAACTTTGATGCAAGCAATGTATCTGCTGAACTTACGGCAGTACAGAACGTGAAAGAGCAATATTGGGCAGCTTTGATGACAGGTACACTAGACCCGGCAACCAATCTGGAGCAAGTGATTGAGAAATTCAATCAAGCCGGACTGGAGAAAGTAATGGCTGAAGCCCAAAGCCAACTGGACGCCTGGAGAGCGGAAAACAAGTAAACGTAATTTGTCAGGATCGGGCGGCTGCTTATCGCGTCCGATCTTTTTTTATTCAGAGCTTGAAGGAGGATATCCACAATGACTACATTTTTGAAAAATCTGATTAAAAACCGAGTCATGCTGTTCATGGTACTGCCTGGTGCCATCTGGTTTTTCTTCTTCTCTTATCTTCCACTCGTGGGCACGGTGGCTGCTTTCAAGGAATATCGAGTCAGTCGCGAAGGCTTCTGGGCAAGTCTGATGAAGAGTGAATGGGTAGGCTGGGACAATTTCAAATTTCTATTCAGCACCAATGATGCATGGCTGATTACGCGAAATACCCTTTTTTATAATATCGCCATTATTTTTCTGGGGCTGGTCTTTGCGGTAGGGCTAGCGATTCTGCTCTCGGAGCTTATTAATAAACGCCTAGCGAAGTTATATCAGACAGGGATGTTTCTTCCCTACTTTTTGTCCTGGGTTATCGTTGGTTACTTCGTCTTCAGCTTCCTAAGCATGGATCGAGGGATGTTGAACCAGATTATTGGCTGGTTTGGTATGGAGCCGATTCAGTGGTATTCCGAGGCGAAGTATTGGCCGTATATTCTGGTTTTTGTCGCATTGTGGAAAACGATTGGTTACAACAGCATCGTGTACCTGGCATCTATTCTGGGCATTGATCGTTCGCTGTATGAAGCGGCCATGATCGATGGAGCGAACAAATGGCAACAGATTCGCAACATTACGATCCCATTGCTGTCACCGATCATTACCATTATGACCTTGCTGGCCGTAGGTCGCATCTTCTATGCCGACTTTGGACTGTTCTATCAAGTGCCAAGGGACTCGGGTACGCTCTTCTCGGTTACGAACGTTATTGATACGTATGTCTATCGTGGCTTGAAAACAAGCGGAGAGATTGGAATGAGTACAGCAGCAGGATTGTATCAATCCGTTGTGGGCTTTGTGCTTGTAATCATCTCCAACTATGTCGTTCGCAAAATCGATAAAGATAGCAGTCTATTCTAGGATCAGAGAAAGGAGTGAACCATTATGGCTCAAGCTCAACTTGTTAAAAAACGCGACTTCCATCATGTACCCAGCGGCTGGAACGTGATGATGAATATGATTGCCGGGCTATTCGCTCTAATCTGTGTATTTCCGTTTATTTTTGTCGTTATTATCTCGTTTACAGATGAGAAGGTGCTGGCTCGTGATGGGTACCGACTGATTCCTGCAGAATGGAGTCTTGCGGCCTATCAGTTTGTTTGGCAGAGTGGCGACACATTGCTACGTGCTTATGGTGTGACTATTTTGGTGACCGTGCTTGGTACGATCATCAGTCTAATTCTCATGTCACTGTATGCCTATGCGATCTCACGCAAGAGCTTCCGTTATCGGAGATTCTTCTCTATTTTTGCCATCCTGACCATGTTGTTTAACGGCGGGATGATCCCGACCTATATGGTTGTATCCCAATTGCTTGGACTAAAGGATACCGTATGGGCACTTATATTGCCACTTGCGATGAACGCCTTCTACATTATGATTCTGCGTACATTCTACTCTACGAGTGTGCCGGATGCCGTCATTGAGTCAGCGAGAATTGATGGTGCAGGCGAATTTTATACATTTATGAAAATTGTAATTCCGTTGTCCTTGCCAGGTCTGGCGACCATTGGACTGTTTAGTACACTGGGCTACTGGAACGATTGGTTTAATGCGCTCTTGTACATTGATAACCCTAATCTGGTTCCTCTGCAATCGATGCTGATGCGGATTGAATCAAGCATCCAGTTTATCCAGCAAAACTCGGCCAATAGTTCAATGAGTCTAGCGGCGATGCAGTCCATTCCACAGGATACGTCCCGGATGGCGATGGTTGTGCTCGCAACGTTGCCGATTATATTCGCTTATCCATTCTTCCAGCGTTATTTTGTGCAAGGATTGACAGTGGGAGCAGTCAAAGAATAACCGAATCACTCGATAGGATTGGAGAGATGCAGGATGATGATATATAAGGACGCCAGTAAATCGGTGGCTGAACGAGTGGAGAACTTACTGAGTCTAATGACGATTGAGGAAAAGATCGGGCAGCTAGTTCAACCCTTTGGTTGGCAGACCTATACGAATAACGAGGGTAACATCACGCTGAGTGATTCCTTCAAGCAGCAAGTAGAACAGGGCGGCATCGGCTCCCTCTATGGTGCACTTCGGGCAGACCCATGGACTGGCGTTACGCTAGAGAACGGGTTATCTGCGAGAGAAGGGGCAGAAGCGGTTAATCTCATCCAACGTTATGCTATAGAACATTCTAGACTGGGTATTCCCATCCTCATCGGTGAAGAATGCTCGCATGGGCACATGGCGATTGATGGAACCGTCTTTCCAGTTCCTCTTCTGCTGGGGAGCACCTGGAACGTAGATCTGTATCGAGAGATGTGCCGGGCAGTGGCACGAGAGACTCGTGCCCAAGGTGGTGCAGTCACGTACTCACCAGTACTGGATGTCGTGCGTGATCCACGCTGGGGACGTACTGAAGAATGTTTCGGTGAAGATCCCTACCTCATCGGGGAATTAGCCGTTGCTTCGGTGCAGGGGCTTCAGGGTGAGAGCCTTGACCAAGAAGATACAGTGGCTGCGACATTGAAGCATTTTGTTGGTTATGGCAGTTCAGAAGGCGGGCGTAATGCAGGCCCTGTGCATATGGGCTGGCGTGAGCTGCTGGAAGTTGATCTATATCCTTTTCGCAAAGCGGTAGAGGCTGGTGCGGCCTCTATTATGCCGGCTTACAACGAAATTGATGGTATACCTTGTACGGTAAATAACGAATTACTCGATGGCATATTGCGTAAAGATTGGGGCTTCGAGGGCCTGGTCATTACAGATTGCGGTGCAATTAACATGCTAGCCAGTGGGCATGACGTTGCATCCGACGGATTGCATGCATCGGTTCAAGCGATCCAGGCAGGTATTGATATGGAAATGTCTGGGGAGATGTTTGGACAATATCTGGAGCAGGCTGTGGCAGAGGAGAAGCTTGAAGTACAAGTTCTGGATCAGGCTGTCCGTCGTGTACTGGCATTGAAGTTCAGATTAGGACTGTTTGAGCAGCCTTATGTGGATGCGGATCAAGCGGCTGAAGTGATTGGAAGTGAGGAGCATATCAGGCTATCTCATCAATTGGCAGCGGAAGGAGTTGTGTTGCTCAAAAATGAAGCTGCTACACTTCCGTTATCTACAGCAACGGTGGGACGGATTGCGGTTATTGGGCCCAATGCGGATACAGCTTACAATCAGCTTGGCGATTATACATCACCCCAGCCGAGGTCTAAAGTGGCGACGGTGTTGGATGGTATTCGAAGCAAGCTGAGTGGCAGAGCGAACGACTCCGGCGAAACAGACGTCAAGGGAGATATGCATACTCAACAGAAGCTAGCGCAACATGCCGTGCGCTCGAACGCTTTGCAAGATACGGATACAGAGCAAGTGCTCTATGCACCAGGTTGCCGTATTCGAGGGGATTCAAGAGAAGGTTTTGAGCGGGCTATAGAGGTTGCAAGCATAGCAGATACGGTGATTATGGTTGTGGGTGGTTCCAGCGCCCGTGATTTTGGAGAGGGCACAATTGATCTGAAGACGGGAGCTTCGAAGGTGTCCGATAACACATGGAATGATATGGAGTGCGGCGAAGGGATTGATCGCATGACCTTAGGACTTGCCGGTGTACAACTGGAACTCATTCAGGAGATTCATAAGCTTGGTAAAACACTGATTGTGGTCTACATCAATGGTCGTCCGATCACAGAGCCGTGGGTTGATGAGCATGCCGATGCCATTCTGGAGGCATGGTATCCGGGTCAAGAGGGAGGACATGCGATTGCTGACATTCTGTTTGGTGACGTGAATCCTTCAGGCCGTTTGACCATCTCTATCCCCAAGCAGGTAGGTCAGCTTCCGGTCTATTATAACGGTAAACGGTCTCGTGGCAAGCGTTATCTAGAAGAGGATCTGCAGCCGCGTTACTCCTTCGGATATGGCCTCAGCTACACGACCTTTGAATACAGCGAGCCGAAGCTTAGTGCGAATTTCATGACTACGGATGAATCCGTCACTGTATCGGTGCATGTGACCAACACAGGCAACTGTGCAGGAGCCGAGGTAGTCCAACTGTACATTTCCGACGTTATAAGTTCCATCACGCGGCCAGCGAAGGAACTTAAGGGGTTTGTCAAAGTGAATTTAGAGCCGGGTGAGACACGGAATATTGAATTTTCTATCGGGGCAGAGCAGCTTCAATATATTGGACGCGAGCTGAAGCCTGTTGTTGAAGCGGGACAATTCCACATTCATATCGGTCGCAACGTAAACGATACCCAGATGGTCGAGCTGACCGTAGAGGAGGCGTAAATCTTGGAACGTATCAGACGATTTATTCGCGAGTTATCCGAGCAGCAGTGGCTGGAGCAATTGCAGCTGCGCAGCTGGGACATTCACCGCGCTTATTATAATGTACCAGGGGACTACAAGGATCAGGGTGTGTATCTGGAAGGGCGGGATTTCGAGCGGTTTCCGAGTAAGCAGGGAACAACCTATTTCTTCAGAACACGTTTAGAGATTCCTGACTCTTGGCGGGAAGCACCTTACGGACTGGTCTTTGATACTGGGGGAGAAGGTTTGCTACGGGTAAATGGACGTTCCTATCAAGGGCTGGATCGCAATCATACCTACGTTACGCTTGATCCGTCCCAAGTGGGAATCTCACCTGAACTGGAGATTGAGATGTTCGATCCAGTACCTGAACCTGTAGATCCCTTGAATCAACAGGCAGTTATTCAACCACCGATAACTTCGATTACCAGCTTGCTGGTGAGACCGAATGAAGCGGTTCGTAGTCTGATGTACACGGTCACTATTGTACGTGATTCGGCTACATTGCTGCCGGAGAGTGACTTTCGACGGGTAAGGTTGCTGGAAGCATTGTATCAGTCCATGGATCAATTCGTTGGTTTGACGGATGAAGAGATTAGACAGGGAGAACACATTCGTCAGATCGAGAAGAGCTTGAGACATCAAGTTCATCAGATCGGCGGTAACGCGGAAGGGCTGGAGCATATGGTGGGACAGTCGCACATTGATATCGCTTGGCTGTGGCCTGTACGCGAGACGGTGCGCAAAACAAGTCGGACCTTCTCCACCGTGGATGCACTAATGAATGAATACCCTGGATATGTCTATTCCCAGAGTCAGCCTTTGTTGTATGCCTTCCTGAAAGAGCATGATCCCGAGCTATATGAACGGGTGAAGCAGCGGATTGCGGAGGGTCGGTGGGAGTTAGTTGGTGGCATGTGGGTTGAGCCGGATTTGAACATCCCAAGCGGTGAATCCTTAATTCGCCAGATGTTATATGGTCAACGTTTCTACATGGAGGAGTTTGGCAAGACATCGAATATCGAGTGGCTGCCTGATACTTTCGGGTATTGTGCTTCTCTTCCCCAGATTCTGAAGCATGGGAATGTCGATTATTTCATGACCACGAAGCTGGGCTGGAACGATACGAATGTATTCCCCTATGATCTCTTTCACTGGGTTGGTATAGACGGTACAGCGATATTGTCCTACCTCAATCATGGCGTCAATGAACATACCTTGCCGAAGGATATCCACGATCACTGGCAGTCATACCGAGAGAAGGCAGCACATCCCGAGCAAATGCTCTTATATGGACATGGTGATGGTGGTGGCGGGGTAACACGCGAGATGTTGGAGTACGTGGATCGTGCGAGTCTTATGGTAGGCCAACCTGCAAGTCGATATAGCACAGCCGGAGCCTTTTTTGCTGGAATTGAACAGGAACAGCCCGTTCTTCCAAAGTGGCATGGCGATCTGTATTTGGAGCTGCACCGCGGAACCTATACCACCCATGCACGCAACAAACGCAATAACCGCAAAGCCGAAGTGCTGTATCGTGAAGCGGAGTTATGGAACACTCTCGCTTTTCCGGATATGAGCGCAGACACGGAAGCTGAGATGCGTTCAACACTACATGATGGCTGGAAGCTGATTTTGCTGAATCAATTCCACGATATTATTCCAGGCTCGGCCATTACAGAATCTTATGTCACCTCAGATGAGGAATACAGGCAAGTATTTGAACTGGGTACGACTGCTCTGCATCAAGGCATCACAGCTTTGATGAAGAGAATGGACACACAAGGGCCAGCTGGATCGGTAGCCTATGTTGTGTTTAACAGTCTCGGATGGAAACGTAATGCACTCGTTCGTCTTCCGTTCCATGATGGCTTTGATCGATATGCCATAGATGGAGAAGGTCAGCGTTTGCAAGTAGATCTAGAAGAGGACAGCATGTCCATTCTCGTTACAGATATCCCGGCGTTTGGATACAAGACCATTTGGCTGGTACCGGAAAATACCAGGGATACCCATGTACGAGAATCGGCAATCCTCGCGGGGCAACAGAGCTTTGACGATACATGGGAAACGACGTTTTACCATGTACATTTTAATGAACGAGGCGAGATCACTCGTTTATGGGATAAGCGCGCAGAGCGAGAAATACTGAAACCAGGTGAACGAGGCAACCAATTTCATTTTTTCCATGACCGTCCGACACTCTGGGATGCTTGGGATATTGATAACCGTTATGAAGATCAGATCGCTGGTGAAGTGCAGCTGTTGGAGAAAAAGCTCGTGCTGGCGGGAACGACGAAGGATGTACTGCGCTTTCAATGGAAGCTTCACCAATCGGTGATTACGCAGGATGTTGTCTTTTACCACGACTCACCTCGGATCGACTTTGAGACCCATGTCGACTGGAATGAAGAACATAAGCTACTGAAAGTCAGCTTCCCAATTGATGTAGTAACGTCCAAGGCTACGTTCGAAATACCGTTTGGCGCATTGGAACGGCCAACCCACCGTAACACAAGCTGGGAGCAAGCCCAGTATGAAGTCTGTGGACATCGCTTCGCAGATGTATCGGAATACGGATATGGCGTGAGCCTGCTTAATGACTGCAAATACGGCTATGACGTGCAGGGTAGCACGATGCGTTTATCTCTGCTGCGTGCTCCTAAATGGCCTGACCGAACAGCTGACCTTGGAGAGCATACATTCACATATTCACTGTACCCGCATGAAGGAGATTGGCAGCAAGCACACATCGTCCGTCAAGCAGCCGAACTGAATCATGAACTAACTGTCCAGCACACAGAACAGAGTGAAGGTGATCTTCCGGCAAGAGGAAGCTGGATCCAATTGGATAGTCATCATGTCGTGCTGGATACCGTTAAACCGGCAGAGGACGGCTACGGACAGGTGCTTCGTTTCTATGAATCTTCAGGTACCCGGGAACGTGTAACTCTGCAATGGTCGCATGGGTTGGAGCAAGCCTGTCTCTCCAATGCTTTGGAGGAGGTTGGGGAGTCATTGGATATCACCAATGGTCAGATCACACTGACCTTTGAGCCTTACGAGATTAAAACGGTGCTACTGCGCTAAACGTTTTTGAACTTTCTATACGAGAACGATTTTTCTCTTTTCATATACATCATTCAAATTATTTATAGGAGTGCATTCATCTATGGAACAATTCAGATTACCGAAAATACCGATGCCACCTGTTGCTGTGCCACAATCCATTCAGGCGGTACTGGAAGAGGCGGAACAGAAGCTGGCTCACCGACCGAAGCTGCTTCAGTTATTCAAGAACTGTTTTCCCAATACGATCGAGACCACAACGAAGTTAATGGAGGATGGTACAACGTTTGTGATCACTGGAGATATTCCAGCTTCCTGGCTGCGTGATTCCGTTGAACAGGTAATCCACTACATTCCCTTTGCGAAGGAAGACGAGGATCTGCAACGCATTATTGGCGGGCTGATTAAGCGTCACATCCAATATGTACACATTGATCCGTATGCGAATGCCTTCAACGAAACCGCTAATGACTGGCACTGGAACACAACGGACGAGACGGACATGTCGCCATGGGTATGGGAACGCAAATTCGAGATCGACTCCTTATGCTTCGTTGTGAGATTGGCGTATCTATATTGGAAAGAAACCGAACTGACGGATATTTTCGATACCAGTTTCAAGGCAGCGATGCGTAAAATGATTGATCTGTTCAAAGTCGAACAGCACCATATGGAGCAATCCCCTTATCGTTTCACACGTAATAACGGCATCCCAACAGACTCTCTCCGTAATCATGGTAAAGGTATGCCTGTGAATTATACGGGAATGATCTGGTCAGGCTTCCGTTCCAGTGACGATGCGTGTGATTTCCACTACAACATCCCGGGGAATATGTTTGCGGTTGTTGCTTTGCGTCAAATGCAGGAGTTTGCGGAATGGGTGTTCAGAGATATGTCATTGTTGCAGGAGCTTAAGGATCTGGAACAGGACGTGGATCATGGTATTCAATTGTACGGTATTTATCGACATCCTGAATTTGGACCCATCTATGCGTACGAAACGGATGGCTACGGGAACTACTGTCTGATGGACGATGCGGGTACACCTGGACTCATGTCTATTCCATATCTCGGTTACGTCACAGCGGATGATCCAATTTATCAAAATACTCGCCGGTTTGCTCTAAGTAAAGAGAATCCTTTCTATTATGAAGGCAAAGTTGCCAAAGGAATCGGCAGCCCGCACACACCACCGAATTACATCTGGCATATGGGCTTGTCGATGCAAGGATTGACTGCACAATCAGACGAGGAAAAGCTGGAGATCATTCGTATGCTTGAAGCGACGGATGCGGATACAGGTTATATGCATGAAGGCTTTCATGCGGATGATCCAACCATTTTTACACGAAAATGGTTTGCATGGTCGAACAGCCTATTCTCCCAGTTAATTTATAAATCGATGAAGGCTGGTCTGCTATGAGCAATGCACAGATGAATAAATCCCAATTGATCATTTTTGCTGACCCGAATTTTCCGGTAGAAAATGCTCTACCTTCTAAGCAGGCTGTGGATACATGGCAAGCGAGAGAAGAAATTGTTGTTGCAGATGCACATCAACTAGCTGAGCTGTTAAATTCCACCGCAGGTGAAGGCTGTCTAGTGAATCTGCACGCGCCTTATTTTCCCAAATCAGCCTGGACAGCAATTATCGCCTATCTACGGCAGGGAGGGAACCTGATTAGTGTCGGTGGGGCGCCTTTCAAGCGACCTGTGCGAGAAGAAGCTGGAGCATGGATCGTGGAATCGGAGCAAACAGCATACCATCAAGAACTATACATTCATGAGGCTTTAAGTGTATCTTCAGCCAAAGTTCAAACGATCACTGCTACAGAACAAATTCCACTTCTTGCTGGCAAAGAGGGACTGTTTCAGATCGCTGATACGTGGAATTTAGTTCCGCACACGACAAAAAACAGTGATTTACCTCACCAGATGGGTTCGGCTGGAACCATGAGTACACAGATCTACCCGCTGCTGTGCGGATGGAGTAAGGACGAACGTAAAATCTCAGCTCCTGTTGTGTTATGGGAAAATTCACGCAGTACGTTTAGTGGTTCACGCTGGATGTTTGTCCATGTGCCACTTACGACCTCCTTTTGGGAGCAGGATGGTGCGACGGAAATGTTGAGATGGGCACAGTTCTGTGCCAAAGGCGTAACCGAGCTGTCCTTGAAACCAAATTATGCTACTTACGAGCCTGGTGAACGGCCAGTTTTGACCCTCCAAGGCCAGATTTTAAATCGTACAGGAGTCAGATGTATTTCGCCAGAATTGTGGACATTTGATGTAACGATTGAACGGGAGGATCGTGCAAAAGGCACATCCGAAAACGTATGGAGTCACCAGATCGAGATGGCGCTTTCCGGTGAACAGCAGTTCATTCGCCTGCCCCTTCCAATTACTGTGCAGCCTGGACTATACCGCATCGTATGTCATGCGCAGGCAGCGGACGGGGAAGTGCGAATTCTGCGCCAAGGCTTCTGGGGACAGGATGCTCCATTGCTTGAAGAGGGAGAAGTCATCACCCGCAGTAGAGATTATTTTGTAAAAGACGGCCGGCCATTGCCTGTGGTAGGTATGACCTATATGACCTCTGATGTGGCGCGCAAATTCCTGTTCCTGCCGAATGCGGACGTGTGGGATCGGGATATGGAACAGATGGCGAAAGCGGGCATTAACTGGATTCGAACAGGAATCTGGACAGCCTATCGCAATATGATGCAGGTTGATGGTCATATGGCAGAGGATGTGCTTCGTGCGATTGATGCCTTCCTGTTAACAGCTAAGCGCCACGGCTTGCAGGTCACTTTCACGTTCTTCTCCTTTACACCCGAGACATGGGAAGGCACGAATCCGTATTTGGATCCACAAAGTGTTGAGGCGCAGAAGCGTTTTATCCGCAGTATCGTCAGTCGACATAAACATACGACCCATGTGGATTGGGATCTAATTAACGAGCCATCCATGTTCGATCCAGTACGTATTTTCTCGGATGGTCCACGCTCGGCTAGGGATTCCCATGAACAGCAGGCTTTTGTGGAGTGGCTGCAACAGCGGCATGAATCGATTGAAGTACTTCAGGAGGCATGGAACATGTCACCTCATCAGCTTCCTGATTTTGCGGCCGCAATCATTCCAGAGCCGGAAGACATTAATTTTGACGTACAGGATATGCACAAGGCGAAGAAAGGAACGCGCTGGCTTGATTATTGTCTCTTTTCTATGGAGATGCACAATGCATGGGTTCAAGAACTTGTTCATGCAATTAAGGATCTGGTACCCCACCATTTGGTCACCGTTGGACAGGATGAAGCCCTTGGCGCACAGCGTCCTTCTCCATTCTTTTATGAGTGTGAGGTGGACTACACAACGGTACATTCCTGGTGGCTGAACGATGATCTGATCTGGGATGGCATTTTTACCAAAACGCCACATAAGCCCAATCTCATCCAGGAGACGGGCGTCATGTATGTGGAAACACCGGACGGAAGAGCCAAACGTACAGAGGAGGAACTCCATAACATCCTTGAACGCAAATACGCTTATGCATTTGCTACAGGGGGTGCAGGAGCGGTGCAATGGATCTGGAATACCAACTTCTATATGGATAATGCGAATGAGTCCCATATCGGAGCACTTCGCGCAGATGGTACGGAGAAACCGGAGGCGGATGTATCGTACGCGTATGGACGATTTATCCACGAGGTTCGTGATCTCTTCGAGGATCGGGAGCTTGAGGAGATTGCGGTAGTGTTCCCCTATTCTAACGACTTTTCGAACCGTTCCCTGGCTTATGATGCTACAACCAAGCTCACTCGTGTGATGTCTTATGATCTCAAACTACCATTCCGCGCCGTATCGGAGTATCACCTCGAAGCGTTGGAGCAGCAACCACCGAAGCTAGTGATTGTGCCGAGTCCACACAATATGGATCGTGATGCATTGCGTCAATTGTTTGCGTTTACTGAGCAAAAAGGATTAAGTCTGCTTATCACTGGGCCGCTGGGGCTGGACGCTTACTGGAAGCCAAATGACTTCGCAGATCATATCGTTGGTAAACGAACATTGGGTAACGTACAGCGTGAAGAACGATTATATATAAATGGAATGAACCACAGGTTAACTTATGGACGACGTCGTATTGCTGAGGTCGCGAAGGAGACATTAGCTGGTCGGGATTATGGCAACCCGGATGAGGTAACCGTTAAGACCTGGGGAAAAGGTAAATTGATCTGGACGCCGCTACCGCTGGAGTTAAACGGACGGGATGAGCCACTGGCAGCGTTGTATCGTTATGCGACTGGTATTGCCGGTGTGCATGAGGAACTGGAATGGGGATCTGGCGGAGACATTGCGGGAATCTACGGCCGGAAGCTGAGTTTTCCAAAAGGGAATGTATTTGTGTTTGTATCAGAGTCTTCAATGAATCATCAAGTACAAGTAAGAGACAAACGTTCAGGCGTTTCATATACGTTCCAACTGGAGAAAGACCGTTCCGTGCTGTTTGCCACAGACTCAGATGGCAAGTTGCTTGCAGTATATCGTCCTGATGAGGTTGAGATTATACAACAAGACGGAGAGGTAGGATAACACGATGACCCAACACCATACAGAACCAGCCACACAAGCAGACCAAGATTTAACTACTGGATCAGTAAGCAGACCTCGAAAATCAAAGAGAGCACATATTATCTCCCATACGCACTGGGATCGTGAGTGGTACCTGCCGTATGAGAAGCATCATATGCGATTGGTACAACTGGTAGATTCGCTGTTGGATCAATTGGATGAGGGACTGGATTACAAAAGCTTTTACTTGGATGGGCAGACGATTATTATTGAGGATTACCTCCAGGTTCGTCCAGAGCAGAAGGAACGACTGGAGAAGCATATCCGTAATGGAAGAATTGTCATTGGTCCTTGGTACATTTTGCAGGATGCATTCTTGACGAGCGGGGAAGCCAATGTGCGCAATATGCAGGTTGGGCATCAGGATGCCAAGCGTTATGGCACACCCTCGAAGATCGGTTATTTTCCTGATACGTTTGGTCTGGTTGGGCAGACCCCGCAGCTCATGCTGCAATCGGGGATTGATAATGTCTTCTTTGGTCGTGGCGTTAAACCTACAGGTTTTAACAATACGGTATCAGATGAAGGATATGAGTCCAGCTTCTCCGAGCTGATGTGGGAAGGGCCGGATGGATCAAAAGTGCTTGGGGTTTTGTTTGCTAACTGGTACTCGAATGGGAATGAGGTTCCGGTGGATGAGGCGTCAGCTCAGAAGTTTTGGGAAACCAAGCTTGCAGACGCAGAAAAATATGCTTCGACCAATGAGTTGTTGTACATGAACGGTTGTGATCATCAGCCGATCCAGCGGGACCTGCCAGAAGCCATTCGGATAGCGGAACAGTTATACCCGGATATCGAGTTTGTTCACTCCAATTTTCCAGATTATCTAGAAGCACTGAGAGGAAATGCTGAACATGAGCTATCCACGGTAAAAGGGGAACTACGTAGTCAGCGTACGGATGGCTGGGGAACCCTTGTGAATACGGCCTCCGCTCGTGTGTATCTCAAGCAAATGAATCAATTGGGGCAAGCGATGCTGGAAAAAGTGGCTGAGCCACTGGCGTCCTATGCGTATTTGCTTGGACACACCTATCCGCATGATCAATTGACGTATGCTTGGAAAACGTTAATGCAAAACCATCCACATGATAGTATCTGTGGGTGCAGTGTGGACGAGGTACATCGCGAAATGGTCACCCGATTCGACAAGAGTCGTCATGTAGCTGAAGCTTTGGCTGAGCAGAGCAGCAGCGAGATCGCTAGCATGGTGGATACATCCATCTTTAGCAGCTATGGCGAGGATGCACGACCACTCATTACCTTCAATACAACAGGTTGGGAACGTAGCGGTGTTGTGCAGATGGAACTGGATGCTGTTTGTCGATACTTCCGAGATGGCTATTCTTTGGAAGAGATGGCTCTTCAGATGAATAAAGTTGACCTATCCAATCGCATTCTGGTTGATCAACATGGTGCATCTATCCCATGCACAGTAGAGGATCTTGGTCTGCAATTCGGCTATGATCTACCAGATGATCGCTTTCGCCAGCCATACAGTTGCAGACGGGTCAGAATCACTTTTGAAGCGGAGAAGGTGCCTGCACTTGGCTTGAAAACATATGCCTGGGTTCGTAGTGAAGGGGGAGCTAATAAAAAGGTTCATGAAGGAGACCTCACCAATGGAGCCATATTAAGACATATAGAGCGTGGTATGGAAAATGAACATCTATCGGTTGTGATTGCAGACAACGGTTCGTTTTCACTCACAGATAAACATACAGGTCGTACATATCACGATCTTGGTATGTACGAGGATGTTGGCGATATCGGGAACGAGTACATGTTCAAACAGCCAGAAAACGAAGTGGCTAGAACCACACAAGATCTTGTGGCAGAGGTACGAGTCATTGAGAATACACCCTACCGTATCTCCTACGAGATTGTTCATCATTGGGAAGTTCCTGAATCAGCAGATGAATTACTGGATCGTGAGCAACGGGAACTGATCTATTATCCTTACCGCAAAGCGCAACGTTCTGCGAGAATGATCCCGTTTAAGATTCGTACAGTTGTATCGCTCAGTCGAAGTGGAAAAGGAATTCACATGGAAACGACCTTTAACAATCAAGCGAAGGATCATCGGGTGCGGGCTCTTTTCCCAACAGATCTGAAGACTACTGTTCACCATGCGGATTCCATGTTCGAGATCGCTACAAGGGATAATATGCCTGCACCAGAGTGGCAAAATCCTAGCAATACGCAGCATCAGCAGAGCTTTGTAGATGTGAGTGAAGACCAGGCCGGATTAGTCGTTGCCAACCTAGGTCTGAACGAGTATGAAGTCCTTCAGGATGGACGCAATACGATTGCCATTACCTTACTGCGAGCTGTCGGTGAACTCGGAGACTGGGGATTGTTCCCGACACCAGAAGCCCAATGTTTGGGAGAGCATTCGTTTCAACTGGAGATCATCCCGCATCATGGACGTGCTGCAGCCGCAGATGCATACATCCAGGCTTATCAATTCCAAGTGCCTTGGACATGGGTACAAACTGAAGTACACCGGGGTGATCTCACACCTAGTCATTCCCTACTTGCATGGCAAGGGGAAGGGTTGGCATTTTCATCACTCAAGGTCAATGCGGATTCAGGTGATCTGATGCTTCGCTGGTACAACATGACAACAGAAGCGACTACACTGAGACTGGCTGTAACTCCGACAAGCTCACTTCCATGGGAAGCCATGTATAAGAGTAATGTGCTGGAGGAAGAGGGGGAGACGTATGAGTCTAGCCAGATTGAAGAGACTTCATCTGTATCCTTTGCAAGCAAGGAATGGATCATGCAGACGGGAGCATGTGAAATTGTAACCGTGGGTCTTCGGCGTTAATAAGTGCAAGCTTCTAGTTTATAGGATCTGACAACTGTATCGTTATAGAGGGATTGTGCTATTTTCCAGAGGTATCCGCTCAGTTTCAGTTGAGTTATTGGTTGCTTTTCTATAGAATGAACAGTAGAATTACAAAGCGATTGAAGGTTACTGTGTCATCGTAATGGTATAAGTAACGCTTCATTGTTCATTCTATACAGACACCATTAAGGGGGCTTGAAGCCATGGAATCCTTGGGAGGACTGCTTCAGCAGCTTAACCCTTCCTTTCGTGAGCAGTCTCGGCGAATTGCGGCAGAATTGATGGATGATCCATACGTACGCGAGTTCCGTGCGAGTCATCCTGAACTGAAAGATACACAGATGATGACTGATCTGAGCAAGCTGTTTCAGTATGCCAAAGATTCTAAGAACTGCGCGAATTGTCCGGGACTGGACAACTGTCCTAACGATTTTCAGGGTCATTTTTGCAAGCTGGAAGTAGAACATTTTAACGGCAAACCCGAAATTATAGATAAAAAAGCACCTTGCTCCAAACATATTGCTCGGCAGAATGAACATCTGATTAAACAAAGAATACGTAGTTTCTATGTGGATGAGCGTGCCCTAAATGCGGGTTATGATGATGTGGAAATTATGGGCAAGGATCGGATGCGTGCACCGGCGGTAAATCGTGTTCTGCGTTATATTAATGAGACCAAGGAGAACGGGTTGTCTCCTCAAGGGCTGTTCCTAGAAGGATCATTTGGAACAGGCAAGACGTTTCTCATGTGTTATTTGTTACACGAGCTGGCGGTTGCCGGTCATACAGGTGTTATCATTTATATGCCTGATTTTGTAGAGGATCTTAAATCGATGATTACGGATGGACAGAAGGTTAAGGAAACGACAGATATTCTGAAGAGCTGCGACCTGCTGATCTTTGATGATATTGGAGCTGAGAATCTGAATCCATGGGTTCGTGACCATGTGATGGGTTCCATATTGAACTACCGTATGAATCGCAAGCCTACGTTCTACACGTCGAATTATAACTTGGAGGGGCTAGAGAAACATCTGAGCTTCACAAGTAAGGACGGCGAGGAAATGAACAAGGGTCAACGTTTGATGGATCGAATTCGTCCATTTGTAGACGTTGTATCCGTTCGTGGGGAGAATCAGCGGGGTAAACGTTGATTCGGATCTGCTTGAACGAAGAATAAGAGTGTTCAGCAAAAAGCCCGGTTTTCGCAATGCGAAAGCCAGGCTTTTTTGGATCTTGCGTGTGACTGTAGTGTTCTATTCGGTTAGGAATTTGAAGATAACCATACCGAAGAAGATCACTGTCATTAGGCCACCCATGCCAGCTACACCCGCAATCAGATCAAATAGATCGTTACGGGGTTCTTCGTTGACATGTTCACGCGGGTCACTGATCCGCACATTTGCATCCATGTGATTGCCTCCTTTGGGGATAAACAGCTAAGGCTGAAACCCGGAGTAATTTTAGTATACTTGGAAAAGAAAGCGTTTGTAAAGATTTTGCATTTACACCTTAATTCAATAATTATGAAGATTTGATGTTTGATAGATGAACATTGTTCCGTACATTTCACAAGTCAAGAGTACATGTGTTATACTGGAAGTGTCGTTCACGACGTTACAGGTTATAATAACCGTAAGCATATATAAGGAGGACAATTATCATGGCTATTGTTAACGTATCCGATCAATCCTTTAACGCAGAAGTCGAAGGAGAAGGAACGGTTCTTGTTGATTTCTGGGCGCCTTGGTGCGGTCCTTGTAAAATGCTCGCTCCAATCCTGGAAGAGCTGTCCACTGAAGTTGGCGATGCAGTGAAAATTGCAAAAGTCAATGTGGATGAAAATCCGGAATCTGCTTCTCGCTTTGGCGTAATGAGCATTCCAACATTGATCTTCTTCAAAGACGGTCAACCGGTTGATAAAGTGGTTGGTCTGAACTCCAAAGATGCACTCAAAGGAATTATTGAGAAACACCAATAAGACATTAGGCTTAACGTTCGCCTCCGGTTTATATGCCGGGGGCGTTTTGCGTCGATTGCTATCATATAGGACAATATAAAGTATACTATTCATTATAAGTGCGTGTTCAAAAAGGGTGGTTTTCAGTACCAAGAAAGATGGGATGAAGATAGAAATGGAGTAGCGGAGCGTAGGCAAGACTACGTGAGCAACCACATGTTTCCGAAGGAAACAAGCTGCGTAAGCATCCACTTATTTCGGCTGAATTCCATATTCGACGCTGATCATGCCGTTAGGCATGCTTCGTAATCAAAAGCGGACTTTTTGAACAACCTCTATTAGAGGTACTTTTCGGGGAAGGAGGACTGACGGAGTGATGGACGGATTTATGACGGATTTACAAGAGCAAGAAAAAGCACTAGAGCAGATACGTCACAAGCTGGCGTTGTTGCCGGATATGTCTGGCTGTTATCTGATGAAGAACAAAGAAGGTACGATTATTTATGTAGGTAAAGCGAAGGTTCTGAAGAACCGGGTTAAGTCTTATTTTATGGGTAGTCATAATGGTAAAACGCAGCGTCTTGTATCTGAAATTCGCGATTTTGAATACATCGTAACTGGCAGTAACATGGAAGCACTTATTCTAGAATGTAATCTAATCAAGAAGCATATGCCGCGATATAACGTATTGCTTAAAGATGATAAGACCTTTCCCTACCTAAAAATTACGAATGAAAAGCATCCACGGCTTGAAGTAACACGACGGGTGCTCAAAGATAAAGCCAAATATTTTGGGCCGTATCCCAACTCGTATGCGGCACATCAAACGAAAAAACTGCTGGATCGGATGTATCCATTACGTAAATGCGGCGTGATGCCGAAGGAGGTCTGTCTCTATTTTCACATGGGTCAATGTCTTGCACCTTGTGTGGAGGAAGTTGGCAAAGAGCAGTATGATCAGATCTCGCAGGAGATTGGTTCCTTCCTAAGTGGTGGACATGAAGAGATTAAGAAGGATCTACAGCGCAAAATGCAGGAGGCAGCTGAGGATCTGTATTTTGAACGGGCTAAAGAGCTGCGTGATCAGGTTATTGCCATTGATGCCATTATGGAAAAACAGAAGATCACCATGGCGGACGCCAGAGACCGTGATGTATTTGGTTTCGCTATTGATAAAGGCTGGATGTGTGTCCAGATTCTATATATGCGTCAGGGTAAAATGATTGAACGTCACGTATCTACTTTTCCGTTCTACGGTGAAGCGTACAGTGATTTCATGTCCTACGTGACTCAGTATTACAGCGATAACCCGGCATTGCCGCAAGAGATTTTATTGCCTGACATGCCTAAAGATCTGGAAGTAGCGGAAACTGTTCAGAGCGAGACTGACTCAGAATTAGTTAGCCGTGCGGCAGTAACCACGGAGATGACGGAGGAGGGCATGCAGTGGCAGGTGAAACCCGACGAACCTCTTGTGGCAGAAACGTCAGCAACTTATGAAATTAATCTGGAGCAAGCACAGAATCAGTCAGCGCCAGCAGAATCAACGGACTCTGCGGAAGGTTCCGAGCATAACGAATCGGAATTAACCTCATCAACGCGTGAATCGCAACCTGCAGGCTTGGAAGAGCCAGCTCAGGCAGCTGCTGCATTACAAGAATGGCTTGAGATTAAGGTTCACATTCCGCAACGCGGATTGAAACGGCAGATGATTACGATGGCTGTGGACAATGCACGTGTGGCGTTAGAAGAGAAATTCAGATTAATCGAACGTAACGAAGAACGGACATCCAAAGCTTCAGAAGGCCTCGGTCGCTGGATCGGGCTGGATCAGTTACGCCGAATTGAAGCGTTTGATAACTCGAACATTCAAGGAACCAATCCTGTTTCGGCTATGATTGTGTTTACAGATGGCAAACCGGATAAGAAGGAATACCGTAAGTACAAAGTTCGTTCGGTTGAGGGTCCTGATGATTATGAGACAATGAGAGAGGTTATTCGTCGTAGATACGAACGTGTATTGAAAGAGAACCTGACTCAGCCTGACCTGATTGTAGTGGACGGAGGTAAAGGACAGATCTCTGCCGCAGTGGACGTACTGGAGAACGAATTAGGGTTATTTATTCCTGTATGTGGTCTGGTGAAGGATGCCAAACACAAAACATCACAACTGATGATCGGCAATCCACCGGAGGTTATTTCTTTACCGCGAGATAGCCAAGAATTTTATTTGCTGCAACGTATTCAAGAAGAGGTTCACCGATTCGCCATTTCGTTCCACCGAGAGCAACGTGGCAAATCAATGGTAACTTCACGTCTGGATTCTATTCCGGGCATTGGAGAGAAAAGACGTAAGCTTTTACTCAAGCACTTCGGCTCTTTACGCAAAATAAAAGAGGCCAGCGTCGAAGACTTCCGGCCTCTATCTATTGGTGACAAGCTGGCAAAACAGATTATTGCAGCACTTCGTGATGAGGAGTCGTGACATACGGCTTCTCTTTTTTGTTTGGATTACATTTATAGATGATATAACCCACGATAGCAGGAAGTACAATCCAGAAGATACCTGCCGAAACATTGAATGCATCACCCATGAAGACAAGGCTTAAACCCATCAAGAGGCTGTTGAATATTACATGGCTGAACACAACCGCGATAAAGCCATGACGTAGCATAATGAAACTGAACAGAAGTCCAATCACCGTTAATTCAATTGGACGTGTAATAACCGGATAGATTGGATACAAGGTATGTCCCAGCGCCCAGATGATGGTCGGAATGAGACAAGCGATAAAGGTGTTGCGCACGATCTTCTGCATCATGCGGATACCGAATAAACGATAGACGGTCTCTTCTCCGATCCCTGCCATCCAAGCCATGATTGGGAAGAGCCATGCATAGCTCATATTGTATGTGGATTGATCAGCAGATGTGGTTGACCACGTTCCAATACTCCGCTCTAAGATGAAGAAGAGAATGGACTGCACGCCAAGCAAGATCAGTGCCCAGAGATAACCTGTATACATACTGTGAAGTACATATTTACCATATCCCGGTTCTTTGGCACGAGGCCAAGGGTTCAGCCCGATTTTTCTCCACATTCCATCACCCGCAACGAGCGATAGATAGATCGTGGCACTCATGACGAGCGTAATTCCAATCTGAAAGATCATGAGGAAGCTGAGCATGAAGCTGTTTAATCCTTGAGATTTTAAGAGTGGCAGCATGTTCAACGTACCAATGACGGAAGCTGCAAAGTAAATTAAGGATAAGATAATACCTCTCTTAAATGAAGTGTGTGCTCTTGTTAGAATACTGTAGATGATCGCCAGTACGCCGAGTACAAACGTCAAAAATGCGTAACCACCATATGTCATGTAGTTAGCCTGACGCGTCTGATCTTTTACATACTGGGTATGGGAGTCAGGCACAGAGAACACAGCTTCAAAGGAACGAACCGCGCCACTTTCAAACGTAAAGTTTAACTCCAGATTGGAGTCCCCGATTTGTTTATCTAAGTCCGTATATTTCAGTCCACCTTCTCCGTCCTGTGTATCTAACTGGAGCTTGGGAATTTCATATCCGAATTCGGTGAGTATACCTGATGCAAGACGTTCTTTCTGTTCTAAAGATATATTTCCTTCAGCCACACGAATGGTCGCATTGCGTTTCTGTTGATCTTCTTCAACATTAGCCGAAGCGTAGAGGGAAGAAGGAAGCTCGCGAGTAAATCCGACCACTTTGCCAGTCTTCATATGTACGTCGACATTTAAGTAACCGCCTCGATCGTTATCTACCAAACGTACGCGGTATACATCATAAGGATAGGTAGTCTCCCATTGCTTATTGTAAGCATCTAACTGCTTCGTTTTGGTCATATAACCGTATATATCCGAATGGGTCTGGTACGTTACCAGAGGCTCTTCCTCACTGCTAGGAAGGGTATAATCGGCTACGGAAGCAGCAAATGACCTTGCTGACTGAGTTGCTTGTTCCTTGCTTATAACGGGTGTGGACGTGATGTCTGTCGTTTGAGATGAGGTAGCTGGAAAAATCTGAAAAACGAAAAACAGAATCAGGCCGATCGCCGCAAGCAACCCTAAACGCTTAAAGTTCGCTTTGAGTTCTAAAGGCTGCCCTAAGGGATTCATTTCGTATATTTCCTCCTTTATTAATATGGATATTAAAGTAAAGATATCACAGGCGAAGCCTTGAACGCCAATAAGGAAACGAGAAGCGGTGTAAATCATTGAAAATGAATGAAAATGATCGAAATAATCAGATCAATCCATCCCGTTATCTGAGTTTTTCCCTTTTTGGCGAAATTCGATGCTATTTACTCAAAATTCGTTTTGTTTGCAAACGTTCGAGCGATTATAATTTTTGAAGCAAATGTGTAACAATCCGCATGTCTGCAACGTATTAAGGGAACGAATACAATATAGTTCAACATCTATGTATACGTTAAATCCATACGAATCATACCGTTTAGGTTGAAACTCCACATGGTGGAGTTGTTTTCATTTTAGTAGAGGTGGATGATCCATAAGTGAAATTAAATGTTCAATGGCTGAACCTATCCCCGCCTCGAATTCTGGTGCTCGGCTTCGCTGGGATTATTCTGCTAGGAACATTACTGTTGATGCTTCCAGCATCGAGTCAGAGCGGGGGAAGCCTTCCATTTATTGATGCACTATTTACCGCAACATCAGCCGTATGTGTGACTGGGCTGGTCGTTGTAGACACAGGTACTCATTTCTCCGTGCTTGGGCAAGTCATTATAGCTTTGTTGATTCAGATCGGTGGACTCGGCTTCATGACGATGGCTACACTCGTCGCAATTGCATTTAAACGTAGAATTTCTCTGCGAGAACGGCTTATTTTGCAGGAAGCGATGAACCAGAACACGATGGAAGGTATTGTACGGCTTATTCGCAAAGTCGTGGCGTATTCCCTCATTATTGAAGTGGTATGTGGCACATTATTCGCGATTCGTTGGTCATTTGATATGCCGCTGGGTCAAGCCATGTATTACGGATACTGGCATGCGATATCGATGTTTAATAACGCAGGCTTTGATATGTTTGGTGATTTTCGCAGTTTGACGAGTTATGTCTATGATCCATTAGTAAACTTTACGGCAATGTTCCTGATTATTTCAGGGGGAATTGGCTTTGTGGTGTTGTCCGACCTGATCGATTACCACAAGACACGTAAGATCTCGTTGCACTCCAAGGTTGTACTGTTAACGACCGGTCTACTTATTATGTTGGGAGCTTTAGTGATCTTTGTCTTCGAATTCAACAATCCGCGAACACTTGGTGGGCTGAATTGGGGTGGCAAAATTCTTGGTTCGTTCTTTCAATCGGTCACACCTCGAACAGCGGGTGCTAATACGGTGGATATTGCCGGTTTGAGGCAAGCTACGCAATTTTTCATGATTATATTGATGTTTATTGGGGCATCTCCTGGTTCTACCGGGGGTGGTATCAAAACGACTACGTTTATGATTATGATCGGTGCGGTGATCGCAATGATGCGTGGTCGAGAGGATATTGTATTTTTCAGATACAGGCTACTACAGGAACGGATCTTCAAAGCACTTACGATTACACTGCTTGCGCTGCTGCTCATTATAACCGTAACGATGATACTGAGCACAACCGAGGATAGCGGCTTTTTAATGATTTTATTTGAGACGACATCGGCCTTTGGCACTGTAGGTTTATCCATGGGACTTACACTGAAGCTGACCACATTTGGCAAGCTATTAATTTGTTTTACCATGTTTGCGGGTCGACTCGGGCCGATTACGCTTGCGTATGCACTTGGACAGAAAAAGGGTAAGGAGTTATACAGGTACCCGGAAGGCAAAATGATTATTGGATAAGGGGTTCGTGAAGAACGATGAAAAAACAGCAGTTTGCAGTGATTGGGCTTGGACGGTTTGGCTCCAGCTTGGCACAGGAATTAATGGAACTTGGTTATGAGGTTCTCGGTATTGACAAAAACGAAGAGGTTGTCGAAGATATCAGTGAATTGGTTACGCATGCCGTTGTAGCTGATGCAACAGATGAGGAAGTGCTGCGCTCCCTCGGAATCCGGAATTTCGACTGTGGTATCGTAGCCATTGGGGACGATATTCAGACAAGTATCCTGACTGCGATTTTGTTAAAAGAGCTGGGTGTAAAAACGGTGGTGGCCAAAGCCATCTCTGTTCTTCATGGCCGTGCGCTGGATAAACTCGGCATCGACCGTGTCGTGTATCCTGAACGGGATATGGGAGTGCGGGTTGCCCATCAGCTGGTTACTCCGAATCTGCTGGATTACATCGAGCTATCCAATAACTACAGCATTGTTGAAATGAAAGTTCCGGACTGCCTGCATAATAAGACGCTGTCCTCACTGAATGCGCGTGTGCGCTTTGGATGCAGCATTGTTGCGTTGCAGAAGGAGGCAGGCGTTATAATCGCTCCAACGGCGCTAGACTCCCTCCACACTGGGGACATTATGGTTATTATCGGTACCAATGACAATATCGAGCGCTTTGAAGAAGAGGTAATTAGCCAGGAGGATTAAGGTTACCTCATGGCTGTAGAAACGTAAAATAAAGCGAATGCCTTGGTCGTTGGAGATGTTAAAAGAATGATTAGGTTTGGTAAATGGCTTTCGTGATTAAAGTGAAATAGGATACATGGAAACTAAGGCGTCGTTGTTCTCTTAGAGGATAGCGGCGTCTTTGCTGTAAACAGCGCAGCCGTTTCTTTTACCCACTGTCTGGATGTCTTGCTGAGATCTTCCTTGTGTCCATAGATCATGCTCGTGGTTCGCCTAGTTTGCTGCAACTCAGGTAGATAAACAGATACCAGGTCGTTGTCCGCAAGCAGTTGGGGACGAAGATATGATTTGGGTAGAAGAGCAGCTGCTTTGCATGTAGGTAATAGACGTACGATCGCTTCGAAGGAATCAATCTCCATGCGAATATCAGGCATAACAGCACAGCGATGGAACAGGTCGTCCGTTAGTTTGCGATACCATGTACCTTTAGAGAAGGTGATCATCGGTAGCTCGTGTAAATTCTCCATCTCTGCTTCACGCCCAGACAACGGATGAGTTAGCGGGACAACAAGCTCTAGATGGTCATCAAAGAGCGGAATGCAGTTTAACCCTGCTTCATTAATGGAAGAAGCAACGATGCCAACATCGGCTTTTTTATCACGGACAAAAGAGACAATCTCATGCGTTTTACCTGTTAACAGCTTAAGCTCAGCGTTTGGATGTTTCTCCATAAAGGCATTGACCAGAGGAGGCAACGTTGTTTGAAGGGTGGTTAGGCTGGCTCCAAGGGTGATCGTGCTCTGTTCCTCGTCTTTATACTGGGCTAGCATCGTTAGGAACTTCTGTTGTTGCTGTTTCTGCTCAACGGCAAAAGTATAAGCGAGCTGCCCCACGCTTGTTAATTCAAGCCGTTTGCCCCGACGATGAAAGAGAGCTACCCCGAGTTCATCCTCTAACTTGGCAATTTTGCGAGATAGGGCGGGCTGTGACAGGTTCAGTAGCTTGGATGCCCGGTTTAGACTTGATTGCTCCACGACCGCTGCAAAGGCGTTTAAATCCTCAAACATAGACGTTAACCTCGCTTCCATTTCAGGTGTCTTTACATCTGATTTTTTGTGCATATTGAAGGTAAGATCTGTCTTGGCGATTAAGCGTGATACATATCCTTGAAATAAAATTTCCGATGATGTATGTGATACTCGTCCAATGTTTCAATGCTTATACCTATAGGTTATAACAATTAATAATTATATTGCAATTCCCTTATAAGAAAAAAAAGAGTAACATGAATTGTGACACAAGTTGTTCACACCTGACGAAAACGGAACAATTTGTCGAACCTTTCCTTGGAGAAAGGTTTGTGTGTGATAGTGAACTTATTTATGAAAACGTTGTATTTAGCGAAAGGGGATCGACATTTTATGAAAGGGTTTTACTCCAGAAAGCTGCATTCCTTGCTTGGCGTCATTCCGCTCAGTTTGTTTTTTCTTGAGCATTTGGTGACAAACTTCACAGCAGTTGAAGGCGGCACAGAAGGGTTTTACAAAGCTGTTGCATTTCTGAATGGTTTGCCTCTGGTAATTGTTATCGAGGCTACACTTATTTGGCTGCCGTTGTTCTTCCACGGTGTGTACGGTCTTTATATTGCCTATCAGGCCAAACCTAACGTGGGCAGGTACGGTAATGAACGTAACTGGCGCTACACGTTGCAGCGGATCAGTGGTGTCATTACGTTTGTATTCGTTATCTGGCACGTATGGGAGACGCGTGTACAGATTGCGCTGGGTAACGTAACACATGAAGAGATCGGCGGCGTCATTCATGATGCTGTGACGAACCCGATAACCTTTGCTATATACATGATCAGCGTGGTTGCGGCGTCATATCACTTTGCCAATGGCCTTTGGTCGTTTCTCGTTAGTTGGGGGATTACAGTTGGTCCGCGTGCGCAGCGTGTATCCTCTTACGTATGCATGAGCTTGTTCGGTATTGTTTCTATCATGTTTATTGCTTCATTATTTGCTTTCCGTAGCATTGATTTCCAAGTTGCAACTTCGATGATTGACGCAGTTAAATCAGTTCTGATCTAAGCATTTAGCTTTCAATTCGTGTTCAAAAAGTACGGTTTTAAGTACCGAGAAGGTGGGATGAAGATAGAAATGGAGTAGCGGAGCGTAGGCAAAACTACGTGAGCAACGGACATTTCGGCTGAATTTCAACTTCGACGCTGAGATGCCGTCAGGCATCCTTGGTAATCAAAAGCGGATTTTTTGAACAACTTCTATACTTGCTGACTTATAAAGGAGTGAACAACAATGGCATCATCTAATGTAATTATTGTGGGCGGCGGTCTCGCAGGTTTGATGGCGGCGATCAAATCGGCTGAAGCCGGAGTTCATGTTCATTTATTTTCACTAGTACCCGTTAAAAGATCTCACTCCGTATGTGCCCAAGGCGGTATCAACGGTGCGGTAAATACCAAGGGTGAGGGAGATTCTCCTTGGGTTCACTTTGACGATACGGTATATGGCGGCGACTTCCTCGCGAATCAGCCACCAGTTAAGGCGATGTGTGAAGCAGCGCCAGGCATCATCCACTTGATGGACAGAATGGGCGTTATGTTCAACCGGACACCGGAAGGTTTGCTTGATTTCCGTCGTTTCGGAGGTACGAAGCATCACCGTACAGCATTTGCAGGAGCAACGACAGGACAACAGTTGCTCTACGCATTAGACGAGCAGGTACGTCGCTGGGAAGCAGCGGGTCTGGTTACGAAATATGAGAACTGGGAATTCCTACAGGCTGTTATCGATGATGAAGGTGTATGCCGAGGCATTGTAGCGCAAGACCTGAAAACGATGAAGGTTCAGACCTTCCCGGCCGAAGCAGTTATTCTTGCGAGCGGTGGCCCAGGTATCATTTTCGGTAAAACAACCAACTCCGTAATTAACACAGGTACAGCTGCAAGTGCCGTGTATCAACAAGGCGTAAATTACGCAAACGGTGAGTTCATTCAGATTCACCCAACGGCGATTCCGGGCGATGACAAGCTTCGTCTGATGTCAGAGTCTGCGCGTGGTGAAGGTGGACGGATCTGGACATATAAAGACGGTAAGCCATGGTACTTCCTTGAAGAGAAGTATCCATCCTATGGTAACCTTGTACCGCGTGACATCGCGACTCGTGAAATCTTCAGCGTCTGCGTAGATATGGGTCTTGGAGTCAATGGGGAGAACATGGTATACCTCGATCTGTCCCATAAAGATCCTAAAGAGCTGGATGTGAAGCTCGGTGGAATTATCGAGATTTATGAGAAATTCATGGGTGACGATCCACGTAAAATTCCAATGAAAATCTTCCCGGCAGTCCACTATTCCATGGGCGGTATGTGGGTAGATTACAACCAAATGACTAACATTCCGGGACTGTTTGCAGCCGGTGAGTGTGAGTATCAATACCACGGAGCGAACCGACTTGGTGCAAACTCTTTGGTATCTGCCATTTACGGCGGTATGGTTGCTGGACCAAAAGCGGCTGAATATATCAAAGGACTTAAGAAATCGTCTGCTGATATTTCTTCCTCCGTCTTCGATAACTATACGAAACAGCAAACCAATAAATACGAAGGCATCATGAAGATGCAAGGTAATGAGAATGCCTACGTTATTCATAAAGAGCTTGGCGAGTGGATGACAGCCAACATGACGGTTGTGCGTTACAATGACAAGCTTGAAGCAACCATTGGCAAGATCAAGGAATTGAAAGAACGTTATGGCAAAATCAACATGTATGACACTTCAGGTTGGAACAACCCTGGTGCGGCATTTACCCGCCAGCTGTGGAACATGCTTGAATTGGCTGAAGCCATGACACTGGGCGCATTGCTGCGTAACGAAAGCCGCGGCGCGCATTACAAACCGGAGTTCACGGAACGTAACGACGAAGAATTCCTCAAAACGACCATCGCAAGTTGGTCGAAGGAAGGGCCACAAATCTCGTACGAGCCGGTAGACGTTTCCCTGATCCCACCACGGATCCGCGACTACTCAAAAGATTAATTGAGTGATTCAACAATGGCGGCCGGACATTCCGCTCTTAACTGCGAATCAACAAGAAGATTTATTTTTATATTTATAAATTCCAAAAAGTTACCACTTTAACGGAGAAGACAGAAGAATACTGAAGAAGCGAAGCGCTCGCCTTTATCCCCGGATTTTAACCCTGTTAGATGGGATCAAAGAAAGTCTGGGGATAACAGCGATCGGAAGGATCTTCTGTCGGCGGAGTGGCTACGTGTAACACGTTGGTCTTATAACGATAGCAATACAATCATCGTCACCAAGGAGGGGACTACGATATGGCGGAACCAGCAACAGCGAACAAAACCGTCAAGTTTATCATCACACGTCAGGATAGCCCAGAATCAGCTTCGTATAACGAAGAGTTCGAACTTCCGTACCGTCCCAATATGAATGTGATCAGCGCCCTGATGGAGATACAGCGGAACCCTGTTAATACAGAGGGTAAGTCGATTGCTCCAGTATGTTGGGAATCGAACTGTCTGGAAGAGGTTTGTGGAGCATGCTCCATGGTGATCAACGGCAAGCCGCGTCAAGCGTGTGCTGCTTTGATCGATAAGTTGGAGCAACCGGTTCGTATCGAACCAATGAAAACATTCCCCGTAGTGCGTGACCTTGTTATTGACCGTAACCGGATGTTTAACGCCCTGAAACGGGTAAAAGCATGGATTCCAATTGACGGTACCTATGACCTTGGTCCAGGTCCGCGTATGCCAGAGAAGAAGCGTCAATGGGCATATGAATTGTCCAAATGTATGACATGCGGTGTTTGCTTGGAAGCTTGTCCTAACGTGAATGAAAAGACAGACTTTATCGGACCAGCAGCACTTTCACAAGTGCGTCTGTTCAACGCTCACCCAACAGGTGAGATGAACGCTGAGGATCGTCTGGAAGCGTTGATGGAGGATGGAGGAATCGAGGGCTGCGGTAACTCGCAGAACTGTGTGCAATCCTGTCCTAAGGGCATTCCATTGACAACTTCTATTGCGGAAATGAACAAACAAACAACGAAGCATATGTTCAAACGTTGGTTGGGCGTATAAACGCAACTAATTCAGCTTTTAACCGAATATGAATAGATAAGAAGTCGTGTTCTCCGATCTTGGTTGTTTGGGGACATGGCTTCTTTTTGTAATGGGGCGAAGGAACCGAGCTTATGATGCAGAATATGCTATAATGTGGGGATGGATTGTGTGCGGAAGGAGGAGAGGGAACATGGCAAGGGTGCCGTATAAGAGCAATAAGGAAACGCCAAGCAGGCGTGGACACGATAAGAATGAGACAGAGCAGCCCCTTTTTCCTGGTCAGGAAAAGGATCATGATCCCTCCCGGCGAAGTACAAAGTTACGGACAATTCTAATGACAGCTATCGCAACTGTGTTTACAGGTGGATATGCGCTATGGGAGCCGCGACGTGTGGAAGTAAAGCAGGTGCAATTAAATCTCCCTAAACTTCCCAGTGCCTTTGATGGGTTGCGACTAATACAGTTTAGTGATGCCCATATCGGATTCCATACTGGCGTGAAGCAGATCGAGAAGCTGGCGGATCTGATTCAAGAACAGCAGCCGGATCTGATATGTTTTACGGGAGATATTGTGGAGCGAGATGCAGAACCTATGCGGGAGTGTATTCCGGCTCTGTCTTCCATGCATGCTAAGTTGGGGAAGTTTGCAATATTCGGTAATCATGATTACCGGGGAAAGCAGCAAGAAGAAGTGGAGAAGATGTTTGAGCAGGCTGGCTTTACCTTACTTCGGAATGCTCATGTAGTTATCCAACATCATGAGGATCAAATAGCTATTGTAGGATTAGATGATGCATTAACGGGCAAGCCTAACTTGGCTACAGCTGTGGAAGGTCTGGATGAAGACATCTGGAAAATGTTACTTATGCATGAACCTGACTATGCGGATAGAGCAGCTTCCAATGGTTTTGGATTGCAGTTGTCTGGGCACAGCCACGGCGGCCAGGTTCGTTTTCCGTGGATTGGGGCGTTATCTGCTCCTCGTGGTGCACGAAAATTTGTAAAGGGATTGTATTATGTCGGTTGGACGAAAATGCCTGTGTATGTCAATCGAGGGTTTGGAATGACCCATCTCCCAATTCGATTTTTGTGTAGACCCGAAGTGACTGTATTTCATTTGCAGAGTCATCAAACATAACAGACTACATGAATATGCAAGTTATGAATGGAGGTTAGCCAGGATGGAACGAATTGCGATTGTATCCGATATTCACGGCAATATGACGGCATGGGAAGCAGTATTGAATGATATTCGGAGTCGCGGGCTGAAGCGAATCTTTTGTCTTGGCGACCTCGTAGGCAAAGGGCCTGATCCAGTTCAGGTGGTTGATCGGGTGAGAGAGACATGTGAACAAGTCGTTCGGGGTAACTGGGATGAGCTGGTTGCTGTGAATCGGGATAATGAGAACTTTACTTGGCAAGCAGACAAGCTTGGGCAGGAACGACTGGACTATTTAGCGAATCTTCCATTTAGTCATCAATTCGAGTTAAGTGGACGTACGATTCGATTGGTACACGCTTCACCACAAAGCGTATACCACCGCGTACAACCATGGGATGATGTGGACAAACGTATAGCGATGTTTGATGCCCCGGCGAATGAGGCTGAACTCGGACAGGCAGATATCGTAGGTTATGGCGACGTACACAATGCGTATTTACAGCACTTGAATGGGAAAGTTCTGTTCAATGTAGGGAGTGTGGGCAACCCACTGGATATCCCTCAGGCTTCATATTGTATTCTTGAGGGAGCGAGCAACAGAGATATAAACCAAGCTATTAATATTCAATTTGTCCGTGTTCCCTATGATATTGAGCAGGAAGTTCAAGTTGCAGAACAAGCAGGGGTGCCAGCACTTGAGTTATACATTCGAGAGATTCGAACAGGTGTTTATCGTGGATTACAGGAGAAAAGTGTGATAGAGGAATAACAGCTTATCGCGTGTTGGCATAATAACGTAAGACGTGTAGGATTCAACACGATCTGTAGTCGTCCTTTTTGAATTGGAAAGCAAATATTATACTTCCGGATCATCTCCAGAGCATGCTTGTCTTACCGGACTCAAACCCGATAGGCAAAAGGAGCGATTGTCATGCTGACCCGAAAAATGCTAAGTCAGGGATTGCCTGTACTATGGACAGAACGCCTTGTGCTGCGATCGTTACGTCAGAGTGATTTTGGCACATTGTCGGAATTGTTCTCCGATCCACAGATTATCCGCTATGTGAACAGGGGGAACCAGCCAACACCGGTTCGTGCCCGGCGATTATTGAATCAGATTCGTAGTAGTAGTGCGAAGCTTGAATCGCTACATTACGGGATATGTTGGAAAGGCAGAGAACCGCTCATTGGGATCATTTCGTTTCAGCATTGGAATGAACAGCAGGGTACAGCGCAGATTGGATACATCGTGAGCAGATCTTGTTGGGGCTTAGGGATAGCTACGGAGGCGCTGCGACGGATGATTGAATTTGGTTTTACGGAGCTAGACTTGTCGAAAGTGGAAGCACGTTGTTACGAAGCTAACGTATCATCGGAGCGTGTATTGCACAAAAGTGGTATGTCTTATGAACGGACGTTGCCTTCTTTTGGTTCAGTGGAGAATGACGCCACCAGTGAAAGTGATACGTTGATGGACGTTAAAGTATACAGCATGTACCGAGAGCAACAGGTTCGAGTATCTATGGAGGATAACCTCCAGACCGTGGTCTTCGACAAGCCTCAGGTGACATAGCATAAAATAGTTGAAACATCTCATTTGCACTTCAAATTATTTGTTACACAAATGAAATATAGCTGCAATTGAACTCTAACAGACAGCGGGTAAACTTATCTCATGACCCCCTTTTTGATAAATATATTATGCTGTTGGAACCCGTGCGAACGGGTTCATTTTTTTTGCTCTCATATGAAGCTATCATATGAAACCGATCAAAACGAAAACACAGAACCCCACTATGGAATGAGCTTCCATGTGGGGTTCTTGGTATGCTGTAAGCGGACTGTGCCATTACAAAGGTACAATCTGCATCTGTTTTTGTTTGAAATATACCCATTCTGTAAATCCAATCTCCAGCAAGCGAGTACGCACTTCTTCCAGCTCGTCCCCTACCCGCTGAGGTTTGTGAGCATCTGATCCAAACGTTACTTTCACACCGTAGTGCTGAGCACGTTCGAGAATGGCATCTGAAGGGTACCAGCCTCCGCTAAGTTTTGTTTTGCCTGACGTATTAATCTCAATCGCTACGTTCGATTCGGCAATCACCTGTAATGTCTCATCAATGGCCTCATCCGCAATAATATCAGAGAAGGAAGGGTAGTTGCCTTTCATTGCATCAATGTGACCTAAGATCTGAAACATTCCACTTTGAGCAGACTCCCGAATCAAGGAATAATAACTCTTTTTCACTTCAACTTTGCGTGCGTCGCTAAGTCCTTTCCACCGCGTCTTATTGAAGATACTGACATCCTCGGTATGATGAACAGATCCAATAATATAGTCAAAAGGGTACTGCCCAAGTGTGTCGCGGTACAGCTCAGCATGGATAGGGAAATAATCGGATTCAATGCCGAGTAATACGTCGATTTTGCCCGCATATTCTTGTTTCAGAGACAGGACTTCTTCGACATAGTTACGTAAATCCGATTTTGCCATCGCAATTCGCGGAAACGCCTGTTCCTCTTCACTGCCAAAGTACGGCGTATGGTCGGATATACCGATGGCTTGAAGTCCAGCCTCAATACCTGCATCAATATAATCACGAATATTACCGTCTGCATGACCACAACGAAAATGATGTGTATGAAGATCAAATTTCATTAGAAATCCTTCCTTTCTCATAGCTCATTTGTCATTCAGAACTGATGAACTGCGTCTCAGGCATACCTTTTAGATCACTTAGAAATTGCTGCATAGCAGAGTTGAGGTACCGGCTAGATTTGTAAATGACGCCGACGGGATGACTGACCTCTAATTCACTTAGTGGGATCATTCGCAGTGTACCTTGCCGCAGCTCATGTGCGACAGATTGCTTAGATATCACAGCCGCTCCCAGATTGATCTCAACCATACGTTTGACTTCTTCACTACTCGATAACTCCATGACGATATTGGGTTGAATATCATACTTTTTGAATACAGCTTCTGTAAAACGTCGCCCCACAGTATCAGGGGACAATAGAATCAGCGGGGTGTTACGCAATACATCCACGGCAGCGTGCTTTTGCTTTGCCAGGGGATGGGCAGGAGAAACGACGAGTTCAAACGTATCGTAATACAACACAGCGGTATTCAGATTCGGATTACGTTCCGTAAGATAACCGATACCGATGTCGACCAAACCATTTTCGACCTGCGTATAAATTTGGGAGGACGGCAGGGACTGAATGCTCGTTTTGATTAGAGGAAACTGATCCTGAAAGTAGGACAATACCCTTGGTAAAATTTGAATGGCGATGGATGTCGTTGTAGCGAGTACAATCCTTCCCTGCGGTGTTTCATCCAGATCGGATAGCTTCTGTTTCAATTCATCCACAATATCCAGCATGCGCTCAGCATGCTCTAGAAATACTTGGCCACGGTCAGTGAGTGTGACAGGTTGATTACGATCTACAAGAACGGTGTTGAATTCATCCTCCAGACTTTTGATCTGGGCAGAGACGGCAGGCTGAGTGAGATTCAGTAATTCTCCCGCTTTGCGGAAACTCATTGTTTTGGATATCGTAATCAGCGTCTCCAGTTGGCTGATATTCATGTATTTCCTCCTAGCGGGCAAAGTATCAACTACATATCAAGCTTGTGAGTGGAATCCGTAACGTTTCATTGTTCCGTTATCTTAAATTATAGGTGATTCAAGGGGACAGGGCAATAAATCTAACATCAAGAAGTTTGCAGGACATAGAAATACATAGAATGAGGCAGTTTAAATAAGAAAAAGCGACTGACTAAGCGTCAGCCGCCTGAAGATCATTACGATATCAGGTCATGATCTGTGAAGTGTAAACCTATTTTATTTGCGTTCCATAACGGCAAAGTAATTGTCTTCATCATCGGCAAAGTTAAATACTCTGCCAAAAGGCAAATCCACCAATTCGCCAACGGTAATCTCTTTATCTTTGAAATCCTGATAGAGCTGATCGATGTTAGGGGTGAATAACATAAGAGAAGGTGTGCCTAGATTAACGCCAGGCGACATTTTGGCAACGACCTGCTTGTCTTGAAGAACAAGGCTCGTTTCAGCATCCGGGGTTGCCGCAATCTCATACCATTTCATTTCCGGGCTGAGACTCTCTTCTGCGATGACATGGAAACCTGCCTTTTCTGTCCAAAACTGTAGAGCCTGTTCTTGGTTGTTGACGTACAGCATGATTTGACCGACTTGGTTAATCATTCAATGGTTCACTCCCTAGTTAAATGATGGCATGGCTCATGAGGAACTTATTTATAAGAACCTCGCTATAGACCGACGATCTGGAGAGCAAAAAACAATCTGAGAAAGGGCTAAAATCTCTCCTATTCTTCTATACCATAGCAGGCGGTAGAAGTCATGTTTTTTCATGATGAAAGGCTTCTGATCTGATCTTCCCGAAAATAATGCTTAAGAACTTGTTTTCGATGTATAACATTTTATTTTTTAGTCTTTTCAAGAAAACAGTAAAATAGTCCTAAATCCCTTTGCGTAGGCATAGTAAGGAAAAAATCACCTAAATAATATCCAAAAAACCCTGTTATTTCGCCAAAATTAGCTATAAACATTTGCCCCATAGATGACGATAAATTATAGTACACATTCATTGATGAATTCATGATGTATTCTTGTACGTGATAAAGTATAATAAATTTATAGAATATGGGACTTTTGGTGTGTGACCAATAACCCAGTGCGAGGGGGACATAAACAGTGAAAGCGGAAGTGATTAATCCTTTCCTGGAATCAGCACGCAACGTATTTGAACAGCTCATCCAGGTTTCGCCTTCCACCGGAAGTCTTGGCGTCAAAAATGTAGAGTACATTGCTGACCATGTCTGGATCGTCATTGGAATGACCGGACAAATGAGCGGAAATATTGTATTTGGCATTCAAGAGTCGGTTGCTTTGAAAATTGTTTCAGCCATGATGGGCGGTTTTGTAATCACGGAAATGGACGATATGAGTAAAAGTGCAATCTCCGAGCTTGGTAATATGATCAGTGGTAACGCAAGTACCATTTTGTCTAATCAAGGTGTGGTTGTGGATATTACACCTCCACAAGTCATGAAATCGGAACATTTGACTGCATTTAGTGCAACGAAAGCATTGAGCATTCCATTGTTGATGGATGGCATTGGTGAGATGGATATTCAGGTGATGATCTCGTAAAATAGAAACATAGGCCTCGAGGGGCAATATGTGTTCACTACGGGAGGACATCAGATATGCTGAAAGATCAGGTTGTATTCATTACTGGCGCGTCGAGTGGGATTGGCGCACTCTGTGCTCAGATGCTGATAGAAGAAGGAGCCATTCCTATCTTGGCTGCCCGTTCGCGGGACAAGCTTGAAGAGATTGGTGCTTCGCTGAATGGGCAACATGAACTTCTTACGCTGGATGTCACCAACGACGAGCAGGTGCAGGCAGCGATAAGTAACATGTTAGAGAAGTACGGACGAATCGATATATTGTTGAACAATGCGGGATATGGAAAGTTTGCTGCAATGACGGATATGACCGTGCAGGAATTCGATGAAATGATGGACGTGAACTACATGGGCATTGTTCGTTGCACGAAGGCTGTGTTGCCGCACATGCTGAAGCGTGGTACAGGACAGATTGTGAATGTAGCCTCCATGGCTGGCAAAATCGGAACGGCAAAGTCAGCTTCCTATACAGCAACCAAACATGCTGTACTCGGGTTCAGTAATGCTCTGCGTCAGGAGTTACGTAAAACGGGATTAAAGGTGACCACTATTAATCCTGGGCCGATTGATACACCGTTCTTCCATCGTGCAGATCCATCTGGCAATTATGTCAACAATGTACGCTGGATGATGTTGAAACCTGAGGATGTTGCAAAACATATGGTTCAAGCGATGAAAAAGCGTAAAGAAGAAGTGAATTTGCCTCGAATGGCATCTGCTGGGATATGGCTGTATCAGTTGTTCCCACGTCTTGCGGATCGCTTGTCACATGGCTTCATGAATCAGAAGTGAGCGACGGATACGAACCATCAAGTGACAGCGTGTTCAAGTATAATATAGCAATGGACATCACGGTTGAATTACGGGAAGCTCCGCCGAGGAGCTTTTCTTTTTTTTGGTTAAGATTTGGTTCATAGCTGCTTTTCGCATATAATGAAAGTTAATGTGATGAGAGGCTTATTCCACGGAAAAATAAAAGAATAAAATTAAAGGATGGACAACCATGACAAATACATTTGCTTCAATTGGCGTAGCAGAGGATCTTGAGAAAGTACTTGCCGGACATGGCATTAATGAACCTTCTCCTGTGCAGGCGCAGACCATACCAGTGATCTTGGAAGGGCGAGATGTCGTAGCTAAATCCCAGACGGGAACAGGCAAAACACTTGCTTATTTGTTGCCTCTTCTGCAAACGATCAAAAGTGATGTAAAGGGCACACAGAAGCTTATTATCGCCCCTACACAAGAATTGGCTATGCAGATTGTACGTGAAGCACAGCGTTATGGAGAAGAACGTAAAATTGGTGTTCTAGGCTTAATTGGAGGCGCAGCGGTGAAACGTCAGATAGAGAAGCTGCGTGAGCATCCAGCACTTGTTGTGGGAACACCGGGACGGCTGAAAGAATTGATTACATTAAAAAAGTTGAAAATGCATAACGTCTCCACAATTGTCATTGATGAGGCAGACCAAGTATTCCAGCTTGGTGGTGTGAGTGACGTTGATTTTGTTCTACGCAGTGCACTCCGCGATCGTCAGCTTATTTTCTTATCGGCAACGATTGATGAGCATACGGCTGGTCTTGCCAAGCGAGAGATGAAGGAGCCCGTTCATATCGGAATTGAACCAGAGCGTGCAACCGCAGCAGGGCTTGAGCATTTTTATTTTGTCGAGGAAACACGGAACAAAATTGATATGCTGCGTCGTCTCGTAAGACAGTACAATCCCGATCGTGCTATTGTCTTCGTGAATGCCACGGAAGATATCGGTGAAGTTGAAGCCAAAATGAATCATTTGGGTCTATCTGCAGCCGCGCTATACGGTGATGCTGATAAGGTTACACGGAGCAATGTCTTGTCCGCTTTCCGTAACGGTAAAATCCAATTGTTGATTGCGAGTGAGGTTGCCGCGAGAGGATTGGATATCGAAGGACTGCCGATGGTTATCAATTATGATCCTGCGTTTGATTCAGAGCACTATGTTCACCGCGCAGGTCGTACTGGACGTATGGGACGAAGTGGTATTGTGCTGTCCATTGTAGATGAAACACAGATCTTTATTATGCGTAAGTTTGCACGTGAGCTGGGGATCGAGCTTACAGAGCGTGTGTTGTTCGGTGGTAAAGTGCTAGAAGCAGATCCACGTCCTGACACAAGACCAGAAGGACATTCCTTCAGTCGGAAGCCAGGCTCTGCAAAAGGTCGCAAACCGGGACAGGCAACACGTAATGGTGGTGCAAAAGCAGTGATATCGAACCAACGTGAGGCTGGTAACGGACCAGCCGGTAATACAGGAAGAACGGATCGCAACCAGGATCGTAAGAACAAGGGAGCGCCAAAATGGAGCAAGGGGAACACACCGCGTTCCGAAGAATAAAACCTGACGAAAGAGGTGCAGGGATTCATGAGTAATGTTCAATCCCCCGTATTGGAAATCAGCGGGTTAAGTGGAGGATATAGTGCCAAGCGGCCTGTCCTCCACGGCATTGATCTGAAAGTTGGACGCGGAGAAATGGTCGGACTGATCGGATTAAATGGCGCTGGTAAAAGTACAACGATGAAACATATCTTAGGTTTGATGACTCCACAACAGGGTGAAGTCCGCGTAATGGGTAAGACAAGGGAAGAGGATGCTCAGATCTACCAATCCGCGATGGCTTTTGTTCCAGAGTCACCTGAATTGTACGACGAGATGACGGTCATGGAGCACTTGGAATTCACAGCAAGAGCGTATGGCGTCTCGGAAGCCGATTTCAAGCAACGTACGGAGAAATTGTTAGATTTATTCCGTATGCGGGAGAAAAGTACCAGCCTATCCACTCACTTGTCCAAAGGAATGCGGCAGAAGGTTATGATTATGTGTGCATTTGTAGCAGGGCCGCCACTCTATATCATTGATGAACCTTTCTTGGGGCTCGATCCACTTGGGATTCGTTCATTGCTTGATTTCATGCTGGAGATGAAAGCATCCGGATCATCCATCCTGCTCAGCTCGCATATTCTCTCGACCATAGAGAACTATTGTGATCGGTTCATTGTTCTGCATCGTGGACAGGTCATCGCTCATGGAACTCTGGAGGAGCTGCGTTCTCAATACGGAGAGTCGAATACAACGCTTGAGCATATGTTCTATTCCCTCGTACAAGGCAGGGATTGAGTATGGATCTGAGGCTGTTATGGAAGCAAAGACGCACGGGCTTTTGGAATAAAATTCTGCCTTATCTGGGATATGTCATTCAGAGCGGGGTAGCGATGGTATTTCTATTTCTTATCATTGCCTTCTCCGCTTGGTACACCTCATTTGTACAGAACATACCTGCGGGCTTTCCGATTCGCTGGATTACATTGCTTCTGCTTACCCCTTTGGTGTTATATAGCGGATATCGTACATATCTTCATCCAGCAGATATCGTATTTTTACGTCCCCAGGAACATCGGATGCATGAATATTTGAAGAACAGCTTTGCCCGCGGCATTATCTACAAAACGTTGGGTATGCTGCTTATCTTCTTTACGCTGTGGCCACTCTATGTAAGGGCAGATCAGGATGCCAAACCTTTCACCTGGTTTCTCTTGCTCTTACTCGTGTGGAAGGGACTATCAAGCTACGGTGCTTGGCAAGAGCTGCGTATGGTTCAGGTGGGGGCATCCAGGGCATTTCGTTTGCTTCGCTGGGCAACCGCTATTCTTGCTGTGGCCGCTTGGGTATGGCAGCCACCAGCGCGCAGTATTTGGTTTTTGCTGTTGCTGGCGGCGGTCTACCTAGTAGCTCTGCGCATACCTGTGAAGCATCGGGTGGCTTGGGAACGTCTGATTCAGGTTGAGCAGGGTCAAGCAGGCCGAGTGATGCGGACGTTGGGGTGGTTCGTAGACGTACCTTCCTCAGGACAAAAGGTCAGCTCCAGACGCTGGCTTAGCAAATGGGGAAGTGGACTTGCGTGGAGTGCAGGCAAAGCGTACCGCTACCTTATTACGAAGACATTCATTCGCACAGAAGTATTCTCCATTGTTGTACGTTTAATTGTGCTCGGGATGCTGTTGTCTTGGTGGACGGCAGGTACTTATTTTGGTATCGGTGCATACTTAGTGTTCCTATTGCTGGTTGGTGTGCAGTTGGGGGCACTTCGTCGTAGTCACGCTGAATCATTCTGGATTATGATCTATCCGATCTCGGGTGAGAGCCGCCGTTCACAAGTGCTGGGCTTCATTTCGAATCTGCATGCGTTGTCTGCTCTGCTGATGTGGTTGCCGATGCTGTCGAGTGGGATCGGTGGAATCACGATAGCAGGAGCAGGGTTGATTTTGGGCGTGCTGGTCATTATGTTAATGCGACGTTCGCAAAGTAAAAAGTGGCTGAAGGAAGAAGAAGAGGAGTAGAATATTCTCTTATGTAATCCTGATGCTGACGAGCAACAATGATGTGTAAAGCTCAATGTATGTAGTTAGAATCGTAGTAGTATGGCCTACGACATGTACGAGGTGACTTGCTTACATCGTACGGTTTGTATTAAAGTAAGCCTCTTGCGGTAGTTGCCGTAGGGGGCTTTTTTATATGCTTACGATACTTATTATGGATACCTACCTACCTTATCTTCTTAAATATTGCGATATCTTAAATGGATATTTATCCAGCACGGTTACGATGAAAAAGCCCGAACAGGTAAGGGGGGCTGACATCCCTACGCAGTGCGGGCGGCTACAATTACAGATCAACATGGACAATGTCGCATATTGATCGTACATAAACTGTGGTGTGAGAGGTCGGCTACCCACGAATGGATAGCCGCCTACCGACGTGTTGTCTGACATATCCCTATGCCCCTAACAACACGGACAGATCGTGTGTAAGGTTGAATTCATCGTGCAGAATGAATACAACAGATCAGGACTAGTAGAGGAACGACTTCGTGATGATGACAAGCAGGATGAACAATACAAGAATCGCACCTGTGTTTGTAAATCCTCCGAATCCGTATCCATAACCGCCTCTTGTTTCTTCAACTCCAGACATGGTCATTCCCCTTTCAGTTCGTTGTTGGCACGCCCTTGCGTACACCGTATATTATGTGCCTTGGGTGTTGGCTGATTGGGCCTTTGCCCTGTATTCCTGAGGAAATAACCATTTTGGGCGGTGTATGCTAAGAAGATGACCGATAACATGGAGTAAAAGCGGTAGGGACGGTGGGGGATCTAACGGTTTGATCCTGTTATCAATCTTTACACAGATAATATGCCAAATACCCCTCTAAATGATGAATACATCACCGAGAGGGGTGGCTTATAGGGAAGATTAGGTTCATGATGCACCTAACCTATTTATAGTCACATGACAATAACATCCTAAGTCAAGTGGCTTGTAATTCCTGAACTCCACGGTAAATGGTATCGAAGAGATCTTCCAAGTTGGATTCTTCAATACAGGAGAACGCAATTCGCAGATCAGTCTCACCCAGCGCAATTGTTCCGACACCATATTGTTGTAACAAATGGGTACGAAGTGCCTCAGCACTGACTTCTTTCAGCTTCAGACACATGAAGTAACCGGAGTTGAACGGATAATACTCCCATACATCTCCATACTTGCCGCTATCGAGAAGAGCCTTCACCTTGTTGGCACGGCCTTTCATAATTTCAAACTTCTCCTGCTTCTGAGCTTCGAACTCTGGTGCTTTCAATGCATCAAGTACAAATGTCTGAGAAGGGTGCGGCCCACTGGAGATGGTCGCCCGGATAATACCGAGAGTCTTTTGTTCCATGGCATGCAGCACAGCAGCATCTTCGTGGGCATACGTGATGAAGCCTACGCGGAAGCCCCATACGAATTCCTCTTTCGTTGCGCCATCGATTTTGATAGTCAGCACACGTGGATGGATGCCTGCGAGTTTGCCAAACAAGGACTCGTGAATCGAATTTTCAAAGAAAAGTCCGAAGTAAGCATCATCTGTTACAACGACTACATTGACACCTGCTTCAGCTGCTTGATGAATCGTATTCACAATCGCATCTGCTTCTTCTGGGCCTGGCGTGTAACCTGTTGGATTGTTCGGGAAGTTGAGTAATACGATTGCTTTGCCCTTGTCTTTCTGAGCAAGCAACGCTTCAAGCAACCCTGCACTGTTGAAGTTTAACTGATCATCAAACAGTGGATAATGAACCAACTGAGCATGACGGCGAATTCCGAAAGTCAGCTCATAATTTTCCCAGTTTTTATCTGGATATATAACAGCGTCGCCTTCATCTGCAAACAAATCGGCTACAATACTGAGTCCATGAGTTAATGCATTCGTTACAATTGGGTTGCCAAAAGACTTACCTGCCAATGAAGGGGTCTCTTTCAACATCTTCTCTTTCCAAACACTCCGTAATTCAGGCTTGCCTGCAGGAGGAGCATATGGATACAGATCCTTTGGTTGGAATGCGGACAGCTTCTCCTGAATAACAGGTAGATGCATAGGCACACCGCCTTCTAGGGCGATACCAATCGTGGCATTATAGGTTTTGGCCAGACTTGCTGCTTCAGCAGACTGACTCAAGATACCTTCTTTCGGGAAATAAATTTCTTTGCCGAGCTGCGACAGCATCGAGTAGACGTGACTGCTGCCTGCCTGAATACTTTCGTTCAACTGTTCAGCCAGTGGATTCATTCTTTTCATCCTTCCAAGTCTTTGGGATTCAACTGCCTAACATTATAACACCTTGACATCCCCCCGTCACGGAAATTACGCATAATGACAGTTATAACACTTCACCGCGTTGTTGTGGATTGAAAATAGAGGTTTATTGCTGATGAAAAGGGCAGTATTTTCGCATCATTTCAGCGGTCTCTATATCCCTTCCTTCGTTCCGGGCTTCCAGTTTATTACTAAGATCCTCGAACTCTTCAGACGAGAGATTTTGCCCGAATTTGAACTTGGCGGTTAGTCGCTCTGGCGCAATTTGTACAACGGCTACAGCTTTAAGTTGCCCAGTGTAACGTGGATCGGTCGCATCGATCGGGACATAGCCACCTTGTGGCTGAAGCTTCTCCATAAATCGTTGTAGAACCCTACCTTTTATTTCTAAGTCTTTTACCGGCTCTGCTTGACCAAACGCCATGACGCTTTTGAAAAAGGAGGTTGCCGGACAAGCCAGCTCTGGATCAGTAAAATAGGATGGAATGAGCGAAAACTCTTCTGCTACTGTGAAACTAACCGAAGTATTTTGCTTAATCTGTTTCATTTTCTCTCCAGCAAGGCTGCCATGAAAATAAAAACAGCCGTCCATATAAACAAAATTCAGTGGCGTCACCCGAGGCTGTCCATCCGGGCTGATCGTTCCCAGAAAACCAAAGGAGCACTGGTCTAGAAAGGTAATGATCTCTTGTTCTTCTTCTAATGTAAATTCTTTTCGTCTCATCGTTGTTCCCCCTGAATTGGTTTTTTAATCGAAAAGGTTGCTTTATCCTAACAATAGAGCGTACATTGACATATAAATAGAGCCAATTTATATTCAAATTTATAGTCCAATTTAGTAAGGTTGAGAGATACAAAGGAGACGAATAATGGAACTCTGGTTACCGATGGATACATATGAGCAGCAGCATCGATACAAATATGTCGCACTATACCATGCATTGCGTGACGCTATACATGCAGGCACGTTGACGGGAGGAACAAGGTTGCCCTCCACACGTGAACTTGCGGTTCAGTACAGTATGTCACGCGGTTCTGTAGCACAGGTGTATGATATGCTGCTTGCAGATGGTTACGTTGAGGCTTATCGGGGGAAAGGCACCTTTGTAACAGACACATTAACGACAGCGACTAAAAAGGGTACGGAAGCCCAAATTATTCTATCTGCTTGGGGAGAACGAGTCGCAGCGCTGGATACGCAAAAGGGAGATACGCCTGCCCTGGCACAGGGCAAACCCATCATTAACTTTCAGGTGCAGCGCATGCCAGCAGAGCATTTCCCGGAGTCAGAGTGGAAGAGTGCATTGGCGGCTGTTCATCGTAGCGATTGGCGTGACCATAGCAGTGCCGCAGGAGACTTAGAGCTGCGAGAAGCGATTGCCTCTCATCTTAGATGGACAAGGGGGATAGATGCGGATGCCTCTCAGATCGTATTATTCAGCGGTTCCATGCAGGGGATTGTACTGCTAGCGCAGTTACTGATCTCGGAGGGAGAAGCAGCCGTATTAGAAAACCCAGGATACCAAGGCATAGCTCATGCTGTAAAATCTTGTGGTGGTGATATTATTCCAACGGGCATTGATGCTCAAGGCATCATTCCTCAAGACTGGCGAGCACAGGTGTTATTCGTAACACCTACCAGACAATTTCCAACAGGTGCTGTTCTTGGCCTTGAACGACGTAAGGCATTACTGACGTGGGCAAGTAAACGAAATGCCGTCATTATTGAGGATGATTATGACAGTGAATTTCGATGGGGAGGCAGACCGATTGAACCACTCAAAGTGCTCGATCGAGAACAACGTGTTGTCTACGTAGGCTCCTTCTCACAGACGATGGTAGCTTCGTTCCGGCTTGGTTATGCAGTGCTGCCTCCATCGCTTGTAGATCCTCTTCTCGCGGCTAAAGCGTTGTATGAACCTGTGCCACCTGCACTGCTCGAACAGCGTGCACTTGCAAAGTGGATGATGCGGGGAGGGTACTTGAGGCACTTAAGACGTTTAACTCGATTGTATGGGGAGCGACATGCCTTTTTTGTTCGTGAGATGCAGCAGCAACTGCCCCAAGCTTTTACCATGCAGCCAGGGGATGCAGGACTGCATATCTATGCTTCTTGGAATGATGATCGAGAGCGTTATATTCGATTCAAAACGTTAGCTCAGGAGGATGGTGTATTATTCCGTGATGCGGCACGTTATCAGCTCACACCAGGTCATCCTGCAGTCTGTTTTGGCTTCGCACATTTGGAGGAGGATGAGATTGCGGAGGGCATTAACCGAATGCGGATTGCTTGGGAGAAGAGTACATTTTCGTTTCGATGAATTCCGCTGTATAATAGAATAAGACATTTTGCTCCCAGAGGGGCAGAGAATATATATATGAGCATATTGCATCAATTCAACGAGGATTTGCGTACACGGATCGGGTAACCTGAGATGAACAATTCGTAAGCCTATGCCCCAAACGATAGGAATGGGTACGATGCAATAGCTAGAGATTAACATTCAAGGGGGAGTGGCGACATGCTGCAGGCATCGCCGTCATCATTTGTTATTTTGCCCGCTGTCGCCAAAATAGTCTGCGAACCGGGATGGAAGTGGCAGAAGCGGGAAAAACCGATGCAGAATTATGATTTATTTTATGTGTGGAGCGGTGAGGGAACTGTTGTGCTGAATGACCAGCCTTACGAGGTGGGTAAAGGCAGCTGTTTCCTATTCAGGCCGGGAGACCATACAAGTGCAACACATAATCGACAGAAACCGCTCGTACTGACGTATATCCATTTTGATGTGGATGTGGACGTTACGGATGTGCCGCAGTCCTATCGTGAAGTACAGGAGACGGTGGAGTTTGAACATTTGCTCGCACGGTATGTAAGACTGTTCCTGTCTGACGTATACGGTCGCACCGAAGAGAGTCGGTTGATCTTAAAGCAGTTGATGATTCATCTATTGCGTGCGGATACGGAAGCACCCGTTGAGAAAAAGGTGAGTAACCAGCTATCGGATGTGATTCAGGAAGTGGCGAATTATGTTCGTCAGCATCCGGGGATCACGCATCGTGTGGAGGATTTGGCTGCACGTGCTGGGCTGTCTCCACGTTATTTCTCTATCAAGTTTAAAGAGTTAGTGGGCTCTTCAGTACAATCATATATCATTCGTATGCGTATTGAACGTGCTGAGCATCTGCTCGTGCATACAGGCATGAATGTCACCGAAGTGGCGGATGCTTTAGGTTATCGGGATATCTTCTTTTTCAGTCGTCAGTTCAAGCAGTATACAGGCAAAAGTCCTTCCGAGATTCGTTAGGGCGTAAGAACAGCATAACGTTTCAAGTTTGGGAGTCAGGGGTAAGTAAAAAGCATTCCAGATGAACAAACGAAGGGGGGACTTGGGATGAACGGAAAACGGCGGATCCGCAACCGGGGATGCTCTACAAAAGGATGCCTTATTTTCCGGAACCGTCTGCGTCGATCTAAACCCGCAGATGAGTTGCAGGATGTATGGTTTTGAGGAGATATCAGTCGATCAATGAATTACGGAGTGAGGCTTCGTAATGCTTGTATACATGCAGTGTAATGGCTGTATCATGCTAGCATGATACATAGACTAATCTAAAAAGGATGGCAGAGACCCTGATTACAGGTGTTCCGCCATCCTTTTTAATTGTGCATGAGAGCTGCCAGTCTTATGAGTATTAGTGAATGGGTTTCAGGCGGCCGAGCAATGTTCCCATTTTGACGGAATCTCCCGGCTGTAAGCCAGGCGTTGGTTCAAACGTACCACTTTGCGTTAGAAGAACCACCGTTGAGCCGAATTCAAAATAGGCTAAATCATCACCTTGTGCCCATGTGCTGGTATCTGTATCAGCATACTGAATACTGCTCACATTCATCGCACCGACCTTAACCACAGCTACTTCACCATAATCATGGGCGATGTACGTAATCAGTCGTTCGTTGCGACTCAGCACGGATCTCATATGTGTCAGACCAAAATCATTCACGGGGTAAACTTTCCCCTTGATATGTTCGCTCTCAATCCTGCGTCCGCTAACAGGTGCATGAATGCGGTGATAGTCGCGAGGGCTGAGATACAGGACGAAGGCATAACCATGTTTGTATTTCTCCCGATGTGGTGAGTGATTCAACAATTCAGCTAGTGTATAGTTTTGTCCCTTAACATTCAGGAGTGTTCCTGCGGATATTGGACCCGCTGCCGTAATTTTGGCATCTACTGGACTAATTAGCGCATGTTCCGAAAGGTCTAATGGGCGCATGCCTGGTTTTAATTTGCGAGTAAAAAAATCATTCAGTGAACGGTATTCCTTCCAGTCTTTCTCTGCTTCCTGAACAGGGATGTCGTAGGTCCGGACAAAATAAGGAATAAATGCCTTGCTTCCTCTGCTCTTGGAGAAGGCTCCCACAGTTCGCGAGATCCATTTGCGAGAAGAAAGCTCAGTCATTAACCGTAACAGCGTTTTTGCCATGAATATCCCCCTTAGGGTTAGTGCGAACATCAAGGCCGGTAGGACCCGGCCGTTCTGCATAATATTGACACAGAATGCCTCCGAAATCAATACGGGTACTTCCGGTACGTCTGTGGTTGTCTAGGGATACGCGAATTCTGCTCCAGCAGAAGACGTCCATATGCCATCGGTTCGTGGTAACTTGCCCTCCATTGTTCCACCAGACCGGCTTTACGGAAACCGTAACGCTGATCCCGTCCATTACATTCAATAAAATAAATCTGTCCGTCGCGGGCGACGCCTAAATCAAGACCTAGATCCGCAAGATGAGGTAGGCTTGCCGCCAGCGTTTTGGCGATACGCAGCGAGACTAAGCGGATTCTGGATTCCAGTTGTGCGAGCTCGTAGTTATTCACATCAGAGCCTAACACCTCACCCAGCGTCATGACCTTACCGCCTTGAGCGATATTAGTGACAAAGGTATGTGTCGGAGCAGCTTTGGCGAATAGTCCAGTCACTCCCCATAAACCATCCATTCCACGTTGTACTGAAACACGCAGATCCACCGGTCTTCCCTCATATCGGATGAGAGGAATACGTTCTTCAATAAGGTGTGCATACCGGAAAATTCGGCGCAGGATCCCTGAGGGTAGCTGCCCCTTGGTTAGTCGAAAGGTGGCCCAGCCTTTGCGTGAAGCTCTCGTTTCACGGGTTAATTTCCAATGCCCGTCTTGCTTGAATATTCGGATAATGCCATGCCCAATACTTCCGCTACATGGCTTAATGATCAAATCATTATACTGCTCCATCATATCCGTTAACGATTCAGGTGTGGCTCTCACGGCATGAGGCAGATGCTCTCTCAGTAAAGGTTCCTGACGGAGCATGTCGTGAATATGATCCTTACGGTAACGATTACGAACGTTATATACCTGAATACCTTGCAAAAGTAAGGTAGTAACTTGATGCTGTTCCGCTTGGCGGAGCTGAAGTGCACGGTTATGAATGACTGTGGGTAAGGGCATTTTTTGCCGGACGTATCCGTCTTCTTTTTTTACATAGGCTACACAGGTTTTGGTGTTGAAATCGATATCTTCGAGTCGCAAAAAACAAGGTGTCAATCCGTGGCTGGCTGCTGCCTGCTCATAATTCACGAGTGATTCCTGACCGGTCCTTCCGGCCGGTATCCCTCGGTACATGCGTGAATCGAACATAATGCCGATCGTCTCTTGTGGCATGACCGCTCCTCCTTCAAAGTTATCAAGGCACTGGTTCGTCCGTTCATGGCATACCCGTACTTATATGATATCGTATGACAGTTTTGCTCGGAGGGCATGGACATCTGCCTTTTTCGATGTAACCGTACGCAGCCTATTTCACTTCATGGGGTTCATCTGATCCGTTCTTACTTGTACATGATGGCTCAGTATGGAAAAATGCCGGATTAGAAGTGGCAGATGCCTAGATTCAAGCATATGATGCCGGAGACGAACGTGAGAGGAAGGAGCAAGCTGCATGAGTAAAAGAGGCAAAAAGAAGGTTCTTACGCCGAAACTGCGGCATGTGAGCCCGAAGTTTAAGGAATTGGAACTGACGGATCGCCGTATCGGCTCGACAAAATCGGATCCGTTCTTGCACAAGGAAGAACGACTGGAGACATCTGTACCGGCTCATAGAGCCATTCAAAATCAGATACCTGTAGAAACTTCGCCAGTATCAGCGGATCAAGCTGCAGATGAAACAAACGCAAAAGAAGTTAAGCCAGAAGTGGAAGCAAAAGCAAAAGCAGAAGCAGAAGCAGTACTACCTGAGCCACAAGCAGTTCAACCTGAACCCAAAGTGGCAAAGGAACCAGAGGTACCAGCATCCGTAGAAGAATCCAAGCAAATTCAAGTGAGCAGTGTAGCGCCTAGTGTTCTAGAAGAACCGAAGGAAACGACAAGTCAGGATCGCCGATATATCTTGAATCAGAATCAGATGCCAGGCTCAACGGGGGCGTACATCTATACGGATGACCTGAGTGAGTATGCGGTAACAGAGAGTAGACTTGCACCGTTCTCGGTAGATGCATCCAAATTGAAACCTGGAGCTGTTGGCAGCGAGGCGTTACAAGATTATGCAGTGACTAGCATTCATATCGCAGATGGTGCGATTGTATCTGCTAAACTTGCCGAGGCATCCGTATCAGAGGAACATTTAATTGATGGCTCGGTATCAGGTTACAAAATACGTAATGCTTCTGTTGGCGGAGAGAAAATAAGAGACGGCAGTATCACATCGCAAAAGCTGGGCAACCAGGTCATTGATGCAGCCAAAATTGCCGATGGTTCAATTGGCACAAGGCATCTTAGTCGCATGCTTGTCACGGAGGAGTTAATCAAAAACCAAGCCGTTACTGGAGATAAAATTGCCATCAGCGGTGTAGATACTCGCCACCTGACAGGCGGAGCGGTGCATACATCCAAGTTAGCGGACGAAGCAGTGACAACAGCTAAAATCCGTGAGGGAGCGGTCACTAGCAGCAAGATCGAAGAACAATCGGTGGAATCTCGTCATATTCAGTCAGGTGCGATCAAGCAGACCCATCTGGCTGAAGGGGCAATCAATCGTTCCCAGCTCGCAGCGGGTAGTATTGGAAGTGAGCAGATTGAAGACGGTGCAATTGAAGCAAGACATCTGGCTGAAGGCTCGCTGAGCGGAAGACATCTGGTGGATGGCGCAATTGGATCTAATCAGCTTCGTACTGCTGCTGTAGGTAGGGAACAGATCGGTACGGGCGAAGTGACCAATGAACATCTGGTGGATGGTGCCGTGACGAGCAGTAAATTGGCAGATCAATCTGTAGGGACAGCCAAACTGCTGGAACAGTCCATTACAGCTTCTAAGATTGCGGATCAGAGTATCGTTGCTTCCAAAATTGCCGATGAGGCAGTGCATGGGAAGCATATTGCTAAAGGCTCTATTCGTGCAGAGCATATCGCCAACCGGGGGATCTCGCCTGTGCATGTGGATAATGCAGCGATCCATTCCATCCATATTGCGAGTGGGAGTATTGAGGCTACGCATTTAGCCACAGACAGTGTGTCTGCGGATGCGATTGCACCCGGGGCTGTCTCCACATCGCATCTGACGGAGTCTGCGGTAGGTACGTATGAGCTGCAGGATGGTGCGGTAACCGATGCGAAGCTTGCGGATGAAAGTATAACGGAAGAAAAATTAGGCTCGGCATCGATCAGCAGCAGAGCCATCGCTCCAGGAAGTGTGTCATCATCTCATCTTGCACACGGCGGAGTGACTGGCGCTCATCTTGCGCCAGGTAGCGTGGGTTCCGATGCTCTTCGACCATATGCAGTGAAAGCGGAGCATTTAACCGAGCACGCCGTAGGCGTACCTCATCTACAGCCAGGAAGTGTGCAAACGGATGCCATATCTCGTGGTGCGGTCACTACAGATAAATTGGCTCCGGGAAGCGTGACTTCCAGCCAGATCGCTGGAGGCAGCATTTTCCCACCACATCTCACAGATCATTCGGTTACTTCACCAAAATTATCACCTGAGAGCGTTGCTACAGATAAACTAGCAGATTTGGCTGTGACCTCAGCTAAGCTCGCAGATGGTAGCGTCACATCCAGTAAAATCATGGCTGAGAGTATTACGGCTAAGCATATTCCCGCGGGAACGATTCGTGGTTATCATCTGAAGCAGCACTCGGTATCACTGGAGCATCTGGCAGATGAGATCCGGTCACCAGAATTATTTGCAGATGGAAGTATTACAGGCAATAAATTACGTCCAGGTTCGGTCAATGCAGAACATCTGGTTGCGGATTCTGTATCTTCGGATACATTACAGCATGATTCAGTGAGCAGTGAGCATCTGCAGCCATCTGCAGTAACATCCATTCATCTGGCTGATGGCAGCATCAAGTCGGATCATCTAAGCAATCAGATCGTTCATTCACAACATCTGAAGGCAGACAGTGTTCATGGGGAACATATCAATGAGCAGGCCATTACATCACATCATATTCTACCCGGCTCCGTTCAGACGGATCATCTGGCACCGTTATCGGTAACAGAAGCGCACCTGCAACCAGGCTTGATCAGTGGCTTGCACCTGAAGGCCGATTCAATCAGCAACGTTCAGCTTCAGCAAGACGCAGTGCAATCACGTCATATTCATGATGGAGCTATTTTTGCCCATCATATCCAAGAACGGAGTATCGGCACAGCTCATCTGGAAGAAGAATCGGTCAGTACGATTATTTTGCAAGAGGAATCCGTGACTCGCTCTAAGCTGGCAAGTGGCAGTGTAGATAGCAGCAAATTGATGCCGGGAGCCGTATCTGGTGTACATTTGTTGGGAGAGAGCGTACAGTCGGCTCATATTCAGGACGGAGCCATTCGAGCAGATCATATCCAAGCACAAAGTATTAATTCAGATCACATTCAGGAGCAAAGCATCAACGGAGATCACATTCAGAGTGGTGCCGTTCAAGGAGACCACATCCAAGAGCAAAGCATTAACACAGGACACATTCAGAGCGGAGCCGTTCAAGGAGATCACATTCAAGAACAGAGCATTCACGCTTCTCATCTGGAAGTGGGAAGTGTAACAACGGAGGCCTTGGAGAGTGGCGCTGTCACGTTGGATAAACTCGCAGAGGGTAGTGTGGATGGCAGTAGATTGGCGCCGAAAGCAGTGTCGGGTGTACATCTGACCGAAGAGAGTGTGCAATCAGCTCATATTCAGGATGGAGCTATCCAAGCAGGTCATATCCAAACGGATAGCATCAACGGAGATCACATTCAGAGTGGTGCCGTTCAAGGAGACCACATCCAAGAGCAAAGCATCAACGGAGATCACATTCAGAGCGGAGCCGTTCAAGGAGACCACATCCAAGCACAAAGCATTAACGCAGCTCACATTCAAGACGGAGCTATCACGGTAGATAAACTTGCGGGAGGTGCCATTGACGGAAATAAGCTTCGTGAGCAGAGCATCACATCTCAACATTTAAATGTAGGAATTGTGAATACTGCACATTTAAGCGAGGATATTTGGACTGCGATTCGTCAGGTAAGTGGAGAGACGCTAGAGCAGTTTGAAGCCACCAAACGGCAGGAAGCTCCTGCAATTGTAGAAGAAGATCACCTGAATCAACCCAACAAGCTCAATCAACCCGACCACTCAGAACATCTGGATCTTGTTAACCAGCTCAATGTACTGAATGAGTCGGATCAACAAACCCAATTTACGTTAGCCGATCAACAACAGCAACTTACACGATTGGAAGAACAAACCGTCGCACATGCCGAGGCGATCCAATTACTTCAGACATCTGTCCAGGAGTGGAAAGAACAGCCTGTTACCGAATCAAAGGCTGATCTATCGACAGGCGAATGGATTCAGACAGAAGGAGAACTGTCCGGTGTAGCCGAGACGGATAACGGCAATCATACGTTCGAGCTCAATGAACAGTCTGTCCAACAAGCGCACTTGTGTGACAACATCGTGGGTAGCGAGCAGTTACAGGCAGGATCGGTTCAGCCTCAACATCTATCCTTCCAACCTGTACGTAGTGTTAGCCGCCAACTGGTTGTGCAACAATTCGGTATGGAAGCATTTATCCTGCCAGAGAATGAAGAATGTGTAGAGGTGACGGTTGCATTCGAAGAGTCATTTGCATCAGAGCATTACGTTATTGTTGCGATGAGCAATGACCGTGGATTCCAGGTATCCCTGCTGTCTCAGAGCGAGGATGAGGCGGTGCTGGAGGTATCACGTGCGGCAGGCTGCAAGCACACATATGGTTTGTTATCATGGATCGCTGCTGGACCTTCCGTATAAGAGGTTGTTCATAGCACCTGCTGTTAAACACGGGTTATATATATTTCTACATGTGAACAAGCAAAAGCGGTTCCCGGATTTGTCCAGGACACCGCTTTTGTTCATCATTAGGGTCGATCCGTTCGGACAGTGAGGGGTATCAGAACGTTCGCCACAGTTAGAGATTAATTATAGTCCTACAGCCTGATATGCTTTGGTAATCGCTGTTGCTTCAGCAGAATTGGCACCGTACAGATCTTTGGCAGCTTGAATCGTTGCTGTTTTGGCAGCGGCAAACTTGGACGTTGGTGTCAAATAATTCACAAGCGTGCTATAGAAAATGTTCACCGCTTTATCACGTCCGATTCCAGTTACCGTTACACCATTATGTGTGCCGCCTTGCGCTGCGAGATAATAAGCTTTATTGATAATTCCGCTATTAATATGAACACCACCATTATCCTGTGAACCGATGTAACGATCGCTGTACTTATCAGGTTGTCCATACAAGGTAGGATTGGAGAGAGAACGCAATGCATCACCCGGAATGTTAGGCGTATAGATGGCATCACCAAGCAACCAGTTTTTACTTTCGATGGTGTTCCCCATAATATCAGCGAAAGCTTCATTTAATGCACCAGGTTCATTACGGTATTCGAGATTTGCTGTGTATTCAATGACACCATGAGTCAATTCATGTCCTACCACATCGAGATCACCAGATAGGGACGTGAAGGTTGTACCATCCCCATCACCAAAGACAATTTGCACACCGTTCCAGAACGCATTGTTATAGTTCGAACCATAATGCACGGTAGATCTGATTTGCAATCCATTGCCATCGAGTCCATTACGATTGAATTTATTTTTGTAGAAATCATAGGTGGCAGCGGCATAGGCATGCGCATCAACTGCTGCGCGATCCGTCCAGATATTGTCTGAATCGGTGAGCAAAGTACCCGGTAGAGAGGAACGATTGTTGGCTGTATACGTCTGAATGCCTTTTCCACGCGTGGTATCTTTTAATTGATACGTACTTCCTGATTGCGTTGTGGTGAGGGTTTTGGTATCACCAAGGACACCTGTACCTGTACCCGTAGCGAAGTTAATGAGATCAAATTGGGATACGATGCTACCATCAACAGCATTAATGAAATATTTTGTCCGCAGCGGGGCTGGTTCAAGTACATTGACTTCGGTAATATACACGAGGTAGGTTTGCCCATCCTCTTCATGGTGGTAGATGTTCAATTCAGCTTGAGGATCTTTTTGGGCTTCGCCCAGTTCACCAATACGGGAAGTGGCTTCTTCTGAGGCAATACGGATAGCATCCTCGGCACTAATCTCAGCTACACCATCGTTCGGGATGGATTGTTCTTCAACGGGAGGAAGGTCACCAAGGGCGGAGGAAACGGCTCCTGTTTTGTCCAAATGAATCGTTTGCTCTGCACCGTAGACCGGAATGCCCTTGATGTATTGTTTCAAACGGAAATGTCTTATGCCGGAAGTGTCCGTGGATCTTTTAATAATTTTGAGCTGAGACGTTACATCCGAATTCAGGAATTGCTCTTGTTGCCCAAGAAAATTGAAGATGGCTTCGTCGGAGCCGTTGTTCAAAGGAATCCCCTCCTCAGATACGTATGGCACTTGCAATGGAATGGATTGATCTGACAACGGAGCCGCTCCTGCAGAAGATACGGAAGCGAGCAAAAGTGCTCCTCCAAGAATTGTTGGCATAACTTTGGCAAATTTCATAGTAAACGCTCCATTCATTCAATTTTTTGGGGAATCATATCATGCCATTCTTGGGTGGAGTTCCGACTGCGACGTGGGCAGCGCGGAGCGTGGGGCTAATCCTGAAGCGTGGAATGTTACACAGACGGTTATAAGTCAATCGTTCGGATAGCTTGTCTCATGCTGGATTAGCAAGGTCAAAGTATCCGATCCGGTCGCTTGTTCCATATCGTCTATTACCTTTCCTCTTTCGGATGCCAAGGGGTATTGTCAACTTGCGAAGCAGAAGAAGTCTTACGGAGCCGGGGTGTTCGTACCAGGTTCGCGTAACCGGGAAGTAGGTGGTATATCGTGAACGGCATCCCTCCTCTCAAGTGATATAAGCAAGGAACGAAAAACATGACACAATTGTCCTAAGGTTAATGAATAGCAGCAAGAAAATTAGTTAGGAACATTTGTTCTTTATAAGGATTTTTTTGTAAGTTGAAGGCTTGAACGTATAGTATCACAATGTAAAAGTTTGGAAAAGGAGAAATTTTAGATTTTGCTCAAAATTATGTCTAAAGTAGGGGATGAGCAACCTTTTACCGATATTTTGACGGAATTTGTCTGGAAGGAGCGGAGAGAAAGCGGATTTTGCTGGGAGAAGTGCCTACCAATCAAGGACAAACGCCGTTTCCACTTCTCCACGAATACATAGAATAACGTGTACTCCCTTGCATGCTGATGATTTTTAATGGGAGGTGATATAGGTGCAAAACCGCCGTAGTATCGCTCGGACGGGTACCAAACCAAGTTCCAAACGAAGTAGGACACAGCAGCAGAAACAGCGATTGAAACCGATGCGTAAAAAAGGTACAAAGACCTATAGGTATGTCATTCCAGCTATGGAGCAATCAGAGCATAGTCCTTTACTTTCGGTAATTATTCCAGCAATGAACGAAGAGAAAACGATCGGTAAAGTGGTTCGTTTAGCCAGGCGTATATGCTGGGATTCGGAAGTGATTGTAGTGGTCAACGGCTCTACAGACGGTACGGCAAGAGTTGCAAGAGCGGCAGGTGCTCGTGTAATCCATTATACAGAGGCTCTAGGTCATGACGGCGGTCGTCAAGCGGGCGCGACGGTGGCTCGTGGAAACATATTATTATTCACCGATGCAGACATTCCGATCTCTCCAGAGCACTTAGCGCCTTATGTGCGAGCGATTATGGATGGAACAGACGTTGCCCTGAACGACTATAACGGCCCGATTACACGAATCCCTATACATCCGGTGGTAGAAGCCAAACATGTTTTGAACAGTATGTTAACGAGGCCGGATCTGGAAGGAGCCTCGATGACAGCCATTCCACATGCGATAAGTCGTAAGGCTCTGGAGGTTATAGGTGCTGAAAGTCTAGAGATTCCTCCACTGGCACATGCCAAAGCAGTGGTCGGTGGGTTACAGGTGCGCGCAGTGCACCATGTGCCTGTAGGCAGAATGAATGCAGTTCGGTCACGCAAACGAAGAGGTACTGATCTGTTAAGCCAAGTGATCTTAACAGATCATCTAACGGCCATCAAATGGATGACAGATACCCTTGGCTCCCGTGGAGGACATTCCGATCTGGAGCGGGTACGTAGCCTGGCGAGGTGAGCATATTGTAATCATTCACGGACGGTTTCCAGGTGGCGTACGAAAGAGCATGAGGTGTATTTACCTTGATCCTTGCTGGACGGCGGAACGGAGAACACTCTTGCTCTAAAGCTGTCGTATTCGGAAACTTGAAGGCTGAATGCTGCAATATGCTGGAGGTGACAAAATGAGAGCCCGTATCGTTGGTGTTCGCCATCAGCGAACACGAAAGAGAGGTATGCGAGGAAGACGAGGGCAAGTGTTGAAGAAACAAATCACGAAGCTGGACACGAATCGAGCATTGTTCCAGCAGTCATGGAAATACGGTGAAGAAGCGGGGCGGCATAGCTCGGGTGATATCGATTCCATGGAGCAACAGGCACATTTTGCTTGGCACAAATGCTGGCCTACTCTATCCAAGCAGTTGGATAATTACGTGGATGTAATGCAGGCAGGGAAGGCATTTATGCAGGGGTATGCTCGTTCAGCTGGACGCTCAATGAATATCGTTCCTATGCATCTTCACCGTAGCGCGGCGGCTGTAGTCAGTGCCTGTAACGAAGAGGCCACGTTGGCTCAAGTCATTGTCCAACTGAAGCGACTTCCCCTGACAGAGATCGTTGTTGTATTAAACGGAACAACCGATCATAGCCTGGAGCGGGTGCTTGATCATTCAAGAGTGACCCTTGTCTATGAGCCGAATCGCGCAGGTCATGATGTTGGCCGTGCACTGGGTGCTAAGGTAACGACAGCAGAATCCGTTTTGTTTGTCGATGGAGATATGGTGATTGCGGCAGAGCAACTGGCACCTTTTCTGTATGCGGTTGATCGCGGAGACGATGTGGCGCTTAACGATCTGTCCTCCTTATTGCCTGCATTTGCACGACAAGATGAGGTCACTCGAATGAAGGCATACCTCAATCGGACACTGGGGAGAGCTGATCTTCAATCGAATTCTCTAACGGCTGTGCCCCATGCATTATCTCGGCGTATGATCCAGGCAGTGCATCCGGAGTCCCTTGTTGTTCCACCTAAAGCACAGGCTCTCGCCATTCAACATGGATTAAGAGTAACGGCACCTAGTCAGGTCGATGTGATTCGATCCAATCGTCTTCGTTCCACCAATGTAGGTAGCGGCAATCCGGTTGCTAAGCTCATTATTGGAGATCATCTTGAAGCGATAGCCGAGTGGCTGAAATTGGCAGGGCAAGAGGTGCTAGCACCCACGTTATCCCGTAGCGAAGTGGCTTACAGGAGGAACACCTGATGACATGTACGAGTATTATAATTCCAACCTATAACGGATTAGATTTATTGCAATCCTGCATTGCGTCGATCCGTCAATATACAGGTGCTCATACCCCTTACGAGATTGTTGTTGTGGATAATGGTTCAACGGATGGCACGGCCGCTTATTGTGCCAAGGAACATCTAAGATTTGTCCGGTTGCCTGAAAATCGTGGATTTCCTGCTGCCTGCAATGCAGGGCTGCGTGTAGCTATCGGAGATGAGCTTCTTCTCTTGAATAATGACGTTACGGTGACTTCCTGTTGGCTCGAAAATTTACGAACTGCTCTCTATAGTGATGAGCAGGTTGGAATTACAGGCCCTGTCACTAATTACGCCAGCGGCATTCAGCAGGTCAAGGTGGATTTTCACAGCATAGAGCATTTTCAGGAGCTGGCGAGAGCCAACAATGTAACTGATCCACAGAAGTGGATAGAGGTTAAACGGATCGTTGGGTTATGTATGCTTATTCGGAGACGAGTACTCGATTCGATTGGCTTGCTTGACGAGGCGTATTCGCCGGGACATTATGAGGATGATGATTATTGTTATCGCGCCCGGATGAAGGGCTTTCGCTTGCGGGTATGTGGCGATGTTCTAGTTCATCATCAAGGCAGTGCAAGTTTTCTGAAGACGGATTCGGATACATGGAAACAGCTACTAGAGCGTAATCGCTCGATTTTCATTAACAAATGGCAGGTCGATCCTCTTGAATATATTGAGACATCCGATGAAGGAGGCAACGTGAAATGAAAGGTGTTATTCTTGCTGGCGGAACAGGAACAAGATTGTACCCTCTGACGCGGCTGATCAATAAGCATCTGCTTCCAGTCGGTAAACATCCGATGATTGTGTATGGAATCGACAGGCTCCGTCAGGCGGGGATTGAAGATATTTTGATCGTGATGGGTAAACAGTCGGCTGGTCTATATACCGATTTCTTGGGTGGCGGGGCAGAGCTGGGTGTTCGTTTGACTTATCGTATCCAAGAAAAAGCAGGCGGCATTGCAGAGGCTTTGGACTTGGCGAGATCTTTTATTTTACCGGGAGAACGATTTGTTGTGCTGTTGGGTGACAATCTGTTCAGTGATGATCTGAAACCGTATGTTGATCGATATGTACAACAACCTGAAGGAACAGCCCGTGTGTTGCTGAAGAAAGTGGATGACGCCAGACGATATGGCGTACCGGAATTTGATCCTCAGCACCCAGAGCGTATTACGCATATTGAAGAAAAACCGAGTCATCCAAAGACATCCTACTGTGTCACTGGAATTTATATGTACGATGATCATGTGTTCAACCTCATTGGTAACATTGCGCCTTCAGCGCGTGGTGAGCTTGAAATCACTGATGTGAATAATCATTATGCTGCCGCAGGTGGGCTTGAGTACGACATTTTGCAAAAATATTGGAGCGATGCGGGTACGTTTGAATCACTACAGGAAGCTTCGGTTCGAATGAAAGGTCAACTGCCATAAAATGATTGTTCTGATGCTGCTGTGCGGTGCCCTATGGGAGAGCAGATGATCCTGCGCCGGAGCTTTGCGCAGTGGCACTCCTAACGAAGATCAGGGGAGGAAATGCCGTGAAAGTAGCCAAACGCAACAGTCTTGCTGGAGCCTGGGTAACCGGCAAGTCCAGGGGTACCCATCCGGCAGCATTTCAGGGTCAAGGACATCGAATAGGCACAGGAAATAGCATATCTCCTCGCCCACGTGTAGGGATGAGCAACGCTACGGGGAGAGCGACAGTCAACCGAGCAGGGGAGACGCAGTTCCATGCGCAAGCAGGTGCTTCTCTCCACCAGGGTGAACCTCGCGAACAGGGTTCGAGTGGAGAAGTCGTGGTAAGGAGCAGAGCCGTAAAGAAGCCCAAGCGCAAGGCTGGCGCGAGCGCTCGTTCTGGTGCCCCGACCAAAGTGCGGGGCACAAGCGTTGCGCTGCCAGGTCGCAGACGGGCTGCGCGCAAGACCTCAGGCGGGCGAGCTGCTGCACGCTCGCGCCTTGGCTCACGGGCAAGCGCAGGGCGCAAGCCCGGAGCAGCGCCAAGCGGGCGAGCCATCGCTGCCCGCAGCACCCAGCGCACGGCTTCGCGCCGTGCGCCCACGCCAGCCCCGCAGGCCAGCACGCCATGGGCGTTGCCTGCCAGCGGTGCTGGCGCCGCCCCGCAAGCGACACCGTCGCAGGGTGTCGCCGCCGCGGGGCGGGAAAGCGCTGCCCCAGGTATGGGCAGCGCACAGGGCTTGCCGCCAGCGCAGCACGCAGTGCAGGCGGCCGTGCCCGGCGGCTATGCCGAGGGCTACCGCGACGGTGTGTTCGCGGGCGGGGAGGCGCTGGTGGCGCAGCACATCCCGCCGGATCATATTCTGCCTGCCGTTGCGGCGGCAGATCTGATCGCGGCGGGATTCCGCCAGTACGCGCCCAGGCTGGCAAGGCTGTCCAGCCCCCATGAAGTGGCTGAACAGCTTGTGGGCGCATTGGATACCCAGCGCCCGCTTTCCGTCGTTCGCCTAGGCGATGGCGAACTGTTGACTCTGGCAGCCGATACGGTGCTGCCCAGCGAGGAGGTGCAGGAACTGGCACCGTTTCTGCCTTATGCAGGGGTGCCGCGTTCTACTCCTGAGATTCGGGCTTCGCTCGCCGAAGCCATTCAAGGTGCAGATTGTGTCGGAGTTCCGATCTCGCGGGCGCCGACATTCCAAGGGTTACTTTTTCCTGTCTTACAGCACTTTGGGATCGATTGGTCACGTCTGAAGCTGACCAGCTCCACCATCAATTACGGTTTGCATCAGTCAGGCCTATTGCTGCCTATTCTACATGGGCGACGTGTACTGTTCATCGGAAGCAAGGCTCATGAGCTGGGGGGATTGCTTCAAACGCATGGCGTACATGTTGCGGGGATTATCGGTTCTGTCGCGGGATATTCAGATATCCCGAGAGTGATGCAGCAGACAGCAGAGACCGCTTTTGACATTGCGCTCGTTGCAGCCGGGATTCCGGCCGTTATATTGTGTCGCCGAATTGCAGGGGAACTTGGCAAGGTTGCATTGGATTTTGGACATTTAGCAGACAAATTGGTTACGGGAGAGCTTCATCTCTAATGGATGCCGAGGGCAGCGCTGGATTGACTGCACTCGGCTCTCATTGAAGAGAAATGGAGGGGAAAGTATGAGGAGCAATAGTCATACATCTAGCGGTTCAGGGATATGTGCTGTCGGAATGACCGTAGCTACACGTAGTCTGGAATCGGAACGTGTTACTCTACACTCGGTAAACAAACGTGTAAGGCAAAAGTCTAAGCGCAGAGGTACCGGGCGACGAGCCGCCCAAGGTGCGAAATTATATAAGCAGGGTTATCGCAGAGGATACGATCAAGGATTAGCGCAGGGGCAGAGCTCGTTCGGTCTAGTTTTCGAAGGAGTAAGCATCATTATCCCTACTTACAATCAACGTGATTATGTACTGAAATGTATTGCGAGCATTGAAAAACATACACCAGCTCCCTACGAGATTATCGTCGTAGATAATGCCTCCAAAGACGGTACAGCACAAGCCTTACTTCGCATTGGTGGTGTGGTTAGAGTTGCTGCATTGGATGTGAACCGTGGATTTGCTGGCGGGGTAAACTATGGCTTGATGATGGCAAGAGGAAGACATATCGTAGTGCTGAACAATGATACCCTGGTCACACCTGGCTGGCTCGATAACATGATGAGATGTCTGGATAGTGATCCGAAAATTGGTGTGGTTGGGCCTGTAACGAACTACATCGGTGGTGATCAGCAGATCGAGGTTCCTTATCGTGAAGTGGAGGATATGTGGTCATTTGCGAGTAAACATAATCGGCCGGATGCGAAGAAGCATCGGTTAACAGATCGTCTAGTTGGGTTCTGCTGGCTGTTCACGCGAGAGTTATGGGAGCGTGTCGGTTATCTGGATGAAGGCTATGCCGTTGGCAACTTCGAGGACGATGATTGGATCATCCGTGTGAAGCTGGCGGGATATGAGCTTGCGGTAGCTGGGGATGCATTCATCCATCATTTTGGAAGTGTGAGCATGAAGGCGTTAGGTGAGCAGGATTACGTGGTCGTAAACCAAGACAACGAGCAATTTTTCTCGAAGAAATGGGGAAATCCTCATGCGCTCGTTGCAGAAACGAACAAACTTGCACTTCGTGAAATGCTTCCAGCCGGCTCGCAGAGCAAGAAGCAAATGGATTCAAGACAGCGTATATCCACTCAGGGAAGCGCTGACCCTGCATTATCATTTAGACGTAGCAGCGTGTTCTATCCAGAGGGTTCGTTCATATCGGATGCCAAAGGAGAGGTCTACACCGTAGTTGGTGGACATCGCCGCAAATTAAATATCCCTGTCCCACGCGGTATTTCTCCCGTTCAGATTGCTAAACCTGAACTGCTCAGCATTCCTGCAGCAGAGGCAGTGGAATCAACAAATGAAATACAGGCGTGGCCGCTGGAAGCTCATCAGCTGCGGAGCTCATCCATGGCGGGCTCAGGAAATCATTGGCCGAATGGAACGATTGTTGCAGCAGCAGACGCACCTGAGACCTGTTACCAGATTAGCGGTGGCAAACGTAGAAGGTTTGTAACGACCTATGCATTCGAGCGTTGGGGTGTACATTCTGCACATATTGTGCACGTGCCTGCAGAACAATTACGCTTGATGGAAGAAGGCTGGCCAATTATTGCCCCGCCGCAGCTCTTGAACGAAGATTTGTAATGATTCGAGTAGCGATTGTGAGGTTGTTGGTTCGCTTGATGTGGGGTGAAGTGTTGTGCGCACGACTATCGAATTACGCCGCCTTCATTCCACATTCAATGATTACATACAGTAACTACTTGCGATGACGACAACCCGCTGCAGCTGGGAAGGTGCATTCTAGTATGAACAGGCTAATCCGTAATGACGGGTTAGTCCTTTTTTTATGCTTGTTTTCGTACGGTTATTACGCTCAACAGACCGTTCAGATGTATGCAGGCTTGTGGTCTAATCCTCGTAGGAATCAGAATATGTCCTGTTGCCAAGAAGCGGGTGAAGCTGTCTATATATGGGGATAAGGTAGTCCTTCTTTTGCAAAAGAGCCAAAAATTAAATTTTTAAATTTAATCTTTCTATCCAGTTATAGGTTTATTCTATTAGCAGATGGATTGACGCCTGATAGGTGCGGGAGTACATTTATAGCCATAATTCTTATTTAACAGATAGGAATTGATGGTCTGGGATGCTGATTCATTCTCTGATCATAACCTTGAATCCAATCAGGAGGTATGTCGATGTCTTCTTCATCCAAAAAAGTTGTGCTCTGGAGCAAAACAGGTTGTCATTTCTGCGAGGAGGTTAAGGCATTTTTGACTGAGCGAAACCAGCCTTTTGAGAACATTGAAGTACAGGGCAACGATGTATTGAGAGATGTATTGGAAGCGAAGTACGGCATCCGTCATGTACCCGTTATTGAGGTAGGGAGAGACGGGACGTATGAAGCCTTACTAGAGGCGGATTTGGAAAAACTTGCAGAGCTTCTTGAACGCCATGACGAAGCGACAGCCGTTTAAGTTGGATCGTAATAGATCCTTTTGTAGAAGCAAACTTTCCTGGCTGCATTGAGCTGTTATCACGGTGTAGAAACAGTTGGGAAAGTTAATTTACGATTCTATACATGGATAGGGTAAAGTGTTCCTTTGGATTATCCAATGCACATATAGAAAAGTTCTATAAGAAACACTGTTGACCCATTAGCAGGGCAGTGATAAGATTTGTGAAATTAAAACAAACCAAACTCATAGGAATAGTTAATTTTATTGTTTTCTTATACGGATGAATCGTCGGAAAGCCTGAGAGAACAGCGTTTGGGACGGTTGCTCTGCGAACGTGGGTCATATTCATAACTTCTAGATTAACGAATTCAAGTGGTTATCCCATCATAATCAGAGAGAGGCGGAAGCGGATATGACGGCAAAACGCAGTTTGAAATTTGGAGCGATTGTACATGGGGTTGGAGGTAGCATGACCACTTGGAGACATCCAGATGTGCAGGCGGATGCAAGTGTGAGCTTTGATTTTTATAAACGCCAAACACTAAAAGCAGAAGAAGGTAAGTTCGATCTGGTATTCATTGCAGACGGTCTATATATTACTGAGAAATCCATTCCCCATTTTCTAAATCGATTTGAGCCCATCAGCATTCTGTCTGCGCTGGCTGCAATTACGTCCAAAATTGGTCTAGTTGGAACTCTATCGACGTCATATAGTGATCCTTTCACGGTTGCTAGACAGTTCGGTTCTCTGGATCTCATCAGTGACGGCCGTGCTGGATGGAATGTTGTAACTTCTCCGCTGGAAGGCTCCGCCAAAAACTATAGTAAAAGCAATCATCCAACCCATCCCGAGCGTTACCGGATTGCTACAGAGTATTTGCAGGTGACTAAAGGGCTGTGGGATTCATGGGAAGATGATGCATTTGTAAGGGATAAAGAAAGTGGCGTATTCTTCGATCCATCCAAGCTGCATACGCTCAATCATGAGGGCGAGTTCTTCTCCGTTCAAGGCCCACTCAATATTGCCCGTTCACGTCAAGGTCAGCCTGTCATTTTCCAAGCAGGTTCTTCCGAAGATGGCAAGACACTAGCCGCACAAGAAGCGGATGCAGTCTTCACTGGGCATGATACGATTGAAGAGGCTCAAGCATTCTACAAGGATGTCAAAACTCGAGCTGCTTCCTATGGTCGCAAACCAGAAGATATCGTAATCCTTCCGGGAATTAATCCTATTGTGGGACGTACGGAGGAAGAAGCAGAGCGTAAATATGAGGAAATTGCAAATCTAGTTACGATTGAGAAAGCACTTGATTACTTAGGTCGTTTCTTCGAGCATCATGACTTCTCCCAATATCCACTTGATGAACCATTCCCTGAGCTGCACGGCATTGGAAGCAACAGTTTCCGCAGTGGCACAGATAAAATAAAGCAAAATGCCAAAGAGCAAGGGCTTACCTTGCGCGAAGTAGCCCTGCGAGCAGCGACACCTAAAAGTAAGTTTATTGGCACACCTGAACAGGTGGCAGACAAAGTTCAAGAATGGTTCGAAGCTGAAGCGGCAGATGGATTCATTATCGCTTCCGAGCTACCAAGCGGACTGTCTGATTTCGTAGAACTCGTTGTCCCAATTCTGCAAGAGCGTGGTCTCTACCGTACTGAATATGAGCATGATACATTGCGCGGTAATTTGGGCGTGCAGATTCCAGCTAATCGGTATACTTTAGCCCGCCAACAAGCCGAACCACAACAAGCCTGATTAAAGGAAGTTCAAAAAGTACGATTTTGATTACGAAGGATGCCTTGCGGCATCATCAGCGTCGAATATGGGATTCAGCCGAAATGTCCGTTGCTCACGTAGTTTTGCCTACGCTCCGCTACTCCATTTCTAGCTTCATCCCATCTTCTTGGTACTGAAAACCGTCCTTTTTGAACCGCATTTGAAGAGGAAGTTCAAAAAGTACGCTTTTGATTACGAAGGATGTCTGACGGCATCTCAGCGTCGAACATGGGATTCAGCCGAAATAAGTGGATGCTTACGAAGCTTGTTTCCTCTGGAAACAATGTAGTTGCTCACGTAGGTTTGCCTACGCTCCGCTACTCCATTTCTAACTTCATCCCATCTTCTCGGTACTGAAAACCGTCCTTTTTGAACATCTATTTGAAGAGGAAGTTCAAAAAGTACGCTTTTGATTACGCAGGATGCCTTGCGGCATCTCAGCGTCGAATATGGGATTCAGCCGAAATAAGTGGATGCTTACGAAGTTTGTTTCCTCCGGAAACAATGTAGTTGCTCACGTAGTTTTGCCTACGCTCCGCTACTCCATTTCTATCTTCATCCCATTTTCTCGGTACTGAAAACCGTCCTTTTTGAACCGCATTTGAAGAGGAAGTTCAAAAATACGCTTTTGATTACGCGGCATGCTGATAGGCCATTTTTTAACGAAATAAAACCAAGTTATCTTATAGGTTATATTGATTAACGATTCAATGCACCTGTACACACAGAGGGGGAAGCGATATGAGCAGGTCTATTCGATGGATGAAATATATGGCTTTGGCAGCAGCACTAATACTGGTATTATCCGGATGCGGAGCTGGCAGCACATCAGACGGAGCTGCTCAAGCTTCGGGTGGCGAGCAGTCTGCACCAGCAGAAGGCGGCAATCTGACGTATGCACTGGCTACATCTCCTGATACGCTTGATCCTCATCGAAGTGGGTTAGCGGTAACGGTACGTGCAATTCGGACGATCTATGACAACCTGGTGGTTCAACTGCCAGACGGCTCCATTAAGCCTTGGTTAGCCAAAGAGTGGAGCGTATCGGACGAGGGCACAAGTTACACGTTCAAGCTACGTGATGACGTGAAATTCCATGACGGCACGCCGTTTAATGCGGAAGCGGTCAAGTATAATTTGGATCGCGTTATCGATCCAGCTACCAAAGCTGCCAATTCCCTAGCTCTCATTAGACCGTATAGCTCCTCCGAGGTCATTGATGAATACACCATTAAAGTTAATTTGGCACAGCCATCACAGGCATTCCTTGGTAACCTAAGTCAAGCGTTGCTCGGCATTGTATCTCCAACTGCTGCGAAGAAATATGGAGATCAATTGGGGAAAAACCCAGTAGGTACCGGGCCGTACACGTTTGTAAAATGGGATGAAAATGCGGATATTGTTGTGGACAAAAATAAAGATTATGCCTGGGCACCTGAGACCGTAGAAAATCAGGCTGCACCTCACCTAGATACGATTACCTTCAAAATTGTACCTGAAGAAGCGACGCGCATCGGAAGTGTACAAAGTGGTCAGGTGCTCGCAGCCGAGACGGTTCCACCGCAAAATATTGCGGCACTGAAGGGTGATCCGAATCAACAGCTGTTGCAGGCGAATACCGTGGGACTGCCTTACACTCTCTTTTTCAACCTACGCAAAGCACCTTGGGATAATGTGAAAGTTCGTCAGGCCGTTCAATCTGCTGTGGATGTGGAGACCATTGTCAAAACGCTGTACCTAGGCAACTACGAACGTGCTTGGTCTGCGCTATCTCCAGGAATTTTGGGATACGATGCTTCGTTAGAAGGCAGCATTAATCCGGATATCAACAAGGCAAATCAATTGCTGGATGAAGAGGGTTGGGTTAAAGGAACGGATGGTATCCGTGCTAAGGATGGGAAGAAGCTGACACTTCGTTATGTGGATGGTTCGCCTAACCGGGAAAAACGCAATGATATCGCTGCGATTATTCAACAACAGTTGAAACAGGTGGGCATTGCTGTTGAGGTTGAAATTACAAAAGATATTGCCACTGTCATATATCAGAACTGGGATTATGATCTATACGGTAATAGTCAGGTGAATTCCGATCCTAATGCCTTATATGCCTTCTATCATACGAGTGCAGAAGGAGAGCGGCCAACGTTATCTGGCTTGGCAGACCCTGAAATTGACAAACTGCTGGAGCAGGGAGCGGTTGAGACCGATCTGGACAAACGGGTGGAAATCTATCATCAGGTTCAGCAATATTTGATTGATCAGGCTGTCATTTTGCCGATCTACGTCTTCCCTTATACTGTCGCTGCATCCAAGACCGTTCAAGGTGTGAAGTTTGATGCACTGGGATATCCATTGTTCAACGATGTAACCATTCAGCCATAACATGTTCAGCATGTTACGTATTCAGGAAGGAGACGACCCGGTATGGTTCAAACGGTACTGACACGGCTAGCAACATCACTTTTCGTTATTTTCGGAGCTTCGGTGCTGGTGTATTGCATCATGTATCTTCTGCCGGGTGATCCGGTTCTGCTGATGTTAGACCCATCCTCTGCTACACCGGAAATGATCCAGAACTTGCGGGTTCAGCTAGGTCTGGATCAGCCGTTTTACGTCCAATTTGCACATTATTTTGGAGATATGCTCCGTGGGGATTTTGGTAAATCGATGATCAATTCCGACCCGGTGCTGCCTAAAATCTTGGAGCATTTCCCTGCAACACTGGCTCTGACGGCGCTTAGTTCTTTAATCGCAATCACGATTGGCATTACTCTAGGTGTGTTGTCCGCGATTCATCGTAATGGAGTGATTGACTTTGTTGCTCGCCTTGTAGGATTATTCGGGATTTCAATGCCTACCTTCTGGACGGGAATTCTGCTCATTCTTTTGTTCTCCGTGCAGCTTGGTTGGTTTCCGGCGATGGGTTCAGATGGATTCAGTTCACTGGTGCTGCCTGCGGCAACACTAGGTTTAGTGGGTGCAGGATTTATCGTGCGAATGGTACGTAACAGCATGCTGGAAGTGATCAATGAACCGTTTATCGTGGCATTGCGAGCCAAGGGGCTCTCGGAACGGGTCATCATGTATGGTCATGCACTACGAAACGCATTGATCCCGGCCGTAACGGTTATCGGTATGCTTATTGGTGATTTACTTGCAGGTACCGTTGTCGTTGAGACAGTCTTCTCCAGACAAGGAATTGGCCGAATTATTGCAGATGCCCTTATGTCTAAAGACTTGCCCGTGGTGCAAGGTGTCGTATTCTTTACAGCCATTATCTATGTCGTGTTGAACTTGCTCGTGGACATATCGTATGCGTACATCGATCCAAGAGTAAGACGTGCAGTGCGAGCTTAATCGGAAGGAGGGATCTTCATGAGCATGAAACCATTGGTTGGTGACAAAAAAGCATGGTTGGGGCGTAGGGGACGTATTCGCATATGGAATCGCCATTCATGGCAGGCACGCTTCTCGCTCGCCATCTCGCGATCATTCTTCTATGCTGCATTACTGATTGTGGTATTTACGATTGCTTGTGCCGTGGTACCAAGCTGGATTGCACCTTATTCGCCAACGGAGATGTTGACCGATGCCATCCTTCAGGCTCCCTCTATAGCTCACTTGTTCGGAACGGATTATTTCGGCAGAGATATCTTTAGTGTTGTGGTGTATGGTAGCCGAGATTCGTTGCTGATTGGTTTCGCTTCTGTTCTCGTAGGCGGTCTTGCAGGTAGCGCGCTCGGGATTATATCCGGTTATATCGGCGGTATTGTAGATTCAATCATCATGCGTGCAGTGGATATATTAATGGCTGTTCCTGGTGTGTTGCTTGCTTTGTCTGTGGCGGCCGCTCTTGGGCCTGGGTTGCTTAACATTGCTTTGGCGGTTGCGGTAGCCTCGATTCCAGGGTATGCACGGGTTATGCGTGGGCAGGTCATGTCGGTCAAAGGGCTCCCGTTTATCACTTCAACACGCGCGCTTGGGGGTTCGAATGCTCGTATTTTCTGGCGTCATGTGCTTCCGCATTCCTTGTCTCCGTTATTGGTTATGGCAACCCTCGGGGTGGGAACGTCCATTTTGACCGGATCTGGGCTTAGCTTTCTAGGCCTCGGGGTATTGAAGGAAATCCCTGATTGGGGAGCATTACTCTCCCAAGGACGAGGTTATTTGACGGTGGCTTGGTGGATCTGTACTTTCCCAGGGCTGGCTATTACGTTGTTTGTACTGGCGGTTAATCTGATTGGAGACGATATCCGTGATCGACTTGATCCTAAAGTAAATGGGGCGGCTTAGACACTCATGTTAGTTTACCTTTTCCGTACCAAAGAGCTATAGGAGATTAACAGGTTTTAGATAAGTGTGTGTTCTAAAAGGTCGGTTTGGACTTTTGGGACAACATCAAGAAGGAGGAATTTATTATGTCACATGTCGTTATTATTGCAGGTTCTCCGTCCAAACGTTCACGTCTAACGGGGCTAATTGATTATAGTGTAAGCCAGCTAAGCGAGGCAGGTATTACGGTTGAAGTTATTCATGTGGCAGACCTACCTGCTGACGATCTGGTGCAGGCCCGATTCGATAGCACATTCATTCGGGATGCTCTAGCGGTCGTTGAAGCGGCAGATGCAGTTATTGTGGCTACTCCAGTTTACAAAGCTGCATACTCAGGCGTATTGAAGCTGTTCTTGGATCTCATTCCTCAAGAAGGACTACGAGGCAAAGTGTCGCTTCCGTTAGTGATTGGTGGGTCTATTGCACATCTGCTTGCGATTGATTATGCGTTGAAGCCTGTACTGACAACTCTTGGAGGTAGACATATTCTTGGTGGAGTTTATGCAGTCGATCAAGGTATCGAACGGTTGGATGGAGATAAGTATATATTATCCGCTGAGATTACGACACGTTTGAATCGGTCATTGGAGGAGTTGAGATTGACACTGGAAAATGGTGGTATTACGATAGCCTAAAACCAAGTAATTAGATCGGTAAAATAAATTTTCGAGGTCAACTGATTGGAGCAAAGCGTCAGTGACGTGGATACGGAGGCACTTATGAATATTGAAAATATTGAAGCATTTGTATACATCAATCACTATGGAAGCTTCAATAAGGCTGCCGAAGTACTCTTTTTGTCCCAGCCTTCCGTGACCGCACGTATCCAGTCACTCGAACGTGAACTCGGATGCAAGTTGTTTGACCGATTGGGCAAGCAGATTGTGCTAACGGAGGAGGGGCGTAAATTTCTCCCTTATGCACAGCAGGTGCTGCAAGTGATTCAGAAGGGCAGACAGAAAATTCAGCAGCGCCGCACTACACCTGATGCGCTGCGTCTGGGGAGCACCGTTTCTGTCTCGAATTATGTCATACCCGATTTCCTGCCCAAGATTAAGGAAGCCTACCCGGAAGTCAGCATTAAATTAACGACGGCTCCGACCGACCAGTTAGTCGCCAAGTTATTGAATCAAGAAATTGATCTTGCTTTTGTACGTAAGGTCATGCATCCGGCGATTCGGACAGTTGCTTTTTATGAAGATCCGATCCAGTTGTATGTCTACAAAGGGCATCCGTTTATTGAACGTGGGCATGTCAGTATGGAGGCAATTCGAGAGGAGAGGTTGGTCTTCTTCGAATGCGGATCATTGGACTGGCTACGTATTCACAGAGCTTTTGACTCACTGGAACACCCGCCGGATATTACATATCATGTGGATCATTCGGAAACGGCGAAGAAACTTGTTATGCAAGGCGCAGGTATTGCCTTTTTGCCTGCTCTTACGGTGAAAAAGGAAGTGGAAGAGCAGCAACTGTTCCCTATCCAGGTACAAGAGGTTGCTGGAGTCTCCTTACAAATTAGTGTCGTTACATTAAAAGAAGAACATTCTCCGTTTGCAGAGCCTTTTGGGGAACTGTTGCGGCAGCTATAGCATTTTGGATATTCGTACTGCAGATCGTACGTTTGAACTCGAATGATTAATTTAGGGGGAACTACACATGGGCATTCGTATAGGGATATTGGATCAGACGCCAATCTATGAAGGGGAAAAGCCGGTAGATGCATTTCGGCATACGATTGAGCTTGCTCAACGGGCGGAAGCGCTCGGATTTCATCGTTTCTGGGTATCAGAGCATCATGACTCAGAGCATGTGGCAGGCTCTTCACCAGAAGTGCTCATTGCCCATTTGATTGCTCAGACTAAGCGGATTCGCTTGGGCTCCGGAGGTGTGATGCTTCAGCATTACAGCTCTTATAAAGTGGCCGAGAATTTCAATATTCTAGCTGCGCTCGGAGAGGGGAGAATTGATCTGGGTATTGGTCGTGCACCAGGAGGACTGCCGCGCTCAACCCAAGCGCTACAACAGGGCATCCAAGATGCAGCCTCGCTTAAAGAGAAGATCGCTCAAGTAAGAAAGTTTATTCATAATGAGCTTGAACAAGATCCGTCCCATCCTTTAGCTGGATTGAAAGCTTCACCTGTATCCGAAGTTCCAGCTGAGCTGTATGTACTCGGAGCAAGTCCTGACAGTGCTGGTATGGCAGCAGAGCTTGGATTACCCTATGTGTTCTCCCTGTTTATTAATAGTAATCAAGAGGTGGCTCAAGAAGCCTTTCGAATTTATCGTGAGCAATTCGACCATTCTACGGGGCGTGAGCCATATGCGGCGCTTGCTCTGTCGTTAATTGTGGCAGAGAGTGAGCAAGAAGCTGAGGAGCTGATTGGTGAGCATAGACCGATCAAGATTTTTTTGGAAAGTGGGAAGACGCTGACGGTACTTTCAGAGGAACAGGTAGCTGAATTTGCTAAACAAACGAATGAATCCTATCGAACCGAAGTGCTGGAACCAAGCGTGACCCGAGGTACGAAGGAATTTGTGGGTAAAGCGCTGCGTGATTTCCAGCAAAAATTTGCTGTGGATGAGCTGATCGTAACGACGGCTACACGTAACTTTTCGAAACGAATCCGTTCGTTTGAGTTGTTGCGTGAAGCTCTGGTGGAGCAAGGATTAATTGAAGATGTGGAAGCCGCCAATGTTGCGGAATCCGTGATATAGCTAGGACATGTTTTCAGACACGTCCAAATCATTACAAATTTCGTACACGATCATGGAGAGAGGGAGTGATGACATGAGTGATCTGATACGGACTGAACAGCGTACAGGGCATGAATTACAGCAAGTGGAGTTAGAGCCTCATCTCGATCACAAGCCAGTAGCTCCTATAGAACAGGACGAAACATTGGCTGCTCGCTTGATTGAAATCCGGCGTCAGCTTCACCGTAATCCGGAGTTATCCGGAGAGGAATTCGAAACGACCGCAGCCATTCGGGGCTGGTTGGAGGAAGAGGGTATAACCATTGCGACAGATTATAAGCTGCGTACTGGATTAATCGCAGAGATCGGGGAGGGAGATGGCCCAATCGTTGCTCTACGTGCGGACATTGATGCTCTCCCTTTACAAGAAGAGACGAAACTTGAATATGCGTCCCAGGTTGATGGCAAAGCCCATGCCTGCGGTCACGATGCGCATACGGCTATTCTCATCGGGGCTGCACGGCTGCTCAAGCAGCGTGAAGCCCAGCTTCAGGGCAAGGTGAGGCTTATATTCCAGCCCTCTGAAGAGAAGGCAACAGGTGCAAGACAAGTTATTCAGAGTGGTGCACTTACCGACGTTGGCTCCATATTTGGCTTGCATAACAAACCAGATCTGCAGGTAGGTACAGTAGGCATTCGCGAGGGCGCACTTATGGCGTCAGCAGATGGGTTTGTCGTCAAGGTGGAGGGTGTAGGGACTCACGCGGCAGTGCCAGAGGCGGGAATCGATCCAATCGTCGTTGCTTCACACATCGTCACGGCACTTCAAGCAATCGTAAGTCGAAATGTTGGTGCACAGGAAAGTGCCGTAATCAGCGTAACTAAAATTCATAGTGGAACTGCATGGAATGTGATTCCCGATGAAGCGATTCTGGATGGAACGGTGCGTACTTTTGATGAGAAGGTACGGGCGCGGATTCGGGAACGACTTAATCAGGTCGTCTCAGGTGTAGCGGCTGCTTATGGAACACGAGCATCGGTACGCTGGATACAAGGTCCACCAGCAGTGGTGAATGATGCCTCGTTAGCGGCTGAAGTAGAACGGGTGGTTAGCCAAGTCGGGTTGAAAAGTGTTAGACCATTGCCGTCTCCGGCAGGTGAAGATTTTGCTTTTTATCAAAAAGAAGTTCCGGGACTATTTCTCTTCCTCGGCACCTCCGGACGCCATGAATGGCATCACCCGGCATTTGATCTTAATGAAAGAGCGCTCCCGCTTGGGGCACATCTCCTAGCATCTCTTGCAGAACAGGCTCTTGAGAACCTACAGGCACAACAGCCGGTGGGTGACTAATGGATTGAGTAATGGAATAGCACGAAATGTTAGAAAACAGATGCCAAAGAGTAGCCGACAAAGAATAGATTTTAAAGAACAGCTACCAAAGAGAATAAATGTTAAAAAGGAAGACTTTGCAGGCAAATTCACCTGTTTATTGTGGGGAACCTGCCTGTTCCTTGTAGGTTTCTTCACAATTAAACTGCCAAAAGGCTCTATGGAGTAAGGTTTCCATAAAGCCTTTTTGTGTTACTCGACCACGCACCGCGTGATCCTTATGATTACTTCAACATATTATTTCGAAATATAACTTTGAAATACAACGCCTTAGCTTGAAGCGTTCGATTTCTTAATGACAACATCCCCACTTGCATGCGCAGTGACCTGCCTATCCGCCTGCTCAATGAGCAAACGTCCATGGCTGTCGACCCCGAGGCATTGCCCTTCAATCCATTCGCTGTTCTCCCGGTCAACCATAAATTGAATCTCTTCTCCAAAGTTAAACATCCGTTCTTGATACAGCGGAATCAGTGGCTCGAATCCATCCGTAATCCAAGATTGGTGATAGTCCACCAGGCTCTGCACGAGCTGCTCTGCGAGTATCTCAGGACGAACCTCAGCGAATTCGGATAAACATATGGTGGAGTAGGGCACATGCTCTGGTCGATATGCCACATTGATACCGATTCCGATGTACATCGCGGAGTGATCAGCTTCAACGAGTGTACCGGATAGTTTAGCTCCGTTAATGAGAATATCATTCGGCCATTTGATCTGCAGACGCTGATTGGCTGTAAGATACGGTTCAATAACCTGATAAATCGCAAGCCCTGTCATCAATGCGATCGTTGGTCGAAGAGCCAGGTTGGTGGATAGCGGCAAAACGGTAGTAAGTGCGAGATTTCCCGGAGGTGTCTGCCATACCCGTCCGTATTGTCCTTTACCCGCAGTCTGATTCTGGGACATGACGGCAAAGCCTGGAGACTTACCGCTTTGGATCAGTCGCTTCGCTTCTATATTGGTACTATCGATGGTGTCGTATTGTAATATGTCCATGGATGATCCCCCAATCATGTCTGATGCAACGCACCTGAACTAACGATTGAATTATAACATGAACCTATCGCTGGGCAAGAGAATTCCCTCTGTTCTGAATACTATGGATTGAAGATGAGCGTTAGCCAGATACTGCAATGCACAGGAAAATGGATTGTTTCATAACGGATAGAGCTCTTTTTTCTTAAATGGAAATATTTGTTGACGATCTGAAATGGCTATGCTATATTTTTCTCGTCTAATAATCGTAATAATTACGATTAATGTCGAATGGAGGAAAATAAGCTCACCTTTATATTCTGAGGATAAGAATAGGAGTAGTCGCTGCGATGAAACAGGAGATCGAGTTTATCAAATTTAATCCGACCCAGAACATGACGATTCTGGTTCAGACGAATCATCCAGCCGAGAGCTACCCACACATTGCATCCCAACTGATGTCGTATGAACATGTGTACGCTGAACAGGTGGGATTCATTGAGAGGTCCATGCAACAGGGAGCCGTTGCACATTTACAGATGGCGGGAGGGGAGTTCTGTGGCAATGCCTGTATGGCACTCGCTGCACATATCGCAGCAGAAGCAAAGCTGGAACAACATGATCAGATGCACGTTATGCTTACGGCTTCCGGAACAGAGCAATTAATCGTGTGTCATGTGAAAAAGCAAGCCAGCGGATATGGCTGCCAGGTGTCTATGCCAATCCCTGAACAGATTGAGCGAAGATCCATTACGTATGAAGGAATGGATCTGGAGATCATCATCGTGCGCTACCAAGAATTTATCCATATCGTGATCGAGGTTGAAGAATTCGATGAGACGATGAAGAGAAGAGCTCAAGCCTTGGCTCGGTTACTCGGATTAACGATGGGGGATAAGCTGATCGGTATTATGTTATATCAATCTGCGTCAGCAGAGCTAGCTCCACTCATCTATGTACCTCAATTGGATAGTCTGATCTGGGAACGAGGATGTGGTTCAGGTACGGCCTCCCTAGGAGCTTACCTTGCTTGGAGCCAGCAACGCGAAATTTCGCAGTACATTCAGCAGCCAGGTGGTGCCATTAAAGTGATAGCCAAGTGGCACGGAGCAGAAGTTGAGAGTATGACCATTGAAGGAACAGTCGACATTGTGGCACAAGGCAGAGCATTTATCGATGATCCAGCAGGCACACTTTTACACACGCATCACATGTAAGACGATGACAAATGTAGGGGGATAAGAAATGGTCACATTGGTTCATTTTCAGACCTGTTTGCGTGAATACGCGATGAAATTCAAAGAGTTGGCAGACAAGTATGATCATACGCTGCATCATAGTTCAGAGCTTGAAGCTCTGATCAATCGCTATTCAGGGTTCGTGACTGATCCGGAGAACAAGGCAGCCTGGGAACAGCTTGCAGAGCAAGAACTGGACAGTCTCCATTCTCTCGTAGAGGAACTAAGGCAGCAGTCCGCCTACTGTGTAGCGATTATGGAGAAGTATCGTGCATTGCGATTACAGCGTGGTGATGTGCAGATCGCGGATTATTTCAAGAACATCGAAGAATGCATTGATAAGGAGTTTGGCAGCTTCCACGTCACAGCTCAGTCCAAGGTATTGCTGGTAGGCTCGGGTTCATATCCCATGACTCCCTTGTACATCGCCAAGCGAACCGGAGCCGAGGTCGTGGGAATCGATATCGATGAAGAGGCGATTACGTTGGGACAGAAGGTTGTGGGGATCCTAGGAGCTGGCTTGAACATTCGTCTGGAACGCCTATTGCTGGAACAACTGGACTACACTCAAGAAGCAACACATATTATTTTCAGCTCTACAGTAGCGAATAAGTACGAATTGCTTGATCAATTGTATGACCTGACGAATGATCACGTCGTTGTGGCGATGAGATATGGCGACCAATTAAAATCCCTGTTCAATTATCCCATGCGGGCAACGGACAGTCAGAAATGGAAGCTCGCTGATACGGTGTTACGCCCTGACGATGTGTTCGATATTGCGTTATATCAAAAAAACGTAGCGGAATAAGGTTACAACCCCCATTACACAAAAACGATTCAATCTAACGATTCAACCCTGAACAGAGGCTGATCTGGCTTCAGCTTGGAGCAGGTAGGAGCTAGTAAGATTCGATCTACAAGTAGGATTTTGAATATAAGGAGGCTTATATGGGGAGTTTTCAGCGAATTTTGATATGTGGAACAGGCCCTGTATCCATTCAGCTTGCCGTACTGTTCCAAACGTATCTGAATTGTTCCATCGGAATTGTGGGCAGACAATCCGTTCGATCGGCATCGATATTTGCATCAATGGAACAGAACGACCAACGCATTCAAGCAAGCATCCAAAATGAACAGCATCAACCGCTTGCTGGTGAGTGCACTGTCGATCGGGTGTTTCATGGCTACGATACCATTGAGGGTGAATGGGATACGATGATTTTGGCTGTCACAGCAGATGCTTACATCGACGTATTGCAAGCAATGAAAGAACACTTCATTAAACAAGTGAAATGTATCGTTTTGGTGTCACCTACTTTTGGTTCCAATCGTCTGGTAAGCCAGTATATGAAACAGAGAAACGCGACTCCGGAAGTGATCAGCTTCTCTACGTATCTTGGAGATACCCGCTGGATGCACGAGCAACCGTCCAATCAGGTCATTACGACAGGAGTTAAGAAGAAGGTCTATATCGGTTCCACCCGATCTGCTTCTGAATATATAGACAACCTATGCTGGTTATACGAGAAACTAGGAATTCACATGGAGGTCATGTCATCCCCGCTAGAGGCGGAAACGAGAAATATATCTCTATATGTGCATCCGGCTCTGTTCATGAATGACTTCTCACTTGAGGCGATCTTTGGGGAATCGGATATCCAAACCTATGTGTACAAAATATATCCAGAAGGCCCGGTTACCCAATATTTGATTCGGGATCTGCGGACCCAGTGGCAAGAGATCATGCAAATTACAGACAAACTCCATATTCAGGGAATCAACCTGCTACAATTCATGACCGATGACAATTATCCAGTACGATTAGAGAGTTTGTCCCGCGATGATATCGAGAATTTCAATCAACTGCAAGCCATACACCAAGAGTATTTATTGTACATACGTTACACCTCATTGTTGATCGATCCTTTTTCTAAGCCAAGTCCAGAAGGAACTTATTTTGACTTTTCGGCTGTGCCATTTCGGAAAATGTTTGTTAATCATGAGGGATATGTGGATATCCCGCGTATGCCCAAAGAAGATTATTATCGCATCAAAATCATCCAGGGTATCGCAAGACATATGGAGGTAAGCTGCCCGACCATTGATCAATTTATTGCTACATACGAGGCGAAGCTTCAGCAAGTAGCTCAAGCTCATCGTGGTCAGCGCTTATCCAATGCCTTTGTCATTCAATCCTTTGCTGAGGACATTGAGATGATCTGCCAAGGAATTGCAGATTACAGGGATGGGATACATTACGATGTGTAGCCTAGCTTCAAAGAGTCCGCTGTATAGTTACGAAGCATACCGGCTGGCATGAATACGTTTATATCTATTTTTTGATCATCAGGAGGAAATGTTGTGAAGAAGAGTAGTCCATTAATTTATATGTTGATGTTGGTATCGATCCTAGTTCTTATTGCTGGCTGTGGGCAACCCAATGAGACCGCGAAAGAGTCTGCCAATGTTGAAGTTAAGAATGAATTGATCTATGCATCAGCCAAAGATATTAACGATATGAACCCTCATCTATATACAGGCTCGATGCCTGCGCAAGGGATGGTATACGAGTCTTTGGTAGAGAACACGCCGGACGGAATTAAGCCATTGTTGGCTGAATCTTGGGATATCTCAGAGGATGGCAAGACATACACATTTCATTTGCGCCAAGGGGTGAAGTTTCATGATGGTGAGCCCTTTAACGCAGAGGCGGTGAAACAAAATATCAATGCCGTGCAGGCTAACGCTGAGAAACATGCATGGATTAAACTGTCCACCAAAATTACGAGTGTGGAAGTCATTGATGAACATACTGTGGCGTTGACACTGTCAGAGGCCTACTATCCTGCGCTGGTTGAGTTGTCTATGACACGACCTTACGTGTTCATTTCACCGAAGGATTTCATTGACGGTGGAACCAAAGACGGCGTGAGCGGACACCATGGCACAGGGCCATACAAGCTTACGGCACATCAGGTTGAAGAAAACGCGACATTTGAAGCCAATGAAGAATACTGGGCAGGAGCGCCCAAAATTAAGAAAATCACATCTAAGGTTCTTCCAGCAGGAGAGACCACATTCTTGGCACTGCAAAAGGGAGAAATCAACGTTGTGTTTACGGATGATCGGGGGGCAGACAGCATCGATGTTGAAGCGATGGAACGGTTAGCTGAATCTGGAGATTATCAGGTCGTTCGAAGTGAGGCGATGAATACGAGTATGATCGTCGCTAATAGCAGCAGGCAAGGCAGTCCGGTACAAGAAACGGCAGTTCGGGAAGCAATCTGGTATGCCATTGACCGGGAGACGATCAGCAACGATATCTTCAATGGAACCCAGACGGTAGCGAATACACTATTCTCATCCAACGTTAACTACGCCAATGTTGATCTGAAGCTACGAGAATACAATCCAGAAACAGCACAAACGCTGTTGGATCAAGCAGGCTGGACAGCAGCAGAAGGCGGTGCTGTAAGAACGAAGAACGGTCAGCCTTTGACGATGAAACTATATTATGACAGCAACTCCTCCTCACAGAAAATTCAAGCCGAAATAATCCAGCATGCAGGAAAAGAATTGGGGATTGGACTGGAGCTTGTCGGTGAAGAATCCACTTCCATCGCGAATCGACGAGCGACCGGGGAATATGATCTGTTGTTCAATCAGACTTGGGGACTGGCTTATGATCCTCAGAGCACCATTGCTGCATTTACATCCGATTCGGCGTACAAACACACCACGAGTGGTATTCCTCAGGCAGAGGAACTGTATCGCAAGATCGACGAGGTTATGGTATCTACGGATGAGACATCACGGAAGTCCTTATACGCCGATATTATGAAAATCGTGCATGATGAGGCGGTATTTATCCCCATTACGAACGGACGTGTGACGGTTGTTGCTCCCCAGAACCTGGAGGGCATTGGATTCAAACAGACGCAATATGAATTGCCTTTTGAACAGATGAATTTTAAATAGAGCGGAGATGGATATGGGAAGGTATATCGTCAAACGAATTCTGTTAGCTATCCCTTTACTGATTGTGATTTCATTTATAACATTTGTGCTCATTAACCTATCGCCCTTGGAACCAGCAGTCGTGGTATTACAAGCACAGGAAGTTCCGCAGATTACGGCTGAACTCATTGCCCAAACGAATAAAGAACTGGGATTTGATCAGCCGTTTCTGATCCAATATATGAACTGGGCGATGGCCGTTATACAGTTTGATTTTGGTCACTCCTATGTATCCGGTGAGTCTGTGTGGTCGCTGATTGGTCCGGCATTTCTGAATACGTTGAAATTAACGTTAGTTTCCTCGGTATTTATTATTGCGTTATCGATACTGCTAGGTGTGGTCTGCGCGATGCGGGAAGGAAAATGGCTGGATCAATCGGTCAGAGGCATTTCGTTTTTCCTTACGGCGATGCCGTCTTACTGGCTTGCAGCGATCATGATCTGGTACTTCTCCGTCAAGCTGGATCTATTGCCGACGAGTGGAATGGACTCGTATCACAGCTATATTCTGCCGGTTATTGTTATCACGGTTAGTTATACGGGCATTTACTTTAGAACCGTTCGCAGCTCCATGTTAAGCAATATGAATGAGGATTATGTGTTGTACGCGCGGGCAAGCGGTCTGAGTGAAAGGAAGGTCATGCTTCATATTTTGCGTAATTCACTGCAAGTGGCGGTATCGATCTTCTGTATGGCCATTCCTATTGTGCTGGGCAGCACCGTTGTCATTGAAAATGTATTTGCTTGGCCAGGGCTCGGCAGGCTTAGTGTGAAGTCCATTTTAAGTAGAGATTTCCCGATTATTCAGGCTTATGTACTTATTTTGGCGGTCACCTTTGTCCTGTTCAACACCCTTTCCGACATTATTAATGCTGCGATGAATCCAAGGTTAAGAAAGGAATTCTGATGCGAATACTGAAAAATCTGAGCAGAGATAAGCTTGCAATAACCTCGTTGTCCATCATTTTGGCTACGATTATTGTGGGCATCTTTGCCCCTTTCATTGCACCGCATGATCCTGGAGCCGTTAACATGAAGCTTCGTTATGCTTCTTCCTCCTGGACTTATCTGTTAGGCAATGATCATCTCGGCAGATGTGTGTTATCCAGGCTCATTTATGGCATTCGTCCCAGTGTGTTATGGGTGCTCGTTGCCTTGGCGTTGTCTGTGCTGATCGGAGCAATAGTCGGCTTTGTAGCAGGGTATTTCAAGGGCAGAGTGGATGCGTGGATTATGCGAATCTGTGACATTATGCTGTCTTTCCCCGGTTATGTGATGACACTGGCTGTGGTGGGGATTTTGGGAGCCGGTCTGGAAAATATATTGATTGCTTTTGTGTGGATGAAATGGGCCTGGTTTGCCCGCGTCATCCGAACCTCTGTCATGCAGTTCACTGACATGGATTATGTGAAATTCGCCAAAGCTTCTGGCATACCTAATATGAAAATCATTACCAGGCATATTGTGCCGGTTACCTTTGCGGATATTGCGGTCATCGCTAGTGGAGCGATGTGCTCAATGATGTTGCAAGTGTCGGGACTATCCTTCCTAGGGCTGGGTATTCAGGCACCTCATGCAGAGTGGGGCATGATGCTTAATGAAGCTAGAGAAGTTATGTTCTCTAGACCCGAATTAATGTTGGCACCTGGGCTGGCAATTGTGATCGTTGTGTCGGCATTTAATTTTTTATCGGATGCACTTCAGGTTGCTCTAGATCCTAAACTGATGACTTCACAGGGCAAGTCCGTCCAACCTCACGAAAGCGAGGTGAGAAAGACAGCTTATGAATATAGTCGAGGCTAAACACCTGAAAGTATGGGACACCAATACAGGCAAAGTCATTATTCATGACAGTTCATTCGAAGTTAAGCAGGGAAGTTGCTTAGCGATTGTTGGTGAGAGTGGTAGCGGTAAATCGGTCACATGTAGGGCGCTAATGCGGCTGAATAAGCCGTGGATTCGTCAATCAGGCACGCTGTTGTTTCAGGGTGAGGATCTGAATGCGCTGACGGAACAAGAGATGAGGCGCAAGAGAGGCAAGCAGCTATGTATGATTTTGCAAAATGGCATGAGTGCATTCGATCCTTCCTGTGTGATTGGCGTCCATATTCGAGAGACACTACAGCAGCATTTTGATTGGAATGCCCGTGAGATAGAGCGCCGAATCTGCAATGCGATGGAAAGTGTCATGCTGAAGAACCCTCCTGAGATCCTGAAGCAGTATCCATATCAGTTGTCTGGCGGGATGCTGCAGCGGATCATGATTGCACTAGCATTGGTGCTCGAACCAGCTCTCATTATTGCGGACGAGCCAACCACAGCACTGGATACGATCTCCCAATACGAAGTGGTGGAACAATTCATTCAATTGCGTGAACGCATCGGCTGTTCCATGATCTTTATCTCCCATGACCTGGGTGTCGTTAAGAAAATTGCGGACGATGTGATGGTCATGAAGGATGGAATGATTGTGGAGCGGGGCAGCATGCAGTCTGTATTAACGGAGCCCGCACATGCCTATACGCAGTATCTGGTATCTACCCGATTAGAGCTGAGTAATCATTTCAAGACATTGATGCAGGAGGGCTCATAGATGCTGAAGGTAGATGGAGTTGGCAAATCATATAACCAAGGCGGACTGTTCTCAAAACAACAACAGCAGATTCTGAGCGACGTTACCTTTGAGTGCAAGCAGGGCGAATGTCTGGGCATTATCGGTGAGAGTGGAAGTGGCAAATCTACCTTGGGACGATTGATTCTGGGCATTGAGAGGCCGGATCGTGGCGTGATCCAGTTTGAAGGAAGAAGTGTGAGTGACCGGCGCGTCCGGATCGGCAATATCAGCGCTGTGTTTCAGAATTACACGTCCTCCATGAATCCGTTTCTTACGGTGGAGGATGCCATTATGGAGCCGATGCAAGCGCTGAAGAAGAGTGAGCAGGGTATGATGGAAAAGGTAAATCTGTTGCTGACTCAGGTTGGATTGGACTCCACCTATCGTTCCAAATATCCACATGAATTATCTGGTGGGGAGGCACAGCGCGTCTGTATCGCCAGAGCGATCTCTACAGCTCCAAGGTGTATCGTATTTGATGAAGCGATCAGTTCTCTGGATGTGTCTGTTCAGATTCAGGTGCTTCAACTACTGAAAGAGCTGAAAGACATCTATAAGATGAGTTATGTCTTCATTACTCACGATATTCAGGCGGCTGCCTATATCTGTGACCGGGTGATTATTTTCAGGGCAGGTCAGATTGAAGAGATCATGCCTACCGAGCAACTGAAAGATGTTCAGTCTGATTATGCGAAGAAATTATTGAAACATCTTATTACATTCTAGGGGGTTATCCCGTTGTGAGCGGAGCAATGTCGTGGCCTTTTTTGCGTTTGTACATATTGGTGCTTCTCTATTTCAGTGCCAATGCTATTCTTAATGTGATCATCCCCCTACAGGGAGAATTCCTTGGAGCCAGCAGCACAACTATTGGTTTAATCATGGGTGCGTACATGTTTACGACGATGTTTTTTAGACCATGGGCTGGCAAGATCATTCAAAAGCACGGGCCAATCAAAATTTTACGTCTTATTCTGATTATTAACGGATTTGCCCTCGTTTTATATACGTTTACGGGTCTAGGTGGATATCTATTAGCCCGGATTTTGCAGGGGGTATCCACGGCGTTCTTTAGCATGGCTCTACAAATTGGCATTATCGATGCACTCCCGGAAAAAGATCGATCACAGGGCATATCGTATTATTCGTTGTTTAGTTACATCCCGGGCATTGTGGGGCCAGTGCTCGCATTAGGGATTTGGCAGGCTGGCGGCATGGATTATTTCACAGTTGTGTTAATCGGAATTGCCATCTGTACGGGAGTCTTCGGTTATACCGCCAAAATAGAAAAGAATAAAGATCAGCCTGAAGGGAATGCACCGGATCAGTCTGTCAGCATGTGGGAGTCCTTTGGACAGTTGGTGAAGAATTCACACTTGTTTCGCTGTAGTGTACTGATGCTCAGTGCATCCATTGTATTTGGGGCGGTCACAACGTTTATTCCGCTGTATGCGAGTCAGATTCCAAATGGTAATGCCGGCATCTATCTAATGCTTCAAGCGGGGACGGTGGTGCTGGCACGAATTGTGCTAAGGAAACGGATTCCTTCGGACGGACGATGGCATGCCCCATTTATTATGGGCACGATGTTTCTGCTCGCTTTAGCTGCGCTTTGCGTAAGTTTGTCGGCCTCAGGAGGGATTCTTCTCTTCTATGTCGGTGCGATTTTAATGGGCATTGCTCAAGCGATTCTGTATCCGACATTAACGACCTATCTGTCATTTGTATTACCTCAGCTGAACCGTAATGTATTGATTGGCTTGTTTATTGCGACAGCAGATTTGGGTATTTCTCTTGGTGGTGTGATCATGGGGCCACTGGCTGACGTATTTTCCTATTCAATGATGTACATGATCTGTGCTATTCTGGGAGCGGTGATGATCGTTTTTGCCTATGAACGGCGTAATGCGATCACAGGTACATCTGTGAGCTGACTTCCAGAGAAAGTAGGTACGATACATTGAAGGATTCTGAAATTGTGACATCCCATGGAAAATTAAACCCGGCATCCTTATCTTTTTTTCGGTTTTATATGCTGGCTTTTTTATTTTTTGCAGCCAATGCTGCGCTGACGATTATTCTGCCTTTACGGAGCGAGGCAGCGGGGTTGAATCAGGCGGAGATTGGTCTCATGATGGGGGCATACATGTTCACGTGTATGCTATTAAGACCTTTTGCAGCGCAACTGCTGGGCAAGTATGGACCGCTTCGTGTCATGAAGGGGTTACTGCTTCTGCATGCGGGAACGCTGATGCTGTTTGTTGTGTTTGGTGTGGAGGCGTATCTGTGGCTGCGGGCATTGCAGGGTGTGGCAACAGCGTTTTTCTCAATGACGATGCAAGCGGGAATTGTAGAGAAGCTTGAGGATAAAGACCGTGCACAAGGCTTGTCCATGTACACGCTGTTTACAATGGTTCCGACGCTGGTAATCCCGATCCTGGCCATTCAGATCTGGGAGAATGCTAATGATCTGTGGTTCACTGTGCTGATATTGGGACTCGCGGCACTTCCCTTGTTGATTGGCTACTCCGTGGATTTGCCCCAAAGTACAGTACAGAACAAATCGTACACATTAGGGGATATGCTGCGTTCATTCAGTGGTATCTGGCGTAGTACACCCCTATTGATTAGCAGTATAGTGATGCTCTTTGCTTCATGTGTGTTCGGGGCAACGGCGACGTTTCTTCCCTTGTATATGGTGTCCACGGGGGCAGCGAGTGCTGGGCTGTTTCTAACGATTCAAGGTTTAGTGGTTATACTGTGCCGGTTCATCCTACGCAAAAAAATTCCGTCAGACGGGAGCTGGAGTACCTGGCTGATGGCAGGATTACTGCTAAGTGCAGCACTGGGAACGCAGTTACTTAGCCTGCTGGAGACGATCGGGTCACTCGTATATCTCTCGGCAGTGTTTAGCGGTTTTGCCGTAGCTTTGCTGTATCCAACACTGACGACTTATCTCTCCTTCGTGCTACCTGCAGATTCCAGGTATGTGCTCATGGGCATCTTCATGTCTTCGTACGATCTGGGCTTCTCTCTCGGTGGACTCGCTATGGGCATCATTGTGCAAGTAAGCTCGTATTCAGCGATGTTTATGATCTGTACCTTGCTCTCCGTGGTGGCATTGGTTCTGGTCGTGTTATTCCGTGAGCGGATGGAAGCGGGCAATAGGGACAGGTCTGTGGTGGCGAACTGAACAGTAGAGTGAGTATATGATTGTTTATATTTTTGTAGTGAAGGCTTATGGAACTGAAATTTCCTCGATCTATCATCAGGGTAGAGAACGCAGGATAACAGGGCATAAGCCCTTTTTTGCATTCAAGATTAAGGTGATGTTGTGAAAAATAATTTGACAACAGCGACGAACAGGATTATAGTTTTTGTTGTTAATCGTAATAATTACTATTAAGGTTCATCAAGGTGAACTGTACCTATAAGGAGTAGATACACATGACACAAAAGCAAGTGCCGGTAACGGTGCTAAGCGGTTACCTCGGTTCAGGTAAAACGACGGTTCTGAATCATATCCTGCATAATCGGCAAGGCTTGAAGGTTGCTGTGATTGTCAACGACATGAGTGAAGTCAACATTGATGCCGCATTAGTTCGGGGAGAAGCGACACTCTCGCGTACGGAGGAGAAGCTGGTGGAGTTGTCTAACGGCTGTATCTGCTGCACATTGCGGGATGATCTGATGCAGGAGATTGAGAAGCTGGTGAACGAAGGCAGGTTTGATTACATTCTGATCGAATCGACAGGCATTAGTGAACCCGTTCCGGTTGCTCAGACCTTTACATACGCCGATGAAGAATCGGGTATTGATCTGACCCGTCTAGCTAAACTGGATTGCTTAGTTACCGTTGTGGATGCTAACCGGTTTTGGCATGATTTTGCTTCAGGACAGAGTCTTCTGGATCGGAATCAGGCTACCGGGGATGACGATACACGGGATGTCGTAGATCTGTTGATCGACCAGATTGAGACATGTGACGTGCTGCTGTTGAACAAATGTGATCTGGTCGATGAGGTGGAGTTGAATAAGCTTGAAGGCATCATTCGCAAGCTTCAGCCTCATGCCAAAATCATCCGCACAGTGAATGGGCAAGTGCATCCGTCCGAAATTCTGAACACAGGCCGTTTCGACTTCGAACAAGTGAGTATGTCTGCCGGATGGATTCAGGAACTGGAGAAAGAAACACATACTCCTGAGACAGAGGAATACGGCATAGGCTCCTTCGTGTACCGCCGCAGAAAACCATTCCATCCTACTCGTCTGGCGGAATTTATGAGTTATTGGCCGGAAGAAGTTGTACGTGCAAAAGGGTTGGTCTGGCTCGCAGCTGAAGGAGATGTGGCAGCCAGTCTTAGCCAAGCCGGGCCATCGATCCAGTTTGGACCAGCGGGACACTGGGTGGCGGCATTGCCGGAAGCGGATCGGGAAGAAATTTGGCAGAGCGAGCCTGAGGTTCGAGCGAAGTGGGATGCCCAGTGGGGGGATCGCCAGACCGAGCTAGTTATGATCGGAATTGAGATGGACCGAGCCATCATAGAAGAAGAACTGGATCAGTGTTTACTTAGTGATGATGAGATGCAATCCGATTGGACAGGGTTTGATAATCCACTGCCATGGCCTGTAGATGCGGTGGTTTAAGAGGCATATACCCAAACGATAAGGAGATGTAAAAATGGCCAAGAAGTCAAAAGTTGTTCGTGAGAAAAAACGTCAAGCCATTGTAGCTCGATATGCAGAGCTGCGCCGTGAGCTCAAAGAAAAAGGAGATTACGAAGCGTTGCAGAAACTACCACGCAATGCCTCTCCTACTCGATTGAAAAACCGCTGTGAGGTAACAGGTCGGCCAAGAGGATACCTACGCAAATTCAAAGTATCACGGATTGTCTTCCGTGAACTGGCTCACAAAGGACAGATCCCTGGTGTGACAAAGTCAAGCTGGTAACGAATGTGTCTATGTGTTCATAAGCGTGTTCAGAAGTCGGTTGGATTGTCTGTATTAGACCAGATGGGGAGGTAACACCATGCTAGACTCCTTTACCGTTTGCCGAATCGAGTCCATACTGAACGGGTATATTCACGAGAAAGTACCTGCGCCGCTGCGAACGATGGTGAAGTTGACCTATCGTATGCATCAGAATGAGCTAATTCTGACCGAAGAAAGACCAGCCCAGGAGCGTTACCGATGGGACAAGCTGGATATTGCCAGATTCGAGTGGGATGAGCATCGCTGGAAGGTGTTTGCCAAGGATAAGCATGATCGCTGGGATACAGTAGATGCGATACAACCTTGCCAGCATTTTGAGGATGTACTTGAACAGGTGGAACGAGATGAAGCAGGCGTGTTTTGGCGCTAATGCTTAGGTCTGACGGATAGAACAGAACAACGCCGCTGCAGATCATTGCAGCGGCGTTATTTTTATAATTATATTTATCACTGTCATCTAGATATAAACACTACATACATCTTTTCGGAGTCACACTTGCGATGTGTTAATACATCAGAGTACCCCAATGTTACACCTCGTATAAAATTTCCCCTGTACGTGAGACATCGTAGCCTTCAAACGCTTGCAGCTCCTGCCTAAATTCGGAGGATTGCAAGATACGTAATACCGAGTCTACCCACGCTTCGTTTCCTTGTTTTCTGAGCATAACTAGATCGTATCGCTCCTGCACAAGGGGGATAAAATCAACCTGGCCAATGAGCCGAACGGCCTTCTCTATACCCACGCCTACATCAGCTTCACCTGTGTTGACTTTCGCTGCGACGCCCATATGACTGGTTTCCTCCATATCATAGCCCGTCAATTGGGAGGGAGAGATACCGTGGAGCCGAAGCTGCTCATCCAGCAAAACCCGTGCGCCTGAACCCTTCTCACGATTAGCCAATCGGAGACCAGACTGATTCAGGTCACTCCAATCCTTGAGGCCACGCGGATTACCTCGAGGTACATAAAGGCCAGCTGGGCGTGACAGAAGGTTCACAACCACGTAAGACCAACCAATCAAAATTTTGCGAATATACGGCAAGTTGTATTCTCCTGTATCTCCATCAAGTAAATGAGTGCTGACGAGATCAGACTCACCGCGATACATCGAGATTAACCCGTCTAGGCTGCCCATGAATGAGCGGAGTGGACGGATATTCTGCGTTTGTTTCTCCATATGGCGCATGAGAATATCTAGACTGACATCCTGACCTGTAATGACGAGATGGCGAGCAGACAGCTGGTTGTGCTGAGAGCTGGCAGGAGGATATGCAGTCACGGTAGATGGAGAGCCGGTTGCGGATACCGAGTGTAGAGCCGAGTCCATATTCATTGAATCGGTAGCTTTGTCGTTAGGTTCCTGCGAGCGAGCTGCTGATTCCGCGGCAGCAGTTCGATTAACGCCGGATTGAAGCTGTTTGGAGCGATGTTTATATGCCTCCAGATCGGTGGCGTCCACTCTCATCTGTTTACCTACGCGGTAAGCGACGAGGTCTCCTTTTTTGATCAGGTCATAGACCGTCAGTTTGGATATTTTGAGTAGCTTCGATATTTCTTCGGTCGTGTAGGATTGCTCCTCCGTCATTAGTGAAGATCCTCCTTCAAAGGTATATAAAATAAATGTATATAGGACACTCGCCATTACGATGGCAAAGTATGATGAAGTCATTTTCAAGAGAGAAAGGTATAGATGTATTTTAGGGTTAAATACTTTTTCTTCATCTATGGTATCGCATGATTCGTCTTGATCGATGTCTCTTGTACTATACCATTAATTGAGGGGAACCATAAACCAGAGAGCGTACAACCATCGGGTCTAAATGTCATTAAAAATAGAATGTGAGCTATGTCACCTTCCCATTTTAATGCTCTTGTGTATAATGAATTATAGTTAATTATATCTAATTATAACGAAACATAACTTTGGGGGAGAATGGATGAGACAGAGAATCGGATATGTACTGGGAAGTATGTCACTTGGATTAGCTCTTGTATTGAGCGGATGTGGGACGAACACAGGCTCTCCAGATGCGTCCTCGGTAACTGGGGCCGCGGCGTCTACTACAGCATCAGGGGAGAACAATACAACAGGGAATGTAGATCCCCAAGAAACGGTGGAGTTAACGATCTCGGCTGCTGCAAGTCTGACGGATGCGATGAAAGAAATTGAGACCAACTTTGAAGCGGCTAACCCCAACATTAAACTGAATTTTAACTTCGGTGCTTCGGGTGCTTTACAGCAACAGATCGAGCAAGGAGCACCATCTGATATTTTTGTCTCCGCTGCAAGTAAAAACTTAAATGCGCTCGTAGAAGAGAATTTAATTGCTGAAGCAGATCAGCAAAATTTACTCCAAAACTCCTTAGTGGCTGTTGTCACTGCTGATCGTGCGGATGAAGTGAGCAGTGAGAAGGATCTTACCTCAGATACAATGAAAACCATTGCGATCGGCATTCCAGAAAGTGTACCTGCGGGCACATATGCCAAGGAAGCATTGACCAATGCGAAGCTGTGGGATCAGCTGGAGAGCAAACTCGTACAGGGTAAGGATGTAAGACAAGTATTACAGTACGTTGAGACGGGGAATGCAGATGCTGGATTTGTATATAAAACAGATGCGTTGACCTCTGATCAGGTGAAGATTGCGTTTGAAGTAGACAAAAATAGCTACACACCAGCCAATTATCCAGTAGGAATCATTGAAGGCACGAAGCACCGGACAGAAGCGGAACAATTCTATACGTATTTGCAGTCACCTGAGATACTGGACGTGTTCGCCAAATACGGGTTCTCCATTCCGGAATGAATGTGAACGCCATAGACTGGTCGGTATTTTGGTCGCCGGTTCGACTATCACTTCAGGTCGCTCTTCTATCCAGTGTCATTGCTGCCGTGCTTGGGATTGCTGTAGCTTGGAAGATGTCGCGTGCTTCGTTCCGGGGCAAAATATTTCTGGAAACGTTCTTCATGCTTCCGCTTGTGTTACCTCCAACCGTCGTTGGATTCCTATTACTTGTGCTGTTAGGACGCAAAAGTCTGCTTGGTCAATGGATTGAAGCGATCTTCTCTGCGCCAGTGATCTTCTCTTGGTGGGCTGCGGTAATAGCCGCGGTTGTGGTCGCTTTTCCGCTGGTCTACCAAACCATGAAATCTGGATTTTCTGGAATAGATCGTGACCTTGAAGCCGCAGGTCGCTCCATTGGTGCGAATGAGTGGCAAGTATTCTGGTACATTTCCCTGCCGCTGGCTAGCAGAGCATTGATGACCGCGTTTATATTGGGGTTCGCTCGTGCTCTCGGTGAATTCGGTGCTACGCTTATGATTGCAGGTAACATTCCAGGCAAAACGCAAACGGTGCCTACGGCAATCTATGTTGCTGTGGATTCCGGGAATCAGACGATGGCATGGGCGTGGACATGTACCATTGTCGTGATCTCATTTATGATGCTGTTCCTGACAAGACAATCGCGAAGCAGTAATGATTGATTCACGACACGACAGGATGAAAGTAAACAAACCCGCTGAAGGAAAGGTTTCCTTCAAGCGGGTTTTTGGGTTAGATCCGTATACGGATATTAGAATATGAGAATATGACCTTAGCGCTAATCTGTTTGCACCAAATTGGGCAAGATAACGCCTCATCTCTAGCCTAAATGGGATTCGATTGAACGAAGTTATGTAGAGATGCGGCAGAGTGCAAATATAAAATCGGTGGGTTATAATAAATAAAAGTGTTAGAACTATAAACGGGGTGCTAGGTTTCGTGGATAAAAAAGAGCAAAGAGAAGAGTTGCTTATTGAAAATGCACTTATGTCTTCCATGTTTAATAAAATTTGGTTAACCGACTGGAATGCTAAAAATCATCTGAATTTATCAATGACTGAGGTAAGTATACTGGAGATGTTAGCTTCCGAGGGGCAAAAGCGGGCAAAAGAATTATCAGAGCCGCTACATATTACATCTGGAGGAATAACAGGGATTTGCAACAGGTTGATTAAGAAAGGTTACATTGTGAGAACGCGCGATGAATCGATTGATCGACGCTCTGTTGTTCATGAGATTACGGATTTAGGTAGAAAAGTTGTTCAAGAAGCTTTTGATATGAGATTAGAGCTGGTATCTACTCATTTTAGCTCGTTAACGGATGAAGACATCCAAGCATGGAACCGAGTATACAAAAAATTGCTGGGAAATGTGATCTCAAAGTAATAGCTCCATATAGGCGAATAGGCGAAGCAGATCATCTGTTTCGTCTATTTTTTTTGCGTTTTATGCCTACAGATATGGCTTGATATGTGAATAATATCACGTAATTAATTTTTGCAAGTGACAAAATTATGAATTGTAAAAAATAAAGTTTAGGAGTATTATTTATCTTGCAAGTAAGATAATTATTAAAAAGATTGTTTTTGATAATTTAAATGTACAACGAAATAACAACAAAGGATGTGCAGACACAATGAAAGCAGTGACGTACAAGCAAGGTCAGTTTGAAGTCAAGGAATTACCGGAACTTCGACCGAATCAAGACCAATTGTTAGTAGAACCCCTCGCCATAGGAATATGCGGAAGTGATCTTTCAGCCGTTGAACATACGGAGGATTTTCTGGAGAGTGTTACCAAAGCAGGAAGTGTGGGACAAGCCTTTGATCCTACGAAAGACCTTGTTCTGGGTCATGAGTTTACAGCCAAAGTGATTGAGGTCGGTGAACATGTGACGGAGTATGCTCCCGGCGATCTGCTCGTGATTCTACCGTGGGTCATTGGCGATAATGGCGTTCCTTACACCGTTGGATATTCCAATGACTATCCGGGCGGGTTATCCGAACGTGTTCTTGTCGGAAATGGGGGACATTACAAAATACCTGATGGGGTAAACCCTTATCACGCTGCGGTCACTGAACCGCTTGCAACCGGTTACAACAGCGTTCTGCGAGCGGAGATCGATGCTACAGGCGGAGCGATCATTACAGGTGCTGGTACAGTGGGGCTAGGAGCTGTTATTGCTTTGGCTACCCGAGGAATTCATCCAATCGTGGTGTCAGATCCTTCCGAGACACGACGTAATATTGCTCTGACGTATGGCGCTCATGCTGTAGTCAATCCGATGGAACAAAATCCGGTGGATGTATACAACGAATTGGCTAATGCATCACAAAGATTGTATGTATTTGAAGCCTCTGGCGTTCGAAATCTGATCAATAGCATGATCGATTCTGTACCACACTACACTAAATTTCTCATTGTGGGTGCATCGATGGCAGATAACACAATCAAGCCAACATCTCTCATTAATAAAAATATTACATTGGAATTTATTACAGGTCCCGGCTACGGAGAAACCTCATATACGGCGCTAGGTGAGACATTCAAGGACATGAAAGACGGGAAGTTTGATCCATCGCAGATTGTAACTTCATACACCGGATTTGAGGGTGTTGGTAAGGCTTTTGCTGCACTGCGTCCAGGCGGAGACAAGAAGATTGATCAAGTGAAGATCTTAATTCTGCCTCACCTTCAAGGGGACAAATTCTATACTTCAGATGAATTGGAACTCTAAGAGATCGATTTTAATCCCAGCTTAAAGATTGATACTACAGCCAAAGAGGTGAACACAGTGTTGTCAGGCACCAGGAGTCAGACAGCATGAAATTATGGAAAGTCAGCCTAGTTACTCTAAATATCGTTGGGTTATGCTCGTATTGTCTGCCTTAACATCTTTGGTACCTACGATTATTTTTGTAGGTCCAACGGTTTTTATTCCCATGATGATGGAAGACCTGAATATAACGACAGCAGAAGCTGGAATTATCGTTACGATTGTATTGTTGGGAGCGGGACTAACAGGAACCTTAGGTGGTCCGCTCATGAGCAAATTCGGAATTAAACATACCCGAACTATCGCCCTTGTGTTTTATACGATAGGAGGGCTGGTGCCGCTCTTTACGTCTAGCTTCACGGTACTCTTGCTTAGTCGTATATTGATCGGTGTTGGAATGGGGATTGCCGCCGGAACCTCTGTAGGTGTAACCATGGACTGGTACCCTCCCAAAGAGAGACCGTTGATTAATTCATTGAATTCTATTCTGTCATTAGCCGGATCTTTCTTGGCTCTTGTACTTGCAATACCTGTCTACAATGCAATGGGTGGAAGCTGGAAGATGACGTTGGAGTTGTTCGGCATTGTTATGCTGATCACGACGATTCTGTGGATTATTTTTGCCAAAAACAATGTACAGACCGTATCAGCCGACCCTGCGGGCATAGAAGCTGATCCTTCTGTTACCCGCCCTGTAGCTAAAGAGAGTGTACTGAGGCAGGTGCTGAGAAGAAAAGAAGTCATTTTGCTCATCGTTGCTTATTTATCATTTATGTTGGCGAGTCAAAGCCTTCAAACCTTCCTGCCAACTTATTATCAAACAGATCTGATGATGTCTGCAGCCAAATCAGGTACGATCACCAGTCTAATCTCTCTAGCTTCAGTTGTGGCAGGTGTACTTGTAGGTATTCTTATGGCGGCTTCAGGCAGACGGAAAATCTTTATGTGGCCACTATTGGTGTTGCTACTTATAGGGTGCGTTGGTTCCGTCACATTACCAGATGGCTGGATGCTCTACGGTTCTGTCATTTTAATTGGTCTTGCCTTAAATGGATGGCTTCCTGCTATGTTTACGAGTGTCATGGAACTGGAAGGCATGACCCCGGAGAAAGCGGGGGCGGCACAAGGTGTTATTTTGAGCGTAGGTATGTTTGGCGGAGCTGTTTCGACGCTGGTCATCGGAATCATTGCGGAGTACACGGGACTTCGTAACGCGTTGCTGTATTTCAGTTTTCTCGCCGTATTTGCGATTATAGCAACCTTGATTTTCCCAGAGACGGGGCCCAAAGCCAACCGAAATAGAGCCACCATGTAATAGGCTTTAAATGAATGAACTGACAGTTCCCACTTGATCGAAAAAAGGGAGCTGTCAGTTTTTGCTATGCAAACATAAAATTTAATAAGTATCTTACCGATAACATAATTATCAGTAATATATTTTTAAAATATAATTGTAGCGAATACAAAAAAGGAGCTTGGTGATGATTAGAGCATTGAAGAAGTTATATGAGAAAGTAAAAATAAGAAAATTAGGAACAAAGCTCATTGCCATTGTGTCTTTACTTATCGTGATTCCACTGGGCATACTGGGCAAGATGTCTTATGAGGAAGCCAAAATGCAGATTGCGATTAAACTTGGAGAAACAGCGAACGGAACGGTAGAGACATTGAGCACCAGCTTATCCAGTTCTTTTTACGCTCAACAATTAAATGTTCAACAGCTATCTTTGCTAGTCAGTGATCTGAATGAGAATGCTGGAGTTGCTGAAATCAATAAAATCTTAAACGATTTTCTCCACTTACACCCCGAATTAGAATCCATATTAATTGTAGATGAAAAAGGCGTAACAGTGGATGCCGCAGGAGCTAGCCTAGATTCAGAGAACAGCAGTGATAGCCGATGGATTAAAGAAGCAATCTCCCGACCGGGTCAAGTTATTATTTCTTCTCCTGAGCCAGGAGGAGATCAACAGAATTTGATTTTACATATGTCAAAAATGCTTGAGCACGAGAAGGGAGTAATCACTCTTATCTCCTCGGTAGATCAGCTCGAATCGCTGTTCAGCTCCACTCAATTGGGGCAAAGCGGGTTTATTTACGTGCTGGATCAGAATGGGACGGTGATGTATCACCCTTATGTCCCGCAAGGAACGTTACTTCAGGATGATGCCAGTATTTCGATTTTGGAAGGAGATAAGGGAGAACTGACGATTGTTAACAATGATACCGGTGATATGGGTCAAGGGTATTATTACACCAATGAAATTACAGGATGGAAAGTCATCGCGGTTATTCCTTTTCAAGAGTTTGCAGACGCAGCTGCTCCAATTATGAAGAAGACCATGTGGATTCTATCCATTAGTGTACTGACAGCCTTAATTTTACTTGTTATATTTACTCGCAGTATTACGAGACCTATTAGTCAACTTGTGCAGTTGTCGCAGAGAATCAGTGAAGGCTATTTGAACGAGCGTGCTCAGATCAAACAAGATGATGAGATCGGGCGATTAGGCGATAATTATAATCATATGGTGAATTCCTTGCATGATATCATTCGTAATGTCTCCAGCTCCTCCGTGATTCTTGCTGCATCAAGCCATGAGTTGAGCAGAAGCTCGGATGAGACTACGGTAACGGTAGAACATGTGGCTGGCTTACTTGAAACCTCAGCTGAAGGCGCACGAGCACAATCACGATTAACGCAGGAAACTGCGAATACGATGGAAGAGATGGCAATCGGTATTGGCAAAATTGCGGAATCCTCTGCGAATATCGCTGAACTCTCCAGCGGTACGGAACAAGAGGTCAAAAACGGAAGCAAAATGGTTGAAACCGTAGGAAGCCAAATGGAGCTAATTCGAGCGTCGGTGAAAGAATCGGCAACGTATATTGAGGAACTAAAGCATCTGAACTTCAAAATAACAGATATGAGTAAAGCCATTTCAGATGTATCGGAGCAAACGAATCTCTTAGCTCTGAACGCATCGATTGAGGCTGCACGGGCAGGGGAACAAGGAAAGGGCTTTGCCGTTGTTGCGCAAGAAGTAAAAGCATTGGCCGAACAATCGAGAGCGTCCTCCGCACAAATACAGGAAACCATTACACTTGTCAATCGACTGGTGGATAACGTACATGAAGCGATGACCGAACGAGTCATGATTGAAACGGTTCGCGGCGTAGAATTATCGGCTGAGGCATTGCATGCATTACAAAAAATTGAAATATCTACGCAACATGTGGTTCAGCAGATGTATGATGTGTCAGCCGTAACGGAAGAGTTGTCAGCCAGTACAGAAGAGATCGCGGCTTCGGTTACCGATATATCCCATGTTTCTTCGAATTCATCTGCAGCATATGAAGAAATTAGTGGGGCAGGACAAGAGCAATTAGCATCTATGGAGGAAATTACAGCTTCAGCCCAGAATATTGCCAAGATTGCAGCAGAGCTAGAAGGAAAAGTGAAAAAGTTTATCCTGTAAGAACGTTATCATGCAATTGAACCCCCTAGAAAGATTGGAATCAAACTTAGGTTTATCCAATGAAACGCTAGGGGGTAATTTATGATGGTTCTATTGGTAATTCTGGATAATCAACAAAAATATTTATCGTAAAGGTCTCGCTTTTCGAGTGCTTGTTCCTGTAAAATAGAAGTAACTGATTCCAGCCCAGCACTGAAATAAGGAGAGACGACGAATGAATACGAAACCTGATTGCGGCGTATCGTTGCAAATTGACGACTATCTGGATCTTTTGCATTTTGCCATCCAAATTCAGGATCAAGAGTGGCAGCAGTCCCTGATCCACCAGCTCAAAGTATTTCAGCCGGCGGGGGAGCAGCAACATCAACGATCATCACCTGAAGAAGAGCTTTGGACAAGGCTGGATTATATTAACAGCAAGTTAACAGGGCTATGTAACCAACTGCATGCTGCACACTCCAAGGACGAACGTGAGAAGTTTGAGGCACGTATCGGTTTACTTCAAGTGCAACGTGTAGAAGTGGCACGCAAGATTAAGTGGGCAAGCCGTAGAACATAGATAAGCAATATGAATCAAAGTCTTCGTTGGAGTTTGGATAGAGACCAGATTAGAATGTCTTAGATCAGAGAGATGAAGATAAGTTAGAAGCTATTCTCCCAAGTTAGTTCAAGGGAAGAATGGCTTTTTTCTATTGCATAGACAAGGGGGAGGGATCAAGCATAGAGAAGTTCTATAACGTTATCAGGATGTCCTATTAACCTGGTTATTGCCTGATGAGGACTCCCGGTGATATTCTTTGTTCAATCTAATTCCGACTATACAACTAAGAATGGTAGTTAAATTGAGTCGGGAAGTGGAAGCACACATCAAATTCGCTGTGATAACAGCCTGTGGAGGAGATTGGGAATGGTTAAAAAACGGGGGATTCAGAAATTCCGGACAGCACTGCTGTTCATTACGATGCTTGTGGTATTGGCAGGATGCAGTACAGGAAATGCCGGGAATGAGTCCGGATCTGCTTCAGCAGCAGGCGACAGCAAAGTGAAGAAGATCATTGTTGGAACAGGCACGCAATTCCCTAACGTCTGCTTCATTGATGAGAATGGTAAATTAACAGGGTACGATGTGGAGCTAATCCGAGAGATCGATAAACGTTTACCAGAGTATGAATTTGAATTCAGCACGATGGATTTCAAGAACTTGTTGCTTAGCTTAGAAACGAAAAAAATCGACCTCATCGCTCATCAGATGGAAGTCAATGAAGAGAGACAAGCGAAGTTCTTATTTAATGACGAAGCTTATAATATTTTTCCTAATAAAATTGTAGTAAGCCAGAAGAATGAGGAAGTTAAATCGATTGATGACCTCAAAGGTAAAAAACTGATTGTTGGTGCCACAAGTAATGCGGCTGTACTGGCTGAGAAATGGAATGCTGCAAATGGCAGTCCCATTGATATTGTCTATTCTGGAGCAGGTGAGGATACCATTACCCAGATCAAGACAGGACGGGTAGATGCAACGATCAGCACACAGTTTGCCATTGATTATCAGAATAAAGCGGTGGATGCTCAATTGAAGACGGTCGGAGATGCACTCTCCAACTCCAAAGTATACTTTATCTTAAACAAGGATGGAGAAGAGCTCAAAGCCAAAGTGGATGAAGCCCTCAAATCAATCAAGGAAGATGGAACATTAGCTAAACTGAGCACAGAGTGGCTGGGCGCTGACTATACAGTTGAAGAGTAGTCTGAGAAAGGTGTGCAGACGGTAATGGGAAAAGCATTCGATCTATCATTGGTTCTGGATTTTGTCCCGGAACTGCTACGATATTTGCATATAACATTGATTGTGCTAGGTGGTTCAATCGTGCTCGGGTTGGTTGGAGGCGTCTTGCTCGCTGTTCCAAGGTTATACCGGATTCCAGTATTAAGTCAGGTGGCCACCCTGTACATTTCGTTCATGCGGGGCACACCGATCCTAATTAAGCTGTTTCTGGTGTACTACGGTCTTCCTGAATTGCTCAAACCGATTGGTATCGACCTATCCAGAACCGATCCCCTATTGTTCGTTATTGTCACCTATGCCTTGAGTGATGCAGCATCCTTCGCCGAGATCTTCCGGGGTGCTGTGAAGAGTGTCGACAAAGGGCAGACCGAAGCTGCATATGCAGCGGGCATGACCTCCTTCCAGTCTTTTCGCCGTATCGTTGTACCTCAGGCGCTCATTATTGCTTTTCCGAACATGGCCAATACGTTGATTGGTTCGTTGAAGGATACGTCACTCGCGTTCTCCATTGGAGTTATGGATATGGTCGGCAGGGGGCAGACGTTAATCTCAGCCACCTCCCATGCCCTTGAGGTGTACATCAGTTTATCCATCGTGTATTACGTTATTGTCATTGTACTTGAAAAAGGCTTCGCTCAGGCTGAGCGTAGATTGCAGCGCCATGAACGCAAGAGTGTCGTACACAAACCGGTGGTTCGAGCGGAACGCCTGAAACGAATAGCGGGGTGAGCATATGTCTATTGATCTTCAATTTATTTACACGTCCTTTTTCCAAATTCTAAAGGCGTTGCCACTTACGCTTGTCATTACGATCGTTCCGTTGATTGCAGGCTTCGGGATTGGTCTGGCAACGGCCCTAATTCGCATATATCGGGTACCTTGGATTCATCGCATTGCTGCTTTTTACGTCTCCTTCTTACGTGGAACGCCAATGCTGATGCACTTGTTCCTTATCTATTATGGAATTCCGATGATCATCGATAAATTGGCTGAACGTTATCAATGGGCTTTTCAATCGTCATCTATTCCGATTCTTGTATTTGTACTGATTGCTTTCTCCCTGACGGCTGGGGCATACATGTCTGAAATTATTCGTTCTGGCATTTTGGCTGTAGACCCAGGACAGATGGAAGCTGCCCATGCCGTAGGCATGAATACCTTCCAGGCACTGAGACGCATCATTATCCCTCAAGCGATTGGAGCAGTGTTGCCGAATTTATGTAGCATGTTTGTTGGGTTCCTACATGGTTCTACACTTGCATTTACCGTCTCTCAGATGGATATTCTCGGCAAAGCGGACGTTGTGGCATCGGTCAGCTTGAAATTTCTAGAAGCCTTTATTGCCGCAGCATTGATCTATTGGGGACTAACCATCATTGCTGAGCGAATCACTGCTCTGCTTGAACGTCGGGTTGCCGTGTACAGCAAAGGAGGCGTATCATGATTTCACTAACGAACATACACAAGACGTTTGGGAAGCAGGAAGTATTAAAGGGTATTGATCTGACGGTGGAGCAGGGGGACGTTGTAGCGATTCTTGGCCCTAGTGGATCAGGCAAAACGACACTGCTGCGCTGCGTCAATTTTCTTGAACGAGCAGATGAAGGCAAGGTTCAGATCAGTGGGTTGACCGTCGATTGTGAGCATGCACGCAAACATGATATTGTGCAGCTTCGGCGCAAGACGGCAATGGTTTTCCAGCATTATAATTTGTTCAAACACAAAACAGTGCTCGATAATGTGACGGAAGGGCTGATAGTGGCTCAAAAAGTTCCCAAAGCTGAGGCCAAGGCGCGTGCGCTGCGTGTATTAGAACAAGTTGGACTTGCTGCTAAGGTGAATGAATATCCGAGCATGTTGTCTGGTGGACAGCAGCAACGTGTTGGCATCGCTCGTGCACTGGCATTGAATCCAGAGGTTATTCTATTTGATGAACCGACCTCGGCACTTGACCCTGAATTAGTAGGTGAAGTCCTCTCTGTTATACGTTCTATCGCCCAACAGGGGATTACAATGGTCGTTATCACCCATGAGATGGGGTTTGCTCGCGAAGTTGCGAACCGTGTCATCTTCATGGATGGAGGCGTTATTGTCGAAGAAGGGACGCCAGAGGATATTTTTGTACGACCTAAGCAGGAACGAACGAGACAATTCCTCAGCCGATATTCCTCCGATTGGAGTTACGTCATCTGATGATATAGGCGCAAGCTGGAGTAACTGACACTCCCGGCCCGGCATATGCTGTAGCAGGCAAATGCTGATAGGCCGGGTTTTTGTATGGGTTGAAGCAGGCCGTGACGGCAAGGAGGAGGAGCATGCAGAGCAAAGTCGATGAAATACTCACACATATTGCACATTCTCATCAGCAGCTTGCGCGCGTATTAGATGCTAAACGTCAGGTTGCTGTGCGCATGTCTGAAATTATTAATCATTTGCCGGATATGGAACCAGAGCTTGATGGTGTCGAAGGCATGCTGGACAGTTCAGGACAGATCAACAAAAGCATTATCTCTTACTTGGGAGGTCTTGCTGATCTAGAGGAAGCTGTAGCGGAAACGCTAAGTCAGGTCATGCGGGAAATCGCAGGCCAAGAAGAAGAATAAGCCCGGAAGGCGGGTGAACGAACATGAGTAGAGAGCAAAGCCTTATTCTCATGCTGGATGCTGCAGCCAAAATGCAATGGAACATTGCACTGATTTTGGAAGCGAAGGCCATTGAAGCAGAGAAAGTGCGAAATTGGACACTCAATCATCTAAACGGGGAAACCTTTGTGACCCATGGCGATCAAGTCGCAGAGCCACTGAAGATGCATGAGCAATTGGTTGAGATGTTGGAAGGGCTAACTCGGATGGAAACGGGACTCTGTAACAACTTAAAAGCTGTCATGATACAGGATGAGGGTGGAGACAGCGGCGGTATGGATGGTGGCATGTTTGGCGGTATGGATCTGGGGGATATCGGAAAATGAGTCTGTTGCGACGTGAGCAGGAGGCGAAACTGGCCCTTATTGAATCTATTGCGCATAGTCAGCAGGCGCTGGCTCGTATTCTGGACAGCGTCGCCAGCGTATCTGCTCATTCAGAGGTATCTGCCCGAAATCTTGCCGAGAACATCCGTATACTAAGTCGCTACCAAGAAGAAATGTCTCGTATGGCGACGGGGATTCGATTAGCTCGTATTCGGTATGGTGAGCCGGGACTGCCCTGGCTCAAACACCCAGACTATGCAATCCGCATCGTTCGGGATCTACAGGAGGAATGATGATATGTTGAAGAAGAAAAAAGCACGATTAAGAACGAAACGTGCACTTTTGGCTCGTGGAGCCCGTCTGCGCAGAATTCGTAAGCTTCGCGCCCTCAAAGGGAAACGAGTAGTACACAAACGCACCCTCAAAGGACGTAGTGCGTGGCCTAAAAAAAAGAAACGTGTGGTACGCCGGCATCGGAGTGTAAAACAAGCAGCACAACCATTCGTCCCGGCTACCCCTACCGATCCAAACCCGGACAACGCGTACAGCCAAGGATACACCGAGGCGTACAACGAGGGATTCAACGCGGGTTTCGCCAAGGGATTCGAGGACGGACATCAGTTAGCTTACAAGGCACAATAACCGAGTAACTCTAAAAGACATTAGCCCGGGAGGAACTTTCTTCCCGGGCTATTTGCTTGGCCGCATAAGCGGACATGCCCGTACAGGCGGATGTGGAGGGCAAGCGCCAATTTTACGCCGTGCAGGACACCCGTCCATGATGCATCTGACCCCGGGGCATATCCTTTAGAGGGAACACCAATCTCGGGGAGAAGCTGAAGAGGTATCTCCTGAAGGAAGACAGGGTGAAGAATGTGGCGAAGAAACGACACCGCGCGCTCAGCGAAGCGGAGGTAGCATACCGCGGCGGATATGCAGAAGGCCGCCGATTCGGCGGTTGTCAGGCCATGTTGGAGCGCGTTCAACCGGTTGAGCCAGCGAAGCGTGATATGAAGGTGCTTTATATCCCACAGGGATTCGATGCCATTGATGGAGGTATCATCGAAGCGCTGCAGCAGTCTGTTCGGGAGTGTGTTGTCGGAACGTCGACAACGATGCTGCAGGAAGCGAGCGAGCATCGACCTGATGTTGTGTTGGTCATGAACGGATTACATGTATTTCCGGCAGATCACTTGGAGCAAGTAGATGGCATACGTGCACTCGGCATTCGAACAGCCATCTGGTTCGTGGATGACCCGTACTTTACCGAGGATACGGTTCACATCTGCCAACATTATGATGTTGTGTTTACCCATGAGGAAGCTGCGATTCCCTTTTATCAAGCTCATGGAGCACGAAGCGTCATCTATTTACCACTTGCGGTGAATCCGGGTCTGTTCCAGCCACGACGTATCGAACCACAGCATCAATATGACATTTGTTTTATCGGTACAGGGTTCTGGAATCGAATTGCCTTGTTCGATGAACTCGCTCCATTTCTGGCGGATAAGAAGGTGTTTATGGCAGGTAGCCAATGGAATCGGCTGACTCGTTTGGATATTCTCGGTCGTTTCATCCGTGAAGGATGGCTTGATCCCGGAGCAACAGTGGACTATTACAACGGGGCAAAAATTGTGATCAATGTCCATCGAACGTGCCAGAACGGCGAGGATAATCGAAATACGCATCATCTAGAAGGTCGATCGATCAATCCGCGCACTTACGAGATCAATGCGTGTGGCACGATGCAGATTACGGATGCGCGCAGTGACCTTTCACGGTATTACCGGCCAGGTTATGACATCGAAACCTTCACCACAGCAGCCGAGCTCCAGCACAAAATTAGTTATTACCTCCAGCATCATAAGGAACGTGAAGCGATCGCCTGGCGCGGGCTGCTCACAACGTTGAACCAGCATACTTTTACCCACCGCATGGTGCAATTGCTGGGACATCTGTAAATGTAACTTCTATAAGTGGTTTTTTTTCAAAAGCCTGTTTTGCAACGTTTGGAGCGCATATGAGGAGAACGATTACGGTGATGTAATTTGATATGAGAAGGAGTGGCGGTATGTCTATCAAACACAGAAAGAACAAGCAATTCCATGCGCCTGTGCTTAGTTTGGCAGATCAGGCTCGCAAGAATGGACAGCATGCCGGATACGATGCGGGGAAAGAAGAAGGATATCTGCGTGGTCGTGCCAACTATATCGTCAATTGCGCACAGGAGCCGCTGCCGTTTCGCCCCATCCACGTCCTGTACGTATCTTCAGGCAAAGGTTTCCCATATTCACCTCTTGATGAAGCCATCATGGCTACACTCCATAGCATGGTGTCTCAAGTCACATTAACTGATCCACGTCAGCCGGTGTCCGAGATTGCCCTGCAATCGCGCCCTGACCTGGTACTTGTGCTGGATGGCATGGATATTCCAATGGAGCATATTGATGCCATTCGCCAAGCCGGAATACCGACAGCGATCTGGCTTACCGATGATCCTTACTACACGGATATGACGCTTGAGACTGTAAAACATTTTGACCATATCTTCACACTTGAACTCAATTGCGTTGACCTCTATCGACAAAGTGGCTGTGCTTCTGTGCATTATCTGCCCTTTGCCGCGTTCACGAATCATTACTTCCCGATTACAACACCTTCTCCACTACATCGCGAGGTTAGCTTTATCGGTTCGGCATACTGGAACCGGGTCTACTTCTTCAATCCAATCATGGCACAGCTGATGACACACCAAACCGTATTTAACGGGATTTGGTGGGATCGTCTGCCTGACTATACGTCCTATGGCGAGAAAATCGAACTGGGTCGTTGGATGACGCCGCAGGAAACCAATGATGTGTACAACGGCACCAAAATCGTGATTAACCTACACCGTTCCCATGAGGATGATTCAGTAAACAATAACCATCTCAAAATTCCACCTGCTTCTCCGAATCCAAGAACATTCGAAATTTCGGCATCGGCAACCCTACAACTTACGGATGCACGTGACGATCTTGCCCGCTTTTACAAACCAGGTGTAGAGATCGAGACGTATTCTTCTCCTCAGGAGTTGCTCGAAAAAGTGGAATATTATCTCGCCCATGAGAAAGAACGGCGTGAAATTGCTCTTCGAGGCTTAGAACGTACACTCAAGGATCACACCTATGGCAAAAGAATCAATGAAATGCTGACCATTATCTTTCCTTAACTTTATAGCCGGAAGGAGGTGTGCACAGAACCCGTATGCTCGCATACGGCGCTCCGTGCGGCTATGGCAACTAAACCTAAACTAATGTTGTTTTCCCATGTGTGTAATACCCGCAGTATTACTGGGGCGGAGAAGCTGTTACTGCATTTTATAAGGGAAATGAGTGCGATCTTCGACTGTGTGCTGGTTGTTCCTCAGGAAGGAAAGCTTGCAGGGCTTGCACGGAGATTCGATATACCGGTCAAAGTTTGTTTTCTTCCCATGCTGCACGGTGTCTATATCCCTTATCATGGCATCGCAAACGATGCAGAGCAACTTCGTCAAAGCCCTGCTTACCAGGAGGCGCTCTCCCTATTAAGGGAGTCGGCGCCTGACCTGGTGCTGACCAATACGTGTGTGAATGTCCTGCCTGCGGTCGCTGCTAAATCACTGCATATTCCGGTCATCTGGAAAATCACTGAAATCATACAGTCCAATGAACACATCAACGAGGCCGTGCAGATGATTGGTCGGTATTCGGATTGGATCATTGGTATATCTGAAACAGCCGGAGCACCGTTTAAACAAGTGGGAATGGGCGACAAGCTGACCATCTTACCACCAACATGGGATCCGGGTTTACCTGATCCTGATCGTTGGCTGCATTTGCGAGAGCGGAAGCGGAAGGAACTGGGGATAAAGCCTTTCCAGAATTGTATTGGTTACATTTCTTCTTTTATCTATGATGCCAAGGGACTGAAGCCTTTTGTTGAGATGGCATTGCAATTGTGCGAAACCCATCCTCGTGCACGATTTTGGATCATCGGTACGCCATCAGACAAAAAGTACTATGACGAATGCGTGACCCGGGTCAAAAAGTCAGGTTATTATCGAAGATTCACCTTTACCACATTTGAGGAAAATGTATCGCTGGCATATACAGCTATGGATATCGTAGTCATTCCAAGCATGGTCAAAGAGGGCTTTGGCATGACCGCCCTAGAGGGGATGTACTTTGCCAAACCGGTTATCGCATTTGCCCAAGGTGGTCTTGCCGAATTGCTGGAGACGGTAGGAAGTGGAGAATTTCTGGCTCCTCCTGGAGATAGTAAAGCACTTACCGTCATGGCAACTAAACTGCTGAATGATTCAGAGCTTGCTTCCGATGTGGCTTGGCGCAACCGGACAGAAGCGGAACGATTGTATGGCATCGCAACCTATAGGACTGAGATGCATACGATGGTGACACAGTGGCTTAAACGTTTTCCTGCATGGTTCCCCTACATTCAGCCTCCGAACGGGCCGGTATACGCATGGGGAGAAGGAGAGCTGCGCACTGTGCTGATGATGAGACCGGATGCAGTTCGAGCATGTTTATTCCCACTCTCTGTGATCCATACCTTGCCGCTCTCGTCACTGCCTCCACTGACCGTTGGATCTCATGAACCTATACAGAGAACGGCAGAGCATGAAGCTCTACGAACGAGAAAAAGAAAAACAATCCGGAACCGAACAGGTCGCAGTCTCAGACAGACTCTAGAGCATTCCAGGGTGCGGGATGCCTCCAAACGCAGCAAAGGATCTGGCAAACGCAAAACGAAGCTGGGTCAGAAGAAGAAGCACAGCTCGCACAAAAAATCATCGGCTGTTCGCAAACGTGGGCTTACCAAGGCAAGGGGGAGCCGGGTTCGCCGTAGCATGTCGAATACACGATGAAGGCAGGGATTACGATGAAGATCATGACTGTGCTGGGCACGAGACCTGAGATTATTCGGCTCAGCCTAATCATCTCCAAGCTGGATCAGTACGCATCGAAGCACATTCTGGTGCACACGGGACAGAACTTTACGGAAAGTCTGAGTGGTCTTTTTTTCAAAGAAATGGGCCTGCGTGCTCCAGACTATGTGCTTCAGGATGAGGCGGCCTCCCTAGGTCGCCAGTTATCCTCTATGTTTACTCAGATGGAAGATTTATTACTGCAAGAAAAGCCAGATAAAGTGCTGCTGCTTGGTGATACCAATAGTGCGCTCTGTGCTGTATTAGCAGAACGTATGGGGATTCCCGTCATTCATATGGAGGCCGGCAACCGTTGCTTCGATCTGGATGTACCAGAGGAGAAAAATCGCCGCGTCATTGATGCGATATCCACAATAAATATGCCTTATACCGAACAGAGCAAAAAACATCTGGTCAGTGAAGGCGTGCCCAGTCGGCGAATCGTGCTGACAGGCAATCCGATCTATGAAGTGATGCAACATTATAAAGCACAGGTAGATGCCAGTAAAATTTTGCGGAAATTAAAGCTAAAGTCTGGACAATATTTTCTTGTTACAGCACACCGAGCTGAGAATGTAGATCATCCACCGCACTTATTGGAAATTATGAAGGGCTTGAATCATGTTGCTGAAGCGTATGGCCTCCGGGTGATCTGTAGTATCCATCCACGAACTGCCATTCGGATTGCAGAGCATCTGCAATTGGAGATGAATCCATTAGTGGAATTTCATGAGCCGTTCGGATTCTTCGACTTCGTGATGCTGGAACGTCATGCCCGACTCGCCCTTACAGATAGCGGTACTGTGCAAGAGGAGTGTTGCATTATGGGGGTTCCGACGGTAACAATGCGACGGACGACAGAACGTCCAGAGACGGTGGACTGTGGTAGTAATGTGGTGTCTGGGCTGGATGCTGCTCGCATTGCAGACTGTGTGAAGGTGATGACGGAGCTATCCAATGATTGGGAGTGTCCGCAAGGTTACAAGGCTACGGATGTATCCAGTAAAGTGGTCAAATTTCTGCTTGGAGGGAAAATGCATGTTTGAAAATAAGCGTATACTCGTGACTGGCGGCACTGGATCATGGGGTTATGAACTTGTAGCTCAACTGCTGCCTCAGCAACCCAAAGAAATTATTGTGTACTCACGTAATGAATCAAGCCAAGTGGCGATGAGCCGTGATTTTGAAGATCCTCGTCTGCATTTTCGCATCGGTGATATTCGGGACAAAGAAGCACTAACTGCGGCATGCCAGCAGGTCGACTATGTATTTCACTTAGCTGCACTTAAGCATGTTCCGGTGTGTGAGGATCAGCCGTATGAAGCGCTGAAAACCAATGTAATCGGCACCCAAAATGTGATTGAAGCGGCCATTGAGAACAAGGTGGAGAAAGTCATATATATATCAACCGACAAGGCAGCTAATCCGTCGAACTTCTACGGAATGACGAAGGCCATCGGTGAGAAGTTAATCGTCTACGCTAATCTGTTGCACAGCAATACACGCTTTGTCACAGTACGGGGAGGCAATGTGCTTGGCACCAATGGGAGTGTCGTTCATCTGTTCAAGAACCAGATCCGTCAAAAGGGTCAGGTATCGATTACCGATATGAACATGACACGTTTCTTCCTGACCCTGAAGGATGCGATCACTTTATTGTTCAAGGCTTCGGTGGAAAGCGTTGGTGGCGAAATATTTGTCATGACGATGCCTACCTGCAAAATTGTGGATCTCGCTGAAGTGCTGATTGAAGATTCAGGTGTTGAGAATGTTGGCATTGTAGAGCGTGGCACCCGCCCAGGTGAGAAAATCCATGAAATTCTGATGAGCGAATTCGAAAGTATGACTACGGTTGTCTACGACGAGCAGTATTTGGTTATTTTGCCTACGCTCGGTATTCCAGGACTCAAAGAGCATTACACGAACTGCCCTCCAGTTTCTTTCAGTAGTTTTAGTTCCGAACATCAATTGATGACAAAAGAGGAGATTCGTGAAATTCTCAAGCGCGGAGGATTCTTGTCATGAAGTTGCTGATACTTGGGGGGAACGGAATGGCCGGCCATGTGATGGTCGACTATTTCCGCCGTCAAGGTGTGCACAGTGTGTTTTACACAACTCGGGATGCTTCCGATCCGAATGGACTGTTACTGGATGTGAACGATAGTTTCATGGTGGATCGTTTGGTGGAAGCTGTGCACCCTGATGTGATTGTGAACGCTGTGGGTGTATTGAACAGTTTCGCGGATGTAGACAAAATCAATGCTTATCATATCAATGGTTTTCTTCCACATCGTCTGCGCCGGGTCGCAGATACCATTGGAGCACGTCTCATTCATATCAGCACAGACTGTGTGTTCAGTGGAGACCGTGGAGGTTATACCGAGTCGGACGTTACGGATGGGACTTCTGCTTATGCAGTCACGAAGGCGTTGGGTGAAATTCAAGACCCAGGACACCTGACCATCCGTACGTCCATTATTGGTCCCGAAATCCGGAAGGGCGGCATTGGGTTAATGAACTGGTTCATGTCCAGCACAGGTGAAGTTGGTGGATATACCCGTGTATTTTGGAACGGGGTGACAACCCTTGAACTGGCAAAATGGGTGGATCATTATCTGGCCTCACCTGTCAGTGGGTTGATCCATCTTGCCCATCCGCATCCACTAAGCAAGCATGATCTGCTCGTGTTATTTAAGCAGATCTGGAACAAAGAGGATATCGTTATTGTGCCTGATGATCGCATGGTGCAGGATCGGACGCTTGTATCAACACGCGTGGATGTGAAGACAGACCTTCCGGATTATTCTACGATGCTGAAGGAGCTGGCATTATGGATGGAGCAGAGCTAACAGGCAAGAAGGTGCTCATTACAGGTGCCTCAGGTTTTACAGGACGACATGCCGTGGAGTATTTTCAAGCAGCGGGTGCATTGGTCGCCGCAGTTGTTAGACGTGAATATGTTTATGCATTCCCTGAGGGTACACATGTGCACGTCTGTGACCTGAATGACAAAGAGCAAGTACGTCAACTAATCGACGAGGTGCAGCCTGATTATGTGCTGCATCTCGCAGGTAAAAATTCCGTACCGGATTCATGGTCTGATCCGCTGCTTGTACTGGAGACCAATGTGATGGCTGTACTGTATCTGCTGGATGCACTGCGCAGCTGTCCTGCTGCTAGAACGGTCATTGTTGGTTCGCGGCTAAAGTACACTCCAGAACCCGGCAAAATCCCGCAGCCGCCGCACCCATACAGTCTTAGCAAAGCTCTGGAGGAGATGGTGACGCTGTCGTGGATGTCTCTATTTGGTCAGCAGATCATGGTGGCTGAACCGGGCAACTTGATTGGTGCTGGCCCCTCCACAGGAATCTGCTCGCTACTTGCGCGTCATATTGTCGCCTGTGAGCAGGAGGGCAAGACAGAAGCCTTCCGTCTCTCAGGTCGGGAGAATACCCGTGATTTTCTGGATGTACGTGATGCGGTGCGAGCCTATGCTACATTGTTAGTTCACGGAACGACGGGTACAGTCTATCCTGTTGTCTCTGGTACGGAGCGTAGCCTAGGTGAGATCGCGGATACATTGTTGTCGATGACGAGTGCGAATGTACCTGTTCGCTGGGATGGAGCAACCTCAGGCCCAGACGGAGCTGGGAAAGAGGAAGAATTGTCGTTGCTGCGCAAACTGGACTGGCAGCCGCTCATTCCGTTTGCACAATCCCTTCAGGATATTCTAAATGGTGTTCGTATCCAGCAAGGGAGGGGAACGGATTGAACCCGAAGGTGTCTATTGTTATTCCGTTCTACAATTGTCCTTATGTGCCTCAGGCGATTCAAAGTGCCTTGAATCAGACATACGCTGAGACCGAGATCATTGTTGTCGACGATGGCTCGACGCAGTATTCCCATCTACTACATCCTTATCTTCCTTATGTTCATGTGCTTGGCAAAAGCAATGGGGGGACAGCGTCTGCACTGAATCACGGTATACGCCATGCATCCGGGGAATATGTAGCCTGGCTCAGTTCAGATGATCTGTTTTATCCAGACAAAATCCGGCAACAGGTTCAGTTTATGATAGAGCAGCAAGCGTTGGTTTCTCATACTAATTTTCACTATATTAATGAGCATGCTGCTGTGACCAAATTGCTTGGCGGGGCTGAGCCGATGGCGCCGGTGGATTGGTTGCGCAGGTTCGTAAATGGTAATCCAGTGAATGGCTGTACAGTGATGATTCGCAAAGATCTGTTCGGAGCGGTAGGTCTTTTTGATGAATATTTGCCATACACTCACGATCTGGATCTCTGGCTGCGGATTCTGCTGAACGGACATCACTTCCCGTATCTGAACGAGCCGCATACCGCCTATCGCTGGCATGAGGGTATGGGATCCATGAGACACGCTACAGTTATTGGGCAAGAAGCCTCCATGGTATGGTCGAGATATCGTGATCCGCTGTTGCAGCGAATCGCGAGCATGGGAGGATAGCGACAATTAGGCATTCACTTAAGACAGATATGAGGTTGGACTTCGAGCGGGGCATTAGCTAGATCCAGGTTACTTTTTATAAGAGCTATGACTTCTGCGTCTATAACTCTGAATACGATGATTCCTGTGCTGTGTATGAACAGGAGTCATCGTTTTTTATTTATTTTTGAAGTCGACAGAATACCCCTTACTTCGACAAAGAAATACCTATAGTATGATTATGAGTTTGATGGATTATATTTCCAACTTGTGTACATTTAACTGTTTGAGAGGGAGGGATATAGATATTCAATGAATATTAGGAGAGATTATGTATTCGTGTCAAAAATACATGGCCGGTAAAACAGAAAAAGAGTGGATTGACGTTTATAATTTGAAAGCGCTTCACCAACGATACTTAGCTCTTCTTTGCCATCGTGAAGATGAATGATGTGATGATATTAGAACACTCAAATGATGAAGGGAGATCATTCGATTATGCCATATATGTACAAGCTATGGAACAAGTTAGGCGTCATAATGCTAGTTATGATGCTGGTGATTATCAGTGTGGGGAGTGGAAGTGCTCTGGGGGCGGCAAGTTCATCAACAACTTCCAATACAACTCGTGTGTCTGTACATGACCCATCGATTTACTACGATTCGGCAACAAATAGGTATTATATTTATGGTTCACATCTGGCGCAAGCAAGTAGTACGGATCTCAGAAACTGGTCTTACGAAGGAACACAAGGTTATACGAACAGCAGCTTGTATGCACCTTCTACTTTTGAAGGCTACTATTATCTGAAAAATAAAAACAGTGGACTGTATCTAGACGTAGCCAATGGATCAGCCGCGGATGGAACGAGTATTCGACAATGGACTTATAATGGGTCTGATGCGCAGAAATTCAGAATCATGAATAACGGTAACGGGGACTATTACCTACTTACTGGAAATTCGGCCTATAATAGTGCAATTGGCGTCAATGGTGGGTCAGGGACGGACGGTGCTCTAGTTAGTCAGTCCGGATATGTGGGAGGAAATTCACAACTGTTCCGAGTTCAACAAAACGCGGACGGTTCTGTAGCCCTACTGACCAAGGCATCTGGCTATACGGGAGCATTGGATGTGGCGAACGGCAGCACAACGGCTGGCACGGATGTGCAGCAATGGAACTATTGGGGCGGAGAAATGCAGAAGTGGGAATTGATCAAAGCAGGCGGAACCGGTAATGCATCACGAAGCTCGGGCAATAATCTCACTTCTGCTCTAGCAGTACCTTACGCTTGGGCGGGGTATAACGATCAGGACAGCTCCGGTGGCCATGCAGTATGGGCTCCAGCATCACCAATCTATAATGCTTCATATACATGGGCGGACGGTTCAAAAGGTGCGTATATGTTGTACTACTCCACTTCTTCTACGTATATTCGTTCGGCCATCGGTTTTGGTGTATCTAAGTCTGTAAAAGGGCCTTATGAATACATTGATACCATCATCTATTCTGGTTTCACCAATCAAAGTAATCCAATTACAACAACGTCGTCTCTTGGCACAAAAACCATTAATACCTGGTATCAACATACGAATATTCCTGAGTTAATCGACCAAGGGAAGTTTTCGGGTACCAGAAGCAGCTGGTTCTCTGGCAATGGTGCATATAATAATACCTTATTTCCTAATGCAATCGATCCTACCTTAACCTATGACAGCTCAGGAAAACTGTGGATGAGTTACGGATCTTGGTCCGGTGGAATATTTATTCTTCAGATTAATCCAGAGACGGGACAGCCGATCTATCCAGGATCAGATAGTGGCGATACGGATCGTTACTTTGGCAAGCGCATCGCAGGAGGTTATGGGAAAACAGGAGAGGCTCCGTTCATTGAGTACGATAAGGAGGCAGGGTATTACTATCTATATGTGACCTATGGTGGTCTGGCGAATGAGGGAGGATATCACCTCCGTTTGTATCGTTCCACTACAATTAATGGAACATACACAGATGCTGCGGGCAATCAAGCCGTATATGCATCTGCGTCGGTTAATCAATCCACTCGTGGTGTGAAGTTGTTCGGGAACTATACCCTGTCTGGCATTCCCCTTGGCTACAAATCAGGCGGACATAACTCTGCACTTATCGATACGGACGGCGCAAGATATCTAATCTACCATACAAGATTTAATAATGGCACCGAGTATCATGAGGTGCGTGCGCACCAGCAATTTTTGAATGCGGATAAGTGGCCTGTCACAGCGGTGTATGAATTTTTGGGGAGCAGTATTTCAACCACAGGATATAGTACCAGTGATATGACCGGAACATATCAGTTCGTTAACATGGGACTGGATGCGTCCATTAATGGTGTCGGTATGCTTCCAACTCAAAGCGTGACGTTGAATACCAATGGAACGATATCTGGTGCAGTAACAGGCACATGGTCAAACACTGCAGGAACGTATTACTGTACGATGGTTATCAACGGAGTGACTTATAAAGGTGTATTCTTCAAACAGAAAAATGAATTGTCGAGCCATAACGAAGTGATGACCTTCTCTTTGATCGGCTCCAACAACCAAGCAATCTGGGGTTCCAAGTAGACGTCTGATTATTGCTATCAGCATGCGTATAATGTCTTCACTGTATCGGTTCCTCTTGGTTCTAAGTATTGCTTAGACAATAAATATCTGGACACGGCAGTCTAAAGTTGTACTTTTTTGACCCTACAGATGTCCCATACGAATTAGGGAGCATTTCATATACTAGGGAACGAGGAGTTATATTTTAGATTCGCAACCCAGAGGAGGGAAAGCCGGATGGAACCGAAGGTATCGATCGTCATTCCTTTTTACAACTGTGCATACATTGATCAGGCTATCTACAGTGCCGTTCATCAGACATATCCTCATATTGAAGTCATCGTTGTAGATGATGGTTCTACGCAGTATGTCGAGCGGGTACAGCCGTTTATGGATCGGATTACTTATATTCGCAAAGAAAATGGCGGCACGGCGACAGCTCTGAATGAAGGGATCAAAAGAGCAACCGGTGATTATTTTGTATGGCTTAGCTCGGATGATGTGATGTTACTGGATCGGGTAGAGAAACAGTTGGGATTTATGTTGAAAGTGAAGGCGTTGTTCTGTCATGGAGCGTATCACTATGTGAATGCAGATAATGAATGGATGGATACCATTCGTCCCGAGGTGGGAAGCCGCTTGGAGGTGCTGCAGGTACTTCTGGAAGGTTGTCCAATCAACGGCTGTACCGTAATGGTGGAGATGGATGCTTTTCGAAAATTCGGCATGTTCGACACCGATTTCCGTTACACGCATGATTATGAGATGTGGTTGAGGTTGTTCCCGGTTTATGAGCTGTTTTATTTCAATGATCCGTTAGTGTCTTATCGAGTGCATGAAAAGATGGGTACGAAGCGTCATTTTGATGAACTAAAGGCAGAGATGGAACGTGTTCAGGCGAAACACCGTCCCACATTGCTTAATCTGCTCCATGTAGGTGGGTATTGGCAATAAGTTAGGCCGCGGATTAGGCATCTGAATTAGACAATGCGTAGGTAAAAATTGTGGCATTTAGCGTTAAGGTAAGGAACGTCTCAGATGACAGGACACATGTGCATGCATGTTAACTCTGAGAGGTGCGAGAACGGTATAGATATGTTCATGCAAATAGGAGTATTTCACTGTGTCGCGTGTAGAGCTGCGGCAAATGGAATACTCCTATTTGACGTGACGAGATTCCCTGGGCAATAAATCGGTGGAATCGCGTTTGACGAAGGAAAAACAAAAACACAAAATTTACAGAAAGCCCAGAAAGCCCAGAAATACTCTCTTCAGCAAGAGGGTAAGCGTTCAACGATATCATGTTTGTTTGCATCGTTTTATTGGACTTGCATTGAATTTACGTAGGATCATTTACATTTAGTATTTCCATGGATTCTGGATCAGGCAAGATATATCCCTTTGGAAGCTTTTGCATCAAAGCATTCATGACAGCGTAGTCTACCTCAACATGTGGTGTGGAAACTGGAGTGGAAAACCAGCGATTATACAAATCACTGGGTACAAGGATCGTCATACGGAATGCCCTCCTCTCTGAATGGCTTCTTGGTAAACCTGTAACGTGCGCCTTCCCATTTCTTCCAGTGAGCGATGCTGCTCGGCCCATGCTTTGGCCTGTATGCCGACTCGTTTGCGGGTAGCATCATCCTCTAATAGCGCATGTAACAAACTACAGAGAGAGTTAGCATCTTGGGGAGGCACGACCCATCCGGTGTTAGCCGGATCAACCATTTCAGGCATCCCGGCAGTGCCGCTAACGATGACAGGAACGCCTGCGAGCTGTGCTTCGGTCACGGAGAAAGGCTGGGTGTCTTGCAGACTAGGTTGCACATAGATGTCAGCACGGCGTAGGAAGGAAGGGACATTGTCCAGTTTTCCAAAAAAGACGACATCGTCTCCCACGCCCATACGGGAAGCCTGATCACGTAATTCCTCCATCAGATTGCCCTCTCCCGCAATCCAGCAGACCCAATCTGAACGTAGTGTTTTCAGACCAGCAAGTGCGTTAATCAGGACATGTACACCCTTGATGTACTCTAGTCTACCGGTAAAAGCGATGACTTTTTTACCTGCTGGTGGTTTCTGGCGGAATTTGACTGCTGCTGAAGCTCGATAAGATGGAAGATCAATGGCATAAGGAATTAGGCGGAATTGGGATTCAGGTACGTTTAGTTCTGTAAGTGTGCTCTTAATCCAGTGACTAGACACGAGAATCAGCTCAGATTGTGCGGCGCTTCTTTTCTCCAGAGACAGGAAGTACCGACCTCGTTTGGATTGTAAGTAGGTAGGGAGTGTAAGTTGTGGATTCGAATTTTGAGCATCATAAAAAGTTTCACGCGCAAGCGCTCCATGATAGCTCGTTACGAGTGGCGTGTTACGGCGTAGAGTACGCTTCATGGCTACCGCAGCTACAGGATCTTGCGCATGAATGATGTCATAATGATTGACCCCAAGATACGCGGCAGCCATCTCAAAGGCATAACGATTAAGCTCATAATAAGCGAGAAGGGAGTCGGCGGTGAATTGAGGCAGGTCGGTGGGGTTAAGCTTCGTTTGCAGCATGGGCCAGACTTTCGTTTTGGAGAAGGATTGATTCAGATTACGGACATAAACCTCATTGCTCGCTGCGTTCGTGCCCATAATATCAACCTCCACACCCAGTGATGTCAGGTGATCGGCCAATTGTCTTAGATATGTCCATATCCCACCCATTTGGGTTAATTCCCAATAGGTTACAAGCAGAACTCTCATAGGTACCTCCTTATCACGGCCTGCACAGACCGTTCTGCTATCTTTGTATTCTATGAAAAACGAAGTGCCTGAGGTCGGGCATTTCTATGCTTACGTGCAAAAATGGGTGAAAACAACTGGCATTGGACGAGAGGTTGCATAAACTACATAAGGATGGATCGGTGGAAATGGGAGGGAGGGCAAGTGTGTGGCGGTGTATCTACTTGTGATGCATGAGAGTATGCTTCAAACGGCTATCCCAGTCAGATATGTAGATATTGAGGTAGCATGGGTAGGGGATGACGAAGCGGATGTATTTATAGGTGGAAGAAACGATGTAGGCGGAGAGATGTATCGTTATCTTTTTCAGATTGGATCAGAGCACCATGGGTGCTTGCGTAATTATGTCATTCCTAATTTGGATGTGTCCTCGGCGGGCTGGGAACTTCGAATTATTACGAATTATTCCCGTCCTTATCATCTTGCAGTTCGTTTGTATTGCCGGAGCGCATACGGCCAGACTCTGGGTGTACTCACGGAGCACCAGATGACCAAGCTCGCAGATTAACAGTGGAGTAATGTGAACGTGTAGTTGAATGATACAGCGGATATAACGGATACAACGTGTGACCAAACGGATGGAGCAGGTAGGATCCTGGTTCATCTTTTTGCGTCTGCATTAATCCAGTACATAGCTTCCAAAAAAGGATTGTGTAACTAGATATAGATGAAATGGATCATTTTGATCTATATCTCGTACATATTGAAGCAGTTAGCGGAAATTGAGTTGAAATTTACATATATAATTAATGACATTAAAAATATCTTGACAGCAAAGGTATTTTCGTTAAAATATACTATGATTAAAACAAAAGTTTAAAACGACAGTTTGAAACAATGGTTTGAAACATGTTGTGATTATAAGGCCGTTGGAGAGGGAAGAGATGCCTCCAGGCCGGAAAAGAGAGTGAGAATTTGAAAGAGCAAACAGCAATTCCCCAGAATCCAGCGGAGTTTTCGATAAAAACGATTATTCTACCGCTGCTGGCCATCATTGTAGGTATGATTATGGTCATTCTGGACAGCACGGTGGTGAATGTGGCGATTCCTAATCTCGTTCAGTATTTCGAGACGGATCTCAAAACCATTCAATGGACTGTGACGGGATACACCTTGGCTTTGTCAGCTGTCATTCCCCTTGCTGGATGGTTAACCGATCGGTTCGGTTCCAAGAGAGTGTTTTTATTTACGATTGCGATGTTTACATTAGGGTCAGTGTTGTGCTCCGTTGCACAATCCCCAGAACAATTAATTATTTTCCGTATCATTCAGGGGCTCGGTGGAGGCATGGTCGCTCCGATTGGTATGGCTATGGTTTTCCGTTTGGCTCCCCCGGAGAGAAGAGGCTCCATTATGGGTATGCTGGGGATTCCGATGTTATTAGCTCCTGCATTAGGTCCAGTATTGTCTGGCTGGTTCATTGAGTCGTTCAGTTGGCACTGGATTTTCCTTATTAATCTTCCGATCGGGATCGTTGCGCTTATTCTATGCCTCAAATTTTTGCCAGACACGGATCGTGGACGGACGCCTACACTTGACCTATTAGGTATGATTTTGGCACCCATTGCATTCTCTATGCTGGCTTATGGTGTTAGTGAAGGCGGCACAAGTTGGACGTCAGCAACTACACTGACTGGTGTGATTGTAGGTGGGGTAGCTTTGATTCTGTTCATTATTGTAGAACTGCGTCACAAGCATCCATTGCTGGAACTACGGGTATTCAAATCATCTGATTTCTCACGCGGTATTATTCTTGCTTGGGTATCACAAGTGGCTCTCTTCGGAGCGATGATTCTGATTCCGCTCTACCTACAACAGATCAAAGGATACACTGCTCTGGAAACAGGACTGATTCTGCTTCCACAGGCACTGGCATCTGGTGTAGGTATGCCGCTCGGTGGACGTCTGTTTGATAAGATTGGTGCGAGACCACTGGCATTCACAGGTCTTGGCATCATTTCCGGAGCACTGTTTATCTTGTCTTCCATCACAGCGGAAACAAGTCTTGGACTGATCATTGTTAGTCTGATTATGATGGGATTGGGTATGGGTCTTTCCATGATGCCGCTGAATACACATGTATTGAACGCCGCCCCACGTAAGCTGGTAGGTCGTGTTACACCGCTTACCGCTGCAGCTCAGCAAGTGGTTGTGTCCTTTGCAGTTGCAGGACTGACGGGTTTCTTGACTTCGCGAGTTGCTGATCATACAACAGGAACTGGCGGAGCGAGTGCAGTTAATGGATTGGTTGCTGGCTTCAACGATACGTTCTTCTTGGCAGCTTGCATTGCGCTGTTTGGATGTCTTCTGAGTCTGATTCTTCGTAAACCGAAACAGATGAAAGAAGAGACGCTCGAGTCAGGAGATCAGCCTGATCCAGCAATGATGATGGGTCACTAATTTCTTAAGGATATGATCTAAAAATAAAATCTAAAAATAAGATCTAAAAGCAGAAGAAACCGTTCTTCTCAGATGGGAGATTGATTCGCCATTTGAGAAGGGGCGGTTTCTTTTGTACAAACAAGTTAAAGTAACTAATGGATAAGAGATATCTGGACAAAAGGAGATTTATTTTGCCCTACATATATTTCGCTCAGTGTCATTGTACTTGTTCTCGTTGCACTTATGTTCGTTGTACTTGTTCTCGTTGCACTTATGTTCGTTGTAGTTGTGCTCAGTGTGACCCATAGAAGGTTAAGATGGACGCTGGTTAGCTATGTTGTTCTGTATTAGTGAGGCACTTGGGCTTGGAAGTCATTCCGGCTAGATTGATCGGCGTGGTAAAAGACCACATCGCCATCTTTCACAGGCAACGATCTGCCGCGATCATCCACTTGGTTAGAATTGAAACCTTCTAATCGCCATTGATTCATGAGTGGTGCATGGATGTATTGCAGATGCGGAGCATCGGTATTGCCATTGCGTAACGTTTCCAGATTGAAGTTAACCACGATATACCCATTTTTCAAGAATACGTCTGACTTCTCATCGAGTACATTTTGTCTAGCTAGCGGTACAAGATCGGTTCCCTTTGGCACAGCATACACATCGGCAGGCAAACTATACTCGCCATACCAGCGCTGAATTGCGGCATTGGCTCGATCTACATTCACAGTAGCGGGAATATTGGTCTTTGGCCCGATGAGTGTACGGATAGATGCAGGCAGAATCATCCAATCGTAGCGGCCTACCCATGTTTTCTGGTGTGAAATCTGGTCGACCAGTTGAACCATGTATTCTGCCAGCGTCGTTTGGTTACGTTCCTGTGCCGTTAGTTCATACGTATATCGGTAACGCGCCGTATCTCCAAGTTCCGTACCCGGTACATTTCTTAGTCGTGAGTTCAGCACAACGAAACGTTTTTCTAGATCCTGCGGCGATCCGATCTGGATAAGGCGTTCCTGTCCACGGTGGTAGTAGAGATCCACGGCCTGTCGTGTAGTGCCATCCTTACTAACAAAATCAAAGGTAGGTGTAATACGAATGCCATCGGTTGTGCCAAACATATTGCCTTTGGTCTTCAGATCGAATTTGACATGATAACCCGTTTTCACCGCGATATTCCGGAATCCCTGCACAGGATGACTACCCGGACGAATAGGTAGCACAAATGGTGCAAGATTCCCTCGGGGATCTCCGTCAATCCCGTTTATCCCTGTCCAGTAGCTGACTCCACTAGCTGCCGAGCTACCCATTTGTTTACGAAATACATTTTCCCAGTTATAGTCCGAGATGTCGGTCACGTGAAAATCATATAACCGCCCAATGACTTCCACAGGTACTGTATCTGTAGCTACATGGTGAGCCAGATTGGTATTGGCATCGGGTTGTGTTGTAAACATCGAGGGTGCATTTTCCGCAATATTTTGGAACTTCACTTGATAATGTCCCTCATCGACCCATACGGGCAGGTAGAACTGGGTATCTAATTGGTTCACCGGGATATCTACCCACGTTTCCGCAGGGATGAACTGGCTTCGATCAGCATTGTACACATCAAAGGGAAACTGAACCTGTTTGATCCGAAAATACTTAGCATAATCCCGGTTGCCATATCCCGGATAACTGGCTACGTCCAAGTGTTGTCCCGAGGTTGGAATACGCACGATAAAGGGACGCTCTAGGATCAGTGCAGAACTGCTCGGGTCAGGCACCGTTTTCTGGTTATGCGGCTGATCATCCGAAACCCACGAATAATTTACGACAGGCGTGTGAACCGTGACGGTATTAATCCCAGGGATGGGCAACACCTTATTCCCCCCGCCGTTCACGTTGCCCGGAAGCAGGTTGTAAAAGATTTCACCAGAGCTCGTTGTATTGGCTTTGTTCAAAAGTGTGCTGCTAATCATGTTATTGGGCGTATAAAGAACATCTCGACCAATCGGTGTTGGATCAGGAATGTTCGTTGGGGTAGGGCCGTCTTTGGTCGCTTCCGCATCGTCCATAACCTTATTGTTGTTAAATATGACGAGGTCGTTATTAACTTTACTCTGAGGCGTATTCGACTCGGCCATGCCTTTTAACAGTGAAGTATCATCCGGTACATCCGGTGGTGAGTTTAACCCGCCTGTTCGTTTCGGTGGTGTGTATGAGATTGCCGCCGTTGGTGCGGGCTTGACATGACTTTCCACGGCTTCATCATTTTTGGATTCCAGTGTTGGCGGCGTGTAGCCTGAAGGCAACATGGTGACCATTGCACCCGGGAGGGCATAGTTCTCCATGGTTGCTTTAGCGATGTTGTATACTTCCAGTTTGTTGATTTTCCAGTACGAATAATCTCTTGTAATCTGGAAGCTGTACGGTTTAGTTACCGTGTCACCTGTTTTCACGGGTGGCCCAGGAGAGCACTTCCCTTTGGGCGGGCAAACCTCTGGACCAGGGATCGTCCATTCTCGCTCATAGGTGAGGGTGACATTACAATCATACGTTGTCTTCCCCGTCATACGTGCCCAGGATTGGTCGAATAGATAGTTGTCCGCAATCGCATTGGTATACAACGATTCGGAAGTCGGAATGCCTTTGAGTACATCGAATCGCTCAACGTCTCTGTTATCTGCTTTGATCACTCCATGAGCATTCGGATCCAGGTCACTCTTATTCATCGTTGTCCCCTGTGAAGGTGGACCGATATTAGGTGTACACGAACCACCACCACCACCTTGACCGGGGTCTTCTGGCTTATCAGGGTCATGGTACTTGGCATAAATTTTCATTTCAGGATACTTATAGATTTCACCATGAAACATAACATTCCATCCGTTATACCATCGTCGTACTAGGCCATTCTCATTATCACTAACAACCTCTCCACCAGGCGTGGCATTGTCGAATGTAGCAAGAAATTCAAAGTTGAGAATTACATTAGTTTTATTTGTATCATCTATAGATAGATCACGAACACTATTTACTTTAGCAATTTGCATGCAGTCTTCCGGGCATTCCCAGTATGACAAATCTTTGTTGTTTACAATGACCTTAGCAAGTTGTGACATCTCAAAATCAATCCCAGGTAACGTAGGGTTTGAGAATTTTTCCTGGAAAGTTGAACCCACAGTAATAGTCCTTTCCGACCAAACCATATTCGTATTAGAACCATGTTTCCATCCTGAGGTTGGAACATTACCAGCTGATCCGAAAGTCCACTCGCCACTACTAGGAGGAAAGGAATCATTGTTGGACTTTAAAAAATATCGTTGACCTTTATAGTCATACATCCAATACTTTCCGGATGGTGCACGAAACCATGCAAAATACCCTCGATATTGACCATTTGCTTTAGCTGAAAGTGTAATCTTATCTCCTTCGATATTCCCAACGTTCCACGATGTATCGCTAACTTTAGTTAAGTTTTTCACCAATTTACCGTTGAGGTCGTATATTGCAACGGAAGAAGCAACGGAATCACCTTTCTTTGGCACATTGACAGTTGAATAAGTTAATTTACTCAAGGGAATGTAATGATTCTTCTTATCATCTACCTTCCCAATATCACCATAAAGTCTTACGTCTCCAATAAACTCATAGTTGCTAGGGACGGCTGCATTCACAATTGTGTTATATCCAAAATAATTCGTTATGGTGAGAAGTAGATAGCTCACCATAACGAGTAATACAATTTTTTTCAACGTATAATCACCTACTGATGATATTCTGGATTCAGTTTACCTTGGTATAGTGTAATAAAAGTTCCCTGCCAGTTGCCCATGCCACCAAACATATATCGGAAAGGCTTGTCCGATATAAAGTTAGTTTTAGGAAACAGTGTGCCAGTAGCAAAAGTAAGGGTTCCATATGAAATTTCAGAAATGTCTAAAGATGAATGGAATTGTTCATACTTCGGATTCCAAGGCATAATTCCATATGATCGATTTGGCTGTTTAGGACTTGTAGCATTTTTTTGTATTTCATACCAATCGTCATTTTGAAATGTCATTCTGCAAGGAAATAATTCTTTAACGTTCATTTTGCCAGATATTTTGGTCTCACTAATCCCCATAACAGCATATCCATCCGAATCAAGAAGCTTGTAATACCTACTATTATCAGCCCATGCATACTCTGTATCTTCAATTATTTTACGGTTCGGATCTTTGGGATCGGCAAGGTCAATAGCAACGAGCTTCGTGATTCTGCAGACTGCCTTGCCATTGGGCGATGTACTTACCATAGCCTTGTTATTGAATGCTTTTCCATTGAAGGAATCACTGAAGTATCTCGGTAACATCGTCATGATATTTGTATCATGCCAGAGTAGTTCCGCAGCAGACACTGCATACTTATCAACGGGTAGTTTTGTCCCTTTCTTAACCGAGAGCACACGTTCAATTACAGTGATGGCTTGGGCTCTTGTTGTACTGCCTTCTGGAGCGATCACTCCAGGGGAAGTACCGGATATTAAGCCGTTTTTGGTTGCCATATACATCCACTGCGTTTTCTCTACATCACTAATACCGATTGCTCTTACAGCTACTTTTGACATTTCTTCTCTGCTAATTGCTTTTGTCCAGTTAGAATCGCTAAAATCATCAGATTGATATATTCCTTCTGCTTGTGCAGTGTTAACGTACGGTGTATACCACGAAGCACTTGCGTTACTACTGACCTCTAAACCCAACGCAGAAACTAGCATTTTGACGAATTCAGCACGAGATACATTGTTGTTAGGGAGGAAGGTACCATTAGGATAACCATCTACATAACCACGAGTAAGTGCGCCATTAATGCTTTTTTCTGCCCAATGTCCAACAATATCTTTAAAATTTTTTTCTGACAGACTCAGTGTAGATTGTAAGTTTTGATTACTTGAGTTCGTTGTAACCTCAGCATTAAGAGGTGAAGCTACGTTTGTTTGTTTTAGGTCTAACTTTACTTGAGCTGTTTCTATTAAATTCCCAGTACCTCCAATTCCCCCGACAATCCCCGTTAACAAAGCTAAAGTCGTAATCCCGCCAACAATCATCTTTTTCATGCTTACTACTCCTCTCGAATCTTTGTTTTTCGTTCTGTGGTATGTACTTCTTTCTACCAGATACTAAATTTGACATAATAATCAATATTCTACCATGTGCATTTAGTTCAATGGTATTGTTTTTCAGAAATATTCATCCAACAGAGTCTTTTATCTCCTTCCTGAGACCTATGAACCCTTAAAAAAAGACAAAAAAGGCCACGAATCCGTAGATTCATAGCCTTATACTTTAAGGTGTGGGTCTTCCTATGTAATTTGAAAAAATAAAACTAATCCAAGGATAACCGATTTCCAATCATTTGAAAAGGAGTCATTTGTATCTTTCTTAAAAAGAGACATTGATCCGAATAGAAAAATTCGTTTCTCAGTATAAAAAAACAAGGAAACAGCACATATCCAGCTGGATTTTAAAGGAGTCCGTGCTGTTCATTAAGAAGGAAAAAAGATCGTGGCCGAACGTTAGAAGAAGATCCTTAAGGCGGTCATCATCTCTCGAAAAGAAGTAGCATAGCGATCTGGTGAAAAGGAAATGCTCATATGCTGCCGACCTTGTGTACGAATGCGTTCTCGTAGCTTGGTGTTTTGCATCAGGTCAATGGCCTCCGATACAGCAGTGTTCACCTGACCGATGGGGTAAAACTTGCCTGTTTTGTTGTGTGTAATAAATGAACGTACGCCATCTGAGTCCGTGCTGAGTACAGGACATCCACAGCTTATCGCTTCTGCCACTGCATAACCGAATCCTTCAAGGAGGGAAGTAGATAACATCAACCCACCGGATTCCGCTGTCATGGAATAGAAAGTAGGCATTTGTGAATGGGGGACGTTGACGAAAATTCCTATACGATCCTCAAGTCCTTTTTCTGCCAACATGTGCTTGAAGAATACTTCATCCTCAGGATTGGCAAGTGTGGGATCATGGAACATCCACATTCTGGCGCTGGGAATTTGGCGAATAATCTCACTAGAGATGTGCAGATATTCTTGCCAATTTTTATTATGTTCTAGTCGGCCAACCCAGGCGATAACCGGATAAGGAGGTACATCCACCTTAAGTGGACTAAAGGTCTGTGTATCCAGCATATTTGGGATGACAAATCGATGTAGCCAAGGGCAGATGTGGATGAACATTTCCAACAAATGATCGGTAGGAGGAATAACAGCAGCATCACAGTAGGCCTGCAGGTAGGGAATAGCCATTTGAATCGTTTCCAGTGCTTGATCTCGAGTGCCGAGTCCTTGGGCTTCAAAGATAATCCGTCCATCATAGCCTAATCCTCTAAGCCTACCAGGCATGGATATATCTGAGGTGACAATAATGGCATCATACTGATGTTGATCCAGCAGTTCCTTAATTTCGGCATCACTGGAAGCGGTAAATACAGGAGTGCCGGTGCCATTTTGTAATCCAGAGCCTGGGTACAGGTATAACACATGTGCTTCTATGCCATGACGTTTCAATACGGCTGTGCGTAGCCGATTCAAGGTGTCCACCCCACCACTCGGCACAAAAAATGTGAATAAAACTTTCACAAGGTTCACCTCTGACTATTGTGCAGGATTGTACATGTGTCTTCCTGTAATCTGCACAGATTGTTATCATATCCTTGGCAATGGGGATAACTGCTCCTAGGGTATGGTACGTTTCCCTAGAGCACAGGGTGTGGGTGAATGTAGCCTTATTCACATTTTAGACATATTTTTTTAAGCTTTCTTTTAAGGAACATTAAGCTAGGTTTAGGGTATTGTAGCTATCCTTGAATAAACATCCCGTGTAGAGCCGTCAGCAGATCGAACGATGGTACACGGGTTATTTTGAGTGTGAGTTCAAAAAATGGACTTTTTGAGCAAACTCTTTGATGGGAAAGGATGAATGATGTGCTCGAAGTGAAACAAGTTAGTAAAGTGTATGATGGACAACGTGGCGTACATCAACTCGATTTCACAATGGAGCGCGGAGAGATCGTGGGATTTCTAGGTCCTAATGGTGCGGGGAAAACAACGACGATGCGTATGATAACCGGATATCTGCAACCAACGACAGGATCGATCACGGTAGATGGCGTGTCTGTGCATGAACAAGGGAGAAGTGTGCGATCGAAGATTGGTTATCTGCCTGAGACGCCGCCTCTGTACCCGGACATGACTGTGCAATCGTATTTGAAATTCGTTGCGAATCTAAGAGATGTTGCACCACGTGAAGTGAAGCTGCGCGTTAGTGAGATGATGAGTAGGCTGGGTCTACAGGGCCGTGAAAAACAAATCATTCGTGGATTGTCCAAAGGGTACAAGCAGCGGCTTGGACTTGCTGGAGCTATTATCCATAAGCCTGATCTGCTTGTATTGGATGAGCCAACATCTGGACTCGATCCGAATCAGATTATTGAGATTCGCGATCTTATTCGTGAGCTTGGTGAGAATCATACTGTACTGCTCAGCACACATATTTTGCCAGAAGTCAGTGCACTCTGTAACCGTATGTTAATCATCAATCAGGGTCAGCTTGTTCTTGACGGTTCACCGCAGCACTTTGGCTCGGCGATGGGAGATCAATTTAAAGTCGCTATTGAAGTGAAGGCAACCGAGGAACAGTTACATAACTTGCTTACTCCTTGGGAGAAAATTCGGAGTGAGGTTATACCACCAACTGGAGTGGAAGGTGAGCCAGATTCAGGCACGGTGAAAATGTTACTTACGGGCGAATCCTCCGAGGATTTCCGTGAAGAGTTATTTTACTTATTGTCTGGAGCTGGACTGCCAATCCTGGAGATGAAAAAGGAAAATCTAAGTTTGGAGCAGATATTCTTGAAGCTTACGACAACAGAGACACAAGCAGAAGTTGTATCGCAAGAAGCGGAGGACAGTCTTGCTGGTGCGTCTACTACAGGTACAGAGCCGAGTGTGAATCAGACAACAAGCGTTGATCCGAAGCCAGATTTGGTGACAGACGACCAACAATCCACGGAAGAGTCAACAACGGTGCCTGATAAGTTGCCTCATGCCCAGAAGGAGGAGGGCTCCAAATGAGACGAATGATGGCGGTTTGTAATAAGGAGCTTCAAGCCTATTTTCTATCACCAACATCCTATTTTGCGTTTGCGGTGTACGTCTTGATGACAAGCTTGTTGTTTTATTCGAGCTTTGTATATTATCAACCCAGCATAGTGGATTATCGCCTCGTGCTTGGTGATACATTATCCATGCTGTTATTTGTAGTTCCTTTATTAACGATGAGACTTGTGGCAGAAGAGTTTCGACAAGGTACGGATGAATTACTGTTAACCTCTCCCGCACGCGTTACGGAGATTATTTTCGGTAAATATTTGGCTTCGCTCGCCATACTGGTTGTGCTTATTCTATGTAGCTTGGTATATCCGTTCATTATGTCCTTCTTCGGAGAACTCGATCTGACCTCGGTATGGTTGTCAGCCTTAGGTTTGTTCTTCTTAGGCAGCAGCATGATGGCGATTGGACTGTTCGCTTCAACGCTATCTCAACATCAGATGGTGTCTGCGGTAGCTGGTTTTATTATATTGCTCGTATTGTGGATGCTTGATTCATTTGCAGGTAATACAGGTTCTACTTTGCAGCAATGGCTTGATCCATTTGCACTAACGAATCGCTTTGACAGCTTCACCAAAGGTGTGCTCAGTGGTCCGGATATTTTGTACTATGTAACGCTTTCCGGTGTATTTCTGCTGTTAAGCATTCAAATTGTAGAACGAAAACGGTGGAGGTGAGAAGATGAAAAAATGGTTAAGTCATACCAACAGCACCGTATTATCAGTAGCGGTCATTGGCATCTTTATTTTGCTAACGCTATTTCTGAATTCGCTTGGAGGATTCCAACTCGATCTAACGTCCAACAAACAATACACCTTATCTGATCAGACGCTTACTGCCATCAAAAATGTGAAAGAAGACGTCAATATTCTGGTGTTGACCGTTGAAAATGTGAATAATACTGTCCTGAATCGTGAAGTGTCGGATATGGTACAGGAATATACGAAGCGTAATAGCAAGCTGAAGATGGAGCAATATAATCTGACGCAGGAGCCGGCGCTCGCTTCGAAATATGGAATTACAGGCAGCTCTATCATTCTAGAGCAGGGAGATCAGCATAAGGTCATTGATATTGCGAGTTTGTTCACAGCCGCAGGTGATGGAAGCGATGGATCTTACCAATTTACAGGTGAAGAAAAGCTAACTCAAGCTTTGATGAATCTATCCTCAACGGAGATGCATAAAATGGTCTTCCTGACCGGGCACGAGGAGCTTGGTTTGGATCAGCTTACAACACTGCGTTCAGCTTTGGAGCAGAGCAACATCACAACAGAGGAGTTACAGTTGAATCAAGCAGGGCAAGTTCCTGAGGATGCTGATGTGCTTGCCATTATTGGACCACAGCGTGACATTAGTGATTCCGAGCTGAAAGCCATTCGTACCTATCTTAGTAATGGCGGTAAGCTGCTGCTATCCCTCGGATTCCATGAAGATATGAAGTCGGCTTGGAAGAACATTGATACGCTTGCCGCTGACTACGGTGTAGTGGATGAACATGCCGTTATGGTGGATCAACAGCAAGCAAGTACAATGGGGCCTTTATGGGTTGTACCTGAGTATGGATCTCATGCCATCACGGATAAATTAGCCGAAAGTAAGCTATACCCGATGTTATCTCTGTCCATTGCGTTGACGAGCAAAGAGCAAGACAAATACACGTTGTCTCCGCTTATGCATTCATCGAATGACAGTTATGGGGAGAAGGATATTGCTGGTTTACTACAAAATGAAACCTCTAACGATCCACAGCAAGATGTACAAGGTCCTGTGGAGCTTGGATATGCAGCAGATACGACAGATGGAAAACCCAAAGCGGTCATCCTTGGTTCCTCCATTTTTATGCAGGATTCAGAGATCGCCAATGGAGGTAACCGTGATTTTATTTTGAATGTGACGAATTATTTAAGCGAGAAGCAGGATGGATTAACGATCAGACCTCGTATACAAGCTGGTTACCAAGTGGCATACCTCAATGGGGAACAAGCCAGAGTCATATTCTTCGTAGCGCTTGTCGCATTCCCGCTCGTCTTTGTGATCATTGGCGTATTCTTATGGTGGAGGCGTAGACGTGTATGAAAAAATGGATTCCAACGATACTTGCCGTAGTGGTTCTACTGGTAGGCTGGATGTATGCAGCCAGTCAAAATTATTTTCGAGAAGAAGCAGCGGAGCAGGTGAAATTGCTTGGGATTCAAGCTGGAGACATTGCGGCAATTACGATTCATAGCCCAACGACTGAAGAGAACAGCACGGCAAGCCAAGAGACCTCACAACTGAAACTGGAGCAAGGGGTCTGGCAGATGGTTGAGCCCAAAGCTTATCCTCTGAATGGCTATGCCGTAAGTAACTTGCTGGATGCTTTAAGCGCAGCGGATCAGGATCTTATCGTTGAAGAGCATCCGAACAATGTAGAGAAGTATGGTTTAGGTGCTGAAGCTGCAAGGTTAGAATTAGAGCTCAAGGATCAGCGTAAAATTGAACTTCGAATTGGCGGCCAATTGCCAGCCGATGATGCCCGTTATGTTCGTGTAGATTCAGGGGCTGTTGTCGCAGTTAAAAGTGAAACGATAAGCGGAATCGAGTTGTCACGACGAGAGCTACTGGATACAACTCCGTTTAACCTCGATGAATCGAATGTGCAGTCTCTGGACTGGGAAGGTGAAGCGTCCACATGGATATTAAAATCAACGGCACAAGAGGGTGCAGTAGAGAAACAGTGGACATTCAATGGAGCAGAATTAGAAGCAACCGATGCGGTCTCACTGATCAGTAAAATAAAAAATATAACAACTGCCGATGATGTGCGCCCAGCTTCTGACCTGAAAAACACCGTACCACGATTTACATTTATCGTGGAACAGAATGTGAATGGACAGACGATTTCAGATGTATATCGGGGGCTTACGGTTGCTTCTGACCCTGACCAGATCTGGGTAACTACTCCGGATGGTGAATGGGCTTACGCTCTCCGGGCTGATACGTTAGAGGATGTGGAAAATTCCGCTGAGGCTTTAAAAAAATAAATTATCTGAATACTTATCTGAATATTAAAGATTGATCTAAAGGTGCTGCAGAAGTTGCAGCATCTTTTTTTGTTTTTTATATAAGACAAGAAGCTTTATTAGATCATCAGAACCACCAAAAATGGAGGTTCCATATCCTTTCAGGATACCAGTGTGCACAGAAGCGCATCCTATCTTTGTGACCAAAACCATAACCCATTGGAGGATGAGACATGCCAACAGCCAAAAAGGCGAAAGCGATAACCTTATCTTTGACGAGTGCAATTTTTGTAATGGCGGGATTAACAGGTTGCGGTACAAACAAGGATACTAATAACATGCACTCCCAAAGTGTGCGTCAAGAAGCAAGGGGTCTGAACCGTTACGGTGTAGAAACGAATGGAATGGATGGTATTCGCGCCAACAATTATCGAATGCACAACGTCACCAGTCTTAGATCAAGTGATGAATTAGCTAAACGTATTACAGAAATGAAAGAAGTTAAGTCAGCTAACGTGTTGTTAACGGACCGCAATGCTTATGTTGCTGTACGATTAACTGACGGACATGCAGGCAAATTGGGGAGTCAATCGACTCGTGGAAATATGAGAGGCATGAGCGTTCGTCCAAACAGTACGATGCGCAGTGAAAGTATGAGCGAAGATATGGGTGGTCTGCGCGTTCATGGTGGGGATGGAACAATGTCTCCGTATACAACAAGCGGTATAGCACCAGGGCTTAACACCGGTGATGCGACAGATCGCAGTCACATGGGTAATGATCGTGGCCTTTACGGTACGATGGGTACAGGAACCGTTGGCATGATGCGTGGATTGACGAATAGTGGCAAAGCGCGCACGATGGATGAAGGTCGCTATGGCGCCAAAAGCGAGGGGAACCGAATGCATAGCTCGGATGATAATACCCCGGAAGAGATCAAAGGTAAGATCGCAGCCAAAATCAAGCAATTTGCACCTAACGTCGAAAATGTCTATGTCTCGGCTAACCCGGAATTTGTTGAGCATGCAGAATCGTATGCAACAGACATTCGTAACGGTAAGCCAGTCCGTGGCATGATTGATACCTTCTCGTCGATGGTGGAACGCATTTTTCCAACCAATGCAATGAATCCGAATCATCGTGATGGCATTCTTGGCGATGGTACAATGGATCGCAACAACAACCGTGATGGTCTTATGAATCATAATTTCCGGTAATCAGAACGATGATACAAATGTGCCTTTGTGTAGATGCTCACATCTAGTGCAAAGGCATGTTTGTTATGTACATAATTTCTATAATGAATATGCACTACTTGTATTCGAGCGATATATGCAAATTAATGCCCATTTTTCTTATAAAACTGAACCATCGCCCTTGACCTGACATAAGATGAGTTGACTGTATCCCCTTAACCTTGTTACACCAACACAACCCGAGCAAGGAGGGGTGAACATTGAAGGGTATCGATCATAAAAGTAAATTTTTGTTGACCCACCGTGAACGCGAAGTATTCGAGTTATTGGTTCAAGACAAAACGACGCGTGACATCGCAGGGCAGTTATTCATCAGCGAGAAAACGGTGCGTAACCATATTTCGAATGTGATGCAGAAACTCAATGTTAAGGGTCGTTCGCAAGCAGTTGTAGAGCTGATTAAGCTCGGAGAACTGAAGATTTAGTTGCGAATTACAGTTAAGGTTAAGTAGCAGCATGAAAGCCTTTCTCTATTCTTTGTTATGAAGAATGGGGCAAGGCTTTTATGCTGTGCGGTACTCTCACAATGATTTTCAAAAGTTATACTGATCTATGTGCTTATCTCTGTTTTTAATTAAGATCTGCTCCAGCTGAATGTTACCCATGACTTGGCAAGCAGACATAACTCGATCATATTGACTCAAGCTCATATTTTGAACAGCCTGTTCCAGAAAGCCTTCGATCGGTTGCCATAAAGTAAGGCAATGGGGAGAATCAGCACCATAATAATACATAATATCAATACAGCTCTGAATAATATTACGTCCCAATCCAACTCTATACCAACGATCTTCTTTTATAATGAGTGGAATAAGAGATTCCATCCACAAAATTGCTTCTTCAAACTGACCATCGGTGATGAGCTTTTCAGCCAAGTTAGATGCCTGGTAACAGTATTGATGATCATTTCCGGCATTTTTCTCAATTGCAGCAAGTTTTCTCATCACTTCGATCTCACCCTCAATGTGTTTCCGGTTTCGTTCAATATAGAGTAGCTCAGTCAGGTTTTCTGAATTCCAGCACGTCTGTTCCGCAATCCATAAATCGACAAATGTTGAATGATACGTCATCTCGAGCAGATCTTCTGACAGGCGAATGCAATCCGAAAGGTCAGCAGTATCTATATGAAAAAGGTGTTGCTCTCCAATTCGATTAGGCTCAAATCCACAGATAGTATCGAAGTTGGCCTCTTTTGCTTGGGAAAATAGTTTCTGATCTTCATCTCGGTTGTACTGCTTCAGCAAGAAAACACAGTAATACAATACTTCGCCTATACCCTGATAGCTGCTTGTCTGCCGATCTATGATTTCATTCATTAGTAGTCTTCTTACAATCGACTCATAATGCGGCGCATGCCGATCTTCCCGATGATAAATAGCCAGTAGTACTTTGAAGCGATTGGTATAATTCGCATCTCTTTTTCCATACGTAGCATCTTGCTTCTCCACATAGTCGACCTGTGAAAAATCACCTGTTTCACCCATTAAGTGATCCAACATCTCATGGTATGGAGCCATCATTTGAAGCAAAACCTGCTTATGATCTGTTTTCATTATGTACTCACCTTTTTATGGAGTTTACAGTGTTGCTTCATAAATTCTTTCCATCGTTTCTTGGAAAAAGGCTGATAAAACAACTGCTCCAATGTCTCGAACTGTCCTTCATTCAGAGATAGAAATATCGCTTTTTTTGCAATTTTGGCACAGGGTTGAGATGTGCTTCTTGTACTCCCTATCTTATGTCTAACTGGGACATGGAATTGCATTAAATCGTGCAGACGATCCCATCCTTCCCAGCTTAATCGGCCTGTGCGCTTCCAATCAATCGCGTATAACACATAGTAGGGTTTATATTCACTTTGCCTCTCAGCAATGATCCATAAGGACGGGATGATCTTCTGCTGCTGACGTTTATTCATGATAGGATCAACTCCTTTGTGCAAACTCATTGTTTCAATATAAGGGGTCTCTGGAGATGAAACAAGTGAGATAGAGTATGTTCTCTGGATATGAAAAATGAAATTTAGGTTGCGATGATCTACACCAGAAAAGTGAAGGAAATCCTCTTGATTTACAGGTCATCGTTGTTTAAAATGAAGGTGTAAAAATAATTTTCTTAAATCAATAAAATAATATAAAAATAATTTTCATGAGGAGAGCTTATGGCAGCCATATTACATGCCTTGCAGCAAGAGTTGGAAGACCTGCCTGCACAAGAGCGGCGGATTGCAGAAGTCATATTAAGTTCACCTTCAGACATTCCAGGCTGGACGATTAACCATCTTGCACAGCAAAGCGGGACGAGCCCAGCGACGGTAACTCGTTTTTGCAAATCCTTTCATTTCAAAGGCTTTCCAGATTTCAAAATGAAACTAGCCGCCGAATTGTCGCATCCAACAGGAGAAACGGCATATCAGGATATTGTGGCAGGCAACTCATTGTCCAAAATAGTTGAGGCTATTGAAGCGAATCATCTAGCTTCCATTGCAGATACGACCCGATTGTTGGATCTGGAGCGGGTGGGCAAAGCTATTGAGCTATTGTGCGCTGCACGTCGAATTGATCTCTACGGTGTTGCTACATCATCCATTGTGACCCAGGATTTCTATCAGAAACTGATTCGGATCGGGAAGAGCTGTACCGCCTTCTCAGATTCCCATATGCAGATCACCTCCGCCTCTTCGTTAGGAGAGGGAGATGTCGCAGTAGCTGTATCGTATTCGGGCGAAACCCCAGAGACGATTGATGCACTGCATTGTGCCAAACAGGCCGGAGCCGCAACGATTTCGTTGACGTCCTACAGTAATAATAAACTGGCTACGGTGTCCGATATTCCGCTGTTTACTTCTTCACTCGAAAAGGGGATGCGAAGAGGCGATATGGCTTCACGAATTGCCTTATTACATGTCATCGACATTTTGTTCACAGGCATGGTGAGTTCCGATTTTGACCAATTTATTCCGAAACTTGAGCAATCGTATCACAGTGTACAGTCCTATCGGGTTCATAACAACGGAGGTGCTTAACGAGATGAACATACGTATTTTTGAACATGAAGAAGATTTAAACGTTACAGGTGCCGGGATTATTACGAGTCTGCTACAGACGAAACCACGAGCTGTGTTAGGGCTTGCAACAGGCAGTTCTCCAGTGGGGATTTATAAACAGCTAATAGCGATGGTGCAAAAAGATCTGGTTAGCTTCGCACAGGCATCCTCCTTCAATCTCGATGAATATGTAGGTTTACCCGCTGAGCATAGCGAAAGTTATCGCAGCTTCATGAATGAACAGCTGTTCCATCATATCGATATTGATCTGGATAAGACGTATATCCCCGATGGTAACGCGCCGGATTTAGCTCAGGAGTGCGAAGCCTATGAACAACGACTTGAGGATCGTGGTCCAGTTGATCTGCAAATTCTCGGCATCGGACATAATGGTCATATTGGATTCAATGAGCCTGGCACAGAGCTGACGGGTCGTACACATGTTGTGGCGTTGAAGGAAGAGACGAGAAAAGCGAATGCTCGCTTTTTTGACAGCCTAGATCAGGTTCCAACGCAGGCGATTACCATGGGAGTTGGTACGATACTGAAAGCCAAACAGATTCTGCTGATTGCTCGCGGTGAGGAGAAAGCTGAGATTATTCGACAGGCATTTATGGGGCCAATTACTACTGAGTGCCCAGCCTCGCTACTGCAATGTCACCCCAATGTGGTTGTGCTGTTAGATCGCGCTGCAGGTAGATGGGTGAAATGATAGGAAATTTAGCAAGAATAAATATAGAAGATTCAGATGGATCGTTAAAGTTAATATCTACTTATCAAATTAAAGCAGTTTAATGAATTATAAATTTGATCCTGATAACATTTAAACATCATAGGTTCGGTTAGGAGGTTGGTTGAATGAGTACAGGCGATATACAAGAGCTTAAGGCTAGAGATACGGTATCCATTTTACGGGGGAAGCTTGTTCTTTCAGATCGTATGATAGACGATGGGATTTTGGCTTGGCGTGATGGGAAAATAGTATATGCAGGCTCGCCCGAAGGGCTGCCTGATTCAATTCGACGACAAGGATTATTTTTGCCTGTGCCTGAACATGGCATGATTGTGCCTGGATTTATCGATATCCATGTGCATGGCGGCAATGGTGATGACTTTATGGATGCTAGTCCAGAGGTGTTGGATACAATCACTGCATTCCATTGCACGCAAGGAACAACCGCGATGCTGGCAACTTCGATGACCGCACCAAAGGATAGATTGGATCAGGTGCTGTATGAGGTTCATACCTATCGATCCCAAACGATGCCTTTTGCACAACTCGAGGGTGTGCATCTAGAAGGGCCATTTTTCAGCCCTAAATGGCCTGGAGCGCAAAATCCAGAGCATATTGTAATGCCTAATGTATCGTGGCTAGAAGAATGGGAGCAACAATATCCTGGATTGATCCGGCAGGTTACATTGGCGCCAGAGCGTGAAGGTGCGTTAGAGCTAATTGCATGGCTGCGAAGTCAACGAATCACGGCTGCACTAGGGCATACAGATGCTAGTTATGATGAGGTACAACGTGCGGTAGAGGCGGGGTTGCATCATGCCGTACATACATTCAACGCTATGACGCCACTGCATCATCGGCTTCCCGGGGCTACTGGAGCCGTGCTCAGCGATCCACGCATTAGTGCAGAGGTCATTGCAGATGGAATTCATGTGCATCCAGCAGCCATTTCCATTGTGGCACAACTGAAACAACCCATAGATCAACTGGTGTTGATTACAGATGCCATGTCTGCTGCAGGTCTAGATGATGGTGAATACAAAATTGGTGATCTTCCGGTTATTGTTGAGCATGGTGTGGCACGCCTGAAGGATGGTGGCGCACTGGCGGGCAGCACGCTAACGATGGTGCGTGGCTTCCGTTATCTCGTGCAGGAGGTTGGCTTAAGTGTTACGGCTGCTTCACGAGCAGCCAGTCTGACGCCGGCTCGTCTGCTGGGTATTGATCACCGGACAGGCTCCTTCGCTCAGGGCAAGCAGGCAGATATCGTTTTGCTCAATGAAGAATTAGATATCGCAGGTGTTTGGGTGAAGGGACAGGAAATCGTCAAACCACTTGCCTGAATCATTACGGGGTTTCCACGAGTCATACAACGTAGCCACTCTGGAGATATACTACCGGAGAGGCACCGGACTGGATTATATGATAAAATAGATCTCAAAATAAGATGGGATCTACGGATTACGCATCACGTGGAGGCGTGATATATGGAACGCAATGCTATGCCTGAGCATGATCCTTTTATGACAGTGCTGGCAGAGAAGCTGCACATTCACGGATATTATGCTTTCTATGGCGAGCATTACAATGAGACCGATATGGAGCAATATCGTAAACAACTATTTACATCGTTCAGCAATATCGTATGGGTAGAGCTAGATGCGCGCAAAAAGTATATGATTGTGGATCATCGTGGACGCAACACGGTCATGAAATTGATTGAAGGTATGCTCAATACCCGGAGAACACTCAAGGCCAATCAAGCGATGGCAGGTACAGATACCTCAAAAGTACAGCAGGATATTACACACTTATCTCGGCTGGTACACATGTTGAAGTTCACCACGTTCCGCACATAGGGCAAACCGTGTGTAACCTCACGAAATGACATATCGTTGGAGAAACTGAGATGTTGAAGGATTCTATTCACGTTAATGCATAGGCGTTCAGACCTTCAATTTAATTCTTAATGACAACAGAGTTACTATATGCTCATTTAATGCTCGTTCTTACCAAAAGGAGTGCTGTCAAATTCATGACGGCACTCCTTTTAATGTTGTGTATTTTTATCGGAATGAGGTCACGAAACTACTGAACAATGTGCGGACATCATACTGATACTGATGAATAGGTTCAATCGGTCGATTTACTCCGAGTAGGGTGTACACAGCAATCCGTGCCGCCCGAACCGAATATTCTTCCGTGAACACCACGTCATCAGGAATCTCGCAGAATTGACTGATAAAGGCAAGATTGGTGGAGCCGTCAGGAACGACCTTTGGTCGATCACTGTTCAATCTGGGCATAAATTGCGCTGTAATGTAAGGCATCATACATGGGATACAGTTAGCAGTAGCCATAATGGCTTCTTGATGTTCCTGAAAATGAAGATGGCCGATGAGTTCCTGCATAATCTCTTCTCCCGTACAATCACACATGCGTTTGTTCACGTAGTCACCTACGTTATCGGGATATAAGCCGTAACCCCAGAATACGTTGACATGCTCCGGCTGCCCACGGAAGTGTGGCTGGAAGGCGAGCACGACGGACATAAACCAACTGGAATCTTTGAAGGTGACCAACGCGCCGGTACCTGCACGATTGCGCGTAAATTTCTCCATCAGATCGAAGAACACCGAATCTTGAAAGGTGACGGTAAACGATTCCCATTTGGACTCATCCACATGATCGTTAAAAGAAGAAGGGTTGCCTAGCAAAGGTTTCTTGGCGGCAATGTTCTCCCATAGCTTCCAAGAGCTACCCTTGCCGTTCAGTTTCGGAGCAGAAGACATGGAACCAATATCCGCTCCCTCGGTCATCGAACCGTTGGTGACAATGACCAGATCACCTTCATGAATGTCGATGAAATCTTTGTTACCATTCCGGCGTACATGCATCCGTTCCACTGTAATACCATCGCCTTCTTTGAAATCCAGATCGGTGACGGTGCATTTCAGGGTGAAATCTACGCCGAATGGTTCAAGGTGTTTTTGCAGAGGTAAGATGATGGAATCATATTGATTGTATGGAGTGCGTGTAACACCTTCGAGCGTTTGAATTCTAGGGAATTCGTGAAAGAAGCGGAGCATATATCGCTTGAATTCTACAGCACTGTGCCAAGGCTGGAACGCAAAGGTGGTAGCCCACATATACCAGAAGTTCGTTTGGAAAAAGTGAGGGCCAAACCAATCACTGATCCGTAATTTACCTAGTGTATCTTCAGGTGTGATAATCAGCTTGCCCATCGCCAGCCTGTCGGCCATATCAAAGCCCATGGAGAGCACATCTTCAACCTCGCCGTCACGGTTAATGAGCCGAGCGTTGGAGTGGGTGGGGTTAGCATTATCAAACTCGGTAATCTCTTGTCTGACCGACAAACCAGGACGATCGATAGAGGGAATGGAAGATAGTAGCTCCCAGAGATTTTCATAAGCCTCGTCGTTGAGCATTCGTCCACCGCGGATGATATATCCTTGATCGGGGTTACCAGCGCCGTCGTTACTTCCACCCAGAATGTTCATCTCTTCGATAATGTGAATGTGCTCTCCGGGGAAGTCGCAATCTCGGACAAGATAAGCTGCCCCTGCTAATGAGGCAATGCCGCCGCCTACAAAATAGACCTGTTTATTACCGTATTCGTTCTTCACAATGATTCGCCTCCATAAGGGTTCTGTAATCACATTCTTAATGTAAACTTTGCAGGTGAAGTAAGGTATGGTCAAAAGAATGGGAGTGTCTACTTTTTAGTCACTTTGGGGAAATTGTCTAAATTTTGAGTTACGCGATGCCATCATACATACAAGTGAGTTGAAAATAAGATATATAAGTAAGTGAGCGATAGACGAAATAAGCTGCGCATCCTTAGGTGGATGGCAGCTTATTCTCATATCTGTGTAATGCTCGTACCACGTTGCCTTCGATCAGCTCACTAAGCTTTTCAATGATCTGTTTTGGCGGCTCTGACATGTTGCCTCTCATCCACTGAATGATCAGCCCAGTAAACGCCAAGGTGTAGAAGTTAGTAACAAATTCCTTGTCTTCACTTCGCACCTGGATCCCGCAAGCGAGTTCATTCACAACGCCCATGATCAGATCATGCGTTACCTCATAGAGATATCCATCGAGGTGGGTGCGTCCAAGAGAATCCAGAGTATTGAAGCAGAACGCTTTATTATTTTCGATGTAACAAAAGATTTTATAGAATCCATCCGTCCATGTGCTGTAGCTTCGATACGCCGTTAGACTCTCCACCGCTTCGGTCTTATAGATCCACTCAAGCAGCGCATAAATATCCTGAAAATGATAATAAAAGGTTTGCCGGTTCACACCACAATCGTCAACCAGATGTTTGACTGTAATCTTGTTCAGCGGTATATGCTCCATCAGTGATTTAAGCGAGCGAGCCAGCGCTTTTTTGGTTAGGTGAGAAGCAGACATATCATTTCACCTCTTCGTAAGGATTAGTTTCATTATCAGTCAAACATGCAGCAGACTCCATGACCAAAAACACAAAAAAAGCAAAACATAAATCAAAAGGAGGTACAAAGCAGGCACGAGAAAGGAACAGAATCCAAAAACCAAAACTAAGATCCAAACAAGATCAGGAACAAGGAAACAGAACCCATAAGCAGAATTCAAGAATTAAAACCGATAAGAATAAAACAAAAAAATTAAAAGAAAATAAATCCCAGCTCCCAACCCTCTAAAACCAAAAAAAATAACTCTAAAACCCGAAACCCGAAACCCGAAACCCCAAACCCCAAACCCCAAACCCCAAACCCCAAACCCCAAAACTAAAAACAAAAAATACTTCAGATCAAAAAAGCAAACGACCCGAAGGCCGTTTGCTTATAATTCCTTTACCCTACTCCACTAAAAGGTGGGGCTCTTATCTTAAAATCAGTTCATTGGTGCAGCAACGTAGTGGAGGGGACGAAATCGATTCTGGAGAAGCGGAGCGTTCGCCTTTATCCCCGTGATTTCTCCCTTTAGAAAAGGGAATTGAAGAAATCTGGGGATAACAGCGATCGTAAGAACGATTCGTCACCGGAACGTCTACGATGCACGCCCTCAGTGATCTGCTTTTAACTAACGAGCTACAAACTTTTCAAAAATTGAACAATCGTAAGCAACCCTTTATCGAAGTTCTCCAGGTTGAAGTGTTCATTTGGTGCATGCAGATTTTCATCAGGCAAGCCGAAGCCCATCATGACAGCCGGAACTTCAAGTACACGTGAGAGTTTCTCAACAATCGGAATGGAACCGCCATCTTTGGTGAAGAGGGCACGCACGCCATATACTTGCTCATAGGCATCTGCTGCTTTTTGCAGAATAGGGTTGGATGGATCTGTATTGAATGCAAAAGCTTTCTCAATCTGTTTCACCTGCAGTGTTGCACCTGGTTGAACGTGAGCACGGAGATGTGCTTCGATACGATCCAATACTTGCTGTGGATCTTGATCGGCCACAAGGCGGCATGTAATTTTGGCATGAGCCTCTTTAGGAATAACGGTTTTGGTACCTTCACCTTGGAATCCACCCCATACACCATTCAGCTCGAGGGTTGGACGTGCTCCAACACGCTCCACGAAGGAGTAACCTTCTTCACCATACAACTGCTCCAGACCAAGATCCTGACGAAGCTGTTCTTCGTTGAAGCCTTGCTTCACGAATTCTTCTCTCATCTCAGGGGACAGAGGCAGAACGCCATCGTAGAAGCCATCTACACTAACGCGTCCTTGTTTGTCATGCAATGAAGCGAGCAGGGAAACGAGCGCATGCAGTGCATTTGGAACACCTCCACCAAACGAACCTGAATGCAGATCCGTGTTAGCAGTGAACAGATCCACATGAAGCGAGCAGAGACCACGCAGACCTGTAGAGATTGCAGGCTTGCCTTTTTCGAGCAAGGAAGTGTCGGAGATGAGAACCATGTCAGCACGCAGCTTGTCCGTATTGTCATTGAGGTAGATTGGCAGGTTTGGACTGGAAATCTCTTCTTCCCCTTCGATGCAGAACTTCACGTTAACGGGAAGTTCGTTGTTCTCTGCCAGCAAAGCTTCTACGGCTTTAATATGTAAGAAAATTTGTCCTTTATCATCCGTTGCTCCGCGAGCATACAACTTCCCGTCACGTACGGTAGGCTCGAATGGAGGTGTGTCCCACAGGTTAAGTGGATCAACAGGTTGTACATCATAGTGACCATAGATCAATGCGGTTGGTTTGCCAGGTGCATGCAAATGGTCGGCATACACAATCGGGTGTCCTGCTGTTTGAATAACCTCAACATTCTCCATGCCTGCACGCGTAAGTGCATCTGCTGCCCACTGTGCTGCACGGTTAATGTCCTCTTTATGTTCCGAAATGGCTGAGATACTTGGAATGGATAACCATTCATTCAGTTCGGCCAAGTGTTTATCTCTGTTTTGTTGAAAATACGTTTGTTCTTTCATTATTAATAAACCTCCTTCATGTTCTGCTTCATCCTATTGTAATCCATTTTTACGGGTTAATAAAACATTGGTTAAAAAACGTTACATTAAATCTCGTTTCATTCACTGGGAAATATTGAGTATAATATAAAAAAAAGATGTCATTCACAGATCATACAAACCACTCAGTAGGGAGATGGAGCAGTTCCCATGACAGACAAATTACTCACAAGCAGGCAGGTGACAGCTGATGGAGCCAACTAGTCGTGTACGGGACATGGGTCGTTTTTTTCGTTTGTCAGGAAGATGGACGAGGCGACAGAAGGGGCGTTTCTATCGAAACAGCCTGATGCTTATTTTGTTAATCGCGAGCATCCCCGGTTTGATTACAGGAATTGTGATGTATGGGTTGGTCGTGAATCAGATGGAGAAAGAATTCAATCAGATGCATCAGAACCAGATTGAGAACCGGGCGCGGAATGTAGATGATCAGCTTGCCTATTTGGAGATGACCTTATCGCACTGGGCTTTCGAACCCAGATTCGGCAATGCACTCCGGACGCTGGATTTTGTATATTTTTTCAAAGAAACACAAGAGATTGTAACGACATTGTACGTTCTTCAGGGCTCGCATCCGCTAATTCAATCTGCACAGCTATATTTGAGGGAACCGCAGCCGATCTTATTCAATCGGGAGTATAACGAACTGAAGGATGAGGCGCAGATTGAGGCATATGATCGATACCTGAGCATGGGCAATCATGTGTATTGGACAGATTGGGAATCTGGTCAACAGGAAATGAAGCAATCCCTGAACTCCAATCCCAGCTTGTTACATACAGGTGCAAGTGATGCTCTCGTTCTTGTACATAAAATTCCGGGAGAAAGTGTTAACCCGTTCGGTGCCCTAATCATCACACTGGATAACCAAAAGATCGCAAGTTTATTGAAAACGCTTACTCCATATGATGAAGGGCTAACTTTTCTAATGGATGCCGAAGGCAATACACTGATTACGGGTAATACTGACGTAGGCGCTAAGGATTCAGCCTTTGAACAGCAGCTCAAAGAAGCAGTCGCCCTGCACAAGGATCGTCATTCTTTTTTATTCAAATATGAGGATCAGACCTACTCCGTATCATCCGGCTCGTTAAGCCGAATCGATGCAGATTGGACGTACGTATCTGCAGCTCCATTGACCTCGGTTACTTCACCCGTCAAGCTGGTATCCAAAATTATAGTGATCGCGAGCATAGGCAGTCTAGTATTGGGGCTACTCCTGTCGTGGTTTGCTTCACGTCGAATTTATTCACCGGTTGCACGGATGGTTCATCTGTTGACGCCTGGAAGAAACGAAGCATCTACCGATGTGAAATTAGACGAATTCCAACTGTTGGAGCAGCACTGGAATGAACTGACTTCAGATCGTCTAACAGCTCACCGCCAGCTACAAGAACAACTGCCTCATCTGCGGGACAGCTTTGTATTACAACTAATACAAGGTCATCTATACGCATACAACGAGCAGGATCTACGCCGACGTATGACAAACCTTGGATTTGAGGTCGAAGGTCAGCAGTTTTTGTTATTGCAGATGTATTTTACAGGACATGTAACATTACGAGAACGGTTTGGTAGCCGGGACACAGGACTGATCACGTTTGCCGCAGTTAACATTATAGAAGAGGTTGCGAAGGGATATTTTAGCCAAATTAGTGTGATGAATTTCCACGATCTATCCTCGGCGATGTTAATTATGGCTCCAGAAGAGTATCCCTTGAAGCCACAAGCATTGTTGTGGGGAGAGGAACTGATGGAAGTGATTCACCGAACGCTGAAAATGCAGGTGACCGTAGTGGTCAGCCGCCCAGCCGTAACGTTGCAGGAATTACCGAGTTTATTCGTGGAGATGGAGCAAGCGGTCGTTTATCGAAGTGTGGAGGCGGGCAGCCAAATCCTTGATCTCAATGATGAGCAATGCTTCAATCAAACGGAAGGAGCAACCTATCCGCTTGGACTGGAACGCGACTTTATTCAAGCGCTGAGATTAGGGAAGCGGGATGAGGCAGAACGGGGAATGGAGCAATTTTTGACCGAGGTGACCCGAACCGATAGTACGGAATTTCAGGTACAGCAGATGATGCTTCAGTTATTGGGCAGTATTCAGCATGTCATGCTACAAACGGGCGTTATCCCCTACCAGCTGTTCGGCGGCTGTAACATGTATGAACGACTGTCGAGTATTCGTGAACCAGCACAGATGATGCAGTGGATGAAGGAGAAAGTGATTAGACCGTATATGCAAGAGATCGAGCTAAGATCTCAAGAACCGCTTAAGCAGGTGGTGGAGCGTACGATGCAGTACATTGATGACAACTACAGCAACGATATTTCGTTGGAAGCATGCGCTGATCTGGAACAGATGACGCCTTATGCTCTCAGCAAGGCATTTAAACAGATCTCAGGAATGAATTTTATTGACTATTTGACCCAGGTACGGATGGAGAACGCGAAAAAGTTATTACGTGAGACATCGATGAAAATTAATGATGTTGCAAGCGCAGTAGGATACCAGCATAGTTATTTTAATCGAATCTTCAAAAAACAAGAGGGTTCCACACCGAGCCAGTATCGGGATCAGTGGTTTACATCTTAATTGATTTTCAGAAGCTTCGTTAGCCGGGATTCCATATAAGAATTCCGGTTTTTTCGTGTTTTATAAAGGTGGCTGGAGTGCAAATACAAATAAAGAGAAGACGGCAAAAATGTGCAATCTTTTTCTCCAGAATGTTGCAAATCAAGAGCGCTATTGGCGCTATATCGGGCTTTGTACAGGTTTGGAAAGGGCTGTGCAAAAAATGAAGGTTGCCGGAAATAAGCACGCTGTATAGTCTGAGTATCAGATAAATTGATAACGCTTACATGAATGGGGGGAGAGGGCATGAACGGGAAGAATGGAAGTGCCGCTACAACAACGCAGGCGGACATTTCTAGTTACTCCGTAAAGCGGGAGTCCAACTGGAAGCGGCAGATCAAGCGAAATAAATGGTTATACGTACTTGTACTTCCCGGTTTTCTGTACTTTGTGATCTTTAAATACTTGCCCATGTGGGGAATCGTTATTGCCTTTCAGGATTATCAGCCTTTCCTAGGGATTCGCGATAGTGAATGGGTAGGGTTTGAGAACTTTACGACCTTTTTCTCGAATCCAGACTTTTTCCGATTGCTCAGGAATACGTTGCTTCTTGCCTTATACGATCTCATTTTCTTTTTCCCAGCACCGATCATCATTGCACTCCTATTAAATGAGATTCGAACAGCCTTTTTCAAAAGAACGATTCAGACGCTCGTCTATGTACCGCATTTTGTATCTATGGTGATTATCGCCAGTATCACTTATGTTTTTCTGACACCTCAGGGTGGAGTGCTGTATGAGCTAATTGCGATGATCACAGGTAAACCCATAGATGTCCTATCCAGCCCAGATACGTTCCGACCGCTGATCATTATTCAGATGATGTGGAAGGAGATGGGGTGGGGGACAATCATTTTCCTTGCAGCTCTTGCGGGAGTAGATACAGAGCAGTATGAAGCATCCATTGTGGATGGGGCAGGACGTTTACGCCGAATGTGGCATATTACCCTGCCAGCGATTCGTACCACGATTGTTATATTGCTCATTCTAAGACTCGGAAACTTTCTGGACACAGGATTCGAGCAGATTTATCTGATGACGAACTCACTTAACCGGGACGTAGCGGATGTGTTCGATACCTATGTATACACCGTGGGGATTACGCAAGGTGCGTTCAGCTACAGTACGGCCGTTGGACTCTTTAAGTCTGTTGTGGGGATTATATTGGTTCTTGGTAGTAATAAGCTAGCCAAAAAGTTTGGTCATCCCGGTATTTACTAATAGACCATAGGAGGTAACCGCTCATGAACAGTCGTCTGTACAACAGCCCTGCTGGCAGAGTATTTGATGTGCTCAACTACATCATGCTCGGCGTTCTGGGGTTACTAACCGTTCTTCCTTTCTTGTATATTATAGGGAATTCATTCGCGACCGAAGCTGAAATTACTGAACGCAGTTTTTTCCTTATTCCTAAGGTGTTCTCCCTTAGCGCGTATGAGTATATTTTTTCATCCTCCACGATGTTTCGAAGTATTGGTGTATCCATCTTCATTACCGTTGTAGGTACATTCGTTAACTTATTCTTCACGTTGACGATGGCGTACCCGCTGTCTCGCAGCGACTTCTGGGGACGAAATATGCTAATGAATATGGTTATTTTCTCCATGTTATTTGGCGGAGGCATGATCCCAACGTATCTCGTCATTCGTGGTCTTGGTTTGCTTGATTCCTACTGGTCTTTGATGCTTCCTGGCGCGATCAGCGCTTTTAACCTTATTGTTGTCAAAAACTTTTTTCAACAGATGCCGCCTGGGCTAGAGGAAGCGGCTCGCATCGACGGCTGTTCTGATCTTGGGGTGCTGTGGCGTATTGTGCTGCCATTGTCCAAACCGGTCATAGCTACATTTGCGTTATTCTACGCCGTAGGACATTGGAACAACTTTTTCTCGGCATTGCTCTACATTTCCGACAGTACCAAATGGCCGCTGCAAGTCATGTTACGGCAAATCGTACTGCTGTCGCAGGCCAGTGTTGGAGATATGGCAAACATGGATCCCAACTTTGTTAAACCACCGGAACAGTCTGTAAAAATGGCGGTCATCGTTGTGGGTACGATTCCGATCTTGCTGGTGTACCCGTTCTTGCAAAAGCATTTTGCCAAAGGTGTCATGCTCGGTTCAATTAAAGGCTAAAGCCAAGGGGGAGAATGTATGGGACAACCAAAAACAGGATTGAAGAAAATGGCTATTGTACTTTGTGCATCTATGCTATTAAGTACGGTGCTCGCTGCATGTAGCGGGGAACAACAATCGAATACGGGAGAAGCGGCAGGCGGCACAGATCAATTGACGATCATGCTCCCTAATTTTGAAGCAGAGAATCCACCGGAGAATAGTCCGGTTATACAGAAGCTAGAGGAGCTGACCAAGGTCGATGTTAACCTTCAATGGGTGCCCAGCAGTTCGTATGAAGACAAATTCAATATCACCTTAGCTTCAGGCAAGTTGCCGGATATTATGGTGGTGCTAGGTAAGTCGCCGAGTTTCATCAACGCAGCTCGAACAGGAGCATTCTGGGAGCTTGGCCCTTACCTGAAGGATTATCCAAACCTCAGCCAAATGAATGAGATCATTACGAACAACGCTTCGATTGATGGCAAAACATACGGCATATACCGGGCTCGCGCTCTAGGTCGCAACGGGGTAACCATTCGTAAGGACTGGCTGGAGAATCTGGGGCTCCAAGAACCAAAAACAATTGATGAATTCTACAATGTATTGAAAGCGTTCACGAATGATGATCCAGACGGCAATGGCAAACAGGACACCTACGGGCTGGTGGCAAGTAAATTCACAGGTCCATGGGATAACATGCAGGTATGGTTTGGCGCACCAAACAAATGGGGCGAGGACAGCAGTGGGGCTTTAGTTCCAGCACATGATACACCGGAGTATATGGAGGCATTGCAATTCTTTCGCAAAATTTACAGTGAAGGTCTGGTGAACAAGGACTTTGCAGTTATGGATGCAACGAAACTTCCAGACCCATTTGTAAATGGGCAGGCTGGCGTTATGGTGGATGTGGCAGATAATGCACAACGTATGGATCAGAAGATCTTGGAGAAAGATCCAGCAGCTACAGGACGTGTGGATGTATTACAAGCGATGGAGGGGCCAAAAGGTCTGCGTGATATGCCAACGTCTGGTTACTCTGGGATGATTGTTATTTCCAAGAGCGGTGTGAAAACGGAGGAAGATCTGAAGAAGGTACTGACATTCTTGGATCAATTGAATGAACCAGAGCTTCAAGCATTACTCGGCAACGGGTTAGAAGGTCAGCAGTATGAGAAAAAAGGCGATTACATCATACCTACTACAGATAAACTGGCACTGCGGGATGTACAGGGATTGAATCAGATTCTGATGTTTATTCCTGAGGACAAAACGTTGCGTATAGAACAAACTCCTGTTCGACAAAAGGTTGTTGAGGTTCAGAAGGCCAATGAAGAGATTATCATCGCGAACCCAGGTGAACCACTGATCTCGGATGTATACGCGCAGAAGGGGCCACAGCTTGATAACATCATCAATGATGCTCGGATTAAGTTCATTGTAGGACAGATCGATGAGAAAGGCTTCCAAGATGCGGTTGCTTTGTGGAGAAAGAGCGGTGGTGACGACTATGTCAAAGAAATAAATGAGCTATACGCTGCGCTCAAATAGTCTTTATACTAAGCCCGGTTGCCGTTAGTGTCGTAGTGCAGGCGGCCGGGCTATTCAATATTCATCCAATTTAACAATTTTTTTGTGAATTATGTCTTCCCAGCATTCGATTTTGTTGTATAATCAAAGCGAAACAAACCCATTTGAACTAAAATGAACGATAATGGAAGATGAACAACCACTCTTATGTATTTGGGAGGAAGGCGACATGTGGAACGGGGATGCTTTTGAAAATCCCGAGGCGCAGTACCGGGTTCATCCCTTTTGGTTTTGGAATGGGGATATGGAAGAAAGCCAGATCAAGCGTCAGATCGCAGAAATGCATAAGCAGGGCGTGGGTGGATTCTTTATATGTCCGCGTCAGGGACTGCAGATTCCTTATTTATCTGAAGCATGGTTCGATAAGGTAAAAGTAGCTACCCAAGCTGCGGATGAACTTGGCATGCAAGTCTGGTTGTATGACGAATATCCATATCCGAGTGGTATGGCTGGGGGCGAGGTAACACTTGAATTCCCGGAAGCGAAGCAGCGTCAGCTTATCCATCGTCATCTGAATGTACAAGGTGACACATTACTCGATCATGAGCTACCCTGGGGACGTGTGTTACATGCCATAGCTGTTCCTAAGGATGCACAAGGTAAACGCTCATGGGATAAATCCATTAATCTACGAGGATTCATTGGTAATGTGCAGACAGATCAGGTGTACCAGGAGACGGGCCTCACCTCGTATAACCGCAAGCGATTTTTTACATACCATACAGCTTTTCGCTTGTTGTGGAAGGCTCCGGCTGGAGAATGGGAAGTTATTGTATTTCAAGAAGAAGAGATCGATGATTTTAAATATTACGGGAACTTTGTGGATCCTTGCCATCAGGAGGCAATGAGTCGTTTCATCGAACTCACCCATGATCGCTATCAGTCAGCGTTTGGAGAACAATTTGAAAGCGTAATCAAAGGTGTGTTTTCGGATGAAATTGCACCTCTCGGGAAGATTCCATGGTCACCACAATTGCCTCGTTACTTCGGTGAATGTTGTGGTTATAGCCTCATTGAGGCTCTACCTGCGCTGTTGTATGGGGATGTTCCGGATTTTGAGCGAATCCGCTATGACTATTATCAATCTCTGCACCTTTTGCTCCGTACTTCTTATCATAAGCAAGTTCACGACTGGTGCGAACAGGCTGGAATTCAATATGCGGCAGAGGTTCCTGGTGTGCGTATGACGACACAGCTATATAGCCACATGCCAGGTGGAGACTCCGCCCACGAGAAGATCGGACGTTCGTTGCCCTGGATTCTTGAACGCTACGGAAAAAGAATGCGCGACAATCCCAAAATGGTCAGCTCACTAGCTAGACAACTGGGACGGGAGCGAAATCTGATTGAATGTTTCCACAGTGTAGGCTGGTCAATGACCTTGCAGGATGCCAAATGGATGATTGATCGAATGGCGGCCATGGGCACGAATTTTTTCAACTTTCATGCTTTTTTCTATACGATTGGTGGGCTGGCGAAGCATGATGCTCCCCCTTCACAGTTTCTGCAAAATCCGTACTGGGAACACTTTCGGGAACTCGGTGACTACACCGGAAGATTAGGTTACCTGATGAGCACAGGGGCAGCCGATATCCGTATCGCCGTGCTCGATCCAACGACTACACTCTGGAGTTTAATGGGGAATCCGCTGCATGGCTTTGAATATAGCGGAGAAGACGAAGCAGAAAAGGCAAGACTGGAACGGCTCACCAATGACTGGATGAGGATTACTACGCACTTACTACAGAGCAGACGGGATTATGATCATCTTGATCCGGAACTTCTGGCGGAAGCCCAGCTGGTTGATAGCAGGATAGAAATAGGTGCAGCTCGTTATGAAGTATTGATTCTCCCACCTATGCTTAATTTGGAAGCAGCGGCGTGGAAACAGCTGAAGCAATGGGTTTTACAGGGCGGGATCGTTATATCTGTTGGGTTGCCTCCATATATACCCATTCAGCAAGGAAGCCCTACAGGGGATGAAGCGGCGAAGTTTTTCGGAGCTGGCGAAAACCCAGAGGTACAGTATTGGGGTAATGGAGAACTAGAACAGGGAGAAGGTAGATCCCTATGGCGGCGTGGAGAAGGAAAGGCTTATTTTCTCCCTATGGCAGGTATTGATTCAATACATCAGACTGTACTTGAGTCGATGTCCTTGCTTCTGGATGAGGTACTGCCCGAACCCGTGCGTTGGGTGATGGAGAAGGAAAGTTCTTCACTACTTATGCAGACCAGACAACTGTCTAAAGGCGAATATATGGTCTTTTTAACTAATCAGGAAGATCAATGCTTAGAAGGTGAATTGAAGGTCGCAGTTGATGCATTATGGACAGTTGCTGAACGCGCACCTAATCAAAGCTTGCGGGTAGAGCGACTAGATTTGGAGCAAGGACAACGGTATGCACTCCCCATCCATCATCGTGGAGACGAAGGGTATATTTCGCTACAATTCGCAGCTTACGATGCACATGCTATACGACTAACATGGGATGATGAGCACGGTTCAGCAGAAGAACAGTTCACAGAGAATGCGGAGAAGAAGGAATCCGCTCTTGGTGTAAGTACTTTGGTTGGAAGCATTGAAAAAGTTCATTCAATAACCATCCCTTCGGAGGGGCCTTGGCGACTTGAAACGCTTCAGCCTAATGTGCTGCGTATGGGACATTTCCACCTTACGGCGAAAAATTACAACGGTGTAATTTTTGAGGATAGCCATTCTGAGGTCAAGCCGTTCATTGATCAGGCAGCAGATTGTTCAGCACATAACTTGCTTCCGCTCCAGTTTAACCAAGTATTCGGCACACCAAAGAAGCCATCCATTGCGTATCCACTGGAGTGCCATTACGCAACTTCGTTTGAACTAAGAACAGCCTTATCTGAGTGTCTGTTATTCATGGATCGAAGGGCCATTTCGGGTGACTGGACGTTAATCATTAATGATCATTCTATCCGACCGGATGCGTTCGAATCAGTCGAGATTACGGATTTTGACAATATCGGTTATGACATTACACCATGGTTGCACAGTGGTCTTAACGAACTGAAGGTTACCGTTCAGATTACGAAGGATGAAGACGGAATCGTTGATCCTTTGTACTTACAAGGACGATTTGGAGTGGAGTTTCATCATGAGGGTATGGCTTCCTTAGTTAGGGAACCAGACACGGCCGTGCAGATTCAACCGGAGCCTCAAGCGTTATATCCACATTTTGCTGGAGAGATGATCTACAAGCGAACCCTTTGGCTGGATCAACCGAGCACGAATAATCCGTTCTTCGAACTAAAATTCAGCGATTGGCGAGTTCAGGATGTTACCGAAGTTCTGGTCAATGGATATAGCCTCGGTGTGCGCTGTTGGTCTCCTTATCGCTGGAGAGGCCAATCTTCATGGCTTCGCACCGGAGATAATGAGATTGAAGTACGCGTGACCAATACATTAGTCGGTTTGCTTGAAGGTACGTATTTTGATTCTTCTAGTCATCAGCTTCGGGAAGCAGGTTGGAGACAGGTTGATGGATAGATTGTCCGAGCATGCTTTCATGGTAGCGCTTTAAATTTGCGTCAGGATAAATTAAATAAATGGAGTAATCACTACTTTGGAGCCAAAAGGAAGGGAGTAATCTAATGGCTACATCTCAATCCAGTCTAGAAAAGTTTGAACCGATCTGGGTCGCAGATCAGGGGGATGGGACCTATCGTAATCCCATTCTGCACGCGGATTATTCGGATCCGGATGTCATTCGTGTAGGCGATGACTTTTACATGACTGCTTCTAGCTTCTCGCATACACCTGGATTACCGATTTTGCATTCAAAAGATTTGGTGAATTGGAAGCTCGTGAATTATGCCATTGAACGGTTGGATCTTCCGGGGTATGACGTCCCTCTACACGGTAAAGGTGTGTGGGCACCAAGCATTCGCTACCATGACAACAAGTATTGGATCTTTTTCAGTACGCCAGACGAAGGCATCTTCATGACAACGGCGACACATCCTGAGGGAACCTGGTCACCTCTTCATCTGGTACATGAGGTTAAGGGGTGGATTGACCCTTGCCCATTATGGGACGATGACGGGCACGCATATCTGGTGCATGCGTTTGCCAACAGCCGCTGTGGCATCAAAAGCAAACTTCAGGTGTGCCGCATGGCATCGGATGGAAGCCGGCTTTTGGATGAAGGAATGATCGTATTTGACGGTACAGAGCACCATCCAACGATCGAAGGTCCCAAGTTTTACAAGCGGGATGGAGATTATTATATCTTTGCTCCCGCGGGTGGTGTGAAACCGGGATGGCAGACTGTGTTACGGTCGAAGCAGGTATTTGGCCCATATGAAGATCGAATTGTCATGCACCAGGGATCTTCCTCCATTAATGGCCCGCATCAGGGTGGATATGTAGAGCTGGATTCCGGGGAGTCCTGGTTTATCCATTTTCAAGATCGTGATGCCTATGGAAGGATTGTCCATCTACAGCCCATGCAATGGGATGAACAGGGCTGGCCTGTCATTGGCTTGGATCAGGAAGGCCATGGAACCGGTGAACCTGTAATCGTGCATAAGAAGCCCGACGTAGGAAGCACACACCCTGTAATTGTGCCCGAAGTCTCCGATGATTTTACAGCGGATCGTCTAGGACTTCAATGGCAATGGCAGGCTAACCCACAGCCTGAATGGGCTGATTTGAGTCCAGAACAAGGACTCATTCTGCACACGCTTCCATATCCTGAGGGTGTCCAATCGCTATTTGGTGTTCCACAGCTATTGATGCAAAAGTTGCCGGCGTCAGCCTTTGAAGCTACGACTCAATTGACTTTTCATCCGAAGCAGGCTGGAGATCAAGCAGGACTTGTTTTGTTTGGTGATGCTTATGCCTATCTTTGTCTCACACAGACTGAGGAAGGGAATATTCGTTTATCCCTGAATCGTGGGGAGAAACAAAGAAATAGTGATCTGCATGCAGACGAATGGCAGGAAGAAGGGTTGGACTGGAAGGGAGAAGGTTCAACGGCTTCCGGTTCGACTATTCATTTACGTCTTACCCTTATCGAACCTGCTCATGTACAGTTTAGCTGGAGTGAGGATGGCGTGAGTTATACACCGATAGGCACAACATTTGCTGCAACTACGGCACTATGGGTCGGGGCGAAGATGGGACTGTTTGCGATTAATACGAAGTCTGAACCTAGTGCAGGCCGAGGGGAATATCGCTATTTTGCCGTGAAGGAAATTCAGGAATAACCGTTATCGCACATGGTACTGTTGATCAGCATAAGGCGCGAATACGGATTAAATATAGTCGCATTCATACCAATCCAACTTAATGAGGAGAGATACACAATGAGCAAAAAAACATATGTACTCGTAGGAACAGGTGGCAGAGCAGGGTTTTTCTATACCGCGTTAGCGAAGGAATATAAGGATCGTTCAGAGCTTCTCGCCTTGTGTGATACGAACCAGACCCGGATGGATTATGCCAACCAAGTTCTGACACAAGATTGTGGATACCATAAGCTGCCTACCTATACCGCAGATCGTTTTGAAGAAATGATCGCAGAGCATAAGCCGGATACGGTGATTGTGACCACAGTGGATCGCACACACCATCATTATATTATTAGAGCTATGGAGCTTGGCTGTGATGTAATCACGGAGAAGCCGATGACGGTGGATGAGCAGAAATGTCAGGAGATTTTGGATGCGGTACAACGTACAGGACGCGATGTGCGTGTAACGTTCAACTATCGTTATGCACCACATCATACGAAAGCACGCGAGCTAATTATGGACGGAGTCATTGGCGATATCCATTCCGTGCATTTCGAGTGGCTGCTGAATACACGTCATGGTGCAGATTATTTCCGCAGATGGCATCGGGATAAGCGCAACAGTGGTGGCCTGCTTGTCCACAAATCAACACACCATTTCGACTTGGTTAATTTCTGGATCGGCTCACAGCCGGAAAGTGTATTTGCATACGGAGATTTGTTGTTCTACGGCAAAGAGAACGCTGAGCGCCGCGGAGAGCAGCATAGCTATGCGAGAGCGACAGGCAACCCGCAGGCAGAGAACGATCCGTTCGCACTACATTTGGATCAGAGTGAGCAACTGAAGGCGATGTATCTGGATGCAGAGCATGAGGATGGTTATCAGCGGGATCAGAATGTGTTTGGCGATGGAATCAGCATTGAAGATACACTCGGTGTTCTTGTTCGCTATAAGAACAAAGCGGTTCTGACATATTCCCTGAATGCTTATATGCCTTGGGAAGGATATCGCATCGCTTTTAACGGCAGCAAAGGACGTATCGAGATGAATATTGTAGAGCAATCGTATGTCAATGCGGGTGGTGACCGTGCCAATGAAGGAGCGCTCAAAGGTCGCAGTATCACCGTATTCCCAATGTTTGATGCACCTTACGAGGTAGAGGTAGAAGAGGGAGAAGGCGGTCATGGTGGTGGTGATCCGGTGTTGCTGAACGATATCTTTGGTGATCCGGTACCAGACAAATTCAACCGTGCTGCTGACCATGTGGACGGAGCGCGCTCTATTCTTACGGGTATTGCAGCCAATAAGGCGATCCGCACAGGGCAGCCTGTACGCATTGATGATTTGGTGAAATTTTAAGCGGGATAACAGTGATCGGAAGGTTATTCTGTCATCGAAGTGGCAAGTGTAAACCTTCTTTAGTTGAACCCTATCTAGATCATTCTAGATCACAGTTGTAACGCTAATTCGGAGGGAGACAGGAACAAAGATGGGACATCGTATCCAGTTTGACCGGTATCCAGGTGGAGTAATGAAAGCGTTGACGTTTAGTTACGATGATGGTGTAGTGCATGATCGCAGACTGGTGGATATATTCAATCGTTATGGGTTGCGTGGAACATTTAATCTCAATTCCGGCGTACTCGGTAAAGCGGGAAGAATCGATGAAGGTGAGGTTGCAGAGCTGTACGCGGGTCATGAGGTGGCTGTACATACTGTCACTCATCCCACGTTGCCGTATGTGCCGGATGAACTGCTCACCGAAGAAATTATGGAAGATCGAAAAGCACTGGAGCGGCTTGTTGATTATCCGGTTAGAGGCATGGCCTATCCCAACGGTGGCTATGATCGTTCACTTAGCACCAAATTAGAATGGCTAGGCCTAGATTATGCACGAACCGTAGAATCCCATGGGCAATTCACATTGCCTGAACGGCCACTTGAATGGCATCCGACATGCCACCATAATCATGATTTGGACTCACTTACTGAACGATTTATTCAGCATACCAAGACAGGTACACCACTACTCTTCTACGTATGGGGTCACAGCTACGAATTCAATGATAACGATAATTGGGACATCATCGAACGGTTTGGAGAACAGATCGGTGGCAGAGACGATATTTGGTATGCGACTAATATAGAGATTATTGCCTACTGGAAAGCAGTGAAGCGGCTGGAATGCTCAGCAGATCGTTCGATGATCCATAATCCGTCTTCAACTTCAGTCTGGTTAACGGCAGATCAACAAGTGGTGGAAGTGAAAGGCGGAGAGACGCTACGGTTAAAAGAGCTGATCCAACTTGGGGAAAGGAGCTGACAATCATCCGTTATTTTCATGAGAACGAGGCGATTGCAGGCAAGGTTCATGATTCAATACCCGACGTATTGACGACAGTGGCTCAGCGTTATATGGGGGATCATCCCAAGCATTCCTTTTTATTCAGAGCTCACCACCGGGGTGGTTTCCGTAGGCTTGCAGACTACCGTTACGATCTGAACCTGGATCGGAAATGGAGCGATGCACGTGGAGGACAATATGTATATGTGTGGGGCAAGTTATGGAGCCAGCAGGACACCACATTAAATACAGGTCTGAACTGTTATAGTCCAGTGACCGTCTACGTGAATGGAGAAGAAATTTTCAAATCCGAATTGCTTCAGGAGCTGTATCCAGAGCGTAGAACTCAGTTTCCGATCCATGTAAAATACGGCTGGAATGATGTGCTGTTGTGTTTTGTAAAGACCGAAGTAGGCTTTGGTGGCATATATGGAACCGCATCGTTCAAAAATTTCCCTCTTCATTTTCTGACACCTGGCATTGACCGTCAGGGTCAGGAAGGATGGTTGTATTCGGAACCTGTGGATGAGCCGCTTACATCACTTCCACATGATGGTATGACCGAAGCGGAGACAGGACTGACATGGTTTCCACGAAGGGAATGGACGGAGCAAGAGCTGCATGCTGGAAACTTTGGCCGGATATTTGGTACAGCAGAACCAGCAGTTGCATATGCATGGACAAAACTAGATGTTACGGTGCCGGGAAATACCCCGGTAATCATACGAGGTAAACACACAGGTGGACTCACCTTATTTGTGAACGATCAGGAAGTATATTCTGGAAAGACAAGTGGTGAATTCAGGGTTGAACTTCCACGTAAGTATGGGGCTGTTCATTTAGTTGCCAAAGGCGAATGCTTGGTAGGTGAGGATAGCTGGGGCTTCACAATAGGTGGTTCAATCTCTGAAGCTGCATCCTCGAAGGGGTGGAGGTTAACGTCTCCACGTCCCGTTGCGGGATGCACGGATGTTTGGTTATACATGGGCAGCTTTACCCACGGATCTGCCCCCACTGCGGATGAGATCGTTGTAACCGATAAGGTGTTTGATAATGGGGGTACCGGAGTTTACTGGCAAGTAGATCTGCCCGAGACCAGCGTTCGTCCTTATTTGGAGAATACACATTATGGCAAGTGGAATTACCCACTGGGAGTAACCCTGCTTGGCTTGCTTCAGACAGGTCAAGAGCTGAACCGCAACGATTATGTGCAGTATGTGCGAGAGCATATTGAACTGAGCACTTCTTTTGACCGTTATGGATTATGGGATCGAGACCATTATGGTGCAGCCGGTATTAACAATCAGCTGTCCGCCATTGACAGTCTTGATGATTGTGGCTCCTTCGGTTCTACGTTACTGGCGACCATGGCAAGTGGTGAGATCCGCGGCGGACTCGATACAGCACACCGGATTGCTCGTTATATTACGGATGAACAGGAACGGCTGGAGGATGGTGCATTCTATCGAGTTCGGGGCAGCGGAGAGATGCGTCATGAAACGATGTGGTGTGATGACCTCTATATGAGTACCCCGTTCCTGATGCGTTATGGTCAGCTCACGGGAGAAACATCATATTGGGACGACGCCATTAATCAATTCTTGCTGTTTCGCAAATATCTATATATTCCACAGCAACAGATCATGTCTCATGTGTATGATTTTGTACGTGGACGGGCAACAGGTATTCCGTGGGGGCGAGGCAACGGCTGGGTGCTCTTCTCTCTAACCGAGTTGTTGACAATTCTGCCGAATGATCATGAGAAGCGACCGGAGTTGCTTCAGTTTTATCGTGATTTGTGTCAAGGTTTCCTGGCATTGCAGGGGGAGAATGGTCTCTGGTACCAAGTACTGAATCGGCCTGATTCGTATGAAGAGACATCCTGTACTTCGATGTTCATCTACGCTTACGCTCGTGGTATCCGAGAGGGTTGGCTAGAGGCGTTTGAACCCTATTTGGAGGCTGTTCGTAAAGGCTGGGAAGGGATTACACGTATTTCTATTGATTATCAAGGAAATGTGTATGGCGTATGTCGTGGATCAGGTTACTCCTTCACCGCTCTATATTATCGAGATGATCTGGGCTGGAATCTGAATGATACACATGGCATTGGTATCGTGCTGCTTGCAGGAATTGAGGCTCACAGGATGAACCAGCAACTGAGCCAAATTGGTTTTCCTACCTCACTTACGGCAGGTCAACGCTAAACATTCTACATGCTCCCTGTGATATGAAGCAGGATATCGTGTAATGGGAGTGCATGTAGACTATTTATGCTATGAAATGAGAAAAGCGGCTAGCTTAAGGGCTGGCCGCTTTTCTACGTGTAAACACAACGATGATCCTGATGAGGAACAAAAGGAATCTTATTTAAGTGCGTGTTCAAAAAGGTCGGTTTTCAGTACAGAGAAAATGGATGAAGATAGAAATGGAGTAGCGGAGCGTAGGCAAAACTACGTGAGCAACTACATTGTTTCCGAAGGAAACAAGCTTCGTAAGCATCCACTTATTTTGGCTGAATCCCATATTCGAAGCTGAGATGCCGCTCGCGCATCCTTCGTAATCAAAAGCGGACTTTTTGAACAACCTCTTCAAAATAATTCGAGTTGTTCTGGCCCTGGCTCCTCTTCTACAATCGTCTTATCGGGAAATGGCTTTATTGGAATATCCAGTAGATCCATCATCATACGTGCATTTGCTGCGGCGTCTCCACCAGAATTATTGTTGAAGATAACATATACATCCTTGCTCTGCTCCTGCAATTGCTCCAGATAACCTTTCCATTCCTGTAGCTCTTCCTCATTATAGCGATACAGATAACGGGTCTCGCGCCAATTAGGCGCACCATTTTGGTGCCATCCCGATACGTTTCGACCATGCATACGAACGAGTGTCATCTCTGGATCTGTAGCCTGAGGCACAATAGGGATTGAGCCTTGTCCTGCTTGAGGTTCATCGCATACACTGTGAATCCAGCCCTGTTCTTTCAGGAAGGATAACGTACGTTCACGCATGGCATCTTCATACCAACTGCGGTGACGGAACTCAATGGCACATGGAATACCTTCCATCCTTAGTCTAACTTCTCGTAGTTCATTTACATTCTCTCGATTGCAGTCAAACCAAGGTGGGAATTGGAACAGTGCTGCCTGCATTTTGCCAGCCTCCATCATCGGCTCCAATGACTCTCGAAAAGCTGTATACATCTCTGATGTACTATTGAAATAAGGCTTGCCCCGCAGGTGCCCTGTCATTCCCTGATAGGCCTTGACTATAAAAGCAAAGGAATCTGGCGTTTCTGCCGCCCAGCGCGCCATCCGATCTCTAGGTTGAACGGCGTAGAAGGTACTATCCACCTCAACGGTTGTGAAAAATTGCCCATATAAGGCAAGCTTGTCTTTGGCTTTTGTACGATGTGCATAGAGATCTTCCTGATCTCCCCATCCGGTGAGTCCAATTCGAATGATGATGATCACCTCCAGTGTAATGCAGGAATATCTGAATAATTACCCGGTTCGAACCGCTTCGACTATGTTTAACATTATATCGTGGGGTTTCAGAGCATTCAATGTGAATGAGGCATGGAAGCTTTGAGTTTAAACGACAAAGACGATACAATGACTAGAAGCTTATCATGAAAGTGAAAATGTACCAGCATATGACAGATAGAAAGGCTATTGACCATATGGAGGGCGAGAAGCAATGACGGAATGGTATGAGAAGAGTTTTGGTGAGGACTATCTACTGGTGTACAAACATCGCGATGTGCAAGGAGCCTATCAGGAAGTACATAAAATGATCAATTGGTTGCAGCTTGAGCCTAATTCGAGAGTGCTGGATCTGTGCTGCGGTATGGGGCGACATTCACTGGCACTTGCTGACGCCGGCTTTCAAGTGACAGGTATTGATCTATCTGATGTACTTTTGCGCGAAGCACGAGATATGGATACAGACAACCGTGTAGAGTGGGTTCATGCGGACATGCGAGAGCTACCATTAAAAGGTGGATTTGATGCTGTAGTTAACCTGTTTACATCCTTCGGTTATTTCAAAGAAGATGGAGAGCAGCTCAAGGTACTGCAGGTTATTCATCGCATGCTGAAGCCAGGGGGCAGTTTTATCATTGACTTTATGAACACAGCCTATGTGACTCGTCATCTGGTAGCCCAATCAACCCGTGAAGACGAAGGACAGTACATTGAAGAGTTTCGCAAGATAGAGGATGGATTTGTACAAAAGGAAATACGTATTACGGACACAACTATACCTGACCAGAAGGCGCGTGTATATCATGAGCGGGTCAAGTTGTATAGCCGTGAACAATTAAGCCATTTGTTACACGAGGCAGGTCTGATCGTCGATCAGGTTCATGGAGGATATGATGAAGAGAAATATGATGAACAGGAATCGTCACGTATGATCTTTGTGGGTCATCGTCCTGAAGAGTAAGGAATGGAGAGTTATCATTTATGAAGAGATCAGAAGCGATAACCATGCCGGAATACATACAACGGGTCAAGATAACCATGTCTTTTCCTTTACGTTGGGTGAACAGTTATGTATTACATGAAACGGATGGAACGGTTACGATTGTAGATCCAGGGCCGCGTAGCAGTGAGACCGAACTAGAGTGGCAGGAAGCGCTAGCGAGTTTAGGATTATCTTTTCAATCCATTAGCCAAATTGTGTTAACGCATCATCATCCAGATCATCTTGGCTTGTCGGGCTGGCTGCAGCAAAAGACGGGTGCTCCTGTGCGCATGTCTAGTCGATCCATGAAAGAGGCAGAGTACATGTGGGGGCAGAACGCCACCATTAATGTCGTGCTACCTGAATATTATGCACAGCATGGGATGCCAGCAGATAAGACAAAACAGATTCATGAGCACATGGAGAGCTTTGATTCGCAGATTACCCCTCTTCCAGAGATAACTTCTATAGAAGATGGTGAGTGGTTGCAGATGGGAGGCCAGCGGTGGATGGCGGTGGAAACAGGAGGACATGCTCCGGGGCATTTATCCTTTTATGCTCCCGAGTCGAGAGAGATCCTGTGCGGTGATGCTGTTTTGCCACAGATTTCGCCTAATGTAAGTCTTCAGCCCGGAAGTGACCCTCAGCCCTTACTATCTTATATGGAGGGGTTGCATCGTCTTGGGGCTTTGGAAGTGGAGCGAGCATATCCTGGGCATCGTAATCCGTTTCTTCATTTCAATGAACGAACGGTTCACCTGCTCACGCATCATGAGGAACGACTTCAGAAGATGGCTGAGCGAGTAGCGGAGGCACCTGTGAGTGCGTATGACCTTTGTTTATTCATGTTCAGCGATCGCTTGAGCACCCATCAGCTACGATTTGCAATGAGTGAAACGTTAGCACATTTACAAGAGCTGGTTCGGAGAGGGCTCGTTGTTCAGCAGGAACAGAGAGACGGTATGTTTTTGTTTAACATCAAGAAGTAAGTGCGTGATGATGTGTTACACTTCGTTAACGTGCGTTTAATCATAAGGTTCTGGACCAGAGATGTTCTCTGACCAGAGCCTTCTTTGTGTTGAACTTTTTTTGGCGGAAACTGTATTGTAAATTCCTTGATCTAACTGTAAAGCTTTAGCCTTTCTTAACGGTTCATTCATCTGCTTTTAAGCCAGCCTACCTAAGATAGGAACATGAACTTCACCACAGAAGGTAGGGAAGATCGATGAAGGCAAAACGTAACCAATGGAGAAAATGGCAAGCCTCGGCCGCAGCAACATTAGTGGTGGCTGCACTCTTTCAATATGTAAGATCTTCGGATGCTTTTGACGTCGCTTATGCATCTGCGAACGGAACAGATACAAGTAACACCATCAACAGTGAGGTGGCTACGCGCGATGACGTAATAGATGAATGGGACAACAGTCGAACGAACAGCTCTAGTCCGAGCCTTCAGTACAACCAAGATTACGGAAACAACCAGAGTCGTGGAGGTGGAGATGGGTCAAGTGGTTTGGCACCATACTCCAATTACTCCAGAACAGCACCAAGCGGCAATTCAACGGATAAACAGAATCAGCAAAATGATTCAAGAACCTTTAGTGGCAGTTATCAGTCACGTACAGGTGCATCATGAGCCGGGTTGAGCAGCCACAGGCAATCCTTCCGCGGGTTTCTCGCTTCCGCGCGATGAATACGGTGATCGAGGTGCAGTTAGTTACGGGCCAGGAGGAAGCCGAGCATGCTGCGGATCTAGTACAGAATTGGTTTGAAACACAGGAGAGACGTTTTAGCCGATTTGTACCGGATAGTGAGCTTAACCGGCTGAATCGCTCTATAGGCTGGTTGCCTGTTTCTGCTGCGATGGATGAAGTGCTAAGCCTTGCCTACGGATACATTGGTCATACGGAAGGCATCTTTCAGCCAGGTATTGCCCAAGCACTTCGTCAGCAAGGATACGATGTAAGCTCTGAGCAGTTGCAATCAGACCAGCTTAAAGAACAGCTGGATTATAGCCACACAGCACAGCCGTTATCTTCTACCTCATCAGATGAAAAATTTGATTACTGTCGTCCTGGGTGGATGCACAGAGAGGGGAGCCGAATGGTTCACTTAGACCCTGGTACTGAGCTGGATCTTGGCGGTATCGTCAAAGGGTGGGCTGTAGAACGTATAGTAGACTGGTTGCAACGTTCACTCCATATTCCTGCTGGGATGATTAATGCGGGCGGTGATATTCAGGTCTGGGGCACACCTGCTCATACCAGCTGGACGCTCTATATCACCGACCCGTTCTTGGAGAAGCGCAATCTGACAGGTAGCATTCAGTTAGATGGTGGAGCAGTTGCGACGTCGAGTCTAGCGCGGAGACAATGGATGCATCCTAGCGGTAACGGTCAAATGGCTCACCATTTAATCGACCCTCGAACGATGCAGTCCGCGAATACGGATATCGTACAGTGTACTGTTCTGGGGCAACACACCTCCCAATGCGAGATTATAGCGAAGACCGTTTGCATTCTGGGAAGTGAAGAAGCGATTCGTTGGTTGAATCGGCATTACGACCGACATGACGTGTTATGGGTGACGCGGGACGGCAGTATGTGGTTCAGAGGAAATACAGAAAAGTTAGCTGAGCGCTGGCCTGGCTTTGATCCCGATCACCGTTTTAGCCTAATTTAAGTTGTTCAAAAAGTCGCTTGAACGCGCATTTTAGACGACAATTCTATCGGATGTGGGGGAGCCGCTTATGGCACAATGGATTGTAGATTATCTACCAACCTGGAGTTTAATTCGAATTAGTGGTATAGCCGCCTATCTATTGCTCTTTGCAGGTGTGTTTCTAGGCATTGCTCAAGGTATGCCGGCAGCAAAGGGAAAGCCAAAAGCGGTGATGTATAAATGGCATACGAGAACCACGTGGATCGCATTTGGATTGGGACTTGCTCATGCGCTAATCTTGTATATAGATCATTACAGTCCGTTTAGCTGGAGTGAATTGTTGATTCCATTTACAGCCGCGGTGCATCCGATTGGAAGTGGACTAGGTACGTTGTCCTTTTATGGACTGGTCATTGTTTTACTGTCTAGTGATCTTCGTAACAAGTTTGGCCGCAAATGGTGGTTTATCTTCCATATGTTGTCCTATCCGGTGTTCGTCGGCTTACTCATCCATGGATTTGTGATAGGCTCGGATTCCAGTAACGTATGGATGCGATTGTTGTACGTATTCACTGGTTTGAGTATGATCGGAATGACTGTGTTGCGTGGTTTGATGCGGGAGCGCAAAGGACCTGAGATTACAATTGGTCGCAAACCTATGCCGACTGAACCCACTGTTGAACGGAATTGGAGTGAGGTATATCAATTTGCAAGAGTAGGCGTAGGCAGACAGGAGCATTTAAAATAGTTATGTGACAGAGTTGGCTCTACGGAGCCAACTTTTTTGTGTAGTGCGTAGATAATAGTAGTAATTAGCATGAAAAATAGATAGTGTTATAATTTTATGGAATAAAAATAAGTTTTGTCTGGAGGGAAATTAGTATGTTTAGAAAACTTGAATTGAAAGAACTTTCTTTATCCTTTGGAGGTATCGGAGTCACGCTTGAGAAGAAAGGAAATGAATTGAAACATGAGATTCTTAGAGAAATGTTTGTTATCAGACATACATTATCAGATTTTTATTACCGATATGAAGCTATAAACGATAAGATGTCTTATGAAGAGCCAGATGAAGAAACTCGATCAGAGACAATCGCTAACTTAATGTTTGAGAAAGTGTTTGAGACTTATTTAGATTTATCCAAATTCTTTTTAGGCAGTAAATATTTTGTGCTTCTTACTAAGCAAGAAAGGCAGAGGACTTTATCAGTTTTTGATAACATTACTAGTGTGAAGGTTAGTATGGAGGAAAATGAGGATTTTTATCTAGATGCTTATGAACAAGTAGAATTAATGGAAGATTTAAATGTTTTATTTCATAAAATTGATAAAGAAATTGAAGCTATTATTGAAACGATTGATCAGAACTGATTGTAACTTAAGCATATAGGAGTGGGAGATTGAATTACAATGAGAAGGATATTAGAGAAAAAATTAAAGAGTCAGGATATGCGGCATATTTTCCCTGTTCTCGATGTCACGAAGATCATGATCAATGGTATGAAGGATTAACTAATTTTGATAATTGCCCAGACTTGTTTAGCGGATGTGAGTGGATTTCAATTGGAAATCGTTTTATAAATTTTGTGAACAACGAAGAGTCCACAAATTATAAATTGTCATTGTGTCCTGATAAGGAGAAAAAGGGCAATAAAATTGATTCAAAAAAACCAGATTTGTTATTTAATAATTCCACATCAAAGAGATTTGTAGTTGAGGTAAAGGAACTTCATGAGCTTATCCCTCAGAAAAACCAAGATGCTAAGTCTTTTTCAGAACTCGCTCGAAATATTGGTGTTGCGATTTTATTAGATAAACCAAGACTGAAAGCACTCCCGTATGGATTAACAATGGATGTAAATGTTAGGTGGGGAAAAAACGAGAAACAAAAATATACTTTGGAAATACTAAAAAATATGAAGAGAATTCTAGCTAATGGATTTGCAAACTCACCTGAAGAATCAGAATTTTTTGAGGTGGGAGGGATTAATTTCTGCTTCATGATTTTAGACGAGGAAAGTGCAATTGAAAATAATGTGAGTGATGGAGAAGTTAAAATTATTGGCCCAATCAGTTTTGGTACAACGAGGGACTTGAAACCTTCAAGAGAAAGAATTCAACAATATTTAGACAAGGTATTTAAGTCCTGTGAAAAAAAGTTTGAATTCTACATAGATTCTGATTATAGAAGAGCCTTACTTATTGTTGATGAAAGTAATTATATTAGTCAACTGGTTTATTCTGAGCTTAGTAAAGTGAAGATGTCATATGATCAAAATTTTGAAATTTGGTTTGCTTCCCGAATTTATGAGGAGATTGATGAGTATGGAAACGAAGAATTTTATGGCTCTTATGATTTTAAAAAAGTCATTTTATAAGAGTGAAAGGGTTTGAGATATCCTCGCGTAGCAAGTGCATCTACTGCGCTCATCTGTGCACCTGTTGATTTATCAGTCTTTCTTATGGAAAATGACAAACAAGCTAACCATCCTGTCTCTAGTCAGTCATAGAGTATGGATGGATTAGCTTGAACGGGAAATATGTGCTTATGACTTAAATGGCATCATCGCTTACGGGCTTCTCACCAAGCTCTTTTTCACGCTCGGACTGTTTGCGATGGGCAATACGGCTACTTGCTGCCGATGCAATTGCACCTACAATGTCATCAAGGAATGTGTGCACAGGACCATGGCTCTTATCATTTAGACGTTCTAGCACCCCTGGTTTAAGCTTGTCCACATACCCGTAATTGGTGAAACCGATGCTGCCGTATACATTCACGATGGAAAAGGCGAGAATCTCATCGACGCCGTAGAGCCCCTCATCATTCTCAATCATCTCTTGCAAAGGCGCAAGGAGTTGACCTTGCTCAGCTAGCAAGTCGAGTTGAATACCTGTCAGTACAGCGTTCTGGACTTCACGCTTCTTCAGTACCATCTCTACATTTTCAATACATTCTTCCATGGTAAGGTCTGGGTAATACTTCTTCTGAAGAAACATGACGAGTTCCGCGATCTCAAGGATCTTCACGCCCCGTTTATGTAACCATTCCCGGGTTGCCTCCGCGACTTTGCGGCTATTGAGGCTATAAGGGATTTTTTCTTGCTCAGGATGTTCCATGGGCGATTCCTCCTCTGATGTTAGCAATGCCAATATTCTTGTCTCCTAATACGTTATTAACCGTTTTAGGTTTCTTTATTATTTTTATGAAGCAAAAGTAGATTTTTTTTTCATTTAAGACCGGTTAGAATCATGATGCTAAAGGTGGTTTTCAGTTGTTGAGACGATGGGAAGAAAATAGAAATGAAGTAGCGGGTTTTTGGAACAACCTCTAAAAAGTAGTTATTTTTTGAACGAAGGCTCGTATACATGGTAGTACAAACTGTAAAAATGATGAGGGGGAACGAGATCATGAGTAAGATCCGTAATTTCCGCAAAGCATCAGCAGCTGCACTACTGAGCGTACCATTGGTATTGTCTGGCTGTAGTATGTTTAATGCACAGTCTTCCGAAGCAGTCGATCCACCGCCGCCTATCCAAGAAGCTGCAATGATTCAAGCTGCTGAGGGAAATGGTGTATTGGCTACACTCCCGCTCACTACTGTTTATTTGCAGGATCAGCAGGGATTACTCGCTCCAGTGTCACTGACGCTTCCATCCGGCACGGATATAGGTAGTCCCAAAACGGCACTTGATACATTAGTCACAGGTGGCCCATATGCAGGGATGCTTCCTGAAGGGTTCCAAGGTGTGCTTCCGCAGGGAACTGTCGTGCAGAATGTGACCATTCATGCAGAGGATAAGCTGGCGGTGGTCGAGTTCTCTGGCAATTTTGCCAAGTATGATGCCAAGGATGAGCGAAAATTACTTGAGGCTGTAACATGGACATTGACAGGAACACCGGATGTGGAGAACGTGCAAATCTGGGTAGATGGCAAAAAGCTATCACAAATGCCGGTAAACAGCACGCCGCTGCCAGAGCCGTTGAACCGGGCAGTAGGTATTAATCTCGATTTGGGCGATAGCTTTACAACGAACAGCAGTCCGGTCACGGTCTATTTCTCAGCCGCATCACCAGCAGGAGTTCAGTATTATGTTCCGGTGACACGTCTCGTGACCCCAGGAGAAGACCGAGTACAAGCTGCACTTAACGAACTGATCAAAGGCCCGGCGAAAAGCGGCGAGCTGGAAGAGGTCATGACGGGTGGTACGGAGCTACAATCGGTCAAAACATCGGAGGATGGGACAGTAACCGTCGCACTTAAGGATGATATGTTTACTGAGGGCGATATCGTGCCAAGTGAGTTGTTACAATCCGTTGTTCTCACTACGACAGAAAATACGGTAAGCAAGGATACTAAAGTCCAGATCGAATGGAATGGGCAAAAAACCGTCATGAGTGATGATAATCAGGATTATAGTGCACCTGTATCTAAACCTGAACATATCAATGAAATTCCGATTTAAGCAATCTAGGGAAGAGTATACTTGCAGTCCTTATAAGCTTGAAGCGGCACACGTTGAAGTAACGTTCAACGGATATAGGTGCTTTTGCAAGAACTCTTTGGTAAAATAAAAGAGATTAGTGAAAGTGTGTTACAGCTCGACATTACAGGATGCTTAAGTCGTAGGAGGCAGAAATGATGAGATCTAACGGACGAAACAGCGAACAGCTGCGGCCGATGAATTTAACAATTAACACGAATAAATACGCTGAAGGTTCTGTACTGATTGAAGTCGGAGATACCAAGGTGATTTGTACAGCTACAGTGGAGGAACGTGTTCCTCCCTTTATGAAAGGCCAAGGAAAAGGCTGGGTAACAGCCGAGTATTCCATGTTACCACGTGCAACACATACTCGGAATCAGCGTGAAGCTAACCGTGGTAAATTGACTGGACGCACAATGGAAATTCAGCGTCTAATTGGCCGGGCACTGCGTTCGGTTGTTAATCTGCAGGCGCTTGGTGAGCGCACGATTACGCTGGATTGTGATGTGATCCAAGCAGATGGAGGCACGCGTACAACGTCCATTACCGGATCGTTTGTTGCTCTGGCACTCGCTGTAAACAAAATCGCACAACAGCACAAACTGCAAGTATTCCCAATTACAGACTTCATTGCAGCGGTAAGTGTGGGTGTTGTAGGTGAACAGCCTGTGCTGGATCTGAATTATGATGAAGACTCCAAAGCTAAGGTTGATATGAACCTAGTGATGACAGGCAGCGGGAAGTATGTAGAATTACAAGGAACAGGTGAAGAAGCTCCCTTTGACCGTCGTGAATTGAATACGATGCTGGAACTGGGTGAGCAAGGAATCCTGGAAATGATTGAGCGACAAAAAGAAGTGCTTGGACCGATTGCACTCAAAATTGGTGCACGCGGATTAGGGGAAGCTTAAACATGAGCTTGGATAGTTCCATTATCATTGTTGCTACCCGTAATCAAGGTAAAGTAAGGGAGTTCGCTCATGCCTTTGCTCCTCTTGGCAAAGAGGTCAAAAGCATGTTTGATTATCCTGAACTCCCGGATGTCGTTGAAGATGGCGTAACATTTGCGGAGAATGCCTGGAAGAAAGCCAAAACCGTAGGGGATGCACTTGGACTTCCTGTACTAGCTGACGATTCCGGGTTGTGCGTTGATCTATTAGACGGAGATCCAGGGGTGTATTCAGCAAGATATGCAGGTGAAGGGGCAACAGATGCTCAGAACAATGCTAAATTGCTGGATGCGCTTGAAACGTTGAAATCTGGGGAAGATACTGAGCAACCATTGCTCAGCCCTGCACGTTTTGTCTGTGCGTTGGTCCTATATGATCCAGCAACCGGAGATAAGTTTGAGGCAGAAGGCACTGCGGAAGGCTGGATTACCGCTGAAGCAGCAGGTGCTGGTGGCTTTGGATATGATCCGCTCTTCTATGTGCCTGAGTACGAGATGACTATGGCTGAATTGACGCTTGAACAGAAACAAGCCATCAGCCACCGCGGCCATGCACTAAGAGCACTCGTTTCTAGACTAGCAACGTAAAGAGGTTTTCCTAAACGTTTGGCTAGCAATGAACAGATACATTGTTAAGTCTACATCGGTTCTACAAGAATTGAAGCATGAACAGTAGGGTACGTCAGTTTAAGCGATGACCACCCTGCTGTTGGTGCTTTTTTGTGTTTTTGGTGAGAACATGAGTTCTTATTCCTATTAATAACAATGGAAGCTTTGCACGTTTGAGAATCGGGTTGGGACTAGAGTTGGAAGAAGTTGCAAGCTTCATACGGGATGGGGTAACATTCAAGATAACGATCAATTATTGAACTCAAACGGAGGGATTGGCGTATGCAAGAAGTGAAGCTTACAGTTTCTTATGATGACTATGAGAATGGAATTCGAATTGAGAATTTAATTGAAGAACTTGCTGCCAAACCGGAAAGTCGCACACTCGAAAGTTTGGTCATCGGAGATTGGGGACAGGCATACGAGAGTTCACCTGATGATTTCATAGCTAAGCTTGTTGAACTGGCTCCACAGTTCCCATCGCTGAAGAAATTGTTTATCGGGGATATGGGGTTTGAAGAGTGTGAGGTATCTTGGATTGTCCAAACAGATCTAACGCCATTATTAAGGACTTTTCCTCAATTAACATCGTTTTGGGTTAAAGGGAGTAATGACTTAAGTCTGGAACCGTTGGAGCATGCAAACCTTGAAGAATTGGTGATTATTTGTGGAGGCTTACCGAAAAAAGTAATATCCTCCGTTACTCATGCCAAGTTACCTGAGCTACGGAAGCTAGAGTTATATTTGGGTGTCGAAGATTATGGCTTCGATGGTTCATTGGAGGATGTAAGCCCGCTGTTTGAACAGGGAAGATTCCCGAAACTAGTGTATCTGGGTCTGAAAGATAGTGAGATTCAGGATGAGATTGCGCAGGCTATTGCTGAGGCTCCTATCCTGGATCAACTTGAAGTGTTGGATCTCTCCCAAGGCACTTTATCGGATGTAGGGGCTAAAGCTCTACTAGCTAGCGATAAGATCAAAAAATTAAAGCATCTCGATCTGAGCTATCACTATATGACCGACGAAATGCTCATTCAATGGAAACGTTCGGGAATCTCTGTTGATGTGAGTGATCAGCAACAAAGCGATGAGGATGATTGGCGGTATCCGTCTTTGACGGAATAACGTGAGTGATCAAGAGCGACCTTTTCTACTGATAGGGAATCCGGATAATCGGCGGACATTTGCCTTGCAGCAAGCAAGACTGAGGAAAGGGTTGAAGCCTGCCGTTGTATTGTCTTATATTAATCTGCTTCAGACGTGGAGGCAAGGAGGAAACATCGCCGAAGTAGTTTCAGAAGCGATCTCACAAGGTGAAGGCCGAGAAGGTGCTGAAGATTGTGCGTTCTTCATACGAGTGGATGCACCGGGCGAGAACTGGAATGTGGAACGTGAGCTATTGTCTCTGGGTGCGACTGTCTACTCGCCGCTTCATCGGGTTGATAACCGTATGATGGTTACGCAAGAACAGGCGTTGTTGCTGGAGCAGGAGTGGGGGCGAATTTACGCACCTGCTCAATGGTTTGACGGCTGGAGGGCGTGTTTGGCACGAATAGATAAGGAAGTTCAGCAATTCTTCCCATCTGCTCGCTTTTTGAATCATCCTACAGACATCATAACGATGTTTGATAAAAGGCAATGCCAGCAGCAATTGTCTGCTCATGGAGTGACCGTGCCACCTTCGCTTCAAACTGATGTTCCGATCCGGAATTATGATGAATTACGTGCAGCTATGCGGTCTGAGGGGATGCATCGTGTATTTGTCAAACTCGCTTGTGGCTCAGGCGCTTCAGGTGTTGTAGCATATCAGTTCAACCCACGAACGGGTGCTGAAATTGCTATAACGACAGTGGGAATGGAACGGAATGGGACAGAGATTGTTTTTTATAATGAAGGTGGCATGCGCAGGTATACCCGTACCGAAGAGATTAGCATTCTGTTGGACTGGTTATGTGCGGAAGGTGCACAGATAGAACGTTGGATGGCGAAATCGTCCATAGGTTCACGGGTTTTTGATGTTCGTCAGCTCATCGCAGGTGGACAGGTGGGTCATGCAATTGTTCGTCTAAGTAAGACACCGATCACGAACCTTCATTTACGTAATGATCGCCTTCTGCCTCTTGAGGCGGGATTGAAGGATGACCAGATGTTATTAATTCAGAATGCCGCCCAAGCAGCGTTGTCTGCATTTCCGAACTCTTGGTCTGCCGGAATTGATGTCATGCTTAGTGGAACTGAACCTTGTGCTTACGTTCTAGATGTTAACCCGTTTGGGGATCTTTTATATCGGGTACAGCATCGCGGACTAGGTACATATGAATGGCAAATGGAACTTTTACGAGAGGAGCCCGATTACTATGCCTGATATGAACACCATCGTGGGCTCTCATGATCTATTAATGATTACGCTGGATACGTTGAGGTATGATGTAGCCAAATTGGAAGAAACGAATTGTCCCAATTTGTGCGGCACAGGTTCATGGGAGAAGCGGCATACACCAGGCAGCTTCACCTATGCGGCTCATCACGCTTTTTTTGGTGGTTTTATGCCTACGCCTGCAAATACGGACAAGGCTTCTCATGTCCGGTTGTTTCACTCCCGCAATACGGGGTTGAAAACTCACCCCCATACGTGGCTGTTTGATACGCCTGATATGGTGTCTGGACTTGCAGCGGAAGGATACCGCACGGTGTGCATTGGCGGTGTTATTTTTTTTACAAAGAAAAACCCGCTTGCTAAAGTGCTACCAGGTTATTTCCAGCAGAGCTATTGGCGTATGAACTTTGGTGTAACCAACCCTCGTTCAACGGAGAATCAAGTGCAGCATGCATTGAAACTGCTCAAGCAAATTCCGCCGGAAGAGAAGCTGTTTCTATTCCTGAATGTCTCGGCTATTCATGGTCCGAATCGGTATTTTATAGAGGGAGCCAAAGAGGATTCTATCGAGACGCAGCGAGCTGCGCTACGCTATGTTGATCAAGCACTTGGGCCATTATTTGAAGCGATGAGAGAACGTACAAGACCAACGTTTTGCCTCGCTTTTTCTGATCATGGTACTGCATATGGTGAGGATGGCTATCAAGGACATCGCTTGGCGCATGATGTCGTCTGGAACGTGCCGTATCGTGAATTTGTGTTATAGATATAGTGAATATTCAGAAAAAGTACGGCTTTCAGTACCGAGAAGATGGGATGAAGGTAGAAATGGAGTAGCGGAGCGTAGGGAAACTACGTGAGCAACGGATATTTCGGCTGAATTCCATATTCGATGCTGAGGATGCCTTTTGGCATCCTTTGTAATCAAAGTCGTACTTAAAATAAACCGGAGATAGGAGGAAACCGATGGATAGTCAAGATTACACCATGACAACAGGCCATTCCGTACAGTCCGGGTCGTCTAATACAGCTACAAGTCTTAGAGAAGTTCTTACAACGCCGTATCGCTCGTATTTGTACTCTTATCCTCATAAGACAGCGTATCGTGAGCTAGATCCACCTAAGCCACTCGCCCCGCTATGGGAACGTGAGAATACAGATACTTATTTTTTGTATATGCACATCCCGTTTTGTGCAGCACGCTGTGGCTTCTGTAATCTGTTTACATTACCAGATCGGCGCGATGATACCCATGAGCGTTATGTGGATGCCTTGGAGCGTCAAGCTAAACAATGGGCACCAATCACTTCGCGTAGACCCTATTCGCGCTTCGCTATCGGTGGCGGAACACCTACGCTATTAAATGAAGTACAGTTAAATCGACTGTTTGATATCGCTGAAGAGGTAATGGGTCTTGACCCACAACAAGCTTCAATCTCAGTAGAGACATCTCCCGATACGGTAACAGATGCCAAGCTTGCGATTATGAAAGAACGAAGCGTAGATCGTGTTAGCATGGGTATCCAGAGCTTCATTGAAGCCGAGGCTTCAGCGATCTATCGCCCACAGAAACCGCAAGAAGTGGAGCGAGCTCTCGAGAAGCTCACCAAATATAATTTTCCGCTATTGAACCTGGATCTTATCTATGGACTGCCTGGACAGACCGTCGAATCATGGCTTTACTCGCTGGAACGTGTCCTTGCATATGAACCGGGTGAGATTTTCATTTATCCACTCTACACACGGGAGAATACGATTGTGAAACCGGATGATATAGAGCGCCAAGGGCCAGACATTCGGATGGAGCTTTACAGAGCTGCGCGGGAGACATTGAAGAGTCGCGGATATGTGCAGTATTCTATGCGCAGATTTGCGAAGGAGCAATCCTCTGCGGGAACGAAGGTGCTTTTACCTTATAGCTGTCAGGAGGAAGGCATGGTTGGACTTGGTTGCGGAGCTCGCTCATACACAAGCGAAGTGCACTACGCTTCTAAGTATGGAGTTAGTTATAAAGCGACGCAGAGCATCATAGCAGATTATGTGGCTACGGAGCGATATGATGTGGCGGACTATGGAATTGTGCTGAGTCTTGAGGAACAGAAGCGGCGATTCATTCTCAAAGCACTTCTGCACCGGGAGGGCTTGGCGTTACAGGATTATGATCAGCGATTTGGAACAAGCGTGATGTCCGAGTACAGTTGGCTTGGTGAATTGCTGACCGAAGGAATGGCGGAGCTTAAGAACGAAATGGGCGTGGAGTTCTTACGTTTGACCGAAGAAGGGCTAGGGTACTCGGATGCCATTGGGGATTGGTTGATATCGGCCGAAATCCGTGAACAAATGGAAGGGTTTGTATTCTCATGAGAGCCACCTTGTATTATCGCGGCAAGCTGTCATCTTGTAATTACGACTGCCCCTATTGTCCGTTTAGTAAAACGGTAGATTCTAAGGAGACTCTGGCGCTGGATGAACAGCAACTGCGTCGATTTGTAAAATGGGTGAGGGAACAGGAAGGTTCGGGAGACCAATTTTCCATTTTCTTTAATCCGTATGGAGAAGCATTGGTTCGGCGCTGGTACCGTGAAGCCATGGTAGAGTTGTCTCACATGCCTCATGTGGATAAGATTGCTGTGCAAACCAATTTATCCGTTAAACTGGATTGGGCGCAAGAACTTAACACACACAAAGCGGCATTTTGGGCGACATATCATCCGCGTGAAACGAAAGAATCTTCTTTTGTAAAACAGTGTATGACTTTGCGAGAAATGGGCATTGGATTCAGTGTAGGTACAGTAGGATTACGTAGCGCATTCCCAGCTATTCAATCCATGAGGGAGTGTCTACCGAGCGATGTGTATATGTGGGTCAATGCCTTCAAGGATCGCCCCAAGTATTACACACCGGAGGAAATTCATTTTTTGCGGCAGATTGATCCGCTTTTCGAAGGTAATCTGCAGGATTATGACAGCTTGGGCAAGCGTTGTGCGGCTGGTTCGAATGTGTTTTATGTGCAAGGATCAGGGCATGTGAAGAGATGTTATAAAGATCGCCGAATCATTGGACATTTGTATCGCGATGGTCTAGAAGCTTTGGCTGCGGATCGTCCTTGTAGCATGAAGAAATGTGGTTGTTATATTGGCTACATTCATATGGAGGATACACCGTTTAGAGACATTTTCGGCACCGGCCTGCTTGAACGAAATCCAGAGTTGATCCACCGTTAAAGACCATGATCTGAACTCATTTATAAGACTAAAGACTTTATTTCAGCTGGGGAAGCTAAGTAAAGTCTTTTTTTATTTAGGTGTAAAGTTTTAAAGACCAAAAATAAGAATATAAGTCGTGGAGCATCATGCCTAAAATATCTGAAATAAGTCTAGAATATAGTATTTGCTGATACTAAATACCCGTTTTTGTGCGTGCAAGTATGCTAACATAAATTGAATTATCGACTGGTAATGTGTCAATGCAGACCATTAGGGAAGTGACGGGGAACACGGCTACGGGAACGGAAGAAGTGAGCGCAACCACGGAGGAACAATTATCAGCGATGCAAGAGATTGCTTCGGTAGCAAATGACCTATCTTCTATGACAGAGGAACTGCAGCAGTCTATTAATCGATTCAAAGTGTGATGGATGGGTGAGTTAAAAGTAAAAAGGATGCCGCTTCAATGTAAGGTGTATTGGTTTCATCGGTTTGCAATTAGCTAAAAGGGTGTCTGGGAACAACAAGTCTGTTGTTTTATCAGACACCCTTTTCTGTGTATAAGCATTCAGTCTAATTCTAACGAATTGCCACGTTATACGTCCGTAGCCAAGTGTTGATCTGAGTTAGATAAGCAAATAATTGTGGGCCGGACATTAATTGCCCGAACCATGGAAGGTTCGAAGCGGCATCAGGTGAAGAGGCTAGTTTGCGAATTTGCGCTTTGTCGATTAAAGGCAATATCGGAGAACTAGCATCGTCCAGAATCTCAAGCACTTGTTGTTTGACTGCAGCCAAATATTCAGGATTATGTGTTTTGGGATAAGGACTCTTTTTACGATACAAAACATCGTCTGGTAACACGCCTTCGAGTGCTTTGCGGAGGATTCCTTTTTCTCTACCACCGGTAATTTTCATTTCCCAGGGAATGTTAAACACGTATTGAATCAGGCGATGATCGCAATAAGGTACACGTACCTCTAGTCCAGCACCCATACTCATTCGATCCTTACGGTCAAGCAATGTAGGCATAAATCGTGTGATATTAAGGTATGACATGACTCTCATCTGAGCAGCTTTACCTGTTTCGGCAGCAAGTAAAGGCACTTCAGCTACAGCATCGGAATAACGGTCTGCAAGATAGTCGAGAGGTCGAATCCATTCGCGTACGTCTGGAGATAGCAATCCTGCTCGCATATCTGGAGCAACCGACCAAGGGAACGTACCTGAATTTAGCATTTCATCCCGATGGAACCACGGGTATCCGCCAAACACTTCATCGGCAGCTTCTCCTGAGATGGCTACGGTGGCTCCTTTTTTGATTTCTTTACAGAATAAATAGAGGGAGGAGTCCACATCCGCCATCCCTGGTAGATCGCGTACAAGCATGGCTTGAGTCAGCGCCTTTACGAGCTCGCCGTTCTCAATCTCAATCCAATGATGATCTGTTTTCAGTTCGTCAACCATACGTTGTATCCAAGGGCCGTCTGCACCAGGTTGGAAGGAATGAGCCTGGAAGTGCTTCGCGTTATCGACGTAATCGACCGAATATGTGCTCACTCGGCCTTGACCCGTTCGATTGTAATAGTCTACTGCCAGTGCTGACAGAGCACTGGAATCGAGCCCGCCGGATAAGAGAGAACATACCGGAACATCAGAGGCGAGTTGACGTTCCAAGGTATCTTGTAACAAACGACGTACTTCGGCTGCTGTTGCGTCTAAATCATGCTCATGGGGTACGCTTTCCAGCTTCCAATAGGGATAAGTACGAATACCATTTCTGTTGAAAATAAGTGCATGAGCAGGTTTTAATTCGTGAAGGGAAGAGTATACACCGTGTCCCGGTGTCCGTGCTGGGCCAACAATAAATACTTCTGCCAGTCCTTCCGGCCCTACTGCAGCTTCCACATCTGGATGCAGCAAAAGGGATTTGGGCTCAGATCCGAACACGAGTGCATCCTTTTCATTACTGTAAAAAAGAGGTTTAACGCCAAGGCGATCTCTTGCCATAAATACTTGCTCGCGTCCGCCGTCCCAGATGGCAAAAGCAAATATGCCATTAAACCGGTCAACACATGCCGGTCCCCATTCGATGTAAGAGGCTAGCAATACCTCTGTGTCACATTGCGTACGGAAGTGATGCCCACGCTGAAGCAATTCGTTTTTTAATTCGGGAGCATTGTATAGTTCTCCGTTATACACGACGGTATAGGAGGTGTCTCCTTGTAACGCATGCATCGGCTGAGCTCCGTTCTCTGGATCCATTACGCTGAGTCGCCGATGTCCAAAAGCACAAGGATTGGAAATCCATGTACCTGAAGCGTCAGGTCCTCGGTTCGACAAACTGTCCGTCATTCGGACCAGCAGCTCCGATTCCTGGGTCAAATCCCGATTCCACTGTATGAAGCCGGTTATACCGCACATGGTTGTTCATCCTTTCTTAGTCGAGTCGTTGATCTGAATGATGTTTGCAGAGCTAAGCCCTGCAAATATGTTCGTTTTTGTCAGAGGTCGTAACAAATATATGCCGAAAGTAGGCATAAAATGTCTGTCCTCTTCGGAAACTAGCTATAGGGATAACAGCCTCAAGCATGCTGTGAAGGAGAGAATTATGATGGAAGGTACCACCTATTATGTATCCGTGGTTGGGCGTTCCGTGTTGCCTGATCAGCACTCATCAAGCTATGAGTGGGTCATTCAGGCGACACCTCAGGAGGCTGAGCATCTAAGAGGGCTTCTTCAATTAATGCAGGAAAAAGAGGAGGAGGCCTTTCCGGGAATGGTATTCCCTTGGCCAGACACCCCTGAGGAATCTGTGAACCGTGCTTATGAAGAAGCCCTACAGCGGGTGTATCGGGCAATTTATCAGTTAGGAACACCTGAAACCCGTTCTGTCATTGAACAAAGTACATGAATGAACAAAGGAGCGCGATATGAAATGTATGCAATTCAGGATGCTAAAATACGTAGATTAACCGAAGTTGATGGATTGGCTTGTGCTGAAGTGGAGGTTCAACCTGGAAATGCAGGAGATCCTTCTTTGCTTGTATATGTAGCTGCAACTGCTCCAACGAATACATTGGAGATCGTGCGGGTCGTCCGCAATCACTCTGACGCTGTTCTGGATTGGTACAATAATAATATGCACACTGCCTTTGAGGATGCTACAGAAACGGCGTTTGAGAACAGTGAAGGGGCTACTGCATCGGAAGACAGAGCTAAATTTCAAAGTGAATTGTTTGCTTTTGGCCTGCTCGGTCCTACGTTACAAAGGTATTTAATTGGTCAAGCCTAATCTGGAATAAAATACAGCAAAAAACCCGCTGGCTTTAATCGTCATACCCCTGTCAAGTAGACAGATGAAAAAAGCTATGCTGCCAGCGCGCATCGATATTCAATCGGTGCGCGCTGTTTGAGTTTCGCTTGAAAGCGTCGGTAGTTATAATTATATATATAATCTTCCACGGCTTGTCGAATCTCTGCTTCTGAATTACACTGGTTAAGGTACAGCTTCTCTGTTTTGAGATGCGAAAAAAAGGATTCGATGCATGCGTTATCCAGGCAGGTTGCTTTGCGAGAGTGGCTGCCTTTGACGCCGAATGCTTCTAATCGTGAGTTGTACGCCTGAGACGTGTACTGGAAGCCCTGATCCGAATGGAGCACGGCTTCCGAAACGTCTCTTTTTTGTGTCCATTGTTCCACCGTATCCAATACGAGCTGGACATCATTTCGTTTGGATAACTGCCAAGCGACAATCTCGTTGTTGAACAAATCCTGAATGACAGACAAGTAAACGAATGCGCTCCCATCCGAAATAAACGTAATATCCGTCACCATTTTTTGCTGGGGTGCGGTGGCATGGAATTTGCGTTTCAGGCGATTCGGATAAATAATAGATGGCGTATAACTGGACTTCTTTCGCTTCTTACGAATCACTGATTGGATCGATAGTTCTCGCATGATTCGCCATACTTTCTTGTGATTAACGTTCAGACCAGCCTCCCACAAGGCCGTTGTCATGCGAGGGCAACCAAACTCTTGATTGGTCATATGAATGGCCATCATGCACTCTTTGATCTCGCGATCGCGCTCTTGTCTTGCTTCTCGCTGCGGCTGTGTTGCTCGCCATTTGTAGTAACTGGATCGGGGTATTCCTGTAATTGCTAAAAG
>NZ_JAUSTI010000010.1 GCF_030812775.1 Paenibacillus tundrae
CGCCAGATAATTTTTTTAGCAAGGCCCGTTGGTCAAGGGGTTAAGACACCTCCCTTTCACGGAGGTAACAGGGGTTCGAATCCCCTACGGGTCATAACAATTTTTATTGTTTCAATGAGGGATGAGAATCCTGATATGGAGGCTTAGCTCAGCTGGGAGAGCATCTGCCTTACAAGCAGAGGGTCGGGGGTTCGATCCCCTCAGCCTCCACCATATATTTTTTTCTAACGACGCGGGGTGGAGCAGCCCGGTAGCTCGTCGGGCTCATAACCCGAAGGCCGCAGGTTCAAATCCTGCCCCCGCAATTATACTTTCTCACGAAAGTGATCTGGAACCGTGGTGTAGTTGGCCTAACATGCCTGCCTGTCACGCAGGAGATCGCGGGTTCGAATCCCGTCGGTTCCGCCATTTTTAAAATTTTACCTTACACCTTGCCGGTGTAGCTCAACTGGTAGAGCAACTGACTTGTAATCAGTAGGTTGGGGGTTCAAGTCCTCTCGCCGGCACCATTTATACCTTAACATCTGAGTCTGGATTAGCGTGTATATTTAAGATAAAGATGGGTATACTGAATTACTCTAAGCAAGTTATGAGATGTAACTATGGCGATCGTGGCGAAGTGGTTAACGCACCGGTTTGTGGATCCGGCATTCGGGGGTTCAATTCCCCTCGATCGCCCCATTATCTCATTGGGGATTAGCCAAGCGGTAAGGCAACGGACTTTGACTCCGTCATGCATAGGTTCAAATCCTATATCCCCAGCCATTTACTTGAGTCATTAGCTCAGTTGGTAGAGCACCTGACTTTTAATCAGGGTGTCGAAGGTTCGAGCCCTTCATGACTCACTTTTATATTTTGCGGTCGTGGCGGAATTGGCAGACGCGCACGGTTCAGGTCCGTGTGGGCTAACCCCCCGTGGAGGTTCGAGTCCTCTCGACCGCACCAATTATTATGCGGAAGTGGCTCAGCGGTAGAGCATCGCCTTGCCAAGGCGAGGGTCGCGGGTTCGATTCCCGTCTTCCGCTCCATATTTGCGCCCTTAGCTCAGCTGGATAGAGCGTTTGACTACGAATCAAAAGGCCGGGAGTTCGAATCTCTCAGGGCGCGCCATTATTTTTTTTGTATCGGGATGTAGCTCAGCTTGGTAGAGCACCTGGTTTGGGACCAGGGGGTCGCATGTTCAAATCGTGTCATCCCGATTTTACTTGTGCGGGTGTAGTTCAATGGTAGAACTTTAGCCTTCCAAGCTAATAGCGTGGGTTCGATTCCCATCACCCGCTTATTGTAATAAATGAAAAGGCTCTTGCGCTTAGCAAGGGCTTTTTATTTGTATAAAATGATATTTTCTAATGACAATGTTGGACGATTTCATTCCGTATTTGTGTAGCGTGATGCGCCAAACGAATTACACCGCGCTCTAATGATTAACCATCTCTAAATCCTAAGTGGATAAAATAATACACCACACGATTAAAATAAAAGGACATGAACTGGATTGAACTCCAATGCATGTCCTTTTACGTTTATCTCTACAAAGTTTGTCTTTAAATGGTACACGAATTGGAATCCTTACCTGAACCTTAATTTGTGCCTCAATTCGTACCTCAACTCGACCTTAACTCATACTTATACTATATGCTTACTCTTCCCTAATTCTTGACTCAACTTGTCTGTACCTTGCTATATCAGCAACTCAGTATCTCTCCAGAATAAGCTGTGTTTTCAGGCCATCTGCTGGAAGGAGCCACTGTTTGTTTTCAAGTACCTGCATGAATTGATTACGGAGATCTGATACAGTTGAAGCATTATCTGTTTTGAAGGAGACCTCAACAATGTTCTCTACTCCAGTACCAGCTGCATCACGGATAGGCCATACCTCTAAGGTCATCTCTTGTCCATTCCATGTTCCTTTGTACCGTTGGAAAGTAACTGGACCATACACACGGGAGTCAGTTAACTTTTGTTTGCCCCAGTTGGAGGAAGACCATTTGTTCAACTTACCCGGCAGCTTGTCCAACAACATCTTCAATGCTTCTTGATCTGAAGGCAGGTTAATGCCACTATTTTTCGGGGAATCTACTTTTTTGGTATTAGAGAAGCTAAGTGTTTGTTTGCCATATCCCCAGTCGATCTCAGCTTCATAGTTATCATCTGAAGAATCGAATCCTTCTTGGTTAGCCAGTGTAAGAGCCGCATTTACATCGCCATTGATGATAGGATAGCGCTTCTTGTACGTCAGTTCATAATTATTTTTATCTTCTTTCTTGCGAAAACGCACATTCCAACCTTCTTCGTTCAGCTCCAGCGCATTGGTGTCAAAGTATTCTGTCTGTATAGCCGTTGGAGTGGAATCAAGACCAAGCGTCTGCACAACTTCAGTACGTGGAGTACCATCTGCATTCAATACCAGTTCGGGTTTAGCCAAAAATTTAACCTCATATGCAGGAACCGCATTTGCTGCAGCAGAGGCCTGTGGTGCTTCCAGTACCGTAAGTCCACTTCCCAATGTCACGATGCTCAGCATCAACGACGCCGTTACCTTTTTCCACTTTTTCAAAACCAATCACTCCCTAGGCTGATTTATTGTACAGACCCAACTTTATCGTTCGAGTATGTCGAAGTGATTAACGGGAGAAGCACTTTGCGTTAACCCTGCATAGATTTGATGAATGGCGAACGAGAGTTTCTCTAGGTGATCTGTTGACAGCATCATAGGAATCTGTGATCAGAGTGTACAACGTTAAATGTCTATATCTGGATTAACTTTATTTAGGTTACCTCTGCCTCTAGACTCCATTCTCGCAAAACTTCCTCGAAACGTTTGATCTGAACAGAAGGGTGCCGATCCTTATTATGAACCGTATAAATATGGCGAGGTGCCTGTTCCCCCGGAATCGGAAGAACCCGAATGAGCCCCTGTTGTTCCTCCCACTGTACAGCCATTCGTGACATGAACGAGATATGTCCCCCAAGGAGAACGAGTTGTTTGATTGCTTCCAACGAATCCATCTCAACCGTTCCACGTAATCGCACCTCATGCTGCTCCAGCCATTGATTCGTCAAACGGCGTGTGCTGGATTCGTGACCATGCAGGGCAAACGGCACTTGGGCAATATGTTCAGGCTGTACATCCTCCCGTTGAACCAAGGCATGCTGAGGCGCACAGATCAGCACGAGATCATCTTCACACAATGTCTCTGTCTGTAGCTGCGAGCCGACAAACGGCTCAGATGAAATGATCCCTAGATCAATCTGATGTCGAACTAACATATCTCGGATGACAGGAGAGGGTTTAACCGACAAATGAATTCGAATGCCAGGAAACTCATGAGAGAAAGCATTAAGGATCGGCGGTAATAGATACGTTGCAGGTACATAACTTGCTCCAATGTGCAAGGTTCCCCGGTAGAGACTGTCATATTCCCGCACGACTCGGCGAGCCTCTTGGGTGAGGGCATTGATTTTGACTGAATAATGGAGCAACGCTTGTCCAGCCTCGGTCAGAAATGTTTTTCCACTCCGTGATTCAAATAACCGCACACCCATTTCTTCTTCTAATGACTTCATATGAAATGTAACCGTAGGCTGCTTAATACCTAAAATCTCAGCAACGCTCGTCATGTGATGATGTTTATCAATCAACTCAACGATCTGTAATTTGATCAGATTCAATGGATACTCACTCCTCTCAGTTCTATAAATCTCTAGTTCGTAAGTTAGCTATTAACCTAGCCCCAACGAACAAAGCCTAACAAGAACAAGCAATCCAACCTCAACCTCAACCTCAACTTCAACCCAAAACCTCAAACCTCAAACCTTAGATACTCAGGTTCTCAAAACAAACCTTCCTGGTGCTCTATCCTTGCAAAAGGCAGTGAAAATATCATTAGTTGACCCTTATATAGATTTAATCTATGAACATCAACAGAATTCATCTAAAAAGTTAATTATCATTTTACATTCCTAACATACAACTCTCGAAGGTGAACGTTAGACTGATAATAGTACTAGAAGACAGGCAGGGATGCTTATGAAATTAGAAATACGACAGGTTCAAAAATCATTCAATCGTACTCCGGCGTTACTACCTACTGATCTCATACTAGAGCATGGTCAGTTTACAACACTGCTCGGCCCATCAGGCTGCGGTAAGACAACATTGCTGCGTATGCTGGCTGGGCTTGAACAACCGGATGCAGGAGCCATATATGCAGACGGACAGTGTATCTACTCAGCAGAGAAGCGGATCGATGTGCCAACGCATAAGCGGAATCTGGGCATGGTGTTTCAGGACTTCGCCTTGTGGCCGCATATGACGGTATATGAAAATGTTGCGTTTGGCTTAAGGGCTGGTAAACAGAAGTCCGATCTGCGACAAAAAGTAAAAGAAGCACTCGACATGGTACGCCTGCAAGGGATGGAGGATCGTTATCCTCACCAGTTGTCCGGTGGACAGCAACAGCGGGTTGCTTTTGCCAGAGCCGTGGCCGTTCGACCTGGTGTGATCTTGTTCGACGAACCGTTAAGCGCACTGGATGCTGTACTACGGGAAGAGATGCGAATTGAGATGATGTCACTGGTACGAGATATGGGCTTGACGGCACTGTATGTAACACATGATCAGGTCGAAGCGATGTCTATGTCGGACGAGATTGTGGTGATGGAGAAGGGGCGAATATTGCAAAAAGGCAGTCCAGAAACCATTTACGCTACACCGAGCGAGCCGTTTGTTGCTTCATTTATCGGTAAATCGAATTGGCTGACGCCGAATCAATCTATGGTTCGACCGGAGTATGTCTCCTGGAACAAGATCAATCATGACGATCTCCGGTATCACGGGGTCGTGCTCAGTGTTAGTTATGTAGGTGAGCGTTATGAGGTTCGGGTGCAAATGGATGGGCTGGGCATTTGGACAGCATATCGGAACAATAGAGTAGGTATAGGCGAGCAGGTAGATCTCTATGTGCCTCCTGAGCGCATACATCGAATGAATATAGAAGGCGAGACAAGCTTTACGAGAAACAAGATCGCAGCAGTAAATTAAGTGATTGACCACGACTATAAAACCAACCAAGGGAGATGTCATGATATGTTTGGAATGAATACACGTAAGAAAAGCGCAATGCTGATTTTATCCGCGGTAATGAGTATCAGTTTGTTTGGATGTAGCACAGGTAACACGACTACAGGCTCAGCGGCTCAACCGGCAGGTGAGGGTAACACGGCAGCTGCTGCAGAAACAACGGATAAAACAGGCGGGAAGCTGGTATTGTATAGCGCAGGGCCACAGAAGCTGGCTGATAATATTGTAAGTGGATTTACTGCAAAAACCGGCATTGAGGTGGAAATGTTCCAAGGAACTACAGGCAAAATCCTAGCTCGGATGGAAGCTGAAAAATCAAATCCAGTAGCGGATGTAGTCATTCTCGCTTCTTTACCTTCAGCACAGGCATTGAAAGCAGATGGATTAACCTTGCCTTACCCAGAAGCGGCGAACGCTGATAAATTGAACAAGGATTGGTCTGATGCCGATGGTAACTATTTCAGCAGCAGTGCATCTGCTCTAGGAATCGTCTACAATACCAAGCTTGTATCTACACCGCCTACTTCATGGGCTGAGCTCGCTACACCTGCATGGAAAGATGCAGTGAACATTCCCGATCCTACACTCTCAGGATCAGCACTGGACTTTATCACAGGTTACTTGAGTGCAAATGGAGACAAGGGTTGGGATCTGCTAAGCAGTTACAAAGCGAACGGCGTAGCCATGGCTGGCGCGAACCAAGAAGCACTTGATCCAGTTATTACGGGTGCGAAAAGCATCGTAGCAGCGGGTGTAGATTACATGGCGTATTCCTCCAAAGCAAAAGGTGAGCCACTGGACATTGTGTACCCTGAAGAGGGAACAGTGATTAGCCCAAGACCGGCAGCTATTTTGAAATCAAGCCCGAATGTGGATAATGCCAAAGCATTTATTGACTATCTCTTGTCCGATGAAGCACAAAAGCTGGTTGCCGATGCCTACCTGATTCCAGGACGTGAAGATATTGAAGCGACCAATCGCGCAAACGTGAAAGACATTCCACAGCTTAAGGTGGATTGGGCTTGGATGAGTGAGCATGGAGATGAGACGGCAGCACGCTTCTCTGAAATCTTCAAATAAGATGAATAATCAAACTATTCTACGGAGGGTCGGCGTGATTCTGGCCCTCTTTCTGTTGACGGTAAGCATCGGCGTACCCCTGCTTTTTATTTTCTGGCAAAGTATATATCCCGATGGCCAGTGGGACTGGACGGCTCCTATTCGTACGATCACAGGGCATCATTTGTCTGGGGTGTTGCTTAACTCGGTTTGGCTTGGTATCTGTGTAGTGATGGTAACAACACTGCTCGCCTTGCCGCTTGCCTGGATGATGTCTAAGACTCGAATGGGTCAGCATCGCTGGGTAGACGTCATCTTGATGATTCCGTTTATGACTCCACCATACATCGGCTCGATGGGCTGGATACTATTCATGCAAAAAGGGGGCTATCTCCAGCAATGGATTCCCTCGGCTTCGAAATGGAGTGAGCTGTTCTTCAGTTTCTGGGGAATGGTGCTCATTATGAGCCTGCATCTATTTCCGTTCCTATACTTGCTGCTACGAGATGCATTAATTCGCATCGGCGGCAATCTAGAAGAAGCGGGAGCAGTACACGGTGCAACTGCGGGATATCGATTCCGCCGTATTATTCTTCCATTGTTACTGTCTTCCTACGGAATGGGGATCATGCTGGTATTTGTCAAAACCATTGCAGAATTCGGAACACCCGCCACCTTCGGCAGAAAGATTGGTTATTACGTGATGACTTCTGAGATTCATAAGTATATCTCCAGTTGGCCGATTGATTTTGGCAAGGCAACTTCACTCGCTTCCATCTTGTTGTCGGTCTGTCTCGTCATGTGGTACATGCAATCTACGATGTCCCGTAAGTTCACTTACCGCTTAATAGGAGGAAAGGGGCAACGTTCCAAGCACTATACTCTCCGAGGCTGGACGGGGGTGCTCTGTGGTTCGTACCTTGCCCTGCTCTTGATTCTTTCTGTGGGCATTCCGTATTTCTCCATTATTGCGGCTTCAACGATGAAGTTACGCGGAGCCGGACTGGCTTGGGATAACCTAACGCTGGAGCATTACCGTGATCTCTTGTCGTGGGGCTCTGTTAGTATGAAGGCAATCGGAAATAGCTTAGGGTTGTCACTCGCAGCTTCAACGGTAGCGGTGTTCATTGGTACGGGGCTTGCGCTAACGATCGGCAAATCATCTTCATGGATGCAGCGTATCATCGATTTGTTCAGCCTATTGCCGAACACTGTGCCGGGGATCGTCATGGTTGTGGGGCTGATTTTGTTCTGGAATTCACCTTGGATGCCATTCACGCTCTATAACACCTATGGCATGGTTGTTCTGACCTATGTCGTGCTGTTCCTTCCTTACACCGTGCAATATGTAAAATCAAGCTTTACCCAAATTGATGGATCATTATTTCAGGCAGGTCAAGTATTTGGCGGCAAGCCGCTGTACATCCTACGACGTATTCTTGTACCCTTAATTATCCCGGGCATGCTTGCTGGGTGGATGATGACCTTTACGATTGCGACAAGAGAACTGGTCGCCTCGTTATTAATTCTTCCGCCGTCGATGCAGACATCGGCGACATATATTTTTGCCCAGTTTGAACAAGGTCAGGTTTCATTGGGGATGGCGATGGCAGTTGTTACTGTAGGTATGACGGTACTTATGCTACTTGGGATCGAAATTCTGAATTCGAAGAGAAAGTGGAATGCATCATGATCAAACTGAACGTATGGGGCGGTGCTGGAGAACATGGCCGCTCTGCGTATCTCCTTAGCGGGAGTACACAACGTCTATTACTGGATTGTGGCGTCAAAAAAGGTGGAGCTGGGGAGTATCCGCTCCTTGATAAAAACATTATACCGCAGTTGGATGCAGTGTTACTGTCTCATGCACATGAGGATCACTCTGTTGCTATTCCTCTGCTGTATAACCTTGGATATCAGGGAGAAGTGTGGACGACACGAGAGACTCGGGAACAGCTGGACACGTACTTTAAGGCATGGCGAAATAATACGGAACGTGCAGGGTATGCTGTACCCTATGAAGAGAGTGACGTGCAGTCTATCCGTTATCGCTATTTGGAACAAGAGGCAGCGCGTGGAGTTTGGTTTGAGCTTATCTCTGGCGTGTGGGCGATCTGGGGACGTACGGGTCATCTCGCGGGTTCGGTGTGGTTTGCCATTGAGATGGAGGATCAGCGCATATTTTACTCCGGCGACTATACCTCTGAATCCATGCTACTACAGGAAGATGATCCTTTAGAGACTTTACGTGGGGCAGGCCGATTGCATAGCTCGCTGAGGAGCAAATCAATGCGCAGTCGGGTAGATCATACAGCGTTTAGGAGCAACATCGCTGTGGGTCAGGAAGCCGAGTTTGTAGGTGTTCAAAGGGGCAATGTGTCCACAGCTACGCCATTTGGTGAAATGGAGCAACCTGCAGTCTCTTCTCTTGCTCATGAACCGGTAGCAATGGACGATAAGCGGTCCATGAACTGGCGATCAGCTCCAGCACCTAAGGCAGCGGAGGCAATAGCTCCTAGTGAGAGTAGAATACTACCGGTACAGTCTATGCAACCGTGGGGGGAGATGCTGGATCTCGCGATCATGGATGCTGCATACGGAACAGACCGAGACACGCAGGCTGATAAGTTGCAACAGTTAGACCATGCGATTCGCGAGACGATTGCGCGTGACGGGAAAGTGTTGTTGCCTATGCCTGTGGTAGGACGTGGGCAGGAGATCATGTTATGGGCAGAGCAGCAGTACCCTGGCATTCCTCTATTCGTCGAACAGGGGTTAATGAAGGGAATGAAGCAACTTCTACATTCACCATACTGGTTGAGAGAGAACGAATCATCTAACAAGGGATTACTGACCGAAGCAATTATGGAATGCTTGAACGGATCAAGATGGCAGACCCCTGTGACACAAGATGAGCGCGAGCAATGGTTGAAGCGGAACACAGCCTCACTATGGTTTATACCAGATGGGATGATGCAATCCGCTCTTGCTCGCTGGTATTATAGCCAGTTAGCTGGAGATGAGAACAATATGGTGCTGCTTACTGGCCATGTGTCGGAGGGAACCTATGCAGATCAATTATCGCAAGCTCCTGAAGAGCATGGGAAATGTGAAGTACGGAAGGTTCGTTACAAGGTTCATCAAGGGTGGCTGGATGTGGAAAGAATGATCCGTAGACTTCCTGCACGACACACGATTCTTGTGCACACCAATCGCGAAGAGACGGATAAACTTCGGGATCATCTTCTAAGCGAAGATATGCTCAGTGAAGCTAGGTTAAGTGAAGCTGAAGGAGCTATGCCTGGTCAGATGATTCATTCTCTATCACCTGGGGATGAGCTTGTGGTGTGATTGGTGAGTGCGAATTAGATAGGCAGTGAGAGATTATTGAAATGAGTGAGAAAACGAGAACGCCCTTACTTGGGCGTTCTTTCTTTTACCTCATGAAAATAAAAAAACACGATGATAAGTGTTGCTTATCATCGTGTCTGCAAATGATTCATACATGAATTATCAATTCTTTTTCAACTATGGTGTACGTTGAATGGGGTGCTCTAGTTCAGAATGACCCATCAAGCTCTCGGATGCTTCACCATCCACTAACACATCAATACTGTTGACTTCATCGAATTGAAACATCGTTTGTGTCAATGCATCAAGTGCAAGCAGTTCTCCACTGGATCCCAGGTTGGCTTCCTCTGGAATATGGACATCTAACGTGAGTGCCCCATCCTCAAACGTTGTGGAGAGCAGCTCCACCTGATCCCATAAGGAAATGAGGTTAGCATCGGAGCTGTTTTGTAATGCTTCGAACGTCTTGTGATACTTCTCTGTGTCTTCCTTGAAATCAATGGTCTGCTCTTGTTGCTCCAGCTCCAGTAATTCTGCATCTGCGTAATAGACCTCCACAGCTTGTGAGGTTCTTGTCTCTGGTTCTACCGTGGTTTCCGCTGGGCTCGGGGATTGTCCCTGTCCTTGCACACTGCTCGGTTCATTCGATCCGGATTCAGTGACAGGCTTTTGAGCACAACCGATTCCAACAATCATTAAGATGGACAAGATGAGTGCGCATCCTAGCTTAGCTTTCAATCGAGCACATCCCTTCGAAGTGATATTCAATATAATTTAGAGCCCGAGGTATTCCTTGATTCCATCCACAATCGCTTGAGCAGCCTTCATCTGCATATCCTCGGATAAAAGAGCAGTCTCCTCCTCCGCATTACTGAGGAAGCCGAGTTCTAACAGCACCGCAGGCATCTTAGTGTTTCGAATGACTTCTAGATTCCCATTTTTCACACCGCGGTCTTTAAGGCCCATGGCTTGAATCAAATGTTTATGGATAACGTTCGCCAGATCCTTGCTATTGCTGCGTTGATAATAAAATGTCTCTGTTCCTGATACTTTGGGAGCGGACTCTACACTATTGCCATGAATGGATACAAACACATCTGCATTCAGATCATTGGCAAGTTTGACACGTTCAGGGCGTGTTGGATACACATCCGTATCACGTGTCATGACCAGTTGAATGTTCTCCTCTTGTAGAAGGAGTGCTTGTACTTTCAACCCTACAGCGAGGGTGAAATCCTTCTCAGGTTTGTTCGTAATGCTTATTGTTCCTGGATCACTTCCGCCATGCCCAGGATCAATGACGACCACTTTGCGACCTGGTTCACCTACTGGCGTGACAATGACCGGAATGACGTTCTCACCAGAAACGTTCAGGTCCACTATGAGTTTACCAGCGACTTGCTCTTGGCTGAACTGAACACTTTTTACTTGATTCAATTCAACAACAATCCGGACTTGACCTGGATCTTTTTTGAACAGTGAATATCTTACATCGGTCACATTCGGGAATCCACTCACATCTAACTTTCCATTCATCCCCTGATCCAGAGGTTGGGTCATATCGCCAAATACGGTTCCAGGCAAGTCAACCACCAGCCGGTCGGGGTTCTTCAATGTGGTAATAATCGGTTGCACATCTTGATCCATAGATACCACGAGTTGGTTGTTTGTAAACAGGATATCTGTCACTTGGGCTAGGGTAGAGCTATCATTTTGCCCTGGATCTGTGTTGGGTTCTTGGGCAGGGGTCTTGATGGTATTGACTAAGTATACGATTTTCTCTTGGTTGTTCCACTTCACCGTTAATCCCATCTGTTCACTGACAAATCGAATCGGTACTACGACTGTATTGTTAATAATCTGCGGGGCGGTATTTAAACTTACTTCCTTGTCACCCACCATAGCTTGCTTCTGATTAACGGTTAAAGCGAGTATTTGGTTATCTTGTCGAATCTTCACTTGGCTTGCTTTCTGATTCCAGTCGACCTGGAATTTTAGATTTTCGGCAACAACCCGGATGGGGATCATCACGTTTTTATTGACGATTGTGACTTGAACATCATTAGGTAGATTTAACTGCTCACCATCCAAAAAAATCTTTGACGTGTTCGCTGCAGCATGCCCTGGACTTGGGAGTAAGAACAGCACGAACAGACTCATCCATAAGAGTAGCAAGGTCTTCTTCATTACACACCTCTATTATTTAGATCTAAGAGCTTGATTAAGCTTGATCCATTCTTGGAATTCTTGTCGTTTCATTTTCTTCACGGGCTTTACCTTGTTACTAGCTAACGTGTATCTATACAAAATAAATTGGTCTGATGGATACTCACTGATGTAATCTAGCCATGTGCCGTCCTTTTGCCACAAGATCAGTGAGGTCGTGATGTAGTTCGTTGTCCTTGGCAGCTTCATCAGGCGGTCTTGTTGCGCATTGTAGATGGATATGGTGCTTTTGGAAGTGTCTCCGTAAGAGAAGGCGATCTGATCCTCGGAAGCTGCCCATGCATAAGCGGTAATCGTTTCTACGTTTTTCTGACCAGCCTGGTGTAATCGATCCTGAAGATTCCGCCATTCGCCCGTTTCAAGGTTCAGGAGAATCAATGAACTTCCTGCGCTACGTTCTGCTTGTATGGCAATCCATGCCTTCGAGTCGGAGGCAGTGACACTTGTAATCTGAAGCAGCTTGTCCTCCCAATCGCTAGTTTGCATCGTATACTGCTGTTTCCCTTGGGTGACGACAATGGATTGAATGACATGTTGCTCAAAAGCTGGAACGTCTTCCCGCTGAGTAGAAGTTGTGGTTAAGGTAACGTTTCCCCCCTTCCAATGGAGGGGATTGCTGCTACTTTTTTGGAACGTATGGTTACTGGCATACACAGATGGAGCGGTCGTAGCACTTAGAACGGAGTTGGAGGTCACAGACTCGGATAGGTTCTGTTTAGCGTCCACGACAGAAGGTTCTGTAGTCGTCAATCCTGCTAAGAGCACGCCGACCAATAACCAGCCAGTCACATTTTGCATCGCATCATCTCCTTCATTACCTATGGATTGCAAACATACAATTATAATTCCATAATATCCCTACATAGTATAAACGGTAAAATTGTAAAAATGTTTCTATATGGAATTGATTCATGTGATCAATATTTAAAAGTTTGTATATCATCAATTGATTAACGCTTTAATGCATCCTTCAGTCAGTAAGATATATATTTAATGGATCAAACAGACAAACAGATGTAGGATATGGACATACGCTCTAATTAATTTCATATTTTCATACGATGAATACTGGTTTATCGGGAGGGGAATGGAGATGAGTGAGCAAGGGGAAAGGGTTCGAAGTATTCTGCAGTCTATGAGTTTACAGGAAAAAGTTGGGCAAATATTATTGATTGGATTCCATGGCACGGAAGCTGCCGGAGATATTGAAGCGTTCATTCAGCAGTACCCGGTTGGTGGCGTGATATATTTTGCGCGTAACGTAGAATCGCCCGAGCAGGTACAGCAACTGTCAGAGGGATTACAGAGCATTTCTTCCACAAGTAACCATACTCCACTCTGGATTTCCATTGATCAGGAGGGCGGTATGGTATCCAGGATTACGGAGGGGATTGCGTTAATGCCCGGACAGATGGCGATTGCTGCTGCTGGTTGCCAGGATGATGCTTATCAAGCGGCATATATTAGCGGAATAGAGTTGAGATCTATGGGGATTAACATGAATTTTGCTCCCGTCCTGGACGTTAATAATAATGCGGCTAACCCTGTCATTGGTGTGCGCTCATATGGTGAGAATGCTGATATCGTAGCAGATTACGGAGTTAGAGCTGTAACGGGTTACCAAAATGCTGGAGTTGTAGCGACAGCTAAGCATTTCCCAGGTCATGGGGATACCGATACGGATTCCCATCTTGATCTACCCATTATTCCTCATGACCGAGAGCGGATGAACCGAGTTGAGCTGGTTCCCTTTCGAGCCGCTATAGCAGCAGGTGTGGATGCAGTTATGTCAGCACATATTTATTTTCCTGCACTCGAATCAGAGCGTCTACCTGTCACCTTATCACGATCCGTACTTCACGGTTTGCTCCGCAAGGAATTTGGTTATGAGGGTATGATTGTAACAGACTGTATGGAGATGGATGCCATTGCTGTACACTATGGAACGGTTGAAGCGGCAGTCATGGCTGTAGAAGCTGGAGCAGATCTGGTACTCATTAGTCACACGCCGAGGTTACAGATAGAGGCTTATGAGGCGCTAATTGCTGCGGTACAGCAGGGACGAATTAGCGAAGCACGAATCAATGAGTCGGTGATACGGCTTTTGAGTTATAAGAGTAAGCATGGTTTGTTAGACAGCAGAATGAATGCAGATAATCGAAGTGAGGATGCTAATCGATCTCTCGCACAGCCGGATATGCCCGCTATGGATACTGGAAAAGAGCGTAACAGTCCGCTCCATCAGGCTGTAGCTCAGCGGATCAGTGAGAGAAGCATCACACTTGTACGTGATCAGATTGGGATGTTACCCCTGAAAATGCAGCGTACATTGGTCATTACCGTTGCATCATCGGTGACCAGTGCTGTTGATGAACAATTAAGTGAAACATCCACGCTGGGTGCTGTATTGTCGCGTTATGGGCTGGAGGTTATTGATCTGTATGTTAATGTGGAGAATGTCTCGACTTCCTCTGCGAGTATGTTACAGGCTGCCAGAGCGCAAGAAGTGGAGCAAATTATCGTAGGCACCTACAATGCCGGAAGTCCTTCTGGTGAATCACAAGGCAGATTAATTGAAGCATTGCAGCAAATTGGAAAACCACTAGCAGTCATAGCGCTACGCAGCCCATATGATCTGCTTGCTCTACCTACCGTAAAGGTCTACGTAGCAGCTTACGAGAGCCGGCCGCTCGCGATGAATAGTGTTGCTCAAGCGCTCCTAGGTCACATTCCTTTTCAGGGGATATCACCTGTGTCGATCGAGTGAAGTGAGATAAAAACGATGATGTAGCGTACTAATGTAGAGTGTAGAGTGTGCAATAGCGTGCGTGGTTATGGCTAGTGCACACAGCAAAAAGGACGAATCCATGAGGTTCATTTCCCTGCAACATAGATCGGGAGATGGGTAACCAAGGAAACGTCCTTTTTTGATGATATATTAACTTGGGCTAATTAAAAGGAAGAGCATCATTATTGCAAATGCAGTGCTTTGGCTGTCTCTGCTTCAACCTCACTCATCAGAGTAGTCATGTCCATGCCCGCATGATTACCGAGCAAGATGATTGTGATGTCATCGGATAGATTACGAGAGAACGCAGTAGCGAAGCCACCACCACTACCGTTATGGAAAACGGTACGGTTCTGATCATTTTCTTTCAAAATCCAAGCGTAACCATAGTTTTTGCTAGAGTAGGGCTTGTACATTTGTTCAATCGTATCTTGGCTCAAGATCTGATCGGTGTAGAGCGCACGATCCCACTTCAACATATCATCCACGGTGGAGTAGATTGTTCCTGATCCCGATTGTGAAACGTAATAAGGTGCAGGCACCCAAGCGTTATTTTCGGAAACAAATCCACTGATCGTATGAACTTGACGGGAGGCTTCTCCTGAGTTTTTCATTCCGAGCGGTTTCAGAATCGTTTGTTGTACATAATCAGCGTAGCTGCTGCCGGATACTTGCTCAATGACATAGGCGAGTAACACGTAGCCGCTGTTACTGTATAGATAAGCACTGCCTGGTTCAAACTTCAGCGTTTTGTGCCGGATCTCCTCTACGGTTTCCTCCAAAGAAGTTCCTTCTCCTCGGCCAAATGCGGAAGGAATACCCGAAGTTTGGGATAACAACATATGTAGCGTAATTTTATCCCCTTCTGGAATGCCTGAGATGTACTTGGAGATCGGGTCTTGCACATCGAGCAACCCTTCTTCTGCTAAGTGCAAGATGGATGCAGCAGTGAATGACTTGCTCAGTGAAGCGATACGAGTCTTCTGATCCGGACGATTCATAGTGTGTTCATCAGCCAGGCCGTAACCTTGGCGCAGTAACACCTCGCCGTTCTTAGCAATCAATGCCATGCCAGGAAACTCAGCTTCGCGCAGATACGTATCTACACTCGCAAGTTCAGCATTTAATACGCTGACTTGGTCTGTCTTCACATTTACACTCATCTGTCCGGAGGCGGTACGTTGTACCTTGATATCTGCCTTGAGCGCATTGGCAAGCGGACGAACCGGAATCATCATTGTACCATTCACCGTCCGAGATTTAACGCCTGTAGACAGTTGAACGTGATTGACTTGAATAGAGCTGGTGCTTGCCTGATGAATGAGGGTGTCTCTTCCCACCTTAATGGTAGCTGTCTTCGTAGGTGCATCCCACTTAAGCGTACCATTTAAGGACTGTACAACATCTCGAAGCGGTACGAAGGTTGATCCTTGAAAAATAAGGGGCTGATTCTTCCAGATCTGTTCTTGACCATTCACTTCAATATGGACAGTGTTAGCCGCCTGAGCGGCCGTAGCGACATTCCCGGCCTGTCCCAGCACTGGGCTAGCACACAACATAAGTACGAGCATGATGCGAGATAACGATATAAAGAGCTTAGAAACAGGTTGTTGCACTTGCGACTTGCGTATAATTTGAATCCTCTCCTTCCAAACGTTTCATGAATAACCAGCTTTATGAGCAATTGTAAACGATCTCGAACAAGCGGTCAAAAATTAAGGATGTTCATGGAACTATATTGTAAATTGAAGGCCAATCTCCAAAATCCGAAATATTTAGTATCTATACGTAATATTTTTTGGATGTCTATCCGATAAAAAGAAGGGTGAAGAATTTAATGGAGGATAGAAATAATGAAGAAATCGATGAAAAAATGGTTTACCTTGACCGTCAAAAAACGGCTAATCGCTTCATTGCTCTTGTTCCTGATTGTACCGAGCATTAGCGTAGGCTGGTTATCCTACACGAAGGCAGCGGAGCGGGTTAACGAAGAGCTCATTCGTTCTGCAGAAGCCAAAACAGAAATGCTAAGTCTGCAAATCAATGAAATGCTTGATATGGAGAAGGATAATGCCGCACAGCTAGCTGCAGGAGTAACGTCTAGCGATGTGATTAACAAATCGCCTGCTGTGCAAAAACAGATGGATCGCATGTCTGAAAACCACGATGAACTCGCTGTACTGACTATAGGTGCTGAGGATGGTAGCTGGATGAAGTCCCCAGATCCAGGCGAGCAGATCTATGATCCACGTGAGCGGAGCTGGTACACGCAGGCTATGGCTGAATCGGAGCCTATTATCTCAGACACGTTCCAATCTGCGACAACTGGGGAATGGGTTGTGACGGCAGCGGCCAAGCTAGCCGATGGTAAAGGGGTATTTGGTGCCAATGTAAGTCTCAATCATCTGAAGGAATCGGTAGATAATATACATATCGGTAAAGAAGGTAAGCTGTACATGCTGGATAATGGAGGGAAGTTTCTTTTCCATTACAATATTGAATCTGGGGTACAGTCTGATGCAAGTTATATTAATGAGATGTACACGCAAGACCGGGGTACTGTGAAATACACCTATGAAGGTCAGGAATTACAAGCCGTATATTTCACGAATCCAGCGACGGGTTGGAAAATTGTTGGCGAGCTGGTTCCTTCTGAAGCGACTGAAGCAGTAAGACCCATTTTGATTCGGACGTACATGGTGGTAGGCGCTTCGCTATTGGTCGGTATTATTTTGCTGATCTTTATCATCCGTAGCATCCATCGTCCATTGACGCAGCTTACACAGGCGGCTTCTCAGGTGAGTGCAGGGGATCTTACCGTTCATATCGGCATGAAGCGAAATGATGAATTCGGTCACTTAGCGAATAGCTTTGACACGATGACCTCGTCTCTGCGTGAAGTTCTTGGCGAAGTTCATGGTACATCAAGTCAACTGGCAGCCTCATCGGAAGAGCTGATGGCAAGTTCAGAACAGACATCCAAAGCGACGGAGCAGGTGGCTGAGCTGATGCAAGGCGCGGCGGAAGGAACGACGAAGCAAAATCAAAGTCTTTCGGCTACAGGACAATTAGTTGGAGAGATGTCCTTAGGTGTTAAGGAAATTTCAACGAGCGCCGAAAGTACTGCACGAATTGCACTGGAAGCTTCTACGAAATCCGAGGCAGGGATGGTTACGGTAGATGGAGCGGTAGCATATATGCACCAAGTCAATGATGAGAGTAAGGCAGTTGAAGCTGTGATTGAGGATCTGCGTGCCAAAAATGATGAGATTATTCAGATTGTTACCGAGATCACGGCAATTGCTAAACAGACGAACATTCTTGCATTGAACGCAACCATTGAAGCGGCACGAGCAGGTGAGCAAGGTCGCGGCTTCGCCGTTGTTGCTAATGAAGTGAAGATACTTGCCCAGAGCTCGGGTAGTTCGGCTGAGCGTATTAATGAGCTGATGCAAGAGATGCAAGAGAAGACCAATGCGGTACAGTCGACCTTTGCTCAAACAGGCGAAAGTATGATGAAGAGCTCGCAAATGATTACAGAAGCCGGAGAGGCCTTCCAAGATATTCGGGATGCTGTTCAGCAGGTTGCAGCGCAAGCAGAGGAAGTATCGGCTGCCTCCCGTCAGATTGATGGTGGAATGGGGCATGTAACCAAAGCGGTGAATGACACGATCATTCTGTCGGATCAGATTGCCTCAGGAACCGAGGATGGTTCAGCCGCTGCGCAGGAACAGCTGGCGACGATGGAAGAGGTTGCGGCGTCCTCTGCGGCTCTGTCCCGTATGGCAGAGGATCTTCAGAGTATGATTGAACGTTTCAAACTATAGAACGCGTTGTAGAAAAAGATATGTAAGGCTGTGGGGTTATAACCCTACAGCCTTTTTTGATCTCCAGCTTATAAGCTGACGAGAGAACTACCTTCTGGATACATGTTCTGTCCTATACCTATATGAGTAAGAGCGTTTGTTGACAATTGATAAACTTAATTATATTATATCTATAAATAAACAAACATTATAAATTAATGTCTATATTATTAAATAAATTAATTGGATTGAACCAGTATTAGCGATAAAGTCATGAATTCATTCACATGAGATTAACGATAGAGAATAAAGGAGAGAGTTCTTCCATGAAATCAACGGATGTTATTTTGCAAACAGCCTCATTAGAAGAGATCAAGCGAGGGTACTTGAGGGAAGCATCGAATTATGTGTGCATTTGCTGCGGGTACAGCACCGAAGTAGGGATCATCTATCCCGAAGACGGCGTGTTGTATGAGGCAGAGCGTTACATTCGAGTTCATTTGGAGAAAACGCATGGATCAGTATTTGAATATTTGCTGGAGCAGGACAAAGCTATAACTGGACTATCGGATGTACAGCGGGGCTTGCTTGCTCAATTCTATGAAGGGAAGAAAGATGCCGAAGTGCAGGAGGCACTTGGGATTGGCAGTGCTTCCACCATTCGAAACCATAGATATATGTTGAAGGAAAAGGAACGGCAAGCAAAAATATTCTTGGCATTGATGGAGCTTCTCAAAAGCAAAGATACCCATGCACCAGCTGAATTCGTGACACCTGTGAACAAACCAGTTGGTCAAATGAATAGGGGATCATTCGATATATCCGATCAGGATCGAGCCAAGGTGTTAACTAAATATTTCCCCGAAGGTACGGACGGCATGCTTACGACGTTCCAGATGCAGCAAAAGCACAAGTTTATTGTGCTGACTGAAATCATCAAACGATTCGAACCCGGACGAACCTACACGGAAAAACAAGTCAAAGCGCTGTTACAGCAGGTCTATCACGATGATGTTGAGATCCGTCGTTATCTCGTTGACTATGGATTTCTCGGTCGAGAAGCGGATGGCAGTCAATATTGGCGGGAAGTTGATCAAATTGATGGGGCACAGAGCAGTACGGGTGCAGCCTCCAATGGGGGACATTCAACAACGGTTGAAGAGAATAAATTGAAGAAAGGGGAGTTGGAACGTATGAATCGCCGTAAAGAACTTCAAGAACAGGCTAAAGAGGTTAAGATTGAGGCAGGTGTATATCAAATTCGCAATGAACAAAATGGGAAGGTGTTTTTGGATAGCACCCCTAATCTGAAAACGATGAATGGACAGAAGTTCATGCTCCAGATGGGAACCCATCTCAATCGATCATTACAAGCAGAATGGAATGAATATGGAGAGTCTGCTTTTACGATTGAAGTCGTGGAGAAGTTGAAAAAGCAAGATAATCCGTTTTTTGACACAAAAGATGCGCTGGCGAAGCTGTTGCAGGCATGGATGGAGAAGCTTCAGCCTTATGGAGAGCAAGGTTACCATGGAGATAGCAAGAGTAGCTGATTCAACCCAGGTATAAATTGAGGCAACAGAGGTAAAGTGAAAATAATGTAAAATGTGTATCTTAATGTTCTATAACATGTTCTATAAAAAGAGTGAGCCCCGCTAGGTTAATTTTGACCAGCGGGGCACTTTTTATTTGAAGTAATACTCAATATTAAATGATTTACCACAGCTTAACTGCAACGATGCCAAGCGAATGGATCAGAAGACTTATAGCTTGAATTGGTCAACCAGCTTCTGCAGTCTGTGCGCTAAGTGCGCCAGAGAGTCAGCCGAGGATGAAATCTCCTGCATGGAAGCAACTTGTTCCTCTGTTGCTGCGGAGATATTCTCTGTACCATCTGCATTCGCTTCAGAAATAGAGTGAATATGATCGATGGATTGAACCACTTCTGCTGTACTTGCAGCCATCTGCTGTGAAGCTGCTGCGATACTTTCTAACTGGTGATTAACTACATCCACGGCTTGATCGATCTGTGCAAAAGCTTCATCAGCAGAGCGAACAGCACGGATTCCGCTAGCCACATCCTGTTGCCCAGCTTGGGCATCCTTATTCGCCTGCTCAATCTCCTGTCTGATGGAGGCAACGCGCTCGACAATACGTTGGCCGGATTCGCTGGATTGCTCTGCGAGCTTGCGAACCTCACTGGCCACAACAGAGAACCCACGTCCATGTTCACCAGCTCGTGCGGCTTCAATAGAAGCGTTCAGGGCAAGCAGGTTAGTCTGCGCTGCAATATCAGTAATGACTGAGACCATTTCACCAATGGAGGTTGAGTGATGTCCAAGGCGCTCCGCTGTTTTGGTCATATTATCGACAAAGCGGCTTACCGAATCCATTTCAGTAACGACCGTTTGAATAGAGGCATTGCCCTGCTTAGCTAACTCACTAGCCTGTAGAGCAGCTTCGGAGACTTGCTGAGTGCTGTCCGTCACCTGTCCAACGCCTCCAGCAAGTTCATTCATCTGCTGCGAAGTATGCTTCAGACGGCTAGCTTGTTTCTCGATGCCTGTTGCTGATTCTTCGGTGATCAGCGCAACCTGCTCGGTCGCTTTCGTTGTCTCAGTTGCGTTCACAGCAAGCTGGTTAGATGAGCTGGTTAATTCATCAGCAGTCTGTCTTACATCTTGAATCACACTGCGCAGAGATTGGCTCATTTTGTTGAAGCTAGTGCTCAGTTTACCGAATTCATCTTGACCAGTAACCGGTACCTCTATCGCCAAATTACCATCACTAATCTCATTAGATGCCTGCACCAGGCGATTCAGTGGGCGTGTAATGGATTGTACGATCCAGTAAATGATAATGGAGCTTACGGCAACAGCAATGGCAACGACAATGAGCGTGGTATACAGAATAGGACGAACGGATGCAGTGACTTCATCACTGTCAATAACACCTACAACTGTCCAGCCTGTTGTTTCATTTGTTGTGAAGAATGCATGCTCTTTATGTCCTTCTAATGTATACGTAAGGGAACCGTTTTTCTGATTAAAAATGTCTTGGAATGGAGCAGCAGTACCTTCTGTCCCTGGCTCCACGGTAGGGTGAACGATGATTTTATTGGCGTTATCAATGATGTACACATAACCTTTGGTACCAATCTTGGTATTGTTAACGGTCTGCGACAAGCCTTCAAGTGAAAGGCTGACAGAGACGACGCCATGACCATCTGCTGTGGTCTGAGCTACTGAGGCAACCACGTTACCTGTGTTACTGGAGATATATGGTGTGATAACGGTTGGGACATCTTTGTTCTGTGTTGCAGTTTGATACCACGGGCGTTCACGAGGGTCATACCCTGCCTTATTGACCGCGGTTACGGGAGAATTGACATACACACCTTGATCCGTACCGATCGAGGCAAGCTCTACGTCATCGTGGGTTTCTTTATATGCATCAAGTAGGGTACGAATGGTTTCTGTCTCGTCACCTTGAGTTGATCCTACATTGCCTGCATCCATCTGGGAAGCCAGGAAATCGACATTTTTTCGTGTAGCACCAATGATCTCATCAATGGTCTGATTAAGCACATTCACACTGCTCATGGCACTTTCATACATCTTTTCTTCCACTTTGCCTTCGGCTGTCTGGAATGAGATGATGCCTAGGCTGATCGTTGGAATGAGTAGGACAATCGCAAATGACAGAATCAATTTCTCTCTCATCTGTATAGACCTTTTGACAACAACCTCATGTTTCTTCTTCATACATATTCCCCCTCTAAGCAACACCCGCAATAATTTGGATCAACCACGTTTGAGCAAAAAACAGCGACATCCTACATTGTTATTGTTCTGGATCACGACATAAGCAAGGTTAAGCTTGTCCCATCATGACTTAGGTGATCATGTAATATATATTCGGCTGTATAGGTCATTTGGATTAGGTCTATTTGAGTACTTTTGCATAAAAAATTTACCTCTCCCCGAATCTTTCATCTTGTGGTATATTTCTAGATTAATGTGTGAAAAACACCCATACATCAAGAGGAGTAGGAAGGGGTTGTACCCGAATTGAGTAAAGCAGTCATGGTCGAGGCTGAGCCTTCATCCGCAGCAGACGTGCAGGATACAGCTTCTTTTATGCAAGGGGTTAAAGACTGTATCCCAACATTGTTAGGCTATCTAAGCATTGGTTTTGCCGCAGGTGTTATTGAAATGACAGCGGGTCTAAGTTTAGCGGAAACGGCTCTGCTCAGTCTGATCTTATACGCAGGATCTGCCCAGTTTATTGCTGCTGGCATGTTAGCATCGAATGGGTCAGCAACTGCGATTATATTTACGATATTCTTTGTTAATCTTCGTCACTTGTTGCTCAGTGCAGCAGTGTCTCCGTATTTTCGCCATCTGACTCCACTCAAAAATATGTGGATTGGCTCTCTCCTCACCGATGAGTCGTTCGGTGTGGCCATGACTCGTGCAATCGGGCGCGAGAGATTAAGTGAGCGCTGGATGCATGGACTAAATATTACCGCGTATCTGAACTGGTTTGCAGCGAATATGGCGGGAGCGTACTTTGGGCGCTGGATTACGAATCCAGAGCGGTTAGGGCTTGATTTTGCATTACCTGCTATGTTCATCGGTCTGATCGTGCTTCAACTTGTACAACGGAATAATAAAAAGCTACATATTAACGTCGCAATCATCGCAGTGGTATGTGTCATTATCGCGAGCATGGCGTCACTAGGCAGCATGAGTATTATTGTAGCCGCAGTCATTGCGGCGACCATGGGAGTGGTGATGGAAAGATGGAAGTAAGATGGGATGTATTCTGGATCATTATGGGCTCGGCATTGTTAACATTTATCCCTCGCGTGCTGCCCTTGATGTTGTTCAGTAAAATACAGATTCCGATGTGGCTGCTTCGCTGGCTTGAATACGTACCTGTAGCGGTTATGGCTGCTCTAATTGGACAGGAACTCTTCATGTCTGGTAACAAACTAGTACCGATCACACAGAATCCAGCGTTATGGGCTGCCTTGCCCACACTTATTGTTGCAATCTGGACAAGAAGCCTACTTGGAACCGTCCTAGTAGGTATTGTTGCGATGATGATATTGAGGTATTGGATGGGTTAATTCTACGTTAAATTTCCAGTGATTAGGAGTAAACCTTCGGCTTAATCGGTTAATAATGCTTTATAGTGCGTGTTCAAAAAGGTCGGTTTTCAGTACCGAGAAAATGGGATGAAGATAGAAATGGAGTAGCGGAGCGTAGGCAAAACTACGTGAGCAACTACATTGTTTCCGAAGGAAACAAACTTCGTAAGCCTCGACTTATTTCGGCTGAATCCCATATTCGAAGCTGAGATGCCGCTCGCGCATCCTTCGTAATCAAAAGCGGACTTTTTGAACAACCTCTTATAGAAGTGTCTTACATGATAGAACATGATGCTGAAGAGCGAAGGGAGCGAGATCGATGGGAACGATAGGGCGCAAAGTGTTAATTACAGGAGCGGCTGGTGTAATTGGTCGAAGTCTGCTTACGGGTCTAAGAGCCCTTGATAAGTATGATATTGTGGCTGCTGATCTGCAGCAGGACGATGAAGCGGGAATTGTAGAGCTGGATGTTACGGATGCGGAGAGAATCAAGGAACTCACTCAAGGTGTGGATACGATCCTGCATATTGCTTGGGCAAAAGATGAAGAGGATTTTCTAGGCAAAGTACTGCCGATTAATGTGACCGGGGCATATCATCTGTATGAAGCTGCTCGATTAAATGGTGTGAAACGTGTCATATTTGCAAGTTCGAACCATGCAACAGGGTTCTATAAAACAGGCGAGGATATCGAGGTTGATGATCCGTATCGGCCAGATAGCTTCTATGGGCTCAGCAAGTGTTATATTGAGTTGTTGGGACGGTATTACGTGGATAAGCATGGCTTGTCTTCATTCAATATCCGAATTGGTAACTTCTCTGGGGACACACATCCACATTCCGAACGTTCCGCACATATCTGGATTTCGCCACGGGATATGGTGCAGTTAGCCCATTGTTGTATTGAGGCAGACACAGACCTTACGTACCTTAACCTATATGGAACTTCAGCGAATACAGACAATTACTACGATATTGGATACCTCAAAGAGAAAATTGGTTACATTCCTTTAGATGATGCGGCAGATCTATGGGAGGAAGCCAAACGTCATGGCGCACCCGATAAGCAAGATGAAACGGCCTATCAAGGCGGCGGTTATACAGCGAAAGAGCAAAATGGAACCTAGACATGTGTCTAGGTTCTTTCTTATTTTAAATATGAAAACGCTATTTTCTATTGGGCGGGAAAGGGATAAAATGGGGAATGAGGTAGTCAGGTGTTCATTGCTATTATTATTCGAAGGAAGGAACGGTATCAATGACGAGTACACATTCATCCGTTATATTGTTTCAGGGAGATTCGATCACAGATGGAGGAAGATCCCGTAATGATGACCCAAATCATTTTCTCGGTCACGGGTACGCCTATCTAGTCGCAAGCAGATTGAGTGTAGATCTAGCAGCTAGACAGCCGCTTTTCTACAATAGAGGTATTAGTGGTGACCGCGCATCCGACCTGTATGCACGCTGGAATGAGGATACGTTCAGCTTGAAGCCGGATCTTATTAGCATTTTGATTGGTGTTAACGATGCATGGCGTAGCATGAATGGTGAAGCGAGAGGGTTCACCGATCGTCTGGGACGAGCGTACCGCCACCTTTTGGAAGAGACACGTGAAGTGATGCCAAATACGGGGCTGGTGCTTATGGAGCCTTTTATTTTGCAAACAGGAGCTACCGTGGAAAATTGGGATCGTTGGCAAGAGCGAATTGGCGAATATCAGCACTTGGTTCGTGAGCTCGCCCATGAATTTGATGCTGTATTTGTACCGCTGCAACAGCAATTCAATGATGCACTTCAGCAGGCTGAAGCTGCTTATTGGTTATGGGACGGTGTTCATCCAACAGCAGCAGGACATGAACTGATTGCTCGCCAGTGGTTGGATGTGGTACAGAACAGCCCATTGAAAATACAATAATAGAGGTAGTTCAAAAAGTTCGCTTTGGATTACGAAGGATGCCTGTCGGCATCTCAGCTTCGAATATGGGATTCAGCCGAAATAAGTCGAGGCTTACGAAGTTTGTTTCCTTCGGAAACAATGTAGTTGCTCACGTAGTTTTGCCTACGCTCCGCTACTCCATTTCTATCTTCATCCCATCTTCTTGGTACTGAAAACCGACCTTTTTGAACACGCAATAATATCGTGAGCGAAGGAAGACTATGTAAACTTTCTTCGCTTATTGCAATGCGGTAGGAACAAGTAAATCGAAGCGAGTAGTTCTATTTTTGAATTGGAAGTTACTCCCTAAAGAGTGTTAAAATAATCATATGCATATCAAGCAATAGCTCAAATTGAAATCGGTTACAGTGGTAAGGAGGCTTTTCTCATGACCGTCCATCCTGGACTGAACTGGACGACGAGGCAGATTGCGGAGGCATTGGAGCAGGGAACCCCGGAAGCTTTAGTAAGCGTTTCCGAGTGGAAAGGCAAGATTGCGAATACACGGGATGATCAGGAATACTGTGATTTTTGGAAGGACATCGAGTCGTATGCGTTGAGGGCAGGCCGTGAGCCTTTGCCTGAATTATCGTTTACCCTTTTGCGCCAATTCAGGGATACTGGGGAACGCAAGGCGTATGAAGCAGCTTATTTTGAACGTCGTGGACGAATAGTGGCTCTTAGTGTATTAACGGCTACGTCGAAGACTTCTACATACGTATCTCTGCTGGAGGATCTGATCTGGAGTGTGTGTAATGAACATACCTGGTGCCTCTCTGCCCACATACCATCTGGAGAAGAAGCGACTGCTTACACATGGATTGATCTGTTTGCAGCAGAGACGGCTCAGATGCTTGCAGAGATTATTGTCATGCTGGGTGGCATCATCGATGAGCGAGTAGAGCGCCGGGTTCGCTCTGAGATGGAACGCCGGATTTTTACGCCGCTTTACCGAGAGGATCGAACGTACGGCTGGGAACGTGCAGAACACAATTGGTCGGCCGTATGTAGCGGTGGCTGTGGGGTGGCTGCACTCCTTCTGCTGGAGGATCAATCGCTTCGGGTTAAGGCTGTAGAACATACCTTGCAAGCCATGGATGCCTTTTTGCATGGATACGGCGAGGATGGCGGATGTGCAGAGGGGATTGGTTACTGGGTATATGGGTTTGGCTTCTATACGTATTATGCAGAGATGTTGAGAACCTTCAGTGCAGGTACACTCGATATGTTATCTGAATCTAAGACGAGAGCGATTGCGTTATTTCCCCAGCATATTCACATGTCTGCAGGTACATTTGTTAATTATTCAGACAGTCATGAACGGGAGATTATTCCGTCAGGCTTGTTATCGAGGTTAGCGCAGCGAACGCAAGGGGAAGTCAACTGGCGGTTGTCCATCCCTCGTTTGACAGATGATCCATGTAGGCGCTGGACACATGTCTCACGTAATCTGTTATGGACAGATAGGACTGTACTTGGTGATCATCGTGATCAAGCTGGGCAACTCCTCTCTCAGTCAATGATTGTTCTGGAGGATCTATCATGGATTGTGGGGAAGGCCCGATTGATGAGTGCCGAAGCGAGGGCAGGGATCGAAGTTGCTTTCTCGGTCAAAGGTGGGCATAACGATGAACCTCATAATCACAATGATCTGGGACATTTTATTCTTCATGCAGCGGGTGACAACATACTCTGTGATCCGGGTGCAGGTGCGTATACTCAGGCTTATTTCAGTCCTGGACGGGAGAGTATTCTCCATATTGGTTCTCAGGGACATAGCGTACCAATCCTTGAAGGAACGGTGCAGCAATCTGGAAGAGAAGCGGAAGCAAGGATGCTTGAAATGAAGCATTCATCACCACATAGCGCAGAAATCAAGTTCGACCTCACATCGGCCTATGGGAATGCACCTACGTTGGATCGATATACAAGGCGTTTCAATTGGAATTGTCCTCCGGCAGCGCAAGAGGCCGAACTGTTGGTAGAGGATCATTTTATATGGAAGTCTGTTTACGATTCTGATCGTACAGATATAGATTTAGATGATGTGGCACGAGCAAGTGAGCTGAATCTGTCTGCTGAAGCAAGAACAAATGCAAATACAAATGTAACTGGAAATACAAATGTGAGTGCAACTCCAAATGCTAGTAGTAGTACTTATGCTGTTGCTTACAAAAATGTTACTCAGCGCTTAGTCAGCCACGTCGAACCAGTGATCCATGATGGTGTGGTTCAGTGGAAGACCGATAAAGCCGTGGTGAGTATGACCTATGAACCGGAACACAGCTCGGAACGTTGGGTTGCTCGACTTGAAGTGGTGGATACGGTTGACCATGATCATCTTCCTCTCAGGCTATATGTTACGGAGCTTGTCTTGGTACGTACATCGAGTCAGGGTATGGAAACCACATTGTCATCTGTGCAGGAGACCTGGTGCAGAATGAAGTTCATCACTAAGCCACGAGTGTAGAGAAGAATCAGATGGACACAAAAAAGATTGATTAGAGGAGGATACAACGTATGACAGACACGGCTAATTGGGTAGAAGAGGCATGGCGGCAGGGTTCAGCAAAAGTACTTCGCAACGCAGAGCGGATTAAAGATACCTTTCCACATATCGCTCCGCAAGGCAGATATGATCAGAATGATCCAGAGTGGTGGACGGCGGGCTTCTGGCCGGGGCTACTCTGGCTGGTCCGTGAAGCAGCGCCGAATGCTGAGGCGGTTGCCTCCTTGGCGCGTATTGCTGAAAGCTGTGAGCGCCAACTGGAGGGTTGTCTTCGTGATCCGGACTCTGTCGATCACGATCTGGGGTTCATCTGGCTGCTTAGTGGCGTAGCCAACTACAGCCAGACGGGCAGCGCAGATGGCAAGCGGCGGGGCATACTCGCCGCGAATTTACTTGCTGCCCGGTTCCACGTGCGCGGTGAATTCATCCGCGCCTGGAATTTCAGCTCGTCAACGATGGACACGCGCGGCGTAGCCATCATTGACAGCATGATGAACCTGCCGCTGCTCTACTGGGCGTCAGAGCAGAGCGGCGATCCGCGCTTCCGCTGGCTGGCGGAAGCACATGCGGACACCGTCGCGCGTGAATTCGTGCGCGAGGACGGATCCATCTGCCACGTGGTGGAGTTCGATCCACACACGGGGCAGAAGCTTCGGGAGCATGGCGGGCAAGGCCATGCTCCGGGTTCCGCCTGGGCGCGGGGCACCGCCTGGGCGCTGCACGGGTTTGCGCTGTCATTCCGGCATACGGGCGAAGCCCGCTATCTGGAGACAGCGGAAGGCGCGGCCGATTTCTTCCTCGCCATGCTTGGCGAAGAGATCGTGCCGATGTGGGATTTCCGCGCACCTGCGGAGCATCAGGTGGCGTGGGATTCGTCCGCTGCGGCCATTGCCGCGAGTGGACTGTTGGAGCTCGCGAAGCTGTCGCCACGCGGAGCGGAATACGCTGCGGCAGGTGAGCGGATCGCTCGTGGCTTGTACGAGCGATATAGCTCAGGTGAGTCGGCAGCTGAGGAAGGCTTAATTATGCAGGGAACTGTGCATTATCCAGAGGGACGGGGCATTAATGTCCCGATTATCTACGGTGATTATTTCTATATGGAAGCACTGGCGAAGCTGCAAGGACGTCCCGGGTTCTTTTAATTCATTTCAACAGCCTACTGCAATTATTGATGAGTCATGATAACTAACTTAATCTATAAATAGAAAAACACAGTGGTTGAGTGTGCAAAGTAGAGTCTTCTGTGGAATTCACCAGAATCCTTACATGAGCACATCTTGCCACTGTGTTGTTTTTTATGCCGCTAGAGAACAGCAATTACGTAAAAAGTTTAAGCTGGGGAAGTTTCCTTTTGAGATAAGGGAACTTACAAAAAATATAGACTAAGACGGAATAGAAGGTTACTTAGCTTTCATCGGAGTAGCAAGTTTAATAATATCCTTACGTTCCTTCCAAATAGATTCAAATTGTGTCCCTATAGTATCGAGATATTAGGTAAACTACTGGAGGTTTTACGGTGTGTTCTCATGCGCGTCTCTAAGTTCCAGGCTACGTCTCAAAATAACAAAATCCGCTGAAGATTGATCCGGATAACGCTGCGGGATGATCTCCTGCACTTTGAATTCCGGATAATCATACAGGTAATGGAACAGATTGCGATCTTGGATCGTATCAACGCCTGGGTTTCCTATCTCTTTCAGCCGGGTGTAGAGGACAACCCACTCTCCAGAGGCATGCAGGATATCATACAGTGTATTCCGAAAATCTTGTTCATCTGTAATGTGGTAGAGCACATCGAGACAGATGGTCAGATCTGCCTGAAGAAAACCTCGGTTAATCCACAGACCAGGTGTATATAACATGAAGCTTTTAGATGTATCGCTCGCAAACTTCGAAGCACATAAACGAACAGACGATGCTGCTACGTCCATGCCGAGATACGTACCATAGTTCATATATTGCAGCTGATTACCGTCCCCACATCCAAACTCAATTACGCTGGTGATGCCTTCTCGCTGAATGAGCTCATTCACGATCTCAGCCTTAAATTCAGCCAGCACCCCGTAAGAGCCTCTCCCTGACGTTTCTCCTGAGCGATACGTTTGCTCCCAATATTCAATGTAGTCGAAAGACTTCGTCATCGTTGTCCCCCAATCATCCATCAATTTCAATTGCCGCTATAATATCGTATGCGGGAACTTATCCTATATGATCTTGAGTGCTTTTTACAGCAGAATAAGAATTAATTTCCACTAATTTTCCTGAAAGTCTAAACATCTGGAAAGAACCTGCCGACATTAAACGTAAGGAAAAAAATGATTACAATCGGGGGGAAATGATGTTAAAGCCAAGATTGACCAAGTATATGGTGATGATGCTGGTACTGGTACTGAGTATTTCCAACGTAGGCCTGGCCGCTGCGGCAGATAAAGAACTATCCAAAATTGTATTGTCTAAAAATGAGTTGTCGCTCGAAGTGGGTGATTCGACTTCAGTGACGGCTACAGGGGTATATAGCGATAATACATCGCAGAGTGTGACGATTAGCTCGGATTGGAGCAGTAGTGACAGCTCAATCGCAACAGCGAATAACGGTACGATCAGCGCCAAAGCTGAGGGTGATGCAACCGTAACCGTGTCCTATCAGGGCAAACAACAAACGATTCATGTCAATGTGACGAAAAAGGTCAAAGCGCTATCTAAGGATGTACAGACACTGGATCTGCGAATCGGAACTTCGAAGAAGATCAATCTAACAGCAACATACAGTGACAACACGGTAGAGGAAGCAGCAGCGAAAATTGCGGAATGGTCCTCTAGTGATGACAAAGTAGCGACTGTAGTAAATGGAGAGGTTACCGGCCAAAGTGCAGGTACAGCCGTGATCACAGGTAAGGTTGGTAAACAAAGCGTAACGGTAGATGTTAACGTTGAAGTGGTTAAGCGTGTAGATGTGAATAAGAAACAGATCAACCTGTTATTGAATGGTCAAGATGATGTAGAACTGACAGCAACATATCCAGATGGTTCAACAAAAGTTGTAACTGAGCTTGCAGAGTGGACCACAAGCAACGAGAAGGTAGCAGATGCAATTAAAGGTAAAATCAAAGGTTACGCTGCCGGTTCAGCTAAAATCACAGCAACATACGGTACGAAATCCGTAACGATTGATGTTGATGTTGATCTGACTAGCAAACTGAGTGCGGATGTACAAAGCGTGTTCTTGCGTGTCGATGGTACAAGCCCAGAAAGCAAGGATTCAGCAGATATTGTACTAACCGCTTCTTACCCGGATAGTGCGGATAAGACAGTCACAGATCTTGCCACATGGACATCCAGCAATGAGAAGGTAGCTACCGTATTCAAAGGTAAAATTACGGCTGTGGGTAGTGGTTCAACTACGATTAAAGCGACACACAGTGGTAAAACGGTAGAGATTGCAGTGGATGTAGATACAGCGAGATACCTCGATATCGATGGTGTTGAGGACAAGGTTGCTATGAGCCTTGCAGATAATACCAAAACCAAGAATCTTGTCGTAAAAGCAGAATATATCGACGGAAGCAAGGAAGACGTAACGAAAAAAGCAACATGGACTTCCAATAATGCAGATGTCGTCTATGTATCTAACGGCGAACTGATTGCATACAAATCCGGTACAGCGACCATTACCGTTTCCTATGGCGGCAAAACCGTTAAGTTCACGGTCAATGTTGATGTAGCCGACAAGTATGAGATGGAGAAGAAAAAAGCCTCCGTCGCAGTGGGTGGCACGTTCGCTGCTAAAGTTTTTGCCGTGTTCGGTGACATCTCCAAGGATGTATCTGAGGATGCAACATGGAGCAGCAGCAGTGAAAAAATCGCTGAAGTTGACAGCAAAGGTAATGTAACGGGTGTAGCAACGGGTAAAGCGACCATTACAGCCAAAATCGAAGGAAAAACATTAACGTTGCCCGTAGAAGTTGGCATGGCTAGTGATCTGGAAGCAGATGAGAACTTCGTAGTATTGTCTGTGAAAGAAACAAAACAAATCGAGTTGACTGCTACGGATGAGGATGGATTGACGAAAGACGTATCCTCTGAAGCAACTTGGAAATCAAGTAATGCACGTGTGGCTGATGTGAAAAAAGGCGTTATTACGGCGAACAGCAGTGGTAAAGCAAACATCACAGCAGAGTACGGTTCCAAGAAAGTCACCATTCAGGTTGAGGTTGATGTCATCTCACGGATTGAAGCATCCGTGCCAGCACTTTCGCTGAAATCCGGGGACACTGAAAACCTGACCGTTACTGTCCTATTGAGTGATGGTAGCGAACGTGATGTAACAGATAAAGCAGAATGGAAAACAAATAACTACAAGGTTGCACAGGTGAGCAAAGGCGCTGTAAAAGCTATCGGTTCAGGTAAAGCTAAAATTACAGCAAAGTATGGCAGTAAATCGGTTACGATTGCAGTGGATGTAGATACGTTGAAATATCTGCAAACCGACAAAGTTACGCTGACGATGAAGCCAGGTGACAAAGCGACCGTCATTGCAACAGCAACATTTGCAGATGGTAGTGAAGCAGATGTATCCAAACCAGCGTTGTGGAAGTCTTCCCGTATTGCAACTGCATCGGTGAAGGACGGCGTTATTCAAGCGAATGGTAAGGGTAAAGCAACAATTACGGTCACCTATGCTGGCGTGAAAACGAAAGTGACGATCGTTGTTGAAGCGAAGTAATCGCTACGAATAAGGCAAACTTACTAAACTACTCAAACTTGATTACTCAAAAGAAAAACGGTGATGCCTGTTCCTTAGAACAGGCATCACCGTTTTTTGGCTTTGTTATTATGTTATTAGTATTCCCATTACATGAAATGAGGCAGAACGAATGCGCCATAAGCAAAGGCAATCACAATCAGAATAGCAGGGTGAAGCTTAGTTTTAGTCATGACCCACAGCGAGATTCCAGCAATAATCAGGGTTTGCCAGATGCCGATCGACTCGGTTGAGACTTGGCCGAACTCCCATGTGAGCAAAATCATGAGCACAGCAATGACGGGCTGTACTAACAGCGTCATGCCTTTGACCTTTGAAGAGGTACGGTATTTGTTAAGCAAGCGCAGCAATAGAATTAATGCGACGGCCGAAGGCACGATCGTAGCGAAGCTGGCAATGAACGCACCAAACCAGCCAGCAACCTGATAACCAACAAAGGCAGCAATCTTCGTGGCGATTGGCCCTGGGAGCGCATTGCTAATGGCAAGCACATCACCGAATTGCTCTGTCGTTAACCACTTGTAGTGATTCACGATCTCTTCTTGCATCAGCGGAATGGAGGCTGGACCGCCCCCGTATCCTAATATATTGGCTACAAAAAATCCCCAAAATAACTCCCACCATGTCTGCAGCATCGTCTAGGACACCCCCTTATCGGCGTTGTCCTTCGACTTGAAGCGCTGAACCACATCAAAGTGGAAGAAACCATAGACGAGAAAGACAGCGATGACGATACCGGGGTGAATGTCTAGTAGCAACAAGAGTACAAACGCAATGACCCCAAATAGGAGGGCAAAGGTTTTGCCGAGTCCTTTCCACGCCTTCATGGCGAACTCATAAGCCATCATGCCGAGCATGACAAAAATGACTGGGCGTACGGCTGCCACCATGCCCGCGACCACTTTGGATTCTCGTAGCGCGTACATCGAGCCGAGCAGTGCAATAATGGCAATACTTGTCGGTAATATATGGGCTAGCACTGCTACAATCGCGCCCAAGAGACCTTTGGTTTTATAACCTAAGTATGCAATCATTTTGGTCGCAATCGGACCCGGGAGAGCATTAGCGATAGCTAAAATCTCCCCGAACTCCTCATCACTGACCCATTTATAACGTGTAACGGCCTCATAACGAATCAAGGGAATTACCGAAGGGCCGCCGCCATATCCCAAAATTCCGGTTCGCACCATTCCTGTGACGAGACCGCTATAAACTTTCCAACTCATGCTGTTATCCTCCTACAGTCTCATGCCCATCCGGCTTTTATAACGCTTTAACAATAGTTGTGACTCTACTTTGACGATTCCAGGCATCTTATAGAGCTTCTCTAGTAGAAACTGCTCCATCTCCTCCATGTCGGCAAAAATACCATGCATGTGCAGGGTACTTGGGCCTGTCATATGGTATAGGCTGGTCACGGCTGGTTCTTCATCCAGCTTCTCCGCTACCTCATCCAGAAAAGGAGGTTCTACGTCGACATTGAAAAAAGCTGAGACCTGTAGTCCAACCTTGCTGGGGTTGATGACAACCGTGAATCGTTCAATAACGCCTTTTTCGGATAGTGCATTAATCCGTGCCTGTACGGCTACGCGAGATAACCCAATCTGTTGTCCCAGATCGGTATAGGACATCCGGCTATTGTGGTGCAGAGCAGCCAATATTTTGCGATCTATGTCATCCAGATTGTGCATTTGGGGGATTTCTCCACCCTTAGAAGAGCGTTTCTCTGCCATGATTGACCATCCTTTTCTATCACTAATTACAGTTAGAACATGAAATAAGCATTTATACATTTTGTACGTAGCACTCTTAATTTTAATGACGAAACGTAATTCGAGTCAATATATTTATAATAAATATGGATTATACCTGATAATTCACTTTCACTTTGTTAAATTGAACAAGTTTACTTTCTAAATAGAGCAGAAGTTGCCTCAAAAATAGAAAAAAGACTGCTCAAGAAATGATCCTTGGCAGTCAACAAATGTGTATGAAGTGCTCGAATGTTACGGCATCATCTACCTCAACGTAGCGTCTGCTTCAAATGCGATACGATGAATCCAATCCAATCCAGGCTAGCACGCAGTGCCCTGCTTCATAACAGGGATGGTCAGTCACATCTGATCGTACTCGTTGCATTACTTCGTTGATGTCCTTGGCAGAACGAGGGTGACGGTTGTCCCTTCACCTGGCTCTGAAGATACCCTAAGTGTTCCGCCAGCTCCGCGCGCACGTTCTTCCATGCTGAACATTCCAACGCCGTTACCTACCTTCGTTCCATTGAAGCCGACGCCCTGATCTTCTATGATGACCACGGTTGCATCCTCAGCATCTTCTACGGTCACTTGTGCTTCAGATACATCGGCGTACTTCGCGATGTTGGTTAACGCTTCTTGGATGATCCGGTACATCGCGATCTCACGATTCATCTCCAGTCGTCTGCGTAGATTGCACTCCAGCTTAACTTCGATACCATAGTGCCGGTTGTAATTCTCTATGTAGGTGCGAATCGCAGGTACAACCCCGAGATCATCCAATACAGAAGGTCTGAGCTCCCAAGCCATACCACGAACGTCCTCCATAATCCCGGTCACTTGTTTCCGCAGGGATTCGACGCCAGGATGTGGCTGATCTGCGAGCAGGCGATCCATCTGGATGACGAGAGAGAATAGACTCTGACCGATTCCATCATGCAGCTCGCGAGAGATCCGTCGCCGTTCCTCTTCCTGAATGTTCATAACCTGAGACATCATCGTCTGCAACTCACCCTCTACACGTTTAAGCTTGGTCACTTCACTTCGTACAGCTAAATATTGATAGGGCTGTCCTTCGTTATCGAGGAATGGCACGATGGTGGTGTTCACCCAATAATAGTTGCCGTCTTTGTCCCGGTTACGTATCTCGCCATGCCATACCCTGCCGGAGGATATCGTATCCCACAAGTTCTTCATAAACGCTTTGCCATGATAACCTGAATTGATGATCCGATGATCCTGACCTATCAGCTCACTCCGATCATATTTCGAAATCTCACAGAATTTATCGTTTACATATTGAATTTTGCCTTTACGATCGGTGAGCGCCACGATGGAGGATTCGTCGAGAGCAAACTTCAGGTCGCTGAGTTGATGCAATGAACCTTTCAGTCTGCTGCGAAATTGGTCATCGGTGATATGCTCATCCAGCTCAAGAAGTAACTGCAGAACAGGCTGGTCGGCAAGTCCGCTGAGTCTATTTTCATGTTCACTATTCAAAGTTCAGCAACCCCTTTTTCATCGCAAATTTCACGAGTTCAGGACGGGTACGGAGCCCGAGCTTCTCCATAAGATTGCTTTTGTGGGATTCTACAGTTTTGACACTAATGACGAGATGCTCGGCAATTTCCTTGTTGGCATACCCTTTGGCGATCCATGACAAAATTTCCTTCTCTCGCTCGGAAAGCGTGTCATATGGGCCAGCATTCTCTTGTTTTGCTTTATCCAGATACTCACTCATCAGTCGTTTCGTTGCACTTGGATACAGATATGCACTGCCTTCTGCAACGGAGCGAATGGCGGCGAGCAACTCTTCATGTGGGGCACTCTTGAGGATATATCCAGAGGCTCCAGCATGGATGGCACGGAATAAATATTCTTCATCATCATGCATCGTCAGTATGAGAATGGCGATGTCTGGCATTAATTTTTTTAATTCAGCAGTGGCTGTTAAACCATCCTTGCCTGGCGGCATGCTGAAATCCATTAAGACCACATTGGGTTTTAGTTGCTGAGCTTTGGCAATAGCTTCATCCCCGTCCGCTGCATCTCCAACGATCCGAATATCACTTTTTCCGTCCAACAAGGCAATCAGCCCGGAACGTACGACCACATGGTCATCAACGACCAATAGTTGAATCACATCTTTTTCCCCCTATCCGCATGCATATGTCTACCTCTATCATACCAAAAAAGAAAGCCACCCAGAGAAGGAATCTCAGAATGGCTGGATATCTATACAAGAACAAATAAAGGCCTTGCTCAACCTTAACAGGCGAAACAAGCCTTTGTACGCAAAGTCTATTGCGCAGGTTATCCATGAATGAGAGGTTCTAGGTCACGTGCCAGTTGCTTAACTTCGTGGATCATATCCTCTGAAAATGTGCAGGACATTCGGTTACCTACCAGCAACACCGCTTCAGGCAGGCTGCCTGACTGGAAGACAGGTACCGCAATAGCACATACGAGCCGTTCAGCAAGCATAAGCGGGCACCTCCCAGGTGTATGCTCTGAACTAGATTGTGCATCTGACAGCGTGGTTCGCCCAGTTCGCAGCGCTGTGCCGACGAGGTCTTGTCCGGGACGCATTTCCATGCGCTGTACACGTTCGTTGCTGGCACCGGACGTATATTTCCAGCGGAGCAGCGTACCAGACAAACAGGCGAGACCGCAGAAATCGCTGGAGGTGTTAAGGCGCAAGCGGTCAATCATCTCCTGAATGCCAGATGGATGTTCATCATGCATGAGAGACACTTCCTTTTAGGGTCATACCGTAAAATCCGGTCGAATGAACTAACGTTAACTATATAGAACTGAGGCATCATAAATATGGAGATGTATATGTGTTCTTACGTTCATTTCTATTGTAGACCTTTTCCTTCTCCGTGTAATTCAGGGAAAACCCCTATTTCGTTTCTAGATTTTACTGATCATCCTTGCCCAAGTGCCCTCAGCCCAGACCTACTGCGGTATGCAATGCAACTCAGGTTGTAGGTTTAGTGCGTAGTGTGACTTTTCTCACAGCAAATTCAGGGAATTTATCCGTAAGGTTCAGGTAATCCCCCGATAACCTTTATGGTCTTTTCGCGGTAAGATAGATGCATAAGGAAACACGAGGGGGACGATGAATTATGGGTACGGTATTTATAGAAAGAGCAACCCAAGCGACGGAACGAGAACAGACGGAGGGAAGCAAGATGACACAGAGGAATACTGGCGGAATTCTTTCGTTCGTAACATCCGAACAATGGGCATCGATTGAAGCTATGATGCAATCCAAACGGGTGAAGTCGGGGTATAGTCTCTTTCTAGAAGGCGATGAAGCCGGATACCTGTACTTCATTCGTTCGGGACGTGTGAAGCTGACAAAATCCACTGAGGATGGCAAAGAGATTATTTTGTCCATTCAACAAAAAGGCGATCTGATCGGAGAATTCGGTGGCATTGGTGGTCAGATGCATAGCTACAGTGCTGAGATGACGGATAAAGGGGAACTTGCTATTATCTCGCTGAGTGAACTGGAGAGTGTGCTTAGTAAAGATGGCGATCTTGCGCTGAAATTCCTGCAATGGATGGCGCTCGCACAACGTATTACTCAGTCGCGCTTTCGCGATCTGCTGCTCTATGGTAAAGCGGGTGCATTGGCATCGACTCTTATTCGCGCTAGTAATTCGTACGGAAAGATGACGCCAGATGGTATCGTTCTGGAAATGAAGCTGAACCATACAGAGCTTGCAGAGATGATTGGTGCAACCCGTGAAAGTGTAACGCGGATGCTGGGTGCTTGGAAAGAGCAGGGCACGTTGGATACATTCGATGGCAAACTGATCATTCGCGACTTGGCGGCGTTACGGTGTATGTGTGGTTGTCCTACAGTCCCGAGCTGTCCTACAGAGTTGTGCAGAATGTAATGCAACACAAGTTAGAATAACTGTTTATCTTCATTGGCGATTGGGGTCGTTACGGAGAACGGTTGTTGTACGTAGAAAGAGGGTCAGCCTGTGGGCTGACCTTTTCTGCTATGACTTCGCCAGAATGGAATATAGGAAGGAGTCATGATATTTCCCTTTGTAGTACCAGTGTTCTCGCATCAGACCTTCGCGTTCCATACCGATGTGCAGCATGACCTTCTCTGAAGAGCTATTCTCTGGACGACATTTGGCAAAGATGCGGTGTGCTTTAAGTGTGTTGAAGCCAAATTCCAACATCGCACGTGCAGCTTCCGTTGCATAACCTCGGCCTTGATAGCTCGGGTTCAACACATAGCCTAGTTCGGCATTGGTGTCCATGACATGAAGACCAATACCACCAATTAGTGTACCTTCTTGCTTCAGACATATGGCTAGTTCGTAGCCTTCTCGTGGCTCTGCTTGTTGTAGCTCGATTACATACTTCACATAAGATTGGGTATCTTCTTCCGTATTCGGCCCCCATGCTGTATGTGTAGTAACCTCGGGTAGCGAAGTATATGTATGAATGTGCTCCCAATCTGACTCTACAATCTCACGAATAATTAATCGTTCTGTTTCTAGTTGCATCATGTCACCATCCTTAACTATTGTAAAATAACCGTGATTCCTTGGTGCTCCAAATTTTCAATAATCGCATGATATAAAGGTCTATTCCCCACTTCCACCAGAAAATCCTCTTCTCCTAAACGTTCGTTCTCTGCCCGCATCCAGTCAATCTCTCTCTGCCATGCTTTAGTATCCAGATATGATCTGGCGACTTGATGATTAGCCCACATTAAGGTAAAAGGGGCGTTTGCTCCGAATCCGCCATAAGTACAATCGATGAATGAGTTAAAATCCGATCCATAATAGCCACCTGGCCCGTTAATGGCTTCACCTAATGCACAGAAAAAGGAAGCGTAACTAGTGATATATGTACCGTCTATTTGAAATGTTGTTGCCTGATCTTCCTTTATGTCGAGAGTGTTATCAACGACTTCTGTTGCTATATTCATATTGTTATGGCTCTTCACCACACTGAGCCAGGCTCTTCTTCCATTCTCATCGTAGGTAGCCCACTGGTTAAGCTCAGAAGGGAGCGATGTTCTCCATTGATCCCATATCTGAAGTTCTTGTGCTGAGATCAGACGATGGATGGATACGTTCAACTTGAGATCTGAAGCCAGGGTAGGAAAACCAAGTTTATGATACTTTATTGTGTCATGAATAAACAAACCATAGTTGCCTATCGTGTGATTATCTTTATTCAACATTCCGACATAGGCATATCTTGATAGGGATTCTTTCTTTTGCAAAATGTACTGTTGGAACTCATACGAAAATACGAAATGTTTCAATATAAGCTGGTGGTAACCCTCTGCGAGGTTAATTACTGTACCATCTAGCCCGATGATATCTGTACAATGTCCTATGACCAGATCGGTTGAATCATCTAGAAGCACGAATGGAAAAGTCATGGTCGTGTAACCTCCTAACTGTTATGAATTAATTCTACACATACCGTTTGTGATGAGAAAGGCTTACACCCCAAGCGTACCACATTACTATTAGACGCAAAAAAAGCCCATGACTAATTCTGTACGAATCGGTCACGAGCTATTTTAAGTATATCCGTTGCGTTCTGATCTATTGTGGCTGTTTACATTCCACTGCTGGATAAGCTGCGGATAGCTTACGGATGATTTCCTTTTGCCATTTCACATCACCAATGTTCATTGCTAGGTTTAGAAGATCCAGATAATCATCAAGTTGCAGTGTCGTTCTTTGCAGAGTCGTATCCATTCGATGTTCGTTCCCCTTTATCTATATGATCGTTAATTCATGTACAGTAAACAGAAGAGAGATGAGTCCAAGAATGATAATCATTATCAAACGTATAATATCATTATGCATGGGTTGAAGACAAAATGCAATGGCAAGTGCCTTGGTTTTTAGTTTTTTTTGATGAAAATATGATCAACAACGTGCTTCGTATCCGTCCATCAACGAAAAAAAGCAACCAGAGATTCGGCTGCTGTTGCATCTTATCATAACGTTGAGAGTTTAAAGCTAAATATGTTTGGTCATTAAAATTTCCAAAGGCTCACCCTCAAGCAATAGGCCTCCCGCATCACGATAACCTAATTTTCGATACAGATGCTGAGCACCTTCATTGGCTAAAGTAGAGGTCATGGCCAGTTCAAACCCGAGGTTCTTCATCTCATTTTCCCAGAAAAGAATGGCTTGCTTCCCAAATCCTCTGTTGCGATAGAGTTCATCAATCCAGATCATATTCATAAAAGGGGTATTGTCCCAGAAATAGCTGTGCCGCATCCAACCAATGAGTTGATCCTCATCATTTTGCAGCATATAAATCTCATTGCCTCTGATTTTTGGCAAAATAAAGCTGTCTACGATATGACGGTCATGTTCTCGAATATATTCATAGTGCGATTCTGTTGCTGCAATAATTCTCATTCTACGTCCTCCACGAAATAATGATTTAATGTAAATATTATACAATGGAATCAATATCATAATCCCTTTAGCTGCTTAAATCAAGGCGAGATATAGATCAAAACGGTTTAATTTGTCTATATCTGGTTACAAAAATCTCGTTTTAATGAGTTATGAAATTGATTCAATGGTTTATTTATATGAGGAAGTAGGGATGTTGATATACATAGAATAAGGTGAATAGATTACCTCTGTTACGGGAAACGTATAGGGTAATTATGCAGAAGATGAAGACGAGGAGGCAGCGATCCATGAACCAGCGGCAAGCAGACTGTGACAGCTCATCAATGAGACAAAAGTTAAAGGGGGATCTTCATCGTGTGGCGGAACGCATGAACATAACATTATCCCGTTTTGACAATGATCATGCCTGCTTGCTGGGACAATTCGCTGAGATTCGAGCCGAGATCAAGCAGATCGAGGTGTTGGCCTCATCGTTTTACCTGGATTGTTATCTGTCTCCATTCACTGAAAAGTTTGCCGAGCTCTCAGCCAGCGTGCAGCATCTATCTGATCGAAGATACGGAGCACTCATAGTGATTGAACGTGAAACTCCACTGGATTCCATCATTCATTCGGGTGTCGCTGTAGATGCGAGAATAACGCATGCCTTATTGGAGTCGATCTTTATACCTGGTGCGCCATTACATGATGGGGCTGTGTTAATTCGGGGCAACCAGATTGTATCCGCAGGAAATGTATTACCCTTGTCACAGGTTGAAGTACATGAACGTAAAATGGGAACTCGCCACCGTGCAGCTCTGGGGCTTAGTGAGGTTACAGACGCCGTGGTACTTATTGTCTCAGAGGAGACAGGGCAAGCATCCTTCGCAATAGATGGGGATCTGCATCCGATTAATGTCATTGAAGTCCTTTCCTGACTTTCCCGACGACGAACTTAAAGATCATAAATGATGCACACCTTTTTCCCTGTTCAGGAGAGAAAGGTTTTTTAATGAGAGGCAGATGCCTTACATCGTGATGTGATTTTGCACAAACTTCGTATTCATATGTACAATAGAGAGTGGTCAACAGACAGATCTATAGCGATTCAGGTCGCTAAATTGGTTAGAGGAGCGTTATAATTATGAATTGGTTTGAAGCAATGGAGCATCACGATTATGAGCAATTGGTTCTGTGCCAAGATAAAGCCTCCGGGCTAAAAGCTATTATTGCAATACACGATACCACACTTGGACCTGCACTAGGCGGCACGCGGATGTGGACATATGCATCTGAAGATGCAGCCATGGAAGATGCCCTGCGGCTCGCAAGAGGGATGACATATAAGAATGCAGTATCAGGTCTCAATCTTGGTGGTGGCAAGGCGGTCATTATTGGTGACCCACGGCGTGATAAGAATGAAGCGATGTTCCGAGCATTTGGAAGGTATATACAAGGGTTGAATGGACGTTATGTCACCGCAGAAGATGTGGGTACAACCGAGGAAGATATGAACCTGATCTACCAAGAGACAGATTATGTTACCGGCATTTCTCCAAGCTACGGTTCGTCAGGTAATCCATCTCCTGCAACGGCGTGGGGCGTATATCGGGGGATCAAAGCAGCAGCTAAGGAAGCATTCGGCACGGATCTACTGGAAGGCAAAACGATTGCTGTCCAAGGTGTGGGGAATGTAGCCATGCACTTATGCCAATATCTAAACGAGGAAGGCGCACATCTGATTGTGACAGATATTCATCATGATTCAGTAAAACAAGCCGTAGACCGTTTCGACGCTAAGGCTGTCGACCCAGCAGACATCACCGGAGTAGAGTGTGATATCTATGCCCCATGCGCATTAGGTGGGACAATTAATGATGATACCTTGAAACAGCTCAAGGCTAAAGTGGTGGCAGGCTGTGCCAATAATCAGTTACTTGAGCCAAGGCATGGTGACCAGTTGCATCAGATGGGCATTGTATACGCACCGGACTACGTCATTAATGCGGGTGGTGTGATCAACATTGCCGATGAATTAAACGGGTACAATGCGGAACGGGCATATAGTAAGGTGAGCCAGATCTACAACACACTGGAAAACATCTTTGCCTCGTCCCGTTCGGAAGGCATTCCGACATATGTGGCGGCAGATCGCCTCGCTGAGCGCCGAATGGAGATGATGAAGAACACACGCAGTACGTTTCTGCAAAATGGACACCACGCGTTAAGTTCCCGCAGATTGCGCGGATAATCCACGGTAAGTAACAGGATAGGGACTACTTAAACTGTCTGATACGTCCGAAAACATCCCTTCACATGAACCAGTGTGAAGAGGTTGGCTCGTGTATTTAGACAGTTTTTTGATTTCTTTTTACACAGATAGTAGACATGTACATCAAATTCCCACTTCAATATACCGATAATGAATGTACATCGTTCAGATGGTTCATGAAAGTGGGGGAAATCGTAAATGGGGAAGAAAAAACAAGGCTTGTCTTATCGAATTAGAAATGTCTCGCTAAAGGTTAAGCTACCGATCATGTTAAGCTTGTTAGTCATATTGGTGCTTATGGGAACAACCACAGCAACGTATTTTATCTCATCCAAACTAGTAGTGATGAAGAGTGAGGCAGAGATTAATGGAATGTCCGATCGCCTTGGGGAAGGGTTATGGACTTCCGTACAGCTTCAACAGCAGATGAGTCACGCGATCTCAGTACATAATACGTTTAAAGAGATGTTGGAACTGCGGAATACGAATAGCATGACAGATGAAGAGTTTTTCTCGGATGCTAATCCGTATTTTAACAAAGCGAATACGATCTTGACGAACAGTGTATCGGATACAGAAGTAGCAAAGCCTAATCTGTATTTGTTAGACCAAAATGGGATTATGGTAGCTGCAACCCAGACCGAAGTCATTGGCCAGCCGCGAGATGATCGGGAATATTTCCAAAAATCCATTAAAGGTGAGTCATTTATCAGTGATGCAATAGTATCCAAACAAAGTAAACAACTAGTTATTATCTTCTCAGAGCCTATTCAGGATAATGAAGGTAACACCATTGGTGTGCTCGCGATGTCGATGGATAGCAGCTTCTTCCTAGGACAATTGGGCAATATCCAAATTAATGGTGAGGGTAAGATTGAAGTGCTCAGCCGCAGTGGCACAATTATGTATGATTCAATCGATGAGACCTTGATTGGACAATCGCTCGCAGAAGACAAGAACGTTCAGGCACTCCTTCAAGATAGACCAACAGGTGAAGTGAAAATTACAACTACAACGATTGATAACACGTATTATCGTGTTAATCAGATCCCTGGTGCTGATCTGCTCGTTGTTGTTATTGACAGCTATGACGATATTAAACGCCCGGTGCAGGATATGCTCCAGCAGATGTTATGGCTTACGTTGCTCGCCATTGTGATAGCGATTGGGGTCGGCATGTTAATCTCTCGTAATATTACGAAACCAATTGTTAGGCTTACAGGTTTGTTCAAACAGCTTGCCCAAGGGAATCTGACGGTGAAGGCAGAGGGCAGGTACAACAGTGAGTTCAAGGATCTGGCAGATAGCTTCAACAGTATGGTTGAACAAAACAAGAACCTTATTACCAATATGGGGCAATCTATCACTGTTCTACAAACGAGCACACAGGAACTGGAGGATACCTCCAAACAAACTGCTCGATCTGTGGATGAAACGTCTGCTACGCTAATGAGTATAGCGCAGGCTATGGAGGCTCAATCGGAGGATACGGAGCAGATTGCAGGTAAATTTAACAACTTTGGCGATAAGGTAAACGCTATGAATAGCAGTGCACAGGATGTAAAGGCACACGCTGATGAAATTGAAAGTGTGTTCCACAATGGAAGTGAAGTCGTGAACGAACTGATGCGGATCAATGAGATGAATGAGCGGGAAGTGGAGAAAATCTCTGAGATTACGGTCAAGCTGCAGAATAGTTCAGGCAGTATTAGTCATATTACAGAGGCAATTAGCCAGATCGCCAAACAGACGAACCTGCTCGCCTTGAATGCCTCCATTGAAGCTTCTCGGGCTGGAGAGCATGGTAGAGGATTCGCGGTTGTAGCAGAGGAGATCCGTAATTTGGCAGAGCAGAGTTCCCGGCAATCGAAAGAAATTTCGAGCATTATTACCCAAAATCTAGCTGATGTAGCCGAGAACAATCAAAGTGTTGCGGAAATTCATACCATCTCGTCCAGACAGGATGAACTTGTTATTCAGACACGTCAGGCATTCGACGTGATCTTGGAGAAGGTAACGGAGATTAACCATCAGATCGCTTCAATGGCAGGACAGATGCAGGAGATGATACAGAACAAGGACGATGTGCTGGAGTCAGCGCATAGCCTGTCGGCATCAGGGGAGCAGGTATCTGCTTCAGTTCAAGAAGTTACAGCGACAATGATGGAGCAATCAGCAACTGTACAGCAATTGGCGAATATGGTGGATACCATTGACCAGTTAACACGTAATTTGGCTGATGCTGCTGGCAAGTTCAAGGTGGAATAAGTAACGGAAATAAAATCAAAGCGTTACAGAAGAGCTTTATGATACACGAATGAAATCAAAGAAGTCCCTTGTGCCATTATGGTTGGCAGATCGAGGGGCTTCTTTGGGTATATCAACTTTTTACACAGGAGAACAGAGGGGATAGAAATAAAGGAGAAGATGCACAAATGTGCGGGGGCAAGCAAATACATTAATAAATGGCATATAATTGGAATATTAAGCTAAAAAATAGTATAATGTTAACATATAAAAATTGTAAATATGGGTGATTACGGTTATCTATACAGAAGGAGGTCTAAGATGAGACGACATTGGATGTGGCTGATGCTTATGGTTCTTATCACGAGTGTATTCATGATGGGTTGTACGTCATCTACAACGACTGAACCGAGTACAGAGTCAACAAAAGAAGCGATAACAACACCTACCGAAGTGGATAATGAGGTTCCAAAGGCTACGGATCAGGATGAGCAGGCTGCGCTGCAGACAGCAAAAGACTATAAGGCTACTGAATTTGAAGTCAATGAAAATGATGAGAAAAGTGCAACAACGATGGAGTCTGCCCTAGCCAGGGGAGAACTGATCAAGCCGTTCCTGACCGAGAAGTACTACGAAAAACAGATGGCTGATCGCAATATCATTTTGCCTCTTATGGTGGCTTATAAAGAGCAGGTGAAGCTGCGTGGTGAGAATATGAATTTCACGTTGAAGGAAAATAGAGGCGATTCTCTTCTCGTATCATACACGCTAGATCTTATTTTCATAGATGAACAGGATAAAGAGGTTCGTAAAATACCGCTCGAAGGTGAGCTTACTTTCCTGTTTGAGAACAAGCAGTGGCTCATTGTAGACGATACCTACAACATCAGGGAGCTTCAGGAATTAGTCTACGATTATGGTAACTAATTGTGGAGAGGTTCAGAAGATAAAGTGGGGGGCGATTCAGACGAATCGCCTTATTTACGTTGAACAAGAATGGCTTTTGGATTAGAGGGGATTAGATCTAAAATATCGGAGAGATGGCAGGAGGTGCCGATGGCGTAGGTGTGGCGGGTTGCTGAGTTAAAAGTGGGGCATTGTCCCAGACGGAGCTGGGCAGTTCGCGTCGTAATACGGGGGCTACCTCCCCAGCGAATCGCTCTAGCTGCTCCAGTTGCTCGCTATGGCTGAGTCCATCGACACTAATACTGAGCACCTGATGTCCATAGGCTGCGTGATAATTTACGATTTTCTCAACAACCTGATCTGGACTACCAATCAAGACAGGGCCGTTCGCGATGTTATCCTCCAGATCCTTGAAGGGAGACTGGTTATGCTGTGCTGAAGCAGTAGCATGGAATGTATCGTAATAGGGCTTGTATCTGCGAAGGGCTTCTTCTCGCGTATTGGCGAGGTACAAGCTGCCAGCTCCAGACCCAATCACTGCTCGCTCGGCATCATGACCATAATGATCGAGGCGTTCTCGATAATGATCGATGAGTGCTTTGTATTTGGCCTGAGGATGGAACGAGTTAGAGGTGAACAGCGGTTCACCGTACTGCGCTGCAAGCTCAGTGGATAAAGTACTCGATGCGCTACCATGCCAGATCGGGATGGATTGCTGTAATGGACGTGGTTGAGTGGTTACTTTGTCTAGTGGCGGACGGTATGTGCCTTCCCAGGTCACTTCCTCCTCTGTCCATAGACGCTTGAGCAGACGATAGCGTTCACCCAATGAATCCCACTGCTCTTCCTCTGTGATGCCAAACAGCGGGTAATGCCGAGGATCATTGCCTTTCCCGATAATCATCTCCAGCCGCCCGCCGGATAACTGATCCAGTGTGGCATAGTCCTCTGCAACACGTACAGGATCAAGTACACTGAGTACCGTAACGGTCGTTAGTAGACGGATGCGCGATGTAGTAGCAGCAACTGCCGTCAACACGACAGGTGGAGAAGAGGAGAGGAATGGTGCGCCATGTCGCTCGCCAATTCCGTATGCATCAAATCCCAGACGTTCTGCCAATTTGGCTTGTTCCAGAATGTTCTGGAATTTCTGTTGTGTCGTAAACGCTTCTCCAGTGATGGCATTGGGCAGATTCATCATGAGGCTAAATAACGCAAATTTCATCTGACCCTCTCCTTGATTGATGTAAGGAACGATTACATTATTATTTAATCCAATCTGAATAGTGTGATATGTAAGTTGATATAACTGTACCATGTTGTCCGTGTTTCTTCTAATGGATTTTTTCTATAAGCAAATGTTCACTCTGGTGTACTGTTTACGATCAAGCTTCTTATCGTTGTTGGTTCACTCTTAATAAAAGAGCCGTTCATCGTTATGACGATGAACGGCTCTTTTCGTGTGTAATCACAGAAGGAAGTGTGTCATTGACCTTTGAATTAGCGTGTGTTCTTTTCCGTAAAATAGTACAAGAAAGCGAGAAGTGGCATAGCAATTCCAATGATAGATGTTAGTGCCCAGCCCCCATAGGCATAAGACCAACTTCCGATCGATGAGCCAGCAGCTCCGCCGATAAAAAAGATCGACATGAAGATCCCGTTGATTCGTCCTCTCGCTTCATTCCCTAAAGAATAAATGACGCGCTGCCCAAGCACGAGATTACCGGATACGGCCATGTCTAAGGTGATAGCTGCAATGAGCAATACAATTAGAGCTGTTGTGGAGTTGCTTTGGAATAGATAAGTTATCGCAAATGACAGTAATGCAATCACCATTGCAGCACCCGTAAGAATCCGGGTTAACCCACGATCGGCTAGTCTTCCCGCAATTGGTGCTGCAATCGCACCGCCTACACCGGCTAAAGCAAACCAGGCAATACCTTGCTGTGACATATTGAAGTCATTGGCAAGCCGCATAGGGACTGTCGTCCAAAACAAGCTGAACGCCCCAAAAAGACTAGCCTGGTAAAGCGCCCGGCGACGCAATGGAGGGAGCTTTTTCAACAAAGTACCTAGAGAAATAATGAGTTGTCCGTAATTTAAATTAGGCTCTGGCTGACGTGCAGGGAGCGTGCGGGACAGAAGGATGGTCAATAGCGAAATCATGATGGCGGAGAAGATAAATACGGCTTGCCAGCCCCAGATGCTCGTAATAAAGCTGGCTACGGGGCGAGCGAGCATGATGCCGAGTAGTAGACCGCTCATGACGTTACCTACGACACGTCCGCGTTGCTCTTCTGAGGTCAGATAAGTGGCGTACGGGACTAGAATTTGAGCTACGACAGAGCCTAAGCCAATGAATAGCGATACTATTAGGAATAGACCCGATTGAGGAGCGAATGCGGCAATAATCAGAGCTAGGATCAATACAATTAAAGAAAATGTGGCTAAACGTCGATTCTCAATAATGTCGCTGAGCGGTACGATAAATAACAGCCCAATCACGTATCCCAACTGGGTTAAGGTCACAATAAGCCCGGAAGCGGCAGAAGATAATCCTGTTGTCATGCTGATCGGACCCACTACGGTCTGAGCATAATAGAGATTGGCTACGATTAAACCGCAAGCGGACGCGAGAAGCAACACAATCCATGGCGAGAGCGTAGGTTGAGCAGAAGTTGTTGAAGCTTGTTTGGTTGGCATGTTTATCATCCTCCGAGATTAAGATGGGAATCAGTTTGTATCAGATTAGGTGCAAATAGTTAATTAGTGAACGCTTCGTACACTTATTGTTGATAAATATATACTAAACGTTTAGTATTGTAAATAGGTATTTTTCAATGAACTGGGATTTTAGTATGATGTATCGTGGACACATAGATGTTGCACCGAGGAGGAAACCAAGATGACTGGCAAGAGAGGGCGGCCTCGTAATGTCGAGACACAAAATGCAATTTTGACGGCAGCATATGAACTGCTTTTGGAGAATGGATTTGCATCGGTTACGATTGAAAAAATTGCAGAGCGAGCACAGGTTAGTAAAGCAACGATATATAAGTGGTGGCCTAATAAAGGTGCGGTCATCATGGATGGATACATGCATGAAGCAACAGCAAGGCTACCTGTCCCCGATACAGGCTCTGTATTTGAAGACATAGAGCTTCATGCGTCGAATCTGGCTCGGTTTCTGACCAGCCGTGAGGGGAAAGTGATTACAGAGATTATTGGTGAAGGCCAGTCCGATCCAGCACTTGCGGTGGAATACCAGACTCGTTACATTCAGCCAAGACGACGCGAGGCATGGGGGATTATTGAAAAGGGTGTGGAGCGCGGAGAACTGAAATCGGACTGTGATATTGCGTTATGCATCGACTTGGTCTATGGCGCTATTTTTTACCGTATGTTAGTTTCTGGTGAACCAATAGAGGATGGTTACGTTAAGCGTGTAGTAACTTCATTATTCGACGGCATACAAAAATAAGTTGACATGGATATCGAATTGCCACGGTTTTTATTGACCAATGTAAAAATTAGGATTAAAATTGTGTATATCATATAAATTCAAATTTTTGGATTTATTATTGTGGAGGTGGGATGTATTGGAACCTACAACTACGATACGATCCTATATTGAGGATCACATCAGGAAACAGGGGTATACGCTGCAGTATTTTGCCGATTTATCGGGTGTAAATGCTGGAACACTTAGTGCAATAATCAAAGGCACAAGACCCATCGCAATGGCTCAACTGGATCTCATTACGCAAGGTATGAATCTGGAGCCAGGCCACTTCTACGAACTATATGGAGCAGAATGCTTCGTGGAATCTTCCCCACACTGGAGAAGACTGGAGCCATTTTTGCAACGTTGTGCTGAATTGGACAAGCTGGATTGCATTCATAGGGTCATACAGCAGGTGACAGATGATCGGTCATATATCTCGGAATTATTCGAGATGGCTGAGGGTATGTTCGAACGAGAGCAGAATCAAGCCGCGCTGATGTTGTATGAATGTGTCGCTGAATGTGAGAAGTACCAGCATTCGGAACGACTTGCGCTATGTCACTACCGCATTTTCACCCTCTCGCTGAGTCAGGATCAGAATCAAAATCTGAGAGCTGCCGTGCTGTTCGAACCGTATATTAATCGGCTGGATGAGGAGCGACAACTTGACGCCATTAAGGATCTGGCGAATACATATTCTGCGCTCCGATATTGGGAAAAGTTATTTATACACGCGGAAGAATTGGAACGTAAGACAGAATTCCTGCAATCGTATAAAAAGAAAAATGAAGACAAACTCAACCGTGTAACAGTGTATCCATTATTTGTATACAAGGCGTATTCTAATCTGCTAAAGGCAACCGCTTCCGAGAGAATGGGGAAGTACGAGGAGGCTTTACGGTATACCAAGTCCTTTGCTGAGACCGTGAAGGATGCAGAACCTGATGACGAAGCACTTGAATACATTCATAAATTTAAAAGTTGGGAAGAGGCGAACACTTATCTTTATCGGTTACTAATGGGGGATCAGAGTGTACTGCCAACCTATGTTGAATTTATTGAGAAAAACCAAGCAGAATTGTTGCCTGCATTAGTTAGCATTATGGAGGCGGCCAACAAATATGGCATGAATATTGATCATATTCTTCTAAAATTTGATTTTCAAATCAACTCGGTTGAAACGCTAACGCAAGGATACAGCAAACAGGTTAAATCCGACCTTTATACAACCTTTTTGGTTGAACTAGCGATATATCATCTTACACGTGGTAGACATGAAAAAGGTTTAAGGCAAATAATGAATTGTCTCAAGTCTGCTATCGAAATAAATAATCAATCAGATATTATCCATTGTGTGGCTCTATATGAGAAATACAGAAATAAAGCAACAGATGAAATTCAGAATCAATACAAATCCTTATTAATGGAGGTTCAGAATAGTTATGAAAAGAAAGAATATCCTTTATATAATCTTGCTTAGTTTTATTATCATCAACGGAAGCTTATTTTCAGCAGTTGATACAGTACACACCTACACGACCGCATTTATTCATGGGACAGGCGATTTGTAATCGGTAGGTTATGCAATAAATAGTGAAATAGAGTTTACTGAAACAGTGCAGTCCGATTCAGGACTGCACTGTTTCTCGATGTTTAATATAGCGTAATTAGGTAAGGCGACACCAGTGTGGAAGTTAGATTTGGGGTTTGAACAATAGTCTCAAGAATTTGTGTTAAGACAGGGAAGCTCTCAATATATGAATAATGGTGTAACTTTATATGCATTGACTGTTATAAGATACAGGATTAATATTACATTTATTGAATTGTTTAATGGACTCCACAATATTATGGGGGTGAGGAGAGTGTTACTTACATCTACGATACGCTCACATATAGAAGGTTTTATTAAGCAACACGGGTATAAGCTTCAAGAGTTTGCTAAAGTTTGCGGGGTTAACGTGGGTACAATCAGCGCAATAATCAACGGATCGAGGCCAATAGCTGTGAATCAACTTGATCTGATCACTTCGGGTATGGGTCTTGAGAAGGGATACTTCTATGAGATGTATACTATAGAGTTTTTTATGAAAGCGGCACCAGATTGGCGAAGGTTGGAGCCTTTCCTTTATCGCTGTGCGGAGCTTGATAAGCTGGACTGTATTGAGAAAGTGGTTATCCAAGTGACTGAAGATCGCTCATATACTTCTGGACTGTTTAAAGTTGCCGAGAACATGTATGACAATGGAATGAAATCAGCTTCACTTATTCTGTATGAATGTGTTGCAGAATGTGAAAAATATCAACACTCTGAGCGATTGGCTCTTTGTCAGTATCGGATTTTCCTGCTTAGCTGTGTATGTGATCAAAAAGCTTCTGCGCGCGCAGCCACTCGATTTGAGCCATTTGTAGATCGGTTGGAGGAGGAGTATCAACTGGATGCTCTGAAGGACTTGGGTAACCTATACTTAGCAATCCATGATTTTGAAAGGTTGTATCCATTAACGGTGAAATTGGAGAAGTTATCTACAGTCTTACAAGGGCAGCGATTTAGTAACCTTAATAGGAAAACAACATATCCGATCTTTGTGTACACAGGGTATTCTTTGTTGATGAGAGCCTCGTGTTACTCTAGAGCAAGCCAATATGAAGAGGCGTTAAAGTGCACGCAAACTTATTATCAATTATCAGTAGATAATCCAACAGAAGAAGATATGTTATATATAGAAAAATTTAGAAAATGGGGTGAAATGAATACCTATCTATTTAAATTAATGATGGGACAAAATGAAGTTTTACAGGATTACATAAATCATGTTGAGGGAGAGGACGAAGAATTGGTTGTTGCACTGTACAATATCGTGCAGACAGCGAACCGATTCCGGATGGATGTTAACTTTGTATTAGATAAGTATAAGACTAAGCTCGATCATATTCATATTGGTTCCAATCGGGAATATACGACACAAAGTTGGGGAACCATCCTAGTAAAATTTTTATATGAAATGGCGTTATATCATCTGAGTAGGAGCAATTATGAAGCGGGTATGGATGCACTAATACGAAGTATAGAACTCTCGGATTATATTAATAATGATTCGGTTTTAATAAAATGTGTGAGCTTGTTCGGTGAATATAGAGCATTTGCTTCTGAAGAAACCAGAAGAAAATACAAGCTTATATTAAAAGCAAAATATATGTTGTGAAGAAGACACACTGTAACAACCCGCTTCACTCATGTGGGTTGTTTTTGTTTATTTACCCAAAACTTATTCAAATGAAACATAGTCCAAAGTTTTCCGAAAAAACCATTTATCAGAGTAACGCAAAAAGAATTATAGTCTTGTTAACCAAATATATTCAAATAAAAACAAATAATACAATAATTACTCATAAAGTTAAAATATAAAATTTTAATCATATTAACATTTTTGGAGGATACACTAGGAGGAAAAGTAGGATGAAGAAGTGTCTGATAGTATGGATTGCAATTCTGTTGATCACAACATCTTGTAGTCATCCTGAAGCAACAGAAACTAAAAATATAAAAATTTTGTATAGTTCGTATGTGGATTTCAAACGAGATTATGGGAGTGTAATAGACGCACAATTTAGCGATACCAACATAGAAATTATAGAGTACAAGGGTGTCATGGGAGAGGGGGTTTGGGATGCGATGAAATATACTCCTACAGGTGACCTCGATTGGAACGTTAAGGGCTACATAGACTTGATAAAAACAGAAAGTCCAGATATTTTATTTTTTCCATCGGAAGCTTATATGGAGCTGCAGAACGAGAATATGCTGAAGGATCTCAATATCTTTTCTACAGATGAAGACTTTACTGCAGGGATTAATGAGTATGTATTAACTACGCTCAATGAGATGGGGGGCGGTAGTATTTATGCGTACCCTCAATCCATGGTATCCCAGGCATTATTCTATAATAAAGATGTATTTTCAAAGTATGGTATTCCAGAGCCTGCTGACCGAATGACATGGCGTGAGTTGCTATTGCTGACCCAGCGTTTCTCTGGTGATTCCGACCTCCAAGGTCTGTACACACCATATTATGATTACGCTGATTTGTTAATTGAGATGGGAAAGGCAGATAATCGAAGATGGTATGACGCTTCACAGCAAGAGGCTCACGTTGGAACTGAATTTTGGAAAGACTTGATAACTAATGCAGTCACAGCATATTCAAGTGGAGGTATAAGTATCGAGGGAGGTATTCCAATCGACCTGTTCAGTCAGGGGAAAGTTGCGATGATCTTGGAAACGCCTTATTTTATGAAGCAAGTTCAGAGCGTGAATCCGAAGATTAATTGGGGTGTTGTAACGGAACCTGTGGGTACGGAGAATCCTGATGTCAGTACAACGATAACATACCCAATCATGAGCGGAATAAGCAATAATTCTCAAGACTTGGCTACGGCCACTGAAGTATGGAAGCAGTTGAACAATAAAAGAACTACGGAGATGCGTTCTAACTCAAGTATGGATAAATTCACCACGCCTATAAGGCAGCTAAAGCCGGGAACAGAACAAGATGTATTCTATACGTTAAAGCCTTCGGTCAGTACTCTGATGGAGCGAGTACCTTTGCATATAGAATTGAAGCAGAAGACAGATCGAATTATAAATGATGGCATACAAGATGCAATAAAAAATCTGGATTCACTCCATTCCATTATTGATAAAATGCAGGAGGATTTAACGCATGTATTATATAAAGAAGCACAAAAATAACATATTAGCTTGGTTCTCGATTGCCTTATTACTCAGTCTGTTAACAGGTTGTGGCTTGTTTGGTGAATCTACCAAAGAAAAAATTGAACCTATAACGAATAAGGAACTTACCGTTCTGACTCCTCAGAGTGAGGAGTCATTCTATCAATACTATGGCAATCATATCATGAGTAAGTTTCCGGGCGTGACTTTTAATGTGATCTCATCAAACAACGATAGTTTATATGAGGACGAACGTTTTTTCGAAGATAGTCATGCGGATCTAATTATTTCGTATCTGCCTACATTCCGCAGTTGGCGTGAAACAGATCGAATTGAAATTATGAACCCGTATTTGCAAAATTCAACGAAAGAAATACAACTTGATGATTACTATGATCAAATGAAAGAAGTCCTTTCGAACGAATCGGGAGAACTGTTGGGTCTTGCACCCCAGGTTGTGGTTTCGGGGATTTTTTACAACAAAGATTTATTTGACTCCATACAGGTCGATTACCCGACAGATCAAATGAGTTGGGAACAATTATTATCCTTGTCTAATCGATTTGCTGATGGTGACAGGTACGGATTTGAGGGCGGAGAAGCTACATCCCAAAATGTAGTGATGACAATTCTTGCCACAAATAAAATAAGGTTGCTGGATGACCAAAATCAAGAGCTTATCTTTAATGAGAAGGATTGGCTCAAAATGATTGAGCTAGCGGTGAACTTACAGAAGCAAGGCAGTTTAATTGAGGGCACGGGAGAACATTTTTTAGAAGGAAAGTCTGCGATGTTGTCCTCCAATATAAGTATGATTCCTAAGCTGCAACAACAAAATTCTTTTTCATGGGGAGTGGTAAGCTATCCGAGTGATCCTCTACATACGGAGCTGAGCTCAGGCTTGCAATTTAATCATGTGCTTTCGATAAACAAGGAATCAGCTAACAAGGAAGATGTGTGGAAGATTATCGCGTATTTAATGAGCGAAGAATCGGCAGATCATCTTCAAACGCAGGATTATATAGGGAGCTTACCGACCCTTAACTCTAAATTAGGAAGTTATAGCGGAGTGGAGATCAACCATGTAATTCAGAAAAAAGTCGATACAAGAAGAGGATATTACGATGATCTATCCCAAGGTTTTCAAGAGAAGTTTGGTGGAATGCTGAAATCTGTTTTGGACGCTGGTGTGAAAGATGAGAAGAGCACAGAGCAGATATACAAAGAAATCGTTAGTCAGGGGAGTAATATCTATCGTGAGGAGATGCTAAAGGATGAGTGACCACAGAAGGTTCTTGAAAAGTTCAACTACCGCATATGAAGTAGGAGAGTACATCCCTAAGAAAGTTCAGCTTTTTCAGAATCAAGCTTCAGTAGACTTGTCTTGGATTTATGAATCAAGTCTCGGGAGTGTACTCTTTTTTCTAAGTGGTGGCTGTGAGGCCTGTGATATTAACCCGATCAAAAGAACGATAGAACATTATCCTGAACTAGATTTTGCAGTTTTTTATGAGGGGCCGACTCGTGAAGAGGAAGCGTACTTTGTTGAAAAGAAGGTTCAATATTACTACTGTGATTTGGCCAAAATAGAAAAAGAGCTTCTAGTTAAAGTTGCTCCATTTCAACTGGTAGTTAACAACGTTGGACAAGTAATAACGGCTGGTGTCTGTAATCATGAGGAGCATATCGAGAACCTATTATCACCGCTTACGCGGTTGTTAGCCAACCGAAAATGATGAAATCATCTCGTGAAATAACAAGAGTCACGCTTGAAGCGTTTTTGAAGTTGATTCGATTTGACCCCATATCTTCTATGATTATTATCGCTATTGTAGTATACGGAGCTTTTGAATCCTATTTAAGTATTATCATCTCGAAACAAGTAGTTGATCAAATTTTCGAAAAAAACAACTCTTATTTTGTTATTAACATTCTCATTTTATTAGGGATACAGCTATTAAATCTATACTTACAAGCAATATCATCCTCAAGAAATAATAGGTTGCAGATTGCATACAGCAATTATACGGACGAAGCGTTAATTAATAAAATTTCTAAAATGGACTTAATGAGTAAGGAAAATCCAGCGTTTAACGCCAATTTTTCCTTCCTAAGATTTGCATCAGGGAGAACATATGAGATGTTCCTGCTGTGCAACCAACTGTTGTTGAGAGTTATTACATTGTTGCTAGGTGTGCACTTCCTGGGGTCAACATTAGTTGTATTTGCCATTATTGCAGTAGGTGTTGGAGTGCTCAAAGGAGTACTGTATTACAGAAGTGTGAGTAAACGAACTGAGATAAACGAAAACATAGAGTCTGGTTCAGTAAAGTATCAATATTATTTCAATTTAATAACGGGAGCTGAAGCCCAGAAGGAAATTTCCGCATATAATAGTTACTCCTTTTTGAAAGCAAAATGGAGAGAAGAAAAAGAGTATATAGACAAACATAAAGTATCGCTAGAAAAGTTAAACATTATTACTAATCTGCGCAGTGAAATGTTTACTGTAATCAGTACAGCACTGATTATGTTTATGGTTGCTTCGCAGATCAGAAATAACACGATGACAATCGGTGACTATGTAGCGGTTACAATGGCTGTATCAGTTACTATTATAAATATTTCCTTGTTAATGCAAGATGCTTCTCGTCTAATTGAGAACTATCGTTATATGAATCGTGCTGAAGAAGTGAGTAAAGAACAAACGAAAGTGGAGATCATGTCAGCGGAGAACAAACAAGGTAAACCTTTTGTTTTTCAAGATAGCCTATCAGTAAGAAATCTCTCATTTCGCTATCCTAACACTGCGGAGAATGCAGTAGATAATCTTAGTCTAGACATCAAAAGAGGCGAAACTGTAGCTATATTAGGAGAAAATGGATCAGGTAAATCGACCTTAATCAAACTTCTTCTTGGATTATATGAAGCTAATCGAGAACATATTTTCTTCGATGAAATTCCAGTTAGTGAATTGGATATGGATGAATACAGACAGCGTACGGTCGTTGTGTTTCAAGATTTTATGAAGTATCACATGAATTTGAGGGAAAATGTCGGCATGGGTGATATTCAAAATATGTATAACAATGACCCAAACTTGATTGCCATTTTTAAGAGATTAGGCATTTATGACAAGTTTACAAATGGGCTGGATACCAAATTAGGTTACATTGATCCCGATGCGATTAATCTCTCAGGTGGTCAGTGGCAGCGTGTGGCTTTGTCTAGATTCTATGCTAAAGAAGACGCGGAACTCATTATTTTTGATGAACCAACGGCTGCGCTCGACCCCATGACAGAATATCTGATATTCAAGGATATTCTAGAACTCTGTAAATCGACTACCTCGATTATTATATCCCACAGGGTAGGAATAGCAAGACATGCTGACCAAATTATAGTCATGGAAAATGGGGGGATTGCTGAAATTGGAACGCATGAAGAGTTAATGCGCCTAAAGAAATCCTACTACATGATGTGGAAGACACAAAAAGAATGGTATGAAGAGGAGGCTCAACCTAACTATGCTGTCTGATACAAATAACAAGCTTAAAGAACATTTGCGGGAAGAAGTGTTTTCGAACTGGGATGGAACAGAGCTGAGAATTGTACCGCAAAGATTTACTGCTTATTTCTTCATAACCCTTCATTGTGTTTACTGTATCGATCTAATTCCTTGTCTTAATGAAATTAAAGACAGATACCCGAATGTTGATATTGTTTTATTGTCTTCTGGCTCACAGGAAGACCATAAGGAAATGGTGGAATACTTCCAGTGGGATTTCCCATTAATTGAGATGGAGAGATTGGAAATGCATAAACATTTTGATGTAACAATGCAGCCTTATATGATCATTGTTGACGCAGACAGAATTATTCACTCTTCTACGGTAGTCTATACTAAGGAAGACGTTCTTCGAATGTATGAAGCTCATATCAAATGATTAGACAATGGTTTAGTCATGAAAGGAGGTGAAAAACAATGGCATGTGGATGTTCTAGCGGAACAAATGCAGGTCTGGTTGATCTGCAAACCTACTGCACTACAGGAAGTTGTCAATCTGGCTCTACTATCTATACCAAAATATTGTATGCAGACAAGAAACAATTTTGCAGACAAAGCAATGGTACAACGACAGAGTCGATCTGCACAATCAGAGCGGGCTGCTGTAATTAATCTAATATTTGCAAAAGAGGGGGATATGAATTCACCCTCTTTTTGCTTAGGAGGAATGGGTATGTGGGTGAATATGCTCATATGTGACAAGATTGATGTGAGAGATAATCAGTTTATTTTAGGACGAATTGTAAACAAACTTGCGGTTCCTACGTATCCTTTTGTTATCAAATTCTCGTGTCTTATAAAAATTGCAGGCCTTCCGGAATTAGATACTGTGCAAACGGAGCTGAAAATTGTCAATTCCAATGCAGAAGTAATGGGTAACACGTTGCTCCAGGTTCATAGGAACTATCGTGAGGATTACATGGTTCCTGGTGTGGATCAATATTTCGATTTTAAGGTGTTAGTTGAGCAAAATGAAAATATATACATTGAATGTATTGTGGATGGTGAATTGAAGTCAAGATATCCAATTAACATCAACCTGGTTGAAATGGCTGGTTAAGAGGGAGGATCTTTCATGATTAGATTCGTCTTAGATATCATTGTGGTCTTTATTTTCTTTTCCTCATTCGTTGCTAAGGTTATATCGTTTGAAAATTTCAAGTATGAAGTAAGAGCCTACAGAATCATGAATCTAAGTCATTTAAGTGTGTTACCTCTTCTCATTTTGTGTGCAGAATTGGGTCTATCCACTCTTTTCTTATTACCAATTCAAATTGGATTTTATAAGGAGCTCATCGGTATAATATTTTTGATAGTACTTACACTATTGACCATCAGAAAAGATGGCTTCTCCAAGGAATGCTCCTGTTATGGTAAGAATCATCTACTTAGCAGTTTCCCAATACAGCGAAATATCATATTTATCTTAATTTTATTGGTCAGTCCTTTTGTTCATCACCCATACGTGTTTGAATGGCAACGCGCATTTCTAGTTTTTATTATTGTGGTGCTAATTACATTGATATTCGAAAATATACGAGTATTTCAAGAAGTCAAAAGGGGGGCAAAAGTATGATAGTAGCTTCCTTCATTATGATGATATTGTCTGTTATCAATTGGGGTATTATCGTAATCAGTAAACGAAAAAAAATAGCTTTTTTTAAAGAGAGTTTTAAACAAGTGGGGGACAATGCAAAAGATCAAAAAATAAAGTATATACTGTTTCTTAACACAGCAGATCTTATTAAAATTGAGGGTTACAGTACGCATTTTCCAGAAGACTGGGCGATTATCTATAACGGGCCTGAGTGGTTTTATAAGATTAAGTTGAGAAAATGGAATGTGATGGCTGTACAGGTAGCCGAAATCTTCAAGGAACCTATAGGAATCATGGATAATTCATTCATTTTAATTCGCAATCATTCAACGCGCCAAGATAGCTATAGCATTATTTATGAACTGGAGGAGTTTCTGGAGTTTCACCTATCAAATAAACAAGCAAGAATGGTTTATGCTGAGACATAGTGAAAAGAAACCAAACGGATTGCATAAGCAACCCGTTTTATTGGTATTTTCCGAATGGAATCTATTCTTGAGAATTATTACACAGGTACTAAATATTTTTTGAAAAATTGAATTGACCATTGTAAAAATAAGGATTAAAATTACATTTGTTATCAATTGCAAATGGTGAATTGGAGAGTACTATGAGAATAACATATGAGTATCTCAGGCTTTTTGTAAAGATGATGTTAAGCAACAAAATAGCCTTTGTGTGGTATTTAATTTTTCCGCTCGTTGCTTTTCTTATTTTCAACTATTCCTGGTTTGACTCTAGACCCACCACAATTGATTTTTACATTCAAACGAGCTTCTTTATTTCATATATTACCTTTGTGATGTCAATTGACGTGGCTACCCACTTAATTACATTGCGAGAGAATGGCTTCTATAAAATGTTTAAATTTATATCAGGAAGTAAATACCCGTTTATTTGGGGCAAGGCTCTAAATCAAGTTTTGTTCATTATCGCTACAATCTTTCTGGTGTCATTCGTAACAGGTGTAATGTTCTTAGACCCGGCACAACTCGTGACGTTTCTGATCACTGCCATTGTGAGCTGTATCCTTGGATCCATCATTCTTATTTTGCTATCATTGGTTCTGATGCTGATCCCGATTAGACAAGAGTCGTTGAACGCAGTGATTAGTATGAGTTTGTTGGTGTTATTTTTTGTATCTGCCAAAGGATTTGCATATTCTACGGAGCATAGCTTCCTGTTTGTACTATTGAATCCGCTTGAATATGTGAGAAATATTACGTTTATCTTCGCAGATTGGTTTACGGGTCATTCATTCGATCACGAGAGTATTGGGGTTGTTGGTATAATCTCGGCATGTTATGTAATCTGTGGATTGATTGCTCTTAAACTTGTAAACGTCATATCGAGAACTCATCGGACATAGCAGGAGGATGTATGATTACAATAGACAATGTAAGCTTTTCCTACCGAAAGTCACCGCGTCAGAACTTGGATCGTTTAAGTGTGGAATTCCGGGCAGGTACCGTGAACATGATTATTGGCAAGAATGGTTCAGGCAAAACAACATTATTTGACCTCATTACCAATGTCATTAAACGTCCTCCCGAAATTAGAGGTGTGCCTGAGGAGAAAGATATGATCTATCAGCTTCAAGGCTTATTGTTTCCACCTACGTTGAAATCAAAGGATGTATTTCGTTTCTTTCTATATTCCGATCATGCGAGCCGTATTCGAGTTACGAATGAGCCTTATGTTGATGATGATATGAGCGCGTCTGAGATTGATATGGTAAGACGGGTATGGAATATGGAGTTTGGACAATTATCTATTGGAGAACGAAGGTATCTGTGTATTTTGGCTATTACCTTGATGAAGAGGAAACTATACATCTTTGATGAGCCGTTGGCTGGCATTGATCCCGAGATGAGGCAGTACATATTAAAAAGAATCGAAAAACTTGCATTACACAAGGAATGTACGGTGTTATTATCCAGCCATCATTTACATGATTTTCAAAGGGTTCAATGTACTCTCCATCTACTGCATCAAGGCAGAATATCCTTTAGTGGTTCATACGCTGAGTTTATTCAGAACGTAGAGGGAGAAGATCCGGATGATGCATTTCTAATGAAAGTTCAATGAATAGATCGAAAACCTTTTCTTGTTGTACCTCCATTAATAGTTTGGAATGAGTATCAGCGGTGGCATCCAACTTATTAATCTTAGAGGTAGGATGATAGGCCGATCTTGAATACAACTGGTCTATTGCATGTATGTATCTATATCCCTTCCTTATGTGAGATATATTTTCCTGGATGCGATATATGGAAGGGAGTAGGATTCGAATATCTATATCTTGTAGGCTTAGGCCAATACTGCAGTGTAGATGAAAAGGGTTTGATTGTGAAAGTATTGAGATGCAAATAAACATTTTGTTTTGCAAAGGATTTCATTGTAAATTTTTTAGCAATATATTCTATAATAGTAGAAATAAAGGGGGTGCATGCTGTGAATGAGCGTAAGAAGATCAGCGACCAAATTGAATGGAGCAGGCAAAAGTTATGTCGTATGGCGGAGAATCAGGGCATGCAAGACGGCCAAGTCCTGCAGCAGTCCATGATACTAGATGAACTTATTAATGAATACAATCGTTTCAAGTACAAGAAACATATTCTAAACAGACAGCCAATTACCTAGGTAATTGGCTGTTTTTTGTATAACTTTAACTATCTCTAACCGCTTAATCCTAATGCATGACTATGGAGCGTTATTGGCTAGTTGCATATCGTTGATAATATCAACGGAGTGGATCTGCCAGTGAAGTAGATCACGGGTTAATGAGAACGATAACGTACCGCTGTGGATCTTCTTGAGTTGACCATCGTCAGCATAGGTAAACACCGCAAAGCTGGCTAGAACCTCTCTAGAGGAAAATGATTTTTGAATTGTATTAAATGTCACGGTTGGTGCCGGTAATTGATGATCTGTAACATACTGATTGAATTGAGCTACCGGATTAGTGGAAGAACCTGAGGGATTAACAGTTGTAGATTGTTCGGATATGTGAGGTCGCCAAGGCAATGTACTCAGTCCAACTCAGCTCAAGCCATCTCTACTTCATTGTTGAATGATCTATACTTATAACAACTGTAACGCTTAGAAAGTTGTCTCTTCAACTAAAATAAACATAACAGGCATACCGGGAGGTACACATGTTATGTCTATTTTTTTCCTTAATTCATCCGAGCTTCAAGCCGCTTGGCCACAATGGACAGGGCGTAATTGACAACAAAGTACAGCACGGCTGCCAGCAAGAGAGCAGGAATAATATAATCGAAGCTCTGTCCCCCTAGAATCTGCACATGGTGCATCAGTTCAGGCAGGGAGATGATGATTGCCAGCGACGTATCTTTGAGTAGTGAGATAAACTGGCTGACCATGGGCGGAGACATACGTCGTAACGCCTGAGGCATAATAATACCGCTGAGTGTCTGCATGTAGCTTAGCCCAGAAGAGCGAGCGGCTTCAATCTGCCCACGTTCAATAGACTTGAGACCACTGCGAACAATCTCCGCAATCATAGCTCCTTCAAACAAACTCAGACCGACAACGGTAGACCAGAATACGGACATCTTTATCCCCAATTGAGGCAATACGATATGAATGAAGAAAATGATAAGCAATAACGGTAAATTACGAATGGTGTCTACGATGACTGCGACAATCTGGGATAACACCGGGATGCGTGTATACCGAATCGTCCCTAGAATTGTGCCGAGTGCAAAACTAAATACGATAGATAACCCTGCGACTTGCAGGGTAAGTAGAAATCCTTGTAATAGAAAGCGAAGGTTGGGCCAGGCATAGGCCCCGCTGAAGTCCATAATTCATCGACCTCCTTTTCGAGATAGTACCTGATCACATGGTGACCTGACCTGTTGGCCTCGGCTTGTTCGATTTTCCCTTAGTGGGGGTTGAATCAGCGTCACTTTGTCCAAATCGTCGCTCCATATAGTGAACGAGCAAGCTGAGGGGGAGCGTCAGAGCCAGGTAAAAGAGAGCGACAATCGTATACACACTTAAAGGTAGGAAGGTATCCGAGTTGATGAGATCGGCAAAATACATCAAATCCATACCTGCAACGACCGCAAGAATGGATGAATTTTTGACCAGATTAATGAATTGGTTGCCGATAGACGGCAGTACAATTTTAATCGCTTGAGGCAGAATGACTAGATTCATCGCTTGCACGTAAGATAAACCGGAAGATCTCGCTGCCTCTAGCTGACCTCGTGGTACGGACTGGATTCCCGCCCTTATGGCCTCGGCGATAAATGCCGCAGTATAGATCGTTAGACCCAACGTGCCGGAGATGAAACCATCTAATGAGATGCCAATGGCGGGCAGCCCCAGATAGAAGAAAAATACGACAAGCAGTAAAGGAATATTACGAATAAACTCCACAAAAGCTGTTCCAATCCAGTTCAATGGTTTGATCGGAGAGATGCGGAATATTGCAATAATCGTCCCAAGGATAAAGCTGCCAATCAACGCCATAATGCTTACTTGAATCGTGTTCCAAAATCCTTCCAGGAAACGATCGGAATGCCGGATCAGAACGTTAAAGTCCAAATTGCCCATTCAGGGTAAACCTCCGTTCCTCAGATGTGAGCGGCGACGACAGCCTATCCTTACAGGGAGGAGCACACATACCATCGCCGCTGAACCATCAGTTAATCGAAGTTACTCAGGCTTGGCGCCCAGCCATTTTTCATGTAAAGTGTCATACTCGCCGCTATCTTGCATGCTTTTGAGCAGGCTGTTCACTTCGGATACAAAAGCAGAGTCGCCTTTTCGAATTGCCATACCATAAGGCTCACTGGTGAAATTGCCACCGACCAGCTTGTAGTTATTATCTGTTTGTTGCATACCAATGAGGATGATGTTATCCGTTGTTAATGCTTCACCTTTGCCTGCTTTGAGCGCTGTGAAGGCATCCTGATAGTTATCGAATTCCAGTACTTCGGCATCAGGCGCCTTTTCGCGAATGTTCTGAGCAGAGGTGGAGCCCTTCACGGCCAGTACCTTTACACCTCCGAGGCTCTCTAACCCGGTGATATCACTGTCGTTTTTCACAAGCAAGGACTGTCCTGCCTCAAAATAAACATCACTGAAATCAACCTGCTCTTTGCGTTCATCCGTAATCGTCATCGTGGCAATAATGATGTCAATGTCGCCGTTTTGCAGCAGTGGAATACGTGTCTTAGAGGTAACTTCTTTCAGCTCGACCTTGGTCTCATCTCCAAGAATTTGTTTGGCGAGTGCCTTCGCGATATCGATATCGAAGCCTTCGACCTCACCGCTTGCAGGGTCTTTGAGTCCAAACAGCTTGGTATCGTATTTCACGCCAGCAATGAGTTTGCCCCGTTTTTTAATCTGTTCAATGGTACCTTTGGCTTCCGAGGTGTTGTCACCAGATCCACCGGATCCAGATGATGAATCCCCACCGGTGTTACAACCGGAGATGACAAGCGCCAAAATCAATACGAGCATGAGTGACGGCCACTTCAATATGTTCTTCATTTGTTAAAGACCCCTTTTCCAATGGAATGATATTAGTGGTGAATCAGACGACTCAGGAATTGTTGGGCACGTTCCTCTCTAGGGTTGTCAAAGAATGAGGCAGCAGAAGCTTCCTCCACAATGCGGCCTTCATCCATAAAAATAACGCGATCAGCCACTTCACGGGCGAAGCCCATCTCGTGGGTGACAACAACCATGGTCATCCCGTTGTGTGCAAGGGAACGCATGACATCAAGCACTTCCCCGATCATTTCAGGATCCAATGCGGAGGTGGGTTCGTCGAACAGCATGATTTTGGGCTCCATCGCCAGACCGCGGGCGATCGCAACACGCTGTTGTTGTCCACCCGACAACTGTGATGGATAACTGTCTGCTTTCTCGGCAATGCCTACACGGGTCAGATATTTCATAGCCGTAGCGGCAGCATGTTCTTTGGGTTGTTTGCGCACCTTCATCGGTGCCAGGGTGATGTTATCAATGACTTTTTTGTGGGGATAGAGATTGAAGTGTTGAAATACCATGCCTATGTCACGGCGGAAGAGGTTAATGTCGACCTTTTTCTGATGTAAAGGAATCCCGCTAACAACGAGCTCACCTCCAGAAATGGTTTCTAGACGATTAATACAGCGGAGCAATGTGCTTTTGCCTGAGCCAGAAGGCCCGATAATGACGACAACCTCACCCTCCTCAATCCGAAGATGGATATCCTTGAGAACGTGGAAATGGCCAAAGTGTTTCTGAACCCCTTTGAATTCAATCAACAGTGCATCCCATCCTTTCTGCAACGTTTATAGCTTGAAAAGGAAGATTAAGGAAAACATTGGAAGTGGTTATTTCATCATACATAGTCATCCTGTGTGTGGCAATTAATTTGTTATAAAATGTGACATAAGTAATGGGTTAAGTAGGGCTGACACCGATATTATGTTAGATATTTGTTATATTAGAAGGTTTGCTGTGACGAATTCTGACAGAAAAATGATCCGATTTTCCTAGTAAATTTACAGACATTGGAATAGATGGTTGTAGTATGATGAAAGAGATATTCTGTTAGACCAACCAGAATCCGAACAAATAACATCAAGTTCCTTTCGTAGTTGGCAAAAAAGATCAACCTTTGATCCCATTGCTACTGTTATGATGGAGCGAGAATACACTTCATAGGCCTAATCTATATAAATTGAACGATCATCTTGTTGTTCAATTTATATAATCCAATAAGAAGCAGAAAGGATGATAACTACGCGATGAATACATATAATTCCGCAATACGTGCTGGTGAGGAATTAACGTCTGATAAAATATCATACGACGTTTCCTTACCTAACATTCCTGCTCAGGATTTTCTGATTACCGAATTTGGGGCTGTAGGAGATGGTGTGACCGATAATACAGAGGTGTTCCGGCTTGCCATCGCGGCTTGTTCTGAGGCAGGCGGGGGGCGTATCGTTATTCCTGCTGGTGTTTGGCTCACGGGACCGATTATTTTACGTAGTCGAATCGAGCTGCATGTCCAGGCTGGAGCACTAGTCACCTTCAGTCGAGACTTTGATCAATACCCTTTGATTGCATCGACCTTTGAAGGGTGGCAGGCTGTGCGCTGTCAATCTCCGATTGATGGAGACCAGTTAGAGGATATCGCCATTACGGGTGAAGGTGTATGGGACGGAAATGGTGAGGCATGGCGTCCTGTCAAACGTTCTAAACTGACGGCATCACAATGGAAAGCACTAGCAGCTTCCGGTGGAGTCATTGAACATACAAGCGGTGAGGAAGAGATCTGGTGGCCATCTCAGTCTGCGCTTGAGGGGAATGCAGTTGCGAATCGGATGCATGTAGAACAAGTGCGTGACCTATCAGCCTACGAGGGGATCAGAGATTTCCTTAGACCGAATATGGTGAGTTTGCGTCGATGCAAACGAGTATTGTTGGATGGGCCAACCTTTCAGAATTCTCCGGCTTGGAATCTGCACCCTTGGGCTTCAGAGCATGTGACGATTCGGAACGTAAGCGTTCGAAATCCGTGGTTTTCTCAGAATGGGGACGGACTGGACATTGAATCCTGCCGTTATGTTCTGGTAGAGAACAGTGTCTTCGACGTTGGAGATGATGCAATCTGCATGAAGTCGGGCAAGGATGCCGAAGGTCGCGAACTAGGATTGCCATCGGAGTATGTTACCATTCGAGGTTGTACCGTGTACCACGGTCATGGCGGCTTCGTCATTGGCAGTGAAATGTCTGGTGGTGTAAGACATGTGCGTGTGTCAGACTGTACCTTTATCGGAACAGATATTGGGCTTCGTTTCAAGAGTGCACGTGGGCGTGGCGGCGTAGTGGAGGACATTGAAATTGAGCGAATCTATATGAAAGACATCATTATGGAAGCGATCTCATTTTCGTTTTTTTATGCGAATCAGGAAGGTTCGGCACGAGGAAGTGACATTGCACACGAAGTCACTGAAGAGACGCCGGTGTTCCGGGATATTCGAATTAAGGATGTAGTTTGCTCTGGAGCCGACACTGCATTATTGGTGAGTGGACTACCAGAAATGCCGCTAGATGGATTAGTGATTGAAGGGTACCGCGTGTCTGCGCAGAAAGGTGTGCAATGCTCACATGCCAAACATGTGCGGATTGCCGATCTGCAGCTCACCGTAACTGAAGGCTCGCTGATTGAGCTTCACCAGTGCAAAGGGGCGGAGCTTGAAGGCATCGAAGGAACAGGCGCGGATGGTCGACTTTTGCGGATTACAGGACATGATACGACAGGTATTGTGTGCCGGGGAGAAGTAGCCGATACCGAGGGAAGACAGATTTCCATTGGGCCAAATGTACGAAGTGGTGCGCTGATTCGTCAATAATTAGCTTATAAAATGGAACTGGATAGCAGCCGAAGTGGTGTAGCAATGATCTCCGATGAAGGGCTGAATGAATGGTGCATGCCTATATGGAGATGGAGATAGTAGTTGGATCATTGAGGCTACCCACTCGGCTATCCTGTATGCCATACTGGCCTCACTATAGATGGATCGCATGTTAATCATGCGGTCTATTTCTAATTTTTTGATGCACTAGATGGATACAGGGATGTCGTGCATGATGAGGTACAAGTACCTACGCTAAGATCACTAAGATCTCTTACCGATGCTCTTTGCGATAACGAAGCGGTGTGGTGCCAGTGACCTGTTTAAAGGTTTTGTTAAAATGAGCCGTATGCTCAAACCCCACTTTCTCTGCAATGAACTGCACGCGCTCTTGTGTGGATAATAATCTACGCTGGGCTTCCCGAACCCGGACAACGCGCAGATATTCACTAAATCGAAAACCAGTTAACCGGCTGAACATGCGGCTCAGATAGGACGGGCTTATATAGAAACGAGCGGCTGCTTCCTCCAGCGTAAGCGGTTCGTCATAATGAGTGTTCACGTAACGGGCAACTTCGGTAATTTTTTCATGCATGGGGTGAATTGGCTCCGGCATCATTTGCCTTGTCATCTCTAGTGCGCGATGGATGCTGATTAATAGCTGGGCGAGCAGGCTGCGTACAACAATTTCATAATACGGACGGCGATCTTTGCACTCGTGTAGCATCTGTTCTAACAAGCGCTGTATCTCAGGCTGTTCTGATTCCGGAACATGCAGTAATCGTGATCGTTCAAACGGAAGCAGACCGCAGATGCCAAGCTCCATTCCCGTAGCGAACGAGGGAGAGAATCCGACGAGGATACGTTCAAAACTAGGAATGCTTCCTTTAGACGTAATGTGTACGTCGTGTGGATTAATTAAGATCAGATCACCTTTGCTCGCGTTGAGCAGCTGACCATTCATGGAATACACACGTTCTCCTTCAAGCAGATAGTATAGCTCATAAAAAGGGTGAGCGTGGGGCTGTGGCATGGCGTTCCCATCATGTCTTCGCATATGTTCTATGGTAAAGGAATGATCTCCAATTCGATATTTGGGTCCGATTCGATCTTCGATTACATTCATAACACGGCTCCTCTCTGCTTCGGCGGTTAACGGTTATATGTATATCATAACGGAAAATCCAGTTTATTGTAAACGCTACCAATCAAGACTGTGGCTTGTTGTGCAGATAGAGACATTTGAGGAGACAATCAAATTGGGCAGCTGTGATGCAGCCTAAAGGTGACAAAAAGCTATTGATGTTTTACAGTAGGGAGAGCGAGGCAAAACTCTAGATGAAGAGTACCTCCAATTAGATGTGGAAGGAAGGAAATAGGATATGACGACACATGAATTATCGCCTCTGGTTGCGGCACTGGACATGCAGCCTCACGTTGAAGGCGGTTGGTATAAGGAAGTATGGAAGGCTTCTTATCAGATCCCACAATCCGTATTGCCGGAAGCATACTCGGGACCCCGGTTCTCAGCAAGCTCGACGTACTTTTTGCTGCACAAGCATGAAATTTCAGAGTGGCACACGGTGTTATCTGATGAACTGTGGTTGTGGCATAGCGGTAGCCCGGTTGAATTGAAGCTGGGTGGTAATGGAGAGAATCCAGAGAACGAAGAGGTTCTCGTACTCGGTATGGATCTCGCTGCTGGACAATCACCACAAGTACTTGTTCCTGCCGGCGTGTGGCAGACAGCTCGCCCGCTCGGTGATGAGCCCGTACTCGTGACGTGCGTTGTAGCACCAGGTTTCCACTTTGATGATTTCAAGCTGGTATCCAAAGGCTAAGTAAAACAAAGGCTAAGTAAAACAAAGGTTAAGCTGAATAGGGGCATACGTTGACCCAAAGATAATAAATCCCGACTCCAATGCAGTCATGCATAGGGTCGGGATTTTGATTTTAATATCATGTGTTAGCGTATCATATTTGTTTGCTCTAAAAATTGAAGTTATCTGGATCGGAACCGAAGCGTTTATTCTCGTTCAGACTGTTGATCTGCTCGATATCTTCTGCTGTTAATTCAAAATCGTATACATCGGCATTCTCGCGAATACGTTCTGGTGTAACGGATTTAGGTATAGTAACGATGCCGTTTTGCAGATCCCAACGCAGAATAACCTGTGCAGCTGTTTTGTTGTATTTGGCTGCAATCGTTTGCAATAGTGGGTGTTCTACTAAATGACCTTGTCCCAGTGGTGACCAAGCTTCGATCTGAATCTGGTGTTTGGCACAGTACTCTCTTAGTTCTGACTGGATCAGCAATGGATGTAGCTCGACTTGGTTGACCGCAGGTTTGATCTTAGCCTCTGTCATCAGATCTTCAAGGTGGTGAATCTGGAAGTTACTCACCCCAATGGCGCGGATGCGCCCTTCTTGATGTAGCTTCTCCAGTGCTCGCCACGTGTCCTTGTACTTTCCTTTTACAGGCCAGTGGATGAGATAGAGATCAAGAACCTCAAGTTCGAGTCGTTCCATACTTGCTTCAAAAGCGGCCAGTGTGGATTCATATCCTTGATCGCCATTCCACACTTTGGTCGTAATAAACAGATCTTCCCGGGCAATTCCGGATTCACGAATACCTTGGGCAACACCAGATTCATTGTTATAACCTTTGGCCGTATCGATGCTACGGTACCCAGTCTGAATGGCAGTTTTAACCGTTTCAACAACTTCTTCTCCATCCTTTACCTTGAATACACCCAAACCTAACCAAGGCATTTTGACGCCGTTATACAGTGTAGTTGAATCTTGCACATGTTTCATGATCCGAATTCCTCCTTTAAGATAGATGGATTAACTCACTCACTCGTTCTCTGTATGTATTACCCTATCAAGCAATAGAGTACCTCATAATTATAGTCTTGTACTTTGGTACAGAACAAGATGCTAGCACATGTCGATCCGCTCATACTCATCGTGAAAATTTATGCTTTTTGCCCGGTAGAGGTTTGGATTTGGTGCGTTCGGGTGATAAGATGAAGTATACGAAACAGCGATGGTCTATTCCGGCTGAATCTCATCTTCGACGCTGAGCTGCTGTCAGGCATCCTTCGTAATCAAAAGCGGACCTTTTGAACAACCTCAAGAAGTGCGTACATAATGTAGATATGATACACGACTGACCTGTAGCGGCTGGAATCGTGTGATTAATCATAAAAGGAGCAAGTGTAATGGCTAAACCTAAACAAACTAAAAAAGCAGCAGCATGGTCACTCGTCATCATGGGGGCAGGGTTTGCTGCATCGTTGCCATTTCAGGGCAGTCTAGTCGGTAAAATGCTGGTTGGATCATTTGAGGCTGGACTGGTGGGTGGACTCGCAGATTGGTTCGCTGTAACGGCACTATTCCGTCATCCGCTAGGCATACCGATTCCACATACGGCATTGCTGCCGAAGAATAGAGATAAGATGACCGAAGGGCTGGTCTCTGCGGTTGAGAATAATCTGCTTAACAAAGACAGTATTACGGAGAAGATCGCGGGCTACAAAGCAGCGGAGACGATACTTGATACCCTGGCTAAAGAGCTTCATACGGATGGCGCCAAAACGATGATTGATACACTCTGCAAACGAATTCTTGCTGGACTGCCAGTGCAACAGATTGCTCCACTTGTGGCGCGTGAGATTAAGTCGCAGGCGGGTGCATTTGATCTTGGGCCGATTCTAGAGCGGGCATCCATTCAGATGAGCGAGCGAGGATACGATGTTAAAGCGCTGGATTATGGACTGAAGCAGGCGGAAGAATGGCTTGTGAAACCAGAAACCATCATGTTCTTGGGTGAAGCGGGCATGAAAGCGGTCAGCGGTATTCAGTTGAATGGATTAATGCAATTTGCGATGAATGCGTTCATGGGTTATTTGAATGAAGAGCGTCTCGGTAGTATTTTGCAAGGGTATCTGTTTGACCGTGTAGAGGACATGAAACGGGAAGGCAGCGCGCTTCGTTACAAAGTGCTTGATCTGGTGCGGACACAGACGATTCGCCTAGCGATGAGTGAGAGTGTGCAGCAAGGACTGAATGATTGGAAGAATAGTATGTTGGACGGCTGGAATGCAGAAGAAACGGTGCTGAATAAGCTCACTGAACTGAGAGACAAAGCACTTGCTGGCATGGAAGATGGGCAATATGTGGATACGTATGCGCTGCCTGCAATTGAGCGGGTGTTGTCTGATCTGCGAGCAGATGAGGCGCTGCTGACGAGCCTGAATGCGAAGATTGTAGAAGGTATAACCACACTGCTGGAGAAAAATCATTCCAAAATCGGGAACCTCGTACGCGAAAATGTTGATAAAATGGACAATGCATCCTTAGTCTCTTTAATTGAGGATAAGGTTGGGCAAGATTTGCAATGGATTCGAATTAACGGAGCCGTTACAGGATTTATCATTGGTATCGCACTGACCGCGCTCCGGATCGTGTTGGAATAGTACAGTTAAACAGCGGATTAAAATAAGTGATGTAAGTAAAGTGTCCCAGAGCCGCTCGATCGAGAGCAGGCTCTTTTTGTCGTACATTGGGAAAATAATCAAATTACCTTACGCAAATATGATGCAGGTATCAGGAAAAAGGGTAATATACACCGGGATGCACCTTTGAATCATTTAGGAATAAAGTTACATAAAAACGATTCTGCTAGCCGATGTGGCTGATGTTGATTTTGTACTATGATGCAGATAACAGAAGAAGAGTCATTACTATAAACCAAGGATAAGTTCCTTTTTCATAGGATGGATGTAGGACATGAAAACAATGCGAAGAAGGTGACCCATGTGAAACCAATGCAAAAATATGTGTGTTTATTCTGTTTAATTATACTATCTGCATTTATCTTAGGAGGCTGTCAGAGCATGAATAAAAATGAAGACGAGGCTTTGTTACAGGAAGCGGAGAATATTGCGATCCAGCATATGAAGGAAAAATATGATCTTGATGTTGTCGTCACTAGTGAGAAGAAACTTCCTAGTATAGCAGTTGCTGAAATATCACTCAAAGGACATGTCGTTAATCATGAAGAACAACGATTCAACCTGTATGTGAATTACGAGAGAAAAGAAGTGACCAGTATGGGAATGAGTGAAGAGTTCAAGAAGCTGTTATTAGATAAAGGCTATGATCCGTTCAAAAAGTGAGTTTTAACGACTTCTTATATTAGGAGGAGAGCATAGTTGAGTAAAATAGATGATGAAACGTACAAAGAGATGTCGAGGCTTGCTTATGAAGATCTGGAAGCCGGGGATGAATACGATACGCTCCCTGGCTGGAAAGTGCTTGAGGACACACACGGTAACGGGTATTCTGGCTTTGATGCGGTAACCTTCTATAACCCTGAGACAAGTGAGGCGGTTATTGCGTACCGTGGGACAGAGGGAAGTGCTGGATGGGGTCGCAAAGGGCCTGACTTATTTGCCGATGCACAGATAGGTTTGCCAGAGCTCGGGAGAAAATGGGAGCAGAAGACAGACTTTACACCGGATTGGGTGACGGGAACCGTGCAGAAAGTGAAGGACGTTACTGGAATAACCCATCTAGAGAATGCCAAGGGCAATGTTGATAAATTTGTAGATAAACATCTGAGTGTTCAGCCCAATCAAATGTACGAAGCAGAAGATTATGCGAAGGATATGCAAAACAAGCATAAAGATCTGAATTTCTCATTAACAGGACACTCACTCGGAGGCGGTAATGCCCAGTATGCGGCCGCCTACACGGGATTACAAGCGGTCACTTTTAGCGCACCGTCAGTGATCTCCAGCCTCACACCAGAGATGAAACGTAAAGCTGAAGAGGGTGGCTTTGATGGGCAGGTTACGAACTACGCTCATCCCGGTGATTTTGTGGCGAGTGGTTTCTTCGATGGATATGATCGCCATGTTGGTTCAACGTACTATATCGATTCCAACTATAAAGACATGAATAAGGGTAGTTTTTTTGGATTTGGAGACATAAAGGAGAAGATCGACAATACGTTTGGCGGAGAAAATTATCACGAGCTTGATCGATACAAATTCGATGGGAACGGATATATTGCTAACGATCTATATGATCCTGTTACTGGAGAAAAAATCAATTACTCCCCGCGCCAGCCTTCCAACGTGTTGACCGATCTCGCCGGATTTATGCGTAATTTAGGTGTTCAGGCAAGTGGTCTCGCCAAAGGTATGGCAGGAGCGATGGCGGCTTCCGGATTGATTCAGGTAACGCCGGAAGAACTAAAAAGCGTAGCAAGCCGCTGGAAGCAGAACGCGCAGCAGTGCAATTCGGAGCTGAATCAGATCAGACATCGAATGGCACAGTATCTGCATTCCAGCCGTAGTCGTAGGCTTGAACCCATTGTTACGCAGCTCGATGCTTCGATCAATGAGCTCAGCACATGGCATATGAAGCATACGAGCCAGTTCTTGAACTTTATTGATGAGAAGGCAGATGCCTTCCGGCAAGCGGATCAGACTCAGGTGAGTTTTAAATAGGACAGGCGATTCCGCCAAACCTTGAAATTTACATAGGAGAGGTGAACATGAGTGAGCGGACAATTGCTGGTGGAATTAAATGACCTTCGAATTGCGGAAAAAGAACTGTCGCAACTGCTTGTCCGTCTGCAAGCCGACGAGCAAGAGGCGAGAGCGTTATATGCTCGTCTTAACGATTGGAAAGGCCAATCGGCAGACTATACACGAGAGCAGATAGAGGCGTTCTTTGCAGGTCTATCCTCACGTATTCATTCGATTGAACAACAGAAGAGGACCTTGATTCAATATATCGAGATTATGATTCAGACGGATCAGGAACGCTAAGGTTGATGTGTGCAATCCTAAATAAAGGAACCGTTGGCATGTGGAGAACATCTCCAAGCCAACGGTTCCTTTGCGTTTATCTTCTTATGCTACGCTCAATTCACGCTACTCTCAGAGAGCAATGTGCTAATCTGTAGCTGACTTTGTGATGAATCTAAATTAGCGTTTTTTGCGGCGTGTTGCTAGAGCAATCCCCAGGAAAGACATGATCAATGCGAGAATGGATACAATCAAAGTCGCCTGTTGCAGCTTCAGTGTGCCTGGGTCTGTATCCGTATTGTTAGGTTCACCTGTCACTGTATCTGTCAGAGCATCCCCTAGTGTTGTATCATCGTCAGCTTTGGCATCGTCGGCTGCATTAGCGTCACCAGTACCCGCTTCAGTGGACGTATCATCGTGTCCCTCATTACCTGTAGCTGCACTGTCGTGATGATCTCCGCTCGCTGTGGCATTACCTGCCGCCGGGTCTTCGCTGATGGTTGTGATGCTGTGCGGCGTGCTGTCGCTCGGTTCACCCGTCCATTCTACGATGCTACCGTCGCTATAGTACTGGAAAGCGTCCCAAGCTACTTCAGTTTCAGCTTGTGGATTTTGAGCAACAAAGTTGAACTGTTGGAATTGTCCCGCCAGAATGCCTTCGTTATCTCCATCCACTTCCCATGTAATGGAAGTAACTTCATTGGAATCATTCTTTTCCGTAGTGATCTTCCAGCCTGCGAGTGGCTGATATTGTTTAAATGCTACACCTTCTGGAACTTTAAGCGTAATTTTGGTTGTTGGCAGTTCCTTTTCGGATGGAATCTTAATCGTATACGTCTGCCATGCACTCGTCTGAGCTACTGTAGGATTCACAGTAACGTGAGCGCTGGCGAATCCGGCGAACAGCATAAGTGCTGCAGCACTTGCAGATACCGTAGATATAAGTTTGGAAGTCCATGATGTTTTTTTCAAAATAAATTACCCCTCTCAGTTCTTATCATATATGATTCAGTCTCATTTCAAAAAAATAAGTGCCGGTGTTGTGCTAGGAGGCCGTTCCGCGTACGAATCGTTCTTACGATCGCTGTTATTCCCGGATTTTTTTTGATTCCACTTTATAAGTGAAAATCCGGGAATAAGCATATGCTTTCGATGTAGCTTTCTTGCAGAAAGCTTTCAGGCGAACGCTCCGCTTCTACAGAATCAATTTCGTCCTCTTCACTACATTTACAGCTTGTCGCAACACTAATTTTAGATTGGGTCACTTTTCAATATAGGTTGTTTGCAGCTTACGGACTAGCAGCGTCGATTTCAAACTCTGCATCCAGCGCATCCAGGCTGCGTGTAAGAAGATGCACCTTAATATTCCAACGTCCTGGCATAGAGATATAATCTTCGGCCTTGTAAACGCCGGTGTCATTCTTCGGAATGGTAATCTCGTAAATACCCATATCCATATCCAGATGTGTCAGTGATAAGGTAACTTGCTCCAGATCATTAACGATACTGCCATCTGCACGCTTAACACCAACTTCGAAGACGTTCTCTCCGGTCACATTAGGGCTAACCTGAAGTGATATGGTTGTGCCATCATCGGTGGTCTGCACTTCGTTGAATGGACCAACGGGTGCAGGCTGTCCAGGAGATAGGTGAGTTAACACAGCAGCCAGGGCAAGAACAATTGCTCCTGCTGCAAGTTCGGCTTTGAGACTGCCGGCGAGTCTATCGCCACTACCTGAACGAGCGAGTCGAGCATGACGCCAAGCGAAGGCGAGCATGACAATGAGCAATACAACTTTGGCAATCAGAACAAGACCATATCCTGTAGTGAACAACGACGTAAGTATAGGTGCCGGTAGAATAATAAGGCTGCTATATATGCCCGTAGCGACCAAGAGTGCAACAGCACCAACGCCCCAAGCAGTAAAGCGGCGAATGGCTGTCCAGTAAATATCTCCTCGTAGTTTCCGAGGCAGTTGATCCGTCAGTGGCGGCAGGCAGATCGCCATGGCCGTGAGGGCACCAATCCAGAATGCAGCCCCAATCAAGTGTACATAATCCATGGTAATTGCAAGCGCCCGTTGCTCCGCAGCTGCAGGGTGACCCGTCATTGCATGCGTGAACAACCAGCCCAGCACGAGCAGTAGGGAGCCGTACGAAGACCAGATGCGAGTTCGCATGGATCGGTCTCGATCATAGCCAGATAGAATGGTGACTGCTAGCAGCATGATGATGAGCATCTGTACGATCCAGATCAAGCCGAACGAAGTTAGCTTAAGCGCACTCCCGATCAGCGCCCAACTCAGCTCGTTAAGGGATACACCAGATTCGTATAATGTACTTAGTGGCAGGCTTAGCATTGCAGCAACTGAAGCTGCGCCGTAACTAATCCACAATAGCTTGTGGCTTCCCGGAACATCCAGCGGTTCCCTTGCCATAGATGTAGGCATGATGCGGAACAGTAGAAAGGCAAGTGTACCAAGAATCACAGACAAGCCAAGGTATTGAATCCAATCTGTTAGGGATAAAATCCACTTAATCGGCCCATTTCCTTCACCAGCACCAGAAGTAAGATCCGCCAATCCTGCAGGTGCTCCGGAAGGTTCTCCGATGTGGAATACATAGGCACCTTGGATGGGGTGACCATCCGCAGAGACGGCTTTCCAGTTGACGACATACGTACCATTGCCTAATCCACTTTGAAGACCTGTCTCCATAATATGTGGTCGCGTAGCATCAATCCGTACATTTCCATCATCCGCCCTTGTCCCGTCAGGCGCGGTTATTTTGATATCAAAAAAGGCAGTTTGCAAGGATTCGTTAAACTCCAAGGACAGAAGCTCTGGAGCAGTAACTAACAGCTCATTCTCTGCCGGAGAAGCCTTAACAATATAGGCATGGGCAGATGCCCATTGCGGCATAACAAGACAGCAGATCAACATCAGGGCAACAACAATGGCCCAATGCCGTTTGCTTCGTTTCAGGGTAAAGCTTACTAAACTCAAAAAATCATCACCCTCAGGTTATAGAATTGTAGTCCCTATTGTAGTTCTTTTAGAGGTTGTTCAAAAAGTCCGCTTTTGATTACGAAGGATGCGCGAGTGGCATCTCAGCTTCGAATCTGGGATTCAGCCGAAATGTCCGTTGCTCACGTAGTTTTGCCTACGCTCCGCTACTCCATTTCTATCTTCATCCCATCTTCTTGGTACTGAAAACCGCTCTTTTTGAACACGCACTTTTATCGATCCGACAACAATCTATACCATTATAACTTTGTCCAAAATGATGGTGTATGACTACATAGGGCTATAAAAAAATGATTTAATCCGCATAATTGTGACAAAAGCATGAATGCACTGTCATTCTAGTTTACAGATTATTTTCGAAGTTTCCGTCCAGCGATCCCACTCTCTAACGCATAACGGGTCAATTGAACACGATTCTCCAATTGAAGCTTCTGCAAAATGTTCTTCAGATGATTCTTCACAGTCTGTTCCGAAATCCCAAGCTGGTCGGCAATCTCTCGATTCGTGTAACCAGCAGACACCCATTGAAGAATTTCAAGTTCTCTTGCCGTGAGCGGGTTATCCGGAACATCTCCGCTACGAGGAGCAGGGAATTCCTGCAGGATACGATAGGCGAGTTCCCTGCTCAGTGGTGCATCATCGGAGACGATGGCGTGCAAATATTCAAGCCAAGTCGAAGGGGATAGATTCTTCAGCAGATATCCTTGAGCCCCTTGTTTAAGTGCTTCGAATAGATAGGTCACATCATCCGATACAGTAACCATAACGATAATGACATAAGGGAAGCGCATCTTAATCAGACGTGTGGCTTCCAGTCCATCCATATCAGGCATCTGTACATCCATGAGAATTAAATCAGGCATCCATTGCTCCGTCAGTTCTAAGGCTTCCTGTCCATTCGAAGCCGTGCCAATCACTTCGAATGTTGTATCTTCCGCCAAAATACTGCAGATTGCTTCACGCGCATGGGCATGGTCATCAACAACTAACACACGTACATGTTCCATGTTAGATATGCTCCTTTCCAATCGTCATCCGAGTACACCCTGGCTCTGAATCCAGCGTCAAGAACCAGCCCATCTGAACGGCACGTTCCTTCGTAATGCGCAGACCGTATCGATCCTTAAGATGCAACGGGTCTCCAAGGAATCCTTTACCGTTATCCTGAATCTGTACATGCCACTGCCTTGAATCTCCGGCGGCTTGAATCTCAACCTTAGTAGCTTGAGCATGTTTACGTACATTCATAAGTGCCTCCCGGATGCAAGCGATCAACTCTACTTGTTCTTTCGGTGTGAAAAAGGAATCATCCAGCTCCCATGTAATCTGAGCGGTCGGTACTGTATCTCGAATGAGCGTTTCGACCTGCCCTCGGAGAGCAATACCTTCCGAAGCGGCATCTCGCACAGGCACATGTCGTAGCTGAGCAATGGCTTGTCTAACGTAAGCGTTGACCTCATGTACCGTTTTGCGAATCTCCTGAATGTCTTGTTCATGACCGCTGCCTGCAAGACTTCGTTCTGCTTTGTCTGTCTTCACGAATAGAAGAAAGAGAGATTGGGCAATTCCATCATGGAGCTCGCGAGCTAGTTGATCTCGTGCTTCCAGTGCTGCCTTCGAGGCGCGCTCCTGCTCCAGAGCAGCTCTAGCACTTTCGAGCATGAGGAACAACCGACTGAGCAAGGTCACACTGACGAGATAGACAATGAGGGGCGTGAGCCAGTTCCCTGCATCCATGGAAAGATAGGGCATGAGAAACTGATGGCGTATGTATTCCCAGATCCCGACGGTGACGGTAGGAATCAGCAGGATCATCCATTTTATTTGTTTATAGGACATGAACGTAGATAACTCCTTTGTCATAAATAGAACATCGTCTGACTACAGTATAACGCAAGCTTGTCTTAAGACCATAGCCTCCAAGATTAAGAGGATTTTGGGGTGGATGTGGGAGGATATAGAAGGATATCTAAGAACAACATGTGTTGAAATACTGTCAAGCGATGTGAGCCTGGATGTGAAGGGGTGAGCAGGTCTGTGTCCGTTTTCCCTAATGGCGAAGGTTCTCTATACTTAATATAGAACGTTAATTCATGACAAACCATGTTAAGGAGTGGAAGCATCAACATGAATCAAGAGGTATTGGAACGTCGCAGTGAGTTGCTCAAGAAGAACATTCACCAAATGCTCGTTCAAGACAATCAGCACGGGATCAGCCGCCAGGATAACATGTTTTTGCAGCAGATGATTAAAGAGCTGCATCAGACTTCACATGAACTGAATAACGCCCGTACGGAGTAGTTTCCGTACAATCTCGTACGATTCAAGTTCAGTAACTTGATCCGTAGAGTCTGCACTTGCAATTGAATAAAGCAGGCTAATGTACGATTTATCCCCTGACGAAAATGAAAATGGCGCTATCTCCGACTAGATCGGAGATAGCGCTTTGGCGTTTTAGGACAAGTATGCTTTTATTCTAAGCGTGTTAGAACAGCGGTTGTTGCTTGTTTCGCTTCTCAATATAACCGATGAATATCTCCGTAAGCTCTGGGTCGAATTGTGAGCCTGAGCAGCGACGTAGCTCGTTGATTGCTTCAAGTAAGTTTTTCGTTTTCTGATATGGCCGCTCTGTAGTCATCGCGTCAAATGAATCAATAACCGTGAGCATACGGCATAATCGAGGGATCTCTTTTCCTTTTAACCCATAAGGGTAACCTTGTCCATCATACCGTTCATGATGTAATTCGATATAAGGGATGAGATCATTAAAGCGTTCGTTCGTCATGACCATTTTTTTGCCCCAAGTAACATGTCCCTTAATGGTTTCCCATTCTTCACACGTGAGTGTGTCCTTCTTGTTCAGAATAGACCACGGAATCTCCAGCTTACCAATATCATGGATCAGTGCTCCCAGCACAAAAAGGCGTTTCTCCGCATTATCCAGCTCCAGTATTTCACTCATGTCCAAAGCGTATTTGTATACTCTCTTCGAATGTTTGAACGTATCGATATCCTTGTATCTGAAAAGATTAAGCTGCTGCTCAATATCACGTACATCCTGTACGAGATCGATCTCATGCTCCATACCTTCGTTAATACCATGGCGATGCACATTGTTTTTCCCTTGCTTTTTGGCATAATAGAGTGCTTTATCCGCCTGATCCACAAGCTGAGACTTGTTATACATATCCACCTGATAAGGAGCAACACCAGCAGAGAACGAAAGGCAGCCATGAGGGAATACCTCGACACCTTCAAACGGTGTATCGTTTAGCTGTTTGCGGAGCTTATTCATGAACGTATATGCGTCGTCTAGCTCCATACCGGGCATGAGCAAGGTGAATTCTTCTCCTCCATATCGAAAAGCGGTAACAGCTGTGTTCTCCGTCCGTTGAATGAGAAATTCACCGAAAAAAGCGAGCAGGCTATCGCCTTGTAGATGACCGAATCGGTCATTATACTTTTTGAAATCATCAATATCGATAAGCCCTAGCGAGAGTGGGGTTCCTAGTCTACGAGCTTCACTCAGTTCATTTTCTAGCATCGTCTCAAAATAACTGTGATTAAACAGTTTGGTGCGTTGATCCGTATTAGCTTTCTCCTCAATACTCTGATACATCACGAATAGTTGTTTGAATGCGTGGGACAGCAAAATGCTCAGACTCAGATAGAGAATCAGCCCAAGTACGCCGTTGTGTACAACGAGAATTGTCAGAACAAGGGCTAGAATCAACGTACAGAGATAAACCAAGAGCGATTCGGTCACGAATGCACGCTTCATTTGTTGTAGTGCATCTTTCGTAGAGAAGTGGAAGAACAGGCCCAGTGTCATTGTATTAATGATGAAGTAGACAGCGAGTGCTGCAAAATAAGGTAATAAATTATACCCATTGATCTCTCCGGGCTGTCCACCTGTCCATTCGAATATGAAGGAGGCTCCAGCGATCATTAAGGTATATATGCTGAAATTGACGATGTGTTTCCACCAGGTTAAATTACGCTCCTTGATCAAGAGGATGAGGGAAACGGGCAGTAACACGGATAGGCTGAACGCCCCGCCAAACATGAAGATGCAGGCAAGATACACAGAAGAGTCCATCGATTGCTGATTGCCTTTGGGGGGAATCTGAAACGTGAAATAATCCAGAATCAATGCTGCTCCCAACATGGTATATACCATGACCCATCCATCGGTGGACAAGCTAAGATAAGACCACTTATTCATGTAGAGAAAAACGCCGATGCCCGTGCAACTTAGCAAAATTACATATATCTGGCTTCGGTCTGCTTTATGGATAAGGTTACGAATAAAGTTCATAAATAATCTCCTGGTTAGGGCATATCTTAAATCTCGCATACAGAGTTCAAAGACACGACCTGGTTTAGTCTGCTCTTGGTGTAAAAGAATAATAGCATCTTATACTATATCGATGTATAACATAACAAGTTGCTCACCAAAAATCCAGAAAGAAAAAACAGGCCGCAGGCAGCCTGTTTCGTCAACGCTGATGAGGTACTAGCCTCCCAACTTGTATCCCGAAGTTAATGCAACAACAACCGAAGCAACGATAATGGCGTTGATGACAAGGCGGGAATATTTAATGCCTTCGAATTTTTTCATGGAAAAGACCTCCCTTCCTTGGAGTCTACCGTTAGTTCATCGGATTTCACGGATGCTCGAACGGATGCAGTCTTGCGATGACGTGGAACCATCATGCTCTGAATAAACAGGAATATACCGATATTCATAACCACATCCCCGATACTGATGACTTGCGTACGTGGATAAGGGCTGGATAGTGGGATAATATCACCTAGAAAAGCCAGATGTGTAGATGCATCCATCATATGATGTTTCGAAATGGCTCCACCTTGTAGCAGCATATCCACATAATAAGGGCCAAGCACGCTAGATGCCTCCACCGATACAGGCATACGCCCGCCATTCACGGCCATAACGACAAAGTTGAGAAATACACCAATCCAGATTAGGGTAAAACCGGTATGATTCCGGTTCAACCATAGAAAGGCAAGACCTGTGATGTAAATTAACGCAAATAGGTAACCGTTAATGGACGCAACCCAATCCCACTTCTCCTGTACAAAAAAGATCGCGAATTGAGCAAGCAGTAGCATGGGGAAGATCCAACCACCTCGCAGCTTGAGTTCTGAGAACTGGCGGAGGCCATTGCGAATCCCACCTCGAAATAGTCCAATGATCAGGCCGATTATAATGCCGTCATATACCATGATTAACTCCTGTTCATGCAGAAATATGTAAGATCAATGCGTAGTTGTGTACCTAAAATATTCGACCTTTTATTGGTAATTCCTGCAAGAAAAACGGGCTCGACAAAGGAAATTTTTTGCGGGGAATTCCACTAGTTGAAACCCCTTTAAGACCGCTGTTTTGGCGGATCTGAATAAAGTTTATTTTCACAATGCGTTTGCAGAAATAAAGAAAAACCGTTTTTACAAACCGGAGGGTCAAGTGCCATAAGGTTTCGTAAAAACGGTTATTTTGTAAGTCAAAAGATGACGTTTATTGCGTGAGTGCGTACATCGAAATTACTCGGATTCTCCGTTCAAGTAATTAAGGAATGGTTGATCCACCCAGAAGTTATAGCTACTGATATCTGCGTCTGGTGCCAGCTTACGGAAGCCGTCTTGAAGATCTTTTGCTTTCTCCTTCAGAGAGAAGGATTGTGCATAGTAATGACCGAGCGAGATCTTGGTATTGGCAATCACCGGATACCCATCCATAGCTGTAGCTGAGTAATAGAGCGGTTGCCACCATGAAGCGTGAATCAAGTTCGACGTATTGCCTGTGCTCTTCTTCGCATACTTCAGGATAATATCATTGAAGCGTGCTTTGTCCGCTGTCGTATTGAACTCAAATTGAATATCATATTCTTTGGAATAGGCAATATAATTCCCGTTTTCGATCTGTGTAACTTTGTAATCCGGCGTCTCTGTAGGCTCGCCCCACTCTTTAAGATAGATGAAGGCAGAAGTCTTCGGTTGGAACTGCACATCGGCATCGATGCCTTCGCTACGCAGAAGACCGATCAGCTGTACCGCATGTTTAATATCAGAATGTCCGTAAGTTAGCGTCAATTCATCAATAAAGTTGGAATCAAAACGGCTGTCTTTCAGGTTATAACCAGTCACCAGATCATTACGCAATGCCTGATCTACGATTTCTCTCAGTTCAGGTGCTTCAATGAGGTCGGCTGTCCGATAAGCAACGTACAATTTGGAATAGATGTCCGCATCGCCTGTACGGCCGATTTCGTTTTTGTATTTACCTTGGCTAGACAACACGCGACCAAGCAGGATGTTAGCAAAATCAGTAGTCGCTACGCCACCTTTGCGGAGGGCAGGATATAAACTTTCGGGAATCAAGCCGGTATCAATCGCTGCAGCCAGCTCTTGTGCAGCTAGACCTTGAACACGGTTAGGGCTAATACCGAGTTTAGCCAGTGCTTTTTTGGTTTTGGCTTCAGGATACGTGTAGGCCAATTCTTTGAAGCCGGCTGCTTTTACTGCGATAAATACAGCAGTATAGGCGCTGAGCTTGTCCTTGGCATGAACTTCGGTACCTGTAATAATGCCGTTATTGTATAAGGAAACGGCTGCATCATAAGCAGAATCACCTGACTTCAAATCCGTGAAGGCCGGAGCCTTAACTTCACTTGCTTCATCCGTGTCAGCGCTAGCTGCATCAGCTTCAATAATGGATGCGATAGCCTGAATGAAGTCACCTTTGGTCGGCTGCTGCGGCAATTTTACCTTGTATTTCGCTTGCAGGAACTGTGCATAATCTGCTGCACTCTCTGTATAGACTGTTGGTGCTTGAGCTACGGGTCCTTTCACGGACACCGAAGGGACAGAAGCAGGAGCTGCAGATGCCGCAGAAGCGTATGAAGGCAAGCTAAGACTGCCAAGTGTAACCGGGGCAGCAAGCAAAGCCGCAAGTGTGATCTGGGTGATTTTCTTCAAATGAATAGCCTCCTTAAAATGGTTGGTAAATAGCGTAGGTTTGCGATATAATTCTGACAAAACCTATGCGAATAAATAAGTTGGATTGACTCTAGCATGGAGCGTCTCTGGATGTCAACAGAAAAAAGCTTAGTATAGAGCGCTTTCCACAACCCTGTGGAATGCAATTCCACATTTATATTCTAAATGAGTGTATACGCTCAAAGATTTATTGACAAGGATCGACACTTTCCGATAGGATAATAAAAAAAGAATTTTGAAAAGGGGAATTTTCGAAATGAAAAGAGGTTTATCGTTCGTCTTATCGATCGTTATGTTGGCTATTTTGTTGGCAGCTTGTGGAACTTCGGCTTCTAAAGACGAACAATCTGCTCAAGGTAGCGATTCTGAAAAGTCCCTACGAATGGCTTTGGTACTTCCCGAAAAAATAGGGGTTAACCCTTTCTTTGTACAGATGGATGAAGGCTTCAAAAAAGCAGGCGAAGAGTTCAAAGTAGATACGAAGACAATCGAATCAACAGATCCGGCGGCATTCGAGCAAAATCTGCGTGCTGCTGTTGCTGAAAACTATGATCTAATTATTACTGCGACATTCCAAGCTGAGGATGCGTTGAAGAAGGTTGCTGCTGAGAATCCAGACAAATCCTTCGCGATTGTGGATACAACTGTTGATCTGCCTAACGTTCGTAGCGTTGGTTTCCGTGAATATGAGGGAGCGTACCTGCTCGGTGCAGCTGCTGGATTGTCCACAAAGACAGATAAAGTCGGCATGATTGCTGCAATGGACGTTCCATTGATTAAGAAATATACAGAAGGCTTCAAAGCAGGTTTGGAATCCGTTAACCCGGATGCAGAATTCCTCGTAAACTACGTTGGTGGATTCAATGACCCAGCAAAAGCAAAAGAATTGGCATTGGTGCAATTCGGCAAGGGTGCTGACTTCATCGCTGGCGCATCTGCTGTAGGTGATCTTGGCGTGTTCGAGGCTGCTAAGGAAAAAGGCTTCTACACTTCTGGACAAGATACAGACCGCACAGTTGAAGACCCAGAGCACATCGTATTGTCCCAGTTGAAATCAACCGATACGGTTGCTTATGAGACAGTGAAGGATTATGTAGAAGGTAATTTCAAGGCAGGCGCTGTGAACTACGGTCTGAAAGAAGACGGTGTAGGTCTGACATTTGTTACTCGTGATAGCGAATCTACGTTAAGTGATTTTGTTGGACAAGAGGTCATCGACCAAGTGAAAGCCATTAAGGATGATATCGTATCCGGTAAAATCGTTGTCAAAGATCCATTGCAACAATAGTCTACCGTGTTCTATGTGAATGTGTTGATTAGCCGGCTGCCCGTTCAGGCAGCCGGTTTTGCTGCTATTATAATGAAGCGACTGAGAGGAGAGGACGCGAGATATGCTGCTGGAGATGGATCAGATTACGAAAAAGTACGGCGAATTTACGGCGAATCGGGATATCCGTTTTAATTTGCGTGAAGGGGAAATCCACGCCCTCGTGGGTGAGAATGGTGCAGGTAAAACAACCTTGATGCGCATGTTGTATGGGATGGAGCAGCCGACATCAGGCACAATTAAGGTTCGTGGACGTGAGGTAAGCTTCGCAACCCCGTCTCAAGCCATGGCTAGTGGTATTGGCATGGTACATCAGCATTTCATGCTGTTTCCTTCCTTTACGGTTGCCGAGAATATCGTCATTGGTCGTGAGCCAGCGTCTGCAGGGGTGTTTGACCGTAAACAGGCCGCTGCACAAGTGAATGAGCTAGGCAGGAAGTATGGGATGCCTGTTGATCCATGGAAAAAAGTAGCGGAGTGCCCGCTTGGTTTACAGCAGCGTGTAGAGATTTTGAAGGTGCTGCATCAGGGTGCAGATATCATTATATTGGATGAACCTTCGGCGGTATTAACCCCGCTCGAAGTGAAGGAATTGCTGGCGAACATGAAATCGCTCGCTAAGTTAGGTAAAACATTTGTACTAATTACACACAAGCTTCAGGAAGTTATGGACGTGGCGGATCGGATTACCGTTCTTCGCGATGGACAGGTTACAGGCACGTTAGATGCCAAGGATACGAATATAGAAGAGTTGTCTCGGCTGATGGTTGGACGCGAGCTTGTGCGGATGAATAAACAGCCTGCAAACCCGACTGAAACCGTGCTTCAGGTAGAGGATGTGAATCTATCAGGAGGCAAGGATCGTTCCGCGCTTCATCACATTCACATGAACATTCGGAAAGGTGAAATTGTCGGGATTGCTGGAATTTCCGGTAATGGACAATCGGAGCTAATCCAGGTTATTGCCGGACTGCGGAAAGCGGATCGTGGTCGTGTCTTGTTGTCCGGGCAAGATACAACGAACTGGCCTGTGCGACGCATTCGTGAACATGGACTAGCCCATATCCCTGAGGATCGTTATATGTGGGGAGCGGCTAAGGACGCTAGTGTTCGCGAAAATGGATTGATGGGACACCACCATAAGCTGCAATCACGCGGTATCATCAAAGCGAAGGCAGCTCGAACGATGGTTGAGAACTGGATCAAGCAATTCAGCATTAAGACCGGTTCTGCGGAGACGAAAGCGCAGTTCCTATCTGGTGGTAATTTACAGAAGCTGATTGCTGCGCGAGAGTTTGCTCAAGATACTCCGTTTCTCATTGCTGCTGAGCCTACGCGGGGTGTAGATATCGGCGCTATGGAGACAATTCATGCTGAATTGCTGCGTAAGCGCAATGAGGGTGCAGGAATTCTATTAGTATCTTCTGAGTTATCTGAGATTTTGCAATTGTCTGACCGTATTCTGGTGATGTATGAAGGCGAGATTGCTGGAGAGCTGCAGGCAGATGAAGCGACGGAAGAACAGATCAGCTTGTTAATGGCAGGAGGGAAAGAGCGGGTATGAATCGGGTAAAGGAAAGTCTTCGTGGGCTCGTACAGCCGCTGCTTGCTGTATTGATTGGTCTGCTGGCAGGCGCTATCGCCATTATGGTTGTTGGCGGGTCTGTGGTCGATACGTATGCGGAGATGTGGAAAGGAGCCTTCGGGAACTTCTACTTCTTCACTAATACATTGGCTCGTTCTACGCCGATTATCTTAGCAGGACTTGGCGTGGCGCTGGCGTTCCGTGCGGGATTCTTCAATATGGGTGCAGAAGGTCAGATGATTCTAGGTGGACTTAGTGCGGCGCTAACGGCGCTCTATCTGCCAGGGCCGGGTTGGTTCGTGTGTATAGCCGCCATTGTGGCAGGCATTATTGCCGGAGGCATCTGGTCTTTATTTGCAGGCTGGCTTGATGCACGGTTTGGCATGAATCTATTAATCACGACATTACTATTAAACTATATTGCCATTAACTTCGGCGGGTATATGGTATCCTATCCGTTTAAAGATACAACGGGTTCTGCCGCCATGGCGCAGACGCCAATGATTGATCAGACGGTATGGCTACCGAAGCTATTTCAAGGAATGAGCTTACATGCTGGTTTTATTATCGCCATCGTGGCTGCCATTCTCATCTATTGGTTCACGCACAAAACGGTCACGGGTTATGAGATTCGTATGTTAGGCAGCAACCCTTCGTTCGCTACGTATGGTGGTGTTCGCCGTATTCGGATGATGATGCTATCCATGATTATTAGTGGTGGACTTGCTGGGCTTGCTGGAGCGGGGGAAGTGCTCGGTACCCAGTACCGTTTCCTTGATGGTTCATTGTCGTCAGCTAGTTATGCTTGGAGTGGCATTATGGCAACATTACTTGCTCGCTCACATCCGCTTGGTACAGCTGTAGCAGCCGTATTGCTCGCTGCACTACAGACTGGAGCGATGGGCATGGAACGGAATACGGATGTTCCACTGGAAGTGGGCAGTGTAATCCAGGCTGTATTAACATTATTTGTATCGGCTCAGATTGGATATTCATTCCTGAAGCGGAGAAAGGAGAAAAAGTCCAATGCAACAACTGTTTGATGCCGCATTGTTCGGCTCTACCTTACGGATTATGACTCCGATCCTGCTCGCGGCGCTCGGTGGTGCTTTATGCTCCCGGGTTGGTCTGTTCAATGTGGGTTTGGAAGGGCTTGTACTCATTGGAGCCTTCTCAGCGATCGTGGGTAATTACCTGTTTGGCAATGTACTGCTTGCCGTGATCTTTTCTATCATTATTGTTATGCTGTTCTCAGCACTATTTGCCTTTATTAGTATTAATCTAAAAGCGAACGCCATCGTCGTCGGGATCTCGCTTAATTTCCTCGCCGCGGGGCTAACGACCTTTGCACTACGTGCGATTTTCGATGTGAAGGGCGCATACTACGATAAAGACATGCAAGGTCTTCCGAAATGGGACATTCCTTTGATTAAGGATATCCCGTGGGTGGGTGATGTATTTTCCGGTCATAGTCCGTTGATCTATCTGGGTATTCTCATTGTGATTGGATTACAATTCTATCTATTTAAAAGTGTCTCCGGATTCCGTCTGCGCTCAGTGGGTGAAAATCCAGTAGCGGCACAGAGTATCGGCATCAAGGTACGCGGTATCCAGTACGGAGCGGTTCTTATGTGTGGTGTGTTGTGTGCACTGGCTGGAGCGCAATTGTCGCTTGGACAAGTGACTATGTTTACCGAAGGTATGACGGCTGGTCGTGGATTCATTGCACTCGTTGCTACGATGCTGGGACAGGCGAATCCGCTCGGGGTAATGGGTTCTAGCGTGCTGTTTGGTTTCATGGAGGCATTCAGTATTCGTCTACAGGGCTTCACGTTGCCAACGCACTTCACGCAAATGTTGCCGTATATCGTAACGCTGGTAGCGATGTTCTTCTTCAAAGACCGTACCTATCAACAGGATGCATTGAAAGCGGGCGGAAGCTCGCGTTAATTCGTTAAGGCTATACTGAGAGCTTATGAAAAGGGAGGGAGCACGTTGCTGAATAAGGCTGAACGGTTGAAAAAGACGAAATCACCAGCACCCAAAGTCGGTGCTGAGCATGGAGATCGGCTGCCGCCTGGGCAGATGTTGACTGAGAAATTCCCGATCCTGCATGAAGGAGAAGTGCCCGAGTACGACCTGTCTACATGGGATCTGAAGGTGTTCGGTGAAGTTGAGGAGGAGAAGGTGTTCTCCTTCGCAGAGCTTCAGGCGATGCCTCAGGTGAATACGGTGAGCGATATCCACTGTGTGACCCGTTGGTCCAAGTTTGATACGCCGTGGGAAGGCATTCGTTTCTCAGAATTCGTGAAGCTTCTTGGCGTTAAGCCAGAGGCAAAATATGTGATGGTTCATGCAGATCATGATTATGAAACGAATGTTCCACTCGAAGAGTTGATGCATGACGATGTGTTACTCGCCTTCAAATATAATGGCGAGCCACTTACACCGAAGCATGGGTATCCATTACGGCTGGTTGTGCCACAGTTATACTTTTGGAAGAGTGCGAAATGGGTACGTGGGCTTGAGTTCATGACCGAAGACCGCAATGGGTTCTGGGAGAATAACGGGTTCCATCATTTTGCTGATCCGTTCAAGGAGCAGCGCTTCTCAGGTGAGGATCTACCGATCCCAGAAGACGAATGGACGAAGAAGGAGTTTGATTAAGATGTTGATGCCGATTTTGCAAATTCACTCTGAGGACATGCCAGCATATGCCATCGTCTGTGGTGACCCGGCGCGTGCGGAGAAGATCTCTCGTAAGTTAGAACAAGTGAGAGAGCTGGCATTCAGCCGCGAGTATCGCACATTTGTCGGTCAATTCGAAGGTGTGCAGATGGCTGTAGTTAGTCATGGCGTAGGTTCACCGGGGGCAGCTGTCTGTTTCGAGGAGCTGATTCGTGCAGGTGTGACCACACTAATCCGTGTGGGAACTGCGGGTTCGTATACCGCCGATTATCCAGCTGGTAGCGTTATTGTCAGCACGGCAGCAGTTCGCACCGATGGATTGACACGGCAGTTAGTGCCAGATGGTTTCCCAGCTGTAGCGGACATCGGTGTTACGCAAGCGCTGATTGAAGCTGCACGGGGGACGGGAAGCGGGACGGATGGAGCTTCTGTAGCTTCCGATGCACCGACAACAGGTGCTACCAAGGTGGGGGTGGGCATTACCGTTACGCTCGATGCTTTCTTCACCGGAGTAGAAGAAATACCACATCGCAAGTACAAGCAGGCAGGTGCGCTTGCTGCAGAGATGGAAATTGCTGCGCTCTACATCATTAGCACCTTGCGAGGTGCTCGTGCTGGTGCAATCGTAGCGATTGATGGTTTTGCGGACAGCGATCTGGCTGCCGAGTATGATCCGCATACCGGTGCGGTTGCGAACGCGGTGGAACAAGAGATCAATACGGCGCTACAAGCGCTGGCTACATTGGCGCGTCAGGATCAGGCGTAGTTCGTTAGCACTGTCCTGGGAATAGACTAGAAAATATTAAAATGAATGCTTCGTACAGTCATTCATTATGGCGACTTTTTTCCGTATTCAATTGGAGAGAGGTCGCCATTTTTATGTATCTGTGTTAGCGATCCTTTTCAAATGAATGATCCTGTCAGTTGTGGGTAAGTTATATACAGGAACATCATCATGAATAGAGATCAAGGAGGATTCCGAAATGACACAGAACAATCAACCTCAAGATGAGGCTGCTATCCGTAACAAACTGGATGAAGACGGGGATTCTTTGATGGAGAAAAAGAAGATCCTCAGTGGTGTAGACATTGAGCCACAAGCAGATGAATGGGCAGCTAAGCCATCCCCAGTAGCCTTTAACAGTGTAAAATCCTCTTCCAAAGAGTAAAACGAGCTATGGCTGAATTGTGGCGGATACCTTCAGGGTATCTGCCTTTTGATGTACAAGGATGTACAGTGGTTGTACGGGAGATGTATAATACTGGGAACATCTTGGTGAGGAGTGGGGAAGTAATGAATGAAGTGAGCATCCGCAAAGCGGTAAGTAGCGATTATCAAGGAGTGTCCGCACTAATGGATGAGTTGCACCGTATGCATGTCGAGGCACGTCCTGACATATATAGACCGCTACAGCCTAGAATGAGTCAGCAGGAATTTGAGGATTTGTTGAGTGCAGAAGATCGCTACCTGTATGTAGCTGAAGCAACAGAGCAGGGGGGAATCTGTGGGTACGTCAGCGCCCAACTCAATAAAATTCAGAATGTAGAGCTGTTGATGGATCGGGAAGTGCTTTACATTAATGAGATTATTATTGATCCCAAGTATCGTGGGCGTAGCATTGGACAGAAGATGATGGCGGTGCTTGTTGAGCTGGGCAAAGAACTTCAAGCTGATCATCTAGAGCTAACCGTAGCTTCGTTTAACCAAGGGGCACAGGAGTTTTATGAAAAGTTAGGTCTGGTCGTCCGCAGCAGCAGAATGGAATACATACTCTGAAAATTATTTTATGCTTGAATACCCCTAGGGGGTATGTTATCCTTAAGTCAGAATGATGAAGAGGGGTGTTTATGATGGATCATCAGAGCCATCCCAAGGACTTGATGGAACCTTCCGGAACCGATGTACCTGAAGTATTGGAGACGGAATCTGCACAAACGGCGAATTCTTGTCATGCTCATGCTGATAACGATGACGGGAAGCAAGTCCGTAAGAGTCATCACTCACAAGAGATGAAGGGCAATCTGATTTCACGGTTGAATCGTGTTGAAGGACAGATTCGTGGAATTAAAGGACTTATTGAGAAGGATACGTATTGTGATGATGTCCTGACACAGATCGCGGCAGCCCAGTCAGCGCTTAATTCAGTAGGAAAACTTCTGCTTGAAGGGCATATGAAGAGCTGTATCGTTGAGCGAATTCAGGCAGGGGAACATGAAGTAGTCGATGAACTGCTGGTTACAGTAAGGAAGTTAATGAAGTAACATGTATTTTAAAATCTATATAAGTTCAACTAAACTTTTTACACGATAACGGAGAGGACAGAAATAGCTTGAAGAAGCGGAGCGGTCGCCTTTATCCTCGGATTTTCCCCATAGGGAAAGAGATCAAAAAAATCTGGGGATAACAGCGATCGGAAGGTTATTCTGTCATCGGAGTGGTAAGTGTAGCATTCTTTAATTGAACTTATATATAGCTCATAAGGAGGAATATATGATGTCTAATGTTACATTGAACGTAGCAGGAATGTCCTGCAATCACTGTGTGAAGGCGGTTGAAGAAGCCGTGAAGAATGCTGGTGCGAGTGGTCAGGTCGATCTGCAAGCTGGAACGGTAGCGGTAGAGTATGACGAGCAGAAGGTTAACGTGGATCAGATCAAGGCGGCAATTGAAGATCAAGGCTACGATGTAGCCTAATTATTTACTCTTAACTTTCGTATGATCCATATGAATGATTTATGATGGTCTGGCTTGAACAGAACTTCCTTGTAACTCAAGGGCGAGAAAATCAGTAGATCTTTTTCGCATAAGTTTATCGTTTAAGCCTCATTTTTTTCTAAGAAATATACCCCCATGGGGTATTGAAGAAATAAATCGAACGGAGATGACGACATGGATAAGCCAGCAACAGAAAACACTGCAACTGGCTCAGCATTACCACCCGTTGAGGGTACTTCCGGTGTACTCACCACACTCCAAATTACAGGCATGACCTGTGCAGCGTGTTCTTCTCGGATTGAGAAGGGGTTATCCCGTATGGAGGGGGTCAATCAGGCTAATGTCAATCTCGCAATAGAACAGGCCACCGTTAAGTACGATCCCAAAGTCATTAATGTCAATCAACTGCGCGATAAAGTTGAAGCATTAGGTTATGGCACAGTTACGGAATCGGTAGACCTGGATATAACGGGCATGACCTGTGCGGCTTGTTCGGCTCGGATCGAGAAAGGGTTATCCCGCTTGCCGGGTGTATCTCGTGCCAATGTGAACTTGGCGTTGGAGACAGGGCATGTCGAGTATACAGCAGGCGTGCTGAAGGCATCCGATATTACCGCTAAGATTAGACAGCTTGGTTATGGCGCAGAATTACAACAGACGGGAGAGGAAACTTCGTCTGTAAGAGAGCGGGAGCTACAGCGTAAGAAGTGGAAATGGATGATATCTGCAGCACTTTCGATTCCTTTGTTATGGGCGATGGTAGGTCACTTCTCCTTCACATCGTGGATTTGGGTGCCTGATCTGTTCATGAACCCATGGTTCCAATTGCTTCTCGCAACGCCAGTTCAGTTTGTGATTGGATGGCAGTTCTATGTGGGAGCCTACAAAGCATTGCGCAGCGGTAGCGCCAATATGGACGTATTGGTTGCTCTAGGTACAAGTGCCGCGTTCTTCTACAGTCTTTATCTGACATTAACCAGTGGCTATTTGCCTGCCGGCACGATGGATCATGGTGCAATGGAAACGAGCACAGCCGCTGTGCCGATGGTGGAACTTTACTATGAGACGAGTGCAATTCTGATTACCTTGATATTACTCGGCAAATGGTTCGAGGCTGTAGCGAAGGGACGCTCATCTCAGGCAATCAAGAGCCTGATTGAACTGGCGCCGCGTGAAGCCCGCGTCATTCGTGAGGGGCAAGAAGTGGTTATCCCTGCGAATTATGTTGCCGTGGGGGATCTCGTTCTTGTGAAGCCAGGGGACAGTATTCCGGTGGATGGCATCGTGGAGGAAGGGCAATCTTCCGTAGATGAATCGATGTTAAGTGGTGAGAGTTTACCTGTAGACAAAAAGCCTGGTGATGCCGTTACAGGTGCTACTTTGAACAAAAACGGCATGTTACGTATCAAAGCAACCCGGGTGGGTGCAGATACCGCGCTATCCCAGATTATTAAAGTTGTCGAGCAAGCGCAGGGCTCCAAAGCACCAATTCAGCGGATTGCGGATGTAATCTCGGGTATTTTTGTTCCGATTGTGGTAGGTGTTGCTGCTGTAACATTCCTTATCTGGTACTTCTTCGCAAGTCCAGGTGACTTCGCTGGATCATTGGAAAAAGCCATTGCTGTACTGGTTATCGCCTGTCCATGTGCTTTGGGCTTGGCTACGCCAACCTCAGTTATGGCTGGATCGGGACGAGCGGCCGAATATGGTATTTTGTTCAAAGGTGGCGAGCACCTGGAATCTGCTCAGCAGATTCAGACGGTTGTGCTGGACAAAACAGGTACAGTAACTCAGGGCAAACCTGTGCTTACTAACGTTGTAACAGCTTCGAACTGGACAGAAACAGAGCTATTAGAGCGGGTTGGCGCAGCAGAGCGTAATTCGGAACATCCACTTGCTGAAGCTATCGTGGAAGGGATTCAAGGAAAAGGTATCGCTCTGAGCCAATCCGATCAATTCGATAACATACCTGGCTATGGTGTTCGAGCTCGTGTTCAGGGACAAGAGATTCTGGTTGGAACCCGGCGTTTGCTTGCCGATGCTAAGGTGAATGTTCCAGATGGTACGGTGGCTCAGATGAACCAACTGGAGGAACAAGGGCGTACAGCGATGTTGGTTGCGATTGATGGTGTGTGGGCAGGGGTTGTTGCTGTTGCAGATACCATTAAGGAAACGTCACGCGAAGCGGTAGCTCGTTTACAAGCGATGGGGATCGACGTTATCATGATAACCGGTGACAATGAACGAACAGCACGTGCTGTGGCAGAGCAAGCGGGAATTCGCGACGTCTTGGCAGAGGTACTGCCAGAGGGCAAAGCGGCGGAAGTGAAGAAGCTTCAGGATAATGGCCGTAAGGTAGCTATGGTTGGAGATGGAATCAATGATGCGCCAGCTCTGGCGACAGCCGATATTGGGATGGCTATTGGAACAGGGACGGATGTAGCGATGGAAGCGGCAGATATTACGTTGATGCGCGGTGACCTGAATAGCATTGCTGACGCGATTGAGATGAGCCGGCGAACAATGGGTAACATCAAGCAGAATCTGTTCTGGGCGCTTGGATATAATGTGATTGGTATTCCAATTGCTGCGGTTGGTTTCCTTGCACCATGGCTAGCAGGGGCTGCGATGGCGTTCAGCTCGGTGTCTGTTGTATTAAACGCCTTACGCTTGCAACGGATGAAGCTGCAACATAAAGGATAAAGCTTTAACAACTAGAAGTTTTCAAGTTCATGGTGTGAGGTAGACATTTTAGATTAGGTGAGGCTTGTACAGAGATATGTCCTGCGTTATTTCGATAAATGATATGAAAAGAGAACAGTGATCTTTTTCAAAAAGAGACTGTTTCTTTCATTGATTTTCAGAAATTCCATTGACAATACTGACATATACATTTAAAATTTAAACATTCGTTTGATTCAAACAAATGTTTATATCAAATCAGAACTACTTTGCAATGGAGGATAAGATCTATGGTACAGGCTTTACGCGTATTGTTCAAAAAACCACCAGTGATTGTTGGAATCGTAACGGCACTTATGTTCCAAGTGATTTTCAGCATCATCTGGATGACTGCATATTCAGGAGTTAATGATCGCACAAACGAACTTACCGTCGCGATTGTGAATGAGGATGGGGAGCTATCCCAGGGCATTGCCGACCGATTGGCAGAGACGTTACCGTTTCATACCGTGTCGAATCTAAGTTCGGAAGAAGCAATAGATCAGCTCAATCATCACCAAGTTCATATGGTACTCGGAATCCCGGCTGGCTTTAATGAATTGCTTCAAACGGCTGGATCAACTGCTGAGATTAAATACACCATTAATGAAGCTAACCCGGTGACGATCAAAAGCATGATGCAAGGTGTATCACAGTCCGTAACCAACACGATCAATAAGCAGGCTACTGCTCAAGGTGTGCAAACTGTGCTAACAGCAACAGGAACGCCAGCAGATCAAGCCGCTAATGTGGCTACTAACCTGACATCCCGTGTGGAAGGTGTAACAACGTCCATTAACCCGGTGAACGGCATGAACAATCAGATGGTACCGATGATGATGGTGCTGGCATCTTATGTTGGAGCTATGATTATGGGGATGAATTTGCAAACGGCTATGGGGATGTTGTCCACAACGTTCTCTCGCTGGACCCTATTTGGCGCAAGAATTGTCATTAATGTAGGTTCGGCTCTGATGGTTTCCTTACTCGGATCTTCACTGATCGTTGCGCTTGGCGGACAGATTGAACAAGGATTCGTTGCATTCTGGTTGTTCCAGGCTTTGTTCCTTTGCACGTTCATGTTCTTCTCACAGTTCTTCTTGATCTGCTTCGGGCCTGCAGGAAGCTTGTTCAACGTGATCTCGCTGTCCTTGCAGCTCGTATCTTCTGGAGCAATGGTACCACGTGAATTGCTGAATGGATTCTATAGTGGTGTGGGTCAATTCTTGCCTGCAACGTATGCTGTTCAAGGCATCTTGAGTGCTCAACTTGGCGGCCCAGGCGTTCAGTCTGCTGCAGGTTCAATCGTTCTTATCCTGGCGATTGTGGTCGCACTCTCCCTGCTGGTTACACTTCTGAAGAAGCAACGTGTATCAGCGGGTGCACCAAGCCCAGCACCATCTAACGCTTAATACACTTCTTAGGATATACGGATTTACAACGTATACCTACACCAAGCCCCCCATTGATTGCCAATGGGGGGCTTGGTGTAATAATAGCGGGAGGTACATCTTCACATATACCTTCCAGAACGGCTATGCCTTGCGCTTTGTTGCACAAACTTTCATAATAGATAATTATGTATAATTCCATTAAACATTTACAAGAGAACGGATTAGAGGAGCGGACGGAATGACGGAACCAGAATTGGACATTAAAACGAGGATATTGCTTGCAGCCAAGAAGCTTTTTGCAGGTCAGGGGTATGACGGGACAAGTGTCCGTCAAATCTGTGATGAAGCGGGAGCGAATGTATCCCTGGTCTCTTATCACTTTGGCGGCAAGGAAAAGGTGTTTGAGGCATTATTTGAACACTTTTTTCCTGGTCAGATGATGCACGAGCTGGTTGCAGAGCCCATGTCCCCTGTAGAAGGTGTCCGCCGAATTGTGGGTCAAGTTGTGAAGTTTACGATGACAGACACCGAGATGAGCGACATTGTGCAGCTTGAAATTACGCTAAGGACACATCGCACACCAACAGTCTTTCGTTTCCTAGATCCGATCTGGACGAAGGTAAGAGATTTACTGCAAGAAGGTAAAGATCAGGGCATATTTCATATTGAATCCGTCTCGTATGCTACATTACAGGTGATGGGTGCAACTTTGGCACATAAACGAGCCAAAAACTCACGTTTTTTAGCGGATTATCAGGGAATAACTACAGAGGAACTTGCTGAGCAGACCATTGAATTTGTACTTCGAGGATTAGGAGTGACTACCGATGAACGAAACAATTGAATTGATGATGAAGCACCGCTCTGTACGTAAATTCAAGCCAGATCCTATAAGTGAGGAACAGTTAGCAACAATCGTTGCAGCTGGACAGATGGCTTCTTCCTCTAGCAGTGTGCAGGCGTATAGTGTAATTGCGGTAACGGATTTGACATTAAAATCGAAGCTTGCTGAGCTGGCAGGCAATCAGGCTTACGTAAACGAATGTCCCGTTTTCTTGGTATGGTGCGCAGACCTCTTTCGACTGAAGGATGCGGCGAAACAACATATGCCTGACAAGGAAGCCTATGCAGATTCGACGGAAAACTTCATGGTTGCTACCATTGATGTGGCGCTTGCATCACAGAACGCAGCGCTTGCCGCGGAATCACTCGGCTATGGTATCGTCTATATCGGTGGACTTCGCACACGTATAGAGGACGTTTCTGAGCTACTGGGGCTACCCGAAGGCGTATATCCGGTCTATGGCATGTGTATTGGTGTTGCTGATCAGGAGACAGGTATTCGCCCGCGCCTACCACTAGATGCTGTTCTTCATCAGAATCAGTATAATGCCGAGCAGACACTTGAAGGCATGGCGCAATATGATGAGACCACAATTGCCTACATGAATGAACGGACACAAGGCGCGAACAAGACACCTTGGTCTGTATCGATGGCTAAACGTCTTACGGAGCCAGCACGTTTGCAAATGAAGCCTTTCTTGGAAGGCAAAGGGTTCATGAAGCGGTAATCTTGGTAAATTGCATAGATGAGCATGTACGGATATCAAAAAGGTCAGTAGGTTTCAAGCCTAACTGACCTTTTCTTATATAAGTTTATAGCGATGATAGTGGCAAACCGTAGAACCGTTTCGCATTCTGGTAGAAAAGTCGCCCAGCGCGTTCGGTGCCCATCCCCATTACCTCGCACCAACTCTGAATGACTTGCCTTGTCATCGACGGATGAGTCATCCGTCCTTGAAAAGGACCTTCGAAAGGCCACGGTCCATCGGTCTCAGCCATAACCTGCTCCGATGGATATTGTCTTGCCAGTTCACGGATCTCTTCCTCATACATAATATCAGGGGTGAAAGAGACAAAATAACCGTTATCTGCCATCCGTGCAATCGTTTGGCGTGAGCCTTTGAACCAGTGGAAATGGGCACGACGGAACTGATACTTTTCAAGCAAATCACAGGCGATATCAGCATCTTCATACACGGCATGAAGAACGAGAGGTTTGTTGTACTGCTTAGCGAGCTGAATGAACTGTTCCAGCAATTCAATATAGCCGCTCTGATCCCATGAGTTCCCTGCTTGCTCCGCTTCTTGTCTGCTGTAATACGGTAAGCCCACCTCTCCAATGGCTATAGCTTGTCCGATGTGTTGTTTAATCCAACCAAGAAGCAGGTGGAGATCCTCAGCTGAAGGGAGCGATTGCTCTGGATGGTAGCCAAAGGCAGGAAATACCGAACGTGGGTGATGCTTGGCAAGTTCCAGATTGGCTTGGCAAGAATCGAGATTCATCGATACCGCAATGACGGCTTCGACCTGCTGGGAGGAGAAGGATTGCAATATAGACTGTTGTTGTGCTGGCGTGTATTGATCCAGGTGGATATGGGCATCAATTAACGGTGCTAAAGCACGAGTATTCATGTTTCCCTCCTTATGATTGCTATGAGTCTATCTAGTCATGGTACGTCGTGTTTCTCATGTTGGATCACCCATATTAGGTGAAATAATACATTTATCTTATGGGACTCTTACTGTTCTAATTGATTCATGATAATGCTCTAAAAAACTTCTAAAAACCCGCACTATATAGATAGGCGGGCTTTGTGCTGTTCTTCTCGCATCCACTGTGAAATTTGGCGTTTACGTTCAAGAAAGGCGGAATCCTCCGTAACCGATTCACGTCGTGGACGATCAAATGGAACAATAACCTCTTGTAGCACGGTTGCTGGGCGGTTGGACAGAACATACACCCGATCCGCTAGCAGAAGAGCTTCCTCAATGTTGTGTGTAATGAATAACACGGAGCGGCGGTTCTGTTCCCAGATCTCCAGCAGCCAGCGCTGCATATCACTGCGCGTCAAGGCATCAAGCGCACTGAAAGGCTCATCAAGTAGCATAAGCTCTTGAGGACTGAGTAGTGCACGCAGGAAAGCAACACGCTGCTGCATCCCCCCTGAGAGCATATGTGGATAAGCACGTTCGAAGCCAGCTAGACCAACACTCGCCAACCAGTTGCGTGCTTCAGCAATCGCTTCTGGTCGAGGTAGAGCTGTCTTCGATACTTCGCCAGCTAATACTACATTATCCTCAATCGTTCGCCAAGGCAGGAGAGCGGGCTGTTGCGGCATGTAGCTAATTTTGCCCCGTTGTCCGGTAACGTCATGCCCTTGCATAAGAATTCGTCCAGCCTGCGGCTTGAGCAAACCGCCAATGATATGAAAAAGAGTACTTTTGCCACAGCCGGATGGACCAACAATGGCTACAAATTCGCCTTGCCCAACCGTTAGGGACAGATTATCCAATACGGATAATGTTTTGCGTCGCTCACGATATGAAGCGTGAACCTGCATAACTTCAAGTGCTGGAGAAGCTTGAGTAACCTCGTTTGGTACTAATGTAGAATCAGACGGTTGCAAGGTTGTCTGAGTCGTTGAATTTTGGTTTGTCACATGTTCATGTTCATTCTTTTGGTTATCGGAAAGGTGATCGTTCAGCTTGTTCTGTTCGTTTCTCATCCCGGTTTCACATCCTTGCCACAAGGTTTTCCAGTGCCATTATTATCGTTTTTGTGGTCGCCAGCGCACGAGCAGCTTCTCTAGTAGCGCGATCAGCAGGAAGAGCAGTAGACTGAGCGCCACAATAATCATAATGGCTACAAATAGTCGATCCGTTCGATATGCAGACTTCTGTAACATCATATAGTATCCGATGCCCTTATCTGCGCCGATCCATTCTGCAATAATGGCACCCATCACACTATATGTAGCGGCTATTTTGATTCCAGAGAAGACTGAGGGCAGCGCGTGCGGAAGCTCCAATTTCCAGAATAGCTGTCCACGTTTGGCGCCAGCCATACGCATATAGTTCATCATCATGGCATCTGTACGGGTTAATCCATCCATGGCGGCAACGGCAACAGGAAAGAAGCAGACCAGAATGATGGTAATTAATTTGGGAAGCAATCCGAACCCGAACCAGATCAGCAAAAGCGGTGCTAGCGCGATGGTTGGAATGTTCTGGCTTAGGATAAGCAATGGATAGAGCGCGGACTTTAGAAATGGGATCAGGTGAAGCACCATGGCAATCAGCAGTCCCACCAACGTTCCTGCGGCGAATCCGATGAGTGTTAACTGGATCGTTGCCCATGCATGCATACCAAGTCGATCCACCTGTGAAGCTGCTTCACGAGCAATATCCGAAGGGGCAGGTAGCATCCACTTTTCAATATGAAATAGCGAGACGGCTCCTTGCCATATCGCAATAAAGAGAATAACCGCCACAAGGGGCGGCCATACGCTTTTGAAATAGGCGTGCATTAGCGATATTTCTCCGTTAGTTTATCCATGCTGAAGCCGGCACCGCCGCTATGGGCGATTTTGATCTGGGAGATGATGCTTGGGCTACCAGCCTCCACAAGTGCTTCATGCATTTTGCGAACAACGTCCAGCAGTTCCTCCAGCTCACCTTCCATCGTTGTTTCTAGAGGGTTGACCTGATATTTCACACCAGATTGTTGAATGACTTCAATCGCGCGATCCACATACGGATATGAGTCCTCACCATTTGGCGTCTTCGGGATGACTTGAATACTGAGTAACGTGCTTGCCATGAAGTTCACGGCTCCTTTCGAGTTGGGTTGTATAAGTTGAATCAGCGTTACACTTAACACTCCGATTGCAGTACCCTCTTACGATCACTGTTATCCCCGGATTTCATGAATAAATCTTAAGTGGAGTAAATCCGGGGATAAAGGTGAGCGCTCCGCTTCTCCAGATGGGTTCTGCACTCTTCGTATGTGTAAAAAAATTCAACTTAAAACAATGATTATTGGGGTAAGAAATCGTTCGTATATGCCTTGCTCACATCGATCTGTTCCTCCAGCAGTTTCTTGCTAAACATCCAGTCCGTATAATTCTGCCATACTTCCTGTTTCTGTTCGCCCCAGCGTGGTGCATCGTCTGTGTATTTCGGGCTTAACCACTTCTGGCTTGCAAGCACAAGATCTTTATCGAGATCCGGTACGGCTTTGATCAGAATATTAGCGGCGTCTTCGGGATGATCAATCGCATATTGGTATCCTTCGGACGTGGCTTTCATGAACGCTTTAACCAGTTCAGGATCGTTCTCAATCGTGGTTTCATTCGTTACCAATACAGGTGTGTAATAGTCGAGTGCTTCGGAGTAGTCTTTGACATACAACATGTCGATCGGCTCTCCGCGAAGCTCAGCCTCAATCCCAGTCCATGCATAGAAAATCCAGGCAAAATCGATATCTCGTTTCACGGCGGTGAAGAAGTCGGCATCGCCCATGTTAATGTTTTTCACTTTGGACACGTCAGCGCCTTCGCCCTCCATAATGGATTGCATTACGGCTTCCTCTACTGGGGAGCCCCAGCCGCCATAGGTTTTACCTTCGAAGTCTTTCGGAGATTTAATGTTCCGATCCGTCGGTGCTGCAAATCCAGATGTATTATGTTGAATAACGGCAGCAATGGAGACGAGCGGAACACCTTGGGTATGCGCCTGAGTTACACTTTCCTGATAACTCACGCCAAAAGGCACCTCATTTGAAGCGACCATCGTATCAGCACCGCCAGCACCAGGTTGCACGATCTCCACGTTCAAGCCCTCGGCTTCGTAGAATCCTTGATCTACCGCTGCATATAAGCCGGTATGGTTCGTATTCGGTGTCCAGTCCAGTACAACTTTAACATCTCGGAGTGCTGCATTATCACCTTCACTACTGTTCTCGGTGTTGGTACTTCCGTTCGATTGGGCAGGGCCAGCTTCCTTGCTTCCGCAAGCCGTGATTGCAATCAAGGTTACGCTTAGGAGCAACAAGCCGATCATTTTAAGCCATCTCATCTTCATTCTCTCCTTCATGTTGTCCGCCTAAATGGCGAGGGTTCTCCTTGGCTTCATATCCAAGCATCGTGCATAAATCCACAGAATTATACCGGCTATGATCTGGATGTCGTTTTTTTATGTAACGTGTTATGCAAAAGAACATAAAAAAAGCGCCCCGGATTCCAGGACGCGTGCAGGCGTTAGAGAAGTAGCGCGCAGCGATATAGCTGGGCCTATTCGATATACTCCGATTCCTACGCTGGCATGATCCAGATCAGGTCTAAGGGTTAGTATCTTGTGGGATACACTCTCAGCCGGCCAATTCCGACTCCCCTGGGAAACTATGAAGTTAAGGGTATTACTAGGTGTAATTATAGGACAGCGGGCAAAACGTGTCCAGTCATGAACTGGAATATCCAATGATGGATCTCACGAAGTGCATGTAAGCGATCATAGATGCTGTCAATGCGCCAATCGGGATCATTAATAGATCCGTTTACCTTTAACGCTGGAAGAATTCAATCCATTCCTTCTCTGGGCCATAGATGAAGAAGTAACGATAACCGTTCGGTAGGGTGATAATCTCTCCATCAATAAATTCGGCCTCCGTCGCTTGTATACGCTGATATTCAGCATCGAATAGGAAAATAGTTAATTTATCTAGATGTCATGATCTATATTTAAGTATAAGTATAAAGTGCCTTTATTAAAGTTCACAAAGTGTTCACTTATGTGACCCTATTCCTCATCTTTATAATTGTCCAAGTAGAAGAGAGGATGAGAGAATTGCCAACAACCAAGAAAGAACATACGTATTTTGGATTGATGATGTGCACAGGAATGGTAGTTGTTATGATGACTTTCAATTTACTGTATAACGGATTAATGGGGAGCATGTCTCCGCTAGAGATCTTATTTCAGTTTGTTCTATGTTTTATTGTAGCTTTTGTGGTGGAAAGCTTTATCGTTGGGCCGGTGGCTCAGAAAATTGCTTTTGCATTACCATTCAACAAATCAAATAAGGTAATCGGCATTTTGACGATTTCCGTATGTATGGTTGTGGGAATGGTGCTGATGATGTCGATGTATGGGATGCTTACGGCGTATCTTGCCAATCAATTGAACGGAAAGTCTCTCGTAGAAACGTATCTTCATACCATACTGCGGAACTTTAGCCTGGCGCTACCGTTACAGTTGCTTATCATTGGGCCGCTCGTTCGATATGTATTTGGTAAATTCATAAAAGCTAAAGGGAATGCGGCTCCCTTTGTTAATTCAGAAGCCTGATTGGCTTTGTGATTCCATATGCTCACTGAGTGTAGAGACAGAGTGAATCCTATATTAATTGGAAAATAGAGGATAAAAGTGTTACTATTTTTGCCATTAAGGATTTTAACAGGTGGTGAAGAAACTGAAGCAAATATTACTGATTATTGTAGCCCTGTTGTTGATTACTGGGTGTAGAGATCAACTTGATGAGGAAGAATACGTTGATACTTCTTCTAATTCTAGTACCAGTTTTACTCAACTGGATAGCGAATCAGAAATCAAAGCTGAAAGTTTGCAAGAGAACGAATATATATTGCAAAATATAGATCTTAGCCCTATAGATACACAGGCACCCTTTTGTTGGCCAAATTTGCAGGCACGATGATGGATGGGAAGCGGAATTTCAGGGTCAACTACGGCTACATTCATGATCCTTCGATCAACGAAATATTCGAATTCAATACTCGAACGGTACAATGCATGCCATGTCAATTGATGATCGCAAGACATTTCTGGATGTAACAACAGATGAGAACATGATTGAGACGTCCGTTCAGGGGATACATGGAGATAACAACCTGATTTATAAGTATGATTAAAAATGTAAACATTAAGCGAGTATCGCTTGCATTTAAACGTTGCTTTTGTATATACTGTTAATCAACAATTACAGATCGGAACATGCCGTTGAAGAGCATCCAACTCGGAGGCGTTTTCGCCAGGGGAGCGATATTTTCCCAAGTTAACCGGAACCGCCCGTTATCGCGGACCAAGCGGCTGGAGCAGTGAATGCACTGTTTCAGCAAGTTGGGTGGCACCGCGAGCAGAGCGCTCCTCGTCCCAAGGGATGAGGGCGCTCTTTGTATTTTTACAGCCAAAGGAGACGGTGACCATGCTTGAAATGAAGTGGATCAGAGCGCATGCAGAAGAGGTGCAGGCGGCGGCAGATGGAAAGAAAATCAATATTAATATTCAAGAACTGTTAGAGCGAGACGAGGAACGCAGAGCGTTATTGCTGGAAACCGAAGAAGGACGCAGGGTGCGTAACGCGTTGTCGGCGGATATTGGCAGGATGATGCAAGCAGGTCAGCGTGAGCAGGCAGAGGGGCTGCGAAGCGAGGTGAAACAACGGAATGAGCAGTTGGAACAGCTCAAAGCCAAGCTGGAAGTGATCCAAGAGGAATTTACGCGTATGCAGTGGCTCGTGCCGAATGTTGTATCGCCAGATACACCTGTAGGTACTTCGGATGCGGACAATGTAGAGCTACGCCGTGTAGGCGAGATCCCCGCATTTGAGTATAGAATAAAGGATCATGTGGAATTGGGTGAGGTGCATGACCTAATTGACATTGCGCGTGGGGTGAAAATCGGTGGAACTCGCAGTTATGTGCTCAAGGGAGCAGGGCTACTACTCCACCGAGCTGTGCAGCAGCTTGCGCTCGATCTGCTCTTGAAGCAGGGATTTACACCGCTAGAGGTTCCGCTCATGGTAAGGGAGGATGCCCTGCTCAATACAGGCTTTTTCCCAACAGGACGAGACCAAGTCTATGAGCTTACTGGTGAGAATAAGTGGCTGGTTGGTACTTCGGAGGTGCCGCTCGTATCCTATTATGCGGATGAAGTCGTGGATGTGGAACAACCTATTAAGCTGGCCGCTGTATCGACGTGCTTCCGCAGTGAAGTAGGATCGGGAGGACGGGATGTGCGCGGACTGTATCGTGTACACCAGTTTGCCAAGGTGGAGCAGGTGATTCTCTGCGCGCCGGATGCGGCAGAATCGGAACGGATGTTACAAGAGATCACAGGACATGCTGAGCAATTGCTGCAATTGTTAGAGCTTCCTTATCGCGTTGTAGCGGTATGTACTGGGGATATGGGGCAGAAGACGTATAAGCAGTATGATATTGAGACATGGATGCCTAGCCGGGAGGCCTACGGAGAGACACATTCTTCGTCGAATTTGCATGACTTCCAGGCACGTCGTTCGAACATTCGTTGTCGTGATGCAGAAGGGAAGCTAGTATATTGTCATACCCTAAACAATACAGCCGTGGCTTCGCCGCGTATTCTCATTCCATTGCTGGAGAATCATCAGCAGGCTGATGGAAGCATTCGAATTCCGGCTGCGCTCCAGCCATATATGGGCGGAGCTGAGTTTATTACACTGCCACATCCAGCGGGAGAAGAGTAAGAGATAATTGTAACGTTGGTATGCATATGAAAGAGCGGTATTGAACGTGAACTACAAAGAACTCCTATATCGCAATGTCATTAAGGTAATAAGCTTGATGATATTGCTCTTCATAGGGGTTCTTTTTTACATAACGAGATATCGTAGAAGGAGCATCAGTATATTTTTGGAATATATTATTAATCGAGATTACTGAGATGGGAGTGTATAGGATGGACAAGCATTACGATAACCTCCTGTTAGCTTTTGAAGAAGCAGTAGGAGGTTTTGGTTCATGCGATATCGTAAGCTAGGCAATACGAGTATAGACATTCCGGTGATTGGTCAAGGGACGTGGAAGTTTGGTGAAGATCCGAGGAAAGAAAGAGATGAAGTGGAGGCATTGCGCCATGGTATCCAAAATGGACTTACGCTAATAGATACTGCAGAAGAGTACGGAGATGGGGGTGCCGAGAAAGTGGTTGGTCGTGCTATTGATGATGTCAGAAGTGAGGTATTCCTAGTCACTAAAGTATCAGCCAAGCATTGTTCTTACCAAGGTGTTCTTAGAGCGGCAGAGGAAAGTTTAGATCGTTTGAGAACGGATTATATAGATCTGTATTTGCAGCATTGGCCAAGCCCACAATACGAAGTAGCTGAGACGATGGAGGCTATGTCAGAACTAGTCAGTCAGGGTATAGTCAAACATGTAGGCGTTAGTAATTTTACGCTCGATTTGATGAAAGAGGCACAGTACCATTTAGGCGAAGTGCCGTTGGTATGTAATCAATTAGCTTATCATTTACATGATCGAAGAATAGAGAAGGAAATACTACCTTTTTCTAAAGAAAACAGCATAACTATTATGGGATATTCACCTTTTGGATTTGCTCCATCTAAATTCGGTAATAAAGGATTTCCACAAGTGGGTTCCGCAGAGAGAAAGATACTGGATACCATCGGAGAGAACTATGGCGTAACCGCATATCAGGTTGCAATGAACTGGATTATAGGGCAGGAAGGTATGGTTACCATCCCCAAAGCGGCGAGTATACAGCATATAGATGATAATTTGAGAGCCCTAGATTGGGAGTTAGAAGAGGCGGACTTGGCAAAAATCGAGAGATGTTTTCCGCTGATGGACTAAGTTATAGCTAACACCTGTAATACATATGATAGGAGCTGAATGGAATCGATGACAGCATCATTTTCACATAGACCCGAAGGATACGAATGTCCATTTTGTTGTATATGGGGTATTGAAGGGTCTAATCAGGGAACCAAACAAAAGGATATCATCTATCAGAACGAAAAGGTAACGGCATTTATCGCACGTAAATGGTGGCCGAACAATAAGGGGCATGTGCTCATCATTCCTAATCAACATTTCGAGAATATCTTTGACCTTCCTGCCGATTATGCTGCTGAAATCCACCGGGCGACTCAGCTTACAGCACTTGCGATGAAGAATACCTATGGATGTGATGGAATCTCGACACGGCAACATAATGAACCTGCTGGCAATCAAGATGTATGGCATTATCATCTGCATGTCTACCCTAGATATGTGGATGATCAACTGTATCTGTCACATGGGGCTAATTCTGATCCAGAAGAACGTGCTCTTTATGCTGACAAGCTGCGTTCTTGGATCAATGAGAATACGTAAAATTCAGGAGAATACATCAACACATCATTTAATGGGTATCCAGATTTGAGGTGGTTGATTAGGCCCGGGATAGACCTCAAATTCGGGAATACCAGCATGTTCATAAGGGTTGGAGGGGAACCATTCTGTGATGATCTGTTTCCACAGAGCCTGCATACTTGCGGGCATCGGTCCTTGCACTTCAAATACGCACCATTTGGAAGCGGGAATTAGAAACGTCGATAATCCTTCAGGTACTTCTCCGTCGTAAGAGGTAGCAATCCAGTATTCCATTTGTTTCTCGTGAATCTCGTTCTGATCCACACAGACACCAAGAATGCCTTGAATCCATCCGTTATTTAATTGAAACAAGCGATCCTCAGCTCCACTGTGATATGCATCTTGCCACATCGTAGAGATTCCAGACAGGTGTTCTCCGTTTATATACGAAAAGGATTGTTGGATTCCTACCACCAAAAATTCATCATGTTCTACCATTTTATAATTCATGGGTTCTGCTCCTTTTAAGCTAAGCTGAATAACCAAGCGGTTATATGCCTTTATTGAAATCTTATTTCGACGGGCTTCACTAGGGGGGAATCCATGTTGTCTGCGAAAAGCTTTGGAAAATGACTCTGGCGTGTCATAACCGTACTTGAACGCTAAATCAATGATTTTGCCATCGCTTTGTAGAAGCTCATATGCTGCTAATGTTAATCGTCTTCGCCTGATATATTCTGCAATCGTAACATCAGCTAATAAGGAAAATGTACGTTGAAAATGAAAGAGAGACAGGTTGGTTTCAGCCGCAATTTGTTCAATGGTCATGTCCTCAAGCAGATGATCTTCAATATATTGAATAGCTGTTTGTAAGGGCTGAATCCATTTCATGTTGTGATCACTCCTTGATGCATATCATACAGGATTGTTGCTTCAGCAGCCTGTCTTTTTATGCTCGAATTTGTCTGTTTGATCCGTTTGTATGTATGGTTTCTTCAAAAAGACAAGTTTAATGAAAATCGGAGAGGTTGTTACCCTGCTCATTATACTTAAGAAAACTGCCAAAAACCTGCAATGGGATGTTCAATCTCCGTTCCTACTTTGGCGAAAATATATAGTGAACCAAAATAAAAAGGATAACTGCCATCCTCTTGAATCAATGTGTCGGGATAACCGTCTTCATCGACTTGGAAAAAGAATGAAAATGACTCTTCCTTAAGTTTGGCCAAATAATAGTCTTCATTTTGAATCAGCCTTGGATTGCCTCCGACTTTGATTAAAAAAGGTCGATCTATTGATTTTTCATCACTAGTTAGTTGACCAGCTGAGATGATGTGTTTGATAAGACTAGAATTAGCAAAGATATTAATCGTGCTTTCCGCTGAAATGGGATGCTCAATCACCTTCACCGAGCAGTTTGGATAAATGTTGTTCTCCAAATGCTCATCACGATCTTCCGGAATAAAAATGGAAATCATGCTACCTGGTTTAAAGGGATGGTTGAGACTTAGATAGAAAACATACTTTTGGTTGTGATCATGAATGAGGTCTGAGTGATTATCAAAAAAAACCGGCGCATTCCCGCCAATCCAGCCTGCTCCGTGTTCGTTCGTTGAATCCAAATCCGCGTAATAAAGAATACAATCTAATCTCTTGATTAAAATATTTGTTTTGTTCTCCATCGTTATTTGGCAACTCCTCTCAAAAACTAACATTACCGTCACAGCTTTGATAAAAAAGTGTTCGCTGAATCGAATAGTGATGGTTCCAATTCATGTAGTTTTTATTTTATTATAAGGAACGCTCGCAGCAGATAAAATGTCGATTTTAAGTTTAGATGCTCCGTATGGTTATATTAAAATTCACTTTTGTGCATATAGATTCCGATATACTATAATAGAAGTAAAATACTGGATAGTAGGAGGATGAAAAGTTCATGATGAGTATGAAACAGGCACTTCGCGGAGCACTTGCTCTAGTTCTTGTATTCGGGGTGCTAGCACCAACACTAGTTTTTGCCGCTACGGGAGATGTCACTTCAATTGAGATCACGAATGAGAGCCCACGGAAAATGAGTGTATCTGAAACGGCTACGCTTCAGGTCATGGCCGTTATTGAAGGTTTTGATAATAAACAGGATGTGACAGCGGGGGTTACGTGGTCAACCAGTAATGCAGCTGTTGCAACCATTGCTAAGGGGAAAGTTAAGGCTGTGTCAGCAGGCCAAGCAACGATCTTTGCCCAGCTTGATGGAGTGAAGACTGAGCTTGTGGTTCAGGTTCAGGATAAGATTAAGAGCATCAAAGCTTCGCCTAACTCCTATAGTTTTGTCAAAGGTAGTGAAGGTACACTGCCGAAAGTAACGATTACCCGTGCAAATGGCAAGTCAGAAGACGTCACGTCGGAGATTGTATGGACAGTTTCCAGCTCGTCGGCTGTGTTGGAAGACGGGAAGATCAGAGGTATTACACCTGGTCGCGTATTATTACAAGGAAAGTACGGTTCCACAACGGTAAAAGTACCCGTTGCCATCACGGATGTGATTACGAAAATCGATGTAACACCGAAGGCATTACAGCTCAACATCAAGAAGTCGAAGGCATTGAAAGTAATAGGTACATATGCGAATGGCAAAACAATCAATCTTTCGAAACAGGTGATCTGGACCTCTTCTAATAATGGTGTAGCTACAGTCAAAAATGGTACCGTTAAGACGTTGACTGAAGGAAAAGCCACCTTGACAGGAACGTATCAAGATCAGACAATAACCGTAGAGGTTACTGTCGTACCTTTGCTCAAAAAGCTGATTACAGGGCAGAAGAAACTGGTGTTATCTCCACAAGGAAGCACAACGCTCAGCTTGATGGCACAGTATGATACGGGCAAAATGACTGTTGTTACCAACAGTGCAGTATGGACCAGCAGTAAGCCTGGTGTAGCGACGGTTACAAACGGGAAGATTCAAGCGGTATCCAAGGGCAAGACCTCCATTGTAGCGAAATGGGGAAACAAAAAGGTGAGCATACCTGTTACGGTAAAATAATCTCAGAACTACAACACGGGTCTGTAATATGATATGTATCAGGTGACAACTTGCGTTATATATGTAATATTTATACAAAAGCAAAGAGGCAGGGAGCGTAGATTATACGCTCCTTTCTTGTAACCTTTATCAGAATCGCAAGGATCGGATGTGAGTGTATGAAAGGTTCCATTATAAGTTCAGGTTGGAATTGGAATGATGTGGCTTATCTTCGATATCTCCTGTTCTCGATTCTCTCGGCACTGACTTTTCAGATGAGTGACAAGATTGAAGGGATGAAACACCGTGCCTATACCAAGTACCTTGAAGGGTATCGATTGAAGAGTAAGCAGATCCAATGAGAAGTAGACTTGTTTATTTCATCGCAACGATCATCACGATGGGGCTAGGTCTTGCTTCGCGTCATTATGGAGATCAGTTACCCGATTGGGTGAGTGAACATACAGGAGATGCTTTGTGGGCAGGAATGATTTATTTTGGTGTACGCATGGTATGGCACAGGCGTAGTACAATTTGGGCAGTAATAATTAGTTTGTTGTTCTGTTGGATGATCGAATTCTCACAATTGATTCAGACACCATGGCTGAATGAACTCCGTTCAACGTTGTTAGGGGCACTTGTTTTGGGTCATGGTTTCCTCGTGGTTGATCTCATTCGTTACACTGTTGGAATTCTGTGTGTGTATATGTTGGATCGTTATTTCCCGAGCAATATCAATCGCATGTAAGATGGTGAGCAGGTTTCTAGAAATAGGTACCGATAAAGGTATCGATAAGGAGATGCTGATGATGAATGTGGACAAGCTTTTTAGTGAATCCCCGGAGTTTGATACAGAGCGATTGTTACTAAGACGTCTGACCATGAATGATGTTGAGGAGTATTTCCAATTTGCTTCCGATCCACGTGTGAGTGAACAGAGCTTGTGGAACTGTCATGAGACGATGGAGGACTCGGTTCATTATATTCAACGCGTTATGGATAACTATGAGCGTAAAACAGTTTATTTATGGGCATTTATCTGGAAGAAGACAGGTCAACTGATTGGAAGAGGCGGGATATTTGATCTAAATGAGTCTATGCAAAGTGCTGAGCTAGGATATGCTATATCTAGTTTATATTGGAATCAAGGTGTTGCATCTGAAGCGATGCAGCCGATTGTAAATTATTGTTTTGAAGAGCTTGACTGTAATCGTCTTGGTGGTAGATGTAATGCAGGTAATATAGGATCTGCGCGTGTGATGGAGAAAATTGGCATGTCATTTGAAGGGATACTGCGTAAGCAGTTGAAAATCAAAGGTGTCTTCACGGATCAGAAAATATACTCCCGCATTCGGGATGATCTATAATACATGAATGACGGATCGAACTTGTCATGTTATAACATTGGTTTTGCATTGAACTTTACATATGAATTCAGGAGGTATAGCGATGATCTACAGTATCATATCCCGCTCCACTTGGGAGCAACTATCGGGGCAGAGCTTCTATGCTCCTGACAGCTTGAATACAGATGGGTTCATTCATTGTTCTACGAAAGAGCAGATTCCGTGGGTAGCTGGGCAATATTATGAAGGACGAACGGATCTGTTACTGCTTGGTATCGATGAGAAAGCATTACAAGCGGAAGTAGTTTATGAGGATTTGTATAACTTAAACGAACTTTTCCCACATATCTATGGTCAGCTTAATTTGGATGCCGTGCACAAGGTTCTCGATTTTAACCCAAATGAAGATGGATCATTTTCTTTTCCGGAATAGTTAGGACAGATCGTTTATGTTGCCAAAATGCTCAAAGAGACGTCATGGGAGAGCTTATCCATTCCGCGAAATGGGTCTACCCTCTATAATGGTGAGAAATTCGCCAAGCTTAAGATGACAAAGCATTTTACAGACGAACTTAAAAGGGAGGAAACCAAATGACACAATTAACTCTAATTCGGCATGGGAGTACAGCTTGGAATAAAGAGAAGCGATCACAGGGGCAGACGGACAACCCGCTGGATCAAGAAGGTAGAGAACAGGCGCTATTGCTTGCCGCAAGACTTAGCTCAGATTCATGGGATGCGATCTATGCTAGTGATCTGGAGCGCGCCAGCGAGACCGCTCGAATCATTGGTGATCGATTGGGGATCAAGGAGATTCACCTCGATCCACGTCTACGTGAAATGGGCGGAGGTCAGGTCGAAGGAACAACAGAAGAGGAACGGATATCACGGTGGGGCGCAGATTGGAGCAACATAGAGTTAGGAAGAGAAACAGCCGATGCGGGAACGTCACGTGGCATGGAGGTCATTGAAGAAATCTGCCGTAAGCATCCACATGATCGCGTACTTGTCGTTAGTCATGGAGCGATACTCCGTAACACCCTTAGAGGATTACTGCCTGAACTTGATGTAAGTGTTAAGCTGTCTAATACTTCCGTTACCCGAATCGAAAAGAAGGCAGAGGCTTGGGGTTGTGAGTTGTACAACTGCAGCGTACATCTGAATACTTCTGAAGGAGCGCGATAGATGGAAGCCGCAGCGCTGAAAGAACAGTTGCAGCTTTTCCGAAGGAACGATATATCGCCTTCTGATATTGAGAACCCATACGAAGTAGCATTACATATGTTGCGACATATTGGCAGCACCGATCCGGTGCTGCGGGACGAACTTATCTATGTTACGTTTGCAACATGGATTGCGCATGGTGTGTTCTCTGCTGACCAGCTGAGAGAAATATTGCATATAGCAATAGATGACGAACATCTCTTCTATCGTCTGGGTGAGGATGGAACGGACAGTGTGTTTACAAGAACATTTTCGGTGTTGCTCATACCCCCTATTCTTAGCATAGATCGGCAAAGCCCTTTTTTGTACAAAGCAGATATCGATCGTGTACAGGAACGTTTAGTTACGTATTTGAAGGACGAGAAGGATATTCGGGGGTATGTTGAGGACAAGGGATGGGCACATGCTCCAGCTCATGGTGCAGATGCCGCCGAGGATCTCGCGCAATCGTCTGATATCGATCGACCTGGATTGAAGGAGCTAATGGCAGCACTTGCTGTGAAAATAATGGAGTCTAGAACAGTGTACATCTATGATGAGGATCAACGGATCGCGCACGCTGTCGTAACGATTCTCCACCGGAATATGTTGGAGCTGAATGATATTGCAAGTTGGATTGATTCTCTTCAACGTTCGGATTCTAGGGGAACCAAGACCCTGCAAGAGACCAGCCAGCAGGCGATGAATGTACGAGTCTTCCTACAAACTCTATATTTTATGATTCGGACAGAAGAGGCAGAGCCGTTTACATTTGTTCGTCAAGAAATGATAAAGGTTATTGATAAAGCCCGCCTTTGACGCGATATGCCTTCCGGCATGATCAGCATCCAATATGGATTCAAGCTGAAAGGTGATGACTAATCTGAGGTGAGGAGGAGAGAGCTTGAAAACACCGATGTATATGTGGACAGAAGAGATGTTGTCTCCGATCAGTGAGTCAGGAATAATGATACGTTGCGGCGATATGATCTCCGATGAGGTTCACCAGCGGGTGATGTCCGTCTGCTCCATGTTGGATCATATGTTTATACCAGGATTAATAGAGGTTATTCCGTCATTTGCCTCGGTTACGTTATTCTACGATCCGTATCTTCTAATGGAATATGTGTCTAGCAATCTAGATTCTACATCTACGACAATAGAAATAGGTGGATCATACCGACGTTCACGAGCTGATGCATCAGCTGCCTCCCCGTACATATACTTGCGTAACCTCCTCATCCCCTCTTTACAAGGATTACAATCGGTAGCACCCAAACAAACCAGAACGGTTACGATACCCGTGTGTTATGGGGGAGAGTTTGGGCCGGATCTTGAATATGTAGCGTCAGTACATGCATTAACGCCAGATGAGGTAATTGCTATTCATACGGCGGGTGAGTATTTGGTACATATGCTTGGGTTTGCCCCGGGGTTTCCTTATCTGGGTGGATTATCTGCACGTATTGCCACACCAAGACGGGCAACGCCAAGACTTCGCGTGGAAGCTGGCACAGTTGGAATCGGCGGTGAGCAAACGGGCATATATCCGCTCGCGACTCCTGGGGGCTGGCAGTGTATTGGGCGAACCCCAATCGCATTGTTTCGTCCGAATGACAATCCACCTAGTTTATTGACTGCGGGGGATCGGGTTCGCTTCACACCTATATCCATTCAAGAGTATTTCGAACATCAGGGGGCTAAGTCATGAGCATAGAAGTGGTCCGCTCAGGTCTGTTGTCCACCATTCAGGATGAAGGTAGATTTGGACAGCGCCGATACGGGATTCATCCCGGAGGAGCGATGGATACCTTTGCTGCGAGGATGTCTAACATGTTAGTGGGAAATACTCGGAATGCAGCCGTAATAGAGATGACGATGACGGGGTCAGAGCTTCGGTTTGAGGAAGACCAGTTAATATCCCTATGCGGAGCCGATCTGTCAGCAATGGTAGATGATATGGATATTCCGATGTGGCGCCCCATTGTAATTCCTGCCGGAGCGGTCTTACGATTCGGAAGATGTCGTTCAGGGCTGCGAACATATATGGCGGTTGCAGGTGGCATCGATGTACCTGTGATCATGGGAAGCCGGAGTACAGATCTGAAGACCGGAATTGGTGGTATCGATGGACGCGCATTGCGCGATGGTGACAAGCTGAGTATCGGGAAGCCTTCTACAGAAGCGAGCATGATCTTGGACTTCTGGGGGACGAAACGGAGGAAGTCTGGTGTTCATCGTGTAAAAGCAACGGCATGGTATTTCTCCAGCAATGAGTGGCCTGGCTACCACGCGGAGCCTGTTATCCGCATTGTACCGGGCATAGAGGATCGTGGATTTACGGAAGAAAGCTTACGGAAATTTTACGAAGAGTCTTACCTTGTATCCCCTCAATCGGATCGAATGGGTTATCGTATGCAAGGTGCTGTACTCGAACGGAAGCACGACCAGAATCGATTATCTGAAGCGGTCACCTATGGAACAGTGCAGATTCCTGCGGACGGTCAGCCGATCATTTTGATGGCAGATCATCAGACGATAGGCGGCTATCCTGTACTTGGTCAGGTTGCCAAGGTTGATCTACCTATTTTGGCGCAGGCTAGACCTGGAACAAGGGTTACTTTTAAACGGATTACATCTAGGGAAGCAGAGATATTATGGCTTGAACAGGAGAAGCATCTACGATTGGCTGAGAATTTCATTCGCAGTAGGATGGCAGCGGGAATGGAGGAACTTCGGTGAAACAAGTGGATATGAACTGTGATCTAGGTGAAAGTTACGGAATCTATCAAATGGAATCGGACGAAGGGATACTGCCTTTGATCACTTCTGCCAATATTGCCTGTGGATTTCATGCCGGCGATCCGGGGACGATGAGACGTACTGTAGAGCTTGCCATGGAACATCATGTCGCTATTGGTGCCCATCCGGGTCTACCTGATCTGCAAGGGTTTGGCAGAAGACGTATGGAGATCACGCCACGAGAAGCCTATGATATGGTGGTTTATCAACTGGGTGCTTTGGATGCATTTGTCCGTGCCCATGGGGGGAAGATGCATCATGTGAAGCCGCATGGAGCTCTGTACAATATGGCAGCCGTGGATGCTAGCTTGGCAGAGGCGATTGCCGAGGCTATCTATCAGGTTCAGCCTGAACTGTATCTATACGGTTTGGCAGGCAGCGCTATGATTGAAGCAGCAGATCACATTGGTTTGCGTAGCGTGAGCGAGGTATTTGCAGATCGAACCTATGGAGCAGATGGTATGTTAACCCCGCGTAGTCAGGATGGGGCGCTTATCCAGCATACAGAACAATCACTCGCGCAGGTACTTCGTATGGTGAAGGAAGGACTTGTTGATACTACCGCAGGAACGAGCGTACCTATTAGAGCGGAGACGATATGTATACATGGTGACGGGGCACATGCCCTTACGTTTGCACGCCAGATTCGTGCTATGCTAGAGGCCGAGGGAGTTACCCTGTCTGCGATAGGAACAATTGGATGAGTAGGAGAGATAAACATGACTAAACCGATACGTAATTCAGCGAAAGCTGTGATTGTACAAGATGGACGATTGCTTGTGATTCGTGTGGAGGATCAGTATGGTACAGCGTATATTTTCCCTGGTGGGGGACAAGAGAAATATGAAGAGTTGAAGGACACTGTACTGCGGGAATGTCTCGAAGAGATTGGACAGGCAGTTACGGTCGGGGACTTGATGCACATTCGGGAGTATATCGGTAAAAACCACGAGTTCGCCGAGTGGGATGCGGATTACCACCAGGTCGAATTTTATTTTGCATGCAGTTTAATCGATCCGGCAGCTACGAACTATGAGGGTTCTAATCCGGACAACCATCAGGTTGGTGTGGAGTGGATTGCACTTGAGGACTTGTCTAAAGTCCGTTTATATCCGAAAAAAATCGGAGAGATGCTGCTCGCACAGGACTCCTCCAACATCTATCTTGGAGATCTGAACTAACAGCAGCGAATCGAATAGATGCGCTTACCTTGATATGTAAACATTTTTACAAATAAAATTTCCAGTATTGTCACGTATGCAATCCGGTTCATGGATTCACCAATGATGAGGTGGGTACACTATAAGTACAGGCTTATACAACAATATCGTTATAAGCGGTGATTCAAATGAGGAGAAGATAGAGAATCGAGATGGATACAATCCTTTTTTATTATATGGATGTTGTTCACTTGAACTTTATACTCTAATCCCCAGTTGAAGAACTCTGAAAGTAGTGAAGGGAACGGAATCGATTCTGAAGAAGCGAAGCTAAAAGCTTTCTGTAAGAAAGCTACTTCGGAAGCATAATCTCGCCTTTGTTTCTGAATTTTATACCGTTAGAAATTTAAATGAGAAAATTCAGAAACAACAGCGATCGAAAGAACGATCCGTAACCGTAACGTCACACACAGCTTCTGTCAAAATACCCCCAAACCCGAAAGGAGCAATTCCCATGAACCGGACTGAATTGGAACAGAACATTGTAAAGGCATTAGAGAACAATCCGTTTTGCAGCTTCTCAACAGTGGAAAATGGCAAACCCAAATCTCGTTACATGGCTCTGTTTAACGATGGAATGAACATTCATCTCGCAACGAATCGTCGTACGCATAAGGTAGAGGAACTGGAGAACAATCCGAATGTAAGCCTTCTGCTTGGTTATGAGTCGGGTGGCTCCAAAGAAGTTGTTGAGGTTGAAGGAACGTGTGAAATTACGAAGAATGAAGCTTTGCGTGAGCAGGTGTGGAATGATGAATTGAAGGCATGGTTTGACGGTCCTCAGGATCCGAATTATGTCATTCTGGACATTACACCAACGCGGATTGAATATACAGGGAAAGATCATGAACATCAAGTGTGGGAACAATAAGATTCGTACGTATGAATCACCTTTTGCGAACGATGCGTGAATGCACTGTTTCGGCAGAGGTTTCAACCGCGAGGCCATGTGGCTTCGCGGTTTTTTTGAGGTCAGACATAATCGTTCTAAAATGGATATACATGTAAGCTAGGTGTAATATACGTATTTGGCACGGGAAGTAAACTGTTTTTACATAAAAGCGCGAGAAATTTGTCGAAATTACGCATGATTATGTAAAGTGATGCGGGTATGTGCGGATAACGTAAAAAATAAAGCTTTTCAATGACTTCACATTGCGGTATTATTTGGAATGTAAACGACACGCACAGATATGAATAGATGTTCATGTGAGATAAACTAACCTGAGGTTTTGATGGGTTCATCAGAAGCTCAGCACGCACAACCCATGGAATCTATCTTGGTCTGCGCTTGTTCGTTTGCGTACTAATGCATGATTCAATGTACATAACCGGGAGGGGTTATTTTGAAAAAAAGTAAGAAAGTATTATCAAGCCTGACTGCCGCTTTGATTGCATTTAACGTGCTTGCGGTATTTCCAGTACCTGTATCGGCTGCAGACGCTGCCAAAGTTAAATTGCGGATTATGGAAACGACAGATATTCACGTCAATCTGCACAACTACGACTATTATTCTGACAAAGAAACCGATCAGTATGGACTGGCTAAGACAGCAACCCTGATCAAAAAGGCTCGTGACGAAGCGAAAAACAGCCTGTTATTTGACAATGGTGACTTGATTCAAGGGAACCCACTAGGGGATTATGTTGCCAAGATTGATCCGCTGAAAAAGGGTGAAACTCACCCTGTATATAAAGCAATGAACCTGCTTGATTATGATGCAGGGAACATTGGTAACCACGAGTTTAATTATGGGCTAGATTTCTTGGATATGACGCTGGAAGGCGCTAATTTCCCTTATATCAATGCCAATGTATACATCGATGACGGTGATGATGATGAGACAAATGACAAGAACTACTTCACACCATATGAAATTTTGGACAAAAAAGTAACGGACGAAGATGGCAAAGAGCACACGATCAAAGTGGGTGTAATTGGCTTCGTTCCACCGCAGATTATGCAATGGGATAGCGCTAATCTTGAGGGCAAAGTCATTGCCAAAGATATTATCGCTACTGCGAAAAAATTCGTTCCACAAATGAAAGCTGAGGGTGCCGACATTATTGTGGCTATTCCTCACTCCGGTTTCGAGGATATCCCTCAAACAGATCTGATGGAGAATTCCGTATTATATCTGAGCCAAGTTGAAGGCATTAATGCAATCTTGTTCGGACATGCCCACAAAATTTTCCCGAGTGCTGATTTTGCAGGCAAAAAAGGTGTAGACCTTGAAAAAGGTACAATTAACGGCGTTCCATCTGTTGAGCCAGGTTTCTGGGGAGATCATCTTGGCATTATCGATCTGGATCTGGAGCAAGTAGACGGTAAGTGGAAAGTAGTGGATTCTTCTACAGAAGCACGCCCAATCTATGACACAGTGAACAAAAAACCGTTGGTGGATGCTGACCAAGAGATCATTGATGCTGTTCACGAGGAGCACGAAGGTACGCTTGAGTATGTTCGTGGTCCGGTTGGTGAGACAACTGCACCAATTAACAGCTACTTCGCACTGGTTCAGGACGATCCATCCATTCAGATCGTAACGAATGCACAGAAATGGTATGTTGAGAAACATCTGCAAGGAACAGAGTATGAAAATATTCCTGTATTGTCTGCTGGAGCGCCATTCAAAGCAGGCGGACGTTCAGGTGCTTCGTATTACACGAACATTCCTGCAGGAACGATTGCAATCAAGAACGTAGCGGATCTGTACGTATATCCAAATACAGTACATGCCGTTGAGATCAACGGTGCTGAACTCAAAGAATGGCTCGAATGGTCTGCGGGACAATTCAATCAGATCGACCCTGCCAAAGGTGGACAACAACAATTGATCAATATGGATTTCCCAACATATAACTTTGACGTTATTGATGGGGTGACGTATCAGATCGATGTAACGCAACCGGCGAAATACGATGCCAAAGCAACGGTTGTTAACGCATCCGCAAGTCGAATTAAAGACTTGAGCTTTGAAGGCAAACCGGTTGATCCAGAGCAAAAGTTCATTGTAGCTACCAATAACTATCGTGCTTCTTCATCTAAACTAGCAAATCCAGATGGTAAACGCATCGTTCTGGCTGCACCGGATGAGAACCGTCAAGTGATTATTGATTATATCCGTGAGAACAAAACGATCAACCCAACAGCTGATGGGAACTGGTCATTGGCTCCAATTAAACCGTCAGCAGGTGTAACTGCTGCAGCATTGAATGACCTTGAAGTGGTGTTTGCTTCTTCTCCAGATGCGAAGGCTCTGGTTGAAGCTAATCCAGCGATGTCCTTCATCGGTACGAACGAGGATGGTTTTGCTGAGTATGGTTTGAAATTGACAGGCGACGCTGCAACGACTCCTGGAACAGGAGTTGAGCCTGCTCCAACGCCATCACCGGCACCAACGCCTACTCCGGCTCCAACACCTAAGCCACAACCTGAAAAACCTGCTAAGGACAACGTTGTATATGTGGTAAAAAAAGGAGATAACCTGTACCGTATCGGTTTGAAATATGGTGTGGACTGGCGCAAACTTGTAACGGCAAATGCAATTAAAGATGTGCACAATTTGAAAGTTGGACAGAAAATCATAATTCCTGCTTCCTAAATATGCAGCATTACAACCGACAGTCTTGAGACTGTCGGTCTTTTTGATTACTCGAAAGTTCAATTCCCGTCATAGAGGAAGTCACCAAAACAGTAGAGATTAATTTCGACACCCGTGCTATAATATTTACAAACTTTGGGTATATACTAATAACATTAATGAATGGCAAGGGGGTTCTACATGAATTGCAGTGGCTGCAGTCCAATTTATCCGATTGAGGATCAAGGTACTCTGTATCTGCGTCCGTTTTCCCCCATGTTGCTGGAAGCGCTGCAAACGCAGGGGATGAGTGTCGAGCATTCAGATCACTATATCTGGGTGCATTTTGACAATCTTGACATGCTGCAGAGTGAGCTGGAGAAGATCGGGAGGCTGGATCCATCCGTATTGGAGGCTATCTCGTTTCAAGTGAGAGCGATGCGAGAGCAGGCAGACCAGGAAGACTGGATTAGTCTGGTACTGCTGGAGAATCGGTTCAAGCATGCAGATATGGTTTCCGTTATTTTAGAGAAAAAATTCAGTAGCCATATGCAGCCCATTGTGGATGCTTCACAGCAAATTATTGGATATGAATTTCTCCTTCGTCCTGCTGAGAATGGAAGATCATTTAATGCTTATGAATTGTTTGAGATTGCTCGGGATACGGGCTTGCACTCCTTTCTAGACCGCACAGCACGGATCTCCGCCATCGAGACGAGTTCCGTTTTTTTGCCACAAGGAATTAAGCGCTTTGTTAACTTCTTGCCTTCCTCTATATACAACCCCGAATACTGCTTAACACATACATTTGAAGTGATTGAACGATTAGGACTTGACCCTAAGGACTTTGTCTTTGAAGTTGTCGAAACCGAGCCGATTAAGCATATGGATGCCTTACAACATATTTTTCAGGTATATCGGAATCATGGGATGTCTGTAGCGCTGGATGATGTGGGAGCCGGATTTTCGACGATCGAACTGATGAATCGATTGGAACCGGATTTTGTCAAAATTGATCGGAGTCTCATTGATCATTGTGACGCTGATCCTGTGAAACAGCAGAAGATCATACATATTGTCGAGATGTCTCGTCGATTTGGCGGCCAAGTGCTTGCTGAAGGCGTGGAACGTATCGAAGAGTTTGATTTTTGTCGTTCTGCCGGCATAGAGCTGGCACAGGGATATTATTTTGGGAAACCTTCAGCACAGCCCCCAACCTATTCGAATTGAAAATATGATCAATATCCAGTATGCTCTTAAACCTCGAACGAGTCACTTCGTCTAGAAGCTGGCTTGTTTGGCATGCAACGTCCATTTTTATATCAAATAATTACCCCCATCTAGCCGATATATAATATAGGCCTTTAAGAGTAGTCCATACATAAAAGAGAATGAGGACAATTCAGATATTTGAGGGGGAGAAACGTGATGAGTCAGGATCAAAAGCAAACCAAAGCAGCTAAACCGGTCAAACCAAAAAATAATAAAAAGAAAACTAAAAAGAAAGGCTTTGTCTGGAACATAAGGAACAAACTATTGGTTTCGTTCTTGGCGGTTCTAATTCTGCCTAGTATAGCGATCGGCTTCGTGACGTTACTTATTGCTGAGAACAGCGTGCAAGAACAAATGATGGATAGTGCCGTGCAAAGTGTGAGTACAGCGAATGCCATCGTGGAGAGCCAAGTCAGTTATAAAATCAACGACATTAATTATTTTGCCGATTCTCTTGATTCAAACCTAATTAAGGGAGAAAACGATAGCACTGAGCTTCAGGCGAAGCTGGAGCAGTATCTGGGTTTGCATCCGGATGCAAATAATATTTTTGTAGGTACGACAGAGGGAGTCATGGTTCGGGGAAAACCGACGGAAAGTAGCTTGCGGGGCGATGCCTACGATCCAAGGGAACGGGAATGGTACAAGCTTGCGATGGCGAAGCCAGGCACTGCCGCTGTATCAAATGTATCCCTTAATACGGATGGAAAAGCCGTTGTATTTATTTCCAAAACGTTGAGCGATCAATCCGCTGTAATTGGTCTCTCTATGGATCTGACGGATCTGCGTGAGCAGGCATCCATCAGGGTAGGCAAAGAAGGCTACGTCATTATTATGGATGCCAACAAAAATTATGTCGTTTCTCCAGTAGTGGAAGCTGGAACGCAGGAGAAAAGCGACACCTTAAATGAAATGTTTGAGAAGCAAGAAGGTCAGTTCGATTACGTTTACAATGATCAACCGAAAATGATGATATTCTCAACTAATGAAGAAACAGGCTGGAAAATTGCCGGCACGATGTTTAAAAGTGAAGTAACCGAAGCAAGTAAAGATATTCGCATGGCAACATTTATTGTCATTCTGGCAGCTACCTTCCTTACGCTCATCTTTATTATTTGGTTTACGCGCTCCATGCTGCGTCCAATCAAACGACTGCAAGAATCAGCTAGAGCTGTAAGTAAAGGGGATCTGACTGTCAAAATGGAAACAGGTCGCAAAGATGAAGTGGGTGACTTGGCGAAATACTTTGAACGAATGGTTGATAACCTGCGCATGATGATTCTGGGTGTGCAAGAAACGACAGAGCAAGTATCGGCTTCTTCGCAGGAATTGTCGGCTAGTGCAGAACAAACGACCAAAGCGATTGAGCACTCTACGCTGGCAGTACAGGAGCTTGCCGAAGGGGCAGAACAGCAAGTGAAGAGTGTCAAAGAAGGTTCGAGCCAAATGAGCCGTATGGCGGAAGACGTACGTCTTATGTCTGAACGTGTGCAATCTATTACTACGAATATGCGTCATACTTCGGGTGCGGCTCATTCAGGTAATGAGGCAGCAAGCGAAGCGATGGAGCAGATGAATAGCATTCAGGAAACGGTAGAACAACTGGCGACGGTGGTGCAGTCCTTGAATGCACGTTCCGTAGAGATCGGTAGCATGGTTGATGTCATTGCTTCCATCTCCAAACAAACTAACCTGCTCGCACTCAATGCATCCATTGAAGCGGCAAGAGCGGGTGATGCTGGTCGAGGTTTCGCCGTTGTAGCTGGAGAAGTGCGCAAGCTTGCTGAGGAATCCGGAAGCTCTGCGGCACAGATCGGGGATTTGGTTCATAATATCCGAACGGATATGGATGCAGCCCTTCATGCGATGAATGCAGCCCAGAATCGTGTAGGCGATGGTATTCAAGCGGTGAATACATCGGGGCAATCATTTGCTCAGATTCGCACTGCCGTAGAGGACGTTGTTCATACACTTGATGATCTGTCCGAAACAACAAAACAGATGGAACATGGTGCATCTCAAGTAGCGCAAGCGATGAATGATATTTCCATCGTAACGCAAGAATCGGCGGCGAACACCGAATCCGTCTCGGCTTCGTCTCAAGAACAATTAGCATCTGTTGAAGAGATTGCTTCATCTTCTGCACATTTGAACAGCATGGCTGAACAGCTCCAAGGACTTTTGGGCATGTTCAAAATGGTAGAAGATACGCCGAAGAAGAGCGATAAATCCTAAGTGATAACGGATTAACGATCTAAACCATTTACGGCAAGAAAATAAAGATAGACAATCCTCCTGTTGCCCTGTATAACTAGATCGTCTGGTTATTCCGTACCGGTTGCGGTGTAATCGTATAATAGAAGAATTTAGGGGCGCAGGAGGATTCATGACATATATAGCCATCTTAATATTTATCTTAACCATTACACTGGTCATCTGGCAGCCGCGAGGGCTGGGGATTGGTTGGTCTGCTATGGGTGGAGCGATTCTAGCACTGCTCTGCGGTGTTGTTAGTTTTAACGATGCATCTGATGTCGCTTCCATTGTATGGAATGCAACGCTAGCCTTTGTCGGTATTATCATGATCTCATTAATTCTTGATGAGACGGGGTTCTTCGAGTGGGCAGCGTTACATATGGCTAGACTTGCTGGAGGCGATGGACGCAGGTTATTCATATACGCAATCTTGCTTGGCGCGGCTGTGTCTGCACTCTTTGCCAATGATGGCGCAGCACTTATTTTGACACCAATCGTCTTGGCTATGGTAAGAGCGCTTAAGTTCGATGAATGCATGGTGTTAGCTTTTGTCATGGCTAGTGGCTTTATTGCGGATACAACATCATTGCCTCTCGTCGTAAGTAACTTAGTTAACATCGTATCTGCTGATTATTTTGGCATTACGTTTCTAGAATATGCGGTGAAGATGATTGTGCCCAATATATTTTCCATTGTCGCGAGCACAGTAATGTTATTTTTGTTTTATCGTAAAAGCATACCGCTTCGTTATGATATCACCGCTGCGCGTGATCCGAAGGAAGCTATTCGTGACCCGCGTATGTTCCGCATTGCATGGTTCATGTTAGTGCTACTGCTGGTTGCGTATGCGCTAAGTGAGTTTCTCCCGATTCCAGTTTCAGTTATCGTAGGTGCTGTAGCACTGCTATTTGCCTGGCTTGCGCGTAAGAGCGAAGCCGTTAATTTGAAACGGGTAGTGATGGAAGCACCGTGGTCAATCGTTGTATTTTCCGTTGGGATGTATATCGTCGTATACGGGCTGCGTAACGCAGGCTTGACCGACCACCTGAGTGGCTGGCTTGATGCGATCGCAGAACATGGGGTGCTGGCAGCATCTGTTGGTATGGGTGTCATTGCTGCAGTGTTATCCTCGGTGATGAACAATCTGCCTACCGTGCTGATTAACGCCTTAGCGATCCATAGTTCGAATGCGGAAGGCATTGTGCGTGAAGCGTTAATTTACGGTAATGTAATCGGTTCGGATCTTGGCCCCAAAATGACACCGATCGGTTCACTTGCAACGCTGTTATGGCTGCATGTGTTATCACGTAAAGGTGCAAAAATTACATGGGGATATTATTTCAAGGTTGGCGTGATCTTAACCATACCGACATTGCTAATTACGCTTGCGGGTCTGGCGTTATGGTTGTGGATTCTAGGTTAGTAAACTAAAATAGGTACACTTTCTACTACGATGACAGAATAACTTTTCGATCGCTCCACTTCTCCATGTTATTTCTGTCCTCTCCGTTCTCGTGTAAATGTTTAGGTTATAAAAACAATTTAGTATAAAACTGCTTACAGTTGGTGCTGATGCACTCACTGTGAGCAGTTTTTTTGTGTTGCCGATTGGTTTCTGGGATAGCGCTAATTTTTGTGCGATTTCTCATGTGTTTCTTTTTGCCTTTCTTATATAGAAGAAACAACTCTTACTCCAGCCTCTCCTGAATTCCATCGCTAATTGTTAAACACCGTTAACAATTGGCTGTGGAATAATTCTTTTGTCGGTCTGCTCTTTTCTGCCCTCCTCCTAGGCTGTAGATTGAAAGGTTTTGGGAGTCCTGATGAGCGCTGACATAGCGCAGGGAACGGAACGATTGTGGAAAAGCGGAGCGTTCGCCTTTATCCCTGGATGTTTTCCTTGGAAAAATTAAATCATATATATCCGGGGATAACAGCGATTGAAGCAACGTCCGTTCCCGGAGCGTCCTACTTAGCGCACAATAGAATCCCAAATAATTTCCAATGAACAGCCTATATTTTTAACATTGCGTTTACAAAACAATGATTTTGAGATGACATACCGAAACTACAATGATTAAAGAGTTGATGGTGAACACACAAATTCACAAAACGCCGTCACTAAATTGGGGGAGGAAAACAAAACTATGTTTAAAAAGTTGCCGTTTATTTTGATGACCTTGTCGTTCGTACTCGTGCTTGCAGCATGTGGATCGAACAATAACGCTGGAACAGAGGGTTCTGCAAGTAATGGTTCAGGTACAGCAACAGAAGGAGCTGCTGAGCTTAGCGGTAACATTCTGGCTGTTGGATCTACAGCATTACAACCTTTGGTTGAGCAAGCTGGACAGAAATTTATGGCAGTTGATGAATATAAGAACGTAACAGTACAAGTGCAAGGCGGCGGTAGCGGTACTGGTCTGACACAAGTGTCTGACGGACAAGCTACAATCGGTAACTCTGACGTATTTGCTGAAGAGAAGTTGGAAGACGAAGCAAAAGCAAAAGAATTGGTTGACCACCAAGTAGCAGTTGTCGCTATTGCTCCAGTTAGCAACAAAGATGCAGGTGTTGAAGACCTGACGAAGCAACAATTGATCGACATCTTCTCCGGGAAAATCACGAACTGGAAAGACGTTGGTGGTGCGGATCAAGCAATCGTTATCGTTAACCGTCCTGGTAGTTCCGGAACTCGTGCAACATTCGAGAAATTCGCACTGGGTACAAAAGTAGAAGATATCCAAGGATCTATTCAAGAAGATTCCTCAGGTACAGTTAAGAAGCTGGTTTCCGAAACGCCAGGCGCTATTGGATACCTTGCACTTTCTTACCTGGATGACAGCTTGACAGTTCTGAAATACGAAGGCGTAGAAGCATCCGTTGAGAATGTTGAAGCTGGAACATATCCAGTATGGGCTTACCAACACATGTATACAAAAGGCGAGCCGGATGCAGCTACCAAAGCATTCCTCGATTACATGCTGAGTGACGAAATTCAACTGACAGACGTTAAGGAACTGGGCTACATTCCAGTATCCGGTATGAAAGTTAAACGCGATGCAACTGGCGCAGTGACTCAATAATCTTTGAACTTGCTCATACAGCGAGAGAGGCGGACCTAGGTCCAGCCTCTTTGCGCGGTTTATGAAATAATCCCATATTTTACATTAATTCTACGATGAAGGATGGTTGTTATGGAACAGACCGAAGGGGGAACGGTAATGAACAGCAACATGAAACCTCGCCGGCCCTTGAGAGAGAAACATTACTGGGAAGATTGGACAGGTCGTATTTATACGTCGATTTGTGTCGTTTTTCTGATCGTTGTTATGTTTTCCATTGTGTATTTTGTGGCGTCCAAGGGTCTGACGACCTTTTTCCGGGATGGCGTGAGTTTACGTGAATTCATATTTGGAAGAACGTGGAACCCATCTGCGGAACCATCAGCCTATGGAGCATTACCGTTCATCACGGGTTCCTTTACAACCACCTTGCTGGCGGCTTTGATTGCAAGTCCACTCAGCCTATGTGCAGCACTCTTTATGACGGAGATTGTACCGGGCAAAGGGAAAAAGATCTTACAACCTGCGATTGAGCTGTTGTCTGGGATCCCGTCCGTTGTTTATGGATTTATCGGTCTGAGTGTAATTGTACCTTTGATGCGTACTCTTTTCGGTGGAGCTGGCGTCGGGATTGCAGCTGGATGTTTGGTTTTAGCTGTTATGATCTTACCTACAGTAACGAGTATTATGGCAGATGCTCTCTCCGCTCTTCCTAAAGGGCTTCGTGAGTCTTCTTATGCTCTAGGTGCTACACGTTGGCAAACGATCTATCGTGTCATCATCCCAACGGTTCTACCTGCCTTGTTGACAGGGGTTGTATTGGGTATGGCTCGTGCCTTTGGTGAAGCTCTGGCTGTGCAGATGGTTATCGGTAACGCACCACATGTACCGACTTCCCTGCTTGAATCGGCTTCAACGTTAACAAGTGTTATCACCTTAAGTATGGGTAATACGACAATGGGTTCGGTTCATAATAATGCGCTCTGGAGTATGGCACTGGTATTGCTCGTAATGACCTTTGTATTCGTTATTCTGGTTCGCTTGCTTGAAAGGAGAAACCGGGTATGAGAATGAAGGCCAAAACAGTAGATAAAATTGCTACCTACGTCATCGTTGTGCTCGCACTGTTCATCGTTGCATTGTTGCTTGGGTTACTTGGTTTCATCTTGGCACGAGGAATTGGTCATATTGACTGGAACTTCCTGACCAGTGCACCGCAGATGCTCAAAGGTGGAGGCGGTATTGGACCGCAGCTCTTCAACTCGATCTTCTTGCTCGTATTAACACTCATTATTACGATTCCGCTCGGATGGGGCGGAGGAATTTATATGGCGGAGTATGCCAAGCCAGGACGCATTACAAGCTTCATTCGCTTGGTCGTTGAGGTATTGTCATCCTTCCCGTCAATCGTTATCGGTTTGTTCGGACTCTTACTCATTGTAAATACATTTGGCCTGGGCTTCTCCCTAATCTCAGGTGCGATGGCGCTTGCGATCTTCAACTTGCCACTGATGGTACGGACGACTGAGCAGGCATTCCGTGCAGTTCCTAAAGAGCAGAAGGAAGCTGGATTGGCACTTGGCTTGTCCAAGTGGAAGATCATCACATCCATCTTGCTGCCTGTAGCTCTACCGAGCTTGATTACGGGTACGATTCTGGCTTCTGGTCGGATCTTTGGTGAGGCGGCTGCCCTCATGTTTACAGCAGGGATGAGTAGCCCGCCGCTGGATTTCACAGATTGGAATCCAACGAGCCCTAGATCACCGCTCAATCCATTCCGTCCAGCAGAGACGCTGGCCGTTCATATCTGGAAAGTTAACAGTGAAGGCATTGGCCCAGATTCCAAGGAAGTTGCAGCAGGTGCGTCCGCAGTCCTTGTCATTCTCGTGCTGGCTTTCAATCTAAGTGCACGCTGGATCGGTCGGGTTGTATACCGTCGCATGACAGCTTCGAAATAAGGAGGAATCCCACATGGCCATACCTTTTGGTACGGAACAGTTAAGCATATATTATGGGCATTTCCAGGCGGTTAAACAGATTAGTCTGGCATTCCCTGAAGCGAGCGTGACGGCGCTTATTGGCCCGTCAGGTTGCGGTAAATCGACGTTCCTTCGTTCGTTGAATCGAATGAATGATGAGATCGCCGGATCTCGTACAGAAGGTCATATCTGGATGGACGGTAATGACCTGAACGAGCCGGGTACAGATGTAATCAAGCTTCGCCAGAAGATCGGCATGGTGTGGCAGAAGCCCAATCCATTCCATAAGTCTATTTATAACAATATCGCGTTTGGCCCCCGCTATCGCGGTACGAAGAGTAAAAAGGCATTGGATGAGATTGTGGAAAAAAGCCTGCGCCGTGCAGCCCTTTGGGATGAGGTAAAAGACAGACTTAACGAGTCCGCCTTGTCACTATCTGGTGGACAACAACAGCGTCTGTGTATCGCACGCGCATTGTCGGTTGACCCGCAGATTTTGCTGCTTGATGAGCCAGCATCTGCGCTTGACCCGGTATCTACGGGTAAAGTAGAGGAATTGATCTCCGAACTGAAGAAGGATCTACGGATCGTTATTGTAACGCATAACATGCAGCAAGCAGCACGGATCTCGGACTTTACCGCGTATTTCTATTTGGGTAGCATGATTGAACACGGGAATACAGAGCATATCTTTACCAACCCGGACAATCGCCTGACACAGGAATACATTATGGGACGTTTCGGTTAATCTCAATTGGAGTGGTTGGAGAACATCGGAACTAATGTAAGATAGAGCATATAGAGAAATAAGAGAGCATAAATCTTGGGCGAACGCGCCAGGGTTTATGCTCTTTTTTACATCTAAAAGATAAATACCATCAAAACTGTTTAAAACAAAATATTGGGAAAGTTTGCCACAGCCAAAACAGTCATGATACGATAATAAGCTGGAAGAAGGGGTATCTTTACCAGTCAGGACTTTGGCTTGATTCGGAAGACGTTCGAGAATGGCGGTATCTTCTTGAATTATAATATGTATAGCACAGAGACGAAGACATCACGACAACATGCGTCAACCAATGTAATTGGGGCGTCCTGAACTCAGGGGGCTCTTTTTGCGTACGTATTGTTTCATATATTGAAGAACGCAATTATGAAGAAAGTATAAACTCTGCGGAGATGTATATGGATTTCGCTACAATACAGTCATGAGAGGATGAAACAGCGATGAGAGACAATGTGAACATATTGCTGGTGGAGGATGATCCGGAAATTGCCCGCATTTTGATGGACCATCTTCGGCGTGAGGGATATGGAGTAACTTGGGCTTCGAGCGGTCTGGAGAGCTGGGAAGATTTCAGGGAGGGAACGTATCAAATGGTCTTGCTGGATCTAATGCTGCCGGAGATGGACGGGTTCACGGTATGTAAAAATATCCGCCTGATCAGCGACATTCCGCTGCTTATGATGAGTGCGCGCATCGAAGAAGAGAGTAAGGTCAGGGGTCTCGGTCTGGGCGCTGACGATTATATTACCAAGCCGTTCAGCCTGGCAGAACTTACAGCCCGCATTAAATCCCACCTGAGCAGATATCGCAGATACCAGGGTGTCAAGCCGGAATCGACCCATCAACAATACAACGACGAGTTGTCGATCGACCCATTCAATCAACAGGTCCAGATTCGCGGGGAAGATGTCGTACTGACAGGCAAGGAGTGGGCTTTACTCACGCTACTATCCTCTCATCCAGGCCGTGCATTCACCAAAGCTGAGCTGTATGAACATGTGTGGAATCAGCCAGTTGCGGGAAGCTCAGGTACGGTTACCGTCCATGTAAAGAGCCTGCGGGCCAAGCTGGGTGACGAACCTCATCAACCACGCTGGATTCAGACTGTGTGGGGCAGCGGATACCGATTTATAGGAGAGGTAGTGGAATGAAGCTGAAGTACTGGTTGATGATTGCCTTTCTTATTGTGATGCTGCTTCCTGTCGCTGCAGGATGGGCACTAATTTCCCTGTACAACTACCATAGCGACCAGCGCTCCGTAGCGGAATATATAGAGTTATCCGGACGGCTGGCTCCCATTGAGCAGAAGTTGTCTGACCCGGGTCTGTATCGGCTACAATCTTCAGATGCCTATGCTTCGCTCTCTGGATTGGCTAGCGATCAAGTGAACGTAGACCTCTATTTACCTTCAGGTATCCGGGTGTATACATCCGGCGGGGATGCCTTGTCTGCTGGAGCCTATACCGTCAGGGGTTCGGAGCTATATCGCAATTTGTACGACATGCAGATTCGTCATCGTACGTTTACGCTGAAAAAGCCAGTATGGGAAAAAGGCAAGCTGATTGGGATATACGAGATTACCATGCTTCGCAGAGAGTGGCTGGAAGGCATCTCGATTCGGACAACCTGGGTCATTGGGTTCGCCGGTGTTTTCTTTATCCTATTATATGGCACGGTGCTCTGGCTGCTATCCAGAAAGCTTTTTCGGCCGATGAGACATCTGATGGACCGAATGCATGCATTTGCGCGAGGGGAAATTCCCATGGATGACGTACCGGCGGCACGTCGGGATGAAATGGGTATGCTGCTAGAGCAATTCGATGCGATGCAGGAGAAAGTCAGGCAGACTCAGACCGAGGTGGAGAAGGAACAAAAAGAGAAAGAGCTCATGGTCGCTTCGCTGTCTCATGATCTGAAGACTCCATTAATGTCCATCAGTGCCTATGCGGAGGCACTTAGTGTTGGTACTCCGCTGGAACCTTCAGAGAGACGAGACTACCGGGATGTGTTGTTTGGTAATGTGAACCGGATGAAGCACATGATTGGTGAACTTGAAATGTATACGGCGCTGGGTTCCAGTGAACTGGAGATGGCTATGGTTGAGGTGGAAGGAGAAGAGTTCTTCGATATGCTTCTCGGAAGTTATGGGGGACTCGTCGAGCATGGACAGATTGATGTGAAAACGGTTGTCCGCACAGACCGCCTCTACCGGCTTCATCCCGAGCAACTGATGCGTCTGACAGATAATTTGATTAACAATGCACTGCGTCACACAAGCACAAACGGTGTAGTGGGCCTGGGTGTTATTGCTTCAGATCAGCAGCTTCCAGAATGGATCATATCAACACTGGTGTTGGAGCTAGATAACTTCAGAACGGGATCAACATTAATTCTGGTGCAAAATGAAGGGCCTGCTATTCCCGAAGAACAGCTGAATCGTATTTTTGAACCTTATGTTCAACATCAGAACCAGGAAGAGAAGGTGTACGCGGGCAGTTCGGGTTTGGGATTAAGCATAGCCAAACGGATTGCCATCAAGCATGGAGGTGAGATGCGCATGTGGTCGGCAGAAGGATTAGGTACGCTGGCTGCATGCCGATTGCCTGAGATGTAAAGCCCTTAAACGAAATGAGAGAGGATGAATGACAATGATCAAAAAAGGATGGATGATGCTCGGTACAGCCCTACTTGCAGGGTCACTGCTCGGAGGTTGCGCGGAGAAGGATCTGGTTGGCCTTTCAGGAGATGAGATGATTGAGAAAGTTGTCCATGCAGAAACGAAACCCGCTTCATACTATGCCGAAGGTGTAATGAAAATGTGGTCGGATGACAAATTGAGTCATACCATGCACATTAAGGAATGGGTCGATGGAGAGACAGGGCGTAAGCGCACAGAAACAGAGGAGAATGGCAATATCAGCTACGCGGTCAATGACGGAACGAACATTACCATTTACGAAAAAGAGACGGGCACGGCGTATTCAATGAACGTATCTGCCATGGGACAACAGCCTGAACAGACTCAAAAACAGATGCTGGTGAATCAGCTGGAAAGGTTGCGGGATTCCCATGATGTGGATATGATGGGACAGAAAGAACTTCATGAACAGGAAGTCATTCACATTAAGCTGACGCCGAAAGAAGAGGGCACCTTATCCATTTCCTCCGAGTATTGGGTAGACCCTAAAACATGGATGATTGTTAAAGTCATCAGCACATATGGTGATGAAAAGTCAGAAATGGTCTATGATCCGATACAATATGATCCGGAATTTTCTGAGGATACATTCGTGATTGACATCCCCAAGGAAGTCGATGTGAAGGATCTGAACGATCTGGCCCAGCGTTCGGAAGTGAGTCTGGAAGAAGCCGAACAAGCTTTGGGACAACCCTTTTTGCAGGATATGAACGGTGAGTTGGAGCTATCACGGATTGAGATGTATTCATCAAGCGGAGCGGTTGGCAGGAATGAAGTGACCTTGTATTACATTAACAACGACAAGGTTGAAGTGAGTCTAACGGTATTCAATGCGCCGGATGAAAATGTTGATAATACACTGCTGCCCGATGAATCCAAGGTGGAAGTTCGGGGTACCGAGGGTTCGTATATGAAGAGCATACGAAACATATCATGGACTGAGAATGGATTGCGTTACTCCATTATGGGTGAGAACGAAGAATGGACGATGGAGAGGCTTCAGGCTTGGGCGAAGGAACTGAAGCTTTCAAATTAGTTTTAATTTGAATTGTAGGAGAGTGTGAGTCACGCAATGGATAACACAGAGCTTAATAACAGAGAACTGCGGCGTCTCCACCCAAAAGTCAAACAAGCTACAGCCCTGACGACCCTTATGGTCAATGGGCTGTTGACTCTTTTGGCCATTGGATATCTGATTGTCGCATGGGCTAGAGATTGGACGTTGTGGCCAGGCTGGGCTGCACTAGGGCTGTTCATCGTGTCTTTCATGTGGTTTGGCTGGGCTCTGCCAGCTCTTCAATATCGTTATTTCAGTTTCCGAGTTGCTGAGGATGAGCTTGAAATTCATTCCGGCTGGCTGTGGATCACCGATACGATTGTGCCTATGACACGTGTGCAGCAGGTAGAGTTGGAGAGCGGTCCGTTGCTGCGTAAATATGGATTAGCTAAGGTCAGTATCGTTACTGCGGCAGCGACACTTGTTATCGCTGGTCTGGAGCGTGAGGAAGCGGAGCAACTCAAACGAAATATCGGGCATCTAGCCAAGGTGGAAGATCGAGATGAATGAACTGAATGAAACAAGGCGTCTACACAAAAGTTATATTTTATTTCCCTTATTCAGTGTCCTGAAATCGTTACTGCCGTTTTTCATTCTAGTAGTACTCAAAGGACTTAATTGGAGTGCAATCCCTTGGTATCTCTACGCAGGAGGAATTGCGGTTGTATTGCTGCCCTCTCTTCTATATGGCTGGTTGAAATGGCGGAAATTCAGCTATACCTTGCAAGAGGATCGCATCGTGCTACGGCGGGGGATGTTTGTAAGGGAAGAGATATCTATCTATTTCAGCCGGATCCATGCTGTACAGACACAACAGCCTCTAATTCAGCGAATCCTTCGAATCGCACAACTTAAGATTGAGACACCCGGTGGCAGTAAAGAGGCGGATGGTGTGTTACCGGCGCTACGTGTTGATGAAGCGAAGCGAGTGGAGCGGTGGTTGTATCAGAAGCGGAGTGAGGCCGTGGTGAAAGACCCTGCTGCCATCACGCCCGAACAACAGATGGAGACTTCTAGTGAAGAGACAGGAATCCATGGTGAGTATGCCGGAATTGAAGGTGAGCCGGGAACTGAATCCGGTTTAGGATCGGCTCATGAGCGGGGTGTAGATTCTAGACTGAGCAGGGTGGATGGCTTAGAAGTTCCAGCGCCTGTTGAAACGGAAGTGCCTGTGCAGCAGGAGCCGCTACTGCGATTGTCGGCGGGTAGACTGTTCGTGGGGGCATTAACAACCATGAATCTGCCGCTTCTTCTCGTTTTTGCCACAGGGACCTATTCCTTCGCAGATGATCTGTTACCAGATCACTTTTATCGACGTCTAGTGGAGGAAGCGGGGAGTTTGCCTGCCATTTGGTGGCTAGGTCTTATTCCTCTCATGTTTCTACTCGCTTGGATTCTATCAGCGGTGTTATTTACGATTAAGTATGCTGGGTTCACGGTAGAACGCGAGGGTGGGAATATCTCCATTGTCTCGGGTCTGTTAGAACGCAAAAAGCATGTGTTTTCACCTACCAAGGTGCAGGCAGTAGCTATTCGAGAAGGACTGCTGCGTCAACCGTTCGGGTATGCGGAGGTTGAGATTTATGTACTGACTTCCGAGAAGGAGAAAAAAATGATGCTTCACCCACTGCTACCTATGCGTGAGGTGAATGAGCTGCTTGCAAGCATCGTGCCACAATATGAATTACAAGCAGATATAGCGAAGCCGCCGCCACGGGCGCTCTGGTTGTTTCTCCGTTGGAAACTGCTGATTGCCATGCTAGTTGGAATCGCAGGAACGATATATTTTGGCATGGTGGGTATAGGGTTGTTCGTACTGCTGCCTGTGTTCGGTTTGTGGGGATATGCACGCTACAAGGATGAAGGGCTGAACATATACGGGAAGCAATTGTTAATCCGCCATCGGCAGATCTCCCGTTTAACCGTGTTAATGCGCCGCCCCCATGTGGTTACGGTGAATGCCATAGCAACATCCCGTCAACGTGCTAGGTCATTACTAACTGTAGAGGCAACATTGATGGTAAACCGTGGCGGCTGGAAGGCGACCTTCTTGGATCAAGCCCATGCAGTTGCCGTCCAGAATTGGATGCATCAAGCTGCTCGGCATGCTGTGCCTAGTAAGATATGAACCGGTAGTGGAGCCTTCCTTGGGATTCCGTTTGCCATGCCGAGTCAAGCAGTTATACCTGTTCCGCCATCTAGCGTGTGGGTATAAGCACAAGTTCTTTCTATTAAAAGTCGAGGGGGAAACGACAGATGGAGAACAGCCAGGGGCGGGTAGAGTAGCCTGGTAACAAGCCTGGTGGTTGGAAGCATGCTGGACTGTTATTGGGTGGAGTTGGCATATCCAATCTGGGTGATTTCATATACATTGTGGCGATCAACCTGATGGTGTTGAACATGACGCAATCTCCAGCGGCTGTAGCGGGGTTATGGATCATCTCGCCAATCGCCTCAGTATGCACCAAGTTCTGGTCAGGCAGTGTTATTGACCGCTACGATCAACGTCAGTTGATGATTGGTGCGGATATCGTGCGGGCATTGCTGGTAGCCACACTTCCCTTATTTTCAAGTCTGTGGATGATGTATGCTGTGATGTTTCTAATTAGTATGTCATCCTCAATATTTGTACCTTCTTCCCAGGTGTACATTACTCGGCTTGTACCGGCTGAGCGGCGCAAACGATTCAATTCGTTGCAGGCACTCATTAGCTCAGGAGCTTTTATTACGGGGCCTGCTGTGGCTGGTGTGTTATTGTTTTATTTATCCCCTGCAGCAGCAATCTACGTGAATAGTGTTTCGTTTGCCGTATCGGCACTGATTCTTATGCTGTTGCCTAAACTAGGTATAGGTGAGCAGAGTGGTGGGAAGTCAAGATTGTCACCACGGATCATCGCTCAGGACTGGCAAGCCGTACTGAGGTTTAGTCGCAAGAGCGGTTACGTTGTCGGGATATACGTCATATTTCAGATTGTTCTCGTCATTGGCATGTCGCTGGATGCACAGGAAGTTGTGTTTATTCGTCAGGTGATGAACTTGTCCGAATCTCAATATGGGGCATTGATGAGCGTTACCGGCATCGGTTATCTAGTCGGTTCGTTGCTTGTCACCCTGCTCGCCAAACATATTCCGATCCGTCATATGATGGGGATTGGCGTGTTTATGGTCTCGCTTGGTTATTTCCTATTTGCACGCTCGTTTTCCTTCGAGCTGGCAGCGTTCGCCTTTATCCTACTTGGGTTGTGTTCGGCACTTGCCAACACAGGTCTGGTCACCTTTTACCAAAATAATATTCCAGTAGATCTCATGGGCAGGATGAGCAGTGTCATTGGACTGATGCTGAGCGCGCTTCAGGTGGCTTCTATTTTGATTGCAGGGGTAGTGGCAGAATATTTATCCCTTCGTCTGGTGTATACGGTTGTTTCGGCGGCGATGATGTTAGTGGCACTTATCTTATGGATTACTAGTTTGCTTCCTTCAAGAAGTTCATATTATCAAGAGGCTGTAACAAAGAGTGCGACGATGAAGTAGGTTAGACCGAAGCTGGGAACGAAATGCATAAGTGAGGTAGATCGACAAAAAAGTAAGTAAGTAAGTAAGTAAGTTGGAGCAGGGGTGTGTCGTAAGGGTGTTTCGGAGAGAAGCTTGCCTGAATACCCGAACCATAGGACACACCTGAACATACATAGAATTAACAACAGAGATGTAGATAAATGAGTAAATTGAATACCGATGTGACAAAAGTTCACAGTAGTTAACGCTTACATGTAGTGGATAACCAACAAATCGTTAAGTTTATTGACATGAAACTTCCGGTCGATTAATCTTAAAGAGTAAGATTATGTTTTCGTCAAATGACTAAATGTTTTATGATTTTAATACAGCGAATGATAACGAGCGGGAGAGACCTGTGCGAGCTGAGTAAGATGGCCTGCGATCAGGCACCGAAGGAGCAAGCTGCCTGCGCACCCGGCGCGGCGGTTAATCTCTCAGGTAAATGTACCATCGTTGGACGCAACTCTGGAGAGTGCGCATGATGCGCCACCCAAGGGGTATATGATTAAACAGCCTGGTACAGTATGTGGAAGAACAAGGCATGCACTGTATCGACTGAACGCTGTTGATCATGAAACTCTCAGGTATCGAGGACAGAGAGAGGGCTTAAGGCCTTCTTCTGTCCTTTTTTGATGTCATCATTCAGTAATAATGGAACATTATGGTTGAGTATCTGGATGAACATGACGAATACAAATGGAGGGTTTTGGATGCGTTTTAAAGATGTTTTCTCAATTATAGGGCCGTCGATGACGGGGCCTTCAAGTTCACATACGGCTGGAGCGGCGAGGCTCGGCAGAATAGCTCGTCAGTGGTTGGGTTGCACGCCAGAGCGCGCCCGGCTGACATTATACGGATCGTTTGCCGATACGTATCAAGGACATGGTACAGATCTTGCTCTAATTGGTGGATTACTTGATTATGCGACAGATGATCCGCGAATACCGGATGCTGAAGAGTATGCAGAACAGGCGGGTATGGAGGTTGAGTTTTTCACAAGTGGCCTGCCTGCGCCCCATCCCAATACGGTCAAAATTGAGCTGTGGCACGGTGACCGTGAATGTTCATTGATCGGTGCCTCCATTGGCGGCGGCAGTGTATCGGTGCACGCCTTGAATGATTTTCGCGTCCAGATCAGTGGGGAGTTTCCAACATTGGTGCTGCGTCATGCTGATAAAGCAGGGGTGCTTGCATCTGTCACGTCTACGATTAGCTCCTCCGGCGTGAACATTGGCTATATGCAGGTAGACCGGAAAGCTCGGGATGGTGAAGCCTTGACTGCAATGGAGATGGATGGAGCACCAGACCCGGATATGTTAAGCCGTTTGAAGTCGCTGGATCATGTGCTGGATATTCGTGTAATAGATTTGAAGAAGGGAGTGAGTTCAGATGCGATTTAAGCATTTGCATGAACTGAATGCGATCTGTACGGCTGAATCCAAGACCATTGCTCAGTTGATGATTGAAGAACAAGTCCAAGAGACGAATACACCCGAAGCAGATGTTGTGCAGCAGATGTCGGAATATTATCAGGTGATGAAGGAAGCGGTTCATAAAGGGCTGAATGAAGATACGGTGTCCCGTAGTGGTCTGACTGGTGGAGACGGCAAGAGGATGGCGGAATACATTCGTAAAGGGGAGACTTGCTCAGGTGATGCTTCAGCACTTGCGATGGCGTATGCCCTGTGTGTCTCTGAAGTTAATGCATCCATGGGGCGAATTGTTGCTACCCCTACAGCGGGTTCATGTGGCATTATCCCTGGTGTGTTCATCAGTTCCCAAGAGCGTTTTGGCTGGAGTGACGAGCACCTGGTTAATGGATTGTTCTGCGCTGGAGCGATCGGTTATGTAATTGCGAACAATTCGTTTATCTCCGGTGCGGAGGGTGGCTGTCAGGCTGAAGTGGGCTCCGCGATTGGTATGGCAGCGGGTGCTATGGTGGAGCTGCGTGGAGGTACGCCAGAGCAGGTCGTTCATGCGGTTGGTTTGGCGTTAAAAAATACACTCGGTCTCATCTGCGATCCAGTCGCAGGTCTCGTCGAAATTCCTTGCATCGTCCGCAACGGACTGGGAGCCGTAACCGCTCTAGCGGCTGCTGATATGGCGCTTGCCGGAGTACGTAGCGCCATTCCGTCAGATGAAGTCATTGATGTCATGCTTGAAGTGGGCAGTGCTATGCCGAGTAGGCATCGGGAGACGGCTCAGGGGGGGCTGGCTCAGACCCCAACAGGGCGGAAAATGATGGAGAAGCTTGCTAAACCGAAGGCAAAACGTGCACCGGAACCAGAGCTAGAAACAGACGGGGCAGCAGGTTCTGCTTCGGAATAACATAGGAAGAGGCGCCTAGCAGTGTAGTAATCTTCTGCTGGCGCCTCTTTGGCGTACATGGGTTCGAAACGAAAAGCTGGCATAAGGGTAGTATTTGTACTGTGTCAAATTCGTACCGTGTGCCAATTGTAGCATCCGCCCCGTGCCGAGTGCTGACATCAATGCAAGGCTTCTGGATGAAGCTTCACACGAACTTCATATTATGCCAGAGCGATGCTTAACACCGCATATCCGTAGGCAGGAAGCTCGATCGCAAGTATGCCATCCTCTAACGCGATCCGGTGCTTCTCGCCAAACAGCTCATTCCAATCATCTGTATCCGTCTCCAGCTCAACGATGGCCGTTTCTTCTGAGCGATTGAACAAGATTAGAATGCGTTCTTCTTCATTCTGACGTTCCATGACAAGCTGGCTACCGCCTTCGCGTGCTTGTAGGAATCGAATGGTACCGTCTGCGCGTAGAGCGGGATGAGCGTGACGAAGTGCAATAAGTCTTTGATAAAAGTCGAACAGTTCGCGGTCTTGCTTCGCCTCGTCCCATTCCATACATTTGCGACAACCAGGGTCATGATCACCGTCTAGTCCAATCTCGTCTCCGTAATAGATACATGGTGCACCCATAAAACTGAATTGGAATAACGCAGCCAACTTCATCTTGCGTTGATCCCCTTCACAGAGGGTGAGCAAGCGGGGCGTGTCATGACTGTCTAACAAGTTAAAAGCGACCTCGCTCGCCTGATGAGGATAGCGTGATAATTGACGACCAATGGAATTGGCAAATTGCTCGGCATGCATTGTATTTTTGACAAAGAAATGATTGACCGCTTCGGTAAACGGATAATTCATCGATGCATCGAACTGATCGCCCTGTAGCCAAGCAGACGATTCGTTCCACACTTCGCCCAGGATGTAGGCTTCCGGATTGGCAGCCTTCACGACACGGCGGAAATCTCGCCAGAAGGCATCATCTACTTCATCAGCGACATCGAGCCGCCAGCCATCGGTACCCACCTCTTTGATCCAATATTCGGCAACCTCCAGCAAGTAGGCTTTCACCTCAGGATTCTCTGTATTCAGTTTCGGCATGTGGGCTTCGAAGCCAAAGGTCTCATAGGTGGGGATGCCGTCCTTCACATCCAGCGGAAACTCATGGACGTGGAACCAGTCCTTATACTTGGATTCTGCTCCGTTCTGCTGTACATCGACGAATGGTGCAAATGTCTTCCCAGCATGATTGAATACTGCATCTAGAACGACACGGATCTCACGTTCATGGCAGAGCTTCACAAGCCGTTTAATCGTTTCTGCATCTCCAAAATGCCGATCTACACGCATATAGTCCTCGGTGTCGTATTTATGGTTTGTTGTAGCCTCAAAGATAGGCGTAAAATAAATCGCATTAATGCCAAGCTCACTGAGATAATCGAGATGATCGATGACACCTTGCAGATCACCGCCGAAGAAATTAAACGGTGTCGGTTCGCCTCCCCAAGGCTCCACCTTCTCTGGATTAAGCTCAGGATTGCCGTTCGCGAACCGTTCGGGGAAGATCTGATAAAAGACAGCATCTTTCACCCAAGCAGGTGGCGCAAATACAGCACCTTCATGAATGTAGGGGAATTGAAACATTCGCCCCGGCTCATCCGGCTCTTCCTCTTGGAAGTCGGTTTCGGTCATCCAGATTTGTTCCGTTCCACTCTTGAGTAGGAAAGCGTATTTCAGACGGTGATAAGGAGGGCGTACTTGCCCTTCATAATAATCAAACATCGAGTCCGATGTATACTTCGTTAGGGGAATCAATTCTTTGGTTTGTTCCCAAGCGTATTTGTCCCCAGTCAAGGCATGTACCTCGGTGAGATCATTCTTTTTGGCGCGTAGACGCAGGCGAACAGTATCCTTGTCATAGGCGTAGGCCCAATTGCGTTTCGGTTGATGATAGATGGCTTCTCGCAGCATAGTAAGTATCCTCCCGTCGTAACACACAGCGTATGTTGGCATGTTGGATCGTAATCCCTCGAATGTGGCGGACTACTCTAGATGACGCAGAGCACCACTTGCTTATGTAGCATTTCCCAGGTGAGTGATTAGGTTATAATGGAATGTAGAGGGGGCGCAGTACCCCGATGTCATGAATTTGTATCCATTTTATATACTAAGCCTGCCCTAATCGTGCAGGTTCAAGAAGCAGGCATGTTGAACAATCTCTAGACACGCCTTAATGTACTTCAGATATATATTTAACCCAAAGGGTAAAGAAGGGAAACGAATCAAGCGTATGAAGCCGAAACTATTATACATTGAAGATGAAGTTGAAATTGCGACATGGGTTAGAGCAGACTTGGAAGAACGTGATTATGAGGTAATCTGGCTTGGAAGTGGTGAGGGTGCAACAGAAGCGGCAAAAGGCTGTTCTCTAATTATTCTCGATGTTATGCTTCCGGGGCTAGATGGATTTACGGTAGGACAAAGGCTTAAAAAAGAACATCCTACTATTCCGATTGTGATGCTCTCGGCCAGAACGTCGATTGATGATAAGCTGCATGGGCTTGATTTTGCCGATGATTATGTCACGAAGCCTTTTCACCCGGATGAACTAGCCGCGAGAATTGAAGTCCAACTGCGAAAGGCTGGAACGAGTATTGCTGCGGATGAAGTTGTGAAACTGGACCATCTGTCCATCTATGAGAAGGATAACCGAATTGTGAATGAGCTTACGCAGGAAGAAGTCATTCTATCCGGGAAACAGTTTCATATCTTCGCGTATCTACTCCGACACATGGGCATGATTCGAACGAAGGAGCAGATTTACGAAGCTGTCTGGAATGAACCGTATCTAGATGGGGACAAAACGTTAATGGTACATATTCGTCATCTGCGTGAGAAATTGGAGCGTGATCCAGCGAATCCGACCATCATTCAGACGATCCGTGGTGTCGGTTACCGCGTGAAGAAGCCATGACGTGGCGATTAGGCTCACGTAAGGTCAACAAGCAACAAGAGCAGAAGTCTGTGAAAAAGAAAAAGCTCCGTTTCGGACGTTCTTTAATGTCCCGGTATATGTTTCTTATTCTGGCAGCCGTGTTATTCGTGCCTGTTGTTCTTCCGATCATATCAATTGTTTACGTAGTTGTGGTAAACAGCGGCTATACCAAGGATGCACCGTATGGTGATGTTAATCATATTAGTAATCTCTGGTCTAAAGAAGCGATACAACTAGGCGAATCCACTTCAAATGAGATTGATCAACGGATGAAGCAATTACACAACAGGTACCCGAAGTCTTCCATGTATCGTGTGGATGAACGTGGGGATACGGTTTTTATGTTAGTAGGTGAGGGAGTAACGCTGTCAGAAGTGTCGTCGGGCAATGTGGTCATGAAGACGCTGAGATGGACGATGGATGACGAGAAGACCATCGTGACGCAAGTGCCAACGATGTGGGATGCGGCGAGTACGTTGCAATTTATGAAAGAAGCGACATATCGAGATCCGCTCACGGTGGTTTCTTTTATCGAAGGCGGCGATCAGGATAAGGGGAAGGGCTTCATGGTGATTGAGGTTCCTCGGTACTTGATGCAAAAACAACAAAATAACTGGCCGATGGAGCTCCTGTACTTAGGGTTATTCATGGGCATCATCTTTCTGTTCTTCATTCTGATGTCGATTCTCTTCTTCGCCCGCATTCGCAAACGGTTAGTCCGTTTACAGACGGCAATGATGGCACCGGGGAAGGAAGGCATTCCGCTACCAGTCGATATCCGAAGAGAGGATGAGATTGGTCATCTGGAAGAGTCATTCAATGATATGGTGCGTCAGCTTACGGACAGTCGGCAGCGGGAGAGAGAGGAAGAGCAGCTGCGTAAACGTCTCATTGCGGGACTTTCCCATGATCTTCGCACACCGCTGACGGTTATTCGAGGACATATGCATGCTCTGCACAAAGAGGAGCTAAGTCATAAGGGCAATAGTTCATTACTGCGAATGGAAGCCAAGATGGAGGATCTTGGTGGACTTATCGACAACATGTTATCTTACAACCTGCTGACGAGTGGAAAGTATACGTTGAAGCTGGCGGAGAAGGATATGCTGCGAATCGTAAGAGAGGCGGCTGCGGCATGGTATCCCGTATGGGAAAAGGAGCAGTTCGATATCGACATCGATCTACCGGAGGAGCCTCTACTCTGGCAGGTGGATGAACAGGGCATGCGCCGTATCCTCGATAATTTGTTCCAGAACATTGTTCGTTATGCGGCAACCGGCAAATATATAGGCATAACGACAGAACAGATTCAAGGGGTGACGGCAATACTCATTCACGACCACGGTCCAGGTATGTTGGAGGATATAGGTGCGAAGGGAACGGGGCTTGGTCTTTCCATTGTTGATCTGCTGGTTCGTGAGATGGGTCTTCGCAAGAAGGTGGAAAGTTCAGCCGAAGGGGTTCGAATCTATCTCTATAGCGGTGCAGGAATAAAAGGCGACAAGACTCATTTTTAAACTAAACTTAAACTTCAGATAACGTTGATCTTAACCTTGGCGGGTTACGATGTTATCCGAGGTGATTAAACAGTGAGTGATAACATTATTCAAACGGCTAATCTATGGAAAACATATCGGAATCGTGCAGCAGTACGTGAGCTTGACCTGAATATCAAAAAAGGGGATATCTACGGCTTCTTAGGCCCCAATGGTGCGGGCAAAACTACAACGATTCGTATGTTACTAGGCTTAATTAAGCCAACAAAAGGTGTTATTCGCATATTCGACCAAGATATTCGGAAAGATCGGATGGACATTTTACGGCGTATAGGATCACTCGTCGAGTATCCTTCGTACTATGGTCATTTAAATGCAGTAGAGAATCTGGAAGCATTGCGTCGGATTATCAATGTACCGAAGTCCAGAATTGCGGAGGTGCTCTCGATTGTAGATCTGACCCGGGATGCCAAGCGTCCAGTCAAAGGCTATTCCTTGGGGATGAAGCAACGTCTAGGTATTGCGAGTGCTCTATTGGGTGAGCCTGAGTTGCTGATCCTGGATGAGCCTACGAATGGGCTTGACCCAGCCGGTATTCAGGAGATCCGCGAGCTGATCAAACGCATGCCACTGGAGCATGGTATCACGGTTCTTGTATCCAGCCACTTGCTCAGTGAAGTGGAGCAGATGGCGAGCCGAGTCGGTATTATTCGCGAGGGTAAGATGGTGCTACAGGATACAATCGCTAATCTGCATAGTCAAACGGGTAGCTCTATTCAATTAACGGTGTCCGAGCCAGAAGATGCGATTAAGATCGCTAGAGAGCAAGGGCAGTTCGGTCAACGACAAGGTTCCGTGCTGACATTCCCGTACATGGACAATAGCGCCATCGCACTATTAGTCAGACGACTGGTTGAACAGGATCATGCCATCTATCGTGTGGAGGAACATCGCCAGTCGTTGGAACATCTGTTTATGCGGGTGATTGGTGAGGGGGCGACAGTATGACGGGGCGTGCTTTATCATCGGACTGGCTTAAGATTCGAGGCAAGGGTATCTGGTTTCTTGTATTTCTAGCTCCAATTGGTCTTACGCTCATGCAGGCGCTGAATTTTGGATTGCGATTGGATTATCTAAAGGGTATTTATGGTGGGAACCTATGGGAAGGGCTTCTAGAGAATGTGATTGTCTTTGTCCCGCTTGCGCTTATGTTAGGTGCAACCATCATCAGTTCTATGATGGCGAATGTGGAGCATGAACAGGGTTCGTGGAAGCAACTACTGGCATTACCTATATCAAGACCAGCAGTGTATTTAGCCAAGTTTATCATGACATGTGTGTTGCTTATTATTTCTTGTCTGCTGTTATCGGTTGGTATTGTCGGCCTGGGGCTGATCTTTGGGTTTGATGCAAGTGTAATTCCGTGGTTATCCGTTGTTAAATTGGGTATTCTGCCGCTGGCAGGTGCACTGCCTGTATTAGCGGTAGAATTATGGCTCACCATGGTTTCCAAGAATCAAGCGTTACCCGTAACGTTTGGTATTGTTCTTGCAGTAACAGGAATGTTTGCACTGACCATCTCACCACATTTTCCACTTGCTTGGTCGATGATGGCATGGAAAGGCTCCTGGATCTATCCCGTGTTGGGCATTGGTGTAGGTGTTGTAATTATGCTGATGGGCATGGTGCATTTCAGTCGGAAGGATGTGGCGTAGATGGGCTTTGCAACAACCTATTTCCGAATCCTATCTTCTGAACGGTTGAAAATGGGTAAATCACCCATCTGGCTTCTAATTCTGCTGAGCCCGTTAATCGCGCTGCTCATCGGTCTGCTGGCAACGCCTTCGGGGCAATGGAAAGTGCTTATGAATACGATGGTACTCCTGCACGGACTGCTGCTACTCCCGATTCTGACCGGTGTATTTACTTCCTTCGTCTGTCGATTCGAACATGCGGGCGGAGGGTGGAAGCAGATGTTGGTCCTGCCACTCACGCGTACTGGTGTGTATGCTGCCAAACTTACGATTGTGCTGTTACTTCTTGCAGGTACACAAGTGTTGCTATTTGCCGCCATTATGTTAGCGGGTATGGTTCATGGCATTACTGAACCAATCCCTTGGGAGTTGATTGGGGGTAAGTTATCCCTTGGACTGTTCGCCTGTATACCACTGGCTGCGCTACAACTGCTGGTTTCCTTGATCTGGAGTAGCTTCGCCGCACCACTAGCGTTGAACTTTGCTCTGACAGTACCCAATATTCTGATCGTGAACTCGGTGACATTTGGGCCATATTATCCCTGGGCACAGCCGGTCATCCTTATGGCACCGATGGAGGGTGGGGGATTTGGAGTTTACAACGTTCCGCTGGAAACGATGCTGACGGTTGTTGGTGGAAGTGCCGTTCTTTTTATTCTCGCAGGTATTCTCTATTTCAAGAAAAAAGAGATCTGATGGAGTGTGCTCTCTTGCTCCTTCTTGGTATATATAATGAAAAAAAAGCGATATCAATTCAAATCCCCTTCAAGCACAGCATGCAGACATGATCTGCGTGATGCTTGAAGGGGATCTTTTTTTCATTTTATAGCACGAGTTTATTTTCTATCTTCTAATCCATCCGTCATGGATGGTGAGTTCCCGAATGACTTTGGCGGGTGCTCCGGCCACAAGGGTGTTATCAGGCACATCTTTGGTGACGGTGCTTCCGGCAGCAACCACGGCATTTTTACCAATGGTTACGCCAGGAAGAATGAGAGCCCCTGTTCCAATCCAGGCATTATCCTGAATTGTAATCCGCTGTGCCATTTCGCTCCCATCATCCAGAGAATCAATTCGGTGATATGCACTATCGAATATACTTGTGCGTGGCCCAATCATTACATTGTTACCAATGACAACCTCAATATTGGCCGCTATTCCTACACCTGCGTTAATTAGCACATCGTCACCAATCGTTAGACGTGCTCCTTTGACGACCGTGAGCTGGGTTCCCCAAGGTTTCCCGATAATGTTAAGTCGTTTGCCTACCTGTAGTTCTCCCGATCTGTTTAAATACACTTTGCCTCTTATTCTCGGCAGTAATCCAAGTGTAGGTTGTATTTTTCCGAACACAGCCCATCCCCGCATCTTACCATACGCAATCTTCACCCTGTTCGGAAATACCATGTTGATTTTCATCCCTTCTGGAGGTTTATCAAAAAGTCTACTTTGGATTACGAAATATGCCTAATGGCATGATTGTCAGACCTAAATTGAATTCTAAGCTTAGGCAGGTACTTCTCCTGTTGTGCTGCGCTCCACCTGAACAGGAGTAGCACTTCGTCCCTTCCTAATCTGACCGACCACGTATTTTCCAACGCGAACGGGATTGAGTAAATACACAGGGATGATGGAGAAAGTGAGAGCGCCAAGGAACAGAACAGGAATCGTGAAATAACCTAATGATAAGGAAGCAGCTTGTAGCAACTGTGCCATCAGATGAAGATTGAACCAGTGAACAAGATAGATCCCGAAGGAGTAATCACTGATGAGCAGTAAGCTTCGTGGAACGCGTTGAAGCCGGCTTGCGAATTGATATAGTCCGAAGAAGAAAAAGGTCGTGAGCAAGAGCATATCAATCCGTTTGGAATCAGAGACAGGAAGGACTTCGCTATGGTACAAGAATAAAGCGATATTAATGATGAATGAGACTGTAATTACAGTTAGGGGGTTCCATTGGCCGAGATGTCTTTTGAATAGGTGGAACAGTATGTAGAATTGAAAGATAATCACTACGAAGTATCCGTGGAATCCTGCTAGGAAGATATGTTGGAACAGTACGCTAGGTAGGCTCGCGAAGCTCCGATTCTCGGCATCAATGTGAGTACGATGGCTAGACATGAGATACTTCGGAGAAAGTAAATTTCAAATAATTTCTCTTTTTTCACTGACATATGCACATCCTTTTTTTGTATCCATTATAACTTGTTTGATACAAAATGTATCGTTAATTTTGTATAAGTTTGGAACAATCTTTTCTTGAGCAATGAACGTCTGTATATAAAATGATACTGCATTGAATGAGTTTCCATTTTTTACAGAGAGAGATTTTGAGAATTTAAGACGAGATATTAATTCAAAAAATACTGGAATCTGTTAAAATATAAAAAGTTGTTTCTAGTCGTGTTCACATGGTTATTCGAGGGTAAGCCTAGTTATAACCAAATTGTTGTTAGTCGTTGTTATAAGAAGCTTTAGCTAAGAAAAGAGGGGTAAGCCTTGGGAATGAATAAAACGGAAACCCTAAAACGAATTATTTCTGAGGGAAGTTCACACCAATCCTTGTTTTTTAACCACCCGGATGCCATCTATGTTATGGATATCCATGGAAACTATATTGATGCTAATCCCTCTGTTGAGCGGATTTCAGGGCACACACTTGAAGACTTAATTCGGATGAACCGGGAACATCTCTGTCCACCGGATAGCGAGAAATCACGTCAAAAATGTATTGATGAAGTGGTGGCTGGACATTCAGTCAGTAACTCTCTCAAGTTCTATCATAGAGATGGCTCACTGAGACAGGCGAATATTACCTATGTGCCGATCACGGCAGAAGGGGAAGTCGTGGGCATATATGGCATTGCCAAGGATGTGACCGAGATTATTGAAGTGGAGCGTAAGCTTCAAGAGACACAAGAAAAGTATCAGATTCTGGCTGAACATGCACAGGATCTTATCACGAAATGTTCGCTAGATGGAGAGTTGTTGTATGTGTCTCCCTCGGTGTATCCTTTGCTGGGTTATCGACCAGAAGAGGTGACGGGTAAGTCCTTCAAAGACTACTGTTATCCAGGTGATTACCCTGATCCATTAGATGTATCCGTAATCGGCAATGGATGTAAGATGCGTGTTATGCATAAAAATGGGCACTACATCTGGATGGAAACGTTGGCGAAGCCTGTATCAGGCAGAGAAGGTGAAGATACGCAGGTTGTGAGTATCAGCCGAGATATCACACAGCATAAGGATGCAGATCGACGCTTAAGAGAGAGTCGTCAGCGGTACAAATCATTATTTGAGCATACCCCGGCGGCTGTATATTCGCTGGATCTGGAAGGTAGATATAGTTCGGTTAACCGTAATCTTGTTCAATTACTCAATATTCCGCGTAGTGAATTGATTGGGCGCTCCTTTCTGAACAATCTAGATAAAAGTGAAGTGCAGAGTGGTAAGACCTACTTTGAACAAGTAAAGCAGGGGAAACCACAGCACTATGAGACCTGTGTCGTAAATGCTAGGGGCAGGAAGATTGATGTATCAATCATGAATGTGCCTATTATTGTGGATCAGGAATTGGTCGGAGTATACGGTATATTATCTGACATTACAGAGCGGAAGGATTATACGGAACGAATTCAAGAGCTCAGCAAGCAGCATACGCTGATTCTGAATTCGGTTACCGAAGGTATCTATGGTCTAGATGCAGACGGGATTACAATGTTCATGAATCCCGCAGCAGCATCCATGTTCGGTTATGAAGTCAAGGAGCTTGTGGGTAAAAGCTCGCACCCGATCATGCACCATTCTCGTGCAGATGGAAGTTATTTCCCGGTAGAAGAGTGTCCTATCCATATGACTGTAATGGATGGACAGAGGCGCTTGATCAAAGAGGATGTGTTCTGGCGTAAGGATGGCAGTAGTTTCTTGGTGGAATACCAGGTGACGCCGATTATAGATCAAGGTCAAATTCAAGGAGCTGTTGTTGTATTCAACGATGTCACTGGTGAACGTGAAATTGTACGTGCCAAGGAGACAGCTGAATTAGCGGCGCAGGCTAAGTCTGAATTCCTCTCTATGGTGAGCCATGAGATTCGTACACCGATGAACGGGATCGTTGGTATGACAGAGCTTCTCATCGGAACAGATCTGTCTGAGGAACAACGTGAGTATGCCCAGATTATTCAAGAGAGCGGCGACGCATTGCTGAATATTCTTAATGATATATTGGATTTCAGTAAGCTGGAATCGGGCAAGATGGCGCTAGCCTACGAACCTTTCTCGCTACGCAAAATGTTAGAACAGGTGGCGGAGCTGTTCAAGTCTCGAGCCGATGAGAAGCAACTGAAAATCAGATATCGCCTCAATCCTAGCATCCCGGAATTCATGGTTGGTGATGCGATGCGGATTAGACAGATTCTCGTGAACCTTGTTAGTAATGCACTCAAGTTCACGGATCAGGGAAGTATTGATGTCACGGTAGACATTATTAAGGGTCGCAGACCTGAATCCAGCGTGCTTGATTTTGCTGTAAAGGATACAGGTATCGGTATTCCGGCAGATAAGCTGGATCAGTTGTTCCAGTCGTTCTCCCAATTGCATCCGGTCATTAACCGGAAGTATGGAGGTACGGGGCTTGGACTCGTTATCTCGAAACGCCTTGTCGAGATTATGGGTGGTAGCATCAGTGTAGAGAGTGAGGAAGCAGAAGGTTCCACATTCCGGTTCGCCGTCCCTGCTACAAGTATCGATGTACCGCAAGAGGAAGCTGCCCGACAATTCTCACATGATCGTACACGTCAAGGTGATAAGATACCGATCAGTATACTGGTTGCTGAGGATCATCCGGTGAATCGGAAGATTCTAACTGAATATCTAGAGAAGCTTGGATACACACCGGATGTATGTACCAATGGTGTTGAAGCGATCGAGGCTATATCTCAGAAAACTTACGATATTGTACTCATGGACATTCAAATGCCTGTTATGGATGGGCTTAAGGCGACAGACCTTGTACACCGATTGATTCCACAAGATCGCATTCCAACGATTATTGCGGTCACGGGCAATTCGAAACGGGAGGATAAGGAGGCTTGCCTAGAGATGGGTATGCGCGACTTCATCAGCAAGCCCGTTATGCTTAGTGAGTTGAAAAGGGTGCTCCAGCAATGGGGGCCGGCCGATCAGCCGCAGCTTGCACCTAATTAATTGAGATCAATAGATATGTATGCAAATAAAGACGCCAGTAATCATCCCTCTCGGGAATGGTCACTGGCGTCTTTGAGTTCGTTATACACCAAGTTACACCATGGTAAGGCGATCTATACTTCCGGATAACACTGCGCAGGAGCGTTCGAATTTCTCGCGTTCAGTTGCATCCAGATTCAATTCAATGATCTCTTGGATGCCATTGCCACCGATAATCGCGGGAACGCCCGCACAGACATTGTTCTGTCCATACTCTCCTTCTAGGATCGCGGAGACGGCGATGATCTTATGCTCGTCATTGAGGATGGAGCGTGTAATATAAGCAAGGGCATTACCGATGCCAAACTGGGTGGAGCCTTTACGAGTGAATATCTCCCAGCCAGCGTCCTTCGTTTTACGAGCGATATCTTCCAGATCAAGATGTTTGAACCGATCCTTGTGCTGCTCCATGATGTGCAGGATCGGCTTGCCACCAATGGTAACGTGAGACCAAGCGACAAACTGGGATTCTCCATGCTCACCCAGAGCATAGCCGTGCACACTGCGAGGATCAATGGAGAAGACTTCGGACAATAGTGTTTTGAGTCTGGAGGAATCAATGGAAGTTCCTGTGCCGATGACGCGTTCACGCGGAAGACCGGACAGCTTCCACACCATATAAGTTACTATGTCAACTGGATTCGCTGCGACGACAAAAATCCCGCTAAAACCACTTTCCATGATCGGCACAACAATATCTTTGGCAATGGATTCTGCTTCTTCTAGAATATCAAGACGTGTCTGACCAGGCTTAGGGTTCGCCCCAGCCGTAAGCACGATTACGTCCATACTGCCACAGTCAGCATAAGTACCTGCGTATACTTTGGTGCGATTATGTGTGAAGTCCATACAATGGGAAAAATCTAAAGCCTGCGCTACAGCGCGATCGTATGTCCGATCGACCATCATAATTTCCCTACAGATCGACTGATTAATCATGGAATATGCACAACTAGAACCAACAAGACCTGCCCCGATCACCGCTACTTTACCTGATTTGCCTAACACAGCCGTTCATCCCCCGTATCCTTTTGATTTTTCCGATTATTTTTAGTCCTATGTTAAGTATTGTCCTATAATTTATGCTGAGAATGACTCCTACGTTACATAAGATAACACATAAAAAAGCGAGACAGCAATGATATCCGTTATCGCGGGAGCGTATTGGAGCAATGGAGTTAACAAAATTGACATGAATAGTAGTGCCTCCAAAATTTTGACGGCATTTGCATGGATCGCATTCGACACGACACCATTCTTGTAGGTTGTCGGATCATCAGGGATTTATGCGAAAAGGTGGTCTGACAAAAGTTCTTATGAATCCACAGAAACAGAACTAAAGCGTCAAAGGGATCACAAGCAGAACTGACGAATACATAAGGGCAAGCGAATCATAATGCAGTACATGTGTAGGTATTGTGCATGTATATGCAGCGTAGACAAGTTGCCCCGATCCGATGGTTGTTACACAAGGTAGATGCTGAAGTCACGACCTTGAATTACAAAAGACTTCATTCCGGGAGGGAATAATGATGATTGAAGAAGTAGGAGCAACGACGGAAACGGCTAAGAGTCTGGGCATTGGAGCCAGTACACTTCGAAAATATGCAGCAGCACTTGAGGAGCAGGGCTACCGGTTTGAACGCTCTGCCAACAAATCTAGACTGTTTCGATCCGAGGATGTGGAATGCATCGAGCGGCTGATGACGGAGCTTAGAGAACATAATTTGCCCTTGGTGGATGCTGTGGTCACCGTTCTATCTCCAGAAGCATCCACAGTTGAAATAGGTGATACGTCAGAAAGCGAATGCGCGGCAACGATTATGCCTGCGTTATTCCCGGAAGAAGCTGAGCTGCCGAATAGCTTGAGATCATATGAGGGATTAGGACAATTAGTGACTGAAGTGACAGCTGGTGCAGTGACGCCGCAGGATGATCGAGTACAGCAGCTACAGCACCGAGTGGATGAATTAGAATTAACCCTGAAGCATCTTGCCGATACGCATCAGGCTCTGGAAGAGCAGATGGAGAAGCAGCGTGTATGGATGAATGAAAAGTTGGAGGAAGAGCGCGACCGTGAATTGGTGACCAATTTACGCAGTTACCAGGGAAGAAAGCGCAAGCCAAAGGGAACAACCCTCCGTATGTTATTTGGTCTGTTGCCGAAGAAGCATAAAGAGGCGTAAAGAGGAATAAGAGTGCATAAAGCATCTGTCCACTGCTGTTCGTGCTATGATTGCCCATCGCCCTACTGTTATAATAAGTTCCATAACAACAAGAAAATCAGCAAACGAATCTTGCTCTACATGATCATGATGGAGTGGTAGCAGTCGTATGCTAGTGGGGGAGAACGAGTGGAGCTGCAACGAAGCTGGCAAAGACTGTTGGGACTGTGGACAGATCGACCCTTGCCAAAGGGGGCAATAATAGCAGAAAGATACACGATTTGTGAATTGCTTGGTATGGGAAGTTACGGACTGACATACCTCTGTATAGATGAACAAACAGGAGATGAGGTTGCGTTAAAAGGTTCGAAGCCCAGCAAAGGTAAGTTATCCGCCCGACTGCTGAGTAGAGAAGCAGATGTGATGAGCCGGCTGCGGCACCCGGCGATTCCTAGGATTTTGAATGCATTTATATATAAGGGAAGAAGTTACATCGCCATAGAATATATTCGGGGTGAGACGCTGGAGACGTATATCTTCGAACAGAGCCAGCGATATAGCGAACGAGAATGTATTGAACTGGCGAGCCAATTATTATCTCCAATCGCTCATGTTCATCAGCAAGGCTATATCCATGGGGATGTACGGATTCCCAACGTGATTATGAAGGATGGGCACTTGCATCTCATTGATTTTGGCCTGGCGCGGCAAATGGGGGAGCCGTTGTTGCCGGAGCTGAAACGGCGTATGCGCGAACTGCCCGCACCTGAAGATGAACCTGCAACGGCTGATCAGGATTTGCAGGATCTCGGTCATTTTCTTCTGTTTATGCTGTACTCCGCCTATGAACCGGAGAAAGGGAAAGCACCTGCAAGTTGGCAGGAGGAACTGGATCTTCAGCCGGATCTGGTCATTATGCTGGAGAGATTGCTGGGGCTTAGACCTGGGTATGAGGCGGGGGCATCCGAGTTGCAAGCTGAGATGCAGCGAATTCTGCCCAAGCTACATTGATGAGCATAACATCGCATATAGGCGAAGATGGTGATGAATGACCTCTGTAAACATCATGGCGGAGGTCATTTTTGTTGTCTATTTCTATGAATACATAACGCAATATACAAAGGGTATCATGCTGGCATGATAATATCACCAGCATGATACCCTTTTATTCGTTAGCACAACATTCCAAATTAGTTTTACGACCCCGACGTGGAGTTCTATTGTGTATATTGCTATAGTCTTATGGAGTGCTGCTTGATTAGCTAGAGCTGTACTTTCTGCTCTTATAGTAACCAGAGCCATGACGGCTATCCCGGTATTTCATATCTGATGAGGAGTGGCGTCTATAGGAACGTTTCCCTGATGAACTGCTGTAACGTTTATAGGAGCGTCGTTTGTCAGAAGAGCTGTAGCGCCTTCGGTGTGATGAAGATTTGGAGTCGAGAAGTTTGCCAAGAATCTTTTTGAGCATGAGTTTTCATCCTTTCGTCTTCCATCGTTTTTAGCATATACGCACAGCCGAGGAAGAGGGTTTCGGGTTTCTTCAGAAAAATGTATTCATACAGATTGAGCCAGGCGTATAATAGATTGTTGGTGTTTTCACGGTTATGTACAGGGTTACTTATACGGAATTTTTTATTTTGAGTGTTTCGCGTTACAATAGAAGACAAGGGAAGATCTTAACGGACAAGGAGAAGTCGGAATGATTACATTGAAAACAAAAGAGCAGATTGAACAGATGAAAAAAGCAGGTGAGATTCTTGCCGCATGCCATAGAGAAATAGCGAAAATGATCCGTCCAGGGATCACAACGCAGGAGATTGACCAATTTGCAGAAGCTTTTATGAAGAAAAATGGCGCAACACCGGAGCAAAAAGGGTATAACGGATACCAATTTGCGACATGTGCTTCAGTAAACGACGTAATCTGCCATGGTTTTCCCGGGAAATATGTGTTGCAGGACGGCGATATCGTAACGATTGATATGGTCGTGAATTTGAACGGCTGGCTCGCTGATTCAGCATGGTCTTATGCAGTAGGGCAAGTTACGCCAGAAGCACAACATCTGTTAGAGGTGACCAAGAACTCGCTCTATAAAGGCATTGAACTCGCTGTAGTCGGCAACCGAATCGGTGATATCTCACATGCGATCCAAACGTATGCTGAAGGCGAAGGGCTGTCGGTTGTTCGTGAGTTTATCGGGCATGGCATTGGCGAGAAAATGCATGAAGAGCCGCAGGTGCCTCATTATGGTCCGCCTCATCGTGGACCACGACTCAAAGAAGGTATGGTCATTACCATTGAGCCTATGTTGAACATCGGTACGTTCCGTAGTAAGCTTGATTCAGATGGTTGGACGGCGCGTACAATGGATGGAAGCTTGTCTGCTCAATATGAGCACACCATTGCGATTACAGCAGATGGTCCAGTGATTCTGACGGCTCAATAAGGTAGTATGGCTGAGACTCAATCACTATAATTTTAGTCATTTCAAGGCGGCCCACGTTTGTGATCCGCCTGTTTCGGTTTAAAATATAAGAGTGTGTTCAAAAAGTCCTGTTTTCAGTACTGTGGACGATTTGAACCAATTTCTATGAAGTGGCAATAACATATCGTGCTGGTGGTAGAGTATGAGCGTAAGCGAGAGTTCATTCTGATCCACTGGTTACAAGGAGGTCATTAAGATGTCTGAAAATGAACAGATCGTACTTGCATCTCGTCCGGAAGGTGCACCATCCCGTGACAATTTTCAATTTATAAATACACCACTTCCTGAACCGGAAGCAGGACAGGTTCTGGTTCGTACATTATATTTGTCGGTTGATCCGTATATGCGAGGCCGGATGAAGGATACGAAGTCCTATTCGCCACCGTATGCGCTGAACGAAGTGATTAAAGGTGGAGCCATTGGTCAAGTGGTGGAATCCTCGGAGCCTAATCTGCGCAAGGGTGACCTTGTGACGGGAATGTGGGGCTGGCAACGTTACGCGGCAGTTAATACGGGAGATCTTTCACTGATCGATACCGAAGAAGCTCCATTGACTGCATATTTGGGCGCGGTTGGTCTTACGGGGCTAACAGCATATTTCGGAATGGAGGATATCGGTAAACCTAAGGAAGGCGAGACTGTCGTTGTATCCGGCGCAGCAGGTGCTGTAGGAATGATCGCAGGACAGATTGCCAAGATCGTAGGCGCTCGTGTTGTAGGTATTGCTGGTTCTGATGAGAAATGTGCATACCTCAAAGACAAATTGGGATTCGACGTGGTATTGAATTACAAACAAGAGAGCGATATGTCTGCTGCCATCGAACGGGTATGTCCGGATGGCGTAGATGTATATTTTGATAATGTCGGCGGCGAAATTTCCGATGCGGTGTTACGCCACATTAACCGAAATGCACGTATTCCATTGTGTGGGCAGATCTCTTCCTATAACTTGGAAAAGCCAGATATCGGTATGCGTCCGCAGACCCTGCTGTTAACCAATACAGCACTGATGAAGGGATTCCTTTTGGGAGACTACGCCAAGTCCTTTAAGGAAGGTCGTGTGAAGTTAGCCAAATGGATCAAAGCAGGTCATATTCAATATGAGGAAAATATTGTGGAAGGTTTCGAACAGACACCTGAAGCATTCATGGGTCTCTTCTCAGGGGATAACCTAGGTAAACAACTGGTGAAGGTTGCCGATCCGGAGTAAAGATAGATGAAATGATGAAATAAAGTGTACTATTATATGGGTTCTATGGCTGAATTCCACTGGAACGCAGCCCTATAGAATGCCTACCTCAAAAAAAGACACGTTCTTCCGCATAGCCATGCAGAAAACGTGTCTTTGGTGTGTTTGTATGCGTGAATAGAGCGGAGCAGAGAGAGTCTAGGCTTCCTCTGCACTAATCACTTCTTTATAGTGCTTGTACATGTACACACGCCAGCGGACGATCATACCGAAGGCGAGCAGGAAGAAGAGTCCACCTGTCTGTGGAATGGATACATAACGCTGGATGACTTCATGCAATATGAGCCGCACAGCGAGCAGTCCAAGCAGGATAAAAGCGAAACTGCGCGAACGCGTTGCGAATATTTCACCGTTAATCCGCTCAAAGCGAGTACTGCGAATAAGCGGATACGAGAAGATAAACCAACCAACAAGCAGTGCAATGGCTGCCCACAGCAACGGAACATGCGTTTCAGGAACGACAAACATGAGGAACCCTGTACTCATTCCGAGTGGAGGGATCAGAATTTTACGAATAGTGACTGGGCGATGACTGGCTTTCATTCGAATGAAAATGGCAAGCAGCGCCATGATGAGCATCCCTACAGTTGCACCGATCTGAAGGTAAAATGGACTAATTTGAGCCACGAAGATATCCCTCTTTCTGGAATAATATATTGCTGAATCCATTCAAATCATGATGTGAAGTCTCAGAATTTTCTTTCCCTATTATATCATAAACGTAGTTTGCCGATAGAATGCTTAGTAAGCATTTTCACCGTATCTAAGGACGGCTAATAATCAGCAGGTCATACGTATATCGCACCGGTTGTAAGACGAACATTGTGCGTTGGAAATGGTTACTAGTGTAACCAAAGGTGGGCGGTTTATTCGATTGAGGGGATAAGTCATGAGTGAATATATGAGAGACAAAATGCAGGGGTTTGGGAGATCCATGTCCGGGTGGACGGAAACGGGAAGTAACTATTTGGTTCAGGTGACCGGTGTAATCTGTGGAGGCGTGTTCGTGACGCTTCTCATTATCTATCTCATCTTGTTGTGGAGAAATCAGCTGAAGAAGCGAACGCTAAAACTCCAAAAAAGAGCATTCCGTGACCTAATCGCTGATGATTCTGCACTTCGTCATTATTTTGCAGGAGGAGAGATCACACCTAAGCTGCTGGATATGAGGAAAGTTCAGCATGAAGCGTTACAGGAAGTGTTATTGCAACAACTAGAGGACAGTGCGGATGATCTCCAAAGGGAAAAGATTCGCTTCCTCGCAGGTCAAGTATTTGGAACGTTGTACCGGACTAAGCTTCGTTCAATAAGATGGAGTCAACGTATTAATACATTGCTCTATATAGAGCAATTTCAGATGACGGAACTTCTGCCTAGACTGGAAGAGATGATGCGTTCTTCGTTATGCACGAATCAGGAACGATTTATTATTCTGAGAATGTACGCTAGGACAGGCTATGTACGCTTAGTGAAAGAGTTGCTCAGGAAAAACACAGCCATGTCGGATTCGCAATATTTGCAGATTATGCTATTACTTACGGATGAGATCTGGGAGAAGGTCATTGATCACTATGAGGAGCTTCCCATGCAGGCAAAGTATAACGTCGTGGATGCGATGCGCATTCGAAATGTGCAGTCGACGAGAGAGCTGGCATTATTAGAACGACTGCTATTCGAAGACCATGTGGAGCAGCGCATCTTTTCGCTTCGTGCTTTAGCCCAGATTGGTAAGCTGAGTGATGGGACTAAGGAAAAGCTACTGCTGGCTTGGGAAGAAGAGAGAGGTATTCGATCACGTCTAGAACGACTCATGTACGCTAGGTTGTTGGGACGTGTTCATACAGAGGGATTTATTGAGCATCTGAATGGACTTATGGGTGATCCTGCTTACGAAATAAGGCAGGAAGCTGCGAACTCTCTCGCTCAATATGATCAAGGAATCGAGAAATTACGCTGCGTAGCAAGGGTACATCCGGACAAATACGCGAGGCAGATAGCGGAAGAAACGCTGGAAAGGAAGCAGTATGAACGAAAGATGGCTTGAGCTGCTGCAGAGTTTAATTCTGTTATGTTATAAAGGCATATGGATCTACCTTGTTGTGGTGATCATCGCATGTATTTGGTTATTTCTAGCTGCGGTTCGTACAATGGTGCGAAAAAAGGATCTGGATCTGCTTCACTATGATGAAGTGCTTAATGAAGCACTCGCTCCCCCGGTGTCTGTACTTTATCCGGTACATAATCGAGAGAACACCATTATTGCGGATGTAAATCATCTCCTTGATATCCATTATGGCTGCTACGAAGTGATTGTTATTAATGATGGATCAATAGACGGTACGATGGAACGCTTAATGGAAGTGTATGAGCTGTCTACGGTGAAGAGCAAGACCCATTATTCCAGTATTGGGCAGGCAGTTGGAGAGATTAGAGGTACATATCGTTCAATGCGATATGACAATCTTGTCGTGGTCGACAAGCAATATGGAGGACACTCCGATGCATTGAATGCGGGAATACGTGTGTCTCAGTATCCGTATTTTGCATCCATTGGCCCTACGACCATGCTGGACAAATATGCATTTGTGAAAATGATGAAGCCCGTTATGGCCGCATTACCGGGTGAAGAGATTATCGCGTGTGGCGGAAGGTTAGAGCTTGCGGACTCGCAGAGGGTGTCCTGCTCCAGATTTCATATTCAAGGAGAGAAGCCCGCCGCAGCTCTTCCAAGGAGTCCACTACTTATGATGCAGAGGATTGAATATATCCGTGTATTTCTCATCAGTGGATTGGGCTTGGTTAGATACAATATCAATACGTTATTGTTTACGTCAGAAGCGTTTGGGTTGTTCAAAAAAAGTTATGTTATGGAAATCGGAGGATTCAATCCTGATCCAAGAATGGCTCATCTAGAGCTGATCATGCGTCTTCACAGGCACATGAAACAGATCAAGGGCAGGGGACGCATCGTGTATATTGATGACCCTGTAAGCAGTATGAAGGTACCTGAGTCATGTGCTGGGCTGCACCAGCAGCGAATACGCTGGCATCGTCAGTTGACCAACACCATGTGGGAGCAACGGGAGATGGCAGGCAATCCGAAGTATGGTTGGATGGGCATGGTGACGATCCCTTATTTTATCATGGTCGAATTGATTGGGCCTGTTTTGGAAATAGGGACGCTATTGCTATTATTCGTAGGTCTGCTGCTGCCGTTTGTGGAGAATAGTCTATTAGTTGTGCTGGGTATGCTCTTACTGCTCTATGGCTCACTCCTATCTGCGGCAGTCATTCTATTTGAGGTTTGGCTGGCACGTAGAAGGTATAAGGCACGTGAAGTCACGCGTCTGTTCTTATACGCGTTATCCGAATCGTTCTGGTTCAGACCAATGAACAACATCTTTCGTATTCATGGACTTATTAAGGCAATTTGGAGTCTGAGAGGGCATGGCAGCTCAAGAGGTTCGGCTTATTCGGAGCTTCCGGCAGATAAGTACACGGGTCATGCAGTGAAACAATATAATTGAGTTGAACTTGCAGGTGGATCGTATAGGACAGGGTCATGTGCCTAGAGCCTAGGAGGCCACGATCATATAGAAGAGGAGGGTTGCAGGGATTAGCTGCAGCCCTCTTGCGCGTTATGAGGTTACGGGCGGAACGTTAACTGTCTTTACTGCGTTGTTTTAGTCCGTCTAGGAAGGATGAAATGGTGAAATGCAGGCTCGCGCTAGGTTCAAAATTCATGGCAAATCCACCTTGTGCACCGATGGAGGCAAAGCCATGGCACAAACTACGTAGTCCACGTACCGCATGTAGTGCATCGGCTTCGGACAGTCCATACGGCTGTAAGGAGTCCAGCAACAACTGTAGCGCTACAGTGCTGGCCGCGGCGAGCTGTGGCTCATCCCGATCAGGGGCATGGAAGGAAGCCTCGTAAAGCCCGGGATGTTGGCGTACAAAATCAATGTAGGCGGTAGCGATATCCTGAATGGCTTCGCTACCGACACGTCCTGCGGCGGCCACGGTTAGTGCCTGGCCGAGCTGCTCTACGGACATCAGCGCAAGCTCCTGGCGAAGCCCGGGTAGGCCGCTGATGTGGTTATATAGCGACGGGGAGCGCACATCGAGTCGCTGGGCCAATGCGGCCAGCGTCAGCGCATGGAATCCGTCGCTATCAGCAAGCTGGGCCGCGGCATTCAGCAGCATGCCGCGATCCAGCCCTTGCCGCGGGCTCATTGAAGCCCTCCGGCAAGGCGCAGCCGTTGCGCTGCGTCAGCCGTTGCCGCGCGCATCGCCGCTGCTGGCTGACGTAACATTCGTCCGTGGCCTACAGCCAGCACGGACGGCTCTAGCTCAGCCAAGCGCTTAGCGCTGGCAAGAGCAGTCTCGCGGTGCCATGTGGCTAGCGCGGGAAATGGAAAGAGGGGGCGCAGCTGGCCAGCAACGGCCAAGCCGCCTTGCAGTTGATAGGCATCGCCAGCGATGAGGACACCGCTGCGCGTATCCATAAATGCCATGTGCCCTGGTGTATGACCAGGGGTAGCAATCGCCAGTAACGATCCAATGCGATCCCCATCTTCCAGTAGGTAATCTGGGCGGGTGTGAATGTTCTTGGGTACACTGCCACGTACGGGAGTCTGCGGTTCATCAGGTGATAGCGAAGCATCTCCAGTGAGTAGTACCGCGTCCCGTCTTGAGATTAGCACCTCTACATTGGGGAGTGCGTTCTTGAGACCGTCTAAGGCACCAACATGATCGCCATGGGCATGAGTTAGAATGACCTTGGTGATAGGTTTGTTAAGAGATTGAGCAGTGGCGAGAATACCCTTAAGACTGAACGGCATTCCTGCGTCGATCAGAGTTAATTCAGTGTCCTCTTCAACAAGATAAACGTTCACAGGAAAGAGTCGAGGTAGGAATGAAACTTGAATGACATGATATTCACGCGTAATACGCATCGTAATTCCTCCTTAAAACTAATGGTATTAGTAATATAACTAATGGCATTAGTTTTTGCAATACCCTTTGCAAAAATAACAGAAGATAAGAAAAGTTTATTTTAACAAAAAAAGCGTTTTCAAAATAAAGATTACCGATTATAATGATCAAGTAAGCCCTTTCATATGTCTATCTTATTGGAGCCTTTCGCGAAGCGGAGGGCTCACTTTTTTGTTTTCTTATATAGGTTAAGTACATGGTGACCAAGCAAAGGGTGGCTTGGGTGGGAGGCTGTATATATAGACACATCAAGGGATATCCTGTGTTCAGGCACTACCGCAGAAGAAGTTGACAAACATAACTGTCATTCATATAATAACAGTTGTACTTACCTTGGATTGAAGTCCATCGGTGTTTTTTGCCGGGAAGGGAGTAAGTCATGAACAGCGAATTTACCATTGCCGTCCATTGTCTTGTGTTTCTATCCATGAAGGAAGACTGTATGGCCAATAGTGAAGATTTGTCTCATAGTGTGGGTACACACCCTGCCAGAGTTCGTAAGGTGCTAAGTGTGCTGCGGAAGCATGGGTATTTGACCACTAAAGAAGGCGCTCACGGAGGGTACCTGCTTAACCGTCCAAGTGATGAGATCAAGCTTGGGGAATTGTACAGACTGGTTGCTGGAGGTTCACTTGGGCCCAATTGGTGTTCTGGCGAATCTGGTTCGCCATGCGTTGTGTCCTCTAACATGAGGGATGTCATGGGAGGCATATATGACGGAGGCGAGGAAGCGCTGAGCATTTATTTTGATCGCATTTCCATTGAGGATGTGAAGCATCGGATCGGGAAATGTGAAGGGATCTCCAAGTCCATGAATGAGTTATTGAGACAAGATAAGGATTAATTCTGGCTACAGTTTACCTGGAGACTGTGGACTGATTATATAACATAACAAGCGTTGCCCCGGTTTTACGATTCATGAAGGCTTCAAGATTATTCCGGGCATAACGTGAACACAGATAGAGTCTATCTTCTGGGCTGATGTTATTTTCGGAAGGTGGTTATGTCACTACACCATTTATCATGATTGTTGGATTAGAGCCTTGCGAAATTAAAGCGAAATAAACAGCAATGATATTTACAATAATTAATAGAATTAGGAGTGGAGAACATGTCTAACAATGAAACACTTCGCGTAATTAGCGAACGTCACGCTGTCAAAAAATACGAAAAAGGTTTTGTAATGCCTGAGGCTGACTTGAATGCAATCTTGACTGCAGCTTCCGAAGCACCGTCTTCTTGGAACCTGCAACACTGGAAATTCCTCGTGATTGAGTCCGAAGCGGACAAAGCTAAGTTGCTGCCAATCGCTTATGGCCAAAGTCAAATCGTAGACAGCTCAGTTACAATTGCTGTTCTAGGTGACTTGGAAGCTAACCGCAACACCTTTATCTATGATCAGGCTGTTGAAGCTGGCGCATTGCCTGCTGAGGTTCGCGATGCATTGGTTGGTCAAATCAACGGTGCTTACCAAAGCGCGCAAACTGCACGTGATGAAGCGATCCGTAACGCATCGTTTGCTTCGCAAAACATTATGCTCGCTGCACGTTCTTTGGGTTATGATACTTGCCCAATGGGTGGTTACAATCCACAACAATTGGTCGAAACGTTCAACATTCCTGCACGTTACATCCCAACATTGTTGATCACTGTAGGTAAAGCTGCAGAACCAGCTCGTCCAGCAGGTCGTTTCCCATTGTCCGAAACTGTAGTTAAAGGTTCTTTCTAAGATAGAGCCACAATAAGCATCGCCATATGGTGTGTAATAAAACAGCCGCATGATCCTCCAATGAGAGGACATGCGGCTGTTTTGCGTTTTAAAGGAGTTGAATCGGGCAGGTACAGCTAGGCGGTTCAATTGTCTCTATTTTTTAAATAATATAATACAATTTATAAACTTATTGGGTATCGTGCATGTGTATAGTTAGAACAAATGATTCAAATGGAGGATATATCTTGAAGAAGATCATGATGGTAATGGTGGGAGCATTGTTGTTGTCTGGGTGTAGTGATAATCAAGTCATACTTCCTAAGGGGAACTCAGTGGAAAATAGCTTGGAATCGGCGACAACCATCCCAGATTTGCTTTTGGCTGAAAATAAGAATGATCAAGTTGCAATCTATGGTAGGGCACAGGGAGATGTATTTTCTTTGCTCACTGTCCAAATAGATCAAGCGTCCCAAACGTATTCTTGGAGTAATGTGAGCAATCCATCGTTTTATCCAGTCATTTATCGTGGTTCTCTTGGTACAGAAGGCGAGGATCTGATTGTGGTTGTATTAACGAAGGGTACAGGCACAGGTATACATGAATCAGAGGTACATGTTCTAAGACCTGATTTTACGGAAATTCCAGTCGTAGATCCGAGGGAGTTTGTGTTGAAGGAGGTACAACTTGAGCTCCATAGGGAACAGGCACTTCGCCACTATACGCTGAAAGTGAATGAACACGAGTATTCTTATGATATCCATGACCGTGATTCAAGTGACTGGTTTGAGCAACCTTCTGTTCAAAATATAATTAGGTATGATGTGCAAGACCAAGGGCTCGTTGCCGAATTGCCCATTCAGATTGCTATAGGTCAGTACTTAGGAAATGCCATAGTGAAGTATAGGCTTGTTAACGGAGAACTGCGGCCTAGCATGGTAGAATTGTCCGTGGAATAATCGAAATGAATTGATGTGATGATGTACTGTAGAACAGGTAGCTATTAGCTTCGAGATGAAAGGGAGATATGAGTTGAAGAAAGTACTGGCCTTATTGATGTTGGTAAGTGCAGTTTGTTTATCGGGGTGCGCATCCAATCAACTAACAACCGATCTGAAGCAGGCGGACGAGTCTTCGAATGAACTGGAGGTGGTGCAGCAACAACTTCAGGTGCATCCCAAGTTCATTGCCGCTTCCGAAGATGAGCGTGTGAAGCTATATGCGATACAAGAATCCAGAGGTGAGATTGAAGGTGTGACGGTCGATATCGAGGGCAGGCAGCAAGATTTTGATTGGAGTGTCCCGAATACGGGAACCGATATGAACCCCCAGGTTTTTTATACAGATATTACGGGTGACGGTAGAGAAGAAGCGGTAATTATCATTCAGACGGGGAAAGGTACAGGGCTGGATCACTTCGAACTGCATGTCATTCGAGCGGAAGACTTCTCTGTAATTAAAGTACAACCATATGAAGAGATTGTGGCAGATCAGATCGAATCTCACGTGGCGGCCAACGAAGACGGTACTTCAGCAATTACGGTCAAAGTGCAAGGCCAAGAACATCAGTTTAATTCTAATGTTGAGCTAGCACCGGACTCCAATCATAACGAGCTGGCTTTTGGCGGGGTAGTCATCTATGCCTTAGAGAATCAACGAATTATCTCTAGATTAGGTGCGAGTATTGGAACATCTCCGCAATATGTGTGTGATTTCAAAGTAACCTACACCTTCGATCGTGTTAAAAATGAATTTGTTGCCGATCAGATTGAGATTGGTACGTATGAATAACATTTACTTTCTATCCAGCCAACATATGAGCCAACTAGCTAAGCATTCGTCAATCCATCCAACCAAGAAACCCCCTTACCGTACAGACAACGATTAGACTAAGTGCATCTTGCTCGCCGAAGTCTTCTCGTGATCTGTGATAAGGGGGCTTTTTAATATCTGAATAGACTTGAAAGTATAACGAGAATTGCCTGTTAGCTCATGAAAGTTACAGAAATAAGGATTGAGTTATTTTTCAGGTGTCTCTGGTACGACCGGTGCGTGAAAATTATCCATATGTTCAATCGCATTGAACATCATTACGGCAGCTTCTGCACGAGTAATAACCTCTTTAGGATGGAAATTACCTTCTGCATCCAATGTGTTAATCTTGAACGCTAACGAACGCTGAACTGCTCCTTGATACTCAGGCGTAAGCTCTTGCTCATCTGTAATATCTACAGGTTGTAGCTTGATCATCGGTAGGCCGCCTTTGGCTTCGATGCCTTGCATGATGAATAGTGTAAATTGCTCACGAGTCATCGGTTTGGATGGATCGATATCATCAGCCATCTGGATGCCATTATATTTCGCACGAATGAAGGCATTGCTGTACCACACATGATCAAGCACCTTGGAGAAGGAATCACTTGGGAGAGGTTCTTTGACGAAACGGATCGTATCCAAATTCAGATCTAGTCCATCGGCAAGCAACTGTATACCTTGTGCCGTGTTTAATTGTTGTTCTGGTTTGAACAGGTTGTCGCTAACGCCTTTAATCAAACCATCGTGATGCAATGCTTCGATTTTATCTGCTCCCGCAACTCCCTGAAGATCTGTGAATCCGCCTTGCGCAGCATGAATAGGTGTAGTACCAAGAGATAAGGTTAGTAATGCTCCCGCAGTCATCAAAGCAATTATATTTTTTTTCATATCAAGTCGCCTCACTTTTCTAGGAAGGGTATCCCTTTGTATTAAAGTTATTTGCCCCTATAGACGACCCTTCCATGCAAAAGGTTGCTGCTATTTTCCAATCTCATATATATTTTTTGATATAAACTACCCTTTGGACTTGTTTCGATAATCGGTAGGTGATTGACCCATCATTTTACGGAACAAACGTGAGAAATAATAAGGATCTTTGAAGCCAAGCTTCGAGCTAATCTGCTTCACCGTCCAATCGGTAAAATCAAGGTAGCGACAGGAATGTTGAATTTTAAGCCTCAGAAAATAATCAATGGGAGAATGTCCTGTAGCTTGCTTGAACAATTGTGAATAATGCGGGGCAGACAGGCTGGCTTGTGCAGCCAACTCTTTCAGTGTTACTCCGCTCTCCAGATGCTGTAGCATGTATTGCACAGACTGTTCGGCAGCTCGTTTGCTACTAATCATATGACCCTCTGTACCATGTCCGTAAGCGAGCATGCCTAACATATATCCAACAATCTGTGAGGTGTACGTCATCGTCTGTATGGAATAACCTGTCTCTAGTGTTCCATAGCACTCATGATATAGCTCCAGCCACTTCTGAGCTTTCGCCGGAGCCATGGTCAATACACCTCCAGTGAGCAGTGGCTCCATATAGGCGGAGGCATGTTCACCACGTAAGTGAATCCAGTAGATACTCCAGGGATCAGCTGAGTATGCACCATAGGTATGTGCAACATGGGCAGGAAGAACAACGAGACTGCCTGCCTTAACATCTTGCCTTTTACCTCCGTCGGTGGTGTACCATCCAGTACCTTCAACACAGTACATTAAAATATGGGAAGGGCAGCCCTCTGGCCGATCCCGATAATGGTGCTCCGCTTCGTGAAAATAACCAATGTCAGTCACGTACAAAGCGGACGTTACAGGAGAAGCTGCGGCCTCCTCTAGTAGCGGGTCAGGTAATACGATTAGTTTTTGCATACGGAATCCGTCGGATTTGCGTAACGTAGATAAGCTGTTATATGGTTTCATACTTGTATTATGGTGAGGTAAAATATATGAGTCAATGATATTTGCGCAAGCGTTATCAAGATGAGCTTTGGAAGAATAACTTGTGCATAGAAACTGAAGGAAAACAAAGAGAATTGGTTAAGTACATAACAGAGAAGCAATATGAATTTTAGTTTTGAAGTTAGACATTAACGTTGAAGTTAGGGATTTTTCAGGCACGACCTAGCATGTAGGCACCTATTTGAACATATAAGGAGCGATGGAGGAATGGAGCAAGCTGTGAGCAAGGATACGTTTTTCTATATTGGAACTTATGCATCAGCGGATCAACCCGGTATTTATGTAGGTGCGCTGGATTCGGATACAGGCGAGATGCGGATTGCACATGATATTGCAGGGGTAGATAACCCATCTTACTTGGCTTTGAGTCCAGATCAAAATTCTCTATATGTTGCAAGTGAAACGGATGAGGGAGAGGTATTGGTCTACCGCCGGGGCAAGTCCACGGGTGAGCTGCACCTCATGGATCGCAAAAGCACCAAAGGAGCTTCACCTTGTTATGTATCAGTCACAGAGGATGGCAAGTGGGTACTCACCTCCAATTATAGCAGTGGGAGTGTCAACGTATTTCCCGTAGGTGATCAAGATACGTTAGGTGAGATGAGCGCATTAATTGAGCATACGGGAAGAGGTTTGAATGACGACCGTCAGGAAGGGCCGCATGCACACTCCATTCAGCCAGATCCATCAGGGCAATATGCGGTTGTATGCGATCTGGGCTTAGATCAGATCATTGTCTACCGCCTGGAAGAAGGTCGATTGGTCACACACCGTGAGACGAGCCAGCCCCCAGGTTCAGGGCCAAGACATCTCGTATTTCACAAGAATGGGAAGTGGGCATATGTCGTTAATGAGCTCAATAATACGGTGACGGCATTCATGTACGATGCGCGCAGGGGAGAGTTTAGCACCGTACAACATATATCCACTCTTCCTGAAGGACATACGGGAGAAGGCACAGCTGCCGATATCCGAATCTCCCCTTGTGGACGTTTCCTATACGCCTCCAACCGTGGAGACGATAGTATTGTGCTCTATCATATTGATCAAGAGTCCGGTGAGCTTGAAGCGGTGGATTGGACTTCTACACTGGGACAGACTCCGCGTAACTTCAATGTACTGCCAGAGGGAATATTGCTCGTAGCTAACCAGGACAGCAACAATATCGTGGCATTCCAGGTGGATCGCGAGGATGGAAGACTGACACACACTGGCTTCAAACTGGAAGTTCCCCGTCCGGTATGCATTGTGCCTGTAGATTAAGATTATTCTCTGCTGTAATCAAAGAATACTGTACAACACATATAAGCTGTAAGATCATGTGTACGCACGTGATTTTACAGCTTTATTATGTATATGGTTGCCTATCTACCGTTCAACGATGGTGTCATTAGTGGGAGCGAAAAGAAGTTATTTTACGCAAAATAATCGAAAATTACTAATTAAGACCTATAGATGGAATTAAATGTTTAATTTAAAATGATATATATTAAAGCGCTTACAATACAGATGCGCTACAGAGCATCGGGCTTACCAACACATTTGGGGAGGCTAGTCGTATGGTCAATCGATCGTCATGGAAGCGCACGTTGCGAACGGCAGGCATTACATTATTAAGTTCAGCATTGCTTGTTACATCTCTAAGTCTAAGCGCTCCGTCGGTGACTCATGCAGCAGGAGCACGTCAGATGGAATTCCTAGACCGCGGAGTTGTGGCAGTGAAGACAGGGAATGGGGTATTTGTAAGCTGGCGGTTACTCGGTACGGAAGGTTCGAATGTTTCTTTTAACGTATATCGAGATGGTACAAAGGTGAACGCTTCACCGATCACGAACAGCACCAATCTTCAGGATGCAAGTGGAACGAACAACTCCAAGTATACGGTTCGAGCAGTCGTAGGTGGGACAGAACAGGCGGCTTCCAAGGTAGCAAGTGTGTGGGGAAATAATTATCTGACAGTGCCTCTCAGTGTTCCCGCTGGTGGGACAACCCCGGACGGAGTTGCATATACCTATAGCGCCAATGATGCCAGTGCTGGTGATCTGGATGGGGACGGCGAGTATGAGCTTATCGTGAAGTGGGATCCATCCAACTCTAAAGATAATGCGCATAGTGGTTACACAGGGGAAGTATTTATTGACGCCTACAAATTGAATGGAACTCGACTGTGGCGTATTAGTCTTGGCAAAAACATTCGCGCAGGTGCGCATTACACGCAGTTCATGGTCTATGACCTGGATGGAGACGGCAAGGCTGAGGTAGCTATGAAAACGGCCGATGGCACCAGAGATGGTGTGGGTACGGTCATCGGAGACGGCAGTAAGGATTATCGGAATAGCAGCGGATATGTGTTGTCAGGGCCAGAGTTCCTAACGGTCTTCAATGGACAGACAGGTAAAGCTCTCTCCACGGTCAATTATGAGCCTGCACGAGGGAGTGTATCGAGCTGGGGGGATAATTACGGTAACCGCGTGGATCGTTTTCTAGCTACGATTGCTTATTTGGATGGAGAGCGACCGAGTCTGGTCATGGCACGGGGCTACTACACCCGGACAGTGCTTGTGGCCTACAATTGGCGGAATGGACAATTGACGAAGCAATGGACGTTTGATTCGAACACGCCAGGCAATTCAGGTTACGCTGGACAAGGGAATCATAATTTAAGTGTGGCGGATGTGGATAACGACGGAAAAGATGAGATTATCTATGGTGCGATGGCCGTCGATCATGATGGCAAAGGGTTATACACCACAGGGCTGCATCATGGCGATGCCATGCATCTGAGTGATCTCGATCCAGATCGGCCGGGGATGGAGGTATTCCAGGTTCATGAGACACCATCCAATGCAGGCATTGAATTCCGTGATGCTAGAACAGGTCAGTTGATCTGGGGTATACCAACAACGAAGGATATCGGACGCGGCATGGCTGCGGATATCGATCCAAGATATAGAGGGGCTGAGGTATGGGCGAATGGCGCGCTGTATACAGCAAAAGGCCAAAGAATCGGGACAACCGTACCTTCGTCCACGAATTTTGGCATCTGGTGGGATGGAGATCTGCTCCGCGAACTGTTAGACAGTAACCGTATCGACAAATGGGACTATGTGAATGGGCGAACGGTGAATCTGCTAACTGCCTCTGGAGCTTCCTCCAACAACGGAACGAAGTCTACACCGAATCTTCAGGCTGATCTGCTGGGCGACTGGAGAGAGGAAGTGGTATGGCGAACCAACGATAGCTCGGCACTCCGTATTTATACGACAACAGCACTCACGGACAAACGAATCTACACGTTGATGCATGATCCGGTGTACCGGTTGGGCGTAGCTTGGCAAAATGTAGCCTATAATCAGCCGCCGCATACCAGCTTTTATCTGGGAGAAGGCATGAATCCACCTCCAGTACCGAATATCCGCATTGCTGGACAATAACGGACAAGTATCTCGGCGCATTGCATTCTGCCTGAGATTCTCATGATTCAGTCACATCAGTAACATGACGAATATGGGTCAGAGAGTAGGCGAAGGAACAGGGTATACATGCTCTGTTCCTTTTTTGCCTTTTTCCAGTTGTAAAATGAATTGGGCAAAAATCGGAAAAAACGTTTGACAGGTAAAAGGGCTGCCCTTATGATACATATAACTTACTAAACAGGTAGGAATAATTAAAAAGACTGTATAACATGATGAACTTCATGATTCAGTCCAGCAGCAGAGAATGTCATCTGAACAGAATAACGTTCTTACCGTATCGACGGAGGAACACCGCAGCACATCGAACGCGATAAAGCATACACGGCAGCGAGCCGGCATGACTTTAGGAGGGAGAGGTGTGTACAGGTGTCCCTCCGTTATTTGTTTTTCGGTGGCGTTCCAAGCTGTTCAGCCTGTTCATGTAGTCACGCAGATCCAACAGGGGGAGTGTTATTGATGAAAAAGAGAGTTCAAAAAGGTATTCTATTTGGTCTGGCACTGGTGTTGACAGGCGTGCTGGCAGGTTGTGGAGCAAATGGCGGCGATTCTAATGCAACTGGAGCATCTGGAGGGCAGGATAGTGGTGGAGATAGCCCGAAGGCCATTGAATTGTTGAATGTATCGTATGATCCGACTCGTGAGCTCTACGAGCAATACAACAAGGCGTTTGCGGCGTATTGGCAGAAGGAAAAGGGTCAAGACGTAACTATTAAACAGTCTCATGGTGGTTCGGGTAAACAGAGCCGCTCCGTCATTGATGGCTTGGATGCAGACGTGGTTACACTGGCACTGGGATATGACATTGATGCGATTGAAGACAAAGGCCTCATTAACGAAGGTTGGCAAGATAAATATGAGCATAACAGCTCCCCATATACATCAACGATTGTATTTCTGGTTCGGAAAGGCAACCCAAAAGGCATCAAAGACTGGGATGATCTAATTAAGGGTGATACTCAGGTCATTACACCGAATCCAAAAACATCTGGTGGAGCCCGCTGGAACTATCTCGCAGCTTGGGGGTATGCGCTCAAGAAGAATAACAATGACGAGGAGGCTGCAAAAGCCTTTGTAGGTGAGCTGTTCAAGCACGCACCTGTACTGGATTCCGGTGCACGCGGAGCCACAACAACGTTTGTAGAACGTGGACTTGGCGATGTACTGCTGGCTTGGGAGAATGAAGCGTTCTTGTCAGTGAAGGAACTGGGGCCGGACAAATTCGATATTGTTGTGCCTTCCGTGAGTATTCTGGCTGAGCCTCCGGTAGCTGTCGTGGACAAAAATGTCGACAAAAAGGGAAGCCGTGAAGTGGCCGACGCTTACCTGAAATATCTGTACAGTGAGGAAGGACAGACGATTGCAGCGGAGAACTATTACCGTCCAACACTGGATACCGTGGCCGAGAAATTCAAGGATCAGTTCCCGGACCTGGAGCTGTTCACACTGAATGATGTATTCGGCACATGGCGCGATACACAGGCTAAACATTTCAATGATGGCGGGGTCTTTGACCAAATTTACGTTCCGGGCAGTTAAGTCTGGGCAATCTGTACTCGATCCTATGGCAAGGAGCCAACCAGCCTGACCGGCTGAAGGCAAGAGAGGATGACGTTCATGAGCAAGGTAATAGCAACCCGGAGGCGCACGCTTCCGGGATTCGGGTTAACGATGGGATACAGCGTATTTTACCTCAGCCTTGTTGTCTTGATCCCACTGACAGCCCTGGTGTTTAACTCCACAGGGTTGACCTGGTCTATGCTGGTGGAGACAGCCACGAATCCCCGCGTGCTCGCTTCATTTAAGGTCAGCTTTCTGACCGCAGGTGTGGCGGCTTTAATCAATCTGGGATTAGGGCTGCTCTTGGCATGGGTATTGGTGCGGTATGAATTTCCGGGTAAACGGCTCTTTGATGCTGTGATTGATCTGCCATTTGCGTTGCCAACAGCGGTGGCAGGGGTTGCTCTTACGGCTTTGTATGCTGGAAACGGCTGGATTGGGCAGCTTACTGAGCCTTTGGGTATCCAATTAGCCTATTCTCAGGCGGGCATTACACTAGCTCTGATGTTTATCGGTATTCCATTTGTCGTTCGAACGGTGCAACCGGTATTAGAACAGCTGGAGGCTGAGGTTGAAGAAGCGGCTGCAACGTTAGGGGCAGGAAGGTGGCGGATATTCCGTACCATTCTACTTCCGGATCTGATTCCCCCGCTGTTGACAGGTTTCGCGTTGGCATTTGCCAGAGGTATTGGAGAGTTTGGCTCAGTGGTGTTTATTTCAGGCAATATGCCGATGAAAACGGAGATCGCGCCGCTGCTCATTATGGCGAAGCTTGAACAGTTTGATTACGCAGGAGCTACGGCTGTCGCTTTGCTGCTGTTGCTGGTTTCATTTATCCTGTTGCTGGTCATTAATTCCTTGCAACGATGGAGCCGGAAGGCAGGCAGGGCGTAACCAATTCGCATCGGTACATTCTAACGAATGGTATATCCACCGTGTACAAGAGCCGCGGGAATATCTAGGCATTCAATGGGGGTGTTATTCGATGGGAGCTTTTCACTTCAACGGAAGGAGGTGCAGCGTATGGCGGGTTCTGTTCCGCTGAGTCCTGCTTCGCGCATACCAAGTAGCCCTGGGTCAAACCGTGCAACTACGGAGGCTCCATGGGTCAAATGGCTGTTAATTGGACTGGCAGGTCTTGTATTGTTATGGTTGCTTATTTTGCCATTGGTCATTGTCTTAATGGAAGCGTTGAAACAAGGGTGGGGCGTCTATATCGCCGCTCTGACCGAACCTGATGCGATGTCAGCTCTCAAGCTGACGCTGCTCGTTGCAGCAATTACGGTACCACTCAATACGATATTTGGTGTGGCAGCAGCTTGGGTTATTACGAAGTTCCAGTTCCGGGGCAAAGGAATCATGATCACGTTAATCGACCTTCCTTTCTCCATTTCTCCCGTTGTCGGCGGGTTGATCTTTGTGCTGGTATTTGGCTCTAATGGTTGGTTCGGTCCATGGCTGGCTGAGCATGATATCAAAATTATTTTTGCGCTGCCAGGCATCGTGCTGGCGACGCTATTCATCACGTTCCCCTTCGTGGCAAGGGAACTAATTCCGCTCATGGAGGATCAGGGAACCCGTGAAGAGGAAGCGGCAGTGACGCTTGGAGCCTCGGGATGGCGGATCTTCTGGAACGTGACTTTACCCAATATTAAGTGGGGACTGCTCTACGGTATTATTCTGTGTAATGCTCGCGCGATGGGCGAGTTCGGGGCGGTATCCGTTGTATCTGGACATATACGTGGTGAGACCAACACACTGCCGCTTCATGTCGAAATTTTGTATAACGAATATCAATTCTCGGCATCATTCGCCGTCGCTTCATTGCTGCTAATCCTTGCTCTGGCAACGCTCCTGGTCAAGAGCTGGCTGGGGCATAAGAATGTGAGCGAACGATGAGCGAAGGCTAAGTACGATAAAAAAGAATCCTTAACCGGTTAACGGAAAATACCGATTGACAGCTACTGGAAGCCCTGATAATGTATAATCCAAGTATATAGGTTGGATAAGAATGTTTTATAAGTCGGATGGATATAAGTGCTTGTTCAAGTAATATTGCGGGCACAGCCCGGGAAGAGGAGGCGGCTCTATGGCTAAGCCGTTGAAAGTGGATGAGGTATGGATGGACAGAATCGCTGGACAGCTCAATGACATGGAGTTTGGGTCGCTGCACATCGTGGTACACGAGGGTCAGATTGTACAGATGGAGCGAACGGAACGTAAGCGTTTTGAAAATACACCGACAAGCAGCGCCTCCAAATCCGGCAGTGCTGCACGGAACAACACACCTCGTTCATTGCGCGGCTCCAATGCCAGCGGTGCGAAGGGATAGAGTGATGTAGTGAGATGGAGTGTTGCGGGGCAAGGGTGATGCATGAGAAGATGCATCACTAGATTGTTTAAGATGTCTCCAACAGGACTTTTTGCGCGAAGAACAGCAGTACGATGGGTAAAACAAAGAGAAGCCGCAGGGTGCGAGCTTCTCTTTGTTTTTGGTTTACTATAGTGGACACTGTGGATTAACCGCCCTTACAGGTCGGTCTATTGTTGTGCCGTGATGTTTCATAAATAGCTGCGAATGTAATCCAGCCAGCCAGCGCTACTCGTCCACTTTGGCGCCAGATTTGCGCGCTGTGTTCACTTCGGTCTCCGTAGAAGCTTCCTTTGCCGGCTCTAGCTCTGTATGCCCTGCATAAGGACGTTCACTACGAGAACTTGTACCTGTCAGACGAAAACCGGACACGAACAATATGAGCTGCAAGCCAAGCGTGTAAGGAGCGGCTACAGGCCCAATGAAGTGCAGGAGAGAGCAGAGTGCAATGAGCGCATATAACACCTTGGTCATCGTGCCGGATGCACCTGGTGTCCTGCGGCGAGGACTAGCCAAGAGCAGATAACCATAGAGCACTGTAATACATAGGGAGATGAAGCGAATCCAGAACAATGCGTTGACCCAGCCATGCCAAAATGGTTGATTCAGTCCTTGCTGAACAATGATGAAATCAGCGATCAGATACAGCCATGCCGCTACAGCAAGAGGCTCGACCGCAGGGCGAATCACATTCCAGACAGCTTCCCACCAATGCACCGAGTGTGCCTGGCTGCGAAGTTCTTCCGATAGGCTGGAGCTTTCTCGCTCCAGAGCTCTGTGCATCAAGGTTAGCCGCGCAGGATCAGGGTCTTGAATGCAGCTACGAATCTGATCCTGAAGCTGTGGTGATAGGCTAACGGCTGTTCTGCACGCCAGCATGGCGTTAAGCAATTCGTGCTGCTCCGCTTCCGTACGAGTAGATTGCCTATTTTCAATAAAAGTGAGTTGCCCGAGCAGTGGTGTCGTTATGTATAATGTATCTCGTATGGCTTGTGTTCTCCGGTCTCGACTTCGTCTAATTTCCGTGGCAGACCATATGTATATGCCTAGGAAGATGGCAATGATTCCGAGCAATAAGGCTACGAAGCCTGGATATGAGAACAGAAAAAACATCCAACGTTGCAGCACCGTTGTTCCTCCTTTGTACGAAAGTTGGGCGTAGCATAAACCCCGGTAATATAAGCTTCTCTCACTATTACACAGGAAGTAGTTGAGTTCAAGCAGAAAGATGGGAGGGAAGAGGGCATTTAACATGTTACTCACACACAACAGCCGAATCGGAATGGAACCGACTCGGCGATATGTTTAGGTATGTTATGAGTTGTTTTTACACTTTGAAACGGTCAACCTGGCGCTGTAGTTCAGATAGTGTCACGTTGAGGTTCGTCGTAAGTGAGGAGACATTTTCAAAGAGACTGACCTGTGTTTCAGTGCTTGCCAATACTTCCTCAGAGCTTGCAGCAGTTTCCTCTGATGCAGCAGAGGTTCCCTCGAGCAACAAGGAGAGTTGCTGACGGCTGTCCACGAGGTTATCCATTGAAGTAACGATGTGATCGGTAAACTCACTTACGGATGCAAGTGTATCTTTGATATTAGCGAATGCGTCCGTTACCTCCGTTACGGTTGTCTCCTGAAGTTGAACCATATTTTCGGCTTTAGCCATGGATTGAAGTGTGACCGCTGCGGAAGTTTGAACATTTTCGATTAGTGTTTGAATTTGTACAGCTGATGCCCTGGTTTGTTCGGATAACACACGTACTTGAGCAGCTACCACAGCGAATCCTTTACCATGTTCACCAGCACGAGATGCCTCAATAGAAGCATTTAGAGCGAGTAAATTGGTCTCCCGAGAGATGCCAGTGATGGTCTCTGTCATTTGGCTAATCGCATCAATATCATTTTTCAGTTGTGTGAGCTTGCTAGACATATCATCAAACACTTGTACATTCTGCGTCATCGAATCAGATAAGATCGCCACAGTATGTAAACCCTTGGCTTGCTTGTCTCCAATGACCTGATTGTATTCAAACAACATGTTTGTATTATGCTTGGTGTCTTCCACCTGTTTGGATAACTGCTGGATAGCAACGACACCGTTATGCATATCTTCGGCATGTCTGCCTGAGTTATTTGCCATCTCCTCAATGGCAATACGGATTTCACGTGTGATTTCTACCGTGTGCAGTGTATTATCAGTAATGGATGCAGCGTCCTGTTTACTTGCTGTAGTTGCCATTTTGACATCAGTCACAATGGAATGAATCTGATTAATAAAGTGATTGGTTGACTCCGCTAACTGCCCAATTTCGTCTTTGGAATTCACTTGCAGGCGTTGAGTCAAATCACCATCCCCACGACTGATGGATTCCATAGCTTGCTGCAATTGGCGTACCCGCCGCATTTGAGCACTTACCACCAGGAATACAACGATAATCACGAGTAATAATCCAACAGCAGCTGATAGAATGGTTGTTATGTTCATATCGTCAATGACCTTCGTTGATAGAGCGAGTATAAATCCACGCCCATCGGACAGCGAGGTAATATAGTAATCTGCGCGTTGACCGTTATACTGGGCGTGTACTTGTTCAGTAGAAGAAGCCTGTACACTTTTTTGGAATGCGTCTGTAATGAAGGATTCTAAACCATCCAGGTTCCCATCACTTGAGTACAACAGCTTTCCCTTCTCGTCCAGAATACCTGAGAATAACACATCACTGCTCAGGCTTGTCTTTAACTGCTCAATCAATGCTTGTGCTCCAATCTGCTGATCCAACTCGGTCAAGCGCTGACCATCACGTCCCACCTGTACAATACGAGGAGAAGACCATCCACCAACGCCAACATATTTATATATCTTGGGATCGACAGTCCGTGGTTGAGCCGGTTGGGCGACTTGATCTCTTTTGCCAGTAATCAGATCCATGAACTCATAGGCTTGTTGACTTGGGTCAGCTCCAAAGTTGAGGTTAGCGTCTTTATCAAAAGTGGACAACTCTACCTGGCCATCGCTGTCAGTCACCCAGATTTCATCCATTCCTGATCGTGTAACTAATTCTACTGCTTGCTCGTAGGTTAAATTCTGATCTACTAAATAAGAAATCAACGTAGCTTGGCCAAACATCTCCTGCTCCATGACATTTTCAGCAGCTTTACGCGATAAGATAGCATTTTCAATTGAAATTTTGGCTACCTCCATCGTTGTAATTCCTTTATTATTTAAACTTTTCGTTGTAAATTGGTTCACAATAAGTACGAGTACTGAAATGACCACAATAAAAATAATGATGATCGGCCATATGATTTTGTGTTTGATGGAATTCTTTATCAAAGGTAGTCACTTCCTTAACTTTACTCTTAATTTATAGGGTTACTTGAAGTTGGTTTGCTCATTGTTTATAGAAGGAAGCGATGTAAGAAAAGATAGGAAAATCGAAGCTAATTGGTTAATAAATAGCAGCTAATGGTATGATGAAAAGAGCTGGATATTTTTTAACTTTACATATATGTATGGTAGGTTCTTGGTTGTATATAGGCTCCGCCTTTCTATAGGGAATGGAGAGAAACTGAATATAATGTTATATGGATGAACCATATACTTATTTATCGGATTAATCTGGCAATTGATAATATTCTTCTGTCCATAATTTAATGAGAGGGGTTATTGCATGGATCACGTTACCGTTGAACACGCACCACCTGCCGTAGCTGAGTATTTATCGTTGAGAGAGATCGCAGGGATGAGTCCAAGAAGCCGTGAAGGCGCCGAGAGAGGATTGCCGAATAGTCTATTTGCAGTGTGTTTGCGACAAGATGATGTACTTATTGGTATGGGACGAGTGGTGGGAGACGATGGTTGTTTCTATCAAGTGGTTGATATCGTTGTACATCCAGATGAGCAGGGAAAAGGGTATGGCAAGCTGATCATGAATGAGATCATGAAATATCTGAAAGAGAACGTACCTGCCCGCGCCCTGGTGAGCCTACTTGCGGATGTTCCAGCGGATCGGTTGTATGCTCAGTTTGGCTTCGAGTATACTAGCCCAGAATCCGAAGGTATGTGGTGGAGGCAAGAAGGATAGAGTTTGAACTCGTAAATGCCTCGAACACAGCAGAGGTCATATAAATAGTTGCTGCAAACCTTTAGGGAACTAAAGGTTTTTTGCTTTACAACCATATTTTTACATGTATAATGTAAACTAAATACAATTTACGATATACGATTTACAATTTACGTATTATAGATCCGGTTGTAAATTAAACTACACTACGAAAATTTCCCGTATGACCGTTTATGACCTATGCCCATTAATTCATAATGACAAGAATGGAGGAAATATGTTGAACAAACATCAGAAAATACAGTTCAGTCAAATGGTGGAGCGCTCTGTGGAACAGGCTACTAAGAATCTTTCAGGCACTAAGGGGGTGGTTTCCGTCCGATTAAGTCAGGAGGAGATTGATGTGATCGACCAACTGGTATTTTTGGAATTGGCCAAAAATCGCTCGGATGCTACAGCGATGTTAATTCGGGAAGGAATTCGAACTCATGAGTCACTGTTTAACGAGATGAGGGAGTACACTGCAGAGCTGGAACAGGTCAAAGCCAAAATGCAGCGAAGAATCCAAGAATCAGGTCTAGTCGGACGTTTACAACAGGCGGATGATCGCGAAGAGATTCCAAATGGAGGCGATGGACATGAATCAAAAAGCAACGACTAAGACTCGCGAAGGTGGCTACCTTGCAGTGTTACGAATTCCTTCCTTTACGGTATTGCTGGTGGGGAGGCTTGTCTCGGGTGCAGGTCAGATTTTATTTTCCATGGCTACGATGTGGTATATCTTGCAATTGACGGAATCCGCGCTTGCTGCTGCGTTAATTCCAATGCTTCCATACTTAATTTATGCCTTTCTAGGTATACCGCTGGCAACGATCAGTGACCGCCTACCGAAGAAACAGCTGCTGATCTGGACGGACATTTGGCGAGCAGTTATTGCATGTATTCTTGCGATTTTATTTCTGACGGAGGCCATGCTTCCATGGCATATCTACGCGGCTAACCTGCTCATTGCGATTCTTGGTTTCATGTTTAACCCTGCAACGCAGACGGTGATTCCGGCCATTCTCCCTAAACCGGCAGAGCAACTCGCTCCAGCCAATGCACTATTGAACTCTTCCTCCAAAACGATTGAATTGTTAGGGTACGCCGTAGGAGGAATTCTAATCGCCTTCATCTCCGTACAGTCCATCCTGTTTATCTATGCCATCACTTTTCTGCTATCCGCACTTGCGATCGCCTTTATTCGTATCCCTGTGACCAAGGTTGTCAAACAAAAAGGATTTTCAGGTTTTGTCAAAGACAGCATGCAGGGCATCACCTTTTTATTTTCAAACAAAGTTCTGGCCTGCTGTATTATTTTTGGGGCAATTATCAATTTTGCGGGTGCACCACTGCATATCTTCACACCGATATTTGCCAATATGGTGCTTGAAGCTGGGCCACAAGGGTATGGATTGCTTCAGTCGGCTTTTGCCGCTGGCAGTATTGTCGGTTCTTTGCTTAGTGGCAAATATGCCAAACGTCTGTCGCTAGCCCATTGGTTCCTAATCAGTTATCTGATCTCGGGCGCAAGTTTACTATTCATGCCGATGTATCCTAACATATTTTTTGCGATTGCCTGTTCATTCCTGTTAATGCTGGGACTTGCTCTTGTAAACGTACCGCTGGTCACATCTATCCTGCTATCCACGCCGGAAGAAAAAAGAGGACGGGTCATGAACAGCATGGGCGTACTCATGAGTGGTGTTAGCAACCCGCTCGGCCTGTTACTCGGAGGATGGTTAATTGAAGCGTATAATCCATCCTGGGTATACATGGGTATCGGTATATTTGTCATTTTTATGGGCTCGGCAAGTTTGTTTGTTCGGCCTTTTCGAGAAGATCGAGACAGACATACCTCACATCGCTCTACCTCAGTTTCGTCTGAAATTTGATGTCAGATCATCCCTTTTTATATAGAAAAATCAAGGGTTTTAGCGATTATCACACAACGATAATGGAATTAGTAGATAATTTTTGTAAAAAAATTCAATTAAAAAGAAGGAATTTAAAAATTTATGTAGAAATTGGTTTATAAGAGGGGGAGACAAATGGGAGGTAATTTATCATGGAAAACAAGGAAATTTTATCTGTACAGGATTTGATGGCTCTGGAGGTTGAAGAGGATAACAATATGTTCGAGGAAACTAGCTTGTGTACCGTGTGCAGCTGGACAAGCTCACAAACGATTGTTGTAGAGGCTTAGAACTCTTCATCGTCTCGAACCACTGAATGATTCTTTAAGATAAGTCTTTGATTTCGCATTACTAAACTAAAATAATTGTACCTCCCCCTCTTACTTTACTTCAAAAAAGGAGTGATTCTCATTGAAATTAGCAAGCGTGACTGAAAAGAAGGACGCCTATGAGAACGCCTTAGAACATATAATCCGGGATCTACCCGAATCCATCCAATGGTCGAATGACGGCCATTGGATTTGTTTTAAACCGGAAGAATTGACGCTTCCTGCACAGGGCTGGAAGATTCATTTATCGGTTATACCTGTGGAGGGTGCAGAATTGCTGCATAGGATTACGCCGATTCTGACAACGTATGGTGTGATGTGGAAAGCAGTGAGTAGTGGACTGAAGTTAATTGAAACATCCAATGGTTCTACACCGCTCCCTCAGACCGGGAAGTGTGTGACCATCTACGCACGCAGTGATGAGCAGTTTATGCAATTGCTGGAGGAGTTAAATGACTGTACGAAAGATTTGAAAGGTCCTTCAATCCCTACGGATCGGGCTTACCAGGGGAGTTCTTGTGTATTTTATCGCTATGGGGCTTTTGTAGACCGGTTCTATTATGATCGTTACTCTTGCGCAAAAGTATATGCCATCCAGAACCCGGGAGGTGGACTGGAGGAAGACCGGAGAACACCTGGCCGATATAAACCCGAGTGGGTAGAAGAGCCGGAAGAACTGGTGAGAATACAGACTCAATGGAAAAATGAAAATGAAGCGACATGCAATCCTTCGAGTTCCAGTAACAATGAATTTGGAATACGTAAAATCAGGGTAAAGCGGGTGCTCAAAAAGTCAGGCAAGGGAGGTGTATTTCTTGTCTCCACGTCTCAGAATGAGCAAGCTGTCATGAAAGAAGCCGTTCATCTCATGCGTGTTGATGGTGCCGGACGTTCAGCCCATGATTATCTGAATAACGAGTATCATGTTCTGGATCTAATGAAAGATACCGGATATACGCCGCGACCCATTGATCTATTCAGCTTCCAGCAGAATCGATATCTCATGCTGGAGTACTTCGAGAGTATCAGCTTGCGTGAGTACATCCATCGCAGACATGTAGCTGCCGATTATAATCAGGCAGAATTTTACCGAGTCAGCTCAGAAATTTTGGATATTGTACAGCAGTTTCACGATAAAGGCATTGTCATCAATGATCTAACCCCGAACAATATTGTGGTGTTGACCGACGACGGAAGTGTGCGATTAATTGATCTGGAGTTAGCTTATGTGAAGGACAGTAGCAGTCAGGCAAAACCATTAACAGGACATACACCTGGTTATGTGCTTCGAGGAAGAGAGCACAGTCAGCGATCGGAATACGCGGATGACCTCTACGCTCTGGGGGCCGTTTATTATTATATGGCATCCTCGATGGATCCTTATCTGAAATACAGACAGTCTCATCTGTCTGCCGGAAAAGCATACTTAGATAATCTCACTCATACACAGCTTCGTGGACTGGGAAGTCTGGGGATCGAGATCATGTCTGGGCAATATAACGAGTTATCGGAAATACGTAAACAGTTAGCGCGTTTATATGAGCAAGAGAAAGTTGATGTAAGCAGGAGCGAACCAGTCCCAGTCTCCTGCATAAACGAAACGGATATGACGGCAGAAGTAGTACTTCATCAAGCCGAACTCATGGCAAATAAGTTGCATGATTCCCTTGATTTTAGCAACCCTCACCAGCTGTATCCGGAGAATAGCATGAGCAAGATGTTCCACCCGGCCAATTTCAATTTTGGCTGGACAGGGATGGCCTACGGCTTTCATCAGCTCGGTGAGATCACACAAAACAGAAAGTACCATCAGTACGCACGTGAAGTACTCGAGTGGTTATTAAGTCATACGCCTTATGTTCCTGAAGAAACGCCAGAGAGCTTATATTTTGGCTATGGGGCTGTTCCCTGGGCGTTGGCACTGACAGCCAAGGCACTGGATGATGAACCACTACTTCGTATTGCCGAAGATCTTGCGGTGGAGATGACAAGGCATGATCCGGTTCAAACGAATATCAGTCATGGCGCAGCAGGCTTAGGGCTAATGCTACTGGAGGTACATCGTCATGGGGGCTGTGCGGAACTTTTAACTAGAGCTGACGAACTTGGTGGATTCATTTTGGAGCAGGAGAAAAGAACAGAAGATGGGCTAAGTATGTGGGAGGTGAAGGAAAAGACGGACAAGAAAGGCCATGAGTCGTTTGGATTTTCGCATGGCATTGCAGGGATCGGTTATTTTTTGCTTGCCCTAGCGGATGTAACAGGGAGAGACGAGTATTATTCGGCGGTTAGACGCATTGTGCATACACTGGAGCGTACGAGTTACGAAGGGCTTCATGGCGTCAGGTTGTGGCCTGCATCCCCCGAAAAGCCGGACGCACTATGGGTGCACTGGTGCAATGGTTCAGCAGGCATTGGCCGATTTTTGCTGACTGCAGCGGAGACCTTGCAAGACCCGGTATGTTACAGACTCGGTCAGCAAGCTGCAGATGCGGTAGCCCAATCAACGATTTTTGCTTCTTTTGGTCAATGTCATGGAATCGCTGGGAACGGGGACTTTTTGTTGATGGCGGATCGGAGCTTTCCTGGCCGATATGAAGCCAAGTTGAAAGAGTATACACGAAGTCTACACGTGCTTCGCAGTGATAGGCAGGAAGACTTGTGGATGTGGCCGCTGGAGGATATGGAATCCTTCTCCCCAGACTATATGACAGGATATATGGGGATTTACGCTTTCCTGCTTCGTCGATTTTATCCGGCGGTTTCGTTTGAGCCAGTGGTGTATTCGGGTTTTGACCAGAACAGGGAGGTACAGGTGTATGATGCAAACATCCATAGCTGATATCCTGCCGCAATGTCAACGTGAACATGGAAAAGGTGGGGATCGGTACTATGCAAGTGAACCTGGAATAAGGGAAAAGATCTCTTCAGTTCTGGTGATTGATCATGGACAAGGTCAATATATGCTGGATCTATGGAGTGAGGTTCAATCCTTCTCCTACTGGGAGGAGCGAATCACATCCCTCTTGGACACGTTGTCCGATTCCTCTATATTTGTAACTGCACCTGCTTCGTTTCCATGGGAAAGGCTCGGGTATAAGGCAGATGTGCTTGCTCATCGATATCGGTTCTACGGTCATTTGAAGCACATTTCTGTTCCAGATATGCCTGATCAGGAAGGACAGTGGTTGTCCGCAGAGGGTCAAGAGGAAGTTACGGCTCATTTGCTTCAAAGCAGTGATCCAACATGCCCCGGAATACAAGCTGCACGCCATGCGGTAAATGATATTTATGCGGGTGTGTATGGCGAATTATTGTCTGGATCGGGAATTGTGGAGGTAGGAGGGGCGAAGATCGGAGGCTGCCTATTAAGTGATGAGTTTGGTAGCATACTCCTGTCGCATATCTTCACGGTACCTGTTGCAAAACGCAAGGGATGGGCCAAGTGGCTTGTTGCCTATGGTCTCCATCAGTGTAGTTCCCACCCTGAACAGCAGATTAAAGCTTCACTTGATGCAAACAATCAAGGTAGCTATCGTTTGATGACTGCATTGCCGTTACAGCAGGTGCCTGAACTTATACACGTATGCCAAATCAGGAAGGAGCGGAAGCTCTCATGAAGCCTGTTTTGCTGGACAGTAGAGACTATCATGTTCTGAGAAGTACGTGGTTTCGTGCGAGTCATGAGCCTGGACTATTTGTGATTGAAGGACGTTCAGAGACGGTGAAGCATGAGCTTCAGAAACTCAGCATGCATTGGCAAGACAAGGCCATTTCAATCCTTCTCGATGATGCGTATAACACGTTGCCACTCATTTATCAGTTGAATCCGGTTCATCCGATGGATGATCTGGTAGCCTGCAAAAATGCGTTATTGAGGTTCCATAGATCCGGCTGGGCGCCGGGGTCACGCCAATGGATTCTGGTTGAGGTGGTCTCTGGTCTGCACCCTGCCGACCTTGGGGCGATTCATCATCTGCTCTATCGTCAAAAACTAAAGGGCGTTAGCGTAGTCTTATTTTTTCATCAATATCCCGTGAGAGTAACCCCTCCCAGAGATGCACCAAAGCTGGCTATTTCACTAGTGAGAGATACACCAGAACAGACCCGGTGTTTGTTGAATGAACAGCTACGAATGGCAAGTAGGGATTGGGAGATAGAAGAGGAGATAGGTCAGAAGGAAGCGCAAACGCCAGCACAACGTACGGAAGAAATCCGGATTGAATCCAAAAATAACGCCCAAGGCAAATTCCAACAAAAAGTTCATACTAAAGCCCAACGCAAAGCTCTGGCTCTTTATAACAGGCTGGCCTGGATTTTGTTGTGCAAATCGAATAATTCACTCCGGTACAAGGCTTGTTTTCGTTTTTTCACTCGAAATGCTATGTTCCAACGATTATCGGCAGCCCAGCAGGCTATTTTATGGTTTGAATTGGGTCAATTGTTAACGAAAAATGGGAATGATTATGTTGCGGCGAGAGAGTGTTATACCCGAGCTCGGGCTGTTCTGGAGCATGAGGATTTAAGCGAAATCTATCGCATTGGTAAGGAGGCTGCACTGGATAACGGTGAAGCATTGATCGACTTGCAGGAAGGTCACATCACACGCGCCATTGAACTGGAGAAGCGAGCTGGGTTGCGTATTCTCCAGCTTCCTCCAGGGCCTGATCGGCACGTTTTCCAGATTCAAACGGCTTTAAACATCGCAGGTTTACAAATTCGGGCAGGGCTTCTGATGGAGGCTGAAACGACACTGATCCGGGCTGAGAAGCTGTGTACTGGTGTGTACTCGGAATGGTTGGGTCAAGTCCTCCAATTAAAAATGGCGGTGTATCAACAGCTCGGAGAGAACGAATTAGAGTACAAAATGTTAATCCAGGTGCTGAGGATGAAGAGTGGTTCGATTCATTCCAAATTGCTACAGCGTGCGGTTGAAGTAGCTGGGATGCTGATTCAGCAAGGGAAAGAGGAACATGCAGCAGAGGTATACCGCCTTTTGATAGCGGGACTGCCAGCCGCCAGTGTGCAACAAATTCGTTTGATTCGGCAAGCGTTAAGTGGTTTGGGAACAGAGACACCCGCAGCAGCAGCCACTCAGCAACAGCTTACACTAAAGCTAGAATTACAGTTGGATTCCTGGGAGGAATTTAAGCACTGGCATGAGGGGAGGGAACCCAGTTGGGCAATCCATTCCTGAATCGAATGCGTGTGAATCGAGAGCATACAAGCATCATTGTGAGCTATGATGACCAAACATTCCACTGGTGTGAGCTTGATGATTCTGGCCATGTTCAAGACGCACTGCGTCTGTCTGATCATTGGCTAAGACGGATTCAGAACGTGCAGCATATACAATTCGTGGGTACAGATCAAGTAGTGGCAATCATCCAAGAGAAAACGGAGAGATCTATTCACGTATACAAAAAAGAGCAGGGGCGCATAAAGTTGCTTTACACCAAGTCTTTAAAGTTACCGTTTCCCGTGATGCAGGTTGCCTGGCAGGATGAACACTTACAGCTGCTTTTTGCCGTTAGACATCGTTCAGGTACTGTACAGATTGGGCTATATGATTCAGAACAAGAACAAGCCGAGTGGGTTACTCCAAAACTTGTTAATCCGCAATTTGTGTTTTGGTCAAAGATTGCGCGAGAGATTGGCGTTAATATAGGTGGACTTGGTAGAGTATATGTTTACGGTGAAGAGAGTGGATTATCTCAGGAAACCCTATATAGAGAGTATGCTTATCCTGTTATGGACAAGCAAGGTGAAATGATTGCTTTATCTATTCCTGTAGAAGGTGGATTCCAGCCTGGCTGGAGCAAAGCGCAGGATGAAGCTATTCATCGACGCTTGGAACACAGCGAGCTTTTCTCTGAGCTGATCCGTATGCAGCTGGATATCGATCGGCAGCTTGTCTTATGCGAGGGCATATTACGTGGTAAATGGATGTATGTTCAATACACGTTTGAAGGAGAAAAAACGTTTGAACTACACGATTACCCAGGCACGTTAACACAAGCGGTGTATAGCAGGGACAAGCAGAGCCTCATTGGCAAATTCGAGTCGCTTGTTACCGCCCCAATCCCGGCCAGGTACGAGATATCAGATTCATGCGGCAAAATCACTCCGCTCGATGTGGGATATGCGAATGTATTCGCGAGTGGTTTGGGACAACAGCCGGAGATACAATATAAGCAACTTTTTCACGGAGATGAGTTAATACCATACATGGACATCGATCCAGAAGGTGAAGGACATGCGGTCATATATCTGCACGGTGGGCCACATAATTGCCTTATCGACAGCTACAGCCCCGTTATTCGTGGTTTATGTGAGTCTGGAGTAAGGGTGATTGGTCTGAACTATCCGGGTAGTTCGGGGTTTGGCCCTGAATATAAGCACCGTATTCACGATGATTGGGGCGGTGTCGATGCGGGAGTTATCCGTATTATTCGGGAGCAGGTGTTATCTTCCTATATAGAGGTGTCTCTATATGGTGTAAGTTACGGTGCCTATCTGGCATTACTCGCAGCAGGCAGGAATCCGGAGCTATGGAGTTCCGCTGTAGCATGTGCACCGTTTACGGATCTAAGCGAATTGTATGCGGGTGGCGGAGCGAAGTTGAGATCTTTTTTACAGATGGAAATTGGCGGATTGTTGCAGGATGAATCTGCTTTGCGGGATAGAAGTCCGTTAACCTATGCGTCTGCACTACGTATGGTTAATCTCCAGCTCATACACGGTCGGAACGATCAGCTATGCCCGGTGGAACAGACGGAGCATTTGTATGAGGAGATATTGAAATGGAAGCAACCTGTCCGAGCCGTCGGCGAACTTGAGCTTCATATCATTGATGATCTGCAGCATGAGGTCTATGCGGAGCGAATCTGGGCAACGAAGGCAGTTCAATTTCTAACCCGGAACAGGGTAACTCAGCCTGAATAGGCAACCAAGATAAAATGAAATTGTTGAAGCCGCTGCTGCGGCTTTTTTGGCATGCTAGAAATACTTTTTAATGAAAGAAGAAGGTGTGGGACAGGAGAAGTCGCGTTAAGATTAGGGAGGCAAAGGGCATATGAAGAAGTTCTATAATGCTTGAAATGGGAGTGTGTGGTTAATGAGAGGGTCACGCTGATGAAGATTCGAGTTTACAAGCGAGGCTGTTCGGTTTAAGATGGCGTGAGCCGTTTAAGGTTATAATAGTAGGAATGGGTATCACAATAACGGTACATTCGCATAATGAAATATATAGAAAAGAGGGATTAGATATGAAAGTAGCTATTTTTGGAGCAACCGGAGCAATTGGGAAGACAATCTTGTGGGAGTTAATGGATCGTGGGCATGAAGTGATTGCGATTGTTCGTGACCCATCGAAGGTTGAGATGAAGCATGAGCGTCTGCGTGTAGAACAAGGAGATTTGCTTAACCCGGATCAGGTGGCTGATTTTACAGCAGGTCAGGAAGCGGTAGTGAGTGCGTATGGCCCGAAATTTGGTTCCGAGGAAGAGTTGCTCGAAGTTACGCGTTCCTTAATTGAAGGTGTTCGACGTGGTAAGGCGGCTCGTCTCGTTGTTGTTGGCGGAGCGGGAAGCTTACTGACGGATTCGAATGTAATGCTCATGGACACACCGGGGTTCCCTGAAGAAGTCAAACCGCTTGCGATGGCTCATGCAGATGCATATGGGATCCTTGCGGAATCGGATATTAACTGGACCTATATGAGCCCGGCAGCGACGATTACGACAGGACAACGGACAGGTCAATTCCGAATCGGGATGAATCGTGTTGTAACGGACGATCTTGGCGAGAGCACGATATCCATTGGTGACTTTGCAGCGGCTTTGGTGGACGAGCTGGATGATCCACAATTTATTCAATCCCGTTTTACAGTAGCTTATTAATTGCTGTATCAGAGCGCATCTAATGCGAACAACTAGGTTTTAGAGCCCTACGAATTAGAGGGGCTATCGGAGCGCGAATTCCTTGAAATGCGGTTGGGGAGGGATGAGTTGTTGTATATCGTTACGTCTGAACAGATGAGAAGCATCGACGAGCATACGATTCATACGCTAGGCATTCCTGCGGCGAGTCTGATGGAGAATGCGGGAAGAGCGATTGCGGAAGAAGTCATTCGGTTGTGCCGGGAAGAGCAGAGACCTGGTGGAGCAGTGCGGGTAGGTGAGTTGAAAAAAAGACAGTCCCGAGCGCACACAGGGCCCGGGGATTGGCCTGGACGAGGTGGCGACATCACCGCCGATTCGGCGCTGGCGATGGAGCAACCCGGTGATCAGCAGTGGTACATGCTGATCGGGAAGGGCAATAATGGCGGCGACGGGCTGGTAGCGGCGCGCCTTTTGCTTGAAGCGGGGCTCGGCGTGACTTTGGTTTACGCCGATGCACCGGAGGCACTGCGGGGCGAAGCCGCAGTGCAACGGGATGCCGCCGCGCAGCTTGGCATCCCTGCTCTTGTCCACGGGCGCGAAGCCGTGGACTTCAGCCGGTGCACAGGCATCGTAGATGCACTGCTGGGCACCGGCTCGCGGGGGGCGCCGCGCGGAGCTTACGCGGCGCTGATCGAGGCGGCGAACGACAGCGGTAAGCCGGTCGTGTCCGCCGATGTGCCAAGTGGGCTGAATGCCGACACCGGAGAGGTATTCGAGCCCTGCATTCAAGCCCGGGTGACCGTATGTCTCGCGCTGCTTAAGCGCGGGCTGGTGCAGTACCCGGGCGCTTCTGTCGCGGGGCGCATTGTGGTGCGCGCCATCGGCATTCCCACGCGTCTTGCGCCAGAGCATGGCTCCTCAGTCCGTCTGTTGACGGACGAGGTGCTGCGCCGTGCGCTGCGCGTGGACACTAGCCGTCTCCGGGTACCGGACGGCCATAAGGGCACCTACGGCCATGTACTATTGGCCGCAGGAAGTCTGCCGATGAGCGGCGCTGGCCTGCTCTCGGCGAAGGCCGCGCTGCGCGCAGGCTGCGGGCTCGCCACATGGGCGCTGCCCGCGGCACTGCTGCCGCATGTCATCGGCACCGTGCCTGAGCTCATGCTCGCCGCCGCTGCCGATGGCGACAGCGGCGAATGGAACGCGGCTTCCGCAGACGCTGTGCTGCGTCTTGCGGAGAGCCGCGACGTGCTTGCGACCGGCCCAGGGCTTGGTCGCTTCAAGGGCGACACAGACTGGCTACGCCGTCTGTGGCAACAGACGGATCGCCCGCTTGTCATTGACGCGGACGCCCTCAACATGCTTGCAGACGCTGGCCCACATGGGCCTCGCGATTGGGGCAAGCGAAGTGCGGCAACAATCCTGACGCCGCACCCTGGCGAGATGGGTCGATTGCTGGGCATATCGACCCCGGAGGTACAGCGTGATCGAATGGAACACGCTGTACGGTACGCCCGCGAGCAGGGCGTGACCCTTGTGCTCAAGGGAGCGCGAACGGTCATCGCAACGCCATCCGGCGAGGCGTACATTAACACCACCGGACACGCCGGTATGGCGACTGGCGGTGCCGGAGACGTATTGACCGGCATCATCGCCGGTCTACTCGCACAAGGGCTCAGCGCGGAACAGGCTGCCGCGTTCGGCGTATATCTGCATGGTGAAGCCGCCGAACGAGCTGCCTTGCTCCGAGGTGATCCATCGTCTCTGCTCACAGGAGATATCATCGATGCACTGTGAGGTGGATCGCCCGCACCAATCGTCTCATACTCTTCCTAGGGCATAGCATATAAGCAACTCGCACCATGAAGTGAAACACAACTCCAAACGAGCATACAACGTGCAAAGTTAACAACCATTGTACCGACAGATCTCTTAAGTAAACTATAGAAGCTCAAAAGAAGCTGTCCCCATAATGAACTGCTCCCCATATAGTAGACAGGTGAAATAATAGAAGCCTGTTACGGTATGGGGAGCAGTTCAACGGGGACAGCCCTTTTAGCATTAGTTTGATCTAATGAATCTGTAACACGCTATTCGCTCCCATTTCTGCGGATCTGAGACCTAATGAATCACAGAGGCGTTATCTCATCAATTCAGTCGATTGTGTAGATTTGAATGCCGTTCTATGACGAAATAGCGCTACTGAGGTTCGTTACATCTTGTATACGTCAATGATCCACCTATTAAGATGCGGTGGGTTCGTTAGCACTTGGAGCGAAGAGGCACTGCTTTTGAAACAGCTCCTTTGCATGTTTCTTTATGAATATGATCTGTCATGTGTTATACAGCATAATGAATGGCTACAGCAATTCAGCATACCGCGTTTAAGCATCATACAGATACGCCAGTTCATTTCTCACATTCATCATCCTGTGTCATGAACACCGTGTTACCGCGGCAAGTTTACTACCACGCGGCAATGGTGCCATCTGCTCGACTTTCCGTTCCTCCGCATAATACCCCATTGTCAGGGTTACGCCAGATGATCTGACCACGACCGAACTGGGACGGATCGACCTGCACCTGGATATCATGCCCTTTACGGGCGAGTGCTTGGGCAATATGCTGTGGGAAGTCTGGTTCTACAAGAATGGTTTTGCCCTTGACCCACTGCCAGCGAGGGGAATCCAGTGCGGCCTGCGGATTCAGGTGGTAATCGACTGTGTTCATCACGACCTGCACATGACCTTGTGGTTGCATGAACCCACCCATGACACCAAATGGCCCAACGGCTTCGTTACCCCGCGTGAGAAAACCCGGAATAATCGTATGATACGTTCGTTTGCCAGGCTCTAGTGCATTGGCATGACTCGCATCCAGTGAGAAATTATGCCCACGGTTTTGCAACGCTATGCCTGTACCGGGTACAACGAGTCCTGAGCCAAAGCCCATGTAGTTACTCTGGATAAAGGAAACCATATTGCCCTCACCATCGGCTGTCGCCAGGTATATCGTTCCACTTGCGCGTGGATCACCTGCTTCCGGTGCACATGCTGTATCGCCAATGAGTTTGCGTCGTTCTTCCGCATAGGCTTCAGACAACAGCTCTTCCACCGTTACGCCCATCTTACGTTCTTCCGTAATGTACTTCTCCCCATCGGCAAAAGCCAGCTTCATCGCTTCAAGCTGTCGATGATAACCGAGAACGGATTCCTTCTCTTCAAAGTCATACCCCTTCAACAGGTTGAGTGCTGCAAGTGCAATCAATCCTTGACCATTCGGTGGGATTTCCCATACATCGTATCCCCGATACGAGACTGAGATTGGATCAACCCACTCTGGCTTGAAAGCCGCGAGATCCTCTTTTGTCAGATAGCCCCCGTACACTGCTATAAAGTTATGGATGCGCTCTGCCAGTTCTCCTTCATAAAAGTCTCGTGCTTCGCTCTCGCCAATTCGGCGCAATGTTGCCGCATGATCCGGCGAGCGCCACATCTCTCCAACGGCGGGTACGCGCCCGCCCGGAGCAAATGTCTCAAACCACGCACGCCCTGCCTCGGCATCCCCTTGGCGTGCATAAATTTCGGCTGCCCGTGCCCAGTGGCGGGCCAGCCCTGGCGCAAGCGGATAACCTTCCTCCGCATAGCGGATGGCAGGTTCCAGCACTTCCGCCAGCGTGAGCCGTCCGAAACGGCGGCTTAGCTCAGCCCAACCCGCCGGTGCGCCAGGAACCGTCACCGGAATAACGCCCAGCTTCGGCATCTCCGTATGGCCAGCCGCTTGAAGCGCCTCAATCGAAATGCTCTGAGGCGCAGGACCACTGGCATTCAGGCCATGCAGCTTGCCCTCTGTCCAGACGAGGGCAAAGGCATCGCCTCCAATGCCATTGGAGGTTGGCTCCAGCACGGTGAGTGCTGCAGCAGTTGCTATGGCGGCATCAATGGCATTGCCGCCTTTTTTCAATATTTCCAGACCAGCCTGTGAAGCGAGGGGCTGCGATGTAGTAACCATGCCTTGTTTGGCATAGACAGGTACACGGTAAGAGGGAAACGGTTGATAGAGTGGATCAAAATGCATCAGACGTCAGCTCCTTGTCTCAAGATGTCAGGTTCCGGTATAACCGAATAATCACTCCTAACCCTCTTCGCAACGGAACAAGGGATATCCTGCTGATGAAGTCAAATTCACTCTGACATCAACGTTACAGGGTGCCAGAAGTACAGCTGTAGCATGTCCTATACGCACAACCAAAAGCTGTGCAATGCGCACAGCTCCCTTCACGCATTACACAGCATTTATCCTTATCAAATGAATTAGCTACATACGGTCAATCCAATTTACCTCATTTATAATAAAATGATCTCACTTTATTCTATTGTTACACCTCGTTCGGCTCTTGAGTACATCGTTTTCCGCCTGCAAATCTGGAGTGGCTAGACATCCGGCGCGGATAATTTTTGCCTACGTGAATACCTTACGTGGTTACCATATCGCCGCCGTTCACATGAATGCACTCACCTGTAACATAGGAGGAATCACGGGATGCAAGGTAGACATAGGCAGCCGCAAGCTCGTAGGGCTGACCAGCCCGACCCATTGGTGTATCTGTCCCAAATACTTGCACATCCTCAGCAGAGAAGCTGGCAGGAATGAGCGGTGTCCAGATCGGTCCCGGGGCAACAGAATTCACGCGAATCCCTTGTGGAGCGAGCGATTGAGAGAGTACACGGGTCAGCGAGACGACCGCTCCTTTGGTGGAGGAGTAATCAATTAACTGCACGTTACCTTTGTACGCTGTAATGGAAGCTGTATTAATGATCGATGCGCCTTTACATAGATGGGGGAGAGCTGCTTGGATCAGAAAAAAGTAGGCAAACACATTCGTTTGAAATGTGTGGTAGAGCTGTTCCTCTGTAATATCGACAATGCTAGGCTGTACATACTGCACCCCATGGTTATTAACCAGAACGTCGATTTTCCCGAACGTTTCCATCGTTGTGCTAATAACCGCTTCGCAGTTCTTTTTTAGCCTAAGATCAATCTCAATCAGCAGACACCGCTGCCCCAATTCCTCAATTCGTTCGCGGGTCCTCTCGGCATCGGTTCGTTCATATAGATAAGCAATGACGATGTCTGCACCTTCTTTGGCAAAAGCAATAGCTGTCGCTCTTCCAATCCCACTATCGCCACCCGTAATAATGGCCACTTTGCCTTCTAATTTGCAGCTGCCAATATAAGCGGGATCTTCGCTGATTGGTTCGGGTACCATTAAGGTTTCTAGACCGGGCTGTTGATCCTGATGCTGGGGTGGAAAAGCTAGCTTTTGTTCTTTACATACCGTTTTCTCACCATAAAAAGGATAGACGGGATTCATGAATGTACATCCTCCTCGAACGTTCATTGATACGGCTAACCTATGCATCCGCCTAGAGGAAGGTGCGGTATTGATCAGGAATCATTTGTTTTTTACATGTGGAATATACCATAATAAGGATATCCACTCATTCCATATAGCTCCGCAAATGAAGTGTAAGATGAGATGTTGATCATACGATGGAGGTGTCAGGTGTCAATGAACATTCAAGGGATTAACCATCTGTGCTTTTCTGTATCCAATCTCGAAAAATCCATAACATTCTATGAGCGGGCGCTTGGTGCTCGCATTCAGGTGAAGGGGCGTAAGCTAGCCTATTTTGAACTCGCAGGCTTGTGGATTGCATTGAATCAGGAAGATGTCATTCGCAATTATACTGAACAAACGTATACACATATTGCTTTTACCGTTACAGAAGAGGATTTTGATGCATCCGTACAACAGTTGCGTGAAGCGGGTGCGAATATTCTACCAGGCAGACCGAGGGATAAGAGGGATGCATTGTCCGTTTATTTTACCGATCTCGATGGGCATCTGTTCGAACTACACACCGGCAACCTGCAGCGCAGACTGGAATATTACCGTGAGGACAAACCACACATGACCTTTTACACGGAATAATGGAACATCCAACACTTAAGTTCTAACACTCAAGTAGGATCTCATTTATAACTTGAAAAAGACATATAGAGAATACGTGTAGAAGAGTTGGATTGAAAATAGCTTACATATCTATTGTGTAAGTCAAAGGTCACCTATAATATGGATTTAACCACCTTATTTTACCACTGTTAAATATTATCCGTCCCACTCGACCTAGTTGGGCATGTTAATGTCGTCTGATCTCAATCTCTCAATCTCTCAATCTCAATCTCAATGTGTAAACATTCTCAAGGAGGTTTCTCATGATTGAATTTCCTAAACCAGATGTAGAGCAATATTTTCAGTCCTACCGGATTACCCATTTTGCCGTATCCAGTGATGAGACACGTTTGTATTTTGACAGCAACCTGAATGGTCAGCCCAACATCTGGGCGATGGATCTGCCGGAAGGATATCCCTATCCGTTGACGTACTTGAATCAGAGCAGCATGTTTATTAAGCCTGACCCACTGGGGCGTTATATCTTAACTGCATTTGATCGTGATGGCAACGAGAGTTATCACCTATATGCCATTCCTCCAGAGGGAGGAGTACCGAAGCCGGTGGTATCTGCAGAGCCGAATGATCGTTGTTACTTTGCTCATCTATCCGAAGATGGGGAGCGTCTGTATTATTTTACGAGTGCTGGCAATCCGAATTATCTGAATTCTCGTCGTCTTGATCTTGCTACGGGTGAGGATGTCTTGCTCCATAGCGGGGAAGAGGTGTCTAACAGCTTGGCTGCGGTGAGTCCAGATGAGAAGAGCTTTGTCATTGTGAAAATGTACTCGAATACATATCAGACAGCGCATCTGCATCGAGATGGTGAGATCGAGGACATTTTACCTGCTTCAGAGCGGCAGAGTCAGGTACCTTTTGTCATCTATGTAGATCATAAACGTCTCTTGATGCTCACCAATGATAACGAGGCGTATTCCTATGTTGCGGAGTATGATCTAGATACTCGTGAATTCCGTCCGGTAGTTAAAATTGAAGGTGAGGATGTTGAGAGATTTCGTTGGCATAAAGAAACCGAAACGTTATATCTATGGACACTTACGGGCACGGAGAACCGGATGTACATCCTGGGCAAACAGGACGCTACGCCTCGGTGGGTGGACATGCCTTTAGATACGATTGCGCAGGCGACCGTGAGCAAATCAGGTAATTTATATATCCTTGGACGTGGAGCTATTCAGCCACATAACATTTATCGATTGCCTGCGGGCAGCGATTCCTGGGAACCTCTGACCAATAATCGGGTGACTGGGCTGAGTCCTGATGATTTGGTATATCCAGACGTGATTCGCTATAACTCGTATGATGGGCTGGAGATTGAAGCTTTGTTGTTCAAGGCTAAGCCAGAACTGGCGAACGGATACACAGTATTTTGGCCGCACGGAGGGCCTCAAGCCTCGGAGTCGAAGTTTTTCCGTCCGATGTTCCAGATGATGTTAGCTCAGGGCTACCATATTTTTGCACCTAATTTCCGGGGAAGTTCCGGGTATGGAGCTGAGTTCATCAAGATGGTTGAACGAGATTGGGGCGAAGGGCCAAGACTGGATTGTGTTGCTGGGATTCAATGGCTGTTCGACCAGAATATCTCCTCACCCGACCGTCTGTTTGTTGTAGGAGGCAGTTATGGGGGTTACATGACCTTGCTTCTCGCAGGTCGCCATCCGGAGCTGTTCCGAGCAGCTGTTGATATTTTTGGCCCAAGTAATCTGTTCACATTCCTGGAATCCGTCCCTGAGGATTGGAAGCCCGTGATGGAGAAGTGGTTAGGTGATGCCGAGCGTGATCGCGAACGGTTAACGAAAGATTCGCCAATTACCTATCTGGATCAGATGGTGAACCCAATGCTGGTCATCCAAGGGGCTAATGATCCTAGAGTTGTGAAGGCAGAGTCAGATCAGATCGTGGAGGCGTTGCAGCAGAAGGGTCTAGACGTCGAGTATCTGGTGTTGGATGATGAGGGACACGGCTTCTCTCGTAAAGAGAACGAGATTCTCGTGTATCGGCGCATGCTGGAATTCTTACAGAAACATCAGGAAGCCCCGGTACAGCAAGTTTAATCAAAAAAACCGGCAGAACGTGAGGGTCTGGTATTATCCCCTTTAAGTAGACACTTAAAAAAACCTTCATGTTATCATGAGGGTTCAAGTGAGACTTGGAGGGGATATTTTTTTATGGCGAAA
>NZ_JAUSTI010000011.1 GCF_030812775.1 Paenibacillus tundrae
CTTTCAAGCGAAACTCAAACAGCGCGCACCGATTGAATATCGATGCGCGCTGGCAGCATAGCTTTTTTCATCTGTCTACTTGACAGGGGTATGACCAGTAAATAGCATGGGGTTATTCCTGTTTTATAAACAATGGCAAGAACATTTCCTATGTGAGTCTCTCTTTATCTAAAAAGTGGTTCTACATAATATCTAATAAAGAGTTCAACTAGATTAAAAATATTGTAGGTATGGCATCAAATATTGGTTCGAAATGTAAATATAATGTATAATTTGTAGATTAAGTTGACCAAGTTTTAAGAGAAAAGGTGAGGTACTCTTGAAGATAAATACCACGATTCGTGATTATTTTGAGGACTATTTAAAAAGTAAACATATGACACTTCATCAGTTTTCACAGTTATCGGGTATTAATTCAGGCACGCTGAGTAGCACGTTAAGTGGACAGCGTCCTATAGGTGTGCAGCAGTTGGATCGACTGACAGAGGGTATGGGCTTAAACGAGGGACACTTCTATGATCTATACATAGTTGAAAGTTTCGCAAATGCAAATCCAGACTGGCGTAGACTAGGCCCATTCCTGTACCGCTGTGCTGAATTAAATAAAGTTGAAAATATAAAAGAAACGCTCAGTCTAGTAATGGATAATCTATCATATTCCCCTCATTTATTTGACTTGGCTGAACAGTTGTTTTCTGAAGAGAAGCTGGAGGCAGCTCGACCTCTCTATCACAGTGTAGCTGAGAGTGAGAAATTGCAACATTCGGAACGATTGGCTCTGAGTCAGTACCGTCTATTCACCATCGGACTTTCAAACGATCAGCAGAATAATCAATCACTTGCTAATCAATTTGAATTGTTTGTAGATCGTCTTGACGAGCCCTATCAGTTGGATGGGTTAAATGACTTAATTAATGTTTTTGGTTCATTACGAAGATGGGATAAGGTGGAGATCCTGGCTGAACAATTGAGAAAAAAAGCAACTATTCAGTACGAATTCAAGAAGATATCTAGGGAGACAGAGACTAGAACTAAAAAGCAGGTTATATTTTATGTTCTATACGCCTATTTGGTGCTTGGTGAAGTTTGTTTCAATAACAAAGAATATGAAGAGGGACTTGAGTATATCCTTTTGTACAAGGATCATAGTTGGGTAAAAAACCCGAGCGATGAAGAAATACGAGTCATCCGTCAGTTTGAGGAATGGGCTGAGGGTAACTACTATTTGTATCAGTTAATGTCTGGGAAGACAGATGTGCTGCCAAGCTATTTAAACTACATTTCAGAAAGAGAAAATGAAGTTTTCCCTGCTTTATGCGCAATAGTATCGGCAGCTAATCAATTTAAAATAAATATCCATTCCATCCTTGAACAGTATGACTCTTATTTTACGTACCGAGAGCAAGTCAGTCATATCGGGAAAATTAATGAACAATATACCAGTGATCAGTATGGATCCCTATTGGCTGGACTAGGAACATATTATTTAACAAATAAAAACTATGATAAAGGCATGGAATATCTTCAACGGGGCTTGGAATTTGCTATGAATAACGGGAATAAGGACGCGATGCTGGACTGTCTTGGGTTATTTGGTGAACTCCGTGATTCTCCTAATGGGGAAGGTAATAGCACCAAAGCAGCAATTCTTTTGGAGAAGATTAGTGAACGATTCTCGCACCCTAGTTAATTCCTTGAAAGCTAGTATCTAGAACAGAAATATGAGGTGTTCCCTATGTGGATGACTTCCTTTATTGAGGAAGCTAGATTATACGGAACGCCTCTTTGTGTTGATTTTTACAAATAAGAATGTAAGGTTTTACGGGGTGGTGCAGAACGGAGTGTAAAATTAAAATCAAGTTGGAGTATATATCCTTTCCCACTAAATAGCAGAATGCTCTAGAATATCACATCAGGGGAGGATGAATATGGAACGAAGTGACTTGATTAGACAGATTGAACTAGCGAGGCAGAAGCTGTATCAGACAAAGCTGAAATATGTAGATCTTCTGCATCCTGATGTCATTAAGCAATCGATGATTCTGGATGAGTTAATCAATGAATATAACCAGGCCAAAACAGAAAAGCCGATCAAGTAAACCATCGACTGTGGCTGAGCTCTTGGCGAGTCGCTCTTCCTATAATTTCATCATAAGTACAGTGTGGACAAGCTATTCATCCGTTGGATGAATGCTACGTACGTACTCGCTCAGGAGCATTCTTCTTTAACAGAGATCGTATCGTTAGTTACCGTTACACGGGTGTGACCAGTTAAGTGTTCGGTATAGCCGCAGACAGTCTCAGTGTAATTTTTCCCGCGGCTGTCCTTGAATTTTAGATATATACTTTCCTCTCCGGACAGCTTAAGCTGGGGAGTGAACTTAATCTTTTTCCCACTGGGCAGATCTAGACCCGGAATGTAGAGTGATTTGTCCTTGACGTTTGCAGTGTTATCAGGCCCGATGAGCCCCGCTTGGATGCCAGTAAGTTCGTAGGTGGACTGATTGTCTATGGTAATGCGGAAGTCTTTGAATCGATCTATTGCATTTTGATAACTGAGATATATGATTACTCCAACAAACATAGCTACAACGAGGCGAATAACAAATTTGGACGTGAACCGTCTGAGACGTTTGTTCATCAATGTTCTCTCCTTTTAGAAAATGGTTATCGTATTAAACGCAGTTCATTGTGTAAAAGTTATATTAGATTCCTACATAGTTAACATAAACAGCTTGTGAATTTTGGAACACCTACGTATGCTGTGATATAGAAGTTATAGCAGAGATTACGATGAAGTAGAAAGAAGGAGAATCGAATGAAACTTGTACCTATGAGTGACCAAGAGTTCGCGAGTTTTCGCGTTCGCTCCATTGAAGATTTTGCACAAGAGAAGGTAGAGGCAGGGACGTGGGCGTCAGAAGAAGCACAGCAACTTGCCGAAGCATCGTATGACAAATACTTACCAGAAGGGTTGAATACCCCTGGTGCTTATGTGTATAACCTCGTTCATGAGGTAGACGGGAACGTAGGTTACATCTGGTTCAATATTACGGATAACCGTCGAGGCAAAGAGGCGTTTCTTCTGGATATCGTGGTTGAAGAAGCGCATCGGGGCAAGGGTTATGGTACAGAAACGATGAAGGCGTTGGAACAGGCTGCTATAGGTCTGGGCGTAGATCGAATCGGTCTGCATGTGTTTGGACATAATGGTCGTGCAAGCAACTTGTATAAGAAGATGGGCTATGAGGTTACAGATCTAACAATGTATAAGGAATTGCGTAAATAATTCCGTTCATATCGAATTAGCGAACTTCCTTGATGCACTGGGGGTTGTCATATATAATGAATAGGATTATTCGAACCGAACAAGTAATGAATGAGGAGTTGTCATATACATGGCTTTGAAAGCTGGAATCGTGGGTCTGCCTAACGTTGGTAAATCTACATTGTTTAATGCAATTACACAAGCTGGTGCGGAGTCTGCTAACTATCCGTTCTGTACAATTGACCCTAACGTAGGGATTGTTGAAGTACCTGATGAGCGTTTGGACAAATTGACAGAACTCGTTGTACCGAAAAAGACAGTACCAACGGCGTTTGAATTCGTAGATATCGCAGGTCTGGTTCGTGGTGCGAGTAAAGGTGAAGGTCTTGGTAACAAGTTCCTTGCACACATCCGTGAAGTAGACGCAATTGTACACGTGGTACGTTGCTTTGTCGATGAGAACATCACACACGTGGATGGTAAAATTGATCCGGTAAGCGATATCCAGACGATTAATCTGGAGCTGATCCTGGCTGATATTGAGAGTGTCGAGAAAAAAATCGACCGTTCTAAGAAAAACATGAAGGGCGGTAACAAAACAGCTGCTCAAGAAGTGGAAGTACTGGAGAAAGTGAAGGCTGTTCTGTATGAAGACAAGCCGGCACGCAGTATGGAGCTTACGGATGAAGAGCGTCTGATTGTTCGCGACCTGCACTTGCTTACCCTCAAGCCTGTTCTGTATGCAGCCAATGTAGCTGAGGACGAAATCGGCGATGTAGCGAACAATGCTTATGTGCAAAAAGTAAGAGAATTCGCTGCTGCTGAAAATGCAGAAGTGGTGCCAATCAGTGCGAAGGTTGAAGAAGAGATCTCCGAGCTGGAAGGCGAAGATAAACAAATGTTCCTGGAGGAACTCGGCATCGAGGATTCCGGTCTGAACCTGTTGATCAAAGCAGCTTACAAATTGCTGGGACTGTACACGTACTTCACAGCAGGGGTACAGGAAGTTCGTGCATGGACAATCCGTAAAGGTACCAAAGCGCCTGGCGCAGCTGGTGTAATCCATACGGACTTTGAGCGCGGATTCATCCGTGCAGAGGTTGTTTCCTATGAGGATCTGGTTGCGGCTGGTTCCATGAATGGTGCCAAAGAACGCGGACAGCTTCGTCTGGAAGGTAAAGAGTATGTTGTTAATGACGGCGATGTTATGCACTTCCGTTTCAACGTATAAACCTCTGAATCACGTATCAAACTTTAAAAAACTGAACCTACCCACGTAGGTTTGTTAAAAATGGCTCTGTTACCTTCTTAAGAAGGTGGCAGGGCTTTTTTTTAACGATGATAGACACTCGAACTTACTGGATTGTCCAGAAGGGGTGGATATAATAAAAGAAAGAACGTTCTGGAGGTGGCCTATGGAACAACAGCTAACCCATGTTCGATACGATAAAGCTCTAGTCGAAGCTGCTCAATTACCGAATGAGATTCAGGAACTGTTGCTGCACTCGGGATTGCCGCAATTCCGTTTGGCAGGTAAGCATGTGCTCGGCGTTCATTTTACACCCCTCACTGATCAAGGACTGGTTCGGACGCCCGATGAACTCGTAACGTTGTTCCCAATCGGGTATGAGTGGGAGGACACATCGACCATATTGGGTCTGGAAACGAAGATCGGCACACTCTACAGGCTGGATGGGCAGACGGGTGAATATAGCGTCATTAACACCAATCTAAGCCTATTTCTGGAGTTCTTACATCAGTACATGACGTTCATTCATGATCATTCCAGAAGTTCCGAGCCGAGTATAATGACGCTGGAACAAGTGCAGGCGAAACTAGAAGCTTTCAGGCGAGGTGAGCTTAAGCCTATAGCACGACCATCTTCTGAATCAGTTAGAAAAAATGCTCTACACCAGCTCCGACAGTTCTATACGGAGAAAGACCCGCAGAGCGTCTCGAATGAAGAGAGTTGGTGGAGTGTTGTGCTCGAACAAATAGAGGACGACCTTCTGTAGGTCGCTCATAACCAAAACAAGTATGCTACTGAAGATACTACGACTTAGTTTCATGAATAGATGAAGGATGTTTTTCAGTTTCCGATACTTGATTGCCCATTACAATTCCTCGGGATTTGCAACTCTTATGTGGTGAATAACGTTCAGATAGTAACGTTACAATAACCATAAGGAGAGAATGTTATTTTAACAAAATTAAAATGGTTGTATGTTGTTGCATTGAGTGTGGTGGCACTTGTTTTCCTAACATCGGCTTGCGCAAATGATACGACTGACGAGAGCTCTCAGAATATGCGAATTGAACCTTACCGTGTTGCGCTAGAAAAATTGATATCGATAGACAAGGCTCTTAATGCAAATATGGAGTACATTTCTCTGGTGCTGAACGAAGCGATTCCTCTGGAAGATTCTGAGCGAGAAGTGATTGAATCCTACCTACAACAACAATATAATGTTCCCATCTATAACTATACTCATGAACAATTATTAGAGCAGAAATACGCTGAGCAGGATGGAACTACGCTTACAGGCATTCTCCTAACCATCGAGAAGTACAAACAGTCAGACGATCCAAATAAAATGACGCTTGAGGTCAGTAAATATCGTGCGAATGAAGGGGCGATTGCTCTGGAGATGATATTAACGTATAACGAAGGACAGTGGGGAGTTTCTGATTATGTTTCGGAGAGAGAAAGTTAGGAGAAAACTCGTTTCTGGTGTCAGAAATAGAGTATATTGTGCATAATTTATAGGAGGCTACGACCATGTCACAGGATATCTGGATTAACCTGCCGGTCAAAGATGTTGAGGAGTCTACACGCTTTTTCAATGAGATTGGATTCCATGCGGTGAATGTTGGTCACAAGAGAGCCAAACTTACTATAGGTCAAACGACAATTTTGCTGTTTCCGAATGCAGCGTTTGAGAAATTTACAGGTTCCAACGTTGCAGATACTTCCCATAGTGCGGAAGTGATTTTCTCTATCGGTGCAGAGAGCCGGGATGAAGTAGATACCTTTATTCAAAAAGTAGAGAGCGCCGGAGGCAGCGTCTTTGGTAAGCCCAGTGAAACCGACGGCTGGATGTACGGTGCAGGCTTTACCGATCTGGATGGTCACCGTTGGAACTTGCTGTATATGGACGAGAGCCAGATGCCAAAAGGCCGATAGAGGTCTTTCCATCCCAAAGTAAGCATGTGAACACGTATGAATATGAAGCGCCGGTTGCCTAATGAAGGTCATCGGCGTTTTTCCTACTCCGTTTAGACAGGCTTGTTATATGCATTGATGTTCAGACATACACAGTGGAAAATTTAGTTCATCCGGCAGCAGAATGGTTGCTATTCAGATTCATAAGAATATGCTATAATTAAGAGTCGTATACCTAGGTTAAGAATGTTACTTAACTCGATGAGTTGAAGCGGGTTTTGTAGCAAGGTACGCGATTTATTTATATCACTTTAAAAGTAAAGGATTTGATGACGTTGTAGCGATGTTATACGTCGATCATATATGAATATTAATTATTGCTAAAGTCAGGGGATTTCAAGGAAATCCAGTGCGCCTGAGAATTATAAATAGTACGAATGCCGGTATGCAAGAAACGACATGAATGAAAATAATACGTGAGGTGACGATATAATGTTGGATAAATTACAGGCTTTGGCCGACCGTTACGACAAGCTCAGCGAGCTGCTGTGTGACCCGGATGTAGCAAGCGATAACAAGAAGCTGCGTGAGTATTCCAAGGAGCAATCCGATCTGCAACCAACTTACGATGCGTACAATGAATACAAGCAAGTAAGTGAAGATCTCGAAGCTGCGAAGGAAATGCAAGGCGAGAAGTTAGATGATGAGATGCGTGAAATGGTCAAAATGGAAATTGAAGAGCTGAGCACGCGTCAGAAAGAATTGGAAGAACTGATTCGTGTGCTTATGTTGCCGAAAGATCCAAATGACGACAAAAACGTTATTGTGGAGATTCGCGGAGCAGCTGGTGGAGATGAAGCAGCATTGTTTGCAGCGGATCTATACCGGATGTATACACGCTATGCAGATGCACAAGGCTGGCGTGTTGAGCTGATGGACGTGAACACGAACGATCTCGGTGGTTTTAAAGAGGTTGTCTTCATGATCAATGGCCGCGGCGCTTATAGCAAAATGAAATACGAGAGCGGTGCACACCGTGTTCAACGTATTCCAACAACAGAATCCGGTGGACGTATTCATACGTCGACATCAACGGTTGCGGTTATGCCGGAAGCGGAAGATTTTGATATTGAAATTCATGACAAAGACATCCGTGTGGATACGTTCTGTTCCAGTGGTGCGGGTGGACAATCGGTTAATACAACGAAATCCGCTGTACGTGTAACACACGTGCCAACGGGTATTGTTGCAACGTGTCAGGATGGTAAATCCCAGAACTCCAACAAAGAAAAAGCGTTGCAGGTTCTGCGTACACGGATCTTCGATATGAAACGTATGGAAGAAGAAGCAAAGATCTCGGTTGAACGGAAGAGCAAAGTGGGAACAGGTGACCGTAGTGAACGGATTCGTACGTACAACTTCCCGCAAAGCCGTGTAACGGATCACCGTATTGGTCTGACTATGCATAAGCTGGATCAGATTATGAACGGAGAGATCGAAGATATCTTGTCTGCACTGACGATTGCTCAGCAGACTGAGATGATGGATAGAGGAGAATAATCTGTGACCCGCGCCCAGTTTGTGATGACGCAGGGACAGAGCTGTCGGGAAGCCTTCGTAGAGGCTTCCTCTTTTTTGGAGAAGTGCGGCGTGTATGAGCCGCACAATAACGCCCGGCTGCTGCTGGAACATGTACTTGGCGTCTATGGCGCCCAGTACTATATGATGCAGCCGGAGCCTTTCCCAAGCGAGTTTCGCAGCCGCTGGGAGGACGCCGTCACGCGCAAGGCTGCGGGTGAGCCGGCGCAATACATTATCGGCAGCCAGGAGTTCTACGGGCTGCCGTTCGAGGTCACGCCGGCCGTGCTGATCCCGCGGCCGGAGACCGAGCTGTTGGTCGAGGCTGTGCTGCGCGAAGCCGATCGCCTGTTTGCGGGCGGCGGTGCAGTGCACGCCGTCGACATTGGCACGGGCAGCGGTGCCATCGCGGTGACGATGGCTACGCTTCGCCCGCAGTGGCAGGTGGGCGCCGGGGACATCTCGGCGGCTGCCCTGCAAGTAGCCGCGCGGAACGCGGCTGCGAACGGCGTACAGATCGACTTCCGTGAAGGCGATCTGCTCGCTCCGTTCGCTGGGGCACGGGTGGACATCCTGGTGTCCAACCCGCCCTATATCCCGGCGGCAGATATCGCCGGGTTACAGCCTGAGGTGCGCGATCATGAGCCGCGCACTGCCCTGGACGGCGGCCCGGATGGGCTTGCGCCGTACCGGGTGATGCTGGAGCAGCTTACGCTCCTGCCAGCGCCGCCGCAGATTGTTGGTTTTGAACTGGGGCAAGGCCAGGCTCGTGACATTGCTGCCTTGCTTGAATCTGCCGGACATTGGCCAGAGATTATCATCGTGCCAGACCTTGCAGGCATCGAGCGGCATGTACTAGGTGTTCGCACTTCGGAACAGGTGACATAAATGTAAGATTCCGCAGGTTTTCTTTTTGCCGTGAAATCCTCTACAATGAGATATACCGAAGATTGCTGAATGCTTGGAGGAACATAATTACATGCTGCATAAATTCAAAAAAATTGACTACAACATCGTATTCATATTAGTTATCTTGATGGTTATCAGTATTTTATCCATTTATAGCACCACGTTTGGTCGTCCGAGGTGGGAATCCTATCCCCAGCGGGCTGGGATATTCTATATTATAGGGTTCATCGTATTCTTCGGAATGTCTATGATTAACTATAAAGTGATTATCAAAAACTATTTATACATTTACGGTGGCGGTCTACTGCTGCTCGTTATCGTTAACTTTTTTGGTGTGACTTATTACGGAGCACAGGGCTGGTTGTCCATCTTCGGTCTAAGTTTGCAACCGGCAGAGCTATTTAAGCTGTGTTTAATTGTCTTTTTGTCTGCCTTGCTGTCACGAAAGAAGAACAGACCGCTGTTATTCGGACGAGATGTCATTCCGATTTCACTGTGCGCGTTGCCGCCGCTATTACTCGTTTTGTTGCAAAATGACTTGGGGAATGCCCTTAGTTACGTCGTGATTCTTGTAGGATTGCTGTGGATTGGTAATGTGAAATTCAGCCACGCCTTGATTGGTTTTATCATCGCTGTTGCTGCTTTTATTGCGGGTACGCAGGCATACGTTCACTATCACGATCAGATCACCAAATTCCTTCAGGACATCGGCCGTGCCCACTGGGCAGATCGTTTCGATCCTTGGCTTGTGCCAGATCAGACTTCCCGAGATGTTCTATGGCAGACGTATAACGCTAAGCTGGCGATTGGCTCTGGAGGCATTAGTGGTAAAGGATATTTGGAAGGGACAACGATTCAATCCAACCGGGTACCGCTGGCGTATGCCGATTCCATTTTTGTTCAGATCGGGGAAGAGTTCGGTTTTGTAGGTGCCTCGGTGCTGCTACTGCTCTACTTTATTCTGATTCATCGGCTGGTGTTGATCGCGCTGGAATGTAAGGATCGAGCCGGGCCGTATCTGATTGTTGGTATCATATCGATGTTACTCTATCAGATTTTTGTTAACATTGGTCCGTTTATTGGTCTGATGCCACTGACGGGGATTACGCTGCCGTTTATCAGTTTCGGGGGTACCTCTCTTGTACTCAACATGCTGAGTATGGGGGTTGTCATGAGTATCAAGGTACACACGGAAGAGAACGAAGATATCCTGGGCTCGTCAGAGCAACTTAGCATTACGGAACTGATCATGAAATTGTTTAAACGCAAACCGTCACAGCAAGAACAATCCTGATTTTGTTTTAAGATGTGTAAAATGTGTAAGATATCAAACCTGAAAGCCATAGATTCGAGCAACTTGGATCTAAGGTTTTCAGGTTTTTTTGTTCCGGCATTGGTTTTGTGGTATCGGTTGTCTAGAAAGGGGTGCCTTCAGCTTATCCGTAAGTGTAAGGATTTCCATTTTTCATTCCAATTCTATACAATAAAGGGAGGAGAGATTGGCAAGAGCATCTTAGGGGGAAGAGTGAGCACATGCTGAGAATGTTGAAAAAGATGGATGGAATCATACTATTTGTACTGCTATTGCTTATGGGAATAAGCATAGCTGCCGTATATAGCGGGACGCAGACCGATTCTACATTGAGCAACCATCATATCAAAACCTTACAATTTTATATTGCCGGATTCATTGTCGTGATTGGAATGGGGCTTATTAATTATAAGCTCCTTGTAAAATATGCTTTCTATTTATATATCATCGGAAATATTTTGCTTCTCCTCGCCAATTTCGTGGGTGGATCGGTCAACAATGCCAATGGCTGGCTGAAGCTGGGAGATACGTTCTCATTTCAGCCTGCGGAACTGTTTAAAATGATCTTAATTCTATTTCTCGCCCACCTGCTTATGAAGCGAAAAGGAAGAGAGCTTGGTTTTTGGAGAGACATCGTGCCGATTGGGTGCTGGACCTTTATTCCCTTTGCACTTGTTATGATACAGAATGACTTGGGGAATGCCTTGGGGTATGTTGTTATTTTGGCAGCGGTGCTCTGGATCGGTAATATTAAGCTGAAACATGCCTTGATTGGTATTGCCATTATTGGTTTGGCTTTTTTTGGCTTCGTTAAATCGTATGTCACGTATCACGAAGAGATTTTCACTTTTCTAGAGAAGGTGGATCGAGAGCATTGGGCAGAACGGATCGATCCTTGGCTAGTACCAGAGAAAGCCACTGCTAAAGCAACCTGGCATACCAAAAATGCGGGTCTTGCTATAGGATCAGGTGGCATCATTGGGAAAGGGTACTTGCAAGGCACATCGGTGCAAAGTGGGCGTGTGCCTTATACGTATTCGGATTCTATTTTCGTCGTGATTGCTGAAGAGTTTGGCTTTGTGGGCGGTGCAGTGCTGTTATTGCTTTACTTCGTCTTGATCCATCGGATGGTGCTTATTGCACTGGAATGTAAAGACCGAGCCGGACCAGTGATTATTATTGGAATTATAGGGATGTTGCTGTATCAGGTATTTGAGAATATTGGTGCTTTTCTGGGGTTGATGCCGCTCACAGGTATTACTCTGCCGTTTATTAGCTACGGGGGAACGTCACTGCTTATCAATATGGCCTGCATCGCGATTGCCATGAGCATCAAACTGTATGGCCCTGAGGATGAAGATGTTATCGTGTCAGAGGAGCAGCCGCCGAGTTTGCCAGCAAGAGTATGGAGTTGGGTGAGTGGGCTGGATGTGCTGAACAAAATCAAGAACAAGAACAAGGAAAAGGAACAGGATCAAGTAGGGATGTAATCCCGAGCGTGGGTTTAGACGGGAGTGCAGATATAAAGTAGTCATAAATGAGAGCATAGGCATAAACAGGATCACAGGCATAAACGTAGGCATGGCTATAAACAGGTTGTGGACATAAAGCTGGAAAGGAAAGGGGTGAATGATCGTGTAAAGGTGCCCCGCCTTCCGAGTATGTTTCCCACTTCGTTATAGCGGCATTTAAATTAGGGTCGGTTATCACCATTAAAGGTGGGGTCGGCTCTTTTTGGTCTGAGTGTGTCTGGAACTTTTTGAAGGAAAGCAGAGCTTGAATTTTTCGATTCAAGCAAGGACGTTTTTCGCAGATATACCGGATCGTCAAGAGAAAGTGACACAGCGAGCGCGAAAAGACGTGGGCAGTGGAAGATGCCCCCAAGTGAGCGTGAGATGTGAAGTCACGACAGTTGATCATGTGTTTTCTCTAACGAACTCAGTTGGCCTTATTGGCGGGAAAATGGCACTCAGGAAATGCTAACGAATCGTGGACACGCTAATACGCCTTTGGGGTATAAAATTTAGACCTATTCAACGGTATTTCGTAATATAACGTTTCTCAGGTTCGTTACCAATTCCATTTACCGTGATAAGACCAAATAAGGTTTCTCAGATTCGTTAAAACCGAAGTTGTATGGAAAGAGGTTCGTTAGAGGTTCGTTTATGAATAACGTTTTACGGCTCCGTTCAAAATTAACCTTCATCTGCTCTAAACTCACTCCAAAGCTCGTTCTAAAACCTCTCCAAAACCCACTCTAAAAATCCAACTTTAAGCCTGCTCTAACATTCCTCTGGTACATTTCATCTTGCTACATCGTTGCCGGCGATCCAGTGAATGGCATGAAACAGAAGATTATTTCATTCGGACGAACACACTGGTGAGTAGGTGGAACACAACATGTCTCTTACTTGCCCCACGATCATCATTTATTTTTTACAATCTGTGAATCCTGCTCGTTGCCTCATTCGTTTTATTTCAAACGTTTTACTTCAAATCACTCGACATAATTGATTTGGTTTGAGACACATCCTAGCATATGTAGGAGAAAAAAATGAGAGGTATGGAGTTTAATAGGTTTAACTCTACTTCCTCTGGGCATACTGATAGACATGAGAGAGTTATAGTGAGAGTTGATAGCGAGAGCACTTATAAAATCATGATCACTGGAGCCAAGGGGGAGAAGGGCATGAGTAGACGAATTGTGAAACAAATTGGACTTATTCTGGTATGTCTTATGATGATTATTATGATGTGGGAAGGTCAGAAAACGGATGCGGCTGTAGCTGCTACAGCAATCCCAGAACAATCAATACGGCTGCGTATTCTAGCTAATTCAGACTCGGCTGGAGATCAGTTGGTGAAACGCGAGATTCGTGATGCGGTGGTTGCCCAGATGGATCAATGGGTGACGGAGCTGGCGAATCCTCAAGACCTGGATGAAGCCCGTGGGGTTATTCGTCAGCATTTGTCTGAGATTGAAGCGCGAGTTGGAGAGGAGCTTGCCAGTCGTGGACTGGATTATGACTACCAGGTGGAGCTGGGAGTAGTGCCTTTTCCGACCAAACTATATGGAGGTACTGTATATCCGGCTGGAGAATACGAAGCAGTGCGTATAACACTGGGAGGAGGTAATGGTCAGAACTGGTGGTGTGTATTGTTTCCTCCATTATGCTTCATTGATGCGGGTACAGGAGATGCAGTTACGAAGACGAATACAGATACGGCATCTGCTTCTGCGGGAGATGTGGAGGCGTCTGTACAAGTGGGGACACCGGAAACACGCTTCTTCCTCTGGGATATGGTTGTGAAATTTTGTGGCTGGGTAACGGGATTGTTTGCTTAATCAGAAAGGGAATAGATTGATATGGCGTTAGGGCGACTTCAGTACATGGAGTTGCCCTTTGTTGAAGGGACTCTGTTGTGAATGGTGGGGGTTCGGAGTTTCATCTTTGGCACAAAGAGATATGTTATAATTGTAGGTATTCAAAACCAAAATCAAATACGGACGTCGTTTAATCAAGCGTCAAAGGCATGTCTTACAACTCCGCAGGCGCAGGTAATGCTTAATTTTTGTTCATGGTAAAGATATTTTCGCGAGCGTACTAGGGTACGTCTAGAGAAAGTGATCCAGTAGGAGCGAGAAGACGGCGAAAGATGCTCTTAAGTTAGATGTAAGATACACCTAAATGTTTACTACCTTAATTGAAGCTTAGGAATGATGGATATATGAGAAATGAGCAAGAGGACAAACAGAATAAATTGCAGCAGAATGAACATACACCGTTAGATCGTGAGCAGATGGGGCGTAATGGACAGTCGGAGAGCCATGAGGTGCCTTCGGCGGCGAAGGTTCAAGGTGAGTTGCATACAAATGGACTCGACCAGCAAGCATCCCTTCAAGGTATGGAAGGCGAATCGGGTTTACGTATACAGGCGCAGGGATCGGTGAATGAGATGGTTACTCGTATGTGGGATGTTCATGTGCTGCTTCGTACCGCTGGGACGGACATGCATAATGGCAACGCTGGTGGCAATCAAGTGGAGCATGGGCAACAGGAGAACTTGTCTGTTGGACGCGGGTCTGTGCAGGCAACTACATCAAATGATGAGTCTGATATAAAAAGGGAGAGCACCTATGAACAGGCGCTCGCTGACTTGCAGGCTGCCGCTGACTGCATTCGTCAAGGTCAAACTGTAGCCTTCCCGACTGAGACGGTCTATGGTTTAGGGGCAGATGCCCGAAGCACAGCAGCGGTAGAAGCTGTGTTTGCAGCTAAAGGTCGCCCATCGGATAATCCGCTGATCGTGCATATCGCGCACCGAGACCAGTTGGATGCATTGGTCACCGAAGTGAATGCTACGGCCGAAGCGCTGATGACGGCCTTCTGGCCGGGGCCACTGACGCTGGTGTTGCCGGTTAGACCGGGGGCGGTATCTCCACGGGTCACCGCCGGGCTGGACACGGTGGCTGTGCGCATGCCGGATCACCCTGTGGCCTTGCAGTTGATTGCCGCGGCGGCATGCCCTGTGGCTGCGCCGAGCGCTAACCGCTCCGGGCGACCAAGCCCAACCCTCGCAGCACATGTGCGCGAGGACTTGGCTGGCCGCATCGGCGGCATCGTGGACGGCGGCCCCACCGGGGTGGGCGTCGAGTCCACGGTCGTGCAGGTCGGTGACGACGGTACTGTCACCATCCTGCGCCCTGGCGGCATCACAGCGGAACAATTGTCCGCTGTGGCCGCCCGTGTTGCCACGGACCCGGCGATCCTCGCCGAGGGGTCCGCTGGCGAAGCCAGCCCGGCGCCGCGCTCGCCGGGCATGAAGTATACGCACTATGCGCCCGAAGGTGCGCTGTGCGTGGTGGATGGGCCGCCCGCAGCGGTGGCGGCCTGGGTTAGCGCCGCGCTCGCAGAGGCGGCGCAGCGCGGAGAGCGCACCGCGGTGCTGGCGTTCGCCGAGCACGCGGAGCAGTACCGCGCCGATGCCGTATTCTCGCTGGGCGATGCCAGCGAGCTGGAAGAAGCAGCGCGCCGGCTATACGCCGCGCTGCGGAGCTGCGATGAGCAAGGCGCCACGTATATTGTGGCTGAAGCCTGCTCACGCGAAGGATTAGGTGCAGCCGTCATGAATCGGCTGCTCAAAGCGGCGGGTCACCGACTTATCCAGGTCGGTTAGCCCGCAACATATACATGTCCAGTCGCCTAGTGTTTCCCTTATATCAAGGCGAGTAGAACTCGCTAAATAAAGGGTCAAGCCAGGGTGTCTGGACTACTAAACTGTCTCACAGCATTCAAAATATCTGTGGTCCAGATGTTCAATCATATCCTCTGGTCATGTTTAGGTTCTTGTCCGCATATCGTGTACAAGAACCTTTACGTGATGGGGGTATGGGAATGTGGGATATATCTGCTCATGTAGGGCAGTTAGTAACCATTTTGATTATGGCTGTGGCTCTTGGTTTCGACGCCTTCTCGCTGGGAATCGGGATGGGGATGAAAGGCATTCGTCTACGGGATGTACTGCGGATCAGTACAATCACCGCCCTGTTCCATATCATCATGCCACTGATCGGTATGTACACGGGTAAGTATGTCAGCTCATTGCTTGGTGACATTACGACGTATGCAGCAGGTGGTTTGCTTGTTCTTTTGGGTGCGCATATGATTCTGAATGCCTTCCGTGAAGGAGAGACGAAGCTGGTGAATCACCGCTCACTGCTGGGTGTGACTTTATTTTCACTTAGTGTCAGCATAGATTCATTTTCCGTAGGGGTTTCTCTAGGGATGTTCAGTAGTGATTTGATCTTGACTGTGCTTGCTTTTGGCGTGTGCGGAGGCTTGATGTCGATGATGGGTCTGTTGCTTGGACGACGGGTGAGTCATAACCTGGGGGATTATGGTGAAGCTGTAGGTGGAGCGATTCTGCTCGCCTTTGGATTATTGTTTATTTTTTGAGCTGTAATCGACGTTTTCAGTAATTGCATTGGACTAGACTGGCTGGTTCTGAGCAGACAGTTGTATATCGTTCTGGTGTGAGTATAATCGTAGGAAAGAGATTTTGAAGAAAGTCCGCTTTTGATTAATCCCTTTTTTTTGAAAACGCACTTAAAGCAACTAATGCTGTTGCAATCTTAATTCAATTTCTTAAACTATGATGTATACATTTGATAGCATATATAAAATGGGGAGGCTACCACAATGAAACATATTTTGTTTGTATGTACAGGGAATACGTGCCGCAGCCCCATGGCAGAGGGGCTTTTACGTAAGTTTGCTTCGGAACGTGGCATTCAAGTCGAGGTGCGTTCAGCGGGTGTTGCCGCCACACAGGGAATGCCGATTTCGCGTCATGCCGAAGCGGTACTGAAGGATCATCGTGTAGAAGGGCCACCACACTCCACACAACTGAGTGCAGGGCTTGTTGGTTGGGCTGATCTGATACTTACACTGACTCGCAGTCATAAGCAGCATGTGCTGCAAGTTTTCCCAGACTCCGTCCACAAAACCTATACCCTCAAAGAATACGTGGAAGATGACGAGCAAGTGATGAATGACCTGCAGGAACTAGATAGCTTGTTTGCGACATTGGAGATGAAGCGTGCACTTGGTCAAGAAATATTAGCAACAGAGCGGGAACGTGTCATTGAGATTCGACAACGAATTCCAAGCTTCGACATCTCCGATCCGTTTGGCGGCAATCGAGATGACTACAACGTGACTGCTGCTGAGATTCGAACCGCGCTTGATCGGCTTTTGGACAAGTTGGAATAAAGCAAAGTACACAGGGGTAGTTTAAACAACGTATCCATAGTGTAAATCTCGGGAGCTGAGATCGGTGTACAGTTTGAACATACGAATAAAGTGCAGCTTGGCCATCCAAGGTTGAACCTTTATATTATGAATAGACATGCCTCATGTACTTGAAATGTCATCTAAAAACAGACATGGGATGTAAATTACCCGTTGATTTTAAACGCAGGTTGTTTTATGATGAAGGGGAAAACAGGGATCCGGTGTAACTGGCGACGAAGTGGGCACAACCACAATGGAGCACCGGAACAAACGGCCGGTCGCCTGGGCAAAAGAGCAATTCTGCGATACCCGCAGACTGCTCTTTTTTTCGTCTTTCATCTGTTTATTCGCTATAATAGTACCTGAAATGCCATGTTGGAATACGAAGGGCTGACATTTGGAAGCCGGGCATGATGATATCGGGAGGCGATAGGATGACTATTGAGTTAGATTCGGAACAACCCGGATTGCAGGAACAGACCGCATCCATTTTGCGTGAACTGGCCACTGCAGGGAAACTTGGTCCAGGGCATATCGTTGTCATTGGTACGAGCACTAGTGAAGTGGCAGGTAAACGGATTGGTACGAGTGGTGCGATTGAAGTGGCACAGCAACTTCTTACGGGTATTCGTGAGGTTCAGCAGGAATTCGGTTTTGAATCCGTCTTTCAATGCTGTGAGCATTTGAATCGTGCGCTGGTAATGGAGCGTTCTGTGTTAGTCCGTCTGGGATTGACTGAAGTAGGTGCGGTACCTGTACCTACAGCGGGTGGTTCAATGGCATCTGCAGCTTATCGATCACTTACCGATCCTTGTCTGGCAGAACATGTGCAAGCACATGCAGGACTGGATATCGGAGAGACGATGATTGGTATGCATTTGCGGCATGTGGCGGTTCCTTTCCGTACATCGCTTCGGTACATCGGAGATGCCCGCGTAACGACAGCGTTGACACGTCCGAAGTTGATTGGTGGGGAACGTGCAGTGTATCGTATGGAAGAACAGCCTGATTCGACATTTTGTGACTAACGTATAAAGTGAAACAATGGGGTTACACTTCTGACTTCGATTGCATCACCATCTTTCGATCGCTGTTATCCCCAGATTTCTTTAAATCCCTTTTACAAAGGGGAAATCTGGTGATAAACGCGAACGCTCTGCTTCTCCAGATTGGTGTTGCACTCTTCGTTTACGTGTAAACATAATTTCACTTTATAACTTCACTTATATTAGGAGGAATTTAATCATGGAACAATTGCGTAAGAATGACCCGGCGGTATTGGAAGCGATGAATCTGGAGTTGAAACGTCAGCAAAACAACATTGAGTTGATTGCATCTGAGAACATTGTAAGCGAAGCGGTTATTGAAGCGCTTGGTTCCGTTCTGACGAACAAATATGCTGAAGGATATCCAGGTAAACGTTACTATGGTGGTTGTGAGCACGTAGATATCGTGGAAGATATCGCACGTGATCGCGCTAAAGAATTGTTTGGAGCAGAGCATGTTAACGTTCAACCACACTCTGGTGCACAAGCGAACATGGCCGTTTACCTTGCAGCGCTTAAGCCTGGCGATACAGTATTGGGTATGAACCTCGCACATGGTGGTCACCTTACGCATGGTAGCCCAGTAAACGCATCTGGTTTACTCTACAACTTCGTAGCATATGGCGTACAAGAAGATACATTCCTGATCGATTATGATGAAGTTCGCAAAGCAGCGTTCAAACACCGTCCTCGTATGATCGTGGCAGGGGCAAGTGCATATCCACGTACTATTGATTTCGAAAAGTTGGCTTCCATTGCAAATGATGTAGGTGCATTGTTCATGGTAGACATGGCACACATCGCTGGATTGGTTGCTGCTGGTTTGCATCCAAGCCCAGTTCCACATGCACATTTCGTAACAACGACAACACACAAAACATTGCGTGGACCACGCGGTGGTATGATCCTGTGTACCAAAGCTTGGGCTGCTGCGATTGATAAAGCGGTATTCCCTGGTTCCCAAGGTGGACCATTGATGCACGTTATTGCTTCCAAAGCGGTAGCATTGGGTGAAGCATTGCAACCATCATTCAAAGAGTACGCGCAAAATGTGGTGAAAAATGCACAGGTTCTGGCTGAAACGTTGATCTCTGAAGGCTTGAACATTGTATCCGGTGGTACAGATAACCACTTGATGTTGATCGATACACGCAGTGTCAACATCACAGGTAAAGAAGCTGAGCACGTACTTGATTCCATCGGAATTACGGTTAACAAAAATGCAATTCCATTTGACCCAACAAGCCCATTCATCACTAGTGGTATCCGTATTGGTACTCCTGCGGCAACTTCCCGTGGCATGAACGAAGAAGCTATGGTTTCCATCGGTAAGATCATTGCTAAAACACTTAAAAACCCTAAAGATACAGCAACACTTGATCAAGCTCGTGCAGAAGTTACGGCACTGACAGATCAATTCCCGCTCTACACTGACCTTAAATACTAAAAAACGTTGCTCGCGCTGTTTGTATTTGAGTGTTCCTGATTTAATGTAAACATACAGACGGAGCAAACCGAAAGAACCTGAAGAAGCGTAGCGCTCGCCTTTATCGCCATATTTCAACAATTTATTAAATGGAATGATAGAAATCTGGCGATAACAGCGATCGGAAGGTCATTCGGTTTGTGGAGCTTCATTAATGTTTACATGCTTTTGAACGATCTCAACGACATAACAGCAAGAGTCAAAAGGACCGGAAGACACCATGTTTCCGGTCCTGTTTTTGTAGTATTCGGTATTCTGTAATGATTAGGTGCCCTTTAATGGTGTAATTCGGTGTGGGTGATGATATAATATACAGGATTTATCGAGCCTATGAATGATGATTAGGCATATTTGGAAATGCTGTAACATGATGAACTTACCGGAGGGACAAATTAGATGGGAAAATTAGTAATATGTGATCACCCTTTGATCCAACACAAACTGACGTTTATACGCGACATGCGTACGAATACGAAAGATTTTCGTGAATTAGTGGATGAAGTAGCGACGTTGATGGCTTATGAAATCACAAGAGATGTTGAACTGGAGACGATTGATGTACAGACTCCTGTAGCAGCGACACAAGGTAAAGTGATTTCTGGACGTATGCTCGGACTGGTGCCAATTCTGCGTGCAGGACTTGGAATGCTGGACGGCGTTGTTAAATTGTTGCCAGCGGCAAAAGTAGGACATGTTGGTCTGTTCCGTGACCCGGAAACACTTCAACCTGTTGAATATTATACCAAGCTGCCTACGGACGTAACAGAGCGCCAATTGATCGTGATTGATCCGATGCTCGCAACGGGTGGTTCGGCAATCGCGGCAATTGACGTGCTCAAAAAACGCGGATGCTCACAGATCAAAATGATGAACCTCGTAGCCGCTCCAGAAGGCGTAAAAGCCGTGCAAGATGCTCACCCAGATGTAGATATCTATGTAGCTGCGCTTGACGATCGTCTGGATGATCATGGTTACATCGTTCCAGGACTTGGAGATGCAGGAGACCGTCTATACGGCACTAAATAAGCAATCGACATACTTGTAGAGGTTCGGAACTTATAGAAAAGGGGCTTTGCACGAATGTCTAAAAAAATTAAAGTGATGACGATCTTCGGGGTGCGTCCAGAAGCAATCAAGATGGCTCCGCTTATTTTGGAGTTGCAGAAACATCCCGAGTCTATCGAATCTATTGTTTGCGTAACTGCGCAACATCGACAGATGTTGGATCAGGTACTTGAAGTATTCGACATCCATCCGGATTATGATCTGGATGTGATGAAGGATCGTCAGACATTAAATGAAATCACGATTCGTGTCCTTGGAGGGCTGGAGCCTGTACTACGTGAAGCGAAACCAGACATTGTGCTCGTTCACGGAGATACACTGACTACATTTGTAGCCAGCTATGCTGCATTCTTGCAACAGATCCAGGTAGGGCATGTCGAGGCAGGGCTTCGGACGTGGAACAAGCTGTCTCCATATCCAGAAGAGATGAATCGTCAATTGACAGGCGTACTGGCTGATTTACACTTTGCGCCAACAGATAGGTCCTTCGATAATCTTGCCAAAGAAAATAAACCTGAGTCTAGTACGTACGTCACAGGCAACACGGTTACAGATGTGTTTCAATATACAGTACAGGAGGGCTACAAACATCCGGTACTTGAATGGGCAGAAGGCAAACGCCTTGTGCTGCTGACAGCTCATCGTCGTGAATCTCAAGGCGAGCCTCACCGTAACATTTTCCAGGCAGTCAAACGAATTGCCGATGAGTTCGAAGATATCGCCATCGTGTACCCGGTACATCCAAGTCCTGCTGTGAAGGAGCCGGCTCACGCGATTTTGGGGAATCACCCACGGATTCAACTAATTGATCCACTAGACGTAGTGGATTTGCATAATTTTTACCCGCATACACACTTGATTTTGACCGATTCAGGCGGTTTGCAGGAAGAAGCGCCTTCGTTCGGTGTGCCTGTTCTTGTTCTGCGTGACACGACAGAGCGCCCAGAAGGAATCGAAGCTGGAACGCTTGAGCTTGTAGGTACCGATGAAGAACGTGTGTATGAACGGACAAAAGCGTTGCTTACAGACGAAACGTTGTATGCAAGCATGAGTCAAGCAGCCAATCCATATGGAGATGGACATGCTTCGGAAAGAATTGTCAATGCGATTTTGCACCATTTTGGTGTAAATAGCGAACGTCCGGAACCATTTCACAGAAAGTTCAAAAAATAATTCAAATTTTCTAGCGGATTTATTAAGGGCATAGCATACAGTTAAACTGTACGGTTTACGCGGGTTTATGGGCTCTTGAGGGCCTGTTTACCTGTCGTTTTACCCTTTAAAACGCTAAAATCATTCAATTGACAAAGGCTCTCATCATTCAGTAAAATTAACTGGGATTGCAAGGGTGGCGTGGAAAATGGCCGATTCGAACAAACCAAATTCATCCCGTAACCATGACGATAATGTGTGGAAAGCAATGGGACTCGTGACAGCTTTTGGGATCGAGATTGCCATACTCGCTGTAGTCGGATATTACGCTGGCTCCTGGTTGGACAAGACCATTGGAGGTAACGGAATATGGATCGCCGTAAGCGTTCTCTTTTTTCTGGCAGCAGGCGGGGTAAGCATCTACTTTATCGCGAAAAAATTCATGGGGGAAAGTGATGAGTGAACTAACCAGATACCGCAGAATGATGACTGTTTTCATCATGTACTTTCTTATGATTTGTTTTCTCGCAGCGGCCTTCATGCCACGTGTGGAGACAATTGCTTTGGGATTGGCTCTGGGTACGGTAATTAGCTGGATCAATGCATTTTACCTAGGCTACAAAGTAAGGAAAATGTCTGATGATGCGGCAGAAGGTAACTTGAAGCGTGTGAACCTAGGATTTTTGACAAGAGCGGCGCTCGCTGTGCTCGGTATATTTTTATCGATGCGCTTTCCGCAATACTTCAATACATATGCGGTTGCAGGCGGTCTGGTTATTGCACAATTTTCCTTACTGATTATAGGGATTGTCTATTCCCGCAGAGCAGAATGATGTTAGGTGCTGCAGCTTTCAAGTCGAGAAAGGGGTGAGAAAAATATGCATGAAGCTCCAATTATTATGCTTGGCGGATTTCGACTGGATCTATCGGTTGTGCTGATGCTAGTAGTTACAGGTGCCCTTGTTTTTATTTTCGCTGTACTAGCCACACGAAGACTATCCGTTGAAAACCCCGGCAAGCTGCAAAATTTTATGGAGTGGGCAGTAGAATTCGTCCGCAATCTGATTTCCAGTACAATGGATATGAAGAAAGGTAAACATTTTATCTCTCTCGCTCTTTCCATGATTATGTTCATTTTTGTGGGAAACATGCTCGGACTTCCGTTCCAAGCAGTAACCGCAGTGGACAGTGCAGAACACGCGCAGGTGTTTGGTAAGCCGATTGTAACTGCCGTGGAAGCGTTTGAAGAAGCGCATGCCAAAGATCCTGAAGCTCATCCGCACGTCGAACTGGCTTGGTGGAAATCACCAACAGCCGACTTGTCTGTAACGATGGGACTAGCTTTGGTAGCGTTCCTAGTATCTCATGGTCTCGGATTATTCCGGAACACTAGAGGATATCTCAAGCATTACCTTCAGCCATTTGCCTTGTTCTTACCGATCAACTTGATCGAGACGGCATCGAAGCTGTTGACACACGGTATGCGTCTATTCGCGAATATCTTCGCGGGTGAGGTGCTGATCACAACGATTCTGAAGCTGACCACATTTAAAGTGTTTGGTGCCATTGCAGCGATTCCGCTATTGATGGTGTGGCAAGGTTTTAGTATCTTTATCGGCGCGATCCAAGCATTTGTATTTGTTATCCTAATGATGGTGTACATTTCACAAAGCATTGAGACGCACGAGGAACATTAAGTTTCAAGCCTTCGAAGATTTCTTCATCAGGCTGAACAATAAAAAATTCGATTTAACATTTTAAGGAGGATATACAAATGGGAGCAATGGCATTAATCGCAGCAGCAATTGTTGCAGGACTGGGCGCATTTGGCGCAGGTATTGGTAACGGTATGGTAATCAGCAAAACGGTGGAAGGTATTGCCCGTCAACCGGAAGCTAAATCCACTCTTCAAACAACTATGTTTATCGGTGTAGGTTTGATCGAGGTATTGCCGATCATCGGTGTGGTACTCGCGTTCATGTTCTACGGTATGGCTTAATTAAATTGATAAAGGTTTGGCGGGGAAGGCCACAGCCGTCCGCGCCTTCTTTTTAGGTAATGTCCGTTACTTGCGGATGAACGTTTTAAGGATACCTCCAGGAAGGAGTGAACAGATTGAGTTTCATATGGGAAAATACGCTTCTTGCGATTGTTGCATTCGCAATCTTATATTGGCTGCTTAGCCGTTATGCTTTTGGTCCATTGTTCTCCATTATGGAAAAACGTCGTGAACTCGTGCTGTCGCAGATGAATGAGGCTGCTCAGACTCGTGAACAGGCGATCGCCTATGTGGAGGAGCAAAAACAAGCTCTTGAGCAAGCACGCAAAGATGCTTACGACATCATTGAACAATCCAAACAAACGGGTGGCAAACAAGCTGAATCGATTTTGGCTGATGCCAAAGCGGAAGCTAATCGTCTGAAAGACGATGCAGTACGCGAAATCGAGAGCGAGAAGAACAAAGCAGTCGCAGCGCTTCGCAGCGAACTGGGTACCGCTTCCGTTCAGATTGCATCCAAATTGATTAAAAAAGAAGTTGAGAACGGTCCTGCACAAGAAGAGCTTGTGAACCAATACCTCAATGAGGTAGGAGGCCGACAATGAGCCGCGATACGATTGTTGCCAAACGTTATGCGAAAGCATTGTTCGAAGTGGCTCTTCAGCAACAACAGGTGCTTGAGGTTGAACAAGAGCTGCGCGCCGTTGTCAGTGCATTGACTGGTGATTCCGATATCCAGAAGTTTATCGTATCTCCTAATATCTCTGATGAAGCTAAACGGAACGTGCTTCACTCAAGTCTTGATGGCAAGGTATCCGAGTCTGTCCTTCGCACAGTCTTACTGTTGATTGAACGCGGACGCGTTGAATTGCTGGAAGATTTGCTGAATGATTATCGGAAGATTCAGGGCGAGTCGCTCGGGATCGCTGATGCGCGTGTATACTCAACTTATGCATTGAATGATGAGGAAAAAGAAGCGGTTGCTCGTGAATTCGGTGGCCGTGTGAATAAAAAGATTCGTATCGAGAATTTTGTTGATCCGACTCTGCTGGGCGGATTGAAAGTCGCCATTGGCGATACGATCTATGACGGCAGCTTGGCTGGCAAGCTCGAACGTCTTGAGCAGTCTTTTAACAGACGAGTACAGTAGATTGGGGTGAGGACACTTGAGTATCAAACCAGAAGAAATCAGTACATTAATTAAGAGCCAAATCGAACAATACAAGACCGATATCGATGTAGTCGAAGTCGGAACGGTTATCGAGGTTGGTGATGGTATTGCTCGTGTATACGGACTTGAGAACGTAATGTCCAACGAGTTGGTTGAATTCCCAAGCGGTGTTATGGGACTCGCCATGAACGTAGAAGAAAGCAACGTCGGTGTCGTTATCCTGGGACCTTACTATGATATTCGTGAAGGCGACCAAGTTAAGCGTACTGGTCAAATCATGCAAGTGCCTGTAGGCGAAGCATTGATTGGACGCGTTGTGAACCCGCTCGGTATTCCAGTGGATGGCAAAGGGCCAATCGCTACAACGGAATTCCGTCCGGTTGAAGGTAAAGCACCAGGCGTAATGGATCGTAAATCCGTTCATGAGCCAATGCAGACAGGGATCAAAGCCATTGATGCAATGGTACCTATCGGTCGTGGACAACGTGAGTTGATCATCGGTGACCGTCAAACGGGTAAAACATCCATCGCGATCGATGCCATCTTGAACCAAAAAGGTAGCGGCATGAAGTGTATCTATGTGGCTATCGGTCAGAAACAATCTACAGTTGCACAAGTTGTGGAAACTCTTCGTCGTAAAGGCGCAATGGAATACACAATCGTTGTAACTGCAGCAGCTTCTGATCCATCACCACTCTTGTACATCGCACCGTATTCCGGTTGTTCGATGGGTGAGTACTTCATGTACAAAGGCGAGCACGTTCTAGTTATCTATGATGACTTGACTAAACAAGCTTCTGCTTATCGTGAGCTTTCCTTGTTGCTTCGTCGTCCACCGGGCCGTGAGGCTTATCCGGGTGACGTCTTCTATCTGCACTCCCGTTTGCTGGAGCGTGCTGCGAAGCTGAATGATGAACTGGGTGGTGGTTCTTTAACCGCACTGCCGTTCATTGAAACACAAGCTTCCGACGTATCTGCTTACATTCCAACGAACGTAATTTCCATCACAGACGGACAGATCTTCTTGGAAGCCGACTTGTTCAATGCTGGACAACGCCCGGCGATCAACGTTGGTATCTCCGTATCCCGTGTCGGTGGTTCTGCTCAGATCAAAGCGATGAAAAAGGTTGCAGGTTCCCTGCGTCTCGACCTCGCTCAATATCGTGAGCTTCAAGCGTTCTCCCAGTTCGGTTCCGATCTGGATAAAGCGACTCAGGCTCGTCTGAATCGTGGTGCACGCATGATGGAAATCCTGAAACAAGGTGTTAACCAGCCGTTGCCTGTAGAACAACAGGTTGTCAGCTTGTACACTGCTGTTAAAGGATTCCTGGATGAGATTCCAACAGGCGATGTTACTCGTTTTGAACATGAGTTCCTTGCATTCATGGAGAGCACACATCCAGAGATTCTCGGATCCATCCGTGATACAAAAGAATTGACTTCAGACAACGAAAACGCACTGAAAGGTGCAATCGAGAAGTTCAGAAAGAGCTTCGCTGTCTCTGTCTAAATAGATGATTGCAGTCTGCGGAGTTGTTAACCGATTCCGCATGTCTGCATGTAAAACTTTGACTCTGTCAAAGTAATATAATGCTTATGATCTAGTTTTGACTTGGTCAGAACGAGTGTTGAGGCTTACGAAGTAACTTTGGCTTTGCCAAAGTTTTGAGGTGGTGAAATCATGGCAAAAGGCATGCGCGAAATTAAGCGGCAAATTAAAAGCGTACAAAGCACCAAGCAGATCACCAAAGCAATGGAGATGGTTGCAGCTGCTAAACTGCGTAAAGCGCAGGAAAAAGCTGAGGCAGCCCGTCCTTATTCGGACAAGCTGAAAGAAGTTGTAGCTAGTATTGCATCCAGTACGCAGGGGATTCAGCATCCGATGCTGGAGAGCCGTCCGGTCAAAAAGACAGCTTATCTAATCATTACATCGGATCGTGGTCTTGCAGGTGGTTATAATGCGAACGTTCTGCGTCAGGTTAACCAGACGCTCAAGGAACGCCACACCTCTCAGGATGACTACGAATTGTTCGTCATTGGACGTAAAGGACGCGACTACTTCAGACGTCGTGAAATTGCGATGGCATCCACAACTACGGATCTGTCGGATTCACCTTCATTTGCAGATATCAAATCCATTGCACACGAAGCTGTTCATGGGTTTGAACTGGCTCAATTTGATGAATTGTACATTTGTTATAACCGCTTTGTGAATGCGTTGACCCAGATTCCTACGGTAGAGAAACTTCTTCCGATGGAAACACCTGAGGTGTCTGCTGCGGAAGGACCAACAGCAAGCTACGAATACGAGCCGTCTGCTGAAGCTGTACTTGAGGTTTTGCTACCGCGTTATGCGGAGACGCTGATCTATGGTGCACTTCTGAACGGTAAGGCGAGTGAGCTAGGCGCGAAAATGACGGCAATGGGTAATGCAACCAAAAATGCATCTAAACTCATTAATGACTTGTCATTGACTTATAACCGTGCCCGTCAAGCGGCGATTACGCAGGAGATTACGGAGATTGTGGCAGGTGCCAACGCAGCACAAGGATAATCGTTTTTTATTAATGAAGGCTTGCAGAGCAAAGATAAACGAACGGACATTATTTTTGCAAAAGTAGCAGGCTTGTAGGAGGGGAACGTTAAGATGAACAAAGGACGCGTTGTGAGCATCATGGGTCCGGTTGTTGACGTCGAGTTTGATCGCGGCGGTCTGCCGGAAATCCTCAATGCCATTACGATCACTACAGTAAGTGAGAGCGGCGTAAGTGTAAGCCTTACACTCGAAGCTTCGAAACATCTGGGTGACAACCGGGTACGTTGTATCGCGATGTCCTCTACGGACGGTCTCGTTCGTGGTATGGAAGCAGTAGATACTGGAGCTCCAATCTCTGTACCAGTCGGAGAAGCGACACTGGGTCGTGTATTTAACGTACTCGGCGAAGCAATCGATACTGGTGGTACAGTAGCTGCTGAACACAAGAACCCGATTCACCGTTCAGCTCCTGCATTTGATGAACTGACTACCCAAGCAGAGATGCTGGAGACAGGAATCAAAGTTATCGACTTGCTCGCACCTTATGCGAAAGGTGGTAAAATCGGTCTCTTCGGTGGTGCCGGTGTAGGTAAAACGGTAACGATTCAAGAGCTGATCAACAACATCGCACAAGAGCACGGCGGTATCTCCGTATTTGCCGGTGTTGGTGAGCGTACACGTGAAGGTAACGACTTGTATCACGAGATGAGTGATTCCGGCGTTATCAACAAAACAGCAATGGTCTTCGGACAAATGAACGAGCCTCCAGGCGCACGTCTTCGTGTAGCCCTCACAGGTCTGACGATGGCGGAATATTTCCGTGATGAAGAAGGCCGTGACGTGTTGCTCTTTATCGATAATATCTTCCGTTTCACTCAAGCGGGTTCAGAAGTATCTGCCTTGCTTGGACGTATGCCATCCGCGGTAGGTTACCAGCCTACGCTGGCTACAGAAATGGGTCAATTGCAAGAGCGTATCACTTCTACCAAAAAAGGATCGGTTACATCCATTCAGGCGATCTATGTACCTGCGGATGACTATACTGACCCGGCTCCTGCAACAACGTTTGCTCACTTGGACGCAACAACGAACTTGGAGCGTAAAATCTCCGAGATGGGTATCTACCCTGCGGTAGATCCACTTGCATCCAGCTCACGGATCTTAGCACCAGAAGTTGTAGGTGAAGAACACTACAGCGTTGCTCAAGGCGTTAAGCGTATCTTGGCTCGTTACAACGAGCTGCAAGATATCATTGCAATCTTGGGTATGGACGAGCTCAGCGAGGAAGATAGAGCGCTCGTTTATCGTGCGCGTAAAATTCAACGTTTCTTGTCCCAACCTTTCCACGTTGCTGAAGCATTCAACGGTATTCCGGGTAAATATGTTCCGGTTAAAGAAACGGTGCGCAGCTTTAAAGAAATTCTCGAAGGCAAGCATGACGATCTTCCGGAAGCAGCATTCCTCTTCGTGGGTACAATTGAAGAGGCAGTGGAGAAAGCCAAAACACTGGTATAATCTGAATCCAGGATTGTCCTTATGAAGCGAGCTATCCTTCGGATAGTTTCAGGAGGGATGGAATTGAGCACCTTTTTGTTGGAGATTGTAACCCCTGAGCGCCTGGTCTACTCCGAACAGGTTAATAGTATCAGCGCTCGTGGTGTTGAAGGGGAACTGGGTATTTTGCCAGGGCATATCCCTATGGTCACACCTTTGCAAATCGCACCAATCTTGATCAAGAACGGAAAAGAGATGAAACAAGTTGCTGTTGGCGGCGGTTTTATCGAAGTCCGTAAAGACAAGGTGGTTGTACTTGCAGAGAGTGCCGAGTTTCCGGAGAATATCGATGTGGATCGTGCGCGTGCGGCCAAAGAGCGGGCAGAACGCCGGCTTGCTAGCCAAAGCAACCAGGATCACTTTGATCACCGTCGTGCAGAGATTGCTCTGCAAAAAGCGGTTAACCGGATTAACGTATTCGGCAAATAAACAATTCATTAAGTCTGGCGGCTTGTTCCGCCAGGCTTTTTTGACGTGTACAGGTGAGACATAAGCCGATTATATTGAGGGGAATTAGGTTTTATGTCTGTTGTCCCTTTTGAAAAGTAAGAAGGATAAATTTGAAATTTTAATAGTTTAAATTATTGAAATGACAATCACCGTTTGGGTGGGCATGAATAGGATATAGGACTAAAGTAATGACGATAATGAAGCAGTAAGAACCATTTTTGTAGACCAAAAACCAAATTATTTCCGAGGAAATGACAAGCTTGATATCAAAATAGCGCTCTTTTATGTCGTTTTAGTACCAAAATCCCGAATAATTTCATTTAGAATATTTCCGAAGTGGAAATCAATGTAATTGACAATGTATGATGAAAGAGCCTATATTCCATAGAGTCAGCATTAGACGCAGTTGCAGGGATGAAATTCATAGTCATTCATAGCCAGTTTGTTGTTACTCAGTGATTGGGCAATCGAGAATCCGCTTAGCGGCTCTCTAACCAAATAGGCTCAGTGTATGCCGTGTTAATTATTAGATTATCCTTACAAGGCTACTTCAAAGGATGACAAGCAAATTTGCGCGGGTCGCTGCAACAAATGTGGAGGTAATGAATATATGGATACTGATCTGACGAATCAGGTAAACCAGGCTCTAAGTACAAATGGTCTTGTTTCGATTATCGTCTCGCTTATGTGCATAGCAGTGTCTTGGTGGGCTCTGCAGAACCTGAAGCTTGATCTTATAATCAGACAGCCTAGAGGAGCTCAGGGAAGATTGCTACACTTATTGCTCGCTATCATTCTGGGTCATGCCGTTTCAGGTTTCGTTATTGATTACCTGTCATGGACACAAATGTTGCGTCATTTGTTTTAATCTTGAGAGGGTTGGTTAATTTTCTCTTAGGCTCTTTCAAGTAGGGTCATTGTCGAATAACATCGATTAATTGTGTTAACAATTAGAGTATGGATTGTCGACGTGCTAATTACGAAAAAAATGTGACGTGAAATTGGATGATTTTGAGATGTTTTATGTAAAAATGCTTGTATCGAACAAATCAACAATGTTATGATGGAAGTTAGGGAAATCACAAATGTTCACTATTTATAAGGCTATAAACGGGATCTCCGGTTAAATCCGGCTGAAAATTATCCCAACCGTCAGTTTTTATTCTTTGCCGATCCATATGTCTTGTTTAACAGGGCTTTATGCAGTTGATTCGGCTATGTCATCATCAAATTTTTGAACTATAAACCAATTCTTTTCTGAGCAGACATCGATGGTAGATTTTGCCATGATATGTCGGAATTCCACACACAGCAACAGTCCTTCTGCAAGAAGGGCTACACGTATTCCGGAATGAAGAAAAGGGAATAAACGCGCGGAGGGAACCATGATGAGCAAATTTATCGTCCGCGGTGGCAAAAGGTTGACCGGAAGTGTCAAAGTTAGCGGCGCTAAAAATTCTGTTCTTCCGATCATCGCTGCCTCTCTCTTAGGGGAAGAAGGACAAAGCGTTATTATTGACGCACCTCCTCTAGACGATGTGATGACGATTAACAAGGTGTTGGAATCGCTGGGAGCGGGTGTTACATACCGGGACGAAGTGATTACCGTAAATGCGGAAAAACTTACTTCCTGTGAAGCTCCATATGAGTGGGTAAGTAAAATGCGGGCGTCATTTTTGGTGATGGGACCTCTACTTACACGTATGGGTCACACGAGAATTTCGCTTCCTGGTGGATGTGCCATCGGTACACGACCTATTGATCAACATCTGAAAGGCTTCGAAGCCATGGGTGCGGAGATCAGTTTGGGTCAAGGTTATATAGAGGCACGCAGTCAAGGTCGACTACGTGGTGCTAAAATTTATCTAGATGTGGCATCTGTGGGTGCTACTCAAAATATTATGATGGCTGCAACATTGGCTGAAGGCGTGACTGTTCTGGAGAACGCCGCTAAAGAGCCAGAAATCGTGGATCTTGCTAACTTCCTGAATGGAATGGGAGCCAAAGTACGCGGTGCTGGAACTGGTGTAATTCGGATCGAGGGTGTAGAGAAGCTTTCTGGTGTTAGACACACTGTTATTCCAGACCGCGTTGAAGCAGGAACGTACATGGCTGCTGCTGCAATCTCCGGTGGTGACGTCTACATTGAAGGTGCAATCTCTGACCACTTGGGATCGGTTATTGCGAAGATGGAAGAGATGGGTGTGACGATTCAACCTGACGAGAACGGCGTTCGAGTTATCGCAGATCGTCCACTCAAGGCGGTAGATGTGAAAACATTACCATACCCTGGCTTCCCGACGGATATGCAGTCTCAGATGATGGCACTATTGCTGGCTTCCGAAGGAACTAGCGTAGTAACCGAGACGGTATTTGAGAACCGCTTCATGCATGTGGATGAATTCCAACTGATGAATGCAGAGATCAAAGTAGAAGGACGTTCTTCTATTATTACTGGTAACGCCAAGCTGAAGGGTGCTAAAGTAACAGCTACCGATTTGCGTGCGGGTGCCGCACTTATTATCGCGGGTCTTGTTGCTGAAGGTACGACAGAAGTGGGCGGTGTTCATCACATCGATCGTGGTTATGTTCATTTGGCTGAGAAGCTGAATGGCCTTGGAGCCGATATTTATCGGATTTCCGTTGAAGAGCCTAAGCTCGATGCAGCGAAAGCATCCAATGATAAAGTTGAAGAAGAAGTGCCGTTGTTCAAGGTACAACCAACTTTGGCTTAACATTGAAGTATGCATAGTTGTTCGCTGTGCTGAACTGTTGTTGTGCGTGGTCATGCGAATTACGCATGAACTGTATTTGAGAAATGAACCAACCAAGCTAAGCCCACTGGGCTTGGCTTTTTTTTGTCCTTTTTTGGAGTGGAGTGCCGTGCATGGATGATGGTATAAGTACCTGATTCTATTAATAGCTGATCCTAATCTATGTGTAGCATAACATTGAATTCTGAACTGATTTTAAGCGAGAGAGAAGAGCTGGGAGTGCTGGGAACGGAGTAGGTAAATAGGGAGCTAGGAAGTGGAACATCGCGTCAGATCAATATTTATCGGTGATGCATACGCATTTAGATGCCCAAATGAAAGAATAGAAGAGAAGTGTGTTTCTCTTAAATGTTGTTCTATCAGATCAATTTAACTCATACCCTAAACTATGGAATTGAACAAAATAGGCCGGTGCATGGTCACTCGTGGACAACGGAGGGTTATGTCGAAATGAAAGAAGCGCGTGTTCAGGTTAAGGTACCTCTTGTTCCTCGCCCAGGTGCTACAGATTCAGAGGAGCCAACGTCTAATTCAACTATGGAAAAAGACAAGCTAGCCTCGGTGACACCTATTCGGTTAGCATCAGTAGGCTCAGCGACTACATCTGCCCCACGCAAAGCGAGGGTAGATACATCAGATGATGCAACAACAGGCCAGATGCACGTGCCTGTTATTGAACTGGATCATTTCCGCCCTGTGAAGCGGCGGCGAATGAGGACATTTGCACGTGGGCATCGCTGGGGCAGACGCAGACCTCCACGCTGGCAACCTGTTGCAGCGGCAACTACACTACTCACGCTCGCCTTGCTAATCCCTGTTATTCTGGTCTGGCCACGATCAGATGATCCAGTTAAGTCAGTTCCGGCAGCACCTACCGCCAATAGTACATCTACGCCAGCACCTACTCCTGCTGTACCTGTCACGTATCCAGAGCCCAATGTACGGGTATATCTGTCAGCAACAGGTACAACGATGGAGCTTCCGCTGGAGAAGTACGTATCTGGTGTGGTCGCCGCTGAGATGCCAGCTGAGTTCAGACTGGAAGCGTTGAAAGCTCAAGCCATTGCAGCTCGCACGTTTATCGTCAGAAGATTGGCGGCGAATGATACAAGTGGCGTGCCCTCGGGTGATGCGGACGTTACCGATACGGTAAGTCACCAAGTATTTATCCCACCAGATCAAGCGAAGGCCGAATGGACGCGGCTCGGCAAAGCGGAAGATTGGGAGAAGCTAGAGCAAGCCATTCGTGAGAGCCGCGATGCGGTCATGACATATCAGGGTAAAGCGATCACGGCTTCCTTTTTCTCAACCAGTAATGGGTATACCGAGAATGCAGAAGACGTATGGGGGAATGTTGTGCCTTATCTCAAAAGTGTAGACAGTCCGTGGGACAAGAAGATCGCCCCGAGATTTGAGGAGACTGTTACGATGAAGCGTAGCGAAGTGTTGCAAAAGTTAAATCTGAGTGCTAGTGCAATACCCGTCTCAGCTCAAAAGGGAAGTGCCTGGATGGAAGTGCTGTCCACAACGAAGGGACACCGGATTAAAGAAATGCAGATTGCCGGTCAGACGTTCAGCGGCCCTGAAGTTAGGAATTTACTTGGATTGCGATCGAGTCAATTCAGCTGGAAGAGTGACGGAGACAAGATCGAGTTCACAACCTATGGATACGGCCACGGTGTAGGCATGAGCCAGTGGGGAGCCAATGGGATGGCGCAAGAGGGACACACGGCAACGCAAATCCTCAAACACTACTATACGGGCATATCCTTTGGACAGGCATCCAAGATGCTGGCATCGAAGTAGATGAGATGAACTTGGATTGCTTTAGATGAAATGATATTGTATTGATTGATTTTGCAATGCGAGTTGATATGGAGATTTAACGAACCTGAGAGACCTTATTGGGCTCTATCTCAGTGATTGGAGATTCTAACGAACCTCAGAAGCGTTATATCACGATATACAAGGGAATTGATGCGATCTTAGCGCCTAAATGAGTAATTAGCGTGTCCACGGTTCGTTAGAAGTTCTCAGCTCTGATTTTCGTGCTTATAAGGCAGCCTGAGTTCGTTAGAAAAGTACATTATCTAGGATGTACCGACGACCAATAGCAAATTAGGAACTCAGCCAGAGCACTAACCACCAAGCTAGCGAATCTCCAACACAGCCGGTGCACCAATCACCCATCCTAGTGAATCTCCAACACAGCGGGTGCACCAATCATCAGCTAGCGAATTACCAACTCAACCGGTGCACCGATCACAAGCTAGCGAATCCCAACTCAGCTAGTACACCAATCTCAAGCCAGCCAATTGCCGATATACCGGCTAAAGCTAATCACCATCTATCTACTCCCGGCTAATCTACTTACCTACACACCCTGCCCCATGCTAAAACTTTCAAGCTTTGACTATATCGGCGGAGAATGCGAGGGTTGGGGAGCGTAGGGGACAGAAAAGGCCTGTAGAAGCGAAGCGTCTGCCTTTATCCCCGGATTTCTTCCTTAGGAGATTATAATCAGGAAATCCGGGGATAACAGTGAGTCGGAGGGTTCTCTATCCCTGGAGCGGAGCGCATATCAACCGCACATCTACGCCATCTTATTCCACCTGCCCGCCCCATCTTAAGACTTTCAGGCTTTGCCTATATCAGCTGAAAGTGCGAGTGTTGAGGAGCGTAGGAGACAGAAAAGGCCTGTAGAAGCGAAGCGTCCGCCTTTATCCCCGGATTTCTCCCTTAGGAGATTATAATCAGGAAATCTGGGGATAAGAGCGAGTCGAAAGGTTTTCTGTCACCGGAGCGGAGCGCATACCAACCGCGCATCTACTCCTTATATAGCACTCTCTGAAAGTTTTATGAAAATAATTAGAGTCGCGCGTGTATAAAAGAGTTGCACCCGGTAACACTTGTTACTGAGGTGATCAAGATGAATGAACAAAACAAAAAAACAGTCCAAGAAGAAACTCCTAAAACAACACAAGGAGTACCGGCTAGCCAGCCCTCTTCATGGAAAAGAGCAATGTCCAAACGTTGGGTGTTCCCAGCAGCCTACATCGCAGCAGCAGGTATTATACTAACATTAGTTTGGGTCTACCAGGGAACAAGCGAACAAGCGCTTAACTCGGATCCAGCAGGTGTAGTAGAAACCGGCACCAAGGGTACAGAAGAAACAGCAGTGGTGGATGGCGAACAGGAAAGTATGGAAGTTGTTGCGAAGTCGGAAAGTTTTGTATGGCCAGTAGCGAGCCCTTCGGAAGTATCGATTGTTAAGCCTTTCTATGAAAACGAAGGTTCGACGGAAGAGCATGAAGCTGCGATGGTACAGTATAACGATACGTTTATCCCGAATACCGGTGTAGATCTGGCAAGAGGAGATAACAAATCGTTTGAAGTTAAAGCAGCGCTTAGCGGAAAAGTAACCCGGGTTGAACAAAATCCGCTGACAGGTCAAGTTGTGGAAATTACTCACGACGAGAACCTCAAGACGGTATACCAGAGCTTGTCCGATGTGAAAGTAAAAGAAAATGACGAAGTGAAGCAAGGGGATGCCATTGCATCAGCTGGCGTGAATGAGTTGGGTAAAACGCTTGGCAACCATCTGCACTTCGAAGTTTATGAAGACGGACAGCCGGTTAACCCACAAGGATTTCTCCCGGAAAAATAATTGATTTTTTACCGCAGTACGCCGAAGGCAGAGGGAATGCTCCCTCTGCTTTTTTTACGTTTTCTGAAAATTATGGGACCTTCGAAGCTTGTCACACCTCTAAACCGCGAATATATAGGCATGCTCCTCATATAATGTACCAAACTATCCACACAGTAGGGAGGCGGGAGCGTGCACGATTACATCAAGGAACGGACCATCAAAATTGGTCGCTGCATTGTTGAGACAAGAAATACGGTCCGTACCATAGCCAAGGAATTCGGCGTGTCAAAGAGTACTGTGCATAAGGATCTGACGGAGCGTTTGCCGGAAATCAACCCTGATCTTGCTGACCAGGTAAAACACATTTTGGAGTACCACAAGTCGATCCGTCATTTGCGGGGCGGGGAAGCGACCAAGATCAAATACAAAAAAACGAGTGGAAAAAAGCGTGAAGTGTTGGCTTCTGCAAAATCGTAATCATCTTTGACAAGACATAGGCCAAAAAGCTCAAACTTGGATTGAATCCCTCCCCTGAAGTATGATATGTTAAAAGCTGGTACAGGATCGAATTATGACATCTTATCAGCCCGATTTTTACATATATATGTTGCACTTTGTCGAACAAGCGGTGACGTGATAAGGGACTCTTTTTCACAGGATACGCTGACCAAATAATATCACTTTGGGGGCTCTTTTATGTTAAGCAAGGATATCGGTATTGATCTTGGCACGGCGAACGTGCTAATTCACGTGAAAGGAAGCGGGGTTGTCCTCGATGAACCTTCCGTTGTGACCATTGAAAGCGATACGAAGCGGGTCCTTGCTGTTGGGGAAGAAGCGCGTCGTATGGTGGGGCGTACTCCAGGTAACATTGTTGCCATTAGACCGCTGCGTGACGGTGTTATTGCGGACTTCGAGATTACGGAAGCGATGCTCAGACATTTCATCAACCGTGTGGGGGCGAGAAGCTGGTACAGCCACCCACGGATTTTGATCTGCGCACCGACCAACATTACTTCCGTTGAGCAGAAGGCAATCCGTGAAGCTGCTGAGCGCAGCGGTGCCAAAGAAGTATTCCTAGAAGAAGAGCCGAAAGCGGCAGCGATCGGTGCAGGCATGGATATTTTTCAGCCGAGCGGCAATATGGTCGTAGATATCGGCGGCGGAACGACTGACGTTGCAGTCCTGTCTATGGGCGACGTAGTCACCGCCTCTTCTATTAAAGTTGCAGGGGACAAGTTCGACGAAGCAATAATCAAGTTTATCAAAGCCAAATATAAGCTCATGATCGGTGAACGTACAGCCGAGGATCTGAAGATTGCGATTGGTTCTGTACATCCAGGCGGACGTCAAACGGAGATGGATATTCGTGGTCGTGATATGGTAACAGGTCTGCCTATTACCGTAACGGTTTCTGGCCATGAAGTGCAAGAAGCCTTGTGGGATTCGGTACAATCCATCATTGTGGCAGCGAAGTCTGTATTAGAGCGGACACCACCTGAATTATCAGCGGACATTATTGACCGTGGTGTTGTGTTGACTGGTGGGGGTGCGCTATTGAACGGATTGGACGAGCTGTTATCAAATGAATTGCATGTACCGGTATGGGTAGCAGAGGATCCAATGCACTGTGTTGTAAAAGGAACAGGCATTATGTTGAATAATTTGGATCAAGTGGTTAAGAAAAAATTCTAATCTGCCGATATAATCATCAAAGGTTCGCCCATGCTCGGGTTAAGAACGGACAAGCCATAAGCCTGCCATGCAGGACAAGCGCTTGAGGAGAGGGGATCAACCATGCTAAGAGGTCTATATACGGCCACCGCGGGAATGCTTACGCAACAACGTCGCCATGACACAGCAACTCAGAATATCGTGAATATGAACACAACGGGATACAAACAGGTGAGCAGTGTTAGCCGATCCTTCCCGGAAATGCTCATTACTTTGGTGGGCGGAGATGCGAATACTCCAACAAAGCGGTTGGGTAGATTGAACTCAGGTGTATTTGCCGAAGAGAGCTTGTCCATGAATGTGCAAGGTGCGATTAGAGAGAGCGGGCAGAAGAGTGATTTTGCCATCTCATCTAATTTGGTGGTAAACGATCCACAGACGGGACAACCTGTATCATTTGATGCATCAGGCAAGTTTGTGAGAGAAGATGGTACCGTTACGTACCAACCACAGGCATATTTTACGGTGCAGGATGCCGATGGTAATACAAGATATACGCGTGATGGACATTTTACAGTTACAGGAACAGGACAATTGCTGAGCTCGACGGGCGCTCAAGTGTTGGATAATAATGGACAACCTGTTGTGTTGACAGGTTCAGTGGAGCAATTTAAAGTGGATGAGCAAGGTCGTCTCGTGAATGCAGCTACAGGTGCACCAACAGGCGTTACACTTGGAATTAGCGTGGTTGATCTGCCGAATCAGTTGGTACGTCAAGGTGACGGTAACTTCAGCTTGGACGAACAGGGCGGTGCAACGGCTAGAATGATGGCTGCTGGAGATAACGTTCAGATCCGTCAAGGATACTTAGAGGGCTCCAATGTGGATGCTTCTCAAGCGACAGTAGATCTGAATGCTGCGTTCCGTGCATATGAGGCCAATCAGAAGATCGTGCAATTCTATGACCGAAGTTTAGACAAAGCCGTTAATGAAGTTGGACGTGTATAACGTCAACCGTAGATATAACCACGTAGTGGGGAGGGTAACCACCGATGAATAATTCCATGATTAGTGCCAAGGTCTCCATGACTGGCATTCAGCAACGTCTGGAAGTCATTGCCGATAATATTGCCAACGTGAACACGGCAGGCTATAAGAGCAAGCAAGCAGCGTTTGAAGATGTTTTGACTCGTGTACAACAACAACCTGAGAAGTATAAACTAGACGGTCGTTCTACACCGATGGGATTTAACCTCGGGTTTGGAGTACGTTTATCAGATGTTACGAAGGATATGACGCAAGGATCGCTGAATGAGACGGGTAACCCGACGGATCTAGCGATTGAAGGCAATGCCATGTTTGCTGTGGAAGCGAATGGACAGAAAATGTGGACACGTCAAGGTGCATTTCATTTTGTACCTGATGCAAGACCGAAGCTGAACCCAAATGATCCTCAGATGATGGTGCTCATTAACGGTGAAGGACACTTTGCACTTGATCGTAATGGCAATCGGATTACCGCACAGGTGAATAGCAAGGTCGCATTTGATGAGAACGGAAATTTGCTGATTCGTCGTGGTAACGCGGCTAACGCAACCATAGGTGCTCAGTTGCAACTCGTTGATATTGAGCGTCCAGAAGGTCTGGTGCAATTTGCCGATAACCTGTTTGGGTTGGACGTTGGTTTAACCGAAGATGATGTATTTGGAGCTAATGCAGCGACGCGTCCAGCGGCGGCTACAATCCGTGCGGGTTATCTGGAGCAGTCCAATGTGGATCTGACTTCGGAGATGGCTTTGCTGATGCAAGGACAGCGTACGTATCAGTTGGCAGCTCGGGCACTGACATCCAGTGATTCAATGGCGGGTCTAGCCAACAATTTGAGAGCATAAAAGGTGAATGTGATGACAGATACAGAGCAGCAGAACAGTAAGCCGGATAAGACGAAAGTCAAGAAGAAGAAGAGTGGATGGCGTATCGCCAGATGGTTTCTGGTTCCGTTTCTGCTTGTTCTTGCCCTCGCTGGTGGTATGGTCGCTGGCTATGTAGTACTGGGTAAACAGGATATCGGCTCCGTATTCGAGTGGAGCACTTGGAAGCATGTGTATAATCTGGTGTTCGCTCCATAGGACGTGTAATGAGGAAAACTCCTGCGTAGGCAGGAGTTTTCTTTTTGGTGTTGAAAACAGTATAATGATGGATGACGTTTGACTTCTGACGTCTAACGCAAAAGAGGCCTCCCCTGCGAATGATATGCATCATCGCCAAGAGAGACCCCTTATCTCAACCTTCACTACTGCAGTCATGAAGGATATTTATAGTGTTGACCGAAAATGCGCTTTTTAAACAAAATAAAATAACTATATTTTATATGAGCCCTGTTTTTAAATGTTTGTCATATCAGCATACGTAGTGTAGGGGAAGGAATCGTTCTGGAGAAGCAGAGCGTTCGCCTTTGTCTTCTAATTTTAACCTTTTAAAGGGTGCAATCAGATAAAATTAGAAGACAACAGCGATCGAAAGAACGATCCGCACCCGGAGCGTCTACGAAGCAGATAACGTAAATCATTTAATCACGAGTCTCATATAAAACGCGACGAAAGGAGAATACAACGTGCTCGATAGCAAACAGATTCAAGCGATCATTCCGCACCGTCCCCCGTTCCTACTGGTGGATAAAATTGTAGAGATGGAGGAGGGCAAGCGTGCTGTTGGTTTGAAGAATGTAACGATCAACGAACCGTTCTTCCTGGGTCATTTTCCTGAGTATCCGGTAATGCCGGGTGTCTTGATTACAGAAGCGCTGGCTCAAGTTGGCGCAGTAGCTATGCTTAGCATCGAGAGCAATAAAGGCAAAATTGGATTTTTGGCGGGACTGGACAATTTCCGATTCCGTGGACAAGTTGTGCCTGGAGATACGCTGATGTTGGAAGTGGAGATCACTCGACTGAAGGGCTCGATCGGTAAAGGTAAAGCTACAGCTAGAGTGGAAGATAAAATTGTCGCTGAAGGCGAGATCATGTTTGCATTGTCTGACCCAAGCTAAGAGATAAGCTGAGTACATACGTGAGCATGTGGCACCTGAGAGAAGATGTTCGATCTGCTATGCATAAGACAATCTGGAATCAAGGGCAACATGCTGATGGAGTCAGCAATTATTTTGAATGGACATAGAGGAAGGGGTTTGCAGGAATGGAACAGTTAAGCGAAACAGCAGCATTGACGCTGCAGCAATGGTTGGAGGATGCTTCGATTGATGAAGCGACGAAACAGGAGCTTCGTGACTTGCAGGATCAGCCGAAAGAGCTGGAAGATCGTTTCTACCGTAATCTGGAGTTCGGTACGGGTGGATTGCGTGGTGTGATCGGCGCTGGAAGCAACCGAATGAACCGATACACGGTAGGTCGTGCTACACAAGGATTCGCGCGGTATTTGCTGGAACAGCATGGTGACAAGGAAGGTAGACCTTCTGTAGTCATTGCGCATGATTCCCGTCACTATTCACCAGAGTTCACATTGGACGCTGCACTTGTTCTAGCAGGTAACGGCATCGTAGCTAAGCTGTTCCCATCTCTGCGTTCAACACCACAGTTGTCATTTGCGGTACGTAATCAGAAGGCAACAGGCGGAATCGTTGTGACAGCGAGTCATAACCCTCCTGAATATAACGGATATAAAGTGTACAACCACCAAGGCGGTCAACTCGTACCGGGTGAAGCTGAAAAAGTAATTCAGTACATCCAGGAGGTTCCTTCTCTGGCCGATGTGAAAAAGCTGACGCAAGAAGAAGCCGAAGCACAGGGATTGCTCGTATGGCTTGGGGAAGAAGAGGATCAAGCATTTTTCGATACTGTAGCTAGCCAGAGCTTGAGTCGTGAATTGATTCAAGACGGTGTGGGCCGTGATTTCAAAATTGTATTCACGCCATTGCACGGAACAGGAAACGTGCCTGTACGTCGTGTATTGGAACAGATTGGATTCGAACAACTGCATATCGTAGCAGAACAAGAGCAGCCAGATGCAGAGTTCTCTACAGTGAAGTCGCCTAACCCGGAAGAGCGCGAAGCGTTCACACTTGCGATGAAGCTGGGCGAAGCAGTAGGTGCGGACATTTTGATCGGTACAGACCCAGATGCAGACCGTATGGGTGCTGTTGTTAAAGACAACGATGGCAAATATTTCGTCTTGTCCGGTAACCAGTCTGGTGCCATCATGATTCATTATGTACTCAGCCGCCTGCAAGAGACAGGTAAGCTGCCGAGCAACGGTGCAGTAGTTAAAACTATTGTAACAAGCGAGATGGGGGCTGTAATCGCGAAGCATTACGGTGCAGAAGTGATGAATACCCTAACAGGCTTCAAATATATTGGTGAGAAAATGGATCAATTCCAAGAGAGCGGTAGTCATACGTTCTTGTTTGGTTACGAAGAGAGCTATGGTTACCTAGCAGGTAACTATGCGCGTGATAAGGATGCAGTTCTGGCGTCCATGTTGATCGCTGAGGCAGCTGCATATTACAAGAGCCAAGGCAAAACATTGTACGATGTCCTGCAAGAACTCTACAAACAGTTCGGAACGTTCTTGGAGAAGCTGGAGTCCCGTACATTGAAAGGTAAAGATGGCGTCGCTCAGATTCAAGGCAAAATGACAGACTGGCGCTCTAACCCGCCACAAGAAGTCGCGGGAATCGCTGTACAAGACGTGCTAGACTACTCTCTCGGCCTAGATGGCTTGCCAAAAGAAAATGTACTCAAGTTCATTTTGGCGGATGGATCATGGTTCTGCTTGCGTCCATCAGGAACTGAGCCTAAGATCAAAATTTACTTTGCCGTACGTGGTGAGAGCACAGACGATGCTCAAAGCCGTATCGAGCGTTTGTCTAACGCAGTAATGACGCGCGTAGACGCGTAATTCAGTTACAGGTTTTAAAGAATGTAGCTTGAACATGAGAAAGCCTCTCCGCACCGAAAGGTTGGTTGGCGGAGGGGCTTTTATGTTAGGGTGAAGAGTTAAACTTAACGTTTACATGAGAACGAAGAGGACAGAAATAACATGAAGAAGCGAAGCGTTCGCCTTTATCCCCGGATTTTCCCTTTAGATAAAGGGATCAAAAAAATCTGGGGATAACAGTGATCGGAAGGTTATTCTGTCATCGGAGTGGATATTGTAAAAGTGGAATACATGATGGAATTACTTGAGCTGAACGTGGATTTTGGTTCCAACACTTGAGGAGGTACACGTATAGTGCGTCAAAAATGGCTTTATTGGAATACCGCTTCCCGGAAGTGGCTGTGGCTTGTTGTCATCATTGGATTGGTAGCCTCCATTCCCGTGATTAGTGATCGAGTGCAGACGGAGTCTTCTGCCAAGAAAGTAGAACTGGTCTTCAATTATCGAGGTCTGCTGGATATCTCAGCATATCAGGCCCATCCGCAAGATTTTATGAATGAACAATTAACACGTCTAAAAGGTGCTGGCGTAACAACCATGGCAGTGTTCGAAAGTACACTGGATGAGTTGAGAAAGACACGCCGTATTATGGTATATAACGGTCAGGATCTCGCGAATCTGACGAAGAATGTGATTCCTTCGAATGAGAACTTCACCTATGTGCTGTTCACGAATGAAGAGAATGCGCAGACGTATGCCCCTATCATTGAACAAACGTTCGCTGACCGCCAGATTCCTGTGGTTCCATGGGAATATGAAGGCCGTAGCGGCTTAATATTGCAGACTCCGCCGGAGAATGCCAACATGCAGCCATTGCAGCCTGACCCGGTTGCTGTGAAAATGCTGCGTGATCACGGCTTCCACATCTTACCGCGGATCTCGGATAGCGTACCTTACAACCAAGCTTCGATGGAGCGCCTATTGTCGTTCTTCAAAGAGAATGGCGTTACACGCATCTTGTTTGATGGGGATGCTGTGAAAGGGTACAATGATAATGCGGAGATGAAGAGTATTGATCAATTCGCACAATTGCTCAATAAATACGATATCGGACTCGCAGCGATTGAGAATCTGAAGAAGCCACAATCAGGCTTCCAGACACTCGCTTACAAAATTGATTATAATGTTGCACGCCTATATTCCCTGAGTGACGCCGATGCCAATCTGGACGTAGATACCATTGCAGACCGTTTTGTATTGGCGACGAAAGACCGTAACATTCGCATGCTCTACATGAATGCTTCACCAAGTCGGAATACGTCCAAAGCCATGATTACAGATCCAATTGAGAATCTGATCAACAGTCTGGGTGAACCAGGTCATGCGGTTGAACGTATGGGTAAATTCGGATTCGAGCTAGGACAAGCTGAAGCATTTACGGTGAAGGATTCGTCCATTCAACGTTATGCCAAGCTGGTTGCTCTAATTGGTGCGATTGCCCTGATTACGCTCATGGTATCATACTTTGTACCAATGCTAACTCTGCTTGTGTTCGCACTAAGTTTAGTGGGAAGTGCCGGATTGTTCTTGCTGAAACCGACACTGCTTGAGCAAGGGATTGCCTTGCTAGTAGCCATTGCGGCACCGACGATTGCCATGGTACTTGCCGTTCGTACGGTAAATTACCAACAGCAACGTCAGCCAGATGCGTCCGCAGGTCGTCGTTTAGGTCAGACTATCATTCTATATGTAAGAACGTCGATTCTTTCATTTATGGCCGTGCCATTTGTCATCGCTTTGCTGAACAGCATTACGTACAGTCTGGTCATTAACCAGTTCCGAGGCGTGAGTCTGTTGCACTTTGCACCAATTGCACTGGTTGCGATTTATGTTGTGTTTTATCGGGGTTCGGGCAGTTTCTCGATTAAGAAAATTAAAGAAATGCTTCGTATGCCAATTAACGTATTAATGGTTGTACTCGCTGTGATTGCAGCTGCTGCAGGTTATTATTATTTGACGCGTACAGGTAATTCAGGTTCGGTTACACCATTTGAAATGTTCCTGCGTACAGCGCTTGAAGATACCTTCGGCGTACGTCCAAGATTCAAAGAGTTCATGGGAGGACACCCACTGTTTATCGTTGGTGTGTTCGCTGCATTGAAATATCGTAAATTTGTTTTTGTTCTTATTCTTGCAACGATTGGACAGTTGTCCATGGTTGATACGTTTGCGCATATCCACACACCAGCTGTGTTGTCCCTCATTCGTGGTGTGATGGGATTGGGACTTGGCTTAATCTTCGGGATCATTGCTGTGGGTGTGTGGCAAGTCGCGGAAGGATGTTGGAAAAAATGGTCACCACTTCTCAAAAATTAGTCATCTCAGGATATTACGGTTTCCGTAACAGCGGAGACGAAGCGGTATTGAAGTCAATTCTAACCGCTCTGGAAGAGGAGAGTCACAGATCGGGTGTCAGCATTGAGCCTATTGTGCTCTCCGGTGATCCAGAATCGACAACTTCAATGTATGGTGTTCGTTCCGTTCATCGTATGAAGTTCAAGGAAGTTCGAGAAGCGATCAAGGAAAGTGATGGGTTAATTAGCGGTGGTGGAAGCCTGCTTCAAGATGCAACAGGGCTGAAGTCCATCCCGTATTACCTTGGCGTTATCAAGCTTGCCCAGTGGTTGAAGAAACCAACGTTTATATACGCACAAGGAATCGGTCCGGTGAACCGGAAGATTTTTAATCCGATGATCCGTTCCGTTTTCAAAGCATGTAAATATGTATCAGTTCGTGATGAGCAATCTGCCGAGCTGCTTCGCCAGTTAGGATTGCAGTGGAATCAGATTCACGTCGTGCCTGATCCAGTGATGGGATTGCCTTTGCCGGAGAATGTAGCAATAGGGAAGACTGCGGTGGCGGAATCCGGGGAAACGACTTCTGGCAAAGAGGGCTCCTCTAGTCATAACCATTCCCCGGGGAATACTAAACTTCCCGTTATCGGAATCTCGGTTCGCTTCTGGGAATCCGATCGCAAAGAGCTTACGGCTATTGCTGCTGGATTGAAGAAGCTCTGTGTGCACAAAGCCGTTCATTTGCGGTTTATGCCATTCCATTTGCCTAAGGATGAAGAGGCATCACGATTCGTGATGGAACTACTGGGCGATGTGAGTAGCAAAGGGAGCGAGGTCAGCATAACGGACAATCTGACCGATCCACAGCTCATGCTGCAAGAGGTAAGTCAGTGTGATATCGTCATTGGGATGCGACTGCACAGTCTGATCTATGCGGCTTCGCAATATGTACCCCCAGTGGGAATTTCTTACGATCCGAAGATCGATCAGTTCATGCTTCGCCTGCACAGCGATCCTGTAGGTAGCACAAGCACGCTTGATGCAGATCAACTAGCCAAGCATGTATCGAAGCTTCTCGATCAGCGGTCACAATGGCTGAAGGAGCATGAAGAACTAATTACGGAATTGAAGCAGGAGGCCAGAGTGCCTGCACAGCAGATTATTAACTATTTAGGCCGCAAAGGGTGAGAAGATAATGAGTCAGACCGGAACTATACCTACCGTTTCCATCTATGGTATTCCTTTTTCCAAATTGCCGATGAGCGAGACGGTAGAGGTTCTAAGGGAGGCGGTGCTGTCGAAGCAACCGCATCACGTAATTACAGCCAATCCAATCATGGTTATGGCGGCAATGGAAGATCCAGCCATCATGCGAGTGATGCAATCGGCTGAGATGGTCGTCCCAGACGGTACAGGCGTTGTATGGGCTGCAAATTATTGCGGAGATCCTGTAGCTGAGCGTGTTCCCGGATATGAACTTTTACATGAATTGCTGCGCGTTGGAGAAAACTATCGTTGGGGTGTATATTTACTCGGCTCTACCCCTGAGGTGATTCAAGAAACGGCAGTTCGGTTACAACAGCAGTATCCGGCGATTCGTATTGTAGGTTATCGTGACGGCTTCTTCGGTTCGGATGAAGATGAACAAGTCGTGGCTGCAATTCGTGAAACTGCTCCGGATCTATTGTTTGTTGCACGGGGTGCAGATACGCAAGAACCTTGGATTAACAAGCACAAGAACACACTCCAGATTCCGGTGATGATGGGTGTTGGAGGAAGCTTCGATGTCATATCAGGCAAAACGAAACGTGCGCCAAAACTGTTCCAGAAGTTAAGACTGGAATGGTTCTATCGCTTGCTTCGTGAGCCAAGTCGGGCTGGTCGCATGCTTGCGCTTCCGAAATTTGCACTTAAAGTCATAACGGACAAAGAAAACGTGACAAAAGCCCAATAAATATAGGCTAATACGAGAAAAATGCGTGTTTTTGCTAAAAATTGAGGTTGGCGTTTCGTTGGGGTTCAGCGTATAATTCGTTCTGGATTACATGTGTGCCACTGAAATGAGTAAAACGTTACACTTACCACTACAAGATCAAGGCAACCTTTCGATCGCCGTTATCTCCAGATTTCTTTTATCCCCTTATATAAGGGAGAAATCCGGTGATAAATGCGAACGCTTCGCTTCTCCAGGTTTTCCTTGCTCTTTCCGTTAACGTGTAACAGATATTCATCATTAAACATGTCTAACAAGTAATTTTTTATATATAGAAAAGAGGAATCAAACCTCAAACAGAGATCAGGGGATTTAACATTATGCACGGCATTATAATTGGGGGTCGAATGTTCAAATGGTAGCGATCTTTATCATTGGATTTATCGTGTCAATGGGACTGGCTCTTGCCCTGACACCGCTTGTCAAAAAGTTCGCAGTACGTATTGGCGCAATGGATACGCCGAATGCACGTAAAGTGCACACACGGATTATGCCACGTCTAGGTGGACTCGGAATTTTCTTGGCTTTTGTTATTACAGTTGCAGCCTTGCTTCCTTTTGTGTCGGCATGGTTTACAACAAGAGATATGAGTTTTGTTAGTGCATTTCTAATCGGTGGTTCGATTATCGTGCTGATTGGTGCACTGGATGATCGATTTGAATTGTCAGCTAAAGTGAAGCTGCTTGGACAGATCGTTGCTGCTTCGGTAGTTGTATTTGGCTTCAATATTCGTGTAGACTTCGTTAACATTCCATTTCAGGATGCGTATTCTTCACTAGAGGCTTGGGTAGCGATTCCGCTGACCATCTTCTGGATTGTTGGGGTAACGAATGCGATTAACCTGATTGATGGCTTAGACGGTCTGGCAGCAGGTGTATCCGGTATTGCCATTGGGACAATCGCCGTGATGTCCTTCTTGATGGGGAACATGATGATTGCCTTGATGTGTCTTGTGTTGCTCGGAAGTATTATCGGGTTCTTGTTCTTCAATTTCCATCCAGCGAAGATCTTCATGGGAGATACCGGGTCACTATTCCTAGGGTTCTCACTGGCGATGTTGTCTATGCTGGGGTTCAAGCAAATTGCAGTCGTGTCCTTCATTACGCCGCTGATCATCATCGGTGTGCCTCTCTCGGATACCTTCTTCGCGATCATTCGTCGTGCGGTACAACGGAAGCCGATTTTCTCACCGGATAAAGGTCACTTGCATCACTGCTTACGTGAGCTTGGATTCAGCCACCGCCAGACGGTGCTGATCATCTACGGTATTGCTGCATTCTTCGGTGTGCTTGCGATTATCCAATCGTCTGCTGCCATGTTCGAAGCCAACTGGGTTACGTTCGTCGTGATCTGTATCATGATGTTCTTCTTACAAGTCGGCGCAGAGGTCATTGGCTTAGTCAGCAAAACAAGAAGACCGGTTATTAATTTCCTGATGCGCATGCGCGTCAAACTAAGTCCAGAGACTCGCTCGAAATCATAACATAATAAACGATATGCCTAACGCTATATATACCATTTTCAAGCCCCAAGCCTTATTCCTCGTGGATAAGGTTTTTTGTTTTTTTTGCTGTTTTTACTAAATAATTGGAACCTTCTGACCGATATATAACACTAACTGACTTAAAAGAAGGAGAGATGATACTTAATGCAACAGAAAAAACGGCCATTAGTATGGGTCATGTTGGTCGCCATGGTATTCTCATTGTTCCCACAAGGACTGTTCGGTGGATTCGTTGCTTCCGCAGCGGATGATCCTGCTTCAACTGGGCCGAGTACAGCCTCTTATTTCATACCGGATTTGAAAACCTTGCGAGAGACATCTGATCTTTCAATTGATTCTACGATTGCGGGCAAGACGTTTCTTACCAGAGATAAAGCCTATGTAACCAAAGATTCGAAAATTACGGTTACGGGTACATTCTCGGGAGTTAGCACGGACAACTTGAAAGCTTCTGTAGAACAGCTAACTTTATCTAGTAACAACACTAAATGGACAGTGGATGCAGGAAGAACGAGAACAGGGAGTATCCTAGCTGATGCGGGTTCTCAAGCGGCTCCTAAGTTTACAGCTACATTAGATCTATATCCTGGATTTAACCGGGTTACCCTAACTGGAAGTGGATTAAATAATGTTGAACGGTCTAACACATTTTATATTTTATATGAGGAAACTCCGTTAATTGAAAAGTTGACTGTAACAACAGATTTCACCACAGGGAATGGGCAAGAATTTAACCTAAATGGTGTATCAGAGACGGTAGTAGACACAAAAGATGTTACTTTTGGTTTAACACTTCAAAATGCAAATAAGGTATCTCTTTCTATTAATGGTGGGGCAAAAGTAGATGCTTTTCCTACACAAAACAGTGAGATTAGTCAGAAGTTCTTTACTCCACCATTAGCACTTGCAAGTGGTAAAAACAAAGTTGTGTTTGACATTGTTGGTCCGTCAAGTTCAATGACTGTCGAAAGAACGTTATATTACTTTGACAAGAACCAGTCATTTGCAGACCTACAGATTACTATTGGTGGAAGTGCTGGAGAGAAGAAGTCTGTTCTTAATAACAAAGCTAACTTCTCAACACCAGGAACAACAGCTAAACTGTCTGGTCAAATCATAGTGCCTTACTCTACAACTCCATTTGATGGTGCAACAGGTATCGAAGTGAATGATAATGTCTATCCTGTACAAGTTGACGCCACTAAAGAAATTCTTATTACTGGGGCTAACGGGGTTGACTATCAGTACCGGATGATAACCTTCGAGGGTGTTGGTGAATATACTCTTGCAGCTACAGGTGGCACAGTTAACAAGAACCAACCGATTAAAGTTGTTGCAAAGTATGGATCATTCAATACGGGCTACACAGGTGAGTTTACATATTCACCAGACAGTAGAGATATCACGAATATTTACTATTTACCTGGTTATACAAGTGGGCCGGTGGATTCAAAAGTTCTTTTGAACAAAACCGATTATACGAAGGTTTCAGAAAATACGTTTTACATCTTGGTTGAGTCAACTCAAACAATCAAGGGTGAAGACATTAATGGTAAGTATCTGCCTTCATTGACATCAGCCCTTGATATAGATAAGGTGGACTCCAGTGATGCAGGTCTCAAAGATACTCAACAAATCTATAAGGTTAACAAAATGTCAGGTGGACAGCAGAAGATTAGTTTCTTTTATGGAGATGCAACCAAAGCACCTGAATTGCCTTTCGTAGGATGGGTAAGTTTTGCATCAAGCAGCTCGATCTATATTGAAAACCTTCAAGACGGACAGACATTCACATTCAATTCAGGCAATAACTCTGCCAAGTTAGAAGTGATTGGTAAATACCTTGATTTCCGCAACGTGAATAATAGTACTGGTCCAGCAACTGGTTTCAAATCGGAACTACAAGTAAATGGTAAGGTTGAAAAACCTACGACAGGGTTCCCATCTTCAGGTGGTAATAACTTCGAGTTCGATCTAGGGATTACAAAAGATGGCCCTCTAGGCTATGGACAGAATATCATTCGTATTACGGCTACAGATGAGGATGAGAAGGGTGCGCCAGTAATTATTACGAGAACAATTACGGTGTATATCATTGATGAGAATGTATCTACTATTGATTCATTTATGCCTACGGCAGTACCCAAATCTTCTAATGCACGTGCACCATTTTATGAGAAGGAAATAACCAGCTATACTCCCGAAGAGATGAGTAACATCTTTGCAGTAACAACTGATTTTGCGTTCAAAGAGAATAAATACGTAACAAGTGAGGACACCTATGATCTTGTGTTCCGAGGTGGAGGCGCACAGATTGCGAATGTTTATTTCGGATCTGAATTGATTTTCCGTCATGATCAGACGAGCACATTGACACTTGATTTAGATAAAGAAGGGCCAGCACCACATTCGAAGAAGTATGATTTCGCAGGAACGGAGAAACAGTTCATAGCTCGTATCAAAAACCTGAAATTTGATTCACCAGGAACTCAGGTATATACACTTGAGTTAATCAACAGCACTGGTGCAAGAACAACACAAAGGCTCGAAATTGTACGTGAACCATCTTCATTCCGTATTGTCGCTCCACAGCCGACAGTTGGGGATAAAATTGTTGTCAACAAAAACTATATCCGATTCGATATCGAAGCGGAGGGTGCATCCCGAGTATTAATTGACAAGAATGTGGCAACAAAACGTACAGATATGAACAATCGATATATCTATGATTACGTTGGCTTGAAACCAGATAAAGATAATAAGATCAAAATTTCTATTGAACGAGATGGTAGTACAATTAATGAAACCATTAATGTATTCTACACAGGCGCAGTAACCGTAGATAGTCAGTTTATGGCTCCTAAAGTAGCTAACAAGTACACCGTGTTTAATAAGGAATTAACGTTATCTTTCCCTAAGGGCACAATCCTTCAAGCGAAAGTGGATGGAGGCACCAAGTTCTACCCTGATAATAAAATTCTATTTGGTATTGCTGATCCACTAAACGGTGTACTAGAGCGTAAGAATGACTACGGAAATGTAATGAATATTGACCGTGACATGAGAACCGTTCGTGGAGAGAGTGCCATTGCCCTGCGCGAAGATTTGATTAGTGCATTTAGTTCAACCAATAATACAGGGAACTTTACGTTGATCTCGGATGTATATTGGATTAATGGTGGTCTTGGTGAGCTAAATAATCTACCTTATACAGATGGAATACCACCATACTCAATTTATGGTTATTATCCTGAATATCCAACTTCAAGAATTCTCACTCCATCACAACGAGGGAGTCTGACGCTGAAATATGATCCAAGTATTGTTGATGAAGTTGGTTCAACGATTACAGTATTCCGCTATACAGATGTAACCGACCAGAAACAATGGATACCAATCGGTGGAGTTGTTGACACTAAAGCACACACGATTACTGTACCTTTTGATGAATTTGGTTATTATAAAGTCATGAAGCAAAGTAGAAGCTTCCAAGATGTAACTAACCACCCTTGGGCTCGTAATATGCTGAATGCTCTGTATTCCAAAGGCATCATGAAAGCCCTACGTACAGGTGAGTTTGGTGCAGATGATCAAACCACACGTGGAGAATTTGCCACATTGCTGGTCAAAGGTCTGAACATCCCACTGAATTATGACGAAAATAAACAAACGTTTATTGATGTATCAAAAAGAGCAGAGAAGAACTCTTGGAGCTTTGCTGCCATTGAGACAGCGGCTCGTGCGGGTATTGTAACAGGATTAAGTGATGGATACTTTGGAGTGGAAGATCGGATTACACGCGAGCAGGCGGCTGTAATGATTGCGAGAGCAATGAGTAGCAAGCTTGCGATCAACGATAGCAAACTTGCATCTGCTCTTGCTAAGTCGTTCCAGGATTCCGGTTCTATTGAGTACTATGCTCGTCCAGCAGTACAAGCTGTAACCAAAGCTAAAATTATGGAGGGTAGTCCTGTAACAGTAACGGGTTCTACTAAGCAGCAATTCCAGTTCAATCCAAAGGGTAATCTGACACGTGCAGAGGCTGCTAAAATTGCAGTAGAATTACTGAAAAAGAGCACAAAGTTATTCCCTAAAAACTTGAGTTAATTCGGATAAGATATCAATGTATGTAGGAAGGACCTGTCCCTTACACTAAAGGGATAGGTCTTTTTATGACTGTTCATCATTCTGTAAAGAACACTTTTATAATAGAAGAAACAGATTTATTACCAATAACTAATTTTGTAATTTGCTAGAGTTTAAGATACAATAACGGTAAATACACAATGATCTAGAGGGTGAAGTTAGCTAATGAAACCGATTTATTCAAAAGCTCAGTTGGGCTACATGAAGGCAAAGACACAGTTCGAGAAGCAGGCAGTCATTCTGGAGAAAAAGTTGGAAGATACACGTAAGACACAAGAGATCTCTCAGGAAGTCATGGAAGGACTTGTACAGTCTACTGGATTCCATGATGCATACAATAATTTGGTCTTGGCTGAGAATGAACTAATTGAATGGTCTCATACAACAATGAAGCATGAGAAAACATATCGTGAGAACAGACTTCCGATCGATGATATGTATCTGAGATTGAATAGTGATCCACAAATGCGTGCCCAAATTATTGAACTTGCGATGAAAATTCGCTAACCAATATAGCCAAGATAGCGCAAAAGCATCCTCAAGAGGCTTCACGAGGATGCTTTTTTTATTTTTAAATTTGAGAAAAATGTCGGTTCACGGATAAAAATGGAGGGTATATTTAAACGTTAGCATTTGAGTGCAAACAAATACTAAGTGTTGGAAATGCTGATGTATCAATGGTTTGTGAAGGTTTTGAATTCTAAGAAGACCCGCACGGTAACAGTACATAAATAAATTCAAAACTTTTTTTGTGGAATCCGCAACTTTTCGAAATCTATTGCGTTTAAGATGTAGAGTCAAAAACATTGGGGAACTTACCAAGAATGACCTCGTGAAGAATCTTGTCTATTTATTAGAAAAAATTGCTTTACGACTCGCAAGACCCATTGTATAATACGTAGGTAGGATTAGGAAACTACTCTATTTATGTATGATTCTGCTTTACGAACTAGTTTACAAGTTTCTGTGATAGCTCACAGACATCATTTATATTAACTTGCTCAGAACTCTGGAAAGGGGGTGCCACAATAGAATGAGAAATACGAGCAACCCTATTAAAGAAAATTCCAATGTTATGAACACCCAAGGAGGAGAAAAAAAGGTTATGAAGAAAATTTTATCCGTCGCTTTGTCTACAGCAATGGCATTCTCAATGTTTGCATCTGTAGCATTCGGTGATACAGCAGTTTCACCACAACAGAAGTTTGATGCATTGAAAGCAAAAGGTATCTTCAATGGTTATCCAGATGGTACAGCAGGTCTTGAAAAAGACATGACTCGCGCTGAGTTCGCTAAAGTCATCACTAAATTGCTCGGCCTGAAAGAAATCACTGGTCAATTGTCTTACACAGACAAAAACTACACAGCTAAGAACTGGGCTGTACCTTACATTGAAGCAGTAACTGCTGCAGGTATCATGGAAGGTAAAAACGTTGAGAAGAAAATCTTCGACTTCAACGGCAAAGTGACTGTGTCCGAGATGGCTACAATCCTTACTCGTGCACTTGATCTTGAAATCCCAGCTGAAACTAACAACAATGCTCCTGAGTGGGCTAAAGGTTACGTTCAAGCAGCAATCAACGCTGGATTCTTGGATGCTAACGCTAACTTCGCAGGTAACGCTTCCCGTGAATTGCTTGTAGGCGCAGCTTACGTAATTGACGAAGCTCAAAACCTGAAAGTATCTTCTTACACAGTATCTGAAGCTGGTAAAGTAGTTGAGTTCAAAATCAGCGACGGCGAAACTGTAAAAGTAACTTTGGATAAAGCTCTTGAAGCTAACAAAGAAACTGAAGTGAAATTCACTTACAAAGATAAAGAGTTCACTGAGAAAGTTACTTATGTAGTAACTACTGCTACTAAAGTAGAAAAAGTATCTGCAGCTAACCTGAAAGAAGTAACTGTTAACTTCGATGGTACTGTTGACGAGGATACTGCTACAGACATCTCTAACTACTCTTTGAAATCAGGCAAAGCGATCGAAAGTGCTACATTGTCTGAAGATAAGAAATCAGTTACAGTTGAATTGGTTGGTACATTGAACAACAATAAAGTTGACTTCTTGAATGTATCTAACGTTAAAGCTGGTAATGTTGTAGTAAGTGCAAAAGATGTTGAATTCTCAATTTCGGACAATGAGCTTCCTGAAGTAGAATCAGTTAAATCTTTGGGTACTAAATCCGTTAAAGTAGTATTCAGTGAGCCAGTACAATTGCCAGCACAAGGTAACTTCGAACTTGATGGCAAAGCATACTTTGGTAAAATCACTCAACCTACTTTGAGAACAGTTGTGTTGACACCTTACAGCACTTCAGCTCTTACTGTTGGAGATCACAAACTGACTGTAGTTGGCGTTAAAGACTATGCTGGTTTTGTATCCCTGACTTCTTCACATGACATCACAGTTGTTGAAGATAAAGAAGCTCCAACAATTACTGCAGCAACTGCAACTTTGGAAAGTGTAACTCTTACATTCTCTGAAGAAGTTGATCCAGAAACGCTTGATTCAGGTAATGTTTACTGGAAATCCGGTACTGACAAAATCAAAGCTACTGGAACTCCAAAAGCATTGGCTGACAACAAATACAAATTCACTTTTGACAAAGCAAACGCTCTGCCAACAGGTGCTGTATTGATCTATGTTGAAGGAGTAAAAGATTACTCTGGAAATCAAATTGCTAAGGACACTTCAGTTACAGTTAACGCTGAAATTGACCAAACTCGTCCTGAAGTAAGAAAAGCAGAAGCACTTAATGCAAGACAAATTCAAGTTACATTCTCTAAAACACTCCTTCTTGATTCTGTTAAAGAAGTGAAAAACTACAATGTAACTGATAAAGATGGAAAAGTTGTTGCTGTTAAAGACGCTAATCTATCTGGAAAAGACAACAATGTGATTACAATTGATTTGTATACTGATTTGTCCACAGGTGATAACACAGTAACAATCAAAAACATCAAAGACAACACAAGACTTGGCAACACAATGCTTGATTACAGTGGTAAAGTGAGCAAGGCTGATGTAACGACTCCTAAATTGGATTCTAAATTGGTTAGCCTTACTAACAAAACTGTAATTGTAGGCTTTGATAAGAAAATGGATCCAGCAACGCTTGCTGATTACTCTAACTATCATGTCCAAATTAACGGAGAAAGAGTTACATTGACTCCTGAATTGGCTGACATCACTGTACTGAATGACAGCAAAGCTGTTTCTATCAAATTCGTTGAAACTTACAAAAATCAATCTGTTGTATTCGCAGCTGGTGACTCTACTACACAAAGAAATGTACAAAGCTTGTTTGTTCTTGGTGTGAAAGATACTGCTGGCAACTTGTTGAAACAATTTGTTGATAACAGTGGATTGAATGTAATTCCAACAACTGCTGATATCACTGTTGGATTGGCTACTTATGATACAGATTATGACGCTAATAAAAAAGCAGCTTTGACAGCTCAAAACACAATTCAAGTTAAGCTTTCTTCAAGCGTAACATCTGCTCCTAAAAATGCATTTTCAGTAAAATCCACTGTTGGTGGTGTAACTACTGATGTGGCTATTAAGGAAGTAGTACTTGATGGAACTTCTGTTGTGAAACTGGTTCTGGACAAAGACTATGGTACTGATGCAAGCACATTGAACGTAACAGTAGATGTTAACAGACTTGTTACATTGGCTGGTACTACTACAAGTGCTCCACAACAATCAACTGCTGTATTGGATAAAGTTGCTCCGGTTGTTAAACCTAATGTGACTGGTTACCAAAACTTGCAAGTAACAGGTACTAACATCAAAGTTGATTTCTCTGAGGTAATCAAATTAGATGCTGCTGCCAACGAAACTCTACTTGCTAAAGACTTTGAAGTTGTTCGTTACTTCGATAACAAGAAATTGGTTGCAGGTAATGACTATACAGTAGAAGTAGGAACTGATTTCGTAACTATTAAACTTACTGATGCAGCAAGCAGAACTGTTGATACTAAGTATACTGTGAACTTTACAGGATCTAAGTACCTGACAGACGACACTGATGTGAAGAACGAAGTTGCTTCTTTCACTGGTAAACAAACCAACATCAATGTTACAGAAGGTGCGACTGGTACAGCAGCAACTGCAGCAACAAATGCTGTAGTAAAAGCAGAAACTACTAGATTGCAAGCTGACGTAACTGCAGCGCAAACTCTTGTTACTGCATTGCCTGCTGGCACAGTAAAAGATGGCCTGCAAACACGTTTGACAACAGTTCAAAATGCTATTGATGCAGCGACAGCTGCTGATAAAGCTGTAGCTGATGCAACAGCTGCTGTAGTAAAAGCAGAAGCAAGCAAATTGCAAGCTGACGTAACTGCAGCGCAACCACTTGTTACAACATTGCCTGCTGGCACAGTAAAAGATGGTCTTCAAACTCGTTTGAGTGAAGTTTCTGCTGTAATTGCAGCAAAAGCTACAGCACAAACTGCAATCGATGCAGCTCAAGCTGAAGTTGATGGAGCAGTTGTAGGTACTGGATCAGGTCAATATGCTGCTGCTGATATTGCTGATTACCAAACTGCAATCGATACGGCTCAAGCTGTGGTAGATAACGTGAATTCCACATCAACTCAAGTAACTGCAGCAACTACTGCTTTGGCAACTGCTACTAGCACTTTTGCAGCAACAGTAAATCCTTAATTAATAAAGTTAGTAAAAAAGGTCAACCAACTTTGGTTGGCCTTTTTCTATTTGGAAATGAACCATTATAAATATTGATTCAACTACAATAGAAGGAACAAAAGAGAAGATAATAAAAATTATTGAGACCCATTAATTAAAGAAGAATATTGTTTTAAACTATTGCTTGCCTCTCTTGGTTGTGCTAGATGAAAATGCATAGATTAATTTATCTATACGGGAAGCTCAGCTATGAGTAAGCTTCTGAAAATTAAAGATAAGCTTGATGATGTTTGATTCGCGTTAATATTTTATGAAATAGTGTTATGGTAAAGTGAATTTGATGGATTAGAAATAGAGAGAAGGCTAGTAACTTTTACACGAAGGATTTAATAAAATAATTGATTCCTCAAACGTATTTATTCTTTTAAATCAAACAACATCGTAACTTTCTCACTCTCTCTAACGTTTATACTATAAAGCAACAAGCAACTTATGGGAGGTTTGGAAGTGGAGCAAAGGAAAGTTTTAGTGAGTCTTTTGGCGAGTGCCTTGGTTTTGAGTTCAACTGCTGGAATTACAGCAGCAGCGAATACTGGTAATAATACTGATAAAACAACTACCAATAGTTCCAATACTACATCTAGTAAACCAGCATCAGAGAACAAGGTAGTACATACGCTAGGGAACTTGTCCCCTGTGAAGGTAACTGCACGTAGTTCAGTTAGATTAACTGACGTAAACATTCTCTCTCAAGATGATGGTAATGTGGTTACGTACACACTGACATATAAGAATAATGATAGCAAACCATTAATGATGCTTGATTACTGGAGCAAAGTGAAAACAAAAGGTGGAACTAGCTTCTCCCCCAAATTAATAGCTAAGGATCAAGAAAAGAAAACTGTCGCTGCTGGATCAAGTGTAGACCTAACCTATACAATGAAGGTTGGACGCGAAGTAAAGCTTAGTGATCTGAACTTCCTGATCGTAAAGTGGGATTTCAGTAAGCCTAACTATGAAAGTACACTCGGGAAATTTAATGTTCCTGCATCCTATAGCATTACAACACCTGTTGGTAAAACAAAAACAGTTCGTCTGAGTGACTCATCTGTAAAAGTGAAGGTATCAGGTATCAAAATTTTCCCTGGGGAAAACAAGAATCAATATGTCAAAGTCGGTGTTAACCTCAATAATATCAGTTATAAATTACTTGAAAACCCAAATATTAAGTGGATTTTGCGCACTCCAAGTGGAACCAATTATCCTTTAACTCCAGATAAAGATAGCGCAAGTATTAGTATTCAAGCTCAAGCGAACAAGACGCTTAGTTTGATGGCATCCTTACCTACATCGGTAAAGTTATTAAAATCAGAACTACTACTGGTGGAAGAACAGGGTGAAGAGAAGACAGTACTGCCTGTAGCAGCACTTCAACTACCAGAAGCAAGCACGTCAAAAGTAGAAACCACAGAAAATGAACCTAACATCATCTCTGTTGAAGGTCAAAGACTGTCAACGTTGCTTGAATCCGCGAAAATACGTGTAAATGACAGCGACTATGATTTAAATATGCAGTTTGTATTGAAAAACGAAGGTAAGAAGGCTATTAAAGTGCCTACTTACACCTTCGAAATTCGTACTGAGGATGGTACCGTTTATCCTATTGATACGAAAGCATTAGATTCGTTGAAGTTGAATCCAGGAGATATCAAGACGATTAAATTGAATACGACGATTCAAGGAATTGGTGATGTAAGTCAAATTAAGTTATATGTAATGAGTCCTTTAGACAAGAACGAGACTACTGAAAATACGAGTCCGTCTAATCCGTTTGTATTTTCTTACCCTGTTGGAGTCTATGCTATCCCAGAGTCTATATCAAGTGGGGACGGTCTAACAACGGAAACCGTGATTAAGAACAATAAAGGCACGTTTGGTGTATCTTTGGGATCGTTACAACGTTTACCTTGGCTAGATAGTGATATAGTTGCGGCAAAAGTTACGATTCGTAATGCTGGGACTAAAACAGTACAGCTTCCAGAGCTTGAAGCGATGTTTACGATTGATTCCGCTCAAATCGACGGAGATAAGAAACTAATCTACACTCAGAACGGAAAGCTCCTTGGGGCGGGTATGAGTACCGAAGCTTACCTATTGACGAAGATACCTTCTGAACTGCGTATGGGACGTTTAGAGGTGAGTCTGAATGAGAAGATAAGTGAAGAAGAAACGAATGAGTGGATTACTCTTAACACATCTGGATTGATTCAACCGGTATCATACGTTGGAGCTGGCAAGACTTACACAACTGGAGCTACGGATAAAGAGACTGAAATGAGTGTACGTAGAACAATCCGTTATCCTGGAACATCTTCAGATACTGTATATACTGAGTTTGAGATGACCAATAAATCACTCCGTCAGAATGGAATTGGCAAATTAGTAGGTTACTTTAAAACGTCAGATGGTCAGTATTACAAAGCAACGTCTAAGCAATCCGAACGTTCTCCTGGGCCGGGTCAGAAGTCAATTGTTACGTTCTCGGTTAAACTGCCGAAGTCAGTTACATTCTCAGATTTGCGTCTGCTTGTAGGTGAAGGTATTGCGGATAGCAAGTTTGTTACTGGTGACGGAGAAGCTACCGCTTATGTGAATGCAATGGCATTCGAGGTACCGCCTACTACTATAAGTGTTCAAGGTAACTTTACTAATATTGATCTTTATCCGTATGCATTAACTGCTAACAGCGTACGTGCTTATCTGGTGGGCAGCAATTCTGTACAAGTCGACATGAATTACACACTAGATCGCAGTGAAGAGATCGAGATGGCTGAGTACGAACACAAATGGATTCTTACCTTTACTGCTCAGAATGGGAAAGTATTTGAGAAAGAACTGACTCCAGGAACAGATGTGAAAGTAGGAAACAATCAGACATTAAGTTGGAGTGTAGAGGATAGCTTCTTCGAAAAATTAAGAGGCGGCTCTTATCGTTTAGCTTTGTATGATCAGTTCCAGGGACAACGTTTGCTTCTTGCTGAACAAGCTTATGGATATGATGTATCCAAGCTACCGAAAGAAGAACCTGAAACACCTGTGGTCCCTGAGGGTGGGGTTGAATAAGGTAATAAAACAAAGTTACTTGTATTAAGAGATTTTAGTTATCAATTGCCAAGCAGGCATCTCAAACCTCGTCTCTAGTGTAACGGAGACGAGGTTTTGCTTGTCGCATCGCGCTTTTTTCTCTATAGTAAATATTAGATAGATTACCAGAGGAGGAACATAGACAGATGAAACCTTATATGAAAGTATCCCTGGCGGCGCTCGCGATTGGTGTTGGCGTGTGGGTTGGGTCGGTATACAGCAACACGGCAATTGGTGCAGGAACAAGTCAGCCGGGAACAGCAGATGATCCCGTGGTGACCAAAAGTTATGTAGATCAGCAAATTCAGCAAGCCTTGGGCGGTAAAATTCCGACAGGTGGAAATACAAGTAGTGGTGATAACAGCAACGCTGGTTCAGGCAATACAGGTGGGGCGGGTACAGGTTCTACTACACCTTCTACAGGTAGCACAGGTGGAGATACGACGCTTCCTCCATTAGTATCCGGTGCTTCGGAATCATTGGAGATTGTGATGGTGAAGCCGGGTCAACAGCTTATCGGTGCAACTGGCGCGGAGTTCATTGTACGTAGCGGTAAAGCTGTGATCGTCAGCGAGGGTACGAATGGTGTAGCCGATCTGACGGACGGGGTAGACCTGACGAATGGTCAAGAGGCGCCGACTAATCATCTGCTTTCTTTTCCAAAGGATGGTCGTGGCATTGCCGTTCTTGACGGTAACAAATACAGCCTGACTGTAATGGTACGCGGCGGATATACTCTGAAATAGATTGTGCATAAGTAGTAGCAATTATTCATGATTATGTATAAACGATTGCGCAGATTAACCAGTTCTAACAAACATTTATACGGCTAGCCAGCCTGCTTCTGGATCAATCTATACCTGTAAACAACCAATAACCGGAGGTGCAGGAACGATGGCTAGAAGCAACCGCAAAGTGGTACCGGAAAGTCGACAAATGCTGGATCAGATGAAGTATGAAATTGCAGCGGAGTTTGGTCTGAATGTGGGGTATGGCGGTAGAGGTAGTCTTGCTGGTGCAGATACTGAATTTGGTTCTGAGCTAGGTGAGATCAATCATTCTTATGGTCAATACAAAGGCTGGGGACATCTGACTTCCCGTGAGAACGGATCGGTGGGTGGAGAGATCACCAAAAGGCTGATTCGCCAAGCAGAGCAGCACTTATTATAGATTTTCTTTCATATCGCGTAGTTTGACACTACTTGACAAATACGATAAGATGACTGTTAGGTATGCAACCTTTTCCATGGTAGGAGAAGGTTGATTTTTTATTGGGGCAATTACCTGAGAAATCCTTATCTTCGTAACGGAGGACCATCCGTCCTCATTCCGACTGGAAAGCTTCGAGGGTACAGTGAACGAACCACCGTAAATGTTTTGTTCGGGCAATCGCCATACTACTCGTTATGGGAGGTTGAAACTTCAATGTCTATTAAAGGCCGGCATCTATTCACATCGGAGTCTGTAACTGAAGGACATCCGGATAAAATTTGCGATCAGATTTCGGACGCCGTGTTGGACGCGTTCCTTGCGAACGATCCTAACGCTCGTGTGGCGTGCGAAGTTTCCGTAGCTACAGGTCTTGTACTTGTCATCGGTGAGATCAGTTCAGCGTCTGAATACGTGGACATTCCGTCCATCGTTCGTAATACGATTAAGGATATCGGATACACACGTGCGAAGTTCGGTTTTGATTATAACACTTGTGCCGTACTGACTTCTCTGAACGAGCAGTCTGCTGATATCGCACAGGGCGTAAACGCAGCTCTTGAGCACCGTGATCCAGAGCAAGTTGCGCGCGAAACAGAAAATATTGGTGCTGGTGACCAAGGTCTGATGTTCGGTTTTGCTACGAATGAAACACCTGAGCTCATGCCTTTGCCAATCGCACTATCCCACCGTATCGCACGCCGTCTGGCTGAAGTGCGTAAAGATGGTACATTAGAATACCTTCGTCCAGATGGTAAAACTCAAGTAACGATCGAATACGACGGCGACAAGCCAGTTCGTGTGGACACGATCGTTGTATCTACGCAGCATGCGGAAGAAACGACGCTTGAGCAGATTCAAAAGGATATCAAAGAACATGTTATCTTGCCTGTTGTTCCAGCTGAATTGCTGGATGAGCAGACTAAATATTTCATCAACCCAACAGGACGTTTCGTTATTGGCGGACCTCAGGGAGATGCAGGTCTGACTGGGCGTAAAATCATCGTAGATACCTACGGCGGTTATGCACGTCACGGCGGCGGTGCGTTCTCTGGTAAAGATCCAACAAAAGTAGACCGTTCTGCTGCATATGCAGCTCGTTACGTGGCGAAAAACCTCGTAGCAGCAGGTCTTGCAGACAAAGTAGAAATCCAGCTCGCTTACGCGATTGGTGTAGCCAATCCGGTATCGATCAACGTAGATACATACGGAACAGGCAAAGTCAGCGAAGAGAAATTGGTTGAGCTTGTACGTAACAACTTCGATCTTCGTCCGGCTGGCATCATCCGTATGCTGGATCTTCGTCGCCCAATCTACAAACAAACTGCTGCTTACGGTCACTTCGGCCGTACAGATTTGGATGTACCTTGGGAGCAAGTGGACAAAGCAGACCTTTTGAAATCTCAAGCAGGTCTGTAAGTCGTATTAGTTTGCTAATCAAAGAGCCTTAGTCCTCTAAAAGGATTAGGGCTCTTTCTATTTAGAGAGTGCTCTAATCCTTTATCTTTACTTGCTTTATTTTCCATATCACTAAAAGAAATCTCTGTTAAATCCGATATACAGAATAAGGTCTGTATAATGAAGATGTAGGTCAATTTGATTCGGATAAGGAGGAATAAGACGGTGAGTACAACAAGATTGGCTCGTAAAGGTATCATTTTTCTACTTGTTTTATTGTTGACTGTTCAGGGCAGTTTAGGGTTCTTGAGTAATAACAATAAGGCATATGCAGCAGAAGATGATCCGCGTTGGGAAGAGATATTATTTGAATCAACCGTTCCAGCAGTGAACGCTGTGGACGTAGATGGTAAGGAATCTTTAGTGATTAACTTCAAAGAAGCGGTTCGAAAGGGGAATTCCGACTTAAAGCTGTACATTGATCGTTATCAAGATAGTGTACCAGAAGAGGTAATCGTCGTTAATAGTGAAAATATTCTAATTGGAGATCCTTCTTCTGACCCGGCAGTTCCTGCTAGTAGTACGGGAACCGGAACACAGGTAACAATTAAACACAAAGAATTACCCGGTGGTACATATTATGTAATGTATGATGCAGGTGCTTTTGTTACGGTAGCTAATAATCAAGGCATAGGCTCTCCTTCATCGGGGCTATGGAAGTTTACGACTAAAGGGATAGGTACAGCAAAACCAACAGCATTTTCCCCTCTGAAAGGTGCCAGCTCCGTTCCTCTTGCTTCCAATATTCAACTTACCTACAGTGAAGCAATTAAGGCAGGCGCAGGTGAAATTCAGATTATGCTGGGAAATAACGTATTCGAAAGGTTCAATGTCAAAGATACCAATCGAGTTCATATTAATGGTAGCTCTATCACAATTACACCATCCAATAATTTCGAGAATAAGGGTACATACTCAGTTGTTGTTCCAGAAGGTGCACTACGAGATGTTAGACAAGGTAATGACGTATCAGCAATTGCACAAGGGGAATGGAGCTTTACAGCGTTTCAATCTGATCCTACTGCATTGACAGTAACGACCTTGTCTCCAGCTAATGGAGCCAGTGGCGTTCCCTTAACCGGAGATTTGCTTGTAACCTTTAACAAGGACTTAGATCAGAGTCTGATTGGAAAAGTTACTTTAAAGAATGCAAATGGTTCTGTAGTAGCCACTACTCCATCATTTGTAAGCTCGAACAAAAGGCAATTGCGGATTACGCCAAGTACAAGTCTTACTAGTAATACTAGCTATTCAGTAGACATTACAGGAGGAGCCTTGCAGGATTCAACGGGTAATTTGTTCGCTGGTTTGAATGGAGCAACATCATGGACATTCCGGACGCTCAGCCCAGATACCAAACCTCCTGTTATTAAGACAGCTAAAATGCACGACAATTCAACCATTCGTTTAACGTATGACAAATGGCTTAGTAGCATTAGCCCGCTGAGCAACAGTTATACGGTTACCGTTAATGGTGAGAATCGGAATGTTAGCTCTACTTACATTTCAGGTGATAGCGTATACGTTGTACTGGACACGGGTGTGGCCGTAGGACAGGTTGTACGGATTGCTTATGTTCCTAGTACGACAGGCAATCGCGTGACCGATCAGTCTTTTAATGCTGCGGCTGCATTTGGCGCACGAGATGTAGAAAATGGGTTGGATTCCGTTATGTCCAAGCCACGAGAAGGCAACGTGTACTACAACACACTTACGCTCTATTATCCTGAGACAGTCTATATTACTTCGAGTGATGCAGCGAGACAATTCAGTGTAACGGCGGATCAGTCGAATGTAGGGATTAATAGCATTTCAATCAATAATAGTTCTGTCGTGACTTTGAATCTCAGTCGCTCCATTACGGATGGCGAAGTAGTTCGTGTGGCGTACACACCAGGCTCCTGGCCTGTAAAAGATACACGTGGGCAAACACTTGCAGGATTCAGTGGTTTCTATGTTCGTAACGCAATTGATACCAAACCGCCTGAGTTCAAGAGCGCAGAGGTCAGTGGTAACAAATTATGGGTTCGCTACAATGAACCACTGAAAACGACAAATAAACCAGCGAATAGCCAGTACTCTGTTCTAGTCGACGGCAAGCCGGTCTTCGTAAATGATTCTGAGATTGAAGACGATCTGATTACGTTAACACTTGCCTCAGCTGTGAAGGATACACAAAATATTTCATTATCATATGTTCCTGGTGCGTTACGATTGACGGATCTGAATAATAATCCTGCAGGATATCTGAATCTAACGCCAGTAACGTATACCTACGGTAACGGCAAAATCCTGTCAGCTACGATCCAAGGAGACACGGTTCAGATTAATTTCCGGGATGCGATCCAGTCTCAGACGGCATTAACGGTTGCTCAGTTCAGTGTCGCATTGAATAATTCAAATGCAACCGTATTGTCTGCTTCTGCTTCCAACTCGGTGGTGACACTGAAATTGGATACATCAACTGTTGGGGTAGGATCTAGCACAACGTCACAGACAGGAACGGTGAGTTATGTCCCTGGCGCTGTACCCATCCGTGATATGTCCAGTGTAACTGTACCAGCGTTTGGGCCACTTACATTGCAGCAGACAACCAATAATAATGGTAGTAGTAACCAGACGGCAAGCCGTCCTGCTTGGTTGACTGAATTAGATGCATCAAACTATGGTCAGCCTCTACTTGTGATGAACAATAACACTGCCTCAGCTGCCGAATCTACGATGTCACGTAATAACCGTTCGACTCGTCAATTCAATATGGATGCAGCGAAATTGATTCAGGCTTTTGAATATGCTTCAACCGTTGGGAAACTTAATCAACCCGTGGTATTCGAGATTCCAGATAGCGAAGCCTCTGCGTTTGTTGGTTTCCCGTTGAATGCATTGACCCAGCTGGCTGCAAACTATCGTACAGGAACGATTGGAGTAAAATATGGTGATCGCCTCTGGACGATGCCATTATCTAATCTAGATCTAGCGGCGATGAGCCGGAGCGTGGGGACAATTGGAGCATCTACTGTAATTACGCCAATTAATACAAGCGTAACAACAGGATCGAGGGGGCCATTTTTCTATGTTCAGCTAGAGACAGTACCGGTACTGGCGTCAGGAACAATGGATGGAATGCTTATCAATTCAGGAGCACAGAAACTTGGTAATAACACGGATGTGTTCATGTTTGCTTTTAATAGTAATAATAATCAACGTATGGAATTGGATACTAGAAGCAATCTGTCTATGAAATTACCTACTAATACGCCTACAGCTACATCAGGGTTTACGTATATCGATCCAATTACTTTAATTTTATCTAATGTGCCTAGTTCTTTTAAAAACACTGCTGATGGACTAGTCATCTCAGGGCAACTGAATGGCAATCAGACAATCGTTCCTGTAAATCATATCGTTAGTTATCGGGATACAGCCTCACACTGGGCAAGTGAGGTCATTAAGGAACTCTCGGCTAAATGGATCATTAGTGCACCGAATGGCTCGTATTACCGCCCTAATGAGAACATCTCACGTGCAGAGTTCGCTGAATTAGTTGCTAGAGGACTAGGATTAAGCGGGGAACCAACCGCTGCAAGTCGTTTTCCTGACGTTCGTAGCGGAAGTATCACAAGTGCCTATATTGGTGCCGCTGCTGAAGCAGGAATCATTACAGGTAATACCGATGGTACGTTCAAGCCAGATCGTCCTATTACTCGTGAACAGATGGCCATCATGATGGTTCGTGCTTTGAATTACGGGGGTAAGCAAACGGTGCTGAACTCTTCATCGACGTCCATTTTATCGAAATTCAAGGACAACAAGAAAATCCAATCCAAGGATTCTGTTTCTAAAGCGGTGCAGGAGGGAATCATTCAAGGGATGACATCGAGAACATTCGAGCCCCAAGGCAATGCGACCCGTGCACAAGCAGCAGTAATGTTGAAGCGTGTGTTGGATAAGTTAGGGTATTTGTAAAAGGTATAGATTAACAAGTAGTAATACCATTCTTCGGTAGAGAAATTTAATCTATAGGGACACTTCAAGGAAGCATATTCCTTGAAGTGTCCTTTTTGTGTTGTAGGTTAGTTTGCATGTCTTTAGTATTTGAACAGTTACAGAAACCCTCATAGTCTGAATGTTTTTTTATGTCTATATGTATGATCAATTCTTGTTATACGAATTCAAAAAGGAGAATAATCCCAGAAAATAAGGACTATCTTACTATTACCTAAAATTAGGATAATGCCGATATTAATTATTCATAATCCATTTGAACATCTTTTTAGGGGTTAAATGGATAAAAAACATAAAGGAGGAATTTGATTTCATGAGTTTTAAAAAAGGTTTTATTGTTTTACTGATGGCTGTATTGTTGATTAGCACCATATATCCGACAACCGGTTATGCCCTTTCAGATCAATCAGATGAGATCATCACAATGGAGACTGACAACGAGGATCTCGATGTCCTTACAGAAGATCCAGCTCTAACAGACGAGGATAACTTGGATGTTACAGATCCGGATGTCTACGAAGAGTCAACAGGTGTAGGCGAATATAATGATGAGTTTGAAGATATAGAAGGAATTTACGAAGAACCAGAGGACGTAAACGAAATTATTGAGGAACCAGAAGGTGCATCAGAGGTAACTGATGGTACATACGAAGAAGATATTTATACTCCTCAATCTATGGCTCTGGCGGCTGAGGATATTTTGATCATGAACCCCGGAGATTCCTATACGTTTACGAATAACGGAAGTGCTGCAAGATCGTTAAGTACGAATGCGTCGACCTCAAGAAGCAGTGCTTACGATTATGTTGTTTATAGACCGGATGGGAGTATTATGGGCGAAAATATGAACTCTATTAACAATTTGTCAGTAGGGTCAGGTTATACAGCTGTAATTACCTCAACGGGGCAAAATCCGTTTACAGTGACAGTTCGTTCAGAATTTTCTTATAGCGTCTCAGCCAACCCGGCAATGCTTAGGGTTACTCTATCCAATGGGGAGAGTTATCGCTATTTCAATAATGGCACTCAGTCAAGAGCTTTAAGTGCTGATACTTCCACAGCTCAGGATAGGAGAATAGACTATGCTTCTTATAAAGAAGATGGTAGTCTCGCGAGTTCAAATTTCCGAACGACGGGGAAACCTTCACTTGCAGCAGGAAACGAAATCATTATTACTGGTGCTGGTTCACAGCCTGTTAGTGTTGGATTTCCCTACGAAGTTTATACCGGTGAGTGGAGCGATGAGCCAGCGTATACTCGAGTGACACTTAGCCAAGGTGAAAGCTACCAATTCACCAATATTAGCAGTAGATCCGATGCACTTCAGAGCGATGGTGCCACCAAAGATAAGCATGACTATGTCGTGTATCTTCCGGATGGTACGGAAAGCTCCACCGGAACGAATACATCCATTAAGCCTACGGTAGCTGCTGGGAGAACCGCTGTAGTGACTTTGGTAACAGCAACACCGGTAACATATGGTGTGCCGTATCGGACATTTGATGTTCAGAAAGCCGGTGGTGATGCCATTACTCGAATTACCGTATATCCCGGTGAATCCGTGATTTTTCGGAATAACGGTTCCTTGGCTAATCCGATAAAAAACAATGCAAGCAGCTCCAATGGAGCCGTTTTTGATTATGTCCTGTATACAGCAGAAGATGTTGTTCATTCAGATGGCTTCAACAAAACTACGAATCCGACCATTCGTTCACAAGGTTATGCAGTCGTGACAGTAGCTGGTCAAGTTCCGATCGAGTTCAGATATACCGATGATTTCTCCGTCGAAGAAAGCATGGAACCCGCCTATCATCGGGTAACACTGAATCAGGGAGAAAGTGTGACATTTTGGAATAACAGTACCGACCGAGAGTATCTCGACAGTGATGCGTCCGTCAGTCAAGGACGGTTATTTGATTACGTAACATATTACCCGGACGGTACTGAGCGGAGCACAAGAAAAGCAACGGCAGTTAGTCCTGTTGTCTTTTATGGAAATAAAGCTGTAGTTACGGGTGTATCTGCGGAGCCTGTGACCATAGGTGCAATTTATACGATTTTTGATGTAGAGGATCGACCAACTGAAGCGCTCAGTAAAATTACTGTGTCACCAGGCCAGTCGGTCAAATTCCACAACGGGGGTTCACTTAGCAACCCGATCCGCAGTAATGCCAAAAAAATAGGTGCAATGTTTGATATTGTCGTGTATAAGGCAGACGGCAGAGCACATAGCGACAAATTCAATAGCAATGTAAGTCTCGCTACCATTCCTTCTGGTGGTGAAGCCATCGTTACTGTAGGTGGAAGTACACCTGTGTTATTTGAATATACGGATGACTTCTCTGTAGTGGATAGCCAGGAACCGGCATATCTACGTGTAACGTTGAACAAAGGTGAAAGCTATGCTTATACCAACATAAGCTCTGATTCGAAGAGGCTACGAAACGATGCTTCCAGCAGTGCGGGGCGAGTGTATGATTACACGATTTACAACGTAGATGAAACAGTATCGAGCAGTAGATCAGCCACAGCAATCGAACCTCTTGTCCTGGGTGGCAAAAAAGTTGTTGTTACCAATGTCTCAGATCAACCCATCACGTATGGTGGCATTTACCGTGTTTTCCGTGGACAAGATGATCAAGTGCCTTCACCAGAAACGGAAATTACAATTAATCAAGGACAGAGCGCAGTATTTACGAATCCGAGTGCACAACCCGCACAGGTTAACCGAGTTGGAGTAACCGATTCTATTGTGGATTTCGTAGTCTACGAAGCAAACAATAAATATCAGTATTTAGTGGTAGGCTCAAGTCTTGATACATGGGAAATTCCAGCGGGTGGAACACTTGTCGTCACTGTACTATCTCCAGAACCGGTAACTATTCAATATAACGTTCCTGTGACAGCTAGTCCTAGTCAGGAGCCAGCGCTCATCAAACGGAGTTTGGAGCCAAACGCCACGATGTTGTTCTCGAACTCATCAACTTATTCATCAGTGCTCTTTACATCTCATGTAGAAGCATTAGCCTATGATTACGTTATACGGGATCAGAACCAAGTGGTTGTAAGGGAAGGTAAGAATGCGGTAGGGTCACAACACATACCTGGAAAGTCTGATATTCAGGTGCATAATAGGTCTTCCCAATCGCTGAAATTTGTAGCTGCTTACCGTCATTTTACTGTCAAGGAAGCAGAGGTCGAGTTTCTGACATTATATGAAGGTTTGGAAACAGCACTGCCTGATAAGCAACAAGGAAACGTGTACTATCGCTTTAATCCTTACGGTACTGGTAAGTATCGAATAGCGATTAAAGAGTCAAAAGATTTTTCCATTGAGCCTTGGCTTGAGTTATATACAGATAAGGAACTAAGCAGTCGATTAGCTGCTTCAGTCGAACAGGAGCAGGTGTATGGGGAACAGTATACCGTGCTGGAGTGGGAACTCGAAGGTGGACAGAACTATTATCTGAAGTTAGGCGAAAAGGATGGGAAACCAGTTCAAGGTGAAATTAAAGCAGCGGAAATGATCATGCGAAGTGATAACAGCTACGAATACGGCTATGGCAATCAACTACTTAAAGTAGTTTTATTTACAGGAGATCAAATTGTATTTGAGTATGACCGTAATGGTAATTTGACGAAACGAACGAAGAAAATCTTCCCGTTTAACTAAACGATTCTCTATAACTAGGTTGAGGTGATGAAGTGTTTAAGAAAATAACGATTATTTGGTTATGTGCGACTTTGATTTTTAGTGGACTTGCTTCTTTTGGATACGGAGGACAAGCAGCAGCGGCAGCAGCAGAAGGAAGGGATTCCCTCCCTTCCGCTACCTACGTTACAATCCATAGTTTACAAGAGCAATTTGGAGTTAAAGAAGACTGGATTGAACAGAAACTAGATCAAGGGTACTCGTTGTATCAACTGTACAAAGCTTTACAGACAGACCGCACAGGCGGCGAGGCTGCTGAGAAGTGGCTGAGAACACAAGAAATCAACGAACCGATTCAAATGGAGGGGCTGCTCCCTTCCAGATCATCGCTGCCTGAGTCATCGCAGTTAAATACATTTTCAACAAATGCGGTTGAAGATGAAGAACCAGGTACCGGGACGACTATAGACCAAACAGGTCTGGATCATGTCGATCTTCGCGATGATGCATCGCTGTATATGGCGTCTTATGGATCCGAATCAATCTCTGCTACTACAGGGGAGATGATGATTCAGAGCACTGACCTTTCTCTGCCTGGACTCATTCCGTTTAATCTAACACGTATCTATGATAGCGCTAGAGCCAGTGGAGAACTTGGTGTTGAATATGATGAAACGACACAAACGTACGCCAATGTGGTTACGCCACGTAAGGAAGGACTCTCTTCTGGATTGGGGCAAGGCTGGCGCTGGGACATCCCTTATATGGAGACGCGCGGAGATAATCAGTATATTCTGATTCCAGGCGTGGGCTATTACCGCTTAAACGCAAACCTGGAACTGGAAGGTTACGTATGGAATGACTTAACCATTAAGCGAGATACGACCGTTACTGTTAATGGCGTATCTAGCAGTTACCGTCTATCCATCCGTAACGGCTACGATTATCTTCTTAATGAAGCCGGGGAACTGTTGCAAATTACAGACGGCTACCGGAACAATGTGAATTTTTACTATACGACTTTGAATGGAAATCAAGTGATTTCAAAAATTGTAAATAGTGAGGGTCAATCACTGACATTTGCTTATGACAATCTGAAGGTTACCGTACAACTAGCTGGGACAGATCGGAAAGTAACCTATACACAACGTGAAGACGATGGGATTCGTATTTTGCGAGAGTTTACGGATGCATTAGATCGGACAACTACGTATACGTACTATTATCCAGAATCCAAATTCAATTTTCTGCCTGAGCTCCAAAATAATCAAAATGCCCAAGGTGTGATGCATACTGCACTATTGTCACGTATTACAAGCCCTTCATCAGCTATAACAGATTATGCATACATTCCTGCTTTGAAGCAGATCGGAGAAACTTCCGCTCATTTCGTATTTAAAGTCAGAGAGAGAAAGAGTCATTTTAGTACAACAGATGGTGAAGGCGTTCTGGACAAGGTTAACTTTGAGTACTCTGAGGAAGATCTTGACAGCTATGGACAATCTGCATCATGGACAACGAAAGTAAAAGCAGAGAACACTGTAGATACTTGGATGTTTTCCAAAACGTTTAACGCTGCAGCGCATCCAGATTTGGTTTATGCAGATAAGCACATGTTAACTGGAGATGACACAACTTTTTCCACGGAGTTCCAGTATGACAGTCAAACGAAGCGAAACCTTCCGATACAAATGACAGAGTGGGTTAGTGAGGGTGGCCGTAATGGCGAAAAACTGAGCACGACTTACACATATGATGAGAACGGAATGGTAACTTCCGAAAAGCTTAGTACGGGGCAAGAATCAGCGTATGCGTATGAAACAGGAAGAACGCCGTACCATTGGATCAAGCCTATTCGATCGACAACCAAGATTAATAGTTCATTGGAGAGATACACCGAAACAACGTATAACAGCCAAGGTACCGTCTTGAAAAGTACAACTAAAAATGGATATGGTGGACAGCTACTCTCTGAATCGGAATTGAAGCTGGACAGTAAAGGAAGAGTTATAAGCACCACAGATAAAGGCGGCTATCTGGCAAAAGACAGCGTAACAACACTAAGTTATGATACGAATGCGGGACATTTAGTCCAATCGAGAACCATCATTGTAAATGATGTGGCTGGCAAAGGAGAATCTTATGTGGACTCCTATGAGTATAATGGTGCCAGTGAATTGACCAAAACAACAGATCCTTCTGGCGAAGCAGAAGTATATCAGTATGATCAAGCAGGACGGATCCTTCAGTCCATACATGCCGACGGTACCAAATCAATGACATCCTATGATGATACCAAAAATATCATTATCAATACTGCACCAGACGGTATAATTACCAAAGAGCAGTACAATCCATTGGGTTTATTGGTTGAAGAACAAACGGCAGAAGCTACTTACAAGTATGCCTATGATCGTGAAGGTAATGTCACAGCTGTTGAAGATGCAGAAGGGAATGTTACAAGGTTTGTAGTTGATGCATTTGGACAAACGACCAAGACACAGTACCCAGATGAGTCAACCTCAACTACAGCCTATAATTTTGTCGATCAGATGGTAACCTATGAGGACGCGGCTGGTAACAAAACCCGGGAGAAAAAGGATCTATTAGGCCGCTTGACAGTGATGGAAGAATATCGAAATGGTGCATACGTTCCATTACAACAAAACGAGTACGATCTGGACGGAAACGTAATAGCATCCATTGATGGCAACGGAGAGCGGACGACTTATACGCACGATGCCATTGGGCAAATAACGACTGCGACTACACCAAAAGAAGAAACAAGTCGCTATTTCTACAGCAATCAGGGTCAAGTAACGCAGGTGGTATCGCCGAACGGACAGACGGTAACCAAACAGTATGATGAATTGGGAAGATTGATCAAGCAGACACCTCCTATTCTGGATGGTTCTGCAACCAGCTACTATTATGATAAACGAAGTAATCTAGTCAAGAAGCAAGATCGACTTGGACAAGTAATAGAATATACCTACAACAGTGACAACATGCTCACTAGCATGATGGCGCCGGATACGAGCGTATCTTACACGTATGATAATGTTGGACGCAGAACATCAATGACTGACGATCATGGCAAGACCACTTACAGTTATCAAGTATCAGATGGTATGTTAGATGGATTAACATTTCCAGATGGAACACAGCTGAGTTATGAAAGTAACACCCAGCAACGTCTAGGGTATACCCTGACAGATGCACAAGGACAAGCATTGCGTGTTCACGGTGAAGTAGATGCTATGAGCCGGGTAACTTCCATGGACATTACCTCAGGAACAACACTTGTGGATCGTATGACGTTCAGTTATGCACCAAACAGCATGTTGGAAAAATTATCTTTTGGTAAAGGACTTAGTACAAGTTACCAGTTCAGTGGATATGATCTATCAGGAGTTACGATCTCTCAAGGTACATCCTCGGTTCAGCAGTTTACCTATGAATACGACGGAAACAAAAATATCACATCCCGGACACAGAACGGAGAGGCTGATCAGTATACGTATGATGAACTGAGCCGGATTCAGACCGAAACGGGTACACTACAGGAAACATACACTTACGACTCTAATGGTAATCGGTACAGTACAGGAAATAATAAAGTCTATGGACTGAAAGATGCGCAGTACACGTATGACAGCCAGAATCGCCTGATTAAAGCAACAGGTGAAGGTAAAACGGTAACCTATAGCTACAACGGAGATGGGTTATTGTATGAACGTACTGAAGGCGAGCAGACGGTTCGGTATTATTATGATGAGCAAGCCAAACTGATGGCGGAAGCAGTTGTAACATCCGGCAAGGCAGAGCTTACTTACGCTTATATCTATGACTTATATGGACAGCTATGGGCTCGGCAGGACAAAAAGACAGGCAAATTAGAATACTACCAGTTGAATGGACACGGAGATGTCATAGGACTTGTGGACGATACAGGTCAAGAACTAAATAAATATACGTATGATATCTGGGGTGGACCGTTAACAACAGAAGAAAATGTGCCAAATATACTTCGCTATGCAGGGGAGTATTGGGATGAGACAGTAGGGCTACAATATCTGCGAGCTCGCTGGTATGACCCAGGCATGGCACGATTCATCGGTGAGGATACGTACGAAGGGGAACTAAATGATCCGCTGAGTTTGAATTTGTATTCGTATGTGCATAACAATCCTTTGAAATATGTTGATCCAAGTGGGCATAGACGTTCTAGTAATAACGAGATAGAAAAAATGGATCATGGTAGTGGTAGTGCGAGCGCTGGTAGATCCTCATCTCAAGGACGAGGCGCTGGCGGGGGGGGGCCTGGAGGGCGTTCTTCAAAGCCATCCACATCTAATAATGGATCAAGTTCTTTAAACCAGAATAAACAAAGTAGCAAAACCACTTCAAATAGTTCGAATTCAGCAGATGCGTTGAGGGAAGAAACACGAGGACTTCAGTCAGCTAAAACAAATCACGGTCAACAAAGAGCTAATCAGAGAGGGTTTAGCGAAAGCAAAATAAAAGATATAAAGGAAAATCCATCTCAGAAAGTTTATCAGTCAGGAGGCAGAACTGTATTTGCGAAGAAAAATGGTAATTTTTATGATGTAGTAATTACAAATTCAAGTGGTAAAGTCATTACAACTGTAGGAGGGAATACTAGGTCGTTAAGAACATGGAAAGATGTTACAAAAATGTTGAATAACCAAGGTGGTTATAGTTCGCTACCGATATTATAGAGGTGTTTAGATGCCAATTATAACTAATAACGAGAATAATTTAACTCTCACTATTAATTTGATCAATAATAAATTTATGGATGTAGATTCACAACGGGAGAGTTTCGAAAACTGGATACCTTTTTCATTTTGTGTAGAAGTGGAGAACCGGCAACTTTGTTTTTTAGAGGACAGCGGAGCTACACTATCTTTGTTTGAAATAAATCTATTAACAAATATGCTAAAAGATATCACTCAACAAAAACAATTAGGGGCACATATCAAACGTCATGAATTCTCAAGTTCTGAATGTTATTTTGATCTTATTTTCTCTGAGACATTTGAGGAGAATCTTGTATATTTGGAAGTTTGGATAAATATGGGGTCTTATTCAGGAGGAGTTTCTTTTGGATATGATAAAGGGTTTAGATTTGTTGTTACCGTAGAAAACTTAATTGAATTCATGATTGGAATAAATGTCCAATTAAATGAAATAATTTCTGATTTAAATTTAAGTTGAAGAAGATGTTGTACTTTGAGAATGATATAAAGTTTCTTCTAAACAAGGCCGCTATTATAGCGGCTTTGTTTAATTTTTAAAAATACTCTTAATACAATTAAGAGGTGGGATTAGGTGGATACTATAGAATCGAAAGAATGATTGAGGGCTTTTGGTACTATTTAAATAACTATAAAGAGGATCATCCAGAGGATTTTAATAAAGATTTTTCAAATGTTGGAATAGATTTAATAAGTATAAAAGTAACTACGATCTCATTAACACTAAATTTTAGATATGATGAGATTGTGGAATATGTGACGTGTTTTCTAATGATTGAATATGAAGGAGAAGAAATAGGAGAGTATGAGTCTTTATTTACCCTCAATGGAGAGGATTTAGATGACTATTTAAGGATATCTAAATAGAATAAAACATGTCTTAAAGTATTTTTATGTGTGACATTATAAAGTACATTCTAAAAGAAACCTAAGCAATTCGTTGAAGCTGCTGTCTGTAATTCAAAGACGGTAGCTTTTTTTTGAATTCCAACATCTCCCTCAATCTTAGGGATGGGCGTAACTTTTTCCTGAAATAGAAGTCTATTAATAGAAGAGTATACTAGAGATCTAGCCTTTTTCTTCATTGTGGTAGAGAGGTGCAATCTCTAAGATTGATATACAAGATGGGAGAGACGTTTCGAACATGCTGGGGAAACGCGAGAAACAGCTGGTAGACGTTAAAGTTAAAAGTAGTAAGGCGAAGAAATGGATGATCGTGACGCTGGCAGGCGTAATCTGGATTGCACCGGTTATGGATGTAGGACAACAGGTCTTGTCTGGAACCTCCTGGCAATCTGTGGCTGCAGCGGCATCTACAAATACAACGAAGCTGGGAGAAGAGATTCTCACTTCCGGTGCGAAACTAATGAAATACAGATATACAACGACACGCTCAGGCTCTAAGGTGAATGTCCTGGCCGACGTTATCCAAGTGGATCTACAGAATCCGTATGTGAAGCTAGATGTGATGACAGGTAAAGGCGGCACGCTGAACACGAAACAGAGCACAGGTGGCATGGCGAAGGAAAATGAAGCAGTTGCCGCGGTAAATGGAGATTATTTCAATGTATCAGGCGAGCTGGCACCGATTGGTGGACAAGTATCTGACGGCGTTCTGATCTCTACACCTTCTGAATTGTCAGGCATGTATGCCCTCACGGTAACCAAAGATGGCAAGCCGATGATTGACGAATATTCTTTTGATGGCTCAGTAAAAGCAAGTGATGGTTCAACCTTCTCTCTGCGTGGGATAAATAAAGAGGACTATACGGTAGAATCCGGCGCGGTGAAGTACAGCCATGCGAACTCGATGTATATTTATACACCAGCCTGGATTTCGGATAAACGTCCAAATGACCCTTCCACCACACCAACTGAGGTACTCGTACAGAACGGCGTAATCACCCAAATATCGGATAAAAAAGCACTGAACATGAAGGTGCCAGCAGATGGGTACATTTTGCGTGCTCATGGAACGGCGGCAACGTGGATCATGAGTCATCTGTCTGTTGGTCAGCCACTCACTGCGGATTACAAGTTAAAAGCCAAAACGACAGGACAAACGGTTGATCCAAGTGATCTAGACATGATGATTGGCGGACATACCATTCTGGTGAATGGGGGCAAAGCGGCAGCGTTTTCCCGTAATATTGCCTCATCAGGAATCGGTGGCATTCGCGCAAGAACGGCAGTGGGATACTCTCAGGATGGTCGTTACGTGTACATTATTGCTGCAGAGAAAAACAGTAACAGTAGCGGTATGTCGCTCAATGAACTGCAATCTTTCATGACCAGTATCGGGGTATGGAAAGGTATGAATCTGGACGGCGGGGGATCGACTACGATGGTTACCCGTCCACTGGGAGAGCAATCGGCAGGTCTTACCTTCAACACAGAGTATGGAACGGAGCAACGTCAGGTTGTTAATACACTGGGGGTATTCTCCACGGCTCCAGAAGGTAAACTGAAAGGCTTCGCCATTAGCGGCAGCAAAACATTGTTAGTGGGTCAGCAAGGAACGTATACGTCCAAAGGCTATGACACGTACTACAACCCGATCGCAACAGGGGATCTTAACTTCTCATGGAAGTCGAGCAACAATGGCATTGTTAGTGTAAGTAATGGTGTGATCAAAGGCGTGAAGCCAGGAACAGCTACGCTGACCGCTTCAAGCAATGGCGCTTCTTCTTCCATTAAAGTCACAGTGCTTGGTGGAAATGAAATTGCTTCCTTGAAAGCTGGATCAGGGCTTGGCTCACTGAAAGCAGGATCAACGATATCTATTCCGGTTACCGCACAGACGAAGGATGGACAGAGCGTAACGGTTCCAGCAGATTCACTCACTTGGGAATTTATCGGATTCAAAGGTAAGGTTGCAGGAGATCAGTTGACGGTATCTTCGGTCAATTCGGGGGCACAGGTTGGTTATGCGATCGGTCGTTATGATGGCTATAGCACAGTTGTAGTCCTCTCTGCTGCTGCGAGTGAGACAATGTGGGAGAATTTTGAGAACGTGAATTATCCCATTAACTTTACTACGAATGCAGCGGGTGTGACGGGCTCAGCAACGGTTGTAAATGGATCAGGCGAGAAGTCAGGCTCTAAGGTGCTTGAACTAGGCTATGATATGACCGCAGGAACAGGTAAAATGTATGCTTATGCACAACTCAACGGTACAGTCGGTAGAGAAGTATCTGCGGCGGCAACCTCCATGTCCCTTGATGTGATGGGCGATAAGAGCTTGAACTGGCTCCGTGCAGAGTTCACTGATGCGAATGGCAAAACTGTCTACGCTGATCTTGCGAAGGCAGTCGATTGGACAGGTTGGAAGAAAGTGAATGTCGATCTGAACGGTCTGAATATTGCTTACCCAGCGAAGCTGAAGCGAGTGTATGTGGTTAATGTGGAAGAAGGTCAGGACGAGCGTGCGATGACAGGAAAGGTTGCTTTTGACAATATTGCCTTCACGATGCCATCTAAATCAAGCGAGGTTGGACTGCCGACGGGTACAGCTTCCTTAGTGCTTGGACAGAAGTCGATGACTGTTAACGGAACGAAGAAAGCGATCGATGCAGCACCTGTATTGAAAAATGGAACTACGTATGTGCCAATTAAGCATGTACTGGATGCATTTGGCGGACAGGCGAGCTGGGATAGCAAAAATCAACGCATTACCGTTTTGCGTGGTGGAAAGTTGATTGATCTGGTGGTTGGTCAGAAAGAATTCATTATTAATGGTAAAAGACAGAGTGCAACTGTAGCTCCGTATGTATCAGGAGGTAGGACTTTAGTCCCTCTTCGTCTCGTTTCCGAGCAACTTGGATTGACTGTAAAATGGGAACAGAAAACGAAGACCGTTACCATCTCATCGTGATATGGTATGATATATACCGGAAACGATAGAAATGGAGTCGAACAAACGTGGATTTACAAGCCGATGCCATAGACCGCGTCATAAAAAACGCCATACAAGTCATGGAAAACAGCAAATATCAAATGTTCGAAATCATGGACTCAACGCGTGAGGAGCTCAAGACCCTCAATGAGGAGCTGAAGTCTGTTCTGAAGGAAGCGGCGGAAACGATCGAGAAAGTAGATCAATTGGAGCTGAACTACCGCCGCTCCCGGATTCGGCTTACCGAGGTGAGTCGTGACTTTGTCCGCTATTCCGAGCATGATATCAAACAGGCCTATGAGAAAGCGACACAGTTGCAGCTGGATCTGATGATTTATCGTGAGAAGGAAATGTATCTCAAAGCCCGCAGGGATGATCTGCAGAAGCGTGCCAAAAATGTGGAGGCTTCCGTAGAGCGTGCTGAAACCATCGGTTCCCAAATGGGTGTTGTCTTGGAGTATCTGTCAGGTGAACTAGGTCAAGTGACCCGGATTATCGAGTCTGCCAAGAATCGACAAATGATAGGTTTGAAAATAATTTTGGCCCAGGAAGAAGAGCGGAAACGTATTGCGCGTGAGATTCATGACGGGCCTGCGCAGATGCTTGCCAATCTAGTGCTTAGGACGGAAATTGTAGAAAGAATGCTCATTAAGCAGGATTTTAAGATGGTTCAAGCCGAAATAGTAGATTTGAAAGGCCAGGTTCGTTCCAGTCTTGAAGAAATGAGAAAAGTAATCTTCAATCTGCGTCCAATGGCACTGGATGACCTGGGACTAATTCCAACGCTTCGTAAGTATGTGCAGGATTTTGAAGTAAAAACAAAAATCCGCGCGCTTTTTGAAACCAGAGGCAAGGAACACCGTTTATCTTCTGCCATGGAGGCTGCGATCTATCGTCTCGTGCAGGAGGGGCTGTCCAATGCGGCCAAGCATGCTTATCCCACTTATGTTGTAGTGGAAATTACATATCAGGCTCAGCTCGTCAAAATTGTCGTTCAAGACAATGGGCTTGGGTTCAAACCGGAGCTTCTTGCGCAGAAAAGCAAGGATCATACCCACTTCGGTCTGATTGGGATGAGAGAGCGGGTTGAACTGTTAGAAGGAAGAATAGAGATCGAATCGGGCGAAAATCAAGGAACCAAAATCGTGATTCATATCCCGACAAACGTGGATAAGGGAAAGGAGTAGCAGGATGGAAAACCGTGATACTGGTAAAACATCAATTAAAGTTCTTTTGGCTGATGATCATCAGCTGTTCCGTGAAGGGCTTAAACGCATTTTGAATATGGAGGACGACATTGAGGTCATCGGAGAATGTGGCGATGGAATTCAAGTGCTCGAATTCTGCAATCAGGAGAAACCAGACATCGTCTTGATGGACATCAACATGCCGATTGAGAACGGGGTTGAAGCGACGGAGAAATTGCGTGAGCTGTTCCCGGATGTCAAAGTGATTATTTTGTCGATCCATGATGATGAGAGCTATGTGTTTGAAACGCTTCGTAAAGGGGCTAACGGATACTTGTTGAAGGATATGGAGGCAGAGTCTCTAATTAATGCGATTCGTTCTGTTCATGAGGGACATGCATTTATCCACCCTAAAGTAACAGGGAAGTTAATTATGCAATTGCGTCGTATGACGTATCTGAATGAAACAGGTGCGATGAGTGAGGGGACTTCCAAAGAGGCAGGCGTGAAGTTTGTCGCTGGCGATAATAACCCATTGACTCGTCGTGAGGCTGAAGTATTGCGTCTGATGGCTGAAGGTAAGAGCAATAAAATGATTGGTGAGTTCTTGTTCATCAGTGAAAAAACCGTTAAAAACCATGTCAGCAGCATTCTGCAGAAGATGGAAGTGGATGACCGCACACAGGCTGTTATTAATTCGATCAAATATGGTTGGGTTACACTCTAATCTTTAGTAATGAAAAGTACCTATGTATGAAGAATGAAATGGTTGATCATAGATTACTGTTCACTCGCGCCTCTCCCAAATATTTGATTGGTTCGCGGGTTAATAGACTTTATTACTGTAAATGAGCAAAGAGTAAAGGTGCAAAGAACATCTGTTCAACGTTGAGCATGGATGAGTAATGATCTAGCCTGTCTTTTGTCTCCAGCGTCGATCGGGGATAAGAGGAGTTCAAGAAAGTCTCTTTGAATACACGATGAGCGATGTGAGTCTTTACATATGCAATTGTAACCCTTCGTAGTGTGCGGCATATACTGCTGTATACAGGGATGTTCGCCATGGGTGAGCATAACCTTCCGAGGAGGTGCAGTTGCCATGGTTGCTCATTTGACTATGATTCTGCTCATATACTTCCTGGCGGCAGTGGCCGTTCATGCGATACACCAGCGCCATCTATCCCGTCCGGAAACCGAAGGCTTCGAGCAGATTCTGCTCATTCCTTCTAATCAGGAACATCGGATCGAAGGTATTGTAAGGGCACTTTGCCGGGAATTGGTCTACCGTGGAAAAAGCTTCACGATGACGGTTGTCGCTGAACGCAAGGAATCGGAGACGGTTCGTATTATTGAGAAGCTAATGCTCAGGCAAGGCATGGAGCTATCTTACCTGTCTGCTGTCCCCTCTGATATGGAACGGGCTCTACAGACGGAGAAGCACGGGGTTCGCTTAATTGACCTACGTGAATCTAAGCTGTGAACAATGTTGTGACCTGGAGTAGTCAGGTGTGATAGATCCGCAGAAAAGATTACAGCCCTAGGCTGTAGTCTTTTTTTGTAATTGTAGTAATTGTAGTCAAGGTTGCTATTAAATTGGGAATGGGTTTTTATGCAATCTATGGATATTGCGCTAAAGAATTGGATGTTGCAGAGCAAAAATATATCGGAATGATTCGATTTAGATCGGTTGTACAATGGACGCTTAAAGGACATGTGCTTTTTGACTTGCTGATATCCAACTGCTATAGACTCATTTGAACTCGGAATTCTTAACTTAAAAGTATAGACGATTTCCTCTGGAAAAAGTTTCGCATAATAATCAGAAAGATTCTCGTTATTAGCTGAATGCAAGGAAGGATAGTGCTGGTGAGCTGATTCCTTGGTTTGAAGGAAAGTAATAGAGGCATTCTTGCCGAATATGTATTTTGCAAATTTGATCTACCTCTTAGTAGCTTGCTCTTCAATAGTTGTCTTATTGTTGCAAGGATGTGAGAGTTGACCGGTGGTAGCAATGTCCATATAATTACTTAATATGGATATGTGTTTGGAATGTGTAGATATATACATAGTGGACGAATTACTGGGGTGAAAGGGTTGAAGCAGTTTTTGATCAGTTTCTTGGTTTTGCTTGGCATGATCATCAGTAGCTTAGGTGTTGATCCAAACGGAACAATTGCCGACGTTGTTCATATGGATGAAGTTGCTACAGGGGAGCAATTTTCCGTAGATGATTGGGATGGGCAAGATGTTCCGGATATATATGGTACCTCAACTGAAACGACATTTAAGTTTATGTATAATGGACGTATGCTTGAGCCTGGAGAGTCTATTCTTGTATGTACTGCCGCTCCAGGGCAGGAATGTCGTGATACGGATGAAGAACAGGAATAGAATAACGAGTGTTTAAAAAAATGGACATGAAGCACATGCGCCGGCGAATAGCTGGGAGAGCATGTGCTTTTTTGTGTCTTATTGAGATGTGAGTATGGATTTGAATGTGTATCTTGATGGGAAAAAGGGAGGGGAACTTGGTGAGAGTGGCTTTGTACGTGTGCAGGGTAGAATTAGGCTGGAGCATGATGTTGTCACTGGACATCCGTGTGGATGTGAGTTGGTGGCTGGAGGGGGCAAGTGGTCGGCGTGTGACTCGTTGGCTGTTGCTACATGAGGCATTACCGTTAAGCCAGGCATCGTGGATCGTAGAACATTTTCGAATGGAACGAGATATGGATCAGTGGCGTGAAGGACAATGGCAGACGTATGTGCGCGGCAAAATAGAATCGTATGAGCGGGCTTCCGGGGAACACGAAGCCCGGCGTAGCGCAGGTAGCGGCAGGCATGAAGCTGCCGCACTGCGGGGTGGGGGAGGCGGGAGGCCAGAGCCATATCCCGCCTGGGCTTGGGCTCAGCTCGAACAGGGCGCTCCCCTGCTAGCTGAGCAATTACACGGCCGCCAATTGCTGGCGGCCGAGGCAGAGGCGCTGCTGGCGGACAACGCCCCGCCGCTTGCCTCTGCCTGGCGCGCGGCTGCGCAGCTCGCGCACCTACACGGGCGGCTAAGCATCGCTGCCGCCCTGGAGTGGCCTGCCACGCGGCGTCGCCGTGCGTGGCTTGGTAGCGCGCAGAGCGCGCCGCGCTGCCGCCGGTGCGGCAGCGTAGCCGAGCAGCGCGTGCCCTGCGCTGCTTGCGGCCAAGCGGCGTGCGCCTACTGCGAGGCTTGCCTCGCGCTGGGGCGCAGCCGTGCCTGTGCGCTGCTGCTGCGTAGCGCAGCGCCTGAGGCCGTGCCCGTACGCGGCGAAGCATCGCGTGGCACGGCCGGTTTTTCCACCGGCGATGATCTGAGCCGGTGGGGGCTTAGCCCTGCGCAGAGCGAGGCGGCTACCGCAGCGCTGGCTTTTTTGGCTCAGCCACCCGCAGGGGGCGAGCCGGGGAGGTTTTTGCTGTGGGCTGTGACGGGAGCGGGCAAGACCGAGATGATTTTCCCACTATTGAACCACATCTTGGAGCGTGGCGGTCGGGCACTTGTTGCTACACCGCGCAGAGACGTGGTATTAGAGCTAGCGCCGCGGCTTGCAAAGGCCTTTCCAGACATTTCGCTCGCGACACTCTATGGCGGCAGCACCGAACGTTGGAAAGACGCCCAGCTCACCTTGGCGACCACGCATCAGCTCATGCGATTTTACCGAGGGTTTGACCTGGTAATTATCGACGAATTAGATGCATTTCCTTACCACAATGATCCTATGCTCGCTCATGCAGCGACGTACTCATGCAAGCCTGACGGGCATTTTGTGTATTTATCTGCTACCCCTCCTGCCAAGCTGCAGCGAGAAGTCGCGCAAGGAAGATTACTTCATGCGAGAGTACCCGTCCGTTTTCATCGTCACCCGCTACCTGTACCTCAGCTATTGAAGATGTCCACAGTCGCTCAGTGCATTCGGCAAGGCAGCATCCCGGCTGCTCTGAAGAAAGGCATTCAGATTTCATTGCAGAGAGATGCGCAAATCTTCGTTTTTGTTACCCGGATCGCGCAGATTGAGGCATTTGTAGAACTGATGCGCCGGACGTTTCCACAAATTCATATCGAAGGAACGTCATCTCAGGACGCTGAGCGTGCCAGCAAAGTTATCGCATTTCGTGAACGCACCATCCGCCTGCTCGTGACCACTACGATTCTGGAGCGGGGTGTTACCATTCCACGGAGTGATGTATTTATTCTGGATGCAGATAACGGACTCTTCGACGAAGCTTCCCTCGTGCAGATGGCAGGCCGAGCAGGGCGATCCATGGATGATCCAGCAGGCAAAGTCGTCTTTGCATCATCTCGCCGTACGCGATCTCAAGTGAAAGCTGTGAGTCAGATCAAAAAAATGAACAGCATTGCCCGGCGCAAAGGCTACCTCCATCCACCATCTAAACAACCAATCCAACAACGTTAGTTCACGGCTGTGCAAAACAATCCAACGACTGGAGGCTACCCCTCATGTCCTATTGGCTCGACGCGATTACCGAACACCTACAGCCACTGACCAAGCGACTGCACCAGCTGCTTGCCTCGCCAGGAGCGACTTGCCTAACCTGTAACACACGATCGCTCCTATCTTCGACGTATCCTGAAATATGCCTCAAGTGTGTGGAGCGAATTCCGTGGATTCGTTCCATCCGTTGTCCGCGGTGTGGTCGGGGAATGGGTTGCCCTGACTGTGCTAGACCGCATATGCAAAACCGCTCCTTCACCTGCAACCGCAGCGCCGTTCAATACAATGAATTAATGAAAGAATGGATTGGCATGTACAAATTCCGAGGACATCAGCGCTATGCCCCGCTCCTTACTTCACTTCTCATACAAGCGTTTCAGGCGATGAGCGAAGAGATGACTGCTACTTTGGCAAAAGAACCCCCTGCCTCTGTGGCGTATCCCGCCACCATTGCCCAGAACCAGGTAGATGCAAACCTGCATCCACCCAAACCACGCGCCCCCCATGAAGGAGGCGCTCACCATAACTACTCGCACACATCGAATGTGCGAGCCAACCATGGAGCAGCGCCCCGCAATCCGCTGTCGCTGCTCCAAAGCTCCAAGCCGCGATGGCGGCCTGACGCGGTAACTTACGTTCCCGTCAGCGCTGAGCGCCTGGCCGAGCGCGGCTTCAATCAGGCAGAGCGACTCGCTGCTGGACTTGCTGCAGCGACCCGCCTGCCCCTCGTTGATCTGTTGCAGCGCCAGATCAATACCACGAAGCAGAGCTTCAAGACACGCGGCGAGCGGATTCAAACGATGCAGGATGCCTTCGCCATCCAGCCGAATGGTGTGGAGCTACTGCAATCGCTGCAAGGGGAGGCTCGCTTCCATTCACAAGTGAATTCAATCCAGCTCCCCGCAACTTCTTCTTTATACGAAGAAGTACAACATTCAACGCATCCGTCATCAACGGGCTCCCTCACTAGTAATCTAAGGCAGCCACTACGCTTGCTACTGGTGGATGACATTTATACAACGGGTAGTACCTTGGATGCATGTGGACGAGTTATTTTGAATACGGGATACGCACTCGACATACCAATTGATATTTACACCTTAACTTTAGCGAGATCTTAAATTGCTATGGATGGTGCGAGGAAATAGATTTGAAAAAAACAGAATTTAAATAGATATAACGTAGTAACTCTTCTTAAAATAATGTGAGTATTACTATCTTTGGAGAGAATATACGTTCTTTTGTTAATAGGGAAGCCATGGGCTCTTATCTTTATTACTTCAATATAATTTTGAAGATAAGTTGTTTGAAGAAATATAAGGATAGAAAACGCCTCAGAAAAAATTTCCATGCAAAAAAGAGGGATTCATATAATAGTGTAGAATAGATAATTCTGCCATTCGGAAGGTGCTAACCTTGGAATTGGCATAATCTATTTATTTGAAGGAGAGAAGAACGGTGGTTGCAGGACGAAGAAAAAATGGGTTTTATTTATGGACTGTCCGTTTACTAGTATTCATGCTGGTATTCGGACAGTTTGGCGTGTACGGGGGAAACCGTGCAGGGGCCGCAGCGAGCGGTACGATTGTATCATCTGATAAAGATTACCGTTATGTCCTTTCACGGCAGGGTGACACACTTAGCGTGAATCAGGTGCCAATTGATCTGGGCTGGGCGAGATCGTATAGTCTCTCCACTACAGGCTATTCGTTCTCAAGAAGCCAATCAATTCGAGGAACTGTACAGGATATAACCAATGTCACTTTTGGTTCGTACACATCCACATATGCTGGCAAAGTGAATAACGCATTTCTCATTGATTTTAATGAGGTGTGGGAGTATTACAGTGTTATGGAATTTAGACAGTATGGAATGGAACCCGGATACTGGAACAACTCCAAAGTGGATGAATTCGGAATGGAAACACCAAGATATGTACAAAGTTATGAAGCAACACAACTTAGTTTAGTAGTCGATGCGGATACAGGTAAAGTAGTCGATTTTGTTTCCAACCTGAATCCATATTACATTCGCAAAGCAGAATCCTTTAATTTTGTGAAAGAAACCGGAACGAAGACACCGATTACTACAGTTCCAGCTATGCCTACTAACTTGGCGGCGACTGCAAGTGATACGACAATTAATGTGAACTGGAATGCTGCTGAGCAAGCAGTGCAGTATGAGATTGAAGAGAATGGCGTAGCAAAAGAACCGTTTTATGGAGTGCAATATCGAACAGCACCATTTAAATCGAATACTACATACACTTATAGAGTGCGTGGGGTTAACACGATAGGGACAGGACAGTGGAGTGAGCCGTTTACATTAACAACTTTACTAGAGAAGCCTGTGCTGAAAGTAAATGCAGAAGAAAGTAAAAATACGATTGAGTGGAAGGCAGTAGAATTTGCAGATCGTTATCAGTTACAGATTGATGGGGGTACACCAATTGAGCTTGGAAATGTAACTTCCTACGTGCACGAAGGTTTAGAAGCTAATTCAACGCACACCTACGTTCTGAGAGCCTTCTCGGCTACCAATGAAAGTGCGTGGAGTAAATCTGTAAGTCAGCTAACGGTACCGGATCGTGCCGATGGATTAAAGGTTACGGACGCAACGTTTAATAAGCTGACTTTGGGTTGGACGGCGGTTAAGGGCGCTACAGGATATGACCTTGAGATCAATGGAGCAGTTACAGCTGTTACTGGAACTACGTATAGCAAAACAGGGCTGACAGCAAATACAGAGTATAGTGTTAGAATTCGACCTAAAAATGCGGGTGGAGCAGGAAGTTGGAGTGATTCCATCACTGCCATAACTCAGATGAACGCACCCGTAATTGAGGCTAACCCTTCACAAGAAGAGATTGTTCTTGTATGGGCAGCGATTGATGGTGCGACTTCCTATGAGGTTGAAACAGATGGAGTTGTTATTGGAGATATTAAGGACTTAATCTACACGCATGCAGGACTTACACCGGGAACAGCGCATAAATATCGTGTACGAGCAATCAGTGAGAACAACATAAGCGCATGGTCAGCGATCAAAGCACAAAATACGTTACCTGGTTCTGTTAATGGACTAGTGGTTAGTGCGGCAACAAATGCAGCGATCACGTTGAAGTGGAATGTTGTATCGGGTGCTACGGGATATGACATGGAGATCGATGGGGTAGTTGTTGCTGTGACAGGTTCTACTTATACCAAAACAGGACTTGGTGCTAATACAGAGCATACCTTCCGTATTCGCTCGAAGAATGCTGCAGGTGCAGGCGCATGGAGTGAGCCTGTAACAAGTCGAACGCAGTTTAGTACACCTGTATTGAAGGCTGCGTCAGAGAATGAGGCTATTACCTTAACATGGCCGGCTATACCGGATGCTACCGAATATGAGGTTGAAGCGGATGGTGTGTTATCCATTGTTACAGAGCCTACATTTACACATCTGAATATTTTGCCGGGTACATCTCATAAATATCGTGTACGTGTGGCCACGGCGAACAATACAAGCGCATGGACAACCGTATTAACGCAAAGTACGCTTCCCGATTCTGTAGCAGGTCTGACTGTGACAACAGCTACGAATACGGCAATAGCGGTGAAATGGAATGCCGTATCAGGAGCGACTGGATATGATCTGGAGATTGACGGGACTGTCGTTCCAGTCAGTGGATTGACTTATAACAAAACGGCACTTGCAGCAAATACAGAGCACACCTTCCGCGTGCGTTCCAAAAACACGGCAGGTGTAGGTGCGTGGAGCGAAGTGATTACAGCAACAACGCTACTTAACACGCCAGTGTTGAAAGCAGCTTCAGAAGAAACAGCTATTCAATTGACTTGGGCCGATGTAGCTGATGCAACAAAATATGAAATTGAGGCAGATGGAATTATTGTAGGTACAGTTAATGAACCGACTTATCAACATATGAATCTGTTGCCTGGCACAGCGCATAAATACCGCGTACGTGCTTTGACAGAAACGAACACGGGCGCATGGACTGCTGTTCTGTCGCAAAATACATTGCCCGGATCTGTGACGGGGTTAAATGTAACTTCGGTTACCAATGTGGCTATCGCATTGAAATGGAACTCAGTTACAGGAGCAACCGGATATGACCTAGAAATTGACGGCACGGTTGTGCCAGTTAGTGGATTGGTGTACACGAAGAATGGCTTGGGGGCGAATACGGATCATACGTTCCGCGTACGTTCCAAAAATGCAGCTGGAGTGGGCGCGTGGAGTGAAGCAATTCTTAGCACAACGATGCTTAATACGCCTGTATTGACAGGTACATCCGAAGAAACGTCGATTACGCTAACATGGCCTGATGTTACCGATGCTACGAAATATGAGATTGAGGCAGACGGAATCATTGTAGGGACGGTAAGTGAACCGACGTACCAACATGGCAACTTATTGCCTGGAACAGCACATAAATACCGTGTGCGTGCGTTAACAGAAGAGAATACAGGTGCATGGACAGCTGTCTTATCTCGAAATACACTACCAGGCTCTGTTACGGGCCTCACAGTTACTTCAACAACAAGCGCAGCCATCGCACTCAAATGGAATGCAGTGACTGGAGCTACCGGTTATGATCTGGAGATTGACGGTACGGTCGTTCCGGTTAGCGGATTAGTATATACAAAGAGTGGTCTGGGAGCCAATACAGAGCATACCTTCCGAATTCGTTCTAAAAATGCTGCTGGCGTTGGGGCATGGAGTGAACTGGTGACAGGTTTAACACAGTTGAGTGTGCCTGTCCTGAAGGCAGCATCAGTGGAGACGGCAATCACGATTACCTGGCCAGAGGTTACCGATGCGACCAAGTATGAAGTGGAAGCTGATGGGGTTGTCATTGGAACCGTCACTAATCCTAAATACACTCATGAGGATCTCCTCCCGGGTACTGCCCACAAGTATCGGGTACGCGCATTGACAGATACCAATAGCAGTATCTGGACAGCGATTTTGACACAAAGCACATTACCGGGATCAGTAACCGGTCTGAACGTAACTTCTGCAACAAGTGCAGCCATTGCACTGAAATGGAATGCAGTGACTGGCGCTACCGGATATGATCTGGAGATTGATGGCACGGTTGTTTCAGTTAGCGGATTAGTGTATACGAAGAGTGGATTAGGTGCCAATACAGATCACACGTTCCGGATTCGTTCCAAAAATGCAGCAGGTGTGGGTGCATGGAGTGATCTGTTAGCAGGTACGACACTGCTTACTACACCAGTTCTGAAAGCAACGTCTGAAGAGACCGCGGTTACATTGACATGGACAGAGGTTAAAGATGCTTCCGCATATGAAGTTGAAGCAGACGGTACCATCGTAGGTACTGTGGATGAGCCGACCTATGTGCATAATAAGTTACTTGCAGGAACTGTTCATAAATATCGTGTTAGAGCATTGACGGACACCAATGCCAGTGCTTGGACGGCTGTCCTTACACAAAATACAATACCAGGTTCGGTATCAGGACTCAGTACCACTTCGGTGACCAATACAGCCATTGCATTAAAATGGAACGCTGTCACGGGCGCAACTGCATATGATCTAGAGATTGATGGTGTAGTGGTGCCTGTCTCAGGTGTGGCTTATACCAAAACGGGCTTGATCACCAACACAGAGCATACCTTCCGGATTAGAGCCAAAAATGCCGCTGGTGTGGGAGCATGGAGCGATGTCATTCAAGCCAAAACACAGTTTAATACACCGGTATTGAAAGCAACATCAGAAGAAACGGCTATTACTATCACGTGGGCAGAAATTAAAGATGCAACGAGTTATGAAATTGAAGCAGACGGAGTTGTAGTCGCTACAGTGACCGAACCTTCATACGTGCATTCTAACCTGCTTCCTGGCACAATACACACGTATCGGATTCGAGTATTAACGGATGATAATTCTAGCGCATGGACAGCTAAATTAACCCAATCTAGTTTGCCGGGTACAGTGTCAGCGTTAAGTGTGAACAATGCAACGACTACCGCAATCGCGATGAAGTGGAATGCAGTGACAGGTGCAACAGGCTATGACCTGGAGATTGATGGTCAAGTCATTTCCGTTTCTAACACAGCCTACACGAAGAGTGGTCTACTCCCTAACACAGAGCATACATTCCGTATCCGCGGCAAAAATGCTGCTGGAACGGGTACTTGGGGTGAGATTGTAACAGCCTATACTCAGCTTAGTGTACCAGTTGTCAAAACGACTTCAGAAGAAACAGCAATTACTTTAAACTGGGCTCCGATTGCAGATGCAACAGCATATGAGATTGAGGCAGATGGAGTCGTTGTAGATCGTGTGAGCGAACCGACATACACGCATCGTGATTTACTTGGTGGAACAGTTCATAAATATCGTGTGCGTGCATTAACAGAAAATAATAGCAGTGCATGGACAGCTATTTACTCTTCAAGTACATTGCCAGCAGTGGTAGCTGGATTGAGTGTAAATACAACGACAGCAAACGGAATTACTATACGATGGAATGCAGCTACAGGAGCAACTGGTTATGACCTTGAGGTTGATGGTGTTGTTGTAGCTGTAACAGGAACAACGTATTCACGCAACAACTTTACACCGAACACAGAACACACCTTCCGTATTCGTGCCAAAAATGCGGTTGGTGCAGGTGCTTGGAGTGAAGCTTTGATACAGACTACACAACTTGCAACCCCTGTTCTCAAAGGTACCGCGGACAAAACAAGTGTTTCATTGACATGGGATGCCATTGCGGGCACGTCTTCGTATGAGATCGAAGCAGATGGACAGATTGTCGCAATTACGACGGATCCATCATGGGTACACGTAGAGTTGTTGCCTTCAAGTCTTCACAGATACCGCATCCGGGCATTAAATGAGCAAAATACAAGCATCTGGTCTTCAATACTCAGCGTGAGAACGACGTTGAACTAACGTCCATACTGTCTTGGATGTTAAGTTTTCCCTTGATATTGAGGCTGGGTGGTACTTCTTTTTATAGAAGTTTCACACATACGCAGGATAAATTTATGAAAGATTAGATTAAAACATTTGAAAGAGAGGAATAAGGTTGCGTAGTTATGCACCATATTCCTCTCTTTTATTTCGCAAAACCCTATGGACTTGATGTGAGAAAATAAGGTAATCTATATGTATTATCCAATCGGAATGAAAGTGTGAGAGGGGCGTTTAAGCGATGAATCTGGGTAACTGTCCTCGCTGTGGTAGACTATATGCAATAAATATCCGGGAAGTTTGCACAAACTGTATTAAAGAAATAGAGGTAGAATACCAGACTTGTGTAGACTATCTACGTGAGAATAAAGGTGCTAACATTCAGGAATTGTCTGATGCAACGGACATTTCGATTAAGCAGATCACCAAGTTCATCCGTGAGGGACGAATTTCCATCGAAAACGCCCCGAATATGATGTATCCTTGTGAAGTATGCGGAACCTTGATTCGTGAAGGTCATATGTGCGATTCCTGCCGTAGCCGATTGACCAAAGACTTGGCTGGAGCAGCCCGTGAAGTAGGTCAGAAGGAGAACAATAATATAGGCGGACGAACCTATAATGCTGTCGACAAACTGCGCGATTCATAGGAATCAGGGCTTAATTACAAGTTTTGCTATAACAAATGTTTTGGAACGTACCGATAAACTTATTAAAGATTATCGGTTTTTTTTATTATCCTAATGATTTGATAACGTAAAGATAAAGTAAGAAAAACGAATATCGATGTAAACCAAGGAAGAAAGACCACAATGTAGTAGTAGTTTTTCTGATGATTAGAGAATCTTCGGCATGGCTGATAACGTAAAATTCTATAATCTAAAAAATTCTAAGGTGGAAGGAAGTGTAGTTCACATGAAGATCAATGAACCAAATCGAATTGGTGCTATCAATTCATATCAGAGGAACGTTGAATCCAATCAGCAGGCTGAGGCTAAGAAAAGCCGCCGTAAGGACGAGGTATCCATTTCTCCGGAGGCGATGAAGATGCTTGAGGAACAAGGTCGTACACAGGATGTGGGGCGTTTGGAGCGTATCCAACAGTTGAAAGAGCAAGTGAGCTCAGGAACATACCAGGTAGACAGCAGTAAACTTGCCGACAAGTTGCTGCCGTACTTTAAGTCTTTTGATAAGGAATAGGTGATTATGTAATGGCAGCACTGGACAGATTAATTGCAGTATTGCAGCAGATGGAACAAAGTCACCGCGACATGCTGGCACTTAGCGAGATCAAGAGACAGGTGATCGTCAAGAACGATGTGGATGAACTCATTGCCGTTCTGAACAAGGAATCTAGGTTTATGAAGCAGCAGGAGCCATTGGAGACTGAACGACAGCGTGCTGTGCACGAACTGCTTCAGGAGCGGGGAATCAAATCCATGTTGAATCTGAACATTACCGAAATTTCCAAATTGATTTTTGATCCGGCTGACAAGCAGCGATTACTCGAGGTTCAGAAGAAGCTTGCGGGAACATTACAAGAATTGAAGGGAATTAACCAATTGAATCAAAAGCTGATCGAGCAGTCCTTGATGTTTATCGACCTTTCGATGGACATCTTCGCTTCAAGACCAGAACAGGATGCCACATACCAGCATCCTGCCGATAAGAACGGCAATCCAGGGCGAATCGGTCTGTTTGACACGCGCGCCTGAACATTAGGGGGAAACTAAGTGGCATCTACATTTCATTCAATCGAAACGGCTAAACGCAGTTTGTTCACACAGACGACAGCTCTTAGCACGACAGGCCATAACGTAGCGAATGCGAATACGGAAGGGTACTCACGTCAGAAGGTAAATATGCAGGCAGCCATTCCTATGGAGCCGTTTGCATTCTTGCACTCGACAACACCAGGACAGCTCGGTACAGGGGTGGAGTTTGACTCTATCACGCGTGTACGTGAGAAATTCCTCGATGACCAATACCGCAATGAGAACACCAACTTCGGAAGCTGGTCCATCCAACGTGATACCTTGGAGAAGCTCGAAGCGATTGTAAATGAACCATCAAATACAGGCTTCCGAACGGTAATGGATAACTTCTATAAATCATGGTCTGATCTGAGTAAAAATCCAGAAGATGTTACAGCACGCCGAATTGTAAAAGAAACGACGCTAGCTTTGACGGATGCGATGAATCAGATCAGTCGTCAATTGAATGCACTAAGTGAGGATTTGGATAGTAATATTGCAGTTAAAGCTAATGAGATCCAGGGCTACCTGGGGAATATAGCGAACCTGAATAGTGCCATTGTGAAAGTCGAGTCGCTAGGTGACAATGCCAACGACTTACGTGACCAACGTGACTTAATGGCAGATAAGCTATCCAAAATTATGAATATTACAGTTACAGATTCTCCACAAGGCTACCAGATTCAAATGAATGGACAGGCGCTTGTTACAGGTGGAGCTGTACAGGTTCCTGTAGATCCAGCCTTTTTGAACACGGCTTATACAGCGGGAACCTTAACTAATGGTGAAGTTCACGGCATGATCAAGTCCAGAGATACATTGGTAAGTGATTATCGGAAGCAAATGGATGAATTGGCGAATACACTCGCGAATGGGGATATCGAAATCACACTTCCTGCAGGATCGGTTGTACCTGCTACGAATGCCTTAGGACTTGCTGGTGGCGCTTTAGCGACAGATACGAAGGTGACTGTAAAAGGACTCAATGGTCTGCATCAGCTAGGGTATACGATGGATGGTACAACCACCCCAGGTCTACCTTTCTTCACAGCAATGGACGGCGGAACAACCATTACTGCTGGAAATATCTCGCTAAACGCAGAAATTCTGGCTGATCCGAACAAGATTGCGACTTCACTTCGCACAACAGATGCTTCTGGCACGGAGACTGTAATCAAAGGGAACAACACACTCGCCATCTTGCTTGCTAATCTGAAAGATACACCGATGAAATCAGCAGATGGTTTGCGCAATGCAACCATTGGTGCTCAATTTAGTGCAATTGTTGGACAGTTAGGGGTACAGTCTCAAGAAGCTGCGCGTCAGACATCTAACTCGGAATTTTTAGTAGAACAGGTGGACACTCGTCGTCAATCCGTTAGTGGTGTGTCATTGGATGAAGAAATGGCTAATATGATCAAATTCCAGCATGCCTATAGCGCATCTGCACGCTTTATGACCACATATGATCAACTGCTTGATAAATTAATTAACTCTACCGGTATGGTAGGCAGATAATAGGAAGGAGTGACTTAAGAATCCATGAGAATAACGAATAATATGCTCAGTTCACAACTGCTTCTGAACCTGAACCGTAATGCACAACAGATGAATAATACACAGACTCAACTTGCAACAGGTCGTAAAATCAACAAGCCTTCTGATGATCCTGTAGGGATTACATACTCCCTTCGGTATCGAGCTGAATTGTCTTCTAATGAACAATTTCAGAAAAATGTAGATAGTGCAGTATCCTGGCTAGAATTCAATGATACCGTAATGAATCAAGCGGGTAATGTGGTTCAGCGTCTGCGTGAGTTGACGGTTCAGGCATCGACTGGGACGAATCCTCAGTCCGCACTGGATAGTATCAAAGAAGAGGTGAGTCAACTTAAGGAACAGCTTATTGATATTTCCAACAGTAAGCTTAACGGCAAGTATATATTTAACGGTGAAACCTATGACGTGAAGCCTTATGATTTCCCGACTAATGCAGATGGGACGATGGATACAACTACAGCTACATCAATCATTACAGATAAAGGGAAAATTAATTTTATTGTTGGTGAGAGCGTACAGCTACCGATAAATGTGAGTGGAAATGAAGTGTTTGGTACTTCTACGGAAGAAGATAATTTATTTGGTATCATGAACAATATCATGAAGGCATTGGGCAGTGGTAACAAGACAGAACTTTCCAATCAGTTGGGAAATATCGATAGTCGTATGGATAAGATGTTAGCGATCCGTTCTGAAATTGGTGCAAAAACGAACCGTGTTGACTTGATGGCAGGCCGCTTAGACGATTTGGGCATAAACTTAACGAATCTTCAAGCCAAAGTTGAGGATGCTGATTATGCGGAACTTGCGATGCAATCTAAAATTCAGGAAAATATCTATAATGCTTCCTTGTCAGCGGGGGCCAAAATCATCTCTCCATCGTTAGTAGACTTCCTGAGATAGAAGGAGGATGTATCTTTGAGTACTCTTCCAATTGTTCAAATTAGAACAACGCCATCGTTATTAAGTATAGATGCCGATCTTGGCCAATTTTCTATACGTCAGCCCAAAGCAGATGTGCAACTCAATACTAAACCTTCTAAATTAACGGTAGAGAGTCATCCTATTCGACTGAATGTAGATCAATCCAAGGCGTTCTCTGCATACACTGGCGGAAATATGATAGATATGAATGCGAGGATATATTCAGGTATTGAACAGCAATTCCTGCAAAATATGGCCAATCGCGTACAACAGGGCAATCAATTGGCAGCTATTCACAAACCGGGTAACACGATTGCTAATATCATAGGTACGGACTGGCAACCACAGCCTTTCCCTGAGACTCGAACTCCTGCATCATTTGATAACGTAGATATTCGTATTGAAACAAGACCGCCTGATATTCGTTTTCAAGCCGCTGTCTCAGAAATGAATGTTACGGTCAACAGACCTGAGATTGAATACCAGAGGGGAAAGCTCGATATCTATGTTAAGCAGTATGCATCAATTCAATATACTCCACCTACTGTAGATATGGGGTTATAAGATATAATGTAGAGCTATAGACGGTCTCTGATACAGTCCTCTATGGCTTTTTTCTAATCAATTTTTGCCGAGGGAGGCGTTTGTCATTCATATCCAAACAAGCATATGGGGAGAAATAGAAGTTAAAGAAGAAGATATATTTAAGTTTCCTAAAGGTTTACCGGGATTCGAGGAAAAAACAGAATTTACATTAATCCCATGGGAGGATACGCCTTTTAGTTATTTGCAGTCGATACAAGAGCCTGGACTTTCATTTTTGTTAGTAAGTCCATTTGTGTTTATGCCTAGCTATAGTTTTGAACTGGCCGACATAGACAAAGAAGAGCTCGCGATTGAAGATCAAGTCACTGTATACACAATTGTTACAATACATTCTCAGGCGAATAGATCTACAATGAATTTGCTAGCACCGATTGTTTTGAATCCTGAAAATCGCCTAGGTAAACAGGTTATACTTCATCAATCTGGTTACGAACCACGCCATCTCATTTGGGCTGAAGAAGAGAAGACCTCAGTGAAGGGTGGGGTATAACATGCTGGTTTTATCACGGAAAAAGGGTGAATCTATTATCATTCAAGATAATATTGAAGTTACAATATTATCTGTAGAGGGTGATACGGTGCGTATTGGAATTTCAGCACCTAAACATATTGATATCTTCAGACAAGAAGTATATCAATCTATTCAGGAGACAAACAGAGAGTCTGCAACACCTCTTGCAGCTAACGTTGAAGCATTTATGGAACGTCTTCGAAATAGTGGCAACAAAAAAGAATAAAAAAATTCCAATTTGCTATAAACACTTGCTCTCCTCCTGTCGATATATAATTTAGACGCTGCTTCGGCAGGGCGGCCGACCTTAATGTCGCGGCGTTTACCACAAGGATGTGGTACTAACTTATTTTCAGGGAGGAACTATCTAATGATTATCAATCATAATATCGCTGCGTTGAATACGCACCGTCAGCTGAGTGTAAACTCCGCTAACACAAACAAAAACATTGAAAAATTGTCTTCTGGTCTTCGTATCAACCGTGCTGGTGACGATGCTGCTGGTTTGGCAATTTCCGAAAAAATGCGTTCCCAAATCCGCGGTTTGGATCAAGCGAGCCGTAACGCTCAAGATGGTATCTCTTTGATTCAAGTAGCTGAGGGTAACTTGAACGAAACTCACTCTATCCTACAACGTGTTCGTGAATTGGCTGACCAATCTGCCAACGGAACGAACACTGCAGAAGACCGCAAAGCTCTTCAAAACGAAGTTAGCCAATTGAAATCTGAGATCGACCGTATCGGTGATACTGCAGAGTTCAATACACAAAAATTGTTGAATGGTAACTTGAGTGGTGCTGGTGGTTCTAACGGTATTAACCAACTATCTGGTTCCCAAGTATTCAAACAAACTGCAGGTACTTTGACGGGTGCTGCCGCTGGTGGAGTAGCAACTAACACAGGTGGAGCAGAAGAGCTTAAATTCGACAAAAAAGATGCAATCGTAATTGATGGAAAAACTATCACTGTCGACTGGAGCAAGCACTTAAGCGAAGCGGATAAGGCTGTATTGACAGGTGACTGGTCAACAACTGCAATGGATGCAACTGCAAGTGGTAAAATCCGCGATGTATTGCAAAAAGCAATCAATGCATCTATTGATGATTCTGGAACTGGTGTAGAGCACGTTAAAGTGACTGACGCAACTCCAGGTACGTTCAAAATCGAAAGTGGTTCAAAAGGGACTTCTTCGAAAGTTGAAAACTACTTTGGTGACGGTGCTAACCTCACAGCTAAACTTGCAGATGGAACTGATGCTGCAGGAAGCGGTTCTGTATTAGACGTGTTCATTGGTGCGGCTGCTGAGCAAGCAGGTGCAGTAACAGTGGCAGCTGGAGAGAACAAAGTTCTAGATGCAATTGTTCCAGCTGATAAATTTAGCTTTAGCATCAATGGTGAAACTCGTACAGTTACGGGTCTCAATGCTGCTGCTAATTCCGATGCTAAAGCGTTGGCTGATGCTCTGGCAACAGCTATCAATGCTCAAATTCTCGATATCAACACTAAAGGTGGATTTACTGACACCGATAAAGAAATTAAAGACGTTGAAGTGAAAGCTGAAAACGGTCGTTTGACTGTAACTAGCCCAAGCGGAGTAATTGATTTCGGCGAACTTGCTAATGGTGATGTATTGTCTAAACTTGGTCTTGATCAAGCTTCTCGCGAAGCTTCCGGTACGGGTGCTGTTTCTCTGCAAATTGGTGCGAATAAAGGTCAAAACCTTACATTCTCCATCAACGATATGAGATCCAACGCGCTGGGTATTTCCGGTGTAGATATCTCCAGCCAAACTGGAGCACAAAATGCTCTGACTAAATTGGATTCCGCAATTTCCAAAGTGTCTGCTGAGCGTTCTAAACTGGGTGCTGTTCAAAACCGTTTGGAGCATACAATCAACAACTTGGGAACAACTTCCGAGAACTTGACTGCTTCCGAATCCCGTATTCGTGACGTAGACATGGCAAAAGAAATGATGGAACAAACAAAAAACAACATCCTTGCACAAGCTGCACAAGCAATGTTGGCACAAGCAAACCAACAACCGCAAGGCGTTCTGCAATTGCTTCGTTAATCTTCACTTTAGTAAAGCTCCGGAATATTCCGGAGCTTTTTTTATTTTTGTTAGCATTTCCCTAAATATATATTTGATTGTAACCGATATATACTTTAAATAAGCTTGGTTGGAGGATAGGCTCATGAATGTACAGCTTTCTCTATCCGCTTCAGGATCAGTTAGCGGACAACCCAGATCTGATGCTTCAGTAACGGGTGATTCAGTAACCTCAACACCTGCTATAAAGAATACGAAAGAGATGAATTTAAAAGAGCTACAAGGTGCTAATGTCTCGATTGCTGATGAACATTTAATTAAAACGATTGAGCGTGCTGTGCAGTCTTTACAGGGTCCTCAGACAACCTTAGAGATAAGTGTGCATGAGAAAACTCATGATATTATGGTAAAAGTTCTTAATAGAGATACGGGTGAGTTGATTAGAGAGATTCCACCAGAGAAGACATTAGATTTAGTTGCTAAAATGATGGAAATTGCCGGATTATTAGTTGATGAGAAGATATAGAGAGGGGATAAGGTATGGTAACTCGTATTAATGGTTTTTCGGGTATGGATATTGATAGTATGGTCAAAAGTATGATGGCTGCCAAGAGAGTTCCACTCGACAAAATGAATCAGCAAAAACAAATCTTAGAATGGACAAGAGATAGCTACCGAGAGATTAATAGTAAGCTAGTTGAGTTTAGAACCAACAAACTCGTTGATAAGTACGGGAAAAGCGCAGCATTGAATACGAACAAATCAGTTATTAATGGTAATACAACAGCAGTTAGGGCAGAAGCAGGGCCTTCAGCTACAGGAATAGACATGAAGGTGAGTGTAACACAACTAGCTTCTAACAAAACTGTGGAGACAAGGGGTGTGGGGCAGAGCGTTTCTAGCTCCAAAACTCTTGCTGACCTGAAAATGATTAGTGATGGTGTGACAGATCCTGCAGTATTAACCGATGCTGATCGCGAGACTTATAACAAGGCAGTGTATCCATTAACAATTGGTGGGGTTACTTATGAGGACGATAATGGGGAGCCATTGTTTAATGGAACTACGTCCATCGCAACTCTAGTATCCACAATTAACGGTAACTCTAAGTCAAATGTTACTGCTAAGTTTGATGAAATTACGGGTAAATTGATGTTTACCTCAAAAAAAGGTGGTACTTTAGGTAATACAGATGAAATAATCTCAAGTGGTGATAATAGCACATTGAAATTATTTAACCAAAGCTATGATTCTGTTAACGATCCTACAGAGTTTGTTGAAAAGACAGGGAAAGATTCTATATCGTTAGTTAATGGTGTTGAATTTAAAAATAATAGTAATAGTTTCACGGTCAACGGTGTGACTTTAACTTTATTAAAAGAAACATCCAGCACAGTGGGTGGTGTTACAACTGATACACCCGCTGAGATTTCAATCCAATCAGATACTGAAACGGCAGTACAAAATATTAAAAATTTTGTAGAAGATTATAATTCGCTGCTTAATTTACTGAATTCAAAAGTAGATGAAGCCAAATATCGCAATTTTGCACCTTTGACGGATGAGCAGAAGTCGGCCATGAAAGACGATGACATAAAGAACTGGACAGAAAAAGCAAAAAGCGGACTTTTGAAGAATGATGACATTCTCCGAAGCACAATTTCTTCTATGCGTAGCATTATCTCAAGAGAAGTTGTAAATTTAAAAGAAATTGGAATTAATCTGGGAGATTACAATACCAAAGGGAAGCTAGAGCTAGATGAAGCGAAATTGAAACAAGCACTGGCTGCTAATCCACAGAAAGCAATTGATTTACTCCAAGGTCCTGCTAGTGATTCGGAAAGTGGGATTTTTGATAAATTAGCATCTAAAGTGACGGAATCTCTTGAAAGTATGGTAAAAAGAGTAGGTACTAGTAGATATTCGACGGATCTGACGACAACATTTAATGAGCAAAGTGTCATGGGTAAGAGGCTTAAACAGTACAATGATAGAATTAGTGTTATGTTGACCAATTTAAACAATGCTGAAACACGGTTTTATAAACAATTCACTGCGATGGAAACAGCTATGAGTAAACTCAGCAGCCAATCCTCTAGCTTGTTTTCAAGCTTGGGAATGAATTCTTAAAGAGGGTGAATACATGATTAAATCTCCTTATGATAAGTATCGGCAATCTTCAGTTCAGACATCGTCTCCTTCACAACTTGTTGTTATGTTGTATGACGGTGCAATACGATTTGCACGTACTGGTATTGAAGGTTTGAAACAAAATGATTATGAAGCGACTAGTCTTAACTTGGGTAAAGCTCAGACTATTATTAGCGAACTTATGAGTACCTTGGACAACTCCGTTGAGATTTCAAAGGGATTGTATTCAATGTATGAATATACTAATTATCTCCTAGTACAGGCTAATATTCAGAAACAACCTGATAAAGCTGAAGAAGCCATAGGGTATCTTACAGACTTACGCGAAACATGGATACAGGCTTCTAAAATAGCTGTATCGCAGTCAGAGAGTGCACATGGATGATTTAATAGCAGAGTTAGAACTATTAAACTCTAATATAATAAGTGAATTGTCAGACGCGAATTATGAAGAATTGGTTGAATATGTGGACAATAGAGGAATAATCATTCAACGTATTCAAGACCATTTAAACAATGTTTCTATTGATCCAGCTCAGAAGGCAAGAATTGTTGCGTTAACAGACCATGACGATGCTATTTTAAGCCAAATGAATTTACTTCGTGTTGAGGCTCAGGATTGGCTTATGAAGCGTAACCAAGCAAAGGCTCAGCGTAGTGCATATGAGAGTGACTTCTCACCTGAGAGCATTTTAATGGATAGAAAAAAATAAAAATATATAGAAACAAAAATGAGCGAATATAAAGGCGCACGTTGTGGCTGCTTCCCCTTAGATATCTAAGGGGATTTTGTTATGCCAACAGTCAGGGGGAATTCCATAAGTTTAATCTAAATTATAATTAATATCGCGATTACACTTTACCCTGATAAATCGTAAAGAAAGCGTGTGAGATTCGTTTGTAGATCATGACATATCCACCCTCTCTTCGTTCAAATACTCCTTATTTGCCTTACCTAGCCATAACTTTACCGTGTGGGGATACAGATAATGTTGCCCCGGAAACAGATTGGATACCATGACTCTTGAATTATTATTCAATTGCAGATAAGAATCAAAGGCGATGGCGTGTTGTGGGTAATTAACCAACCCAATTGAGCTGTTTTCTTTAATTAACGTTAGCGTTCAGATTATTCCATGCTCATCTCGACATGCAGTTCCCCAGTAATCACTCGATCCAAATGCCACCACCACTCCTCAATGGGTTTACTTGGATCGTTGAAAGAGTATACTGGTTTCATATAGTTATAAAGCTCTTTACTACGATTAAGTAACATTTGATCATATTTATGAAGTAATTGCAGATCAGTTTGCTCCAGTTTATCTCTATTTCTATGAAGATCACTACGCATGCCGAAAGTATCCAGATATTCGAAAGAGCTCACGTCAAGCTCATCTTCCATATCAACTCCATAGAGTTGAATCATTTTTTTTAATCCATTATTCCACATCCTTAATTTTACCTATAAATTTGGCATTGATTTCTTCCTCAAGATATTTAGTATAACCCCGATCCGAAGGAAAGGCGGTTTCCATCATACCATCTTCACCTACCATAACAATCCACGTTTTATCACCAAAGATATAATACTTTTGTGGGAAATCGGGTTGCGAGTACTCATACAGATCATCCTCTTTATTATTGAAATTTCAGTGATTTTGGAGTTATAGTTTTCAGTCGCCAATATCAACAGCTGTTCCGATAGTATTGCTATATAACATATTTGCGGCTGTTTCGAAAGGATGCTTGATAACATTCTCTCCAAATGCTGTCCATTCCTCTACCTTTGAATTGAGTTGGTCTGAAGCACCTTGGGTAAAATAATAATCTCCTTCATTAGATCTATTGGAATTTCTATTCTGGTCGTAACAAGCACCTCAATAATTTAATATACTACCTCTTATATCATTTTAATTGTTGTTATAAGAAACAAACGCATATATATTTTGTATACCTTCCAGAGGGTAGAATTATGTTTGAAAAAAGTGAGTTCGGGACAATATTACAGCATTCATCACAATCTCTGATTAATCTACAAAAAAATTCCAAGAAAACATTTTCTTTACCAATTGACAATGGATAACTTTGGATGGTATCATCTGAGTTGTGGGCAGAGGTTAAGGCCGAAAGCTTCACTTCATTTGATGACGAAGGGAATGTTAGTGCATGCAAGGTAAAGTAAAATGGTTCAACGCAGAAAAAGGTTACGGTTTCATTGAAACTGAAGACGGCGGCGACGTATTCGTACATTTCTCCGCAATCCAATCCGAAGGCTTCAAAACTTTGGAAGAAGGTCAATCCGTTGAATTCGACATCGTCGAAGGCGCACGTGGACCGCAAGCAGCTAACGTAATCAAATTATAATCATCCGGTTAATCCGACCTACATATACGGTTAGATGGTTACCAAATTGAATTATCGCTAGCATAAGGCTCTGGCATGTCCAGGGTCTTTTTTTTGTTTTACTAGATTTGCGAAGAATTGCATACTAGATCCATAGACTTTACTAAAATGCATTAAAGAGATTATCCCAATATCACAACACATCGTACAAAATACACCTTACGTTATATCACATCAAATAAGAAAGAAACAGTAGCAGTCAGCAGTGGTGTAACTAGTAGAATTCATTTGAAAACATAAGATCCGAAGCGCGGGATTAATCATATCTAATCTCTCTATTTCTTTATCTATCAGCAGTTCCAAGAAATACAAATTCATAGATTCGGTGATACCTCTATTAAGAGATTTTCTCTCGTCCTAGTGGTCAGCATATCTGTTAGCTTGTCCTTTCAATGGTTCATTACTTTATTGGATTCAAAAGATTGAACAGGTTCATTTTACATATAAGATTAAATACGCTCAAAAACGGTTAATTACATCATCAAGCGCCTAATAAGACTTTCCATGTAAATAAGCGATTATGGCTAAAAATGATGAAATATCGCGAAATATGGCGTTAAACCCATGTTGGTAGATGTGGCTGGAGTAGATGTCATTATTCGGTCACCGGGAGTTTTTACATGGCGCTTACATTCGTGCTATAATGAAGTGGCAAAGTAAAAGGAGGAGTGCCCTATGAATTTAAGTATTCGAGGTCAACAAATCGAGGTTACCGATGCTTTGAAAGATTATGTCGACAAAAAGTTGAGTAGACTCGAGAAGTATTTCGATGCACCCCTTAACTCTGACGGTGCTGTTACACTGAGCACGACTAGAGGCCTGCATACGGTAGAGGTGACGATCCCACTCAAAGGCATTGTACTCCGTGCAGAAGATGAGAGCGATGATATGTATGCTTCCATTGACGCAGTGGTGGACAAGCTGGAACGTCAGATCCGCAAACATAAAACAAAAGTCAATCGTAAATTCCGTCAAGAAGGCAGCCTGAAAACTCTCTTTGTTGAAGACCCATCAGGTACAGTGGCTACCGCTGAACTGGATGCAGAACCCGACGATGATGATTATGAAGTGGTTAGAACCAAACGGTTTATGTTAAAACCGATGGACGTGGAAGAGGCAATCCTCCAAATGAACATGGTTGGCCACAATTTCTTCGTTTTCTCTAACATCGATAATGAAGAGGTCAGCGTTGTATATAAACGGAACGATGGCAAATACGGTTTGATTGAGCAAGGCTAATCTTACCTTCCATATGAAAGTTACGAATACGTGATTAATGAATGATTCGAATAACATGTGAATGAAGAAATATCCGATAAATGAATATAACGAGGAACAGACTGGAACAACGTGGTTCCGGTGCTGGACTGAACAAGAGCCTCCATCCTTACGGGATGGGGCTCTTTCGTGTCTAAAGCGATCAAACAGATGACGGAAGCCCACTGCCTACAGTGCGTGTTCATAAGGGTCGGTTTTCAGTACCTAGAAGAGGGATGAAGATAGAAATGGAGTAGCGGAGTGTAGGCGAAAACTACATGAGCACTACGTGTTACCTACAGAAACAAGCTTCGTAAGCAATCCACTTAGTTCGGCTGAATTCCATATTCGATGCTGAGATGCTGTTAGGCACCCTTCGTAATTAAAAGCGGACTTTTTGAACAACCTCTTAAATTCAAGGAAGAGACAGGTTCGTGAAACTATTTGTCATGTTGTTGCGTTTAATAGATTATACGTGATTTAATGCAATCAATCTTTAGGTGCTACATTTAAGACTGGAAATAGAATCACTAGGTTCAATAGAGCCAATAGATTTAAAAGATCAATTTGTATACACTCAACCACTAACCCACAAACTGGTTTCTTTCCCAATCGATTCACGAAAGTTTTGATTTTTCGAACTGAGATGGAACATCCGACGGTGAAGTTTACGGAAGCCAATATTACTGTTCAGATCCAATGCGTGTGATAATAATCTTTTACACATGAATGTGGAATTGATATCTAAGATCTCCAGTAAAAAATGGGATTATGGCGATTATTCGCAAAAAATGAAATAGGTGAAGAGTCCGCTTCAGCTAACGGCTATGATTTTTGGCACTTTTTGTCCACGGTTATGTGGCCAGAACTTCAAAGAAGTGTGCTGTGGCGTGTTGCGGCGTCCCTTACAAACTGTTACAATTTATACAAAGAGAATCATTGTCCTGATGAAGAATTGTCAACGAATGATCGCTAATCATAATCAATGACAGGCACAGCACCATGAACATGATTCGCAAGGCTCGGATTCCAGCTTGTCTCATAATCTGGTTCCTGGTTGAACACCGAATCACTTCATGAGAACGCTTGGCAAGCCTGGAGTTGATTCAACTAATATTATTTTCACTCTTATAATTTGAACTCAAATTATATCGTTTGTCACCCCCGGGCAAGTGGATGCAATATCCATCCGATGGTGTCGCACGGCGGCAGCAGGGGGTCTATTCTGTTTTGCACGAAAGGGGTATACCATGCTAGGACTTGTCAAAAAGATCTTCGGCGACATGAACGAACGTGATGTTAAACGTCTGATGAAGACGGTCGATGTGATCAATAAACTGGAACCACAATTTCAGGCTTTGTCTGATGAACAACTGAAATCCAAAACGGAGGAATTCCGTGCCCGCATCGAAAAGGGTGAAACAACGGATCAGCTCCTCCCAGAGGCATTTGCAACCGTGCGTGAAGCATCCCGCCGAGTTCTCGGTAAACGTCACTATGACGTACAGATGCTGGGTGGTATTGCTCTGCATGAAGGCCGGATTTCCGAGATGAAGACGGGTGAAGGTAAGACATTGGTAGGAACGCTGCCTGTATACCTGAACGCGCTTATGTCCAAAGGTGTTCACGTGGTTACAGTCAATGACTACTTGGCACAGCGGGACAGCGAAGAGATGGGACAGATTTATGAGTATCTGGGCATGACTGTAGGTATTAACCTGAGTGGTATGGATCACGCGTTGAAGCAGCATGCGTATGCATGTGATATTACGTACGGAACGAATAACGAGTTCGGATTTGACTATTTGCGTGACAACATGGTGCTCTACAAAGAACAGATGGTACAGCGTCCATTGTTCTTCTGTATCATTGACGAAGTAGACTCCATTCTGGTCGATGAGGCGCGTACGCCACTGATCATCTCCGGACAAGCACAGAAGTCCACAGACTTGTATTACGCAGCAGATCGTTTTGTGAAACGTCTCGTTCCTGAAGAAGACTTCACAGTAGATATTAAAGTGAAATCCGTAGCTTTGACTGAGGCGGGTGTAGCAAAAGCCGAAAAAGCTTTTGGCATTGAGAACTTGTATGACCATGCCAATGTAACGCTTAACCACCATATCGTACAAGGTTTGAAAGCAAACGTGATCATGCGTCGTGACGTGGATTATGTCGTGAGTGACGAAGAAGTCATGATCGTCGATGAATTCACAGGACGTTTGATGTCTGGACGTCGTTACAGCGATGGATTGCACCAAGCGATCGAAGCGAAGGAAGGCATCGAAGTACAGAACGAGAGTATGACGCTTGCGACGATTACATTCCAGAACTATTTCCGTATGTATCGTAAGCTTGCTGGGATGACAGGTACAGCGAAAACCGAGGAAGAAGAGTTCAAAAAAATCTACGGCCTCGAAGTATTGCAAATTCCAACGAACCGTCCTAACAAACGTGATGATATGGCGGATGTTGTTTATAAGAGCATTGATGGTAAGTTCAAAGCGGTTGTAGAAGAGATCGTAGAACGTCACAGCAAAAACCAGCCGGTGCTGGTAGGTACGGTGTCCATCGAGAACTCAGAGCGTCTCTCGGATATGCTGAAACGCCGTGGTGTACGTCACCAAGTACTGAACGCCAAGTACCATGCGGAAGAAGCCGAGATTATCTCAGGAGCTGGACAAGCCGGTGCAGTAACGATTGCAACCAATATGGCTGGTCGTGGTACGGATATTATCTTGGGTGAAGGTGTGGCAGAGGTTGGCGGTCTTCATATCATTGGTACAGAGCGTCATGAATCACGCCGGATTGATAACCAACTCCGTGGACGTGCAGGACGTCAAGGTGACCCGGGTTCAACACAGTTCTATCTGTCACTGGGTGATGAACTCATGAGACGTTTCGGTGCAGACAATGTATTGAACATGATGGAGCGTCTAGGCTTTGAAGAGGATCAACCGATCGAGAGCCGGATGATTACACGTGCAGTGGAATCGGCACAGAAGCGGGTTGAAGGTAATAACTTTGACGTACGTAAAGTCGTTCTCCAATATGATGATGTCATGAACCAACAGCGTGAAATTATATATAAACAGCGTCGTGAGGTGCTGGAGTCTGAGAATATTAAACAAATCGTTATGGATATGATCAAACCATCCATTGAACGTATTGTAGAAGCTCATTGTAGCGACGATATTCCGGAGAACTGGGAACTGCAAGAAGTTGCCGATTATATGAACAGCAAATTGCTCGACGATGGCTCTGTTACTAAAGATGAGCTGTGGGGCAAGGAAGCTGAAGAGATCATTGAGTACTTGTTCGAGAAAGTACAGACCAAGTATAATGGCCGCGAAGAGCGTATCGGTGAAGAGATGGTTCGTGAATTCGAGAAAGTCGTTGTGCTTCGTGCAGTAGACAGCAAGTGGATGGATCACATTGATGCTATGGATCAATTGCGTCAAGGTATTCACCTTCGTGCATACGGTGGTACAGACCCACTGCGCGAATATCAGTTCGAAGGCTTCGAGATGTTCCATCAGATGATCGCTTCGATTCAAGAAGAAGTAGCGACATATGTGATGAAAGCACAAATCGAGAGCAACCAGGAGCGTCAAGCTGTTGTTGAGGAAAGCCAGATCTCGACCAGCGGCGAACCTGCTGAGAAGCGCCCGGTGAAAGTGTCCGACCAGATCGGACGTAATGATCCGTGTCCTTGCGGCAGCGGCAAAAAGTTCAAACATTGCCACGGTCAAGAATAGTATGTAAAAATATATAGGTTTAAATAATTTTTTTACATGAGAAACGAAGAGGACAGAGAAAACCTGAAGAAGCAGAGTGTTCGGCTGAAAGCTTTCTGCAAGAAAGCTACATCGGAAGCATAAGCTATCACCGGATTTCCCCTTTTAGAAAAGGGATCAAAGAAATCTGGGGATAACAGCGATCGGAAGGTTGTTCTGTCATTGAAGTGACTAATGTAAATAGGATTTAGTTTGAACCTAAATCAACGAATGTCCTATGGCTCCTTGTAGTCAGGTATTCTTTTGAATTGGGAGCACAGGCTGCCCGTTCAACTGTAATGCTCTGATAGCGAGGAGCTTATCTTAATGAAAAGAGGAATCTGACATGATCGATCCAAGCGTGAAGCAAGATCTGCGTGAAATAGGCAAGAAACTAACAAACCTTAGGGGGTCTCTTTGACTTAGATCTGAAGCAAGAGATGATTGAGAACTTTGAGGTGAAGATGTCTGCTCCTGATTTTTGGGACGATAACGAGAAGGCACAAGCAGTCATTGCTGAGATGAATGCGGTGAAGGGGTCTGTTGATCAATACACCAAACTGCAGCAGGATTACGACGATGCCCTGATGATGGTGGAACTCGCTGATGAAGAAGGCGATGAGGATCTAGCCGCCGAGGTTGGCAACAGCGTCACAGCCATCGTAAGCAAGCTTGATGACTTCGAGCTTCAACTATTACTAAACCAGCCATATGACAAGATGAATGCCATCTTAGAGCTGCATCCAGGCGCCGGTGGAACAGAGTCGCAGGACTGGGGGCAAATGCTGCTTCGCATGTACACCCGTTGGGCTGAGAAGCGTGGCTTCAAGGTCGAGGTTCTGGACTATCTTCCGGGAGAGGAAGCCGGGATCAAGAGTGTTACACTGTCCATTAAGGGACACAATGCCTACGGTTATTTAAAAGCCGAGAAGGGTGTACACCGACTGGTGCGAATTTCACCATTTGATTCATCCGGACGTAGACATACGTCATTCGTCTCCTGTGATGTGGTTCCCGAGATTGATGATACCGTTGAGATCGATATTCGAACAGAAGACCTCAAGATTGATACGTATCGTGCGAGTGGTGCGGGTGGACAGCATATCAATACGACCGACTCTGCCGTGCGGATTACACACATTCCAACAGGTGTAGTTGTAACGTGTCAGAATGAACGTTCACAGATCAAGAACCGTGAGCGCGCCATGACGATGCTTCGTTCGAAATTGTATGAGCGTAAAATAGAAGAGCAAAAACAACAGCTGGATGAAATCCGAGGGGATCAGTCGGATATTGCTTGGGGCAGCCAGATTCGCTCCTATGTGTTCCATCCCTATAGTATGGTAAAGGATCACCGTACGAGCGTAGAAACAGGGAACACAGGAGCAGTAATGGACGGCGACCTCGATGCATTCATCGATGGTTATTTGCGCAGCCAGATTAAAGTAGAAACTGATTAAACAAAGTTCCTGTATGGACCGGATACGTGTAGGCGTATGCTGGTGTATACAGGGGCTTTTTTTTGAACATACACAAGTCATTTTACATTAACTGATAAGACAAAAGGAGAACACGATCACCATGCAACAGCAACAACCATCACATCAACACCCTAACCGCAAGAAGAGAATAACAACTCTGATTCCTTTGAATGGGCCATGGCGGAACGTTGTGGATACAGCATCTATTATTTTGGGGTCGTTCCTCATTGCGGTAGCATTTAATTTATTTTTATTACCGAACCAGATCGCATCAGGCGGGGTATCCGGTCTGTCGATCTTGGGTGATGAGTGGCTCGGGCTTGAGCCAGCATATACCCAGTGGGCCATTAATATTCCGCTCCTGATCGCTGGTTTCCTTCTAATCGGTAAGCAGTATGGTATCCGGTCTGTACTAGGTAGTATCGTTCTACCGCTGTTTGTGTATCTTACGAAAGACTGGTCGATACCCACGGCGAATCCATTGTTAGGATCGTTGTACGGCGGAATAGGGGTTGGACTTGGTATTGGGATCGTATATCGGGGTAGAGGGTCAACGGGTGGTATGAGTATACTGGCAAGGATCGTGCAAAAATATAGTGGACTGAGTTATTCGATCTGTGTTGTGATCATGGACGCTACGGTCATTATTATGGCTGCCTTTGTATTGTCATTAGAACAATCCTTATATGCACTGATTGGCTTGTACGTTACAGGTAAAGTCATTGATGCTGTTGAAATGGGACTCGGCTACTCCAAGGTGGCGTATATTATTTCTAACCAGATAGAGCCGATAACAAAAGTTATTCTTGAAGATCTGGATCGTGGATTGACGAAGCTGGAGGCCAAAGGTGGTTATACCGACGATCAGCGAACGGTATTGATGGTTGTGGTTGGGCAAAATGAAGTGCCAAGACTGAAAACATTGATCCGATCCGTAGATCCATCCGCTTTTGTCATTATTAGCAATGCACATGAAGTTCTCGGTGAAGGTTTTAAGAGAGAAGAGATATGAGCCAACTGGTGAACGGTGCAGCAATCGATTTTAATGAATCATGAAATGAAACACATTCTAATATTACACACAAACAGGGACATTCTGCACCAGTATAACTGGGCGGAATGTCCCTTTCTTCAATCTCAAGCGTTTCACACATTACCTATAGAGCGTACATCTGTGCATGAGCTATTTTTTTTACATTACACACACTATAGATTGCACACCACATCACATCACATCGAATCCGATATTAAGCACCATACACATAATTAATACTTACTACCACTTACTACCACTTGCTACAGAATAGGCGACAGAAGGCGAGATATCGCTTCTTTGAAGCGGATTTTGATGCTCCGTTTGTTGTACTCTTCCATCGTCAGCTCACGGGATACAAGAAGATCATGCTCGAAGGTATGCACAAGCGCGGTTGCAATCGTCTCATCATACATAAAGGCATTTACTTCAAAGTTTAACCGGAAACTGCGATAATCAATGTTCGCTGTACCAACGGATGCCACCATGCTGTCTATGATCAGTGTTTTGGCATGAATGAAGCCGTTATCGTAGACAAAAGCCTTCGCTCCGACCTTCAATAGCTCACCAATATACGAAAGTGTGGCCCAATACACGAAGGCGTGATCCGGTTTGTTTGGAATCATAATACGCACATCGATGCCAGATAGGCAGGCAAGCCTTATAGCCTCAAAGACACTTGCATCTGGGATAAAATAAGGCGTCTGAATGAGGATGGAATGTTTCGCTCCATTGATCATTTTCAGATAACTGTTCTTGATATGCTCCGTTTCGGCATCAGGGCCGCTGGAGACAATCTGCATTGCGATCGTTCCTGTTCCCTCGATATGAGGAAAATGTTCCGGCACATAAGGTGTGTCATGCTGCTTCGATGCTTCATTCCAGTCGAGAAGGAACCGAGTTTGCAGTGCGTGTACTGCATTGCCCGTAATTCTCAGATGCGTGTCACGCCAATATCCAAACTTGGAGTTCAAGCCGAGATATTCATCCCCTACGTTAAAACCGCCAGTATAACCAAGGTTACCGTCAATAATGACCATTTTTCGATGATTCCGATAGTTCATACGCAGATTAATTAAGCTGAATTTGGATGGGAAAAAGACTTCCACCAGACCGCCCGCTTCGCGCAGCTCTTTGAAAAATCGATTCGACACACGCCGCGATCCAAGCGCATCGTACAGCAATCGAACTTTGATGCCTTCTTTTGCTTTCCGAATGAGCGTGTCACGAATACGTTTACCCAGGCGATCCCCCCGATAGATGTAATACTGCACATGAACATGATCCTGCGCAGCTTCGATATCATCCAACAATCGTTGGAATTTATCCGTGCCATCGGTGATAATCTCAACCTCATTATCCTCGGTTAACAAAGCGCCATTTTGCTTCAGGTTCATGTAGATCATATCCTGGCTGTTCTCGGTCACTTTGTTGTGGAAAGGTGTTCGATTGCTCTGTAATTGGGCAAGCTGTGCCTCAATCCGTTCCTCCAGCCCAAGCTTCTTGCGATCTTTCCATTGGAAAAGTCGGTAACGGGTCAAGTTCTGCCCTGTCAAAAGATAAAGTACAAATCCGAGCACGGGAATAAAATTCAGGACAAGCAGCCACGCCCAGGACGAACTTGCATCCTTACGCTCGAAGAATACGACCGCTGCCGCAAAAATAATATTCAAACCCAGGAGTACAATAAGTAAGATGGATTCAATATGCACTATAGACCCCCATGTCGCCAAAATGTCTTGTCATAACTCATTGCAGGAAGACTTTCGTTATGAATGAAAATTTGTATGTAATCTTCCTATATAAGAGGTTGTTCAAAAAGTCCTTTTTTGATGCTGAAAATAGACCCTATTGCACCCTCACTACTACGTATTTTAGCAGAAGTATTCGGGTTCGTCCTCTGCTGCTCGAAAGATATGTTCGTGAATCATGAAAATCCATGTGAAATTGATGGTAGAGTGTTGTATTTATATAACTAGAGTCGTATAATAATACACAAATATGCATAGAAGCGACGGAATTATCGTGTGTTCGTCTTCCCTTAGACGAGGGCATGGTTGAAGTAGCGCATACAACGAGATTGGGGGAGCGAGAGTGAATAACAAATTAAGAGTGGCAATCGTCGGTTCCACCGGCTACGGCGGGGTGGAACTGATTCGTTTTTTACAGCATCATCCGCATGTTGAAATTACTTCGGTAATCTCTTCATCCAGCAGTGGTGAGTCCATCGCAGTTGGGTTTCCGCATTTGACGGGCGTGATTATCAGGCCACTTGATGGCGTGGATCCAGTGGAGATCGCAGGACGTGCAGACCTTGTGTTCACAGCGACTCCGTCCGGTGTAAGTGCGAAGCTTGTTCCTGGCCTGCTGGAAGCAGGGCTGAAAGTCATTGATCTGTCTGGTGATTTCAGAATCAAGGATGGAGCGGTGTACGAAGAGTGGTATAAACATCCGGCTCCTTCAGACGAACTATTACAACAAGCGGTATACGGTATGTGCGAATTGTACGGTGAAGAAGTGAAAGAGAAAGCATTCATTTCGAACCCGGGCTGTTATCCAACAGCGACATTGCTCGGATTAGTCCCTGCGGTGCAAGCTGGCTGGATTGACCCTTCAAGCATCATTATCGATGCGAAGTCGGGGGTATCGGGGGCAGGACGGGGAACGAATCTGGCGTACCATTATGCAGAGATGAATGAGAATTTCAAAGCCTATAAATTAAATAAACATCAACACATCCCAGAGATTGAACAAGTGTTAGGTCATGTTGCTGGATCGCCAGTAACGGTTACGTTTACGACACAGCTTGTGCCAATGACACGTGGAATTATGAGCACCATGTATGCAAGTTTAGTTGGAGAACATACAGATAGAGAACTGGTGGATCTTTACCGTCAGTTTTATGAAAACAGACCTTTTGTACGTGTACGTGAGCCAGGAATCTGGCCATCAACAAAAGAAGTCACTGGATCGAACTACTGTGATATCGGATTCTCCGTTGATCCACGTACAGGTCGCTTGACGATTGTTTCTGTCATTGACAACTTGGTAAAGGGCGCATCCGGCCAAGCGATTCAAAATTTGAACCTGATGATGGGATGGGAGGAAAACCTCGGGCTGAACATGACACCAGTATATCCATAAGATTGGAGGGTGTATTCAAGAGCATTTCTTATTCGTTGCTTTTTGACACGCATCCAGTAGGGATACGGAGTTATGTTATAGCGTACAATCGGTATGGAGCCGAACGCGAGACGGGGGATAATATATGGGAGCAAATGTAGGGCAACAGTCATTTACAATAATGGAGAACGGAACGATTGTAACTCCGAGCGGATTCACTGCCGGCGGACTGCACTGTGGATTGAAAAAAACATCACGTAACGACATCGGAGCTATTCGCTGCGACGTGCCAGCAACTGCTGCGGCAGTATACACAACGAATGTGTTTCAAGCTGCACCGCTAAAAGTAACACGTGAGAGCTTGAGCAATGGACGCCTTCAAGCGGTCATCGTCAATAGCGGCAATGCGAATGCATGTACAGGACAGCAAGGCGAAGAAGATGCGTATGCAATGCGCTCTGCGGCTGCGCGCGAACTTGGTGTAGCGGAGGAAGATGTGGCTGTTGCTTCTACAGGAGTCATTGGTGAGTTGCTGAAGATGGACGCGGTTCATTCGGGAATTACGGCACTTCCGGCACAACTGGGCAAGGAAGCCAATGAAGCGGAGCAATTTTCACAAGCGATTCTAACGACGGATTTGGTGAAAAAAGAAGCCTGCGTCTCCGTTGTTGTGAACGGTAAGACGGTTACGATTGCAGGAGCAGCCAAGGGGTCGGGTATGATTCATCCGAATATGGCGACCATGCTGGCGTTCATGACCTCTGACGCGGTCATTGGTGCTGAAGCGTTGCAGCGCTTGCTACGCCAAGCAACGAACCACACGTTCAACATGATTACGGTTGATGGAGACACCAGCACGAATGATATGCTCGTGGCGATGTCTAGCGGATATGCAGGGAACGAAGAGCTTACAATGGATCACCCGGATTGGGATGCATTTGCTGCTGGTTTTACCTATGTGTGCGAAGTGCTGGCTAAGGCTATCGCACGAGATGGTGAAGGTGCGACGAAGCTTGTTGAAGTTCAAGTTACAGGTGCAGTGAACGATGAATCTGCACAGGCCATTGCAAAGACGGTGATTGGTTCAAGCTTGGTGAAATCGGCGATGTTTGGCGCGGATGCAAACTGGGGACGAATCATTGCTGCAGTGGGGCGTGCGGGGCAACCGGTTAACCCGGATACGGTGGATATTCGACTCGGAGACATCTCCGTACTTGAGCAGTCTCGTCCAGTCGTATTTGACGAAGAAGCAGCATTAGCGTACTTACAGACGGATACAGTTCGCATTATTGTTGATCTGAACCACGGCGAAGGAACAGCGATCGCGTGGGGCTGTGATCTGACATATGACTATGTACGAATTAACGCAGCGTACCGCACATAAAAGCAACAATTAACCTTTACACGGTAACGGAGAATGCAGAACCAATCTGTAGAAGCGAAGCGTTCGCCTTTGTCTCCGGATTTTCCCCTTAGGAAGGGGATCAGAAAAATCTGGAGACAACAGCGATCGAAGGATGGTCTGCAGTCGAAGTGGTCGAGTGTAACAGTTTTATAGTTCATTTACAGAATTAGAAAGGAGCCATGCGCATGAACTCGACATTACAGAATGAAGAGACTGGAAACGAAGCTAGAGCCGAGAAGCAGATGTTCGTCATGAAATGCGGAGGCAGCACGCTTGCGGCGTTGCCTGAATCCTTTTTTGCCGATCTGCGTGATCTTCAATCTCAAGGAACTCAGCCTGTGATCGTACATGGTGGAGGCCCTGCAATCTCAGAGAACCTAGCGAAGCTGGGCATTGATACGGAATTCGTTAACGGCTTGCGTAAGACGACGGAGCCTGTACTCGATGTCGTAGAGATGGTTCTGGCAGGTAGCATCAACAAACAAATTGTACGTTTAATCCAACGTGTGGGTGGGCGTGCGCTCGGGTTATCAGGAGTAGACGGCGGTCTAATTCAAGCAAAACCTGTCAGCAACCATGCAGAGATCGGTTGGGTTGGCGATGTGACTAGTGTTCAGGCTGAGATTATCCAAGGTGTTGTGCAGATGGGGTATATGCCTGTCATTGCGCCTGTGGGTGTGGATGCCTCGGGGCAACGTTATAACATCAATGCCGATACAGCGGCAGGTGCGGTAGCTTCTCACCTGGGTGTCAGCCGAATGATCGTAGTCACTGACGTTCCAGGGATTATGAAGAGTGTGAATGGGGAGAAAAAAGTATTACCATCCGTCTCCGTACAGGAGATTGAAGATATGATTCAAACCGGTGAAATATACGGCGGGATGATTCCTAAAGTGCGAGCAGCTATCGCGTGTATTCATGGGGATGTGCGTGAGGTTGTCATCGTAGACGGTAGCGAGCCGCAGATTTTGAGCCGGGTGTTACAGGGAGAAACAATCGGAACGCGAATTATTCGGATGCAGTAGGGTTCTTATTTTAAATAGAGGATGGGAGTGAAAGGTGATGGCAAATAGTAAAGAACAAACAGCCACCGGCACAGCAGTGGCGGGCGCGGCTGTGACAGGAGCAGCATCAGCAACTCAGACAGAAAGCTCTCTTTTTCAAACCTATGCACGTTATCCTATTAGCTTAGTCAAGGGAAAAGGTAGCTGGCTGTGGGACGATCAGGGCAACCGTTATCTCGACTTCATGTGCGGATTGGCTGTAACGAGCCTTGGTCATGCACCAGAGAAGGTTGGCGCTAAGCTGAAAGCACAGATCGATGAGCTATGGCATGTATCTAACCTGTTCCAGATTCCGGGTCAAGAACGTGCAGCGGCTTTATTGACTGCGAATACGTGTGCAGATGCAGTATTCTTCTGCAATAGTGGTGCCGAGGCGAACGAAGCAGCGATTAAACTAGCTCGTCGCTATCACCAGAAGGTGAAGGGCGCAGATCGTTACGAGGTCATTACCTTTGCCCAATCCTTCCACGGACGGACATTGGCTACATTAACAGCGACAGGACAGGATAAGGTAAAAGAGGGCTTTTTACCTTTGCCAGCAGGATTTGTTACCGTCCCATTGCATGACAATGCAGCACTTGAAGCAGCGATTGGGCCACATACGGCGGCAATTATGCTGGAAATGGTGCAGGCTGAGGGCGGCGTGCATCCAGTTAAACCTGAATTCTTGCAGTTTGTAAAACAGCTATGCGAGAAGCATGGGTTGTTATTGATTGTGGATGAGGTACAAACAGGAATGGGGCGTACCGGTAAATTGTTCGCACATGAACATTACGGCATCGAACCAGACATTTTCACTGTAGCTAAAGGCATCGGTAGTGGCTTCCCTGTTGGAGCTATGCTAGGCAAAGGCTATCTGAAAGATGCATTTACCGCAGGTAGTCACGCAACCACATTTGGGGGTACGCCACTTGCTTCCTCGGTTGTCATTGCAACCATCGAAACGATGCTGGAAGATAAACTGCCTGAACGTGCAGCGGAGATGGGCGAATATCTGATGAGCTCCTTGAGAGAACGTTTGGCGGGAAATTCCTTTGTCAAAGAAGTTCGTGGAATGGGCTTGTTGGTCGGCATTGAATGTGAAGAAGCGGTTGGCGATATCGTGGTTGCAGGACAGAAACGTGGCATTTTGTTTGTATCTGCAGGGCCTAATGTCATTCGTCTGCTTCCAAACTTGTATGTGAGCAAAGAAGAGATCGATGAGGCAGTTTCCTTGGTGGCAACACTCATTGAAGAGCATGTCGCAGCGAAGAATGCCTAATCCGCAGGGATAGGTTTAGATAGCATTGATACTTGATACTTTTCAGAAAAATTGCTATTCCGGGGTCACGAACGACTCCGGTGTAGTATTCTGATAATGAATTCCCTGTAGCCGCGCGTTCATAGAGCATAAGTAGATCAATCACAGTCATGATAGGAAAAATTCAGGCTATTACTAACTTCTGCACATGCGGGTGCAGGGAACCGGAAATAAGGAGGACGTTATTAATATGACACAAGTGCAATCAACCGAGAAGGTTCAGAAGATCGACCTAAGAGGCCGGGACTTTATTGAATTCACCGATTATACGGCAGAAGAAATTCGTTATTTACTCGACCTTGCCATCGAGATCAAAGGCAAGCAAAAAAACGGTGTGCCTTTTCAGCCTTTGAAAGGTAAAACAATCGGACTGATTTTTGAAAAATCATCTACACGTACACGTGTATCTTTTGAAGTGGGTATGTTCCAGCTAGGTGGGCACGCACTCTTCTTGAGCAAAAATGATATCCAGCTCGGTCGCGGTGAAACGACGCATGATACGGCTAAAGTATTGTCCCGGTATCTTGACGGCATTATGATCCGTACCTTTGGACACCATAATGTAACTGAGTTGGCAGAACATGCAGATGTTCCTGTCATCAATGGATTGAGTGATGCGGCGCATCCATGCCAGGTGCTGGCGGATTTCCAAACGGTGCTGGAGCATAAAGGCAAACTTGCAGGTCTCAAAATGGCTTACGTCGGAGACGGTAATAACATGGCACACTCCCTGATGCTTGGCGCAGCTAAGATGGGGATGCATGTAGCTGTAGCGACTCCTGAAGGCTATGAGGCTGACAGTGCCATCGTAGAACAAGCACGCAGCATTGCACAGGAGAGCGGATCACAGGTTGTGGTAACGTATAGTGCCGAAGAAGCGGTCAAAGATGCGGATATCGTGTACACGGATGTGTGGGCGAGCATGGGCTTTGAGGAAGAACAGAAGATTCGTGAGCAAGCATTTGCTGCGTATCAGGTGAACGAAGAATTGATGAAGGTTGCGAAGCCGGACTACATGTTCCTGCACTGCCTCCCGGCTCACCGTGGAGAGGAAGTAAGCGCAGGGGTTATCGATGGGCCAAACTCCTTGATCTTCGATCAAGCAGAGAATCGTCTGCATGCTCAAAAAGCACTGATGGCTGCGTTAATGAGCGAATAGCCGAGATTTGCGTAAATGGGTTGATTTTAGACGCAGATTTCGCGATGATAGATTAAATATAGTGAGTAACTGAACTTGGGGAGGACCTATTAGACATGGCTAAGGAAAAAATCGTACTCGCCTATTCCGGCGGGTTGGACACATCTGTAATTTTGAAATGGTTGAAAGAGACTTATGATGCTGAGATTATCGCATTTACAGCAGATATCGGTCAGAAGGATGAATTGGACGGCTTGGAGGAGAAAGCACTGGCAACAGGTGCATCCAAAGTATACATCGATGATCTTCGTGACGAGTTCGCAAAAGACTTCATCTATCCTATGTTCCAAGCGGGTGCGCTCTATGAAGGACAATATTTGCTCGGTACAAGTATCGCACGTCCTTTGATTGCTAAACGTATGGTGGACATCGCTCGTGCAGAAGGTGCTACAGCAATTGCTCACGGTGCGACAGGTAAAGGGAATGACCAAGTTCGCTTTGAGTTGAACGCGGCTGCACTGACACCTGATATTGCAGTCATCGCGCCTTGGCGTCTGGAAGAATTCCGTAACCAATTCCCAGGACGTGCAGAGATGATTGCTTATGCTGAGAAACATGGTATTCCAGTAACGGCATCTGCGGCTAAACCTTACTCTACAGACCGTAACCTCTTGCATATCAGCTATGAGAGCGGTGTGCTCGAAGATCCTTGGTTCGATCCAAGTACGGACGAAAACAAAGACATGTTCTTGCTCAGCAGTGCACCTGAAGATGCACCAGATCAAGCAGAATATGTTGAACTGGAATTCGAACGAGGCGACTGTGTAGCTCTGAACGGTGAGCGTCTCAGCCCGCTGCAAGTCATGGAGCAACTCAACGAGCTGGGTGGCAAGCATGGTATTGGCCGTGTGGATATGGTCGAGAACCGTTTTGTCGGCATGAAGAGCCGTGGCGTGTACGAAACACCAGGCGGAACCATTCTGTTCACTGCACACCGCAAAATGGAATCCATCACGATGGATCGCGAAGTCATGAACCTGCGTGATAGTTTGATCACACGTTACAGCACGCTTGTATACAACGGCTTCTGGTTCGCGCCAGAGCGTCTGGCGCTGCAAGCTCTTGTGAGCGAAAGCCAGAAAAACGTAACGGGTACGGTTCGTGTGAAATTGTACAAAGGTAATGTTATCGGCGCTGGCGTGAAAAGCCCTGTCAGCTTGTACAACCCAGACATCGCAACGATGGAAGCTGATCCTACGCAAGCTTACGATCAAGGCGATGCAACAGGCTTTATCCGCCTGAACGCACTGCGTCTGAAAGTAAACTCCGGCGTGGAGCAAAACAAAAACAATTAATTACATGCTATATATTGAATAAAACATTTACACGAAAACGGAGAGACAGAAATAACCGGATGAAGCGAAGCGTTCGCTACAAGCTTTCTGTAAGAAAGCTACATCGGAAGCATAAGCTATCCCCGGATTTTCCCTTTAGAAAAGGGAATCAAAAAAAATCTGGGGGTAACAGCGATCAGGGGGTTGTTCTGTCATTGGAATGGTGAGTAGTAAGAGGTGTTTTAATTCAATGTATAGAGCCATCCAAATATAACTGACAAGGCAGGCCGTTCTTGCATATCTGGCAGGAGCGGCTTTGTCCATGAGCGAAAGGGGAGTACTCACCGTGAGCAAGCTTTGGGGAGGACGTTTTACCAAACAAACCAATCATCTAGTTGAGGAATATACCGCATCGATTAATTTTGACAAAGCATTGGCTGAGGAAGATATTCAAGGTAGCTTGGCCCATGTAACAATGCTGGGCAAATGCGGCATTCTGCCTGCGGAAGACGTGGAAACGATCAAAGAAGGTCTGATCACTGTTCTGCACAAAATTCGTGCTGGCGAAGTGGAATTCTCCGTATCTGACGAAGACATCCATATGAACATTGAGAAAAATCTGATTGAGACGATTGGCCCTGTAGGTGGCAAATTACATACAGGTCGTAGCCGGAATGACCAAGTGGCAACGGATATGCACTTGTATCTGCGCGAGCGCGTGGTTGGTTTTGTAGGGATGTTGCATGCCTTGCAGGAAGCGCTGATTGGACAAGCGAAAGATAACCTCGATACGATCGTACCGGGTTATACGCATCTTCAACGGGCACAGCCTATTCTGTTTGCCCATCACCTGATGGCTTATGTGTCGATGTTCCAACGGGATGCTGAACGTCTGATGGATAGCTATAAACGCATTAACGTTCTGCCACTTGGCGCGGGTGCGCTTGCTGGAACAACGTTCCCGATTGACCGTCATTTTGTAGCTGAACAACTGGGCTTTGATGGCGTATACGAAAATAGTTTGGATGCTGTGAGTGACCGTGACTTTATTGTTGAGTTCCTGGCGGCAGCATCCCTCATCATGACTCACTTGTCCCGCTTGAGTGAAGAATTGGTGCTGTGGAGCAGCACGGAATTTGGTTTCGTTGAACTGGATGATGCGTTCTGCACAGGCAGCAGCATTATGCCACAGAAGAAAAATCCAGATGTTCCTGAACTCGTTCGTGGGAAAACAGGGCGTGTGTACGGTAACCTGATCGGGTTGCTGACTGTGCTCAAATCTCTTCCGCTTGCCTACAACAAGGATATGCAGGAAGACAAAGAAGGCATGTTCGATACAGTGGCGACACTAGAAGGTGCATTGCAATTGTTTGCACCGATGATCGCTACAATGAAGGTAAACAAGGATCGCATGCGTCAGGCTGTGAACCAAGATTTCTCAAACGCAACGGATATTGCGGATTTCCTCGTAGGCGAGGGTTTGCCATTCCGTCAAGCGCATGAAGTGATTGGTAAGACCGTATTGTACTGCATCCAAAACGGCAAGTATTTGCTGGATCTGACGATTGATGAATTCCGTCAATTCTCCGAGCTGTTCGATGAGCGCATCTACGATGTGCTGCAACCAGAAGCTGTGGTTAACGCACGTAACGTTTACGGCGGTACAGCTTCAGGTCAAGTCGCTGAGGCCATTGGACGCAGTGAGAAGGTACTGGAGATCACGGAGCAATGGATTAAGAACCGGGGATAATATCGGAAGCTGATAGAGCGAGGATAGATAATCCCAATTGGTCGCTTTTTTAAAAAAATATGGATAAAAAAGAAGCAGGTTCAAGAGATAAATCTCTCTGACCTGCTTCTTTTTGTAATTCATAATGGATTTCCTTTATTTATGGCTTCTGCCAGCTGCCTTCATTCACCTCGGTGAGTACCTCGCCGCTGCGAACAACGACATGTCCACGGACGATGGTACCTATCACGCTGCTTGGGAATGAATGACCGATGTAGAGGCTTTGTTTGTGCTTAGCATAATAGTTCTCTTCTGTCACCGTAAACGTTTTGTTCAGATCCACGATGGCGAGATCAGCATCCATTCCAGTGACAATGCTGCCTTTACGCTCCGCAAGACCGAAGCGCTCTGCTGGATTGGATGCTGTCCAAGCGGCAACGTGCTCCAGCGGGATGTTGTTTGCTAATGCAAGTTCCAACGCTGACAGTAGGGTGAATTGTCCACCACTGATGCCACCCCACGCTTGGAAGAGGTTAAAATCTTCCGGATCCTTCATATCGTAAGGACAGGGCGAATGATCCGATGACAACATATCGAATTTTCCTTCGGCCAGCAGGGAAATGAGTCGTTGCTGTTCGTCTGCTTCCCGCAGCGGAGGAGCACACTTGGCGATGCTACCTTTTTCCCGCAAGCTATCGTGGTTAAAGAGCAAATAGTGTGGGCAGGTCTCGACTGTTACGTTCATACCGCGAGCTTTGGCAGCTTCAATACTCGCTACTGCTGCAGCAGAGCTGATATGCACGAAATGCAGTGCGCAGCCTGTTATTTCCGAATAGTATAGGGCGCGTTCTACAGCTTCGACTTCGGCGAGAATCGGACGGGTCTCCAGATAATCGTCGGCGCTGAAGAGTCCTGCTGCTTCTTTTTCTTCTTTTAGCCAGTTCGTGATCGCTGCACTCTCTGAATGTAGAGCCAGTACCTTACCTAAAGCTGCAATCTTCTTCATGCCCGTAAGCAGCGTCATGTCATCCACGGCTTCGAATTCTTTGTTGCCCGTTGTGGACAGAAATGCTTTGAACCCGATTACCCCCGACTCTGCCAGTGGTTGCAAGTCATTTTCATTCCCTGGCACGAGACCACCCCAGAGCCCGAAATCAACAAGTGATTTTTCGTTTCCGATCCGGGCTTTCTCCAACAGTGCCTCTTCATTCACCGTTGAGGGAATACCGTTCAGTGGCATATCGAAGAAGGTGGTGCAACCGCCTGCGGCCATCATAGCCGATCCAGTCGTAAAACCTTCCCAGTGCTCTCGTCCTGGTTCGCTGAAATGGACGTGTACGTCGATCATACCTGGAAACACATGAGAGCCATCTGCATCATAAGTATGCTCAGCCTCACCCTCCAGTTTGGCGGCAATTGCCGCGATTTTTCCATCTTTGATACCGACATCGACTTGCTTGACACCGTCCGGCAGCACTACGCTGCCGCCGCGTACAATCAGATCGTAACGTTCCATACACAACTCTCCTCTTCTGTGATTATTCGTAAATGGTGCCTTTTTTGAATGATGATCCTTTGAATGCGAATTTGCTGAGCAGTAGGTATGCAATGCCTGCTACGACGAATCCGATGATCCAGCCGACGTCAACCAGCAGGAACGCAGCTCCGGCTCCAATTAACATGGCTAGTAGGGCGCTCGGATTGTAGCCTTTGAATGAACCGTTGTCCAGATAGAGCTCGGTCGTATCTACCTTTTGCTTACGTAGGATGTAGTATTCGACTAGCATGATGGCCACGATCGGACCAAGGAAAGCGGAGTAGATCAGGATGAATGTGTTTAAACCTTGAGCGGAAGAATCCTGCACGAGTACCCATGGGAAGGAGCAGAGCGCAAGTAGTCCAGTGATAATGACAGATGTTTTGTATTTTAGCTTGGTAACAAGCGAGATGACGTAGGCTGGTGGCACGATATTGGCGACCATGTTAACAGCAACTGCCCCAATGACGATAAATGCGGATACAGCGACAGTGATATATGGATTGTCAACGATAACAGCGAACGCTTTAACGGGATTCGAAATTCCTGTTGCTGCGGCCATCATCGCTCCAATCGTGAGGACGAAGCCATATGCAATAACGATGGGGAGGAAGTAGAGCATGCTACGCTTTTTGTCACTGATGCCGCTCTTAAGCTCACGGGAATAGTCACCAGCACTTAGGAAGATTGCCGCATAGTTGCCCAGGAATACCATGATGAAAGCGAAGAATGGAAGTCCCCATGTGCCTTGCGCATTTACCCAATTTTCGGTGATCGCTGTGCTGTGAGAATTGAGCAATATACTGAAAACGTAGACGAGGGCTAGCATAATAACAACGGAGGCGAGGGTCTCTACCCACTTAATCGCATGAAAGCCATAAAGTGAAAGGATAATCTGAACTGCCTGCAATACGATGAAACAAATAACAACACTGTCAAAGCTACCGCCACTGAGCACTTTGACAATTTCGTTCAGTGCAGTTCCCCCGACCCAGCTCTGGAATCCGTACCAGACGATGGCGGGCACACCGCGTAAGAATGAGGAGATGATGGAGCCTTTGATGCCGAATGACATCCGCAATTGAACAACGTAAGGGATTCCCGTTCGGTAACCGAATCGATCGTTAATGGCAAAGATTACAGAAATAATGCCGATCGCAATCATAGCCGCTACGAACGTCTGAAACACATTGAGTGTAGCGACACCAGCGACAATGAGACTTGCTCCGAGTGTCATGTTACCGAGGTTCACGCCATCCCCGATCCACATAAACATGTAAGCGATCGACCCGATCGTTCTTTCGCTCTCCTGCTTCGGTTTCAGGGAGTCGTCCACACTGATGTTTTCTTGCAAGTGTGTCTCTTCCAGTACTCGACCTGCCAAATTCGTAGACATATTCCGCCCCACTCCTCTTCGTATTGGGTGAGCAAGGCTGATCGTTCTCATGTAAGTACACGAACCGTTCCGATCAGTCCTTTGTCCACACCACAGATGAATAAAATTATGTAAGATAACGTAACTCTTTTGTGTTATGTAATCTTACCTTGGATTTGTTATCCTTATTTTATCACCTTATACTCACAATTCATTGACAAAAACGTAGATTATGATGGGATTTTCTGTTCAAATTAAACAAAAAAATATTACGTTTAATGTCATGTTGTGTTGAGGGATTATATACGAATGTTCATGCAGACGATTTTTAATAGAAAGAGATTCCGTTTTCCACCGGATTGCTCAGTGTTTTTAACTCAGCAATCCGGCATTCCACCTCATCGCCAGCTTCAATTACGACTGAACCAGGTGTGCCTGTCAAAATGATATCTCCCGGATGTAATGTCATCATACGTGAAAGGAAAGAGATCAAGTACGAGGGCGAGAAGATCATCCGGTTAACGGTATTGTGGTGCATGACTTCGCCATTCAGTACTGTTTCGACCTTAAGATTAGGCAGATCAACGTATTCGTCAGGAGTGGATAGGCAGGAGCCAAGGCTCAGAAACGTGTCGAAGCTTTTGGCTCTTTGCATAAAACGAGGATTGCGCGCATGAATCTCCTTAGCCGTCATATCGAGAGAAGTGGTATAGCCAGCTACGTAATTCATAGCATCGTCCTCGCTAACATTTCTGCATGTCTGTCCAATAACGATCGCTAGCTCGGCCTCTGCCGTGACCTGTCCAGCTCCATCCGGTAGTTGAATTGCTTCGCCGGGGCCAATCAGCGACGTGTCGGGCTTGAGAAAGATGACAGGCTCATCCTCGGGAGGGCGTCCAGACAGCTCAATGGCTTTGGCTAGATAGTTCATGCCAACGCCAATCATTTTGCCGGGTTGACGGTATAACACGCGGTAAGATACATCGTGACCTGGCAGTGCAGGAAGAGCGGCGAGGGTCTCCTGTCCGCCACTAACGTACCAGTCTTGCAAAGTCTTCAGTTGTTGGTTTTGCAATAGTGTGAAAAGGTTTGTATGCCAATCTGAGTTTTGATCCTCATTCAGCCAAGTCAGTGGAATCACGCCACGATCTGTCAGGAACGCTGCTTGCTCCTGTCCTTGAAGTTCAATCGTTACTAGTTTCATGTGCGCACCTCTTCTGTGAAATGTTCTGCCATCCAACGTAGTAGTTTAAGATCGGTATTAGCGCCACCGATAAAGGATAGCCCGATGGGCAGTCCATCTTCGCGAATGACTGGCACGGTAACCTGAGGTAGACCCGTAAGCCCTGCGATACAAGAAAGTTGCATGGTCTTTGCTCGATAAGCCTCGGCTTGCGCACCTTGTAGCCCGAGCAGTGGAGCAGGGCCAGGAGCAGTCGGAATTGCTAGAAGTCCATCTTCGCCGAGCAGTTCAACAAGGCTACTCCGGATACGAATGCGTAGGTCACTCTCGTTGGTGTGTGCAGAAACCTCCAGTGAACAAGCCCATTCAAATCGTTCTGCGATGCCAGGGCCGAACGTTGGACGTTCCTTTATCAACCAATCGCTATGTTCATGGGCAATTTCTAACCCTTGAAGAACGCGGAACGCTGCCGACCAGTCTGCCAAGCTCTCCGTAGGTGCTGTTAATTGAATTGAAGTGCTGTCCTGCTTCCAGTTGGGCAGTTCGTACAGCTTCGAGAGTAGGGTCGAACGATCGTTTTCCTCTGGCAGACTCCAAGCTTCATCTGCAATGAGGAAACGCGAGAATGTTGGTTCAACATCGGATTCAGTATGTGCATCTTGGATGGCATTTGTTTTGCCCAATTCATCATCTTGAAGAGTTGCCGATCTATTTTCTAGTAGCACCTTGCCCACGTCTAACAGAATGTTCGGAGATTGGCTCATCCAGCCAACTGTATCGAAGCTACGTGCGAGTGGAATGACCCCTTCCGCAGATACGGCTCCATGTGTTGGTCGGAAGCCATACAGACCACAGTAGGATGATGGAATACGAACCGAACCACCTGTGTCTGTGCCTATGGCGAAATGAACCAGACCCGCCGCAGCTGCAACGGCTGAACCGCTTGATGATCCACCTGGTATTCGATCTGGTGCGAGGGGGTTGATTGGTGTGCCATAGTGAGCATTTTCTCCATTCAGACTGTACATCAATTCGTCCGTCTGCGTTGTGCCTATAAGTCTTGCGCCGCTGGCTAGTAAGGATAGCAGAGCGGGAGCGGTAGAATCCGCAGCTTCGTGCGTCCGAAGCCAATCGGGATTGCCTGCTCCACTGGTTACACCTTGAATATCAAAGACGTCTTTCACTGCGAATGTCAGCCCATTGAGCTCGCCCGTCCCAGTAGGAGGGAGTTGGACTGTGGCCTCCACAAATGCTCCCCATTGATCCTGGTTCGCCGAAGTGATCTCTGTCTCTGTCTCGGTTTCTGTGCCCAGTTTGAATTTCTCCGATTGATTCGCATTTATCCTTCTCATGACTGTTCTCCTTTCGGATTCAAATTAGAATTGAGTGTGCGTCCTGAGTGGTCATATGTTGGAGCTACAGGCCTTTGAACCTTGTTCGAAGCTAGTGTCTGATCCTGTTGGGATGAACCGGAGCGAAGTCGATCTAACACTAGTGCCAGTAAAATGCCAACGAGCAGGCCATTTCCGAGTAGCGGACGAAGCAGTGGTGGCAAGGAGGCGAAATATTCGGATGGCAATCCCATCACGATGACTCCAACGAAAAGAGGTGCTGCTGTCCGGTACAAGTTTGCTGCATCCATTCGAATCTGGCTGAAATACTGTAGTGATGAGCCGAGTAATCGCAGATATGTTACTAATAATACAGCACTTCCGATGCTGAGCGGCAGTTGGGTAAGTGCACTGCTGATCACCGGAATCAGACCGATCCCCGCGAATAGTAGACCGCCAATGATAAACGGAAGTCGGTCTCGAATACGGGTCTGTTGCAGAAAACCTACAGATGAAACGTAAGGAGCGTAGGGTACAAGTCCTAGTAGTCCCGACAGCACTGCAAGCACACCGCTAATCGTAAATGAACGTTTGTACTGCTTGGCAGAAGCTTCTTGTTCGTAAATGTGATCTGTTCCCTTCAGTGCGCCGAATGTATTCGAGGCATTGACCAGACCGGCGATGATCGCAATCATGACAACACCTGTGTTCAGGCCATGCCATGGATCACCGAGAGGGAACCAACCTATGTCGATTGTTCCTGCGCTGGAGGTTCCGCTATCTCTGCCGAAGATGAGTGTGTATAGCACCCATCCGCCCAAAATTCCAATCAGTAAGGCATACTGACCAATCGCAGGTCGGGCTTTTACAGATAAGACTGCGATGAAAACGGCCACGGCTGCTGCTAACAGGAAAATGGCTGGTTGAATCGTTGTTGCTTCGGTCGAAGATCCCGAGGAGATTCCGAGCATTCCTTCAAGAAAAATCATGTTTAGTCGGCAACCGAGAAGAAACATAAATACAGCCATCACGCCTGGTGTAAACAGCTTCGACAATGGAGCAGCGAGTCCGCAGATGCCGATTAGAATGGTGATGACACCTGAGATCATGATACCCACGGCTAGACTACCACCCAGCTCCGTTAGTGAGATACCAAGCGAAGGTGCAGCCGCGCTGAGGCTCAAAATAACACCCCACCACAAACCTGACTGTCCTTCCATGACAGATCTTTGATGTCCAAGAGCGGCTTGTACCACACAGGCGAGCCCTGTAAGAACAAACGAGCATTGGATTAAGAATTGTATTTTTTCTTGCGGTAATGCAAATGTCGCCCCGACCGTAATTGGAATAACGACTGTGTTTGTAAATAAGAAAAAGAGCCACTGCAGCCCAGCGAGTCCGGAGCCCAGCCGGATGATATTGTTCATATGTCACCTTCCGCTTGGAGTTTCGCCGAAACGGTCTTCGAGCAGTACAATGATGTGCCCGGCGTTCCTATAGCGAAGTCTTGTTTATGCAAAAGGATTCCGGACATGCCGGAATCCCATTTCTCTGTAAGTTTTAATGTATGCAGCTGAATCTTCGTGTTGTATCCTCTGGATTAAATCGTGATTATGTTTCTAACTGTGTTGCCCTAGATGAAAGTTTCAGACCTTGAATGTACTCACTCATACACCTGGATGTATTTTACTCATACACGTTAAGTGCTTCTTGTACTCCGCGCCCGATGACAATCGGAGCATTATGCCGGATGAGCACGGCTTCCAGTGCGGATAGTACGAATAGTACGTTTTCCTTGCGGCAGCTATAACCCATCGTACCGATTCGCCAGATCTGCCCATGTAGTGGGCCGAATGAGCTGGCAATCTCAATGCCGAACTGATGAAGTAGCATGTTTCGTACAGATTCACCATCGACGCCTTGTGGAATCTTCACGCAAGTTACCACAGGTAGCTTCCAAGCGACATCGTTAAATAATTCTAGCCCCATGCCGCGGATGCCCGCCATTAGCGCTTTTTCATGTAACTTATGGCGCTCGAAGCGCTCTTCGAGTCCTTCGTCTAGCAGGATACGTAGCCCCTCGCGTAACGCGTATAACATCGACGTTGCTTCGGTATGATGGTTCAGACGACGTGGTCCCCAGTAGTCCTGCAGCTGACTCAGATCAAAGTAGTTGCTGCGAATTGGGTGTGCAACGTCTCGGCGGTCACTGTCTAGTGCCACGCCTCGCTCTACCTTTTTCCGACTTGCCAGAATCTGCTCTACCCGCTCGTTGTACGTAACTGGCGCCATACCCGATGGTACGGATATGCACTTTTGTGTGCCGCCGATAACGGCATCAAGCTGCCATTCATCTACTTTGACTGGCGCACCGCCAATGGAGGCAACCGCGTCCACGACTGTCAGCACACCAAGCTCACGGCAAGCTGGGCCAATTAGATCCAGTGGCTGCATGCAGCCTGTTGAAGTTTCGCCGTGTACAATGGCTACAATTTTCGGTTGTACCCGTTTAACCTCATCAATTACAGCCTGCTGGTCGAATACTTCTCCCCAAGGACATTCCATCAGATGCAGCTCGGCACCGTGGCGCTCGGCGATTTCTGTCAGCAGATGACCGAAACGACCAAAGATGGGTACGAGCACTTTGTCACCAGACTCAATTAGGCTGCACAGTACTGCTTCCAGTCCAGAACGGGAAGTGCCGTCAACCGGGAAAGCCCATTGGTTCTTCGTTTGAAACGTTTGTCTTAACATATCCATCGTCTCGTTCATCATTTGCGTGAACGCTGGATCGAATTGACCCAGAATCGGTGTTGCCATTGCTCGCAGGACTCTCGGATCTACTTCGACCGGCCCTGGTGTCATGATTGTTCTCAAAGGTGCATGGATTTCCCGGTACTTCGTCATCTCGTAACCGCCTCCTGAATGTATATTAATATGCCAATTGATGTAGTAGGTCGATCAGCAAGCGTACGCCGCGCTGCAAATCTTCTGTATCGGTAAACTCTGCGGGGGAGTGGCTAATGCCGCCTCGGCTTGGTACAAATAACAGTGCTGTCGGACAATATGTTCCGAATACTTGTGAATCATGTCCCGCGCCACTGGTCATCACTTGGTATGAAATACCTTCACGCTTTAAAATGCTCTCAGTCGCCGCGTTCAGTGCTGAATCCATTGCAACTGGAGGTTCATCCATCCACTTATGGTAAGCGATGCGTGTTCCGTGTTGGGCTGCGACAGCCTCAAATTCATTGAAGCATTCCTCGCAAAATGTTCGAATGGTCTCTGTGTCACTGTGGCGTACATCTAGGCTGAAGGTGACCTCGCGTGCAATGACATTACCGACGTTAGGTTTGGCATCTAATCGTCCAACTGTGGCTACCAATCCGTCTTCATGTGAATTGGCTCGGTGCATTAATATTCGAATCAACTCAGCTGTGGTAAACATGGCATCATGACGCCACTTCATTGGGGTAGTACCCGCATGATTGCTCTCGCCATGCACGGTGATATCGTAGCGGCGTTGTCCAACGATATGACTGACAACACCGATTGATTTCTTCTCTCGTTCCAATACTTGGCCTTGCTCAATATGCAATTCAATAAAACATTCAAGGTCACTTCGCTGAGGTTGTGGATGCTGTCCTAATCCGAACCCGACATTGTACATCGCCTGTTCAAACAGCATACCGCTCGCGTCTTTTAAATTATGAATAGCTTTGCGGCTTTTGGTGCCGGTTATATTACCTGAACCCCAATAGGTCATCGGGAAGCGGCTTCCCTCTTCTTCACAGAGTGAGACAACCTCAATGGGTTTAAGCGGCTGACCGTATTGCGTTAGCAAATGTTCCACGGCAATGAGTGCAGCGACGATTCCGTAGGCTCCGTCGTATTTTCCGCCTCCTATAACTGTATCCACATGAGATCCGGTCAGTACAACCCGTGCCTCGGGGTCACGTCCAGCGGCATGCCCGAACAAGTTACCAACATCATCGTAATGCACCTGTAGCCCGAGGTCGTTCATTTTGGCTTCAATGGCTCGTTGAGCTGCGATCCAAGCTGGGTCATAGAGCAGACGGCTCACGCCATTTCGCTCATCTTTGCCATATGAAGCCAGCCATTCGATCATGTTTTCGACCTGCTCGGATAAGGCAGACGGCTTCGGTTGTTTGATTATCAATGCAATCTCCCCCATTCCGGCAGCATAATCTTTCCAACCGGTGTTATATTAATTAACTTGGAATTGTGTTTAATTAATCGTAGAATAAAACAAAAGGGAAATCATTCACGAAAATGTAGAAGAATAACAGGATTCATTGGACATGTTAACCAAAGGGGCGCAAGAAGGATGAAAATGAATGAGCTACTGAAGCTGCCGGTGTTTGACGGAACCATCATTGTCGCAGGAGCAACGGGTTTGAACAGGGAAGTTCATACAGTCAATATGATGGATGCCCCGGATATCATACCGTACTTGAAAAAGAATGAACTACTCATTACGACAGCTTTTCATTTTAAAGATGACCTGCCAGCTCTGCTTGAACTAATCGGGGAGATGAGTCGCCAAGACTGTACTGGGCTTGGTATCAAAAGCAAACGCTACCTCGGCAACATTCCTGAATCAGCAATTCAGCTAGCGAACGAGCTGCATCTTCCTTTGATGGAGCTACCTGTCGATCCTTCACTTGGCGATATTGTTAACAAATCACTAAGTCATATCCTCGATGTACAAACGACCGAGCTGCATAATGCCATACAGACTCACCGACAGTTCACCCAGCAGATTATGAGCGGCCAAGGCATCCCGAAGTTGCTGGATCAGTTGTCCTCTTTACTTCGCTTGCCGGTTCTTCTGCTAGGTCCTTACCTTCAGCCCATCTATGGTCGATTCTCCGCGACCACCGCAGCGCATATTGAAGCGTTGTTGTCTGGCGGAGGGCATTTTCACGTAGCACCATCCGTTTTCTCAGCATTCTCTCTATTGAGTGAGAAGCGAGAAACACTGACATTGTTTCCGGTGTATACCCATAGACAATTACATTTTCTTTGTATAGAAGGCTTAGTTACGCCGTCTGAACGTTCGAATATTTTGACTATAGAACAGGCAACTAACGTGATTGCGTTTGAATTAATGAAGGATAATGCGCTCAAGCAGAATCGCCGCCGCATCCAGAACGAATTTTTTGCTAATTTTATCGGTGGAGCATTCTCTAGTAGTGAGGAAATTGCGAGTCGGGGGCGTGAATTTGGACTGTCCAGCGACCAGCGTTATCTATGTGCTGTAGGTAAGTTTGATGGTACAGATCGAACCACCTCATTCATGCAGTATAAGGCTGAACAGGATCGGATTGCCGAACATCTTGAAGGGGAACTGACCCATTTTCGATATCCATTACATTTGTTCACTCATGATCGCGCCTACGTTCTATTGATGCCGCTGGTTGAGGAGTGGAAGACGGTTAAACCTATCTTTGTCGCACTGCTAGAGCGTCTTCAGGGTAAAATTGCTATCCATTACGGATCGGAGTTATCGTTTGGCTTCAGTAGCTATGCTCAGCCGCTTGCTCAGATCCCTGTTTCTTATAAAGAGGCCAATGAAGCTCTATACTTCGGTGGAATTGCGGGCAAAATGCGTTTTATCGAGATGTATCAGCCGAAGGAAGTCCCTGAGATTTTACGTATGATCCCTCACGAGCACCTACACAAATTCTATGCCGATACGATGCAGGGATTCGAGGATGAGACGATTAAGGATCATCATATGCTGCTTCATACGTTGTCTGTTTATCTGGAAACGCATTGTCATCTGGCTGAAACAGCGAAACGACTTTACATTCATCGCAACACAGTGATTTATCGATTAGAGAAATGCGAGGAGATTATCGGTCGCAGTCTGAAAGATCCAGAAGAAACGTTGCGTCTACGTATGGCATTCCGAATCAAGGCGCTATTGCCAACGGAAGGGATGGCAGAGGGGGGAAGCGAGCCAAGGTGACAGTAGTTTTTCATGTGTAATCAGATCAAGCGATTGAATGAATACTTCGTATTATGAGAGGAGAACATAGCGGCTTTAAGGGATGATCCTGCAAGAGCTATGTTTTCCCCGTTTCCTCTCAAAAAGCACAATTACATTCTTTGTACGTCATACCTCACATAACCGCTAGTCTCGTTTGGACAAAGGAAGCCATTTTAATACGTCTTGAATCTTCGCATCCCAATAACCCCATTCGTGTGCCCCCGCTTCTTCCTCGTACGTCAGTTTGAGGTCCGTCTGCTCGCAGGCTTGCCGGAAGGACTGGTTATCTTCATAGAGGAAGTCTTCCGTTCCACAGCACTGGTAGAGCAATGGCTTTGCCCCTTGAATATGTTGACTTTCCTGAAGCAAATGAAGCAGATCGTTCTCTGATCCCGCCATATTTGAACCGAATATTCGTTTCATCTCAGCCTGCTGCAATGCAGATCCTTCCGTGTTGTTCAGGTGAGCAACCATGTCGAGTGCACCCGATAAGCTAGCAGCGGCCGCATATTGCTCTGGTTTACGAAGTGCGAGCTTGAACGCACCGTAGCCACCCATGGATAGACCCGCAACAAAGTTGTCCTCACGTTGATGGGATAGTGGGAAGAATGAACGGGCAAGTGTTGGCAGTTCTTCGCTGATAAATGTCCAATAACATCCGCCCTCAGCCATGTCTGTGTAGAAGCTACGGTGAACCTGTGGCATGACAACGGCAATACCGAGGTTAGCAACATAACGTTCAATGGATGTTCTACGTAGCCAGATGGAATCATCGTCCGAAAGACCGTGTAACAAGTAGAGGGTAGGGTGTAATCCTTGTCCTGTCACATTCTGCATGCCAATCTGAGTATGCGTCTGTTGTGGCAAAATAACATGCATACTCGTGCTTAGTCCAAGTGTGTCCGAATAAAAATCACATTTAATAAGTGCCATCTGATAAAGTAACCCCTTTCATAAGTCCGATATGTAGCCGTTCCATTTTTCCCGTTTGGAAGCCGAGGGATAGTAGTTCCTAATGAAGCGTAGTATCTATTACACAGGTTATACCCAAAGCTTCTTCGATGCAATGACGAGAATGATACACAGTTGAAAACAACTCCCTTCACAACGTAACAATGTTATGTTACACTGCTTTTAATGACAAGGGGGTTCAACGATGACGGATGATTTGATCTCCAAAAAAGAACTACTAGACCTGACAGGCATTTCATATGGGCAGCTCTATCGCTGGAAACGGAAAAATCTTATTCCGGAGGAATGGTTCATCCGGAAGTCTTCATATACAGGACAGGAGACCTTTTTTCCAAAACAGCAGATTTTGCCGCGGATCGACAAGATTATCCACATGAAGGAAGGATTGTCGCTGGATGAGCTGGCAGATGTGTTCTCGCCATCATTAGGCGAAGTTGAAATGTCTGCTCAGCAATTACTAGATCGAAACATTGTTTCATTAGCATCTCTTGAATTGTTGACGGAAGCTGGTCGAGAGCAATCACTGTATGGTCTGGAGCAGATCATGATGCTCTATGTACTTGAAAGGTTACTAATGAGTGGAGATATCACAAGACAGGAAGGTTCGTTATTGATCGAAGTGATGTCAGATCATTATTACCGTTTCAGAGACAGAGCAAGTGAGTTGTTGCTTATTCGCAAAATGGGTGTACCGACGTTTATGCTGGTTGGCGCAGGAGCGGAGCTTTATTTTGATCAGGGTGTAAAAGTGGTGCTGAGAATTACGCTGGCAACGTTCATGGAAGAACTGAAACTTAAATTAGGGAATGTCTGAAAAGGGGGAGAAATGAATGGAAGAGCGTCACATGAGAAATGACTTGAATGTAACGGGGTCTCGCAAAACGACAGGTGGGCACTATAACCGAGTGAATATTGATGGCATGGCCAAATTGGATGGAGACCTGGATTGTACTTCGCTCAATGTAAATGGAACACTGAAAATCTATGGTGCGTTGTACACCGAGAGTGTAACCGTGAATGGTATGGCTAAAGTGGAAGGAGAACTGCAGACTACTTCACTGGATGTAAATGGAACAATGGGCGTTCATGGCCCGGCTCGGGCGGAGACGACAACGGTCAATGGCATGTGTACGATTAACGGCCCGCTAGTTAGTTCTCGTGTGCGTGTGGATGGCATGACAACGATTAATGGTGCATTAGCTACACCGGAGTTGACGGTGAACGGGAAATGCAACGTACGCGGAAGAGTAGACAGTGAGCGCATCGATATCGGCGGGATGGCTACGATTGATGGAGATGTGCAGGGCGAGTCGATTAGTGTTCAAGGCAACCTCAAAGTAGGGGGGCTGTTGAACGCAGACACCGTGGAGATACGTCTATATACGTCTTCTTCGGCTAGGGAAGTTGGCGGTGAACGGATTGATATTCGGCGTAGAGAGCGCAGTGGATTCTGGAAAGCACTTGGTTTGGGCGGGGCTCCTTCTTTTCGAGCAGAACTGATTGAGGGAGATGAGATCATGCTTGAAGATACAGAAGCCGATACCGTTCGAGGTACACGAGTTCATATTGGGCGTGGCTGTAACATTAGGCTGGTCGAGTATTCGGGTGACCTGTCGGTAGATCCAGAAGCGAGAATAGGTCGCATTGAACAAATCTGATGCGAAAACGGATGCGAATGGCTCGTTCACGATAGATTGTTTTGGCGTAAAGCAATCGGTCCTTGGACTGATTAATGATTGCAACATTTCGGATATACTAATGCAGTCATATGAATAGATCGTGAATGGAGAGATTAAGAACGATGGCTGCAAGTAAAAACAAAATAGGATTTGTGCTGGCAGGGCTACTGCTTAGCATACTTATGGCTTCAATGGATAACACCATTGTGGCTACTGCGATGGGTGATATCGTCGGCAAGCTCGGCGGACTCGACAAGTTTGTTTGGGTGACCTCTGCATACATGGTTGCGGAGATGGCGGGAATGCCGATCTTCGGTAAACTGTCGGATATGTACGGACGGAAGAAATTCTTTGTATTTGGCATTATTGTATTCATGCTTGGTTCGGCGTTGTGCGGAACAGCGACATCTATCGTGGAATTAACGATGTACAGAGCAATTCAAGGGATTGGTGCAGGTGCACTGGTACCCATTGCGTTTACGATTATGTTTGACGTGGTTGCTCCAGAGGCACGGGGCAAGCTGGGTGGATTGTTTGGTGCGGTATTTGGTCTATCCAGTGTATTTGGCCCGTTGCTTGGTGCTTATCTTACGGAGTACGCGACATGGGAGTGGGTATTCTATATCAACCTGCCACTCGGTTTAATTGCGTTTCTGTTTATTACTATTTGCTATAAGGAATCACACCAACATCAATCCCAGCAGATTGACTGGCTAGGTGCTGTAACACTTATTGGCGCAGTGGTCTGTCTGATCTTCGGTTTGGAACTAGGCGGCAAGACGTATGCTTGGAATTCAGGACAGATTATCGGCTTGTTCGTCGGATTTATCGTACTCGCTCTGTTGTTCCTCTATGCAGAGACGCGAGCTAAGGAACCGATTATTTCCTTTAATATGTTCCGCAATCGGGTGTATTGGTCCAGCAACGTAATCGCAATGTTCAGTGGAGCGGCGTTTATTACAGCTTCCGTGTACATACCGATTTTCATTCAAGGTGTTCTGGGTGGTAAAGCGACTAACTCAGGTCTAGTTTTACTGCCAATGATGCTTGGTTCAGTCGTAACGGCCTCTCTAGGCGGGGTATTAATGACCAAAATCAAGTACCGTAATATTATGATCCCTACACTTGCACTTCTCGTGCTTGGACTTGGATTACTTACAACGCTGGATGAGGGATCATCGCTCTGGACGATCCGTATATTCATGGTTATGGTCGGGCTTGGAGTGGGTGCATCGTTCTCGGTGCTTAGCAACGCGGCTATGAATGCATTTGAACCACGTAGACGTGGAGCGGCTAGTTCTACGCTTAACTTCTTGCGGTCTCTCGGCATGACGATGGGCATCACGATCTTTGGTATCGTACAGAGTCAGGTGTTTACGCGTAAAATGACCGAGGCACTTGGCTCAGGGGCAGGAGCTGGCGGAGCGGGTGCTGGAGAGGCAACAACCGGTGGGGGCATACCGGACGGACTGAATTTAACAGATCCACATGCACTGTTGTCACCGGAATTAAGACAGGGGATTCCACCACAGATTTTGGAGGCCATTACCCATGCGCTGTCTTCATCTATTGTACAGTTGTTTGCTTGGGCTGCCATTCCGGCTGCGCTCGCTCTAATCGCATCGTTCTTTATGGGCAATGAGAAGATGGTTGTGGGTGAAGAGCAAAGCGAATACACAGGCGGTCATTAACTTGTAACTAAATGATGTGAACTGAAGAGAATGCTGCTACCTCTTACGTATTGTTCTAATGAAAGGTACAGCTATTCTATCGCAAAAGAAAAGACACACTTCACACGTAGCCGAAAGGGAGACGAGAGGTGTGTCTTTTTTTGATATTCTTCTATTAGAAGTTATAACAACAAGCTTGGAACTTAGGGCTGTTTGGTATCCGAGATGCCATCTTCAACAATGGAAGGTTCTTGTTCATCAGGTACACTACTGTTTCCCGGGCGAGCAATTAAGCGATTCTGTGCTTTGTACGTATCTCTTGAAATGGTTTTGGATTCGACGACTTTCCCATCCACCCGCTTTGTCCGTACAGTCTCAACAATATATCCAGGTTGCCCGTTTTGCAACACCTGCTGAGCTCCATCGGGGAGAACGTTACTGGATACGTATTTTACTGGAACACTTAACGTTTCAATCGTACGAGATTCAAGGGCGTAACTGACATTCTCCGGAAATGTACCAAAAAACTTCACGACCAACCTGTGGTTATTAACTTCGGCATGAATAAGCAGTGATTTTTCAGTGTTATTTTTGAAACGGAAGTTAATAGCTCCTGAAGCAAAGGTGGCATCTAACCCTTTCGGTATATATTTGACTGGTAGGGAGTGATTGCGACGTTCGACGATATCAAGACCTGTGAGCAAGGCGGCATTATATATCGTGCTGGATACCTGGCAGATGCCTCCGCCAATTCCTGGCGTTAGTCGTCCGTTCACAATGACCGGAGCTTCACGGAAGCCGAATTCCTTCTCGGCTTTTTGAACAATCTTCTCATAATCAAAAATGGCACCTGGCTTCAGAATCATGCCGTCAATGGCTTCGGCTGCTGCGCTCACATTATGTACCCGACCCTCACTGCTATTGCCAAGCCCTGTCGAGAACTGAATGATTTTTCGTTCAATGCCCTCTGAGCGCAAGGAGTCCACCGTAACTTCAGGTTTCATCGTATACAGTGGGAGCTGAATACGGATCGAATCAGGTTTGCCCTCCAAGTCTAATGCGCTGAAATCATGAGGTAGCTTGACCTGTAATTGACGGATAAGTTCATCCCAAGCGATGCGGCGTACACCTTTCTCCGGGATATATTGAACCTTGTCATTAGGCGTGATTCTCCGAACAGCATTAGAAGGAGAGCCGAAGGTTTCTTTTTCCCAAGCAGGGCTTAGTTGTTTTTTTAATGAAGTTGCATCATACGTCAATTCCAGTGGAAAAGCTTCGGCCAGATGATACCGTGCATAGGCACGTTCCCACAGGTTTCCTTCCTCCAGTTGCTTCATGGCAAGTCGGAAGCTGGCTGCATCGTAATGTGCGCCTGTTTGCGCGGCTGTAAAGGTCAGTGTTTTCGCTGTGGGTTCGTCCAGTTCCAAAGTGACAGGCCACTCTGCCAGCTGTTGTAACCGTTCGTCCAGTTCAAGCATGACCTCCGCTCGATTCATTCCTCCGATTTGCCATCCGCCTACCTGCACCTTCTGGGGTATCGACGGTTGGTTCACATACATATAGATCATTCCATAGGACGCGGAACCGAACAAGAGGATTGAGAACATTGCAATGACTGCCACGTGTATTTTTTTCATAACCGTACGCTCCTTTTTACTTCTGTTGTTCCGCACTTTGTAACACTTTATATATATATGATCCAATGTAGGAAAACTTTCGGGTACTCAATAGGTAACAAATTTGTTACAATAAACTTCATATGAATCCATGCTTCACCATCAAAAAAGGTCGAACTGGACTTCTCCTGATGAAATTCAGGTCTTTTTAAAGGAAATGCCGGGATTGTGTCGAAATGATAATGGCTAACTATGCGAGCAGGAAGTGATGATGTGATAGAAATGCAGGACGTGTGGAAGACCTATGCCAATGGGACCCACGCTTTACAAGGGGTGTCGGTGAAGATCGACCGCAATGAATTTGTCTATATCGTCGGTCCGTCTGGCGCAGGCAAATCGACATTTATGAAATTGATGTACAGAGAAGAAGTTCCGACTAAAGGACAAATATCCATTAACGGATTTAATATCGGTAAGCTTAAACCACGGAAAATTCCTTATGTACGCCGTAATATCGGTGTTGTATTCCAGGACTTCCGACTGCTGCCTAGGATGACGGCGTTCGAGAATGTTGCTTTTGCTATGGAAGTTATTGAAGCACCGAAGCGTCATATCAAGAAACGAGTGATGGAAGTGCTTGATCTGGTGGGACTGCGTGGCAAAGCCAATCGTGAGCCTTCGCAGCTCTCAGGTGGGGAACAGCAGCGTATTGCCATCGCACGGGCGATTGTGAATAATCCGTCGGTTATTATCGCGGACGAGCCTACAGGTAACCTTGATCCAGAGACGTCATGGGGAATTATGCAACTGCTGGATGAGATCAATTTCCGAGGAACAACAATTGTCATGGCAACCCATAACAAAGACATCGTAAATACGATGCGTAAACGGGTTATTGCCATTGAACGCGGACAGATCGTACGGGATCAGATGAGAGGAGAATACGGTTATGAATTTTAGTACTCTCTTGCGCCATTTGCGGGAGGGATTCAAAAACGTATTCCGCAACGGCTGGATGTCTGTGGCCTCCATCATGTCCATCATCGTATCACTGCTTATTCTTGGTGTATTTATGCTACTGGTATTGAATGTGAATTCTATGGCAAACCAAGTGGACAGTCAGGTGGAGATCAGCACGTTTCTTGAACTGAATGTGGACGAGCAATTACGTAACACACTCCAACAAGAAATCAGCGCCATGCCTGAAGTAAGTGAAATTCGCTTTGTCTCCAAGGAAGAGGGACTCAAAGAGTTCCGTGAACGTCTCGGAGACAGCGCAGATAATGTACTGAGCGGTTTCGATGTGGATAATAACCCGCTGCCGGAGACCATTGAAGTTGAGGTCATTGAACCGGAAACCGTTACTTTTGTAGCGCAAAAAATCGAAGCATTGAACGAGAAACACCCGGAGAAACCGATCATGAAAGTGAATTACGGCAAGGAAACGGTGGAAGTATTGTTCAAATTTACGAAGCTGGTTCGGAATATCGGATTTATCTTCGTTGGGGGACTGGGTCTGATGTCCATGTTCCTGATCTCAAATACGATTCGCGTAACGATTCTTGCCCGTCGCCGAGAGATCGGCATCATGAAGCTGGTTGGGGCAACCAATACGTTCATTCGTTGGCCGTTCTTCATTGAAGGCGCGCTGATCGGACTGATTGGTTCAGCGGTTACAGTAGCCGTACTCTTCTTTGGGTACAGTCGTCTTATGGCGACCATTGGTCAGGATGTATTTATGCAGATGCTTAACCTTGTTCCGCTTGGAGATATCTGGGTGCTCTTCGCAACCTTATTGATCGGGCTAGGGGTATTGGTAGGCATACTGGGCAGTACGCTGTCCATCCGTAAGTCCCTTAACGTTTAAAACTACGTATCTACGTAGAATGTTGAACGTTCGCAAACGAGAATGGCATAGCAGGTTCACAAACTGGAGCTGTTTGACGATATGTAGGAGAGACCGAATTTCTTAAGATGAAAGAAAGCAGAGAACATGTTAGTTCACCGCCTGTGCAGGTTGCTTTCTTGTGAATTCATAGGATGGGAGATCGACATTTTGAAAAAAACCGCTTCGCTGCTAGCTTTTACATTGTTAGCTAGCTTAACGTTTCAACCTTCGGACGGATATGCTAAGAGTAGTATCAGTGACATCGATCAGCAGATTCAACAACTAGAGAACAAGGCAGCTACAGCCAAGCAAGAGCAGAAGAAGGCCGCTGCCAACAAAAAGGAAGCTCAGCATTACAAGAACAAAACGAATGCTTACCTGAAGGTTGTTCTGGAGCAGATTAATGTCGTTAGTGATGAACTCGCAAACGTCTCACTGCAGATTGAGAATACGGAAGAAGATCTACGTACAACGAAGAAGGATCTTCAAGCTGCAGAGGAACGGATCGTAGCCAGAGAGAAATTGCTGGAATCCCGTGTGCGTTTGATGTATACCGATGGTGCTGTATCCTATCTGGACGTCTTATTGTCTTCCACAAGCTTCTCTGATTTCTTAACCCGTGCGGACTCGCTGAAAACGATCGTGGATCAGGATCAGCATCTGCTGGATGAGCATAAGAAGGACAAGCAGCTCGTTGTAGACAAAAAGGCAGAATTGGATCAGCAATATGCTGAAGCTAAGAGCCTGTATGCTCAGAAGAAACAGCGTAAATCGCAGTTGAATGAGAAAGAGCAAGAGAAGCAAGTGCTTTTGGCTTCCTATGATGCTAAAATTGAAGAGTCTGAGGAATTAACGCAAGAGCAGGAAGATGTGCTGATGCAGATTGCTAGCAAACGTTCGGCTCTGTTGCAGGAGAAAAATAAATTGCGCGAAGAGCAGGCCGCTGCTGCAGCCAAAGCTAAAGCACAGGCTGCAGCTCGTGCAGCAGCAGCAGCCAAAGCAGCAGCCAAGACTCCAACTAGAGTTAGCATGGATAGTAGCAGTGAGGTTACGTACTCATCAGGTAACGGGATTTTCTCTAGACCAGTATCGGGAGGACGTATTTCCTCCCCGTTTGGCCCTCGTACCCATCCAATTACGGGTGTAGTCGGTAAAATGCATAATGGTGTGGATTTTGCTGTTCCAGTAGGTACTTCTGTTCATGCAGCCTCTGGCGGAATCGTTATTATGGCTGAATGGTACAGTGGTTATGGATATACCGTTATTGTGGATCATGGTGGTGGACTATGGACACTCTATGGTCACTTACGTGAAGGTGGATTCAAAGTGAGCAAGGGCGACACGGTGAGCAAAGGTGATGTCATTGCAGAGTCAGGAAATACAGGGAACTCGACAGGACCTCACTTGCACTTTGAAGTACGAGATAATGGTACGGCAGTGAATCCGATGAACTATTTGTAATAACGTGACGCATTGACCGAATGGAATAAACATATTCCGTACAAGCTAGACATATACTAAGTTGGCATGTTCAGGAATTGGACTTCGATGATCCATGAACTTAGAATGGTTCATAACTAAAGGCGGTGACAAACGGATGATGAAAAAAAGATCGGCGCTGCTGCTTGTCATTGGAGCACTACTCGGAGGAAGCTTACTTACATTGGTGTTAATGAGTTTTCCCGGTATGGCTAGTCCAACGACACCAGGTGAAGGCCTGTTAGCCAGTGTGACAGGTAATACGCAGCAGAAGAACGAGCTGAAGAAGATTGAAACCGCGATGGATTTGATCTCCAAAAACTATTATAAAGACGTGGATCGAACCAAACTGATCGATGGTGCGATCAACGGAATGATGGAATCGCTCGGAGATCCATACTCCAATTATATGGGGCAGGAGACAGCAGCTCAGTTCGAGGAATCCATAGAGGGTTCATTTACTGGTATTGGTGCAGAGGTTTCGTCTCAGGATGGAAACGTGGTTGTTGTATCTCCGATCAAGGGATCACCCGCAGAGAAAGCTGGTATTCGGGCAAAAGATATCATCATGTCTGTCAACGGTGAAACGTTGCAAGGTCTAGAGCTAAATAAGGCCGTTAACAAAATCAGAGGCCCAAAAGGTAGTGAAGCGAAGGTACAGGTTAAACGTGCCGGATCTACCGAGCTGATTGAATTTGTTATTGTTCGGGACGACATTGATTTGGAGACGATCTATGCCCACATGGAGGATAATGGGGTGGGGGTTATCACCATCACACAATTCTCATTAAATACGGGTGAACGCTTCAAGGAAGAGTTAGCTAAGCTTGAGAAGCAGAACATGAAGGGTCTGATCATTGACGTACGAAATGATCCAGGCGGTGTGCTGCAAGTCGTGATTGAGATTGCCGAGCAGTTTGTTCCAAAAGATAAGGTTATCGTTCAGGTTGAAGACAAGAACGGTAAGAAGGAACAAAGTAAGTCGAATGGCTCCGGTAAATCTTATCCGATCACTGTCCTGATGAACAAAGGTAGTGCAAGTGCATCCGAGATCTTGGCTGGAGCATTGCAACAATCCGCAGGCGCAACTTTGATCGGTGAGAACTCCTTTGGTAAAGGTACAGTACAGACGAGTTATGATAAGCAAATGGGTGATGGCAGCTTGCTGAAGATCACCATTGCAAAATGGCTCACACCGAACGGAGATTGGATTCATGAAAAAGGCATCAAACCGGACATTGCGGTGAATCAACCGGATTACTTCTCGGTAGCGCCGATAAATAAAGAGAAATTACCGCTCAAATACGACAGCAATAGCACGGATGTGAAAAGTGCGCAGACGATGCTGAGAGGACTTGATTTCAAGCCAGATCGTGTGGATGGATACTATGACCAGAAGACAGAAGAAGCGGTCAAAGCATTCCAGAAACAAAAAGGCATTCAGGCAACAGGCGAGATTGATGAGAAAACCGCCGAATCGCTAGAAGCGGCTCTGATTGAACGCATTGCCAATCCTCAATATGATGCACAGCTGAAGCGCGCGATCGAAAATGTCTCGAAGGATATTTCGGCTGCTGTGTCGAAGCCATAAAGAAGGCTGATTTTCAGCCTTCTTTTTTTCTGAACCGGCTGAAGGAGAGGAGTGACCGTCCACAATGGAATGGGCTTGGCCATGGTTAACTACATTAGGGGAAGCATTGTTGCAGTTGTTTATTCAGCCGTTTTATTATATTGCGGTAATTTTGGTTGCACTCGTCTATCATCGTCAATTGTTACAAGAGCGCAAGTTGTTCCACGTTCGCCTTCAAAGCTCAATAACCCAGACGATCCGAACTGTGCTTGGAGGGATTCTACTCGGTGTGATCGTCTCGATCGTTTCGTTGTTCCTTGGAGCGCATCTTACTCTGAGTAGTGTAATATGCATATGGGTAGCTACTATACTCTTAGCATTGTTCCGGATTCGGTACTTATGTTTCGCGTACGCGGCTGCATTACTCGGTGTGGTACAGTTTGGCTTGAATCTGGCTTCTAACTGGCAACCATCCGGATGGCTGGGGAGTTCTACTGATGCAATTAGAGCATTAGATATGCCTGCACTCCTTGTGTTGGCTGCGCTTCTACATCTTGGGGAAGCGATGTTGTTAAGAATGCAAGGTGTTGCAATGGCATCACCATTACTCTTTGAAGGTAAACGAGGCAAGCTGGTCGGCGGGTATCAGTTGCTGCATTTTTGGCCTATTCCGCTGCTAATCCTTGTACCTGTGACGGGGAGTGGTGCAGAGCTTGCATGGAATCCGCTCATGAACGCAGGGAATGGATACATGCTGGCGGCTCTACCGATCATGCTTGGATTTGGAGAAGTGACCCAGAGCATGCTGCCGGGACAGAAAGTGCAGATCTCTGCCAAAAGGCTTCTGATCTACGGGACAAGCCTTCTAGGACTAAGCCTTCTGGCTGCATGGTGGTCACCATTCATGGTCGTCGCAGCTTTGGCTGCGTTTATTGGACATGAATTGTTGGTATGGTATAGCAGTTTTGAAGAACAACATCGGAGTCCATTGTTCGTACACCCTGAACATGGTCTGAAAGTGCTCGGCGTTATTCCGGATAGCCCAGCGGCTGAACTCGGTATTGAAGCAGGGGAGACCATCTATAAGGCGAATGGGGTTATGGTTCATTCCCCTGAGGAACTACACCGTGCCTTGCGTATGAACTCAGCCTTCTGTAAGCTGGAGGTTCGTAATCACCAAGGAGAGAGCAAGTTCATGCAACGTGCCATCTATGAAGGCGAGCATCATCAGCTTGGAATCATTATGGCTCCAGATAATCATGAGGCCTGGGCTGTTCAGCTGCGGCAGCATTCTCTGTTCCATATTCTAAGCCTTAAGATTTTCGCTCGTCGAAAAGGTCAGCGCAGCGAAGGGGCACCTCTCGCTCTGCCTGCTCCTACGACAGGAGAATCTAGTTCTGTAGAGATGTAATTCAAATAAAGGGTATTTCCACAGCCTGCATAGGTCTGGTGTGGAAATACCCTTTTTGATTTTGTTTCGAAAATCCATCTTCTTTGTTACTTTAAGCCACACTTATTGAGATAAATGTAGTTTAATTCGTTTTATTTCTTCTTTTATTTCTTCAAGATATAGATGGCAATTTGGGTTCGGTCGCGTAGACTAAGCTTGCCAAGAATATCTGTCACATAGTTTTTGACCGTACCTTCGCTTAGGAACAGCTTGGCGGCAATTTCTTTGTTGGACAGACCCTCTGAGATTGCCTGTGCCACAGACAGTTCCATTCGTGTTAGTCCAGAGGATTCCAGTGGATCATGTGCAGAAGAGGTGGGTGCGGGGCGAAGTAACCCGGCGAGTTTGCGTGCAATATCGGGATGAATTAACATGTCCCCGTTATGGACGGTCTTAATCCCTTGAATAATCCGATCAGGCGGCACATTTTTGAGCAGATAACCACTTGCTCCGTTTTGCAGAGCTTGAATGATATATTCATCATCGTCGAATGTTGTCAGCATTAATATGCGGATGTCGGGATAACGTGTTTTAATGGCCTTCGTACCTTCGACCCCGTCGCACTCGGGCATACGAATATCCATAAGAATAACGTCTGCATCTATGCCTGAATCTAGTAAAGCGAGTACCTCATGCCCGTTTCCAGCTGTTCCTGACACTGTGATCGAAGGATCGAGACCAATAAGTACTTTGAGACTTTCGCGAATGAAGGGATCATCGTCAACAAGAATAAGCTGAATGGACGAGGCGTGTGTTGGTTTAGAATGAGGTGCTGGATTATTTTCGTTTGGCTTTGGTTTAATCATGGGAACAATCACTTCCTTTTCAGATCATATCAGCTTGGCGTGGGAGGGGAAGACGCGTGATTACGGTGTAGGGATAGGCGGACTGAACCTCCAATACACCGCCAACCAGTTGTGTGCGCAGACGCATGCTTTCATGTCCCATCCCTAGTCCGGCAGTCGTTGTTGCCTGTGTTGACTGTGTTTGTGTTGATTGGTTCGTATGATGACCCATATTGTGCTTATCGGCTTCATCTGTGAACGCCGTAGATGCTCCGCTAATAGATTCTGCATTGATCTGACCGTCGTTACTAACGGTCAATTGAATTTCATTTTCCCGGAACTGTAGTTCGATTCGAATACTTTTGGCATTCCCATGTCGCAGCGCATTGGTTATGGCCTCTTTGGCATTTTTGTATAAAACGATCTGTATGCTGGGATACAGGATGTGTGGATTCCCTAATTCCAGATAACTTGTCTTCACACCCGTCTCACGGCCCACCTCTTCCAGTAAACGATCTAGCGCATATGTATCCGGTCGATAGGATTCGGGCTTCAGCTTATGAAGCGTTGTACGCATATCATCCATACTCGCCGCGAGTTGATCCCGAATTTGCTTTACCATTTCCGTCCCTTGTTCTGAATCCAACGGTAGGGTCAGAAGCGCAGCTTCGGACATCATCTTGGTGCGAATCAAACGGTGCCCGATATCATCGTGGAGCTGCCGTGAAATTCGCGTGCGTTCTTCGGCTTGAGCGGCATCCTCCAGTTGCTTCGTGAATTGTACCATCTGTGCACGCGCATCTTGAAGCTCATAGTGTTTATTGCGAAGCTCGTCATATACCTGTTCTAGCTGTCCACGGCTACTTGCAGTCCTTGAGCCTTGCCAGGAGATCACTGCAACGGTAACCAACAGCAGATTGCCGGTAACCCACCCTGTAGTTTCTGGAGAGAGTGGGGAGTCCGTATTCGTTTGAAATGAGAACAGAAGAGGGGACGAGCCCATAGACGTTGTGTAATACTCATGTAACGCGATATTGCTGGCAATGAGCTGTGCTCCGAGTATCAACCACCGCCGTGCTCCATCCAGTCGATAAATGTATACATAGAGCATGGATATGGAAAGGAACAGCATAAATGGGCCATATTGAGTGATGAGCCAGCAGTTCCATAAGATCTCAATGATCAGGAGCAATAGCCTTGGTAGATCAGCACGAGTAAAATCTTTCCCCACAGCGATCCCAATGGCAATAATAATATGAAGCGTATAGATTCCATCTTGTTCTTGCGGTAGTGCGAGGATGTACAAGAGCGCTGGAACTAGAATAAGACCGTATTGAAGTGCTCGTATCGGCATATGTCGTGACATCCTTTAATTTTGAGATAAGAGTATCAATAGAGAGAACATTTTTCTGTACTTTTTTAAACAAGTACCTACCTGGTAATCCATCCCTAATTATATCATACGTACCTTCTAGATCAGGAGATGACTTAAGTCACCTTCGATATATGACTTTTCGTACCTTCACGCAAGGCAACAATTCGCTACAATACAGTTATAACATCCGATGAAGGAAGCTAGAACGGGAGAAGGAGTGTGGGGATATGCCAATACTTGAAGTCGATCAGGTCGTCAAACGTTACGGCAACAAACTGTCGGTGGATCATCTGAATTTGAGCGTGAATAAAGGTGAGATTTTTGGATTATTAGGTCCGAATGGTGCGGGGAAAAGCACAACCATCAGTATGATCGCTGGGTTACTAAAAATGGATCAGGGCGAAATTCGCCTGGATGGCATCTCGGTTAAAGAACACCCACTTGATGTGAAGCGCAAGATCGGTTTGGTACCACAGGATCTGGCATTGTATGAAACGATGACCGCGGCGGATAACGTCACCTTCTTTGCTAGATTGTATGGATTACGCGGCAAGTTACTGAAGGAGAGGGTACAGGAGTCGCTGGAATTTGTAGGTTTGCAGGACAAAGCAAAAGAAGTACCCTCCACTTTCTCGGGTGGGATGAAACGTAGATTGAACATTGCATGTGCGATTATGCATCGACCAGATCTCATTATTATGGATGAACCGACGGTCGGCATAGATCCGCAATCTCGCAATCATATTTTGGAGTCAGTGCGAACGCTGAACAATATGGGATCTACCATTATCTATACAAGTCATTACATGGAAGAAGTGGCTGCGATCAGTCACCGGGTGGCCATTATGGATCAAGGACATATCATCGCTTGTGGTACCGAGAAGGAATTAAGAGAACGCGTAGCATCAACGGAAAAAATCGTACTCACTGCCTCGGTCATTAATCCTGGTGCCATTGAGGAGATGAAACTTCATCCTCGTGTGAAGAATGTGGAAGTTGTTGACGACACCATTACCATTACAGTGCCTTCGGCGCAGCAGGATATGCAGGATATGCTTTTTATCTGTAACAAACATGACTTAGCTATTCAGTCCCTTCAAGTCGAAGAGCCTGATCTGGAAACATTGTTCCTTAATCTGACCGGACGTACGCTTCGAGACTAAGGAGGGTTTCAGATGAATATGTGGCATATATGTGCTTTTGAGCTTAGGCGTATTCTGAAAATACGAACCGTATTACTGAATCTATTTATACTCCCATTACTCCTGATCTTTATATTAGGTACAGCCCTTTCAGGAACGATGGGATCGGGTGAAGATGCTGTAATTAAACCAGTTCGAGTGGGCATCATTCAGTCTACAGAAGCAACGAAAGCTTCCGTTGTAGAAGACGCTCTGCAGACCTTCTTGACCTCGCCAGCGGTGTCAGACATGTTGAAGGTAAGAGATCTGGCAACAGAAGAAGACGCCGTAAGTGCTCTTAGGCAGGGGGAATTGGATTTTGCTGTAATCCTCCCAAGTGGTCTACAGGATCAGCTTGTGGCAGGTAAAGGCGCAGAATTGCAGTGGATATTGGGCAAAGACAACACGCTTAATGTTGTAGGGCAGACTGTATTTACACGGTTCACGGATGAACTGAACAGACAGGTCGCCATTGCAAAAGTGCTTGGTCCAGAAGTGGTCGCAGCGATGGCATCTGTGCCAAATACGGACCTGACAGAAGAGCCTACCTATATCACCACGAGTAGTCCGGGTAAGGCAGGCAATTCTTACAGTGCATCACAATATTACGCGGCCTCAATGCTGGCTATGTTTATGCTCTACTCTGGCATGACAACGATTAATAGTTTGTTCTCCGAAAAGGACAAAAGAACGTTGATTCGGCTTCAGGCGGCACCAGTAGGGAATGGTATCATCTTTGCCGGAAAAATTGCAGGCAATAGCCTACTTGCCTTTATGCAAGCCATCATTATTATCGTCATGACCTATTGGTTGTACGGCGTGAATTGGGGGAACCATCCTTGGTTGATCATCCTGATCTGTGTGTTGATTACAATCGCTTCGATGACGATTGGCATTATCGTTGCCCTAGTTAGCAAAAATGCGACATCTGCAAGTGGGATGATGCAAGCCATTATTATTGCAATGACATTCATCAGTGGTGGTTTCACACCGATTGCCGTTGATTTGGTAAACCGCATAAGCGAATTTACAGTTAATCACTGGGCACTACAGAGCTTCTTGCGAATGATGCTGGATTCTCCTGTGAGCGAGATTATGCACAATATCGTCATGCTTGGTGTCGTTTGCGCCGTTCTGCTTCTAATCGCAGGTGTAATCTACAGAAAGGTAGGGTACCGCTATGAATAGTCTACATATCGCCTGGCTTATGATTAGACGAACGTTGGGGCGTAAACGAGGGGTCATTACGTTTCTGCTACTGCCTTGTTTAGTTGTGACAGGTACGGTATTTCTATTTGGCAATGAGCAGGCAAATCGAGCGATCATTCCGTATGTCAATGAGGATCAAGGTGTAGCTGGTGAATGGATCATAAGCGAGCTTGGTCATAAAGAGGAGTACTTACTCAAGCCGATGGGTACAGAAGCTGAAGTGAAGGAAGCTATTGCCCGGCAAGAGGGAAGCACAGGACTTGTTATTCCGCCGCAGTACACAGAGAATCTGTTGCTTGGGAAGCAAGCGCCATTGGAACTGATTGAAATGCGTGTGAGTGAAGAATCCTACACATTCAGAGCTGCCGTAGATGGGATGACCGTGGGGTTGAATCAATTGGCATCAGCCGTACACGCCGGAACAGGTGAAGTTTCGGATATGACGTCAAACTCACAGAAGAATCAAAAGAAATTGGAACAGCTACTACAGGAAACAGATAAATCCGCTATCACAGGCACAGCTGTTGACCTACAGATCTATCCGAAGCCGGGCCTAAATAATGTGACTGGATTTACGATTATGTTTATGATGGGTTTATTGACAAGCGCTGTATCCGTTATTCTGGAAGATCGCAGACAGTTAACGATGGCCCGGGTATATACAGCTCCAGTACGATCTTATGAAATTGCAGTCGGCAATTTCTTGGGGAGTTTTATCATCGGTATCATTCAAATTGTTCTCGTTTTAGGCATTAGCCGATGGGTGTTGCATTATGATGCTGGCCTTTCATTTGGTGTACATTTCCTCATTCTGGCTGCATTTATGTTAGTCTCCATGGGAATTGCGAGTACTGTTGCTGGATTGATCCGTGAATCCAAAAATGCAAACATGTTAAATTCGCTTATCATCACACCAACTTGTATGATCGGTGGGTGCTTCTGGCCACTCTCGATTATGCCTGAATATATGCAGAAGATTGCCAACTTTGTTCCGCAAAAGTGGACGATTCAAGCTGTGGAGACGATCTCCGCTGGAGGCACGTTGTCTGATATCCAGCTCCCTCTACTGATTTTGTTTGGTATGGCAGCTATTCTACTTGCTGTTGGTTCAGTCATCTTGCGCCCTAGCGAGCGCGGTATGGATGCATAATAACGTTGAGTGTGTAGAAACCGGATGTGTAAGTGAGCATTCGGTTTTTTTATTTTGGTGGACGAATGAAGTTATGCCTATGCGCTAGCTATCGATTATGATAGATTGTTCGATAGAGTCACAAGTAGAAGTTGAGAAGAGAGAAGGTACAAACAACATGACAATCATAGGTATTGATCTAGGAACAACGAATAGTTTAGTATCTTGCTGGGTTCATGGGGAGCCTCAGATTATCCCGAATGCGCTCGGCAATCGCTTGACACCTTCGGTGGTAAGTGTGGATGAGAATGAGGAGATTGTAGTAGGTGAGATTGCGAGAGAACGTTTGATTACACATCCGGAGAGAACAGCTTCTGTATTCAAAAGATACATGGGTACCGGACGGACGTTTGAGCTGGGTACATATCAATTTTTGCCGGAAGAACTATCTGCGTTCATCTTGAAATCACTCAAGGCAGATGCGGAGGCGTATCTCGGAGAGACGGTAACTGAGGCTGTGATTAGTGTACCGGCTTATTTCAATGATGCACAGCGTAAAGCGACGAAGCATGCAGGGCAATTAGCGGGGCTAAAAGTGGAACGTTTGCTTAGCGAACCAACCGCCGCAGCTATTGCCTATGGTTTACATCAACATGAACCGGAAACCAAGTTTCTGGTATTTGATCTAGGAGGCGGTACGTTTGATGTATCCGTACTGGAATTATTTGATCAGATCATGGAAGTGAAATCTGTCGCTGGAGATAACTTTCTTGGGGGCGAAGATTTTACACGTTTGCTCGCAGAATTGTTTACTGATAGCCACCAAATTGAGCAAGATCGCTTATCTGCAAAAGAACAATCAGCACTCTGGAAGCAAGCGGAGCGTTGCAAACAGGACTTGAGCCATGTTCGTGAAGGCAAGATGATGCTGACACTTGAAGAGGGAGTGAAGGAGCTGGTTGTGGATCGTGCGCGTTTTGATCTGGCGGCCAAGCCACTGTTAGCCCGTTTACAGAAGCCTGTCGAACGTGCGTTACGTGATGCATCCGTTAAGCTGAGTGAACTGGATGCTGTGATCCTTGTTGGAGGAGCAACACGCATGCCACTGATCTATTCGTTTACAGGCAAACTGTTCAGCAGGCTGCCTGCAAACCATTTACATCCAGATGAAGCAGTAGCGCTGGGTGTCGGTATTCAGGCTGCGATGAAGGAACGACATCAAGACCTGGAGGAAGTTATTTTAACAGATGTATGTCCCTATACGCTGGGAACTTCCGTCTCCGTGCGATTGGACAATGGACGGTTTGAATCAGGCATGTTCTCGCCGATCATAGAACGTAACACGGTTATCCCTGTAAGCAAAATGGAACGTTATTATACGCTGCATCATCATCAGACATCCATCACCGTTGACATTTACCAAGGAGAGAGCCGGCTAGCTAAAAATAATGTGAAGTTAGGCGAGTTACCCATAAACGTGCCACCTGCTCCAGCTGGGGAACAAGCAATCGACGTTCGTTTTACATATGACATCAACGGAATTCTAGAAGTGGAGGTCTCCTCTGTTGAGACTGGTGAGAAGAAGATGGCCATTATCCAAGGTAAGGACAATGATCTGTCCCAAGAGGAGATTGCCGAGCGTTTCAAAGCATTGGAAGCAATCAAAATTCACCCACGTGATCGGATGGAGAACCGTCTGCTGTTAGCTCGCGGTGAACGCATGTATGAAGAATCGTTAGCTGAACAGCGATTGATGATTGCCGAGGTCATGCTGTGGTTCGAAGAGACGCTTAAACGTCAGGATGATCGTGAAATTAAGAAAGAAGCGCTGAAACTCAAAGAAGTTTTGGATGAAATCGAACGTGTTCGAGAGTGATACAGAAGTTAAATGAAATAATTAATATAAGATAGATTAAATCAATACGAAGAAGGCACGTCCAGTTTGAATGAATTCAACTTGAACGTGCCTTTTTGAATCCTTTTTTGTACGATTAATCGTTGTACTTAAGGAATGGACAATGCAATGCAGAGAGTTATGGTTGTAATTGTCGTAGCACCGTAATTTCTACGCGGCGATTCTTCTGACGGCCAGCCTCGGTGGAGTTATCTCCAGTAGGGCGTGTATCTGCATATCCAGCATATTGGAAGCCGTCGGGGTTCAGCTTTTCTTGGTCTAGGAAAAATCGAAGGATGGATAAGGCACGTTCACCGGACAACTGCCAGTTATCCTTATAGGAAGAGTTAGTTCCAATAGGCACGTTATCGGTATGACCTTCGATGCTAACCACTGTGTTCAGGTTACGGAATAGACTTGCAAGTTTGCTAAGTATGGGTGCAGCATTATCTTTCAGTGCGGCCTGTCCTTGATCAAATAGAAAACGATCACTTAGCGTAATGGAAATGCCTTGCGGTTTGTCCGCCACAAAGATCTGATCATTAAGACTGTTGTCCTCGATATATTGTGTAATCGTATTAAATAAATTTTGCAGCTCTTCTTCCTGTGATCTGAATTGCTTCTCCCTCTCAGTGAGCGGCTGGTTATCATCATCAGTAACATCCGGTTCCGTATCTGAATCTGTAGGATTCTGTTCTTCATTGTCGGGTGGAGTAGGTTTTGTAATCGTTTCGCCTACAATGCCACTACCACCTTCAAGTATGGAGTTCGATTGATTAAACGTATTTTGCAGCGATTGTGTCACAACGTTATATTTACCGGAATCCGGATTACTCATCGCGTACATAATGACAAAGAAGATCAGTAGAAGGGTAATGAGATCAGCATAAGTAATCATCCAACGATCCCGATGTTCACCAGGCTCACGTTTAGCGCGCCATTTACTGCGCCGACTCATCGAACCCCTCCTTTAGTACAGGTTGCGTGATCTGGCGATGTGTCAATGTAAATGATTCTAGGCGTTTGCGGACAAGTTGAGGATTCTCCCCATTTTGGATAGCAAGTACACCTTCAAGTATCATTTCCATAAGTTGTATGTCTTCCGCACCGCGGGATTTAATCTTGGAAGCGATGGGTAAAAAGATTAGATTGGCGCTAGCTACACCATATAAAGTAGCTGTGAAGGCAACAGCGATGGCAGGCCCAAGTCCCGTCGGATCAGTTAGACTTCCTAGTACTTGAATTAGACCCATTACGGTACCGATGATCCCCATCGTCGGTGCATAACCACCAGCAGCTTCAAAAATTTTGGCGTACCCATCATGTTTTTGTTCAACAGAATCAATCTCCATCTCCATGATCTGCCGAATGACATCTTGATCGGTACCGTCCACAACCATTTGAATGCCGTCTCTTAAAAATGGATGTGGGTGATCCGTTACTTTCCGTTCTAATGCGAGCACGCCTGAGCGGCGGGCGATGGTTGACATGTCCACCAGTTCTTCGACCCACTGGCTTGACTCGTTGTTTTTGCGTCCAAAGGCCATGCGCAGTGCAGCCGGAATTGTACGTAACCGGTTTGCAGGGAAGCTGGCAACGACCGCAGCGATGGTTCCACCAAATACAATTAATGCAGCTGTTTTTTGTAACAACCCTGAAACTTGGCCGCCTTCCCACAAAAAACCGCCGATGACTGCGGCAATCCCGGCAATGATGCCGATAAGTGTCGCAATATCCATAAATTAACCCACTCCTGTCTTCACTTCACGTTTGCATCACTTGAACGAACGAGGTATAATCTAACGGGAACAAATATTCCTATGCCTATAAGTTTTCCCATATGAAAATTCGGGGAACTTCGACAATATATAAGTGTGTGTTCAAAAAGGTCGGTTTTCAGTACCAAGAAGATGGGATGAAGCTAGAAATGGAGTAGCGGAGCGTAGGAAAACTACGTGAGCAACGGACATTTCGGCTGAATTCCATATTCGAAGCTGATGATGCCGCTAGGCATCGATCGTAATCAAAAGCGGACTTTTTGAACAACCTCTATAGTGACTATTATTTTAGACGATAGGGTGAGATACGGCAATGAGCGATATTGTAATGAGCGACAAAACGTTCGAAATCGAGTCTGAGTTTTCTCCCCAAGGTGACCAGCCTGCAGCCATTGAACAATTGGTTCAGGGTGTTCGGGAAGGAAAGAGGTATCAGACACTACTGGGTGCAACCGGTACAGGTAAGACATTTACCATTGCACAAACCATTTCGAAGCTTCAACGTCCAACGCTGATTATTGCCCACAATAAAACGTTGGCAGCTCAGCTTGCGAGTGAATTCAAAGAATTCTTTCCTAATAATATGGTTGAGTATTTCGTCAGCTATTATGACTACTTCCAGCCGGAGGCGTACATTCCGTCATCGGATACGTATATCGAGAAGGATTCCAGCATCAATGAAGAGATCGACAAACTGCGTCACGCAGCGACCAGTTCGTTATTTGAACGTAGGGATGTCATCATTGTAGCCAGCGTGTCCTGTATTTATGGTTTGGGTTCACCGTCTGCTTACTCCAGCATGTTATTGTCATTGCGGGTAGGTATGGAGAAGCCACGTAATCAGATTTTGTCTCGTTTGGTAGAAATACAGTATCAGCGGAATGATATCAACTTTGTAAGGGGGACGTTCCGTGTACGTGGTGATGTCATTGAGATCTTCCCAGCCTCTAAGGGTGAACATGCGATTCGCGTCGAGTTGTTTGGGGATGAGATTGAGAAGATTACCGAGATTGATGTATTGACCGGAGAACTAGTAGGAGAACGTGAACATATTGCGATCTTCCCAGCATCTCACTTCGTAACCCAAGAAGAGACGATGCGGGTGGCTTTGGTCAACATCGAACGTGAGCTTGAAGAACGTCTTGAAGTACTCCGTGAACAAGGAAAGTTGTTGGAAGCACAGCGACTGGAACAACGTACACGTTATGATATTGAAATGATGAAGGAAGTGGGCTTTTGTTCAGGAATTGAGAACTATTCCGGGCCACTGACCTTCCGTGAACGTGGAGATACACCATATACACTGATGGATTATTTTCCAGATGACATGCTGATCGTGGTGGATGAGTCTCACGTAACGTTGCCACAGATTCGCGCAATGTATAACGGTGACCAAGCGAGAAAAACGGTTCTGGTTGAACACGGATTCCGGTTGCCATCTGCGCTTGATAATCGTCCGCTCAAATTCGATGAGTTTGAAGAGAAGATGAATCAGATTATCTATGTATCGGCTACACCAGGGCCATATGAGATTGAGCATACCGATACGATGGTACAGCAGATCATTCGTCCTACCGGTCTACTTGATCCAATTATCGAGCTGCGCCCAACGAAGGGACAGATCGATGATCTGATTGCAGAGATCAATGACCGCATTGCCAAAGACGAACGTGTGTTAATCACGACGTTGACGAAGAAGATGTCGGAGGATCTAACTGACTATCTGAAAGAGATTGGTATTAAGGTACGATATCTTCACTCCGAGATTAAGACACTAGAGCGGATGTCGATTTTGCGTGATCTAAGGCTTGGAACGTTCCATGTCTTAATCGGGATCAACTTGCTGCGGGAAGGTTTGGATCTACCTGAGGTATCGTTGGTTGCGATTCTGGATGCGGATAAGGAAGGATTCCTTCGTTCAGAGCGTTCACTGATTCAGACCATTGGACGGGCGGCGCGGAACAGTGATGGTCGAGTTATTCTCTATGGTGATAAAGTGACGGATTCGATGGATAAGGCGATCAAGGAGACGGAACGTCGTCGTGAAATCCAGATGGCCTACAATGAGAAACATGGCATTACACCACAGACGATTCGCAAAAAGGTACGTGATGTGATTGAGGCAACAAAGGTTGCCGAATCGAAGAACGAATTTCTTACTGGCGCTGCAGAGAAGATGTCCAAGAAGGAACGTCAGTCTCTTATACAGCGCCTAGAAGTAGAGATGAAAGAAGCAGCGAAAAACTTGCAGTTTGAGCGTGCTGCTGAGCTTCGTGACGCATTGTTGGAACTGCGCGCAGAGTAGGCGATTGAACAATAATGCAACAATTACAGATATGTCCGAAAAGATGGATCTGCAACAAGAGAACGGCCTATGGGCCGTTCTCTTGTTCAGTAAGGAAAATAGTATGGATTGCCGATAAATAGACATGTTGGAATGTTCTCTTCACGGCTATACTAGTAGAAAAGTTGAATTTGGTTAAAAGGTTTATAGGAAAGCATATGGAAATCATGCGTCCCGATCGTAGAAAGGGAGCCGAGCCAGAGGCAATGGCGACCTACCGCGAACAAGGCAGAGCCGCGAGCATCCCGGTAGTAAGGAAGCCGAGCCAGAGGCAATGGCGACCTACCGCGAACAAGGCAAAGCCGTGAGCGTCCCGGTAGTAAAGGAAGCCGAGCCAGAGGCAATGGCGACCTACCGCGAGCGAGGCAATGCCGTGAGCGTCCTGGTAGTAGAGGGAGCCGAGCCAGAGGCAATGGCGACCTACCGCGAGCGAGGCAAAGCCGTGAGCGTCCCGGTAGTAGAGGGAGCCGAGCCAGAGGCAATGGCGACCTACCGCGAGCGAGGCAAAGCCGTGAGCGTCCCGGTAGTAAGGGAGCCGAGCCAGAGGCAATGGCGACCTACCGCGAGCGAGGCAAAGCCGTGAGCGTCCCGGTAGTAAAGGGAGCCGAGCCAGAGGCAATGGCGACTTACCGCGAGCGAGGCAAAGCCGTGAGCGTCCCCTCACAGTAGAGCGACTGCATTAGATTCCGGCAATAGGCTGGAATCTAGTGCAGAATCGCGGGCGCACGATATACCTTCACATAGCAAGACCCGACCAACCGCCAATGCACCGCTTGTTTCGGGTGTCCAGAGGGCTGAGCCCTATGGGGCCCTCCCTAGGAAGGGAGGGTTTGGGAGGGTGTGAAACACGATATTGATTTTGAAAGGGTGGATACACATTGGCTAGCGAGAATATTGTCATTAAAGGTGCACGAGCACATAACCTAAAGAACATTGATATTACCATTCCGCGTGACCGTTTTGTTGTATTGACGGGTCTGAGCGGCTCAGGCAAGTCCTCGCTGGCTTTTGATACGATCTATGCAGAAGGTCAGCGGCGATATGTAGAGTCATTATCCGCTTATGCACGGCAGTTTCTAGGACAAATGGAGAAACCAGATGTGGATTCCATTGAAGGCCTCTCCCCAGCGATTTCGATAGACCAGAAAACGACTAGCCGTAATCCGCGTTCAACCGTGGGAACGGTAACCGAAATTTATGACTATTTACGTCTATTATTTGCACGTGTAGGACATCCCCACTGCCCGGATCACGGTGTAGAAATTACATCGCAGACGGTAGAGCAGATGGTCGATCGTGTCATGCAGTATCCGGAAAGAACTCGATTGCAGATTTTGGCACCGATTATCTCTGGACGGAAAGGCGAGCATAAGAGTGTATTTGCCGATATATCCAAACAAGGATTTGTCCGTGTACGGGTAAATGGCGAGATGCGTGAACTGTCTGAAGATATCCAGTTGGAGAAAAATAAGAAACATACGATTGAAGTTGTCGTTGACCGGGTTGTTATCAAGGAGGATGTCCAGTCACGTCTTGCAGACTCCATTGAAACGGCACTGAATCTGTCTGGTGGACAATTGCTCGTTGATATCATCGGAGAGGAAGAACTCCGTTTCAGCTCTAATTTTGCATGTCCAGTGTGTGGATTCAGTATTGAAGAGCTCGCACCACGAATGTTCTCTTTCAACAGCCCGTTTGGAGCTTGTCCTGAATGTGATGGACTTGGTGTGAAAATGATCGTTGACCCGGATCTGCTAGTGCCTGATCGGAGTAAAACGATTGAAGAGGGCGCATTTGACGCATGGACAGGAGGAACGTCAACGTACTATCCTCAGTTCTTGAAATCAGTATGTGAACATTTCAACATCCCGCAGGATGTACCTGTTGAAGATCTTCCAGCCGATCAGATGAACAAGTTGCTGCTTGGTACAGGTACAGAGAAAATCCGGTTCCGTTATGAGAATGATTTTGGACAACGCAAAGAAGCGCTGGTGACCTTTGAGGGTATCGTGAACAATTTGGAGCGGCGCTATCGTGAAACGGCATCTGAGGGCATCCGTGAATTCATTGAAGGGTATATGAGCGCCAAGCCTTGTGGTACATGTAAAGGACATCGTTTGAAACGTGAAAGTCTGGCGGTCACAATTAACGACCATAACATGGCCTATGTAACGAGCCTCTCTATAGGAGAAGCGGGTAAATTCTTTGAAACGTTGGATCTGAGTGAGAAGGAACGCGCTATTGCGAACCTGATTCTCAAAGAAATTAATAGCCGTCTGGGCTTCCTAGTCAATGTCGGTCTGGATTACCTGACCCTGAGCCGTGCTGCCGGAACGTTATCTGGTGGTGAAGCGCAGCGGATCAGATTGGCGACACAGATTGGTTCTAGCCTGATGGGCGTGCTCTATATTCTAGATGAGCCGAGTATCGGTCTGCATCAACGGGATAATGATCGTTTGATCAGTACGTTGGCTCATATGAGAGACATCGGCAATACGTTAATCGTAGTTGAGCATGATGAAGACACAATGATGGCAGCCGACTATATTATTGATATTGGTCCTGGCGCAGGTATCCACGGAGGTACCGTAATGTCGCAGGGTACACCAGAAGAGATCATGAATGACGAGAACTCGTTAACGGGTCAATACCTGAGTGGACGGAAGTTCATTCCGATACGTGCGGAACGCCGCAGCGTAGGTGATCGTTGGTTGGAAGTACGCGGCGCCAAGGAAAATAACCTGAAGAACCTGAATGTGAAAATCCCAGTTGGTGTGTTCACCGCCGTAACGGGTGTATCTGGATCAGGAAAATCGACACTGATTAATGAAATTTTGTACAAAACATTGGCGCGTGATCTGAATCGTGCTCGTGTACGTCCTGGGCAACATAAAGAGATCCGTGGTCTGGAACATATTGATAAAGTCATCGATATTGACCAGTCGCCAATCGGTCGTACACCGCGATCCAATGCGGCTACGTATACTGGAGTGTTTGATGACATTCGGGATTTGTTTGCGCAAACGAACGAAGCCAAGATGCGTGGTTACAAAAAAGGTCGCTTCAGTTTCAACATCAAAGGTGGGCGCTGTGAAGCTTGCCGGGGTGATGGAATTATCAAGATTGAGATGCACTTCTTGCCGGACGTATACGTTCCTTGTGAAGTCTGCAAAGGCAAACGTTATAACCGTGAGACGCTCGAAGTGAAGTACAAATCCAAAAACATCGCTGACGTACTCGAAATGACTGTCGAGGATGCAACCCAATTCTTCGAGAACATTCCGAAAATCCATCGCAAAATGCAGACACTGCTTGATGTAGGTTTGGGTTATATCAATTTAGGACAACCGGCAACAACCTTGTCCGGTGGTGAAGCTCAACGGGTGAAGCTTGCCTCTGAGCTGTATCGTCGCAGTACAGGCAAGACCATTTATATCTTGGACGAGCCAACGACAGGACTGCATGTCGACGATATTGACCGGTTGCTAAACGTATTGCACCGATTGGTTGATTCCGGTGAGACCGTGCTGGTTATCGAGCACAATCTGGATGTAATCAAAACAGCTGACTATATTGTTGATCTGGGGCCAGAAGGCGGCAGTGGCGGCGGAACGATCGTGGCAACCGGAACACCAGAGGATATTATACAAGTAGAGGCATCTTATACAGGTAAGTACCTGAAACCTGTTTTGGTGCGGGATACAGAGCGAAGCAAGATGCTTCAGTTAACAGAATAACCAGATACCATAGAGTTGATCAGTTAGGAACCTTCTTAGGTGAACGTGGTGAGGCATTGCTTATACAGCGATGCTTCACCACGTTCAATAGGGAGGTTTTTTTGGTATATGGATTGAATAGATCTATGAGACGTACCTTTAAACATTTACATGAGAATGTAGAATAGAATTATAATCTCGACTTATAATGAAAGTGTTTACATATGTGATGTGACAAGCATTATAGACATACCTAGATGAATTGGATTTTTTTCATTTTTATGGATGATAGGGCTTGCATTACAAGCAGGCTACGGCTAACATAGAGTTAGATATTTGGGCAGGAGTTAGCTTTTTGTATGGATTCACAAGTGCATTGAAGCGTTTCAGGTACGGGATTGAATGTTGTGTATAAGGACGTTGCCAAAATGTGTGTTTAATTATGGTGAGGAGGTCTGTCTATCCATGTTGCTTGCAGAAGCTGCCACAGCGAGTACATCGAATTTTAATGCATTTGATATCTTTGTCCTGTTGTTTACGATTATTATCTTTATAGGCGTTGTGCGATTGATTCGGGCACCTAAGAAGAATTTGTTTGCGATCGGGTTTGCAGTGGTCAGTTTGCTTGTTTTCTTGATGACGGACTATGCCATGATTACGGGATGGTTCAATTAGTTAGGTTACAGATTAACGTAGTTGGTGTATAGCAATGAGAATACAGACGAAGCACTTTCCAGAGCTAATGGTGGAAGGTGTTTTTTTATTGGATCGGGATCAGCATAGTGGGATGAACTTTCTATGATAGATAGAACGCAGAACAATTGTATAACCATAATTTGTGTGATAGATTGGAGGATACTGACAGAAGAAGGTAGAGAGAAGAGAGTAAGAGATTAGGCTACATAACCGAATAACAGAGGATAGACCGAAAGGGATGAGGGAGAGAATGAACGGGTTAGCGAGAAAAACTATAGCGATGATGATGACAATGGTGCTTTCCATCAGCGTGGCAACAGCGGCAGGAGCAGCGGAGTCTACGGCAGGGGCTGGCATGAAAGCCAAAGTAGTTGATGGACAAGTGTATGTCAGTTCTGCGGACTTGGTTAAGGTACTGGGGGGGAGCGGTCAATATGATGCGAAGACAGGCACCTACCTTTATAAAGGAAATGAGATGATCCCAAAAATCATTGAAAGGGTGTCTCCATCCGTTGTGAGCATTATTGGAAAAGCAAATGACGAACATGGCGACGCATCCTCGGATGAATATGATCTTGCGCATGGGACAGGCGTGATTATCCGTTCGAATGGATGGATTGTAACGAATGCACATGTCGTTGAAGATTTAAATAATCCACTCGTTGTGACATCTGATGGCAATACATACAATATTACCAAAACATACAGTGATCTAATCAGTGATATTGCACTCATTAAAATTAATGCCAAATCGCTCAAACCGGCAACATTCGCCAAAGCGCCAAAGACCTCCGTCGGAGAGACGGTGATTGCGATTGGGACACCAGTTACATTTGCCTTGCGGAACACAGCAACGGTGGGTGTGATTAGTGGACTTAACCGCGAAGTGGAAGAAGCGAACTATCGTTTAATTCAGACCGATGCAGCCATTAACCCAGGTAACAGCGGTGGGCCGTTGATCAATTTGAAGGGCGAAGTTATCGGGATTAACTCGATGAAATATACAGAAATCGGCATAGATAACACGGGATTCTCGATCCCGGTGGAGACGGTGCAATATGTGATCGATCAGTATTTCAAATACGGTAAGGTGAAACGCGCAAGTCTTGGACTACTGCTGGAGGAAAGCTGGTCTAGTATCGTAGGAATGCCTACGAATGAACCTTTAACAGTAAATGGCGTGTTCTCCAATGCAGCGAAGAAAGCCAAAATCCAAGAGGGTGACCTATTATATAGTATCGGAGGCACACGTGTATCTTCGCCGGCTGATATTAATGAGCTGCTCAAAGCGTATTTACCAGGGCAAAAAGTGAAACTGATGATGCAATCGGATGGTGACATCGTTATACGTACGTTGGTACTTGGAGATCGAGCAGATTTCGAGGCTGAGATCGAAGCGTTTCTAACAGGGGATGAAGAACAATAACGACGGGAGCAGCCCGTAATGAGAGAGGACGAATGAACGGAATGAAGAAGTCATTTTTACGTGTGCTGAGCACAGGCATGTTGGCTGGGATGCTAACTTTTGCCTTAGCTATGCCAGTATGGGCATCCGAGGATATCACCACGAATGAACTGCGAATCCAAGCAGGAAGCACTCAAGCTTATATCAATGGGAGCAAACAAGCAATCGCGAAGCCTTACAAAATCAATGGTGTGACCATGGTGCCTGTCGGCGTTTTTAAGAAGGCTTTTGGCAGTGAAATTCGTTTGGAGAGTAATGATGTTGTCAAAATCAAGGAAGGTGCACATACGGTAACGATCACGATTGGTAGTCCGATTGCCTGGGTGGATGGCGTCAAAAAAGACATGGGTACATCCCCTAAAATGGTGAATGGTGTACTTATGGTTCCGCTTCGCGTAGTAGCAGCAGGAATTGGCGCAACACTTGCTCCAACATCTTCAGGAGAAATCATCATTCGCTTAACGCAGATGGAATCGCCGACGGATAAGGACGAGGACGACATTGATGTGGATGCAGATAAAACGAGAATCGGTAATAGTTATTATGGCTGGTCGATTAACTACCCGGAAGATATGATTATTTTACAAACGGAAGAGCAGGAGCGAATGATGTCATTTGGCCCTGCGGATGAAAGTTATTATCTTCAGGTATATGTCAGCGATGAGAACACTGCACTTGATGCCGATGACTTATTGCATCAGCTTGAACAGGAATCCAAGGAAGCAGAAGATATTGTGCTGGATCGCCAAGCCGTTAACCAAGCCGACATGCCGTATGCACGAACTGTTGTAAATGATAAGGACGGGATGTTCTGGGAGATGCGTCAGTACATCCAGGATAATCGACTGTATAGTATTTATTTTGCAGATTATGATGCAGTATATTATAAGGATCTGGATCAACACGCAGCGTTATTGAACTCATTCCAACCTACCTATGATCAGTCAGATAGCTCCATCAAAGATCTATCTACAGTCGTTGATGGCATGCGTTACGTCCACAATGGTGATTATGGCATTGAGCTGAATGTGCCGGCAGGGTGGTCGATGGACAATAACGAGCTGTCCTACCAAGCGAAGGATGGAGCTTACTTAGAAATGACGGTTTCATCTACGCCTAAGGGAGCTACCGTTCAACAATGGAGCGAACAACTGGATAAGTGGATGCGTGAGGCATTCACGCTAGATAACTATGAGCCTATCCGATCCTATACGATGGATATGTCTGGTGAGACGGCAAAGGTTCAGGAGTTCCGTTATAACTTTGGCGATGGATGGCAGACAGAGTACAATGTACTTTTGCAGAAGGGCGACTATCGTTATTATGTTGAATATTCGTTCCCCGAAGATCAGAAGCAAGATCAAGCATGGTTTGAACGCATTGTTGAGAGTATCTATATTGATTTTGATATTGTTGCTGATAACTTTGGTCAATTGGAAGAGGATTACTATTTGATAGACAAAACGAAGCAACGTACACGGACATCCAAACGTTATCAGTACAGTGTTGATATTCCGCGCTATTGGACGCCGTATAATGATCAGTTTGAACAATCTCCAGTGGCATACACCTTCACAGGCGGAGAGTTCTCTATTGCTGCAGACGAAGAGAGAACCCTTGAGATGACGGCCAGTCAGCTGAAAGAAGGATATACGCGAGCAAGCCAAACCCGTAAGAACTTCAAGCTGATGAATAGCGAGAAGATCACGTTTGCAGGTGTGCCTGCATTCTCCTTTACGTACCATGATGTGGAAAAGGCTGTACCATATACCGGTCGTCAGATTGTATTCGAGAAGAATGGAATCACATATACGATCACGAGTGGACTAAACGATGCGAATCGAACGGAAGTTCAGGCAGCCATTTTGGAAAAAGTAGTGAACTCATTTACATTTATAAAATAAGGATGTTATGTGAATCAATTTCATAATACCTATAGCTGCTTTAATCAAGGCTAGATAGAGATCAAAACGGTTCAATTTGTCTTTATCTAGTTCCATCAATCCATTTTTAGTGAGTTATGAAATTGATTCATGAAACGATAATATACAAGATCCATGCCGGAAGGTCAGTTGACCTTTCGGTTTTTTATTTTCCGTATGAAAATGGTAAACGGTTTTTTCAGGAAAGCGTAGAAGAGTCGGTGCAGAAGTGGTACACTATACTAGTTCAGGAGTTATGACTGCTGATCTGATATGAAAGAATGACTGTAGGCCTGGATATCAGGGAATACAGACATATGTATAGAAGTTGTTCAAAAAGTCCGCTTTTGATTACGAAGGATGCCTAACGGCATCTCAACGTCGAATATGGGATTCAGCCGAAATAAGTGGATGCTTACGAAGCTTGTTTCCTTCGGAAACAATGTAGTTGCTCACGTAGTTTTGCCTACGCTCCGCTACTCCATTTCTAGCTTCATCCCATCTTCTCGGTACTGAAAACCGCCCTTTTTGAACACGTATGTATAGATGGAATTGATTGAATGATTTTTAATTGATAGGTTGGACGTTCAGGTATGAAATCCGGCACATAGCCGGTTATGGGGAGGATATACATGAAAACAGCAACAATACGAAGAGAAGATGTCGAGCTTCTGGCACCCGCAGGTGACTGGGACTGTATGCGTTCGGCAGTAGCTAACGGCGCAGACGCCATTTTCTTCGGAGTAGAAAAATTTAATGCACGCGCTCGCGCAAACAATTTCCGTATGGACGAGCTGCCAGAGATTATGGCGTTTTTGCACAGTTACGGCGTAAAAGGTTTTTTGACCTTTAATATATTGATTTTCGAAAATGAATTGGCAGATGCCAAAGAACTCATCGATGCTTGTGTGGATGCTGGCGTAGATGCGGTAATTGTACAGGATCTTGGTTTGGTCAAGTTGATCCGCGAAATCTCGCCGGACTTCCCAATCCATGGTTCAACGCAAATGACGATTACATCCCCGGAAGCGGTGGAATTTACGAAGCCGTTTGACATGGAACGTGTCGTGCTTGGACGTGAGAACAACTTGAAGCAGATCCAGAAGATCGGGGAACAGGCAAAATTGCCGATGGAAGTGTTTGTCCATGGTGCGCTGTGTGTATCCTACTCGGGTCAATGTCTTACTTCTGAAATGTGGGGTGGACGTTCTGCGAACCGTGGGGAATGTGCACAGGCCTGCCGTTTGCCGTACGATCTGATGGTCGATGGTGAGCACAAACCGATGGGGGATGTGGCATATCTGCTGTCTCCTAAGGATCTGGCTGCGATTGACTTGATGCCTGAACTGATTGAAGCAGGTGTAACTTCTTTCAAAATTGAAGGACGTCTCAAAACGCCTGAATATGTGGCGAATGTGGTAAGTAAATATCGCAAAGCGATTGACCGGTATTTTGACGGAGATAACACACCGCCTAGTAAGGAAGAAGTTCGTGAACTGCAACAGAGTTTCTCTCGTGGATTCACACATGGCTTCCTTGATGGTACGAATAACAAGCAACTCGTAGATGGTACATTCCCGAAAAGCCGTGGTGTCTATCTTGGACGTGTGGATCAGGTGCTGCGTGATGGCGTCGTGCTGAAGCTCGATGCACCGGTGAAGCGTGGAGACGGAATTGTATTTGATGCCGGAGATCCAACGCAGAAGGAAGAAGGCGGACGTGTATATGATGTACGTCGTAAAGGCGTAAAACTTGAAGGCGAAGCTGGAGAGGGCTGGGTTGTGGACATCGTGCCAGGCCGTAGTGATGTGGATCTGCGCCGTGTGAAGGTTGGCGACAAAGTATGGAAAACGAATGACCCTGCGCTGGATAAACGTCTGCGTCAGTCATTTGAGACAGATAAGCCATACCGTGTGTTCCCGGTAAATGTCAAAGTGATCGGCAGCCCGGGACAGCCGCTTAGTACGTGGTGGACAGATGTGCAGAAGGGCACAACAGTCCGTGTAGATTCCGAGATGGAATTGGATATTGCACAGAAACGCCCAATGACTTACGAATTGCTCGAAGAGCAGTTTGGACGTTTGGGTGGCACAGTGTTCCAACTGGAACAATTGGATGTCAACCTGCACGGTGACATCATCATCCCCATGCGCGAGCTAAACAATATTCGCCGTCAGGCGGTTGAACAGCTCGCAGGTGAGCGTCCTAAACCGCCCGTCTATGTGAAACGTGCGGTGGACGTATATGGCGATACGGTTAAACCAGCTTCGCCAGTTGCTCGCGGTCAAGCAGAACTGACTGCGCTCTGCCGTAGTCTGCCACAAGTAGAGGCAGCACTGGAAGCGGGTATTGAGATGATCTACGCTGATTTCGAGTTCATCAAACAGTTCCCGGCTGCTGTAGAGGCTGTTCGGACGGCTGGACGCAAAATTGCCCTGGTAACTCCACGTATTCATATGCCTGGCGAGAACGGATACCACAACAACATCCTACGTCTGAAGCCGGATGCAGTACTGGTACGTAACACGGGTGCCCTATATTTCTATCTCCGTCATCGGATGGAGAATCCGGATGCGAAGCACCCGGAATTGATCGGTGATTTCTCATTGAACATTGCGAATCACAAGGCTGTTGAATTGTTCTTGGAAGCAGGTTGTGATGCGGTCACGCCTTCATATGACCTGAACATTCAGCAAATGGTTGACCTGCTGGGTCGCTCACGGACGGACAAGATGGAAGTGGTTATTCATCAGCATCTGCCGATGTTCCATACAGAACACTGCGTGTATTGTACGTTTATGAGTGAAGGCACGGACTATACGAACTGTGGACGTCCATGTGAAGATTCCCGCGCATCTCTGCAGGATCGGATCGGTATGTCTCATCCCGTACGCGTGGATGAAGGTTGCCGTAATACCGTTTATAACGCAGTAGAGCAATCTGGTGCTGAATATCTAGCCAACTTCATGGATCTGGGCGTATCCCGTTACCGTGTAGAATTCCTAGAAGAAACACCTGAACAAGTACGTGAAGTTATTGATCTGTACAACCGTGCACTGCGCGGTGAGATCAGCGGCACGCAAGTTTGGAAAACGCTAAAAGCAACGAACCAACTCGGCGTAACGCGTGGTCAATTGGTGAAATAAGCTCACAAACCCCAATCTCTGCCTTACGGAGCTCTTGGGGTTTTTTCTATAAAATCGGAATAATCGTGACGGGGTAGTTGATGTCCATTATTCAGCATGAATAAGGAGGCGAAAGATCCGTGGCGCCATTCACAATCATGGATATTAAGTTGCTGTGCGGAGTCACGGCATTCAAGCAAGGCGAAGCCTACAATGAATCAGGAAGGGTCACGGGCCTCACTGCCAGTGAGGATAAAAGGCATTATGAAGCGCTGGTTCGCGGCACGCAGCGTTATAAAGTCACCGTTGACCTTGATGAGATGGGGGAGATTGTAGCCGACTGCAACTGTCCCAACGATACGAGCTATTATGACCAATGTAAACATGTCGCGGCTGTATTGCTGTCGATTCACCAATGGGGAGAGCAGCAGGAGCGTGAGTCCAGAAGCAATCTCCCTTCCAAAGTGGGTACATTCGTAGAAGAACGTGAGTGGGAACGTCCTGCTCCAGTTCATTTTGCTCAGGCAAGCCGTCCAAGCTCAGCTCCAGGATGGGGCAGGTCGGCAGATAAACCCTCCTATCGTACAGCAGATCAGATTTTGTCTATGTTTGCCAAGGAACGCCATTACGTAGATGAGCATAGACGGCATCATACAGCACCTGTCACACGGTCTTCGCTGCGGGAAGAGTTACATGTGCAGTTTATTTGCAAGCTGGTACAGGTGCATCAAGGGGGAGCCAAACTAGCTCTTGAACTGAAAGTTGGAGGCAAACGCCTGTACGTTGTTCAGAAGGTAAAGCAATTCCTGAACTGTATGGAGAAGGGCGAACCGATGTCGTTTACGAAGTTATTCCTTTATGATCCTTCCATGCATTATTTTAATACTCAGGATCAGGCTATTCTATCGATGTTGATTCGAATGAGACAGAGTGAGGAAGCTTATCGTCAATCCATCTCTGGGTACCTGGGTGCTTCGGATGGAAGGGATATTCTCATTGCCCCATTCGTCTGGAAGCCGCTGCTCGAATTGTTGCTTCAGGCGGATAGCCGAATGGAAGGCACGGGTTTTATTAATGGGCCACTGACCTTAGGTGAAGGTGTATTACCTTTGTACTATCGTATCGCCCAGGGATCAGATGAAGGGTATCAGCTTGAAGTTTCTGGACTACGGGAACTGATTCTACTTCCTGCGTATGATGCTGCTGTCGTCGAAGGACAGTTGCATATGTTAGATGCAATGCAGATGCGGAGCTTAGAGGATCTAAGCAAGGCGCTCACTTCGTATGGCATTAAAGAAAGCATCGACATTTCAGCGCAGCAGGTGGATGAGTTCGTACAGCATGTTGTGCCTGAGCTTCGTCTTCTTGGACATTTGTCTATTGATTCACAGGTGCGTGAGCAGATTGCAGAGCCGGAACTTGCACCGAAGTTATATATCGACTTCTATCGAGAACGGATTACAGCACGTCTGGAATTTGATTATAGTGTCATGGTGATCAATCCACTAGCAGAATATCTGATCGACGAGGATGAGAAGAAGATCATTCTCGTGCGTGATCGCCATGCGGAACGGAATCTGATTGATCGTTTGGATCACTCTTTTCTAGAGCGGGATGGAAGTGTGTGGACGAGTGAACGGGAAGATGCGATCTATGATGTTATGTATCATTTGCTTCCTGAACTTGAAGGTTTAGTAGATATTTATATGCCACATGCTGTGAAAGCGATGATGCAATCCTATCCAACGCCTCCCAAAGTAAGAGCAGATCTAGGTAAAGGACTGGATTGGCTAGAAATTTCGTTTGAAATGGAAGGTATTGATGAGCTGGAGCTGCGAGAGATGATGCGTAGTATTGTGGAAAAGAAACCTTATTTCCGTTTACGCAGCGGCGTGTTTGTCTCGCTTGAAAATGAAGGGGCAGAGAGCTTTGCACGTCTAGCAGACTCGCTTGGTTTAGAGGCAGCTGACATGACGAACAGCCAGCTATCCTTGCCTGCGGTTCGGGCACTCCAACTGCCAGGGCGTGACGAAGTGTCCAACCATGTAAAATGGGGCGGCTCGTTACGACGTTTCCTGGATCATCTCCGCGATCCGGATGGTATGGATTTTGAGTTGCCTTCCGACCTAGGGCCTGTGCTGCGTGATTATCAGATTAGCGGGTACCAATGGCTTCGTACGCTTGCATTTTATCGGTTCGGGGGCATATTGGCAGATGATATGGGACTTGGCAAAACGCTACAAAGTATTGCCTACATCACAGCATCACTTCAGGAGAAGCCTGAGTACAGCGATGACCGGGTAACGAGCCTCCCTATAGATGATATGGGAGCAATTACGGATGGCGTATGGACTACCACACAGCAAGACGGACTGACCATCCGAACGCGGGCTACGCATCCCCCAGTGCTTGTTGTTGCCCCAGCCTCGTTAACCTATAACTGGGCGAATGAATTTACAAGATTTGCTCCACAGTTGCGTGTGTTAATTGCAGCAGGACACCGAGAAGAGCGAGCTTCGATGCTTGCGGATATGAATCAGGCAGACGTTATTGTGACGTCCTACCCATTACTGAGACGGGATTTAGACATGTACTTGGGCAGAAGTTTCCATACGCTTATTTTGGATGAAGCGCAGGCGATTAAGAATTCTTCGTCTCAAACAGCTCAAGCCGTCAAACAAATTCAAGCTCCGCGCCGCTTTGCGCTTACAGGCACGCCGGTGGAAAATTCACTGGATGAGCTGTGGTCGATCTTTGAAGCGATCTTCCCTGGTTTGTTTCCGAACTATCGGAGATTCCGTGACCTGCCTCCAGAACGGATTGCCCGAATGGTACGTCCGTTCATTCTCCGTCGCCTGAAGAAAGACGTACTTGAGGAGCTACCAGACCGAATTGAAACGGTACAGCGTTCCGAGCTGACGGCTGAACAGAAGAAACTCTATGTGGCTTATCTGGCTCAGCTTCAGGATGAAACGTCAAAAGATATGGAAGATGGCGGGTTTAACAAGAACCGTATCAAGATATTGGCGGGTATTACTCGATTAAGACAGTTATGCTGTCATCCGGCGCTCTTTGTAGAAGGTTACCTGGGAGACTCGGGCAAAATGGAACAGTTGCTAGAGACCGTGGAAGACTGTCTTGCTGCGGGTAAACGCATCCTTATATTCTCACAGTTTGCGAGTATGCTGAGCCTGATCCGGCAGACATTGGCGGCGCAGGGACGGGATTTGTTCTATCTCGATGGACAGACGCCTGCTGCCAGTCGTGTTGAAATGTGTCGGAGATTCAATGAAGGAGAAGGTGAACTATTCCTTATCTCTTTAAAAGCAGGCGGCACAGGATTGAACTTAACCGGAGCGGATACCGTTATTTTATACGATCTGTGGTGGAACCCTGCGGTGGAGGAGCAAGCAATCGGTCGTGCTCACCGGATGGGACAGAAGCAAGTGGTACAAGTTATTCGTTTGATTACGGAGGGCACCATCGAGGAGAAAATTTTAGAGCTACAGCAGCGTAAGAAAGACCTCATTGCAGAAGTGATCGAGCCGGGAGATGGTGGATCGACCACATTATCGGAACAAGATATTCGGGAACTTTTGATGGTATAATGGATTCCAATTACGTAGATATGTCCATTATTTTCATCCGTTTATATTATAATGTTCAAAATTTCTCGATCAGAGGGGTGGATTCAGCATGCGTATACGCAAAGCCATTATTCCTGCAGCCGGACTGGGTACCCGATTTCTCCCAGCCACAAAAGCAATGCCCAAAGAAATGCTGCCCATCGTGGATAAACCGACAATCCAATACATTATTGAAGAAGCCGTGGCTTCAGGGATTGAAGATATCATTATCGTCACAGGTAAAGGTAAACGTGCTATTGAGGATCATTTTGATTCCTCCTTTGAACTAGAGCAGAACCTAGCAAGCAAACAAAAATGGGATCTGCTCGAACAGGTACGCAAACCTTCCGAGATGGCTGATATTCATTATATTCGTCAAAAGGAAGCCAAAGGTCTAGGGCATGCGATCTGGTGTGCTCGCAAGTTTATCGGCAACGAACCCTTTGCTGTCCTGCTGGGTGATGATATCGTGGAGTCCGAGCATCCTTGTCTGCAACAGATGATTGAAGTATATGACGAATTGCAGTCGCCTATCGTTGGTGTGCAGCCCGTAGGTTGGGATGAAGTATCTCGGTACGGGATTGTTGATGGGGAAGCCATTCCTCACTCCGAAGATCGAGTATTCCGTGCACATCGTTTAATCGAGAAGCCGAAGCGGGAAGACGCTCCTTCGAACCTGGCTATTATGGGGCGTTATATTTTAACGCCAGATATTTTCGAGATTCTGGGTCGTCAGTCTGTGGGGGTGGGGGGAGAAATTCAGCTCACTGATGCCCTGTCTCTACTGAACCATCAACGTCAGATTCTCGCCTATCATTTTGATGGTTTGCGTCACGATGTAGGAGAGAAGCTGGGCTTCATCGAGACAACACTTCATTATGCAATGCAACGTCCTGACCTACGTGAGGATTTAATGAATTACATGGAGAAGATCGTGAATCAGCATAAAGCATAAAGAATGTATATTGTGTTTCCCCGTATTACATCTATCATTTAACTGATCTCTGATCTCTGATCTCTGATCTCTGATCTCTGATCTCTGATCTCTGAGCCAAGCCAAAGACCATTCTGGCTTGGCTTTGTTTATTCCCGTGTATGTAAAATGAACTCTTATTGAAACAAGAATATTCTATCTTGCGGGCCGATGAACAATCACACACCTGTTCTTCTACATATATATAGTCAATATGAATAAACCCAGTAACATTATAACGGAGGGATACGATGAAAGTAATTCCACTGTTTATGGACGGGGCGGTTATTTTGGAGCCTAAAGTGTATGGCGATCATCGAGGTTATTTTATGGAGAGCTATAATGAGCAGCAGCTACACGAACAGGGGATCCATCATGTATTTGTGCAGGACAATCAATCCTTATCTGCGGAAGCAGGTGTTATCCGAGGGTTGCACTACCAGCTTCAACCTAAGGCTCAAACCAAGCTCGTGAGAGTACTATCTGGCGCAATCTATGACGTAATCGTCGATATTCGTCCATCCTCTAAGACGTTTGGTCAATGGAAAGGTTTTATACTCAGTGAGTACAATCAGCGTCAGCTCCTTGTTCCACAAGGGTTTGCACATGGTTTTTGTACCCTTGTTCCTAACGTACTGGTGTCTTATAAGGTAGATGAGTACTATTCGCCTACACATGATCGTGGTATTTTGTGGAATGATCCAGCGCTTGCAATCGATTGGCCAATAACGAATCCTGTGTTATCAGATAAGGATCAAAAACATCCCTGCTTGCAGGATGCCGAAGTAAACTTTGACTAAAGGAGAGAGACACCATGAAACTGCTCGTTACTGGGGGAGCTGGATTTATAGGCAGCAACTTTGTGATGTATATGCTTCGCACACATCCAGATTATGAGATCATCAATGTGGATTCTTTAACGTATGCAGGAAATCTGGAGAATTTACAATCCATTGAATCTAATCCGCAGTATCGTTTTATCCACGCAGATATCACGAATGTAGAACAGATGGAGCAGATCATATCGCAGGGCATCGACGTTGTCGTTAATTTCGCTGCCGAGTCTCATGTGGATCGCAGTATTGTATCACCTGATATTTTTGTTCGAACGAATGTACTAGGTACCCAGGTTCTACTTGATGCAGCGAAGAAATATCAGATCACCAAGTTTGTGCAAGTGTCTACGGATGAGGTATACGGTTCTCTTGGGGCGACTGGTTTGTTTACCGAAGAGACACCGCTGATGCCGAACAGTCCTTACTCTGCAAGTAAGGCTGGTGCAGATCTTTTGGTTAGAGCGTACCATGAGACCTTCGGTCTGCCGGTGAATATTACGCGCTGCTCCAACAATTACGGTCCATTTCAATTCCCGGAGAAACTCATTCCGCTTATTATATCCCGTGCTTTGAATGATGAGACGGTTCCGATCTATGGTGACGGTTTGAATATACGCGACTGGCTTTATGTTGAGGATCATTGCAGTGCAATTGATCTGGTCATCCATCACGGACGGGTGGGGGAAGTATACAACATTGGTGGTAATAACGAGCGTACCAATCTCTATATTGTAGAAACGATTCTCAAGCAGCTGGGCAAACCGACGAGTTTGATCCAATATGTACAAGATCGGCTAGGGCATGACCGGCGCTATGGAATAGATCCGACCAAATTGTCTACAGAGCTTGGCTGGCAGCCTAAGCATCATTTCGAAACTGGGATCAAAGAGACAATCCAATGGTATTTGGATAATAAAACATGGTGGACACGTATCCAATCGGGTGCCTATCAGAATGATGTGAAGGCTCAGGAAGGCAAGCAAATGAGTGAGCCAACCGAATGAAATATAGAGTGATGGTAACGGGAGCAGCGGGTCAGTTAGGTCAAGATGTTGTACGGACGTTCCAGCGAGAGGGTCATCACGTGCTGGCATGTGATAGGGATCAGATGGACATCACGGATCAACAGCAATGTACCCAGACTATTATTTCGTTTAAACCTCACATGATTATTCATTGCGCTGCCTATACCGCGGTGGATCAAGCTGAGACAGATGTAGGAACGGCTTATGCAGTAAATGCAACGGGAACTCGTAATATTGCAGTGGCAGCGGAAAAGGTGAAGGCCAAACTACTTTATATTAGTACAGACTATGTTTTTGATGGAACTTCCCGTGTGCCTTACCGAGAGTATGATGCAACCAATCCGCAAAGTGTGTATGGCCGATCGAAGCTAGCCGGGGAGCAGTTGGTGCAGAGTTTATGCTCACAATGGTTTATTGTGCGGACATCATGGGTGTTCGGAGTACATGGTCATAATTTTGTGAAAACGATGTTGGAGCTCTTACAGAATCGTCCTGAGCTACAAGTGGTTCAAGATCAGATTGGATCACCCACGTACACTGTCGATCTTGCTAATCTAGTGGGTGTTCTCGCTCTAAGTGAAAAGTATGGCATTTATCATGTTTCGAATACAGGAACGTGTACATGGTATGAATTCGCCAAGGCGATTGCGGAAGAAGCAGGGAAGCATGGTGATTTTCATCTTAAGGCTACACTAATACCGTGTTCCACGGAGAAGTTCCCCCGACCAGCCCCTCGTCCCTCCTATTCTGTAATGGATCATCTGGCGCTCCGGACGAACCGTTTGCCATTACTCAGACCTTGGAGAGAGGCCTTAGTTGCTTTTTTACAAGAGTTAAAAGATGTACAGAAGAATGGATAGCTCAGCCACATTCCTTCATTTAACAGTCGCCTATGGGCGGCTTTTTTGTTTGATACCTCTCATATCAGGGTAGTTAGTTACCAAAAAGCAATTGTGCATCCGCGTGATGCGCGCAATCCTAATCAAACTGCTCAATCTTCTATACTATCACTCACTTAAGGAAGTGAATGCCTTATGAAACGCATCGCTGCAGTTCTTACATTACTTCTTGTTACCGTAGGTATGCTCTTTTTTGCCTATGACAGTCAGAGCGAGGAGCAACGGGAAGGCTTTACAGCATATCGTTTAATTGCTCATGCCATGGGAAGCATCCGGGATCAACCGTACACCAATGCTTACGAGGCGATGATTGCCAATTACGAGAAAGGCACACGTGTGTTTGAGATTGATTTTATGCTGACATCTGATCGCCAAACAGTAGCGAGACATGAATGGACAGCGAATATGAGCAAAATGTTAGGACAGGATGAAGAGCTGCCGGAAGAGAAGCAGGCAGAGCGATTAACATATGATGAATTTATGAATACGCCAATTCTAGGCATGTATCAACCGATGGATGCAAAAGGTATCGTGGATGTACTCGCTCATTACCCAGACATGTACATTGTGACAGACACCAAGGAGCAGAAGGACGAAGATATTAAGCAGGTTCTACAATCCTTAGTTGATGCGGGTAAGAAATATGATTCGGAAGTGCTTGATCGCATTGTAGTCCAGATCTATAACGAACCGATGTTGCAAACGGTTAAAGAGGTTTATGCATTTCCCTCCATTATCTATACGTTATATGCTACCCAGGATACAGAGGCTCAGGTTGTCGATTTTGTGCAAAAGAATGATATTGATGCAGTAACGATGCCTGAATATAAGGTGAATCAGAATTTCGTCGCTAAACTGAACAAGGCTGGAGCAGTTACCTATGTACACACCATCAATGATACAGATCAAGTCGCGAGCTATGAGAAATGGGGCGTGTACGGCGTCTACTCCGATATCTTGACCGAACAAGAAATGGAGCAGATGAACACGAGGTTTGCCTGGCGACCCTAATTGATGGTTGAGCGATTTTCTTATTAAAAAATTACAGGTTACTCCTGAACATGTGGGGAGAGTCTGTAATTTTTTGTTCCCCTTTTTATGCGAACATTGACACTCACTCCCTGCTGACTTAGACTGAGTTTATATGTTTCACTAGGATAGAGAAGAACCTCTGGAGGAATGTTCGTTGATAGACATGATTAAGCAGTGGAGACATGTTTTTAAGCTCGACCAGGATCGAGAAATATCAGATGACGCATTGGACAAGGTATGTATGTCCGGAACGGATGCAATCATCGTGGGAGGGTCTTCAGGAATTACGTATGACAACACCGTAGACCTCATGTCTCGTATTCGTCGTTATGAGTTGCCGTGTGTGCTTGAAGTATCTGATCTGGAGGCAGTTGTCCCTGGATTTGACGGGTATCTCATTCCCATTGTACTTAATGCGACGGATAGCAAATGGATGATTGGACAGCACCAGCAGGCGATAGAGCGTTATGGTTATCTGATCCCCTGGGATCTGCTCATTGCTGAGGGGTACATTGTGCTTCATGCGAACTCCACCGTGGCACGAATGACTGGAGCCGATACCGAGCTAACGACAGAGGCTGCCGTTGCCTATGCCCAGGCTGCAGAGCGATTGCTTCATCTGCCTATCATTTACATGGAGTACAGCGGTACGTTTGGCAACATGGAACTTGTCGGCGACATACACAGGCAACTGGATCGAGCGCATCTTATTTATGGCGGCGGAATTGATAGTTGCGAGAGAGCGGAACAGGCAGCTCAAGTTGCAGATACAGTTGTTGTAGGGAACATCATTTATAGTGATCTACAGAAGGCGCTGGATACTGTACAGGCTGTGAAACAATCGGTTTAAGCGGTTTAGTTTACCAATCCCCCACATCCCCTTTTGAATCTGTTAAAATAGAACTTTGCCCTTTATAACTTAAGTAGTATCGCGTTCAGAGGTTTCAAACTTCTTTCAACAATTGTATTCACGATTTATGTTTTACACAGAACACAGATTGTAGAAGCAATTTGAGAAAACGAAGTGTCCCTCTTTTAAACTGAAAAGTTACTACAGTTTTCTCGTTATTTTTGCCTAATACCAAAATATAAGGATACGATGTTTACACCCGAACGGAGAGTGCAGAAGCGATCTGAAGAAACGCAGTGTTCGTATTTATCACCGGATTTTCCCTTTGACAAAGGGGATCGATAAATCTGGGGATAACGACGATCGGAAGACGGTACTGCAATCGAAGTGCAAGTGTAACCTTTTAATTTTGTTATCGATCAACTAATGGAAGGAGCATGCATGCATGCAACCTATTAATATACATGATGCCGTTGCACGGCTTAACACCCCACAGCGACAAGCCGTCGAGGCGACGGATGGCCCCTTGCTGATTATGGCAGGAGCGGGAAGTGGTAAGACCCGAGTGCTTACGCACCGGATTGCCTACCTTATCGCAACACGAAAAGCACCCCCTTGGGGCATTTTAGCGATTACCTTTACGAACAAAGCGGCCCGGGAAATGCAGGATCGGGTATCCCAACTCGTAGGTGGCTCTCAAGGCCGCGACATCTGGGTATCCACATTCCACTCCATGTGTGTGCGCATTTTGCGCCGTGACATTGAACGAATTGGTTTTACGCCTAACTTCAGTATTTTGGACTCATCCGATCAATTATCTGTTATTCGTAGCTGTATGAAGGATCAGAATATCGATACGAAGAAGTTCGAACCCAAAGCGGTTCAGGCGATGATGAGCACAGCGAAGAATGAACTGATCAGTCCTGAGCAGTATGAGAAGCAGGCAGGCGACTATTTTGAGGGGATTGTGGCGAAGGTATATACGATGTACCAAAAGCGGTTAAGAGCCAACAACTCGCTCGACTTCGACGATCTCATTATGGCGACGATCCAACTCTTCAAGGAAGTGCCGGAAGTTCTCGACTTTTATCAGAAGAAATTCCAGTACATTCACGTGGACGAGTATCAGGATACGAACCGTGCACAATACATGCTTTGCCGCATGCTTGCAGACAGTCATCACCGCATCTGCGTGGTAGGGGATAGTGACCAGTCGATCTATCGCTGGCGTGGAGCGGATATCAGCAACATCCTGAACTTTGAGAAAGACTACCCAGAGGCACAGACGATTTTGCTGGAGCAGAACTATCGTTCAACCTCTAACATCCTGAATGCAGCGAATGAAGTGATCGGTCTCAACACCGGACGCAAACCGAAGAAGCTGTGGACGGACAAAGAGGGTGGTTCGAAAATCAAAGTTTACCGTGCTGATTCAGAGCATGATGAAGGTTATTTCGTAACCTCCGAGATTAGTAAAAATGTGAAGAACGGCAAATCCTATCAGAACCATGCCATTCTGTATCGTACCAATGCCCAGTCCCGGGTAATAGAGGAAATTCTGATCAAGTCAGATATTCCGTATCAGATCGTCGGCGGCATCAAGTTCTATGATCGTAAAGAGATCAAGGACATTTTGGCTTACCTGCGTTTGTTATCTAACCCGGACGATGATATCAGCCTCACTCGGATCATTAATGTGCCGAAGCGTAGCATTGGGGATACAACGGTTGCGAAGCTTGCGGCTGCTGCCGGTGAGCGTGGAGTTTCTATTTTCCGTGTACTTCAGGTTGTGGATGATCTTGGTTTTGCAGGGCGGACGCGCAATGCGCTAGTGGAGTTCTATGATATGATCGCTGCATTGCACCAGATGGTAGAGTATCTGTCGGTAACTGAACTGACGGAGAAAATTCTGGAGATGAGTCAGTATCGTATTGAGATGCAAAATGAGAATACACTCGAATCACGTGCACGACTTGAAAATATTGACGAGTTCCTGTCCGTAACGATGGAGTTTGAGAAAAATAATGAAGACAAGACGCTCGTATCATTCCTTACCGATCTCGCTTTGATTGCGGATATCGACAGCATGAACGATGATGAAGAGGATCAGAGCGATGCGGTGACCCTGATGACAATGCACAGTGCCAAAGGTCTGGAATTCCCGGTTGTCTTTATCGTGGGTATGGAAGAAGGTGTCTTCCCGCATAGCCGAGCTTTCATGGATAATGAAGAGTTGGAGGAAGAACGCCGCCTTGCTTATGTAGGGATTACACGTGCGGAAGAGCAGTTGTTCCTATCGTGTGCTCAGATGCGGACATTGTTTGGACGAACAACGGCAAATCCGCCGTCTCGCTTCCTAGACGAAATTCCGGATGAGCTAAAAGAAGATACCTCTATCGCACGTGACCGTTATCGTCGTGGTACGAACACAGGGGGATCTTATGGTGGGCGTGGACTAGGCTCCAGCGGGGGAAGTAACTTTGGTGGTAGTGCGGCTAAGCTGTTTGAACATCAAAGCCGGAGCGGTTCTTCCGCTAGTGCATCCGCACCAACTTCCCGTGTAACTACAAGTACCTCTCGTCCAACATATGCTACGCCATCATCTGCTTCCAAGCCTGCGGCTTCGAATAGTGAATCAGGTTTCAAAGCAGGGGATAAAGTGCAGCATGGCAAGTGGGGAACAGGCACAATTGTTGCGGTAAAAGGTAGCGGTAATGATACCGAGCTGCAGATTGCATTCCCGGCTCCCGTTGGGGTGAAACGTCTGCTTGCGGGTTTTGCACCTATTACCAAAGTAGAATAAGTCTATAAGAGTTAGTGAGTTACGAAGTCGATTCAAGAGCGAACGCAGAGCCAATGCTCTGACGTTCGCTCTACATATATTTTTGACATATAATCACATAAAGTTCGAGTTAAGATTAATATAACGGAGGGATGGCCCTGTATGGACCCAATAAACCGGATGGAGCAACTCGTAACTGAGCTGAACCAACATAACTATCAATACTATACGATGGATCAGCCACAGGTCAGCGATAAGGAATATGATCTTTTGTATGACGAACTGGTCTCACTGGAGCAAGAGAGTGGTATAGTATTGCCGGACTCTCCGACACAGCGGGTCGGTGGAGAATTGCTCAAAGGCTTCACACCACACCGACATCTATCCCCACTGTGGAGCTTGGACAAAGCTCAGAACATTGAACAGCTTCGAAATTGGCATACACGTGTATTGAAGTTAGTGAACGATTATAATACTAAAAATCCAGATAAACCTCTGCCGGAGCCAGGCTATGTCATCGAGCTGAAATTTGATGGTCTAACCTTGAATCTAACCTATACCAATGGAGAATTGGTACAGGCTTCTACACGGGGAAATGGCTCCGTCGGTGAAGGGATTTTGGCTCAGGTTCGAACAATTAAATCCGTACCGCTTAAAATTCCTTACACCGAAGGTACCCTTGAAGTTCAAGGAGAAGGAATCATGAATCTTTCGGTCTTGAATCGATACAATGAGACTGCAGCGGAGCCGCTCAAAAATGCGCGCAACGCCGCAGCAGGAGCACTCCGTAACCTGAATCCTAAGACAACAGCAGAGCGTCGTCTGAATGCTTACTTTTATAATATTGGATACTCAGATAACGTTCAGTTTTCCACACATCAGGAAATGATGGATTTCCTCAGAGAAAATCGGTTCAAAGTGAATCCATCCATTACTTATTTCCAGGAGTTCGATGATGTGATGGAGCAACTAGCTGCCATTCAAGAAAATCGTGGACAGTTGGATTACCTGATTGATGGAGCAGTTATCAAACTTACGGATATGCGTACCCGTGAGGTACTAGGGTACACAGATAAATTCCCACGCTGGGCAGTCGCTTACAAATTTGAGGCTGAAGAGACAACGACTGTTCTAAAGGCCGTAGATTGGAATGTTGGACGCACCGGGAAAGTCACACCACTGGCGCGTGTGGAGCCTGTTGAACTTGCAGGAGTTACTGTACAGAACTGTACGTTGAACAATGTGGGTGACATCGAACGGAAAAATCTGAAGTTTGCATTGGGCGCAAGAGTCTTTATCCGCCGTTCTAATGATGTCATTCCTGAGATCCTCGGTAAGGTGACGGAGGAGAGCGACGGCGAAGAGATTGTATATCCAGAACAATGCCCAGCATGTGGTTTTCCATTAGAGCAGCGCGGGGCACATCTATTCTGTAATAACAAGACGGCGTGTAAGCCGCAGACTGTAGCTCGTATTTCCCATTTTGCTTCACGCGACGCCATGGATATCGAGACGTTTAGTGAGAAGACAGCTATCCAGTTGTATGATGAACTGAATGTACGTGAGCCAGCTGATCTATATACGTTACAATTCGATGATCTAGTGAAGCTTGAGCGTTTTGGTGAGAAGAAGGCAAGTAACCTGCTGACAGCACTGGAGCAGAGTAAAGACCGTGACCTTGCATCATTCCTGTACTCACTAGGTATCCCAAACACGGGCAAATCAACGACACGTATGCTCGCCGATCATTATCGTGATCTGCATGCGATCATGAATGCAACCGTAGAGGAACTTATTGAGCTTCCTGATGTAGGTGGTATAGTAGCTGAGAGTATTGTCAATTTCTTCGCTGATCCGTTCACTCAGGCAGCTATTGAGAAAATGCTGGATCTAGGTGTGAAGGCACAAGCACCGGAAGCTCCTGCAGCTGTTGTGGAGGATTCCTTCTTCAGTGGCAAAACGGTTGTCCTTACGGGGACGTTACATCAATTGACGCGAGATGAAGCTACACAGAGGCTTGAAGCCCTGGGTGCAAAAGTGACAGGTAGTGTGTCGAAAAAGACAGACCTTGTCATCGCTGGAGAGAAAGCAGGTAGCAAGCTGGCTAAGGCGCATGATCTCGGAATTCCTACGATAGAGGATGAAGATGAATTGGTTCGCCTGTTGAACCCATAGATAAATGATATGAACATAACGCTGATAATCAGGTTATGACGTTACAAATAAAGTGCCGGAATAGGCTAGCTGTAATGCACGCATAAAAATAAGACCGAATGGCACGCTAATGTGCTAATCGGTCTTTTTCTATTATAAGTTAATTCCAAAGTGGATGAGCAACGGTACGTCTAAAACCAAAGATCACAGAACAACTGATGTTCACTGTCTGTGACATAAGATTAAAGGCTAGGAGTGCGTGTCTTTGACCCCGGAAGCCATGCATCCTTATCATATCCGCGCTCTTCCCAGTATCCAATATGCTCACTGTCAATCAGTTCGATGCGATTGAGCCATTTCACTGATTTATAAGCATACATTTGAGGAATAACCAAACGAACTGGGCCACCCAGATCTGCTGGAATAGGTTTACCATCATGCATGACCGCAATTATAATATCATCCATTTGAGCTTGTTCTAACGTGATCGCATCAGTATACACTCCGTCTCCTGAATAAAACTTGACGCTATGCGCTTCGGGTTTCACGCCGGCTTGAGCCAGAAACTGTTTGAGAGGGATTCCTTCCCAGGTGTTTTTGTAAACAGACCAACCCGTAACACAGTGGAAGTCGCTGACCTGAACTGTACGTGTGAGCTTCACAAACTGTTCCCAGTTCCAGATTTGCCCCCGTTCAACTAATCCATCAATCCGGAATGACCAACTCTCATTGGAGAAAGAAGGAATCGGAGTTACCGTATACACTCTGAAATGTCCCTCTGCGCCTCCTCCGATTGGAGGAGAAGAAGCCGACATGGGCTCAGGTAAAGGTACCATGCGATTGGGGTCATTCTCCAACATAGAATCGATACTGTTTTTCATATTAATATTACGCCCAATCCAGGACACAAATGTAGGTCCAAGCGTAACAGTGAGTCCAAGTCCAACAGCAGAGCGAATGAAAGCCCGTCGAGTGTATACAGGTTGAGGTTTATCAGTATCATTTAGTAGTTCGTCTCTAGACGTTATTCTTGAATCGGAGGAAGATGTTGATGCCACATAAGTGTCTTGATCTGAAAGGACAGCTGAGCCTGAATTGATCCCGCCCTGAACTGGTGAACTCGTTCTGGTGCGTACCGCCCTACGTGCAGGATCCTTCAACCATTTAGTACGGGTGATGGAATGGTAGATAATATAGGGTAGTCCGACCCAGGTTAATAGATCATGAGTGAGTAGTGCAGCATTCGACATCTTCGGACCGGCAAGCTTGAACTGCCATAACACAATGCCTGAGATCAGCCAGCCGACCAGTAGTGCCAGAACTACAATTGTGTTTACCCGTTGCCATGGCCTATTTCGAAGCTGCTTCCAATGCTTACCTGCCAAGATCAAGTAATAAACGACAGGTGCTAGCATGGCCAGACCAACAACAATGTGAATCCATTTCAACCATACACGACCAATGCCCAGTAACTCTCGCCAAAAGCCTCCAACTAACATTAAGCCAGTAATGGCAAGGATGACTACGATCCAAGCATTCCAAGCGTGGATGGAGACCAGTTTTTTGCCATATCCCTTGCGCATACTTTTCAGCCATTGTTTCAAAATGCGATCACCTCACCTAATTCAATTCGTAAAGCTTTTCATGTTCTTCTATAAATGAAGAAGCGACTATACAGTCACCGCAACCTTGTTAAGAGCAATTATCATATTCATTTTTATATACTTTATTATAGAAGCTTTGGATCACTTGCTTCAAATACTCTCAACGGAGAATATGGAACCTGAATTGTGGTACGCCAGAAATATTAACTCGCGGCGTAACACAACTATGAGAGCTAATTGAAAAGAGAACATCAGGCGAGTGATAGTGATTACAGTGTGTGGAGAATAACAAGTAATAATCATGGACTGATATGTCCGATGGATGCCAATAAACGGCGATTTTCTACAATCCTCTGATAGATACGTAACCCGATTGATCTAAATATATAAAATCTAAATAGTTAAGTCAGTTGTTATACGAATATTTTTGGTTTTAATTCAAAAAGTGCTTGCTAAATAAATCTGGGCATGATATATTATTTCTTGTCGCTTCGGACGTTGAAATGTTGAAAACATTCGAACGCTGACGAAAAAAAAGATTGACATTAACTCAATCGACATGATAAGATATAATTCCTGTCCGGCTGATAAGTATCACAGCATCGGGCAACAAGTTCCTTGAAAACTGAACAAATGGATAGTAACTTTTGTTTTACAATGAATCGTCAGATTCAAAATGAGCTAATCGCTCTTTTCAATACTTTATTGGAGAGTTTGATCCTGGCTCAGGACGAACGCTGGCGGCATGCCTAATACATGCAAGTCGAGCGGACTTGATGAGAAGCTTGCTTCTCTGATGGTTAGCGGCGGACGGGTGAGTAACACGTAGGCAACCTGCCCTCAAGCTTGGGACAACTACCGGAAACGGTAGCTAATACCGAATACTTGTTTTCTTCGCCTGAAGGAAACTGGAAAGATGGAGCAATCTATCACTTGAGGATGGGCCTGCGGCGCATTAGCTAGTTGGTGAGGTAACGGCTCACCAAGGCGACGATGCGTAGCCGACCTGAGAGGGTGATCGGCC
>NZ_JAUSTI010000012.1 GCF_030812775.1 Paenibacillus tundrae
GTTGTATCTCCATTCCGGTCTCTTTGGTGGCATACATAAAAAATACCCCATAGAGAGACTTTTTTAAAGTGTCTACTCTATAGGGTACAGTTTAAGGTAGGTCTATGTTTATTTTACACGTTAACGGAGAAGGCAGAACAAACTGGAGAAGCGGAGCGTTCGCCTGAAAGCTTTCTGAAGGAAAGCTACATCGGAAGCATAAGCCATCCCCGGATTTTACCCTTTATAGAAGGGAATCAAGAAATCTGGGGATAACAGCGATCGTAAGTTGTTCTGACTTCGGAGTGGCTTGTGTGATCCCACCAATCAGATTATATTGCGTCATTACATGCGCTTTTTGCGACCCACGATGAGCCATGCCCCGCCCATAATTAGCACAATCGCTACAAAAGGCTGGAAGAAAGACATGCTATTTAACATCGAGCCAATCGACATTACTGCGAAGAACAGCAAGAAGAGCACGGTTAGAATGTTGATCGGAATCAGCAACCATTTGTTACGGCCGCCGAACCAATACAATTCGAACAGACCCACAGCTACCGCAAGAATAAAGCCAGGCCACATCGTTCCCCAGTTATCAAACAGCATCGCGATTTGGCACACAATACCTGTAGTCAGCAAAATACCACCAGGAACGAGCAGGCCAACTCCTCGGCCGATCATGGAGAAGTAGAGCCAGTGGAAGAATAATCCCAGTGGGATGACGAATAATGTAGGCCAGAATGTGGCGAAGATCATCCCTGGACCCACTGAACCTCCCTGGTTCAGAATTAAGTACACACCTAACAGGATGAGGACAGGCGCAAAGATTGCACGTTTTGCCATCGTAGTGTTCTCCCTTTCTCTTTGTTTTTACGAACGTTGTCATTTCAATATACACAGCATACCATGAATTGGAAAAGAATAACCTCAGTCCTTGGCGTTAAAAAGAACCTAGACTTAAGTCTAGGTTCTGTGTTCTCATCCATACGATTTACCAATAGGTTCTACAGGTAGGTCAAAGTCTATTTTTGTGAAATGTCAGCATGTTTCTTGCCCCAGCTATTTACGCCGTCATCCTCAATAATGGAAATTGCTGCATCGGCAATGTCCGGGTTGGTCATCAGTTTCTCCTGAATACGGAATTTGATATCATCCGCATCTGCGAGGGAGAGACCTTTGGTTAACTCAATCAGACCTTCTACATGATAATAGCGACCTTCCTGAATGATGCGCATCATTTGAATATCAGCCACATGGGTATCTGCGAGAATGGTCTGGGATACTTTATCCTCAATATCCTGCGGAGCAGCTACGCCGATGAGTCCGATCATATTGTCATAACCAACTCGGAAGGCTACTGCGATCATGAGACACCCAATGAGTGTAGTTACGATACCGTCGAGCAGCGCGAAGTTGGTCAGTGCAATGACTACAACCGAGATCAGGGCAAGTGTTGCCCCGAGTACTGCCACTACATCTTCGTAGAATACGAGACGGGTTGGTGGGGCAGCACGGCCTACATTTTTGATGGCGGCAGGTACGAGTCCGAATCCTGTTGCTTTGGGTGCACGAGCTTCTTTCAGGATTTCCTTCATCGCTTTGATCAGAATGGCTCCGTCAATCAAGATGTTTAACACGAGTACACCGATGTTAATCCACAAGCCACCCGTATGACCAACCGGATGCTGCAACAGATGAATACCCTCGTGAATGGTTTCGTAGGCCATGATGGTGACCACGATAACGGCGATCATGCAGAAAATGTTAATGACACGCCCGAACCCTGTGGGGAATCGTGGAGTTGGTTTTTTCTCGGACAATACACTTCCGACAAATACGAACCCCTGGTTAATCGCGTCAGCCAAAGAGTGCATCGCCGAGGCGAACATGGCACCACTACCACTGAATAGGAAGGCTCCTCCTTTGCATAGAGCAAGTACCGCATTTCCTGCCATGGCTACGGCAGAGGATGTGTTTCCTTTTTTGACGAGAGACATCAAGCTCTCAGACTTCGGTTGTTCAGCCACTTCGAATGTTCCTCCCAGAAATATGTGATAGGTGTAGAAAGACAGTCCTGATCTGGATAGCATGTGCATTCCCACTAAATGTTATTATAACCGTCTTTACATATCCCAGCATTATGCAAAAAAGGTCATATCATCAACTGGGTAGACTCAGCATTCAAAGATAGGAGAGGTGTGTTTTGAAATAGCGTATACCTTCAGTATTCAATCGCGTCCAAGGCGCGTAAATTCTCGTTGGATTGCTCCAGTAGCTCTGTGAATGTGCCAGCCACATAGTAGATAAAGTCAGGATCATGCTTGTACATAATAATCTGTCCATATGTCCCTTCTGCTGCTGGGTCGAAATCGAACATTAGATATAGGGAACCGCCTCCCAGCATACCGATGGTAACCCATTTCTTTTGAAACAGATAAGGCTTGATTCGAGCATCTAGTTTGCTCATCTCCTCAGAAGAGTAGAAGTCTTCCAGCTTATTCTCTACAACTGTGGCTTGCTCTCTGTGAATCTTCTCTAACGATAATAGATAAAATGCGGTGTCTTGGCTGCCTTCAGCATCGGTAGGATATAGGATATGAAAGCCATAACCACTCCCATTTTTGCGTTTGTAAAATGCACGGAAATCCGCGGGCAACTGCACGCTATGTTCCTGCTCGAATGCATTTAATTGTTCGTCTGTGACACCGTCCAGTTCACGATAGGCACTGAGTAGCTCCTGATTTTCCTCATCTTGTACTTTCTCATCTAATAAACCGTCTAGCTCGTCCATCAATGCATATATACGTTGTTCCGGCATGCCCATCCCTCCAGTGAACTATTGAAATACAAGCGGTGAATGATGTACAAAATAAGCCTCGTCTGATTCACCTCATATTATAGGTATAATCCGGAACGTCTCACAAGAATCGCGAGTCCTTGTCTATATGCTACGTTGGTCTCAGGTTTTAGCACCCGTAGCAACCCAAAAAAGCGTGAGCGACAGGGAAGATACCTGTGCCCACGCTTTATATTATTCGTATCTTTTTCGATCCAATGAATTAATCAAACTTCCAACAGGACAGACTTAGATTGCCCAGCTGATAGGCTTTGAACATCAAGGTCGCCTGCTTGTTGCGATCCCCTGCACCCATTGCAAGTAGCAAAGGTACAAAGTGTTCTGGTGTAGGCACGGCTGCTTGCGCAGAAGGAGCAAGTGTATCGTAGGCAAACAGAGAATCGGTATCCCAGCTCTTCAATTTGTCCTGTAACCAATTGTCGAACTCCAGCGCCCAAGCATCTATTTCGCTGCTGCCCCAGTTAAGACGACGGAGATTATGCACGGTTCCGCCACTGCCAATAACAAGAACATCTTGTTCGCGCAAGGAAGCGAGTGCTTGTCCTACCTGATACTGTTGTTGTCCTGTCAAATATCGGTTGACGGACAAAGCGACAACAGGAATGTCGGCGTCAGGGTAGAGAAGGCGAAGCACAACCCATGCCCCGTGATCCAAACCGCGTACATCATCTGTCTGAACCGGTATTCCAGCTTCCGTGAATAGACGCTCAACCTCAGCCGTGGTCTCAGCATGTCCTTGCGCAGGATATTTGATCTGATACAATTCAGGCTGGAATCCCCCAAAATCATAAATTGTCTCATACTCAGCGACAGAAGAGACTTGTTGCGTCGTTGCTTCCCAGTGAGCGGAGAACAAAACGATCGCTTTAGGTTTAGGCAGCGTTTGTCCGAGTTCCTGCAAAAATTCTGTGTATGCATTTTCCTCCAATGCAAGGGATGGAGCACCGTGTGCAATAAATAGAGATGGCATCATTATGAATTCAGTCCTTTCGATTCTCCGGTTACCAGGTTCGCATCTGTGCGAAGGAAGTGTTGGAATTGTTGATATAGCTCGGGAGTCACATGATGACCACCTTGATAAGGTACGTAGGTTACGTAATCGGTATATTGACGGAAGAAATTCGCATTATCTTCACCCAACTGCAGTGGGAATAGATGATCTTGATCGCCATGGGAGATGAACGCAGATAATGCTGGATTCGGTTGTAGCGTGTACTCGCTTTTCACAAATTGCGGTAGATAACCACTCATCGCGACAATGCCTTGGATAGCATCTCCCATCACGAGTGCAAGAGTCATCGCCATAATAGCGCCTTGGCTGAACCCAGCAATATAACGTCTTGAAGGGTCAATAGCATACTTGGAGGACAGTTCAACAATGAATTGTTGTAGCCCTTCAACGGACGCATCATATAATTCACGGATTGGATTGCCAATGCTCTTGATCTGAAAAAATGCATAACCGCCGCCTTGGACGATCGGCCCACGCACCACAATGATAATAAATTCAGACTGCAAAGGCTCCATCAAACGGAGCATATCTTGTTCATCCGATCCCATGCCGTGCAGGGCGAAGATGACGGGATATTGTTGATCTGCATGGTAATGAGCAGGAAGACGAACTTCATGGATATATGTTGATTGCATTGAAAACACCACCTTGGTAAGAATGAGTAGATTCTATTTTCAAAATTTAAAAGTTCACCAATATGAAATAATTATTCTTATTTATGAACAAAATTTATCATGCATCCATTGTGAGGTCAACATCTTTTTTGTATTATAGATGTTGTTCAAAAAGCCCGCTTTTGATTACGCGACATGCCTACTGGCATGATCAGCATCGAATATGGAATTCCGCCGAAATAGGTAGATGCTTACGAAGGTTGTTTCCTTCGGAAACAATGTAGTTGCTCACGTAGTTTCCCTACGCTCCGCTACTCCATTTCTAGCGTCATCCCATCTTCTTGGTACTGAAAACCGATCTTTTTGAACGTTTATTGAATAGAACTATGTTGTGTATAAGGAATATTTGATGGAGATAGGTGTGGGTCATTTCAGCCGGTTTACAACTTATGATCAAGGACGTGATAAGCATGTTAAAGGGGATTGTCCCTATTCTGAGGATGTTTGACGAGAACAAGGCAAAAGAATTCTACCTGGACTACCTCGGTTTTCAATTGGATTGGGAGCATCGATTTGAGCCGGATATGCCCTTATATATGCAGATTTCGCGTGATACAATTATCATCCATCTATCGGAGCATCATGGAGATTGTACGCCCGGAGCGGCGTTGCGAGTAGCGACGGACGATGTGCAAGCGTTGCAGCAGCAGCTTCAACTCTCCAACTACAAATATGCCCGACCCGGCATTGAGGAGACGCCTTGGCATTCAAAGGAGATGACTGTAACTGATCCGTTTGGTAACCGAATTATTTTTGCTCAGACTATGACGGAGTAGATCGTTTTTACAGGGAAGGGAGGGGGAGCGATATGGACATTGGCTCAGCCATTCGTACGATTCGCAAACAGAAACAGATTACAATTATGCAAATGTGTGAAGGCACAGGCTTATCCAAAGGATTTATTAGCAATGTGGAAAATAATAAAACATCACCATCAATCGCGACGCTCGAAAGTATAGCTGATTATCTCAACGTGCCACTTCCTTATCTGTTGCTGACACCAGAACAACGGATGAACGTGGTGCGCAAGCATGAGCGCCAGGAGACCACTGCAGGTAGTGGGCAGATTAAGGTTCAGCATCTCACCGCCAAGGGGGCCATGCGGTTGTCCATCGTGGAACTTCCGCCGGGAGCGTCGACAGGTAGTAACAAACATGTGGGAGAAGAGAGCCACCTTATTCTACAGGGTAAAATTCGCGCAGAGCAGGGCGAGGACGTTGAGCTGCTTGAAGAAGGTGATTCCTTCACTTGGAATGCCATCGTGCCGCATGAGGTCGCCAACATCGGAGATGAGCCGGCCATTGTGTTAATCGCCGTTTCCAAGGAGTTGGATTTGGATCAATTGTGGAATGCCTAGTTCCTTTTCCGTGTAGCCCGATATAGTGCAGAACGATGACAGAGAGAGCAAAGAATACCAAGAGAGAGAGCAAGACAAAAAGCCGCCAGAATAGCTCTGACGGCTTCATTTGCATAAGGCGATTTACTTTATGTCGTTTTCTTATTGTGGATTCGTTGTCCAGATGCCCGCAGCTTTGACAAACACACGATCCGAAAGCTTCAGTGTTGCCAAAGCAAGTTCAGCTACATCTTCCGCTTGCATCATGCGATCTTCGTCGCCAACTTTCAGGCCTGCGTTCGTAGCAAGCTCTGTATTTACCGTGCTTGGCGTTAATGCCGTTACGCGGATGTTGGATTTGCGCACTTCCTGCATGAGGGACTCGGTCATACCCAGCAGAGCGAACTTGGATGCACAATATGCTGAACCTGTAGCGAATCCGCGCTCACCTGCCGTTGATGCGATATTGATAATGCTTCCGCTGCTCTCCTTAATCATGCTTGGCAGTACAGCACGTGTTACATAATATGTACCCATGACGTTGACATGCAAGATGCGCTCCCATTCCTCTGGGTCCATATCTAATAGTGTGCCGAAGGTAGCAATACCTGCGTTATTAATAAGAATATCGATGGCACCAAGCTCCATCTCGATGGCAGCAACAGCTGCCTCAGCCTGTGTACGATCTGAGATATCAGCAATAGCACTGGTTACTTTGACACCATGCTCTTGACTAAGCGATTGTTGGAGTGCTTGCAAATCCGAAGCTGTGCGGGCGATCAGTCCAAGATGCACACCTTCTTTGGCAAGTGCCTCTGCGATGGCACGACCAATCCCTTTACCTGCGCCAGTGATGATCGCTGTTCTATTCTTAAGTTCCATGTGGGTAATTCCTCCTTCGAGATGATCTATAAAAATTAAACTAAAGAATATTTACACTTGCCACTCCGATGACAGAGCAACCTTCCGATCGCTGTTATCCCCAGATTTTTTTGAATTTTTCCCTAAAGGAGGAATCCGGGGATAAAGGCGAACGCTACGCTTCTTCAGGTTATTTCTGCCCTCTCCGTTCCCGTGTAAATGTATAGTTCAATTTGTATAGCATTCAATTATACTATATTACCCACGGTTCGGATATTTCCTTCATCATTATTGCGTGATCTTAATACTACCTGAAGTTGCTCTTGCCTTGATTACATCTGTGCTGGTCATCGGAGATTCCGGAATGTTAATATCTCCCGACGTAACCTTAACATCATAGAAACCTGCGAATTCAGGTGCGGCTTTAATGGTAATATCGCCAGATTGCCCTGACACATCAATCGGAGCTACAGTTGTCTGCTCGATTCTTACCGTTCCTGAGGTGAACGTTACATTAGCTGCACCTGCGAGTTCTTTAATCTGAAAATCGCCAGATGTCAGATCACTGGTGACATTTCCAGTAACAGCATCCATCTTGAAGCTGCCTGAGGTCATTTTCACATCCATATCGCCTTGAATCCCTGAGCCAGAGACATCTCCAGAAGTAAGGCTCAGCCCAATGTGGGGAACCGTAATGTCCTTCAATCGAACTTCGCCAGATGTATTCGTAATATCCAGTGTGTTGGCATGCAGTCCTGCCAGATTATAGTCTGAGGAGGAAGAAGTGAGCTTCACTTCATCTAGCGTATGCCCTTCAGGAATGGCAACGGTTAAGGTTGGCTTCGAGTTGCTCCAATTGAAATTGAAAAATTCAATGCGGACACGATCGGGTTTCACGAGATTGAACGTACCACCAGATAATGTAGCATTCTCCAGACTTTCGATGCTATCCTTATCCCATTTGCCATCTGCTTCAATATAGCCCTGAGATTCAGGACTCACTATGAATTGAATGTTGGCATTGAGATTGGCGTCGATCAGCAGTCGCTGCAATTCATCATTCTTAAAGTCCCATCGTTTGGAATAATCTTCACGCTGATTGCCGAATTCAACGCCGTATACCGATACGCCAACCAGACCAATCAGAATACATAACAAGGCTGTGACGAACCATTTTTTTGTAGTCATCCATTATACTCCCCTTGTATCGTTTTTTTGTTCCATTTTACGTATTGAAGCGTCACGGAGCTGAAGGCTTTGAATAGGAATCTGGCTAACATCGCAAACAGAATGCCTATACCACATGCTGCAATGGAGAAGAACAACTTCGAGGGCGCATATTCTCCAAAGAATAATAGATCAATCACGGCAGCTATAGGCGTTAAGGCGAGAAGAGAGAATCCAGCAACGGTGAGCCAGACGGACCATAGGAGTAGACCAAGCGGGAAACCTAACATAAGATTCAGGAAAACGAGTCCGATCCCGGTAAACACATTACGCGCCGTTGTACTACTCTTTGGTGGAGAAGTATTCGTAGGCATACCCTCGTAAGAATAATCCGTTCCCATAGTCATACTATCCATGACATACCGGTCACCAAGTACCTCACGTGCGATTTCCTCTGGTTGCCCAAGCTCGCGGGCAATGTCTTCCTCCGTGCGTCCATCCACAAGCCCAAGCTCAAAATGCTGTTCGTAATCAGCAAGTAACTCTGCTCGTTCTTGCGGGTCCATAGCGCTAAGCTGCAGTTCCATAAGTTGCATAAATTGTTGTTTATTCATTCGAGTTACCATCCTCAATAAGATGTGCGACATTACGCACAAATTCATTCCATTCCTCGGTGAGGGTATCCATGTAAACACGACCTTCATCAGACAACTTATAGTACTTACGTGGAGGCCCCTCCGTTGATTCCTGCAAATAAGTTGTGCAATAGCCGTCATTCACAAGCCTGCGTAGAAGCGGGTATAGCGCACCTTCCGCCACTTCAATATGTTTGGAGACCGCCTGAGCCAGTTCGTAGCCATAACGATCCTGACGGTTGATTAGGACCAGGACGCATAGCTCCAACACTCCTTTTTTGAACTGGATATTTACATTCACACAGGTTCCTCCTTCATTCCGTATTCAATCACTAGTGTGTATTGTTCAATAGCTGTGGATATAGAATAGCACTCAGTACTGTATAATGCAAGGTAGTGATTTTAAAATAGTTCTGGAACACAGATTGGTGCTTTCCACTCTCATGTAAATGGTAGAACCCATTCACCTAATCCAATCTATTATATTAAATGTAAATTTATGTATGTATATTCTATTACTTCAGTATACGCAAAACCCGGATAAAATGCCTCCGTCTGAAGACGGAACTCTATCCAGGTCTGCATACTGATTTTTATCGTTGTAGCGTTATTCCATGGCTTCAAGCACTTTGAGATCCTTGACTGCAGGCCCCTCGATAACTTCTCCTGCATAATTAAATCGTGAACCATGGCATGGGCAATCCCATGAACGTTCGCCTTCATTCCATTCCACTTCACACCCGAGATGGGTGCAGGTGGTATCAACTAGGAAGAGCTTTCCGGAAGCATCTTTGTATGCTCCAGCACGTTTGCCATCATGACGGACAACTGAGCCTTCATCATTGCCGAGCTCATTCACATGTTTGTGCACGATGCCTACTTTGCCAGAGATTAATTCTTTGGCAACATTAACATTTTCCACAATAAAATTTTTGATACCTGGATCACTCTTGAATCTTGCTGGATGGAATATCTCAGCATGTGGATTCTCTACACCCGTAATTCGATCGGCAAGCAGATGCCCGGCCATCGTACCTGTGGTCATACCCCATTTGGCAAAACCGGTAGCTACGTAGACGCGCTCATGTCTTCCGGTGATTGGGCCGATGTAAGGAACCTTGTCGAGTGAGATAAGATCCTGTGCAGACCAGCGGAACGGGATGTTGCGAATGCCATAAGTATCTGCGGCGTAGCGCTCTAACCGCTCATAATGACCAAACGTACAGATGCCTTGACCGGTTTTATGGTTCTCTCCGCCGAAGAGGATCAATTCTTTTCCTTCATGCAGGACAGTACGCAATGAACGGGATGGTTCATCATCAGAGATGTACATGCCGCCAGCGAAAGGTTTCTGTGGCTCAACAGCTACAGCGTAAGAACGCTCGGCATGAAGTCTGGTGAAATAAAAACCAGGATCATACACTGGAAAATGAGAGGCAACGACCACATGCTCGGCTGTAACCGAAGGACCATTCCCATAGGTTCTAACATGTAAATTAGCATCTTCCTCCACATCCGTTACCGTGGTATGTTCGAAGATGCGAACCCCATTTTTCACAGCAGAGTCTAGTAGAAAATGCAGGTAAGCTAGCGGATCAAAGCGAGCTTGTCCTGGCATCTTGATGCCTGCTCTTGATGGAACATCGATAGGGAGTGGATCAACCCATTGACCAGGGATATCCAGCTTCCCATAGGCTGTCAGCTCAATCTCAAGCTTCTTCAAGTTTTCTTCGGATTGGATATACACGTAAGCATCCTCGTCAGCCCACTGACAATCAATTTTGTGTGACTTCACCAGCTCACGCATCCAGCTTGCAGCCTCTGCATTACCTTCATAGTACATACGTGCCTGTTCGTGTCCGAAGTGCTGCATGATCTCGTTGAATATGACGCCATGCTGTGCAGATACCTTCGCCGTGGTGTGTCCAGTTGTTCCATCCAGCACCTTCCCTGCTTCAAGAACCACAACGCGTAGCCCTTTCTGAGATAGCAAGTACGCTGTTGTGATGCCTGCAATCCCTGCACCGATAATGGCTACATCCGCTGTCGTATCTTCTTCCAGTTTGGGATATGAATCGAAGGAGTGTGTAGCTCTCCATAAGGATTCCGGAATGGGAGGCAGTCCCACCGGGGGTTGTTGCTGATCACTCATATCTATTCCTCCTGTATCTTCTCTTGAATCCGATTGGTTCTAGATGTATAGGCGCAGTAAGTCAACCTTCTATCATGATTACCACACTAAGCGAGAAAAAAACGATACATGACAGACTTTCCGAGGAATATTCATATTTTCCTGTGGTAACCTCTATTTTTTTTGATGAACATACGATATGATAAGAGTATTATCGAAACCGTTTTAGGTAATTTATTTTATAGTGGAAAAAAAGTAATAAAACATAGGATGTATAAGGACTTTATTGTTCATATACCTATCCAATAGGTACAATGGAGTAGGTATGATTTTACTTATTATGTATTCGCTATCATTTTGAATTCAAAGGAGATTCCATACGATGACCAACCAAACCAAATATCCTTTTCAAGATACGTCATTAGAACTAGACTCCCGCGTGAAAGACCTTGTATCCCGTTTAACGGAAGATGAGAAAATTGAATCCATGTTACAGTATCAGCCAGCGGTAGAACGACTCGGTGTTGCTGCATATAAACACGGGACTGAAGCTGCCCATGGTTTGGCATGGCTGGGAGAAGCAACATCGTTCCCACAACCGGTAGGGCTTGCATGTACATGGGACACCGATCTGATGAAAGAGATCGGTTCAGTGATCGGGGACGAGGCACGTGTGTTTTATAAACGCAATCCAGCAGTGAACGGTCTTACGCTTTGGGCGCCGACGGTTGATATGGAGCGCGATCCACGTTGGGGACGGAATGAGGAGGCCTATGGTGAAGACCCTGAACTGACAGGAGAGCTGTCTACAGCACTGGTTAAGGGGATTCAAGGTGACCATCCGAAGTATTACAAGGCGGTTGCGACGCTGAAGCACTTCCTTGCGAATAATAATGAAGTAGATCGTGGCAGTGGCTCGTCCAGCATTGATCCGCGTAATATGCGTGAATATTACCTGAAAGCGTTTGAGAAGCCATTCAAAGAAGGTGGCGCGCAGTCGATGATGACTGCGTATAACTCCATCAACGGTACGCCGGCTCTATTACATCCTTATGTGAACGAGATTGTTAAGGGTGAATGGGGAATGGATGGTTTTGTTGTCAGCGATGCAGGCGATGTGATGGGTATTAAGAATGATCATAAGTACTATGATTCTCATACACCAGGTACCGTAGAATCGGTCAAAGCTGGGATCGACAGCATTACCGATGATGCCGATCTGTCCAAGCAAGCACTTCGTGAAGGATTGGAGCAAGGTCTACTTGCATGGGAGGATATTGACCGCGCATTGTTCAACACCTTCCGTGTTCGCTTCCGTCTAGGTGAGTTTGATCCAGAGGAAGGCAATCCGTATGCATCCATTGGAGAAGAAGCGATGATGACGGACAAAGCCAAAGCATTGTCACTGAGAGCAGCAAGAGAGCAGGTTGTATTGCTCAAAAACGAGAACGGTACTTTGCCACTCGACAAAACCAAAGCAGGTAAAGTGGCTGTCATCGGCACACTGGGCGGCACCGTATATCGGGATTGGTATGCAGGAACCATGCCATATAGCGTATCACCACTTGAGGGTATTCAGAGTAAAGTAGGCAACGACAAAGTATTGTATAAGGACGGAAATGATCGCATTACGCTGACTTCAGTAGCGAACGGCAAAGCGGTTGGTCTGGCAGAAGGAGAGAATTCACCACTGATTGCTTCCGGAGAAGCAGATACTTTTACGCTTACGGACTGGGGGTTTGGCAGCTACACGCTGCAATCCGAACGTAATGGTAAATATGTGACCACGGATGAAGAAAAAGTAACGGCATCTGCGAACGAAGTATATGGCTGGTTCGTGAAGGAAGTATTCCATCTGTTGCCACAGCCTGACGGCAGCGTGGGCTTAACGACATGGAATGGCAAGACGGTAACTGCACCGAATGATGGAAACGATGCATTCGCCGTTTCGGAAGAACTGAAGTCCTTTGGCAGTGCGGAAACATTCCAGAAGGACGTTGTTGTGGATGGTGTGAAAGAAGCGGTTGCGGCAGCGAAGGAAGCTGAAACGGCCATTGTGTTCGTAGGTAATAACCCGCTGGTGAACGGCAAGGAAGAGATCGACCGCCCAAGTCTGGATCTGGCAGAATCCCAGCAACGCTTAGTGGAAGCCGTGTATGCTGCTAATCCGAATACGATTGTTGTCATTGTAGGCAGCTATCCCTTCACTTCCAATTGGGTACAAGAGAACATTCCAGCTGTATTGTACACGTCCCATGCAGGACAGGAGCTAGGAAATGCACTTGCCGATGTACTATATGCCGATTACGCTCCAGCAGGTCGTCTGAACATGACATGGGTACAATCCGCAGATCAGCTTACAGATATTAAAGACTACGATATTATTCAATCAGGCCGTACGTATCAATATTTTGAAGGAAATGTATTGTATCCATTCGGACATGGATTGACATATGCAGCATTCAAATACAGTAATCTAGAACTGACACCTGCACAGGCGGGGACAGAAGATGATATTACGGTAACAGTGGATGTCACGAATACAGGCACAATCGCGAGCGATGAGGTTGTACAATTGTATGTACGTGCAGGCAAATCTCGTGTGAAACGTCCGCTCAAAACGTTAAAAGGATTCCGTCGCCTTCATATTGAAGCCGGGGCAACCGTTAACGTGAGCTTCAAGCTCCCGGTACAAGAGTTGGCCTTCTGGGACGTGACTCAGGATCGCTATGTGGTAGAGTCTGGAACCTATTCGATTATGGTGGGGAAATCTTCTTCGGATATTCAACTTGTTGCCGATCTGACGGTTGAGGGAGAAACAATTCCAGCCCGAAACTTGAGTGTCTCCACACGAGCTGAGAACTATGATGCGTACCTCAGTGTTGATCTGGATGAGAGCAAAGAAGGCGGAACAGCTATCCGTGCTCTTGGAGAACAGGGATGGGTTCTGTATAAGGATGCAGATCTCGGCAGTGAAACGACTGAGCTGGAAGCACGTGTATCCTCCGAACAGGAGGGTGCTGTCGTGGAAGTTCGATTGGGTTCCCCTGATGGTACATTGGCAGGACGTACTGAGCTGGCACAAGGTGGAGCCCAACAATGGTCTTCGGTGAAAGCAGAGCTTACGGGTGCAACAGGCGTACAGGATGTATATATCCTGTTATCAGCAGGGGTACGTCTCAGTCATTTTCAGATTCGATAATTGCGCTGAATTCTATTAATCTAATGCAAAGAACCTTCGAAACCACGTGTATGGTGGGCTCGAAGGTTCTTTTTTGTGCAACTTATATTTCACAGACGAATCATTGTTGGATCAATCTGAAATGTGTCTTATAGGCAAGGCTGCTTTAATTATCAAATGAATTTGCTATTGTGCTTCTGTTTTAATAATTTTATCAATAAATTGTTTGAGCTGTTGATTGGTTGCATTTAATTCATCGATCGTTGTCATAAAATTGTTAACGAGTTCTGCCTGTTCTTGCGAACTCGCACTAATCTCACCAATCTCATTTTCCATTCCCTGTATCGATTGCCGAACAGCTAGAAGAGATTCTTCAATGCGAGTAGTTGCATCCTTGGTATCTACAGACAGCTTGCGAATTTCCTTAGCAACGACTCCAAATCCTGCACCTGCTTCACCTACACGAGCAGCTTCAATGGCTGCATTTAAGCCAAGCAGATTCGTCTGCTCGGATATTTCGCGAATAAAGCTGGCAACCTGATTGACGTTACTCGATTTCTGCACCGCTTCTTTGGAATTGTTCAAAATCTCTTATGTCGTGGCACTGAGTTCTTCCGAGTGTGCAGCGACATGCTGTACGCTGTCCATGAGTTGATTGGTAAGGTTGTCGGCTCAAAATAAATCAAGCATAGAACTTGCGTTAAAACTTCTGAAGTCTACGTATGAAAAAGAAAAAGACCGTTACGATGCATCCATCTGCAAGGTAACGATCTTCTCGTTCATTTGTGTTGCTCTCACATCAATAATTCGTTGGTTACGGCTACCGCGATAAACTAAAGAAACATCTCGTTCGGCGGCGACATAACGCCCATCAATAATGACGTCACATAATTCGGCTAGTGCTGCCCGAGACGGCTCCAGCACGAGTTCTTCATACATAAATCCGGTGTATGCCCAGACAGACAGATCAGGGCGTAGTACTCGAAATTGTTGAACCCAAGGGATCAGATCGGCTGCCGAGAAAAAAGGGTCGCCACCACATAAGGTTACGCCATCCAGCAGAGGGTGGGTTGTAACTTCATGCATGATTTCCTGCTGCTTCTCCTCTGTAAACGGCTCACCTGAGCGAAAGCTCCATGAGTCTGGGCTGAAACAGCCTGGACAAGCATGGAGACAACCACTGATGAACAACACTGCACGTAAGCCGGGGCCTTCATTGACAGATTCAGGGATGTAACCGTGCAGGTTCACTTATGCTTCACCCGATCTCGAACTTCAGCTTGTTTGGCACCGTTGAATCGCACCTTGTAATCCCCGGTGAGATAACCGGTAACCCGGCGTAGACGTTGGAAATGCACATTGTTCTCGTGAATGCCACAGTTCGGGCAGCTCTCCCCAATGACACCTTCATAGCCGCAAGATGGGCAGCGATCAATGGGGTGATTGATGGAGAAGTAGCCAATATCTTGTGCCAATGCATATTGCACAATTCGCTGGAAAGCCTTCGTGTTGGCCCGCACATTCCCATCAAGCTCAACATAGGAGATTGCTCCGGCGTTACATAGCGTATGGAAAGGTGCCTCAAGTTCAATCTTGCGGTAGGCAGGTAGGTTGTAATATACAGGCACATGGAACGAATTCGTGTAATACTCACGGTCATTAACACCTGAAATTGAACCGAACCGCTTCCGGTCAATCGTTGTGAATTTACCAGATAACCCCTCGGCAGGTGTTGCGAATAGCGTAATGTTCAAGTTATGTAATTCACTCATTCGGTCGCAGAATTCACGCATCGTACGGATGACATTCAATGCTTCTTGGTGAATATGCGGATCTTGACCATGGTGTCGTCCATATAGAGCAGTCATACATTCCGCAAGACCGATGAAGCCAATGGACAACGTACCATGTTTCAAGAGATCAGCCACCGGTTCATCGGGATCTAATTGTTTACCACCTTCCCATACACCCTCACGCATCATAAAGTCAGAGGCTTTAGCTGGTTGCGCCTTCTGAATCTGATATCGATGAAGCAGACCTGAAGCTGCTTGCTCCATAACCGATTGAAGTGCAGCATAAAATCCTGTCCGATCGGCTACAGCGCGTGTTCCCTGACAGATGCCGAACCGAATACCTAGTTTAACCAAGTTGATTGTATTGAAGGACAGATTACCTTTTCCGCTCTGACGGTTACGTCCGAATCGATCTGCCAGTGTACGTGTACGGCATCCCATCGTAGCAATAATGGTGTCCGGATCATCTGGCTGATAGAACGGCAGATTGAACGAAGCATCCACATTAACAAAGTTAGGGTACATGCGGCGCGAAGAACAGGTGACGGCAAGCTGGAATAGATCATAGTTGGGCTCTCCAGAAGCCTGATTAACCCCTTGTTTACACTGGAAAATATGCTGTGGGAATACAGGTGTCTCCCCGTTCCCTAGACCACGGATGGTAGCTTCTAACAACGAGCGAGATACGAGTCGTCCTTCGGCCGATGTGCAGAGTCCGTAATTAAGTGATGTGAATGGAATTTGTCCTCCAGCACGGCTGCTCATGGTATTGAGATTATGGATCAATGATTCAGCAGCTTGTTCGGTCTCTAGGATCGTCTCATCCATAGCAAAATCATAGGCACGTGGGCATTGCTCCTGTGCTTCAGCACTATCCAGATAGAGTTGTTCATCCGGAATGTATGCATGCTCTCCAAAGAGCCGTTGCCCTTTACGATAATGCTTCTGGAAGGAGCGTCGCACATAAGGTGCAAGATCCCAATCTATTTTGTTGGCAGATACACCGCCATATTGACTATTCTGTTGAGACTGGAAAATGATTGCTACCAGTGCCATCGCTGACATGATCGTCTGGGGAGTACGGACTGAGCCGTTACCCGTATTGAAGCCGGAGGCGAGTAATCGGTCAAATGGAATGAAGATACAGTTGGTTGTGCCAAGTCCATACTGATCAAGGTCATGAACATAGAGGTCTCCATGCTCCACAGCTTGCGCGAGCCCTTCGGGCAGGACATGGCGAACCGCATGCCACTTAGCTGTCTCTGAACCGAGCCGGCTCATTTTTCCACTAAATGAATCTCCATTCAGGTTGGCATTCTCCCTTAACGTATCCGCATCCTCAGCCCCAATAATTCGTCTGCCAAGGTCAGATAGTAGGTCATTTGCTGGTGGAGAGGCACATTCAAGCATATTCATTTAAGGTTCCTCCTATAATGAGAGTATATATTGGCTAAGCCTGATTAAATACTACATGTAGTTTTTCATTATCCAGTTATAAACTATATATGGATTTTTGGGTGTGATAATGATCACATCGTAATCGTGACAGAACAGCAGATTTGTTTGTAGAATGTGGATAAAGGTTTCCAAAGTTGGATTCGAAGAGTATAATTTCTTTTTATGCTACACCGCATCAAAACATCTCGCTCACGGACACAAAATCTAGCAGCAATGGTAGATAATCATCGGCCATTCCTAGCGTGGAGATCCAGCGAAACAGGAACTTCTCAGAAAGAGCAGCGATCCTGAAATCGCCTGTGTGATTCTTCTGAATGTCCGTGGTGTTAAAACATATATGTACAGGTTGTGACAACTGGTTCAGGAGTTTTTTTTCACCCTCATATATCTTTATGGATTGATTCTAATTTGAAGCGCAGCTAAGACAAGAGGGGTGAGTCATGGGAACCACAGGTGTTGCAAGAGGATTTTATGAAGATATACAGGAAGCTGCGACCCACATCGTGGACGTATTAAGTGGGATTCTGCAGGTGAATACCATCTTTGTTGCCAGCAATGATGGCATGACGAATGTGATTCTTGAGGCATTTAACCGTCATGAGCAGTTGGTCACTAAAGGTAGCAAGCTTCCATTTGAGACATCCTACTGTAGTTTGGTTTTACAAGATAAAAGCAGTGAGCTAACCATTAAAGATACGGCGCAGCATCCATTAACACGTTCTATGAATGTGACGGATGGTTTGGGGAGTCGATTCTTCATCGGAGTCCCTATCTTGCGGCGATCGGGTGATGCGTTTGGCACCATATGCTTAATGGACAACCCGGATTACCAACTAAATGAAACGGATATGAAAACACTAAAAGCAATGGCTGTGTTTCTCGGATACGTCATTGATCTCGAAGATAGCTTGTTGATGCAGGAGCAGAAGTTGAGTGATACGGAACAACTGAAGGCGCAGTTGCAAGCAGAGAAGGAACGAGCCGAGTCCGAGGCCATGACCAAAACGCAGATGCTTGCGTTAATGAGCCACGAAATTCGCAATCCATTGAACGGGATTCTGGGGTTGACGGATCTCATGCGGACGCCAGATATGCCCGAAGAGCATCTGGAATATGTGAACATGATTGAGACAAGTGGCAATATATTATTATCCCTACTGAACAATATGATGAACTTCAACATCAATGATACTGGCAAAACGGTTGTACACGATGATCCATTTGATCTGGTGTCTACAATTGAGAATACAGTGTATCTTCATGTTGGACAGGCGATCAGCAAGGGCATTGAGGTTGGTTTGAACCTGGAGATGAATGTATCCCAAGTATTTGTAGGGGATGAGATCAAGATTGGGCAATTGCTGGCACATGTGCTGCAATACGCTATTGATTATACACGGACTGGTTCGGTGCTGATCACGGCCGTTGTGGATGAAGAGAGTACAGACAACCAAGCTGTGCTCCTGTTGAATGTAAAGTATAGCGGCAAGATGCTGCCTGCGGACAAGATGCGACAGGTGCTTCATACTTCAGACGGGAATATCAGCACACAGCGGATCGTTGGTACGAATCTGGGGTTAGCCGTGAGTCAGAATCTAGCGATTCTGATGAATGGAAGCATTCAGATCAACAGCTTGGGGGAAGACGAGACGGAATTCCAGATTAGGCTGCCACTGCTTAGACACTGGGAGTTACCTCAGCTTAACAGCATCCAGCAGCGATTGAAGGGAATGAAGGTATTACTTGCCAAAGACCCGGACATTTTGCAGGGTGTATCTTCCTTGATGCGAAGATGGAAGATGGATGTGCATATGACCTCAGGCTCAGCAGAGGCATATAGCTGGATGGAAGAAGGCTTCAGCCCGGATGTAGCGGTAATTGATATGGGATTGGTCGAAGGTGGTGCGGTCGATTTTGTGCATAACCTGAAATCTCGTGCTCACGCACTGCCGATTATCGTACTTGTGCCCTATGGTATGCATATTAACCCCCGGGAGGCAGAAGTATTTGACGCCGTTCTAACGAAACCCGTGAGACAGGCTGATCTATTGAACGCATTAAGCGTCATCTTGCACTAGAGATCGATATATAAGATATACAGCGCATCTGTTCATAAGGTGCGCTTATTTCTTTTGGAAGTCTGGTCAAAATGATTCGTTTAACGTGTATAGTTGCGTTACAATAGAAAGGGAACGTCATCATAAAGATTTATACAAGGAGGATGTGCAATCAATGGAGTATCGCAGATTAGGTGGAAGCGGACTGAAAGTAAGCGAAATCAGCTTGGGTAGCTGGCTGACATACGGAGGATATGTGGAACGTGAAAATGCGGTGAAATCAATTGAAACCGCATTCGATGAAGGTATTAACTTTTTTGATACAGCTAACGTGTATGAGCGTGGCGCAGCAGAGGAGCTACTGGGTCAGACATTGAAAGCGTACTCTCGTGATTCTTATGTTCTGGCAACAAAAGTATTTGGCAAAATGGGCGACGGTCCTAATGACCAGGGATTATCCCGTAAACATATTATGGAGCAATGTGACGCGAGCTTGAAGCGTCTTGGAGCCGATTATGTGGACATTTACTATTGCCATCGCTACCATACGGAAACACCGATTGATGAGACACTACGTGCGTTAGATGATCTGGTACGTCAAGGTAAGGTGCTGTATGTAGGTGTCAGCCAGTGGACAGCAGCTCAGATGGAGGCAGCGCTAGGTACAGCAGATCGTCTGTTATTGGATCACATCGTGGTGAACCAACCGGTATATAATATGTTTGATCGATACATCGAGAAGGAGATCATTCCACTAGGTGAACAAAAAGGCATTGGACAAGTTGTTTACTCCCCGCTTGCTCAAGGCTTATTGACCGGGAAATACACGTCGATATCGGATATTCCTGAGAATAGCCGTGCAGCCAAGCTCGGCTGGGACGAAGGCAAGATTAATGCAGATCGAATCGGTAAAGTTCGCCAACTGATCGAGGTGGCAGACAAGCTAGATTTGAAGGTGGGTCAACTGGCACTTGCTTGGATTCTGCGTCAACAAAATGTATCTAGTGCACTTGTAGGCGCAAGTCGTCCAGAACAAGTGAAGGAGAACGTTGTAGCTTCGGGTGTGAAGCTGGATGCATCCATTATTGAAGAGATTGAGCAAATATTGGCTTAATATGAAGTGGTCTATCGGCTTCTGAAGCGATATGAAATGAAGAAAGGGATGCACTCTCAAGCCGTCTAGATGGACGGATGAGAGGGCATCCCTTTTGATCTTATACGTGATCGGAAGGTTACTCTGTCATCGAAGTGGTAAATGTAAGATTCTTTAGTTCATTTTATATAACGAGACCCTATAACCTATGTTGCACAGAAAGTGGCAGTGAGCGCTTCTTCATAACACATACCCGATTCCGTCCTGTATTTTTGGCTTCATACAAGCCACGATCCGCCTGTTCGAAGAAGTCATCGTCATCCTTGTCATCGCAGTTATCTGGAAACACGGCTACGCCGATCGAAACGGTTAGACGTGTTGTATTTCCGTCGGGAAGAGAAAAGAGATACTTCTCTACAGCCTTCCGTATCCGTTCCGCAACGGCAAGAGCTTGCTGCTGATCGCAATCGACCAGCAAAATGGCAAATTCCTCGCCCCCGTTACGGGAGACAATGTCCACAGGGCGTGCATGTTCAATGAGAAGCTGCCCCAGTTGCTTCAGAACGGCATCACCCGAGGTATGGCCGAAGGTGTCATTTACTCTTTTGAAGCGATCGATGTCAATCACCAGTAGGGACAATCTCTTCTGATGTTCTCTAGCATATTCCAGTTGGAATTTGAGTGACTTCTCAAATTGAAGCCGGTTATTCAAGCTCGTCAGATGATCGGTTGAAGCCCTTCGTTCCAGCGTAAATAACAATTCATTCGATTTGTTAATAAATTCGGCGATAAAGTAAATAAAGATTCCGCCGATGAATGAGATGGTTAACTGCACGGGATATATTTTCATAAATTCATTAATGCTTGTTGTATTCATCAGTAGAATAATAAAAATTAATGCCATAGAAAATAAGTTCATCGTCAAGATTTTAGTTAATCTAGACCAAGAAGCATAAGAGAAATATACCCCAGCTAGACCGATGAGGACCATGACAAATGCTGCATCTATAGCAGAGGAGGATAGACCAAAAATCACCACACGCAGGATGGAGATTACGAGTCCTGAGATGAAGGAGGCCATTCCACCTAAATATACGGCGGCTGTTATGATCGCAAGATGTCTTAGATCTACAATCGTACTTTCATTAATGCTGAAGGAATAATTCATGAGTACTGTACCATATATACCGAACAGGATACCCCCGATCAGTTGCACACGTATGGATGGAAAGGGAACACGGATGCTATAGAATTTAGCGATAATTCCGGACACGTACATAAATGTGATCATGATACAAAGATTAACAAAGAACGTGCTGAACAATGAGCATCCCCCCTTTACACACATTGTTATATTTTATCTGAAAATGAGGCTAGTAGCGAACCAATTTATCCCAAATAGTGGATGTGAGTACTGGGAATTATAGAAAATTCGCTGAATTCTAGAGTAGCCACTGATGTTGACTTCATTATACATTAAGATTTATACTTAATCTAAATCAAAATGTTTCTGTGTGTCACAGTATTTATAGACTGTGTCCTTCTATAGAATGAGAATAAAGGAGAATGGCTTGTGAGAACGCTAAATCTGACTATACAACGACAGGCCGTGTATGATGTAGTCCGTCATTCAGAGGATCATCCTACAGCGGCAGACGTAATGAACCGTCTTGTAGAGCAAGGTTATAACCTTGCCTATGGTACGGTATATAATTCACTTCGCTATTTAACGGATAAAGAATTGATTCGGGAGCTTAAACTCGGTGAGACGGCAAGTCGTTACGATGCCCGAATGGACGACCATCAACATATTATGTGTGAAGTTTGTGGTAAAGTGGACGAGGTTATGACGGAGGTCCCCGCACAATGGATGAAGCAGGTGGCTGAAGAAACCGGATATGCAATTGACCACGCTCATGTGGTCTTTGGAGGTGTCTGCGGGGAATGCAAAAACAAACGGATCAAATAAAAATCAACCTGTCTGGTCGGCGTTTACCACTTCGGGTCAAGCCGGCTCTGACGGATCCAGCTCCAGTGGCAGAAGCTTGTCCGATCACAAGGCGTGTTATTCTCATTAGCCCTATGCCAGGTCAGGTTCACGAACTGGTCAAAGCATTGACGGATAGTTGCTTCGATGTGCTGGTATTTCATCGCTGGGAACCAGATTTGCATGAACGTCTTGATTTTGATCTTCTCGTCTATGACCTATCTGTTGCAGGAACAATTGATGCCTTCGCTGGAATCAGCAGTCGTCTGAATCGAGAAGCAGAGTATACAACGCCATGTTTGTACCTTGTAGGGGAGAAAATGATTGGCAATGCTAGCGGCCCGATGCTTCAGGAAGAATTGTTGGTCTGGCCAGCGCGACCGCAGGAAGCTCTATACCGCGTGCAGCGGATGATCGGCAATAGCCCGACTGTGCCGAAGCGTGGGTTTTTGCCTAAGGAAGGGCAACGGATCGGGTTCAAAGATCTATGGCTGGATCGGGAGCGGATGAGCGTGCAGCGGGATGAGGATCGAATTCATCTCACCAAGACGGAATATGATCTATTGCTTAAGCTGATCGATGCCAAGGGCGCAGTCATTTCCCGTGAGGAGATGCTTAGCGATATTTGGGAGACGGATTTCACAGGAGGAAGCAATGTCGTCGATGTGCATATCAAAAGCTTGCGAAAAAAATTGGGCGATAACGCGGCTTCCCCCAAATATATTGTAACGGTAAGAGGAGTGGGCTACCGCCTAGCGGATTAGTCCGCTTTTTTTTGTGCCTATATGTGCGTGTTCAAAAAAGACTATTTGAACAACCTCCATAAACATGAAGTTCGTTCATGCGAAAGCCATGTGACCCTCATCTTATGCTCATGTAAACCTCATGCAAGCGGCAAAGGAGACATGTTAGAATCATTTTAACAGTTAGATCAAGTCTAAATGTATATTCGATCAAATGTTGAATATGATCTTAATCATAGAGCACATAAAGCAAGCGTGAGACCAACATGAGGAGGAAAACAAGATGACAGAACGTATGACAACCAATCAAGGTGCACCTGTAGGTGACAATCAGAATTCCCGTACAGCAGGCAGGAGAGGGCCAACATTACTGGAGGACTATCACCTGCTGGAGAAGATCGCGCATTTTGACCGTGAGCGTATTCCAGAACGTGTAGTGCATGCTAGAGGTGCTGGTGCGCATGGTGTATTTACACTGGAGCAGAGCATGAAGGCATATACGAGTGCTGATTTCCTTCAAGAGCCGGGAACAGAGACGGATGTACTCGTTCGCTTCTCCACTGTTATTCATGGAACAGGGTCACCAGAGACGGCTCGTGATCCTCGTGGGTTTGCCGTTAAGTTCTATACCCAAGAAGGGAATTACGATCTTGTAGGCAACCATTTACCTGTATTCTTTATTCGGGATGCCATGAAATTTCCTGATATGGTTCATTCATTGAAGCCTGCACCAGATACGAACATTCAAGACCCGGCAAGATACTGGGATTTTATGACCCTTACCCCAGAGTCGACGCATATGATGACTTGGTTATTCTCTGATCTAGGTACACCCGCTAATTATCGTGAGATGGATGGGTTCGGTGTGCATGCTTTCAAATGGATCAATGCCCAAGGCGAGGTCCATTACGTGAAATACAAATGGGAGTCTGCCCAAGGTGTGCGCGGCTTCTCCCGTCAGGAAGTTGCCGAGGTTCAAGGGCAGGACTTTAATCATGCCACCCGGGATTTATACGATCATATCAAGAACGGACAATACCCACAGTGGAAGCTACAGGTTCAGTTGTTAAAACCGGAGCACATGGACGACTTTGCTTTTGACCCGCTCGATCCAACCAAAACATGGCCTGAAGATGTCATCCCGTTCCAAACGGTGGGTACGATGACATTGAATCGTAATCCACAGAACTTCTTTGCCGAAGTGGAGCAAGCAGCATTTTCACCAAGTGCATTAGTACCAGGCATTGAGCCGTCGGAGGATAAATTGTTACAAGGGCGTTTGTTTTCTTACCCAGATACGCAGCGCCATCGTCTTGGCCCGAATTATTTGCAAATTCCAGTAAATTGCCCGTACGCACCTGTGCGCAATCACCAACGGGATGGACTTATGAATGTGAACCAGGATCCCTCTCCGGTAAACTATGAACCGAACAGTTCTGGCAACAGCCCACAGGAGGATGCGACCTATAGAGATAGCCGGGTTCCTCTGCATGGTGAGGTTACACGGGAGAAGCTGGAGAAGACGGATGATTACACGCAGGCAGGTGAGCTATACCGCTCATTTACCACGGTAGAGCAGCAACATTTATTAGATAATTTGGTCAATGACCTGAAAGGCGTGCCTGTAGATACTCAAATGCGTGCACTATGTCACTTCTTCCGAGCAGATGGACAATTCGGTGCTCGGTTAGCTCAAGGGCTTGGCGTAGATATTTCGGCTCATATGCCGCCACAAAATCGGTAATAAGCACTAATTTTCTCATTATAGTCATAAGATATGATATGGATATATATATAGACCAGGGAGAACCGCATCGCTTGCGGACTGCCTGGTCTTCGTGCTTTTTTGGGAATCAAGAGTCACCCTATAAACTCCAGCCATTGCGCTGAAATGGAAAACATATTTACAAATCATTTACAATAAATAGCTGACATAAAGGTTGACTTCTTACTTGATGGCACTACAATGGGTAGTGTGAGGGGTGTCGGAAATGAGAATAAATAATTTCAAAGTAGGTGAACGTGGGCTGAATCGTTTTTTTGGCCCGCTGGAAGCGAAGATTATGGATATTTTGTGGGCTCGTCCGGGAAGCAGTATTCGCGAGGTTCAAGCCGCACTGGAGAAGGACAAGGATGTTAATTTTAATACGGTGATGACGGTGATGAATCGCCTCGTGGACAAGGGGCTGCTCGGCAAGACGCAGAAGGGTAGAACGTCATTGTACCAGCCAGTACAGAGCAAGGAGGAGTTCATGAACAACCAGTCCAAAGAGCTGTCCCATGAACTGGTGGATGAATTTGGTGCTCTGGCGTTGAATCATATGCTGGATGCATTGGAGGAAGCAGATTCAAGTTTGATTGAACGACTGGAGCAGAAGATTAAACAATGGAAAAAGGATAGCAACTGACATGTGGAGAGCTCGCTCGAAGCTACTGTTTACCGTCGGCATTGGCATTCCGTTGTTTGTGTTCATGCAGATGTTTATGTACGCGATGTACAAAATTTTCGGGTGGGATATCCCGTTTAATCTACTCTGGCTATGCAATCACTGGATGAGCCGGTTAGGCTGGGTATCCGTAGGACATGTTCTGCTCGTGTTGGTGTGTCTCACATTTGCTGGAACAGGTGGGTTGTTATTGGATCGGATGATGCAGACAAGAGCAGCAATTCAGAAGCTTCGTACGCTGGAGAATGTGGCACTGTCGAGGGAATTCGAAGCAACGTATCAGCATCTGAAACACCCAGGCTTTATTATCGTGGACAAGCGGTCACCAGTTGCATTTACGATCGGCCTCTGGAAACCTTATATTGTGTTATCCACTGGACTGCTAAGTATGCTTGATGCAGAGGAAGAAACTGCAGTGGTATATCATGAGGTTCACCATCTATGGCACCGTGACCCACTAAAGACAACGTTGTTGTCGGTGTTTGCCATCATGATGCCTTACCTGCCTGTATTGAAGCATACGTCCAAGCACTACCATGTGGTTAGAGAGATTTTGGCAGATAATGAAGCTATCGAACGTACGGGTAATGCAGTGGGGATTGGCAGTGCCTTGCTCAAGCTTATCCGTGCCTATCCAGAACAATGGCACGCCAAAGGAATGGCGGCTCAATCATCGTTTGCTGATACGTCGGTCAATGTCCGTATATCTAGACTGCTGGATCCCGAACAAGATGTCAGATTGATTCTGCCACGTTATGCAGTTCTGACATCGGCTACCGTAATCTTGTTACTTTCTGCCCTGTTTGTTTGGTCTATTGGGTGAGATACATGGAGAAGATGTCACTTGAAACGATATGAATATGTAGGAGGATGATGGATATGAATGCGAGAACTGTAGAGATTGGATTGTTCTTTTCTAGAATTATGATTGGATTGATCTTTGTATTGCACGGCTGGAGCAAATTCGAAGGTGGGATTAGCGGTACGGTTGGTTTCTTTGAGAGCATTGGTGTCCCTGGATTCCTCGCCTCGGTTGTGGCGGTTATTGAGCTGGCTGGAGGTGTAGCAATGATCCTTGGTTTAGGCACACGTGTATTTGCCGCAGCATTTGTTGCTATTATGGTAGGTGCACTGTTCACAGCCAAAGTGGGTGCACCATTCTTGAACGGAACCGAACTAGATTATATGCTTCTGGCAGGTTCCCTAACTTTGCTGTTTGCGGGTAGCCGTTTCTTGGCGTTGGATCAGCTCTTATCTAGACAGGGGAATGTACGACAGAACGTGAGTGCTTAACTTGGGATAATGAGTCTACAGTGAATCTAAGTCTAAAGTAAAAGTAGACTGTTATGACACCTATTAGATAGGGTTAGCAATAATAAATCATGTCATGATATATCGTCAAAGTCAGCCTTGCCTCGCTTGTCGGAATTCCGGGTAATATTACGGGAATGAAGATAAGTGGACAAGGCTTTTTTGTTTTGGACGATGGGACTACGTTTTTGGTACAATGAGAATAAGTATGCTACTAAGAAAAAATAAGAATGTTGAGGAGGATGCGCTCCATGATTAACCTTATTCCATCTGATGCCCGTTCAAGCTTTGATCGGGGCTGGTTACGTGGTAGTCACAGCTTTTCTTTTGGAGAATATCAAGATCCTAAGAACACTGCTTTTGGTCCAATGCGCGTAGCTAACGATGATGTCATTGCTCCAGGTCGTGGTTTCGGCGCACATCCGCATAGTGATATGGAGATCGTGAAAATTGTATTAAACGGTAAACTACGCCATGAGGATAATTTGGGTAATGTGGCGGTCACATCATTTGGTGGCATTCAACGGATGTCTGCGGGCAGTGGAGTCATTCATACCGAGCATAATGCTTCAGATCAGGAGGAGGTACGCTTACTCCAGCTCTGGTTTATGCCGCACACTAGAGGGCTGAAACCATCCTATGAGACGACTTCGTTTGATCCAGATGCGCTTACGGGTCAGCTTGTTCCAATCGTATCTGCAGAGGGCGGGCCTCGAATTGCATCCATCCAGCAGGACATGACCATTTACCTCAGTCGTTTGAGTAAAGGGGATACGCTGTCATTTCAGCAGGCAGCTGGTCGGCGCAGCTACATTTTTTCCATTGAAGGCAAGCTTGAGTTGAACGGAGAATTCCAACTGTCTACCGGTGATACCGCTCGTGTAGAAGAGACGCCATCGTTGGAGCTTCAAGCGAGCGATGATGTATTTTTCATGTTGATTGATCTACCTTAATGAATCGAACCGGCTTGGATAAATTCGAAGAATAGGGGATGCGTATATGACACAGCAAGAGTGGTTTATGGTTAAACATGCAGTGACAGGACGAGGACTGGTGAATAGCAAAACAGATACGTCGTCCTATCGCTATCAGCATGATGGAACCCACTTTATATTTACTGTCACAGGGCTAGACCAGCAGACAATCGAGCAGATTCTGGAGCTCAGACAGGAGCTGAATGTGTTTCGATTTGTACAACGTAAAGATCAGCCCCTGGTGAAGCATTGGTATTATGTACAAGGGGACAAGGTGGAGTATAACAAGGAAAGTCAAGCACTTACTATATTTGCAGGTTCAGAGATTCGTTATGTGCCTGAAGACTATTTTGCAGACTAGACCAGTATGATCGAACGAATAAATCAAAAGTGAGTTGCCGAGCTTTCAACAACGTGAGGAATCCTGTATGTTCAGGGTTCCTTTTTTTGTTGTTCCGAAATGTTAGGAGCTGAATTCTCAGGTGAGTATCCTATACGTTCACAGGCTTCGACATAGATATCTACCAAAGTTTTAGATCAGTCCACATAATTCTGTTCTTTCTGGCACAAGCTACCTTGTATAAAAACAAGAGAGGAGGGACGGTATATGGCGGATCATACATCGGGGAAAAGCGGTTCCCGGCACGAAGAAGAGAAGACTCATATCCCATTGGGATTACCGTCCCCGCCCATTTTACGACAGCCGATTGGTCTGACACATGAAAGCCATATGCTGGCGGTTAAGGACATTTTCTCGGATTGCTCAGATGTGGTCTTTCGCAATGTCATGATCTCACCCGAGGTTCAGGGCGTCATTGTATATATTGAAGGTATCGTTAACTCCACAGATATTCAGGAGCATATGTTACGTCCTCTCATTCGTGGTCTGGTGGAGCAGCGCACGAATGAACCAGAAGCTCCCTTGGATGATACCCGTGTTGCTCTGTCTCAGGTGAAGAAAGTAGCGACGTGGGCAGAGGCGGCAGACGGTGTACTGGAATCCTCAGCACTACTGTTGATGAATGGTAGTAAGGAGGCATGGCTGTTCAATGTCAAAGGCGGCGTCCGGCGCGGTGTCGAGGAGCCACAGACGGAGTCGGTTATTCGCGGTCCACGGGAAGGATTCACGGAGACACTACGTGTAAATACCGCGCTGCTGCGGTTTAAGCTCAAGACGCCTACGCTTAAAATGCTGAGCATGACCATCGGATCGGACACCAAAACCAATGTGGTGTTGTCCTATCTAGATGATGTTGCAGATCCGAAGCTGATCAAGGATGTGAAGAAGCGTCTCAACAAGATTAAGATCGATGGGATTTTGGAGACGGGATATATAGAGGAACTGATCGAAGACCATCCGTATTCCCCATTTCCACAGATGCATTACACCGAACGACCGGATACGGTTGCAGGTAATTTGCTGGAAGGTCGGTTTGCCATTTTTGTAGATGGAAGTCCGTTTGCCTTAATTGGGCCAGTGACGATGTGGCAGATGCTTCAGGCGAGCGAGGATTATTATGAACGGTTCTTCATTAGTAACCTTATTCGCTGGATTCGGTTTTTATTTGTGGCGATTGCTTTGTTTTTACCCGCTCTTTATATCTCAATTACGACCTTCCATCAGGATATGTTGCCAACGACTTTGATACTCAGTATTGCAGGGGCGAGGGAGGCCATTCCTTTTCCAGCCTTAGTCGAAGCGCTCATTATGGAATTATCCTTCGAAGCTCTGCGGGAAGCCGGGGTCAGGTTACCCAAAACAGTAGGCCAAGCCGTCAGTATCCTCGGTGCTTTGGTAATCGGGCAAGCAGCTGTTCAGGCAGGAATTGTATCTGCACCGATGGTTATTATCGTTTCCATGACAGGGATTGCATCGTTTACCATTCCTCGGTTCAATTTTGCTATTACGGTTCGTTTATTGCGCTTTCCGATCATGTTGCTTGCTGGGGCACTCGGATTGTACGGCATTGTCATTGGGTTGGTACTTATCTCGGTACATCTAACACAGATGACCTCCTTTGGCGTTCCATATTTATCGGGCCTTAGCCCGTATAGCAAGACAGATACCAAGGATATTGTCATGCGTGCTCCTTGGTGGAAGATGATTAATCGTCCTTCTACCGTTCACCGTGATCAGAAGAGGATGAATACGAATATCAACGGTACGCCTGAATCCGAAGAGGGGTGGTGAGTGCATGTTATTCATACGAAGATATCTTCTAGTAGGAATATTGTTGCTGAGCACTCTGCTGACGGGATGCTGGGATCGAAGAGAAATTAATGATGTTGCCTTTGTCATTGGAATTGCGGTGGATAAGGAAGAACAGCTATATCGAACAAGCCTACAGATTGCCTTACCTGGACAATCGGGGGCTTCGGGAAGTGAAGGAGGCGGGGGAGGCACAAGTGGTGATAAACCATGGTTTATGTTGTCCAATACTTCCGAGACGTTACGGGGAACCTCAAATAAAGGACAGAAGGCACTATCGCGCCAGCTCTACTATGCACACCGCCGAACATTAATGATTGGCGAGGACCTAGCTCGCGAGGGCGTTGCCCCGATGCTGGATCTATTAACACGTTATCCGCTCAATCGTTTATCAGCCATGCCGATTGTAACGAGGGGGGCTGCCCATAAGGTTTTGGACACAGATGCGCCAATTGAGAAGTTCCCTTCAGAGATGGTGCGTGAGCTGTGCTTCCTGAACATGCGTACACCTCGTTCGCTCAAAATTTTTATCGATGCCATCCTTAGCGAAGGCATTGATCCCTTTCTCCCCATCGCTTCCGTAGTCGAGAATGTCCCTAAAGACTGGAAGAACGTCAAAACCAATATTAAGCTGGATGGGCTAGCGGTTTTCAAGAAAGACAAGCTGGTGGGGATGGTTGAAAAGGAAGCTGCGGATGCACTTATTCTGGCGATGGGTGAAGCCAATGCCCCAGAAGTTATGATCAAGGCTCCCCGCGGGGAAGGAAACCTGTTCGTTAAGCTAAATGAGAACAATTCTTCGTTTGATCCTCAGATTAAAAATGGAAAAGTCACCGTGACCATCAAAATGTATGCCAAGGGAGTATTGGTTGATAACGAATCCAATTATGGCGACCTCCGAGAGGGGGAGATTACGAAATTGACTGAAGCTGTTCATACGAAGATCAAACAGGACATTGAGGAGGGTGTACGACTAATACAGACCAAATACAATGCGGACATCCTCGGTCTAGGTCGGTCTATTCATCAGCAACTTCCCAAAGAGTGGGAGAAGATGAAAGATCGCTGGAGCGATGTGTACCCTGATGTGAAAGTGATCGTTGAGCCACATATCATCATTGAAAATGTTGGCATTGTGAATAAACCGATTGGTGTTGGTGAGGAGGAGATCGTTCATGATTAAACCACTTCTCTTTACCTATTTATTCATGGTTGTACTCGTGCTCTGGATGGACTTCAAACATCTGAAGCAGGCGGCGGCGATTAATCGCTGGATATCGTACACCATCATTGGGTTTAGTACGGGGATCTTTTTCTACGTCACCAATTTAAGCAAAACGTTTTTCATTTCTGTATGGCTAACCCACTTCATTCAACACTGGTTGCCATTACCCTAATCGATTCCAATCGGGATGATCATATCCGAAAGAAAGGAGACATGTTATGAATCAGGCAGTCACCCATCGTCAACTGATTCTGCTGGTCATGCTGCTTAGCATCACAACCACATTAATACAGCCACATGCACAGGCGATATATTATGCTGAACAGCATGCGTATCTGTCTTATATCCCCGTGTTTTTGGTGATGATTTCGGTTCTCTGGATGTTGAGTCGAGTCCAGCGGCGGTTTCCGAATCAAGATCTATTTGAATCACTCGTTGTACGACATCCGTTTATGGGTCGGGTGACGGCTCTGTTGTACATCATGTTTTTCCTTTTTATATTTGCTCGCGATATTCGGTTAATTGGTGACTACGTTAGCATCACCTTGCTGGAGACTACTCCGATATCCATCATCATTCTAACGCTGATGGTCATGGCTGTATTTATTGTGAGGGGTGGACTGGGCTCGTTAATTGGGATGTCAGAGCTGTACATTACGTTATTTTTGTTGAACTCGATCATCGTTCCCTTTATGCTCATCCAGCAGATCGACTTGGATAATTTGATGCCGTATTTTGATATTGATATGGGCGGTGTTGGCAAAGGTAGTTGGTACCTAATGTCCTTTTTTGGAGAGATGGTGGCCTTGCCGTTTGTGGTGAAAGGCAGTGACTTTCGGTTTAAATCCGTGTTCTGGGGAGTAACGATTGCTGCGCTGTTAATGATGCTAATCGTCGTTGAAACGATCACATCGATCGGGGTTCCTATTGCATCGAGGCTAGTATACCCTTCGTATGAATTGGCAAGGCAGCTACAAGTGAGTGACTTTCTTGATCGGTTCGACCTAGCGCTAGCTGCAGCAACGCTACCGACCATGATTACGAAAATTGCGTTTGATCTCTACTTTGTCTGCTGGGGTATGAAACGAATGATTCCGAAAGTATCCGGTAAGGTGTTAACTGGGCCAATTGCCTTGCTTGGTTTTGTCTGTGCGTTCTGGTTCTTCCGGAATGCAATCCAACTCTTTCGATTTACAAGAGAATGGACGTGGGTCGCCATTTTGTTTGAGGTGTTGTTACCGATCTTAATATTTCTGTTTCTGCATCCTCGCAAACAAGATCGACAACCCTCTGCGGCGAAGGAGAGTGGCAATAGTGGAGGACACAGGCATACGCCGGATTCAAAAGAATCCACTTCGCAAGATCAGAAGAAAAGTGATGAGAATACAGATCATCAAACGGGAGAGCTTCAGCCTTCCTGATCCATTTCATAAAAAAACGTTATAGCTGAACATGCACCTAATGGCATGAACAAGGTTTCCCTCCACAGGACTACCCTGTATACTGTAGTCAGACTGAAGAACGTTCGGCTGAACGAACTGGGGGGAACTTGAATGGCTCAACATTTGGCAGGCATACGTGTAGCACTTACAGGACCACGCAAATCGAAGGAAATGTCCCTGCTCGTCGAGAAAATGGGTGGAATCCCACTCGTGCGACCTGCGCAGGGAACGGTGTTTTTGGATGATCGGAATATTCGCGATGGCCTCGTATCTTGGATCTCTGATACACCGGATTGGGCTGTACTAACAACAGGTATGGGTTTGGATGCGCTATTTGATATGGCAGAGGACATGGAAGTTGCGGGTCAATTATTGGACGCTTTATCTGAATCATCCATTGCAGCGCGTGGATACAAGACGGTGAATGCACTTCGCAAGCGGAAGCTGAGTCCATTAGTTCGGGATGATGATGGCAGTACAGATGGGTTAATTCGGGAATTGGAATCACATGATCTTGCAGGGAAAAAAGTAATACTACAGCTACATGGTGAGACAGCACCGAAGCTGGTAAACTGGCTGCAAGAACAAGGTGCAGAGGTTCGACAAGTGTTGCCTTACCGCCACGTCCCTCCAGAGGATCATGAGTTGGAACAGCTATTGAATGAGATTGTGAATCGTGAGGTTGATGCGGTAGCCTTTACAAGTGGACCCCAGGTTCGCTTTTTGACGGCATATGCCACATCCCAGGGGAAGCTAGAACAGATGCTGCAAGCTTTTCGTGAAGGGGTCGTTCCTGCTTCTGTAGGTAAAGTTACGGCGAATGCGATGCGTGAAGAGGGTATTGAGGCACTTGTTGTGCCAGAAGAAGAGAAGATGGGTGCCCTGATCGTGGAGCTAGGACGTTATTATGCTGCTGCACACGTGGACAAAGCATAAGCGACAATCAACAAATATAAGCATGCTAAGACGAGTTTGAACATAGATCATACTGTGCTTCATTGTATGAATAGGTCATCCTGATCCATTTTTGGGTCAGGATTTTTGCTGTTTACCCGTTGTCGTATACCAATGGATTCTGTATTAACGGAGAAAAGGTAAGCGGTTCATCCTGATCTTAAACGTGGACATTTTTTCCACAGCGATGTTATGATAAAACAAATTATTCAGCATTTTGCTCATATCTGAAAACAAGTAAGGTGCTCTTGCGTCAGGCAAGAGATAACAGGGAATCGGGTGCAAATCCCGAGCGGTCCCGCCACTGTAATGGTGAAGCTCTTTTTTGGTTGATGTCACTCGTTATTCGGGGAAGGCAGAAGAAGAAGCTAATGATCCAGAGCCAGGAGACCTACCTTACATGTGTCACCAAACCCTTCGCGGAAAGGAGTGGTGTACGAATAATCAGGAAACAGGCGGACAGACGGTTCGCCTGGTAGGCCTTTTATTTGGCGTATCAACAACTAGACGATGCTCTGTATTCACGTCTTGTGGTTGTTTTCTTGAGTGTACGTACATACGTATCCCATCCGATTGTAGGATGGGATTTTTTTGATTTTAAGAGAATGAGATATGATTTGTTGTTGATCGAATGCACTTGTCCATTTTTGAACAAAAAGCTGTTTCATGAAGCCTATTTATATAGAAGTTGCTGAACGGAATTATGGAATGTTTAGGTTTACTCAGGGAGATGGAGGAGGAGAAGCGATGCAAGGTCAAGGTAAGTTGTTGGTCATCGGATTTGGCCCAGGCGCGATGGAACATATTACGAATCGTGCACTGGAGGCGCTTCAGGAGAGCGAGGTTATCATCGGCTATAACACGTATGTCGATCTCATTCGGCCGTTGTTAAACGGACAAGCGATCGTGCGGACGGGGATGACAGAGGAAGTAAGTCGGGCTCAAGAAGCGGTTAGACAGGCCGAAATGGGCAAAATTGTTGCGGTAATCTCCAGTGGTGACGCCGGCGTATACGGTATGGCAGGTCTAGTCTATGAGGTGTTGATGGAACAGGGATGGAAGCCTGAGAGCGGCGTTGCCGTTGAAGTCATCCCAGGTGTATCGGCTATCAATTCCTGTGCATCGCTACTTGGCGCACCAGTGATGCATGATGCGTGTACGATCAGCTTAAGTGACCATCTTACCCCATGGGATACGATTATTCGCCGGGTTGAAGCAGCGGCATCAGCAGACTTTGTCATTGCACTCTATAACCCGCGCAGTGGGCGGAGAACACGTCAAATTGTTGAGACACAGGAAATGCTGCTTCGTTACCGTGATCCCAAGACTCCAGTTGGATTAGTCAAAAGCGCTTACCGGGATCGTCAGGACATTGTCATGACTACCCTGGAGGACATGCTTAATCATGAGATCGGTATGCTGACCACCGTGATCATCGGTAACTCCTCGACCATGATGTACGAAGGACTCATGGTCACTCCGCGTGGATATCAGCGCAAATACACGCTGAATACCGCGGAACAGTCGCTCAGACCTCATGAGCGACTTCGCACCGAAGCCGAGCCATGGTCGCTCGGCGCAAGAGAAGCCCGCGCTACCACCTCCGGTGAGGCAGCGGGCGCGGACGCGGCTCGCGAAGCACAAGCCGCGAAGCCCCAGGCGGAGCAAGCCATGCCCGGCGTTAGCGCCGGAACAGGCCCAGCTCCGCAGAGCCAGCCGCCTGCCGGTGCAGGAGCCTTTGCTGCGCAGGCATCGCACCCGGCTGGCGGCGGCACCGCCGTGCTCGCTGGCGAGCGGCCAGCGTCAGCACCGGCAGATGCCGCACAGCGCGCAGCCGTTGCTTCGCCGCAAGCGGGCGCAGCTGCGCTGGCGGCGGAAGCGCTAACGCGGCTCGCGGCAGGCGGTGCCCTGGCGGGCGAGTCCCCTCGCCGCTGGCTGGACGCAGCGCCTGCTGCGCCTGGCGTGAGCGGCGAAGCACTGCAGGCCGCGGTCACTACGGCGGTTCGCACTACGCCCGCACCAGGGCAGAAGCCGCCGCTGTTCGAAGTTGGCGTATCGCCTGGCGTCGGCAACAAGAAGTTCACTGCTGCGCAGATGGCACTGCTCGCACAGTGTGCGAGTGAAGATGGGGAGCTGGAGTATACACCAGAGCACCAGATTATTTTGCGAGTGCCAACCTTTGAGCCGGATCAACTCGTAGATGAGCTGCGGGCAGCGAACTTTATCGTAGTACCGATCGGGGATGTCATTAAAGTGAAAGCATGTGACTTCTGTGACATGGAGAAGGATGATGCTGTGCCGATGGCTAATCATTTGCAGGCCGTTATTGGCGGATTGAATGCTCCGAAGGAAACAAGCGTTGCCCTCAATGGATGTGGGATGGCTTGTTATGGTGCGGTGCTTGAGGATATCGGTATTGTGTATCGCAAAGGCGGGTATGACCTGTTCCTTGGCGGTAAGAAATTCGGACGTAATGCTCATCCTGCACAACCCGTGGCTGAAGGCATTACGGGAGATGAGATTGGTGGCATTGTGGAACGGATTGTTGCAGAGTATCGAGAAAAAGGACATCCGAATGAACGTTTTCATAAATTTTTCAAACGTGTTGGCATGATTCAAGGCTTCCGTCATGTGGATGCACCCGTTACGGTGGAAGTTAATCCGATCTGTGGCGACTAATCTTCTGCGAGGCAGAAAAGAACTCACAAGGTGATAAATGTGTGTTCAATAAGATCTTTTTTTTGCAGAGAATGCGATCTAAGTCACCTTTCAGTTCGAGCTGGATAGCCCAGAATCGAGTGATACCAACACGTTGTTATATAGAAGAGAGTAGCTGGACTACACCATGAAATGAAAATGTAGAAACATGCAATTGTTGTTGATGTGCAATGAATGGAACACAAACACTATTTGATGAGATGCCTAGATCCGTAGATCAGGCTAGGGAGGAATTATCCGGAGATGAATGCGATATTGCTGGTGGGACACGGTAGCCGTGATCCCGAGGGAAACCGGGAGTTAATGGAGTTTGCAAACTCAGTGGCAGAGAAAGCACCGAAGAATACGATTGTGGAAACTTGTTTTTTGGAGTTAGCTAAACCAGGTATTGCCCAAGGCGTAACGGCATGTGTAGAAAAGGGAGCGACTCGCGTCGTGCTCGTACCTATTATTTTGTTCGCAGCAGGTCATGCCAAAATCGATATTCCAAATGCCATTGACCGTGCCAAAGCGCGTTATCCTCAAGTGGAATTCATCTATGGACGTCCTATCGGTGTGCACGAGAAGGTCATTCAGATTATGCAGACCCGTTTGCAGGAAGCACAGCCTGTATCTGCAAGTTCCGGCGGGGGAACGGCTGTAGCAACTGCACCGGTGGCGACGGATGAAGAAACTGCGATCCTAGTGCTTGGAAGAGGAAGTAGTGACCCTGATGCGAACAGTGACTTTTTCAAAATGACGCGGATGTTGTGGGAGAAGTTGCCCTACAAGTGGGCCGAAAGTAGCTTTATCGGTGTAACTCAGCCTTCCTTCCCAGATGGATTGCAACGTTGCCTTCTGCTCGGAGCGAAGAAAATTATCGTGATGCCGTACTTCCTGTTCACAGGTGTGCTCATTAAACGTATTGATGAGATGACGGCAGAATTTGCAGCAGCACATCCAGATGTTCAGGTGGAGATCGGGGGATATTTCGGTCTACATCCACAACTGGTGGAAGTCGTACTAGAAAGAGCCAACGAAGGCTTATATGGACGTGTAGCTGCCAACTGTGATAATTGCCAGTTCAGACTGGAAGCGGCAAAACATCACCATCACCACCACGATCATGACCACGATCATCATCATGATCATGACCACCATCATGATCACGACCATCACCATGATCACGGGCATGACCATCATCACCACGATCATGTGCATACACATCACCACGAAGAGACGCATACTCACGAGCACACTCATGAACACGAGAAGGCCGAACAGAGGCTGGCGCCTGATTTCCATCACGATCACGATGGCGAGTTACATCATACTCATCATGATCAAGAAATCATTTCCGGTCATCAACATGATGTGCCTTCACATGCCGAGACAGATGAGCAGACAACTAACGCACAGATTGCTGTAGCGGAGGAGCAGGTGAAGGGCTCATGATCTTCATGTTATGTGGAACAAGTGATGCGCGGGAGCTCGCATTACAAATTCAGCAGCAAGGTACAGAGGTGCTGACATCTGTAGTGACCGAGAGCGCAGCGAATAGTCTGTCTGAGGCAGGTTTGCCGGTACGCACAGGTCGTTTGACGATTCAAGCCATGGTAGAACTGGTACAAAAACAAGGAAGTCAAGCCATCGTAGATGCGAGCCACCCCTTTGCTGAAGAAGCACATGCCAATGCAATGGAAGCGGCCAAACAAGCAGGCATTCCCTACATTCGTTACGAGCGTACAGGACTTGCCTACGACGACCATCCGTTGTTACATGTGGTTTCTTCCTATGATGAAGCGGCACAGCAAGCGAAAGAGCTCAAGGGTTCTGTGATGCTAACAACAGGCAGCAAAACACTACAAATTTTCACGAAGCACCTGCTCGGAGACCCAGATATTCGTCTCGTTGCTCGTATGCTTCCGCGTCTCGATAATATGGAGAAATGCAATGAGCTAGGTGTGGAACAACGCAATATTATTGCGATGCAGGGGCCATTTTCACGTGAGATGAATGAAGCATTGTACAAGCATTACGCCACAACCGTTATGGTCACCAAGGAAAGCGGCAAAACCGGAGCCGTTGATGAGAAAATCCAATCTGCGTTGGAGCTGGGCATTCATGTGGTGCTGATCTCACGCCCTGAGGCGGAGTTTGGAACGGTATTTGATGAATTTGATGGTGTACTGAGTGAGCTGAGCCGTGTACTGGTGCCATAAACAGCACATATAGAGGTTGTTCCAAAAGTCCGCTTTTGATTACGCACATATAGTCCAAATTTTCAAAATTTAATTTTAAATGAATGATTTTCATAATCCCTTTTAGGAGTGAATGCAGGATGGATTTCAAAACAGAATTCAAACCTCTGACAGTACAGCCACAGGAGATTGAAGGCAAAAGCTTCGAGATGATTACCGAGGAGCTGGGCGAGCATCCGTTCACGGATGAACAGTATCCAGTCGTGCAACGTGTCATTCACGCATCTGCTGATTTTGAACTAGGTCGGAGCATGGTATTCCACCCTGATGCGATCCAAGCCGGGATTGCAGCACTGCGTGCTGGACAATCTGTTATTGCCGATGTGCAGATGATTCAAGCGGGCGTGAGCAAAGACCGCATTCGCAACTTCGGCGGAGACGTGCATGTACATATCTCCGATCCAGATGTGATGGAGGAAGCGAAACGGTTGAACACAACGCGTGCCATTATTTCCACTCGTAAAGCCACCCAAGCATACGAGGGTGGGATCTACGCGATTGGTAACGCACCAACTGCGTTGCTGGAACTAATCCGTCTGGTTAAAGAAGGCGAAGCGAAGCCCGGCTTGATCATTGGTATGCCCGTAGGATTCGTATCCGCTGCTGAGTCGAAGGATGAGCTGCGCAAACTGGATATCCCATTCATCACCAATATTGGCCGCAAAGGCGGCAGCACCATCGTCGTCGCTGCCCTTAACGCCATCTCAATCATGGCAATGAAATCCTAGTGCTCCTTGTTTGATTACTCATTCGACACATGTTTCATCAATTACAAGGTTTGAACTAACAAGCTATCATCAAGGTCAAAATGGCTGCGAGGTCTGTGGACTAGTAACTCCATTCACCGCGATCTACTAGTAGAGGTGAATGAATAGTTACCCCAATGCATTCCAGCCAAGGTCAACCATTTAATCCATGGCTGTAATGTCTCTACGTGCCATGGTCAAAATGGCTGCGAGGTCTGTAGACTAGTAACTCCATTCACCGCGATCTACTAGTAGAGGTGATTGAATAGTTACCCAAATGCATTTCAGCCAAGGTCAGCCATTTAATCCGTGGCTGTAATGTCTCTACGTGCCAAGGTAAAAATGGCTGCGAGGTCTGTGAATTAGTAACTCCATTCACCGCGATCTACTAGTAGCGGTGAATGAATAGTTACCCAAATGCATTTCAGCCAAGGTCAGCCATTTAATCCATGGCTGTAATGTCTCTACGTGCCATGGTCAAAATAGCTGCAAGGTCTACGGATTAGTAACTCCATTCACCGCGATCTACTAGTAGCGGTGAATGAATAGTTACCCCAAATGCCCTCTAGCCCAGGTTTAGTCATTTAAATCAGGGCTGGAGGAATGTACTGTTGTACTTACGAAGTGTGCCAGAGACGCAGGAGGTAGCGCAGGGAACGGAATCGATTCTGTAGAAGCGGAGCGGTCGCATTTGTCCCCGGATTTCTCCCTTAGCATAAGGGGAATCCAAGAAATCTGGGGACAACGGCGATCGAAAGAACGATCCGTTCCCGGAGCGGCCACCCCGGAGTCTCCGCCCTCTGCGGCAAACGTAGTTACCTCAAGTACATCCGACAATTGAAATGATAAGAAAGGACGGGAGGTCAGAGACCATGGAGAAGAAACGCATGAAAAGCGGTGAAGCACCCGATCCCGACAAACCGATGCGATCTGGCTTCACCACAGGGGCGTGTGCCACAGCCGTTGCGAAAGGGGCTACGCAGTTGCTGCTAACCGGAACCGTGCCTGAACAGGCTGTCGTCTCCCTCCCTGCAGGCTTTGACCACTCGTTCGAACTGATCGAGCAAAGCTTAAAGGATGGGGTGGCAACCTGTGCCACGATCAAGGATGCCGGCGATGACCCGGACGCAACACATCTCGCAAAGATTATTGCCCACGTCTCCTGGCGGGATGAACCTGGGATGGAGCTGGATGGGGGAATCGGCGTTGGGCGTGTGACGAAGCCGGGATTGCCTGTTCCAGTTGGCGAAGCAGCGATTAATCCTGTTCCGCGCCGCATGATCACCGAAGCAGTAACGCAGGTCCTCGCCGAACATGGCACAGCGCGAGGGGTGCGTGTGGTCATCAGCGTGCCAGACGGAGAAGAGATCGCGAAGAAAACGCTGAATTCCCGACTTGGCATTCTCGGTGGTATCTCGATTCTGGGTACACGGGGCGTAGTTGTACCGTTCTCCACATCGGCGTACAAAGCCAGCGTCGTGCAGGCGATCTCGGTAGCCCAGGCTTCCGGTTGTGAACATATCGTCCTGACCACTGGAGGAAGCAGTGAGAAATATGCGATGAAGATGATGCCTGAACTGCCGGAGGAAGCTTTTATTCAGATGGGCGATTTTGTTGGCTTTGCGATCAAGCATGGCAAGCGGCTAGGGATGAAACGCATCAGTCTGGTCGGCATGCCGGGTAAGTTTGCCAAGGTGGCACAAGGTGTCATGATGGTACATTCCAAGAGTGCGCCGGTGGATTTTGGATTTCTTGCGTCCGTCGCTCGGGAGACGGGAGCCGGAGATGAGCTGGCGCAAGCGATCGAGGAAGCCAACACGGCGACTCAGGTAGCGGATATGATGACCGAAGCAGGATATTTGCCCTATTTTGAGCGGTTATGTACATATGCCTGTCGGCACTGTCTGGAGCATGCAGGCGGTGGCATGACGGTGGAAGTGGTCTTGGTAACGATGAAAGGAATGGAACTTGGGAGGGCGGAAATCAGTGAACTTGACGACAACAACTGGAGTAAAGGATCGTAAAATCCACATCATTGGTATAGGCGAAGACGGTGCAGCGGGGCTGACATCCGAATGTTTGAACATGATCCAAGCAGCTAACGTACTTGTTGGCGGTGAACGTCTACTGCAACACTTCCCTGCATTTGCAGGCGAGAAGCTTGCGATTAAGAGTGGTTTAAGTGATCTTGTTGTGAAAATAAAAGCGCTTCACGCCACACAAAATGTTGTTGTGCTGGCTTCAGGAGACCCGCTGTTCTACGGCATTGCCGGGTATCTGGCGCGTAAGCTTGGCTCGGATCAATTGCAGATCCGACCTCATTTGAGCTCGCTGCAGCTCGCATTTGCCCAGCTCGGCGAGAGCTGGCAGGACGCCGTGCTCGAAAGTGTGCACGGACGTCCGCTCAAGGGACTCGCACAGCGCATCGATGGCAAAGCCAAGGTTGCGCTGCTCACCGATGAGCAGAACAGCCCGGCGGCCATTGCAGCCTATCTGCAACAATTCGGCATGACCGAATATGACGCCTATGTGGCTGAGAATCTGGGCGCGGCAGATGAACGTGCCCGTCATTATACATTGGACGAGCTGGCGGCAGCCGAATGCAGCCCACTAAATGTAGTTATATTGCTGCGCCGCAAGGACGCACCAGCACCACGCAAAGGATTTGGCTTCTCGGATGAAGAGTTTCACCAACGCAAGCCGGAGAAAGGCCTAATCACGAAGCGCGAAGTGCGTGTGTTCAGCTTATCGGAGCTGCAACTCGCAGAGGATAGCGTTGTCTGGGATATCGGCGCAGGCTCAGGATCGGTGGCTGTGGAGTGCACACGGCTCGCGCCGAAGGGACAAGTCTTCGCTATTGAAAAAAATGAAGGTGACCTCGTCAACATCGAGGCCAATCGAGTGAAATTCCGAACGGACTTTACCGTCCTTCATGCCAAAGCACCAGCAGGGCTGGACGAACTACCGAATCCGGATGCGGTGTTCATCGGTGGCAGCGGCGGTGAACTCGCGCAACTGATCGCCCTATGTGCGTCCCGGCTGCGCCCAGAGGGACGCATCGTGGTGAATGCAGCGACAATTGAGACGCTGCATGACAGCATGAAGGCGATGCGCGAAGCAGGCATGGACGCATCGGTGACGTTGCTTCAGACGGCGCGTAGCAAGCCGATTTTGAACATGACTCGTTTTGACGGACTGAACCCGATTTATGTGATTACAGGACAGTATGTTGTTGCAGAGAACACAGAGGCACCAGCAGCGGGAACAACAGCAGGAGCGGCAGAATGATCGGTGAAACAGAGAACAAGGGGGATAACAACATGAGCATGGGAGCAGTAGGCACACTATATGGCGTGGGTGTTGGGCCAGGAGACCCGGAGCTGATTACCGTCAAAGCATACCGTATGATCAGGGAATGCCCTGTAGTCGCTTATCCGAAGAAACGCAAGGGTGGTAAATCCTACGCCCATGAGATCGTGGAGTTGTACGTGAATCCCGAAGAGAAGGAAATGCTGGGTCTGATCTTCCCGATGACGAAAGACCCTGTCGTACTGGAACGTGAATGGGGTAAAACCGTTGAGGCATGTTGGGGTGCGCTCAAGGAAGGGAAAGACGTCGCTTTTGTGACCGAAGGAGACCCGAATCTATATAGCACATTCATTCACTTGGCACGTCTGATGCGCGAGTTGCATCCTGAAGTGCCGATTTCCTCTATTCCAGGTATCTCATCTGTACTAGGTGCAGCGGCAGCGCTGGATATCCATCTGGCGGATGGGGACGAGCAGGTGGGCATCATCCCAGCAACAGCTGACAAAGAGGCTATGCGACAAGCGATTGAGCATCACGATACGATTGTATTTATCAAAGTGGCAAAGGTGCTTGACCTGATGCTGGAACTGCTGGAAGAGATGGGTCTGGGCGGCAAAGCCTCGGTCGTTACCAAAGTCACCTCTCCCTACGAACTGATCTGGCGTGATGCCCGTGAACTGAAAGGGCAGGAGCTGGAATATCTGAGCCTGATGGTGGTGAGCAAATGAAGACATTGGAACCGAAAGTATATATCGTAGGTGCAGGTCCAGGAGACCCGGAGCTGATCACAGTAAAAGGTTCGAATATTTTGCGAAGTGCCGATCTGGTGCTCTATACCGATTCACTTGTGAATGATGAACTTATTGCTACAGCGAAGCCGGAAGCCGAAGTGTTGCAAAGCTCAGGCATGGATCTGGAGCGTCAAGTTGAGCTGATGACGGAGGCAACGCGTAATGGGCGTAGTGTAGCTCGTGTACATACAGGAGACCCAGCAATGTACGGGGCAATTTTAGAGCAGATGGTGTTGCTCAAGCAGCAAGGTGTGGACTATGAGATTATTCCTGGCGTTAGCTCGGTCTTTGCTTCAGCAGCGGCCTTAGGGGCAGAGCTGACTGTGCCTGAGCTGACTCAGACTGTTATTCTGACCCGTGCAGAAGGGCGTACACCTGTACCAGAACGGGAGAAACTGCGTGACCTCGCATCACATCACTGTACTGTTGCGCTGTTCCTGAGTGCAACACTTGCGAAAAAAGTCGTGGTTGAATTCCTCGCCGCAGGCTGGAGTGAGGATACACCGGTTGCAGTGGTGCAACGTGCCACGTGGCCTGATCAGAAAATTGTGCGTACAACGCTGGCTAATCTTGCCGCTGACCTGCGCGCCGCAGGCATTACAATGCATGCGATGATTCTCGCTGGCTGGGCGCTTGACCCAGACCTTGTGAATCGGGATGCGCACCGCTCCAAGCTATATGACAAATCCTTCACCCACGGGTACCGTAAAGGAGTGAAGTCCGGTGAGTAATCCATATGCGACGGTAGCCATCACCAAGCATGGGGTAGAGATGGTACGCAACATGGCTGGACAATTTCCGGGTACGGATGTCTTTTATATGACGAAGTTCGCCCGTGGAGATGAGCAGCAGCTTGGCTACAACATGTTCGAGGGGTCCGTGAAGCTGATTCTGCCGGACTTGTTCAAACGGTATAATGGTATTATTTTATTCATATCTCTGGGTGCTGTAGTACGCATGATTGCACCGCTATTAGTGGACAAAAAAGTTGATCCGGCTGTTCTGGTCATTGATGATCGCGGAGAACATGTCATCAGCGTACTGTCGGGTCATTTAGGCGGTGCCAATGAGTTGACCCGTCAGGTGGCAGAGGTGCTTGGCGCACGCCCTGTGATTACGACAGCTTCAGATGTGCAGGGGACGATCCCTGTGGATCTGTTTGGCCGTGAGCTCGGCTGGACAATAGACAGCTTCGATAAGGCTACGCCCGTGAGTGCAGCAGTTGTGAATGAGGAGCCAGTTGCGCTGATTCAGGAGACGGGGGAGCGGAATTGGTGGAAATACGATAAACCTGTCCCGGATCATATTCGTACCTTTCATAGCATGGCGGAGACAGAGTCATTTGCATTCAATGCGGCACTCGTAATTAGTGATCGGCTGCTCACCGATGAGGAACAGCAGCGATTCATGAGTAACGGTGTGTTGTACCGTCCCAAAAGTCTAGTCCTAGGCATGGGCTGCAATCGAGGGACATCCTTGGAGGAATTGGAGCAGGAGGTTCTTGCGACGCTTGCAGAACAGTCTCTTTCCGTGAAGAGTGTGCGTAACATAGCCACCATTGATCTGAAAAAGGATGAGGAAGGTTTGCTCGCGTTATGCCAAAAGTATGGCTGGGAGCTGGTTACCTATTCCCCTGCTGAACTAAACACGGTCACTCTGCCGAACCCATCCGAGACGGTATTTAAATATACAGGAGCATATGGCGTCAGTGAGCCAGCGGCACTGCTATCCTCCGGGGCAGACCACTGGTTGCTGGAGAAGAAGAAAAGCGGGAATCTGACGATTTCGATCGCACGCATTCCGTTTAAACCTTGAACTAACGTTATATAGATAACCGCATCGGTATTCGGTGCGGTTTTGTTATATCAGTCTTTGTGCACGAAATATGCAGATAAGGTAGGGAATTCATATGATGACAAGTGATAAACCACATGCTGCACATGTCAGACCCCGGCTAATTATTGCGGGGACAGGAAGTGGTGCAGGCAAAACAACGGTAACGCTAGGTTTAATGAAAGCTCTCGCTGAGCGGGGACTACGTGTACAGGGCTTCAAGTGCGGCCCAGACTACATCGATCCGACCTATCATACGGCGGTGACCGGCAGGGCATCTCGCAATCTGGACGCATGGATGACCTCACCGGAGTATGTATGTCATACATTTGTGCAAGCAGCGGATGGGCAGGATATTTCGATCATTGAAGGAGTCATGGGATTGTACGATGGCAAAGACCCGCTCAGCAATACCGGCTCAACTGCTGAGATTGCGATGGTCACGCAGACACCTGTGATCCTGGTTGTGGATGTTCGGAGTATGGCACGCAGTGCGGCAGCGATTGTGCTTGGGTTTCAACAGTTGGAGCCTGAGCTGAATATTGCAGGTGTTATTGTAAACCGCTGCGGGAGTGCAGGACATTACCAGATTGTGAAGAAGGCGATTGAGCAAATGTGCGATATCCCTGTGGTAGGCTGGCTGAAACGAGAGGATGATATGTCAATTCCAGAGCGTCATCTTGGTTTGGTTCCCGCCATTGAACGAGGCGAACTTGACCCGTTATTTCAGCGCGCCGCTGATGCACTTCGTGAGGGTGCGGATTTGGATTTAATTCTGAGGATTGCTGGCGCAGCACCGCCGCTGGAATCGAAGAGCCTTGTATCTGAATTGGAAGAGCAGCAGCTTTCTGATGATGAGAAACGTTCTCAGTCTGTGCATCCCTCGGAACAGGATCAATATCAACAAGAACCACAACAGCAGTTAATGACACATCAAAATCAACAAGATCATCAAGAAAAAAATGAACATCAGCAGCACCAAGAGCGCCAAAACGATCAACAACATCAAATACGTCCTGTCATCGCAATTGCACGGGATGCGGCGTTTAACTTCTATTATCCGGACAACCTGGAGTTGCTTGAGGAAGCTGGCGCGAAGCTTACGTATTTCAGCCCAATTGCGGGTGAAGGTATTCCAGCGGATGCAGACAGCATCTATCTGGGAGGTGGTTTTCCAGAAGAATTTGCTGAAGCTATCGCATCAAATCACTTGTTTCTAGAAGGGCTGCGTCAGGCTGCACGTCAGCATATGCCTGTGTTTGCCGAATGTGGGGGTTATATGGTGCTTGCCGAAACGTTAACAGATCGACAGGGGGTAACGTTTAACATGGCGGGTATTGTTCCTGCACATGTGCAGATGCAAACCACGCGCGCAGCCCTTGGATATCGTGAGGCGAGTGCCGTTCAGGATTCATTTTTGCTGGAAAAGGGAGATATACTGCGAGGTCATGAATTCCATTATTCGACGATGACCTATCACGATTCAGATACGATTCCATATGCCTATGAAACGAAAGGGATGCGAGGGTTGAAGCCAGAGGGATACAATTCAGGTCATATTCTAGCTGGGTACACCCATGTGCATCTTGGTTCTAACCCGGCAGTTGCTAACAGATGGGTAGAGCATTGTCGCATGTATCGACAAAGTAAGCAGAAGGATGTAGAGTGACTCTATTCTTGTTCAATTATCTGAGACTTTGGTCGTGAAGTTGGCCGCTAATCGTCAGAATTAAAGGTTTTTGCCTGCATATGTGGAATGACTTACATACTGCCCAGAGCATCGTGGATGCTGGACTGGCCAGTGATGACATATATACAATTGACGAGTGCACCTGTGACTCTCTTGGGACAAACTCTCTAAAGGTAACGGAATTTCGGGATATGCTTATGAATAATGCGGCTATACTAAGAAGTAGTAGTGAACATGTCCGCGAATCTGAACTATAGGCATAGCATCTCGTAGATTAGGGATTAGGTATACTGAGCCTACCGTCATGAGGGTTTTGAAGGAGATTAACCTGCTTATTTGGATCGCAAGGGGGACATGCTTTTTCGGACACTTTATAATAGGAATTAGAAAGGGGATTACATGTAATGGATCATCGTAAAAAGGCATTATTGCTCGGCGATTACACACATCCCGATTGGCACCCGCTTCAGGGTGTGGATGCTGAGATTAGCCGGATTTTTCATGATATTATGACTGTGCAATGCAGTGAGAACCGCAATATGTTATTACAAGAAAATATCACAGGGTTTGATGTGTGTATTTCATATATGGACGATTGGAAGGGAAAAGTCTCTCCACAGCAAACGGCAGGATTACTGTCCTATGTAAGCAATGGCGGAGGTTTGCTCATTTTGCATAACGGAATCACGCTCCAAAACCGATACGAACTCAAGCAGATGATTGGTGCGAAATTTTTGCAGCATCCACCGTATGCTCCGCTGGAATTCACGGTCACTGCGGAATCACATCCTGTGACAGAAGGGATTACCGGATTTACGCTGGAAGAAGAGCCTTATCAGTTTGAGTTTGGTTCTTTCTCCGAAACAAAAGTATTGCTTGAGTATCAGTCGGAAGAAGGGCCAAAGCCAGCGGCTTGGGCGCATAGATATGGTTTGGGACGGATTGTGTACTTGATGCCAGGACATCATGTGCCAACGTTTGCCCACGAGACGTATCGGAAGTTAATCTTCCAAGCAGGCAAATGGGCTGCACGTTACGTGTAACATATCGGTGTATGTTGTGTTACTTGTGTGTACGGACTTTTTGAACGACCTCTAATAGGGGTATAATATATGCATTAATGAAAGAGGGGGATGACAGGAATGAGCGATTTGTTCAAAAAGGCGATTTCATTGGGGCTGGGTCTTACCGTCGTAAGCAAGGAGAAGATTGAAAAAACAGTGGATGATCTAGTAAAACGCGGTGAACTCGCGCCGGGTGAATCCAAAGCTCTGGTTGAGCGTCTGATGGAACGAGGCGATGAGGAGCAAGGCCAGTTGAAGAGGGTGATTCACGAACAGGTTAAACGTGTGCTGCAGGAAGTGGGCGTACCTTCAAAAGATGAAGTAACAAGTCTAGAGCAACGTGTAGCGCTCCTTGAGAAGAAACTTGCAGAACTGAACCAGACACCACAGCTTCAAACGGATAGCTCCCCTGCTCCACTTGAAGTCCCTCCTCTCAAAGGAAATGAGATCGAGTAGATGGCTGTACGAATTAAACATGTCGGCAGATACCGGGAAATTGCCATGGCGCTGGTGCGTCATGGCTTCGGTTATATGGTCGAGGAGTTGGGATTGTTCCAAATTCTCGCCTTACCCCGCCGATGGATGTCACGTGAAGCCCACACGACCAAAACACTGAGTGAGCGTATACGGCTAGTGCTGCAGGAGCTGGGGCCGGCTTTCGTTAAGCTGGGGCAATTGGCGAGCACACGGGCAGATTTATTGCCTGAGTCGGTCATTCGTGAACTGGTGAAACTGCAGGATCAGGTTCCGCCATTTTCTTCGGAGACGGCCAGGGGTATTTTGGAACAGGAATTGGATATACCGCTGGAAGAGATCTTCTCCCGGTTCGAGGATACCCCTGTAGCTGCGGCCAGCATTGGTCAGGTGCATTTGGGTAAACTTCAGAGCGGTGAGGCGGTTGCGATCAAAATCCAGCGACCTGGCATCTCACGAATAGTGCAGCGAGATTTGGATATTTTACGCGAATTGACCGCGATGGCAGAGAAACGCTGGGATTGGGTCAAGCAGTATCAGATTCCGCAAATGGTTGAGGAGTATGCACAGGCTCTTATGGCCGAGCTAGATTATACCATTGAGGCGAGAAATACCGAGAAGATCGCACAGCAATATCAACCGGACGAGAAGGTGAAGATTCCGACGATTTACTGGGATCAGACGTCTTCCCGTGTGCTTACGATGGAGTATATCGAAGGAATCAAGCTGAATGACCGTGAACAATTAGTTAAAAAAGGACATGACCTGAACGATATTGCACAGCGGCTGGTAGATTCGTTATTGAATCAAATTTTCATTCACGGCTTTTTCCATGCCGACCCACATCCAGGTAACCTGATGGTGCTCAAGGATGGTAGATTAGCCTTTATTGACTTTGGTATGGTAGGAACGCTGAGTGACGAGATGAAGCAGCAGCTAGCTACACTTATTATTGGACTGATGCGCAAAGATACGGACAGTATGGTTCGTTCCATTGAGAAGCTGGGCATGATGCCTGATGATATGGATCTGCGGGGACTACATGTCGATCTGGACAAGCTCAGAACAAAATATTACGATATTCCATTCTCTAAGATCAGTGTAGGTGAGGCACTCAATGACCTGTTTGGTGTGGCTCAGCGGCACCGCGTGGTGATGCCTGCGGATATACTGCTGTTAGGGAAGTCGCTACTGACGATGGAAGGTGTAATCGAGCATCTCGATCCATCCTTGAGTATTGTTGATATGGCGGAGCCCTTTGGACGTAAACTGATTAAGGAACGATTCAGCCCAGGCAGGATCAAAAATAAACTGTTCCGCAGTGCGGCTGATATGGCAGAGAGTGTGATTGGATTGCCAGGCCAGCTACGGCAGTTATCTTCTATAATCAGCAAAGGAAAGCTGCGATTGGAAGTCAGTGTGCCTGAACTTGAGACGCTGCTGCGAAGGTTGGATCAGATCAGTAACCGTCTATCATTCAGTATCGTACTACTTGCCTTCTGTATCATTATGGTCGGACTTATTATCGGTTCATCAATCAGTCATCAGGCAACGATGCTATGGGACATACCAGTGATTGAGATTGGATTTCTCGTGGCTATTCTGATGGTAGCGTTTCTGCTCTATTCAATTTTCAAATCAGGGCGGTTCTAGACGGTAATTGAACGAAACAAAGGATATTTACACTCTAGCCACTCCGATGACAGAATAACATTCTGATCGCTGTTATCCCCAGATTTTTTTTGATTCCCTTTGAAAAGGGTAAAATCCGGGGATAAAGGCGAACGCTTCGCTTCTCCATGTTATTTCTGTCCTCTCCGTTCTGGTGTAAATGTTTAGTTCAAAAATATAGCTAGAACCGTGATTTATTGGGGAGTAAATATTACGAGGCTGTCTCAAAGTCACATAAGTGACTTGAAGACAGCCTCATTTAGTTTGATATGAAGTGCAATAAGAAGGACTGTCCGTGTCCGACTGAATTTTAGGATTTATATAAAATGAACTAAAGAGTATTACACTTGCCACTGCTCGTTGTATATAGAGCTTCCTCAAACCAAAACATGTTATACCGCCAAGCCCATACACATGCATGGGTCTTTTTTGAAGGCTTCAGCTAGCTAAATTAACGCAATGAAAAATCATGTATGCTGGATGCAAGTTTACCCGAAACCTCGCCATTCACGGCATATTCGCTACCGCTCCATTCCAAGACGTAAGCCCCGCCACGCATGCCTTGTGGATACCCCTCTTCAAAATTAGTCCAGATGAGAGTATTGTTTGCAGCAATTGTCTTCTCGAAATAGATTTTATCCGTGCTCCCCTGATGTGTCAGAGTGACTTTGACTGGATGGATACTATTATTTTTCATGATGAGTTTAAGATGTCCACGACCTGCATCTATGTTAAATGCGTTAAGAACCGAAGTGCCGCCAATCGCTTTATGTTCCCAATCTGCATCCTTAGTAGAAGGTTCAGTCTCATCTCCTCCATCCGCGGACGTATGAATCACCGAGTAGGTGGTTTCCGTTGGAAGTAAGCTGTCTTGCGAGTCGCCGGAATGTGTCCTGTCCGAGGTGACACCTACAAGAAATGTGATGAAAGTAGTCACTGCGATGGTTAGCAATAAGGTGACCATTACTCTTTTCTTCATAAATCATAGTCCTCCAAATTGAAATATATAAAAAGGAACAAAGTATGATAGAACGGTTTATTCTATAATATGTAAATCGTTATGTGTAATTAACTATAATAGGTATTTTTTCTGAATTTAAACCATGACGGCTCAAAGAGCAAGTTATATTTTTTGACTAATTAGAGCATATCGGAGTAATTTATAGAAAAAGGAAGATATTAAAAGATAATTCGTTATTATATCCACATAAACGTATTCGTACATATATAGCACATTGTCTATAATAATAGGTCAGTACATAACGGATCCGGTTTTTCTGAGAGGGGAAAACCAAGAGTATCATGAGTTTAAAGTATCAGTCGTTTCATCATGATAACTCATTCGTGTCTTAAAGACCGGAATGAATCGATGGAATTTAGGTGGATTCACACTGGAACGGATGTCGGTGTAGACCTGCATTATTTTTGCTGTGCAGTAATCTCGGATGGTTATGAAGTCATACCACAGGTGCAAATGATCATTTGCGGATCATGTATTCCGCTATTTTGTGCTGGTTGCCTTCGTAAATCGGTGAAGAATCGTTCTCTCGATGATCGGGTACGCATTTTAAATTTGGTGTTATAGAGCGGGAGGATCAGCAAGAAATATATGAATACGTTAAAACAACAGTGGTTTGGCAACATTCGCGGAGATGTGCTGGCAGGTATTACGGTTGCGCTCGCACTTATTCCCGAAGCGATTGCCTTCTCCATCATTGCAGGTGTCGATCCGATGGTCGGATTGTACGCTTCTATTACGATTGCTATCGTGATTTCGATTGCCGGAGGCAGACCGGGTATGATCTCGGCTGCAACAGGTGCTATGGCAGTGCTCATGGTTGGACTTGTCAAAGATTATGGTTTGGAATATCTGTTTGCAGCAACCATACTGACAGGGATTATTCAATTTATATTAGGTATCTTTAAAGTGGGACGATTTATAACCTTTGTGCCGCATTCGGTGTTGACCGGATTTGTGAATGCACTGGCGATTCTCATCTTTATGGCACAACTTACGCATTTTACAGGCGCGAATTGGATGATGTATGCGATGGTTGCGGGCACGCTGGCGATTGTTTATATTTTGCCAAGGTTCTTCAAAGCGGTACCGGCTCCACTCATTGCGATTATTATCATGACGATTATTACGATGGTCTTTCACTTAGATGTGAAAACGGTAGAAAATATGGGTAATCTGACAAGTACACTTCCGATGTTCCATTTGCCTAATATAGCTTGGACATGGGATACACTGATGATTCTGTTACCGTATTCCTTCACGATGGCACTGGTAGGTTTGCTAGAATCACTGTTGACTGCAACCATTGTTGATGAGATGACGGAGACGAAGAGCAGCAAAAACCGCGAGGTACGTGGTCAGGGGATTGCGAATTTTGTGAATGGATTCTTCGGTGGTATGGGTGGTTGTGCGATGATCGGGCAATCGGTCATTAATGTGAAGTCGGGTGGACGTGGACGTTTATCCACCTTCACGGCAGGAGCTTTTCTGGCAATTCTGTTGCTACTTTTCAGTGGTGTAGTCAAGCAGGTACCGATGGGTGCGCTCGTAGGTGTTATGTTTATGGTATGCATCGGAACCTTTGACTGGAGTTCAGTTAAAAATATTGCTCGTGTACCTCGGGCGGAAGCCATTGTCATGATCATTACCGTGGCAATAGTGGTCTATACTCACGACCTGTCCATTGGAGTTATGGTCGGAGTTGTACTCAGTGTGCTGCATTTCGGCTGGAAACAGACCAAGATTCGTGTACAGGCAAGCCAGGAGCAAGGGCAGAAGACTTATCAAGTTTATGGACCGTTTTTCTTCGGTTCATCCTCTCATTTTGTTGATCATTTCAATGCAGAGGCTGATCCAGAAGAGATCACGATTGATTTTGGCGGGTCACATATCTGGGATAATACAGCGGTCGTTGCGATTGGCAAGGTGAAGTTCAAATATGCGAAGCTTGGCAAAACTGTGCATCTGCGTGGACTGAATGAGGAAAGCTCGCGTTTGCTAGAGCGTAGCGGATTTGCCACATCGGGCGGACATGGATCATAAATGGATTTAAACTACGTTTAAACCACGACAGGATGATATGGTTTGTAGCTGAATGAAGTGGTTTTTATAGCGCTGGAATCAAGTGATTTATAGCGGTAGATAAATGAAATGGTTCATATCGTCTAAACAAAGTGATTTGCCAAGCAGACCAGAACGAACTGCTATATAAGTAAAAGGTGCTAACTTACAGCGGTGACTTCTCTCAGAGGATTTAACTCGGGAGAGGGCGCCGCTGTTCTAGTTTTAACGAACCTAACACGTCTTATATGGGGGTAGTGCATGCTTTTGTTTTTCTAACGAATCACAGACACGTTAATCTGCCAGGTATCGCCAATATGTCCTCTGTTTGTACGGATATATTGTGTAATAGGGCGGTTGGAATTCGTTAGAAATGACAACTCGCTAAATACGCTGGAATAGAGTGCGTTAGGTTCGTTAGAAATTCGGGATACTTCGTTGAAAACGGTCTGCTACAAATCTCGGAATTTGTGATACAAGTTAGCGGGGAAAGCGGTATCCCCTTTTGTTTTGCTTGACTAACGTGTAAACTACAGGGTATGGAGAAGAAGAGCAACGAGTGGAGTGCTTTTCAAAAATTCATTTCATAATCATGATTGAAATAAGAGAAACTATGTAGGTTGAAAATAGACATTTTACACTGATTAGATGGTTATTAAGTCATTAGAGTGGTCATTGTAAAGTAAACTGGTTCAATTTATTACGCGAGTCATTATGAAATGGACTTATCTAAATGAATATACAGAGGTGTAACGATTGGCAAACTTTGAACAACTGGGCATTCGTCCAGAATGGTGCGAAATCCTGAAGCATCAGGGAATCGCTGTTGCGACTCCGGTACAGGAACGTTCGATTCCCGTACTACTCGGAGGACGCGATATTATTGCTGAGGCACAGACAGGCACAGGGAAAACACTGGCTTTTTTGCTGCCGATTATTCAGAAAATCAACGTATCTGACCGCTCACCGCAAGCGCTAATTATTGCGCCTACACGTGAACTCGCGTTGCAGATTACAGAAGAAGCGAAGAAGCTGACAGCTAATGATGATAAGCTGCATGTGCTTGCTGTATATGGTGGACAAGATGTAGAGAAGCAACTGCGTAAATTGCAGAACGGTACTCAGATTGTGATTGGTACACCGGGACGTCTGCTCGATCACTTGCGCCGTGGCACATTGAAGCTGGATAACGTGAAAAAATTGGTGCTGGACGAAGCAGACCAAATGCTGCACATGGGCTTCTTGGATGATGTGGAGACGATTATTCGTGAACTGCCACACAAACGTCAGACCATGCTGTTCTCGGCAACCATGCCGAAGGGCATTCGGATGCTGGCTAAAAACTACATGAAAGACCCTGAGGATGTCAAAGTATCCTCGAAGTCGGTTATTCCGATCCATCAGATTCGCCAGCAGGTGCTGGAGTGCACGGATCGTGGGAAGTTTGATGCGCTTCGTGGCATGATTGATACGTATCGTCCATACCTCGCGATCATCTTCTGTCGGACGAAGCGTCGTGCCAACAAGCTGAATGAAGATCTGCGCGAAGCAGGGTACGAAAGTGACGAGCTTCACGGAGATCTGTCCCAATCCAAGCGTGAAAATGTCATGAAAGCATTCCGTGATGCCAAATTGCAGATCCTTGTTGCTACGGATGTAGCGGCACGTGGTCTGGACGTTGAGGGCGTAACGCATGTATTCAACTACGATATTCCTCATGATGCGGAAAGTTATATTCACCGAATCGGCCGTACAGGTCGTGCGGGTGGAACAGGTCTCGCTGTTACCTTTGCAACACAGCACGACAGACCGGAGCTTGCGCGTATTGAAGAAGGCACGAATCAGAAGCTGAACCGTATTCAGTGGACGAGTGAAGGGCCAGTAGCTTCTACTGGAGCAACCCGTCGTACCATCAATAGTCAAGGTGATGATGAGCGTTCAGGCGGACGTTCTGCTGGCACGGGCAGTGCTCGTCGCGGTGCAGGTCGTAGCGACCGCAGAGATGGTGGTCGTGGTGGTCGTGGTTCCCGCGGCGGCGAAGGTGGACGCAGTGGTGGACGTAGCGGCGGCCGTAGTGGTGGACGCAGTGGAGATGAGCGTAGCGCTGGACGTGGTTCCGCACGCAGCAGCGACAGCAGTCGCGGCGCTGGTCAAAGCGGACGCAGCGCAGGCCGTAGCGGCGATGAGCGTAGCAGCAGCCGTAGTGGTGGCCGTAGCGCCGAGGGACGTAGCAGCGGCGGCTGGGGTGGACGCAGCGCCGACCCACGCAACGCTGGGCGCGGCGCAGCGAAGGGTGAACGTCGCGATTCACGTCGCGGACGGTAAGATCGATTATGCCAGCGGTAGTATAACCATGCTGGCGTAACGATGAATGCCATGCTGGATGTAAGCATGGCATATATACAAGAGGACTCCGGTACAACGGTACCGAGTTCTCGAACAAGGGTTACGGCAGGGATTTTGCCGTGACCCTTTTTTCCGTGGGAGAAACGCTTTACATCCTGGTACGTATTGGATAGTTATGGATTATTTATAAGGTGAACTGCACTTACGAGTGTAGAGATGGATTGTTGCAAATGTGGAGAATGCGGGTATACAAGAAGTGGGATTTTGCCCGTCGTGGTTATGTACATTGAACCGTTTGAGGCTAGGAGGCTATACATGAGTACATATGGTTTGATTCAAGAACAGCGTAGGATACAACCTTTTTACTGGATATTTACACAGATCATGAGTGGATTAGGCATGCTTATTGCATTAGCAATGATTGTAGGTCCGATCTATCTGGTTACCATATTTACGGAAGAGTGGCTTTGGTTGACACTTATTCTGCTGCCGTTGGGGTTATGGCTTTTCTATGTATTATGGCGAGCATTGCGTCGGTATGCGTGGAAAAATCGTCATCTGGATCGTGTGGAAATGGATGACTACCAGGTGCGATATATACAGTGGAACCCAGAAACTCAGGAGTCGGAAGAGGATGCGTTTGACCGTTCGGCTATTCAGCAGGTGTATATGAGTCGTTATACGATGAAAAATGCTCATTTCTACCAGAAGGCGAATTTTGGAGAGCATGTGATGCTCTATCAGTTTCTGCCGGAAATACATATCATCTACCGTCAGGGTATGCAGAATAAGATATGTACCGTCCGGTTTTATGAAGGGGCTGAAGCTAAGGCATGGTTAGATGAGCTGTCCTCACAGGAAGTTCCACTAACGTTCACGATGTACTCTAACGCGAAGCTTGGTACAGAAGAGTTTAGAGCAGGACTAGAGGAAGACCCATATCTGGAAGAGGCATCATGGACGGGAAATGTTCTACTCCAATATGAGTCTTACCATGAGCGCCGGATGAAGTTGATTCTGGATCGGATCGACAGTGCTCGGTCAGTGCAAAGGAAGAGGAAACAGAAAAGGGCTGCCCGTAAGAACGTCAAAGCCTTCCGCAATGTAGGTTGGGCTTGGCTTGTATTTGCACTCCAATGGGGAATAGCCATACTGCTCAAAGAGCAAGCAGAACAAGGTAATGTTAATCCGGTTTCTTCCCTTATTCCTATCGTGGTTTATGTTGTGTGCGGCGTCCTATTCGGATTTTTGACAACGATCTTTGTCTGGAAGCATGTGTTGATCTATTGCATATTCACTGCGGTTAACCTGATTATCATCAGCGTCTCATTCTATGCCTCAGATGATATGAGTGCCGGCGCGCGTATGTTGGATACTATGGGTGTTGTGAGTTTCTTAGGTGTTCTATTTGTCGCTTTGCCTTTGATCGCTTATCAATATCGGCTAACGACACGCAAAGGATTGCTGTATAAGAATGAGGATCAATCCTCTTCCACTACCCAAGACAAGTGACATTACATGAATTGTCGTGAAATAAAACATATCGAATTAAAGCTTATATTTACGCCTTTTGAGAAGGAGGACTTCATATGAGTATGTATAGCCATTCGCACGATCTCGTCGAGAAGCAACGATGCATGTCACCTTCGTATCGGAAATTCCGTTATGTCACGTTGTATGCATATATGATTATCGGAGCTCTGCTCGTGATTGCGCCTGTTATTCTCCTTTTCGTTGATCTATCCATTTTAACGTGGTTCTTTCTTGGTGCAATTCCTTTTGGCGGCGTGTTAGCCTATCGTTCTTATCATCAATTACAACAGGAGACGTGGGTGGAGAATCACCTTAGTCAGACTCAGATGCGTAATAACCAAATTAGATACAGCCAGTGGAATCCACATACTAAAATGAACGAGGAGAACCAATTGGATTGGTCTCAGATTCAAACGGTGTATTACGGCAAACATATGATAGATCGCCTTAATGCTTATGTGCATAAAGCACCTTCGGGTCTGCAAACCATGCCTGTCATTCACTTGGTGTATCAGCAAAACATGAAAGATCGAGTTCACAGTGTGCCATTTTATGAAGAGCAGGATGCTGAAGCGTGGATAGCACGTCTTGCACCAACGGGCAAATTGAAGTTTACAACGATCCATACCGTTGGTTATGTACCTGAAGCAGAGTTATTGAAGAGACTCCGCATGGATCGGGATCAAGAAGTATTTTCGCACACAGACCAATTAAGTCATCAGTACGATATGTTTCTGGAGCGAGTGGAAGAACGGATGGAAGCCGATGAGTATGACGAATTAACGGAGGAAGAACAGAAAGAATTACTTGCACTAATGCGTGCTGAAGATGAGCAAGAGCGACGAGACTCATCAACGCGTAATGTAGGTCTAGGCTGGCTGGTATTTGTACTGCAATGGGGCGTTGCTTATTTTATGGGGAGAGCGGCAGAATCCGGAAGTATTGAATCCGAACAATGGCTTATGCCGTCTATTATCATCATGATAGGTTGTGCACTGTTCTATACTTTAGTAAAAAGGTTGCTGTGGAAGCATATGTTGTTTTATGCAGGCGGCACATTTCTGAACTTCCTAGGCACCAGCATCCTGCTGGGAGGAAGCGATGAGACAACAGTGATTGGACAGATGCACCTTTCCTTATCCGGCAGTGCAATATTATGTGCTGTGTTAGTTTGGATTCCATACATTCTCATCTATCCGCTCAGAGCAGGAAGAGACGGTCGTAGACAGGACGAATCCATATCCCTAAGTCATTCATAAACATTCATAATACATCCAAATAATACATCAAAGGCACCCCGCATTCTAAGGAATTGTGGGGTGCCTTTGTATAGATCTATACAGGATAATCACGAAAAACATACACGTGCCCTAACTTGATGCAGGGATGAGCTCATTTTTTGTCGTCTATATACAAGGATCTACGTTTGCACTCATTTACCTATTGAAGCTATCAAGATTGTACCTCGGCGTAATGATCTCGATATTTCTCGTCATATACCCGACCGACTGATTCTGCCAGTCCACCTCGCGCTTTCTGAGGATAACGTTCTATGGTGTGATACAAGCGCATGAAGCGATCCTTGGGCATAAAGCGCGCGTAGCGGGTAATAAGACTAGGGAATAACTCAATATATTTGCTTTTACGTACCGCCGCAGCCGCTACTGCAGTGAGGATCTGAATGCCATTGTGTAGTTGTAAAATATTCACTTCGTACGTAGCGATGTAACGAATGGCATCTTCACGCACCAGATCAGGCTTGAGCCGAGCAATCTCACCAATATATTCGGCGAGCAGCCGCTCGAAATTGCGAAGCAGCAACGGTTTTAACTGTAAATCCATGTCACTTCGAAGGACGAAGGATTGAAGTAGAGCCACTTGCTGGAGACGAATTCGATCATTGTATACGAGTGAGCCAATTTCACGCAGCATTTCGTATGCGAGAGCTTCGTCCTCCTGACGAGCTTCGGCGACTAGTGCCCAATTGCGGTTGATCCCCTGACGGATATTTTCCCGTTCCTCGTACAACAATCGCTTCATCTGGCGGAGTTGTTGGACAGGAAAGGCACGCTTATGAATATAGATGAGCCATCCGATGAGCAGTAGAGACACGGTTGCGGCTAGCATCGTCTGATCGGTCGTTTCACCGAAATAGGTTGCCGCAGAACCAAGAATAATTGTGAATAGGAAATCGCGAGCGATCCGGCGCTTAACCCGTGAGCCAGCACGTTCCTGCACAAGAACGAGTGTGCTGCGCCCACAGGAGGTACATTCATCTTCCCATAAGCAGGTATATTGTCCGCATCGCTTGCAGACTCGCAACTTTTCAAAGGCATATGTCGTCCGGTTAAAGGGTCGGATCGAAACCACTTGTTTTGTGCTCATGCTCTAATCACGCTCACCGTTCAGAATAGTATATAGCGTGCGATCTGAATCTTCTCGGGTCACAGGCTTCCGGTTATGAAGATAGAATTGAACCGCTCTAATTAGGACAAAAAGAAACAATATGGCGAGACATACGTATGTAACCATAATTCGATCCTCTCTAGATAGCGTTATTGTGCGTACAAATCAAGGTGATCGCACGCTACGTTGTTATATTGCGGTTTGATGGCAATAACTATATCATATTTCCATAGTTGGAATATTTGTTCCAAAAAAAGGGCTGGAATCGTCGATTTTTGCCAGTCATTACAGAATTGTAACTCAAGATAGGGGTGCTTTTCAGAATTTATTAGTAGACTGTTAAGATTTCCTTAAGGCTTGACGCCTATAATAAACTATTCCCATTTTAATCTCAAACGTGAAGGAGTACACCTCATGCTGCGGACACGCAAAATACGCTGGCTTAGCGGAACCTTGGTTCTGCTGGTATTACTAACGCTACTTCTGCCTTCGACAATGCTGCCTCAGGCGGCAGCGGCTCAGGCACAAACGAGTGGAATTGATGCGGTACTTGTGGCCGATGTAAGTAATTCGATGAACACAAGTGATCGTGACAAGATCAGCAATGAAGCCATGAAAATGTTTATTGATATGCTACCTGTCCAAGGGGACAAGGTAGGGATTGTCGCTTACACCGATCAGGTGGAGCGGGAAAAAGCGATGCTAGAGATTCAGTCCGATGCGGACAAAAGCAACCTGAAGGATTTTATTGATCAGCTGGGTAGAGGGCCGTATACGGATATTTCCGTAGGTGTCGCCGAGGCTGTGAACATTCTGAACCATGGCGCTGACCCGTCCCATTCACCGATGATTGTGCTACTGGCGGATGGTAACAACGATTTTAACAAAACAAAAGGTCGTACACAGGCTGAGTCCGATGCAGATCTGGACATAGCCGTGAAGGAAGCACAGTCACAAGGCATTCCTGTGTATACGATTGGTCTGAATGCGGATGGCAAACTGAACAAGGATGCACTTGCTGATCTAGCTCAGCAGACAGGCGGAAAATCTTTTATCACCGATACGCCAGAGGATCTGCCACAGATTCTAAGCGAAATTTTCGCCGATCATGCCAAATTAAATGTCGTGAAGCTGCCTTCCATCACGGGAAACGGCAGTTATCAGGAAGTTACCGTGAATGTGCCGAATGATAGTGTGCTGGAAGCTAACATTTCGATCATGTCATCGAAGCCAGTTGAAATTCAGTTAACAGATCCTGCTGGCCAAGCTGTAGACCTGAACTCGAATGCGGCCAAGTTAACCACTTCGAAGAGCTATTCCTTGGTGAAGCTACTTAAACCGCAAGAGGGAGATTGGAAGCTACGAGTCAAAGGGGCTCCGAAGGACAGTATCGATATCAATCTGCTCTTTAACTACGATCTGCAACTCGTCGTGGATCCAATTAAGACCAAGTCCTATAAAAAAGGCGACAAGATCGATCTAACCGCAAAGCTGGAGAATGGCGGTCAACCATTACAGGATCAAGACCTGTATGCTGACATGAAGGCGACGCTGGTGATCAACGATGTGGATACAGGTAAAAGTGAGGAACAGCCAATCGAGAACACAGGAAATGGATTTGCTGGTACGTTCACTGTTCCAGACAATCACAATTATGAGCTGGTTATTCGGGCAGAGGAAGATAGTTTTTACCGCGAGAGTGCTCCAGTCATCATTAATGCTGGCGGAGCAGCGGGAAGTGGAACTCAGCCGACGACATCAGCTGGTGGGGAGGACAAGCCGTTTCCATGGTTACCTGTGATTCTGGGTGTCATCGCTCTGATCGTGGTGGCGGTTGGCGGTTGGTTCTTGATGGGCTGGATGAAACGTAAAAATCGCGGCTTTGTCGGTCAGATGGTCGTCGAGATTCGTGATGAGAACACGGGAGACAAGTCTTATCCCCAATACAAAAAGCTAGCATCGTTCCGGGGCAAATTCCATCTGCATCAATTGCTGCAGCTAGACCCTGAACTAAAGGAAACGGAAAAATATATATTTACACCCGGCAATGGTGACCGGATTATGATACGCAACACCGCAGGCGGCACGCTGGAGAAATCCGGTCGTGCGGTCGATGCAAGCTCAGGCGTTGAACTGAAGAACGGTGATCGACTGAGCATCCCGCTGCAACAGGCGGATAAAACCATTTTGATCGAATATCTAATTTAAAATACTAAAACCGTTAGAGGTTGGGAAAAACCGTTTACACGAAGACGTAGAGGATAGAAATAACGTGAAGAAGCGGTAGCGCTCGCCTGAAAGCTTTCTTTCAGAAAGCTACTTCGGAAGCATACGCTATCCCCAGATTTTAACCTTTGAAAAAGAGAATCGAAAAATCCGAGGATAACAGCGATCGGAAGGTTGTTCTGTCATCGGAGTGGCAAGTGTAATCATGTTTTATTTCCAACTGCGTTTACCAAAGGGAGGACATGGAATGAAACCGATTGTTAGAGAACATATTCAGCAACTGGATGTATCGCTTGGCGGAGGAATTGTCAGCGAAAAAATCAGGGTGGATACGATCGATAACCCGATGTTGATTATTGGTCTTGGGGGAACAGGGATCGATGCATTACTTCGTCTCAAGTATCAGATTAATCGTCGCTTCAAGCTGCCACAAGATCCAGTGTCGAAGAAGAAAATGGAGAAACCAGACAATGTCGAGTTTCTTGCATTCGAAACGAACGAACAGGATCGTGCGAAGAGATACAAAGGAATCGGTCTAGACCCGATTAACGAATTCGTGTTACTGTCCAACGCCGAGATTGGCGGATTGCTGCAGAACCGCAGTGTGCTGGAGCCTTATATTACGGACTGGCTCTCGCCAGAGCTGAGCATTACGGATGGTATGAACGGAGCTGCGGGTGTTCGTCAGGCAGGTCGTCTGCTGTTGTTCACGAAGATCAACCAAGTGGTGCAAGCCATCGATAAGAAGATTAAGACACTTTCCGTAGGTACGAATAAGAAATTGATGGTGTTCTTGCTCACCGGTCTGTCCGGGGGTACTGGCAGTGGATGCTTCCTCGATATTTCCTATATTGTGCGTGGCATCATCGAACGTGATCATGGCTCAGCAGGGATTGACCGGGTCAATACACTGGGCTACCTGTTCACGCCAGACGTGAACTTGTCCAACAAAAGCTTGAGTGAGCATACACGGGAGTATATCCGCAAGAACGGTTATGCTGCGCTTAAAGAGCTGGACTACTGGATGAACGTGGACAGCCGCGGAGAACGTTTTACGCAGAAGTACGGTAACATTCTGACCGTGAACTCGCCGTTGCCACCGTTTAACCTGTGTCACTTGATCTCAGCCACGAACACGGAAGGTAAACTGCTGGAGAATGCGTATGATTACTGTATGAATGTTACGGCAGAGAATATCACCAACTTCATGGCGAGTGAAGAGAAGCAGTCTGGGGAAGAGTTCGCGATCCATGACTACATTAGCAACATTCGTACCAACATTGCACAGATGAACAAGGTATACCCGGCGAACTATGATTACAACATCATCGGTGCATCCTCGGCTGTACTACCGATTGAAGAAATGACGACATATCTGGCGTACCGGATGTTCGACAAGATGAGCACGATGTTCTCCAAAGCACCAAACCAGGAAGATACCGAGAAATTCGCTCGTAAGCTGGGCATTGATCTCGAAAGTGTAGTGAAGGCATTTGAATCCCGCGTGCCAGAGCCGCTCCCAGGTTATCAGAACAGTGAACGTCTGTCCTACAACAATGTCGTGAAATCCCAAGTCGTGAACATGGACACGGAGCTGGAACAGAACTTCCTGGCACGTGCTCGTGAAGAATATATCAAGGCGAAGAAACAGCATCCAGGTGAGATTGCAGGGCAATTCACTGAACAGATTCGCCGGATGTTCCTGCACCCAGAACAAGGGCCATTCTATGTTTCTCGTCTCATCTATACGGAGAAAGGCTTCTGTATTCTCAAAATGATCCAATCGTACATTGAGACTTTACGGGAGAATGCTTTCCGCATTCCGCGTGATATCGAGGCTGCCCAAGAACAGTCTGAAGAGAAACTCGGTGATGCGAAGAGTGCCTTCGTCTCCAAAGAGAAGAAAAAGAATGCTTATATTGAAGCTAAAATTCATGAGTACTGGCTGCATGCTGATGTAGAGCGGAACGAGCAGATGATTGAGTTCTATGAGGATCTATATGAACTACTCAACCAAGAGAACAGCCGCATCTATAACGTATTTAGTGAGACATTGAATGCCCTCAGTTCAATTTTCTCCAAGAACGGAGATATTCTGACCCGCGGGGAAGAACAGGCAGATCACAAAGGCAACAAGACGTATTATTGGAACGTGGTAAGTGTACCGGATATCGTCAGCGTCGTGGACGGGCTGTTAGACAAGCGTGATACGGATGACTTGATCCGTGACTTCTCGCGTGAACTGCTGGAGAACTCTAACCAGTGGGTGAAGGAGAACGAAATTGACGTCGTTAGCTCCATCTCAGACTTCTTGACCGAGAAGTTCGGCGATCTAATTACCCGTTCGATGGAAGATTTCCTCGTGATCAAGTACGGTCAGGATGAATCGGTCGAGAAATTCGTAGAGCGGCATATCGCAGGCAAATTAGATGATGAAGCGGTGCCCGTATTTAACCTGAGCAATAGCACGGGTAGCCTTCACTTTCCATCATGGGGATTCGTATCCGTACCAACACAGGCACCGGGTATTCTCAAAGGAATTCGCAATTATCAGAACAATGCGGTAGGAAAGTCTCACTTTACGGTTAAGGAGAGCGAGGTTCGTAATCGAATCTTCTGGTTGAACACACGTAACGGTGTGCCGCTCTTTGTGTATACACCTCTCAAAGTATATGAAGAAAGTTATGAGCGTACAATTCTCGACAAAGAGGGGATTGGTCGCCACCTCGTGCAGACGGAGAAAAATAACTGGACGTATCTTCCGTCCCCAATCCCTGAGAAATCATGGGGCGATGTGTATGAGAACAGCCGCGTGAAGCAGTACAATGCCCGTGTTCGTTCCGAATTCGAACAAGCGCTCGGATACAACATCATTATGGCGAAGACGTTGGATGAGAACACAAGCAACCGCTACGCGGTGGTAACGACAGAGCCGTTTGATCTATCTGCGAAGTTAGGCAGCTACGACATGCGTCTGACATCAACTACACCAAACCTTGGTGAAGTGAAGCGGGCGGTCATTGAACTGAAACGCCTGCAATCCGAAGGACTGCCACGGGTCAGCGTGAAGGATATTTTCGGAAGTATTAATGAAGATATGGCGAAAGAAAACCTGGTGCGTTCTCCACAACTGATTGCGCGTGTACGCGAGGAACTGGCGAAGATGAATGCAATCTCCGTTAAAGTATCTGAGCTTGAAGGTATCCTTGCTCAGCATCAGGATGAAGAGCAATGGTATGATCGCTTCATTGAAGCACTCTATACCGATACGATTGTGAAGAAGGGTGCACTGTACGTCTATGACCGTGACCCAGAGGAAGATGCATGGGAACCGTTCGCCAATCTCATGAAGAGCCGTAATTTTGCTGAGTATGAGGTGTTTGGCAACTTCCGTGGATTGTCTGAGAAGGATCGGAACACCTTGCTTCGCAAAGCTTCACGCCGGGATAACGATCTGACCGCTTCGGAGGATATTGCTCCGCTCCTTGCGAAACTGGATGAACTTGCTGCACTGTTCATGGAGTCCCGTGATCGCCTTGAATACGAACGTGTCGAACTGGCGAATGGTGAGGATATCTATCAGTTCTACAGAACGATGTCGTCCAAGCTGAACGACATTCGCAGAAGGTTGAAATAAGATGGCTGCCGGGATGAAGCACAGCTTGGAGCAATTCGCGGCATCATATACGGCGGAGCAGGAACGTCAGGGCAGTCTGGGTGACGGTCGCAGCAGCATCCATTACCCTGCCTTGTTCTTGTTCGTGGGTGACTTGGTTGCACCGGCATTACCTGTTGTCCGTGAGATTAACCGAACAAAGTGGGATAACGGGGATGGCGTGGTCTATGTACAGGTTGGAACCGAAGACCTGGATCAACAAGAGGAGCGTAGGGGCGAACGATCTGAGGAGAGCCAGGTAGCCTGCCATATTCTAACGCTGTCTACGGGACATTCGGCATCATCCAAAACATTACGCAAAGACATATACCGTCAGTTTCACGATTCAGATCAAGCACTTGCGGGTCTGAATCGTACTTTACGGCGGGTGAGTAACCGGATCGCTGAATACGGGCGTCTGTATTCTTCGTTTGACCGTATCTATGTGACGGTTGTAACTAGAGCGGATGATCCATTGAATGTGCTTTTGCCTGAGCTTACGAAATTGACGGAAACGATATTAGCTCAATCCTTCAAATCCGTGCAGACAGATCTGCATGTTCTGGTTAGTGAAATGGAGCAAGTGAACTCATACGGATATGCAAGCGCAGCGGGACTCGCCTTTTTGCGAGAGCTTGATTATATGCAGGGCTTGGACTATACCTTTAGCGGTCGTCTGCTCGTGACAGAAGATGGCATTTCTATTCCGGTCACACATCCCGCTTCGCCACTGTTTGACCTGGTATATATTTTGTCAGATAAGAATGAACGGGGTACAGGGGTATCTGGCGGGTGGATAGAGAATGCCGAGATCATCTGCCGTATCTGTCTGCTCAAGAACCGTAAACAGGATATGGATGCTGCTGGCACCATTTCGAGCACAGGAGCGAACACCTATAACAATACCTCATTCAAAAATAACATTCGCACCACCTCAGATCAGCATGGTTACGCCAGTGCAGGTTTTGCTGAGATTAGACGTCCCAACAAGCCGATAGCTCTTGCTGTGCTGTACCACTTCTACCGGCATCTGCTTGAACAGATGCGGAAGGAACCGGATGATTGGGGCATCAAGGACAAGCTATCATTCTTCGGTCTTGATCCGATGACGATAGAACGTAAGATTGATGGGCTATTACCAGGTGAGGATCTGGTCAGCGGTATGAGCGGCATCATGACCCATAACGTCAGCTACGCTGATCTCAAGCCGCTATCGCTACGTGAAGCGGAGAGAGCGCTGTTCGGTCATGGAGCCGAGGCGTACTTCCGCGATAATGTGGCACGTAAGGTAGAAGAACGTGTACGTCAGCGGAGTACCGAAGGTACTCTTCGTCAGCAGGCGGAACAAGCTCGGGGTGAGCACCCGGAGGTAGGTTACTTCCAGTGGGCGGCTTGGAGTAATCATGGAATGGGAAGTGTACGCGAAGGTTTGCTTGGATTGATTCGGGACAAATCCATGCAGCTTGAGTCCGCACGAGCTGTTCTTGAGCAGCGACTACAGGAGCAGGTGCAGGATCAACCGTTCAAAAGAGCTTTATTCCGTGATAAACAAAATGTACGCAACGTGATTGATTGTATCCTTGAGCGAGTGTATGTACCGAAGGTGGAGTTATTACGGATCGAAAATGAACTGCAATTGCTGCGCATCTACGATACGGAGATGGAGCAGCTTCACGCTTTTAGTCGAGGCATCACCCAATCCCTTGAGGAATTGAAACAAACATTGCGCGAGACAGCCGAGGAGAGCATAGCTGCAGCGGATGAGTACATTGGACAAAATGTTATGGAATACTACGGTAAAGTGACGGAAGATCTGATTACGGATCTGGAGGCCAAGCGTGGACGGGGCGTATGGTTTGAAGACCGCTATATGGGGGATATGAACCATCTGGCTACGCAGGGCAAGGAGCGTGTATTGGAGCGACTTATGGACGTATGTCATGCATTGTTGCTGACTGCTGAACCGTTGCGTGTTCCTTTCGAAGAGGAGCTATTACAACGTGCCAATGTCACGATTACGTATGGAGATAAAAATGTGTTAACGCGTGATGACCTGTTCCGTCGATTATATCGCACGTTAGAGGATCAGGCTGTTGTTCGGGTTAGGGTGTTTGATTATACGCAGGAACATCGGTATGAAGAAAAATATTTCTTTGGTGACCATGATAGTGCCTTTATGGACTACGCGGCACATGCCGAAGAAACGTCACGAATTTATAAGCTTGGTGTCGTGTATGAAGAGCGAAGCAGCGGCGTAGAGAAATTGAATCTTATGGGAGGCTTCCATCTCGAAGATCTGATGGTCTATCGTAATGCCAAGGTATATTACGATTCCTATACAGACAACGGATATGAGCTACATCCTGAAGGTCTTGCGGACAAACTGTCTCCCGTGCGGTAGCCGGCCTTCGTCATCACTCACGCTTGTATTAATTCAGCCTTATTAAGGGCTGGTGTAGAAAGGATGCATGTGAACATGCAGCGAAAAATCAATCTTCTCCTGGTACTGTTCAGCCTCATTGGCGGAGCAGTAGGATTTGCGGCAGGGGAAATCATGCTGCATCAGTGGCTTGGAGAGATGCCGCGTCTGTTGCTGATGGGATTATATTTCGGTGTTGTTGCACTAAGTGTGGGTCTATTCTGCCTGCTAGCTGAGATGATATCACCGAAGCTTAACGGTGCTTCATGGAAGCTGCGATATCTGAGCTTGTCTTGGAAATTACTTGTCCCGGCAACACTCGCACTCTTATTCGTGGTGGGGCTAGTGGTGCAACTGCTGTATCAGATCAATCCAGGCGGTGTGAAGCAGGTCAAGGATATCGTGCTCATGATTGACAATTCAGGCAGCATGACAGAGACCGATCCGAATAATGGCCGCTTTGAGGCAGCGAAGACGCTGATTAGTCAGATGGAGAGCGATAAGCAGGTAGCCGTGATTACATTTGCGGATGAGCCAGAACTGTTGCAGCCGTTCATTGCACTGGATAATGAAGCTGCTAAGAATGAGGTATATGATAAAATCGATAGCATCGTGACGACCTCAGGTGGAACGAACTTTGATGCAGCGTTAAAAGAAGCGATGGAGCAGATTAAGGGCAAACAAGATCCGAAGCGTGGTACCGTTGCGATATTGCTATCTGACGGAATGAGTGAGGTTGATACGTCTGGCATTCTATCGGAATATGTGAATGAACAGATTGCGGTCAACACGGTGGGACTCAGCTTGGTCGACCCTTCGGGTACAGATCTATTGCGCAGCATCGCTGGGCAGACAGGTGGTCTCTATTATGATGTGCCGGACGCAGGTGGACTTAACCTGGCATTCCAGCAGATTTACGATACGATTGATGAACGAACACTAGTTACGGAACGTACTGGCATGATGGAGCATAGCACGTATCTGGCTATTTTCCGCGTAGCTGCCCTGCTGTTGATTGGAGTAGCGCTAGGTGTTTCACTTGGACTGGTATTCGATAATCGCCATCTAGCGCTCAGCTTCGGCATTGGTGGAGCAGTCTCAGGTTTGTTAGCGGGTCTCCTTCTGGAATGGGGGCTGGATGGATCACCTGTCGGTGATGCATTTGTAAGGCTTGGCGCAATGCTCTTGCTGGCTTCCGTATTAACCCTGTTTACATGGATTATTCCGATGAAGGAGAATACACCACGGAGCAATCGCGGCCGGCGAGATGCCAGAAGAGGGAACGCTTCGGCAGAAGGGTTCGGAGGGCGCGCAAGAGACACACGAAGCAAAGGATTCTAAACATCGGGAGGTCTTAGGAACATGCAATTTACGGATGCAGATCCTTCGGCGCCCACAATTCGCAAACTGACACTTGCGGTGGACGAAGGCATGTGTACGCTTCGCTGGCTCTGGCCAGAGGGTGTCGAGGCTGTGTATGTTGAACGGCTGGAGGTTGCGATGCTGGGCAAAGAGAACAGCGGCGATGCACATGCACAAGGTAAATTGAAGCTATATACGCGTGAGGAATACAAAGCTAGTAACGGATACGTGGATCGGATAACAGGTTTTGGAGCGATCCGTTATACGGTTTATATTTGTAGGATGGATGATGCCGAGCCAGTACTGCTCCGTCAGTCGAACGGTGAGAACACGGTAATGGCGAGTGCAGGCAAGGCGGATATTCGATTTTCCATTCGATATAAAAGTGGTTTTTTTCAGAAAAGAAAAAGTGTATTCATGACCGTTACGACCGAAGCGCCAGTTCCGAAGGAGGCTCTCTGTTATGTTCGTAAACAAGGGAGTGTTCCACTAAATAAGGAAGATGGTACGGTCTATCCATTTGTAAATGATTTTGCACCTGGAAGAAATGAGATGCCGCCTGTTGAGATTGCGAAGGATGAATACGTTAGACTATTCTTCACAGACGGCCCCAAGTATGGAACGGTGTACCGGCTAATATCGGACTAATGAATAGGTTGACTTTCAATTAGGGGAGGGGAGTGGCTATGAGCTTTTTTAGTCGTTTTTTGAAAAGACAGCAGCCAGAAGAACGGCCGCTATTTTACGATATTGTATGTCCCTATTGTTTCAGTAAATTCTCACCTGAAGAGGTTGTATTCCGGGCAGCTCATCACCGAGACGACGATGAAGACTACGCATTGGGGGAAGATGCGAAGCTGAATCGCTACCGTGAACGGTTTGGGCTTGATACGGTGTTTGATATGGAGGCCGTGCTTGCCCCGCATGACGTACCAGAGGAGCATCGCATTTATTCAGACAACATTGTGATGGGGTTGAATGATCGGTATGGTGTTGTCACCCGCCGTAGACTGTGCCCGCATTGTCATAATGAGTTACCTGTTACAGCAGGTAAGGCACCAAGCAACATCATATCCATTATTGGGGCTTCCCAGGTGGGTAAATCGGTGTACATGACATCGCTCATCCATACGTTACAGCATTACACAGCCGACCATTTTGATGCTGCTTGTATGCCGCTGAATGCAGAGATTAGCCGTAGATTCCGTGCGGATTATGAAGAGCCGTTGTTTGAGCGGGGGGATCTGCTGGATTCAACGCAGAAGGAGAAGTTGCAGGAGCCGTTTATTTTCCAATTTGTGTTCAAGGACGAAGATAAAGCTCCACTGACACTGGTGTTTTTTGACGTGGCTGGTGAGGGTATGGTGGAGCAGGATTATCTGGGACTTCACGGACAGCATATCAAAAATTCAGCAGGCATTCTGTTTATGGTTGATCCACTTCAGATTCGCTCCATTCGGGACAAAATCCGGATTAACCTCGGCAATGAGCCAGGGGAGTGGACACCAAGATATGATGAACCGCGCGACGTGGTACTGACATTGTTCGGTGACTTTATCGCTTATCAGGATAAGGCAAAAACAAACATTCCAACAGCCGTTGTGTTGACCAAAAGTGACATGCTGCATTCCTTGAAGGATGAGGATGGCGATTACATCAAATCCAACAGCAACGTGTTCCGTAACATGGTTCACCGCGATTGGTTCGACTTGACGGAGTTTGAGAATATCGATGGAGAGATTCGCCGTTTTATTGAGAAGGTAGATCGTCCGTTCAAAGGCACAATGGATGTTTATTTCAAAGATACGGCATATTTCGCTGTGTCCGCACTAGGAAGCAATCCGGTAGATATGAAGCTACAAGGGGTTGTTAGTCCGATCCGCGTGGACGAGCCATTCCTATGGCTGCTGTACAAGCTGAAGTACATTGAGGGGAGAGTGGGATGATGCAGTCTTCCATGACCCCGCCGATTGAACAACAGATGTATACCCGTGAGCGGCGAGGGGTATTTCGCACAACGGAAGGCTTCGATACGGTCGCGGCATCACCGGGACTGGAACCTTCTTTTATCAAAAAAGTACTTCATCCGTACTGTGTCTATGATGCTCCTGCGGAGCTGACTGGCCGGAGTGAGAAGGACGAGACCAAGTTCCCAGCTGCGATACATCTACTGCATCTGGACAGTGGAGAGACGATCCTAGGGCAGAATGTGTACCAAGCGGCGGACTTTACGGGACTTCGCAGTGCCTTCTTTGCTCATAACTATGTGTTGCCTTCCGAACGCTCGGAAGAGCTCATGAGAACGGGTCGCTGGTTGGATGTGGCGTTTGCTACGTCTTATGACATCGAGCAAGGCACAGTACTGCCTGCTTTGTCTGATTTACCAGGTGTTCCACTGAAAGAGCAGGAGGCTGAACTCAGCTTAGGAGCCCGTTCCGACGCGCTTGCCGAGATTCTGGCTGGGTTAAAACTGAACGAGACGTTGTTCAAGCGTTTGCTCTATGCCGTGATGCAGGCTGTCGCGACACGCCGTAAAGTGTACATCGCATTGGATCTGCCCGCAGAGCAAGTCACAGCAGGGGCGAAGGAGTTGCTTCGTCTGCTCTATGCGGCACTACCTTACGCATTCCGGAGACAGCTTGGGTTCATGACGTTTGCCAAGGAACCACAGGCGAAGAAGGGCATCCACCTTCAGTTCGTAGAACGAGGCACACTTCGTCCCAAAGATCGTAATACAGAGAAGGACTTTACGTTCGATCTCATGTCAGGCAGAGTAACCCACGTGGATGCAGCAGTGGCAAATCTTCCTTATATGGATTTTGCATGGTCATTGCTACATGATCCGAAGGCGGCTACGCCGTTTTATTCTTATGCCGATGAGATGCTATCGGGCATGGAGCCTGGACGTGACCTTTCGGTTGAAGCGTACGGGGAGTTATCTCTATTTTACCGGCTTGAACAAGGACATGAAGACCTATATCTTAATCATAAAAGCGGTGTGCTAAGTGGGCTTCTTACATATCTGAAACCCGAGGGGGCAATCCAGCGCCGCGCTCGTCTGAATGAGCTGTTCCTGACGCTGCTTAGTCGGGAATTAAATAATGTTAAGCGAGAGAATGTGCCTGAAGAGCCGGTTGCAGCTCGAATCGGTGAGTATTTCTCCGTAGCAACGCCAGTGGTTCAAGCCCGAATCGTAGATTATTTCATCTATGCGATCAACAATGCGCGCACACAGAAACGTATGCGGGCGGTTCAAGAATTATACAGTTTACTGGATCGGAATGTTGCGCTGAATCGTGCATTTTTCGGTAAGGTGTTAACTAATGAGTCATTGACCAAGCTGTTATTTGAGCCCTACTTGGACAGTCAATTAAAACATACAGAGTCATCGGCAAATGTGGTGGACGTTATTGAGAATTGGGTACTTTCCCATCCGTCGTCTATCCATAACGATTTCTTGCTGGAACGGACAGCCTCAGAGCTTCGCGAGCGGCTGTGCTCTGCACTGAATCCGGTACATTCCGCCAATGAAGCGCTCAGTCGAGTCAGTGTATTGGATCGTGTCTCAACCTCCATGGAAGACGCTGTAGACACGGGAATTACGGGACAGATCGGACAATCCGAAGTGGTTGTCCGGTCAGAACGTAAACCTGGAGCTGACGCGGCAGCCTTGTCCTATCAAGAGCAATTAACCCGCTTGGCGGATAAGCTCGCCTACGTCATTAATCTCTTCCTGATTCAGGATCTTGATCTAGATCGAGTGGGCCGGGCGCATCTGTTAAGCATTGATATTTTGCAGCATGATCGTGAGGTTCGGGATTGGGCTGCACGTCAGGGCTCAGATGTATCCGCACGCACGAACATGATGCTCGCCGCGAGAGCCTGGCTCAGTGGTGAAGGTCGGGATGAAGAGGATCTGGAAGCCCTCTCCCTTACAGAGCGTAATGAGCTCCAGCGTTGGACCAGACGCTGGCTTGCCGATGAGCTTAGAGAACGTCCTGATGAGGATGCGTTCGCAGCTTTGCCTCTCGCCTTTTATCGTGGAGGTAGCGGCGCTAAGCTGGACTATGCAGGTCTGATTGAGTTTGTTCGGAGCACAGCAGGCAGTGAGCGAGGTCTGTATCCGTTTCTGGAATGGTCGGGCAATCAACGGCTGTTTGTCCGAGGGTCTCAAGCGAGCAAGCCATACTCCGATGCGATCGTAGCGTACTTCAAGGCGCATGATCGTGAAGCCTTCAAGTCGAAGTCAGCCTTTAAGCCATATTATGCTAGAGCAAGTAAGACCATGAAGCCAACCTATGACCGTGCGAAGTCAGAATTATCTTCATCTCTGGTACGTTTATTGACCGGGAAGAGGAAAAATGTTTTTCTAGGGTCATTCGTGGTCATTCTGATTCTTGGCATTGCCGGAGGAACGTATGCTTTAATGGGGAATAATGCAGAACCACCTGCAGCTTCACCTACACCGGTTCAAGACCCTGCGATCCCGGCTGAACCCGAAGTTTCATTAGCTGATCAGATGGCATACATTGCACCAGCAACCGAAGAGAGCGGCACAGCGACTGCGCCGCAACTCGTCATTCGCTTCCGTAATGAAGCAGACCGCGATGCATTGCAGACGGATAAGCTGCAATTGAAGCTGGCGGACGGTAGCGTCGTTGAACTGGAGGATGCGACAAGTGAATGGGAGAGCTTCAACCGGAATGAGGAACCAGATGCGGTAGATTCATCTGATGGTGAATCACAGGATACGGCAGCAGGGAATTCGGGGGATAGCTCTGATGGGAGTTCGGAGAGTATCTCTACTGATACAACCGATGATACCCAATCCAGTAATGATGGTGGAAGTCATGATTCCAATTCGACCACAACATCCGATTCGACCGAATCTACGAACGAGTCTTCTCCAGATGGAGCAGGGACAACGCCACCCGGATCTTCTAACTCTACGGTGGCTGGAGAAGAAGGTTCTCCTGTGACAGAACCACTTACCGTTGAGGCGGCAGATCGCTTATATCCTTTCGGCCAACAGGTCTCACTCCCGACGGATGTGGATCCAGCGAACATTGTCAGTATCCAAAGTGGAACCACTGTGATTGAGCTAACATCACAGCCAGAGGCGTAGCAGCAAGTCTTCTGGTCGTTTCAGCATTGAATGTAATGAACTTATGTATGAACACAATGATTTCAAGAACTCATGTCATGCAATTCATTCATATTAAATGACCTCGGTAATGGTTTACCGGGGTCATTTTTTGTGAACAGCAATTCATTTTCATGTAACATTTGGATGGTTTTGACTGTCTATATAAGTTGAACTAAAGAATATTTACACTTGCCACTCCAATGACAGAACAATCTTCCGATCGCTGTTATCCCCAGATTTTTTTGATTCTTCTTTCCTAAAGGGAAATCCGGGGATAGCTTATGCTTCCGATGTAGCTTTCTTGCAGAAAGCTTTCAGGCGAACGCTCCGCTTCTTCAGATTATTTCTGTCCTCTCCGTTCACGTGTAAATGTTAAGTTCAATTATATAGAATGTAGAGGTTTATAGAATAAAATTAGATGACATAGGGGGCATATGATGAAAGTTTGGCTTGCAATCATATTGATGTGTTGTGTCGTAGTGGGATGTTCTAATGCAGGGGATCCAATCTCAGACCCATCGGATCAGATGGAGAAGCAAGATGGATCACTTACAGCAACAAGGCAAGTAGGGAATTATGTGTTGCAGCTTGTGGCGACTTCTGAGGGGGAGCAGCTTATCCATTTTCGTCCCAGCATCAAGTATGTTGGAGAGCAGACAGAGCATGAAATCTTTCATGGCGTTGGACTGTTCGATGTTGATCTACATCATGATGGGGAATCCATTCTTCCACCTAGAAGCTCTATCGACCTTGGAGTTACAACCGTTCTAAAGGCTAACGAGTGGTATACGAAAGAGTATCAGATTCAACTGACTCAGGAACAGCTTCGAGATATCCCTATGGATGAGATTCAGGTGGTAGTAGAAGCGGACTTCGAGTCAGAGGAAACTGGTTTTGATGATAAGACAAGAATGATCTTATATCTCCACGAGATACAATCGGATTGAAGAAAGGGTGAGAATTAAGTAGAAAGTTGAACGATAGGCAGGCTACGTTTAATCATTCCTTTTGAACTATTGCTGTGCTTTCTCTTTTTCAAGAACATAAGCAATGCTCATCTCCACAAAATTCAGCACGTCCTCAGATACGGGATATAGTCCTGACTCTTCAGTAGGACGCTTCCTCACTTCCCAGAACTTCTCCATCAATTCCTCATCTCCGTTGAAGGTTTCTTGTGATAGCTTCATTAACTCAAAGGCAATATGGTAACCTTCATCGGATTGTGGTGGAATAGCTTCCTGTATGCACCACTCAATCCGTCGTAGCAAAGAAACATATTGTTGAGTTGCCTGGTCACCGCTACTTAGTCTGGGTAGGGCATTCTGTAGAAATGCACTTTCGTCATCGGTGAAATATTCGATCCACTGTTTGGCAGTAGGCTGGACATTATGAACCAGATGAGAGACGCGTTCCCAAGAGAGTTCACCCTCTAGATCAACCATGTTAATTAAGGATGTCGTATTTGCAATACTGCTCTGAAGCGAAGAGAGCTGCTCCTGAAGATGATTATGGTGTGCGATCAAAATATGGCGAAAGGACAGCCTGTCCATTACATTTCGAATGTCATCGAGCGGTAATGATAATGACTTAAGCAAGGTTATCTTTTCAAGAGTGAATAAATCTTCCTCAGAATAATAACGGCGGCCGTTATCTTCTTTATAACTCGGTTTAAGCAGACCGATCTGATCATAATACCGCAGGGTTCGAACCGAAATATTCCGCTGTTTGGATACTTGTCCTGTTGTCCATCGATTCATGGTACTGCTCTCCTCCCGAAATTATGACTTGCAGGTGACGTAACGTCACCATATATCATTCAAGTATATCACAGAGGATTGAGGGGTTAAGGATGACTAGCACAGACACGTGGAAGAAGATGGATCAATGGACATGGCGTGAGTTTGCCGCCTTACTTGCGCTTGAATTTGTATTTGTCATATTTGTTATTAAGTTTGCAGTACAGTCCCTGTATGAACAATGGTTGAGCAATACGCTTTACTCGGGAACTCTTACAGGACTAACGATTGCGATTGTTCTTTTGTTAGGGATCTATTTGGTCGCGTTACGACCACAGAAACTGTCCTGGACAGAGGTAGGTCTAAAGGGATTCCCTGCAAAGGATTGGTGGAGGATAGTGCTATGGACACTCATGCTCATCGTCCTCAGTGTGGGAGCTGTGTATCTGACCAGTTTACTTGGAAATACGGTGGACAACAGCAAAACAGAGAGTTTGAAGCAAAGTGTTACAGTGTTTACAATTCTCATTGGTGTAGTGTCGGCAGGGATTGTGTCACCCATTTATGAGGAGATATTTTACCGTGGATTTATATTTCGCTGGCTACGCACTCGTGTGAGTATGAGCTGGGCTATTGTGATTAGTTCACTGATCTTTACTGCTGCACACTACCCTACGATGAATGCCATGCCTGTGAATTTTATTAGTGGAGTTGTACTTGCATGGACCTATGAACGTACAGGATCGGTCGTGCCTGGCATGATCGTTCATGGTGTATTTAATACGATTGCTGTGTTGTTAACAGCGTTGGGGTAGAGTGTATTTTGATATAGTTCATGCGAGGGCGGATGAATGACGTGGTATGAATATGGACGTGGTTGAGATTCTGTTCTCTGAGTTTCGTGAATAAATGGAACGAAAGAGCATATTGATGGTTGGAATGGTTTTTCCGAAAATGATGCGTTAGGTTACGCTTGTGCTGAGAAAAGCTCTCACATTCACACAGGTATTTAAGGGGGGAATTACTGAAGTTAGTAGCTAAAATGTGTCGATCCAGCTTAGAAAAAATAGATTTAATTTCGATTACCTGTTGACAAATGATAATGATTATCAGTATCTTTAGCATAGAAGATATTTTGCGCCGGAAATAATCAGAATTACAATTTCGTTTTCGTTGTCGATAGCCGGGGTATCACCGGGATAAATGAGAGAGGGATGATCGAATGTTTCGTCTGGAGACGTCTAAGCTGGATATCGCATATGAGGAAAGACTAATTGTTGAGGATCTGAATATCCAGATTCCCCAAGGGAAAATCACAGCACTTGTTGGAGCCAACGGCTCAGGAAAGTCTACGATCCTGAAAACGATGGCTCGGATCATGAATCCTAAGGCTGGTAACGTTCTGCTCGACGGAAAGTCCATTCATAAGCAATCCACGCGTGAAGTAGCGAAGCAACTCGCGATCTTGCCACAGAATCCTACAGCTCCCGAAGGACTCACAGTAACGGAACTGGTGTCTTATGGACGATTCCCTTATCAAAAAGGTTTTGGTTCAATGCGTGCTGAAGATAAGCGCATGATTGAATGGGCGATTAATGTAACAGGCATGACGGAGTTCCATGACCGTCCAATTGATCAACTGTCTGGTGGACAGCGTCAACGTGCTTGGATCGCTATGGCACTTGCGCAGGAAACAGATATTCTCTTCTTGGACGAGCCGACAACGTTCCTCGATATGGCTCACCAACTTGAGGTGTTACAATTGCTGGAACAGCTTAATGCGACAGCTAACCGCACCATTGTTATGGTTGTCCATGACTTGAACCATGCTTCACGTTATGCGCATCATATGATCGGAATTAAGAAGGGTAAAGCAATCGCTACAGGCTCGCCTGTAGAGGTTATGAACTCTGATGTACTCCGTGAAGTATTCAACATTGAAGCGGATATCGTTATTGATCCACGTTCTGGTGTGCCTCTCTGCTTGCCTTATGCTCTTGCAGGGGAGCGTCAACAACAATCCACGACACCAGATCCACGGGTGATCAACAGTGCGATGGTTCATGCCGGAGAACGTAAAGAACAACGTGTTCATCAGGCAACGGGAAGTTAATCACGAATTTAAATATTGCAGACCATATATAGGTCATTAATTATAGAAATAAGTCACGTGCAGTATTGCACGTGACTTATTTTTTTGTATAGAGACTGCTAAAGGGGGACTACATTTTATGTAGGACGGTGTACGGTGGAGAATCTAATGAAAGACGAGTGGTTACAGATAGATAGGTGTTGAGGATATTTGGTAATTAAACGGTTCATGTTTATAATAGTAAGACAGGCTACTCAAGAGAGCGCACCGTCGTTCTGGTTAAGTTAGCTTAAGTCTAGAACAAAATCATGGGAGGAATCAGTCATGTCCGTATATTCGTACAAAGCGTTAACTACCGCTAATCAGGAAGCACCTCTGGATCTGTATCAAGGTAAAGTATTGGTGATTGCCAACACAGCCAGCAAATGTGGACTGACTCCACAATACGGCGAATTACAGAAGTTATATGACCGTTATCGCGATCAGGGTCTGGTTGTATTGGGCTTCCCTTGTAATCAGTTCGGTGGACAAGAGCCTGGTACAAGTGAGGAAGCTGAGTCGTTCTGCCAAGTGAACTATGGGGTTAACTTCCCTGTGTTTGCGAAAGTCGAAGTTAACGGCGAAGATGCTCATCCATTGTTCCAGTACCTTCGTGAACAGCAGCCAGGTGAGGGTGAAGATAACACGATTCAGTGGAATTTCACGAAGTTCCTGGTTAATCGTGAGGGTGAGGTTGTAGGTCGTTATGAGCCTAAAGAATCTCCAGAAGCTATGACAGCAGAGATCGAGAAGCTGCTCGGTTAAATACATGATGTGGGGAGCTTGGTCTCGATCAAGAGACCAGGCTCCTTTATCATTTATAGAGGTTGTTCAGAAAGTCCGCTTTTGATTACGAAGGATGCCTGACGGCATCATCAGCAGCGAATATAGTATTCAGCCGAAATAAGTGAATGCTTACGAAGTTTGTTCCCTTGGGAAACAATGTAGTTGCTCACGTAGTCTGCCTACGCTCCGCTACTCCATTTCTGGCTTTATCCCATCTTCTTGGTACTGAAAAGCGAACTTTGTGAACTTGGATTATAAGAGGTTGTTCAAACAGTTCGCTTTTGATTACGAAGGATGCCTAGCGGCATAAATTTTATGATCCAGGCAAAGGTTTACTTAGAGGATAGTACCCGGTATCCGAAGCAAGCTTCAACAGATTACGCGCGTAACTTCCTGCCCAGGAATACCCGTGTCGCCGTTCTTCGCTGATGTCCAGAATGTTCATGTATTTCAATCCATCCCGATCCGCATAGAAAGGCACATCCTCATCTACATTATAGAAGCGGTACCAGATCACGCTCCCCGCATCCGGCTCAAAATAAACAGGACCTTGCCGATTATATTTGGTTCCATTTTCCCGAACCGTATCAAACCAGCGCAACGCTGCTTTGGCTGCTCGTTCAATCTCCGGTGTTTGCGGTCTGGACATGAGAAAGGCAGTTACGGCTACAGACTCAGATCCCGACTTGGAAGCCAATTCATACGCTCTACCTGCTACAGGAGAATAGGTCACAGGATCATGCTGAGCACCCCAAACGGTAGGTTGGCCGTTATTGATAATCTGTGCTTTAAGGGTATAGTTGATACCCTTGTCCAGAGCAGTCTTCAGTTTATTACGGTCATTGTTGCTTAAAATATCGTTGTCAAATCCCTGTCTTCGCTCCACGATATCGTCAATGAGGATCATCGTTTGTACCATAGCATTGTCATTATAAGTCACTGCGTCGGAGTAATTGCTCCGTTTAGGATATACCTGTGGCCATCCTCCAGACGGATATTGAGAGGTTAAAATAAAGCCGACGGCTTTGCGGACGCTGTCCTTGAAGACGGGATTTCCTGTTTTGTTATACATATCAGCTAGAAAACGGATTTCTGATGTTGTAGCATCATTATCAAACGTCCCGAGTTCAGTGCCATTTGGATCCTTCCAGCCAGAGCGTGCTGTTACGCCATCCCAAGGTGCTGCATATTGCTCTTCCATGTCTTTGTAGAATCCACCATGCGGCATCTGCCATGAGACGATATTGAGTGCATAGGCTGTATCCTTAGCTAGATCACCAGTGGCAAAATTACTAAAATCTCTAAACTTCTGAAGCAGAGAGGAGACATCCACACCTGCTGAAGCTTTGGAGGACAAAACTTCGGTTTTGATCGTTACGGGCGGGGAATCGACAGCAGCAGCAGGGGTAGTGGAAGCAGCTGAAGCACCGTAAGGTACAGCGACTCCGGCTGTCATCATGGCAACGGCAAGCGCGACGGGAACCAATTTGAGTGTGGCAGGCACTGAATGTTTCTTCAAATGAACGCCTCCTGTAATTTTGGTATTTGTAGTATATAAAATCCAAATAAAGGATCATATACCTGTATTGTAAGCGCTTACTATCATGAAAATCAACCCATTTATTTATTGCTTTTGAAAAATATTGGATTTACCTTTCTGGATGTATGTTAAGGCAGGGCTAGAAATAACCCATTTTCTGTGGTTCTTTGAAGCAATTCAGATCATCACGCTGGAGCATAAAGGGCTTGTTTTCAGGGGAAAATAACGTCGTAAACCCATGCAATACACCCATGGCAGTACCCAGGGCGAGGAATCATACCAATAGCAGGCCAGCCGAGTTAAACTGCATTTCGACAATTTTTTTTAGAAACCTATTGCAATGTGAAAAAGATCACATTATAATGAGTGTATAAAGTGAAATAAATCACATGGACAGTATCGACAAAGTAGTGAAATATTTCACAACTTAATTAACATTATAAATCCTATAATTTTTCATACACTCAAGGAGGAATTTTAAATGAAAATCGCAGTTATCGGATGTACACACGCAGGAACCGCAGCTATTGTTAACACCGCCAAATTGTATCCAGACGCAACAATCACCGTGTACGAGCGCAATGACAACATCTCCTTCTTATCTTGTGGTATTGCGCTATATGTTGGTGGCGTGGTGAAAGATCCAGATGGACTGTTCTACTCATCCCCGAATCAGCTCGCTGATCTGGGCGTTGTAACCAAAATGCTGCATGAAGTTACAGCCGTTGATACGGCTAATCACAAACTTCAGGCTAAAAACCTGCAAACAGGGGAAGAATTCGAAGATACTTTCGATAAGCTCATTGTCACTACAGGATCATGGCCGGTTATTCCGAAGCTGGAAGGTATTGAGATGGATAACATCTTACTCTGCAAAAACTATAACCACTCCAATACCATTATCGAAAAAGCCAAAGACGCTAAACGCATCACGGTTGTAGGTGCAGGTTACATCGGCATTGAATTGGTGGAAGCTTTCCAAATGAACGGTAAGGAAGTCACCTTGATTGATAGTGTGGATCGTATTTTGAACAAATACCTCGATCCTGAGTTTACGAATGCTATCGAAGACACGCTGACTAGCCGCGGTATTAAGCTGGCCTTGGGTCAGACGGTACAGAAATTTACCGGTGAGAATGGCAAAGTGAGCAAAGTCATTACATCCAAAGGTGAGTTTGAAACAGATCTCGTTATCCTGTGCATCGGCTTCCGCCCGAATACGGAGCTGCTCAAAGGTCAGGTGGATATGCTTCCGAATGGTGCCATCATTGTAGATAAATATATGCAAACGAGTCAGAAGGACGTCTTCGCCGCAGGCGATAGCTGTGCAATTCATTACAACCCAACAGGTAAAGCATCTTACATCCCACTGGCAACCAATGCTGTACGAATGGGAACTCTCGTAGCGCGTAACTTGGTTCGTCCTACAACACCGTATATGGGTACACAAGGTACATCGGGTATCAAAATTTACGATCAAAACATTGCAGGTACAGGTATGACGGAAACATCTGCAGCAGATGAAGGCTTGATGGTCGAGGCTGTCGTGTTGGAGGATAGCTACCGTCCGGAGTTCATGCCAACAGCTGAGAAGCTGCTGCTCAAAGTGGTCTATGAACAAGCAACTCGCCGCATTGTTGGTGCACAAGTGATGTCTCAAGTGGATCTGACACAATCGATCAACACCATCTCGGTCTGCATTCAGAACAACATGACGGTAGATGAGCTTGCATTCATCGACTTCTTCTTCCAGCCACATTACAACAAACCGTGGAACTTCTTGAACACAGCTGGACTGCAAGCTTTACCTCCAATTGAAGTGAAAGCACCAGCGCTGGTGTAAGTAAGCGCGAATCCGGAGTGCAATAAAAAGTAAATCAGGAACTAATCAAAGGAACTAAATAAACCAAAAGGCTAGCGAGTAATCGCTGGCCTTTTGGTTGTTCTGAGAGAAGTAGCCTGTTCTCTAACAGAGTTAATATTGAAGTGAAACGGATCAATAACTAAAAATGCATCTATTGTTTGTGATTATTTGCACAAAGTTTTATCTTCAGCCAAGATACAATTAGATCAGGGCAGTGAAGCTATAAAAAAACTCAGGCATGAACTGAAGAACGTTCCATTCAAAATGAGAAGCAAAGGAGAGAATGGCGATGGCGGTCAAAACACCTCTTGAGGTTGCACAATACACGGTGCAGAGCGGGATCAAGAAGGCTCATAATCCTGTTTTATCTGTACTTATCCTTGGCTTTATGGCAGGGGCGTTTATATCTCTAGGATTTCTGCTAAATATTCGGGTAGTTGCCTCTGCTCCGGCAGAGTGGGGAAGCCTGGTGAACCTAATCGGTGCGTCTGTCTTCCCATTAGGTCTTATTCTGGTGCTTATCGGCGGCGGAGAGCTACTGACTGGCAATATGATGGCTGTACCTCTAGCCACAATCGCACGTAAACTATCGGTGGGCAGCATGCTCAAGAACCTGACTTTGGTGACGATTGGGAACTTTCTAGGCGCGATCTTCGTGGCGTATGCGTTTGGTCATGTGTTAGGGCTAACGAGTGAGGGCGTATATCTAGCGAAGGTTGTGGATATGGCGGGGCATAAGCTACATGACGGATTCCTGCAAGCCTTCATCTCCGGCATTGGTTGCAACTGGTTGGTCGCTTTGGCGGTGTGGTTGTGCTATGCAGCAGATACGATGAGTGGTAAAGTACTCGGTATTTGGTTCCCGACGATGGCCTTTGTCGCGATTGGATTCCAGCACGTTGTCGCGAATATGTTCTTAATTCCTGCTGCGATCTTCGAAGGGCATTATTCGTGGACACAATACATCATGAACTTCATACCGGTATGGCTTGGTAATCTGACGGGTGGTGCTCTGTTTGTCGCGGCAGCCTACTATATGGTGTACCTTCGTAAAAGCGAGTCGGAAGTCAAGCCGGAGTTAAAAATGGCAACTGAGCCTGAAGCTAGACCGATGCTGAGCAAACAGGCGTAACGATTATATCCAGGAAGGTTTCAGACATGCCCTTAGCGCAGACGATCTTGTCTCGTTCTAAATCACGGTGAGCAACCCCGTGACAGAGCGGAAACGAGATCGTTTTTTCATGTTTAATATTGTCGGTGAGGCAGAGTTAAGGTTATTTTGTCAACGAAGTGACAGCTGTAAATAATCATCAGTTTAGTTCTATATAATATATAAAATGAATTAACATTTACACCAGAACGTAGAGGGCAGAAATAACAAGAAGAAGCGGAGCGTTCGCCTTTATCGCCGGATTTTCCCATTGGAAAAGGGAATCAAAAAAATCTGGGGATAACAGCGATCGGAAGGTTATTCTGCCGTCGGAGTGTGAGTGTAAATGCTCGTTAGTTTAATTTATATAAATACACAAAATAAATTCGCCATGACAAGGTTCGGGGGAACGAAACCTGTTCATGGCGAATTTCGGGAGTGGTCCATGATATGGCATGAGGAGGAAGTGGGGAAACACTAGCCTAATGCCTTGTTTTTTATTTACCCCTGAATCTGGAGAATGAATCAAAAGCAAAAAACTTTTTTTGCAAAATAATGGCGTCCTGTGTAGATGTGAAAATGAACTGTTCTCTTTACGGTAACGCATTAGAGAAGATATGATAGAGAGATAGCTTTTACAGGGGAGGAACTTCAACATGATTAATCAGGAGAATGGTGTATTTCCGGCAGTTTGTCCACTCGATTGCCCCGATACATGCGGTCTGCTGTTACATAAAGAGAACGGAAAAATTGTAAAGGTCGTGGGAAACCCCGATCATCCAATCACCAAGGGCGCTATCTGCAACAAAGTTAGAAATATGACCGAGCGTGTGTACCACCCTGAGCGGCTTCAATATCCGATGAGACGGGTTGGCGCCAAGGGTGAAGGCAAGTTCGAACAGATCAGCTGGGACGAAGCAATTGGCGAGATTACTTCCAAATTCAGTTCCATTGCGGAGACGTACGGATCAGAGAGCATTCTGCCGTACAGCTTCTATGGTAATATGGGCATTCTCGGCGTTGACGGTATGGATCGACGGTTCTTCAACGCACTTGGAGCGAGTATGCTGGAGCAGACGATCTGTAATGCGGCGGGCAATACCGGCTGGAAATATACCATGGGTGCTAATCAAGGGACAATCCCAGAGGATACCGAGCATGCGGATCTCATCATCGTATGGGGAGGCAACATTGTCAGTACGAATATGCATCAGGTTGTACTCGCAGAGAAAGCTCGCAAGAAGGGCGCTCAGATCGTCGTGATCGACGTACACCGCAACCGTACCGCTCAATGGGGAGATTGGTTTATCCCGCTCTACCCAGGTACAGACAGTGCATTGGCACTGGGAATCATGCATGTGTTGTTTGAACGTGGGATGGCGAATGAAGATTTTATGCAAAAGTATACCGTAGGACATGACGCACTACGTGATCATGTTCAAAGTTATACCCCAGAGCGTGTAGCACGCATTACCGGCGTGCCGGAAGCTGACATCGTGAAGCTGGCTGAGCTATACGGCAAGGCGAACGCAGCGCATATTCATATCGGCAATGGCCTCCAGCATCATGATCATGGAGGGATGAGTGTGCGCAGCATATCATGTCTGCCTGCGATCACTGGCCACTGGTTGCAGCGCGGCGGCGGCGCAGTCCGCACGAATAGCTATGCGAGCACCAATAGCGATGCATTGGAGCGTCCGGATCTGCGGCACAATCCAGAGCCGCGAGTAGTGAACATGAACCGGATTGGTGAAGCGCTGCTCGAAGCAGAGCAGCCAATCCGAGCGATGTTAGTGTATTGCAGCAACCCACTGGTTGTTGCACCGGATTCCGAGCGGGTGGAGCGAGGTTTTGCAAGAGAAGATTTATTCACGGTTGTACACGATCTATTCATGACGGATACGGCCAAATACGCAGATATTGTGCTGCCTGCGAAGTCTTCGTTTGAAGCAACAGACCTATACACCTCCTACTGGCATCAGTACGTTCATATACAGGAGCCTGTCATCGCACCGATTGGGGAGAGTAAGAGCAATGTAGAGTTGTTCTCCTTACTTGGACAGGCGATGGGGTACGATCCTGAGATCTTTGGTGAGAAGCCAGAACAGATGATTGAGGCAGCACTCCAGAATACAGACAACCCATATATGAACGGGGTAACGCTGGAGGCACTTCAGGAGCAGCGGTTTGTTAAGCTGGATATGACGCCATATGATTCTTACTTGGACCGTTTGCCAACGCCATCTGGGAAGATTGAATTGTACTCCGAAACGATGGAGCAGCGTGGATTGCCACCCCTGCCTACGTACCGCACTTCCTTGGAAGGTTATGATGGAGAGCGACCTGCCAGTGTTACGGATGAATATCCGCTGATGTTTGTATCTCCGCCGAATCATAACTTCTTGAACTCGTCATTTGCGAATACGCAGAAGCATCAACGTCTGGAGAAGATGCCTATGCTACAGATTCATCCAGAGGATGCCGCACGTCGAAACGTGGAAGAGGGCGACACGGTGCTCGTGTGGAACGAACGTGGACAGATTGAGCTTACAGCGAAAATTACCGAAGCAATGCTCCCAGGAACGGTCATTAGCCAAGGCTTGTGGTGGGATGACGAAGGGAAGAAACAGCGCGTCAATAAGCTGACGTCCAATCGTCTGTCTGATATGGGGAATGGAGCGACATTCTTCTCTGCCACTGTTGAAGTGAAGCGTCAGGTTGGTGTATGAAGGAGCATGAACGAACATTATGAGATGGCTGGATTCCTATCCTAAGGAAGTAAAAGTGTTTTTGCTGGCAAGTCTGGTCAACGCGACAGGCAGTGCCCTGATGTGGCCGCTGACAACGATGTATGTGTTTGACGAGTTAGGTCGGACGATGGCTAACGCCGGATTTGTCATCCTGATTCAATCTCTGGGCGGTATTTTTGGACAATTGCTTGGCGGCTCACTGTACCACAGAGTAGGCGTCAAAAAGTTGATTATCGGATCGCTGGCACTGAACGCTTTAGGACTGTTTGCTCTACCGTGGATCAGTGCATATTGGGTTGTATTTATTTGTGCAATGGGCTGGATTGGCTTATTTAGTTCCTTGTCGCTACCTGCGATTCAAGCGTTTATCGGTTTTCGGTTCGCAGAGCGACGTGGTGAACTGTTCAACATTATTTATGTGGCGAACAACATTGGTGTGGCGATTGGTACAGCGCTTAGTGGATTTCTGGCGGACTTTTCGTATCACCTCAGCTTCATATTGAACGGGGTAACCTCGGTGGGCTTTGCGATATTCTTCTGGTATTATCTATCGCGACTTGAACCGGAGCAAGGGGAAGTACATCTGACCAAACGCCAGACGGAGACCAGTGGTGCAAGTGTATGGGCACTGCTAGGCAATACGAGGCTATATCTGTTTATGAGTCTAGGTGTGTTGTTCCTGTTATTTGGTAACTCGATCTGGAATACAGGGGTATCGCCCTACATTATTTCAGAAGGTATGGAGAAAAGAATGTATGGGCTGCTCTGGACCCTGAACGGGGTGCTGATCTTTGTAGGACAGCCCTTCACGACGTGGATTAAACGTACGATGGCGCGTACCTCCAATGCGCAGATGACGGCTAGTGCCGTATTCTACGGCATGGCATACCTGGTGATGATCACAATGTATAACTATCCCGGTATGGTTCTGGCGATGGTGCTTGCAACCTTCGGCGAAATGCTGATCTCCCCGGCAACGCCGGCATTTATATCCGAGCACGCTGGACGAGCAGCGCCCTTCTATATTGGGGTGTCCGGCGGTATCGGTGCAATTGGTCGGGTCATTGGTCCGTATGCGATGGGGGTCATGTATGACAAGCAGGGATTGATTCCTGTAGCCTGGCTTGCAACTGCAATGGCAGGTGTAGCGATCGTTGGTTTCCTACTGCACGCGGCACTGAATCGGCACCGTGAGGTGAAGGAATATGGAATAGACGGCTAAAATAAATGATTGACAAAATTTTGTTTATATGCTATAATTTACACATGTAAATATCCCGTATATAATAAGATTCTCCTGGCCAGGGGGAATCTTATTTTTTTGTGGGAGGAACACGATATGAAGCATGGACAGGTAAGTATAACTTCATTAGTGTCAGCGTTTAGTCGAGCGTATCACAGTCAGTATGATGTACCTTGTATTTTCAATGATAGTCTGGCTAAGGAATTACTATCACCTCAGGAGCATTCAGAGATTCGGAATAATATGATCCAAGGGATGTCTTTTTTTGATGCAGAAATGGCGGGCAACATGAAGGATGATCCGGATGTGATTCTGAAATGGATTGTTCAGGTGCAGCTTGCCCCGACACCACTGGCTCGTGCAGCCTACTGCGAGCGGGTTCTGCTTCATGAGGTGACACTCGGAGCTACACAGTATGTCATTCTTGGAGCTGGCTTAGACACGTTTGCGTTCAGGCATAGAGAGCTCAGTACTACGCTTCGCATCTTTGAGTTGGATACCCCGGCTACACAGGAATCGAAACAGAGTCGGTTGGTACAAGCGAATTGGGATGTTCCCGCTAATCTCACTTTTGTACCTATGGATTTCACGCTTCCTCTGTCTGTTCAGGCTATGATGAATGCTGGATTTAGTGATCATCATAAAACCTTCTTCAGCTTGCTTGGCGTATCCTATTACTTGACCAAAGAGGACTTGTCCAACTTGCTTCGGCGTATATTCGCTGTCGTACCTTCGGGAAGCTCTATTGTATTTGATTATCCAGATGAGCATCTGTTTGAAGAGAAGGGGATCTCTAATCGTGTGCAAAATATGATTCAAATGGCTGCAGTAGGCGGGGAGTCGATCCAAGCGTGCTACACATATGCGGAGATGGAGAAGCTGCTGGCTGAGGCTGGTCTGCTCATTTATGAGCACCTCTCTCCAATAGGCATTCAAGAGCAATTTTTCTCGAATCGTACGGATGATCTATCGGCATTTGAGTCGGTACATTATATCCATGCGGTAAAACGATAAATATAGCGTAGGCAAAAGGTATACCCGAATAACCACAAACAGCCTTTCCTCTTTTAACGAAGGAAGGCTGTTTCTTCATTCATTTCGTGCCTTTGAAATTGCAATCAGTACGCTAAATACAGCCCCACCGAACATGATCGTTATATAATCAATTTCATCTAAGGATTTACCCAGTAAGATCATATTGAATACGACGGATAATACATTCCATAAAATAAAAAAGCCCAGAAAGTATTTTAGAAAAACTTTTAATTTCATGTTGATTAGTCTCACATCCACTCATAATATTTAATCCATTTTATACCATTATGGTAAGTGTACTATAGTGTCTCTGTAATCTTCATGTAAAATCACAATATCAACAATTGTCCATCAAACACCCTTATTTGCATCAATCACTGCCATTCGCAACGACCCCCCATATTTATGCATAATGCTCATATAATAGAATAAAAGTAGTTAACAATCAGGGGGATATTCTACATGTACAAGGTCTTGTTGGTTGATGATGAATTTCTGATCTCTGACGGAATTTCCAGTGTCGTGAATTGGTCCCTACTGGGTACGGAGCTTATCGGGATTGCTCACGATGGATTGGAAGCGCTTGCCTTTATTGAACGTCAACGCCCCGACATTATTATCTCGGATATTCGTATGCCAGGTATGGATGGGCTGCAACTGGTTGAAGCGGTGGCGGAGAAATATCGGAATATCTCGTTCATTATGCTCACAGGTTTTACTGAATTTGAGTATGCGAAGACGGCTATGCAGTATGGGGTCAAGCATTACCTGCTCAAACCTTGTAGTGAGGAAAGTCTGGTACAAGCCATCGGAGAGCTAGTCAGTGAGAAGCGTGAACTCAATGATCATGAACACTTTGTGCAGACCATTCAGTACAATTTGGAACGTGTATTGCCACATGCGAAAGAGTATTTTCTGAAGGAACTAGTCACCAACAAGACGTATGGTGTGAAGGAATGGAAGTATTTTGGCGAGCTGTTTAGTGTGCAATTTCTCGGTCAGCGTGTACGTTTGTTACTGGTCGAGATTGAGGGAGAGCATGAGTATCTGCACTTGTTCGCTGTTAAGAACATCGCGGAGGATATTTTTCATAATCCGATATTAAGTACAACGGTTAGAGGGCATCTGCTCGTCATGATGGAAGATACGATGTCCGAAGCACAACTATTTCGGAATATTGATGAGATTCGAGCCACCTTTACCCGGTACTACCGCTATGACTTAACGATGGCGCTAAGTGAGCCGGGTGAACTGCCACAGACGCGCCAATTATATATGCGGACGATTGCGTACCTGAATCATCGCTTTTACCTGGGAGAGGGTAGCCTTATTATGGAGCGTGATGTTACCCCAATTGAGGAGCGAGATGTGCCTGAATTTGAGTATGATCAGGGAAGGCTTGTCACCGCAATTCAAGCAGGACACTGGCAGGATGCGGGAGCGGAGCTGAATCGGATCTTCCAACTGCTCGTTGATCTTCGTTACGATATATCCCAGACCAAATCATACCTGATCCAAATATTCATGGAGATTATTCGGCTCAGCGGAGCTGCAGATATGAAGCGTTACATGGACCGGTTACCTTGCATGATTGAGACGAGTACACTTCATTCCTTCCAGCAGTTCCTGCTGACCGTAGCCAAACAGATTACCCTTCGCCGTTATGAACAGCAACGTTCCAGGCAGTCTCAGATGGTGCAACAGGTGAAGCAGCTTGTACAGAAACGCTATCAGGATGAAACGTTAACCCTCCAGTCCATCGCCGGAGAGATCTACATGAATCCCGATTATATCGGCAAGATGTTTAAGAAAGAAACGGGCGAGAAGTTCACCAATTACGTGCTCACCTACCGGATACAAAAAGCATTGGAGCTACTGGAGCAGGACGGGAATTATACGGTGTCCTTGCTCGCAGAGTATACGGGCTTTGGATCGAACTGGCCTTACTTCAGCAAAGTGTTCAAGAAATATACGGGCTTCTCTCCATCCGAATATAAGAAAGCCATAACCTGACTGTCTTCATGGACAGCAGGTTTTTTTTGTTTTTTTATAGCCGTCCCCGGCTTCGGGGTGCTGAAACCGTAATTTTTATACATGAATTTGTAGAACACGGTTTTGAACATCCATATCTCGGAAATGAGCATGGGAAGAACACCCATCCAAGTTCTATCATTAGGAGTATAGAGGATTTCCACATCAGAATTGGAGGTACAGTGGATGGAGCTGAAGCGAAGTCCGGTGATGGAGCCGGGACATTTGAAGCCAGCTGGCAAATGGGGCTTTGTGAAAAAGGAACTTGTTCGTAACAGGTATGTATATCTCATGCTGCTTCCTGTCGTCGCCTATTATCTGATTTTTAGCTATGGGCCAATGTATGGGCTCCTGATGGCGTTTCAGGAATCGTATAGCCCGGTCAAAGGCATATTGGCAGGAGAATGGGTCGGTTTTGACAATTTCACCATGTTCTTCGAAAGTTATTACTTCTGGAGACTCATTAAGAACACATTGATTCTGAGTTTTTACAGTATTGTATTCGGCTTTCCAGCTCCAATTATACTTGCCTTACTCTTGAATGAAGTACGTAAGAAATGGTTCAGAAGCACAGTGCAAACGGTCAGCTATATGCCGCATTTTATTTCAGTTGTTGTCGTGGTCGGAATGTTGAAAACGTTCTCATCTCTGGACGGCGGGTTGTTTAATGTCATCCGTGGATTCTTCGATCTACAGCCACTGATGTTCTTGGCAGAGAAAGATATGTTCCGTCCGCTCTACATTCTATCGAATATCTGGCAGGGTGCAGGCTGGGCGTCCATTATCTTCTTGGCGGCGCTTAGTGGCATTGATCCCCAGTTGTATGAAGCCGCCAAGATTGACGGTGCAAATCGCTGGCGCCAATTGCTCCATATTACACTACCTGGCATCATGCCAACGATCGTCATCATGCTTATTCTGCGTATGGGCGCGGTCATGAATGCCGATTTTCAGAAAATATTACTCATGCAGACCGCGCCGACTTATGAGACATCGGATGTCATATCAACCTTTGTATACCGTTCCGGTATTCTGGAGGGCAATTATACGTATTCAACAGCCATTGGGCTGTTCAACGGAGTCATTAACTTTGCGCTGCTTATCGCTGCGAATGCAATCAGCAGAAAGCTCAACTCAACCAGTCTCTGGTAATTGGAAGGTGAAGCGATGAAGAGGTCTACAGGTGAACATATCTTTGATGCATTTAATACGCTACTGCTCTTGGTGGTCATGATCCTGTGTTTCTACCCGATGCTGTATGTATTCAACTCTTCGATTAGTGATCCGGATCAGATGTTACGTTCCCGCTCACTCATGCTCTGGCCCGAAGGCTTTCAGTTGGAAGCGTACAAAGCGGTATTTCAGGATACCCGTATCTACACGGGTTATATGAACACGCTCTTCTACGTGGTGGTGGGAACAGCAATCAACTTGCTGATGACCTCACTTGCGGCATATGGGTTATCCCGTAGTGATCTGCTGGGTAGAAAAACACTGATGAAGCTGATTACCTTCACGATGTTTTTCGGTGGGGGCATGATTCCGACGTTCCTACTCATTCAAAATCTGGGGATGGTGGACACGCGCTTTGCCCTGATTATCCCTGGAGCGATCAGCACATTCTATTTTCTCATTATGAAAACAAACTTCGAAGGCATCCCGATCAGTCTGATCGAATCCGCGAAGCTGGATGGCGCCAATGATTTCTTGATTCTATTCCGCATTGTGCTGCCTTTATCGAAGCCGATTCTAGCGGTTATGATGCTGTACTACGCCGTGGATCACTGGAATGATTACGTGGGGCCGATGCTCTATCTGCGGAGTCAAGAGCTGTACCCGATCCAGATTATTATGCGTGACATCTTGATTAGCAGCAGCACGGAAGCGATGGGGGCAGGTGTGGATACAGGCTTTGCGATCGGCGAGAACATCAAATATGCCACCATTATTATTTCGACACTTCCGATTATGCTGGTGTATCCGTTTATCCAACGTTATTTTGTTCAGGGTGCCTTAATCGGCGCTGTGAAACAATAAATCAAAATCATGGAGGCGAATTACGTGAAAAAAAGAATGGGGTCTATTCTATTGTCATCTCTACTCACCATGTCCTTATTGGCTGGATGCACTGGAGGAGCGAGTGAGCCAAGTGCTACAGAGCCCGAAGAAGGGACGGAGCCTGCGGTTCAAGCACTGACTGAGATTCCGCTACCGATTACAAACGAACCCTTCACGATTAATTATTGGCGCGCCAATGATGCCAAGCTCACGGCTTCAATGAACAACTTTGCAGATATGGCATCGTACAAGGAGAAGGCGAAGCGAACAGGCATTGAGGCGAAATTTACACATCCTCCACTGGGACAGCAGAAAGATCAATTTAACCTGCTCATCTCTACCAAAGAATTACCTGACGTGATCTACTATAACTGGGCTGACGCCGTTGGCGGACCGGAGAAAATGATCAAGGATGGCCGAATTATTCGTTTGAATGAGCTAATCGATAGCTATGCACCTAACCTGAAACGCATCATTGAATCCGATCCGGATGTGAAGAAGCAGATTGCCCTTGATGATGGAACGATCTATATGTTCCCACTGCTCAAGCTGGATGCACTCAAGCTGAATGCAACCTCTGGTTTGATTATCCGCCAAGACTGGCTCGATAAGTTGAACCTGCAGGCTCCGACGAATATTGATGAGTGGTATACGGTGCTTAAGGCGTTCAAGGAACAAGATCCGAATGGCAACGGGAAACAAGATGAATTACCCTTCACAGGTAACTGGGGACCAGGTAACCTGACCAAGCTGCATGACTTTGCTACTGCCTTTGGCGTTATTGGCGGCTTCCAGATGAATGGAGACAAGGTCGAGTTTGGCCCGATCCAACCAGGATATCGCGATTTCTTGGAAACGATGGCGAAGTGGTATAAGGAAGGTCTGATTGACCCTGAGATTATGACCAATGATGGTAAGGCGTTCGACTACAAGGTTACCAACAATCTGGCAGGTGCTTATCAGGGCGGTGTATTTAGCGGGATGGGGAAATATTTTAACCTCATGAGAGATACCGATCCGAACTTCGATGTAACAGGTGCGCCATGGCCACAGTCTCCAGATGGAACAGCCTATGCGACGTTTAACATGGAAAATAAAGTTCTGAGTTATGGTGAAGCCATCACATCTTCCGCAGATGAAGATAAACTGAAATATATCGTCCAATGGATGGACTATAACTACAGTGAAGAGGGCAGTGATCTGTTCAACTTCGGGATTGAGAACGAGAGTTATGTGAAAGAAGGCGATGGCGTCAAATTCACCGATGTCATTTTGAATAATCCGAATGGTCTGACATATGACCAGGCGCTGGCTTCGTATGCACTATCCATTATGGATGGCCCAATCAATCAAGACAGCCGTTACCTGGATGCACTATTGTTCGATGAAGGCCAACGAGCAGCGAATACGGAATGGATGAAAGCCAGCTCAGCACTGACACTTCCTCCAATTCGTTTAACTACCGATGAGGCTAGCACAAGCACGTCCATTATGAGCCAGGTGAATACGTATCTGAATGAGACGATGACGGCTATCATTAGCGGACAGAAGCCAATTACGGAATTTGACACCATGGCTGAAACGATCAAGAGTATGGGCATTGACCGTGCCATCGAGATTCATCAAGCTGCGTATGACCGATATAATGCAAAATAGTAGGCAAGGAATGTTCGGCAAGCCGCATATGCTATATAAGTTCAATTAAACTTTTTACACGAGAACGGAGAGGACAGAAATAACGTGAAGAAGCGGAGCGTTCGCCTTTATCACCGGATTTTCCCTTTGAAGAAGGGAATCAAAAAAATCTGGGGATAACAGCGGTCGGAAGGTTATTCTGTCATCGGAGTGGTAAGTGTAAACCTTCTTTAGTTGAAGCTATATAGACGGATCTGAACATGTACACACGAACGAAAAGGGAGATTCGTGTATCATCCAAGCGTTGAATGCTGCTAGACGAGCGGGGCGCTAAAAAGATATAGGAGAATTTTCCTGCATGTGATATATCTAGTAGAGGTTGTATAACACGCACTAGTAAAATCACGTGGTTCAAAGGAGCGCTTGTGTCATGATAGCCTACCGCAAACTAAGTATCAAAATGAAAATGTTCCTAATGATCATGTTCATGATGGCATTTATTATCACGCTGGCTTTCAGTTCCTTGTACTATACGTATTCCGTCTATGATAAACAGTTATTCGATAAGTCTTCCCGGCTGCTGAATCTCTCGTCCTCTACGGTTGATCTTGAATTGCAGAAGTTGGAAGCGTTATCACTGAATATGATCTCGGATATGCAAATCCAGCGGGCATTAAAATCATTGTTAGATGATGACACGGCGTACTCCAGTTTTATTGAGCGTAAGAAGATTACAGATCGGCTATGGGAACACATTAGTGGGGCTGCACGTTACGTGCAGTCCGTTCATTTAATTGATTCGCAGGGAAGAGTGAATAAGTATGGTGAGGCGATCACCGTATCTGAGGAAAAGTATGATCGCATGATTGCTGCTGCTGAGCATGCAAATGGTGCTGTTAGGTGGCTGTATCCAGATGATGATGACCCGATGCTGGTGATGGTTCGGCAGGTACGAGCTTATGATCCGATGACGCTCAAGCCTGTAGGCATTTTGTTTCTACGGATTAACATCGAACGTCTTGTGAAGGAATACGCAGGATTGGATAGCCAGAATAGTGATATTGTTCTGAAGGCAGGAGACGACGTAGTTTATCCTTATCGGCAGCTCCAGAACGCAGTATCCGAAGGGCTGAAGCCATTGCCGGGCAGTGGTGGTTATGAGATCAAAAACCTGGATGGAAGGGCAGTATTTCTAGCGCAAAAGAAATCGTCCTATACCGGCTGGGTCTACTATAACATGGCCTCCTATCATGAGATTTTTGAGCGAATCATATGGCTCAAAAATGCACTAATCGTCGTTTATGTTATAGCTATTGTAATCGTACTGACCCTAGGGATGGTATTTGCACGCAGCTTAACGAGACCAATTAGACAGCTCATTGGACAGATGAAAGAGGTTCAGTATGGTGATCTCGACAATATCGATAATGCCAATCTCACTGTGCCAACGCATCATCACATGGATGAGATCGGGTTATTGCACCGTACATATCGGTTGATGATTACCCACATCAATACACTGATTAAAGAGAATTATGCGAGCCAACTGGTCATTAAGGAAACGGAGTTTAAGGCGTTGCAGGCTCAGATTAATCCACACTTTCTGTACAATGCTCTGGACTCTATCCATTGGCTTGCCAAAAAGCATAAGCAGGAGCAGATCTCCAGTATGGTGCTGTCGCTAGGTTATTTATTACGCACGTCAATCAGCTTCAAGCAAAATGTCATTACCTTGGCGGAAGAGCTGGAGATCATCAATCATTACGTTACGATTCAGAAATATCGTTTTCAGCACCGACTGGATTTTCATCTGGATGTGCCACAGTCCTACTTAGGCTGTGCTATTCCCAAGTTGACGTTACAGCCGTTACTGGAGAATGCGATCCAATATGGGCTGGAGCCGCAGGTAGGCACCTGTCAGATTCGTGTGTATGCGGAACTGTCAGCAGGGAAGCTGCTACTTATCGTTGAAGATCACGGGCCAGGCATGGAACCGGAATTCCTGGAGAAGGTGCTTCGCGGTGAAGTGAAGACCCGAGGTACAGGAATTGGTCTGATGAACATCAGAGAGCGGCTACGACTGGCTTTTGGTGATGATTATGACATCAAGCTGGAGAGCAACCCGGGATGTGGAACCAAGGTGATGGTTCCCTTACCGCTGCCGAAGGAGGAGAAGCTGTGGGAAGATTACTGCGAACAATAGGCATCATCTGCCTGACGGCAGCTCTGCTCGGTTGTGTGCCCCAAGTTGCTCAACGGCCTGGGATGGTGATTGAAGAAGAACCCATTACGCTACGTATTGCCTGGTGGGGTGGAGATTTCCGTAACAATGCTACGATTGAGGTTATCAACCAATATGAACAATTGAATCCGCATGTAAATATCGAATATGAATACAGCAGTTTCAACGAATACTGGCGGAAATTGGCTCCGCTGGCGGCAGGAAACACACTGCCAGATATTATTCAAATGGACATTTCGTATTTGGCACAGTATAGCTCACTACAGCTCTTGGAGGATCTGACTCCATATATGCAGCGTGGGCTGCTGGATACGAAGGACGTGGACAAACAGCAGTTGGATAGTGGCCGCATCGATGGCAATGTCTATGGATTGAGTCTGGGTGTGAATGCGCTGATGAGCATGTATGATCCAGAAGTGTTGCAGGCGAATGGCATTGAGTTCCCGACAGATGCATGGACGTGGGACGATTTTGATCAGATGGGCAAGCATATTCAGGGAAGAGGCATCTATCTTGGAACCCATCTTACCCCAGAGCAGTTTTTCGCGTATTACTTGAGGCAACATGGTGCGAAGCTTTACGCGGAGGATGGGGCACGTCTCGGTTATGAGGATGACGCGTTATTTGTTGAATACTTTGGACTAATGCAGCGACTCGCGCAGGATAAACTCATCTTTGCCCCAGACATTTGGACCTCCGATATCGGTAAGCCAGACAATGATCCTTTTTATTTTGGAGAGGCGCTGTTTAGCTGGGGATATTCCAATCAATTTATTAGTACAATAGAGCATTATGGTAAGCCGCTGTCTATTGCTCCAATGCCAGGGCCTAATAATGCGGAGGGACTGTTTTTAAAGCCCGGCATGTTCTTCTCCATTGCAAATAATTCCAGGCAGAAGGAAGAGGCAGCGAAGTTTATTAGCTTTTTCGTGAATGATCTGGATGCCAATCTGCTGCTCAAAGGGGAGCGAGGTGTGCCCGTTTCGACTAGTGTGCGGGAGCAGATGAGAATGATCGTTGAACCGGAGCAAGCACAAGTATTTGATTATATAGACTGGGTCGCAGACCATAGCAGTCCAATGGATGCTCCGGATCCTGTAGGGAGCTCCGAAGTCACTGCCGTGCTGCGTGAGCTGTATGATCTGCTGTTATTTGGCAAGTTAACGGCAGAGGATGCAGCGCAGCAATTTCGTGAACGTGCCAACGCCATTTTGGCGAGAAGTGAAACCTAGCCATCTAATCATGATAAGGTCATTCTGTCATCAGAGTGGCAAGTGTAACTATTCTTTATTTCAATTTATATAGCATAACCTTCATTCTGCATGGATGAGGGTTTTTGTTATGGAATGGTGGATATTTCCTCTAGTATAATTAAACGGGGTAGTCATGCTGCCAATAGATCGGAATTTCGAAGATTAGAAGTTTGGAAGATGTTATCCATATATCAACCGATGAGGAGTGTCAGGACATGTCCATACATCACATGGGTCAAAAGATTGCTTTTGCAGATATCAAAACGAGGTTGCCTCACGAAAGCTGGATGTATACACAGAATGAAGCGCATGACGGTGAATTCGATGCCGAGGAAGTATGGTTACATTCCGGTGATCTTCATATCCCTGAGCTGTTGCTGGATGAGGGGCCTTTTTTGATTATGGTGGAGGGAAATCTGATCGTTGATCGTTATATTGGAAACACCGAATCCGACGCGGCCGCTTCTAACCTGGTTGTGCTTGGTGATCTTACAACGCCTTATATGCTCGTAGGAGGGCAGGAAATATATATTACAGGTCATCTTTATGTGGAGGATATGTTCTGGGGAGATTACAACCATGGAGAGTTGACGGTGAGAGGTAACGTAGAAGGTGGACTGCTAGTAAGTACAGAGCAATATGGAATTCAGGTTCAAGGACAGCGTAAAGTGAAGCGTCAGCTCCAAGAGTGGGAGGATCTCGGGCCATGGCAAGGCTTTGACATGCTGAAGTTATTTGTTCCTGAGTGTGTCATTGACGAAGATACAGAAGAGCCGTTTCTATGGCGAGAAGAGATGATAAAGAGACTTCAGCAGGGACAACCTGTCATTCATCGAGAGTATATTCAGGCCGCTGGAGTAGAACCGGATGTACCGGATTGGTTCGAAGATCATCGAGTTAGCGCTGAGAACATACAGCGTCTTACGCATCCTTCATTATTGCCTGTAAAGGAGGACGATGAGTTGCTGAACAGCTATGAGTTTTGGCTTGGTGAACAGTTTTGCCGAGCATCCGTCTATGGGGATGAGCATACGGAGGGTTACTTCCGAAGCTTGTATTTTCAGGACGAACATGGCTGTGCATTGTTGCTCAAAATAGAGCCAGTAGACCAAGCTTCAGGCTCTCCTAAAGAACTTGCCGAGCAAGCGGAAAAACCTGCCTGGAAGATCTCAGGCGCATATCGTTATGTGAACCGTGAAAACTCCGAATGGAGCGTATTTACGGAAAAATCACCTTCGGATATTCAGAAGTTAAGCAACCACGGATGGGACACCTTATTGCAGTCTGTATCGAATTATCAGTATGCCCGCACCTTAATTACGTCGCAACGTATTCGTGATTTATTAGCGTTGCCTATTGTGGAGCCATATGACGATTATTATGATGATGACCGGCATGGGCTATGGATTGGAGACTTCTACTATGCATTTCGACAAGCAGGTCAGATGTGTGATGGTATTCCCCAGCCAGCTATGCTGCGTATTGGAAGAGAGTATGTGGACATAGAAGGGGAGACACGGGTCGAGAAGTACTACTATACCTTGCACCAGCACGTGGATGGGTCTGAGAGTGTATTGATCGAATATTCGGCTCAAGAAGACGAAGATGATGATGAGGAGCCGCTGACGATTGAGCTTCATTATGCAGGTGGATCTCAATTATTGCATGCCGTTCAATTGCTGGAACGTGGACGCAAAGAGATCATTCAAGCTAATGAGGATTTATTGAATGGGGAGCTGCCGTACGGTGTGGATTCTTTTGCGAAGCGATATTGGAAATCCAAAGGATATCTGAAATAAAAGAGCTACACCTTAAAACAAGACGCCCAGACAGGATATTGCACCTGACCGAGCGTCTTTGTTTGATCATTTCTATAGAAGAGTAGAGCACGCGAAAGAGAGAGGTGGGCAGTTGAGTGGACGCCAACATGTGGAATCATTTAATTCAATTAAAATTGGAAAAAGAGGTTGAAATCGCTACCAACTCAGACTATAATAAAAATGTCGAAACGTTTCAATATGCTGTTTATAAGCTTAATTAACGATTTTCTATATTTAGAAAAAGCAAAAGATATGATATTTATACGTATAATATAACGATGGTAGAATGGTAAGAAAGAGCTTATATATCTTAGTCCCATAGGGTTTTCGGAGCAAAAGTAGAGCATTTTTTCGGAAAGTGTTCGAAACGTTTCGAATTGGTATAAAAGCACACTCAGTTAGAGCCGAAGTACCTCACAATCGTAGAAAGTTATTAGTTATGGTGGTTGTCACAACCCTTTACAGTATAAAATGTAGCTATACAAAACGAACTTGATAGTTACACGAGAACGGAGAGGACAGAAATAACGTGAAGAAGCGAAGCGTTCGCCTTTATCCCCGGATTTTCCCTTTAGAGAAGGGAGTTCAAAAAATCTGGGGATAACAGCGATCGGAAGGTTGTTCTGTCAGCGGAGTGGTAAGAGTAACGTTCTTAACTTCGTTTTAACAAGAGAAATTTGGTCAATGTAGAAGGAGCGAACGTAGAATGGCGACGATTAAGGATGTGGCAAAGCTAGCAGGCGTAGCGCTCTCGACAGCTTCCTATGCGTTAAACGGGGATAGCAAAGTGAGTGCGAAAACGAAGAGTAAGGTGCTTGAAGCAGCACGTGAACTGAATTACCGCAAAAATGGCTTTGCCATGGACCTGAAGCGGAGCCGGACGAATACGATCGCTTTGATTTTGACGGACTTGTCTGGTCCGTATTATTCGGAACTGATTCGGAGTGTGCAAGATGTAGCGCTCGCTAACGGATATGACCTGATTGCATGTAGCTCTATGGGTGAGCGTGATTCCACAGCCGTTCGATTTTTGCGTGAAAAAAGAGTAGACGGTGCGATTATACTTGCACATAACATCCATGATGATATTTTGGTAGAGTCAGCCGGGTCGCGTTTTCCGATCATTGTGATGGATCGTCACCTCTCAGGGGATCATCTGGTGAACGTCCTGGTGGACGGGGAACAGGGTGGCTATCTCGCTACGCGTCATCTGATCCAGGAAGGGCATCGCACGATTGCTTATATTAGTGGACCGTCCAACTCGTATGACAATGCCTTAAGATATCAAGGATATCTTAGAGCCATGCAGGAGGCTGGACTTGAGGAACGTTCGAAGTGGAAGCTAAGTGGCAGTTTTGTGCGTGAAGGTGGATATAGTGCAACCAAAATGATGATGCTGCAAGGTGAGCTTCCATCGGCTGTTTTTTATGGTAATGATGAGATGGCGATTGGTGGTTTGAAGGCATTCGAGGAAAGCGGTATATCTGTTCCGAATGACATTTCAGTCGTTGGTTTTGATGACATTCAGTTGTCGGAATACGTTCATCCTCCGCTTACGACAATCCGTCAGCCTAAGCATGAAGCAGGATCACTGGCAGGACATCTGTTATTCCAGATGCTGAACGGTGAAGCTGTGAATCCATCATATACGCTAACGATTGATATGGTGGTACGACGTTCCGTGCGGTCTGTTCAATCAAGTACTGACACACAACCCATACAGCCTGCCTAACAATCGGCGGTAAATGCTCGTAATGGCGTGGCTTTGGAACATATAAGCAAGATATGGCTAAAAATGATTCATAAGTGCGTAGTGAATAAAGGGGTTCATCGTCGGGATCAGGCTTAACATGCTCGATCCTTAGGGAATCCCTATTCTTTTTCAGACAATTCGAAACGTTTCGAATTTGAGTTTATACTACATCAAGGAGTGGATAAGATGACAACGATGACTAATGAATCGATCCGGCTGACTGCTGGGGAACTGACATTTACCTTTTTGAATAGTGGAGATCTGTATCAGGCGACTTCCGGCACAACGATGCTGAACCAGTTGCTTAGCAATCCAATTGATGGATCACTGAATAACCTGTACCTGCGGGTGTTTGAGGGTAGCAACATTCATGCCGTTCCATTGCTGGGAGCGCGCTCGAATAGCAAAGTCGTGAAGAGTAAGTCCTTGCCAAGCAACCAGTTAATCTGGGAGGGCGCCGTACCACTGGATGGTAAACAACAAGAGATTGGTTATCAGGTCATATTTACGGCTACTGCACAGGGGATCTGGTTCTGGGATGTGAAGCTCCATGGGCAACATAACCACGTGGATGTCGTTTACGGACAAGACGTAGGTCTTGCTGATCCAGGCGCAGTACGGAGCAACGAGGCGTATCTGTCACAATATATCGATCACACCGTATTTGAAGATGCAACTAAAGGTTATGTGGTGTGTTCCCGTCAGAATCAGCCTCAGGGCGGCGCATTCCCATATATGCAGCAAGGTTCACTGACCAAAGCAGTAGGTTACTCCACGGACGGATTCCAGTTCTTCGGTCTGTCTTACAAAGAAACCGATAAGCCCGAGGGCTTAAGTTATCCAACGCTCGCTAATGAGACGTATCAGTACGAATTTGCTTACACGGCGTTACAGTCGGAAGCCTTGAAACTGGATGGAGAAGCGCAAGTTATCTTCTACGGACTCGCGAAGCCAGATCATCCTACAGGCATCTCTGCCCTGGAATTTGGGGATGAAGTAGCGGCAGCTTGGAATAAGGTTCAGGCAGAAACTGTCCAGCTTGGCGAGACATTGGAACAAGTAAAACGGTCTGCACGCCTTGGCGAGCCGCTGGTGACGGTTGATCTAACGGAAGAGGAGATTAATCATTTGTTCCCTGATCGGCATCAGGAAGAACGCAGCGGTGACTCCCTACTTTCCTTCTTCACAGGTAGTTACGAGCATATTGTTTTAAAAGCAAAAGAGTTGCTCGTAGAGCGTCCGCATGGCCATATCCTGATGAGCGGTGGCAATGTGCAGCTCGGAGCACAAGTTATTACGACAACGTCGTATATGTACGGTATCTTCAACTCCCAGCTTGTCATTGGGAATACGAATTTTAATAAAATGATCAGCAATGCCCGCAATGCGCTGAACGTGCCGAAAACAGCCGGACAACGGATCTATGTGGAGCTGGATGGGGTCTATCGTTTACTGACCATGCCATCGCTGTTCGAAATTGGCTTCAATTATGTACGCTGGATGTACAAAACCGAATCGGATACATTCATCATTACAAACTACACGGGTACAAATACAACCGAAGTACGTATGGATGTGCGTTCAACGAGTGGTCAAGCGTACCGCTATCTGGTAACGAGCCAAGTAACGATGAATGTGAATGAATATGAGTATCCGCTACATATGAAGCAGGATGGCAATACGTTGATCTTCACAGCAGACTCACAGGCGATTAGCGCAGGGACTTACCCTGACTTGCAATATCGGATGACGGTGGAAGGCGCTACCTTTAACGTGGGTGACGAATCCTTGCTGGCAAGTGGTGTACGCAGTGGTAGTGCATCTCTGGTTACGCTTAGTCTGGAGGAAAGTGCTGAGTGGAGGCTAACCATCCAAGGGATACTTGAAGGTCAAGCAGAGGGTTCAGTAGTAACGCTTGATTCGAGCCTGACGTTTGAAGAAGAAGTTCAGGCGTATCGTGAATTTTTTGCGGGTGTTATGAATGGTTTCCGCCTATCGCGCGGTGAAGGTCAGAATGCAGAAGATCTTTTCAAAGTAAATGCACTCGCATGGTGGTACACGCACAATATGCTGGTTCATTACTCTGTGCCTCACGGATTGGAGCAATATGGCGGAGCAGCATGGGGTACGCGGGATGTATGCCAAGGACCTGTTGAGTATTTCATGGCAACGCAAAAATATGAGCAGGTAGCTGATATCATCAAAATGGTCTATACCCACCAGTATGAAGATGATGGTAACTGGCCGCAGTGGTTCATGTTTGATAAATATTTTGCCATTCAACAGGAAGAGAGTCATGGCGATATCATCGTATGGCCGCTCAAAGTACTTGCAGACTATCTGACCGCGACTCGTGATTATGCGATCTTGGATGAGAAGGTGCCGTATACCGTTAAGCATAGCTTCGGATTCACAGAAGAGACAGCAACGGTACTGGATCATGCCAAAAAAGAAATTGAATATATCCGTGCCAACTTCCTGCACGATACATTCCTATCTTCCTACGGTGATGGCGACTGGGATGATACGCTCCAGCCTGCGAATGCACAGCTCAAGCAATACATGGTGAGCAGTTGGACAGTTGCCCTAACTTATCAGTCCGTGAATGTGCTCTCCCAAGCACTGCAATCCAAGGATACGGAATTTGCACAGGAGCTTGAAGTGCTGGCACAAGGCATTCGTGAGGACTTTAACCGTTACATGTTAGGTACAGATGTCATTCCGGGGTTTGTATACATGGAGAAAGCAGATCAAGCGAAGTTGATGCTGCATCCATCAGATACAGAAACAGGTATTCAGTATCGTCTGCTGCCTATGACGCGCAGTATGATTGGTGAATTGCTGAATGCGGAGCAGGCTGAAACACACTATGCACTTATCCGTGAGCAGTTCCTATGCCCAGATGGTGTACGTCTGATGAATCGTCCGGCTCAATATGCAGGCGGTGTAAGTACACACTTCAAACGGGCAGAGCAGGCGTCCAACTTCGGACGCGAGATTGGTCTGCAGTATGTGCATGCGCATATTCGTTACGTGGAAGCTATGGCGAAGCTGGGCAAGACGGATCAGGTATGGAATGGTCTGGCGATGATTAACCCGATCGGCATCAATGAGGTTGTCCCAAATGCGGAGATCCGCCAAGCGAATGCCTACTTCAGTAGTTCTGACGGCAAATTCAATACCCGTTATGAGGCACAGAAGCATTTTGACCAGTTGCGTAAAGGAACTGTACAGGTGAAGGGTGGATGGAGAATCTACTCCAGCGGCCCTGGAATCTACATGAACCAACTGATCTCGAACGCGCTTGGCATCCGTCAGGAAAGTGGAGATCTGGTGATTGACCCTGTATTGCCAGCAGAGCTGGACGGTATGCAGTTCGAATTCGAGTATGCGGGTGAACCGGTGACATTTATCTACCACTTGAGTACAGGTGCAGTTAACCGTGTGACGGTGAATGGCCAGGAGATCCATGCGGAAAGCACGATTAATCGTTATCGCCAGGGCGGCGTCTGCATCTCGCAGGAGGCGTTCAAACAAGCACGTGGTGCTGCAGAGCGTACAGTTATTGATATTTATATGTAATGTGTAATCAGGAGAGAGACAAATAATATACAATCTTGTTGGTACTCTCTTCTGTCCCCTATACACTAAAAAAAGAAGCTCTACCTTGATCAGTGGAAGTCAGTCTATCCATTTACAAGGGGGGGGCTTCTTTTCTTTATATATGAGGATGGAAATCAAATGGAACTTTATGAGGTTTTCCACTGCCTATCGCAGTGGGACGGCTAGCACGGTATGCAATAACTCATTGTAACGGATATGCTTCGTCACATACCCATGACTCTCCAGCCAACCGCACAGTTCATTGAGTAAGGGGAAGTGGCGCTCTCGAACAGCGCGTAGCCACTCTTCCTCTCCGGTGGTCTTAACTTGATCCGTAAATGCATTCCGGTGGTTAGCGTCTGTGAACATAAGGTCAGTAAGGCAGATGCGTCCCCGCGAGGTTAACACCCGCTGTATTTCCTCCAGTGCTAGTAGTTGCTGATCTGGGCTTAGATGATGGAAGGCGAAGCTGGACACAACAAAATCAAAGGAATCTCCCTCAAAAGGTAGCGCCAGAAAATTGCCGAGCTTTACATGCATATCAGGATATTTGTGGCGACAGGTACGCAGCATCTCCCGTGATTGATCAATTGCCGTCATATCCGCACCTCGCTGTAACAGCCTTCCAGCCAAGTTGCCTGTCCCGGTTCCGATGTCCAATCCCTTTTCCCCAAGGATGGGCGAGATCCAATCAGCGGTCTGTTCAAGGGCTTCATCATAGTTCTGGTATAGTTCGAGTTGTTCAGATTTGACGTGTTCAGAATTCGCTCTGTTCGTAGCCTGCACTCTCTCATCATGGATGGCGGCCTGTGTATCGTAGTTCCAGCGGTCATGCCAATTCTGCCTCGCTTCGCGCAAGCGGCGTGAGCTGTCTGCAAGCACATGAAGGTGACTGACTTCCAGTGGTCCGTCCTGACGATTCAGATCTATCATGCGCTGGGTGGTATCCAGCATGCGTTTGAGTTCAATCCACTGGGCGTACATAACGGCTTGTTGCAGCTCTAGGTATTCTTCCAGCCGTTGCTGGTTACCTTGGTCAATCTCCCCAATGGCGTGCGCGATATCCTCAAGCGACATGCCGATCTCACGAAGTGCGGCGATGGTCTGTAAGCGCCATATATCATTCTCCGTGTAACTTCGGTATCCGTTGCCCGTCTGTTTCGCAGGGGATATCAATCCTTTTTCCTCATAAAAACGAATTGCCCTCGCAGATATACCAAGCCTGTCTGCTGCCTCCTTGATGTTCATCCTGCTGCACCTCCTTCTACTTTCAGTATAAACCATGACGTTACGTTAAGGTTAAGCATTACTTTTAGATTATGGTATGTCATCTAACTCTGGAGGGAGCAGAGTGCGGCGACTTTTCGTTTCAGTTCAGTAGTTTTGTGCATTCGCAAAATTTTAGTCCAGTCTGAGGCTATGCTACAATATAGAACAACGTAGTCTTTACCGCTCATCCATTGATTCGTGAGATTTCTCTTGAAAGGATGAGTTGCAAGACTAGACCGTGAAACGAACAAACTTATCTCTATGGGAACGCTGCAATCCGCAGCGATATATTATTGCATGAAAGGTTGCGCGATTATGTTAACAAGCCATACCTATACGATTCGACCATCCGAGATCCAAGATACCCGTCAACTGATGGATTTGGATGCGCTGGTGTGGGACAAAAACACTTCACCTGCACCGTTTCAATGGCGATCCAGACAGCAATATCTACAGCACTGTCCTCCGGGTAGCCAGTTACTCGCAGTACAGGGTGAACGTGTGTGTGGTTATGTCGGTTTTCACCCAGCGACAGCAATGCCTGTTAATCAGCACGTGTATGAGATTAATATTGCAGTTCATCCCCATGATCGCCGCTGTGGGATCGCGACAGCGTTGATGGATGCGATGAAGCAGCATGCGCGTGAGCAGGGAATTAGGAAGCTGCGGTTACGCGTTTTATCGTGTAATCCGGGGGCTATTGCTTTTTATACACAATGTGGCTTCTTAACCGAAGGTAGATTAGTGTCTGAATTTTATATTGACGGGAAATATGTAGATGATATTCTGATGAGTTATTTCATCGAAGCATAAGCGCGAAGGAGGAATAACGATGGATATGGGACTTCAAGGGAAGAAGGCACTTGTACTGGCGTCGAGTCAAGGGTTAGGCAAAGCGGTGGCAGCTCAACTGGCAGCAGAAGGCGCGGATGTGATGCTTGCAAGCCGGAACGAAGAGAAGCTGATGACAGTTAAGGAAGAACTGCTTGCGGCTGGTGGGGGCGGACGAGTTGAATTTTGTGTAACCGATGTGACACGTAAGGAAGATATCGATGCGCTGATCCGCAAGACAGGTGAGTTATTTGGTCGAATTGATATTCTGGTGAATAATTCAGGCGGGCCGCCCTCAGGTACGTTTGAATCGTTGACTGATGAAGACTGGGAGCATGCATTTGAATTAAATGTACTCAGTTATGTGAGAGTAATCCGTGGTGTTCTTCCCTATATGAAGGAGAGCGGCGGCCATATCGTAAACATCGCCTCTACCTCAGTGAAGCAGCCGATTCCAGGGCTAATTCTATCGAACACCTTCCGTACAGGTGTGTTTGGTATGGCGAAGACGTTATCACAGGAATTAGCGCCGTATGGCATTCTGATTAATACCGTATCCCCAGGCCGAATTGGCACAGATCGGATACGTGATCTGGATGCTGCGCGGGCAGAGCAGAACGGAATCAGTATTGAAGAAGTAGGCGAGCAATTCCGTAAGGAAATACCACTGGGGCGCTACGGACAACCGGAGGAGTTTGCTAAGGCGGTTGTGTTCCTTCTATCTGGTGCCAATACGTATATTACAGGAGCTTCCCTCGTAGTAGACGGCGGTATGGTGCGAGCGCTCTAGTATAGGTCTGAGTCAGGCGTTAGATATAATGGGAATGCTTACTCAAAAAGTATAATAGTGAAACCCCTCTATACCCGATATATCGGAATAGAGGGGGTTCATTGAGTTTTAGATTATATTTTGCTGTCTCGGTGTAGAGTCATGTTGGTTCCATCCATATCATAACTCCCTATAGAAGTAGAGGTCTATGAGACGGAGTCGTATGTACTTCATTTAGCGCAACAGTTCCCATTCATGCTGTAACATGCCATACACAGCGTGGTTCACGTAGCCTTTAGGCAGCTTCTCTGCTTGTCGAATGACACCCTCTAGCACGAATCCAAGTCGCTCTGGAATAGCCCGGCTACGTTTGTTATTGGTGGCCGAACGAATCTCCACTCGGTTCAGATCCAATGTCACAAGTGCATAATCCACGAGCACACGGCACGCACTGGTCATCAATCCTTGTCCCTCGTAACCTTTTCCAAGCCAGTATCCAATGCTTACGGAGCGATTTGTCCAATTAATTTCATGGAAGCCAATGATGCCTGCAAGCTCGCCCTTTAACCATACACCTGCGGTAAATCCACCATTTTCAGCACCTTGCTTCAAGGCATTGGTAATAAAGTTTGAGGTATGCTCGATTTCGGTCACATGATCCACCCATGGTAGCCAGTGTCTTAATTGATCCCGTGAACGATCGGTAAGTTCAAATAATGGCTTCGTGTGCTCCATCGAGAGAGGGCGTAGTTCGGTATATTCATCCAATGAATAGGTAAACATGAGTGCAACCTTCTTTCTTAGTCAATTTAGGGTTTTAACGGGACTTAGGGGGCAGTTTGCGTTCTAATGCAAACAGATCCTCTTCCAGCGAGGCCATGCGTTGATTCGCCGTGGTGCGTGCGTCAGTGACGGCCTGATTATATATGTAGGGAGCGAGCTGGGTCATGAACAGATCCAGTACACCCCAAGCTGCCAAATCGCCCAGTTCTTCGCCGCGTTCCTCTTCGAAATACGACTGGATGGTGCGTATGGCGTCATCCTGCTGTTCTTTGGTCAGTTTTAGCGTGTTCAATTGGGAAACCCTCCCTTAAATTCTGGTTTTACTACCATGCTACATGATTCGTGCGCACCCGTCAAAATGGTTATAGGCCTATCTTGAATGCGTTTGATCCTGACTTTGGTGCCGTTCTTTATTGAACTCATCCTCCGTTAAAGGTATATTTAAATGAAACGCGTACGAAACTTTCCAGAAAGCAACATTACTCTGGTTGATGTCTTCGTATATCTAAAGGATGATAGCGGAATTGCTGCAATTCCTGAAGCTCCAATCCATTTATGAAAGGTTTGATAGCTGTGGACAATCGTACCACCCCACCTAACTTTATCAAAAATATCATCACCGAAGATCTCCGGTCTGGAAAAGTCCAGGAAGTTATTACCCGTTTTCCTCCGGAACCGAACGGTTATCTGCATATCGGACATGCCAAAGCAATTTGGATTAACTTTGCGCTGGGCGGCGAGTTTGGCGGCAAGACGAATCTGCGCTTTGATGACACAAACCCGGTTAAGGAAGACGTAGAATATGTACAATCCATCCAGGAAGACGTGAAATGGCTCGGATATGAGTGGAACGAGAAGCGTTTTGCCTCGGATTATTTCGATGAGATGTACAATCGTGCAGTCTTGTTGATTCAAAAAGGAAAAGCATACGTTGACGACCAAAGCGCCGACGAAATTCGTCAAATGCGCGGAACGCTGACGGAGCCAGGCAAGAACAGCCCGTACCGTGATCGTTCGGTAGAAGAGAATCTTGACCTGTTCACACGTATGCGTGCAGGCGAATTCAAGAACGGAGAGAAAGTGCTGCGTGCTAAGATTGATATGGCTTCGCCAAACATCAACTTGCGTGATCCAGTGATTTACCGGATTTCACACGCACACCATCACAACACAGGTGACAAATGGTGCATCTACCCGATGTATGCTTTTGCACACCCGCTCGAAGATGCTATTGAAGGTGTGACGCACTCCCTCTGTTCCCTAGAGTTTGAGGATCAACGTCCATTCTATGATTGGGTCATTGCTGAGTGCGAGATGGAGAGTCAACCACATCAATATGAGTTTGGCCGCTTGAATCTGTCCCAGATGGTGACAAGTAAACGGAAGCTGAAGCTACTTGTAGACGAAGGTCATGTAGATGGATGGGATGATCCACGTATGCCAACAATCTCGGGTCTGCGTCGTCGGGGTTATACCCCAGAAGCTATTCGTGACTTCGTATTTGAGACAGGGATCTCCAAGAGCCAAGGGGTTATCGATATTCAAACGCTAGAGCACTTTGTACGTGAAGACTTGAAACTGAAAGCTCCGCGTACGATGGCAGTTCTGCACCCACTCAAGGTTGTTATTACGAACTACCCTGAGGGTCAAGTGGAGTGGCTTGAGGCGGAGAACAATGTGGAGAATCCAGAGATGGGTAACCGTCAAATTCCGTTCTCCCGTGAGATTTATATTGAGCAAGATGACTTTATGGAGAATCCGCCGAATAAATATTTCCGTTTGTTCCCTGGCAACGAGGTTCGTCTGAAACATGCTTACTTCATCAAGTGTAACGATGTGATCAAGGATGCAGAAGGTAATGTGATCGAAATTCACTGTACCTATGATGTGGAGACGAAGAGCGGTAGCGGATTTACAGGTCGTAAAGTAAAAGGCACAATCCACTGGGTGGAAGCGAGCCAAGCGGTACCTGCGGAATTCCGTCTGTACGAGCCACTAATCTCGGCAGAAGCACCGGAAGTAGACAGCGAACCAGAGGTAGTCGTAGCTGGGGCTGAAGCTGAGGTTGTGGAAGAACAACCGGAAAAAACATTCCTGGATCAACTGAACCCGAATTCGCTTGAGATTGTTCACGGATACGTGGAACAGGAGATGAAAGAGGCGAAGCCTCAAGATAAATTCCAATTCTTCCGTCACGGCTACTTCAGCGTAGATCCGAAGCATTCCGAGCCAGGTCGCCCGGTATTTAACCGCGTAGTATCACTCAAAAGCTCATTCCAACTGCCAAAAGCATAAGGTTGATGAATGAATTAAGAGTCTGTTCATCAGCGAGCTGGTGAGCAGACAAGTTATAAATTTAAGAAGGGCATCTGTTGTCATGGTTGATCATGACAACAGATGCCCTTTTTAGTTTTTTAGGAGGAGGATTAGGTTCAGACTCAGGCATAGACTAAGCATAGGTATAGGCGAGACTTTAGCGTCTGCACAAGCATGGGGATGAGCGTTAGCACAAGCAGAAACATAGGCATAACTATATGAGCATCAGTACAAATAGAAGCAGATGCATGACCATGAGTATCAGCCAAGCATAAGTATGACCAATCAGCATGAGCGCCAGCACAAACAGAACACGGCTGACGATAAGTTTCAGAAGCAAGCACAAAGATAGGCAAAAACACGACCAATTGCTCCTGAGCATAAGCACGACGTGGGCATGACCATGGGCGTCAGCGTAAACATAAAATTCGCGCATGAGGTAGGAGCCTAACGAATCGAGGACGCGCTATTTAAGTGTATTTGGATGTTCCAGCAACGTAATGAATCTTAGAGACCTTATTTCGTCGTGTGACCTATCTTTTTAATAATTTGAAGGTCTTTTTCGCGAAATAAGGTTACTGAGGTTCCTTAGCTTTGGAATCTTCTGAAATTGTAGCAAATAAGACGCCTAAGGTTCGTTAGAATTAAAAGCAAGGCTGGGTTGGGAGGAAGGCTACACTTAGATGATTTATAAATCGTAATTCGCACCGCGTGCAGCTCCTAGCAAGCAGTGCCCTACTTCATGGCTACTGAATGAGACAATGGGATTCAACAATGAGAGGAGGAGGAGGGGGTAGAAGACTAGAGTAATACCAATGGGGTGGCACGCAGGTATGCTGAGATAGGGAGGTTAAATCGAATTAAATTCTATATGTAGATTACTATTACGGAGTTGTTGTGGATACAGCTTACGTTAGAATTGTGGCAGGTGAGATATGGTGTTAACGTCTTTAATATCTCTAATGTCTTTTCGTCCATGCCAAAGACATCATCGATCAGATCACAAGATAAAGGTGAGGCCAAAGTGCTCGGCTCCCCAACAAACTTCTTGAGAAGTAGGCTGCATCGAAGCATACTCACCTCTCTTGTCTACTCTCAACAATTAATCTTTATATCGTTTGTGAGTAGTAAGGGACGATGATGTTACATAGTAACGAAGAGTTTAACCTTACTCCTGCTCTAGTCTTTAATTTTGTTTTGTAACGGTAGTGTGTTACACCATAACGTAGAGCTTTATCCCTACTCCCTGTCCTTAATCTTTTGTTTGAATGTTTGAAGTTTTTATTTACACCATAACGGAGAGGACAGAATAAAGCTGGAGAAGCGAAGCGCTCGCCCACAAGCTTTCTGCAAGAAAGCTGCATCGTAAGCATAAGCTATCCCCGGATTTTACCCTTTGAAAAAGGGAAATCCAAAAAATCCGGGGGTAACAGCGATCGGAAGATTGTTCTGTCCTCGGAGTGCCCCGTGTAAATCAAGGTTTCAACCTTTGCCAACAAAAGATTAACCATCACCCATTTCCGTCAACACAACAGGCTGATATCCATTCCGGCGATTAATCAGCCACATGATGGCGAAGCCAGTAGCACCAATCAGTGAGAAGAATACCCCGATGTTGTACATAAGTTCAGCACCGAAGCTCTGGAACAACCAGCCGCCAAACAAACCTGCAATGACACCAGATAAACCGCCCCACGCCATTGTGTAGACAGCTTGACCAGAGGAACGATACGGTCTAGGAATAAACAGCATCGTGAGCTGTGTGCCTACATAGAAGTATCCACCGAAGGTAATGGAGTGCATCAGTTGAATGAGTACCACTTCAATAGGAAGAGTAGACTCAGCCATCAACTGCCAACGGATGGCAAACAGCAGACTAACTAGGACAAGCGAGGCGAGCAGGAAGCTCATTTTTCTTTTTAGATATCGATCCAGCAGTAAGAAGACCCCGACTTCCAGAATAGAAGACGTGAAGATCGCCCAGCCGACCATTTGTTTGTTGCCGCCCATCTCCGTAATATAGAGCGACATGAAAGTGCTGTTCATCGCGTTAGGCACGGATACAAGGACGCCAAGTCCAATGAACGCCATAAAATAAGGATTGAACATCACCTTGCCGAATCGGCGGAATGTGACTACAGGCGTATCGGAAGCGATCGGTTGTCTGGGTAGAAATACCGAAAATGCAAAGGCAACGATGATCATACACGCGAACACGATCGATACACTACCTACGCCAAGACGATCAATTAACGGCCCAGCCGCCACCGCAGTCAGAGCCCACCCTAAGGAGCCCCAGAGCCGGAAGGAACCGAACTTTTGCGAGGTACCGTCAATGTATCCAAGGATCAAGCTATTGGTTTGAGCGAATAGTGGACTTTGAAAAAAATAAAAAACAATCATGGCTGTATAGATCCAGGCATAGGTAGGCGCATGAAAGACAGCTTGAGAGAACACAAATGTGCCTCCCATCATAATCATCAGAATAATGCGGATATTACGTGACTTATCGCTCGAGAACCCCCAGAACGGATTGGCAAACAAGGAGACAAACGGGCCGATCGCCATGAGACTACCAATCTCTAATTTGGTCATACCAATCTCCTGCAAGTATAATTGCAGAAATCCGGCGAAGACGGAGATTGCCCCATAGATGAAGAAATTATATAGTTTCAGCGAGACCAAAGAGGGATCGCCTCTTCCGGGTGCATATTTATCCAATAGAGCCATTCCTTTCAGGAGCATATTGTTCAATGTATCATTTGTTGTATAGGGATTCAACGTATAGAATAAAAGCAACTCTCTTATACCGGGTATACATAAAGTCACATCAAATAGAGTCAAATCGAAAATAATAGCATTGGAGGAGATCGACGTGAGCACAACGGAGTGGACGGGCATCATTTTGGCAGGTGGTCAATCTAGGCGTATGGGATCGAACAAGGCACTATTGCCAGTGAAGGGTTCGACGTTGCTCAGCCAAATTGCTAGTTCAATGATACCGGAAGTCGCCCGCATTATCGTTGCAGGTGGCTCTCATGTCACCACATATACAGAACTGGGCTATGAATGTGTTCAGGATCAATATCCGGGCAAAGGGCCGCTCGCTGGATTGCATGCAGCGCTACAAGCTTCGGATACGAATTGGAACCTCGTATGCGCTTGTGATATGCCACTGCTTAAACCTTCCTTTTTCGCAGGCATGAAGCAATTGGCTGAATCCAGCGATCAACATGCTGTCATAGTGCCGCGAATAGCAGGACGTGTGCATCCACTTGCCGGTGTATATCACAAACGTGTGCTTACAGAGCTTACGCAATGCTTAGACCAAGACCGTTTACGAGTCACAGGTTGGTTGGAGGAAATGAACCCTCTCTATATTGACGTGCAAGATCTGGAAAGCGTAGGTGTTCACGATGCGTTAGAGCAGTTAAGCAATGTGAACACACCAGAAGAGTACCAGTCCATTCGAAACCATGAGAGCTAATTGTGCCAATTAGCTCCGATATAACATGTGATTATTTCATCATTAATCAATCTGATCTTCTAATCGATTCCGTTCACGGTTGAAATTGCGCTGGAAGAATCGAGCTGAGCACTGCGATTTTTTTTCAGGGTGGAGTTGCGATATTGAAGTGGGCTTTCCCCTGTCCAGCGTTTGAACTGCCTGCTGAAATGAGATAGATGGGTATAGCCAAGCTTCCATGCAATTTCCCCTAGAGATAGCTCCGGTTGTTCGATGAGAACTTTGGCTTCCTGTAATTTAAGGCTAGATAGGTATGCGCGCGGTGCTCGTCCGTATACTTTACGGAAGATCTGCAGACCATATCCTGGGCTGATCCCGAACGAAGCGATAATCTGTTCCACTTTTATGGTAGATACGTTGCCATCCTTATTTCTTAGCTGAGCGTGAAAAGCCTGCTTAATCGCTTCCGCAATCGCTCCTGCGTAGTGCATAGCCGTCGGTGCGGGTGTATTGGGCCCAGATCCAGACATCGTAGAGACGGGTTCGCGATCGGCTGTCTGGGACAAGAGTGCAAATAACTCAAACATCCGTGCCTGCATCATAAACTTATCTGTCGAAGTATAAGCCTCTGTTTGTTTGATCATGCCCATCCAGCTCTCCAGTATAGCGCGCATTTTCAGATTATCCGGTGTGCCTGCCTCATAGATTCGACTGTGTCTGGACATCAGCTTTAATATAAATACAGGATCGTCCACATTGAAGTGGGCGCTAAAATAAGTCATGCCCGTGGTTGAGATACATTGGTTCGTATGTTTGTATCCCGGAGGAATTAAGAGAATGTCGCCTTCTTCTACCAAATGTTTATATCCATGGATCATACTCTCTTGTGTACCTTCTAATATGAGGAGCAGCTCGAAGCCTGGGTGTGACTCTTCCGGCATCGTCCAGCCCATCTGCACTTGCTGGCTATGTGCGCCGTACAGCTTGATGTTGCAATCAATAATCGGCAGCCAGTGTGCCATTAGGTGTTGCGGCATTTCTCGAAGCTGTAATTTAGTTTCCATAACATCACCTCGGAAAAGGGTAAAAACAACTCGCTTTGTACAATCGGCACCCTTAGTATACTTCATTATAATCAGTTTAACCCTGATATTCATAATCATTGGATTCTGGTAAGAAACTAGGGATAGCCTGCATATATAGTACACGGTTATTGCTAGTTATGTAAACGTTATCATCCGCATAGTCGCAGATTGGTCGTGAATTTCCTGTTGGATATGTGGCGCATTGCTTTAAGTGCTTTAACGGAAGTAACATACTTTTCCCATCAGAAGGAGAAATTACAATGGACAAGTTATTATACGGTGTAGCTTACTACGATGAATATATGCCTTATGAGCGATTAGACCAAGATATTCAGATGATGAAGGATGCAGGAATTAACGTGGTTCGTATTGCCGAATCCACCTGGAGCACGCATGAACCACAGAACGGAGTGTTTGATTTCTCTTCGGTGGATCGTGTTCTGGATGCGATGCATCAGGCGGGGATTCAGGTGATTGTAGGTACGCCAACGTATGCGGTTCCGACATGGATGGTTAAGGAGCATCCGAACGTGCTCGCAACAACGGTGCAAGGGCCAGGAAAATATGGCGCACGTCAGATCATGGATATCACGAATCCAACCTATCTGTTCTATGCAGAGCGGATCATCCGCAAGTTGATCTCTAGAGTGAGCACCCACCCAGCCGTTATAGGATATCAGACGGATAATGAGACCAAGCATTACAATACGGCAGGGGATAACGTACAGCTACAGTTCGTCAAATATATGCGAAGCCAATTCAGCTCCTTGGATGAGCTTAACAAAGAGTTTGGACTCGACTATTGGAGTAACCGGATTAATAGCTGGGAGGACTTCCCTTCGGTTGTAGGTACGATTAATGGTAGTCTTGGTGCTGAATTTGCGAAGTTCCAGCGTCAGCTCGTAACGGACTTCTTGGCCTGGCAGGTTAGCATTGTGAATGAATACAAGCAGGAGGGGCAGTTCGTTACCCAAAACTTCGATTTTGAATGGCGCGGATACTCCTATGGTATTCAAGGGGATGTGGATCATTTTGCTGCATCGAAGGCTTTTGACATCACCAGCGTTGACATCTATCATCCGTCTCAGGATGATCTAACCGGGATTGAAATCTCGTTCGGTGGTGACGTTGCACGTTCAACGAAACAATCTAATTATCTGGTGTTGGAGACGGAAGCTCAGGCATTCTGGCACTGGGTTCCCTACCCGGGACAACTCCGGCTTCAGGCGTTCAGCCACCTCGCTTCTGGCGCAAATATGGTTGCTTACTGGCATTGGCATTCCCTACACAATTCGTTCGAGACGTATTGGAAAGGATTGCTTAGCCACGATTTTGAACCTAATCCAGTGTATGACGAGGCCAAAACGATAGGTAGAGATTTTGCCAGACTCAGTCCGCAGCTCGTGAATATGAAGAAGACCAATCGTGTTGCAGTTCTGTTCAGCAATGAGGCATACACCGCGATTAAGTGGTTCGGCTTTAACTTTACCAGTGATAAGAGCTATAACGACGTTGTGCGCTGGATGTACGATGAATTGTACAAAATGAATATTGGCTGTGACCTCATCGATCCATCCGTGGAAAGTTATGAAGGATATGATGTCATCATTGTGCCTGCACTATATGCTGCATCAGATGCTCTGCTGGAGAAGCTGAATCAATTCGTTCAGGATGGAGGACACGTCGTCTATTCCTTCAAGAGTGGATTCACCAACGAACATGTGAAGGTTCGCTCGACCCGTCAGCCGGGAATCATCAGCGAAGCGTGCGGGATTAACTACAGTCTCTTCGTTGAGCCGAAACATGTTGCGTTGAGAGATGATCCTTTTGCCGTAGGAGAAGAGCAGAACCAGATCCACACCTGGATGGAACTCATTACACCGACCACAGCAGAGGTGTTGGCATGGTACGATCACCCGCACTGGGGACAATATGCTGCAATTACTCAGAACAGCTACGGTCAAGGAAAAGCAACCTATGTGGGATGCTTCACTAGCTCGGCGGTCATCCATAAGGTGCTGGAGCGTGTGATGAAAGAAGCAGGCGTATGGGGAGCGGATCAAGAGTTAGCTTTCCCAATCATCGTCAAGACAGGTGTGAATGAACTAGGCAACACGATTCGTTATTATTTCAATTATTCCGATCAGCCTGTTTCCTTCGTACACGCCCATGAAGGCGGAAACGAGCTTCTGTCCGGAACTGCGGTAGAGAAAGGCCAGAAGATTGAACTGGAGCGGTGGGGAATTCAGATTATTGAGCAACAAGGGTAGATCATATAGATCGAACTACACATTTACACAAGAACGGAGAGGACAGAGATAACATGGAGAAGCGGAGCTACAAGCTTTCTATAAGAAAGCTGCATCGGGAGCATAAGCTTCGCCTTTATCCCCGGATTTTAACCTTCATAGAAGGGGAATCAAAGAAATCTGGGGATAACAGCGATCGGAATGTTGTTCTGTCATCGCAGTGGTCAGTGTAAAAAATTTGTTCAATCTATACAGAAAAGCACGCCGCATAATAATTGAAAACAAAAGACCAAGACGCCCTCGGCAATATGCTGGGGCGTTTGTCTTATTTTTGCTTGGGAGTGGGCACCATGTTCATCGAACTTTATCGAAAGCTTACAGATCCGTTCAAACGCAGCATTCGCAACAAACTGATTCTCACAATGGCCCTGCTTGCCGTGCTGCCTGTCATTATCATGACGGCGATGGCTGCAGAGAATACTCGTTCTTCCATGGAAGAGGAGATTATGCAAACGAACCGCACCAATATGAACTGGGCTTCGATCTATCTGGGCGAGCAATTCGCTCGGATGAATAATATCGTCTACTCCATTCAGATCAGTGATGAGGTTCACCAATACCTTGCATTAAATAAGGATGCGTCGGCGGCAAGTCGGTTTGATGAGCAAAAGTCGATGTTCAATATGTTAAACAGTGTATATTACTCTGCTGGAAATTATGTATTTGGTGTGGAGCTGTATTTAAAAGAATTAGGTACGTTGTTCACCTTCAACTCGATGGAGAGCCGGATCAAAACCGTTACTGAAATTCCGAAGGGGTATCGTGAGCTATTTGATCAGCATAAGGACTTTACCATCAACAATGATGAGAGTGATCCGAATAAGTTTCATATGACCCGCAGCATGAATCGATTCGAGGATCAGGAGCAGATCGGGGCGATTAGTCTTGAAGTGAAATGGGCTGAATTCAATCAAACGCTGGAGCTGCTGGACACTCGGGGAGATTACTCGGTGTACATCGCAGATCGGTCAGGGACGGTGCTCTATCAGCCCGACCGCATGCAACCACCGTCAACGGAGGCACTGCAACAAGTGGCGAAGTCTACCGACGAATCAGGTTTGATTCGCACAGCCAACTCATACGTATTTTATAACTCCATTGAGCCATCGGGGCTACGCCTTATTAAAGTTGTGCCTACCCATGTCATTAATGAGAGTGCATTGGAAACGATGAAATACGGGCTTGTGGTGGGCGGACTAGCTGCTGTATTTTCCATTGGGATCGCTGTTCTCGTGGCATGGCGTACCTCGAAACCGATTGTTAGACTGGCCAATTCGATGAAAGGCATTCGGCTTATCAAGGATAAGGAAGTGGTTCGCAGTGGACGGGTGGATGAGATTGGATTGCTGGAGAAAAATCTACATGGGATGGCGAGTCGCATCCGAGAGCATATTCGGGATAATTACTTAATGAATTTAGAGAAACAGACAGCGGAGCTCAAAGCGTTGCAGTCACAGATCCATCCTCATTTTCTTCAAAATACATTACAGATGATCGGCGGCATGATTTATTCGCAGAAACCGGAGGACAGCTACAGAGTCATTCGTGCATTAAGCGAGATGTTCCGCTATATCGTCAGAGCTCCGGATGGTCTTGTGCCACTCCAGTCTGAGTTAGATCAATTGGAGCATTATATGTTGATCCAGAAACAGCGATTTGCGAGCAAGCTGGAATACAACATGGAGATGGATGGTGTAATCGGTGACTGTTACATTCCTAAGCTATCTCTACAACCTATCGTGGAGAATGCCTTTGTCCATGGTTTGGAAAAGAAGCAGGGGGAGTGGAGATTACACGTAGAGGTGATCCGCGAGCAAGATGAAGTACTTATTCGAATCAGTGATAATGGCGTTGGGATCGATGAGGAGAAATTAAGTGAGATGCAATTGAGACTGTCCAGGATGTCTCAACAGGGGGATCGTGTCTGGCGCACAGGTACAAGCATTGGTCTTGTGAATGCTGCTTCACGGATCGTCATGCATTTCGGATCTGCATATGGCATGAGAATTGAAAGTGAGCAAGGACAGGGCACGAGAGTGATGATCCGAATTCCCTGTTCTACAGGAGGCGAACGCTTATGAATAAGGAGCAAATGCAGTACAAAGTGTTGCTCGTGGACGACGAGCCGTGGAATCGTGATATTTTACGCAACCTGGGGGCGTGGGCAGAGCTAGGTATGATTGTAGCTGGTGAGGCAGAGGACGGTCAGGAGGCGCTCCAGTTGATCGGGCAACTTCAGCCTCATATCATCATTACGGACATGCGAATGCCCGGTACAGACGGTGTAGAACTGCTACAGACGTTAAGTGCACAGTATCCAATGATCAAAGTGATTGTGGTCAGTGGGTATGACGATTTTAATTATGCGAAGCATGCCATCCGTCACCGTGCGGCAGATTACTTATTGAAGCCTGTGAACCCGGAAGAGTTAAATGCGGTATTAGCTAAGTGCCAACGAGAACTGGAAAAGACAGCATACGGGCCTGAATCCTGGGAGCCTTATTCATCTGCTTTTGCTAGTGAGTTTGCGGTATTTCAGCATCAGCTCAGGCTGCGCTTCAACGACCTGAATACTGGGGGACTTCAAGAGTTGTTCCAACAGCTGGAGAACACATTGAAGGGTACGGAGATTCATAGACCTCAGCAGCTAGGAAGGATCGTATATGAATTGCAGACCTTGCTTACAGAGCTCCGTGGAACGAACGCATTGTATGAGCAGCAGCCTTCCTGCGCTGTGCTGCCTCCCGCTCATATTTTATCCTCCATCTCAACTGCTGTGGAATGGGTGGCTGATTCCTATGAACAAGCGTTGGAGCAACTGATTGCACAGCGCAAATTCAAGAATCGATTGAATCTGGATGAAGTGAAGCAATATATCGAGCAGCATTGCATGGAGCTAATCACATTGGAGCAGCTTGCACAGATCTTTTTTGTCAGTAAGGAATATATGAGTAAGGTATACAAGCGCGAATATGGCGTGAATGTGAGCGATTATATCGTACAACTGCGCATGGCGAGAGCCAAGGAGTGGGTGCTAGATGACCAGGTTCCATTCAAACATATTGCAGAAATGACTGGATATGAGGACGTATCGTACTTTTACCGTGTATTCAAAAAACACTTTGGACTGTCGCCTGGTGAGATGCGTAAAGGTCATACGAATTCATTCGACTAATGACATGTCGTACACTCGCTTTCCAGAATCGTTACTTGGATTAAGGTTTAAAATAATCCAATACAGGAGTCTAATTTTGTCCAATGAAGCGCTTACATTTAGTGATATATAATAATCCCATGAAAGACAAAGCAGTCACACCGGGAGGTCATAAGAGATGAAGATATGGAAAAGCGTAGCAAGTGCGGTTCTGGTAAGCGTTCTGCTGGCAGGTTGCGGTTCCAATGCGGGTACAGAAAGTTCGGAGGGAGGCACTGCAGCAGGAAGCACGGTTTCGCTCAAAATATTCGTCGCACAACCACGGCTGAAAGAACACTACGATAAATATATAGAACAGTTCAAAGCCAAGGAGAAAGCCGAGAAAAATATTGAAGTGAACGTGCAGCTGGAGATGCCACCAGCAGATAATGCAGCCCAGATTCTCAAAACACGTCTTGCCTCCAATGATGCACCAGACGTATTCGCCCTTCATGCTGTTAACGAGATTCCACCGTTCAGTAAGGCAGGGTACTTGGAGGATCTATCCGGGCAACCGTTCGTGGATAAGCTGCTCGATTCGGTTAAACCATCGGTTACTGATTCAAGTGGGAAGGTCGTAGCGGTTCCTTTGGAAACGTTATCCTGGGGATACCTCTATAACAAGGATATTTTCGAAGAGCAAGGATTGGAAGTACCAACGACCTTAACTGAGATGAAAGCGGTGGTAGAGAAGCTGAAGTCAGCAGGCATTACCCCATTTGAGCTTTCTTACAAAGAAGCTTGGGTTCCTCAGCTCTTCCTGCCGCTTACAGTAGGTGCGCTGTCACAGACGGATCACAAGGATTTCTTAGACAAAATGAACCAAGATCAAGGCTCATTCTCGGACATGAAGGCAATCTTCAATATCTTCGATCTGGTCACAGCTAATGGTACAGAAAGAGCGCTGGAAGTAGGGCCAGACGATGCGGCGGCAGCCTTTGCAACAGGCAAAGCAGCAATGTGGGTACAGGGACCTTGGTATGCAGAGACAATCTTAAAGTCTAACCCGGATATGAACTTTGGTGTGGCACCGATGCCGATCGACGACAACCCGGACAATACAAAGATTAACCTGAGTACCTCTACTTCATTAGCCGTATCCTCTTCAAGTAAAAACAAAGAAGTGGCACTCGATTTTGTAAACTATGTTCTCGATGACAAGGATTCTAGCGGTTTCTACGAGGCTTTGAAATTTAACCCGGTAGCTAAAATTCATGACTTTAAGAGCTTCCCTTGGGTTGACGATGCGCTGAAATATGTGAATGAAGGCAAGGCTTATCAAGACCCGGCTGTTCCTCAAGCAGTCAAAGATGAATCTGGTAAAGTACTGCAAGGCTACTACTCCGGGCAGTTGAATCAGCAGCAGGTTATCGATGCACTCGACAAGGCATGGAAGTCCTACAACAAAGTCAACAAGTAAGGAGCTGCGAGTAACTTCGTACCCGCTATTGTTGACAAAACCCTGCGGTCTAGGAGTTTTGTCAACAAATTAGCGTTGCTTTATACTTCGCAGTCCCTAAGCAGATGAAACGGCTGGCAGAACGTACTTCGTTCCCCCGTTCACACGAAGTCTGTTTATGGAGGTTGTTCAAAAGCTGATAACCGCCTTTTTGAACACGCACTTACAGTAAAAGGGGGAGATTCTATGGCTACGAATGTGTTCAAGAAGTATCTGTCATTGCTTGCGTTCACTGCGCCTGCCTTTGTCATCTATGCGATATTCCTGCTGATTCCGACATTTAGCGGTATGTTTTATAGCTTAACGGACTGGAATGGACTTAATCGGGATTATAGCTTTATTGGTTTAAGTAATTTTATCGAATTATTTAAGGAAGACCCTGACTTTCTGAATTCCCTGTGGTTCACGATGAAGTATGTGGTATTTATGCTCATTCTGCAAAATGGGATTGCTTTACTGCTCGCCGTATTCATTGAGACACGGACACGCAGCAAAGGATTGTTCCGAACCTTGTTTTTCATGCCAAACATGATCAGTACAATCATCAGTGCATTTATGTGGACATTCATATTCTCCCAAGTGCTGCCGCAGCTTGCTGAGAAACTCGCGTTCTCTCTGCTGGATCAGCAATGGCTGGGTGATCCGAAGGTCTCTTTTTACTCCATCATTATCGTATCGCTCTGGAATGGTGTAGGGTACATGATGATCATCTATCTTGCTGCATTGCAAGGTGTACCGAAGAGCCTGAAGGAAGCCGCCACGATCGATGGGGCAAATGCATTCCAGGTATTGCGCAATGTCGTTATGCCGATGATTACCCATGCGATAACGATCTGTTTCTTCCTGACACTGAACGGAGCCTTCAAAGTGTTTGAAGTGGTGTATGGTCTGACAGGTGGCGGTCCGGGTAGAGCCACACAGGTGATTACGATGAATATCTATGAAGAGGCGTTCTCCAATAACTTCAGGTATGGCTATGCGAGTGCCAAATCGGTTGTTCTATTCATCATCGTTCTGATCTTCACATTGATTCAGATTACGGTGATGAAGAAGAAAGAGGTGGAAGCATGAGGATGCAACGGCTGAACAGTTATCTCATCCGACTACTGCTGATCATAGGTTCTCTCTTCGCGATGCTACCGATCTATATGGCTGTAGTGAACTCGTTGAAGACACAAGGCGAGATGTTCCAATCCTTTATCGCATTGCCAACGACACTGCATTGGGAGAACTATGCAGAAGCTTTTACCAAAATCAATCTGCTGCACAGCTCCATGAACTCGGCAATTGTCTCATTTCTTGGCATTGGCGGCATTGTACTCACAGCCTCGATGGCTGGATACAAGCTGTCACGAACATCAGGTCGACTGAGCAATATCATCTTCTTCCTGTTTGTAGCATCTATGTTGGTTCCATTCCACTCCATTATGATTCCGCTGACACGGATGGCGAGAGGGCTTTCGGTTCAGGGAAGTACGTATGGTCTGGCTCTGATCTACATTGGGCTTGGCGTTAACATGGCCATCTTCCTCTATCACGGGTTTGTGAAGTCTATTCCGCGGGAGTTGGAGGAATCGGCGCAGATGGATGGATGTAATGAGTTCCAGACTTTCTTTCAGATTATTTTCCCGTTATTGTTACCGATCACGGTAACGATTGCGATTCTGGACTTCCTCTGGATCTGGAATGATTTCTTATTACCTTTGTTGATGCTAACCGATGTGAATAACTATACGCTCATTTTGTCCACCAATATGCTGTTTGGCGAATACAACAAGGAATGGCCTCTAATCCTATCCTCCTTGGTGTTAACCGCAATTCCCGTTATTCTGATCTATGCTTTCTTCCAGAAGTTCATTATGGAAGGTATTGCTGAGGGAGCGGTAAAAGGGTAAGCGAGAGAAGACTGTACGAGATCTAGCGTAAAGGGCGAAGAACAGAACGTGCAGAGTATAGAGCAAGGATATGGAGAGTATAATAACAAGCCGTCAAGTTTAGGGGAGCATTCTCGCTCTGTTCTTGGCGGCTTTTTGAATTTACTTTTCAAGAGAAGTGAGCAGTTCACGGACGGTATCTGCAAGAATGCTTAGTCCTTCCTCCATCTGCTCTGGTGTGCAATACGCATAAGACAGGCGAATATGCTCTTGATCGAGACGGTTGTACAGGTATCCAGGATGGATAAGTACACCGCGATCCAAGCACATTTGGAAGAGTCGTCTGATGGAGAGGGGAGCACAAGTGAATTGCAGCCAGATATAGAACCCGCCACGAGGTATATTCCACTGAGCAAGTTCCCCAAAATATCGTTGCAGTAGTTCCAGCATATGATCACGCCGACTGCGCAGTTCAGGTCTTATACGATCCATGTGCCGCTCGTGATATCCATCAGCGAACCATACCGCAGCTGCTTCTTGAGCCAGAGAGCTTGTCCCATAATCCGTCTGCATCTTAATATCTGCGAGCCGGCGAATGACTGGTTCGGGGCCGACTAACCAGCCAAGCCGCAGACCGGGACTAACTGCTTTTGACAGTGTGCCCATATGCAGTACGCGTCCCTCTTGATCTAACGCTTTCAGTGGCTTAGGTGCAGGCTCATCCAGCCATAGATCCATGTAGGCGGCATCTTCCAGAATGGAGAATCCTGTTGTATACGCCGTAGCAAGCAGCTCTTCACGCCGCTGTGCACTCATCAGCTTGCCCGTTGGGTTGTGGAAGCTAGGAATCGTATAAAGGAGTGGGAAGTTACCTTGCTTGAATGCTCGGTTGGAAGCCTGGCTCAATTCAGTAAGCTGTATGCCCTCGTCATCTAAGGGAATGCCGCCCATCTTCAGTCCAGCAGACTGAAAGGCATGGATGGAATACAGATACGATGGTTTCTCCAGTAAGACCGTCGCTCCCCGTGGAAGCAGACCTACAGATACGAGATTCAGAGCCTGAATGGAGCCGGATACGATCAGAATGGATGCAGGTGACGCTTGAATATCATGAAACTCCCGTAAATACGCAGATAACGCAACACGCAGTTCCAAACTACCTTGTGGCTCCAAGTAATTCAGGCTGTGGGAACGGCGAGATAAAGTGAGCAAAATCTCATTGAATTCGTCATGTGGCATAAGCCCTGGTGCCAGTTCACCTGTACCGAGGCGGATGATGCCTGGTTGAAATTCCGACCGGTTAATCTGCTGCACTTCTGGAAGATTAGGATAGTAGGAGCCTTCTTCGGAAGCTTCCTCCCAATTAGGAATCTCCCGAACAGGCAGAGCGTTCCAGTCTAAGCTGCATACATACGTACCACCGCCATGTCTACCCTCAATCATACCTGCGGCCGTGAGATTATCTAGAGCGCTGACAAGTGTGCTGCGATTAATCCCCATAGACTGAGCTAAGGTTCGCTGGGAAGGCAGGCGGGTTCCTGGAGCCCACTCGCCACTCGTAATTTTCTGGCGAATGTACAGTTCGATTTGTTGATACAGTGGCAAGGGTTGTGAGGGATTAGGCTTCCAGTCCATGCTTGGCCACGAATCAGAACGTTTCACTTCGTTGTAACCTCCAATATGTGCATTTAAGGCGCGTTCGCATCGTTATGGACAATATAACATTTGGTTGGTATACATGCCATCCAAGTGGTTGGTTACGTCGAGTTCATCCTCCTTTATTATAGATAAACAGACTTAGGGGGAGAACATATGGGTGTTTTTGTTCACGCGATAATATTGGCCTTTGGATTGATTTTGCCACTAGGCGTTCAGAATGTATTTATTTTTAATCAGGGGATGCTGCAACAGAAATTTTCGAATGCTTTACCAGCAATCATAACAGCAGCTATTAGTGATACTTTGTTGATTGGAGCAGCCGTCGGGGGTGTATCGCTTATTTTGCTGCAATGGCCCTTGCTGACGAGTGTATTGTATGCGGGAGGTAGTCTATTTTTATTATATATGGCATGGGGCATGTGGAAGTCAGCGAGTGCTGCACATGAATCAGGGAGCGTGTTGTCCGCAGGTCAGCAAATTGCATTTGCAGCCTCCGTATCTCTCCTGAACCCACATGCTTTATTAGATACAGTAGCTGTCATCGGCACGAGTTCACTTCAGTATGACGGCATGGAGCGGTTTTATTTTGCCTTAACGACAGCAGTGGTATCCTGGGTATGGTTTATGGGATTAGCAGGAGCAGGCAGAGGTATGGGGCGGTTAGATCGTTCAGGGCGCATGAGTGTGATGTTCAATCGGATCTCGGCTGTAATCTTGGTTGGCGTGGCGGGCATGATGCTGTGGAAACTGCTTCAATCGTTATAGATAGAGCATCGTTCATGGTTTAACCATTGTTCAACATGTGAGTTTCAATAGCTCACTAGTAATAAAAGAAGGGCATCCCATAAGTCATGAATATGACGAGGGACAGCCCTTTTGGCGTTATTTTGATGTAATGAACCTGACACACGCTATTCGCTTCTATTTTCCCAGATCTGAGGTCTAACGAATCACAGAGGTGTTATATCATCGGATCAGTCGATTATGAAGGATAGCCACCGCTGGAACAGGATTTAATCTGCTTTTAATAGCATGGATTCAATAAATACTTTCAACTCGTGACTTGTATGATTCAGTCGCTCAATAACATCACTAAATTCCGTGACAACTTCCGCTTGATTGCTACTAGACTGTGCGATGGATGTAATCTCATCCTCCATGTTTTTCATGGATTGCTGAACCTCACGTAGCGAACGTTCGATGTTGACGGTTGCTTCCTTCGTTCCGGCAGACAGTTTACGTACCTCCGACGCCACAACGCCGAATCCTGCCCCCATCTCACCTGCTCGTGCCGCTTCAATCGCAGCATTGAGACCAAGCAGGTTCGTTTGTTCAGAAATTTCTCGAATGAACGATGCCACTTTGGTTACCTCACCCGAATTCTGTACCGCCTGCCGCGTGTTATCGAGGATTTGAGAAGACGATGCAGATAATTGCTGAGACTGGGCAGCTACCGTCTGCACCATGTCTTGGAGTCGGGAACTAATTTCCGTAATCAGTTGGGTGAAATGCTCCAACTTCTCTTCGTTTTTGAGCGAGAAACCGATGGCAAAGGAGCCTACAATGGTTCCGTTCTCGTCCCGAAGTGGTGTAGCTGAAGAGTTAATCGTTGTGCCATAGAATTCTTCGGGAATCCGATTAGCGGATGTTTCCCCATGAATCAATGCACGGCGGAGAGTAGGATCTTCTAATGAGATCGGATCACCCGCTCGAATGCCCAGGTCACAATCTTCACTCGGGACGTAATACACAAATTTCTCAGTATCCGTCACGGCGAGCATCAGATCGTCTTTGAGAAACATAACTTTAAAATAAGGACAGGCTGCTACAAGGGCATCAACAATATTCAATTTGGTCAACTCCTACATGATGTCTGATATGTTTGGTTCGCGTTGCTACGTTATTACCTTAGATCTTGAAGCTATGTAAAAGGCTAAACGTATAATTAACTTTATCATAAAGCTTTGAAACAGGGACGGTGAATTATATAGAAAAAAGTTATCTACAAAAGAGATTCAATAAAAAAGCCCAGAGGTTCTCTCTAGGCAATGTAATCGTGTAACTCACATATTTCGATATTGTTTAGCCGTGCTAAACGCTTAGAGGGAGTACATATGCTGTACACTCTCGATGTGATTAGTATACTCGATGGGCGCAATATACTCGCTGTGGATGGGAATCAGATCGAGCTCCCTGTGTTCCAAAGACTAGTGTATAGCAGCCTTACCCACCAATCTGAGACATCCGTCTCGCTGTTGGTGTATGGCTTTGCATTTTTTGTTCCAGTGCCATAGCCATCTCATGGTTCTTCGGTTTGGTGCCGAGTGCTTTGAGGAAAAGAGCAGCCATCGCCGCAGGATCATCGACAAAGCGTCGCACGTTATACTCATCTGACCAATACAAGCAGGCTTTGATATGTCCATCTGCGGTCAAACGCAGACGATTACAGTTATCACAGAAGTGGTCACTTACCGGATGAATCAATCCGAATGTACCTTGTGATCCTGAAATTTTCATGTTTCGTGAGGGTCCGTTCCCGGCAGGGCCTTCGGTTTGATCCACAGTCCATCCGGCCTCTGCACATACATCGGTGACAGCTTCGAGTGGCAAATAGGACTTGCGCCAAGAGTCAGAAGCATGCCCAATCGGCATGTATTCAATGAACCGAACATGAAGTGGCTGGTCAAGGGTCAGCGCGATGAAGTCCTTGATTTCATCATCATTAATGCCTTTCATCAGTACCACATTCAGCTTAATCGGTTCGAGCCCAACGTTGGTCGCTGCCTCAATGCCTTTCAGCACCTTGTTGACATCACCGCCACGGGTAATCATGGAGAAGCGATCCGCACGCAAGGAATCCAGACTGATATTAATTCGGTTCAGTCCAGCATCCTTCAGCGCCTGAGCCTGCTTGTCCAACAGCAATGCATTCGTAGTTAAAGCAATATCTTCAATTCCGTCAATGGCGGAGATCATCGCGACGAGCTTGTGCAGGTCTTTGCGTACTAATGGTTCACCGCCGGTTAAGCGCACTTTGCGCATTCCCATAGGAGCCAGCACTCGAAGCACCTGAGCAATTTCTTCATAGCTCATTATTTCATCATGGGGGGCGAATTCCATTCCCTCGGCTGGCATGCAGTATACACAACGCAAATTACAGCGGTCCGTAACAGAAATACGGATATAGTCATGTATTCTGCCAAATGAGTCCTGGAGCATTTCCATGCAGACCACCCTTTCACCTCTCAGATTGGAAAAAGCTCTTTCCTATATAAGTTCAACAACCAATATTTACATTGAGGCTCCAGAACAGAACAACCTTCCAATCGCTGTTATCCCCAGATTTTTTTGATTCTCTTTTCCCAAAGGGTCAAATCCGGGGATAAAGGCGAACGCTTCGCTTCTTCAGGTTATTTCTGTTCTCTCCGCTACTGTAAATATCGTTGATCTTATATACAAGAGCATGTTACAACATGCTAACCAAAATAAATGCGACAAATTCAAAAAGAACAGTTGCATCAAATTTTAGCTATTTCTCCAATCCGCGTCAATGATGACGTCGGATGATAGCATTCGTTTTGCGGCGTTAAAAGGGGCTTAAATCTATTGCGTGGAACTTGTTTCCGGATGCTTCTTAAACCATTCATTGGCTTCGCGAAGCACCTGTTCTCCACCAGCTTCCATGAATTCCTTCACAAAGGTATCGAAACTCTCCACAGGCTGATCACCAGTGATGATGGAAATGTATGCTTTGTCTCTCATACTGACCAAGTCAGATGAATATTGAATTAGGGCAGGAGTAGCCACCTCCAGGTGATTGTAGATACCGCCCTCTGACAGTCCTACAGACGCAGCCCACTGTTCACGTTCGCCGATCGAGCCACCAGGAACCGTCATACCGATACTGGAGCCGATCGTATTGATATAGTTCTCCATTCGGTTATACGGAGGGAGAAGGTGGAACGTATTTGCGGATTTACCATCCCAGTCCCAGTGCTTACCTTGAACACCATGCTCCATTCTGATCTGCTCATGCGGATCAGGATTGGCACTGACGTAGTCTAGAATTTCCAGAATTTTTTCAAGTTTACCTGGCTCCTTTACCGCCTCAGCTCCAATTGCAATAAAGTTCATGAGCAGGTTGTTGCCCTTTGAGCCACTAAGTCCATCCGGGCCAACGACAGGGGAACCAAATACCACCTTGGCGTCTGCATTCTTTTGTTGAAGTTCATAGACATTGAACGAAGCTGCCATCGGGGTTTCTTCGCCTTTTTCGTTCAGGATATTGTAATCGCCCTCCTGAGTCCAGTGATAATAGTTACCCATGGAGGTCATTCCAATTTTACCGTTAATAAAAGCATGGGATAGATGCTTGTAACCGCCTTTATTTTCGCCGGTGATAAACTCTGGGTCGATAATGCCGTCCCTGTACCATTTTTGCAGATAAGTTAAGGCTTGCTTCATCTCAGGCTCCAGGGCACCGATGACAAGTTGATCATTTTTCAGATTAAAATATAGCTGCTCGGTAAAAACAGTCTGCCCAAAAGCGCCAAACACCACATTCATACCTTCCTTGGACAAACCATACGTATCCTGTTTACCATTTCCGTCAGGATCACCTTTGGCGAAGGCATACAGAACCGTTTCTAACTCATCCAATGTTGTGGGCGTGTCTAGTCCGAGCCGCTCCAGCCAGTCTGCTCGATAAACGATCGGGGTTCGGTAAATATTGGTCTCATTGATAACGGGAATACCGTATAAGCTGTTATCTATTTTACCGTACTCGAAGTACCGGGGATCATAATCCCGGATACGCTTCACAATATTAGGTGCATGTTGCTCAAGCACTTCTTGGGGGATTTCCGCTAATACCCCTTGTGTCTGATATTTAAGCAAATCATGGGGCTGCCTGATTCGGAACAGGTCCGGTATATTCCCTTGAGCAAGCTCTAAGTCGAGCAGATCCTCGTAACGCTTGTTCTCCAGGTTCCACACATCCAGATTCACATTAAATAACTTCTCAAGGTATACAATCATCTCTGCATCCTCAGGAACCGGGGTATTCTGATGCATAGTCCAAGAGATGTTATATTCAGGGGCTGCATCCTTCTCAGCGCTTGCGAGATGGGTCTGCTGCTGCACTTGTGCACTTTCTCTTCCTGATACCGTACAGCCACTCAAGAGTACGATAAGCATAAGTGTTGTCATAGATAGACAGAGAACTCTTGAAAGGTTGAGGTTCATAGTAGCTCCTTCACAATTTTTTTTAAATTTCAGCTATAGGTTAGTTCGTCAGGCTGCGCATGAAATTTTTCGGGGTGCAACCGTGAATTTCTTTGAACTTCTTAATGAAATAAGCAGGAGTGCGGTAACCGACTGTGCTCGCCACTTGCTCGATGGTAAATTCCCGCATTGCAATGAGTTCACGTGCACGTTCCATCCTCTGATTGGTGACATATTCCGAATATACAATGCCAGTCTCTTCTTTGAAGATTTTACTGAGATATTTGGGGCTGATGAACACTTGCTCAGAGACATGATCTAGCGTGAGATCACCTGAGATATTGTCACGAATATAAGCTTTGACCGCAGAGATGGTATCGGGGCTCCGAACCTCGCTTCGTTTCTCTACATGTGTAATAAATTCGGTGATTAGATGAACCATCCACTCCGAATAGGTGTTGATATTGTAGAGTGAGGCAAATTGCTTGTACAAACTATTGGCGTTTGCATCAGCAGGCTGCCAGCGTACCTGATTCATGCAGTTCGAATAAATTGATACCGCTTTCAATAAAAAAATCCTACTGTACTCGGCTGAATACAATCCTCCCTTAATGGTCGATACCAATTCGTGGATGGCGTCAGCCGCACCGTGCACGTCACGGAGCTGTAATTTCTTTTCAAAGTTCACAAGGTATGAATCTGGAATTTCCAAACTGCTACTCTCCCTGTCCAGAAGTTCAAGATCTTGAATTGCAGACTGCTCGGGGAAGAAATAGCTATATTGAATCAGTGCATTAGCCTGATGATAGCTCGTACAAATCTGGGTATAGTGATCCACCCAGCCACCCAGTGATAGCGCAAATTTTAGGCCGAATCGGTCTCTTGCCTCGGAATGAATGAATTCAACAATATGATCCGAGAGAGGCTCTTCAGGTTGGTTGGTACAGATAATGACCACCATTTTGTGATCCTGCAATTCCTCAGCGAGCAGCCTTGTTCCTTCAATCTCGGCTGTTTCTAGCTGCTGAATCATGGTGTATAACGTATGCTGCAACTGTCGTGGCTGCATTTCTTTCCACTTCTCACTGACGGGATCAATAACGATACAACTGAAGCGAGAGTAGGCCGTCGAAACTTGAATAGATTGCAGTTGCTCCGTGAGCTCCTCTGGTGTAAATCGATCATGGATCATGTTCAGCATAATGCTGTGCTTAATCATGTTGTGATTGGCCTGTAACGTTTCTTCCAAACTATCCACTTTGCTAGACAGGCTGTTAATAGCGGTGTCGATCAAGCGATACTCATTCTGCCGCAAGCTGGTTGGACTATCCACCCGTCCCTTAATGTTATTCAAAATTCGCTTGACCGGACTATAGTTGGCTACTGTAAATAGGGAAGACATCGCAATCCCAACAGCGACAGCGAGCAAGCCAAGCAGAAGCGAAACTTCCTTCAAGCTATCCAGTTTGTAATAGAAGCTTTTATTAGGCGTAGTCGTGTATATCCTCCAGCCATTCCCTTTGAATTGATCCTGTGAAATGACATATGAATCATGGTCAAAGATATGCGTAAAGCTCTCATCCGCAGAAGAAGTGGACAGCAGGGACTGTAACAAATTCTCTTTTGTAGTGGTGCCTAACAAGGTTTTGTCGGCGGCCGAAATAACGGTTCCTTGCTGATCCACGATAAATGTACTCGCATAGTCGGCAGGAATCATATTTTTGATGATCTGACTGATCGTAGATTCTTTGATATCAATCGCAATCATGACCTTACTGTTCTGTCCAGACGATTGAAACGGATAACTGCGGACATAGGTAATTAAAGGCGTTTTATTGTTCTCTATGGATTGTTCAATATAAGCATCCTGAGGAACCATGCGAGCCTGCGTCCACAAAGAGCTCTCTTCCGTTGCTCTCATCGTGGCAGCCCAATCAGCAATCTGATCCACCCGTTCGGGCGCATCCTTATAGAGCATCAGCCCATGTGCAGACGAGATCATGAATTGGTTCTTTGTATCGTATATATGAATGGATTCAATTAGATCGGAATAATTTTGCACCTGATTTTTGAGTAACTGTTCGATATCCAGTATCTTGCCATGGTTTCCTTTTAAGCTATCTATATCAATACTAACAGGGCTACCCAGCGCTAAAGACAGATAGACCTGATTCACCTTCTGAATGACGGAGCTTTCCATATAATTGACCGTGTTTTTGAGCAGCAATTGTTTGTTGTTACGTATCTCTTTGCTGTATTGATGGGAGAAAAAGAGGTATAGGATCGAGCCAAAAAGAAGCGCAATGACAAGGACGACAGCGATATAGGAAAAGACCATCCTAGATCTTACAGATTGAAACAGCTCGCGCATCCATGTTCCTCCTTCACAATTGGTTTCTACATAACTCAATCATTATATAATAGCCGCCGGACGAGAGATCATGTTGATCGAAATTTAACAAACTCACCTCAGAAAATTTACCTACAATTTAAAAAGATTTTACAAACAACTACAGTATAGATGACGTTTGTAGGATTCTCTCTATTTTTTTGAAAAAAAAGCTCCAAAACGTACGAATTTGATATAAAACGGAATTTGTTCTATAGATGCCAGGCGCCCCCAAATGCTAATGTTACGGCATATCAGACATCTAGATGGAACACTTCTCATCATTTGCTGGTGCGGTAGTAAAAATAATTACGATAATGGGAGCGTGTATTGCAGGCCATGAGAAAACCACTAAAAAAATCACTCGCATTACTTCTAATGTTGTCTATGGTAAGTCCGACGTTTGCGGATCGGGGTTATGCAGCTGACCAGAAACTTCAGTTCTCTGACATTAAAGGACACTGGGCAGAAGCGAACATTCAAGCTTGGGGTGATGAAGGATTAATTCGAGGTTACCTGGATCATTCATTCAAACCGAATGCGTACATTACTAGAGCGGAATTTATGAATCTGGTGAACAAGGCTTTTGGATACACAGGACAAGCTACCATTAACTATAATGATGTTTCTAACCAGGCATGGTATTACGAAGCGGTTTCTATCGCAAATGCTGCTGGATATATAGATGGTTATACGGATGGTACGATGAAGCCGCAAGATCCAATTACACGTCAAGAAGCGGCGAAAATTATTACAGGAATTCTGAATCTAGAGCTAGATGAGGAGTCTGCTAATACGTTTAGCGATTCATCTGCTATTGCAGACTGGAGCAAAGGAGCTGTAGGTGGAGCGGCAGCAGCCAAAATTATTGCTGGATATGAGGACGGAAGCTTCAAACCACTTCGTTCCATCACGCGTGCAGAAGCCGTAAGTGCGCTTGTGAATGCGCTGGACATCGATTCGAACACAGCGATTAAACCAGCTAAGCCTAAGGGTACAGTGAACGTGTTGAATGTAGCTCCTCCTGCGGATGAAGCTCGTTTATCTGCAGTTGAGGATGGTGCCAATGCCGATGATGGTACACTCAAAAACGTTGTGGCAACCAATCCATTTATCGATATCTTGGACGGATTCGATCAAGTATGGTCTATCAACCAACCGGAGTGGAGAGATGGAACAGCAGCGACGAAACCTGGTGCGGGTGATAAAGTAGCGAAGTATGGTGATGGACCGACTCCTTACTATGACGGCTTCAAAAATGATCCAACCGTACCTGTTGCAGATCAGAAAACATTTGCAAATGTAGAGATTCGCAACGAAGCAACGTGGGTTGCCAATATCAAATACGTAGAAGATGTGACGCAAAATCGTACGGACGAAGAGGCTTTAGCGGCCTATTACGATGACCAACGCGATAAAATCTACAGTATGATGGAAGGCTTTGGCCCGCTGGCTAACACGTATGTGGACATCATTAAGCCGGTGACAAGTATTGAACGAAGCGTGGATGAGATGAATGTTGATCTGAAAGAAGAAACGGTGGAGGATGAGAGCCAAGGCCTTGGAAGTGATTGGTCCAAAACAGAGCTTGCTGACATGGCCGCTCTAGTGGATCTGGTTCGTTTCAAAACACCTGCTTCATCCAATCCGGCGAAATACTTCTTCTCTTCCCCAAGACCGTGGAGAATGAATTCGAACGGAGAAGTGAAAGAGGTCGTAGATAACAAGGGATTGCCTGTATGGGAAACACTGGGCGAAGGTGAATCCAAAGAAGAGCCGCTGCCATCTGGAGGAACGAAAGCTTCAGGAGAGAAGCATGTTCAGCAGTATGAGAGCAATGTGAAGCTCATTCCTGCATTAAGTTATGTGAGAAGAATCGCTGAGGATGGACAAGGAAAAGACGGAGGATATCCAAGTGGACATACAAGTGCGTCCTACTTGTCCGTACTTCCATTTGCTTACGCTACGCCTGAACGATTCTCTGAGTTGTTGACGAGAGCAGCACAGATGGGTGAGAACCGTGTCATCACGGGCATGCACTCCCCACTTGATGTAATTGGTGCTCGAATCCAAGCTACAGCGATGACGGCATATGCGTTCAATAAAAAAGAGAATCAAGAAGTGCTGGATAAGGCTTATGAGAATGCAGGAGAAGTATTTGGTGCATTAGCTAAAGAAAAAAATATGAGCCTGTATGAATATGCGCACACCGTAACAGAGGATTACAACTTTAAGAGTGCATATGACGAGAATAAATGGGAAGATCATGACGCGAATAAAGCCTTCTACAGAGAGAAGCTGACGTATGGTCTGCCACAAACAGGAACAAAAGGTCTAGCGCCTGTTGTGCCGCTCGGAGCAGAAGCGTTGCTGGAAACTCGCCAACCTTATTTAACGGATGAGCAACGTAGAGAAGTATTGTATACAACATCCATTGATTCGGGTTACCCTGTACTAGACGAGTCCAAAGGCTGGGGTAGATTGGATCTGGTGACAGCATCGGATGGTTATGGTGCCTTCTTAAGCAATGTCACTGTAAATATGGACGCTTCCAAAGGACGTTTCAATGCAGAGGACTGGTGGAGAAATAATATCTCTGGCATGGGTATGTTAACCAAGAAGGGCACAGGAACACTTACATTGACGGGGAAAAACAGTTATACAGGTGGAACCTTGGTGCAGGCCGGAACACTGAAGGCTGAATCCACAACGGCATTTGGTACAGGTGATCTGTATTTGGAAAATGGTGCGATTGTCGTCGATACGGATGGGGCACTCAACCTGAACAGAAACTTTACTGTGGACAATGGAACGCTCGACATTGTTGTGAAGAACAATCTGAATGCGATTAATGTCGGCAAGAAGCTGTATCTGGATGGAGGAACGCTCAATCTCGATCTGTCTAACTACAAAATTGAGGGCTCCAAAGACATTACCCTGATTAGTGCAAATGCAATTCAAGGTCAGTTCGATCGTGTGACTGCTGACGGGTACGATGTGACTGTTTCATACCAAGATAATCGTGTCGTTGCGCATGTTGTTGCTAAATAAAATCTGATCTAAGTAACGCATTATGTATACAAAAAAAGCATCTGCCATTGCCTTCATTGTTGTTAGGTAAGATTCACAACAACGAAGGAGGTGCAGATGCTTTTTCCTATGTGCTCGTATGTATACTCGTCAACTTTCAGAGATACCCGTATTCGTCTGGGGGTGAGTTAATTGGAACTGTCCCACCACCTGTTGCAGAAATAAAGTAATGACTTCGACATCACGTGAAGAATGTTGTACCTGTAACATATCGTGCAGAAGCTCCCGCATCTCTGTCTCAACCTCAGCAGAAGTAGAGCGATTTTGATGGCTGATCGCTGCGATGTTCTCCATCAGCATAACGACCTCATCAACCACTTGTGTTCGCTCAGCATCTTCCGCGGTGGCACTTTGCAATAACTGTGAGGCTGCCTGCACGAGAGTCGTTCCTTCCGTAAGAACCTGATCGCCTTCTCGGATGGATTGGGATGCTGTGTTAGCTGCTGTAGATATTTTACTCAGAATGTGATGAATATCTTCTGTTGAGGAACGGGACAACTCAGCGAGTTTGCGTATCTCCCCAGCGACAATAGCGAAGCCCCGTCCATGCTCTCCAACATGAGCGGCTTCAATAGAAGCGTTCAATGCCAGCAGATTGGTCTGAGCCGAGATCTCATTAATGACAGCCAGTGCACGGTAGATATCCTGCATCGTATCTATAAAAGACAAGATCGTGCGATTGGTATCGGATACCGCTCCTGAGATCTGAACCATTTTGTCCCCGATCCGTTCTACTTCTTGCTGGGCAACTTGAATCTGTGCTGTCGCACTGGCTTCAAGCTGGTGCAGGGTATGACGCATATGATCTGCGGCGATCTTAGCTTGATCCAGATCCTCAAGCTGTGTTCGTATGCCTTGAATCATGAAGCTTAGCTTGCGATTGACACGTTCTGTCGTGCCTTGTGTCGTTTCTGTTGATGTTCGCATCTGAATTTGATTGTCCATTACATCCACGGTAGCTAGTTGAACTTTGAGCATGATGGCTTCAAGTGAATCGATCATGTTATTGATCCATTTTGCTAATTCGCCAGTTTCATCCTGAGCAAAAGTGGAGGTATCCAGGCGTTGAGTCAGATCACCTTTGCCCTCGGCATTGATTCGAATAAACCGACTAATACGTCGCATGTCCTCATGCACACGACGATACTGCCTACGCTGCAATTGGCTTGCTGCGAAGAAACCGCATATGAGATTGAAAGCGGCAATAGCCCCTGCACTCCATCCATTGCCGGAGAGAACGTAAACGAGAACAGCCCCGAGGATTGCCGACAACATAATCCACAGACTGTGCAGCTTGAACTGGCGCCAGCCAATGTTCCGAACTTGATACACTTCCTCCAAGTCCCCCTCACACATCATACCCCAGCGGTCTGGGCAGTGTGGAAGCTGAAACGTAATCCCTTTACCGATGACAGGGATATGACGATAATCGGAGTAGCCGGGAAAGGCTACGAACAAGTTAGAGCCATGTTGAATCGTATTCTCCACCCCGGGATGTAATTTTCCAGTGGAAGGATCGGTGAATAAGAGTTCAAGCTCGGTATGTTCCTTGACAGAGACAGTACCCCATTCGGTTGTGACGCCGTCTTTGAGATTTTCTCCGTGAGTGAAGGTTCGATCCTCGAACCGGCTACGGGATAGAGCTGTTCCGGGCAGTAAATGTGGTCTTATCGTTGATTCGGCCATGAAAATGTAGTTATCACCTGAATCCGGATAGATATGGCCTGACTCTCTTTGAATTAAATCGCCTAATACATCGTTCGGAATACGGCTGCATAGCGCTCCGACATAGCGTCCCTCGTGTACGATGGGGGCAACAAACATCAGTGTGACATCATCATGAAAAGAAGACGAACGCGCGCCAATCTCCAGGGTGAGTGGATCAGAGTAAGGTCCATAGAGGCACTTTCTGCCCTTGATATCTGCTCTGGCATACCGTATACCTGGTTCAAACCCTTCCTCAGTGTTGCTGTAGACCTTCCCGATATGCTTCGCATAAGTGGAGAATACAACCTCGTTTTGCTCATTCATCATAAAAATCTCTGTACAATCTTTTGCTCTTGCGTAACTTCCCTTGAACCACATGCTAAGTTTGCTTAGAGACTGTGAACCTTGTAATACATCTTGGGGCCAATGCGACTGAACTTGCTGCAGTAATCGATCCAGGTGATCCCATTGTTCATCTGCCCAGTCCATGAGAAGCTGACGTCGTGTTTCGGCGATCCCCTCAAAGATCTGTTCTACGTCTTCCTTGATATGTACGTTTAACCGATATGACCGCCACAGCGGCCAACCCTTTTTCCACCCGAGCCAGTCAAACACGCCAAACACCCCCGATTGTTAAATGTGAATGCTTCTCTCTCTTTCTCTCTATATAAGTCTTATACAAGAAAATCACTAAGAATACGAGGGCATATGCCGAATTTTCCGAATATTCATTCAAAAAATACAAATAATATACGGTTTATAAAAGAGAGATTTGAGCTGTATATGGCATGATGATCCTCTAACCATTGAAATTCATGATTGAGTTATATATTTGTTAGGTAACCTCTCCTCCATATTTGTCTCACTTTACACTCTGTAACATGAACAAGCCTATTCTAAAAACAGTCTGTATAATGTAATCCTCGCTCAATGTTATATAGTATTACCTAACCAGTTAAATCTGTAATGTTCGTGAACACGACTCGGTTCAACAACCTCCCATTCAACCTGAGTGCGATAAGAAGATCACTTCCGCGAAAAGGAGAATGCCTATGTCCTCCATAAACGTCCCTGTTCCAGATGTGTGCCACATTGAAGTGGATCATGTGTCCGTTGTTTTTGGAACTGGGACACAACAGGTAACGGCACTGTCTGATGTTTCGTTTCACATCGGTTCCAATGAATTTGTCTCTTTGCTAGGGCCGTCCGGCTGTGGCAAATCCACCTTATTGCGACTGGTTGCCGATCTGCTCCAGCCCACGTCCGGTTCTGTCCGCATTGCCGGGGATGAGCCAGAAAAAGCAAGGTTACAGCGACAGTTCGGTATCGTATTTCAGACCCCCGCGCTGTTCGACTGGCGCACGGTGCGTCACAATGTAGAATTACCGCTGGAGCTGCTCGGTACGAGTAAGAAGGAATGCAGGCGCATGAGTGCCGAACTGCTTGAGCTAGTTGGTCTTACCCGATTTGCTGACCATTATCCTTGGCAGCTTAGTGGGGGGATGCAGCAGCGGGTGTCGATCGCCAGAGCACTTGCGCTTGATCCACCACTGTTACTCATGGATGAACCATTCTCCGCCTTGGATGAATTCACCAAAGAAAAATTGCAATTAGAACTGCTTGATATTAAGCGTTCCACAGGCAAGACCTTCCTCTTTGTTACACACAGTATCCCTGAAGCTGTATTCCTATCAGACCGGATTATCGTTCTCTCTGCACATCCGGGTCAGGTACATTCCATACATCCCGTTGAATTACCCTTAGAGCGTAATCGTGAACTGAGGGAAACGGAAGCCTTCTATCAGATGATTACGACGATTCGCAATTGTTTCTATGAGGAGCGTGATCCGTCTGATACCTCCGCGCTCTTATAAACCTGGCTATCGTTCTTGGATTGCGATCTGGATCATTCTCCTGTTCCTATTATGGGAAGGCATCGCCTGGATACTCCATGCATCCATGACTCCCCAACAGGCATCATCTCGCCTACCTTATCTCCATGATGTAATTATGGCGCTATTCCGACATGCAGGCACGCTGGCTGAACAAGGAAGTGTGACGTTTGGTAATGCGGCAATTGGTTTTGCGGGAGGTACACTTCTGGGTCTAGCGCTAGCACTCCTGATGAGTATAGCCGCCTGGCTGGAGCGTACATTATCGCCCTATGTGATTTCCTCACAGATGGTTCCAGTCATTGGTCTTGCCCCGATTGTATACGGCATTATCCATAACGCTGAGTGGGCGCGGATCGTGATGGCCGCATACGTTACCTTTTTCCCGATTATCATTCACACGCTGAAAGGTTTGAAAAGCACTGCCCCGGAGCATCTGGAGCTCATGCGTTCCTGTGGAGCCTCGTTGTCAGCCCGGTATATTAAGTGTTTGTTGCCTTCTGCGCTGCCTGGTTTATTCTCTGGGATGAAAATCGCCGCTCCGCTAGCTGTAACTTCTTCTATTGTAGTGGAACTAATGGGTGCTCCCGATGGATTAGGCGTGCTTATGGTAAGTTCTCTGTACTATGGTAACGCCCAAGTTGGTATGTTCTGGGCAACGATCATGCTAAGTATGGGCATCGGATTGATCTCGTATATGGTCATCAGCCTTGCTGAACGTTGGTTAACACCATGGCAGCCTGAATTCAGAACCAAGAGAGGAGGGGCTGCATGAATGATCATGTATGGAAACATCGGAATAAGGAGGATCGAGTGACGGCGGTTGTATCTGGAGGAACATCCATGTCCAGCTCCGCCATGATCACACCAACTTCAGCTTCCCACTTACAGGAACAACAGGGACAAGCCGAAGAGAGGCGATGGACTCGTCGCTTGCGTGGACGATCCATGGGTGTACGTCTGCTCCCAGCACTTGCAGGACTTATATTTCTTTTTCTCTGGCAACTTAGGTTTTTCCACTTCTTGTTCTCCCTGGAAATCTATCAATTGCCAGTTCCCTCTTCCATTGCGATCTCAATTAAAGACAATGCAGAAATGCTCTTCCGTTATGCGATGTATAGCGGCACTGAAATGTTAGGTGGTTTCTTGTTAGGTTCTTCGCTAGGCGCACTCGCTGCTATAATCGCCTGTTTCTTTCCTACGAGTGGAAAGGCGGCAGTTGCCGTGATGTCTGCGCTGAACGCAATACCCATCGTTGCACTGGCACCGATTATGAACAACTGGTTTGGCGACGGAATCTGGTCACGCATTGCGGTGGTAGCGGTCATCACTATGGCCGCTATGGCTGTCAGTTTATTCAAAGGGCTGACGTCCATCCAGCCACAGTACCATGAATTGCTCGGGGGACTTGCAGCGAGCAAACTGCAAATTTTTATCAAACTGCGCTTACCTCATGCCCTGCCTGCACTATTCGCTGGATTGAAGATTAATATGTCGACCAGCATTATTGGAGCCATCGTAGGGGAGTTTTTCATTGCTTCACAGGGCCTGGGATACCTGCTCTCTGATCAGATTCGCCTGGCGAATATGCCGCTTGCCTGGTCTTGCATTGTTATCGCCGCTGTCCTTGGGATTGTGCTCTATGAGGCTGTGGTGCTGACAGAGAAACGCCTAATTCCTTGGAGCCGTGTTCGCACAGATCCCTGATTGGACATCGAGTAGAGTTCTGATTACATGCAAGCGGCATGACCCAAAATCCATATCCATAGGGGGTTGTTCTTCACATGTACCGACCGTTAAAACCTAGTTTTCTAGTGTTGATGCTGCTGGTTGTTGCTATGTTAGGTGCGTGTTCGACGGATTCTAAGCCGGCTGCGACTCCTGCTGCTGCGGGTGCAGGAGAAGCGGAAGGTGAGGGTCAGCCTTTAACGAAAGTGAAAATCCAACTCAAATGGGTACCGCAGGCTCAGTTTGCAGGTATATATGCTGCCAAGGAGCAGGGTTTCTTCGCCGATGAGGGCATCGATGCCGAGATTATTCCCGGAGGGCCGGACATCGTCATTGAACAACAGGTCGTTAATGGTGCTGCAGATGTTGGAGTAACCGGGGTAGATAGTTTGCTGGTCAGCCGGGATAACGGACTCCCGCTGGTATCCCTCGCGCAAATTTCGCAAAAGAGTAGCTATCGATTAATTGCCAAGAAATCTGCGGGGATCACCGATCCTACTCAGATGAAGGGCAAGAAGGTTAGTACATGGTTTGGTAGTCAACAATTCCAGGTGCTCGCCTTCATGGAGAAGAATGGTCTTGATCCGAAGAAGGATATTGAGCTGGTCAAACAGGGCTTCACGATGGATCAATTCTTCAATGACCAGGTGGATGTGGCTACAGCAACCATCTATAACGAATTTCATGTGGTACTGGAGAGCGGTGTAAAGGAATCCGATCTGGATGTATTCAACATTGAGGATGCGGGTGTTGGCATGTTGGAGGACACCCTTATTGCGAAGAAGGACTGGGTTGACGGCAATCGGGATCTGGCGGTCAAAGTCACGCGTGCCATTCTGAAAGGCTGGAACTACGCAATCGACAACCAAGATGAGACGGTAGATACCGTCATGAAAAATGTAACCGAGGGCAGTACCACTCGTGAGCACCAAGTGACCATGCTGGAAGAGATTGCGAAGTTGATTCGCCCCGAAGGTTTTACCGAACAGCAGGTTGGCAGCTTCGTCGATGAGTCCTTCACGCGAACGGCGGACATCGCCTTAAATTATGGTTTGATCAAAAAAGCCGAAAATCTAGATGAAGCATTAGAGAAAAGTATCTATGAAGATGCAGTGAAATAGATTGAGGAGGATGACGCATGAACTCTGTGGATCAGCAGCCTCAGCCACTTGGGGGTACGAAGGAAGAATGGCTGGAGAAGGATCGTCAATATGTGTGGCATCACATCTCCCCGCATAACGATCATCCGATGATTGCCGTCAGCGGTGAAGGAAGCTGGATTATGGATCAGTATGGCTCACGTTATTTGGATGCGATGTCTGGATTGTGGTGTGTGAACGTTGGGCATGGGCGGGAGGAAATTGCCAGAAGTGCCTATGAGCAGATGAAAGCACTCGCCTATGTCCCAATGACCCAGAGTCATGAGCCGGCAATCCTGCTCGCAGAGAAGCTGAATGACTGGCTGGAGGGGGAGTATCGGATCTTTTTCTCCAACTCGGGTTCGGATGCCAATGAGGTAGCTTTCAAAATAGCCCGCCAGTATCATCACCAGAATGGTGAGCCTACGCGGCACAAGTTCATCTCTCGTCATCGTGCATATCACGGGAACTCCATGGGCGCACTTGGCGCTACGGGGCAAGCGGCTCGCAAGATCAAATACGAACCCCTGGGCGTTGGCTTCACTCATGTACCTCCGCCGTACTGTTATCGTTGTCCGTTTGGTAAGAGCAAGGACGGTTGCGGGCTGGAGTGCGCGGCGATCTATGAAGAGGTCATTCGCTGGGAAGGGCCAGAGACTGTAGCTGCCGTCATTATGGAGCCGGTCATTACAGGGGGCGGCATGATCGTGCCTCCTCCAGATTATATGCGCACGGTACAGGAGATCTGTGAGCGCTATGGTGTGCTGTTGATCGTTGATGAGGTCATCTGTGGTTTTGGTCGCTCAGGGCAAAAGTTCGGGCATCACAATTACGGTGTGAAGCCTGATATTGTGACGATGGCCAAAGGGTTAACCAGTGCGTACTCTCCATTATCGGCTACCGCCGTAAGAGCGGACATGTACGATTCGTTCAAAGAACCTGGCGCAGATACACACTTTCGTCATGTGAATACCTTTGGGGGGAATCCGGTGTCTTGCCGGGTAGCGTTGGCGAATCTGGAGATTATTGAACGTGAGAATCTAGTTAGTCAAGCTGAGTGGCTGGGAAGTCTGCTCCGTGAAAAGCTCGAACCGCTCTTGTCGCTTTCAGTGGTCGGTGACATTCGCTCCTTCGGATTCGCCTGTGGCATCGAATTGATTGAGGCGGATGGCTCTCCGGCCAGAGCAGATCAGGTAATGAAGGTACTCGCTAGCTGTAAAAAGGATGGCATTCTCATCGGTAAAAATGGGGATACCGTACCAGGGTTTGCAAATATTCTGACGATCTCACCGCCATTCGTCACAACGGAAGCAGAGCTGGATCTCATTGCAGGCAGCCTACTGACTGCACTACGTAATCTGGATGCAAGTTCATTAGACATGAACGATGAAGCCATAATTGTACAAGGAGGAATTCGGAGTGCAGACGACGGAGGGAATCACCATTAATCAGGCTCGATTGGATGAGCGTATTGAACAACTATCTCGTATTGGACGCATCGCAGATACTGGTGTCTGTCGCTTAGCCCTAACACCGGAAGATATGGAAGGCATCATTCAGGTTCGTCTCTGGATGGAGGAGACAGGGCTTACTACTCGGCTCGATGCCTTTGGTAATCTGATTGGTCGCTTGGAAGGTACAGACCCTTCGCTTCCGCTACTAATGCTGGGCTCACACATCGATTCCCAGCCGTATGGTGGCCGCTATGATGGAGCAATTGGCGTGCTCGGCGCGCTCGAGGCGGTTCAATGTCTAATAGAGCAAGGGATACAGCCCATGATGCCCATTGAGGTCATTGCCTTTTGTGATGAAGAGGGTTCACGGTTCAACAAGGGTTTGTTCGGCTCCCGTGGGATAACCGGGCAGTTGGAGGAAGGTGAGCTGGAGCGACAGGATAAACATGGGATGACGCGGCGAGAAGCGCTTGAGTCCTTCGGCTGCTCCCCAGCACAATTTGCCGAATCGGTATACCCGCCTGGAGCGATTGGCGCATATCTGGAGCTGCACATTGAACAGGGACCTGTACTGGAATCGATAGACGCCCCCGTGGGTGTAGTGACCGGGATTTCTGGACCATTGTGGCTCACGGTGACGATGAAGGGAATGGCAGGTCATGCTGGATCGGTTCCGATGGGAATGCGGCATGATGCACTTGTTGGCAGCGCCAAAGTCATTGCTGCGTTTGATGAGATGGTACGCGAAGATCCTGGTGCACCTACGGTAGGAACTGTAGGGAGCCTGAGGGTATTCCCCGATTCGCGCAACATTATTCCGGAGGAAGTTAGCTTTACCGTAGATTTACGGGATATGGAGATGGCACGCAGAGATCGGCTGGAAGCCCGGTTCATGCAACTGCTGGAGGATGTAAGCAAGCAGCATGGGCTGAGCTATTCGCTCACAGTCGATACCAATAGTGAACCACGATATTGTGCGGAACGAATTAAGTCTGCGATTCACTCATCGGCCGAAGCGATGGGAATGACGTTACCGGAGCTCATGAGTGGGCCTTTCCATGATGCGCTGGCATTATCACATGTATGTGATTACGGCATGATCTTTGTCCGCAGTAAGGACGGCATCAGTCACCATCCGAGTGAATACTCTTCGCCAGAAGATATCGCACTGGGCACCGAAGTGCTATACCGTACCGTTCGGCAGATGTGTAATGGTCACACAGTTATCGATACATTTTCCTAAGGAGGCGTTCCAATATTATGGGCAAAATCAAGATTGGTTTGATCCAAGCTTCACACGCTATGGAGGGCACCGCTTCCGTTGAGGTTCATAAGGAAGCGGCGATACAGAAGCATATCGCCATGGTACGAGAAGCTGCCGCCAAGGGAGCGCAGATTATTGGTTTACAGGAAGTATTCTATGGTCCGTACTTTTGCACGGAGCAGAATCCGAAGTGGTATGCCTCTGCGGAGCAGGTACCAGAAGGGCCAACTACACAGCGTTTCCAAGCATTGGCGAAGGAGCTGGGGGTAGTCATTATTTTGCCGGTGTATGAGGTGGAGGGTATTGCTTCGTATTACAACACGGCAGCTGTGATCGATGCGGATGGATCGTATCTGGGAAAATATCGCAAACATCACATCCCGCATGTGGAAGCAGGTGAGGGTACGAATGGATTCTGGGAGAAGTATTATTTCAAACCTGGAAATCTTGGATACCCGGTGTTCGACACGGCTTACGCCAGAGTGGGCGTGTACATCTGTTATGACCGTCATTTCCCGGAGGGAGCACGTCTGCTCGGTTTAGCGGGGGCCGAGATTGTATTCAATCCTTCGGCAACGGTGGCAGGCACGTCGGAATACCTGTGGAAGCTGGAGCAACCCGCACATGCGGTAGCCAATGGGTATTATGTTGCTGCGATCAATCGTGTAGGGGTGGAATCACCTTGGAATATGGGAGAGTTCTACGGTCAGTCCTACCTTGTTGATCCGCGTGGCAAGATGGTTGCCATCGGTAGCAGGGATCAAGATGAAGTGATTATTGGGGAGATGGATACTGAGGTAATCCGGGAGGTACGTAATGTATGGCAATTTTACCGGGATCGACGGCCTGAAACGTATGAACATCTTGTTCATTTGTAGAGGTTGTTCAAAAAGTCCGCTTTTGATTACGAAGGATGCCCTGAGGCACAGATAGGGTACACAGCCCAATGAATAATTTTTGGAGGTGCATACGCATGATGAACAGCCCTGGAACCCCCATGTCCGACTATGGATGGGAGAGTCGTTTCACGGAGATGAAACCTGCGATGTCAAGTGCAGAGGCGATGGAGGAATCCAACCGCTGTCTATATTGTTACGATGCACCTTGCATCAAGGCGTGTCCAACAGATATTAATATTCCTTCGTTTATACGGAAAATCTCTACAGGTCATCTCAAGGGTTCAGCTCGAACCATTATGGATGCGAATCCGGTGGGAGCCAGTTGTGCGAGGGTCTGTCCAACAGAAGAGTTATGTGAAGGTGCCTGTGTTCTGAACGATTCGTCTAAGCCTATTCGCATCGGTGATCTGCAACGTTATGCAACGGATTGGGCACGAACGAAGAATGAACCGTTGTTCCATCCGGCACCTTCGAATGGACGTACGGTTGCAATCGTGGGTGCCGGCCCTGCAGGGTTGTCCGCAGCCAGAGAGCTGGGGCGTGCAGGGTATGAGGTGACGATCTATGAAGCGAAGGCCAAGGGTGGCGGATTAAATACGTATGGCATTGTATCGTTCCGTTTACCTGAATCCGTCGCATTGTGGGAAGTACAGCAAGTGGAAGCGCTGGGCGTACAGATCCGATATGGCGTTCGCATTGGGGTAGACCTCTCGGCGGATGAGATTATGGAGCAATACGACTCGGTAATTCTCGCTTGTGGCATGGGCGCAGTGCCGATGCTAGGCATTGAAGGCGAGACACTAGAAGGAGTCTATGATGCCATTGAGCTGGTCGAATCGACGAAGCAGGGTGTGCCACCGGCGCTCCATGGATTGAATGTTGCTGTGATTGGTGCAGGCAATACAGCTGTAGATGCGGCAACGTGCTCTGTACGTTTGGGTGCTGAGCGAGTACAGATGCTCTATCGACGCGGCGAGGGTCAGATGACGGCGTATGCGTTTGAATATACATTTGCGAAACAGGAAGGCGTGGAGTTCCGCTGGTTTACGATGCCGAGGCGCATTGTCGGAGATGAGAACGGCCGAGTTCGCGCTATTGAATGCGTGAAAATGCGGCTGGAGACACCGCCCGGCGGGGGGCGTGCATGGCCTGTACCGGTGGAAGGGTCAGAGTTCACGATTGAGTGTGATACCGTCGTGCGTGCAATTGGACAGAATCGGTTGTTGCCGCTTATTGAAGCCTTTGGATTGAAGCACCAAGGCGGTGTAGTGGAGGTGGAGCCGCACACGTATCGCACATCCCACCCTCAGGTCTATGCCGCTGGAGATGTTATCTTTGGTCAGGGGCAGGGCGAAGCCATGGTCGTATCCGCAGCCCAACAGGGGAAGATGGCTGCGGCAGCCGTCATGAAGGCATGGCCTGGTCAGGTGGAAGAGACAGCATAAGTTTGGAATCATGCCACGCTCGGTTTAATGACACCAGCACCAGTGAATCAGTGAATGGTTTTGCCGCCATCATTATTTGGAGCATATAGGGTGATTAATCTATCTCAAGCAATCCCAAGCCTGATATCAGGCAACATCATTTGATTCGCAAACCAAAAGCTACCAATATTAAGCAAGTGATATCAATCCACATCTAGGAGGGATCGTTATGGCTGACTTATCTATTAATCTGGCAGGTATTCGATCGCCGAATCCATTCTGGCTGGCATCTGCACCACCAACGAATACAGGATATCAGGTTCAGCGAGCCTTTGAGGCAGGCTGGGGTGGCGCAGTGTGGAAGACAATGGGCGAGCCTATTATCAATACATCGTCACGCTTTGCCGCGATTCATTTCGGTGGGCAGCGTGTTGCGGGTTTTAACAATATTGAGTTGATATCGGATCGTCCATTAGAAGTGAATCTGCGAGAAATTGCAGAGACCAAGAAGCGTTTCCCGAATCGAGCGGTGATAGCCTCACTAATGGTTGAGCCGAAGCGGGAGAAGTGGCATGAGATTGTGAAGAAGGTCGAGGCAGTTGGTGTCGATGGACTGGAGCTGAACTTTGGCTGTCCCCATGGCATGGCTGAACGTGGTATGGGAGCCGCCTCGGGACAACAGCCTGATCTGGTAGAGCTCCAGACCATGTGGGTGAAGGAAGTAGCAACGACTCCGGTCATCGTAAAGCTTACGCCCAATATTACGGATATTACGGTAACAGCCAAAGCCGCCGTACGTGGTGGTGCGGATGCAATCTCCATGATTAACACCATCAACTCTCTTGCGGGTGTAGATCTGGATTCGTGGAATACGGTTCCGCATGTGGCGGGTAAGGGCGCGCATGGCGGGTATTGTGGGCCGGCCGTGAAGCCGATCGCACTGAACATGGTTGCAGAGTGTGCACGTAATCCGGAGGTAGGCGTGCCGATCTCCGGTATTGGAGGCATATCCAATTGGCGGGATACAGCTGAGTTTCTATTAATGGGAGCTACGGGCGTTCAGATCTGTACGGCTGCAATGCATCATGGTTTTCGGATTGTGGAGGAAATGATCGACGGGCTGAATGATTATTTGGATGAGAAGGGTTTGCAAAGTGTAACCGAATTAATCGGTCAGACGGTTCCTAAGTACTCGGATTGGGGCAATCTTGATCTGAATTACAAAGTGGTCGCTCGTATTGACCGCGATGTCTGTATTAATTGCAATAAATGCCATATCGCCTGTGAAGACACTTCACATCAATGTATTGATATGCTGACAGACCCTTCGGGTTCATATCTTGAGGTGGTTGAGGAGGATTGTGTAGGCTGTAATCTGTGTTCCATCGTGTGTCCGGTGGATGGCGCAATCCAGATGGTGGAGATCGAGCATGAACAAGCACCACTGACCTGGAATGAACGTCAATCGGCTATAGCGACGCTACAGTGGACACGAGATCAATCAACGAAAGAGGCGATATCATGACTATCCGCAAATTGATTCGTAATGGTGTGTTGGTTACAGCGTCAGATACATTCGAGGCAGATATTCTAATTGAGCATGGCAAAATCACGCAGATCGGCATAGGGCTACTGCCAGACGAACGGACAGAGGTAATCGATGCTTCAGGTTGTTATGTGATTCCTGGCGGTATCGATCCACATACCCATTTGGATATGCCGTTTGGCGGAACGGTTACAGCAGATGATTTTGCGACAGGTACGGCTGCTGCTGCATTTGGCGGCACAACTACCATTATCGATTTTTGTTTAACGCAAAAAGGGCGACCACTGCTGGAATCCCTCCAGCAATGGCATGACAAAGCAGACGGTAAGGCAGCCATTGATTATGGCTTCCATCTGATGATCGGAGAGATGAATGATCAGGTACTGGAAGAGTTACCTCAGATGATTGAAGAAGAAGGTGTGTCTTCCTTTAAGGTATTCATGGCATACAAAAATCAATTCCAAGCCGATGATGCCATCCTGTATCAGACGCTGCAAAAGGCGAAGGAGTACGGCGCTCTCGTTATGGTGCATGCCGAGAATGGCGATGTGATCGACCTGCTCGTGCGTGAAGCGCTCGCGGCTGGTCGAACCGAACCGATTCACCATGCGCTAACTCGTCCATCAGTTTTGGAGGGAGAGGCAACAGGTCGGGCTGCCCGACTGGCGGCACTTGCGGATTCTCAGCTCTATGTTGTGCATGTGACATGCGCTGAAGCGGTGGAGCAGATTGCTCGTATGCGGGAGTTAGGGTATCGAATCTGGGGCGAGACGTGTCCGCAGTATTTAACGTTGGATCAATCGATCATGGATCAGCCGAATTTTGAAGGCGCCAAGTATGTCTGGTCACCACCTTTGCGGGAAGCAACTCATCAGGATGCATTGTGGAATGCGCTCAAGAATGGTCAGCTGCAGACGATTGGCTCGGATCACTGCTCGTTTAACTTTAAGGGACAGAAGGATCTGGGGAAGGATGATTTTAGCAAAATTCCGAATGGCGGGCCTGTGATTGAGGATCGACTCAGCATCCTGTATTCAGAAGGTGTCGCCAAAGGACGCATATCCCTGAACCAGTGGGTGGATCTGTGCTCAACACGGGCAAGCAAGCTATTCGGGCTATTTCCGCAGAAAGGCACGCTGGCTGTAGGAACGGATGCAGATATTGTTATTTTTGACCCAGCGATCGAGAGAGAACTTTCTGCTGCGACGCATCATATGAACGTGGATTACAGTGCCTTTGAAGGAATGCAGGTTCAGGGATGTCCCATTACGGTGCTATGTCGGGGAGAATATGTGGTTCGTGATCGGCAGTTTGCAGGCAAGCCAGGTGCAGGCCAATATGTGAAGCGTGCCAAATACGATGCTGGCGCACCCGTTCCAGCGAAGAAAGTAGCGACAACAACGAGGGGGTGAGAGGTATGTCCGAAACAGCGGATTTTGAAGCGGAAAAAATAGCAATTGAACGTATGGTCGCTCTGGGTTACCGCATCTATACGGTGCAAGAGCATCTGGAGGGAGCGGATGTCGTCTGGGAACATCCGGATCAGCCGGGAGAGTGGAAGCAGCAACACGTAGGCACTGCCTCCGGCCGAAAGTGGTTTGGACACTTTCTCGTGCAGCAACTGCGAGAACAGCAGGGGGCATAGTGAAGCTACGCGATCGGGCCGTGGACATATTCATAACCATAGATGGCAAGCTCGATCGCAACTCTTTTCTCAGGAAGAACATAGTCTTCTCCTAGGAGGGACTCGATTTTGTGTAATCGGTGATATAGGGTCTGCCTTACGATGAACAGACGGGTAGCGGTCTCTTGTTTGGAACAACATAGCACGAAATATTGCTTAAGCGTATGCAGGAGTTGCCCACCTTTTTCTGCATCATATCGAATGATAGGCCCCAGATATTCCACGATAAAATCCTCCAAACTGCCACTCTGCTTCATACCCGCAATAATACGGTAACAATGAAGATTGCTGTAGAAGGGCTGCTGCATTGCTCCGATATCTTTTTGAATCGACAGGGTTTCCTTGGCTGAATCTAAGCTGTCTCTGATACGAGAGAGGTTAGCACAGCTCTGACCAATGCCTAACAGACCTGAGAATAGACGATGTGTTTGATCTGCTTCATGATGCTGGAGTTGTTGAATGCAGCTCCATAGATGGCTTTTGCGCTGAACTCCAGGCTGAGGGTCGATGATGATGAGAATGATCTGATGGTTAAGCACGGTACTGTAGAGGGTGAACCCTTCTCTTGAGAAGATAGAGCGGGAGACGATGTTACGCTGAATGAGGAGCTTCTGAAGCTTGAGGCTATCTGAATAACCCGGGATACGGTCGAACAAAATGACGGTGCCTGTGCCTGTTGCAAGAAGGGGACTAGCGGTGGATAGATATTCGTGTATCTCTTTGGCAGAATGATGGCCGTTGAGCCAATCGATGACCCACATATCTTCCTTGTATCGGCGCTTCTCCTCCATGTATTTGGTGCGCATCCAGTCCTGGGCAATGGCAGCGGCACAACGCTCCATGGCTTGAAGGACGAATTCATTGGAAGGTTGGTGTGGGTGCGCCAGATCCAGATCATGATTAGATGATTTTGCTGTGCTGAGTACGAGGTCGGCAAAGGTATACTCTAGTGCTTGCACAGACAGAGAGAGCGTACCCGGTGAGGAGCAGAATTCGGTTGAAGTCGCGGGTTCCGTATGACTATCCGTTCTCATTGACTCAGACTTCCGATGCGAGAACCAGGACTGGCGTCGCGCTTCTAGATGTTCTGGTGCACTATAGGGCACGGCACTTGCCTCACCCTCAAGTGGATAGAGAGCTACATCATAACCCGTCGTACGTGACAACAATCGAAGTAGTGGCTGCACACCATCGCCATTGAGCAGAAGTTGGTTGAATGAGGTGGTCAGGGTATCCAGTTCATTGATCAACCGTTGGTGACTACGGAGCAAAGTAAAATGCAGATCTTGTGTAATATCGATATAGCGAACTTGTTCATGGAACCAGATGAGTGGAAAATCCTCGGCAGAAGCAATTTCTTTCATTGCCCCAAGCTGGGATTTGGTGTGTGCCCCAAGCTCAATACATAACCCCGCAGCCCCATGTGCAATTAACTGACGTAGAAAAGAGAGCCCTTGCTGCGCATTATCCTGCCATCCGATGCCTGTGGTTAGCACCAGTTCACCGCCGTTGAGCAGGTTCCCCACTTCAGGCACCTCCATGATATGTACCCATCTTACGTACCTCGTCAGCGCACGTTCACTGGCGAGTACCTCTGCTTTGCGAAATACCGGACGTTTCAACATATCCCTCATCTGAATATGCAGCGTTGTTTCCCCCATACCCTCACCGTCCTTCCCATGGTATGTCCTAGCAATACCCAGATCCGTAAACCTTAGTATAAAACCATTCGGCACAGATGAGATGATCTCTTACACTTATTTGTGTGATTTCCCAAAATGAATGGTTTGTTTTGTCGTCTAATTCAAAATTGCCATCGTGCTAACTACAACAAATACGCTGACTACAAAAAAACACCCCTTGGTCTGATGTTGGAATATAAAATCATTCCAATACATAGCAAGGGGTGTGAATTGTTAATCTAGTTTAGAGCATGAGTCTATCTTTGCGACCAATTAATCTTCGATTCTTTTCTTTTTGAACTTCATCAGGAATTCATACACAATCGGTACGATGACCAGTGTGAGCAGCGTGGAGCTGATCAGACCCCCGATAACGGTAATTCCGAGACCTTTGGAGATAATGCCCGCGCTCTCTTCCAGCCCTGTAACGAGTGGAAGCAATGCACCAATGGTAGCAAGAGCGGTCATCAGAATCGGACGAAGACGTGTTGCTCCGGCTTCCAGCAAGGCTTCACGAGTAGACAATCCCTCGTTTTCCTTGTGAATGACACGGTCGATCAGGACGATGGCATTCGTGACTACGATACCGATGAGCATTAGTCCACCCATCATGGCAGATACGTCAATTGTACCGCCTGCTACGAACAGACCTACCATAATACCAATAACGGTGAACGGCAGGGAGAACAGGATGGCAAATGGCGCAAGTCCGCCGCCAAACGTAACAACGAGCACGAAGTATACGATAGCGATGGCTGCCAGCATGGCAAGACCAAGCTGTGTAAATGTGTCATTAATTTGTTCAGTCGTACCACCAAACTTCACTTCAACACCATCTGGCAGATCGATTTTGTCGATATTAGCCTGCAGATCCTGCGAAGCCTTCGCTACATTAGCAGCGAGAATGTTAGCTGATACCTGAACAACGACCTTACCATCAATACGCATGATGGAGTTCGGTGAAGTACCTTCTTCTACTTTAGCGACATCTTTAATGGGTACTTCGATGCCGAGCGGTGAAGTGACGGTTTCATTTTCAATCTCCGAAAGGCTATTGAATGTCTTTTTGTCCGTTTCAACATATACTTTATATGTTTTGTTCTCGATATCTACTTCGGTAAGCACAGGGCGTTCCCGCACTGGGCTCAGTGTCATAGCCAGTTGACCTGCAGTCAAACCAAGCGAACTTAGTTTCTCCTGATCTGCAACCAGCGTGTACTGCCCGTAGGTATCAGAGAGTGTTGTATCTGCTTTTTCGAATGATTCCGTATCTGCTTGAACCAGCTTCAGAATTTCATCGGAGACCGGTTTGATCTGTTCTACACTGTCGCCATAGATGGAAAGGCTCAGACTGCTTCCTCCCAGACCCCCAGACATATCAAGCTCACTCCAGGTTCCTGCGGTAACTTGGTTCTTCAAACCTTCCACAAGATCTTTCTTCACTTGGGTAAATTCTTTGGTATCTTCGTTGTATTGAATATAGAAGAGTGCAGAGTTGGAGCTTCCTCCACCCATGCTGCTCAGCGGGTTACTGCCACCGATGGAGTATTGCATTTTCTCCAGACCTGGTTGCTGCAACAACCACTTCTCAGCGACAAGGGCTTCTTTTTCCACATCTTCACGCAGAGCTCCCGTTTCCGGACTGTACGTAACCATGACATATTTATCCTGTTGCTCTGGCAGGAAGCTTGCGCCGATGAACGGATACAAGAATAAACTACCAACCAATACGAGTACAGCGACACTTACAGTAATGAATTTATGAGACAACGTCCAGTTCAAGAGTCGTTTGTACGTATCCGCAAGCTTGCCTGGTTTTTCATCATGATTTTGCTTGTTCTTGATCCCTTTGCGGAAGAGGCTATGAGCCAGCATTGGTACGATTGTGATCGCAACAACAAGGGATGCCAGTAGGGCAAAGACCATCGTCAAGGCAAATGGTAAGAACAACTCACCGACCATACCGCTCACAAGTGCGAGTGGAAGGAACACGGCAATGGTAACAATGGTGGAGGAAAGGATCGGTACAAACATCTCACGGGTTGCTTCCCGGATCAGTTCACGGCCTTTTAATTTCTCTCCTTTGAGCGTTAAACGGCGATAGATATTCTCGATAACAACGATGGAGTCATCCACGACCCGCCCAATGGCAACCGTCATGGCGCCGAGCGTCATCATGTTCAGCGTAATGTCCATTACATTCAACGCTGTCAGTGCAATGAGCAAGGAGAGCGGAATGGAAATGACCGAAATGATCGTAGAGCGAATATCACGCAAGAATAAGAGAATAATCAAAATGGCGAACAAAGCACCAAACATCGCTTTATACAACATGGTATTTACGGAATCTTGGATAGGTTTACCTTGATCAAGTAGAACCGTAAGCTCTGCATTTTTGAATTGGGATTGCAATTCTTCTGCTTTTTTCTTAACGGCATTAACTACATCAACCGTATTGGCATCATTGGACTTAACGATCGAGATCCCGATAGATTCTTTACCGTCTGTCCGAGAGATGGATTCTGCTTGACCAATAACTTCGATCTTCGCAATCTCACTTAATTTAACGGTTGGAATGCCAGGTGCTGCATTAGCTGCGCCCGCAGGATTACCAGCGCCAGCGTTACCGCCACCCGCTTGCCCTGCAGCCTGGTCAGATTCTTGTGCAGCCCCTGGTGCTGTACCTTGACCCGCTTCACCAGCTTGAGCCGATGAACCACCTGTTGGTGCTCCTGTGCCTTGTGGAGTAGTAGCTGCACCATTACCTGCGGATGCACCTGCACCGCTTGGGATAACCGGAATAGCCAGATTGTTTAGGTCATCCATATCAATGATGTTACCATCAACAACGACAGCCTTCTGGGCTTTATCCAGTTCAAACAATCCAAGAGGTACACGGACAGACGAACCTTGAACGATCCCTTTGACTGTATCTTCAGTCAGACCGAGTTCGTTCATTTTGTCCTGATCAAATTTCAGTTGGACCTCTCTAACGTATTGACCGGAAACTTGTACCTGAGCGACACCATCGATGTCTTCAAGTGCAGCCTGAATATCGTTCTGTGCGAGTCTCGTCAGTTGTTCTAGATCCCCGCCATCCTTATCGGACAAGCTCAGTGATACTACTGGGAATGAGTTAATGCTGAATTTGGAAATGGTCGGTTTCTGTACGCCATCTGGCAGTTGCACTTCGTTCAGTGCTTCACGAACTGCTGCTGTGGCATTATCTAAATCCGTTCCATAATCGAATTCAAGTGTGATGGAAGAGGCATTCTCCATGGAGGTAGAGGTGAGTGTTTTGATGCCCTCGACGTTCCTCAATGTCTGTTCTAGTGGTTTGGTGACATCCTCAACAATTCCTTCTGGTGCGGCACCAGGATCGATAGCAGTAACGGCCAGGAATGGAACGTTGATGTTTGGAATCGTCTCCTGCTTCATCGTTAGTCCACTGTATAAACCGGTGGCGGATACGATGATGGTCAGAATCCAGATGGCAAACTTGTTGTTCAGTGAAAAGTTAATAATCCCTTTCATACGCTGGTTTCTTCTCCTCTCTGTTCTCCCTGTTTTTTATTGGTTTGACGAGTCAGCTTGGATAAACCGGCTATACATGGCATCCATAATGTGCTGAAGCTCGGAGTGCAATGGCTGAATGGCAGGAATGTGATTCAGATTGTGCATCATACCCAGAATAATGGCGCGCCTTGGCGTGAATTCCATCATCTCACGTTTTAGAATGGCGATGGTTTCCAGCGCATCGGTACGTAGTTGTCCTGGTTGCAAATCCGACGTAATGATATCCTGCATCTGTTTAATAATGTGAACCGGGTGACGCATGACGGTAGAATCTGCATTGAATTCACGCGTCCATGCTGGCCAGTGATCTAACATAACTAAGGGCGCAGGCTTGTGCTCCAGCAGTCCATGTGCCGCGTAATCCATCGTTCGAAGCAAGTTGGCAGCCATTTTGGCAACGGTGAGTGAGGGCATTTCCGTGAACCAAATTTTGACGTAGGAGAGAAACAGACCTTGCGTAAGCAGCATCAAATCAATGGTATATGGTTCAATCTCGGGGCCATACAGAGCCTCAAGCTTATCCTTGAACCAATGTAAAATGCGAACCTCTAGCTCTTTGTGCTGCGGGTTGCATTGTTCATGATGCTTCTGTTCATCGTCCATCATCATGCTGCGCAGTTGTACACGCAAAAATTCTCTCAGCTCGGATACATGGATGAGCAGTGTTTCGATCTGCTTGTGCAGACGTTCTCTTGATGTGAGGCCAGCTTCTTGCTCAATCTGGGTCATTTCATCAATGAGAGTAAACATGCAATATTCCAAGGTGCTGGACTCTAATTCCTCTTTGGATTTAAACATAAGGTAGAGACTACCCTTCGACATTCCGCATAGTTCAGCAATCTCTTGCATGGACGTTGCAGCACTGCCTTTGGCAGAAAACAGCTTGAGGGCTGTGGTAATAATGAGCTTTTTCTTCTCATTCATTTCATGGATAGGGTTCATTAACGATACATTCACCTCGTTGCGGAACTTGTGAGTTCTCGGATTGACTTCAAGGTCAGAATAAGTATAAACGATCTGGAAGGTCGAATTCAAATGGGAGGAAATTGGAAAAAAAGAGAAGGGGGAAACTTACCTAATGAGGCTACATTCCACCCTGAAAATCATAAATAGCGAGCAGGATTACCGCCACGAGGGAGAACAGGAAGAACGCAGCTAATAGGATGAGGAAGGTGTACCCTGTGAATGCGCCAAGACGTCTCCATATTTTCTTCATATCATCAGTCTCCTCTCCTGTTATTTCCATCATATCGCAAAAAGACGACTTCCTGATGAAGTCGCCTGTTATTTTACGTAAAATATTAAATTTATTACAATCGGTTATCGCTCATTATCGTTTAACATTGCAATATCACTTGTTCTTGCCGGATACGTTACGTAATTAATTTCAAACCAACGGCTGCGACCAGAATCATCGCAATAAATAAGAGCCGCTTCGCTTCCTTGCGTTCGCCGAACAGGAACATGCCTGTCAGCGTGCTGCCTACTGTTCCGATTCCTGTCCACACAGCGTAAGCTGTGCCCATAGGAATGGAAGTCATTGCGTAGGACAGAAGAGAGAAGCTGAATACAAATGAAACCAACATCAGTACGATATAAGGCCAGCCCTTTTTGGAAGAAGCCCCATTAATACCGATGACGCCAAAAATTTCACAGATGCCTGCACCGACGATTGCTAACCATGCCATTATGCCGCACCTTCTTTCGTTGACTGCTGCTGGTCTGTAACCAGTTTCAGCCCAATGACACCGCAGAGCAATAAGCCGATCAACAATATTTTAGCAAGGCGGAATTCCTCACCGAACAGCACCATCTCCGTTAGCACAGTACCCGCTGTACCAATACCTGTGAAGACGGCGTATACGGTACCGACAGGAAGTCTCTTGGAAGCGGCAATGATGAGTCCAAAACTAATCACGATGGCGATCCCCGTCAGTGCCCATTCTGATGCATTAGAAGCGTGCTTTAACCCGCTTACCCATACAATTTCTATAATTCCTCCGATAAAAACATACAACCAGTTGCGGTTCATGATGGTGAATCTCCTTCCAGCACAATAGCTCGTGCTTCTTCGTTCATATGATGTATGCCATGCCAAAAGACAGGCCAGGAGGCTTCAAGGCGTCGTTTGTATCGACGTGAGCTTCCATATATAATCTCCACCGTAATACCGTCCAGGAACGTCATAAACGCAATAGCTGCTTGTTCTGCTGGAACAGACGGTAGTTCTCCATGACGTATTGCACGCTCGAATAGCCTGATCAAGGCGCGTTCCATACCGTCTAGAAACGGATACACGAGATCCATCACTTCGCTATAGAGGTTCAGTGGTGGATAATAACAATTGCGCAGCATAAAACGTGCGGATGCATGGGCATGGTACTCTTCCTCAAACCAGAATAGTAGACCCTTCAGCCGTTGCTCTAGTGGTAAATCCGCATGGTCACGGAAATATTCAAGTGTGTGCCGCCGTACCTCCTGAAATGCGAAGGCCAGAGTGTGCAAAAATAAGTCATCCTTGTTGCTAAAATGTGCATATATCGATGGTTTCTTAATCCCGACTTCATCTGCGATGGCTCTGAGTGATGCTCCTTCATATCCATCTCTAGCAAAATGGAAAAGCGCGGCATCCCGAATCGAATGTGCAGTCATGATATCACCTTCCTAACGGGCGTTAGGTAATTATGTTTTCACATTTTACATCCCGTGTCAAGATATAAAACTCCGCCTGCACGATAGAGCACAGACGGAGTTTATAAATACTATAAATATATCCGGAGAGAACAACGATCTTAATGGATGTTCTTTCAGCGAAGTGGCAAGTGTATCATCTAGGTTCATTATCTTTCTAAAAGGTCGTAAAGCCCAAGATAAGTTGTAGCTTATACAAAATCCCTTTCAGAAATGTTGTTTTCTCCTGAAATTCATCGAGATTCAACGTAAACTCCGCATCATCATTATTCCAAATGCGATCAAAATAATTCGCAACATTCTGGGTGAACTCGTTATCCGGAGGGGATGCAACCCAAAGGTTGTTTTCCAAATTATAATCATTCAAGTTCCGCGGTGTAAAATTGGTCGACCCGCCAAGAACAATGTGATCACCGGTTGCTTTGGCGATGTACATCATCTTGGTATGGTATTGTTCCTTGGTTGTGTTATACCAACGAATCTGGATTTTGCCGTCTGACTTGCCATGTAGCTCAGCAGCTACAGGCCGATTCGGAATGCCGATCTTCTCCTGACCAAATGCATTTTCGTTTGGATCAAGTACAAGCCGAATCTCTGTTCCGCGTTCTGCCGCTGCGAGCAGCGCATCCAACACTTTAGGTGAGGCAATGTAGAACATGCCCATCCATAACACGTCACCCTTTTCGGCTGCGTTAATCTCATGCAAGGTTGCATCATTTACTTTGCCTTCGGTTAAGTAGCGGATACGCAGGTCACCCTCGTTCGATTTAGTGCTCGACGTAGCGGTCGAATCGTTGGCAGAGGGAGAATATACGGGCACAGTGCCACCACCGGAAATGTCTAGTACCGCCTGTTCTGAGCGAAGGATATCCTCAATGATGGGACCAGAGACTTCAAAGGCAATGTTGGAGTGATAGGCGCTTGCGTCATGGATATTACCGGAGGATACAATCGCTGTCTTCTCACTGACAACAACTTTGCGATGATTGGCTTTGACGTTTAAAAGTTTTAAGTAAGACCGCAAGGTAACATCCGGGCCGTCACTTGCCATTAGGTTAGGAACCCATCCTTTGCCGGACTGTCCGAACCATTGGAAGAAAGTACGCCACACTGCCGAGTATACCGGCGTAGAGTCACGGAGTGGATCAACATTGGTGATGACCACATGTATTCCCGCTTGTTTCATTTGTTGAAATAGCGGGTTCGGCGCTGAATTATAGTTCGTGTTCACTTCGTCGGTAATAAACCAGATGTCCATATCGGGATGTTGGTTCTTTTTCGCTATCATCGCATCCGTGAATTCTGCACTGATCGGCGGGAATCGTTGCCCTTCGTGCTGATAATCATTAAATAAGAACATATCCACGAGAACGAATTGTTCAGCATCTTCAACGACCTGCAGCATACGTTGGTAAATCTGCTGCTCATGTTCCATCAATCCATCTGCGGAAGGGTACGTCAGATCATGAAGAAACTGCACTTGATCCGTGCGATACTCCGGACTTTCATAGGAGATGCCTGGTGGTAGCGGTTTATACGTCTGATAGAGCATGACTGCGATGAGCCATAGAATAAGCAGACCTAGAGCTGCGCGTATGTATGGAAAGCGGCGTCCTGATGCCTTGGATTTGGTTGATGTGTGGCGAGAAGAAAACAAGCAATGACCCCCTTTCATAAGTTAGCTGACTACTATTACCACGTTGCAATGAATATTGACGCATAGGACTGGGTATAGAAGAGAAATTGGACAAGCCAGATGCTACTAAATTATCTTGATGAATCGACAGGGGTGTAGCTGTTGTGTATAATGGGTGTATTATTTTTGTAGAATGTTTTAAATTTCATATAAACTCGAAATGTGAACCTGGCGGAGACGGAAAAGGCCACGGCAAGCATTTCAGAGCATGCTTTATTGGATATTTTAAGAAAGAGAGTGGGGACTAAAGTGTATTCCATCAAACAGGTCGCTGCCATGCTGGACATTCCGACGGTAACGCTCCGAGCTTGGGAAAATCGTTACAGCGCGGTCACTCCTGAGCGAACGGAATCGGGTTATCGGTTGTATACAGATGAAAATGTTGAAGATCTGCGCTGGTTAAAACAGCAGGTTGAGCAACATCAGACCAATATTTCAGAAGCAGTGCGGATGTTGAAGGCGAACAAAGCCAAGCCAGCGGAAGCGTTCATTCCCACCCCGAGTACGACTCCTGTTCCCACCATGGAAGAATCGTACCAACGGATTGCGGATCAAATTTATGACTCCCTCTACCAATTCCAGGGTGAACGAGCCAACGGTCTGATTGATTTTGGCTTTACAATGTATGGATACGACTCGATGTTCTATCATGTACTTGTGCCCATTTTAGTTCGAGTTGGCGATGCTTGGGAGCAGGGAAGAGCCTCTGTAGCGCAGGAGCATTTCATGACCCAACTGATTTCACAGCGGTTTTATCAGTTTTTCCATCTGTTCCCGATCTATCCGCACTTACCTAAAGTCCTAGCGTTATGCCCAGAAGGGGAACATCATCAGGTGGGTTTGCTGCTATTCTCCCTGTTTATGCGTAAAAATGGAGCTGAAGTGCTGTACCTTGGAGCTAACACGCCGGAAGAGGGCATCTTTCCAATTATTCGTGAGCAGAAGATCAAGCTAGTCTGTCTCTCCATCACGAGTCCGGGATTAATGGAGCGTTGTGACCAATTGGTGAGTCGAATTAAAGATGAATTCCCGCATATGCGCTTTGTCCTTGGGGGAAAAGGGTATGAGCATGCCGAACATGCAACCTATCCCGAATGGATTATGCCGGAGCATTCGTCCGAATGGCAAGGTTGGTTAGAACGGGAGTACTTGGTAGACATGCCACCAGGCTCACAGTATTAACATAATAGAGCGACATGGTGAAATGGACAGGTCTAATGTATGGCTCAAACGATCAAGTTATGTGGGGTTGCGTCATATGTATCAACATTGCATAAATAAGCTTGATTATAAGCATCCTTGAACGCAATTGCGGTAAGGGTGTTTTTTGCATTCAATCCGATGTTATGTGCATTAAACAGGAAGTGCAGAATGTACAGTTTACAAGGTCGTATAATATTTGTATTATATTTGTATAACGTTTGATGTTTTATCCGCTTAGAATGTTGTTGAATGGTTTAATAGTAGGTTAGAAGCTATAAGAATAGCGTAGCAAGATAAGAAAGGTGAGTGGCTTAATGCCCAATCAACAACGTAAACGTGCCGCTGTAATTGGCGCAGGCCCAGGTGGGCTTGCAGCAGCCATGTTGTTATCCGGTCAAGGATACGAAGTGGATGTTTATGAGAAACAACCTGTCATTGGTGGACGCTCTTCCAGACTTGAACTCGGTGAATATAAGTTTGACCGAGGCGCAACGTTTCTGATGATGCCACAATTGCTTGAAGAGATGTTCGATGTCGTTGGACGCAAGCTATCCGATTATGTGGACATGAAGGAACTGACACCGCTATATGCACTGAACTTTGGTGATAAAGTATTCACGCCTTCTCGGGATCGGGAGCAAACAGCCGCGCAGATTAAGGAACTGTTTCCCGGTAATGAAGATAACTATCTTCGGTTCATGCAAGATGAAGAAGTGAAATTCGGTAAAGTAATGCCATTACTTCGTAGACCCTTTGGTAAGTTGACGGACTATCTGCGCAAAGACGCGATAACAGCTCTTCCTAAGCTTGATATCAATAATACGGTGTACGGAATTTTATCACGATACTTTACAGATGAGCGACTACGTTGGGCATTTACGTTTCAATCCAAATACTTGGGCATGTCTGCCTGGGATTGTCCTGGTACATTCACAATTCTATCGTTTATAGAGCATCAGTATGGACTGTATCATCCAATCGGTGGTGTGAACCGTGTGTTCCATGCCATGGCTGATGTGATAACAGAGTTCGGCGGAAGAATACATACATCCTGCCCCGTAGATCAGGTCATTGTCCGCAATGGTCGTGCAGAAGGTGTATTGCTTGAGAATGGTGAACGTATTGAAGCAGATCATGTTGTTGTGAATGCAGACTTCGCACATGCCGTAACGAATCTGTTCGAGCCAGGCGTCCTTAAGAAATATACACCTGAGAAGATGAAACGGAAAAAGTACTCCTGTTCTACAGCGATGCTGTATCTCGGTGTAGATGGCGAGATCGATCTGCCGCATCATTCTGTGTACTTCCCAGACGATTACCGAGTGAACGTAGACGAGATTACGAAGCACAAAGTGTTGTCCGCTGATCCATCTCTATATATTCATAACCCCTCTAAGCTGGATTCGACGCTAGCTCCGGCAGGAAAATCTGCACTTTATGTTCTTATGCCGACTCCGAACCTTACAGGAGACATTGATTGGGATAGGGAACGGGAGAACGTTCGCGAAGCAATGATGAAGCGGATGGAGGCGATTCCTCAGCTGGCAGACATTCGTAGTCGCATTGAAGAATCGATGATGTTTACGCCGCTTGATTGGGCAAATGAACTGGATGTATACAACGGAGCAACGTTTAATATGGCTCACAATCTGGGTCAAATGATGTATCTGCGACCACATAACCAATTTGAAGAGCTGAAGCAAGTGTGGCTTGTTGGTGGTGGAACGCATCCAGGTAGCGGATTGCCTACAATTTTTGAATCTGCACGAATTAGCGTGAGACTTATCCAAGAAGAAGATGCACGCACACAGTCTCGCCCAACCCCTTATGTACAACAGTCGGCAGAAGCTGGAGGTCATTCATGAAGCGCGCGGCGATTATAGGTGCAGGCATTGGAGGATTAACGTCAGCGTTATTGCTGAATCGCCAAGGTTGGGATGTTACGGTATATGAGCGAGGTTCACGCGTTGGTGGACGGATCGGATTCGAACAAGAGGGAGAATACCGGATCGACCAAGGGCCAACGATTGTACTTCTGCCAGAGATGTTATTAGGTATTTTGGAAGAAGCGGGTGTAGATCGTTCCAAGGTGGAGTTGTTACGCTGTGACCCCCTATACAGGGTTCATTACAGCAGTGGTCGAGTCATGACCAAAATGACCAGCCGTTCACTTCAGGCAGAAGAGATTGAGCGTCTGTTCCCGGGTGAGAGTAAAGGGTTTAACCGATTCATGACGGATATGGATACACTCTTTCCGGCAGGACGTGCAGCATTTCTAGAGCGAGCTTTTCCTCGAAAAAGAGATTTCTTCACGCCGTCCCTCATGTCGCTGATGGGCAGACTGCGTGCACACAAAAGTGTGCGGAAGGCTGTAGGCGATTATTTTGAACACGAAGAATTACTCGACGCGTATTCGCTACAAAGCTTATACATCGGCGGATCACCGTTCGGGACACCTGGAATCTATTCATTGTTACCTTATGCGGAACATCAATATGGAATATGGATGGTCAAAGGCGGTTATGCCGCACTGCCAGGTATATTGGAAAAGGAACTGATTGCGCGCGGTGGACGCGTTGTATTGAACACCGAAGTGACCGAACTCCGGATTAACCAAGGAAAATGTGAAGGAATTGAAACTGCAGACGGCTTCGAGCCTATGGACGCTGTGATCTACAATGGCGACTTTCCTCACTTATCCAGTTTACTTGGAGACATCTCTGAAGCACCACGCAAACGCAAGCCGTATCGTCCTTCTTCTGGATGTGTGTTAATCTATCTAGGAGTAGACAAAAAATGGGAGGATGCGACGACACATCAATTTTTCTTACCTCCAAGCCTTGATGGGAGTTTACGTGAAGTGTTCGAGCGACGCCGAATTCCAGATAAGTCCTCATTCTACGTATTTAACCCGGCTGCATTAGATGAGACGGCTGCACCTCCAGGCCAGAGCGTATTGTATTTCCTCATTCCAGTACCGGATGCGGAAGGCGTGGATTGGTCACAGGAAGGTGAGATGCTCGTAGAGCGTGTGCTTGAAGAAGCAGAACAACGTGGGTTCCCGGGACTGCGTGCTGCGATCCAATGGAAAAAAGTAAGAACGCCAGCAGATGCAGAGCGCGATGGACTGTATGGCGGTGGAAGCTTCGGTATTGCGCCGGTTCTGTTCCAATCCGGGGTATATCGACCACAACCTAAGCCGTTTCCTGCAATTAAGGGGCTATATGCTGCGGGAGCATCAGTACATCCAGGTGGCGGAGTGCCGATCGTGATGCAGGGTGCGCGTATGGCTGTAAATCAACTCATGAAGGAGATGGGAACATGAACGAAGCAATTTTGAGCAGGTGCGAAGAGTTGATGAAGAAAGGTTCGACTTCTTTTTATCAAGCCTTTAAAGGCCTTCCCAGTCCGCGTCGTGAAGCAGTGTATGTCATTTATGCGTTCTGTCGCATGATTGATGATAGCGTGGATGAGCCGGACCAATCGGCATATACCATCCATGAGATTCATGATTTGTTTACACAACTGGATGAAGCGGAAGGACATTTCATATGGCCAGCGCTGAGATGGTTATTTGCAAGCTTTCCACATCTGGATAAGGGACCTTTTTTCCGTCAAATGGAAGGACAGCTCACAGATCTGGAAGTTACGCATTACACAACGATGAAGGAATTGGAGCATTATTGTTATCTTGTTGCCGGAACGGTAGGCGAGATGTTGCTGCCTGTACTACGTGATGATAATGGTGCAGAAGTGGCAGTCAACGGAATTGCTCTGGGCAAAGGCATGCAGATCGTGAATATTATTCGGGATGTGGGCGAAGATCGGGCAAGAGCACGACGTTATGTTCCACTTGAAGTGATGGAGAAGCATGGATATACGGAGCTTGATTGGCAAAATGGTGTGATTGACGAACGCTGGATCGCGATCGTTCATGAATTGAAGGTCGCTGCACTGGACTGGTTCCGCGTGGGAATGGATCGTCTAGATACGTATCCGGTGGATAGTGCGTTTGCGATTGAACTGGCAGCTGCATTTTATTCAACGATCTTACATGCGGTGGAGCGTAATGAATATGACGTGTATTCAAAACGTGCTTATGTTACCGATGAACTGAAATTGGAGATGCTGGGAGCGATTGTGAAGCGTTATCCAATGCTGGCATTTCAGGCTTCCCGAACGGCGGTTTCCTAATGGTTCAAGGTTTATATTGGGTGTGGTATGCGATCGGCGCTATATTGATGCTTACGATTGGTGTGCCGGATGTCCTATCCTTCTCTAACGGACTTTTCTTAATCTTCTATGCGTTATACGTGCTAGATCTAATCTACAAGGGACGGTACCGAACTGGAATGTCCGACCGGTCAGTCATTTGGAAAGAACCCAGTCTCTGGCTGGCCTCATTCATCATATGGCTTGGAGGAATGGGCATTGAATGGCTGGGCGTTCACACCGAGTGGCCATTTGGAGCATATTCTTACTCTGACTTTTTTGGTATTCATTTATTTAGCGTACCTGTTACACTCGGTTTTGCGTGGATTGCTGTCGTCGGCAACTCGGCGTTGCTGAGCGGAGGTGGTTCAACTTGGAGAAGCAAGTGGGTGCGTGCAATTAAAACGGGCTTTTGGGCCGTACTAATGGATTTTGTGCTAGATCCTGTTGCTCATGCTCGTGGCTTCTGGCATTGGGAGGCACCCGGTGGCCTCTATGGAGTTCCGTGGACGAATTTCGTCAGTTGGTTTATCATGGGCGCATTTCTTTCTCTATTTCTTCCGGCTATGCCTGGCGACCGAAGCACCCTGCTGCGCGCCAAATGGTTATATCAATTGTTTATCCTTCTGTTCGGTGTGCTTGCACTAAAGGAAGGCATTACAGGTAGCTTCGTGATTGCACTTGCTGGCGTGCTTCTGGCAGAAGGGAGCTGGCTGTATGATTCGCGCCGCAAAGTCCAAATCGTTTAACCATGTGTTCTCACGGTATAACCACTATTATTTACTGCGTCGGCGTTTTCGTTCATTTACACTTTCAGGCTCGCTTGATCCGCACCGGGTTCCCGGCTATGAGATGAAGATCGAGCCGAAGAGACCCGTGATCTATTTTATGAATCACAGTTCCTGGTGGGATGGTCTGCTGCTCTATCATGCAACGCAGCAGACTTCGATAGGCGATCACTACGTGATGATGGAAGAACAGCAGCTACAGCGGTTTGCTTTTTTTCGGAAGCTAGGTGCTTATTCCATCAACAGGGAGAGTGCATCGGCGATCCGTGAGTCTATGCAATACACGTCAGAACTACTAAATGCAGGCAAAAGGGTATGGATCTTTCCGCAAGGTGAGATTCTGCATCAAGATATCAGACCGATCCAATTTCGTCCGGGAATTGGGCTGCTGCTCCGGCGCTCGCCAGGAGCCATTGCTGTACCTGTGACTCTGTGTCATGGCATGATTCAGCATGATTTACCGGAAATTTCTATGCGTGCAGGTCTGCCAATCCTGGAAAACTGGCATGCTTGGAAGAGTGATGAGATTGCCGCCAAACTTCGATTGGTGTTAGAACAGCAGTTAGATGATCACAAAACAGAGCTGATGAACAGCGTACGAGGTCAATTGCAGGACGCGACTTCGCTGATTCGTCATCGTTCTTCTACGAGTGAAAAATACGATGCCGCACGGAAGCAGGTGAGCCGTAAGCGATGACTGCATCTGAAATAGGTTGGATTGTTCTCACTGGTGTATTAGGCATGCAATTGCTGTTTGCGATATGGAATCTATCCTGCTTGCCTAAGGTACATTCATTGGATGCCCAGCGTATACTACGTTCTGCCTCAGGCGAGGAAATTCTTGTCTCTGTGCTGATTCCAGCACGTAATGAAACACTTCATATTCAAGGCTGTCTGGAAAGTGTGCTTGCGAGTGATACGTCTGGCTTCCGCATGGAAGTATTGGTTCTGGATGACCGCTCTGAAGATGATACGGCTGAGATCATTCAGCGTATAGCGAATCAGGATTCACGTTTACGTCTATTACAGGGCGTTGATCTGCCTCCAGGTTGGATGGGGAAATCCCATGCTTGTCACCGGCTGATTCAAGAGGCGGCGGGACAGTGGTATATGTTTGTCGATGCGGATGTACGATTGAACCCTACTGCCATTCGGCAGACACTTGCCGCAGGCGTAGAGCAAGGTGGAGGCTTAGTAACAGGTTTCCCTTACCAGGTCACGAAGACATGGATGGAAAAGCTTGTCGTACCGATGATGGTGTTCACCATTATTAGTCATCTGCCTATTTTTATGATACGCAGGTCGTCCAGCCCGCTCTTCGTTGCTGCTACAGGAGCCTTCCTGCTGATCCATCGTTCCAGTTATGAAGCATCTGGGGGACATGCTGCTATTCAAGCGCATCTGGTAGATGACATGAGCCTCGCCAAGGCAGTAAAACGTGCAGGTCACCCGGTTATGCTGGCGGATGTGCATGACGTGACGACAACCCGAATGTATCAGAATGGCTCGGAAGTGTGGAATGGGTATAAGAAAAATATGTATGAAGGCTTAGGGCGCAAGGATGCACTCCTGCTGGGTACGCTGTTGATGTATACGCTGATGTATCTGGTGCCGCCGCTCGGGTTGATCTTCGGTGTGTTCACTGGCGATATGACCACTCTTATGTATGGGCTCACAGGAACTCTGCTGGGCATGGCGGTAAAAAGAGTTGCGGACTATGCTGGGGGACAGCCTTGGTGGCTTGCACTCCTGCAACCGATTAGCATGGCCTGCGTTATAGCAATTGGCGTTGCTTCGTGGCGGGCAGGGCGCTCCGGCAAAGGGTATGTATGGAAAGGCAGGCGGTATAATTGAAGAGAAGCATCATCATTATTGGCGCAGGGTTCGGTGGCTTATCCTGTGCTATTCGATTGGCTTCACAAGGCGTGCAGGTGACCGTACTGGAACGCCAACAGCAGCCTGGAGGGAAGCTGCAGCAGATTGAGAAGGACGGATACCATTTTGACCGCGGCCCAAGTACGATTACGATGCCATCTTCATTTCGCTCGGTCTTTGAGCATGCAGGTGTTGAGATGGAGGATTATGTGCGATTGTATGAGTTAGAGCCGCGTACACGTAATGTTTTTGCAGATGGTACGGTGGTGGATCTGTCTCGGGATCGGCAGTGGATGAAGGAGCAGATTGCGGTATATAGCCCGGAAGATGCGCTCCAGTATGATGCTTTTATGAATGAGTCGGCTGCACTCTATGCGGAAGCGAATCAACATTTTCTCGGTAAACTGCTCATCTCCCCCAAAGAAAAATATAACCTGCAGATGCTGCGCAGTCTGTTAAGAGTACGTCCAACGGTTAAGCTGGATACGCTGCTTCGATCCTACTTCAAGCATCCACACACGTTAGCGATGATTGGCCGTTACGCCACCTATGTTGGGTCATCACCTTATCAAGCACCCTCAATCTTTGCGATGATGGGACATGTCGAAGCAGATGTAGGCATCTACGGCGTCGAAGGTGGAACCTATCAATTAATTGCAGGTATGGTGAAGCTGGCACAGGAAAAAGGCGTTCAGATCGTTACCGGGACTCAGGTACGGCAGATTGTTGTTCGGAATGGACAGGTGGTCGGGGTAGATACGGATCAAGGCTTCCGGGAAGCAGATCAAGTGGTTGCCAATGGAGATGTACTAAGCGTTAATCGTTTGCTGGTCGAACCTAAATATCGTAAACAAATGACGGATGCCCGTATTGCCAAATACGAGCCGTCCATTTCCGGTTTTGTTACATTGGCAGGTGTACGCAAGCAGTACGATGCATTGCTACATCACACCGTTTTTTTTCCGGAGCAGTATGAACCGGAGTTTAAGGACATTTTCCGTGATCGCCAAATGCCAACCGATCCAACGATCTATATCTGCTACTCCGGTTATTCGGAAGCGAGTAGAGCGCCTGTAGGTGCAAGCAATCTGTTCATTCTCGTGAATGCTCCATATTTGTCGGATGCGTGGAACTGGGATGAGCAGATGGAGCGGTATGGCGAGTTTGTGTTAGATCAACTGGAAGCACGGGGCATCACGGGATTGAAACAATCGGACGTCCTCATCCGTTATACGCCTAAGCAGATCGAACAGGATACGCTTGCGCATCAAGGCTCTATCTATGGCATTTCGTCCAACTCGGTGAAGCAGACCTTTGCAAGACCAGGCAATCGGAGCAAAGATGTGCGCGGACTGTGGTATGTTGGCGGAACAACACATCCGGGTGGTGGAACCCCCATCGTAACGCTGTCTGGTCAGTTGGTTGGGGAACAGATTGCTTCTAAGATGAGCGTAAGATAAAGACGGAAGAACTCCCCGGAATTCAAACGTACAATTCATTGTATTTCGGGGCAACCTTTCATTCATAAGTATGGAACGGTATACTGGTAGAGTTGATGCCAAATAGCGTCTACAACCGCTGAACCGATACGTTGCAAACGAGAGCGTTTGTACGATACATAGAAGTGCAAGCTATAAACCATGATTAGAAGTAGGAAAGTGGGCAGGTTATCCTGTCGATCAGCGCAATTCTCACATAAGGGGGTCTCATCATGAACGAACAAGAGCGAGCTGGCAAAAGACTGCTTCCTGAAGTGGCTACAGGCGAACGGAAGCTGGAACATGTGCGCCTCTGTCTTGAGGAGAATGTGGCAGGGGAAGGGATAACCAGTGGGATGGAGCGGTATGCGTTTCGTCATAATCCACTGCCTGAATTGAACTTCGACGAGGTGAGTCTAGAGACGGCCTTTATTGGAAAAAAAGTACGTACGCCCTTGCTCATCAGTTCGATGACGGGCGGAAGCGAAACGACTGGCGCCATCAATGAGCGGCTGGCGCGTGTAGCGAACACCAGAGGCTGGGCGCTCGGCGTAGGTTCAATTCGGGCTGCCGTGGAACAGCCCGAACTAGCACATACCTTCGAAGTACGGCGCTGGGCTCCGGACATCCCAGTCATTGCCAACCTTGGTGCAGTGCAACTGAATTACGGCTTCACCACTGCTGACTTCCAGCGTGCTGTGGACATTGCGGGTGCTGACATGCTTGTGCTGCATCTGAACAGCTTGCAGGAGATTTTTCAGCCAGAGGGCAACACTGACTTCAGTGGGCTGTTACATCGGATCGAGGAGCTGTGCGCGAAGCTGGATGTCCCCGTCGGTGTGAAGGAAGTAGGCTTCGGCATGGATGGAGAGATGGCACAGCGGTTATATGCAGTAGGTGCAACCTTCGTGGATGTAGCAGGTGCTGGCGGCACGAGCTGGGTGCAGGTCGAGAAATATCGGAATAGCAATCCGGTACGACGTGCCGCAGCAGAAGCATTCGCAGACTGGGGCATTCCAACAGCGGATTGTATCCGTGAGGTGCGTACGCTGAATCCAGCAGGAGCGCTCATCGGCAGCGGTGGTCTGCATAGCGGAGTCGATGCGGCTAAAGCGATCGCACTTGGCGCTGACCTTGCCGGGTTCGGACGCTCACTGCTCGGATCAGCGGTTGCTTCTGATGAAGCATTAAGCCAGCGGCTAGAGCAGGTTGAATTCGAGTTACGCACCGTGATGTTCGGTATTGGTGCTGGGACTGTAGATGAGTTGCGTGGTACGTCGAGACTTATTGAGAGACGATAGTATAATTGATAGGGTGTTGCGGACTGGTGCGAACCCCAAGCTCACATGATTTCCCCGGGGGATTCGCACCTCAGATCTTGTCGAAAATCTTGTTTGTGTAACCTTTTGGTAATGATTTTTTCTATTAGCTTAGATGATGTAACTTGAAAATATGAAGTTGCGTAATACTTTTTCGTATTTTCATCTTTGTTACGTTATTTTTCGCTGTCGCACTCTGTATGGAGTGCGTGGATTGAAATCTCCACATTGGGCTCAACACCATATAACTGAGCGTCGCACTCTGTATGGAGTGCGTGGATTGAAATATGTTCGAGAATCGATTATGCGGCGAATACTGGTGGTCGCACTCTGTATGGAGTGCGTGGATTGAAATATTAGTTCGCTGATCATATTACCACCCCAATACGTCGCACTCTGTATGGAGTGCGTGGATTGAAATAAAAAATCGTAGGTATGTACGGTGCGGCTCCATGGTCGCACTCTGTATGGAGTGCGTGGATTGAAATACATGTATAGGTAATCGTTGCCCCGTCCGATCCTCGTCGCACTCTGTATGGAGTGCGTGGATTGAAATATAAGTCATGTGTGTTATCTCTCCTTTGGTGGGCGTCGCACTCTGTATGGAGTGCGTGGATTGAAATTCTATTACATGAACCAGTTGGATGCTGTTTGTAAGTCGCACTCTGTATGGAGTGCGTGGATTGAAATCACACCATCCACCTTGTACCTATGCCCCAACGCTTGGTCGCACTCTGTATGGAGTGCGTGGATTGAAATTGTAGTCCCAGAAGGAGTCTCGAAAAATTAAATTTTAATGCAGAGCGTTCTCTAATTCAGAGGGCTCTTCTTCTTAAAGGAAGTGAATTATATGAAAATGGAACTGGCGTATATTCCTAAGATATCAACACGCCTGCGCCTGATCCAAATATAAATTATATAGAGCAAATGAAAACCATACATACGGTAGATCCAAAAACACTGGATAAGGTGGATTGGGTTCTGCTATTTGCAGGAGAAGTGGCAACTGTCATTTTTGTTGTTGCTATTGTCTGGTGGTTCGTCACTTTGTTACTTTTTCTATTGAAAGTGTCTATGGGTAAGCGAGCAATGAACGGGACCCATCACGATTTGCTGGCTGAACGATAATCTGATCACCACTCGATCAAACGAGGACATATGTTCTTTTAAAGGTTGTGAAAAAGACAATCCTTTTCATAGCCGTTTTTAAAAGGGAATAAATGGCATATTTAAATTAAGTTTCGATAACGCCTGGGTATGTATTGAAATAAAAAAAGCCGCACGGAACTGTTTGATTGAATTGTGTCCGTAAAAGGTGAAGATTAGAAAGACGGCCATCCTTGGCCGCCCATTTAGTTTACTTATTCTGTTCGAGAGTTACATTTTCAACTACCACAGCTTTTTCAGAACCTGTAACTGAATTGGAGTTTGTTCCTGTCTCCATTGTAAAGGCCAGTATAATAACGGCTGTCAAAGCAAGTCCTCCAAAAGCATAAGCAGCGTAACGCTTTAGCTTCTCATTACTTGAAAAGAACAACATGACAGCTACAGCAAGCAACAAAAAGGCAATCATTGAAAACCTCTCCTTTCGTCCATATTTTTACAGTTAATATATATATTATACGTTAAGGACGAAAAAATGTTGCATCAATTTATAATCCTACGCTGTAATCATATGTTCCGTTCGCCCACCCTTTAAGAAAGATTCGAGGATAGTTATGTTGAACATCATAAACAACATTAAGTTTGAAATATCCCACAACATTTGATTCATAGAAATTGAAGTTTACACCACCACGTTGCTCATCCGTTGTTGCACCTTCATATGACCATCCTATGGTTTTCACCGAAGGGGTGACTGTTCTGGAAGGAGCAGGTGAAACCATCCAACTCCCATCTGATCTAAAAGTAATCTTATGGGTGAAGGTATACAACGTACCACCAAACAAATTCGTGGCTTCATAAGTTTGTGATGGTGAGTAAGTATTTACTGCGTTAGCAGTGATAGGGCTATCTGTTGTTACGTTGTATCCAACCTGGATAAGATTTACTAATACAGCTAATGCCTGATCTTCTGGCAATTGAGCGATATTTTGTTTTAATGTCGAATCACTCACACGAGCTTGTGTGAACTTCTCAACTTCAGAAGCGCCACTTTGGGCAAAATCACGAGCAGCTTCTTTTTCTTCTTTAGACAATCCATTCCATAGAGAAATTGCATCTTTTTTATGTGGAAGTTTTAAATGATATAGCAGTCTATTATTTTTAACTATTAGATGGATATGAATCCGAGTAATTCACAGTTTCAATCATAGGGAAAAATTTACAAGTAAAATATTGATATTAATTGTAAAAATAATGTATAATTTTATTGACCGTTGCCTAATTTCTTATTGAAAGGTGGTGTTCTCTTGAATTCACTTACCACAATTCGCGACCATTTCGAAGATTATCTTAAGAGTAAACATATGACACTGAACTCTTTTTCCGAATTATCAGGTATTAATTCAGGCACGCTCAGTAGTACGTTGAGTGGGCAACGTCCCATAGGTGTTCAGCAATTAGATCGACTCACTGCGGGGATGGAGTTACCCGAGGGATATTTCTATGATTTATACATAAATGAGTGTTTTGTTAATACGAATCCTGACTGGCGGAGAATAGGCCCTTTTCTTAAACGTTGTGCCGAACTCGGTAGAGTGGAGTGTATCGAAGCGACCGTTAAACTATTAATGGATAATCTTTCTTACGCTCCTCTCTTATTTGAGTTGGCTGAACAACTATATGCAGAAGGGAGGCTAGAAGCGGCTAAACCCCTTTATTTCTGTGTGGCCGAGAGTGAGAAGATGCAGCACTCCGAGCGTTTGGCTCTGAGTCAGTATCGTTTATTCTCTATCGGACTTTGTAAAGATCAGCAAAAAAACTTGTCACTAGCTACCCAATTCGAATTTTTTGTAGATCGTCTCGACGAGCCCTATCAGTTGGATGGATTGAATGACTTGATTAATGTTTATGCTTCATTACGACGCTGGGACAAGTTGTTAGAATTAGGTGAGAAATTAAGATTGAAATCAATGATTAATTATAATCTTTATGGCCGAGCTAAGAGGGATAATGCTAAAAAAGAAAGTATATCCTATGTTTTATATTCTTACTTGGTAATAGGAAGTGCATATTTCTATCTGGGAAATTATAAAATGGCCTTAGATTATGTAGAACAGTACAATCACCCAACTTGGGTGAATTCTCCTAACCAAGCAGAACAAATTGTTATTCAACAGTTTAGTGAGTGGGCTGAAGCTAACCGCTTCATGTATATGCTGAGAGATGGGCAAGTGTATGTGCTGAACGATTATCTGAATTTTATATCTAGTAGAGAACATGAAGTGTTTCCGGCATTATGTGAAATTGTAGCTGCTGCCAATGAATTTGAATTGAATATTGATGAAGTTCTTAACCAGTATGAATCGTTGATTCTGTATAAAGATCAAAGTAATCAGGTTGGAAAAGTTAGTAGTCAACTTACGGGTGATCGTTATGTACGATTACTATTGGGTCTAGGGACATATCATCTTAGGAAAAAAAATTATGTTAAAGGCTTCGAATCTTTATTAGATAGCCTAGCATGTTCTATTGAAATTAACAGTGGGGTGAGTATGCTGAAATGTATAGGTGTTTTCGAGAAATATCGGACACATGCAACGGATACAGTCATTTCCCGGTACCAAAATTTAATTGGTGAGGTGCAAAATCTAAATGATAAAAAAATTAGTTTTGATTATAGCGACTTGTAGTATTATTGTGACGATAACCGCTCCGTCAATGGTTCACGCTTGCGACATAGAACAGGCACCTGCTGCTAGAACGACTACAAACAGTCATGGACTTGGAACCTAAACAGCCGAAATCTATTGAATAGTAAAAATAGTTATAAAAACTCCATGTAATGGTATTATCCCCTTTAAGTAGACACTTAAAAAAACCTTCATGTTATCATGAGGGTTCAAGTGAGACTTGGAGGGGATATTTTTTTATGGCGAAA
>NZ_JAUSTI010000013.1 GCF_030812775.1 Paenibacillus tundrae
GCCAGGATCAAACTCTCCAATAAAGTATTGAAAAGAGCGATTAGCTCATTTTGAATCTGACGAGATTAAAAATCTCATTTGTGCTTCGAAACCATTCAGTCCGAAGACGTGTACGATTTCTCAGCATCGATCTTGCAAGCAAGATCGTTACTCACTCGTTGTTCAGTTTTCAAAGATCAAACTTATTTCAGCGCCGACATTCGTTCTCGTCAGCAACTTTTATATCTTATCACATCCGAACCAACTTTGCAAGCTCTTTTTTTAAGTTTCTTTCGAAGCTTATTGTTTGCTTGCCGCACCGTGTTTCTCGTGTTTTCTTGGCCGGAATTAGAATATACCATGTACAGATTTAGAACGCAAGCTTTTTTTGAAGAAAAGTTTAAAATAAGATAAATATCAATAAAAGCCCCTGAAAGAGACTTTTATTGAATCGATGTAGTACCGCACGTTCTATATATGCTACGAACTGATAATTTCCTGAATATGAAGCTGTCTTTGTTGCATTAAATTGATGATACTTCCTTCCACAGATACCATTGGGCGGGTAGGGTGGTCACGATCTGAGAAAATAATCTCTCCTATTTGGTTATTGCTGAGTCTAACCCGTATGCCATTGTGAATCTGCGTGGAACGCTGAATAAATACATTCACAATTGTTGGATCTAGTTTTCCAAACGCCTCGCTCTGAATTTGCTCTAATACTAAATAAGGAGATTGTGCTTTGCGATAGATCTTTTCTAACGTCATCGCGTGAAAAATATCTGCAATGGCTACAATCTTGGCATAGATATGGATCTGTGTACCGCTTAACTGCAAGGGATAGCCTGATCCATCTACCTTTTCATGATGCTGTAGTGCCGCTAGTCTAGCTCCCTCGTTAATAGCTTTTGCTTGCTTCAACACCTGATATCCATATTTCGTATGCTGACGGATCTCTTCCTGCTCCTCTACTGTTAATGCAGAGGGTTTATGGAGTATCAATGGATCTACCTTGTTGTTACCAATATCGTGGAATAGACCTGCAAACGCCACTTGCATCCAATCTTTGGACGGCAGCTCCATCCACTGTGCTAATTGATAGGATGTAATTGCACTTAGAACCGCATGGTGGTATACATAGTCGTGCTCGTGCATCACTCGCGGACTAAAAGTGAGAACATTATATTGCTTCAGGTGAACAAACATAGCTTCAAGCTGTGTACGAAGTTCGTATACAGGCAATTCTGCAGCGAGAGAAGAGAGGAAGGCATTCTTGGTCATCGCCACCATCTTCTCATATTCTTCATGGAGAGATGAGACTATAGCTGCTGTGACTACACCAGCCCCTTTGCCAGACCGTTCTCCATTCTTCTCCACTCCAGTATTACTTGATGCGGTAGAAGTGCCTCTAGAGCCTATATTGCTTGCACCCACACGTTCCTGATCAATGTCGACCTGGTGAACCATAAAAGCTTTAAGCACTTCTATATCTTTAGGTAAAATGACTTTGCCTTTTTGCAACAAAACGTTACCGCGAGAAGTATGTACATCATTCCCTAGTTTAAGCCCTGGCTTTACTTCAGATAAGGTGATTAATCCCATAGTCATTCCCCTCACTCATTATTCTTCTATAAAATAAGACCATAGTCCCAATTTTCCATGTTATTTATCATTATATTACTCGCTTATCAGGCTGTACATCCTAGATTTGCATATAGATTATAAATAAAAAGAGGGCTCCCTTAGGAACCCCCCTACTATATCTTCAACCTATAATATAATAATCTTCGTAAACCCTAACGAACTATGCTTCTGAATCACCGTTGTCTGAATCCGTATCCTCGTTATCTGTTGACGGTTCAGCTACACCTTCAGCAGCTTCTCCTGCTTCTAATTCTTCTAGCAATTCATCCGGTTCATCTTCATTCTTGTCAATCCGGCTAACCGTCGCTACAGCATCTTCATCGCGGATATGGATAAGCTTAACACCTTGCGTGTATCGACCCATGGTGGATATGCCTTCCATACTCATTCGGATCAATGTACCACTGGATGTGATAATCATCAGGTCTTCTTCGGTTTTCACCATTTTCAGGCTAACGACAGCACCGTTCTTCTCTGTAACGTTAATGGTCTTGATTCCTTTACCACCACGAGTCTGCATACGATAATCGCTGACAGGAGTACGTTTACCGTATCCCTTGGCCGTAACGATCAGAACATCCAACTCCTGATCAACAACGTCCATACCAATGACAACATCATCTGTATCCAACGTGATCCCTTTTACCCCTGTTGCACTACGTCCCATCGAACGAACATTGGCTTCGGAGAAACGAATAGACATTCCGTGGGCTGTACCCATGATGATCTCTTGTTGTCCATCGGTCAGCTTAACTTCAATCAGGGCATCATCTTCACGTAAGGAGATCCCGATGAGACCGCCTTTGCGAATGTTAGTGTAATCCTCAAGTGGTGTTTTCTTCACAACACCCTGACGGGTAGCGAAGAATAGATACCTATCACTTTCGAATTCCTGCACTGGAATAACCGCATTAACCGATTCTCCCTGTTCGATCTGGATCAGGTTAATAATTGGTGTTCCACGTGCAGTGCGCCCAAGCTCTGGAATCTCATAAGCTTTGAGACGATACACTTTACCTTTGTCGGTGAAGAACATGAGATAGTTGTGTGAGTTGGTCACAAATAGATGCTCGACAAAGTCGGTATCTTTCGTGTCCATACCTACAACTCCACGTCCCCCACGCTTCTGACTACGATACGTGGATACTGGCAAACGTTTCACGTAGCCCGTATGCGTAATTGTGATGATAACCTCTTCACGAGGAATCAGATCCTCATCCAAGATGCTTTCTTCACCAATCGTAATCTCAGTGCGACGATCATCACCGAAGCGTTCACGAATTTCTTGCAGCTCTGTACTGATAATTTCGAGTACCAGATGCTCATTAGCTAGAATTTCCCGATATTCTGCGATTTTGATCATCAATTCGTTATATTCATTTTCGATACGTTCGCGTTCCAAACCTGTAAGGCGTTGCAAACGCATATCGAGGATAGCTTGAGCTTGGTCATGACTAAGCGAGAATCGCTCAATCAATCCTTCTCTAGCGGCATCTGTATTACTGGAGGAACGAATCAACGTAATAATTTCGTCAATATGATCCAAAGCGATACGTAAGCCTTCCAGGATGTGAGCACGAGCTTCCGCTTTTCTCAGTTCGAACTGCGTACGTCTGCGAATGACCTCAATCTGATGCTGCAAGTAGTGATACAACACTTCACGTAAATTCAGAATCTTAGGTTCTTTGTTCACAATCGCTAGCATGTTAATGCCGAATGTGGACTGCATCGACGTATGCTTGTACAAGTTATTGAGCACTACACCCGGATTCACATCTCGGCGAAGCTCAATCACAATTCGCATACCATTACGGTCTGATTCATCACGAAGATCTGTGATGCCATCAATTTTTTTGTCACGCACCAGTTCGGCAATTTTCTCAACGAGTCTCGCCTTATTGACCTGGTATGGAAGCTCCGTAACTACGATTCTTGCTTTATTATTGTTCTCTTCGATGTTCGTCTTGGCTCTCATGGTTACCGAGCCACGTCCAGTCTGATACGCTTGACGAATTCCTGAACGACCCAGGATATAACCAGCTGTAGGGAAATCCGGTCCGTGGATATAATCCATTAATTCCATAGACGTAATGTCTGGATTTTGGATCATTGCCTGTACACCATCGATAACCTCACCCAAGTTATGAGGAGGAATATTCGTAGCCATACCTACCGCGATACCGCCTACACCGTTAACAAGCAAGTTAGGAAAACGGGCTGGTAATACAACAGGTTCTTGCTCTTCACCGTCATAGTTCGGCTGGAAATCAATCGTATCTTTATTAATATCTCTGAGCATTTCCATAGCAATCTTGGACAACCGTGCCTCGGTATAACGCATCGCTGCTGCCATATCGCCATCTACCGATCCGAAGTTACCGTGACCATCGACATGCATATAACGCAAAGAGAAATCCTGAGCCATCCGTACCATCGTTTCGTATACCGCAGAGTCACCGTGGGGGTGATACTTACCGATAACTTCGCCGACGATTCTGGCTGATTTTTTGTGAGGTTTATCGGGTGTCATGCCTAGCTCCGACATTGCGTAAAGAATACGACGGTGAACCGGCTTCAAGCCATCACGTACATCAGGCAAAGCACGGCTAACAATGATGCTCATCGCGTAATCCATAAACGACTCACGCATCTCGACGCCAATATCCCGATCTTTAATCTGCGAATTCATTTCTTCCGCCATGCTGGACCTCCTTCTTGTCCTTCAACAAACGTTCCATTCAATCAATCAGTTTTCTTTGTATGTGAAAAGCCTAACAAGGCTAAAACCGCGCAAAAACGCTACTCTTTATTATATTACTTTCACAAAAGTTACACAATTAAACGTCTGCAGGACAATAGCCTTATTCTAGTCTGTGTTCAAAAAGAGCGTAATCGGCTGAATCCATCTTCGATGCTGAGATGATGCTAGGCATCCTCGTAATCAAAATCGAACTTTTTGAACATCTTCTTCTAGGAACTTTTGGTGGTCTGGGGGTTAGCCCTGCCCTCCTGCCATTTTACACATACAATGCTAGAAAATGCGGCATATGTACTGCGTATACAAGGCTGATGCCGTTCCCAATCTACGGTAAAACTACAAATTTTGCAGCAAACCACACAAAACGCCATATTTCTCTATTATACCACTGAAATCATCTCTTGTCCTTTGAATTCTCTGTGCTGCTACTCTCTGAAGAACTATAAGTAAAACACGAAAGGACTGGTGTCTCTTGAGTATCCAGCGTGTCTCCAGTAAATGGACCAAAACGGTTGTGCTGCAGCGCAGCCGTGGTGTGAGCAGGTATCTTCCTGTCACGCGTCGATACAATCGTCAAACACTAGAACGGATGACCGAGCTGTATGATTTGAATTATATCAAGCCGGATCGAGGAACCTATGGTAATGGCGTTATGCGGGTCAAAACGATACACACCATGCGGCCTGCGCCTCCTTCCATCCTGGATACCAGCATAGAAGAAACCGATGAAGACCCCTCTAATCCCGGATCAGATAGCGAATCTTTAACAACAGATCAGGATGTGCAACCTGTTACTATTCAAACGACTTCGTACGAACTGCAATACGGTACACAGCAGAACGTATTCCATTCCCTTGATGAACTAGAGCTTGCTCTTAACGAAAAAATTAAGCAACACGAATATATCATTCAACAGGGCATTTCCTTGTTAAAACATGAAGGTCTACCGTTCGATTTACGGGTGCTCACCCAAAAGAATCTCAGGGGATCATGGGAAACTACAGGTATTCTTGGTAGAGTTGCTGCTCCTGGCAAAATCATTACTAACATTCATGGTGGTGGGCGCTTGGCCACCTTTGAAGAGCTGGTTAAGCCCCATCTTTCAAATACTCGCTTTCAAGAACTCCGGAATGAGCTGTACCGGCTTGGAATCCATACCGCTGTGCAATTGCAACAGACGTTTCCGAGACTCAAGGAAATTGGCATTGATATTGCTCTGGATGGATCAGGACGTCCATGGATACTAGAAGTGAACACTTTACCCGGCATCTACGCCTTTGGACTGTTGCCTGATAAAGGGGCTTACCGCAAAATCAAACGTTATGCTATTGCGTATGGAAGGCTGCCTTCCAAGAAAGGCAAGAAAACACGCAAAACAACTAAAGCACAAGCATCCTCCTCCAAAAAACGCGCACGATAGCTAATGCGGCTTCTAACCCAATGCCGATTACCAAAATAAAATAGGCGCCTCACAGGCGCCTATTCTTAACAATCATCAAATATCGAGATTTTTTACATACTTCGCATTTTCCTGGATAAAATCACGACGTGGTTCGACGTTATCACCCATCAACGTATCAAACATAGCATCAGCTAACATCGCATCGCTAATCGATACTTGTAGCATCGTCCGACTCTCAGGATCCATCGTTGTTTCCCACAACTGTCCGGCATTCATCTCACCAAGACCTTTGTAACGCTGGACATTAAACTTCGCATTTTCACCAAGACTTGCGATGATTTCATCACGTTCTTTCTCAGAACCTGCGTAGCGAATGACTTTGTTACGCTCAATCTTGAACAATGGTGGCTGTGCAATATACACATATCCAGCCTCGATAATTTTGCGCATGTATCGATACAGGAATGTCAGAAGCAATGTACGAATATGTGCACCATCGACATCGGCATCGGTCATCAGGATGATTTTGTGGTAACGTGCCTTGGAAATATCGAAATCATCGCCGATTCCTGTTCCCATTGCAGTAATAATGGCTCTGATCTCCGCATTACCCAAGATGCGATCCAGACGTGCTTTTTCCACGTTCAGGATTTTACCACGCAGTGGCAGAATCGCTTGGAAATGACGATCACGACCTTGTTTAGCAGAACCACCAGCGGAATCCCCTTCGACGATGTAAAGTTCGCTAATGGAAGCATCCTTGGAGGAACAGTCTGCTAGTTTACCTGGCAGAGAGCTAACCTCGAGTGCACCTTTACGTCTTGTCAATTCACGCGCTTTACGAGCGGCTTCACGAGCACGGGCAGCTTGCAGACCTTTTTCCAGGATTCGACGGGAAACTGAAGGGTTCTCCTCCAAAAATTCCTGCAGCTTCTCAGCAAATAGGGATTCCACAATACCACGTACTTCACTATTTCCGAGCTTGGTCTTCGTCTGTCCTTCAAATTGTGGCTCCGGAATTTTGACAGAAATAATCGCTGTCAGACCTTCACGCACGTCATCGCCTGACAGGTTGCCTGTACTATCCTTAATCACGCCAGCTTTACGTGCATAGTCATTGATAATCCGTGTCAATGCACTCTTGAAGCCAGATTCATGTGTTCCACCTTCATGAGTGTTGATGTTGTTGGCAAAAGAATAAATATTCTCCGTGAAGTTGTCGTTATATTGCAGAGCAACCTCCACTTGGATATTGTCTCTTGATCCTTCTACGTAAATCGGATTCTCGTGAAGAACCTCACGCTTTTGATTTAGGAATGAAACGTACTCAATAATACCGCCTTCGTACAGGAACGAGTTCGTTGCTCCAGTGCGTTCATCCGTAAGTGTAAGACCAATCCCCTTGTTCAGGAATGCCAACTCTCGAATACGAGTAAGCAAAGTATCGTAATCGTACACTAACGTCTCAGTGAAAATTTCTGGATCGGGATGGAATGTAACAGTCGTTCCTGTCTCCTCCGTAGTACCGATTGTTTTTAGGTCATATTGAGGTGCACCACGGCGATACTCCTGTTGATACATATGCCCATCACGTTTAACGGTTACGACCACTTTCTCGGATAGAGCATTCACAACGGACACACCGACACCATGCAAACCACCGGATACTTTATATCCGCCGCCGCCAAATTTACCACCTGCATGCAGCACGGTCATTACAACCTCAAGTGCAGGACGCTTCATTTTGGCATGTTCGCCGACAGGAATACCACGTCCATTATCGACTACAGTGATACTGTTATCTTCGTGAATACTAACCTCAATATGATCACAGTAACCCGCAAGTGCTTCGTCGATACTGTTGTCCACTACTTCCCAGACCAGATGATGCAGACCTTTGGCACTGGTAGAACCGATATACATCCCCGGACGCTTCCGTACGGCTTCCAGTCCTTCAAGGACCTGAATTTCATTCGCATCATAGGACGGTTGATTCATAGACATGCCTTTCACCTACTTCTATAGATTCAATATCGTAAATATGCGTTAACTAAGAATACTTGCTGAAATAGGATTCCTCTCTTAATTTCAACAAGCTGTCCAAATAAAACAAGCAGCAAAGACACAATCATTGCATCCAGTAACCCCTAGAGATCAGGAAAAATGTGAGCCCGTTTCTTAAGCGTGGCAGAGGAAATAGGTGAGTAGTACACAATATTTTTGGTCACAACAATAGACTTGGCTTCCTCTTCGCCAATATGCTCAACCGTCTTTTCCTGCTCAGCATACGTGACATACTGCTTGGAGATTTTTGAGGATTTTTCAATCGATATATCAAAAATAGCGACCAATTCGGAAGAACGGATGATCTTCTCTCCGCCCAGATGAATGTACATAGACCCTCACTCCTTAGCGTTCAACCTGTCCGGCATGAACGTGATAAATACTGGCATCTTTGAGCTTATCAAGATTCAAGCTCTCGATTCCGGTAGCTGTAATAAAGGTTTGGACCTTACTCTGGAACGTCTCGATCAGCTGCGTCTGACGAAAAGGATCCAGCTCAGATAATACATCGTCAAGCAACAGAACCGGATATTCTCCGATTTCTTCGTGTATCAGCTCGATTTCCGCGAGTTTAAGAGACAACGCAGTTGTACGTTGCTGTCCCTGCGAGCCATACGTTTGTACTTCCCGGTCGTTAATGAAAAAGGACAGGTCATCCCGATGTGGCCCACTTAGCGTTGTGCCTCGGCGAATCTCCTGCTCTTTCATTTGTGATAATTTTATCATAAATTGGTCCATTAAAACAGCTTCATCTTCCTCAGACGCTTCGCTGAAGGAAGGAAGATAGGCTAAACGAAGTACTTCTCCGCCTCCAGTGATGCCTTGATGAATGGTTTCTGCCCACTTTTGGAGTTTCTTTATGAATTGTTTCCTTTTTTTGACGATTTTAACACCGTGCTCGACCAGTTGCTCGTTCCAGACTTCAAGCATCGTCTGGGCTGAGGCGTTCTGTCCCCATAGTTGTTTGAGCAGATTGTTGCGCTGTACAAGTACTTTTTGGTACTGCTGCAGATGGTATAGGTAACCAGGGGCAACCTGACCAATTTCCATATCAAGAAACCGGCGGCGAACCCCCGGCGTGCCTTTGACGATCTCCAGATCTTCGGGGGCAAACATAACCACATTTAGCGTCCCGACAAAATCACTTAACTTGCGCTGCTCTAACCCGTTAATCTTTGCTTTTTTGCCTTGTTGCGACAATGCCAGCTCCAGTTTAACTGATCCATACTTTTTGTCGACTTCTGCAGTGAGTCTAGCACGTTCCTCACCGAAACGAATTAGCTCCTTATCGCGAGATGTACGATGGCTCTTTGTAAGTGCCAGTGCAAAAATGGCTTCTGCAAGATTGGTCTTACCTTGAGCATTTTGACCGATCAGTAAGTTCACAGGGCCAAAAGAGTCCAGCTTTAGATGCTCATAATTTCGGAATTGCTGCAGCTCAATGCTGTTGACAAACACAAGGTACCCTCCCTTTTCTTCCGTCCGTCAGGAGGCAGCAGAATCGAACTGGATTATTCTGCGGCAACTTCGAATGCGCCTTCTCCGTCCACTTCAACGATATCCCCAGGGTATAACTTGCGTCCCCGGCGTTCTTCAGGCTCTTTATTCACACGTACAAGTCCTTCTTGGAGCAAAGCTTTGGCCATACCTCCAGTTGGAATGCAGTCTGCCAGCTTCAAAAACTGGTCAAGCTTAATATATTCCGTACGAATGGTTACTCGGTTCAATTGGAATTCTCCTCTCGTTTCGTTAGTTGGTAGTCCGGTAAGGCAATATAACGTATAGGCTGTGACTGTCATCCAGTGGTTTCAAGATGATTGGGCTCATGACACCAGTAAAAGCGATCATCAGTTGTTCACTTTCCACGACTTTCAGTACGTCCAGCATGTATTTGGAGTTAAACGAGATTTTGAGTGGATCACCACTGAAATCTGCTGGTTCGATCTCTTCTCTTACTTTTCCCAGCTCAGAGGAGCTTGAAGAAATTTCGATTGTTCCAGAATCCATCGTTTGCATGCGCACAATGTTTGTTTTTTCTTCACGTGACAGCAAATAAGCGCGATCAATGGATTCGCTTAATTTTTTGGTATCCAAAACAAGTTCTGTTTTGTACGACGTTGGAATAATTCTAGAAGTATCCGGATATGTGCCATCCAGAATACGGGAGTAGAACAATACGCGGTCAATTTTGAACAAAACTTGATTATCAGCAACAACGATATCAACAAGCGTATTTTGGTCAGGTACGATTTTGCTAAGTTCGTTTAGCGTCTTACCTGAAATGACGACATTGTTAAAACGAATACCCTCTGCATTATCCAGCATAGCTGAACGAGTAGCAAGACGATGACGGTCTGTTGCCACAAATTTCAACTCATTATCAACCAAACTCCACAGTACACCTGTCAAGATTGGAGTTGTCTCATGTGTGGAAATGGAGAATACCGTTTGTTTGATCATATTTTTAAGTAAATCTCCAGGGATGGAGACCGTTTGATTTTCTTCGATGCTTGGTAAAACAGGGAATTCTTCTGGATCAAGACCTACGAGCTGAATCTCGGTAGCCCCTGCTGAGATAAAGGTATTGAAGTTATCTTTGACTTCCATCTGTACTTCCTGGGAAGGCAATTTCTTGATAATTTCGACAAAGAATTTGGCTGGCAATACGACGCTGCCGGGTTGATCAACTTGAACGACACTTTTATCACCATCTTCCAGAGGGATAAAGGATTGGATGGAGATGTCAGTGTCGCTTGCTGTCAAAGTTACACCTTGATGATTCACATCAAATTTGATACCGCTCAAGATGGGGATTGTTGTTCGACTGGAGATTGCTTTAGATACATGCTGAATGGACTCGTTTAAATAGCTTTTCATTATGCTGATTTTCATGGTTTCACTCCTAGCGAATTTTTTGGGATGTTGAGGTGTTGATTTGTGTTTTTCAAAAGCCGAAGGCGATGGTTCGAAAAAGCGTATTTGTAGATGATATCTTTAAGATCTTTTTAGTAATAATAGTAATAGGGGCACTGAATATGTGGATAAGTGGGGTTAAACCCATAAAATTAAGCCTATCCACATGTGTACACGTTGTGCATAGGCTTTGGACTTGTTCAGGTTGGATTCTTTATTTTTTCGGTTAAGTTGTTGATAACTTTATAGAGATCCTGATCGTTTTTAATTGATTGGGATATTTTTTCGTGCGCATGAATGACTGTAGTGTGATCTCGTCCTCCGAATGCTTCCCCGATCTTGGGCAGAGAAAAATCAGTCAATTCACGTGAGAGATACATGGCAATCTGTCTTGGAAAAGCAACAGCTTTTGTACGCTTCCGTGCTTTAAAATCTTCTAGCTTAAGGCTGTAATACTCGCCGACCTTTTGTTGGATGTCTTGAATAGTAATCATTTTGGGACGACTGGAAGGAATAATATCCTTCAGTGCTTCAGCAGCCAGATGAGATGATACATCTTGATTCGTTAACGAAGAATAGGCTACAACCCGAATCAGGGCACCTTCGAGCTCACGGATGTTGGTGTCAATCTGATTGGCGATGTACATCATCGCTTCATTTGGAATATCGAGATTCTCTGCACGAGCCTTTTTACGCAAAATGGCAATCCGCGTCTCCAGATCTGGAGGCTGAATATCTGTAATTAACCCCCACTCAAAGCGGGAGCGAAGCCGTTCTTCCAGCGTTGGAATTTCCTTAGGTGGTCTATCGCTTGAGATAATAATCTGTTTCCGTTCCTCATGCAGCGCATTAAACGTATGGAAAAATTCCTCTTGTGTTGATTCTTTTCCCGCTAGGAACTGAATATCATCAATAAGCAGAATATCGACGTTACGATATTTGTTACGGAAGCTCTCCCCGCGGTTATCACGGATGGAGTTAATGAACTCGTTCGTGAATTTCTCAGACGACAAATAAACAACCTTGCTACTTGGGTCATGCTCCAGAACATAGTGTCCAATTGCATGCATCAAGTGGGTTTTGCCAAGTCCTACTCCCCCATATAGGAAAAGAGGGTTATATGCTTTTGCGGGCGCTTCAGCGACCGCAAGCGATGCGGCATGGGCAAAACGGTTGCCAGGGCCAATGACAAAAGTATCGAATGTATATTTTGGATTCAGCATGCTCAGTACCGCTTCTTCCTGCACAACCTTAGGGGTTGGTGCCGGCAGTTGCGGATCCGGTTCAGCAGGCTTGTTCTCCTCAATGACAAATTTCACATCGACTTGCTTGCCGAGTAGCTCATATACCGTCGAACCTACCAGTTTGGTATAGCGACTCTCCAGCCATTCGACGGCAAACGTTGTCGGTGCGGAAATGACGATGGAACGGTCATTAAGCTTCGTCGCTTTGGTTGCTTTGAACCAGGTATCGAAGCTTGGTTTGCTGAGTTTGTTTTGTATGATTGATAAAATTTGCTGCCATAAATCAGAAGTATGGCTGTCCACAGACTGTCACTCCTTTTACATGTTCCAAGTGTGGCTTAAGCCATGTTGCAGTGTCGAAATACGAGATATATTGCCTGAATTTATCCCCAAACCCCCGCAGGTCGAAAACAAAAAAAGAATGAACAACGGAAAATTGTTCACAACTTTATCCACAGGCTGTTGATAATATTATGGGTCAGATCACATATTCACATCCAAAAGTAATACAATCATAGCAAAAGAAGCCCCGCATTTCAACGTATCGCGTGATTTTATCCACAAATTCAATAACTTGTGTATAATTTTTAACCACAACACAATATATTGTTTATAAATTGTTTAAGTTTCGACATAGCAACCCTAAAGTCGAAATTATTTTATACACAGGTTATCCGTCAAATGATGCCAAAATGTGTGCAAAAGTATTCTTCGTTTGTGAATAACATGATTGTGGATAACTGCAAAGTGAATATGGGTTATTCCAGACGCTGAAACTAACTAGGGTTGTTCCTTGCAGATGTGCTCCATCTTTAAGAGGCTTATTGATTATTGAAAAGAAAGTATATGTAAGATGCAATTCCTTATCATGATTGCTGAGTTGATCAGAGAGAGATCCGACATGAGGATGTACATATAATTGAGCCAAAAAGAGGCAGAAACGATTGCCTATATAGGATATTGATTAGATAGAAGTTGTTCGAAATTGCGATAAAAAGCGCTGGGATCGTAATAGAGGAAGACGAGGTATCTAGTTACATATGTAAAAGAAGAAGAGCCAACAAGCGAACGGTTGTTGGCTCTTGCATTTAGAATGCGAAATAAGTCAGATCAGCGAACCATCTATAAATGACTAGCAGACATCTTACGCTGGAATTCGGCAATATCGGCGTATTCCTCTTCTAGTTTGCGAGAGATGCGAATATAGATGGGCAGCAGCTCTTGATAGAGGGTGGCATGCTCTTTAATAGGTGTATGACGATGGGTTGTACCCACCATGGAAGAAACGGCATGAAGTGACTTAATTCGCCCTGTTGCGTAAAGTCCAAGGACAACAGCCCCAAGACAGGAGCTTTCGAAGCTTTCAGGCACGACCACTTCTTGATTGAATATGTCAGACATCATCTGGCGCCATAGCGGAGAGCGTGCAAAGCCACCTGTAGCCTGAATAGAGGTCGGCTGTCCAATCTGTTCTTCCATCGCGAGCAGAACGGTGTAGAGGTTGAAAATAACCCCTTCAAGCACTGCACGTATCATATGCTCCTTCTGATGGTGGAGGGTTAGGCCAAAAAATGATCCACGTGCGTCTGGATTCCATAATGGGGCGCGTTCGCCCGAAAGGTACGGATGGAAGAGGAGCCCTTCAGATCCGGGAGTAACACGTTCGGCAATTTTGGTTAGCACGTCATAAGAGTTAATACCGAGCCGCTTCGCAGTTTCTACTTCAGACGCTGCGAATTCATCGCGCACCCAACGGAATAGCATCCCACCGTTATTGACAGGACCACCGATAACCCACAGATTCTCTGTGAGTGCGTAACAGAACGTCCGACCTTTGGGGTCGGTAACTGGGCGGTCAACGACCGTTCGAATTGCACCACTGGTGCCGATAGTTGCAGCGACTACACCAGGCTCAATGGCATTTACGCCGAGGTTGGACAACACTCCATCACTTGCCCCAATTACAAAGGGGGTAGAGGGGGAGAGAGCCATTTTTTCAGCCCATTCTTGATGCATTCCCTCTATTGTATGTGTGGTAGGTACGAGCGTGGATAAATGACCTGGCGTAATGCCTGCGATTGCAAGAGCCTCCGCATCCCAGTCCAACTGTTCTAAATTGAGCAGTCCGGTGCAGGAAGCGATGGAGTGATCGACGATATATTGTCCAAATAAACGGAAGAACAAATATTCTTTAATAGATATAAATTTGGCTGTGCGCTGAAAAAGATCGGGTTCGTCATGGCGAAGCCACATTAATTTGGTGAGAGGAGACATCGGATGAATGGGTGTACCTGTCCGAAGGTAGATGCGATGTCCCACTCCGTTCTCCTGCAGCTTGGCTGACCAAGCTGCACTTCGATTATCAGCCCACGTGATGCAGCGGGTTAGCGGTTTGTCGTCTTGCCCCATTGCAATGACACTATGCATAGCTGAGCTGCAGGACACAAATAAGACTTGCTCGGCCATAACACCACTTAGATCCATGACCCCGCGCACAGAGCGGATGGCAGCCTGTACGATCTCCTCAGGGTCTTGCTCAGCCACATCAGGGGCAGGTGTATAGAGTGGATATTCTTGTGTCGAGGTACTAACGACTTCACCCTGTTCTGTGAATAAAACGGACTTGGTACTGGTTGTACCGATATCTATTCCAATCATATAGTTGGTCACGTTGATCTAACCTTCTTTCTCCGGTTACGGAATCGATCTAAACTCTGTAATGAATTTTCATTTTATATCACTGTACTTAGCAGCAAAATAAAGATCAGTCCCACGACGGATAATAGTGTTTCCATAACAGTCCACGTTTTGAGCGTCTGTGCGACACTCATGTTGAAGAATTCCTTAATCATCCAGAAGCCTGCATCATTCACATGGGACAACACAAGGGAACCTGCGCCAGTAGCGAGTACGACCAGTTCGATGTTGGCACCTGGCGTAAGTGCAAGAACCGGAGCTACAATGCCAGCTGCGGTTGTCATCGCAACGGTCGCTGAACCCGTAGCTACACGAATCAGGGCTGCAACAAGCCAAGCGAACAGGATCACGTTAATATTGGCATGGGTAGCAACCTCGGCAATGGCATTACCTACACCACTGTTGATTAGTACCTGTTTGAAGGCACCACCGCCACCAATAATGAGAATAATGGTCGCCGTAGGCGCCAGACATTCGCTAGTGAAGCGGGACAGATCGTGCTTGGTGAAACCACGTGCAAAGCCGAGTGAAAAGAGGGCGAAGACAACCGAAATAAGCAGGGCAATGATCTCATTGCCGATAAACTCACTAAACACTGTGAAGCCACTTGTAACATTTGGGTCAATGATACTTGCAATTGAACCAATCAGCATTAGAATAACCGGCAGCAAAATGGTAAAGAGCGTAATGCCAAATCCGGGCAGGTTGCTGCTTGTTTTGGTAGCAAACTGCTCAGCCAGCTCTGCGGGTGGTTCAGTGTGAACCCTTTTGCCTATAAACTTACCAAACAAGGGTCCTGCAATAATTGCTGTCGGAATACCTACTATGAGGGAGTACAAAATCGTCTTTCCCAGATCTGCGCTGAACGCTTCAATTGCAATCATAGGCGCCGGATGAGGGGGAACGAGACCATGTACTGTGGATAAACCAGCCAAAATAGGAATACCAATCTGCAGCAAAGACATATTTGTTTTACGGGCAACGGTGAAGATGATTGGGATCATCAGAATGACACCGACTTCGAAGAAAACGGGGATACCTACGATAAAACCAACGATCATCATCGCCCAGTGCACACGTTTCATACCAAACCGATCCACCAGGGTAGTAGCGATGCGCTCAGCTCCACCAGATTCAGCCATCATTTTGCCCAGCATAGTACCGAGACCAATAACAATTGCAATGGTACCAAGTGTGCCGCCAAGACCACCGGTAATTGACGAGATTACGTCGGCGGGTTTCATACCTGTAAGTAAACCGAGCATTAATGCAGATAATAAGAGGGTGATAAATGGATTCCATTTATATTTGGAGATCAATACGATTAGAAAAACAATGGCGATCAATGTCCATACCAGTAAAGTTGCATTGTGGGATAGTCCAAATAGAGTACTCATGCTGTATGCTCCTTCTTCTCATGTTGTATATAACGCTTACAAATAAATGACGGGCACGTATGCTGTAAAGCATTAACTTACGTAATCCCTTAAACAAAAAAGCAGTGGTTAGTTTCCTTTAATATGCCTCAAAAATGAAAATAAATCGCATTTTGTATACTTGTCGACAACTTGGATTGCAATCATTCATTTCGAAAATGATTGCAATCCAAGTAGCACACCCCATGATCAATCAGGTTGTAGAGTGATTGTTCGTTTGGAAGAGCTTGACGATCACAATGGTTAGCCGTCCGATCATCATATATCAAAGCTATCGTGTAAAGTTTTGCCGGAATCCTTGAAGTATTGGCGCACGCCCGCCTGAATTAAGCTTTTGTCTCCAGACTCAAGGGCTTGAATTAACAGACGGTGTTTCTCAATTACAGCGCTTACTTTCTGCTCGCCTTGATTAAATACTTCTTTCGTTGTAAGTAACATGACTGTCATCACAACATATCGGATGCTTCGCCATAGATGCGAAATACGAGAATGCTCAGCGGCTTCAATAATCGTCTCGTGAAAAGTTAGATCCTGGTAAGCAAACTCAACCGCATCTTGATGGCGTCCAGCCAGCTCCATTTTGTCGATGATATTATAGAGTTGTGTAACTAATTGTTCTGGAACGGCGCTTGCTAGTCGTTGTTGGACAAAGCTTTCAATTAGAAAACGGACATCATATAACTCTTCGACGTCTTTAATTTTCAATCCAAGGACAACCACGCCCATTCGTTCCAGACGAATCAGTCCTTCATTAGACAATGTTCTCAAGGCCTCACGCACTGGTGAACGGCTACTGTCAAAATCAGCGGCAATGCGATTCTCTGATAAAACCTCTCCAGGACGAAGGGTTCCGCTAATAATACGCAGCCTTAGTTCGCAGGCAATTGCTTCCCCTCGGGAAGCACCTTGCAACCAAGAAGATGGAAACAGCATAGTAGGTAACGCTCCTATTCAAATAATCAGTTCCTATTGATCATAGCATAACCGTTTATTGAATGAGCATATGTGATCTAATCGACAAGAATGATAAGGCGACAATTGGTCATCATTAAGGTCAGGGAAAATACCAATAAGTATACTTGTATACAAGATGTAATTTGTATCCTACACCTTTCTTGAAAACTTGTAAACCTCACCGATAAAGCGGATACATTCAATTTTAAATATACCCCTATTGAAAAGGACACAAACAATTCAGATCATTTAATAACATTATCCACATGTGAATAACTTAAAAGAGTATAATAATGAGGTAATGATCAATATTTTGAGGTGTGGATAACCTGATATCACAATAAACAGTGATTTTAGGAAGGTAGGTGGGGATAACTTTTTGGCGAGTTAACCGTATGTGCCAATTGGAAATTCCAGCTGTTCAGGAAGAGTGCCAGATCGTAGATGACAACGGCGTTTAGAAAGAGGGAGGAGTCGTGTGGATTTCAGTTGACTTTTCCAGTTGTTCGTGGTTAAATATATAAAGGTGTTTTCTGTGAAGATGAAAATGATTCATCACATAAGTATTTCCTTGTAAGGAGGTGCAATACATTGAGACCTACATTCAAACCGAACGTTAGCAAACGTAAAAAAGTTCATGGTTTCCGGAAAAGAATGAGCACAAGCAACGGCCGTAAAGTTTTGGCTGCACGTCGCCTGAAAGGCCGTAAAGTCCTGAGTGCTTAATGCATGTGAAGACCACCGAGGTGGTCTTTTTTTTCTTAATATCAGATCGATTCGGACTTGATGTTTCACAGATCTGGTCTGAATTGACTTCGAAAAGACAGAATGCACAACCTAAATTGTATGTTGAAGGTTTTCGAATGCGTATTTTTTTCGAAAACGTACCTTAATATATATAGAACAATTATGTTTTGGCTGAAATGACCGATTCATAGTAGTCCAGGGCCAAGGCTTGCCCTTAGTGCAAGTGATTCATACTCATCTCAATAGAATGGGTGTCCAATTCGAGTACTCAGTCGTCATTGATTCGTGATGAAGTTGTGATTAAGACAGTTTACTGTCATTCAAGAAAGCCTATACTAAATCAGTAATGAGGCCTCCGTCAATACATGATGGTGGAGAACAGCAAGGAGAAGCGCCGTGTACAAAAGACTGCGTTTACGAAACCGGGCGGACTTTAGCCGCGTATACCGGTATGGGAAATCGTTTGCCAATCATCAGTTTGTGGTGTATGGCTGCCGCCGTAAAGATACTGAGCAATTCCGAGTAGGTGTATCATGCAGCAAGAAAATCGGAAACGCTGTCGTACGCAACCGGATGAGACGCATGATTAAGGAAATTATACGGCATCATGAAAAAGAGATTGTTACGCAAATGGATCTGATCTTTATTGTCAGAAAAGGTGCGCTCGACATGACCTATCAGGAGATGGAGAAAAGCTTGATGCATGTGATGCGGAAGGCGGCTCTTTTGAAGCCTAATAAAAGGTAAGCCTTGGTTTATTTGTCCTCCTAATTATGGTATGATTTACGGTGGAATGGAATGGTTAAGAGAGGGGTTATGAAGTGTCGCGATTGAAGACATCAAAGGGGAAGTGGATTCTCCTCATTGCAGTCATTGCAATGGTCGCTGTATTAGCTGGATGTACTCCGCAAGGAGCCGGGGTTACTACAGAAGATCTGAAGAACAGTGATTCATTCTGGCAAAGTAATGTAGTTTACTGGTTCTCTTATGCACTCGATACGTTCGCAACATGGTTCAAAGGCGAATATGGACTAGCTGTCCTGGTTATGGTGCTTATTGTGCGGACATTGATTTTACCATTGACGATGAAGCAAGTTCGCAGCTCCAAAGCAATGCAGGCTATTCAGCCGCAACTTAAGGAGATTCAAGCCAAGTATAAAGATACACCTGAGAAAGTTCAGCAAGAAACGATGAAGTTGTTCCAGGAGAACAAAGTTAATCCGATGGCCGGGTGTCTGCCTCTTATCATTCAGATGCCGATTTACATCGCACTTTATAACTCCATTTACGGAAACTCCAGTCTAAGAACTCACGATTTCTTGTGGCTTCAACTCGGAGAACCGGATCACCTGTTTATTTTGCCAGTGCTCGCTGCCATCACTACATTCATTCAAACTTGGATGATGATGCGTATGAACCCAGCACAGCAGATCGGTCCAATGCAGTTCATGCTATGGGTGTACCCGATTCTGATCTTCGTTATGTCGTATCAGTTCCCGTCCGCCTTGCCGCTCTACTGGTTCTACAGTAATATCTACACGATCGTACAAAACTATTTCCTTTACCGGAATAATGATAAAGTCGTGGCTGAGGTCAACGTGAAGCAGAACAGCTCTTCCAAAAAAGGAGCTAAACGCAAAAACGGTGGCAAAGCGACCGTCTCTGGAAAAGGGTCGAAAGGGGCCAAAAAATCGAAATGACCAAAGTCATTGCGTCAGGAAAAACCATTGAAGATGCTGTAAACCAAGGATTGGCTGAGCTTGGCGTGAGCCAGGACAAGGTCGAGATACAAGTGTTAGAGCAGCCGTCAAAAGGATTCCTGGGTTTGATTGGAGTAAAGGCGGCGAAAGTAGAAGTTAAGCTTCTCCCTGTACCCGAAGTTATACCAGATCCGATCAAGCCAGCCGCGTCTCTCTCTCAGATGCATGAAGCACCTGAGGGTGTCGCAGCTAAAAATCCCTATGAGGAAGCGGCTGCTTTCTTAAAAGAAGTGGCAGCAGGTATGGGACTGGATGTTGAGGTGCATATCAAGAAACAGCGTGATGGACATGTCTTCAATATTGCTGGAGAAGATCTCGGCATGATTATTGGCAGACGTGGGCAAACGCTAGATGCTCTTCAATATTTAACAAACATTGTAGCCAATCGTTATTCAGAGAGTTTCGTTCGCATTGTGCTTGATGCAGAGAACTTCCGTCAACGTAGACGGAAGACGCTGGAGGATCTGGCTGAGCGATTAGCTGGACAAGCCATTCGTTCTGGTAAGGAAGTTGTTCTAGAGCCAATGCCACCACTCGAGCGCAAAGTAATTCATGCGAAACTGCAAAATAACCCGCAGATTAAGACATATAGTAAGGGCGAGGAGCCCAATCGGCGTGTGGTCATTATGACGAAATAACACGAAATTGAAGACGCAATGGCTGCCTGCCCCGTGCAGAAGTCATTGCTTTTTTCGTACAAAAGCCTTTTATATTTAACCACCTATGAGGTAAGCGTAAGTTTTATTAGAAATGATATGGCGTCCAATCCTGGGCGGCAATTTGAAAATAGAGCAAGGAGAGATAACCATGATCAGTGATACGATCACAGCAATATCAACGGCTGTCGGAGAAGCGGGAATTGCCGTGATCCGGATCAGCGGCCCGGATGCAGTATCAGAGACAGAGAAAATTTTTCGTAGTAAAACACCATTAACACAAGCAGAATCGCACACAGTTCACTATGGCCATATTATTGAACCAGGTACGGGAGAAAAGGTTGAAGAGGTACTGGTTACTGTAATGCGAGCACCAAGATCATTTACAACAGAAGATGTAGTAGAGATCAGTGCTCATGGTGGGGTTGTATCTGTTAAACGTGTAATGGATCTGCTGCTTCAGCTTGATATTCGTCTGGCCGAGCCGGGTGAATTCACGAAGCGTGCGTTTCTTAATGGGCGAATCGATCTGTCACAGGCAGAAGGGGTTATGGATCTCATCCGTTCCAAATCAGACCGTGCCTTCTCTGTTGCTCTGAAGCAGGTGGAGGGTAAGCTATCCAGTAAGCTTCGCGATCTACGACATACACTGGTTGAAACACTGGCGCATATCGAAGTGAATATTGATTATCCGGAGCATGATGTGGAATCACTCACGGCTGATTTTATTAAGGAAAAATCCAGTCTAGTCATGACTGAAATTGATAAATTGCTAGTCACTGCTGAACAGGGCAAAATACTACGTGAAGGGATTACAACGGCCATTGTTGGACGACCTAATGTAGGGAAATCCTCATTGCTCAATGCACTTGCTCAAGATAATCGAGCAATCGTCACAGATATTCCGGGTACAACGCGAGATGTGATTGAAGAGTTTGTTACGATTAATAATATCCCACTCAAGCTACTCGACACAGCCGGCATCCGTGAGACGATGGACGTCGTTGAGAAAATTGGTGTCGAACGTTCCCGCTCTGCAGTTAATGATGCTGATCTTCTATTGATGGTCATTAATGCGGCTGAGCCTCTGCATGTGGATGAGATTGAATTGTTGGAACAAATCCGCGGTAGACAATCCATTATCATTATGAATAAAATGGACTTAACTCCGCAGGCAGATCGTGATGTGTTGCTTCGGTATATTCCAGAAGATCGCATTGTTCCAATGTCGGTAAAAGATGATCTCGGTGTAGATCGCTTGGAAGAAGCAATCTCAACATTGTTCTTCAGCGGCAAACTGGAGTCGGCGGATCTCACATATGTTAGTAATGTGCGTCATATTGCGTTGCTCAAAAAGGCCAAACAGTCTCTTGTAGACGCTTATGAGGCAGCAGAACAGTTCATTCCTATTGATATGATTCAGATTGATGTGCGACTCGCTTGGGAGCATCTAGGTGAAATTGTAGGAGATACAGCACATGATGCATTGATTGATCAGATTTTCTCCCAGTTCTGTCTAGGAAAGTAAAATTTGCAGGCTTACACGTGTATCAAAAAGGTGTATGATAGGTGAGTTCAATCCCTATTATAGGTGATGTATTTTAGATTTACATGAACAATGACTCATTGTTTTGATATAGATGTTACGGATTTTTCAAAATTCAATTTACGATTAGGCGTCAGACGCTTAGTTGTTAGAACCGATCGTACATCAGTATAAGTGTGCGACGGTATAAGGGGGTAAACAAGAATGGCTTTTGATGGCGGTAGTTATGATGTTATCGTCGTTGGCGCAGGACATGCAGGTGTAGAATCTGCACTAGCGGCAGCACGTATGGGTTCCAAAACACTGATGATCACGATCAATCTGGATATGGTGGCCTTCATGCCTTGTAACCCATCGATTGGTGGACCAGCAAAAGGGCATGTTGTGCGTGAGATTGATGCGCTCGGTGGCGAGATGGGGCGGAACATCGACAAAACATTTATTCAGATGCGGATGCTAAACACAGGTAAAGGGCCGGCAGTGCACGCACTGCGTGCTCAAGCGGATAAGTTCTCTTACCAGCACAAAATGAAAGAAACGATGGAGAATGAACGTAATCTGACCATGCGCCAAGGTATGGTAGATCGTCTTATCGTTGAGGATGATAAGTGTGTAGGCGTAGTAACACAGACTGGCACTGAGTATCGTGCTAAGGCGGTCGTCCTGACTACAGGAACCTATCTGCGCGGTAAAGTGATTATGGGTGAGTTAATGTATGAAAGTGGACCAAACAATCAACAGCCTTCACTCAAATTGTCTGAGCACTTGCGTGAGCTGGGCTTCGATCTGGTTCGTTTCAAAACGGGTACACCACCTCGTGTGCACAAAGATACAATTGATTTTAGCAAAACTGAAATCCAACCAGGCGATGACGAGCCGAAATTCTTTTCGTACGAAACAGAATCTTCTGACAATGAGCAATTGCCTTGTTGGCTGACCTATACATCTGTTGAAACGCATCAGATTATTAACGATAATCTCCACCGTGCGCCAATGTTCTCGGGTATCATTGAAGGTACGGGTCCGCGTTATTGCCCATCGATTGAGGATAAGATTGTTCGTTTTAGCGATAAACCGAAACATCAGATTTTCCTTGAACCAGAAGGTAAAAACACATCGGAATACTATGTACAAGGTCTATCCACAAGTCTGCCAGAGGACGTTCAGCTGGCTGTTCTACGTTCCATCCCAGGTATGGAAAAAGTAGAAATGATGCGTAACGGCTATGCGATTGAATACGATGCAATGGTACCTACACAGCTCTGGCCTTCGCTCGAAACAAAACGTTTACCAGGTCTGTTCACTGCAGGACAGATTAACGGTACATCTGGCTACGAAGAAGCAGCAGGACAAGGTGTAATGGCAGGTATTAATGCGGCGCGTAAAGTGCAGGGTAAAGAGCCGGTTGTACTTGATCGTTCCCAAGGGTACATTGGAGTTCTGATTGACGATCTCGTAACAAAAGGAACCAATGAGCCATATCGTTTGCTGACATCACGTGCGGAATACCGCTTGTTACTTCGTCATGATAACGCAGATCTTCGTTTGACTGAAATCGGTCATGATATTGGATTGATTACAGAAGAACGTTACGCAAAATTCCTCGACAAAAAAGCTAAAGTAGATGCTGAAGTCGAGCGTTTGAAAGTAGCAAAAGTACGCCCTGTGGAAGTCAATGCGAAACTTGAAGAAGCGGGTTCAACACCAATTCAGGATGGAAGCACATTGCTGACCTTGATGCGTCGTCCTGAACTGGGGTATGACTGGATTGAGCAGATCTCACCACCTGAAGTTGAGCTAACTGCTGATATGAAGGAACAAGTCGAAATTCAAATCAAATATGCGGGTTATATTGAGAAACAATTGATCCACGTGGAACGTTTGCAAAAGATGGAGAAGAAGAAAATTCCGGATACAATTGAATATAATGAAGTTCACGGACTTGCGATGGAAGCGAAGCAGAAGCTCTCTACCATTCGTCCAATCTCGATTGGGCAAGCTTCCCGTATTGCTGGCGTTACACCAGCGGACATCTCCATATTGCTGGTCTACTTGGAACATTATAACCGTGTAACCGCAGCAAGGGGACAATAATGGACGCTATCCAACAGCAGCTACAGTTGCGCTTGAAGGAACATGGATTAGAGCTAAATGAACTTCAGCTGGAACAGTTTGAATTATACTTTCAGGATCTTGTAGCCTGGAATGAAAAGATGAATTTGACAGGTATCACAGAACGGGAACAGGTATATACGAAACATTTCTATGATTCGGTATCGCTTGCTTTTTACACGGATATTTCGAAGGTTGGGAAGCTGGCCGATATCGGATCAGGAGCAGGTTTCCCGGGATTGCCTCTTAAGATTTGTTTTCCACACTTGAAATTAACTATCGTTGATTCTTTAAATAAACGTATCGGTTTCTTGCAGCATGTGGTGGATCGCCTTGGTCTGACAGACGTTGAACTAATCCATGGACGAGCTGAAGAGCTTGGACGCAAAGAAGGGTATCGGGATAGTTATGATCTCGTTACGGCACGAGCCGTTGCCAAGCTAGTTGTATTGAATGAATTCTGCCTGCCATTTGTACGCAAAGGTGGATTGTTCGCTGCTATGAAGGGTGGCGACCCGCGCGACGAGATGAAGGAAGCGGAATTCAGCTTCAACCAGTTGAAGGGACGAGTAAAAGCAGTTCATCCATTCCAGCTGCCGGTAGAGGAATCTGAACGTCATATTATTCTTGTTCAGAAGTTTGATAAAACGCCTCATAAGTATCCGCGTAAACCAGGTACACCACTGAAAACACCTTTGGTGTAATTACAGGTAGCCCAAGCAGATTAAGTACAGTAGTGCATCTTTGTTAATGCAGCGCATTAGCAGGGTGCACTATTTTTTTTTTGAATGTGAATACAGTTCAGAAATAGATTATAGCGAAAACGAATACTGTTTGATGATTACAGTGTGAGGAGATTACATTATTCATCTGAGAGTGAGTTGTTTTTTAGGTTTAAGCTCATTCGTGGAGTGGCGGACTGGATTGGAATATAAAATCGAAGATGTGATTCTTTTGTCAATTGAAGAGTGATATTTAATGGATATAGATCGTAGTCGTGTGAACAAGAAACTATAGTATGGTGATGTTGTTTCACGTGAAACATTCTTCTTTTCTATAATACATAAGTGAAACGACTTACCATAATATCAAAAGAAATGCCCTCAGAAAAGTAATTACCTCTTCCGTTTCGTTCAATTTCAATGAATAAAAAGCAGGAAAATTAAGAGCGTTTAAAGAATAGGTAAACATAGGATTATGATAGAAAAGATGATAGAATAGAAGTATCCGATCCTGTGGTTCAGAGATCATAGATTGATATAGATGAATAGACATTTCATACAGTAAGTCATTGAATTAGGAAGTGTTAGTACAGGCAAAACTTATTCGAAAAACGACGGTATATATGGAGTCGCATATTGAATAAGAAGCACCTGCATTACAGCAGGAGCTATTACGAAACTAGGTGGTAATATACGGAATGAAAGAACAATTTTCGAAGTTGTTTGGTTTGGCGGATCGCAATAACGGAGACGAGATAAAACAAATTCCGGTCAATGAAATTGTGAGCAGCCCGTATCAACCCCGTACGATCTTTGATGATGAAAAAATTGACGAGTTGTTGCAGACGATCAAGACACATGGGGTTATCCAACCTATTGTCGTCCGCGTACGAAATGGATCATATGAGATTATTGCCGGTGAACGTCGCTGGCGTGCAGTTCGAAAGCTTGGTCTGGACCATATTCCAGCCATTGTACGTGAATTCAACGACTCACAGGCTGCATCCATTGCATTGATTGAGAACTTGCAGCGTGAAGGACTAACATCGATCGAAGAAGCGGTGGCCTATCAGAAACTAATTGATTTGCATCAGTTGACACAAGAGAGTTTAGCACAGCGTTTGGGTAAGAGTCAGTCGACGATTGCCAATAAGATTCGTTTGTTACAGCTTCCAGAAGGTATTAAAGCAGCTCTAATGGAACGGAAAATCTCCGAACGACATGCAAGAGCGTTACTTTCACTAGATACAGAAGAATTGCAGATGAAGCTGCTTGCTGAAATTATTGAAAAAGAACTCAATGTGAAGCAAACAGAAGCACGTGTTGCCTTCTATAAGGAAGCTTCTAAAATTAAAAAATCGAAACGCATTTCATTCACCAAGGACGTTAGACTTGCACTGAATACAATTCGCCAATCGATTGATATGGTTTCCGGATCTGGTCTGGATATCAAAACGAAAGAAGAAGACCATGAGGATCATTATGAAATCGTTATCCATATTCCGAAACGCAAATAATTGAAGCTTCAGGCGGCAATGAGCCGCTTTTTCTGTCTATAGCACGGAGAATGACATTGATAGAGGAAATGGTAGTTGTTGTTGTGTGGACGATAGCCACCTGCTTAGTGTTAAATGTAGCTTATAACCTACAGGAAAAGACTCCTATTTTATTTGAGGTGAAGGTATTGTCTAAGATTATGGCCGTAGCAAATCAAAAGGGCGGTGTAGGGAAAACGACAACATCTGTTAACTTGGGTGCAGGATTGGCTTCACTCGGGAAAAGAGTACTACTTGTCGATATAGACCCTCAGGGGAACACAACCAGCGGAGTCGGAATCAATAAAGCAGATGTGGCTAATTGCATATATGATGTCATCATTAATGAAGTTCATCCTCAGCAGGCTATTGTAGAAACTCAAATCGAAGGACTTCATATTATTCCTGCAACCATTCAGCTCGCTGGAGCTGAGATTGAATTGGTATCTACGATATCACGCGAAGTTCGCCTGAAAAAATCACTCGCCATGGTGAAAAACAATTATGATTACATACTGATCGATTGCCCACCATCCCTTGGCATGTTGACGATTAACTCGTTGACCGCTTCCGATTCGGTGATCATTCCGATTCAGTGTGAGTATTATGCACTTGAAGGTTTGAGCCAACTGCTTAACACCGTTCGTTTGGTTCAGAAACATCTGAACACCTCCTTGCAGATTGAAGGTGTGTTGCTTACGATGTTTGATGCGCGTACGAATCTGGGCATTCAAGTCATTGAAGAAGTTAAGAAGTATTTTCAGCAGAAAGTGTATTCAACGATTATCCCGCGTAATGTTCGACTCAGTGAAGCACCATCTCATGGACAGTCGATTATTACGTACGATCCCCGTTCCAGGGGAGCAGAAGTGTATCTAGAGCTCGCAAAGGAAGTGATATCATATGAGTAAGCGGCTCGGAAAAGGTCTGGATGCCCTCATTCCATCGCTTTCAATTAATGATGATGACAAAGTCGTTGAGATCCCGATTAGTCAATTGCGGGCAAACCCTTATCAACCTCGTAAAGTATTTGATGAGGATGCAATTCATGAGTTGGCAGAGTCCATTCGCCAGCATGGGGTAATACAACCGATCATTGTACGTACCGTGTTGAGAGGGTATGAGATTATTGCTGGTGAACGGCGTTTCAGAGCTTCTCAATATTGCGGAAATGCCACTGTACCAGCAGTAGTTCGTAATTTCAGTGATCAGCAGGTTATGGAAATCGCACTGATCGAGAATCTTCAGCGTGAGAACCTAAATGCTATGGAAGTTGCAGTTGCCTATCAAGGGTTGATGGATCAGTTCGCTTTGACTCAGGAAGAGCTTTCTGTAAAGGTGGGCAAATCTCGATCCCATATTGCTAATTTCTTGAGATTGTTATCTTTGCCGGATGAATTGAAGGATCATGTTTCACGTGGAACACTATCCATGGGTCATGCTCGTGCCATTGTAGGTGTGAAGGATCTTGATATGATGAAACAACTTGCTAAACAAACCATTGAGCAACAATGGAGTGTACGTGAGTTGGAAGAAGCAGTTCAACAGTTGGATCGCGCTAAAGCAATCGAGGGCAAAGCGAAATCTAAACTGAAGAAGAAGGATCCATTCATTGATACAGTGGAGGAGTCCCTTCGGGAGCGGTTCAAAACAACTGTGAAAATCAAGCATAGCAACAAGGAAAAAGGTAAAATTGAGCTCAACTACTACAGTAAACAAGATCTAGAGCGGCTACTCGAATTGCTGCAATAGATGATGTTTCACGCTCGATAACAACATGCGGGGCTTTCTCATGGGATGACATATCGCCTCTGTACGATGGAGCAACGATATGTCATATTTATTTTATTAGGGTGAAATGCAAGCATTACGTTTAATGAATGAGCAGAGGGTGGTTATGAGGTGGAGAGAGTCATCTATCTAGATCATGCTGCAACATCATGGCCTAAACCGCCTGCTGTTGGTGAAGCGATGATGCAGGCTTTGGATGTAGCGGGAGCTAATCCTGGTAGAGGTAGCCATCGGATGGCTGTTCAAGCGAGTCGCATATTATTTAGCACTAGAAAGGCATTATCCACGCTGTTTGGTGTGAGCAATGCAAATGATATTTCACTCGGTTCGAATACGACAGAGGCTTTGAACCTTGCCATTCAGGGATGGTTACGCGAAGGTGACCATGTTATTGCAACTATGGCTGAACACAATTCTGTGCGACGTCCGTTGGAGTACATGCGTAGATCACGAAATGTAACCGTAGATTATGTAAAGGTTGATGCTATGGGTGCCGTTGATCTATTGCAGCTTGAGAAGATGTTCCGACCGAATACCCGGATGGTTGTCTGTACTCATAGCTCTAATCTGTTGGGTAGTATTTTACCCGTAGGTGAAATCTCTCAGATGTGTCGGAAACGCCAGATTCCTTTACTTGTAGATGCTGCTCAAAGCGCTGGTGTGATGCCTGTTGATGTGAAGCGAATTGGCATTGATATGCTTGCCTTTCCTGGTCACAAAGGTTTGTTAGGTCCACAAGGGACAGGTGGACTCTACATTGCCCCAGAGTTAGACGTGCAACCTCTACTTCATGGCGGGACAGGAAGTCAATCGGAAGCCATAGAGCAACCTAATGTCCGGCCTGATCGGTATGAAGCTGGTACACCTAATACGGTAGGTATGGCCGGTCTTGCTGCTGGTGTGAAGCATGTGATGGAATTAACACCTGAACGGATCTACCAACATGAATGGGAATTGACACAGTTTATGATGGAAGGGTTAGCCTCTGTACCGGGAATTCGAATGTTAGGCCCAGAGGTTGGACACCCTCGTACTGGATTGTTATCCTTTACGGTAGAAGGACATGATTCAGCTCAACTTGCTTTTAAACTGGATCGACAGTACAACATTGCAGTTCGTTCTGGGTTTCACTGTACACCTCTTGCACATGAGTCCGCAGGCACTACACGGAGTGGAGCGGTTAGAGCAAGTGTGGGGTACAACACCGTCCAAAGTGATGTGAACACTTTAATTGAAGCTGTGCACGAAATAACAAGATTCACATAAGTCGCATGGATACATCATCGTTAGGCATGTTATGATCTCAATCCATGACATAAAGAGAGTGGATATACCCGGGTACGCATCACTTGGTTATACGAAGGGGCTTAGGAAATCCTAAGAGGGGTTTTTGTATTCCAGGGCTGATCGATCAGGTGATTTCGTAATATAGGCATGATGCTACAGGATACAGACCTTAATCTGAACAAACAAACAGAGGGGTAGTTACACTACATGGCTGAACTAAATGAGCTGATTCTGGAACAATTGCTATGGATTATTGGCGGAATGGCATTACTATTGGTAATCTTGCTGGTGACTAGCATTGCACAGGGTGCAAAGTTACGTAAGTTTAAACGGAAATATGAAGCGATGATGTCTGGCACAGGAGTAGAAGATCTGGAGACATTGTTAATTAATCTGAAGATTCAGATGGATAGCATTGAAGATGAACACAAGCTGCAAACGAATCAGCTACAAGCAGTCATGCAGAAATTGACCCATATGCAGGGTAAAGTAGGGGTTAAGCGCTACAATGCTTATGGTGAAAGAGGTAGTGATCTGAGCTTCTCCATGGCAATGATTAACGATAATCAAGACGGTATGATCCTCACAGGTCTTTATAATCGTGATGGTTCTTATGTCTATGCTAAACCTCTTAAAGGGGGAGAGTCCACGTATACACTTTCCCCTGAAGAGAAAGAAGCGATTACTCTGGCACAGCAAGCAGAGTAGAGCGAGTATGCCATTCTCGGATGGCCGAGTAAAGACTGCTGGATATAATCTCAGACATGCGCATAACTAAGCTGAGTCTTGTATTCTGCAGAACAAAGTATTCCATAAAGCCGCCGACGTTAACGATACCTGTCAGATGGATATCGCCGACCGGCGGTAATTCTTTATTTACGCCAGCTCCAGGCTTCAATGGGCCATTTACCACCTGAATGCAGCCAACACTAGAGGATTGTCCAAGACAAGCATCAATTCCAATAACATATGGATTATGGTGTGTGGCTTGGATTTTGTGCAGTGTTTCTTGTAGATTCATAGCATGTACAGGTTCATCTAGTGTGCCATAAAGGTGAAAGAGAGGGCTGTCCCATTTAGCGAGAGCTGAACCTACTAATGGGCCTAAGCAGTCTCCAGTAGATCGATCAGTACCGATGCATATAATCACAACATTTTGCAACGAATGAGCTTTGTAGAGATGGAACATTAAACGATGAATAATAGCAGAGTGTACGCCAGGATCGGTATGAGGAATTTTCAAGCTGGTCATATCTTGGGATGAAAAAGAATGCGAGATGGGTTTCATAGGATCTATCCTTTCCCCTTGAATGGTAGTAACAGTATATGGAAGGATAGAGCGTTTTATACTTGGTCAGGACAAGCTTTTTCATGAGAAGGTTATGCTGTGACCCAATGAGGGTAATTTGGAGCTAAGTAAGATTGAAGGGAGCCGGGCATGGACGAATGGTTAGATGATTGGATGTTGATTGCGTTTGATTCTACTCAGCAGGCACTACGAGCGGAGATGTTGTTAGAGTTCGCTGAGATTGAGATTGACTTGTTCCCAACACCGAAAGAGATTACGGCAGGCTGTGCACTCTGTATTCAGTTTCCTAAGGAAGATGTGCTGAGGGTGCAACAGATCATTCGGAATGAGTTCGTGGAGATTCGGGGCCTCTATTTCAAAAACGAAGACAGCTATGATAACATACCGATGTAGAGGGGGATGGATGAATGTGGTCTTTTAAATATATGACTGCTCCTGGTAATCCTAATGAGCCTACTGCTATAGAAAATGCTCTAAGCTGGACAGATCAATTATGGAACAAAATTGCTGATGCCGATATGTGGTTTAATATTTTATTCAGTTCCCTCAGGATATTGCTTATATTCATAGCTACTCGAATTGTGATCAAAATTGTTTCGCGCATTATCGATCGTAGTATGAAGCAGAAGCAGGAGGGTCGCCTTCGCGTTAACCCTCGTCGTTTTGTTACGGTAGGTGAATTACTGAAGAATGCGACTTCAATAACATGTAACTTCATCATGGTGCTGCTTGTATTATCAGAGATTAATGTAAAAGTGGGGCCGTTACTTGCTAGTGCTGGTGTACTTGGGCTTGCAATCGGGTTTGGTGCACAGGGATTAGTGAAAGATGTTATTACAGGTTTCTTCATTATATTAGAGGATCAATTCGCTGTAGGAGATGTTATTCAGACGGGTACCTACAAGGGAACAGTTGAGGTTATTGGACTCAGAACGACCAAGTTGGTGAGTTGGCAAGGAGAGGTTCATATCATTCCTAACGGTACCATTGCCAGTGTAACGAATTTCTCGATGTCCAATTCACTTGCTGTTGTAGACATTCCAATGAAGGCCGATCTTAGTTTGGATGAATCGGTTCATTTGGTAAAAAGAGCGGTAGTTGGTATTGAAAATCGTGATCTCAACATTGTGAAGGTTCCAGATGTACTTGGAATCCAGTCCATGTCTACCTCTGAGTACGTCATTCGGGTCGTTGCTGAGTGTATGCCGAACTCCAGATCTTCTGTTGAACGTCAGATTCAAAGTGATGTGAAGAAATCACTGGAGTATCAAGAGATGAGCAATCAAGCAGCGTTAGAGCAGGCAGCAGGTCAAGAACAGAATGAGGGGGATGGCACAGGTGGAGCGTAAAATTTTTCAGCTCGGGGACATCGTGCAGATGAAGAAACAGCATCCATGCGGAAGCAATGAGATGGAGATCATTCGTATGGGAATGGACATTCGTATCAAATGTGTAGGGTGTAAACACAGCGTGCTAATTCCAAGAGCGAAGTTTGAGAAAAACATGAAAAAGGTGCTGCGGTCAGCAGAAGATCTAGCTGAATCATAAGCAGATTGTAAGTAAATTATGAGTAAATCGTAAGCAAAATGTAGGATATGAAATTGAATAAATCACACCTAAAATAGCGTTTACATGCGGGCAGGGCTAGTATTGCGTTCTGTAAATGATCATGCTATAATCAATATTGCTGCGGAAAGGTACCCAAGAGGCCCAAGGGGGCTGACTCGAAATCAGCTAGGCGTGTCACAGCGTGCGTGGGTTCGAATCCCACCCTTTCCGCCACTTCACTTGTACATGATAAAACAAACATTCGATTACTCAATGAAGCATTGAGTTATATAAGAAGGAAGCCTTCCTAAGATGGAAGGCTTTTTTGTTGCTCATTCTTTTGGATAAGACGATAAAAGTAAAAGCATGAAGAGAAGCATCATCAGTGGCTGTGAAACACAAAAATAAAGAGCCCCTAAGGGCTCTCTATCCGGCGGTGCATTCGGTTAGTAGGAAACAATCTGTCGTAAAGATCAGAAACCTTGGCGTACTGCTGAAGCAATACTCGTGCTTAGGACGCAGGGTCTTACACACAACCACTTGCTTCTTATATTACGTGATGCATTTCCAACAAAGAATGTTCGGCTTCGTTGTCCAACGGAACCACACCTCTCTCGTGCACCGCCTGATTGTATTATGTGCTTTATTTCGTTTTATATACGTGGAGCTGAAAAAAGTTTACTTAGTGGACACGAGCCTTCGTCAGCTTCTTCCACTTACGATTATGATTGCTTGTTTCTGGGAAGGACTCACCCTTTTGAAGCGTTACTCGCTTTGGATTATTGATTTCCGTGTGAAAGCTCTTCTCACCGACCTCGGTGTACTCGCCATCATTTGGAGCTTTGTCTCCTGGTTCAAATTCAGTTCTTTCGCCCATGATATGAAAACCTCCTTGGCCTAATGTATTTCGTTGTAGCTTCTGTAGTGTGCTCCATAGTAGGGGTGATCATGTGCCATATATAAAGGGAACGTTTGCTTGCATTATGGTTCTGTATTTGTTATATTAATATAGTTCGAGTTTGTGCTCGTTCCTTGCTCTCAACCTGGATTGAGGGCCAGAGTCCATAAGGAGGTGAAAATTATGCGCAAATATGAAGTGATGTACATTATTCGTCCTGACGTTGAGCAAGAAGTTGTTCAAGCTACAGTCGATAAATTCCAAGGCATCATCTCCAACGGCGGTGGTGAAGTTACAGCTCACGACGTTATGGGTAAACGCCGTCTTGCGTATGAGATCAAGAAATTCCGTGATGGTGTTTATGTTTTGGTACACTTCACTGCTGAACCAGCAGTTGTTACTGAACTTGAGCGTCTCATGAAGATTTCTGACGAAGTAATTCGTTATCTCATTACAAACGACGTTAAGTCTGCTTAAGACAAAACTCGTGATCAACGCACCAATACGCTCTGAAGGAGGGGATTACATTGTTGAACCGTGTCATTCTGATCGGCCGGTTAACCCGGGATCCTGAGTTGCGTTACACTCCAGCAGGAGTGGCAGTTACGCAATTTACTTTGGCGGTGGACAGACCGTTTACAAGCCAAGGGGGAGAGCGGGAAGCGGATTTCATTCCGGTCGTAACCTGGAGACAGCTTGCTGAGACTTGTGCAAACTATTTGCGCAAAGGACGCCTAGCTGCAGTCGAAGGACGCATTCAAGTACGGAACTACGAGAATAACGAAGGAAAACGTGTATACGTGACCGAAGTCATTGCCGATAATGTCCGTTTCTTGGAGTCAGCTAACCGTGATAATAGCGGTGGCGGCGGTGGGCAACCAATGCGTGAAGAGCCTTCTTACGGAGGCGGCGGGCGCGCGAACAATAACAATAATTCGCGTAGCAACAATCAGGATCCTTTTTCCGATGACGGAAAACCGATTGATATATCGGATGATGATTTGCCATTTTAACGTGAACCGAGTCTCTACGGAGATATTAGTTACACGATAGGAAAGGACTGAAAAGCATGGGCTTCAAGCAAAGAGAAGGCGGAGACAACGATAAAAGACCAGCACGTCGTGGCGGTCGTAACAAACGTCGTAAAGTGTGCTTCTTCACAGCAAACAAAATTACTCACATCGATTATAAAGATACGGACTTGCTTCGTAAATTTATCAGCGAACGTGGAAAAATTTTGCCACGCCGTGTAACAGGTACTAGCGCTAAATATCAACGTGCTTTGACGATTGCAATTAAACGCTCCCGTCAAATCGCATTATTGCCATACACTACTGAGTAGTCTTACTCAGCATGGATAACAAGCAGTCGGCTTATAGCCGGCTGCTTTTTTGCATATTCATTATTTACTTACTAGATGCAACGAAACAAGCAAGCTTTACGGATTAGATAAACGAACCTCCAAAAGATCTTTGTGTTTGCGTATGGATTTCCACTAAATTGTGCATTAGGAAATTCCGATGTTATGATATAAGGTATAGGCTGAGTTAAGGTGGCTATATTAAAGTTCAACACATCAGGAGATTATAATGAACAAATCAAAACGTAAAAAACAGCAAAAGCGGAAAGGAAGTCTTCGATTCTGGCTTATCGCTACTCTGCTCCTTGTCTTTGTATATATATGGCTTCAGCAGAAAGATGATGTATATGAAATATGGCCGGGGAGTCCGCAAGATGTCATTCCCATTACAGGCCTACATCCCCTTGTAGCTGAGAGTGAGGAGCTGTTGGTTCGAAAAGCAGCCAGGCGCGGCATAGATGTTGTCATAACTCATGGCTATCGAAGTATCGAGGAACAGGATGCACTGTTCGATCAAGGACGTTCAAGTAGAGGGAACATTGTCACCAATGCCAGAGGCGGAGAATCTTATCACAACTATGGATTAGCTATTGATTTTGCCCTTCGCACACCTCAGGGGGAGATTGTATGGGATATGGAGCGTGACGATAACGGTAATGGTGAGCCTGATTGGATGGAGGTTGTTACAATTGCAAAAGACCTCGGATTCACTTGGGGAGGGGATTGGGCTAACTTTCCCGACTATCCTCATTTACAAATGGATTTTGGTCTAAGCATTAATGAGTTAAAGCGGGGTAAACGACCACCGGATAAGCCATAATTAATATTATTAATATACAGTAAGTCGTATGTTTATTAGTAAAGCCTTGCATTATGCAGGGCTTTTTTCATTGTTTTGTAAAAAAAATGATAAAAGATGACAATTAGTCCTTTACAGCAGTAAATAAAAAAATTTATACTATAATAACTAGAAATAAACCGTTGATTCGATAAAAGGGTAGTCCATATCATATTTGTATATATTTGTTTGTAAGTATGCGTTTACTTTGAAGCATCAATTACTAACCACACGTATCATAAAGGTAACATATAAGCTTAATTCAAAAAAATATACCGACTATATATTACACGCATGTATATAATATATGTAACGTTAATGTCATGTTTTAAATTATCCAAACTCTATCTGGTGCAAAACTTCCAAACGTCTCCCTCCTCTAATGCTCTAAACTCCTTAATATTTACCTTTTTAGCATAGCTAATACCCAAAACTTTAGTATAAAAAACATTTATTCCAAAAATCTCAAAATAAGCATTGACGTCACCTAAATTTACACGTATGATTACATTAATTATTTTGCTATATAATCCCGGTAGGAATGCTCAACATTAATTGACCAATGGTCTAAATTGAAATACAAAAATTTAATTCATTTGCTGAATTCGCATTTTGTATAAAAATTTGTTCGTTGTCTTCAAAAACATGGAAATATACAGTGGATGCACTCATCTATTGATGAAACATTCTACGGAAATTTTGGGGTTAGGGTGATTGATTTGAATACAGACCTATTGGAAGTCAGAAATCTAACTACATCTTTCAGAATTGAAGATGACTATTACGCAGCAGTTGACCACGTTAACCTTACCGTTAAGAAAAATGAAGTGTTAGCCATTGTGGGAGAGTCCGGATCAGGAAAGAGTGCATTTGCCTTCTCACTTATGGGTTTGCACAACAAAGCAAAAATTGAAGGTCAAATTTTGTATAAAGGGCAGGATATAGCTAATATATCTCCTAACAAATTAAACAAACTTCGTGGTAATGAGATGGGTATGATATTCCAAGACCCATTATCAGCACTAAATCCTCTAATGATTATCGGCGAACAGATCGAAGAGATCCTGACGCTGCATCAACCTAAGCTTTCTTCCAAAGATAAGAAAGTGAAAGTTATCGATCTGCTTGACCAAGTCGGAATTCCACGACCTGAGCATATTTATAAGCAGTACCCTCACGAATTATCAGGTGGTATGAGACAGAGAGTTGTTATTGCCATTGCGATTGCTAATAAACCTGAACTGTTGATCGCCGATGAGCCAACTACCGCACTGGACGTTACTATTCAACTACAAATCCTAGAACTTATTCGTGATCTGAAGAATGAGATCAATGCAGGCATCATCCTAATCACTCATGACCTCGGTGTAGTAGCTGAAATGGCTGACCGGGTTGCAGTAATGTATGCAGGTGAGATTGTTGAGATTGCAGATATCTATACCTTGATGAGCAATGCCAAACATCCATATACACGTTCACTTTTAAATTCTATTCCTACGATTACAGATACAGATGAGAAGTCGAAGCTACATGTCATTCAAGGCATCGTTCCTTCACTTAAAAACCTTCCTCGCCAAGGGTGCCGATTCAAGGCTCGAATTCCATGGATTGATGATTCGGCTCATGAAGAGAACCCACAGATGCATGAAATTGCACCAGGTCACTTTGTAAGATGCACCTGTTACCAGCACTTTCATTTCCCTGATCAAAGCTGAGGAGGAACAACATAATGGCATTACTTGAAGTAGAAGGACTCAAAATACATTTTCCGATTCGTGGTGGCTTGCTCAAGCGCGAGATTGGAAGTATCAAAGCAGTTGATGATGTTAGCTTCTCCATCGAACAAGGACAAACCTATGGACTTGTCGGGGAATCTGGTTCTGGTAAAACGACGACAGGAAGAGCCATTATCGGTCTGAATCACGTAACAGCGGGTAAGGTCATGTTTAATGGCAAAAATCTAGCCACAGAGCGTCGCAAAGATCGGCAGCTTCAGCGCGATGTGCAAATGATTTTCCAAGATCCGTATTCTTCGCTTAATCCGAAGAAGCGGGTTATTGATATCATTGCCGAGCCACTTCGTAACTACGAGCGACTGACGGCCACAGAAGAGAAAAAACAAGTAAGAGAATTACTAGAGAAGGTCGGGCTTAGTCCTGAATCTATCTACAAATATCCACATGAATTCTCGGGTGGTCAACGTCAGCGGATCGGAATTGCACGAGCAATCGCTTTGAAGCCGAAACTAATTATTGCAGATGAGCCTGTATCCGCGCTGGACGTATCGGTACAAGCCCAGGTACTAAATTTCATGCAGGATATTCAAAAGGAATTGAATCTGACCTATCTGTTCATTAGCCATGATCTCGGAATTATTAGGCACATGTGTGATCAGATTGGAATCATGTATAAAGGTCGATATGTGGAGCAGGGAACAACAGATGATATTTTTGAGAATCCGCAACATATATATACCAAACGTCTTATTGCAGCTATTCCGGATATGGATCCAAGCAAACGGGAGGAAATGGTTGCCTTTCGTAAAATGGTCAAGTCAGAATACGAGAATTCATATCGAAACTTCTTTGATGAGGAAGGGCTTGCATACTCGCTCCAATCCATTTCTAATACTCACCGAGTAGCTCTACCTCAGAAAGGTTGAAGACCATGTGGAAAATAATAGTACGAAGAATCATGATTATGATCCCTCAAATCTTTTTGCTCAGTCTTTTGGTCTTCTTGATGGCCAAAGCGATGCCAGGGGATGCATTAACCGGTTTGCTCGATCCAAGCATTGATCCGAAAGCGCTGGAAGAACAGCGTGAACGACTTGGACTTAATAATCCATGGTATGTGCAGTATTGGGACTGGATCAGCAATGCCGTAAAAGGGGATTTTGGACAATCCTTCCGCTTCAAAATGCCAGTTATGGATCTCATTGGTCAGCGTATAGCGAATACGTTCTGGCTTGCATTTGCAACACTTGTATTCACGTATTTAATTGCGATTCCACTTGGTATTATCAGTGGTCGTTATAATGACACATGGTCTGACCGATTGATTACGGGTTATACCTATCTAGGTTTTGCAGCACCATTGTTTATTTTTGCACTCGTTATGTTGTGGATTTTTGGTTTCCACTTTGGCTTATTCCCGACGGGGGGCAGCGTAGCACCTGGACTTACACCAGGAACATTCGATTACATTGCTAGTAAGTTCTATCATTTGTTATTACCGGCATTATCTATGGCATTGATTACTACGGTATCAACTGTTCAGTACTTGCGTAGTGAAATTATTGATATCAAGCATAAAGAATTTGTTCTTACTGCTAGAGCCAAGGGTGCCTCGGAATCACGAGTGTACAACAGACATATTTTGAGAAACTCTCTACTGCCGATCGCCGCATTCTTCGGTTATGAGATTACGGGACTTATCGGAGGAACGATTTTCATTGAGAGTATATTCAGTTATCCGGGCATGGGGCAGTTGTTCCTTACCTCAATCTCTCTTCGAGATTTTAGTGTTGTAACAGCGCTTGTTCTACTATTTGGTATAGCTACAATTCTAGGATCATTGTTGTCTGACATTATTCTTGGATTGGTAGATCCGCGTATTCGGATTAAGTAAGAACTTGAAGATTTCGGGGTGAATAAGATGAGCAAGGCCAATGATGTCGTTATAACTTCACAGAAGATTGATAAAAGTCCCTCTGGCTTGAGTATATTGTGGAGAGAAATCGTTCGAGATAAGATTGCTCTGGTCTCGCTTATATTTTTGGGACTGGTTTTAATAATAGTCTACGGGACAGCTCTGTTTCTGGATCAAGACGAAATCGTAAAAGTAGATCTGTTCGCTTTATATGAGCCGCCTTCTGCGCAATATTGGCTCGGGACTGACTACGGAGGTCGTGATGTATTCGGACAACTAATCATCGGTACGCGTAACTCACTAACGATTGCAATCCTGGTTACGCTAATGACAGGTTTCATAGGGATTGTGATCGGAGTAGTATCCGGTTACTTCGGAGGCTTTATCGATAATATATTTATGCGTATTGTCGATTTCTTCAGCATACTTCCGTTCTTGATGATCGTTATTGCGTTTGTTACAGCAGTACCCAAATATAATATTGTTTCGTTCTCGCTAATTATGACTGCTTTCCTATGGATGGGAATTACTAGACTGATCCGATCCAAGGCGTTGCAAGAGGGAGAACTAGAATATGTAAAAGCATCAAAAACAATGGGATCATCCCATCTGAAGATTATCTTCTCACAGGTTCTTCCCAATCTAAGTTCGATTATCATCGTAACGATGACGTTGAACCTCGCTGCCAATATTGGCCTCGAATCCGGGTTGTCTTTCCTAGGGTTTGGTTTCCCTGAAAGCACACCTAGTCTTGGAACACTCGTAAGCTATGCTCGTAATCCGCAAACCTTGGAATTTAGATGGTGGATATGGCTACCTGCGTCACTACTAATCTTAGTATTGATGTTGAGTATAAATAATGTCGGACAAGCTCTGAAGCGTGCGACTGATGCAAGACAAAGAAGAGGTTAAAAAAAAGGGAGGAAAGGTTCATGAAAAAAGGATTTTTTTCACGGGGTATATTTTTCACAATGATGTTGGTCTTCGTACTGGTGCTTGCAGCATGTAGCTCAGAGAAAGAAGCAACTCCAGCGCCTACGGCTAACCAAGGGGAAGAGAAAACGGAAGAAAAGCCTGCGAATGAAGAGGGCGTTTACTCCATTGAAGATTTCAACAATGTTAAGACAAATGAAGGCACAGCAATCGAAGGCGGATCAATCACATATGGTCTCGTTTCTGATACAGCTTTTGAAGGTACATTAAACTTTAACTTCTATTCCGGTAACCCGGATGTGAAAGTTCTTGAGTGGTTTGATGAGGGTTTGCTAACTTGGGATAAAGACTATGTATACACCAATGATGGTGCAGCAACATACGAAACATCCGAAGATGGCAAAACGTTCACATTGACGATTCGTGATAACGTAAACTGGCATGATGGTAAGCCTGTAACGGCTGAAGATTTGCAGTTTGCTTATGAAACTATTGGTAACAAAGACTATGATGGTCCTCGTTACGATTCTAACTTCACCAGTGTAGTAGGTATGGACGAGTTCCATGCAGGAACTGCAGATACAATCTCTGGTATTAAAGTGCTGAGCGACAAACAAATCAGCATTACGTACAAAGAATCCACGCCTTCCCTGTTGACGGGTGGTGTATGGACTTACCCACTGGCTAAACATATCTTCGGTGATATGGAAGTAGCGAAAATGTCTTCTTCCAAAGAAGTACGTGAAACACCAATTGGTTTTGGTCCATTTAAAGTTGAAACCATTACTCCAGGTGAGTCGGTAACTTATGTGAAGAATGAAGATTACTGGCGTGGAGCTCCGAAGTTGGATAAAGTGACTTTGAAAGTTATTAACCCAACAACGGTTGTTCAAGAATTGAAATCTGGCGGCGTAGACCTCGTAGATGCGTTCCCGACAGATCAATATAAAGACAATGCAGACATGTCTAACGTAGAATTCCTTGGTACGATCGACCGTGCTTACACGTACATCGGTTTCAAACTGGGTACTTGGGATGAAGCAAACGGTAAAGTTGTGAGCAATGCAGATGCTAAAATGGGTGACAAAAACTTGCGTAAAGCAATGTGGATGGCTGTAGATAATGATCAAGTTGGTAAACGTTTCTACAACGGTTTGCGTTGGAATGCAACAACTCTGATTCCACCATCTCACCCTGAGTTCCACGATTCTAACAATCCAGGTGCTGCATATGACCCTGAAGCGGCAAAGAAATTGCTCGACGAAGCTGGATACAAATTGGATGGTGAATTCCGTACCAACCCGGACGGTTCCCCACTCGAAATCAACTTCGTATCTATGACAGGTGGCGACACAGCTGAACCACTGGCACGTTACTATGTTCAATCTTGGGCAGCAATCGGTCTGAAAGTAAACCTGGAAATGGTTGAGTTTAACAGCTTCTATGACCGTGTAGGTAACACAGGTAAAGACGATCCTAGTATTGATGTATATCAAGCAGCATGGGGCGTTGGTATTGACGTAGATCCTTCCGGATTGTATGGTCGCGATGCACTGTATAACTTCTCTAGATTCTCTAGTGAAGAAAATGACAGATTGCTGGCAGCAGGTGTATCCGCTGAAGCATTCGATGTAGACAAGCGTAAAGAGATCTACAACGAATGGCAGCAGTACATGGTTGATGAAGTTCCTGTATTCCCAACACTGTATCGTGCAGTTGTAGTACCTGTTAACAAACGTGTAATGAACTATGCAATTGGTGACGGTACTGGCGTATACTTGAATGATTTGGCTGTTAATGCAGACAAAGCGGTTGTAGCTGAGTAATTCTAAAGGTGTGCATGATCTAAAGTGCCACTATTGGAAGCAAAGGTTACTTTCACAATGATTTAACGTCGATTAAGGATTGGGGTCCTTCGTAAAAATCGATGCATAGATCAATGAATCATTCTTCTAGGATGCTATAAAATGAACCATCTAAACATGGATTTTTACACTCTGGCATGGGTGTAGGAATCCATGTTTTTATTTAATGACAAAAAAATAAAAAAAATTTAACTTTTTTTCAAAAAAATGCAGACAAAATGCCTCTTCACTTCGTCTATATAGGTAAGAGGTGAATTCGTAATGAAAAAGTGGTGGAAACGTGCAGGTATGCTGTTAGCTCTGCTTATTATTATATATTTAGGTGTGAAACCAGACATGCTGGTAGGCAAACCGGGAATTAAGGCTGAATCTGCTGTGTTGATGGATCTGAGAACAGAGCAGATTTTACTCGACTTTAATGGTTCGGAGGGAACAGCTCCAGCAGGGGTCAGCAAGTTAATGACAGAATTGCTTGTACTTGATGCAATTACAAACGGAGATATCCATTGGGAAGATCCGGTTACAGTTAGCCTGTATGCAAGCTCGGTTGGTGGAAGCCATCTAGCTTTGAAGCAAGGAGAACAGTTCACGGTGCGTGAGTTGTTTCAGATTGTAGCCGTTTATTCTGCGAATGATGCGGCAGTTGCACTCGCTGAACATATCAACGGATCAGAGCAAGCTTTTGTATCTGCAATGAATGAGAGAGCTGCTGCTATTGGGTTATCAGATACGACAGTATTTACGAATTCAACGGGATTAAGCGAGAAGCTGCTGGGTCCTAATCGCCCTGAAGCCATTCAAGGGCAGACCGTGATGACAGCTATAGATGCATGTAAGTTAGCAAGATACCTCATTACGAACTACCCACAGATTTTAGAGACCTCCAGTCAGATGCAGGTGTCTATTCATCAGCGAGGCATGTATATGAGCAATACGAATTGGATGTTATCTGCTTTAGGTGGCCCATATGCTTATGATGGCAATGATGGGTTGAAGACAGGGTATGATGAGGATACAGGATACCACTTTGTTGGAACAACGGAGCGCAATGGTAAACGATTGATCTCGGTGGTATTTGGTTCCGAAAGCCGGGAAGGGCGCTTTGTGGAAACGAAGAAGTTGTTCAACTACGGGTTTTCTGGATCGCAGTAATCTACACAATCAACCAATGGGAACTCGGATGTCCATCAAGCCATACTGGCTGTTTGAGATGGGCGTTCTTTCCAATACAAGCTTACTCATGATAAGATGGATTTACGGAATATTCCATAATACTATGAATTTCACTTATAAGGGGGAAACGAATTGAACTCAATTAGCAAGAAGGTATATGCACTAACGCTAAGCATGGCAATGTCTATTGCCTTGATTCAGCCTGCAGTACAAGCTGCGGAAGCTGTTAAACCTACAGCAACCGTTGCAGAAACGATCGCTTCAAAAGCAACACAAACGCTACAACAACTGGGATACATAGATGGCACAATAGAATCAAACACGCCGATTACTCGCGCAGAGGCAGCAGTCATTTTACAGCGTGTACTTAAATTGGACGCACCAGCTTCACTTACTGGTTTTGCGGACGTATTAGCGAGTGATGAGGCTGCACCGGCAATTTATGCTCTGAAGCAGAGTGGGCTAATCCAAGGGAAAGCGAAAGGTTATGCTCCAGATGCACCACTGACACGGGCACAGATGGCCTCATTGTTTACTCGGGCATTTGAATTAAAAGACAACGGTATTCAGGTTGTATACAGTGATATGAAGCAAATTCCAGCAGTTCATGTGGAAGATGCTGTACGGATCAAGCAACATTTTATTATTGAAGGCTCAGCGTTTAATGCCAAACAATCGGTAACTCATGGAGAGTTCGCTGATGCTCTGTATCTTGCGCTAGGCCTGGATGTGAAGTCTGAGGGTCTTACACCGCTAGAGGACTTCTTCAAACAGCCTGCTCAGGCAGGATTCCAGATGTCTCCGGATGGTAAACATCTCGCTTACTTGGAGCCGTGGAATAACCGTATGAATATCGTGGTTAAGGAGAATGGACAGGACAAGTCTGTTCGAGTGACGAGCGAGTCTGAACGGAGTATCATGGGATTTGGATGGGCAACCGATAATAAACTGCTCTACATCAAGGATGCGGCCGGAGATGAGAACTACCACATCTATGTGACGGATATTGATGGCAAAAACAATAAGGATCTCACACCATATCCTAACACCAGAGCGACTCTGATTGATCCGCTCGAAGGTGTACCAGATGAAATTTTGGTGGCCATGAATAAACGTGATCCTCAGATTTTTGATGTATATCGCATCAATATCAATACAGGTGAGGCCACTCTTGCTGCAGAGAACCCAGGTAATATTACGGGCTGGCTCACAGACCATGAGGGCAAAATCCGTGTGGCTGTATCCAGTGATGGCAATGTATCTTCATTGATGTACCGTGAATCCGAGGATAAGCCATTTGAGCCGTTGTTAACAACGAAGCTTGGAGAGACTTTTGCGCCAGTTATGTTCACGTATGATAACAAAAATATCTACGCAATCTCCAACTTGGATCGGGACAAATCAGCTATCGTTGAGTATAGCCCTAGCACCAAGCAAGTAACCAAGACGATATTCGAAAATAAAGATGTAGATGTCACAAGTTTTGTACCATCCAAAGCGAAAGGTACAATCCTTGCAGCTGTCTACGAAACGGATAAAGTAAACTATGAATTTTTTGATGCTGATTTCAAAAAGCTGATGGAAGACATCAAGGTTAAGGTACCAGGCAAAGAGATTAGCCTGTCCAGCATCAGTGAAGAAGGTCAAGTATTATTCATTTCTTATAGTGATAAATCGATGGGCACGTACTATTTCTATGATTCGGTGACAGGCAAGCTGGATAAACTAGCCGATGCTGCGCCATGGATTGATGAGGACAAAATGTCCGATATGAAACCAATCTCGTACGAGTCACGTGATGGATTGACCATCCATGGATATCTGACATTGCCGAATGGAGTCGAGGCTTCCCAGTTGCCACTTGTCGTTGTACCACATGGTGGACCTTGGGCTCGTGATTCATGGGGATATAACCCTGAAATCCAATTCCTCGCTAGTCGTGGCTATGCTGTGCTACAGGTAAACTTCCGTGGATCTACAGGTTACGGTAAGGAATTCCTGGATGCAGGCAATAAACAGTGGGGCAAAGCGATGCAGAACGACATTACAGACGGCGTAAATTGGTTGATCAAAGAAGGAACTGTTGATGCAGACCGCGTCGCAATCTACGGTGCATCTTATGGTGGCTATGCTGCTTTGGCTGGTCTGGCGTTCACTCCAGACGTATATGCTGCTGGAATCAGTTATGTGGGCCCTTCCAACATCTTTACTTTGCTGGATTCACTGCCGCCATATTGGGAATCAGAGCGCAACATGTTCTATGAGCGTGTAGGTGACCCAGAGAAGGATAAGGAGCTGCTTACGGCGATCTCGCCTTTGTTCCATATTGATCAGATGAAGGCACCATTGTTCGTCGTTCAAGGAGCGAATGACCCACGCGTTAAACAGGCTGAGTCCGACCAGATCGTTGAAGCGCTACGCGAGCGCGGGGTAGATGTACCTTATATGTTAAAAACCAATGAAGGTCATGGCTTCGCCAATGTAGAAAACCAGTTGGATCTGTACAGAGCGATTGAGAAATTCCTCAATCGTCATCTGATGAAGTAATTCAGGCGAGGTCATTAACTGGACCAGATTGATATTAATCATCACAGTCATGTATAGAGATAAAAAGAGACGAATAGTATAATACATGAGTACCGTCCTCAGATTCTACGGAATCGTTGGGCGGTATTTTTGCTGTATAGGGTGTAATAATCGCATGCAATTATATATTTATAAATTGACATAACAAATGGATTTGATTTAAAATGACCAGTGAGTCATAATTATTCTTAAGTGTTTAGTATAGATGTATCAGTTCAGTTTATGTGCGTTTAATAAAGTCCGCTTATCTATCGTTAAATTATGATGTAATCGGGAGGTAACACAAGATGCAGAAACAAATGAAATGGCCGTTAATTCTGTTTGCAGTCGGGGTATTTATGGCGGCACTGGATAATGGGATCATCACATCGTCTCTAACGACGTTGAATGCCTCATTTGGGGTATCACCAACTTGGGGTGCATGGACGATTACATTATATACTCTCGGTCTTGCTGTGAGTGTGCCTATCGCAGGTAAACTTTCAGACCGCTATGGTCGGAAGAAGTTATTTCTTATTGAAGTAGCTTTGTTCGGGATTGGTTCCTTGCTCGTCGCATTAAGCACATCGTTTACGTTCTTCCTTATTGCTCGTGTTATTCAGGCTCTGGGTGGTGGAGGAATCTTCATCATTGCAAGCTCCTATGTACTTAGTAAGTTTCCAGCAGAGCGACAAGGTACAGCATTGGGCTTGCTGGGAGGAATGAATGGGGTGGCTGCCATCCTAGGGCCAAACATCGGTGCTTTTATTTTGGATATGACAGGGAACTGGCACTGGTTATTTCTCATCAATGTACCGATTGCAATCCTACTATTCATTGCGGGTATCCGTTATATCCAGGATGAACAGGAATTGAATCGTGCAGCAGTGGACTGGAGTGGGATTGCTGTTCTAACCCTTGGTGTGCTCAGTCTCATGTACAGCTTCAGTAATTTGGATGGCGTAAATATGCTGCAAAGCGTGGGTTCACCGATGTTTTATGGGTTTTTCTTGTTGGGTGTAGTTGTGCTGATTGTATTCTATTTTCTTGAGAGAAGGCTCGAAGGATCAGGACGTGAACCGGTTGTGTCCACACAGTTGCTGGGCATTGCGTCCTTCCGCTGGACACTGCTCATTGCCTTTTTCTCAGGCGCTATTCTAGCTTCGGTCATTTTCATTCCTGGCTTCGTAGAGCAGTATCTGGGTGTGTCTAACACCGCCTCAGGTTATTGGTTTACACCACTTGCGCTGGCTTCAGGGATTGGCGCAGGAGGCGGCGGATATTTGGTGGATAAGAAAGGGCCAATCTGGACGTTGTCTGTGGCAGGGCTTCTGTCGGCCATTGGATTCTTGTTATTCCCGTTATGGGTTGAGCATATCTGGCAGTTCGTTATCGCGAGTACGCTTGTAGGTATCGGATTTGGTATGATGCTAGGTGCTCCAGTAAACGTGCTTGTGACGGAACAGGCAGGTGAGAACAATAAAGGGATTGCCGTGGCAACCAGCTCGTTATTCCGCCAGATGGCTATGGCCATTGCTCCTACGATCTTTGCAGGTTTTCTGGCGCGTTCGTTCTCTAACTTGGGAACTAATATTCAGGATGGTTTTGCTGATCAGGGAATACAAGTATCTCCTGAGATGCTTCAGCAATATACCTCAGGGGGAGCAACAGGTAGTGATGTCTCAAGTCTGACGGAGGGGTTATCACAGATTCCTGACCCTGGTATTCGGGAAACGATATTGCAGGCTCTCCACGTAACGACAGGTCAAGGATACAACGGCCTGTTCTGGTCAGCAGTTATTTTTAGTGTATTGACGCTGGTGGCTGCATTGATTACAGGGGTTCTACGGAATCGAGAAAAGGGGAGTGCAGTAGATCTCTCTTAAGTGGTTTTATGATTGAGTTTATGATCTTGAGTATAACATTTAATAATCAGAACAGTTCCTTTATGCAATTTATATACGGGGCTGTTCTTTTCAATTTAACCGGATTGTAACTTTTACTCATGTAGCAATGATTACAATAGAACGAGCGTTAGCGGTGTTCAGAATTGATATAGAGAAAACATTAGAGAACGCCGAGTCATAAGTCGTTGGGCACGTTTAATGGTATGTAGGCAATTCATTTTTATAGTGAAGAAGGAATCGATGGATGACAAGAAGAACTAAAGAAAAGAAGAAGAAAAGAAGAAAAGGTCTATATATAACTCTCGTTTCGCTCGTGGTTTTGTTAATTGGCGGGTATTTGTTTCGTCAGCAGCTTGCCGTAGCAGCATTTGATCTTTTCCTGGCCAATTCAGTTGAAGATCAGTTGTCTCGTTCTTATGTTCCGCAGGAAGGCAATAATACGCCAGACCCGACTGTGTATCGTAAAGAGCCATTTTCTGTACTTCTGCTCGGTTCGGATAAACGCGCGTATGAAAAAACGAGGGGCCGTTCCGATACGGTCATCTATGCGGTTGTTCGTCCTAAGGAATCCCGTGTACTTCTCGTTTCGATCCCACGTGACACGTATGTGCAGATTGTGGGTCGCGATGCGAATAAGGATGGGGAAGACGATTATGACAAACTTGCGCATGCCTACGCATTCGGAGGGGAGAATATGTCCATCAATACGGTGGAGAAATTCTTAGACGCAGATGTAGGGTATTATGCTACCATTAATTTTGATGGAATTAAAAGAGTCGTGGACGCGCTTGGCGGGGTGAAGCTGCCGATTGAAGAGGATATCGTGAATAAACATCCGGATCATGTGCAATTCACCATCGAAGGCGGTAAACCAATCTATGACGGTCAAGAAGCACTGTACTATGTTCGATATCGTGAGGACAGTGACTTTAATCGTACCAAGCGGCAGCAGATATTCCTGAACTCGATGGCCAATGAGATGCTGAATCTCAATTCAATCGGTAAAATTCCAGAGCTACTGGAGATTATGGGAGATAACTTCCAGACAGATATGCGTCCATCCTTTATCGTTGATCTGGCGAAACAGGTGCTCACACAAGAGAAACCACAAATTTCTAGCTTCACGATTCTAGGTGAAGGTATGCGCAAAGACGGGATCTACTATGGTAAAGCGGATGAGAAAGACGTCCAATATGCCAAAGAGCTGATTACCAACTGGATGGATGAATCGACCCCAGCCGGCGCCTTGATGATACCAGACCGGCAGAAGATCGAGTAACAAATTCCATACAGAGGCCTGATTATAATCAGCAGTACGGCGTTTATTTGCGGGCTGCTGTTTTTTCTTTTTCAGAAGAGCGACGAGACCTTTTGGAACATCTTATGTTTTGAAACGTATAATATGGGTTGAGGATTAGTTGTAAGTCGAAATTCATGAGGGGGATACGTGAGGGTATGAACATCGCATTTTTTTTGCTGCCTAAGCAAGAGGTTACGTGTGTGACATCGGATTCTACTCTGCGGCAAACATTGGAACGGATGGAGTATCATCGCTTCACAGCGGTGCCCATTTTGAATAAGGAAGGCAAATATATAGGTACGGTCACTGAGGGTGATCTATTGTGGTACATGAAGAATGCCGAGGGAAAGATCACATTTGAAAACGCTTCAAAATTCCTCCTTAAGGAAGTACCACTTCGCCTAGATATTAAGCCTGTATCTATTAATGCCAATATGGAGGATCTTATTAACCTGGCTAAGGTTCAGAACTTTGTACCTGTTGTCGATGATATGGAACGCTTTATAGGCATTGTCCGTCGTAGCCAGATCATAGAATATTGTGAAGGCATTGTAGCTAAGGAATCCATGAAGGCAAAGTAAGAAATTAAAAACGTTACTGGCACAGGGATAATCCGAGCCGCTCAGTACCATGTTAAACAGTGGGAGAGCAGAAAAAGGTGGGTCATTCCCTTCGCATAGGGAACATTTTGTAGCCCCCCTTTTTATGTTATAATGGAGAATAAAGCTTTTTCGGGGAGAGTGACTTTCGCCAATATGCCTAAAGAACTGGATGTAGCCAAACGCGCTAAAGTGATTGAGTGGCTGAAAACCGAAGTACTTGACCAAGTGTCCCGATTGTTCAAAGCCTTATGGGAAGGAAGTACTTCCCGGATCGGAGACAGTCTAGCCAGTCTGATGATGAGTAGTTACATATTGGGCCGCAGGCTCGGTATTCCTTTCAAGGATCTAGATGCACTGCTTGTGGAAAAGCTGAAGAAGCACAAATCGGAAGGTCACCAATTGGAAGATTGGTACCAAGATATATCCGCGCTTGAAGATCATATGCGTAAGAGGTGAATTTGTTGAATTTTAGCTTTAAATCCGTTATTTGGAGCGTTGTGTTTCTGCTCTTGTTACTATCGCTTATAACGCCTTTATCGGTACTCACGGTATTTTTCATGCTCGTACCAGGTGTGATTCTGTATGCGTACCTGTCTGTTAAATCGTTTTTCGTGCATCTCATCCCAGTCGCCATAATATTATTCATGATTGAACCGTTGTATCTCATATTCTTAGTTGTATTTACGGTCCCCGCAATCGTAATGGGGCATGCCTTCAAAAAAGGAAAATCAGCTCTGTATGCCTTCCTGGCGGGCAGTGGTGCTATATTGGCTGAATACTTGTTGATGCTGCTGATCGGGAGCGTTCTGTTCCACTTCAATCTGTATAACTATATTGAGGACATGGTGAAACTGGCTACGGAGCCACTGACAGCTTCTGATGGACTGGTCAATGGATTTGTATGGACGCCTGAAATGACAGAGGATGTGGCCAGACGAACGCAGCTCTTAATTCCGTTCGCTCTCGTAGTAACTGCACTTGTGATGTCACTGATTACACACCTCATTGCACGTCCAATTCTAAATGTAATGGGTGTGAGTGTAGCTAATTTCCCGCCAGCACGTGAATGGCGCATGCCGCGTGCTCTCATATGGTATTACTTCCTTGCACTGATCTTCACGCTGATGTCTAGCGAGAATGATGGATCGTATTGGTCGATGATTGCGGCCAACTTGTCGCCACTCATTAATCTCGGCTTCATGATTCAAGCAATCGGCTTCTTCTTCTTCCTTTCTCATGCGAAGAAGTGGAATCCAGTTATACCGTATTTACTTGCGGCTGCGGTCTTCTTCATTGGTCCGCTACGAATTATCGGAGTTATTGATCTGGTGTTCCCGCTTCGCGAGGCAATAACGAAACCAAAACGTTAGGGTGATGAGTCTTGCCTAAATTTCTGAAGAAACGCTGGCACGGCTACTATACCGTATGGGCGTTCATAATGCTGCTACTGCTAGTTATGTTGGTGACCATTTATAACTGGACGCTTGGTTTGGTTAGTCTACTTCTGGCTTCGGCGCTGGGGATCGTCATGATTAAGGCGGAGCTAGCGTTCCGTCGAGAGTTGAATGACTACATTAATGGACTGTCTATTCGGATCAAACGAATGGAAGGCGAAGCCGTAGGTATGCTTCCATTCGGCATTGTGTTGTACAGTGAGGATCGTACGGTAGAGTGGCATAATCGTTTCATTGCAGATATGTTCCATGAGAAAACGATGGTAGGTAACCCGCTCCAAAACTTGTTTCCCAATCTTCCTCAACCAAAAGAGAAAAAAGATGGAACCAAGGAGCTGACCAGGGAACTTCATGATGAATTCCAATTGGATGACCGGTATTACGGTGTAATCCATAATCCGCAGGAGCGGTATGTGTATGTCTACGAGATTACAGAGCTCGCTATTCTTCGTGATAAATATGAAAATGAACGTATGGCACTGGGTATCCTGGTGCTCGATAATCTTGATGAAGCAGCGCAAGGCATGGATGATCAGCAGCGCACAGCGTTAATCGCTCGTGTAACAAGCGAGATCACATCCTGGGCTAAGCGTTATGAAGTCTATCTGCGGCGCTTGTCCTCAGATCGGTATCTTATGATGCTGAACTATAAGTCGTTGCAAGAATTAGAGCAGAGCCGGTTTGTTATTTTGGATGAAGTTCGCGAAATGACTGCTGACCTCAAAGTTCCAATGACGCTCAGTATCGGTCTTGCCTTTGGTTCCGATAGCATTGGAGAAATGGGAGAGCTTGCTCAATCAAGTCTTGATATGGCACTTGGTCGCGGTGGTGACCAGGCTGCTGTGAAGTCCGGACAGCGCTTGTCCTTCTATGGTGGTAAATCGAATGCTGTTGAGAAACGTACACGGGTGAGAGCAAGGGTCATTGCTCATGCGTTACGTGATCTGATGCAAGAGAGTGACCGTGTGCTCGTTATGGGGCATAAAATGCCGGATATGGATGCAATCGGTGCATCCATTGGTGTATGGAAGGCAGCTAGTTTATATAATGTGGAAGCGCGGATTGTCCTGGACGGGTCGAATCCATCGATTGAACGCATGATGGAGCAGGTGAACAAGGATGAAAAGCTGTCCAAAGCATTTGTATCGCCTGAACAAGCAACGCAGATGATGACCGAGCATACGTTGCTCGTCGTGGTGGATACGCACAAGGCTTCCATGACGATGGAGCCGAAATTAGTGCAAGCAGCTACGCGTGTAGTGGTTGTAGATCATCATCGCCGCGGAGAAGAATTTATTAATGATGCAGTACTTATCTACTTGGAGCCATACGCTTCATCGGCTGCGGAGCTCGTGACCGAGCTGTTGCAATATATTCATGATAAAGTGCAATTTACACCACTTGAAGCAACAGCACTGTTAGCGGGAATTACCGTGGATACGAAGCATTTTGCACTGCATACAGGTTCACGTACATTTGAAGCAGCGGGCTTTTTACGCCGTAGTGGTGCAGACACCATCATGATCCAACGCTTGATGAAAGAGGATCTGTCAGAATATATTGCTAAGGCAGAAATCATAAAGCATGCTAAAATGGTATATGGGAACATTGCGCTGGCGGTCACAGACCCTGGCAGCAAGATTTCACAGATGATGATCGCCCAAGTGGCGGACACATTGCTGAACATGACCGATGTCGTTGCATCATTTGTGATCAGCGAGCGCCTAGATGGGCTAATTGGCATCAGTGCTCGATCACTGGGACGGATGAACGTACAGGTCGTTATGGAGAAACTTGGCGGTGGCGGACATTTAACCAATGCTGCTGTACAGCTTGAAGGTACGTTGGGAGAGGCAGAAAAACGGCTGATGAACGTACTTGCTGAAATCGAAAAGGAAGAGGGGCTGTTCGAATGAAGGTCATTTTTATAAAGGATATGAAGGGTCAAGGCAAGAAAGGGCAAGTGAAGGAAGTATCTGAAGGTTATGCACAGAACTTCTTGTTACCACGGGGAATTGCTCGTCTTGCAACAGACGGAAACATGAAGACGCTGGACAACCAGAATGCGGCTGAAGAGAGACGCAAACAGGAAGAGAAGGCAGAAGCAGAAGCAGAAGCACTAGGCAAAAAACTCGAATCAGAAGTGACAGAGCTTAAAGCGAAGTCCGGCGAAGGCGGCCGTCTGTTCGGTGCAATTACATCTAAACAGATCGCAGAAGCTCTTGCAGCTAAAGGTCTGAAAATCGATAAGCGTAAAATTGAGTTGGACGAGCCTATTCGTACTCTCGGTGTAACGCAAGTATCTGTCAAGATTCACCCTGAAGTGAAGGCAACCTTGAAGGTACAAGTAACGGAGGAATAAGATGGGCGGCGAAATGTTATTCGACCGGATTCCCCCACAGAACCTGGAGGCCGAACAGGCTGTGCTGGGTGCAATCCTGTTGCAGGGCGAAGCTCTGATTACAGCGATGGAACGGGTGCAAACCGAGGATTTCTATGACAAGCCACATCAATTAATTTTTGAAGCGATGATTCAGCTGGGTGAGGGAAATCAACCGATTGACCTCGTGACACTGACTTCGCTTCTGAAGGATAAAGGTGAGCTTGAGGACATCGGCGGCGTTAGTTATCTGGCTAAGCTGGCCCATGGTGTACCTACAGCCGCGAACGTAGACTATTACGCTCAGATTATTGAAGAGAAATCGATGCTGCGTCGTCTGATTCGTACAGCTACGCAGATTGTTAGCGAAGGATATACTGGCGGTGAAGACGTTGCTGCCATGCTCGGTGAGGCAGAACGGCGCATTTTGGAGATCTCTAACCGGCGTTCCAGTAGCGGTTTTATCGCCATTCAGGATGTACTCATGGAGGTATTCGATAAAGTCGAGACGCTGCATCAAAACCGTGGAACCACGACGGGTATCCCGTCCGGATTTATCGATCTCGACAAAATGACTGCCGGATTCCAGCGTAGTGACTTGATTATTGTAGCTGCGCGTCCTTCAGTAGGTAAGACAGCCTTTGCCTTAAATATCGCTCAGAATGTAGGTATTCGTGCACAAGAGACGGTAGCTATCTTCAGTCTGGAGATGTCAGCCGCACAGCTTGTACAACGGATGATCTGTGCGGAAGCCAATCTAGATGCGGGAGTTCTGCGTACGGGTGAATTTAAAGGTGATGAGGACTGGCAGAAGCTAACGATGGGTATCGCTGCGCTAAACGAAGCAGATATCTATATCGATGATACGCCAGGGATTACGGTGGCCGATATCCGTGCCAAATGCCGTCGTCTCAAAAAGGAAAAAGGCCTTGGCATGATTCTAATCGACTATTTGCAACTCATTAGTGGACGTGGTAAAGCTGGAGAGAACCGTCAACAAGAGGTATCCGAGATTTCACGTACACTGAAACAGATTGGCCGGGAACTGGAAGTTCCGGTTATTGCCTTGTCTCAGCTGAGCCGGGGCGTAGAGCAACGTCAGGATAAACGTCCGATGATGAGTGACTTGCGGGAATCGGGATCGATCGAGCAAGATGCTGACATCGTAGCGTTCCTGTACCGGGACGATTATTACAATCAGGAAACTGAAAAGAAAAATATTATCGAGATTATTATTGCTAAACAGCGTAATGGTCCGGTAGGTACAGTCGAATTGGTCTTCTTGAAGAACTTTAATAAATTCGTAAACTACGAGAGGGCACACAATGACGCCTTCGCCATGTAGGATATGAACACGTACGATAAGGAACCGGGGTTAGCCGTCAGACATGATTTGACTGGCTTCGCCGGTTTTTTGCGTCGAAATATAGCGTAAATTCCGAACATTATAGTTTTACTATATCTAATTGTTCGCTATTTGATTTGACTTTGAAAATGGGTACTGGTACACTAATACTGCTGCGTTAAAGCAGCGAAAACCTTCCTTCGGATGTAAATTGAAGGAAATTTTCACTGTCCGTTAGCACGCTTCTCCGCTGGTGTTTTTCACTTAAATTCCTGCCGAGATAGAGGACGGACAGACCAATACAAAGGTGCGCAAGGCACCCACGGAGGTATGTACTATGTCAACGGTAGTTGTAGTGGGAACGCAATGGGGAGACGAAGGTAAAGGTAAGATTACGGACTATTTAGCAGAAACGGCAGACGTGGTTGCACGTTACCAAGGTGGTAACAATGCAGGGCACACGATTCTGATCGACAACAAAAAATATAAACTAACGATGATTCCATCGGGTATCTTCTACACGGACAAAGCGTGTGTAATCGGTAACGGTATGGTGATCAACCCGAAGGCACTTATTGAAGAAATTAATTATATTCATGATAATGACTTTACAACGAAGAACCTGTCCATCAGTGAACGCGCACATGTCATCCTGCCATACCACATGGTATTGGATGCACTGGAAGAAGAGAGCAAAGGTCCAAACAAAATCGGTACAACCGGTAAAGGTATTGGACCAGCTTACATGGACAAATCAGCTCGGATCGGTATTCGGATGGTCGACCTGCTTGATGCGGAAGATTTCGAACTCAAGCTGCGTCATCTGGTTAAAGAGAAAAACCGCATCATCGAGCAGGTTTACAACGGTCAACCTGTCGATGTGGAAGAGATTCTGAAAGATTACTTGGGATACGCAGAAATCTTGCGTCCTTATGTACGTGATACATCTGTTGTGCTCAATGAATATATCGATGAGAACAAAAAAGTATTGTTTGAAGGCGCACAAGGTGTGATGCTCGATCTGGATCAAGGAACGTATCCATTCGTAACTTCATCCAATCCATCCGCAGGCGGCGTATGTATCGGTTCTGGTGTAGGCCCAGCCCGCATTCAGCAAGTGATTGGGGTAGCTAAGGCATATACGACTCGCGTAGGAGATGGCCCATTCCCAACGGAGTTGCATGATGCGATTGGTGACCAAATTCGTGAGACTGGACACGAGTACGGTACGGTAACTGGACGTCCGCGCCGTGTAGGTTGGTTCGATAGCGTTGTCGTTCGCCACGCTCGTCGTGTTAGCGGTATTACAGGTCTGTCCTTGAACTCACTGGACGTTATGACAGGTCTAGACACCGTTAAAATCTGCACAGGGTACAAATACCGCGGTGAGGTTATCACTCACTACCCAGCAAGCCTCAAAATGCTGGCAGAATGTGAAGCGGTATATGAAGAAATGCCAGGCTGGAGTGAGGATATCACTGGAGCGAAGAAGCTTGAGGATCTGCCTGTAAATACACAGAACTATGTAAAACGTGTATCTGAGTTGACGGGTATTCCGATTGCGATCTTCTCTGTTGGTCGTAACCGTGAACAAACGAATCAAGTACTTCCAATTTACGAGTAAGCATTGTTGAAGCCTCAGTGGTCGCTATTTTAGCGGTCACCGAGGTTTTTTTGTATACACAACACTTCATAATGATAAGAACCGATTATATTCCTCTGATTTCCGTCAATACTGATTAACAGTAGAGTGATAGACCCGAAGTAAGCAAGATGAACGGATGGGAAATTGGAGGGAGAGATCGGAAATGAAGCTGCTTCAATGGTTTGTAAAAATGGTGCTTACCGTTGTATTGGTCAGTGCACTGACCTTGCTGACGACCGGACTAATTGTACAGTCTTATGCTAAATCGCTGCTTGCAAGTTTTAATATTCAGTGGGAAGGTCAACCTTTAGGGTTAGCAGCTATATTTCAAGGCATGCTCGGTGGAAAATCTGGAGAGGACAAGAAGACAGAGATTGAACCACCAGATCAGCCTACAGGAGCAGAAGAAGAACAGGTGCCGGAGAATGCCACTTCTGTAATGGGAAATGGAACAGATGGAGATTCTGAAAGCACAGAGCGTGATACCGAGGTGTCTCTGGGTGACGACCAATCGAATGCATCGACCAGTTCTGATTCGGATGGGAGTGGAGGAAATGGGTCAGACCCAGATGTTAGTGCAGACGTAGGTGGAACGACAGGTGGAAGTTCTAATGGAACTGCACCGACAGGTAATGATGCCATTGTTGTATCCCCAGATGACATCACAGGTGTGAAGGATAAATTGCCGCTGGAGGATAAGGAGAAAATCTTCAGCTTATTGATGGCTAAGTTACCCCAGAAGGAAATGCAACAAATCTCCGGTGCTATGGAGGGCGGGCTGACCGAGCAGGAATTACGTGACATAGAGCAGGTAATCTCGAAGTATCTGACCAGTGAAGAATACGATAACTTGATGGAAGTGCTTCAAGCAGAGTGAGCTGTAGGGTAGAACGAGGGATGTTGCTCTTCCGATCTGAGATTATCGAGGCAATACACCAAACCTGCTGGAATATATAAGAAATCCAAGAAGGTATGTGCTCTAGTGTCGTAACCAAAAGTAGTGTTTCATATATAGATGATACCTTATCGAATGGTGGAAGAAATTACTTGGCATAACTGGCCTTAATATTAAGGCATCCTATAGCAGGTTGCGATATAAAATCCCTTATCAGAGTTCATCTGGCGAGGGATTTTCAGGTTGTGTTTTTATGAAAGAGAAGTCATATTTCGGTGGGTCTTAGAACCTAGTCATAAAAAGTGATTAGAATTACATAGTATTCTTAATGTGAAGGGGAAGAATGAAGCCCAAATGACCTGCCACCATATGGATAATACAGGAAAACCAAGCGGGGCGCGGCTTTGCGCTGTGATGGCTACAGTTGAAATGTGTGTAAAACCTGTGTTAAAGTATACGGGTGCGACAAAAGGTTAAAATTTTGACACTTTTACGAGCGCAGCTAAAGTCCTGATTTGCGGACACCCAGATAGATAGATCAACAAACATGAGACACACACGATGGGTGATGTCTTGACAGAAATGCGAGCCTAGAAGTGCTGAAAAGGAGAGAATCATGAAAGGTTTCAGAGGCATACGCCAACCGGGCAAAAACCGGGAACACGAACAATCCGGGGAACACCGGACGGCCGAAGACAAAAACAACATGAGCATGTCCAACTTCAGTGTTAAACAGAAGCGCGTTCAAGCCTCGCGCAAATGGATCATCACAACAGCATGTGGATTGTTTATTGCTGCATCGATCGGATTTGCAGGGAAACAGTATGTTGCAGCCAACACGGTTCCGTATTATAACGTAATCGTCAAAGGGCAGGCTATCGGCAGCATTACAGACGAAGCGCAATTACAGCAACTATTTGCAGACAAAACAGAGGAATACCAAAATAAATATCCACAAGCGGAAATGGTCCTTAATACGGACGGCATTACCACCGAAACGGTAAAAGCATATAAACCGGAGATTAACAGTGATGAAACACTGAATAAACTCGATGATATGCTTACGGCTTACGCTAAAGGCGTGGAGCTGAAGGTCAACGGTGAAGTCATCGGCATTGTGAAGGATCAGGCAACAGCAGATGCGATTCTTGAACAAGTGCAAAGCAAATACATATCGGCATCGGCTGTGCGTAGCTCGCTCAAGACGAAGTCGGTATCGGCGAACGCTTCGAAGAAAGCCGAAGGGCCGAGTACAACGCTGAAATCCGTAGATATCAAAGAAGATGTGCAGACGGATGCAGTTAAGGCAGATCCAAACAAAATATGGGATGTCTCTGAGGCGGTTAAAGCATTAACGGTCGGTAAAGACGCGCCTGTAACCTATGTGGTACGAGAAGGAGATACCATCTCTTCCATCGCTGCCAAATACGAGCTTACACAAAGTGAGATTCGCAAAAATAACCCTGGCATTAAAGAAACGTCTATGCAAATTGGGGACGAGCTGACACTGACCGTTCCCAAACCGGCGGTTACTGTGAAATCAGTCGAACAAGTTGTTGAACAGATCGAGATCAAGCCACAGGTTGAAGTACGTAAAAGTGCTGAGCTAAAAGCGGGGACAACCAAAGTGGTACGTCCAGGTCAAAGCGGCTTGAAAAATATGCAATATCGGATAACGAAAGAAAATGGTGAAGTCGTTCAAGAGGAATGGCTAGGCCAGGAAGTGATTAAGTCAGCAGTGACCGAAGTCGTTCTTAGCGGTACGAAAGTAGTTGGCGAAGGTACGGGCGAATTCGCATGGCCTGTCTCCGGGGCAACGATGAGCAGCAGCTTCGGTGAACGTTGGGGTCGTCAGCACAAAGGTGTAGACCTTGTTGGGAACCGGGATGTGAAATCTTCGGATGAAGGTGTCGTGACGTTTGCTGGACAGAAGAGCGGTTATGGCAATGTTATTATCATTAACCATCGTAACGGGTACGAAACATTATACGGACATCTGAACAGTATTGGTGTTAAAGTTGGACAGATTGTCGAAAAGGGCGAGAGTATCGGTGTAATGGGTAATACTGGACGCTCGACGGGCACACATCTGCACTTCGAGATCATCAAGAACGGTACAGCAGAGAATCCGATGACTTATTTGAACTAGGTCGTGTCTGAAAACTCGCTAGTAGTTATATAAAAGGAAAATTCATCGATATGCCTGTATGGATATAGTGAATTTCCCTTGTCATGAAGGTCAGCCTAGGCTGACCTTTTTTCTATGGAGCACTTCAGAACTGTAAAAAAATTTCATTTTACCACTGATCGATTGCCAATCGGGATGTGACGCTGGTTCAGGTATGATAAACTATATATGTTCCACTTAATAGGATAGACAACTAAGATGAACAACTAACGATGATGACAGAACAACTTATATAAAGAGATAGACCGCATACGCGGATCAAGCAGGATACAGGGGTGAATACAGTCGATGCAGGGGAAGATTTTGGTCGTGGACGATGAACAGCCTATTGCAGACATTCTGAAGTTTAATTTGGAAAAAGAGGGATATGAGGTCATCTGCGCTTTCGATGGGATTCGCGCCGTCGAACTGGCGTTAGCCGAGAAACCGGATCTCATGCTACTCGATCTGATGTTACCAGGCAAGGATGGGATGGATGTATGCCGTGAGGTGCGTGCACATCTGGAAATGCCAATCATCATGCTGACCGCGAAGGACGGCGAGATTGATAAGGTGCTCGGTCTGGAGCTGGGTGCGGATGATTATGTAACGAAGCCTTTCAGCACAAGAGAGCTGCTTGCACGGGTGAAGGCACAGATGCGCAGAAGGCAGAAGCCGGCTATTGCAACGGAAGCGCAAGAGGATGAGAAGCAGGTTATGCGGCTGTTCGATTTGGTGTTTGATATGGACATGTATACAGCGTACAAAGGCGGAGAGCCACTGGATCTGACCCACCGCGAATATGAACTTCTCTATTACATGGCGAAGCATTCGGGCAAGGTGATGACACGGGAGCATCTGTTACAGGCCGTATGGGGATATGAATATTTTGGGGATGTGCGTACTGTGGATGTAACGATCCGTCGTCTGCGTGAGAAGATTGAGGAGAATCCGAGCAAACCGGAGACGATTCTGACGCGCCGTGGATTAGGTTATCTGGTGCGTAGTCCCAAAAGCGTGGGGATATAATGGGGCGATTCTCGCAATTTTCGTTCTTCCGAACGATTCAGGCGAAGCTAATTATCATATATGTACTGCTGATTCTAATTGCGATGCAATTGATTGGCGTTTATTTTGTCAGCGCGATGAAGAATTCTCTAACTAGTAACTTCACCGAGGATCTACAGGCGAGAGCGGAGATGCTGTCGGTGCTGGTGGGAGAGACGATGGCTGGCGGCGAAGTGGAGGCTGGCGAAGACAAAACGGAAAATCTGCGCGTACTGGTGAACAATTTGTTCAACATTAACGGGGCAGAGATTCAAGTGTTGGACGCCAGTGGTAAGGTGCTGACCACCTCACTAAGCTCTCATTCAGACTATGTTGGGCGTAAAAATACACAGACCGTTGTCAGCCGTGCGTTGCAGGGCATTCGAGACAATGAGGAATATATCGTTGACGAGGACAATGTCCGCAAAAAGGTGGTTGCCAAGCCGGTATTATCCGGCGGCAAGATCATCGGCGCGGTATATATTGCCGCTTCGATGAATGAGTTATATGCCACCATGGAGGGCATTAACAAGATTTTTATCTCGGGCATTCTCATAGCCCTTGTGTTAACAGCGGTGCTCGGCGTTATTCTATCCCATACGATTACACAACCGATTAAGGAAGTGACGAGGCGGGCAACAGCGGTGGCTGAAGGTAACTTTGACCAACAGACCCCTGTATTCGGCACAGATGAAATCGGCCAGCTCAGCCGCGCATTTAACTATATGACCAGCCGTCTGCGTGATGCACTCTCTCAGAATGAAGAGGAGAAGGAGAAGCTGACCTCTATTCTGACCAATATGAGTGATGGTGTAGTTGCAACAGACGAGTATGGCAAAGTCATTCTAGTCAATCGCCGTGCAAGTAGCATTCTGGGAATGCGTCCGGCAGATATTGAGGGCAGGCACTTCGCTGTATTGCTCGGTATCGATCCTGAGGACGCGGAAGCACTCGCGAGTGGCTTCACAGGTTCAACCCTGTTGCAGATCGCTCCTGCGGGTCAGGAGGAGCCTGTTGTCATTCGTATGACGTTTACGCCTGTTCACAGGCGTGAGTTAGGGATTACGGGAACGATTGCGGTGCTCCAGGATGTCACGGAACAAGAAGAGCTGGAAGCATCCCGGCGTGAATTCGTGGCGAATGTATCCCATGAGCTGCGTACGCCGCTAACCACCATTAAGAGCTATGCCGAGGCGCTTGATGATGGTGCACTTGAAGATCCACAGCTCGCTGGGCGCTTCGTAGGCGTGATCCAGAATGAGACAGAGCGAATGATCCGCCTGGTTACAGATCTGCTACATCTCTCCAGACTGGATTCCAAAGAGGCCCTTCTGCGGAAGCAACCTACGGATATTCTGGAGATGCTGGAGGAAGTGACGGATCGATTCTCATTCCAGATGCATCAAAAGGATATTCAGCCTGTGTTATCAGTGGAACGAGACCTTCCTGCGGTACCGCTGGATCGGGATCAGATTGATCAGGTGCTCGACAATGTGGTATCCAATGCGCTGAAGTACACACTTGAAGGTGGTACGATTACGATTGCAGCACGCAAAACGGGTGATCAGACACTCGCAATCTCGGTATCGGATACGGGCATGGGCATCCCACAGCGGGATTTAGATCGGATATTCGAACGGTTTTACCGTGTAGATAAGGCTCGTTCGCGTAGTATGGGCGGAACAGGACTTGGGCTATCCATTGCCCGGGAAATTGTAAAAGCGCATGACGGCAGTATTACGCTTGAATCAGAGCTGGACGTTGGGACAACCGTAACATTCACATTGCCGATGCGTGATGAAGGAGGTGAGCACCGTGAAGGAACGGATTAAATCACTGGTGCTTACCACACTCGTTGTTGCCAGCTTAGTTCAGAGTTATTTCCTAATCTACCGTCTACCAGGCGGTGGGGATTCGGTTGTGACATCTGAAACGAATTATGTAAAGACCGAGAATATGGGTCAAGAGCGTAACATTGAAGAATTAATTTTTCCGGACCAGATGATTATTCATCTAGGTGAGGATAAACATACTGTGTTTTACCCAGGCAATACATTTTATCAATTGATCTTCTCACGGCTGCAGGGGCGAACGTTCGATGATTTTCAACGTCGTAGTGTGCAGTCTGTGAACTGGAATCAGATTCGGAAGGACAACCCTGGCTTTGAGCTGTCTTTCAAGGAGGGTATTCCAGTGGCTTTGTTACAGCGCGTGATGCGACTAGGCACGGATTCCCTCTTCCAGGGAGAGACCATTAACCGAATTTCAATCTATACCGCCAAAAATGAAACCAAGGCGCATGCACTATTCTTCAGCGCTAAGGGAGATGTTGTTTACGAGGCTACGCAGGCTGACCTAACGGTACAGGATGTGCAGCAGCATGTGGACTTCGGCAGCAACTGGACGCCTTATACGCTGATGGATGGTCGCTATTATATTCCCTCCGGAGCGATTGAGACGATTGAGGCGAGTATGCCAACAAGCCAGTTTACGGTAGAGCAGATGCAGCGCAGCTTGTTCTTCGACCCTAGCATGACCCGGAATATTCGGGAAAAGGATGGGTCAGAGATCTACACCGATAGTAAACGGAGTTTGCAAGTGAAGCAGGATCAGCGATGGATTAGTTATACCGATCCAGCTGCACCCCCTGCGGGGCAGATCGATGCGGCCAAGGACGCCTTATCTGCAGTTGATTTTGTCAATCAGCATGGGGGCTGGAAAGGACGGTCCCGTCTGATGCTGAAGACAGCGGATAACAAAACACAGCTTCAGTTCCAGCAATATTACGGTAGCTTTCCGATTATGGACTCGATGCAATTCCGTTTCGGTACGATCAACATGGAAATGCGGCAGGAGACCGTATCGAGCTACGAGCGTTCACTAGAGTATCTGAACGAAGGTACGGAGACGAAACAGTCGGTCAAGCTGCCTGGAGGGGACAAGCTGAAGGCACTTATTCAAAAGGTAGCTGGAGCGAATCGCGAGGTTGTGGACGTGTATCCAGCGTATCGAACGTCTGCGATTGAGGATGGACTTAAGCTGATCCCGGTATGGGTGATTCGCTTCGGCAACGGTGAGGAAACAACGGTTTCTTAATGGTTCGTAGGGTTGGGCAGAGAGCTAACGAATCTGAAACAGCTTATATGGCCAATCTGCTTAGAAAGCAGAATTTAACGAATCTCAGCGATGCTATTTTCGTAGATTGCGGATGGAAACCGATAGAAAATCTATGAATGCATGAAATAACGTCTCTTGGCTTCGTTAAATTTTAAACTTGCGGAAAATAGAGCTAATAAGGTGTGTGGAGTTCGTTAGCAATCAAGTATTTCATTTAGTTAACTGATGGGGGTGAATGTTTTGGATTGGGGACGGGCGAAAAATGTATTAATCTATGCCTTTCTGTTACTGAATCTAGTGTTGGGGTATCAGATCTGGATGGATGCACGGGAGACGGCCGGAGCCAATCTGGACTTCACCTCGCTGGCGGATAATACACAGCAGGCGATGGAAGAGAAGGGGATTCAGGTGCTCGCTCCTATCCCTAATGAAACACCGAAGCTACCGAAGCTGTCCTATGAATTTATAGAAGAGGACGAGGCAGGTATCCGTATTGAGCTGAAACAGCCTGTAGACAGCAAGCTAATCTTCTCACAAAGTGAGCTAGAGGATGCGCTGCAAGATGAGATTCCGCAGATCGGTACTTTTCGGCTGGATCAACTGATGGCGGAGGATGGGGCATTTGTCCTTCATCCATTGGTGGATAGCAAATGGCCGCTCTTCAATGTCAGTCTGGAGCTATTCTACAGCGATCAGAAGATCACAGGTTACCTTCAGACTCCGGTGAAGATTACGACAGCGGAGGAGAGCGAGCAGCAGGTGCTTCCGGCGTCGAAGGCGCTGGGTACGCTGATCGAGAACTTTTTGCCCAATGATTCTATTGTCAAAGATATTCAGCTTGGCTATTACGGCCAGTTGTTCAATTCAGATCTACAAGTTGCGATGCCGGCATGGCGATTCGTGCTGGAAAGTGGCGAAGTGTTGTACGTGCAGGGCATCAGTGGGGATGTATTCAGTCCCAAGACAGATAAACCAGGGGAGTAATGAGTTATGGGGATTTATTTTACCGTATTGTCTAGTGGTTCTACAGGAAACGCCACAGTCATACAGCATGGAGGCACGTCACTTATGATTGATGCAGGCCTTAGTGCGAAGCGACTGGATGCACTGTTTCAGGAACGGGAGATCGCAGGAACAGAGCTGGACGGCATTCTGGTCACACATGAACATTCCGATCACATTAAAGGACTAGGCGCGATGTCTCGGAAATATAATTTACCAATCTATGCAAACACGAATACGTGGGCGGCGCTGGAGAAGTCGGTTGGGGCAATTCCAGAGGAGAACCGGCGGATCTTCGAGACGGGTGAGAAGCATGATTTTGGCTCGCTCCGCGTGGAATCCTTCGGTATCTCGCACGATGCAGCAGAACCTGTAGGGTACACATTCGATGATGGAAGCGAAAAGCTGTCTGTTGCGACCGATCTGGGCTATATGAGCGACAAGGTTCGCGATGCTATCTCGAATTCTGACGTGCTCGTGCTCGAATCGAATCATGACGTCGAATTGTTGCGGATGGGACGTTATCCGTGGAATACCAAGCGCCGAATCTTAAGCGATATCGGGCATTTGTCGAATGAAGCAGCAGGGGCAGCACTCAGTGAATTGATGAACGGACGCATCAAGCGCACGTATCTTGCACATCTCAGCCGGGATCATAATATGATGGATCTGGCGAAAATGACCGTGCGCGATGCGATGGAGAGTCGTGGATGCTTCTATCGGGATCATGAGTTCAAACTCTGTGATACGTATTATGACCGTCCTACACCATGGGATAGGGTGGGTGAGCCATAAAGCTGTCTAGCTCAGCGGCTTTGCGCTCTACTTCCTCGCGGGTTAGAATGCCTTTGTCCACGAGCAGCTCAATGATGGTGCTTAGGGCTAATGTATTGCGGTAATGCTCTTCTTTGAGATCGGCCAGCTTGGCCGCCATATGAACCTCTTCCATGGCTGTGAGTGTACGTGTGCGTTCCATAAGTAAATCCTCCTTCTAGTGGTTGTTCAAAAAGTCCACTTTTGATTACGAAGAATGCCTGCTACCCTTTTTGAAGACGCAATTCTATGAACCTTCGAATTCTCCTTTGAACAACCTTTTACTATTATTGTAGTCAGGCTGGTTGGAAAACATTCCTCTTTTTGCCGCTATAAATGAAAGAAGAGGGCGTGTATGCTGAAACAGTAGCCTATCGGATGAGAAAAAGTTTGCCTGAAAGGGTAAATATACGCTTAGCGAACGGGATTTTGTGGTGATAGATATAGTATGGATCTTTATCGTTAGCTACAATTTAGCAGAAATTTACGTTATTCTTCGTATTTATGCAACTTTTTCAGATATAACGTGTTTAGTATATAAGGAGCACTTGGAAATAGGCTGGAATGTGAGCGAACTGGTGAGTGTATTGGTATATCAAATAAATGCGAGAGCTTGATTGATAGAGTCACTGGCAGAATGGGAGACCCATTCTGTAGTACATAGACGCTTCATTTCGTGTACTTGGGAGTGCAGCGATATGCAAAAAAAGATTTTGGGAAATGCAAAAAAGCATGGGGAAAGAGCTGGTATTTACGCCACGCACGTAATGGAGGACACAGATCAAAGCTGGAGAGGCGGAGCTCAGAGCTTTCTGAAAGAAAGCTGTTTCGGGAGCATTGACTCGCCTTCATCCCTGGATTTCACCTTTACACAAAGGGTTCAGAGAAATCTAGGGTTAACAGCGACCGAAAGCTCATCTGTCGGCCGAGTGGGGTATGTGAGAACACCATCGACGTCCCATGCGACAATGATCAGGCGGCAGTCAGGATCTTGATGCGTGACAACGAAGGGGAGAGGATCACGATGGGATTGTTCGGAGACGATTTTTATTCAACTAAAGTTTCAAGACGCGCCGAACCTGTGCAGAAGGGCAAACTTCAGATTCTCCGCCCAGGAGGGCGTGATCGGTGGCAGAATCCGCGCAGATCGCGTTCGGGTATTAGCTCCACGGTCAAAGTAGCCGTGATCAGTTCTGTGATCAGCTCGATCGTTACCGTTACTCTATTCAGCTTCATCATGCAGCCAGCGTCTGTACCGTTATCCAATGCCACAATAGGCAATGGTTCAGGTGGCGGTGCGCTCTCTGCTCAAGCGGTTGATCCGTACGACCGGATCATTCAGGCAGCTGAGAAGGTGCGCCCTTCTGTGGTGAGCATTGTGAATCATAAAACGGGCAGCAGCCTATCTATGGAGGACTCAGCGCTAGGATCAGGTGTCATTTTCAAGAAGGAAGAGGGCACAGCCTACATTATGACCAACCACCATGTGGTGGAAGGTGCGAGTGATCTTGAGATTGTAACGGTGGACGGTCAGACACATAAAGCGAAGCTGGTTGGCAAAGACCGAGTGAGCGATATTGCGGTGCTGTCGACAGAGGATAAAGGGCTGGGCGCTGTAGCGGAGATTGGCGATTCCAGCAAGCTTAAACGAGGTCAGACCGTACTTGCCATTGGTAACCCGCTCGGTCTGGGCGGTACGCTGACATCCGGGATTGTGAGTTATACCGATCGCATTCTACCTGTGTCGATTAATCAGGATGGCGTGTACGACTGGGAGCAGAACGTTATTCAGACAGATGCAGCGATCAACGAAGGTAATAGCGGGGGCGCACTGGTTGACCTGAACGGCAAAGTGGTCGGCATTAACACGATGAAGATATCGGATACAGGCGTTGAAGGTCTTGGATTTGCGATTCCGATGAACGAAGTAATGAAGACTGTCGATTCGCTATTGCTACACGGTAAAGTATCTCGTCCATATCTGGGCGTGTACACTGTCGATCTGAGCAACCCTTATGCTCCACTAGACGACGAGCAGCGTAAGGATCTGAAACTACCATCCCATGTCGATAGCGGTGTGGTCGTACTCGAAGCATCGGGGCCTGCATCGGAGGCAGGTATGAAGCTCAACGATGTCATTACTGAATTTGACGGGCAAAAAATTACCTCTACGCTCGATCTTCGTAAGTATCTATACGACAAGAAGAAAATCGGCGATACGATTGAGGTGACCTTCTATAGGGACGGTAAAGCCGAGAAGGTATCGGTGAAGCTGTCGGATAAACCGGAGTAAAGCATATATTAAGTACAGTGCTATGGTGAGATTGTGTTAGGGAATCATAGGAAGAGCTGGTCAGATCGCTGATCGGCTCTTTTTTACATGATAGGATCTATAAGTTACCAAGGTACGTGCAATGTTCTGTCGAAATGGCTCAACATTCCGGGACAGAGGTTACTCTTCTGACAAATGATCGGACAGGATCAGAGCCTAAGACTCAGTTACATTAGGCCTTTGCTATGATAAACTGTTGTCAATGTGTTCGTAATGCACGGGTGTGCAAGTAACAGGTATTTGACGATCGGGATGTTCTAAACTATAGAAGAGGGGTTATTCAATCATGAAACGTTCAATGAAAGGGATGCTGGGGGGAACGGCTCTACTTGTGTCGCTGATTCTCTTATCTGCATGCACTTCGAAGGAAGCTACACCTGGGGCTGTGGATACGAATGGGTTGGAAGATAAGATTGCAGGTCTAGAGCAGCGGCTTGCGGAGCAGGTTCAGAAGAGTGGAGAGCAGGATAATAAGATTGCGGAGCTGGAGAAAAAGCTGAAGGAGCTTAATACGACTGTTATTGCGGTAAAGGATGCTGGAGGAACGGCTACAGGCGCACCAGCCAATAATGGATCGGCAGGAAAGGGCGATGGGGTGCTCATTACCTTTGCACAGTACGAGAAGCTTGAAGTGGGCATGACGATGGAGGAAGTGATCGCGATCCTCGGTGGCGAAGGTGAAGCATTGAGTGAAGCTGAAAATATGGTTGTCTACAACTATAAAGGTACTGGAGATACAGGAGCGAATGCAGTTATTGCTTTTCAAAGCGGCAAGTTGCTGACAAAGGCTCAATCTGGGCTGCAATAATAGAAAATGGGTTAATGAAGAGAACCAATCAGAATATTCTGGTTGGTTTTTTTGTTATCTTCTCAATGAGTACTCATCTTTGGTAAGGATGATGTTCAGTAGAGGTGAGCTATAACGTTAGATTTTTAAAAATTATAGAGATAAGTCCTTGACACGCAGCTTAAGTTGTAACTATAATAGTCACATATTAAAAGTTGTAACCGCAGTAGTTACATAAAAGTGGGAAGGGGTCTTGTTTGATCAAAGTAAGAGAGAGCTAAGTGTATTGCGATGTGTGTTATGAATCGAATTATGTTCGTCGTTAAATGTTAAGTGTGAAGTCAAGATTTGAAATGTAGACATCGTAGGAGCAAAAGCTAGATCAGAATGTAATATTCAAAATGGGTAACCAAAATGCAAAACCAAAAGGCAAAACCAAAAATGCAAAACCAAAATTAAAAACATACTGCACTGCGCCCTATTAATTTAATTGGCGACAGTATTATGAGAGGAAGATGAATAAAGTGTTTCGTAAAAAAACATCCATTGGAGTCATGCTACTCCTCAGTATCATGTTAATCTTAAGCGCTTGTACAAGTACAGTAAGTAAAACCGAAAATACGACAGACACCTCGTCCAACGCGGCAGGTGCAAACAATACAACGGGGGATGAAGCAGATACATCAAAGGCTGAGCTTAAAGTGACTACATTTAATCCAGGGGAGAAAAGTATTTTTGGTGTTTCCTCTAACCTGATTGAAGGGCCTACTGAGGTGGTGCTTGTCGATGCCCAGTTCCAGAAGAATGATGCGGAGCAACTGGTAAAAATGATTAAGGATACAGGTAAGAAACTTACGACTGTATTTATCAGCCATAAAGATCCAGATTACTACTTCGGTCTGTCGGTTATCCGTGAGGCATTTCCTGATGTGAAAATTATCGCAACGCCAGGAACGGTGGAAGGCATTAAGGAAACGATCCAAGTGAAGAATGATTACTGGAACCCAATTCTGAAGGAAAATGCGCCAACCGCACAGATTGTCCCTGATGTCTTTGATGGTAAACAGTTCTCGGTAGATGGACAAGCCGTTGATATCATTGGTCTGGATGGTTCTGATCCGTCGCACACCTTCCTGTGGATCCCATCCATTAAAACGGTTCTGGGCGGTGTTCCTGTATATGAGAACGTACATGTCTGGATCGCAGATAACCAAACACCAGAGAGCCGAGATGAGTGGCGCGAACTATTGGATGAGATTACTGCTCTGAATCCTGAGCGAGTGATCCCAGGTCACTATGTGGGAACCAGTGCTGGAGATCTGTCCAGTGTGACGTTTACCCGTGATTATATTGCAAAGTTTGAAGCAGAAGCAGAGAAAGCCAAAGATTCCAAAGAGCTAATTGCAACAATGGAAAAGGCGTATCCGGACTTCACCAATACAGGCGATTTGGAAACGAGTGCTCAGGTGATCAAAGGTGAAATTTCTTGGCCATAAGTAGATGTAAATTAAGACATGGCTTATTCCATGGTTAGATTGATGAATTTTGTTCTAATACGGCATAGGCAATGAACTTAAGAGCAACATCTGTCCCTTTAGTTAAGGGAGGGTGTTGTTTTTTGTGTTTGGATGTAATAGATAGTCGCTTGCAATGAGCCGGGCTGGTTCATTTTGGCTATGTATTTTCAACCGATCTATGCGGGAATATTCTATAAGGGGTTTCTTTTACGTCCCAGGTGTGATAGAACAGAGAAGTGGCTATCCTATATGGATAAGCGGTTGTGAATCGGGAGCATAGCTGGTTACAGAAAGGATGCTTGAACGGATGTACGTTGTATGCAAAGAACACGTGGACATTGCGATCGACAAGTTTGTCGATGAGTATGAGGACGCTCCAGATATCGTGGATTTGAAGGAGACGGAATTTGCCGACTGGGATCCGCCTGCGAAGTGCGCTGAGTGCGAACAGCATGCGGAATTTCTTGTCGTTTAGCGTACTGTAGGAATTGAAGGCGGCAGAAGGCGTCACATAGGTGGTACTTCTCCGCTGGAACTCACTTTCCATCCGGTATGAACATCACAGTAAGGAGCGAAGAGAGCGTGTTGAGCGCTCTTTTTGCTTTTTTGGTAGGAGAAATGGGGCGATAGGGTGGGACGAAGAAATCTAAGTGCAACATATACGTGTCCTGCCTGGCGTGCGCCTTAACGAGTTGGTTGTGGAAGGTGGTTTAGCGCCTTGCGGATCAACAATGAGTTGAGGTAATAGTACTAGGGTGCTCAGCCGCGTAAGGTAAGCCTATTTGAGGTGGGAATTGTGGCATGCGAGCGATAGCGTTGTGTGTTGTAGTATAGTGGTAACTTTGCATTAGTATTGTAGTAGCTGTGCAGTAGCTTTAGAGCTCTAACGAACCTGAGACCTCTTATATGGTGATATTGCTTCCTGGTTGAAATCTAACGAATCGTAGGCACGCTATTTAATTGAAATGACTTTGAAAGTGGTGGGAAACGCTTGTTTCTACTGCATTAGCGTGTGTGAGATTCGTTAGATTTTAAAAGAGGCTAAATTGGGCTGAATAAGGTGTGTGTGGTTCGTTAGAATATTTGGGTGATGAGATAAAGTAAATTAGGCTGTAAGTGAAGGAGTATCGGATGAGTGGTACGGTGCTGGTGTAGGAGTAAAGTAAACGTAGGCAGTAAGAAGTATGAAACAGAAGTAAAGTAAAGAAAGATGTTGGAGATTGTTGAGATGATGTAGCGTGTAGTTGAGACAGTGGATTGAACGATGCGCTGATGCATCTTACTTATAGACTCTTTTGCAGCAAATTTAGGAGGAATGGATATTCATGTTGATTCAAATTATTGGCGTAGGCAAATTGAAGGAAAAATATTTAACGCTCGGCATTCAGGAATATGCCAAGCGGCTCGCCCCGTACATCAAGTTTCAGATGATCGAGGTCGCAGACGAGAAAGCGCCCGATACCCTGAGCGAAGCTGAGGTACGGGCGGTGAAAGAGCGCGAGGGCGAACGCATCCTCGCGCATGTGAAGAGCGAGGCGCATGTTGTCGCGCTCGCATTGGATGGCCAGCTCTGGAGTTCCGAGGAGCTGGCTATGGAGATCGACAAGCTCGGCACGTATGGGACGAGCCATGTCGTGTTTGTCATCGGAGGCAGCCATGGGCTCTCCGATGAGGTGTTACGCCGCGCGAAGCAGCGCTTGAGCTTCGGGCGCATGACCCTGCCGCATCAGCTTATGCGGCTGGTGCTGGTGGAGCAGATTTATCGTGCGGTGAAGATCAATCGGAATGAACCGTACCATAAGTAGGGCCAAATAGTAAGGGTTTATTTGCCCGATTTGGGTTTGGGATCATTCTTAACTACAGCGCTTCGCTCCATCCTATAAATCCACTACCCTATGAGGTGGTGGTTTTTTGCTGTTTATAACCATTTTGCTATTGTTAAAAGCTATGACCAGCCATGCCTTTTTCATATAACATGTAATCATTTCGATCATGCTATACTCAGGAAACCAAAAAGTTAGAAGGAGATTTTTTTATGATACCATTTCGAAATGATCATGTAGGTAGCTTTCTACGTCCTGCAAACTTAAGTCAGGCACGTGAACAATATAAATCAGGTAACATCACATATGAAGAATTAAGAGTTGTGGAAGATAAAGAGATTATTCGAATTATTGAAAAGCAAAAGGAAAATGGCGTATTTGCAGTCACGGATGGTGAATTCCGCAGAAGCTGGTGGCATTTTGATTTTCTGGGCGGATTAGATGGCGTAGAACTATATGAGGAGATTGATGGGCCTCAGTTCCATAACATGCAAACGCGCAAGGGCGGAATTCGTGTTGTTGGTAAGGTTGATTTCTCTACGCATCCCTTTGTTGAGCATTTTGAGTTTTTGAAAAAGCATGCAGGTGACGCAGTGGCGAAACAGACCATTCCAAGTCCCAACATGCTTCTATATCGGTTGGAAAATGGCGCTAATATCTATACTGACCGGGAGCAATTCCTTCAGGATACGATTGCAGCGTATCAAAAAGCCATTCAAGCCTTCTACGATGCGGGATGCCGATATCTGCAATTAGATGATACCGCTTGGGCAGATCTGTTCTCAGAAGCTGGTCACGATAAGCTACGTGCTAAAGATCTGGAACCGGCGGAAGAGTTGAAAACGATGCAGCGCATGATTAACGAAACCTTGGCTCATAAACCGGCAGATTTAGTGGTGATGATGCATATTTGTCGGGGTAACTATAAGTCGAATTATTTCTCAACGGGTGGTTATGATTACGCTTCTGAAGTTATCTTTGGCGGTTTAAACGTAGATGGATTATTTTTAGAATTTGATGATGAGCGCTCAGGTGGTTTCGAGCCATTAAAATATGTAAATCGTAAAGATTTGAAAATCGTGCTTGGTTTACTGACATCGAAAACAGGCGAGTTAGAGGACAAGGAACACATTAAGGCTCGGATCGCAGAGGCGGCAACCTATGTACCTCTTGAGCAACTTTGTCTGAGCCCACAATGTGGCTTTTCGTCAACGGAAGAAGGCAATATTCTAACGGAAGAACAACAATGGCGGAAACTTCGTTATGTCAAAGAGATTGCAGAAGAAGTATGGAATTAATAGCTATATATAAATTCAACTAAACATTTACACAAAACGGAGAGGGCAGAAAAAACCTGAAGAAGCGAAGCGCTCGCCTTTATACCCGGATTTTACCATATAAAAAAGGAATCACAAAAATCTGGGGATAACAGCGATCGGAAGGTTATTCTGTCATTGGAGTGGCTAGTGTAAATATTTTTTCGTTCCATTTATATAACGGAGGGGATGTAAAATGACGATACAAGCAGACCAAGAGACAGTTATCGTTGAAGCGTTCATTAATGGTCAACATGTAAAATCCCTTTCGCAGTTGGCAAAAGAGAACCCAACAAATCCAACGGAGATCGTAGGTTATTTCCCTGTCACTACGAAAGAACAAGCGGTTGAAGCGATTGAAGCCGCGGCAGAAGCTTTTAAAACATGGAAGCAAACCTCCATGGATGAACGCATTATCATGATGCGCAAGGCGATCGAGAAGATTAGAGTAGCTGAGAATGAAATTGTTCATTTGCTGTCTAGAGAGCATGGCAAGCCTCTGTATGATGCACACGGTGAAATTTATGTTGCGTTAATGTGGATGGAGTTTGCTTGTAATGAAGCTAAATCGGCTCTACAAGAAGAGATCCAAGAGCATGACCATGGTAAAACGATTCTTTCCTATGATCCAATCGGTGTGGTGGCAGCGATTAGTCCATGGAACTACCCTGTTGCTTTATCTACGATTAAGATTGCTCCTGCCTTACTTGCGGGTAACACGATTGTGCTCAAACCAAGTCCATTTGCACCACTGGCGGCGGCGAAAGTGGCAGAGATTATTGCGAGTGAGTTCCCGGCTGGTGTAATCAATGTCGTTTATGGGGATGCCGATGTGGGCGCTGAACTGACTAGTTATCCTCTTGTGTCTAAAATCACCTTTACAGGTGGAACCGCAACAGCGAAGCATATTATCAAAGCTGCCTCGGAAACGATTAAGGATATGACGCTGGAGCTTGGTGGTAATGATGCGGCTATCTTCTTGGAAAGCTTTGATGTTCATGATGAGCGAGCAATGCGCCGGATTGTCATCTCTAATTTTTTGACAGCAGGCCAGATCTGTATGATTGCCAAACGTGTATATGTACACCGTTCTATCTATGATGAATTTGTAGAAAAATATATAGAGGCAGCCAATCGCTGGATTCGGATTGGTGATCCATTCGATTCTAATACGACGGTAGGTCCGGTAAATAACCTGAAGCAGCGAGATTATGTGCAAGGTTTGGTGGAAGATGCGCAAAAGCGCGGGGCTAAGGTCATCCCTCTCGGTCAAATTTTGGATCAGAAGCTGTTTGAACAAGGTTACTATCTGCAACCTACGCTTGTCTTAGATTGTGATGTTCATGATCCGATTGTCGTGGAGGAACAGTTTGGTCCTACGGTTCCGATTTTGCCATTTGACGATGAAGAGCAGGTTATTCATCTACACAATGAAAGCATATATGGATTGACGAGTTCTGTGTGGGGAAAAGAAGAAGATGCGATCTCCGTCGCACGTCAACTCGAAGCTGGAACGACGATGATCAATACAGCTGCTGTGCAGGGGCTCGACGTTCGATTCCCATTCGGTGGCTTCAAGCAATCTGGTATTGGCCGTGAATACGGCACGGAAGGCATCCGCACGTATACAGAAAAGCATGTCATCAACGTTCCGAAGGTACTGGATCTTCCTTATATACCAGAATAATAAAGAAGCCACTCCATTTTTTGGAGTGGCTTTCTACTCAGCTATTATACGGTGAACTGTGGCTATTTTCGACCTAGTGTCTCCCAAATTCCATGGAGCCAGGAGTCGAACTCAGCATCTTTGTCGCCCTCATAAGTATCATAGATATCCAGACGTGTCTTTTGCAGTTTTTCCTTAAATTGCTCAAATGTGTGGCCTTCCGGAAGGCTTTTTTTAATTCGCAGCAAAATTTTGTTAAGACCTTTGAACAGATCGCCTTTGTTCTGGATAGGCATTTGTACATCTTCATCCAACTGCTTGAGCTTGCGATATGCGGCTTCGCGCACTTGAAACACTTGATCATTTTTCAAAACATTTTGCAGCAATTTAATGGTAGGGGTTGTATCCCAGTTTCCCAATTCGTTCACTGCATTCAGTCTGTCTCTCCAGCTTGAAGACCGATTAGCCGCCCGTTTGAGCTCTTCAAAGTTTTCCGGTAGTTCGTTAACTGCTCCAATATCATGGTTGTTCGTCAAAGTTCAATCTCTTTAATCATCGCCATCTCGGCAGATGATAAATGTTATTTATGTGAATCAATTACATAATACCTATAGCTGCTTCAATCAAGGCTTGATATGGATCAAAACGGTTCAATTTGTCTATATCTAGTTCCGACAATTCATTTTTAATGAGTTATGAAATTGATTCAGGTGAAAACCATTATAGCACGAACCTGGCTGAACTACTTCATTATAGCCGATAGGTTAGTCTAAAAATCGCATTCGCTAATTCATGTTGATGCAAGGGGAACAGGGTTAAGGCCGCTTGTTTCTGTATGTAATCACTCATTAAGATGTATCAACCTTATCTATTCTCCAGGACACTCTTCTTTTTCTTAATGAAATCTACCATATACACCCATCCAATTAGCCCACATAAGACAAAACCAAACGCATGCAGAGATCCGTAAATAGGAATGAAATCGAGTATGGTTAGGGAATATATGTTTTTCAGTAGCGGATAGAACATGGAAATAACAACTACCGTGTAAAAGGCTAGGCAGGAAAGGCCTAAAAAGAAGGTTGCCTTAGTATCCAAAGCGTTTTTCCTTAAGTATGCAAGGAGATAAGCGGTGTAAACCACAATATTGCAGGCGAATAACGCGACACCGATGTATTCAATGGGCTTGGAGAAAATCATACCAATCGCAATCAATATGGGTCCAATGATATCAATGGCAACGACCCAGGGATACCAGCTTTTTTTCGTCATGATCCGTCCCAGTGCACCAATAAAAATCGGAACGATCGCAGATGAAAAATGAAAGTGGATCGAGCTTAACGCATGTGTTGCAGGAGTGGCTTGGAAGAGGCTAACTTGATATTGATATAAGGTGAACCAAATACCTCCGATAAAAAAATAAACAAGCCCCGCGCCAATCGCTATTTCCGCTGCTTTTCCTTTAGCAATCACAACGATGGTCAAGCCATAGATGCCAAGTAGTAGTGTGAACAGTAGCCACCCAAGGGAGAGAATCCCTGGTATTGCTGTGCTTTCTAATCCCCACATCTTACTGCTCATTACGGAAATTAAGGTGAGAAGTGCTGCGGGAAATTGAACCCATTTAATAGCAGTATAAACCATTCGTTGATGTTTATTCTTTTCGTCATATTTCAAAAGCAAGATGACAAGAGCTACAATGACGAATGCCGCAAACAGTAGAAATTTTTCAACAAGTTCGAATTGGAAGTAATCCAAATAAAATATAAGAATAGTTATGATTCCTCCGGGAATCACGGGTACTAATAATGACTGCGTCCGTTGTTTCAGAGAACTATTCATGGCGATCCTTTCTCAACATATTTGGTGTATACTCTGCCTACACTTGGTTTTATAACATTCTGTCGTATAGATAGGCAATTCTCGTTATAGTTTAACACATATAATTGTCACTCTATCGCCTAGGTGATTTGTTCAAGTGAAGATTTATGAAATCGAGGATGGGGTTTGGTATATTTAGCATAAAAAACGTGCAGTTATAGACAACGTAGTTAATCATACATAAGTAGGGCAAAATGAATCACTCCGATATGGTAAATTGGTATGTAATAGGACGTATAATGAGATTAAGTATGGATACATTTCACCCAAGGACATTTTATGAAAAGAACTCTAATAAAGGAGTTGTGGAGTTGAATGCATGAGAATAAAAGCACAGAGATGAAGCCGCTCTTCAAAAGCAGAAAACATCCTATCACAGATCGATAGTAAAACGAAGCTAAGCAAACTACGAAAAATTGCGAAGGACATTAAAATAGATCACATACTAGCGATGGAACTTTGGTCAACCAGAGTTTTTGCCCAGACTATTAGCAATCTTAATTATGGATAAAAAACTTCTTTCAGATGAAGTGCTAAATAAGCTTGATAAGGATATGCAGACTCACACTTTTGATGAACGAAATGGTATAAGAAATGAGATACTGCCATTGACTACGTCTACAGACTATAGATGAAGAAAAGACTATCCAGGCCTTAACGGTGGATAATCTTTTGGCTGTAAACCGATCGATATTTAAAGCCGAATCACTGGGCTCAGCATCATTAAGTTGATTAACCTGTGAACCATGTAAGAGCCAACACGAACAACCAGATAAAAAAAGAGGCTCCACATATGATTATTTCATAAAAGTGAATCTGAAATAGCTTGTAAGGCCCCTGATCTCGCTGTGGAAGACCCAAGAAACTAGACTGCTGATGAAGAAAGATCAGTGCACAGGCGACGGATAGTCCCGATAGAATAAATGCGGAAGATGGTAAACTCATGACATACAGGGGATTGCCGCCTGTCTCAATACTGAGCATCCATCCGTACTGCTTGGCAAGCAGAAGAGTCAGCACGATCATAACGAACAGCAAAAGCCCAATACTGAAAGGATGCTGTCTGTAATCAATTAACCGTAGCAAAGCTTTCATTTTAGGACCTTCCGGTTCAAGTTCATCCTCTTCTACATCCTCGCCCACATCACTCATAATATAAAAAAATGAAAAAACAATCATGGTAATAAACATAATAGGCTGCACTATACCTAGTGACGTTCTCCAATCAAAGATAGTGATTATGGCTAGAGCCACAAGGAGAAACAGAATCAGCTTGCCTAGAGTGCTCTCACGTTGTTTCCACATCCGATTAACAAATAACTGCATAGCGGCTACATCATCTTGCACACGCTCTGATTCACCCAGGAAATGGCGAGGTTTTTTACTTTGACGTTGAATGGATACGTAAGCAATGCTCACTAAACACAGTCCAAAAAGCAAAAGATGAAATGCTTCCCTTGGGTAAAATTCATACCTATCATATGTTTGTACGACCCAAAGCCCATCTAAAACGACAGTGAACAATCCAATCAGAAGGATATAGGGAGCTACTCTATGAACGATATCTCTCCACTCCTTTATTACATTTCATGAGATTTTTGGAAGTGCTAATTAATACCCTATCTATGATTTAGTGAACCTTATCCCCTAAACTACATCAGACTAATTGACCGCGAACTAACGAAACACTTCTGTAAAGCCTCTTGTAAGTTATACAGTATCTTACTATTACCGGGTCTCCTATTTAAAACATCTAATTTATGTTGATATAGACTCACCGATGTTGAGGTTTTGTATAGGTCTCTACATTAAAATGGTCGAATATGCCATTAAATTGGCTCACTTTGTCACTTTCTTGAGTGTAAGAGATCAGGATAGAACGTACATAAGTGGCAGACAGCAACTAAAATTCAGAAGTGGAGGAGATTTCGATATTGAAACACAAACGCAGTATAGGTAAAACAATGCTATCCATCTGCTTGGCAATCATGCTTGTCTTGCAGACCGTAGCATTCCCTGCTGCTGCGATGGCGAATGACGATTCCGGCTCAATGAACGTAGTCGAATCGCAATCGACATCAGAGGTCGTGGACGACGCAACAGGCGGGCTTCCATCGGACAATTCTTCCTCGGAAGCGGAGGAAGTGAGTGATCCGTCAGATGAAACGTCGGAGAACAATCTGCCGCCAGCATCAGAAGAAGAGGAAGCAAACGATGAAACAGAAGAACCTTCTTCAGACAGTCCAACGTTGACACCTGAAGTTGAGTCCAAGCCGCAAGCTAATAGCATGGTGGGGCTAATGGCCGTCGATCCATCGGACAAAACAGCAGTATTCATGGATGCAAATGCAACCTTTCCACTGAAAGTAACGCAAGGAACTGAAGTTGCTCCAGGCGGGACCATCCAGGGGAGACAGGCATTTACCCTTACATCAGAGGGGCTCAAAGTGCCGGTAATGGGTGATGATGCATTTATAGGAAATCGGGATGATACGACAAAGTACATTCAGAAGGGTGACTTTATTGAGCTAAAAAGAGACACCTACTTCAAGGAAGTCGTGTTGCCAACAGCAACCAGAACCTTGAATGCAACAACCGAATCTGGTATGAAACAGCTTGGCACCGTTTCTTTCACCCCGAATAGTATCCGGATTGTATTTAATGGTGACGATCTGTTTTTCAATGGTATTGGTAAATCAGTTACATTCGGCTTTGATACCACTGCCAATTCGGATGTAACAGGCTTGAATTATGGTGATAGCAAGCCGATCTCGATTTTTGGTGGAGCATATCAGCTAAAGAATCCGGATGTTACCCCAGCGTATAGCATCAACTTGGCAGGGGATAACTGGCCTAAGAATGGAAGTTGGACTTGGTGGTATATCACCGTGCCAGCCTATCAGGATGGTTATCTGACCATCCAGTCTACTCCGTCCTCGTTTGATGAGCTTGATGCAACTAACAAGCTACCGCTAGATGGAATGACGTTCTATTCCAAGCCTTCTGATTACCGTACCGTCTATGTACCTGGATCTTTCAAGGTTAACGGTAATGCGGTACAGCCAACCATTGATGAAGATGGCGGGCTGAGCTATATTTTCCCGGCGGAGACTGGAATAGATCCAAAAGTTGAGTATCAAGTGTGGTTTAATAAAGACTTATTTTATAAAGAGTATCGTAACGTGAGCATGGATCCTGGTCGATCTGGGGGACAACGCTTTGATCCAAAAGTTGAACTGAGGGATGCGAATGCAAGTGTAAAAGCTAGCGCAGTACGGGAGACGTGGATAGCACCCGACTGGATCCAAGCATCTGCCTCTTATGACCACTCCAGTGAAACGATCACATGGAAAGTTGTAGTTAACCAGTATAACAAAAAAGGGTTGAAAGATTTTACGATAACCAATGTACTACCTCAAGGGCTGGAATTTGAATCAGCTACGTGGCAGACATGGGTAGATGGCGTTGAATCTGAAAAAGCAGGAATTACACCAGATCCAAACGGAGTTTATTCCTTTGACACGATTAACGGTAAGGTTGAATTGCTGATTAAGAGCAAAGTTATTAGCGGTTCGAACTTCGAAATTAAACCTCGTACCAACTGGAACTTGGCTACACCAGGCGGCATACAGAACAATGATGTAACTGCGGGTACAAGACCTAGTGCGGTTACGGATGAGGCCACCGTCACTGTTGGTGCTCATACGTTTACCAAATCAGGTGCTGTATCGACAGAAGATTTTAACCTGGGTGGCATTACGTGGACTGTCAATCTAACGCCACAGTATGCCTTACCTAATGCTGCCGTATACGATGTGTTGGTGCATGGCGGGGATCTGAACGTCTTGGACAATGCTGTGGATGACACTGGTGAGGTGAGTGCAGACACGATTGCCAAAATCAAAGCTAATGTAACCAACGCGCAGTTGTGGAAGCAGTACCACAAAGATTCCATCAAGGGTACAAACGGTTTAAACATGAAGGTCATCCCTTTGAAAGTGAACGATGAAGTCGTGGCAGATCTGGTCAAAGTGACTGGATATACAGACCAAGCATCATCCTTTAGCTTCCGTTCACTGGAGACCAACCCTAACATTCTGTTCAGACAGGAGATTAATGCAGGGAAAACCATTTCAAATCGGGCTTTACTGATTGATGGTGAAACTGTAAAACAAGCGCAAAACAGCGCCAACCTGCATCTGCGTATGTTGAACAAGGATATGCTTGCGGCTTCGTATCCTGTCAAGGTGGACGGCACTACTGACACATGGTATACCCCGAACAATGTTCAACGTTATATCGGCTATGACGGCTCATCCAGTGGGGACGAATACACTGTGGCTGGTTACGACCGGATAACAAAAACGGTTACTTTCCGTTTAGGTGTCAATATGCCAGGTTATAACACTGACGAAATGGCGAAAGACGGTGGGAATCGGGTTATCACCAATGTAAAACTGGTGGATACATTACCAGATGGTTGGGAATTTGTACCTTTTGAGAATGGAAAAGATTACGAGCTGTATAAGGGCTACTCTAACAATGATGGTGGCACTAACTACGGGGCTCGTAACAACGCTGTATCCATTATCGAGCCAAACGATCCTGCGCATGTGGTGGATTTTACCCATAGCGGAAACGAAGGTGTTTTCACATTTTCCAAACTGCAAAGTCCTTATGTCATTTTGGTAAAGGCCAGACCTTCCAATGAAACTCTGGCGCAATATATAGAGGACTACACCACGAATGGTACTGATAAACAAGTGATGTACAACAAAGCCGACCTACATATGACCTGGGGCGGAGAAGAGAAGGTTGTTACGGAACAACGTAAGATGATCGTACCTATTCAGACGCTAGGCAAGTCAGTAACTAAACCTGTTCCAGGCGTGCTGGAGTGGACGGTAAATTATACCCCACCATTCAACATGCAACAGGGTGCGTATTTACAGGATACGTTAGGTGCAGGTATGAATCTACGTTATGAAGTAGATGGGAAGCTTGTGCTTTCAGCACCAAGTATGGCAGTTTATCCTGCTACACTGACTGCTAGCGGTGCTCTTGAGCGAACTGGCGCTGCACTCGATCTTAGCGATCCGAATGCTGAAGTCCAGGTACAAGCTACACCGGGCGTGGGTGGCACTACCGTTTTGTTATTCAAAATGGATGACCCTAACAAGTTCTATCAGTTTGTCTATCAAACCGAGGTTGATCCAAAGACAGCCAAAGCTGGAGATAAAATGGGCAACGAGGTTAAGCTCATGGGCGATGATAAACTGAAATCGGTTAGTGCGAGAAGTGAAAGCACGCTGGACAACTCAGACGTAGCTGGTACTTCAACGTCCAATGCATTGCTGCCTTTGAGAAAGGTAGATCCGGACAACAATCCGCTCAAAGATGTGGAATTCACGCTCTATAAGAAAAGCAACGGGGAAGAAGTCACTCACGGAACAACTGATCGTGATGGGAAACTGAATCTACTCATCCCAGACCCTGGATATTATGAGCTGAAGGAAACGTATATTGATACAACAACATGGTTACCCATGACCAAAATTTATCAAGTGTACGTAGGTAATACACCTGGTAAACCAATCTGGGTAGACGGTGTAAAAGTGAACTCTGAACTTCCACTGATCGTGCCTACACCAGCACAAGGTAAGTTAACGATCAGCAATACAGTGCAAGGAAACGGAAGTGATCCTTCCAAGGACTTCGAGTACACTGTGAATTTCGATGGTGAAGGCAAGGACAAGGAATATGCCTACACGAAGTCAGATGGTACCTCTGGCAAGATCAAGAGCGGAGATAAAATTACGCTTAAGCATGGGGAATCTGTGACACTCGCAGCATTGCCTGCGGATCTAATGTATACCGTAACAGAGGCCGATTATACGACTATTGATGGCTATACCACTACACCAGAGACGAGAGAGTATTCTGGCACAATCGTGAACAAAGGCGATCATAAGGCAGATTTCATTAATGAACGCACCGTTATCAATCTAATCATCAGCAATACCGTTAAAGGTAAAGCCGATGACAAACAGAGACCGTTCACGTACACCATCACCTTCACAGGTGAAGGGGAAGACGAATCCTATGTTTATGTGAAGTCAGACGGCAGCACGGGTGTTGTCCGTAACGGAGATACCTTTGAGCTTACCGATGGTCAGACGCTCGGTGTACAAGATCTCCCGACCAATCTGGCGTATACGGTAACCCAAGAGGATTACACGACAGATGGTTATGTGACAGATCCAGATAGTTTTGTCCGCACAGGCACGATTCCTGAGAAACAAGTGTCGAGAGCAGAGTTTGTAAATACTCGTCCGTATCTGGAAGGCGTCCTGCGTAACAACAATACAGGCGAAGTCATTCCTAATGCACCAATTACTGTAACTGATCTGAAGACAGGTGAGAAAATTCAGACAGTGACGAATGAGATAGGTGAGTATGCGGTTCCAGCTGTGGCAGACACGGACTATACCATCACTTATACGAAGCTGTATCGCGTAGGTGGTAAGGATGTACCTGTCGAGTTCACGCAAAAAGCAAATGTAGATGGCAGCGTTACGGACGAGACCGTTCCAGCAGACATTACGGCAGTAGGAATTGTACTGTTCAAGCAGTTGAATGGAACAACAGAACTGTTCAACGATGAGTTTATCAGCCATATGCATATCTATTTGAAGAACAGTGATGGTACGTATATTGAAGAAAATGGTCGTCCTAAGGCATTCCCGATGGCTTCAAATGGAACGTTCTCCGTGGAAGGGCTGAACGAACAGAAGTACATTATGGAAGTTCGCTATGAAGCGGAAACCGGCGAAGAATTGCTCCTCAAAGTCGCACATCTGGATGTGAAGGCGAACGGAGAGCTAAATATTTCCGAGGAGTTAGTTGACCCTTACGGTACGGTCTACGATGAAACGACAGGCAATGCCAGCACGGGCAAGAAGATTGAAGGAGCCATCGTTACACTGTATTATGCGGATACGCAGCGGAATCGAGATAAAGGTCGTATTCCAGGTACAAAAGTAACCCTTCCTGCGGTTCCTAATTTCCCACCGCACGACAATAAGAGCCCAGAGCAGGATAGCGATGCAAATGGCTTTTATGCGTACATGGTATTCCCTGAAGCCGATTATTATCTGATCGTAACGAAGGATGGATACGAGACACATCGAAGCAATACAATCTCTGTCGATTTCGATATTGTCAGATATGATGTACCGATGAGACCTATTGGTTCTGGCGGTGGTAACGGTGGTGGTGGGACGACTAACCCAGGAAGCGGAACAACTGACCCGGGTAATGGCACCACCGATCCTGGAAGCGGAACGACTAATCCGGGTAACGGAACAAGCGATCCGGTTAATGGCACGACGGATCCTGTTAACGGAACAACCGAACCAGTTACCGGAACTACCGATCCGGTCAATGGAACCACAGAACCGGTTACCGGTACGACAGATCCAGTTAATGATACCACCGAGCCAGATCACGGTGCTACTGATCCGAATATCGGCACTATCGATCCGATTGATGGAACGACCGAACCAGGTAATGGAGTAACTAATCCGGTGAGCAATAATACCGAGCCGGATGCAGATATGACAGAGCCGGGCAAGGTTAATAACGACACCGACAATGGCAACAGTGAAGTCAATAACGTCAGCAATGAGCTGGACGATGCTCCGAAAACGGGAGACAACAGCGTAACACCGATGATTTATATGGCACTGGCACTAATGTCCTTGATGACAATTGTGCTCTGCCTGTTCGGTAACAAGAAGAAAAAGCACATTCAATGAATGGAGAGGCGGTAGGAACATGAGCAAAACGAAAAAATTTCTTATCGCCATTTCCCTCCTTGTGTTGATCTTCTCTCTCGTCAATATGACGAGAACGTATCTGAGAGATTATGCTGAGCAGCAGAAAATCGCAGCGTTAGCCAAGGTTTGGAAGGAAAATTCGGGCAAGGGCGGAGGGGACTATGTCCCCTCCCTTTTGTCTAATCAGGGGATTGAACCAGTCATACTTCCCGAATTTCAAGAGCTTTACGAGCGAAATTCGGACATTGCTGGCTGGCTGAACATTGCCGGTACTCGCATTGAGTACCCCGTGATGCAGAATCCGCAGGATGCAGAGTATTACCTCGATCATGATTTTGATAAAAAAGAAAATCATGGTGGCCTCCCATTTTTGGATAAGCATAGTCAGATCAACGGTTCAGACATTCTACTCATTCATGGTCACCATATGAAAAGTGGCTGGATGTTTAAAGACTTAATGAAATATAAGAGTGAGAGCTTCTATAAAGAGCATGCAACGTTCCAGTTCAGCACGCTTTACGAGAAGGAAGAGTATGAGATTGTAGCCGTTATTGTGTCGGAAATTTACCGCAAATCGGATGACGTTTTTAAATACTATCAGATTGAAAATGTAAGCACACCAGCCGAGTTCGATTCCTATGTTCAGAACATCCAACAACTCGCTCTATATAACACGGGGGTAACAGCACAGTATGGCGATAAGCTTGTTGTCCTTTCCACGTGTGAGTACTCGACTGAGAACGGACGGTTAGCGGTGGTTGCCCGCAAGATTTCATGACGATGTGTCAATGCAAAATGAATCTACCTCATAGGTGATATCCCCTTTGGTAGAAACATGATCTCAGAACTACCTTTGCACATGCAAGGGTAGTTCTATTTTATTTTTAGATGAGAAGTTCATCGTCCCTATGTATTCGATTACATTAAATGTGGAGTAACGATCATCAATGAATTCAGTTTTCTATCAATCTCGCAGAAATTTTACATTAATTTAATAAATTTTGTATTTATATTGAATTGAACTATGGTAAAATATCTCAGGATCAGAAATTGGAGAGGGGTTTTGTTAATTCATGTCTTGGAAAAAATACGTGGCTAAAAGCACCATTCGTGTGGCTGCTACTGCACTATTACTCGGCCAACTATTTGGTGCGGTGGGTGTCTCTGCTGCAGACACAGATGTAGAAGTACACTTGATTGGAATCAATGACTTCCACGGTCAGCTAGATACGACCTCTATCGTCAGTGATAAAAAGGCAGGAAGCGCTCCAATTCTAGCAACTTATCTGAAAGAAGCTCAAGCAAAATATGAGCACTCTCTACTTTTCCATAACGGAGACTCGGTCGGTGCATCTGCTCCAGTTTCATCTCTAGATCGGGATGAGCCTACTATGGAATGGATGAACATGATGGGCTTTGATGTAGGTTCTCTAGGTAACCATGAATTCGACCATGGGATCGCTGCACTAAAAGCACAAATCTTTGGTGGTCTTGATCCCAAAGAAGGCAAAGTAACGCATGCTGGTGCCAAATTTGATTATGTTAACGCAAACGTAATTGAAACGGCTACAGGCAAACCATTGATCAAGCCTTATGTTATTAAAGAAGTAGGCGGCGTCAAAATTGGATTTATCGGATTAGTGACGAAATCTACACCTGCCAAAGTATCTCCATCCGGTACAGCAGGCGTGACTTTCTTAAGCGCTGAAGAAGAAGTTGAAGCCGTTAATAAATATGCTAAAGAATTGCAAGACCAAGGTGTAGAAACGATCATCGTACTCGCGCATGATCCAGCAACCACTAAGGAAGGCGTAACGACTGGAGAAGCAGCTGATTTGGCTAAAGCTCTGCCAACAGATACCCCTGTTGACGTTATCGTTGCAGGCGACAATCATGCACTGGCTAACGGTGAAGTAAATGGCATTTTGATTGTTCAAGCGTATTCATATGGTACGGCATTTGAAGATATCAAGCTGATGATAGACCCTAAGACTGGGGATGTAACGGAGAAATCAGCTACAGTTACAACGACTTTCCAAGAGGGTGTGAAAGAAGACCCTGAGACGTTGGCGATCATTAAGAAGTCATTGGACAAGCATCCTGAGCTGACTAAGCCAGTAGGTACAACAGATGGTTCTGTGACACGTACGGATGCTTATAATAATGAAGCTCCTCTTGGTAATTTGATTGCAGATGCAATGCGCCAAGCAGACTTTGGTGATGATGCAGACGCTGCTGACTTTGCCTTCATGAATCCAGGTGGTATTCGTGCAGATCTACCACAAGGTGATGTGACCTTTGCTGATCTTGCAAAAATTCAACCTTTCGGCAATACGCTCGTGAAACTAGAGTTGACTGGCGCACAGGTCAAAACATTGTTAGAGCAACAATGGGGTACAAATGCGGACGGTACACCAAATACGAAAACTCTGCAAATCGCTGGTTTGAAGTATACTGCAGATTTCAATAAACCAGTTGCAGAACGTGTTACGGGTCTGAGTCTGGCAGATGGAACACCTATTGATCTTGCAAAAACGTATACGGCTGTAGTGAATAACTTCATGGCTGCAGGTGGAGATAACTATAAAGTGCTGCTGGATGCTAAATCATCCTTGGCAGGTCCTATCGATCTGGATGTATTCTACCAATACATCGTAGATACGTTTAAAGGCGAGAGCATTGTCGCTAAAAATGATGGTCGTATCACGAACCTGGTAGCTGCAGAACAACCAGAAGCACCGGTATCCAATGAATCGATTACGCGTGCTGAATTTGTAACTGCGCTAGTAGAGATGTTGAAACTGAATGAAGTAACTACAGCGCCAGCATTCAAGGATGTTGCTGCTAATGCTGTATATGCTGATGCAATTGCTGAAGCTACACATGCTGGTTTCATTCAAGGCTACGGTGGTAACTTCAACCCGGATCGCGATATTACCCGTGAAGAAGCTGCTACAATTCTCGCTAAATTGCTGAAGGATCAAGCTACAGATAAAAATGCGGCTACGATCATCGCAGGTTTCGAAGATGGTTCAACGGTTTCTAAATATGCTGTTGATTCTATGGCAAAACTGATCGACAAAGGCATTTTTGGTGCAGATAGCAAGCAGCTTCAACCGAAACAAGGTCTTACTACGAATGATGCTAAGGCTCTAATTGAAAAAGCAGTTGCAGCCAAAGCTTCATAATTAGAACTCATTCTTATCTTTTCGTAAGATAGCAAAACACATCCGTATGGGTATATAGCTACTCTCCTGTGGTTTATTGAGGAGAGTACTATATCCCAATGTGGATGTGTTTTTTGTTGTTTACTTACATGACTATAACTGTTTCTTTGCTAGTACCGCCTCTATTTTATGTCGAAAATGACGTGTTAGTACTCCCCTTTAATCACAAAGAATGAGGACTCTAAACCAGTCGTGGATACTTGTTTAAAATCTACCGTATATGACATGAGCACACCTCCAATTAATCAATTATTTCTTAACGACGGGAATCCACATTTCGCCGTAAATGGAGCCATTGCGCTTGCCCATCTCAACCGTTGCATTCGGCCCGCCAACATAAGCAAAGTCTTTAGCTTCCGGCAGGATTTGACCAAAAGCGATACCCGTAAGCGTGTTACTCAGAGCATCTGCTGTCTCCGCTTCTCCTTGGATAACTAGGTATTCTCCCTTAGGGAACTGAATGACACGGGTAGCATCAGGTAGAGTTTCATCCGTTAGCACACCAGCATAATGCATCATTTTGTGGTTTACAGCTTCGTTCACAGCAAGAATGTAATCATTCTTGGCTACCGATTTGAGTGCATCCAGCCTTCCATCTTCTTTGACAGCTTGCCAAAAGTCCAGTTTTTCTTTGTTAATTCCGGCAGAATCGGTATAGTGGCTTTTCAAGTCCGTTCCTATTCCTAATACGGTAAAGCTTTCTTTTTCTTCAAGAGTGTACTTTCCCATTTTTCATCCGTCCTTTTTTTAGAGGTATTATCTTAATAGTGTTTCTTTCGCTTGATGAGTTTATAATAACTTTTAATCATGTCAAAAAGTGAAACTGTTTAGGAGACCGTCATGAAAAAAGTTGAACGGATTAACCTCATTATGCGGTACATCAATAATCGAGCCTCCTTCACCATTTCCGAAATTATGCGGGAATTCGGTATTTCCCGTTCAACAGCTATTCGGGATATCAGAGAGATCGAAGCTATGGGGATGCCGCTCGTCGCTGAAGTGGGTAGAGATGGTGGCTATTTCGTCATGAGTAATTCTGTCTTGCCACCGGTTCGTTTTACGGATACAGAGATTAAGGCTCTTTTTATTGCTTTCATGGCAACACGTAACCAGCAGCTTCCTTACCTGAAGAGTCGACAGTCTCTGGCTGAGAAATTGTTAGGGCTTATCTCACAAAGCCATCAGGATGATCTTATTCTCCTTAATCAAATCTTACTGTTCGAAGGAACCAACCCCAATAATCCGGATCTACTGGAGTTATCAGACCTTCCTCACCCTATATTGGAGAAACTGATTCAGATTCTTCTGTTGGACAGTTACTTATGGATCACGATTAGAGAAGGGGATGTCATCAAGTCTTATCCAATCTATCTCTTGCACCTCTATCGTGAAAAAAGCATTTGGTTGATTGAAGGGTTTGATTTGAGAGAAGAGAAACGGCGCCTTTTCCCCGTCGATTACCTTACCGATGTAGAACCATACTCCGTGAATAAGAGGTTGAGTCGTAAGAAGATCCAAGAAAAGCTGCGGAAGGAAGAAGGAGCATTTAACATTGTCCTTGAGCTTGGATCTAAGGCAATAGAACAATTTAAAAAATATCATCCTCTAAAAGTCTCTATTTCCTATATTGACCCTTTTCAATCAAGAGCGATTGTAAAAACACACGTCAATGGTGAACATGCGGAAGATCTTGCCGAAATGCTCAATTGGCTGTTGTTCTTGGGTGAAGATATCAAGTTCAGAACGTTGCCAGAAGGTTTGGCAGATGCTTTACATATAAGACTGAGGCACTGGAGCAACTGATCAATGTTTTTCATGAGAACAGTACTATTCTCATTTTGAATGCGATAGCCGTTAGAACGGTACCGCTGAATAAACACAATATCCCTTCCGTAGCTCCCATTGCGAGGCTTCAGCACAATGCTTGAATACTGCAGCAGCATGTTCTTTAACGTATTCTGCGTAAGCAACTGTGTTGCTGGCAGGTGCTTAGTGAGTGAGGCTTCACTGCCGAGGATGCGATACTGTATCCATTTGTCTCGTTGGATCAACATTGGAATCACAGCCCTTTTTTGATCTTTTATCTTCTATGATCCTTCTAATTCAAATCAGTAGTATGCATAAGTGACCATCAGTCTAGATTTAGCGAGTATTTTAAAAATGTAAATTATTTTTGACAAAATGTTCAAATAACACTATAATGAAGACATAGATTTGCTCGCACGTTGTGTACGACTAAATCTTCAATTAAGATATTCCGTGCGTAGCTCAAACGATGTGTTTGACCTATGAACAGAATGTCTTAATTTTTTTGACATATCTATATCAGTTTATGGATATTATAATGATGGGTCGCACGTTGTGTACGACCTAGAAAAGGGATTCGCACGTTGTGTGCGAATCCCTTTTCTTATCTATATTCCCATTTGATTATCTTATTGCTCAGATACCTTTCATAAAAATCGATAATTTGCGTATGGTGCCTCTTTCTTGCTTGAAAACCGTACGCATTACGAAAGTAAACTGAAGTGATAAAATTTATATCAAATCAATTGTTAAAGAACCCCAACAACTCTTATATAATGAAAATGACGTCTATACATGAAGGGACTGAACTATGCGCAGATATCAATATTTTAAACCTAACTATTAAATATAATGGAGGTATAAGTATTGATTACAGAACTACACACAGAGCGTTTGCAGTTAAGAAAGATGAAGGATTCGGATTCACCCAGCTTGTTCAACATTTGGTCTGACCCGGATGTCACGAAGTTTATGAATATTAGCCCGTTCACGGACGAGGCGCAAGCAGTCGCCATGATTCATCTACTAGATGATCTATCCAGAGACAAGAAAGCCATCCGTTTTTCCATCATCGAAAAGAATTCAAATCAAATTATAGGTTCCTGCGGTTTTAACTCCTTGGATTATGATCATTATAGAGCAGAGATTGGTTATGACCTCGCTCAATCACACTGGGGAAGAGGATTCGCCTCAGAATCAATCCGTGCTATGTTAGAGCATGGATACTCTATCTTGAAGATGAATCGCATCGAAGCTAAGGTAGATCCGGATAATGTGAATTCAATCAAGCTTTTGGAGAAGCTGGGCTTCATCTGTGAAGGAACACTTCGACAGTATGAGAGAGTAGAAGGTGCGTTTAAGGATATTCATATGTACTCTAAACTCAGTTCAGATTGAATCTAGTAAGAAAGCCTCTCTGTAATTTGGAGGGGCTTTTGCCGATGAATAGAATAGAAGAAATCTATCCTAATAGTAGTTAAGATGATGGGCAGTTTACACTCTTCTAACAGTTGTGAAAATGAGTCATTTTTATATGTAAAATCAGCCAAAATTTTTACCAAAAAGGTTGCGTTTTATTCGTTTACTGCCAACCTTTTCGGTGTTATACTCTCAATATTCCAAGAAAGAATTTTGTGAAAATATGTCGAATTGGAGCTTATGTAGGATGATGAAAGGTGCACAACATGGCGAGACGATCATCCTTATTCCATCGCTTGAGCCAGATGAGAGACTTCCGCTCTATGTGAAGCAATTGCGAGAATATGGCTTGACTAATATTGTTATTGTGGACGATGGATCTGGTGAAGCATACCAGTCAATCTTCGAGGAACTGCATGATAACGGTTGTGTCCTACTTCGCCATTCGAAGAATCAAGGTAAAGGTGATGCACTGAAGACTGGTTTTCAATACATTAGCCAAAACTGTGATCCCACTGCCTTTGTAGTCACGGCTGATTCGGATGGACAGCATGCTGCAGAGGATGTATACCGTCTGGCTGTGGAGGCTAGGCGCCATCCTGATGCGCTAGTTCTTGGCGTAAGGAACTTTAGCGAGGGAGGAATCCCACCGAAGTCGTTGCTGGGCAACCGGATGACCTCGTTCATTTTTGCAATGTTATATGGTAAGAAGCTGTCAGATACCCAGACCGGGCTCCGCGCCTTCGGCCCCGGGTTACTTGCATTTATGCAGGAGGTTCGTGGCTCTCGCTTCGAATATGAGCTGCAGATGTTAATTTCCTGCATTCAGTCGGGTATACCCATTCATACAATGCCGATCCAAGTCATCTACGAGAATGGGAATGCAGGTACACATTTCAAAGCTGTTCAGGATAGCGCTCGGGTGATGGGCGTGTTATTCTCTAACTTTTTTCGCTTTATTTCATCGTCTGTAGCCAGTTCCGTTGTGGATTTAGGTATTGCTTGGTTTTTGATTGACTTCTTAAGGCCTATATTAGGGGAGCAACACTATTTAAGAATTCTATTAGCTACAGTCATTGCTAGAATTATTTCAATTGCAGTTAATTATGTATTGAATAGACATTTTGTATTTCGCAAAGAGGACAGCCAAGGTAGTCTATGGCGATATTTATCGCTGTGCGGATTAGTCATTTTGCTTTCTAGTACAGGTGTATATGTATTCCATACTATTTTCTACATAGATGAGAAGATAGCGAAATTCGTCTGTGATGCCTTGTTGTTCCTGCTTAGCTTTCAGTTGCAGCGTAGATGGGTATTTGCAGCAAGGAGGAAGCAGTTGTAGTGCAAAACGAGAAACGGCAAAACATCTTTTTTGTCATCACCATGATCTTAATGACGATCTACTTACTATGGCGTATGTTCTTTACACTGCCGTGGGGCGAGGGCGTGCTAAATGTCATTTTCGGCATGCTGCTCATTGTAGCGGAAACAGTAACTGTACTTACAACCTTTGAATTGTTCTTTCAAAAAATGCAAAAGAAGCGTACACAGCTTGATTTTCCCATTGTTCCGCCAGAGTACTATCCACATGTAGACGTATTTATTGCGACCCATAATGAGCCGGTCGATCTGTTGTATAAGACGGTGAATGCCTGTACATTCATGGATTATCCAGATAAGCAGAAGGTTCATATCTATTTATGTGATGATGGGGCAAGGCCTGAGGTGGAGGAGCTTGCCAATCAATTTGGTATCGGATATTTAGGCTTTCCCGGCAATAAAGATGCCAAGTCCGGTAACTTGAATAATGCACTAAGCAAAACGACCTCTCCGCTCATTGCTACCTTTGATGCGGATATGATTCCACAACATACTTTTCTAATGAAAACCGTTCCCTACTTCCTACTCTCTACGTTCATCAAAGAGGGGGAGGCGTGGCGTCTTCGCCGAGAGGATGAAATGGATGAGAAGTTCAAGCTTGGACTGGTGCAGACACCGCAGAGCTTCTATAATCCAGATCTATTCCAATTCAATCTGTACGCGGAGCAAGGGATTCCGAATGAACAGGATTTCTTCTCACGAGAGGTCAACATTCTGCGTAATGCTTCCAATGCAGTAGCGTATACCGGAAGTAACACGATTATTTCCAGACAAGGCATGATAGACATCGGTGGTTTCCCGCTAAATACAATCACGGAGGACTTTGAGACAAGCATCCGCTTGCAGCAAGAAGGGTATATCACCTATGCGACGCAAGAGGTTCAGGCCGCCGGGCAGACAACAACAACGGTTCCGAGCATGATTAAGCAGCGGATCCGTTGGGCGAGGGGCATTATTCAGAGCTTGCAGAATACCCGTGCTCCCTTTTCCGAGAAGCTTCCATTCTGGACGAGAGTGACCTATGTGAGCAGTTTCTTATATTGGTGGTCGTTCTTTAACCGATTGATTTTCATCTTGTCACCGATTTTGTTTGCGTTATTCGATTTCCAGATCGTCAATACGACCTTCTGGCAGATTCTAATATTCTGGCTCCCGTCGTATTTCTTCTATAGTCTGTCCATGCGTTACCTGTCGAGTAACATACGGAATCAACGCTGGAGTCAGGTTATCGATACGATATTTATGCCCTATCTCATATGGCCGGTAATCCTTGAAACGTTAGGGATTCGGGAGAAGAAGTTCAAGGTTACGAACAAAAGCAGGTCTAACGGTCGAAAGTGGATGTCTACTCTGTTATATGCGCTTCCGCATATTTTTCTGCTTCTGTTATCCATTGCCGCCATCATCCGGTATGCAAGCGGAAAGTATGGTATTGCCCTATTTTTCAGTAGTATCATTATCTTCTGGTTAGTCCATAACATGATTGCGCTATGCTATGCCTTATTCTTCATGATTGGCCGACGTGCATATCGGGAGACAGAACGTATTCGGGCACAGGAGGATGTAACCATCCGTTACAAAGCGAGAAATTTGCAGTACGAGGCCAAGACCGTCGATGTATCCGAGCAAGGCATTGCCTTCTATGTTCCCTATCCGATCTATTTGCCCGAAAAAGAGACCATCTCTCTCGTTGTAAAAAGCGAGCGGTATGAGGCGAATCTGGATGCGGTCATCGTATATGTGAAACAGGATGGAGCGGGCTGGCGCTATTCAGCAACGGTACAACCGATTAACGAGACAGACAACCGCCAGTACATGCAGATTATTTATGATCGTAAGCACTCGCTGCCTGAGCAAATGAACCTCTGGGATACGGCGTATGATGATATGCTACGTAATGTGAAAAAGCGGGTTGTTCAGCAGCGTTCGGATCAGCGGAAAATGCCGCGTCTTTCGATGGAGCTTCCAGTCACGTTTACAAATCATTCAGGCTGTATCCTGCGCAGCTTCAACTATCGTTTCTTCTCGGCGACGGGTCTACATGGCAATATTTCCGCTGGATCCATCGTTATGTTTATGACCAAAAGCAAGATTGAAGTGATTCTGAAACATACCGGCAATACAACTGCCAATCATCGTGAAGTGCTTCTCTCCGTTGAGAATATCGATGATATCGTGGAGCGCGGCCTTATTAATCAATTGTTGAATGATTTGACTCCCCCACAATCCGAGAGTTTCATCCGAGAGGGTTAGGAGAGATAGAAATGCTCAGTTTGCTTCAATTTGTGATGGGAGTTTTGTTGATAATCTCCTTTGTTGGTTATATGCAGTTTGTTCGGAAGGTTCTTTCATTACGATGGGAGTTCATCCCGATTTTTGTGTTCTCCGCAATAGCCTGTATCGTATTTTTGATTGGCTTGGTAGGTCAGCTGTTTATAGGAAGCATCGTGGTTTTGATTATAGGTTTGTTGCTGTTTCGAGATACGGTGGCGCAAGCTGTGCGGCTCGGGGCTAAGCCACAATTCATGTTCTCGCTATTCCAGCTTAGCTTTCTAGGCGGGACGTTTATCTTTTTGCTGATTCTGTTCCAAAATGAATTAACACACTACGATAACTTCTCGCACTGGGCGATTGTGTTGAAGCAGATGCTCAGTACCAATGCTTTTCCGACGCCGAATTCGGACCTGATCGATTTCAAAAACTATCCGCTCGGGACATCATCGTTTATCTATTACGTCTGCCGGTTCATGGGACATGCCCAGTCCACGATGTTGCTGGCACAGGCGCTGCTGATCTTTTCCTGCTTCTATGCGATGTTTGGCGTTGTATCAGAGAAGAAGCGGTTTCTACTGTATGCTTTTCTTGGATTCGGCTTATCGACACTGTCATTCTTCAATCTGACGATTCGCATCACCAACCTGCTGGTGGATTTCCTACTTCCGATCTATGCACTTGCCATTCTGGCGGCAATCTATCAGTATCGTCATGACCTCAAGCGGGCGTGCATCATTGTTTTTCCGCTGGCGGGTGTGCTGACGGTGATCAAGAGTACGGGGATTATCTTTGCAGCGATTGGTCTGATCTTTCTGGTATACACCTGGCTTAGAAATAAGCAACGCTCGAACTGGAAAACGGGTCTGGGTGTGCTAGGTACCATTGTTGGGGCATTGTTGCCGTATTTCGGCTGGAACTGGCGTATGGCCACAGTGTTCCAAGGGATAGATAACAAGTTCGAGGGCGCAGGCGCGGCTCTCAAAGCTGGCAAAACGGCAGAGCAGAAGTGGGAGATTCTGACGCTCTTCCTGAAATCAAGTATCGATATTACGACAAGGCCCGTGATCGGTATTGTTCTCTTTCAGCTTGTGGCCATTGCAGCTTCTATTGTGGCGTACGTGGTACTCAAGAAGAAGTGGAACCTGTGGAAAGTGCTGATTGCCCTGAATGTTGTGTTGCTGCTGTACTATGCAGGGATACTGGCGCTCTACCTCTTTTCCATGCCGGTGGATGAAGCGGTGAGGCTGGCTGGATTTGAACGTTATGCTTCCAGTATTGTCGTTCTCTTTGCGGGCGGGTTAGTGCTCTGTGCTGCCGTTGACATTGAGCGTTCATTTCACTATCGGATCGGTGAAGTACCAGACTATAAGGCATTCAGATCGGTTCAGTCGAAGGGACATTATCAAAAGGGAATCATCGCATGTATGGCACTTGCAGGTACCATCCTGTTGTCCGAATACAATGGTATGGCCTCCATTGCGAATAGCTATGATACGACACTTCCCTATAAAATTCACGCGGTGACGGGTGATCGGTGGTACGCAGGTGGTCAAGAAGATACACAGCGGTATCTCTTCTACGGCTCTGACCGTGACCAACAGGTTACGAATTATTACATGCAGTATGTCGGCAAATATTTCTTGTATGCACCGCATGTCGATGGCATCGTGTTGTTCTATGAGGATAACATGGATAACCTGCTGAGCAACTATGATTATCTGGTAGTTGTCGAGACCGATCTCAATGCCAAGTACCTGCTGAAGAAGCATTACGGAATCGACATGCAGGAGGGTATCTATAAAATTACTCGTTCGGGAGAACAGATTGTTCTTACGTTAACGTAGATATTGGTTTAAAAATTACAAGTGTCCCTGTGTGTCTATTGAACATTTGCATTAATAACTTAGGTTGTGTCGAAAACGAAAAAAGAAGTAGGATCGGTTGTATCTTCCTACTTCTTTTTCATATCCATATTTTCGATGAGCTACTCCACCTCGATCTCCCTCACCGTCTCACCTTCTACCAATACGGGCTGATAGTAGGTATTTGTCGGCAGATCCTTTTTGCCTTGTAACTTCTTAATCACCCAATCCGCAGCATCACGTCCCATTTGCTCTTGGGGATGAGTTAGCGTGGTGAGCCGGATATTAGCGTTCTTAGCAATGTACGAATTATCCTGGCCGATGATGGATAACTCCTGCGGAATGGAGATATCGAGTTGCCGGCAAGCATTAACAACTTCAAGCCCCACTTCATCGTTGTAGCAGACAATTGCGGTAAGTGCATCTCTATTTTCGTTCAGATACGCAGTCACATTGGAGGACAACTCAGGTTTGGATGCTGTATCAAACGAAAGCACCTGCTCGGGATGAAAACGTAATTTTGCTTCACCCAGCGCTTTGATGTATCCCTTCATCCGGTATTTCCCCTGTAGATCATCCATCTTCGCAATAATGCCAATCTGGGTATGACCCTTCGCGATCATCTCCCGGGTAGCGAGATAGCTGGACTGCACATCATCCAGACAGAAGAAAGGCACCTCCAGTTCTTCATAGAACGCATTAATCATCGTAAAGGGCACATCCTGCTCTTTGAAAGACAGGTAATATGCGATGTTCGGGTTGTATAGATTACTCTTGGTTGGTTCGACGATTAGACCATCGACGCCGTAGGAGAGCATCATTTCAAGTGCTTTTTTCTCCTGTGCGACATCATTGTTGGTGCTGGCGAGCAACAACGAATAGTTGTCCTCATTCAGCCGACTCTCTATGCCACGGATAATGGATGGAAAGATATAGTCTGAGATGTACGTTGTAATGACACCAATCGTTTTTTTCGACGTGTTACCACCTGAGCGGGAGCGATACTGATTGCTTACATACGTACCCGAGCCTTTTTCACTCCGCAAAAATCCTTCGTTAGACAATTCCAGAATGGCCTTCCGCACCGTCTGGCGGCTTACATTATAGCTGTCTTGCAAAGCTGATTCTGTCGGAATCTGTTCGCCTATGCTATACGTTCCCGAGAGGATATGGCTCTTTATATCATCAATAATGACTTGGTATTTAGGCTTCACATATTCCACTTCTTTCATCATGACTTATCTATATTAACGTGTAGAGTTCAAATAGTTGTACGTACATATTCTAGCATGATTTGATTTAGATGAGAATGAAGCTGTACATTTTTCGCAATGTTGCGTACATTTCAGGCTAAATAAGGTTGATGTGTACCTTACAGCATAACCAGTTTATCTGTCTACAAGACGCTATAATAGCAGGATACAGATCAATATATGGTCTTTGTAAGTATAACTATAATATATAATTGACAAATGTACGTACAAAAAATATACTAAGGCTGTCAGATTAGGAAAGCGCATTCTTAGCAAAAGAGAGCATGACACTACTCCCTGATGGGGAGGAATCGTGTGAATAGGGATGCTTGGATATGAAGCATAGCGTGGATTAAGCCATTAACGTAAGTGAAGCAGCGTTTTTTCTAAGATGCTTCTTAATCGTGTGAGTTCACAAAGGGTGATTTTCAGCTTTTTGAACTACATCTAATAGATACGATCCTTCGCACGTAAATGGCGACCAGAGAGGGGATACGCAGGAATATGAGTCATCTGGATATGAAAGAAGCCATTGCCAAGGGAGCTACCTCACTTGGAATTGAACTTGGATCAACGCGGATTAAAGCGGTGCTGATCGATGAGCGTTTTGAGACGATTGCGTCAGGCAGTTATGAGTGGGAGAACCTGCTGAAAGATGGATATTGGACGTACAACCAAGAGGACATCATCACAGGTCTACAGACGGCTTATCGTGAGATGAAAGAGGATGTGCAGCAGAAGTATGGCGTCACACTGACAACGATCGGATCGATCGGGTTCTCAGCGATGATGCATGGATACATTGCGTTAGATAAAGCAGGAGAATTGCTGGTACCGTTCCGGACGTGGCGTAACTCGACCACTGGAGCAGCGGCGCGGGAATTAACCAACCTGTTGCAGTTCAATATTCCAGAACGCTGGAGTATTGCCCATCTGTACCAAGCTATCTTGAATCAAGAAGAGCATGTGCCTCAGATTGATTATATGACTACGCTGGCCGGTTACATTCACTGGCTACTGACAGGTAATAAAGCGATTGGAATCGGTGATGCATCGGGGATGTTCCCAATTGACGAAGCTACACATAGCTATCATCCATCCATGGTAAATCAGTTCAACGAACAAATCGCTGGCAAAGGGTATCCGTGGAAAGTAGAGGACTTGCTGCCTAAGGTATACCTCGCAGGTGAACATGCAGGTGAATTGAATGAAGCAGGAGCGAAGCTGCTTGATCCTTCAGGGGACTTGGTTATGGGTATTCCGCTCTGCGCACCAGAGGGTGATGCAGGTACGGGTATGGTGGCGACGAACAGTGTGCGGAAACGTACAGGGAACATCTCGGTCGGCACATCCGTATTCGCGATGATTGTACTGGAGAAGGAATTGTCTAGTGTGTATCCCGAGATTGACATGGTAACTACCCCAGATGGTAGCCCAGTCGGCATGGTACATGCCAACAACTGTTCCAGTGATATTAATGCCTGGATCGGATTGTTCCGTGAATTTGCTGAGGCAATGGGCATTGAGGTGGATTCCGGCAAACTGTTTAGCGTGTTGTTTAACAAGGCGTTAGAGGCTGATCCAGATGGCGGCGGATTACTCAGCTACGGTTACTACTCCGGTGAAAATATTACAGGTCTTGAGCACGGTCGTCCGCTGTTTGTTCGTTCTCCAGAGAGCAAGTTCAACCTGGCGAACTTTATGCGTACCCATCTGTTCAGTGCCTTTGGCGCACTCAAGATCGGTATGGATATTCTTACCGAGAAGGAGCAGGTAGCTATTGATAGCATTTTGGCACATGGTGGATTGTTCAAAACGCCTGTGGTGGGACAGCGAATTGTAGCGGCAGCGATGAACGTTCCGGTATCTGTCATGTCCACAGCTGGCGAAGGTGGCGCATGGGGAATGGCTTTGCTCGCTTCGTACCTGAAGGACAAAGGAGATCAAGAAACGCTGGATGTTTTCCTGGAGCAGAAGGTATTCAAGGATGTAGAAGGTGTCGAGGTTGCACCGGAGGCAGCCGATGTGAAGGGATTCGAAGCATTTATCGAACGCTACCGGAGTGGACTCGCGATTGAGCACGCAGCTGTAGAGCATCTGGTAGAGAACGTTCAAAAAGACCGCTTTTGATTACGAAGGATGCCTAGTAGCATCATCAACATCGAATATGGGATTCAGCCGAAATGTCCGTTGCTCACGTAGCTCTATCTACGCTCTGCTACTCCATTTCTAGCTTCATCCCATCTTCTCGGTACTGAAAACCGACTTTTTGAACACGCACTGTTAGAGAACGGGAGGGAATAACATGCTAGAGCAACTGAAGGAAGAGGTATTTCAGGCCAATCTGGAACTGCCAAAGCACGGGTTGGTGAAATTCACTTGGGGTAACGTCAGCGCGGTTGATCGTGAAAGCGGTCTGTTCGTGATTAAGCCAAGTGGGGTCGATTATGACAAAATGAAAGCCAGCGACATGGTTGTCGTCGATCTCGACGGTAACGTGGTTGAAGGGGAGATGAGACCTTCCTCGGATACCGCAACCCATGCTGTTCTATATAAGCATTACAAGGAAATTGGCGGTATCGTACACACGCACTCCACATGGGCAACCATCTGGGCGCAGGCAGGTCTGGACGTGCCCGTCATGGGGACAACGCACGCCGATACGTTCTACGGAGCTGTGCCATGTGCACGTTTCCTGAACCAGGACGAGATTGACCGTGGATACGAAGCGGAGACAGGACGCGTCATTATTGAGACATTTGAACAACGCGGACTGGATGTCATGGCGATTCCGGCTGTCCTGCTGCATGGTCATGCACCGTTCACATGGGGCAAGGATGCTAAATCGGCTGTTGTAAACAGCGTCGTGCTAGAGGAAGTGTGCAAAATGAACCTGTACGCGCGCCAGCTGAACAACTTTGCAAAGGAATTGCCACAGGGCATTCTCGATAAACACTATCTGCGGAAGCACGGCAAGGATGCGTACTACGGTCAGAAGTAAGCCTCTATAGAAGTTGTGCCTCGCGTTTGCAACAGATGTCTTCATTTATAAATGGATATAGATATCCGAAAATATTCGCTTGATTAAGAGAGATACTGCAATAGCAGTATCTCAGTGTAGACAACCCGCACAACCCCAAGTTGTACAAACCTTTTTACACAATAACGGAGAGGGCAGAACCAATCTGTAGAAGCGAAGCTAAAAGCTTTCTATAAGAAAGCTACTTCGGAAGGATATGCTTCGCCTTTACCACCGGATTTTCCCCTTTGGAGAAGGGAATCAAAAAATCTGGGGGTAACAGCGATCGAAAGATGGTACTGCAATCGGAGTGGCTAGGTGTAAACCCATTTAATCAACTATAAAAATGAAATGAGGATGATTACATGTCAGCAACAGCAGCGAAAGAATTCTGGTTTGTCGTAGGTTCACAGCATCTGTACGGAGAAGAAGCATTGGGTGAAGTTAAAGCAAATGCACAGAAAATTACGGATGCCCTTAACGCAAGCGGCGTGCTCCCATACCCACTCGTATTGCAGGATCTGGCTGTAAGCGCAGATAAAATCACGAGCATTATGAAAGAAGTGAACTACCGTGACGAAGTAGCGGGTGTGATCACATGGATGCATACCTTCTCCCCAGCAAAAATGTGGATTCGTGGTACGAAGCTGCTGCAAAAGCCGCTGCTTCACTTGGCAACTCAATTCAATGAAAGTATTCCATGGGCTACCATCGATATGGACTTCATGAACCTGAACCAAGCGGCACACGGCGACCGGGAGTATGGCTTCATTAATGCACGTCTGAGAAAACAAAATAAAATCGTTGTTGGCTACTGGGAGCGCCCAGAAGTGCAGCAACAAGTTGCCGATTGGATGGACGTAGCGGTAGCGTATAACGAAGGATATAACCTCAAAGTTGCTCGTTTCGGTGACAACATGCGTAACGTAGGTGTAACGGAAGGTGATAAAGTAGAGGCACAGATCCAGTTCGGATGGACAGTGGACTACTTCGGTATCGGTGATCTCGTTCAGTACGTGAATGCTGTAACTGAGCAAGAGATCGATGATCTTATCGCTCAATATGCAGAGCTGTATGAGTTCGACTACGGTACGAACAGCAAGGAAGCATGGGAAGCAAGTGTGCGTGTGCAAGCGAGCTATGAGATTGCGATCAAACGTTTCTTGGACGAAGGTGGATATAGTGCCTTCACAACCAACTTCGAAGATCTGCATGGCATGAAGCAACTTCCAGGTCTGGCAGTACAACGCTTGATGGCTCAAGGTTATGGATTCGCTGGTGAGGGTGACTGGAAAACAGCAGCGCTTGACCGTTTGCTGAAAATCATGGCTCACAATGAAAACACAGGCTTCATGGAGGATTACACGTACGAGATGGCAGCAGGTCAAGAAGCAATCCTGCAATCTCACATGCTTGAAGTTGATCCAACACTCGCTAGCACTAAACCAAGAATTATCGTGTCACCACTGGGAATTGGCGATCGTGAAGATCCAGCACGTCTTGTATTCGACGGTAAAGCAGGCGAAGGCGTTGTTGTATCAATGGCTGACTTCGGTACCCACTACAAACTGCTGATCAACGAAGTGTCTGCATTCGAGCCGACAGTTCCAGCACCTAATCTGCCAGTAGCACGTGTACTTTGGAACGTGAAGCCTAATTTCCAAGACGGAGTGAAGGCATGGATTGAAAATGGTGGCGGTCACCATACGGTTGTATCCTTGAACCTGACAACAGACCAGATCATCACGTACGCGAAGCTCGTGAACTTGGATTATGTTGTTATTAAATAAGAATGAACTTGTGAAGCAATATGAAATCAATTAAGTTATAATCAGATTATGACGGATTATGATTAATCCATAGTAAGATAAGGTTGTAAAAGAAATAAGAGATATAAAGTATTAGCTATCATCTATACACATGATTAAAATGTATTTTCAGAGGCCGAGAGTAAATTCTCGGCTCTTTATTTTATTTTTCAATATGTCATAAAGCCCAAAGGAGGTTGCTCTATCATGGCACATACGTACGAAAGTTTACTTACTCAGCTAGAAGCATTAGGTGTAGATCGTCAGGGCACACTGCTTGTTCACTCTTCTATGAAAAGTATGGGGGAGGTGGAAGGTGGCGCTGATACTGTGCTGGATGCGCTGAGTGAATATATGAAGGATGGATTGCTCGTTTTGCCTACGCATACATGGTCTACCGTTAACAAAAGCAATCCATTGTTCCACGTGGAAACATCTTCCTGTTGTGTGGGGATTCTACCAGAGCTGTTTCGCAAACGTCCTAACGTGGTTCGTTCTTGGCACCCTACACATTCTGTTGCAGCATTAGGTAAGGACGCACGGGCGTTCACACAGGACGATCATCTCTTCGATACGCCATGTGCGCGGGGCTCGGCATGGGGGAAGTTGCTTGATCGCAAAGCGACCATATTGCTCGTGGGCGTGGACTTGAAACGAAATACGTTTATCCATGGTATCGAGGAGTGGGTAGATATTCCGGGCAGAATGACCGATGAACATGAGATGTTGTGCACCGTTTTGCCAGATGGAACTACAATTTCGGTACCTTCGCGCAGACATTGCGGATTATCTTGGTCAGAGCATTTCTGGAAGGTGGATAAGGTGCTAGTTCAAGAAGGTGCGATGCACAAAGGAAGCTTCGGCGATGCGGTCACCAGCGTGTGTGATGCTGCCAGAACAACCGAGGTACTTACGGAGATGTTGAAAGATAACCCGGATCTATTCTCGGACAATGAGCCGTTGTCAGAAGGATAAATCCTTAATGAGGGAGAGCTGACCACCGGATTTTGCATGGGTAGAGGGAGTGCTTTGGTGAGCAGTGTTCAGATCTTTCCGAATTTATATTGAAGCTTCTAAGATATAACAATAGTAAGGTTGGCCGCTCTGCTGAACAAGGGCGGTTTTTCCATGGAACATTCAGATTCATTCACAAAAGTGCAAAATAGATCAGCATTTCAATCAGAGGTTGGTCATACTTCCAGCGACTGGGCTACTCACTCTATCGACGGTGTGATAATATATGGTTAATTTAACCAGTATTTAAATAGAAGTATTTTAGATGTATCTGACATAGGTTTTTATTGAAGTAATGGACTTTGAAAACGTATGAATGAAGTGTCTTTCAGATCTACTGCCAATTCTATTGCTGATTAACGATGTAGTCATTGTCGCATCCAAGAAGGAGAAGGCTCGTGAACCCACTAGTATGGTATGATCTCTTGTTATTTGTCCTATTGTTTGGTGTAGGTGTGTATGTGTTTGCTACAGTTAGAATTACGAACTTACATAAGGTGTACTTTCTGTTTCACGGGTTGATGATAATGTGGCCATTCTGTCAGTTTGCGATCACGTTAACCGATGATCCCGGCTTGCAATTTTTCTACGTCACGTTGTCTTTCGTCGCTGTCTCCCTATTGGGAAGTGGCTGGTTATTATTGACGATTTTCATTACAGGTTACTCAGGACGATTGAGTACCAAAGGTGCTTATCTGCTGTTTGTCCCAGCAATAATTGGAGCAGTAGGTGTGGTCGCTAATCCATGGCATGAGTTCGTTATTCCGCTGGAGGGCGGTTATATTGAGCGGGCATACGGTCCTTGGTTCTGGGTCGTCATGGCTATTCTGGTGAGCTACTTCCTAGCCTCCCTCGTTATATTATTCCACGCGCTATCTTCATCTAAGACACCTACGATGATCAAAAATCAGGTAAGAATCACCCTCAGGGGTATTCTTGTATTAGCTGTTTTTGCAACAATAGATGCTATTCTGAATGTGATCTTAAGTCCGTGGCTACCGATCATTCCCGGAATGACCTCCCTTGGCATTTTTCTATCTGATTTATTCTTTGTCTATGTCATCAAAAGATATAACGTGTTCGATCTGGTTTCCATCGCCCATGAGGATGTGATCAATACGATTCCTTACGGCATCCTCGTTCTGGATGAGAATGAGATTATTGTTGAAGCGAACAAAGCCTCTAGATCCTTTATGGATATGCATGTAGGGGATTCTTTTGATATGGAGGCATTTCTATGTGGTGTTCGTCTAGAAGGCAATTACCAGAAGTTTCTGTATGAATATAGGTCGAAGAAAATCGTTCTATCGCAGCTAGAGGTGATTGTAGAGCAAGATAACCAGGCATACCACTATATTATGCAATCATCTCCAATTGTCGATTCGATGCTTCTACCCATCGGTCATATTCTTACCTTTCAGGACGTCTCGCAGGAGCGCTACTATGTGCAAGAGTTAAATCGGCAGTATGAGACACTTCAGGAGCGTAATCATTCGCTGGATCTGATCCGTCAGGAGTTGTCTGTGGCCAATCGTAAGCTGGAAGAACTGGTGCTGACCGACAGCCTGACGCAGTGTTACAACCGTCGTTACCTGACCCAGCATCTGAATCATGAAGTCATTACTAACATTCAATACCGAACGCCATTCTCTCTACTACTGCTCGACATTGACCATTTTAAGGCGATCAACGACCACTATGGGCATGTGATTGGAGATGAAGTGCTCGTGCGCACAGCGGACGCCGTCAGACAATCCATTCGGAGTACGGATATCCTAACCCGTTATGGTGGGGAGGAGTTCATGATCTATCTTCCGCACACCGAACATGACTTAGCGAATGTTATCGCGGAACGTGTAAGACTCGCAGTGGAGTCGAATCTAGTCATGGTCGATCATGGGACTGCACAGGTGTCCACAACGATTAGCATCGGCATTTTGTCGATTGAGGATTTTGCCTATACGCATGTGCCAGAGAATGCGGAAGGGTATCTGACACAACTCTTTGCTGCGGTAGATAAGGCGTTGTATCAAGCGAAGCAAGAATGGGCGGAACAGGGTGGAGTTTGGGGTGTTGGAGCGGGGAGCGGTTTAGGAAGATATGTAAAAGACAAATCTCAAAAGACATGGTTAATACTGTACCAATGTTTCAAAACTATAGACTATTTTTGAGGCTGCCTGTGATGATATTAGATCATAGACAGCCTTTTATTTTTCTAATGTACTAAATAAGTAATCTTGTACTTCCTTATGATGGATTTAAAACAAGAGCCATACGTGTTACTAAAAAGCTTGATTATTTAATTAAATTGTTGGACAAACTCAGAAAAAATACTTGCCACATTATATACCGAAGGTTCTGAAGAAGATATCGTTTCTACATACACAATAGACGGTTGCCTAGTGTCCTTCTCAAGCACTCGGGTATAAGCCTAATGCATGTATAGCAGAAAAGTGCCCTGCCTTAGGGGAACTAAAGAATAATTTTATCAAAGGAACTTGTGAAGCATACTTAGAGTGGTTAGTGTTAATTGACTCTGGCAATGAAGTTGCAGTGAAGTTTCATGATCTATATGAACCACTCATTCTTCTAATTGAAAAGGGTGGGACTATTAGAAGGCAGCATGGCGAAATTATCACAGGAGGATATGCCTTTCCTTTGGCAACTGCTGAATATATGTCCAAACAGGAACCAATCGATATAAGTGATGCAGGTTTAAGAGCCTGGGCTAATCAGTAAAGAAGAGGGGATAACCATGGGCAGAGTATATAAGATTTTGCTGATATTCATGTCCTTGTTATTATTGAGCGCGTGCGGTATTCCAAGTTCAGGGGATAGGTTGGTTCAGGGCACGGTGTGGGGCGAATGAAGTAAGATAGGTATTTACATAGGTGGTAATAACTTCTTTAAAGTGGTTATATACACATAGGACTATAGCACCTATGAGGATCAGAGCTTTTGTTATAACTACCTTGGTAAAATCGGGATTTTAGCTGGATGTTCTACATATTATACTTCTGATAACATAGGATAATCTTATTTTATATGGGCGGAGAAGTGTATGAATACAATTAAGGTTACTCCTGAGCAACTACATTACGTATCGAATCAGATGGATCAGGCTAGACAACAATTGGAAAGTATACGAGGTGAACTGATAAGACAGATCATGTTCATTCGGATGATGTGGACGGGCGCGACACAGGAGCAGTTTTACTATGATTTTGAACGATCAAGCTCTACACTGGACAGAGCCCTAGACAGAATGGTTCAGACCTCCAAGGAATTAAAGGATATTGCAACGCGTTTTGAGAATGCAGATGCTCAGAATGTGAGTCTAGGTGCTGCAGCTGGAGCTGTGGGCGCAGCAGCTATGGTGACTAATTCAAGTGGCACTGCTTCAGATGATAAGGGCTACCGGATGGCACAGGTGAATGTGTATGGAAAGTTGATGTGGTTGCCTGTCAATGAGAACGGTGTTCCTGACCAAGCTTCCCTTCAGGCTTATCAGAAGGATAAGGGACATCTGGATATTAATCAAATGCAGGCTGTTCATGTTGAACCACCTGGAGAGGATATTTACGCACTTCAGATCGAAGCGCTTGAGCTCGGCATTAATCCATTTACGGGTAAATCTGTTTCAGATAATTATGCACAGCTTATGATTGCTTCTCTGAAAGTAAGTCAGATATTCATGGGGATTCAAATGGTTCGTGGAAGTATCCCTGGTGGCAAAGGAAAGTATCGATTGCCTTCAAATAGCAAAGTTGTAACGGATATGAAGAAGAATATAGAGGCTGCTAAGGCGAAGAGAGATCAAAGGAAATTAGAGTCTAGTTCTATTATTAGTAATAAATTCCCAAATGAAGGCTATCCAAAAGACGGGAGGGTACTAACCTATCATTTAGAAAGTGGAAGAATAAAAGGAATCAACGGTAGAACTAATGTTGATTTCGTCATCAATAAGAGTGGTGAGTTGATTATTGGGAAGCGACATCATACATTAGGAGGACGTGAAGATGTCCTTGCTGCTGGGCAATTAACTATTAATGGGCAAGGAGAAGTAAGAAAGATTACTAATCAGTCAGGGCATTATCGTCCTTCTCCTGAAGAATCAAGTATGTACGCCGATTTACTAAGGGATGCAGGTGTAAAAGTTAAGAGCTCATGGCTTGAACTTTATAAGTTCGATACAGACAATGATGGATATGTTACAGATTCCAAACCGGTAATAATAAAGAAATTAAAGGAGTGAATGTGTTGATAAAGTATATGAATCTACAGTCTTTTAAAGAATACTTACTAACAACTTTAGATGAATTATCTTCTTATCACAACAAAGTAATAGGTGAAAACAGCAAATTTATAATTACTCCAGTTGAGGAGAGAGGTAAATCTTTAAATTCTACAGACGAATATCTTTTCCGAGGAATGTTAAATTCAAAGAATTTAGATGGACGCGAGTTCGATATTGATTCTGTAGTAAAGATGTTGGGTTGTAGAGTCCCCTTGTGTCCACTATGGATCAAAGTTTCGCTAAAAGAAATCAGGACTGAAGAACCTGTAATTGAACTGGAAACGAGTTTAAGATTTCGTAAACCAAGCTTGTTGCAAAACCAAGAAACGGGGCATCCTCCGTTCATGGCAGTTTTAAAGTCCTTAAATTAGTTACGGGGTTATTCGAGTGTGAACCACTAAGAATTGTTTTGAAGTAGAGAATACTAATTTTAATTCTGTATATAGGTGCCTAGTTACCCCTAAAAAATTATATATATTTAACCATCCCTAAACCCCGCATATGTAACAAAAAACATGAAGAATCCGCTCTCATCAGAGAGACGGATTTTTTGGCATTTCACCACCAATATTACGCTTGTCAAAACGTAATCATTACGATAAGATAATACTCATTGTTTACAAATAATAATGATTACGATTAAGAGAGAGGGGCATTACCTTGAATATAAAGTCACCCTTGCTGGTGCTAGTCTCCCTGGCCTTGGGCGCTGGATTGTTGAGCGCTTGCGGATCATCTGAGTCCAGTCCTGCTGCACAGTCATCAACCGACAAAAACGTACACTTCCTATATAACTTCTCTACCCGTTCACTGGACCCTCATGTGGACTCAAGCTATGTACCGCTTCGCGCGGGTATTACGGAGACGCTGGTGCGTCTGGATGAAGAGAATCTGACGGTTGCCCCATGGCTCGCGGAGAGCTGGGAGAGTGAAGATGGTCAGCACTGGACGATTGACCTGCGAGATGATGTGACGTTCCAGAATGGTAAGCCAATGACAGGGGAAGCAGTGAAAGCCTCGCTTGAACGCGCGTTAGAAGAAAATGTAGCCATCCAGAATGCGCTCAAGATTGATACGATCGTAGCAGAAGGCGACAAACTGGAGATCACGACAACGCAGCCATTCCCGGAGTTTGCTTCCGAGCTAGTGAATCCGAACACGGCCATTATTGACGTGAGTGAGCCAGATATTGTGAACAAGCCGATGGGTACAGGCCCATTTAAACTCACTTCCTTTACGCCAGGCAGTAAGCTGGAGCTAGATCGTTACGATGCGTATTGGGATGGTGCTTCCCCGCTCGACTCCGTAACATTCTCGTTTAACGAAGATGCGAATGCTCGCTCTCTTGCACTGAAATCCGGACAGGTTGATATCGTATATCGCCCAGAGGTGGAGAGTCTTGATTCACTGCAAACGTTAGACGGTATGAAGGTTGAATCTACTTCGACATTCCGTGTGCATCAGATGACGATGAACATGGAGCGGGAGAGCATCAAGGATCTGAATGTACGCCGTGCGCTGGATGCACTCATTGACCGTCAGGGTATCGTGGACACCATCCTGTTAGGTTACGGTGAGTCAGCGATTGGCCCGTTCCTACCATCCTTACCGTTTGCACCGACATATACGGATGCTATAACAGAGTCCGGAGCGGATGTTGCTGTTAAATATCTTAACGAAGCGGGATACACTTTGCAGAATGGTGCGATGACCAAAGATGGCAAACCGTTGCAGCTTACGCTGTTAACCTATTCATCTCGCGCAGATCTACCATTGATTGCACAAGTGTTCCAGTCTGATGCGAAGAAGATCGGCATTGATGTGCAGATTCGCCAGATCGACACACCAGAGGATTACATGGCGTCCAACCGTGATTGGGATATTGCTACCTATAGTAATCTAACGGCTCCACGTGGTGACGCTGGGTACTATCTGAACGCTACATACCATCCAAAGGGTGCGCTTAACTTTAGTGGATCGGAAGAGCCGGAGCTGACGAAGATCATCGATGAGCTGAATCTCACCGTTGCACCGGAGAAGCGTGCCGAGCTTGCTGAGAAAGCCGCAAACTACGTGCATGATCATGTGCTGAACTCATTTGTACTGCATCCGGGAACCATTGTGGCATATAACGGGAAGAAGATTAAGAACTGGGTCACAACACGCAGTGAGTATTACATGATTACCAACAAGCTGGATGTGATGTAATGTTTCGCATTGTTCTGCGAAAGTTTCTAGAGGTATTCATCTTTCTACTATTTATCATGTTTGTGAGCTTTCTCTTCATTCGTCTTGCTCCCGGTGACCCGGTACTAACGATCCTGAATGTGGATGAACTATCTGTCAGTCAGGAACAGGTCGAAGCGATGCGAGAGGAAATGGGCTTCAATGACTCCCTTCCCGTGCAGTTTGGTAACTGGCTGCTTGATTTCGTAAGGCTCGACTTCGGTGTATCCTATTCCACAGGTCAACCGGTGATGCAGACGTTAATGCGTGCTCTCCCGGCTACAGCGGAGCTGACCATTGGTGCATTGCTGGTGATGCTGCTGATCGCTGTGCCGCTCGGCTCTCTATCAGCACTGCATCGGGGTCGCTGGATTGATCAGGTCAGCCGTATGCTGTCCATCGTTGGCGCAGCGGTACCTAGCTTCTGGCTCGGCCTGATCCTGATTGACATGTTCGGCGTTCGCTTTGGCAGTCTGCCAACGATGGGTCGAGATGGATTTGCCTCACTGATTCTGCCCTCTCTGACGCTGGGACTTGCGATCTCCAGCGTCTATGTGCGTCTTTTGCGCTCCAGTTTGCTGGACTCGCTTAGCCAAGAATTTGTACGTTCTGCCCGGGCAAGGGGGCTATCCGAAGCCCGGATTTTCCTGCTTCATGCGTTCCGGCACAGCTTGCCGCCGGTCATTACGGTATTTGGTGTCAGCCTGGGCAGCTTGATTGGCGGGGTAGTAGTTATCGAAGTGCTATTTGCTTATCCAGGTATCGGCAAGCTGGTGGTGGATGCAATTCGTCAGCGGGACTATCCGCTGATCCAAGGTTATATTTTGATCATGGCAATCGTGGTATTCGTCGTGAATACATTAGTTGACTTATCTTACCGTTATTTGAATCCTGAAATGAAACTCAAGGAAAAGGAGGCCCTTCGATGAAAACGATATCCCTGCGTAATCCAGTCACAAAATCCAAAAAGCACAGCTGGCAGGCGATTATCGGCTTGTTATTTGTGTTGCTGGTCATCGCGGCCTCCTTGTATGCCTTTTTAGTTCTAAAATATGACCACACCCTCACCGATTTACGAGGACGATTGCAAGGTGCTAGCGCGCTCCATCCGCTCGGCACAGATCACCTTGGGCGCGATGTGTTGACCCGCCTGCTGCTTGGTGGCAGCCAGACACTGGGGTATAGCCTGCTTGCTCTTGGTGCAGCACTGCTAATTGGTATTCCGTTCGGCCTGATCGCTGGCTACAAACGCGGCTGGATCGACAAGCTGTTCATGCGAATTGCAGATGCGTTCCTCGCCTTTCCGGACACGATCGTTGCGATTGTATTGAGCGGACTACTGGGTGCGGGCATCGGCAATCTGGTACTGGCCATTGTTATTGTAAAGTGGGTTAGTTACGCACGTCTTGTTCGGAGCACCGTGCTCTCAGAATCACAGAAGGATTACATTCGTGTAGCAAAAACCAATGGTTTATCGGATGGACGCATCATGAGGAAGCATCTGCTTCCGCATATCGCAGGTCATGTACTTGTGCTGGCGAGCCTGGATCTGGGCAAAATCATCCTGCTCATTTCTTCCCTGTCCTACATCGGACTCGGAGCACAGCCGCCAACACCGGAATGGGGGGCCATGCTGAATGATTCGCGTCCATACTTCCAATCTCGACCTGAGCTGATGATCTACCCGGGCCTTGCGATTGTATCCGTTGTGTTGCTTGCAAATATGCTGGGTGATTATTTGAGAGATCGGTTCGATGTGAAAAAGGAGGTGCAGTCATGATTCTCTCCATTGAGGATTTAAGCATCTCCAGCCGAGATCGTATGATCGTGAATCAAGTCTCCCTCGCTGTTCGCGAAGGGGAATTCATGGCTCTGGTTGGACAGAGTGGTAGTGGCAAAAGCCTGCTCTCGCAAGCCATCGGTCAGCTCCTGCCGCCTAACCTTCACGCATCAGGACGCATTCTATTTGAAGGCAGCAATCTGCTTGAACAGAAGCCGAAGCAGATGCGGGCTCTGCGCGGAAGCCGGATTTCTTATATTTTTCAAGATTATCAGGGAGCATTTACGCCTTTTCGCAGCATTGGCGGGCACTTCGATGAATACCAGAAGGTGCATGGAGAGAAGTCTTCTGCTGTTCGCAAGAAACGTGCGGAAAAGGCGCTTCAATCGGTGGGTCTGGATGCAAAGTTGCTTCGCCGTTACCCATTCCAACTGAGTGGTGGTCAGCTTCAGCGAGCATCCATAGCAACATCGCTGATGTTATCCCCTCGGCTGCTAATCGCAGACGAAGCAACCACAGCACTGGACAGCGTGTCTGGACATCGCGTGTTGGAATTGCTTGCCCGCAAACAGGCAGAGACAGGCTGTGCCATTCTGTTTATCACGCATGATTGGCGTCACGTCCGCCGTTATGCGAACCGCTTGGCGGTCATGAAGGAAGGGCAGATCGTTGAGTCAGGTGGTAAGCATCGTATTCTTGATCATCCCCAGCATGAATATACACGTAAGCTAATTGAGGCGGCTCCCGTCCTGAGTCGCTCGTTGAAGTCGGGTTTGAAGGAGGCTGAAGTGGAATGAAGATCACGCCTAATAACTCAAGTGATCCCGTACTTCTTGTGGAAGACCTCAGCCGCACTTATGCTGGCGCAGAACGTCCAGCAATCCAGAACGTTTCCTTTTCAATACAGGCGGGTGAGTGCCTTGGTCTTGTTGGTGAGAGTGGATGTGGCAAAAGCACACTTGCCCGCTGTTTACTCCGGATAGAAGACGCAGATCATGGCAAGATTCTGCTTGGTGGGCAGGACATTGCACGGCTAGCTGGACGCCGCCTGCGCCCCTATTGCCGCAATATTCAGATCGTATTCCAGAATCCATCTGCGGCTCTGAATCCAAAGCTCAAAATTGCAGATTCATTAATAGATCCTTATGAGCAGCTCGGACATAATACCAAGCTATCTCATTTCACCTATACATCCAAAGAAGCTTATATCCGCCGCTTGCTTGAGGCTGTTGAGCTTCCGGGGGAGCTGGCAGAACGCTATCCGCACGAACTGAGTGGAGGTCAGCGTCAGCGTGTAACGATTGCACGATCCATTAGCATTGAGCCTGACGTCGTTGTGCTGGATGAGCCAACAGCGAGTCTAGATGTCATCTCGCAAGGTGCCATTCTCCAATTGCTGACCGATCTACGCACCTCACTGGGGTTATCTTATCTGTTCATCTCACATGATCTGGCCGCTGTACACCGAATGAGTCAGCAGGTGATGGTCATGCAGGATGGACAGATCGTGGATCGGTTCGACGCGGATGCGTTGTTCGCCGAAGAACGCCATCCGTATACGAAAGAACTGATCTCCATTTTCTGATTTCGGATTTCTGAGTTCACTCCTCTGAACGTGTGAGGATGTGGCATAATTATAGTTAAGAGCCGCTATGCGATCGTTAAGCAGGCGGCTCTTCATGCATCTATTTTTTTAGATGGTCATAGACTACAAAATAACCTTTTTTATCATTCGGCGCAGAGCCTCATCCATATGATGAACAAATAAATCTTTCAGCCCTATAACCGGGCTAACCATTGCGTGCAAACTAGCGTATACTGAGGGAATAGCAAATATCTTGAAATTGCATATTTAAATTGCTCTATATTATTGATACACTAGATCAAGGTTATATTCATACAACAGAAGGTGCGATCCCGTTCAAAAATGGGCTTGCTGCAATGCCAAATCGATAACGCTTACATCCTTTTGGCAAATATAGGATATAAGGACGGTAAACATGAGCCAGGGACAAACGAGTACAGATGTTATCTTGATTGGTGCCGGAATTATGAGTGCAACTTTGGGAACTTTGCTGAAAGAATTGGCACCAGACTGGAATATCAAAGTTTTTGAGAAGCTTGCCAGTGCAGGGGAAGAGAGCTCTAACGAATGGAATAATGCCGGAACTGGGCATTCTGCGCTCTGCGAACTTAACTATACCGTAGAACGACCAGACAAATCCGTGGATATAAGCAAAGCCATCAAGGTGAATGAACAATTTCAAATCTCAAGGCAATTTTGGTCCTATCTCGTCAACAGCAATCTGATTCGTAATCCGCGGGACTTCATCATGCCGCTACCTCATCTAAGTTATGTACATGGGGAGAACAATGTCCAATTTTTGAAACGACGCTTTGATGCGTTATCGAACCACCCTTTATTTGAAGGCATGGAGTTTTCGGATAATAAAGAAACATTGGCGGAATGGATTCCACTGATGATGAAGAATCGAACTAGCAATGATCCGATTGCAGCGACTAAGATTGACTCTGGCACGGATGTTAACTTTGGTGCTTTAACGCGTATGCTGATCGATCATTTGAAAAATCAAAATGTAGATATCCGCTATCAACATAGCGTGAAAAATATGAAACGTACAAGTAACGGAGCATGGGAAGTTACTGTGAAAAATGTAAGAAGTGGTGCAACCGAGCGTCATACTGCCAAATTTGTATTTATTGGTGCCGGCGGCGGTAGCTTGCATTTGTTACAAAAAACCGGTATTCCAGAAGGCAAACACATCGGTGGGTTCCCAGTGAGTGGTCTCTTCATGGTCTGCAAAAATCCGGAGATCGTGAAGCAGCATCATGCCAAAGTGTATGGCAAGGCTTCGGTCGGAGCTCCGCCTATGTCGGTTCCGCATCTCGATACCCGATATATCGATAACGAAAAGTCTCTGTTATTTGGGCCATTTGCCGGGTTCTCACCGAAGTTCCTGAAGACCGGTTCGAATGCTGACTTGATCACGTCCGTGAAGACGCATAACCTCTTAACGATGCTCGCTGCAGGTGTCAAAGAAATCTCGTTGACTAAGTACTTAATCCAACAGCTCATGTTATCTAAGGAGCAGCGCATGGAGGAATTACGAGATTTTGTCCCAGGTGCCAAAAGCGAGGATTGGGATATGGTCTGGGCTGGACAGCGTGTGCAAGTTATTAAAGACACCGTTCAAGGTGGCAAAGGAACACTTCAATTCGGTACAGAGGTGGTTACAGCTGCGGACGGCTCGATTGCGGCATTGCTTGGTGCTTCACCGGGCGCCTCTACCGCTGTTCACGTGATGTTAGAGATTCTTGCCAAATGCTTCCCACAACACATAAGGGATTGGGAGCCGAAGATCAAAGAGATGATTCCTTCTTATGGTGTGTCACTCGTGGAGAACATAGATCTGTTACAGGAGATCCATTCGGCCACTTCGAAGGCACTGGGTCTATCCGATGAGAAGTTAGCTCTTCTCGTATAGAAATGAACTACGAACGATTATATTTAGGCTGACGGGCATCTTTAAAACGTAATACAGTGTTCTGTCGCCAAGCCAAATAGCTAAGCCGGTATATAAACCGTGCTTAGCTATTTGGCGTTGAGATCGTTATGTTAACAGATGCTACCTCCGCTATTGCACGCTGCTCTTAATGAAGCTCTGCAATTTAACTCAGACGATCATCACGACGCTTAGGAATGGAGAAGGAGACGGTTGTCCCCTGCCCAGGTGAGCTGACGATGCTCAGACCTTGTCCATACATCTGCGTTAACCGACGATGCGTATTGGTCAAGCCAATACCTCCGGTTCGTCCTGAGCCCTGCTTAGGCCATGCCAACGCCCGCTCGATCTGCTCAGGTTGCATCCCCACGCCATCATCCATAATCTCAATGAGCGTGGCAGTAGCTTCGTGACTGATTCGGATGTGAACTGTTCCGCCAACGACTTTACTTAACACACCATGTCGAACCGCATTCTCAATAAGTGGCTGGATGGTTAATGGCGGCAGGAATAGGTTCAAGTCATCGGGAATATCCCAGACCACGTTCAGCCGCTCTTCGAAGCGTTCCTTCTCAATATAGAGATAGGCACGGGAAAGGTCTAACTCGTGTGAGATCTCAACCATTTTCTCCGAATTGACGAAATGGAAGCTCGTCTGCAAATATTCAATAAAGGCATCACCCAACTTCTGCATCCGCTCTGTATCAATCTCACTCAGAACCATAATGGAATTCAGCGTATTGAATAGAAAATGAGGCTGAATCTGCGCTTGTAAGTAAGCAGCCTCCATACGGAGCCGTTCATCAATCGATTGCTTGAGCACAATCAATGATCTAATCCGGTGCTTCATCTCAACCGCATCTACAGGCTTGGCGATATAGTCGGTAGCTCCTGCGAGAAATCCAGTGTAGATATCCGCAGGCTCATTACGTGCCGTAAGAAGTAGAATAGGTAACTCCGACACGGATAGACGCTCTCGCACCTTCTGTGTCAGTTCATACCCAGACATCTGAGGCATCATCACATCTGTAATGAGAAGATCCCATGTTTTCATATCCAGTAGTTGCAGTGCTTCATTCGCTGAGGCTACGAATTGGACATGGTAAGGTTCATCGGCAAGCATTGCGCGGAGAACACGCAGATTGACGGGATCATCATCAACCGCAAGAATGCTAGCCATAGGTTGGTCAGAATACGGCGAGCTTCGATGTGTGTTTTCTGGTGCAGGTGGAGCCACGAGTATCGGCTCTACCATCAATGCATTTTCGCTCGTGATCGGTTCCTCGGTCTGATCTGGCTGAGCTGGTTGTGAGGATCGGGTCTCTGGTGGGAACAAAATAAAGAATGTGGTTCCTTGCCCCAGGATGGATTGCACACTTAATTCGCCACCATGTAGCTCAACGAGCTGTTTGCATATGCTCAGGCCTAGACCGATTCCACCGCTCACCCGAGCTTGGGGTGTACCTTGTTCATAGGCATCGAATATTCGCTTTTGCGTCTCTGGACTCATGCCAATCCCCGAATCGGTGACCTGAATAAGTACTTGTCCCCTAACTTCACTAGCTGAGACGGTTATTGTACCTTCTTCCGTAAATTTCAGGGCATTGTGAATCAGGTTGTATAGAATCTGAATCAGTCTTCGTTCATCTGCCATCAACCGGGGCAAGGTATCTGGAACGTTCATAACCAATTGAATGGGCCTGCCCTCAGCCATAAATTTGAACATATCGAGGACACCCGTCACGACAGATGCAAGCCCAAGGGGCTTTTTATGCAGCGTAATCCGGTTTTCCTTCAGTCGAATGACATCCAACAGATCATCCACCAGCTGTGACATCCGGCGACCAATCGTAATGACCAGATTTAGATTTTCGACATGGTCACTAGAGGGGGAACGTTGATCAGTAACGGCGATGCTCTCTGCAATGTTAATAATCCCATGTAGTGGTGTTCGTAGCTCATGTGCGGTATTAGCGAGAAATTGATCCTTCTGCCGATCTTCTTCTTTCAGTTGTTCATAGAGACTTTCGATCTCGGAAGAGTTACGGAAGTATTTCTTGAACCAATACGCAGAGAACCCAAAGATCGCTGCCAGCACATCGATCGGATAATATACATTGGTAACTTCACTAATCGAGTTCACGAGCCCCCACAGCACACTAGATAGGCTACATGTTGCGGCGAAGAGCAGAAAGGTCGCGTCACTGCGCTTTTGTGCGGCCATTTTGACAAATAGATACACAGACCAAGTGATTGGAAATAGATATAGCGCATTGGAGAAGCCCAACTCAACCGGATAATAGATGAGGTGAACCGGGGCTACGAGTAAGAATGCACAATAGCTTCCAAGCAAGCCAGCATATATACGAAACATGGTTTCAGCTCGGGAGCTGTTCGAGAAGCTACGAGCCATCATCAGTAAGAAAAATGCAAATAAAGGATAGGAAAGAGCCTTTGCTTTGACCATCCAGGTGAAATTGAGCGGTAGCCAGCTTAACAATAATCCATCATGATCGGAGACCACGGTCATTGCTGCAGATAGAGTCAGCAGGGAGAAAATAAGTAGCCCTCGTTGTTTACGATTGAAGAAAAACATTAAACCGGCATACAGGCTATGTAATAGTAGCGCAGCAAAGGTGACTTTTTGCAAATCAATGGAGAGCCCATGCTCACTTGTTATGGCATCTTGTGTGCCAAAATAAACCGAGCGTATAATGCCCCCGTTAAACGGATCATCATAGTTGGCCGCACGTACAATAATCTCAAGCTCCTCAGCACTATCGAGGTTATAAGCAACGGTGAAGGTTGTCCTTTCTGGTTGATAGTCTTGGGCTTGGGCAGCAGGATGTCCGTATTCAGCGACCACCGTGCCGTTAAACTCGACGATGGAGGAGGCCTGAATTTTCTGCGCCCAGAGAGCGACTTCCTTAATCGATGGGTCGAGAAGAATACGTAGCCGATAGGTTCCATACCCATAGGATTCTGAATGAGCCATCACACTACGCCAATCACTCGGAACGTTAATCATTGGAGCAGATTGGTCTAACAGTGGCAACGTATGCTGCCCCAAGAACGCATTCGGATAAAACTCCCATTCGCCGTCCAGCGACAGCATGGGGGCTTCGGCAAAGTTCCAACCGCGAAGATCCAGCACACCATGCTCAGGATGCGGTTGTTCTGGCATGGCGAAGGACTCGGCCCATAACCAGCGGAATCCGAGTAGAACGGACAAGAATAAAATCGACATGACGACATATCGAGGGATGAGTTTACGAATGAACGGTTTCATAGCTGAGATAAGTTCGACACGATCCTGCAAAATCCTGCATGGGATACATAGGTCGCCTTATTTTGAGACACAGATAGTAGAGACACAGATTATGAAGATATAGCTTCTAAGCGAGCTATGATAAATAGATGCTTATCGCTTCCTCGCCAAAGTGTGCAATAACATCCGGGTAGGCGTTAATGTCAATCTGCTTCAATCGCATGATTCTCTGGATGAAGATCGTATCCGTGAACATTTTATTAATGATAATCCCGCACCAGGTCGGTGTGCTGCTGAAGTAATTCACCAGTGTGTGGATCTCATCAAACTTGAAGTGCAGAATGTAACATACATAGTTCTGGAGCAGTGTGGTGAAGCAATGTTCGCGGTACAGCGTGGAACGATCTTCAGCCAGGAAATCTCTCATGATATCAAATAGGGCCGAGGCATCGTCTTCGTATAGCTGTAGCATCAAATCCACGTTGTTAATCAGCTCTACCACCGCTTCCAGTCCTTCCTCCGAAGGCATGAGCAGTGGAGACGACTTGCCCTCAATGATGCGTAACAGCTCTAGTGTGAGGTGTTTGCTCGCTTGGATGTCGTCAGGATTGATGATGATGTGATCTCCATATTGATCCCAATGTTCACTGTAGTGGTCATGAAATGCTGAGAAATAATGCTGTAATGAGATATTCGTTTGGGTGTGGACTAAGCACTGCTCACGGAATGAACAGGCATAGAGTGTGTCTTCATTCACGGGATGGGCGTACAGATAGAAAAAGAAGAAAAAGTCGCGTAACTGGTGTTTCTGTTCTTCACTAATTCGAGACGCTGCACTACAGTGGGACAATTGAAAGAAGCTATAGCTTTTCATCCTATCATTCATGGCGTTGTAGACATTCGTCGGGCGGATCGTCAGCGTGCTGTTGATCGTGAATAGTAGGTGATACAGAATTAGTTCATCGTAGACATCCATCTGGTGGAACCTCTCGGCGAGCACAGGCTGCCAATCTGGACTTGCAACATAGTGGGCGTCTCGTGGTTGTAGATCGTACATCCAACTCGTAAAAGATTCTTCCGGTTCACCGACAAACGATAATTCTGCACAATCATCCTCATCCAAGCTGTATTGGAAAGCTCCCCACGGAGCTGGCTGCACATCCTGTTTGAATTTGATTCTAAAATATTCATAAATGAATGACTGAATTCTTGGCTGTATCTCCATTGATCATATCCTCGGTTCCTATATGGATTTTACTGTCGGCATAACTACATCTTCTGGTAAACGCTGTGCATTCTGTTCGTTATTAGGAACGATAGCACTCTGATGGATATTGTTCAAGCAGTGCCATCTTGCTATACCATGATCATCTCAAGTTGATCGCGTCTGATTTCAAGTCGTAATACTTTTGCCCTGTTGGGAGTTCATGGAATCTGAGATGATGGGTTCACCAAAGGTTCGGGTTACGAACTTCCGACCTTCGGCCTTCAGGCTATTGCGATCCTTCCTTCTACCATCATATTGAGATAATAGGGTCGCAGCTCTCCTGAAGGATTTTATGTCAGAGAGGAGGCGTCCAGGCTATCACATTCCTTCCTTCTACCCCTAACCTTTCATGTTATTTAGGGATGTGGCTTTCCTGGACTCTTTAATCATGAACAATACAATCTATTTGCGCAGAGCAAACAAACTTATCATTGAGCCGAGCGAATGCGAAGGGCAGAGACAGCTATCCAAAACGATTCTGGCGACAGCCCTCAAAAATGTGGAAGCCCTTGGATATACCTTCTCCAATGAGTTGATTCAAGCGGTGAAGCAGTTGTCCAAGGAGCAATTTGAAGCATTATATACACAGCTTATCCGTGATTTAAAAGTCATGGTGGGTGCCCATGTGGCGTACAAACCAATGTATCCAGGGTTCCCCCTTCAAGTGATGGAGGAGAATGAGGCAGATTTATATCTGAACGCCATCATCCACTATCTGACTCATGTAACCGCAGAGCATCTGGATCAACCATCGGTGGAGAGATCACCCTTCATGGAGCAAACGAAGCTGAACGTGATTGGTCTTGGCACCAAGCAAGCGTTCCAGACGCTAATCTGCCAGATGATCGAAGCCAAGGGTTCCATTTCGCAGACAGACAAGGAAGATATCGATGCAGTACTAGAACATGCAGATGCATGTGAGGTGGATGCCATCCTGCCTGCTGAGATCCCGTTCAAAGAAAATGTAGGCTTCGTGGTTGCTTCATTATTGCAGCATGAACAGGCAAGTATGGAGCGAATCGGTCTGTACTTCAAAACGGCAAGTGATGTCCTCCGTCTGGCGGTTGCCTGGTCGGATGGGGATGTCAGCCTGGCGCTGGCTTCGCCATTCCGTAAATTCAAGCGGCGTGAGAGACGTCTACTGCTCAGCCTGCTAGAGCAATGTGGCTCGATAACAGAGGATATGCTGCGGTACAAGGATCGCTGGATTCGCCTTGGTGAAATTCTACATCCTTCGGAATATAAGCATCGGTATCCGCGATGCCAAGAGGCTTTTGATATTTTGCGTAACAATAAACCGTATTCAACCTTTAACGGCAGCGTAGAGCTTGCTTTTCAATACCGGAATGTGTGGAGTCTCATCGACTTGTTGTCACAACGTCCGGGTGAATTCGCGAGAAGATTGGATCACTTGCTGCGGATAACCGAGGATGAGGTGTATGTCGTGCTGGCATTCAGCGAGGTTGTAGGGCAAGTGTCCACGCCGGTGCTGTTGCAGGTGAAGCAACACTTCGCACAGCGTAATGAACCGCAGGATCTGCGTGTCTTCTTCCCTAAAGGCAATGTGGCGAAAGCAGTCGCGATCCCGGATGAACTGCCTTATATCGATGAAGCGATCTGCCGTGATGTTGTGCAATTATGCGAACAGGAACTGGTAACGCGGTTTGCTACCCTTCCTCCACTGGGGAAGACGTATGTTGATCCAAGATTGCACCATTATCTGGTGCCCTTCTCCCAGAGATCGGCAAGTAAGGCGTTGCATACGATTGTACGTGGGAGCCGTGTGCCGATGGACGAGGGAGATACGATTCGTTTCTTCAACTGGTGGAAAGAAGGAGTCGTGAATGGTCAATCGACAGGTCGTGTGGATATTGATCTATCCGCCGTCATGTATGACGAGAACTGGAACTATGTGGAGCATATTTCCTACACCAACCTTCGGTCATCCAAGTATAAAGCCGTCCATAGCGGGGATATTGTGGCAGCACCACAAGGTGCATGTGAGTTTACTGATCTGCACATCCCGTCGATTGTGAACTATGGTGGACGATATGTGGTCGCTACGATGCTATCCTTTACCAGTCATCCCTACTGCGATCTGCCGGAATGTTTTGTTGGTTGGATGATGCGGAAGAAGCCTGGCTCAGGTGAAGTCTTTGAACCGACTACCGTATCTAACAAAATTGATGTCACCGCAGATACGCAAATTGCGATTCCTGTCATTCTAGATCTGGTAGAGCGTACCGTGATCTGGACAGATCTGGCCCTGACCCGACATCCAGAGCTGAATAACAACGTGGAAGGCAACCGGAAAGGCATGGTGCTGATGGGCAAAGCCCTTACGACGCTGCGCAAACCAGCTCTGCACGACCTGTTCCTGCTCCATGCGAAAGCCCGCGGTGAGCTGGTGGATACGATGGATCAGGCAGATACGATCTACTCGGTTGAGCAGGGGGTTACCCCTTATGATATTGAGCAGATTATGGCGGAGTATCTGGCCTGATGTCTGAATATGTACTTCAATGCATAGAGAAATGAATAGGAGATAGGGAAGAGCAGCCCAGGGCTGCTCTTTTTTGTGGATCAGATATAGATTGAACGGGTACATTTTACGGCTATATTGCAGAGTGGAAGATAAGTTGATGAACTAACCCGTGAAGTATGTTTAGCGAATCAACGAATTAGTTCAATGACTTTAGCTATATTTTCGTTTAAGGATGACATGGTCGTCTTATAGTCTTCTTTAATAATGAAATTCTCAGGATAACTAGTGATATTGTATAAGGTTGTACTTTCGGAAGAGCCAGAAGCGATCTGATTGGTGATCTCTTCTAGTAGTGTATGAACCTCGTTCCAATGGTCAGGGAAGTCTGCATTGTTCTCTTTAACATCAAAATAGTCCCTTAACTCGTAGATCATCAGGTACAGATTCTGATTTGTCTCGATAATGCGCTGTACTTCGTTCGTATTTTCACCATGGTCCATTTTCTGTATGATTGACTCTAGATACGTATAATGGTCTGCGCTCATGCCAGATATAAATCCATCGGAGAAGAATTTAGCTTCATTTCGTGTATGTGCATTGTTTAGGTTCACCAAAAACCTATATATATTCTGAACACCACTGGAGTAATCCGTGTATAAGTTCGCTTTACTTTCATAGATCGGTGGGAGGGTGTCATCCTTTTGCTCCATGTTGTTTTGATTAAATACATAGAATTGAATTACGTTAGAAATAAGTACTGCAGCAACAATGATGAAGATGTACTTTATTGCATTATTTTTTCTCAATGGTCGTTCTCCTTACATAAATATTTACATGCTTAGAAATACAACGCATCCAACGATTAAAAGTTATGATGTTTCTACAGAATGTATCGTACTCCATTAACTAACCATATCAGATCGAGCCTACAGAACGGTGCAAGTAAAGTCGGATGTGAACAGAGGGGTTTTGCTATGCTTCCAATAACGAGGGAGGGATGATGATATGGATTCGCTAACGCGCTTAAATGAAGCTCTGAATTACGTTGAAGAGAACCTGCTGTACACTGTCGATATGAAAGAGGTTGCCCGGATCGCCTGTTGCTCGGAATATCATTTTACACGGATGTTCTCGTTTCTTAGCGGTGTCACATTCTCAGAATACATTCGACGTCGGCGACTGACGTTAGCGGCGATGGAGCTAGGTCGAAACGATAGCAAGATTATTGATCTTGCACTAAAGTACGGTTACACTTCGCCAGACTCATTCACTCGAGCTTTTCAAAGCATGCATGGTGTTACGCCTTCCGAAGTGCGTGATCACAGTCCATCACTCAAAGCCTTCCCGCGGATGACATTTCAGTTAAGCATTCAAGGAGGAAGCGAAATGAACTACCGTATTGAGGAAAAAGAAGCGTTTCGAATTGTGGGCATTAGTGAACGGGTGCCAATCATATTCCATGGTGTGAATCCGCACATTGCTGCGATGGTTCAGCGTCTTACGCCCGAGCTCATTGATACCATTAAAGGGTTATCGAACGTCCAGCCCCATGGATTAATTAGCGCTTCGATTCATTTCAGTGAGGATCGGATGCAGGAGCAAGGAGAACTGGATCACTATATCGGTGCAGCGACAACACAAGAAGCACCAGAAGGTCTGGCACAACTGGAGGTAGCTGCTTCGACTTGGGCAATATTTACCGCTATTGGTCCATTTCCAAGCACACTTCAGGAGGTTTGGGGACGGATCTATGCAGAGTGGTTCCCATCATCCAATTATGAGCTGAGTGAAGGGCCAGAAATACTCTGGAATGAGCATAAGGATGTCACTGATCCGCAGTATAAGAGTGAGATTTGGATACCTGTGCAGAAGAGATGAGATCGCTTGTTGCCCACGTGTATATGAGCAGGAGAAGAGGTTCCATGTGTAGAATGGGTGTGAGATTCGTTTATATGTTGGCTGACTGACGTTGATCGTGCAAAATCATTCTAGGGCGTGTCTGAAAACTGTGAAAGACGCAGATGTTGAGACACGTCCTACACAGGGGGCACCTGAATCGATGAAGAATAGTGGTTTCTATAAACTAAAGTTTCTAGTGACACCAGAAGAAATGAGAAGTACATTGGAACTCTTTCAACAGAAGGAATGTCAATTTACTCTTTCGAATTATGCTGCGACCTCGCACGATCTAGATCAAGTGTGCGAAGCTTATGCAACCTATTTTCAGTATTTCACAGCACAAGAGAAGCCTAACCAACACCCTCATTGGGTGTATTCTGTTGTCTGTAATTTAGATGAACGAACCTCTGGGTTTTTTATGAAAAACGAAGGATATAGCTTCCCAGTTCAAGAACAGTGGGCAGAGGACGAATTCCCGTATATTTTGCTCTCGTTGCCAAAAGGCTTCCAAGTTAATCTCCAGGACGAACAGGGAAATTATTATATCTATGAAGATATTCGGGAGCACCTGCCGTTTACATATGCGTTATTTGCAGAGACTTCACAATCGGTCAAAAAAATGACCAAGCCACTTCGATTTAAGGTATACACGGGGGCATCATTAGATGCGTTACAGGAGCAGAAGCCACCAGTACGGATAAGCTCAAGTGCTGCCCAAGCGATGAGCACCTCCTGGTTCTTTGAAAAATATAGTTTATCTATGAGCGTGAAGTGAGATACAACGTGATATGGAGAATAGAAGGGAGGGACGAGATCCTAGTGAAACAGGTAAGGCTTCTTGTAATATTGTTACTGTTCGCTGTTATGATGAGCGCCTGCGGCGAAACTACGATGACAACGAATGCGATCGTCTCTGTGGTTGCTAAAGATTCATCTGACTCTGACTATTGGATTGACGTTCAAAATATAGACGACCCTGACCAAGAAACGACCAAACTGCATATAAGCGACGAGAATACATGGAATCTTATTGAGATCAATCAACACTACACGGTTACTTACATGCGGGATAAGGGCTCGACTGATGGGAATTTATCAACTATTAAGAAGTCGGAGTCGGAATAATTCAATGTCATAGGTTCATGTGCCACGATTAGAAATGGGGGTATTAAATGGAAGCCCTAAATCTTCAACTAGATGAAGCATGCATCTCATCGTTACATATATCGCAAGAACAACTAGAAATAGTAATTCAACGATGGGATCTGACCAGAATGAGCATAACGATTGCTCACTACACCAGGTTATACGAATACAACTCATTAGGCAGAGAGATCAATACTGTTAATGTACTTCGTGAATCAGAACTGCTTAAGATTGAAAAAAGAGAATTGAAGGAAATGGATCATGATCTAGAAGAATATGTAAATCTAGTCCACCTCCAGTTCATCGGTTTTAGCGATCTTCCTCTATTAGATATTATTGTCGACCCATCAAGAGTGAGTCTTTTATCCAAATAGGCCATTATAGTTTTAGTCAGTATGGGCTATACCTTAAAGAAGGTAGTAATGAACTGTACGCAAGGTCTTTCTTTCACGAGCCTCATGTATATAAGCTGAACCAAGATATGAAGTCATTCTTCTTATTTCATCTCGTGAGGAACGAAGTAGCGATGCAAATGAGGCAGGAAGGCAAATATACTACATATATCTATGCTGATGAGTTACGTAAACTATATGAAGAACTTGATCCAATTGCAATGGACAATGTTGAAGGGTATTGGTCGCATCTAATCGAGGATTACGAAACTGGACTATGAGTCCTTTTGTGCTCCTATGAACATCTAACTCTACAATCCGGCCTAACTGGAGACGAGCATCTGGAAAGTGGTATAATTTTCAACAAGTTGTTTAACGTGAATGAACGGGGAGGATAACCATGAGAGACGACCTATTGGTTCAGCTAGAAGAGTGGCATGAAGAGGATAAATACCAGAGTATTGTAGATGCAGTTCAAGCGATTCCTGTGGAAGAAAGAAATTATGAATTGGTTAACCATTTGGGGAGAGCGCTGAATAATCTGGAGCGTTATGAAGAGGCGGTTGAACAATTCCTGACGGTTGCCGAAGAGGGCAAAGGCGATGCACTGTGGCATTATCGGATTGGTTTAGCATATTACTATCTAGAGCAATATGATCATGCAGAGGAAGCTTTTGAGAGATCGGATGAACTGGAACCTGGGGATGAGGACACCCTAGAATTTCTGGAGTGGATTCGAAACAATGACAGTGATGACTCCGATGAGGAGACAGAAACTGAAGAAGATTCTGAATCTGAACATGAGTCTGAACTTGATTCGGAGTCTGTAGAAGAGATTACGACCTCTGCGCGTACAGTTCCAACAGTACAGCTTAATGAAAACTTCGATCCGACCCACTTCTGGAATGATAGTGAGCAGGCTTTGGAGCAATATGTATCTAATCCGCCAAGTGAAGGGCTCATTGCTTCCGTTGAAGAGGAACTGGTCTTCAGATTACCAGATTCTTATGTTCAGATGATGAAGAACCATAATGGAGGCGTGCCAAACAATCGGTATTTCCCTATTGGTGCAACAGATTCAGGTGTGGAAGAGTACATCGAGTTGAAGGGGATCTTGGGAATTGGCCGTGAGAAACCAAATTCACTGTGCGGTTCGGCGGGAAGCTGGGCTTTGATCGAGCAGGGTGGTTATCCGGAATTTGGAGTGGTTCTTAGTGAGTGCGCCTCTCAGTCCGGAGTGGTCATGCTGGATTATCGTTCATCTGGAAATGACGCGGAACCCGAGGTCGTTCACGTGGACAAGGACAACCAGTATAAGGTGACGACGCTTGCACCAAATTTTGAGACGTTTGTTCAGGGGCTTGTGCATCGAGAGTTCTAAAACTCCAAGGTGAGGGAGAGGCCAACTGGAGGGACAAGGATTCCGCATCCCTGCACGTGGACAAGCTCCAGTGTAGGGGATTAGGAAGCATTGTGAAAATGAAGGTCGCGGACAGTGTCTTTAAATAGGCCAGAGTCCAGTATGAAGTGAACTTAATCAAGTCAAAGCAATCTAAACAAGCCGTAGCAGGAGTGAATGCTCCTTCTACGGCTTATTGTCTTATCTATGATCCATGCGGGTTTATGCCGGGTAACCGCCTCCTGGTGGCGGCCATGCACCATAGAAGCGACGTAACAGTACAATCTCTCCTAGATGATAGGAGTTGTGAGATGCAATGTTGCGCAGCAGTCCGGCGATTGTCTCACCTGGGAAATACGGCAATGTGTCATCCAGTTGAGCTGTCTTCGCAATAGTTACTGCCTGATCAATACCAGCTAGAAAAGCCTGAATATCTGCTGTCCACGTCGCTTCATCCTGCGGACCTGTCTCTTCAGGCCAGCTCTCCATAACATTGGTAGGAAGCTGTGGCTTCCGTCCCTCGATATGAGTCAACATGAATTGTTGCCAGTAGTGCATGTGTTTAACGAGCTGATAGATCGTGTACGGCATATGTTCATGGACGCGCCCGGCGAGCTCTACGCTGATGTCGGGTAGAGCACGAGCAATGGGTAGATGCCCACGTTCCCCAACGAGTGATTGTACCAAAGCTTGTCCAAACGATTGATTTGCATCCGACATGCGGAGTCATCTCCTCTAATTCTCTAATTAAGTTTGTCACCTTAAGAGTAGTATACAATTAAATTTTGCAAAATAAAAATAGGGAGCAAGAGCCACCACACGACCAGTGGTTCAGAGTGATCTATATTGAAAGAAATGGTTTACCGTTAGTATGGATCTAAATTATACAGGTCATGCTACACAACCGATGGGATGAGTATATGGATGCGCATCGCGTTATGATGATCCAGCCGCAGAACTTAATCTTTGCTTCACAATGTGAAACCTGTCACGTACTTTTTACCCCTTTTGCGATATAGTGAGTGGTTAATGGAGGGGTTATATTGGCTATGGCTATGATCATTTCGAATGAAGCACTTGCTCCGCAAATCTATGTGATGAAAGTACAGGGGGACTACAAAGGGAAGATGGGACAGTTCTACATGTTGCGCAGTGGAATGAGTTATCCATTGCTACCTAGACCTATTAGTATTTATGACATCGGGGAACATGACATTTCTTTCTTGTACCGCGTCGTTGGGGAAGGAACACAGCAGTTATCCAAGCTATTGCCTGGTCAGGAGATTAAGCTGGAGGGTCCGTTTGGGAATGGTTTCCCACAGGTCGAGGGGAGCTTGGGTCTCATTGGAGGTGGCATGGGTACGGCTCCATTACTGCTGGCTGCCAAGCATTACCCTCATGCACATGTGTATCTAGGATTTGCGGAGCAATCCTTCGGCGTTGAAGCCTTTCAGGCTGTGGCAGCTTCTGTGCAAGTGAAGGTTGGCGGGAGTATTGTGGAACAGGTGAATCCAGCGCGTTACAAGTATATGTTCTCCTGTGGTCCGACTCCTATGCTTCAGGCTCTTGCGCTGCAAACGGTAGGGACATCTTCTCGTTTATACATTTCCACGGAACGGCATATGGCTTGTGGTATTGGTGCGTGCTTAGGTTGTACAATTCGCACCCGTACAGGTAATCGTAGGGTCTGTAAGGAAGGGCCTGTATTTCCCGTTGAGGAGGTGGAGTTGGATGATCTCCATGGCATGTAATATCGCAGGTGTGTCTATGAAAAATCCGATCATTATGGCTTCGGGTACGTATGGATTTGGACGTGAATATCAGGAATATGTGGCGCCTGCCTTGTTGGGTGGCATCGTTGGTAAGGGGTTAACCTTACATCCGAAGGACGGTAATCAGGGTGTGCGAATCAATGAAACGGCATCTGGATTGCTCAATAGTGTAGGTCTGGAGAATCCGGGGGTCGTTGCCTTTCTAAAAGATGAACTGGATGAAATGACGCGCTGGGATACGGCGGTAATTGCGAATATAGGCGGTGCCAATCTGGAAGAATACGTGCAGGCTGTTGCCTTGATTACGGAGAATGCACAGAAACGGCGTACGATGAATCGCAGGGGAGTGGATATGCTGGAGCTGAACATCTCTTGCCCCAATGTGAAGCAGGGAGGGATGCAATTCGGCGTTCAGACGGAAATGGCGCGAGATGTGGTGCGACAGGTGCGTAACGTAACAACACTCCCGCTGGTCGTTAAGTTATCTCCTAATGCAGAGAATATTACAGAGATGGCGATTATGTGTGAGAAAGAGGGTGCAGACGGCGTATCCCTAATTAACACCTTTTCAGCGATGAAAATTGATATCCGCCGTCGCCGGAGTGTATTTGAGAATACGTACGCAGGTCTCTCGGGGCCTGCGATCAAGCCGATTGCGTTACGAATGGTGCATCAAGTGGCTCAGGCGGTATCTATCCCAGTGATCGGCATCGGCGGAATTAGCTCTGTCGAGGATATTATTGAGTTCACGATGGCAGGTGCGGCAGCCATTCAGATTGGAACCTATAATTTCATTCAGTTGCGGGCAGGAGCGGAATTGGTAGAAGGGCTTGAACAGTGGATGCAGCGGGAAAAGGTGAATTCGTTGGATGAGATCCGAGGAATCATATAAGGGACGAAGGGCTTCTATTCTCATTTAGTTTATATAAACGTAAAGCTGTTGTTGGTAGTCATACCGAGGACAGCTTGTTTGGCGTGAATTTATATGGATTCATAGTCAGATCATTTAATTGATATTGTTGCAGATTTATAGACCCTGACCTATATTAAATAATAACAATTGTAATCGTTAAAAAATAAAACAGTAGATGGATTATCAAGAAGAAGAGAACTGTAAAATTCTGTGTTATAATAATATATCTCAAGACTTCGGAGTCAAGGAGGAAGCTCCTGTGAAGGTCATATTAGTTGACGATGAACGTTTAGCATTGATCGGTCTTCAGAAAATACTAGAGAAAGAAGTCAGTGGAGTTGAAATTCTGGCTACCTACTCTGATCCAACAGAGGTAATGACGGGGGTCATGATACAGCGCCCTGATGTGGTGTTTCTAGATATTCACATGCCGGAGATTGATGGTCTAGAGCTGGGCAGGAAGATCCAGCAGGCGGCACCTGATATCGAGATTATTTTTGTGACCAGTCATGATCAATATGCTGTGCATGCATTCGATTTACAGGCCTTAGACTATGTGATGAAGCCGATTAAGAAGGATCGTTTCCAGCAGACGTTAAGCCGAGTAAGGGAAAGATTAAATTTGAAACGGGAGCAAAAGGGCAGGGATACGAATACACCTCTCATTTGTTGTTTTAATCAGATACAATTCAAGTTACCTGGTCAGGAGGCGCAAACGGCCAAGTGGCGTACAAGTAAGGCCCAAGAGCTCTTCGCCTATCTGCTTCATCACCGCAATCAGATTATTCATCGGAGTACCTTGCTGGAGCTGTTATGGCCAGAGCTAGAAGAGGATAAGACAGTGCATCAGCTCTATACCGCGATGTACCATGTACGCCAAACCCTCAAAGCCTATCATATGGATATGGTTACGATCCAGAGTGGACATCTGGAAGCAGGTTACCGTCTGGAATTAGGTGAAGTTCAGTTAGATAGTGAGCGGTGGGAACAGGAAGTGAAGCAGTGGAAGAGTGTGGACTCCAGTACAGTGGATGCCTATGAGCATGTGCTAGGGTTATACAAAGGCACGTATCTTGGGAACTATGAGTATATGTGGGCAGAGCCCGAACGGGAAAGACTTCGGTATCTATGGTTATTCCATATGAGACAGCTCATCCATTATTATCAGCAACAAGGGCTGCATGAGAAGGTTATCGAGAATACACGCCGGATTCAGCAGTTGCTGCCTGATGAGGAAGAGAGTTATTTTATCCTGATGAAGTTATATGATGAGTTAGATAATGATTATGGTGTAGAAGAGCAATATCGCCTGCTGACGACTAGAATGGAACAGGATTTAGAGATTCCGGTCAGTCAGAGCATCAGGGAATGGTATCAGGATTGGAAGCAGGGTTTAACGAAGATTAGAAAATAATACACGGGTTCCTTGCTTACGCATCTCCCAATATTGAATATTGTATCAACACAGGTCACTGTGTTGTTATATATCCAAGACCGAATACTTTGTTTTCGGTCTTTTTTTGATGGTTGGAAGATGGGTTCCCTTATTTTAATTATTTCTAATGAACGTCCCATATGTTAGTATATTTAACATTAGAAGCGCGGAGTGTAACAATAAGCGCTAATCGTTGTAATAGTAGGTGGAGAGATTGATGCGTAACTGGGTCAGAAATGAAAACGTGCAGATGACCGCCATCGCCTTGGCTACAGCTATTGGTGCACAGTTCAAGATTAATCCTTTTCGGGAAGACTATTTTCGCATCGGTCTAGGTGTCAGCATTTTTTTATTTTTGCTGATGATTATGCCCCACTTATCTTATGTGAAGACAGGAATCCTGACAGGTATTGCTAATCTGATCTTTCAATCTGTAGATCTGCTGAGTCATGTCAGTACGATGCCGATCTTAGAAAGTATGCGTGATAATGTAGGTGCAGGCATGTACTATGTTGTATTCGCTTATGGCTTAAGTAAGATTAAACATCGATTTCATGCGTTCCAGCCACTGGTTCTTGGTGGAATGATTACAATTATAGACTTCTCTTCCAATATGACGGAGCTTCTGTTGCGCGGGATATTTAACGGTACGAACATTTTCTATATGAAGGAATGGTTGTATTTGTTGATTGTGGGAGCTCTGCGAAGCTACTTCGTTATTGGGTTATATAATAGCTTCGCGGTAAGGCAGATGCGGCTTCTTCATGCTGAACAGGAGAAACGGATGGAACAGATGATGAGTGTGAACTCAGGGTTATATGGTGAAGCCTTCTATCTGAAGAAGGCGATGAATACCATCGAAGGCATTACGGCGGATAGTTATGAGCTGTATCGGGATTTGCGAGAAAATGAGATGAATGAATATAGTCAACGGACACTGGGCATCGCACAGCAGATCCATGAGGTGAAGAAGGATTCTCAGCGTATTTTGGCAGGCCTGCTCAAGGTATATGATAGTGAAAAGGCAGTTCATCTTCAATTATCCGAAATGCTGCACTTCGCTGCCAAGGGCAATCGGAAATATGCGGAGATGTTGAATAAACAGATTACGATTAAGAAGCAACAGCAATTCGATTGTGAATCTCCATATTGTATTCCTCTACTCACCGTGATGAACAATCTGGTTGCGAATGCAGTAGAGTCGATTGAGACGCAAGGAACCATTCAGATTCATGTGTACGAACAGGGGATGGATGTGGTTTTTGAGGTTACGGACTCAGGCAAAGGAATTCCAGAATCGAAGCGGAAGATTATTTTTGAACCGGGGTATACGACCAAATACAATGAGGTAGGGATTGCTGCAACAGGCATCGGTCTATCTCATGTGCGTGATATTGTTCAATCCTTGGAAGGTACGATTACAGTAGATGTACCTGAAGGTGCTAAGGGCTCTAAATTTGTCGTGTGCATTCCAAAAGTGAGTTTGGTAAAGGAGGCCGGGGCCGATGACGCTTTCTATTCTGATCGTTGATGATGATATCGTAAGTAGAAGTATGTTAGAGGATATTATTGAGGAATGTGGAGCAGGTGAACTGGTAGGCACGGCAGAGGGGGGCATCGAAGGGGAGCAGATGATCATCAATCTGAGACCCGATGTTGTGCTTATTGATCTGCTAATGCCTGATCAGGATGGCATTGAGACCGTTGCCAGACTCAAGGCACTTGGTTTTGCAGGTAAGTTTATTATGATCTCCCAGGTGGATAACAAAGAAATGGTAGGTGCAGCTTACCAGCAAGGGATTGAGTTCTTCATCCATAAGCCCATTAATCGTGTGGAAGTCGAGCATGTGCTCAAAAGGGTGAATGAACAGTGGAAATATGAGCGTTATGTGCTGGAGATCCAGCAGTCCCTCACCAAATTCAACATTGTGGAGACACCCCCTATTGTGAAGGGACGCACTGTTCGTGATGTATCAAGAGTCATACTCATGGATTTAGGTATTCTGGGTGAGAGTGGCAGCAAAGATGTGATCGCATTGATGGAATATGTCATTGAACAGAAACAGGCTGTGGAATGGCCTTCGCTCAAGGAAATGTACGAAGCTGTTGCACAGACGTATAAGCCGACAGCCAAAGAGGTGGAGAAAGAAAGCAAGGCGATGGAACAGCGCATCCGGCGAACTGTTAATGCGGCGTTGACGAATATGGCTTCGATCGGCCTGACCGATTATAGCAATCACAAGTTCGAGCATTATGCACCGCTCTACTTTGACTTTCAGGATGTTCGGATGAAGATGCGGGCGATGGAAGAAGATCAGTCTGGTGATAGAGGCAAGGTCAACATTAAGAAGTTCCTGCATGTGTTCTACATGGAGACGGTTGAGAAATTAAATGGCGGCTGAACCTGCTAAATAGCGGTTCGGTCTTTTTGTGTTGGCCCATTAACTGTAATAACAAACTTGGTATAGTTGTCTGGGCATTTTTGGTATGATGAGAATACTGGCGCAGAATAAAGTCTAAGAAGAAGGGTTGTGTGATGATGGAAAATAATAAGTTACAGCACTATGCATTACCCGATGTTGCCCAGTTGAAGGTTCATGGTAGAACAACGGAGAGCAGGTCGCCGCTAACGTTGTTTTGGACAGGTAGCGCGGTGGAGCTGAACGTGACCGGGACAGAGCTATGGATAGAGGTCGATTCCAAATATGAAGTGTATGAACCATGGATCAGTGTTCTAATTAACAATGTAGTTGTAAGCCGCCAGATGTTGGTACACGGAAGGTATTGGGTGTGTATTTTCAGAGGAATGAACGAAAGCGTTACCAAAAATGTAAGAATCATAAAAGATACTCAGGCCATGAGTGGAGATCCGGGATGCTCGTTACAGATTCATGCGTTGAAATCGGATGGTGTATTCCAGTTGGTAGAGGATAGATCGTACAAGGTGGAATTCATCGGAGATAGTATTACATCAGGTGAAGGCGCAATCGGGGCTCAGGCCGAGGAGGATTGGATTCCGATGTGGTTCAGCGCGATTGACAATTATACGGCCATGACAGCGGAAGCTCTTCACGCAGATTATCGCGTCATCTCTCAGAGTGGCTGGGGCGTTATGACGAGCTGGGACAATAATCCCAATGCCAACATTCCACAGTACTATGATCAGGTGTGCGGTCTATTAACGGGGGAGATGAACGAAGCGCTTGGGGCGCATAGCCCGCATGACTTCAATGCATGGCAGCCGGATGTGGTGGTCGTGAATTTAGGCAGCAATGATGGCGGTGCCTTCCAGACACCAGAGTGGACAGATCCGAACACAGGGATCGCGTATAAACAACGATTGAATGCCGATGGGACGTACCATGGAGAAGACGTGGCTAAGTTCGAGCAAGCAGCATACCAATTCTTAATTCAATTGCGGAGAAATAACACCAAGGCACACATCGTCTGGGCTTACGGCATGCTTGGATTTCCGATGATGCCTGCGATATATCGCGCGGTGGATATCTACATGAAGGAAACGGGCGACCGAAATGTGTCGGTCATTCAATTACCAAATACAACGAGTGAGACAGTAGGTGCCAGAACTCATCCGGGGATGTTATCCCATAAGCGGGCAGCCGAAACCTTAACAGAGCATCTGAAAGGCATACTGCACCATTCCTAGAATACAGAACAAATTATGGCAAAGGAAAAGCGTTAGACACGCTGCCAGAGTTCTCTTCTAACGATACGAAATGAATGCAAACAAGCCCGCGACCTACGCCGTAGGCTTGTTTGTATTGCATTGGTTATAGAATTTTGTATCCGGAGTAGATTGTGATCGTTAGTAAATTGGCGTAGTCATTCCATAAGTTTAAACGCCTAAGCAGGCATTAAGCGTGTGCATGTTCTGCCTCATAGCGGATCGCAATGATCTGCCCGAGCGTCTTGGTCTCGATGGTCTTCCATAGACTCGGTACCGTGCCTTTGGGGAATAACGGGATGCCTTCACCCAGAATTTTCGGAATAATCGCCACTTCAATCTCATCCAGTAGATGCTGCTCCAGCACCGATTGAACCAGCTTTCCACCGCCAACAATCCATATATGCCCTGTTGTAGAAGCCTTAAGTCGGGCGATTAACTGTTCCACCGGCTCATCTGTAAATTCAACGTGCGGAGCTGGCGGCTGCTTCGCACGGGACATGACATATGTTGGACGATCAGCATACATAAAATCCTCAGCTAGTGTGAGCACTACCTCATAGGTGTCACGTCCCATGACAACGGAACCGATGTCTTGATAAAATGCTGCATATCCATTGTCACCTCCATCTCCCTCCACATCCATCAGCCAATCTACAGAACCGTCTGGTCTTGCGATATATCCATCCATACTCATTGCAACATACAAGATAACCTTAGTATCTGACATATGCATCGCTCCCTTCTTCTTGACTTTATGATACACTCTAACTATGACAAAAGTTGACGTAATTAAAGGTGGGAAATGATGAATAATCGCAAACTTGCCATCATGAGGCTGATGGATTCTAGGCGGAAATTTACGGCTCGCGAGCTGGCTGAGCGGTTCCAAGTGTCTATTCGTACGATCCAACGTGACCTGGATGCGTTGCAGTCGATGGGCTTTCCTCTATATACCGAAGTCGGTGTACATGGAGGATACCAGGTGCTACCGAATAGGTTATTGCCACCCCTCCAGCTCCATCAGAACGAGGCATTAGGTTTATTTCTAATGCTTGAATATTTGGAGAAAGTACCAGACTTCCCTTATGGATCGGTGCGAGAACATCTGGCAGAGCAGTACTTTTCGAGTCTGCCGCAGGATGTACAGGATCTCGTAATGCGAATGAGAAAACATATTACTTTTCTTCAGCCACATTCATCGGCGCATGCTCAGCCAATGACAACTACCATTTTGGATGCAGCGGTGGAGAAAAGAGGTGTTACCTTCCAGTATTCTTCCCGTAATGGACAGAAAACAGTAGAGGTCTTTCCAATCGGCATTTATTATGATCGTGGGTACTGGTACATGCCTGCACGCCATAAGGAGAGAGTGTTGCTATATCGTGTGGATCGCATGAGTGATCTTGAGATTACGGATGAAACGGATGGATCTATCCCGAACCTGCATGATTGGCTGCGTGCGGAGGATGAGCGGGAACGTGTGGAGGTCGTGCTACATTTTACGGATGCGGGTGCAAGGCAAGCTTCGTCAGATGTCGTATTTAAGTCTGTGCAGGGTCATGAGTGGAAAGGTGCAATTCCCGTAGCTGAGTTGCCATATACAGCACGTGGGCTGCTGGCGTATGGGCCAGAAGTGAAGGTTGTGGTTCCAGTAGAATTGAAGCAAATGGTGCGTAGTATGCTGGAGAAAAGTCTGGAGCAATATCTGTGAAGAGAACGTTATGATAGCATTTCCTCATTTTCTCAGTAAGATCATAAAGTTATTGATCATTGTTAACAAATGTAAATTACTATAGATGATACGACATGATGTAGAAGGAGATGAGAGTGGTGAATTTGAATTTAAATAAAATTACAACGATTATTTCTATAGTTTTACTCATCATGATAGCCATTTTTCGGAACAACGTTGCAGTCCTCATCTTCAGTGTGTTCATGATTGCGCTGATGGGGTACACCGCGTTTCGCGTGAGAACCAAATGGAATATAGCCACTGCTGTATGTCTAAGTGTGATCCTTGTGAGCTGGAATGTGTACCTTGGCTTGGAAAATCTATAACAAAGAGACCAGCCTTCTTCGCAAAGGCCGATCTCTCTAGACCACTTATACCAGACATTCACCATATTGATTCGTACATAACGAGCAGTGAAATGCAACGGATCGGTCGTGAAGCCATAGGTCAGATTGTTGGTGCGGTCTATTGAGGCAAAATGGACTCCATCGATGCTGATATGCCGGCCAACTGTTGGATGAGGCTACCCATGAGGTTTGGTAATTGCCATCATTGCTGTTGGATGCAGATGAGCAGTAGGCTGTGGAGCTGGCAGTAGCCGTTTTGCCTTGCGCATGATTGACGAGGGCAGGTATAAATACCGCATCACCTACTGGATACGAATTCAACTGCGGGATACGCATCACCAACTAGAGAAAGCATCGATACCAATACACAACAATAGGGATAGCAGACTTGGTATTAAGCCCGCTATCCCTATGTGATTTTGTATCTATTCTCTAGACGGTGAATAAATTTACTTCTTGCCCTTACGAACCTTGAGTTGCATCTTTTTAATCGTTGTATTTTGCATAAGCTCCAGTACGAGTGATCCTTTGCCATTCAGAATCTCCACATCCGTCACATTATCCAGAATCGTAATGATTCCGATGTCGTCAGCAGTAACGCCTTCAAGCTTGGCGATGGTGCCAACGAAGTCAACAGCACGGAGTTTCTTCTTCTTGCCCCCATTGAAGTTCAGCTTCATAATCTGCTGATTCAATTGTTCGCGCTTGTCCTTTTTGCGCTCAGGTACAATCTTAAGCCGCTTCTCGAATTCTTCTCTGCGGCGATCCACAGCATCTTCAGAAGGAGCCTTAATCACAGGAATCTCGAATCCAATATAGGATTCAATCTCAGCGAGGCGTCTGCCATCCTTCGGCGTGATGAAGGTAAAGGCTTTACCTGTCTGACCTGCACGCCCAGTACGGCCTGTGCGGTGAACATAGCTTTCCTTTTCAAGCGGAATATCGTAGTTGATGACATGTGTGATATTGGTAATGTCGATACCCCGAGCAGCTACATCCGTCGCAACTAAATAACGGAATTGTCCACGCCGGAAGGCATTCATGACCTCAATCCGCTCGTCCTGCTCCATGCCGCCATGGATGCGATCTGCCGGATAATCGAGGTCAGCCATCACGCGGAACAGCTTATCTACATTCTCCTGCGTGCGGCAGAATACGATACAGCTATCTGGATTTTCTACGATGAACAAGTCTTGTAGCAACGCCGTTTTGTTCACCTCAGAAGTATGAATAATCGCATGTTCAATCGTGGCAGTTGTCAGTCCGCTTGCCTTGATCTCGATCTCCACTGGGTTGTTCATGTATTTACGGGATAGATTGGCTACATCTTCCGGGAAGGTTGCGGAGAAGAGCATTGTTACACGCTCCCGTGGTAGCGCCTGAATAATAGCTCCCACCGTCTCAATGAAGCCCATATTCAGCATCTCATCGGCTTCATCAATGACCAGATAGGCGATTCGATCCAGTGGCAGTGTTCCGCGTTCGATATGATCCAATACCCGTCCGGGTGTACCTACAGCGACATGAGTTCGTTGCTTTAACTCGGCCTTTTGGACATGGAATGGCGATTGTCCGTATAGTGCGGTTGCCTTGATGCGTTTGAAACGGCCGATGTTGGTGATGTCTTCGGTAACCTGCAATGCCAGCTCGCGGGTAGGGGTCAGAATCAACGCTTGCGGTTTATTCTCGTTCCAATCGACCTGTTCACAGAGCGGGATGCCGTATGCAGCCGTTTTACCACTACCTGTCTGTGATTTGACGACCAGATCTTTATTCTCTAGGGCGACTGGAATGACTTTGGACTGAACCTCAGTTGCTGTCTCATAGCCCAGACTGTCCAGTGCTCGTACAATTTCTTCTCCAAGCTGAAACTCACTAAATTGTTGCTTGCTCATGATTAACCTCTTTTGCATTAGTTTTGAATACTACATATTAGCATTACACCGTACTATTTGCGTATACCTTCTTATTATACTCGATATGTTGGAGCGTTAACGGAATATTTGATGTAATTCAGATGTAATCATTAAAAATTAAACGAAAGGAGATCCCCTGCTCAAGCAGAGGTTCTCTTTTGAATTATTAGATGCTGTCTCTAGTGGAGTGTGACCAATACTATTAAATCCACTCTTCCCTAGCAACTTTGCACAGGAAAGATAGAGTTATAGAGAATACTATGAAACTATAAAACAGAAGGAGGATGATTTTAATGGGATACAACAACGGGAATTCGTACAACAACTATGCTATCGTATCAATTATTAAACAACTGGGATTGGGTGCCAATATTAGAGTTCATTTTCAAGGGCAAACGCATACCGGAAAATATGCCGGACTGAACAATGGAGTGCTTATTCTTAATAGATCGAATAATGAGACTGCTTATTTCCCAGTCAATCAAATTACAGCAATAGACGTTATCTAAAGAAGAAAAGACAAAAAGAAGAAGCGGAGAACTAGATTCTCCGCTTCTTTTTTCTTGGAAATATGACCTGCACAGCAGAAATCATGCGGGGATGGATATAGACAAGTGAATCACTCTTATTGATCACGACTGAATCAAAGGCAAACCCAGCATAGATTCCCTCAATAGACTTGGAATTTAGATATATTCGTACATGAGCTCCTAATTTGCATCTTTGCAATATATACACACTAAACATCGTAGTAGTCCTCCCATCGTCTTTATCGATAGGATATGCTAAAAAGATAGGTTTGCGTGGATGCTTGCTGAGATTTTAGCTTTCTAGCAGATTAAGTCTTGTGGGAGGATAGAGTGCTACTCGTTGCCTATTCAACATGAATTTATAATAGATTGTGCAGTATTTCTGATTACTTCAACATACTTACATATTTTCCATATACATAGACAACGCGTCCATCCAGTTTCACTTTCAACCAGCCATACTTCTCTGTGCTAATTACCTCAAGAATGGTTCCTTTAGGTACAGCCGTGACGATCTTGGCTTGGGATGAAGCACCAGCGCGAACATTCAGGTAAGCTGCGGTTACTTTGGCTTGTTTAACCTTGTTGTCTTTTACCGTATCAGGCTTCGTTGAACCTGGTGTAGTAGCAGGTTTGCCTGGTTTAGCTGGTTCTGGTGTTGGCTTCGGTTTCGTTGGTGTGACAGGCTTCTCCGGTGCAGGTGTAGGTGTACCCTCACCATTTCCAGCCGCAGCTTTACGAGCTGCGTTCAACTTCTGATAGAACTCACCTTTGGTTGATACGCCCGAGAATTGTGCTGCATCTACGTTTGCTTTGGCAGATAGGGCTTCAATCTCTTCTTGCGTCACAGCATCCAGAATGTTAATGGAGGCAATGTTGGTGTATTTTCCATCTTCTGTGTTAGGCACAGACATTACGCCCTCATTGATAAGCTCTACAACATCTGCACGCGCTGGTGCAGTGAGGTCAACGCCAGTGATGGTCCAGTTGTGCTGAATCTTCGGTTCATAAACACCGTTCATAACATCTTGCAGGTAGGCAATAGATAGGTTGCGAATGGTACCTTGAATCTCGCCGAATGCCGAAGCATCCTTGGAGGACCAGAGCATCTTGAACGTACGCCCTTCCAGTGCGCCGCCCTTCGCAATTAACGCTTCCATCCGGTAAGCATTCATGCCGAGCTTGAGTGTATCTTGTTCTTTGACTGCTTCACCATTGCTGTATTTGAGGTTCGTAATTCGGCTACCGTATGGCTTGGTGAGATCAATCTCATAGGTTACGCCGCCGAAGAAATCATTCGTACTGTACTTGGAGGCACGGCGCTTCGGATCAAAGCTAATCGTTACATCTCCTGGGCGTGTCGAGTTAAAGTACCCTACAGACCACTCCATGTAATCCTTCAGGTCACGTCCCGTTACTTCATATACAGTGACTTCACCGAAGGTATATTGATAGTTGAAGGCGATATCTTTTTTCTTGATCGGGCCAATATCTAGCTTGGCTTTGTCGTTATCAATCTGGTGTGCAACCACATCAGCATCGCTGTAATGAATCATAACTTCGGTGAAGAAGTCGGATAAAGGGGTCTCCTGAATCTGCACAGCAGGGATACCTTTGATCTCATCGGCAGGGACAAGGTTGGTACCTTTCAATTCAGCGACTTCGATGTTGGCATCTGCACGAGCGAACTCGTGGAACGGGTGCAGTGTCTCTTCAAGTCCTGCATCAGACACCTCGTAGGTACCATCTGCTGCTTTTACAGCGAGTGCCTGGGCTTCTTTACTTTTCAAAACAACGTTGTCGCCGTCTTTCTCAAAAGTCAGGTCGATTCGTGAGATGTGTGATCCGTATTTGTTCGGTTCGGAGATCAATACGCCGTTCACCGTTTGTGATTCGATTAAAGTATGCATATGTCCGGCAAAAATAGCCGCCAGCTCTGGGTTCGCATTCGCGATATCGGTTACTCCGGTTCCCGGATTGCCGTTCTCGTTGTCGAGACCCATATGCATAAGTCCAACCATGACATCTACTTTGCCTTTAAGCTCAGCAATGGCTTTTTTGGTCTCTTCGACAGGATCCTTAACAATAATGCCATCTAGGTGATCGGTACCTTTCTCGAACTCGGTAATCATCGGTGTGTTCATTCCAATGACGCCCACTTTAATGCCATCCTTCTCAATAATCGTATAAGCAGGCATGTAGCGGTCGCCGTTTTCTTTGAAAATGTTACCTACGAGAGGTTGTCCGTTGAATTGGGAAGAAATCTTCTCCAACACATCCAGACCAAAGTTAAACTCATGGTTACCCATAACCCATGCGTCATATTTCATCTCGTTCATTGCGACCATCATGGGAGATTGTGGTTGGTCATTGAAGAGCTCAGCAGAGTTATCCTGAATCATATCTCCTGCATCTAGCAGAATCGTATTGGGATTCTCAGCTCGTACTTTTTTAACGATGGTATAGAGCTGTGTCATACTTCCTGTTGGGTTTGGACCGTCTAGAGCGTAGTCCCATGGCATAAAACGCCCATGAATATCGGATGTGCCGAGCAACGTAATTTTAGTTTCTTTTGCTGATTCGGCTGCTTCAGCCGGGGCTGAAGTGAATGGAGCGAACAAAATGGAGGTACATAAGAGAAATGATAAAGACCATCCGGCGAAACCTTTCGTTGAAAATTTGCGCATGTTGTAATCTCCCTTGTTATCTAGTGTATGTAAAGATATGTGTCATTTTATACTAGATAAACATGAAGGGAATGTAAACCCGTATGTAACAATTATGTTCGATTGGGATAGGGTGAGCCCGGTTCTTTGGAACCATTCAGGCGTGAAGGGCATTACATTGTGGGGATATAACCAAAGACAGACGTGGGTACAACGGATCTCACCTGGTGAATAGTAGCGGCACGGAACGTCCGGCCTTGCAGTGGCTAGAAACTACCTAGCGAATAACCCTAAACCGTCGCATAGTTGGAGCCAAAAGCTGTCTAAAGGTTACCAGTGAATAAGAAGGAGCCTTATCTTGATATTACAAGATGAAGGCTCCAATTGATTTATCCATTTAGCTTATCTATCTTATCTATTTATGAGAAAGTTCAGCGCTTGGTGTGTCAATGATTAACGGTGTTGTTACCCAATAACAATGCTATTGAAGGAGTCGGCATCCAGCTCGAATGTTAGTGTCTGTTCTTCATAGGCGAGATGAAGCTCGCGCTTATCCTTGAAGGGATTGTTAATGACAATCACTAGACGACCATCCTCATTGCGGAAAGCGACTGCTTTACCAGCCCAAGCTCCTGAAAGTCCTAATCTCCGAGCACCTGGCGCCACTTGGTGAGCAAAATGTTTCATGACATAATACTCCGGATTGCGAGTGAGTTCCTTCAGCTCCGGATCAACTGTAATCATGGAGTTCTGCTCCCATCCCCAAGTACTGCGACCCTTCGGCTCAAGCACCATATTCCAATAGATGTACGCGTTCACCCCATTGCTGAAATAATGCTGGTATAGATTGAATACATATTTGGCATAGTTCCAGGAGTTGTTCCCGTCACCACATTCATTCTCGGTCTGCATATAACGAAGCTCGGGATAGCTTGCTACAGTACGTTGAATCGCATTTTTACCTGCCCATTGGTAGCCGACACCCTTAATATAGGCGTACGCTTTAGGATCGCTGAGAACAAGCCCGGCATATTCATCAAAATCATTCGTTTTCTTCTTCATCAATTCTTCCCATGGATCGGGTGCGTTGATCGTGCCTAACCAGATTTCCGTGTCCAAGCCGTGTTTGTCAAAAGCAGGGCCAAGATAATCGGCAATGAATTCACGGAGCTGTTCACCTGTCCACATGCAGGAAGGGAACTTCTGATCCGCAATGACCTCATTCTGAACATGAACCTGATGAATCGTTATACCCGCCTCTTGGTAAGCCTGTACGAATTTCACAAAATACAGAGCATAAGCTTCTAGAATTTCCTTCTCCCAGCGTAATGTGCCATAGTTATACGCTTTGGGTGTCTTCATCCAGGTTGGTGGACTCCAAGGGGAGGCGAAGAGTTGTAAGTTCGGATTATACGTGAGTGCTTCCTTAATGTACGGAATAAGATATTTGAAGTCGCGTTCAATTGAAAAATGCTCCATCGCCACGTCCCCATCAACCTCGTTGTGGCTATACCATTGCTCTGCATAATCACTTGCCCCAATCGGGAGTCGGCAGATGTTGAATTTATGTTCACCTTCAGGGTGAAAGAGGGAATGAAATACTTCACGCCGCTGCTCATCATTCAAGTGGGATAGGGCCATATAGCCCAGCTCATTGAAACATCCACCGAATCCTTCAACAAGCTGGTGCTCAGCACCGCTCAGTGTTAAGTTAGCGCTTTCTTTTGACGGTGTAAAAGAGATTTCTTTCCATGCAGTATCAGGTGTCGTAGAGTATCCTTGTATGTTTAGTGACAACTAATGTTCCTCCTCGCCTAAACCTCGGTTATGGTGTACAGTACAGTCAGTATAACAAGTCTTCTATGAAATGAAGATACACTGATCCGCGTAAAATTTGCCCTAATCCAAGGTGGTGGAATCCATGATTATCCCAGAACAATATCGTTCCTATTTATCGCGAGAGAGTCGCTGGCTACCCGCTACCAATTGGAATGTGAAGCTATTTGGTGCGCATATGCAGCAGGTGAAGCAAGGCTGGCGGGTACCGACGGAATCTCATCTAGCCTTTGAATTAATTCTTATTCTGGAAGGAATGCAGACGACGAGTATGGAGAATATTCATTACGAACTGCATCAAGGGGATATTCTGCTTATTCCACCAGGCTGTAGGCATACGAATGAATGTAATGAGGAACAAGGTTTAACCTACTTTATCGCTCATTTTAATGTGGACGAGGTGTTGTTTCGGCAGGAGATGAGTCAGCATGTGCAATGGTTATTTCCGAATGGCAGTGAAGAGAACCAGCGCATCAAGGATGTTATGCTGAAGTGGGTAGGGCTACTTAACCGCAATGAAGAATATACAACACCCGATCTGTTTCGTATGCAGGCAGGTCTGCTGGAGATTCTAGCGGTTTTAGCAGAACATAGCTCTTCACGTGCCAAGGAGGCTGTCTCTCCGACAGTAGCTCACTATGCGAAGCTGATTGCCGAGGCGATCAAGAGCCAGCTTAATATGGATTACATTCGAGATGGTGGGGTAGGAGACAAGGTAATTCGAATTAAAGAAATTGCATCCTCACTCCAGATCAGTACAGGGTACGCGCTGGAGACGTTTCAGAAAGTGTATGGTATCTCTCCTCGTAAATACTTATCCGAACTCAAGCTTCATGAAGCCAAGCAGCTCATTCATCAGCCCGACCTAAGTCTGACTCGGATTGCTACGATGCTTGGATATTCTTCTCTGCCCCATTTCAGTCGGCAATTTAGACGTTGGACAGGCATGAGTCCGAGTGAATACAGACAGACCGTTGGAGGTATTCATTTTTTCGAATAATTAAAAAAAGGCTTTCCCGGTATGGTTCCAACTAATGGTAAGGAACGATAACCCGGGAAAGCCTTTTTCGTTGTTCAAAAAGTACGTTTTTGATTACAAAGGATGCTTGGCGGCATTTTAGTGTAAGACGCAATTATATATGAGTTCGTTTAAGGCTGAGATTGTTCTCTGACCAATGGTTGCTTATTCTCGAAGATCAGGATCGTTTTGCTGCTGGCAATGTAGCCAACAGTTGTATCCAGTTGCTCAGAGATAAAGCGCACAGGCACGAAGGCTTTTCCGTTTCGCATTAACAGAGGTGCATCATCCATCATTAGTTGATCATTCACTCGCACCTGCTTGTTATCAGCGTTCCAGTGAATGGTCTGATCATTCTGTGTAATGGTAACCTCATGCGCAGCGGCATTCCAGTCCACATGGGCATTTAACTGCTCTGAGATAAAGCGTAAAGGAACGTAAGTCCGACCTTCATCAATGAAAGGTGCTGCATCCAGGGCGTATGCCTGATCCCCCACATAAGCTGTCGTAGAACCTTCAACTAAGCGTTGAAAACTACCCTGAGGGGTTCGTTTCTGCTCCCGTACATTCATCTGGTTCAACAAGCGCATCGTGTTACTTCCGCTGGTTACATCCAAATAGTTATTCTGTACCGTCAGCCCCCCAGATTCACTCTCGTTAACCGAGGTCTGCACATTCGTAGCAAAGGATACCGATGCGTTGATATCCGTGATGGTGTTCGTCGTATCTGCCCGAGTAAAAGAGAGCCCGGCGATTGGGCTTAGATCCCACACCCGATTATTAGCTAGTTGAAGCGCCTTGAGCTGCGTTAATGACGCTAGCGGTTCTAGGTCATAAATCTGGTTCGATTCAGCGTTCAGCTCGGTTAGATGGTGCATATTTGCAATAGCATGTAGATGCTGGATCTGGTTGCCACTAATATCGAGCGTCCGTATTCCTGTCATATGTTCAATGGGCGTCAGATCTGAAATTTCATTTCCCGCTACATTGAGTTTACGGAGGGTGTTAGGCAGATCAGCGAGATCGTCCAGATGCTGAATTCGATTGTTCGCTACATTCAACTGCTGCAGCTTGGTGGAATGTGCAAGTGGAGAGATGTCTGCAATCTTATTGTTAGCCAGCTCAACCCAAGTTAGATCAGACAGATCCGTCAGCGGTGTAATATCTGTAAGCTGGTTTCCACTAGCAAAGAACGTATGTAGCCGGGTGAATTCATCAATAACATCAATAGAAGAAATTGAATTGTTGCTAATCAAGAGTCGTCCGAGATCCTTCAGATCTGCAAGTGCATCAATAGACGTAATGTAATTGTTCCGTACATCAATCTCTCGAAGCTGGGTCAGATGCGTTAGCGGTGTCAGCGTCTCAATCTCGTTACCGTATAGCCGCAGATGCGTCAGGTTAGACGCCTGTTCAAGCCCTGCTAGACTTTGAATGCCCGCATTGCTTAGATCCACAACTGTAAGTTGTTGCAGATCAGATACAGTCAGGGGAGCATCCAGCGGTTTATTCAAAATAAGCTTCAAGCCATCTTCCAGTGCAGGGTCTTCAATAAGTCTGTCGCCCGATTCACCAGTTGGGTACGCCAAAGCTTGCCCGGCTGAGCCAATACTTAGGATAAATAGTAGAACTAGTAGAGCCACTCTTCTCATTACAACGATTCCCTCCGATTCTATGAATTGATGATGCGCCATTCGTTTGCACAACTTCTATGTAGTTCAAGCCTTATCGTCATGATATAGAGAGATCAGGATGCACACATCCCTAGTTATTAACCCATCGTATGAAAAAAGGAACACCTTATTCAGGATAAGCAAACAACTCTACTTCTATTTTATATGAATGTACCTTACACTGCACACTTCTGAGCATCTTTGCGCCAAAAAATTTAAATGCCTTCTTTTATTGTAATTCAATGCACGTTAAGAAAGGGTATAGATAGGTAAATACGCCATTTGGAGGAGAAGGTGCGAGTATGCGTCAAGCCATGATTATCAGTAATCCATCGTCCGGTAAAGAACAGGCTCAGCAGTATGTGTCCCAGGTCAAAAGAATTTTGGCATCACAGCAGTATGAGGTTGTTGTCAACGAAACAGCTCAAGAAGGAGATGCGACCAACTTCTGTCTAGATGCATGTAAAAACAGATGTGATCTCGTTATTTCAATTGGAGGGGATGGAACGCTGCATGAGACGATTAACGGCATGATGGATCAGGATCACCGTCCTACGCTTGGCGTCGTACCCCTGGGTACGGTCAATGATTTTGCACGAGCCCTTCATATCCCCCTTGATCCGGAAGAAGCTATTCGCGGGTTGAGTTCGAATCAAGTGCGTGCGGTAGATGTCGGGAATATGAATGGACGACTGTTTGCCAATGTTGTAGCAGCAGGTTCACTAGCCGAAGCGTTGTCCTCTGTTTCATCCGAAGAAAAATCGAAGCTAGGTTCATTTGCCTACCTGAAGGAAGGACTGAAGGACTTGGTGAATACCCCTGCGAAACGGCTCACCATTGAACATGACGGTCAGAGCTGGGAGGGCGACTCTCCCTTATTCCTCGCTGCGCTAACCAATTCCGTTGGTGGATTCGAGAAGCTGTCTCCAGATGCGGTGGTGGATGATGGGGTTATTCATTGTTTTGTGATCCGGAATATGAGTATGCTTAACACACTGACTTTGGGCACATCCTTGCTGTTCGGTAGCTTGAAAGACCATAAAGATGTGGAGTATTTTACTGCAAAAGAATTACGTGTAACATCTGATGAGCCCATTGGAACCAATGTAGATGGAGAGGAAGGGCCGTCACTACCCATCCAGATTCAAATTCTTCCTCAGTATATGAAGGTAATCGTCACAGAAGAAGTACAAGTCGAAGAAGATTAGAGAATACATGCGGTGCGTCATGGTTAGTCACAAACGGTCATTTTTCCATAGAAGAATTCGAAAAACCCATTGAAACCGATTGCAGATGTATGTCACAATCATAGACGGAAGACAAGTACCATCAACGATGATTGTAGCAATACAATTAAACAAAATATCCGAATATGGAGGGTAATCATCTTGAGAACAATTAAACTTGGCAGTAGCTCGCTGGAGGTACCGGTTGTAGCGGTTGGCTGCATGCGGATTAATACATTAGATGGTAAAGAAGCGGAGCATTTTGTTCGTTCTGCAATGGAGATTGGAGCCAATTTCTTCGATCACGCCGACATTTATGGAACAGGAAAATGTGAGGAGATCTTTGCAGAGGCTGTGCAGATGAGCCCTCAAGTTCGGGAAAACATCATTCTGCAATCCAAATGCGGGATTCGCAAGGGGATGTTTGATTTCTCGAAAGAGCACATTTTGAATTCAGTCGATGGTATCCTGCAGCGTCTGAAAACGGACTATTTGGATGTGCTGTTGTTGCACCGTCCGGATGCACTTGTTGAGCCGGAAGAGGTGGCAGAAGCCTTTGACCTGTTGGAGCGCGAAGGTAAAGTTCGTCACTTCGGCGTATCTAACCAGAATCCGAACCAGATTGAACTACTCAAAAAATATGTTAAACAGCCACTGGTCGCTAATCAGCTCCAGATGAGCATTACGAATACAACGATGATAGACAGTGGAATCAATGTGAACATGGAGAACGAAGCTGCAATTAACCGTGATGGTAGTATCATGGATTATTGCCGCCTGCATGATATCACGATCCAGCCATGGTCTCCTTTCCAATATGGATTCTTCGAAGGGGTCTTCTTGGGAAGCGACAAGTTCCCTGAGCTGAATGCGAAGATCGATGAGATTGCAGCGAAATATGATGTGAGCAACACCACGATTGCAATCGCTTGGTTGCTGCGTCATCCGGCACAGATGCAGCCCGTGACAGGTACGATGAACCTTGAACGTCTGCAAGACTGTGTTAAAGCGTCGGATGTACATCTTACTCGTCAGGAGTGGTACGACATCTATCGTGCTGCTGGGAATGTATTGCCATAAGCCTAGCAACAATGGCGTAGTGTTCTCTTAGAAATGGTCATGAAAACACGAGTGGATCTTTGCTCGTGTTTTTATGCTGTTCAGGTTATCAGGCTGAAGCTTTTATTGCATAAAATCGAAGGAATACTACCGTGATATAAAAGGATTAAATTGTAATTAATACAAATTAGTTCAAATTATTTTATTGACCCATACTTCATAAATACATATAATTACTTTAAAAATATCATTAATCTGGAATTCATTTCATCAACTTAATGAAGCGGATTCATTCGTTTATGTTTTTTTATTTTGGAGGGTGGTGTTCGTTTGGAGTCCACAACCACGATACGCGATCATTTGGAGAGTTATCTTAAGCGTGAGCAGAGGTCTATTAGCTTCTTTTCAGACACGTCAGGCATTAATTCAGGTACGCTGAGTAACATTCTTAATAAAAATCGCCCGATTGCTATGCAGCAATTGGATCGAATTACTGCGGCTATGGGATTAGAAGAAGGTCACTTCTATGAACTATACATAGATGAGTGTTTTGTGCATGCGACTCCTGACTGGCGGAGACTAGGGCCATTCCTCCATCGTTGTGCCGATTTGAATAAATTGAATTGTATTGAAGAGGTTATCCGTTTAATGATGGATAATCTATCCTATATTCCCTTGTTGTTTGAAGTGGCAGAAGAATTCTACCGTGATGGCAAACACGAACCGGCGATTCTTCTATACGAAACGATTGCCGAGAGTGAGAAAATGCAGCACTCGGAGCGGTTAGCCTTATGTCAATACCGCCTGTTCAAGCTGGGTCTATCCAAGGATCAGCAACGGAATCTGATCATCGCAGCACAGTTTGAATACTATGTAGATCGACTGGATGAACGATATCAGTTGGATGCCTTGAATGAGCTTATTAATGCATTTGGTGCACTACATCGTTGGAATAAGGTACAAGAGCTATCTGAAAAGTTACGAGTGAAAGCAACAATTCATTATGAATTGAATGGTAGAAAGAAGCCGGAAGAAACCAAACGCCCCATCATATTTTATATTTTATATTCATATCTAGCGGCAGGTAGTGCCTGTTATCAGCTCAAAGATTATGATCAAGCGCTTGAGTACGTGTCACTCTACGCGGTGAATAATTGGGTGAAAGAGTGTAACGAGGAAGAGGCGCTAGTCATCACTCAGTTTCAGGAATGGGCTGTGGGGAATCGTTATATCTACCGCTTGATGGCAGGGCAGTTCGAAGTATTGCCTGATTATTTGAACTATATATCAACGCGAGAGAATGAGATATTTCCAGCATTGTGCGATATCGTTACAGCAGCCAATCGATATAACGGAAATATCGATTTTGTGTTAGAACAATACGAATCTTACTTCACATACCAGGATCAAAGCAACCGAATTGGAAAGGTCAGCAAACAAGTCACTGATGATCGATATGTACGTCTTTTAGCTGACTTGGGAGCATATTATCTGAAGAAAGATGAGTTTCATAAAGGTATTGAATTTGTCATAAATAGTCTGAAATTTTCACTTGAAATTTGTAGTGGTAGAGCTATGCTTAGAGGTGTCGGGCTGTTTGAGCAATACAGGGATTTTGCGACAGACACCGCTAAACAGCAGTACAAAAATATAATTAGTGAGGTGCACAAACTCAATGAAGAGAACGTTGGCTTTGCTGATAGCCACATGTAGCATTTGGGTAAGTATCGTAATTCCTGCTCCTGAGCCTGTCTCTGGAAACGAAGCTCCAAGCCCCTCAATAGCGAGACCTGCTGATCATGGATTTGGTACCTAGCACATAACAAAATTAGAAGACGCCTCTGAAGCCTATTCAGGGGCTTTTTAGTTTGGAAAAATTAGTAATGTCATATGACTATAGTCCTACCGATTGACATAATCAGCTAAAATATGACAAAAGGAGGGGACACTATGGAACATACTGCGTTGATCGTCCAGATTGAATCGGCTAGGGAATTACTGTACACCATTGAGATGAAATATGGGAATCTACTGCACCCAGAAGTTATTCAGCAGTCCGTAGTGTTAGACGGTCTTATTAATCAATTCAATCAAGCGAAGCAGAAGGCATCCGTGAGAACACAATGATTCAACGAGCTAGCTTAGCAACGGATTAAGCTAGGGATAAGACTTCGAGTTAATCTTAGTGAAGCAGTTTTAATTTTGAAAAATAAAGATGAGTATGCATTTGACTATTTACTTTGCTGTCTTCGTGTACTATAGTTAGCTACATGAGTAACTAACCAACTAACAAACTGAATGACTAACTAACTAACTAACTAACTAACACAACAGACACAGACTATTATCATTAAATAACGAAAGTTGGATCTGCATGAAATCGACTTTGGATGAATCACAGCCTATTTTCCATCAGATTGCGATGATGATTATGGATGATATTGTAGAGGGCCGACTAAGGGTGGAAGAGCAGGTTCCTTCCACCAATGAACTTTCACGGTTTTACAATATCAATCCAGCCACAGCACGTAAGGGGCTGCAATCGCTAGTGGACAAAGGCGTTATTTACAAACAGCGGGGAGTAGGCATGTTTGTAGCGAAGGGAGCGCGAGATATGTTGCTAATGGAACGAAAGGAACACTTTTACGAAGAGTATATTAGACCACTGCTGGAGGAAGCACGGAGAATTCATATGAACGAAGATATGATTATTGACTTGATTAAGGGCAAGCAAGATAAGGAGGATGAATCATGATCCAATTAGAGCAGGTTAGCTACAGCTATCAACAGACCACCGTACTCAAGAATCTGAATTTCCATGAAACGGAGCCTGTTATCAGCGGGTTATGGGGAAGGAATGGTGCTGGTAAGACGACACTAATGAGTTTGATTGCGGGTCATAATCGTCCTGCAAGCGGCACAATTCGTGTAATGGGGCAGAATCCATACAACAACCTCAAGGTGCAGGATCAGCTATGTTATATCCAAGAATCGCATCCACTCGGCAAAAGTTGGACTGTTCGGGATCTGGTTCGATTCGGACAGTACTTTCACTCTAGTTGGGATCAGGATTTGGCGGAACGGCTTATTGAGATGTTTGAACTACCTACTAAAAAGAAAATCGCCACCTTTTCCAAAGGTATGAATTCTGCGGCACAGATGATATTGGGACTCGCTAGTAATGCCGATGTTACCATACTGGATGAACCAACGAACGGATTGGATGCGGAGAAACGTAAGTATTTTTACCGCGCATTATTGGACAGCTATGAAGATCACCCGCGATTAATTCTCGTGTCCAGCCATCATATTGAAGAGATTCAGCCTTTGTGTGAGTCACTTATTGTTCTTCATGATGGGGAGATCCTCATACACCAACAGATGGAGGAGGTACGCGAACAAGGGGTTCTGCTAACAGGGGGAATTCAAGATGTTAGTGAAGTTGTGCAACATGCAAAGGTGTTAGAATCTTCTGAACTTGGCTCAACGTTGAAAGTGATGATCGATGCCCCATACTCTGCCGAGTGGAAGGAAATTGCTCGTGATCATCGTCTTTCCATTGAGAAGGCTACACTACAAGATTACCTCATAAACATTACACGGAAGTCGGAGAGGGTGAGAGGATGAATGCAATTCGTGGAACACATCGACTAATTCTGGAAGATATGCGTTGGTTTCTTAAATTGTTTACGTTGATAACCTTGTTGCTAGTTCTAGCCTATGTCGCAGTAGGACTTATATTTGATGTGAGTTTCCCAGCAGCGGCATTTGGCCCTATGTATGGGGGGATATGCGGTTTTGCTGTTTCAGGAATGGTTGCTATATTTCCTGTCGCCATCGGGCTAGGCAGCACAAGAACTCAGTTTATGAAGTCGTTCTACCTGAACTCAGCGGGGATGGTTATTGGAGGGATTACCGTCCTGAACGTGATTTATGTTCTGATGCATTTACTCCATGCGAGCGGAATACTGGGTGTGACATTATACCAGCCAGGTCAGTTGTATATGAGTGCGTACGAATGGTACTCCTATTACTGGATCGATCTCATGGTTGGATTCCTCATACTGGGTCTTTCTGCATTCGTTACGGTTAGTTGGATACGTTTAGGCTTCCGAAATTTCTTCATCCTATTCTTCACCATTGCGCTTGGACTCACGTTATTCATTACGCTGTCTGATCTAAGTGGATTGGTTCGCTGGATTATGGAAACGAACAGTGTCTTGCTATTCACTCTCTTAGGTGCAATCGGTGGTTGTCTGCTATTATCCACTTACCCTATGATGAAACATGTGCCCCTTGTACGAAAAGGTAGCAAAGACTAATGATAAGCCGGTGAAAGACCTGAAGGAAAAGGCGCTTCTCTCGCAACGAACCGGAAAGTAGGCAATAGTTAAATAAAAACGTAGAAATCCATGGTGATCAGAAAAACACGAGGGAGCATCAGCTCGCCTCGTGTTTTTGCGTACGTTTGTTTATTTTAATTAAGCCTGAGCTTGCGGTTTGAATCCTTCCTCATGAAGGTATTCGCCAGCTTCACTGCGTGATTCATAAGCCATCTCTAGATCCTGACCGGCATACACACACCACATGTCATTATCATATTTTAACGTGAGCGTTTGTCCTTCTTCATTGATCCAGACTCCGCCGCCTGACGAGAGTGTAACTGGAGGAGCAGATTCTTTTGAAGCTGGGGCTTTCTCAACCACTTCAATTGCGTCTGGGTTGTAGGACATCGCCTGAAGTGTTGCATCCAGCAATGTGCGCAGATCTGTTTCGGAGTAATCACGAATATTGACAAACCCTTTGGCATCCGTCTCATAGTTTGGCAGCAGCCCTGCATAGATATAACCATTACCGTTCGGGTGAATATGAAGTGCTACAATCTTCTTCTCATAGGCGCTGTCCTCGTAGTGGAAATTCACACGCCCCAGAGAAACATTTTTGCGCTGCAGCTGAGGATACGATTCTAAAATTTTAAGCTTTTGTTCAACGTTAAGCATATATGCCTCCTGTTACTTGTTAGGTAGAGGGATTATACCACAGGTGAAGGTTGTAAACATCTTCTGCTCATGAGGAGAATGCAGCATTACGAACAATCCTCATTATTATGATCCTTATGACCCCATTATAATACGTTGCCCAAGGGCTTTCAGGTGCTCCATCACTTGCAGATAAGGATAAGGCCCATAGCTGATTCGTGCCACTCCTAGTGCAGCCAGTTGTCTAGGTGAAGGCTCGGGGGAAGTGACCATCACGTTGACGGGAAGCGGCGACTGATCACACAGTTTTTTAATCCATTGTGACTGCTGTAATCCTGGAACGAATAGACCGCTAGCCCCTGCTTCTGCGTAAGCCTTGGATCGTGCGATGGCTTCATTGAGTAACGCTTCATTATGCTGCTCAGGAGCCTGTTGCAGAAATAAATCTGTGCGTGCATTGATAAAAAGAGGAATGCCTGCTTGCTCTGCAGCATCTCGAGCGGCAGATAACCTCAAACAATGCTCTGTGACCGTGTACAGACCTTCGCCAGTGGGAAGCTGATCCTCGATATTGATGCCTACCGCGCCATGATCCATGATTTGCGATATATTTTGCTTCAATTCTGACGCGGACCTGCCATACCCTCCCTCTATGTCGATGGTTACAGGCAAATCTACGCTTTTTGTAATGCGTTCGAGGTTAGCCAGTACCAGCTGGAACGGCAGAGCTTCTCCATCCTGCTCACCGTGGGCTGCGGCAACAGACCAGCTTCCGGTAGCAATAGCTGCGGCTCCTGTAGATTGAATGGTCTGTGCACTTCCAGCATCCCACACATTCACCAGCACAAGTGGTTTCCCCTTCACATGGTATTGATGAAATTGCTCAGCTTTATCTCTGATCGTGCGCTTGTTGGCGTTCATCTTGGTTTACTCCTTTATATACGAAATGCGCTGTTGAATTTACTGTTACGGCCTCTGTTTCTCGTGTTGGAGCAGCCAGTTTTTGCGAGTGATTCCCCCGCCGTATCCGCCAAGTTCACCACTTGTATTAATAACTCGATGACATGGAATGACGATCGCCAGTTGATTCGCTCCATTGGCTTGAGCTACAGCGCGACAAGCTGTCGGTTTACCCAGAGCAATTGCAATCTCTTGATAGGAGCGTGTTTCCCCTGCTGGAATCAATGATAATTGCTCCCATACCTTCTTTTGAAATGGTGTTCCTAAATAGAACAACGGTGTGTCGAACGTTGTCAGTGTACCGTCGAAATATTGTTCAAGTTCTTGCTCAATGGATTGAATGGGTGGAGTCATGCCAGGCACAATCGCTGACTTGGTTCGTATCCGTAGGCGTTCTACTTCGCGTTCAAGCCCTCGACGATCAATAAATTCAAGCAAATATAGTTGCTTCTGATCAGCTACAGCCATCATGGGGCCAAGGCGGGTGTCAATCCAGGACGCTTTGAGCACCTGTCCTTCATTTATATGTGTTGGGGCAGCACCCATAATGCGTGAGAACGCATCACGGAAGCCACTACTGGATTCATACCCTGTAGATAACTGGCTATCAATGACGGTGTGACCTGAACGGATATGTTTAAGTGCAAGTCCCATACGGCGAGCACGAGCATACTCCACAAAAGTCATGCCAAAGCGTTTTTTGAATTGACGCCTTGCCGTTGATTCATCAATAGATAGGTCTTTGAAATCCTGCTCTTTCCATCGTTTCTCCGGATTATTCTCAACAGCCTCAACTAGCAGGCGTACAACGTCTGATACGTGATTGGGATGGGATAGCGGGCGACAGCGCTGGCAAGGTCGGAATGAAGCGAGTAAGGCCTGTTGAGCGGTCTCATAGAACTCGCAGTTTTCGAATTTTGGTTTTCGAGCTGGACAAGTTGGGCGGCAGAATACACCTGTCGTTTTGACTCCAACATAGAACAGTCCTTCATACTTTGAGTCTTTGGTAAGAAGGGCTTGATAATATTGTTCTTTCAGATCATCAGCAATCATGGGCACACGTCCTTACGTTTATGAGAATGGATCATCGAACTGCATGCTCCTAGTATAAAAAAATCTTACCTATATTATCGCCGAAAATCAGGCATGGATTTTTTATTTTTTCTTAGTTATTTCCGTCGAAATAATGCGTAAATGATAGATCTATGCATATTTATATAGAAATCTGCCGATGTTGTTCAGAATTTGTTTAGAATGGAGTGGTATAATGTACCTACCTACAGGGATTAGTATAGGTCTATGATACCTACTTACACATATAGGTGAGAGGGAGTACTGACCCTTGAACAAGTGCAAAATAATGAACGGGTTACGCATTTGTAGGCGTGATGACTGAAGACATCGGAGATAGACAAATTGCGCGATTGTTGTTTGAAGGTCCAGGGGGGATCATCATGCGCTCGTTACATATAGGAATAGGAGCCAGGTTCGGAGGTTGACGAATGATGAGACATTCTACGTATCAGAGCATTTATGAGCCGGTGAGTCCAGCATCGGTTCAATGGAGTACAGGCGAGCTTAGAAAAAAATTGCTTCAACTTAAGGCGCGACCGTTGTTATTGAAAATTGCCATCATCTCTCTTATTGTGATTATTGGTTGTAGTACGATGTTAACTGCATTTGCAGGCGGAGAGGAAGACCTGCTTTCGGGGAGAAAGGTCATTGTTTCTCAAGGGGATACGCTATGGAATCTTTCCGTAGAGTATAAGCCGCAACAAATGGATACCCGGGTATTTGTAGAAGTTTTGAAAAAAATAAATAAGCTATCTTCTAACTCTATTCAAGCGGGGCAGGTCTTAATTTTGCCTCAATATGATGATAAGTAATAATATAGCATTGGTATAGCCCTTGGCTGTAGCCGTTCATCTGGTCTGCAATGTAGGAGATAACATAAATGAATAACGAACCTAAGTATCTTAGCGGATATTTAGGTTTTTTTGTTCCTATGCATAGAGATTACATAATATGGAGCTTCATGAGGAAGGATATCGTGTATTAGTTAAAGAGATGGTTGAATACATTAGCATATTTTTTGAATACGTATTTATCAACAGGAGGGATTCAATGATGAAGATCACATGGATGAAATCAACACGTTGGATAATTGCGTTATTGTGCATCATGGTGCTAACGAGTGCGTGCGGTGCTCGTAACAATAATGAATCTGTACAGGAACATGCATATCCGCAGTCGAAGGAGCCAATATCCGAAGCAGGGCCTGACTCAATTCCTAATGCTGATGCGAAGCAGGATAACGGATCGTACTCAGCGCAATCTGAATCCTCGGCTGATGCTGGAGATGGAATTGTGATCACTATCGATCAATCGGACAAGCTGACGGAAGCGAAGAGCTTTCGCTACTCGGTGAAGGATGTGCCAGAAGGATACACGTTATCTGAACTGCGGTGGACATCCAATCAGATCACAATCATTAATTCAGTACAAGAAGCAACTCAGCATGAAGCAGACGAGAATAAAGCAGACGGCAAGAAGGAAGGTTTCTACATCAAGGATGATAGTCAGCCCATGGAATTCAAATATACAGATGAAATGAAGGGTGAACGTGGTAAAGTAACGTTGGTGTATACGAATGAAGCTGGACAAGAAGTTTTGGCGGAACAAGAAGTCAAGCTGAAGAAATAAACAGCATATTTCTAGACTCACCCGTTTGAAATGGTATGAGCCCAAATGAATGCAATGCGCTAGAAATGCAGCACCTCCAAGTTTATCAGCCGATGTTCAGTCGGTTCGACTAGCTTGGAGGTGTGATTTGTTTTTGGATTAAATAGAGCCTTAAATCTAGAATCTGGGATTGCTACATAAAGTCGAAGAAATAACGCACAACATGAAACATGACGGGTGATGTGTAGGTAAGGCTGTCGACCCTGCTTAAATAGCTTTTCTTGAGTTCATCAAACTTGTTATCATCCCCAATTAGCAAATCCCGCTTCAATACAGATACGGTCAGACTGCCAAAGAAACCTGCGAGGCTGATCAGCACCCCAATGAACAGGGCGAATCCTGCATCAAACGGTGTAAGGTACGGATGGATGAAGTAGGAGGCTGCCGTTGTGATGACCAAGGAACAGGCGAATCCTTCCCATGTCAAAAATGGATTGGCCGTAGGCACGACTTTTCGCTTGCCCAGATAGAGAGAGACCACATAATGGATGACATCATTAAGCTGAGTTAGCACCACTAAGAATAATACTAGCTTCGATCCATACTCAGGTGTAGCAAAAGGGAAGTAAGCAAGGTGGCTGAGTCCGAACACCATGAGCATCAGTCCCCACTGTGTAGAGCTGACACTGCGTAGGAAGCCTACCGTTCCTTTGTTAATTAATCGCGGGAGAGGCAGTACTAAGAAAACATACAACGGAATGAAAATGATAAACATCCCATACCATCCAATATAGATCCAGTAGAACTGAGCGGGTACCGCTAGATATGCCCATAGGAACAACCTGCGGTCAGCTTTGCGTGTACTGCGGATCATGGAGAAGTATTCCTTGAGTGCGAAGAAGGCAAGCACCATAAGGGAGAGCAGGGAAACGATAGGGTTAAATAGTGTGGCAAGACAGAAGATTAGGAGCATGCCCCACCAGGTTTTGATTTTGTTGCCGATGCCCGAATAGTCTTTGTCCGGCTGTAACTTTGCAATGATTTTGTACACGATATGTATAACGAGTAGTGCAGTGAATATTAAGGTTAATGTGAATAATGAACTGCTCAACGAAGGATCACCTGCTTATCCAAAATAAGATTCCATAAAAGGGTACCTATGTTATTATGAAGGAATAGTGACCATCTGATAAGGGGAAATTTTGTTATGACCGATCAACGCTCCATCTATATCCTGCTCACGAATACAGGAACCTTGTTTACCAAAGTCATTCAGAGTTACACCAAAGCACCCTATAATCATGCCTCGATCTCATTTAACCGGGAGTTATCCGAGCTATACAGCTTCGGTCGTAAACATCCAAGCAATCCGCTGAACGGTGGGTTTGTGAAGGAAGATATCCAGACAGGTACATACAGCAAATATCCGAACACGACATGTGTTATTTACGAGCTTCAGGTGACAGACCGTGAAGTGGAAAAAATGAAACGTGTGCTACATATCTTCATCCGTAGCCGCCAGAAATATATGTATAACTTGCTTGGCGTCATCGGCATTACGCTGAAAGAGCCTGTCGAGTTTAGCAACTCCTACTTTTGTTCACAGTTTGTAGCAGAAATATTACAGCGATCCGGAATCAAGCTCTGGAACAAGCTGCCTGCCTTAGTGACCCCGGATGATTTTCGCCAAAGTGAAAGACTCGCGCTTGTGTATGAAGGGAAGCTGAGTGATTACAAGCCGAGAAATGGAGATTTGGACGTGGGAGAATAATATGAGATGAAACAAGCCTGTTGCTATGGATTTCTGCCAACAGGCTGTTTGTGTAACACATTATGAATTGATCTACTGATAAGTTCATGATATGCAAGTAAAGAACAAGTTCAGAATTTAGTAGAAGTAGCTACAGTTACTGTGAAGTTACCAAATCGCAGAGCCCACTCTAGAAAATAATCACCTTATAGTTGGTTAATAACCAATGATAATTTGACGATGATCCCGGTACTTTCTAATCTAACGAATCATAGTGAAGTTATCCCACGATGAAGTAGGAGATTCAACTACTTTGGAAGCTTTCTTTTACAAATAACTTCGCCAGGTTCGTTATAATCAGCATCTCAGCATTATCGGTCGTACCTTATCGTAAAATACTCATTCTTGTGCAGAGCTTGGATAGAAGCTACCCTCTTGCAGTTGGTTTACAAATCCCTGGAGCCAAATATAATATTGCTCCGCATGTTGAAGTTTGTGCAGGTCACGTAGTGCCTCATTTCGGTCTTCTGGCGAGGTATGCTCCGAAAGGATGATTGCCGATAGATCAGGAATGACTTCTCGTATGCCCTCTAACATCACATCCACTTCCCGCTGTAGCTTCGATCCGAAGAAGTTCTGAAAGGTGCGATAGAAATCCGTTTCAGCCAGGTACTGATCCTGCCGATCCTTCTTCTCCTCCAGCTTATATATCATCTGTGACTCCGTAAGTGAACGAACAGCATAGCTCATATTACTTTTACTCATGTTCATAGAGGTCTTCATCTCTTCAAGTGTCATCGGTCGATCCTCAAAATACATAACCCCATACAATTTGCCAAACGTATGATTAACCCCATACAGATCCATCGTGTTGGCGATGGCGTCGATGACCTTCTCCCTCAGCTCATACCGATCGGGCAATGAAGAATGATTCAGGTTCCCGGTAGTTTCTTTCACCACAATGTCACCTCAAGTTTATGATAGCGTTCCCACTAGCTTCTTCATATTTTACATGAATCAATTCAATTTTAACATAACTATGAAATAGATTTTTCAATACAATTGTACAATCATTTTTGTACGGAATAAATAAACAATTGTTTCATGCCAAACTTTTCTAAAAGATTAAAGAAAAATTGAACATAAGGAGTGGGGGAATTGCGATTAAAGCTATGGAGGGAGTCTGAAGCGGTATTTTTCACGTTGCCGGCTCTAATCCCTTTGCTGGTGTTCTGGCTGGGGCCTCTCGGATATATCGTTTATCTCAGTTTCACCGATTGGGACTTCATGAGCCCAGACAAATTATTCGTTGGTTTAGATAATTACAGCTATTTACTGACCAACTCTGAATTCTATCAATCCTTGAGGGTGACGTTGTTATTCGGATTAGGAAGTGTCATTCCAACCATCGTTGGTGGATTAGCACTGGCGATGCTCATGAATAGCAAGATCAAATCAACCGGAATCTTCCGGACATTACTCTTCTCACCATGGGTAACCCCAACGGTTGCGGTATCCATCGCATGGTCTTGGATCTTCGAGCCAGAGGTAGGGCTTGCTAATCTCATGCTGGGCTGGGCGGGCGTATCTCCCATTGGTTGGTTGCGTGACATGGATTGGGCACTGGTTGCGGTACTGATCGTTACCCTGTGGAAGTCGATTGGCTGGGCGATGGTGTTCTATCTGGTTGCACTGCGCAACCTGCCCTCTGATCTGCTCGAAGCAGCTTCCATTGATGGGGCAGGTAGTTGGGACAAGTTCCGAAGTATTACACTGCCGCTGATCTCACCAACGACGTTCTTTCTCTCCATTATTCTGACGATTCAGTCACTACAGGCTTATGACCAGATTAACGTCATGACGCAGGGTGGACCAGCGGGATCGACAAGAACGTTGCTGTATATGTATTACCAGTCTGCATTTGAATCCTTCAATGTAGGTGAGGCTTCATCCATCGCCGTTGTGATTATTCTGATCTGCGTACTGCTCTCGGGAGTATCCTTCCTGCTTGGCAGACGTTTGGTGCACTACTAATGACAATGACGATGCCTAATAAGAAGATTCAGAAGAGGATGAAGCGCAAGGAGATGCAGAATGTGTCGGTAAAATTGAAACTAAGTAAACTCATACGCTATCTGTTACTAGCAATGATTGCGCTAGGTACAGCATTTCCTTTCTATTGGATGGTCATTAGCGGATTCAAAACAAATGATGAGATCTGGCAATTCCCGCCGACCTTCTGGCCGGAAACATTCTTGTGGAGCAATTACGTGGATGCTTGGAATGCCGCACCATTTGCTCGTTACATTTTGAACAGTACCGGGGTAGCCTTGGCGATCTGTCTATTCCAAATCGTTAACTCCAGTATGATGGCGTATGCACTGACTCATATGAAATTCCGCCTCAAAGGTGCACTGACCTCCTTAATTCTGGTGGGTTATATGATCCCGAGTACGGCTGTGTATCTGCCGAGTTACATGGTGCTTAGCGAGCTTAACTTGCTGGATTCCTACACAGGCTTAATTGTATCCAACTGTGTTAGTGTATTCTCGATTTTCTTAATCCGTCAAGCGTTCATGCAGGTATCTCATGAATTGGTAGAAGCAGGACAGCTGGATGGTGCATCACATTTCCGAATCTTATGGACCATTATCGCACCACTTGTTCGATCAAGCTTCGCCGTAATGGTACTGATTACGTTTATCGAACAGTACAACAATTATTTCTGGCCGATGCTGATCACCAAAGACCCTGATCTACAGCTTGTATCGGCTGGTCTGAGAAGCTTCTTCGTCGAAGGTGGGGCATATGGACTGGCGTGGCCGCAAATTATGGCTGCGAGTGCCTTCACCATCGCACCACTCCTTGTTCTCTTCTTGTTCACGCAGAAAACGATCATGCAGAGTGTCAATATGACGGCTGGTGTGAACAAGAACTGACACGAGTCACCGAACACCTAGCATCAACTAGATATACGTTATCAACCGTACTAACCACATTTCACCTAAACGGGAGGAACAACAATGAAGTGGAGTCAAGCGAACATGACATGGAAAAACAGACTGAGGTCCAACTGGAAGGGTGGTATGTCCCTCGTACTGGCAGCGAGCTTTGCTCTACTGACAGCTTGTGGATCATCTACACCAGCCGAGTCCAATACAACGGCTGCTGCAAGTGGAACAGAAACTCAGGCGAAGGCGCCGGTAGAGATTGAATTTTGGTATGGTCTCGGTGGTAATCTGGGTGACAACATGAAGAAGACGATTGATGCGTTTAATGCTTCCCAGGACGAAGTCGTTGTCAAAGGAATTGTACAGGCAGACTACACAGAGACCGAACAGAAGCTGCAAGCAGCGATTGCTTCCAAGAAGGTTCCAGCGGCTGTGCTTAGTGCCAATATCGACTGGGCGCGCAAAGGTTATTATGCACCTATGGATGAGATGATCGCAGCAGATTCGAATTTCCAGAAGGATGACTTCATTCAAACGTTCCTGAACCAAGGCGAAGTGGACGGCAAACAATACTTCCTGCCAATGTACGGAACAACTCAAATCATGTATTACCGTATGGATACGCTCAAAGAGAACGGAATCGACCCAGCAAGCCTGACGTCATGGGAGAAGCTTGCTGAAGCAGCAGCGAAAATGAGCAAACAAGAGAATGGCAAGACCACCTTCTACGGCTGGCAGCCCATGTGGGGTAGAGACAACATGATTGATGCCGTCATGGGTAAAGGTGGACAGATTCTTAGTGAGGATGGCACAACGGTTATGGTTGATTCCCCAGAGTGGATCGAGACATGGGATCTGTTCCGTAAATGGATTCACGAAGACAAGATCATGGGCATCGAGTACGGTGGTCAAGGTTGGGAATATTGGTACAAAACGATTGATAATGTGATGAAAAATAAAGCAGCAGGTTACACGGGCTCCAGTGGTGACCAAGGTGACCTGGACTTCAGCATTGTCGCTGCAATGCAACAACCAGGCTGGGAAGGTATTGGTGAAGGTAAGCCCGTTGCCAATGCAATTTTGGCAGGTATCCCGGCAGCAGCAAGCCCTGAGCAACAACAAGCAGCATATAAGTGGCTGACGTATTTCTCTAAGAATGAAAATACAGCTGCATGGTCAATGAACACAGGTTATATCGCAGTTCGTCAATCTGCTCAAGATGATCCAGAGTTCAAGAAGTTCAGTGAAGAAAATCCACAAATTACAGTACCACTTCAACAAGCAGCTCATGCATCCGCTCCATTCCGTGATCCAACGGGTGGTAAGATCAATGATGCATTGAAGGATGCAGCAGATAAAGTGCAGATCAACAACGTTTCGGCAGCAGAAGCACTGAAGGAAGCGAAAGAGAAAGCTCAGAAAGAGCTTGATCGTATCGCGAAGTAAGGCTAAGCTACCTTTCACTGTAGATCTAGAATAACTTAATCAGTATTGATACTGGGATTATATTGACAACAGAAGCAATCAAGCCGGGAGGGCGGTACATGCAAGATGTACCGTCCTTTCGGTTCATTACGATGGTAGATAAGGAGTTTATCAGATGCAACAAGAGGAGACGTATGTAGGTGGATTGCCTCATCCGATTCAAGCAGTCCTATTTGACAAAGACGGGACTTTACTTGATTTTACAGGCATGTGGGGGTTCTGGACCGATTGTGTGCTTAATGACTTCAGAGAACGGTTGGCTGCCAGAGAAATGCATATCGATGCCGCTGATATTCCACTAATCTGGGGTACGTTCCATGATGAGCAGGGACGTATGAATGGATATGATGTACGCGGACCACTCGCCATGGGGACGATGGATGAAGTATATGCCGTACTGACCTGGCATGGATACCGAGCAGGATTGAGCTGGGCTGAAGCCAAGATCATGGTGCGAGATTGCCTGGCGCATGCAGAGGAAGCGATGGAGATTCATCGTCCTGCACATCCACTACAAGGTGTCCGTAAATTTTTAGAGCAATGCCGTAACCAAGGTGTTGCTATGGGAGTTGTCACAGCAGACGACACCCCTAGTGCGGTTAAACATCTGCAATGGATGGGGCTGGAATCATTCTTTGATGTCGTGATCGGTACGGATCTTGTGCATCGCGGCAAGCCTTTTCCCGATATGGTGTCGCTCGCTTGTGTGAAGTTAGGCATACCTGCTTCGCAGGTTGTCGTTATTGGTGATACGGATGGTGATATGGAGATGGCGCGTGCGGCTGGTGCGGCTTATAAGATTGGAATCGGAGAACCGGGGCGACTTACACTCGCAGATCGAACGATTCAGTCATTTCATGAACTTCTGAATGGTGGTTTGGCGAATGACTAATGCTCAAACGTATCTGGGGTGGGTACTGCTCGCCCTCGCCATTGGACTAGAGCTGAGCGCCACCATTTTGCTCAAAGTATCGGACGGTTTCTCTCGATTATGGCCTTCGGTGATGATGTTTGTCTGTTATGGGGCAAGCTTTACGTTTCTCAATTTCGCAGTGAAATATATGCCTCTAGCTGTGGCTTATGCAATCTGGTCTGGCGTGGGGATTACACTTATTGGTGTTGTGGGTCATTACTATTTTGGTGAACGTCTCCGGTTAACTTCTATGGTATGGATTGGCTTTATTCTGATTGGCATTATTGGACTGAAATGGAGTGATTCCTGATGAAAAATGAACATTTGCCTGAGCTACCTCTAGCCAGCTTTCAGGTGATTACGGATACGCATGTACGAGATGATGCAGGTCATATTCATAACCGGCATATGGAGCAAGCTTTGGCGGATATAGCAACCTTCAGTCAAGGAAGCAGTGGCATTATGCATGTTGGTGATGTGACGGATCGAGGTCTACCGGGCGAGTATCGTGAACTAGAGCGCATACTGAATCAACACGCTGGGAACTTGCCTGATATCCGTTACACAGTGGGGAATCATGATATTGGCGCCATCGTGTTTCAAGAACCTCCGCTGGCTCTGATGGCAATGACGTCTGCCGAAGTAGCAGAGTTGTTAAAGCAAGATAAACATGTGGAGCTAACAATAACGCAAACGAGGGCTGAATCAGCTGCGCTGGTCGAGCAGTTATCCCGCGGTTTGTATACCGTACCTACTCATGCTTCTTCAGGTGGGAAGCCTGTTCCTTCCGAAGCTGAGCCGATTACGGTTGCCGAATTGTGGCATCGTCGGTTGAGTGATTTTGTAGCCAATACAGGTATGCAACGTGCTTATCACGATCACTGGATTGATGGGTATCATTATATCTTCTTAGGTACGGAGCAGCCTCATCCGAAGGATTGTGAGTTGTCTGCCGAACAATTGGTATGGCTTGAGCTTACATTGGCTGAGCATGCGGCGTTAGATCGTCCAATCTTCCTGTTCCTGCATCAGCCACTCATGGATACGGTAGCGGGATCAATGAAAGAACAAGGCTGGTACGGGGTGAATCAGGATGCTGAGCTTAAGGCGATTCTGGCTCAGTATCCACAGGCTATTCTTTTCACAGGTCATACCCACTGGCAGCTTGAAGCACAGCGTACGATGTACGATGGAGAAGGGCGCATGCCAACGATGTTTAATGCCTCTTCTGTTGGTTATCTCTGGACGGATCAGGACGAGCATCTGGAGGGCAGTGAAGGACTTCACGTGGAGATTTACAAGGATCGGGTCGTTGTGAAGGGACGAAACTTCGTGACAGGTGAATGGATTGAGGGTGCGGAGTTTACGGTACATTATCCGGCATTGGATTAATCATGAGGCAATCATAAGTGGACAGAAGTGCACAGAAGTGCACGTGTGCGAGTTTGTCTACGTTAAGGGGGTCATCCTTGGATAAGGGTGGCTCTTTCAGTTTCAGGTAGATTATTCCATTCTATTTTTGGTACAGTGTAGGTTGGATTGTTTTAGTTTGGATATGCTGCCTCTGAAAGCATGCACACAGCATGACCTACCAAGACCATAGTGCTCACGGTCAGTCCTCGAAATTTCGGAGAAAGGAGGCTAGATTAATGAAAGGGCACTATGCCCTACTATTAATACATATCAGCCTGATTGTATCGGTTGTTTCTTTTAAGGGTTAGATTAGATCATACAGAGGTGGAACTTAAGAATGCCGCAAGACAGAAGTTACAGTTTGAAAGAGGTAGTTAAACAACTAGGCTTAATACTGCTATTGCCTGCAATCCTTTTTATCATTACATCCTTAATTCTAGAGAGTATAGGCATAAAATATGTAGATACAACGTTTATATTTTTATTGTTTCAAATCATAACGTATACGTGGTTCCTTGCTATTAATAAAAGGTTCAGAGAATACATACGTGATCCATTATGCTCCAAAGTAAAGATAAGGACAGCTGCCTTCTATATCATCGCTGGGTTTGTATTGATGGCACTAACTTCCGTACTAGTCTTAGGAACTGGAATAGAGACCAACGAGGGTCAGCGGCATCTCTTTGAATCGAGTGATCTTCATTCTGCCATGACGTTTCAAACGATCTTTGCTGCCCTAGCTATTTCTACAATTATTCCGTTCTTCGAGGAACTGCTGTTTAGAGGATTGCTCTTCACGACACTATCCAACAAATATGGAGCATGGTGGGCAATAATCATCTCTTCGTTGATATTTGGTATGCTGCACGGTGGTGTTTTTATAGCTACATCCATTTTTGGGCTCGTGTTTGGCTACATTTTTTATAAAACAAAATCACTGCTCCCAGGCATTGTACTCCATATGATCTGGAACTCATTAAGTGTGTTTCTCACATAAGACATGTCGACAGAGAGAGCAAGTTAGAAGAAGAAAGTTCCACGTGAAACGTAGTAGAATAGCAGGGATTGGGTAAAGTTGTAAATGGGTATGCCAACGATTTATACTCAAATAGATACACATGCGAATCACTTAAAGTGCGTGTTCAGAAGCTTACTTTTTGAGAAACCTTTTAAATGTTAGTTTAACCTATCCATGGAGAGGAAGTAGAAGCGGCATGAGAGAACTTCAAGTTGAAACGAAGTATGGTACAGTTCAAGGCGAGCTTTTGCATGGTACACGTGTGTGGAAAGGTATCCCGTATGCCAAACCGCCAGTAGGGGAGTTGCGTTTTCAAGCGCCAGTACCACCGGAATCATGGCATGGAGTAAGACAGGCTACACAATTTGGGCCTGAGAATATACAGCCTCGCCACGATTCAGATTGGACAGGTGGGCAACGGCCAGTGGAATCAGAGGACAGTCTATATCTGAACATCTGGGCACCGGAAAAAGAAAGCACTAATCCTCTACCTGTTATGGTATGGATTCATGGGGGTTCATTCGTATCGGGCTCAGGCAGTCAGCCGATGTACGATGGAACGCAATTAGCGCATAGAGGTGATGTCATCGTTGTCACCATCAACTACCGACTTGGGTCACTTGGTTTCCTGCATATGGCTCCACTCGGTGAATCCTATGTAACGAATGCAGGTCTGCTTGATCAGGCGGCAGCTCTACAGTGGGTGAAGGACAATATCTCGGCGTTTGGCGGGGATGCGAACAATGTTACGGTATTCGGAGAATCGGCAGGTAGCATGAGTATTGCAGCTCTAATGGCTATGCCTGCGGCGAAAGGATTGTTTAACCGTGCCATCATGCAAAGTGGAGCTTCACAGTTCATCACTGCGGAACAAGCATCTGCGATGCGTGAGGGAATGTTGAAGATTCTTGGCGTTGAGCTAGACAATCTGCAAAAACTGAGAACCATTCCGGCAGAGGAGATTATCGCAGCAGGTGAGATTCTTAAACAGCAGATCGGAGCTGGGATGGCTCTGTTATTCCAGCCTGTACTGGATGGCAATACCCTACCTCAGACTCCACTTGAAGCGGTGAACGCAGGTTCTGCGCAGGACATTCCTGTATTGATTGGAACAACACGGCATGAAGGTGCGCTGTTTATCCAGCCACATGTGCCTTTCTCACCCGAGATTGATATGGTACAAGGTGTGGACTTTATGGCACCAGATCTGGAGAACCGTGTAGCCATTGCAGATAGTTATCCCAAAACGGCAGATGGCCAAGCTCAGGTGATGACGGATCTCTTCTTCTGGCGTTCATCGTTACAATATGCGGCCGCTCAGCAGAAGCATGCACCTGTATGGATGTATCGCTTCGATTGGGTAATGCCAGAGCATCCATTGTTAAAAAGAGCCATCCACAGTATTGAAATGTTCTTTGTGTTCAATACATTACCCGTGTTGAAATTCATGAATGCCGAGCCGGATGAGGCAGCAGCAGAACTTGCGCTCAAGGTGCAGGATGCCTGGATTTCCTTTGCCAAGCACGGTAAGCCGGAGACTGCGGGTGTAGCTTGGCCTGCATATGAACAGGATCGTGCAACGTTAATTTTTAACCATGAAATTGAAGTCGTGCATGATCCTGAAGCGTCTAAGCGGGAGTTACTAGGTCTATAACGTATAATGTGTATAACGTGGTATAACGAAGTTCGTTACTCTATTTTCCCAAGAGTATGAACACCGCGGTGCACATTTGGATTTTCATATTTAAAGGTCAGCTGGGTTGGAACAAGAATAAGGCGACTTCCATATTACTGTAGATGGGAGTCGCCTTTTCTTATGCAGATTGATGGACGTTAGTATCTATAGAAGCCTACATCTATTTTCTAGAGGCGCGCGTGTGGGATACCTCGTCAAAGTAGAAGGAACGTTTGCCTCCAGAGAACAGCACCATCAACACATGAATGATAAGGATGACGTAAACGACCATGTACAACATAATCATACCCACCGACAGCCAGATCAGATAAGGCTGTAGGAGCCCATCACGTGTATTTTGGAAAGCATAATCGTTAACCAACCGAATGATCGTAAAGGACAGCCATGGCACATAAAGAGCAATGAATCTTTTGAAAATAGAGCTATACGTAGGCTCACCTGTCTGTTGATTAACATAACGGAATCGCAAGATGGCTGAGCCTGGAGTCACTCCATTTCGCAGCCATGGAACAAAGAACAGTACAATAAATATACCTACGGAGGTATTCAGCACATCGTTGATCACATTAGAATCGGTGAAGATTGACAGCACATTAGAGATAAACACGACGATAATCCCATCGATCATTAATGCGAGCAATTGTGCCACAGGATATACGCGGTTCTGCTCCACAATCTGTTCGCTTTTCGCCTGGATGCTTGCCCGTGAAGGAAACAGTGCGAGTAGAATGGGTGCTGTGAAATATCCAAGTACCGCGCCTGATGTGTTCGCTAATAGATCATCCACATCAAATAGTCGGTAGGGACAGCTGTAATAACCGTAAAGTCCAGTGAGCTGTGTTAGCTCGAAGAATAAGGAAAGTCCGAAGCCACTAATCAATGCAACTTTCCAGTAGGATCTTTTTTGTAAGAAGTACCGAAGGTAAACGCCCAGTGGCATAAGCAATAGAATATTAAACAAAACCTGTAGGAACGCTCTACCCTGAATCATACCAAGATAGGTGGAGGGCTGTGACCATACGATGGGCGTCTCGCGCATAATGTCCTTCACAAACGTGAACGGGACAAGGTTGTAATAGATCGTGTCAGCCGCATGCTGCGCGCAGGTGTTTCGTGTTGCTGGCAATGGGAGAATGACGAGACAGTAGGCAGCCAGAATGTAGAAGATAAACGAAAAGCTAACGAGAAAGCGAGACCAGCTAAAAAAGCCGTCTTTGCGATAACCGTAGATTAGCCACGGAACGAGCAGGAACATCGACATGACGACGAAGATAGCCAATGCCGCCTGTACAGGAAATACATAGGAAGACATGTGAGAGAACTCCTTTATAACGTAATAGAGATAGATCTGTTTATGTGACCCTCAATGGGGAAAGCTTCGTAATTTATCGCTCAGCGTGTTGGACTGGATAGTTATATGTTAAAGCGATCCCCTTAATGTAAGGGATGATTGAACCTTAAATTTGGTTTAAATTCGGTGAGTTTACTTTGGGTATTAGGCATATCTAGGTGGAAGACTGTGGCGTAATCCCTTATACTTGCGATGAAGCCAATATAAGAGGTTGTTCAAAAAGTCCGCTTTTGATTACGAAGGATGCCTGTCGGCATATCAGCATCGAATATGGGATTCAGCCGAAATGTCCGTTGCTCACGTAGTTTTGCCTACGCTCTGCTACTCCATTTCTATCTTCATCCCATCTTCTCGGTACTGAAAACCGCCCTTTTTGAACACGCACTATAAGAATGGAGAGTTTAATACATATGTCGAATTTGCCTAACTGCCCGAAATGTAATTCCGAGTACACCTACGAGGATGGCAACCTGCTCGTGTGTCCAGAATGTGCTCATGAATGGTCTTTGGAAGCTGAGAACGAGAATACAGAGGATAGCAAAGTTGTGCGGGATGCTAACGGAAATGTGCTGAATGATGGTGATACGGTAACGGTCATTAAAGACCTGAAGGTGAAAGGTAGCTCACTCGTCGTGAAGCAGGGCACCAAGGTGAAGAATATCCGTCTGATCGATGGAGATCATGATATTGATTGCAAAATCGATAGCCTAGGTGCGATGAAGCTCAAGTCCGAATTTGTGAAGAAAATCTAGTTATATGTTAGTCTGAGCCGTAGTAACGACCTCTAAGAAAGATGTAGCATGTAAAAGAATGTTCAATTTCGCATATTGTGCGAACTGGATGTTCTTTTTTTGTTATTAGACACGTCAATAAAAAATGAACCTTTCCAAGCAGGGCTTTGTCTATAGATTTGAAGCAGGCAGAAGTACAGAAAGGAGGGTGGATTTTGAGCGACAAAGAATTGTTCGAGATGTACAACAAGGATGTGTACCGCACCTGTTATTACATGCTCCATCATGCGCAGGATGCGGAGGATGTATGCCACGATGTGTTCATCACCGTATTTCGGCAGGACTGGAGAAAGGTTGAATATATGAAGACGTGGTTGATGAGAATCACGGTGAACCATTGTCTTAATTTTCTCAAGAAGAAGCAATCTGCTAAAGAGCGGGAGAAGAAACAGTTTATGCTCACAGCGCAGACCACAGCGCATTCCGCAGATCAGGCAATGGAACAACTAGAGGAATCGGAAGCGTGGAAACAATGGATTCATGAATTACCTGAGAAGATCCGTTCAGCCATACTGCTGCGGTATGTGAATGAACTGAGTTTGTCAGAAGCTGCGGAGATTCTAGAGGTGCCGATCGGAACGGTGAAGTCCAGAGTGTATAAAGGGCTGCGGCTATTACGAAAGAAATGGGAAAAGGCCAGAAAGCTCCATCAGAAAGGGGAAGTATATGGTGAAAAGTACAGAAAATCTATTGTCTCATCATCTGAAAAATGATAAAGATATGCCCTATCCTGACTTTGATGCAATGTGGAATCAGATTAGCCAGGATCAAGAACGTTGTCCCGCATTACATGTATCAGGAACCAGAGAATACGCAGGACGACGTATACAATTCAAGAAGACGGTACTGATTGGAACGGCCGCAGTTGTGTTGTTGGCAACACCGGTATATGCCGCAGTTCATTATAACTGGGATGATCTTCTGGATGGCAGAAGTGGGATTCAGCATGCCTTACAGATGGAGCTTGGACAGCAGCTTAACCAGTCGATGACGTTAGATGGAGTAACGTTGACGCTGGATACTGCTTTTACAGATGATAACCGTACGGTCATCTTGTATACACTTGATCCTGGGAAGTATACGGGCGACAACATCGAGTTCTCCTCTATCGGTCTTCAGGGTGAGGATGGCAAGCTGATTGAGGGCAGGTACAACCATGTATATGATTCAGATGAAAGCAAGTTTAAGGGATACTTTGAGACCGAGTGGACACCCCAAGGTAAGCTTGCAGATGTTCACTTTACCGTGAGCGGCATTCAGATGTTAGTTCCTGCAGAGGCTCCACTTACCATCGATCCGTTGCAAAAGAAGGTGCAAAACTTCAACATCGATAAGGACGGTCTGGGAACGTTAGAAGTGAGTGCGTTCAATGACAAGCAAAATCAGGTGATGTTGTCTACGTCTCTAACTTTTGAGCAACCTGAGGTTCGTGACTATGCCTTCCCTCAGGTGATCATCTACGATCATGATGGCAATGTAATCAAGGGAAGCACCGGAGGTGTCTTTGGTACACCGGGCGATCATGGCGAATACACCGCAGAGCAGTACTATAGCCTAGAGACGTTGAAGCAATCGGCTGCATCCTATGTGCTAGCTTATAATAGACAGGAAAGTCAGGTGAAACAAGCGTTCAACATCGACATCCAATTGGATAAGACGGAGATGCTCAGTGGAACGAGTACAAGAGCACTGAACTTACCTATGGAAGGTCTGCCCGAAGGAGCGCTGATCAAAGAAGCCATTATTACCCCCACACAGATCAGAGTGATTATTAGTCACCAGGAGAAATATATGCCATTGTCCTATGTGAATTACACACTGGATGTGGAGGGAGCAACGTTGCACGGTGGGTTGATGAACGGTGGCCTGGAGTATGAAACAGAGCTTCGTTTTGAGGTAACGCCGGGTATGGAAGTGAATCAGGACACCCCGATCACCTTGATCGCTAGTCACAAAATCAACCGATTCCACGGTGAATTCGAGCCGGTTACGTTGACACAGATCAGTGAGAAGCCGCAACAATTGGATACCGTGCTCGGGGGTTACGTTGTTCATTGGACATATTATCGCAAAGATGGGGATTTGTACGTGGAGCGGTATAGCGACAATCCTCGGTTTGGCGGGGTGAATCAGACATATATGATCGAGAACGGTAAACGAAGCTATGGCAACATGTCCAAGATTCAATTCTCCGGTGATGGCGATAACAAGGGTATCGATCAATACAAGCAATACACAGCGGATACGGCAACCGTGTACCCTTGGGCGTACAGCACAGAGGAGCCTGAAAGCGAAGTATCGGTTCAATTGCAAGAGAAAACGAAATAAGATTGACAGGAAATATATGGGCGGACTATACTGATTAGAATTTATTGATCTAAACGATAAACGCGCTGATCAGGAGTACTAAGAAATATGGTTGGTTCAGAGAACTGTCGCTATGGTGTGAGGCAGTCCAGCCCTATCCCCAACTCGCCTGTGAGTGGCAGGATTGAATGGTGTATATGCAGTTTATGCATATGCCTAGGCACAAGCTGAGGTACATGCTAAGTATACAGAGCTTCAGTACAAAGCCGAGCCAACTGTAGATCCTGACGGTTCATCTCCGTGATCAGATGCTAAGATTCTATGACTTATTCATATGTATTTGATGAATCCTGTCATGGATGAAGAAGAGTGGTACCGCGAAGGTCTAACCTGTCGCCTCTTAGCTGAGGCGGCAGGTTTTTTGCTTTTTTTGACCTATACATTCAGAAAAAGGATAGGTGGCAAAGGTGAAGAGAGAGCGTATTATTGATTACTATTCGGGTTTCGATGAGTGGGGAAGGCTGGAACGAGAACCGCTTGAGTTCATCATCAATATGCATTACATCAAGGAGCATCTTCCGGCTGGCGGTTGTATTCTCGATAACGGCGCTGGGCCAGGGAAGTATGCGATGGAGCTGGCTAAGTTGGGGTATCGCGTTACTTTGTCCGATCTGACACCTGTCTCAGTCGATATTGCACAGCAGAAGGCGCAGGAGCTTGGCGTGATGCAGCAATTTGATGGATTCCATGTGCTGGATGCAACTTCGCTCTCAGGTATCGCGGATGAAACGTATGACGCATCCCTGATGCTGGGGCCGTTATATCATCTACAGACCGAGGCTGAGCGAGCGGCGGCTGTACAGGAGTTGCATCGGGTGACCAAACGGGGAGGCGTGGTGTACATCGCGATGCAAAGCCGAATGCGTATGAGTATCAATTCGCTACGTTCACCGCAGCAATGGAAGCCGAACGATCATATGGGAGCCATCCGTTCTTTTGTAGAAAAGGGGATATTCGATCATCAGGATGAGGGACGATTTACGGGGGCATATTACTTCAACATTCAGGACGTCACCCCGTTTATGGAACAGCATGGCTTCGCGACAGAAGCGTTGATTGGTTCATCCAGCCTAGGGGTTATGCTCACAGATGAGCAGCAACAATACTGGCGGGATCTCGGCGAATATGATGAACTGATCCGTTATATGATTGAAGCGGCGAAAGACCCGTCGATCCTGGGAATCTCTTCACATCTGTTGTACATCGGGAGGAAAAAGTAGTACTCAGTGCATTAAAATTATTTTTCAGGTGAATAGCTCAGAGATACAATTGTACACATGATATAATACAAGCATCTAATGATCCGGAGGTGTCACTATGCAATGGAAGGAAGTGCAGGAACGTTTCCCTAATGAATGGGTCGTTTTTGAAGCAACCAAGGCACATTCAAGAGAAGGCCAGCGCTATATCGAAGAGATGAGTATCATTGATTCATTCGATGATTCAACGGAGGCATTGAAACGCTATAGTGAATTGCATCAGGAGAACCCTAAACGGGAGTACTGTTTTTTTCATACTTCGCGTTCAGAAGTTGTGGCGAGAGAGCGGTATGTTGGGATTAGAGGCCCCAGATGAACATAAAAGAGATGTATGGTCTACCTTTTGTAAGTATACAAATTGAGTTTAGAGGGAAGAAAGTAACTCTCGAACACGTACTGCTCGATACTGGCTCAGCCAGTACGTTATTAAATGCAGATGTAGTCAGAGGGATAGGAATGGTTCCTGAAGAGAATGACGTCGTTAATATTATTAGAGGTGTAGGCGGTATAGAGTACGTATATACCAAGTTGCTAGACTCAATTACGGTGGATGGAGCGCTACTTCACAATTTTGAGATTGAGATAGGAAACATGGATTATGGTCTAGAGCTAGACGGAATTTTAGGTTTCAACTTTATGAGCCAAACAGGTGCTGTAATAGATGCAAACGATATGGAGCTACGAATAAGTCAGCTATAAATATAGAAAAAATAAGAAAAGTACCCTCTGTCTTAAACTGTACCCTATAGAGTAGACACTTTAAAAAAGTCTCTCTATGGGGTATTTTTTATGTATGCCACCAAAGAGACCGGAATGGAGATACAA
>NZ_JAUSTI010000014.1 GCF_030812775.1 Paenibacillus tundrae
CTTAAAAAGGATGACCCCTGTAGAATACAGAGATCACCTTCTTCAAGCCATGTAGGTCTTTTTTAGAAATGTCCTTTACATAGGGTACAGTTTAGTGTGGCAACGCTGTTTTTTCATTTGGTTGCTTGAATGTTACTTCTAATTGCCTGAATGTTACTTCGTTACTCTTCTTCGTAATTTTCGTTATTTCGTCAGTTCGTTGAAGTAATTCAACAACTCAAGCCTCAACCTTTCGGAAAACTAACACTGCATTATGTCCGCCAAAACCGAACGAATTGGACATTCCGATGCTCATATTGGCTTCTCTAGCTTTATTAGGGACATAATCTAAGTCACATTCAGGATCTGACTGTTCCTGGTTAATTGTTGGTGGTATAACACCATGTCTCAACGTCTGGATTAGAGAGATCGCTTCCGCACCACCGGCTGCACCGAGCATATGCCCGGTCATCGACTTATTCGCAGTCACAGGAATCCGGTAAGCTGTTTCGCCAAATAACTTCTTGATCGCTCGGGTCTCGGAAAGATCACCTGCTTCTGTGCTTGTTGCATGTGCATTAATGACATCCACATTCTCAGGTTCGAGATGAGCATCCTTCAATGCAGCCCTCATCGCCAAAAATGCACCTCTTCCTTCGGGGTGGGTGGCAACCATGTGGTATGCATCTGAACTCGCGCCATACCCAACAACTTCAGCCAGAATATGAGCACCTCTAGCAAGAGCATGAGACAGCGACTCCACCACAACGATCCCTGCACCCTCAGCCATAACGAAGCCATCTCGCCCTGCATCAAACGGACGACTCGCTGCTTTCACCTCTTCATTACGCGTAGATAATGCCGTTGCGTTGGCAAAACTCGCCAAAGCGACCTCAGTCACTGCAGCCTCAGTGCCTCCTGCAAAAATAACATCAGCTCCGCCATGTCGAATTAACCGAAAAGCTTCTCCAATCGCTGTATTACCAATAGAGCAAGCAGTCACTGGCGAGAGCGTTGGCCCCCAACATCCAAACCTCATGCTGATCATCGATGCCGCCATGTTCGAGATCATCATTGGCACAAGGGTAGGACTGACTCTTCCCGGACCTCGCGCAGTAAGTAGGTTACTCTGTTCAACCAAGGTTTGAATTCCCCCAATGCCGGAACCAACATACACACCCACTCGCTCTCGCTCTAGCTTCTCCAGATCTAGACCCGATTGCGTTAAAGCCTGTTCTGCTGCTGCAACGGCAAATTGGGTGAAGCGATCCATACGGCGAGCCTCTTTACGCCCGAATTGCTGCTCTTCATCAAAATCTCGAACCACGCCAGCCATTTTAGATTTATATTGCGTCATGTCATACGTATCAATCATTGAAATTCCTGATTTGCCCTGAACGAGGTTATTCCAAAATGTTTCCACATCATTTCCCAAAGGAGAGATAATTCCCATTCCTGTAATTACAACACGTTCCATCTTCGTTCCCTCCAGCATGTATTCAAAATGAAGTTCGATTTAATATTGTCATGGGTGTTATCCTATTACAAGTTGTTGTTTATCCTAGTATAATGACCACTAGGATAACGGATTAGATGGAGGGTGAATTCGTGAATCATGACGCCAGGCTTCAAGCTCTATCCTCATTTATGAAAACCCAGCGCGCCAAAATATCGCCAGAATCCGTCGGTCTGCCTTTGGGCACGCGCCGAAGAACACCTGGTTTAAGACGGGAAGAAGTGGCTCAACTAGCTGGGGTAAGTACCACCTGGTACACCTGGCTGGAGCAGGGACGGGATATCCAGGTATCTCATTCCGTGTTGGATAATATCTCGACGGCTCTCAAGTTAACGCCCGATGAACGCAAATACTTGTTCTCGCTAGCACTGGAACATCAGGCAGCAGCACATATTGCGGAAGAAGAACCATTGCAGATCAGTCCACCACTACAACGGATTCTTCGCGATCTGGAGCATTGCCCGAGCATTATCTCTGATCGACGATGCTACATTGTTGGCTGGAACGATGCAGCGAGACATGTATTTATCGATTTTGATCTCATTCCACTTGAACAACGCAATATGATTCGTCTGTTATTTGAACGTAAGGAGTTCCGCAGACTTGCGGTGAACTGGGAGCATTTTGTTAGCGGCTTTCTAGCGATTTTCCGTGCCTACTATGGTCAGTATGTGGAGGATGAATGGTATAATTTGTTTTTGGAGGAGATGATGGATCAATATCCAGACTTTCGTACACTGTGGAAACAGAGTAGTGTCAGCAGCGCCCCTGACGTTCTCATTGAGTTTAGACACTCTAAGGCAGGTAAAATGTTATTTGACCTTACATCCTTGCAGATTCATGGCAGTTCTGACCTGCGCTGTAGCATCTATACACCGGCAGCGGATACAGCTACTGAACAGAAGCTTATGCATCTCATGGAACGAGATCCGAGAAAGCTCGGCAGCTCAGTATAAACCAGATTTGATGCCACATTTACACCAACTCGGCTCTACCCAATATCAAAATCAACTAAGATGAAAACTACATTTCGGATAGCGTCCATCCCATTCTTGACATCATCCCTTCGTAAGTATAGATTATCAGGTAGATTAAGGTGAATTTAAAACAGTTAGCCACTTCCACAACGTGGATTTTAGAAAGGAACATCATGACCAAAGTGCTTATAATAGAAGACGACAATATGTTAGGTGACACATTATCCCTATATCTTCAAGGGGAAGGATATGACGTAATTCGTGTCGATAACGCAAGAGATGGTCTTCTACAGCTTCAAGCGCTGCCTGATATCATTCTTCTTGATTTAATGCTCCCCGACCTGAGAGGTAAGAACCCTTGTCTGCTCATTCGAGAGCATACAACCACACCTATGATCGTCATCTCATCGTTAACCGATATCTCTGAACGAATTCGTTCCTTATCGGATGGAGCCGATGACTATGTATGTAAGCCCTTTAGCATGCAAGAGCTCAAAGCACGCATAGAAGCTGTGCTGCGCCGAACGACAATACATCATAACTCTATCATGTCTAAAGAGCAGCCAGGAATCTCTCTTGATTTGGAACGCAGAACGATTCTGCTCAATCATCGGAAGATTGAAACTACTTTTTCTGAATTTGAAATTATGAAATTATTTGTACTTAATCCAGGCAGGGTATACAGTCGCTATGCCTTGATTGAAGCCATTCGAGGTTTGGATGCCTACATTAATGATCGTACCATTGATGTTCACATTGCAAAATTACGCAAAAAAATTGAAATCAACCCCAAAAACCCCCAATACATTCATACCATCTGGGGGGTGGGATATAAGTTCACACCTTAATGTGAACCATCAGTTATAGATCTGCTTCACCATGGCAAAGACGTAGTAATCACATCTATTTCTTGTTGCACCTTTTCTAGTTGTGCAGCCACATCGGCTCTAGGTGATAGATTAACTAAACATGTCTCTAGTTCAAGAACAAGCTCCAACAACCTTTCGGCATGCAGGTTTGCAGCAACACCTTTGAGTGAATGAACATGGCGAATGGCATCATCCAGCCGATGATATTGAAGCTGCAACTCTACCTTTTTCTGAAACAAACTGTACTCCGCCTTAAACTTCGTAAGCGCATATTGTAAGATATGCGGCTTATCGCCCATCTGGTTGATGGCCTGCTCCACATGCATACCCCTGATCTCTTTCATACCTCTCAGGTTGATCCATAGTGTTAATTTCTCTGCTATTTGTTGCTCATTAATTGGTTTAAACAAGATACTATTCATACCCGCTTCAAGGCATTTCTCATCATCGCTTTGTAACCCATTTGCCGTTAGGGCAAGGATCGGCGTATGATCATACTGCCTAATCTGACGGATACGACGTGCTGTATCGAACCCATTCATTTCAGGCATATACAGATCCAACATAATGAGTTTCCATCTCTGTTCATCCAGCTTCTTCATGACCTCTTGCCCATTAGCCGCCAATGTGACCTCAAACCCCATATGTTCGAGTGTTGCACGTATGGCCAGTTGATTAATTTCATGATCTTCTGCAACGAGAATATGTCCCTTATGTTGTATCGACGAATCTTCTAGATCGTGGTCGGTCCGCTGTTGCTCCATAGCCCCATTTCCCTGAAGAGCAAGCAATGCTTCGAACAAGCCTAGACGTGTGATTGGTTTGAACAATAATATATCGGACTTGCTCAAATTTCCCTCTCCCCAGATATCATGCTCACTAAACGGATGGGTGTATCCGAGCACCTTAACCTTTGAGCGATCAAGACTATTGATAAAGCGGTTCCAATCCGTCCCGTTACCCGTCTCTATGATGTCCATATCAATCATAAATACGGAGTAGGTGCAATCATGATCGGAAGTAAACTCACGACCTGCTGCTACCTCAAATAGTTCAGGATATAACACAGCATGGACACCAAAGGAATGCATCATCTGGACCAAGCTTTCACCCAGTCGCTGATTGTCTTCAATAATCACCGCACCCAAGAGAGGCTGCAATTGAGGATACATGCGAAGGAAAAAATCCCCTTCCGTATCCGCCAAATCCAGTACCAACTCGAAAGAAAAACGACTATATGCTCCCTGTACACTATCCACTTGCAGGATTCCTCCTAATGAGCTCACCAGATGATAACAGATGGTTAAGCCCAAACCGGAACCTCCATATTTACGGTACGTTGATGGATCTCCCTGTGTGAAGGGTACAAATAACCGCTCCATATGTTCTGGCGCTATACCGATGCCCGTATCCTCTACAACAAACCGAACAACGGCCTGCTCAGTATCCAGCGATATGAGCTCAGCGTGAACAAGAACATGACCACGCTCAGTGAATTTGATTGCATTGCTGAGTAAATTCAGCAGAATCTGTTCGAGTCTCACCGGATCACCCAATACTCGCAAAGGCAGATCTGGATCTGTATTGAAGATAACATCAATATTTTTGTAACCCACTGCCGCGCCCGCTTGATCAGCAATGCCCTTGAAGAAATTTTCTAGAGAAAAAGGTACTCTCTCTATGGTAAGCTTGCCTGCTTCAATTTTGGAAAAATCGAGAATATCATTCACTAAGGTAAGCAAGGACTGAGATGACGTATTTATTTTATTCAAATACTCCATTTGCATGGTGTTCAGACCTGTACGTTGAAGCAATAATGTAAAACTGATGATGCCGTTTAGCGGGGTACGAATCTCGTGGCTCATCCATGCGAGAAAATTACTTTTTGCCTGACTAGCCTCGTCAGCCTTCAAGCGTTGAACCTGATCCGTAATATCATGAAATACACCCTTGATACGTTCTGTAGAGTTCGCCAGCTGAACAGGATGTAAGTGCACCCGATAATGTTGTAGCTGCCCATCTTCGAGCCTCAGGCTAAGCTCCATCTCTTGAGAAGACTGATTATACAAGGATTGTTGCAATAGTAATGACCAGTTCTCCAACTCCTCGATCGTAATCAAGTGCTCAAGCTGCTGTGCGAAGACCTGCTCCTTGTTGGTCTGAAGTGCATCGAGAAACCTCTGATTCACCGACACAATGCGTTTATTTGCATCAAATCCGACAAACCAATCCTGGGAGACACGCTCCAACGTTCGATACCGCTCTTCACTCTCTTGAACTCTTCGCTTCACGGCATGATGTTCTGTAATATCAAGTCCGTGACCAATAATATACTTCACTTCGCCGTCTTCCAGTAGAGGCTGTATCTTCACAATGGCATAATAACCCCTATATTCAAACTCATAAAATAAGGACTCTCCTTGCCAAGCCCGCTCATATTGTTCCTGTAGAAAATCCATTTTTTCTTTAGGTAGAAGACTCGTTCCTCCACGTATGTTATTTTCCATTACGCTTTTCATGTCCAAACCCATGCGGGAGAGCATCTCCCCTTCTAATACAACATATTCAAAATTAGCATTCCGCTTCTGTATTTTAAAGGCAAAGCCAGTCTGCATACGCAGCATCTCTAGCATTTCCCGATCTTTCTGAATAACGAGTAGTCGATAATTATGGTTCTGATTGAGATAGTACAAGAATAATGAAACTAATAAAACACAAGCATTCTGAAACGACAAATGAATGCCTAAAATGGGCAGAGACAGTGACTGTATTTCACCCATAGTGAAGATATACACTGAGTTAAACAGCACGGCTCCACATATCCATTTCAGTATAAAATGCCTAACATACTTGAAGATCAAACATACGATGATAACAAACATGATCTCAACGATTAGATATTCCAGATTGCCAAATTGGGGGGTAATCCCTATAACCAATCTAAGGCTTAACATTAAAGCAAAGGTGACAAGCGCAGAAAGACCTCCACCAAAATAAGTGGCTAAAAAATAGACAACGGCTCTAAAATTTAATAATGAGCCATCATTAATTTGAATATTAAAATAATATAGAGCTGTGCCAAGAATGCTATAAAGAACACCAACAACTATTCGATTAACAATGAAAGAAACACGTTTCGTACTCGTCTGGTTTAGATAATAATGTGTAAGAAAAACGAAGATCAGAATCAACGTAATATTCAGTACAAGATCGCGCAGCAATAGGTCACCGTCCAAATCGCGGATTCTGGTATGTGCATTCATGAATTTGGCTGGATTCACGTTTGCAGCTTCCAAGTTAAACAAATCATATTATGCCAATCTCTCTTAATCAATTAAACTATTTTTAATCTTACCCGAACGACGCCTTACTCACACAAATCATTGAAGATACTAATATAAAAGAGAGAATCGTCCAGATAAACAGAGGTAATCGTCACTTCGGCTTCCCAAACTTCTTGGTTAGCTCTTGCAATATGGGCAACGCCAGACCAAGTCTGATTACCTCTCCAATGCGTATCAATCTCTAAGCGAGCAGGCTGGCCGATCATATGCTCCCTAACACAACCTGTTTTGGCCTCATAGATCGAGTTCACCTCCAGAATTACACCATGTTCATCAGTAATCATGACCGCATCCTCTAACAATAAAAAAGTTTTAAGTTCTAGTTGCATCGCAAATACCTCCTCTTGATGTAACATGATGTAAGCTAACTTATCCCTTCGGAGAACACTCCTATATCCTAATACGAGTTTAATATTTGAATTTCTGAATAAGACTTTGTAGATGCTCAGCCATGGACGTTAAGCTTCGTGCTGAAGATGAAATCTCCTCCATCGCTGCTAGTTGCTCCTCTGACGAGGCCGCAACTTCTTCGGACGTTGCCGCATTAGACGAAGCGATACCTGCCAACTCCTTAGAAATCGCTGCTACTTCCTGCACACCTGCTGTAATCTGTTGTGACGTCGCTGCAATCTCTTCAATCTGTGGTGTCGTATCTCTCATGCTATTTAAAATGTACTCAAACTTCTGAATCGCTTCTGTGGAGATGGTCATACCATCACCAACCTCTGTGGTTACCTTTGCCATCATACGAACCGAGGCAGCCATATCCTCCTGAACCGCATTAGTGAGAGCCGTAATTTCGCTCACAGATTGTTGGGATTGTTCCGCCAATACGCGTACTTCACCCGCTACGACGGCAAAGCCATTACCGTGTTCACCTGCACGAGCAGCTTCAATCGATGCATTCAAGGCAAGCAAATTCGTCTGCTTGGCCATGTTACCGATCAGTTCTGTAATCGCAGAAATCTGGTTAGAACGTTTATATAACGCCTGAATCAATTGATTGGTCTCTTCTACGGTGTCCTGAATGGAGTGCATCTGGCTGACGGTCTGTTTGACCGCTTCCCCGCCCTCTTCCGCCTGAACGGTTGTGTGCTTCGCTAAGTCGGCGACACGCATTGAGCTTTCTGCAATACGAGTAATACCTACGGTCATTTCGTTCATCGCTCCATGATTATGTTCGATGCCATTCGTCTGTCTCTCAGCACCACTTGCAATTTCCTGAATAGCTCGTGCCACCTGATCGCTGGCTGCACTCGTCGATTCTGCACTCTGCGTCATTTCCTCTGAGGAAGCAACAACTTCACTTGCGCTGTTCTCGACATTTTGAATCAACAATCGCAGATTGTCCTGCATTTTTCCAAACGCATCACTTAGCTCACCGATCTCATCATGACTTGCACTCACAATCGTCTGGGTAAGATCCCCTTCGCTCACTTGGATCGCTTGGTCTTTCAGACGGCGAATCGGTCGAACGATAGAGCGCATGACCAGTAAGATAATGAGAAAGCCCACGATAAGACAAGCTGAAATGACAATCATCATCCGATGCAAAATAGGTGCAGCTGCAGTATCGATTTCGGAAGAATACATCGTACCGGCTACTTTCCACTCTGTCGCAGCATTGGTTTCGAAATACATCATTTTCTCGTCTTGACCTAACATATAATTAAATTGCCCGCTGTTATTCTCATACACCTGTGTCCACAGATCCTCTGTCGCATCTGTTCCAGCAGGCTGAGTTGGATGGTAAATGTACTTTTGACTGCTATCCAGCAAAATCATATACCCTTCTTCCCCTACCTTAATTCCGCTAACCAAACCACTAATGTTGGTCAAATCCAAATCCAGCTCTATCACACCAGATCTATCACGAAGCGCCTTCGCAATGGTGATGGTAACATCGTTCGTTTCCACAGAAGTATACGGATCACTCACAATAACTTCATCCGGGTTTCCCATCGCTTCGATATACCATGGTCTTGTTCTTGGATCATAGCCATCTGGCATGTCGCCCTCAGATGACATGAGATACACACCTTCCTCCGTCCCCAAGCCGATCGTTATAATATCTGGATTTTGCCCAGCATAGTCCTTCAATTCATCCACAATCAATGTCTCCGCATTTTCTTGACTCATTACTCCTGTGAGCTTATCTGCATAGAATTCGATGTGGCTACGCTTAGCATTTATCACAATATCAATGGTTGAATTAGCCAGGGTAACATTCTCTATCGCACTATGTAAAATTTGTTTTTCTATCTCGCCTCTTGCATTGTTATATGCTAATATTCCAACTAAGAACGAAGGTATGACCAAAAAAGCAATTAATGACAATGCTAGTTTAGCCTTAAAGTTTTTATGAATTTTTGCAAATGAAATCAACTTCCTCTTTATTCTCACCAAATTCCTCTACCTCTCCCGACATATATTTAATTTAAATTTTTTCATTCCTTTAGATTTTCGTTCTACTCCTTTCTCATCGAAAAATCTCTTGATTTTCACTTTTCCTAATGCTAAAGAACTATTTTTCACAAGCTAATTATAAGAAAAAGTTATTAAATAAAGTAAATTAGCGATATGACTAAAATGTTAACTTTTTAAACACATATTAAGAAAACTGTCTATTACTCAACAGCCAACAAAAAAAGACCTGAGCTACATCGCGCTCAGATCTTCAAGTTAATTTTATTCAATTGACGTGTTCAGGTTCACACCTTATTCAAATGCTGGAATTGCGATATCTGCATAGTTCTCTTCGAAGAATGCTTTTACCTCAGGACCAGCCATACGTTTCGCCAATTTCTGAATGGCTTCAGAGTCTTTATTATCTTCACGAGCAACCAATGTGATGGCAAAATGAGAATCATCCTTCTCCGTGAAGAGTGCATCCTTCTTCGGCGTAAGACCCAGTGGGCTTGCATAAGCAGGTGTCATCGCAACCAGATCTGCATCATCCAACATACGAGCCAGCATCAGCAGATCCACTTCCTTAAACTGGAAGTTCTTAGGATTCTCAATAACATCCGATAGTGTAGCATCGAATCCTACGCCCTCTTTCAACTTAATCAAACCATTTTGCTCCATCATGACTAATGAACGTCCTGTGTTCGAAGCATCGTTGGCAATTGCAACCGTCGCTCCGTCCGGCAGTTCGTCCATTGACTTGTATGTTTTGGAATATGCGCCATAGATCGCATTGTAGATGGGTTGAACGCCGACCAGATTAGAGTTATGTGCTTCATTATATTGAGTCATATAAGGCAAATGCTGGAAGAAGTTAGCGTCCACCTCTTTGTTCGCTAGTGCTGTATTCGGCTGCACATTATCGGACAAAACCACAACTTCCAGATTCACACCATCTTCTTTCAATAATGGTTTTACAATGTCCAACACATCCGTCATTGGCGGAATCAATGTAGCCACTTTCAATGTAACTTCCTGTGTTGCCTCGTTGTCTGTGTTCGTTCCTTCTGCTGCAGGTGCTGCTTCCTTCTGACCGCAACCGGCTACTACAAGCATCACTGCGAGCAGTGTAAGCATTAATTTCGCTTTCATTTCATCGTTAACCCCTTCATTATGTAGTCTGTGTGTGACATGTGTTCAGTTCGACCTCATTATACGCTCAAGATCGACGATCAAGCCAGCGTGATAACCTGCTGCCTGTATATTGAATCGTCTGTACCAAGATAATCATAATGATAATCGTAAATACCATAATATCCGTTTCGTACCGCTGGTAACCATACCGAATCGCAAAATCACCAACACCGCCTCCCCCAACAATCCCCATCACTGTGGAGTAGGAGATAAAACTGATGGTCGCCGTCGTAAGACCCAATACAAGACTTGAACGCGCCTCCACATATAGGAATTTCACGACAAGTTGTATGGTTGATGCTCCCATCGAGGTTGCCGCTTCAACCACGCCTTTGGGTACATCAAGCAACGCCTGTTCAACGAGTCTAGCGTAATATGCAATGGCAATGACCGCTAGTGGAACAGATGCCGCAATCGTACCCATGGAGGTTCCCACGACAAACCGTGTGAACGGAATCATGAATACAACCAGCAGGAGGAAGGGAAACGAACGAATAATATTAACCAAGCTTCCGAGAATCGTAAACAACGGTTTATTTTCGTATCGTTGACCCCTTCTGAACAGATAAAGCAACGTTCCTAGAGGCAACCCAATCAGAAGTGCTGCCGCAATGGAGATACCGACCATGACAAAGGTATCGCCGATCGCTTGCCATATTTCATCCTGATACTTGATCACGGATTCAGGTATCATGGCGATGTCCCCCTTGTTCCGTGTGATCTGAGACTGAGACATCTCGGTCTGGCATATCCGCCTCTGAATCATGCAGCAATAGCGATGTCAGCATGTCAGGCTGAGGTTCTGGAACGCTACTGACCTCTGCTTCAGATAAAGTTCTGAACACGCGGCCTTCTTTCATGACCGATATTTGATGGCAGAGCCTGCGTGCAACCTCCATCTGATGAGTAACCACAACAATCGTCACACCTAGCGTCTGGTTCACATGACGAAGTACATCCAGAATTCCACTCGTCGTCTGTGGGTCGAGTGAGGATGTTGGCTCATCACAGAGGAGAACACCGGGACGACTCGCAAGCGCTCTGGCAATCGCCACACGTTGCTTCTGCCCGCCACTTAACTGTGCAGGATACTGCTTCGCTTTATCCTCAAGACCGACAAATCTCAAGACTTCCATGCCTCGGGCAGCCCGCTCAGAACGGGATGACCCACCTGCCAGCTCCAAAGGCATACAGACATTACCGATCACAGTACGATTGCTAACCAGATTAAAATGCTGGAAGATCATACCGATCGATTGACGAGCCTTACGAAGATGCTGTTCACTCATCCCCGTGAGGTTCTGTCCATTGACAAGCACGTCGCCTTCATCCGGTTTCTCCAGCCCATTAAGCATTCGTAGCAGCGTGGATTTGCCGGCACCACTGGCACCGATAATGCCATGGATCTTCCCTTGTCCTATCTCAAGCGAGACAGAGCTTAACGCCTCGAATCCCTGATCTGCACGTTCGCCCCGCTCGTAATAACGTTTGCTTACTCCGTATAATGAAATCATGGAGATTCCTCCCGCGATTAATCGTGCATGGTTCTTCGCGAACACATGAAGAAAGCCCGCACAGCCGATAACCGGAGCGCGAGCAATCCTGTTTATTTATAATAAATCAACAAGCACTATGAGACAACCCTTAACGCGCAACCTCTTGTAATGAATGTTCAAAAAGGATCGTTGTGATTGACCACTGCACGTAAATCCTGTGATCGATATAAACTAAATCGTCCATTGGATGAGCCAATATAGACTTCATCTTCTATGCGATTTATCGCTCCGCTCTTGGCCTGTCGATCTCTATGCTCTGGCTGGCCTGTAACAATATCATTCACCCTGCCTATCAGTTCTCCGTTTTGCGCGTTGAAGACGAGCAGATCTGCCCCCATAGGCAGCAGTAACTGATCATTAATGAGCGTGTAACTCCCCTGATTGATAGGGTGCCGCACCGTTCCTAACGTCTCTTTAACACTCCAGCGTAATTTTCCCGTCTTATAATCCAGTGCAGCAGGAGAGCCGTTCCGGATCACGTATACTTGATCCCCTTCTACCAGACCACGTTCAATCTTAGCGTTCACACTCCAACGTTTCTGGCCACGCTGTGGATCATAGAGTGTTGTTGTGAAATCTTCGTATTCACCGTATTGATGCCCGTGTTTATTTTCACGAATCAGCACCATTCCATCGTTTAATACCTCGATCTGCTGTTCGTGTTTAGCAGGGAAATGTTCCCGCTTTTTGCCTGTATTCAAATCCACCAGCGTCCACTGATCTGCGAGCAGCATCCAACGTTCAGGTCTTGGGCTCTGAAAAGGGTCTATACGATATATCCCATCAAAGTACGGATTGTTCTCTGGGTGATCTACTGTAGACTTCTTAGCTACGATCTTCCAAACGACACGTCCTGTTAACGGATCAGCCGCCGTGAGTTTTCCTTTATCCCAATACAGCACATATGGATCTTCTGCACGCTGGTTCAACAACTGGTAACCCTTGTTAAGCTTGCGTGTCCATAATACTTTACCATTCTTACTATTCAGTACGGATAGATGCCCACCATTGGAAGTTTCGCTCAGACGACTATCTACAACAACCACATGCTTAGCTGCCGTTATATAGTTCACGTCATATCCCTGCTTAGGATTGAATCCCCACATCACCTGACCATCATTCAGTCGGAGATGACGAACACGATCATTGTAGCTTTTCTTATCCGGATCATAATCTGTAAATATGGTAACATGCTCACGTTCGATATCCATCTGAGCCTGCTGTATACCATAACCGGCATTGACCTCCCACAGCTTCTTTCCGGAAAGTCGATCCAGAGCATACATTGAACTTTCGTAATGGTTACCACTTAATCCACCATCGTCACCTTCCATTAAAAGCACATCCTCATTCGCCGCCTGTAAGAAGGTATAATTAATTCCGCCCTGATTCGTCCAGATCGGCTTCCAAGGTAGTGTAGCTGGCAGCACTTTGGCGTCTGTCTTGTTCGTATACTCGTACTCTTCACCAGTACTGAAATAATACTTATCCCAACTGTAGGTTTGTCCACCTTGTAGAATACGCCACTCTGTTCGAGCGATCTTGCCGGCCTGGCTAAAGGTTACAAGAAACTGACTATCCTCTCGTTCATACCGCCAAGTCTCGCCAATACTCATCTTCTGGTATGTATCGGAGAGATTGCTTGAATGCTCTTTCCAATCCGGTTCACCAAGCCACTGCTTCACCTGCTTGGAAGTTGCTGCCTTATTGAACTTTAGAAAGGTTAGATGTCTGATCGCTGTAGTGGTCAACGCCGAATTCTGCTGAAACCAACCATCCTTTATATTTTCATGCTGGTCAATATCCTCTGCCTTAACCCAGAGCAGTGGCGGAAGGTACTCCAAACTATTCTTCGTCCAGTTGCGCGGCGTTATTGAGACACCATACCATCCATTCCATTCTTTGATTAGAAATGCTTCTACAGCACCGATTGACCAGCTTGTTGTGCTCCCTGGGGACAAATATAATTTACGGCCTGGATGCAGTTTGAAAGTCTGTGGAGTGACCGCTTCAACACTACGACTCTCTTTCGATGCATACCACGCCGGGAACCACACCGTTCCCCGATTCTCATCCTGAATCTTAATCCATTCCCCTTCTGCAGACCGCACTTTCCATTTCTCCATGTGGGTCGTGTACGATTGCAGCTTCACACTGTCCAGATCTTCACGGCGCTCTACTCTCTGGATGAACAAAGGCGTATCGGGCACAACCGTCACGGCTTCTCCCTGTTTATAATTAACTTGGGTAGGCTTAGCTTGCGTTACTGTAATTGAGCTTGGTTCTCCTCCAACATCCGTGCGATTATCCAGTAACCCACAGCCTGTAACGAGCATGAGGGATACACCCATTACTGTAATCCATGGATACCTTGCTTTTACTCCGTTTAGCCCAATCTTCACGATGTTCACTCCACTCAAATAGAAGTTATTTCCATTAAAGACGTTTTGAACAAAGAAAAGTTACCCTATGAATCAAATTTAATTTCCCTGCTCACTGGCATTCTCGTATTCTCGTACTATCTTACGTCCACCAGATGGGGGTGATAAGGATACAGGATTCCCAGAGCAAAGGCGGTGGATAACAGGATAACATAATACAATGTGAACCATAGATCCGCACGCGAGTAACCAACCTGCACATAATAGGTGCGACTTTGTCCTTCTGCGAAACCTTTTGCCTCCATCGCAATCGCCATTCGTTGCGCGCGCCTTATGCTCTGAGCGAGTAGAGGAATCGCGTACCGTTTCAATGTGCCGTATAGGTTCCAACGAGAACTACGCTGCTTCGTCCCTCGAATACGAATGGCATAGCGTAACGTCTGAAATTCATCCAGTAGAATTGGTATCATCCGCATCGCTGCAAGAAAGCTATATGCATACTTGGCTGGTAAACGCCATTGCTGCATTAACGAATAGAACAAACGAACAGGCTTGGTCGTAAGTCCAAATAACAAACCGGCTGCTGCCATGCTTAAAGAACGGAACCCCAGATGCAACCCACGATAGAAGCTTTCTTCTGTAATATGAATAAGCCCCGAACGAAACCAAGTGGTTTCTCCCTTACCAAACATCATCATCCCGGTTGAAGTAGAGATGAACACCAGGATGAAGGGCGAGGCGTACAAAAGCAGCCTGTACCACGGGTGACCTGACCAGCATAGTAATAGCAGCATGACAACCGCTACATTAGCCATAACATTCAGATTGTGTATGAGAATAACCATAATAAACATCAGTGTCAGAATAACGAGCTTGAGACCCGGGTTGACCGCATGGAGCCAAGTTTCACGGTGTGGAAACGAGATCTGCATCAATCAACCTCCCCTTATCAATCGTCCAGACATGTGTGCAATACCTCTTCACAATTTCTCGATCATGCGTGACCATAATGATTGCTGTTCCTTGGCGACGTAGACGCTCCAGTTGTGATAACATCGCAAACGTATTACGGGCATCCTGACCAAATGTTGGTTCATCCAGCAACAGAATACGTTGCTCACGTACCAGAGCGGAAGCAACGCTTAACCGCCGTTTTTGTCCCATGGATAATTGATACGGATGCCGATCCGTTAAATTCTGCAGGTTAAATTGCTCTAGCATGGCATGCGTCTGCTGATGCTGCTCTTCCGCAGAGAGCGTTCCAGACAGAAGTGAAAATTCCACTTCATCCTTGACGGAATGAGCAACAAATTGAAATTCTGGATTCTGGAATACAAATGCAATATGATCAGCCAATTTCTCCGTTTTACCAGGTAATTGCCCTTCTACGCGATAATAACCTGTTGTTTTCAATATGTTCATGAGAGCTAATAACAAGGAGCTTTTGCCAGCACCATTGGCTCCAACGACCGCGATCCAATCCCCATGCCACACCTGTGCCAGTTCAATCTCAATAAACGGCGTTTTCCCTCGCCATCCGGTGAAATGCTGTAACTCAAGCGCAGGCTCAGCTTCTGGTGTACTCATCTTCACTAGATCAGTTAGGGAGCCTGTCTTGCCGGGTTCCGTATCGGTCATCACTCGGTAATCCTCTGATGCTAATCTATTACTTGATCGATGCAACCCTTGCTCTTGTTTCTGATTTTCCCCATGTTCTTGTTCCTGCTCATCCCATACCCCTGGGTACCAAATCCCATAGTCTCGCAGCATTTCACGATGATCCGCAAAGATCTGCTCTGCACGGTCGTCCGCAACAATCTTTCCGTCTGGTGACAACACGATAATTCGATCAACTAATCCCACAATCTCATTAATTTTATGTTCAACAATAATCAGCGTTTTGTTCTGCATGATCTGCTTCACCGTATCCCACACTTGCGTAGTTCCCTCGTCATCAAGCAATGCTGTCGGTTCATCTAGAAACAGCACATCAGGTTGCATCGCCAGCATGGAGGCCATAGCTAGGCGTTGCTTCATACCCTGGGACATCGAGTGGATCAATTGGCGATTCCGTTCGAACTTTAATCCCACTTGGTTCAGGTATTGGCTAATCTGCTCAGGCATATGTTCGCGCGGTATATTCCGGTTCTCCAGCACAAAGGCAATTTCTTCATCTGTATAGGACATGCAAAACTGGGTGTCCGGATCTTGAAAAACAAACCCGGCTTGTTTCGGCACCTGAATCTCATCACATTTCATCGGAATCTCTACTGAATTCGGGATGATGCCACTCAATATTTGCAATAATGTTGACTTGCCAGAGCCACTCGGCCCAAGCAACAGTACCTTTTCCCCCTGGCGAATAGTGAGAGACAAGCCTTGAAATAACAAGGCCTGCTCTCCAGGGAACTTACATCTTAGATTGTTTACCCCTACAACCTGCGGACGCTCTTCTTCATGCATTTAGTCCAACGCCTCGTAATCCTGTTTGGATACAGGTCGGAGTGAACGTGTCACGCCTGTAAGTTCAAGTGCTTTGGCTAAATAATATGCAAACACACCAGCAATGATAATACTTCCAAGGAAGCGAAAACCGATAAACAAGGTATAATTCCATGCCGACAATGAATCGATGTAGCCATATTGGTAATCCAGTATAAGCGAAGCTGCTGCTGCACCAACTGCTGCTAGGCAGGTTACCATCAGGTTGGTAAGACGATAGCGAAATGCTGCAAAAAAGACCTCGGCACCTAATCCCTGCAGCAATCCATAGACTAGCGTAGACATGCCCCATTCACTTCCCAGAAAAGCACTTACCGTTGCTGCGGCAACCTCGGCTAAGATCGCTACACCGGGTTTGCGAATCACAACAAAAGCAAAGGTTCCTGCCATAAACCACATGCCATAGATCATCTGCTCGGCATGAATACCGAAAGGCTTCATTAAGTCATAAGTAGGCCCCCATATTTTGTAGATCACGCCAAACACAACCGCAATCACAATCGTTACCAAAATATCTGTCAGCCTCAACTTATTACTGCGCACTGCATTTCCCATGTGAACAACTTCCTTCCTTCGTGTCGTTTAGATTGATAGAACACAAAAAAAGCCTCCCCGGTTTCCAGGCAGACCTACGTATCGTCATGATGATCAGCAGTAGACAATATACCAAAAATATAACAAGTGCATTTCATTACGTGATTGGACTCACATCCGTCATTTTATTTTGCATTGGTTCTCGGTGACCCTCTTACACAGGATCAAAATTGTACATCCATAGATGATTGCAAAATAACTAGGCTTCGAAATGATACTCATTACGCTATTTTCAACGTCTTGTTCACTGTGATTCTATGTTCTCTACGCTGGCATTACCCAGATCAGATATTACGGTCAGCAGCATAAGGCCGCCCTCTCAGCCCAACTTCATTGAGCACCCGGTTCACTTATTTCATTGCCTTTAATGTACACTATATGGGTAATTGTAGCAATGCTAGCTTCATTAAATTTACAACGATATGAAACTTTTGGGATAACTATTCCGTCTGTACACTTAGAAGGGAGATTGATTATGATGAAAAATATCCACTCGGCTTGGCAGCAAAAAAAATGGAAGATGATTCTTGCCGCTTCGATTCTCACCGCAGGTACGGCACCCGCACTGCTGTCACCTCACGTCGTAGAAGCAGCTACCAACCACAAACCCACAGCGTACATTAATAACATCCCATCTTCCTATGACGTTGTCATTCGGCAAGGTGTAACCTATGTAGCACTGACCGAACTTCAATTCTTGGGCAACTATACCTTCGGCTATAACAACAAAACTAAAGAAATTAGTATCCAGACCGATCGCGACAAATACATTCTTACGCCTAACACCAAAACGATAAAGAAAAATGGGCAAACAGCGACACTTGCAGCAGCTCCTATTCTGGTCAATGGCAAAGCTATGCTTCCACTTCGAGCCATTGGTGACGCCTTTGGCGCCCAAGTTAGTTGGAATCAGGCTGCCAAGGAAGCTTACATCTATCAAACGGATGATGCCCTAGTTAAAGCCTATAAAGGCAACGATCTCGTGGCTGCGCGCGAGGCTGCAATTCATCTACCACGTTTCTCGAAGCTGGGACAACCTCGTCTGGAGCTACGTGAAGAACGTGGTGATGTGGACTCCACCACAGCCTATATATTTGAACAAGGCAAAAAGGATCGTTTCTTCATTAACGAGAACAATGACCTAATCAGTTATTATGAGGTCAAAAACGGTCAGGCATTACTGAAATGGCAAGCGAACATAGGTAACGGTTCCGGGACTCTTGGTGATCTGTTCTTCGTCAAAACGAAGCCATATGCTGAAGCTGGAACACGCCCTTCATTAGCCGGTAAAACGATCGTGTCATTCCAGTACTCACTCATGGCCGAGGAAACTTCCTATACGGTCACCAACAAAGCCGGCTCGGTAGCTGAAGGGGCGGCTGTACCACCCAAAGGAAGTATCTTTGTTAACGTACCGGATGAAAAGTAGAAGTAAGAGCCCTTATGGGCACGCATGCTATCTCATCTAGCTGAAACGATATGAAAAGGCATCCCGCGGGATGCCTTTTATCTGTACGCTGCATCAATACTGCGTATTCCCTGACTGGCTTGTCTTACCTGAAGAGAACCCTTTGAACAAAGTAGGCACCTTCGAATATCTGGTGTTCGTAATTTTTCCTTTGGTACTGCTGCTGTCGGTTCGCAAAATGGAATCCTTCACATTGGAAATGTTCGAATTATCTACATTCATGTTCACGGCATAGGATGTGCCTCCATTTTGACGAACGAGCTTGCCAATATCATCTGCTCTGAAATTTTTGATGTTAATAGTTCCGGATGCATTCATCTGAAATACTTTGTCATATGCTTTGTAGGCTGCTCCCCCCGTAATGTTTACCGTTCCTGACGATTTCAAGGTCAATGCATCCTCTCCAACATCCTTCCAGGTGACATTCTCAATGTTACAGCTACCATAACAGTGCACGCCATCAGCTGCTGGCGCTTCAATGACTACGTTCTTCAATGTAGCGCCTGCCTCAAGGCGAAAGATCGGCTTTTGATTTTCCTTTTGACTGCCATCACCAAGTGTGTTCGGATCAGCAGCGACGCTTTTCCCTTTTCCATCATACGTCTTGCCCTTCTCTACAATGATGGTTGTCTTCACGATCTCGGGAGCAGCAGAAGCAGGAATTGCACCAAATACGGAAGCGACCAGACCAACCGACAATAACACCGTTAACAACTTTTTCATCGAAAACGTCCTCCTCTATTGATATGAATTAGTAGCGCATAAGCTTACGCTTGTCTTCACGGTTCCCCAGATGTGCACCTCTGCTTGGAACGTATCCTGATCCTACCAAATCAGGAATGTAACGAGAATAATCATTAGGTGATATGTCTTGGCATTCGCCTTGGAGCCTCCTTATCAGCACATTTTGTACGCCGGCTTATCCGGGCAGTATGCTATTCTGAACTTCAAATATGCTCTATTTAGGGCAGATGAACACATGAATATTGTGCAAAAAGAGCAAAAGATCACGCCATCTGTAACCAGATAACGTGATCTCAACTTGAATATTTGTTATGTGTAACGATGCCAACTATGCGCCAAACCGCTGGCGATACCCACACTTGCGGCACAATTCTTCCACGGCTTGTCTCTTCGAGAATCCATAAAATAAGTTATTGGCTCGTTCCCCATCAACAATCTCCGAGAATGACTTCTCATGTACGTTGCCTAAGTTAATTACACCTTCGCCATCCAGGCAACACGGTACAACCGTGCCATCCACCAAAACGGCTGCCTGACTACGAAGTGCGTGACAGAAGCCTTTGCCGTCATCCTCTGGTGCATCTAAGCTTGGCCACTGGAATTCATGATCTTGATTGAGGTATACATTCGGAGCGATTTTGACACCGCTACCTGGTACGACCTTTTCTTCGATCCGAAAATCCAAGTCAAACTCCCGCTCCAATACTTCAAGCGTTTCCCGGTTTCGGTTCATCTGAGCATTCGTAAAGTTATCCTGTGTCAGGTTCCATAGTCGGAATGAAATAATAACATTATGTTTCACGGCTTCACGAACAAAGGTCAACACGTTATTCAAATATCCTTCGCGGTCTGTCGAGCCTTCATGTCCGTCGAAGCTGTGCAAGGAAAAGTTCATCTGACGTAACGCTGGCTTGCCTAGCAGCTTATGCTGTGTTTTGGGCAGTAGCGTACCATTGGTCGTGATGTTGACCTTGAACCCCTTCTCGTGTGCAGAATCCAGCAGCAGATCGATTTTGGGATGCAGTAACGGCTCACCTTTGACGTGAAGATATATGTGTTTGGTATGTGGCTTAATCTGATCCAGTATATTATTAAAGACGTCAGGGTCAATGAAATTTTTGGCACGCTTGGTCTGCGGACAGAAGCTGCACGCCAAGTTACAGATGCTTGTAATTTCGATGTAGACTTTCTTGAATGTTTTCAACTCGGATCCCCATTCTTCTCCGGAGGGAGAGCGTCCCACCTTCATTTCGTGATATAACGATAACACTTTCATTCGTGAACGATCAAAGCGTTCTTTTGGAACAACCTCTATTATATCGGGTTAGGAAGTAGGGAACAACAACGTTTCAAATCAGATTCCTGCTGCTCAGCCTAAGCAGAAATCTGGCACATCCCTTCTTTACATCTGACTTGCATGTGATATATGCTGGAGCTATAAATACCTGTTCAAAAAGTACTAAAACTGAATATAGCAATGCACTGGGGGAGCCTAACGGCTGAGACGAATTAACTTTCGGACCCTTTGAACCTGATCTGGATCATACCAGCGGAGGGAAGTGGAGCGGCCTTTCAATAAACATCATGCGTTTCATCATACAGAATATGAATGATGAAAACCAATTGCGAATTGATCTTCAGCCCCACTCATTTCTCCGGAAATGGGCGGGGCTTTTTGCATTCTTAAAGACAGACAACATGCACTGAAATCAGGTCAAAATGTAGTCAAGATCCGGCTCCCAGCCTAGATGTACATACAAGGAGGAAAACAGATGTCTTACTTGGAACGTATACGCACTCAAAATCCGTTAGTGCACAATATCACCAACATTGTGGTAGCTCCCTTTGTAGCCAATGGCTTGCTTGCACTTGGAGCATCACCTTTTATGGCTTATGCACACGAGGAGGTTGCCGATGTTGCGAAAATGTCCGGCGCGGTCGTCCTCAACATTGGCACACTTAATAAAGATGTTGTGCAGTCCATCCTGCTCGCTGGTATATCTGCCAACGCCCATCAAGTCCCTGTCGTGCTTGATCCTGTTGGCGCTGGTGCCACATCCTATCGCTCCGAGCAGGTTCAGATGCTCGTTCGTGAGCTACGTCTCACGATCTTGCGTGGCAATGTGGCAGAAGTCGCCAATGTTATTGGTGAGCACTGGAATAGCAAAGGTGTAGATGCTGGACAAGGTGAAGGAGATCGAATCGGAATAGCTGAGCGTGCAGCTCAAAAGTTAAACTGTATCGTTGTGATCACGGGTCGCGAAGATGTCATTACGAATGGACATCTGACCTATCTCGTGAGCAACGGCCACGTCCTCTTAACTCAAGTTACCGGTGCGGGATGTCTGCTCAGTGCTGTAATTGGCGCATTTGCAGCTGTGGCGACTGATAACAAGGAGCGTCTGGATAGCGTTGTAGAAGCTCTCGCCTTCTACGGCGTTGCTGCTGAGTTTGCTGCAGATCGTACGGAAAGCCAGGGCCCTGGCAGTTTCCAGATCGAGCTATTGAACCAACTTGACCTAGTATCCCCGTCGGTATTGCAACAACGTGCTCTTATTCGCCACATCCATGGAGGTGAAGATAGACCATGCGTATAGCTCAGGCTCTAACAATCGCTGGATCGGACAATGGCGGCGGTGCTGGAATTCAAGCCGATCTCAAAACTTTTCAAGAACTTGATGTATACGGTATGACCGTCATTACTGCCATTGCGGCACAGAATACAACAGGAGTTCAAGGTGTATTTCCGATTTCGTATGAAGGCATAGCCCAACAGCTCGATTCGACCGGAGACGACTTCAAGCCAAATGCGGTGAAAACAGGCATGCTCTACAGTACGGAAATTATTCAATTGGTTGCCGAGAAATGGCGCCATTATGAATGGTCTAATCTGGTCATTGATCCCGTTATGGTAGCCAAGGGCGGCGCTCCGCTACTTCAGCAGCAGGCTATTCAGACACTGATTACGGAGCTCATCCCGCATGCACAGATCACCACGCCAAACATTCCTGAAGCTGAACTGCTGACAGGCATGTCCATTCGAAGTTTAAGTGAACGGGAAGAGGCAGCCCGGCGCCTTGTGCAGATGGGTTCTACGTATGCCTTGATCAAAGGCGGCCATGATACGGGCGGCATGATTGTAGATGTACTCTATGATGGGCAGTCCTTCCACTATCTGGAGAACATTCGAATTGTGACCCCTCATACTCACGGAACAGGCTGTACGTATTCTGCCGCCATTACGGCTGAACTGGCGAAAGGTTCGTCCGTTCTGGCTGCCGTCACGACTGCGAGAGCATTCATTCAGGCAGCCATTGAGGATGAGCTCGGTATTGGCGCTGGACATGGACCGACGAATCATTTTGCGTATCAGCGCAGGCAACGAGGTGAGAAGTGATGCATGAGCTGAATGCAGAAGCGGTGCGACGCGCAATGCAGGTGTATTTGGTGATGGGCAGCGTGAATACCACGCAAGACCCTGTGGAGGTGTTGCGCCAGGCGATTGCTGGCGGCATTACGTTGTTCCAGTTCCGGGAAAAAGGAACTGGTGCCCTGGTTGGCGAAGCCCGCCTAGCTCTGGCATGGCGGCTTCGCGAGGTGTGCAGCCAGCACGGAATACCGTTCATCGTGAACGATGATGTGGAGCTGGCTGTAGCTGTGGAGGCCGACGGTGTACATGTCGGCCAAGACGATGCGGACGCGGCACTTGTACGCGCCCGTATTGGAGCTGGGCGGATGCTTGGCGTATCCGCCCACTCCGTGGAGGAAGCCCGCCGTGCGATGCAGGCGGGTGCCGACTATCTTGGCGTCGGGCCAATGTACCCGACGCGCTCCAAAGCGGATGCCCATGCTGTGCTGGGCCCCGCAGGGGTTGCGGAACTGCGCGCCGCAGGCATCGCAGTTCCGGTGGTGGGTATCGGCGGCATTACGCCCGATACCACGGCCGCCGTGATGGCGGCTGGAGCCGACGGCGTAGCCGTCATCTCCGCCATTGCGGGCGCGGCCGACGTGCGCGCAGCGGCTGCGCGGTTCGCTGCGGCGGTGCTTGGGATGCTGGCGTAGCCATGCATCCCTGCACCGCGGCAACCCCGCCGGGGCGCAGGGGTTATGCGCTGAGCCTGTCCGTCGCGTCTACATCATTTAGCTTTATTGCATAGGGTTTATGCGCTGAGCCCATGCCTCGCATCTACATCCTTTAGCTTTATTGCATTATGAATCATGGATTAAGCATTACACATTATGAACTACGTAACTTTTACACACATTAACCTCCGACACAGCTCTAGATATACCCCAGAAAACTCCGCATTGAATTCACGCTTGAATTCAAAGACTTCATTTGCATCAATATCAGCAAGATTGTCTATACCTATAATGTTGAAGTAACCTCATTCATGTTCATAAACCGTCTGTGAATGGTTTGGGTTTGTCTACGAGTAACTTTTGGTCATAGTTCGTAATCATTGATTAGTATGGCGTAACGATTCACAATCTATATACAAAATATGATGCAGCTGTCGAATTGATATCCTGTATGCTTCTTGTTTTCTTCTTGCTCTCTTCTTGTTTGCTCCCTCTCGGTTTCCTATCATTCACTTCGGTTTCTCCTTCCTACTGTGCTTCTCCTTAAAATTTAGTTTAGGTGCTACATTCAAATATGACAGGGTTGACTCTCACGTAACGTGACACTGTACAATCGGTGATGTAAGGAGGTTGGAATCATGGCCATGAAGGTAAAAGAAGTCGCTAAGCTCGCCTCGATCAGTGTGCGCACACTGCATCACTATGATGAGATTGGTTTGTTAACACCGGATGAAGTCACTTCAGCAGGGTATCGACTATATTCAGATGCCAATCTAGACATGCTGCAACAGATTTTATTTTTCAAAGAACTCGACTTCTCACTGAAAGATATCAAAGACATTATAAATAGCCCTTCCTTCAATCGGGAGGAAGCACTTCAGATGCACCGCCAGATCCTTATGGAGAAAAGAGAACGATTAGACCGTATGATTGCCACCATTGATAAAAGTGTTCTGCATATGAGAGGAGACATCGATATGACGACGAAGGAACAATTTGAAGGTTTTAACTTCAAGGAGAACCCATACGAACAGGAAGCGCGTCAGCGCTGGGGGAATAAAGCGGTAGACCAGGCGAATGAAAAGTTACAACGCTCATCACCCAACGAACAAAAGGCAATGTCAGATCAGATGAATAGCATCTTTACTCATTTGGCAACGCTTCGTGACACTTCACCCGGATCGGATGAATCCCAGATGGTCATTGCGGAGTGGTACACCTATCTGAACCAGATGGGGCATTATTCACCTGAGGCTTTTCGAGGATTAGGTCAGATGTATGTGGATGATGAACGCTTCACTCGTAACATTGACCAATTTGGCGAAGGATTAGCTGCGTTTATGAAAGAAGCCATGGCGATCTTTGCGGATCAGCAGCAAGCAGACTAGATACAGCCCGCCGCAGAGCATTTTCAGACACGCCCTAGACTCGGGTTCCCTCTATGATTCACACACGCTAGATCCAAACCCTATTCACAGGGTAAAATATCATCACCAAAAAAGGGACGCACGCCTTCTGGCGTTACGTCCCTTCATGCTTATTTCTCAGCCGCAATGTGAAGGAGCCTCTCGGCACATTCACTCTGAGATTTTTTGGAATGAAGAATATAGGTTACTTCCCTACCTCAACTGATTATGCTCTCGGAGCGTGGTCTGTGGATGAGGCTTCGGTTGCCATACTGGTTTTTGCCATTCGGCCAGGAATCTGCCATGCGGATACGATCGCAAGACCAATAAACAACAGATCCATCGGTTCACCGAAATAGTCCGAGAACGTTTCGATAAACGCATTAACGATCTCGCCGTCAAATACCAATTGCATAAAACTCTCATCAAACATCTCGGATGCAAAATAAACCACCGTCAAGTATTTCCCTAGTACAATGCCGACAAGCGCAAAAATGACCGCAATCACTTTATGTACTGTTGCAATGCGTTTGTTGGACAACAACACGACAGCATAACCTGTCAGTGCACCAATGAGAATTGCAATTAAACCTACCTCATATTCAGTCATTGCTGCGACTGCAGCCCATATGGCACCACCCACAATTGCCGCAATTAACCCGCCGATAATCGGCATCCCAATCTTGATTCCTTGCTTTTCTTCCACGATGTCTTTCCCTCCTGAGTCATGCTTAGGCTTATTTCCCAAAATTCACCTAACTAATAAAACCACATTTCATTTGTTAATTCAACCATTTTCTACGATGATGAAGTTGTAAGCGATATCCAAGCTGGCTCAGTGGTGCGCCTTTCATGACCCGCGTAAAATTGGACAATTCCCTGTAGAATACCGTCAAATCTCAGCCAAACAAACGTAAACAAACACAAAAAAAACTCCCCACTATTCAACATGACATAAGGAGAGTCCATTTCCATTCTATTTATCTTAACGCTGTGCTTCCTTCGCTGGTGTAATCACAGCCGCAATCTGTGCCAGAATTGCATCAACCGATGCCGAATCATGCACATCATATTCATCAATGTTCAAGCGCAGTACCGGACAAGCTGTGAATTGATCGATCCATACGGAGTAGCGCTCATGCATATGCTCCCAATACGAGCGGTCTGTCTGAATCTCCATCTCACGTCCACGTTCGGTAATCCGGTTCAGAATGGATGGCAAGCTGCCTTCCAGGTAGATCAGTACATCCGGATGCGGGAAATATGGCGTCATAACCATAGCTTCGAACAAGCTGCTGTAGGTTTCAAAATCCGTTGCAGACATTGTACCTTGATCCGCATGCATCTGTGCAAAGATCCCCGTATCTTCATAGATCGAACGATCCTGTACGAATCCTCCACCCATTTCAAAAATTTTCTTCTGCTCCTTAAAACGTTCTGCCAAGAAGTAGATCTGCAGATGGAAGCTCCACCGTTCAAAATCATGATAAAACTTCTCTAGATACGGATTATGATCTACCTGTTCCAGAGAGGTTTTGAAATTCAAACGCTCCGCAAGCGCTGCTGTCAGTGTGGATTTACCCACACCAACGGTACCTGCGACGGTAATTAATGCATTGGTCGGAATGCCATAGTTATTCATGTGATATACTCCTTTACCTGGTTAACGATCTGCTTAAAATGTTCTGGATGCTCTACAAAATCGAGTGCTTCTGCATCCACTTTAATAATAATCGGAGGATTAGGGCTGTCTGCTAAATAGGCCATGCCTGTTTTGTAATCAGCAATAAGCTGTTCCATATACGCAGGATCCATGTCCTGCTCGAAGGATCTGCCTCGCTTGTTGATCCGATACATCAAGGTATCAAGCTCTGCTTCAATGTACAGCACCAAGTTAGGTTTCGGCAGGTCATCGGTTAACAGATGATAAATTTGACGGTACTTGTCCCGCTTCGTGCCTTTCAAGGTGCGTTCGGCAAAAATCATATTTTTGTAGATATGATAATCCGAAATGACGGGTGTATGCTGCTGCACATAGTGAGCGCCGGTATCTTCCAATTGCTTAAATCGATTACATAGAAAAAACATCTCAAGCTGGAAGCTCCACTCATCTATATCCTGATAGAAGGAAGCCAGAAATGGATTCTCTTCTACGATCTCCTTCACTAGCGGAAGATTCAACTCCTGAGAAAGCATCGTTGCGAGCGTTGTTTTCCCAGCACCAATTGGACCCTCCACAGCAATAAACGGGGCTGATTTCATCGTGTTCCTGTTCCTCCTCGTGCTTATGCGTGTTTCCGTTTCTCTATAGACCTCACCTATTGTATCACAGCTTCGTAGCGTCGAAGGCCAGTATTTTATGTATAAATTGAATATTGTGCGTATTCACGTAACAGAGCTAAACATTCATCGGATGAAAGACCCTTATACCCACTTTTGGAACTATAAGTCGAAAGTTATATATTCAAATGATTTTATAAATGGTAAAATAACCCTCTTACTATTATTATTATATTTTAATCCACATACAAGACTACCGAGCCTGTATATTACTACATATCATCATGCTCTAAGGAGAGATTAGATACATGATTCACCAATTCATGAAAACAACACGTTCACTTCCACGAACGATAACGATCGCCGCTGCCCTGACCCTTACGCTTACTGGTTGCGCCACCCAAGCCAGCACCTCCAGCCCAGCACCTGTAGCTACGGACACAGCAACAAAGACCGAAGAACAGAATCATGTTCTATCTTCAGCACAGAATGAAGTCGAAATCACTGTCCCACTTGATTGGAATACTTTTCCGCAACCAGGATCACCTATTTTATTGTCTGCCATGGAAAAAAACGGCGAGGGCATCCTTATGATTCAACGAGATAACCGAGAAGATCGAACAGAATCATCTCTTGAGGAAATTGTGGAAAACTGGGATGATGAGTTCTCCTCCGCTGATGGTGGTACATATGAATCGAAACGAACAGGAAGTATGACCATTGATTCAGCAGAAGCCTACCTTACCGAAGGAACAATGGCATTGCCTGTAATGACAGGGAATTTTCTCAGTGCTTCACTAGAGAAGGAAAATCACTACTACCATCTTTACTTCATCCGCCAGCGTGAATTGAACGATAACGATCGGGAATTCTTCAAACAGCTTGCCCAATCTATGCGAATTCTGAACGATCAGCCTGCTGTTGTTGAAACCGAACCGACTTCTGGTTCTACCAAAGTTATTAAATCAGAGGATGGGAAGACCTCAATGCGTATCCCTTCAGATTGGTTTAGTGAAATGAAAAGGGAGGTTGATAACGATCTAGATGCAACTTCTCTAAACGGTGATTTTATGATGCATTTGAAACATCTGAAGTCTGAGTTCGACCCTGGAACAACACTGGATGAGTATTTTGATGCTTATATGGAATACGAGATGGAATTTCTTAGGGATGTCACGGAGTCAGATCGGTTGGCTATAGAGATTGATGGCAGACCAGGTATACAGCTTGAACTTCATGCTACTGTGGACAAAGCAAAGCTCGGCTACTTATTTACGATTCTTGAATATCCAGATCACTTTGCGGTCATTAGTTTCGCTACTACGAGCGATCGATATGACCAAACGAAGGAAGCGTACATGGAATATACGGAGAGCTACCACGAGGAACAGTAAATAGAGTAAGTGTAAACAGAGAAGTTTCACTTGCATATTTGCTTTAAAATCAAAGTGAAGTACTCCCTCTTTAAACTTTATAGCGTTTATCAGTTTCGTACACGAACCTTAAAATAACCTTCTTGCTGATGACCTGACTTCAGGCTCTGTAAGAAGGTTATTTTGTTTTATATCAGGATTTATCAAGTACGATGATTACAGCAGCGATACAAGCGGTTGCCCATTCGGAGAAATTCTATTACCTTGCAGGCTCTACATATGTACGCGTATAGATTTGATAATCGCTCTTCACCCGGTCAAATCGGCTCTCTGTGGTGTAGAACACGATTTCCACAAAGTGATCCCGGGACTCCAGAATAGTGCATAACTCAACGATTTGGCGTTGATTATCCACGTAATGTCCTTCCAGCTGTATGCCTTTTAGACCGTTAATCTCAACAGGGATCATCTCTGGTATGGGAGTATCCTTACCATCCGCGTAGACTTCGGCGACGTATCGTCCGTATTCCTCCAATGTTAGGACTGAATCGAACTCATCCTTGGATGCAAGGTAAACCGACAACTGCTCATTATTCTCAGCCAAAGATACATCCAGCACTGATTCCGACAGATCAAATTCATGAACCTGCCAGTTGGAAGGTGTGCTAATCTGGAACTGTGCGTATTTACCTTGATGGGCAACCAATTCTGCCGAAGATGTGCTATAGTCCGTTGGCTGGTCATTCAAAATATTAAAATGCTTAGCCACTTGTTGTTCAAAAAACTCCTGATCTGCTGCCGTAAATTGGTACATCTTCGTGTATGTAATGATATAGAAATGCTGGTCTGTCTCTAGAAATGCGGTAATGTGTCCGTATTGATGTTTGCCATATTTCGTGCGCCCTTCTTTTACATAAGCTTCTTGTTGGTCAATTATCAACTGACTTGTTCTAATCACCTCATAACTTGTATCTACCGACTCTTGTGCTGCATTTATGTTTTCCTGATGCCGAACCATATAATCCGTCAATGACATCTTTGGAATATAGTCTTCACGGTTCACTCGGTCAATTCGAAGTGATTTCGTTTGATCCTTTGTAGCTAATTTTAAAAGGGACGGGCTGATTTCTTCCGTGACAACTTCCCATTCGGAGGGGAGGCTGACTGATAGTTCTTTCTGCTGAGGATAGAACGTTACGAGCTTTTCCACAGCATCCCTCGAAGAAACGATGGACTCAGAGTTGATCGTGGGCTCAGATACATCGAACGGTGTAGAAGGTATACCGCATCCAGTAAGTGTAGCCATCGCGGACAAACTCAGTATAGTAGTACATACAATGCCTTTGGTAACATGCTTAGCCAATGGTAAAGACTCCTTTGATAAAATAATGAGAATAATACACTCTGTAAATAAGAGGTTTATTTTACCATTTATATCGGCAATTTGGATGGAATAATAAAGGGGGATATAAGTAAAAAAGAGACCTGCCCTTGTCTTAAGGTCAGATCTCTTCATCATGAGCACCTCTCGCTTCGCCATTCCCCATTTACTGGGACTTGTCATCTGAGGTTTCGTTATCATCCTTTTTCTTCGTACCCTTACTCTTATAGGGTTTCGGTGCACTTTTGGCACGATTGGCACTCGCTTGCCAGCGATTCCAGCCTTTTTTGCCTGTACCGCGGCCTGTTCCGCCACCTTTAGATTTACTCATCGTATCACTCCAATAATCCTGTATATGCTTAAAAATGACCATCCTAGATAACGTTCATCGTGACCCAGCCCAATTACTCACTTCCAGCATATATTATTATACCAAAATATCACTTCAAATATCGTTAATCGTTACATTTCGGCTTTCAATTGTCCAGCCTGTTTGCCTCCTCGAAGCACCCACATCGATAATAGGAAACAAATCCCCAGTACAATGGAAGCAGAAACGTACGGATAGTTAATATTCACATCAAATAATGCCCCAGCAACAATTGGCCCTGCAATATTGCCTAGACTTGTGTACGCTGAATTCAATCCCGCCACAAAGCCTTGCTGCTCCTCCGCTAATTTCGACATTTGTGTACTGATTGCCGGGCGTAAGATATCCATTCCGAGGAACACAATAAAGGTAACGACCAGAATCAACCAATACGTATGCACGAATAAGGTCAGCATGACAAACAACGCTACAAAGAAGAGACATACCGAAATGACCTTTTTCTCCCCAAACCGGTTCAGTAACCAGCCAATGAGAGCAACCTGCACGACAGCCCCTGCAATGGAGCCAAATGTAATGATGAACGCAATATCTTGTGTTGTAAATCCAAATTTTTGATATACAAACAGCGAAAATACCGTCTCATAGTTTGCAAGTCCAAATGCCATCACGAATACGATAATCAAGCTGAAAAAGTAAGGCGCTTGATACGATCGTAGCAATTGGGATGCCAAACTCTGCGTTTTAACCTTCGCTTGGGCTGCTCCCACATCAGGTTTATTTGTTGCCGGACTACGTGTCGACTCTGGCAAAATAGCCAGTGTGATGATTGCAGCTAACAAACCGGCAACACCTGCAGCATAGAACGGAATCCGAATACCGAACTCAGCCAGATAACCACCGATACCTGGTCCAATGATGAACCCGGTGGAGATTGCAGCATTGATTAATCCCATTCCTCGGCCGCGTTCTTCCTCTGTCGTAATATCTGCGGTATAGGCCATAACTGCCGGAAAGATCAACGCCGCGCCAATTCCACCAAGCATACGTGCAGCGAAGAGCAGCACAGGTGCATTAACCGCACCAAACATAAATTCGGATACAGCAAAAATTAACATGCCGACGACGATAATCCTTTTACGCCCCAAAGCATCGGACCAACGACCCGCAACCGGGGAGAATAGAAACTGTGTGAAGGAAAATGCCGCTACCAGCAGCCCCACCGTGAATCCGGTGATATGCAGTAGCTCCATGTACGCAGGCATAATGGGCACAACAAGACCTATACCTGTAAAGACGAGAAAAATATTAACCATTAATAGTAGTAATGCGCCCCTATTGCGCGTTAGTAAAGCCATGATTGCATCCTCCGTAGTTGTCAAAATGTTGCCTTCTCATATACTCCGCTCAAGTGGCAACCTGAGTTCAATCCTTATCTTTTGCAATGCCGTGCAAGAATACACTTGCCGCGTGACGATATAAGGCAAGAGCCTGTTCTGGCTCCATGCTGCGCGACATGTGGCTCAATCCGATTATGGTACTTTCTAATATAAGCGCGAGGTGATCTACATTGTCTGTCTTGAACTCTCCGTTATCGATCCCCTCTTGTACCAGTTGCCGGTTAAATTGAATATGCCGCTCAAACATCGATGAGATGCGTTCTTCGATATCGTTCTCTTTCTTCTCCTTGGTGAAAAATTCATCGGCTGCCTTGGTCAGTGGGTGATTCATCTCATCCAGGACAAGCTGTTCAGCTAAACCGTAAATTTTCTCGGTAGAGGTGCGATAGAGATGTTCTTTGGCTGTCCAATTCTCTTCCCATTCCCGATCCCATTCATCAATCAAGTATAGAAAGAGACCCTCTTTACTTTTGAAATGGTAATAAATATTGCCCTTGCTGCTCCCTGTTGCCGCCACGATATCTTCAATGGATGTTGCCTTATAGCCTTTTTGTACAAAAAGAGCTCTAGAGGCATCCGCTAGTTTCTTCTTCGTCTGCTCTGTTTGAAGTTGCTTTTTGTTCATTCTTTCACTCCATTTCTTACATACTGCTTGCATACTGAACATTCGTTCTATATTTTAACGGATGAATGTTGAATAAGCAATATCTAGCCAGCTTGTTTTCATGACAAAAATTACATACCAAGTTGGCCTCTTCGCAATCCTTCCTTTTTCCCAGCACTAACGACAGTGAGATGTACAACAAAGAAGGTGCCGGACGGCACCTTCTTAGCTACTGTTATTTACTTACTTCATACCATTTATTGTTGTCCTGCACGTACCCGAATATTCCCGAGTTCATTGGCATTGATGGCAAATGCATTTCCGCCTTGCCCCACCGAAGCCTTCGCCGATTGTCTCGCATTAAACTTCAGACGACTTTTGTCTACCTCTACCCGATTGACGTGTTTAGCATGTTTTGGCTTCTTAGCCATACCGATCCGCCTCCCCTTTCCTATTATTCTTCTCTGCAGAAATAGAACTTCATGGACATTTCACGATTATTGATTCATTAATTACGTCAGGAGACTAACGTTTACGCGAGGATCGGCGTCCCTTCTTCTTCTCCTTTATAATCTGAACGTTAACAGCATTACTCGCGAGCACATTCCCCGACTCCGCATAACCTTTGGCGGTTTGGTGAATCTGAATAACAATATACTGATTCTTCCCGACACGATACCGGTAACTTTTCACGTTGGAACGGTTCATATCCATCTCCCCTGAACATCGTTGTGGGTCATGCATGTTCTATGTTATTCATGTCCATATTCAAGGGGCTGTGTGAATGCTGTATTTATAGTGGATTCCCAAAAAAATAACCTTCCTATTTTAATAGGAAGGCTATCTCAATTTTCATATATACAATTGAATGTTAACTTGCTTAATTTATTCCTCTGTCGGGAATGCACTCAGATCCATATAGGATACTTCCCACAGGTGATCGTCCAGATCTTGAAAGCTCCAGCCATACATAAATCCATGATCCTGCGGATCATTGTAGTGCTTGCCGCCTGCATCCAGAGCAGCTTGTACAATCTGATCGACCTGTTCACGGCTATCTACGGATAGAGCAACGATGACTTCGGCCGTCTCGGCAGCATTAGAGATTTTCTTAGGAATGAACGATAGGAAACGCTCTTCCACCAGCAGCATAGCATAAATGTTGTCCCCAATGATCATACAGGTAGCTGACTCATCCGTAAAATTAGCATTAAACTCAAACCCAATCTTGGTGAAAAACTCCACCGATTTATTCAAATCTTTGATGGGGAGGTTAACAAAAATCTGCTTAGCACTTACAGCCACCATCGATCACCTCGATCTATTGGATTAGATTCCCAACCCAAATTAACATGTCGCATATAGGCTGTCAAATGAATTATACTAGTTATATTCCAAATGGTGAGGTGAGAAGGATGCTATTCCAATTTGTTCGAAGTAATTAGTTATCGGGCTGGGTCAAAACGCGTACCAGCTATGTAAGGATACGTCTGTCTTCTTGACCTAGCTCGGTAGAGATTACTGTATCGAACTTGAATAACAACTACTCATTGTATCTACACAAATTTGGAGGAATAACGAATGAAACAAACCATACATTATGAAGCTTTTTATGAACAGATCGGGGCCATCAACGGTTGGGATTTCAGTTCCCTGCAGGTTGTATCCGAAGGCGTCCTATGGGATCTGTATACTGAAGTTATACGCCATATCCGTCCCTCTGACCTCTTACTCGACATTGGCACAGGTGGCGGAGAAGCATTGCTCTCTCATGCCGAGGCTGCATCATTACTTGTAGGGATTGACCTTTCCCACGGCATGATACAGACTGCACAGCGTAATCTTCTCGCGTCAGGGCGCTTCAACGTCCGATTTGTGCAGATGAATGCTGAGCAGCTTCAATTCCCCGATCAATTTTTCAATATGATTTCTTGCAGACATGCTCCCTTCTGCGCATCGGAAGCATATCGTGTACTTGCTGATGGAGGCATGTTTCTGACCCAGCAGGTTCGGGAAAATGATAAATATAACATCAAAGAAGCCTTCGGCTTGGAGGCAACCGAAGACTTGCCAACAAGCCCATTAGCGGAGAGATACGTGAACGAGCTGCATGAAGCTGGATTCCGTGATATTCAACTCAAGGAATATAATGCGACCGAGTATTATGCTCGTCCAGAAGATCTGCTCTTCCTGCTGACTCATGCGCCGATTATTCCCGGCTTCGGAGAACAAGTTACAGATGTGCAGACACTCCAACGTTTTATTCATCAATATGAGTGTGATCTGGGAATTCGGACGAACGCTGCACGTTTCCTGATAACAGCTCGCAAATAAAGCACTATAATTCGAATCAATTTCATAATACCTTTACTGCTTAAATCAAGACTAGATATAGATCAAAAACGGTTTAATTTGTTTATATCTAGTTACATAAAACTCGGTTTAATGAGTTATGAAATTGATTCATCTAACTGAAAAACAACAAAAAACAGCCCACCAGACCTTTGGCAATGCAATTCAGGTCTGGTGGGCTGTTAAGTATGATCATGATGCAGGTACGTTCAATTTCTCCAGAAACGGCTCTAACTTATCTACGACATAATGACTCCCGCCCCGGCCATTCACTTGTTCGATAACTGCAGAGATGAGGAAAGAAGGGGAGTCGGTATCAAACACCACAACAAATCCGTTCTCCTGTCCTTTCTCTCCCTTCTTCGCTTTCAGTTCAGCGGTTCCCGTCTTGGCAGCTAACGCACCTGGAAGCGAATTAAGGGAATGAGCTGTTCCACCGGAACGGGTGACGACTTGACCGAGTGCGTCCTTCACCGTAGCTGCCACATCAGGTGTGATGATCACCTCGGGTTCAGACGTTTCTTTGCCTACAATCAGTACCGGCTGCACCATTTTCCCTTCATTAATAAAAGGCGTAAACGAAGTCGCCAGATGGATCGGAGACATTAACATCTCTCCTTGACCGTAGGACGTATCTGCGAGAAGCACCTCTGATGCAAGATCTAGATGCGCCTCATTTGCATACTGGCTTGGCTTCAAGTACAATTCGTCCAATCCGAAGTTATCACCGAATCCAAACTTTTGAATACCTTCGATAAATTTGGCACTTCCCATCTCAATGGCTTCTTGGGCAAAATAGATATTATCTGAATAGACCAAAGCATCGACCATATTTACAGGTGATACACTCTTCACACGTTTCACATAATAACCGCCCCAACTCTCATCCTTACGCCATTGTAAACCAGGGATATCATGTTCTTTATCCGCAGTAGTTACGTTCTCCATGAGTCCTGCTGCTGCTGTGATTGCTTTGAAGGTTGACCCTGGTGCATAACGATTCGTGAATCGATTGATAAAAGGTAACCCTTCATCTGCGGAATACGCATCCCATTCTGCCTGTGTAAGACCTGTCACCATTTTATTCGGATCATAGGCTGGTGCACTAACCATCGCAAGTAGATGACCATCTGTCGGATTCATCAGCACCATCGCTCCGGCATCTCCACCGCTGGAAAGGGTCTGGTACAATTTTTGCTGTGTTTGCGCATCAATGGTCAGCTGCACATCTTGTCCATCAACTGCATCATGGCGAATTAGCTCAGAGCGGACATTCCCTAGTTCATCTGTAATCTCAATCAAGCCACCTCGCTCGCCGCGAAGTTGTTTCTCCATGGATTGCTCCAGACCGGCTTTACCAATCCAGTCCTCAGCTCGGTAATAACCTTCGGTATCTTTCTCCAGATCCTCTTTCGTCACTTTACGCACATAACCAACCAGATGAGCAGCCGCCTCACCCAGCGGGTAGTATCGAATCGTCTTGGATTGCAGCTTCACGCCATTCAGCCCGTCAGGCACCATGGATTCATCGGTCGTAGCAATTGGCACAAAATATTCTGGCTTAACCCACTTCTGAGCTAATGCTGTATTAATGGCATCTTCAGATACCTTGTAATGCTGAGCAATCTGGGCAATTATTGCATCTGGGTTGTCGCCCAGTTCTCCTGGCACAATGCCCCATTCATTGACCGACCCTTTTGTCGCAAGAGGCATCCCTTCATGATCTACGATGTTGCCACGTTCCGGAAATAGTGTCCGGACTCTCACCTTACTGCCTTTAACCATATCTTTGAGAATCATCGACGGCTGCCAATCAATCCGCCAGACTTTGGTGCCATCCTCAAGCTCTTGTCTGACAAGCTTCAAGGACTGGGTCTCGTTCACGTCGCCAAGCAAGGTTGTCAACTGCAGATTATAGTCCACCTCGTAGATGTCAGGGTTGGTTTCCTCGGCGCTTGCATTTTCACCGGCTCCTTCACTTGTTCCGGATTCTGATTCATTGGAATCCGCTGTCGTTTCGGTGGCCTGCGGCTTCACTTCTGCCTTGACCTCAGATACCTCCATGCCGGAGTAGATAGCGTTATACTTTTCCACGAACTGTTCTCGACTCAGTCCAGACTCATCCAGTGAAGCAGGCGTCATCATCGTATATAGCTGATCGAATTCCTTCTTCTGCAAATGGTCTATGTACTGTGTTACAGTGGCCTCTGGCTTCGCTTCTTCAGCTTTGCTGTTCTGCATATATAAGTACATTCCGACTCCACCCGCAAACAAGATCGGAAGTAGTCCGTACAAAATTTTATGTTTCTTTTTCATGGTCATATCACCTCTACAATATACTATAGATTTCCAAGCTCATTTAAACAATGGCACAAATCTGACGATTTTATCATAAAAAATAGCCGAATACTCACATAATATGTTTAAATAAGGAGAGTGAAATTACTGCAAAGGAGCCCGATGATGGAAATCAGCTATTTTTTACTCCCCAAAGCCGAAGTGGCCTATATCAAGTCTTCCGCTTCCATGAAGGATGCGATCGAGCAGCTTGAAGCGCAGCATTATACTGCCATACCCGTAATTGATGAGGATGGAAAATATGTTGCTACCCTGTCCGAAGGTGACTTGTTATGGAAAATGCGAAGTACGCCTGGATTGACTTTTGATAATATGGATCAGGTTGAGGTACATGAGATTAACAACCGTGTGTACAATGAATGCGTATACATTGAGGCCGAGATGGAGGATATGCTGACATTGGCAGCCGATCAAAATTTCGTACCTGTTGTTGATGTAGATCGTGTGTTTCTCGGCATCATCCGTCGCAAAGACATTATCGAATACTATACGCGCAACATCTCTGATTAGAGCAATACACTACTTACCCGCTGCACACTACATAGCACTAAGCTAGACCGTTGTACAATAGGGTGAAACAAATAAGGCGAGCCGCGGCTCGTCTTTTTGGCATGATTTCTGGATATAACATTTGGGTATGTCACCAGGGTAGGTCGTAACTTGCTCTCCGCTGAGATTCACTTCAATTTCACTTCAATATAACCGTTTCTTCATTGCGTGGGTTCCTCATCGAGCTTGAAATACCATTCTAGAAATACGTTGAAATTCGACCATTGCGGTGTACTCTCCCCCCGAAGGAAAAGCTCAATCGATTCGCCTAGCTCAACCAAAATGACTTCACCCGTCACTCGATTATAAAAGAACCCACCTTCACCCTCAAAGCTATCCAGCGGGATATAAGCATCCGGCAGTCCTAACGTGAGCTGTGCCACAGTAATGTCTTCCATATAAACGGTATTCACCATAAACCAACAAATCTGATATAGCTCCTGATTTCTACTATAGAATGTAGGGCCATCCTCAACATGCAAATAAAATTGCGCAAATTCGGATTCCAGAGCAATACCCAGTTTCCGTAACGCTTCTTCATAATCTACCGGTACATCTTCATGCCACCAGCCTTGATCCTCACAATACTCCATCACCCGAGTTGATAACATGATACGCCTCCTAATGATTGAACCTTCTAGAAATTTTACCTTTTACGACTTTACTGGGATCCACACTTGAGGCGGAGCACCTTCACCACGGTATACTTCAAGCTCTGGAATGCCTGCATGCTCATAAGAGCCTGTAGGAAACCATTCAGACATAATATATTCCCACAAGCGCTGTATCGCTTCTGGTGCAAGTTCTTCTCCTTCGAATACAACCCATTTCACCGCGGGAAGCTCTATTCCATACATGCCTGCTGGGATTTCATCCGAATGAGAGGTAGCAATCCAGTACTCCATTTGCCCGTCATGCAACTGCCTCTGATCTACACAGATCCCCACCAAACCAGGGATTACCCCGTTATTCAGCTCGCTCAGTCGATCCTCAATTCCCTCAGCCAGCGCTTCTTGCCACATTAGGGGAATGCCTCTAAGATTCTCACCGTCTACGCAAGAGAAGGTTCGTTTGATTCCAACAAAATGAAGAGCCTGCTGCTCCATAACGTCATACTTTACATTCATTACAATTCCCCTCTCCAATTCGCGCGGTCGTGTCTTCCTTCAGGATGACCTATAACTACTCTATCAAAAGAATCTATCGAATGGAAATGAGCAACCTTTCCTGCTGACATTCGTCTAATCACTAATTACGGAATAAGGAGCTGACTATGCGGATAACTTGCGAAGCTGGTACTGGATTTACGATTGGCATGATTGCACTTCAACCCGAGACACTGGACGTAGACTGTTCCAGCAGCCAGATCACCCATGTGGTTGATCCTGAACGAATTGGCGCGGTCGAACATATCATGTAATGACATATGGATACGATGAAGAAGTGCGCAATCCGAGCAATGTCATTTTTCGATGTACGAATGAAGAAGACGTATTTGTAGTTGGAGAGATTGTTCCTTACTCTACTACGTCAACCACAGGTCAGCGCTTCGGTATGCTTCATTTCCGTGCCTTAATCTCTGCCAGGGATGATCTCTACCCCCTTAGCTACATGTGCAAACCCGATTTCGATCTATCTATTCATGCTTCGGAATCATAGTTTGGCGATACATAATATGAAAGAGCGCTAGGTTTACCCATGACGTGGGTTCACCTGCGCTCTTTATGATAGTGAAAAGTCCCTTTGGCATATTGCTTATGAGTGCTGCGTGTGGGTACTATCTGGTGCTATTGGTACGATATGAACTCTGATAAGGTTTATGTCATACTCGCATTGCAGCTCCTACAACTCTAAGACAGCGGTTGACCGAATAGCTTCGCTTTTTCTACCATTGCCTTCTCCAACCTCTCCCGCAATCCACACATCCACTCTGGCTCATGCGCCCATTGTTGCGCGGCAGATCGAAGTATGCGTACGTAGCCGTACAGGTTGGCGAAGCGGCGACATGCCGGAAACATCATCTCCATATCAACCGTTTCATCGGCTACAGACCAGTAGCCTTGCATAAAGGATTGTTTCATCTGCTCCCCGTGCTCTGGCTCAATCTCCTCCTGTAAACTATCCAATGATTGCTGCACATCCATCGCATACCAGTGAACCATAGCATCATCGAAATCAATGGCATAGAAGGCATGATCCTCCTGATCATAAAATACATTATCCAGTTCAAAATCATAATGAATGAGACCAAAGTTCTGCTTCGTAACAGGCCATGAGGCTAATACCGTCCGTACAGCATCGACCTCGTTCAGAGCCTCTGTCTCATCAGGAAAACCTGCTAACACACCTTGCATCCAATTCAGCACTTCTGTATAAGTCCAGCGACTCGTATGTTCTGGCACGTACTGACGGGATACGTTGTGCAGCTTGCCTAATGCCTGACCGTAACCATGAACAATCGTCTCATCTAGATCAACACGAGCCAGTGATATGCCTGGAACCCGCTTGAACACCGATGCATAATAGGCCCCCCACGGTGTATGAACCTGAACAAGCTCCTCCCCGGTATGTGCCGGAACAGCCTCCAGAGCTCCATATTGATGTCGGTGCAGCTCGTGCAAGAATGCTAATTCGGCTTCTATATTCGATTTATCCTTTTCGTCCACGGGTGCAAAACGAAGTAACCGAACCTCCTCTTGAAACCGGAATGGGTATACCGCATTCGACGATATCCGGTAATGTTGGAACATATCCAGTGACTCTACATCATAGTCCCATTGCTTCAATATCATCTCGGCCAGATCGTGGTTGTGAAATAAATAGTTTAGTTTTAACATGGGCATCTAACTCCTCATTATTTAATGTCATTAATACTGCTCAGGCTAGCCTGATAAAAGGAATGATGACCAGCAGCTATTGACTGCAATGTCTCGTTCCATTGACCCGATGCCGGGTTAAATGGCTATTTTGGCGCGCAAAAAACCGCAGGCTATGCCTGCGGCTTTTAAAATTCGTGGTGTACGAGAGGATAGGCATAAACAAATAAACCTCGTGATCACCAGGAAAAAAATGCAGTTATATCCCTATGGTCAGCAGCATCCGATGGAATCCTGGGCAGCCTACTGCCGCCACCTAACCCCCGATGTCTGCTGTATCTATTCAATTTATAATCACCTTAATGGTTGTAGTCATTGGATTCGTCTTAGCCCGTCGTTTCATGACGCTCACTCCCTTCGAGAAACAAAGTCACTTCTATATTAATCCATTTTTTGAATGTAAGCAATTACAAAACCATATTATACGGGCTCTAACTGAAAATCGCTAAATTCAAGGAGAGAAAAGCTAACGAAAGATACCTCTACTGTCGATAATAACCATTGGATACATAATATTAAAATTTATAATTAAAAGGAGATTGAAACATGATTAATGGCAAACGCTACATTCGTTCGTTACTTGCGGTACCTCTAGCTGGTCTACTTTTTGTTTTGCTTGCATCCCAACAAGCTTCTGCAGCACCTATCGACAGCTTGTTACCTGAGCGGAATGAGCAAGAAATTACGCAGAAGTGGAATGAATGGATGAGCGAGAAAGATAAATCGGTTACGTTTACCGAGACACCTTCCGCTATGGCACCTTATATTGCAGGAAAAATTAGTGATACGTCCTTACAGCACGCCCTAAATGCAGCTAACTTTTATCGTTATCTGTCAGGACTCGAAGGAGATCTCGTCCTTGATCCTACACTTAATCATCAAGCACAACATGGAGCAGTCGTAATCTCTACATCAGCACTCTCACATTACCCACCTCAACCAGTAGACATGCCTAAAGACTTTTACGACTTAGGTGCGAAATCAGCCTCAAGCTCCAATCTATTTGCAGCTTACAGCTCCAGAGGGAACGTAGCCGTTAACAGTGTTGAGGCTTATATGGATGATTCGGATGCAAGCAACATTGCTGCACTCGGTCATCGCCGCTGGATTTTGAGCACACAATTGAAGAAGACTGGCTTCGGTGTTGCGTACCGTGATAACAAATCATATGCTAACCAGTTCAGTACGATGCAGGTTCTCGATACCAGCCGTGCGGAAAAGGTAAACTATAATTACAGCTTGTATCCGAATAAAGGGGATTTCCCGATTGAAGCGTTCAAAAGCTCTCAAGCTTGGTCTGTCCAACTGAACCCAGATGTCTTCGCGAAGCCTTCGCAATCGAATGTGCGAGTTGAGGTTGTTCGCTCATCAGATCAACGGACGTGGGTATTAGGAGCCAATCATAAGAACAGCACCGACCCTTCAGGAGCTTACTTTAATGTAAATAACGATTCTTATGCATACAACTATGCTATCATTTTCCGGCCGGATCAGATCCAATCTTTGAAAGAAAATGATACGTTTAACATCCGAATTACAGGCCTGAAGAAAAAAGACGGCTCCAATGCCGAGATTTCGTATCAAACCCGATTCTTCTCTGTGAATAAGTCACAACCGAATCCAGGAACAGATCCAGGATCACAGCAACCAGATCCTCAAGATATCTTGGATAATTTCCTAGTTAAATTTCAATATACAGCAGACCGTACGTTAAAGATTAATGGGACACTGTTGAAATACGCTAACCAAACGTTCACCTTCCAGATCTATGGCCCATCACCTGATGAAAGCCATATCAGAACAGTGAATGTGAACGTAGATGCAAATGGTAGATTCGGTCTCACACTCCCTGACCTGTCTGCTTCCGATCTCAACATCTACATGAAAGTCAGTGACGACATTACCTATCTCATTACAGCAGCTGGTAACTCAAACGTAACCTATTACATTGATTAATTAGAACATGGATGAAATAAAAAACAGTCAGGACGCCATGAAGGCATTCTCGACTGTTTTTTTGTATTGAGTGACATTATTCGGTTGGATAGATGAATCTGTGGCAAAACACTGCAGAATCTTCTGATAGATAAACTTAGGTGTACATTTCCTTGAACTCATCCACATACAACACTTCTATACACCCAGACCAATTGAGAATTGAGCCAACAAAATCCTGAATGTCTAAGCCCTTCATCTCATACGTTTCCTCGGTGTTGACGGTGCCTGTCGCATCTTCGATCAAGGTCACTTGGAAACCTTCATGCTCTGCTGTAATCGCTGTAAATAGGCAACAGTACTCCGTATTGAACCCTACAATAAATACATGATCAATGTGTCGTTCCAACATCCATGTCTTTAATGCCGGGTTGCTGAACGCACTTGGCTTGCTCTTCTCCAACACAGGGTGCTGCTTCGTATCAAGCACAATCTCTAGATTGGCACGCTCTTTATAGTACAAAGACGAATCCTCTTGCTCGTAATCTACATGCTTCATATATACAATTGGCCAGTCCCGTTCCTCGAACTCCGCAATGACAGATTGAATCTTGGCAACTGGTTCTGATACGTCACGTAATCGTACAATACCCTGCTGTACATCCAGCACAATTAAAGCCTTATTCATCTAAACGCTCCTTTGATCAGGTCGGTTTATTACTTCTTCTGCTTCTTCGTTGCTGCCTTCTCCACGTTCTCTTTCACCCGGAATTCAACGATTCGTCGAATCAACGCTTCAGGTAACGGCTGATTATGCGGGAACTGAACCGATCCCTTCGCATTCTTGAACGCTGAGAGTTCCTCTTGAAACGCCGTGATCCCACTAGGAGCCGGATAGAACCCAATATGATGTTGGTACGCAGCGAAATGAACCAAATTCCCATGCTGTGCATACGTGGGCATCTTGTAACTGATCTTCTCTTCCGCATTCGGGGCTGTCTCCCGAATCATCTGCCTTAAAGCTTGAAGTCGTGCCTGCACCTCAGGTGCAAATCCCATAATATATTCCTCCACCTGCACAGAAAAGGGATTGCTATCTGGCATCATTAACTCCTTCCACCACAGAGTAAACCTCGTGGTACGGGTATTTGGATTCATTGTAATTCACAGCGTCATCGCACGTCCATGTCTCATCAGGTAGTCTTCCTTTGATTTGTAATCAGGCATGATGCTGCCGACACGACGCCAGAACGAGCGGTCATGATTCATATGATGAATGTGGCAGAGCTCATGGATAATGACATAATCAATAACTTCATACGGTGCCATAGCTAAACGATAGTTAAAGGTAAGCTTTTTGTCCCAGCTACAGCTCCCCCACTTCGTGGCTGATTCCACAATGTCTACAGACTTCGGCTTCACCTTAAGCTCCTGTTGGTAGCGAATGATGCGCTCCCCAATTACCCTTTTGCACTCACTAAAGTAGAACTTCTTCAGGGTCGCTCTTAGCTCCTCTTCCCCCAATCCCTCGACAGGGATTAATTCATGTAGTGCATATTCCTTACCAAAATGTAAAAATGCTCCCTTGCCCTCTTGTTCATACTCCTTAGCCTGAGGGCCTTCTAGTGCCTGCTGCATAAGCGCCGACTTGGTGAGGATGACCTCTCCGTGCTGCTTCACGAGTGCTTTTAACGCCTCTTCACTAGTGCCATTAGGTGCCTTAATCGTAACCATGTAGGGCAAATCCATCGTGATGGAAGCTTTTTTTCGTTTGCCATATTCGATATGGCATGTAATGATCTGTCCCTGGACTTCTATCGTAATCATGTTGTACTCCATTTCTGCAACTTGAGCTGTATGCTAATGCTTGTTCACTGATATAACTTCTTATTTGTAACCTCTTATTTATCCTTACTAGTTAATGCTGCATTTCACTCTGTTCTACAGATTGTATACTAATAATCAGATGTTTAACATCCGTACGAAACTATTTGAATTTTTATTCATTTTTGTGTATTATTATCAAATTAAAATCTTACATATATTTGAGCATTACACTGGGAGGATGAACAAAATGTATGCAACAGAGTATACGCATCGGCATATTGAAGAACTGACGCTTAACCACTGGCAGCCTTTATCAACCTCACTGTATGACGGATGGGTGCTGCGTTTTGCCAAAGGGTATACAAAGCGAGCCAACTCGGTTCAAGCGCTCTACCCTTCTACCCTGGATGTACATGAAAAGATCACAACATGTGAGCAATTCTATACGTCCAACCAGTTGAGTACTATTTTCAAAATTACACCTTTTGTTCAGCCAGAAGAATTGGATCAGCTTTTGCATGATAAAGGTTATGTCACCGTGGATCGGACTCTTGTGCAGCTTCGAAATCTAGAGGAACTGAAAGCTCCTGTACATCTAGAGGTACATATCGACGAGTTGCTAACTGACGAATGGCTGGATCACTTCTGCCGTTTGAATGCAGTCAACGAAGAGTTCAAGGCAACGATGACACTGATGCTCTTAAATATTCGTGCAAAAACAGCGTTCATCACCCTCTCTGTTGATGGCGTTGTGGCGGCCTGCGGACTTGGCGTGGTAGAGCGGGGAGTCATTGGACTGCATGACATCATTACAGAGGCAACCTACCGTAATCGCGGCCTGGCGGAACAGATGATCCTGCATCTGCTCCACTGGGGTAAGAGTCATGGTGCTGTATCCAGCTATCTGCAAGTCGTAGAAAACAATGCACCCGCACGGCGGCTATATGCCAAGTTGGGCTATACCGATGCCTATTCGTATTGGTATCGGGTTAAGCAATACATACAGTAAAGCTCCATCATGTTGGTATTTTGGTGAAGGGTGTAGGCGTATGCGCTAGTTATGCTTCCGTATACAAACTGCTATCAGACCTTTCCAGCTAAAACCAAGGCAGAGACAGCGTTGAAAAAAGGGGAGACATCTGTTATCCTTCGGTTTGCTTCACCTGTTAACTCAGATGAACTGATGACAGCCGCTGGTGAAGCGCTCGCCGCAGTGGACGAATCACTGCTGAATACCGCACAGCTTGCCACGCTTGGTAGCTATGCCATTCTGGAATCGAAACCGGAACAGAAATAGTTCAAGTCTAATCTGACACGAGACATACAAAACGGGACAAAGCAGCTTACCACTGCTTTGTCCCGTTTTTTTTAAAAACCTGATGAGACGTAACGCCCCCAGATAATCGTTTATCGGAATAATACATGCTACGGTTACGGACTTACGGTACCACCATTCGCGTTCAACGTCTCTCCGCTCACATAGCTGGATTCCTGGCTCGCGAGAAATACGTATGCTGGAGCCATCTCAACAGGTTGTCCCGGACGACCCAGCGGCGTATTGTTGCCGAATTCGGCCAACTTCTCTACGGGTTGTCCACCGACAATCTGAAGCGGTGTCCACACTGGCCCTGGCGCGACAACGTTCACACGAATGCCTTTGCTGCCAACCTGTTGAGCAAGTGCTTTGCTGAAGGTATTGATCGAAGCCTTCGTCGTTGCATAGTCCAACAGAATCGGTGACGGACTGTATGCTTGGATGGACGATGTATTAATGATCGAACCACCGGGCTTCATATGTTTCACGGCTGCTTTACAGAGCCAGAACATGGAATACACATTGGTTTTGAACGTCGCATCGAATTGTTCAGTTGTTAGGTCTGCAATCTGCTCGACAAACTGTTGCTTCCCTGCCACGTTTGCCAGAATGTCTATACCGCCCAGTTCTTTGACCGCAGTTTCAATCAATTTCTCGCAGTATTTCTCATCCTTTAGATCACCCGGAAGAGCAATTGCTCTTCGGCCAGCTTCCTCGATCAATTGCACGACTTCCTTCGCATCCGCTTCTTCCTCCGGCAGATAGGAGAGTACAACATCCGCACCTTCACGAGCATATGCAATCGCCGCTGCCCGGCCAATCCCGCTGTCCGCACCGGTAACGACCGCTTTACGACCTGTCAGCCGGCCGCTGCCTTTATATGTTTTCTCACCGCAATCTGGAACAGGAGTCATCTCACGCTGTAATCCCGGCTCTTCCTGCTGTTGTTTCCACTCCGGTGTAGCCTTTGGATATTGTGTAGTCGGATCTTGTATGGTGTGTTGGTCTTGGTTTGCCATCGTCAATTTCCTCCTCGGTTATTATTGTTTAATTTCATATAGGTTGTTATAAAAGTCTCACTCCTTCCTTTGTAACCGAGATGGGCGGAGTTTAAACTGAGCATTCCTATTTACCATCCACTCCTACAGATAAATCTCCAAGAACTTGAAAGTGCATACCCTCCATTCCATGCTCTCCATTTTGCATCAAGCCAAACAATATGAAGCTGAATCCGCTCTAAGTACAAAGCAATCTCTTGGTTATGTATCCAGCCTGGTCGAATCGATGAACGCCAGCGCAGCTAGACGAAAAAAATTTGTCTCCGCCAAGCTTAAACCTCCAGTTACAGGAGATTCATGAACCAAAAAAGATGAAGCTGAATTTTCTCAGCTTCATCTTGAATTTTGAATTCTTACCGCCACTAATGGTTAAGAGGCGTAATCCCTTTTTATCTACATCACAGCTTATTAATGTTGAGTTGGATCCTGCTCAATTCGCTGCTTTTTCCCAATTCCGAACAGGAAGTAACCGATGACTACAATCGCCATAAAGGTCGCACCCACAATCAGCGGCAGACGTGTATCCGGATTAAACGCCATACCGATAATGACCAGAATCAGATACACGATAATGATGTAGTTACTGATTGGGAACCATTTCGACTTAAAGTTATGATCCCCCATCTCATTACCCCAACGCTTACGGAATCTGAATTGGCTAAATGCCAGTGCAAACCACGGAACCATCCCTGGCAGAACGCTCGCGCTGTAGATGTAAAGGAACAGCTTCGAATCTGGCATTATATAATTCAGAATTACACCAATGAGCAACAAGGATATGGTGACGACAATACTGTTGCGGGGAACTCCGCCCTTGGATAACTTTTTGAAAAAGGCTGGCGCCTGTCCATTCTCCGCAAGGGTATACAGCATTCGCCCTGCACTATAAATACCACTATTACAGCCTGACATGGCAGCCGTAAGTACAACAAAGTTGATAATACCTGCGGCAGCCACAATTCCCACTTTGGCAAATGTCAGCACGAATGGACTTCCCGTCTCCCCAACCTCATTCCACGGATACAAGGTTACAATAACGAAAATTGCTCCCACATAGAAGATCAGGATACGCCAAACGATATTTTTGATCGCTTTACGCAGTGTAAACTTTGGATTCTCCGCTTCTCCCGCTGTAATACCTACCATCTCGACACCCTGATACGCTGCCGTGACAATACATAGTGCAAAAAGGAAGCCTTTGAGCCCACCTGGGAAGAATCCGCCATGACTGAACAGATTGGATAGACCAATCGCTTGACCTCCATTCCCCCAGCCAAAGAAGATCAGCCCTGTACCAATCACAATCATCGCCACAATGGCGGTCACCTTGATCATGGCAAACCAAAACTCGAATTCACCATAGAACTTCACCGCAGCTAAATTCGCCGCAGCAATAATCAACACCCCAGCAAGCGCCGGAATCCACTGCGGAATATCTGGGAACCAATACCCTACGTAAATACCAATCGCCGTAACCTCAGCCATGCCGACCGTTACCCAGAGGAACCAGTAACTCCAGGCGGTGAGAAAGCCAGCAAGTGGGCCAATATATTTGTGGGCAAATGTAGCGAAGGAGCCTGTTACCGGTTCCTGAATCAACATTTCTCCCATAATGCGCATGACAAAAAAGATCACAATCCCAGCCAGCAGGTAGGCAAGCAAAACGGAAGGACCAGCCCATTTAATCGTACTTGCCGATCCCATAAATAAACCCACGCCAATCGTGCCGCCGAGTGCAATCAGCTCAACGTGCCTGGGCTTCAGCCCTCTAGATAGTTGCTTCGATTCCAAACGTCATTCCCCTTTTCTTGTGAACATCTTCATGTTGTAAAAAATCGTCTTTTCGCATCCACATTAACGCAATGCAGAATTACTTCACCAAATTGTACGAGATGTATCGCAGAAATACAACAAGGAATGTGAGGAAGGATTGAAATGAGAATGATTATCAACTATAATAACAACAAAAATCCCATTCTGACATTCACGATGGATGAGGAGGCAACATGGATTTATCCACCTATATACAGCAATGGACTCAATTGTCCATACATATACTTGATGTTCGTTATACGCTAATCCCAACGGGTAAGCCGCTTCCACCCTATCGATTTCCCGCAAACGCCTTCTTACTTGTCTCCCACAGTCGCGGGACTAGTATCCAGCCATCTCAGGCAAGCACATCTGTTGAATACCAGCATGATATGGGCGTAACGAAGCTGGAAGGCACACCGAATAAAATTGCAGCTGCCGATTATCGAATCATGGATACCCTGTATGCGTTAGGTGTATATCCTCATGCCACAACCACTTATGGGGGCTCTACGGTTCTGCCATATATGGATGTAGATCAGCAGAATCCAGATATTCTGCCTTTAGGGGATAAGATCAATCTTGAAGCAGCTGTGGAAAGCGAGCCCGATCTCATTATTGCTCGTCACATTGAACCCGCCGTCTATGAGCAATTGAGCAAAGTAGCTCCGGTTATCGTCTTCCGTGGGGATGGCGATTGGCGAGAAGAAATGAAGGAGATTGCCACTGTCGTGGGTAAAGAGCAACAGGCCGAAGACTGGCTAGCACAGTACGATCTCAAAGCAGCACAAATGAAAGAAAAAATGGCACAGCATATCGGTGAAGATGAGACCTTCCTATTCTGCGTGTTCAAAAAAATGTGCAGGTTGCCAGCCCCAATGTTCATCTGGGAGCAACCTTGTCCAATGATTTAGGGCTCAAGTATGTGCCTCAATTGGCAAACATGAAAGATACGTATGAGACGTTATCCTTGGAGACACTCCCCGAGTTGAACCCGGATCATATCTTTATGACCATAGGCAAATCCACAGTTAGCCATGATGATGAAGCTGAGAAGGTGCTTGAAGAGATGAAGCAATCTGCCGTATGGAGCAATCTAAAAGCCGTAAAAGCGGGAAATATTCATATCATGCCACAGTGGGTGTTTGGGGATTACCCGAATATTAAGGTTGAGTCACTTGAACTTGTTGAGCAGGCTTTAGTGAAATAATAGCTAGCGTTCATCTCAACACTCATCTAATGAAAATTTCCGAAATGGAACCTAACGATCAGCCTCAATGCGTTCTTGGAACCAACGTAATTCAACACTCGTATCTATATCTGATTGTTCATTCAGAATGAGGGGAGGCTCCGCATGCCCGATCTGTTATTGGTCTTATTTTTGTTCAACCTCTCTCTATTTCTTCTACACGAAATGGATGCCATTAGGCGATCCGAATGGAGATTGTTTATCGTACTGAAAGATATGGAAGACGACAAAGCCTTTAAGTACTTCACTTGGATTCACCTACCTCTGTACACCGTCATCCTATCGCTTCTATTTAGTTCGTATCAGAGTATTGCATTCTGGATACTCGATATCTTTTTCATCATACATACTGTATTACACTTTTTCTTCGAAAAGCATCCGCGCAATGAGTTCAAAAATAGTTTCTCCAGATCCATTATCTACTTCATGGGACTGGGCGCAACCATTCATTTGATATGGTTAGCACTTCAGTAAAGATAATTTGGAATGATGTAAAAAGCGGCGCAAAGGAGAAGGATTTCTCCTTCCCTCTTTGCTAACTGCTCGCTTTGCGAAACCGTCTGTTAGAAACAACACGTTATCAAGAAGAAGACAACTAGAAAGAATTACACTACGATCCCCATATCCCGGAACTCATTTACAAAATCATTTAGCCAATCCTCGCCATAATCCAGCGCCCCCATATCATTATCAATAAAGGCTACATCCAGACCCATGACCCAGAACCGTCGAGCCATGATAAAGAGATCAACGGCTTGTTCGTCCTCGGAAGAGAAGTTTCGAATAGAACGATAGCCGGACAGAAGCGCCTTCCACAGCACGTCCTTTTTCTCCCCAGATTGCCGTTTACGTGCCTTCACCTGAGCCAGATCATATGCACGCCATCCCTTAGCTACCCATTCAAAGTCATAATGAGTAAACACTTCCCCCTGCTGAAACGCATTATTATTCCCATGCATATCTCCATGGCATAAGCCTGTATCTAACGCTTTTTGGGACGCAATGTTAATGCTTTCTTTCAATGTACTCGCGAACGTCTGGAGGAAAGCAGTCGCTTGATTTGTCTCACCAATATAATGGATAATCCGCTCTAGTGGTTGATCAATAAGAAACGATGTATCCAATTCATAACGCGGCTGATCGACAACGACGTGATCTAGCGCCTCATGCAGCTGTGCTGCAGATTGACCAAATGCATAACAGGATGTCTCATCCTCAAGATTGTTCTCTACTCCATCAATATAGCGGAACATCACGGCAATCCGTGTACCTTCCGGGGCATCTATAACGGTATATGTACTATGATCTTTCTTCGCAATATGCTCTCCGACATCTGCATGACTAGAAGAGTTCAGCTTCTCCTTTAATTGAGAGATTACAGATAGTTCATACTGCACCTCTTCTTCCTTAATTTCAGTGCGATATACACGCAGAATATACAGTCCTGTTGACGTCTTTACTCGATACGTATCATTCAGGCCTCTTAGCCAGTACACGCATTCTTGCCAATTTCCGATGTCATACTGCTCACTCATTATGAATTCTAAGTATCTACCATCTAGTACAGATCGCAAAGCTTTCGGTTGGGTATACATGTACTATTCTCCTTTAAGTTAAATGAATAACAACTCTGATTCAGGCAGTAATGAAAGCGATACCAAAATATTGCATGTTGAACCTCGCAGCCCAACTTATGTATAACATATTATAGTCAACATTGAATTACCAGTTTTTATGTATAATTGAATCTGGATTAGAGCAGTCTATGAAACTCATTTAGATTAAATAAATAACTTTCCGTGGCGTTCTTCGTGTCATTAATTCGATGTTTATACTGGTGTAAAGCTACTTCGTTAGCTTCAATCCGTTCTTGAAGATATGGAAATGGTACTTCCCACACGCCATACAATGGTTCTACCGTGTACGTTTTATATTGAAGCTGTTCCCAGTGTACCCAGAAGTATATGGCGGCTGTCGGATATAATCTTTTATAATGTTCATAATCTTTGTGATTGAAAGTCACCGTGTATTGGGGATCATATCCATACCGACCTGCTGAGAAAAAGGGTGTCTTTTGTGTTTTGAGATCGGCTAGTGTTCCTTGATCCGTGTTCAGTAGATCTATCATGGTTTTGCGAGTCTTTTTGTCTGGATGCACGATAAGATTACGAGAGATGCGGGGAACAATTTCACGGACAAATGCTTCTTCTTCAATCTCCCCTGCTCGGCACCAATATAGCTTATCCTCGGTGTCATGCTCAATCGCTTGATTTCGCTCCAGAACCCGAACATGAATCGCGGTTAAGCCGCGCGGTGTTTCTTCTACATCATATTCAACGCTCTGGCCTTCGATTAATGTTTTGAACCCTTCTGCCTGGATGTTGCTAAAATGTACATTCACATCTTTAGGGCCATGATTGCCTGAGATAAAGCCATACCCTTTGGTTTTGTTAAACATCTTCACCTTACCGTTGAACTTCCCCATTGGCATCCTCCTTATTATTTCACAATGTGCAATCTACCTCATATTTTAAAATCCTTGAACGTATTCGATGCCAGCTCTTGGCACTTCACAAAGCCGAAATACGTTTCATCCCTATTGGGGTTCAATACATAGTCATGGTAGTGCACACAATCATCCGTATCAAATTCGAACACCACATTGCCTTTCGCATACAAGTTCAGATCACAATGACCGAATGGAAATGCCACTTTTGAATCAAAACCATATTCATAACAGGTTGAGTCTACAGATTCCATGCTCCATTCTCTTCGAAAAGACAAGATTTGTCCCTGCCGATCTCTAAAATATGTATAATCTTCCTTCACCGTTATATCTAGAGGTGATACCTCAATATTGCCGCCTACTAGCCCTTCCAATCTCAGCTTGCCAAAACCCTGAATTTGTATCGCTATACTCTTACTTCTATCTATAATTTCTCTAAGGCGTGTGTCCTCCTCAAGGTTTACATATGTAGTCCAATCGAACTCTGGCATCAAGCTCGCGCCCCACACCTCTATCTCCAGATTCTTGGGCAGCGTAGTCGGGATATCAAAAAACAGCGTCTTACCATCATAGAAATCTACTCCGTTAATATCATCAAATTTCTCGCGAGTTAAATCCACTTTAATTTTCATTAAGATCACCCCAGTACAGATATTATTTTAGTTTATGAAATTTTCAAAAGAACATATTGCTTTCCATGATACGTCTTACATAGAATCTAGGTTGCAGATCGAATTTCTCCAATAATGCAAACTTTCAAAAACCGATCTAATACATCAATACACTCTCTGACACGCTGTGTAGCTGCCTCAAGTTCACCACCATGGAAACTTTTGTTTCTAACAGAGTAGATACTTAACAACAACGCCCCTTCGAGATCTGCTGCTAATTCAGGATCGCATGCTGAGTCCACACTTTGTTTTACATCTAAAAAATGCTTCACTTCATCCGAAATGGAAGGGTACCGGCTGCCTTTCCTTAAAGTCAACGAAGCATCAGCAAAGCTTCTTATCACCTGAATGTTCTGTTCAGTATATTTGGTAATAAACTCGCGCGCATACGGACGATTATTCATATAGTTTACTATTTTATCTCTTTCCCCTTGTACGCTTTCCAATGAAAATAGAGCATTAAAGGCAGACCATAGATCCCGAAACCTCGCGTGTAGTCCACTAAAATCTATTCCTTGAGTACCACCCGCCTCATTTGCTCTATGAATCCAAAACATTGCGCTATGCAGGGCATCTTTGATTGATGCATTAGAAATATTATTAAAGTTTGCAATACTCGGCAGTGTCTCTTCTATTTCTTGGAGTTTTATTGGGTCGGCCTTGTCATAACTCATGTAACGCGCTTCCAGTGGAGAATCTGCAGAGAAGAAACTATCAAAACCCTCATCACTATGGTACTTCAATTTAAACTTAACAGGATCATTACGATAAACATAATTTAACGCTCCGATTCGTTCAGATTGAGTATGAAGTAGAAGTGTACTTGTTATCCACGGCTCAAGCGAAAATAAAACAAAACTTTTCCCTGCATGATAAACGTTAAAATTCTCAGCGGGAAACGCGAAGTCCGTTGTTACCTGACCATTCACAATGGTGGAATCCTCACCTGTACTTGTAAAATGTAAGGCATCTAATGTATTTAATGAATCACCTAACGAAGGATATAAATTTTTGTTTATAGAACCATTCACCGATGCGCCATTAAATTTCATTTGAAATGAATATGTATAACTGGCCATGTTGTTCCTCCAATATGTAATTGCTATTAGGTAAAATCCTTCCTAAATTATAACATGTTAGTACTGTGAGATTCACACCAACATACATAGGCAACCCGCTTATTCAGCCTTGACCTTGAAGTATACTTCAACCTTTATACTGTAGATGAATTACTTTTCAACCATGAAAGGCGGCATACCAATGAGTGTAACTATATATCCTAATAAACGCTCTGTCATGAGCTATCTCTTTGAGAAATATATCGGGTTACTAGATACCAAGAAAAATTTATCTTCACGGGAAAACACAATGAAGCATCTTGAGCACATGGGTACCCAGAATACCAAACCCTATCAGCTAGGAAAGGTTAAACTAACGTCTACCATAGTCGAATGCTCCTTTGAAGATATGCAGGTATTCACCTTGAATGATCAGCAATCTAGCGCTCAAAACGTTATTCTCTATATCCATGGAGGTGCACATACCCATCAGCCTTTATCCTTTCACTGGCGGTTCATGGATCGCATGGCACAAGCGCTGAATGCCAAAGTTATCGCTCCAATCTATCCCAAAGTACCACATTTTAATTATCAGCATACGTATCCGAGGCTCTTAAATCTGTACCGAAAAATGATTAAATCCGTAAAAACACCCTCTCAACTCACCATTATGGGAGATTCAGCAGGGGGCAATATTTCACTTAGCTTCGCTCATTACATCAACATGAATTCTCTGCCACAGTCCAAAGATATTATTTTGTTATCGCCATGCGTTGATATGGTACTAGACAACCCCGTTATCTTCGACTATGAAACTAGAGATCCAATGCTGGCCTTGGAAGGATATGATGTGATTCGACGGATCTGGGCAGCCGATAAACCTTTAGACGATCCACTTATCAGTCCGATCTATGGTGATTTTGAAGAGCTTGGAAAAATTAGTATCTTTATTGGAACCCACGAGGGATTATTTCCTGATAACATGAAACTTGATAAACTTCTTACAGACCAAGGCATTGAGCATCATACCTTTGTTTATCCCAAAATGAATCATGTCTTCGCGTTATACCCGATTCCTGAAGCCAAAGATGCGCAGCGCAAAATCATTGATATCATTAAATACTAATTCCCTTACTTATATAGATAGAGTCGATAAAGAGAACTGTCGAAATCTATCCTTTTAAACTAAACCGCCCATCACATCCCAAAAAGCTCAAGCATCAGACGAGTCTCGTCAGTCGCTTGAGCCTTTTAATAGGTTTTACCTGAAGTCATAGGGTTCTATGCATCCTATACGGACTTAATCACACCAATATTCGTGATCACCGTATCATACGGTTCGAGTTCAAACGTTTGTTGCCCATACTCCGTATCAATCGTTGTGGACTGAGCCTGATCACTATTGTTAATCACGACTAATATTTTACTTTCTGGATAATAGGCACACTCCGTATACCAATTATCTGAAATGTATTTTGGCTCACTCGGCTCATGACCTGCTAGACGAATTAGATTAAGCAATAATCTTGCATTAGCCCAAGTGAATTCGAATGAAGGCAGATAAATTCCTTTTCCTTTACCAAAGTCATGCGTAGACAGCGTAATGTCGCCATCTTGATCATTGACCACGTTTGCTGCTCCATCGGTAAGATAAATGTTATGTTTACCTTTTATCGTCGCTCCTTCAGGAACTAATTGATGCTCATCCTTCACGGTATACGACCATTTACCATGAACCACTCTTGCGCCAGTATCCTCATCGACGCCAAGCACATGCGCCATTCGGAAAAAGTGATCATACCCTTCAACTGCCGAAGGCTGATTCACGCCAATGAAGGTTCCCCCTTCATACACCCACTGCGTCAGAATATCTACACAAGTATGGTCATTCCAATGTTCTCCACCGCTCCAGGCGGAGCCCGCCGAACCCGCATTAATCACGACGTCACAATCTGCAAGTGCTCCCTGACGGATATCTTCAAAATCAATAAACTGCACGTCAACCGGTAACCCGGACAACGCCTCATTGATATGAATCAAATCATGCATATACGTTTCGTGAAAATGCCCGGACAACGTCCATGATCTTAATTTGCCCCAGCTATGCAGAATAGCTACCTTCGTCTTCAATTCATAAGGCTTGCCAGCCTGATGCAGTTCTTTCATCTCTCTGAATTCATCGGCAATCTTCTCAATATACGCCACAAAGTCAGGATAAGGCTCGACCAGATGTAAGTATCCTCCCAGTCCGATTCGATCAATCGACTCTCTTAACAGCGCACGCCGGATGTTAATCCAATATTTCTTCGCGTCCAGTGTAGGGTCTCCACCCTCTTTGAACGTAGGCAGTCCACCTAATCCCACTGGGAACAGGTACGGATGCAAGCGTATCTCATGCGTATCCACTTTAACCTCAGAGCACATCCGTGCCTCATAACCGGAGAATACACATTTAATCATGCCATCGAACCCAAACTCTTCGAAACGGTCATTGTAGGGTTCCATCCCTACCCAGCTATCATCGAAGAACACATATGCTAACTTGTCGTGCCTGTGCACGATATCAATCAACTGCTTACCGAATTCAATGACAAAATCATTAATAAATGCCATCCAATCGAGTTTGTGCTGCTGTGCTGGAATGTGGCTAACCCGGTATTTTCCACCGTTCACAAAGTCCTCTGCCGTTAATGAATACCCGTACTTCTGAGCAAACAGATCCAGCGCTCTGGAGCTTACGGTAAAATCATATGAACCCCAGTCTGAGAACAAATGGCGGTTACGCTCATCACTCCCCCAGATCCAGGCAAAGTTATAGAACAAGGATGTAAACCGAACAACCGTTGTTTCCGGATGCTGGACACACCACTTTTCCATCCAATCCAGAAGGTACGTTTGCGTCTCGGTATAGATCGGATCAATCTGCATGAGATGCTCTTTGTCCCAATGATTGGTGGTGTGATTGTACATGGAGATCTCTTCCCAGATCCGATAAGCTAAGAAACTCACGGTGTATTTATGCCAAGGAACAATGCCGGTGAGAACAACATTCCCAGACTCCCGCTCATAATTCCACTGCTCTCTTGGTACTTCCTCACCCGTCGTTCGGTCATATACCTGCCAATACTTAAAGGCTTCTTTGGAGTCATTCACCTTGAACTGTTCAGCAAAAAAATCCTCCATCAGATAGATGGAAATATAATCTTGTACAGCCACCTTCGGGTTCGTAATCAAAAAGCACTGTTGCAGCTTATCTAGATTACGAGATGCCCACTCGTTATGATCCCGAATAATGCAAATGGTCGAGTAGATACCATACCCGGCATTAATGATCTCATCAGACAATTTCGTACCATCACTATCACGGATGACATCTGCGCCCCAGCGCTCAGCAAGTTCCAGTGTTAACGTCTCATAACCGGATTCGCCCGGTAATGTAAAAGAGCCTTTCGTTGTTTTCGACAACTTCGTTCCCTCCCTATCTCAACATGTCGGACAGAAAAGCGAGTGTGAGCCCTTGACCCCAGCCTTGAATCCAATCTTTAGGAATATTGCGATACCCATCCCGGTCTTTCATTACTGCAGTGCCACCGGATACCCCTAGGACACGACCGTCTTCACTAATATTTTGCAAAATGCCTTCCAGCGCCTTCTGCACATACTTGGTATGAAGCGGGTTACCGTTATTAATCATCGCTGCTGCGATTCCGCTGGATGCAGATACTTCCTCATACGATTCAGCATCATCCAAAACTGTCCGCCACAGGCCATTCTCTGTCTGAAGCAGCTTCAGCGCTGCCAATTGATCGCGCAGTGAACACTCTACGTCCATACATTGCGGGTACAAGTACCACTCTTTCAACTGAGGTTTTACCTGAGACATCGTGTATGCTCCCCAAGCATTCGCTCTTCCCCAGTAGAATCCGGACATGTGATCCTTGTTCACGTTGTTGTAGCCGTGATACCACAGACCCGTGCTTGGATCTTGAAGGTATTTGATATGCCAATAATATTGATTCAAAGCATCTTGAATCATCGCCTCATCCTTCAATTTGCTACCCACACGAAGCAGGAAAAACGCCGCCATAAACAACGTATCTGCCCATGCTTGCTCCGGGAAATCATTGGCAACCGATACCGTATGCTGAAGCACATTGTCTCCAAAACGAAGCGCATGATTCTGGAGATAATCCACCTTGCTCATCGCAATATCCCAGTATTTCTGATCTCCTGTCTCTTCATAAAGTGTTATCAGCATATGCCCCATCGCACATGTATTTACTGTCCAGCTCGGTAGACCCAGCTCAATATATTCGTCTGCCCACTTCACAAGCCTGTCCAGAATCTCTTGGTTGCCTGTCGTCTGGTAGGCTCTAGATACTCCGTAATAGGCTACACCGCAGGGCCAATCCCATGTCAAATCCATATCCAGCGTTTTCTTGGTAACCCGATCAATAACCTGAAGAATCTCTTCTCTGTCATATTTCACTTGAAGCATTGTAATTCCCCTCTCCTGCGTACACACCCCCAAGTGCGCCCTGAGAGGTGTCCGTTCAATTTGTAAACGCTTTACTTATTCCATTTTACGCAGTAAAATAGTCTCAATCTAAGCATATTCGCAACAAAACTGCGCAATTTCAATCATTTATGAATGGGAGCATCGAATATGCCAAAAAAAAAGAAACCTGTTATTGAATACCGGCATTACAGCCTACCTATTGATTTTCCTGTGCTGCTGCTCAGTGGGGATCGCTGGAAAATATCGGATATCAAGAGTGAACACCTTCATTTTCATAATCACATGGAGATTGGCATCTGTTATTCCGATGGAGGCATTATGGAGATTAAGGGGGAATCTGTGCCTTTTCGAGCAGGGGACATCACATTTATTCCCCGCTATCTTCCGCACACTACATACAGTTCACCTAATACCGCGAGCTTGTGGGCGTATATCTTTTTTTCCCCAGAAGAGCTCTTCCGTCACTCACTGAAAACAGCCCAAAGCCACATCGAACCTAACCTGTGGGCAATCCAGGGAATGAATTGCATTTTGAATAAAGAGCAGCATCCGAAGATTTACACGCTCGCAACATCCATCGTAGAAGAAATCAAACAGCAGTCCCCCTACTATCAAGAGAGCGCATATGGCTTGTTAATGTCTTTATATATCGAGCTGCTTCGTATTCATGCAAGCAACGAGAACTGGTCTGAACAGGATCAGGAGCCTGACCTTCAAGGAGAGTTGGTCATTTCACCGGTACTGGAGTTTATCACCAAAAATTATATGATGCCTGTAAGCATCGATTACCTCGCTGATTTATGCCATCTGAGCACCACACATTTTCGCCGTAAGTTTCACGAGCTTATGGGGACTACACCGCTCGATTTTCTGAACAGTACTCGAATTGAGGAAGCCTGTAAACGATTGAAAAGCACGGATGCGTCAATCCTCTCCATCTCTGAGCAAGTTGGCTTCCGATCCATCTCCAGCTTTAATCGCTGCTTCGCCAAACTAATGGGACAATCGCCAAAAGCATGGCGAAAGGCAGCTCAGTCTGAAGCTCAATCTGCTAAAGCATCCATTCTCGAATTCACAGGTTGGGTATAAAATGATAGATACTTCATTAAAGCATTTTAATAACTTATTAAAATTAGTTGTAATAATGGTAGAATGACATTAACTTGGCAGGAGGACGACTTATGTTAGAGCAACACACGGCAAGAATTGAATTATTCGTTTCCAACACTCACATGATGAAAAAAGCTTTTAAATGGCAAAATGCAATGATTCATCGCCTTGCAGCCTTATTGTACACATCGGAAAATAAAACCGTCGATACGGATGGGATTAAGATCAGCCACGACCGTATTAAAGAACATACCGGATTGTTCTCCACCTTCAGAGGGAATACGGCCATCCTGCTCTCTTCATTCCTCACGCTTGCTCCAGAACGAGAAGACTTACTGGCCGACAGTCTGATGGTATATGACATGATGAAAGAACATAAATTCCGCGCCTCGGATTATCTCGTCATCGCGGCGTACCAGATAGCCGCACATACACCTAAAGAACAATTCGAAGACGCCGTACAACGAGCTAAACTATTCTATGACCTAATGAAGACAGAGCATTCTTTCTTGACAGGTAAGGATGACTACATATTTGCCTCCATGCTTGCACTGTCCACACTAGAGCCTGAGCCGGCGGTTGCACGGATGGAGGAGCTCTACACGGAGCTACGACGCGAATTCTCCGCGGGGAATGGCTTGCACACATTAACTCAGGTGCTGACTCTAGGTGAGCATTCAACGCAGGTCGGAACGCGATTACTTGAATTAAATGACGTATTCCGCGCAACAGGCTTGCGGATGGACAAAGCACAAACCCTGCCTACACTGGGTGTACTCTCCCTACTCCCCATTGACACAGGTACAATTGTGGAGGAGGTTAGTCAAACCTTTGAAGAGCTACGTCAGCAAAAAGGATTTGGTCCCTGGTCAGTTACCAAACAAGAGCTATTGCTTCATTCTTCGGCGCTCGTTGCTACAAGTCACGTTGAGAATTTGCAAAAAGGCGTGCTCACCACAAGCCTATCGACCAGCATTGTGAATATGCTCATTGCCCAGCAGGCAGCAATGGCCGCCGCCGCTGCATCTGCTGCTGCGGCAGCATCCTCGTCCAGCAGCAGTTGATGCAGCGATAAGCATCTATTAGCACAAACGCCACTTCACGAATGAATCCGAAACAGTTTTCTTCGGAGACGTATTTCCTATAACCAAAAAGTGAAAAAAGCCCAGTGCCTTGGCGGTTTATCGCTTAGACATCGGGCTTTTGACTGTCGTATAGGGAATGTAATTCATACCTTGGAAGTTTTATATCATTAAATTCTTATAAGTTCTCTGTAGTAAGTGTAAATCCTTCGATTACAGCATCCTCATCAACCTCAATCATAATGCAGCGTTTCCCCTGATAGTTAACTTGTCTTACGTATTTCAGATCTTGCGGACTGACAGAGATTGTGGCTACCTTAGTATCAATTTTGATCGATTTGGAAGTGTATTTCGGCATGACACTATTGGCCTTCAACTCATAGTTCTTGTTATCCACAATTGTCTCAAATGCCCGCTCTACTTTCTCCTCGGTCAGATCCTCTACTCCGCTCGCAGTGAGTACACGCTCCACATCCTTGTAATCAAGCTTCGGCGGCTCTTCCTCGTGTGATTCTTCACTCACTTCAATCACTCGATTAATCTCTTCATATACATGAGCAAGGGTAGACGCATCCATTTGTTCCCCCGTGATCTCTTTCACGATATCTTCAAAGATGGCTCGTTCCTCCAGTGCTGTCACAGACCGATCGCCATTCAACACCTGTTCTACAAAGTGTGGATCTGGAAAATTGGATTTCCCAGTACAGTATAGAACACGATTTACGTCAGAATAATTATCTGTCACGCTCGGATACAGGAACCCCTGCTCTGGCGTGCTCAATTTGATAATCGGATCAACAATGACATTATACTTAAACTCCCGTTCCACATAGTCAAACAACATTGTCTTCTTTTGTTTTTCCGTTGAGTTTACGCTACACAGAATGAAGGGATGAGCAAACACTTCGTTCTTCTCACTCTCTTCCGTTGCTTCGTTTCTAGCCTGAGTTGGCAGATAGTATTGCCCCTTAACAAACGTAACTACCATGTCCCGCTCATACTTCGCATCGGTCAGCATACGATCCACAAGCAGCAACATCAGGTCTGACCATTCGTCCGGATCACCTGTTACGAGTGCTTGGTGCAGCATCACCTGTGCAGGCTCTTCTGCCTGTTCTTGAAACTTCAGCTCGAACAATTTCTGATCCAGTTCGCCGGTCAGCAGTTTTTTGAAATTCCCCATGTATAGCTCTTGCTTCTCCCGATCCACGAGTTCAAACGGGTGGCGCTCCCAATGGTAGACCTCATTCGTTTCCTTCGTAATATAGACGTTAAGAATATCGTAAATATTCAGTAGATCGTGATCCAATTTGAATTGTTTGCGTATATGCGCGACTTCTTTTTTATTCATGTTCCGTTAGACAACTCCTATAATAAAATGATTTTTATCTATCCGCAGCTCCCATATGCTAGACATGAATGCTGCCTTTGAAGTCTTCCACCTATGCTAGATTGCGATCGGGGCGCAGGTATGGAGTAGCTACATATAACTGTGCTTGCTCTCCATTTTTGTACGCTCAGTGAAAAATTATATCATATAATGATGCGGATGAATGAGAATCAATCTGTGGCATTTTACCTTATTATCACCAAATGACGTGAGCATACAAATCGGAGCAAATAGTAACCTTTTTATACCTACATATCTTGTAATGAACGTAGAAACTTCACATATCATCTGGTAGACTTATTAAGATTACATACCAATGGAGGAAATATTGTGAAGAAATTAATACTCGTTTTATCAGCCTTTATTGTAGTTTCCGTGTTGAGTGCGTGCAATGCAACGACAAAGGCAAGAGAGACTGCACCAGCAAGTACTGAAAGTACAGAAGATATAGAAAGTACAGCAGCAACTGAAGCAGAAAATACGGATGTGGCAAAAGAGGAAGTATCTACGACCAGTGCCGTCGAACAGTCGGAACAGAATGATCAGATAGAACAGGCTTCTGTAGATTGGAAATCAAAAGTGAACGAGTTGGCTGACAGCAATCTGTCACCTACAGCCAAAGCGGAAGCTACCGAAAAGCTTGCTCGGGAGTACAAGCCTACAACAGATGAACTCGAAGAATTTAAGTACCATGTCCTTCAGGAGTTTATTAGTTTTAAATATCTCGAAGACGGCTCGAATGCAGAGTACATGTTAAACAATTTATTTCAAGCCATTGTGTTAGAACATCACGATGTTTCTGTTGTAAGGGACTTCGCTCTTGCCTTCTATCACAACACTAAGAATGTGTTTACAGGGGCAGAAGCAGTAGATAGCGATAGTGTGAAGGCTTACGAAGAACTACTCTTCAAAGCCATTAATGATGGTAGATAGTTCCTTCAAGTGAAAATAAACTCATGTTAACCACAAAATATATCAGCCTAAACTCAGCCTTAATAACATGGAGGTAGCCCGATGGATATATTCCAGTATTTAGATGAACTACAAGTAGATTTAAGTGGTACGCACCTTGAAGAAATTGAAGAAAAATATTTTCGTATTTGTTCCAAGTTAGCTGGAGTGGATCGAGCCCTTGCAATTAAACAAGTAAACTTAAATGAGTATGTGCATGATCTTAAATCTGGCCTTCATCAATCTATTACATTGGCTCAGCAACAATCGGCCAAAGCAATCTACTTTGAATATGATTTAGATAACAACTGGGATAGCACTTTTTATATTTGTGAGCAATACAGTAGACTTGAGGATCATGATGATGATTGGGCTAGTGATTGGCTTGAGGATCTAGAAGGTCCTTCTTTAGAAGCGTTTGCTGACATTTATGCGTTAGAAGGATTTGATGGTAATGAGACAGCTCTCGGTTCAACCATTTACTTAATCACTAGAACTGTTGTATCTTATGCCAAAGCATATCAATCACTATCTGGTGGAAGTTCACTCGCAGTTTGTATTGCATTTCATGATCAAGATCCTATCCTTAGAATGAAGAAATTGTGATAGTATACGTAATTATGGTGTGCACCTAGTAGAATAGGAAAACCGCTCCTTTATAGGTAGCGGTTTTCTTCATCCAATCTCGTACTAACACCTTACATATTTGCGCTTAAAACCTATCCGCCCTTGATCCACGGCCTTCTGAATGTTCTCAGAAGCTTGTATTAGCTTGCTCTTAGGCTTGTCCTTGTTCACTTCAACAGGGCCAACCATCTTAGCCGTCTCCACGGCCTGATCATGTAGAGGTTGATAGGATGTCGCTACAGTATATATGAAGTTATTCATAGAAAATTTTGTTCGTTCCGGCGAATCATGAATCGTGTCCTTCACCTGTTCCAGCATGGCTTCTAGCTTATCTGAGGAGAACTCACCATCCTTCCGGCTTCCGAGCAACCAACAGTAACAGCTCCAGCCTGCTGACATCTTCAGCTCATCCCCACTCGCAATCCAAGCATCGGCAACCTCTTGAGCAATATCCGTCTCCGCGAGTGTGACCGCTACGATATAATCAGAAATCATGTAGAAATATGCCGTTTCCATCCAACGCTCAAAATCCGCTGCAGTCATCGCTTTGGGGTCAGCAATAACGCCAGCAAAATACATCGCATCATAATTGCCCGTAGCATAGAGTTGATCGGCAAGTGCCTGGTCTTTCTTAATCTTGCGGGACATCGGCTTCATCGCACCAGTAGCAACACCAAAAAGTGGCTCGTGCGCACCATTAGACATATATATTTTTTTCGTCCGTTCCTTACCCAAGGATTCAAGCTCCTGCATCACTTCTTCCAGATTCATTGGAGGATATGCCCCTTTCTATAGAAACAATATTGATCATTAATGAAATGAATAGACCTGTTTGTATTCTATCACAGTTGTTCTAACGTCATACATTCAGAAGAGGCATACGATATCAATTTTAATGCTCACGTACGCACCCAAAAAAAGCAAAAAGCCGCCTCTCTAGAAGAGCAGCGACAATTGGATTAAGCCATATCTATTAATCTGGTTAACAACTTATTTGCCATAGCCTTGCCTTGGGATATACAATCCGGAACTCCAATTCCTCGGTATCCCCCACCACCAAGGTACACACCTGGCATAACCGTTGCCAATGCATCATCCAGATCCTGCATACGTTCCAGATGTCCCACCTTATATTGTGGCATCGCATCGGGAAGTCGGTTCACTTCCGTGAAGATCGGCTCGGCAGATATGCCCATCATCTCTTCCAGTTCACGGCGTACATGGTGCACCAGCTTCTCATCTGAGAGCTGATCATCATTCTCCTGGCCGTATTTGCCCACGTAAGCTCGTAACAGAATATGACCTTCTGGAGCCGTATGTGCCCATTTGGAAGACGTCCAGGTGCAGGCGGTTACCGTACGTCCTTCTTTACGAGGGACGACGAAGCCCGATGCTTCCAAGGAGATGCCCACATCCTGCTCGCGATAAGCAAGTACAACATTCATCACAGATGCATAGGGAATAGTTTGCAATAACTTGGATATAGACTCATCTGGCAATAACCTAGCTGCTACATGGGCTGGAGTAGCGATTACCATTGCGTCTGCATGAAGCTTCGTTCCATTATGCAAGTGAACAACATAACGTTCCCCTTCATGTGTGACACCTGATATTTCCGTATTCTTCATCATATTAATACTGGAGGATAACGACTTTTCGAGATGAGTTACGACCTCTTCCAACCCTCCACGGGCACTTAGAAACATGCTTTTCTTCACCGTACTTGTACTACCACTACCATTACCACTTCCAGTTTTACTTGTACTTTTATTTGTAGTTTTACTTGTCGTCTGGCTCGATTGCGTCGTCTGCTTCGGAGCCCTGCTCTTCCGCACACCAAGCATGCCTACAATTAAGCTCCGATGCTTTTGTTCGGTTTCTTGCAGCATCGGAAAGGTAGCCTGCACACTTAGAGCATCTGCATTGCCTGCATAGATTCCTGCCAACAGTGGCTCAGCAATCTGTTCCAGCACCTCATCTCCCAGACGTCTACGGAGCAGTTGTCCTAGAGACTCATCTTCCACATTCGACTTTCTTGGCAAAACAAGATCAGCAGCAGCTCGCACCTTCCCCCGTACAGATATCAGCTTGGTTGTAAGGAACGGTTTCCACTTCGTCGGTACGCCAAGCATAAAGCCATCCGGGATGGGATGCAGCTGATTCCGATAAGCAATGTAGCTGTGGGATATCCCAGGTCTTGTGCCAACAATGTCATCCCCGATGCCCAGCTCCTGCATCAGTTCAATGATGGAAGTTTTGCGGGCAAGAAACGAGTCCGGCCCCCGTTCAATGACAAATCCATCCTTTTTCCCAGTATGCACATGTCCGCCGAACCGATCACTTTTCTCCACCAACACGATCTCTGCTTCGATCGCGTGCGCCCTGCACAACTGCTCTACATAATAAGCTGTACTGAGTCCCGTGATTCCTCCTCCAGCAATAACGATTTGCTTCCTGCGTTGTTTATCCATTTCACACTTCCCACCAATATTATGTTTGTCGCAGCGCAGACGGAATATAGGCACACGCTGTATCACTCGCCATATAATCTCCCGTAAGCGCATACGCTCTTGCCCTTGATCCACCGCACATGGTTTTAAATTCACAGACACCGCATTTGCCCTGTAATTGAGACTTGTCTCGCAACGTCTGCATTACTGGAGAATTCCTGTACACATCAATAATTGATTGCTCCTTCACATTGCCGCACACAACAGGCAGAAATCCGCTAGGATACACATCGCCGGTGTGACTGATAAATACAAACCCGTCACCATCATTCACACTTTGAGGTGCACGCCCCAGCATGTCCACCCGTTTCAATGGGGCACTCCCCGTCTCCATTCCCGCTGTCCGGCGCTCCTGCATCATCACTCGCCGATAGTGCGGTGCTTCCGTCGATTTCACACCGTAAGGCATCTCTTGCGCAATACGTACCATCCACTTCATGACCTTTTCATGCTCTTCTGGGCTAATCATATCCTTCTCTTGGGCTCTCCCTGTCGGGATCAGGAAAAATAAACTCCACAGAACCACGCCCATCTCCTTCACCTTGCGGCTAATCGCCTGCAAATCGTGCAGGTTGTATCGGGAAACAGTGGTATTCACTTGAATCGGAATGTCGGCTTCTTGCAGATACTGGATTCCCTTCATCGTCATATCGTAAGAACCCTTCGTTCCGCGAAAATGGTCATGGATCTCCGCTGTCGAACCGTCCAGGCTGAATGCCCAGCGGGATAAACCCACTTCTTTGGCTTTTGTTATTGCAGCACGCGTCACCTTGGGTGTAGCACTTGGTGTCATGGAGACAGGAAGCTGCTTCTCCTTAATGGCGTACTCTGCCAACTCAAATAAATCCGGTCGCATTAACGGATCACCACCCGTAAACACAAATAACGGCTGCTCTTCCATTGCCGCGATGTCATCGATCAATTTTTTCCCCTGTTCTGTTGTCAGCTGCCTTGGGTCTGCTCTATACTGGGCTTCCGCACGGCAATGAAGACATTTCAGAGCACACGCTCGTGTGACCTCCCAGATCACAATGAACGGATATTTAGCATAATCTCGCGGTTTTATCTGAGGCATCATTTGAGGTTTCATCATCCATTCTCCTCCTCATACACATTCCATTAATTTTAAAGTAGCTGGAATAGCATGAAAGTGAGATGAATCACAATTATGTATTTGTCCTAGATCGCCTGCTCACTTGTATGAAAATAAATCAAAAAAACCGGACTCACCGCCGTATGGAGGTAAGACCGGTCTTTGATTATTTATATTCATGTAACTTCGAACTGAAGTTATAAACACTAGCGAATTCAAATCGTGTTTTTATTCAACAACAGTCCACAGATCCAATGCCATCATGCGGATCATCTCATGTTCATGATTTCGATAAGTCCTTAACCGATCGGCAGAAGCCTCGTTCCATAATAGAGCCTTACCGGCAATCTTCAACAGCGAAAGACCTATATATGAGGAAGCGATCTGCGGCTGAGCGTTCAACCGATCCACGAGTTCAAGCAGCCCCTCTGGTTTCCAGTAACCTACGCTGCCATTGACGACCCGGGCGATCTGATGATAGGCAAAGTCGAGCAAATAAGGCTGTCCATCTACCATCGGAATAACAGCATTCAAACTAGCGACCGCTCCTTCTGTATTGCTCCAATCCGTCATAGCTAATTGCAACTTAATTATAGAAGGTTTCATCGTATCTTGAGACTGGAGACATTCAATTAAGCCTTCATATAAAGGAACAAGTAACCGCCTAACAGGGCGAGGCAATGAGGCAAGTTTATCAATTAAGGCGAGCAAACGCTGCCGGTGTGGCAGATCTCGCTCAGTTCCGGCATTCCAATCAGCGGTCGTTGCAGTATCAGCCAATTGTCTGCACAAGGCGATGACCTGTTCATTCGTTTGGCCATCATGACAAGTTGCAATGAGTGTATCACGTGCCGCCTTCCAACGTGTGCCATCTTGCAGATCCCCGAGTGCTCTGCTCGCGCAAGCCGCAATCACATCTTCGTTCCCGTTCACCCACTGGGTCATTGCTCGGAAAGCTTCTTTTGCTACGGTCGAATCCGTGTGACCTGCAATCTCTGTAATCCACTGCAAATACCGCGGACGCGCGGACGCGGGAAGATCACCCGGCTGCTGATTCAGCAAACTCCTTGCGATGTCCCGCTGTGGAGACGAAGCCATCGTGCTCATCATCCCCCAGCTACGTTCTTCGTCAAGACACTGTCTTGCTGCATGCCCTATGGCAATAATCACGTCTTTGTGCGTATTCGGTTTCTCGTATTCCCGAACGAGCAGTGACATGCTCTCACTCGTTTTATAAGCGCCCAGAAGTCGAATTGCTTCTTTTCTAACCGTAACTTTCAGCTTCTCCCGGTTTAATAATTCGGAGAGAATGGACGTTAACAACAAAGGACTTACTCTGCGTGCGCATCTAGGAATGGAATACATCGCAACACGTGCTCGGTCTCCCTCTAGGTTGTCTAACAAAATAGGGAGTGCTTTCTCCGGCTCTTCCAGTAGCGAATACGCATGGAGCGCTGCCTCAACGACGTGTACTTCTTTGTCCTGCAAGAGGACTTCCAGTTGGCCCGAAGCATAGTCGGGCATACTCGCAAGGTTTCTCATCGCCGATGCACGCTCATGGAAACTGCGCTTGGCATCTAATGCGACTCGCTCTAGCAAGGTAGCTAGTGCTTTCTGCTGACGTGGCAGCCAACGGTAAAAGCCATTATAGACTGGCACAAGATAGATCGTTTTGCCCGATAGATGTTTTCCTTTAATAACTTTTCCTGAGATAAACGGATCGAGCCACTCTTGTCGTTTCAAATGCAGATGGTTGAACACCTCATAGAAAGCAATGAAGGACGGATCTCTGTCGAGCAGCTCTCTGACTCTCTCATCCCGCGTTTTATAAGAAGCTAGCCAGTGCCGAACAGCCTGTGCAGGGAACTTTTGAGTTTTGACCAGTTGCTCTAACAGGTGTTGGAGCTTCGGCAATCGCTCTACAGCTTTACCGAACGCATCCGCCATCCGTAGGACTACATCGTCATTTTCACGTTTGTTAGCTTCCGTGGCAAAAGCATAAATCTCATCAAACAAAATCTGAAGGGCATGATTCGGTATGCTATCCCAATCTTTGGCGAACAACACAAACTGCCCATCCCGCATAACCATTCTCTCAAAAGTTCGCAAAGCGAATTTAAACAGCCTACTCTCTGGCTCCAGTACATGCTCCCTCAGTAAGTCAAAAGCCAATCTTTCCGTCACGTTCTTCGTTCCATATGAGGTATCTCGTGCTTCAACCACACTATCTATCAAGACTGTTAGATCCTCTATATGCTCCTCCTTGAACATGTGCGCGGGACAGTTCGACAGTTCTGATATAACTGCAAATCGAACTGGATCTTGGTCGTTTTTGACTCGAATCAAGAAATGTAGTGTATCATCCATACCGCGCCGAGATAGAATTGTGCTCTGAATCAACCGCCTATAAGCTAGGGCACGCTCATCCGCATTAGATACTTGAACTGATCCCTCTAGCTCCGCTCTCACATGTCCAATCAAACGCCTTGCTGTAATTTCAAGCGTCTGATACTGATCATCGCGAATCTCTCGGAGCTCCAGCATCCGCGCAGCTACCTTATCCCGTAATTGGTGTGGCAACACATCTAACAATGAGGTAGGAAATACACGTGTTTTGCGCTCAGCTTCTGGATATGCGGCGTCAAACATCGCTTGACGAGATGATGGAGCGAGTGTATCCAGCACCTTAGCAACATGCACAGGCTGATCGGCAAGCAAGGTGACCAGTGTTGTCCACTGCGCTGTCGTAAACCACTTTCTTTTATTCAAAATACCTGCGGGCACCCCATGATTCAGAAGATACCCTCTTGCCTCTTCTCTTGTCAGCAGTTCAAATACACCCTCAGGGTTAGCCTGGATGAGCATACCTAAATGCCGCTTAAGGACAGGATGAATCTCGTCCTTCGGTCCATACTTCAGGGCGCAATCTATAACGATAGCCGGTCTTGTAACACTAAGTTTCTCAACGGCGGAAGAAAGTGTCCACCATACATATCCCTTTTCCCGATGCGTAGCCTTCTGCAGCTCATTTTCCAGATATTCAGCAACCAGATCCGGGAAACGTCTCGTTAACTTCCGCCAATTATGTACCGCATAACCTAAGTCGGAGAGCCGGCTACGAACCGTCTCCTCGCTGCATATAGACAATAACACAGCAGCCTCATGGGCTCCCCAGCGAGTATGCACAACCGGCAACAATCGCTCTGCCCAATCCTCTCTACCGATGTTCACAATGCTTTGCAACAAATGGCGACGGCAATGGTGCGACATCGTTGTGATCTCGGATTCAATGGCATATTCGGGATCGGTGATAAGTTCCGGCAACAATCTAGCTGCCCGTCCCCTGACCCCTGCCTTAGGATGCTGCATAGCGAACAGTACAGCCTGTGCATCCTTAGCGACTTGAGCGCCAGTCAGCGCTAAATGTGCCTCGTACGCGGTGCCGCTCTCCAGCAAGCTTATTAGTAACGCTGAATAGCCCTTATCTTCTCGGTGCACACGCGCCAGTAGCGCCATTTGTTTCATCCTATTCGAATACCCTAGTGTGTCTAGCTCCTTCAAGAGCTGTCCTTGGTTTAGTGGTGTTGGATTAAGTGTCATTGGTTCTGCTCTCCCTTCGTCTCCATGTAACCGTCTGAGCATTCATACAGAGATATCTCCTGTTTAACTCCACAGAATACAAAATCTCTCAAATCATCATAATCATTAATACGCTTAACACCAGCTAAAGGTTTTGCAAAAAAATCCCACCATTCATCATCGTAGAGATTTTTGCTTCTTCTACTGTGATTAATGGTGGGGGCATATCACATTAATTTCTATCTATTTTGCTACCCTTCTCCTGCATCAATTTTATGTGCTAAGCATCAACACCAATTCCGGAATATCGTTGTTTTGCGTCAATTGTTTGTATACTCACTTTTGTCACTATGCTACTCTACGCTTTTTAGCGATTCCGTCATATGAATATTGGCGATATTCCTTCTCAATAGCAGGTTGGACAACATGGTAAGCAGGAACGCCAGTAGTATGGAAATCAGTAGGCCTGTTACATTTAATTGATCTGGGATTTGTTGATGGGTACTAGATAATGCATTGATCACAATTGTAAAACAGTACATACCTAAAGGTACGGCAATAACAGCTGCCAAGCCAGTTAATATAATGTTTTCCTTAAAAATAAGACGATTGATTTTACCTATGGGATAACCCAGAACCTTGAGTGTGGCTAATTCTCTATTCCTTTCATGAATGTTAATAGAAGAGATTGTGTAGACGGCTCCCAAGGAGAGAATTACCGCACTTATGATGAACATCACAAACATAAACTGATTCTGATTCAGTATATATCTGGCCGATTCCTGAATTTCCTGCTTATCCGTAAGCGAGTTCACACGTTGATCCTGTTCAAAAAACTGGCGTATGCCTGCTAACTCCGTATCATTATTAGCTTTAATTAACATCGAGGTTGGATGATAATCGACCCTGAAGCTCTCCAAATAGGTTGGAGTGATATAAAAGGATGGGTGATTATACTGATTCGTAATCTGGGCAACCTCCATCGTTACAGATTGATTCCGTCGCTCCGGCTGCGTGAAGCGCAGTTGAATGAAGTCGCCTTCTACGATGTTGTAATGATCCGCATAGGATTTCGGTACAATCACGCCATGATCCCCCATAGCTATTGGTCGATCTGCTTGATCAAACAATTGAATGAGGTTGTTTTCTTTTTCCATCACGACAATCGTCGCATTCTCTCTGTTATTCGCCTCTACGAGTTCCACAGGTAGGGTAGAAATGAAGTGATGGCTTTGAATATCTGAGGGCAGGTCGATTGCCTCAAGCGCAGTACCTATTTTGTAATCTACTCTCAGATCATAGGTATACACATCCTCAATCTGGTTGGCTATTTTCAGCAATGACGCTTGGGTACCTACGGCGATGATCAGCAATACCATGCTCACCATCGTTCCAACGGAACTTGCCACTGCTTTCTTTTTGTTCAGAAATAGGTTTCGTAAAATGATTTTGTGGCTGAAGGAAATCCGTTTCCACATTCCGGGAATTCGTTCGATCAGTAGGTTCTTCATGTTGCGGGGTGGCTTCGGACGCATGGCATGAGCTGCACGCTCGTTAAGTATCGTTCTACCACTCCAATAGACGGACAAGAGTCCAAAGCTACTAGAGAACAACAACGGCGGCAGAACCGACCATGGGGAGAGCGCAAATGTAATGCCAGGCAACGAATATGACTTGGCGCTAGATGCTGTGACTAATGGGATAAACACGTAGAGGGCTACGATGCAGCCTACGAGGGAACCGATTATACTAACCAGCAGAGCATATTCCATGTAATGAAACATAATCCAGCTATTCTTAATCCCCAGAGCCTTCATGATGCCGATCTGATTGCGCTGTGAATCAATTGTTCTGGACATGGTTAGAAACAAAATGATCGCTGAGATCAAAAAGAGAATGAGCGGAATTACTTTACTCATCATACCGTTGTTATAGATGGTCTGCTGGATCTGGGCATATCCGAATGACCGCTCTTTGCTCGTTTGCCCTAGATATGAAAGGTCTGCGGATTGTGCTTCCATAGTCTTCGCAATGAAATCCACATCATGCCCTTCCTTGGTATCAATGAGCAATTCATTGTAATATAGACTACCTGCAATCTTTGGAATCGCTTCTGGGGCAACATAGGCTATGGCATGGGTTTTATGGTCTTGCGTAGCATTTTTCTTCACATATTCTACATTCTCAATCAGTCCGCTGATCTCAAACGTCACTTCTCTTCCATTCGTGCTCAAACGAATCGAATCACCAACCTGATACGAATGTTCCTCGGCATAATGCGAGTCCACCATGATCTCAGCAGGTTCGGAAGGAAGACGCCCCTCTATGATCATCGGTCTATTGATCTGATTGTCGGACGGCAGTGAATGGATAGTGAATGCCGCTGTATAACCATCGAAGTATTGTAATGCATCCGTTGTATAACGCGCTTCAATACGTTCAACTCCGTCTACTTTAGCGAATTGTGCTACATCTTCTACAGCCACACGGTCATAATACACATTCAGATCACTTAAGTGATATGTTGCAAAATAATCCTCGGTGTACTCACGCTGCTTCTGACTATAGCTACTTAATCCCGCATAGAAGAAGGCGCCTACAGCGATGACCAACACTAACGCAATACATTGGACAATGGATTGTTTCATATCTCTGAACAGCTTCACGACTAATTTCTTCATCACCATTCAATTCCTTCGATGCTTTGTTTGTTATCATTGATTGTGATGGATTCGATACCACCACTTTTGACCTTAATGATCTTGTCGGCGATTGGAGCGATTGCGGCATTATGGGTGACCAGCACGACACATGTGTTGTGATCCCGATTTACTTCTTGAAGAAGCTTCAACACAGCCTTGCCCGTAACGTAGTCCAAAGCCCCCGTTGGTTCATCACATAGGAGTAGCATAGGATTCTTGGCGAGCGCTCGAGCAATAGCAACCCTTTGCTGCTCCCCACCAGAGAGCTGAGATGGAAAGTTGTGCAGACGATGCGACAGTCCCACCTGGTTCAGTACAGCCTCCGCGTCGAGATGATCTCTGCATACTTCCGTGGCAAACTCTACATTTTCCAATGCATTCAGATTCGGGATCAGATTATAAAATTGAAATACGAAACCAACATTCTCCCCACGATGAGCGGTTAATTTTTTTTCGTTCCATTTCGTAATGTCCTGATTGCCGATGATAACCTGACCTGACGTAGCCGTATCCATGCCGCCAAGGATGTTCAAAATTGTGCTTTTCCCCGCACCACTTGCTCCCAAAATAACGACCAGCTCTCCCTCGGCAATCGTAAAATTCACATCGTTCAGCGCCTTGATTCGCACTTCGCCAATCTGATATTCCTTCGAAACTTGTTTGAATTCAATCAGTGTTCCCACCACTCACAACTCCTCCCGTGTTATATGCCGCATCCAAAGAGTTAGAGCCTAATATGAAGCCCATATCCCCTTTTAATCACTTCAGTTCCATCATACCTCTTGGTAAAAAAACGACCTCATGCAAGCGAAGGATCGTACCCTCCGTCTCAAGAAGGAATTCAGTGGAGGGATATAAGCTTAAACTTGGCATACAAAACAAAAAAAGAGATGACTCGCGATTCATTGCTGAATCTGCAAGCCATCTCTATGAACTTCATGTATCGTTATTGGCGTCTGGAGACTAGACTGTGACGAATGAAGTGATACTACTTTTCCGATACGTTCCTAGCTGCCCCAATATTGCTTGGCAATCCGTTGACCTTGATCAATCTTCGCCCATTGCTCGGATTCGCTCAGTTCGTTACCACCGTCGCAGGATGCAAACCCGCATTGGTGGGATAGCAGCAGACGATCCTTATCAATGATTTTGGATGCTTCGTCCAGCAGGCGGATTACACGATCTTCATCATCCAATGTGCTCGTTTTGGAAGACAACAGACCCAGTACAATTTCCGTTTCAGGTCTGTCCTTGAATACTTCCAGTGCTTCAATCGAACCTGCACGATCGTCATCCCACTCTAGGAAGAAGCGATCATACTTCAACTGCTTCAGGAATAGATTCGCGATTTTTGCGTATGATCCTCCACCCATGTTGCGGGAATCATAGTTACCGCGGCAGTTATGGGTCCACATTTTCAAGCCAAGGCTATGACCGAAGTCGATTACGGTGTTGTTAATATCAATAAATTCAGTAGCGAGACCCTGTACTTCCTCTTGATTAATATGCTCCCCAGTAAACGGAGAGTTCGGGTTGTCGTCTGCAAATAGCTCCCATAAGCAATCATCGAATTGCAGGATTTTACCGCCGGCTGCAGCAAATTCTGTTACGAATTCTTTATAAGCTTTTACAAGCCCTGCTTTGAGCTCCTGAATGTTCTGGTACACCGCGTCTGTGCCACCAATGTTATCCGACCAAGACAACTCACCGAAGATATGGGAAGGTGACGGTACGCAAAGCTTTGTTTGCTGATCACCAGCGGTGTCTTGCAGCTGTTTGAACAGTTGAATGAAATGGTGATTCTTGCCGCTCAGTTCACCAGTGATGCGGAGCCCAATGTCTTTACGTGTTTCATATTTCGAAGTGCCATCCACGTCTCTGAAAAAGTATCCATGATCCGCGATATAACGCTTCACTCCACCAAAACCCCACACAAAATCTAGATGCCACATGGATTTGGAGAATTCACCATCTGTAATAATTGACAGGTTATGCTCAATTTCTTTCTTGACCACCTGCTCGATTGCTTTCGTTTCGCACTGTGCATATCCCTCAAAATGGTTATAGAACGGATACTGGATATCATCACGGTGTTCAATTTGCGTTTTATATTCTAGCAGCTCATCCGGCCGCAATAAACTTCCTACGATCTGGAACTTATCAGTCATGTAAATAACCCCCTCGTTGTGTACGAGTATCATATCACGAGGAGATGAGTTCGAAGAATAATCAATAATGGATAACTAGTTATAGCTAAAAGCTATAGCAAATACTTCCTGCAGATCTTATCATTGAATGGTCATACTCTCTTTGCTCTCACAACTTAAGGAAACCGCAATTGTAACATTTATGATCTCCAGCCAAAGAAGAATACCGACAAGCGGTCATGAGAAGCTTAATATCCCTTCAACGTAATAACTTATGGACACGTATAATTATGGATTAGTTGTTGGAGTGCTTGTTTTACATGCCCATGAAACAAACCTCCATGATAGCAAATCAGCTGTTCAATGTCATATTCAAGCAATCGTTGGACAGAGCGGATGGCCGCTTCCATATCCATTGTGTATTGGGGATTAGCAATGGCTAGCTTGTCATCTTCAATCACGACGGCATCAGCTGCAATCATGGTTTTGCTGGCGGAAAAATAAACGGAAATATGACCAGGCATATGACCGGGAGTATGGATGATTTCGATCCCATCACACCAAGGGAGTTTTTCCTTATGGGTTACCGTTTGATCAACGGCAATGGGCTCAATTGACTCTAGCAAAGCCATAAATTGTTCTGCATACGGCTTGTCTTCATCAGGCAACGTGTTAAATGTGGATTCCGCCTGTTCAAGTCGCAATGACTTTTTCTGTCCTTCTATATACGGAGCCTCGAGCTCGTGGGCGATAATTTGGATATGGGGGTAAGCGCGCTTCAGTGCAGCGAGCGAGCCAACATGATCCATATCGTGATGCGTGACGATAAGTTTAGTCATAGATTGGAGAGTAACGTTATGCCGGTTTGCTGCTTCTTCAAGAAGAGGGACAAAATTCGGATAACCGCAGTCAATGAGTATCGTATCGATCTCATCTTGAAGAATCACTGGGGTAATGACCTGCTTTTGTCTGTTATGCTCAAACTCAATCTCCATTAGATGATAGCTACTCATACATACACCCCCCCCATTATTAACATAATTTCCCTAATACTTATAATGTCATACTACAATTTTATAGCGAGCTACGCCGTAATTCATAAAAATACTGCACAGCGGAATGCCTAGACTTCACCTTCTCGGACATGTTCAATATTCGCTTCTTGCCCACACGCCTGTCCACTAGAGCCAGAATATTCAACAGAATATCATCGCTCTCCAGGCTTACCTCTATCGAGGTTGTCAAAAACGTATTGGCCACCACGTTAAAATTGGATTTACTTAGTGCAGTCTGTGCGGACAAAATCTCTTTCACTACGGCTGTACTTTTCTTGCTTCTTGCCATGACGGGTAAACGATCCTCCGGCACGTTTCCTTTGGTCGCTTTTCTAACCGCTTCAATATCTTCATCACTGACTGGAATCTCAATCTGCGGGTCATTCTTAATCTCCTGATCCGACTGGTACCAGCGGATCGGGGTTGTTTTATCCATCATATTAAGAATGTTCTTCTTATCTACAACAAGATAACTAAGTCCAGCCTTATCCGGTGAATACCGGTAACTGGTTGATCCATATTCAACTCTTCCAACTAACGCAGGACAGAGGAAACTCTCCAATTGTTGCTTCAATTTACTCCAGGACATAATTCCTCCTATGTTGATCCATTTGATAGATGCTGCACACCATGTTTTCGAAATGCATTTTAAAACATCCATTCCACTCTTCATCTTACTTTAGTATAGCTCAAAAAACAGCACAAAATATCATGCACCCCTTCTCTCTCTGGCTTAAACTTTGGAAAAAAGGAGGGTTCACGATGTTAACACTTCCCGTTCATACACTAGAATTACAAGGTTCAAACTACGAAATTGGCTATAGACTAGGCACACTGATTTCTGAAAATAAAGAACAACAACTCGCGTATACACGCACACTTGAAGGCTTTGGCGAGAACGAATATCGAGAGGCAGTCCATCTCTTCGATGAATGGTGCCCAGGCATAACGGAAGAGATTGCTGGATTTGCAGAGGCCTTGCACGTACCTGCCAAACAAATTGCATATTATGCCCTATCTTACCTGCTCCCGCGATGCAGCCAGATTGCCCTGCTGCCCTCGATGACAGCACTGAACACACCCCTACTTGCTCGTAACTATGAATTCAATCATCAGATGGAGGAGTTTGTTCTTGCTAGAACCTCTGTAACAGGTAAATACACACACATGGGAACGAGTACGATGAGCTTTGGACGTGACGATGGTTTCAATGAGCATGGACTTGCGATAACGATGAGTGCTTGCGGTTTTCCCGTTGGGGCTGTGCCCTTTATGCGAGCACCTAAGCTTAAAGGCTTACATTTCTGGGCGGCTATTCGAGCGGTACTGGAGCGTTGTACTAATGTTGAAGAAGCGCTGCTCTATCTCAAAGACATGCCGATCGCCTGTAATGTCAATATGATGTTGCTCGATCAATCCGGTAACGCTGCTTTATTCGAAACGATGGATGGCAACCAAGCGACAAAGCACATTGACCCAGCCTCGCAAGAGCAGTTTCTCTGGGCGACCAATCATCCTGTTCTTCCTAAACTCGTGAGTTATGAGCCACAGGCTGCGATTCATTCTTTGCGACGGGCAGAGTGGATTATTTCCCAACTGAAGGGATCGACGGGTGTAACACATGAACAGCTCAAGGACATGTTATTGTCGAGCTACCCCAATGGGCTGTGTTGTCATTATTTTGAGGACTTTTTCGGCACAACCAAAAGCATGCTGTTCTCCCCCGCAGAAGGTATAATAGAGTTATGTTGGGGCGGTAGAGCCGCCAACGGCTGGCACACATACGATATCAGACAACCCCTGCCAGAAACATCGACTACGATTCAGATTAGCTTGGAGAGAGCTGACCCGGCGATGTTCGGATACCAATCCTTGCACCGTTGATCATGGAGGGATTCCTATTGGACTACCGACCAGCATTAGAGCAGGCAATCATCTATATCGAAGATAGACTTGGTGAAGACATCAAAGTGGAGGAGGTTGCGCGGGCAGCAGGATACTCCTACTACCATTTGAACCGCCAATTCAGCGCAATATTGGGAGAAAGCATTGGCAGTTACATTAAGAAACGGCGATTAGCAAGTGCAGCGAAGGCTTTACTTTATACGAATAAAAAGGTTATTGAGATTGCGCTGGAAAATGGATTCGAGTCGTCCGAGTCGTTTAGCCGTGCGTTTAAATTCAACTATAGGATCAGCCCACAGGAATACCGCATCAATCGCTTAGATACCTTTATTGCTTCCAAGTCGAAACTACACACGAATGATTTGGATCATTTAACGCTCAACGTCACCACACAGCCCACCATTGTCATGTTTCCAGAAACGAAGATCGTGGGAATACGTGGACAAACCACACTTAAAGATAATAAGCTATCCGCCTTGTGGCAGGAGTTCAACCGAATCTCCACCCAGATCCCCCACCGCTCCATTCCTGGACGAGGATTTGGTATTTGCGAGGCATGTCATGAGAACAGCCTGTACGAGATGAGTGATGAGGTGGTATTCACAGAGGTTGCTGGCGTGGAGGTTGAGTCTTTTGCTGAGCTGTCTGAATCATTCGTGCAAAAGATACTTCCAGCAGGACGTTACGCGGTATTCACTCACACAGGCTCACTGCGTGCCCTTCCTCAGACCTTCCAGTATATCTGGGGAACATGGCTGCTGAATACAAAAGAAGAAATGGACGACCGAGAGGATTTTGAATTATACGATCACCGTTATTTGGGATATGACCACCCTAATTCCAAGATTGATTTATACATTCCGCTTAAATAAGGTAAACAGGATGTACATATATAGAGGGGGACTACCACCATTTTACGAAAACTAAAACAAGCTGCGAAATTGCTTAAAGCCAATTTGCTCGTTTTGTACCTATCCTACCGTGACCCTAGAGTAAAATGGTTTGCTAAGCTGTTTACATTGTGTGTTGTAGCTTATGCCTTCAGCCCCATCGATCTTATCCCAGACTTCATCCCCGTTCTCGGTTATGTGGACGACCTCATTATCGTTCCAATCGGCATCGTTCTTGCCCTGAAAATGATACCTCAAGTGGTCATTGAAGAGAACAGACCCAAAGCACAGGAGATTTTAAGCAAACCCAGAAACTGGTACACGGCTACATTGTTCATGATCGTATGGGTTCTCCTTGCTGCCTGGCTTAGTTTGTACGTGTATAACCGTTTTTTCCGTTGAAGAAGGTCACTACTTATAGAGGAGAGGAATAAACGAATGGCTAAGAAAAAGAAAACAACCTTACCCGCTGATATTGAAAAACTTATTGCCAATAATGATATTGCTGCCGTCAAAGAGGTATTTGAGCAATGCGAATGGGATGCCCGCGGGGGCTATAGCAAAGGTACAACGCTCAGCTTACGGAAGATTTCCGATGAACTCATTCGCTGGTTAGTGGAACAAGGGGCTGATGTTAACGCCCAAGACAAATACCAGCGTACACCTCTTCACGCTCATGCTGCACACTGGTCAGGAAATGTAAGCTTGCTTCTTGAATTGGGCGCAGATCCGAATGCTGTTGATTACCAGAACGAGACACCGCTGCACGCAGCCTTCAATTCGTATAGAACCCAAGCGGTACAAGAGTTGGTTAACCATGGTGTAGATATTAACGTACAGAATAAAAGGGGAAATACTCCACTGGCTAAGGGCTTAATCAATTGCCGGAATCCAGATATTGTTCATATGGCAGAAATCGCCACTATTCTGTTGGATGCTGGAGCATCAGTCACCCCGGAGATGAAAGAGTCGGTAAAAGGAATTGGCAAGAATTTTGAATTCATTCGAGAAAAATATAATAAAGACCGTGTTGACGAGGTTTCAGGCGCACTACTCAAGCTGTATCAGCTCTTTGATGTGGAGCCAGTAGCTGTACGCATCATGCATGATGGAACTACGCCCATTCAGGTAACAGCAACCACTTGGCCTAAACAACACCAAGAGCTGTGGGAATATCTCATCCCGCCCCAAGGCTATGCCCCGACGGTTCAGGGAGAGGTTATTCGGATCACCGGGCGTGTGTCCCATGAAGTATTGGACAATGGTGGTGGCAACTGGGATGTCGATTTCCGTAAGATGCTGGATGCGTTGGTACAGCACTTCGGTACGGGTTCACCGTTAACTCCGGCACTTCTGCAAGAGGCAAACGACTTGGTCAGTAGGCTTCGCAAAGGTTCGGACTATGATGCGCCTGCCAGATTATGCGAATTAGCGGTGCAATGGGTGCTTGCTAATCCTCAGCCAGTGACGATGGCGCAACCGGCGTATTCTCGCTGAAGGTAGGCTTGGTCATTTTACACTCTATAAAAAAAGCTAAACTGCTTCTCCGACATGAAGTCAGAAGAATTGCAGTTTAGCTTTACTTTTTTCCATATATGTTACGACTCTTCTATCCTATCTTGACTCTTGCTTGCAAACTCATCAAGCAGCGTCCGCACGACACTTGTTGATTTTGCATTCATTAAGTCATTGCGAAGCTCACTTGCGCCTCGGAATCCACGAACGTAGATTTTGAAGAAACGTGTAAGCGCGCTGAATGAACGTGGCTCTTGCTCTGAATATTGGTCATGGAGATCCAGGTGCAACCGTAGCAGATGAAGCAATTCCTCACTGCTGTGTTCTTTAGGCTCCTTCTCGAAGGCAAACGGATTCTGGAAAATGCCCCGCCCAATCATAATACCGTCTACACCATACTGTTCAGCGAGCTTCAAACCAGTCTCACGATCAGGAATATCGCCGTTAATCGTCAGGAGTGTATGCGGCGCGATCTCATCCCGAAGCTTTTTAATCTCCGGAATCAGTTCCCAGTGCGCATCAACTTTACTCATCTCTTCTCTTGTCCGTAGGTGAATGGACAGGTTCACAATGTCCTGCTGTAAAATATGAGTTAACCAGTCGCGCCATTCGTCTACTTCTGTGAAGCCGAGTCTTGTTTTCACACTGACAGGCAGTCCCCCTGCTTTGGCAGCTTGGATGATCTCCGCAGCGATTGCGGGACGGCAGATCAGGCCGCTCCCTTTCCCATTCTCTGCAACATTGGCTACAGGACAACCCATATTAATGTCGATGCCTTTGAAGCCTTCTTTTGCCATACCGATACTCATTTCACGAAAGAATTCCGGTTTATCTCCCCAAATATGAGCCACAATAGGCTGTTCGTCCGCTGTAAACGTCAAACGACCACGCACACTTTTGTTCCCTTCAGGGTGACAGTAGCTCTCCGTGTTCGCAAATTCCGTAAAAAATACATCGGGTCTCCCTGCTTCACTCACAACATGACGAAACACAACATCCGTCACATCCTCCATCGGTGCCAGTATAAAAAATGGTCGTGGTAATTCTCGCCAAAAATTGTCTTTCGTCATATCCAAAACCTCTCTATGCATACTAGGGAATTCTTTATCCCGGAAATGTTAAATCATCTGTAACCGATTATATCACACCCCCGAGAGAAGCATACTTCTCCCGCTAGCATGAGTATGGTCAACATATAGAAATGAATATTTAAATATCTTGAACCTATTGAATGTACCATTATAAAACCACGGCTTGGCGCATGACAACTTCATTATCCACATTTAATCCAACTTCTTTTTTCCATCTGTGTATTCCATGACGATTACATCGTAACTAAATATGTGTTTGACATCAATATATATTGAAGATATTATGGATATGTATAATCTCCAATCAAGACGAAGATAAATTAAAGTCTGAATCATGAGCCATGTTGTGCAAGGGTGGGATTGAACGTAACCATTTCCCCCATGCTATAGAGGTAATTACGGTTATCCATCTAGTTCTGAATGTACAGTCCACTCAAAAAGGAGATTATTGATTATGGACGAATTAACTAGTCAAACGGATGTATTAATGCATCAGTACGAAATGATGAAGCGAACGAGAGAATCCCTTTTCCAGATGTGTGAAAGCATGTCCCCCACCGCGTATGTTCAACCCGTTGAAGCCCTAGGTGGAGATTCCATCCGTGACCTGCATGTACATGTCACAGATTGTTATCGCGTATGGTTAGGCGTTCGTGGACTTGGCCGATCTATCCCCAAATTAAGACCACAGTCTATTCAAGATGTACAGAAGATGCGTGCTTTATTTGAAAAGACAGACTTTCTCGTTCACGAATTTCTCCATAGTTTTCAAGACGGCTGGAACCCAGAAATTCAAGCAAGCTGGATGAGTGATACCGCTCAATCTACTGAACTATGGATTTTTACACATTGCATAACCCATGAATTTCATCACCGAGGGCAAATAACAAAAATCGCAAGACTACTCGGAACCATACCGCCCAAAATGAACTTATCTAAAATAAAGTAATGTTGCTCCTAAGTATTGATCAGACACATGAACACGCTGGGCTAAGGAAAATTACAATAGTTATTGCGTCGATAAGGGGGTGTGCTCTTGCTCAAATCATAAAGCTAGGCATTCACCTATATTTACGATAGGGACTGTCATGCTTATGCTTGCCGTTATAGATCATAATGGCGGCTAACCTTGAAACGAAAAAAACGGAACGCAGGCTGATCAGAGCCCTCGTTCCACTTTTTTATTTTCCATGCGATATTTTTGAATTCACCGCAAGATCGTTTAAACGCCTATCTCTACTTAGATTAGATCCGACTTCTGTAGCAATCTCTGCATGATCGTCGCAATCTCGGCACGTGTGATCTTACCTTTTGGCGCCAATAAAGACTGGCTGCGCCCCTGCACAAGACCCGACTTCACGCTATCTACTGCACTACTGCGTGCCCAATTGGATACCGTAGTCTCATCTTGGAATGACTGGAGCGTTGTATCCAGAGTTTCAGAGTTTAAGCTGTCTGCCAGCCCAGTAATCGTCATCGCTTTCGCCAATATGACCATCGCCTGTTCTCTTGTAATGGTTTCATTAGGATGGAACATACCATCCTCAAAGCCGTTGATCAGTCCATAAGCATTTGCTGTACGAATCGCGCCATTGTACCAATCCGTGGTTTGAACATCCGAAAATGGAGTCTCCCCATTCTCCGGACGAAGTCCTAGCCCACGAACCACGATGGCAGCAAACTCTGCACGGGTCACAGCTCGATCGGGATTGAAGTTGCCGTTACCGACACCTTCCACAATCATGCGAGATCCCATGTCGTTCACAGCATCTTTACTCCAATGATTCGTTACGTCTGCAAATTGTAGCGGATGCCATACCACGGCATATGTGCTATTGGTAAGGCTGTTAATTTGAGCTTCGTATCTTCCATTATTCTGACGTACTTTGGTTGGAACATGGCGAACCGTGCCGTCCGGCTCCACCACAACGCCGGTTGTAATCTTGTTAGGATCTACGTTGTCTGGAATAGCTATCGTTCTCTCGACATAGGCATCAAAATGACTGACTTCAACGGACTTGTCCCCATAAACGGCATTAACCGTAAAGTCCAGCGGTGGAGCAACTAGTGTGAACTCGTTTTGAGCGACTGCGCGCCCTACAATGTCCGATTGAGCAGATGTCGGAGCTGCGATTTCAATCTGTACCTTGATTCCCTGCAAATCGTTAGACCCTCCAACTTGGCTCGCAATCTCTCCAATGCGGATCTGTCCTGCAGGAACGGTATATGAAGCTTGCTCCGTTTGGAATTCCAGTACAGCTTGATAATCTTCCATCGTCCTGATCATTTCCCCAGTAAGCTCACCAATGAAGATATCAGACGTTTGGCGAATCGGAATTGTAACAACAGCGCGTTGCCCTTCCGCTGCCAATCTATCGTTCAGCTTCTGCTGATCCACCACAATCGTCAATGCGGATTGTTGATCACGCCGGGATATTGTCGCTTGTCCAGCATTCTCCACTTTTCCATTAACCAGAATATCGACACCTGTCGTTACCGTTGTTGGCACTGTTGGTACTGTTGTCGGTGTTGTGATTGGCGCTACTGGTGCGGTCGATGGAGCTTCTGTTACAGGTGGATTGGTTGGCGGAACTGAGGCTGCTATTGGCACAACTACATTGGACTTCACCGAGTCCATGCTTTTGCCTGCACCGTTAATGGCTTTCACCGTAAACGTGTAGCTTGTTCCGTTACTCAATCCTTGTACTGTAATTGGACTAGCACTGCCTGTAACTATCTTCTTCCCTGGTGATACAGTCACCTCGTATCCCGTAATTGGACTTCCACCATCATGGGCTGGCGCTGTAAATCTCACAGTGGCTTGTCCGTTGCCCGGCGTCGCTGTCACATCTGATGGAGCCCCAGGCACTTTTGAAGGAGTAACGCTAACCTGATTGGAGGCTTCGCTAAGTCCTCCCTTATTTTCTGCTTTTACAACAAAGTAATAGGTCTTACCGTTAACCAAATCAGGGATTGTATAAGGTGATGATGCATCCTCCGTGATTCCAACCATGAGGTCAGGATCATCGTCTGTTGCCATGTAAATCCGGTAATTTACATCGGGTTCCGTAACCCATTTCAATGTGACATGACCATCCCCAGGTTCCGCTGTCAGATTTCGAGGATTGGCTGGCGCATTAGGCAAATTCACCGCTTGTGTTACTTTGAACGTGATAGGTAGCATATGATCTGCTGCTAATGTAACCGTAGCTATATATGTTCCTGCTGGTAATCTGTCTTTGGCTTTCAAGGTAAAATGGGTCTGGTCTCCAGCGGCTAATTCAGTATCTGGCTGTGTGATAACAAAGGCTTCCGAATCATCCCCGCTCAGGGATGCAGATAAATTAGCCAGATCCCCCGTACCCGTATGCTGAATGGACACGGTATTTGTTTCCTGAGTACCAGATTCATATCCGAGTAATAGCGAGTCCAATATGCGATCTTCAATCGGAGCAATCGTATACGTTGGAGCTGCTGTTACTGTAAGCGCCATGCTACCTTTTTTGCTGATATCTACTGTGGAGGTCGCGGTTATCATGTATTCCCCTGGCTCAGCATCGGCTTCCACCGTAACATAACCCGTATCGCTGACCCTCACCTTATTCGTTGTATCGTTACTGCTCCAAGTCACCGTTATATCAGCTCCGCCTACAGTATCTACGGTTGCCGTCAGTTGTCTGCTCTCTCCCTGCATCAGGGTATCGGTAACCGGATTAACGATGACACTGTACACGGCCGGGGTATACGTTACCTTGATGACTGCCGTTGCAACCTTAGTTAGATCTGACACTGAGGTTGCTGTAATGATATAGTCCCCTGGTACGGCGTCGGAAGCAACGCTAACATTCCCCGTGCTGCTCACCGTTACCTTGTTGCTGGAATCGTTGCTGAGCCACATTACAGAAGGATCGGCTCCGCCCACCGCAGTTACCGTCGCTGTGAGTTGTTCACTATTCCCTTGTGCGACATTAACACTTTCCGGATTGACACTAATATTGTGAATGGCTGGCGCATACGTCACTGTAACGGTTGCCATTCCCATTTTGCTGCCGTCCTCAATGGATGTAGCTGTAATCGTATAGTCTCCTGGCACACCATCTGCTGCAACCGTTACAAAACCCGTATTACTTACCGTGATTTTGCCAGTTTGGTCGCTGCTGTTCCACGTAACGTCCATCGAGGCCCCACCTACCGCCTCAACGACTGCCTCTAACTGCAAGCTATCCCCTTGCATAATACTTGCCGGATCAGGTGAAACAAGTACCCCGTTTACTGCGGGTGCATATGTCACCGTAATGGTTGCTGTACCCACTTTACTATTGTCTAACGTCGAAGTTGCCGTAATCGTGTAGCTCCCTGGCACAGTATCTACTGCCACCGTCACGAAGCCTGTATCGCTTACCGCAACTTTGTTATCCATGTCACTACTAGCCCACGCAACTGTATCTGCGGCTCCACCGACGGCATTCACCGTTGCGACCAGTTGTCTGCTCTCTCCCTGCATCATACTGTCGGTACCCGGACTAACGCTAACGCTATTCACGGCTGGCGCATATCGCACCGTAATGACTGCCGATTCTCTCTTGCCCGTATCATATGAAGAAGAAGCTGTAATGGTGTAGTCACCCGGACTAGCATCGGTTGCCACACTAACCTTCCCAGTTGTATCTACCGTTACTTTATTATTGAGATCATGGCTATACCAATTTACCGTGTCTGGCGCTCCACCTACGGCCACGACGGTTGCCGTTAACTGAGTGCTCTCCCCCTGCATCAAGCTATCAGTACTTGGATTAACCGTTATACTCTGAATTGCTGGTGCATATGTCACCGTAACGGTAGATGTTGCTGTTTTGCTACGATCGAACGTGGAAGTCGCCGTGATGATGTAATTACCTGGTGTAGCGTCCCGTGCAACCGTAACTAAGCCCGTAGCATTTACTGCAGCCTTGTTCGCGGTGTCACTACTGCTCCATGTCACCGTCGTTGGTGCCTCTCCTACAGCGTTAACAGCAGCAAATAGCTGTCTGTTACCACCTTGCATCGTACTTGTTGTAACTGGGCTTACAGTAACACTAGTTACGCTTGGTGGTGGCGGCGGGGTGAATTGGGCTGCCCTTATATTTACTACCTTTCTGTCATTCTCGTCCCACACCGCATACAGCGCTCCGTTCATGGCTGCTATAGCAGGGTGCATGGCTGTTTTAGTTGCAAAAGCATTCAAGCCACCATTTCTTCCATTTTCGGCTAGAACCCATCCATTGCCATCATATTTTCTCACACGAATTTTGAAAACAGAAACGCCGCTTGCCATCTCTCCCGAATTTTCGGTCCATATGGCATATAATTCATTATTTAGACCTGCTAACTGCACCTCGAAAGCACGCAACCCTGTATTCACATTGATGCCGTATTCGCCATCACCATCAATATTAGTCCAAGTAGTGCCGTCGAATTTCTTAACACGAATCTGATCATCCGTGCTATATTGACCTCCACGAGCTTCCACCCATGCTACGTACAATTGATCATTCATAACACTTAGAGATGGACTGATTGCGTTATTCCAACTAACCTTGTTCAAGCCAGCTCCACCGTCAGCGACTGTCCAGTTGGTGCCATCATATTTCTTAGCCCGCACTGTATTGAAGCCGGTGCCTACTCTTTCAGACCACAGTGCATATAAATCATTGCCAAATACAATCATGGCTGGTCCACCTGCTCCACTGCCTGGGTCTACATTCAACCCATCCGTTCCGCCGCCATCGAGGCTTGTCCACGTCGTACCGTTGTATTTCTTCGCACGAATCTTAGCTGCTTCTTGCCAGATTGCATACAACTCACCTTTATATGCAGTCAATTTTGGACTTAATGCTGTGATGGAAGGATTCTCATTGATCCCGGCAGGGTTACCCCCTTCAGCATTTGTCCAGCTCGTACCATCATATTTTTTGACCCGAACTTGTGCAGTATAAGAAGCATTTCTCTCCAACCATGTGAGATACAGCTCATTGTTATAAACAGCTAATGCCGGAGACTCGACATCTCTGTTGACATCGTAATTCAAACCATAGGTTGGGTGCCCCCCATCAACACTGACCCAATTAGAGCCATTAAACTTCTTAACTCTGATCTGGCTAATCGTAGACGTACTTGGAATTGTTTCTCGCCATGCCACATAAATTTCACCATTCCATTCCAATATGGCAGGATTTTCGCCCCTCATGGCTGGATTTACATTAATGCCAGTTGCTCCATTCCCATCAATAATTGACCAGCCGGATGCCGCCGAAGTGACGCCTCCTCCAATCACCAAGGATGGTATTAAGAGAATGATGGCTAGCAATAGGTGTGCCATTCTTCGAAAATGTCTGTTGTATCTCTTACTTGTTGTTCTCACTGGAATCATTACGCATCTATCCCTCCGTCTTCTCGTTCTATTGATGCATCTCTATATTTCTACTCAACATAACGGAAGGCACCTTAAAAAAACCTTAAAAAATGACGTTATTCGACATTCTTCGACTAACTTAATTGCACAACTATCTCTTAATTCTTGCTCGTAGGGCATGTAAAACTAACCATTTCATATTTTGTTGGAACTAACGCTATACCAATACAAAAAAGGCTCCATCGCCAATGCGATGAAACCTTAGTATTAACACGTTCTCTTTAAGACTGCATATCTGGAATACGAAAAGCAACACTTGTTCCTCGTCCCGGCTCGCTTGTAAGTTCCAGAGCAGTTCCGTACTCAAATCTCAGTCGCTTATTGATATTTCGCAAGCCTACACCTTGCTCGCTACTCGATTCATTTTGATCCAAGAACAGATCTATTCGCTCCGAAGAAATTCCAACCCCATCATCGGTTACAGTGAACAACCAATAACCTTCCGTTCTCACTGCTGTCAATTGTACCGTACCGCCTTCAATTCGAGCTCCGATGCCATGGCGAATTGCATTTTCAACCAACGGCTGCAGCAGCAGTGGAGGCATCTGCACACGATATGCCGCTTCGGGAATATCATATTTGAAGCAGATCCGATCCCCGAACCTTGCTTGCTCAATCTCCACATATGTTTGAATAAGCTGGAATTCTTCATCAAATTCGATACGTTCATCCGTATTGCTGAACCGGAAGCTTCCTCGTAAATAATCTGCCAACGCAATAATCATGTTCCGTGCACGCTCCACGTCAGTATAACTGGAAGACACGATACTATTGAGAACGTTATATAGAAAGTGTGGCTTGATCTGCGACTGAAGGAATGCTACCTCCATATGTACTGCCCGTCCCAGCGATTCCTTCATGGCTAGCAAACTTCCGATTCGAGCTTTCAGTTCTTCTAGATCAAATGGCTTAGGCAGATAATCATTAGCTCCCACCTGGAATGCCGCCACTTTATCCTGAGGTTGCAGCGCTGCTGTAACCATGAGTACAGGCAAGTCTAGCAATGAATACCGTTTGCGAATTTCTAGACATACTTCATATCCAGACATACCAGGCATCATGAGATCAAGAATGACCAGATCAATTCTACCTGGCTGGTCGATCTGTTCGAGCGCCTCATATCCATCTTTGACCGCAATAACGCGATAATTGAGCGATTGCAATGCATCGAGCAGTACCTTTAGATTCACATACTGATCATCAACGATTAATACCGTAAGTTGGCCTTCGGCGTTCACAACATAAGGCGTTGAGAATGAATATCCCTTCTCCAAGGGATGATTATACGCTGTAGATGAAGAAACCCACGGATCGTCACTGTGTTGTAATGCCCTAGGCAATGTAAATGTAAAGGTTGTACCTACTCCGAGCGTAGACATTACAGCAAGCTCACCTCCTTGCAGTTCAATCAGCTGCTTCGCAATCGGCAATCCAAGCCCAAAGCCGCGCTTCCGTGTTTCCTCCGTGGATTTAAACGGCTCGTAAATATGCGGCAGATTCTCCGGGTCAATGCCTGCACCTGTATCTCTCACTTCAAATTGGAGCACATCTTCGTGCTCTTTCCCAGTAACAATAATCGTTCCATGTTCCGTGTGCTTGATCGCGTTATCGAGCAGATTACTAATGACTTGGCTTATCCGATTTTCGTCAGCTTGCGCAAGAGACAAGCCCGCTGGAACCTGATTGATGAGCTGAATATCCTTTTCTGTACAGAGATAGGTATAGAAACGGATCTGAACCTCCACAACTGAACGTACATCCACGGGTGCAAGCACAATCCTGAATTCTCCCTGTTTCAGTTTGGACAAATCCAGAATGTCATAGACAAGTTGAGACAGCTTTCGGGTAATCTCAATCATTAATTGCAGCTTTTCCTGCTGCCCAGTTGTAGCCGGATTGGCAGCATCATCAAGCATGGAGCGCGATATATTCATCACGCCGTGCAGAGGTGTCTTGAATTCATGCGAGGTACGCGCAAGAAAGTCATCCTTGTGTTTGTCTGCCTCCAGCAGTTGCTCGGAAAGCTCCTCAATCCGCTGAAAAGCATTGGAAAAGCGAAGTGACATCAACAGTGCAAGCATGAGGAGCACAAGAAACGGCTCGACTGGTGGCAACGAATAGATGGGCACGCCGAAATATACGTTCAAGTTCTGATTCAAAATCAAAGCGTTTAACGCCATAGCCGCCACGGCAAGATACCAACTGCCAGCGACCTTATGTAGAACAGCGTGAACAAACACATATGTTGCGTAAAGTAGAGCTAACGTGACATATAATGATGTCACAAGACGTAGCAGTCCTGTTGTAATTTGCGTAGCGAAGGCCAGATGCAAGAAGAGTAGACACGTCCCTGTAACCAAGCCTCCTTTAGTAAGCCACTTGTGAATGTAGGGGCGGAATGCGGTGTACACATATAGTAAAAATCCTACGCCTACCCCAACGGTCACTACCATTTGAATTCGGAAATATAGCCAAAATGGGACTGGTCCAATGACATCAAATAATACCCGCTCACCACTGACACTTGTAAACGCCGCGATAAACAAACAGACGAATCCAAATACAATAAGGGAAAGATCGTTTCTCCTCTGAGAGAATAGTCCGATAAAATAAAGCCCCATGATTAGAAAGGAGGTTAAGACCACCCAATCATGTGCAGTTGCAAGATCACGAATTCTAGAGATCTGATCAGCTTTACCGAATTGAAACGATTCACCTATTCCGCTAGCAACTTTAAATTCGTGATTAGCGACCTCAATCAAAATATCGTTCCAACCTTGTTTTAGTGTGAAGTAACTGACATATGGCTTATTGAGAGCACGATAGTACTCTTTCAGGTCTGGATCTCCGCTGGAGCCTACAACTTGACCATTGACGATCAGTCTGTTAGAGAGAAGGACGGCGGCTGTTTTGATGCCATATACGACACTGTTATCATCAATCCGAACCTTCAATCGGTATGTTGCCATGCCCAACGTATCCATCTGTTTACTCCAATAACCAGGTACCTGAATTAATGAAGGTGGCTGATCCCCCATACTCTCGTTATCGAGTGGGTGGCTGAAGAGTAGTCGATGAGGATAAAACTCCCATTGTCCATCCAAACGAACGACACCATTCTTGTCAAATGCCCAGTCGTTCAAGTCTATTGTTCCATTGCTTGCAATGGGCATCGTTTTCTTATTCACTGTGAAATATGTCAGCAGTAACCCATAAGTCGCGAACAGCATCGCAACTGTAATTAGTACGGCGATAAATTTACGTTTCATTTGGCTGTGCACTCTGTCTTTCCTTCGTTTGTTGAACCAGTAACATCGTTTCCTCCTCTAATTCTGTTCCAAGCTGGATGCGTACAGCCTGTTCCAACTGCAAGCATACTCGGTACGCTTCGCTCCGGGTACCAAGCTCCAGATGCAGTCTGATCAGCGCGCGGCCATCGATCTCGGAGTCAGGATGTAGCTTGAGCAGTCGCTGTAAACTATCCACCGCAAGCGAGAGCTTTTCTTGGCTACGGTAATACCTATTCCATTTGCGAAGAACACGAACATACAATGATTTGATCTCCAACTGTCTGGCAATCGCCCAGTCAAAATTGCAACCATCCATATAATCGCCGGTGTACATCTCGTTCATCTGATTGTAATGCTTCTCTTGCAGATTCTCTTCGTCCAATATTTGGTTTAGTAATTTCTCGAATGGAGCAACATCTGTTGTGATCCCGTTGAGTTCAGCGAAGAAACCCTGATTCCCTTTGCGAATATGGATCGGGATTTCCTGAGCCGTCAGGCTTCTCCGCAGATAAGAAAGGCAGGTGTATAAATACGATTTGGCTTTGTCGAGATCATATCCCGGCCATAACGCTTCAATAATAACACCAGCATTCACACGCTTGCCTTCATGATGAATCAGGAAGGCGCAGAGCTCTCGCTCCTTTTTCGTTTTCCACACTACTTCTTTGTCGGTCTCACTCGGTGAATCGATGCGAAACCCTCCAAGAGAATGAACAGACGGAACAGGAGCCTGATTGGGCTGCACTGGGTCTGCTTCGTTGTAAAGGTTTTTGGTTATCCGTGCAATTGTATTCTCTAATCTGCCTGCCGTAAAAGGCTTCAGCAAATAATCCGTAGAATCGATCTCGAATGCTTCTAGTGCATATTCCGCATAAGCTGTCGTAAATATAATAGGTAGCTCAGGAGAGATACTTCTGATGCGACGAGCAGCTTCAGTTCCCTTCATACCAGGCATCTGGATATCTAAGAACACTGCATCCACCATCGTTTGGTTTAGAGCATCGATCGCCTGAATGGGATTGAGATACGTTCCGGCAATCTCGACGTTTCCTACTTGTTTAAGCAATATCTGAAGCAGATTCAATGCATCGACTTCATCGTCGATTAACATGACTCGTATCATTGGCTGTTGACCTCCTTCTCAGTTCAAGCTAAAGGCTGGCGGTTTGAAGTCAATGTTTACATTTTTTACATCAGATGATGATTTATATATTTATCGGGCGGGTGCCTTCGTCTCATTAGACTCTTTTCATTTTCTGCGATAGACAATCTTTAAACAACTAGATTTCGCTGTTCATTTCTGACCCTTTTCCTCTTGTCGAACTGGAGAAGCTGCTCTACAATGAAGCTCGGCAGGCTCTTAACCTGCAATTAAGATTTGGAGGAGGCCTGAAAGAGACATGGAAATTTCACTGGATATGATCAAAGACAAAGTGGAGTGTGTACAAGCTTATGATTTGAAAGAACTGGAGCGTATGATTGAGGATCGAATTGGAATTAACAAAGCGCTGATGCTGCGGGTGAAGCACGTTCAGCATCAAGTGACGTACCACCCCATTCTCAACAAGATGTTATATAGTGCCGTTGTGCATTTTGCTATGGAGTGATGATACAGAAAACCATTATTACAGACGAAAACCCAGACTGGGCATCAAAGCCAGTCCGGGTTTTTACGTGATGATTGCAACCTAGAAGTAACATCCTAACGATTGGCACAGCTTAATAAACGGCAATCCTGTCATCCAACATAGTCTTGTTCTGAACGGGATTACCCGTAATGTAGACCTTTCTTAAAGAGGAAAGCTCACTAAGCGGGTTGAGATTGGATATCGCATTATTTTCTACGTGCAGAATCTCTAGCTGTTTCCAGCCTTTTACGAAATCAAGCGTTTGGATGGAACTGTCCTGTAGAGTGAAGGAGTGAATCCCTGTTAACCCTGCCAAGTAGGACGTAATCTGTTCTAAGTCCTCAATATGATTGTTACCGAGCGAAAAATACGAGTTATTAAGATTCAACTGCTCCAGTGCGCCGTTATTAAAAGGGGCGTCCCCTTCCAACTGAAATGTACACTCTACACATTCAAGTGTTTTAAGATTCGATAATTGAAACAGTTCTCGCGTCTCCCCGTAAAAAGAAGTCTTGCTGGCGTTCAATACTTGAAAATTAGGTAGACGATTCAAAGCCTTTACCTGAGTAAAGCTGCCTGACTCCAACATTGAAAGTTCCTCTAGCTGCGAGAAACGTAACATATCACCGCCGCTGATTTCCCCGCTGTTCAGATTAACGGTTAAGTGACGGACAGCGGGTGCATGAAGAAGCGGTACGAAGGAGGCAGGCAGCACCAATTCCGTTACACGGGGGAGGTTGAGCTCTGGCGCCGTGCTATAGTAACCAGAGACAGCAAGCGAAGACAACGAACTCAGGCTGTTGATTACTTGCAGTGTCTCCTGTGCTCCTGCATCCGCAAGCCTCAGCCTGGTGAGTGATGCTTTATTCCGCAATGGTTCCAGACTAACAAGGCTGACCTGATTTACATCCAGAGTATGAAGCTTAGGCATGCTGGCTACAAAATCGAGCGTCCTCAAATTTCGCACGCCGTCAAATTTTAACTCTTCCATTTGGCTGAGTGCATACAGACTGCTGAAGTCAGTCGCTTCACTGGTGCCGATGCTTAATGATTCCAAAGAAGGAAGCGTGGACAAAAAGCTCAGATCGTCTATTGTTGTAATCGCAAGGGATCGTAATGGTAGCTGCTGCAGTAATTGAAAATCGGTTACCGATTCATCAACGTATGTAATGCTTAAATTCTGCAGATTAGAAAATTCAAGCAATCGTGCCATTTCGTCATTGTTGCGTATCTGAGTCGTTAATTGCTGAATGCGGCTCTTATCACCGAAATAAGAGGCGAACACATGGAACGATTCGTTGAAGCCAGACGAATAACTTTTCAAATTCTTCATATGACTGAAGCCCACGTCTCTCGTCTGGGTTATTTCGTACTCCCCATTTAAGTCCAGCCCAGTCAAACCCGAAAACGCTTCGAAGTCCTTCTGCTCAATTCGCTGAGTATTCAGCACTTTATCTGTCACGACATATTCTTTCCATTCTGACTGTTCGTTTGTGAACGGATCGTCGAAGCTGTACCTGAACCGCCATCGGTCATCCGCTTTATCCACGGATAAAAAACGAATGCTGCCAAGTTCCTCTAACGATGGCATAGCCGCCGTCTTATCAAAGATGTCTCTTAGGAAGAGCTGCAGCACCTCGCTTTCTGGCTCTGTCCGCACAACATGGGATTGGCTTGCCCCTCCCCCACTTCCCTGATTGGCGAAAATCCATATAAAATAGACGGAAAGAGCAAGAACCAGCAAACCCGCTAGCAAGCCATTCCGTTTCAATATCGGCCTGACAGGTCTGGTTGGAACAGCTGTCCCGTGATAATGGTGAACCGATTGATCCACATGGTATACGTTATTCTCTTGGAGCAGTAGTTCCGTCTCACAAAATGGACATTTGAACAACCTTTCCCCTTTTGGCTCTATCTTTCCATTACAATTTGGACATTTCAGTTGAATAAATGCCACGGTACACCTCCTGCATTTATAAAAAACAAGTTTTCATCTTATACGCATCAGTCCACAGTAGGTAACAGCTCGATCTATAAGTAGACTTTTATCCAAGCTCGATGTGCAAAGATTTGCGTCCAATTAAACAAATCTTGATGTTCACACAAACTTAAACCTATTATCCAAGTTAACTGTGTTAAATCCATTGTTTGTGGTAAAGGATTGCTCATTTTCTGAATGATGGCATCCTTCATGTCAAAAGCATGCTCATTGATTGTCTGTTGGCTATTCATCCATTGGAAAAGTTCCAGCAGCTCGCTCGCTTCTAAAGTTATCGGTAACGCCAAATCCTTAGGATCATGAAACGAATTCTAATTTCTTGAACCCCTGAAATGAATAATTTTATTAATTCGTTCGTTCATATGTACCTTCTTCAATTCTCCAATATAGGTATATTACATCATCTACCATGAACAAGAGTAGCTCTTACAAGCAAACATTGTAACTTCAAAAATTACTAACTGTTATGGAGGGAAACTCAATAATAATCTAAGTATATATGTTGATGCATTAAAAGTAGCGAGTTGGGCGCAAAGCGGCATCGCCGACAGCTTAGAAACTGGCATTGTAAAAGGAAAAATCGCCTGTCCCTTCAAAAGAAGTTAAGACACGGCGATTTTTGGTCCATATTCGGGATTTCAAGTTTGTTATAGAGACAGTAGAGAAATACTGCTGCTTCTGCTTTGGTTGTGTTTCCTCGCGAGTTGACTCTGTTATTGAGAGAATTTTTCAATTTTGTAGCTCCATAGTGAATCCCTAATCTGTCATTGGATTGAATTCATTAACTCGTAGAAATATGTAGGTTCCTGAGTTTTATTAAGACGATACCAAGCATCTAATGTGTTTGGAGAAAATACATCTAGTGCTTTTAAAACATGAATAGAGAATTCTAATGGAGCTACTCCGGATGCAGTAATCAATTTCCCATCGGTGACAGCAGATTCTAGATTGTAATATTCTTCGCCTGTGTAAGAGGGACAGACCATTTTTAGGTAGGCTAGATCATTGCTTGTGTGCCGACGTGAATCTAACAACCCTGCTTGAGCAAGCCCTAGGGTAGCACCGCAAATGGCTCCAACGACGATTCCTTCCTTTAGACACATCTCGGCAATTGTTAATATCGGCTCGTGAACAGCATCTGTCCATGTATTTCCACCAGGTAAAATAAGTGCATCGATGTTTCTAATACTGCATTCATCCACTGTAACTTCAGGCATTATTTTCAATCCGCCCATTGTTGTTACTGGCGCCTTTTCTATTCCAACAGTAACTATCTGAACTGGAGCCAGCCCCGGTCTGAAGTACCTTCCAGAGTTCAATTCGGCGGTTAGATAACCTATCTCCCAATCGGACATGGAATCAAAGACATAAAGATATACCGTATTATTCATTCCTAAGTGCTCCTCATAAAGTTATTAGATACAGCAACCATTCATCTTTAATAAGTGGTTATCATTATAATAAAATAACTTCACTGACAACTGCTGTCAGTGAAGTTACTAAACTTGATAATATTCCATTAACTCTGATGCAACCGCTACAAGTTTATTCTTTAGATTCTGTGGCTCTATCACTTTGATGGACTTCCCATAGGGAAGAATGATATTCGGAACATGCGTATACAGTAACTCTTCTTCAAGTACAAAGGTAGCTTGCGTTGATGTCCGCTCCTGCAAATGATGCTCCAAAAACCAGTGTAAGCATAAATCATCCAACGCTTCTGCCCTGCCACCAATAATTAAAGAAATTAATCCGGATTTACCTGCTACATCTGGCAGCAGATTGTTCATAAAAAAAGTACGCGCTGAAAAATCATTGGGACGATTAAATGAGAATGGCGTACGCGTGATGTTCAGAATTCGTTCTACCCGAAAGCTTCGGATCTCATTCCGAAGGTGGCAAAACGCAATGGTGTACCACTTATTGTTCCAATTTACCACGCCATAAGGGTCAATCACCCTATTTTGCGACTGCTCGTCATGTTTTTTACGATAACAAATTTCTACAGACCCTTCATTTGCTACAGCATGCTCCAATTCTTGCAATACCGGCTGAACAGTGAGGTACCCCTTACGGTTTATCACTTCAAACCCAGCTAATTGATGGCTTAGTATGCTTTCCTGCTCCTGATTCGAATACATTTTCAACTTGGATGTTGCATTCTCCAGTGCCTCACTCAAAGGATATCCGGCTTCTTTGGCAAATAGGGCAGCATGAAGCAGTGTCTTTTTTTCATCCATACTAAAAAGCAGAGGAGATTGGATAAAATTGTGCAGCAAGCTATAACCTCCATTGTGGCCTGAATCAGATATGATCGGAACCCCACTGGCACATAATGCATCAATATACCGATACACGGTCCGTATACTTATCTCTAACTTTTCTGATATTTGCTTGGCAGTCCATTTCTCTCCCGAATTCAACATCCATAGAATGGTTAACATATTATCATTTTTGGACATTACTTAACCCACCTTTGGCTACACTGAGCTCTTGTTCTCAACTAAGACTGATACACCCAGCAACTTGCTCTTTCAACGTATCATCCTCAAACTCATAAAATTGTAGCACATCACCTTATTATTGATAGCAGAACTAGAAAAATATTCAATACAGAATCGTTAAAAGACCCAAGCATTAGATGCTTGAGTCCGAATCGAATATGTAAATGTAAGATTATGTAACTCACTTTTAGCTCCACAGTGACAGGTATTCCCCATCATACTTTACTTTCTCTTAGCAGGTCTCCATTTAAAGCCGCAGTTCATACAGCCGTTAACAATTTCACTTCTTCCAGCGAACCCGACCAGGATACTTACAGGTAAAGAAGTAAACATTGATATCCCGCAAATAACTCCGATGATCGCTAATATAGCTCCAAATGATCCATCTCCAGTACTACTTCCACCACTAATTCCACCAATTTCGATTCTTGCATTCGATTGAAAATAAAAAGCTACAATCGTACCAATTAACACTAATAGGAAAGGAAATAACCCCATCCATCCCAGAGTTTTAAACATGTTTGCGAAACTGTACCCTCTTTTGTTAGCTACTACTTGCTGTGACTTGCATTTGCGACATGCAACAGCTTTATTTGCAGTGTTCGGTTGCCTCTCTGCTCCCCCTGTTTGACTTTCAATAGCCCTGTTAGCTTGGGCGGGCGTTGTCCTGTTGGGACTTTTGACGGTTGATCTCGTAGTACTTTGCAATTCTTTTGACTCCCTCCTGATGCTTTATTGTAGGTATATTGAACTATTCGGCAAAACTTTCCAAACTCCTCTTTACGGCCTTCGTATTTATGTTCGCGCCTTATTAAACATGGAGCGACCATTAATAGTAAGGGGTTGATGACTATGAAATAGCAAGCAAATAGTACTGAAAATGCACATCCCTCCATTATCACAATGGACAAGCACTTATGCATATTGGAAAAGATGAATAAACAGAGATTGAAAGCCTACTTTAAACAAAAAAAGACACGGAAGAACAACTCCGTGCCTTTAGAAAGCAAATACCTCGCTTAACCGAACTTGACGTTGACGATAAAACAAGTCTTGAAGCAGGTACTTCAAAGACTTATTCAGAAAATTGAAGTAAATGAAGACGGTTCAATCAAAGCCATACATTACAACATTTCCCGTCCTCAATCCGTAAGAACGTTAAAACAAAAAGGGACGTAACGGAACTAATCCTGCCCCTTCCATTTTAACATCGCTACGCTCTCCACATGATTTGTGTGCGGGAACATATCAACCGGCGTAACTTCTACCGTTTGGTATCCACCATCCTCCAGCACTCGCAGGTCGCGTGCCAACGTACTTGGGTTACAACTCACGTACACTACGCGCTCCGGCTTCATCTCCAAAATCGTATTGAGCAAACGCGGGTCACAGCCCTTACGCGGCGGATCAACGACGATGACATCAGCTTCGATGCCTTGTTCTTTCCAGCGTGGAATCACGTCTTCAGATGCACCGACTTCGAACTTCACGTTTTTCATCTCGTTCAACATCGCATTGCTACGCGCATCCTCAATAGCCTCAGGTACAATTTCAACCCCGTACACCTGATCCGCATGCTGTGCGAGGAAAAGAGAGATTGTACCGATACCGCAATACGCGTCAATAACCGTTTCTTTGCCGCTGAGTCCAGCGTACTCTACCGTTTTTCCATACAGCACTTCCGTCTGAACCGGGTTTACCTGATAGAATGAACGAGCTGAGATTGCAAATTGCACATCGCCAATAAAGTCATAGATCACATCGCGACCCCAAAGGACTCGCGTCTCATCCCCAAAGATGACATTTGTCTGTTTCTTATTCACGTTCTGACAGATGCTCGCCACATGCGGGATCGCTTCACGGATACTGCCAATCCACTCATCCTTGTAAGGAATGTCCTTACCATTGGTAACGAGCACGAGCATCATCTCGCCTGTACGGAACGCCTTTTTCACAACGACATGACGCAGCAGTCCACGGCCAGTCTCTTCGTTATACGCACTAATTCCAAAATGACTGCCGATCTCCTTCACCTTCGCAACCACTTCGTCGTTGTGCTCATGCTGGATGAGGCATGTCTCCATGTCGATAATACGGTGGCTACCTTTGGCATAAAATCCACCCACTAGTCCACCTTCGGTTACACCAATCGGCACCTGTGCCTTATTGCGATAACGCCAAGGCTCGGTCATGCCCATCGTAGGGAGTACGCGAATCCCCTGCGCTGTGTCTTCCTCGTTCATGACACCTTCAAGACGCAGACGGATGCGATTGCTTTCGTTGCTGTTGGCATCGGACAAAGCCTGTCCAGTTGTCTCATTTGCATACTGTTCTGACTGTCCCGCCAACGTCTCCGCGTCCTCCACCAATACATTCAGCTTACCAATCCGCTGCAAATTATCCACCACGAGCTGGCGTTTCCACGCAAGCTGTCCGGCATAACTCATATGCTGGATCTGACAGCCGCCGCACTGATCATAAATTGGACAAGGTGCGGATACTCGATCTGGGCTCGCCTTCACGATCTCCAGAAGTTTGGCGTAACCATATTGCTTCTTGGTTTTCATCACGCGTACACGTACCGTCTCACCCGGAAGTGCTCCTTGTACAAAAAGGGTATACCCATTGGCACGGCCTACGCCCTCACCATCATGGTTCATGCCAATAATGTCAATGACCGTCTCTTCATTTTTGCTAACGGGCAATCCTTCGATAGACGCAGATTCACGCACACGCCCCTGTGGACGAACGGTAGAAAGAGATGCGCCTTGTGGCCGCCCCCCCTTCCCCTGCTGACGTGTAGATGGACGAGATGATTGACTCGACTGACGGGATGCTGAAGCGTTCCCTTGCCCCTGAGAGGCAGCCGAATTCCGGCGGTTTTTTCCACGACCGCTGCGGTTCGTATTAGACAACGTACATTCACTTCTTTCTTCTTAATATATAATCAACTCTAACGAACCTGAGACACCTTATTCACATCAAAAATAACGTTCCAAAATTCTAACGAACTTCAGAGACGTTATTTCATTCTACAGTGGTGTTTCCATATCTTTTTAGATCATTTCAGCCTAAATAGCGATGCTGAGATTCGTTAGGTTTCTAATTCTACTCATTTCGCCAGAATAAGGCTTCCTGGGTTCGTTAGCACGAACCCCATGAGATTATACGTGATCTTAGCAATCGCCGCAACTGGAAAAGCTCTACGATGAAGCACTCAGTCTATCGACTCGTCCATGTAGCAGGTAGCGCTTCTAGTTGCAGCTTCCACTCATATCAACGGTATAACATAAGATGGTGACGTAGGTTCTTAAACGTTGCTGGCAACGTACCGCCCAGCTCTCCATCCAGATTCAGTTGCACATAGCCTGGTGAAGTCACTTCCATATAGTCCGTCTGGAAATGAACAACTTTCTTATCATTTAGGTGTTCACCACGCAATGCAAGCGTGACAAGGCGGATCATGTCCGCCAGGTTACATTTGCGAACACCGATGACATCAAATAGTCCATCATCAATCGTCGCACCTGGGGCAAGCTTCTCGAAGCCACCAACGGAGTTCGTATTAGCGATCAAGAACAACATGAATTCATCATGAATTTCCTCCTGACCTGCCGCGCGGATAATTAGCTCCTGCGGAGACAGGCTCGCCATTTTCTCAATGCCCTTCATATAATAGGCCAATTGCCCAATCATCGTTTTGAGACGGCTTGGCACTTCGTAGGTCAGCTCAGTCAATGAACCTCCACCTGCGATGTTGATAAAATATTTATCGTTCACCTTCCCAAGATCCAGAGGACGAAGCTGTTGGTTAATCACCAGATCCACATAATCCTCCCACTGTCTTGGAATTCCCAGTGCACGCGCAAAATCATTGGTCGTTCCGAGTGGAAACACGCCTAATGGTGGACGATTCTCACGCTCAGCCATACCGTTGATGACTTCATATAGCGTCCCATCGCCGCCAGCAGCAATAATCATATCGTATCCACGCTCAATGGCGAGTTCCGCTTCCCGGGTTGCATCTCCCTCACCCGTTGTTGCATGACATGAAGCTTCAATACCGCCCTGATCCAAACGCTGCAAAATATCAGCCAGACGTTTCTTCATTTCTTCCCGGCCTGAGGTCGGATTATATATTAAACGAGCTTTTTTCATCTCATACGCCACCTATTCCACATTATGCATGAGTCTGTACGATCTCATTCTCATTAGCTTTCATTGTAAGCCTCTTGCGCTATCCAGAATTTACCCAATTCATCCCATCCGTTAATCATGCCTTAACAATGTTGTTACCCTATATCTATGCTTAAGGAATTCCGTCTCATTCCCTAAGCCTTTATATTACATCATATCATCAAATGTGAACTTGTCCTAGCCTGCTAGCCACAAGTATTTTTTCAGATATATGGTTTGCTGACACAGTATATATATGTATACAGGTACATATTAACAAAGTAAGTTGATTTAGAACAATCCCTTTGATCGTTAGGATACATATTCATCTATACCCACTGTCCCTATCATCTGACCTGCCTTGGATTTTGCCGAACAACATTTGAGTGAAGTAAGTAAACCATCAATCTCTCCCATCAATCTTTCATTCTGCCCGTCTGAGTAGGAAATAGACCATGCTTCAACCAGTTATGCCTTCTATTTTTCTATATTTTTACATAAAACCAGAATGGAACAACAATATAATCAATACTTTTCTAATATATTCATACTGCATCCTGCAACAATCTGACTAAAAAATCACATATGAAGGAGTATCAAAATGAAAAAATACTTACTCATGCTTATGGTTTCGTTATTAGCTTGCATTTCAATAGTCCCTACTGCTGGAGCAGCAGAGATTAATCATGACCAAGTTACCGGGTTCCAAGAAGTCGTTCCCGCCACGGTAACCCAAAAAGCAGCCAAAAAGTTTCAACCCTATCTAAAAGTCTTCCACGGATGTGTGCCTTTCCCTGCAGTTAATCAACAGGGCGATACAAGTGCAGGCTTGCAAACTTCTGGTGCATCGAATGGTCAATGCAATTCAAGCTCGGGGCAAATTTACTCCCGCTCGGCATGGCACAATGGTGTATGGGCAATAATGTATGCGTGGTATTTCCCTAAAGATTCCCCTTCTCCAGGACTCGGTCATCGTCACGATTGGGAAGGAATTGTTGTATGGCTAGATAATCCCGCAGCAGCCAATCCACAAGTCCTCTCAATTGCGTATTCCGGTCACGGGAGATTCACTAACGTTACACCAAATAGCAGCAATATGAAAGGTAACAATCCGTTAATTAGTTATAATAGTACTTGGCCTCTTAATCACGAGCTCGGAATTACTGGGGTAGTTGGTGGAACGCAGCCTTTGATCGGATGGGATGATCTAACTCCAGCTGCACGGGATGCTTTAAACACTACAGACTTTGGAAGTGCTAACGTTCCAATGAACGATCACAATTTTACGAATAACTTAAACAAAGCCTGGTTTCAATAATTTAAACGAAAATAGGCTAAGCCATTAAGGCTTAGCCTATTCACTATCCTATTATCCTACAGGAAATTTCCTAGCAGGCTCGCTCTAATAATATCCGAATCTGCCGTTCCAGCCACTGACCTAAGAGCGGATGTGGCAACAGTGTCTCACCGATATATGCATAACTCAGATCCTTCAGGCGCTCTGGAATAACGTTCATGGTGAAATAACCGGCACTCAAAAACAGCGGCGCCACGATCACTCGGCTCCCTCGCTCTTCACTCCAATACTTCGCCTTATCATACACACTCTCCGGGTTAAGCAAAGCATAATCGGTGTGTGCTACACCACTAACTTCACGAACCCGTTCCGCAAGTGAAGCAATACCTGCTTCCCAGCGCTGACGGAAACCATCACGGATACTTCCATGACCCACCAGCAAAATCGTTTCATGCTCAGGCTCCTGTGATAGTGACTTCACCTTATCCCACACCATAACAGCGATATCAGGGTCGTTATCGACCGGATAGCCGAAGTGTACCTTGGCTGTGACATGGAACGGTTCCAGATCAGTTTCGCGTTCTGGCGCGTCTTTGGCGCCAATCGCATACTCTATCTCATCCACATGCGTACTGCCTGAGGATACAAATAGAGGTACAACTAAGAGATCAGTAACGCCTTGTGCTTCCAGTCGGTCGATACCGTCCTGGATCAGGCGTCCTTCCACAAGTTCAAGAAAACCGGCTTCAACAGGCATAGCCTCAGGTAAGTTTAATTGAGCGATCGCGTCATCGACGGAGTCTACCCAAGTCTGCTCCTGAGAGCCGTGACTAATGATAAGTACACCCGGCTTCTTCATCATTAGCGTCCCAGACGTTCCAAAGTCATTTTATATCCATCGTTACCATAGTTCAGGCAACGTTTAACGCGGGAAATCGTCGCAGTGCTTGCGCCTGTCTCCGCTTCAATCTGATTATACGTGTTGCCTTTACCAAGCATACGGGCAACTTCCAAACGTTGAGACATCGATTGAATCTCATTTACTGTGCATAGATCATCAAAGAACACATAACATTCTTCAATATCTTTCAGTGTTAAGATCGCTTCGAATAATTGCTCAATACTTTTATCATTTAGCTTTTTCAGCTGCATTTTATCATCATCCCCTAGCGGTTACTGTGTACCCCCATTGTACGCATCCTGAGTTGGTATTTCAAGCGTTAACGATTTCACGCAGTGCAGAATAAAAATACATGTTACCGTTTTCAAAAGAACTATTGTCCTCCCACCGCGTACAACTCGTAATAATCCCGCAGTATATCCAGTTTTTCGCCTGTATATTCCCGATTAAATATGTAGGGTTTTAACCATCCTAATTGTTACAATTTTGTGTCGGAACTACCGAATGCGTCATAAAATCCCCTCTAATGCCCTGCGCCCAAATCCGCAAATATCCCGTTTTCCGTGACACCCGCCTACGCCGTCTCTCCGCGAATGACATACAGTATAGCAAAAGGGAGTTCCATCTCGGCCTTGTTATGTACGTTTGACACCAAGCTGAGGGAACGCAATTCCGAAATCCAACATAGAAGGAACGTGATTGTTTATGCCACAGCATTATTATCACCGCCAGCCTACGCCACGGCAACGTCCGTCTTCCCACCCACATCGGCAACGGCAGGCTTATACTTCAGCCTATGCACCGCCAGGGGTTATCCAACGTTCATTAAATGAAGCTCCGGTTCAATCCATGTATCCTGGCGTGGAACCCTATTATCCAAACTTCGCAGAGGTGGAAGCATCTGGACTGGTTCCTTATGGGCAAGGCGCACCTGCCCCTAATTTTTATGCCGGAGGCGCCCCAGTTAGTGCCCCCATTCCAGTTCCAGAACCTGCATCATCGGGTAGCTCTGGGTTCTCACTCGCCAACATCGGTGAATTAAAAGGAATGATCGACCGTTTCGGCGGTATTGATGGCATCATGAGCGGTATCGGCAAAATGCAAAAGGTTGTTGGCGGTATTCAACAAATGGCTCCAATGATGAAACTGGTGATGGGAATTCTGCCGTTTGGTAAAGGGAAAAACAATAACAGCGAGGCAGATGCGGATTATGAGGAATATTCTTCGCCTCGGCCACGTAAACGCCGCAAAAAAACGACAACAACTCCTCGTCGCCGTAGCAACACGGTCAAACGCAAAACAAGTCCCACCAAACGTCGTCCCAAAAGTAGCAAACGTTAACGCCCGCTTTGGCACCTTCTTGAAGAAAGAAGGTGCCTTCATTTTTCTCTATTTTAATTAAGAACTTATGTTCTTATTCATCTAAATTAAGGTATACTATATATGTTAACCCAACCATTGCGCATATTTAGTTGGTCGGACATATTGAACATAACCCATAACTGAACTTAGCCATTACATAAGAAACAAGGAGGCAGACTATGGAGCTCTTTAAAGACAAATACACACCTGCATTATTAGAACACACGGGTAAGCTACTGCATCAATTCCATCCCACCCTGGATACTCAGCGTTTTCACGATCTTGTCTTTGCCGAAGGCTGGGACACATTAGAGTTCAAGGGAAGAATACGCAGAATTACCCTCTCGCTAACCGAAGTACTGCCAGATCGTTATGAGGAAGCATTACAAATTATTGAGCAGGCTGCACCGGACATGCGCGGCGTTGAGTATCTATTTGTACCCGATTATATTGAAGTTAACGGGCTTGAGCCAGAACACTATGCGTTGTCCATGAAGTACTTAACCGTCTTCACACCTTATTCCAGCTCGGAGTTCGCGGTACGCCCGTTTATTGAACGTTATCCCATTGAAACGATGAAGCATTTGATGGAATGGACAGGCAGTTCGAACGAGCATATCCGTAGATTAGCAAGCGAAGGCAGCCGTCCGCGTTTACCATGGGGCTCGAAGCTCCGAAGTTTAGTCAGCGATCCTTCACCAGCACTCCCTATTCTCCATGCATTAAAACAAGACGATTCACTCTATGTGCGTAAAAGTGTGGCAAACCATCTCAATGACATCTCGAAGGATCATCCTGACCTGGTTCTCGATCTCGCATCTACTTGGTATGGGCAGCATGAACATACCGACTGGATTGTACGTCACGCGTGTCGTTCCCTACTCAAGCAAGGACATGTACAAGCACTGCGTTTATTCGGTTATCTTGAACAGGACGCCATTCATATTGAACATCTAACGCTTGCGCAGGAGACCGTAGCTATCGGTGAAGAACTTCATTTTTCGTTCGATGTGGTAAATGAGAGCGGTGAAGCACAGATGCTGCGGATTGAATACGAGATGGGCTATATGAAGGCAAATGGCAAACAGGCACCCAAACGGTTCAAATGTTCTGATAAGGTATACCCACCAGGAAGAACCCGAGTAACTACGAAGCAATCGTTCAAGGTGATTACCACGCGAAAATATTATGCCGGTCTGCACACGCTAACCATTATTGTGAACGGGGTAGAGACAGCCGCTGCTTCTTTTGTAGTGGAAGTGTAGAGCTACAGCATAACGCAGCGACAAACTAAAAAGTTATGCACATCTTATTTGCTGCCGAAAACTTATTCACATGTGGATACAATTGATCTCCCTTATATACAAGAATCATAAAGGCCACCTGGCAACCGATCTCCCGACCGTTAATACCGTCTGAGATTTTGCCCTGTGGCCTATACTGATGTGATGTTCGGAATTTTACGCTATCACTTGAACCATCCGCGCTTCACAAACCATGCCACCATACTGCCGCCTAGCACAAACATCAATAATAGCACCGCACCATACCCAAATTTCCACTGTAGCTCAGGCATATAAGCAAAATTCATCCCATAAATACCCGCGATCAGCGTAAGTGGCATAAACACCGTTGTAATCACCGTGAGTGTTTTCATAATCTGATTCATTCGATTGGAGTTCAGCGAGATGTAGCTATCACGCAGATCTGCTGTCATCTCTCGATCAGCCTCAATCATATCCGTCAGCTTGAGCAAATGATCATAGATATCTGTAAAATACGCTGTATGCTCTCCTGTACGCTGCACATGTTGGGAATTAATCACTCGGTAGAGCAGATCCCTCATAGGGACTACCGTCCGTCTGAGCTTAAGCAGCCGGCTACGCAGGTCGAACACCTGGTTCATCAGATCCTCCACGGACTCCCTGCCACCCCGGTTCTCCAGATCTGCTAGCTCATCCTCTATGGCAAACAAGGACGGAAAATAATGATCGACGAGTTTGTCCATCACAGTATAGGCTGCAGCTACCGGGCCGCGAGCCCAGATCGTTCGTTCATGTGCGTGATGCAATAACCGCTCCCAGGCCTCATCGACCTCTTCAAGTACACCGTGGTGGAATGAAACTAAGAAGTTAGTTCCTAGAAACAAGTCCACCTCTTCCGCTTCCAACGTGACTGGATTCAAGGCATGTAACACAAGAAACTGTAAATTATCATAATAGTCGAGCTTTGGACGCTGCAATACATGCAGACAATCTTCTATTGCTAATGGGTGAAAATGAAAATATGTATCCAGCATACGGCTTTCTTCTTCCGTAGGCTGGTTAAAATCTGCCCATACCCAGGCGTAATCGTTCAAATCTAGCTCTGCAAGTGGCACATTTACGGAGACTCGATGATCTCGTGTAATCGCGAGTGTACGTATCATAAAATAGACCACGTCCTTGTCCTAGTATCCTTTACGTTATTGTACAATTTAATCATCATATCGTCTCCTGCAACCGCCTGCTAGTCCTTGCTACGTAGTAGAAGCTCCTACGAACACGACAACAAAAAAAGCCAACCCTGTTGGCTTCTCTCATTCCCTATCCACAGTTTCCTGTATCCACAGGATAAATATCTTTTGGTTTATCATTCCACGGATGGCTATCCACATATCCAGCCTGTCCACACGTTCATGCACAGGCGTCTCTTCTTTTTGGTTGTATAATTATCCACATATCCCGATATTCACAATGTTATGAACAACTGTGACTAGCTTGTCCGTCATGATTAGGAACATTTTTCTTATTAGTACGTGTTCAAAAAGGTCGGTTTTCAGTACCAAGAAGATGGGATGAAGATAGAAATGGAGTAGCGGAGCGTAGATTAAGCTACGTGAGCAACTACATTGTTTCCGAAGGAAACAAACTCCGTAAGCATCCCACTTATTTCGGCTGAATCCCATATTCGAAGCTGAGATGCAGCTTGCGCATCCTTCGTAATCAAAAGCGGACTTTTTGAACAACCTCTATTAGAAAATGATCCAGTACAGCAAACCTGCTAATGCAGCAGTAATTGGAATCGTAATGAACCAGGTAATAATGATCCGTCCAGCCAGTCCCCATTTTACGGCAGAGAAACGTTTAGCAGAACCAACACCCAGAATTGCAGATGTGATTGCATGCGTTGTACTTACCGGAAGATGTAGTAACGTCGCAGTGAAAATAACGGAAGCCGCTGACAAGTCTGCAGCAAAACCATTAATCGGTTCGATTTTAAAGATCTTGGTTCCCATCGTTTTGATGATTTTCCAACCACCAATGGAAGTACCAAGTGCCATGGCTGTTGCTGCAGAGATTTTAACCCACAGCGGAACCTCCAAATGGTCTTGTACTTTGGCTGCAACGAGAGCAAAGGTGATAATACCCATCGCTTTTTGTGCATCGTTCGTACCGTGCGTAAACGCCTGTAGTGCCGCTGTGAAGATCTGTACCGTACGGAACCCTTTGTTCACGTTATGCGGACTGCGTTTAGCGAAAATGTATTTGAGAATAATCATGACCACATAACCTATGGCAAACGCAATCAGAGGTGATAACAACAAACCTCCGACGATATCAATAAATCCACTCCACTTCACTTTGTCCGATCCTGCACCCACGAACACAGCTCCTGCCAACGCTCCAATCAGTGCATGAGAGGATGAAGAAGGAATGCCGAACCACCAGGTTACAAGATTCCAGATAATTGCCGAGATTAAGGTGACGATGACGACCTCAATCCCGTTATCTAGCTTGGTGGGGTCAGTCACACTCCCCCCAATCGTCTTCGCAACACCCGTAAACATCATTGCACCGACAAAGTTCATCACGGCTGCGAGCAGAATCGCACGTCGCGGCGTCAGTGCCCGTGTGGATACCGAAGTGGCAATGGCGTTCGCCGTGTCATGAAACCCGTTGATGAAGTCAAACGCCAGTGCAAGGAAGACGACTATACCTAATACCCAAATCGTTGTTTCCATTATTCTCTGGCTCCTTAAGAATTACGCATGATGATAGACTCAAGCACGTTCGCTACATGTTCACAAGCATCCGTTGTCGTCTCAAGACGCTCATAAATTTCTTTGCGCTTGATCAGCTCAATTGGATCTGACACGGTAGCGAAGAGATTTTTGATACACATGCGTAGTACTTCGTCGCCCTGGTTTTCCAGATCATTCAGACGAATGGTGTACTCACGAATAGCGAGCAATTTTTTCTGTGATAGCAGATGAATTGCCTTCTGAATTTCGTAAGCCGATTGGCGCAAAATGTCAGCAAATTGAACGATATACTCGTCCGGGTCCGTCAGTTGGTACATATAGAAACGGGAAGCCGTTGCTTCGATTCCGTCCAATACGTCATCAAGAGTTGTTGTCAGCTCCATGATATCATCGCGTTCGATCGGCGTGATAAATGTTTTGTTGAGTTCTGTAATGATCGTATGCACGTAATCATCACATTTCGACTCGTACTTCTTCATTTCATTGGCAAAAAGAGTCACATCCTGAAGGTTGGAAACATGCTGGGAGAAATAATCTGCCGCTTGAACAACCGTATCTGCCATGTTCTCCAGTGTTTCAAAAAATATATCCTTCTTCTTCTTAAGCTTCATAGCTCTATCCCCTTTACGAGAAATTGCCGATAACCGATGAAACATGAAATGACAACCTTTGATATCTTATCATATTTGTTTCATGGTTTGTACAAAAGGTGTGATCCTTTTTTATATTCTTATCATATTAATCTGAAATGAATCTTAATTATTTGGTATGACTGGCAAATTCAAGGTTAGATTTTACACTGCGTTTACAAATGGGTACAAAAATCGGATGTGATGACCATCACATTTTCACACTAGAGCTAAATTCCCCGGCCTAAATCATCATCTATTCAAAATCTAAATTCATCGATCCATGTCGTTTCCCATCTATTTCCTCATCCTTTTTTCCATTCATTGTCATCTGCTGCTGTTGCACGGTTCGGGTGGACTTTATTTATTGCTCACTCAGCTTCACGTGGTCGGCAAAACTCGGCTGATTCGGCACAATGCTAATAAACGTCTTACCCGGTACAAGCGCTACCTCACGGCCATCCTGCACAAATCGAAGGATATCCCCTTGCTTCTTCTCCCACTGTCCACGAATCATCTTGCCCTTCTGGAATAACATCGCTTCCCCGCCTTGCTCCAGATTGACGGACAATCGCCCTACATCATCGAGCACCTTGTGATCTGCACCCGCAACAATAATGTTGGCTGCTCCAAGCTGTTCACCGTTATCCATATCCTGATCGGCTTTGCCGTTTACCAATCTCATATATCGTCCGCTAACTTCATCATAATCATACGTCACAAGGTAACTATTCAATAAATAATGAATTTCGAAGCGCTTCGCCGTCTCTCCGCTAGAAGTAGAACCTTCTTCATTATACGTATAGACAGGCGATACACTATCGTGACTGTAGCCCTTGATATCGGCTCCTTCTCTCAGCTTGTCCACAGAGGTGTATAGATTATGCGGAGCTTTGCGATCTGAGGAACGCCAGAAATACGGCCCCCCGTTTGATATTTCATCCATATGTTGTTTTTGTTGTCGTTGTAAAATCGAATACGCCTCTGGGCTACCACCTGCATGAACAAGCACCCCATCATAACTCTCGCCAAGCTCGATCAAATACGGCCGTATACTTCGTACTGGTCCTACCGTCTCAGCACCGCCTTCACTCTGGAAGATCGCGATGAAACGGGTAATGCCACCCTCTGCAAGCACCTCCATAATAATATCTGCAGAACTTAGACCTGATTGGGGTCTCGCGGCAGGCGCGTTATTAATCATGACAGCCAACGGTCTATTCGTAATCGCTTCATTAGAAGGTAAACCAGTAAGTGGTGCAGAAAAGAGAGCTTTCGCTGGTTCTTCGATGACTTGTTCCTCCTGTACGGGTGCTGGAACATTATTGGGCTGCTCTGGCATCTGGGATAACTCTTTGTTCTGACACGCAGCAAGACTAATGGCAAGGATAAGCAGGGACGTAGCAGATGCAGTGTGTTTCCATGGGAAAAGCTTCAATTCAATGTACCTCCTGAACGATATGGCTGGATCTAAGATGTGGATGAATATCTCAGTAGAAGACCATTTCACGTTTTTCTTTCCATTTAATCACATGAGCAGGGGTTTGTCTTTGATTTGGGAGCAATTGTGTACCCCATAACATCCATTTGAAACCATAGATAAGAAAAGATATGTGTCCTAACTGTGAACTTCTCAAAGCTTACTTAAAATTTGAACTAGATTGTGATTTTTATCACAAACAAAATAACCCTCGAACTATACAATAAAGACATCAAAGGTGATCACTTAGAAAAACAAAAACAAACAACACACACTAGATTCCATGAAGGAGTGGTTTATATGTTCAGCTTCAACCAATGGCTTAGAGAAAACAAAGTGGCAATGTGGATTTTGACAGTACTTCGGGTTTACATCGGTTACGATTGGATGATGCATGGGTGGGATAAATTGACTGGTGGATTCCAAGCTGGAGGCTTCCTTGCAGGAGCACTGGAAAAAACAACGGGTGACCATCCCGCAGTTCAAGCTTGGTGGGGAACGTTCCTTGAAAAATTCGCTGTACCAAACGCTGGATTGTTCGATTTCGTCATCCCACTGGGTGAATTCCTTGTAGGTCTTGGTCTCATCCTTGGATGTTTCACAACACTGGCTGCACTGATGGCTATGGTCATGAACTTCGCGTTCCTCTTCTCGGGCACAGTCAGCACGAATGCTCAACTGGTAGTGATGGAGATCTTCCTTGTAGTCGCTGGTGCAAATGCTGGTAAGATCGGTTTGGATCACTGGGTACTGCCTTACCTTCGCGGATTGTTCAGCCGTAACAAAGGTAATAACACCAAGGACACACCGACCATTAGCGCGAATCACAAAACAGCTTAACAAATATTAAACAACGCTGCCGCCCTGCTCTCCATCCCCCGGAGAGTGGGGCTTTTTACGTCCAATTATTCAATGTTCTGTACTTGGCGTGAACACGATAAAAAATGAAAAAAGCCGTTTTACGATACGACATCGTAAAACGGCAAGTAGGTCATCCCCGCATCGGGTTCATTTATGTTAGGTGCATTCATCAACACTTGCACCGTTTCCGCTCGTGTGGCTTCCGCGTGAGGAGCGAATTGCCCGTTGCTTCCGCCATCACATCACGATTACTTGACTCGTGCTCTCATCAATACCTGCGCTGCTTCCGCACGGGTTGTCAGGGCCGAAGAATCAAATGTACCATTGACTCGACCTTTCATCAGACCCGATTGCTGCATGTGAGCTGCTGCCTGGCTTGCCCAAGTAGGGATGCTGGCTGCATCAGTAAAGGAAGCTTCGGTCGCAGCGTCAGTCAGTATCAGCACACGGCTGACCATAACTGCCATCTCCGCACGTGTTATTGAAGCGTTTGGACGGAATTTTCCGTCCGCATGGCCTTGAATCCAACCTAGCGCGCTTGCCTGTACAATAGCATCATGTGCCCATGCTCCGATCTGAGCCTCATCCGTGAAAGAAGGCATGGTTGAGATAGCAATTTCTAGCTCAGATACCGGCTTCAGCATCCGTACAAGCATTGCTGTAAATTCTGCTCGTGTAACATGTGTCCCTGGACGGAAACTTCCATCCGAGTAACCATTTACGATACCGAGTGAAGCCGCTTCACGAATGCTGGCAGATGCCCAGTGACCTTCAATATCGCTAAAATTGGCTTCTGCAGGGACAGCTATCGTTGCCGGAACTGCCATCACAGCAAAACGTGTAAAGTGATTCACATCTACGCTGATGTTGTTCCCCTCCAATTTGCCGTCTTCAATCATTATCCATGGCGTATCCGGCTGTTGCTGGTAAAAGACCGCAAGCTTCTCATTACTTCGAAGTGAAGTTGGGTTAAAGGTTAGTGTTAATTTCACTGGAATTTTGAAATTGCCCTGCGTGTTTTTGGTGAATTCCACCACCTGACTTACAATGCGCTCATTGCTGGCTAAACCAGTCACCGGTGTGTCTACCATGATGGCTTTAATTTCTAACGGCTGATCCGACGCACCAGCTGGAACCTGGAGCAGCACTCCTGTGCCTAGCCGAAGCTCGCCAGCCTGCCCTGCAGGAATGGATACGGTTGCCTGTGTAGAACTTGAATCATTAGAAGGGTTACCGCTTGAGATTGGGCTGGAGTTGGAACCTCCTCCACTTTCGTTGTTTCCACTATCTCCACTACCGCCACTATTCCCTGTGTTTCCATTGTTTCCGGAGTTACTACCGCCTGGTGGTGGTATAAGCGTCCAACCCGCATATAACGTCATATCTGCATTTACAGTGGCTGTTGCAAAATCAAACGGCTGACTGCGTGCGATATCCGAGTACCATCCCGTAAACGTATACCCTGTTCGCACCGGATCGCTTGGAAGAGGCAACAGGTCACCGTTATTTACTTCAATAGCCTGTATTGTCGTTCCACCATCCGTATTAAAGGTGACGGTTCGCACGGCTATATTCCATTTCGCATACAACGTCATATCTGCAACTACTGTAGATGTTGCAAAATCGAATGACTGCCCATACTCCGAATCGGTATACCACCCAGCAAACATATAACCTGCACGCTCTGGATCGGTTGGACGAGACAACAGGTCACCGTAGGCCGCTGTCTGAGTAGCAATTGCACTGCCACCACCTGTATCAAATGTAATCTGCTGTACTTGAATCGCCCATTTGGCATACAAAGTTACATTCGACTGGATCGGCTGACTAAAGTCAAACTTAACCGAAAGCTGTGAATCCGCAAACCAACCGGCGAAGACCTGACCTTCCGTATCCGAAGTTGGCTCATTCATTAAGGTTATCTGATCACCATATCCGATACTCATATCCGGTATATTCGAGCCTCCGGTCGTATCAAAGCTAACCGTATAGAAAATACGTTCCCAGCCTGCATAGAGCTGAATATGATCCTGAATAGACGATGTCGCAAAATCGAAACGCTGCTGTAAGCTAGCATCACTATACCAACCGGCAAAGATATACCCCGTTCGGCTCGGTTGCTGTGGCTCCTGTACTGGATTGCCATAGTCGAGCAATTGCTCGCTCACTGGAGTACCGCCATTACTATCAAAGTTGGCTGTGTATTGGTCAGTGCTCCAGCCTGCATATAAGGTAAGTGAGTCAGTAATTATCGTTTGGAAATCAAAGGGCTGCGTATGTGCCGCATCTGCATACCAATCCGTAAACGTATATCCTGTTCGTACCGGATCTGCCGGTCGAGTAATGAGTGTACCGTACGGTATCGTCTGATCAGGCACATTAGCATGATCTCCTTGATATACATCGAATGTGACCGTATACGATTGGAGTGTCCAGTTTGCATAAAGTTGTGTATCCACCGTTACTGGCATATTTGCAAAATCAAAGCGCTGTGTATGAGCCTCATCTGTATACCAACCGCCAAATGTATAACCCGTTAGCGTTGGAGCAGTTGGCTCACTCATAAGCGTACCGTAGTCGATCTGACGATCGGATACCGCTGTACCTCCGTTACTATCAAAGCTGACGGTGTGCTGATTAACGTTCCAGCCTGCAAACAGTTGTGTGTTTGCCGTGATCGCTGTAGACGCAAAGTCGAAGATCTGTGTTTGTGCTGCGTCTCTATACCAGCTAGTAAATGTGTACCCTGTCCGTGTTGGAGCGGCTGGTGCACTCACTGTGGAACCATAATCCACCAGAACAGAGCCTACCTCCGTACCGCCTCCACTATTGAAGCTAACTGCGTACTGGTCAATACTCCACCCGGCGTACAGCTGCGTATTCCCCGTTATCGCTGTACTAGAAAAATTGAAAAGTTGTGTACGACTAGCATCGGTGTACCAACCTGTAAACGAATAGCCCGTGCGCGTTGGAGCAGTTGGTTCGCTAAGCGTGGAGCCGTGATTCACCGCGACATCCGCCACGGCCGTACCACCGCTACTGTTAAACCTAACCGTGTATTGGTTAACAATCCACTCGGCGTATAGCTGCATGTTCTGCGTTATTGCCGTATTTCCAAAGTTGAATGGCTGCGTGCGACCCGCATTTGTGTACCAGCCGTTAAATGTATGACCAGCTCGTGTTGGCGCTGTGGGTTCGCTAATGGTCAAACCATGGTTCACCGAAACATCTGCTACGGCTGTTCCACCACTACTGTCAAAGCTGACAATATACCGGCTAACACTCCAGCCTGCATACAACTGTGTATTCGTCGTAATCGCCGTATTCGAAAAATGAAATGGCTGCGTGTGCGCTTCATCGCTATACCAGCCGGTAAATGTATACCCGGTTCGTGTCGGAGCGGCCGGCTCAACGGCATGATCACCATAATACACATTTTGCGTGGCCACGCTTGTTCCGCCGCCGCTATCGAATAGAAGCTGACGTGGTGCATAGTAGCTGAATGTGATCGTTGAACGATTATTAGCCGCGTCATTGACGATCAGCGTATAACTACCTTCCTGACCGACCTGACCTCCGCTCACAAATGCCGCACCATTCAATGTGGCTGTTCCATCGCTAAAAATAATCGTCGGCGGCACCGTGTAACGCCCACCATTCGTTACTCCACTTACGGTTGGCGGTGTAAGGTCAATCATAAATTGAACCTGCGTCGAACCGTAACTGTTCGTCGCCAGCAGCGTATAGCTACCTTCCACAGTCACCGCTGTTCCGCTCGTAAACGAATGGCCATTCAGAATCGCCGTGCCAGAGGTAAATACGGGATTGACCGTGCGATTGTAAATCCCTCCATCGCTAACACCGGTTACAACAGGTGGTACAGGTTGCTCTACCTTGATTTGAACCGTCGAATACCCTGAAGCAAATCCATTCTCATTGTATGTGCGGACTGTAAAGCTATCATTACCGTAATAGGAGTTTGAAGCCTGATAAATAAAACCCATATTATCTTGACTAACTGTCCCATGCTGCGGCTGAGTGCGTAACGAAACTCCCTTAGCATTAGCACTATCGGGCACATTACCCATCAAATCCGAAAAGTTAATACGCAACGTCTGTCCAGTGGCTACGGCATAAATCGTATTTGTTCCTGCGACTGCGGAGGGCCCTCCTCCTCGATCACCACGAGAAGGATATAACCCCACACCATCTACAGTGTAATATTGAAAATTGTAAGGATTATTTCTCAAATCTGGGATAGCAAATGTACTCCGTCCATCGCCACCAAATTTCCATCCTACGAGCGCAAAAAGAGCTTGATAATTCTGTAAGCTTAACGTTCTCCCATCGCTAACACTCCAATTGGTCCGCATTGGAACAAGAAATGGTATGGTCTGTCCTAGTAAAACTGCACTATTTTGATTATTCCTGATATCCGTTCCGTTCTGACTACCCATCGATCTTGCCGCAACAGCAAAGTGTAATGGTTGATTTCGTAGCGGTGCACTAATACCGGGCAAAGTGAATTTTTGACCATCCTGTGATCCAAACACATCACTAATAACAGAGTTCAGCTGAGGATAACTCAGCGCGTTATATGTGCTCCCATCCAGCTTGAGCCAACCATCAGGCGAAAAAGTATACGGGAAGATACGCACTTCACCTGCATGCGCCATAGCAGTTCCGCCGTTTTCGCGTGCAGGAAATAATCCTGTAGTAGCTATGTAATAGCCCATTCCGTCAGGTACGGGAAGTGATGTGAGATCCGGTAACGCAAAGTCAGACTTCCCATCGCCCCCATAACTCGTACCAAGCAAAGAATACAGCGCCTGATTATCTTGAATACTCATCTTTTGTCCCGCAGCAAACTCCCAACCGCGCGGCACAAAGCTGTAGGGAAGTAGTTGTATCTCTCCTAGATAATTTTCATACCACTCTTCCGCGTGCGCTGACCGTGTTGTTCCTAATCCTGCCGATAATGCAGTAAACACTAGCACAAAGACCAGCGTGATCTTCCAAAATGCACGACAGGTATACTGAATCACTCCAAAGTCTCCCCCTTTATTCTTTTTGATATTTCCTCATGCTAAGTACAGTTCTGCCAAGCCGTAAAATGAGGTTTGTACTCTGATGTCTAATGATCTGAAGCAAAGGCGGCTGGTCTACTTCTGCTAGGTCTTGAAGAACTTGCATTTTTAGAACAGCTTACAATCCCCGTCAGCATGCGATTTTTCCGTAGCGTATAACATGATTACGCTTAGTTTACTTTATAGATCAGGAAAATAATATAGCAAATCGTTAGCTATCCAGACTTTATTTTTTTGCACATTTTTACATTTGCAATGATATTAATCACAATTACAACTCTCATTTTCCAGTACGTTACAACGCAAGTTGCTCATATCCAGCTGCATACACTTGCTCACCTGTAGAATCCCATATTATGATGGTATAAAGTCCAACAGAACAAAGGAGTATCTCTATGTCTACGCAGCGCCGTCTCGAAACTGACGCCGATTTCCAGGAAGCCATGACCTCAAAACATAAAATTCGGGTATTCAAAGATAACCACCAAATTGACTCTGGAGGTGTTATCATCCGATTTGACGAGAAGACGGTCGTTGTTCAGTCCAGTGTCAGTGAACTGGCCTATCACTCACGTACCGAATGTGAGTTGTTCGAAATTCGCAAATAGTCCTATATAATTAGCTACATTCAATACGTTATATATTTTAATATTTCAAAGCTATAACATCAAAAAAAGGTTCCATGCAGTCAACCCATTGACTGCTGGAACCTTTTTGCTAATTTATCATCTTGTTGTATGCTTCGTTTCATAAGTCTGGATCGACCCAGCCTGTTCTTACCTGTTCCGAGTTATATGCCGTCTCCAAACTGCCAGCAATTCAAACTTAACGTGCCGCAGGCATACGATTGAAATAATCGCTTCGCTGTGCGAGACATATCTGCTGTGCCCATTGCGTAGAACAATGGCGCTAGATGTTCCATGCCATAGGACGGAACGGCCGTCCGCGCATGAGGAGCCTTTTTTTCATACAAAAACAATTCTCTGGTATTCCACTGCTCTAGACGCTCCCCAAGCCAGTCATCGAACTCTAAGGCCCAGTCTTGTGGCTCATCATCCTGTGCCAGCATTCTCAGATTATGAACCGTTCCACCACTACCGATGATCAGCACGTTATCATGCCTGAGCTGCTCCAGCATACGTCCAATATCATACTGCTCTTGTGGAGAACGCAGCGAGTCTACCGATAAGGCAATAACCGGAATGTTGGCTTCGGGGTACATATGCAGCAGCGGCACCCATACGCCGTGATCCAGTCCGCGTCCTCGAACAGGTCGATGAGGCAAGTTGCTACGTGAGAATAACGCACAAATCTCGCTCGCAACATCGGTTTGCCCAGCTGCAGGGTAATGTATGTCATACATGGCTGGAGCGTATCCGTAAAAATCATGCAGGGTCTGATGAGACTCATCCATCGTCACCGAAGGCTCGGGACAGTCCCAGTGTGCAGTAAATACAACGATGGCCTTTGGAGCCGGCAGCTTGTCTCCAAGCTCGTTCAAAAATTGAGTGTAGTCACTGCTCTCCACCGCCAGAGTGGGAGAACCATGCGCAATGAATAGTGCGGGTAATGTCATTGCTGCCAACCTCCAGACACGGATAGGATGTTTACCTCTCTATTTTACCCCGAAGGAGGCGCTTTTCCAAGTTACTCCCCGTGACTTTTGACTTAGATCATCCAGTGCTGCCAATCCTGTTCGATCTTCTGACGCTCACCCAGCCACTCTCTTGTCCGGGTAATCAGTTGTTCCCGCTCCTTACCTGAAGAGAAAGTGTGGTCTCCCTGGAAGATAATCTCCTTATCGCAGCGACCTTCCTGGCGCATCCAGAATACCTTTTGATATAAGAATGCGTAGTCAACTGGAATGATCTCATCTGACGTTCCATGAACGACTAACACATCGCCGCCAAATTTGACAGCCTCTTGAAATGGTTGATGCTCTGCCAGTGACTCGAAGAATTTCGGTGTGAATTTATATCCTAGGTAGTCAGCCGCACCGTGCTTCACACCTTCATCGTACACTTCCCGTCCAGTGATCTTCACAATATCATTGAATGGATAACCTACCGAAGACCACATCACAAGATTCTTAACGCGTTTATCACGAACAGCTGTCAGCAGCGCCACTGCACCACCTAAACTATGACCAATCAAAGTCACTCGGGTTGGGTCTACATCACTGCAATTCACAGCATAGTCCAGTACAGAGCGAGTTTGAGCAATCATAGACTCCAGTCCTTCAGCCCCATACTCGCCACTGCTCTCCCCGCAGCCAACATAATCGAAGCGCAGCACCAGATACCCATCCTCAGCCAGCTCACGAGCAGTTTTGACAAAAAGACGATCCACCCCGATCCGACTACCCACGAAACCATGGCAGATGACAGCCAGAGGAACCCGCTGTTGGTGATTGGCCTCCTTAATGTCCTTAACCACTGGATAATGTATCGTGGCTGTTAATTCTTCCTCTCCATGGCGAATGCTGATCTGACGCTCCATGCCGATTTCCCCTTTCCGTTCCCTGACTATATATGTTCTCTTTTTAATTATATATAAATCCGATAAGTTTAGTGTGTATTAAAGTTGTAATAGTATATTATCATCTCAGAACCTCCACGTCAACCTGAGCCCAGTCCTCTTTTCATTGGAAAGTATAGCGCCTACAACGGCCACTCTTTATTGTTATTTTATCGACATGCACGCCGCAAATGTACACATACAAAAGAGGCTCCAACCAGGCAACCGATTTGCCTGAGATGGAACCCCCTGGAGTCACACGGATCTAAATGAAGCTCATTCATCTATGCTGCGTTTACTCGTAACTTCGCCGGAACATGGCATGTGTCTCCGTCTGTCCCTGCCACTCGTGCTCACGTGCAAAATTAGAACTCTCCCAGAAGCTTCCCTCTTGCTCATTTCCTTCTGTAAGTTCATCTGACACCTCAGTATCCTCCGTTAGTTGCTCCAAAGGAACAACCTCATCCATCACACCGCGGGAATTACTGTTCATCAGTAGTTTTCGCGTTAGATCATTGTTGGACTGATTCATCGTATTCACACTCCCATTCTTAGGTTTTCGTTTGGAAATGCTACTATTGTGGTGGAATCAGGCTTCCTTTATTCACAATTCACACAATCGCAATAATATGAGACGAGAGATCAGACATGCATACGCATAGCAATACTGAACCATGGGGAAAATAACAAAAATGGCTACATCTCACACCTCCCTCGTGCCTTCTGGCGAAAGGATTGAATGTTATGGAACAGTGTATAGAATGGATCCGTGCTCACGGTAAGCTGGTGTTATTATGCACCTGTGTTATTCTCGCCTGCATTTGGATATGGAAGAACCATGAACAGCTATTTTATAAGGAATGACTTTGCGAAAAGACAGCCCTTCCCGTATACTAAAATACCGTTAGGGTTTCCACTTCAGTGGGAACGGAAATGGGTTTAGACAGGGGGAGCAAGCATTGGGGATTTCCTATAAGAAGCTAAGAGAAATACAGAATCGGCAAATGACCGAATTGAGTCGAATGACACCGGATAACGTGAAATTGTTTAACCAGATCAGTACCATTGCGAGAAGCACTACTGCAGATGAGAAAACACAGGAAGAATGGATTTTGTCTGCGGGAAAAGAGATCGTTCAGGCTCAACAAGATGGACGCTCTGCCCATGAGCTATATGGAAGTGATTTAGAGGCGGCTGTACATACCGGACTTGGTCTGGATGAGGAAGAAGATAACGCAACCTCCGAGCAGCCAAAGAGCCTTGAAACGAATAGCACACAACCACAGCAACAGAAACAACCACGCACGCCGAAATGGTATGCGATGATTGCTTGGGCATCTGTGTCCTTTATCCTGCTGATTCAAGGCGGAGCTGGTTTAATTATTGGTTGGACAGATGGTGATATAGAGCCGTTTAGTCATATTAGTCTTTTCTCGATCATCGTGGCAGCGGTAGGTGGTATTGCCCTTGTAGAGATGCTACGCCGTCTAGCTGAGCGACCAGATGATCAAGGTGCGGATCGAAATGCTGTACCGAAAATCAATTTACGTGGGATCGTTATCTACCTTGCTGTCGTTGTGCTTGTCTTGTTTGTGGGATACCCACTCCGTGATAGCTTGCCCGTATTTAATCTCGCACCGTGGGTTAGTCTAGTGATTGGTATCGTTGGTCTGGCGTTGTTGCGCCCTCTCTTTGGTCAAAAGAAGGGGTAAGCCACAAATGTAAACCGGATACCGGAAGGTATTGTAATGGTAGTCCAGATAAGAAAAGGAGCCGTAATGGCTCCTTTTTGGTTTATCTATTTTGGATCGTCACCCGTAATGAGATAAAAGGACGAATGATACCTTTTTAACCTTAACAGGCTAAATTGTTTACGAGGTTTATCTCACGCCTCTAGTGGTGACTATCTTGATTAGCCTTCAACTGATTGCGCTGTTTGAGCTCCTTGCCGGGGGTCTCCCCGAATTCACGTTTGAACATACGGATAAAATAATTCACTTCCATGCCGATCATCTCAGCCGCTTCTTTAACACTAGATCGAGGGTGATCTTGCAGCCATTGAGATGCTTTTTGCAATCTGAGTCGCTGCATGTACTGATGCCCGGTTACCCCATGCTTCTGATGAAATAAACGATTCAGATGTTGTACAGAGTAACCTACCGCTTCCGCAACATGCTTCAACAACAGATCCTCCTGATAGTGTACATGCATCAACTCAATAGCACGAGCAAATGCCCCACTTCCCGGATCATTCTCCTTCTCTGCAGTTATTATGGAGGTTTGACACCCTTCTACCGAGCCTGCTTCGTCATGAGATACCCAGCAACGTGCGATATCCAGAATAAGCTGATATATCAAGGCGGAGTTGTTCCAGCCATCTGTGCGTCCTTGATCTGGTGCATGCCAGATATCCGTCATTCTTGACCAAAATTGTTCCATATCCTTCAGATTCCGAGGTTCCGAAGGTAGTAACCCAACGGCATGAAGCACTGATCCAGCAGACTCTCCTCCAATACCGATATACCCAAGTTCCCAGCCAGATTTGGAATGAGGCATATGCTCATAAGCTACCCCAGGTTCGGTCACAAACATTTGCCCAGCATTCACTGACCAATCTCCCTTACCGGGAATCTTCAATTTCCCCATGCCAGTGCGTGACAAAAACAGTTGATACACCGGAAACCCATCAGGTCTGAGCTGCGGCTTCTCTTCATGTGTTCCAACGCAATACAAATACAGCGGCAACCGGGAATCCGGCAAACCAGTCAAGCGAAATGCGAGCATTCCATCATTCCTTTCGGACATGTGCTTCTCGTGCCTATTCCTCCTATTATCCCTTTGTTTGTCTGACTCGACAACCAGCCTAAGGAACCTATTTGGCGACATAATCTGATGGTCTGATCCAAAACGAAAAAACTCCCTTCAGAATAAAGAAGGAAGTCTCTCTTTGGTACCTTTTTAGATTAAATACATATTTATCATTGAAACTAACGTTGGTGTAGATCCTATTGTACTGACAGATCTTGTAGTTTAACTTTATTCGATGGATCAGAGAGCGAGTTTTGGTTCGCTGTCGAATTATTAGCCACAGATAAGATATACACTGTGTATTCTGATCCAAGTTCAATTTTATTTCCTTTGGAGTCGATCGTATTGTTATCCAATACAATTTCTCCCGAAGTAGCCTCAGATGGAGTTATGGTTTTGAAAGAGCTGGTCACTGCTGAAGTCTCATTGAATGTCTCACCGTCTTTAACAACAAAAAACTTATACTCCGAAATCCCTGCTCCTGGCACTGTAAACTTCACCTTGAGGCTCGCAGTTCCCGTACTGGTATTTTCGGCATTTGCTATAGTAGCTTTTTCAACCGGAACCTGAACAGGTGCCTGTTTCTTTGCATTTATTTTCAATGAATTAGAAACCAAGCTTGACTCAAGTTTGCTGTCAGATGATTCGGACAAGATGTACAACGTGTAAGAGTCTCCTGGCACAATTTTCTGACCATAGACATCAAGTAAGTCACTTCCAAGTGTAATAGGATTACCTTTAATTTCCGCGTAATTTTTAGTGTTTGATTTTGCAATTGTCGTCGCCATACTGACACTCAATTCACTTCCAGCCGGAGCAACCATTACTACGTAACGTCCAATCCCTTTTTTCGAATCTGGTTCCCTATATGTTAAAGTAACATCAGTTAAATCCCCATTAGCTTGATCCACATCTTTAACTTTAACCTCCGTAATGGTTACGGCTCCAACTCTTGTGTTGTCCGTCAATCTAATGGTTCCTGATGGAGATGACAACACATTAGCAATGGAGTTGTTACTACTCACTGCCAGTACGTAGACTTTATAGTCCACACCATTAATTATTGGGTCACCATCGACTGTCTTAGAATCTCTTAAGAAGTTAACCGTTAGGTTTGATCCTGTTTTGCTAACAGCTCTGTAATACGAACCACTCAGTGCATTGGCATTTCCCAGATTGAAATTACTATTCGCTCTTACCACAAAAACGCGATATTGGCTTAAATTCGTCTCATCCGTGGATCTACTGAACGTCACTTGCAAGTCCCTGCCGTCTCCATTATCCGCAACATCTGCTGCTTGAACACCAGTTGGTGCAGTCAGCGCAGTATTCTTAGTAAGTGTAATCGGTAGAGAATAACCGGACAGTGAATTCTGGCTAGAGTTCCCACTGCTGCTTACCGATAAAACAAACACGCGGTAGCTTACACCTTCTCTAATGGTTGTACCATAGACATCCCTTAGACCAGAAGAAAGTGTGAAGGTCTGATTACCTCCTGTTTTGTTCACTTGTTGATAATAAGATGACGCATTCGCTGCATTCAGCGTAAAGCTGCCTACATTACCAGAAGGAACAACGAACACACGGTACGATGATACTCTGGATTCATCTGTAGCTCTGGTAAACGAAACACGTAGATCTCGACTATCCCCATAATCACTTACATCGGCAACCGTCAGGTTACTTACCGCCCCTGCATTCCCATTGTTCGTCAATCTCAGCACGGCTGAGGAAGAAGACAATATATTGGCTGCACCATTGTTACCTACAGCCAGCACGTAGATCCGATAATCCTGTAGGTTCGTCACATTATAACCGCTCGTATCCTTCATTGAAGAAGGTAGCGTTGTCGTAATGTTATTGCCTGTTTTGTTCACCGTATAATAGAAGTTAGATGACAAATTATTGGCTGTGGTCAAGTTAAAGCTGCTGGATACCGCATTACGCACTACAAAGATACGGTAGCTCGATACCTTAGATTCATCCGATGAGCGGTTGAAGCTCACTTGAATATCGCGCCCATCTCCATAATCCGAGTTATCTTTGACCTGTGTAATGACAGGAGCTGTTGTAGCGTTAACTCCCAGTGTTAATGATGCAGACGCAGCGGACAGTTTATTGTCTGTTGTTGCCGCATTGGTGCTCACGGACAGAATGTAGACAACGTAGGCTGTGCCATTTTTGATGATTTCTCCAGATGTATCTCGCGTGGATGAGCTGAACTGACTCTTCATCGTCTGCGTATTTGCTTTATAGATAATCGTTGAATTGGAGTTACTCACTTTGTTCGCTGCGGCTAGACTAAACGAAGAAGCATCCTTCGCTTTCACTACAAATGCACGATAATACGTAATGTTCGACGTATTGCTCGGTTGCGTGAAGTTAATCTCCAGATCGCGTCCATCGCCGTAATCACTAATGTCTGCTGCACGCAAGCTAGTCACAGATTGAACGGCTGTCTTCACTGCGGATAATTTCAACGTTTGAGAAGACCAGCTGAGTGTATTTTTATAGTTATTGTTGTTATTACCTACTGTAAGTACATACAAGCGATAGGTTTCATTGGAGTTCAACAGATCCCCATTCACATCTCGCGTCTGTGCGTTGAGTGTCAACTTAGGGTTATTGCCATTCGGTGTTATGGATGTATAGTTTCCAGATGGTACGGCTGTTGCCGAACTCTCGTTGAAGCCATTCACATCACGGGTTTTGACCAGCATGACACGATAGGCTGATACAGCTCTTTCCGAGGTTGGACGTGTGAAACTTACGGTCAGATCGCGCCCATCTCCATTACTTCCGGATACAGAACCGTAAATATTCCATGCTGAATATTGTGTATCGTCTACAGGAGGTGCTTCCGTTTTCTTAATATCTACCCGCTGCATACGGGAGTTCCAGAATACTTTTTCCCCAAATGCTTCGCTCACAAATCGAATCGGAACCATCGTGCTTCCTTTAATCGTATTGGCAGGTACATCCAGTGCTACGGCTTCTCCGTTAATGTAAGCAACCTTGGAACCCAGCGTCAGTGAAACTTCCTGGTCTCCCCGCGTCGCCTTAATGGTTTTCGTTTTGTTCGTATACTGTACTTTGGCATCCAATCCTTCGAAGATTGATCTTAGTGGAACCAGTACACGCCCAGCCTTCATTACAGGTGCCTGAGCTGAAGATATCTCTGCATCATTGATATAAATGCTAATTCTTGCAGCAGCATCCATAACCGACGTTGGTAGTGCTGACATCAACATAGCTGATACCGCCAATGCTGACATCACCTTTTTCACTTGATTTCCTCCCGCTTTCCTCATATCCCAATATCCCCATTCTTATCATTAGTGAACTGCAAAATGTATTCATTTCATCACAATTAATTCCTGTAATTTCCTGTGTACATCTATGACGTTTGGACAAGTGAAAAAGTTTCCACCCATCCAAAATATATTTTTACAGAGATTCCCTTCCACCTTCTACCTCTCAAAGGTTAAAAATAACAGAACTTTTTGTCACTATTCCGAAACAACATCTCCATTCAAATCGTTTATGTTAGAACAAATGGAATTATTGGATTTCGACCTACTTACACTTTTCTAATCTACGGGAGGTTTACACAGATGATACCTTCGTACCCATCTGCCAAACGTAACGGATTGCGTTTCATCATGACAGCAACAGCTCTAGCACTGTTGATTCAATCCGGAATGGCAAGCACAACAGGAATCGCTGCCGCCGCTTCATCTCAGACTGAGGCCAAAGTAACGACTAATAGTTCTAAGGCAATCTATACAACATTTCAATCCAAGCTTAAGCAAAAGAACGGTTTAATCGCTGCAGACGCCTATCTAACGAACCGAATCACACAAGTAACGTCGCACCATCTAACCTTGATGGTATTGCAATTAGAGAATGCTCGGTTGAAGTCATTAACGACGATGACAGACCGCATGCTCGTTCCTAATGTGCAGGACAAGATGATGAAGATTTATCAATGGAACGATACTTTTACGAGTTTAATGGGGCGTACTCAGGATACCAGTCTACAGACCCTGTTAAAAGAAGCACGCGATAGCGGTTACAAACTCGTTATGATTGAAGGTTCTCTTTACCCCATCATGAACTACGCTGCCTTCCAAAAATATATTAACTTGAAGCCTGACATTTCGAGCTACATGAATATAATGGCTGCCGAAACTAAGAAGATCCCAGCAGAAGACGGTGGACTACTCATCGGGTATCAGGAAATATTGCTTCGAGCTCGTAATCAAGAGCTATTTCTAGAACATCATCCAACATCGAATCGGGTGAAGCAAGTGCAGAACCTATTTGATAGCTATACCATGTATACCTTCTACGGACTGAATAACACGCCGTTATTTGATTACGAGACGAATAAAATGGTGCCTAACGCACAGAAAGGGTACACCGCTGTCATTCAGCGACTGGCGACTACAGATAGTCCTTTTCTAGATAAGCTTGCCGCCTTCATGGATGTGGTGCGTGAAGCAAAATACGAGAAAACGACGGCTGTTGAAGCCTGGCTGGACATTAATGTTCCATTACCAAACAACTCTAGTCACTATACTTACTCCTTACGGGGAATAAGCAGATAGGTAGATAGGACTTATTCAGTTTGATTTCTGCACTTCTTGTCGCTCTTTTACCATTCAAGCTAGCTTAAATTTTGTTGTCCAATTATAACGCCACTTCAATGCTCCGTGTAGCTTAAATGTACACAAAAAAACCGCGACAGGCTTCGACCTATCGCGGTTTAATTTGGTTTTAATTTAGTTTTGATTTTAAATGTATAATTCATTTTAATTACGGTTAATTTGGCTTAACTAGAGTATAATAATTCGCTCTCCCATTCGTCTGACTACTACACCGGCTTAACCATATGGCTGTACTCATGCCCTGCAATAATAAGCACATCATCCTTGACGTAGCCCTGTCGTTCATACAGCATCAAGGCACGGCCATTATCTTGCTCTACAATCAGGGATACTTGCTTGTGCCCAAGAGTGCGCCCCTTCTCTTCAAAAGCAGCCATCAGCGCTCTCCCGATGCCCTGCCCCTGATATGCTTCGCTGACGGACAACGTATCCAGATAATACTCACCCGGACGTGTCTCTTTGACTAAAGCATACTTCTCATCCTGACTGCGCCCAGGTCGATTCCGAATCGGCTCATCCAGCAGATCTGCTTCATTTCCGTCATAGGCCACTAGAATCCCTGCCACGACTTCATCTTGTTCCATGACCGTCACATTACGATAGCTGATCCGATTATTCTCTTGCACGAAGAACTGTCGCAGAATACGCATCGCTTCCTCATGCTCACCTTTACCCGCCAAGGCATAAGCAATGTCACCAATGGCCTGGTATAGTAACGGAATAACCTGATCCACATCCTCTTTGCGTGCTGGTCGGATCATAGAACGCGGCTCACCAGCAATGATCGACATATTGGAATCATTCATCAGATTAACATATTGAACAGATTAAGATTTTTGTTCAGTTCCGTATAAGCAATACCTTTACGGTTCATGCGTTCAATCAATGGGTGGTAATCTTCCTTGTGTAACAGTTCGATGCCCACCAATGCTGGTCCATTTTCTTTGTCATGCTTCTTCGTATATTCAAACCGCGTGATATCGTCATCCGGGCCAAGGACTTCTTCCAAGAATTCACGCAGAGCTCCTGCACGTTGCGGGAAATTAACCATGAAGTAATACTTCAATCCTTCATAGATCAGGGAACGTTCTTTGATCTCCTGCATCCGGTCAATATCGTTGTTGCCGCCGCTAATGACACATACTACAGTCTTTCCTGCGATCTGCTCTCGGTACTGATCCAATGCAGCAACCGCGAGTGAGCCGGCAGGTTCAACAACAATTGCATTTTCATTGTATAGCTCCAGGATGGTTGTACAAGCCTTACCTTCCGGGACTTTCACAATATCATCGAGCGTTCCACTACAGATATTGTAGGTGAGATCACCGACCCGTTTAACGGCTGCACCATCCACAAATTTATCAATGTCATCCAGTGTAACCACTTGTTTGCGGAACATGGCTTCACTCATCGATGCAGCACCAAGCGGTTCAACACCGATAATACGTGTTTCTGGACTTACTGTCTTCATATACGTTCCAACGCCAGCAGCCAGGCCGCCTCCGCCAATCGTTACGAATACATAATCGGCATTTTCATCGAGGCTCTCCATAATCTCCATTGCCACTGTACCGTTGCCTGCAATAATCTTCGGCTGGTCGAACGGATGAATGAACGTCATCCCATGTTCATCACATGCACGCATAGCTTCAGCATAGGCATCGTCATACGTGTCTCCAATCAGTACTACCTCAACATTGCTGCCTCCGAAGCGACGTACCTGCTTTACCTTTTGGTTAGGTGTCGTGCTAGGCATGAAGATTTTGCCGTGGATTCCAAGTGCATTACATGAGAAAGCCACACCTTGCGCATGGTTCCCCGCACTTGCACAGACAATACCTTTCTCCATCTCTGCTGGAGTAAGGCTACGAATCATGTTATAAGCGCCCCGAATTTTGAAGGAACGCACGACTTGAAGGTCTTCCCTTTTTAAATAAACATTACAATTATATTTGGCCGACAATACAGCATCCCGTTGTAGAGGTGTCCGTACAATGACTTCACGCAGCACATGATGTGCGCGTACGATATCTTCCATGCCTACACCGACATGCCCGGGACTCATGGTACCCGTTGGTTCCACTGGTTTCATCTGATCTCCACACTCCACTTATATTGGCTGCAATGCTCTGGCACTGCTCTCTTTTTTTATTATTGTATCACTTTTGCTCTATTGTTGCGCCTGAGCTCACATTATTTATCATTCGTACAATTTCATCAGTAATGACCTGTGGATCTGTATACATAACCGTATGACCGGACTGATCTGCGCCAATCCATCTTGCATTGGATAGTTTGCTCACAGTCTGACGATGCGCCGCAATGAGAGCAGGTCTAATCTTTCCCTCTCCCTTGCCCGGTTTCGTACCTGAGATCACACTGACCTCAAGATCACCTAGAACTGGTGGTTGTGACAATAGTGCTGTCATATCATCCAGAAACGTTTTGCCTTCGGCAAGCATCGTTTTTGCTGCCTGTACAGTGAAATCTTCTTTGAGATGATCTGCTACAACATCATCAGGCTGAACCTTTCCAGCCTTACTTCCGAGCAAGCGATATAAGCCCGTATGAGCCATGATGGGAATAAGGAAGCCATTCAAGGCAAAGCTTTTTTTAGCTAGGCTGGAGAAATACAATTCGCAATGTTCATCTGATGGGTCAACCAGTACAATCCCTCGTAGTTGGGATGTATTAGTAGCTGCAGCAGCTCGCACAATTGGCCCGCCCCAGCTATGCCCAACAAGAATGAACGGGCCTGCTCCAAGTGCAGACAGCAAATCTCCCAAATCTTCTGCCATTCGGTTCAGACTGCGCGGAGCAGAATCTACTTCACTTCGTCCCGCCCCTGCTCTATCATATACGACTGCGCGTGCATGCTCAGCGATAACTGGCGCAACTAAGCCCCAGGTAGATCTTGATAGCCCCATACCAGATTCGAATACCACTGTCAGTTCGCCTGATCCCTTGGACATATAATGCAGCTTGCGACCATCACGAGTCTGAATATATGCACTTGAACCAAACGTATGTAAGCTAGGACGATGATCCATATTTCCCCTCCCGTTTATCTATATAGTCGTCTGAATCGAATCTAATTGAAAATGATTATCAGTTAATTATAAAATATTCTTCACTTTACGACAAGCATAGCACAGCTCACCATTCTCTTCTCTTTTCTAAATTATCCAGCTCATATTATAAAAAGAAAGAGAACCCGATCCATCATTGGATCGGGTTCGAACTTATGATACATTCATATAATACATCCACTCATCCATGGATATCATGCTGCCACAACAACGATTATGCTGGAATGCCATGATCCTTGTTGTTCAGTTTTTCCAACAGTTCGTTCATGTCCTCTTCGCTCATAGCCCCGCCACTAAAGGCAACGAGAGCACGTAGCGGCATATATTTCATCATGGCATCCATCATATCTGCATGGTCTCCAGCATCGTCACCGCCAAAGCCACTTGCTTCCTGGAATTGCTTCAATGCCTGCTCCAGTAGCTTCTTATTGGCAGGATCGCGCTGAATATCGCCAAGTGTACTATTACGTGTATACGTTGGGATAAAGGTCGCCGTCGATTCGACGGTCACTCGTGTGTGTAAATGAATGTCCCGGGAAGAACTGCCGACCTGAATCTCGAACTCTCCCGTCTCTACATGCCAATCCTTCATGTCCACATTATAATAAGCGAACGAGCGCTTATCCAGAGTGAAGCCAATCACCTTCGACTCGCCTGGCTCCAGCTGAATTTTGGAGAATGCCTTCAACTCCTTGGCTGGACGAATGACGGTGCTCTCTACATCATGGATGTAGAGCTGTACGATTTCTTTACCGGCTCTGTCCCCCGTGTTGGTTACACGAACACTTACCTGTACCTCATTCTGATCCGTCAATTCCGTCCGATTCACGGTGAGATCAGCATATTCAAACGTCGTATAACTCAGACCGTATCCAAAAGGGAACAAGGGATCAATCTGCTTGGTGTCATAATATCGGTATCCTACAAAAATCCCTTCGCGGTAATCGACCCGATCACCTTCACCCGGGAAATTAAGATAAGACGGATTATGACTGAGCTTCGCAGGGAACGTCTCTGCGAGTTTACCTGATGGGTTCACCTCACCGTACAATAGATCAGCAATTGCACCACCAACGGCTTGACCACCTAAATACGCTTCAAGCACAGCTTGTACCTTCGGCAACCATGGCATTTCAACAGGTGAACCGTTGCTTAGGACAACAATGACACGAGGCTGTACCTTAGCCACTTCTTCAATGAGGCGAATATGGTTGTCTGGTAGGCGCAGATGTGAGCGATCATACCCCTCCGATTCATAACGGTCTGGTAGTCCTACGAATACAATGGCAGTGTCTGCCTCTTGAGCCGTCTGAATTGCATCAGCCATCAATGACTCGTCCACATCATCCGCTTCAATTCGGTACCCTGGTGCATAGGTGAGCTTCACGGCTTCACCTGCCACACGGGTCATCTCATCCACAATATCATCTACTTGAGTTGGATTAATATGAGAGCTTCCCCCTCCCTGAAAGCGAGGTTTACGTGCAAAGGCACCGATCAGTGCAGCAGAACCTTCGCGTTGTAGCGGTAAGATGCCCTCCTCATTTTTCAGCAATACCATACTCTCCGAAGCGACCTTCCGCGCAAGCTGATGATGCTCCTCTTTGTCATATGTTGCATTTTCCTGCTTATGATCCACCGCTTTGAAGATCAGTGTAAGCAATCGCTCCACTGCTCGATCCAGCTTCTCCAGAGACAGTTCACCGTTCTCTACAGCATCAATGACCTTACGTTCACCAATTCCGCCGCTTGCCGGCATCTCCAGTTCCATTCCTGCCGCCAGCGCATCCGCACGTTCGTTCACAGCACCCCAGTCTGACACAACAATGCCTTCATGACCCCATTCGTCTTTGAGGATATCCGTAAGCAACCATTCATTCTCACCTGTATAGGTTCCATTGACCTTGTTATAGGAGTTCATTACCGTCCACGGCTGAGCATCCTTCACCGCACCCTCAAAGCTCGCAAGATAAATCTCACGTAACGTTCGTTCATCTACAACAGCATCAATCGACATGCGTCGCTCTTCCTGATTGTTCACAGCAAAATGTTTCAATGACGTGCCTACATCCTGACTCTGTACTCCCTTAATATGACCCGTGGCCATACGTGTGGACAACAAGGGATCTTCGGAAAAATATTCAAAGTTACGCCCACCTAATGGTGAACGTTTAATATTAACACCTGGGCCAAGCAGGACCGCCACGTCTTCCGCCTGACATTCTTCACCAAGCGCAACCCCGACTTGACGCGCTAACTCAGTGTCCCATGAACTTGCCAGCCCTGCCGCAGATGGGAAACACGTTGCTGGTACACTCGCCGTCAGACCCAGATGATCCGCACTGGAATCCTGCTTACGTAACCCGTGTGGGCCGTCCGTTACCATGATGGATGGGATACCGAGACGCTCCACCCCTTTCAGATGCCAGAAATCGAGACCTGAGCACATGCCCGCTTTTTCTTCCAAAGTCATCCGCTGTACCAATTCTTTGATGTTTCGTTCCATAATAACCCCTCCAGTTCATGATCTGTTATATAAGATAAAGCATACATGGTTTCGTAACGCACTTTCAAATGTTTACCCCATTCGCAACGTTTACATAACGGTGATGCGTATTCTTTTGTCTAAAAAAAGAAAAACAGCCTGATCTCTAAAGATCAAGCTGTCTAACTATCGCTCTCATAGAACTGTTATTCCTAATTCAATATCCGTCATCTCGTAAAGCTTCACGCTTGAGACGCAAACCATGCTGCCGCAGCTTCTGCCTCGGTACGTGTAAGCTGATGTCCCTGACGCTCCCAGTGCATGTGGACTGTTGCTCCAGCTTCGCTTAGCAAGCTCGCCAGCTCCTCCGTTTCCCGTTTAGGAACGATGGGATCATTCTCTCCTGCACCAATGTATACCGGCAAGCCTTTCAGATCAGGCAACTCAAGTCCGCGCAGTGGCACCATAGGATGATGCAAAATAGCCCCTTTGAATACATCAGCCTGATGGAAGATTAGGCTTGCAGCAATGTTTGCTCCATTGGAGTAACCAAGGGCAATAACATTAGCGCGGTCAAAGCCATATTTCACAGAAGCTGCATCAATGAACGCGCCAAGCTCTGCCGTCCGTGCGATCAGATCTGGTTCATCGAATACCCCTTCAGCCAAGCGGCGGAAGAAACGAGGCATCCCGTTCTCAGATACATTTCCACGTACCCCCAGAATACCGGCCCCTGGTGCAATCATCTCAGCCAATCCCACCAGGTCATTTTCTGTACCCCCTGTTCCGTGAAGCAGAAGCAACGTCGGTGCATCAGGCTGTGAGCCTGCTTTATAGATATGTTTCATTGTATTAATCATGATTTTGCATCTCCTTTCCATTCCCGTACTTGAATTGGTGGCAACATCTGTTCAATCTGCTCACGTTGTGGTTCGTACCATTCAGGCAACATTAATTTCTCACCCATGCTCTCTTGTGGTTCGTCCCGTGCAAATCCTGGAGGATCGGTAGCCAGCTCGAACAATATACCTCCCGGCTCTCTGAAATATACGGCGTTGAAGTACTGACGGTCAATGATCGGCGTTGGATAATAACCAGCTTGCTCCAGATCTTTCTGTACTTGTTCATGCTCGGTGTAGTCTTTAGCGCGCCATGCAATATGGTGTACCGTTCCAGCTCCACCGATTCCGCGCTGGATTCCTGTCGATTGAATGTCGATGAGTTGACCGATATCTCCGGTAGCACGTAAGCGGATGATTCCATCCTCTTCACCGACTTGCTCCAGACCAAGCATCGTTTCCAGCACATCAATTGTTTTCTCAGGTACATGAGTGAATAATACCGCACCTCCGAAGCCTTTGATTGCATGCTCTGGCGTCACACCATTAAATGTCCACTGACTAGGCTGACCTTCTTCACGTTCAACCAATTCCAGCAGCAGACCACCTTTATCGAAGAAACGAATGTACTGCTCGCCAAACCGTGTTTTATTTTCAAAAGGGATATCAAAAGAAGTAAGACGTTCTTTCCAGAATGGCAGACTGCCTGTCGGAATGGCATAGACCGTAACCCCTGTCTGACCTGAACCAATCACGCCTCTTCTTGCTTCTTTCTGAGGGAAAAATGTGATGATCGTTCCAGGCGCTCCGCCTTCATTCCCGTAATACAGATGATACACATCGGGTGCATCGAAGTTAATTGTTTTTTTCACCAATCTCAGTGCCAGTACACCGGCGTAAAAATCAACATTTTTCTGTGCATCGTCTACAAAAGCGGTAACATGGTGAATTCCTGAAGTTCTGAACATAACATCCACTCCCTTATTTTTGTTGGTTGTTCATTTGATTTTGAAGTCGTTATTTATTCTCACTGCTGTTTTATTGCAGTTTGTTCTTATTGCATTTCTTGTTACGCGTTTTATTGCTTGTTCTTACTGCTGTCCATCATTACTTTTTGTTATTTATCTTTAATTTAAGATTATTTAAATTTATATTAATCCATCCCCATCCAAATTGCAAGCATTTGTTTTAAATTTAAGATTTATGTCCTTCTTGAAACGTGTTGTGCATCTTCATTATTCTAATTTGTCCAAAACAAAAAGACAGATTCCCGATGCAATCGGAAATCTGTCTTAGTTACCCTATTTCTTCATTACGGGATAACCCGGTTCTAAAGAAGTTACATTTTGAATTTCAGTTATACCAATTTCAATCTCTTTGGTGGATTCACCAGATCCTTGTGTTCGTACTCATCCTTGATATCGCCAACGATTTCTTCCAGAATGTCCTCCATCGTAACCATACCGACAGTTTCGCCTTGCTCGTTATGCACGGCAGCAATATGAACGCGACTCTGTTGCATCTGAATAAGAACATCCTTAATTGGGGATTTCTCTGAGAATTTAGGCATGTCATGAACAAAGGTGTTCATGTTGAACTCTCGCCCTGCTGCCACACTTGTCAGCATCTCTTTGGTATTGATGAATCCGATAAAATGCGATTGATCTCCACCTGCGACAACAGGATAACGTGTATATTCATGCCGGTTTAGAACTTCGATCATGCGATCAATAGGCATTTCCTTTTCCAGCGTAACGATTTTTTCTCTACGAATCATAATCTCTTGTAGGAGACGTTCATCAAAAGCAAAGATATTTTTCAGATAGTCGAGCTCAGTCTGATTAATCTCTCCGCTCTCATAACTCTGAGCCACGATGAGCTTCAACTCCTCCTCGGAGTGAACAGTATCGTGCCCTGCTGGCTTAACTCCAAAGATACCAAGCAGAAGACGAGCAGCACCATTAAGCGCGTAGATGAACGGGTTCATGATCTTACCAAACCAGTACAAAGGTGGTGCTAACAACAGCGTCATGCGCTCAGCAAATTGAATTGCAAGCGTCTTAGGCGCCAACTCACCAATAACAACGTGCAAGAACGTGATGATGGCAAGCGCAATACCATAAGATAACACAGTAGATAAAGCCGCTGGTACTTCTAAGCGGTCAAACAACGGATGTAACATTTTCTCTACGGTAGGTTCACCTAATGCCCCTAACACGAGAGCTGTAATCGTAATCCCCAACTGACAGGCAGAGAGGTAATAATCCAGATCATGTGCGACCTTCTTAGCAAGTACTGCTTTCTTATTTCCCTCAGAGATCAATTGATCTATTCGAGACATTCGGACTTTGAGAATTGCAAATTCGGCTCCTACGAAGAATGCAGTCAGTCCGATAAATACCGCGACCAAAAATAAATTCAAGGCTATTATTCCGTCCAATGATTTCCCTCAGATGAGGGATTCACCTCCAAGTAAATTATATTTCATGTGTTGAACTCCATCATTCAAGCGTTCACTTTAAAATGGCCTTAATCAGATACACTGCTGGTCGGAACTTCAACTTCTGCCCCGTTAGTACGCTCCAGTAATACCTGCTTGATCTGATAATTATCGGTTTCAACCACCGTCCAGACATAGTCGCCGTGCTCAACGGTATCTCCGTTATCAACGCGAACTCCTTTTTGGAACTGAATCCAGCCTGCAACAGTATCCATCTCTTCATTACCTTCGAAATTCAAGCCAAACTGTCTCTCCAGTTCGTCTAATAGAACACGACCGTTAATGAGGTACTGGTTCTCACCCGTCTCTTGGATATCTGCGACTTCGTCGGCATCGAATTCGTCACGAATTTCACCAACGAGCTCCTCTAGAATATCCTCCATCGTCAGGATTCCCGACGTACCCCCATATTCATCCACGACTACAGCCATATGCACTCGTTCTTGCTGCATCTTGATCATCGCATCCTGGATACGGGTAATTTCCGAAACGAAAGGAATCTCACGAACAAAATGCGAGAGTTGATATTCTCTGCGAGTAACCATGTCAGGCAAAATCTTCTTCACATTGACCATGCCCACAATACGGTCTTTATCGCCCTCTTCGACGACAGGATAACGCGAGTAGTTGTGCTCATCTAGAATCGGAATGATCTCATCGTAGACCATCTCCTGATCCAGTGTAACCAATTCTGTTCTCGGTACCATAATATCTTTAGCTACGCGCTCATCGAACACAAAGACATTTTCCATATAAGAAAGCTTAGTTCGATTCGTCTCGTCGCCTTCATAGCTCTGACTCATAATTATCTTGATCTCATCTTCCGAATAAGCCTGTTCGTGACCTGCTGGCTTCACGCCGAATCCGCGAAGGATCACACGCGATGTGCCATTCAAAGCCCATATGAAAGGATACATAATTTTACCGAACCAATACAGCGGCGGTGAGAGCAGCAACGTCAATCTTTCCGAAAATTGAATTGCGAGTGTTTTGGGTGCCATTTCACCAACAACAACGTGAAGGAATGTGACTAGAATAAAGGCGATTGCATATGAGGCAACCGACGATACGGCAGGCGATACACTCAGATATTCAAATACCGGATATAATAGTCTCTCCACCGTCGGTTTACCCAAGGCACCAAGTCCCAGAGCCGTAACGGTAATACCAAGCTGACAGGCCGATAGATAATAATCCAAATCGGATACAACTTTTTTCGCAAGAACAGCCTTTTTATTTCCTTCCAAGATCAGTTGATCTACTCGTGACGTACGAATCTTAACAACTGCGAACTCGGATGCAACGAAAAATGCGGTTAATACAATCAAGATAACTAGTAATGCTAAATTAATAATGGTAATTATGTCCAATGATTTCCCCGATTCTCAGGGATTCACCTCCAGAAATAGTTACAGCGTTATCCATTAACCTTGTTAATTCCATAACAGCTGATATTGTTAACATGCTTCTTTCCACTGCAATTTCATGCGTATATAAAATCGATAATGATGAACTTACACAGGCTAACCATGGCTTTGTAAGTTGCAAAAACAGGAACTAAGGATGTCGTAATCAAGAAACCTTTGTACGCCAAACAGGGTTAACCCTCATGCTGTCAATGGTTTCCCCGATTTACTCCACCTTAATTCTCCATTTGGACAGTTTACAATATCGCCTTCCCAATAGATATCCACCTCCCTTCTTGTTCATTCCTGTTTCAGAAAAGTATACCACGTTCTGATCCCAACCATCCAGTTGCACGTTATGGTTTGTAGTCATTCACGATATGTATTGTTCACAAAATAGTCTATATGTATGAAGATTCAACCATCGAATTGTGTATTTATACAATATCTACCCTACGTATTTATTCCTTAAACACCTCTATTTATGCTATATCTGTAGAACGAATGTATATGTATTTTGAGATTTTACGTGTGAGCTGAACCTTCTCCCAATTTCGTATACTCTATGTATACGCAACAAAAGGCTCGCAGGATGCATACACTTTGCTATCAGCGTATTTCCTACGAGCCTTTATTATTCCTTGTTCTATTAAACCAATGCTTTGGCAGCTATATCAGACCGTTGGTGTTTACCTTCAAAACAAATGAGCTCCGCTTGCGCGTATGCTTGGTCTCTGGCCTCACTAATGTCTGCTCCCAGACCAACAACACCCAAGATCCGTCCACCATTCGTTACCCATTCACCTGATTCATTGCGTGCTGTTCCCGCATGGAACACGATAGCATCCTTGGCTTCGTCCAGTCCTTCAATGCGTACACCCTTGGTATACGGACCTGGATAACCACCGGAAGCGAGCACGACACATACAGCCGCTTCATCGCTCCAATCAATCTCGATCTCAGCCAGCTTGCCATGAACCGTTGCCCAGAAAATGTCGAACAGATCAGATTTCAGACGCGGTAACACAACCTGAGTCTCGGGATCACCAAAACGAGCATTGAATTCGATCGTTTTAGGTTTACCATCAGGAGAGATCATCAGCCCAGCAAACAGAACTCCCTGGAACGGACGTCCTTCAGATACCATCGCTTTCGCCGTAGGTTTGATAATGGTCTCGACAGCTTCTTCAATAATAGAAGAATCAATGTGTGGCAATGGTGAGTATGTACCCATCCCCCCAGTATTAGGCCCCTGATCGTTATCGAATACAGGCTTATGATCCTGAGCTGCAGCCATTGGACGAACCGTTTCCCCATCAACAAAGGCGAGAATGGACATTTCCTGACCGGCAAGGAATTCTTCAATAATAACCTTGGCACCAGCCTCTCCAAATACCTTGTCCACCATAATGCTGCGCAGCGCCTGATCCGCTTCTTCCCGTGAGTAAGCTACAGTTACACCTTTACCTGCCGCAAGCCCATCCGCTTTGATTACCACAGGAATGGATTGCGCATTCAGATAAGTCTGTGCTTGTTCATAATTATCGAACTTCTCGTATGCTGCAGTTGGAATGTTGTATTTATGAAGCAGATCCTTCATAAATGTTTTGCTACCCTCAATCTCAGCAGCATTCCGACGTGGACCAAACACTGGAATACGTGTGTCATCAAATGCATCAACAATCCCATCTGCAAGTGGATCATCTGGTCCAATGACAACCAGACCAACCTTTAGCTCTACAGCCAGCGCGGTTAGTTTATCAAATTCATGCACCCCGATTGGGTGACATTCGGCTAGCTGTGCAATACCTGCATTTCCCGGAGCACAGTAAATTTTATCTACCTTTGGACTCTTCGCCAATGCCCAGATCATCGCATGCTCACGTCCTCCGCCGCCAACTACCAGAATATCCATCGCTTCGTTTCCCCCTCATGAATGATGTTCGTTAATATAATTAATTCAACTACATTAGATTGAATTATAGTTATTTACACTGACCACTCCGATGACAGAACAACCCTACAATCGCTGTTATCCCCAGATTTTTCTGATTCCTTTTTCAAAGGGAAAATCCGGGGATAGCTTATGCTTCCGATGTAGCTTTCTGTAGAAAGCTTTCAGCCGAAGCGTATGCTTTCGAAGTAGCTTTCTTACAGAAAGCTTTTAGCTTCGCTTCTTCACGTTATTTCTGTCCTCTCCGCTCTTGTGTAAATGTTTAGTTCAATCTATATATGTTAACTGATCTATTATCCTATCCGTTCTTCTCCCAAAACGAGGATGAACAAGCGGATTCGCTTGTTCATCGTGGTTGGTATTACTGTGTAATCTTAGTGTTTGAAGTGACGAACGCCTGTGAACACCATAGCAATGCCATACTCATTTGCTACTTTGATCGACTCTTCATCTTTAATCGAGCCGCCAGGTTGAATCACAGCCGTAATGCCTGCTTTGGCAGCCAGTTCAAGGGTATCTCCCATTGGGAAGAATGCATCGGATGCTAAGATTGCTCCCTTAGCTTGCTCGCCAGCCTGTTCAATTGCAATTTTGGCTGCACCGACACGATTCATCTGTCCAGCGCCAACACCTACCGTCATGTCATTTGCCGCGAGTACAATTGCATTAGACTTCACATGTTTAACCACTTTCCAGCCAAACAGCAGTTGTTTCAGCTCTTCTTCGGAAGGTGCACGATCTGTCACCACGTTCAATTCGCTAGCTTCAATGGAATGTACATCCGATTGTTGTACAATCATACCACCATCGATGGATGTCACCACGAATTGACTTGCACGATTGCGAGCCGCATTCAATTCACCCGTTTTGAGCAGTCGAATATTTTTCTTCTTCGTCAAGATCTCAAGCGCTTCTTGTGTGAAGTCAGGAGCCAGTACGATCTCCAAGAAAATCTCACTCAATTTAGCTGCGGTATCACTATCGATAATGCGGTTAGCTGCAACAATCCCGCCAAAGATCGAGGTTGGGTCTGCTGCATATGCTTTGCCATAAGCTTCATAGATACTCTCGCCGACACCTACGCCGCAAGGATTCATATGTTTTACTGCCACTACAGCAGGCTCTTCGAATTCTTTCACGATCTGCAATGCTGCGTTGGCATCATTGATGTTATTGTAGGACAATTCTTTACCATGCAATTGCTCGGCTGTCGTTAACGTATCCTGAGCAGCAAGCGGTTTACGGTAGAATGCCGCCTGTTGATGTGGATTTTCGCCATAACGTAAATCCTGGAGCTTTTCGTAAGTAACGGTCAAACGCTCTGGCAGTGGATCACCATTCACATTGGACAGATAATCTGAGATAAGTGCATCATAAGCCGCCGTATGACGGAAAACTTTTGCCGCAAGCCGTTTGCGTGTCTCCAGCGTAGTATCACCACTGTTACGTACTTCCTCCAGCACTTGGCTGTAGTCAGCAGCGTCTACTACAACACTGACAAAAGCATGATTTTTGGCTGCCGAGCGGAGCATAGTTGGACCACCAATATCGATGTTCTCGATGGCATCTTCATACGCCACATCCGGTTTTGCAATGGTCTCCTGGAATGGATACAGATTAACAACAACCAAGTCGATGTAGCCTAAGCCGAGTTCTGCCATCTGACGTGTATGCTCTTCGTTGTCACGAACAGCAAGCAATCCACTATGAACTGCGGGATGCAATGTTTTGACACGTCCGTCCATAATTTCCGGGAATCCAGTTACATCCGAGATTCCGATAACAGGTACGCCTTCCTTCGACAATAGGCTGCTTGTGCCCCCTGTCGAAATAATCTCTACACCCATTTGCGACAGCTCGCGGCAAAAGTCCACGATGCCTGTTTTATCCGATACGCTGACCAGCGCTCTTTTGATACTCACAATATGCTCCTCCTTTAATGTCCCATAGCTTCGCGTTTCATGACGAAACACAGCCGATTTATTTCCCGAGAAATATCACAAAATGCGTACCAATATTCGACTTCTGTTATATATGTTGAACCATGGTGTTTACACGGAACACTCCGATGACAGAACAACCTTGAGAGTAGCGGTTATCCCCAGATTTTTTTGATTCCCTTTTCTCAAGGGAAAAATCCGGTGATAAGCGTATGCTTCCGATGTAGCTTTATTGCAGAAAGCTTTTAGGCGAGCGCTTCGCTTTTCCAGGTTTTTTCTGTCCTCTCCGTTAACGTGTAAAAAGAGGCAACTTATATCAAACCGGTTTGTTAACGGTGACGTGGCGTCCGTTTAATTGGATCAGACCCTGAGCAAACCAAGAAACAACTTCTGGATACAACTGTTGTTCGGCAGCGTGAATGGACTTACTGATGCTTTCCGCTGTAGCTCCGTGCAAAACCGGTACAGGATGCTGGGCAATAATAGGCCCTGTATCCATACCTCCATCCACAAAATGAACAGTCACACCTGTAATCTTCACACCGTACTCTAATGCTTGTCCGACAGCATCTTTGCCAGGAAACGCTGGAAGAAGTGAGGGATGAATATTAATCAATCGTCCAGCATAGCGATCCACCACGACTGAAGTGAGCAAACGCATATATCCGGCAAGAACGACCAGATCTATATTTTTCGCTTCTAACACTTCAACGATCTCTTTCTCGTAGGCTTCTCGTGAATCATAATTCTTCGGAGTGAAGAGATGGCAATCCACGCCAGCATCCTCTGCCCGCTGCACGACACGTGCAGCAGGTTTATCACATACCAGCAGTTCAACGGATGCATTCAGCCCACCGTTCCGCACTGCATCAACCAATGACTGAAAGTTACTCCCTTCACCCGAGGCAAATACAGCAATCCGGTAATTCGTCATTAAACATCCGCTCCTGTGAAGGTTACTCGCGCATCTCCTTCGGTAACACGGCCAATGATGTACGCTTCTTCACCAGATGATTTCAGTTGTTGCAGAGCTTCCGCGGCATCAGCTTCATTAACAACCAGCACAAGACCGATCCCCATGTTAAATGTTGTGAACATATCACGGTTAGAGACATTGCCCTTCTCCTGTAATAGGTTGAAGATCGGCAGAATTGGCCATGAGCCGTAGTCGATATCCACGTTTACGTTACTTGGCAACATCCGTGGGATGTTCTCAATAAATCCACCACCAGTGATATGAGCCATACCTTTTACCTTTACATTCTCCAGCAAGGACAACAATGGCTTTACATAAATCTTCGTAGGCTCCAACAGCGCATCGCCCAGCTTACCACCGAGCTCCTGCACTTCGTCCTGCAAACTCAGTCCAGCTTTCTCCAACAGCAGCTTACGTACCAAGGAGAAGCCGTTGCTGTGTACACCACTGGATGCAAGTCCAATCACCGTATCGCCAGGAGCGATAGTAGTACCGTTGATGATTTTTGCTTTGTCTACAATACCTACGGTAAATCCGGCAATATCGTACTCACCTTCACTGTACATCCCCGGCATTTCAGCTGTTTCGCCACCAATCAGCGCGCAGCCGGACTGATGACAGCCTTCTGCAATCCCCGCAACAATCGCTTCAATCTTCTCTGGAATGACTTTGTCACATGCCAGATAGTCGAGAAAAAACAATGGCTCTGCGCCCTGTACGACAATATCATTCACACACATGGCTACCGCGTCAATTCCAATCGTATCGTGGCGATCCATAGCAAACGCGATTTTCAGCTTCGTTCCTACGCCGTCTGTACCGGAAACAAGTACCGGCTCATCATACTTATCCTTGTTCAAGCCGAACAGAGCACCGAATCCACCCAGGTCTGTCATGACTTCCGGACGGAAGGTACGTTTCACATGCTTTTTCATCCGTTCTACCGCTTCGTTTCCTGCCGCGATATCGACGCCGGCGTTTTTGTATGCTTCTGACACTACCATCGCACCCTTCATCTGGTTCTATATTTCATTCCAAATATCGTATTTATATAAGTTCAACTAATGAATGTTTACACTTGCCACTCCGATGACAGAATAACCTCCGATCGCTGTTATCTCCAGATTTTTTTGATTCCCTTCTTCAAAGGGAAAATCCGGAGATAGCTTATGCTTCCGATGTAGCTTTCTGTAAGAAAGCTTTTAGCCGAACGCTTCGCTTCTTCAGGTTATTTCTGTCCTCTCCGTTCTCGTGTAAAAAGTTTAGTTGAACTTATATATTATTGTTTCATCTCTAATAAATGGTTCTGTACCAACTCAAACCCTGCCACGCCGAGCGTAATATACTGACTGTATTCTGCCGGTGAGAGATTGCGTATATACTCATCTCCATCGTACAAATGTCCCGCACATTGAAATATTTGCAGCTCCTTCTTCGCAGGAGTTAACGGAATGTTACCGATGATTCTCCATGTTCCATCTTTCAGATGTGCCGGTGACGTGAAGATCACGCTATTCTTTCGCTGCATATAAGGATAGACAAGAAATTCGCGATCTTCAAAGCTTACAGTTTCGTCATGCTGAATGCTCATCACGCCGAATGAAAATGCCTTTTTGAAGCGGCCTCTCAATGCACTTACGACCTGACATACAGCCAAACGCCCATCATGCATCGGAATCAGAAAAATATCGCCCTCATTATAGCTTTTTCTTCCCATAAGCCTAATCTCCTAACAACTACATCCGAATTTTTCTTCGCCATTGAAGTCGAGACGAGTTGGATAATCATTATCGAAACATGCAAGGCATAGTCCGCCCTTGTAGTCATCCTGATTATCTCCCTGAATGGATGTAATCAATCCGTCTGGACTAAGGAATGCGAGAGAGTCTGCGTTGATTTCACGGCAAATCTCTTCCACCGACAGTTGTGAGGCGATCAATTCGCGGCTATCCGGTGTATCAATCCCGTAAAAGCACGGATTTTTGAACGGCGGAGATGTAATCCGCACATGCACTTCCGTAGCTCCTGCGTCACGCAACATATTCACGATCCGGCGGGATGTCGTACCACGCACGATGGAGTCGTCAATCATAACTACACGTTTGCCTTCAACTACACGGCGCACCGCGCTCAGTTTCATCTTCACACCTTGCTCCCGTAGCTCTTGGCTCGGTTGGATAAATGTCCGACCTGTATATTTATTTTTGATCATACCCATCTCATACGGAATCCCCGTCTGTTCAGCGTATCCAATCGCTGCCGAGATACTGGAATCTGGTACCCCCGTAACCAAGTCCGCATCTACAAATGCCTCAATCGCCATACGGCTTCCCATCCGTTTACGGGCAGCATGTTGGTTCGCACCATTCATGTCACTGTCCGGACGAGCAAAATAAATATATTCCATCGCACACAGCGCTTTGCGATGTTTATGATGATCAAACCGATCTTCATGCAATCCGTCGGCATCCAGTACAAGCAGTTCGCCTGGCTCAATATCGCGGATTAGTTCAGCACCAATCGTTTCAAGCGCACAGGTCTCGGAGGCAAACAGATAAGCGTCCCCTAGCTTACCCATTGTCAATGGACGCAGACCATGCGGATCAGAAGCGACGAGCAACTTGTCGTTCGTCATAATCAAGAACGCATAGCCACCCACGATCCGCTGAAATGCATCCTTCGCCGCTTCCACCAAACCTTTGGAAGAACGGGCAATCAGATGGGCAATGACTTCCGTATCACTTGTCGTCTGAAAGATTGAACCGCTCTGTTCTAGTTCACGGCGGATTGTCGGTGCATTAACGATATTACCATTCGTCGCAACGGCCAGATCACCGTCACGGTATTTGAATACCAATGGCTGTGCATTGGTCAGCTTGCTGTCACCGCTCGTTGAATACCGAACGTGCCCGATTGAGATATCACCGGTTAGGGTCTGCATCAGATCCTTCGTGAATACTTCCTTCACGAGTCCCATGCCGCGATGGTAGTTAAACTGATTACCATCGCTTACACACATTCCCGCACTTTCTTCGCCCCGGTGCTGCAACGCATGCAGACCATAATAGGATAACGAAGCGGCCTCAGGGTGTCTGAACACCCCGAAAACGCCGCATTCTTCCTTTAATTTGTCGAGTCCTTCCTTGCCGGATCCTTCATTATAATAATCACCTGTCCACAACGGCCCTGTCATCAGTTCATGAGACATGGAATCGCATCCTCCCAGACCTGAGTCAAACCTCCTACAGGTTCGTTCACAGCTGATCTTCCGTTCAATTCAATCGTGAGATTACTTCCTTCTACACGTCCAATCACAGCTACAGGCACTCCGCGTTCACGTACAAATGCTTCAAGCTTACCTGCTTGCTCCGGCGAAGCCGAAAGCAAAATACGAGACTGGCTCTCACTGAAGAGTGCATGATCGCCGCGAAGTGCAGTTTCCACGTTCACTTGTGCGCCTACATTACCGCTAATGCAAGATTCAGCCAGTGCAACCGCAAGACCACCCTCAGACAAGTCATGTGCCGAACGAACAAGTCCGGATTGGATCGCTTCAAGCACGGTGCTAAGCAACACTTTTTCCGTCTGCAAGTTCAGCTCTGGTGGACGGCCTTCTGTCTGACCATGAACGGCGTATTGCAGCTCGCTGCCGCCCAGTTCAGCTTTCGTGTCACCGAGGAGGATGATGACATCTCCTTCGGATTTGAATGCTTGTGTCGTGATATGATCCGTGTCATGAACGAGACCTACCATACCGACAACTGGCGTTGGGTAGATGGAGCCTTTGGCGTTTTCATTGTACAAACTTACGTTACCGCCGATGACTGGTGTATCCAATACGCGACAAGCTTCAGCCATACCGTCTACTGCTTTTTCCATCTGCCAGAAAATATCCGGTTTCTCCGGGTTACCGAAGTTCAGGTTGTCCGTAATCGCGAGTGGCTCTGCACCAGAACATACAATGTTACGCGCAGCTTCACTTACCGCAATTCTTCCGCCCACTTCTGGATCAAGATATACATAACGTCCGTTGCAATCCGTTGTCATCGCAAGACCTTTGCGCGTTCCGCGAATTGTCACCACTGCTGCATCCGAACCTGGACGAACGGCTGTGCTTGTACGCACCATGTAATCGTATTGATCATAGACCCACTTCTTACTTGCCACCGTTGGCGAAGCGAGCACTTGTTTCAACGCACCACCGAGATCCGACACTTCGTCGTAACGAAGCGTGTCGATGGAAGCACTCGCTTCATAGTACGCAGGTACAGAAGATGGCTTGTCATATACCGGACATTCGTCAACCAGTGCCGTTACTGGCATATCGCCAACCACTTCGCCATGGTGGATCAGTTTCAGACGACCATCATCCGTAACTTTACCAACCTTGGCACAGATTACGCCCCAACGTTCAAAGATTTCCATCGCCTGTGCTTCATCCTTCGGCTCAACCACGAACAACATACGCTCCTGAGACTCAGATAGCATCATTTCGTAAGGGGTCATGCCTTCTTCACGCTGTGGCACCTGATCCAGATATAGTTCCAGACCGTTACCTGCTTTACTTGCCATCTCTGCACTCGAACATGTTAAGCCCGCAGCACCCATATCCTGAATACCCAGCACGATGCCTGTATCAATTAATTCCAGACAGGATTCCATAACCAGTTTCTCCATGAATGGATCACCGACTTGAACCGCTGTACGTTGGGATTCGGATTCTTCGGTCAATTCAACCGAAGCAAAGGTTGCTCCGTGAATTCCATCACGGCCTGTTGGCGGCCCAACATAATACACCGGGTTACCTACACCTTTAGCTACACCGCGCTGAATTTTATCATGATCAATCAGACCCACACACATGGCGTTAACCAATGGATTACCTTCGTAGCTCTCGTCAAACATCACTTCACCCGCAACGGTAGGAATACCGATACAGTTACCATATCCCGCAATACCTGCTACAACATGCTCGAACAAATATTTAACGCGATCGCTCTCCAGCTTGCCGAAACGTAGGGAGTTCAGCAATGCCACAGGTCTAGCACCCATGGAGAAAATATCACGGATAATGCCGCCTACACCTGTCGCCGCGCCTTGGTAAGGCTCAACTGCGGAAGGGTGGTTATGGCTTTCAATTTTGAAAACAACGGCTTGGTTATCTCCGATATCGACGATCCCCGCACCTTCACCCGGTCCCATCAGGACACGCGGGCCACTTGTTGGGAAGCGACGCAAGAGTGGTTTGGAATTTTTGTACGCACAGTGTTCCGACCACATTACACTGAAGACACCAATCTCTGTGTAGTTTGGCTTACGTCCCATGAATTCACAGATCAGCTCATATTCACTGTCCGACACACCCATTTGGGCGTAAAGTTTATGTTCTGCGACCTGTTCTGCTGTCGGTTCCTTAGCGGATAGCTGCTGCGTCATGCTTATCCCTCCATGCTTTCAAAATAGATGTAAACATACGTTTGCCGTCTTCTAAGCCAAGCAATGAATCTACTGCGCGCTCTGGATGTGGCATCATGCCGACCACGTTTCCGCCGATATTGCTGATTCCCGCGATATCGCCAAGGGAACCATTTGGATTGCTACCATACGTAAATACGATCTGGTTGTTTGCTTGCAAGCTTGCAAGTGTCGCATCATCGCAATAATAGTTTCCTTCACCGTGTGCAATTGGAATAATAATCTCTTCACCTTGCGTATAGTCACGTGTAAATGGTGTATCTGCATTGGCTACTTTCAATACGGTATCATGACAACGGAATTTCAGGGATGTGTTACGGATCAATGCACCTGGAAGCAAACCAGCTTCAGTCAGGATCTGGAATCCGTTACAAATGCCCAGAACATATTTACCTTGTTCAGCAGCTTTGGCTACCTCGTTCATTACAGGTGCGAAACGGGAAATGGCGCCGCAACGCAGGTAGTCACCATACGAGAAACCACCCGGAACCAGAATGCAATCATAAGCCGATAGATCTGTAGCCGTGTGCCATACATAATCAACCTCTTGTCCAATCGCGTCTTCTACTGCCTTGTAACAGTCGATGTCGCAGTTGGAGCCAGGGAACACAAGAACTGCAAATTTCATGAGATTAACCCTCCAATTCGTAGCGGTAATCTTCAACAACGGTGTTCGCGAGCAGCTTCTCACACATCACTTTCAATCGTTTCTCCGCTTCTGCACGATCTGTCGTATCCAGGTTCAGTTCCATGACTTTACCAATCCGTACACTTTCAACTTCATTGAATCCCATCGAATGAAGGGCTCCTTGAACTGCTACGCCTTGCGGGTCGAGTACGCTTTGCTTAATAGTGACATATACGGTTGCTTTGATCATGATCCTTATGTTCCTCCTCAGTAATGAACGGGATAAATGCTTTATGCTGTTAAAAAAATGATTGGCCTTGGGTGGTGGGCTCCGGGGCGGATTGTTCTGCAGGTCGCTGTTGTCCCCAGGTTTCTCTGATTCGTTTAGCCCGCTCTGCGGTCAAAACCCGGGGACAAAGGCGAACGCTTCGCTCCTTTACGAACAATTCCGCCCCTCCGCCTGATCCTACGGCGCTTTTTTGAAAGGCCTAAAACCTTTACGTTGCACGGTGGGTAGTGGCTGAGATCAAACCACTTTCGTTAAACGATTATAGATATCGACGTATCTTGCAGTTGTCGCCTCCACAACCGGCTCAGGTAATGGATCTGGCTGGCTGTTTTTGTCCCAATCCGTACCAGCAAGATACGTACGAACCGGTTCTTTGTCCATGCTGTCGATTTCGATATCAAGCGCATAGTTTTCTTTAGCCCAGAAGCGGGAAGCATCTGGCGTAAAGATTTCGTCGATCAAAATGACTTTGCCATCCACCATACCGAACTCGAACTTACAATCTGCTAGGATGATCCCGCGCTGATCACAGTAATCACGAGCGAATTCGTACAAGCGCAGGCTTTTTTCCTGAAGTTCGATAGCCAGCGCATCTCCAACCAGTTCCTTCATGCGATCCATTGGAATGTCTTCGTCATGCCCAACGTCGTTTTTAGCTGCTGGCGTGAAAATGGGAGAATCCAGCTTCGCGTTTTTGCGAAGTCCTTCCGGCAGTGTAATGCCGTTGACCTCACCGCTTTTCTCATATTGTCTCCAACCGCCCCCGGTGATATATCCACGTACGACGCATTCGATATCAATACGCTCCGCTTTGCGGGTAACCATGATACGGTCTTTGAGCAGTTCAGGGTCAGTCACAATGTCCCCCAAACGGTTCACATCCGTATGAACGACGTGATTGTCCATCATATCGCCCGTTAGCTCGAACCAATAACTACTTAGCTTATTGAGCACATTGCCCTTTTCAGGAACCGCAGGTTCTAACACATAGTCAAAGGCGGAAATTCGGTCTGTAACCACGATCAAAAAATGTTCACCCAGATCGTACAATTCACGTACTTTTCCTTTATATAACAAAGGAGCTTTAACGAGATCCGCCGCAGTGGACAACGCCATGTTGGCTCACCTTCTTTCAGGAGATATAAGGCTATAAACGAAAATTCCCATGGTCCATACTTCACTCCGCTGACAGAACAATCTTCCGATCGCTGTTATTCCCAGATTTTTTGATTCCACTTTTTCAAAGTGAAAATCCGGGAATAGCTTATGCTTCCGATGCAGCTTTCTCTCAGAAAGCTTTCAGGCGAACGCTTCGCTTCTTCAGGTTTTTTCTGCCTTCTCCGTTTCAGCGTGAACACATATTCAACTTATTTTTAGGATAAGTATTAGTTGTTTAAACCAAGCTTTTTGAAGATGGTATCTACATGCTTCAGGTGCCATGATGGGTTGAATGCATCTGCAATTTCTTCCTCGCTCAGCACTTCTGTAATTTCAGGTGTAGACTTCACGATGTCCTGGAACTGTCTTTGCTCTTCCCAAGCTTGCATCGCACGTGGTTGCACCGTATCGTACGCTTGCTCACGGCTGAAGCCTTTGTCGATCAGCTTCGTCATAACGCGACCCGAGAACGGTACACCGAAGGTGCGCTCCATGTTGCGTTTCATGTTCTCAGGGAACACCGTCAAGTTTTTCACGATATTACCGAAGCGGTTCAGCATGTAGTTTAGCAACATGGTTGCATCCGGTAGGATCACGCGTTCTACGGAAGAGTGTGAGATATCGCGCTCATGCCAGAGCGTTACGTTCTCATATGCAGAGACCATATGTCCGCGAATGACGCGGGACAAACCTGAGATGTTTTCACTACCGATTGGATTGCGTTTATGCGGCATTGCGGAAGACCCTTTTTGACCTTTAGCAAAAGCCTCTTCTACTTCTCGGAACTCACTCTTTTGCAGTGCACGCACTTCAGTAGCGAACTTGTCCAAAGAAGTTGCAATCAATGCCAATGTAGCCATATACTCCGCATGACGGTCACGCTGCAATGTTTGTGTGGAGATCGGTGCTGGCTTCGTGCCTAGCTTCTCGCAGACAAACTCTTCTACGAATGGATCGATGTTCGCGTACGTTCCAACTGCACCGGAGATTTTGCCGAACTGCACATTGTCTGCTGCATGACGGAAACGCTCTAAGTTACGCTTCATCTCTTCATGCCACAATGCCATTTTCAAACCAAACGTTGTTGGCTCCGCATGTACCCCGTGTGTACGTCCCATCATTGGTGTGTGCTGATATGCTAGTGCTTTCTCACGCAGAATTTCAATGAAGTTCACGATATCGCGTTCCAGAATCTCGTTGGCTTGACGAAGGACATATCCCAATGCCGTATCTACTACATCTGTAGAAGTCAGTCCGTAGTGCACCCATTTCCGCTCCGCGCCTAGACTTTCCGATACTGTACGTGTAAATGCGATAACGTCATGACGTGTTTCCTGTTCAATCTCATAGATGCGATCGATATCAAAAGATGCGTTCTGACGAAGCAATGCTGCTTCTTCTTTCGGGATGACTCCAAGCTCTGCCCACGCTTCACAAGCACAAATTTCAACTTCCAGCCATGACTTGAATTTGTTCTCTTCCGTCCAGATGGCTCTCATTTCGGGTCTGCTATAACGTTCGATCATGAATTTATATTCCTCCAGAGATTAGTTTGTTCAATCCATTGCAATCCTTCTTCGACATCCTGACAGAGCAGATTGACATGCCCCATCTTTCTTCCTGTTTTTGCTTCAGATTTACCATATATATGAAGCTTGGGAATAACCCCGAGTTCCATCGCTTCTGTGTCTGATTGACCCATCCGATCGATGATCCCTTCCAGGTGCTCGCCAAGCACATTGACCATAACCACAGGACTTAGCAGTGTTGTATCTCCAAGCGGCAATCCACAAATGGCACGAATATGCTGTTCAAACTGTGAAGTTGCACAAGCTTCCATCGTGTAATGCCCCGAATTATGTGGTCTTGGAGCTAGCTCATTCACGTAAAGTCTTCCATCCGCTGCTACAAACAGCTCAACCGCGAGCAAACCAACTGCTTGCATCGATTCTGCAACGGCCGCCGCCAATCTCTGTGCCTCCAGCTGAATTTCTGTTGGTACCCTTGCTGGAACAATGGATGTATGCAGAATATTGTCCACATGAATATTCTCGGCTACCGGGAAAGTCTTGATCTCCCCTTGCGTACTACGCGCGACGACTACCGAAATCTCGCAATCGAACTTAATGAACTGCTCCAGCACCAATTCCGCACCTGTGGAGGCAAGCTCTTCGTAAGCTTCAACCGCTTGGCTAGCCTCGCGAATAACTCGCTGGCCTTTGCCGTCATACCCACCGGTTACCGTCTTCAGCACACATGGGATACCTAGTTCTCGAACAGCCGCTTGCATGGTATCCAAATTGGTAATTTCCCGATAAGGGGCAACGCGCACACCCGCCGCTTCAATAGCCTGCTTTTCACGTAAACGATGCTGCGTAGTATAAAGTAGGGTACTTCCCTGAGGCACGTAGGATTCACGCTCCAGAAGAGCGGCAACACCAGCATCCACATTTTCAAACTCGTACGTGATCACGTCGCATTGCTCCGCCAATTTCCTAGCAGCAGCTTCGTCGTCATAACCCGCTTCAATCTGATGGGCAACTTGTCCACAAGGTGCATCAGCGACAGGATCAAGCGTTACAAACCGATACCCCATTGCCGTCCCAGACAACGTTAGCATACGTCCGAGCTGGCCACCTCCCAGAATACCAATCGTCGTCCGTCCAGGAAGCAGTACACGTTTGGCTTCGTTAGCCGCCTCAGACTGCTTATTTGGCATTATCATAGCTCATCACTGCTTTCTAACACTTCACGTTTAATTCGTTCTCTGCGAGCTTCAGCACGATTCCGAACTTCCTCATCAAAAGCACCGATGAACTGAGCGGCGAGTAATCCCGCATTCGTCGCCCCTGCTTTTCCAATGGCAACGGTAGCAACAGGTATTCCGCCAGGCATCTGAACAATGGACAAGAGGGAATCGAGACCATTTAATGTTTTGGACTGCACAGGCACGCCGATCACAGGCAACATCGTTTTGGCTGCAACCATGCCAGGTAAATGTGCCGCCCCGCCTGCACCCGCAATGATGACCTTGAATCCTCGATCGATGGCTTGCTCTGCATACTCAAACATTAAATCTGGTGTTCGATGAGCGGATACCACTTTTTTCTCATAGCCGATTTCTAACTCATCAAGCACCTCACACGCATGCTTCATCGTTTCCCAATCTGACTTACTGCCCATAATTACAGCAACTTGCACTGACATGAATACATTCAACTCCCGTCTGAGCTTTTTGGATAATATCACGTTCCAGCATTCCTTTTTGGTTCCACCCTCATGCTCATGGAACAAAAAAATCCGCTACCCGCGAAAACATACATTTTCTCCGGACACCGGACTCCAAGAAATACGTATCCCACATTTGGGCATGCCAAAAGGGGCTTGCTGTCCGCACTTTAATTCCATGCGACTCTCAGCCGTATCTCCTCGTAGTCCGGAAATTTACGGTTCCCGGGTAGATACTTCCGGGCCCTATCCCCGGCTTTATACGAGCAAATCTCTATATTGCAAAATTCTAGGTTCAGTCTCTTGCAAACTTCGTTTATAATCTAATAAAATCTTCAACAGCATTCGTTCCTACTCGACCTTATTCTCACCTGATCGACACATCTAACATTTTAACAATCCCCTACAGCGAATGTCAACTTAAAGACGAACATTTAACATATTGACAAATATAATGTTCGGGAATTACTCATTTCAAAGCATTCTACTAACCATTTCATTCCATAAAAGAAAGCCGGCTCCTCTTCAATCTCTCGAAGACTACCGGCTTTTCCATTGAAGTGTTGTACACTTCTACACTATTTAACGATAAGCACTGGGATTTGAGCATGCTGCACTACATTATGGCTGACACTACCCAGAACAAACTCGCGAATTCCGCCCAAGCCGCGACTACCAATAATAATGATATCCGAATCGTTCTCTTTAGCAAAATCAAGTAACACTTCGGCTGCAGCTCCTTGGATTAGATCCACATTAGCCGTTACACCAGCAGCCTTAATTCGCTCTTTCGCCTCATCGGTCGTTTGTACCGCAAGATTGTAATAATCATTGTTAAGAGATGGCGGTAGTGGAGCGAGACCCTCCCCAATAAATACACGCGGGAAATCAAAAGCATGGATTACATCAAGTACAGCATCTGGTGAAGCCTTGGCGAGTTCAATCGCGCGATCAAGTGCTTTATTTGAAGCTTTGGAGCCGTCATAAGCTACTAAGATTTTGGAAAATAACATGTGAATCCGTCCCTTCCTTATATATGTAGAACATCCGAAGCAAGCCTCGGGGTAACATCCTAATGCGCTTTAAAACCTTTTACTCCATGTCATTCTTTAAACGTTCCAGAGCTAAGATGAACCATTCATAAGAATAAATTTACATATTAACTTATGTGAGATGGATCGAACATGTACACTATGATCTAAGAATAATTAGCCAGAAAAAATTGGATCCAGTGACGGTTCATCTCCTACCATTACTGAAGAAAGTAACCATACATTACTGCATTCAGAAACAAAAGCAGAGGAATACCGATCGTGAAGCTCGGATGCTTCGTTTTGTGCCTTTTGCGATACATGGCGATCCAGACTCCAAGCGCACCACCAATGAATGCAAGCAAAAACAATGTACGTTCAGGTGTACGATCTCGACGTTGCTGTGCACGTCTCTTGTCATCGGACATCACCAGATATCCTACTACATTAATAAATATAAACCACAAGATAAGTCCAGTTTGCATATATTTTAGCAGTCCCCCTATCCCGGGACATCTCCCTGCCTCCATTATAATCCTAAGACTGGCACATGTTCAACGCGGGAAAGGGAACTGCATTAGACTGCCTATCTAGGACTCCTGTTTGGGTATCCCGTTTAGACTTGGTACTCGTTTTGCTGCTTTCTCCGGACGCACAGCGATACTCTCTTCACGGATACTGTCTTTATTTTGCTGATTATGGCGTTTCTCTGGTTTGTTATGCGGCATATGGGTATCACCTCCTAGGCTTACGTTGCCTGAAAAAGGAGGATCTTATACGAGGATGTGCCTACGCTTGGGAAGTGGTACGAATTCGCTTATCCTGTCTGTCCAAAAAATTGTAAAGTGCCCCATACAGATTAGCATCGTTCCTGAACGTACAAGCCGTAATCTTAGGACTTGCCTTATGAAATGGATTCATTTGTTTTAGTTCATCAATCGCCCACGCCAGACGCTCCAACAGAACAGGCTGCGCACTGATTCCTCCCCCAATGGCGAACAGCTCAGGATCTAAAATATATTGCAGATTCATAATCTGTACCGCTATATTCAGACAATAATTATTAAAGATTTCAGTAGCTTCCGGATCCTGTTGGTTGATAAACTCAAATACCGCTGCTCCATCGGTAGGATCTTGCAACCCTTTCTTCTCACCAATCTGCTGAACCATTCTTACTGCGGAACAATCCAGACCAAAATACGTAGCTTCTTTTGTCACAGGATCAATCTTACTCATGATGTAGCTTACTTCTCCTGCAGACAGATTAGCCCCTCGTTGCAGTTTACCGCCCACAATAATCCCTGCACCAATTCCACTTCCCAGCACGAGCACAATGGAGTCTTTCGCGTGTTTAACACTTCCCAGCCATAATTCTGCAAGTGCAGCACATTTCCCATCGTTTTCAATTGAAACGGTGATATTATAACGATCTGCAAGAAGCTTCGCCAAATTGACCTCATGCAAAAATGGAAAAAATCCGCCGTGATAAACAATGCCTGTTTCCACATCTATCGTTCCTGGACAACTAATTGCGATGCCCTGGAGGGAACTCAGTTCTCGCCCATCAATGATAGAGTATAGAACTTCCTCCAGTTCCTGAAGATTGGTTCTCCTAGTGGGTTGCTTGTCTTTATGTACGATATCCCCACTAGAGCTCATCAAAGCATATTTCACAAACGTTCCGCCTATATCCAATACTAAATACATCCTACCTACCCCTTGCCCAAAAGTTGATTTGAAAAAATAGTCTTGTCCCCAGCAATCACTCACTGGTGAACAAGACTGTCTGATTGTGTTATTGCTGCTGTGCTCTTCGATATTCAAGTTCAGCAATAATTTCATTATGCGGTTTCTCGAATTTGAAGAAAGCCATAATCAAGATTGAAAGAGCACTCAGAATAATAGGTAACCAAATATAACTGATCGTTATTGCTGTCAGAGCAGATTGAGTCTGTGTCTGGTTCGCTACATATCCTCCTGCACCAAGCATCCAAGCTGGGATGGCTGCACCTAGACCTGATCCTAGTTTGATCCCAATGCCTGAGGCAGATACAAGTAATCCCTGAGCACGTATTCCTGATTTCCACTCCCCATAGTCTACAGCATCCGCCATCAGAGTGAATAACAACCCCGCTGGAAGCCCCAATCCAATTGCGGAAATGACCGTTCCTGCAAGGATCATACTAACCTCAGCACCACCAAGCCAGATCATCAACAGACCGATAATATTAATGATAATTCCTGCAATTACAACTTTACGCTTACTGAAAAACTTGGTTAAGAATGGGACTAATAGTATGCCAATGAGTGTCATCATCCCAAGCGTATTGACCGTCGTCACTAGATCCTTTCTCCCTAGATTGTACGTAATATAATAGATCCCTGCGGAGAGCTTGATAATATACATTGTGAAAAATACTAATCCAAGCAGCGCAACCACGACCCAAGGTTTGTTTCCTTTGAGCGCTTTCAAACCTTCCCGTAGTGGAACAGCTTCATTCCCAGAAGCACTCTGTACTCGTTCTCTTGTGTTGAAGAAGGTGATCAAAAACATAATTACACCAACAACCGAGAAGATTGTCATTGTATAGAAGAAGCCTTTTTGCTGATCTCCTCCTCCAAAGTACGCGACTAGTGGCAGCAAGCTTAAGTTCACAATCAGACCACCGATCTGACCACCGAACATACGAAATGTATTGGCGACCGTTCTCTCTTGAACATCGCTGCTCATACTAGATAACATCGTAGTCAGTGGATTATTGACCGCTGCATACAAAACACTAGAGGCAATATAGAAAATATAAGCATATACCAGTTTGCCTGATTGACTCAGGTCAGGCCCCATGAACAACAACACTGAAGATAACGCAAATGGAATACAGAACCATAATATCCATGGTCTCGATTTACCCCACTTGGTATTGGTTCGGTCGATGAGAACTCCGAAGATGGGACTATCAATCATGTCTACAAACCGCACGATTAACATCATCGTACCTACAGCAGCAGCTCCCAGACCAAAAACATCAGTAAAATAAAAGGTGAGATACGTTGTGATTACAGTATAAATGAGGTTAGAAGCAACATCCCCTAGACCGTAACTAACTTTTTCTTTCAACGGTATTTTATGGGTCTTGCTAGATTTACCTGAATGGATCTCCGTTACCCGTCTTACGACTTCTTCGTGAACAGCCATATATGTGCCCTCCTTAATTAAGCGTTTTCATTGTTGTGAGTGTAAGCGTTCATTCCTCGCTAATTTTTTAATTCCCATAGAATTGAGAATTCGCTTATACTTATGTACTCCATATTAGAAAGCGCTTTATTTTTCTAATTGAAATATAAATCAATTCTATATATATTTATGGTATTAATTTGTGATAAATGGTATTAATCGCGTATTTAACGAGGGGGCTATACTGATGTTATCTGACCCACATCTTCAATGGATCTTCCATTCCATCTATGACTCTACCCGTATCCCAACTTTTTATATTACGGATGGTTCGGAACTGCTACATGGCTTTACCAGCACTCACACCTCTAAGTCCAACCAAACAAAGCTATCTAGAGAGCTCGTGGTTCATCTTCTCTCCATTCCTCTCTACAAGAAAATTCATCTTGCCTACATTAACAAACAAGCGGATAAATTGATCCTCATGCCGATCTCCACGAAGGAGGGGCAGGGTCGCCTCATTTTATGGCCTAATTCTCAGAAATTCTTAGATAGCAATATGATCGATCAACAACTTGATACAACTGGATCAGCGGTAGATCACAGGCAGTTAATCAGTGCGGCTATACTGGCTCACTACCTATTGCATAATGAAATGTTAGATCTGGAGCAGGTCATTGAAGACAATCAGAATGTGGTCAACAACAAAACGGAGGATGTGCTTGATCTTTCATTGCTTGAACAGCGGGAAAATGGCTTGTATCATAAATCGTATTTATCGGAGAGGAAAATTTTTGAACAAGTTCGTCTAGGAAATAAGAAGAAGATGTTGCTCTACCTGAAACAACATATGGAGATTAACGGGGTGTACGGCATATTATCCAAGAACGATAGTCTTCGGAGTAAAAAGAATCTAATTATTTCGGCTATTGCCATAGGAACTCGGGCCGCTATTGACGGTGGATTATATTCGGAGGTCGCTCTTACCCTTAGCGATACATATATACAACAAATTGAGGGTGTACCTCGGATTGAATCCATCCACCCTTTTCTCGAAGACATTCTTGTTGATTTTACCGAACGAGTAGAGAAGGTTCATCGCGCTCACTTTTCCAAGGATATCCTGCTATGTCAGGAATACATTTTCAATCACCTTTATGATGATCTCGATCTAGATGTACTTGCCAATCATCTTCAAATAAGCCCCTCCTATCTCTCCCGTAAATTTAAGGAAGAGACTGGAGAGGCTCTGAAGATTTTTATCCAGAAACAGCGCATTGAAGAAGCGAAGAATCTCATTGTTTTCTCGGACTATCAACTCAGTGAAATTTACCCCTTATTGAATTTTTATGATCAGAGTTATTTCATTAAGGTATTCCGGAAGCATACAGGGCTCACACCTAAACAGTATCGTAACCGTTTTGTAGTCAAACCATCTCAATAGAATTCAATGTGGCGATTGGTATTCTAAGGATTCTAAAATAGATGGAGGCTCCTGCACCTTTAGTTCCCTTTCTTCTCCATAGCCGCCTTCAGCAGATCTCCGAGATTGGAACCGATGGATTCCTGTTTCGCATATTGTTTCACCAGTTTTTGCTGTTCGCGTTTGTTCACATGCTTCTTGTCCTTATCCAATGTTTCGGTGATTCCACATGGCAGGCATTGTACGTATAGACCCGCTTTGCCTTCCTTGATCTCCATCTTTTTGTGACACTGCGCGCAGCGGCGGTTCGATAATCTCTTCTCTGCCGAGCGGCGATAACCACAGTCCTCTGTAGGACAAACTAAGAATTTGCCGCGTTTTCCTTTTTTCTCAAGTAAACGTGCATTACAGTCAGGGCAGTGACTATTGGATACATTATGAGGCTTATATTCGGCCTTACTGCCTTTAACCGTTGATACTAGTTCTTTCGCCATCGAACGAATGCTGTCGAGGAAGGGTCCTGGCTTGCCTTGTCCGCGAGCAATTCGCTCAAGTTCAGCTTCCCAGCGTGCGGTCAGTTCCGGAGTACGAAGCTGCGGAGCGGCAAGCTCAATTAGCTGTTTTCCTTTACCTGTTGGATGCATGCTGTTGCCTTGACGATCAATCGTATCGGAGCTAACCAGCTTCTCAATGATATCTGCCCGTGTAGCTGGTGTGCCAAGCCCATGCTTCTCCATCTGCGAGAGCAGAGCTGCTTCGGTGTACCGTTTAGGCGGCATCGTCCGCCCACTCTTCACATGACAACGCTGAACGGTTACAGCCTGTCCTTGCTGCACATCAGGCAGAAGCACACGCTCCTGGTTAGCATCATCATCTGTACGGTCATCGTCATCATCGCTATAATCTCCGCCATATACTTCACGCCATCCACTGTCTTTCACGGTTGTGCCTTTGGCATGGAATGAATCGTTGCCAACCTGAACGGTGATTGCTACAGAATCGTACCTCGCTGCTGGATAGAACAAGCTGATGAAACGACGCACAATGAGATCATACAGTTTACGTTCCTCTGGACTAAGCTGATTCAATAGCACGGTCTGCTCTGTCGGTATAATGGCATGGTGGTCTGTCACTTTACTGTCGTCCACGATGCGCTTCGTGATATTTAGGTTTTTGCGCAGCAAAGGACGTGCGATAGAGGCATAAGGACCAATAGCTACACTCTCCAGCCGCTCTTTCAACGTACCCACCATGTCAGAGGTCAAATAACGGCTGTCAGTACGCGGATACGTAACGAGTTTGTGCTGTTCATACAAGCGCTGTAGAACATTCGATGTTTGTTTGGCAGAGAAACCGTATTTTCTGTTGGCATCTCGCTGTAGCTCTGTCAGATCGTACGCTAGTGGATGCGGCTCTACCTTTTCACTTTTCTTCACTTGAGCAATCGTGCCTTTACGCCCTTCGATCCGTTGCTTCAATTGTTGCATTTCCTGTGGGTCAAAGATTCGAGAGTCCCCGCCACTTGCCCGCCAAACAGCCTGAAAACCGCTCAGTTCTACCGTCAGTGTCTCATATTCTTGAGAGCGGAAGCCGTTTATTTCATTTTCTCTATCCATAATCATGCCCAAAGTTGGGGTCTGAACACGACCAGCTGATAATTGGGCATTGAAACGAACAGTCAGAGCACGCGTTACATTCAGTCCAATCATCCAGTCTGCTTCCGCACGGCAGCGTGCAGATTCATAGAGACGATCGAATTGACTGCCTGGCTTCAGCGATGCAAATCCATCCTTAATCGCCTTATCTGTCTGAGAAGAAATCCACAAACGTTTAAAAGGCTTCTTCCACTGTGCCATCTGCATAATCCACCGAGCCAGCAATTCTCCCTCACGCGCGGCATCTGTAGCGATGACCAATTCGCCAACATCCTGACGTTTCATTAATTGCTGTACCGCTTTGTATTGATGATTCGTTTCCCGAAGCACTTTAAGCTTGGTACGCTCCGGTAGAATCGGTAGATCTTCTAGATTCCATGTTGCATACTTTTTGTCGTAATCCTCTGGCTCTGCAAGACCTACAAGATGGCCAAGTGCCCAGGTTACGATGTATTTTGGCCCTTCAATATAGCTTTTATGTTTATCACGCGCTCCCATAACTCTGGCTATTTCGCGTGCGACAGACGGTTTTTCTGCGAGTACCAATGTCTTCACTTCATATCTCTTCCTTTCTGGCAAAACGTTAAGAGGTTTTTCAAACTGACCTTTTTGAACATGTACTCAAAGTTCTGCTGTTTCTATTTTTCCATTATATCATTTCACAGTGGAGGTATGCTTTGCGCTTCTAAATCAGCTCAATACTTCTTATACCCGATACTTCATATAACATTGCTTACAACCAAATGCGTTATATATGTTATATGTATGTTACATTTTTAAGGAATATATAAATTTATATCTTTTATTAGCACATGAAAACAAGAGTATTTGTAAGAAATCCTCACGTAAAATTATTATGTATACGTTTTTTTCGATAAATATTAACATTGTAAGATTACCTAACATGCATATAGAATGTGCAAAAGCATATGTTCACAAATTACTTACACACATCAACTGAGACACAGGAAGGGAGCGTGGATGCATGACTTATCATGGATCTGTATTTAGAAAAGGTGGAGCATTGTTAGTAGCAACTGCTGTCGTCACTACAACTTGGGGAGGGACTGCGGTACCTTCAGCGTTTGCTGCAACTGCAGCTCCGACAAGTAAAACATCTACAGCAACGACCTCCACTGCCAAAGCACCAGCTACTGCCGCAACATTCGTAGGAGCCATGGAAGAAGCGGCTACACTTGCAGGTGTGCCCTTTACGATGGACAAGCTCTCCGGCACAACCATAAAGCGCAAAGATGCTGCCGTAGCCTTGCAACAATGGCTTAACCTCGACTCTGCTACAATTTCCTTCAAAGACGTGCCCGAACAAGCTGATTATGCTGATGCTGTAGCCGCTCTGAATGCTGCTGGGTTGATGAAAGGTTATACCGATACCCTCTTCCTACCTCATGCCATACTTACGGAGAACGACGTCGCTGTATTAAAAGACCGCATATATAATTACATAAAACCGTTCGTTCTGGAAGAAGCCACAATAATGGATCTCCAGACGGCGATGACGCAAGGCAAACTGACATCCAAAGAGCTCGTACAACAATATCTGGATCGTATCGAAAAATATGATGATCAAGGCGTTAGCCTCAAAGCTGTCCTGACAATAAACCCAGATGCACTGCAAATCGCTGAGCAGTTGGACGAAGAACGAGCGGCTCAAGGTGCCCGCGGGCCTCTGCATGGCATCCCAGTCTTAGTGAAAGACAACTTCGATACCAAAGATATGCCAACCACTGCCGGTTGTATCTGTCTGAAAGACTCCATTCCCGCTCACGATGCTGAACAAGTGAAGAAACTCAAGACAGCAGGAGCTATTATTTTAGGTAAAACGAACCTGCACGAGTTCGCATTTGGTATTACGACATCCAGCTCCCTAGGAGGACAAACGCTTAACCCCTATGCGCTGGATCACTATCCAGGTGGTTCTAGTGGCGGAACAGGCGCTGCAATTGCTTCAAACTTCGCTGCTGCCGGCTTGGGTACAGATACAGGTGGCTCCATCCGTATTCCGTCCAGCTTCAATAGTCTCGTAGGTATTCGCCCAACGATCGGACTATCCAGTCGTGAAGGTATTATTCCACTGGCGTTGACGCAGGATGTTGGTGGACCTATGGCTCGTACAGTTAGTGATGCTGCGATAATGCTGGATGCTACTGTAGGTTACGATAAAAAGGATGTGGCTACTGCTTACGCTGTAGGCAAAATCCCTTCCAGTTACACAGACTTCCTTGATGTTAATGGATTGAAAGGCGCACGTATTGGTATAGCTCCAGAACTGATCCCAAGCACCAAAGCAGAGGAAAAGGCTGTAGCTGACGTCATTCACAATGCCGTGGAGGAACTTAAATCACTTGGTGCTACCGCAGTTCCAATCTCCATCCCGAACTGGGCCGAGATTAATAAATACCCAAGCCTTAGCGGGTACGAATTCAAATTCCAGTTAAATGACTACCTTGATTCTTTAGGCGAGGATGCTCCTTATCACAGTCTATCTGAGATCATCGCTTCTGGACAGTTCGATAAAGCGCAAGAGCAATCCATGAAAGCGCGAGATGCACGAGAGACGTTAGAGACGACAGAATATAAGGACATCGTCCTAAAACGTACTCAAGTTACACGTGAGTCACTACTGAAAGTCATGGCGGATCATAACCTGGATGCCATTATCTATCCTACATCCACACAGGCTGCTGGCCTTATTGGTGAAGGACAAACTTCCGGTGGTAACAACCGACTTAGTCCATTCTCCGGTTTCCCGGCAATTACAGTCCCAGCAGGATTCACAGCTGACGGCCTACCTGTAGGAATCGAATTCCTGGGACGTGCGTTCGATGAAAGTACTCTCATCAAGCTCGCTTATAGCTATGAGCAAGGTACTCATCACCGTCAAGCGCCTAAGCTGACGCCGTAACTTTTTTACCGATTTAGTCCGCAGCTACTCTGCTATCATTATATTTAGTCATATGTGATTGACCAGCTTTATTATTTAAAAGATACACATACTAAACTATGGCTTATGGTAATGTAGAAATAATAATGAAAACACGCGATTAATCCATTACCCTATATGTCTGATCAACAACTCATACTCAAATTAGGGTTAAATGATATCACGGAAAAAGTATTACCGAAAAATAGAAAGCTGGGGTACTGCTCTACATTGAGCGGTACCCCAGCTTCTTCGTTATAATGTAATGACTGTTGCTTGAAACTAGGCTCTGTCTGGCACGCCCCATTTCAGGACGAGACCCGAATAAGTTAAGCCACCTCCGAATCCGAACAACGCCACTCGTTGGCCATGCTTCAGTTTTCCTTCATCCACTGCTAGCTGCAACGCAAGCGGGATGGACGCAGCAGATGTATTCCCCCGGTATTCCATACTGGTTAACGTTCGTTCCAAAGGAATCGGGCCACGCTCGCAAACTGCCTCAATCATTCTCATATTGGCACTGTGTGGCACAAACCAGTCAATCTGCTCAGGCTCTAGTTCTGCCTTCGTGATGAGATGGCTTAATTGTTCGGGAATCATGCGCACAGCCCATTTGTAGATTTCTCTACCGTTTTGAACAAGGCTCCCCTCGACCTTCAAAGGTAACCCGTTCATCTCGGACGACAAACCACTCTTATATAAATGAACCCCGCCTTCTCCGTGTGTTCCTGAGATTGCTGCCATAAAGTCGCCTTCTTCATCAGATCGTTCCACTAAAAAGGCACCAGCTCCATCCCCAAATAACACACAGGTTGTGCGGTCAGTGTAATCCGTAATTTTAGATAAAGTCTCTGCCCCAATCACGAGCACCTTGCGATACATCCCACTTGTTACCAAGCTATCTGCCATTTGCATACCATACGTAAATCCTGCACAAGCAGCATTTAGATCAAGTACTCCGGTATGCGGAATGCCAAGATTGGCCTGTACTCTGGAAGCTGAACTTGGAAAGGCATATTCAGGTGTGCTGGTTGCAAATAGAATCATATCCACATCATTTACGTTAACCTGGTAACGACCAATCATATCTTCGACAGCTTTTGTAGCCAAATCAGATACATATTGGTTTGCATCGGCGATTCGGCGTTCTCTCATGCCAGTACGCTGTACAATCCATTCATCGCTCGTATCAACCATTTTCTCCAGATCAGCATTACTTAGGATGCGCTCTGGCACATACGTTCCGAATGCAGTGATTATTGCTTTGGATTGATTCATACTAGCACCTCCGTTAGTGTTTTTATTATTATAGCACCTACTATTAGTATCTGGTACTAAAAAATATTAAATAGCGGTGATCATTCCAAAATGGAATATAACAAGAGCTATTCATTTTAAATGAGAACGACCGTTTTGATCTATAATCCAACCATTTTGTTACTATATCTCAAAAAGCCCTTAAGCATTCATAACCCGATTTGGGATAGTTTGAATTTAATCTTATGGTTACGGGTACTTGCACGGTCTTCTAATCCGACATGAGGTTTACTACATAAATACAAAAAAACAGCCCAATCCAAGATCAGGCTGTTCCAAAACATAAATAAAAACCACCACCGAATAACATCGGCAGTGGTTCTTTGCTTGGCGGCGTCCTACTCTTCCAGGACCCTGCGGTCCAAGTACCATCGGCGCTAGAGGGCTTAACGGTCGTGTTCGGGATGGGTACGTGTGGAACCCCTCCGCCATCGCCACCAA
>NZ_JAUSTI010000015.1 GCF_030812775.1 Paenibacillus tundrae
TTCAAGCGAAACTCAAACAGCGCGCACCGATTGAATATCGATGCGCGCTGGCAGCATAGCTTTTTTCATCTGTCTACTTGACAGGGGTATGACCACATCGCAGGTCTTTTTTTTCATGTTATGAGGTTACTCCATCATGTCCTTCTCTTCATGGTTAACCTTCTTACCTTTCAGTAATGGTTCGAGTTCATCTTGAATGCTCTGTTCCCAGAGAGGTACATCCGTACGGTAGGCAGCACGCCCGTTGAGATGCCCTGCAACAGGAGCAGTGATGAATACAAACAGGATACCTAATAATACGCGTGCACTAATGTAATTATCGAAGATCCAGAAGAAAAAAAAGGCTCCGCTTAACACACACAGGACTCCAAGAGTCATACTTTTGGTCGCGGCATGTGCTCGTAAGTAGACATCAGGTAACCGAATGAGACCAAATGCACTAAATGCACTCAGTAAAGCCCCCAGCAGAACGAGCAGACCAATGGTAGTTTCAGCGGCTGCATTAACGATCTCCATCATTTTTGAACACCGCCCCCCGTTCGATATAACGTGCAAAGGCTACGGTACTTAGAAATGCGAGAATACCAATCAATAAAATAATATCCAAATAGGCTTGTGTCTTAAGCATCATGGATAATACAGCTACAATGGCAATGACATTAATGCCTATCGTATCTAGCGCTGTAATTCGGTCAGCCATTGAGGGTCCTCGAAGGACACGATACAGACAGCCGAGAATAGCCAGCGATAGAATTAGCAATGAAATAAACAGTAGTGAGGACAACATTAACGTGTCACCTCCATTATTGCTTTTTCGAACGTGTTTTTAATATCATCTCTCAACTTTTGCTCATCCTTAATATCCAGTGCATGGATAAACAGCTTCCGTTGATTCCCTGAGATTTCGAGTGGCAAGGAACCCGGTGTTAGCGAGATCAGCAGACAGAGCAGGGTAACTTCCCAATCGGAAGATAATTCTGTTCGATAGGTGAAAATACCTGGTCGAATATCAAGCTTAGGTTTAATGATCTGACGGATGACCTCAATACTGGCTCGCACCAGTTCCCTAAACAGCAGTATAAGCAACTTAATAATTGCCCAGACGCGTACAACATACAACCGTTGCGGGAAGAAACGTCGCATGCCTCCAATGAGCAACAAACCGAGTAAATAACCCGTAATAAAACCAACACCGTTCCAGGCATTGTTCAGAAACATCCATACAAAAGCGATAATAAGATTGAGTATTATCTGAAAGGCCATACGCATCTACTCCTTCAATACGGCATCTATATACAGATTCGGATGCAGTAGAATGTCGCCTGCGCGCGAGGTTAATTGGAACATGCCTTCAGCCCCCACACCCATCACGATGATAAAAATAAACAGAATACCCGCTGGAATCAGCAAACCATTCACCGGATAAGGTCGACGGACAACGCCCGCAGGTGGCTCACCCCAGAACGCTTGGATAAAGATACGTAGTACAGAGTAGAGCATTAACAAGCTGGAGAGTACCGCAATTCCGGTCAGTCCGTACAAGCCTGTCTGCAAGCCGCCCTCGAACAGCAACAGTTTACCTGGGAATCCACTGAATGGCGGTATACCCGCCAATGCAAGTGCACTGATGAAGAACATCCAGCCGAGCATGGGATAGCGTTTAATGAGCCCGCCCATATTGTCGAGTTTAGATGTGCCTGCGACTGCAATCAATGCACCGCCTAATAGGAAGAGCAGTGTTTTGATCAGCATATCATGCAACATGTAGAAGAGCAGACCTTCAAGTGCTGTACGACTGGCCGATGCCATACCGAAGGCGACAAAACCGACACCTGCGATAACGTTGTAGATCAAAATTTTGTTCACGTCACGATAGGAGATTGCCCCAATAACCCCCAGGATCATGGTAGCTCCGGCCATCCACCCAATTAAGGCGTGGAAGAAATCCGGATCATGATAGAAGATGAGTGTGAATGTACGCACAATCGCATACAGTCCCACCTTGGTTAACAATCCAGCGAACAGTGCCGTGACTACGGCTGGTGGAGCTGCATAGGAACCGGATAGCCAGAAGAATAGGAACAATCCGGCCTTAATACTAAATACAATCAAGAACAATACAGCAATAAGTGTTACGACACCACTTTGACCGATCTCAGCAATTCGAACCGACAAATCCGCCATATTTAATGTGCCAGTGATGGAATACAAGAAGCCGATCGAAGCAACAAAGAGTGCAGAAGAAACGATGTTAATCAGGACATATTTGATCGTTTCCTGTAATTGTCGTTCCGTTCCTCCAAGCACGATTAAGGCATAGGAAGAGATCAGCATCAATTCAAAGCTTACAAATAGGTTGAAGATATCCCCTGTAAGGAACGATCCGTTTACTCCAGCGATCAAAAAGTGAAAGAAAGGATAGAAGTGATGCTCTTCCCGTTCCTTATTAACGCTTTGAAAAGCATAGAGAAGACAGGCTAACGCTATGATCGATGCGGCAACAACGAGCAGTGCAGATACCATATCGGCAACAAGCACTATACCATAAGGGGGTGTCCAGCCTCCCATATTCAACGTTTGGATGCCGGATTGGGCAACTTGAACAATTAACACCGTTGAAGCTGCGGCGGTGAGCAAAAGTCCAATAACACTGACGAACCGCTGAATGCTAACCTTACGGAAAAAAAGGATAGCGATAACGCCAGTAATTAAGGGCAGTAGAATCGGTAGAACAACAAGATTATTCATATGGCCGCCCCCTTACTTCTTCCATATCGTCGGTTTTCAGTTTCAGATATGAACGGTAGGACAGAACAAAGAAAAAGGCAGTTAGACCAAAATTAATAACGATCGATGTCAAAATAAGCGCCTGGGGCAGCGGATCAACATAACGTTCCGCCTGCTCCCCAAGTAGAGGCGGAGCTCCGGTCTTAAGGCGAGACATCGTGATTAGCAACAGATGCACGCCATGCGTGAGGATAGACATGCCGAGAACAATCCGGAGCAGGCTCCGCGATAAGATTAAGAAGACGGCGACCGCAAACAAAATGCCAACGGCCACACACATCAATATTTCCATATCAGCGATCCTCCCCGATCTGTAGAATAATAGTCATGGTGACGCCAAGGACGGCTAGATACACGCCTATATCGAACAGCATTGCCGTGGCAAGTTCAGTCTCTCCGAGTAAAGGAAGTTCAAAATATCCAAAGGTTTGACTGAGGAATGGGGCACCGAACAAAAATGAACCCGCCCCTGTTAATAAGGCAATTGCCAGACCAATCGATGTCAACATACGAAAATCAATAGGTAACGCTTTGCGTATCGTATCTGTACTGAACGCAAGGGCAATGAGAACCAGTGCAGCAGCTGTAACGAGACCGCCGATAAATCCGCCGCCTGGGTTGTGATGCCCTGCGAAGAACAAGTGCAAGGCGAAGGTCAAAATAATAAATACGACAACCTTGGTCGTGGTTTGCAGTAATACATCATTACTTTGCAAAGGAACCGTATCCCAGGAAGATGTAGTTCCTTCCCGATTCCCATATTTCTTCGTGTTATCATCTTTATCGTCAAGCTCGACGTCATTTTCATCTGTGGTTTCTTTCTTACGAAATTTCAATCGTGCGCCCAGATCTTTTGCTTCTAGATTCAGATTGATCATGGAGTAGATGGATAATGAAGCCACACCAAGCACCATAATTTCAAGTAACGTATCGTAACCACGGAAATCGACGAGCAATACATTAACGACATTTTTACCACCAGCCGAGTTATAAGCTTCTTGCAGGAAGAAGGTCGAAATGCTCTCCAATGAGGCTGTTCCGCTCGCTGCTAATGCAACAAACGTCATGACAATTCCCACAGCAATTGCCACAATGCCATTTACCGTGAGGTATCGACGACTCGACTTACCCCGCTGAAGCTCAGGCAAATGATAGAAGCAGAGTAGGAATAGGGCAACCGACACGGTCTCTACGATCATTTGGGTCAATGCCAGATCCGGTGCTCGGAACAGAACAAAGAGCAGGGTTACGAGGTATCCGACGGCTCCAGTCATGATAACCGCGGATAGCCTATTTTTGGCAAAAGGAATGGATACTGCAGCCGCAATAAGCGTAATCAGTAAGACGGCTTCATAGAACGAGAAGGGCGCGTTACCCTGGAAATTCCAAGTTATATTTTCACCCGAACGGAAGAAGGCATACACAAGAAGTGCAACTGTGAACGAAAAGATATAAACCAGGTAATTGCGCACAGAGCCATTCATATATGCTTCTGTCCATTTGCGAGCATAGTGCTGCAAATTATCAAGCACGACATGATACATATTGTTAATGGTTAAACCTTGTGGATAATGCTCATACAAGTTTCTCCATTTAGGCAAAAGTTTATATAATGTAACACCCAGTGCAACTACACCAACGGTCATGATGAGTTCTGGTGTGAGACCATGCCAGAGGGAGAAATGTACATCGAATCGTTCGTTACCACTCAGCAGTTGAGGCAACACTGCAGCCATCGCAGGTTCAATCAGTGTCATCGCGACCAGATTTGGGAAGAGGCCGAACACAATGACCAGAATGCCAAGCGTAACAGGTGGAATGAGCATGCCGATCGGAGCTTCATGCATCTTCTCGGCAGGTAGTTCACTGCGGGTGCTTCCTAGGAATGTTTTGAAAGCAATAATTAAGGCATAGATTAATGTGAATACACTCGCCAGCCAGGCAAGCACAGGTAATAGGATGCTCCAAGAGCCAAGTCCGAAAATCCGCAGATGTGTGATCTCAACCATAGCTTGGAAGAACAATTCCTTGCTCAAAAAGCCGTTGAATGGTGGAATGCCAGCCATTGCAAGTGAGCCTATAAGGGCAACCGTGAATGTGATTGGCATAAATGAAGCGAGCCCACCGAGCTTGCGAATGTCACGTGTGCCGGTTTCATGATCCACAATACCAACGACCATAAAGAGAGCTGCTTTGAACGTGGCATGATTAAACAAATGCAGCAAGGCGGCGGTTGTTGCCACCGTATACATTGCGGAGGAGTCACCGTATCCAAAGTACAGAGCGGCAGACCCAACACCGAACAGGGACATAATTAAGCCAAGCTGAGAAATCGTAGAATAGGCTAAGATCGCTTTCAGATCATTTTTCTTTACAGCCAAAAAGGAGCCATAACAGAGGGTGAGGATACCCACCCCTGTGACGAGCCAAAACCACAGTCCTTGCCCGCCAAAAATAGGCGTGAACCGCGCAACAACATAGATACCGGCCTTAACCATCGTTGCGGAGTGCAGATATGCACTAACGGGAGTAGGGGCTTCCATTGCATCCGGTAGCCAGATGTGAAACGGGAACTGTGCCGATTTGGTAAACGCACCAATGAGTATGAGTACCAATGCAGGCAGAAATAATGCGTTCTCCTGAATCTGTCCCCAGTCTGCAATGGTGGCGCGAATGCTGAACGTACCTGTCATCAGATACATCAGCATGAAACCGGCAAGCATTGCGAAGCCGCCAAATACAGTAATTAAAAATGATTTTTGCGCACCTGAAGTAGATGCTTTACGTTTGTAATGAAAGGCAATCAGCAGGAACGACGTAATACTGGTCAATTCCCAGAAACCATACAGTACAATCATATTGTCGGATAGAACTACGCCGAGCATGGCGCCCATGAACATTAATAGATACAGGTAGAAGCGATGCAAGGCTTCTTTCTGATCCATATAATAAATCGAGTAGAGTACAACGAGTATGCCGATTCCAGTGATTAGAAGTGACAGCAGAAGACTCAGACCATCCAGATAAAAATTAAAACCGATATCCAGTGATGGAATCCATGGAATTAATCCAGACAAGGTGTTACGTTCAGACACGTTAGAAATAAGACTTACAAAATAAACAAATAATGAAACTGGAACGAGTAGAACTGCCCATCCCATATGTACTTTTCGGAAAAAGCGATGTAGCATGGACAGCAACATACCTACAACAAAAGGCAAAATAACAGCAACATGAAGCAGGCTCAACATTACACCCCCAAATTCTAGTTGAAGTTCTTCTGTGTGTGACAAACATGATGAATGAACATTGTATCGCATGCTTGCTCTCTAAATACATAACCCAAGTATGTATATACAGAATCGTGACTATTTTTTGAATGGAAGAAACTCGGGGTAAATAAAAGCAACATATTATATGGGTATGTATAATAAAAAAGCACATCGATTCCGATAAATATGAAAACAAATAGGTGACATCTCGTGTGTCTTTTGCAACATGATCATGTTATAAAAGCAGGATGGTTTCACCGCTTTATGGAGGCAACAATGTCATTCAAACTTAGAACCGTACTCACTGCAATTTTTGCTACGTTATCTCTGCTTGTATCGTTAACCATCGGTTATATTTTTAGTCAAAAATCCTTTCTTGCGCTGGAAACCGAGATCGGTCACTCGTTAAGGGGAACGGCTACACAAGCCTCTGATAAATTAGATCGCTTCATGTGGTCACGTTCAAGCGAACTGGATCTGTTAGGTCGAATGGCTGCTCTGGAGAATCGGTTCGAACCTTCTGAAATCCAGATGTTACTGGATCAGCTCCAGGATAGCTTTCCCTCCTATTCCTGGGTTGGATACATGAATCCTGAAGGAAAAGTTCTAGCGGCAACCGATGGTATTTTGTTAGGAGAAAATTTGTCCGAGAGACCTGTGTATCAAGAAGGAATTAAGGGTAAATTCATTGGAGATGTTCACAATGCGGTGTTGCTAGCCAAGCTATTGCCTAACCCCACAGGTGAACCACTGCAATTTGTCGATATCAGCTTTCCATTAAAGGACACTAACGGCAAGACACGTGGCGTTCTCGCTGCACATTTGAGCTGGGCATGGGCGAAAGAAGTGGAAGAATCCATTCTTACTCCGTTACTTCATGAGGAGAAGGATATTGAATTTTTTATCGTAAGTAAGAAAGAAAACACGGTGCTACTAGGTCCCAAAGATTGGATTGGTAAACCATTAAAACTGACTGGAATTGAACAAGCACAGTTGCATAAGAGTACTTGGACTACCGAGAGATGGCCGGATGGGAAGGAATATGTAACCGGAATTGCACACAGCCAAGGTCATTTGGATTACCCAGGGCTCGGATGGACTGTAGTGATTCGTCAGGTTCAATCCACCGCTTTTGCGTCTGTATCCGATATGCTCTGGTTCAACATTTGGTCTGGGCTTGCGGTGACTGTACTCTTTGTCCTGATCGGATGGTGTGTCTCCCGGAAAATTGCTGCTCCATTGATGCGACTTACGCAAGTAGCTAATGAGCTTCGGGTAGGAGAGCAAGTACAGATTCCAGAAAACAAAGGATTTAGTGAAATTGAGGAGCTATCACGTTCTCTTAGGGAAATGGTTGTTTCACTTAAAAATAAAGACTCCGAGCTTGTTGTGATGCAGAACTTAGCGCACTATGATCAATTAACTGGATTGCCGAATAGAACGGCACTTGAATTTTATTTGGAAGAATCGCTGGAGACGGAAAGCGTGAATCATACACTCACCTTCCTTTATCTTGATCTCGACGGATTCAAACGTGTGAATGACTCCCTTGGGCATCAAACGGGAGATGTCTTGTTGCAAAAAGTAGCTCAACGTCTCAATGCATTAAGTCTGGATAAAGGCATAACCGTCAGGTTGGGCGGTGATGAGTTTCTGATTGTGCTTCGTTCGGTGGGAAGTAATCCACGAGAGGAAGCAAAATTGTATGCTGAGGAGATTATCCAAAGCCTAAACAAACCTTTTGTGATTGAATATGAACGTATTCGGATTGGATGTAGTATCGGTGGTGCGGAGTATCCAACCAACAGTGGGAATCCAAGCGAAATTATTCGCATGGCTGATGAGGCGTTATATGAGTCCAAACGTGCAGGCAAAAATCGGATGACATTTTACTCGGATTTGAAAAGTGATAGGTAGTCCATAATAATAAGCACATAGATGCTTGCTTCAGTGAAACAATGATAAGGAAGGAGGAGTGAGAATGGCCAATTCACATACTAACGTGCCATACGGCTATGAACCCCCGGTGGCGAGCCGCAAGGGTACACTCATTTTCTATGATACATTCGATCAGATCACAGACGAACAATTGGAGAACGCATTGAATTTGACGAACAGTCGTTCTTTTGCACAATTGGTGTTGTATCCCCTTCACGAGAGTACATTCAAACGAATGAGATCAGGGAATATACAGCCTTACTTCAAACGCGAGGATCGACTCCATGATTGGAAACGGGAACATGCAGATGCCCGTATACGTGTGGAAGGACTGGAGGGCAAGCGCAAGAAGTATACACCGATGGATACCGCCTTACGACATATTAAAGCAGAGTATCCAGCACCTCATTTCTTATATCTAACGACTGAAATGGCCAATCTATTTGCTTCCTTTGATTCCTTCAAGGAATGGATCAAAGAAGTACGAATCGTTATAGATGGCCCAGCTACTGAGCTGCATCCCAGATTGGAGCAAAACAAGAATCGCTGGGATTGGGCGGAGTAGTCCCCCGAACCTTCGAATTGAAAGAGCCGAATATATGCCAAAAAAGTTGTGTTGTTCAACCGTTTCACGGTTAACAGCACAACTTTTTTAATTTTGATCATGTTGATCCCCCTTTACACGTAATACACGGGGGATGACGGATTATACATTGGGCAGATCAAGGGCGGTAACGGTTTTGTTTTTGCCTGTCCGTTTAGCGGCATATAAGCAGGCATCCACCTCTTCAAACAGCTTGTCCTTTGAGAGATGCGGGCTATAGCTCTTGAGACCAACACTAACGGTAACGAATGCACCATCGAGTTCCAGATGTCCCATATGTGCAATTTTTTGCCGAATCTGCTCTACCATAGCATAAGCTTGCTCAAAAGATTGCTCAAACATTAATATGGCGAACTCTTCTCCACCATATCGAGCAGCAATATCACTCGAAGTTATATTTTTTTGAATAATCAAGGAGACTTTCTCTAATATAACATCGCCCACGCGGTGTCCATAGGTATCATTAATCGCTTTGAAATCGTCAATATCGATCAACGCGAGGTGAAGGCTCATGCCATTATTGGCGTATTCATAAGCTTTATCGTAGTAATCCTTGAATGAACTTTGGTTATACAGATTGGTTAATCCATCCGTTTTGGATTGTTTGGTCATAATGGCATTCCTGACGATCAGATCCTGTTTAGCTAACATGCTGTCCTTAAGATCATCCAGAACTTCAATACTGCTGGTAACAATGACTTGAGAAACATAAGTGCCGGCAAGCAGAAACACAGGTATGGAAACGATATCAAATGAACTTAAAAATTGACGATAGCTAGGGACTCCGAGTAATAGAAAATACCCTATCATTTGCATGGCAAAAGAGACCCATACTCCCTTTTTGTTGAAGAACAACACGGAGGAAAATATAGGCAATAAGCATGCGGCCATAATAATCCGAATGTCATAATTGACGTGTATGATCGTCCAAGCAATGATGGTGCTGGCTGCCGACATGGCATACGAGGAATAGGAGCTAAATCGTCGATCTATCCAACTAGCGAAGAGAATACCTGCACTTCCCGCCGCCGTAGGCCAAATGACGACATTCACTATAAAATCGGCTGGAGTGCGATCATAAACGAGAAATACGTAGCAAGCAATCTGAACGAGTGCATGGAGGCTGATAACAAGCCAGTAGGCTCGTAATATTTTCTTCATCCACTTGGAATGTTTGAACTCATAATCTGTAGGGATATGGCTACGTTGTGTAAAAGGAATTTTCAATATATCACCGCTGACTGCATCATAATGATACGAAACTTCTTCTCTCGTATATGATGATTATAAATCACATTGAACAAAAGGCAATCATTAAATTTGAAATAAAATGTACAAGTATACACCAAAAGAAAGAAATTTTCACCATAGAATAAACAAATTCTTAGAGGGTACGTCATAGACTTTTATAAGGCTCCATATCAAGGAATATGATTTTGGATGAAGGGGAGGTGAACTCCATTCCTCTTGTCGTTCGCTCAACCGTTAACGCTACAGGAGCAATCACTTTTACGGGCAATACCCTTGGTTTAAGTCGCTCGGATACGGCAGGGGTACCTGGAACGCAAGACAGTATCGGAGGCTTTACTACAACGAATGCTGATGTGCGATACGGAACATATCCTCTTGGGACTACAAGTGCATATCAGAGCAACAGTTCCGCAGCCGTTCTAAATCTTCCTGCTGGTAGTACCGTCTTATACGCGGAATTAATCTGGGGAGGCAGTTATATTAATGGCACGGTCAATCTTAGTACAGCCATTAACAACCCCGTCAGCTTTACGACCCCGGTAGGAACGTTTAACATTACTCCAGATCCGGTCACCTACAATCAATTTGATCTAGGGAACGGTGCTGCCGGATATGTTCGTTCAGCAAATGTAACCACATTAGTGGCGAATGGCGGGGCAGGTACATACATCACCGGGGGAGTCGTAGGCACGATTGTCATTACGAATGACGCTACAGCGAATCACGCGGGTTGGACACTAGGGGTTATTTACCAGAACGGAAATCTTCCGTTTCGAAACATGTCTCTTCGGGCTGGAGGTGTTCTTGTACAATCCACTTCCCCGCCAGTAGTCACCACATTGACCGGGTTTGCTACGCCACTATCCGGTACGCTTGGGGGCAGGGCTTTATTCAGTGCACAGGAGGGAGATGCCAACCGAACCGGAGACCAGGCGCTCTTTGGCCCGACATCAGCGACTTCGGTCGCTTTATCAGGTCCGAATAACTTGGCAGCGAATTTTTTTGCGTCTCAAATTAATGGAGATACCGGAGCGCTGAACACAACAGGTACGTTTGGGACGCGTAATCAGGTGAATGGAGCTCCTGGTTCTAACATTGTTGGTGGGCGCCAAGGGTGGGATATTACAAATGTAGACGTATCTGCAAGGCTAATTAATAACCAGTCCTCAGCGGTACTAACGCTCACCACTTCGGGAGATGCCTACATTGTTAATGCCAATGCCATACAGGTTGATATCAATGCACCCCGAATTACGGTTGCTAAGGCTTCCGTCGCCACCGGAGCTGTTGCAGGGGACAGCATCCTGTATACCGTAACGATTAGTAACGGAGGTACAGCTAGTGCCGCTAGTGTGGTACTTTCGGATACATTGCCACCGGGTCTCACCTTTATTCCAGGCAGTGTCACTGTGGCAGGCGTATCTCGGCCAACGCTGGATGTGACAACTGGTATACCTCTGGGCTCATTAAATCTATCTAGTAGTATCGTCGTCACATATCGCGCATTAATCGGACCCGATGCTAATATTTTGCAACTAGTCAATTCTGCTAGTGCGGCTTTTACTTTTCAGAGTGTAGCAGGTGGATCGGTCATCACGGGTGTAATTCCATCCAACAGCTCTGTATTACCGGTATATTCTCCTAACCTGTCTATTGTGAAATCAGCGAGTACTACCAATGCTACGGTTGGGGATCAGGTGACCTACACACTTCAAGTGAACAATGGAGGCAATGTAGCGGCAAACGTGACCCTCACGGATAACATTCCTGCAGGCAGCTCTTATGTTGCAGGCAGCTTTCGTGTGAATGGCAATGTCGTGGCAGGAGCCAACCCGGCGACAGGTGTAAATCTTGGAAGCCTTGCAGCAGGGAGTGTAACGACGGTAACCTTTCAGGTACTTGTAACGTCTCTGCCTTCGCCCCCGACACTGGTGGATCAAGCTACGGCAGTCTACTCGTTCAACTCACCTGATGGACGAACGGTCAACGGTACAGTGGCATCTAACATTTTATCTATTCCTGTTACGTTACCAAATGTATTTGTGGTCAAATCAGCAACGATTACGGACGTTGCCGTTGGCGAATCGTTTACGTATTCCATCGTTACAACGAATGGTGGCATTCAGGCGATCAACAACGTTGTGCTTACGGACATTCTTCCCGCTGGAACAGCATTTTTACCTGGTAGTGTAGTCGTTAGAGGAACGAGTGTACCATCTGCCAATCCAATCAGTGGGATAACGCTTGGCACGCTGGCAGCAGGCACTTCGGCAACAGTTACATTTCAGGTTAGTGTGCAGTCCTTACCTGCGTCGGGCTCACTAGGTAATCAGGCAGTAGTGTCGTACAGCTCTGGTGCGTTCTCAGGGATTTCGAACTCGAATTCAATAAGTACACCTGTATTCCAACCTGTAATTTCAATCAATAAGTCGGCTAGCACAACAAATGCAACGTTGGGTGATCAGATTGAGTATACGTTGGTTGTTAGAAATACAGGGAATCTAAGTGCTCAAGTGAATGTAACAGATACGATTCCGGCAGGTCTTACCTTTATTGCTGGATCTGTAACCGTGAATGGCACGGCTCGACCAGGAACGAGTCCAGTAACAGGAATTTCACTGGGAACTCTTGCACCGGGAGGAACCTCGACGGTTGTTTTTCAAACAACATTGAGCTCGATTCCTTCACCACCTACCCTACAGAATCAGGCGACATCCAGTTACACGTATCAACTGCCAAGTGGTCGGAGTTTATCGGGAAGCGTAGTGTCTAATCAAGTGCAGATCGCGGCCTCTGCTCCCAATGTGACCATCACCAAAACCGTTAATGCGCCTGATGTTACAGTGGGTGAGATTCTAACCTATACGGTGGTAGTTACAAACGCAGGCATCGCTGCTGTACAAAATGTCATTGTCTCGGATGCCCCATCCACAGGTCTTGAATTTGTGTCAGGCAGTGTAACCATTAATGGGACTGCTGCGAGAGCAGCAAGTCCAATTGCTGGTATTGCGATAGGCACATTAGGTAGCTCCAGCAGTAGCTCGAACAGTGCAACCATCACGTATCAGGCAAGAGTTACAGCGGTACCGACCACAGGTTCTGTTAGCAATCGAGCGGGTGCTGCATTTACAACCGGTAGTTTTAATGGCGTATCTTCCTCCGTTGTTGTCACAACTCCAGTTTTTCAACCGATCATACAATTGGTGAAATCCGCGAGTACAAACAATCTGACAGTAGGAGATTCGTTTAACTATACCATTCAAGTTAGTAACAGGGGGAATATCGCTGCAGTAGTGACGATAAACGACCCTGTACCCGCCGGAGCAGTATTTAACACGAATAGTGTCATCATTAACGGTGCTCCAGCCCCAGGCGTAAGTCCGAATACCGGAATTAATATAGGGCAAATTCCTGCCGGGGGCAGCGCTACGGTAACCTTTGTTGCCACCGTAACAAGTCTGCCAAGTTCAAGGCAATTAACGAACCAGTCAGGAGCGGTATACAACTTTACTCTCCCAAGCGGAAGAATCATTACAGCTACTTCTTCCTCCAACACAGTTACTGTTCCGGTATCTCTTCCCAATGTAACGGTTGTCAACAGCGATAATCTAGACTATGCCGTGTCTGGCGATACCGTTATTTATACGTCAGTCATTCGGAATAATGGAACGGTTGCGGTCAACAATGTTGTATTTAACAACCCACTTCCAGCGAATACCCCGTTAGTACCCGGAAGCGTCATTGTGAACGGGGTTTCATTCCCGCTCTCCAATCCGTCAGCCGGTATTCCAATCGGTACTCTGGCTCCAGGAGCGGAAGCTACCGTAACATTTGAGGTGAGGATTACTATGCCGGTTCCTTCGCAGATTAGCAATCAGTCTACGGTTAGCTTTACATCAGGTACATTCTCGGGATCATCATCCTCCAACACAACAGTGACCCCGGTGATACAACCGCAGATCTCGCTTGTGAAAACGGCCAACACAGTCAATGCAACCGTAGGGGATACAATCGTCTACACCGTGACTGTAAGTAACACAGGAAATCTGGAAGCTATCGTCACGTTAACGGATGCAATTCCTGCGGTGACTGCCTTTGTACCCAATAGTGTCGTTGTCGCTGGAGTGCCTCAACCCGGAACTTCACCTGTAACGGGAATCCCAGTAGGGAATGTAGCTGCGGGAGTAACAGCTACTGTAACGTTTGCTGTGATTCTATCTTCATTGCCAACACCTCAACAACTGAGCAATTTTGCCACAGCATCATTTACATTCACTCCACCGGATGGAAGGACATTAACGGGATCGGCCACGTCCAACACACTTACATTCCCTGTATCTGCTCCAAATGTGGCTGTGGTGAAAAGTACAGCATCCACCGCAGCAGCAGTTAATGATACGGTCACGTATTCTGTTCTTATCACGAATAGTGGTATTGCGCCAGTAAGCAATATTCAATTTTCTGATCCGATCCCAGCCGGGTCTTCCTTTGTTGCAGGAAGTGTTACGGTCAATGGTGTTGTCCAACCTACAGCTAATCCGGCAGGAGGAGTAGCACTTGGCACACTGGCACCAGGAGCAAATGCTACCGTAACTTTCAATGTAAGAGTCAATGAGATTCCACCAGGAGGACAGTTAAGCAATCGTTCCACAGTTACTTTTACCTCAGGTGCATTCTCAGGAACAACCTTCTCCAATACGGTAGTAACTCCTGTTTTCCAACCTATACTGTCTGCTGTCTTAACCGCAAGCACACAGAATGCAACGGTAGGAGACACGGTTAGTTACACAGTAACAGTAAACAATCAAGGGAATTATGGTGCTCAGATTAACTTGTCTGCCGCAGTGCCGACGGGTACGATTTTTGTCCCGAACAGCGTCATTGTGAATGGTCAACCACTACCTGCAGCGAGTCCTATAACAGGTATTCCGGCAGGGAATGTGGCTGCTGGAGCAACAACAACGATTACGTACTCGGTTGTCGTTGATAGTCTGCCAACGCCGCAGCAATTGGTTAATCAGGCCACTGTAGCGCTTGCCTTTACACTTCCAGATGGAAGAAATATTACAAGTTCTATTCAATCCAATGTCGTCACGATTCCTGTTTCTGCTCCAGATATCGCTGTTGTTAAATCAACAACGTCTACGGCAGTCTCCGTTGGAGATGTTGTAACCTATAGCATCGCTGTAACAAATAACGGTATTGCCAGTGTCAGCAATGTCATATTTACGGATGCGATCCCAGCCAGTACAGTACTGGTGGCAGATAGTGTTTATGTAGACGGCGTGTTGCGTCCCGGAGTTAATCCATCAACTGGACTTGCATTAGGCTCTATTGCACCAGGAGCAACGGTAACGGTTGTATTTAGCATAAGAGTAACGGCTCTTCCAGCAAGCGCGGTACTCAACAATCAATCCACGGTCAGCTTCACTTCGGGAGCTTTCTCTGCAACAACCTTCTCAAATACGGTAACGACACCGGTATATCAGCCCATTTTGACTGCGGTCAAAACAGGAGATCAGGCTCTTGCTACGGTTGGGGATACGGTCGTGTACAGCATTGCCATCTCCAATGCCGGAAACTATGGAGCAACAGTGACACTTACTGATACGATTCCTGCAGGAACCGAACTGGTTCCTAACAGTGTCATTATTAATGGAGCAAGTGCACCTGGTGCTGATCCTGCTTCAGGCATTCCTCTGGGCGTCGTCTCTACGACAACGATGGTCATGTTTTCGGTTGTAATCGTAACATTGCCGCTCAGTCAGTCGATTGTTAACCAAGCTTCCGCAACGTTTTCGTATACGCTACCTGATGGTAGAACGCTTGGAGGAAGTTTAACTTCTAATTCACTCGCGATTCAGGTATCGGCTCCTGATGTTACGGTTGTCAAAACAACACCTGCAACGGACGCTGTAGTGGGGGACACCATTGTTTATGAGATGGTCATTACGAACAACGGAATAGACCCAGTCAACAATGTATTATTAACAGACCCTATTAGTCCAGCGGTAACATTTGTTACAGGCAGTGTGCTAGTGGACGGCGTCGTTAGGGCATCGGCAAACCCTGCCTTAGGTATAGCTATCGGCACACTTGCGCCAGGGGCTTCTGCATCAGTGTCTTATGCTGTACGTGTTAATACGTTACCTTCACCGCCTCAAGTGAGCAGCCAGTCCTATGTAAGTTTCACATCTGGGGTGTTCTCTGGTGCTTCATATTCCAATACGGTCGTAACGCCGATCTATCAGCCGATTATTGCTGTAACCAAAACAGCCAGTACTTCAAATGCCACAATTGGTGACACCATTATTTATTCTTTCTCTCTAACGAATACAGGAAATCTGGCTGTTCAATTAACATTGACGGATTCCATCCCAGATGGGACCGTGTTGCTCCCGAATAGTGTACTGATCGATGGTGTGCCACAACCGGGAGCTGATCCTAATACAGGTATTGTCGTTGGTACGCTGCCTCCGGGTGCATCTGTTAATGTGACGGTTACCCTTGGAGTAACGGTGGATTCGTTGCCACAGAATCAGCAACTTATTAACCAAGCTGTCGCTGACTTTACGTTTAGCCCACCAGATGGTCGTCAGTTGTCAGGCAGCGTTGATTCCAATGTTCTTGTCATCCCTGTGTCCGCACCGAATGTGGTCGTTGTCAAGAGTACAAGTGCTATTGATGCAGTGGTAGGCGATGTTATCACGTATACTATTGTTGTAACGAACAGCGGTATTGAGGTCGTCAACAATGTCGTCATGGTCGATCCTGTGCCAACAGGCAGTGTGTTTGTACCAGGGAGTGTAACCGTGGATGGCGCAGCACGTCCAACCGCTAATCCGAATACTGGAATTACGCTGGGCTCTATTGCCGCAGGCGCTTCAGTCACAATTACATTTAGGGTTGAGGTTGTGGTGATATGAGTTCGACTTCCGATTCGTGGTCACATTGGCTGCAGAATCAATCATTGGTTCGATTTAATTCTGGTACGGCTGAACAGGAGCAAGTTGCTTATTCGAATACGGTCGTTACACCATGGGTAGGGCCAAGACTGGAAGTTCATAAGCAATGTAGTGCCACGGTAGCCACATTGGGTCAGTCCTTGATCTATCTAATTGAAATCGTCAACTCTGGCAATCGCACGGCTACCGTATATGTCACAGATCAGCTATCGGCTGAGACTGCTTTATTGCCCAATAGCGTGCTTCGTGATGGAATTCCATTGCCTGGTTCTTCGCCAGAACAAGGCTTGCCACCGAGTGAGATAGCGCCTGGAGCGAGGCTGCGGTTCCATTTTCAAGTGATGATTATTCGTTTACCCGAAAGTTTGAAGTTACTGAACCAGGCTCTTGTCCGTTATGAGTTTGTAACATCGGAGGGGAGAGCGTACAGGGGGGAGGAGAGGTCGAACACGGTGGAGGTCAGTCTCGTCTCTCCGCGTCTTGAGATTGCTCTGCAAGCAGACCGTGTTCAGACTTTTCCAGGTGACATCGTAACGTATAACATCATTGTACGTAATCCTGGATTCGTGACCGCGACAGATGCTCAAGTAACGGTCTTATTACCTTCAGGTATTCAATTTATTCCTGGAAGTGTTGTTGTGAATGACATGTTCGTTCCTCAGATGACACCAGATTCGGGAATCCTGATTGGGAATGTGTTACCAGAACGTTCGATACAGATTCAATATCGTGCCCAAGTGACAGCTGTACTGGACACAGAAGGGATTACTAGTCAGGCGAATCTAAGTTACATTTCAGCGGGTCAGCGAGAAACGGTCTCCTCCAATGTAGTTACACTTGAGGTCATTCAGCCTCGAATTTCCATCAGCAAAACGGTGACTCCAGAGCTCGCGACGGTGGAGGAGACAGTGTGTTATGACATTACGATTGCAAACGAGAGCCGTTATGCAGTAGATGCAACGATGCTGGATGTGCTGCCCAAGGGAGTGAGGTTTGTTGAAGGAAGTCTTGGTTGGAACGGAGTCAAACGACCCGGTGCCAATCCGACTCTAGGATTCAATCTAGGAACGCTGACTGCGCGCTCTACCATGCATATTCAGTTCGAGGCACAACTTGTGAGGGTAGATCAAGTGAATCCTCAGCAGCTTGAGATTGTTAATCAGGCTCGTCTGCTCTATACGTTTCGATTACCTGATTCGCGAAATGTGCAGCGGACAGTGATGTCGAATGATGCAACCATTCAATTAAAGGTTCCCATAATTACAGTCTATGTGGAGGTGTCTCCGACACTTGTTGAAGCAGGTGGGGAGGTCGTCTTCCATGTTCGAGTTACCAATATTGGCAGTTGGCCTGCGCGAGTACAATTAACGGATATATTGCCGCCGGGAGCTAAGTGGGTTGGGCGCGCCCAGGGAGAGTTACAATTAAATATTCCCGAATATTCTACACCACGAAATCTGCATTTAGGAGATTTGGAGCCAGGCAAGGAGAAAGAGCTTTCGTATGTTGTTCAAATTACCTCTGATGGAGATATAACGAAGCAGCAAGGTTCGCTAACCGCGAATTATTCCTATGAATGGAGAGGACAGCGCAGAATAGGACAGTCTTTTTCCAATGAGTATACGATTTTAGTGGAAGAAACAGACGAATAGCACCAACGAGGTTTTCATTCCCTTGTTGAGTAATTTTGAGTAAGTTGTTTGCTTCCAGAACTTGTTCAACAGTTGTGACCTTCGAATCTTCGCCAAAACATTACACGAGCGTAAATGAATGGTATACTAATTGAATATGGCTGCAGTAATCACCCTGCGGATCGGGATACCGGATTAGTTGTAGAGGAGGTCGTATTTTGGCAAAAGCAAAGGTTGCAAAGAGACCCACGCGGGATGAATTTGAACTTGAGGAGCTAGGCAATCAATTGGTCGAAGCCTACCATGAGCGTTCAGAGGTATTGTTGACGGTATGGGGGAAGGAAGAGCAGGTTCGAGGCGTAATTATCAAGCTTGATTCACGTACAAGGCTGGTGCATGTAGAGCATACCGAAGAGGAGTTTATGGCTAAGGTTCCTTTCTTGGATATTATGCGTGTAGATTCACCCAGATTTATGTAAAATAGCCCAACATATAAAATTAGGGATATTCGCCTTGTCAAAACCCTCCGTCCTGCATAAGATAACCCATACCTGTTGCAGAGGAGGTACGGTCAATGAGCGAAGTATTAGGTGGAGACACTAGAGGCTACGGATACGGAGGTTTCACTTCTGTAGGTGCCATTTTGGTTCTGTTCATCCTGTTGGTTATCATCTCCAAAGCGTTCTTGGTATAATTGCATAATGGAATGAAGTAAGCTCTGCCGCCGAGGCAGAGCTTTTTCGTATAGTGGTTTCATTGGATGGCCTTTCGATTACGACTGAGTAGCCCATAGAGAATGATGATAACTACTGGATATAATACCGCCCAGCCTACAAAAGGAAAAATGACTGCTGTAGCGATGAAAGAGACCCAACTTATCACGACTCCAGCACGATTGCCTCTAAGTAATCGAATCCCTGCTGCGCAACCTCCTAGATAGGTTAGGATAAAGGTTGCGTTCGGAAGCTGGATCAATGTGGTTAAGGAAACCAATCCCGACCCATAAATGCCGAGAACGAGGATAAAACAGATGGCCAGGAAACCGAGTGCTGCAATTGGCGTATGGAAACGACCGGATAGACGAGTTAGCCATTGGGGTGCAGCGCCTTGTCTCGCTAGTGCAAATGCCACGCGGGAAGCAGCACCGGTATAAGCGATGACCGTAGCTGTGCAGATAAATACTCCCGTTAAACCTGCGATTAAACTCCCCCAAGAGCCGAGCGCTTGACTAATAATCCATACAAGAGAAACGTCTGCTCCACCATGCAGATAACTCTGAGTACCTACTGTGGCAAGAGCCGTTAGGAAATAGAGTACGCCGACAACAATGGCGGCTATGGTCACACCTTTGATCGCAGCCTTTCGGGATCGGTAAACTCTTCAGAGAGATGGGATACAGCCTCCCAGCCGATGAAGCACCAGAATAATATGGCTCCTGCTTGTCCTACACTTACCCACCCATGGGGCACTAAGGGTTTAAAATGATTGGAATCCAGATGAGGCACAGCGAGAATAAAGGTCATGATCAGTACGGCAACAATTGCGATGACAACGCCGATTTGAACTTTGCCGGCGAGCTGCATACCGACGATATTAATGAGGAGTCCCACCGTTAACATCATGGCTGCAATGGCAATACGAGCACCTTCACCCAGTCCAAGAGCAGCCGTCATATAGCCTGCACCGGTTAGTGAAGCGACTGGAGCACCGATGGGCACAGACATGAGGAAAAACCAGCCGATCATCGTTCCTGCCCGTGAGCCAAAAGCAAGTGTAACGAAATGAGACACACCACCTGCATTCGGATAACGGGCGGAGAGAAGACCCATGGACAAAGCGAGTGGAAGGATAAGCAGAACCATCCCTCCCCAGGCTAATAACGAAGCCGGTCCAGCTAGTTCAGCAGCAAGGCCAGGGACAATTAAGACACCCGAGCCGAGAACAGCACTTACATACAGTGCAACCGCTTGCGGCATACCAATGGTTTTTTTGAGCTCGGTTGATGATTGCATAAGAGAGATGTACCTGCTTTCTAGGTGGGAATAGTGAACCTGTAACTATGACATTATATAGGAGAAACCAGCGTCTAGTCATTGACGAATTTTGTAGAAAAACAATGTTAGTCCTATGGACAATATGGTAAGATAGGAACATCCCGAGAGAAAGTAAGAGGTGTATTCACGATGAGTAAAGAACTGACAGAAGCGCTGAATGAACAGATGAATTTTGAGTTTTATTCAGCTCATGTATATCTTGCAATGGCTGCATACTGTTCCAGCAAAAGTCTAGACGGTTTTGCTAACTTCTTCATTGTACAAGCAGAAGAGGAACGTTTTCATGGTATGAAAATCTACAAGTTCTTGAATGACCGCGGACAACGTGCAACACTTGCGGCATTGCCTGAACCAAAGAATGAGTATTCTTCCATGTTGGATGTGTTCGAACATGGTTATGCCCATGAACAACAAAATACGAAGAAGTTCTACAATTTGGCGGACATTGCATTGAACGAGCGTGAACACGCAACAATGTATTTCCTGAAATGGTTCATTGATGAGCAGGTGGAAGAAGAGGCGTTGTTTGATAATATCATTCAAAAGCTCCGTCGCATCGAGAAAGACAGCAATGCATTCTATATGCTAGATGCTGAATTTGCTAAACGCTCATTTACAGCTCCAGCAGAGTGAATGGTTCGATACATTCGGCTCATGTGATGTGAGAATGATATGAATCCGTCTGAGCTTGTGCGAACATAGATTTACATACAAGAGGCCTGTGCTGTGCAGGCTTTTTTGCGTTGTGTTCTAATTAATTTTACTGAGTCTATCAAATGGGTCAAATTAGGTTAATAGAATAATATGTAATTATTTATTTATCCTGCAGGGCATTATTCAACTCAAATCTATCATTTTCGTTTTATTTTTTCGGTTAATCTGACAAAAGTGTAACTCGACCGTAGCATTTAAAGCGAGATTGATAGGCATCTTTCTTGATAGAATTGGTGTTAATCGCCAAGGGATGCAATGAGAGATTTCTACACCCGGGGAAATACAAGACACAAGGGAGACTTCAATTTATGTTACATATCCGCAGATCATGGATCACCGCACTTGCTATTCTACTTATTATTCCATTACTTCTACCACAGTCGGTTTCTGCTAAAGCTTCTTCGAAAGATAACGGAGCTAAGGCTAACAGCAAAATCATATATCTGACGTTCGACGATGGGCCAACAGCACATACGGGGCAGCTCTTAGATATTCTCGATCAATATCATGCCAAAGCCACATTCTTCATGCTCGGCCCTCACATGGAAACCTATCCAAAAGCGACGAAGCGTATCGTTGCTGACGGGCATGGCTTAGGTCTTCATGGCGTAACACATGTTCCGGGCAAGTTTTACAAAACACCTTATACTGCTCTGAAAGAAATGCAACAGGCCAATGTTAGTTTGAATAAAGTGGCTGGTGTCAAAACAAGTTTGGTACGTACACCATATGGCAGTAAGCCATATATGAAAGCTCCATATCGGAACGTGATGCTTGCACAGGGTGGATTTCATATGTGGGATTGGAATGTAGACTCTGAGGATTGGAAATACAAGAAAGACCATCAGAGAGTTTACAACAGTGTAATGAAGCAAATTCATAATGTCCAAAAAAGTGGAACAACTCCAATTGTACTGATGCACGACCAGGAGGCGACTTTGAAAGTGTTACCGAAAGTGTTGCAAACCCTCAAATCCGAGGGGTACAAATTTGAAGTATTGAACAAGAGTGTGCAACCGGTGAACTTTTGGAATGACAAACGATAAGACATACGAATGACGTAGAAATGACATTCAAGGACGGATTAGAGGAGGAACACAACATGAGAAAACAAAAACGATGGGTTATTATTCCTGTTACGACAGCAGTTCTCCTTGCGCTTGCGGGATGTGGTGGTCAAGACACCAATACAGCAGCAGAGCACACACCTTCGGCAACCGCTGGAGATCAAATAGGCTCAGGAAACAATAGTATAGACTCCACTGCTAGTCAAAGCAATGCAGGGGGAGCAACGAGTAATACAGATACGTCCAATGGAGATACCGCTACTACTTCTAATACAGAAACATCTGGAACAAAGAGTGGAAGTGCAGAGACTTCACAGCATGAGGCTACCATTAGCGATGTAGTTAAAGAAATACGTTCTCAAGTTAAAATGAAAAATGTAGTTATGCCAACTTCATTCAATTTAGAAAAAGGCAAACACTTAGGAGCATATATTGGGACGAATACGGCTGCTGATTTTCAAGTTAACTTTTATGCTACGGACAAGGCTCTACCTGTTAATGATTCATCGCTTTCCTCCAGTAGCGGTCTAACACCGCTGGCATCCTACGAAGTCAAAACTTACAAGGATCCAGATTCTACAGGAATTTTCCCTGAAACGGATCTGAACAACATCCCACAAGAGATGACAGTTGATCTTGGTCACGGCATTAAGGGCATGGTGGAAGGTGCAGCTGGCAGCCAGTACCTGACGTGGATGGAAGGTAGATGGACACTTCAGATCCGCTCTGTATCCGAGGATAATATGAACAATCCTGGCATTGCGAAGAAGATGGTGGAATATCTAGAGTCACATACCTTACCAGCACCGAAAGACAAGGGATTCGTTAGCGTGAATTATCCGAGTGGCGGTAAATCGGTGAATGTCGTTATTTCATGGCAGAATGGTCAGCAGATTCACCAATTGAAGACTTCTTTGGTACCTAATGAAGCACTAGGTATTGTGGCATCTGTGAAATAAGATCGTTATCCTGGTATCCTAAAAGGCATGTGTAGGACTACTTGGAATCAGAAGATCCAATAAAAAAAAGCTTGGCAGGAATGAGGGGACTAACCTCATTTCCTGACCAAGCTTTTATTTCGTTCTTAATGATTTAAAGCGGTGCTTTCATTTAAACCAGCCCTTTTCTTTAGAGCGAGTAATGGCTTCAATGCGGTTGCTTGCATTGAGTTTATTGAGAATAATGGAAATATAGTTGCGTACCGTTCCTGTTGTGATAAATAAATGACCTGCAATTTCCTTGGTATTCTTCCCATCTGCCATCAGACCAAGTACAGCGTGCTCACGTTCGGTGAGTGGATTCTCTTCTACATATGCCTCGTCCACCAAATCCGGTGCAAAGATGCGTCGTCCGTTCATCACTTGGCGGATGGCTTCAGCCAGCTCCTCAATTGGACTATCTTTCAGTAGATATCCACGTACGCCGCCTTTCAAAGCACGTTCAAAGTAGCCGGTTCGTGCAAACGTAGTCAGAATAATAACTTTACAGTTCAGACCTTTCATTTCTTCAGCGGCCTCCAGACCGCTTTTGACAGGCATTTCGATATCCATCAGACAGATATCCGGTTTGAGCTCTTGAACAAGGTCAAGGGCTTCTTGACCATTGCCCGCTTGTCCGACAACCTCCATATCCTCCTCCAGATTGAGCAGGGAAGATAAGGCGCCTAACATCATACGCTGATCTTCGGCGATTACGATTCGGATCATTGTTCTTCCTCCTTTATCGGTTTGCGAACCAGTTTCGGTACTTGGATGGCAATGCGCGTTCCTTCCATGTCCTCTCCAGATTGAATATCCAGACAGCCATTGACGAATTCTAAACGTTCTTTCATGCCTAATATGCCAGTACCGCGCCGATCTTGTTTACGTGTTCGTTCTATACCTATGCCATTATCCTGAACCGTCAGAATGTTGGCTGAGGGGGTCTCTTGAAGACGGATGGTGCATTCCGTTGCCTGACTATGCTTAACAACATTCGTAACAGCTTCTTTCAGACACATGCCCAGCACATTCTCGTTAAGCTGAGAGGTATCCTGCAATTTAGGATTGCCTTCCAATACAAAATCAATGGAGGCCGCCTTCAGAATTTGTTCGGCTCGGAATAATTCGTCAACTAACTGAGTGCCGCGCATCGTTGTAACCATCTCACGTACTTCCTTGAGGGCTGTGCTTGCCGTCTGCCTCAGATCATTCAATTCAATTTCAGCTTGGTCTGGATTCATACGAAGCAGACGTTTCGCCAAATCGGTTTTGAGGCCGATTAAGGAGAGCTTTTGTCCAAGGGTATCATGCAGATCACGTGCGATCCGTTGGCGTTCTTCCATTTTGACTAGATCATCTAGACGTTTATTGGCATTTTCCAATTGGCCTTCCAATTGTTCACGCTTATTTTTGTTATACGTACTGACCGGAAGTAGGATGGAGGCCATGAGACAGATGAAGACAAACGGAAATTGACTAAGTAGCAATGAGCTTTGATTGATAAAGCCATAATTAATCGTCAGAAAACTGGTTCCCAGATTCACCGAATATAATGTGATGAATCCTGCTTTATTTTTAATATTTCCAATAAAGAAAGCAAGAAACAAAGAGAAATAAGCATAGTCATAGGCGATAGTCATCGTAATGGAAATGGCAATTAAAAGTCCGATCCACATGTAAACCTGCCAGCCCTTGGTGATGAAGGCGAGCAGATAACACACAAAGAACACCAGGATGATGACAATCCCCGTAACTAAAGTCCACAATTTAGAATATTGGGAGATATAATAGAACGGCAGTATGAAGAAAACAAGCCATACATAGGGGTTTAATCCTGTGTTTTTATAAAAAAGTTGCGACCACTTCTGAATGGAAATTCTCCTCCTTGGAACTATAAGGCACTGCTCAAACACACTGATTTTGAACCGTGTCTATAGTGTACTCAAACTTAGCCTGACTGTAGCACGACTTTGGCTTGAATACAAGAAAACGAATCCGACAGAGTTAAGGCTTCTCTGTCAGACCCGCTTGGTTGGTTACACGAATTGTTGGTTGAACATAAGGCTTGCGGGGAAGACTCTTGATCTGTCTGAAACTAATAAATTGCTTAGATTCTTCGTCCCACAGGCGGAATCGCAAAGCAGCTAGACTTGAACGTAAAGTGATTGTCGTTGCTTTTTGCAAAGGTGGTGTTGAATTATGTGCCTCTTCAAGATAATAGTTCGGTACACGAGGACTCAGATGATGCACATGGTGGAAACCAATGTTACCACTGATCCATTGAAGCAGTTTGGGTAGCTTGTAGTACGAGCTTCCTTCCACAGCAGCTTTGACATAACTCCACTCATCTTCATGCTCGAAGTAAGTTTCTTCAAACTGATGCTGCACGTAGAACAACCAGATGCCGAAGAAACCAGAGAAGAAGAAAACAGGTATCTGTACCAGGACAAATGCCTGCCAGCCAATCAACCAGCACATAAGTGCATAAAGACCGATGATGAGAACTGTAGTTAAGTGAGTATTGATGCGCTCTTTGCGTCGTGCTGCCTTACGATTAAATCGGTAAGCAACGAGGAACACATAGAATGGACCAATGCCAAACATCACAAGTGGATTGCGATAAACACGATAGAACAAGCGAACCCAAGGGGAAGCGGCTTGGTATTCTTCCACAGTCATAATCCATATATCACCCACACCGCGTTTATCCAGATTACTGCTGGTAGCGTGATGAATGGAGTGCTCATTTTTCCATTGCAGATAAGGTGTCAGGGTCACTACACCCGTAATGGTTCCCAATATGTCGTTTGCACGTTTGCTTTTGAAGAATGAACCATGGCAGCAGTCATGGAAAATAATAAACGTTCGAAGTACAAATCCCGAGGCTACAAGAGCGATCGGTAATGTCAGCCAGTAGGATATGGATAAGCTATAATATGCTGCCGCCCACAGCAAGAATAATGGGATCAGAGTATTAATCATTTGTTGGATACTTAATTTGAGATTGTTTTTTTCATAAGGGGTGACTTCTTTTTTTAATGCCATTTCTTTCGTTTTGCTCATTAGCGAATGTCCTCCTTCAATCATTACAACTTTACGAGTATGAACTCGGGCTTTAAGTTGTAACTCTCGTTTCCCGTTAGAGTCTATTTGGGAAGCGTTTTTATTATTGTAAAAGAATCAGCTCGTGACAGTAAGTCATAAATGTCATGCTTTATCATGATAAATATCAAGGATCGACCATGACATTTATCATATACAGATAGGATATAAAATGCGTGTATGGCGGGGATCGAAACATATTATTAAAATCCTTTGTACAATTTGTGTAACAGTTTGTATTTTGTATACAAATTTTGGCGATGACATGGTAGAATCTATTTTGGAGTAAAACATGACAACTTATGAGTTATGAAGTATAGGTTGAATTTTTGATGGATTGGATGGAATGCATGATGAAGAAAAGAATAACGGATATTTTATTTATTATGGCGGGTGCATTTCTATTTGCGCTGGCTGTTAATCTGTTTGTCATCCCGAATGATCTGGCTGAGGGCGGCGTAACAGGGATTACGATTATTTTGTATTATCTCTTTGAGTGGTCGCCTGGATTAATGAACTTGCTGCTCAATGGGATATTATTGATTGTAGGTTATAAATTTCTGGATAGAACAACGACGATTTATACGATTGTTGCCGTCGTATTTAACTCGTTATTTCTACATTTAACAGAGAGCTGGACGATTGATTCGCATGAACTCTGGATTAATACGATTTTTGGTGGATTATTTGCCGGTCTAGGGATTGGATTGATTGTAAGAGTAGGAGGAACTACAGCAGGGACTGTAATACTAGCTCGTCTGGCAAATAAGTACTTGGACTGGAATATCAGTTATGGGTTATTGTTCTTCGATCTGATTGTAGCGTTCTCGTCTTTCTTCATTATAGGACCACAAGGATTGATGTGCACGATCGTGATGCTCTTTGTAGGTACCAAAACGATGGAGTTTATTATTGAAGGTTTGAATCCAAAAAAAGCAGTCACGATAATTTCGACCAAACAGGATGCGATTGCCAAGCAAGTTATTGAGAAGATGGATCGCGGGGTTACTGTTTTGTCCGGGCACGGTTATTATACGAAAAACCCAAAAGAAATCCTCTATATAGTTATTAGTAAACAAGAGGTATCCATGTTGAAGAAAATTGTACGTGCAGAGGACGAAATTGCTTTTATTACGATTCATGATGTACGTGACGTATTTGGAGAAGGATTTATTGAACTGTCCAAATCATAATGGGAATTAAAATGAAATATGTGAGAGCTGTGGTGTCTACACACTGCAGCTTTTTCTATGGTGAGATAGATTAGATTGTATATAAAGTCACAGACGAATTTACAGACAAAACGCTGTACACACCCCAATCTCGATGCTATATTGAATACAATTAGTTAATAAACTTAACTAACTATTATAAGGAGGTGATTCAGGTGGCTGGTACACCGCAATACATACGCAATCTGAACGAGAATCTAATTCTTGATGCCCTGATTGCTCATGGGATGTTGTCTAGAGCGGATATCAGCCGGCAGACCGGACTGAGCAAACCTACGGTATCGTCGGCAGTAGAACATTTAATTGCACGAAATCTCGTGTTGGAAACAGGAAGAGCGGAAAATGCACAAGGACGCAAAGCCACGCTCATTCGTTTCAATGAACTAGCCTATTACATCTGCGGGGTTGATATCGGAGCTACCCGAATTCGCATAGCTCTATCTAACCTGAATGGAGAAATCTTAGATTACCAAACCTATCCGATGTCTATTCAGCAGTCGGAGCCTGGGCAAGGGGAACAATTACTCCAGACGGTTCAGAAGCACCTGGATGAACTATTGCAGCATAATCATCTGAATTGGAACGAGGTTCAGTGTATAGGGTTTGGTATTCCTGGTGTTGTTCTGCCTGGCTCCGGAGAGATCAGTCGGATTGTAGACCCTCTAGCTGGGCTAGAACAAGCGTTGTCCCTGGATTCCCTATCCGCCGCTTTTCCCTGTGAAGTGATCTTGGATAATGACGTCAATCTGGCTGCGTTAGGGGAATACAGGGATGGTGCAGCATCCGATTCAGAACTGTTTGTATTTATTTCTCTTGGAGTGGGCACTGGTGCGGGTATTATGGTGAATGGTCAATTATTGCGTGGCATGAGAGGGCTAACTGGAGAAGTAGCAGAGATGATGCAGGAGGGGCGAAGATTAGAGGACGTTCTGTCTGCTGGTGGTTTGACAGATATGGCCACCAATCTACTGGATGAAGCTCAGCTTCAGCATAACGACCCAAGGATCATAGAGCTACGTAGTCAACTAACTCCTGAGAAGTTGTTTGAGGCGGCTCGTCTGGGGAACAGTTATGCTGTGGAGGTTATCAAAAAGTACTGTCAGATGCTGGCATTAACATTGCGAAATATCAGCGTGCTTCTGGCGCCACATTTAATTGTACTTGGTGGAGGGATCGGAGGTAACGGAGACGTGTTATTGCCTTACCTGCAAGAGATAATGAACGAACAATTCCCTGTTCAACCTGAATTAATCTGCTCCAAGCTTGGTGAACGGACAGTTGTGACTGGCGCGGTGCATATTGCTCTACAGCAAACCATGCTAAAGCTCCAACAAGAGACAGACGAATGATGGACTGACAATAAGGACGAGAGGTAGGGACAGAGAATGAATAATTTTAACAGTAATACTCAAGGGACTAGACCTCAAAAACCTCTTCGCGCAACAGAGCCAGTACGTTCTCATGGTCAAGCTGATGCTTTAGATCGTTGGGTCATGGGAATTGATATTGGTGGTACCAAAACATTGATGTTATTGTCATCGGAAAAACCAGGCAGTGAAGTACGGGAGCGGAAGATTCCAACCTCTGCGGCAGAGCAACCGGATGCATTCTTTAAGTGGTTATTTGATGAAGTCGCCGAATTTTGTAGGGATAGTGGAATTGAAATAGCTCTGGTAAATGGAATAGGGATGGGCTTTCCAGGCGTTATCCTCAATGATGAAGGAATTCTTCGCAATGCGCCAGTGTTCCAGTGGGCAGAGGAAGATATCAGACCTGTGATTGCAGCATATTTTAATGGAGATATCTATCTCGATAACGATGTAAATATGGCAGCCATGGGAGAATTCGATCGTGGTGCAGCACAGGGTCATCGACACTGTGTGATGGTGACGGTGGGGACAGGGATCGGTTCGGCGCTTATTCTTAACGGACAATTATATAGTGGACAAGACGGAGCTGCAGGAGAAATTGGACATTTTATTGTTGGAGACGAAGGAATTAATAGTCAGTACAAGGCATCTTCAGATACATTTGGTGCGTTCGAGCTAAATACATCAGGTACAGGCATTACGCAACAGGCACGACGTTATTTTACAGATGGAGCTGGCAATACACACTCGTTACTTCATAGCCTTGCCGATGGAGACATAAGCCAGATTGAGGCTCGGCATGTGTTCAAAGCTGCTGAAGCTGGCGATGTTGCCGCTCTTGAGATTCTGGAGGTGCCATTACAATATATGGCGAGAGGGCTGGCTAATATTGTCGCACTACTCAATCCATCCATTATTGTCGTTGGAGGCGGTGTAGCAGCTTCTAATCCTGAGTATTACTTAAATGAGGTACGCAACCGTCTAAGTCGATATACCACATTGGCTACAAAAGTCGTTGTCGCTGAACTTGGCAATACGGCAGGGGCCATCGGCGCATTGGCGGCGATCCGCTTGAGATTGCCAAACGGTAAGATGTGACCCCATTTGAACAGCAAACGGAATGTTATTCTATTATTGGAGTGGTCAGATAAGCGTTCTTAGGTTGAACTTATATACAACTTATATAGAAAGAGATGCCATTACAGGATTAAAGGATGGAGATCCGGATGAGAAGACATATGAAGGCATACACAGAGATAGAAAAAGCCGATTCCAACGAAGCAAGGCATGTATTAATGAAACTGCAGGGTCTATATTTGTTTATGGGACTTGCTGGAGGGATATTCAATCCCTATATTAATCCGATTTTGGTGGCACAAGGCTTCTCTAGTAAAGAGACCGGATTTATTATGGCGTTTGGCACACTTATATCCATAATCCTTCAACCGATATGGGGGATTATGGTAGATAAGTTTAAAAAAACTCGCTTTGTGTTAGTAATAAGTTTGCTAGTTCCTGCGTTGTTAGCGTATTTCTATAATATTGAAGTGTACATTATATTAATATTGATTTATACTTTATGCACTATATTTCAAGTAACTCAGATCCCTGTTGCTGACTCTTATGCAGTTACCGCAGCTAAGGCAGCCAATACTTCCTATGGTATGATTCGATTGTTTGGAAGTTTAGGAACAGGGCTTGGAGGATTTGCAGCCGGGATATATCTCTCCCAATTCTCCATTCATATGTTATGGCTGCCCTTTCTAGTATTTAATGTGCTAAGCGCCATTCTGGCCAGCACACTTCCCCGGCAAACCAGTATTTCTTCTTCCTCGGTGACCTTCTCCGTAGGATTAGCAAGATTGTTGCGTAACCGAACATTCCTTCTATTTTTAATCGGCTGTTTCCTAGTGAATCAAACGCTAACGGCGTTTAACTCCTTTTTTGTCATATCATTTCAAATGGCAGGTGGATCTGTTGCTATGACAGGCACAGCACTGCTCCTAGCCTCTATAACGAATGTGCCATCCATGCTTGCTGCTGCATTTATTCTTCGAAAATGGGGACATGAACGAACCATGTTATTGGCTGCAGGCGCGTATATGCTTCGTTGGGGGATACAATGGCTCTGGCCAACACCCGAAGTAATGATCGGGATTCAAGTATTACATGGGCTATCCTTTGGGTTCTTTTATATCGCAGCCGTTGAATATGTAGCTTCCGTTACAGGACGGGAAATGCAAGCGACAGGTCAAAGCCTATTTAATATGGTATTCGCAGGACTTGGTGGCATTGTAGGCAACATGTTAAATGGTTATTTATTAGATTCAGGTGGGCCTTCACTTATGTATTTGGCTTGTACAATCAGCGCTGCGTTGGGAGCATTTATTTTGTTTTTCGTTAGCAGACAGGCCAAGACTCAACAATCGTTGAACTAATTTAGAGGAAGAGAGCTCAACAATGGAGCCAAACCAGCGGTCAGAAGCATGTTCTAATTTTGTAATTACAGCATGAAGTGGAAGGAGAGGATGCTTTTGAAAATACATTTGAAACGGAATTGGTATTCAAAACTGTTATATTCATATTTTCCTATTTTTTTGCTGACAATCTCCGTCTTGATTTTTCTCTCCTTCCTGATTGTTAATGAACTCTCGCGCAACGAAACGAAAAAAGCTGATCTGATCTCAACTCGTTATATTGTGGATACATTGGAACGCCAACTGGGGGATATCGAACTTCGTTTACTGGAAGACATCGGCTCGAATAAACTTTATAGTCGCTTTCTAGAAGCGGGTCAAAGGCAACAATCAACACAATTTATTTACGATGCTGCAAGTGGATTAGCCCAAATGACGGATCAGCAAGATATGATCCAATCCATTTACCTGTATCGCACGTCTGATTCTCAAATTTTGACCTCAAGAGGTTTGGTTCGTGTGGAGGACTTCGAAGATCGTGCATATATCGAACAATCGTTGAACAGTCGCCAAAATCTGAATTGGAATCTGCCCCGAGATTATAAAGAACGTTCATTTGATACGCCAACCCAAGTCATTAGCATGAATAAGTGGTTACCTCTGCCGTGGGGTGGTGAGGGTTTACTCGTTATTTCAGTGAAAATGTATGCCGTGCAGCGTCAGATTGAAGCCATGACGAATGAACAATTATCTTTTATTCAGATAAAAGATCCCAGTGAGCGTATCATCTATAAGACACATGCAACAGATGGCTCTGTCGGTGAAGTTCTGAATCGGGTGTCTGCTGACAATCTTGGCATAGTCTTTGAGAGTGGGATTCAATCCGGGCAATTGTATGCTTGGGTATCCTTAATCTCTTATGTATGGATTGGCATCGGAGTGCTTACGATCGTTGGCGCTATCGCTGGGATTATCTATATTACTCGCCGGAATTATAGACCCATTCAGTTGATGATGAACCGAATTCAGGCGTTGCAACCACGCGCAGAAGAAGATGAAGCGACACCTTCGGTTAAGGATGAATTGGCTCTCATTGATCGGGCGTTGGAACATCTTATCGCGCAGACGGTAGATTATGAGAAGCAGCACCATGAAAACCTCCTTATTCACCGTAGACAGCTACTCGTCGATCTGATGGAAGGCGAACGAATGGATTCATTTCGCCAAAGACTGCGTCACCTGAGGCCACTTGATGAACGTTTCATGGAACCTGCAAGCGTTGCTGTATTGATTGCTGAGATGAATAGTGAGGATCTGTCATCGAATCAGAGTATATTGAAACTCGCAATCATGAATGTCGTGGAGGAGCTTGTACACAACGAGCCCAATTTAGGTGCATGGGCCGAATGGTTTGGCAATCGTAGACTTGTTGTGGTCATCACCTCGGATGAAAAGGAAGGGTTAGACCGCGAAATGCTAATGGAGCTGGCGAAACAGCTACATATGTGGATCGCGGAACATTTCCGCATTCGATTCACGTTTGGGATTGGACGCACTGTTACGGGATGGGAGCAGATTACGCAATCGTATACGAGTGCGGACGCAGGCTTACAGCATCGACTGACATTGGGGAAAGATGCCATCGTCTTAAGTGAGCAATTGCCAGATCGTGCGGAACTGCAATCCTACAAGTATTTGCAAATGTTGGCTGACATTGTTCGAGAATTTAGGTTAACCGGTGATGGCTGGCGTGTAAAATTGGACGAAATGTTTATTGCCTTTAGTGAGGAGCAGATCAAGGATAATGAGATTCGAATGATGCTTCAGGCTCTAATACAGATGTTATCGCGTGAATTTGGTGATTGGTCTGAACGATTACAGGGCCAGTTTAATGAGGAAGTTCTAGACACGCTGCGCAGCGAGATTCAGCAGGCAGATACGTTAGTTCATATCCGAGAGATTTTATTAGGCTGGCTGAAAGAGCTCTATCGGAACTATGTATCTGTTCATGAGACGAAGAGCCATAGAGCGATGATTAATGAGCTGCGAACCTATATTGAAGAACATTTTGATGATCCTGATCTGTCTCTTAAACATCTTAGTGATCGTTTTCAAATCTCTGGCAAGTATGCAAGTTATCTGTTCAAAGAAGAATTTGATATGAAATTTGTTGATTTTCTAATGAAGTTGCGAGTTGAAAAGGCATGCCGACTGCTGACCTCGTCCGATACAACCGTTCAAGATATTGCTCCGCAGGTGGGATATGCAAACGCCATTTCGTTCGGGAGAGTTTTCAAACGGATTACAGGGTTTACTCCTGGCGATTACCGCAAGCAACATGGTAAACATGAAAGCTAAGGTCTTTCCAGGCTATGTTGCTGATACGTTAACGAGGACAGATATGAGATTAAACTTAAAATAAACCAAGATGTACTTACAATGTACATCTTGGGCAATGGAGACCACGGTTAATGGTGGTCTTTTTGTATGGAGATAAATCCATTTAGACTAAACCGAATAGGAAAAGATAATGACTATAATTCGTTAAAACTTACATATTAATAACATCATGAGTTTATTCTTTGAACATATAAGTTACATATAACTCAAGAAAATTGTATAATTGCAGGATTTCAGTTTATTTTCGCTATAAACGCATCATTTGGAAGCGTTTGCTTACATTTGAAAATAGTTTATTGTGCTTTTCATAGTTTCGATGTAATAATTAGTGACATTCACAGGTGCAACAAACGGGGAGTGGACATCCGAGTTGGCATGTCATTGCTGTGAATCTAATCAGAGTGTGTGCGAAAGGGGAAAGGTCAGATGAAGTTATTACAAAAACGTTGGGGAAGAAAATCAAGTTCGGTTCTTGCAGTGGTCACCGCATTCTCTCTATTATTATCTGCGTGTTCGTCAGGAAGTGAATCTGTTTCGTCAACAGGAGGAACAGGCGCGGGGGATAAAACAACGTTAAAAGTAGAAATATTTGACCGGGGTAATACACCTGCAGGTTACACCATCTCAGATAGTTATCTAACCCGATTCATTCAAGAGAAGTTCGGCACACCGAATAATATTGATGTTCAATTCGTTCCGGTTCCACGCTCTGAAGAAGTACAGAAGCTTAATGTTCTGATGGCGAGTGGCTCAGAAGTTCCTGATATTGTATTCACGTACGATTCGGGCACGTTCAATCGTTACGCTCAACAAGGCGGGCTAACAGAGCTTACCGAACTGATTGATCAGCATGGTACGAATCTGAAGAAGTTACTTGGAGATGAAACGCTGGCTTATGGTCAATATGATGGTCAGCAGTTCGCCGTTCCAGGCAAACGTCTAGTGTTGGGTAAATACGCATCCTATGTCCGTCAGGACTGGTTAGATAAGTTAGGCTTGCCTGCTCCGCAAACGGCGGAAGAATTGCACGCTACATTGAAGGCATTCAAAGAAAAAGATCCAGGCAATATGGGGGCAAGTCTGATTCCATTCGGGATGTCCATTGCCTCTGCACAGTATGAGCCGTTACTCTGGTCTTTCATTGAACCATTGACCGAAGAACAGCGGTATACATTAACCCAACAACTCGGTTCTAATGATTATCCAACACTGTTACCTGGTTTCAAAGAAGGTCTTCAATATATGAATACACTCTATAACGAAGGATTAATGAGCAAAGACTTTGGGCTCGACAAAGACAAGAAGAAGCTATGGGAAGATGTATCGAACGGTAAGGTTGGTTTTTACTCTGAAGATGCAGGGGAAATCTATATCTCTGGCACTTACAAAAACCTGCAAACCAATCAGTCTGATGCTGTCATGACCCCAATCGATGCATTCCAAAACTCAGAAGGTAAGTTTGCTAAACCGGCATACGCACCCAATGCAATGTATGTCATGATTCCAAAATCAAGTCAGAACGGGGAAAATGCAATGAAGTATCTGGATTGGATGGCTTCGGGCAACAATCTGTTCGATCTGCAATTCGGTGTTGAAAATGAAAACTATGAACTTGTTGACGGTGTGCCGTTGATTAAAGACGACGCTTCACCAGAGATCTCCGGTCGGATCTACAATGCAGGTGACATCGCCATTATCGTTAACGGGAAGTACGTTGGAGACGATAAGAAAAATGAAGAAGCTTATGTTGTTCAGGTGGAATCGAAGTATCGCGATGATATGCGTAAATCAGTAGCGATCTCGAACACCGATACGATCCAGCCTGTGCGTTTCCCTAAACCTATTGAAGCTGAAGCGAAGTATGGTAATGGACTAAGAGATAAGTTCCAGGAGTTTATCGTAAAAACAACCATTGCTAAACCGGCCGATTTTGAAGCGACGTATGAGAATATGATGAAGGATTATATGGCAAGTGGTGGTCAGGCTATTCTGGACGAGCGTACAGCGGCCTACAACGAGATGAAATAATTCGAACGTATTACGACTGAGATATATATTGATGAAGTATGACAGAGACACGAATCTGGAGAGCAGTGATCCCACAAGACACTGACTTTCCGGAACATGTCTGATATGGGGGGAAGAGTGGATGAAGAATGGTACGTATCTCCGTAGAAACTGGCAATTGTATGCTTTGCTCCTGCTGCCCATGATTTACTTCATTATTTTTAAATACGGGCCAATGTATGGAGTGCAGATCGCTTTTAAAGACTTTAACTTCTTTCAGGGTATTGCTGGTAGTGAATGGATTGGACTAGAAGCATTTCGAGAAGTGTTCCAAAATCAGGATTTCTTCGATGCTCTCCGCAACACCATTATGCTGAACTTTCTAGATCTTATTGTGTCATTCCCGGCACCTTTAATATTGGCGATTCTACTCTTCGAACTGAAGAAGGCTTGGTTCAAAAAGATGGCTCAAACGTTGCTGTACATCCCACACTTTATCTCATGGGTTATTATCGGAGGGATCGTACTTCAGGTATTCGGCACACAATCCGGGTTCATTAACAATGTACTGATAAGCTTCGGCTTGGATCCGCTGCCGTTCCTGAGTGACAAAAACTACTGGCTCTTCACGTACCTGGCGGTTGGGGTATGGCAAAGCGCAGGCTGGGGAACCATTCTCTATCTAGCATCCTTAACGGGAATTAATAGGGAACTGTTTGAAGCAGCGGAAGTAGATGGTGCAAGTCGTCTGCGCCGAATCTGGCATATCTCACTTCCAGGCATCAAAACAACAATTGTTACCTTGCTCATTATCAATGTCGGTAACATGATCTCTATCGGTTTTGATCGTCCCTTCATTATTGGTAACGTTGCTGTACGGGAATATTCGGATGTGCTCAGCACGTTTGTATACCGTATTGGACTCCAGTCCGGTCAGGTCACTCTTGCGACTGCGGTAGGTTTGTTCCAAGCCATTGTAGGACTTGTGTTCATCTTAGGAGCTAACTATGCATCCAAGAAACTAACGGATGAGAGCATTATGTAATTGGTGGAACAGTTGAAATATCTAATTGGTTTTTATAGTTCATTTACTTATAGCTGAAGAGTAAGGGGTGGCAGGCATGTCTGAGAACACAGCCAATCGGATTTTTAACACGGTGAACGTTATTCTTATTATCATTGCGATGGTACTGTGTCTTGCGCCATTCATTCACATTATTGCTATCTCACTTAGTTCGAACCGGGCGATCGGTTCAGGGGAGGTTTCATTTTTTCCAAAAGAGTTATCATTTGAAGCTTACGCCAAAGTGTTTGCCGATACGTCGATGATTCGTTCACTTCTATACACGGTATGGTTAACGGTATTAACCACAGTGCTCAGTATGGTGATGACGATTGCAGCGGCATACCCGCTTGCTAAGAGCAGTCTCAAAGGACGGAAATGGTTCATGCTTGTTATCGTCGTTACGATGTTTTTTAGTGGTGGGATTATTCCAGAGTACATTCTGATCAAAAACCTTCACTTACTGGATAGCACATGGGGACTTGTTCTTCCGGGTCTGATTAGTCCATTTTATATGATCATCTTGATTACGTTCTTCAAAGGCATTCCGGAAAGTTTGGAGGAGGCTGCCCAGATCGATGGAAGTACACATTTTGGAACGCTGTTACGCATTATTTTGCCTTTGTCCTTGCCGGTCATGGCAACCCTAAGTCTATTCTATGCTGTTGGACGCTGGAACGGTTTCCAAGATGCGCTAATGTATATTACCAAACCTGATCTGTTTCCATTGCAATTAAAAATGTATCAGATGATCCAGCAAAACCAAATTACTGAATTGATGCAGAACGAAGGCATAGGTTCTGTTAAAGTTCTTCCGGAAAGTCTGAAAGCAGCTAGCGTCATCTTCTCTACATTACCGATTTTGCTCGTGTACCCTTGGTTGCAACGGTATTTTATTAGTGGAGTTATGGTAGGTGCTGTAAAAGGCTGAATTTTGAGGGGGATGCGCATTGAAGATGACAGAACAAGTGTTAGAGCATATGACCAAAGCGCAGCAACATCTTGTGAATCAATCGATGATTTATATGGATGGTCATTATGTTGACGAAGCCAAACTCATTCAAGGGTACGAAAATACGGAAGAGCTGGACACGCGGGGGAGTGCCCACTATGCACTCGGGCTCCTTCTTCGTAACGGTGAAGGGGATGTGCATCGTGCGGAGCAAGTGATTCAAAAGGTGCTTGCCATGCAATATGAAGCTCCAGATGAAATATATCATGGGACATTTCGTACTCGTCCAGATGTGAGTGATCCACCAAGAGGTAACTACAATTGGAAAGAGTTTGCGCCAGGAACTGCCTATTTTTTGGAGCGTACGTTCGAAAAGGTGTCAGCCAAGTTTATTGATGCATTATGGAACGAAGAATCCATACTGAATGAATCTGCAGAGCGAAAACAAGTGAAGAAACTGTTCCAATCCGCGATGGATCAGGTTTTGCCTCCAGTGTGGACAAGTTATGATCCCAATTGGCGTGAATTTATTGCCTGTGCTTTTGCAGTGATTCTCGCTGAATTCTCTCACCGATTACCGCAGCAGTTAGTTGAGCAGATGGAGTATGCGATGAAGCTGGCTGTCGCGGCTTCAGTGGATCGCTTTAAGTCGGACGTCATTCCGATGAATACGAATATTGAACTGATGCATATTTTTATCACGCATTTCTACGGACATCGGTTCAAGCATCAAGATTGGATCGCCCATTCGGCTGAGCAGGCTGAGCGTATGCTGAAAGAATTCATGGTCTATGACAGCTTTGCTGAATTCAATTCGACCACCTATTACGGGGTGGATCTCACGGTACTCGGGATGTGGAGAACATATGGAAGTACTGCACAGTTTATTGAAATTGGTCGTATGGTCGAAGCGGGGCTTTGGAACAATATTGCGCTGTTCTACAATGCTAATTTGGAAAATCTGTCCGGTCCCTTCGCCCGGGCTTATGATATGGAGATGACAGCACACAGTTCGGTGGGCATGTTCATCTATCTCCTATTAGGTGAAGTGTATGTACACTTGGCTGATGTTAATTGTGAAGTGGAGCATGGGCCTTTAATTGCATTAATAGGGGGAGAAGCGCCATTAGAGGTGATCCCTTATCTGAAGGAACATCAAGGAAACCGACTCGTACAGAAGCAGTTCATTGAATTATGTGAACGCAACGAACCTACGTCGAATCGTAATCTATGTACCGCTACAGCGTGGATCGGTGAGAAGCGAATGATGGGGGCGATGTCAGGCAGCCGCAATACCAATGGACAGATGTTTCCCGCTACGATCCATTGGCAATCGGATCAGGGTGACCGATATGATCTGCGATTGACGCGCCGGGAGGTGGGAGAAGGCTGGAATACACATCTCCGGGGGATCACATTTGAAGCTGATCTGACGGAAGATTCATTAATGATCGAGGTTCGTTTAGAGACAACGGATGAGATTGAAGTTTATTTTGAGATCAGGGGCCCATTCATAGAAAAGGATAACATTCAAGATCATCAGTGGAGCTTACCGGGGTTGCTATGTGCAGTGACGGCTGAAGCGCCTGCTCCAACGGTACTTAACTATCCTGAATATACCGAGATCATCTATCGATATGTACCCGGAGTAAGTTCCAATATGATGCGATTTAAGTTGAACTTTCAATAACGAAGTATTGTAACGTGATCAACGTTCAATTAAACGTTACCTAATTGAACATGTACAGATGAAAGATGAATGTAGCGCAGTCGCACAAATGACCGAATCACATCGATATGGAGGACATGACATGTATACCGACAAACAGGAATATTCCTTCTCGACGTGCTGGAATATTAAACGTCAGACGACAGGATCAAGCATGATTCAGGAGATTAAGTCGTTAGGATTTAGACGAGTGGAATTAAACTATAATGTTACGGCTGAACTGCTGCGGACGATTGAACCTATGATTGAGCGGGGAGAGATTGGCATCTCCAGTGTACACAATACGTTTCCTCATGTGGTTGACCCGGATTACGGTACGGATTCTGTACTGCTCGGTTTCGATGATGAGCCTCGCCGGAAACGAGCTATTGAATTATTGCTCCGTTCAGCTGAGTATGCACACCGTTATGGCGCACAGGCTGTCGTGGTTCATCCAGGGGAAGTTCCATTTGAATATAATGTGGATGAAGAACTCAAAAAAATCTATCATGACCAGGGGAAAGACTCTCCGGCATATCAAGCTTTATGGCAGGAAATGCTGGAAAAGCGGGAAGCGGGTAGTGCGCACTATTTGAAACGAATTCAACAAAGTCTGGAAGAGGTATGCGAAATTTCTGAGCAGCGTGGATATGGAGTGAATTTTGGAATCGAGACGAGATCACGCTGTTATCAGATGCCGACCTTACAGGAGGCAGCAATCCTGATCGATAATCTGAAGGGTGCACCCCTCGGACTCTGGTACGATATTGGTCATGGCATGATGATGGATCGCATGGGACTGTATGATAATGTACGTGAAGCTAATGCATTGATCGATAACGTCGTTGGTGTGCATATCCATGAAACGGTTGGTTTGTCGGATCACTGGTGTCCATATGTACATAGTAACGATATGACATTCTTTGATTCATTTCTGGATATCATTGAACATTCCCCGGTAAAAGTATATGAGCTTAAATCTGCTTGCACACCGGAAGATATTGACGCAAGTCATGAGTTAATCACAAATCGTATTGCACAGCGCCAAGCAGCGCGATTCTCTGAATAAGAACATTCTAATAAAGCATATGAGTATCCAAAATAAATAGAGCGGTCAAAACCTTCCTTTTGTTGGACTCTTGGAGGTTCTGCCGCTCTATTGATGTTACAGTTACAATCGCTGTGCTTAATTTTTGGGTGGGAGAATGATATCTCCGAGAATTCCGGCCTGATAGCCTTTCACTACCGCTCCTATTCTTGATTTGACTCCAAACTTTTGCGTAATGGAAGTGATATGATACTCCACTGTACGCGGGCTGATATTCAAATCTTGTGCAATTTCCTTGTTAGTCATCTCCATTGCAATGCGATTAAGAACTTCACGCTCTGTTGGTGTAAGGGATTCTTCCAAATTAGCAGAAAGCATTTTCTCAGGTACAAGCACATGACCCAACATGCTCTGGTGGATGGCATTTATAATTTGTCCATATGTTGCTTGCTTTGATAGATAGGAATGAACGCCTAGATCATAAGCCTTTAATTGAAATTCGTGGTAGTTGTATCCTGAGAGTAGTATGATTTTGACGGATAAGCCGTACTGCTCCTTCAACCTTTTTGTTACTTCAAATCCGTCAAGTTGAGGCATGCGAATGTCCATCACAACGACGTCCGGTTCCAACTTCTCTATTTCAGATAAGAAAAGCACAGGATCATTAAATGTCTTTAGCACATGTATGCCGGGTTCTCGATTTAGACGATTATTGAGACCTTCCATGACAAGAGGGTGATCATCAAGTAATACGACAGTTATAGGTTCACTCATTGTTGTGTAGCTCCTTTGCTCGTAAAGGCAAACAAATGTGTATCGAAGTTCCTTTACCAGGGGAAGAATGTATAGTGATTTCTCCAGAGAGATGCTGGATATTGCTGTGTATGGAAATTAAACCAAAGTGTCCTGATGTAGCTTTTGAAAAATCAAATGTGGAATGAACATCGAAACCTAAGCCATCATCCTTGACTTGGCATATTAAATCATTATCTCTAATGTACACTTGAATGGAGCAGCGCGAAGCCTGGGAATGCTTCATCACATTAATAATGAGTTCACGTATGGTTCGAAATACAGTGGATTTCAGAGGTTCCTGCTCCACTTCAGCAGAAAGAGTGTCACAGCTCAGTTCCAACATGATGTCACTCTTCACTTGAAGTGTGCGAACGAGCCATTGCAGAGATTCCTGAAGCTCACTACGATCTATGATATGAGGATACAGATCATCACATAACTGTCGAATATCCTTCTGAGAAGTATATAGGCAATCTAGCCAAACGGCGGTCTGTTCCGTATTTGTCTCACCTGTATCATGGAATTCTTCCAAATCACGTGACAGAAATATTAGGTTTTGAAGTAGTTGGTCATGTAGAAAATATGAGGTCTTTATTCGTTCAGCCTGCTGGGCTTCCATTAAAATATCATTAAACTCACGATGACGACGTATCTGTTGTTCATGGCGCGCGGTTTGACTCACACGATGTTCATAACGCTTCTGCAGATCGGAGAGAAGCCTGCTGTTCACGAGCATTCGAATTGCTTCGAGTCTACCTTGATCAATGATATCCTGTTCTTCTGCCGAAAAAAGAGTATGATTTCTTTTGTGACCAATCCCCAAATATCCAGCTATCTCTGCTCCTGGTTCCCCTGACAATTCCCAAACCTGGGCAAATCCATATTGTTGTAGTAAACCCTCAACATTCAACGTGTCGTTGTTTATATCTCCAATGGTAGCGTATGTACCTGTACCTTCTTGAGAGAATCTATTATGATCATCTGCCCAAATAATAGCTACACCTTCAATATCCAACATTTTGTGAAACATCTCGGCAAATAGGCGAAACATATCTCGCATGCTCTGCTGCTCGGCCATACGAACGGTTAACCGTAGTTGTTGACGTTCGAGCCATTCTTTATTGAGTTTATTCTTCCTACGGGAGTAGGTTTGGCTATACTGGTAAACCCAAGTGATTAGGAGAAATAAGACAAAGAGCATGCCAATTTGAATTAATTTATCTAGCTTTGAAGCAATCACGAGTAATGCAAATACGCTTAAAGCATACATCACATGGATGATTAGACGTGGCATCACCAGCTTGAAGTCAAGCATACTTCTCTGTACAAGTACGTATGTGAACATCCATGATAAAGGAATGAACCCGATTAATGTATATTCAACAGGTAACAGCGGATCACCTTGCAGCAGGGTCGGAACAGCAAAACCAAAGATGAAGGGGATCAGACTAACGATTATACCTGTCGACATAAGCAACAGCTGATTCTGCTCCTTGCGACTATAGTTTTTGCGATTAAACCATGTAATCCCGAACACAATAATTAGCGTCATACAAAAAATGAAATTAAGTAGGTTTGTAGGGCCAGACTGTGCAATTGATGTCTTAACAATAGTCATCCCGTGATTCAGCTGAATTTCGGACATTAACCAACGTTTAATATATAGGAAAACTAAGCCAGCGCTGTACGTAATGGCAACGCATTTGCTAATGAACAACAGTAACCGAAAGCGATGTTGTTGGGTGCGGAATGCAAATGATAAATAAAAAGCGATCAGCCAATAAGGCAACCACGCTGCACAAAAAGCCAAGATATAATTAGATAAGGACAGCTGAGAGGTATAGATGGTGAGTATACATATCGCCATAGACAGGTTCAGAAGATAGAAGAGACGCATCACTCGTGAACCAGGCTGGCTAAACAATGCATAACTTCCAGTAAACAAAAGCAGCAGCTCCATGGTAGATGAGAACAGAATCTTGAACAGTTCTCTAAAGCCGGGCTTCATGGAATAATGAACTGTCTGACCGAGAGGATTCTCTACATGGATCGCAGAGGCATCACTAACAGTATAGATGTCATCCTGATTCAGCAATTTAGTTATTCCTTGTGGTTCAATAGAGACAACTATCTCACCTGATCTGATCCCTGATGAAGAAGCTACACCTTCCGGGTCTACCTCGTGTACCACCCATTGATTGGTGTGAGAGAGTTTCAGAGAAAGTCCTATATACGGATGAAGATAAGAAGAGGTATGGAGATAAGTGGCTGTCAGCACAAAACACAATATTGTTACAAACCATAACACGCTCACTTTATGCCTTATGAATCTATGTAATGAAGAGGTTGGGCTCATTGAGAGAAATCATCCGTTCTTATAATGTAGATAGGTTATTCATAGAATATATGAAAAAAGCAAGCCGTGCTGCAATGGCAAGGCTTGCGATTGATCACGCTCTTTAATGTAGCAGAGTCCCTAGCATTTTGTACATCAAAACCGAGGATTCCTGTTTCAACATGGGCTGTTTTGCTTTGTAATCGACAGCACCGCTGCTCGATACCTTTACTTCGGGCCCATACAGACCAAGAGCGACAACGAATTGAATGCCCTCCGTTGCCCATGCATCATGTGAACCCATAAGGTTAGCCTGCTGGGATGGGGCTTCAAGTAGGAGAGATGCTGTCCTCCAGATCATTAGTGCGGCTTCCTGTCGGGTTATGGGTTGATTGGGACGGAACAAACCATGTGGATCTCCTTGCACAATTCCAAGTTCAAGAGCCGTTTGAATATAGGTGGCATAAGGGCTTGTTGCTGTATCTTGTAGTTTTGGAGCTTGAGTGGATAGCGTTATTCCTGTTATTCCTACAATCTGTGCGACAAATTCTCCTCGGTTTACGGGTTTCTCAGGTTCAAAGAGAGCATGATCTTGTGAGTATAGACCAATCTGTGCCAAACGATAGATATATGGAGCATATGGATGGTCTGTGGGAACGTCTTGATAATTCTGGGCTTCAGGTAGTTTCTCAGACCAGCTATCTGGTTTGTTATAGTAGAAATAGGCAATATGGCCCGAAATATCTTTCTGAAAACCTGCGAGTGTACCGTTCTCATCACGGAACAGCATGTCCTTCACAGGTGTTAGTATGTGTATGCCATAAGCATCGGTAACTTGTAACTTGTTCTCTATTGCTGAAATATCATATAACCATGCTGGCAGTCGGATATCACGGTACAGCCCTTCGTAGGAACGGAGTGTAGCTTCAGGTACGTTGTAATCGGCATAATCGCTCTTGGTATTGGGATAATAATGTTCCATAAATGCCCGGAAGAGCGCTTCTCTAAGATCAGGACCATCACTGTTGAATACGATGAATAGTCCAGTGTGTTGGTCGGGGAGTAACCACATATTGGAATGGAAGCCAGTAAGGTCACCTGCTTTACTCACAACCTGATGTCCGTGATTATACTGTGAGTAAGTGGATTCGAAACCATAACCCGTACCTGGTATATCAGGGTGTATGGATACATTTAGGGATTGCATGGCCTGTACAGAAGATGGTTTAAGTATTTGTGACCCATGGTAAGAACCTTGGTTAAGCTGAGCAAGCATGAAATGCGCCATGTCTCGTCCCGTTGTAATTAATCCGCCTTCAGGTGAACTACTGGGTACATTAGGGTACTGAGGCAGTTCTTTTCCTTCGGCATCATAAGGAATAGCGAGTTTATTTAACATTTCCGAAGTAAGAGAGAAACTACTATTAGACATTCCGATTGGATCGAAAATATGCTGCTGTACATAGGTCTCAAACGGAATACCAGACAGTTTTTGAACGATGTATCCTTGAAGGGTGTAAGCGTAATTGTCGTAACGGAACACTTCTCCGGGACTTCGAACAATTGCCGGTTTATTATCCTTTACAAATTGTTCAAGCGAATAAGAGTCGTTCGGTTCGCTAACCGAAGTTATGGGATCGGTGTAATCAAACCCGCTCGTATGGGTCATTAGATGTTTCAGTGTCAACGGAGTCTTCGTGTTGTTGGTAATGTTAAGATCATCTGTATATGCGCTTATATCTCGACTGAGATCTACCTTACCTCCTTCAACTAATTGCATGATGGCGGTTGCGGTGAATGTTTTGGAGATGGAAGCTACTCGAAACAGGGTTGAGTTGGCATCGACAGGAGTGTTTTTTTCTACATTGGAATATCCGTAACCTTTATTAAGAACAACCTGATTGTTGTGAACTACGGTGACGACAGCACCTTTTAGTACGGACTGTACTTCAGGTTTCTCCATAAAATCATCCATAAATGCTTCGGTTTCTTGAGGATTGGAGGGGCCATTCAGTGATCCGTGTTCTGCTGATACATGTGCCAAAGGTGTCAAGCTCATGGATACAACCAGCATCAAATGAACGACTTTTCGTTTCCACATGGTATTGCATTTAGAACCTTGGTTAGTTACAAAAATAGATTTCATGAAATACTCCTTTGAGTTGAGATGTGGTTAAGCTCAATAATATTCAGCCTACATTTGTAATCTATCACTTAGACAGAATTATCGATTCCGTAGTAAGCGTGAAATATTGAGGTGCTTCCGCAATCCTTTTGCGTGATTCCGCAAAGTCATAGTTAAAATTGCACGATGTAAAAAAAGGATAGGGTCAACACGAGCATCTAAGCTCGGCGAACCTATCCCTTTATTTTTTGTTTTGCTGCGTGAAAAAGAAGAATTAGAATTATAGGAAGTGAAGAATCAAGGTAAGATCATCCGCATAAGGTACGAGCGTTACTCGTATATGTCTTGTTCGAGTTTTGCAAAAGCAATCCCTGGATCATCCGCCGAGTTATCAATATACGTCACGGATTTAGCGGGAAGTGGCCAGGCCACTTGTTTCCGAGCGAGGGAAGCTATAAAGGCATCCCAGTTGGCAAGCTTCCACTCATCTAACGGAGACTGCCTTGCCATAATTCGTTCACGGTATAATGCTTCGTCCTTCAAATAAATGTAAGCTACACGTACATCAGTATCCTGAAGAGAACGACCGATCTTGGCAAGTTCCTGTTCGATCCAATCAGGTGTATCGGTTTCTTTGGTGAAGGGACCCACTACAATGCTATCGATCCCCAGTTGCACATTATCGAGCACAGCATCCATCGTAATACGATACCCGAGATCCCTGCAGAGCCGCTTGTATTCAGGTGAATCGCGATCGGAAGGGTCAAGCCCTTGCAGTGTCATAATAGCTTCAGCGGCAGGCCGAAGCAGAATATCCATATCGAAGAAAGCGGCTTTATATTTACGAGACAAAGTTTTGGCAAGTGTTGTCTTGCCGCTCCCAGCCCCACCTAGGAAGAAAATAAGTTTGCTCACAGACGGTAGCCTCCTTGTAATCCATAACATATGTAATTAGTAGTTAGCGATTAGTTTGTTAATCGTGTCTCTGTGTTGCTGCTGATGCAGACTTGCGACCACAGACACATAGATTATTTTATCATAAAAGATGGGGTTAAAAGGATAGACAATAAAGGAAGAATTAGGTAGTATAATACCTAGATTATCTATGCATAGGTTTCCGATGTATATCATTTGGAGCTTATGTAAGAGGTGTGAATCTGGTTGGAAAGGAGGTAGAACGTATTGCAGGTCAATAAACAAATGATTAAAGGAAGCACTGAAACGTTGATTTTGACATTACTTCAGGAAAAGCCGCTATATGGGTATGAGCTAATTAAGGAGCTTCACCGTCAGTCGGAGGGTGTGTTCAATCTGAAAGAGGGAACATTATATCCTATTTTGCATGCGATGGAGATTGAACGTTGGGTTGAGTCGTATTGGATGGAGGTAGAGGGCAGAAAACGTAAATATTACTCTATTCGGGATGAGGGGATTCAAGCACTGAAGAATAAGAAAGAAGAGTGGCGTCTATTCCGCCGTGCTGTGGATCAAGTTCTTGGAGAGGGGGGACTAACGTGAAGGAGTCTAATCGTGATGTAGAGCATTACTTGGATGAGATATGCAGTCAAGTCAAAGCACGTGAAGTACATAAAGATTTGCGTGATGAGTTAGGTAATCATATGGAGGAAATGATGCTCGACAGAGAGCAAGAGGGGTTCAGCCGTAGCGAGGCAGCCGCATATGCGATTGAGCAGATGGGTAATCCAGAGGTAGTAGGCAAACGACTGCATCGACTGCACCGTCAACGAATACACTGGGGGTTACTGACAGGGCTTTTAACTATGGCGTTGATTAGTTTATTAACAGTGTGGATCTATACGACGAATGTTCTACAAGAGACTTATCAGTTCTTGTACGTTAGTCATATTGTCCGTACCGTCATATGTTTACTTGTTTTAGGCGTTTTTATCTGGTTTGATTATCGGAAATGGAGAAAGCTTGCTTGGCCAATCTACATCTTGTTAAATTTAATGATGTTAATGAGTGCAATTTATCCATTGATGGAAGGCCAGAACCGTTTCTTTAAAGTTCCCGGTTTCGCTTTTGATCTGAGTAGCGCTGCTTTATGGATATTACCGCTTGCCATAGGTGCAATTATGTTGGACAAGTTGCGTTCCGAAATTAAAATAAGATTTTTACTAACCTATATTGGGCTTGTATTGCTCCCAGCAGTGCTGTTCTTCCAACTAGTTGATTGGGTGAGATTGGTACTATTTGTAGTTGTTATGATCCTATTATTTGCGTATTTTACGAAAAAATGGCTTTACACTACCGTGACAGTTATTTTTACTGCAATCCCAACTTCTATTTTAATGTTAGCCAATGATAACTACCATCGCTTAGAGAAAATATGGATTGTATTTGATCTCCAAGATGATCCTTATGGCATGGGATATTACAATCGCTCGATTATTGACATTGTTCAGTCAGCAGGATGGTGGGGCAACGGATTGGAGTCTACATTCACTGCATTTGGAATTAGTTACCTTGATTATCCGCTAGTCATGCTTATCGATGTATTTGGTTGGTCAGCGGGTGTCGTATTCGTCCTAGGCATCGTCTGGTTTATCGCTCACATGATTACAATGATTCCTAGCATACGAGATGAATTTGGTCGCATGATGATAGTGGCGATTACCATGATATTTGGAATACAGATGTTCTATTCCGTTGTAATGACCACAGGCTACGTGCCTATCGTAAGTGTGATCTTTCCTTTTCTTAGTCACGGTAGTCATTTGACCTTTGAATACGCAGTGCTGGGGTTGGTTCTTGGCATATACCGTCGCAAAGACACCATTTCTATACGAAATGAGAAACTTGCTAAATCGCAAGGCTGAAACCAATTTACTATAGATGCTCATGCTCTGTGTTCAGTCGTATAGAGTAGCTCTGAACCGTTAACGCCGTGATGACTTTACTGTGACTTCATCTAAACTTGTAGGAAACCAGATATGACGTAGGTTCACCCAACCCTGACTATTGAAGGATACACCGCGAACGGATGGTAGATAGGCTGTTTCTATCGGTTTTTCAGTTAAATGCATGAGGAGAGAATGCTCCTGTAAAAATTGTTCGATCTGATCTAAGCCTAATGTTCGATCTGTGGGGTGTCTGGAAGAAATCACGCGGGTCAGCATATTCTGCACCGTTTCCTTGCTTCGTTCATCCAGATGTTCAGATAGCGTGATGTACAGATCGTATCTGCGCAGTTCCACATCTCGATCACGGATGAGAGAGAACAGAATGAGATCCGATTCTAGCCGCAGATCGCCCTTGAATTGTTCCATCGTTCCGGTGCGAACCGTACAGGTATATCCGTGACGCTCCAGAGCCTTCGCTAATCGGGCTGCATCTTCACGATATTGTGCGATGGTTGCGATCTGGAGCGTTTTTGGGTTGATGGGCGTAATTCTATCTAGTGAGTCATTAGCATGCTCCCGATTGGTTGATACGTGCTCTGAATTATGTGAAGAGGTTGCGAAAGTCCCTTCTTTGAAAAGTAAATTACCCTCGCTGGCAACACATGCTTGCACGTGAGCTCTTATCGTCGGATCGCTGAGCGGTCCGATTTTTTGCGTATTACAGGTAATTAATTTGCGAACGGTCACACCAGCGCTAATCTGGCTCCAGTCTGCTCCCGTAGAGGATAAAGGGTTATGGACAAGATGGAAAAAGGGTGACTCCATTGCTGTGTGGTTGTTCCAATTCGTAGGTGCGCTCCATGGAATTTGCAAAATCTCTACCCGATCTAACTGAGCTCTACCTTGAAAATAAGCAGGATGTGCGTCAAGTCTACACAGATGCTCGTCCCACACACTAACCTTGAACGGACCAGTTCCCACAGGTTTTAATGCCGGATAAGGCTCCTCTTGTACTACTGAATCGGATGAGTCAGACATGGGGTGTAGACGTGGGGATACAATAGATGCCCGGCTGGTTGACAGAAAATCGATAAACATCTCATGTGGTTTGGTGAGCCGGAAGCATACCGTTAATGAGTCCCATGCCTCAATCGACAAGATGTGTTTGCTCACATCCTTGTATAAATTCCTCCGCTTCGTAGACTGTAATCTCTCGAATGTATAGACCACATCCTCAGCGGTGAGAAACTGACCGTCATGGAAGCTCACGCCTTTACGCAAATAAAAAATCCAAGTCATGCGATCCTCACTTACATCCCAAGTGTGCGCCAAACAAGGTCTGATCTCTCCCGCTTCATTGCGTTGAACCAATCCATCAAATACATGACTGGTAATGAAAGATTCAGCTAACAGATTAATATACATAGGATCAAGGGCATGAATCTGTTGTCTAATGGGCAGTCGTAGGGTATCAATTCGTTCATTATGTATTCCTTCTTCGGTATGATGTCCGGAATAACCGAGCAACCACTGGTTTAGATGATGCTGCATCGTGACCGAGCTCGAGAATGCACCAATGTGCTCTGCTGCCTGCTGGAGTTCACGACGGTTCATGGCTTGCATCATATATTCTGCCGCAATTTTCTCAGCGGGGATGAGCAGGGTAAGCGTGGATCTTCGTCCACGTCCACGCTGGGACATCCAATGGATCCAGTGGAGTCCGATCATTTTTTTGACAATGGTTAATGTGTTTCGGTGTGTGCAATCCAGCAGTTCTCCAAGTTCAGCGAGTGTGACCTCATGTTCAGATAAATGGCCAAATTGTTGATGTAACAGCAGATATTGTTGATGCAATTTCATTGTAATTCATTCCCTTCCTAAAATAAGAACTTTTCCGATTCGATATTTCTATTTATCTTCTTATTTTATCATCTAGAATGAAACGTAGAAAGTTTAATGGAGGTAATTCCCATGATTAAGAAAATATTGGATTCACCCAATCGTGCGTTAATTACGCTATGTTCTGCGTTGGTACTGGCTATTGTGCATCAGTATCTATTCTTTGACAAAGGGGTAGGTGTATCTTATCCACTGTTTGTTGTGCTTTTCTATGGTTATATGTTTGTATTTGCGAGAGATCGAGTAAGGGCATTTGCTTGGGTAGATCTGTTCATCGCGAGTGTAGTGTTGTTATTATCTTTAACTTTTGCGTTGTTCGATAATGAGCTGTTTCATGCGCTCAATTTCCTAACTATACCGGGATTAATTATCTTACATATGGCTTATCTGATTGGCCGGAAGCAGACACAATGGTGGCAGATTAGTTTAATTGGTTTAGCTGTGGATCATCTGCTGCCTCAGTCTATACGCCATTGGCCGACCATCGGAAGAACTCTGATGAAAAAAGGTGGACGCAAACTGGCTAGCAAGCAGAAAGTTGTTGTTACCAAAGTATTTATTGGTTTAATCGTATCACTGCCCATCCTAATCGTCGTAGTGGGGTTGTTAACTTCTGCCGATGGCATCTTTGATCAGTACCTATCCGGAATTCCAGCATGGTTGAACGATTTAACGTTGACACCCGGTCTACCAAGGGTGATCTGGATTATCATTGCAAGTGTGTTCTTCTTTAGCTACGTATGGGGATTTGTGCAGCCGATGGAGTATGAGTCGGAGAGGCGGGAGAACACTCATTGGAAAAATCAGTCCGTAGCACTTCCGCTCGCGCATCGTGATGAAAATGATGGAGAGAACTCGGATCCAGTCATGGTGAACCCTTCCTATGAAGGAACAATACCAAATTCGAATCTTTCGAAACCTCAGCTCGTGGAACCATTACGGCTAGATCCAATCATTATTGGAACCGTGTTATTCGTTATCAACAGTGTATATCTGTTATTTGTTTTTGTTCAATTCTCTTATCTCTTCGGGGCAGGCATGGGTAATCTGCCTTCAGAGTTGTCGTATGCGGAGTATGCCCGAAGTGGATTCATTGAACTTGTTCTGGTGACAGGCATTAACTTCTTCATTCTCGTGATTGCACTGCAATTTACACGATCAGGCGGCACAATAAGCAACATCGTGCATCAGGTATTGCTGACGTTGTTGATTGTGTGTTCTGCTGTCATGCTGTATTCGGCCTTCATGCGCCTTAGTCTCTATGAAGAGGCGTATGGATATACGTATATCCGATTCCTTGTGCATGCATTTATGATCTTTCTCGCGCTCTTGTTGTTGATCGCAGGTTTACGCATTCGGTACACAACGATTCCTTTAATCCGCTGTTATATCGTACTCGCACTCACAGCGTACGTGGCAATGAACTACGTCGGGATGGATAACCAGATTGCAGAGCGTAACATCGAGCGCTATCACCAATCGGGTCAGATTGATGCCAATTATTTGGCTAATCTATCAGCAGATGCGGTTCCACAATTAAAGCAATTTGCTGATGAGAGTTACCCGGAGCTTCACGAGCTGCTGCTGTTGAACCAATCACAGTATTTATTAGAAAGGAATGACCGCTCATGGTCTTCGTTTAACCTATCGAGAACCATCGCTTCACGTGAATTAGAAGAGCTTCGAAAGCAGTAAAATAAGGCAACGCTCTTTGCCGATCCAGTACATGCAAATTCAATATGTAAGTGTTATAATATAAAAATAAACTTATAAAGGGGGTGAATCCCTTGTTTGAATTACATGAGTTGTTACCTTACATTTTCTCCATCGGGCTCATCTTCACAGTAAGTTATGCATATATTGCACATCTACACTGTGGCATGACTGAGTATTGGATTGGAGATCGAGCTGGTGGTGGACTAGATCCCATTCTTCCGGCACTTTCTCTGCATAGCCAATACAGAAGAGAAGATCTAAGTCGCATGGTCAGACGAAGAGAAGCGCCAGATGAAGATGAACCGGATTGTATGTCCTCGTTGATTGAACGTCGTACAAATCAACGAGGAGGATATATATGGATCAACAATCAAACAAGGGATTCACTTTTACATCAGGCAGGGGACGGACGTATGGGCTGATTGCGATTTTGTTCGCAGTTATGTTATTGGCCGGATGTAGCAACAATGTATCGGAGATTAATTCGACGACACCGGGATTCTTTAATCACTATATCGTGTTCCCGCTGTCTTACCTGATTCAGCACATCGCAACGATCTTTAATGGGAGCTATGGAGTTGCCATTATCGCGATTACACTGATCATTCGATTAGCCTTATTGCCTCTGATGATGCGTCAAGCGAAGTCTCAACAAGGCACACGTGTTATTATGAACGCCATGAAGCCAGAGCTTGATGCGATTAAGAAGAAGTATGAGGGCAAGAATGATGCGGCGGATCGTCAGAAGTTATCCCAGGAGACGATGGAGTTATACAAGAAGCATAAGTTCAATCCACTGAATATTGGCTGTCTGCCACTTCTGATTCAGTTGCCGATTCTGTCAGGGATATACACTGCAATTCGGCTCACGCCGGAACTGTCGTCACATTCCTTCTTGTGGTTTAAGCTTGGTGCACCAGACTATGTACTTGCGGTTGTTGTGGCGGTCATTTATCTCATTCAAGCGAAGGTATCTCAGGCCAATATGGCACCTGAACAGCGTAAGCAATTTGCCATTATGGGTTATCTTTCGCCGGTGATGATGGCGTTCTTCTCCTTATCCGCACCAGCTGCAATGCCGCTGTATTGGACGATCGGTGGCTCGTTCTTGGTATTACAAACGTTATTGTTCCGCAAACTGTACCCAGTTGAACATCCGCAGGAGGCACCCGTTGCTCCTGTGAAGAACGTTCATAACAAAAAAGGTAAAACGACCAAAACCGTTAAACCTGCGAAACCAGCAAAATCATAATGATTGGGCATGAAACCTATGCTTGATGAGTAAGAAGCCTATTCCAAGAGCGGAGTAGGCTTCTTTTTTCATTTCATTTGATTGTCGCTTAGATGAAAACGGGAAACGAAAAACCAGATTAGCTCGCGTCGAGAATAGACACCTGTTTTCGCAAAAACAGATTTTAGATGATCCTGTACGGTATACGCCGAGATGAACATCGCTGCAGCAATTTCTTTGGAGGAATAGCTGCGAAGAACATATCCGAGCAGTTCCCGTTCACGATGAGATAACCCATGACTGTCTGCGAGCAGGGGGAGTAAATCCCGCGGCATCGCTTGTTCCAAACGGATAGCAATCTGTCCTGATTCGTCAAGTGTTCGCATACGACTCGCATGTAGCACAAGATACCGACCATCCAACAATTGGATACAGACCTTGGATTGCGAGGTAGGGGCTTCACTAGGTTCGGAATCCGGATTGGGACTAGATTGACGAAGCAGTCGACTTAGTAAATGAGAACTGACAGCGCGGACTGGACGGGGGATCACATCATCTTCTAATTGCTCTAATACACGTAATTGTGTAAGCCAGTGATCGGCAGCATCATTAAGCGACAACAATTGGAATGCATCCGAGACTACCATAATCCCCGGTTCTTGAGGACTCCCACTCAGGATCTCATCCATAAGGCTCTGCTGAGTCTTACGAAGCATTCGTGCAAGAGAACCTGTCCATTCCTGTAAAAGTTCACACTCTTCCTTCGTAAATGGAGCAGTTTCCATTCTACGATATAAGGTTAGGTATCCCCAGCAAGCCCCATCACAAATTAAGACAGCACGTAGCTCATCACTAAATCCCGCTGGTTTCAAAATCATTTCGTAGCGCGTACTACGTTCAGTTGTTTCATCCAAAGCAGCGCGAAGACTGGCCGTATGCTTGCCTAAACGAATCATATCCGCATATTTATGGAGGTCTTCTTCTGTATATTCATTCAAGAAAAGACGATCATGTATGGCCTCTATACCATCTTCCGTCACGGCACCTGTCGAGAGAAGGGTATGGGGATCAACCGTTGTGAAGCAATATGCATCATAAGGTATCCGAGTTTGGATATGTTGGAGAGCGGCCTCGCGGTAAGTACGAGAGGTCCAGGTTTCTTTTTCGAGATAGGTGATGGATTGCTCTTTACGTCCGGTATGTATGTTCATTCTTGTTGCTCCTTTCCCCTAAGAATCCCAATGTTCTGGGATAGGAGTGCTTGGATCACGCTTTTATAATGAAAGTATATCAGTTAACGCCATATTTAACACGAGAACGAAGAGAGCAGGGATGACAGGAAGCAGCTAAGCTAAGGACTTCTCAAGTGAGAAGGCTACTTCAAATGCATGCTTTTCTCCTGAATGTTTAGTGTCATTGAGATATGTAAGATGCAACGATGTTCCTCTTTTGTTAACTATAGATTCTCAATAAGGAGTGTAAAGCACAGATGAGAGAAAAAGATGATCCACAACGAATGAGCTGGGATACAGCGGACGAGAATCGTTACGAACAAACGATAGCGATGAAAATTCCAGGGTATGCACACATGCATGACCTAATGGAACGGCTGCTTGCTGCTTCGCTAATGAATGGGCCACAAGCTAGATTGCTTGTTGTTGGAGCCGGCGGAGGCAAAGAGGTGACACTGCTTGGAAGCCGTCATCCTGAATGGTCTTTTACAGGTATAGATCTATCAGAACCAATGCTTCAACTTGCTGCAAGACGGGTCGCTGAATTGAAGTTGGAATCTAGAGTGGACCTTCGCATGACTTCCATTGAAGCGATGTCGGAAGAGGTGATGTACGATGGCGCAACGTGTATGCTAATGCTTCATTTTGTCCAGGGTCTGGAAGCGAAAAAGCGGTTGTTGCATAATCTTGCTGCTAAACTTAAGCCTGGATCACCACTCCTTATTGCTGCAGTTAATGCTGACCTGCATTCACCAGCCTATGCAACGATAATGAACGCTTGGCGAGAGCATATGCTTCACGTTGGAATAACATTGGACGAGTGGGAGCGATTCGCTGATTCCTTGCGGCGAGAGTCAGATCCTATATCATCTGAGGTGATGGTTCAGTTGCTGAAGGAATGCTGGTTTGCCGATATTACACGCTATTTTGGGTCGTTCTGGGTGGAGGGTTATTATGCAAGACGTATCTAAGGTTGAAACGGTTAAGGATCAAATCTGGGTAGTCGGCGGGTATGGACAGGTTGGTCAGATGATCTGTATTCAGTTAGGAAAATCGTTTCCCGGAAAAGTTTGGGCTGTGGGTCCGAGATTGAATCGTGCTGAGGAATTCAGCCAATCTACGAATGGAAGTGTGCTCCCACTCCAGCTTGATGTAACAAAGCATATCGATCCTTTGATGTTATCAACGGTTAAGCTTGTGGTGATGTGTGTGGATCAGATGGATACTCGTTTTATCGAAGCATGTGCTGAGGCTGGAACAGATTATATCGATATTACAGCGAAATACGATTTTTTGGTTCAGGTGGAGCGATTGCATGAACATATGCAGGTTAAACAAGCAACGGTGATGTTAAGTGTAGGACTATCGCCAGGAGTCACTAACCTACTTGTTCGAGAAGCCGTAGATGGTATGGATCAGACGGAAGAGGTAGATATTACGGTGATGTTAGGTCTTGGCGAAAAACATGGCAAAGCCGCTGTGCAGTGGACGGTGGATCAGATGAATACGACATATCAGGTTACCCAAAATGGAAAGTATGCTGAGGTATCTAGCTTTGAAGATGGCAGATGGATTGATTTTGGAGAACAACTTGGATGGAGAAAAGCGTATCGATTCAACTTCTCCGATCAGCATGCTGTAGCTCGTACATTGCAGATTCCAACCGTTTCAACCCGGCTGTGTCTGGACTCTCGCTGGATCACGAGAGCGATGTCGGTTGCGAAGCGTGTAGGGTTGTTTCGATTGTTGCGAGTATCTTCGATTCGTAATGCCACGGTTAAGGCATTTGGTCTGATTCCAGGCGGGGAAGAAATGTATGCCGTTAAGGTAGATGCAAAAGGATGGAAGAAAGGAAAACCTGTTGTAATCGAGCAGCTTATTGTTGGACAGCGTGAAGCGGATGTGACGGCAGCGATCGCAGCCACTACCGCGGATAAGATGTACCGAGAAGAGCTTGCGAGCGGCGTATTTCATATGGAGCAGTCGTTCTCTATTCAGGATGTACAGCGGGTACTTCATACCCCCCTCCAGATTACAACGAAGATTAATTAAGCCTATCTGCTGATTTTGCTCAACCCCTTCGACTTCTGTTATCATAATTTCAAGATGATGCGAGGACGGAGGGAGATCATGAGCACGATTGCTGTATTACCTTATTACAAAATACAGAGAGAATTGACGGGTCTCGCACAGGAAATCGTATCCAGTGACCGTTCGATGATCCTATATGCGGACAAGATCGTAACTCAATATCGCGAGTTTAAAATTACAGAAGTGTTCGACATGTCCTTTCGTAGAATGGGGAATGAGGGTGGTTTCTTTTATCTGCATACAAGCACTGGGGTTTATCCATATATGGTCAAAATTGATCCCAAGCCCTTCATTCAGAAATTTCGGACAATGACATCTAAGCGATTAACCTAAGAAAAATCTTATCGGCTACTTCACACAAGACCGCAGAGTGAGGAATCGTCGATGATTGCTCGTATCCTATTTCTTCTTGACCTTCACGTTACGTCAAGGCTTATCCTCAGTTTGGAAGATCGAAAGCAAACGAAGAGGAGCTGTGTATAGAATGAGTATATTGATTCAGCAAGCAATGATTATGACGATGAACGATAATGATGCCCCCTTTATGGGGGATATTCGTGTTGAAGGAGATCGGATTGTTGAAATTGCGGCTCATATCACGAGTCAACCGGGAGATGAAGTGATTCATGGAAATGACATGCTCGCTATGCCTGGGTTAATAAATGCACATCAACATTCCCCAATGAGCTTATTACGCGGTTTCTCGGATGATCTGAAGCTTATGGACTGGTTAGATCGCAAAATGCTGCCTGCAGAAGCCAATATGACGCCAGAAGATATATACTGGGGGGCGCAGTTGTCCCATGCTGAGATGATAAGATCAGGCACAACGACGTATGCTGATATGTATGTACACATGAATGAGATCGCAGAGGCTGTGATGTTAACCGGGATTCGAGCTTCGTTAACACGTGGTATGGTGTTTATGGAGGATGATGGTGGGCGCAGGCTGCAGGAAGCCATTGATCTTGTACAGCGTTGGTCGGGTAAGGCGGAAGGACGAATCACAACCATGTATGGACCGCACTCCCCTTATACTTGTGCGCCGGAACCACTGCGGGATGTAATCGCCATGGCGGTAAAGGAAGATGTCCCCATCCATATTCATCTGGCTGAAACGAGCGAAGAAGTCGTTAAGATTCGGGAGAGATATGGGATGACCCCAACTGAATATCTTGAGAGTCTAGGCATGTTTGAGCAGGCACATGTACTATTAGCTCACGCTGTTCATCTGGATCGACAAGATGTTGAACGGTTAAAAGGAATGCGTGGAGGGGTATCTCATAACCCAGTGAGTAATCTGAAGCTTGGCTGCGGCATTGCCCCTATAACCGAAATGATGGCGCAAGGGATTCAAGTCGGACTTGGCACGGACGGGGCAGGAAGTGCGACCACGGTTGATATGTTCGAGGAAATCAAGGCAGCGACCTGGTTGCAAAAACTCAATTACGGTGATCCTACACGTTTACCTGCACGAAATGTACTACAGGTGGCTACCCGTGGAAGTGCAGGATTGTTAAATCTGGAAGAACAGGTGGGGGTATTGGAAGTAGGACGCAAAGCGGATATCATTTTAATAGATCTGTCAAAACCACATCTGCAACCTGTGCATAATCTGGAGTCCCTAGTGGCCTACAGTGTTAATGGTTCGGACGTAGATACAACCATTGTAAACGGTAAAATCCTGATGAAAGGCAGACAGTTGCTTACGATTGATGAAGAAATACTATTTCACGAGACTCGTACACGCGCTAAACGGATTGTTGAAGGAATCTAAAAGAAATACTGAAAAAAATAAATTTAATGGTAATAAATACCTTTTATAGAATATGAATTATAAATTATGCGTCTCGAACATACTGTTCGCGGCGCTTTTTGTCGTTGTTAGTTGGAAAATGTAGAAATTTGATGTTCAGAATTGGTCCAGAATTACTTACTATACTGAGCTTAAAGTTGTTCAAATTCGAAGGTTAATCAAGGAGGAACATGAGCGTGAAGGGGAAAACAGACAAAAAAACACTTGCTCCGTTGATGAGAAAAAGCATGTTAACTGTGCTTGGGTTGAGCATTGCTATACCGTTAGGTGGATCGATCCCTCAGGCTACGGCCGATGCCGGCCATGAGCAGGTTTTTATTAAAGGGCCTGTTTTGAACGATAGAATCGTATGGTTAAACAATTCATCAGATAACTTGGATACAGGATTGACAGATATTTGGGTTAATCATTCAGAGGTTTCTATTGACCTAAGTCAACACTTTCCAATTAATTATTTTAAGGATTTATCTGCGAGTTCAGATAATCCTCAAGTCGCACAGGCTTATGTATCAAGTAATCGACTGTATGTAGTCCCATCTAAGACGGGAACTGTGAATATTAAGTTGACTGCAAGACATGCCGTGTCTGATGAAGAGGTTTCGGACTATATTAGACTTTATGTTAATAAGCAAGGCGATGTTAACAATGACGGAAAAGTAAATTCAACAGATGTGGTTGAAATTCTTCGTTACATCCGGAATGAAATGGTACAACGCTCTAGTATCTCCAACCTAAAACTTAACAGGTTAGACGTGGATCGGGATGGAGAAGTGCAATGGTCAGACGCACGTATCTTGATGGAAAAATATACGATCAAGCAGTTAGGTGCGGAGAATAAAAATGTTGTGTTGACATTTGAACAGGCGACTGATGCTCCTTATGCACTAAACGGGAAAATCATGGGTGACATGAACGTAGGAAGTGTATTGACGAGTAGTTTCGAGTATTATGATTTTGATAATCCTACCGATACGCCAGGAAACTCCATTTATCAATGGTACCGGTCATCCGATGCTGAAGGGTTGAATAAAATAGCAATTTCACAAGCGACCACTAGGGATTATACAATTACGTCAGAGGACGAGAACAAGTATCTCTTTTTAGAGATTACACCGTTTACTTCATTTGGTAGACAAGGGAATAAACTGCTTATCCCAGCCTCGGGGGCTGTAAATGCAGAAGAAGATATTGTAAGCTTGTCTCCTGCCAATGAATCTATCCAAGTGAAAATGAATGATGATTTAGTCGTCACATATAAACGTCCAATATTCAGTACAGAACTCGGTGGTTCGATTGTCATTAAAGAATGGCCTTCCGGTGAAAATGCAGTTATCTATACGGAACCTTTTGGATTCTCAATCCAAGGAAATCAATTATCGATACATCCAACAAACTTGGAGCCGGATACCCAATATTCGGTCGAGATTCCAAATGATTTAGTACTTATTGGTGATGAAGACAATCATGACTCAGCTAAAGGTACCGGAACTGAGGATGGGATGAAATCGTGGGTTTTTAAAACTGAAGTCCCCCGTTAACAACTAAAATGTTTTCACTACTAATAAATAATCACGGAGGTTATCATATGGGTCATCCGAATAAAAAGCGTGTTAGAGTCAAGAGAACAATGTCTAATTTAATCGCTTTATCGCTCCTTTCATCACTTGCATTGCCGAGTATCGCAGGAGCAGCACCATCAGAGACGTTTAAGATCCAAATTGATAATGTCAGCGTACAAGTAGGACAGTCGGTTCATGTACCTGTAACTTTGAAAAAACCAGAACGCAATGAGGTAACCAGTTACAATATGCAGGTTGACTATGATTCAACTGCTTTGGAAATTGTTCGCATCACCCCGAAATATGGAAATAATGAGTTTCCTGGCTGTGCAGAGGACACAGAAGGTTGCTTCCAGTATTTTTATGATAATCAATCCGGTTTTTTAAGAATTATCTGGGCAGATTTTACGGCTGGAGATCACAATATTTCATCTGAACAGCAACTATTTGATATCGAGTTTAAAGCCAAAGCCAATGCAACATCGGGAATCAAACAACTTAATATAAAAGATGATTCCGAGCATTGGAACTTTACCAATTCGATCTACGAACAGCCTGCTCAATGGTCCGGAGGGGCAATTACGATTACAGGTGGAGGCTCATCTGGTGGTGGGAATTCGGGCACGCCTACACCAACTAACCCATCTACACCGTCCAACCCATCTACACCACCTTCATCGTCTTCAGGTGGAACACCTTCTACAACTACAACAACGCCAACAGCCACGACGACTCCTACAACACCTGCAGTAACCAAAGGTGTGGATATTTATGTCAATGGACAGAAACAGGAGCAGTCGGCAACAGCTTCAACAGTGACGAATGGCAAACAGGTAACGACTACTGTAAAGGTGGATAATGACAAAGTTATTACTCAAATCGGCAGTGGACTAAGATCGGTTATGCTCCCAATTACCGGCACAGGTGCTGACAGAGTAGTTGGTGAACTGAATGGTAAGTTGGTTAAGGCGATGGTCGGAAAGGATGCAGAAGTTGTCCTCCAAACGGATTTTGGTACCTACACACTTCCAGCGAACCAGCTGCAAATTGATCGACTTGCGTCTGAACTGGGAGCGGGCACTTCGCTGGAGAATATCGTAATTCAGCTGACGGTTTCTAAAAGCTCTGAAACAACTAAAGCCACTGTGGAAGCTGCTGCAGCCAAACAAAGTAACACTAGCATCGTTGGTTCACCTATCGACTTTGAAGTTAGAGCAACTGTAGGCGAGAAGCAAGTTCAAGTGAATCAGTTCGACACGTATGTAGAACGTACCATTACACTACCAGATGATATTGACCCTACCAAAATCACGACCGGTGTAGTGCTGCTATCTGATGGAAGCGTGTTACATGTACCTACCAAAGTAAGCAATACAGACGGTCACTACTCGGCTGTTATTAACAGTCTGACCAATAACACATACGCATTAGTTTATCATCAGGCCACATTTGACGATATCGCATCACATTGGAGTCGTAACGATGTGGAGGATCTTGCGTCCCGGATGATTATCCAGGGAACATCAGAGGGTACTTTTGCGCCAGATCGCAGCATTACACGTGCAGAGTTCACGGCTGTTCTTCTGCGTAGTCTTGGACTGCATACTCCAAAAGGAACAGAAGCGATTGCATTCTCGGATGTTTCGGGGAGTAGTTGGTATGCGGATGAAGTACAGACAGCAGTTTCCTATGGGCTAGTGAACGGATATTCAGATGATAGCTTCCGTCCAAGTGGTGTTATTACACGTGCAGAAGCGTTAACGATCATATCTCGTGCCATGAATCTAGTGGAATTGGAGCAAGCTTCTTCATCTGAGACGGCTGCTCTGTTGAATTCCTATACCGATGGAAATAACGTACAGACGTGGGCTGCAGATCCGGTGGCATCAGCCATTAAACAAGGTTTGGTAGAAGGCAGTGACGGCAAATTAATGGCGAATTCATCCATTAGTCGTTCTCAAACCGTAGCTATTGTCAAACGCCTATTGAGCAAGGCAGGGCTTATCTAAGTGAGATAATATATTCAATATACTTAATAGAATCCAAAACGAGTGCTCGTCCCGATAGGGGCGAGGCTTTTTTTGTTCCGATCTAGTAAGGAGCCACAGTTACACCGTTGCCCAATCATATTGCGTTTGTCGAAGCAGCAGGACATCTGATAATATAGAGTAGGTGAATCATATTCACAATTCACATCTCTTATGAGTTATTTGTATGGAAAGAGATAGATAGAATTATTCCGATGAATATCTAGCCCTGGCTTAAAGCAACTAGTGGAACTATTGAATGGTTTAAGCATAAGCATGGAAAGCTTTGTACTGAGGCCGCTCAAAGAAAATAGTGCATACAGGCTTGTGTCAGGTACATGTCTGCTAATGTATGTGAATAGTTGAACATAACAATACGTATATAATCCTATTTGAGAATCTATTGAAGAATGGAGCCGTCCGATGAAATATCGCAATATGGAAGATTGTATTAACGATCTGGAACAGCATGGACATCTGATTCGTGTGAAGGAAGAGGTTGATCCGGATCTAGAGATGGCAGCGATTCATATGAAAGTGTTTGAAGCTCAAGGGCCTGCGTTGTTATTTGAACAGGTAAAAGGTTCTAAGTTCCGGGCGCTTTCCAACCTTTTTGGCAACATGGAACGTAGTAAATTTCTATTCCGTGAGACGCTTGAAGGTGTGCAACGTGTCATGGAGGTAAGGGGAGACCCGATGAAAGCCTTGAAAAGGCCTTTTGCCCATATGGGGACAGCTCTCGCTGCTTGGCAAGCGTTGCCTAAGCAAAAATCGATTAGCTTGCCGGTGTCTGCTCAGGAGATTCAAATCTCGGATTTGCCATTGATTAAGCATTGGCCGATGGATGGAGGCGCATTTGTTACGTTGCCGCAAGTCTATTCGGAGGATCCAGACAAACCAGGCATTATGAACTCCAACTTAGGCATGTACCGTGTACAGCTTAGTGGTAATGAGTATGACATGAACAAGGAGATCGGATTGCATTACCAGATTCATCGGGGAATCGGTGTGCATCAGGCGAAAGCAGTCAAAAAGGGTGAGCCGTTAAAAGTTAGTATTTTCATCGGTGGACCACCTGCACATACGTTATCTGCTGTAATGCCGCTGCCCGAAGGACTCAGTGAGATGACCTTTGCCGGACTGCTTGCCGGACGTCGTTTCCGGTATAGTTACAAGGATGGTTATTGTATCAGTAACGATGCTGATTTTGTTATTACAGGAGATATTTATCCTGGGGAAACGAAACCGGAAGGACCATTCGGTGACCATCTCGGATACTACAGTCTTACGCATGAGTTCCCGTTAATGAGAGTGCACAAGGTGTATGCCAAACCGAATGCAATTTGGCCATTTACTGTCGTTGGTCGTCCGCCGCAGGAGGACACGGCATTTGGTGACTTGATTCACGAAATAACAGGTGACGCAATCAAGCAGGAGATTCCAGGTGTGAAAGAAGTACATGCGGTCGATGCTGCGGGTGTACACCCGCTCTTGTTTGCAATCGGAAGTGAGCGTTATACACCGTACCAAGTGGTCAAACAACCAACAGAGCTACTGACCATCGCTAACCGCATTCTGGGTACAGGACAGCTTAGTTTAGCGAAGTATCTATTTATTACAGCTGAGGATCAACAACCGCTAAGCACCCATCGGGAGGTTGAGTTCCTGACTTATATCTTAGAGCGGTTAAATCTGAAGAGAGATATCCATTTCTATACGAATACAACAATGGATACACTCGATTATTCGGGCACGGGCTTGAATAGCGGGAGCAAGGTTGTTTTTGCAGCTTATGGAGATCGAGTTAGAGAGTTATGCAAGGAAGTGCCTGAGACATTCAAGGGAATCCGTGGCTATGACAATCCTCAGCTGGTCATGCCGGGAATTGTGTCCATGCAGACGTCGCCGTTCATTAGTTATGAAGATACTGCGAAGGAAATGAACGCATTTACGGCAATGTTGAAGGAAAAAGGGGATATGTCTTCGACTCCGATGATTATTCTGTGCGACGATAGCACATTCATCAGCGAGAACCTCAGTAATTTCTTATGGGCAACATTTACTCGCAGCAATCCATCCCATGATATGTATGGGGTTAACAGCGGCTATGAGAACAAGCACTGGGGCTGTGACCAGATCATTATTGATGCACGTGTGAAGCCACATCAAGCTCCGCCACTCATTGCTGATCCAGCGGTAGAGAAAAGAATAGAACGCTTATTTGCCAAAGGTGGCAGCCTGGCTTCCATTAAAATCTAATCAACATAATTGAACTCGATGAGCAGTCCAAACACTTCATTTGGGCTGTTTTTCACATACATAAATGAAGGCGCTTAACATTATATAGGCAATTCACTGTGAATTAGCATTTTTAGCGTAATGCGCATGAGAATAAAGTCTTAGTTATTCGTGTTTCCCGTTGTGATTAAGGTCATAAGAACTATGGATAAAATGGTCGAAAAACTCGATATAAAGAAGTAGAGGGATTTTTGGAACCCATGTTACGTGGGAGCCGTTGACTATAAATGAAACATTCAGGGGGAATACCGAGTTGAGAATCCATATTATGAACCTGCAAGACGGGGATCGTCTGACTGCTGACACGTTTAGCGATGCAGGATTACACGTTTTGGGTCAAGGGACTGTACTAAAAAGTGAGGATATTACCTTACTGATGCAGCACCGTGTGGACTATGTGGATATCGAACCACGCGAGGAAGAAATTACGGAAGCTGAATTTTTTGCAGCCGCTGCGGTACATTCGACTAGAATGAATGGAGATATACCTCCCGAAGAAGAAATGAAATCGCAATTTGTGCAAACCGTACATAATTATCAATCTGCTTTTCTTGAGGCGCTCACTGTGGGGAAATTTAACGCCACGATGGTAGACGATGCGCTACAGCCAATGGTTGAAGGTTTGGATGAGCAAAAGGACGTTGTTCACTTGCTGATGATGCTAGAGCGGGACGATGTAAATAACTATACACATTCCATTCAAGTTGGATTGTTGTCCTTCTATATGGCTACCTGGTTGGGATATTCCCCTAAGGAATGTTATCAAATAAGCCGCGGGGGATATCTGCACGATATCGGAAAATGCAAAGTATCTCATCGCATCCGGAATAAAACGGAACCTTTAACACCAGATGAGCAGTTAGAGTATCAGCGCCACACCATCTATGGGCATGATATTATTAAGAGCTCCATGAGAGATGAGGCAACAGCCCTTGTTGCACTCCAACATCATGAACGTGAAGATGGCTCAGGATATCCAATGCAGATCAAGAAAGACGAGATACACCCATATACCCAAATCGTCTCCGTGGCGGATGTTTACATCAGTATGAGATCTGGGGATTTCGGAAGTAGTAATCCTAACTTGATCAACAATCTTCGCGATATTTATTCCATGGGCTTCGGTAAATTGAATGAAAAGCCCGTTCAGGCGTTAATGCAGCATCTACTGCCTAACTTTATTGGTAAACAAGTGTTACTTAGCAATGGGGAGAAGGGGGTTATTGTTATGAATAATCCATCTGATATCTTCAAGCCATTGATTAAAGTGGAATCAGAGCAGTACCGCGACCTGTCCAAGGAACGTAGTCTCTCGATCGACGACTTAATTATTAACAGCTAGTTTCAGCAAAATTAGAAATGATAGATAAGAAGTTGAAAGAGTCTCCTGTACGATCGGGAGGCTTTTTTTGGCATCATATATCATCATTACATTGTTCTTCCAATCGAGGAACGGTATACTTTCCCTGAACCCTATGATTCTATCAACGAAGTTCATCCTCATTCAGTGTATTATTGTGAACATCCAAAAGGGGAGATCTACTTGATTCAAGTTGTAACGGAGATAACCATTAACGCGCCAATTGAACGATGCTTCGATGCTGCTCGTGACATTAGTTTACATACGCAGACCGTATGGGCACATACCCGTGAACAAGCAGTTTCGGGGGTGACTACAGGTCTTATTGGGGATGGAGATACGGTAACTTTCGAAGCGACACATTTAGGAGTACGTCAGAGATTAACCTCTGAGATTGCCGAGTATGAGCGTCCCTATCGCTTTGTTGACCAGATGCTGAACGGCGCCTTCAAAAGTATGCGTCATGAACACAGCTTCACCCAGCTGGATAATCACACTACACGTATGACCGATACGCTTAAATTTGAAGCGCCTCTTGGTGTTCTGGGTTGGATTGCTGAACGAATTGTATTGAAACGATATATGACGGCATTCTTAGAGAGTCGAAATCGGAAGTTGAAGATCATTGTGGAGTCAGGTTATGTCAGACCTGTCTATAATGACAATAGTCAAAATGTGAATATACAGACAAATAAAAAGTAACTAAGGAGCGATCTTTTATGGAAAATGGATATTTTGTCGGCTGGGGAACACTTGCCTTAATCAATGCTGGACTTGCACAAGGGAAAAACAGAAGTGGTTTAAACTGGTTCCTGCTCTCCCTGTTGCTTGGTCCGTTAGCAACGCTATTTCTCGTTTTATCGAGTAAATATTAGACGCCGAGTAGTCAGTCAAGATAAAGTGTATTACTTTTAACCATGAGCGGCTTGCTTTGTTGCGAAACGGTCCCAGATCCAAAATGCAAGAGCAGCGGCGCTAACCCCTGCACCTAACCAGCATACACCGATCCAGCCTGTTAAGGCGTACATCTGCGTAGAAGCGATGGAACCCACGGCACTTCCAATGGAATAAAAGATCATATACGCAGCAGTTAAACGGCTCTGTGCCTCAGGACGTACTGCATAAATCAGACTTTGATTCGTTACATGTACGGCTTGCACGGATAGGTCAAGAAGAATTACACCTACGATCAGAAACCCTAGGGATTGATGGATATAGCTAATAGGCAGCCAGGATGCAAGCAAAATAAGTAGCGAGACTCCAGTGGTCTTTTGCCCAAGACCTCGGTCTGCGAGCTTACCAGCCCGTGTAGCTGCAAGTGCACCGGCTACACCCGCAAGCCCGAATGCGCCAATCGCCGTGTGGGAAAGGTTGAACGGTGAATCGCTTAGAGGCAAAACCATGGAAGTCCACAATATACTAAAGGCTGTGAATACAAGCATGGCTAGCACTCCGCGTACACGTAAGATGCGCATGTCACGATACAATTGAAGGACAGACAACAGCAACGTGCCATAGCGAAGTGTCGCTTTGATGGATTGCTGTTTGGGCATGATCAAGCTCATAGCAACCACTCCCAGCAAGGTTAAACTGGCAGAGACGAGATAGACTGATCGCCACCCGAGCCAGTCGTTTAACACGCCGGCAACTGTTCGAGCCAACAAAATACCAATAACAATTCCGCTCGTAACCAAACCTACAATGTACCCGCGCTCCGAAGGGGAGGCAAGGGAAGCCGCAGAGGCAACGAGAGTTTGTGTAACGACAGCCAGCAGGCCTACGATGGCCATGCCAATAAATAAAACAGAGCTTGACCCAGCTGTTCCAACAACAACTAAAGCGAGTATAGATAGGGACATTTGCACGATGATTAGTTTTCGTCGATTCAGAAGATCTCCTAAAGGTACCAGTAACAACAAACCTATGGCATAACAGATTTGCGTTACTGTAACTACAATGCCTATGGAAGAAGTCGTGATGTTAAACTCTTGAGCCATGGAATCGAGTAGAGGCTGAGCATAGTAGATGTTTGCGACAGCAAGCCCGCTGCATAATGCAAATAATAATGCGACCATTCGGGAGATACCAGGTTGTTTTTGTGAGGTGAGCTGAATTAGTTGAGCTGAGGTATTCATAAAAGACTCCTTTTTGAGATAGTAAAGTATGTATTTAACACAATGTACCGATCGATACATAATTATTACGTAAAACATACTCCACATTTCAGGAGGAAGTCAATTCATTTATTATTTTACTGTGGATCGAACTAGACATAACGATAACCTTGTTTGACATGTACTACAGTGAAAGATATATTTTATTTGTACCTAACGATATAAAAAAGGGGTGTTGAAATGGCAAGACAGCGGGAATTTGATCTCGATCGAGCGCTTGACGCTGCAATGCATATTTTTTGGGATAAAGGATACGAGGCTGCGTCACTTCGTGACCTTACAACAGGCATGGGGATTCAGCGCCCTAGCTTATATGCTGCGTTTGGGGATAAGAAGGAATTGTTTGAAACGGCACTGCGCAGGTATACAACCCAGCATGCAGCGAAAGTTCGGGGGATGCTCCAACAGGGAGAGAGTGTGATAGAAGCGTTTCGGAGACTCTTTGAGCATATTGGGTCTGAGGGGGACGTTACTGATCCTCGGCATGGTTGCTTTTGCATTAATACGATGGTTGAACTCGCGCCTCATGATCCCAAGTTTGCGGTTCTGACACGTGAGCATCAGATGTATCTGGCAGTGCTTTTTCAGGAGTTGATTGAGCGCGGTCAGTGTTCCGGGGAGATCTCCAGTCATCTACATGCCACTTCCATTGCACAGTCACTCGTTGTTTCGATGATTGGGTTGACCGTCATGATGAAATCAGCACCTGATCGTTCATTTGTCGAGCAAAGTATTGAGGCCACATTATTATGTTTGAAGAGTAACGGGGTCTAAACTCAGACTGCGCTTATATAAGGGAGATTCCGATGTCTTATGCAGAAATGAAGAAAAACCACACCCAAAAATGGAATAATATGAAACCATATTGTATAAATAAACGTAAATATATACATAGACACTCGGTATATTTGTCAAACGAATCAATAGAGTAACTACATAGCAGAGGGAGTGGTAAGATGCAGGTGGTCTGGCAACGAAGTCTTCTTGTTGCGTATTATTTGATCTGGGTTCTAGCACTTGCTACAGGCAAAATAGGATTACTATCATTTGTATTAATGACATTTTTCATACTTGCTTTCTATGCAATCGTTGTTTCATTATCTACTACTGACCAATTTGAAGTAGATCAGTTTGTATACAAATTACGTGCAGTGATCCAAGTGACGGTAGCCGTAATCCTGACAAGCCTGCTCGTTAAATTAATATTCCTGTTCGTGTGAGAGTCGGAAGCATATTCCGACTCTTTGTTCTGTGGTTATCTTTTATGAGGATCGGTAGTACGAATCATGGCAAGACTGGATTCTCGCACGATTAGACGTGGTTCAAATTGAATATGTTCATAATCCTCGGTATGGCGGTCTCGAATTCGTTTTAATAGCAATTCAGTCGCTAGTCTAGCAACCTCTTCACCCATAATGGAAACAGAACTAATCTGCGGCGATGTGACTGTAGTCCATTGGTTATTATCTACACCTACAACAGCAACATCCTCTGGTACACAAACTCCTAGCTCTTTGAAGCGATTCACAAGGCCAATGGCAACCATGTCATTAATGGCGTACACCGCATCCGGCATATGAGTTAATCCATAGAAATAGTCTGCCGCATTGGCTCCTGTGTTCAATGAGAAGTCTTCCCCGAAGTATACGAGAGAGATATCGACTTGCCCAAGTGCCTGTTCGTAAGCTCGATAACGTTCCTCAATAATATCTTTGGGTGCTCCGGCATATGCGATTCGTGTCCGACCGATCTTGATCAGATGCTCCATCACGAGCTTTCCTTCTGGCTTGGACAGTGAAACGATATCTGCTTTCATACCTGGTTCGAGTTTTTTGCCATAATTAATCAGAGAAATAGGCAGTGGAGCCTTATCAATAAGATTTGGCAAGGTTTTCGGATAGGCGAGTGGCATGAATATAAGTCCGTCAACATGCAGTTTTTTGATCGTGCGAATCGTTTCTAGCTCTGTGCGTGCATTACCGGCGGTATTAATCTGAACAACATGGTAGCCGTGCTGCTTCGCTGTTTGTTCAACCGACCAAGATATTTCAGGAATGATTGCGTTGCGAATATCAGGCACAACGAGTGCAATCTGATTCGTCTGACGAATCTTCAGACTTTGTGCAGACGTATTCGGAACAAATCCTAATTCTTCAATAGCTTGCATGATCCGATCTCTCGTCTTGCTGCTGATGCCTTCGGAGTTGTTTATCGCTCTGGATACCGTCGCAATACCTACACCTGCGTGTTCGGCGACATCCTTAATCGTGACTTTTTGATCTTTACCCATGATGATATGACCTCACTTTAATTAACGGAAACGATTCCTAATATAGGATCAATAAACGATATTTTTTGCCTACTTTATGATTATATCACTTGTACGTAGGTTGCAATACATGCTTGCAGAGACGCTATGCTAAAAAATGGATTCCATCCTGGTATAGCTAATGGGATAGCTGATTGAAAAACAGCCTAATAGTCATGGATTAGTTGCCGATACCTAAGATGTGGGTTAAATTAAAACGCAAAAAAAATCATGGAATCGACATATTTCTGGGCAAATATGTTTGACAGCGTATTTAAACTATGACATATTTAACTACGGAAACGTTTCCGATTATAATTTATACTTTATCATCTAGGAGATGAACAAAATGAAAGCACTACGTTGGCATGGTGTCAAAGATTTACGTCTCGAAAAAATTGAGGAACCTCGTCCTAACCAAGGACAGGTAAAAATAAAAGTAGAATGGTGCGGAATTTGTGGTAGTGATCTGCACGAATATACGGCTGGGCCTATTTTTATACCTGCTCAAGCACCGCATCCGCTAACAGGGGAACAAGCTCCTATCGTTATGGGGCATGAGTTCTCAGGACAAGTTGTTGAAGTGGGTGAAGGAGTAACCCGTTTCCAAGCTGGAGATCGGGTAGTGGTTGAACCCATCTATGCATGTGGTCATTGTGAAGCATGTAAACAAGGTAGATATAACCTTTGCGATCAAATGGGCTTCTTGGGTCTTGCGGGTGGGGGTGGAGGGTTCTCCGAATATGTGACTGCGGCCGAGAACATGGTCCATTCCATTCCAGATGCGATTTCCTATGAGCAAGGGGCTTTAGTAGAACCTTCCGCTGTTGCTCTGCACGCGGTTCGTCAGAGTAAACTAAAAGTTGGGGATACTGCCGCTGTGTTCGGCGCAGGTCCGATTGGGCTATTGGTGATTGAAGCTCTCAAAGCATCGGGTGCCTCCGATATATATGTAGTGGAGTTATCAGCTGAACGCAAGGCAAAAGCTGAAGAACTTGGTGCGATTGTGATCGATCCTACCGAGTATGATGTGGTGACCGAGATTCATTCACGCACAGCAGGCGGAGTCCACGTAGCGTACGAAGTAACGGGAGTTCCGAAGGTACTTCAACAAGCTATGGACACGACTCGAATTGGTGGGGAATTGATGATTGTTAGCATTTTTGAACAGGAAGCACCGATTCAGCCTAACTCTATCGTAATGAAAGAACGCACAGTGAACGGGATTATTGGCTACCGTGATGTATTCCCAGCGGTGATCAGTCTGATGGAGAAGGGCTTCTTCCCAGCAGATAAACTGGTTACGAAGCGAATTTCACTTGATGAAGTCGTCGATCATGGTTTTGAAGCATTATTAAAGGAGAAGAATCAGGTGAAAATTCTAGTCAAGGCCGAATAATATAGAAGAAGAGTGCTCTTAGCCTTCATCCTAGGTAGCTTCTAATAAGTACAATTTCAGTTTCTGCTCAATGCACCAGATAAACGGCGTATAGACAACCCATCAGAATGTGGTTGTCTATTTTTTTGCACAAAACGGGCGAAATTTGTTGCGTAGGTGTATACTGCTACATAAAATACAAAGATACAATTTGTATCGTCGCAAATGAAGATATTTAAATATGAAGGAGGAAGAGGATATGCAGAGTGGAACGAAGTGGACGGCTCTTATTCTGTCTGTTGTAGCAGGTGTAGGTGGAATGATTATCGGCAACGCTAAATTGAAAAATAATAGTCCCACAAGTGTACAACCAAGAGGTGAACGTGCCGTTACCAATGCAATAAGCAGAACGACAGATGTTGTAATGTCTACTGATGTAACCGCTGTGGTTGAGCCCCTAGGTAAACCTTTCAAGAAAGCACCGTATGCTAATAATGTCTGGGATCTGCAGCTCTATAGGGGAAAGATTTACATGGGACATGGGAACAGCAGCAACGAAGGGGTAGCCCCTAACGCTGGTCCAATCCCTATCATCTATTATGATACGATAAGTTCTACCTTCCAGACGCAGACGGTGAGCAGCAGTAATCCGGGAATTCTGCCTACGACGAAGATGTTCGTAGATGAAGAGCAGATAGATATATACAAAGTGCTTGATGGTAAGTTATTTATCCCAGGTAATGATTCGGATGGAGAGAGCTGGGGGTTAGGTAACTTCTATCGGTTGGACGGCGAGATCTGGACGAAATATCGTAATTTACCGCTTGGCGTACATGTGTATGACCTAGCCTCATATCGAGGTAAGTTGTTTGCTGCCTTGGGCACAGAAGATAAACCGACGGTTCTCATTTCACATGACCAAGGAGAGAGCTGGCAGCACTACGGAACAATTAATACGTATGGGTATAGAGCGTATACGTTGTTCCAAATCGGTGGCAAGTTATATGCATCAGGCATGATGTATCCGGCGAACAATATTTGGGGAGATAGAACCTATATTCTAGAGATTAATACAAATCTTCAAAAGAGAGATGTTGTTATCTATGGAAGTAGAATGTTGCCTGGTCTAACGTATCAACTTGGAACAACTCCTTACAATCGAATAGGGAAGAATGTAAACTTCGATAACAAATTGTTGTATATCGCAGGTCAGGTCTTCAATGATGGACAATTGACGCCAAGATCATTAAATGTTATGACAGCGATTAATCAAGCACGACGTGTTATTTTGCCGGATACTGCTGCACTGCCAACTGACGTACTCGCGCGTGAGGGCAAGGCGTATGTGCTGACGTATACTAGACAAAATTTGAACTATATTAATCGTGTATATGAGACGACGGATCTAGTGACGTGGACTGAAATTCTTTCTTTTGAACAGGATACGTATGCGAGGTCGTTTGAGGAGAGTGAAGGAGACTTTTACTTTGGCCTCGGAACTGATCCAGACGTACTTTCTGCTTCTTCAGGTAAATTGCTTCGAGTGAGACGCGACAATATCGCTATCAATTCTAATTAAATCATTAAAAGGGATATTATGGATTATATAATATGCTTCATCCACATTATTGGTTACGGAAGAACAGCCGATAATCCAAACAGCGAGCAGATATATTACAGCAGATCTACGTAAGATGGACACATTGCTGTGAAGTCTGCTCTATTTTTTATTCCAAAAAAATAGCAATCAACAAGCATAAAAGCATAAACGAAAGACCAAGAACCAAGAAGAATACTAATAAAAACCCCAATAAACACCAATGATCACGAGTGAAAAATAATAAAATCCGACAAACAAACAAACAAACAAAACAAACCCCAAAAAGAGGATTTATAACCTCCTATAATAATAATTTCAACATATGAAAAATTCACAATAGAAAATCATATTCTCCCCGCACCTACTTTCCTGCTTAATCTTCCTTCGCACACGCGCATTGAAAAAATACAAAATAGTACCATACCTCATCTGGTATGCCAAGCTTTTTTTTGTGGTAATTCGTTCTTGGACAACCTATTTAAATCGTTGGCACGATTTCTGTCCACGGTATTTTGAAAATGGTACACCTTATGATAAGGTTATGCCTGAAAAGCAATGCAGTACATACTACTTATCTAGGGAGGATGAACATCCTTGAATCACAGTAAATCACACTCCAACACCATACTCACACATCTAGCCAAACGATATATGTTATTGCTAATCATCAGCTTATGTGTGCTATTAACCGCTTGCGGACAAACGAATACATCGGCTACCTCACCAGAATCGAATTCAGGAACTAGCGATAACGCATCACCTTCGCCTGAACCAAATAACAATCCGAATAATGGAGAGGGAAATGGAGCGGGCTCGGACACAGACGAGGAAACACAGACTGAATCTGATCAAGTGACTCCATCGCAGGAGGAACAAGACCCGGTGAAAGAACAGCTTAGCCAACTGTCATTAGAAGAGAAGATTGGGCAGATGATTCTCGCTGGAGTACAGGGTACGGAGCTTGATGATCAAGGCAAGAAAATGATCTCCGATCAAAAGGTAGGCGGCATTATCTTCTATGCCAATAACGTTACCACTCTTGATGCTACAGCTAAGTTTATACAATCCATTAAGCATGCCAATCGTTCCAATCCAGTACCAATCTTCATGAGTGTGGATCAAGAGGGTGGCAAAGTGAGCCGTATGCCCGATTCTGTGGAGTCCATTCCTTCGAATCGTACAGTTGGAGACACCAATCAGGCCAAGCTGGCAGAAACGATGGGTCAATTATTAGCGAGACAAGTAAAACTCGTTGGCTTTAATCTTGATTTTGCTCCAGTGCTTGATGTGAACAGTAATCCGAAGAACCCGGTTATCGGTGATCGTAGCTTCGGTAGTTCTGCAGATCTTGTCGCTAAGATGGGTGTGGCGGAGATGAAGGGGCTGCGCAGTGAAGTCGTCATTCCCGTCGTGAAACATTTTCCTGGTCATGGGGATACGTCCGTAGATTCTCATCTGGATCTGCCGGTGGTGAACAAAACGTTGAAACAACTTGCAGAGCTTGAATGGATTCCATTCCAAGCGGCCGTGAAAGAACAAGCAGAAGCCGTTATGGTAGCACATATTCTGTTCCCTAAACTTGATCCAGATCATCCAGCTTCCTTGTCAGATGTCATCATCGGTGAACACTTGCGAGGCAAATTCGGCTATGATGGAGTAGTAATCACAGACGATCTCAGCATGGGTGCAATTGCCAAGAATTATAAGCTGAACGAAGCTGCAATAACGACGGTACAGGCAGGAAGCGATATATTACTTGTAGCTCATAGTTATGAGAGTGCGAAAACGATCTTTGATACACTTTTGAATGCAGTACGAAATGGTAAAATTTCAGAGTCCCGAATTGATGAGAGTGTATATCGGATTCTATCACTGAAGCAACACTATAAACTTTCGGATGAACAGCAAGCTTCTGGCAACCTGAAGCAATTGAATACGGATATCAAGGATTGGCGCAATGAGATTCATGTGCAGAAGTGAAGCTAAGCATTAGATAAGGAAAGGGCAGTGATCGCAATAAACCCTTTCCTATTTATATTTTGATTTCTGGTTAGAGGTGATGCGCAATATGTATACGGTATTAATTATTGAAGATGATCCCAAGATCGCTGGTCTGCTGAAATCTCATATTGAGCGATATGGAGATAGAGCAGTCATTGTTGAGGATTTTGAACTGGTTCTACAGCAGTTTGAGCTGCTCCAACCTCATGTTGTCCTAATGGATATTAACTTACCGAGTTATGACGGATACTACTGGTGTCGACAGATACGTTCACTCTCGACTTGTCCAATCCTGTTCATCTCTGCGCGGAGTGGCAAGATGGATCAAGTGATGGCACTAGAGAATGGTGCTGACGATTATATTACGAAGCCTTTCGAGCATGAGATTGTAATGGCTAAGATTCGAAGCCAGCTTCGACGAGTGTATGGGGATTATGCTACTCGCCATGAGGAACGTAAAGTGGAGTTGCATGGTTTAACGATTTTCTTGGAGAGTATGGAAATGCAGTTGGGTGAACAGAAGGTACAATTGACGAAAAAGGAGACGATATTGCTCGAAACGTTATTGCGTCGTAGTCCGAAATTAGTCAGTCGAGAGACAATATTAGAAAAGTTATGGGACGACTCCTTCGTAGATGATAACACGCTTAGCGTCAATGTCACTCGTGTGCGCAAGCGTTTGAATGAGATCGGTATTACAGACGCCTTGGAAACGGTGCGTGGATCAGGTTATCGGCTGAATAGTAATTGGAAAGACATCGCACGCACATGAAATTATTCATTAAAGAACATATTGCGTTAACCTGTTGGGTAGTTGGGATGTTATTCACTGTAGTGGCGGTATTCTGGTACGATGGTTATGATCACGGGTTAACCGCAACCTATGCTGTTTTTCTAGGTCTCATTGTGTATATCAGTTATTTAACGTATCGTTATATGTCTCATCGTGCATTTTACACTCGGCTGTCTCAGCCAATGGATTCGTTAAAAGAGTTCGTTCCGCTTACTGCATCGGTGCCTTTGTCAGCCGCATTGGCCAAATTGCTAGATTCGCAATATAGTCATTATCATACGGATTTGCACCGAATGGAGAAGCGTAAGCAGGAATACGTGACGTTCATGAACCAATGGATTCATCAGATGAAAACTCCGCTGTCTGTCATCGAATTAACAATTCAGGATCATGAGGATGATGATCCGCGTCTCAGAAGTATTCGGGAGGAAGCGGATCAGATGAGACGCAGTCTGGAGAATGTTCTATATGTTGCTCGTCTAGAAACATTTGAACAGGATTTTACGGTAGAACCTGTATCACTTAAAGCGGCGGGAGAAGCTGCGATTCACGAGTTAAAGCGCTTCTTTATTCGCAATCATGTCTATCCCGAAATGCAGATGGATCCATCTATTGTGGTACAATCCGATGCCAAATGGATAAGGTTCGTTCTCGTTCAGCTATTGTCCAATGCCATTCAGTATTCCACGGGCAATGGGCAGAAGATATATGTACGAGCTTACGAGCTTGAAAGTTCAATTATGCTTGAAGTACAAGATCATGGGGTGGGCATTCCCACATCGGATCTTAAACGGGTGTTCCAGCCTTTCTTTACAGGAGAGAATGGCCGACATTTCAAAGAATCCACGGGAATGGGGCTATATATCGTAAAAGAAGTGTTGACCCAGATGAATCATCAGATTGAATTGCAGTCCGTTCAAGGAGAAGGCACAACCGTGAAGATTAGATTTAATACATGAAGCTATGGAATTTCATATACTGAAGTTCATATCAGAACTAAAAACTATGTGTGAAATGAGAAGACGTCCGAAACTCTATGAGAGGAAACGGCGTCTTTCTGTTTTATTTTCTGAATGAGACGATATTGAGCCGTAACCTTACATTATTGTCATGTAGATGAAAGGTTAAGCCATAGGAGAAAAACAGCGATTCAGATAGACTGAATGTATAAGTTGAAAGAAAGAGCTATGGAATGGAATGAACATTCAACATGCTTAATCCAACGTAATGAGATACAGGTTAAGAGGAGTGATTATCTGATGGAAATATGTTCAGTGCAACAGATTAGCAAAATTTATAAAGGAATTGTCTCACATGAAGCATTATCAGGTATCGATTTAAGTATTCAAGAAGGCGAGTTTGTAGGTATCATGGGGCCATCGGGTAGTGGGAAAACAACGCTGCTGAACATGATCTCCACGATTGATCATCCAACATCAGGGGAGCTTCGGATCGCAGGGCAGAACCCGTTCCAACTAGGGCACGACGAGCTCGCATTGTTCAGGCGTAGACAGTTGGGATTTGTTTTTCAATCCTTCAATTTGTTGAACACCCTGACCGTGAAGGAGAATATTGTATTGCCACTCACGCTGGATGGCGTTGCGCTTCATGAGATGAATGAAAGAGTGGAGCGACTTGCAGAGAAGCTGGGAATCACAGCAATTCTGGATAAGCGCACATATGAAATTTCTGGTGGTCAAGCACAGCGGACAGCAATTGCGCGAGCACTTATCCATGCACCCAAGCTGATTCTGGCTGATGAGCCGACAGGGAATCTAGATTCTAAGGCTGCCCGTGACGTCATGGAAATGTTAGAACAGCGCAATCGGGAGGATCAAGCGACAATGTTACTGGTTACTCATGATGCTGTGGCGGCGAGTTACTGCAGTCGGGTTGTATTTATTAAAGATGGCAAGTTGTACAACGAAATACATTACGGCGATAATCGAGCGGCTTTTTACCAAAAGATTATTAATGTTTTATCCCTAATGGGAGGGTCAGGACATGAATTTTCGCCAGTTCGCTATTAATAATGTCGTTCGGAACAAAAGAATCTATCTCGCTCATTTCCTGAGCAGTACATTCTCTGTCATGATCTTTTTTATCTATGCCTTGTTATTATTTCACCCCGATCTGAGCGAGGGGTTGAAGGGCTCAAGTGAAACGGTCACATCGCTTGCCAATCAAGGATTTGTTATTGCTGAGTTTATTATATTTATCTTTTCATTTCTATTTTTGCTATACTCCGTGGGTTCATTTCTCAAGACACGTAAAAAGGAATTTGGTATCTTCCTGATCCTAGGCATGACGCGCAAGCAGATGAACCGACTTTTATTTATGGAGAACATGTGTATCGGCCTTGCCGCTATAATTACGGGAATCACGCTGGGGATGATCTTCGGCAAATTGATTTTGCTCATCTGTAGCTCCATGTTAGCTGTGGAAAATGGTTTGCCGTTCTATTTACCGTTGAAAGGTATTGCACTTACGATGGGCGCATTTCTGTTGCTCTTCGTGGTTATCGCCATGTCATCATCGTTGCTCATTCGCAAAGGTACGCTAATTGAGCTTGTCAAATCAGAGGAAAAACCAAAACCAGAGCCAAAGGCTTCCCGATTGCAGGCATGGTTAGCCGTAGTTTTCATTGCTGGAGGGTATGCGGGTGTCTTCACTTTTGTCTGGGGATCGTATTCATTTCCGATATTGTTTGGAAGTGTCTTACTGGTCATTGTAGGTACGTACTTCCTATTTACACAACTTAGTGTGTATCTTATTCGTGCCCTCAAGCGTAATCAACGACTATTTTTCCGTAAAACGAATTTGCTGTTCCTATCGGAGCTTACCTATCGAATGAAAGATAATGCCATTATGTTCTTTATGGTAAGTGTGATTTCAGCTTCATCTTTCACAGGGATCGGTACCATGTTAGCGATTGCTGATCCTGGTTTGTCGTCCATGACGAATCCATATGCATTCACATACATGAATTCATGGAATACTGAAGTGGCTGAGAAGCAGCTTAGGAAGATTGAGGAAACCTTAATTGAACATGAAGTACCTTATGTTCGAGGTAGCTATGAACCACTTTATGAGAACAATAACGGCAATCTAATCAAGTTAAGTCAATACAATTATTTAGCAAAAGCACTTGGTTACGAAGCGAGGGAGCTAAAGCCGGATGAGGCGTTTTTAACACCAGGCAATCTTACGGAGCGTAAAAAGTTGCGTGCACAGATGGATTCAGGCTTCTCACCAACGGAAATGAATCTAGAGGTGGAAGAGCAGCATGAACAGGTTCGATTAACTGCTCCAGGTACCGAGATCGTTATTCCTGTAGATTATGAAATGAATCTGTATGTCGTTTCTGATGAGTTGTTTGAGAAGATCAAGCACGCTTACTTTGAGCAAGCGGAATTGGACGAAACGTTCTACTCCAACCGCACAACCCAATTTGTCGTTACCGATTGGATGGGCACACGTAGCTTCGCGCCTGAACTCATTGAATCTCTTAGATCAGAGCCGCTGGAGCACGGTTACTTCTCGGTTAGCGCTCTTGTTGTAGATTGGCTGAATTCGAAGCAGACGAATGGGATCATTCTTATCCTGAGCGGCTTGATAGGCATCGTGTTCTTTACTTTTGCTGCAAGCTTCACGTATTTCCGTCTTTACGCTGATCTGGAGCGGGATGAAGAGCAGTACCGTATGATTGGCAAAATGGGATTAAGTCGCCCAGAGCTTCGCCGAATGGTCACACGTCAACTATTACTGATGTTTTTCCTGCCCATTCTGGTTGCGATCATTCACAGCTCCGTCGCTTTTATCGCATTGCAGCAATTAGTTGATTTCTCCGTCATGGGGTATACACTTCGAATTTTCTTGGTGTTCTCCTCCATGCAAGTGCTATATTTTGTACTTGTACGCTGGCGTTATCTACGCAACATGTATACGAAGTTGTCCTAGGGCTTGTTATAAACCTTACTTAAGGACATCTTTCATTGCTTAACGTATACGCACATATTTGTAACATCTTTTCAACTAACACCAGGCCTGCGCTTGGTGTTGGTTGACTTTCATAAGCAAAGCGAAGTACTATTTTCTTAGATACATAATGTATCATTCGAGAAGGGATAGAACATTTCCTTTGAAGGAGGATTTAGTTTGAGCATAACGATGTCTCGTGGACAAGCTTACATACACCGACTTAATGATGAACGTAACGTATGGTTAGATGGTGAGCAGATTAATGTAACTAGTCACTCTGCGTTCCAAGGTACATTACAGACCGTTGAAGGTTTATTCAATCTGGCGGATGAACCGGGATCAAGAGATACCGTAGCTTATTGGGATGAGCACATCGGTGGGTATGTGCATCGAGCTTTTCAAGTGCCGCGTTGTAGGGAAGACCTTGAGCATCGTGCTGGCGCATTTCGATTGTGGTCTGAACGTACGTATGGCGTCATGAGTCGATTATCTGATTATGCGCGCTCGCGTCTGACCGGCTGGTATGCAACTCGGGATGCCATGGGGATTCATGACACTTATTATGCGGACAAAATATCTAGGTATTACGAAGAAGCGAAACGCCGTGATCTGTTCCTGACGATTGTGCAGCGTGATCCACAGATGAATCGTTCTTTACCGATAGGTGAAGATGAGGATGCGATGCTACGTATTGTACGAAAGAACGAAGAGGGCGTTGTGATCCGGGGTGCAAAGATGATTGCGACTGCGGCTCCTTATGCCGACGATATCCTTATTTATCCTGTACAACGTATTCCTGGGGATAAACCGGAGCTGGCTCACATGATGATTGTGCCTTTGAACAGCCCGGGCTTGCACGTATTGTGCAGAGAATCGTTCGCTGCAACGGATAAGCATTCTTCCCACCCATTAAGTCATCAATATGATGAGATGGATGCTGTCTTATTTTTTGAAGATGTATTGGTTCCTTGGGAACGTGTGTTACTCCATCATAATCCAGAAGCAGTATGGCAGATTCGTTGTAATGTTGCCTCCTCCTCGTTAGCCTACCATCAAAGTGTCATTCGTCTGTATTCCAAACTAGAGTTCGTTACAGCCATCACCTCCTCCATTGCCCAAGAAATTGGCGTGGACTCCTTCCTTAATGTGCAAGAGCAGTTGGGAGAGATGGTCAGCCAGATGCAGACAATTGAGGGGTTAATCATTGCTGCGGAAGCAAAAGCCAAGCCGGACGTGTACGGAAATTGGCTCCCTGAATTTAAGTACATTGAAACTGCACGGAACTTGGGCAACCGTTATTATCCACGCTCCATCGAAATACTGAAAACGATCGCAGCAGGCGGACTTATTCAGATTCCATCCGGAATGCCAGGTACGAACAAGCCCTTGGAGCATATGATTCATCAGTATTTAGGTGGTGTCACGATATCTGCACAGGAGAAAACAAGACTCTTTCAACTGGCTTGGGAACTTACGGGAAGTCCACTGGGTGCCAGACATGATCTATATGAGCGCTTCTATGCAGGTGACCCACTCCGCAACCGTGCGAATCAGTATATGCAATATGACAAACAGCACTTGATAGATCGGGTTAAGCCTTGGCTGAAAGCATAATATAACGTCCTAACCTGTGACTTTGCTAACGATTTCGTTTGAAGCAGTCAGATCGTAGTACAAAATTCAACCGCCTGGGTTTACGAACCTGGGCGTTTTATTTAGATTATCTTTAGAAAGGGTTTAGGTTGTATTAAGAGACGTAGGTTATAGTGTAGGTATATGAACATTCTAACTTAACACTGAAATGAGAGGGATCGTATGAGATACACATTGTTGATTGCAGATGACGAACCCGAAATTGTGGAACTGCTTCAACTGTATTTGGAGAAGGACTACAACATTCTAACCGCTGCAAATGGGGAGGAAGCATTGCAGTGCATACATTCAGGCCCAATTGACCTGGTTATCTTGGACATTATGATGCCTGTAATGGATGGTCTACAACTGATCAAACAGATCCGGGCTACCTATCATATGCCAGTACTCTTTTTGTCTGCGAAGAGCCAGGATCATGACAAGATTTTGGGACTTGGACTAGGAGCTGATGACTACATATCCAAACCATTCAACCCACTTGAGATTGTGGCAAGAGTCGAGGCTTTGTTAAGAAGGGTCAACCAATTCGATGCACTGGAACTATCGGCATCTCAAGAGGCAACCCGCACGCTTGGTGAGCTATCCCTTGATCGTTCCAAATGTATGTTGTATCGGTCGGGACGACCTGTGACGTTAACGTCAACAGAGTATAAAATTGTGGAACTGCTGTTAGAACAACCGGGCAGAGTGTTTACCCGCAAAAAAATATACGAAGCAGTGTGGGGAGAGTACTATGCACATGAAGACAGTACCATCATGGTACATATCAGCAACATTCGCGAGAAGATTGAGCGTGATTCCAGGCAACCCGAATATTTGAAGACGATAAGGGGATTAGGATACAAAATTGAAGCGCCTATGGAAAACTAGAGAAAAGAGACCGCTGCATACGTCGCTGACACTGGACTTTCTGTTGTTTAATTTCTTTTTGCTATTACTCGTACTGGTTGTATACATTATCGTATCCCTTGATGTCGTTGATTTTCGCATTTCTGATCATATCGTTGATCCTGATCTAAATGTAGAAGCACATGTATATGTGGCTGAATTGGAGAAGGCACGCAATCAAGATGGATCCGACATAACATCCAATATTGAGACGCAGCGGCTAGAGGATAGCGGTGGATGGTTAGAAATATTGAATGCAGACCGCTCCGTAATCCGCTCGGTAGGCAATAAGAAGGACACAATTAACCAGTACGCAGAATCCGAGTTATTCGCCAAGTTAGAAAATCGCAGCGACCAGCCCTACTATTATTCCATTTCCCCATTCTTGGCTGAGGGAGAAGCAACATACCTTTTGCTCAAACTTCCACGTGATCTCGTAAGCATTCGCATGAATGATAACCAACTGATTACGAATCTGAAGCATCCCTTGCCCTTTTACATCTTAGTGGGTATTGGACTTCTGCTCGTACTGACGATTGTATACAGCTATTGGGTCGCCAAGCGAATTAAGAAACCACTTCGCGTGTTGTCGCTGGGGCTTACGCAAATGATTCGGGGGAATTACAGTACGCGCATGTCCATCTCTGCCGAGAAGGAGTTTGTGCAGATTGGTGAGACCTTTAACTTCATGGCAGATGTGATTGAGAAAACGTCGGCCGAGAAACGTTACGCGGAAGAAAGTAAGCAACGACTCATCGTGGATCTATCGCATGATCTCAAGACACCGATTACGTCTATTCAAGGTTATGCTCAGGCGCTGGCCGAGGGTCGGGTTGGGGATGCAGAGAGACAGCAACGGTATCTAGGCTACATTCACAATAAATCTGTACAAGTTGCACGAATGATCCAGAATATGCTGGAACTGCTCAAGGTGGATTCACCCGATTTCCATATGAACATCAAGCAGCGGGAGATTGGGGAATTTGTGCGTGAGATTATGGCCGATACGTATGGGGAAATTGAGCAAAATCAGTTCGTACTGCATGTTCTTGTACCAGATGAAGAGATCTATGCCAAATATGATCCGGAGTTGTTATCTCGAGTCATCCAGAACTTGATTACGAATGCACTTGCATATAATCCAAGAGGTACAGAATTACGCGTAGAGCTGATCCCTCAGGATACGCATGTGTCTATTGAAGTCGCTGATACCGGGGTAGGTATACCTCAGGAATTATGGACAACGATATTTGACCCGTTTGTTCGAGGAGATGCAGCGAGATCGGGAACGGTTGGAACCGGGTTGGGTCTCGCTATTGCCAAACGAAATACCGAAAAAATGGGTGGACATTTAACGCTGTCACAACGAGGACGGGAAACAACCATTTTCACCATTGTCATACCAAAATAAAAGAGATGTAACCGAGGCTTATGTAATTTCGCCATCACGTATAGAAGGCTCGCCTTACACTCGCGCATTAGAATTGGAAATCTGGAGGGGACATATTGTCTAAAGTGAAAAACTCGTTTGTACGATTCAGCATTGCATTAGCTCTTGTGCTAATCAACATCTATCTATTATCTAAAGTGAGTTTCATATTCCAGCCATTAGTTACGATGATTACAGTGATTACTGTGCCGATGATGCTTTCCGTGTTCTTTTATTATCTACTGAGACCCTTGGTTAATTATATGGAGAGAAAGAAGCTTAACCGAACGGTCAGTATCCTGCTGATCTATCTGATCTTTGGCATTCTAATTGTGCTGTTTATCGTGGGGCTGTGGCCATCATTGCGTCAGCAATTGATTAATCTGGTGGAAAATGCACCAAACCTGCTTAATTCACTAAGTGTTCAGCTCAAATCATTAGAACAAAATGGTGTAATTGCGACCTTGTTCCCGGATAATTCAACGCCGTTCTCTCAAATTACCGAATACATCAACAAAGGATTCAACTTCGTGACGGACTACGTTAGTGGTCTCATCTCGCTCCTTTCCAGTTTTGCAATTATCCTGTTCACCTTCCCGATCATTTTGTTCTACATGCTGAAACAAGGAGAGAAGTTTGGTCGTATCCTCGCATCGATTGCGCCCAAACGTTTTCAGCAGGACAGTCGTGAAGTGGTATTGGAGATCGATCAGGCACTCAGTGGATTTATCGTAGGACGAGTGCTTGTAAACCTGGCATTAGGTGTATTAATGTATATAGGTTTTCTTATCATCGGTTTACCTTACGCACTGCTGTTGACCGTCATTGCTGTCATTATGAACTTTGTTCCATTTATCGGTGCGATCGTATCTTCGATCCCCATTGTAATTATGGGGCTGGTCGTATCACCGTCTGTGGCGATCTGGTCACTCATTATCATTCTTGTTGCTCAGCAGATTCAAGATAATCTTGTTGCTCCGTATGTATTCGGCAAAAAGCTGGATATTCACCCGCTCACAACCATAATTTTGGTACTCGGTGCGGGGGACTTGGGCGGAATTATAGCTATTCTTATCATTATTCCGTTCTATATGATTCTTAAAATTTTGTTGGTACGTATCTACAATTTGTTCTTTAAGGAAAAGTGGCAAAATGCCTAGGGAGTTTCAGACACGACCTAATTCAAATTCATAAGAATGGAGCGATCCACATGACTGAAATCGTACCTGTAACCTATAATGAACCTGAATATATTGAACCACAATCTCAGCCAGCGCTAATCGGTGCAGTTCATATCGCTACAGATGTTGTATCCAAAATTGTAGGCATCGCTGCACAGACAACCGCAGGAATATCGTCTATGTCTGCAGGCATAACCGAAGGCATTGCCAAGAGCATTAGTGGCAAGAGCCTGCAAAAAGGAATTGATGTGACTGTAAAAGAAGAGCGTGCATCGATTCAATTAAGAATTGTTTTGCAGTATGGTTGTCGTATGCATGAGGTCTGCCGTGAACTGCAGCATAATGTGCAGCAGGCTGTAGAGAATTTCACAGGTCTATTCGTTGACGAGATTAAGGTTCATGTAGTGGGAGTATCCATGCAGGAACAGCAGGTGTAAACGAGGTTTAATGGTGATCCGGTATCCGGTTAACATCATCTAAAGTTCAAATTTTATAGTATTCGCTCAAATACGCGAAACAGCACATTCCCTTTAACTAAGAAGTGGGGAAGGTGCTGTTTTTTGTTTGCGATACTGTGTCGGAGATTGTCCCATGACCTTTTTGAACATTTTGGAGAAGAGCAATTGATCCAGATACCCGACTGATCGAGCAATGTCACCAATACTTAGGCTGGGATCAAGCGTCAATTCAGCCGCTCTTCGCATGCGATAATTCACCAGGTAGGATTGAATGCTGCTTCCGATCAGATCTTTGAAGAGTGAGCAGAGGTAACTTCGTTGTAAGCCAACATGAGAAGCAATCGCTTGAACCGTAATCGCATTGGCATAGTTCATCTCAATAAAATCAATCACCTGCGTAACATACGTATCTTTCGTGTAATCCTGCACGACGGGATGACTTGTCTCACTAGCTTGATCAATCAGCACCGCGAAGAATTGATATAACAAGCCGGTCATACTAATTTCCCAGCCTTTATGTGTATTTCTAGAGCTAATCATGCGATGTAGGCACGAGCGCAGTTCATCATCATTATGTAGTTCGAAGATCGGACGCTGTTCAGATAGGCAAGCTTGTTGTAATAACGAAACGACATTGCTACCTTGAAAAGCCACCCAGCTATACTCCCATGGTTCGTTTTGGTCAGCTTCATAATGAACAACAGAGTGAGGCACGATGAGAAATCCTTGTCCTTTGTGTAACTCGTAGGTTTGCCCTCCGACCTGGAAAGTGCCTTTGCCATTCAAAATATAATGAATTTTGTAGTAATCACGCATCGCTGGGCCAAAGCTGTGCCCTGGTGTGCAAGGCTCGGTGCCATAATGGAGCAACTGCAGCTCCTGGAATTGATCGTTCTTGAACATATATGTAATCACTTGAGGTCACTCCTATTCCGAAAGACTATATCTTGCATTTTAACATATTGGAAAGCGAGATGTATGCTTAATTGTTTTGTTCAACATAGCATCGAATGATGATATAACAATCATTTTGCCATACGTAGGTAGTGAAATGCCATATGGTTTTCAGTGGGGATTGTCTAAGATAAAAGGGTGATCAACAATAACGCATAAGCAGAAATGAGAGATAAGCATGCCCTACACTGCAAGTAGTGAACGATACAGTGAAATGAACTATGTCCGCTCCGGTAAATCCGGAATTAAGCTGCCTCAGATTGCATTAGGATTATGGCAAAATTTTGGCGACAATCGCACCATGGATGTTCAGACAGAAATGATCCTTCGTGCCTTCGATCTGGGTATTAATCATTTTGATCTGGCTAACAATTATGGACCACCTCCTGGATCGGCAGAGGAGAACTTTGGTGTGATCTATAAAAAGCATCTGCGTCCTTACCGGGATGAACTGTTGATTTCAAGCAAGGCGGGATATCATATGTGGGAAGGTCCTTACGGCGAATGGGGTTCTCGCAAAAACTTGATTGCTAGCCTCGATCAAAGTCTCAGCAGAATGGGACTTGAGTATGTCGATATTTTCTACCACCACCGTCCAGACCCTGAGACACCACTTGAAGAAACGATGGCTGCTCTTGATCATATTGTAAGACAAGGAAAAGCTCTGTACGTGGGCTTGTCCAACTATAATGCTGAGCAGACCCAAGAAGCGGTTACCATTCTTCGCCGTCTGGGCACACCGTGTCTGGTTCACCAACCGAACTACTCCATGCTGAATCGCTGGATTGAGGGTGGTCTTCAGGATGTGTTGGATGAACAAGGCGTGGGTTCGATTGCATTCTGCCCTCTTGGCCGCGGACAGTTAACGAATAAGTATGTTGAGAAGATTATTGCAGAACGGGCTAACCCAACAGGGAATTTGAAAGTAGAGGCTTATACCGACGAACGGATTGCCAAGTTCGAAGCGCTTCAGGCTGTTGCTGAACGTAGAGGACAGACGATATCCCAGCTTTCACTAAACTGGATTCTACGTGGCAACCGTGTGACCTCAGCTCTGATCGGTGCAAGCCGCGTGTCACAGATCGAAGAGAATGTGGCAGCTCTCAAGGCTCCTGAATTAACAACCGAAGAGCTGAACGAGATCGATCGCATCTTAGAGGGAATTGGGAATTACCCTTGGTAATGTGATAGCAAAGTGAGGTCGTAAAGAGTAAGTTCGTAATTGGAGAGCGCCTTTCTATGTAGAGAAAGGCGCTTTTGGTTATAAACATTGGAATTTGGTGTAACCTGTTAATAAAGAGTTAATAACAGCCGACAGATAGGCTGTTATTTTTTATTTTTGTAATGAGAATTCAGTTCATAGCACCTGGTCCTAGGATTTGAGGTATAATATATAGATGCTTTACATTTTGAAACATGAAGGAGAGGCTCCATTTGAACTTTGAACAGTGGATTTCGCCTGAAAGCTATAACCTGACATCCGAGATGGAGAATCACCCGTCAGATCGGATTGCACTTAGATGGCTCAGCGATCATCAAGAGTTGGAAGAGATCACATACGGTGATTTATTTAAGCAAGCCAACCGTCTTGCTGGTGGATTACGTGACTTAGGACTGGAGAAGGGTGATAGAGTACTGGTCATGGTACCACGCCGTATTATTGCCTATGTCATTTACATTGCTTGCCTGAAGCTGGGCATTGCGGTGATCCCTTCTTCCGAGATGCTGCGAGCGAAGGATTTGGAATACCGTCTGCGGCACTCTGAAGCCCGTGCAGTAATTGTGTGGTCTGAGACAACAGCAGAAGTGGAGAAGATGAACGCAGACCTGCCATCCCTCGCACACCGGATCGTTGCATCACCTCATGGTGAAACTGGCGTACCGGCTGAAGGCTGGCTGAACGTGGAACAGTTAATGCAAGGTCAATCGGATGAGATGGCTGCGGTAGAAACACATCGTGATGATATCGCGATTCTTGCTTACACCTCAGGAACAACTGGTAATCCCAAAGGAGTTGTACATAGCCATGGTTGGGGATATGCTCACCTGCGGATCGCTTCTTCATTATGGCTGGATATCCAACCATCAGATACCGTATGGGCAACCGCAGCACCTGGATGGCAAAAATGGATCTGGAGTCCATTCCTCTCTGTTCTCGGAAGAGGTGCAACAGGTCTGGTCTACAACGGTTCATTCCAGCCGAAGCGTTACCTACAACTCATGCAGGAACATGAGATCAGTGTGCTCTGTTGTACACCGACGGAATATCGATTAATGGCAAAAACAGATGATCTGGGACATTATGACTTGTCCAAGCTTCGTAGTGCCGTATCTGCTGGTGAGCCGCTTAATCAGGAGGTTATTGAGATCTTCCAACGTCATTTCAACCTCACGATTCGCGACGGATATGGACAGACTGAAAGTACGTTGCTTATTGGAAGCTTAAGCGGTGCGCCTATTCGAATTGGCTCCATGGGTCAATCCATCACACCAGAGCTGATTGAGATTATTGATGAAGATGGGCATCCGCAGCCAGCAGGACAAGTTGGAGATATCGCGGTCCATAAAGACATGCCTGCTTTGTTCCGCGAGTATTATCAAGATGCAGGACGCAAGGAAGCCAGCCAACGGGGCGATTATTTTGTAACAGGAGATCGCGCACGTAAGGATGAAGAAGGCTACTTCTGGTTTGAAGGCCGTAGTGACGACATTATTATCAGCTCAGGGTATACGATTGGGCCATTTGAAGTCGAAGAAGCTCTTATGAAGCATGCGAGCGTGAAGGAATGTGCGGTGGTGGCGAGCCCAGATGAGATCCGAGGGCATGTGGTGAAAGCCTTTGTCGTTCTTAGAGATGAATCATTGGCTTCAACGGAACTGGTACGTGAGTTGCAAAACCATGTCAAAGAATGGACAGCACCTTACAAATATCCACGTAAAATTGAATTCGTCACTGATCTGCCAAAAACAAACTCAGGTAAGATTCGCCGAATTGAACTGCGTGAGCAGGAAAAACGAAACGTATAACTGAGATCTAGAATCACTTTAAAATCTTGAAACAGGAGTGAATATATTCATGAGCGCATTTGAACAATCTTTTGAAAAATCGCTAGAACAATATGCCGAGTTGGTAGTCAAAGTCGGTGTGAATATTCAGAAAGGACAAGACCTGTTGGTCACTGCACCAATCGAGACATTAGAGTTCACCCGCTTGATCGTACAGAAGGCATATGCGGCTGGTGCAAAGTATGTGCAAGTAGACTTTGATGACGATAATATTACTCGCAGCCGTTTCGAGCACGGTTCGGATGATAGCTTTGATTACTATCCTGCTTGGAAAGGCGACATGATGGAACGATTCGCTGAAGCAGGTGGAGCGACATTAACGATTAAAGTTCCTGACCCTGAGCTGTATAAAGGTATTGACTCAGACAAGGTTTCCCGTGCAACAAAGGCTGCTGCGGAGGCACGCAAAGGATATTCCAAATACACGCGTAACCATGACATTAGCTGGTGCTTGATCAAAGCGCCAACGAAGGCTTGGGCAAACAAAGTCTTTGCGGATATACCGGAAGAAGATCGCATTAACGTGATGTGGGAAACGATCTTCAAAATGAACCGTGTTGACGGCGGAGATGCTGTGCAGAACTGGAGAGAGCACCTGGATACACTCAATACCATGAGCGATTTGTTAAACAAGAAAAATTACAAGAGTCTGCACTACCGGGCACCGGGAACCGACTTGAAGATTGAACTCGTCGACAACCACATCTGGGGCGGTGGCGGCAGCGAAAATAAACAAGGGGTCTACACCGTGGCAAATATGCCGACGGAAGAGGTATTCACAATGCCTAAGCGCAGTGGTGTGAATGGTTATGTTAGTAGTACCATGCCGCTGAATCTGAACGGACAGCTTGTAGACCAGATGCGAATTACGTTTAAGGATGGACAGGTTGTTGCTTATACAGCAGCATCTGGTGAAGAGCATCTGAAAAACCTGTTTGCTACAGATGAAGGTGCACGCTATCTCGGTGAAGTAGCACTGGTGCCGCATGATTCTCCAATCTCTAACCTGAATCGCATCTTCTACAACACCGGTATTGACGAGAATGCTTCCTGTCATTTGGCTGTCGGAAGTGCATACCCGTTCAACATGAAGAATGGCACGTCCATGTCCAATGAAGAATTGCTTCAACATGAATGTAATGTGAGTCTGACACATGTGGACTTCATGATCGGCTCTGCAGAGCTTGATATTGATGGTGAATTGCAAGATGGAACGATCGAACCGGTATTCCGCAAAGGTAACTGGGCATTCTAATTGGTTCATAAACTAATTACATGATCGTACGAGGGTACTGATAAAAGATGATTAATATAAGAGAGTTTGTATAAGGATATTGCTACAACCGTGTTAAGGGAGAAGTGACTTCGGTAAACGAAGTCACTTTTTCTATTTCTATTCATTAGTGAGCTTAATGAAAAAGCAATTTAATAGAGTTACCGTCCTACTGACATACAAGAGTTTAGACCAACTTTACAGGTACACAAATCTCACAGAAATGATTTTTCAGAAGCTGATAGCGGTATCGTTCCATAACCGGTTTGGTATGATCGAGCGTGTGATGATTTTTTTGCAAATGGGGGATGATCTCATTCCATGCTTGCTGCATATCCTCTGCCGTGTGTCTGACCTTACAGATCAGGTACTCTCCGCCAGACAGCTCACTCGTTTCGACAGCATCAGAATGCACAGGCTCAAGTTCAGTCATGACAATAGCTGCATCGTATCTACAATGCTGTGCAGGTGTGCTAGCCGGGTCATCCTGCGGAATGCCGAGTAGAATAGCTGATTCGGTGAGTAGCTCCTGATCATTCGCCCATTGTTTTAACCTATCCATAGCCTCTACATTGCCTGCCCCGTAAGGACCGACCTGACGGACATAAGCAATGCGATACGATTGCAGCGTTTCGAAATACATTTCCATTGGATAGCTTCCTCTCTATATTGATTTCTGTTACATGTTGGATAGTAACATGTTATAAAAAAAATTACACAACTGAATCAATTACATAATACCTTTAGCTGCTTAAATCAAGGTTGGATATAGATCAAAACGGTTTAATTTGTCTATATCTAGTTACAAAAAATTCGTTTTAATGAGTTGAAGAAGCATGGAGACAGTGGGATCAGCTCCATGCCCGTGCACTTGAGATGATGGCTGAGGCGCATCCTGATGAAGATGTGAATGAATTAGTTTTGGCTGATGCTGAATTCCAGCCTGATCGTTATTTCCGTTTAGGTTATGATGCGGGAGATACTCCAGCTGGGCAATTATATATCTATGCGAGTTTGATGGTAACTTGGAGGTTGCAAACGATCTAGTCTATGAAACGTATTGAGGACATCCACGATTAAAATTGATAGATTCATGTATGAAAATAGAACATGATATGATCTATCTGTATTCAAAAAGGCTATTCCCAGATAAGCGTGGTCTGGTGAATAGCCTTTTATTCGAATATCTCAGATGAAATCGGATTAAAGTACGGTGGTCAATCTGATGTTATTCGGCACTCATTTTGTTGAAGCTAACATATTCATGAATCGGTTTACGATAACCACGAGGGCGCTGCTTGGCTTCGGACTTTTTGCCCATGGTGATCAGCATCGCAGGTACATAATGTGCAGGAATATCCAAGCTACGTTGTAGCTCTTCAGCGTCAAAGCCGATCATCGGGCAGGTATCCCAGCCACGATCCTGTGCGATCAGCATCAATTGCATGGCAGACAGGCTGGCATTGCGAATCGCATCCTCACGTTGGAAGAACTTGCCGCGTGTTTCATAAAATTCAATGACGCTCTGCGATTCCTGTTCATATTGGAACGGGGTGAGAGCCCCGAGATTCAACAGACCTTCGTTAATTGTCCGGATATGGTGGTGTGCGTTGACATCGCCTAAGACGACAATTACAGCTGAGGCTGTTTTTACTTTATACTGCTGGGAAGCTTCATAGACTTTCTCTTTCTGTGCGGCATCTGTAACCACCAGATAGTGCGTATGTTGCAGGTTGAAGGCAGAGGGTGCAAATTTATTTAACGCGAACATTTCTTCCAATTCAGCTTCAGAAATCTCAATCCCCTCTTCAAAAATAACGGCCGATCTACGCTCTTTGATTAATTTCTCCAGCTCACTCATGGTAGGTTACCTCGCTTATGTATGTTTTATAAACTGACTATAACACACTTAGTTACTTTATGTAAGTGTTATTTTCGAATAAGACAAGGTGGGTTTGCCATATTGTAAAATAAAACAGTCTGAGGTGATTCATGAAAACCTTCATTACACGTCTAAAAACAATGAATGCTCATCCTGAATTCCGGGTGTATGTCATTGAATCCTCTGCCATAAAACGTTTTTTCGTCTTGGAAATTATTTTGGGAACTCTCGTATATAATCTTGCTCTGTACTTATCTCACAATGCATTGTTAGCCGGAGTCGGTTCCTGGGCTGGGACAGAAGGCGTGAAACGATTGCCTGTAGTGTTCAAAAGAATAGCTTTTGCATGACTAGCTGTGATGACAACGTAATGGATGATGGAGAAGTACGTGATTGGGTGTACGTAAGAATAATGAAATAGGGGAGCAAAAAGAGATATCAATACCTCTTTTTGCTCCAATCATAGCTGATCTATATGGATGATGAGCATAGGTAGTGTCCTGCCACCAACAGCCTTTAATCCATTAGATGATATTAATGAATGTGTCTGGTGTTGCTGAGCTTATATGGCACGCTCTAAATATTGTTCAAGCGTCAGTTTCTGACTTGTAATTTCACCTGCGATATATACGCCGACATAACGTACATGCCATGGCTCATACGAATAACCTGTTAATTTTTCCTGATCTTTGCCATAACGAATGATGAATCCGTATTTGTGCGCATTAGCTTTCAGCCACTTACCTTCTTTGGTATTGCCGAAGCTTTGCTGCAGATCGTAACCAGCAGAGGCGCTGGATATATCCATGGCAAGTCCAGTCTGATGCTCACTCTGACCTGGACGAGCGCTTGTTTTATTCGCAACGGCTTCCCCTTTAATACTCGCATTGCGGTCAAAGATAGACTTCTGAGTGGCATAAGAGCGGTATCCTGACACGGCTTTGATATCTATGCCGTCTTTTTTTGCAGCAGCAAACAATTTCTCAATCGCAGTCGCGGCAACCTTACGCATTTGCTTCTTCGGGCTGGAACCAGAGAAGCTAAACGGAATATTAGGCACAACTAGATCTTGAGGTGTGTAAGTAGAAGGTAGATTTCTCTTTTTGTTAACAAGCACGACCGTGCTAGAAACATTTGTTACAGTTGCTACATTTTTAATAGTTTTAATCGTACGTCCTGGTGCATTATCATGCAGAAACTGTGTGAAGCTAGAGCTTGCAGCAGATGCTACTGGAGTCAGTGTATGATTTAGTGGGAACGTAGTAAATGCAGAGCCGGCTACTACAGAGCCAACAAGTATAGTAGAAATAATGGATTTGCGAGACAAAGATTTCATGATGTGTGTTCCTCCTCGGTTATATCAATCTATATACCGAGTATACTAGAGGATTATATCCATAGGTTCTCCAATTGTTTCCGAGTTGTAAACAAAGTTTATTAATCTTCTATTTTGATTGATAATAGAGATGGAGGGAATGGATTAAATGGAAGAAACGATGGAAGAGATGCAAAAGGAGATAGAGTTACAATAAAAGGATAAATAGATATAAAAAGACGTTGCAATAACTGCAACGTCTTTTGGGTGCGAATGCACATCATCGCACTTCACTTAATGGACTGAGTGGTTATTTCAATGAACAAGCGTCGGATGCGCTTGAACTGCCAGCGGCTACGGCGCGAATATCTCTCACACGCACGTTGCTGCTAAGTACACCAGCATCACTGCTTAATGTGAATGAGGCGTAATTTGGCTCTGAGTCCAGTTTCATCTGCTGTTCAAGGTTCAATTGCTGTTTGGGATCAACATAGAATGGAACCAGGTTGGTCTCAATCTGTTCATCTAGTGCAGCGGGTTCATCGATAAGCAAAATGACAATGATTCCATTACAGCCGCATCCTTCGGTATCATAAAATACTTTGAAATACCCCGGCTGATCATTCAAGCTCTCTGTTAGCCGAGCAGCAGCATGATCTGTAATTTGAATATGCATATCGTTACACTCCTTTATAGGTTGACCGCAGTCATGAATGTAAATGGTTGAAACTTACTTCTTCTTTCATTATACCACTTTGGCAAAGAATCAACGCAATTTTTTGATCATGAGCGTGAAACGGAGGGTATTTAGTATTAGGCCTGATATTTATTAAAGGTTCAGCAAGATTGATTGCCGAAGTATGAAGTATTCGGATGTTAAACATAGAAAGGATGACAATGATGACATTAAATTTACTCCAGCGTCAGGCAGGGACATGGACAACAGAACCGGTCGCTAGTCGGATGGATGGTGAACGGCTTATTGTAGAAGCGAAAGAAGGAAGTGATTTCTGGGAGAAGACCTTCTATGGATTCGTTCATCAAAGTGGACATGCTTTACTTGAACCTTGGGAGGACAACGAGGCGATTGAGGTTTCATTTGATCTGAACTCATTTACCGAATTGTACGATCAAGCAGGGCTGATGCTCTGGCATGGTTCGAATCAATGGATTAAGGCAGGTGTCGAAGTGAATGACGGCGTGGTTCATGTTGGTGCGGTCGTCACTGATACCTACTCGGATTGGTCGTTATCGCCTGTGCCCGAATGGGGTGGAAGGATCGTTACGATTCGCGCATCATATCATAACGAAGCTGTTGTGATTCGTGCCCGCACGGACGAGCATGCATGGCGAACGATTCGGGTTGCCAGATTCGCATACGCTGAGAACAAACAAGCAGGGCCATTTTTGTGCTCACCGAAGCGTGCAGGATTTGAGGTTGCATTCACGAAGTGGAGATCAACAGCACCCGATGAGGATTTGCATACTGACCCGCCTATGTTAGATTGAATGAATGGAATGTGGGCACACTCAAAAAAAGACGGTGCTGGATAGCCCCGTCTTTGTGCTTGCATTTTATTTGCATGATCGTTACTTATCTATAAAAATAGAACATGAACGAGCATGAAGAAGAGTGTACATAATCTGCACTACTTTGGATTCGAATCTTTAGCTTCTGAATTGGAGTCTGCGTTACCCTCACTCAATTCCTCTGCTTCGTTCAACTCACGCATGCGTTCCTCATAATCGTCGAGGAACCATAATGGGTCCATATTGTCTTCTTCACCGTTATAATTAATCAGTACTTCGTCACCAGCTTGAATGTCCGTATACGCATAAAAATCAAACGTATGATTTTCAAAGTTGATCTCATAAGTTGCGTTCGGCTCGTAAGAGTGGTTAATCAAGCTTCCATATCCAAGCAGGATGGCTGTATGATTAGCCCCGTATTCGAATACATAATCTTCGAGAATTGTTTTCTCAATATGCTCATGATCTTCGTTAGGATAAGGGACAACCGGTGCCTGGTGGAACAACTGTCCTTTAGGAATATGAACGGTAGCAAAAACCCCGCGGTTGAATTCGCCATCGCCTAATTTGGATTGTTTTACTTCAATCATTATGTTCACCTAATGCTCTGCCTAGAGCTCCGTTCTTATTAATAGTTTAAGGTCAAATTTTACCCCATCTCATCTTATATGGCAAATGCTAGCCTGTGTGCGTTATGATCAGATGAATTCTAAGATGAAACTGTCCAATAGAAGACATCTAACTTAAAATTTTAAAAGTTGACGTTGAGTTGTACAGGATAGAACGCTTATAATATACAAGAATAAGTCTATATAGAAAAGGTGTCATGAATGAGTATATTAAATGTAGAAAAACTAAGTCACGGTTTCGGTGACCGTGCTATCTTTAATGACGTTTCTTTCCGCCTCCTGAAAGGCGAACACATTGGATTGATTGGAGCCAATGGTGAAGGTAAATCAACCTTCATGAACATTATTACAGGCAAACTCCAGCCAGACGAGGGCAAGGTGGAATGGTCCAAACGGATGCGTGTAGGTTATTTAGATCAGCATGCCGTATTAAGCAAAGGACAATCCATCCGCGATGTACTTCGTAGTGCGTTCCAGTATCTGTTTGATATGGAGCAAGAAATGAATGACATGTATGGCAAAATGGGAGATGTGACTCCAGAAGAACTTGAGCAACTACTTGAGGATGTAGGCACAATCCAAGATACGTTGACGAATCAGGATTTCTATATGATCGATGCTAAAGTGGACGAGACAGCACGTGGTCTTGGTCTTACAGACATTGGCTTGGATAAAGACGTTAACGATCTAAGTGGTGGACAGCGTACAAAGGTATTGCTTGCTAAGCTGTTGCTTGAGAAACCAGACATTTTGCTCTTGGATGAGCCGACGAACTATTTGGATGAGCAACACATCGAATGGCTGAAGCGTTACTTGCAGGAATATGAGAATGCCTTCATTCTGATCTCGCATGATATTCCATTCCTGAATAGCGTAATTAACTTGATCTATCATATGGAAAATCAGGATCTGACTCGTTATGTCGGAGACTATGACCATTTCCAAGAAGTCTATGAGATGAAAAAACAACAATTGGAGTCTGCTTATAAGCGCCAACAACAGGAAATTGCTGACCTCAAAGATTTCGTTGCGCGCAACAAGGCAAGTGTGGCAACGCGGAATATGGCGATGTCCAGACAGAAGAAGCTTGATAAAATGGACGTGATTGAGCTGGCGAAGGAGAAGCCGAAGCCACAGTTTAACTTCCGTGATGCAAGAACTTCAGGCAAGCTTATTTTCGAGACGAAAGGGCTTGTGATTGGTTATAATGAACCCTTATCCAGACCGCTTGATTTGCGGATGGAACGTGGTCAGAAGATTGCACTTGTCGGCGCAAACGGAATCGGTAAAACGACACTGATGCGTAGCATTCTGGGAGAGATTCAAGCTCTGGAAGGTACTGTCCAGCGTGGAGAACATCTGGAGATAGGATACTTCCAACAAGAAATGAAGGACGCAAACTACAATACCTGCATTGAAGAGATCTGGCAGGAGTTCCCTTCATATACGCAGTTTGAAGTACGTGCTGCTCTAGCGAAATGCGGATTAACTACGAAGCATATCGAGAGTAAAGTTGCCGTGCTTAGTGGTGGGGAAAAAGCTAAAGTTCGTTTGTGCAAGCTGATTAACAATGAAACCAACCTGCTTGTACTCGATGAGCCGACGAACCATCTGGACGTTGATGCGAAGGAAGAACTGAAACGTGCGCTCAAAGCATACAAAGGCAGTATTTTGCTAATCTCTCACGAACCTGAATTTTACCGTGACGTTGTTACCGAAACGTGGAACTGCGAATCATGGACTACAAAGGTATTCTAGAATCCGAAGCAGTGAAGCTGTCTGAGAAAATAAACGTTCAACTTGAATTAGAGTTGATGAGCAACGTAAACCATCATTGGAAATGGATCAATCCATGCCAATGATGGTTTATTTTTTACGAAAAAACAAGGGGAAACAATAAGTCAAATGGTAGAGTTAGTTTTTAAAGCATCGATTTCACAGCGTGACTCATGAATAAAACCATCCTCAGATGGAGAGGGTGGTTTTGTTGTTTTTTGTCCTTTATTAGAGAAACTGATAAATGGTATAAAATCATTGAAATTGACCCTCAACCATGGGTGTGATAGGTTCAATGTAGTAGAAATTTATTAATATGATCATTTTAGTAGGAATTAAAATCGAAGCAATGCGTGAGGTGGACAATGGTGGAACTACAAGTGACTAACAGCCCTTTTAATCAGGAACAGGTGGATTTGCTCAATCGCCTTCTTCCGACTCTGACCGATGGTCAACGGGCTTGGCTGAGCGGATATATAGCTGCACAACAAGGAAGCGTAACAGGGGCGTCGGGTTCGATTGCAACCCAGACTGTTCAGACGGGAAGCCTTGTGACTGAAAATACACCTGTTGCGTCAAAAGAAGTAACGGTGCTCTTTGGCTCTCAAACGGGGAATTCCAGTGGACTATCCAAGAAATTGGCTAAAAAGCTCGAAGAACAAGGGTTGCAAGTTACCTTATCCTCAATGGGAGATTTCAAACCGAACGGACTGAAAAAAATTGAGAATCTCCTAATCGTGGTGAGTACGCATGGTGAAGGTGAACCACCTGATAATGCGATCCCATTCCATGAATTCCTAAACAGCAAACGAGCGCCTAAGCTTGATAGCTTGCGTTACTCAGTTCTGGCTTTGGGAGATACGTCATATGAGTTCTTCTGCCAGACAGGCAAAGATTTCGATAAACGTCTGCAGGAGCTCGGCGCTACACCACTTGTCCCACGTTCTGATTGTGATGTTGATTTTGACGAACAGGCTGCTGAGTGGATGAACGATGTATTGGCTTCATTAAGTACTGCAGCGACTTCGACCGGTTCAGTGACGAGTGAAGCAGTTGTAGCTGCAGGTAACGGCGGTGAATCTGAATTTAGTCGTACGAATCCTTTCCAAGCAGAAGTGCTGGAAAATCTTAATTTGAATGGTAGAGGATCGGATCGTGAAACGCGCCATGTAGAGTTGTCACTTGAAGGTTCGAACCTGAATTATGAGCCCGGCGACAGCCTAGGCGTATTTCCAGAGAATCACCCTCGTCTTGTTGATGAATTAATTGCTGCGATGGAATGGAATGCAGATGAACGTGTTAATGTGAACAAAGCAGGGGATCAGGTATCGGTACGTGAAGCGTTATTGCGTTATTTTGAAATTACTGCTGTAACTAAACCCGTAGCTGAGCAATTAGCTAAATTAAAACCTGATAGCGGTCTGTCAGCACTACTTGCAGATGATTCGGAATTCCGCAAAGTGATGAACAGCTGTGACCTGCTCGATATCGTTCAGGATTATGGACTGCAAGGCATTCCGGCTGGGCAGTTCGTAGCGGTATTGCGGAAGATTCCAGCGCGATTGTATTCGATTGCTAGCAGCGCTAAGTCATTCCCGGATGAAGTCCACCTTACGGTGCGCACCGTTCGTTATGAATCACGGGGAAGAGAGCGCTACGGAGTATGTTCCGTACATCTAGCTGAGCGCATTGAAGCAGGCGACACATTGCCAATATATATTCAGCACAACCCTAACTTTAAACTGCCAGAGAATCCCGACACCCCAATTATTATGGTAGGTCCTGGTACGGGGGTAGCTCCATTCCGATCTTTCCTCGGAGAACGTGAAGAGATTGGAGCGGAGGGTAAATCGTGGTTGTTCTACGGTGATCAGCATTTCTCTACAGACTTCCTCTACCAGACGGAGTGGCAACGCTGGCTCAAAGACGGTGTTCTCACGAAGATGGATGTAGCCTTCTCGCGTGATACGGAGCAGAAAGTTTATGTACAACATCGCATGTTGGAGCACAGCAAAGAGCTGTATCAATGGCTTCAAGAAGGTGCGAGTGTATATGTTTGCGGAGATGAGAAAAGGATGGCTCATGACGTTCACAGTGCACTTGCAACTATTCTAGAGCAAGAGGGCGGTCTAACTCCTGAGCAAGCAGCGGAATATCTGACAAGATTGCAACAGGAAAAACGTTATCAGCGGGACGTGTATTAATTCATCCGTTGCCACAGGGCACCCCGTAGAAACGAGAGGAGAAAGCAGCATGGTTTATAATAATTTACTTAACCCACAGCGCACGAACAGTGATGTGGAAGATATAAAGATTAAAAGTGATTACTTGCGCGGAAGTCTTACTGAAACGCTTGCTGATCGCATTACCGGTGCAATTCCTGAGGACGATAACCGTTTGATGAAACATCACGGTAGTTATATGCAGGATGATCGTGACCTTCGTAATGAACGTAATAAGTCGAAGCTTGAGCCTGCTTATCAGTTCATGCTGCGTGTCCGTGCTGCAGGCGGAATTGTAACACCTGAACAATGGCTTATGATGGATCGTGTCGCGCACAAATACGCCAATAACACGATTCGTCTGACCACACGTCAATCCTTCCAGCTACATGGCGTATTGAAATGGGATCTCAAAAATACAATTCGTGAAGTAAATGACTCCTTGCTCAGCACACTTGCGGCATGTGGAGACGTGAACCGGAACGTGATGTGCAATCCGAATCCTAATCAATCGGAAGTACATGCAGAAGTATACGAATGGGCTTGTCAGGTGAGTAATCATCTTGACCCACGCACTCGTGCATACCATGAGTTGTGGTTGGATGGAGAGAAAATCATTGATTCCCAGGAGAACGATGAAGAAGTAGAGCCGATCTATGGCAAAGTGTATCTGCCTCGGAAGTTCAAGATCGGTATCGCCGTTCCACCATCTAATGATGTTGATGTATTCTCACAGGATCTTGGTTTTATCGCGATTGTGGAGAATGGAGAACTTCAAGGCTTCAACGTCTCTGTCGGCGGTGGCATGGGCATGTCTCATGGTGATTCCAAAACGTATCCGCAGGTGTCTAAGGTGATTGGGTTCTGCACACCAGAACAGATGATTGAGGTTGCTGAGAAAACAGTGACAATTCAACGCGATTACGGGGATCGTGCCGTACGTAAACATGCGCGATTCAAATACACGCTGGATGACCGCGGAGTAGAATGGTTCATTGAGGAATTAAGCAGCCGTCTAGGATGGAGTCTGGAAGCGGCACGTCCATTCCATTTTGATCATAATGGGGATCGTTATGGTTGGGTGAAGGGCAGCAACGGTAGATGGCACTTTACGCTATTCATTCAGAATGGCCGGGTGAAAGATATCGATGGATATCCTCTTATGACGGGCCTTCGCGAAATTGCTAAGATTCATACAGGCGATTTCCGCCTCACTGCCAATCAGAACCTGATTATCGGTAATATTAGCAGCCAGAAGAAGAAAAAGATTGAAGCATTGATCCAAGAATATCATCTGACTGACGGAGCACACTATTCAGCGCTACGGAGAAGTTCGATGGCTTGTGTGGCCTTGCCAACGTGTGGTCTTGCTATGGCTGAATCCGAACGTTATCTTCCATCCTTGATTGATAAGTTGGAGCCGGTATTGGATGAAGCTGGCTTAAGAGACGAAGAGATCGTTGTTCGTATGACAGGTTGCCCGAATGGCTGTGCAAGACCTATGCTTGCAGAGATTGCGTTTATCGGTAAAGCGCCTGGTAAATACAACATGTATCTCGGGGGCAGCTTCACTGGGCATCGTTTGAATAAATTGTACAAAGAAAATATCGGCGAAACTGAAATTTTGGAGACGCTGACTCCAATGATTAATCAATATGCGACACAACGGAATGAGGGCGAGCATTTCGGTGACTTTGTCATCCGTGCAGGTTATGTTACTGAGGTGCTGGATGGTCGTCAGTTCCATGCTTAACCTCGTCCCAAATGCTGCGCTATAGTAGCAGCGTATTCTGTTTCATATTAAATGTAAGAAGCATTCCTTCACGGGGTGCTTCTTGTTGTGTTTTTATAATTCGAAGGTAAGTTATGTTATCGGAGTGGCAAGTGTACATATTCCTTATTTCAATTTATATGGACAAATTAACAAAGATGATAGTCCGCTATATAGCATTGGATCAGAGAATAAACTATGGCTAAACTTTAAACTCGGATCAATAACAGTCGTCATTTTTCCCATTATTTCGTGGGTATTAACTTGTTGAACTACGCTCAACAAGATATAATGACAAAGTAGAAAGCAGATTACATGTTGAAAGTGAGCGGAAACGATATGGGTCGTAAATGGAATAATATTAAGGAAAAAAAAGCTTCAAAAGATGCAAACACGAGCCGGGTCTACGCCAAATTCGGTGTTGAGATCTATGTAGCTGCCAAAAAAGGCGAACCAGATCCGGAAGCGAACCGTGCACTGAAAGTCGTGCTGGAACGTGCGAAGACGTATAATGTACCCAAAGCCATCATTGACCGTGCGATGGAAAAAGCAAAAGGCAGCGGGGATGAAAACTATGAAGAACTGCGTTATGAAGGCTTCGGTCCTAATGGTGCAATGGTAATTGTAGATGCACTGACCAACAACGTGAATCGTACAGCGCCAGAAGTACGCTCTGCGTTTAACAAAAACGGCGGAAACATGGGTGTCAGCGGTTCCGTGGCATACATGTTTGATCCAACGGCTGTAATCGGTGTAGAAGGTAAGAACTCCGAGGAAGTGCTGGAGATTCTGCTCGAAGCTGACGTAGATGTTCGTGACATTGTGGACGAAGAAGATGCGGTTATCGTATATGCAGAACCAGATCAATTCCACGCCGTACAAGAAGCATTCAAAGCTGCGGGTGTAACTGAATTCACGGTTGCTGAGCTGACGATGCTGGCGCAAAACCACATTGAACTTCCTGAGGATGCACAAGTGCAATTTGAGAAGTTGATCGATGCCTTGGAAGACCTCGAAGATGTTCAGCAAGTGTACCATAACGTGGAGTTTGCAGAGTAAGCTGCAAATTCACGGAAAGTTGTATATTTAAAAGGACGGCTCATTGATTACAATGACCCGTCCTTTTTCTGTCTACCTATGTCCTTGGTGCTGAAGCACGCGAGGACTTCATTGAACCGCCAAACTTAAAGAGTACAATTCCGCCTACAATAACGAGCACACCGATTAATTGATTCCACGAGAATGGGATCTGCTCTAAGCCAAACCATCCCATGGCATCAAAAAGAAGTGCGAAGCTTAACTGGGAAGTTAGCACAATTGAAATGGCATACGTTGGGCCTAAGAGCTTCATGCCTTGCACAAGGCAAAATACCACACCCACACCGATTGCTCCGCTAAGCCAGTACCAGGGCTGCATATGCTGGAGGCTAAACGTATTTTTGCCCTCCACAAGGATAGAGATTAGGAACGAAGCCAAAAAGCCGGTAAACAGTACCATAGTCGTTGTAGACCACGAGCCAGTACGCTCATTAACTTTACTATTAAAGATCGTCTGTAAACTGACAAGTGCGCCTGCTAGCAGAGCAAGCAAAATACCTGTAATCATCATGGGTTGTAATGCTCCTTATTCGTAAATGTTATGACCCGCCACTTCCCGTAGACCTGCCCGATCTTTGACGAGGATAAAGCCTGGGTTACGCTCAATGAGACCATCCGCACACAGTTTTTGAATAACACGATTCAAATGCCGATAACTGGTGCCGATCAGATTCGCGATATCCGTTAAATTGAAAGCATCCAATTCTTCATGAAATACAGTGCCATCCTCCTCGGTAGAGATGGAGAGAAGGTAACTGGCTAACCGAACTTCCACAGGATACATCAGATTAAAGTTAGAGAAGTTGGAGTCGATATAAAACTTGTGGGAGATAATTTTTAGCAGAAATTTGAGCATGGGTGCGTATTCGCCAGCATATTCAGCCAGATAACGATAATGGATACGCAGCATAACTACGGGTGAGACCGCTTGAACCGTATTAATAATGTTACTCTCCCGAACATATTCGACATCACCAACGACTTCCAAAGGTGTCTTGAAACAGAGCACTAATGTTTTATCTTGAGCTGATGTAGTGAAGATTTTGATCTTGCCTTCGACCAGCACATATAAATATTCGGAGGCCTCTCCTTCGCGACAGATGAGTTCGCATTTCTCAAAATGACATAACGTCATATGTTCACGTAGTGGCTCATAGAATACCGTCTCCAGTTGATACTGTCTAAGATAATGAAGTAATTTTTCGTTATTATGGATTTCTTCCATTAGGTATGCACCCCCACCGACCTAAACTAGCTAACTATAGCTTCATGATAATGACTCCTGTGATCATAAGTGCAATGCCCAGAAACTGTGGTAGTTTCATCTTCTGCTTCACTACACCAAACCATCCATTACTATCCACTAGAAATGTTAACGTCAATTGTGCAATTAACAGAGCAGAGATGGTGAAGGTCACACCCATTTGCTGAATCGCTGATACTTCACTGAATATAATGACAGCACCGAATGCGCCACCTGCGAGATATAACGGCTTCACTTGCTTAAGTCCCTGTACGTTAGCATCACGTACAACGATTAAAATAAGTGCTGCCAGAATAAATCCGGTGAGCTGGGTAATTGTAGCGGCTTGCCATGTGCCAATGTCTGTACTAATCCGAGTATTCGCAACGCCTTGTAGCGTAATACAAGCGCCGCCTAATATTGCAAAAATAATTCCTCTCATGGTGGTACTCTCCTTATCCTGCATGTTGCAACAGTTCCAGTTCAATGTAGACTGTCGATAAACTTCCGAATTCTATTAAATGACAAATCAGCGCTGTAAGCCAAGGACAAATGTCCTGAGCTTCAAAGTTACAGCATTTAGATTACACGAAGAGAAAACAAAAAGCCACTCACAAGGAGGGCTTTGAATAACATTCCAGTTCAATTGAAGATGAAACGATTTACATATAGCAACTTGTTATAACACTTTAAATATGGGTTGATCCGCTACAAAATGAATCGGTACAGTAGGGAACACTGTAGATAATCTATCAGCCAAAAGTTTCATACCAGACGCTTCACTCTCCGCATGTCCCATCATAATAAGTGCCTTGTCTTTCCCTTGTTGTACAGCGTCTCGCACATATTCTGGGGTCTCCCACTCGAAACCTTCGCCTGCAATGATAAGATCAAGCTCTTCATTCTGAAATAGAGGGATGGTCAGAGGCGCATTACCGCGAAACCCGACAAGGACTGCTGCACGCTTACAATCCATGGTTGGGCTACCAGCAACGCGTACGTATTCAAGACCTAAGGTTTTCTTCATATGGTTAGCGATATCCTGAACCGTTGTACCAGCCGGAAGTGAAAGAATGTCAGCTTCGGGTCTGTGTCGCTCCACATAAGCTGACCATCCCAACGCCTGAATTAATCCTTCCGTAATGCCGTCTGGCTGGTATCGATGAATAGCATCATGACAGCGATATATCGCAACATTTGCTTCTTCCATTAAGGTTCTTTTGGCTTCATAGACAGGGTCATTCATGAGCCAATCCGTCTGGCTGTGATGGTTGTAGAAGGGAGGTTCATGGGCAATGATCAGATTGGCATTCAATCGAATAGCGTGTTCAATCACATGATGTGTGGGCATAAAGGTGACAAAAATGCCTTGTACGTCTTGATCAGCTGAACCAATTAATAGTTGATCAACTGTATTTTCCGGTAACGTTATGTCTGTCGTGAGATGTTGGATTACATCTTGAATGGTTAATTTCATATGTATAATTCCTCCAGTGACAGGTGATATGAACAGTGTATCATGCGAGGGTAGAGTGAACTACCTTGTAGAGTGAACTACCTTATAATGAGACGAACTGGAGACTCTTGGTTTGGGTTTACATAGATGAGCGTGAGCATTCATAGTCCAGAATTCAGGAGGTTTGTTTCAATGCGGAGACCCTTGGATAATGAATGAGTTAAGGATGTTTTTTGGCTTTTGGGGATGCAGGTTAGATCTGGATTTAGTTTACGCTTGTGGTAACAACCACAAATCGAATATCAGCTGACATGCCGGGGATTGTTGTAGTTTTCTCACGCAAGAAAAAGTATACTAGCATAGTATCTTTGTCGGATAAAATGGAATATCTAATCCTATCTAAACTGATATTACCTGCAATAAGTCTTGTTTATGGATGAAGAGAACTTATAAAAAAGGATGATGATTTTCATGACAACAAGCAATCTTATGGAACGTCTCAAAACAGAGACCGCTCATTATCATAGACAAATTGAACTTAACCCTTATGCTAAAGCGATTATGAATCAAACGATAAGCTTGGGAAAGTATAAGCAATATCTGGAGAAATTCTACGGGTTTATTAAACCGATTGAAGAACAGGCTGTGAACATGCCTTTTTGGAATCACACAGGTCTTGATATTGAAATCAGAGGTAAAACGGCTCTTCTGGAGAATGACTTACGGAATTTAGGTTCAAGTGAAGAGGACATCCGAAATCTGCCCTTGTGTGAGCAATTGCCGGACATTTCTTCTCCTGCTCAATTGTTCGGCTATTTCTATGTAATTGAAGGTTCTACGAACGGTGGTCAGATTATGACCAAGCGATTGTCGCAGTTTTTGCCGATTGAGGCTGATCGTGGTCTTGCTTATTTTAACGCCTATGGCGAAGACACCAGAACGAGATGGAAAGAGTTCATGGAGCTTCTTCTTCAATCTGTTTCGAAGACGGAAGAGCATGACGAGATGGTGCATACAGCTTCTGAGACATTCCGCCTATTGGATCAGTGGATTAATACAGCAGATTAAGTGACAGTTATCGTAGAAGAACAACTGCAATGGAGGGGATTTATAATTCATGACCGAATCGAATTCGAGCAAAGAAAACAAACGGCTAAACCGTACGCTGCTGAGCCAGGGCACGTATACGAATGATCCGATAGATTTAAATAATTGCGATAAAGAGCCCATTCATATTCCGGGTTTTATCCAGCCGCATGGTGTGCTCTTGGCGGTGAACGCCTCTCATACACCTACTATTGTTCAATGTAGCCAGAATACAGAAGAATATCTTGGTCTGACTACAGATGAGATTTTGGGACTTCCACTTGAATCATTGGTTGGTAAGGACAGTCTAAGAGATTTGATGAGCTACACCTTCCATGCCGCGGTTACATCCGACCTACAGTACATGGACGTGACGGTGGATGTATCTGGAGAGCTACGAACTTTTTTGACAGTTATACATGAGAGTGAAGGTTTGTTAATTTTGGAGATGGAACCATCCAATCCTGACGAGAAGGCTGATGTAGAGACCAGTGATTATTTGTGGATTTCCCGTTTTTTTGGACGGATTAAGAGCACAAGTAACCGCACGCAAGCTAGTCAGATTGCAGCAGAGCAAGTGAAGGAAATGCTGGGGTACGATCGAGTCATGATTTACGAGTTTGATGAAACATGGAACGGAAAAGTTATTGCTGAGGCACGCGAAGAACATCTCGAACCTTTCCTCGGACATCACTATCCTGCATCGGATATCCCTAAGCAAGCTAGGGAGCTGTACCTACGCAATTGGTTGCGTACTATTGTAGACGTGCATTATCAACCGGTAGAGATTGTACCACTGCTTCAACCTTTGACAGGTAAACCTCTTAACTTAAGCTTATCCGTGCTTCGAAGTGTATCACCTCTACACATTGAGTACTTGCAGAATATGGGTGTGGGTGCTACGGTGACGATCTCTCTCATCAATGACAACCATTTATGGGGGCTGATTACGTGTCATCATTATTCACCAAGGTATGTGCCGCATCGCATTCGTAACTTGTGCAATTTCTTGGGGGCATTCTTTTCCAGCGAATTGTTTCAACGTCATCAACTGGACGAGTATCAGGCTGAGATTCACACACGTGAGCAAGCTGCACGAATCTCGAATATCTTTATAGGCAATACAAGCCCAGCAAGAGTGGTGGAGGAATTACAAGGTGAACAGCAAACCTTGCTTAACCTTATGGGAGCTTCGGGAGCAGCCGTTTGTTATCAAGACAAGTTACTGCTCTATGGGGATACACCAACTTGGGAGCAGGTGAGGGGACTCGCAGCATGGCTGGCGGGTGAGTCTGAGGATTACAGTTATCATACGTCCCAGCTTAGTTTGGAATATGAACCAGCTAAGACGTATAAGGAAAAAGCATCCGGTATCGTATATGTCGCTATATCCCCAGGCCAGCATCACTACATCATCTGGTTCCGACCAGAAGTCGTACAATTGGTTGATTGGGCAGGAGACCCGGCCAAAGCGGTGATCAAAACGGATGATGGGATTCGATTGTCTCCGCGAAAATCGTTTGAGAAGTGGAGGGAAGTTGTGCAATCAACATCCTATCCTTGGACAGCTAAAGAACTTAATGTTCTGCCGTTGCTCAAAACGATCGTACGCCGTCAAACCGAGAATCAGTTGGTACAGGCTGAGGAGCAGGCATTGCAGAATGCCCGTATTTTGCGTCAGAATGAGCAGCGATATTTGCAGTTGATGGATTTCTCGCCAGTGGCTTTCCTCACATTAACAGATGGGAAAATAAAATACTGTAATAACCGTGCAGCCGAACTACTTGGGTTTGAAGCGACCAAAAGCCTCATTGGTATGGACTTTAAGAAACTGGTACCGGAGAAGACGCAAGGAACGCTGCAGAAAAGCATTGATGAGATACAACTCAACAGCACACAGTTGTTCACGAACCAATTGTATTTCGTTACAGCCACGGGAACATCGTTGCTGCTTGAGATCACTCTTGCTTCGGTCACTCATGGAGGGAAGCCATCATTAATGGTGCTCCTTAATAGCGGTGCTTCGCATCACGATCAGGATCGTTATAATCAAACAACACATCAGCTACAGAATGTCCTCAATACGGATCCACTAACGGACATGCCGGTTCAAGCGATATTTAAATCGCAGCTCCAGGATGATTGGGATGAATGCTTACGTGATAACTGTAGCTTAGGATTGCTGTTTATTGATATAGATGATTTTCGTTCATATAATGCGACGTATGGCTTACAAGGCGGAGATCTGTGTCTGCAATGGATCGGTGAAGTGCTTACCGTTGTATGCGAGCAATATGATGCCTTAATCTCTCGCTTACAAGGGGGAACCTTCATGTTGAAGCTGAAGGGAACGACTTCTGACCGTTCTGCTGAACTTGCAGAAGAGATTAGACAACATGTGCTCGCGCTGCAAATCCAGCGTGATTTATCGGATCCAAATGAAATCGTAACGGTTAGTGTTGGAGGAGCGGTATTGGTTCCTCAGGAGCAGTTAACGATATCTGATCTGATCGAGAGGGCTAGTCAGGCGCTGCTACAAGCCAAAACGGAAGGCAAAAACCGTGCTGTAGTCGTTTAGAATCTTATGAGATATGGCGTTTGAACTGGCAACAGTTCAGGCGTCATTTTTTGTTCACCATTGGAATAGGACAAGTGTTATAATGAGCGGTATGGATACACTTGTTCGTATTCTCTACTAGAGGATGGGGTGAAGTATGAAACAATGGAAGACAATTCAAGACAATTGGAATTTACCGAGATTGACTTAAGTGAGGATGTTAGGACAACTGAAGTTCCTATACCTGATCGATCAACTTTGGCTCGCGCTCCTTTGGATAAACAAGTGACGAACGGGGGCGTTTTGTCCTCGGAGCGAAGGTTCGCTGAGGAAGCACGACAATATGTTGAATTGCGCGGAGAAGAGGCCGCATTTGTACCTTTTATGAGTTACTGGCCAACCTATGGTGTGATGAGCGAGTCACAACGAAGCTGGTACTTCTACTGGCGAACTGAAGTACGTGCCGAACGATATCCGGATACGGACTTATCATATCTTTTTGTTCACATCTACGAGTTAATTAATGGTATTGGATGGCAAGATCCAGAGTGGGGATATGAGCAATTAAAACGATTATGGGTTAATTATCGGGAACGGTTCCCTCAACTTGATGTATACATGCAGGATTGGCTTGTCGACTATGGGTTCGTGCATCAAGTGCATATATCGTTAACTGAGATTATGGAGATCACGAGTGGTTTTCTTCCAATGGAGATATCAGATATGGAGCTTCATCGGTTGCTGACGAGCGACATGTCGAAATTGTCGTTAAAATTACTTAGCAGATATTATGAGTATGACATCACACTCAATAAATTTTATAGAGACCAAGGTCAGAGTGCATTGGAACGATATATTCCACAAGTGATGGTTGTCATGGAATCCTATCTGCAACGAACGCGTGGAATAGGCTTGATTGATCATTTGCAGTTGACGAAGGAGAAGAGCATCCAACGTACGTTATTTCGCAAAGCTGTTTATGATGATACGTTATATGGGAACTCGATTGACCTTACCTTTGTTCCTGTTGGTGAAAGTGTTCCATTCTGTTCATTGGTTACGAGGATTTTCCGTTGCACTGAAAATAAATTACGGGAATTACTCGGTTTCAGAGGCAGATTGCGTGGCAAGACCCTCGATACGGAGTTTGCTCAAGTCATTGAGCGATATTTAGATAAGGTGTTTGCTGCTGAGCAAGAAGAGCTTAAGGAGAAGCCAACGGTTCGGATTGATCTGGAGAAGCTTGCCGTTCTGCAGCAGGAGAGTGACTATGTTCGAGAAGCTCTTATGATGGACGAGCTAGCCTATTCAGATGACAAGCTTGCGCTAGACAACCAACTTCTGAATCAACACCAAGGGATGCAAGTCATCGGGGAACAAGTCACATCTAAGAAAAATGAATTCAGTACATCTCCTCAGCCAGAGGATGTCAACGTACAGCGTACAACAGAAACTATGGAACCCGACGATGGTAGTATCGATTTGGAGACAAAAGAAGAAGTCTTCACTTTAGAATGGGAGGATTCTTTCATCGCTGAATTGGATGATGAATGGATTCTTTTCGCAAATGAGATAGCTCCACGACATGTGCAGGTGATATATGCATTATTAGGTGATGAACCTGACCGTGAACTGATGCAGGTGGCTGAGCGGAATGGTACAATGCCTGCGCTTTTGCTTGATGAGATCAACGATGTAGCTATGGAAACGATCGGCGATCTACTCATTGATAACGACCGGATTGTTCCGGATTATATAACGGTGTTTGAACATGTGAAGAGGTGATATGTAATGACAGAATTTAAAATACCGAAACGAATCACAACGGCTCTTGTCAATTCTTTAACGGCTGGTGTTGTGCCGCGGATTGGATTGGAGCAGATTGCGGTTGGTCGGAAGCCTGAAGTAGAGGCAATTTTGCAAGATATGGATAATATCGCAGAAGGCGGAGCTGCTTTTAAACTGATTACAGGTCGATATGGTAGTGGCAAAAGCTTTCTTCTGCAAATGATTCGCAATTATGCGATGGATCGTGAGTTTGTCGTGGCAGACGGCGACCTGTCCCCTGAGCGAAGACTTGTGGGAACCAAAGGTCAAGGACTGGCTACATATCGTGAGCTGATGACCCGCCTGTCTACACGTACACGACCGGATGGCGGCGCATTGGAGCCAATTTTACAGAAATGGATTGCAGCACTGCAGCAGCAAACGATGCAAAATAACGGATTAAGACCAGACGATCCAGCACTTGCCTTGCAAGTAGAGCAGCAGATCTATGCGGTAACGAATGAGATGCAGAATCTGGTTCATGGATTTGATTTTGCTAAAGTGTTGGCTTCGTACTGGAACGGCTATAAGCTCGGTGACGATGATCAGAAGCAAGCGGCTCTCCGCTGGTTAAGAGGGGAATATGCAACCAAGACAGAGGCCAAGAAAGAACTGGCTGTTGGGGTGATCATTGACGATGATAACTGGTATGATTACTTCAAATTATGGTCTGAATTTATTGCTAAGATCGGATATAAAGGTCTGCTGCTGTTTATTGATGAGGCAGTTAATCTGTACAAAATTACAAATAGCGTATCTCGTCAGAGTAACTATGAGAAGCTGCTCACGATGTTTAATGATACGATGCAAGGTAAAGCCGAGCATCTGGGCATTTTTGTAGGAGGAACCCCACAGTTTGTGGAGGATGAACGTAGAGGATTATTTAGTTATGAGGCGCTTCGCTCCAGATTAATTGACGGCCGTTATGCAGTAAGAGATTATGCGAATTATACAGGGCCTATTCTGAAGCTATCCATGTTATCTCATGAGGAAATTCTAATTCTACTACAGAAGCTTCGCCAGATTCATGCCTTACATTTTGGATATACCGCAAGTTTGCGTGATGAAGAATTAGTTGATTTTATGCAAATGGCAGTTAACCGACTTGGAGCCGATGAGATGCTCACGACCCGTGAAGTGGTGAGAGATTTTATGGATGTGTTGCACACGCTGCATCAGAATCCGGAAGTGACGTATACTCAATTGCTGGGAGAGCGAGCGGTTAAACCTGAAGGGTCGAGTAAAGCAGGCACTTCATCATCCACGGATGAGCTAGATGACTTTCTCGCGGAATTTGAGTTATGAGTGAAACAAACCCCTTTTATCGCTTAGCGCCGTTTGTACAGGAATTTATATATAAAAAAAGATGGGAGTCTCTTCGTCCAGCCCAGATCGAAGCGTGCAATATTTGCTTTCATACTCCACATCATATGTTGATTGCGGCGGGCACAGCCTCTGGCAAGACGGAAGCAGCTTTTTTTCCTGCGTTAACCGAATTGTATGAACGTCCATCCAAATCGGTTGGGATTTTGTATATTGGGCCTCTAAAAGCCTTGATTAATGATCAATTTGAGCGGTTGAAGGATCTGTTGTCTGAAGGTCATATTCCAGTGTGGCATTGGCATGGAGATGTAGCTCAAGCGGAGAAAACACGTTTGGTGCGAAATCCGTCAGGTGTACTCCAGATTACACCAGAATCATTAGAAGGTCTGTTGATGAATCGACCGAATGCGATTCCAGCTTTGTTTCATGACCTGAGATATATCATTATTGATGAAGTGCATGCCTTCATGGGAGCGGATCGGGGAATACAGGTACTGAGTGAGCTGGCTCGTATTGAACGTATGGCAGGGTGCAAGCCTCGCCGTGTTGGCTTGTCCGCAACGCTCAGCGATTATGATGCAGCGACTGCTTGGCTTGCTGCTGGAACAGATCAGGGTGTAGATGTTGTCTCTTCACCCGGTGGTCGAAAATTACGCCTTCGGGTTGAACATTTCTCATTCCCGGATGCGCGTGATGAAGAACAGGCAGAACATCTGCACAATGCCCGTAAAGCATATTATGATTTTATTTACGAGTGTACCCATCGGAAGAAGGCGTTAGTCTTCACCAACAGTCGGACAGATGCGGAAGTTACTATTCTTGAGCTACGGCGAGTTGCCGCAAGAAGACAGGAGCGTGATGTATTCCACGTACACCATGGCAGCATTTCAGCGATGCTGAGAGAAGAGACGGAGGCTGCGTTACGCACAGGAGCAGGGCCGGCGGTAGCCGCTGCAACCGTAACACTGGAACTCGGCATAGATCTTGGAGAACTTGAGCGAGTTGTGCAGCTTGGTGCGCCTTACAGTGCGTCGAGTTTTGTTCAACGACTAGGACGATCTGGTCGCCGGGATGATATGGCTTCAGAGATGTTATTTGTATGCCCAGAGGAAGAGGCGGAGGATGCTGAGCTTCCTGCATGTATACCGTGGACGTTACTTCGTGCGATTGCAGTCATTGAATTATATGTGAAGACGAAGTGGGTTGAACCACTTGAGGCTCGTAAAATGCCGATGGGGGTACTCTATCACCAAACGATGAGTATGCTCAAAAGTATGGGGGAAGCCGAACCAAGAGAGCTTGCAGAGGCTGTCCTTTCGCTTGCACCTTTTGCCCAAATCAACCGCAGTCAGTTTGATGTATTTCTAAATTATCTGATTGATACCGATCATCTGCAGTGGACAGAAGAGCAGACGTTAATTATTGGACTAACCGGCGAGAAAACGGTGAATAATTATCGTTTCTACGCCGTCTTCAAGGATGATGAAGAGCATAAAGTGTTGAATGGCTCTGAAGAAATAGGCTCCATTACGACTGTGCCGCCACCAGGCTACTGCTTCTCTCTTGCAGGTAAGCTGTGGAAGGTCGAAGAAGTGGATCGTAAACATAAGTCTGTATATGTTAAGTCTGCGAAAGGCAAAGTGGATACATTATGGCTCGGCGCAGGCGGCGATATTCATACGATGGTAATTCAGAAAATGAGAGAAGTGTTGTCCAGTTCAGCCATCTATCCTTACCTATCACCGCAGGCAGTGAACCGACTAGAGCGGGCGCGTAGGTTGGCTCGCGAGACTGGACTCCTGAAGCAAGTCGTCATACCGGCAGGCGGCGATTCTCATTATGTGTTGCCATGGGTGGGTAGCAAAGCATTCCGTACATTGGAGCGACTTATGAAGCATAATCTATCAAGCAAACTAGCGTTAAGATCTGTGGTGCCCATGGAGCCTTATTATTTTGTAGTCTCTGGTCAAGTAGATGCACGCACATTGTTAGCTGAAATTATGAGTGAATGTCGTGCAGCTGAAGATGCATCTGCGTTGCTTGCTGAGGATGAATCGCCATACCTTGGTAAATACGATGAGTTTGTAGCTCCGCCATTAATTCGCAATGCCTTTGCGGTGGATGGTTTGGATCTGCGTGGACTACAAGCAGGCTTACAGCAAACGCTGGAATGGAATACAACGGATGTATAACGTATGTAAGCGAAAGAGGTTATACAACATTCAGTATCCATTTCTAAATTTGTAAAACAGGGTTGACACCATCTCACCTCCCATGTAATATATGAAAAGTCGTCACAGAAGAACACATCACAAAAGCATATTCATTTCGTATAACCTCGCAGGCCGAAAGTGTACACAGGGCGAGGGTCTCTACGGGAAGCCTATACTTCCTAACTACGATGGCAAGGGATTCATGTATTCCTTGTACGTAGTTAGGATTTTTTTGCATTTTGGATGTTTATTTCTAAGCCGGGATTCTTAGGAATCTGGAGAGAACAGGTGTCTTTCAAGATTGTTCTGTCCCCAGGTGACAAGTGTAAAGAGACGTTATTCTATTGAAATCGATATTGTTGGAACATCAGGAGGTTTGTTCATCAATGAAATATTATGTATCTGTTCTTGCGGGAGCAATGAGTTACGGCATATTATCCACGATCGTGGTTTTGGCTTATGGTGAAGGCTATAAGTTAGGTGAGGTTGTGGGCACGCAACTGATTACAGGATTCATTCTTTCGTGGATGCTGGCACTATACACAAGATTTAACTTGAAACGCAAACATAATAAAGCAGGTAAATCATCCACAGCATCGACTCATGTTTTTCAAAAATTAACGTGGAAACAGCGTTTAATGCTCATGGCGGCAGGCACACCGACCGTGATTACTGGATTGGTGTATTACCAATCACTGCGATACATTCCGGCATCGCTTGCCATTATTCTATTGTTTCAATTCACATGGATTAGCGTATTGATTCAGGCAGTAAGCAAGCGGCAGCGTCCAAATAAAGTCACCCTACTCACACTAGTTATACTCTTTGGGGGGACATTGCTGGCTGCAGGTTTCCTCGAACAGGGACTTGCTGAATTTAGTGGTCTAGGGATTGCGCTGGGACTTATGGCAGCTGTAAGTTACTCTTTATTTGTTCTATTCAGTGGAAAAGCAGTTCCGTCAGCGCATCCTGCATTTCGCAGCGCATGGATGGTGACTGGAGGTTTGGTTCTGCTATGCATCCTGTTCCCACCGACGTTCTTGTTTAATGGCTTGATCTGGAGCCAGCTGCTTGTCTTCGGTTTATTGCTCGGATTCTTCGGAGCTTTTATCCCACCAGTACTGTTCGCCATTGGCGTTCCGCATATTGGAGGGGACATGGCAGGCATACTAGGTGCGGTAGAACTTCCGGTTGCGGTGCTGCTCTCAGCCATCGTACTTCATGAGCATGTTAGCGTGTTGCAATGGTTCGGGGTTATTGTGGTGTTACTTGGCGTTGCCTTACCTGAATTGCACAAGCTAAGGGTAAAACGAGCTTCGCCTTCATATTCATGAAATAGTCATTTTTATTAAAATTCAACGAGCTTTTCTTAGGAAGCCTGAGAAATCAGGCTTTTTTTGATATGTAAATTTAAAATTTGATTGGAAATGCGTGACTGCTCCGGCATCGAAGCTGGCTATAGCCCACTGGAGTCATTTTAATTTTGAGATGAATCAGGTATGCTTAAAACGTGTGCTTGAGCTATGAATGATGGAAAGAGGAGCGTTGATATGAATAGTTGGATCCGTAAAGCATGGCCAATGTTAACATTGGGTCTTGCTGTAGTTGTTTTACTTGGTTCGTTTCTAGTGTATTTTATGGGTAAAGATATGTCCCCGGGTTCGGAAAGCGCCAAAGCTGCGAATGCAGCTAAAGTCGAGACAGCAGAAGATCTGCAGGGATTTGAAGTTATTGATGTGAGTGTAAGTAACGACGGTTTTGGTCCTGATGTCATTGAAGTAAAGGCAGGGGTTCCGACCAAAATTAATTTTATCCTTACTCGGCAAGTTACACATGTTAAGTCATTGTTATCCAGTGATCTTGGCATGGATCTATACATGCAAAAGGGAGATAACTACTACACGGTCGATCCTGATTTAAAACCAGGTGAATACCAGATTCATTGCGGAATGTATATGATTTATGGAAAAATCAAAGTTGTCTAGAATGAAGGAGCAAAGTTTCGGAGACCCCGGAGCTTTGCTCCTCTTTTGCATGCATGATATCATGGTAGAGCCATATATTCCATCTGGAGGTGCAAATATGAAAGCGCTATTTATTGGAGGCACAGGAACAATCAGTACAGCCATTACAACTCAACTTGCTGAGCAGGGCTGGGAGCTATATCTCATCAATCGAGGGAATCGTAATGCAAACCTTCCTACGGAAGTGAAGGTATTGCAAGCAGATATTAATGACGAAGCACGAGTAGCAGAGCTGATTGTCGACCTGAATTTCGATGTGGTGGCAGACTTTATTGCATTTGTACCCGCGCAGTTGGAGCGAAATTATCGTCTGTTCAAGGATAAAACAAAACAATTTATATTTGTTAGCTCTGCATCAGCATATCAGACCCCGCTTGCCGATTATCGGATCACGGAAGGCACGCCACTATCCAATCCGTATTGGGAATATTCGCGTAACAAGATTGCCTGTGAGGAATACCTATTGAAGCAATACCGTGAGCAAGGATTTCCTATAACGATTGTACGTCCGAGTCACACGTATAATGAGCGATCCGTACCTTTGGGTGTGCATGGTGCGCAAGGAAGCTGGCAGGTGCTTAAGCGTATGCTTGATAATAAGCCGGTTATTATTCATGGCGACGGCACGTCATTATGGACTATAACGCACAATCGCGATTTTGCTAAAGGCTTCATCGGTCTGATGGGCAACATCCATGCAATCGGAGAGTCGGTACATATTACGTCAGACGAATCCGTCACGTGGAATCAGATTTATGAGATCATTGCGAGTGCGCTGGGCGTTAAGCTTCATGCCGTACATGTATCCTCTGAGTTTTTGGCTGCCTGCAGTGATCAAGATCTTCGAGGAGGATTACTTGGCGATAAGGCGAATACCGTTGTTTTTGATAACAGCAAGCTGAAAAGGTTGGTGCCCGACTTCGTAGCAACTACGCGCGCGGATCAAGGCATTAGAGATACTGTTGAGCATATTCTTGCCCATCCTGAGCTTCAAACAGAAGATCCAGAGTTCGATGCATGGTGCGACAAGGTTGTCGGCGTGCTGGATGAAGCGTTACTGAAGATCAGAAACGAATTGTGAGTACTTACGTTCGTGAAGTGAATCGTTATAATCAAGAAAAAATGACACGGTTTAGGGGAGGCACCCTAGCAGAGGACTTAGTCCTTTGTTGGGATGCCTCCTTTTTTTGGTGTGTCTAAAGGAGAGCGGACGCTTGGCTAAATATTCCATATCATCTACAGAGTGGGACTGGTTTGTGAATGCAACTACGGTTAAGCATATTCCAAGAGGAGTCGCGATTGTCCAATCAGGTGATGAAGTAACTCATGCCTATTTCTGTACGCATGGGTTATTTCGTTTGTATTACACATTACCTGATGGACGAGAATATAATGTTGCCTTCACGTTGGAAAATGACTTTGCAACTTCGTATGGAGCAATGATAAGTGGATCAATATCCATGTATACCATTCAGGCGATGGAAGATTCCATAGTGATCGAGATTCCCTATGATGCCTTACAGATGCTTATGGATCGAAGTCATAGCTGGGAACGATTTGTTAGAACGGCTGTGGAGCGACTGTATATCCGTAAGGAAGAACGTGAGAGGGAATTATTATATCTGTCTGCGCTGGAGCGATATCGAGCTTTCTTAGTCAAATATCCAGGGCTGGAGAAGAGAATTCAACAATATCACATTGCGTCCTATTTAGGCATCTCACCTGTGTCACTGAGTCGATTACTGCATTAGAGTGATTAACCTATGTTAATGCCAACCTGGTTTAGGCGCGTTAAAATGAATCACAACAACTAATACTCAGACAGAGGTGACAGAAATGCGGCAAATGATGATTGTTTTAAGAGCGTAGGAACTATGCGGCCTCATTACAGGAAATTATCAATAAGTATGGTACAGAAGTTAGTGTAAGATTCTTTGATGCGGAGGCTCTCCCTGGTAAAGACTATACTGATTTTGTAGTATGCGAGACCGAAGATATCAAGCAGTATCACTATATGTGGGAAGAAATTCGTGATTCGGAGCCGTATATCAGGGGATATATGAAAATTAAGGATGTCATTATGGGTTTGGAAAATGCTTTCCAATCCTATGAGACAGAAGCATTACGCATGCTTGCAGAGTAAAACAAATCCGGGACCAGTTCACGTTAGGTTGGGATCCCCCATTAACTTTGCTAACGAAAACGCTCATGCTATAATGAGTTGCTATATAAGTTAATAATAAGGGTAATGAACAGTGGTGATGACGAATGAATAATAAATTTATCCGGATTTATGAGGATATCGCAGCGGATATTCGGACAGGGAAAATTGAGGCAGGAACACTGCTCCCATCTGAGCTGGATCTGTCTGAGCAATATCAAACGTCCAGAGAGACCATCCGTAAAGCATTGAAAATGTTATATGAAGAAGGATACATCCAGAAGATTCAGGGTAAAGGCTCCATTGTATTGGACATCCGCAAAATTGACTTTCCTATCTCGGGTCTTGTGAGCTTCAAAGAATTAGCCCAAAAAATGGGTCATCGTGCGAAGACGTATGTGAACGTGTTCGAAGATCGAGAAGTAGATCACAATTTATTCAAGCAAATTGGCTTCGCGCTGAACGAGAACGTCTGGGAGATCGTGCGTGTACGTCATGTAGACGGGGAGCATGTCATTCTGGATAAGGATTATATTAGCCAGAAGCTTGTTCCAGGACTTAGCAAGGAGATCTGCAATAACTCGATCTACGAGTACATTGAGGGAGAGCTAGGTCTCGCCATCTCGTTTGCTAAGAAGGAGATTTTGGTTGAAGAGCCTACGGAAGAGGATCGGAAATGGCTTGATCTGGATGGGTTCCATAACGTCGTTGTGGTGAGGAGCCAAGTGTACCTAGAGGATGCGAGTCCGTTCCAGTATACGGAATCTAGACATCGTCCTGATAAGTTTAAATTTGTTGATTTTGCCCGACGTCGTTGAGTAGGGTTAAGGTCTAAACCTGAGAAGTACCTGTTCGCATCTTTGGATGTGGATGGGTGCTTTTTTTGTGTTAAAGTGCGAAATGAGGAACAGCATAGTATGTTCGAGGTGGAAATGATCATCACTTCTTTCTGTTTTTGAATATTTCCGTTTATATTTAAAATCTTTTTGTTTTCAAAACAAAACAAAGATGTTAAACTCTGATTAGGAATAAAACAAACATTATCGGAGGGAAACGAATGGTACAGAGTTTATGGAATTCAGCGCAGGCTTCAGAGAGAACAACAGGACTAGATCAGTTGGTTTACCGCTCCAACCTTATTGGTGCTGATCGCAGTGTGTGCAATATCTTCGGGGGTAACACATCTACCAAAACGACAGTACAGGATTTCCGTGGTCGTGAGATCGAAGTTATGTATGTTAAAGGTAGTGGCTCTGACTTGGGCTCCATGCAAGCGAAGCATTTTACAGGTCTTGCGCTTGAGGACATTCGTCCATTAATTGAACGGGAATCGATGACAGATGAAGAGATGGTTGAGTATTTGGGACATTGTATGATTGATTCCAAGCACCCACGTGCTTCCATTGAGACACTACTGCATGCGTTCCTTCCATATAAACATGTTGACCATACACACCCAGATGCCATAATTAGTTTGTGTTGTGCAGATAACGGAAAAGAATTAGCAAGAGAAATTTACGGAGACCGATTTGTATGGGTGCCATATGTACGTCCTGGTTTTACATTATCTAAAATGATTGCTGAAAGCGTATTCGCGAATCCCAATGCTGAGCTTGTACTTATGGAGAAGCATGGATTGGTTACTTGGGGAGACACATCAGAAGAGTGTTATGCACAGACGATCAAAATCATTAACGAAGCGGAAGCGTTTATTGAAGCACGGGTAGATGAAGCAAGCCTCTTTGGCGGCGTGAAGCATCCGGCACTTGCGGCTGAGGTTCGTCGTGAGATCGTATCTCGTGTGATGCCGACAATTCGAGGGGCAGTATCCGATAGCAAAAAAATGATTTTGTCCTTTGACGATCAAGATGACGTTCTTGCCTTTGTCGGCGGGGCAGATTCACCGCAATTATCTCAGGTCGGAGCAGCGTGCCCGGATCATCTGGTACATACCAAAGTCGTACCATTGTTTATTGATTGGACACCTGACGCTAATGATATTGAAGGACTTCAGGCGAAGCTGGTCGATGGTGTAGCAGCGTATAAAGAGCAGTATCAACAATATTTTGAAAGTAACAAAAATGAAGGCGATATTATGTTTGAAGCTGCACCACGGGTTATTTTGATTCCGGGTGTAGGAATGATTAACACAGGTAAGAGCTGGGCGCTTTCCCAAGTGAGTGGGGCGTTGTATCACAGAGCTATTGCCGTGATGCGTGGGGCAACCAGTCTTGGACAATTCGTATCGCTGAGTGCCAATGAGTCCTACAATGTGGAATACTGGCCACTTGAATTATACAAACTCTCTCTTGCACCAGCGGAGACGGAATTCTCTCGTAAAGTAGCCTTTATTACAGGAGGCGCAGGAGGCATTGGAAGTGAAACAGCGCGTAGACTCGTATCCGAAGGAGCGCATGTTGTCCTTGCTGATTTGAATCTTGAGGGTGCACAGAAGGTTGCACAAGAGATTAATGACCAATATGGCGCCAATCGTGCTTATGCACTTAAAATGGATGTAACCGATGAAGCGGCGGTGCAAGCGGCTTATGCGGAAGTTGCCATCCAATACGGCGGTGTAGATATCATTGTGAACAATGCGGGGCTAGCTACTTCCAGTCCGTTTGACGAGACATCCTTGAAGGAATGGAACTTGAACATGAATGTCCTGGGTACAGGTTACTTCCTCGTTGCGCGTGAAGCCTTCAAGCTGATGAAGCAGCAAGGAATTGGGGGCAGCATGGTCTTCATTGGTTCCAAAAATTCGGTATATGCTGGGAAAAGCGCATCCGCATACAGTTCTGCTAAAGCACTTGAAGCGCATCTTGCTCGTTGTATTGCGGCTGAGGGCGGAGAGTATGGCATTCGTGTAAACACGATTCTACCAGATGCTATTCTGCAAGGTTCAGCGATCTGGAACGGTTCTTGGAGAAATGAACGTGCGGCAGCGTATGGCATTGAACCGGATCAATTAGAAGAGTACTACCGTAAGCGCACCACGCTACTTGTTAATATCTATCCAAGAGATATCGCAGAAGGTATTGCTTTCTTTGCTTCTTCCAAATCAGAGAAAACAACCGGATGCATGATGACTATTGATGGCGGTGTTCCAGCAGCATTTACACGTTAAATTGATAGTAATCAGCTCATAGCTTCACTTGGGAAAACCCATATATCTTATGAACATAGACAAATAGAATAGGGAGGGTTCTTGATGGATAATCAAGTCAAACAAGCGTACGAAGCGGCTAAGTCTCTATATGCACAGCACGGGATTGATACCGATGAAGTTCTGAAGAAGCTTGCGGAGATTAAAGTTTCTGTGCACTGTTGGCAAGGCGATGACGTTAAAGGTTTCTTGAATCAAGAAGGCGAGTTAACTGGGGGAATTTCCGTAACAGGTCAATACCCTGGGGCTGCTACGACGCCAAATGAACTTCGAACAGATCTGGAGCAAGCTTTTGCCCTCATTCCTGGTAAACATAAAGTGAATTTGCATGCAATCTATGCTGATACTGATGAACGCGTTGAATTAGATCAAATTGAGCCAAAGCATTATGAGAATTGGGTTACATGGGCTAAAGAGCAAGGACTCGGTTTAGACTTTAATCCAACATGCTTCTCCCATGAAAAATCAAGTGATGGATTCACGTTGAGTCACCCTGACTCGGAAATTCGCAAGTTCTGGATTGATCATTGTAAAGCTTCCCGTCGCATCGGAGCCTATTTCGGAGAACAGTTAGGTCAGACCTGTGTGACCAATGTATGGGTTCCTGATGGCTTTAAGGATAACCCTGTAGATCGTATGGCTCCGCGCAAACGTTTGAAAGACGCTTTGGATGAGGTTTTTGCTGAGAAGCTTGATCCGAAGCATAATCTGGATGCAGTCGAGAGCAAATTGTTCGGTCTAGGCTCTGAGGCTTATGTGGTAGGTTCACATGAGTTTTACATGGGATACGGCTTACAAAATGATACATTAATCTGTCTGGATGCTGGACATTTCCATCCAACAGAAGTCATTTCGAATAAATTATCTTCGTTAGCTCTGTTCACGAGTGGCATTCTGCTTCATGTAAGCCGCCCTATGCGCTGGGACAGTGATCACGTCGTTATTATGGATGATGAGCTGCTGGAGATTGCACGTGAACTTGTACGTCATGATCTGTTATCTACAACACACATCGGTCTGGATTTCTTTGACGCAAGTATCAATCGGGTGGCTGCATGGGTGGTTGGAACGCGGAACACGATCAAAGCACTGCTTCGTGCGATGTTAGAACCGATTGAAGCATTGAAGGATGCTGAACTTAAAGGGGATTACACGCTGCGTCTGGCGTTAACAGAAGAATTCAAATCTTATCCATTCGGCGCGATCTGGGATTATTACTGTGCTCAGCAAGGTGTGCCGGTACGTGAACAATGGATCACTGAGATCAAAAATTATGAGCAAAACGTATTGCTTCAACGTCAAACCTCGCTTGTGTAGTTTGTAAGCATTAGCGAGTTAGATGTGAAAGAGCCTTTGTTGAACTTCAATGTTCATCAGGGGCTCTTTTCTATATTTAATTGTGACATCGAATTCAGCATCTCATGTATAAGAGAAGGGAGAACTTCCATAATAGGAAGAAGCGTAATGAATTCGATCTTTTGTTTAGACCAACCACCACAGCTATTGTAGAGGAGGATCTGTTGATTTGAACCTTGCACACAACAAATTGTACGTTGCAGCGCTCGGCGGCGTGAATGAAATTGGAAAGAATATGTATATCATACAGTATGACCAGGATATCATCGTGATTGATTGTGGTTCTAAGTTTCCGGATGAGACACTATTAGGCATTGATCTGATTATCCCGGATGTATCGTATTTATTAGAGCATTTGGACAAGGTAAGAGGGCTGGTCGTTACACATGGACATGAAGACCATATCGGCGGCATTCCCTATTTATTAAAACAACTGAATATTCCCGTGTATGCATCCCGTTTAACACGAGGGCTAATCGAGTTAAAGCTTAAAGAACACGGACTGTTCCGCAATACGGATATGCATACGATCGATGCACATTCAAGTATTAAGCTTGGGCAGATTGATATTTCTTTTTTTGCAACAAGTCACAGTATCCCCGATTGCCTTGGTGTTTTCTTTCAAACGCCCGGAGGAAACGTCGTTCATACGGGGGATTTCAAGTTTGATATGTCACCGGTTAACGGGCCTTATCCGGATTTGCATCGTATGAGTGAGATCGGTAAACAAGGCGTGAATATATTGTTATCTGAGAGCACCAATGCTGAGCGACCGGGATTTACACCTTCTGAACGTGTGGTTGGTGACCACATCTTAGATGCTTTTATCCGTGCCAAGCAAAAAGTATTTATCTCTACTTTTGCTTCCAATGTGAGCCGAGTTCAGCAAATTGTGAATGCTACATTTGAAACAGGTCGTAAACTGGCTCTATTAGGCAGGAGTATGGTGAATGTCGTATCTGTAGCGAGTGATCTTGGATATCTAGATGTCCCTGATGGATTATTAATTGAAGCGATGGATACGGATCAATTCCCTCCTGAGCAAGTCGTTGTGTTATGTACAGGAAGTCAAGGTGAACCGATGGCGGCGTTGTCTAGACTTGCAGCAGGCAAGCATCCACATGTGAGGGTTGCGGCAGGAGATACGGTCATTATTGCAGCAGGGGCAATCCCCGGTAACGAAAGAGATCTTGCCCATGTGATTGATAATCTGTATGTTCTGGGTGCAAGGGTGATCTATGGCTCAAGCGGTGCTTCGGGCATGCATGTATCGGGACATGGAAGTCAGGAAGAGCTTAAGCTAATGCTGACATTGATGAAGCCTGATTATTTAATTCCTGTCCATGGAGAGTTCCGTATGTTATATCAGCATCGTTTGCTGGCAGAATCGGTTGGAATCGAGAATGATCATGTATTTATCGTTAATAATGGGGACATGATTCAGTACAAAGATGGCGTTGCTTCACGTGGACCTAAGATTGCTTCTGGCAACAGCCTTGTGGACGGTCTAATTATGGGCGATGTTGGTAATATTGTGCTGCGAGATCGCAGACAACTCTCTTCGGACGGCATGCTGGTTATAGTGACGACATTAAGTAAAACCGATAAAAATATGGTTACTTCTCCTGAGATCATATCCAGAGGGTTTGTCTTTGTGAAGGATTCGGAGGAGTTCATGAATGAGATTCATGAGCTGGTTCTTAAGAAAATGGAAGAGCTAACAGGTGCCGGTGTGAATCAATGGAATGTGATCAAACGAAAGCTTAAAGACGAGATCGGTCATTACATCTATGCTCAGACCAAACGTAGACCGATGATCCTTCCCATCATTATCGAGGTATAGGAAGTAAACAACATTCACAAAATTATAAGAGGTTGTTCAAAAAGTCCGCATTTGATTACGAACGATGCGCGAGCGGCATCTCAGCATCGAGTATGGGATTCAGCCGAAATGTCCGTTGCTCACGTAGTTTTGCCTACGCTCCGCTACTCCATTTCTATCTTCATCCCATCTTCTCGGTACTGAAAACCACCCTTTTTGAACACGTACTATAACAGTTGTTTGGAGCATGTATCCCATCTGAATATGGTTCGTAAAGCAACGCCCAATTGATGCGTAATCATACCAAGGTATGAATTCACATCAATTGGGCTTTTAGTGTTTAACCTGATGACACAGATGTGTAACTAAAACAAGTTTAAAGGTCATTCTGTCATAGAAGAGATAAGTGTTACACGCTTAAGTTGAACAGTGCTGAACAGATTCGCCATACGCGAAGCTTCGAAGTATAATATGAACAGATATTACTTTACATTTTAATGAACTCAAAGGGGTAAATATGAACAAAACCATTTCTGATATTGCTCAGATGGCAGGTGTTGCGAAGAGTACCGTCTCCCGGTTCTTAAACGGAGGGTCGGTTAGCGAGAACACAAGACATAAGATTGAGCAGATCATCAAACAATATAACTATGTCCCCAATACGTTTGCACAGAGCTTGAAGGCGAAGAAAACCAGTATTATTGGAACAGTTGTGCCAAGGCTTGATTCATTTGCAACTTCACAGACCTTAATCGGGATCGATGAAGAATTGCGCAACAATCAATATCAGATGTTAATTGCGAATACAAGTCAGGACATGAAACGAGAAATTGATGGCATATATGATTTTGCTAGACAGAAAGTGTCAGGTATTATTCTTCTTGCCGCGGAAGTGACCGAAGCGCATCTCAAAGCTATTGAAGAGATTGGTATTCCAGTTCTATTAGTTGGACAACAACATCCCAATATCCATAGTTTAGTTCATAATGATGATCAAGCAGGGTACGAGATGGGGAAATATATCGTTCAACAAGGCCATCGAAACATTGTATATATGGGCGTTACAGAGAGAGATCAGGCAGTAGGTATTCATCGTAAGCAAGGTTTCAAGCGTGCCATTGCTGAATGTGGTGAATGTCAAGTTACATATCATGAAACAAGTTTTAAAATGTCGGAGGCGGTTGCAACGGCGGAAGCTATTGTCCGAGATCGCAAAGCCACGATCATCGTAGGAGCAACGGATAACATTGCGCTTGGTGTGATGAAAACAGCCTTTTCCAATAAAATACGAATTCCACAGGAATTGTCCGTTACAGGGTTTGGTGGATATGATATTACGGAGATGATCCACCCAACACTGACAACAGTGAAATTTCACTATTTACAAGCGGGTAAATTGGCGGCAGATCACATTATTCGACTCGTTCAAGGCAGCGTCGTGGAGAAGCAGACTGTACTTGATGTAGAAATTATTCCACGAGAAAGCGTTGACAAACTATAAAAGTTTCCTTTATGATAATTCCATCGAACCGGTTCCATTCGATTCGTTTATAAGTACATCGAATCGACACCGGGCGGAGAAATGCAGGTGGAATTATTTTTTTGTTATTGTTGGAACCGGTTCCCATGCGCAAAATAATTCATGTACATTTATTGTGGTGTGTAGCCACATATTGATTTACAACGCAAGGGTGGAATGGTTATGAAAATGAATAGAGAACAGCGTTATCGGCGAATAGAACAAGCAGAGCCAGGTGAAATGGACAAGCTGACAGCCTTGATATCTGCCTGTCCATGGAGACAGCAATATCATATCCAACCCATTACAGGACTCCTGAATGACCCTAATGGATTTTCCTACTATGAAGGTCATTATCATTTGTTCTATCAGTGGTTCCCTCTAGGAACCGTACATGGAATGAAATATTGGTACCATACCCGTTCAACGGATCTTGTGAATTGGGAAAATGTCGGCATCGGTATAAGTCCAGGTGAGCAATATGATTCACATGGAGCATACTCCGGCAGTGCCATTGAAAAGGATGGGAAGCTGCATCTTCTCTACACCGGTAACTCAAGGGATGAAGAGTGGATCAGGCATCCGTATCAATGCTTAGCCATTATGGATGAAAGCGGTTCAGTGGTGAAAACACCTCTGCCTGTGATTGATTCAGTACCTTCAGGTTATACCGAACATTATAGAGATCCTAAGGTCTGGCAAGATGGAGAGCTATATTACTGTGTGATTGGGGCTCAACGAACGAATGAAACGGGCTGTACCGTCATGTATCGTTCAGCAGATCTCAAGCATTGGGAATTTCTTGGTGAGGTTGAAACAAAACTCCCGAATTTCGGCTACATGTGGGAATGCCCTGATTACATGACAATGGATAAGCAGGGGATTCTGATCTTCTCGCCTCAAGGAATTCAGCCTGAAGGGGATTTGTACAACAACATCTATCAATCAGGATATCTTGTTGGTGAACCACTAGATCTAGAGACAAGAGTGTTCAACCACGGTTCTTTCCAGGAACTAGATCGAGGGTTTGATTTTTATGCACCTCAGACGATGAATGCACCGGACGGCAGACGGATCCTTGTGGGCTGGATGGGACTTCCTGATCTCGAGTATCCCACAGATGATAGTGGATGGGCACACTGCTTGACGATTCCTCGGCAATTGACGTTGAGGGATGGGAAGCTGATTCAGCAACCCATTTCGGAAATGGTTAAACTGCGAGCGTCTGAAACAGTTCAACAGCTACATGTCATATTGGATGATGAGAGCCGATCTTTTGCAGGTTTTGAAGGTATCGCGTATGAATTAGAGTGTGAAATTACAGATTTTGATGCGGAGCGCTTCGGTATTGAGTTTCGAACCAACGAAGATGAGAAAACCGTGGTACAGTATGATCGACTGCAACAAAAATTGACGCTGGATCGCTCTTTATCTGGTGCTCCATTAGAGCTAAATAACGGAAATATTAGAAATTGTGCTTTATCAGGGGATATCATCAAAATCCATATGTTTGTTGATACATCTTCAGTCGAGATATTCGTAAATGATGGGGAAGAGGTATTCACTAGCCGCATATTTCCAAGCCGAGATAGTGTGGGCATTCGTTTTTTTGCACATGGCGGCAAGGCAGAGTTCAAAGCGAGCAAATGGGATTATTAGAGAGGTTGTTCAAAAAGTAGCGCTTATGATTACGAAGCATGCCTGTCCGTATCTCAGGCGGCGAATATGGATTTATTGAGAGGAATGAATAAAGATGTCGGAGAACAAAAAAATTGCCGAAGAAGTCATTCAGGCCATTGGAGGCAAGGAGAACATAGCTTCCTTCGCCCACTGTGCGACACGCTTACGTATCATGGTCAATGACAAAGAGAAGATCGATCAGAAGCAAATTGAGAATATTGATAAGGTTAAAGGTGCCTTTTTTAATTCAGGTCAATATCAGATTATCTTTGGTACAGGTACGGTCAATCGCATTTTTGAAGAAGTTGAGAAGCTCGGCATTGAAGGGTCTTCCAAGGAAGAAGTGAAGAGTCAGGGAAAAAAGGAAGGCAATGCGCTTCAACGAGGTATCCGTACGTTTGGTGACGTCTTCGTTCCAATTATCCCTGTGCTTGTGGCGACAGGTCTATTCATGGGTCTACGTGGCTTGCTTACACAAAATGAAATTTTATCCTTGTTCGGTGCGACGCCAGAGGATATTTCACCGAATTTCCTGCTGTTCACTCAAATTCTGACGGACACTGCATTTGCATTTCTACCTGCACTGGTCGCATGGTCAGCATTCCGTGTATTCGGCGGAAGTCCAGTCCTTGGTATCGTCCTGGGTCTAATGTTGGTTAACCCAGCGTTGCCGAATGCCTACGCAGTAGCTGATGGATCAGCGCAACCGCTGCATATGTTTGGATTTATCCCAGTGGTAGGGTATCAAGGCTCCGTGCTTCCTGCATTCTTCGTGGGATTGATCGGGGCGAAGTTCGAGAAGGTGCTTCGCAGACGTGTGCCTGAGGCGCTCGACTTGATCTTAACACCGTTTATTACGCTTACAGTCATGATTACACTAGGATTGTTTGCAATCGGGCCAGTATTCCACTCCCTTGAAGAATGGGTACTTCAGGGAACCACAGCTGTATTGGATCTGCCGTTTGGTATTGCGGGAATCATTATTGGTTTCTTTCATCAAATTATCGTTGTTACGGGCGTGCATCATATCTTCAACTTTCTTGAAATTCAGCTGTTGGAGAAAACAGGCTTTAATGCGTTTAATGCCATTATTACCTGCGCTATGGCTGCTCAGGGTGCGGCTTGTCTAGCTGTAGGATTAAAAACGAAAAATATGAAGTTAAAAGCACTTGCACTACCTTCATCATTGTCCGCATTTCTGGGTATTACAGAACCGGCCATTTTCGGTGTGAATCTGCGCTACATGAAACCGTTCATTATGGGGCTTGTTGGGGGAGCTGTTGGTGGATTCATTGCTTCATTATTCCACCTACAAGGCACAGGTATGGCTGTTACTGTAATACCAGGAACATTGCTGTACCTGAATAGCCAACTTCCATTGTACATTCTGTCCAATCTGACTGCGATGGCTATCGCATTTGCACTGACATGGTTCTTTGGTTATAAGGATGCACCTGCTGTGGAAACGGCTACGTCTACGCATTCAGGCGGTGCCAATGGGATTAGGACGAATCCAGCAGTAGCAGTAGATCCGTCAGAGGTTGAGCGTACTCATACGAATGAGATCACAAGCAGCCGCCAAAAGGTAGAATCGTTAACCATTTTGTCACCTATGACGGGCACTGCGGTTGAGCTTGAGCAAGTTCCTGATCCTGCTTTCTCAGAGAAGCATATGGGCGAAGGACTCGCTATTGAGCCATCCGAAGGCCGGGTAGTTGCACCGTTTGATGGCACGATCGCACATGTCATGATCAAGAGTAAACATGCAATCATCCTTGAACATGAAACCGGAGTGCAAATGCTTGTGCATATCGGGATCAACACGGTTGGACTCAAAGGTGAAGGCTTTACCCTGCACGTCAACAATGGGGATGTGGTAAAAGCCGGACAATTATTGATTGAATTCGATATGGAATTCATTCAGAATGCCGGTCTACCGATTATTACACCTGTATTGATTCCAAACGGAAATGAAACGATTGAACGCGTGGAAACATCCATAACCGGAAACGTACAGGCAAATAGTGAAGCTATTATGGTTGTAAGATTCACGAAACCACAATAAGAAAATATTCAGAAGGAACCTGGTGAGTCTATCAGGTTCCTTTTTACATGTTTAGGGTGGTATTTACTCCAGCCTATAGACCCGCTTCTCGCTTCAACCTTGAAGCAATCAACAGCAGATCCTCGGCAGAGATGCCTGGAGCGAATTCTTCGGGTAGATCAGGCAGATCAGGAATGCTCCCACTATGACCAGGTAGGCCGGCATAGGCTTCCAATTTGCCTCCATCAATAGGATGCACACCTTTCCAGATCTGTGCGATGTTCTGATAATCCTTATCGCTAAATGTATAAAGCCTGCGATGTTCACCCATCGCTTCCCATTTACGAGTGGTATCAAACACTTTATTGTCGAGTTTCGGAATCGGAAATAATTTAGTCACGTCAACCCCAGTGGCGATCTGTAGTGCTTTTGCATAAGCCAAGATATGTACGCCTCCGCGGACAAGCAAATAACCGGTCATCTCCCTAGCCGCAGGATGATCCGTCATTTCGTAGACTCTCATTTTATGCGTACGTGCACCACACTCCAGAAAAAAGTTATGCAGCAGATCGAAGATTAGATTGCCACTACTTACAACATACGAACCATTCCAAGGTCTACCCATGGAATCATACGGGAGTGCGGTTTGGGCAGATTCAATGAAATGGGAGGTCATTCGTGCGTCTTTACCGATGCGTAAAGGTGTAGAATCTGGATCACCCGGAGATGTAGAACCCACTAACATGAGATTAATCGTATTGGCAACTAATTCAACATGCCCGAATTCTTCCGCTGTGATACTTGCAACAATATCATAGAAGGCACGAAGCTTTGTTTTTCCTCTAAAATTAAAAGATTGAAACATATAATTGTTGAGCGTTGACATTTCCCCGAATCGTCCACCCAGTAGTTCCTGTACAGCACTCGCTCCGTTGGGATCAGGACTTCCTGAGAGGGGAAGCTCAATCGCCAAACGATCGACACGTTTAAACATGGTGTTACCTCCTCAAACCAAATTACAGTATAGGTATGAGGCGCTACTTGTACGTTATTCGGAACTATCGAAAACATCCAAAAATAAATACAGATAAGGTCATCTATGGTAGGAGTGACACAAGTCTAAATATACACAAACGCCCTGTTAGAGCGAAGTGCTCTGACAGGACGCCGTATTGAATGATTTTTAATTGAAGTGAGTTAGGTTATGTTCAATTCAGGAAGCTGTGCCAACAACGCTGTTCCCATTTTTCGTGATTTTGTAGGTGATGATATCTCCGCTCCAGAAATGGAACTTAAGAATGACTTGTCCATCATTGGTTTCATTGAAGAAGTTTTGTTTCAACTCAATGACATTACTATTGTAATTCGGGCTGAACGTGTAGGAGAACTCTTTAAACGATGTCCAGTTCTGTGGCCCTGCATTACCGCCATTGACATAGGTTGCTTCCATAGTGGCAAGTTGGTTGCCATTGAATGTTGTTGGAATTGCGAATGAGCTTGTAGTACCTGTTGTACTGTTCAATTTAGGTGTGTCATATTTGATAAGATTAAAATGCCAGTTAGCTCCTTTGTTGAATTTTGCTGTAAGCTTCGCATTAACACCAAGGTTGCCTGAAGAGGTAAGTCTAGTTAACAAGCTGGATTTCAATGTGAGTACATCACCGCTAATGGTGTAATCTGTCCCTTTAACAAGGGTTGTATTTCCATGAACAAGAGAGTTGAACGTATTGCCATTCAGATTCAATTTTACGGTTTTATCTTGTACTGCAGCGCCTTTTTTCAGATAGACTTGATCTGATTCTGCTGTTGCAGAACGTCCAGTCCAGCTTGCTTTCATCGTATTATAGAGATCTTGGTCAGACCAAGTGAAGGATGTACGGCCAAAATGCTGACCATTATCCCATAACATCGTTGTCATTTGCTTTTGACGAAGGTACTGGCCAATGAATTCGAAGAATTTCAGCTTCTCACCTTGTTGAATGACACCGGTATGCTGGTCAAATCCAAGTAAGCCATATTCGCCGACAATGACAGGGATGCCTTTAGCTACAAATGCATTGTAGACGCGGTCAAATGTGTCCGTAATATCTTTTTGAACCTCAGCGTTATATTTGGTAACACCTGCAATGTTTACACTGAACGGCCAAAATCCATAATAGTGCACTGTAGCGATAATGTTCGGATCATTTAATTTGGAAATAGTTTGTGATAAGGCATCCAAATCAGCTTGATTAGAAGCTGTATGTAACGTTGGGAGAACGAGAGGGCGAGTAGCGTTGTTACCACCAGATGTTCTCACAATGTTATGGAATGACGTATTCAGCTCGTCCAATAGACGGTATGAAGTTGCAGGATCCGTTGTTCCACCTTCAGTGAAACGGGGCTCGTTGACACTTTCGAACATCAGCTTGTTCGAGCTGTTCTTGAACTTATTGGCGATCTGAGTCCAAGCCGCATTGTATCGAGCAAGAACATTCGTGCGATCATTCTCCATGTAACTGATCCATTGCCATGAATCATGATGAATATTAATCATCACATACAGATTGGCATCGAGAGCCCAGTTTACCACTTCTTGCACTCGGTTCATGTAAGCGGCATCAATTGTGTAGTTAGGTGCGCCACCAATATGAGCCTGCCAGGTCACAGGGATGCGAATGCTCTTATAGCCTTGGTTGGCAATATTCTGAATCAACTCTTTTGTGATGCGTGGATTGCCCCAGGCTGTCTCATCTGCTCCAATGGCATCCAGTGAATTCCCGAGGTTCCATCCGGGTTCCATCGCTGAAACATACGATTGAATATTCGAAGGTGCGGCAGTCACAGTAGGCTGAACTTGTTCGTTACTAGCCGCTGATGCGATGGCCGAGGAGAAAAGTGATACGATCATCACCGTGACGAGGGTAAGAGAGAGAACAGATTTACGTTTAGTCATTAATCATAATCTCCTTTTCTAGAAAATGAGTGTGTACTACCGAATGAACCAACGAATACGGTGTATCTGGGTCCAAGAAGTAACATTTTACCTAATGTCCAAAAAAGGAACCACCTCCAAAAATAGGATTGAAAGCGTTTTCTGAATTGAACTATAACATGTTAACCGACATCAAAGTACCCTAATAATTGGGTGAAAAATCATGTAGAAATTAGTGGTATAGACACCAATTTTGTTAGTAAAAGTAAGTTCAAATCATGTTCTCTCCCGTTTCACATGGAAAACTTCAGTGGACAACAGCATGAGCTCCACAATCTGTGTGCTCATATACTGCGGGGATGTGGGGAATTCTTCTTCAATCCAACGAATCAAGAGACCCGCGACGCCATGCGCACGATAGATGTACAGCCACTTAGGGTCAATTAAGGTTCCTTCCTCCAGTTCGTACTCATACTCCGATAGAAATAGATTCTCTATAGCTCGCGCGATTTGGTATCTAAAATCGACCTGGATATGATCGCTTAACAGCAATTTATAGAGAGCTGCATGCTTTTTCAGATATGTAAATAACGTAATATCATCCGTCTGCATTTCTTTCAAATTCACTTTGCTAATCGACTGATAGGGATGCTGAATTTGTCTAATGAACTCATCCAATACATCTTGAATGACTTCGTGTAACAGTTCGTCTTTAGTGGCATAATGGGCGTAAAATGTTCCCCGGTTATAGTTAGCTTCTCGCACAATTTCGGATATGGATAGTTGCTGGAACGGCTTTTGAAATTACAAATGCACAAAGGTCTCTTTCTATGCGGTTTTGGAGCGTAGAACACGCTTGTCCAATGAATCTGTCATCGTATGTTCACCTCAAATTCAGTATGGTTGAATATCACTATTCCTGCAACTTACTATACAAATCTTATGCATATGTACAGTAACGTACAAATACTGGTGGATTACGGATTGATGCTGATTGAAATAGTTTATAAGATTCCAGCTGTGCAGTCGTGCAAGTAAGGTGAATACGCTCTCATTATTACTATTTCTAAAAAGAATCCACATTAAAATTGACATTTTCTCTATTCCTTGCTAAAGTTTTATCCAATCCGCATAACTGTGATCTGGGAATGTTACCGATACGGGCATAACCTGAGCTTGCTTGCTTACACGTCAATGTGTAACCAGGCTGGTTCGGGTTTTTTCTATTTATATATCCTAGATTGCAGAATCATGGTGGACGATGAATTACATAATTCGGAAGGAGAATGATGATGACTAACTTTAAATTTCCTGCAGATTTTCTATGGGGTGGAGCTATTGCTGCCAATCAAGCGGAAGGTGCTTACCTTGAAGATGGTAAAGGTCTGAGTATTGTTGATCTCTTACCAACTGGTGAGAATCGTAGAAGCATTATGAAGGGGAATGTTCCAGGTTTTGAACCGTTAGAAGGCGAGTTCTATCCTTCGCATGGGGCGATTGATTTCTATCATCGATATCCTGAGGATATTGCTTTGTTTGCTGAAATGGGCTTCAAAGCACTGCGTGTATCCATTGCCTGGGCTCGAATTTTCCCATCAGGTGAAGATACACAGCCGAATGAGGCTGGTCTGAAATTTTACGATGATCTCTTCGATGAATTGTTGAAGCATGGTATTCAGCCTGTCGTTACACTTGCACATTTCGATGTGCCTGTAAACCTCATTCAGAAGTATGGCAGCTGGAGAAGTCGTAAGCTGGTAACCTTGTTCGAAACTTATGCAACAACCGTGTTTACACGTTATAAAGATAAAGTGAAATACTGGATGACTTTTAATGAAATCAATATGCTACTGCATCTGCCATTCTTAGGAGCTGGCTTGGCATTTGAAGAAGGGGATAACATTAAGGAAATTCAGTATCAGGCTGCCCACCATCAGTTGGTTGCAAGTGCACTAGCTGTGAAGGCTTGTCACGAAATTATTCCAGATGCAATGATTGGTTGTATGCTTGCTGCCGGCAGCTTTTATCCATACACTTGTAATCCAGAAGATGTGTTCCAAGGCATGGAGAAGGATAGAGAGTCTTATTTCTTCATTGATGTTCAGTCACGTGGTGAATACCCTGGTTATGCCAAACGTTTCTTCAAGGATCACAAGTTGAACATTGAAATGCAGCCAGGCGACGCCGAAATCCTGAAGAATCATACTGTGGATTACATTGGCTTCAGTTATTATTCAAGCCGTACAACGAGCACCGATCCAGAAGTGATCAAAAATATGACAAGTGGGAACGTATTTGGTTCTGTGGCTAACCCGTATCTGGCCAAATCCGAATGGGGCTGGACAATCGATCCAAAAGGATTCCGTATCACTGCGAATCAATTGCACGACCGTTATCAGAAGCCACTGTTTGTCGTAGAAAATGGATTCGGTGCTCATGATGAAGTCACAGCAGAAGGTGAAGTAGATGATAGCTACCGGATTGATTATTTGAAACGTCATGTTGCCGAAATGGGTGAAGCAATTCAAGACGGTGTGAACATTATTGGTTACACGAGCTGGGGGCCAATTGATATCGTTAGTGCCTCTTCAGGCGAGATGAGAAAACGCTACGGTTATATCTATGTTGATCGGGATAATGAAGGGAACGGAACTCTGCAACGTGTGAAGAAAAAGAGCTATTTTTGGTATCAAAATGTAATTCAATCTAACGGAACCAATCTTGGTGAAGAATAATATCGAAGCTAAGCAATCGGAAGAACCAGAACTGCTGGAACTTCCGATTGTCCCCTCATTGAAAGCGTTGACATATGGACATGTTTCGCGCTATACTTGACGCAAATATATCGTTTATGGGATTGTTACTACACGAAGTAGGCAAAACCTGAGCAACAAAAAAAGAAGACATGATGTCTTGTTTATTTTGTGTTGCTTCAGGTTTTTTTTGCGCCCAAAAATGATAAATTACAGATATACGTGGAACGTGACGGGGGGATTGAAGTGAAAATAGCTAAGGTTATCAATAATAACGTGATCAGCATATATCAAGCCGATGGAGCAGAGCTTGTGGTGATGGGACGTGGGATTGCCTTTAAGAAAAAACCGGGAGATATAGTAGATGAGACCCGTATTCAGAAAGTATTTGCACTAAAAAACAAGCAGACATCGGATAATTTCAAAATGCTGCTTCGTGAAGTACCATTGGAGCTTATTGAGATTGTTGAAGAAATTATTACTTACGCTAGAGATCAGTTAGGCAGAAATTTGAATGAAAATATCTATGTATCTCTAACCGACCATATCAATTTTGCGATTGAACGTTATCGCGAAGGAGTCGAGATTAAAAATGCTCTGATGTGGGAAATCAAACAACTATATAAAGCGGAGTTCAGCTTAGGTTTAAAAACGTTAGAAAATATAAAAAACAAGATGAATCTTGATCTCCCGCAAGATGAAGCAGCGTTCATTGCCCTTCATATTGTGAATGCAGAGATGAATGAAGAAGTGATTACCACGATGAACATTACGAAGTTTATTCAGCAAATTATTAATATTGCCAAATACCATTTCAAAATGGAATTTGATGAAGAGTCACTTAGCTATTTTAGATTCATCACACATCTGAAGTTTTTCTCCCAAAGGGTTCTGAGTGGTACGCATTATGATAATAACTACGACCATATCTATGACATGATTAAGGTGAAGCATCCTGAGGCGGCAGCTTGTACAGAGAAAATAGAGATGTTTGTGAACAAAGAATACAGTCATCAGCTTACTAACGAGGAAAAACTATATCTTACCGTTCATATTGAGCGAGTAGTTAATCGCTGAAAAACTAGAACAATATCACATATGATCTAGCATAAATATTCGCAAATAATAAATGTTGACAAATATGGTTAAATTATAATATTATGATATTAACAGGAAATGAATACGATTTAACTGGGATTGTTACTGGTTATGCAGGCAAAACCTAAGTCATGAGAAGGCACGGATGAAAGTGTGCCCCTTCTTCAAGGCTTAGGTTTTTTGCGTGCAAAAAAATCGGTAGGAGGCCTGTGAGAGAACTTTGCACCAATGCAATGTATGTTCTGTTATAGTGCGTGTTCAAAAAATATGGGGGTGCAATCATGAGTCAACAAAAACTGGCTAAAGAGATCGTAGAGCTAGTCGGCGGCGAGAAAAATGTAGTGTCATTGGTTCATTGTGCAACACGACTACGGTTTGTATTGAAGGATGATCGTAAGGCTGACAAAGCGAAGCTAGAGAAAACCGATGGTGTTATTGCAGTCAAGGAAAATGGGGGACAGTTCCAGGTTGTCGTAGGTAACAAAGTGCCGGAGGTGTATAGCGCCATCGGTGAAATTAGCAACATTCTGAATGATTCCTCGGACAAAGAAAAGCCGAAAAAATCAGCTAAAGGTCTTGGTGGTATCATTGATGTCATCTCAAGCATCTTTGCACCACTATTAGGTGTTATGGCTGGTGCGGGTATACTTAAAGGGTTACTACTTATCGCAAGTAATGTCGGTTGGCTGGAAACAACAGAAACGACCTACATCATCTTATATGCAGCATCAGACAGTTTATTTTATTTCTTACCTCTGTTGTTAGCGGTTACAACTGCTCGTAAATTCCAAGGTAATGCCTTCGTAGCCTTAACGATTGCCGGTGCTTTAATCTATCCAACAATTGTTACGCTCAAGACAGAGGGAACGCCTACTGATTTCTTCGGTATCCCTGTCATCTTGATGAGTTACTCATCTACCGTTATTCCTATTATTCTAGCTGTAATTGTGATGAGCAAGCTGGAGAAATTCTTTAACAAAACGTTACACGATAGCGTGAAGAACTTTGTAACACCGTTATTCCTTTTAGTGATCATGGTTCCTCTTACTTTGCTAGTATTCGGCCCGATCGGTGTATACACAGGTAATGCGATCGCAGCTGCGCTAGTAGCAGCCTTTGGATTTAGTCCATTGATCGCTGGTGCAATTATGGGTGCTTCGTGGCAGTTACTCGTTATTTTCGGAATACACTGGGGTCTGGTTCCTGTATTTATTAATAACGTTGCTGTCCATGGACGTGATGGTGTTAAACCAGCGGCAGCAGCATCTATCTTCGCTCAGACCGGAGCCGCTTTCGGGGTTATGTTAAAAACTAAGAATAAAAAGCTTAAAACCTTAGCAGGTTCATCGACATTGACAGCTCTGTTCGGAATTACAGAGCCAGCTATTTACGGGGTAACTTTACCGCTTAAACGTCCATTCATTGCTGGTGTAATTGGGGGTGCAGTTGGTGGAGCGATTATCGGGCAAGCAGGGACACAGGCATTTGCATCTGGAGCTCCGGGGTTGTTAACTCTACCAATCTTCTATGGTCCAGGTGGTCAAGGATTCCCAGGATTAATTCTGGGTATTACTGTATCCTTCGTGGTATCCGCAGTATTAACATATATTATGGGCTTCAAAGATCCTGTTGAAGAAGAAGCAACAACTGCTACCATTACTGAGGAAGCGCCGGTTCGGACGTTGGCAGTATCTGATGAACAGGTGCTCAGCCCGATTGAAGGTACGATTGTTAGTTTAACTGAAGTTCCTGACCCGGCATTTTCTTCTGGAGCAATGGGTGATGGTATTGCGATTGAGCCCACCGTGGGCAGAGTGGTCGCTCCGTTTGACGGAACGGTAACGGTTGCCTTTAAGAAGAAACACGCACTCGCGGTTGTATCGGATACAGGAGCCGAAATTCTGGTTCACGTGGGTGTGGATACGGTTAAGCTGGATGGACAACATTTTACATCCCACATTCGAGAAGGTGATCGTGTAAAAGCGGGTGATCTGTTGCTGGAGTTCGACATCGCTCAGATCAAGGCTGCAGGGTATCACACGGTGACACCGATTATTGTAACGAATTCAGCTAATTATGAGAAAGTTGTACCCATGGCAACCGGTCAAGTTCGGACGCAGGAGGCATTATTGACTTTACACAGTGGTCAGCCTCAAAACTAACTTAGAGAAAGAGGAGCGTACCAAGGAACGTTCATAGATTGCTTAGTCTACATTGTCTGACTAATTTACTATTCTTACAGCCGTGCCTACATTGAGCATATTAATTTTGCTAAATAGGGTGCGGCTTTTTGACTTTTAAGAGTTGGGAAATTATAATTAATCTTGTTAATTTATACTTGAACGGAAGGAGAATTGTTGAAGATGATACATGCGATGAGATTGCGTTTCCTGACCTTGAACCGTTAACTAAATACGTTCAAAGGCTCTGTAACGTTCAGAGTAAACAGGAGCAGTCTGTCCATTTTCGACAATCCTCAGGTAGGCTCTACGAGCAAATCATATATTCCTGTTTATACTGAATCACAGGCCGTAGCCTGTGATTTTTTTGTTTTTGACTTTGAAATTGAAGGGCTCTTGTGAGTTTGGTGGGATAAGGAGGTTCGCGTATGTCCATGTTACTTTTCTATTGATACGAGCGAGGTTAGCTTGCTCGTATCGATCAACGCTATCGATACGAAATCAATATAAATTTCGGAGGTAGCGAATATGGAAAAATGTTGTTACGAACTTGAACAGGTTAAAATGACCTTTTTAGATAAAGAGATATTAAATATTGAGCGTTTGGCTGTGCATCAGCTGGATCGGATTGGTCTTGTGGGTGGTAATGGTCAAGGGAAAAGCACACTATTAAAGCTAATCGCCGGATCAATTGAGCCAAGCGCTGGTAGGGTCAAACGCTATGTGGATCATGCCCATTTCGAACAAATGGAGGCACCGCATCCTGCTGAGTGTGAGGAGACGGATGGGGAATGGTTAGGTAGACTTGGCGTTCCCGCCCATCATGAACGGTTAAGTGGAGGGGAGCAGACGAGGCTGAAATTAGCTGGAATGTTAGCAAACTACCACGAAGCACTATTGTTCGATGAACCGACGACGCATTTGGATCAGGAGGGAATTTCTTTTTTGATCGACGAATTGCGATATTACCATGGTGCGCTGTTGATTGTCAGTCATGACCGGTCTGTTCTAGATGAGCTTGTCACGACGATCTGGGAAGTGAATGATGGCACCGTTAAAGTGTATTCGGGCAACTATAGTGATTATAAGGCTCAGCAGCGATTCGAACGAGATCAACAGAATCAAGCTCATGAGCAATTCTTGAAAGAGAAGAGACGGCTTATGCATGCTGCACAAGATAAAATGAAAAAAGCTGAGAAAATAACGCAAGCGGGCAGCGTGTCTAAACGAGAAACGAAGGCTAAGGCGAATCGAATGTTTGAAACCAAGTCTAAGGGAACGAGTCAAAAGGCTGTGCATCGGGCGGCTAAGGCCATAGAACAGCGAATGGAACAGCTTCATGAAGTTGAGGCAGTGCAGGAGAATCGTCCTATTCATTTTCGACAATCCAAAGCGCTGGAGCTGCATAACAAATTTCCGATAATGGCTGATCGTTTAACTCTTCAGGTGCAGAACAACGTATTACTGGATCAAGTCAGTTTTCAAATTCCTTTGAAACAGAAGATAGCCATTACTGGATCTAATGGATGTGGGAAAAGTACGTTGCTTCGTCATATCCTAGATGCTGACACAGGGATTATTTTATCTCCCAAGGCACAGATTGGTTATTTTGATCAGATGAGTTATCGGTTCAAAGGGAACGAAACTATACTGGAGTTTTTGATGAAACGTTCTGACTACAATGTAGCGGCGCTACGAAATTGTCTACATGCCATGCAATTTACCGGCACTGATCTCAATAAAGAGGTTGGATCGTTAAGTGGTGGGGAAGCCATTCGTCTTCAATTATGTCGATTGTTTCTAGGGCAATATAACATTTTGCTGTTAGATGAACCGACAAACTTTCTAGATACGCAGGCGTTGGAGGCGTTGGAGCAATTTGTAGTGGGCTATGAAGGAACGATCCTATATGTTAGTCATGACCAAACCTTTATCAGAAATACAGCAGATATGACACTGCATATAGAGCATCGGGGAATAACCGTATCATAGGGTTTAGTGTGATGAATCACAGTCTTATATGAAATAAAACCAAAGCTGTCCAGTTTATCTGGGCAGCTTTGACCTTGTTACAACGTTACATAGAAAGAATCTGGACAAGATCGTCGAAACTTCCGAGTGTAAGTGTGAATGAAATACGTAATTATGCGTCTACTTTCACGACAGATGAATTCATCTGCCCCGTCAGGCGCTGTGGAGGAAAGACCGTTCGAACAGGTGCAATGATGATGACCGCAAACAAAGCCTTGATCAGATCGCCGATAATGTAAGGGTAGAATCCTTGAATCATGGCTTCAGTAAATGACATTTTATATTGATACGCGAGCCATGGGACACCAGAGGCGTAAATCAATAGCGCTCCGAACAATTCAAGTACAATGAACGCAAGGAAGTAACCTACGAACCCATTCAGCTTAATTCGCGTAAGAAATAGACCAATGAGCATTGCGGAGAAAGGCCACATCCATACATATCCGCCTGTTGGACCAAGAATAACCGCCATACCTCCAGTACCGTGAAGCAGAGGAAAGCCAATCGCGGTTAGCACAACGACAAGGGCGATACTCAAAAATCCATAGCGTGGACCGAGCAACCCTCCAGCTAACATGACGGCAAGGGTTTGTAGTGTAATGGGTACAGGTGAGAATCCAATGGGGATACTAATATAACCAAACAGAACAAGTATGGCTGCCATAAGGGCGCTAAAAACAATTCCACGCAAAGATAATTTCATGTTTGAACAATCCTTTCAATTTTGCTAATCTTATTGTTAACCAATAATAATTATGTGGTTAACAATTCGGATCGTATCACAAAAGAATCAAAAGGGGAAGGACAAAATCTCAATGCAAGATGAAACAACTCTAATTACACTGGACAATGTCCGGGTTTATTATGCTTTATCGCCTGACAAGGTTCGAAAGGCTGTTGATGGCGTATCATTGCATGTTCATAAAGGCGAATGGATTAGCATTGTAGGAGCCAATGGGAGTGGGAAAAGTACAATTGCTGGGCTGTTAATCGGTTTTATACCGCTTTCCGGTGGATCAAGAATGGTTAAACCAGATGTTACTATCCGTGGGGTGTTGCAGCATCCCGATGCACAGGTACTCGGAGATACCATAGAAGAAGAGTTTCATTTTGCCTTATCCTCACTCTCCGTGTCTGCCGAAGAAAAGCAAAGACGTAGAGAACAAGCTTTACATACCGTAGGGCTTCGGATGTCACCCGATGCAGCCATTGCTCGGCTATCTGGTGGTCAGAAGCAGCTCTTAAATATTGCAGTGGCGCTTGCGGCTAAGCCGGATATCTTAGTGCTAGATGAGCCAACGGCAATGCTTGATCCTGGTGCTCGTGAACGGATTGAGAGTATAGTTGAACATATTATCCAGCAAGGAACCGCGGTGGTCTGGATTACACATCATCTGGAAGAAGCGACGTTATGTGATCGAATTATCGCTATGGACAAAGGGGGTTGTGTCTATGATGGTGATCCGGTTGCATTCTTCTATTCACCTGAGGTTGAAGGGGATGAATCAAGAAAAGTAGAGGCAAAATCCGTTTGCCGCCAGTTAGAGCTCGACCCACCATTTACGGTGAAGACCGCACAGCTTCTTAAACAACAAGGAATGCTTCCCCAAGCGACACCTCTTCGACCTGAGCAGCTTGTAAGGGAGGTAAGCTCTTGAATATTGAGTTAGATCATGTGAGCGTCGGAGGTGTAGAACTTCATCAACGGAATTTAATTCATGATATATCTATCACGCTACGCAGTGGAGAAATTACGCTGCTATTAGGTCGGACTGGATCGGGTAAAACGACAATACTGCAGATGTTGGCTGGTCTGAAGCCTCCAGATCAAGGGGCAATTCGACTTGGAGATGAGTTGCTCTGGCAGCAAGGCAAGGTTTCGCAGTCGATGTTGTTACGAATGGGGATGGTGTTTCAATTTCCAGAGCAACAGGTGTTTGCCCGGACAATTCAGCGAGAATTCGCTTATTCCATGCGTCCTTATCGGTATACCGAGCGTCAGCAGAAGCAATTAATCACACAAGCACTTGAACAGTGGGACACTGCAAAAGGTCGAACCGATTCACGGCAATTTGACCTAGATGGATCTCCGTTTGCGCTGAGTGGCGGAGAGCGTAGACGGCTGGGGCTTGCTTTGGGAACTGTCGTTGATCCTGAATGGTTATTGTTAGATGAACCGAGTGCTGGGCTAGAAGCAATTAGCGTTGTATTACTATTGGATGCTCTTGCTCAACATCGACTGGATAAACGAGGAGCAGTGGTAGCAACGCATGATCTGGACACGTTTTTACCTATAGCAGACCGGGTTTTAGTATTGCAAGACGGCGGGCTTGTAGCGGATGTGACGCCAAGAGAGCTTCATGCGCAGCCTGAGCTTCTGATACAGGCCGGAATGGGCCTGCCACCTTCTATGCAGTTAACGCAGCAATTTGCGGCAGTGGGGTTAGCTATGCCATCGACGGCACTAACACCAGAGGCGATGGCAGCGAGTATAATTCAAATGAAGGCAGAAGGACAGGAAATGAGCAATAACACTCGCGAGTCTGTTCCAACTGGTAATGAATCTACTAAACACCAGACGTATACTCAATTGAATTCGAAGGCTAATGAATGGAATGAAGGTACAGCGAGTATCCCTGTTCATTCAGCGACAAACAACAATCAATACATTCATTCGAATGGTCTGTATCGTGTAATGGATCCACGTTTGAAATGGATATTGTATATTTTGTTAGTGACGGCAACGATGCTACAGCATCGCTGGTGGGGGCTAACGCTAACGTTAGTGCCTGTCGTGTTTGCACTTGGAATCCTACCCCGTCAAGCACTTGTAAGTTGTATGAAGTTAATGAAGCCACTGTTGTTCTTTTTCATCATTTCTACAGTTTTATCAGGAACAACGCTCTCCACAGCAAGTGGAAGTTTGCAACTGGGTTTTTCTCTTATTCAGGCAGAAGCTACACTGCTTAATGTGTATCGTTTGTTTATCGTGACCCTTGCGAGTCTATGGTTCTCACTAACAACACCTTATGGGCGGATGGTGGAAGGCTTGAATTGGGTGCTGGCAATCGGACAAAAGATCAAGTTGCCTGTTACTTCGTTTGCCCTGGCTGTGTCTTTAATCTTCCGTTTTATCCCGATGATCTGGAGTGAATGGCAGCGATTCTCGCTCATTGTGCGCGCACGAGGCAAAGCTGCATTAAGACCTAACACAGTACGTGTACGTGACCTCGGACCAATGGTTATACCACTAATGATGTCCTTGTTCCAACGGGCAGAGGATATGACGATTGCAATGGAGATGCGAAAGGTTAGAGAGAATTATCGTGTTGGATCAACAACTTCCTTGCTAAAGTGGTCTAAACAGGATACGTGGATTGGTGTAATTGGACTACTAATTTTTATAGGTTATATATGGATTCGAGACTTCTAATAATTCTGTAACTTCCTTATAAAACATGCATAAATTACGTGCTCCTTGATCACTCTAATCATGCTTTGACTATGTCAGAGCGGATAGGAGGTCGAATTAATGAAGGACAAATTTATGCAAGAGGATCGACAAGAATCAACGGATCTATCTACCGTAGAATCTCAACGAAATGATCTGTTTCTTGAAGAATTTCCTGAGGGACCATACGGATCATCACTAATGTCAGAATCACTGGGGAAAAGCTCGCCTTGGCGAGTAGATCAGAGAACGGCACATCGGTTTGACTATGAGAACCATGAGCTTCACGAAGGTGATATTAGAGATTATCCAGGTCAGGATGTATTTGATGAATCCGTACCTGATAAGGTGAGCAGACCTCAATATCCAGAGTAAGTATGTTAAGTTAGTCTAATTCATTTATAAATGATAGCCTCCGGCATGATGGTTGCTGGGGGCTATTCTAGCTATAGAGGTGGTTCAAAAGTCTGCCTTCTTGGGACTGAAACCGACCTTTTTGAACACTCACATATAGAGAAATTCCACAAATTAGGTTAAAATTGCTGTAGTTAGGAGGGGCGTCATGAGAGAAATTGGATAGTGTTATCTATATAGACTACATATATTTAATTTGTGAAATAGAGAGGAAATAACAATGCACCATAACGAAATGTTAAGTGAGTTAACGATTGAGTGTCAGGATATTTATTTGCGTGAGTATCGACTTGAGGATCTGGATAAATTACAAGAGATCACATGGCAGCCAGAGGTTTACGAATTTCTACCAGGATGGAATGCTTCGGCCGAAGATCGGGCGCATTGGTTGGCTGAATACGAGATTCCAGAAAATCAGAAGTTTAAACAAGCCGTCAAGGCTGGGGGAGACATCGGCTCGCTCTTTCTACGATTGGCTATCATTCATAAGGAAACAGATGAGTTCATAGGCTGGTGTTGCTCAGGGATAAAAGAAGAGCTACCCGCACCTAATCGGGAGATTATGTACGGCATCTCCAAGAACTATAGAAACCGTGGCTATACAACACAGGCTGTTCATGGAATAACGCAATATTTGTTCACTCATACAAATGTAGAATTACTACATGCGATTGCATTATTAGAGAATGCTGCTTCTAATAAAGTCATACAGAAATGTGATTACAACTATGTAGATATCATCGAAATAGACGATGAGCAGTACAAACATTACCAAAAATCAAAGGGGAATGCGCAAGGAATTACAGCCCAAGCTGGCTCCTTATCTTCGTAGTCTTGCGACATATTGGGCATGATCATCTGGGAGAAATTAGACCTAGATTCTGTCGTTTTTGCATAAAAAATAAAAAAGGGTTTACTTCATAACCGATCTTTTGATATTATAATCGCAATATCAAATGCATTGAAGAGACGAGTAGACTAAAAGCATTCTTTGGCAGAGAGCTCCGGTAGCTGAAAAGGGGTAAAGAATTTTTGGTTGAATAAAGACTCAGAGCAGCACATCGGAACTTTATAATAAGTAAAGGGATGGTGTGACAGGAGCTCCTGTTACAGAGCTAGAGTATAAGTAGGCATACCAACATTGGCATTGTCGCTCTTAACTCAAAGAGGCTAGTATGGCGACATATTGGCGAATCTGGGTGGTACCACGAGTGATCCAATCTCGTCCCTGAGACTTCGGTCTTGGGGGTGGGATTTTTTTGGTTTTTCCAGGGTGAAATTTACACGCTTTGGTAATACCTGAATAGGTTTTAATAAGGGAAGAATCACGGCGTCCCAACAACCAATTAACGAATATCAGAGACCCAACATTCAACTTATACCGAAAGGAAATGATGATATTATGTCAGCAAAATTGAAAGTCGGCATTGTCGGAGGAACAGGAATGGTAGGTCAGCGTTTTGTGGATCTGCTTAACGGTCATCCATGGTTCGAAGTAACAGCAATCTCAGCAAGTGCAAACTCCGCAGGTAAAACCTACGAGGAATCGGTTCAAGGTAGATGGAAATTGACAGCTCCGATCCCCGAAGGTGTTAAACATATTGTTGTTCAAGACGCTTCCCAAGTTGAAGCATTCGCTAGCCAGGTTGATTTTATCTTCTGTGCGGTTGATATGAAGAAAAATGAAATTCAAGCGCTTGAAGAAGCTTATGCCAAAACAGGCACACCGGTAGTCTCTAACAACTCCGCTCATCGCTGGACAGCAGATGTACCGATGGTCATTCCTGAGATTAACCCAGGGCATCTGGAAGTCATTGAAGCACAAAGAAAACGCCTGGGTACTTCTACTGGATTCATTGCGGTGAAACCGAACTGCTCTATTCAAAGTTATGTACCAGCACTTCATGCCTTGCGTGAATTCGGCCCAACACAAGTCGTAGCTTCCACATATCAGGCAATCTCGGGAGCTGGCAAAAACTTTACAGATTGGCCAGATATGCTGGACAATGTTATTCCTTACATCGGTGGCGAGGAAGAGAAAAGTGAGCAGGAGCCACTTCGCATCTGGGGCAGCGTTGAGAACAATCAGATCGTGAAAGCATCTGCACCACTGATTACGACGCAATGTATTCGTGTTCCGGTAACCGATGGACACTTGGCAACAGTCTTTGTTAACTTTGAGAATAAACCAAGCAAAGAGCAAATCTTGGAGCGTTGGTTGCAGTTCAAAGGTCGTCCGCAAGAACTGGCTCTGCCAAGTGCACCAAAACAGTTCATCACGTACTTCGAAGAAGAAAACAGACCACAAACGAAGCTGGATCGTGACATCGAACGTGGAATGGGTGTATCCACAGGTAGATTACGTGAAGATTCCATGTACGATTACAAATTCGTTGGATTGTCCCACAACACCCTCCGCGGTGCGGCTGGTGGTGCAGTATTGATTGCAGAGTTGCTCAAAGCTGAAGGCTACATTCAGCCGAAATAATTCAGAAGCAACTTGTCATAGAAGAATGAAGAAAAACCATCACTTGGTCATACCCCTGTCAAGTAGACAGATGAAAAAAGCTATGCTGCCAGCGCGCATCGATATTCAATCGGTGCGCGCTGTTTGAGTTTCGCTTGAA
>NZ_JAUSTI010000016.1 GCF_030812775.1 Paenibacillus tundrae
CAAGCTCTTTTTTTAAGTTTCTTTCGAAGCTTATGTTGTTTGCTTGCCGCACCGTGTTTCTCGTGTTTTCTTGGCCGGAATTAGAATATACCATGTACAGATTTAGAACGCAAGCTTTTTTTTAAAACAAAATCAGTTTTCTTAATCGCTCCCTCTCAGAAGATAAGTTTCTTCTATAATATATAGTTTCCTAAGTATGATGTTTCTATATTATACGTTCCCTGAGTTCATTCAGGAGCTAGCTCCTTATCTTTATTCTCATCCCAAGTTCATATCTCCATCGTTTCATAGTCCATCTTTTCCGAACCACTACACTGCAACTATCTCTGCATGTATCTTTCACTTTCTTTAATCACCAGCATTGAATTGAAAGCATAGAGACTCATCATATCAACGAAGTTGAATCCCTTCTTATTTATATAGTAGTAAACAAAAAAGAAGCTCAACACTCCGGTAATATACCATCGTATCGGCTTCTCCTTCTATTCTATTCAAGTTTTATTTCAATTGCACGACTATTCGCCGCCCATAAATACATACCGACATATTACGATAATCGCTAAGATCCACATCAACCAGTGAATTTTCACTTTACGTTCTGTTACCAAGTTGCTGAATACCGCCAAGATTACATAAGATACGATACCTGCAGAGATCCCGTTCGCGATTCCACCCGTGAAAGGCATCAGCACAATAGTAAGGAATGCAGGGAAAGCTTGGAGGAAGTCATCCCATTCAATACTGCGAACCTGACTCATCATCAATACACCTACAATGATCAGCGCTGGAGCAGTCGCAGCAGAAGGAACAACCAGTGCCAGTGGAGCGATGAACAATGCGAGGATAAACAACAGACCCGTAGTTACTGAAGTTAGTCCTGTGCGTCCACCCGCTTCAACGCCTGAAGCACTTTCAACATATGCAGTAATCGTACTTGTACCCAATGCAGCACCTGCGCTGACACCAACTGCATCGACGAGCATCGCTTTACCGATCGTTTTCTCGCCTTTTTTCTTATCTTTCATAATGCCCATACGTGTTGCCGTCCCTACCATGGTGCCGAACGTGTCGAACAATTCAACAAAGGTAAAGATAAAGATGATTTCAAACAAACCTAAGCTAATTGCGCCTTTTAAGTCCAACTGTCCTACAGCCAGATCACTGAAGTTAGGCAACCAGCTTGCACCAGTCAACCCACTCAGATTAGTAACTCCCATCGGAATCCCGATCAACGTTGTTGCCACGATCCCAATCAAGAGAGCGCCTTTGATTCGCATAACCATCAGAATAGCAATAAGCAACAAACCAATAAGAGCAAGCAGTGCATCGTGATGTGTTACGAAGTTACCGAGTGAAAGGTTGAAGCTACTGCCCGGAATCGGCTGGCTCAGATCTGCATCTGGCGCTACGTTCACCGTTACTGCTACCAAGTTAGCCAATTTGAAACCAATAATCGTAATAAACAAACCAATACCGACTGTGATAGCCATTTTAATCGATTGCGGTACTGCAACGAGCAGCATTTGCCGTACTCTAGTCACGGTCAAAATAATGAACACGATACCTGAAAGGAACACAGCTCCAAGAGCTGCCTGCCAAGTAATTGCACCATTCGAGCTAAGAACCACTGTCATGAAGTACGCGTTCAATCCCATGCCCGGTGCGAGCGCAATCGGAATATTTACGAACAATCCCATAATAATTGTCATTAATCCAGCGCCGACTGCCGTTGCAAAAAACACTGCGTTATCAGACATTCCCGCCCCGCTAGAACCTAGAAACAACGTGTTTACAAAAAGAATGTAAGCCATTGTCATAAAGGTGGTCAGACCCGCAACAATCTCCGTTCTAACATTTGTTCCGTTTTCTTTGAGTTTAAAGAAACGATCCATAAATTACTTACTCCCCCTTAGAGATGTTGAAGCCATATTGAAAAACGACAAATGACCCTGAAGATGTTATATCCCCAGAGCTCAGCTTGACTAGGAGCGGCATTAAAGCCTTTTGACCAAGAACAAAAAAATTCTAATGTGCGTGCGTGATGTAAGACGCAATCATGTAGAATTTATGTGCTTAGCCTGCTCCTCTTCGTAGCCAGATCATTAGGGTGATCTCGTAGAGACTCCCGGGCCAATCCCCAGGATTATACGAATTAGTATGCGCTATTTGTTTGTTTCCCATCACTATTTTAGGAGGGCGGGTTCTATTTTGTCAATGATAAAAACGAATGTTATTTCCATACCCTCTTCATATCGTTCGTATTATTTAACAAAAAGAACCAGGTTAGCGATTTACAAACCATTTACCTTCGAGTTTATCAACTGTATTTCTAGTAGTATATGTCCATTTTGTCAGACTTCATATCGTTTCGGATAGTTAAATGCATATTAAAAAAGCTACCCTTTTCAAAGCACAACCAATGCTTCGATAAAGGTAGCTTGTGTTCATATGAGCATGCGCGAAAAGGTGGATATTACGGTTATTCTTTATTGAAAGATGGCCCTGTCTTTTATTCGAGTAATATTAATATTAAACCTGTAAATAACTTGTGATGTTATAGAGCCAGCTATTTGTCCAAACCAATCCTACGTCGATTATATTTCTGTCTGTGAAGCATCAAGTAGTTTGTTTTGATCCTGATCTGTGTTCGTTGTTACGTCAGAGGATACTTCCTGATTTCTGGTCTGATCGGAAGATGCATCCGCCGCCTCTAAGTTTACAAATGAAAAGTCACCGGAACCGGAAGCCAGATCCTGCACACCCGAACCGCATCCCGCCAGCATCACCATCAGAAATGCACTTCCAATGCCCATCTTCCATTTGCTCATATTGTCGGTTTTACGCATACACTCAATCTCCTTTCAGTAGCCAATTGCCGTAGTATGTACTCAGTATAGAACTCAAACCTGAAAAGAATCTGAAGTAAATCTAAAAAGGAGATAAAGAAAAGAAATAACACCAAGCTCAGATGTGCTTCCTTATACTCTCACTGCATCACATTATAAGACCAGCCAAATCTCAATTCGTAATGTATTCCTTACCCTATTTTTAAGATTATTGGATACATTGTTACCCAAGCGATAATCGAGTACAGCCCCGATAAGGATGCGAGAGTGTGAGAATTCAAATTCCTAGTTGGTCAAAAAGATTAAGGATACAGCGTCGTTCTCCTTAAGTACCCTTGCTAAAGTTCTGTGACGTTGAACAAATAGACAGGGTTGCTAATTTTTATAATGCCATAAAACAAAAAAAGCTTGGCAGAAACCTTATCGAAATAAGGCTCTCCAAGCTTCTCTAATGTTTATTTAACTATTCCCACTCGATTGTTGCAGGTGGTTTGGAAGTTACGTCATAAACGATACGGTTTACGTTATCTACTTCGTTAACGATCCGCACGGAGATTTTCTCCAATACGTCCCAAGGGATACGTGCCCAGTCTGCTGTCATACCGTCGATGGATGTTACAGCACGGATACCTACAGTGTAGGAGTACGTACGCGCATCACCCATAACGCCAACACTCTTCATGTTCGGCAGGGCAGTGAAGTATTGCCAGATTTCGCGGTCAAGACCGGCCTTGGCGATCTCTTCACGCAGAATGTAGTCGGAGTCACGAACGATTTTAAGTTTCTCTTCCGTCACTTCGCCAAGAACACGGATCGCAAGACCTGGTCCTGGGAAAGGTTGACGGTGTACAATTTCGTCCGGCAGGCCGCACTCCGTACCTACTTTACGCACTTCATCCTTGAACAGCGTGTTCAAAGGTTCGATGAGTTTGAAGTTCATGTCTTCGGGCAGACCGCCCACGTTGTGGTGAGATTTGATGGTCTGAGCTGTTGCTGTACCACTTTCTACGATGTCCGTGTACAGTGTACCTTGCGCTAGGAATTCGAAATCATCGAACTGCTTGGACTCTTCGTCAAATACGTAAATAAACTCGTTACCGATAATTTTACGTTTTTGCTCTGGATCATCCACACCAGCCAGCTTGGACATGAAACGTTCTTGTGCATCAATTTTGACAACCTTCATGTCGAATTTGCCAACAAACGTCTCCATTACGCTTTCCGCTTCACCTTTGCGCAACAGACCGTGGTCGATAAACATACATGTCAGTTGATCACCGATCGCTTTGTGCAACAAAGCAGCTACAACGGAAGAATCTACACCACCGCTAAGTGCGCACAGTACTTTACCGTCGCCTACTTTTTCGCGGATGTCTCTGATCGTGTCATCGATGAAAGTCTCCATCGTCCAGTTGCCTTCGCAACCACAGATATTAAACAAGAAGTTACTAATCATGTCATTACCACGAATAGAGTGACGCACTTCTGGGTGGAACTGAACAGCATACAATTTGCGCTCATCGTTACTCATTGCAGCGATCGGCGCACTTTCCGTGCCTGCATCCAGTTTGAAACCCGGAGGAAGTGTAACAACATGGTCACCATGACTCATCCATACCGTATGTTCGCCTTCAATGCCTTGAGCCAATGCTGCACCTGCAGCAAACTCAAGGTCTGCTTTACCATACTCGCGCTTCTCGGAACGTTCCACTTTACCTTCTAGCTGTTGAGCCATAAGCTGCATACCATAACAGATTCCGAAGATTGGAAGTCCAAGATCATATACGCCTGGATCTACGTGCGGTGCATTCTCAGCGTAGACGCTGGATGGACCTCCCGAGAATACGATCCCTTTTGGTGACAATTCTGCGATCTTCTCAGCCGGTGTATTATACGGCAAAAGCTCGCTGTATACGCCAAGATCCCGGATTCTTCTGGCGATTAACTGGTTGTATTGGCCCCCAAAGTCAAGGACAACCACAATTTCATTCTGCTTATTCATTACCGTGCCTCCCTCAATTAATGAAACTAATTATACGCAACGACAAAACATACCGTCAAGGAAAGGCTAAACTCCTTTATTCGACAATTTATGAGCAACACGAATGGAGAACAAAAGAATGCTTCTTTTTATGGTGTAACTGCACTTTTGTTCAAGTCAGTCCCACAATTTTTCCACCTCTTCTACCCTTTCCACTCCTACTTGTTGAATAAAAGTACCTCTAACCAATGCTAACCATCTCAACAAGGTTAGCGCGGAAAGACGCCTCGTTCGCCGCTAGGCAAGAGAGGCGTCCGTGATCAGGCGGCTAAACGTAGAGCCTTGCCGTTTAACTAGCGCCTTGGTAACCGCCGGGCTAGCCGAAGTGCCCGGCGCAGGAAGTCCAGACTGTCCGCGCGCAGCGGACGCTCTGGACCGTACAGCAGCCGTTCCCAGTCGGCTGCAAACCGCGCGATGTCCGCGCTGTCCGTGCCTGCGGCAACGGCGGGTGACGCTGCGTATTCTCGCAGCGTCATGCCCGGCGGCCGCGGGCCGTACTGCCGCGCAAGCGCGGGCCAGACCGGAGCGGCAGCGCGTAGCAGCCGCTCTCGGTCCGGAAAGCTGCTGCGCGGCCAAGCCAGCAGCAGCCTCAGCGGCAGCGCGGGGCGTAGCCGCCGCACGCCGAAGGCTACAGCGGCGAACAATGCCGCCGCTGCCGCAAGTGCCGTCGCGGTGAGCCAAGGCGCCGCGACAAATGCTTGGGCGCGAGCGAGCAGCCAAGCGCTCGCACCAGACCACGGTTCCAGGTGCGATTGCACACCTGCATCCTGGAGCTGCGTAGCTTCGGCATCAGTACCCGCCGTCGCTTGCGGTATAACAAAACCAGGCGTTGCCTCAAACGGCATCCAGCCTGCGCCCGGGAAATATACTTCCACCCAAGAATGAGCATCACCTTGGGTAATGCTGTACTGACCCGGAACCTTAGGGTCAAGCTGCCCTGTACCAAATCCCTTTACCCATCGGGCTGGAATACCTTCTGCACGCAGAAGGACAACCATCGCTGTTGAGAAATGATTGCAGTACCCTTGCTTAGTAACAAACAGAAAATCATCCACAAAATCCGTTCCACGCGGAGGCATACGTGTATCCAGTGTATATTCAGCATGATTAGCCAGATATGTCTGGACTGCATGTACTGCATCGTATCGTGTCTTGCTCCCCTTTATAATCTCACCTGCAAGGGAACGCACACGTCCGGGCAGTGAGTCCGGAAGCTGTAGGTAAGTTCTACGAATTTCGGCAGGATCTTTACTCCGATGTTTGGCTTCCAGAAGACGTAAATGTTCTGGCTCAGCTGTAGGAATCATCACATCTGCTGTATAGCGTTTAACGGATACACGGCGGCCTGAACCCGACAGCCACAGCGTCGCTGAATCCCTGTTCGACAGAAGCGAGAGCATGGTTTTCTCATTAACGCTTTCACGATCCTGAAATGATACGTTGAGCGGCATCCCTCCCGTAAAGAGCGGATTGGGTCCCTTCCACTCTCGCTGCATCGTAACGGTCTGTAGAATGCGAGTCCAATAGTTCTGATTCTCCCATCCATCTGTACGTAGTAATCCGGATGGACTAGCCGTTTCGAAACTTTGCGCAGGATCACTCCATGTACTGCCGTTATAATATGAGCGAGTCTCGCCGCGCCAATACGTCGGTTCTGGACTTTTCGCTACAAAAAAGACCGTATCCCCTTGGGTCAGAGGTGCACCCATAGGAGCATCGGCAGTGCTATATCCTGTAACAGATGCTGCAGCAGGAATACTATCTCCTGCATTATAGCCTGCCCATTGTGCCAGACGTTCACCAATCTCATTAAGGGATATACGCTCCGGTTGCGAGATTGAACTATAGTGACCTGGCAACCCAGAGAAAGAAATCATCGCTATGGCGGCAAGCACAGTCACTATACTCCAGCGCCCATAAGGATTCAGCGCATAACGTGGTGTCGTAACCCCACCGGATAAACGCAGGAGCTGCAACAGAGCTTGGATGAGCATGATCCAGAGTACTGAACGTACGATGGATGTGTAGACATCCAGCCCAGCCAGAGATTCCAGCAGCAGCAAATAAACCAGTGTAGCTCCACCAAATAACATGACACTTAGACGCAGCAAAAAGAGAGACTGCACCGAGGTAATCAGCATGCTCCAGCCTAACATCATGCAGAACCCTCTTGTTTCTGTACTTATACTATAGAAATGTCCACTCTGCATGAAGGTATCCAAGTCGGACATTAGCATCTCAGGATACGTGATCCCCCATCCAAGTGGATCTTGTCCGCCGTACATGCAACATAGGGCAACAAAAGCAATACATAATCGAATCAGCGTGCCTGCAATCCAACCAGTACGAAATAATCCGACCACAAGCAGTGCTCCGGTTAATCCAGCCATGACCAATAAAAAACGTTCACTTCCCTGCTGACCCGAAGAGGTCACAGGATAGATCCATTCCAGAGACAATAGCAGCAACAGTGTGCAAATGAACAACCTATAACTAACAGGCTCTGCGGCCTCTTTGCTTCTGTTGTCCAGATTGAGGTATGACAAGCCTTCTGCAATAGATTCACTGGATGGTGAGTGGCGGTTCGGATTATGCTCCCACATCCGTAACCACCACCTTTCCTACAGGAGGTGTTGGGTGATCTGCCACGTTGCAGATTTGTACCCCACACTGCTGAAGCTGCTCTAGCCACGCGACGGACTGGGATTGAGGTACAGGTAGCTTTGAATCCGCTGTACTTATATCTGTTAGATTTGTCCCTGCTGCCTCTGTTAATTGCACCTCTACTTGAATTCCTAGACTTACAGCATCCAGCACCCATTGATGAAGATCCGCATCCATCCGTCCACTGAGTACAACAACCCGCGATCCAATCGACATCTGCTCCAGCATCATCCGGTTCATCATGACGGCTCCACCCTGTGAAGACTGGTTAATCCGTGCTAACGCTAACCAATCTAGAGATAGCTCCAAGTCACTAAAAGATTGCATTTCACCAAATTTATACGTCTGTTGATAAGCTAGACCTTCTCTGTTGCTTGACCACAGTTGATACGGAATGCTATCCATATCCGCTTGATGAATCCACCTTGCTGCCATACTGACGGCTCGTTCAAATGCAGGATGATCGCTTGAATCATCCCAAGATTGTCCATAACCCGCCTGACCTTCATACACCAAAATATGAAGTGATGGTGATTCCATTGTTTCAGGGACAAACGTCTGAAGTCTCCCGGTTTTGGCTGTACTTTTCCAGTGGATTCGTTTCATTGGATCACCGTGCTGATAGTCGCGGAACTCATGCCCCCGGTTACCCTGAAGACTTCTCTGCTCGGACAGCTGTCCCTCTCCCGCAACTGTAGATGTGGTGACGTGGCTCTCTTCATATTCGGTGACCGTGACAGAAGGTACAACGATCAATGAGGTTCCGCCGCTCGTCTCCGCAGATATCGTATTCCAGCCGAAAATATCCCCCCAGTACAATCGGCCGTTATCCCATTCGTAGATGCCCCTTCTCAAACCAGACAACTGGTATTGATAGGTGAATTGCCTCTTCATTCCTGGAAAAAAACACTTTCGATGCACACCCGCAGGTGTATTCTCACACAGCACAATCCACAACAGCGGAATACGACTCTTGAATTCCAGCTCGACTCGCACATGAATGGTTTCGCCAGATAACATGCGGTTGGACTGCATATATCTGCGAATATCAATGTAGCGTGGACCACAGGCATGGATAAGCACTCCACTAACTCCAATCAGAAGTGTAATGGCGAAGAGAAACAATGCTGATTTGCCTCCATACCACACGAAGAGGGAGCCACAAGCCAAGATGAGGGCGGTATTGATTAGACGGCCGGCAAATGTGCTCATGGCCTCCGTCCCCTTCCCTGTGCCGACAACTGAACCGGGATCGGAACGGAAGACAAAGCCTCCTGAATCACCTGTTCTTGTGACCATGAACCCTCTGTTCTATTCTGGGACTTAAGCTGAATGCGATGAGATAGTACAGGAATCGCCATCTCTTTGACATCATCCGGGATCACATAACTGCGTCCTCGAAGGTAGGCAAAGGCCTGCGTGGCAACCATCCAAGCAAGCGTGCCCCGAGGGCTAACCCCAAGTCTCACGGATGAGTGGCTACGTGTCGCTACAGCGACGGAGACCAGGTACTGCTTGATGACTGCATCAACATGTACCTGTCTAACCTCCCGCTGCATGGCTACCACTTCTTCCGCAAGCATGACCGGTGGACTTGCCAAACTAGATTCTCTATTTTGCATACGCGTTAACAGCTCTACTTCTTGTTCAGGCTCAGGATAGCCGAGTCCAATCTTAATCATGAAGCGGTCTAGCTGTGCTTCGGGTAAACGGTAGGTGCCTTCAAACTGCAATGGATTCTGCGTCGCCAGTAAAAAGAAAGGACGCGGTAACGCATACGTTGTGCCATCAACCGTAACCCGGCGCTCCTCCATCGCTTCTAAGAGAGCAGATTGGGTTCGGGGTGAAGCGCGATTAATCTCATCGGCCAATACGAAATTAGACATCACCGGACCTGGACGAAATGTAAATTCCCCTGTAGGAGGATGATAGATCGAGGTACCCATTACATCTGCTGGCATGACATCCGAAGTAAATTGAATGCGCCCCATGGAACAGTCAAGCGCAGAAGCCATCGCACGAACTAACATCGTTTTACCTGTGCCTGGTACATCCTCCAGAAGTGTATGTCCACCACCGAGCATGGCCGTAAGCACATATTGAATCTCTCGGTTCTTACCGATAATAGCAGTCTCAACTCGTTTAATTACTCTATTTAATAACTCCACCGCGTGCTCATGTTCTATCCGAATATACGTCATATCACTCGTTCTCCTTCCATTATCGGCATTTCTTAGTCATAGTAATCTATGATTTCAGTGTTGCCCGGAAGTAGAGAGATTAGACGTAGATTGTAAGATTTCCCCTTCCCATAGCAGCTACAGGAATGTTTGCCTTCACCGTCCATTCCGATTTATTGGATTTCATGGATTGGATGCTCAGCCCCATCTGCTCTAACAGATCTCGAAGCGGAACCCAAGTTGTACCGCCCTGACTTCGAACCTTCCCCTTCACGGTTTCGCCCGCTTGACCTAATCGTCCTGAAGTTAATTCTCCACTGATACTGCTTGCGTAGATAGTTCGGTCTTTCCAGACTACCGTAGCCGTTCTTGTTTCTGCATCCCAACGTGCATTACTGCCGAACTTCTTCATGAAGCTTCGCAAAGGCACCATGATCTGCTGCTCCTCTATTCGAAATTCTCCTGAGTGCAAGGTCGCTGCCGCCATCCCTATTTCTACCTTTAGTTCCTTACCTGCGAGCCATAAGGCAGAATTAGGTTCCACATGCTCAGCAATCCAAGCTTTGCCTGGCGCCTTACGAGAAGCATATGCCCCATCGGACTTTACACGGAATTGGACAGGCTGATCAGAAGCCTTGATCGTATCGAATTGATAGTTTTGATCCTGATAATACCGGATAATTTCAGGCAGTGCTTTTACCGTTTCGGCGTGCGCTCCCCCATCATGCATTAATACAATAACTGAGCTGGTTCCTACAGGCACCTTGGTAGCATTACGTACGATTTCGCTCGCAGGCACACCTTTACGCCTCGAATCTCCGCTATCCACATTCCAATCCATCACGGTATATCCACCTAGCTTCAACAGGTCAAAATAGCTTTGATCAAAGTGGCCATAGCTTCCACCTGGTGCTCTCACCAGATTAGGGCGGAGCCCGGTGATTCCATGAATCACTTCTTCTGTCTGTTTAATCTGTTTCCAGAATTCTTTGAAATCACTATATAATTGCTTGTAATTATGATTGAATGTATGATTTCCCACTGCATGTCCGTCTTCTACAATTGCTCGAATAAGTTCAGGATTTCGCTGCGCTTGCTCACCAAGTACGAAGAACGTAGCGGGGATCTCCTCTTTACTCAAAATATCTAGCACTTCCCTCGTATGCAATCCAGGACCATCATCGAAACTTAGATAGACCGTCTTCTTCGGATTATTTTTCTCGTTGGGAGTGGGTACATTAGAACCTGAAGCGTAAGAAATATCCGTTATCCACGCGCACGTTGTAAATAAACTTATCGCTAATACTATCCGTGCTAGGAACGTCATCCATTGGGGGAACCTGTATGTATGTTTTTGGGCACCATTCACGGGCATATCCACTTCTACACTGACCTTTGATTCCATGTTTTGCGTCATTTATGAATCAACCTCCAACGTTTCTAGTAAATTTGCTGATAGACTTCAGCGGATTTGTTAGAATTATATGGAGGCCATGTGAAAAAAAGACGTCATTCTTCACTATAATTTTTCGGATCGTATCGTATGGATTACGATTGATTCTTTGCTATGAATTAGGTAGCATATCCTAAGCAAGACAGTCCGGGAGTTATGGTACGCTTCGTAACTCACACCTTAACCTCAGGAGAGTGAAAAGTATTGGAATTGCTTGAGAAGATCCAACATCTGTTTGGATCGTATGGATATAGCGTATTATTTTTTGGATTGTTACTTGAGTTCATTGCCCTTCCCTTCCCAGGTGAAACAACGATGGCTTACGCAGGGTATTTATCATACAAAGGACAGCTCGACTTTGGATTCCTTCTGATCCTTGCGTTTCTAGGAACAACAATTGGCATGACCATCACGTATTTTATTGGAGTTAAAGCAGGACTGCCGTTTATAACCCGCTATGGAAAATGGTTTTTATTGAAGCAGGACAAGCTGGATAAAACGCAGAAATGGTTCGGTAAATATGGTAACGGTCTGATCTTCATTGGCTATTTCATTCCAGGTGTGCGGCACTTTACAGGTTATTTTGCAGGTATCGCTGCGATTCCTTTTCGCAAATTCGCTCTTTACGCTTACTCGGGTGCACTATTCTGGGTTGTCCTATTTCTAGGCATCGGCAAAGTATTCGGCCCTCAGTGGAACGTCGTATTTCAGCTCGCGCATAAGTACTCTGCGTACCTCCTAGCAGGGGTTGGACTTTTACTGTTAATTGCTGTGATTTACCGTTACCGCACTGTCTGGAGTCAACGTAATGTGAAGAAGAAAGCTCCTGTTCCCCAAAGACAAAAACAAAATGCCGACTAAAATCTTCTGCAATGAGATCGAAATAACAAGAAACAAATACAACGAGTTAACACATGCCATTATCATGAGCCGCAGACGATGCAGCTCTTTTTTTTATTTTCTTAACTTATGAAATGCCTGGCACACAGAAATAAATGTACGATATCCACACCTGGAGAAGCCCATCCTCCCCTCCCCCAAAATACTCAACAACCGCCTCTCCATATAAATTCTCTATGTAATCCGTTTGATTCAATTAAGTTTATATAGCATCTTCATTACTCACACACTTTGTTGTCATAATCTGTATTCATCCAGGTCATACTACTTTGCAAATAAAGGTTGTACTGGGGGGATATGAATATGAGAATCGATGCGCAGAGTCATGATACAACGCAGCATATCAATCCAAATCTGAGTCAAAACATAGAGTACTGCAAAGAGATGATGGGAAACAGCAATGACCTGATGATTCGCCCTTTCCAATGCCTGCACAAATGGCCTGCCGTTCTGCTATATATCGATGGTCTCGTAGACGTACAGATATTAAATCAGGCTATTCTTGAATCCTTGTTACAGCGACGCGAACTCCCTGATTTTTCAGCAGATGATGAACATCTCATTTACCTTCAAAATGATGTTCTTGCTGCTAGTGAAGTATTGCTCATTGAGGATATGGATGATGTATTAAATGCCATGATTGCTGGTTTTGCCATCCTGTTGATTGAGGGTTCTGTGCATGGTCTCAAGATTGGAGCTGCCGGGTGGGAAGATCGCTCTGTTGGCGAGCCGATATCACAGACTGTTGTCCGTGGCCCCATGGAAGGATTCAATGAAAATTTACGTACAAATACAGCAATGATTCGCAGAAAAATACGAGATTCTCGCCTCTGGATTGAAGAAAGAGAAATCGGACAGATCACCAAAACAAGAGTCGCTGTACTCTACTTAAAGGATACGGTCAACAATGATGTTGTTGAAGAACTTAGAAAACGTCTGGATCAGATCGATATCGATGGCATCCTGGAAGGCGGATATATAGAGGAATTTGTTCAGGATGAGACACGCACCATCTTCCCGACGGTTTATAACAGCGAACGTCCCGATTCCGTAGCTGCTGCACTCCTTGAGGGTCGCGTTGCCATTATTGTGGATGGTACACCTTTTGTACTGCTTGTACCGGCCTTGTTCGTACATTTCTTTCAGTCTCCTGAGGATTATTATCAACGGGCAGACATCAGCTCATTGATCCGTATGATTCGATACCTGGCATTTTTTATTGCACTATTGGCTCCATCCTTTTACATTGCCATATCAACCTTTCACCAAGAGATGTTACCGACCAATCTACTTATCAGCCTCGCTGCACAACGAGAAGGAGTCCCCTTCCCTGCGTTCATTGAAGCATTGCTTATGGAATTAACCTACGAGATCTTGCGTGAAGCTGGTATCCGAATTCCCAAAACGGTCGGTCAGGCTGTCTCCATCGTAGGTACACTTGTTATCGGTCAGGCTGCGGTTGATGCCGGGGTTGTCTCAGCAGCAATGGTCATTATCGTTTCCATTACTGCAATTTCAAGTTACGTCATCCCAGAGAACGGTCTATCGATCTCTGTCCGAATCTTACGCTTCGTGCTGATGATGTTGGCAGCTGCCTTTGGTTTCTACGGCATTCTTATTGTGCTGTTAATTACCGTGACTCATCTGTGTACACTACGTTCATTCGGCGTACCGTACATGTCACCTTTTGCTCCGTTCATTCAGAGCGACTTAAAAGATACGTTGTTCCGGGTGCCTTGGCCTAATATGAGGACTCGCCCACAATCTACAAAATCACCCAACATCAATAGACAGCCCCCTAAAAAAAAGAAGCAGCAACGATAGTCAGGAGAACATGACATGAAGACATCCTTACGCCTTATATCCTGCTTTCTTGTAGTGCTCCCTCTCCTAACTGGATGTTGGGATCGTCAGGAACTTAACCAACTTGGTATTATGCTTGGTCTAGGTATTGATAAGGAGGGCGACAAAATAAAAGTTAGTGCTCAAGTTGTTGTCCCCAGCGAAATCTCTTCCAAATCTGGTGGAGGAAGAGGTACACCGGTTACACAGTACCAAGCCACAGCAGACTCTATGCTGGAAGCTATCCAAAAGTTGACCGAAACAAGTCCTCGCCGGATCTTCATGTCGCATGTCCGTATACTTGTCTTTGGAGAGGAATATGCCCGTGAAGAAGGGATATATGACGTAATGGAAGCACTCATGCGCGAACCTACCGTTCGTCCTGATTATTACGTTATGGTCGCAAGAAAGACCCAAGCTTCTAACGTTCTCGACCTGCTTACACCCCTTGAGAACATTCCTGCCGAAAAGTTATTTAATTCGCTTGATGTCTCCGCCAAGATCTGGTCACCTACGACTACGGTAACGGGAGACGAACTGATGGATACGATGCTATCCCCAGGTATACAGCCCGTGATTACTGGAGTAGAGATTATAGGGAATCGTAGCAAAAGCGGGGAAAAGAGTAATATCGAGAGTATCGAGGTATCCGCACGCCTCAATACAACTGGACTATCTGTCTTTAAAAAGGACAAACTGATTGGTTGGTTAACTGAAGAAGAGTCCAAAGGATTCAATTATGTTAAAGGTAATGTCAAAACGACTGTTGGTCATGTGGATTGTCCTAAGACGGAGGGCACGGTAACGATGAAGACCCTCCGCACCTCAACCGATCGTAAAGTAAAATTTACGCGTGGAGAACCAGTCATGAATCTTAAAGTCAAAAACGTTTCTTCCATTGGCTCGGTGGAGTGCAAATTTCAGATTGGTTCTATGACAGCCATCCGTGAATTAGAGAAACTATCAGAGGAGCGTCTCGTTGAGTTAATGAAAAATTCGGTCAATTCCGTGCGACGCAAATTCCATGTGGATATCTTCGGATTCGGGCAAGAGATATATCAGTCTAACCCTAAATACTTCAAAAAAGTGGAGGGAAATTGGGACCAACATTTCGAAGACCTTGAGGTTAAATATGAAGCAAATTCACAAATCAGACGTGTAGGAACATTGGATGACTCATTCCAAAATGAGTTAAAGGAGTGAAAATATCTTATGGTGCTCTCCATTATTGCGGTAGTGATTGGAATCATCATTGGTTGGATTGACCTCCCTACCCTCTTTAAGAGCAGGCAATGGAAAGAAACCGCTGTCTATAGTGTCTTACTGCTAGCAGGCATCACGTTTAGTGTCATTGCGGTCAATCTGTGGGAATTTCCGAGTCCCTTAAAGCTCATTGTCTGGATCTATGAACCAATCAATCAGTTATTAGCTCGAATGACAGGTACTTAGTTAAAAGGGAGTGAATGTATGCTTGAGCAAGGGCGGCTTGGAACGAGACAATTGGCTACGCTAACGATCATGATGGTCGTTGGCGACATGATGATGATCTATCCTTCCGTAATTACGTCCTATGCGAAGCAGGATGCTTGGATCTGTGCTCTGATCGGCATCCCGTTAGGGATGGGTCTCATGGCTATGTTCATTAAACTAGGTAACGCCTATCCAGGTCAGAACCTTGTGTCCATCTCCAGATCTATCCTGGGATATTGGCCCGGAACATTGCTGGCACTCTTTTACTTGTATTTTTTTATGGTTGGAGCTGCAACCCAGACCCGAGAGGTCGGGGACTTCATGACAACTCAAATTTTCCAAACCACTCCGATTCGTGTCGTCATATTGTTGTTTACCGTTGCTATTGTGTGGGCTGTTATTCACGGTCTGGAATCACTTGGACGATCAAGTGAGCTTCTACTGCCCGTGCTGATTATATTCATTATTGTTCTTGTTGTCTGCCTATTACCCCAAGTCGAAGTAAGCAATCTGAAGCCAATTAGAGAAAATAGCAGTGTTTCCTTTGCTCAGGGTATCTTGGTTAGTATCATTTATCCAATAGGTGAAGCTGTCCCCATTCTTATGCTTCTTCCTTATACAGCCAAAACTTCTCATCGAAGCCTAGATATCATTCTGGCTGCAGGCATCGGAAATCTCATCCTCTCATCTCTGGTCACGATCTCTATGCTTGTTCTAGGTGCTTTTCTCACACAGCATAATATCTATGCATCCTTCATCTTGTCACAAAAGATTAATATCGGTGATTTTTTTCAACGTATTGAAGCCCTAATGGCGTCAGCGTGGTTAATCTCGACTTATTTTAAAGCATGCATCTATCTTTATGTCTTTGTGCTAGGCACCGCCGAACTATTCAATATGAAACAATATAGAAACCTTATTTTACCTACAGGTCTACTGATCTTTGGGTTATCCAATGTGATCGCGCCTGGAATTACGTATATCATTATAACTGTCGTTCCGTATTGGGTGGATTGGGATACTACGATAGGCATTATCTTTCCAGGATTGCTTCTTGTGATTCATTGGATCAAATCATTTTCTCATCAAAAGAAATCATGAACAGTCAGCCTGAAAATCATGAGCGCTTAAAGGAGTTCGGGTATGAACAAAGAGACGCTTACACTTAAACAGTTCACAGCACTCACCTTCCTAGTCATTCTTGGCGATATGACCTTGATCTACCCATCAATGATTGCTGCCTCCGCGAAGCAGGATGCATGGCTAGCTTCAATTGTGAGTCAGCCTATAGGTCTACTGGTTGTGTATGTGTTCTATAAACTTCATCGCACTCACCCTGAGCTAAATTTTGTTCAGATCTGTATGAAGATCCTTGGGAAATGGATAGGAACTATTTTCACTATAGCCTATCTATTTTACTTTGCCATGATCGCCTTTACATGTATAAGGGAAGTCGGAGATTTCTTGACTACGAAGATTTATATTGCAACCCCAATTCGAGCAATTATCATTTTGATGGTGGCAGCACTGACCTGGGCTCTTCTCAAAGGAATCAGCAGTATCGGTGCCACCAGCGAGATTCTGTTGCCTATCTTTGTGGTGTTCATGCTCATCCTGCTCCTTGGTCTCTTGCCACAATTTGAGTTATCTCGTCTCAAACCTGTTCTTGACTCAAGCCCTCTCGAGTTCTGGAAGGGCGTTACGGTAGGTGCCTTTTCTCCTTTTGGAGATATACTTGCACTTATGATGGTTATTCCTTATGTCCACAAAAAGACCCATCTCAAGCGAGACTTGTTACTCTCTTCCCTGACGGCGGGTATCATGCTCACGCTTCTCGTTTTGTTGTCATTAGCAGTTACAGGTTCTTTTATTACCCAACATAACATCTACATCTCTTATTTCTTGTCCAAAAAAATTAACGTTGGAGGTTCGTTTCTTCGTATTGAGGCGATGATGGCTTCGGCTTGGCTAATCTCTACCTACTTCAAAAGCCTGTTGTACATGTATTCGTTTGTGGCCGGAATCGCTCAACTGTTCCAACTCAAAAGTCATAAAATGCTTATTCTACCGTCCTCCATGCTCTTCTTTTCGATGGCAGTCCTACTCGCTCCCAATGTGCTGTACTATATGGTAATCACCGCTGACAGTTGGCTTATGTGGGATATTACGACAGGATTTCTCATCCCGTTACTACTGCTATTGATTCACCGAATCCGACATGGCAAGTCTAAACAGAATTAAATCTGGTGTAAATGTGGATATACAGTCACCAACTTGCAGTGTTAAAAGTGATGGAGCAATAATAATCTCGCCTCTCTACTATAAATTGGTGGACTGATTGACAAAAAAAGCCGTGTCCCAGGAATATTCATTCCCAAAACACAGCCTTTTGTTATGCCTTTGCATAATTCGTCCCTCTGTACTAGCTCGATAACTCCCTAACCGCTTCAAGTGCAGCTTCAATATGTCCCTTTACTCGCACTTTGGACCAATCCTTCATCAATTTCCCTTCTTCATCGATCAAAAAGGTGGAGCGTACGATGCCCATATATTCCTTGCCATACATCTTCTTAAGTTGCCATACACCATACTGTTCCGCAACCCGATGCTCCTCATCCGATAGCAAGGCAAATGGCAGTCCATGCTTAGCAATGAATTTGTCGTGCTGCTTCATTGGATCTGTACTGATGCCCAAGATGACCGTATTCAACCCTTGAAACTCTTCATGTCGATCTCGGAAATCACAGGCCTGCTGTGTACAAGAAGAGGTCATATCTTTAGGATAGAAATACAGCACTACTCGCTTTCCGCGATAATCGGACAACTTCACATTCTCTCCCGTACTGGACGGAAGTTCAAAATCAGGAGCCATCTCGCCTACAGTTACAGTCATCTCAATTCCTCCCTAATCTTCACACGTTATAAATTACGAACCTGCTCCGCGATAGCGTTTCACGCCAAAATTCCATAGAAGTAAGCCCACTGAGCCGAACACCAGTCCCACGACTGGTGTTAGCAGTGCCATACGATGCATCTCCGATCGTTCCAGGAAAAGCGCTGCTGGATAGATGCCCACAAAGGCAAATGGAATAATCCAAGTTAACAGCACCTGAATCGCACGATTGTAGATCGTTACTGGATAACGACCATACCCTTGAATGTTGTACATCAAAGGAAGGATTCCTGTAGGTGCGTCTGAATAAAACGAGAGCGAGGTCAGAATCGTGTATATTCCAGTGTAGATCATGACTGAACTTAGTGCCAGAATGATCAGAGCCGGAATATGCCACCACTCCAGTACCAGACCCATTTCCGCTCCGCTTATGCCCATGATAATCAGACCAATGAACGAACCAACCAGCGCCGGTGGATCGACATTCTCCAGCAAGATCTGGAACAGATTATGCGCAGGTCGAGTCAATATGCGATCCATCTCACCTTTGACAATATAGCGCTCACTGAACCCCCACAGATTAACGAAGCAGCTAAAAATACCATACGGCACCATAAAGTAACCATATACAAAGAGAACTTCACTCTCACTCCAGCCACCTAAGTTATCCGTATGACGGAATACAACAAAGATAAAGATCAGATTCGTTGCCTGGAACAACAGATCCGATATAATTTCAACCCAGAAGTCGGCACGATAGGTGAGCCTTGTTTTCATATAATTTTTGAGATATTCTCCGATTAAACTTAAATAATACATTCCGTTAACCCCCTTGCACGAACAAACGCTTACGCGCTTGCCGCCAGATCAGCATCATCGGAATCAGCAGCAACACAAACCACAGCACCTGAATACCGAGTACATTCCATATGCCTGTGCCTTCCACTCTTCCTGTAAATACAGAGCCGGGCAGATACGTAATTGCTTGGAAAGGCAGCAGCTTCATAATGGTTGACAGCCAATCTGGATACAAGCTGATCGGAATAATTAGACCAGAGAACAGATCTACTACAACCCGTTTCATGCGCATCATACCTTCGTTGTTTTCCACAAAGAATGCCGCAAGTCCCGTAATGACGTTAATCTGGGAGTTAATCAAGAAACTGAAGAACAGCATCACGAGAAAACCGATCCACGCCGAAGGTGCAGTAGGTAACTCCACCGGGAAGAGAAGAATAGCTATCAACATGCCTGGTATCATGAGCAGCAAGAAACGGAAAATACCTTCCCCAAGTCCTTGCATCATTTTGACCATGACATAGTTAATCGGCCTGATGAATTGAATCGCAATGGAGCCATCACGAATGTCGGCCGCAATCTCCCGATCCAGGTTGTTAAAATAAAATGCCCGCGCCATCCATGACACGGCGACATACGTCGTCATTTGAGCAGCCGTGAAGCCGCCAATTTCTCCGCTGCCTCCATAAATGGCTTGCCAGGTAAAGTAATACACGCCGATATTCAGCGTATATATCAAAATGCCGGAATAATAATTCACCCGGTATGCCAGCATCGTTAGAAAACGAATGCGCATAAAATCAATAAATGCACTGTTCATCTAAGATACACCCACCGCTTCGTTGCTTGCCGCTACAATTTCAGGGCGCTCAGCAGAACCGGATTGATAGATACTACGTACAATCTCATCCGTATTAATCTCAACAATCTGAATATCGGTAATATCAGCCTGTCCGACAACCCTTCCAAGCACGTCGGATACATTAAGCTCCAATGGAATCCATACCGATGCCGACAGCTCATTCTCCACTGTCCAGCGTACAGGCATTGCCGCAGTCCATTCCTGCATTTGGCTCATCGTGTGTGCTGTGCCGAACTTGAAGCGGATCTCTCGCTCCGTTCCCCATTGGGACTTCAGATGATCCAAGCCACCGTCATAGATGATATTTCCTGCGTCCAGCATGATAACTCTTGAACAAAGGGCCTCAATATCCTGAAGATCGTGTGTAGTCAGCAGAATGGTTGTACCGTGTTCCTTATTCATGTCTTTCAAGAATTCCCGAATCTCGGACTTCACGACAATATCAAGCCCAATCGTAGGTTCATCCAAAAATACAATGCCTGGATTATGTAGCAAGGCTGCTACTAACTCACAGCGCATGCGCTGTCCAAGACTAAGCTTACGTACTGGACGGCTGAGCAGGTCTTGAAGTTGTAGACGTTCAACAAGCTCATCCAGTCTTTTGCGGAAATCGACCTCACCTACACGGTATACTTTGCGTAGCAGGTGGAAAGATTCGATAACACCAATATCCCACCACAGTTGACTCCGCTGACCAAAAACGACGCCAATGTTCTGTACAAACTTCTCCCGTTCCAGATATGGAACATATCCACCAACTGATATTTGGCCTGAAGTAGGCACCAAAATGCCGGTCAACATCTTAATTGTTGTAGATTTGCCGGCACCGTTCTCCCCGATATATCCGCAAATTTCGCCTTGCGGTATTTGAAACGAAATGTCGTTTACAGCCAATACCTCCTGGTATTGACGTGCAAACAGGTCTTGAAACGCGCCCTTGAGCCCTCCACGGCTCTTCTGAACGCTAAACGACTTGCGTAAATCTTTGACATCAATCGCCAGCATGTTTATACCTCACTTGGATTTTGTTGAAATTGCTTGTAGCCCAAAAAGAAATTATAATAGTATCAGTCGAAATTCAGCAAGCTTTAAAATAGTGTGAGGAGCGTCCTCTCTCGCATCTGTGAATGGGATCGTGCGCGGAAAACTTCGGCTAGATGATCATCGGACTAATTTTTAATTCATTTTGAATACAAAGGAGAGCTAGCATGACCAGAAAGACGAAGAGAACCATATGGATATCTCTTGCCGCCTTCGTATTGATTGTTGGTGGAGCTGCGGCATTTTATTTCGGTTCTATTCTCAATCAGTTGAATGGTTTGCAAAAGGAAGGCGACGAATCTCCGTTTGCCGGTATCGAAAATGTTGAAAAAGTGAACGCCCCTGACCCTCCGAAGTGGGAAGGAACCGACACAGTTAATATTTTGGTTATGGGTGTCGATGCTCGTGGATTAGCCAAAGGCGAAGTTCCCCGTTCAGACAGCATGATGGTGGTATCACTCGATCCACTTACCAAAAAAATCAATCTGTTCTCCATTCTGCGAGACACTTATATGAATATAGACGGTCACGGTAAAGAGCGTATTAACACCGCGATTACACATGGTCCTAACACTGCAATGAAAGCCGCCAGTGACTTACTCGGCATCCCTGTTCAGTATTATGTGTATACGGATTTCCAAGGATTCATTAAATTAGTGGATGCCGTTGGCGGTGTGGATTTTGACGTAGAGAAGGACATGCATTATACAAGTAAAGCAGACAATAACGAATATGACATTGATCTCAAAAAAGGTTATCAGCACCTAGATGGAAATACGGCTCTGATGTATGTGCGCTTCCGTCATGATGCGATGTCAGACTTCGCTCGCTCAGAACGCCAACGCGAGTTCCTCAAGGCGGTTGCTGCGAAGATGCAGTCGACAACCACCATTGCGAAATTACCTTCCATTTTGGAAGAGGTTAGCCCTTATGTCGATACGAATCTCACCCTTTCCGATATGTGGAAGCTAGGTGGACTCGGATATCAGAGCAGCATGAACGGCAGTGAACAGATTCCACCAATGAACATGCTCAAGGAAGAGCGCACAGCCGGTGGAGCACAAGTGTTAACTGTTACGAACGAAGAGAAACTCAAACAGCACATTCAGGATATCATTCATCCACCTGCTGAGCCTGAAGACAGCAGCACGGTAACAGAAGATAAAACGGCTAGCGGGGACGAACCCAAATCCTCCGAACAGCCAGCACAGTAACAACTTCGAAGTAGAAACACGTAGAGGGCAGCTATTACGCTGCCCTCTCGCTGTGTTGTGCTATGAATAGGTAACATACAACCCATTATCGAAAGGAGTTTTCCCATGAATTCATTCCCATCTCGCTCACGTTCCGAAGTTTTATATGAAGAAGCACTTCAACATATCGTTGGTGGCGTTAATAGCCCGTCTCGTTCTTTCAAAGCCGTTGGCGGTGGTGCACCCGTATTCATGAAAAAGGCACAAGGTGCTCATTTCTGGGATGTTGATGACAACAAATATATTGATTACCTCGCAGCTTACGGCCCTATTATTACAGGACATGCCCATCCTCATATCACAGAGGCCATTACAAAAGCAGCTGCCAATGGAATTCTGTACGGAACACCAACCGAGCTTGAAATTCATCTGGCCAAAATGTTAAAAGAAGCGATTCCTTCCATGGATAAAGTTCGTTTTGTGAACTCTGGTACCGAAGCTGTCATGACAACGATTCGTGTAGCACGTGCATATACCAAACGCAACAAAATTGTAAAATTCGCTGGCTGTTATCACGGACACTCCGATCTCGTATTAGTAGCAGCCGGCTCTGGTCCATCCACGCTTGGTATTCCGGATAGCGCAGGTATTCCAACGAGTATTGCCCATGAGGTTATTACGGTTCCCTTTAACGATCTGGATGCCCTGAGAGACGCTCTGGAGCGTTGGGGTGACGATGTTGCCGCGGTAATGGTTGAACCGATCGTAGGAAACTTTGGTATGGTCATGCCAGAACCTGGCTTCCTCGAAGGGCTCTGCGCGATGACACGAGACAACGGATCACTCGTCATCTATGATGAGGTTATTACAGCCTTCCGTTTCCACTACGGCTCTACTCAGACCTATGCTGGCCTGGAGAATCACGCTGAGATTGAACCGGATCTGACCGCATTAGGTAAAATTATTGGTGGCGGTCTACCAATTGGTGCTTATGGCGGACGTAAACACGTCATGGAACAAGTTGCTCCGCTCGGCCCTGCTTATCAAGCAGGAACGATGGCGGGTAATCCAGCTTCGATCTCTGCGGGCATCGCCTGCCTTGAAGTGTTACAAGGTGAAAGTGTATACGAAGAGATGGAACGCCTTGCAATCGATCTGACCACAGGGCTGCAGGCCTCTGCAGATCGCCATGGCATCGATGTAACGATCAACCGAATCCGTGGCGCCTTCTCCACCCATTTCTGTAATCACCCAGTTACAAACTATGATCAAGCTCAGGATACAGATGGAGAACAGTTCGCCTCCTTCTTCCGGCATATGTTGAACCGGGGCATTAATCTGGCTCCATCCAAGTATGAAGCATGGTTCCTGACGACTGCACATACGGATGAGGATGTACAAGCAACCTTAGAAGCAGCCGAAGCTTCCTTTAAAGCGATGGCTCAGGAATAATGTACGACGCTAAGTCGTGTCTGAAAACTCGCCGTAGTGCGTCCTTCGAAATTCTCAGACATGCCTTAGAGGCGTCGATAAACGGTGATGGTGACCGTTTATCGACGCCTCTTTTTTACGTTTCTACCTGATCCATTCTAATGCTGCACAATATGTAACCTCGTAATCTGCTCTGCGATAATTCGCATTCCCTCTTCGATTCGCTGTTTCGGCACGTTCGATATGTTCAATCGTAGCATTTTATCCCCATGCATCCCCTCCGGGTAATATCGCTCCGTAGTCCCAGCCATAACACCATGCTGCTCCAACCGAGTCAGTAATGCATGAAGTGGGATGTTGGACGGAAGAGGCAATACCGTGTGCTCCCCTCCTGTACGCGGCGCTTCCTTGAAAGGTTTAAATTCCGGGTACGTATCTAATTGTTCATGAACCTTATGCATACGCGCGGCATATCGGTTGCGAATCACTTTACCGTGATGGGCAAACATGCCACTGCTAATATAGACTTCTAGTGCGGCCTGAGACAATACGGAGGTGTCAATATCGAGCATTTTTTTGTACATATTGAAGGGAGAGGTCAGCTTAGGAGGCAAGATCGCAATCCCTATGCGCAGACCCGGAAACAGGATTTTGGAATAGCTTTTCAGATAAATGACCCGTCCCTCTGTATCATGAGAAAATAAAGGATCCTGCTTCGAATTATCCTCCAGATCGGCCAAATAATCGTCCTCAACGATGTACACATCGTATCTGATTGCGAGCCGAATTAACCTTTTCTTCTCCGACGTTGTCAGTGAAGTTCCAAGCGGATTGTGAAATCGTGGCATGACATAAAAGAATTTGATGTCTCCCTCTCGAAATTGACGTTCTAATTCATCCCAGTCGAGTCCACCTAGAGAGCGCTCAACTCCTGCAATCGGCACGTTTAATCCGCTTAGAAGTGATGGCATATTGTGATATGTTGGTAATTCCAGCAACACTCGCTGCTTTCCGTTTGAAAAAGGCATTAATGCAAGTACTGCAAGTGCCTGCTGCACCCCGGATGTAATGAAGAACTGATCTGTATGGGCAAATACTTGATAATCTGCAAACTGTCTCTGCACCAACTGAATGAGCGAAGGGAGCCCCCTTTCCGTTCCATATAGGAATAAATCGGCCTGTTTCTTCTCCATCGCTAGATCCATACAATGGCGAAAATCAGAGTATGGGAATACCCGTGGATCAGGCGCAGCTGAAGCAAAATCCAGTGAGCCATTCCATCCGGATTCATCTACATCTGTTCCATTCTGTACTGCATAATACCCAGACTGAGGAATCGCGTATACCAAGTGTCGTTCCTCCAGCCATTCATACGCTCTAATCACGGTACTGATGCTACATTGGTGCTGCTCTGCTAAAACACGTACTGCTGGAAGTCTGATCCCCTTGTCCATCCATTGCCCTGTCTTCTGCTCGCGAGCTTGCTCCTGAATCCAACGTTGTATGGACTCTGCGATCACTTCATATTTCTTCTTCACTCCAAGTTCGCCCCCACAATTGTACCAGTACAATCTGCATTTTTGTTCATTGTAACACGTTCTTCCCAGCAGTATATTGAGAGGGTCAACATGATCTTATGAACTAAGCGGAGGAATCGATATGACACAATCCCCTACTCGTACTCAAGGGTTTGCCTATGTGGCAGCCGTTGCCTATGCGGCTATTATTGGCTTATCCTTTTTATTTGCAAAAATGACAGTCAGCATCGCCCACCCGATTGATGTGTTAGCACACCGATTCGCACTGTCTCTGTTAGTGGTCAGTATCCCTGTTATTCTGGGATGGATTCGAATTAAACTCACGTGGCGAGATCTATTGCGTATTATCCCACTTGGGCTTTTGTCTCCTGTATTATTTTTTGCATTTCAGACCTTTGGGCTTGTCTCATCAAATTCATCAGAAGCTGGTATTATCCAAGCCATGGCTCCTGTATTCACGCTTATTCTGGCTTCCGTCTTTCTGAAAGAAAGAACAACAACGATGCAAAAGCTGTTTCTGATGTTATCGGTAGCTGGTGTTATCTACATCTTTTGGATGAAAGGCACTGCAATGTCTCTCGGCAATTTTAAGGGCATTGCCCTGCTTCTGCTCTCCACTATTTGTTTTGCAGGTTATGGTGTTCTAGCACGACCTCTGACGCAAAAATATAAACCGATGGAATTGACGTGGGTAACTTTATGGGTTGGAGCCATTGTCTTCAACGTCACAGCTGTCATTCGCCATACTTCAATGGGGACATTATCGGATTATGTCAAACCACTTGGGGATGGTTCTTATCTGGGCTCAATCGCCTACCTAGCTATACTTTCAACCATGATTTCTACCTTGCTTGCTAGTTATGCACTGACCCATTTGGAGGCTTCGCAGATGAGTGTATTCAGCAATCTGTCGACGTTAATTTCAATTGTAGGCGGGGCTTGGATTCTACATGAACCGGTTAGTGACTATCATTTTATCGGAGCAATGCTCATTATTGCGGGTGTTCTTGGCACCAACATGAGTGGTAGAAGAGGCAAGTTAGAACCTAATGTCAGAGCCTGATTTAGCGTTAGCTCATTGATGAATTAGCAAATACATTGACCTCAGTACGCACTCACCTGTATGAACGACAGAATTCAAGTAAACACTGCTGAGATAATCCTATAAGTGCTTGTTCAAAGAGAGCGATCTTCGGTGCCAAGAAGATGGGATAAAGATCGCCACTTTTTGAACAACCTCTATTAGGCAGGAGGTTCTCTCAGCATGAAACCAACCCAGCCTTCATTCTTGCAGGCATTAATGCTTATGATGTTAACGGTGGGGCTTGTCAGTCACGTAATGATCATCCCCGCTCTTCTCACGGCTGCTAAACGAGATGCGTGGATATCCGTTCTGCTGTCTGCAGGTCCCTTTCTATTATTCACCCTTATGCTAGCGTATGTCTCCCGACATCTTGAGCACCAAACCTTCAATAACTGGTTATCGAATCATCTCGGTAAACCGATTGGTCTGCTGTTTCGTATAGGGAACAGCTTCTTCTTTCTGTCCCTGATCTATTTCACTTTGCATGATACGACTACTTGGACCAAAACAAACTATCTTCAGGATACGCCATTAATCGCGACGACCATTGCCTTAATGGCTGTGAGTGGCTACACCGCTTATAAAGGTATACGCACGATGGCGTTCACAGCTGGATTGCTGCTGCCACTGGTTGTTATCCTTGGCTTCTATGTAGCTATCGTTAATATGCAATACAAGGATTACAGTCGCTTGATGCCCATGCTTGAGCATGGATGGTCTCCTGTCATTGATGGAACCTTATACTCGCTGGCTGGGATGTTTGAGTTATTGTTTCTCTGGTATATTCAGCCCCACCTTCGTTCTCGTATTCGACTGTGGCAATATCTATTACTCGCCTGCATCATTGTAGGATTAACGCTCGGCCCACTGATCGGAGCCATTGTGGAATTCGATCCCTATGAGGCGGCTAAGATGCGTTACCCTGCTTTTGAGGAGTGGCGCATTGCTTCCTTGGGCAAATATATTGCCCAAACGGATTTCTTTTCAATCTACCAGTGGCTCGCAGGCTCTTTTACACGGATATCCCTCGGTATGTATATTGTGGTGGAGATATGGAATATTAAAAACGCCTATACAAGAAAAGCTGCCATTAGCGCACTCACTGTCGTTTTTATCATGACAATGTTACATCCCTTGGATGATATCACGTTCGAATTTTTGCTCGTACATGTTATTTTCCCGGTTAACGTGCTATATCTAGGTAGCCTTGCTGTAGTCGCTACTTTCACTGCGTGGTTCAGTTCGCGCGCTCAGAGGAGGAAACAACTTGGAGCACACACCGATTAAGTCCGAGTCCCCAGAGTCTCTGTTTGCTTCATTACAGCAGCTATTTCACTCTTGTGCTGACGTTGTTATTCAAGCTTATCCTTCGAAGCAGCAGGCTGGATTATCAATCATTTTGGTGTATTGCGAGGGCTTGACTGATACCAAACAGATTAATCAGTATGTTATTCCTCGACTAGAGCAAGCTGGACTCGATGAAGACAGACCATTACCTTCACAACTAGGGTTCTCCATGAGCTCCATTCCGGATATACAGGATGTTCCCAATATTAATCGCCTTGTATTTAGCGGTCAACTTGTCGTTTTTTTCGGCCAAGAACAAGAAGCCTATAGCATGGACATCGCCTCCATTCCAGGTCGTACACCCGAGGAATCCGCTATTGAAACATCAGTCAAAGGGCCCCGCGATGGATTTACCGAAGAGCTTAGTACCAACATTGCCCTTATTCGAAAACGCCTCAAAAGTGACTCCATGTGTTACGAGAAATTTGTTAAAGGTAACCGGACACAAACCTCTATGGGATTGTTGTACATAGGCGATATTATTAACCCGGATATCCTAAGCGAAGCCCGCAACAATCTCAATCAGATTGAACTCGATGGTGTTCTCGGAACCTCGCTTGTCGAAAGGGCTGTTATGGGCGGAATCAAAAGCATTTTTCCTTTAACAGATAGTACCGAACGTCCTGATTATGTCGTTGATTCCATACTTAACGGTCGCTTTGCTGTTCTCATCGAAGGTTCTCCAGTAGCAACAATTGCACCTACTACCTTATTCAATCAGCTAAAGTCCCCCGAAGACGAGAGTACCCCGTTCTTTATCGTAACCTTTGAGCGGATTCTTCGTATTGCGGGGCTATTAATCGCCTGCTTTTTTCCTGCCTTCTATATCGGACTTACCAGCTTCAATCTAGAGCAGATTCCACTACCTCTTCTCGCAACCATTGCGGGTACCCGAATGGGATTACCAATGCCGGTTACACTCGAAGCTTTCTTAATGATCTTTATGTTTGAATTATTTAATGAAGCTGGACGTAGACTTCCCAGGGCACTAGGACAGACCGTTAGTGTCGTCGGGGGACTTATCATCGGAGATGCAGCCATTCGCGCGGGAATTACCTCCCCCACCATCATTGTTACTGTGGCAATTTCTGTCATTTCTAGTTATATCCTTGTGAATTCCGTGCTAGGGGGAGCCACTTCACAGATTCGAATTTTCATGTTGGTTCTCTCTTCTGTGCTCGGGCTATTTGGGTTCATGATTGGTTTCTTCGCCATAATCGTACACTTGGTGTCACTAGAATGTTACGGCGTATCGTACCTGTCTCCTGTATCTCCTTATATTCCTGGTGACTTTACTCAATCTGTATCGATGCTGCCTACACTGAAACGCAAACAACGCCCTAAGGTTCTGCATACTCAAGATTCCACCCGAAAGAAGGGGAAATCATGAAGTACACTGTGCAGTTCATGACATGCCTTACCCGAAAAATAGGGCTCTGGCTGATCGCCATTATTATGTCTATTCCCCTATCTGGATGCTGGGATTCGAAGGAAGTTCAGAGCATTAATTTCATCACTGCGCTGGGTATTGATTATATTAAGGATCACTATGTAGCCTATGCGCAACTCATTGATTTTTCGAATATTGCGAAGCAAGATGGACCTACCTCTCGTGAAGGAAGTCAAATATGGATTGGTCAAGGAGAAGGAGCAACATTGAATATGGCTGTTAATGATCTGTACCGCAGTTCTCAACAGCAGACGTTGTGGACCCATGTGAAGGCTATCGTATTAACCCAAAATGCACTCAATGGGCATCTAGAGGATATCTTCAATACACTTATGCATTCTGGGCAACTTCGTTATACGCCTTGGATTTACGCTACGACGGACGATATGAAGGATTTGCTCTCTTCCTCTGCTCTACTGAACCAATCTGAACAGACGATTGAATTATTCGAACCCATCAAGCTATATAAACAATATTCAGCATTTGAGCCTATTCGGATGCATCAGCTTCTAGATGGGCTCCGAGAACCCGTGGCCACCGTTCTGGTTCCCTCTGTTACGAATACCAATCACACATGGACAAACCAGGATCGGAAGCCACCGCTCGTGCAAATGAATGGATTTTACGTTATCACAGGTGGGCAGAATCAAGGAAGAGTAGACGCCAATCATGCGGCAGGAGCAAGATATGTAAACTACAACAAGGTCTACCAATATCCGCTTTACGTCTATTCGGACAAGCAAAAAACACCCAGTCTATCCCTCATGCTCCGTGATCCACGAACTGTGATACGAGCGAAGAAGAGTGGAACTGGGGTTCAATTTGACCTAAAAACAATGGTTAAGGCTTATATCACCGAAGACCATAGTACCCATCAATCCAAACGCATGCTAGAACAAGAAGCAGCACAACAAATTCAAAATGAGATAAAGCATACCTTTCAACATACACAAGCGAGGAAAATAGATGCCTATGGCCTGACGGAGTACCTATATCGTCATGACCATCCCTTGTGGGCTACACACGCCAACAAACGAGCTGATCCACTCGCCCATTTCAAGTTGGGTCAGGTGGACGTTCGTGTCGACATTATGAATGCAAACACCTATAAATATAATGCTTCAAAATAAAAAGCGAGCCATTCCCTGTATTAGTAGAGGGTGATTGGTTCGCCTTTTGGTATACTATCATTTTAATGTTTTAACATTTTTCGGTGTTCCACCATTATTCATCTAAGCTATCGGAAAAGCAACAACACTCATCAATGCTAATTCAGGCTGCGTCGTATCCAAACGACTGTACTGCACTATGATCGGCACATTGCTGGACACCGTTATAGCGTAAGGCACTCCGAGTGGAATCGTCTCACCATTTGCTTGCAATGAGGCTGTTCGGATGTGTTTTGTTCTCCGTCCAGGTACCGTTGCCGCGATCTGCTCCAATGGCTCCCGATCCTCGAAGAAAATGGTGATCTCAAGTTCAGCATCTTCTGTGCCAGTGTTTAATACACAAATGCTCTCATGACTTTCCAATGCACCGCTACTATCTGGAGGAATGTATCCATCGGGGATCACCCAATATGTATGGCCTTTTGCTCCCCCTGCGCTATTTCCTGCATTATCGCTCGTATCATTCGTCTGATTCGTTCCCACTATGCCAACCTCCTCGTCTTCAACTAAGTGCTTGCCTCTGATAAACCGTTGCTTGACTACTAGACGTCTCACCTACCGCAAGAACATCTGTAATGGTTGCAATCTTAACTCACGGATGGCTTCTGCCACTTGTTGAGCAAGACGATGAGCACCGCGTTCTTGAAAATGCGTGTTATCTTCCACGCCAGCAGGGAAGTTCATAAATTCACCAGGCAGCACCCACATAAAATCCTCTTTGGTACCTTCGATACCTGTCTGCTCAAATAAAAGACGACTCCGCTCCGCGAGATCAATCAGCGGCACTTCCTCCTCTTGCGCTAATTCACGTACGGCTACGATATAATCGCCATGCGTATCTGTCAGCGTACCGTCATCTGCAAAATAACGACGATGAACAGGAGTAACCAGCACTGGACGAGCCCCTGCCTCACGGGCGACATCAATATATTTTTTCAAATGCTCTTTATAGGTTGTGAAAGGCTTCGTTCCACGACTCGGATCTGGCTTCTCATCGTTATGTCCGAATTGAATAAAGAGAAAATCCTCTGCTTTGATCTTCCTCTGAATGGCATCTAAGCGTCCTTCATTAATGAAACTGCGAGAACTGCGCCCTGACTGCGCATGATTATCTACAGCCACATCGTGTTTGAATTGAGCAGGCAACAACTGCCCCCAACCACAGTAGGGGTAACCACTCTCCGGTTGATCCGTAACCGTGGAATCCCCTGCGAGAAACACGGTCATGGTCTGGTTCGCAAGGGTAACTTCCAATGCATTAATTCGTGGTGCTGGGCCTGAGAAGGATAAGCGAAGCTTTCCCCCTCGAACAACGACGGAGAATCGAACCTCTGCACATTGTCCTGGCAACGTATGGATGGTTGGCACCATGAGTCTGCCTTCCCCAGCTTTGACACGAGTACGTGTCTCGGCCAACTCATCTCCTGCAATCATCATTACTTGATACGTGCCATCAGGCACATCCATGACAAAGGCAGCTTTCGTTGGAATACAGAAGCTTGAACGTAATTGGGAGGCCAGGTTAACCGGCTCCCCATTACCTTGAGTGCGATTAGCTCCTCGTGATGACTCATTCTCATGAATTCGTTGTTTCTCGTACACGATGGAGCCTCGTTCAAATCCGAATCCCTGAGAAGTTTCATAGATTGTATTTGAGGATACCGTTTTGTATCCTTCTATTTCTTCTCCAGGGCCAAACTTAAACTTCCATGCAGTAACTGTACTCTCGTTGTTCTCTACCGTTGCTTCCGAGGCAACGGCATGACGATCCTGAGCATTATTCAATGGAAATAGCCTCCTTGTTCAGCGTTCTGTTCCAACGCGTGCAATTAGCCTTTCAAACCGCTAGTGCTCATCCCTTGTACAATTTGTTTCTGGAAGATGAAGAACACAGCTACAACTGGTACGAGACTGACGATGGACATCGCGAACATCGCTCCCCAGTTAGAGGCAGATTCGCTATCCAGGAACATTTTCAGAGCCATCGAAACGGTGTATTTATCCGGTGAATTCAGGTACAATACTGGACCCAGCAAGTCCTCCCATCTCCAATAGAAGGAGAAGATTGCGGCAGTAGCCAGTGATGATTTGATGAGTGGCATAATAATCTGAATGTACAGCCTAAATTTGTTACATCCATCAATCGTAGCTGCCTCATCCAATTCCTTAGGAATCGTCCGAATGAACTGCACCATCAGGAAGATGAAGAACGGCATCCCGAAGAATGTAGGAACAACGATCGGCAGGATCGTATTCAACCAACCAAGCTTCGTGAAAATGATATATTGAGGAACGAGTACAACGTCATGTGGCAGCATGAGAGTCAACATCATAATGGAGAACCAGAAGGCACGTCCTTTGAAGTTCAGTCTGGCAAAACCAAAAGCAATCAATGATGACGATATTACTGCACCAATGGTTGAGATGATAACAATGACAAGCGAGTTCGTAATGTAATCCATGAACGGTCTACCGCCAGCACCTTTCCAGCCATCAACATAGTTACTCCATATCCATTCTGTTGGAAAGAGCGTATCTGCCGTAACGAAGATGGTGCGGCTTTCCTTGAAGGAACTGAATAACATCCAGAGTACTGGATAGAGCATCAGGAGGGCTAGTGCTGCAACGAACAGGTGATAAATGGGCCATTTTACATTTTTCCAAACCATCGTTACTTCCCTCCTTCGGATTCATAGAACACCCAGAATTTAGATGTCAGGAATACAGCTACTGTAAGCAAACCAATCATCAGCAACATAATCCAGGCCATTGCCGACGCGTAACCCATGTTATTAAACATGAATGCCTGACGGAACAGGTACAGAGAGTACAGCATTGTACCGTCCATTGGTCCGCCCTCTCCTTTGGAGATGATGTAGGCAGGTACAAATGTCATGAATGCACCAATCGTTTGCATGATCAGGTTGAACAGAACAATTGGACTGAGGAGTGGCAAGGTGATGCTGAAAAATTTACGAATCGGATTCGCTCCATCCACGCCTGCCGCCTCGTACATCTCAGGGGAGATATTTTTGAGACCAGCCAGGAAGATCAACATGGAGGAACCAAACTGCCATACGGACAGCGAGATTAACATGACTAGGGATGCATCAGGATCACCGAACCAGCTTATTGGCCCTACCCCGATTGCAACGAGTGCACTGTTAACGACACCTTCATTACTGAATAGGTTACGCCACATAATGGATACAGCGACACTACCACCAATAATAGATGGCAGGTAGTACAAGGTACGGTACGTTCCAACCATGCGAGAGCCGGTATTCAGGATCATCGCTACGAAGAGGGCAAAGATCAACCTTAACGGTACCCCAATGAATACATACAGGAATGTTACCTTAACCGAGTTCCAGTATTTCGGGTCTTCGAAGAACATTTTGTAGTAGTTGTCGAGCCCGATCCAGCGCGGAGAAGTGAACAAGTTATAACTCGTGAATGACATATATAGAGAAACAAACATGGGGATCAGCGTAAAACCCAGAAAGCCGATAATGAACGGGCTGATAAACGCATATCCGGTCAGGTTTCTACGTAACGACGAATACTGTCTCAATGGAACGAACCTCCTTTATAGATCTGCTTGCGCTACGACTGGATTCTCAAAATGATTGGACGGGGAAAGGCCCTCGCAGAAGCGAGTAGCCCTGTTCCCGTCCATCCCAGTCATGAGATGAGCAAGCAATCATTCAACTGTTATTTATTGTTGGCCAGAACAGATTCAGCATTTTTGCGGAATGTCTCTGCCGCTTGCTCTGGTGTAATTCTGCCAAAGTTCAATTCTTCTGCAACATCTGCCAAGGATGAGATTACTTCAGGTGAACCTACTGGTGGTGGCGGGCTCATTGGAGAAGCTTTAGGCTCCATGGATGCTACGAATTCAAATACTTGCTTCGTTGCATCGCTCAGTTCAGGTGCAATCGCTTCTTTGATTGCTCCAGAGATTGGTACACCGCGCTCACCTTTAATCAATTTGTTAGCTTCAACATCATTCACCCAGAAATCGATGAATTTAGCTGCTTCTTCTTTTACTTTGGAGTTAGACGTTACACCCCAGTACATACTTGGTTGCATGTAAAGTCCTTTTTCCATGTCAGGACCTGGCATCGGTGCAATTGCAAGTGGACGATTAGCTACTTGTTGTAATGCCACGAACTGGTTCGACCATTGCCATACACCAATTCCTTTTTCTTTCACCAGATCGGATTCTTCAATGATACCTTTGGTTTGGTTAACCATATCTGGAGTAGGAGCTGCACCTTGCTCAATCATGCGACGCATAAGTCCGAAGAATTCAACGAACAGTTTATCATCGTCATAGCCAAGCCCAGTTCCCTCTGCATTGTACAGGGACAGTCCTTTGGTACGCAGGAAGTAGTGGAAGAAGATATCCGGAGCTACCCCACCATCCAAAAACAGACCTTTGTCTGCCGCTTGTTTACCCAGCTCTTCATAAGTTTCCCAAGTCATATCATCTGGAATTGAATCTATTCCTGCTTTTTGAAGCAATGCCGGATCGTATTGGAAGCCTAGAACGTTAACACCCGCTGGCACACCGTACTGTTTACCGTTAATTAAGCCAGTGCTAATAACATTCTCAGAGACATCGTCTACTTTGATCTGATTGCCCAGATAAGGAGCGAGATCTTCTAATTGACCGTTCTGAGCGTATTGACTGATATAGGAAATGTCCATCTGCACAATGTCAGGCAATTGACTTGCCGCTGCTTGTGGAGCGAGTTTTTTCCAGTAATCATCAAATGAAGCATATTCCACGTCGATTTTGACATTCGGGTTTTTCTCTTTGTACAGGTCGATGACCTTCTGTGTATATTCATGTCGTGCATCTGAACCCCACCATGCGATCCGTAGATTAACCGAACCATCTGAGGATGAACCTTCTGTTCCTCCACCTGAACTACATGCCGCTGTAAAAACGAGCAATGCAGCCATCATCAGGAATATTGCCTTTTTCACCATGCCAATCTCCCCTTTTATGTTGATATGGTTGTGTGAATGGGTTACCTTTTCTTCCCTGATAACGCTTTCACAAACTTGATAATGTCATTTTCGCAAATGTACGCGCATAGTTGAATACACAAATCCGTCTTGTTGGTTCAAAAAACAGAGGAGGACGACATTGCCTCTCATGGCACTGTTCGTCCTCCCCATATCATCACCACAGGATCGGTGTCCAATTGTTATGTGCCGGATCTACGGAATTCAGTAGGTGTCATTCCCGTCCACTTTTTGAACACCTGACTGAAATATTGTGAATTGCCGCCGAAGCCGAATAATTCGGCAAGCTCAAATACTTTTACATCTCCGCCTCGGCGAATATGGTCACACGCCCGTTCGATCCGTAGACGATTCACATAATTGGAGAAATTCTCACCGGTCACCTTCTTGAAAATTTTCCCCAGATAATCCGGATTCATATATAACATCTGATGTGCTACACCGTTTAGCGAGAGATCCGCTTCACCGTAATGACGATCCACGATATCCATCATTTTCTCCACCGCTGAGGATTGTCGACTAATATGATTCTTGTAATAACCCGAGGTCAATCGGGCTGCACTGCTGGATACAAAGGATTTCAGACCAGATAACGTATCAATATGAGAGAGCTCTGCCATTCGCTGAGTGAACTCCGTCGCCTCTTCGGGTGGACAGACTTGAATCATTGCCGAATACAATTGCACCACATAGGAGCGAGTCACCTCAATCTCTAGCTGATGCTCGGATAACAGATCAAACAGACGATCCACTTCAGACGCCGTCTCTTCAGCATTTCCCGACTTGATTAGTTGACATAATTGATCCGCATCCTGCTCCACATGTATACCTTCACGTTCCCCAGCTAAGACAAGATCGTTCTTCGTAATGAGCTTCCCTTCTCCAATGAAAAAGCGATGATTCAGACATTGCAATGCCTCACGGAATAGACGCCGGGACTGAATCATTCGATCCGCTTCGCTCAGTGCAGCCGTCACCTGTAACTTATACAATCGTGTAAATGTAGTCCGGACTTCTTCAATACTTTCCTGTAAGCTAACTGCATCTGCGGAATCCTTTAGCAAAATTAACAGCTTTCCTTCTATTGTCGTACTTAACATGACATGTGGGAGAAGATCATTCGCGATATTCTTGATCGCAAATAAATGACTGTAATCATGTTCATCTGCAATTCGGAACAACAATAAGCGCACTTCAGTATCCTCAAGCTCTAGCTCGAACAGCTCTTGATAATATTCTAGATCACCTGGTCCGTAGGTACGATTCGTCATGAATTCCAGCAGAAACTGTTCTTTCACATGTGGAAGAACCCTTTGCAGTCGTTGCTTCATCTCTCCCGCAACATGCTCCTTAACCTGGGCAACCTGTTGTTCCTGTAAGATCTCGGACAAGGCATCATGGATCTGATTCTCATTACAAGGTTTAAGTAGATAATGCTTCACCCCATATTGCATGGCTCTACGGGCATATTCAAACTCCTTATAACCAGACAACATAATAAACCGTAGATCAGGATAGGCCTCGGACGCCTTCTCAATAAGTCCAAGACCATCTAAACCAGGCATTGAAATATCTGTGATGATAATGTCAGGACGAGATTGCCCGATTTTGTCCAATGCTTCAATTCCATTTCTCGCCGTATCCACCAGCTCCGTACCTGCCGCAGCCCAATCGACAACTTGAGAAATCCCCTCTAGAATGACACGCTCATCATCTACGAGCATTACTTTGTACATCGTCATCGTCCTCTCTAATCCAAGGTATGCTGATGGATACTACAGTTCCTGATCCAGGGCTGCTGCTCATGACCATTGTGCCTTCATCACCGAAGGTCAATCTGATCCGTTCTTGAATGTTAGATAACCCAATGCCCTGCCCTCTTGTCTGAATCTGTCCCTCGTGCAATTGTTCTAAGAATTCAGCCGTCATTCCCGGACCATCATCCTCCACTTCAATAACCACCTTATCAGCCTCTGCCCTCGCTCGGATACGAATGCGACAAGGATCTATGCTTGGCTCCAGTGCATAATGAATGGCATTCTCCACCAGAGGCTGTAACGTCAGCTTCGGTATCCGAGCTGTTCCTACTTCAGGAGCAATCTCCATGTCAAAATCAAGCCTTTCCTCAAAGCGTGTGCGCTGGATGGTCACATAGCTGCGAACGATGTCCAATTCCCTTTCGAGTGTAATCCACTTCTCAGACATATTCACAGAACTTCGTAACAAAAACCCAAGTGCCTCCACCATTTCAGAGATTTGGCGTTGTTTCTGAATTTTGGCGAGCCAATTGATTGATTCGAGTGTGTTGTATAAGAAATGAGGATTGATCTGCGCCTGAAGCGCTTTCAACTCTGTCTCACGGATAACCAGCTGCTTGGCATAATTCTCATCAATTAATTCTCGGATGCGCTGTAGCATCATTTTGAAGGTTCGATGTAACAATCCCACCTCATTTTGCGGAGAAGACGGAATATCACCGAGTGCAGCTTCCTCCAGCTTGTCGAGATCACCCTTTTCGATATTGCGCATTTTTTTGATTAAATGAGCAATAGGCTGCGTGATGCTACGCGAAAACCGGAATCCGAATACAAGTGCCGCCAGGAATATGACAATGAAAATGACCGTAACCAGCTGTTTAACAAATTGAATCTGCTTAAACATCTGATCAAAGGGCGTCATATACAGGTATACCCAATCCGTATAGGAGGAGTGCGCACGGGCAACAAAATTCCTCCCCTGTTCAAACGTTGCAATACCGTATGGCTGAATGCGTTTCAGTTCTGACTCAATTTCCGATTCACTGACTGAAGGTTCAGTTGGATAGATGACTTCTTTGCCATCCGTAATGAGTAGCTGAGAATCCTCTGCCGGATGCTGCATCTGATCCTGTACAATACGATCCAATCGAACACGAATCACTAACGTCCCTAGCTTATCGAGTGTAAACGCACCTCCGATGAAGGATTTCACCTGTCTTACCGATAACAATCTCGCTTGACGATCCCCCCCGGTATACCAAGCGTTTGCACCGGAATGCTGCTCACCGAGCGCAACCAGCTCATTTTGCATTGCTTCGGAGACACCTTCCCGGTTTCCCGCAGCCATAATATTATTATCATTATCAATAAATATCATAGAGTACACGTATTTCTCCGAACCAGCATAAGCGACAAGTCGATTGGTGATCTTCTTGCGTACACTGTTCTTTTCGTATCCCGTTTCTGCCTTCTCCAACTGCAACAGGTATTGCTGAAGTGGTTCGTCCGACATGACTTTGAAGGATAGATTCGTGATCTCCCGAAGCTGATTCTCGATGCCTACAGAGGACATATTAAGAACCTGTGATGATTTCTCGTAAATCTGGCGGTCATAGATGTTGAAGACATATCGCAGGACAGAGACATAAAAGGTGAAGCTGACCAACATCAAAAGCCCGATGAGAAGAATGGTTTTGTGTTGTATCGGCAACGTCATGAAAGCGTTCTTAATTTTCCTCATCCAACGCGCTCCTTTGACTGGCGAAGGGTACGATGCTTCTTATGGAGTATAGTTATACTGTAAGTTATTTTCATATTTACACATCCATGGTCAGATGACAAGTCATATTTATTCAACTTTTTGGCGTCATGGAACAATCTATTCATGATGTCTCTAGATAAAAAGATAAATAGACAGGTGGGTTCCCTCTGAAATGAAGGAACCCACCTGTCTATTCGGGTATGAACTATGTGTTACGGATTCACAAATACCGTTTTTAGCTTCGCTACATATTGCACGTCAAATCCAAGACCTTCTGCTACCATAGCAAGAGGTACATATGTTTTGGACTCTTTGCCTACCTTGTTTAGGAAGGCAGGCGTGTCCACTTTAACCGATGCTCCGTTAACTAAAACCGCGTCCGCACCGATCTTCACAGCAACCTTGCGATCACCATAAGTAATTGTAGCTGTAGACGTTTTGTTATCCCATACCGTTGTTGCACCAACCGCGTTCACGATATCCTGAATAGCTACAAGGTTCTTACCGCTGCGGATGATCGGTTTGTATGGTGTATCCAACGTTTTGCCGCTGACAATAATGTTCATTGGCTCGCCTGCTGCAGGAGCTGTCAGTTTGTTATAATTGCCCCAAATGGTTTTGGCGAATACTTCGGCAATCGATGCATATCCCAATTGATTCGGATGGAAGTCACGATCTCTGATCATATGTGTCATCGTACCTTCGCCACCAATAAACTCTTTCGCTACGTGAGCTACTTGTACATCGACCCCTTGGGAAGTGAATTGAGCTGCAATTCCATCAATCGTTGTTGTGAAGCCTTTGGATGCCTCCATGAGTTTCGCATAAAGCTCCTTGCCTGCTACCTCTGGCATTGGTTGATATTGATCCGCAATCACAATTCGAGCCGTTGGGTTAATCTCATGAATATCAGTAATTGTTGCACTAATATTCGCTGTATATGTTGTAAGTAATTCTTTTACCTTCTCTTGAAGCTCCTGATCACTCAGCTTGTTTGCTGTACCGAGCAATTCCGAAACGTCATTTCCGCCAATCGTAATGGCTACTAGATTCGCTTGAGCAATACTCTCCCGAATGGCAGCGGTATTCGCTCCGATCTGTCCAGCTCTTGGGTCTGGCAGACTTGGTTGAATCGCTTCAGACGTGAGCGTTTTGCCATCTTTAATTGCCGTCGTGAACGTCTTCAGACCACTGCTCTTCAAGCCAGCAATGCCGAAGTTATCCACTTGTGTACGACCATGAAGCAAGCCTTGCTCCTGCAAACGTTCTACATAACCATAGGGTAGCTCTTGCTGTTTGAGATTAGGCTCGTATCCTACAGTGATGGAATCTCCCAAGGTTACGATACGAATCTCCTTCGTTACCGCGACTGCGTCTTTCTTCGCTGGCAGGGCTGCTTCGCTTGTGCTTGCTGGCAATGTGCTTGTGCCTGCCTCTGCTGCATGCGCAGGCAGTGCAGATGACGCTAAGAGCAGCATTCCGGCTAACATACTCGCTGTTAATCCTGCTGCTGTATTTCCCCATGTACGTTTACGCTTCATTCTCGTTAACACTCCTTTTCGCGAATCTATCATTTTACACGATTATATAGTACATCCGTCATTCTAATGACATAAGTGCGTGTCATTCTATTCTATCATTATCAAGTAGAGGTTGTCCCCACTACCGGTGGTGATGCACATGAAATAACAGGCTTCCCTGACGGGATAACCTGTTATTTCGTTCATTCTTATTCGTTGGCTATGTCTAATTATAGTCACACATTGGCCATTGGTTAAGTTTGCGACGGATCTGCATCTTTAGAATGATTGGGACCCACTGTGTCAGTATCCGGTTTGTTACCAGCAGCACGCTCCAGATAACGGTCATAACGATCATCTACTTCACGTGCCAATTGCCGGAATTTCAACGTTTCTTCGACAATGGGATCGCGCTCCGTCTGGATCCGCACTTCATATTTGGGAGGAATCAATTGGCGTTCACGCTGTTCGGCGTCGCCGGAGTCCTCCATGTTCCCTTCCATCAGCATATCTCTGAGCCGTTGTTCCAGTTCTTTGGATTCATCCATTGGTATTCGCTCCTTTGATTAAATTCACATGATTACGATGACAAGTTATTCAATCTTGGATAAGTTACGCTCACTCCATGCCCGTAGCTTTGGCTTCCTTCAGTACACCTGTCAGGGCGTCATGAATTTTGCCATTACTCGCGACGATGTGGCTAACCGACAGATCGTACGGTGTTCCAACCGTATCTGTGATTGTGCCACCAGACTCCGCAACGAGCAATGCACCTGCTGCAATATCCCATGGCTTCAGTCCAATTTCGGTATAAGCGCTGAGTCGTCCCGCAGCAACATAAGCCAGATGTAATGCAGCCGAACCGCCAGCACGTAAGTTACGCACCTGTGGTGCAAGTGCCTGTACAGCCGCCATATTAATCGGCAGTGTATAGTTAGGATCAGCAGGGAAGCCAACCGCAACAAGGCTATGTGCCAGCTCTTGCTCTCCTGATACGCCCATACGATTACCATGAACGTAAGCGCCTTTTCCTTTTTCAGCTACAAATAATTCATCTCGTGAAGGATCATAGATAACACCTACAATGACTTCACCACGATGCGCTAATGCGATAGATACCGAAAAGAACGGAAATCCATGCACGAAGTTGGTCGTGCCATCCACAGGGTCAACAATCCAGAGATACTCTTCATCTTGGATCTCTTGGAGTGCTCTAGCCGAAGCTTCAGGTCCCGGCTCCACGCCCTCTTCTCCCAGAATAGCATGCTCAGGAAAATGGGTAAGAATGAGGCGGCGGATCATCTGTTCCGCTCCTTTATCCACTTCGGTTACCAGATCTTGCGGAGAATACTTAATTCCAAGTTCACTTACCGTTCCAAGTCGACTCTTGATCCACTCTCCAGCTTTGGAAGCTGCATTGATGGCGACGGCAGTATAGCTTTTGCTTGTCACGACATAAGGTGTCTTTTCCTTCTCATTCAAAGCGTTCACTCTACTTTCTATATCAATCTACGAAAAATTAAAATACTTGATAAAAGTATACGTTCCTTAGGAGGTAAAGTTTCTGGTTGCCTAAGCCTCTTTTGGCATTAGGGATGAATAATGACCGTCGACTCGTCCACCCATTCCACACCCTCTTCGTGATAGAATGCTAGCTTCTGCATCAACTGAACCAAGGCTTCGTCTTTACGTTTGGCCTCAATCATGACATCCAGCGCAGGGGTACCTGCAGCAATGTGCCTTAAAAAGTCCAGCAATGGCTCAACCTCTACCCCGTCCGCATGACCACGCGGGTCTTTCTCACTCTTCGGGCTGGATACGTGGATCTTAGGTGGGAGTGGGCGATCCGCTGGTGAATCTGCCTGGGCAAGTGGTGACGTCCACGTTTTCAAAATGTTAGGCCACAGCTCCCAAGGCTTCTCCCCTTCGTTGTTGACCCACTGATGATGAATATCCAGTACCATCGGTAATCCCAAATGTTCACACACCGCAAGCGTTTCGGGCACATTGAACGTTTTGTCATCATTTTCGAGCGTAATCCGCTCTTGAATATCCTTGTCCAGCTTCATAAAGTTCTCTTCAAAACGAAGTGCTGCAGAAGGCTTGTCCCCATATGCACCACCAATATGTATATTGTTCTTGGCGGTTGCATTCAGACCCATTGCATCGAGCATCCGCACATGATGACGCAGATCCTTAATCGAGTTACGTAGCACTTCCTCACGAGGGGTACTAAGCACCGTAAAATGATCGGGGTGAAACGATACACGCATCTGATTCTCCTTCACAAATTCACCTATTGCTGCAAAATCAGATTTCAGTGCCGGAAATGGATCCCAATCACTTAGATCCTCATGCGTTGCGAGTGGAATTAATTTGGAGGAGAAACGATAGACATGAATATGACTCCCGCGATTATGTCTGAGTAATCGTAACGTATTGTGTAGATTCTCAGCCGCGATCCGTTCCAGCTTACGAATGGCTGCTTGCCTGTCGTCGATCTTTTTGAAGCTGGCCATGGTCATTGTGCGCGATGGTGAAGCATTCTCCACAAGCACAGACATAGCCACGTAACCAAAACGCACGAGCATGAAGGTTCTTCCTCTCTATGGGTGGCAATTCTACCCGACGTAAGTACGCCGAGCTTTGCCAACTTGTATATAACCAAGTTTTACCCTAAACGAAAGACCATAATCGCTCAGGCACCAAATCGGTTGATTAACTCTGGGCTTGCTCTCCAAAGAACATCTCGTCCGCAAGCGCAGTCTGGATGCGTGACTCTTCTTCCGTTAATTTACGGATGAGTTGCATCTCTACTTCGGTCACCTCTTGATTTTGGAAGTTAATCTCCGCAATGGAAGCGACAATCTTCACGATGGCAACCGCCACATTGTCCGGTGTATACGCAATGACTTTCTGGCCGGTAGGGAACACACGGAATCCTTGTTTAACCATTTTGCCACGGCCATATTCAAGCAGCTCGAATAGTTCTTGTTCGCTTTTGAATTTGCATACGGAATTGAATTCAGTCTGAAATCCCATGCCTATCCCTCCTTAAATTAGCGTGTAAATAATAAGTTCATTTTATAGAACCCAAAGTTATGCTTGCACGCCGTTTTCGTAGTTCAGAGCTTGTTTGCGGTTATAACGCTCCAAAGCAAGCTCAATCATGCGATCCAGCAGCTCTGCATACGCTACACCTGTCTCACGCCATAACAAAGGATACATGCTATACGGTGTGAAACCTGGCATTGTGTTCACTTCATTAATAAGCAAGGCGCCATCTGATTTGCGAATGAAAAAGTCCACGCGGGAGATACCATTGCCTTCGATTGCACGAAATGCCTGCAACGCCGCTTCACGAACACGATCTGCTGCTTCTGGATCGAGTGGTGCAGGGATCAACATCTGCGATTGTCCGTCAATGTACTTCGCCGCATAATCATAATATTCACCAGAGGATACGATTTCTCCTGGCACCGAAGCCATCGGCTCATCGTTTCCTAGCACGCTCACCTCGACTTCACGTGCTTCAACGAACTCCTCAATAACCACCTTCGTATCATAACGAAGTGCAAATTCTACAGCTGTTTTCAATTCATCCCGGTTGCGCGCTTTGGAGATTCCCACACTGGAGCCCAAGTTTGCCGGCTTGATAAAGCACGGATAACCTAGCTGATCTTCCACCTGAACGATCATTTCATGCTCAGATTGTTTCCATTGTGCCCAGTTGAAATAAGTGAAGGCACATTGGTCAATACCCGCTTGTGCGAACAACTTCTTCATTACCACTTTGTCCATACCACCTGCTGAAGCGAGTACACCCGCACCAACGTAAGGCATATCTGCCATCTCGAACATACCTTGGATCGTTCCGTCTTCACCAAATGTGCCATGCAGCAGTGGGAACATCACGTCCAACGCTTCTTCTCCACCGTACAGGCGACCGAATAGCGCGTTCAGCGCTTCCTGTGTTCCGCCCGCAGCTTGTTCCAGCTTCAGATCCTCGATCTGCGCGAATGGCGCATGCATCACAGAACCTTTTTTCCATGTACCTTGCTTGGAGATATAAAAAGGAACTAGTTCATACTTTTCATAATCAAATGCATTTGTTACAGCAAACGCCGTCTGAAGCGATACCTCGTGCTCACCAGATTTCCCGCCATAAACGACGCCTACTTTTAATTTATCCATACTCATGCGTAACCTCCGATTATCTGTGCATCATGCCTTCATCATGAACGTAATCACGACAGGCACCATTGTTATTCTGTACTGATCTTATTTTACACGGAATGGGCTTGGCTCGTCACCGAAAACAAGTTCTTTCCCTGTGAGAACAGACTCAAAATTCGTCTGCAATGTGAAAAAGCCGATACACCGTACGCTCTGTCCAAGCGTAAGAGTCCTGGTAATCCCAGTAACGGTGACGACTGCTGACTGTATGTGCGTTAACAAGCGGCATGCCACCCGCATCAAAGGCGGTTACCACCGTGCTATGCTGAAAGCGACCATCCCCATCCCAATCGTAGAGAATGACATCCCCCAGCATCAGTTGCTCAGGACGCTCCACTACCGTTGCGGTCAAGCCCCAAATGCTACTGGACAGATAACGCTCCAAACTGTTCGATACCGCCCAGCTATAGCTCCACATTTCCGTGCCATTTACATACCCTTTATACCACCAGCCCGCTTCTCTTCTACCAGTATAGTGGATGGGTGCCTCCCCTGCAAAGAGGCACTGGGACACGTAATTGGTGCAATCCACCTCGAATTCTTCAAATGCCGGATTGCCTGTATTCCACCAACGATCCGCATACGCAACCGCTAAATCTCGGCGGTACAATTGTTGACGAGAGCTGCGCCCCTGCCTAAGCACATCATGATTGAGCAAAGGTCGATTCATCGCCTGTACAAAATCAGCCTGCTGAAACGGGCGACTCGCTCCAGGAGGACGGCGCTCGGGCACCTCCCGTTCTACCCGTGTAATCGTCCAAGTTCCGTTCTGCCGTAGAAAGGTCAACCGTTCCCGCTCAATTCGATCTTCGCGATGAGTCATGCCGCTTTTCTCATAAAATAACCTGCTGTAAAGCTGCACATCCACCACAGACTCTTCCGGACTCTCGGTAACCGTACGTATGATTTTGGCGCTGGTCTCACTCCGTAACGGCACAGCCCGCCGCTTACGATACCACTCGTCTAATCTCGCCATACGCTCGCCCCGCTCCAGAACAAACGCAGGATCAGTTACAATACGTTCGCTTGTCTGTAGGCGGTAGTCAATCTCGCAGCGATTATATTGGTTAACGTACGTATACAAGGCACTCTTCCATTCCCGTTCCAAGCTGTTGTCCCCCTTCGGCATAAGCTGTGTTTGGACGATCTCCCACCGATATGCACAATAAAACTACTTCTATATCTATGAGAACCCACCGGGTTGTATGAGTACGCCTTCGAAATCCAACTGATACAAACTTGCTCTTTGTGAGAAAACGCCTTCATTCTTTTTGAAAAGCAGGATTTCACAGGCAAAAAGCCCTTTACGTAGACCTCTTGAAACGGTATACTTAAAACTAAAGTTACGATTATGAAATTATGTTTCACCTAATGAAACCAACGAACAAGAACACGGAGCGATGAAGGCCTGTTCTTCATTTAAATGAATGTCTTCTTCATCTCACCGACACATTTTTAAGGAGGTACATGTATGTCAGCCAAGAACCATTTCTCCGCCGCACGCAGTCTTGAGGTCGGAGGCAAGTCTTACCGCTACTACAGTTTAGATGCTCTTCAGGAAGGCGGCTACGGCGACCTTTCCAAGCTTCCCTTCTCTATTAAAGTGCTGCTTGAAGCAGCAGTTCGTCAATTCGATGGACACGCAATTACCGAAGAACATGTGAAACAATTGACCGGCTGGGCAGATGGCCGTGACAATAACAAAGAAATTCCATTTATTCCTGCACGTATCGTTCTGCAAGACTTCACCGGCGTACCTGTTGTCGTTGACCTTGCTGCAATGCGTGATACGGTTAAAAAAGCAGGCGGCGACCCAAAACAGATCAACCCGCTCGTACCGGTTGACCTCGTTATTGACCACTCCGTCATGGTAGATGCGTTCGGAACCAACGATGCCCTTGACTACAATATCAAGGTTGAATTTGAGCGTAACGAAGAGCGTTACCGTTTCTTGCGTTGGGCACAAACGGCGTTCAACAACTTCCGTGCTGTTCCACCGTCCACAGGGATCGTTCACCAAGTAAACTTGGAGTATCTAGCTTCCGTTGCTGCAACCAAAACAGTTGACGGCGAAACAGTTGTATTCCCAGACTCTCTCGTAGGTACGGACTCCCATACAACAATGATCAACGGTCTTGGCGTTGTAGGTTGGGGTGTTGGCGGGATTGAGGCTGAAGCAGGTATGCTTGGCCAACCGCTTTACTTTGTTACACCTGACGTTATCGGTTTCAAATTGACAGGTAGCCTGAGCGAAGGCGCAACAGCAACGGATCTGGCACTGACTGTTACCCAAATGCTTCGTAAAAAAGGCGTTGTTGGTAAATTCGTAGAGTTCTACGGCCCAGGACTTGCTAATATCGGTCTTGCTGACCGTGCAACTGTAGCTAACATGGCACCTGAATACGGCGCAACAATCGGTTTCTTCCCTGTAGATAGCGAAACGCTGAACTACTTGCGCAGCACAGGCCGTTCCGATGAGCAAGTGGATCTGGTTGAAGCTTACTACAAAGCTCAAGGTATGTTCCGGACTGCTTCAACAGTAGATCCTGAATTTACAGATGTTATTGAACTTGACCTCGGCTCCGTTGTACCAAGCCTTGCAGGACCTAAACGTCCACAAGACCGTATCGAGCTGACACAAATGAAAGAAAGCTTCAACAGCATCATCCGCACACCGGTTGATAAAGGTGGATACGGACTGACTGAAGAGAAGCTTGAACAAAAAGTACCTGTTAAGCATCCTGATGGTTCAACAAGTGAGCTTGCTGCTGGAGCTGTCGTAATCGCAGCCATCACAAGCTGCACGAACACATCTAACCCTAGTGTTATGGTTGGTGCAGGTTTGCTTGCGAAAAAAGCAGTTGAACGTGGCTTGACTAAGCCAGGATACGTGAAAAGCAGCTTGACTCCAGGATCTCTGGTTGTTACCGAGTATCTGGAAAAAGCAGGTCTGATCGAGTACTTGGATCAACTCGGATTCAACGTTGCTGGTTACGGCTGTGCGACTTGTATCGGTAACTCCGGTCCACTACCGGATGAAGTAAGCGAAGCTATTGCTGAGAACGATATGACCGTAGCGGCTGTATTGTCTGGTAACCGTAACTTCGAAGGCCGTGTACACGCTCAGGTTAAAGCTAACTACTTGGCTTCCCCACCACTCGTTGTGGCATACGCTCTCGCGGGTACGGTGAATATTGACTTCGAAGTGGATCCAATCGGCTATGATACGAATAACGAGCCAGTCTTCTTGAAAGACCTCTGGCCTAGCTCTGAGGAGATCAAGGATGCAATTGCTAGCTCCCTGAACGCTCAAATGTTCCGTAACAAATACGAGAACGTATTTACAGCTAACGAACGTTGGAACAACATCCCTGTACCAGAAGGTGAATTGTACGAGTGGGATCCAAACTCCACGTACATTCAAAATCCTCCGTTCTTCCAAGAGCTTGGTGACAAGCTGAACGATATCTCCGATATCCGTTCTGCACGTGTTATGGCATTGCTTGCGGATTCCGTAACAACGGATCACATCTCACCAGCAGGTAATATCGCACCGTCCAGCCCAGCTGGATTGTACCTGAAAGAGCATGGCGTAGAGCGCAAAGACTTCAACTCCTACGGCTCACGTCGTGGTAACCATGAAGTTATGATGCGTGGTACGTTTGCGAATATCCGTATTCGTAACCAAGTGGCTCCAGGTACTGAGGGTGGTATTACGAAATACTTGCCAACAGACGAGGAAATGTCCATCTACGATGCTTCCATGAAGTATCAGGATGAAGGACAGAACCTGATCGTTATCGCAGGTAAAGAGTATGGTACAGGAAGCTCCCGTGACTGGGCAGCCAAAGGAACATTCTTGCTCGGCGTCAAAGCCGTTATCGCAGAAAGTTTCGAGCGGATTCACCGTAGTAACCTCGTCGGCATGGGCGTTATGCCATTGCAATTCCAAGAAGGTCACGGCTGGTCTAGCCTGGGTCTGAATGGACGCGAAACATACGACATTACTGGCCTGAGCAATGACGTGAAACCAGGGCAAGAATTGAAAGTAACTGTAACTCGTGAAGACGGTACACAGTTCGATTTCCCTGTTATCGCTCGTCTGGACAGTATGGTTGATGTGGATTACTACCATAACGGCGGTATCCTGCAAACGGTACTGCGTCAAATGATGAAAAAAGCTTAATTGCATTAACCATTCGTGCTATGAAGTGATATAACAGAAGCTCCCCATCGTTGCCGGTTGGCATGATGGGGAGCTTTTTTTTGGATTATTAGTGTATATCTACTGGCATATGATATGTCTGCCATGGGAGGCGTTAATTTATCCTAACCGGAAGATAGATGTTATTAAAAATCAATCTTTATGCCAACCTCCGAATCATCAGGTGGTTCAGGAATGCGGTACAGCCCTCTACTGTTTAATTTCTCTACATTAATCCAATCTACAAAGTCATCCCCTCAGTAACAACGGACAAAGTGACCATATTCCAATTCGCCATCATAGTTAATGGACTCCATGTATTGGGTGAAGGGATGCTTATATTCTAACGTCTGCAAAAAATCAGAGAATTCTATTCGCCACTCTTCGATTCGCTCTGCACAATGATCAGGTACATGAAAATAGTGACCTTCTGGGCTATAATATGAAATCTTCATTATCATTGAACAAACCTCCTTCAAGCTTAGCGTTCCTGGTATACCTTAGACTGCATGTTCAGATATCTTAGAGTTTTAAGATTTCCATACCTTCCCTCAGTTCTTCCGTCACAACCGTATTAAATTCAAGGCTATTCGCCAGTTCACGTTCTGTCTTATGTACAAGATAGTAGGAATACTTCTGCATCAACTCATGCTCGTTTAATTCAATCGGTAGTTTAATAATCTCTATCTCATCCGATCCAGCATAGAACCGATATCCTCGCTCTCCACGTCCTACATTCATCACCGTTTTGATTACGAATAACTCATCTCGTGTAGAGCTGTTGATTAACTCAGATCTCTTCTGTTCCAGATCCAGTATAGCCTTGTCATCGGCATCTTTGCTTTTGGAAACTGCAATCTCATTCTCAACTTCCATAATAGCTCTCATTCGGCTAGCCAGTTGTTTAGCTAATGAATACAATCGCTTTCCCCCTTTTCAGTTGACGAACATGCCTGCTCACTAATGATCCATATGATGGGAGGCCTGATCCAACATTTGCAGTACTCCCATGATAAGAAACAAGCATGACATCATAATGAGTGAGTACCCAATCCACTTGGATGTCGCGCGATCCATTATACGACGATTCGAGCTATGCGTTACATAACGCGGACTAACGATGAACATAAGACCTACGCCAATGATTAGAAGAGCCATATAGAACATGAATATCCTCCCCCTTAGGTGTGACTTTTGTTTGCATCATATCGTTTTTTCACAGTACGCGCAGGTTCACCTGCTATCATCCGTTTCACCCCACGAACCAACGCAAAGAGAACATACCCAATGATTCCACCCGCAGTATTGAGGATAAGATCATCCACATCAAATACACCCATACCGGTCAATAACTGTGTCACCTCATAGGCCAGACTGAGCAGTAGAGATAACACCAACACGTTTGCCCCCGCCAACAACTTGTTACCCATTAGCACAGGGATAAATATACCTAGTGGAATAAAAGCGAGCACATTGCCAAACAGATGAATAGCACTACCCGGCCGACCCAACGACAGACTATGCCAGTCTCTTGCGATCTCCTGAAATGGCGTTAAGTTGACAATTCGTGTATGAATAAGGTCTGGCTCTTGCATGAGCAACTTAAGTTGAGTCAGTACCAATTTAATATCAACGGGGTTACCTTTGAATAAGATCAGCTTCGTTAACAGATATAGATAGATGACCAAAGCGGAGATCCATAAGAATTGGATTAATATTTTTTGGGTTTTCATGATGGAACCTCCTTTATATTGTACGGTTGCAAGTGTGCAAATGTTGCGATGTTACTGGTGATGTTACTCCTTCACCGTCACGACGACGCCGTCCATGTTATCGCCCGATATCTCATATGAACGGTTCTCAGGGATGTGCACCGCCTGTTCTCGGGAAGCAGTGTAATAATGAACGTGATAGGTCTGACCCTCAACATCAACAGTCAGGCTCTTCTTGTCCTTAAGCAGCTCCAGATATTGCTCCAATGCCAAATTTCGCTGGTACATGACAGCACTATGTGGTAAGCCTACATAACGAAAGTGCCAGGGTTCGTATTGAATCCCTGTAATATGTACCTTGTCCTTCGGATAGCGTAAAATAAAACCATATTTCCAGGCATTCTGCTCCAGCCATGCCCCTTCTGGTGCTTCACTCATAGCGGCTAATGTAGAGCCTACATCTACGGACAAACCTAGATTATGTTCACTGTGCCCTGGAGGGAGTGCATAATCCAACCCTTTTTCCTCATACAATCGTGCTTGTTCTGCCAAGTCCCGATAACCACTACTTATGATAAAATATCGGACATCATCGTGGCCAGCGGCTTCAACCATCTTCTCAAACGCTTGGGCTACGTACCGCGATAACATTATTTTCTGATCCATCAAGCCATATCCACGCACCAACTCGTTCTGTTCAGCTAAATTCACAATATCCGTTCTCATACCCTCTAGATGAACAGGATACTCCGAATTAACGAGTAATAGATTACCTTTATGTACTTCATTTTTCATATCTACATGAATGGTTTGGGCGTATTGTGTATGAATCTCATTCGTATACTGAATCTCGATCATCGGTTCGGTCGGTTCTTGAAACCAAGCAGTTGACCTGCTAAAAATATAACCCACGGCAATGATACATATCAAAAATCCCCACTTTTTCATCTCCACGCTCCTCCTTTTCCTCATAAAATTAAGGATAGAAGAAACTAGTTAAATAAAAGCAGGGCAATTCTAAAGTTTTTCTTAAATTAGGGTGTATCTTATAATCATTTCATTTGGTTTGATTAAATTTAACTTCATTTAGATTCAACTCACGCTAGCGCAGGCAGCCGAATCTCAAATACCGTTCGTACAACATCGCTCTCAGCCGATATGGCTCCATCATGCTGCTCCACAATATTCTTGGCGATAAAGAGCCCTAGACCTGTTCCACCCTCCTGAGGTGTCCGCGAGCGATCGCCCGTATAGTACATATCGAAAATATGGGGCAAGTCTTCTGGATCAATATGTCCACCATAGTTCATCACCTGAACGATGACTTGTCCCGCTTCATTACGCCCGTTAATATCTACGTATAGACCGTCCTTACCGTGGCGGGCTGCATTAATTAATAGATTTTCGAATACACGTGCAAGCAGCTCGCCATCCCCCGAAATGATTAATTCGGGATCCATGTTCAATCGAGTAACCAAGTGGTTCTTTTCAAATACCGGATACAACTCCTCATTCAATTGTCGGAGCAATTCGCTAATGTTGAGTCGCTTTTTCTCTAGTGGTAACATGCCGTAGTTCATTCTTGTAATTTCAAACAAATCATCAATCAGTTTCTCTAAACGCTGAGACTTGGTATATGCAATGGAAGTAAAATGCCTAACCTGCTCCTCTGTGAGTTGATCATCCTTCACCAATAGATCTAGGTAACCTAACACGGAGGTTAAAGGAGTTCGCAGATCATGCGCCAGATTCACCACTAGCTGATCCTTACTGTTCTCTGCAAAATCACCCCGCTCTACCGCTTCCTTGAGCTTGAGACTTGCCAAATTAATATCCTCGGCAATCGTTCCTAATTCGTCCTTCGAGGAAATCTGCACCCGATGCTGAAAATCTCCATTGGCCAAGTGTCTTATGCCTGCAGAGATGTCTTTAAAATAGGTAACATAGGGTTTGGTAAACCAGAAGAAGAACAATATTGCAAGTGGAATGAACAGGAGTAAGAAAAAATAAATATCACCGATGCTCTTCATAAAATGTCGATACTCCGCAAGCTGATCTTCTGCCCGCACTCCAGAATAGAAGTATTGCATTAATTTGTACACACCATAGGTAATTGCACCAGAGGCCAGCATGCTTAGACCAAGCAACAGAATCATCGTTGTTCGAAAACTTCTACGTTTATTCATTAAATGTGTACCCCACACCCCAGATCGTTTTGATAAACTTGTTCTTGTCTACGTCTTCACCAAGCTTCTTGCGCAGGGTTCGAATGTGAACCATAACGGTATTACCGCTCTCATAGTAAGCCTCTCCCCACACTTGTTCAAAAATGCTTTCGGCACTAAAAACCTGTTTGGGATGGCTAGCAAGCAGATATAGAATATCGAATTCCTTCGGTGTTAACTCTACAGGCTTGCCATAGAGCATAACACTATGCTGGTCGGGAGCGATCACAAGTCCGCCTTTCTCGAGAACAGTTCGATGGACAGATGGTGCCTGACTGAATTGAAGCGAACGACGTAACTGTGAATTCACACGGGCAACCAGCTCCATCGGATTAAACGGCTTGGTCATGTAATCGTCCGCACCCATCACGAGTCCCGTAATTTTGTCCATATCCGAGGTCTTCGCGCTCAGAAAAATAATAGGCATATGGTGCTGCTCCCGAATCTTACGGGTCACCTCATATCCGTCCATACCAGGCATCATAATATCCAAAATCGCTAAATCTATCGTTTGTGTCTGAACGGCTTGAACTGCCGTTTTGCCATCAAATGCTTTGATGATATGATATCCTTCTTTTTGCAGGTGCAAAGCAACCAGATCCGCAATCTCAACTTCATCATCTGCGATCAATATCGTAATACGTTTCATTGCCTATTCCACTCCTATATGTGATAGTGGGCAGTATAATCTATCTGAATCTAACATAATCAACGATCGAAAGGAAACCCACTCATGAAACTGGATCGTTTATTAGCCATCGTGGTGCTGCTGGTCAATCGAGGTCGTGTACAGGCCAAGGATCTAGCGGATACGTTTGAAGTGTCTATCCGTACCATTTATAGAGATATCGACACGTTGGGTCAAGCCGGCATCCCTGTCGTCACGTATCAAGGTGCTAGCGGCGGAATTGGTCTTGCAGAGGGTTATCGACTTGACCGTAACGTGCTAACAGATCAGGATCTGGCATCCATCGTGACTGCACTGCGTAGTATCTCTACTTCTCATAGCAACGTGGCACGGGACCTCTTGGTCGAGAAGCTCAGCAGTATTGTACCCGAAGCCAAAAATGAAGATTTCCAGTCTAATACGAGCCGCTTCATTGTCGATTATTCAACCTGGACACATCCCGAAGCATTGCAGCTCAAGCTTCAGTTGATCGAATCGGGGATGGATCAGTCACGGCTCATCACCTTCACCTATTGCAGTGCTGGAGGGAATCAGACGATCCGAACTGTTGAACCCCACACGCTGGTGCTCAAGCGGCATTCTTGGTACCTCTATGCATTCTGTCATGAGCGGAATCAATTCCGCATGTTCAAGCTAGTCCGTATGCGAGATGTAACCCTTGCACAAGAACATTTTGAGCGAAGAATTATACAACCACATGGTAGACCCTGGCAGCAAGAATGGGTAGCACCCGACAACGAGGCTCCTCTGACCCTGCGATTTCACGCTCGCGCCCGCCATCTAGCAGAAGAATGGTTTGGCATTGAAAATGTCATTCCCGATGGAAACGGATATTACATCAGCCAGGTCGCCTTTCCAGAAGATAACTGGTTGTACGGCTTCATTTTGGGCTTTGGAGCAGATGTCGAGGTGTTAGAGCCAGAGCATATCCGAGTTACAATACGACAAATGGCAGAACAGATTGTACAAAATTATACTTCTGCATCTCAAACCTGACAGACTGCTGTCCAGTTCCCCTCAGTATACTTTCCATATATCCAGTTACAACTATTGAGGAGGAATTATGATGAACACGACGTTATGCCAAAGCTGCGGTATGCCACTAACAACTCCAGCACAGTTCGGAACAGAGGCTGATGGGAATGCTACAAGAGAGTATTGTATCTACTGTTATAAGAACGGGCAGTTCGAACAGCCTAACATTCCACTAGAAGGTATGATTGAAATGTGCACCGCAATTCTCAAGGGGGAAGGCATGGATGAAGAGTCTGCACGATCTATGCTGCAGAATCAGCTTCCTTATTTGAAACGATGGAATGGCACAGTAGAGAGAGGAACCTCGGCACGCTTAGGGGACGATTCAAATGATACATCTGGCTCTTCTGTTCCAACTGGCTTCACTAATCCCGCTAATTCAACTATTGCTACGGAGTCGTATGGTCTGAGCGGTGCGCTTCTTGGATTGTCTGAGCCTGTTCGTTATGTGACTCTTCCGGCGAAACGTCTTGCGGGTGTGTCTGCGAGAACAACCAATGCAATTGAGATCAGTGGCAAAGGCTGCATTCAAGGCTTGTGGAATCAGTATTTCCCCTCTGACCAACTGCCTGCACCTGAGGTAGCTCGCTATGGCTGTTACAGCGACTATACAGACGGTATTACCGGGGAGTACACCATTCTGGTTGGTCATGAAGTGACTTTCGATGAAGTTTTGCTCGAGGGTATGGATTCAGTTGATCTGCCACCGGCTACGTACGCCGTATTCACCTCCAGAAGAGGACCTATGGCAGAAGTTGTAGGGGAAGCATGGGGCGCAGTATGGGCTTGGGCGGATCAGCATAAACGTACATTTACAGGGGACTTTGAGCTGTATGATGAACGTAGCATCGACCCTGAGAATGTTCAGGTAGATGTGTATATTGCTGTTCAATCCATGCAATAGATTGTTATTTTATGTGATAGCAATGCTTGATCTTAAATTATAGGACCATATTTAACGAGCTATCGGAGGAGTCCGATGGCTCTTTGTTATGTGTACTTTTAGCGAATCATTTTAACCAATGATTGATCACTTTCTAGAGTCAAATCAACGCCAATGACTTATTTTTTGCGCAATCTGATAACCCCACTCCCTTCAAACAACGGTCTAAGGTACCAAGTTACTTAGCAATTCCCGTACCTATTCAACCAGACAATATGTCTTAATCAGGGGATGGTTGACTTATTTAAAATTGGGTCTATTCACTTAACAACCGATTCTATCCTCCCATTTGTTCCCTTCGAAATACAGTTCTTTATTCCTGAATTTCTCTAAAAACGTTTACATCTTTCAAATACCGGGTAAAATCACTACAATCCAATTGGAATTACATCATAGATTTGCCCATTTCGCATAACAAGTCACATGTACCTATATAGGTATAAAACATGAATACATAGAAAATGCATCAAAGGAGGAACCAAGATGATCCGCATGCCTATTCAGCAAATGATCCCGTATCACCACCAATATCCGCGCAACACGGCGACCAATGCTCCAAAAAAGGAGAATGAGAGTACTCAAGGTCTATCCTTTCATGAAATTTTGCAACAAAAGATTGCCAATAAGAACGCTACTCCATCTATGCGCTAATATATTACGACCTAATCGTCTCTTGTTCTTATTCGGTTACAACCAGCTTACCGTCCTTCCAGAACGCTAGGGATGACGGTTATTCGCTGTTGTCGAGTACACACCAATCAGATCAGATGATGAACTACTAACAAGCGATAGCCTTCGTCCTCATGCACGAGGCAGTCCCGTCAGGTTGACGGTTAGCTTGGCATTGTACGAGCGTATTCAGTATGTACAGTGCCCTGCCCGCCCTCTATAATGGGTTAAACACTCAGGCAAGCCTAGGCTGCTCACGGGTAGCTGAAGCCATTAGGGGGAAGATACCATGATTACCATCAGTTGTTTTCACGCTCACTATTCCAACATCACACTTATCGAAGAAGCTCTCTCTGCCTATGCGGTTGAACTCGTACATTATGTTGATCCCGGGCTGGATCGGCTTAAACATGATGTAGACTTCTCGGACACCATAACGAAGGACAAAATATCCCAAACCCTGCAATGGATTGAACGCTGCCATACCGATGCCATTCTTGTGACCTGCACCCTGTTTGCTGCAGTTCTAGATCAGGAAGCACAGAATATTACCATTCCTGTCATCGGCATTGATGATCCACTGCTAGCGGAGATACAACGTATGGACAATGAATACATATTTGCTTTTACGAACCCGGCTACAGTTGAAGGTACAATGGCACGGGTAAATCGGGCTTTACAACAGGATTATGAGAAAGGGCAGAACTTTGTTACCGAGGCACCTCAGCCAGAAGCCGTGTGCATTCCTGGGACGTTTCAATTGATTATGCGCGGTGACAAGGAAGGTTATCTTGCAGCAGTACGTGAAGGATTACAGTCTATTGCTGGGCAGCATCCCGGCAAAACGGTAGTCGCAGCCCAATTATCCATGGCGCCGGCTGCTGCGCGAGTTACAGTAGAGACCGGTATTGCGATCCATAGCCCTTTGGCATTGCTTGCAACATATTTGGAGAAGAAGGTAGGCATGGCACCGCAATAGATGTTGGAATTGGTTTGCTGTCTATGCCTATTTCTCGTTTATATTTAAGGTAAATAAAATATTTCATAATATTTCAAAAAAGAGAACGATTTAAAAATCGTTCTCTTTTACACATGTTACTTAATGAGAGAGGTGAATAATTAAATGCGATTTTTATATATTCTTATCTTGTTCCTAGTGGGTATGGGCTGCTCTGCATTTCTGCATGCTGGTAACCTTAAGCTTAAGCTATGAAAGCCTGTCATCTCCGAATTTTCTTAGGAACGCATCCGATATTCCTCAGCCTTCGCCTGCATCCCTGCGGCAACCGCCTCCTGCTCGGACAATCCCTTGTCTGCAGCAAATTTGCGAATATCCTGCGTGATGCGCATACTACAGAACTTCGGCCCACACATCGAGCAGAAGTGGGCTTCCTTGGCTCCCTCGGCGGGCAACGTCTCGTCATGATAAGAGAGTGCACGTTCCGGGTCAAGAGACAGATTGAATTGGTCGCGCCAGCGGAATTCGAATCTAGCCTTGGACAAGGCATCATCTCGGCGTTGAGCTCGGGGATGACCTTTAGCTAGGTCAGCGGCATGTGCTGCGATTTTGTAGGCGATGACTCCCTCTCGTACATCATCTTTGTTAGGCAGCCCCAAATGTTCCTTCGGTGTAACATAACAGAGCATGGATGTCCCTAACCAGCCAATCATCGCCGCTCCAATGGCTGAAGTAATGTGATCATAACCCGGAGCAATGTCAGTTGTCAGGGGTCCCAACGTATAGAACGGAGCCTCTTTACAGATTTCCATCTGTAGATCCACATTCTCCTTGATCTTATGCATCGGCACATGCCCCGGCCCTTCAATCATCACCTGTACATCATGCTTCCACGCAATCTGCGTTAACTCGCCCAGTGTAGCCAGCTCTGCCATCTGAGCTTCGTCATTAGCATCATAGATACTCCCCGGACGCAATCCATCCCCAAGCGAGAATGCCACATCATACCTTTTCATAATTTCACAGATCTCTTCAAAATGCGTATACAAAAAGTTCTCTTGATGATGTGCCAGACACCATGCTGCCATAATAGATCCACCCCGGGACACAATGCCCGTCATGCGTTTGACTGTCATCGGGATATAGCGCAGTAAGACACCTGCATGGATGGTGAAATAGTCTACGCCCTGCTCTGCCTGCTCGATGAGTGTGTCTCGGTACAATTCCCATGTTAGTGCTTCCGCTTCGCCATTGACCTTCTCCAGCGCCTGATAGAGTGGCACAGTACCGATCGGTACTGGAGAATTACGAATGATCCATTCCCGCGTGGTATGGATATCCTTGCCGGTAGAGAGATCCATAACGGTATCCGAGCCCCAGCGTACAGCCCAGGTCATTTTCTCCACTTCTGCTTCGATGGAGGAAGAGACAGCAGAATTCCCGATATTCGCGTTGATCTTCACATGAAAATGTCGACCAATCAACATGGGCTCACTTTCAGGATGATTGATGTTGGACGGTAGAATCGCTCGGCCACTGGCCAGCTCTTGTCGCACAAACTCCGGCTCTACTCCCTCACGAATCGCGGCAAACTCCATCTCTGGCGTAATGATGCCCTGGCGTGCATAGTGCATCTGCGTTACACATCGCCCAGCCTGAGCACGCAGCGGCTTGCCACGCAGACCTGGGTAGGCTTCAGCCCCGCTTCTTCTGCTCCCCGCCTTCAGCCCGTTATCTTCCGGTTTCACCGTACGTCCTGCATAAGCCTCCACATCCTCACGCTCCGTAATCCAGCGCGTGCGCAATGCGGGTAGCCCTGCCCGGATATCTGCGTGAAAGTCAGGATCGGTCATCGGGCCGCTCGTATCGTACACACGCAGCGGCTCATTATGCTCCACCCCTTGGGGAGTACTCGTGTCATGAAGGGCTATTTCACGCTCAGGTACAGCAATGTCCGGACGTGAGCCCTGAATGTATACTTTACGGCTGCCGGGAAAAGGTTTAACCCCTCCAGCCGCACCTGTTTCTTTTGCCATCTGCGCTTCTGTATTCCCTTGTCCCATCATCGGTTGTCCTGTACTCATCGTCTTTGTCTCCTCCTCATTGGTATTCACGACTGCATCACTTCGTTTCCATGGCGGGCGCATCTAACCTGGAGACGATCCATACAAGGAGCAATGACAACCTTCCCTAGAGAGACAATATACAGTAAGACAACATACGGCAGAGAACGATTCATTCACCGAGCTCATTCGAATAGATTCCATAACTGATTCCAGCCTCAGTTCTCTCATCGAAAGTATCCCTAAAGCCAGACTCTGTCTCTGCTCACTGTATATAAAAAAGCCGGTTCCCAAGGGAACCGGCTATGTCCATCACCAATAGATGTGCCGATTACCGAACTCTAATCGAGTTCGGCCATAGGTTACATCCCATTGATGTTCGTGGTTGATTGGCCGATTACTTCCCTACGCTGGTATGATCCAGATCAGGTGCAAAGGGTCCAGAATCTCATGCGATTCCGTCTCAGTCCGGACAATTCGGACTCCCCTAGTAACGTTAACAAGTTGCGGCAAGTACACCGCAATGTCCTATTCAATTCATCAAGCCCCGCTTGGGCTGTCCATAACAGGATAGCTCAACCGAGGACGAAAAACAACCTTTATGTTCCAGAATCGGCAGATTCATCATGACATGTATGTCCATAAGAGCGTTATTGTTGAATAACCTCATTAAGATAACATCAAGCCCATCTGAGCAGCCGCTTCCTTGAGCACTGGTGCATACTCATGTAACGTCTCTTGTGATAGACGGCTGACAGGCCCTGATACAGACAATGCGGCAGCGATTTGGCCTTTGCGATCCATAATCGGTACAGATACCGCCGCAGCTCCGGGCTCGCGCTCTTCATAACTCGTTGCATAACCATGCTCCAGAATATCCCTCATCTGCGCTAGATAGACCTTAGGATCGATAAAGACAGGCCATTCCGGCCCATTCATCAGCTCCTCACGATCCTCTTCCGTAGCAAAAGCCATCAGCACCTTACTGGACGCACCTACGGATAAAGGAAGGCGCACACCAACAGGAGCTACACGCCGTATAGCTTGATCGCTCTGAACAGCTTGAATTCGAATCCGTTCACTACCATCTCGCAAATACAAGCTAACCGTCTCCCCGAGTCGATCTCTCAGACGCTCCATCGCAGGTAGAAGAAGAATGGCAGGATCATCGCTACGGGACATGTGCGCGGAAAGCTCCCAGATCCGGATACCAAGTCGATACTTCTCAGTAGCTGCATCCCGGATAACAAATCCACGTTCCTCTAAGGTTGCCATCAGCCGGTGAACCGTGCTTTTGTGCAGACCAATCTGACTGGCAATCTCGGTAAGCCCCAGATCACTCCGAGTTGTGAAGCACAATAATATATCCAAGGCTCGTTCCACAGCCCTGACGGTCAACTTGCGGTCTTCCATGACACTAAGCCTCCTCATGTTTCATCACATGAAACTTGGTTACATAAATTATATGAGAAACGATCTCATCTGTAAACTAAAAAGGGGCAAAATTCTCCTTTTTATAAGACTAAATCTCCCGCGATTTGTACACTTAGGAAATGTTAACCAGATTCTCTCAGAACTATATAACAATTGCGTAACAAATGCTGCCAATCAATTGACTTTGGTTATATAGGAACATACGATAAAGATATATTGTGCATTTGTATCATTCGTTCCTGCGACTTAGGAACTATGTATATGGGTTGGATGGTTCTCGTTGTTATCCTCAATTTCATCTGAATTTATAAGGAGGGGCAATCATGTATTCGACATCCCAGAGCGAAGCCCCGCTGCAAACGAAAGTGTCCGATCTGCCTACTTCGTTATCGCCAAGGCTAATTCGGTTCAAGCATATTATCGTAGCGTTGCTGCTCTCCGTGGTATTCTTTCTACTCTTTTGTTTCATTGCACTACACGGTTACATTGCCTGGGTTTTATCCAACCCAACGGTAGCCCCTGTCTTCTCTAATCCGATGCAAGCGAGGAATATGAAGTATGAAGACATTACGTTCCCTGCGGCAGATGGAAGCCGAACGATGCAAGGCTGGTATATTCCTGCCGACAAAGATGTGAACAAAACGATTATCTTCAGTCATGGCTATGGTGCCAACCGTGAGGAAACCTGGGTTCCGATGTATGACCTTGCCCATTATGCGCACCAACTTGGATTTAACGTCATTATGTTCGATTATGGTTTCGCCTCTCAGGTGAATAAAGCAGTCGCTACAGGTGGAAAAGCAGAATCACAACAGTTGCTGGGTGCCATTCAAACGGCGAAGCAACGAGGGGCTGAGGAGCTCGTCGTATGGGGATTCTCCATGGGTGCCGGCACAGCATTACAGACAGGCCTTCTCACCGAGGATGTCGATGCGATGATTCTGGACAGTACCTTCTTACTTGAACCAGATACGTTGTATCACAACATTCATAATCAGATCAATCTTCCACGCCAACCTACACTTGAGATTATGAAGCTGTTGTTCCCGGTTCTGAACGGCACTGGATTACAGCAAATTCCGTATCAAGAGGTCAAAAAAGAGGATTATGCTTTCCCGATTTTCTTCATTCACGGTACGGAAGATGAGAAGGCGCCTTATCCAATCGCGGAGTTGCTCGCCGCCAATCAGACCAATGCAAATTCAGAGGAATGGATCGTGGACGGAGCCCATCATGAGTTAATTTTCCGTGAGCATCCCAAAGAATACCTGCGCCGTGTATCCACTTTCCTGAGCCATGTAACGAAGACCACCAGTGACGATCTGGATAGATATTAACATTTATGTCCTGAAGATATAGCTTCTGAATACGAACTACGTAAGAGCCCTTATAGGGCTCTTTTTTTATATACATAGGACAACATCATTTATGAATATATTGATGCGATGGCTATGCACGACATGTTCGAGGATAAAGAGATCTGGACTGTTTCAGCCTAAATTCGCTGTTAAAAAGGTTCAAATGGATTCGGAATAATACCACTGATGGGAGGATGCTTGGTTATGCAATGGAAAGGATATGGGCCGCTCTTACCTCTGCGTATACTAGAAGAAATTCGTTTCTGGAAAGAGCAAGAGAAAGAGCACACCCTTGTTATTCGTACACTTGTACCTAACTTAGAGCCTGAATATGTCAAACTACTGGAGGAATGGGAGGTAGCATTTGCAAACATTGAACACACAGCTAACCAGCTTATAAAACAAGTGTTACCTGGGACTCACTCTCCCGCCCCCTATATTCTTAGAAGCGTAGAACAGCTCGTGTCTGCGAGCATCACACAATCCAGAGAGTTTATCCGGCAACTCTATATTTTATTGGAACAAAGTGCTGCTGTGCAGGCTGTCCCCTCTGCCAAAACCGTCATTCTACATTTCATCCGGGAATCAGAGTATTTCCTTGGTGTGTTAGATACACTTTGCCAACCTGGACTCTTGAGAGACGCTACAACAGATGCCCCTTTTACACTGGACAGTCTCCTTCAATCATCCCAACGAGAAAGCGTAGAGAAGCCTGCGGCTACATCGGCTAACGAAACCTCTAATGCTTCTGCATCTGCTACTCAGACCCAAAACTCTCCTGCAATACACTCAGCCTCCACTCAACCAAGCGATAGCACCAGCACTTCTGTAACTGCAACACCTCCTGTTCAGGAGCGACCTGTACCGATTGGCGGACATACGTTACCACCACTGCCTTATGCCTACAACGCATTGGAGCCACATATCGATGAGCTGACCATGCGTATTCACCATGATAAGCACCATCAATCCTATGTAGACGGATTAAATACCGCTGAGAAAAAATTAGCAGAATCCAGGAAAAAGAACAATTTTGAACTCGTAAAACACTGGGAACGGGAGCTTGCCTTTAACGGAGCAGGTCATTACCTGCATACTATTTTCTGGACGATCATGAGCCCTCAGGGTGGCGGCAAACCATCCGGTATGCTTGCTGAACAGATCAAACGTGATTTTGGCAGTTATGAAGCATTCAAGAACCAATTCACAGAAGCGGCCAATAAAGTAGAAGGCAGTGGCTGGGCTATGCTGGTCTGGAGTCCACGGGCACACCGTCTTGAAATTTTGCAAGCAGAAAAGCATCAGAACTTATCTCAATCTGACATTGTCCCTCTCCTTCCTCTGGATGTGTGGGAGCATGCATATTATCTTAAGCACCAGAATGAACGCAAAAAATATATCGAAGATTGGTGGAAGGTCGTCTACTGGCCTGCAGTAGCTGAGCGATACGAGACGGCAAGAAAGCTACTCTGGCCGCCTTATTAAAGACCCTTATGATTCTTGAAGTCTTCCCGCTCTAAGAACGACTCCATCAGCAAGAGACAACATATATAAATATGTCAACTTTCGTAGCTTAAATCTCCAAACAAACCCTTGATATTGTTGAGTCGTTCGTATTCTGGTTTGTACATCTACTCAGGAAGATCGTCTCTCAGTTGTTTAAGTAGTTGATTTGGGGAAGGTTGATCAGAATTATTTACAATATAACAGAAGCGCCTCACAGCGCTTCTTTGGTTTTATTTTCCAATTTCTCCATGGAGACATTGTAATTGAGCACCTTGAATGATTCCTTTACCCGTTTCAATTCAGTTTTTTTCTATTAATGAAGGGAAGCTTTGCTTCAAATGATGAAAATATGCTTAGTTAAGCTAGTCAAGCAAATTACCTATTCGAACGGGTTCCTCTCAGACTAATTCCTTAGAATCAAAGTGCAACGATTGTTGAACCGCTTGTGAATTGAGCGATTACGGCATCTCCCAACTACCATGCACAACAAGCCCCGCAAGCTCAGTTCTTTTTGATCTATATACGTCCGCTGAAAGGTGTGAAAAGAATGTACATAAAATTTCCTACTAACGTTTCTAACCGGCTTACTAGCTTTTTATGTAGTTACTCGAACGATAACGATTATGGCCATATACGTTTGTATTGGTGCTACGTGGATAGTTGCATTGATGTATCTTGTCGGATACTTACTCGGAAGGAAAGACAAAGAAGGATTAGTACATTAGCAAAAAGTATGCTCTTTTTTTCTTGTATTGAAAGAGAAGTGGATTAAGTTTGTTACATGGAAAGATTATGATTTTCGGTGTAGTTTGCACTTCTGTTTCATTTTTCAGCTATAAAAAAAGCCGATAACCTGATCTAGGTATCGGCTTACAAGTCAAAGAGAGAAAAAATGGTCATAGCTTTTGTATTATCACTTTGACGTGTTTTCATACATGATTCCCATGCTTATATGGGGTCATCTTGGGTAGCGTAAATATAATTACCCCCGCCAACCCTCTTTCCATTTTTGTTTTAAGTTTCGCATATGTAAGGTAATATCGTTCAATGTTACTTCGGTATCCACATAACGATCACCATACTTGGGAATTGCAAGATACTCGCTTGCAGCTGCATAACAATCTAATGTTTCTGCTCTTCCTGCATTTCCTATGTGATAAACAAAATAGTTAGCCACAGATGCTGAGATACTAGATCGTATACTTTTATCAGTTATGTTAACATAAGGGCGTTGATGACTCTTGAAATGTCCCTGAGCTCTTTTATACCTCTCACGATAGAGTACTCTTAACTCATCTTCTTTTCTCTTAATTTGTTCCTCTAACTGACTGTCACTTAATGACTTATGTGCATCAGTCATCTGTACCTATCACTCCTTCAATATATTTTCTTGAGTGGGTCTCAAGGCCAATTGTAACAGTTGCTCATTGACCTTATTCGCATTTCATTAACCGGATACCAAAAAATTTACAACTCATGTGTGCCAAAATACCTTTATCGTTTTATATCATCGCTCTAAATCCGATGTTTTTGATTTATCTATCTCTTGGCCTTCGGCTGTATTCTGTCTATAAGCGTAATTGTCCGTTCTTTACCTGACTCCCTTAAGAATACACCTGTAAACCACAGGGGAATGTCTTTAGAAATCGTTTGAACTTTGCCCTGCTCTACTTCCATGATCAATCTGAATTTGGAGCTGTTATCAAAAATGAACGAGCGAACGGATAATTTCAATGCTTCAGGTAGGTTACCAATCGATCGGCCATATCGTCTTCGGATATCCTCCTCAGTAATATAATGTCCACCATTCTTCACTCGCATTTCTACTCGCTCGATATGGTACTCTACACTCTTAAGGCCAACATAGTATAAGTTTATCTCGAATCCGGCTTCTTTAGCTTGTTCCATTTGTCGTATTGCATTTTTACCAGCCAGTGTCGTTTCAATAGAGAAGCTCTGTCCGCTCTGTATACATTCGCGCACACGTTTGATAGCTTCCCTCCCAGCTGATGGGGATACAGATTCCGGATGCTGAGGATTAATCACTTTAGCAATGGCATCCGGATCAATAATCTGACCCAACTGATCGTTAAAGTTCTTTGTTAGGGTACTTTTTCCCGCTCCATTCGTGCCAGCAAAAACAGTCATGATGGGTTTACTCATGGTATTCAATTTCCTTTTTATTTCCTTGTTCATCATAAATGATCTCTGTCTTTCTGCCATCTGGATATTCTTTGATCATTTTTTCATTTTCTTCATACACAATAGGTACACCATTATTTTTGGCCTCTTGTCTAGCTGATAATGTAGCTTTTACTAAGATTTCATTCAATTCTGAAATGGACATACGATTCAAATGGAAACATCCTTTCTATCTTTATATATTGTAGGTCTTATTGGATTGGACTGAACATATGTTTACTGTTTAGCTAAGTCTTTTGCCATTCTCAAGAAATCTTTTTTACTAATTTGTCCAGACAGTTTGAGTTCAATAAGCTTCTTAGCCCCGGCTTGGAGCTCCTGTCCTTCAATATTTAAACTTGCTTCAGCTATACGGATGACCCTCTCCATCCGGCCTTTACTATCTTTCGGCATGGAAATTCCACCTTTTTATTTGACCTTCGTGCTATGCATCTCATGAGATGCATGTCTGTTTATCTTATCTATCCATTATATCATAAATAGAATAAAAATGGATATAAATGGATGATTGAAATTACAAGAATCCTACGAGAATGAAGTAGAACAAGCCTAAAAGTGAAAAAGTAAGGTTCGTTTCTGCACTCTCTTAATAAACTAAACGTTGATACGATTGTTCATTCATGTGTTAGTTTTCGTTAAATCTCAATGAGTCCATTTAACCACCACTCCGCGTACGTCGTGACTGAAGGGGCAACCCAGATTCGACTGTCATTTATATCATTCCAAACAAAGACATCTTCTCTACATATTCCATCTTGTGCTACTGGGAAAGCAAATAAATGACCAATGCCCGTACCTGCGAAGAAGACTAAATTTTCAAACGGCATATAGTATTCTTCTAGATATCCATTTCTGTAATGCTTATTTTCATTAATAATGCGTTCTAATGGCCAAATTAAGAAATCGAATTTTTCCTTTACCCCATTCGTTTCTAACATAATTTCTTTAAGTTCTTGGGGCAGAATTACGTTAAGTGAATTTTCGGCTCTCTCCATCTCCTCTTTTGCTGCAGGATTGCTAAATGTGCAATCCGTTGAAATCCCTTGAAATTTATTTATCCACATGGATGTTTATCTCCTCATTCTATCTATCAATCTTACCTTTAAAGAAACGTCTCTTGCGCAAACTTGGTTAACATTTTTCCCTCATTTTCTCCAGTTTTAATCAATTCGTTTGAAAACATCTGACTGTAGAAAAAAGCTGCGATCCTTCGTATATGTACTTATAACCTAACGCTGCTTCTGGTCTCAAACAATGCTCTATCCAAACAGTAAGCCTGAATTCGGCAGTTTAATCTAATGCGACTTTTAGCTTCAATTTGCGGAAAATTAGGGATGGTATACATATCAACGTCTAGGGAAGAAAATCAATATTCTAGCAAAATATCGATTATAACGATCGCCTACACGTGTCGTTAGGCATTTCATAACAATATACCCTGTACTGATAATCTGGCCTACTTTTTCCTTTTGTTTTTCTTTATTACATCCTTCTAAGCGGAGTACTATACTTTCACTTAACCAGAATCCACCCGTTAGTGTTCGCACTTGAATGACTAAGTCACAGTAATTTTGAACCGCTACCGAATGTAAGTCAATCAATTTTAAAAATGGATATTTCCAGGAAATAACAAGACCTCTTGCGTCGTCCATACCATTAAAGTCCTTATAGCATATCCTAATACAACTTGAAGAGTTTTTGAACGACATATAAAATATTGCGATTCGTTCATAACTCCACTGATTTAACAAGGAGTGAACTATTATGGGGGATGAATGTAACCAAAATGCAGTCGGACCATGCTCGGAGGCGGAAGGATCAAACACAACTGCCAATGGTTCTGCTTCCCACGCGGAAGGTTATCAGACGGTTACCAATGGTGATACCGCACATGCCGAAGGAAATACAACGTCTGCAGGTGGTGCAGCTTCGCATTCAGAAGGATTTCTTACCAGTGCTTCTGCAGATACCGCGCATGCTGAAGGTACCTCTACGATAGCAAGTGGGATTGCGTCACATGCCGAAGGGTATCTCTCTGTAGCAAGTGGTTTATATGCTCACGCTGAAGGAAACGCCACTACAGCGAATGGTACGAATTCTCATAGTGAAGGGCAGCTTACTACTGCAAGTAATGTGGCTGCACATGCAGAAGGGATATCGAGTAATGCAAGCGGAGAAGCTTCTCATGTTGAGGGGGTTGGTAATAGCGCTACAGGAAGAGCTTCTCACGCGGAAGGCGGTGCTGAAGACTCTATAGGTAATTCTGCACCTAACTTAGCAAGTGGAGCGAGTAGCCATGCGGAGGGGATAGGGACATTAGCAAGTGGTTTTGCTTCTCATGCGGAAGGTGGAACGTCTGATGTGACTTCGTTCCTCGGATCTGTAGCAAGTGGGGCATTCTCTCATGCCGAGGGGTTTAGCACCACGGCAAGTGGGAATTTCGGCTCTCACTCGGAAGGACAAAATACCACGGCAAACGGGGACTCTTCTCATGCGGAAGGATCTCTGACAACAGCGAATGGTGACAACTCGCATGCAGAAGGATCATCCACCGTTACCAACGGTACGAGTTCTCATGCTGAAGGTGTTGGGACAGAGGCAAATGGGAGTTTCACGCATGCTGAGGGAAATGGTACATTAGCCGTTGGAGAAAACTCTCACACCGAAGGTTTCAATACGCAGACTACAGTTACGGGTGTCAATGCCCATGCTGAGGGAAATACAACCATTGCAAGTGGTGCGAGTTCTCATGCGGAAGGATCTCTGACAACAGCGAATGGTGACAACTCACATGCTGAAGGAACATCTACTATTACCAACGGTACGAGTTCTCATGCTGAAGGTGTTGGGACAGAGGCAAATGGGAGTTTCACGCATGCTGAGGGAAATGGTACATTAGCCGTTGGAGAAAACTCTCACACCGAAGGCTTGAATACGCAAACTACTATTAATGGTGCAAATGCCCATGCTGAGGGAAACAATACAACTGCAGCTGGAAATAGCTCACATGCAGAAGGTATAGGTAATACAGCAACTGGGAGAGCTGCACATGTAGAGGGCGGTGGTTTATCGACAGGCGATTCGCCAAACATTGCAAGTGGAGATAGTTCTCACGCCGAGGGATTAGGTACAAGTGCCATTGGAATTGCTTCCCATACTGAAGGCATCGTAACCCAAGCAAATGGTTCATTCGCACATGCGGAAGGTAATGCCTCAATTGCTAGCAGCCAAGCTGCTCACGCAGAGGGATTCGCAAGTATTGCTAGCGGTTTTGCCTCTCATGCGGAAGGAGAAGCTGTTTCATTACCAATTACCGGATTTACTCGAACACAAGCGGTAGGTAGTGGCTCTCATGCCGAGGGTCAAGCAACGATAGCGAATGGAGATGCCTCCCATACCGAAGGGCTTAATACCATTACACTTGCAGCACACACAGGCTCTCATATCATGGGACGTTACGGAACGTCAGAAGAGGCTTTCTCGTGGTTTATTGGAAATGGTACGTCTCCGACAACACGCGGGATTGGAGCAAAATGGATAGCTTCTAGTGGCAATATGTTTGTCGATGGGGCCTTTGTTCCTGGAGGTGCAGATTACGCTGAGATGTTTGAATCGGTAGACGGCACCTCTATAGATGTAGGATACTTTGTCACATTTGATGATTCTAGTGAAAAAATACGTAAGGCAAGCAGTCACGACTTATATATTTTAGGTGTGTCTAGTGCTACACCAAGTGTTCTTGGAAACGGTTCGGAAATGTATTGGAGAGGTAAGTATGTGACGGATGATTGGGGAAGAGTTTATCAGGAGGAAGTGACTATCCCTGCTAGATTAGACGAAGAAGGAAATCTCGTCTCTCCTGCTTACGCAGAAAAACAAAGAAAAGTTAACCCTGATTGGAACCCAACAGAAGGATATATTCCCCGTTTGAAGCGTCCCGAGTGGGTAGCTGTTGGTTTATTAGGTCAGATTCTAGTGAGGGACAATGGTACTTGTAATCCTGGAGGATACTGCCTGCCTAATGATGAAGGGATTGCCGTAGCGTCGGTACAAGGATTCAGAGTTATGAAACGCACATTACCTCATCAAGTTTTGATTATGCTTAACTCCCAGCCATCAAGAAGTGAGCTTGATCCTGTAATCAAGTTAGAAAAACTAGCCAGATTAAATGAACACGGTTTTTTAACAGACGAAGAATACCAAAACGAGAAGCGGAAGATTTTAGATTGATGATTTTATGATCTGTGGAATTGTAAATATCGCCAAGTGACTGAGAAATTCTAATGAGTAAAGGTCTAAAATAAGAATTTTTTTAAAGCTCGAGATGCCCCATCGTGACGGTAAAATAATCTAGGTGGAAAGTTTTATCTCGAGCTCCTCATTTGAGGAATCTTATCGAGAAGTAGAGTGAATTGTTTTCATCAATAGAAGATGGTTCCTTCCCCTCTGTTTTGACGAAAGGCATCTTAAAAACTTAGTTACTCGACTTTCGCAGCTTAAATCTCCAAAGAGAACACGTTTTAAAAAATGGAAAGACTGGAAAACCCGAATAACTTGGAAATGCCCGCCTTTCGCAAGGCTTTTCCACTATGAAGAGTAGCAAAGAGTTTTGAAACGCGAGACTGTCAGATAGGGAATTTTGTTATATCATATGACGCACCTTTCTTGTCGGCATGGTAAGCTTTTGACACTTCAGACCTCTTTAAGTCGAATGCTTCTCATATGGATATAAAAAAGATATCCCCAGCCGAATGACTGAAAGATATCTTTTTGCATTTGATTATAACTAGATATAACTATCTATTTGCAGCTCCATTACTTTAAGAAGCGCAACCTTCACAGGCAACATAGTTGTCGCCAACCTGTTTGCTGATCGCGATCAGATCGCCCAGCTTGATGTCTTCCTCACCCGTAAATTCCAGATCAGCAATACGCGCAATAATTAATGCCGCAGCTTCTTCTTTGCTTGTAGCCATTTGACTGAATTCGGACTTTTCGCCCGAAGAAACAACCTCGTACTCAAATGTATATCTCAATGTTTCCATTCTGTCACTCTCCTTCCGAAATCACATCATATCATCTCTATTAACCAATTCCAAGTCAGTGTATTCCATTCTAAATAATCTATATCAATCTAATCATATCGTAATTTCATCTGCTGCATCGTCTGTTCAACCGTGTCCCGATTCACAGTCAATACTCGGCTCGTATCTGCCAAAGGATAATGGTCACGTAGTGTCCGCACCAAGGATGCTGTATATGCCGCTGCAGAAGGTACACCTGTTAGCTCTTGGAGACTCGCCATCGTCCCTGAATGTACATCCGGATAGCCTGATTTCACCCCATTGGCCGCTTGCTCGTAGAATCGTCGTACTTCTGCAGCAAGCACATCACCCTTGCCTTCCACGATCACAAACGCAGTAATAATGTAAGCCTTAGCCTGTCTTCGCTGAGCGATTCCACAAAATTTCAATCCCCCAACACTAACATCATAGTCCCCTGGGCAAAATGCGCCTTCGACTTCTCCCGTCTGAGCCTGATTGGACCATGGATTCAGTGAACGGGCAATCAAGGCAGCCATATGGCGGAAGTCATCATGAATATTGATCGCGTGCTTAGGGTTAGGCAAGATTAGCGACAAGTTGACCACACCTGGGTTGAGTGGGACTGCCGCACCGCCAGAAGGTCGAACACAGACGGAAATCCCCTCATTTCGGATACGTTCCATAGCCTCTACTGCATGGGGCAGTTTGCGATCACGCAAACCAGCAACAAATGCATCCGTATGCCGCCAAATATGAGCCACCGGCTCATGCCCCTGTCCTACAAGTCGACACATCACTTCTTCCCAAGCAAAAGCCTCAAGCACACTTCTATTTGATCCCATAAGCGGTGTCTCCCAGATCTGAAGACGGCTGGTAGGACGATGTTCCGACGAACTCTGCTCCATTGATTTTCCAAATCGATCCTCTGGTGTTGAAGGTACACTCATAGAAGACAGCCTCCGTTATATATAGATGAATGAGAGCCTACAAGTCATTATACATTCTCGAACCAACCATAACTCCCACCACAATTATAAAATAATTTCATATAAATAAGCCGGGTTCCTGAGGGAACACGGCTTATTATGGTACAACCTCAGATGCTTGCTCTATCACTGTGCTGCCCCGCATACAGACATTCTAGTTCGTCCACATGCGAAGCAACAGGTTAGAACGCAGGTGAGAGTATGCAGCTTGTCTATTAAGCCAAGCTCAGCCTCAATCTTTAACAAGTGACAGGAACTCAGCACGCTGTGCTGGATTCTCACGGAAGGAACCACGTACGGCAGACGTTACCGTCTTGCTGCCCGGTTTCTTCACGCCGCGGGAACACATGCACAAGTGCTCGCCTTCCACAACGACCATAACGCCGTGAGGCTCAACTGCCTCTGTCAAAATATCAGCGATCTGTGATGTAATACGTTCTTGAACCTGGAGGCGACGCGTTACCGCTTCCACCAAACGGGCCATTTTGCTTAGACCAACGATCTTGCCGCTTGGCACATACCCAATGTGTACCTTACCAAAGAACGGCGCCATATGGTGCTCACACTGGCTATAGTAGACGATATCCTTAACGATAACTAACTCTTCATGATTCTCGTCAAAGGTTACCCCCAGCACATCACGTGGATCTACCTCATACCCACCAAAAATCTCTTCATACATCCGGGTTACGCGTGCAGGCGTTTCAAGCAACCCTTCCCGCGTACTATCCTCGCCAATCAATTTCAAGATCTGTTCCACATGGTACTCGATCTTCTCCCGATTGTCGGATACTTTGGAATTCAAATAATCTTTCACGCCAGCCACTGCCGAACGCCTCCTTTCGAACCACATGGTGTAAAGCAGTAAAAATACACTGCTATTATCTTCGGCGGCCCGAATTTTTACGCGCAGGATGTTGTTGCGGCTGAGGCATTTTACCGCCAGGCTGCTGATTCTTCATCATCTGCTGAGCACGCTGCATCTGCTTGCCATTCAGGTTATAGCCCATTTGCTTCGCCATCTTCTGAAGTGCGTCTGGATCGCTTTGCATTTTCTCAAGCTGTTTACGCAAGTAGAACACCCCGATGAAGAAGCCCCCGACCAGACCAACAATCAATGTAATAATCGGTATTACAATTTCCATCTCTTAGACACCTCTTTATGCAATCTAAAAAGCATGATGATCCGCGCATATACATAACATCCTAATGCCTGTTCATACACGTGTCACGGACCGGATTTCCTGAAAATTATCATAGCATTTCCGCACGCATGGAGCAAACGGATTTTCCAGCTTTCGCTTGCATTAGTTATCCGAATTCTACGTCATGACCGTTTCAATAAAAACGGTGGTATGCTCCGCTAGATCAATTTCAATAACATCGAGTGAGTAGCGTGTGCTCCCCCGAGCAATTCGGACAACAGGTCGGCCTGGCAGTCCGCGATGCTGCCTTACAATAACGCCTGACTCTTTGGTTGAAAGTCGTACAGCCGTCCCATTCGGATATATAGATACACTTTTGTTAAACTCAATCAGGATATCCCGATCCAGTCTCGTGCCTGACATCGCCATCATCTCTTCACAAGCTTCGTGTGGCAACATGCTACTTCCAGACAGTCCGTTGATCAGATTATCATAGATGTTCGCCGTGCTAACAATTTTGGCAAAGACATGAATGTCGCTGCCTTTGATTCCCCTGGGTAATCCTGTACCATCGACATGTTCATGATGCTGCAGAGCCGTGTGAGCGACGAGCAGGCTGAACTCCCGCTTGTTCTTAATCACTTCGAATCCCCGCCATGTATGATGGAGCGAAGAATTGGCAGCAGAGCCACCACCCGGAGGCTCACCGACTTTGCCGATATCGTGCAAAAGTGCGCCTACAGCGAGATCCTTCAATTGATTGTAGTTAAGTCCCATATTCAATCCGATCACTGACGACAACAAGCATACATTCATCGCATGAACATACTGTGCATTGTCCTTCGTGCGAATATCCGTAAGTTGAACAAGCAACTCACGCCCGTTCAATACATCGTTCAACAGTTTATCAATGCTAAGCGCTACCTTCTTCGGACTCCAGTCCTTTCCGGAACGAACCGCTTCTAGCGTAACGCTCATTTCATTAATCACTGCTCTTTTCGTGGCTTCATCCAGAATGTCTTCTGTCTCCACATCTTTAAACGCTTCATCCTGGATGTACAGCATGGTTACGCCAATACGCTTGAGCGTATTAACCATAAATACGGTAAGCTGGACGCCGGCAGACAGCAAAACAGTTCCGTTAGCTGAATATACGGTCTTCCCCAGAAGCTCCCCCGCCTCCACACTCTCCACGTTTACATACTTCATGCACGTCCCCCGCTCTTACGATTGCTGCTCCAATGTGAGCAATTGCTCCTTGGTTTGCAGACCGCCTACATAACCCAACAGGGTACCGTCTTTGTCACTGTTGCGGTGACAGGGAATAATGATCGGCATCGGATTTTTACTGATAGCATCCGAAACTGCACGAACCGCCTTCGGTCTTCCGATCGTTTCCGCAACCTGTTGGTGTGATGAGGTCTCTCCATAAGATATATCGGATAGAACATGCCATACTTGTAGCTGAAACGGTGTTCCATGCAAATTTAGCTTTAATTCGAAGTTTTTTCGTTCTCCGGCAAAATACTGCTGAACCTGCTTGGCAGCCTCACTCAGCTTTTCTTCATTCTTCTCATAACGATATTCACCGATCCAAGTTCGAGCCCATTGTTGCAGATGTGCCTCGCGCACATGAAATGTTCCAAAATCAACGTGGCATAACCCTTCGTCTGTGGCACATAGCGTCAATGTTCCTATTGGTGTCAGCAGTTCATCATAATACACAGGTGTACCCTGCAGCCCTGTGACTGCTAAAGGTTTCCAAGCTGCTGCTTCCGGTTTAGCCGGCTGCAGAGGTAGCTCACCCCCCTGATCAGATGCCATTTCCGATTGCAAACTCTTCTGTAACTCGTGTAGTGCCTCAAACTGTTGTTGTTCCACTGGTTGTTTCACTGATTGTTCCACCGGCTGCTTCTCTCTTGCTTGCCCAGCCTGTGGTTGATCGGGTAAGGTCTCGGACGAACTCAGTCGTTCCTTGGCCTTCTGCAGCATGCTTAGCACGTTCCCATCTTGTTCGTTAGCGGCAGCTTCCCCAATTACTCTCATTGCGTCTTCTCCTCCAATTCTGCTCAGCGCCCAAGCTGCGGTTCCCCGCAGTTCAGGACGCGGGTCTCGCTTCAATACTTCCGTGAGTTTTGGTACAGCACTTTTATCCTTGAAATTACCTAAGGCAATCACTGCATTACGTTGAATTGGTTTCTTTCCCCGCCATGCGGCAGAGCTTTGGCCAAAACGTTCTTTAAATTCACGGTTACCAATGTCTAGGAGTGGCAGCAACAAAGGCTTAACAATCTCCGGATCAGGCTGAAGGTCGGGATGATGATCCCAATTTTTGCCTCGATTCTTCGGACAGACAATCTGACATGTATCACAGCCGTATAACCGGTTGCCTATTTTCAACATAAACTCTTCATCTACAAACCCTTTGGTTTGGGTTACAAAAGAAATACATCGCTGTGCATTAAGTTGTCCTGGTCCCACCAACGCTCCGGTTGGGCAGGCATCAATACATTTCGTACATTCTCCGCAATCCTCGGTAACGGGTGTATCCGGCTGAAATGGAATGTTGGTCACCAGCTCACCCAGATAGATCCACGATCCAAATTTAGAAGATATAATGGCACAGTTTTTGCCGCTGAATCCAATCCCCGCACGCTGGGATACCGCCCGATCAACGAGCGCTCCCGTATCGACCATGCTCTCGATCATAGCTTCTGGTACACGTTCACGGATGAAATTCACTAGCTTGTCCATCGCTTCACGCAGCACATAATGATAATCTCTGCCCCAAGCTGAACGTGCCAAAATTCCACGATATGCGCCTGGCTCCGACTTCGGTGGGTTGACCATCTTCGACGGGTAAGCCACGGCAATGGCTATGAGAGAAGCAGGCTCACCATCCTGTAGCGCTGGCCTTACCCTTTTCTCAATATCCGGCTCTTCGAATCCCGAAGCGTAGCCCTTGTCCCGAGACTGCTCTAGCAACGACTTAAGTGATACAAACGGCTCTGCAGAAGCAAATCCAATATCATCAATGCCCAGCCCGGGGGCAGCCGCCTTAATCTCTTGTTTTAACTGTTCCCATACGGAACCTGCCTGTGCCGCCCCGGTCTGTACGCTTGTCATGATTCTCTCCCTCTTTTCTATTCCCTGCTCTTATTCCCTTAACGATTGAACGCCCGCCTCATTCAAGGAGGACAGGCGTCTATATGCATATGCAACTCAGGCATACTCGCCCCGAGCTTTATTATAGTTAAACGCAAAACGTCGAGTGAAGTTGTTGTTACAACAACATTTTACAGCTTCTTCATTTCGGAAAATGGCCAGAAGATGAATTCAGCCTTACCTACAATCTCGCCAGAAGTGATGCTTCCGAATACACGGCTATCTTTACTTTTACCCTCATGTCGGTTATCTCCCATGACAAAATAATGATCCGCCTCCAGCGTAATCGGCCCAAAATCGGGATCTTGTACCTCGATATCCGTATACGTCTCGGTCTGCCGCTCACCATTCACATACAGGTGGTGTTCACGCACTTCAACCGTATCTCCGGGAAGCCCAACGATCCGTTTCACGAGAGAATCTTTCTTTTCCTGACCCTCACTTGGGTCACGCAGGACAATTACATCAAAGCGAGAAGGTGAACCAAAATCATATACAATCTTATTCACAAACAATCGGTCATGCTCGACCAGCGTAGGCTGCATGGACTGCCCTTTGACCATCGATAGGTTAAACACAAATAGATTCAACAACATCATAACGACAAAAGCGATAATGATTGTTTTGGCCCAGTCCCATAGCTCAGCTGCCCAGGATGTACTGGATGAATTCGCTGTAGCCAATTCGGTTCGATCTTCGTAAGACACATGCTTCGTGGAAGGGTTGTTGGGATTCAAAAGGACACCTCGTTTTATTAAGAATAATCGTTTTCCTTCGACAATATATGTTCTAAAAGCTTCGTATCCCAAAAGCAATCTTTCTACACATCCTCTTTAAGTCTACTTCATTTGGAGGAGTGAAACAATTGGTTATGCTCACCAATGCCAGATGACGTAAACGATAAGGAATATCAAGCCGATATATATCATACAAATAGAAAGGCATATCCTCATGCGTGGTTACGCTGTCGGATATGCCTAATATGAAATGATGATCTTCTTTTTTTCTTTAGTTTCAGAGGTTGTTCATAAAAGTCCGCGTTGATTAGAAAGCACAACTATTACTGGGCCTTAGATACGAACTTTACGTCAAACATCCGTTACGCTTTGGACAAAATACTCAGTTTCTGGAAAGCGCTCAAAATCTGATTTGCACCGTAACCCATTGCTTCGTAAAGAGGCATGGCTACTTTGTTGTGCTCATCTCCCGCAACCCATATTTGGCTGACTTTACGCTGCTGGAACCGCTGTTCCATAGCTTCGACAAGTTTTTTGCCGACTCCGCGGCGACGATAGTCCGGATGAACCGCAATACGGTAGATACATCCCTGGTTTTGATCAATCGTACCGATCAAGGCTCCGACGAGGTCTCCCTCTTCTTCTGCAACCATGATCAGGTCAGAATCCCATGACAATTGACGGGCAAACGGGCCCATCGTGTTCTCATAACACTCTTCCGATAGCGCAACCTGGAGAAGCTCCGTCATTTGGCTTGCATCACTCAACTGAAAGGAACGAACGTGCATGTCTTAAATCTCCCTTTTCGTTAGCTTGATGAGGTTTTTACATAAAAGGGTTACCCTTTTTACCAAAAACCCAAAGTTCGTATAATGACAAAAAACGAGAAAATACCTCTTCTCCGTCAATTAAACCATACTTTACGCCATAAAACACGCATTTTCTTTTGAAAGCGCTTAATTGTAACCGTTTTCATCATAATCTAATCAATTTTCTTTTAATTCTAAGGAATTTTCACATAAATATATTCAAAAAGGGTAAAATATGTTTGTTATCTCTGACCCATTAATAGATCAACGACTCAGGGGACTTAATAAACAAAAATGTTGCTTAATTAGCCCGAATGCGGTTTAATATTAGTGGCAAGGGTATTAATACATATGTACCTGAGCAATTTGCATTTATTTCGGACGAGCCACTTCTGCAAGATATGGGTAGGCACGTTTCTTATTCCATGTCATGCACTGGAAGGATTCGAATCGAACGATGCAAAATGCTGAATTACCAAAAATCATAAAATATCAGGAGGTTTTTCACTATGGCTTTTCAACTACCGGCACTTCCTTACGCTAACGACGCACTGGAACCACATATCGATGCACAAACGATGGAAATCCACCACGATCGCCATCACAATACTTACGTAACTAACTTGAACGCAGCTCTGGAAAGCGCTCCTGAACTGCAAGAAAAAAGCTTGGAAGATCTGATTGCTAACCTGGATAGCGTACCTGAAAGCATCCGCACAGCGGTTCGCAACAATGGTGGCGGACATGCTAACCATAGCTTGTTCTGGGAAATCATTGGACCTAACGGCGGCGGCGCTCCAACTGGCGACATCGCAGCTGCAATCGACAGCGAACTGGGTGGCTTTGACAAATTCAAAGAAGATTTTGCTAAAGCAGCTACAACTCGTTTCGGTTCCGGTTGGGCTTGGCTCGTTGTAGGCAAAGATGGCAAATTGTCCATCACTAGCACGCCTAACCAAGACAGCCCACTCTTCGAAGGTCTGACTCCAGTATTGGGTCTGGACGTATGGGAGCACGCTTACTACCTGAAATACCAAAACAAACGCCCTGACTACATTGGCGCTTTCTGGAATGTAATCAACTGGGATGAAGTAAACAAACGTTACGCTGCTGCGAAATAAGTTTGTTTCACTAAATTTGTTTCATCCATAGAAGAAGAGCCTGACTTGGTCTTGTGACCGAGCCAGGCTCTTTTTTATTAGGGCTTAGCCAGTTGAATACCTGAAACGTAAGAAAATGAAAGGAAACGAAAAACCACCCGCTGCACGGGTGGTCATGGTTTAGGAGAAGCACAGGTATGTTGCTCATCTCTGGCGGTAGCGAGATCATCTAACCGGATGATGATGCTCGTCAACATGCCGAAGGTTAACAACTTCGCTGGCTGAAATTCTATATAATAGCTTTCATGTGATTAACTAAGGTGCGAAACCCGTGTATTAATCCTCTACGAAGGCTTCCCGATAGCTTTGTCCCCTGCATCATGACACAAACTGCGCGCGGGTCACAGATTATTCTCTAGTGCTCTATCTAACAGTGTTTAATCTAACGAACTGAGGACACGCTATCTCTCTATATTTCATACCATAGAAAATCTAAGGAACCCTAATCACGCTATTATTCCAAATATGGACTTGGCTTCGCCCTTTTTAACCGTTTCAGCTTAAATAGCATCATTCAGATTCGTTAAAACTTATATTTTAGGTTTATCGCCATAATAAGCTCTTTCGGATTCGTTAGCCACTATTGGTAGTACTTCTGGTAGTACTCCTGGTAGTTCTTTTGTTCATACTTTTGAGAGTTCTCTCGGAAGTGCATACCATAGTACATTCCGTAGTACATTAGGTAGTAATTCGGTATCACGCCTGCTCGACTAAACTCTTACACAATCCAAACGGACAGATAACCTTGAATATGGAATAAGCCATTGTTATTCTTCCGGTACATACCTGACCGCCTCTTCCACCATCCATGTATGAAAAATCCCTTCTCCCGGGCACATGAATGTTTCCGTCCGCTTGGATGTGCACTGCACTTTATCTATTACGTCAAAAAGTAAGGTGTAGCCCCATTTACTCTTCATTACTCGTTAATATCATCATATATGCCAGCAAAATAACTGCTGAGCAGCTTCAAGAAGATATTCGGGAATGCCATCTTGTCCATATCTTCTGGTCCTATCCAGCGATACGTTAGCTGATCGCCTTTACCAATATGGATCTGAGGGGCATCTCCTAGTACGTCTGCATCATCTGTCAGCTTCCGCTCCGCTTGATCTGATGTTGAGAAGGCGGATGCTGATTGTCCATCAGGCGCTGTGGTAGCAGCATCCGTGGTTGCCGCCTGTGCATCGTAGGCGGCTCTCGCTTCCGCCGCAATCAGCGGAAGCTCACTGCTCTGGCTCTGCTCGGTACACTTGTACACCTGCAGTTGCCAAACAATATGGCTGAACACATGCTCCGCATGAGTAGCCAGCCCTTCCGGGCGGGCAGCGAAGCCCTCCGCCCAGAGACTGCCGGCGAGCAGCGCCATCGCCGGCTCATCCGCTAGCGGCGCCGCCTTCTTGCTAGCTTTGGCAGGCGGCTCCGCTAGTACGTGCGGCAGCTCCCACATGCGGGCCAATAGGCCGCTCTCGGGGCGCTGACGCACGAGCACACGGCCGCGATGTGCGCCGCGGCCTTCCACAATGGCGACCAGCCGCTGCTCAGGGCGCGGCGGCTTCGCCTTGGTTTTGACCGGCAGCGTAAGCTCCCTGCCGGCAATGCGGCCTGAACATTGCTCCATCACTGGGCATGTTAGGCAATGTGGCGCTTTGGGTGTACACACCAGCGCGCCAAGCTCCATGAGCGCCTGGTTGAAATCACGCGCTCTCCCTTCTGGAATGAGCTCTCCTGCGAGCTCTTCCATAAGGACACGGGTGCTGCCCTTCATAATATCCTCATCAATGAGGAAATATCGGGACAGTACCCGCATAACATTGCCATCCACCGCAGGCTGCGGTTGGTTGAAGGCAATGCTAAGAATGGCCCCTGCCGTGTAGGGGCCAACCCCTTTTAACGCAAACACAGCCTGTTTATCTTGGGGAATCTCTCCCCCGTGCAGCTCCATAACCTGCCTTGCCGCCGCCTGTAGGTTACGCGCACGAGAATAATAGCCCAGACCCTCCCAGTTCTTAAGGACATCTTCTTCGGGTGCTTCAGCCAAGGCTTGTACCGTCGGAAAATTGCCAATAAATCGGTTAAAATATGGAATCACGGTATCCACCCGTGTCTGTTGAAGCATAATCTCGGATACCCACGTAAAATAAGGATTGTTGTGGCGACGCCACGGTAAATCCCGTCTATTAATCATATACCAGTCCAGCAGATTTACACTGAAATGTTGCTTTTGTTCAATTAAACCCATGTTCCCGTCCTCTCCTGATTCCCTAACTACTCTTCTCACACTACTTCTCTTAATCCATGCGCTCAACCACAGCAAATGCCGCAGCGAGCTCTGTCTGATGCGTGATGCTCAGATGAATCATATATCGATCCTCTGCAGGCAGACCAAGATGCTCCCAAGCCTGAGCAGATAAAGTTGCTACCGGTTTTCCTTTGCCATCAGGCAATACTTCAATGTCAGTAAAGCCCATCGTACCGCCAATACCACAGCCAAATGCTTTGGATATTGCCTCTTTGGCAGCGAATCGTCCTGACACAAATTCAATCAATCGTTTCCCCCGCCGGTTTGCAATTTCCCGTTCAGCCGGGGTCAGAATTCTATCCATGAATGACTCGGCATGTCGCCCAGACATTAGCTTATGCATACGTGCAATTTCCAGCACATCATTTCCGATTCCGACGATCATCAAGATTCACCCGCTTAATCTTTTATACAATAAAAGGTTGCCCTAATATTCACTTCGCTTCGTTACTCTAATTAAACTACATGAACAGAAACCCCATTCTATCTCTCTCCATCCAGAGATTAACTCAATAAGGCAAGGTACATCCGAACACGTATTCTATTGTAGCAGGAGGAGAACCTAGATGCGAGTATATCCGAATATATTCCGTATGTTAAAATACTTACCAACGAGCATTTGGAGAACAAATGCGTTCGCGTTCCATTTAGTTCCACATCGTTAGGCGAATGAATGGTTCAGTGTAGGATAAGTCACGAAATATACGTAGGAGGAATGCTACATGTCTACAGCGTTTGAACTACCCACGGGCGATAATTCCGTTATTCGTGGGAATACATTTCTTGCCCGTCAATCGGCTCAAGGTATCCTCATCGTCGTCCATGGATATAAAGGCTTCAAAGACTGGGGTATGTTCCCTTATGCTGCTTCTCAATTGAGTGAAAACTATCATGTGCTGACCTTTAACTTCTCTCATAATGGTGTAGGGGAAGATTTGCAGCAATTTACCGAGCTTGAGAAGTTCGCCGTAAACACCTATAGCCAGGAACTCAGCGATCTTGCCCTCGTGCTTGAATATGTCTCTACGCAGCCTGAGCTTGGCAATCTGCCCGTATATCTGGTTGGACACAGCCGTGGTGCTGGTGTAAGTCTTGTCTACGCGTTGGATCACCCTGAACAGATCGCAGGTGTATGCTCCTGGAACGGCGTAACCAATCTAGACTTATTCACTGCTGAGCAAAAAGAAGAAATGCGTACTCACGGCCGTAGCTACGTTACGAACGGAAGAACCGGACAACAGATGCCTCTGGACGTGTCTATTCTGGAAGACCTTGATCAACACAAGTCAAGGTATAACATCATTGAACGTCTGACGCAATCCACACTCCCCGTCGCCCTCATTCAAGGATCAGAGGACAGCGCACGCCTTCGTGATGGCTCATCCACACTGGTACAAACCCGTCCGGATATTCCGTGGCTGCAGATTCCGGGAGGAAACCATACCTTCAACACCGTACATCCATTCCAAGAAACAACGCCGCAGCTTGAACAAGCGATATCCGAAACTCTTCGACAGATTGATGAATGGAATCTTTCAAAATAACCGAATTTCATGACAGTTGGATGTCTTAATAAAATAGCAAACACCACAAAAAGACTCTGTAGCCACGCATATGGTGGAAACAGAGTCTTCTTTAATTCGGACGTAGATTTACAAGCTTAATGATTAACATCATGAAGTAACGTAACACATCTTATAGTTAGAGCGTTACTTAAACTTTAATCTTTAAACTTGATGAACTTACACTTCTATTAGATGCCAGGGATGGCATTACGTTTGTGATGTGTGCGTGTATAGAACGCCTCAAGCTTCTCCTGTGCAGCAGGATCAATCTGCTTGCCTTCCAGGTAATCACTGTTCGCTTCATAAGAGATGCCCAGCTCCGTCTCATCGGTCTGGCCTTCCCACAGTCCTGCGGATGGTGCCTTGTCCAGAATCTCTTGTGGAACACCCAGATGCGCAGCGAGTTGACGTACTTGGCGTTTGTTCAAGGTGCTAAGTGGTGTAATATCTACCGCGCCATCGCCCCATTTGGTATAGAAGCCTGTGATCGCTTCCGAAGCATGGTCTGTACCCACTACAAGTAAACTCTCTTCAAAAGCAAGCGCATATTGCATGACCATACGTGTTCTTGCTTTTACGTTGCCTTTGCCTTGGTGCGTCATATGACGTGGGCTGCCCATGGATTTGAAGCCTTGCTCTACCTCAAGTGCGATCTCATTAACCGCATCCTCGATATTGGTTTCCACCACATGTTTCAGGTCAAACGCTTTGGCTACCGCATAGCTGTCAGCGATGTCCTGTTGTTCACCATAAGGCTGGAATACGCCGAGTGTTTTGTACTCTTGATTATTCTCCGCTGTCAGCTCGTCCGTTGCTTTTTTGCAAAGCGCTGCCGCTACAGCACTATCGATACCGCCACTAATTGCAATTAACAATCCTTTGGTGCCGGAATTTTTCACATACGTTTTCAGGAAATCCACACGTGTGCGTACTTCCTCTTCCAGATTAATACTTGGTTTAACCTTCAATTCAGCGATGATCTGTTGTTGCAAACTCATCGTTCATCACACCCCGTTTCTAAAGAATGAAATTTGATGTTCCACTTGAAAGGTTCGAATGGTTCAATAACCTTATCTACTCAAAATGAAACGCCCCGGCATCGGTCATCCGAAGGGCGGGGCGCTTTATGAGCTGATTAACGGCAGTAACGATCAAACACGCTGGTAAGCTCAGCAGCAATTTCCTCCGCGGAACGATCTTCCACTTGGTGACGCTCGATGAAGTGAACGAGTTCTCCGTCTTTCATCAGTGCGATGGATGGAGAAGACGGCGGATAAGGTGCAAAGAACTCACGAGCTTTAGCTGTAGCTTCTTTATCTTGTCCAGCAAAAACGGTATACAAGTGATCTGGTGTAAGATCATTTTGCAATGCTTGAGCAACTCCTGGACGGCACTGACCTGCAGCACATCCACATACCGAGTTGATTACGACCAGCGCTGTACCTTTGGCATCTGGCAGACTTGCTTCGACTTCCTCAGGTGTACGCAGTTCTTGAATACCCAGGCGAGTCAGTTCATCCCGCATCGGTTGAACCATATCTTTCATGTATTGATCAAATGACATAGACATTCGTTTCACTCCTTAAAAATGATTATTCTATTATTGTCGAGAAAATTAAAGACCATAGAATCACATTCACATGTTCCCCGTCAATACAAAAACGGTTTCCATGATGTGCTATTCCTATTATACATCGCTAAGCAATGAAAGCAAGGTTCAGACACGACCTGCGGGAAGGCTTGCTCCATCTGTAGTATGTCTTTCCTCTTGGCAAAATATGCTGAAATCTTATTGCTCAAAGGCGACTTTGAAGGTCGTTCCTTTGCCTTCTTCCGATTCAACAGTAATTGTTCCGTTATGCCGTTCAACAATACTCAGACACATCGATAACCCTAACCCCGTGCCTTTTGCTTTTGTCGTGTAGAACGGTTCAAATAGCTTTTCCTGAGCTGCTTGTGGTATGCCTAAGCCCGTATCCCGTACACAGAGCTCTACTTTATCATCCACAACACGGGTTTCTAGGGTTAATACCCCCTTCTCACACATCGCTTCCATCCCATTGCGAGCCAGATTAAGCACAACCTGCTTAATTTCTTTGGAATTCAAATGTAACTTCGGTACATTATGCGCTAACATAAGCTCGATGCTCTGACCTCTCAGGTTCGCATCTGCCCACAATAATGGACTGAGTTCATGGATAATATCATGGAGCTGATATTCCTCTTTCTCGGCAATGCGATCTTGAGCAAGCGACAGAAAGTCATTAATAATGCTGTTCGCCCGGTCCAGCTCCTCCAGCACAATGCGATAATAGTGATCCAGCGTATCGGGACTCTTCTCCTGCATTAATTGAAGGAAGCCACGTACAACTGCCATCGGATTTCGAACTTCGTGCGTAATGCTCGCCGCCATCTGCCCCACTAAACTCAAACGGTCTACATTGTCGAGCTCACTTCGTAGCATCTCTAGTTCAGTAATATCCTGAATAATTAACATTGCTCCAGTGACCTCTCTAGACTGGTCGGTCGAGAATGCATAGATGGGTACCGTTCTTGATTGAAATACATGGGAACCGTAACGTACGGTTAATCCATCGACTTCACCATGAACAAGGGCTTTGTGAATACTTCTTTCCATTTTGTCAGCCTGAGCTTGTTCTACAAATTGACTGGCTGGGTGGCCGATTAAATCTGGCGTTGTTGTACACGGGAGCTGTTCCTTTGCGGTCTGTTCCATCGTATCGTTGACGAATTTCACATTTCCTTGTTTATCTACAGTAGCAATGGATAAGGGCACAGCGTTGAGAATCTGATGAAGTTGTTCCGTTTCCGATATGTACTGATGATGGACTTCTGATAAGTGATGCTCGAGACCACGGTAATGCTTCATATGTTCAATCCAAAGGACGCTGCAGGCTGCTACCATAATGGCGCCTAGCGTATAACCTAGTGTAATCAATATACTTGGAAAAAGGGTTAACGAAGGATTGCTGTCCATCAGCAGAATGCACAGTACACTGGCTACAACTAGCCCTGTTGCAGTTATGGAGATGACCATCGTCATTTTGCGAGTACGTGTATAATGCTTGAATCGTCCTGCTGACAACCATACAATAGGATAGAGAAGAATACCTGTTTGAACTAGAAATCCGTACAGATTATAGGAATGCGCAAAGAGGCAGTAGTATAATAAATGAAGAATGGATAACGTCAAGCCAATTGCGGGTTTGCAGTATAATATGGCAAGTGTAAGAGGTACAATACTTAAGGAGATTGGAATATTTCCAATATTGGCATGTAGAGCAAAGAGCAAACAGAGCAGCATGCTTAACGCGCTGGTAATTGCAAGACCGATCTGCATCATTCCGGTACGTTCGAGCTTGGCCATCGTTTGCTTGATGATCCCAAGATAAAATAAGGGAATTAGGAATACTGCTGCACCTGCCAGCAGCATTTGTAAAAGAATGTCTTTCAAAGCAACCACTATGCCATCTCCCTCCTCGCCTGTACATTCCCTCATTATTTCTGATTAAAACATAGGCGACAGTATATTACAATATATCCCTTAAAACTGCATAATAGAACTTGAAATACACTATGAATGGTCAAAAAACTGAACCATTTAGGCATAATCCTGCATGATTCGATGTTTAACATTCTAGGCACAAGATATAGATAAACTAGGTCATCTAAATCTATATCTGGCTATATGCAATTCCACTGTAGATAGATGGCAAATGGATTTTACAAAATCAATATAAAAAGAAGGTAATTATTGTATGTATGATGTAATCGTAATCGGTGGCGGGTCTGCTGGTCTTATGGCCTCCGTTGCCGCTGCTGAGCATGGAGCTTCTGTGCTTCTGCTGGATAAAGGCGACCAACTGGGGCGCAAGCTGGGTATCTCTGGTGGGGGTCGCTGTAATGTGACCAATGCGAAGGAAACAGATGAATTGATCCGGCATATCCCCGGCAATGGGCGCTTTTTATATAGTTCTTTTCAAAATTTGGACAATCAGGGCATTATGCGTTTTTTCGAGAATCTAGGAATTGCCCTCAAAGAAGAGGATAATGGGAGAATGTTTCCTGTGACAGACAAAGCCAAAACGGTTGTTGATGCATTAGTAGGTAAAATCGTCTCCCTCGGTGTAAAAATTCGCACCAAAGAACCCGTGAAAGAGCTTATTCATAATGGTCAACAAGTTCAGGGTGTAAAGCTAGCTTCTGGGGAGACTGTGCCTGGACGCTCGGTCGTTATCGCCACTGGAGGTAAGTCTGTACCTCAAACTGGATCAACCGGTGATGGTTATCCATGGGCTGAATCTGCTGGGCATACGATCACCGAGCTATATCCAACAGAAGTGCCCATCGTCTCTGGTGAGAGTTGGATTCAATCCAAAGAGTTACAGGGATTATCACTACGAGACGTAGGACTTTCCGTTCTCGATGCCAAAGGGAAGTCTGTCATTTCCCATCGAGGGGATATGATTTTCACCCATTTTGGTGTATCCGGCCCTATTGCGCTACGTTGCAGTCAGTTCATTCGTAAAGTTCAGATGAAATCGGGGAATCCGCAAGTCATGATGAGCATTGATCTATTCCCAGATCTATCTCCTGGTGCTTTGGAAAATAAGGTTCAGCAGGTACTGGAACAAGAATCCCGCAAAGCCGTCAAAAACATCTTGAAAACATGGGTTCCTGAACGCATGATCCCTTTACTGATGAGACGTGCTGAGATCAGCGACGACCTTACCTATCACCATTTTCCTAAAGGTACACTTAGTACACTATGCGGTCTAATGAAATCTTTTACCTTCCGTGTAGACGGAACTCGCTCGCTCAAAGAGGCCTTTGTGACGGGCGGCGGAGTCCACTTAAAGGAGATATACCCTAAAACGATGGAATCCAAGCTACTGCCTGGACTATTCTTTTGCGGTGAGGTTCTGGACATTCATGGTTACACCGGCGGTTATAATATCACGGCTGCCTTCTCTACAGGCTACACGGCTGGTATGCATGCGGCTGAATACAAACACGCTCGTGTATAACTAGTTAACAGTGATTTGAGGATGACGATAAGCTAAACTTGAGGGATCTATCTAATCAATTGCACGAATGAGCTACACGTAAAAATAAACAACCTAAAGACCTCGAAATCCCAATAGGTGATTTGGAGGTCTTTTTTAGCTTCTAATCGTTTGTCGGAAGACTGTTACCTGTGACTTCATATTTCTAGTTTCTTTTGGAATACATTGAAGTTTTGATAACCATCAAAGAACCGTTTTACGCCTTCACACTGCCTGAGAAACCATCTACTGAATCATCAAATGTAGGATCGTTATCTCGGTTATGCTGAGTCTGTCCAGAAGGACTCTCCTGTAATCCAGTTGCGTACCCTTCACTCCAATCCTCATTCACCATATGTGCTGGAATGGAGAATTCCTGAAATGCGTTAGCAGCATCTGCTGCAGAAGCAAATACGGCGCTTCCCCCATGAGATTGTACAATCTCTACAGCCGACTGAGGATCTTGACGATCCGTAGGAATGTACAGTTCGAGTGGCCCAGACTGATAAGGCTTATAACCAAGCTCATTCAGTGTTGCTTGTGCGGCAAGCAACGCATTGGGGTCTGCAAACTGTACTTGAATTTCACCATCACTCATCATCATCTTTTTCCTCCTTACGTTTGGGCTTGTCTTATCTTCCACTAATGAGATATATCTCCTATAGCATGGTCAGATATTCAGCCTGATATGCGGTTCTTGTAAGGAAGAGATGACTTAGTTACTGCGAGTCAGTCGTATCCACCCTGCCACAGATAAAACGAATAGCCCACTTGCCACAACACCCACCGCGGTAAGTATACTTGCCATCCAGCCGAGCCAGGTTAACCCAAGCGCTACACCCATCAGAATGCCAATCGGCACAAAGAGCATCCGTACCATCATCAACCCTGCCCGATGCAATGCATCTGAATCATATGAGACCAGTTGTACATAATCCGAAGTAGCAAAGTGATCCCATGAACGATAAAACATGACTGTCAGCATAATAATCAACAACCCACACACGATGACATTCACGGGAAAAGGAGGCAGAGCAACTGCGGCAATCGATAGACTGCCCATCTGAAAGTACAATTTTAATGTCGATGATTCGCGAAAAAAGGCTTTGTATGCCGTTTCGGCAGTACGGTTGGCAATGGTACGACTTCGCAATAGTTTGCGCGGTTTACGAAATATCATCGTTTTGGTACGCGGAGCCTTCGGTTTATTTACCGCCTGGCTGATTAAGATAGCTGTTAATTTCACCTTCGCTCGTAAGTCTTCACGCACATCCCCTTCAAACGTTCCTTGCAGCTGTAGTCGGATACGACCGAGCAGAATGATCAGAAAGATTGTACATCCCAACGCGATGAATAGAGCACTAATCTGTGCGTAAATAGATGAGGTGACTGTGATAAAAATGATACCCATTGCTACCGCTAGAGGAATGATCCGTATCCCGCGTCGCCATCCGTTATAACGAACTTTGATCATATGTAATGCAATGGCTTGAAACGAAGCAACTGTACCGAACCAGATGCATAGAAGCAGGATCTCAGAAATGGACATGCCATATACCCGGTACCATAACGGTGCGGTTAGAGCAGTAACGATCAACATTTTGCCTATATGGAGTGTACACGCTCGGTACATCCCCTGACGCATTAGGGTTTGCATCCAACGCTTCTGCGATTTCAGAAATAATACATCGGCCTCTTCCACAAAAAGAAGCACACCACCCGTCAACATCACGATTTCGATGATCAGTGTTAATAATGTCAGGGGTGTATTAGAAGCCCAGAGCGGCAACGGTTTGCTCCACAGACTGACATACCATCCAATCAGATAGAGTAAACCCGGAATCAGCAGGTATAGCCAAACAGTCCAATCTATCACAAGCTTTAGGTTCTTCCATTGTTCTCTGAGATGCTCTTTGTGCCTACGTCGATATAATCTTAAAGGTGTATACCGCCTAGATTTGGCTGCTCCATCCACCTCTATCAGCTCCTCTCCATCCTTGGTATCAGGAAGTCAGTATGTCAAAACAGTCAAATAACGATGCTTCTGGCAGCTCTGCTACAGCCCGAATCTCATCTAGCGTTCCTTCTGCAGCCGAGTGTCCTGCATGGATGAGGATAAAACGATCACATATCCGCTCCGCCGTATCTAACACATGTGTCGACATCAGAACCCCTGCACCCCGCAAGCGTTCCTCATCCAGTAGCTTCAGGAAATCCTTCGTCGCACGCGGATCTAAACCAATGAAAGGCTCGTCTACAATATATACATCCGGGGAGGAGAGAAATCCGATCATCAGCATCATTTTTTGACGCATGCCTTTGGAGAAACTGGCGGGCAGATCATCTCGAACATGATCCATGCCGAATCGAACCAGCAGCTCTTCTGCTCTAGTAATGAATATATCCTCTTCCATTTCATATGCAGCAGCAGCCAGATCAAGATGTTCCCACAGCGTCATATACTCGTAAAAAACAGGCTGTTCCGGAATATACGCGTAACGCCCCTTTCTCCCAATCCTCACCTCATAATTGGCATGTTCAAGTAGACCTAACATCGTCTTAATCGTGGTACTTTTACCCGCTCCGTTCGGGCCGATGATACCCACCAGCTCACCAGGTGACACATGAATATGGATGTTTCGGATCGTAGACTGCCCTGCCACATAACCAGCTTCACTAATATGTACGTCCAACACAGACTCTTGAAGAGATATCATGCTTTCATTTGCTGTCTCCATACTACTCACTCCTATCCTAATTCGGTGCTCGGTTGCTTCTTTCTTATTATTGTAATTCAGTTATGGAGTTAAATGTTTGATCATTTTAGGCATTTCATTATAGAAAAAAAGAAGCAGGGGTTCCGGAGCCCCTGCTTCTTCCTATTAGAGTGAAAATCTCATATTACCGATTGTTCTCCACCACAGTCATCGTTTCACTTTCACCTTCTGCGTTAGCGTTTAGACCCAGATCCAGTGCACCACGGCTTTCGCTTGCATAGCGGCTGTTCGTGGTACGTTCACGGTCATTCACGCTGTTGTTGCGTTCAGATTGAGCCATTGTTGCAATCTCGCCTTCCGCTTTTGCGTTCAGACCCAGATCCAACGCACCACGGGTTTCGCTTGCATAGCTGCTGCTCGTCGTACGTTCACGGTCATTCACGCTGTTGTTGCGTTCGGATTGAGCCATTGTTGCACTCTCGCCTTCCGCTTTTGCGTTCAGACCCAGATCCAACGCACCACGGCTTTCGCTTGCATAGCTACTGCTCGTCGTACGTTCACGGTCATTCACGCTATTGTTGCGTTCAGATTGAGCCATTGTTGCACTCTCGCCTTCCGCTTTTGCGTTCAGACCCAGATCCAGTGCACCACGGCTTTCACTCGCATAGCTGCTGCTCGTCGTACGTTCACGGTCATTCATGCTGTTATTGCGTTCAGATTGAGCCCACGTCGCACTCTCGCCTTTCGCATTTACGTTCAGACCAAGATCCAACGCGCCACGGCTTTCGCTTGCATAGCTGCTGCTCGTAGTACGTTCACGATCTTTCACGCTGTTGGTGCGTTCAGATTGAGCCCATGTGGCACTCTCACCTTCCGCTTTTGCGTTCAGACCCAGATCCAGTGCACCACGGCTTTCACTCGCATAGCTACTGTTCACATTACGCTCATCGCCGTTTCGTGAATAATCGCTCATCGTTGTACCTTCTCCCGAGACATTGGCATTCAGGCCAAGACCTAACTTGCCTGAGCTAGTGCGCTCACTTGTATAATCGGAAGAATGACTATTGTAACGGCTTGTACTCTCAGACGATACGCCAGCATTCAGCCCCAGATCCAAGTTCAATGCTCCGGTTGCACTTGATGAACCTCCATAGCTGCCTTGATTGCCGTAACTTGTATCACGTTGTCCTGACAGTAGAGATCCTAACTCTAGACGCAAACCTGCATTTAGATCCAGATTACCATTGCTGTTATTACTATAACTGTCTGCATAAGTTGCCTGCGTAGCTCCCAGCAATCCAGCAACCAACGTACCCGACAATACCGACAATTTTACCCAACGATTCACTTTTTTCATGATAATATACACTCCTTCTCATTTTTGGTTGAATTAACGCCAGTGTTATTGAGAGAAAGAGGTATATTGCGGCGGCCGCCCTGGCGGCGCTTGTGACCATTGACTGAATCCATCGAGCTGTTCTATTCGAAAGCCAACATCATCATCTGACAAGACTTGGTTCTTTATTGCTCCCGGAAGTGCAGCAGTTGGAGCGGTTGCTCCACCTCCATTTGCACCAGACGAGCTTGAGCTTGTACCCGTATAAGCACTAACTGCTGGAGAAGTTACTGCCACATTCCAGCTTGTTGATTGCTCTGCACGTGGCTGCAAGGGAGACACTACACGTGTGTCTGCTTTATTCACACTTGCATCTGCCTTACTCTGTACTTGCTCAGTAACAATCGGTTTCACAGATGGTTGATCAATAAGAAACTGCTCGTTATCTGGCAATCCTACATTCACATCAGAATGTTGAATCAGATCGGCTCTTTCCACTGATAATGCCTGCGGGACAATACCTTCTGGACGGAGAGCCGATTCAGGGGTAACTTCAGTCACCTTGCCTGTAACCTGTACTACATCTTGTCCTTCTGTGTTGTCCGGGGATGATGCCATATCAGAAGATTCAATAGTATTCGGAATTAGAGCTTTCGGTGTTTCCACATCCACCGGGTGTTCTGATGTACTCGCAGGGCGTTCCGGCTTCACCGAGGGAATGTCCACCGATCCTTTACCAGGATCAACTTCTGAGGATACACCTACGGCTGGAACTGATGCTTCCACCGATGGAAGCTGAACTTTACCTTTACGCAGATCTACACCAGAGGAAGAGACATTCACCGAAGTCACTTCAGGTACATCTACCTTTACGGAAGGTAGTTCAACCTTGCCCTGCCGAAGGTCTGTTTTCACAGCAGACGTCTCTGCTTGAAAGACCTCGGGTACCTCTGCGGTAACGCTAGGCAAGGAAGCTATTCCTTCGTTCAGGTTGACCTGACTGCTCGATACATCTGCCCGAATTATCGGTGTATCCGCCTGCACAGACGGCAGTTCTACGGTTCCCTTATTGGCATCGATACCAATCTCTGATGTTCCAGCCGATCCAAGCGGTGTATCTACCTTAAGCTCAGATACACTCAGCTTGCCTGCCGAAGCATCCGCTTTGATCAATGGAACCTCAACATCCAGTAATGGTGTTGATACCGATACGGATGGAGTCAGGTTCAACCCACCTTCCGAATCACGTGAGAACAAATTCAGCGACAATCCATTGGAGGATTTTTCTGAAGCGGCCTGAGCATCACCCGCATAAACATGCGATGAACCCAAACTTATTACCAAGGCTCCTGTAATGACAGCCAGTGGTATACTGGCAAGACGTACAATCGATCTGGGTAGCTTTACCTTCAAGTTGCTTCACCCCCTTTCGCTTGTTGCGTTGGTGGGACAAGGCATATTATGAGTTTTCCCCTAGGAATAATTAGAATACAGGGATTTGTGCCTGCTCCTCATTAAACGTGAAGGCGTTTACTCAAACGGTATCGTAGCAAAAACTTTAAATTTAAAGTATCTTACCGCCTTCATCTCATTATGAGGAATGCCATTATTCAATATTGCACTCCTAGCTCCTTCTTCTCTTTCTGTTACGTTATAAATCGGAGATTGGATCACCTACATATGTATTTTATTGAAGTTGATTAATGATTAAATTTTAAATGCTAAAAATGCAGATCTTGTGACATATCGCATGTTTTTCGTAGAATTAGAGGTTTACAATACAGTCATGGCGACAATTCGAAATCGTCAAACGTCAACGTATTACCCCATATAACTAACTGTAAAGGCGGGATCAGCATGCTAGAATTACAAGAAATTGAAACAGAACGTTCTCTTCATCTGTACCGCACCTTGGCCAAGACATTTAAGAGCGTGAATGAACACGCTGTATCTGGAAGCAAAGTGCATGGATTCAATCCTACAGCATATGGTTTACTTGAAGTTCTGTATATGAAGGGGGCACAGCCTATTCAACAGGTTGGGGCACAGCTTCTCTTACAGAGTGGTAATGTTACGTATGTTATTGATAAGTTAGAGCAAAAAGGACTTTTACACCGTAAACACTGTCCTCAGGACAGACGGATTATATTTGTGGAATTGACAGAGGAAGGGCAGCGCACAATGGATGATATCTATCCAGGCTATGCTCACAAGATTGATCGTGCTGTCAGTGGCTTGAGCGAAGAAGATAAGACGATGCTCGCTGACTTACTAGAGCGACTGGCGATTGGCGCAGATCGGTTATCAGCCAATAGCTGAATAAACTTAAAAATAGCAATCTAACAAGTAGTTAATAAGTAGCAAAAAGGCAGCCACCTTAGGCTGCCTTTATTTATATTTTACATGTAGTGATGGATAGCCATTTTACTATTTTTTCTCCTTTTTCACACCAGCCACTTGCACGGAGCCTTGTACTTGCTGTGGGGCATCTGCGTCTTCTGGAACCATGAGGCGTTTACGTAGAGCCAGCGTAGCAACCCAAGATACAATCGCAATCACAAACATAATGATGAACAAGGAATGCAAACTGCCCTCAAGCACACTTCGCAGCAACCGCCATTGATCGTCGGACAAAACCGTTTCCGTATGAGGTGCCAGCAATTCGTTCAGATCCCGATCGGAGATACCAGCAGCCGCAAGATTTTGTGCACTGGACAATGTTGAGATTCGATAATTCAACCATGTACCAAAAGCTGCAGCACCAATCGTTTGTCCTAGTGTACGCATGAACGTATGTAGTGCAGTGGATGAACCCCGTTCCCGATATCCTACAGATGACTGAGCAATGATGGTGAAGATTGTGAATGCAAAGCCAAACCCAAGTCCATAGATAAAGGTCAGAACAAACAACACGTACTGCGGCGATGAACCGCCGACCAAGAATAATCCGCCTGAACCGATTACAATGCCAGTCAGTCCAATAAGTGACGTCATACGCGATCCAATCTTCATCAAGAGTCGACCTGCCCACACACTGCCGATCAGCCAGCCAACAGACATTGGCGCAAGCAACAATCCGGATTCAGTCGCATTTCCCCCACGCACACCCTGCACCCACAGTGGCAGATAACTCGTAAGACCGATCATCAGTGAGCTGGTTAACAGCCCAGCGATATTCGCCACACGAATGTCTTGAATGCGGAAGAGGTGAAGTGGAACCATCGGAGCTTCGGCTCTTTTTTCAACCATGAAGAATAATACGATAAAAGCTACAGCTACCGCACTGAGCCCCAGGATCAACGGAGAACTCCACGCGTAATACTGTCCACCCGCTGACAAAACAAAGAGCAGTGCTGTAATTCCAACAGTGAAGGTCAGCGCGCCCATCACATCAATTTTGGCAGTACGTGGTGACACATTTTCATGCAAATAACGAAATACAAACCACATAGCTAACAAACCAAACGGCACATTAAAGCCAAAGATCCATTGCCAACCTAGATTATCTACAAAATAACCGCCGAGCAGCGGTCCAGCCAGAGATGAAATTCCCCATACTGAGCTGATCCAGCCTTGAATTTTGCCCCGTTCCTCAATCGGATAGATATCTCCAATAATCGTAAACGTCACAGGCACTACCGCACCTGCGCCAATCCCCTGGATGGCTCGAAAAACAATGAGCATCTCCATATTCTGCGAGAAACTGCATAGTAACGAACCGAGTATAAACAGAGCACAGCCGATTAAGAATACAGGCTTCCGCCCATACAAATCACTGATTTTACCAAAAATCGGGGTACTAACCGCCATTGTGAGCAGATAAGCTGTAAATATCCAGCTAAGCAGTTGCACACTGCCCAATTCACTGACGATCGTCGGCCCTGCCGGCCCAATGACCGTACCTTCAATGGCGGACAAAAAGGTTGCTAGCAGCAAACCCGCCAAAATGAGACTGCGTTTGGAATTTCCCGTCGTATTCAATGGAACCCTTCTCTCTTCATTTCTATATCAACTAGAAAATGTCTAGTTGAATCTTTTTATTTGTTATTACGCGCCCGTAGCCATTCATCATAGAGCAGAGAATACATTAACATGTCTTTGTATCCCGTAGACGTATGTTGAATTTGACGAAGTAATCCCTCTTTTGTAAATCCCATATTCTCCAGAAATCCACCTGACGGCGCATTACGTGGATCCACAAGCGCCTCAATACGATTAAGTCCCATCGTCTCATATCCAAAGGACAATAGTACCGAGAATGCCTCCGACATATACCCATGCCGCCAGTAGTCACGTCCTAGCTCATAGCCGATCTCACCGCGGAATGCGCCTTCAAGTTGCCATGTATTGAATCCACAACTTCCAATAAGGCGTCCTGTCTCTTTCAGCTCTATTCCCCAACGGATCGCATCCTCTTCTCCCGCCATCTGGTTAAGCAGACCAATCATATCCGCTGCTTCGGTTGCCCCAACCATTGGCGCAAGATTCATATAACGGGTCACCTCTCGATCTGACCAGCATGCGAACATCTGAGCAGCATCCCGGCGTCGCATTTTGCGCAATCGAAGCCGCCCCGTCTCAAGCTCAGGAATTCTACCTTTACATTTATACATCAACATACTCTCCGATCCGATCCATCTCTAAAGACCATAAAAATTCACTAATTATCTAACCATAACCTGCGCATGATGGCAACGGTTTAATCCTCATTCATGCATTTCAAAAAAGTACGATGATGATAGGAGTTTGCCTTTTGAACAGCCTTTATTATAACATCAAAAAAAACCGGGACACATCGTGCTCCCGGTCTTACTCTACATATTGCTCAACTTATCGGACACATTCAAGCTATAGAGCTTGTCCCAATCATGTCTTCACGATTAGGTTTACCTACGCTTCGGTGCCTGTCGCTAGCAATTCATTGCTGACTCGGCCGAGTACAGTCGTAATTTCCTTATACTCCTCAATGCCTGTGCCTGTAAGGCTCCACTGGTCTCCGTGAGCAGTCAGGAAATTCTCTTGGGTCAGGTGTTCAAGCTCCTGCTTAATCTCCCGCTCTCCCACACGATATCCCCGTTCTTCCAGCCAGGGCAATGCGTCACCAACAGTCAAATCCTGATGCTGTGCCAAATATAGAAGATGAATCCGTACAAAAAGATTCTGTACCTCTGCGTGCATAAGTCAATCTCCTTCCAGGGTTCGCCCTCTGTGATTGCTAAGTAATTACCCCAGTGAAGAAGCAGAGAAACAGGAGGAATTTGCAGGGTAGTTCCTTCGTTTTCAAAATCCTCCGCTTGACTAACGACATACACTACACTATCTTGAAAATAAGTACCATTTTTGCTCGGGAGGGTGATTAACCATGTTTCAAGCTGTTTCTTATGAAGGAACACGAAGCGAGCAGCACAACGCCGTCCTGGGACAGTTAAGCGCTCTGATTCGCGATGAACCTAGCGCCATTGCCAATCTGGCAAACGCAGCGGCGCTGCTCAATGTATTTTTGACCGATACCAACTGGGTCGGCTTCTATCTGTATGATGGCAAAGAACTTGTACTTGGTCCATTCCAAGGACTGCCTGCCTGCATTCGTATCCCACTTGGACGCGGTGTATGTGGCACATCCGCTGCAGAAAAACGTACCCTCGTCGTTGACGATGTACATGCTTTTCCAGGCCATATTGCCTGTGATGCTGCATCCAACAGCGAAATCGTCGTACCGATTATTAAAAATGGGGAACTATACGGAGTACTCGATATCGACAGTCCGATTAAGAACCGTTTTGACGACGAAGACCGAACCTTCCTGGAGCAAGCAGTGCAACTGCTCGTAGACCAACTGTAAGTAGGTCTTGTGCGCCTCTCTACGCATTAAGCTTGTGAGGCTCACTTGCCTTATACAAACGGAAAATTCGGCAAATGAAAAAGCACAGTCCGCAACTGGACTGTGCTTTTTCATTTGCCCAACTTCATACACCCATGTTCTGCTCGCCCTTCAACATGTTATGCATCTAAGACAATTCTTGTTCCGCCTTAATGATCATCGCATCCCTTAAGAATTCAGCAAGCTTAGGATGATATCCGTCATACATTTGGCGGAAATTCTGATGTTCAACGTACAGATTACCTAACTCCCGGTAGATCTCGGCTGTAGGTGTGTAGTACCCTTTGACCCATTCCAGGTGTCTACTAATAATCTGCTGCACCTTCGGACTATCCGCAGATAATCCATCCTCAATGGCCTGATGCAAGTCACGATTGATTCCATCGATCTTCTCCTGGGAGTCCAGATAGTCTCTTTTCGTCTTAAGCTGTACACTTTGGAGCGTGTTATCAGGCGACTGATTAGGCCTAGGCTTGTCTGAGTCCATCTCATCCAGCTTCGGACGATGCATCGAATCAGCACGCGATGAAGGTTGTTGCAATAACATATTACGCTGTCTCGGCTCAACAAATCCCTCGTATAGTGCGCTCTCTTCAATTTCTTGCTCACCTTGCAGATGGGATATCGTTTTGTCGAGTGTTTGTATCAGACCATGCAAACGAAGTGCCTTTTCTAGCATTTGAATACGTTGCTGCTGCATCATTTGAATCATGTCATACGGATCTTCTTGTAGCATTGAGCCGATTTCTTCCTGCTCCACACCAAGTTCCTTGCAGAACAGTATTTGCTGGAGCTTCAATAGTTCCGGCTTCTCATAATACACGTCGTTCGGGTCACTTCCGACAAACGCCGGGGTCAACAGCCCAGCATCCACATATTGACTTAACTCATCCAAACTTACTCCGGACATACCGGATACGTCAGCGATAGTATATGCCATTCTAAACACCTCCTGTCCTGGTCTGCAACTACTGAGTTCAGACATGTTATGGGGTATACTTAATTTTTATTAAACATTACAAATTTCAATTCCGTCATCTCTTCCACCGCGTATTTCACACCTTCACGTCCCATACCGCTTTGCTTCACACCACCGTATGGCATATGATCAACCCGGAATGTAGGAATATCATTAATCATGACACCGCCAGCTTCAATGTGTTCCGCCGCATGCAAAGCGGTCTGAATATCATTCGTGAATATACCTGCTTGCAGTCCATAGATGGAATCATTCACATGCTCAATACCTTCTTCTATTGAATCAATCGTATTAATGACCACAATCGGAGCAAATACCTCCTGACAGGATACTTTGGCGTCGCGGGGTACGTTGACTAGCACAGTAGGACGCAGAACCCCACCTTCTACTTCGCCCCCAGCCACCAGTTCAGCTCCTGCCTGCTTCGCTTCGGCTATCCATTCTTGTGTACGTTGTACATCCTTCGCTGATATTAGCGCAGACACAACTGTATCCGGATTCAAAGGATCACCTATGACGACTTGCTTAGCCGCCTCAGCAAAACGACGAATAAATTCATCTGCGATCTCACGATGTACATAAATGCGTTGGAGAGAGATACACACCTGTCCCTGATAAGTAAATGCGCCTATCACACTTCTAGGGATCACTTTATCAAGATCCGCATCCCGATCCACAATAACCGCAGCATTCGATCCAAGCTCAAGGGTCACTCGTTTCAACCCGGCCTGGCTGCGAATGCTCTTCCCTACAGCAGGACTCCCTGTAAAAGTAATGTGGGCAATCCGTGGATCAGCCACGAGCACATCACCAATCGTCTTGCCATCTCCACTAACCACGTTCAGAGCACCATCTGGTAAGCCAGCCTCCTGAAGTAGATCAGCGATATAGTATGAGGACAATGGGGTCTGTTCTGCTGGTTTCAGCACAATGGTATTACCCGCTGCGATCGCCGGTCCAACCTTATGCGCAACCAGGTTCATCGGGAAGTTAAACGGCGTAATTGCTCCAATGACACCGAGCGGCTGGCGCATCGTAAATCCAACACGTCCTTCTCCGCCCTTAGCTGCATCCATAGGTACGGTCTCGCCAGTTAGACGTTTCGCTTCTTCTGCTGCAAAACGGTATGTCTCAATGGTCCGTTCTACCTCGGCTAATGCGGCTGTAATTGGCTTCGCCGCTTCCAGAGCAATAACTCGTGCGGCCTCATCCTTGCGTTCCTCGAGCAGCGCTGAAAGCTTATATAGGATATTCGCACGCTGATGTGCGGGCATTCGGCGCATTGTATCTCCGGCCTGAGTTGCCGCAGCAATGGCTGCTTCCGTCTCTTCTGCCGAAGCCGTAGCAACCTCCGCAAGTGTCTCACCAGAATAAGGTGCCTGAAGCTTTTTATATTGTATAGACTCGGTAGGTTTTCCCCCGATAAACAGATGTTGTTTTTTCATTGCTGCATCCTCCATCCCTTTATTACTACAAGATGAACATATAAATGAACACGGGATCACCCTATTTATTTATACACTATTTTAATATTCTCAACCCAGTAGATCGGCTTAATATTGCTTATTTCATCTAAGCAACAATCTCAGATGCCTCCAACCGTAAAGCTCATATACAAGCTCTTTATCATGCAGCTATAGCGCTATTCAACTGTTAGTACAAGACAATCCAGCGCCTTATGAGCATGATCTGATCCATCCACCGCTACAAGTATTCGTTCAATCATGTTGCTTCCTCCTCAGGTATTAATGATGTGAAATAGCCGAATCGATCTCACGCAGATGGCTGCGGCGAACCAATAGAACAACCACACCAATCAGCACCATGATCGCGCCAAAATAAAACGGTGTCTCCGGCATATACCACTCGGATAATTTACCTGCAAGCCACGGTGCAAGCGCACCGCCCAAGAAACGAACAAAGCTGTACGCCGCAGATGCTACGGAACGTTCCACAGGTGCGGCTTCCATGACAGCAGTTGTGATGAGCGTATTGTTAATGCCTAGGAAAATACCCGCTACAATAACGGCCACAATGACGGTTGTAGAGGAACCCATGACTGTACCTATTGCCATCACAACCAGATCAATAGCGAACAAGGTTAACATGACACTCATGGATGGAACCGATCCGAATCGGCGTTGCAGTCTAGGAGCTACGAATACAGATGTAATCGCCAGCGCCAGTCCCCAACCGAAGAACACGTATCCTAGACCATGCTCGTCCAGATTCATGACATATGGTGAATAAGCCATTAAAGTAAAGAAACCAAAATTATATAAGAAAGCGGTAATCGCTAATGTTTTGAGAGATGGATAACGAAGTGCCTTGAACGGATCAGACAAGGAACTTCTTGTTTTCGGTTTGGCTATCTTAGGCAGCATAAATGTAATGCTGATAAATGCAATGGCCATTAACACAGCTACACCGTAGAATGGACCGCGCCATGAGATGGAGCCAAGCTCACCACCGAGTAACGGACCTACTGCGATCCCTAGTCCCAGCGCTGCCTCGTACAAAATAATCGCTTTGGCTGTCCCTGATGTGGACAGACCAACAATGGCAGATAATGCTGTTGCGATGAATAGTGCATTACCAAGACCCCAACCGCCGCGATATCCTACTAGAGCACCTACCGTATCTGAGGTTCCTCCAAGAGCGGAGAAAATGATAATGAGTAATATACCGCTCAGTAGCGTCCATTTGACACCAATTCGGCTGGATACAACACCGGTGATCAGCATGGCAATACCTGTGACCGCATTGTAACTCGTAAATAACAGGGAAACCTGACTTTTGGATGCATGCAGTTGATCCGCTATGGCTGGTAAGATTGGATCGACAAGTCCGAGCCCCATAAACGATATAATACATGCGAAGGCTACGGCCCATACAGCTCTCGGCTGTGATAACAGCCCTCCGCGTGATGACGGTAATTCGTCAGGTAGCGATGGTTCTCTTTTCATAATTAATTCCTCCTGATGATGGTCTGTGTAGTTGTGTTGCTTGGTTGGTTCATTATTTAACAGTTAAAGTATTGAAAATAATGAAAATTTCATTTCACTTTCATAAAAAACGCAATCAAAACGGAACAAAAGAACACCGACATGGACGGTGCTTATGTTCTCAGATATATCCATTTATTTTGTGAGGCAGGTCGCCCTATTCCTTTTCAAATCACATTATCTTTCGCACTGCTATTTATCCGTCTTGGACTCGATCTGATGAGTCTTGTTCTTGTTTCTGTTCCTGCAACCGCTGAATACCCGTCTGAACTCGTTCTCGTAACTCCTCAAGTTCACTCTGCACGGCATGAATGCTATGAAGTTTCTGTTCAATCAACTCCAGTTGTTCATTCAGCGTGGTCTCCATCTTGCTCAGCTTCTCAATGCGCTCCTGCACTTCAATCGTCTGCTGATAGTCAAAACGCTGTTCATTCAGTGCATCTGATGTTGCCACATAAGCATGTAGCTCCTGCAGTGAGAAACCCAGTACCTCCTTGGCGCGAACGACCTTCTTCAGATACGTAATATCCTCCCAGGTGTATAACCGCGTGCCACCATCCGTCCGTTGAGGTGAAGGCATGACACCAATCTCTTCGTAATACCGAATTGTACGCTTGGTTAGTCCGCTTTCCTTAGCCACATCATCAATTTTATACAAAGTCATTCCCTTCACCTCACTTATATGTCTGTAATGTTATGTACATAATTATATATAATTGTAACGTTAACGTCAACGTTAGATTTTAATCGCACGAAATCTGATATGAACTTCCACTTTAAAATATCAAAAGAAAATCGATTTTACTGCGATCCCCATCAAAATAATCAATATGATTATCGCAATACCCTTCCATCCTAAGGTGCTTACCAGTTCTCCTAGGTTGCCAATCGTAGCCCGATCATATGCATCCTTCATCGTTCCCGTTGGATTATTCTTTAATTCTTCACGAGCAAGGCGTTCTCTTTCTCGCTGTGGGCTCTCTTGATTCGTCATATTAGCTCCCCCTGTTCTCATAATCGATTGTACTTCTATTATACTAAATAAATGTTTCATTTCTGGTTAAATCATCCATAAAGTTTTCTCTAAATCAGCATAATCTATGTTTATTCGTAAACAGCTACCTTAATGGTTACAAAAAAGACCCGCTTGTGCGAGTCCCCGGTTGGTGCTATGCCTATTTATATTATGCATCCTGCTGCTTCTTTTTAGGTTTACTTTGTAACTCCTTCAAACGCCCTTCAACCTTCACAAACAATCGAATCGTATAGAACGCTAATGACCCCAGACTCAATACCAATGCTTGTACTTCAGTAAACCAAAATCCAAGAATCCCGAAAACCAGAATGATAAAGCCAAACTGCATCATCAGATTCGAGGCGTAATGTTGCGCTTCCTTCCACAATTCCGGATCACTCATCGCTCTTGGTGTACGATAACCATAGATTCCATTGATTGCTCTCGGTGGTTTCTTGAACATCATGAAACCCAGTATAAAATAACACACCCCACAAATGATCCCTAAAATCGATCCAGCCAAAACTGCCTTTCCCCTTTCTTCTGTTGAGCTTCCTAATCATAAATGACCACGACCTATTAAAACAAAAAAACGGCTCTACGTATATACGAAGAGCCGCCATGAAGCGTTTCGAAAACTTAGCTTTCCTGTACTCGCAGTACCCGCATAGCATTGAGGACAGCAAGAACCGTAACACCTACATCCGAGAATACCGCTTCCCACATGGTCGCAATTCCAAATACACCGAGCAACAGAAAGATGGCTTTGACACCAAGGGCAAATCCGATATTTTGCCATACAATAGCGCGAGTTCGCTTGGCAATGCGGATTGCACCAGCAATCTTGGACGGTTCATCCGTCATAATCACAACGTCTGCAGCCTCAATCGCCGCATCCGAACCGAGTCCCCCCATTGCTACACCTACATCAGCCCTGGCAAGTACCGGTGTATCATTGATCCCATCACCGACAAAGATCATTTTCTCCTTCGGTGACTTGGCTGCTTCCAGCTTCTCCAATTGCTCGACTTTGTGCTGAGGTAACAATTCCGCGTAGACCTCATCCACACCAAGATCATGCCCGACGGCTTCACCGACTGCCTTCGCGTCCCCAGTGAGCATGACCGTTTTGCGAATACCCAGCTTACGCAGTGCTCGGATTGCATCTGCCGCATCATCTTTCACTTCATCAGCGATAATCAGGTGTCCTGCGTACGTTCCTGCCTCAGCAATGTGAACGACAGTACCCACCGTTTGCGGAGCAGTATAGGAGATATTCGCCTGCTGCATCAGCTTGGCATTGCCTGCCAGTACTTCGCTTCCATCCACCCTAACCTTGATACCATGCCCGGCAACCTCATCGTACCCGTCCACGCCTTCGGTTGGAATCTCTCGTCCCCATGCAGCGCGAATCGATTCTGCAATGGGATGATTGGACTGAGCTTCTGCAATAGCAGCTAGCCGCATAAGCTCCTCTTCCGTACGCCCATCCTCTGGACGAATAGCTGTGACTTTAAACACACCTTTGGTTAGCGTGCCCGTTTTATCAAAAACAACAACTTTTACATCGTTCAATGCTTCAAGATAGTTGCTGCCTTTCACCAGGATACCATTACGAGAAGCCGCTCCAATACCGCCGAAGAATCCAAGCGGGATCGACACCACAAGCGCACAAGGACAGGAGATCACCAGGAAGACCAATGCCCGGTAGATCCAATCTGCAAAGGTAGCACCACTAAGGAACAGAGGCGGAACGAATGCAATCAGCGCAGCCAAAATCACAACAACCGGTGTATAATACCGAGCGAATTTACTTATAAAATGTTCCGTTTTGGCTTTGCGACTGCTGGCATTCTGCACAAGATCAAGAATTTTGGAAACCGCCGATTCCCCAAATGTTTTGGTCACTTCAATTGTCAGCAATCCATTTTTGTTCACAAACCCGCTGAGTACATCATTTCCAGGCTCCAATTCCCGCGGTACGGATTCACCCGTTAGAGCTGACGTATCCACCATCGAATGCCCCGCCCTCACGATGCCATCCAGCGGAACTCTCTCTCCTGCTTTTACAAGGATACGATCTCCAATTCGAACCTCTTCAGGAGATACTCGCTTCGTCTCATCCCCTGTTCCAGTAAGGATGTGAGCATAATCTGGACGAATGTCCATCAGTGACTGAATTGACTTCCGCGAACGGTTAACCGCCATGCCCTGGAACAGCTCACCAAGCTGATAGAAGAGCATTACTGCGACCCCTTCTGGATATTCACCAATGGCAAAAGCTCCAATTGTCGCAACGGACATCAGGAAGTATTCATCGAATACCTGACCACGTATAATATTCTTACCTGCTTGGAGAACGATATCTCCTCCTGCAATCAAATACGCAACGATGAATAACGCAAGCTGCGCCCACCCTTCTAAAGGAGACCAGATTGCAGCCGCCATGAGAACCGAACCTGCTGCAAGCCTAGCGAGTAGCACTTTGGTCTGCCCAGCTCCATGCTCATGAGAATGACCTGCATGAGCATGACCTTCGTGACCATGCTGGTACTCTGCGTGGGTATCGTGGTTATGATCGTGGTTATGAGTATGACTATGGTGGCTATGCTCATGAACGTGACCACTGCCTGCAGTTGAATGCCCATGGTCATGATCGTGCCCATGACCATGACCGTGATGTTGAAGTGCGCCTGCTGTAGATCGACCAGAGATAGACGGTTTGCCTTTTTCCGAGATACGAATATGCGGCTCTAATCGCAGGACTTTACGTTTCGCTTCCTCCACAATTTGGTCATCTATATCTGATGTTGTGTGCAACGATAATGTTTTGGTTACAAAATTAACAGAGCATTCGGTAATGCCACTAATTTTTTTGACACCATTCTCAATCTTCAACGCACAGTTCGCACAATCTAACCCATCTAGCAACAGTTCCCTCTTCACCTGTTCTGATCCAGTTCCCATGTGAATTCTCCCCTTTGCAGTTGCGAAGCCATATCAGTTCAATTAAAGCATGCTTACACTCACCACTCCGATGTCAGAATAACCTTCCGATCGCTGTTATCCCCAGATTTTTTTGATTCCCTTCTTCAAAGGGAAAATCCGGTGATAGCCTATGCTTCCGACGTAGCTTTCTTTCAGAAAGCTTTCAGCCGAACGCTCCGCTTCTTCATGTTATTTCTGTCCTCTCCGTTCTCGTGTAAAAAATTTGTTTGAACTTATATAGCTCAAATAATTCTTTTAATATAATGTATGAGTAATCATTCATATGTTCATTTATCCTCATTATATGCATGCCTAAATACAAGTGTCAACATTCGTTATTGATTTTCCAAACAAAATATGCTAATAGTAATCATTTCGCTTTAGACGATTTTTGGATATAATAGGCGTATATCGTATAACAAGTTATCCAGTGTTGATTGAATATAGGCGGTGATAGGTAATGGAACAACCGGTTAAAGCTGTATCCGAATGCGACGTCGCCTGCTCAGGTACCGAGGCAGATGTGCAGGCCATCCGTACATCTCTAATAGATCGGGAGACTTCTTCCGAAATGGCAGATTGGTTCAAGGCATTCAGTGATCCAACACGTCTACGTATTATTGATGCTCTGTTGCAAAAGGAATTATGTGTGCATGATCTAACGGTGTTGCTTGATATGGGACAATCGGCCATCTCGCATCAGTTGCGGTCACTACGTAATATGCGCATTGTGAAGCGCCGCAAAGAGGGCAAGACGGTGTATTATTCCCTGGATGATACACATATTGAGCAGATCTTCCTGCAAACGCTCCAGCATATTAAGCATGGCTAGGTATAGCTAGCCTGCTGAACAAACAAGAACCCCCGTCCATCGGCAGGAAGCCGACAGGCGGGGGTTCTTGTTCATAAGGGCAACGTTTTATAGGCACCCCTCGTAATCAAAAGCGGACTTTTTGAACTACCTCTACAATAGATGTTCAAAAAGGACGGTTTTCAGTACCAAGAAGATAGGATAAAGTTAGAAATGGAGTAGCGGAGCGTAGGCAAACCTACGTGAGCAACGGACATTTCAGCTGAATCCTATATTCGACGCTGAGATGCCGTCAGTCATCCTTCGTAATCAAAAGCGTCCTTTTTGAACTACCTCTACAATAGGTTGTTTTTGTTCGGGTCATATAGACCTGTACTGCTCTTGAACCAATTGAAGATGTGGGAAATACATACTTTCAGGACGGCGTAACCCGGTACAGCTAGCAGAATGCCCAAAAAGCCAAAGAGATTACCTGAGGTCAGGATAACAAAGATAATGGTGATTGGGTGAATTTTCAGTGTTTTCCCCATGATCTGTGGCGAGATGAACTTGCCTTCGATCAGTTGCACGATCGTCCAGACAGCAATCATTTTGAGTAGCATGATTGGTGAGGTAACGAGTGCTACAATCAACGCTGGTGTAATGGCGATAGCAGGACCGAGGTACGGGACAACACTGGTGAATGAAGCAATAATAGCCAGAATCAATGCATAGTCCAGTCCAATGATCATGTAACCAATATAGAGCAGAACACCGATGCAGAAGCTGACGATGATCTGTCCACGAATGAACGAGCTGATCTGATGGTTGATATCCTCAAGCACATGCATCGCACCAGTACGACTCTTGATCGGTAAGAAGGACAGAATTTTCGCCGGAAGCTTCTTGCCGTCCTTAAGCAGGTAGAACAGAATGAACGGAACTGTCACAATGGACAGCACAGTCTCCGTGAATACCCCTAAGAAATCTCCAATTCCCGTCCACGTGTGATTCAGAATTTCCGTAGCCCGCGCAGAGAGTGTAGCCCATAGATCTTCGAAATTAAAATTGATTGTTTCTTGAACCTGGTTGAACATTTCACTTCCCGTAAGCTGCACAAACTTCTCTTGCACCGCTGTGCTATATGCTGGGAAGTTCGCAATTAAGCCCATAATCTGATTACGCAATACAGGAATAACGGCAAGCACTACAACGGTCAGAATGCCACCTATAGCGAGATACAGAATCAATATTGACCAGCCGCGCTTAATTTTCCACCTTTCCATCACATCGACCAATGGATTCAGCAGATAGTACAATACTCCAGACAAAATGATAGGTAATACAATGGTTTTGATCAACACTGCAATGGGATGAAAGACAAACGATATCTTCGTCATCACCATAACGTTCAATCCGACCAGTAACAGAATCAATAGGAATAGGACAAACTTATTATTCAAGAAAAATCGTTTGAATCGATCCGGCCAAATTCGGGGTTGTTCCGGTTGTTCCATAGACTTGTCTTCCTTTCTTCTATTGCTGATGTACGCTAAACTCCGTACAAGCCAACTTATGTATGACACTCCCGATTTATACGTATCGACCCAATCTGTCGTTTCATAAATGATCGGTATTCTCATTTTACCCGAAATATAGACTTCTGCCCCAGAGCGTGCTTTGCAATTAATCCCAAAAAAGACTCGCCTCAGATGAGACGAGCCTTTGATCAAAAACTAAAGTATACGTTAACAGAACCGCCTCAACTTAAACGTTAAGGTTGTTCTTTGTTTTATCTAATATCCATAATTGATGGCTTTAAGCTTTTCCAGCTAATTGTGCGATCAACTCATATGAATGCAAGCGTGCTTGATGATCATAGATCATGGATGTGATGATAAGTTCATCTGCTTGGGTCTGCGCGATAAATGACTCCAGTTGCCCACGCACTGTTTCAGGAGAACCATTAACGGCTGCTTTTAACGTTTGTTCTACACCCGCTCGTTCACGATCTGTCCATTTGCCTTCCATATCAGCTGGTGGCTGTACCAGTCCAGTCGTGCCACGGATAATGTTCAGGAATTGCTGTTGCATCGTGGTCCCTAACCATGCGGCTTCTTCGTCCGTATCCGCAACCACCGCATTCACACCCACAATGACATGAGGTTCTTGTAGCAGATCGGATGGTTGGAAGTTGTTCCGGTACGTTTCAAGGGCAATTCGTGTGTAATCCGGCGAGAAATGGCTGGCAAAAGCAAACGGCAACCCCAGTTGTCCTGCTAGTCTGGCACTGAAATCACTGGAACCAAGCAAGTAAATCGGAATATTCAGCCCTTCCCCTGGCACTGCACGAACCGGAGCATGATATGAAGTAGCTGAAGCATCAAAGTAAGCTCTAAGCTCTGCTAACAATTCAGGGAAGTCCTCCCCACTGTTCAGGTCTTTGCGAAGAGCCAGCGATGTGCGGCGATCACTTCCTGGTGCACGTCCTAACCCTAAGTCAATCCGCCCCGGATAAAGGGATTCCAACGTGCCAAACTGCTCGGCAATCACGAGTGGAGCATGGTTAGGGAGCATAATGCCACCAGAACCTAAGCGAATCGTCGATGTTCCACTCGCCAGATATCCAATAACGACCGAGGTCGCAGAAGACGCGATGCCTGGCATATTATGATGCTCTGCTACCCAGTACCGATGGTAACCCCAGCGTTCAGCATGCTGCGCCAGATCCAAACTGTTACGAAGAGCATCGGCAGGGGTTGACCCTACCACGACTGGAGCCAAATCTAATATAGATAACTTAACGTCTGTAATCCGTTCTTTATGAGATGATGCTTGGTGTTCAGTAGTCATGATGAGAATGTACTCCTTTTGAATTATATTTTTGTATATCCAGATATATAGATTAATAAAACGATAAAAATGGATTAGTTCACTCCTGATTAGCCGTATACTTCGGACGGAATACCCGTTGCAGTTGCATTCTTGCTTCCGTCCTCGCGCACGGCTTATAACTCATGCTGCACATAATCGGCAAACTGACGAATGATTTCTTCATTGCGGCGATAATATGTCCACTGTCCCCTGCGCTCTGAGAGCAGCAATCCGGCTTTGAGCATGGTCAGTAAGTAGCTGGATATGACCGATTGAGCAAGTCCAGCCTTCATCTGAATCGTACCGACGCAGATGCCATTCTTCCCTCCATCCGGATGCTGGGATAATTCCAGCGGCGAAAAGTGTTGCTCCGGGTTTTTGAGCCACAACAAAATTTGTCTACGTGTCTCGTTGGACAAAGCTTTAAATATGAGTATAGGTTCCATGGGTACGATTATACCCCCTTTCTGCTGTTTTGCAAATGATTGAACAAACAGACCGACTCGTCTAATCACGAATCAGCCTGATATATAAGGAGCTTGGCGAACAATTAAAATTTAGTGCTAACGGTCTGTTTCACTTGCTCCAACATGGCCTCGTAAGCTGCAGTTTCCAGATAACCAATGCTTCCGAACAGCAGGTGATCCACAGCTTCGATGCCAACAAAGTCGAAAATCCCTACATCAGAAGTAACCTTCAATCCAGCCGTCATGCCAATCTGATCGTACACCTCGCTTGGCGTACCGTGTGTATTGATGATCAGTCCTTTTTTGCCAGTCAGTAATTTCTCGATCCCTGCTTCACCTGCGACATAAGCGAATCCATAAGCGAATACACGGTCAACGTAACCTTTCAGGATGGCTGGAAGACCTGTCCACCAGATCGGGTAAATAAATGTAATGGCTTCGGCATCAGCAACATATTTCTGCTCTGTTGCGATATCTTCTGGCGTCTGTCCTGCACGCATTGAAGCCGTGTCTGCTTCAGTAAGTACGGGTTGGAAGCCCAGTTTGTACAAGTCTCGAACCACAACCTCATGCCCTTGTGCTTCAAGCGCCTCAACAGCCGTATTCAAGATCGCGTTATTCAAACTACCTTCGTGTGGATGTGCATATACGATAAGATGTTTCATTCAAAATTCCTCCAATTTAAATTAGTTTACATACTTAAATACTCATATAGTTAAAGAAATCTCGTGTAACCACTGTTCATCTACAGCTTCCGTGCACGGATGGACACATATACATAGACATCTATGCTTGTATGCAAAAAAATAGGTTGCATCCATCCGCAAATGATTACATCTTGCGGATGATGCTAGACAACAGGAGCTCCAATTGCTCTGCCTGTTCATCCGACAGACCAGAGTATATCATCTCATTGATCTGTTTGGACACCTGGTTGAACACTGGCTCAAGCTTCCGTCCTTGCTCTGTCAGGCGAATCATCGTTACACGGCTATCCTCTGCAGTCTTACTCCGCTCGACATATCCCAGCTTCTCTAGCTTGTTCACCAGCACAGTCACCGTGGGTTGTGTGCGCTGAACTCGCTCAGCCAGCATCTTAATGGATAGCGCATCTTCACGGTAGAGAAACATCAAGACATCACCATGCGAAGGGACAATGCCTGTTACCTCATGCTGTTCTAATTCATGCACGATTCGTTTATTAACGTGATCCCTGATTCGTGCGATCATTGCAATTGCATTATATTTTGGCATGAGCTTATTATACATAGATGTCTATGTATTTGCAAATAGAATATTTGATATGGGGCTAATTTGGGTAATAACCGCACATTTCTTGCACTATACACAAACGAGCTTCTGTATCCCCTCGCAGGTTCCTACAGAAGCTCGATGTACAGCGCATATATGATGCAGAAATAGGTACGTTATCATTCATAGATACAGACATGACTATGTATCCAGTCTATCTAAATCAAGATCGTTTTATAGCATTATTCAATCCAATGTGTAATGGTATCCAATGACTTTCTTGTCTTCTCCCGTGCTGGATCTTCCTTGCGATAGCCAAATGCAGCCATCACCGAAATGTTCCATGCTCCATTTTCCAACAATCCTGCATCCGCCAGAATTTGGTGCACCTTCTCATAGTCATAACCTTCAATCGGACATGAGTCAATTCCAATCAGTGCCGCAGCAGTCATCATGTTCCCAAGTGCAATATACGTTTGTTTGGACGCCCAATCAAACAATGTGCGCGGTGTTTCGAACAACCGTTGGTTATTCTGGAATTTCCCAAAGGCTGCGCTGGTTAGCTCGAATACATCATCAGGCATGCCTTTGATCTCCTTCAGCATGTATTCTGCATATGGGGAATTGTAACCTGCATCCGTGCGAGCCAGAATAACCATAAAGTGGCTTGCTGTAGCTAATTGCTTCTGAGCTCCGGAAGACACCTCGGATAACCGCTGACGCAGAGCTGGATTCTGCACGATTAAGAACTTCCACGGTTCAAATCCAATAGAGCTTGGAGATAAACGCCCCGTCTCTAGAATATATTCGAAATCCTCTGCTGGAATGGCACGTGTAGCATCAAATTGTTTTGTTGCATGACGAAAATGATAAGCCTTTAATACGTTTTCCTTCATGTTTTCTTTGTTTGAATGTTCCACAACAATCCACATCCTTTTCTCTACTTTGTTCATTATCCCCTAATCCATATATATTGAACTAAAGAATATTTACACTTGCCACTCCGATGACAGAACAACCTTCCGATCACTGTTACCCCCAGATTTTTCTGATTCCCTTTTCCAAAGGGAAAATCCGGGGATAGCATATGCTTCCGATGTAGCTTTCTGTAGAAAGCTTTCAGCCGAAGCGTATGCTTTCGAAGTAGCTTTCTTACAGAAAGCTTTTAGCTTCGCTTCTCCATGTTATTTCTGTCCTCTCCGTTTTCGTGTAAATGTTTAGTTCAATTGATATAGCTATAATCTTGGGACTTGGAACTCTAGGTACTATTCTAGTGTTAATGTTCCAAAATAGAAAGTACGCACAATCTTGTTGCTTAGTTATAAAAAGTAAGTATAGTTATGGTTATGGGTTCGCTGCTTGGATTGAGACGCTTCATTAACTACAGCAATGCCATAAACTCATTTTCCGAAATTACTTTGAATCCTTCTTGCCTGAGAAGTGCCGACGTAACCCCTCCTCCAGCTACCTTGTGATTGTCAAAGCTACCATCGTAGATCATCTGTGTACCACATGACGGACTGTACTCCTTGAGCACAACACAGCTTACCGCCAGTTTCCTCGCCCACTCGAGCGTCTCATAGGCGCCCTTAATGTATAGATCCGTTACATCTCTGCCACCTTTCTCGATAACCTTAACTGTGCCATTCAGCACATCCTTACCTGTTCCACCGATAATCTCTGCGGCCTCTCGTGGTGTAACGAAACCACCCAGTAGTTCTGGACAGACCATTTTGGCTTGATCCTGCTCCACAAGCTCCCGAATGCTCTCATCCAAACTTGCTGTACCGTTGTATCGACATGCTACCCCAGCAAGACATGAACTCACCAAATATCTCATCTTCTTAACTCCTTCTTCTCGTCCCATGAACTATGAAGAAGATTGTATCATATCCCATTACCTTGAGCCGTTCTCTTCATGCTGGATTCTCTCGATCATCGTAATGCGTGCATCGTGAGTGTATCGAATCTGAATTTCATCCTTCGTTCCCGATGGTTCTTCTAAATCTGTAGTGGCTTCTGAACCTGTTGTACCTTCTGAATCTGTAGTACCTTCTGGGTCTCCATTACCTTCTGATCTGAATGAGGCCATACCCAGGTTGCTAGAATCTCGATAAAATGTGTAGTCATCGAGATCAATATTAAATATTTGTTTGACCATTGGTGCTGCATGTTGTCTGATCATCTCTTCTTCTACACCCAACAATTCCTCAATATAGTTCTCGTGATCTTCCATGGTCTTCAGCTCAGGCATGTACTGACCATAATCCACTACCGCATACTGAGTGCCTGATTTTCCTTGGGTACTTCGTACCAAATAATGCTCGCCAAATGTCATACTAATAGATTCTTCAGACTGATCATCGTCTCGCGAATAGGATACTTCTTGAAGTGATAACGCTGACTCACCAGATACGGCCTCGATGGCCTCTTGGGCAGTCTGCAACATCTCAGTTGTTACTCGTTCTGTATCTAACTTCAGATCCCCCGAAACGTAAACAGCCTGATCCTGCTTCCACCGGATCGAACCATAGGAATGATCATTTTGCAACGTTAGCGATGTATTCATTGTGGGCATTTCTTCACCTTTTTTCATTATCGCGCTCCGCAGCACCCGTACAGGCTTCATACTACTGTCACTGCCGATATCCGCCAATAATCTTGGGATCTGGCGTACGAATCGATGCTCCAGCCGATCCCCCGGAATCTCACCTCTCATATTCAGCTCAACCAAGTCTCCCGTCTCTCCATCCAGCCACATCTGAGCATAATCTGTTTCTAGCTCCTGCCCTGCCTCGACGTAGACCCACCCAGTAATTGGACCCTTCTTCGCTAAAGTCACTTGGATTTGCTTGCCAAGGTAGTCTCTCATCGTTATCGCAACCGTTCTTTTCATCTTGTCCGTTAGCAAGCTCATGCTAGGATCATCTGACAACTGTAACGACGCTGTAGGATAAAATCGCTCAACCACAGGTTCAACGATCTGCCCATTCCAGAGAATAAATGCAACAGCTAACGCGGCAACCACGACTCCACCGATAACCGAACCTGAACGAAGACGACGTTTACGTGGATTCATGCGACCATGTGATATACGCTCAGGAGGGTGTAATGCACCCGTCTGTTTCGGAGTTGTCTGACTCCAAGACACCTGTCGGAGTACATGCTGTTTATGTTTCTCTGTAAAAGGAGACTCCGCAAATGGCTCCTTTTGGATTTCTTTTTCCCAATCGTCATTCGGATGTTTCATGATTCGCTTCGCTCCTCCCATTGCTTTTGTACTTTGGCTTTCCCACGTGACAACCTAGACTTCACTGTACCTGTGCTAATCCGCAGCATTTCTGCAATTTCATTGGTATGAAGCTCATACTTGAGATGCAGCAGCAGAATCTCCCTGAATTTATCCGACAGAGCCATCACGATATCCCAGATCTCATGTACATGCTCCTTGCTCAGCACTTCGGCTTCAGCGGATGGATGTGCATACGTATCAGGGATCATTTCCCGGCCTGTTGAATACTCTTGTTCTGTCTGAATCGATAAGGTCTCTCCCCATAAACTGCTGCGAAAAAATCTCGATTTGCGGTATGTAAATGTCGTATTTCTTGTGATTGTCAGTAGCCATGTCTTTAATGAGCTTTCCCCGCGAAAGTGGGCAATCCCGGAGTACACTCTTATAAATACTTCCTGTGACACTTCATCTGCCAGCTCCGTGCTTTTGGTCAGAAAGTACACATAATTCCACACATCATTACCATAGTCATCCATCATGTGACTTAACGTGTCATTGTCGATCGTCTGGGCATGTGCCAGAAATTGATAGTCCAACTGTTGTTCACCTCACTTAATAAGACTGAGCCCAATGTAGTTTGGTTCCCAGTAACCTAAATTTTTCCTTAATCCATCCATTCAAGCTGCCTTCGATATCAAAACAAACCCAAATAGCATGCCCAGATATTCTGAACATGCTGCATGCCAATCACCTTAGAAGCCAGCTATACCTTGCTTGCTGCAATCATGAGAAACATCGGGCGACGAAGCTCATCCCGCATACCCGGAACTTGCTCTACCATATCGCTTGAAGGTTTAGATTCAGCGACCTGCTGAATGACGAATCCAGCATTAATCAGTTCATTCAGATGAGTTGCTACGGTTCGGTGATATTTCACCACATCCTGGTCTAGAAAACGCGCTACGCGTCTGCCCTCTTGCTGATAATGGTCAACTGGCCAGTGCTGAATCTCACCCTGTGCCCCATAGTGCCAATCCTGCTCAGCGCGAGCAGTGAAGATCGGGTGTTCCACGGACAGAACCAATGTCCCACCGGATTTCAGACAAGTATTGATTTTGGCATAAACTTCATCGAGTCGCTGGAGATAATGCAAAGCTAATGAACTGATGACCACATCAAATTGTTCTGGTGCAAAATGGATGTCTTCAATCGCCTGAAGGCGGTACTCAATTTTGGGATCGTCCGTCATCTGTACGGCACGCTGCAACATATTTTCAGACAGATCAATGCCTATTACAGATTTGGCTTGTTGCTGACGAGCATACCGACAATGCCACCCGAACCCACATCCAAGATCCAATACGTCTTTGTTCTTCAGATCCGGAAGCATCGTTCGAAGCTCATGCCATTCACCAGCCGCTTCTAACCCCTGCTGAGATCGAGCCATTTGACTATAATTAGCGAAAAATTCAGGTTCATCGTATTTATTTTGTTTCATCTCATCGTGCCTCCTTATATGCAGCACATACACTTTCCACTCTACCACAGGTAGAACACATAAAGAGGAAATTGCTAAACAATCGCATCCTGTGATATTATACAGAACGAACGTTCAGTATAATTAAATGCAGAATGAACATTCAGTATATTAACGGAGGTCAACATGAATACGAACTGGTCTCACCCGCTTGAGCAACAAACTGTAAGACAGGCTTTTATACGCTATCTTGTGCCCTCAATTCTCGGCATGTTAGTCGTTGGCTTCAATTTTATTATCGATGGCATTATGGTAGGCCATAAGCTCGGCTCCACGGCTCTAGCTGGAATCGGGATTGCTTCCCCAGTCTATACGTTATTTGTTGCGATGTCGCTCTGGATCGGTATGGGCGGTGCAACCCTTTATTCCACACATATGGGGGAGAAGGATCTCCTGAAGGCCAAACAGATCTTCTCCAAATCCATCACTATTATTTTACTGGCGACCCTTGTGATTGGACTTACGGCGTTTAGTTTCAAGGATGCATTGGTCTACGCCCTTGGCGCGAACGCAGAGACCTTCCCTCATGCTGCTGATTACATGAATATTATGCTGCTTTTTGGCTTTGTATTTACGATCGAAAATGCACTGAGTATTTTCGTCCGCAATGATGGTAATCCGAATACGTCAATGTATGCACAGATCACCTTTGCTGTGGCGAATATCGTCATCAATTATGTGATGTTATATATACTGGAGTGGGGTGTTCGAGGGGTCGCTCTCGGGACGATCATATCGGCTTTCCTGGCTTTACTTGTACTGTTAACTCACTTTTTCAAAAAAACAAATCATCTCACCTTCACTCGTTTCAAGTGGAACTGGAAGCTGCTGTCTGCCATTGCACTCATTGGATTCCCAAGCTTTCTAGCTGAACTCGGTATGTCCGTCTTTTCCGTTTCTCACAATGTATCGCTCGAACGAATTGCAGGAACAGATGGCGTCGCATCTTTTACCGTATTGAACTATATTCACGGGGTTGTCTTACTGGCATTTCTGGGGCTCGCCTCGGCAGCTCAGCCTCTCATCAGTTATTATCATGGTGCGAAGCAGAGAGATCGGGAAAAGCAGGCTGTGCGATTGGCAGGCTGGACGGCTGGAATATGTGGAGTTTTGCTACTGCTCATCGTGCAGGTCGGTGCCCCTTACTTTGTGCAAATCTTCGGTAATTTCAGCTCGGCTGTAACGGATAATGCAATATACGGCTTAAGAATATTTACGTTTGCCTACCTCTTCATGGGGATTAACTTTGTAATGAGCACGTACTTTCAATCGATCGGAAATGCCAAAATGGCGATCTGGATTACAGCTGCCCGCGAGATGATCATTATGGTTGCATTGATTGCACTGCTTCCCGCGTTCTTCGGCATTACGGGGATCTGGCTGGCTGTACCGCTATCTGAGCTGCTCGTGCTCATTTCAATAACGATCTATTATAGAAAACGTTCATTAGCTGAACGATTAAGCCAGTTAAGCACCCACAATTAATGTATTGATATAGGTGCAACTAAGAAAGTTTAGTTGATTTATGAAACAGGGTACGCCAAACATGACTGGCGTACCCTGTTTCTAGTGTTTATATATACGTTGTGCTACATGACAACTTAAAGTCAACTGAAAGGTTGCTGAATGCCCCCATTCGAAATTGTCCAAAAAAGACCACACAAAGTTTCCATGCAACTGTCCGCCCTCTTGAATAAACCGATGGCAAGCGACCAAGTAATCTTGAATATACTGTTGACGGCTCTCATCCTTAACGATGCCATGTTCCAACTTATCCTTCATTGCAGCACCATTCTCACTAATCAGGATGGGTAGACCTTGCGTAAAATCAAGCTGAACCCGCGTTAATAAGCGATATAAGGAATCGGGATGAATTTCCCATCTGCCCCCTCAATCTAATAAGACGACGTGGAAGTTCCCCACTTGAATACTCCCCCACTTAGCTAACGCTTGAAGTGGTAGATTCTTGCGAACAGAAAAGGTTCCTCTTCTTTTTTAGCGAGCGATCCCTGCGTTCCCGCAGTTCTATCGTCTGGTTAGGTGACGGTTAAACCGCTGCTTGTGCAATATTATGTGCGGCATTCATCTACACTTACGATTTCACGGCTCCAGCCATCGCACCACCTACAATAAAGCGTTGTAACACGACATATAAAACCACGAGTGGCAACGTTACGATCAATATCCCACATGCGAGTAATGGCCAGTTGTTCATATATTGACCATAGAACGTGAACAGTCCCTTGGTAACGGGTTGATAGCTCGGATCGGACAAATAAATCGTTGGCCCTATGATGTCATTCCATACGCCAATGGCTGTCAAAATAACACCTGTAGCCAAAATCGGCTTCATCAGTGGTACCAGAATGGTGAACAGGTATCTTGTATATCCACACCCATCCATAGCTGCCGCCTCATCCAATTCACGCGAAACCGATTTGATATAACCAACAAACATGAGGAAAGCAATGCCCGTTCCCGTCGTTTTCAACAAAATGTAGCCGGTCTGTGTGTTATAGAGACCTAAACTATTAATCAACGAAAATTGTGGGATAAGCGGATTCGGAAGATACATCGAGACTAGGAAGAAAACGTACAAGAACGTACTGAACTTCACATATCTTCTTGCCAGCGGAAATGCCGCGAATATGGATAGAATCAAGGTCAATATCGTTGATAGCCCCGTATAGAGCACGCTATTCCACATGTACTGAGAGAAGTTCCCCCGTGTCCAAGCCTCAGTAAAATTCTCTAATCGGAAACCCTGAGCGAGCGCAACCGGATCGATCAGGTATTCCGTCTGCGTTTTCATCGATACGTTGAACAGATAGAACAGAGGGAAAATATATAACGCCAGCATTAGCAGTACGATGACATAGCTGACCGTTCGAGACCATTTGCTCTGCTTCATTACATCTCCACCTCTCTTCTGCGAAGATAGAACAAGGCCACCATCGAGATAATAAATACAAACAAGAATTGGATCATCGCCACTGCGGACGCTAAACCGTAATCCGACGTTCCACTACCAAACGCTGTAGCATATACGTCAAAGGCTAGTGTAGTCGTATTGAATTTACCACCTGTGAGCACGTAGATGATGTCAAAGGTTTGCAGTGCACCGATGATCGAGAGCAACATATTGACCGTAAATGCCGGTGCAATCATGGGGAAGGTAATGTTCTTGAACGCCTTCCAGCCAGAAGCTCCATCCATATATCCCGCTTCGTACAGGTCACTTGGGATCGATTGCAGACCCGCGAGAAATATCGTCATCGAGTAGCCCATGTACATCCAGATCTGCACAAAGATAATTAATTCAAAGGCAATATTATAATCTCCGAAAAAGTTTGAACTCGTGCCGAAGAAGTTCAGTACAGACTGTGCAGGTCCACCAAGTGGATTGGCAACAAGCTGCCAGATCAGACCTGATACCGTTACCCCTAGCACAACGGGTAGGAAGAACACTGCACGATATAGATTGTCACCACGTAGCTTCTTGTTGATTAACACAGCCATGAACAATGCGACAGCATTTTGGATAATGACAACGGCAAAGGCAAAGTACAATGACCGTCCAATCGCTGCCAGCCGATCACCGGAGTTCGAAGCCCCGAAGAACGTTGCATAATTGTCTAATCCGATAAAGTTCCAGGACTGTCCCCGCACCCCCGTAGCATCGGTGAACGAGAATAGCACAGTGACAACTGATGGCCCAAAGCCAAACACAATATATAGTAATAAGGGGATACTCAAAAATAAATACGGAATAAGGCGAGCTTTTCCTTTTCCAAAGGGATACATATGACTCACACCTTTCATCTGGTGATACGATCTATTCAAATAACGCCGGAATAACAGCCCGGCTCACCCGAAGGTATTGACCCTGAGCGCTATTCCGGCGCATTCGACACAATTACCGTACCTGATGTGCTAATTCAACGTTCTAATTCGATTACTCTATTTATTTAGGCGCTGCCGCATCCCAGTCTGCCTGGGATTTTGCTGCAAGCTCCTCAGGTGTGTTAAGTGGTCCTGCTGGCTTCAACAGCTCTGCGTGTACACTGGATTCAGCAATGTACTGTCCTACATTTTGACGGTTGATGAAGAGCTGATCCCATGAGAGCTTAAAGTTGTCCAGATAAGGCTGGATTTCTTTGATGAATTCACTGGTCAGAGCAACATCAGGTTGAGTTGGCAGGAAGCCCGCTGCGTTGACAAAGTCAGTATAGTTCTGTTTCTCAGACAACATCTCAAGCCACTTCAGTGCATATTCCTTCTTCGGTGATTTCTCAACAATCATCCAAGTCATATCATATTTACCGGCCAAATCTTTGTTTTTCGCTGCATCATCACTACCTGGAATAGGGAAATATCCGAACTTCAGATTAGGATTTGCTGTTTGGATCGTCGTTGCATCCCATGTACCATCAGCGATCATTGCAACGCGTTCTGTCGCAAACAGTGTTGGCAGTGTGCCATAGTCAATTCCCATAAAACCGTTCATTGCGCTGTTCATCAGATCTTGGGACTTCTGAAGCACTTCGATCTGTACTGGATCGGTCAGCTTCGTCTCTCCTGTCCACAATCCCTGGATATAACTCAATTGATCATCATGAATGGAAGCTTGCAGTCCTTGTACCGCAAGGTTGATTGGCCATACATCTTTTCCTGCGAAGCCAAGTGGCTCTACGCCATTATCTTTAAGCACCTTAATTACATTTTGCAGCTCAGTCCACGTTGTTGGAACTTGAAGGTTATATTTAGCAAACAAGTCCTTGTTGTAGAACAAACCTGTGAATGCAACCTTACCCATGTTCACGCCATATACCTTATCGTTATACGTCATGGCATTTTGCACATCAACTTCATTGTAATTTTTCACAAATGCTTGGTCAGACAGATCAGCGATCAGCCCAGCATCGATCCATTGCTTCCACATCGGATCAGCTGCTCCTGGAGACCAGTCCTGTGGTGCTCCAACAAAGCTAGATTTCAACGGGATAATATCCGCATCCCCTGAATCACCAGCATTCATCCGCGTCTGCATCAGTTGATCATACGTTGCATCGGCTGGAACCGTTGTGTATTCAACCTTTACCTCAGGATACTTTTCTTCGAATTTCTTATTGAATTCCTTGATGTAGTTGTTAATATTCTCTTGCTGCCAGTGAATGATCTTAAGTGTGACCTTCTCCTTGCCGCCGTCCATTGACGAGCCTCCTGCCGTCTCCTCTGCATTGCTACAAGCTGCAAGAACCAAAATTAAAACGGTTACAAATGACATCATTAAAAGTTTTCTGAACATGTCTGTGTCCCCCAATGATTTTGAGATAATATTAACGAAATCAGTTTCGTTGATTACTCACTCATTATGAATGCGACTTTAAAATTTGTAAATAGTGGATTTTTGTTTTTTTCTAAAAGGAAGTAAAAACCCTTATAATATAAGGTTTTTTTTGTTAACCACTCCAAGATACATTGAATTGCAAAACCCGAAAATTCATCTAAACACCTACGATGTCATACAACATTCAGCCTTCTAACGAGGTCGTTTTTGGAGACAAACTCTGTTTTAATACTGAAAACGACATAGCAGTTTCGTAAAATACCTATAATTCTAGTGGAGTTCTATCATTTCTCTTGAATAACATAGCCATTCACATTTATAGATTTGAAGCATACGTAGAGTTTTGTCCCTTATTTATAAGGGGTAACGGTTGACTCAGCTGGCATTGTAGCATAAAATACAGGCAGGAAAGTGAAAACTTACACAACTCAATCTATCGAAACTAGTTTAGGAGCCGGAGGATGTTTAATGAATATCAAAACGATTGCCAATATAGCCGGCGTCTCTGTAGCGACAGTCTCCAAAATAATCAATAACTATTCCGATATTAGCGAAGAGACCCGTCAGCGTGTACTTAAAATTATGGATGAGAACGGGTATCGGCCTTCCTCCTCTGCCAAAACGCTGGCCACGAAGAAATCCAACCTTGTCGGTGTAGTGTTCGCCGGCAAGCTCAATGTTGATTTTAGTCATCCATTCTTCGTGCAAGTCATTAACACGTTCAAGAAGCAAATAGGCTTGCTCGGCTATGATCTGCTCTTTTTTTCTAACGAAAAGTTCCTTGATCAGGGAGAAGATTATTTAGCTAGATCCAAATATTTTCAAGTCGACGGCTGCATCATCATTGCGGGTGATGAGGTGGAAAGTAGTGTGTATGACCTGGATGCGAGTCCCATCCCCTGCATTGGTATTGACATTGAATTAACGGGACAAGGCTCTTGTTACATCATGTCCGACAACGAGAAAATCTCGCCAAAGGTCGTTGAGCATTTCTATATGAACGGGTACCGGGACATTGGCTTCATCGGTCTACAGCGTGCTTCACTCGTCATGCAGCAGCGTGAAGATGCTTTTAAGCGCTCACTAAAACAGTTTAGTCTTGATACCAAGCCTGAATGGATGGTGTACAGCAAGGATTATGCTGCTGAGGACGGCTATCAGGCTGCGAAAGAAATGCTGGCTCGTGGTGAGCTGCCTCGTGCTGTATTTGCAGCTACAGATCTACTGGCATTCGGTGCGATGCGCGCCTTCAAAGAAGCAGGGCTTCGTATTCCTGAAGACATTGCCATTGCAGGGTGTGACGATATCGAAGCTTGTCGTTATACAGATCCACCGCTGACTACAGTTAAGCAAGATACCGACAAGATCGGTCGCCTGGCCGCCATGATCCTGTTTGACCTAATGAATAAGCAGATGGACAACCAATGCATCAAAGTGGAGCCAGAGCTTGTTGTGCGCCAATCTTGTGGAGTCGCGGTTCCTGGCATTGAAGGATAGTGCACGCACTGGAAGATACAAGGCAATTAACGCCTAGCACAGGGCGCCCCACGTCATGACGAGGGTAGTTAACCATATTAACCTTTGACTAAATTAAGTTAACTGCGCCTATGTTCATATAGGGAGATTATCTTATCTTCACACATAACAAAAAAAGAAGATCATAAACACGATATACGTTTACGATCTTCTTTGGGTATTTTACGATTCCACAACGTAAGTTTTACGAGCGTGTTATCAATCCTCATCCCCACCAATCACTAATTTTTGAGGTTTTAAGTTTTAAGTTTTAAAGTTTCCAGATTTAAATTTAAAATTTCTGAATTTACCCACGCTGATCTTTACTCTCTATCCTCAATCAAGCTAGATCTCAAATTCTTTTCACTCAGGTTAGTCCACCTAGATTTTCTACTGAATTGAATTATATTTATCTCCTTAATCCTAAGTCGGGTCTACTCCTCGCTGTGAAGGAACTCAAGAAATTCAATGATGATCTCTGATGCTGCATCTTCAGGTGGCAAATAGATAAACTGACTTAATCTTCGAATGTCTGAGTTAAACAATTGGAGCAGTTCAACTGTAGCTTGGGGATCTTTATTTCTTGCAGCTGCTAACAGTTCTATGAACTTACTTTCTGAGATAACAGATTCAACATTTTTCTCTTCCATTTGTTCACCGCCTGTTGGCTTATATTCAGGTGCCTGGCTACTTCTGCCTCCGTATACCCTTCGAAATAAATTTTGTGCAGAATTTCCCTTCCATTCATAGGAAGCGTGTTAATAAGCTGTTCGATGATAATACGATCATCCACTGGTACTGTGAAACTTTGATTGAAGAGCTCACCGTCATACATTGGCAACTCCCGCTGCTTAATTTTTCTCGCCCTATACTGAACTCGCCATCCAATTCTATAAATTTCCCTCCTATATCTCTCGAAAACTGTTTGCTCATTTTGCAATGGAATAATCACTCCTTTTTGATCTTATCTCGTACACCTATAGGGTAAACCAATCAGATATTTTACAACCAAAAACAGAACATCTGTTCCTATTACTATATCATTTTTTTACAATTATTGCTCCTTAAATGATGTAATTTTATCAATTTTAACAGCTATCGTTCCTATATGCGTATCCTCTACTCCTCGCTTTTCTCCATATGTTTTGCTTATTCTTATTCAATAATGGAGGTATAATTCCGTGCGATATGTGAAGTCTATGTTTTCCAATGCCCACTTATAGAAAGAAAGCTTCTAGCTGTGCCTACTCAGATTGGTTGTTTAGCTATCATTCCACATCTGTATATATTCAGCTCCAGCACAAAAAAGCCACTCATTATGACTAGTTGGGTTACGGTCATATGATACGGTTTCAAGAAGTGATTATCTAAAAAAGTTTAAGAGCAGGATTGTAACTTCTTCTTTAAATTCCCCTATATATGCAAGGACAAAAACACAGAAAAAGGAGAGAGTTATTATGGCAAACTATGAATACTATTCTTGGAAACACATCCCGGCCGCAATCGTGGAGCAGCACGTGATTAAAACCTCACTAAGTAACATTAAATCTGAAACGGTGCTTCGGCCACTGAATAAAACATCTCATGTGGGCATTAATGGTGGGTTCTTCGAAGCAACTCAAGGCTACAACAGCCCTCCAACCGGAGGTTCCTCCATTATCTATGTCAAAGGGGAGGAGAATCAGACCGTTACCTATGAAGGTCGAACGCTGAAAAAGAACTATCTATCCAATACTTCGGTGAGTGGTAACGAGATTTCCCGTAAGACAGCTGTTTTCTATAAAGATATGAATGGCTCACTTAGAGCAACACATTTATATGTCAAAAACCTCAATGAGGTATACGCCTATTATCCAAAATCAACGGTGGAGATGGTCATTGGCGGTAATGATTACAACCTGGAGAACTGGGGTGGTTCCTCTATAAAAGGCGAGCTTGGATACTACCTATCCATTCCCAGAACGATCTTAGCCTGGAAAAACAATGATGCTTACCTCATTGCAGGACAGGGAAGCGTTCCGTTCATGCGAGACATTATGGATGATCTCGGTTTGAATGCAGTGAATTCCATCATGCTCGATGGATCGGGCTCCACCCAGATGCAAATCAATAATCCGAAACGTAATCCAGTAAATAGTAGCCGTTATGTATATAACATGATTCGCGTAATAACCCCTTAATAGCCTTGAATTCAATCCCCACTACTAAAAAGAAGTCTATAACTCATCCTTCCCCAGCTCATTGCAATATAATGCCTGAAAGGCGCCCATATTGCAATGAGTGAGGGAAATTATACAAATGCGGGCTTCTTATATTGCTAACACCAGTTCTCAGTGAGTGCAAAGCCTTTAATGTTTTCACACGTTAGCAAATTTAGAAACGGAACAATGTAAAAACAACTACGTGAAAATAAGAATAACACATGAATAAATAAAAAAAGGCACATTCGAAGTTAATCGAATGTGCCTTTTGTTGCTTGGCGGCGTCCTACTCTCCCAGGACCCTGCGGTCCAAGTACCATCGGCGCTAGAGGGCTTAACGGTCGTGTTCGGGATGGGTACGTGTGG
>NZ_JAUSTI010000017.1 GCF_030812775.1 Paenibacillus tundrae
AGCGTTCGTCCTGAGCCAGGATCAAACTCTCCAATAAAGTATTGAAAAGAGCGATTAGCTCATTTTGAATCTGACGAGATTAAAAATCTCATTTGCGCTTCGAAACCATCCAGTCCGAAGACATGTACGATTTCTCAGCGTCGATCTTGCAAGCAAGATCGTTACTCACTCGTTGTTCAGTTTTCAAAGATCAAACTTGAATCATATTACTTGTTTTTGTGTCAACCAAGTTTTCAGCGGCGACTTTTATAATGTAACACATTTCGTTTGTTTTCGTCAAGAACTTTTTTTTAAATTCTTTTTTTGAAGCATTTTGTTCTCGATGTTCTTCAGCAGAATCTGACTGTCTGTTACAACATTCTTCATTTGAGGAACGAAATATAATGTATCATAAATCATATTTAAGAGTCAACATTTTTTTATAAATTATTAAACAAACAAAAAAGGAAGGTTTCCCCTCCTCTTTTTATACAGTATAACTGTTGAGTCCAGCACTCATTTAATTCTCAATCCAGTAACGGATTTCGCGCCCTTCTCCCCCGATCAAGGAAGGCCAACCAGGTGATTCTTTTACTAATGAACGGAAAACCAGCTTACGCAGAATAAGCGGAAGATCTTTGGCAACAAACCTTAATTGAGGATGATGAACAAGTTCATCCATACTCCAAGGTTCTTTACGGCTACCTAACACACGTAGAAGCAGTCCCGAACATTCACTCATTTTGGACATGACAGAGAACTCGCAGGCTAGTAGAACAAGCTCCACACGTTGCTCCAGTGTCTCTGAGCTGACGGTAAGTTCCTGATATAGCTTCCACAATGCCCGATCCAAGCTCTGTACATGTGTCCAGACAGCGTGATCTGGGTATATTCCCTGTTCAATTAGTACGATTCTAGCCCAGTTCCCTAGAGCCTCAAGTACATTATAATACGCATCCACCACATGTCCTTCCTGAATGTAGCGTTTCGACTCCACATACATTCTAAGAAAGCTAGCGAATTCATGTAGAAGCTTTTGCTCTCGCAATTCTTTGCTAAAAGTAGATAACTCATCTCGCAGGGCACTTATGGCACCGTCAACTTCCCAGATGATCTCTCCTTCTATCAGGCATTGCATCATGTTGTCATTGTCCCCAGTAATCACACTGCCTCGCAGCTCATGTCTACTCGCATACATAATCTGATAACGCAGATCACCATATTTATAGTGCCCTACCTTGGATGCAACCTCATCTGATTCACATATAATAAGTACAAGCAATTCGAAATCCTGAATCAGGGAGCCGTGGAATCGCTCTCCCGGGTGGGAATAAGCGATAGCCCCAACTGCTCCCGTCTCTTCCGACTGTCCGGATAAAAAAGCTAGGTTCTTTAATTCCACGAGTCCCTCCATACAATTCATGGCAGATATGCGCCAAGTCAGTTATAATATAATTCTACAAGCAGGCTGAAGTTTCCTTCTTTTCCAGATACGATACTACTCATACGTTAGGAGCATTTTTCATGATTTTTAAATCAGCTAAAATTAATGCTTTTCGCACTTGGGGACTGTTGCTTACCATGCTAGGCATGGGTCTAATGGTCCTGGGTACGGCCGGAATTGTATTCTGGGGACATGCTGGCAAGATATTTGCAGCTGTAGGACTCGTCATTGGACTGGTTGCTATGTTGGCTAGTCTGGCGATCTACTTTTGGGCAGGCATGCTGTCAACGAGCGCTGTGCAAGTTGATTGTCCAGAGTGCGGCAAGTTAACCAAAATGCTGGGCAAGACAGATCGTTGCATGTTCTGTCATACCATCCTCACCCTAGATCCCAAACAGGCCAATACGATCGCCCCACAACTGAAAGCGCCTTCTCCTTCAAGTACAGACTAGGAATGATACAGACGAGAAAGATAAGTTTAGGCTCCTTAGATACCCATCATTCGCGACTGTTGTTAATGACCATTAAGATTTCAATAACAAAAAGACCCGGAATGATTACTCCGGGTCTTTTTGAATTCTATAATAGGATTAATGAAACGAAGATTATAAGTCCACTGCGTGTTCATTAGATTCTTAATCATGTAACAATGATGAGTTAGGATAAGTTTATTTGCCATAGCCAGCTTGTTTCAGCACTTCCCAGGCAGAGGCGTTTGCAAAACTACGGTTCCATGCAGCAACGCCGCCCAGTTCCAGCGAATCAATCAGATCCACACGTGCCTGGAGAGACACGGCGTCTTCTATCCATATTTTCTTCGTTGCGCCATCTTCCTCATATTCCACATAGTTCTGTCCACTGGCTTGATCCAGCACAGGCTTCAATTTCTTTTCTTTAATCAGATCTGTAACAGTATTCATGCCTACTGCCTTCGAAGACACTTTGACTTCTCCCTGTTCATTCTTCTCTTCAGTCCATATCCGTGTGTATAACGGAACAGCCATAATTAATTTATTGGCTGGCACTTCGTCTTCTTCTAAAATACGGCGCATAGATGCCTCTGTCCATGGCAGTGATGCTACTGATCCCGCCTTTGGACTTGCAGCCCAGTGTTCATCATAAGCCATCACAACAATATAGTCAGCGAAGGATCCCAGTGAACGACGATCTAGAAAAGCTGACCACATCTCACTGTTGGATTTTGGTGTTACATCAACAGAGAGCATCAAACCATGAATACGTGCCATCGCTTTAATTTCACGCACAAATTGAGTTATGTTAGGACCGTCATCCGTATAGACATTCTCAAAATCAATATTGATCCCATCCAGCTGATAGGTCTGCGCATACGTTAACATCTGCTCAATAATATGAGTACGTGTCTCATACGTTGCCATTGCTTCCTTCGTAATATCCGGATCAAAACTATTGTCGATCAATCCCCATACTTCCTTGCCAGAGCGGTGAGCCCAGTTAACGTAGCTCTTGTCAGCCTTACTTCTCAGGTTACCTTGCCCATCTGTGATATGGAACCAGGTTGGACTAACTACATTCACTCCTGGCAACTTGCCAATAGAAGAAATGTCTGGTTGGCGATTATAGACTGCCTCCCATACCAAGTTTACAGGCTTAGTCTGCCATTTCTTCTCAGCAGCAGTAAGTGTGAATTGAGGCTTGTCCAGCTCCTTTTGCTCAGTAAGGGTAATGTTCTTGTTGTCCATGTAACCGGCATATCCATTGTCGAGCTGTACAAAACTTTGTTCATCCCCAGTCTGCCACACCCTCAATCGGTCATCTTGCAGCATATCCGCAATTATAGGAGAACGCTCTCCCCCTTGTTTGTACAGCGGAACCGTCTTATCTGCTTTGGTCGATCCAGTATTCACGGTAGCATATTGTATCGTATCTCCCCCGCGCATGAGCAAGACTGCACCGGTTGTAGAATCTTCTTGTATAGCTATGCCATAGACCTCCTTCAGAGGTTTAAGCGGAATGTAGGCCTCATCCCCTACTACCTCCGGCTCTACCGACATCGGAAAATCCTTATGATTCAATTCTGCTTGTGTGCTGTCTACCTTCATATGCAGCACTCGTTGGGGTGAAGCAATAATAATATCACCGGTAGCAGCTTCATAACGAATGCCTGGATCAATGACATCCTGCAGTACGCTGACAGGTAGCTTGAGCTCGTTTCCTGAACCTGAAGCCTGCCCCTCCATACGCTGTCCTTCTACAAAAATAGGTTGTTTCATCCCAATCCAATCGGGTTCTTCATAAGTTGGATTAAGCCATACATTCGTAATAAGCCAGTAAGCAGCGCCAGCAACGATACAAGCCCCAAGTAAACCAGGCCAGAACGAGCGACGTTTCTGACGTGTATATCTGTTTTTTCTACTCAACAGTCTACCTCCGTTATTCATGCTGAATCTAATCATTATGCATACATAACATCATCTAATAGCCTTAAAAACAAAAAACGTGAAGAATTCAACCGAATTCCACACGTTAATATTGTAATTCAGCTCTCTTAAGTCCTGCAACTTTTACATACACCATAGACTTCCAGTCGGTGACCATGTACTTCAAACCCAGTACTTGTCTCCGCCTGCAGCTCCACGCTTTTTAACGAAGGATAGCTGAAATCTTCAATTTTGCCGCATTGATCACATATCACATGGTAATGATCCGTGACATTGGCATCGAAGCGACTTGAATTGTCTCCGTATGTTAATTCCCGAACCATGCCGGCTTCCAAAAACATCTTCAAATTGTTATATACAGTCGCCACGCTCATACTGGGAAATTGGGGTTCAAGCGCACGGTAAATTTCATCGGCTGTTGGATGCCCCATAGATTCCATCAGATAATTCAATATGGCATGACGCTGGGGTGTAATACGGACACCGGTCGTTTTCAGATGCTCCAACGCATGTTGGACACGTGTTGCCATAAAACCCACCGCCTTACCTTTCGTTCTCTAAATGAAGATCACATCATCGCCATTCAGAGTTTGATCTTAGGCAGGAACAACGGCCAACCGTCTATCCCACCGTGTCACCTTACCTTATGATAGTTATTGTACGGCGACTACAAGTTTGTTGTCAACGCGGCAGTCACGGAACTTCCGGTGGATTGTCCTGGGAATTTTGCTCATTCTCACCCAACTGTTCCACGTCATCCCCTGTATCTTCTACATTTTGTACATCTACATTAGGTGACATGACTTCAGGATTCTCATTGATCGTCAGATCGCTATTCCCTTCAACTTTAACCGTATATTCCCCTTCGCCTAATTGACCTTCAATCGTTTTGTTTCGCACTGTAAACGGTAGATCTGTTAACAGGTCGCCATAGCTGCTGGAGCCATTCAGTTTATAGTCACCTTGATTCGGTATCAATATATTAATTGCGCCGACCGCACTGTACACTTCCCAATCGCCACCTATTTTGGTCGAAGTAATGCTGATGCTCCCATTTAACGATTGAGCTCTGATGCCCAGATTTGCATTGTCCAAGGTGATATTCCCGTTTCTAGTCTCCGCCGTAAACTCACCAACAGAATCGGTAATACTGATACTGCCCACTTGTGTCGTTAAATCTACATCTCCAGATACCCCACGAGCTTTCATATCTCCTCGATTACTATCTAGGTCAACATTGCCAATCGCATTAGCTACAATGACATCGCCATTCAGCGTTTTGCCTGAAATATCGCCTACCGCATTCGTAATTCGAATACGTCCGTTTCCCGTCTCAGCCATAATGGTGCTGATCGCTTCAGGGCGGTTCAATAAGATCGCACCATTGGATGTGCGAATGTCCAGATTAAAACGACGGTCATCAGGGACAGTAATGGTCATATTCATCCGTGGCTGTGTTTTTTCATTTTCTCCATAAGTCTTGCCCGTAGCTTTGATATAAATAACTTTTGTGCCCTCTGTCTCAACAAACGAAGCATCTGCTACAGCCTTAGCCTGAACCTCTGACGTATTGTCCACCCAGACAACCGTACGCACTTCAATTTCGTCTGTGTCTCCGCGCTGGAACGCAATATCTCCATTTACGCCTTGAACGACAATGTCCGAAGTTTCCATCTCCACGGGTACACGTATGGTTCCTTTATCTTGCATGTATCCAGCAGCTTGGCTATAGTCCATTGATGCAGCTCCGAGATTGAGACTCACCCTGTTCCATAAATGCATGTAATGATCCTGCTCTGTCACGATGAACACAGAAGCCGTAAGCACAAGAGATGCCAATATCCCTTTCGCATCCGGCCTAAAACGCATTTTCACCTTCTCGCCTTTTACTTCCTGTGTTAAGGTCTTTCTCTTGCGAAGAAACCAGAGGAATAATAGGATGCATTCGAAACCAAGTGCAATGAGTAGCAATGGCCACCAATCCACAATTTCATAGAAATAGTCGGTTCCCCACTGCTTATCCATAATCAATAGAACACCAACTGATATGATTAAGGAGGCAGCCGTATAGCGACCAACTCGGATTTTACGGTTCATCGTTTCCCCTCCTAAGATAACGTCATCTACACTTTCGTTTTACGCAGCATACCCCATATTTCACGACCAAATATAATTAAGCCACCTATAATTAACAAGACTGCAAACACATATCCTCCATACAGCGCCAAGACCTCTTGGAACCAACGGGGTTTACGGAAGAACAATACCATGAGTGCTCCGCCTACAATGAGTAACAGTCCAAATGATATCCCTCTTTCCCAGAGCATAAGCGCTTCTCCTGCAGCCCGCTCATTTGGTTCAGGCTTGTCCGAGCCCCCAAGTACATTCACTCTACGCCTGCGCATCATCACCCAGTCCGCCGATTGTAATACATCATACACATTGTAGAAATAGATTATTGGAATACATAAAGCCAGCAGGATCAACAGCGGTACGTTAATCTGTATGCCGATCGATGAGAAATACAAGAGCGCCGACAAGTCCAGTAGAATGAGCAGCATAAACGTAAGACCTCTCATATATAGACGCAAATAAATATGCCCCATACCCGGAATAATGGCACTTAATAGCCCAGCGAGGAATTTATGTGTTCGGTTCCGAATGGGTTTGTTTTGCATCATATTTCTACTTTTCCGAGGTTGATTCTTCTGTTTTCTGTGTTGCTTCTTGCTTACCATGACATGCCCCTTTCCTCAAGAAATGATGCTCACGCTCTTCGTGCATTTGGTTAGATAGTACCCTAAAGCGGCAGAAGAGTAACTGGAAGAAAAATGGATACAACCAAAAACCCTCCGCCACTACTGGCCTGGGGAGGGCTGGATTCATTTATTCTACAGATACCTTGGTAATATGTTCTCGCTCTCTCAATTTGGATACAAGCTGTACTGTACTATAATCATGCGGCACATGAACATGCAGGACAACTTCAATTTTACGCTCGACGGAGACCATTTCTGCATAAGCCAAGTCTTGTTCATTTACTGTAATTTTGCGTATTTTGATCTTCTCATGCTCCAAAAAGGAAGATATCTGCTCCAGAAAGCCGGGTTCAGATAACGTATGGAGTGTGACGACATGAAGCTTGTTACCTCGAATGTACCTTAACTCCAGCTTATTAAATACCCAAAGGTTAAGCAGAACTAAGACCGTGGATACGATGGATGCAAAAAAGAACCCCGCGCCTGCGGCAAGCCCAATGGCTGCAACCACCCAGATTGATGCTGCAGTCGTTAAACCAGTGATTGATTTTCCGGTGAAAAGAATCGTTCCTGCTCCCAAAAATCCGACACCCGTAATAACCGCTGTCGCTAGACGTGCCGGATCGATCCGTACATTTAATTCATTTGCAAAATCTTTAAATCCATAAACAGATAACATCATAATTAATGCCGATCCAAGACATACCAGAATATGCGTACGCAAACCAGCCGCATGATTCGAACGTTCACGCTCTAAACCTACAAGCCCTCCCAGTAACATCGCAAGCAATAACCGTAACAAAATATGCCACTCATCAATAAACCAAGGATTACCCAAAGCCGGTGCTCCCCCTCCAAGTTGTTAACATCTTTAATCATTAATATCTAATATTTATTCCCCAACTAATGTTGTCATACCTAAGATGAGACTAACTCTTGTGAAACGTCGTTAGTTCCACACCAGGGGCAATCTGCACAACCTCTACAGGTTTGAAGCCAAACTTAGTGTATAGATTCACTGCGGGTTGGTTCAAGGTGCCTGTAGACACGATATATCGAGGCACATGGGGATACTGCTCAAACACATGAGACATTAATGCAGCTGCAATTCCTTGACGAAAATGATTCGGATGCACCATCATCCGTGTAATCGTCAACGTATTTTCCTCTTCCTTCGCTACGGCGACAGCACCAAGAAGTTCACCCTCACCATCCATGCAACCATAAAAAGTCTCACCACAGTTCTGGAGTGTCTCGATCGTATCCATCAGAGGTGGGATCTCTTGAAATCCGATAATTTCAGCTTCTAACCGATACGCCACATGCTGAAGCCGCCAGAGCTGGCTCACTGTCTCCATCTCGTATAATGCCAAAGCTTGGATATGCACCTTCCCTCATCTCCCTCCTGCGCAATATAAATTGAACTGTATGAATAAGGTGCCTAGTTGTAAAAAAACATGTACACGCCTACTCCAAAGATAGAATATGTTTCTATCGTCGCGATCTTCAATTTGTTTTACAAAAAAGAGGCTGTCGCAGGGACGAGCCTCTTTCTGTCCGGTCTCACCGGCTGGATTAGCGGTTCAGTACGTCTGTCAGTAGTTTATTGGCCAAGCCTGGATTGGCTTTCCCTTTACTTTCTTTCATAACCTGACCAACTAAGAAACCGATGGCTTTTTGTTTACCAGCCTTGTAATCCTCAACGGATTGAGGGTTGTTTGCAACAACCTGCTCAACAATGGTAAGAATGGCTCCCTCGTCACTAATTTGGACAAGACCTTTCTCTTCAACGATCTGTTGTGGAAGTTTACCACTCTCCAGCATTTCTTTAAATACTGTTTTGGCAATCTTACTGCTAATTGTGCCCTTCTCAAGCAGTCCGATCATCTCACCTAGACCTTGACCTGTCAGAGGAACCTGAGACAACTCTAGGTTACTGGTGTTCAAGTGAGCGAGTAATTCACCCATGATCCAGTTGGATACCGTTTTGGCATCTTGTGTGTATTTCAAGCTATCTTCAAAAAGATCTGCAATCGCTTTGGATGAAGTAATAACCTCAGCATCGTAACTTGGCAGCCCATAATCCGCAGTATAGCGAGCTTTACGCTGGTCTGGAAGTTCAGGAATTGAAGCTCTAATCCGCTCTTTCCAAGCATCATCAATATGCAGGTTAACTAGATCTGGATCTGGGAAATAACGATAGTCATGCGCCTGCTCTTTACCACGCATCGTTAGTGTTTTGCCTTGTGCCTCGTCCCAACGACGAGTCTCTTGCACCACTTCACCGCCCTCATCCAGGATCTCAGCTTGGCGGAATTGTTCATATTCCAAACCACGCTGAACACCACGGAAGGAGTTCATGTTTTTGAGTTCAGCCCGTGTACCCAGCTTCTCTTGTCCATGTGGACGCAAACTGATGTTGGCATCACAACGAAGCGAGCCTTCTTCCATTTTCACATCAGACACTTCACAATATTGCATAATTGCACGTAGCTTCTCAAGATAAGCACGCGCTTCTTCAGGTGAAGAAATCTCTGGTTCTGATACAATCTCGACAAGCGGTGTGCCTACACGGTTAAAGTCAACTAATGAAGCATAGCCGCCATCAACGTGAGTCAGCTTACCTGCATCTTCCTCCAAATGGAGACGGGTAATGCCGATTCGTTTCGTTTCACCATTCACTTCGATATCAATCCAACCGTTCTCACCAATAGGTTGATCAAATTGTGAGATTTGGTACGCTTTTGGTGAATCCGGGTAGAAGTAGTTTTTACGGTCAAACTTACTAACATCAGCAATCGTACAGTTTAGAGCCATTGCGGCTTTCATCGCGTAATCAACTGCTTGACGATTCAATACAGGCAATACACCTGGGTGCCCGAGACAGACAGGGCAAGTATGCGTATTAGGCGGTGCTCCAAAGGCTGTGGAGCAACCGCAGAAAATTTTGGAATTCGTGTGCAACTCGACGTGGACCTCAAGTCCAACGACCGTTTCATATTTAGATGCGGACATTTCTATATTCCTCCGTTCCGGGCAGTCTACAGCTGCGGACGCTGCTTGTGGAATTCCGTATTTTGTTCAAACGCATGCGCTACACGCAGTACGGTTGTTTCATCAAAGGCTTTACCAATAATCTGCAACCCAACAGGAAGTCCATCCGAGAAACCACATGGAATGCTAACTGCAGGTACACCAGCAAGACTGACCGGAATCGTCAGAATATCATTAAGGTACATGGTCAGCGGATCATCCACTTGAGAACCTAGTTTGAACGCAGTTGTCGGAGCCGTCGGTCCGATAATTACATCATATTTAGCAAATACATTGTCGAAATCTTGCTTGATCAATGTACGTACTTTTTGTGCTTTCAGGTAATACGCATCATAGTATCCGGAGCTAAGCGCATACGTACCCAGCATAATGCGTCGTTTCACCTCTGGCCCAAAGCCCTGACTACGAGACTGATGATACAGATCGAGTAGATTTTCAGGATTCTCTGCACGCACGCCATAACGAACACCATCAAACCGAGCAAGGTTCGATGAAGCTTCGGAGGAAGAGAGCAAGTAATACGTAGCCACTGCATATTCGGTATGCGGGAGTGATACTTCTTCCCAAGTTGCTCCAAGCCCTTCCAGTACCTTGAGTGCCTCCATAACTTTCTCTTTAACCTCTGGATCAACACCTTCACCGATGTATTCCTTCGGTACAGCAATACGAAGCCCTTTGACATCGCCGGTAAGACCACTCAAATAATCGGGAATGTCGACTTTTGCAGATGTCGAATCTTTGGCATCATAACCAGCAATGGCTTGCAGGACATAGGCAGAATCTTCGACATTTTTAGTCAATGGCCCGATCTGATCCAATGAAGATGCAAAAGCTACTAGGCCAAAACGAGATACTAATCCATACGTTGGCTTCAGACCAACGACACCGCAATACGAAGCCGGCTGTCTAATTGAACCACCTGTATCTGATCCAAGTGTAAAGTATGCCTCTCCAGCTGCAACAGCTGCTGCCGACCCACCGCTCGATCCACCAGGTACACGATCCAGTGCCCATGGGTTACGAACAGGATAGAAGCTTGAGTTTTCATTCGAACCACCCATAGCGAATTCATCCATGTTCAATTTACCGATCGTTACAGTATCTGCCGCTCTAAGCTTCTCCACAACCGTTGCATCATACACCGGATCGAAATTGCTCAGAAATTGGCTAGCACATGTGGTCCGCAATCCGTTCGTAACGATATTGTCCTTGATCCCTACTGGCAATCCAAAGAGCAGACCTTTTTCCTCTCCACTAACAAGACGGTCATCCAACTGGCGTGCACGGGCACGGGCACGTTCCTCATCCAATGACAAATATGCCTTTACCTTATCTTCACGTACACCAATGTTCTCATATGCTTGATTCACGAGATCGCTGACCGACAACTCCTTGGCGTGCAGCTTGTTATGTATCTCCGGCAACGATTGTTCAAATAAACTCACGATGTTCGTCCTCCTTCCGGTTATCGGTTATTCCATTACAGCAGGTACTTTGAATTGACCTTCTTCTTCATCCGGTGCATTGTGCATTACCTGTTCGATTGACAAACTTTCTTTTGTCTCATCTTCACGCATCACGTTGCTTACGTGCAGGACATGACTGGTAGGTGCAATGTCGTCTGTGTTCAGCTCATTCAGCTTCTCTGCATATTTTAAAATCGCGTTCAGCTGTCCTGTCAGCATCTGCTCTTCATCAGAAGTCAGATTGAGCCTAGCCAGCTTGGCCACATGCTGAACGTCATTGTTTGAAATACTCATTTTCGGATGGCCTCCTTCATTTCGTTCAACTTCCCGAAACCGCCTAAAACGAATCGCTCGTTTAACGGGCTAAAGTCCCAAGATAACTTTTTTTATTATAGGGGAGATAGTTCGACAATTCAATGCAAAGACCCGAGACTTGTGTAATATGCAAAATAACACCACAATATGAAGCAAATCTAAGAAGATGCTCAGTCTATGATCCACTCTCTTCCTTCTCCTATAACTAACGTCTATCTAATAAAAAAGAGCCGGCATCAGCCGACTCTCTAAATCCATGCTCGCAGATTAACCTGCTTTATAAAATCCGCTTGTGACATCACTTCGTCCGCGGTTTCCTCTTCCTCTTCCACAGCTTGAAAATCTCCGTTCATCAGATGATGAAACAGCTTCTCATTGTGTGTCGCAAGGGCGTAATCTATCAACGCTTCTCGCTCGACCCGCTCAGCTTCTTGCTTCAGCAGAACCTCTTCCAGATCAACGTCACCGGATGGAACAAAAAAGTTCCGGTTCATTTGCGGTACTCGAAGCACGTAATCGAACGCATTGTCCGGATTCCGGTCATAAGCGATGATGAATCCATATTCCCCCACAGGAAGATTCTGCTCAAACGCATCCGCGACGATGACAACCTTCTCTCCTAAACGTAGCATCGTCTAACCTCCTGGTAGTCTAACTTTTAATTATTTGTATAGTCTACTAGAAAAGAATAGCGATGTCTAGGAATACTAGAATTATACAACATATTTGTGCAAAATCTTTTTTGGAGCGTTATTACGCAAACGAATATTACTATTCTGTGCTCATTATCGCAATCTACGATTGGAACGAATAACGACAAACCAATACACAATAAGAGGTGTTGGAAATCCGGTAATACCCCACAATCCCCATAACCAAGGGAAACGTCCACGTCTGCGTGCATCCTGAAAGATCCATGTACCCTGGATTAGCAACAGAACGGCGATGATGACAATCCAGACCAAGGGTACTTCTTCCAGAGGATAACGGAAATTATTCATGTGTAGTCTCCTTCCGTTTTCCTACCCATATCAACGCTATAGCAATGGCAGCAACCACACTAAGTACCTGAATACCCAAATAAACGGCAGGAGAGGAACGGATTAATAATGCACCTAACGTGAGAAGCATTATGCCAACCAACCAAAACAAGAGCATTTCCACCCGATCTGCTCGGCGTTTACTCTGTCTTCGTTCCTTAACTTGGGCTTCAAGTGACGCTAATGAAGGAATATTCACAGGTTCATATGCTTCGTCCAGCACCTTCATCTGTTGATTCAATCGTTCTAGCATCTCCCGCTGGGCCTGCTCATCCGATCTATTCATATTCCTGTAGCTCCTTTCTCAATTGACGAAGACCATACGCTGTGCGCGACTTCGCCGTCCCAGATGGAATATCTAACATCTGACCAATTTCATCATACCCGTAGCCGTAATAATGTTTCAGAAGGACTGCGATCCGATGTTCAGGTGTTAGTCTGGTCATCGCATCCATAACATCCGTCCATTCCTCATTGCGACGTTCAAATTGCCAGCGCAACTTCCTAATCGCCTGATTCCGGATGACTTCCAACCAGTTCTGTTCTCTGCGTCTGCGTCGTGTCTTGTCAATATAAATACGTGTCGCAATAGTAATCATCCAAGATGAGAAAGCAGACGATCCATCATACCGATGAATATTCTCCATGCATCGAATCATCGTATCTTGCACCGTCTCTTCTGCAAGACTCGGATCCATTGTCACTTTAACGAGATACTTATATACAAATGCATAGTGACGTTGTAATAACTCAGCCAGTGCACTGTCGTCTCCTTCTGCCGCTCTGCGAACTTCTTCCAATTCGGCTGCCTTCATCTGGCCTATCACCTGCTTCCCGTTCATGTAAAGATAGTACGAAGTGAAATCCATAAACGTTCAAAGGTTAGCTCAAACTTTTTCACGATCAGATTTCATTGCGGTGTTCTTGCAGTTTAATAAACCAGGGTTGCTTCCTTACTTGATTCTTTAATAACCGACTTTTCCATAAATTGTGCTTCTGTTCTAACGTTTCGTTTAATTGATGATTACTGCTATTCATCTGCATACTCTGGTTATGTACTTGAGACCGCTCTACGACCAAATCTAATCTATTGTTCTCCATTCGACGACCTTCTTCAATAACGTAATGTTCGTTACGCTCTCCGAACTGGATTACTCGTCTTTTCTCCACTTCTACTTCCCCGCCCTCTAGTTACTTCTACTTTTGCTTTTACTCCACTTCTTCTTCTACACTTGTATATTCGCTCTTATTACTGCTAACAAAACAGCTTAAAACGTATTGCTACCTATACACTTCTCAAACAATCTCTTCCCCATTCATTCCTCTTGTCTACATATGTATCTTGCCCAATCTATAGCCTAATACTGTCCTCATGTCTATCTCCGCCGAATCTTGTCAAACTGTATATCTACTTGGCAAAAAGGTGCTGAAAACAAAAAAAGAACGCAAACCGGGTATAGACCACAGTCTGCGTGCTTCGCAAGGTTGGGTATTTCTGATTAACGCTTCAGTTAGATGATGCTGTACAGCTTGTAACAACTAATTGCTATTCTAATGAAAAAAATGTCACTTGTCCAGACTTTCTTCTCATCAAAATGACAGATTGTTATCTTTCAGCCGATAAGCTTGTCGAATTACCTTGCAGATACGTAAGGATTATTCTGCTTCTCATATCCGATGGTTGTTTTGGGTCCATGACCAGGATGGACTCTAACCTCATCGCCAAAGGTGTACAGCTTATTCTGGATTGAATCGATCAGATCACGTTCGCGTCCACCTGTTAGATCGGTTCTTCCTACGCCCATACGGAATAGAACATCCCCAGCAAATAGATCTTCACCACATAACAAGCTCACACTACCAGGTGAATGACCTGGAGTATGGAATACGTGGAATGTATGACCGATGAAGTTCAGTTTCTGACCTTCATCCATCGCATATTCAGCAGGATCTGTCGAAAGCGGAGGTGTAGCTTGCGGCCAGTTCATCGAACCATTTAACTTCGGAGAAGACAACCAATCGCTCTCCAGATCATGCAAGTAGACAGGGCAACCCTTCATTTTACGGATTTCGTCCACACCGCCCATATGATCAAAATGAGCATGAGTCAACACAATCGCTTCAATCTCCAAATCCTGAATCGCCTTTACCAGTGCACCCGGGTTCATTCCTGGGTCAATGATTATTGCTTTGCCCGGATTTTCCCCCTGCAGAAGGTAAGCGTTAGTCTGTAGCGGGCCTAGTGTAAACGTACGAATCTTCAACATATTGGATCAATAACCCGAAATCAGTTCGCGCAGCTCGCTAACGATAACCGCATGTGATTCCGTTCCTTCCCCATAACGTTTAGCCATTTCCTGACGTGCCACAGCCATATTATCCTGATAATCTGCCGCATCGCGATCTGGATTAAGACGTTTGAACTCAACCATTACTTCTTGAACATGCTGTGGACGTGGTCCCCACTGACCAAGCACATGACCACCTGTGTCTGCAAAAATAACGATTGGCACGGAACGTCCGCCCATCGTCAGGAATTCATCCATCACTTCTGGATGGTTCTCCATAATAAGCACTTCTGTCGGTATGCCAGAGATTTCTAGAGCCTGGAACACAACCGGGATATTACGCACAACATCGCCACACCAGTCAGCAGCAAGAATCAGCACACGTAGATCGTCGCGGTAGTTAAGACTCTCAAAAAACTCACGGTCCTCTTCGTTAGCCCAAGTAAAGCTATCATAGTTGGCCTGAAATTCACTTTGGTTCTTCGTCATACTCTCAATAAATTCTTTAGGAGGCAGACCTTTACCGAATTTGTGAGACAAGTTAGGTTTACTCATTACTCAACACTTCCCTTCTTTTTACGAGCATTCATCCATTTAATTAGTACATAAATAATCATAAGAGCCAGTGCTACAAGTAAGATTGGCATAATGTACGGTGCTGCTTTCTCATCAATATGTTCCCATTGATCTCCAAGAATCATCCCTAAATATATAAACAAAGCAGTCCAAGGTATAACAGCTAGGGTAGTAAGCATGATGAATTTGCCTGTATGCATTTTCGTGATGCCAGCCGGGATGGAGATAGCATGCCTTACCACTGGAACAAACCGCGCCGTGAAAATGACACCTGTACCATACCTGCGGAACCACTCTTCGGAATGGTCGATATGTTTTTTCTGGATGAGTATGTATTTCCCGTAGCGTTCCAGTACAGGTCTGCCGCCATAACGGCCAATCCAGTAAATAAATAGCTGTGCAAGCACACCGCCAACTGTACCGAAAATCATAGCACCGAAAAAGTTAATGTTTCCCTGTGATACGAGAAAACCTCCATATGCCAGCACAATTTCACTTGGAATGACCTCAAGCATTAATCCAAGCATAATCCCAAAGTATCCAAGACTTTGAATCCAATCGAACAATTGGCTGACTATGTTATGAATAACGTCCATCTCAACCCTCTTTCTTCATCCTGATTAGCAGTGCCTTTTCGCACTATGGATGTTCGTCCCTATTTTATCACAGGGCTGTAGACGTTGCTACATTGCCCGGCTGGGATTGTGTCCTGTAAGAGGAACTCCGCATATGGTATCGGAAGAGGAGCGTGATGACATGTCAAGCAAAACCACACCCGGTACTCCCCCGGTAAAACATAACATGCCTGGTCAGAAGTTGCCTTCGGCAAGAGGCATTCGGCGCGCATGCAGCAAAGAGTTATATCGTACAGCCAAACGACTCAAATTGTACGTTTCCCCCGAACTAATGAAGCAAGCAGAAGAACTATACTACGGTAAAGTGATTGGCAATCTGCTCTGGATCGGGGAAAATCGCGATAATCGCAAAAAACTGTGTGATTGGTGGAACGCAGACGTAAGCTCAGAGCTTGCTGCATTATGGAGCGTGGAGCTAGAACCTCTTCAGCGTGCATTTCAACAGGCATTTGGTGGTTATCGACTATAGTGAAGTGAAAGCGAGAGAGCGGGAGCAGCTTTTTTCTATTTTCCTGTCCTCTCCGCTCTCAGGTATTGCAGTTGAGCCGATGTAGATAGGTCAGCGAACGCTGCTGGAATCTTTAGAAAAATAGGCTTTGGCAGCTATCGTTCGCAGCCTATCTTCATACACGGTCGCCGCTGGCTGAAGTACGAAACGGCGGTCATTGCGATCATTACTCATCGCCACTTCTTCAACCAACTGCCTATAACGTTCAACGATATGCACTCCAGCTGCAGCGGTCTGCCTGGCTTGATCCAGTTGCCCTGCCTTCAACTCTTGCTGCGCGATCTGCTCGATCCAATATAAAGCGCCGGTATGAAACGTAGCATCATACTGGTTCAATGCAATCGCCTCGTTAAAATAGTGTATTGCTTGTGCGCTCTTAAGCGATTGGGCTGCAAGTTGTCCTAATTCAAAATACATTTTGGCATCTGATTGGGTATGGGACAGGCTCTGTCGCAGCATCTTCTCTGCATCGACCACAGGAAGTGAACGAGCTAGCGTAATGGAGATATCCGAACGGTATGGATTCGCTCGGGATGCCTGAATAAGCATCGCCGCTTGCTCCGCCGACAGATCCGTTGATTGCACGACTTGACGATACTGCATTTCCGCTACCATTTGTTGGCTAGCCAGCCAAGCTATCCCGCCAATCCAACAAACCGCTGTGAGCACGATTAAACCGGATGTAGTCCATATATTCACCATTTGATACTTATGTATAAGCCCCCCTATCTCATACCTATATCGAGAGAATGCCGATTGAGAATATGCTTCATCGTGTTTTGCTTTCCCCCATTCATGCTGCCTTGAAGGAATTAGCTTCGTGCTACATCCGAACGGTGAAACAGCTGGACTATATTCCAAGCTTCTCCCTTTTGGACTGTATACGGGTGATTGTGCTCCCAGCGTTTGATGCACATTGAATTGTAAGGCATACGCCCAGCCACCAATCCAGATAAACATCATCCAAATTAACGTGTAGCTCCAGTCAAAATCAATTGCACCGTGAAGGCCAAAAACGAGGATACAAGGAACTAGGTGAGTGGCCTTTCGCCATACCATACGTATTGTTGATATAAACCACAATGCAACGAGCACTAGTCCGATTATGCCGGCATCCAGAGCAAGATCAAGGATGCCGCTGTGAACCTCGCCGCCAACATACGGCGAGGATTGTATGGCGCGATACATGCCGCGCCATGTCTCTCCCCCGTGGCCGAGCCAAGCGGCCTCGGTCCACAGCTTCAGGGCGTCCTGCCACATCCGTAGGCGGGACAGCCCTGTGCCGACACCTGCCGCGAGACGCTCGGCGGTGGAGGTCACGGCCAGCGCTGCTGCGGCAACTGCCGCCAGCGCCGTGGCCGTTATGGCGGCTGCGCGCGAACTCGCGCCGCCGTGCCATAACCGGCACAGCAGCAGCGTGCCGAGCAGCGCAGCTGCCCATGCCCCGGCCAGTGCCAGCAGGCCGGGCACAGGTGCAGGCGCCAGTTGGGCAGCAGCCAACTGGCGGTGTAGCCACGCCGCGCTCGCCAGAGGCGCGGCCGTGGCCAGCAGCAGCGGCAGGCGGAATGCACGCCGCTGTAGGGCGAAGGCGCAACCGGCTGCACAGCCGGTTGCCAGCCAAGCGCCGCGCGACTCGCTCAGCAGGAGCGCGGCGATCGCGGGCATCAGCGGCGCCGCAGCCGCGATGAGCTGCCTGGCGCGCGGCGGCTGTGCGGCTCCAGGCTGCACGCCATGCGGCGGTCGCCAGCCGATGACGCGCGCGGCGGCGCCTAGCCGCTCCAATGCGTACATGCCGACTACGGCACCGTACGCATTGGGGTATTGCAGCAATCCCCCGAGCCGTGCTCCGGCTGAGCTTATCTCAGGGTCGGCTGTTCGCATGACCCCAAAGGGCAGCGGCATTATACCGCACACGGTTAAGATGCCGCTTAACACCAGTACGCCGCCTGTAATCTGCCAGCCCAGATTAAACCATCCTGCTCCTTGCGGGAGCCAAGCCAATAATGCTACCAACAGAGCAAAGATGGCCAACAAGCTCCAACGAAGCATTTCGTCTAAACTCCCCTGTGTACTGTGTGAGCCGGTCAACGCATGCAGGGCAAACCATACCATCATACCTAACGGCCAAATCGTCCACGAAAAATAACCCAAGGAAGGTAACTGTATTGACTTATCCTCTAACTGGGTCAAACCGAATTCATTTATGTTCGGCAACCCTCGTTTAGACTTCATTTGATGTACATAATATGAAACGAAGACGAATGCGAGTAATGCCCCTGCACAAGCCATCAAGAGAGTTCCATAAACATCACTGGCATAAAACAACCCTCGGCGTAAAGATGCCATCCACAAGAGCATACAAACGATCAACCCCATTGCTGCGGTTAAACATGACTCCAGCGAATTTCTCCCTTTTCGTTTGGACGTATCCCTCTCTGCTGACAGATGGCACCTCCTATCTGTATCTCTAAATTCCTTATACTGTGTCGTCGTCTTTATACCAAGCTGCTACATATATCTACCTGAGTGACGAAGCAATTCCGATTCGCTTATAAGCTTCCCATTCAATGATTATCAGTATGGTCAGGATCTGTAGGAAACATAAACGAGCCTACTTTTGCTTCACCGTTCCAATCTATCGACAGTTGTATTTCACCATTTCACTCTAATCATCCCACGCTACTCCATTGATCGTTCTTCCCTGAAAAGCACAAATAAGGCCAACCAATCATTACTGGCTAACCTAAAGAAACAAAAAAGCCAGCCAGAACAATTCTGGCCGACCTCAACAAATATTCATTAACAGTTCTTACAATCACTTGAAGCAGTAGCTTCATCTGTGCCAGACGCTTCCCGAGAACCGCCTCCGGGCAACAGGTCTGCACAAGCTCGTTCTAGATACGGATCGGCATGAATGAAATCACGGAACGCTGTGTACTCATCCCACAACTGCTTCGTTGGCCCTGCTTGGCCTCTTACAGCTCGGATGAGTATATTTTTGGGCGTATGCTCCATATCGATAAATTCGAGCAATTGCGTTTTGTATCCCATTAAGTCCAGCAATTTAGCACGAATAGCATCTGTCGCGAGTGCAGAGAAGCGCTCTTTGAGAATACCATGGGACAACAACGGATTCATGACCGTAGACTCGATCTGGTCAAACAGCTCATGCTGACAGCATGGAACCGATAAAATAACAGAGGCTCCCCAACGGACTGCTTTTTCTAATGCTGCATCTGTCGCCGTATCGCAGGCATGTAGTGTGACGACCATATCTACTGCATTCAGCTCGTCATAGTCTGCAATGTCTCCAACCAAGAACTTCAGATCACCATAATGCAGCTTGTTCGCTAGATCATTACAATGTTCAATGACATCCGCTTTCAGATCCAGACCTATAACTTTCAAGGATCTACGTTGCTGTACGGACAGGTAGTGGTACAGAGCAAAGGTCAGATACGATTTACCACAGCCAAAATCAACAATGGTCAGCGGACGCCCCTCAGGTAAGTGGGGAATCACATCTTGAACCATCTCAAGGAAACGATTGATCTGTCTAAACTTATCGTATTTACGAGCCAGCACCCTACCTTCTTCATTCATAATTCCTAGCTCAACTAAGAAGGAAACAGGTACCCCATCCTCCAGCACATATTGCTTCTTGCGATTGTGGGACAGATCCACAGCCGTCTTGGATGCGGATTTGGTTAGAATCGAGACTTTATATTTTTTACTGATCAAAATCTGATAGTCTGCTTCTGTGGTACAGAGCAGCCCTTGACGAAACGTCTCTTCGGCCAGTTCAGTCATGCGTTCAGTCGCTTCAGCCGGAGTCAAATTCTCATGCAGCACTTTGTTGTTATAATGAAATGCGAATTGATAATGCAACTGATTTTTGAGCGTTACCGGCTTGACTTGCACTTTCGTATACGAGACATTGTCCCGTCTGCGCAGCTGGCTCCAGGTCGCCGTAATCAGCGAGTTCTGTTCAAAGATGTCTTGTATAAGCTTTCGCAATGAATCCACGGGGGTACATCTCACTTTCGATTTGGTTTGGTCAACCGTTACCATACCACAATTCCGTCCCCGCTCCAAGCAAGGACATCTAACAAGCGGTGTTCCTATCCATTCGCCGTTTCCCGATGTAACTGGGCAAGCCCCTCTTCCACTTCCTCACGAGGAAGCCCTCCCGCCTCAAGCTTGGCATCTTCAAGTTCACTTAGCCGTTCATAGAATGCCTGCACATCATGACGATAATTCACAGGATGCTCTCCATCAACATGTAATAGTCTATACCAGCTGTTCTCTGCCTGATCATACTTTCCTTGCTGTTCACGATACATGGCAAGCTGCTTCTCCGTTCGTGCCGGTCGTTCGTATTCTTTGGTTAGTTTCAGAATGGACTCGATACGATCCGGCGCATCCAGCAGTTTCGGATTGGCTCCGTGATTTAGTGCATATAGATAAAAATGAAGAGATTTCATTAATCGAATGAGTTCTTCATCTAATGAATGCTGTCGTTCCTCATCATCTATGCCTTCAACCTTCGCTTTTTCACCATATATATAAGCTTCCTCTTCAAGTAGGCGTGCCGCTTGCTGCAAATTATCTACTTCAATCATGCCACGAAAACGGAATAGCTCGATAACATCCTCTGCAGGCAAAGAATTCAGCAAAGACGAATTCAAGCCAAAATTCCTGCGAAGTAACTCATCCAGTTCAGACAGTGCCTCGGCATGTTTCCGCTGTTGCTTCAACGTAAACACTTTGCCGATCGCTTCAGTCATTTCCTCCACCATGCGGAGCAGATAGTCTTTTCTGAACATCCAATGTGCCCCCTTAACGTTCGCTTGTTGACCTAACCTCGGCCTAGCAGTCTTTCATTGCGCGTTCAAAAAGGACGGACTTTGAACAACCTCTATGAACATTATTTTAATGCATGCACGATCAAAAAGCCAAAGTACGCCGTTCCAACCGTGTCCTCATACGCAAAAAAACCTCTGCCTTCCCGAATAGGGTATTTAGCAGAGGTTCATATATATGCATCATAGTTAATTGTTAAATGGTTAAATGGATCATCACTTTATGCTGTGAATGAAGCTAAGCCATAATCCTCCGTTCCATGCGTTATTTCGATGAAGACAATCCATCCATGAATTGCTTAATCACCTGAATTAACTTTTCCGGTGCCTCGTACATGCTCATATGTCCCACTCCAGGAATTACTGCTTGTACGATATGCGGCTTATCACTTGTGAAAGTGCGTTCTGGCGGAATGACAGCGTCCTTCTCTCCAGCAACCAACAATACCGGTAGTGGTGTGGCTGACAATACATCACGTCGATCTGGACGTTCACGCATAGCGAGCGCAGCGCCAGCAGCTCCTTGTGGTGCTGTCTGATATCCAATCTCCTTCACACGAGTAACCTGTGCCGACATGGACTCTACATGCTCTGGGGCAAATAACGCAGGAACCAAACCATCCACGAAATTCACAATTCCGTCCGTCTGTATCGTTGACACAGCACGAAGTCGTTTTTCTTTCCCCTCTTCGCTATCCGGGTAAGCCGTAGAATGAATCAGACCAAAGGCATGGAGTCGTTCCGGATGACGCTGAGCAATAGACAAGGCGATGTAACCTCCCATGGAATGACCGAGCAGAGTTGCCTTCTCTACCTTTAACTCATCCATTAGTTGCAGCACATCATTGCCCATCTGATCAATCGTATAACTTCCTACAGGCGCATCCGTTTTCCCGTGTCCACGCAGATCAGGCACGATACAGCGGTAGCTTCGTGCAAGCTCAGGTACAACTTCATCCCAATAGGACGAACTACCACAATATCCGTGGAGTAAGATCAGCGCATCTCCTTGACCTTGTTCAGCATAACAAATTGTCGTTCCATCACACATCACTTTTTCCATATGTATCCCTCTCTCTACACATAATAAATGCACTTGCGTTCATTGTAATGAATCTGGTTCATTCACTTCAAGTTCGTGTTCAAAAAGGGAAATCCCATCAGGCATCCTTCGTAATCAAAAGCAGACTTTTTGAACAACCTCTCAAGCTGAAGCTCAGGTTGTATATTATTAAGCTTTCCCATCAGGAATGAAACGTTTGCCCCGGAACTGCTGCTTTCAACACAGCTTCTGCAATCATCTGGGACATGTTCATCACCTGGTGAAGAGACGTCATTTGCAGTACAGTATATGGTCTTGGCCCATTCGCATTCACCACAGCGGCTACACTATAATGTCCGACGGATGGCAGGTTGCCCCCTACAGATTCAGCTGGATTCAAGGCCTGATTAAAAAGGTAAAAGTGACCTACCGCAGCCTTCGGCCCCAAACACGCATCAATGGCAATGATGACTTGATGTGGCGGGATGCATGCTAGCTTCTGTTGCAGCGTGTCTGCATCGCAAGGATATGGCATTGTTCCGATAACATGCCCCACTCCTTTTCCTTCCAGCAAACTCCCTGTTAACGGCCCAAGTGCATCACCTGTAGAACGATCCGTACCAATACACACAAAGGTGATCTCATCTGGGGAGTGAGCCTGATATATGTTGTGGAAAAATAAGTCCAGCTCTTCTCCCTGCACACTTCTACGGGTTTCTCGATTCTGCTTGCGGATCAATTCCCGCTTATAAGCTGCCAAAAACATTTCCTCCTTTGCACATCGCATGGATGTCCACTGTTATTGTATCCATCATTTTAACTGATGCCCTCTTTTCCCGCAAAAGCATTCGCCTGAGCCAGTCCAATCATGATACAATGACAACAGTTTCCGATAGGGAAGGGATGGACATAACGATGGATTTAACGCAAGCAAGTACTGCCAACATGGAATATATGATTGAGGCAATCAAAACCAAATTGCGGATGGCGAGTGGAGCCGCAATGCAAGGATCATCTTTTCCACTGGAAAAGTATGAAGACCTTCACGATCTGTATGAGATGGTTATGGGAAAAGAACACCTGAGCATCTCTGAGGTTGAAGCCGTAGCTTCTGAACTTGGTAACCTGCGCAAGTAACTTCTCTCCTGTCAGCTTGTCAGATAGCACGATGGCTGACTGTGGTTGATATTACATCGCAGAGTGCAACGAAAGAAGCCTTAGCACAGAAGAGGATCTATCCTCCACATCATTGTGGGAATAGATCCTCTTCTGTTTATTTATTTTCCTATTTTCATAGGAACAGATTCAGTACGAGTCCGCATCATCCTGAACACTAATGCATCAGAATATAATTCCTTATGGTAGATCAATCAGTACAAATTCAGCAGGCTCGCTGCCCGTTCCCGTGATCTGCAGATCACAGCTCTTACGAATTCGTGCTGCATCTCCCGGTTTAAGATCAAAGTTGCCATCTGCACATTCAATGGAGATATGACCACTGATCAGGAAAAGGTGTGTACGCCTATCTTCATGTTGTGGATACATTAGCTTTTTGCCAGATTCCAATTTGGACAAATAACATGTAACATCCTGATGAATAGGTAACGCATCCTCCGTGCCTTCCCCAGCTTGCCCTGACACGATAGGGCATAACCGGTTCAGATGATCCTCCGGCTGAAAACGCCGGTTGGTATACGTTGGCTTTGCTTTCCGTTCAGAAGGCAAGAACCACATTTGCAGAAAACGTACCGGCTCCTCTGTTGAAGGATTGGTCTCCGAATGCTCTACTCCTGTACCCGCACTCATGACCTGTACGGTTCCTGGTTCCAGCAATTCCTCTGTTCCCATTGTATCTGTATGCTTCAACGTGCCTGAAATGACATAACTAACGATCTCTAGATCATGATGTGGATGTCTTTTAAAGCCCTCTTGCGGCATCAGCGTGTTGTCATTATGAGCTAACAGGCAGCCAAAATGGGCATTGCTTGGGTCATCATAATCTGCAAAAGAAAAGCTAAACTCACTGTGTATCCAACCGCGATCCGACGTGTGCCTTTCTTCCGATGTCACTACTTTAATCATGTTCATCCACCTCCAAGGGTTAGAGCTGCCAGTATCTCTCCAGCAGTCCTTCATGTAAACGAATTGTATAGATTCATACCAGTTGGTATGTCATTTTTACCCTTGGTCAGACTATTCTAATCATGCAATTCAGCGAGTTTTCAGACACGACCTAGTTCAGTTTATACGCTTTTTTCAGTTGATTGTAAAATGAATTCACTCTCTGCCCGTCCTACAATTGTGCCAGCATCATTTCGGATATCTGGTGGATATATTTCGCGTAACCTTGCAATCGTTGCTCGGTTCGTATAACCAATCTGCTCAAGAATGGACTGAGCAATCCAAGCCCATTCTTCCTCTGAACCATCAAGGATCTTAAAGGTAATGCCTAATCTTTCTTTTTTGAGTGCAAAACCGAATACACCCTTGAATCCACCCTTGGCTACGATGTTGTCGTCTTCCAGTAGAACAGAGTCTACGCGATGAGTACCACCTACCATAAGTGGAAATTCGTTCATTGCCGCTGTAATGGTCTCTACCGCACGGCGTGTCGAAGCATCCTTGATTAGATCTGGACAGGCTAGTTTCAGATAAGCGTTCGATAATGCTGATAATGGCAACGAAAATACCGGAAAGCCGCAGCCATCCGTCCCTAGTTGAATTTCATGCTGCTCAATTCCGGCCATGTACGCCATCGTCTCCAAAATCTCGCGCTGTACTGGATGTTCTCGCTCAGCATAACTGCCCAGATCAACCTTTTTCATCTGACTGTATCCAAGAATACCTAAGTGTTTTCCTGAACAATTATGCAAAATCCGGCGCTTCTCTCCCTGACCCCGCAACCATTCATTTCGACTCTCCTCATTGAGAGGGTAACTCGCCGCACAGACTAGACATTCTTCTCCCAGTCCGATTTTGGCAGATAACTGCTCCAATACTTGGATATGAGCTGGTTCTGATCGATGTGAGGATGCCATTATAGCAATCTCTTGAGCAGATAACCCATAGTGAGACGCAATTCCTGCACGAATGCCTGGAATGGCTTGAAACGGTTTGGCTGATGAACGCGTAAACGCTCTAAAATGTGGATTACCTACTGAATAAACCACTTTACCGTGTTCGTCTGTAATACTTATGTGACCGTAGTGGGCGCACTCCATCTCCCCAGCACGGTATTCTTTAACCAACAGGGCACTCTCCATGCGAGTTCTCTCCTTTATGCTCCCATAATCATATCTGCTTTGCGTCACGACGCCGCATGGGATATCTTAATTAGTATAGTACAAAAACTTCATTTTTACAGTTTTTTCGACATATCTTTCGGGTAAAACATTAACCATATTCATATCCGACTACATCCATGAAGGAGATACTCATCATGCTACGTAATACCCATTCCTCATCAAGCTTTTTCACCAAATCGAGTTCCCCCCTGCGATCCCTGCTAACATGGAGTATCGTAGGTTTTGTCATGAGTTCTGCCGTTGTATTTCTGCTTGCTGCTCTTGCCTTGATGCTTGGTACAGATTTCGTTATGCATTGGGATCATCAGATCCAACGTTTATTTTATCTTCATTCTGAAACTCGTCTTCAACTGTTTCCTTTCACTTCGTTTATTACTGCGCTTGGATCCTTTAAGATTTCTGCTCTCGCAGCCATCGGTTTCACGTTCCTGTTTTTCCTGCAACGTATTCCTCGATTCTACTTCTATGGATATGCGTTATTGGGCAGTTTTGCCATTATGTGGACACTGAATACTGGATTAAAGGAGATTTTCCAACGAAGCAGACCCGAGCTTGAGCATCTATTAGTTGTTCACGGTTATAGCTTCCCTAGTGGACATGCCATGATCTCCATGGGCTTCTACGGTATGCTCTTCGTCATCTGGGCTATTGAACGGCAATTGCGGACATCCAGACCAGGAATTCCTATTTTATGTGGCATCATATTTGTAACGTTGATTGGTCTAAGTCGGATCATGTTAGGGGTTCATTATCCTTCCGATGTTTTCACTGGATTCATGGCGGGTCTAGCTTGGATTTTCTGCATGATCCCTGGTATTAGACAACGGAGCTGAGAGCGGGGCTAAGCCACATCACATACAAATCCCCAACCCTATAACTACAAGTTTAACTGTTTCACCTCGAAGCACGGCGTTTATATACGAAGTAAGCAAACGCGAACAGACAACATCCTACATCAAGTTAAAAGGAGGCGGTTGTTATGTGGGGCATTATTATCAGCATAATCATGGCGGTCATTATTGGTTTGATCGGAGATGCACTTGCCGGTCACAACATGCCCGGAGGTATCATCGGCGCAATGATTGCCGGATTTGCAGGAGCCTGGTTAGGAGCACTCTTGCTTGGTAACTGGGGACCAGTTATCGGTAACTTTGCAGTGATTCCAGCCATCATTGGTACAGCGCTCTTTGTGTTCTTGCTGGGGCTTGTGTCCAGACTGTTCAGACAGGCTGCCTGATCGGTCAATAAGGTGTTCGTTGTTTCGTTATCCGTTTCTTAATCTGAAGAAGGAGTGATTGAATATGAATAAAGCAGAAGAACAATATCCTGTACAGACGGGTTCCACTTTCGCAAAAGGAATTTTCATCGGAGGTTTGCTAGGTGCAGCAGCAGCATTGCTCTTTGCTCCTAAACCAGGACGTGAATTGCGTGGAGACCTTTCCGAGAAAGTCGGTATGGTTACTGATCGTACCAAGGAAGTAGCATGCGTAGTAGGTGATAAAGCATCCGAACTAGCCAAAACGGTATCATCTAAAACGTCTGATATTGCAAAAACCGTGAATCAAGGTCGCAATGACGTGATGGATTCCGTGCGTAGAGCTTCATCAGATATCGCTAACGAAACATCCAAAGCTTCGAACGAGGTTGCTGTAGCGGCTGAGGATGCAAAGGATGATGCACGTAAAGAGCTGAATTCAACCAGTCTGTAAGGCTAATTGAATGTAAAATAGCCAGCTGAGTTTAGCTGGCTATTTCTCTTCCCATCTCATTATAGGAGGAATGAACATGAGCAAAGTTACAATTAACGGCAACTCGCCTTTATCAGGAGAACCTCCTAGACAGCAGTATGATACGTCTGAGCATCCTTTTGAACTGCGACATGAGGTGAAAAAGCTCAATACCCGTCTAGATCAAATTGCGGATAGTCTTGAGAAAGCACAGATTAAGGATATCATCGAGAACTATACCAATCCCAAGAAACGCATCATCACCAATTTCACAGCAGGTATGGCACGTGGTTTAGGATTAACTGTTGGAACATTTGTTGTACTAGGTCTTCTCGGTTATCTCTTGAGTCAATTTGTGAACATGCCGATTGTTGGGCAATACATTGCGGATCTGCTCGGCTATATTGAGGACTACAAAAATTAGGAGGATGAGCCCCTACCCTAGCCTATCCTTTCCTAACAGAAGTGGGGCGTTTGTTCTCATCAACTGGAGGCTGGGAGGACCTCACTCTTAACAGATCCCCTGTCCAGCCTTTCATCATCATCCAAACGTACATGCCAGACATACTCGCTAGGATTAATGCAATGACCAGAACCACTCCCCAGGTTTTATCAATCAGAGGTAAGTTCTCGAAGTTCATTCCCCAGATCGCACCAGCTGCCGTAGCGGGCGTGAACACAGAGGTTACGATGGTAAGTGTCTTCATGATCTCATTGCCTCGCACACCGGAGGTTGCATTGTCGATTGAGATCAACGTGTCGATTTCTTTTTCATAGTGCTGAAAAAGTCGTTCGATCCGTTCAATTCGATGCTGAAGTTGTCGAAAAAAACGATTATCCTGTATTTCATCTAGGTAAGCTTCCTTGGAGGCTGCGATTAACTCAGAAAAAGGAATAAACTGATTGCTCCAATACAGCAATTCGTATCGAGATACGAGAATCTGATCCATCAGTGTGCGTGCATTGCGTGATTCCATCTTCCGCTCCAGCTCCCGCAGATTCATCTCAAAATGGTCCATTCCGACATGATAATAGTGTAATATCGCTCGAAACAAAACAAACATGCCGTCTCTTGCTTCATTGCACTGATTCAACATGGCAGCACGCTCTCCGGTATTCATGATGCCTCTCGTATTATTGTCCATGTTGAGGGTAACAAGTGTGCTCTGATCCACATAGAAAAACATTTGATTTTCTTTTCTTTCGCTAGCCTTCTCATTCTTCACTGCATATAATAAAGAACCAAATATAACCGGCTCATCACCATTCATAAATCGGACAGATAAGTAATTGGAATGAACCTCTGGGATTTTGCGAAGCCAATATTGCATTTCCGGGAAGGATTCCGTCAGCTCTTGCAAAACTTCATCCATACTCTGTTTGTCTGGTGCTACCCAGTCCCACCATTGCCACTTATTCGAGAAAGACAATCGATCTCGTCTAATTTGCAAATCTACCTCATCCACGGGTTTTAACTCCTCCATTCAGCATACATTTATCCTATCCTGCACAGCACTTCCAACACTCACTAATTCATTCAAAAAAGGACACGTATGCATTCCAGCGGAATCACGTGTCCTTCATTATGCCGAGCTCAACTTCATCAGAAGATTACATCTCATAGCATCGAGGCATTTGACATAATCTGTTTTAATTTCTCAGTTGCTCGCTTCTGAATCCGGGATACACTCATCTGAGATACACCCAATTTCTGCGCGATCGCCCGCTGAGACTGACCATCTTGGAAAGCCAGAATAAGCACTTTCTGCTCTTGTTCTTTCAACTGTCCTAATGCCTGCTGTAGATCCATTCGCTTCTCAACCGAATCGAAGTCATTGACATCCGCACTAATAAGTTCACCTAATGTCGCCGCACTCTCATCTTGGGATAGAGGGGAGTCTAGGGATACATAATGGTAACACTCACGGCCGGCCAACACTTCAATGGTTTCCTCCGGGGTAAGATCAAGATATTGTGCAATCTCGTCTACACTAGGCGAACGTTCCAATTTCACGGTTAGTTCATCGATAGCATGTTGAACGAGAGCACCCTTTTCCTTAATCCGTCTAGGTACTTGAATGTACCAAGATTTGTCTCGAAGGTAGTTCTTCATATGACCGATCATACTTTTCATGGCATAAGGCTCGAAAGGAATCCCGAGGTTAATATCGTATTGCTGGAGCAATCGAATCAACGCCATCTGTCCTGTCTGATATAGATCCTCATACAGATCGGGACGATTTCGGGCAATCTTGCCTGCGGCCATTTTAACCATCGGCTCATATTTGCGGATAAGAACAGTAGCAATTTCATTATCCTTGGTCTGCTGGTATTCCCAGATCAAACCTACAGCTTCAGACATGGACTCTGGGGGAGTCACTTTTTCATTCATACTTTCTCCTCACTTCTTGCAAGGCGTTTAACGAGTACTACTTTCGTACCTTTGCCCGTCTCACTCTCCACGCTGACATCATCCATCAATGCTTGCATCAGATAGAATCCAAGTCCACCGATCTGAGCATCTGACAGTTCCTTGTCATGCAGACCAGCACGAGTTGCTGCAGGATTGATGTGGTCAAAGCTAGCACCTTCGTCTTTGACTGTAATCGCAAGCGTTTCGCCATCCACCTCAAAAACAACTTCAACCATGCCGCCTTCGTGAGAGTAGGCATACAGTACAGAATTGTTACAAGCTTCGGATACAGCCACTTTCATATCCTCAATATCTTCATAAGAGAATCCCATTTTGGATGCTACCCCATAAAGATTAAGTCTTACGATATCCACATATTCAGCTGTTGCCGGTAGGTTAAGGGTAATTCTTTCAACTTCTGCATTCATTCCTTTTTCGATCCTTTCCTATTGGGAATTCTTCTGTGAGACAAAGAATTTGGCAATACCCGTCATATCAAAAAGCTTCTGTATCTGCGCAGGAACTTCTTGTACTTCAAAGCGTGCTTCCATTCCATGTCGTGCCTTCAGAACAGATAACAGGATTCCGATCCCTGTACTGTCGATATACTTTAGATCCTTCATATTGATGATTAGATCTTGTTCCTTGTTGTCTACAAGCGGCTCCATGACCAAACGGAATTCAGGAGCAACTGACAAATCCAGTTCGCCAGTCAGATACACTGTGCATACGCCGTCGTGTGTCTCAGTCTTTGCATTGAATTTTTCATTTTTATTTGTATTCATTAGACATCTCTCTCCTGATCAATGGTTTCCTTACTAATAACCCAACTTGAGCCCATGTGAAACAAAAACAAATATTGGAAAACTTAATTAGCATGATTCATGGCTGATGACCTGGGCTGAAACATTTTTCGTTGTTCCTGAAATCGTGACAATTTCTGCTTCACACTGCCCATTTTGACGGGCTTGCTAATATAATCATCCATCCCTGCGGCTGAGCAGCGTTGCTGAATACCTTCCATCACATTTGCCGTCATCGCTAAAATAACCGGCTGCTCCGTCTGAGGAAGGCGTTCGCGAATGACTTTAGTACACTCAAGTCCATCCATGACAGGCATCTGCAGATCCATAAATATATAATCGTATTTTGGATGTTCTAGAACCATATCCAGTGCTTTCTGTCCGTCCTCAGCCATATCTGAAACAAAACCCAGCTTGCTCAGCATGATGGACATCAGCTTCTGATTAATAGGATGATCATCCACGATTAATACTCTTGGCTGGTGCTCATAATTTTTCACATCTGACGGCTGCTCATCACCACCGCCAACAACAAAATCAGTTTCGACGTAACGCTGTGCTTGGATCGTAAACACAAACGTAGCTCCGCGCTTCTCCGATGTATCCAGGTAGATATGACCACCCATCATCTCAACGAGTGTACGACAAATGGCCAGCCCAAGCCCTGTTCCGCCGTATTTACGAGTCATTGAGGTATCCAGTTGGGAGAAGGGCTGGAACAGGCGATCCACTTTGTCTGCAGAGATGCCAATGCCTGTATCTTTTACAGCAAACTCCAGCGTCATTCTTCCATCCTTCTCCTCATTGACCGAAACGATGAGATACACTCCGCCATGATCCGTAAACTTCACTGCATTAGCAATCAGATTCATTAATACTTGGCGCAATCTTGCCATGTCTCCGTAAACAAGCTGAGGAACGGACGATTCCAAGAAATAGTCCAATTCGAGATTTTTTTTGCCTGCTTCGACCGTAAATAATCCCAGTACCTCCCGAATGCAAGCAACTAACTCAAACGGATGCTCCTCGAGCTCCATTTTGCCTGATTCCATCTTCGTAAAGTCCAGAATGTCATTGATTACTGTCACCAAAGCATCGGCACTACGACGAACGATGTCCGCATACTCTTTCTGATCTTCCTTGAGCTCCGTTTCCATTAACAGATCGACCATACCGATGACTCCGTTCATCGGAGTACGAATCTCGTGGCTCATCATAGCGAGAAACTCGGTCTTTGCATTAGCAGCAATCTCCGCTTCCTCTTTAGCCTGAATGAGCTGCTGGTTCATCTTCTCTAGTTCCTGCGTTTTTTGATGCAGCAGCATTGTCTGGGTCTTTAATCTTTTATTCGTCATAAACATCTCTACAAATCCCTCAATTTTGGACTTCAAAATCTGAGGAATAAACGGTTTAACCATGTAATCAATAGCTCCGGCTGAATAACCTGCAAACAAATGCTCGGCTTCCCTGCTATTTGCAGAGATGAAAATGATGGGCACATCCTTAGACTTATCGCGGGCCTTAATTAGCCTTGCAGTCTCAATTCCATCCATTCCAGGCATTTGCACATCAAGCACAATGACCGCAAATTCGTCTTTCAGCAAACAACGAAGTGCCTCTTCACCTGAAGTTGCTTTGACGAGTTTATATCGTTCCGATTCCAGAACCGCTTCAAGAGCAAGCAGGTTCTCGGGGCGGTCATCTACCAACAATATATGGATTGGTTCATTAAGCCCCATGACTTTGCCTAACCCCCTATTTAATCTTCCGGTATATTTTTTCCGTCCGGTCTAACGGCTCGTAGGCATCACTAAATTCCGTAAAATGTATCGATTCTTTAGACCCCAGAACTAGGACACCGAAGTGACTCAAACTTTCATGAAATAACCCATGCACTTGGTTCCGCAGTTCATCATTGAAATAAATCATGACATTGCGGCAAAAAATGACATTAAATTCGTTAAACGAACGATCCGTAGCCAGATTATGTTCGGCAAAAATAATGTTTTTCCGCAGATAAGGATGAAATATAACGGAATTGTACTTAGCCGTGTAATATTCTGAGAAGGCTTTAGTTCCCCCAGCCTCCAAATAATTGGTTGTATATAGTTTCATTTTCTCAATGCCGTACACGCCTTCCTTGGCCTGTTGCAATGAGCGATCATTCATATCTGTCGCATAGATTCTTGCTTTGTCATACAATCCTTCTTCATGAAGCATAATCGCCATGGAATAGACTTCTTCCCCTGTAGAACACCCCGCATGCCAGATTCGGATATAAGGGTAAGTTCGCAACACAGGGATAATCTTTTCCCGGAACGTACGGAATAATGATGGATCCCGAAACATCTCCGTTACAGGAATAGACAGATTCTGCACAAATCGTTCGAATGCCGAGCGATTATGAAGCACACGCTCCTGCAAAGCAGATATCGTTTTTGCTCCTTCTGCATGTGCATAATGCCAGATTCTTCGTCTCAAAGAAGGCAAGGCGTAATTTCTGAAATCATATCCATATAGACGGTGCATACCTTCCAACAGCAATTCGATTTCAATCAGTTCGCGCTCTTCATCTTGCGCCAAGCGGCCTGATTCTGCCCCCGCCTCGGTAGGTTCCCACGATGTCATAAATTCTCTCCACTCTTCTTTTGTTACTTACGTTTAGCGTATTGTCCTTCATTACCCAAACTAGTGGCTTACGAATACAACCATACACGCATTAATGATAATAATTGATCCGTTTGGATTGGCTTTTTCACATAATCGGATGCGCCAGCCTCAATACACTTGCCACGATCATCCTTCATCGCCTTCGCCGTTAATGCAATAATCGGTAATTTCTCGAATTTCGGAATCTGTCTGATCCGTGTCATCGCTTCATAACCATCCATCTCAGGCATCATCATATCCATGAGGACAAGGTCGATTTCTGGATTTTGCTCCAGAATCTCTAAGGCTTCACGGCCGTTCTCGGCAAAGGTAACATCCATGCGATATCCTTCTAATACACTAGAGAGAGCAAATACGTTACGAATATCATCATCAACAAGCAATATTTTCTTGCCTTCAAATAATGTTTCTTTGTTGTGTAGCTTCTGCAAAATACGGCGTTTATCTTCAGGCAGATTCGCTTCTACCCTGTGTAAGAACAAGGTGGTCTCATCCAATAACCGTTCTGGCGATTTGACATCCTTGATAATGATGGATTCTGCATATTTACGAAGCTTCATCTCTTCCTTACTATCAAGCTCTTTTCCTGTATATATAATAATAGGCAGATCACTCAGATATTCGTCATCCCTAATCTGATCCAACAGCTCGAATCCGGTCATGTCGGTCAGCATCAGGTCTAACACCATGCAGTCATAACGCTGGCTATGCAGCTCGGTTAAAGCTTCTTTTCCTGTAGAGACAGCTGTTATTGCCACATCATCATGACCTATCAATTCAATAATTGCTTTACGCTGAGTTTCGTCATCCTCCACAATTAACAAACGCTTCAATTGGTTCTCTGTATAGGATTCGATATGTGAGAAGGCTTTATCCAACGAATCTTTGCTGGAAGGTTTTTTCAGATAAGCGATGGCCCCCATCATCAATCCTTGCTTCATGTCATCAATGACGGAAATTACATGTACTGGGATATGACGAGTAGTCGAGCTACCTTTCAGTTCTCCCAAAATAGCCCAGCCATCCATAACAGGCAATTGAATATCCAAAATGATCGCGTCAGGCAAATACTGACGAGCCATTTCAAGTCCCTTATCCCCTTGCAATGCCACAATCGCTTTGAAACCTCTTCCTCTCGCCATATCCATTAAGATATGGGCAAACTTTACGTCATCTTCGATAATCAAGAGAACTTTGTCTCCTTCGGAAATTTCACCTTGGTCATCTTCTATCGTTGTTGAAGCTGTAGCCTCCGGTGCTGACAGCTCCATAAGTGCATTGCTGTCAGGATCTGGCGTAATAACGGTCTGTCTGCTTGATCGCATCATTCGCACTTCTTTTTGCCTAGTAGGCATCTCAGACGTGACTGCTGCTTCATCGAGTGACTCCTCTAACAGAGCTTCATCCTCATGATTATCCGGTAGATACAATGTAAACGCACTACCCACACCCTCAGAAGATTCTACCTGAATGGCTCCACCAAGCAGACGCGCAAGTTCACGGCTGATCGATAATCCTAGTCCAGTACCTCCATACTTACGACTTGTCGTGCCGTCTACCTGTTGGAAGGCTTCAAAGATCAGATCTGTCTTATCGGACGGAATCCCGATCCCTGTATCCTTCACGGTAAATCCTACGTATTCTTGATTATTGTTCAGGTACCCCGGAAGTTCTTCTGGAGCTACTTTACGTCCAATAATACTTACAGATCCTCGGTTCGTAAATTTAAAGGCATTCGACAGCAAATTACGAAGAATCTGTTTCACTCGATGGCTGTCTGTATATACCCACTCCGGTAGATTACTATCGAAATCAATGTTGAGGTCAAGCTCTTTTTTGTTCGCCATAGCGCCAAAATTCTGTTCGACAAATTGGGTTAAATCTTCCATTCGAACCGTTTCATAATTGATATCCATTTTACCAGCGTCTACTTTGGACAGATCTAAGATTTCATCAATCATTTTCAATAGATCTGCACCGGACATATAGATCGTTTGAGCATACTCTTGTTGCTTAACCGTCAGATTTCCATCCTTGTTCTCAGACAATAACTGAGAGAGAATCAGTAGGCTGTTCAGCGGTGTACGTAGTTCATGTGACATGTTAGCCAAAAACTCGGATTTGTATTTACTTGTCATCGACAACTGCATAGCCTGCTGTTCCAACTGCGTTTTTGTTTTCTCAATCTCGTCGTTCTTCTCTTCCACTTCTCGCACCTGCTCTTCAAGTGCACGCGTCTTAGCAATTAACTCCGTATTAAAGTGCTCAAGTTCCTCCTGTTGCCGCTGAAGCAGCTCCTCGGAACGCTTGAGTGCACCTGTCTGTTCCTCTAAGTTTTCGTTAGAGCGGCGTAACTCTTCCTGCTGTGTCTGCAGCTCCTCGGATTGCACTTGGAGTTCCTCCGTGAGCGCTTGCGATTCACGTAATAATTCTTCCACGCGTAAACGACGGCGAACGTTGTTAAGGATCACACCCAGATTCATAATCAACTGAGAGAATAACTGTTTATGCAGATCGGTAAACCCATCAAATGAAGCCAGTTCAACCACACCAATAAGCTCATCCTCAAAAACAACGGGATAGATCATAATGCTCGTCGCTCGCGAAGATCCAGATGCCGAACCGATATGCACATAATCTTCTGGTGTGTTTTCTACAATAATCGGATTCATATCCAGAGCAGCCTGACCAATCAACCCTTCCCCGATGCGATAAACTTCTTTCCCTACAGTTTCGTTCTCTTCAAAAGCGTAAGCACCGTAGCGTCTTAACTCATCTGGATGCTTCTCTTCATCTACTAAATAAACGACACCTAGTTGTGCACCTAGCACAGGTGTAAATTCACTAATAAACATTTGCGAAATCTGGCGAATTGAACCAATTCCTCTTAACAACTCTGGAACTCTTGCAATATTGGAACTCATCCAGTTCTGATCCTGTTGCGCTTGTAAATATGCTTTCTCTATTTCCATTTTCTCTTCTAAGTCGCCCGATACTTCTTTGAATACCGTTGCAATCTGACCGATCTCATCCGTGGACTTGATCCGAATGCGTTGAATGGTACGATAACGACCATGACCGAAGCTTGTGATCATCATGGATACCGTGTTCAGACCTCGCGTAATGCTTGGCAGCACCCACATAATGACACCTAGTGCCAGTAATACACCAGCAATCATTATGCCAAATGTAATCTGCACAGCCTGTGTGTAAGCTTCATTGGCTGATGTAATCTCTGAATCAATCTCTTGATCCTGATAACGAGAAAGAGCATTAAGGCTATCCACTGCCTCTTTCTGAACAGCGAGTCCCGTCGAATTACGGTAGTTATTCGCATCCTCTACTCGTCCCTGCGACATCAAGCTGAGCTGCCTCGTTCCATAAGCCGCATAGGCATCCCAAGCCGTATTGACTCGGTCAACTAACTGATGCTCTGATGCACTGTCGGCACGCTCGCGGACTTCTGTGAGATAGCCTTTGGCGCTTTTCATCATTTCCTTGAGCTCACCGTCAGCAGCACTAATCGAATTGGTCGGATTGAGCAACAAGTTAGCTAGCACTTTAGCCATATCGTTCACTTCTCCGCGTACAGACGACGTGAATCTCACTTTCAAATAACGTTCCTGATACATCTGATCCAATTGCTGATTACTATTGTTTAACCGCTCATAACTTATAAATGTAAGAGCAATAAGAATTGCCATCAGAGCGGTAAAGCCTACCAGCAGTTTATTTCTGATTTTCACTCTGCTTCCGCCCCTTCACCTAACGTGATCCATACCAGACATTTATCATCATCCCGCTCCTGAGGAATTTCGTCATCAAAGAACAAGGTTTGCATCAATGGCTCGTTCCATAGATGCGGGCCTATCAACTGTTCCTTCAGGAATTCGAGCTGGTCTTCCTGGTCTCCTGGAACAGCTTCCGTTAATCCATCGGTATAAAGGGCAATATGACCTTCACCCTCGTAATGAATCGTTTGAGGTTCAATATCCATTTTATCGAACAGACCCACCGGACAGCACACGCTGTCGAATGTTGTGATTGAACCATCCTCACGGAAAAATAAAGCTGGTGGATGCCCTGCGTTAACATAATCGATACGCTTCTTCCGTGTATCAACGACTAGGTAGATCGCAGTGAAATAATACTGCACCAATTGTTTTCCCAAATTAAGCTGGTTAAATCGCCGATTCAGTTCCTGAATAACCTTCTCTGGATCGACATATGTTGTCACCGTGTCTTTTAATACCGAGGCGATAAACATCGTAAATAATGAAGAGGAAATGCCGTGCCCCATCATATCTAGGAGTATTACACCATAACGCCCATCACCGAGTGGATACCACGAGTACAAATCCCCCGCTAGCTCAAAGGATGGTTTATAGATGGCATTCACTTCAAATAAGGGATCCTTAATCGCTGGGCTCAGTACGGCACTCTGAACCATAGCCGCAAGCTTGAGTTCGTCCTGGATACGCTGATCGCGCTCCTTATGCCAATCCTTCTCCTGCTTCAGACGCAGCGCCAGCCTGATGCGAGCCATCAATTCAACTTTATTGATTGGCTTCGTTACATAGTCAGAGGCACCGGCATCCAGAGCTTCCGCCAGCTTTTTGGAATCACCAATAGCCGTGACCATAATGATGGGAATATCCTTGAGATTTTCAAACTTTTGCACAATGCTACAAGCCTCGATGCCGTCCATTTCAGGCATCATCATATCTAGCAAAATGAGGTCAATATCCGACGGTCTCGGACGAAGTTCATCACTTTCTCCGCCTATTCCGAGGATTTCAAACATTTCCATCGCAGAACTTGCGGTTACAATGTCACGATAGTTTTCTTTTTTCAGAATTTCTCGAATGATAATGACATTCGTCGGATTGTCGTCAACAATAAGTATTTTCATTTCTATCTCCTTATCTGTGGCGTTCCGGGTTTGTCGATTAGTTGGTTTTTGTAATAACATGTAACAACCCTAATGTTACATTTTCTGCATTTTAAACGACGGTAGACATAATAATTCCTACTATAACTATAATCGTAAAAATGAAAAACTGCTATCAGTAAATGGCACCATTAGAAGGAAATTGCGAAGCTGGTGCCCTGTTTTTGCTGCGGTTCTGACCCCGCTTCCAAACTTGCAAAAACATAGATAAGGAATGGGGATTTCCCCATTCCTTATCTATGTTTTTGATTCAGTACGATACATTAGATTATTGTAGTCGTCTGAAGCTTGTACGCTTCAATCTTTCTTTTTGGCAATAACTAGCACTTTGCCTTTATCTAATTCACTTTCGTAGAAGTCTGCTTCTGCCTCAGTGAATCCCATTGATACAATTTTGGCTCTAAGCTCATCTCCACGGGAACGGAACAGATTAGCCATGGAATCAAACAATCCCTCTTCCTTGATGCCAATTTCGTTCGCATCCGCTGTGTCTGCAATTCGATCCGTGCGATCCTTTTCATGGGCAAGAACGAAGATATGATCAGCAAGGTATCCGGTGTTTTGCAGCTCTTTCACTGCTTCTACCGCTTGGACTCCGTTTTCTACCACTTTAGCATAAGCTTGCGCATTGGTTGAATTCATCGTTTCCACTCTCCTCTGATATTCTTCTTTCTCAAGCTACTTTTAATATATAACCATAGCATTTGGGGATGAAACGCTTGATGTTGACTTGTCCCAAGAACATCATTCAAACCGACAAGATGTAGCTTTAGGACAAGGTTGCATCGAATAGGTCAATCCCCTCAATCTGATCCGTGCCTGACTTCAAATAAACTTTTAAAGCTTGGTCTCCACGAAGGTATACTTCTCCATCCTCTGCAATAACATAAGGATCACCAAGCTCCTCTTGTATGGATCTTAGATCCATATCAATCCATTGTTGATTCAATTTAAATCGTTCTTGAGAAGCATCAATATGAATATATTGAATCTCTCCTGTATCTTCGCATAGTCCCACTTTAACATCCTGAAATGCAAATTCAGGGCATCCTAGATACGGATCTTCTTTTATATCTATTGGCTGACCCTTGTGATACAACATTTGATGCATGTTGTCCTCCAAAGAAATATCATTTAGAGTCCGAAATGCCTCAACTGGTTCGGATCGATCTACAGCCAGATTAACTTCTGGCGTTTTCTCTTCCAATACCGTCCATGGCAGATCATGAGCAGCGGATGTCGCTGCCGGTTGAACGGAAAAGGGAGAAATTACGCTAAAGATTACAAGCCATAGTTTCATCATGATTCTCACCCTTTCATGAAGTTCAGGTTCGTCACCGCTCTAAATGACTTCCTTCTCGTTGAACTTATATCATTTGTTATTTACGTGCACGTTGCCAAAGGTTAGCTGCAAGATCCACATACTTCAACCATTTCTTCCCACCATTTGCTGCATCATTATATGTAGCATCATAACTTTGCAGGGTACGATCCGTTTTGGTGGCTGGCGCTGCCTGTACTTGAATCGGTTCAGAAGCTTTTTCATCTTGTGGATTGGAGCGTTTGGTCTGGAATTTAGCAATCATCGTAGAGGAAACTTGTTTCGCCGCGGCAGTTACTTCGTTAAGCACCTCGCCTAGGTTTTGAACAGATTCCATAACTGGATCGATTTTTTTCATTTTGTTTTGTACATCCGCCGTAATATCATTCGCATGTCTCACCGTCTGTTTCACTTCATAACTGAGTTCATCAATCGTTTTTTGGACTTCCTGTAGCGTCTGGGATACATTGTCCAATGAACTCTGAGCGGATTTTAAAGTACGAATTAAGAAGAAAACCAAGACTGCAAAGGCCACCGCAATTAAAGCCACGCTAATTTGATAGATCATAGAAGAACCTCGCTTTCGATATACTATCTGATTGTTATTATTGCTATAGTTACCCGACCATTTCCGGGACGAAACAAACGATAAAACTCACTTCATATAATCACTCGTTTGGAAAAATCATGAATGTTTCAACTCAAAAGTCCTCGGTTAAAGAACAACTACACAAGGCGGCGAGGTGTTCAAATCTCGCTCCACAATTCCAAATCGAAAGGATGAAAACTCATGTTGAAATGGTCTGTATTGTTTCTGATTATTGCACTTGTCGCAGGTATTTTCGGGTTTTTCGGAATCGTTGAAGCGGCTGCTTCGATCGCTAAAGTTCTCTTCTTCATCTTCGTTGTACTGTTCGTAATCTCCCTCATTACGGGACGAAGCCGAATGCGATGAATGAGGCAACTCAATGAAAATCATATCTTACATACAGAAGCCTATCGCGCTTACCATAGCCGGTAGGCTTTTGTTTGTTTACAAATAGATAAAAACATCATTCCACATAACCTGCCTATACCTCTATTATGTATTACACTCCTTTCCCCTCTATTCCTGAATCGCTCTCCTGCCGATTACAAAATCAAAACGTAAATAGGACTTTTTTGACATAGCCAAATTGATTTTATCCCACTGAAGTATGATTTTCACAAGCATTCCTAATACCCACAAATGCTCCAGTTGACTCTGGAGGAAGCAAGAAAATATTGTTATAATTTGTGATTCATAGGTGAGCTTGCTTGGTTATTTTTAACACAGGACAACAAACTACATACCTACTGAGGAGGAATTACAAATGAAAAAAATCGTAAGTTTTGCTGCTGCTTTAACGTTGATGGGTTCGATGGCTGCTGCTGCAGGTGCTGAGGAAGCGGTTACTGGAACAGTAACTCCTGAAACTGGAACTGAAGCAACAACACCAGCAACAACAACTCCGGCTGTTGAAGTTAACAAACCAGCTGTAGAAACAGTTGAAGGTACAGTTGAGGGTGTTACAGGTACAACAACTGAAACTTCAACAACGACACCTGACAAAATGTTCGATGAGCCTGTTGTAAAAGCAGGAGACGAAGTTCTTCAGCCTACAATGCTGCTTAACCTGTTAGAGCGCACTTGGTTCTATGATGCTCCAAACGGTAAGCCAATCGGTGCACTTGGTTCACAAGTCATCGACACTACAGGTGAAGTTGTTGATGGTTTCGATGGCGGTGAGTGGGTACAAGTGTACACTTGGAAAGGTAAAGCTTGGATTCACGTTGCGATTCAGTAATATCGTATAATCCTTCTAAACATAAGTAAAGAGGACAGCACGTGAAACCGTGACTGCCCTCTTTTTATTTTGAAAGCTGATTATAATGAATTGAGCTTATCCATCTTAGAGATCTGGTGTAATGATCTTCACTCATTCTTCGGGATATCTTCGATCCTAGGCTCGACATGTACATGAACCTGCATAATGTTATGTGATCGTTTCAATCGCTCCTCCACCCTATCACAGATCTGATGACCTTCGATCAGACTAAGTTTCCCGTCTACCTCAATGACGATATCTACCAATACATGACTCCCATGAATACGTGCTTTGACATCTTTAATCGTCTCCACACCAGGAACACGAGCAACGGAAGATCGCAGATCAGTTAACTCCTTTTGATCAAATCCATCGGTCAGACGATGTGTGCAGTCTCTGAAAATTTCCCAAGCTGTCCTGCAAATCAGCAACCCTACAGCGATAGCTGCAACTTTATCGAGCCAAGGTAATCCAAATTGAGCACCGATAATCCCGATGGCTGCTCCAATACTGACCCAGGCATCCGAACGATTGTCCTTGGCAGCCGCCATAAGTGCCTGACTGTTAATTTGTTTGGCTAGACGAGAGTTATAGCGATACACACCTAACATTGCAATAGCGCAGATAACCGCGACTCCCGCTGCCCACAGATTGGGGGCTACAAAGCTGCCATCATACCAGGAGCGTACGGCTTCAACAAGCACTTGAAGTCCCACCACAGCCATAATAAACGAAGCAATGAGTGCCGCGACCGTCTCTGCTCTGAAATGACCATATGTATGGTCAGAATCTGGAGGCTTTTGTGAAATCCGGAGACCAATCAACACTGCGACAGAAGCTACAATATCGGTGACATTATTATATCCATCCGCCACTAAAGCACTGGAGGCAAATATATAACCACTGACTAATTTGAAAGCAGACAAGACTAGGTAAGCTGCAATGCTGACCCAAGCTCCCCGCTCTCCCTTACGGATTTCTTCATAAGCATTCAAATCAGTGACACCCCTTTACTATCTCATATTCAGGTTAATTCATCGTACCAAAGGCTCTCCTTGTGGGTCTACAGAAACAGTGTTGCCAGAATACAGTGCTATAGCGGTGCTGAAACAAAGTTGTTAGAAGGCATCGGTGTAGGTGACTAGACAGAAAGTTGGTTGTGTTCAACATGTGCGAGTATATGCTGAAGATCAGCATTTTATCAGGTTGCCCTTGTAGGGCTTTTGTAAAACGTATAAAATAAGGACATCCCGTCCAACTCGGACGGCTTAACTGTAAGACCGGGAGGGAAATAACGATGAGCGATAATACTGAACCGAAAAAAGTCAGTTTGCAGGATGCGATACGCCAAAAACTGGCGCAGAAGAAGGAGCAATCAAAATCCGGTAACCAATCGAGTGCCTATTTTGAAGGCGGTCCTAAGGCGATGAAGAGCCAAAATAACAAAAAACCTAACAATCAGCGCCGCCGTACTGGCGGATCCTAGACCTTTGGGGGGTATCCCCCAATGCACGCTGTAGAACGGCCTTTAATGGCCTCTATGCTAGGTAGTTACTTTGTTGTGACTGCAACCAAAAAAGAACCGCGACAATCCTCCAAAGAGGCTTCGCGGTTCTTTTATATATCTATATCATGTATTTATGCTTCAACCGGGTACATCTTGTTCCGTAATTCCTTAATCTCGTCGCTCTCCAAGTATTCATCATAGCTCATTTGACGATCAATGATGCCTGTTGGCGTGATTTCGATAATACGGTTAGCAATCGTTTGAATGAACTGATGGTCATGTGATGTAAACAGCATTGTGCCATCAAAATCAATCATACCATTGTTCAGCGCTGTAATGGATTCGAGATCCAAGTGGTTCGTTGGCTCATCCAGAATCAGTGCGTTAGCACCGGTTTGCATCATTTTCGCCAACATACAGCGAACTTTCTCTCCTCCGGATAGCACACTTGCTTTCTTCAAGGATTCCTCACCCGAGAACAACATCCGACCTAGGAATCCACGCAAATAGGTTTCATCCTGATCTTTGGAGTACTGGCGCAACCAGTCAACCAAAGTCATCTCGACACCATCAAAGTATTTGGAGTTGTCTTTCGGGAAATAAGCTTGTGATGTCGTTACACCCCAAGTATATTCACCACTATCAGCTTCAACCTCACCCATCAGAATATCAAACAACAGTGATTTGGCATTACCGTTCGGACCCACAAATGCGATTTTATCGCCTTTGTTCACCACAAAGCTAATGTCATTCAACATGTTCACACCGTCAATCGACTTGCTTACACGATCAACCGTTAACAGTTGTTTACCCGCTTCACGCTCAGGCTTAAAGTTGATAAATGGATATTTACGGTTCGATGGACGAAGGTCATCCAGTGTAATTTTGTCGAGTTGTTTCTTACGGGAAGTCGCTTGTTTGGACTTCGACGCATTTGCTGAGAAACGTTGAATAAAGGCTTGCAGCTCTTTAATCTTCTCTTCTTTTTTCTTGTTCGCATCACGTTGCAATGCAAGTGCCAATTGGCTGGACTCGTACCAGAAGTCATAGTTACCTACATACAACTGGATTTTACCAAAGTCGATATCCGCAATGTGTGTACATACTTTGTTCAGGAAGTGACGGTCATGGGATACCACAATAACGGTACCTTCATAATCCATCAAGAAGTTCTCCAGCCATTGAATGGATTCGAGATCCAAGTGGTTGGTAGGCTCATCGAGAAGCAGGTTGTTTGGACGACCAAACAATGCCTGTGCCAAGAGTACACGTACTTTTTCGTTACCGCTCAGCTCTACCATTTTCTTCTCATGCATGTCACGGTCGATACCGAGACCAATCAAGAGTGCCGCTGCATCTGGCTCAGCATCCCAGCCATTCAACTCAGCAAATTCACCCTCAAGCTCACCTGCGCGCAAACCATCTTCTTCTGTAAAATCAGCTTTGGCATACAAAGCGTCCTTTTCCTTCATGATGGAATAGAGACGACTATGACCCATAATGACAGTTTCGAGAACTGCATACTCATCATATTCAAAATGGTTTTGCTTCAAAACGGCCATACGTTCGCCCGGGGTGATGTGCACCTCGCCCGAGTTTGCTTCAATTTCACCTGACAAAATTTTCAAGAACGTTGATTTACCGGCACCATTGGCACCGATCAAGCCGTAACAGTTACCTGGTGTGAACTTGATATTCACATCTTCAAAAAGTGCACGTTTTCCGTAGCGGAGCGTTATGCCGCTTGTACTAATCATTAAGCATTACCATCCTTTATTTATTAATCTGCATTCTGCATGAATAGCAACTTGCATTAATCTTGGATTCAATATCCCGTAGCCTATTCTGGCACCATATTATAACACAAAAAAGCGGCGAATTCGAAAATTGGCCGCTTTTTACATTAAGATACATGTTCAAAAAGGACGGTTTTCAGTACCGAGAAGATGGGATGAAGATAGAAATGGAGTAGCAGAGCGTAGACAAACCTACGTGAGCAACTACATGACTCCGAAGGAAACAAGCTGCGTAAGCATCCACTTATTTCGGCTGAATCCCATACTCGATGCTGAGATGCCATCAGGCATCCTCGTAATCAAATGCGTACTTTTTGAACAACCTCTTCAAGATTTGGTAATGAATTATTCATGCGGATATACCCTTACATTAGCATATTTGGCTTGCTATTGTTAGTCTTGTTTATGTGTTTCATGCCTGATACGTAATGTCTCTCCGTGACCAAGCACACGAATCCGCTCTGCACTTATTCCTAATTTCTCACGTTCTGCTTCCAGACGGTCAAGCGCCTCCCTAGGTGTATCGTCAGCCAGTCTGAATGTTCCGTAGTGCATAGGCACCATAAGCTGGGAGCCACACTCCACGAATCCCTGCAATGCTTCTTCTGGTGTCACATGCTGAGAGGTCATAAACCATTCTGGATCATACGCACCAATCGGCATCAGCGTAACACCGATATCGAAACGTTCACCAATCGTTTTGAACCCTGGGAAATAGCCCGTATCCCCAACAAAATAAATAACGGGTGGCTTCTCTACACTTTGCTGCGCCGTTAACTCCTGCGATGCAGAAGCTTCGGATTGTTGGGCATGAGACGTGTTAGCTGTTGTATCTGCTGAATCGTTTCGCATCTTCGTAGCAGCCATTTCCTCAGCAGCTTCAGCAGATGTGGGATGAACCACCTCCAACACATAACCACCCCAGTGAGAGCTGTTCGTGTCAAACAATGTACGTCGTGTCCAGTGTTGGGCAGGTACAAAGCTTATTTTGACACCACCCACTGTCATATGTTCCCACCATTTCATCTCGTGGCAACGGTGAAAACCTTTACGAATCATCTTCCGCTTCAGGCCATCTGGTACGATCAACAGTGTTTTGGCTGTAATCAGCTTCCGTAAGGAGGCCAGATGCAGATGATCATAGTGGGAATGGGAGATCAAAATAATATCGAGCGGTGGAATATCCTGAATCGGAATACCAGGGGCACCAAGTCTACGTTGAAATCCCATTTTCTCTGCCCATACCGGATCCGTCACGATATTTAAACCGTAGTATTGAATAAAAAAAGTGGAGTGACCAATCCAGGTAAGTGTTGTCTCCTCCCGGTTGGCATGTAAGTAATCCAGCTCCGGTGGGTGCTTAGGTACAGTGTACGAATAATCCTTTACCTTGTTGCGCCGCTCTTCCCTCCACTGCTTGAATTCCTTCAATGTCTTATCCGTGCTTACATTATCAATATTGTTATAACGAATTTTCGGCATGAAAGGGTCCTCCTCCCTTCCTACTATTTTAACCCAGGATCAACCTATTTGAAAAAAACAGCCTGTTAGTCCTTCGGATTTTTGCACATCGCCAAGTACACGAATAAAAAGGCAATCGCAGCTACGATAATCAGTGGTGGAGCATACATAATCGTAAATGTCTCAAAAAAACTCAAGCCTGTAATCCCCGGAATGCCGGATACACCTTCCAGATACATGAAGCTCATCCCTTCTTCTTGCCCGAATATCCACGGACGTAGTTCGCATCAAATAGAAACAGTTTCATGATCAGTACCAGCGATGGAATGAGCACCAGCAGTCCTAGACTGAATGCAGTAATCAGTGCAATTCCCATCGTTCGATTCGTAAAGCTATCATAAATATTAATGTACGGGTACAGAATGTAAGGCAAATGGGAACGACCATATCCATACCATGCAAAGGCAAATTGTAGCATCACGGCGATAAAACACCAGCCCAAATACTTTCGCTTCCATACAAGCGATAAAGCAATGACAAAACATATAAACGAAGCGATAAACATCCAGGAGATATCGAGCATGCGTTCAAAGTGAAGCGGATTTTGTTTGTTAATTTGCAAAAATGCAAGAAAACTCGCAAATATCGTAGGTAAACTCCATAACAGCGCGTACTCCCTCAACACTTCAAAAGCGATTTCATCCCCTGCCCGCTTGGCATAATAGGACAAGAACATCGCCGAGATATACAGCACACTCACGATTGCCAGCAATACAACAGACCAAGTATAGGGGTTCGTCAGGAACTCTCTCCAACGAAAAAACACCTGCTCACCGACCTGCTCGATAATGCCTCCTTCGGATATAGCCAAAATGGTGGAAAATACCGCCGGGATCAGTAATCCCGTCGCACCGTATAAAGCCATGTAAATACGACTGTTCTTCCCATGATTACCGTAGGTGTTATAGGCGTAATACACACCTCGGATCGCCAGCAATACAATCGCAAGTGATCCGGGGACTAAGAGTGCCGTACCATAATAGAAGGCACTGTCGGGATAAAACCCCACCAGACCGACAACAAAAAAGATAAGAAATACGTTCGTAACTTCCCACACCGGAGATAGATATCGTTGAATAATATTGTGAATCTTATTCTCGTGACCGGTTAGCAGACTATAAAAGCTGAAAAAGCCTGCTCCAAAATCAATGGAGGCTACGATTAGATATCCAAATAGGAACGTCCACAAGATCGCAATGCCTGCAATTTCGAAGCTCAATGCACGATCCCTCCTTCAAGACCGAGTGAGTCCAGTTCTTTCTCTGCTTCCTTGTTACGGAATAGCTTGCTAAGCACCCGAATACAAGAGAAACAAAGGATCAGATACAGCACAATGAACAGCACTAGCATCCAACCGACAGATGAAGATGTGGTTGCCGCCTCGGATACTTTCATATACCCGCGCAAAATCCACGGCTGTCTGCCTACCTCAGCAAACATCCAACCGAGCTCTATCGCAATCATCGCGAGTGGCCCGAGCAGCACAATACCTAATAAGAGCCACTTCGGATACGGCTTGCGCCCTGGTAACCAACGACGAAGCACATACAGCACCGGAATCAATAGGATGATCACGCCTGTGGTTACTTTGAGATCGAACATATAGTGAATAGATAATGGGGGTCTGAGGTCTGCCGGATACTCCTCAAGCCCTTTTACTTCCGTATCAGGACGGTTCCCTGCCAGAATACTCAGTGCATACGGGATTTCCAGTGCATACTTTACCTCGTTGTTTTCATCCAGAATTCCTCCATAAATTAGCGGTGCATTCTTCATCGTCTTAAAATGCCATTCAGCCGCCGCCAGCTTCTCTGGCTGGTACTTGGCTAAGAACTTACCAGAAGAGTCTCCAATCATAACGGTACTTACCGCAAAGACAAGCGCGCTCACTGTCGTAAGTTTCAGCGCCTTTTTGTAATACACATGATTCCGTCCCCGAAGCAAACTAAATGCGGCAATTCCGGCAAGCACGCCTGCACTCAGCGTATAGGAAGAAGCCAGTACATGAGATACTTTGGTCGGCGTAGCTGGGTTCAGCATCGCAGCAATCGGATGGATATCCTTCATAATGCCGTTCACAAGTGTGAATCCCTGAGGCTGATTCATAAATGAGTTAACGGTTGTGATAAATATGGCTGATGCTGATGAACCCAGCGCAACCGGAATTAACAGGAGCATATGTGTGTATTTCTTTTTGAACCGATCCCACGTATACAGATAGATCCCCAGAAAGATCGCCTCGATAAAGAACGCAAATGTCTCCATGAAGAGTGGTAGCGCAATCGCTTGACCTGCAACACGCATGAACATCGGCCAGAGCAAGCTGAGCTGCAACCCGATAGATGTACCGGTGACTACACCAACGGCTACAGTAATGACGAATCCACGCGCCCATCTCCGTGCCAGTAATGTGTAATGAATATCATTGGTACGCAATCCGCGCCATTCGGCGAGAGCGATCATTAACGGAACGCCGACACCGATCGAAGCAAAAATGATGTGAACAAACAGAGTAAGACCAGTCAAAATACGACTTAATAGAACTGGGTCCATCGAAGACATGGGTGACACTCCTCTTCAGCATAGTCAGTATGTATTGCTAAGCTTCAGTTACAGACATGAGGGAAGCTCTTCTCAATAGCTCATGATGCGAATGATACTTTTCACAACGGCGTATAACACCACAACGGCTGCTACCAGACAGACGATGATGAGCGTTTTCTCCTGTTTACGAAACATATCCCAGCCATCCTCCTTAATCTCGAATTGCAAAAATTGGCTCTATAGACAGTTTGCAAAAGTTCATCTTTTTTTATCCCGAAAAATGTAAAATACCAAAAAAGCCTTTACCTTCGCAGTACACCGAGGCGCACAGAAAGATAAAGACTTTATTATGAACAACAAAATTAAATAATGGCTTTTTATTGTGGTGTCACTGAATTCTTAAGATCACTTATTACAAGAGTTCATTCTGTTTAGGCAACCTGATCTTAAACGTACTTCCCTTGCCTGGTGCAGAGATGAAGCCAATTGTACCTTCATGATCCTCTACAATTTTACGCGAGATGTAAAGTCCAATGCCGGTTCCACCAATCTGGCGATGATCGGAGTTATCTACACGGTAAAACTTCGTAAAGAGTAGATCCTTCACGTTCTCTGCGATACCAATTCCGTAATCACGTACATCAATACATAACCATTCCTCTTCTTCCCACAGTGTGATATCAATGCGATCGGTGCCTGGAGAATATTTGACTGCATTGCCTATTAGATTGTGCAATACCTGTACCATTCGATTCTGATCCGCATAAGCAAAGAAATCACCATTAAACGCATGAACCTCAATACGCTGAACTGATTTCATGTTCCATTGCTCGGCGACACCCTCCACCAATTCCAGCAATGGTACATACGTTTTGTGATACGTTAAGCCTTCATTATCCAGACGCTGGATATCCAGAACATCATCTAGTAAGCTGCTGAGCCTTGCTCCCTCCGCTGAGATCGTCTCCATAAACTCTTGACGCTGGGATGCCGGCAGATCATACATCATCATTAACTCCACATACCCCATTATGGTCGCTACCGGTGTACGCAACTCATGGGATACGACACTAATTAGTTCATTCTTCATTCGATTCAGATGTTCTTCCTGTGTTCGATCCCGGAACACCAGCAGAAATCCATGGTTTTTGCCCGGCACATCTACCTGCTTGATATATAGAGAGAACACACTTTTTCTCACATCATTAAACCAGAACTCGGTCTCCACAAACGAACGTTCTCCGTTCAGAAAAGCATGAGTTTGCTCTGTCAGATTAAAATCATCGGTTAAGACGATCTGGTCAATTGCTTGAGCAAAATCTTCAATCGACTTGCCCAGGAAGTTTCCTAAGCCAAACATCTCTTCTATCCGTCTGTTCACGATGGTAATCGTACCTGAACGGTCAGACATGACCAGCCCTTCACGGACAGATTCGATAAAATGCTCACTAATGTCCCGCTGTTCCTGAATTGCATTCTTCTCATGATATAACTCAGCATTTAACTGCTCTAGAGCAAGTGCATGCCGTACCCGTTCTTCTTCGGCTCTCGTTCGTTCAGTAATATCCTTAATAAAGAGGTTGTATAACGACTCATTGTTGCCTAGACGAATCTCCACAATCTTGTACTCAATCGGAAATAACGCACCGTTCCGACGAATACCTGAAATTTCATCCACAATGGTATATCGCTTGCCCTGCTTATACTCATATTGCTCAAGCATTTTTTTGATCTCAACACAGCTTGCGCCTTGGAATAGAGACGGGGCATCCGTTTGCAGAATGACCTCTTCCCGTGTTAAACCGAACATTCTCTCCGCTTCAGGGTTGAATTCTATAATAAGTCCATTCGAGTCCACTGCGATAATGGCATCAATGGAAGAATCAATAATGGCGCGTTTAATCTCTTCACTATTCTTCAGCTCTTTGGTTCTTTCCCTGACTCGATCCTCGAGCGTTAGTTTGTCTTGGCGAATCTGTTCGAATTGTTCAATAAGCACATCAGCCATCTTACGCAAATTACCAATCAAAATTTGCACTTCTGTAACGTGACTTGTCGGCCACTCCATCTTGCCATTATTACGGAATAATAGCCTTGGTAGAGAGCCTGTCACACGAGTAAGCCGTTGCATAGGACTTACCACCTTGCGACTGAGCGGGGCAGCTACCAACATGGAAGTGACGATAATAATAAACAGGCTTTGAAGCGTGGTCAGGTAGACCGTTTCAATGCGATTATAATAATTTTCAGCGCTTGTTTCGATGATGACCCGATAAGGGAGACCTGGTATTGGATCTGCTTCATAGATGAACGAAATCTGTTTCCAGAAACTGAGTATATTCCGCTGATGCGATTCACCAGAATGGACGAGAAGATCATTGTCTCCCGTCTGGATCAGCCGATACTGCTCCAAATCCAGTATATCCCCCGTCTTCAGATCATCTAACCCCGAAGCTACCACCTTTCCGTCGCCTGCACGAAGCAGAATAACATTCACACCCAATAGATGATGGTACCGCTCCATATTTTGAGCCATATTATCCGCCGTTACATATCCACTGTTCAGATCCTGAATAACTGCCGTAGCGGCATGCTCCATATTCGCACGAATGGCATCATTAATCTGATCCAGTTGCCTACGGCTATCGGCCGATAATAAAGCTAGAGACACGATTACTACAAATGCCACCACATATTTGAACGCAATGCGAGATAGTGGAATCGTGCCGGTTCTCTTCGCTTTATCCTCACCTGTTGTAATCCAAAAATCCACCACGATGCCCGCAATTAATGCATTCACCATGCTAATGACAGCAATATGCATATACGTATACTTCACATCTTCTAGACTCATACCCTGAATGAAGTAGCCATACGTTATAATTGGTAACGACATCACTACCCAAAATACAGCGTTGGCTTTAATAATACTGCCATTCTTCCAACGAATCTGCCACGCTAACATCCATATGAGTTCAACATAACGCAGCATGGCGATAACCATCGTTTCAGGTTCTAATTCTGTTAACAAAAGTTTGAGGATAAGAATGATCGTCATGGCTACAAATCCATAGATTGCACCATGTAATCGCAAGGCAACTAACACCGCTGCGCTTACCAATACCAGATTTACTCCAAAAAATAATGTCACTGGAAATAAACTGCTTACTGTACCCAGCAAGATTAGGATTGCTGTTCCGATCCAAGGAATACGCAGTTTCAATATGACCCAATCCAACATCTGTCTTGTTTTGATATTAGCCATCTGCACATTTCCCTTTGCTATTTCTCGTATGTATTTTAAATGGCAAGCTTAGTTCCTCCCATAAATAAGGGTAAATAACGACACTTTTCCCCCTAAATCGCTCCTGATCTATTATACTGTAGTTAGGTCATGTTATCTCTTTGGCAATTATTGAATGGTCGCCAAGCGTATTACACTCATGATAGAATAGTGAAGTTTGGCCAAATTCATTGTTTAGTACGTTATGAAATAGATTCATTCACCCTATATTCTGGAATAAAATCATTAAAATTTTTGCAGTATTTTTAACAATATTTCAGTGCGAACTTCGTAATTTCTTAACAAATTCAATTCACCCAGGAGTGTGACCTCAATGATCAAAGTACTTCTTATAGAGGATGAGAAAAATCTCGCGGACATGATCGCTTTCTTTCTTGAGGAGGAGGGGTACATAACTGAACGGGTTCATCATGCAAAGGATGCTCTACTGCTGTTCCCTCAGTTTCAACCAGACATTGTGGTGACTGATCTCATGTTGCCTGAAACGGATGGCAATGATCTTGTAGATGCATTTCGCCAGCAATCAACAGTGCCAATTCTTATGATTTCTGCAAGCACGATGTTAAATGATCGACTTCGAGCATTGCATAATGGCGCGGATGATTTCCTATGTAAACCCTTCAGTCTGAAAGAGCTCGATGCTCGAATTAAGGCTCTATTGCGCAGATCAGCCATTACCTATTCCGACAAACCGCTCCAAGAGGAAAAACCGGCCGATGTGGCCGGACATGTGAGCGTGAATGAATATAGACGAACCCTTTTTGTAGATGGACAAGAAATCGAGGTTACACATATTGAGTTTGAAATTATGAAAGAATTATACGGTAATCCCGGCAAAGTATTTACACGTAATGAGCTTATGGATCGCATCAAAGGCTCAGAACGGGCGTATCTGGATCGCACCATTGATGTACATATCTCCAGCTTGCGAAAAAAGATTGAGCCAGACCCCAAAAATCCCCGTTTTATCAAAACGGTTTGGGGAACAGGATATAAATATGTCATCTAGCTTTACTATAGTTGCTTGAATCATCACTTAAATACATAGCCATTACTTCCCCAGTCATGATCGAATGGACATGGTGGAAGGAATGGTTTTTTTATTGTCCTGCGGAGAAGTTTGAAGCCAGCGCTGAATCTCGGATAACCACTGATCTAATTGTCCGGGGTGCCACAAGCTAAGCTTAACTTCCCCTGAACCCGAAATTTGCTGCAAATGCCGTTTGCGAATAAGTGATTGGAAATCAGTAATGACAAGCAATGGAATCTTAGGCATAAAAGCCCGAATTGCATTAGCTGCGGATATTGCACAGGAGGCGTCCTTATAATCCACGATACAATAACGGGACTTTTCCCATCCGCCCTGCTCTTTCATTATTCCTTCGTGTTCTCGTTCGCAAGTTTCTTCGACGATCCATTGTCGCAACCTTGGAATCATCTCGTCATATGCAATGCTACGGCATCCATCCGAAAGAATAGTAATGGGCTCCATAATGTTACCTCCAGTAATTTCATTACTTCTATTGTGAGCTTTTTCATTTAAAAATGTTTGTGCGTGAACATGAAAGAAGTGTTAACAATCTTCGCACTTCTTTACAATATACATTTGGCACTTTAGCGTTGATTTCGCAGTTTAGACACATTCATGTAAAATAGAGAAGTACCCGTGTGCTTTAGTTCACGGGAATCTAAGAGAAGATCTGGTAATATAGGAGGTTATGAACCGATGAATATTGTTTCCATTGAACCAACACCCAGTCCTAATACGATGATGTTGCATCTGGATGAACGTCTGGAAGACGGAATCCGCAAAACATATACGCTGGACAATGAGCGCTCTGCCCCAGCCTTTATTCGCCAAATGCTTCACATCCCCGGTGTAAAAAGTGTGTTTCACACCACCGACTTCGTAGCTTTGGATCGTAAAGGGAATGCAGACTGGTCCGTTATCCTTGGTGAAGTTCAGAGCCGTCTAGGTCAACAGGGTCTAGATTTGGATTGGATTGACGGTGAAGATCATTCCGGCGAACACTTTGGTGAAGCACAAGTATTCGTACAATTCTTCCGAGGTGTGCCTATGCAGATCCGAGTAAAAGCAGGTACAAAAGAAGAACGTGTCGGACTCTCAGATCGGTTTGTCAAAGCCGTTACTGAAGTCGCCAGTGCTACGCTGATCAAAGAACGGAAGCTGAAAGACTACGGTGTTCGTTACGGTGAACTTCCAGATATCGCTCGCGAAGTAGAACAGGAGCTTGAAGCTGCATATCCTGCTGAACGCTTGAATCAAGTGATCCAGCAAGCCATTGCGCACGGTACCAATGCCGAAGAATTTGTGGAACGTCGCCGCCAGCTCGAAGGTGCTGAGCTTGAAGAAGCTCTAAACAGCACAGACTGGAATGTACGCTACGCAGCGTTCGACGGTATGGAGCCAACACCGGAGCGATTGCCTCTGGTAGCTCATGCGCTTAAGGATGAGAAAATGCAAATACGGAGATTAGCTGTTGTATATCTCGGTGACATTCGCACACCAGAAGCCATGGAGCTGTTATATGAAGCACTACAAGATAGCTCCCCTGCTGTACGTCGTACCGCAGGAGATACCCTGTCTGATATCGGAGATCCGGCTGCAACTGCAGCTATGACAGCCACGTTAACTGATAGCAGCAAGCTTGTACGCTGGCGTGCAGCTCGTTTCCTCTATGAAGTTGGGACGGAAGAAGCGGAAGAAGCTCTACGTCTAGCTGCCGAAGATCCCGAATTCGAAGTAAGCCTGCAAGCGAAGATGGCCTTGGAACGCATTGAATCAGGTGAACAAGCAGCAGGTACGGTATGGCAGCAAATGGCTGGCCGGAACAAAAAAACGGAATAGCCCAAAAAAGTAGTACCAATATTTGTTATTGCACTAGGGAACATTGAGCGTTATACTGAGTTTCTGTTCGGGAAACCAAACAAAGCTTGTCATGTTTGGAATCCATAAAAATTTCATAGACATATAGATACACCTCATCCATTGATGATGAGGTAGAGGTCGCGGGTGCGATCAGTATGCTGAAGGAGGCGCTAAGGAGCCGCTTAAGATCTCAGCAGAAAGGTGCACCCGCCGAAGCTCACTGGACGCTTCCTTATTTTGTCCAGTGTCGCTGGGGCTGTTGCCGAAAGGTGCAGAACTGTCACGGTTGGAACATACAACGCTTCAAGCAAGTATGATTTCTACTGTGTTGAGCTATCTTAAACATCGGGGACAATGTGGTGCGGACTAAATAAAGAGACCGCAGGCGAATGCCTGCGGTCTTTGTTATTGTTACGTATCCTTTACCTATATGAACAACTCAGTAATTGAATGAAGGAGTGTTACCATGCAAGACCGCAACAATACTACATCAACTGGACCATCACTGAAAAAAGGGCTTCGTGCCCGGCACATGACCATGATCGCTCTTGGTGGATCGATCGGTACCGGACTGTTTCTTGCAAGTGGTACTGCCATCTCTACCGCTGGTCCAGGCGGCGCACTCATTGCTTATGCAGCCGTAGGAATCATGGTATATTTCCTCATGACAAGTCTCGGAGAGCTGGCTACATTCTTGCCTGACTCCGGTTCATTTAATACGTATGCCGCCCGCTACGTTGACCCTGCACTTGGGTTCGCGATGGGCTGGAATTTCTGGTACAACTGGGCTGTTACCATTGCCGCAGAACTTGCTGCAGCTACAGTGCTTATTAAATACTGGTTCCCAGATAGCAATTCTATGCTGTGGAGTTTGTTATTTCTCGTATTGATCTTCTCCTTAAATATTCTGTCGGTTAAGGGATACGGAGAATCGGAATACTGGTTCGCCATCATCAAGGTAGCTACCGTCATTATCTTCCTTACGGTGGGTGTACTTATGATCTTTGGTATTATGGGCGGAGAAGCTGTTGGATTCAGCAACTTTACCATAGGCGACGCACCCTTCCATGGTGGATTCTTCACTGTACTTGGTGTATTTATGGCAGCAGGATTCTCCTTCCAAGGGACGGAGCTGATTGGTGTCGCTGCCGGCGAAAGTGAAAACCCTCGTGAAAATGTACCTCGTGCGATTCGGCAAGTATTCTGGCGCATCCTTATTTTTTACATTTTGGCGATTACGGTGATCAGTCTAATCATTCCATATACACATCCGAATCTGCTCAAAGGTGAGCTGAATAATATCGGTGTCAGTCCGTTTACCCTTGTGTTTGAGAAGGCCGGGCTAGCGATTGCTGCTTCTGTCATGAACGCCGTAATTTTGACTTCTGTACTGTCTGCAGGTAACTCAGGTATGTATGCTTCTAGCCGTGTACTCTACGCTCTCGCTCGGGATGGAAAAGCGCCACGCTTCTTGGCACGATTGAACAAAAGAGGTATTCCTATGAACGCGCTGCTCATCACAACTGCAGTGGGAATGCTGGCTTTCCTTGCCTCCCTGTTTGGGGATGGGATCGTGTACACGTGGTTGCTTAATGCATCAGGTATGTGTGGTTTCATCACCTGGCTCGGTATTGCGATCAGTCATTATCGTTTCCGTAAGGCTTACGTTGCTCAAGGCAGAGATCTGAACGATCTACCTTACCGTGCACGCTGGTTCCCATTTGGCCCGATTTTTGCTTTTGTATTGTGCATTATCGTCATAATCGGCCAGAACTATCAGGCATTTACAGGCGATCAGATTGATTGGAGCGGCGCACTAGTTGCTTACTTAAGTGTACCGTTGTTCCTAATTTTGTGGCTCGGGTACAAATGGATTAAGAAAACTAAAGTGGTGCCTTTGCAAGAATGTGATTTCACCTCTTCAACAGATTAAATTACAAGCAGCTTTCCTTCCGTACGGAGGGAAGGCTGTCTTTTGTTATATTGAAGTTTGCGATCTGCGATTGCCTGAACCAGCTGTTTCTCCTTCGGACATAAAAAAGAACGCTTCTGCATGAAGCGTCCTCGTTCGAAATACTGAATCCGTTCTAATTCATATCGGTAGCAAAAATGATAGTCAGCGATTACAACGTCCATGTAATTTTCACACGCAAATCAGTGGTGTCTGCCATGTTCGAAACGTAATAGGATATCGACTTCATCCCTAGCTGATATAAATCTTGTAGATCCTGAACCAAACCTTGCTCTGTTCCCTTATATCTGAATGTTAGCGATGTCCCGCCGTCCTTCATTACCGTTTGTACTTTCTCCTTCAAGGCAGCATGTTCCCGAATTGCATCACTCTCGTTATACAAGGAATAATCCAGGGTATGGTAGATTTTCTGATAAGCAGCTGTTTTACTACCTCCCTCGGTAATTAGGCCATGCAGCACTTCACGGTACAACGTTGAAGCTGCAGGATATTTACCATTATTCGTCCAGAAGTGGTCACGCGCCATCTCAGCATCACTCAGCAAGTAATAATTATAGCTCACCTTTCCTTTGCGGTCAGGTGTAGGATCATCCCACGTGGTGTCCATGTGATACCATTTCCCATCCAGTTTAACCAGATTCCAAGCATGCAGCTGATCACCAGCTGTACCTTCAACGATCCGATTCTCAATGCCCACTTGCTCTAACATGCGATAAGCCAGCAAAGAATATCCCTGACACACGGTGCTGCCCGTTACCAATCCATCGTATGCTGTATATTTCTTTAGCGAGGTATCATAGGCGAGGTTAAGCACGATCCAGTCATGGATCACTTTAACCTTCTCATGGTTGGACATGCCTGGAACGATGATCTCCTTCAGGACGCTCGCGACTTTTCGGTTTACATAGTCTGTCTGTGCCTTCGTTTCCCGATAGGACAACGTAATATGTACCTCTGCTGACACGTTGGAGCCTTTATAATTAAATGCGTAACTCTTCACCGTATATTGAATATAAGGGTCGCTCTTCATCGCTTCATCAATAGAGCTCTGCAACTGTTTTTTGAGGCCTTTCACATTACCCTTGTATGTAAAAACAAGTTCCTCTGTGCGCTGAGACATCGCCGTTAACAACGTCTTGCGCAATTCTGCAGTCGTAGATATGTCCGTCGTTCCGGATGCAGCATATAATTGATCCAGATCAACCGTCCGCGGTAAAGCTACAGCAATTAAGCAGCTAGCTAGCAAAATGGTGATGATTCGTTTCCCATTCTTGCCCATGAAAGGATACCACCTCTCTTCGCAAAGTTCTCATGCCTCATTGTATCACAAATGCAACTGACATCAGGCTTCTAGTTTTGTCGAAAAGAATCAAAAGAGACCTTCCACAGAAGGTCCCTCTTATCTTCAGTAAAATAAACATCATTCCGTTATTCTTATCCTATGAACTGAACACGGATTTATGACATCATGCGCTCGTTTAATATAGGCGGTTACCACTCATAAACGTGTCTGTCTTGCCTTGGAGCTTCGCAAGTCGTTCTAATACCTGTGCAGCTTCTGCAACGGTTACCTTACGAGCCGGCATGAAACGACCTTCAATGGAAGGTAGCAGGCCTAGCTTCAGGCTGAGCGAAACTGCGCCTTTGTTCGTCACAGCTCCTGCATCTGCGATGTTAGGCAGATCAGAAGGTAATGTGTAGAATCCAGCCAATTTCTCATATCGCAATATCTGAACAAGTAACACAGCCAACTCTTCACGTGTCATTTCTTCTTGAGGGTTCAAGTTCTTCTCTGGGTCAGATCCACCTAACCAACGTTGATCAAGCAACGTTCGAATCGCTGGATAGTAAGGACTATCGGACGTAATGTCAGCGAAAGGCTTGTCATCACTGTCTCCGTTGTAATACACATCCAGACTCGGATTGAGTGCTCTGGCCAAATAGTTGAACCAGTCACCCTTCGTAATCACACGATCTGGAAGAATACGACCTTGATCATCAGCAATGAATACGCCATGCTGAATCATGCTTTTAAGAGCAGTCTCCGCAACATGCCCTGCAATATCCGTAGGCTGTGTCTTGGAGGATGAATTCAAGTCTGCATACATATTTCTCCACTCACCCGTGTTGGCATCCAATACTTCATACAGACCATAGATCGAGTTCTCACTACGTGATGGCATGTATGCGAGTTTGACTCCCATAGGCGTAGCTTCCCCATTTGTCATGCCATAGCCACCATAACGGGAATAGGCCAGAATCAATTGAATCTCTTGAAGATAAGTTGCCTTGGCATCCTCATAACTGATGGCAGGCTTCGCATCTGTAGGTAACAGTTCTGGAGTTGCAGCCATTCTCGAATAATATTCCGTGATAGAGCCATCCTTCGCCACTTGAATCTGTAGAGAATCGTCTTTTACTAGAATTCCATTCATATATCGTTTGAAGAGGAACGTTCTTGCTCCATCCGATTCAATGACGGTGGACACGCGGAACTGATTCGCAGCATCTGGCACAAGGGCAATAGCCGTATTGACCGCCAGCTTCTCCGCCTCTGCTTTGGTTACAGGCTTGCTGCTTGTCTCCTCCGTAGCTCCCGCTTCTGTCGTTCCTGGCATGATCCGCTGGTACACGTTAAAGCTGTAAATCTGCCCCGTTGCTGCATCAACCTGTGCTGAGATATCTCTCATGAACATATAGGAAGCACTCGCATTGCGATCACTCCAGCTCAAACTCCAGACCTGACTGTTAGGGCTTGCAAAATAGCCTTTGCTCAGCTGACTATGTTCTAATTGATATCCTTTTGGAATGTCGAAATTCTTCTTCACCAAGCTCTCTGCTTGGGTTGCATTTAATTTCTGTCCTGTATTTGGAACAAACGCAGCCACACTTCCCTTTAAGGGTTTGTCCTGTTGCTCCGAATCGGACGTCATTTCTTCACCAGTCATCGGGTTAATTGGTTTCAGCGTGTTAGCATCCAGTCCATTGCCTGAGCTTTTGGGTAAATAGCCAAGATAATATTTCTGCCCTTTACGGGATGAGAATCCATCTGGCGAAATATAAGCAAGCTCAACATCAAATTGCTCGTCAAATTTCTTTTTGGCCTGCTCGGCGGATAGTTCCGGCTTCGATGAAGGGTAGTCGCTCTCAATGGTGCTGCGTGAATAACCTGTGACTCTTCCCTGGTCATCAACGTTCACATAGGCTGTCTCAGCCGCAGATAATAGACCTTCATGCTTCAACTGATACTGGTACTGATATTCCGTTCTGCCAAATAACGATTGCTGTACAGCGTATGGATAGGATTCAGAAATAGCTACAAATGCGTCTTTCTCTAAATCTGGTATAGCTTCATATAAAAATGCTTCAGCCAGCTTCTCTGCTTCGGACTCTGTCACCTGGCGGTCTGATTCAGTACGCTGTTTGTCCAGCAGCTCTGAAGGTAAATGCACGCTGAGTACCTCACCTGTGCCAGCATGTACGGTAGCGCTGAACCCCATGGAATGGTTGCCTTCACGAATTCCAAAACCAATTTCCCACGCTTTATAATCTGGTGGTGGATACGAGTTTGGTGAATCGAATTTCGCAGATGTAATGGTTGCCTTTTGGAGCAACGGAAATAGTTTCAATATGTTATCACTGGCTTGCTTAGAGGAGATCTTAGCTCCTTCCGGCACATCACTGCTTACGACACTTAATACATCTTCCCCCGTTGAAGCTTCGGTTACCTGTTCCGCTGTTGCTGCTGACACGCTGCCTGCAAACCCTGGAGCTTGCGATGCCAGAAGCAAGGTTGCCATTGCAGCCGTTGCTGCTCTAGCGGTCATCATTTTGAATCGAATGTGAAAACTCAAATCTGTACCTCTCCCTTCAATCTCATACATGGACACACATCAAATAACCCCGCATGAATATTGCTAGTCTATTCTATGATACCATAAGCTTCCTTTTTAATCGTCCTTTTCCCAACAATTTTACAAATGTGAATTTTGGAAAATCATCCGCAAACGCTAGAAAAATACCGATCGACGTACTTTCAAAGAAGATATACTGCGCTTAGCTGAGATTTATCTTGCGATCATCGAATTGTTCAGCTCTGCTGAAAACTTATGAATTCTATGATCTACAAAAAAACGCCAACATGGTTGGCGTTTCACTTTCATACTTTTATGAGTTCGTGTGCAAAAACCTCTAAATCATTGCCTGGGATATTACTCATCACTCGCTGCCGCTTGGGTCTGCGCTTGTACTTGAACATGCTTCTGTAGAAAAGGAATAACCGTTTCCCAGAATGCTGGATCTTCCTCTGAACAGCTATGTCCACCACTGTTCACCCATAAATGCTCTACCGGGGGATCGGCTTTGGTCATAAAATACTCCAGCTCGCTAGGAGGGATAAAATTATCTCCTTTCGAATGAACCATAAGCAGTGGTAACTGCATCCCTTTTCGCCGTTCATTCAACAACATTACAGGCTCGCGCTGTCGATAGGACTTCAGCGACTCTCCGAGTCGCCAGAACCAGATTCGCGGTATAAGTTGAGCCAACGGAAATAATGGGAGACGACGACGCCTTAGTTCTGAACTTACGATAACTTCAAATTGGGATGGCATCGAGTCCGTAATCACTGCAGAGACAGGGATATTCTCTGTTACTGCCAGAATCGTACCTAATCCTCCGAGTGAATGTCCCAGCACCCCGATGGCTTCCGGGTCAATCTCAGGTCTAGTCGACATATACTTCAACGCTGAGAGTAGATCATCACGGAATAAATAGGCTGATGCCGCTCGAACAGCATCACTCTCTCCATGACTACGAACGTCATACATAAATAGAGCATATCCTGCTTCCCAGATTGGGCGTGCATAGCGGAGTACGCGGGAGCGATTAGAACCCCAACCATGCGCAATGATGACCAGCGGCCACGGCTTTGGTACATGTGCAGCAGCAGGAATGAACCAGCCATGCACTCTCCCTCCACCACTATCAAAGGTTACATCTTCAAAGGGCATAGGCGGCGTCAACGTGATCGGAATTTTTTTGGGTGTCTGGCTGTTCACCGCTGCTTTCCACAGCCCTCCTGCAGTTAAAGCAGCAAAGGCAATCATTCCTCCAACCATCGTTCTCGTCTTCACAGGCATCTCTCCTCTCCGGCTCTTGGCATACCTTCATCATAAGATAGGACTATTAACTAGAGATTAAGGTTCATCGGTGGAATGGATCATTCTTATCCACTCACATATTCTTACGTCAAACTTATACTTACCCAATTTACGAATGGCTTGTCACTATTCTTTAATTCTAGCCGCGTCTACAAATGCACGTGTACATGCCGCAATCTGCTCATGATTACCACTCGCTAATGCATCTTTAGGAAGAAGCGCGCTTCCCAAGCCTACCGCAGCTGCACCAGCAGCATAATACTCCGCTATATTGTCCAAGTTCGCGCCACCAGTCGCAAGTAGTGGAATATGATTCAATGGCGCCTTGATCTCCCGCAAATACGGAATGCCTAAACTTGCCATTGGGAACAGCTTCACGACCTTGGCACCTGCCTCATAGGCAGCAACAATCTCCGTGGGTGTCATTGCCCCAGGCCAGATCTCTACACCCTGTTCTACAGCATATTCAATAACGGATAGATCGACATTGGGCGAGACCAAAAATTGTGCGCCTGCAGCCACCGCTTCTCGTGCCATCTGTACATTTAATACGGTTCCGGCTCCTACATAGGCCTGTCCTTCATGTCGTTCTCGCCAATCGGCAATAATATCATGTGCACCCACCGTATTGAGCGTAACCTCCATCAGACGTATTCCACCCTCAGTCATTCCTTGCCCTGCAGTAACAGCAGCCTCTCGGCTAATTCCACGTACAATCGCGACCAGCCTTGATTCTAGTAATGTTTCCGTCAAATTCATATTCCTATTCCCCTCGTTTCATCAATTCGTCTAAATATCAACTTCAATGCCGATGAACCCGTTAGGCACTCTTTATAATCAATGTAGAATTTTCATACAACCTCTTAGAACTATTGTAAAACATATCTTCCCTTGGTTGAACTACGAAAAAAACAGAAAACGACGATGATCATTTCAACTCCTCTAGAGAGCTGTCCCGATCACCATCGTTGGATATCTAACGTTATAGGGTTCGTTTACGCATTTTCTAACACACTGCCCTCATCCAACTCTCGAAAATACTTTTCGTTATACAGCATACTTGGATGTGTTGGATGGTATGCCAGGGCAATCGTGTTGTGCTCTTTCGCCTTCGTCCGATTACCCAGCCTGTCATAACACACACATAGCTGCAGGTGCGGCATCCATGTCCAAGCGGCTTCATTCACCGGTACGATGGGGTCAGCAGGTCGTATAGCCTGAGTTGCCTGTTCGTACCAGAACACCGCTTTGCGGTAATCCTCTCGATCGGCAAAATATCCCCCTAGGCGGCAGCATATTTCTGCTCTCGGTAAGTCATAAGCGAATGATCTTAGCAGTGCAGCAATCTCTTGATCTGGACGTTTCCGTGCAGCTTCGCAATCGGCCATCTTTTGACATGCAGCAATCTGATCTTCCACCCAGCCGAGTCCGGTATCCAGAAACTTTGTATAATAAGCTACCGCGTCCTCATACTGTCCGTGATCTTTAAGCTCATTCCCAAAATAATATAAGTCACGCGGAGAAAAGACTTCGCCTGCCTGTTCCCGTTTGCGATAGATGTTCAGGTTACGATCGGTATATACTTTGTCTTTCTTATGTGTGACAGCCACATCACTATGCAGCATATGCCCGCTCACTTCCAAGTATTCATGCACTGCACCAATCCAGCGAAAATGACGATCCCGACGAACCAGTCGATTCCGCCTGAGACTGTATGCTACCTGACCATCTGCTGTAAATGAAAGATTATAATTCATCGTCACACTGTCCACCGCTGGATCAAGGGATCGTTTCAGGGCAATGAGCTTTGCCCGGTCTTGAGGTTCAAACACGTCATCGGCATCGAGCCAGAGGATATATTCACTTGTCGCCTGATCAAAGGCAAAATTCCGCGCAGCCGCAAAATCATCCACCCATTCAAAATCCATAATATGCTCTGTATACCTTGCAGCAATCTGGCGAGTACGATCTGTCGAGCCAGTATCCACAATAATCACTTCATCAGCAATGCCGTTAACCGAGTCCAGACAGCGTGCAAGGGAATTCTCTTCATTTTTCACAATCATACATAGCGTTATCGTTATCGTCTCTTCTGCCCGTCGAACCCTCCGATTATAAGCGGCCACCCCTGGCAGTTCAGACAAACGATAGATGTGATAGGCAGGATGATGTGTATCAACAAACAATGAAAACCCTAGTGCTTGAGCCCGAATGCAGAAGTGACGATCCTCCCCCCAAAATGAAACATTAGGGATCTGATCAAACGTAACACCTGCCTCCAATACATTCCTGCGTATGAGCGTACATGCCCCCAGACCCCCTACTTCATAACAGCCTGGATGATGCAATTGCTGTAAAAAAACCTCTGTCTGAATCGTCTGATTATCCGCTTCCGTTCCCTCAGCTACCTTCACACCTCGGCGGTACAACTGATATTCATCCTGCAGCCAAACTTGGGGCATCTCCCTTGCGCCTGGTTGCCAGCGGGTCCAAAAGATATTGGATACGATCTCTTTCTCCGTGGAAACGAGCTGTTCCAGGGTTCGGGGATGTAACACCAGATCAGAATCGATGAGAAATACAGCATCATACCGGTGTTCACACACGTATTTCAAAATCTGATTCTTCAAGCCAGCTACCCGCCAGACTTGTTCATCCTGCCAATAGTGTCCACCCTCATCCTTGGTGTATGAACCTTTCTGATGATCTTCATCTTCATTCAGCACCGCGTCCACGGTAATAATGGTACCTTCATTTTCTGTTACAAAATCTCGAAGCATATCCGAAGAGGCCGTTTCCTCATTATCGTCCACAAATAAATAGTCTGTTCTTACCGTGGTTCGCTCCAGCACACATAGGGATTCAAGGAATTCTCGGAGCACGGGTGCAGTTTGACGCACTGGACTCGCAATCAGTATGTTTTGCTTAGGTTTTCCCTTCTTCAACCTTATTCCTCCTCCCTTATTCTAACCATGGCAGAAGTCTGGGCTCTGGATCCAAAATAGATTCATACTGTTCCTTCCACCCATATCTCGCATCCGGATCTAGTGCCTGATAGCGCTCCACCTTACGAATTCGGTCTTCTTCCCGTGCCCAGCCATAATGCTTCACCCGAGGTAGATGACAAGCATAAGTGAAATGCTGAATCGTTAGCGGGAAGCGGCCGCAATGCTGAGATGTTTCCTTCCACTCATAATCCCAGTCATGACGATACCGAATAAGAAATGGACGATAGTACGCGTGAGCCTGCCAATACTGATCTTCTCGATATGAAGTCTCACTCCACATATCAAACAAACGGAAGTAGATCGCATCCTCTTCTCCACTTAACAGTTGGTCGCGTATAACTCCAAAATCAGGTGTTAGTATCTCATCAGCATCCAAATTCAGAATCCACTCTGGTTGAGTAGAGATGGTTGCCTGCCACTGCTGTTTCCGTAGACTGACTTCATCCGCAAACTGGGGTGTAGAATTCTCTATTAATAGTAGCGGTATATCCTGAAGTATCTCCCGACACATCGTAACTGTCCCATCTGTACTGCCGTCATCAATGATAACTGCCCGATCAATCCAAGGTCGATGAGTCTCCAATGCCTGCCTTAAATAACGGTGCTCCTCATTACGAACAATCATCGATAAGGTCATATGCGGTCTACTGTTGTCCTGTTGCTCTGTCAAAAGCTTCACCCCCATCCTTCAGATCGTGACCATGTATGTATGCTCGTTCATCGAAAATAGAATGATGTCTAATCCTTAACAAGATGAATCATATATCAGGTGAACCATTCATGTTGTACACTATCCATTAATGCTCATTGGAACAGATCGTGCTCCTATAGCTACTGTATGCGTAGGAGGATTATGGTTATGTCAGGCATGCTTATTTCGTACATGTGCGGTATGTACTACGCGTTTATGTGTTATGCGATTGGCAAGTGAATATGCAAAAAGCACCCGCTTTCGCGGATGCTTAGGGTATCTAAAAGTATTAATGTAAGAATTCACTCACTCATCTTGGATTAGCGATATTGTGCCAAACGATCATTCAGACTGCGCGTCTGTCCATACACCTCTTGGTACAATGCAAACAACCCGTCATATACTGCAACTGTTTCTGGGTTAGGATCATAGGATTTCGCTGGGCGTAGGAACGCTGTAGCACATGCTTGCAATGATGAGAACCAGCCACATCCATAAGCCGCCAACATCGCTGCTCCCATCGCTGGACCTTGTTCACTCTCCAGCTTCACGATGGTTGCGTTAAAGATATCTGCTTGCATTTGCAACCAAGCTTCATTCTTAGCACCACCGCCGATGGAGATAACTTCTGTCACGGTCTTACCAGACCCACGCAAAATATCAATGGATTCGCGAAGCGAGAACGTAATGCCTTCCATCACTGCGCGTCCAAAGTGCTCCAGCTTATGCCCAGCATCCATACCAATAAAGCTGCCACGAATGTTAGCATCAGGGTGTGGGGTACGCTCCCCTACAATGTATGGTGTGAACAATAAGCCTTGGCTTCCAGCTGGTACCTGATCAATGCCCTGTAAGAGCACATCAAATGATTTGTCCGCTGCAAATGTATCCTTAAACCAGGATAAGCTATATCCTGCTGCCAGGGTTACCCCCATAATATAGAAGGCATCCTTCTCACCATGGTTGAAAAAGTGAACTTTCCCTTCGAAATCGAGATCCTTGCGCTCCTCGTAGGACAGAATAACGCCAGATGTGCCTATACTGCACATGGTCTGCCCTTCACTCAGGATACCCGCACCAATCGCGCCACAGGCATTGTCAGCACCACCTGCAAATACTTTGGTTGCTGTTGCCAGACCCGTTTGATCCGCAATCTCTGGCAACAGTGTCCCCACTTCCTCGAAGGATTCCACAAGTCGTGGACAGAGTGAGATTGGCAGTTCAAACGCTTCTGCAATCTCTTGGCTCCATTGCTTGCCCGCAACGTCAAGCAGCAACGTACCCGCTGCGTCAGAATAATCCATTGCGTAATCTCCGGTTAGGCGATAACGCACATAATCCTTCGGCAATAGGAATACAGCGGCCTGTTGCAACACCTCTGGCTCGTTTTCTTGAACCCACAAGATTTTAGGTAATGTAAATCCTTCAAGCGCACGATTTCGGGCGATGCTTAACAGCTTACCATCCAGCACCTTCTCGATGCGGCGGCACTGCGCCGTTGTGCGTGTATCATTCCATAGAATAGCATTGCGAAGTGGTTTGCCTGCCGCATCCACCAATACAAGTCCGTGCATCTGTCCGGAGAAGCTCAAACCTTCAATCTCGGAAGGCTGTACGCCAGATACCTCCAGCAATTTACGAAGCGATACAATCGTCTGCTCTATCCAATCCTCTGGATTCTGTTCGCTGTATCCAGCCTTAGGCTGGAAGAGCGGGTATGACTCAGATGCTTCAAATGCCACTTTACCTTCACGGTTCACCAGTACAGTCTTAACTGCGCTCGTTCCCAGATCGACACCAATTACGTAACTCATAAGTATACTCCTTTCGTTTGTAGCAGGATTGAATAAAAACCTCGGGCATGTAAGGTCACTCCGTAATCAGAAGACCCTTGGATCGCCGTTATCCCTGAATTTCCTTGATTCCCTTTTGAAAAGGGAGATATCCCGGGATAAATGCGCACGCTTCGCTTCCTAGGGTTCTTTCTGATCACTCCGTTTTGCATGCCCTTTCTACATTTCGTTCAAACGGTACAACGTACTCGTTTTGGGCAGCTAGGGCTCTACAATGACATCATACCGTCATTGGTTATGAACGATGTAAATCTTGGATGAAGCATGCAAAGTCACTCCATGGTCAGAAGACCCTTGAATCGCCGTTACCCCCAGATTTTCTCATTCCCTTGTTTAAGGGTAAAATCCGGGGATACATGCTCACGTTTCGCTTCTAGGGTTCTTTCTGATCACTCCGTTTTGCATGCCCTTTATGCATTTCATTGTAAGATCGCCGTATGCTGTGCTGCTCACGTTTCAAAAAAAACCGTTCCCGCCTTCCCAGAGGAAAGCGGGGACGGTTTGAATGTCACGCTTATTCAACGTCCAGGGCGCAAGATGTTCCTGCGCCTAGTAGGAAGAGGTATTCATGCTTTGCTGTATGCTCGCTTATGATCTGGTCATAGGCAGAGCCATCAGAGCATGAATCCGTCTTGCTCAATGACTGTCTTAGTCAGCCAGGATGTATTGGTTGAGTTTTGCTCTCAGCAATTCCTGACGTCCGGATTGGTTTTTGCGTGGGCTTTCGTTGTTCAGTGCATACTCAGCAAGGGAAGCAAGTGTCGCTTTACCTTCAACCACTTCTGCACCAATGCCTTCGCTGAAGCTGCTGTAACGTTTTTCGATGAAGTCATCGAATACGCGATCTTCGATCAGTCTTGCAGCTACTTTCAGACCTTTTGCATACGTGTCCATACCAGCGATGTGTGCCAGGAACAGATCCTCAGGCTCGAAGGAACCACGACGAACCTTCGCGTCAAAGTTCACGCCACCACGGCCGATACCGCCGTTTTTCAATACTTCGTACATTGTCAGCGTTGCATCATACATGTCCACTGGGAACTCATCCGTATCCCAACCAATCAGCAGATCACCTTGGTTTGCATCCAGGGAACCGAGCATGCCGTTGATACGTGCTACGCGGATCTCGTGATCAAACGTATGACCTGCCAGTGTAGCATGGTTCGCTTCAAGGTTCAGCTTGAACTGTTTGTCCAGATCATATTTTTGCAAGAATGCGATGGAAGTAGCTGCATCGTAGTCATATTGATGCTTCGTTGGCTCTTTTGGTTTAGGCTCGATCAGGAATTGAGCGTCGAAGCCGATTTCCTTCGCATAATCAACAGCCATGTGGAACATACGAGCAATGTTGTCTTGCTCCAGTTGCATGTCTGTATTCAGCAATGTGTCGTAACCTTCACGACCGCCCCAGAATACATAGTTTTCTGCACCCAGACGTTTACCAACTTCCAGACCTTTCTTGATCTGTGCTGCTGCATGAGCGTATACATCAGCGTTACACGTGGAAGCTGCACCAAACATGAAGCGTGGGTTGGAGAACATGTTCGCTGTATTCCAGAGCAGCTTTTTGCCGCTAGCTTTCATATGCTCTTCCAGCAGGTCAACGATCGTATCGATGTTACTGTAGAATTCGCGCAGTGTTGCACCTTCTGGAGCGATGTCCACATCGTGGAAACAGAAGTACGGCAGATTCATTTTTTCCATAAATTCAAAAGCCGCTTCAACGCGAACTTTCGCTTTATCCAGACCGGAGTAGCTATCCCAAGAACGAACAGCGGTCTCCGCACCAAACGGATCACTGCCGCCTGCAGTTAATGTATGCCAGTAAGCCATGCCGAAACGGAAGTGATCTTCCATCGTTTTGCCAGCAACAACTTCTTGTGGATTATAGTGTTTAAAAGAAAATGGATTCGTGGAATCTTTACCTTCGAATGCAATTTTATTAACGGATTCAAAATAGGCCATGTGTAAAATGCCTCCTCAATAGTTTTAAAGAAATCGTTTACACCGTTATCCTATCACATCGATTATACTTTGTCTATCCATTAAACAAAGTTAAATAAAAATGTTTTTTGCACGTTTGTTTACGCTATAATAGTCGAATAGCTTGCTAGCGGATATCATTGTGAACTCTTTTAGTAGAGAGAATAGGAGTGCCTTGTTGATATGAAAATTACCGGAGACCAGATGCTGGTCAAAAAAATAAATAAATCGATCGTCCTCGATACCATTAGACGTCATGCCCCCCTCTCTCGTGCGCGAGTATCCGAGGTTACAGGGCTTAACAAAGCCACAGTCTCTAATCTGGTCGCTGATTTAATCCATGACGAGTTAGTACAAGAGATCGGCCCAGGGGAGTCTAGTGGCGGACGCAAACCACTGATGCTGCTCTTTCGAGGTACAGCCGGCTATGCGGTTGGATTGGAACTCAGTGTCACTCATTTGAAAGGTGTACTTACGGATTTGGAAGGCCGTATTGTTACTGAATATGCCGTGCAATTGGAGCAGCATGATGTTTCATCCGTATTTGAGCAGTTGAAGCTCGCGGCTGATCACTTAATCCAAACTGCACCGTCTTCACCTCATGGCATAATTGGCATTGGCATCGGTGTACCCGGCATGGTTGATGAGGAAGGTACTGTGCTATACGCACCCAATCTACAGTGGGAGAAAGTTCCCCTACGTGCTATGTTAGAAGAAGCTTTCCAACTGCCTGTCACGATTGATAATGAGGCCAATGCTGGTGCTCATGGTGAACTGAATTTTGGCGCAGGTATCGGTGTTCGGCATCTAATCTACATCAGCGCAGGCATCGGGATTGGATCAGGCATTATGGTAGATGGCGAATTGTACAAAGGCGCTTGGGGTTATGCCGGAGAAACCGGTCATATGTCTATTGAATCTGAGGGAAGACCTTGCTCTTGTGGCAATCGCGGCTGCTGGGAGTTATATGCTTCGGAGAGAGCTTATGAACATCCCGATTATCAAGTACATTTGCCTGCACACACAACCCAAGAATTGATTGAATATGCCGCTCAAGGGCATGAAGCTGTATTGGCATTGTACGAAGACATCGGTCGTAAATTAGGTATTGGCATTACTAATATCGTCAATAGCTTCAATCCAGAGCGTATCATTATTGGTGGAGGATTATCCAAAGCACGACCATGGATCGAAACGGCATTAAGACAAGTTGTTGAGGAGCGAACCCTGCCATATCATCGCCGCAGTTTGCAGATTGAATGGGCTGCTCTAGGTAGCCGTTCAACAAGAGTGGGTGCAGCTTACTCTGCCATTTCCCAATTTTTAGGGAGAATCAGAGTATCCGTCTAATAACTAATGAAATTGACATCATTTCGCCCCATTTCCTCCCTTTTTGTTAAAGAAATCCAGGGGTATAATGAATATATGTGATTTTTGTCATGGCGACATGTACGTCGTTATGTTATCCCCTATAACGAAACGGAGTGAACACCTGTGACCTACGTAGATACCTCAGATATCTCGGCGCAAATGTTTGTCACCGTACTCCTGTTCCTGATCGTGCTTGCGCCAATGTTCAGCCTTGGCATACTCCGATTATTTCAGAGCAAAAAAAAGGCTGGTTTCATGTACATGCTGTCAGGCTTAGTGGTGTATGTAATATTTCAGACCTTTATGAGTATCTTTTTCTAGATGAACAATAACTTGATGTAACACACGCAACGTAAAATCCTCTTCTGCAGTTATTCATAAGGCATGTGGTCATGTCTCTGAATTGCTACTGGAAGGGGATTTTTCATGTAATCACCTGTTTATAAGCAGAACGAACAAAAGAAGCCTTAATCCTAATCTGGACTAAGGCTTCTTTCGTATATTTATATTCAAACGGCTCGCGCGAACCGGAATAGCTATAGATTATCTTACGTCTTCCACCCTGTAACGCTCAGACGATTCGACTAATTTATGCGTCCAATGCTTTAGCGAATTGTGTTTTGTTCATTCCCAGAATGCGATGTTCGCCGATAACAGTCAGAGGTACAGCACGTACGCCCATGTCCCATACTTGTTGTGCGAATTCATCGCTAGTTTCGATGTTACGCTCTTCATAAGCGATACCTTTGTCAGCCAAGAAACTTTTAACGGATTTGCAGTTCGGGCAGTTAGTCGATGTGTATACAATTACGTTTTCCATGATCTTTTCACCTCATATAGTTTAGTTATTATTTATATTTATTGATCTAGCCATCTTGCTTCATTCACCAGATCTTACAGAGAAACTGCAGTATGCTCTAGGCTCTCGATATATTTCTCTGTATCCATTGCCGCCATACATCCACTTCCTGCTGCTGTAATGGCTTGTTTGTAACGAGTATCCTGTACATCTCCACAAGCAAATACACCTGGGATGTTCGTCTCGGACGTACCTGGTGTTGTCAAAATATAACCATGCTCGTCAGTTGTGATCTGTCCACCCAAGAAGCCTGTGTTAGGCGTATGACCAATTGCTACGAATACACCGCTCGCAGGGATCACTTCTTCTTCACCTGTTGCGTTGTTCAGCACTTTCAGTCCAGTTACACCATTCTCACCAGCAAGTACTTCAATCGGAGTACGATTCAAAGCCATCTCTACTTTTTCGTTGCTGCGTGCACGATCCTGCATGATTTTGGAGCCACGCAGTTCTTCACGACGGTGTACCAACGTTACTTTGGAGCCAAAACGGGACAGGAAGCTTGCTTCTTCAAGTGCGGAGTCACCGCCACCAATAACGATAATTTCTTTGTTACGGAAGAAGAATCCGTCACATGTTGCGCAAGTACTTACACCACGTCCAACATTGGTTTCTTCACCAGGAATACCAAGATATTTAGCAGATGCGCCTGTAGACAAGATCAGCGTTTCCGATACGAGTTCTCCCATACCTTCAACTTGGATTTTGAATGGACGCTCGCTCATGTCGATATTATTAACCCAGCCTGTGCGGAATTCTGCTCCGAAGCGTTCTGCTTGTTTACGCATATTATCCATCAATTCAGGACCCATAATTCCATCAGGGAAACCTGGGAAGTTCTCAACTTCTGTTGTTGTTGTCAGTTGACCACCAGGTTGTGGCCCTTCAATAACGAGTGGGCTCAAGTTGGCGCGTGCCAGATAGATTGCTGCTGTCAGTCCCGCAGGACCTGTTCCAATAATAATTGATTTATACATGTATAGTTCCTCCCCCGGTTTCTACAAAAAGGATCGACTCTCCAGCATCAAAAGCAAACGCCTTTGCATACACTAAAAATGAGAGCCCAGATCATGTCCATATGACTGGACTGTTATGACAATTGCCCTATGCAGAAACGGAATTCTAATTTATAATCATTCTAATCTGTTGTTCATTATGATCTCTTTTGTGTAAGGTGTCAATGCTCTGCAGCGATTATGAAGAAGTCTTCATCAGGAGGGAAAATAGAAGCATGAACGAAGCACTGCTTGGCAGCTTTATTTCAGCCATGTCCACCGGCCTTGGTGCCATACCGATTTTATTTATGCGCAAAGTAACACATCGACTCCGTGATATTTTGCTGGCGTACGCAGCAGGGATAATGACCTCTGCCTCCGTTTACAATCTCATTCCCGAAGCACTCGGTCAATCGAACCTATTCGTACTGGCTGTGGGTATTCTGCTCGGTAGTATGGTTCTACTCGTTCTAGAGATGAAGATTCCGCATGTGGATCTTGAGAATCCTGAGAAGATGCCGTTCAAAATTGAAGCTAAAGCCTTCATGATTATTGCAGCGATTACGATGCATAATTTGCCAGAGGGATTATCCGTTGGTGTCAGCTACGCCAGTGGGGATGCTGGCCTTGGCAACCTGATTGCGCTGTCTATTGGTTTGCAAAATGCACCTGAAGGATTCCTGGTCGCCCTGTTCCTCGTCAATCAGAATATTGGTCGCTTCAAAGCTCTGGGTATTGCTACACTCACCGGAGCGGTCGAGATTATTACAGCAATGATCGGATATACACTTAGCAGCTTGGTTGAGGGTCTTGTCCCGTATGGTCTGGCATTTGCAGCAGGGGCAATGATGTTCATCGTCTACAAAGAGTTAATTCCCGAAAGCCACGGGGATGGCAATGCACGTGTCGCAACTGTCTCATTCCTACTCGGACTCATCACCATGATTGGTCTGACTGAACTTTTCTAGAGGTTGAAAACCGACCTTTCTGAACACGTACTTTGCTAGAAAAGAGCTTAATCATCCATCGAAAAAGCAACCCGCACGTTTCACACACAGCACATGTCATAACGTAAAACGTATATATGAGATCCAAAAAAAGAGAACCCGATCCAACAGCTCACCGCTGCCGATGGGGTTCTCTTTTTGGCCATAAATGAAGATTCCATGAAATAGTTGGAATTCATTGTAAGTGACGTTGCCGAATCAAGATTGAATAAATCGAATCAATTCCACATTGAATTTCTCCAATTCATCATAGAAGGCGCCAAGCTCCTTTCTCAAGTCCTCGTCTCGCAATGCAATTGCACTGTGAATCGTGACCCTAACGCAGTAATCTAAGACCATTTAAAATAACTAAAATCGTACTGCCTTCATGTCCCACAACGCCTAGAGGCAATGCTACATCTTGAAGGAAGTTTCCGGCAATTAAGGCAAGGATAACGGTAATCGCAAACACCATATTTTGCTTAATCGTCCGTTGCGCACGTCGAGCTTGCGCAATCACCCATGCAATTTCTTCGATACGATCATTCATCAACACAACATCAGCTACCTCTAGTGCCGTACCACTTCCGGATACCCCCATGCCCATTCCTACCGTCGCTGCGGCAAGTGCAGGAGCATCATTAACGCCATCGCCGACCATCAACACCTGGCCATATTGCTTGCGCAAAGCGTGTACCTGCTTCACCTTATCTTCGGGGAACAGATCCGCATAGACGATATCTACTCCAGTTTCACGTGCAATAACAGTAGCTGCCTCTGCACGATCACCTGTCAGCATCGCTACATGTACACCCATCGCTTTAAGCTTTCTTACAGCCGCTGCTGCCTGTGGACGAACCGTATCCCGCATCGCGATTAGACCTACAATTTTCCCGTCTGCCTTCACCACAGATACCGTCTTGCCTTCACCCTCTAGACGAGCACGTTCATCATACCAAAGGGTATTCGTATCTTTATCAACCTCATCTGTTTTCCCAATTCTCCAATGTACATCATTCACCATACCTTCAATGCCCCAGCCGGTTAGTGCCTGTACCTGCTCGGCTTGTGGAAGTGCAATGTACTCAAGCATCGCCTGATCTACAATGGCGCGAGCGAGAGGATGCATCGAGAGATTCTCAATGCTTGCTACAGCAGCAAGCACTTGGGTACGATCATAAACTTCTGCTGTTACGATGTCCGTGACCTGAGGCATGCCCATCGTTAATGTTCCTGTTTTATCAAAAGCAACCACTTGGGTCTGAGCCAGATTCTCCACATGTGCCCCACCCTTGAATAAAATTCCTCGACGGGCGCTGCTGGACATTGCGGATAACATTACCGGCATAATGGAAGATACGAGTGCACAAGGAGACGCTACAACCAGAAACACCATCGCTTTATAAAAAGCATCCCCCCATGTCCAGCCAAACAATAACGGTGTTCCCCCGATAATCAATAATGTCACGAGCACAACGATGCGCGCATATATGCCTTCAAATCGTTCGATGAAACGTTGTGAATCAGGGACTTCCGCCTGCGCTTCCTCAACCAATCTAATAATTTTGCCAAAGAGCGAGCCCTCAGCCGACTTGGTAACTTCGACATACAATGCACCTTCACCGTTCACTGTCCCAGCATACACCTCATCACCTGCACCTTTATCCACTGGCAGCGATTCACCTGTAATTGAGGACTGATTAATAAAAGAACTTCCGCGATACACGACCCCATCAGCAGGAACCAGTTCTCCTGGTTTGACTAACAGCAGGTCGCCAGGCTGTAGCTCATCAATCGCAACGAGGTTCATCTGTCCTTCCTCAATACGAAGTGCCGTTTCAGGTTTCAACGCCAGTAAGGATGAGATATCCTTATGACTACGTTCTGTCGCATAACTTTCCAACGCTCCGCTCAGTGCAAAAATAAAGATGAGCATTGCTCCTTCATTCCAGTACCCAATCGCAGCAGCCCCAAGGGCTGCTGCAATCATAAGCAAGTTAACGTCCAGATCACGGTCTTTGACGAGTGTCTCTACACCTTCTTTTGCCTTTGTCCAACCACCCAAAGCATACGCCACAATATATAACATGACGGATAACGGTTGAGACCACGAAGCAGTACCCCAGGCAATCAACATCAAGAGTCCACTACCTAGTGCTGCCTGCATCTCTTTGTTGTGAAGCATAGTTCGAAAGTTTGGTTTACGTCTGCGGTTTGGGTTAGGCGCGTTGGTTGAAACCTTCTCTGCCTTAACTTGATCACGAATGGATTGATGTATCGCTTGCATGTTCATCACTGTCCTTTCTGAATGTTGGAACGAATTATCTTGCTGATTTCGTATTCCAAAGATGAGTTGTATTGAGAATGAGATCCATTGTTAATGCCCTAAAAATGACACATGCTGCTGCGGGAATCCCGCAGCAGCATGGTGATCAAATGAGAATGATAATCATTTTTGTACTTATGCAATTATTTTTACCTAAACCAACTTTTAGTTATTATATGCCTGTAATTGAAATTTGTAAATGGGGATTCTCACAGTTTTTCCACGAAAAAAACAAAAAGCCACCGATCCATAAGGATGGTGACTTAAGTTTGTTTTTTTGTATTAGAGGTCAAATGAGACATATTAGTTTATCTGGCTTCCAGCAAATATCTTCTTCATATATTCAACATGAGCAGCTAAACTTCACACGAACTTATACACTAACGCTGGCTTGTTGGCTTGCTTGGATTGCTTGCTCCAGATCATACAAGATATCATGAATATTCTCCGTACCCACCGACAAACGAATCAGCTCCGGATTAACACCTGCTGCTGTCTGCTCATCTTCTGATAGTTGCTGATGTGTTGTACTTGCTGGGTGAATAATCAGAGACTTGGAGTCACCCACATTTGCAAGGTGAGAGAACAGCTTCACATTCTCGATCAGTTTACGTCCTGCATCTACCCCACCTTTAATACCAAAGGTTAAAATCGCGCCTTGACCTCTCGGGAGATACTTCTGTGCAAGTTCATACGATGCATGACTTGGCAGACCTGCATAGCTTACCCATAATACATCTTCATGTTTCTCTAGATATTCTGCAACCGCTAGTGCATTACTACTATGACGTTCCACACGTAGGTGAAGTGTCTCCAGTCCCTGCAGCAAAAGCCATGAGTTGAAAGGTGAGATCGTTGCACCGATGTCTCTTAACAACTGGACACGTGCTTTGATAATATACGCGATTGGTCCAACAGCCTCCGTGTAAACGACGCCATTGTAGCTGGAATCTGGCTCAGTTAGACCCGGGAACTTCCCACTTGCCTTCCAATCAAATTTTCCGCTGTCCACGATGACGCCACCAATAGAAGTACCATGTCCCCCAATGAATTTCGTAGCCGAATGCACAACAATATCTGCTCCATGCTCAATCGGTCGAAGCAGATATGGACTTGGGAACGTATTGTCTACGATCAACGGAATACCATGTTCATGAGCAATCACCGCGACAGCTTCAATATCCAGCACATTCCCTTGAGGGTTACCAATCGTTTCAGCGAACAATGCCTTTGTTTTCTCCGTAATTGCTGCCCGGAAGTTCTCAGGGTCATTAGAATCCACGAATTTCACGTCGATTCCTAGCTTCGGCAGTGTTGTAGAGAATAAGTTGTACGTTCCTCCATAGAGACTTGCGGAGGACACAATCTCATCACCTGCGCCAGCAATATTGAGAAGTGAGAAGGTGATTGCCGCCTGACCTGAAGCTGTAGCCAAAGCTCCTGCTCCACCTTCCAGTGCTGCGATACGTTGCTCAAATACATCCGTTGTTGGATTCATCAGACGTGTGTAAATGTTGCCAAACTCTTTCAATCCAAACAAATTAGCAGCATGTTCAGTATCACGGAAACCATAAGATGTTGTCTGATACAAAGGTACAGCTCGTGCTTGTGTTGTAGGGTCTATTTCCTGACCTGCATGAATTGCTAATGTCTCAAAAGAAAGCTCACGTTCGTTTGACATAAATCTGAATCCTCCCTTAGGTATACGTTAAAATCTCTGGGTGCACTCACTTGGTGGCGTATGTTTTCCATATTCTCTCACAAGATGTCGTATTTGAAAAGAATTATTTCCGATTTTTCCGATGAGAAATTATAAATATAAAATTCACCGTCTTGGTATACTAAAAAACCTTTGCTAGTGCAAAGGTTCTTTAGTCATTATTAATTACTCGCTTCATTCAACCTGCGAATTAGCAATATCTAACGTTTATACTCGTACACCATTCCATACTTCACGCAAATGTTTCGCCGCAGGTACTGCCTCTTCCGCAGTCACACCTTCTAATGAAATATCAATATGCGGCTTATATTGCTTCAATAGTTCAAAAAATAACGGATAATCTAAAATGCCCGCACCAGGCACAGGATTAATCTTCTCCCCTTGAGCATTGAAAGCCACGTCCTTGGCGTGAATAACAATGATTCGCTGATATAGCGTCTCCATGACTTCACGTAGGAACCCTGCCTGATCTGCTACATGATGCTGTTTAATCAAGTTACATGGATCGAACAACATGCCCAGATTCGAAGAAGGAATCTCTTCAAACAAACGCACCATATGTTCACGCGTATGCAATGTATGTGTCGACACAGGCTCAATTGCAGCATGAACGCCCCACTTCTCAGCCTCTTCCGCAATCTCCTCTACTGTTGCCCGCAATACATTCCATGCATGTTCTTCATACGTATCCGGATGTGTACTAAGATATGTGTCCAAACCACCCGTTTCCGTTGCAACCATGCTGCACCCGAAATCTCTAGCATACCTTAGGTGCTCCTTGAATCGATCAATATCTGCACGCCGGCTCACCGGATCGGGATCAATCGGATTAATATAACAGCCTAGCACTGCAATTTTCACGCCACGCTGTGCAAATTGATCTCCAATTTCATTCGCCAGCCCAGGGCTTAGCTTGCCATTCGCAGAATCAACATCGGAGAGCGCTTTGGCAAGCGCAAGCTGCACCGAATTGAACCCGTTATCTGCGATCGTCTGCGCAAGCTGAGCTGTAGGCTGCTTACCGAACGTATGCGCTAGAATACCAAGTTTCATCATTCTTGTCTCCTTTATAATCGGATGGGTGGAAACCTAGCGAGCCAGCCAGCCACCATCGACATTAAGTACATGACCGTTCAAGTAGTCCGAGGCTGAAGATGCCAAGAAGACAACCGGCCCTTTCAAGTCTTCTGGTGTTCCCCAACGTCCAGCCGGGATGCGCGCAGTAATATCACGGTACCGATTCTCATCTGCCCGGATCTGCGTCGTATTGTCCGTTTCCATATAACCTGGTGCGATTGCGTTAATCTGTACACCTTTACCTGCCCACTCATTCGCGAGCGCTTTGGTCAGACCAGCAACACCATGTTTACTAGCTGTATATCCAGGTACATTAATTCCCCCCTGATAGGACAGCATAGACGCAATGTTTATGATCTTGCCGCTACCACGTTCGATCATATGTCTACCCGCCAATTGGCTCAGGAAAAATACGCTATTCAAATTAAGCGCAATGACATCATGCCAGTCTTGCTGCCCATGATCTGCAGCCGGGGTACGGCGAATGATACCTGCGTTGTTCACTAAAATATCAATCTTGCCTTGAAAGGATAGAGCCTCTTCAAACACTTTAGACAGTTCATCCTCGATACTCAGATCTGCTTCTATAACATAAGCTTTGCGTCCCAATGCCTCGATAGCACCGGCTGTTTCCACAGGTTTGGAATAGGACACTAGGATTACATCGGCTCCTGCTTCTGCCAGCCCGATCGCCATACCTTGCCCCAGCCCACCAGATGTTCCAGTCACGAGAGCAACTTGTCCACTCAAATCAAATGAGTTCATATGTGATTCCTCCGCATGTTATGATATGCAAACCATTAATTAAGTTAACTTTGATAATCCACTTTGACACCGCTCTGACTATATAGCGCCGCTGTCTCTTCATCTAGTCGATGATCGCTGATAATGCAATCAAGCTCTGAACAATTCGCAAAGGTACGTAGTGCAAATTGCCCGAATTTATGATGATCCACAACGCCGTACACTTGTTGGGATGCCGAGATCATTGCTTTTTTCAACGGTACGAGATCACCTGTATAGATGGATAATCCGAACTCGGGATGAAGTGCAGTAGTGGAGATAAATGCTTTATGGATATTAAGCCCCGAAATAAAGGTAGCCGTATCGTCCCCTACCAGCATATTTCGAACTCTCGCTCCCCCTGGCACAACCAATCGAACCTGTTCCTTCTTCGTTAACTCGGCAATAATAAACAGGTCGTTCGTGACTACGGTCAAGGGGAGGTTATCCATACGTCTCGCCATCTCTAGCGTTGTACTTCCGCCGTCCAATGCAACAATATCTCCAGGACGTATATAAGCAAGTGCCCGTTCGGCAATTTCCGTTTTTTCCGGATGGTGCTTCTCAATGACTCCGCGGCTGTTCAGAATACCATATTGATCGTTCTGAGCCAGCATTGCCCCACCGTGGACACGGACAAGTAAACCCATGCTCTCCAGCTTGGCAAGATCTTCCCTTACCGTCTTACCTGTAACCTGCAGCAGTTCACTTAGATCACTAACGGTCATTTCCTGGCGTTGTAACAACGCCTCCATAATTTTCTCATGTCGCTTCAAAGGATTCATCACAATCAACTTCCTATATAACTGAATTAAAATGAATAACCTGTTTCACATACAGCGTGTTACTTCAGATCTTTCATTGCTACGCCGTCCATATCCTCGAAGGTTTGGTTCTCACCAGCCATCGCCCAACAGAACGTATAATTACTTGTACCTACGCCACTGTGAATAGACCAGCTTGGTGAAATGATCGCCTGACGATCACGAACAACCAGATGACGTGTTTCGTTTGGTTCGCCCATCATATGGAACACTACACCATCCTCTGGCAGGTTCCAATATAAGTATACTTCGGAACGACGATTATGGGTATGTGCAGGCATGGTGTTCCACATGTTACCCTTATTGAGCTCAGTAATACCCATGACAAGTTGACAGCTCTGAATACCGCCTTCGCCTTGGTGGATATAACGATAGATTGTACGTTCATTCGAGCTTTCAATGCTGCCCAGATGGTTAGGCTGTGCTTGCTCTTGTGTAGCTTTTACCGTTGGATACGTATGGTGTGCTGGTGTTGATACGAAGTAGAATTGTGCTGGCTGAGCATTGTCGCTGCTCTTGAACAGAACCTCTTTAACGCCACGTCCAATATACAGACATTCCTTCGCACCAATCTCATAGCCTTGCCCATCAGCGGTTACCGTTCCATGTCCACCAACATTAATGATACCGATTTCACGACGCTCTAAGAAAAAGTCCGTTCCAATATCCTTCAAGTTCACTTCGAGCGTAATATCCTTGCTCTGTGGTACAGCCGTTCCTACAATATAACGATCCACGTGGGAGTATACGGTTACTAGTTCATCTACAGCGAATAGCTGCTCCATCAAAAATTCCTCACGCAGGCGAGACGTATCATATGTTTTTACTTCATTAGGGTGTGCAGCGTAACGGTTTTCCATGTTCAATCCATTCCCTTCGTCATTTGAATGATGTTCATATATGTTCATTTTAGTTCATTTTATATCTTTTGTGTACCTTTTTTTCAAAATAAAACAACTAATGTAGTTAAATATGTACATTCATATTAATATCCGTATCCATACAACTTCACAAGTTTGACGTGTTCAGTCAATCAATCCGTTCGCTGGAATCCATGAAGCTAGATAAAAAGGTTTGAGTTTTAGGCGAAAAACTCCAAACAAAAAAAGGGATTCCCACGGTCATAGATAGACCGGGAAATCCCTTTTGAATCTGAAACTTAATGTGCAACTGCGTTATTAAGCATGATCCAGATCGAGCCGATAACGATGGTCATCATCATCAGAAGCCCGAAAATGAGAGCCATAACATTCCAGCGTGGTTTCTCTGTTTCACGAATATGCATGAAGAAGAAGAGTTGAACCACAAACTGAAGTGCAGCTGTACCAAGAATAACAACCATTGTTCCTGTTTTACCCATCATGTCGTTCAGAACAACCACCAGCGGGATGATCGTTAGAACGATAGAGAGAATAAAACCGATGACATAGGACTTCAGCGAGCCATGTTGTTCATGGCCATGGGAATCATGTGTGTTGTGCTCTGCCATCTACATCACCCCCATCAGATAGACGATGGATAGAAGGAAGATCCATACAACGTCCAAGAAGTGCCAGTACAAGCTGATTACGTTGATTTTACCGCGAGTTACATCGGTAATTCCACGTTTTTTCAGTTGGAACATCAATCCAATCATCCAGATCAGACCGAGCGATACGTGAAGTCCGTGAGTACCCACCAAGGTGAAGAATGCGCCAGAAGCAGCACTCGTCGTGTAGCTGAATCCTTCGTGAACCATCTCAACAAACTCATAAATCTCCAGTGCAAGGAAGCCTGCACCCAGAACGGCTGTAACGATAAGCCAGTTAATCAACTGTTTAACTTTACCTTGGTTCATTGCCAGAACAGCAAGTCCGCTCGTAAATGAACTTGTGAGCAAGAGGAATGTTTCAGCAATAACACCAGGCATTTTAATCAGTTCAGACAAAATTGGTCCGCCCGCCGTATTGTCACGCAACACAATGAAGGTTGCGAACAATACGGAGAACAAGATTACGTCGGAAATCAGGAAGAACCAGAAACCGAGAATTTTCATTTCCTGTGGATCATGGTGGCCATGGTCATGACCATGTGCATGATTCTCACCGTGCTTAGCGGCTGCTTGAGCCATCTATACCGACCCCCTTAACGACGCTTCGGTACGCTTAATTTCGTCAACCGGAATGTAATAGTCCGTGTCGTATGAGAATGAACGGGCGATCATGCAGATACCTACGCCGGCAAGTCCGAGAATCGCCATCCACAGCCATCCGAATACAAAGCCGAAGCCGGCGATGAACCAGAAGACAGACATAACGAACGGAATTCCAGAGTTTTTCGGCATATGAATCGGCTCGAGTTTTTGCTCTGGCGGATAGATGCCTTTAGCACGACGTTCTTTCTCTTCCCACCACTCATCAATATCATCTCCGCGAGGTGTAACAGCGAAGTTGTACTCAGGAGCTGGTGAAGGAATCGACCACTCAAGTGTACGAGCATCCCATGGGTCGCCAGAAGCTTTGAGTGATTTGTATTTGCGAATACCGTCTGCGATTTGTGCAACTTGGAACAAGAATCCGACACCCATCAGGAATGCACCAATCGTAGATACGAAGTTCAGTTCCCACCAGCCAGTATCCCAGCCGTAAGTGCTTAGACGACGTGTCATACCCATCAGACCGACAGCGTACTGCGGCATGAAGCAGACATAGAAACCAATATTCCAAGTCCAGAATGCCCATTTGCCCAGTTTCTCTTCAAGTTGGAAACCGAACATTTTAGGCCACCAGTAGTACAGACCTGCGAAGTATCCGAATACAACGCCACCGATCAATACTTGGTGGAAGTGGGCAATCAAGAAGTAACTGTTGTGGAACTGGAAGTCTGCAGGAGCGACGGACAACAGAACGCCCGTCATCCCCCCGACAATAAAGCACGGGATAAAGGCAAGTGTCCACATCATTGGCGTTGCCATGCGAATTCTTCCTCGATACATCGTAAACAGCCAGTTAAATATCTTAACCCCTGTTGGAATTGCAATCAACATCGTAGTTACTGCGAAGAATGCATTCACGTCAGCTCCGGAACCCATCGTGAAGAAGTGATGCGCCCATGTGAAGAAGGACAGGAAGCTGATGATCAACATCGCGAATACCATCGATTTGTAACCAAACAGTTTTTTCCGCGAGAACGTACTTACGATCTCGGAGAATACACCGAATGCCGGCAAGACGACAATGTATACCTCAGGGTGACCCCACATCCAGATCAAGTTAATATACATCATTGGGTTACCGCCCAGATCAAGTGTGAAGAAATGCGCCCCGGCAAACCTGTCGAGGAAGAGCAATGCAAGTGTCACAGTCAAGATCGGGAATGCAAACAAGATAATAATACAAGTGGAGAATACTGACCATGTAAACATCGGCAGCTTCATCCAACGCATACCTGGCGCGCGCATTTTAATGATGGTAACCATAAAGTTGATACCGGTAGCCAGGGAACCGATACCCGATATTTGGATACCCCATATATAGAAGTTCTGTCCTACCCCCGGACTGTGCGACAGCTCCGATAGAGGCGGATAACTCAGCCATCCTGCGTCTGGTGAACCACCAATAACGAATGAAAGGTTAAACAGCATTGCTCCTAGGAAGAACAACCAGAAGCTCAGTGCATTCAGGAACGGGAACGCAACGTCTCTCGCTCCGATCTGAAGTGGCACGATAACGTTAAATAAACCAAACATAAATGGCATCGCCATGAACAAGATCATGATCGTACCGTGGGTTGTAAAGACCTGATTATAATGCTCAGGGTGTAAGAAATCCATATTAGGCATTGCTAGCTGAAGACGCATCATCAGCGCATCCACACCACCACGGAACAACATGATAATGGAAGCGATGATATACATAATACCGATCTTCTTATGATCGACAGTAGTTAACCAGTTACGCCAGAGCCAGCCCCATTTTTTAAAATAAGTTAGCACCGCTACAATAGCAATCGTAGTAATACCAATCGCTACCATCGCACCATAGATGAGTGGATCACCGGTTACGAAAAACTCCGATGCAAACTCCTTAAGTCCCTCTAACATTGGGGGCCTCCTTTCGAATCTTTAGTTAGCACTCTTGTCCTCATCTTGATTGGACTCTTGAGTGGCTTGATTAGCTCCAGCAGCTTCACTTGAGCTTCCGTGCTTACTATGAGCTCCATTACCATCTACAACATACTTAGTTACGATGTTCTGGAACAGACCTTCTGGGAAGGCTGAGTAATAAGCAACATTGCTTGTTCCAGGCTGTGTAAGTGCATCGTATCCTTCTTGTGTCAGCTCTTGGGAATTTTGCTTCACTTCTCTTACCCAGTTTTCAAACTCTTCGTCTGATGTAGCATTCACATCAAAACGCATTTTGCCGAAATGTTCACCTGTAAAGTTGGCGCCTGAGCCCCAATACTGTCCTTCATGGTCAGCCTGCAGGTACAAGGTCATCGCCATACCCGACATTGTGTAAATCTGACCACCAAGTTGCGGAATCCAGAACGAGTTCATTGGTGAATCCGCGGTAAGTTCAAATTTCACGGGCCGGTCTGCCGGAATATTCAACGTATTGACCGTTGCAATCCCTTGCTCTGGATACATGAACAACCATTTCCAGTCCAATGACGATACTTGGATAGTCACAGGTGCTTTCTCAGAAGCCAGTGGCTTCGAAGGCTCTAGATCATAAGTGTAACGAACTGTTACAATAGCGAGTATTCCAATGATGATAATTGGAACGGTCCACCAAATGACCTCAGCTTTGGTACTATGAGACCAATTCGGCTCATATGCAGCTTTATTGTCCGGTTTGTCGCGGTAACGCCATACGATTACTGCAGACAAAATCAACACAGGTACGATAATGACAGCACACAGAATAGTTGAAATAACGATCAAATCTCTCTGTGAAGCGCCAATCGGTCCCTTTGGATCCAGAACAACGTACTGCCCGCCTGCCAGCATTGGCCAGACAATCAATGCGATGGTAACCAACGTCAGGACAACCGGAATAATAATCCGGGCTAGCGACCTAGGTTTCTTGTTCATCTTGATCCCCTCTCCTTAAATTCGCTCATACTGAAAAATCAGTATACTACTCTATTCCTTCTAAAGATATCAGAAATGAGCAACTTTTTTGTTCTTGTTAACAAATTTGTCGATTTTACACCCTAAATGTGTGAATTTTTTCTCACAAATTACTTGCACACTTGATATTTCCGTATGATAAAACATCACATGTCACCTAAAAAAATAAAGCCCTTTGCAGTCTCGTTGAATAGGTCAACGAATCCGCAAAGGGCTATATTGACTGGATTCCGATTACTTATCCAGTCTTAGTATGGACGAATAACCTGCAGACTATTATTAATCCGCACCTTCGTCTTCATGACGTGTATGAACTAATCCGATCGCTTTTGCAATAACGTAAATGAATACGCTACCAACCAGGAAACCAATACCCACCATCAAGCCAAGATTACGGTCATTAAATTCATTCAAGTTGATCAAGCACATAACTACGCCTGTAATCAGCGCGATCCAGGCCAAAACTGTCATCGTCAAGACTGCGCGCCGCATATTTTTATCCTTGCGCTCCAATTGGCTTACCATTGCTGTCTTCGATGCCATAGTAAACACTTCCTTTTCCCTTTTTGTAAGTTATTTACTGATACCAATATACCACATTAGTATGATTTTTAGTCAACAAATGTTCAAATTTTATTCTCAATTTGGACACTTTATTTATTGTTTACCTGTTGACAAATTAAATTTTTCATCTTCTTGTTATATATAACCCAAAAATGACTGCTTCATAACAAGAATCGCAAACAAGCTTTTGAAACATTCGTGAACGACATATGATAGATCTTTATGTACAACTTTTAAAGAAATAAAAAAACGGTGACTCCGTCTGATCGGAGCACCGTTTCATTTGATTGCATATCAAGACCGAATCCCGTTCTATAGTTCTATAGTCCAGCCTACTTCATGTTCTTTGCATTTAGCTGCGCGTTTCCAGCCAATTGTTCTTGATCACATTCTGGTACCAATAGAAGCTTTCTTTCGGTGTTCTTACAAGTGAGCGGTAATCCACATGAATGAGTCCAAAGCGCATACGGTACCCTTCAGCCCATTCAAAGTTATCCATCAGCGACCAAGCCATGTAGCCTTTGAGGTTAATGCCATCATTGATGATCCGATGAATTTGAGCCAAATGCTGTTCATAATAGGAGATCCGGCGGTCGTCATTAATTTTGCCATTATTCAGATCATCGTTGATGCAAGCACCGTTCTCCGTAATGTATACATCGACATTTCCATACTTTTGCAGGTAATGCATAAATTCATACAGGCCGCGGGATTCAATTGGCCAGCCAATATCCGTCTTTGTCAGCCCCATATCCACTTCTTCCGATTGCAGCACTCCTGCCTCTGGATTGAAACGGTTGAGTCCCATGGTGTAATAATTAATGCCAAGCAGGTCGATCGGCTGTGAGATGATCTCCATGTCACCTTCCTGAATCGGCACAGTAGCACCAGCCTCAGCGAACCAGTCCACCATAAACTGTGGGTAGCTGCCTTTGTAGATTGGGTCGAGGAACCAATCCGTATTCAGGGCAATTGAACGGTCACACGCAGCCTGATCCTCAGGTGACTTGCTATAAGGCTCTGCCCAACACACATTCGGAGCAATCCCAATCTGTCCGGTGATCCCCAAGCGACGGAAGGATTGAACAGCTTTGCCGTGAGCAACCAGCAATCCATGAGCAACATTGATTGACGTTTGCAGATCACGATTTCCTGGCGCATGTATCCCTAACAGATTGGACAAGAAAGCAATACACCATGGTTCATTAAAGGTCAGCCAGAAATTAATTTTTCCGGAAAACTCTTTAAAGATCACTTCAGCATATTTCACAAAGGCGTCTACCGTTCTCCGATTACCCCAACCCCCGTCATCCTCCAGCGTTTGCGGTAGATCCCAGTGATACAATGTGCAGAACGGTTCTATTCCTGCTTCAAGCAGTTTATCCACGAACCGATGGTAGAAGTCTAACCCTTCTCTATTGATCTCTCCATCGCCATCCGGAATAATACGTGGCCAGGCAATCGAGAACCGGTATGTGTTAATGCCAAGCTTTTTCATTAGCTCGATGTCTTCTTCATAGCGGTGGTAGCTATCACAAGCAACATCCCCGTTATCTCCATTAAAAACTTTACCAGGTGTACGGGCAAATGTATCCCATATGGATACCCCACGCCCACCTTCCTGTGCTGCTCCTTCGATCTGATAAGAAGCGGTTGCCGTTCCCCAGCGGAAATCCTTCGGAAATTGAAAAATAGTCATCGTTTATTCCTCCGTCTCGGTTGACACACGAACCGTCTGCCCGCTTGTCAACCGTATTATCGTTACGTAATCGCCTTGTGGCGTGCTCTCTGACATGCTCTGCTCATGCCCTTCAATGCTTACAGGATAAGCACTACGAAGCGTTAATGAACCACTGTGGTCTGCAGTAACTTCAGCTGTCACTAACTTGCCGTGCTCCCATACCATAGCCACCGTATAAGCCCCTCTGGCACGTAAGCCCTTCACGCTACCACTCGCCCAAGCTTCAGGCAGTGTAGGCAGAAGGTGGATCTCCCCCATGTGACTTTGCAGTAACATCTCAGCAATGCCGGCCGTTCCTCCAAAATTCCCATCAATCTGAAACGGAGGATGGTCATCAAACAAGTTGGGATGAGTGGATCGTGCAAGCAAAGTACGCACAAATTGATGTGCATGCTTACGATCCAACAGACGTGCGTATAGATTGATCAGCCATGCACAGCTCCACCCTGTATGCCCGCCCCCTTGTGAAATACGACGCTCAAGCGATACACGTGCGGCTTCAACAAGCTCAGGTGTATGCACTCGATTGATCTGATCCCCCGGATACAGCCCATATAGATGGGATACATGGCGATGTCCTGGCTCTGATTCGGCAAAATCTTGGAACCATTCTTGCAGCTGCCCCTCGCTACCAATCTGGAAAGGATATAGCTTGCTCTTCGCCTCTGAGAGCTCCTGTGCTAATTCCGAATCTAGCCCAAGCTGCTTCGCAGCAGTGATAGAGCGGTCAAACAACTCTCGAATTAAGCTCATATCCATCGTTGAAGCCATGGATACACTTCGAGCATCCCCTTCCTCAGTCAAGAACTTATTCTCTGGCGAGGTAGATGGAGCCGTAACCAGATAACCGCCTGGCCCCTCAATAAGCCAATCTAAACAGAATAGAGCGGCTTCCTTCATGATTGGGTATGCACGCTCTGCCAAGAATTGCTGATTCCCCGTAAACAGATAGTGCTCCCACAGATGTGAGGTCAGCCATACACCACCCATGGGCCAGAATGCCCAGCTAGCATCGCCCCCTGTAGGCGTTGTTGTTCTCCATACATCCACATTGTGATGTGCAGTCCAGCCACGAGCCCCATAATGGATACGTGCCGTTCTACGTCCTGTCTGACTCAAATCATCAATCATCCCAAACAGCGGATCATGGCATTCACTCAAATTACAGACTTCGGCAGGCCAATAATTCATCTCTGTGTTAATATTCGTCGTGTAATCACTGTGCCACGGCGGCTCGACCTGATGATTCCATATGCCTTGTAGATTGGCTGGTTGCGTGCCAGGACGTGAGCTTGCCATGAGCAGATAACGACCATACTGAAAATACAAAGCCTCCAGTCCAGGGTCTTCCGCCCCTTCTTGGTAAGCTAACAATCGCTCATCGGTAGGCAACTCACTATTGCTTGTCATGCCTAGATTCAGATCAACTCTTGCAAATAACGCCCTATGATCCTGCTCATGGCGTTTCCTGAGTTGCTCAGGATTGAATGACTTAGCTTTTGCGATGACCTCATGACATGTCTGCTCTAACAACCCACCTTCTTTCACTGGCATCACATCATAACGTTCAAATGACGTTGCAGCCGCCAGGTAGAACACAACCTGATCTGCTCCTAGAACACGCAGGCTACCCTCTTCAACCACAACTTGAGCCTTGCTACCTACGGTACTCACACTCACACTGACAGCATAAGCGGTTCCACGGTCGTCTTCATAAATGACGGATTCAGGATGATCTCGGAAATAGTTCGATTCAACATGACTGGGACAACGACTGAACAATGTCACGCCCTCTTCTGAGATTTGTGAAGTATACGGGTGTGGGCTGTCTAGTGAAAGGCTGACATTTACTGCTCCCGTCTGGTCGGCTGAAAGCGTACATACCATCACATCGTCCGTAGCACTCGCATACACTTCACGTTTATAACGAACACCATTACAAATATAATTTGTCGCTGCAACCCCAGTTTCCAGATCAAGCTCTCGTTCGAATTCCTGTATAGGGGTTCCAATCAGCTGCTCCTGCTTCAATAGGAAGTGTCCCATTGGCTGGTAAGCTTCAACATCCCGCCCTAACATTTCACGGTTCAACAGTTCTTCTGCTTCACTATACTGTCCTGCCATAATTAACTCACGAGTCTTCTTGAGATATCGCTGGCTGCTGTACTGTACTGTGTCGCGCGGGTATCCTGACCATAGTGTGTCTTCGTTCAGTTGAATGCGTTCTTCCACATCGCCGCCGTAGACCATACCCCCAAGACGCCCATTTCCTATAGGAAGAGCCTCTTCCCAACGGGTTGCTGGCTGACGATACCATAGACGATTCGGCTGTGTGTTCTTCGTGAATGAGGTCATTACATAGCTCCTGTCCCTGAAGTAATGTTATACTATCCTGATTTTATAAAACGTTTTCGATAAATGTGCTGACGACACTAATCTATTCGTAAATTCGTCTCCTATGCTACTACATTTCAAGCTCATTTCAGATTAAACTGAAAGTGCTTACACTAACAAAATTATAGGAGATTCCACCTTTATCGTCAATGTAAAACATCACAATAAACGGAAGAAAAGACCCCTTCATTCTAGGGTCTTTTCTTCGTTTCTATTGCCTTTCAACTAAGACGTATTATTTAACGTCCTTACCTGTCCAGAGTGCTACACGCTCTTTGACCCAAACCGTGTATTGTTGCTCCATCTCTACAGCACCTGCTCGATCCAATTCTGCGAGGAAGTCATCGTATACTTTATCGAAGTTTTCTTTTTTAGCAAGCACCGCTTCTGGGATACGTTTACGGATGATATCCTGTGTTTTTTGGTACGCTACATTGTAATCTGTATCTGATGGAACTGGCATATTATATGCCGCACCCCACTCTTTGATTTCGAACTCATCTTCTTGTGGATATAGACCCTTCCATGTGTCGATACCATACGCTTTTAGCGTTTCTTTCTCAGCAGCTGTATATCCTGCGATAATCTGTTCAGGGAATCTTGTCGTATAATAATTATCCGTCGCGTCCTTCACACCGTCTCCGTATCTTGCACTAAAGATTGAGTAAAGCTCAACACCTGTTTCTTTGGTGAATGCAGCATTATCATTCGTTTTGCGATCCTGAATCTCTTCAGGAATGACACGTTTGCCATCAACTACGTTGTAATGTTTGCCTTCAATTCCCCAGTTTCGAAGCACTTGACCTTCATCAGAAGCAAGCCAATCGAAGAATTTGATAATACGTACTGGGTCTTTAGCAGAAGTTGTAATCCCAATACCGTAGCCGTCAAAGCCAGTAGGCTGGAAGGTATTATCCTTAATATCTTTATTCAATGTGACTGGGAAATGGGCATAAGTACTGTCATCTTTGCCTGCAGCTTTCAACGCATTCTCAGCATCTGAATATCCCCACTCTGCATCGATGAGACCAAGCACACGTCCACTTGCGATTTTAGATTTATACTGGTCTTCTTTTTGTACAAATGTGTCCTTGTCGAGCAGTCCCTCGTTGTACATATGGTTCAACCAGCGGAAATACTCTTTCTCGATTGGGCGCTTCACGTGTAACATCGCTTCATAATTTTCTGGGTTAATGTAATATTCACCATCGCCGCCTCCACCAGTCGTTTGAGCAGCTGGATTCGTTACTGTAATCATGATTTTCCAGTCATCTGCATTAAGTGACAGTGGAATTGTTGGTTGACCATCAATAGTCGGGTGTTTTTCGACATAAGCACGTAGTACATTTTCGAAGTCCTGTAGCGTTCTAACTTCTGGATAACCAAGCTCTTTCAGTACTTTTTGCTGGATCTCAAAGCCATCCGTTGCGTCAAAGGCAACGTTATCTACCCCCATATTCGTTGGAAGCGTATAGATGGATTGGTCTTCTAGGCTATACTTTAGACGGTTCATCTGTTCGCCATAGATCTTTTTCAAGTTGGGAGCATGCTCCTCAATCAGATCGGTCAGATCAAGCATAGCGCCTGCGTCAACTAGCTTGGATAGATTGCCCTTTGGATAGACGATATCTGGATAATCTCCACTTGCTGCCATCAGGGCGATCTTCTGGTCACCACCATTGTTTACATCATATTCTGCATCAATCGTAACACCTGTTTGTTTCGTAATCTCTTGACCAACTTCATCCTGCATTCTATTCCAGTTTGGGCTAGCATCAGCTCCAAAAAACGTAAAGGTAACTGGATCGGTACCTGTTGAACTTTCGGATGAAGCCTCTTTACCACCTGAGTTGCCACAACCTGCAGTAACCAATAGCGCACTGGCCAGCATCAACAATGCAAATGTCTTTGGTGTCTTACTCTTCGTTTTGCCTCTCATCTTGTATGTCCTCCTCGTTGGGTGAGCCATGGATCCATTGTATTTGTGTTCTCATCAATCTGTAGAAGAACCCCTTCTCCAGGAGTTCTTCTACATACTATCCCTTATTTCATTCGGTCTTCCATTCCGAATTACTTAACGTCTTCACCCGTCCACAGTGCTACACGTTCTTTAATCCATACTGTGTATTGTTGTTCCATTTCAGCAGCACCTGCTCTGTCAAGCTCAGCAAGGAAGTCATCATACACTTTGTCGAAGTTTTCTGGTTTAGTCAGAATTGCTTCTGGAATACGTTTACGAACGATATCCTGTGTTTTTTGGAATGTCACGTTGTAGTCTGTATCCGATGGTACTGGCATGTTATACGCTGCACCCCAAGGTTTCAATGGTAGATCTTCTTCAGATGGGAAGAACTCTTTCCATGTTGTGATTCCATAGGCTTTCAACGTTTCCTTCTCGGCTGGAGTGTAACTCGCTACAATCTGCTCAGGGAATCTTGTTGTGTAATAGTTACCTGTAGGATCCTTCACGCCATCACCATATTTAGCACTGAAGATAGAATACAGTTCAATTCCTGTTTCTTTGGTAAACGCAGTGTTGTCATTCGTTTTACGATCCTGAATATCATCAGGGATTACACGGTTGCCATTTTCGACGTTGTAATGTTCGCCTTCAATACCCCAGTTTCTAAGCACCTGTCCTTCATCGGAAGCAAGCCAATCGAAAAATTTGATAATACGTACTGGGTCTTTAGCGGAAGTTGTTATTCCAATTCCGTACCCGTCGAAACCAGTCGGTTGGAACGTGTGATCAACGATATCTTCATTTAATGAAACGGAGAAGTGAGCATAAGTTGCATCATCTTTACCTGCTGCCTTCAACGCATTTTCCCCATCTTGATAGTTCCACTCTTGGTCAATCAGACCCAGTACACGGCCACTGGCAATTTTGGATTTATATTGGTCATCCTTTTGTACAAATGTATCTTTATCGAGCAGACCTTCAGCATACATGTGGTTCAACCAACGGAAGTATTCTTTCTCTTCTGGACGTTTGTAGTGAAGCTGTGCTTCATACGTTTCAGGGTTGATGTAATATTCACCATCATCTGGAGCACCTGTAGCTTGGAAAGCTGGGTTTGTCACCGTAATCATGATTTTCCAGTCATCTGCATTAAGTGTCAATGGAATCGTTGGTTGACCATCAATTGTCGGATGTTTAGCCACATATTCTTTCAATACATTTTCATAGTCCTGTAATGTTTTTACTTCAGGGTATCCTAGTTCCTTCAATACACGTTGTTGAATCTCAAATCCACCAGTGGCATCAAACGCAACGTTATCTACCCCCATATTGGTTGGGATGGTATAAATGGCCGGATCCTCCAAGCTGTATTTCAGACGGTTCATCTGATCCCCGTATATCTTCTTCAGATTCGGTGCGTGTTCCTCAATCAGATCCGTTAGATCAATCATCGCTCCTGCATCAACGAGCTTGGATAGATTACCTTTTGGGAAAATAATATCAGGGTAATCGCCACTTGCTGCCATCAATGCAACCTTTTGATCGCCGCCATTATTTACATCATATTCAGCTTCAATGGTGATGCCGGTTTGTTTAGTAATCTCTTTACCAACAGCATCCTGCATCTTATTCCAGCTTGGACTTGCATCCGCACCGAAGAATGTAATCGTCATTGGAGATGTTGTATCCCCTGTATCTACTGGTGTTTCAGAAGCAGTACTCCCCCCGCAACCGGCTGTGATTGCTAATGCGCTGGCTAACAGCAGCATTGCAAACGTTTTTGGTGTTTTTCCCTTCATGTGTAATCCCCCCTATGGATATTAATGAAGCTATATTGTGTATAACAGGCTGCCCTGCACATACCTTTACGTGGCTGACTGAACCTGATGTGACCCCTCTAACTAGACATTGTAAAAGCGCTTTCTGTTTTTTGGGTAAATCCCCGAACTACAGTTTGTGACCTCCACATTCAGTTTATTACCATTCACTCACCATCATGTAGGTTAGCATTCTAAAAATCCATAAATGAAAGTGCTTTCATATTTGAATCATAAATGTTGTTATTACCCTTGTCAATAGCGAATTCATCTCTAGGAAAACGTTTTTCGGAAAACGGTTTAAATGTTGTATTTATTTGAAGCATCTGTAACAATTTATTGTTCGAATTATCCAAACTCGAACTTTGACTTCAATCCATTAGATAGCTCGGTTTTGGATAAATTGCTAATGTAAAACTCACCGCAGGCTATCCCCGATACGGTAAGCGCAGCCCCTCAGCCACGCCTACACTGTGTATCGCAGGTCATCTACCCACCCTAACTATTCGAGCCGATTAATTATGCTTTAACAGCTCCGAGTGTCATACCACCAACAAAGTACTTTTGCAGGAATGGATAAACTAGCAGGATTGGAACTGTAGCGACGATGGTAATCGCCATCTTAATGGATTCCGGTGAAATCTGTGCCATCTGCTGCGCCATATCATTGGCGTTACGTCCAGCGCTCGAGCCCTGTTGTGTACTTTGCAGTACTTTCATCAGCTCGTATTGGAGCGTCGTTAAGTGCGGTTTATTGTTGTTATAGATGTACGTATCAATCCATTGATTCCACTGTCCTACCGCCAAGAACAAAGCGATGGTAGCAAGTACAGGTTTACATAATGGAAGAATGATTTTGTAATAAATGGTGAAGTCGTTTGCACCATCGAGTTTGGCTGATTCCTGCAATGCATATGGCAGACCGTCCATGAAGGAACGGATGACAAACACGTTAAAGGCAGAGATCATCAATGGGAAAATGTATACCCAGAACGTACCGATCAAGCTTAGGTCACGCATGAGGATATATGTCGGGATCAGACCACCCGAGAAATACATCGTCAGAGCGAGCGATACAGAGACAAATTTTCTGATTTTAAAATCAGGTCGGCTGAGCGTGTAAGCAATCATCGATGAACTGAGCAATCCGAGGAACGTACCAATTAGCGTACGCAATACGGATATTTTCAAACCTGTCAGCAATCCTTCGTATTGGAAAATCGTTTTGTAGTTCTCCAATGTAAATTCCCGCGGCCACAGATAAATTCCGCCACGAACCGTATCTGTCGAATCATTGAATGAGATCGCCAGTACGTTCAGGAATGGATACAGTGTTACAATCAGCACCATGGTCATCGCGAGGATATTAAATATATTGAACACTTTATCGCCCCGTGTTGCATTGAATGCTTTGTTCGCCATAATGTCGTCCCCTCCCTACATGATGCTTTCTTTAGTAATTTTTTTGAACAATCCGTTCGCTGCAAACAGAAGAAGAATACTAACTACGGAGTTAAATATCCCTATGGCTGTACCGTACGAGAATCGTCCTAGATATATACCGTAATTCAGTGCGTATAGGTCTAATACTTCCGCATAGTCGGTGACAAGGCTGTTACCGAGCAAGAGTTGCTTCTCAAAACCTGTGCTAGTCAAGTGACCAATAGCCATGATGAACAGGACCGACATGGTTGTCCGAATACCAGGCAATGTAATGTGCCACATCTGTCTCCAGCGGTTGGCTCCATCGACACGAGAGGCTTCGTACAGCTCTTGGTCAATACCCGTAATAGCTGCCAGATAGATAATGGCATTCCAACCGGTTTCTTTCCACATATCTGAAGCGGTTACAATGTACCAGAACAGGTTACCTTGCGCCATGAATTGAATTGGTTCGTTAATAATGTGAAGACCCATCAAGATGTCATTGATTACGCCTCCATCAGTGGAGAGCATTTTCGTAACGATCCCGGCAACAACGACCCAGGATACAAAGTGAGGAAGGTACGACACGGTTTGTACTGTGCGCTTCAAGAACACACCTTTAAGTTCATTCAAGAGAATTGCGAAGAAAATTGGCACGACAAAACCTACGACTAGACCCATGATGCTCATGGCTAGTGTGTTTCGTAATACGAGATAGAAGCGTTCATCACTGAACAATTCTACAAAGTGTTTAAAACCAACCCATTCTTGTTCACCGAACGATCTAGCTGGTTTATAGTTTTGGAATGCCATCGTCCATCCCCATAAAGGTAGATAGTTGAATACAAATACCCAAGCAACGAATGGCAATGACATGAGATAGAGAAACTTTTGTTGCTTAATGCTGTCCCAAATTCCGTTCCGGCCTTTTTTCGTAGGCGGATTGGAGTCACTGCTTCTTTTCGCGGAAGCGGATTTTTCTGTTAGCGTTTCCATCTCCGTTCCCCCTCCTCTGTTTTTATAAAACCATCATACTAGATAGAGCGTTTTCAAAATACCAGCTTGATTTTAGAGAAAATCATATAAAAATTAGATATACCCCTATAAAATCCGACATATTTGATTCAAAATCAGTTCATTTTAAGCATTTTAAATTCAATATATGAAATAAAAAGGAATTTACACGCCAAAATTACAATTTCCGAAAACGTTTTTTCGAAATCGTTTACTTTACATTTCTATAATAAAAAGAGAGCCCTCTCGGGCTCTTCAAATTAGAGTGCAAAACGTATCGTTTGTAACTTCAATATGCCCAACAGTTCCCCCACAGAAATAGCCGATTCAGGTTCGAATTGATCACTCAGCAGGTACGATATGATCTCTTGGAACAAATAGGCTACCTCCGGGCGCTTCATGAGAGACAGCTCGGTAAATGGTAATGAAGATACCAATATTTTCCCCTTCCCAACCCTCGCTTCAAAAGCATAGGTAAGACGTTTCGCTCTATGGAAGTGATCAATCACCTCAATTAAGGGACTTACTCCGCGAAGCGTATCAAGACAGATTGCAGGTGTACCATTAACGAGGTGATACCACTGCCAATCCGAGGCATGATCGTAAGGGAAACGACCTAACATCGCGGTCTGCTCCTTCAAGTTTAACCCCATCGTTGCCCCGGGTTGGGTAGCAAACATCAGATAATTCCAGAACACAGGCAAATACTTTGTCTCTACCGGATCATATAGCCCTTCTGGTGGAGTCTGAATCCACACCTGCCCTCCATTAACTAGATAATCTAGTATGTTCGGTGTAAGGGACTTAGCAATAACAAGGTTGAATTGCGAGCCTCTTCGTAATGTACTTCCATCTAGATGATCCACGTGATCCTGTTGTGCCCCTAGCAGATGTGGCTGAAGCTCAGTCACACTGTTCCAGATGCGATGGGTCTGCTCATGTGTGCGGTAGTGGGGAAATGACCAGCCATGCCACACATTCGTCGCAATGACCTTGTCATCTCCTGAACGAATCTCTGCTTCTAGCTTAAAGGCCGCCGCGTTCTCTGAAGGCGCATGTATCGTTAAGTATCCAAGAGGCAACACAACGCCTCGATCTACTTCTCCATAATGCCAATGTCCTTCTTCCAAAACTACATGATTGCTTATCAGCTTCCAATGAACGATTGCATCCTTAATGGGCTGCTGTCCATAATGAGATACTCGCGCTTCGACTTGTATCGCTTCACCAGCATAAAATGTTCGCTCTCTACAGCTTAGGAGCAAGACCGTATTCTCGTTAAACTGTTGAAAATCTACTGGCTCAGCAATCCCTTTACTGTCCCAGAACACATCCAGAATGCCTGTCGTGGCATGCCCCTGTCCAGGAAAGTCACGGATATCCAGCAGCTGTATACCCGCTGCATTCGGGGTACGACGTACTCGCTCCATCGCTTCTTTTAAGGAACGCACCAGATGTGCACCACTCGCTCGCTGGAACTGCTCCAGATCCGTAGCTATGCCTTTACGAGTTAGAGACTCTTCAATCGGTGGCAACCAGCTAGGGCGAAGAACACCTGTATATTTCTCACGTTCTTCTGGACGCACATACATCGTGTATTGTGCATGCTCATGACCAATTACCGGACGATCAGTCAGTCGGGTCACCGCTTGATAATCTAGCGTTGTATCCGGGACGGCGGACAACTCCGATTTCAGTGGAGGGTGCCAGTTCAGGGATTGAATATAGAAGTCGGCCTCACGGCCTTGAGCTGGGAGCTGACCGAATCCCGTGTTATCGGTATACAGACGAGACGGGTCAAGCGCTTGTGCCTTTCTCACTAGCTCATTTAATTCCGGATGACCGTTATAACCAATCAATTCATTCCCCATAGAAAAGAGTACAAACGAAGGATGATCTTGCAGCGACGTTAACAGACCTTCGAGCTCGTGAGTTAGATAGGTTAGCACTTCTGCTGGCGCAGGCTGTTCTCGATTCTCGAATAATCGTGACCAATGCGGAAGCTCAGCCTGCACCAACATTCCCTCTTCATCTGCTGCCTCCCAGAAAGGTTGTGGTGCACTCCAGCCATGCAGACGCACATGGTTAAACCCGTATGACTTGGCAATCTGAAACTGCCGAATATAATGCTGCTTGTCCCAGACTGGATACCCTGTAAGTGGGAAAATGCAGCAATCCACATAACCACGTAAAAAAACCGGAATATCATTCAGCATAAGCTTCTGGCCATGAGCCTGGAAAGAGCGAACACCAAATGTCCGCTGTTGCTGATCCAGCTGTAGCTCTCCATCGTATAAACGAATCATTGCTTGATAGAGTGAAGGGGACTCATCCGACCACAAAGCAAGACCTTGTTCCTGTGCAAGGTTTAATTGCAATGGTTGAATCTCTGCGATCCGTTGCCCGTCTGCTTCTAATGCTTCTGGTCTCTCATCGTCCTCATGCTTCCTTAACTCCACCTTGAAGCTCTGATCATCGAGCCAGGTTCCATCAGGGTGCCTAATCTCGATCTGTAACCGCAGGGCTGAAGACGTACTATTAGGGGCAACATTAATCGTTCCTTTGATGGTCAGGGTCTCCTGCTTGGCATCAGGAAGTAGGCTCAGTTGGTTGATGCGGTTCATTGGTATGCATTCTAACGTTGCTCCGCCTGTAATCCCACCCCAAGCAGTAGCTGTGTGCAAAGAGTGAATATGACTCCCTGCTAGAGGAAGCTTCATCGTGTTATCGACACGCAGCTTCAATTCGTTCAATGATCCTTCTCGAATCCAAGGCGTAACATCCCATTCTTGTACGTTAACCAGGCTGTCGCGTTCACCAGCGTATTGACCATTCACCCAGAGATTCGTTGTCCAGCGTACCCCCTTTAATCGCAATATATAAGCACAATCCATCTCCGTGGAAGCGATCTCAAAATTCCTTGTGTACCAGGCAGCTCCTTCATACTCACGTACCTTAGTCCACGTATCCACACGTTGATAGCTTGGCTCTTCACCATACCCCTGTTCTTCCCACGAGCCGGGGACTTGAATCTCCCCCCATGCAGGATCACCAGAGGATGGTGAAACTAGACTACCTGTATCATTGGTAGCAAGACAGAATTGCCAGGTTCCGTTCAGGTTATATGTTTGAAGAACAGTATTAGGATCGAATGATTGCATCTGCTTGTCGCTCCTCACCTTATCATTTACATTCAGTTTAAAAGGTACGTTCTGGGCTATACCATTGCATAAACACGGAAGAGCATGGACTATCTCATGAAATGATAAGAACACCTACAGATGATCTATAGGTGTTCATGTCCATATTCCTGAAAACGTTTTACAAAAATCGAATACGTACTAACCTTTATCTATGTCTAACTGTTACTCGCTCGGGTTTTCTCCAGGCTTCTCTTTGGATTGTAATTTAGTATGTTCTCTGGCGTGTTTGTATGCTGACGGAGATTCGCCGACATATTTTCTGAACTTTCCGTGGAAGTAATCCACATTGGCATATCCTACTCTCGCGGCAACCTGATGTACCTTTAACCCCTCGTTCAGCAATTCCTTCGCCTTCTCCATCCGCACTTTATCCAGAAAAGCATTAAACGACTCTCCTGTATGATTTTTGAACAATTTCCCCAGATAACTACTATTGTAGTTGAATACATCAGAGAGTACTTCTAGCTTCAAATTCTCACCGGGATTGCGCCGGATAAATTCAATCATTTGTTTTAACACGGTATCCGTACTGCCCCCACCCATGCGCTGAATAAGGCGGTTCAGATGCTCAGCAGCCATCACTTGCAGATCCCGCAGTGTATGCTGATGATACACCTCGGTAATTAACATTGAATGCTCCTGCAAAATAGACTGCATCTGCTGATTGGCAGCAGCAAGTTTGTTAATCGCCAAAGAGAATATCTGGGAGAACGCCGTCTTGATCGCTTGCTCTGTTCGATGATAAGGCACAATTCGATCCTGCATCTCGGTAAGAACCCGCATCACCGATTCATGACTTCGAATATCGAGTGCATAGTACATTTTGTCTGCAAGTTCTGCTTCATCCGGTTCAAAACCGTCTGGTCTGGAATCTTCAGTTGAATGGATGTGATTCTCACCAATAACCTGATCATTCCAGAGCATCATTCGTTCTTCGGAGAACAAGAATCGATCAGCCAACATGGCGTTTGCCTGACGATAGGACTTCGAGATCTCTGCTGTAGATGGGACAGGCTGACCCGCTGCCACATACATGTGAATATTCCATTCCCCTAATAGACTCCTCAGTTCATCATGAACATTACGGGCTCCGTCGATAGAAATAATCGGCTCTTTGCACAGCAGCCCTAATCCCGAATGGAACGAAAATACGATCCCCCGCTGCTGCTGATCAAAGGCTTCAATCAACTTACGCTTAAGGGCACTACCCCGCTGCAGATCAGGTGCAGCATGAATCTCCAGCAATATAATCTGATATTGAAGCCACTTTAGCCCAAGTGCATCTTCTTGCGTGGTGACGGCACCTTCCTGATTATCAAAAAGCAACGCTTCAATCTGATGCTCTCGATATGCCGTATCCTCACCCGCATGACGCGCATTCGTCTCTCGTTCTCGTGTCAGCACGACAGATATACGCTGAAGCTCGCTAATGATCTCTTCCTCATCTACCGGTTTAAGGAGATAACCATCTACACCGAAGCTGATCGCTTTTTTGGCATAATCAAAATCCGCATACCCGCTCAAGATAAGAAAATGGGCATCTGCATGATGCTCGCGTACCTCTTCAATGACATCCAACCCCGTCATGCCAGGCATCCGGATATCGATAATCGTCAGATCTGGCTTGAGCTCGTCAAAACGTTCTATCGCTTCACGACCGCTTGCTGCGGTACCGATGACTTCAAATCCATATTCTTCCCAGTTAATAATCGTCGTTAATCCCTCTCGAATACTGGGTTCATCATCTACCAAAAACACTCTATACATGCTGGTTCCCTCCTGCTGGCAAGGTGAAAGAAACCTCTGTTCCTTCCCCGTACACACTCTTGATCTGTAATCCATGAGGCTCGCCGTAAGTCAGCGTCAACCGCTGGTGTACATTGCGTAGACCGATTCGGCTCTTCTCCTGTTCCTCAGGCCCACAGATGAACTGCATAACCTCACCCAACCGTTCTGGGGTAATGCCTGCTCCATCGTCTCTTACATGAACCTGAATTACTTCATCCATCGGATAGATGCTAATGTTCACACGCACCGTACCCTCTTTATTTTCTAGACCGTGCACGATGGCATTCTCTACAAGGGGTTGGATGATTAATGGAGGTATAGAGATTTTCTCTACCTCTGGATGAATATCAATGACGAATGCCAGACGATCACCATAACGAAATTTCTGAATTTCCAAATAAGAACGTACCATTTCAAGTTCTGCCTTAAGGGTTGTTTTGCCGCTACCAATCTCTAAACTCTTACGCATAAGCTTGCCTAACAACCGCACAATATTGGCGATCTCCGCTTCCCCTTGAATATGGGCTTTCATACGGATGGATTCCAAGGCATTAAATAAAAAATGAGGATTGATCTGGCTTGCCATCATTTTCAGTTTAATCTCTTTTTGGGCGATTTCCAATTGTGTATTCTGCTCAGAAGTCTCTACAACCTGGGTCATCAGATCATTAATACTTTTTACCATATAATTGAATTGTCTAGAAAGTTGTCCTATCTCATCATTGCCGTCAATACGTGAGGTGACATTCAGATCGCCTAGAGCAAGCTTGTTCAGATGTCTACTAAGCCGTAGTAATCGGTTAGAAGTGAGGAATGAGATGATATACACCAGCAACAGTGCAATCACCAATACCAATATCATAAAACTCATACCAATCAGGCTGATTTTATTGGCATCCTTCACTATATTTTTGGTTGCAAACACTGAAATGACCTTCAGGCTATTGATACTGTACATAGGGTTCAGTTCATCAATCACAATGTTGGAAGGTTCTCCTTGGAAGTCAGCCTCCAACGTGCCTTTTGCTTGATTCTGGAGATCGATGCCAAAATCAAGCTGGTTCAGCGTTTGACCTACTAGCTCCGTATTTTTGGCTGCAACGATATAACCCTGCTCGTCCGTGATCAGCGTCTCAAATGGCTCTTGGCGCAATAACTCATTCAGTTCATCCTGATTAATCCCAATCATAAGAACACCTTCGGTACGGTATTCGGGAAAGGGCACCTTACGAACTAAGCTCAGTTTGTGTACTGGATTGTCTTCCTTGTTAGGAATGTAAAACCATCCGATGCTGGTTGAAGTGAGTGCCTTCTGATACCAGTAGCTATCCTTCGTTTGTTGATCCACCGGAATAATTTCCAAATTGTTAATCAGCGTTGGGTTGGTAGAATAGAAACGAATGCCCGCAACCTCACGATACTGACGCTTGTATTCCTCAAAATCCTTATATGCCAAATACGCTCTCGTCAGTTCCATCACCGATTCATATCGTGTGTTCACGATTTTCTCCAGATCCTTATTGAACATTAGAATGTTGGATATATCTGTTGGTACACGCAGCAACGTAGCTGTCTGACTCTTGATTTTATCCACGTTATTGATGGTTTGTTCAATGGCATTATCCAAAGCCTGTTGGCGGAAATATGCCGTGACAGCCAGACCAACGATCAAGACCGGAACCATGACAACGAGTACGTAGGAAATAAGCAATTTATGCTTCATTTTGAGATTGTTCGATACTTGTATTAGCCTCTTTAACATGTCTGCACCTTCCGTCATCTTGTACAAGCGCTTACATATATAAGAATAGGTAACCTTGCCTTCTTATATATCTTATCATACCACGGAAAAAGCCCTAATCAGGGCTTAATCTTACTTTTTAACCTAAAGAAAGTTGCTCGGTCTTCAAAATAAGGTCTGATAACTGCACCTCGGAAAAGACCACATGGGTCACCGTAACAGCATACGGAGTAAGCTCTGTAATGCAGGCTTCCACCTCGGCCATACTCGGTGTGCACAACATAACCATAAAGCATGCCTTCCCTGCCACGCGATAAGCAAACTCTGTCCAAGGCAACTGGCGGATATAATTAGCGAAGCGTTCATGCTCGCCATTTCGCAAGGTTACCTCAATCATACACCGCACCGTACATCCCAGCTTGGCTCGATCAATATGCACTTGGTATCCCTTAATGACGCCTTCATCCTCCAGCCTGCGTACCCGTTCACTCACTGAGGAAGGAGATAAGTTAACCTGTCTTGCTAGTTCCCGCATAGACAGTCGAGCATCTTCCCGAAGTTTTCTCAATATATGATAATCCGTGCGATCCAGGTTCATTTGTCTACCCAGGCTCCTTTTTTCAAGACATTTGTCTTAGATTATCATACATTCGCAGTCATTTGCAGTGGAGGCCCATCCAACCATACGATAAAATTTAGTTACAGCGAATCCATTTCATAATACCTTTTTGAGTTATGAAATGGATTCCAGCGACAATTCAATCCATATTGGCAATATGAGTGCATGTAAGGAACACAAACTTAGTTTAGAAAAAACCAATGTAGTACACGTAAAGTACACCAAACTTCTATAAAGGAGCATTCACATCATATGCCTATCATTTCTTTTTCCTCTATTGGAGATACGCCGTTTCAACGCCTACTTGGTCACAATTCATCGATTATGCTGCACTGGAATGCATTGGGAGAAACCCTAGCTAGGGATAGCTTATTATCTGCCGAACTTAAGGAGCAGGTACGACGCACACTCGCTCATCGAAACGGCTGTATGTATTGTCGTGCCAAAGGGGCTCCTGATCCGAAGCCCGAAGAGGCCGCCATTGGCATGGCGACCGGACTTGCGGAGTTATTTATCCAAACGGGTGGCAATGTGGACTCTGCCGTTTTCCCCGTCCTACGTGAACATTTTACCGACGCTCAGCTCAGTGAGCTGTGTGCCTGGATCTGTTTTACGATCGCATCCCAATGGTTCGGCGCAGCTCTTCAGCTTGAAGCACCGAATGAATCCGAGTAATTATGGACGTGGTGTCTCTACACCATTGAGAATCAATTGGGGATGAATGTCTGCACTTAGTGAAGCGGATACGGCACAATATTTCTCTTCTGCCATCTGGATCGCTTTCCAAATCCGGTAATCCGGGATATCTCCATCGACTTTGAAGATCAGATCAATGGAAGTAAAACCTTTGGGCATCCCTTCACTACGTGTACCTTGTGCCTCAATTTCAATAGACGTAATTTTGTCCAGAAAAGCGTCCAGAATCATCGTAATATCGATGCCCATGCAACCACCAAGACCTGCCAGCAGCAGTTCCATTGGTGTCGCTCCTTGGCTATCTCCGCCATAAGCAGCCGTTGCATCCATACCTACAGCGTAGCCAGACGGACCTTCAGACGTAAACGCGCGTTTGCCTTTCCATACCGTAGTTACATTCATGATGTCATCCTTCTTTCTTCATTAAAATTCAGTGATTTGTTGTAAAAACTTACGTGTTCGTTCTTGTTCTGGATGTTCAAAGAACGCCTGAGGACTCGCTTCCTCCACAATCGATCCGTCCGCCATGAACACAATTTTGTTTGCTACATTACGGGCGAATTTCAATTCATGGGTCACCACAAGCATCGTCATACCTTCCTGAGCCAGCTCCTTCATAACAGACAACACTTCACCTACGAGCTCAGGGTCAAGTGCCGATGTAGGTTCATCAAACAGCATCACCTCAGGCTCCATCGCGAGTGCACGAGCAATAGCAACACGTTGCTGCTGTCCACCGGATAAACGGGATGGATAAGCATCCTGCTTATCCGAAAGACCGACACGATCAAGTAACAGCTTGCCTCGTTCGGCTGCTTCATCACGCTTGATCTTTTTGACTGTGACAAGCCCCTCCATCACATTGCCGAGCACTGTCTTATGCGGATAAAGGTTAAACTGCTGAAATACCATGCCCGTCTGACGACGAATTTCTAATACTCTCGCACGCTGTACACGTAGAGAATCCGCACTGTCAACCACAGTACCATTCACTTCGATTCGTCCACCAGACAGCTGCTCCAGACCGTTCAAACAGCGAAGCAATGTACTCTTGCCTGAACCACTCGGTCCGAGCAGTACAACGATATCTTTAGCGTTCACGTGTAAATCTATATTTTTAAGTACTTCATTATTCTCAAAGCGCTTGCTAAGCCCTGTCGTTGTAATCATCGGTTCTCCTCCTTCAATCAGTAAGCCCGAGCGAGCCTACGCTCCACTTGTTCCAGAATGGCCGAGAAGCCGATGCTCATGATCCAGTAGATCACACCGATCGCTAGATAAAACGGCATGTTCAGTGCATATTGAGAAACCAGTAATTGTGCCGAACGCAACAGCTCGGTTACCCCGATTGCGGCCACAAGGGACGTTTCTTTTAACATACCAATAAACGTATTACCCATCGGTGGGATAGCAATCCGGACAGCCTGTGGGAACACAATACGTCTCATCGTCTGAGCCGGTGTCATGCCTGTTGCATATGCCGCCTCTGTCTGCCCTTTGGGAACAGCCTGGATCGCTCCACGGAAGGTCTCAGACAAAAAGGCACCTGCATTCAAGCTGAGTGCAAGACAAGCCGCAGTGAGTGAGCCTAAGGTTACCCCGTAGTCCACTAACCCGTAATAGATAACGAATAATTGCACGAGCAACGGCGTTCCTCGCATAATGGATACATAAAACCGGGCAATCAGCCGGAGCCACATCGGTCCTTTCAGACGAGCTACAGCGACGATAACCCCGATGATAAAGGCAAAAAACATTGAAATCACAGTTACATATAGGGTGTAATACGCCCCCTTCAAAAAGAAGGGGACATTCTCAAGTATCAAATCAAGTTCCATGGATCAGACTTCCCTTCGCCTTGCAGGTTCATTATTGCGCAGGCTCTTCATTAAACCATTTTTTGAAAATGGTGTTGTATGTGCCATCGTCCTTCATGCCTTTAAGCGCATCGTTCAGTGCAGCCACCAGTTCCGGGTTATCTTTACGAACCGCAATTCCGGCTTGATCACTCTTGATTGGTTCGCCTACAGCTTTGATCTTGAAACCATTCGCATCCACAATAGGTTTCAGCGCATACAGGTTATTGATTGTTGCATCAATACGACCTGCATCCAGATCTTTCAGGGAAGAAATAACATCGTCATACGTTTTGATCGTGAAATCGCCAACTTTGGGCAGTACTTCATTACGCAGGTACGTTTCATCGTTTGTACCAAGACCTACGCCGATCGTTTTTCCTTTGAAATCCTCTAGCGTCGTAATATCGTTATTATCTTCTTTTACAATGATTTTTACGGAGTTGGTAATGTACGGATCACTGAAATCCAGTGCTTTTTTGCGTTCATCGGTGATCGTCATTTGGCTAATGATCGCATCCAGTTTCTTGGATTGTAGACTTGGTGTCAGTCCAGAGAACTCCTGGGATACAAATTCAACCTCAACGCCCAGACGCTTCGCAACCTCACGTGCGATATCCGCATCAAAGCCATCCATTTCCTTCTTATCATTCAGGAAGTTGTATGGACGATACGTTCCCATCATCCCCACTTTGATAACGCCAGCGGACTTAATTTGTTCCAGTTCATTGCTCGCTGGTGCCGCAGCATCTCCACCATTATCTGTAGTTGCTTTGCTGCCGCAAGCGCTAAGTACCAGCACCGTAATCAATAGCAACGCGGTTAGCGTCCAGCCTTTGCGAGTTTTATTCTTCCGAGTGTTAAATCCAGTATTCATGTTGTGATCTTCCTCTCAAGTCGTTATGTGTTTGTGCATACAGGAACATTTTTATATGTGGAACCTAATGTATATGGATACAGCAGTTATCCCCATTATTCCCTGCTCGTGGCTGAAACATGTGATAGGACGTACTTTCATTTTCCTAATCAAATGCTCATCCCTATTTCAAAATAAATGCTTCGGAATCAGGCGATGTCTTCATGTGCCTAACAATCCGTAAAATTCAAAGCTTGCTGCCTCCATCGCGAGCGACGATGCTGTCATGGAAGAGAACTCGTTGTGCAGATCTTCTGAACCAAATAGCCAACGCGTTATCATGCCTTCAATCATGCTGACAAGCAATGCTGCTCTGAGCGGAATATCCATTGATCTTGGCAACATTCCCAGCTCCATGGCTCTCTCCATGTTGTGACGAAACGCCGTTTCCACCGCATTGCGTGTCTCCTCAACCAGACGGCGAACTGCATCTTCAGTTACGATGCCTTTGAGAAGTAGCTCCATGAAGTAACGGTTGTTTGCGGCAAAAGAGAACAAATCGGTAAACAGTCGTTCCGAAGCCTTCACCATATCTTCTACCGTTCCGGCATCCTTGCGATATCCTTGTCCAATCGCTTCAAGAAGTTTCTCTCTACCTGTGAGTACAATCTCGGAGGCAATGGCTTCCTTGCTTTTGAAGTGCCAATAGAAGGTTCCCTGAGCGACACCCGCTTCCCGAACAATATCGGAAATTTTGGTCTGATGATAACCCTGCGTTGCAAAACGCTCTAGTGCTATGCGTATAATCTGGTTCCGGCGGTCTTCGCCAGGTTCCAAAGTATTACCTTTACTCATACGTTTAACCCTCCCGATTGATCAGTCAGTCAGTTAATGTATATCCTATGGGATAACTAGGTTTTTGTCAATATAGTTTTAAACAATAGATTCACAAGAGAAGTTGAAGTTGTATGCATTTCTGATCATAATAGAGCATAGCCATGTTCTAGAGGACAGGCATTGTGAAGCAGGGCAGCTCGCTTCTGCCATCTGCATTTCAAGGAGGAAGAGAATTGGACTTAATATCATCTATTATTATGGGCATCATCGAGGGTTTGACTGAGTTTTTGCCCGTGTCCTCAACAGGACACATGATTCTGACTGCCCACCTGCTGGGTTTATCGGAGGACAACGAGTCAGTCAAAACGTTTGAGGTGGTTGTTCAACTCGGAGCTGTACTTGCAGTCGTGGTGTTGTACTGGAACAAGTTTATCGACATGTTCCGCTTCACTGGGGGAAAACGAAGTTATTCCCGCCGTCTAAACCTTGGACACATTTTTCTCGCAATGGTTCCTGCTGTAGTCATTGGACTTGTCTTCCGGGATTGGATCAAAGCCCATTTATTCGGCCCTGAGACGGTACTTTACAGCCTTGTCATTGGGGGCGTTCTGATGATTGTCGCTGAACGCTGGAGCCACCGTAGTGAGCGCATCACTACCCATGATGTAGACGATATTTCGTATAAACAAGCCTTTGTAGTCGGGCTATTCCAGATCTTGGCACTGTGGCCTGGCTTCTCTCGTTCCGGCTCAACGATCTCTGGTGGTCTATTCGCAGGAATCAGCCGTGTAGCTGCAGCCGAATTTACGTTCCTGGTATCTGTGCCAATCATGATTGGTGCTACAGGATATGATCTATACAAAAGTATCGATCATCTGAACGGCAGTGACTTCCCGATCTTCGCTATCGGTTTTATTGCAGCCTTCATCGTTGCGATGCTTGCGATCAAAACATTCTTGTCCATTCTCAAACGACTGAGTCTTACGGTTTTTGCGGTATATCGCTTCGTTCTAGCAGCCGTATTCTTCATCATTCTAATGTAACGTCAAACATCGTAGCGCAATATAAATGGCGGTCTCACGTTCCTCTGGAACTGAGCCGCCATTTTATTTATGTGTTACATGTGCTAAGTGCTAAATCCAATAAACCGAGTCCTATGTATAGATGACATAGAGGCTTTTTTTACTTTTGGTGAACCTACAGATCTAGTACCACTGCTTCACTTGAATTTCTCTTAATTTCTTCCGATATCTTATCTGCTCAATCAAATTATATCTATTCTGCTTCTGCTCCTCCAGCCGTCTTCTCACTCCTCGCATCAATAATTGATATCTTAGTTCATCATTACGACTCAGCTGATGCATTTCTTGAAAAATAGCTTTGCTCATAGTAATCTCTGTTCACTCCATATTAGGTTTATACTACATGAGTTGAAACGATGTTCACCTTATGTCGCTTTAACATTGTACTGCTAGGGTCTAAACAAATTCTGAACAACATTAGAAAGTTATGGATTGGAGTAGAACATTAAAAAGCACCTTCAAATCATGGGTATGATTGAAGGTGCCTATATGTGTTTAGATAAAAACGCTACGTTTTAGTTATACTTTGGATTCCAAGGTAGTCAGATATTCCGAGATTTGAGCAGGAGTCTTAGCCCATTTGCTGTGCAGGTGTGCGATTTTCTTGCCATTTTGGAAAACAAGCAAGCTTGGAATACCACGTACACCATTCTCCTCAGCCAATGGCTGTAATTCTTCCGCGTCCATAGCATAGAATGTTTTGTCAGTGTGCTGGTCAACTACGTCTCCGATAAAGCGATCGAGGTTTTTGCAGTCAACACACCAGGTTGTATCAAACTTAATAACCGTTAGACTGTCTGAATTAATGGTATCGCGATATTGCTGTTCACTAAGAATTCTTTCCATAGATGTTCTCTCCCTTGTCTATATATGTTTAGCCACAACATGATCATGTATAGCTGAAACGGAATAGTAAATATTTTAACTTTATTTCATTGTACCTTGAATAGTTACATTTGAAAATAGGATTTCCTGTCTCAGCGGTGCTGCTTGTACAGATTAGCCGGATTCGATTCCTTAATTTGTTGGATCTCCGCTGTTGTGAGCGGTGCTGATGCTGAAGCAGCAATATTATGCAGTAATTGTTCTCTAGAACTCGCGCCAGGTACAACCGCCGCTACGGCTGGATGAGACAAGGCATATCGAATGGCCGTTTGGGTTAAACTGCGCCCGTCCGTAACATAACGACCCAGCGTGTCCCGAATACTGTGAAGCTCAGCCGGCGTATAGTCCAGATAACCTTTATCAACCTTAGCTGCGCCAGAATCAGCGAGTACTCCACTTGCCACTGGCCCGCGGGCGATCACACTAATTCCCTTTTGCTCCAATAACGGCAATACCTCTTCCTCCGCTCGGCGATCCACTAGGCTGTATTGGTTCATGACACTTACAATCTGAGCTCTTCTCACATATTCCCGTATGACATTAGGTCGAATTGAGGAAATACCGTAATAACGAATTAGCCCCTCCTGCTTAAGTTCTTCAAATGCCTCGATGGTCTCTTCCATTGGATCTTCAATGGTACCGCCGTGCAGCTGATACAGATCAATATAGTCAGTCTGGAGACGTTTAAGACTGTCATGTACCGCCTGTTTGATATACGCCTTGGATGGATCCCATGCCCAACCTTCTTGACCTTGTATTCTGCGGTTCCCCACCTTGGTAGCTACAATAACCTGATCACGGCGTCCCTTAATCGCTTGCCCTACGATCTCTTCATTGCGCCCTGCGTCATACAGATCCGCTGTATCCAGCAAATTCACACCGTGATCCAACGCTTCATGAATCAGGGCTACGGCAGGATTCACATCCGTTCCGAGCGACATACAGCCAAGACCAATCTCTCCCACCATCAATTCGGATGAGCCTAGACGATTTTTTTTCATATGTGCACCACCTCATATAATTTCTGCAAGTATCCATTGTATCATTCTTCATTGCAAAAATCGCATCCTGTCCTTTGAAAAGCAGCATCTATATATGCTGATCTAAAGAATATTCATACTTGTCGCTCCGATGACAGAATAACCTTTCGATCGCTGTTATCTCCAGATTTTTTTGATTTCCTTTTCCGAAGGGGAAAAGAAAGTAAAGTGAATTGGATGTAGAGCGCAAACAAAAACCCAGACTAGCTAGCCTGGGCTTGACATTACATGTTGATTAGATGGATTTATTTAATATCTATACGCTGTGGTCTCTTGCCAGTTGAAGAACTGGAGCTTTTCATCATGCCTGAGACTGTCGAAAACAACTTATCTCTTGCCTGCTTGTTCCTCATCAGATACGTTACGCCTGCACCAATAGCTGTCATGATAATTCCTTTACGTTTAGACATGTGTTCTTCCTCCTTTAAGGATAAATGTACATCGTGTCTTGTTTGAAATTTACCCGTTGTGCCGAAATCGAAACGTCCTGAATAAGCGATTGAATAAATAAAAAAATACGATACATTCTGGACCTATGTCAAGAAAGTAGACACTTACGCGACGGATTTGTCCGTAAATTTCTTCGCAAAACGAGCAGGGGAAAGATAACCTAGCGCACCATG
>NZ_JAUSTI010000018.1 GCF_030812775.1 Paenibacillus tundrae
CTTAAAAAGGATGACCCCTGTAGAATACAGAGATCACCTTCTTCAAGCCATGTAGGTCTTTTTTAGAAATGTCCTTTACATAGGGTACAGTTTATCTCCAGCGGGTACTTGTTTTTTTGCTCAAAATAGTTCAATATTAAGACATATTACAAAAGGTGATCTACTTACAATAGGTTAGATGAACGACGGATCGCTTCATACCAGGAGGAATAGACCATGGAAATCGGAATCAGTACATTTGTGGAGACGAACCCGGATGTAAATACAGGAGAATTAATCAGTCATGCACAGCGGATTCGCGACGTAGTTGAGGAAATTGTGTTGGCAGATGAGGTGGGGTTGGATGTATATGGCGTAGGTGAACACCATCGTGCCGATTATGCCGCTTCATCACCTGCTGTTATTTTGGCAGCAGCAGCTTCGCAGACGAAGAACATTCGGCTGACAAGTGCAGTAACGGTACTATCCTCGGATGATCCAGTACGTGTATTTCAGGATTTTGCAACACTGGACGGCATTTCGAATGGTCGTGCAGAGATTATGGCAGGGCGGGGCTCATTTATTGAATCCTTCCCATTGTTCGGCTATGATCTGAACGATTACGACGAGTTGTTTGACGAGAAACTGGATCTATTGCTGAAATTGCGTGATTCGGAAAAAGTAACCTGGGAAGGCAAACACCGACCTTCCTTCAACAACCTGGGCATCTATCCACGCCCAGTACAGGAAAAACTTCCGGTATGGATCGGCAGTGGTGGTAACCAAGAGTCGGTTGTGCGTGCAGGGTTGCTCGGCTTGCCGCTGGTGCTTGCTATTATCGGTGGTCGTCCTGTGCAATTTGCACCATTGGTAGAACTGTACAAAAAGGCAGCTGCTCATGCAGGACATGATGCATCCAAACTGACCGTTGCTTCTCACTCTCATGGCTTTATCGCAGATACGATGGATGAAGCGGTAGAGAAATTCTTCCCACCAGCACAAGCGGTGATGAACATACTGGGACGCGAACGTGGCTGGGGACACTACAGCCGAGCAACATTTGATGCGGCACGCAGTCTAGAAGGCGCATTGTACGTAGGTGACGTGGATACCGTAGCTCAGAAAATCATCTACCTACGCAAAGAAGTGGGCATCACTCGCTTCATGCTGCACACCCCGCTCGGCACGATGCCGCATAATGAAGTTATGCGCGCGATTGAGCTTTTGGGTAAAGAGGTTGCTCCAATCGTGCGTACGGAAATTGCACGTTGGGAAGCCGAGGGCGGCGAGAATAATCAATAACTAGAGGTATAATCGAGATATTGATCAGGTGTCCTTTAAGTTAGGTAAAGGTAATAGTGTACAACTGTAGGAGCAGATTCTACCGCATCGTGTGGTAGGTCTGCTCCTTATTTTTGTACGCCTGTGAAGAATTAATCAACGGAAGAGCCATTAATCCATATGCAATGCCGCAAATAGGATACTAAACGCAGACGCACTTAATGCAATCAATTGCGGTTTAAGACCCAGTCCTTTGAAGTCGAATACGGTGGGCAACAGCCAGTAGAGCATAAGAAGTGTCCAGCAAGCACTCGCGATACCTGCGATGAGCATTTGTTTGCCTGAAATATCCCGTACCACTGACCCCAACAGACCTGGGAACATCGTGTCACCCATTAATCTCACATTCCAATATGCAATGAGGAAGAAAATAAGTACCACAAGCATAGTACCCATAATCATCATCGTATCTTTACTCAGCCATAGCTTGATCAATGTCTGGTTTTCACGTTTCATGCCACCGAAGCCGATCAGAAAGAATATAAATCCCACAACTAGCCCCGTGCCAGACGCGGTAGCGCAGAGAATTTGAAGGATGATTCCCGCGATACCGACAATCCATACGATCATTCCATCACCTGTTTCCAAGAATGAGGCAAGCTTGAGAAACTGTACAATTGTTTGCTACGTCAGTTCGCTACTTGTTGATTTCATTCTATATTGTTATGACCCATTGTACGCCCCATCTTCGTTAGACTCAATATGAATCCACGGTATGGTAGTGCATCACAAACTAAATAGGAATGGAATAGGTGGCTACTCGTCGGCTTGTTCGTAGTTTTCCCGGTGCTCCTTCTTCATTTGCACGTAATCGGGATCAGACTTGGCAATCTCCCATTGTGCTTTGAAAATAGCTGCGGCCTCTGCTTTTACCTTATCGTTCTGATACGGCAGGATGGAGCCATCCTCTTTTGAATACTTACGTCCGCCTTTATGGTTGGTGTACCTTCTGGCTCGCGTGTACCCCATCTGGAGGAACTTGCGCGCCATGTCCATCCCCACAAAATCCCCTTGTTCTTTATATTCCAAAAATAGCTCATAAATTTTCTGCGAGGATTCGGTTGCAATCTCTGGTGTTTTGAATCGCCAATGCGGAAGGATTTCGCTCTTGTAAGGCTCAACCATGAGTACACCTTGCTCTCCGCGTCCTACGGTATACAGTTCAGGTTGCTTGCGCAGGTCAAGCTCCCTGTAATTCAGATCGTAATCGAACTTTTTCATCTGCTTGTCATCCTCCTTCATAGTCCTAAATTTGAGCCTTTTCCTATCTATACAAACATGCTGTATTCGCTTATCTATTCATTGATAACGTTATACCCTTCGATGCCCCTTATGAAAATTTATTCGGCTAAGCTGAATATGGCAGCAGTGCGTTCCTTTTTCCGAGATCCTGTATTAACGTCTCTATTCCAATGGGAGATTTCCGAGGAACTGATACATCATATAGCTCATTATCCCGATTCTTGTGTCTGAACCGAGGTTAATGGTGGACAAGAGCAATCATCGTTCAGGAGGGATAAGACTATGGGAATGTCCGGCAGATACGTTGTGGTTACCGACAAGTTAGTTGAGTCCATCAAGGCGGGAGAAGTCAGTGTACACGATTGCCCCGTCGATCTTGATATTGATAAAGTGTGGCAGATGTTGCAATTCACGTTGACGGGGAAAATGGCAGAAGGTGAGCCACCTCTCGGTTACGTGGTGCCGCTCGCAGGTGAGCAATATCTGGGGAACTACTCGGATATGGATCTGTTTCTACTTACGAACGAACAGGTATTGGAGGCCTACATGGCGATGGAGCAATTGGATCGCGATGAATTGAAGGCGCGTTTTAGCTTACAGGACATGATGGATAAAGACGTCTATCCTGTGATGGAAGGCTGGGATGAAGAGGCAACATTCCAAGAGATCATTCAAACCTTGGATGAGGTGCAGGCATTGTATCAGGCGACGGCTGGGAGCGGGAACGGAATCATCTTTTATATTTTCTAAGTGGTAACCTTAACCTGTTTGGTTCATCTATATTCGGGTTATTGATAGAAATAAGGCTTATGCCTTAATCTAAAAATCCGGTAGAAGAGAGGGAATAGGATATGACACAAGAACAGAACCAGAACGCTGAGAACGAAGAGAACAAAGCCATTCAAGACGATGAACCGGATCAATTCGAAACGCCTATAACTGCGGAAGACGAAGAGTCGACCAGCGGTAGCGATGAAAACTCTGGAGCATAAGTGAAGAGCTTATCTGATAAATAGTATTGTGACGGAGATCGGAATTATTTTCCGGTCTTTTTGGCATTTTTTTGTTAATCTGGTTTACAACAATTACCTATAGCCTTCATAATAGAAGTGAACCGTATTATTCGAAGGAGGAGATCATATTAAGAATCGAAGGTTAGCTAAATGGATCGCCGTGCCGCTTGTTTTAATGATGGTTGCGCTTACGGGATGTCAGGCTGTAGGCGGAGTTGATATTGGCAAAGCAATGGCTCAGAGCACAACGGTGAAGTCCGTTGAATCCAAACAATCACTGAAAATTAACATTGAACCAGCAACGGAGCTGGCTACTGCCAAAGACCTTGAAATGATTGAGCTTATTAACTCTATTTCTCTAGATATTAGTGATGCAAAAGTGAAAGATGCAAGCACTGCATCCATTGAAGGTGCAGTTGGTTTTCAAGGGAAGAAGTTGCCCTTCCATCTCTCCATGAATGAGAAGGAAATGGTGATTGATATGGAAGGCGCTCAGAAGCCCCTTTACATATCTCTGGACTCACTTGAGGGACAGGACGAACTGCTCATGATCGACACGGAGGCACTTGAGAAGCAGATCGAAGAGCTTTCTCCTAAATTGCTGTCCTTTGTAATGAAGCATCTGTCTAATCCGAAAAACATCTCGGTAACACCCGTGCAGGAGTCCGTAAACGGTGAAACGCTAAGTCTCTCGAAATTGCACATGGAGATTACCGGTGAAGAATTGCTCGCAATGGTGAAGCCGTTCTTGGAAAGTGTAGCGAAGGATGAGCAAGGACTGAAAGACCTGATTGGTGATCTGTATGATGTAGTTGTACCGATTATCACAGCTGTTAATCTGACAGAGCCTACCGACGGCGTTGACTTGAATGCAATGATTCCTGAGTCCAAGGAAGTTGCTGTTGCATCCATGTACGCGATGGTGAAGACAGGTCTGGACGAAATTCTGGTGAGCTATGATCAGGAGCTGGATAAGCTATTGACCGAGACACCTGAGCTGAAAACGGTGTTTGGTACAGAAACTAAGCTTGTACTCGACTATTTCCTGGACAGCAAACTCGACATTCGCAAACAGACTTTTGAGATGAAAGTAGCTCTGCCGGCATCCCAGGATCTTCCACTCCAATCTGTGACCGTATCAGGAGACAGTGAGCAGTGGAATATTGGCGGCGAAGTGACTGTGGATGCAGTAGACACATCTGCAGGCGTACTCGATATTATGACAACAGAGATCACTCCAGGTACAATGCTACGTAATTTCGATTCAAATTCTGTGATGTATCAGTTGTTAAAAGATGAAGTAGGCATCACGAACAAACATGTGATGTTGGAACCAGATGATGAGTACTTTGGTGTGGTAACTGAGAAAAATACAACATTTGTCCCGCTTCGTTACCTGTCTGAGCAATTGGATGCAGAGGTGAAATGGACAAAAGGCTCGGATAAAATCGTTGTCATTGACGATATCACAGGCAACGAAATTGTACTGACAGTAGGCTCCAATAAAGCTACGGTCGCAGGTGAGGAAGTCACACTTACTCAACCGGCTTATGTGAACAAAAGCGGCACAACTTATGTTCCACTTCGCTTTGTAGCTGAAGCTCTCGGAGCAACAGTAGACAAGGAGAAAGAAACAGGCTGGATTTACATCGTACGTCCATGAGTTAGTATGAAGCAAAGACCTTTTCCAATGTGGATTGGAGAAGGTCTTTTTTTCGCTACCCGGATAAAGTAAAGCGTTACTCTCCCTGATGTTGTAACGTTGTTAGTCTTTTTCTGAACCCAGTGCTCCCAGCCGTATAACCCATCTGTGCGTAAAACTCATGAGCAACCTTGCGCTCTGGTCGATTGCCGCTGTTCAGAGAAACTGTTGTCATCCCTTGGACAGATGCCCAATGTTCCGCAGCTTGAATGAGAAGTCGGCCAATGCCGGTGCCTCTATATTGCTGATGAACAACTAGAGCTGCAATGCGACAATGACGACCATTTTGCTCATACATATAGAATGTCTGCAATCCAATCATACCGACAGCTCGCCCGTTTAACTCCGCCACCAGTGTCGTATAACTAGGATCTGAAGCAAGGTACGTATAGCGCTCTAGCATATCTGTATACGTTGTTGGATATCCAAGCTGATCCATGAGAATAACCAGATCTGGAAGATCATCGGGTGAACTGTGCCGTATTGTAACATCTAGGCTCATCCGTTCTTCGCCTCCCGCTGGCGTTGTTGCAGGGAGAGTTCAATAATGGAATCGAGTAGTTTGGCAAAAGAGATACCGGCAGCGTCTGCACTCTTAGGCAGCAGACTATTTCGAGTGAGCCCAGGAAGCGTGTTGACCTCAAGCACATAAGGTATGCCATCTCGGATAATCATGTCCACACGTGCATAGACGCTGCATTTTAACACGCGATAACAGGTTAATGCAGCAGCCTCCACATGTTTATGGATATCGGCAGGCAATTGAATAATGCGTTCCTCGGCGCCGCCGTCATCGTACTTGGAGGCATAATCGAAGAACGCTCCACTTGACCGAATCGAAATGACAGGCAGCATCTTGCCATCCAATATGGCACATGTAATCTCTTCGCCCTCAATATACTGTTCGATCATAACGGTATCATCCCAAGCAAGTGCTGCCTCAGTAGCTTCACGTAGTGCACCAGGTTCATGTACAATCTGTGTACCAATGCTGGAGCCACCTGAGTTAGGCTTCACGACCACAGGATAGGTTAGCTGAGCTACGATTGTGGAGGATAGCTCCTCCAGATCACTGATTTGCAGCCATTCTACCGTGGACACACCGGCTTGCTGCATAATTCGCTTGGAGATATCCTTATCCATGCAGACACTACTTGCGAGCACACCACAGCCTGTATAGGGAATACCCAGTGAATCGAGGGTGCCCTGAATGGTACCATCCTCACCGTATTTACCATGTAGAGCGAGTAGCACGATATCCAGTCCTACGGACTTTTCAATTAAATCCCGCTTATTATTGATGACAACGGGGACAACCTCATATTTCTGTGGATCCAGATGTGTGATCATCTCCTGACCGGTAAGCAGAGAAATGTCCCGCTCCGAAGATGTTCCTCCCATGATGACGCCAACCTTCATTCGTAATCCTCTCCATTCCATGGAATTTTAACAACTACATTCAACCACGCATCACTGCATTGTTCTTGCCGTCTCACCTATGATCCGAATACCTTTGCGTATATTGTCATCGCTTACTCTGGAGAAGCCCAGACGCATCGTGTTTAGCCCCTGTCCGGGTTCCAGATAGAAGGTATCTCCAGGTGTGAAGGTGACTCCTTTTAGTTTGCAGGCAGCAAGTAAATCCCTCGTTCGAAACGCTGCTGGAAACTGTACAAATAAGTGCAGCCCCCCTTCGCCGGATATGCGGCACATGGGGAGATGCTGACGCAAGCAACGAACAACCAGCTCATATTTGCGTTTATATTCGGCCCGAGCGCGCTTTAGATATTTATCAAAATTACCATTACTCAGATATTGATAGAGCAAGGATTGATCCAGCGTTGAGGTATGAATGCTCCGAGCCCGTTTCATACTTTCCAGATAATCGATCAATGCAGCATCTGCGATGACCCAACCGACGCGTAGTCCTGGGAAGAGCACCTTGGAGAAGCTACCGAGATACACCAGTCCATTACCCTTGCCCATGCTGGCGATGAGGGGAGAGACGTGTGAGCCAGAGTATCGAAGCTCTTCATTGAACCCATCTTCAATCATGGGAACGTGATATTGATTCATTAAGCGAATAATTTCAGCCCGTTTGGCGGGTGATGTGACGATGCCCGTTGGGTTATGGTAAGAAGGTACCAGATAAGCGAGATCATACGAATGCTTCATCAGTTCCTGTTCCATTTGCCCTAGATGAAGACCATCTGGCTCCATTTCCACGCCGGTAAGGTGAAAATTATGAAGCTTTAGGTTTTTGATTGCCGTGTGATGGGTGGGATTCTCACATAACGCTCTACCGCTTTTTTTGCGAAGGGCTCCAAGCACAAGGTCGAATCCTTCCGTAAATCCATTCGTTATGAGGATGTCCTTGCCGCTCAGAACCACACCCTTGTTCTCCATATACTGCCGTAGATACTTCATAAGGGGGCGATATCCTTGAGCATATCCGTAATTCAGGAGCACTTCGCCTTCAAGTGACATCCGATCGAGGAAAGCCCTCTTCACATTGTGCAGATCGAACAGCTTCTCATCTGGAGCAATGCTGGTGAACGAGATTTCTCCACGTTCGGCACCAGAGCCGTGCTTCATCAGATCGTATTGCTCTGCCTGGATGGCGTAGTCGCTAACATGATTGTTCCAGTCCATTGTCCAACCCGAAGCTGACTCTGGTGTATCCACCGCAGCGCTGACATAGTTCCCTTTGCCTTTAACTGCATAGATGAGCCCTTCCTCTTCAAGCTCGGCATATGCGAGCAGAACGGTACTGCGGCTTACACGCATAAGCGTGCTCAGTTCTCGGGTCGAAGGAAGCTTCTGGTCTGCCTGGAGGCCGCCTTTGAGTATGAGTCGCTTCATATAATCTTTAACTTGTATATATACAGGGCGGTCGTCCGTCAATTGTAGATCGGAATACATCCCATCACTCCCTCTATGTGCTATCTTGCCATATTATAAATACGCCGGAAAGAACCACGATCCCTTCGTTTCGTGGCACGGGTGGTTAAGTCGCTACTAGAGGTTGTTCAAAAAGTCTGCTTTTGATTACGAAGGATGCCTGACGGCATCTCAGCATCGAATATGGCATTCAGCCGAAATGAGTAGATGCTTACGAAGGTTGTTTCCTTAGGAAACAATGTAGTTGCTCACGTAGTTTTGCCTACGCTCCGCTACTCCATTTCTATCTTCATCCCATCTTCTCGGTACTGAAAACCGCCCTTATTGAACACGAATTATTATTCAAAAGACAAACAAAAAAGCCCTGGCTTCTGCCGGGCTGTCTGGTAAAACTAGATCCTGTTTTTTCTATAGTTCTGCTGCTATAACGTTCTAAGATTGCATGGCATGACTAATCTCTCTAGGATCAAAAGCTACTTGTCCTTCTACGTGTGTCTATTTAGTTCGTACGACTATCATTGCAGGCTTTCTACATAAATCCATTTGCTATACATTTCGTCAATCTAGTACTTGCTACATTTGCTTGCTGCAAGAGGTCGAAAAGATGATAAATCTATAAGCTGTTGGCTAAGTGTAATACTGACTGTACTCTTATGTGGCCACATGACGAATTCAGTATGAAAAAGAGTGCCAATCATAGGGTACAATAGACGTGAGTAGATATAAAGACGTATGTCTTAGTGCCCAATTTCTTCCTCATACCCCTATAGTACCACTTTGAATCAGGGAAGTTAACCTTTTTTTTGAAATATTTGTCGTAATAGTTGAAAAAAGCGTGAATTGTGCGTCTAATAGTGCAAATTCAATAAGAATGGCTGGTTGAATGACATCTTTTACATTGAGATGCATTAGGCATCCGTCGTAATAAAAGTGGAATTTTGGAACAAACTAACAGAATGAAATAGTCTCCTTTTACAATATGTGATAGGATGTAAGCCTATAGATAATGAGGAAGTGAGCCAATTGATTCAAATTACTGTGCCAACACCAGATGTCACCATCACGAAGCAGGCTAATCCACAGCTTAGCCATATTTACGGATTTACTGATTTTCATCTCATCACGCGTGAACAGGGTGGCATTTATATGTTCTACAATGCTGATGAAGAGTTGTTATTTGTCGGAAAAGCGAGAAAATTAAGACCACGCATCAAGAAGCATTTTGAGGACACTGTATCCCCAATCAAGAATCACCGTGAAGAAGTGACGAAGATTGAAGTATGTCTGGTTGAAGATCCGATGGATCGTGAAATCTATGAGACGTATATCATTAACACGATGCGTGCGAAATACAATGTAGATAAAGTGTTGTATAAGTAAGTTTACGAGTACGAGTAAGCTGAACAAGTAAGGTAGGGTGAAACCGCACTGTTGAGGGCTATCCTTCTCAGGTGTGATTTACGGACACGGGTGTGATCTTACGGTTACATCCGTATCTAAATTTCTTCAGAACAAGGCTGTAGTTAAGACCGAGATAACGAGATGTGACTGACTCTCGTGGATTGCAGGAGCTATACCGTATCCTAAGAAATGCGCATTGATGCAAAATTATTCGTAGTGCAGCAACCAACCAGCATCCAACTCAAGGAAGATTAAACAGAAGCAGAAGTAGTCATATAGGAAACAAACAATTAGAGTGTATTACGTTTTTGAGCAACGACATTACATAGAAGAGGTGATGGGTTTGATCGGTCGTAGTGGTAATCCGACACTGAAAGAAAGTACATTTGAAGGCAACAGAGGGTATGGGGATGATCGATATCAGCAATTCATGACGATTAATGGTACAGTTAACAAGGCATTTATCACGTTGATCATTCTGCTAGGTAGTGCATTTGCTACGTGGATGATGTTTTTTAACGGACAAGAGGTGCTTCCACTGGCTTATGGTGGGCTGATCGTCGGTTTTATTCTAGCGCTAATTATTTCATTTAAACCAGTAGCTGCTCCATATCTTGTACCGATCTATGCCGTCGCAGAAGGTATGTTCCTCGGCGCGTTCTCCGCAGCATATGAATCGTTGTACAACGGAATTACGTTGCAAGCAGCTCTGTTGACAATGGCAGTCTTTGTTGCACTATTAGTGGCCTACAAAACAAGATTGATTAAGGCAACGGAGAACTTCAAGCTGGGTGTTGTTGCTGCAACTGGCGGTATTATGATTATGTATCTCCTTAGCTTCGTACTGCGTTTATTCGGAATTACCGTGCCTTACTTGCACGACAATAGTCTGATCGGGATTGGCATTTCAGTGGTGATTGTCATTGTGGCGGCGCTGAATTTGGTGCTTGATTTTGACTTTATCGAGCATGGGGCAGAGCAGGGAGCACCCAAATATATGGAGTGGTATGGAGCCTTCGGTTTGATGGTCACGCTGGTGTGGCTATACATCGAGATTATCCGTCTTCTCAGCAAACTGCGGAGCAGGAACTAAGGGTAGCATTCGTTGGATTAGCTAAACCAAGGCTGTAGGAATAAGCAATAGAGCTAACGCGTGTCTATACACGACGTTGGCTTTTTTTTGTTTATACTCCTTAATTAGAGCGATAACGATCCGAATTCTACAGATATAGATTGACCTTACGAAAAATAGTATGATACCTTAAATGATAATGGTTCTCATTTATCTGGAAGGAGTCATCTCATGGTATTCGATAAGGGAGCACTTGCCGCTAAACCAACAAATGCTGATTCAAGACCAGTGTCGAACCGAAGTGCTAAGGCAGATATCGCTAAAGTTAAGACATATATGGCTCAACATTATAACTTACCATTATCTATCGCTGATCTGGCTGCAAGAGCTAACATCAGTCCCAAATACTTTGTAGATCTATTTAAGAAAACCTATGGTCAGAGTGCCATGGAGTACTTAACCGATCTTCGCATTAATCATGCCAAGCGATATCTGAAGGAATCTGGAGATAAGTTACGCGACATCGCACTGAAGGTGGGGTATAACGACGAGTATTATTTTAGCCGGAAATTTAAAAAAGAAGTGGGCATTTCTCCATCAGATTATGCAAGAAATACGAAGAAACGCATCGCCACATACTCCTCCAATATGATTGGACAGCTTCTGGCGCTCGGTGTCATACCCGTTGCTGCGCCCATCGATCCAAAGTGGACAGCGTATTATTATAATGCATATCGCACAGAGATTCCGTTGCATCTGAAACTGACAGACCCGTATACAAGCTGGCGAATGGAAGCAAATGTGGAGAAACTGGTGCATGTTCGCCCTGATGCCATTATTGGTAGTGACCAGATTAGTGAGCAGGATGAGGCGAAGCTAGCCGAGATCGCTCCGTGCTGTGTCGTACCTAAACATCCATCGGATTGGCGAACACAATTGCGTACAATTGCTGCTTTTTTGGAACGGGAAAAGCAGGCAGAACAATGGATCAATGCATATAATCAACGGGCGCAAGAAGCGCGGGAACATGTACACAAGGAAATGGGTCAGGAAAAGGTACTCGTACTTCGTGTGTATCGTCACCACCTCTACCTCTACAGTAATCCGGGTATACAAGAGGTATTCCATCATGCGCTACAACTGGATACGATGCTGGATGTGAGCGCTAATGTACCTATAACAGTGGAACAGCTTGCTGCGATAAATCCAGATCGCATGCTCGTGATGGTATGTCCAGAAGCGGCATCACGGGCAACATGGCTCAGCCTGCAGCATTCATCTGTATGGAGACAGCTCAAGGCAGCGCAGCATTATCAGATCCACCTGATTGCAGGTGATCCTTGGTTCGACTACTCTGCTGTAGGTGTGATGCGTATGCTAAGCGAAGCCTTGCTTATGTTTACGGGATATTGTCCAAATGGTTATCTGGATACTGTCCATGGTGGTTCACGAGTGACATGACATATAATCCTACTATCTAAATGAGAATGTTTATCAAGGGGGATATATCATGTTTCCACAGAGTCGATCAAAGGGTCAGCAATTTGTTGCTCGCAAATTACGTCATGTACGGGTGTCTATCTTCGTTTTACTATTGCTCATCACGGGTCTATTATCTGCCTGTAGTTCCAATTCGAGTACAGAGCAAACCGGGGAATCACAGCAAGAACAGCCGGCAACAGAAGCAGCAGCACCAGCATCCTCTAACACAGATGTGGAGGAAGATCAGGGTCAGGAGGCAGTGGGGGAGCGCACGGTAAAGGATGAGCTAGGCCATGAAGTCATTGTCCCAGCTCATGTAGAGCGAGTCTTCGCACCCTATCTGGAAGATTCCCTGCTCACGCTGGGAGTTAAACCTGTTGCGCAATGGGCGAGCGGCACGCAGGGGCATGTGTATTTGCAGGATCAGTTAAGCGATGTTCCAACGCTCGACTTCTCCAGCGGGTTGCCTGCGCCTGAGGCATTAATGGCGTTCAACCCGGATTTTATTATTTTGCATACAGCGAATTATGCTGAGAATGGTGTGTACGAGAGCTACTCCAAGATCGCACCAACCTATGTATTTAGCAACGCTTCGGGTGATGTAGAGAAGTCCTTGGAAGTCATCGGCGATCTGCTGGGTAAATCTGCTGAGGCGAAACAGGCAATTGAAGACTATCATGCAGAAGTTGAATCAGCCAAAGCCAAACTGGCTCAAGTGACGGAGGGGAAAAAGGCAGCGATCATCCGGTTTGCCCCGCGTGGCATCACCTTGATGGGAGGAAACTATTTCAGCGGTTATGTCGTGTATGAGCAGCTTGGATTAGGGAAGCCAGCATTGGTGGAGACGGAGAATAGCGCGATGGTATCGACCGAGATCTTACCTGAGATCGATGCAGATTTTATTTTCACAGTAGAGCAAGGCCCTGGTAGCATGAAAGAAATGACGGAGACCGCAGTATGGAAAGGCATCCCTGCCGTAAAAGCAGGAAATGTGTACGCCGTTGAACCAGCCTCTTGGCTAGGCGGTGGATTGATCGCATATCGACGCGTAATTGATGATACGTTAAAGGCATTGACGGAATAATAGAGAGTTGAAGTGGCTCCCATAGAGGTGCTGGTAAGGAGGATTAACGATCATGACATTTCAGTCTAAGCAACCCCAATTAGATACACCTGAACAAGAAAATATACGAAGTGTGGTGAAGATTCCACGCGCCGAACAATGGATGATGAACCCCAGCACAGGAGGTCATGCGTATCAGATTATGGTATATGAGCCAGCGGAGGCAGCCCCTACGTCGGGATATCCAGTCATCTATGTACTGGATGCGAATGCTGTATTCGGTACAATGGTAGAGGCCGTTCGTCTCCAGAGTCGCAGACCCGAGAAGACCGGGGTAATTCCGGCCATTGTTGTAGGCATAGGCTATCCAACAGAGGCGACTTTCTCGCCTCATCGATATGCGGATTATACCCCGGAGGCGACTACGGAATATACACATCAATCGGATGGTACACCTCTGCCGCCACAGGGTGGTGCAGATCAATTTTTGCAGTTTATTGAAGACGAATTGAAACCGAGAATAGAAGTGCAATATCGAATTAATCGGAGCAGACAAGCGATCTTTGGCCATTCTCTGGGCGGGTTGTTCGTTCTACATACACTGCTGACGAAGCCAGAAGCTTTTCGTTATTATATCGCTGGTAGTCCGTCACTGCATTGGAATCAGAAGCTGATGCAGACGGAGGAAGAGGCATTTATTGCCCGTTTGGATTCCGATCCGATTCAGGTCGAGGTATGGATTGGCATCGGAGAACAGGAAAAGGTTCATCCTGCTGGTAATAACGGGAGAGCCTTTAGGCTTACGGAGCGTCTATCTAGCATGAATCATCCAGGTTTGACGATTCAATTCACAGAGTTTGAAGGAGAGAATCACGTATCGGTATTGCCCTTTCTGATCAGCCGCTCGCTTCGCTTGGCATGTAGCCCAGAGACAATCTGAGGTATAAAATAAAGCACAAAAATAAGGGGCAATTGCCCCTTATTTGCGTATCGCTTGAAGTACATTCTGGACGGTGACCACATCGTACTCTGTGGGCAGTGCTGTTCCTACAGAGCAGGCTGCTAGCATATGTCCATCATCCAGTCGCTCGCTGTGAAAACGATAGGCTGGATCCTGCTCACAATGCCAATTTCCCTGATCATTGGGAAGAATGGCGAAGGAGTCCAGCGGTATGGAGAGCCCTTTACCTACGGCCTTAATGTAGCTTTCCTTGAGCGTCCATAGTCGATAGAAGGTTTCAACCTGCATATCGGCCGGCTGGCTGATCAGGTAACGATTCTCCTGCGGAGCGAAGAAACGGTCTGCAATCTGCAGGTCAATCGGTTTCGTTTGCTCCACATCGATACCCACAAGACCATGTCCGCCCGAGATCATAACAATCCAGTCCCCAGAATGGGAGAGGTTAAAGGGGTGGTCTGCATGCTCGTTCAGGAAAGGCTTTCCGTATGCATCTCGGCTAAACGATATATCCTTCGCTTGTTCACCAGTCTGACCTGCTAACGTAACCCGAGCCAATGCTTCACCAAGTACAGAACGATAGGCGTCCGCATGATGTACGTAACGGGCTGCACCCGTACGTCGCTCAGCGGAAACCACAGAGAGCAATAGCTCCCAATCATCTTCCAGCAGTATTGAAGGTACTTGCATAACCTGTATCTTAATCATCATTAATCACCTGTCGATGTATTCGCCATGTAGCAGCAACAATCCTGTTTAACACATGGAGCTACCCGGTAGTGCGGCAGCATCAAATGCACCAGTCAGCCCTAGTAAGCTACACCTTACATGCAAAGTCTCTCCAACCCGCCTGCTTGAACACCGTACGTACGTATAAGGTTATCAGCTTTGTTGTGCCTTCTTCCATTCCTCGTGTGCGGTCTGTACCTGCTTCCACATCTCTTCGCGTTCCATCTTATTGTACCGTACTAACGGTTCATGAAATACATCAGTGAGTGTGTTAATCCACTCGTTGAAGGTTCTAATCTCCATCTTACGAATACCCTCAGCATCATGGATTCGTAGCATACATCCACGTAGTTCATGACTACGCTGGGCATCTCTTTGACGAAGAAGAAATGTATTATGCCAAGGTGACTGGATCGACTGGCTGTAGAATTCATGCTTCGGAATGAACTCATCCAGTTGGCTGACCCAATCCGGGGCATAGTCGACACCTAGACTCGGACCGTTCGGTTCATATTCGAGCCTCCAGCCCTCCGCAGCCACTGATGATGAAATTAGGTTATACGTAAAAGGTGCGTGTCCATAGGTACCATAACGTAAAGGAAGCGGCTGAAATGGCATACCGCCAAGCCCGACATCTACAATCCATGGTTCATCTTGATTTTCTGATCCTGGTAGCAGTACAGATAGTCCTAAATGAAACGAGTTAACACGTGGTTGCTCCCCATGGGGCTGAACACCTGCACGATGCCATCGCACAGTATATCCAAGTGAGTGAAGCAGCACGCTAAACGCACCATTCAAGTGAAAACAGTATCCGCTACGATCGTTCAACATGAGCTCTACAGATTCTCGAAGGTGAATTCCGGCGGGGCGACCTGCAAAAATATCAACGGTCTGCCAGGATAGGTATTCTACATGCGCCGCTTGTAGCTCGGATAGAAATTCAAGTGTTGGCGGCTTTATCTCATCAATACCTATCCGTTTAAGATAGGCTTTGATTTCAGTTGGATTCAACGTGTACATTGGCGTAACCTCCAATCATATGTGGAGCCATCACAGGTTTAGTCGATAATAGCTCCTTCATCTATTGTAGGTATGGCACAGGTTACTGAACACCGCCGTTTCCCTCTACTGTACCGATACAATTTTGTGTAAGCAGAGTCTAAAATTTCGTGAACTTGCCTCTCATTTCACTGTATTGAATATGAATTCGGTTCTCTGGATGTTTGTCTGTTGTATATAGAACCAGTAAGAAGATCCATTCCAGTGGTTTCATGAGTAGATAGACAAGATCCGCTGTCCAGCGGGAACGAATATGTTTACTCACCGGATAGCCATAACGATCATATAAACCACGAACGAGACGATGGAATCGGGGCGTATATTGTTCGAGTATGTGTTCAAAAGCATTTGCAATCATCAGTTGTCGATTCACTTTAATGACGTGACCGTGTCGTATACCAGCTCGCATAGGTTTGACCCATTTGGCATGTCCACCAGCCGCAACGGTGCACAAATAGTGTCCATCTCCCGGAATGATATCGGCTGGTGGGATGGGGAGAAGGGAGTAATTGTAGCTGCTCGTATCCAGGAAGGTTCGAATGGTACTGTCAGGTCGCTGACCAAATAAGACAAGAATGAGCTGGATCACCAGTTGTAGTGGGAACATGAGCATCAGCCAGACGAGCGGTGCAGTGCGGAAGCGACTGATATGACGATACAGGAATTGTTGCCATCCAGGCAGATGCTCCATATCTGTTAGCAAACCTTGCCCCTCAACATGAGCTTGTACAAAACCATCCCACGAGCGTTTCAAGCGACCAACATATAGACAGATGAGCGATAGATAGCTGCTCTGTAGTGTAAGTATAGAAAACGTTATAAGAAGTCCCGTTTCGTTAAACCACGCTAGACCTGTGTGTGTGATATAGATGATTCCCCAGACGATGCTGAGAACAAGAGCGCTGTTACACAGTGTATAGAGGATTGGCGAAAGTTTATCAGAACGTGTGAACAGCAGGATATAAGCCAACAAACCAACCACGTGAGTTGTAATGAATACAGGAAGACTCTGATGGTTAATTGATGCGTAGTTGGAAGCTAAATTGCCTGTTCCTTCATATACAGACAGAGGTTCTCCCCCTTGCACACCTAGAGCATCAAAGCTCATTCCTATAACGAAACCGATGACAGTAAAAACGATTGAAAATACTTCAAATACGGTAAGCAATGTCCGCCCGTTGCCGGATGCTTTTTTGAGGAAACTATTTAGCATAACCCATCCTGATACAGCAGGAACAATCAGAAATAGTGCTAGGAATTGAAAAGTAGCAATCAAGAGATATCCTCCTTCAATAATTCAGTATTTCCTATTGTAGGTTAGCGAGACCTTGTTGGCAATATTAACCATTATAATATTTGGGTCTAACGCCTCATATTAGGGGAGGGAAAACCCTGCTTGGGGTGGGGAGCTGATCGTATAACCGAGCTTACCTCGGAGCGCATACACTTCTTCCCATGTATGGGAGAGTGGATTCACTTTTTCTTGGGTATGTTAACCGTTTAGAGTGGATATAGGTTAGAATAGAGATAGAAAGCAGGATTAGGAGATGTTAATATGGCTAATGATGAAGTGATTTTGACGCAGGAAGGCTTGGAAAAGCTGGAGGACGAGCTACGGGAATTAAAGACAGTTAAGCGTAAAGAGTTGGCCGAGCGTCTGAAACTCGCGATTAGTTACGGAGACCTGAAGGAAAATAGTGAGTATCATTCAGCCAAAGATGATCAGGCATTTATGGAAACCCGCGTTTTGATTCTAGAGAAAATGTTGAAGAATGCACGAGTGATTACGGCGGACAACATGGACTCGAACAAAGTGGGCGTTGGCTCCACAGTATTGCTTAACGACATTGAGTTTGCGGAGAAAATCGAATACAAACTGGTTGGGCCTGCTGAAGCTGACGTTACAGATAACAAAATTTCGTACGAAAGCCCACTTGGTAAAGAACTGATGGGCAAAGAAGTGGGTAGTGTCATTCATGTGAATGCCCCGATGGGTGTGATCAAGTATGAATTGCTCGAAATTCGGATCTAACCACGAACGTCGACGTTTCAATTATGAATAAATTCACCTTGTTGAATAAAGAGAGGATCCGAAGCTAATTATAGCCGAAGAACCTCTCTTTTTTTGGTATATATGAAACATACAGGAGTGAAATTCGAGCTTGATCACATACTATAAATAAACAAGCTTGATTGTAATTCCCTTTAAAGCGTTAGTGTAAAAAAATAACATTCTGATTAATTTCATTTTTTCAATGACCTGACACGATGAGTAGTATATAATTACGGGAAATAATAGAACAGATGGAGTAGATAAGATGAATTTCAGTAAGTCACATCTAGAACAGAACAACTCGGGCAAGGGTGAACGCTTCTCCCGTGCAGGATTCATTTTGGCTGCCATCGGTAGTTCAGTTGGACTTGGTAACATGTGGAAGTTCCCGTACATTACGGGAGAGAATGGGGGCGCAGCGTTTTTCCTGCTCTTTATCGTCTGCCTGTTACTCATTGGTCTGCCTGTATTGCTGGCGGAACTTGCAATTGGTCGAAGTGGGCGCGGAAGTGCAGCTACAGCGTTTATCAAAGCTGGCGGACATAAAGGGTGGCTAGCAGCAGGACTACTGCAAGTGTTGACACCGTTTATTATCCTTTCTTTTTACGTGATCATTGCAGGCTGGACACTCCAGTATGCGATCACATCTTTCAGTGGTAGTCTGTTTAGTAACGCGGATTTTGGTGGGCAATTTGATTCCTTTATCGGTGGGTATATGCCGATTGTATGGCAGTTCGTTTCCGTGCTGATCACAGGCTGGATTGTAGCTAAAGGGGTCTCTAACGGAATTGAGAAGTTTAATAAAGTGCTCATACCAGCGATGTTGGTGTTGCTTATTATACTGATGATTCGGGCCATTACATTGCCAGGAGCAGGTGCAGGGGTTTCCTTCTTCCTGAATCCAGATTTCTCTCAATTAACGACCGAATCGGCATTGGTTGCACTTGGACATGCCTTCTTCTCCCTATCTCTCGGGATGGGTATTCTCGTGACCTATGGTTCCTATGTTGATAAAAATCAGTCTCTTGGCGCAGCGACAGTAGCCGTTGGTGCGGGTGACCTAATCTATGCCTTTATCGCAGGTTTAATTATTTTCCCAACGACATTCTCGTTCGGTATCGCACCGGATCAAGGACCTAAACTGATCTTCGTTGCGCTGCCTGCTGCATTCTCGGCAATGCCGCTCGGCTTCCTGTTTGGCGGATTGTTCTTCATCCTGTTGGCTATTGCAGCATTAACATCAGCCGTATCGTTGCTAGAAGTCCCAGTTAAGTATTTCATGGAAAGATTGTCTTGGAGCCGCAACCTTGCTGTGTGGGTTATTTCACTAGCGGTCTTCATTGTGGGTCTTCCTTCGGCTCTGTCGATGGGACTCGTGCCTGAGTTTAACATTAACGGTACAAACCTGTTTGATTGGATGGACTTCATGGCGTCCAACATTATGCTTCCAGTCGGTGGTTTGCTTGTCACGATATTTGCCGGTTACTTCTGGAAGACAGCAGCAGAAGCTTCAGGTCTGAAATCAGGCTGGTTCAAAGTTTGGCTGTTCATGCTGCGCTATGTGGCACCAATCCTGGTACTTCTGGTATTGCTGCACACATCCGGTATTATTCACTTCTAAAGTGTACAGGATGGTAATGAGTATCAGGATGACTACACAGATTTACCAAGCATAAAACCTCTTGGAAGAATTGCAAAAGCCCTTGTGTTCCAACGACAATTTTGGGACAATACGGAGTAGAGGTTTTTTTGAAATAAAAACCGATGAGCCATATGCTTTTTTTCGAAAAGAGGACTGCGTAATGAACCAATCATCCATTTATGGATTAACATTAGAGCAATTACGTTCCTGGTTGCCGGAACACGGGCAGAAGAAATCCCGTGCTTCCCGGATCTGGGAATGGTTATATCAAGAGCGTGTGCATCAGTTTACAGACATGACCGATGTGCGCCAGGAATGTCTGGATGTCATTTCCGAGCACTTTACGATGAACTCTCTGAGTGAACATGTGAAGCAAGAGTCGGCAGATGGTACAGTGAAATTTTTGCTGCGTTTGCAGGATGGGAACCTGATTGAAACGGTACTCATGCGTCAAAAGTACGGTCTCACGGTATGTGTAACCACCCAGGTGGGCTGTAATATCGGCTGTAGCTTCTGCGCGAGCGGATTGATCAAGAAAAGCCGTGACCTGTCTAGTGGTGAAATTGTAGAACAGATTATGCATGTACAGCGTCATCTCGATGCAGCAGGTCAAGGTGAGCGAGTGACCAACGTTGTTGTGATGGGGATTGGCGAGCCGTTTGACAATTTCGAGAACATGAGCAATTTCATCGAAGTGGTGAAGGATCGTAAGGGACTAGCGCTTGCTGCGAAACGGATTACGGTGTCTACCAGTGGTTTGCCAGACAAAATCAAAGAGTTTGCAGACAGCAATCTCCAGGTCAATCTGGCCATTTCACTACATGCACCGAATAATGAACTCCGCACACACATCATGAAGATCAACCGGGCTTTCCCGATTGAACAACTGATGGATGCAGTCGATTATTACCTGGCTACGACGAATAAACGTATTATGTTCGAATACATTCTGCTACGTGATGTGAACGACCAACGCGAGCATGCTGCCGAGCTGGCTGAACTGTTGTCCAGTCGGAAGAGTATGGTCAGTGTGAACCTGATCCCGTACAATCCAGTGGATGAGCATAGCCAGTATCAACGAAGTACAGAGGAGTCGATTCTTGGCTTCTATGATACGCTCAAAAAGAACAACATCAATGCTACGGTTCGTATGGAGCATGGTACAGATATCGATGCAGCCTGCGGGCAATTGCGGAGCAAACAGATGAAGAATGATGCATCTGAGCCGCAAGCGGGTCGTCTTGCCCTGGGATAAGGTCATACTCGAAGTAAGGGCGATGCTCTGAGAGCATTGACCCTGGCTTCAGTGTCTAAATAGTAAACGCCTCTGTACATCACTAAGAAGTGGTGACAGAGGCGTTTTTCGTTTAATTATTTTCAAGCATGCCCTAGTTTCTTAACCATCAATAGATGCGGAATGCCATCTTCCATAAATACATCGGACGCTGGGGCATAGCCAAGCCGTTCATAGAATCCGGAGGCTTGCACCTGAGCGTGTAACTTGGCTTTCTCTAGTCCTTGGGCCAGAGCCATCTGTTCCAGTTTATCAATGAGAATACGACCAAGACCGTGCTTGCGGTATTCGAGCATGACGCAGATCCGTTCCAGCTTGGCAACATCTTCAACAATTCGCAGTCTGGACGAAGCGGCAGGCACACCGTCTACATAGAGAAGAATGTGTCGGGCTTCCGAACCCAGTGCATCATAAGCATCGAATTCATCTTCAGCAGATACCCCTTGCTCTTCAACAAAAATAGCGGTGCGGATAGCAAAAACAGCTTCAAGTAATTCCTGATTATTGACCTCAACAACAGTGATGTTCATTAATGTGTCTCCTTCGTTCAATCGTAATGGTATGCTGACATGGTAGACTATCCAAAATCATATTTGAGTCAAACCATATGTGATCTACCCAATTTGAGATTATTATTTAAAATTAGTTATATCATTATTTTTGTTGTGAATGCAACATAATATCAAATAAGGACGTGAGTGCAATGAAGGATGTATTACGTGAAATTGGCATGATAGCGCGCTGTCTGGATTCCATCAGCAACGTCGAATTTCAACATTTGAATCTATCACGGGGGCAATACCTATACCTATATCGCATATGTGAGAATCCTGGCATTATCCCGAACCAGCTCGCCGAGCTCATCAAAGTGGATCGAACGACAGTGGCTAGGGCGATCAGTAAGCTAGAATCCGACGGATTTATTCGTAAGCAAGCAGCAGTCGATAATAAGAAGAACAAGGAGTTATATCCAACCGAGGCCGGTCTTGAGGCGTGGGAGTTTATTCGTAGAGAAGGGGCTCACTCTGATCAAGTGACCTTGGCGGGATTAACGGAAGAGGAGATTGAGACGGCCGTATCTCTGCTACGCCGGATGCGTCACAACATTGAGGTTGATTGGCGGTTCGTGAAGAAGGGTGGGCGTAGACCGTATATGGATCAGGAGGAATGATCAGCTCTTCGATCGATCAATTTCGAGGAAGAATACAGGAGGACAAGATGAGGAACATAAGCCGGAAAGGGCTGTTATGGCTGCTTATTGTCGTTGCTAGTATTACGGCAGGGTCAATGATCTATATAAAGGGGTATTGGGTAGTGGATGAACCAACTCCAACAGCTGCATTTGTCCAGCATCATATGACCAATCCGAACGGTACGCTGGCTTCTTACTTGAAGGATGCTATATCGGATACGCCTGATGTTGTAGCAGGTCGGGAAGCGTTGTCCGAGTCCCTGGGGTTATGGATGCAGTATGCTGTTGCCAAGAACGATGAGGAATTATTCAAGCAAAGTTACGATCTGCTAACGACCTATTTTCTAATGCCGCAGAAATATATTGCCTGGAAGCTTGATGCTGAAGGGGAATCTTTGGTGACCACGAATGCACTAGGGGATGATCTGCGAATCATAGGTGCGCTGCTATCGGCTACGGAACTGTGGGAACAGGACAAGGCCAGCGTACTTAAGACAGCTGCAGAACTCACCCAAACATTGAATCAATCGGTTCAGATGGAAGGCAACTATATAGACTTTCATGATTTCTCGAATGGAATTTCATCGGATACATTAAGTTTAGCTTACGTGGATTTACCAGCGTTGAAAGCGATGGAGCAGTATGAATTGCATGAGCCCGGGACGTACGAGAAGTACGAGTACATGCTAAAAGGCATGCCGGATGATGGTTTGTTCTATCCTAAATCGTTTAATGTGAACTCCAAAACATATATCTATGATGACAAGGTAAACCTGATTGATCAATTAATTGTGGCTAATCATCTGGCAACAACCAGTCACAAGCCGGATAAGCTTATTTCTTTTCTAAAAGAAGAGTTTGCGACCCGGAAGCAGCTTGCCGGACAATATAGACGAAGTGACCGTACACCAGTAGTTTCCTATGAATCTCCATCTGTATATGGACTTGCAATTCTACTTGCGATCAAGTCAGGTGATCCAAAATGGGCTAAACAACTGTATAACCATATGATCACATTCCGGAGCCAGGATCCCAATTATCCCGGTGGTTACGTATTTAACGGGGACACGCATGCATTTGATAATCTCTTTCCATTAATTGCTGAGACAGAATTGCAAAAATACCTTCGAAAGTAATCATTCTGTCATCTTATGAGATGGTCAATATGGTAGCATAGATTCTGCATTATTTTGTCGTAAATTGGTGAAATATTCAGTAGGGCATATAAATAACATAATTTACATGCAGAAGGGAGAAAAGATGAGAAATAAAGCACCTATTCGCCGTATTGGATGGGGATATGCCAGCTTGATTGGACTCGCTGTAATTCAGCAACTTGTTGTATATCTCAAAATTTATATGAATCAAAGTTATACCACGCTAGATGTCATTTTTAGTGTTGTGTCATTAGCTGCACTAGTTCTCGGTTTTATATTACCTGTCGGTGTATCTGTTGTTGTCATATTTGTGTACCTGGTTTCTTATTTTGTGTGGTTGGTAACCTATGCCGATGTGAATGTGCTTACATTCTCATGGTGGTTGCTCATTCCCGCTAATGTTGCTGTGGCTGCATTCATCAAGGCCAGTCTTGTGCGGAGCGCACGGATTATGGATCGCTTGCAGGAGATGCAGGATCGCAATCCAGAGATTGATCTCGATACCTCGCTTGGCAACAAGGAGGCACTGACGGATACGGTCATTAAGCAGAGTAATCTTGCCAAACGGTATTCAGAGCAGTATGGATTCAGTATGGCGATGTTTAAAATTGAATTTCTACCCTTGGTTATGGAATCTCTCGGATCAGTGAGATATGCGCAGTTCCTGTTGGAGTTGTCCAATACGATCCAGAAGCAGATCCGATTTGAGGATTACAAATTTTATGTAGATCGCGGACGCTTTGTCATTCTATGTCCGATGGTGAACGTAGAGTATCTTCCCGTGCTAACCCAACGGATCAAAAATGCGATGATGGATCTATCTTTTATTGATAAGAAGGGAAATGAACTACAGACGGTTATTCGCTCAGGAGCACTCATTTTTCAGAAAGAAAATTTCAGTAAGTACGAAGATATTGATGCGGTTATTGCTGCGCTTGAACGGAACACAGAGACAGATCTCATTGGTGAATATATCTAAACTAGCTAGAAGGAGAGATGCTCCGTGAACTATGTAACCTGGTTTATCCCCATATGTATCGCTATTAGCTGTATTTTTATGTTGTGTACAATAAGCTTAACGATTGCCACGCTTCGCTTCCGCTCGAAAGTCTATCGCACATATGATCGGAGGAAATCCAGTGGCTGATATTCTTTTACTGTTATCGATTTTTAGTATCTGGATAGCTGTATTTGAATCTATCCTGATCATGGCGGGGGCCATTCGTTTTATCCGCAAACAGGAGAAGATCGGCGTTGTTATTCCTACCAATATGGATCATTATCCAACGATAACGGTCATGGTACCTGCTCATAATGAAGGTATGGTTATTGTAGCTACTGTGGAACATATATTGCAGATGAATTATCCGGAAGAAAAGGTACAGCTTATTGTTATTGCAGATAACTGTACAGATGACACCGCGGCGAAGCTGCATGCCTTCCTAAGCAAAACCCGTTATGTCCATCGTGATGTGACTGTGATGGAGCGCAAAGGAACTGGAGGAAAGTCCGGTGCATTAAATGACGGATTGGAGCTAGCGACAGGGGAGTATATTTGCATTTTCGATGCGGATGCAGCTCCAGAGCGCAATTCATTAATGTTTTTGGCGCAGAAGTCATTGGAAGACCCTGAGAAGTATGGGGTGGTTTATGGGAGAAACAAGGCTCGGAACAGAGGGCAGAATTTCCTTTCAAAATGTATTAATCTGGAGCTTATTACGGCACAGCGTGTCTATCACACCGGCCTTTGGGAGCTGTTTAAGCTAGGCACAATTCCAGGTACCAATTACATTATTAAAACAGAACTAATCCGTGATATTGGTGGTTGGGATGTTACAGCCATTACCGAAGACACAGCACTCTCCTTTGATATCCTCGCTCGCGGACAATATATTGCACTGGCTCCCCAAGCTGAGGCATACCAACAGGAGCCCGAGAAGCTTAGTGTATACATGAAACAACGTGAGCGCTGGGCCAAAGGGAACTATCAGGTCGTTCTGGATAACTTTCCGAATCTGTTCAACCGCTCCAACTGGCGTAGTAAGGTGTTATTGCTGTACTATGCGATCAGTTATTTCTGGTTTATGATTGCGATCATCGTCTCGGATATTATCTTTATCGTGAACCTGGTGTTTCGGATCATCGGTATATTTAATCCAGAAGTAAGCTCTCCGTTCCAGTTCTCTGGAGATGTGTATGTGTATCTGGTCATCGCTTGGGCGTTAATGTACTACATTTATGTTCTGCAGATTAATCTCGCCCTGGCCTCTGATATTGGACAAAGCAATATACGCAATTTTATATATGCCTGCCTATCCTACTTTACCTATGCACAGTTATTTATCCTCATCTCCATCAAGGCATCTTATTCGTTAACGATGGATAAGATCCGGAAGCGTGAGAGCAAGTGGTATAAGACACAACGTTTTGGATAATCCAATTCATTCTAACGCCGTCAGGCTACTTTCTGAACATTTCGGAAAGTAGCCTTTTGGTATAGGTGGACGGGCTTACAGACTTCAGGTATACTCATGCGAGCAAATATATAGAGGTTGTTCAACATGCACATATAGGAGGCGATGAGGCTGGTTAACAGGGGATCGGATTTCTATGATAATGAGGCTAACTTTGAGAAGTATATGGAGCGACGGCGGTGGCAGGAGAATGCGAACGATACGCTGGAGAAGCCGATTATGCTGGAGTTAATTGGTGATGTCGCAGGCAAAAGCATATTAGATCTAGGCTGCGGGGATGCCAAGTTTGGTGCAGAATTGCTTGGAGCACAGCATCAGGCGTCTAGTTACACCGGGGTTGAGGGCTCAGTCAACATGGTAGATGCAGCCCACGAATCGGTAAAAGGTCTGAATGCTCAGATCAAGCAAGCGTTCCTTGAGGACTGGAATGATGAGGCGCAGACTTATGACGTGGCCATATCCAGATTAGCCATTCACTACATCGAAGATATCGATAGCCTATTCCGAAAGGTATATCACACCTTAAAGGACGGAGGAACGTTCAGCTTTTCGGTTGAACATCCGGTAATCACATCCACCTTACAGCCTTCAGGTACTCGAACGAACTGGATTGTAGATCAATATTTTATCGAAGGTTTTCGGGAGCAACAGTGGTTAGGTGGTTCGGTGAAGAAGATGCACCGTGCACTTGAATCATACTACATCGCTCTACAGAAGGCGGGATTCCGTGTGGAGCATTTACGGGAGTCAGCGCCACAGCGTCAGCATTTTGTGAATGAAGAGACTTATCTACGGCGTCAGCGGATTCCACTATTTTTATTGTTATCGGCTCACAAATAAAAGGATGAACTTGCACAGCTTACTGTGGATAATTCATCTAAGCGCCACCAGCCCAAACTTCTATCCACATGTGGATAAGATGTTTGGGCTGGTGAATTAGAGCTCTATACACAGAAATGTGTGCACAACATAGCAATAGATGTTGATGAAATAAGCTAATTATTGTTCTGCTGCCCTAACATACACACGATCTCCGTGTCGATCAACTTCAACTGGGGCTTCAAAAAATTGACTCAGTACCTCAGCATTCATCAACTCGCTGGTCAATCCCTGGTTTACAACCTCACCTCTACGAAGTAGCAGACTATGGCTAAATACAGGCAAAATCTCTTCTGTATGATGTGTAACATAAATGAGAGATGGAGCATCAGGACGCAGGGTCAGATTGTGAATGCTCTCTAGTAGTCGCTCTCTAGAGAATAAATCGAGGCCATTACACGGCTCGTCCAGAATAAGGATGCGTGGGTTGGCCATAAGTGCTCTCGCAATGAGTAGCTTCTGCTTCTCCCCTTGGGAACACGTACGATACTCGCGATCCCATAGATGTTGGCAGCCGAGCGTGCTCATCAGCTCCTTGGCCTGTTCCAGATCCCCATCGGATAACTTGTCATATAGCCCGATCGTAGCATGCTTTCCACTAATAACAACATGCTGCGTTCGGTCGCTTCCATGTAATTTCTCCTGTAGGGAAGAGCTAACCCATCCAATCGATTTCCGCAGCTGTCGCAAATCGACATCCCCGTAGGCATGTCCAAGCACAGAGATGTTACCTTCAGATGGCCACTGATAACCGGTAATCATGTTAAGCAGTGTCGTTTTACCTGAACCGTTCAGACCGAGAAGCGCCCAATGCTCACCTTTGCGTACAGACCAACTGACATCATTCAACAAGGTAATCGCTCCTCTTCGCCAGGACACACGCTGCACATCAATCATCATATTCATTCCTTCTTTCTGTATCCTCGCTTCATTTATTGTAGTCATAACGCCCTGGGTGTTTCAATAGATATAGATGGGTAAACGATTGTCCCGCTCCACAGTTGAGGCTAATCTCTGCGAGTGAGATTTTGTTGTTGCCAAACAAGATAGACTTTGCTAAGATGATTAAAAGTTAATGTAAGCGTATACATTTAAGTTATAATTACAACGTTGTAATTTTGGGATGTAATTATTATTCCACCATCAAAATGCCATCCCAGATTACCTATTAAGCTTATTTAACCATGTTTGATAGCTACTCTAGAATCATTAGATAGCTGAGGTAGTCTTATTGAGGGATAATTCTATCCATAAATTCAAACGTTGTAATTTTAATCCGAGGGGGAAAGATTCAAGGTGAAAAAACGGATGTCCACGTTGTTCAGCCTAGTCAAACGGGATAAGTATCTGCTGCTTATGTTCTCTCCAATCTTTCTGTATTACGTGATTTTCATGTACGTTCCCATGCCTGGCATTTTGCTCGCCTTTCGGAATTTCATACCCGGTCAGGGAATGTTTAGTGGGGAGTGGGTTGGTCTAAGGTGGTTTGATCAGTTTGTGAACTCCATCTATTTCTGGAGGCTGCTGCGTAACACGTTTCTGCTCGCCTTCCTGCCGCTTCTATTCGGATTCTCCATTCCCATTCTGTTCGCTGTCTGTATCGTTGAGATTAAGAATCGAACCTTCAAGCGATTTGCCCAGACCGTTACTTATCTCCCGCATTTTATCTCCACCGTCGTTGTTGCAGGGATGATTATCAATTTTTTATCCCCTACAGACGGAATCGTCAACACCCTGATCGCCAAGCTTGGTATGGAAAAAGTAAACTTCATGATGGATGCCGGATGGTTCCGTACCATCTTCACTAGCTCCGATATATGGCAGAGCTTTGGCTTCAGTTCGATTATCTACATTGCTGCAATTATGGGCATAGACCCTGAAATGTACGATTCCGGTAAGATTGATGGGGTCAACAAATTTCAAGAGCTGTGGCACTTGACGCTTCCAAGTATCAAACCAACAATCGTCATTTTGCTGCTTCTGTCGCTAGGTGGAATTATGAGTGTAGGTTTTGAAAAAGTATACCTGCTCTACAACGGGGCTACCTATGAGACGGCCGATGTATTGTCCACTTACGTATACCGGATGGGGATTGAAGGCCAGAATTACGGTTTTGCAACAGCTGTAGGTCTGTTTAACTCGATCATCACGTTTGTGCTGGTATTTGCGGCCAATACGATGACTCGGCGGTTGACCAAGATGTCACTCTGGTAAGACCATTCCACCAAAGGAGACTTGATATGCAAAAATCGAGAAGTGATCGGTTATTCTATGCATTTATCTATTTGCTGACCATCTTGGCGGTCGCTGTTACGTTATATCCCTTTCTGTACGTTGTCAGTATTTCATTCAGTTCGGTGGAAGCCATCGACAAACAACAAGTGGTGTTGTGGCCAGTAGGTTTTACCCTCTCGGGGTATAAAATGGTGCTGCAATATAGCGAGTTATGGGTCTCTTTTTACAATACCCTGTGGTACACCGTCGTAGGTACGCTGCTCAATATTGTAGCGACCTGTCTAGCGGCATTCCCTTTATCCAGACAACAGTTTTTCCTGCGTAGAAAGTTGAACTTTTTCATCGCCTTCACGATGTATTTCTCGGGTGGACTCATTCCCGTTTACATGTTGATTACGTCTCTCGGATTGTACAATACACGCTGGGTTATGGTGCTGCCTGTGCTTGTCATTACATTTAACGTGATGATCTGTCGCTCGGCATTTGAAGGCATTCCGAATGAGATTTTCGAGAGTGCAAGTATCGACGGTGCCAACGAGATGACCATGCTATACCGCCTGGCGGTGCCCATTATCAAACCAACGTTAGCTGTTCTGACACTGTATTATGCCGTGTTTCACTGGAACAATTTCTTCTCTGCTCTACTCTATCTCGGCAAACAGGATATGCAGCCCTTACAGATGTTCTTACGCCGAGTATTAATCATGGCCTCACCTGAAGTGATGCAGAAGATGGGGGGCACGATGACTTCGGGTGCACTAGCGGTCTCTACACTTCAAGTCCGGTATGTGTCCATTGTGGTCAGCATTCTACCGATTGTTTCCATCTACCCATTTATCCAACGGTACTTCGTCAAAGGGATCACCCTCGGAGCCGTGAAAGGATAGCCTTACTTGATCACCGTACGACCCAGGTTGTTCATAACAAGGAGGATTAGCGGATGAGAATTAGAAGAGCAGGAAGAAAAAGTATCATTGCAGCCATATTGGCGATCAGTCTGGCAGGATGTAGCGGCGGGGCTGGAACAGGAAATGATGCAGGGAATGCCCCAACAAGCTCAGAACCAGCATTCAATTACACTGGATCAGGGCCGGTGACCGATCAGCCTGATGCGAAGTTGTCCATACTTGGAACGAATGCGTGGACGACCAACGTAGATCTATCTACTGCCGCCATCGTGAAGAAAATTGAGAGCAATGCAGGGGTTGAGGTTGATTGGGATCTGATTCCACCTCAGAACTATGCGGACGCAGTCAATCCAAGGCTGGCAGCAGGTACTGGCTTACCCGATATCGTGTATTTACCTGATCAGGATCAGCTTATGAAATACATCAACAGTGGATTGTTTATTCCATTGAATGAGTTGATCGATAAGTACGGGGTGAATCTCAAAAAAATATATGAGCAATCCCCCTCGGTCAAAGCCAGTTTAACAACGCCAGATGGTAAAATGTATTATGTCCCGCAGCAAACGCTAACCAAGAACTATATGCCTGTAATGATGATCAATCAGCGCTGGCTGAAGAAGCTCGGCTTAAGCGAGCCAACAACATTGGATGAATTCACTGCGATGCTGCGCAAGTTCAAGACCGATGATCCGAATGGTAACGGCCAGGCGGATGAAATTCCATTGTCGATGGAATCTAAGTTTATTCCGATGGCATTTGGGCCGGTATTTGGTTTGGATCTGGCGAATCAATTCTATGCAGATGATCAAGGTAAGGTTCATTTCAGTTATTATGAGCCTGCCTATAAGGAATATCTCACCTATCTGAACGGACTTTATAAGGAAGGTCTGCTCGGTGTAGATTATGCAAGTACAACGAGTGATCAGGTTACATCCCGGATCTCGCAGGATTTGACGGGTGCGACGTTTAATTTTAGTTGGTATATGTCGATGGTCTACAGTCCGCTGTACAAGGATTACGACCCGGCTGAGCCCATTTTCAAAGGTATTCTACCGTTAAAAGGGCCTCATGGCGACCAATTCTATGTTGGACGTACGCCAGTGAGTGGTATTTTCGGGATTACCCGGGACAGCAAAAATCCAGAGTTAGCCTTCCGTTTCCTCGATTATGCAGTTAGTGAGGAAGCACAGACGTATTACACATGGGGCATCAAGGACGACACGTACACCGAAGAGAATGGTGTGAAGACCTTCACAGAGAAAGGCAAAGACAACGAATATATTCAAAAGCTCGGGATTGGGCCGGTCAATCTGCCGAACATTCAATCCACCGATTCTGCTGATTCCGTTGTAGCAGAGTGGCATGCTAAGCTTGATAAGGAAATGGAGCCGTATATTCGTGAACCCTTCCCATTTGTCTATGCTCTGCCAGATGAAGCTAGTGTAGAGAGCATGTCCATGCCGGATATTACGACATATGTGGAAGAAATGAACTTCAAATTTATTAGTGGAGATACAAGTCTAGATCAGTTCGATAGCTATATTGAGACATTGAAGAAAATGAACATTGAGCAAGTTATTGCCGGCAGACAGGCGCAGTATGATCGGTACAAAGCTGCACAGCAATAAGTTTCCCAAGGTATGAGAGGTGTTGATTTCTTTTGATAACCATTAAGGACATTGCCAAACTGGCAGGGGTGAGCTATAGCACAGTATCCAAGGCGCTCAACGGTGATCCTCGAATCAAACCTGCGACGAGACAGAAAGTGCTCGCGGTGGCAGAGAAGCACCAGTATCGAAAAAACATTATGGCTCAGCAGCTCTCCACTGGCAGAAGCAACATCATTGGCTTTGTTCTTGATGAACTGAGCAATCCATTGTTCTCCAACATATCAGGCAATTTACATGCGGAACTCAAGAAACGGGGCTACCAGATGATCCTCGTTGTAGCGGATGATGGGGTGGATATATTCAGTCAATTACGTGTGGACGGCTGTATCCTCTGGGATTACGCACTTGAAGATCGGGAAGCCTTCTGGAAAAAGTTCGCTACCTTGAACATGCCTTGTTTTGTACTCGGTACGGACGAAGCCCCGAATTCTCCTTACATCAAGATTGATCGTAAAGAAGGAATTTACAAGGCAGTACAGCACCTTCAATCCCTCGGACACAGTCGGATCGGATTCATCGGGAACTCCCAGAATATCAAGCTGGAAGGATACCGAGAAGCGTTGCAGCGTACAGGTCTTGGGCTTGAGCCTCACTACGTTTTGCCTGCGCACTCATCGTGGGAGGATGGATATTTTGCCATTCGAAATTATACATTTGGGCCAGAATCACCGACAGCATTTATCGGGCTTAACAACCTGGTGACCCGGGGGGCGCTGCGTGCGCTTCTCGAAGCTGGATATAACGTGCCTAAGGATATCTCATTAATCGGTTATGATGATCTGCCGGATATGCAGTACGCCGAAGTCGCGCTCACCACGATTGGTCCGCCGCTGGAGGAACTGGCGGCACAGGCAGCAGAGTTGATCGTATCGTTAATTCGCGGCGAGCAGACGGAATATCCGGTGGTGATTCAACCGCAGCTGAATCACCGCAGTTCAACGGCAGTTTCTCGGAAGTGATGACCTGAGCATCAATAACATATAACAGGTCGTTTGAGGATCGAGTTTGCAATATACAATACCGTATCACATCCTAGGAGGTTGATTGTATGCCAATACAGACACAGTTATCCTGGTCTGAACGAATAGCAGAGACGATTGTAGAGCAATGTGACAATGACGGTTATCATGCATTTCCTTCTGAACGCTGGGCTTATGTTCAAGGCATGACTCTTATGGCGATGGCGCAAACGGGTGAACAGTATGGCAAAGACGAATATATTGATTTTATGAAGCGACATATGGATCTATATATTCAAAAGGATGGTTCGATCGCAACGTATTCGCTTGAAGAATACAACCTGGATCAGATTAATCAGGGTAAGAACCTTTTTAGACTGACGGAAGATGCTGAAGATCAGCGTTATGAGGAAGCGGCGCATCTACTCGCGGCACAACTGGCGGGACAGCCAAGAACATCGGAAGGAGGCTTCTGGCACAAAAAAATCTATCCATTCCAGATGTGGCTGGATGGACTGTACATGTCCTCCCCTTTTCTCGCACAATACGCGAAAAAGTTCAATCGCCCCGAATTATGGGATGAGGTTGCTCACCAGATTTTGCTGGTTGAGCGTAAGACCCGCGATCCGCGAACAGGCCTGCTCTATCATGGATGGGATGAATCAAAGGAGCAGGTATGGGCAGACTCCACAACCGGGTGTTCCGCACACTTCTGGAGTCGAGCGATGGGATGGTATGCAATGGCGATCGTGGATAGTATAGAGCATTTCCCGATTCATCATCCGAAGCGGGGAACCATCATCGGTATCTTCGAGCGGATGTGTAACGCATTGGTACGCGTGCAGGAGCAGGAGAGTGGTCTCTGGTTCCAAGTGTTAGATCAAGGGTTCCGCAAAGGCAACTACCTGGAAGCTTCAGGTTCAAGTATGTTTGTGTACGCACTTGCGAAGGGTGTTCGCTTGCGTTATTTGGAGCCACAGTTCAAGCAAGCGGCTGAGAAAGGCTGGCAAGGTCTGATATCTCGATTGGTAGAAGAGACGGCAGATGGGGTGAAGCTGAACAGCATTTGTCATGGGGCAGGACTTAGTCTTGATCGAGACGGATCGTACAGCTATTACGTGAGTGAGCAGGTCGTAAGTGATTCCTTCATGGGGACAGCACCGCTTCTACTGGCCGCGCTGGAAATGGAGCGATTGTCATGACCAAACGTGTGCTGCCACCCACATATCTGAGCCAGAGCACTATATATTATACCGTGGCAACCGACGGAAGTGGGGATTACACGACCATTCAGGCTGCGATTGACGCAATTCCTGATCATTCTGAAGCCAAGCTGGAGATTCGCATTAAACCAGGAGTGTATGTTGAGAAGCTGCATATTGAGAAGTCTAAGGTTCACCTCATCGGTGAGGGACCCGAGCAGACGATCATCACGTATGATGATCATGCCCTCAAGACATTCCCGAACGGCGAGCTGTATCATACATTTCATTCCTATACCGTGTTTGTTGGGTCTGATGACTTTACCGCAGATGGGCTCTCGTTTGTAAACTCGGCGGGGCCAGGTAAGCTTGTTGGTCAGGCTCTGGCGATATATGTTGACGGAGACCGAGCAGCCTTCCGGAACTGCCGATTCATTGGGCACCAGGATACAATCTTCACCGGGCCGCTCCCGGAGCAACCGTTAGATCGAAGCTTTTTTGGAGGGCCACGTGATGGAGCGGAGAGGCGTAAGTTAAGACAATACTATGAAGGCTGTTACATTGAGGGCGATGTTGATTTTATTTTTGGCTCAGCGACGGCGGTATTTAAAGATTGTGAGGTCTTCTCTAAGGTTCGTGTATCCGGTGCAGATCAGGTACAGGGAGAAGTGCAGGGCTATGTTACTGCGGCTTCCACGCCTGAGGATGTGAAGTATGGTTATGTGTTTATTGACTGTGATCTAACCAGCAACGCACCTCCTGAATCGGTGTATCTTGGACGGCCATGGCGTAATTACGCGAAAGTATGCTTTCTCAACTGTTGGATTGGAGCCCATGTGAAGCAGGAAGGCTGGCATAACTGGAATAAAACCGATGCAGAGAGCACCGTGGTATTCGCAGAGTATAACAGTTCAGGGCCAGGAAAAGCACAGGCAGGTGGTCGTGTACGATGGGCTGATCTCCTAACGGAGCAGGAAGCGGCTGAATACACGATACCTCTTATTTTGTCGGGTGAAGATAATTGGCAACCTTTCCGTGCTTCATCCCCGATTGAAAAGCCCAGTGAATAGCTGCTCTCGTATCAGTTACTCTACTACACTAAATGTTTAAGCTATCGCACGAAAAGCCTCCATACCTTCCGCCATAGCGAAAGGAGTGGAGGCTTTGTGGATCTTATTGGATCGATATTTAATTCAACGGATTAGAAATCAAAGTTATCTGGATCAGGTCCAACGCGTTGATCTTCATTCAGCGCATTGATTCGTTGCATCTCTTCAGAAGATAGCTCGAAATCAAAGATCGAAGCGTTCTCTTCAATGCGATGCGCCTTAGTGGATTTTGGAATAGTAACGACACCGTTCTGAAGATCCCAACGCAGAATGATCTGTGCAATTGACTTGCCTTTTGCTGATGCAATCTCTGAGAGCACCGGGTTATCCAAAAGCTGACCTTGCATGAGCGGGGACCATGCTTCAAGTTGAATGTTGTGTTCTTCACAGAAGGCTTTCAGCTTCGTCTGCGTCAGACGAGGATGATATTCTACTTGATTCACCATAGGAGTGATCGTAGCGTCCTGCATGAGATCTTGCAGATGATGGATCTGGAAGTTACTTACCCCGATCGCTCTAATCCGGCCTGCTTGGTAGAGTTCCTCGATGGCTTTCCATGCAGCTTTATATTTGCCTGCTTTTGGCCAGTGAACCAGATATAGATCCAAAACCTCGAGTCCTAGCTTATTCATCGTTGTATCGAAGGCGGCAAGTGTCTCTTCGTATCCAAGGTCAGCATTCCATACTTTGGACGTGATGAAAAGGTCTTCGCGCTTAAGATTGTTCTCTTGCAATGCTTCAGCAATTGCTTGTCCTACGCCAGCTTCATTGCCATATACAGCAGCCGTATCAATACTGCGATACCCGTGTTTAATGGCATGTTTAACTGCTGCGATTAACTCGGCTCCTTCTTCTACTTTGAATACGCCGAGTCCAAACCAAGGCATGTGAACGCCATTATGCAATGTTGTTGTCGATTGTAAGTGTTGTGCTGTTGTCATGAAAATTCCTCCTTGATGTGTATACAATTCGTTACTTCTTGTAGAATTGTTATTAATTCATGATACAAAATCAAATCATAGTAGATCAAATTGCAATCAACGTATATTATATAATTATACACTGTTTTGAAACCGGTTCCCTACTCAAGATAAGCTCTTTAAATTGAAGAGTATCTAGCGTTAGTAGACTTTAATGAGAGAAATTACTTATGTGCCGGTACATGCATTTCTTTACGGTCAAGCAATCTTGCCCAAGCGGTTAAGATTACCGCAGTGAGTACCATGAGTGCTCCTACCCATGTTGTATGGATCAAGCCTATGGAATCCGTGATTACACCACCGAGATAGGCGCCGATTGCAATACCAGCGTTAAAGGCAGCGATGTTAAAGGCTGAGGCTACATCTTTTGCCTGCGGTGCATACCGCTCCGCGAGTGACACCACATGCATCTGTAATCCCGGGACATTCATAAAAGCAAGCATACCCATCCCTAGGATCGTAACCAATGCTGCTGTTTTGAAGGGAACGGTGAAATATAGTATACCCAGAATGACGGTTTGGATCATAAACATGTAGAAAAGAGCCTGTAGTGGACTGCGGTTGGCTGCTTTTCCTCCAAGAATATTACCAATCGCAATGGCGATCCCGTACACAAGTAGAATGAGTGCTACGGTTGGCTCCGCGTACCCGCTAATATCATGTAATAGTGGAGACAGATAGGTGAAGACAACAAATGTCCCTCCATATCCGACGGCTGTAATAACAAAAGCAAGCAGCAATCTTCCGTTGGTTACAAGTTTCAGTTGGTTCCGGAAGGCAGTGCGTGTTCCGCGCTCCAGTGTGGAGGGCACGAGCAGCAGGTTACCAATCAACGCGATGAGCCCAATGACCACGATGAGAATAAAAGCTGCACGCCAACCCCAGTGCTGACCAATAAGCGTACCTAGCGGTACACCGGTTACGGTCGCAACGGTCAACCCGGAGAACATGATGGCGATTGCACTGGCTCTACGATTGGCAGGTACAAGATCCGCTGCAATCGTTGAACCAATCGACATGAATACACCATGGGATAGGGCTGTGATGATTCTAGCAATGAGCAGCAGCGTAACCCCGCTAGATAAGGCCGCAAGCGTGTTGCCTGCGATAAAAACAAGCATGATTGCAAGTAACAACGTTTTGCGTGAGACGGTAGACGTTAGAGAGGTTAGGATAGGTGCTCCAAACGTCACGCCAAGTGCATATAAGGTAACGGTTAATCCCGCTGTGGTTACAGATATGCCTAGATCATCTGCAATAAGCGGCAACAGACCTACGCTGATAAATTCAGTGGTGCCGATGGCAAATGCACTGATTGCGAGTGCCAGCAGCGCGAGTGTACTTCGTTTAGTAGAACTTTGTAACATATATAGCTCAACTCCCTGGAATGTGGATTTACGTACTGGCAAATGCTATTATGAGATATTCCATATCAAATGAATAGTACGTACTTTTTAGTACCATACGTACTTTTTGGTGCCTATACCGTTCATAAAATTCGCCAGGGAGGAGACATACCATGGAGAGGAAGAAGTACAATATTTCTGTTGAAGCAACCCTTGAGGTCATCGGTGGTAAATGGAAATGTGTGATTTTATGCCATCTGACCCACGGGAAGAAACGTACCAGTGATCTTAAGCGCATTATGCCTGCTATAACGCAAAAGATGCTGACACAGCAATTGAGAGAGCTTGAGGATGATGGCATTGTGAATCGAATCGTCTACAATCAGGTTCCACCGAAAGTGGAGTACGAATTAAGCGAATATGGTCGGAGTTTGGAACCGATACTCAATGCACTTTGCAATTGGGGCGATCAGCATATCGTAAGGGAATATGGTGATAAAGCGTTGATGTTGGAGGACAATGGGTTGAATGATTTTGGTTCTGAAGACCACAAGGAGCTGATGAAGCAATGAATTATGAGATTCTGCATCAAGGTGCGTTTGCTATGCTCAAAGTTAATCTAGAACGCGGAGAACGGTTCAAGGCTGAGAGTGGAGCGATGGTATCTATGACTCCTACGATTGAGCTGAGAGGTTCTGCAGAAGGTGGCATGTTCGCAGGGTTTGGACGCATGATTAGTGGGGAGAAGTTTTTCTTTCAAGAACTGACGGCAACTGGAGGATCAGGAGAGGTTCTATTGTCTCCTTCAAGCATGGGCGATGTGCAAGTCGTTGAGTTAGACGGTTCATACTCCCTCTATGTGCAGAAGGATGGATTCCTCGCGGGTACTGAAGGTATTCAGGTGAATAGCAAAATGCAGAATCTCAAAAAAGGTCTCTTTTCTGGAGAAGGGTTCTTCATTATTGAGATCAGTGGTCGGGGAACCGTATTTCTATCTTCGTATGGTGCAATCCATGCCATTCATCTGGCTGCGGGCGAAGAGGTCATCGTGGATAATGCACATCTCGTTGCATGGCCTCATTATATGAATTATCGCATTGAGAAAGCATCACAGGGCTGGCTATCCAGTGTGACTAGTGGAGAAGGGTTGGTGTGCCGGTTCAGGGGAGAAGGAACGATCTTGATCCAGAGTCGCAATCCGCAAGGGTTCGGACAATGGGTGAAGCAATTTATCCCTTCGCGTTAAACGGCCATGAAAAAAGATACAAAAGTTGCAACGGATCAGATGGCAAAATCGTTATAAGAATAATTAACCTGCAATGCCTAGATATAATGGTTGTCCAAACCCATGATATAGCCTTGGTAAGGGGGTTCATGTGACGACCATTAATCTGTAATATTCTCTAGTATATGTAATGAAGTAGAATTCTAAGGCATCGGTGATGGAGGAATTGAGATGAGTTCACAGTTTAAACATGCAAATGAAAGTCCAGGACACCTGTTATGGCAGGTTACGACCATGTGGAGTAAAGAAATGAGAAGGGTTCTTGAGCCGCTTGGGTTAACACACCCACAATTTGTGCTTCTACATGGATGCTTATGGTTGAATGAACGCGATGAAGAGGGTAATGGTGTTACTCAGGTTCAAATTTCTCAATTTACGAATGTCGATGTTAATGTAACATCTCAAGTTCTTCGTGCGCTTGAAAAGAGAGGGCTGATTCAACGTACTCGTCATAAGACGGATACAAGAGCAAATATCATTTCTACAACGCCAGAGGGCACAGCTCTTGCTAATCAGGGAATTCAGGTTGTAGAGGCTGCAGACAAGGCGTTTTTTGATCTGGTAAGTGATCGTAAGGAAGAGTACATGGATATTTTACGTGAGTTTATTAATAATAAATCCGAATAACGGACGTATTGGATTTTTTTGTACATTATTAAACTACATGTTGTAGTGAGAGCAGAAGATTATTCTACATAAAATGATACTCAACCATTGAAAACCTCCCTGACCTTGCAGCCGGGAGGTTATTTATTTTGTTTTATGATGAACTATGAACGGATGTAAGTTTAGTGTTCATGATTATTCACTCAGCCGGTAGGTTGCAAAAGGCTCCCTATGACGGAACGAATCACTAAGCTGATCCAGTTCAGCCATCATGTCGGATGTCAGTTTGAGATCAAGGCTCTGGAGATTGTGCTCCAGTTGTTCTGTACGTGTGGCTCCAACGATCACCGTTGAAACTGCCGGACGTGCCAGTAGCCAAGCGAGGGATAATACACTTGGGGAGCAACCATGTTCCGCCGCTTTCTCGCTAACTTGTCGTCCTAAATGAATATTGTGCTCCAGCAGAAAACGATTGAAAGATGGATCGGTGTCTGCCCTAGAGCCGGATGGTACAGCTTGTTCTCCATTGTACTTGCCAGTTAAGATACCGCCAGCCAGCGGGAAATATGGGATAATGCCGACACCTTGATCCAAGCACAGCGGTACCAATTCTAGCTCAGGTGTACGGTCAGCGAGAGAGTAGCTCGTTTGCGTAGAAATATAACGAACATAACCCTTCAACTCGCTCGTGCCGAGAGCTTTCATCAGCTCCTATGCGGCATAGTTGGACGCTCCGATGTATCGGACTTTACCGGAGGATACCATGTCATCCAGCGTGCGCAACGTTTCATCCAGCGGTGTGTGCGGATCGAAAGTATGGATCTGGTACAGATCAATATAGTCCGTCCGCAGACGACGGAGACTATGCTCCAGCTCTTGTTGCAAATGATAGCGGGAGGAACCCCGCCCATGAGGACCATCGTGCCGGGGTAGTCCGGCCTTGGTAGCAAGCACAGCGTTTTCCCGTTTACCTGCAAGGGCTTGTCCAATAATTCGTTCGGATTCCGTGCCAGCATAGATGTTAGCGGTATCGATGAAGTTAATCCCTTGATCCAGTGCGGCATGAATAATACGGGTAGATGTCGGTTCGTCGGCACGTTTGCCGAATGCGTTGGTGCCCAGACCGAGTGCGGATACGCGTAGACCGCTGTTGCCTAAATGTCGAAATTCCATCATGTATCGCTCCTTTCTGTGCCATATCTTATCATGGCGATTATAACCTAATCTATTGAAATGATGTTATTAATATAGTTAAATGATTCTTAGAAACCGCTCTTATAGAGTTAAAGGAGAAATCATGGAAAACAGTGCAGCTCACTTAACCAGACGGAAGCCGAAGAAACCGAAGAAGAGATGGAAGAAGCCCCTAATCATTACATTGAGTGTGCTTGTTTTGTTAGGAGGGCTTGGATTCATTTATCAAAAGCAACTGGTCATACTAGCATTCAACATGTTTGCCTCAGATACGGTGAAGGAAACACTGGATGATTCCTTCAAACCAGCGGGTAATGAAGACGCACCCGTTGTGGAACATACAGATCCATTCTCGCTGTTGCTGCTCGGGATCGATCAACGTGACAACGAACCAAGTCGTTCAGATACGATCATCTACTCCGTCGTTCGCCCAGAAGATAATAAAGTACTGTTACTGTCCATTCCGCGTGACTCCTATACAGAAATTGTAGGTCGGGATGTAAAATCGAAAATTAATTCAGCGTATGCTCATGGTGAGGCTAAGATGGCTATGGATACCGTGGAGAAGCTGCTGGAGAACAAAGTAGACTTCTATGCGGCCATTAACTTCAATGGTCTGAAAGATATCGTAGATGCGGTAGGCGGAGTAGAGCTGCCAATTAAGAAAAATATTGAAAACAAGCTAAAGACGCACGAAAAGCTGTTCGTCGAAGCGAACAAACCGATCTATAACGGAGAGGAAGCGCTGGGATATGTGCGATACCGTGAAGACTCCGATTTTAACCGGACGATGCGTCACCGGATTTTCCTGAGTGCATTCATGAACCGTGCGCTTGAGGTCAAAAACCTAACCAAGATTCCAGATGTCATTAAAATTGCTGGATCAAACTTTACGACCAATATGAACTCTGATTTTATTGTTAAATTTGCCGAGTCATTGTACATGAAAGATAGCATTCCGACGATCAGCAATTATATGCTACAGGGTACGGGTGCGATGCGTGGCGGTGTCTGGTATTACGATCTATCGGAAGAAGATCTGCAACATGTACGTACGATGATTGCCAGCTGGCTTGATCCAGATGCAACCGAAATTATAGAGCCAAGCACAGACGATACAACAGAATCGACAGATGCGGCATAAAAGGGTGAATCAGACTCTTCTTGCGATCCTAGAATGGATTCGAGTACAAATTGTGTGGAACGTAAGCCTGAAGAAGCTCATTGCTTCTTGGGCTTTTTTTATTTTGTCACAAAGGATGGGGTAGGGATTAGCGGAGTTATTGCAACATTTACATCTTTTTCAGATCACAATAGAGTAAAATATAGGGAAACAAATCAACATCGACCAATGGAGGAAAGGTATGAAGGAGTTCAAGGATCGGCTTCATCAGGTGCAAGAGCAACAGAAGCAGTTGGTTAAGGAGTATAGCGAACTGCTTCAGGATTACCAATCCGATGATCTGATTGTACAGAACGAACAACTGCGTGAGCAGTCTGAGGCGTATAAGCTCAAGCTGAAGCAGTTGGAGATCCGGGCGCGTCAGATGGAAGAAGAGAATGTTCGCCTTCGGATGGCGCTGTCTGAACAGATGCTGGATGAGAAATTGAATCTGATCCGTGTATCGAAGGAGAAAATGGAGACGTATTTCCGAGGAAAGACGGCTGTACATCACGATCGGCTAGAGGCTCACGAGCATCGTACCAAAGCGAATCTTAATTCCATCTATAACCGAGCTGCGGAGGAGCTGCAAGAAGATGAGCATGAGATCAAGGAACGTATTGCATATCTAGCCGGAGAAGTAAGAGAGCGAATAGAGCGACAACGGCAAACGCTGTGGGAGCGGGAAGAAGCGATACGTCAGCAAATGCATCAAGGATATGATCATATGGCTGAGGAAGAGCTGAGTGAGGAGACGATTAAGCAACGCATTCGCCAAAACCGAATGGAGATGAAGATTGGCTTAAGCTGGATCAACAAGTTGGCCATTTTACTGCTTATTCTGGGTGTGGGTGCAGCATTCCGGTACTCCTATTCCACTTGGTTCAGCGATCAGATGAAAGGTGCTGCCTTTTTCTTATTAGGTGTGCTTATGCTCGCTGGGGGAGAGTGGTTGTTCCGTCGTAAGCGGCAGACGTTTGCCATGGGACTGTTAGGTGGAGGCATATCCATCTTGTTTGGGTCTATTTTCTACAGTTATTTCTTGCTGCATATCATTGGACTGTATACGGCTCTAGGGTTATCCGTACTGGTATCGGCTGTCTCTGTCGTCCTGTCGCTGAGGTATCGATCCAAAACGATCTGTACGCTAGGACTCGTCGGAGGTTATTTACCGTTATTTTCGTACATGGGATACTTCGGGCTGGAAGGACGCGCCGTTTATGCGGCGATGATCTATTTACTGCTCTTAAATGGCATTATCGTACTGATCTCGTTCGGTAAACGTTGGCCTATTGTGCACTATATCAGCTTCTTGTTCAATACACCGTCGATGCTCATTATGCTATGGTTATCGCCGAGCAATCTTGTGGGCATGTTGTATTCGATTGTGACATTTGCGTTGTACCTGGGCATTACGCTGGCGTATCCGTTCAAACATCGGGTGAAGCTAACCTGGTGGGACTTCGCCTTGCTCGCTATGAATACAAGTATCAGCTGTCTCATGCTCTATGTGCTGTTCAGGGCAGAGGGCTGGGACGATGCACAAGGACTGCTGGCTCTAGTATTCTGTCTGGTCTATTTCGGGCTGGCGCGATTCGTTCGTCGCCATATGGTGCAGGAAAAACAGACGATACTTTTGTTTTACATCACTTCGTTAACCTTTGCGGTTCTAATTATACCGTTCCAGTTTGGAGCGGAATGGTTGTCCTTGGGTTGGTTGATCGAAGGAATTCTACTCATCACCCTTGGTCATCTGAAGCGATTCAAAGCGGTTGAACGTGCCGGATGGGGTGTAGTGCTTCTCTGCATCGTTACCTTTATGTATATTGATGTGCTGGTGATGTTCATTATGGGAATGCAGTCTCACTTTATGTTGAAATATTCTTGTATCACACTTGGCACACTTGCGATTACGCTGTATTATTCATTTGTTAATCAAGGAGCGTTGTCTGCTCCAGGAATGCTGCGTTACCATGCAGTGGAGCGTGGCTTCCTGAGAGGATTCCAATACGTTACACTCGTGAACCTATGGTTCTATGTTCTGTATGAATCGAATGAGCTGTATAGCAGAGCTGTGGATGACAGCTTCCCGTTATACCTGTTCTACAAATTCATTCTGTTTGCCTCGCTGACGATTGCGCTAGCTTATGGACTGAGCAAAGTGAAGCCATTACAAGGTCGATTTGTACGCTATTACACGAACATTCTACATGCTGTGGGTTACTGTATAGCGCTAGCAGTAACGTTAAATTTGCCAGCCTTACAACCTGATGTTCAGCAACATACCGCTGCCGAGATCGTGGGGCTTATTGTACTGATCATCTTCAATGTGGGGGTATTCTTCGCTGGCAGAGATCTGTTAATTACAGCTATCCGTGGACAGTTTAAAAGTATTGAGTGGTACCCTGTCATTGCAGGGGTCTACCTATTAGGGGTAATCACCGTTTTCATGACGGTTCAGTTCCAATGGGGAGATGTGGGGCTGCTCTTTAGCCTAATCTACCTGATACTTGCCATCCTCTACATTGCTTACGGATTCCGTAGAAAATATGTGATGATTCGCCGTCTGGGTCTAGGTCTAACCCTACTGGCTACGGGTAAGATGGTATTCTATGATGTTAGTTTGCTGACCGCAGGCAGTAAGATTATCGCGTATTTCAGCTTTGGTATCTTGCTTCTGGGTATCTCTTATCTGTATCAAAAGGTATCGAGCAAGATGGAGGAAGCTCACGCTCAAGAGAATAAGCCAAATGAACAGAATTCATCTGCCGAATCCGATAAGGAACAACATAACGATGAGGTCTAACGACTAATAAACACAACAATAAGCTCCTTGATCTGCCTAGCAGACTGAGGGGCTTATTGTCTGTTATGAGTAATCGTAGAGATGACAATCGTGAAACGTTTATTGGAGTGAACGCGTTATAATAAAGTAAGTTTATTCATGAGTATGTTGCTGGTATTTAGGGCTGGATGCTCGTATGTATCCATGACGTTTCCATCGTTGCTTGCTTGCCATTCAAGGACTCTCCGCGTTCACCGTTCATATGGGACAGAACTGTAAGTGTGATGGATAGGGCAAAAGCAAGCAGCACATATATGCAAATGTTCTTTTTGTTCATATTTAGGTACCTCTCTTGTTGGTAAGCTAGTGACTGTCTATCATGAGAAAAAAAGCACAACGTCTGGTATAGTAGAGAAAAGCATAGAACGACGCCATGTATACACTATATAAATTGTCATGAATGCAAACAATGGAACAAATCTGATGAAGTTATCATTATTATTTGAACGAACATATATGTTCGCTCAGCATTTACAGTGGAATGGAGAGGACAGAAACAAACTGAAGAAGCGAAGCGTTCGCCTGAAAGCTTTCTGCAAGAAAGCTACATCGGAAGCATACGCTATCTCCGGATTTTCCCTTTGAGAAAAGGGATTCAAAAAAATCTGGGGATAACAGCGATCGGAAGGTTATTCTGTCATCGGAGTGGCAAGTGTACATCTTTTTAATTTAATTAAGCCTAGTGAGTAGAGAGAGTGAATTTTGAAGGTGGGGGAATAACATGCGGGAGACGGCAAAAATCGTCATTCGTACACCTGGACAGGAAAGTGACGGTTCCTTTGCTTATGTACGGCAAGGGCGCTCTATAACGGTAGGGCGTTACACAGGCGGTAGTGAACTGGATCTGTCCGTGTACAATCAGATGATTTCTAAACGGCACTGCCGTATTCATTATGATGCACAGTTTCAACTGTGGGTCGAGGATCTGGATAGTAAAAATGGAACAGAGTTGAACGGGCAACGCCTTGTTCCATATGAGAGATATCCTTTTGCAGAAGGGGACAACCTGACGCTAGTGAATGGACTGATTCAGCTTCGGATCGAGAACGACTTGGAGGAGACGAGAGAATATCGCCTTTCTGATCTGCTCGGTGAAGGAATTAAAGTGCACGATCATATGCAGACCGTACAGGTTGGTGAAGTGGAGATTCCGCTATCGAAGAAGGAATTCCAGCTATTCAAATTACTTTATAGTCAGCTAGACCATTTTGTGACGCGGGAGCAGATTGTCAGTCAGGTATGGCCTGAACGCAGCATATTGGAAAGTGAGCCGGTGGGAATCGATGAAATTAACTCCTTAATCTACCGGACGAACCGGAAGCTAGGTACTCATTTTACGATTAAATCCGTGTATAAAAAAGGGGTGTACATGAAGTCTCATGTACCGGATTGTACGAAGTAGGATGCTTCCGTAATCCTGATGGATTGGGAAGTAGCGCTATTGATGATCAACATCTTCAATTCCCAAAGGATGAGATTATATGTCCATAATTCCATTCATTCCATGGCTGCTCGCCATGATTACCTTAATTGCTGTCCTGTCGATCGTACTTGTTAGCTGGAGAAATGGCATTTCCCCGATGCCCACGTCCCGATTGGTCAGACGCGTTGTCATTGAGGAAGTGAATCGCATTCCAGGTTATGGCGATGTAATCGAGTCAGGCTCTGGATGGGGCACACTCGGCATGGATGTGGTGCGGTATTGTCCGGGTAAACGACTTACAGGTATTGAAAATTCTCTGCTACCTCTGTGGGTGTCTCAAGGAATAGCTTATCTGAGTGTGTGCTTCCGGGAGGCCAAGGGTCAGAAGCAATCCATGAAGGGTAGGCTGCGGTTCATCCGGGGCAATATCTATAATAGCTCGTATGAACATGCTGATTGTGTCATCTGTTATTTGTTTCCCGGAGCGATGGAGCGACTGCTGGACAAGTTCACACGTGAATTGCCGCCAGGTGCGAGAGTGATTAGTGTCTGTTTTGCATTGCCAGGCAAGGTGCCGCTTCGCACGATCACTTGCCCGGATGCACTACGTACGAAGGTGTACGTCTATGTGTTCTAAGGCAGTAGGATGGATGCATCTCTGCAAGGTACGAGTGGTCATATGTTAATAGGTATGAATGAACAAAACAAAGGCTCCGAATACACTTTTTGAGTGGATTCAGAGCCTTTCGTTTAACTTGCAACAGATTCATTGTTGTTCTAGTTATTGCACAGATTCAAATTTGAGCTAACTCGTTTTTTTATTTTGCTGAATCGGTTGTACTTGTGCTACCAGAAGTAGTGCCGGATTGTCCGCGGCCTCTTCCACCTCCGAAACCACCTTGACCATTACCTCCGCCAAAACCGCCCATGCCGGATCGAGCTGTAGTAACACCTGATTCATTAACCCAAGTTACATTGCTTGTTGATTGGAATGCAACAATTTTTGTTCCGCCACTATAGGTGCCGTCTGTATACAGTCCATCCACGGCTGTGCCTGTAGAAGTTCCGCCAGAGTAGATGACATAAGATCCGTCTGCCTTCAGGTCAGGAAAGCTAACGACTACAGATTGGTAATCTTTCGCTGGAGCAAACGTTAGAATGCTGTTGCCTTCACTGTCTTCGACATGTACGAGTGTTCCTGCTTGTTGAGTGGAAGGGAATGTCATGACAATTGCATTTTGAGTGGACGCATCGGACGTACCTTGTACCATACCTGAGCTTCCAGCTGCGATCAGATATCCACCGCTCATCTCAAATGAGCCATCATAGTCAAGTGCTCCATTGCCATTGTCTGTTGGACCATTGACGATTACGGTACCACCTGTCATATAGATCGAACCGTTTGCATCGAGCCCGTCACCACCTGCATTTACGGTGAGTGATCCGCCGTTAATATGCAATTCGTTGTTGCCAGATGATTCACCCGGTATACCACCAGGTCCACCGTTTTGTTGTGTTGCATTCGTGCCAGTCTGATCGGTATTTGATGTTGTATCAGCTGTATCTGTGTTTTGATTCGCTTCAGTAGTTGCTGTAGTTGTAGTTTCTTCACCACCAGCTGCATTAACGCCATCATCGGATGCTGTGACATCTACATTTCCATCATTCAGTGTAATGATTGCACCTTCAAGTCCTTCATAACTATTCGCAATCGTGATCTCTCCACCATTAATGGTAAGTGCCTGATCTGCATGGATTCCGTCATCGCCAGACTTCAAGCTGAATGTTCCGCCATTTACTGTGACATTACTATTGCTGTGCAGAGAGTCATCCATGGAATCAATCGTATACGTACCACCGTTAACCGTCAGATCAGTACCTGCTTTGAGTGCTTTGGCGCTGATGGATTCCTCTTCCGTTGTCGTGGTGGCTGTGTCTGCATCGGCATTGGTTTCCGTCGTTGCTGTATTGGCAGAGCTGGATGAAGCTGCGTTGTTGGTGCCTGCTGCGGCATTCCCGCCAGCATTATCCGGCATATCGGCAGGACGCTCGCCATCCGGCGGTGTACCCATATCGGTAGGTGGTGTCCCCATGTCTGTTGGAGGTGTGCCTCCACCAAATCCACCGCCCTCATCGCCAAACGGTCTTTCCTCTACTTTTGCTGGTGCATTTGCACTTCCACCAGCAGTGACGATATGGTATGTGCCGCCATCCGTATCAAGGGCAGTCTCAGCCTGAATACCGTCGCTACCACTTTCAATGTTGAAGGTACCATCTGCAATGGCAACAAAGCCTTTAGAGGGATCGGTATCGTTGGTGGATTTAATTCCATCTCCTTCTGCATCGATTGTGAGTGTGCCTGCCTGAATCGCAACCATGTCTTTACCTTTAATACCGTCATCGGCAGCCTTAACATTGATCGTGCCGCTGATAATTTTCAGATCATCCTTACTTGTAATGCCCTCATTGTAGTTACCTGTGACTGTTAATTGCCCTGTGCCGTTAAACGTTAGATCTGCTTTGCTGAAGATCGCTGCATCTGGCTCGTCCGTCGTATCATCGGCGTATACGTAGGTTTTGCCATCCGAAACTTCATTTTTAGTTCCTTTTTCAAGGGTAATGACGGCTTTGCCAGCCTTCTGAATGTAGATCCCTGCACTATCGTTATCGTAAATCTTTGCCCCGTTTAATACGATGTGTACAACACCTTTATCCGCAACGTTGACGACAATCTGCCCATCCGTCAGTTCGCCGCTAAGTACGTAAGTACCGGCTTCCGAGATCGTTACCGTACCATTTGCTGCTTTGGCTCCCGATCCAGTCACTGCTGCGGTTGTCCCGTTCAGTTTGATAATCGTGGAGTCCGCTTCCGTCCAGCTCACATTGGTATCATCTGCATCGAGAGAGACGAGGTCGGCGAATTTGACCGAAGTTTGTTCACTTACGGAAACGGTTTTGGTGGTTCCTGTCGTTGTTGTTGCCGCATTGGCTGTTGTATTCGTTGCTGCTGGGGCGCTGCATGCTGTCACCAGAGCAGTAATCATCGCTATAGACCACAGTTTGCTACCGGCTATCACTTTCTTCTTCATATTGTATCGATCCTTTCAAATTTAAATTAATAAGACATCCTTTGTAAGCATAAGCGGCTCTTTAATAGTCGGTGGTTGGGCTCATCGTTAAGGAGATATCCAGGTTGCCGTTCCGTGTACGGATCGCGTCGAGGAATTCCTTCTGGCTAACACTTTCGTGGATAGTTACGCTGTATACCAACTCGTACAGACTACCCAGTTCGGTCGTTCTGATTTTTTTGAGATCAAAGGGTACGTTGAATGTATGGAACACTTCGTTCAGTGCTTCTTCATAGCTTAGATTTTCAGGAATAGTTACTTTCAGTGTTTTCTGCTGGCTCTTCTTACCGCCGAAGTTGAAGCGACTCAGGACAAACATCAATACACACAGGACAACTGTGAACAGAACCGCGTATCCAAAAGCCCCAACTCCGCACGCTAGACCAGATGCCATCGTGAACAATACGTATGCGATATCTTTCGGGTCACCAGGCGCACTCCGGAATCGGATAATGGAGAAGGCACCTGCCAAGCTGAACGCTCGGGCAATGTTACTGCCAATGAGCAGGATGATGATGGCGACAATGACGGGCAGAACAACCATGGTTAAGGTGAAACTCTGGGAGTAGGTGCTCTGATTGGTCTTCATGTAGGTGAGACTAATGATGAGTCCCAGAATGATGGCAAGTCCGATGGTAATAACGGAGCTGCTAAAAGTTAGTGTTGCATCGTCTAATGCGGAGCTGAATAGTGAATCAAGCATATAGGACACGCTCTCTTTCTCTAATTGATTGTTCTTGTTCCATTGCTGGCTGGTTCGAAGTCTGTACCTGGTACGAGGACACGTTCTGTCTGGTAGTTCAGGTTCGTTGTTCTCACCAGATGTCTGTATTCGTTGCCGTATTTGGAGAATCCAGTACGGTAGAGTCCGTGCTCGCATAACAATTGAGACAGCCAGATCGGAACGGTTTTCTCGGCCTTCACTTCCATGAGCCATCGACCGTCCTTCACGAGCGGCTCGCCGTAATCTCCCTGTTCCAGCTTCAGATCGTATCTGCGGCTGCGAATGTTGGTATCAAAGGTAATGCGGAGATCGCGGCTGTTTTTGTCAAACAACGCTTTGCGTTCATACGCTAGATACACTTTCGGTTCAAGATCATACAGCCGGAGGAAGTATTTGATCTCTTCAACGACCTGTTTGTTCATGTAATCAGCGAGTTCCGGCGCCTGCCCAGTACGAACGAACTCGTAGGCTTCATCCAGCTTCAGGGCTGTTCTCCGCTTGTTGACCAGGCCGAATACTTTCTTTTTGATCTCTAAGTACACTTTGGCTTTATCCTCAGGTACACCGTATGCTCTTAGCCGCAGCTTCTCTTTGTATTTCGGTTTGGAGAGACTTGCACGAATCAGTGAATCTTGCGGAGTATCGAAGTAAAGATTACTAATCGAGTAAAACTCGTGTTTTTTGTTATACGCATCTAGCTCCATATATTTCAGCAGGTCGCTGTAAAAATGTTCATACTGCTCATCTGTCAGCAGATATTTGCTCTCATATCGGTTGAACACCTCAATAGCCATATCACATCATTCCTTTCCTTGTGTCGTTGTATGTTGTGGTACATTTTGTCTTGCTGTCATGTCTGTATCTTAGAGCTTTAACCTTGAATGAATCTTAAATGATTTTACATTCTGTTAATCTTTTTTTACCTTCCTATAATAGTGCTCAGCCAAAACATACATTAAGATTGGTTCAAGGTTCCGCAGATATAATCATTGGTATAATAGATGAACATGTCTACAACCAATCCATATAGAGGGATGAATACAGATGAGAATACTAATTGCGGAAGATGAGATTCATTTGGCAGAAGCCGTATCACAGATATTGAAGAAAAATAATTACTCCGTAGATATGGTGCATGACGGAAGATCGGGACTTGATTATGCACTCAGCGGCATTTACGATTTACTGCTGCTCGACATTATGATGCCGGAGATGGATGGAATTACGGTACTTAAGACATTGCGCAGTGAAGGTAACCATACACCGGTGATTTTACTGACTGCCAAGGGAGAGATTGACGATAAAGTCACCGGGCTCGACTATGGAGCCGACGACTATATTGCGAAGCCATTTGCTACAGAAGAGCTTCTAGCTCGGATTCGGGCAGCACTGCGACGTAAAGGTGAGGTTGTTCCTGAGGATGCTCTCAAATTCGGAGATATTGAGCTGAATACCGTGCAACTGAAGCTTTTGGTGGAAGGCAAAGAAATGAAGCTTAATCTGAAGGAAAACGAACTGCTGGAGCTACTAATCACACGTAAATCCGCGATCACCTCCAAGGAGCAGATCATTGAGAAGCTGTGGGGATTCGATTCGGAAGTGGAGTATAACAATGTGGAGGTGTACATCTCGTTTTTGCGCAAAAAATTAACCTTCCTGAATTCCGCTGTCCGCATTAATACCATTCGGGGTGTGGGTTATGTACTTGAGGTGACAGCCTGATGTTCAAGAAGCTCAGAAATCGGTTTCTCATTGTGAATCTGGTATCCATCTCGATTATGATGCTGGTCGCCTTCGCAACGATTTATACAATTACCTATCAGAATGTGCAGCGCGAGACCAATATGGAGCTGTATAAGGTATCTGATTTCTATCACGGTCCATATAATTCTTCCAAAATGCCGCGTAATGAAGATGGGTTCTCCGGTGTGTCAGGGTCAGGCACCTCAGGTACGTCGGGTGCTTCGGGTGCGTCAGGCATAGGGTCACCGCCAGTGGGCGGACTTGGAGAGAATGGAGGGGCGATGGGAGAAGATCCTAACTCTCCGCCCGCACGTTCCGTATCATTTATGATCCAGACAGATCGTGATTGGAAGATTACTAATACACATTCTCGCTTTGACATGGATGCTACCTTTTATGAAGAGGCTCTGGGAAAGATCGATCAGGATAAGCTGAGCGGGGGTAATCGTCAGACCGGACAATTTGCGCTGGATAGCACCGAGTGGGCCTATGTAGTTGATTCAAGCAGCAATGGATATATGATCGTGTTCATTGATGTAACGGCACAACAGAGCATTCTTACGAACCTGATCTATACGTTTGCGGTTGTGGGGCTCGTGATGCTGATCGTCATTTATTTCCTAAGTCGCTACTTCGCCAATCGTTCGATTAGACCTGTACGTGAGGCGTTCGAGAAGCAGAAGCAATTCATTGCCGATGCATCACACGAGCTGAAAACACCACTTGCAATCATTAATACCAATGCCGATGTGTTGCTTGCCAATAGCGAGGATACCATTGAACATCAGTCCAAATGGCTACATTACATTAAGTCGGAGACAGAGCGGATGTCCAAACTGACGAGTAGTCTGCTGTATCTGACCGAGATTGATGATTCCAGGTCTACGATGATTCATGCCAAATTCAATATGAGTGAGGCAGTTGAGACGATTATTTTGACGATGGAAGCAATGATATTTGAGAAAAATATCTCACTCGACTACAGCATAGAGCCAGAGCTTATGGTTCATGGCAACAATGAACAGATCAAGCAGGTCATTCTGATCCTACTGGACAATGCCGTGAAATACGCTAAATCCAAGGGTGCAGTGAATGTCACGTTGAAGAAGCAGAATAACGAAGTAGTGCTTGCGGTGTCTAACACTGGAGAGGGTATTGCCCCTGAGCATCTGGAACGAATCTTCGATCGTTTCTATCGAATGGATGCCTCGCGTGCTCGTCAACATGGTGGACATGGTCTTGGACTTGCGATTGCCCGTTCTATTGTGGATCAACATAAAGGGCAGATATATGCCCGAAGTGTGGTTGGAGAAGGCGCAACGTTCTACGTACGACTAACCTAGATGATTAGTGGAATGAAAGAAATCTGAGGTAACAGCGAGCGGAAGGTTGTGCTGTCATCGTAGTGCTCTTGAAAAAGAGATTACCACCAAGCATAAGATGTGCCAGTAACGGGTTAACCTATGCTACAATAACAACAGCATGTATGAATCAAGGAGCTGACTGAATTGACTGAGACGAATGCAATTAATGAACAAGAAATGATGCAATATATTGCAGATAAAACAAAAGCGAGTCAAGCGAACATTGCGCTTGTTCTGAAGCATGAGCAAGCTTACATCAATAAGGCACATGAGAATGCCAAAGGTGATGTAGATATCGATGGCGATGATCTGGCCGATTACATTGTGAGCCGCAAAGACGTGAAGCTGGACGAGCTGACCGTGGAGAACATCCTGGATGCTGAAATGGATTACCTGATGGACAAGGGCCACGCAGGGTACATTGATTAAGTTGTGAAGTATGGTAACAGTTGAAAGACCTGCAACGAGAATGCAATAAGCATATCTCGAAGCAGGTCTTTCAACGTATCTATCTATTTCATTGATCAGACTGTATATGGTTTATTGACCAACCATGCCGCCGTCCACAGTGTAGAGGGAACCTGTTACATAAGAGGCTTCTTCGGACAAAAGGAAGTTCATTACAGCAGCGACTTCTGCCGCTTCGCCGTAGCGACCCATTGGAATGGTAGAAACTGTTGCTGATTGATAGTCATCCACATTGCCAGAGTTTGCTTCAATCTGACGCATCATACGTGTGTTGATTGTGCCTGGCAATACGGCGTTAACTCGGATATTGGAAGATGCCAGTTCATTCGCAGCAGTACGGGTAAGACCCACTACAGCATGTTTAGACATAATATATGGAGACATCCCTGGAGCGCCCATTAAGCCTGCAAGGGAAGATGTGTTCAGAATCGCTCCGGATTTTTGTTTTTTCATCACAGGAATGACATTTTGCAAACCTAGGAATACACCACGTACATTGACATTGTATACGAGGTCGAGTGCTTCAACACTCAGTTCATCAATGGAGCCAGTTGGTCCTTCAATACCTGCATTATTCGCGAAGTAATCAATTCTTCCAAAGGCATCAAGTGCTTTTTGCACATAGTTTTTAACGTCTTCTTCTTGAGATACGTTGGCTTTTACCGCAATGACATGCTCTTGGTCTAGATTAAGATCTGCAATGGTCTGCTCAATCGCTTCTTGATTCAAATCGACCAGTACCAGATTGATTTTGCGCTCAGCAAGGCGGCGTGCTAATTCTTTACCAATTCCTCCGGCTGCACCAGTAATTACGGCTGTATGTGTATAAGATGTACTCATGATTTATTCCTCTCCTTCAGGTAATGTGATTCAGGCAATCATTCCTTAAAAAATGATTCAGCCTGTCGTCTATACTTCCTGTCTTAATGTTAAGATATACATAAGAATGTGACAATCGTCATTGACAACGCAAATGTCAGCTATCGAACACAGATGTAAGCGGTGTTCATTTAGGCTACAATAATGGACAAAGGAGGCGGGAATGTTGATTATTGAACATCCTCAGGATCGCAGAGCACGAAGAACGCAGGATGCTATCATCGCTGCGACGGTTTCTTTAATATTGGAAAAGGGAGCGGACGCTGTAACGATTCGGGACATTACGGAGCGGGCGGACTACAACCGAGGTACGTTCTATTTGCATTTTCCAGGCAAGCCGGAGTTACTTGAATTTATTTTGGAAGATTTCATGCAAGGCGTGGGACAAGCGTATGCAGAACCATATGCGCATTTAACAGAAGTGGATATGACCGCATTGCTGCCATCGACAATGCCGGTTTTTAATTATATAGAAGCACATCAGGACATCTTCCGTGCTTTAATCACGATGCACAGTGATATGAGTTCCAGGCTATGTAATATGTTTCGTACCTACTTAACGCAGGATTTTGTTCTTGTCACCGAAGATAGCGAGCACGTCATTAATTATGACATTATGCTAAGTTACCTCGTATCGGCAACAGTTGGTGTCATTATGCACTGGGCGGAGATTGGGTTTAAATATTCTGCACATTATATGGGTGAACAGTTAACGGCGTTGATCAACATCAAACCGACCCGTCTGCTGATTGAACCAGGGCAGAAGGGTCGGACGATTCACGAACGTATGCTGTTAGATTGAGATAAGAAGGAGGATGGCTATCCAGTCATAGAAGCGTTGGTTGCGCGTTGCAGTTGTATCAATTGTTCGCGCACACGTACAGCCTCTCCGATGATAATAAGAGCCGGATTACTTACATCTTCAGAAACTGAAAGTGATTGCAGTTCAGCGAGTGTGCCCGTAATGATTCTTTCCTGCGAGGTAGTACCCCGCTCTACAAGTGCGGCTGGCGTGGACCTGTGTTTGCCATGATGCAATAGCTCCCGTTGAATATCAGATAACTGGCTAATTCCCATGTAAATGACCAGCGTATCCACGCTGTGAGCTAGTAGATCCCAGCGAACGGATGATACGTTACCATCACTGCCGGTTCCGGTGACACAGGCGAAGGATGAAGCCAGCCCGCGGTGGGTCAGTGGAATCAAGGTGGATGCGGATGTGCCGACTGCAGAAGTGATGCCCGGAATGACTTCAAAGGCAATGCCGGCCTGTGCCAGTACAAGTGCCTCTTCACCGCCGCGTCCGAAGATGAATGGATCACCGCCTTTGAGGCGAACAACTCGTTTTCCTTCGGTTGCATGGGTGACGAGCATACGTCCAATCATCTCTTGACTCATCGAGTGCAGCCCAGGGGCTTTGCCGCAATAAATGCGCAGTGCATCTTCACGAGCCTCGGCAAGCAGTTGGTCATTAACGAGACGATCATAGAGAATAACATCTGCCGTTTGAATTCGTTTCAAGGCTTTTACCGTGATCAGTTCAGGATCACCAGGGCCAGCACCAATAATACTGACGAATGATGTACTCATGACCGTGTCCCCACCTTCTGTGCTGAATCTGTACCTGTTAAGCCTGAACGTCCGCCCTGAATGGTTGCCAGCTTGGAAGAAGAGTGGGAGGAAGTCCCCCACGTATGTGCTGCATACAGACCTAAACCTGTGAAAATGGCTCCGCCAATAAGATTTCCGACTAACACGGGAATCTGGTTCCATAACCACCAATCTGCGATGCTTACATTAGCGCCGAGCATCATACCAGCCGGAATGACGAACATATTCACTACGGCGTGCTCGAATCCCTGCGCGAAAAATATCGTGATGGGCAGCCACATCGCAACGATTTTACCAATGGTGGACGTAGAGGTCATAGCCATCACTGCACCGAGGGTTACCATCCAGTTACATAATATCGCTTTGATCACAACGAGACCGATACCTGCTGTGCCTAAATGCTGATACCCCAATGTTTTGGTTTCACTTGTCTGAATCAACGTTTGAATGAGTGGACTGCTCAGATCTGTGCCCATTTTGGTAAGAGTCAGCCCGTATAGAGCAGCGTAGAATAAACATCCTAAGAGATGACCGACAATAACCCAGCAATAATTACGCATCATGCTCATCCATGTGACTCGTCGTTTCAGTAGTGCTAATGGAATCATGGCGAAGTTGCCTGTCACAAGTTCCAGTCCCAGAAGAATGATAATGACGAATCCTGCTGGGAAAATCAGTGCACCTGCCAAACCAACGGAAGTTTGAGATACAGCGGTATAAGCAAGTGTTGTTGCAAAAGCGAGGATAGCTCCAGCCAAGAAACCACGAATCAGCATCTGCATCCGATTCATTCTGGCTTTATTCTCACCTGCTTCCACCATTGATTGCAGTACTTCTGCCGGTTTAACAAAATCCATAGTGCACTCCTCCTTGCTGTCAGGCCACCGCAAATAGTGACGATCTAACCTGCGATAGTAATATAAATTTCACCACTAGCTCCATCAATCTCCGTTTTATACGTATTGAGACAACCGTCATCCGGTTCATGTACTTTGCCGTTACGAAGATCAATCTTCCAGTCATGGAGCGGACAATGAACAGACGTCCCGCATACCATGCCTTCGGACAACTTGCCACCCTTATGAGGGCAGCGATTTTCTACCGCATGCAGGCTACCGTCGCTGAGCTTGAAGACCGCGATCTCCGTATCCTCTACCATAAACGTACGTGCACCCTTTTCTTCAATATCTGCAAGGTGTCCAATGTGCAATCTATTCATCGCTGTTCCTCCTATTCTAGTGGGCTGCATTTTGAGCGCTCGCCAGGGGTGTGAAGTTTTTGCGTAAATTCTCATCCTCAATGATTTCTTTCCAAGGATCAACGGTGCGACCAAGCGTTGCTTCAAGCCGCTCAACCAGTGCCAGACGTACGTCACGATCTTCCAGCGCTGTCTTTACATGATCCAGTCCTACGCGTTCAATCCAAGCCGCTGTTCTCTCGTTCCAACGTGCATTCTCTCTATAATATTGCAGGTAAGCGTAAGTCCACTCTTCGACCTCAGCATCGGTTTTCACTGTACAGAGAAGCTCGGCAGCACGGACTTTAACGCCGCCATTACCGCCGACATGCAGTTCCCATGCCCCATCAATAGCCACTACACCAAGATCCTTAATGGTTGCTTCTGCGCAGTTCCGTGGGCAACCAGACACAGCAAGTTTTACTTTGGCTGGAGCGACCATCTTGTCGAGTTTTTTCTCGAGTCGAATTCCCATTTCAATGGAGTCTTGGGTACCGAAGCGGCAGAAGGTGTTACCTACGCAAGTTTTGACGGTACGGAGTGCCTTGCCATAACCGAATCCGGACGGCATATCAAGCTCTTCCCAGATTTTTGGAAGATTTTCCTTCTGTACACCGAGGAGATCCAGTCGTTGCCCGCCTGTGAATTTCACCATCGGTACATCGTATTTCTCTGCAATGGTAGCGATTTTGATCAGCTCTGCCGGAGAAGTTACGCCGCCGTAGATCCGTGGGATAACGGAATACGTACCATCCTTCTGAATATTGGCATGATAACGCTCGTTGGTGAATTTGGATACGCGCTCGTCTTCATACTCTGTATGCCAGATCATACCGAGATAATAGTTGAGGGAAGGACGGCATTTGGAGCAGCCTTCAGGTTCGTTCCAACCCAGGACGTTCATGACTTCCTTAACACTTTTCAGTCCCATTTCCTTGATCTGTGCAACCAGTTCATCCCGATCATAGGACGTACAGCCACAGATGCCTTCTTTGACCTGTTCGCCTACATTATCACCTGCATAATGCGTGAGCAGAGATTCAATGATGGGTTTACATCCACCGCAAGAAGCGGAAGCTTTTGTACAGGATTTAATTGCGCCGAGGGTATTGCAGCCTTTGTTCAAAACAGCGTCTCCGATGGTAGCTTTCGTAACACCATTACAGCCACAGACAATTTCATCATCAGGCATACTTGCCATGCGTTCAGCTACAGAGGGGCCAGCGCCTGAACCACCAGAGGGTACGCCGAGTAAAATTTCTTTTTCGCGGCCGCTAATGTCCTCGCCGCTTTTAATGAGGGAGAAGAGTGAGGCTCCGTCGGTGGTATCTCCGAACAATACTGCACCAATGAGCTTTCCTTCGCGGATGACCATCTTTTTGTAGACACCATCCACGTCATCTTGAATGCGAATGCTGCGTGTATCGGGGGAGTCTTTGAATTGCCCTGCGGAGAATACGTCGACGCCGGACACTTTCAGCTTGGTCGAAGTAACAGAGCCTTCATAACCCTCGGTTGCTGCTCCTGCCAGACGTTTAGCTAGCACCATACCTTGTTCATATAATGGAGCTACCAAGCCATAAGCGATTCCGCGGTGCTCTGCACATTCACCAACAGCAGAGATTCCTGGGATGTTGGTGTTCATATAGTCATCTACAATTACGCCACGATTAACATCCAGTCCAGCTTGACGAGCTAATTCGACCTGAGGACGAATGCCGACAGCCATAACGACCAGATCCGTCTCCAGTACGGTTTGATCTGTGAAGCGCAGTGATTTCACTCGGTTCTTGCCTGTGATTTCTTCGGTGTGTTTGTTCAAAAGGAATTTCATACCTTGCTCTTCTAACTCCCGTTGGAGCATCAAGCCTGCAGGTAGATCCAGGTTTCGATCCATCAAGTGGCCGTTGATGTGAATAACAGTGACATCCATACCGAGGTTGAGTAGACCGCGAGCTGCTTCTAACCCGAGCAATCCGCCCCCGATGACAGCAGCTTTGCGATATTTCTGCGATGCTGCCATCATCGTTTCGCAATCCTTTATGTCACGGAAACCAATAACGCCTTCTTTATTAGCCCCGGGGAGGGGGAGGATGAATGCCGAAGAGCCAGTTGCCATAATAAGCTCATCATACGAGGCGCGAACACCGGACTCCGATACGACCTCTTTGCGCTCAGCATCAATCTGTACGACCGGATCACCAGGGTACACACGAATGTTGTTCTCCTCATACCAGTTCCAGTCATTAATGACGATATCTTCGATGCTTGTGCCGCCTGCCAGCACAGAGGATAGCATGATCCGATTGTAGTTCGGATGCGGCTCTGCGCCAAAGATCGTAATTTCATATGCATGCGGAGCAAGCTTAAGGATATGTTCGATTGTGCGTAAACCTGCCATACCATTTCCGACCAACACCAGTTTTTTTGTTGAACTCATTATGATTAGCCCCCTTAGATCCATTCTGCAAAATACTCACAACAATCATGTCCAGTAATCATGTCCAGAAAAATATAAAAAGCCTGTCATGCCTCGGTGGATTGCGTAAGTACACACGCATCCCTTGCTCCGAGATTGCAAAACAGGCTTCATTGCCGTTTCAACCAGCTACGCCGTTGTAACTGTGATCGATTCAAATATGGAGTTGTTATGGCATAACTATAAAAGATCCTTCTTCTCATGTCAAGATAGTTAACATAAAAAAGTGTTTGAAATTTAAAGTTAATTATGTTTACATGTGTGTAATGGAAGTTGAAATGAACGAAGAGAAGTATTGTCTAAATAGGATCGGTAATTCGATCAAATTGTGAGGTAATGTAACACGAATCCGAAGAAGCAGTCATGCAGGCATTTGATTCTAATGGATTTGTTATAGATGTAATAGGGAGGGATTGATCCATCATGCGATCTTTATTGGTCATCCGTGTACAACCAACGATAGCTGCCTCGTCCGATGCAACAATCCCTCTTACACCGGAGCAGTTACTTACAGCGAACGGATATCATGTGCAGGTGACGGATAGCGAAACCGAGGCGCTGAAGTTGATCAGCAAAGCTGAGGCATCCATTCTTCATCTATCTCTGGCCGACGTAGAGCACTGGGTTCACTGCCTGGGAAAGGGAAGGTCGGATGCGCCATTGCTCTGGTGGTGTGCACCAGATACGGCAGCATCTTCGGTAGAATCATGCGAGGTAGAAACTTCTTTTGACGGAATACTTACGCCATCTATGGCTGGATCGGAGATTCATTGGACGCTGCATTTTGCAGCCAGGCGTTATATGGAACGGAAACAATGGGAGCAAGAACGTAAGCAGCTGCAATCCAGGTTAGAGGATCGGAAATGGATCGATATGGCTAAGGCTATCCTCTGTGATCTGAAGCAGATCTCCGAATCGGAGGCTTATGATCTGTTACGGAAGAAGGCTATGGATGAACGCAAACGGATGGTTGATGTCGCTACAGCTATTGTGAAGGCACATCAGTTACTCCAGTCTTAATTGGAAGGAGGGATCATCATGAATATGTCTGAGATTCTCAGGGAAGTCGGACGGGGTAAACGAGGTTCACGGGATTTAAACTATGCCGAGGCGTTGGCTGTTGCGGAGAAGATTCTGAAGCAGGAGGTATCACCAGCCCAGGCAGGAGCCTTTTTGATGGCTGAGCGAATGAAGATGGAGAATGTTGAAGAACTCGAAGCTTTCATTCATGCATGCCGCAACAGTGCGGACAGAATGTCTCTTTTCGATAATGGACTCGATTGTGCAGGACCTTATGATGGACGAACGAAGTCGTTTATGGCGACGTTTCCGGTTGCCTTTGTATTAGCTGCTGCGGGTGTCCCTGTAACATTGCATGGGAGCGAGCCTTTGCCCCCTAAGTGGGGAGTAACACTGCCAGTGCTGCTAAGAGAAGCGGGAATTCATACGTCTACCATGAATCGGGAAGATGCCACGCGTGCAGCCTCTCGTACCAATGTGATGTTTGTTTCCTCAGAGGACTGGTGTCTTCCATTGAAAGAGCTTCGGCCGCTTCGGGAGGAGCTTGGCTTCCGCACGGTGTTCAACACAGCGGAGAAGTTAATTGATTTTAATCACTCGCCTTATCTTATTTTTGGTGTGTTCCATAATACATTTCTAGATCGGATTGCGAAGCTGCTCACCAAATTTAATTACCGCCGAGCATATGTTGTGCAGGGCATGGAAGGCTCTGAGGATCTGTACATTGACCGACCTACACGGGTATACGCGGTGGAAGCTGGGGAGATGAAGCTTGAGCTGATCGATCCTGCTGCATATGAACTGGATATTCCTGTGCCTGATTTGGTCTGGACGGCTGCGAAGCAGTTGGAAGTAGCAGAAGCGGTGTTAAGTGGTTCAGGGCATACAGCCTTTATGAACCAGGTTCTGTTAAATGCTGGATTCCGTTTATATGCTGCTGAGCGTGTTGGGTCTGTCGAGGAAGGTATCTACACGTGCCAGAGTGTGCTGGATAGCGGAGCGGCATATCGCTTATATCAAGAATGGTGCGTCTCGATGGGTGGAGAGCTACCGGATAGCAGAGCGGTGTCTGCCTATCCGGCATCGTCCGGTTAATCTGTAATATATATCAGTCCCAAGGATAACTAACGGTCAGGAAGTCAGCGAATTTCTTGCTCTCTTCCCGCCGCTGCTTCCGCATGGCCGCCCGAGCTGGAGCGGTCTCATACAGTTTCAGTTCTTCTTCCGTCTCCGGGATCAAGCGTGGAACGATGAGTTTGCGGTTGTTTTCGTCCAGGGCAACAAAGGTCAAGAAAGCAGTCGCAGCGATTTTTTTCTCACCTGTCTTCAGATCTTCGCGGATCACTTTCACAAAAATCTCCATGGAACTGCGTCCTGTCCAAGAAGCGAATGACTCCAGTGTCACGGAATCCGTAGGGTTAATGGGATACAAGAAGTCGACAGAATCGGTTGAAGCGGTCACGGTATTGACTCTGCACAGTTTGGAAGCTGCAATGGATGCAATATCATCAATGTAGGACATCAGCTTGCCGCCAAATAACGTATTATGATTGTTACAGTCGGTCGGAAATACCCTTGCTGTCTTATAACAGCGTGTCTCGCGCGCATACTTTCTCTCCACTTGATCTAGCTCTGTAGGTTTAGGGATCTCTCTCATGTCATTTCCTCCTGACAGTATGGATGGTGCTTGTCTGTAACCTTGCCCTGTACTCTTCTGCTAATACTTATCTCTGTTTGTTTTTTTCTCTTGAAGTGATCGTACTTTTTTAGAAGTCGCACTTAAAGCCGCACTTCTAGGAGTGTCTGAAAACTCCGAAGGACGCAGATTTTGCCGAATTTTCGTTCCAGGCCAGGAAGTTTTCCGCAGGCGTGCCGGGGCACGTCAAGGGAAAGTGACGCAGCAGTAGACGAAAAGGGGGTAAAAGATGCACTTCAGCGATTTTTCAGACACGACTTAGTATAGGTTTCGGTCATTTTGATATACAAATGTAGCGAATTTTCAGACACGACCTAGAGTGTGAATTAAAAAAACCGCCAGGCGCGGACCGGCGCGCGGGCGGTTAGTGTATTGATTGTGCACCACTACGAACCTGATACTCTCAAGATAGAGGCCTTCAAGCACATTGCTTGGAGGCTTCTTCTTCGTGGATGCGGATCGCTTGCATGTATGGCTTGCTGGTATGTTAAGCCTTAGGTTTGAAAATGCCCGAAGGGCCTCCGATTGGCAAGAACTCCCGTCCGAAGTGAGCGTTCAGTACAGAAGCACCTGTGCCATACAATGACACGACTCCGATCGCAAGTTCTGCATAAGCTGCGATGGTATGGAAGATGTGCGGAGCTATGCCGAAAGCATCAAAGGTCAGACCAAGGAACAAGAAGTCAATCAGAATAAAGATAATAAGCAATACTTTGTTGGCTTCCACAGCACCCAGGGTCATGAAGAGGGTGAACACGAGATATCCGGCAAAAGCAAATCCGAGCTGTTTACCATCAGTCTGTTCCGCCAGCGTTGAGCCGAATACGCCCATTTTAATCATCCAGTTTGCTCCCATAGCAAACCAGAAGAAGGCATATGCGCCAAAGGCAGTAGTACCAAAGGTATTGTTGCGTTTGGAGTCTTGAATGCAGGCGAACAACTGAGCGAATGCACCCAGGAAGATTGCCCAAGGAATAGCGTAGCTAAGTCCTTCAGTGATGCCGAGCTTCTGAGAAGAAGCAACAAGTGTAACGATAGCCAACCCAAATAACCCCATTGCGCTGGGATCGGCGTTTATGATTTTAACTTGTGTCCGTGAATCAGTTTGCATGGTGTTGATAAGCCTCCAATAATATCATATCAGGATCATGGGCTTGTATAAGCCGTCCTCTAAACTATATCGTTCGTATCCGCCGGGTCCGGACACACACATCGCCCTATTGTACCCGAATGAATCCGTTATGGAAAGGGATTTTATTACCTTATGATGGCCGTTGTGGACAGTTATTAGACAAATGTTAGCCACATGTATCCAAATAATAGGGTTAGGCAAGCTGAATTGAGGTAACGAAATGGGTTTGTTAAGCTCTAAATATATATAGCGCACCTCTGTTTACTAGGAATTAATCCAGTGGGCGAACTTGTAGGCGGGTGGGGTGCTTTTCTTAAAGGGGTACACAATAATGACACATTTGTTAGTAGAGCAATTGAAGGAGTAAATAGGTAAAATAGGGAAGGCAATAAAGGCGTTAGCTTAGGGGTTTGGGGTAAATATTAACCTAACGATAATTCCTACTATCAAAAAATGGAGTAAGATACAAAACATCCATGGCTCTTATGCCATATGTTAAACCAACTATAGATTGACAGAAAAATCTAGAATATAACACAGAAATAAGGAGGTCTTAGGCAAATGGTTATGAGTTTGGATTTAATTAATCGGATCGAGAAAGCCAGACGTAGCCTTCACATGTTGGTCGAACATCATGGGGGCGGGCTAGGGCATCCCGACGTCATTCGGCAGTCCATGGCTTTGGATGAATTAATCAATGAATACAATCGATTAAATCGGAGTCAGACCAGGGCGAGAATGATATAATTCCAAGCGATATCAATGAACATATTCAACCTTTTTACATATAGATTAATATCGTTGTATCCCATATTTGGAGCTGAGATGCTGGCAGGCATCCTTCGCAATCCAAAGCGGATTTTTTGAATAATCTTTATAAATCGTTTATCCCTATGCGGGCATGAAAAAACTGGAACATACAGCACAAGAACAAAGGGCTGTATCATTCCAGTTCGGTCATGTCCGTATTATTGTGCGCTGGCCTCCTAATGTAGCAAGCGCTTGGCTTCCAGATAGAGAACTTGGACAAATTTCTTTGTGTTAATGCGCGTCTGGGACAAGGAGGGTTCCACATTGTTTTGTAGCTCAAGCATTTTCTTGCGGATCTCTGTAAAGTCGAAAAATTTGGATGCGTAATTCTCAAACTTAGGATGGGTGTAATCCGTCAGTCCTAATGAAACGACATGGCTTAACGTCTGGAAGATCGCTCGACGAACACGTTGCTCTGATGCTTTTACCTCCTTGGTTATTTCAGCGGCTGAAGCATCGGCTCCCAGCTTACGGATGGCCACATTGTGAAAAATATCTTTGAGCGACGGCAGCGTATACGTGGATACCTTCTGGTCTTCCGTCTCGAGCTGTTCCAGATATTCAAGCATATCCAGAAGGTCTCTGCTGCCTGCCTCACCAATCATCCCCATCTCGGATAGGAGGAAGTGTCCTGCCGTTGCAATGGTTTTGTCAGGAGCTTGCGAGGCTGTGCGTTCTGGGGTTTGCAGTCGAGACAAGCCTTGAAGTGTACGCTGAATATCCTGAATCGATTGTTGCATGCGCAAACGCTCCTCGACTAAACGCAGAACAGACATAATCTCCAATCGATTAATGGGCTTCGTAACATAGTATTCTACCCCAAGAGAATAGGCTTCCCCAATCATATTTTTGGACTCAATCTGGGAGATCATGACGACCTTTCCGTCGAATCGTCCTTCTAGTGCGCGCACGGTTTGTATCCCGTCTCGTTGCGGCATGAGTAGATCAATGAGCAGGACGTCTACCTTATGCATCTCTAACAGATCAGCATGAATATGAATTCCGTCCTCGGCTTCTCCAGCAATTTCCCCAAGCCCCTCATCTTCAATAATATCAATCAGCATAGAGCGAACTCCCGCATCATCATCCACAATAAAATAACGCATTCTCAGTCTCCTCCCCTCTTGATAAGGGATGTAATTGGCACATCAATAGATAAAGACGGTATTCCCGTCATCGTTGTCGTTGGTTGAACATCATTATTCTTATCATACTTCGTTCCCTATCCCGATGTGAAGACCATGGAATCCCATTACATCATGTTGAACGTTACAAACTCTTATTGAAGATAGCTTAGTGTATCAGATACGGTTCTTTTTTGAATGGTGATGTTAGGTAACGTAACAGCGTTTGAGCCGAAACTCGATTTTTTATAAAAAAATTAAATGATTCGATGTAGGTATTTGTCGATTTCCGTAGTTGAGATTGTAGTATAGGTAACATCTATAAGAGTATAACCATGCTTATGTGTAATGGTACAAACCATATGCACTTAACGACAAGTGTATCCAGATTCAAGCAGCCCATTCTGGGCGACTCATATTGTGCATGAATCTAGGATTGAAACAACATTTCAGTCGTGCAATTAGAGGGGCTATATAACGAACAAAAAAGTAAAAGGGGTGTTGCCGATGGAGCAAGCAATACAAGATATCGTTGTCAATTTCAACGATTTTCTATGGTCTAAGCTATTAATTATATTGTTGGTCGTATGTGGTGTGTACTTCACAACCAAAACCAAGTTCATGCAGTTCCGTATGATCGGTGATATGGTGAAGGTGCTCGCTGAGCCTCGAAGCAAGGAACCGGGTAAAATCTCGCCGTTCCAGGCTTTCTGTATTAGTATGGCCGCACGTGTAGGCACAGGAAACATCACAGGTATAGCCATTGCTATAGCACTTGGTGGCCCTGGAGCCGTATTCTGGATGTGGATCATCGCCATTATTGGTTCCGCCTCCAGCTTCGTGGAGAGTACGCTTGCTCAGATCTATAAAATCAAAGACAATGGTGGATTTCGCGGAGGTCCTGCCTATTATATGGAGCGGGGGCTTGGTAAGCGCTGGATGGGTGTTCTTTTTGCGATTCTCATTACATTGTCTTTCGGGCTTGTCTTTAACGCTGTGCAGTCAAACACGATTACAGTAGCATTCCAAAATTCATTTGGCATGGATCGGTTGACGGTTGGAATTGTTATGGCCGTGATATTTGCAGCCATCATCATGGGCGGTGTGAAGCGGATAGCCAAGGCATCGGAGTACATCGTTGTGGTTCTAGCTGTCTTGTATATTGGTGTGGCGGCATTTGTTGTGCTGTCGAACATCACACAGCTTCCGGCCATGATTGTCCTCATTGTAAAGAATGCCTTCGGCATTGAACAGGTAGCCGGCGGTACGCTAGGAGCGGCATTAATGAACGGGGTTAAACGTGGTTTGTTCTCCAATGAAGCAGGTATGGGTAGTGCACCGAATGCCGCAGCCACAGCAGATACGTCTCACCCTGTGAAGCAAGGACTTATTCAAGCCTTTGGCGTGCTGACAGACACACTGATCATCTGTACAAGTACTGCGATGATTATTTTATTATCAGGCGTGTATCAAGGCTCAGACTTAGGTGGTATTGAATTGACCCAGGCTGCATTGAGTGTGCATATCGGATCATGGGCTTCTGGTTTTCTCGCGATTATGATATTCCTATTTGCTTTCAGTACACTTATCGGAAACTATTATTACGGCGAAACGAATATTGAATTTATCAAATCCAATAAGGGATGGCTATGGCTGTATCGTGTGAGTGTTATTGCTATGGTTCTGTTCGGAGCAGTAGCTAAAGTACAGCTGGTTTGGGATCTGGCAGACTTGTTCATGGGACTAATGGTTGTCGTGAACCTGATTGCAATTCTAATGTTGTCCAAAGTAACGTTCGCCGCTCTGAAGGATTATAAGAAACAGAAAGCCGAAGGACATAACCCGGTCTTTACACGTGATCGAATTCAGATCCCGGGTGAAGTAGAGTGCTGGGAATCTGAGGCGGAAGTAGTGACTAACCAGAGTAAAGCGTAAAATGTAGCTTTGAAGTGGTTTGTATGGATACTAGACCATGCACACTAATGGAGATAAATGAAAATAAACAGGGCTTCTACAATCCCATAAAGGGATAAGAAGCCCTGTTTGTCACATTCCCTATTATGGGGTAGAGATGGCTCTACCCGGGAAGTGCATTTTCGTTTATTTGGAGATCGAGTAGCTGATCAGTTGCTCGGACAAAGTTTTCATCTGTTCGCCGGTCTGGTTCAGCTTATCAATGACATCGGTGAAGGATTGAACCAGGTTAGCTTGTTCTTGGGAAGAAGCAGCAATCTGGGAAACCTCAACCTCCATCTGTTTGATTACCTGCTGAACATCTTTCAGGCTGGCATCAATATCTGTCGTTGCTTGTTTGGCATCCACAGACAGCTTACGCACTTCAGAAGCGACAACGCCAAATCCTGCGCCTGCTTCACCCACGCGTGCTGCTTCAATCGCAGCATTAAGTCCGAGTAGATTCGTTTGCTCAGAGATCTCACGAATGAATCCAGCGACTTTGTTAATCTGGGAGGAATTTTGCACGGCAAGGCGCGCGTTCTCGAGAATCTGTTCACTGGTCGCTTGCAATTCCTCAGCATGAGCCGCGACATGTTGAACCATATCCACCAGATTTGTATTGATATTGTGGTTTTCCTGTATAATATCCTCAAGTTGATTCTGGTTCGTCTGATCATAGGATACGCAGAAAACCGCTACAACGTTGTTGTGGTCATCAAAGATGGGGATGTTCAGTGTATCAAGCTCACGGCCAAAAACTTCGACGGGAAGCTTTGAAAGTGTAGCCTCACGTCCGTTGGTCAGTACAGCAAAGTTTCTATAACTGTCCAACAGATCCATACCTTTACGGAAACCAAGGTCGACGAAATTCTGCGTTGTAAATACCTCTACGACTTTTTCATGATCATAGAGGGTCAAGCTAGCAGGTTCTCTAAGAATCAGACTAATATAAGGCATAGCTTTCGTAAGAGCATCGATTACATTCATGGGTTAAAGCCACCTTTTCTATATTTATAATTTAAATTGGTATTATCGGACGCACGTAACACTGTATATTTCATCGGACGTAAGGAGATAATCCTGAACGCCTTTTTAGATAAAATAATGACAGTTTTCAGTCTTATTTTTAAATTGTCTTCCATTAAAACTGATTTACTGGATATAAGTGTTAGTTGTAACTGTTTTTATATCAAGATATTTGTAGAGATGCATATCAATTTTGGGACATATGTCCGTTTCTGTACGTTATTAGGGTGAGAAGGAGGCTTGGCTGGATGAGAGAAATTATGGATTTTGAGCGGATGCGTCAGCTTGCGCGTGACCATGAATTAGACCAGGTGTTGGATCCATCTGCATTCGCTGAGCTCAGACTGCTTGAGGCTTCTAAAGGGGAAATCATCTGTGCCAAAGGAGAACGACCCGAGCGTCTCTATTTCCTAGTTCAGGGTAAACTCAAAATCTATACCACGCTACCCAATGGCAAATCTCTGTTGCTTCGCTTCAGCACCCCACTTGCACTTGTATGCGATCTGGAACTGGTGAACGGCAAAGAAGCGAAAAATACAGTCGAATCGGTTAACAAAAGTTTGCTGCTCGCTGTCAGCTATCGTTACCTGCAAAACACGTATGCTGAGAATGCAAAATTCCTACATTTCATGCTTGAACAGGTGACACATAAGCTGTACACGTTCTCTAACCTATCGAGTTTAAATCTGTTGTATCCGGTCGAAAGTCGGTTCGCGAGTTATATGCTGTCTATCATGGAGCAGGAGAACGAGGTGACTGAAGAGATTCAGACCTCCAAGCTGACCGAGCTTGCGGACATGTTAGGTACGAGTTACAGACATCTGAACCGTGTGATTCTGGATCTGAGCGAGCGGAATATTATACGTAAAGAGCAGCGCAAGATTGTGATTAACAATCTAGAAGAGTTGCGCGAAATTGCAGGTGGAAATATGTATGAGTGACAGAAAAAAGCACCCTTCTTGCCAGATGCAATGAGGGTGCTAATTCATTTGAAGCGATCCCTATCGTTGGATCTCTGAACTGTTAAATCTCTCCTCGATCCTCGAACAATTGAGCAATCTCCACAATAACCTGAGTGGCTTTGACCATGTTATCAACCGATACATATTCGAATTTACCATGATAGTTCTCGCCGCCTGTGAAAATATTAGGGGTAGGCATACCCATGTAGGAGAGTTGGGAGCCGTCTGTTCCACCACGGATTGGACGAATGATTGGCTCAATATCAAGGCGCGTCATGGCTTCATGTGCAATATCTACAATCTGACGCACAGGTTCAATTTTCTCACGCATGTTGTAGTACTGATCGTTGATCTCGATGGTTATGCTCTTCTCGCCATATTTGGCTTTGAGTTCATTCGTTACATTCAGAAGGTAGGTTTTACGTTCCTCGAACTTCTCGCGATCAAAGTCACGAATAATATAGCTCATTTTGGTCAGTTCAACGTCGCCTTCGATGGACAAGAGGTGGTAGAAGCCTTCATAACCTTCAGTGAATTCGGGTGCTTCTTCTACTGGCAGACGACGATTCAGTTCCATCGCAATTTTAGCGGAATTGACCATTTTGCCTTTCGCTGTACCAGGATGCACATTGGTGCCCCGCACTGTAATCTTAGCTGCTGCGGCATTGAAGCTCTCATATTCCAGCTCTCCGAGTGGGCCGCCATCAACTGTATAAGCATATTTCGCTCCGAATGCAGCCACGTCAAACTTATGTGGGCCACGACCGATTTCTTCATCAGGGGTGAACGCGACACGGATTGTCCCGTGCTTCAGTTCCGGATGTTCAATCAGGTAGGCCATCGCCGTTATAATCTCAGCAATGCCTGCCTTGTTGTCTGCACCAAGAAGTGTTGTACCATCGGTTGTAATTAAGGTGTGCCCTTTGTATTCACGCAGTTCTGGGAAGTCGGTCGTGGACAGAACAACATCCAGCTCTTTATTCAATGTGATATCTTGTCCATCATAATTGGAGATGACCTGTGGTTTAACATCTTTGCCCGTAAAATCGGTAGCCGTATCCAGATGTGCGAGGAAACCAATCACAGGAACGTCTTTGTCTGTATTGGAAGGGAGCGTTGCCATCACATAACCGTTCTCATCCATGGTAACGTCCTGCAGCCCAATGGACTGACACTCCTTAACAAGTAATTCCCCTAGCGCCAATTGACCTGGAGTGGAAGGGCACGTTTCATTGTTTTCATCAGATTGTGTATCCATCTGCACATAAGTGGTTAATCTTTGGATTAGAATGTCTTTCACCATTAATCGCTCCTTTAGATTTAATCTCTACGGGTATAATATCACGTTTGGCAGGGTATTCGCTGATTGGCGCCTGTTTGAAGAAGTTAGGTATAAAAAAGGGTACTAGGGCACAGAAATGTACGTACTTGTATTCCGGTAGGTAAAGTTCATAATAAAAATGACGCAAGCTAACAGGCTCAATATATATATTAGAAGATTTGAATAGGAGATGTAGCCCATATGTCAGAGACTTTATTTTCTCCCTATCAGTTCAAGGGATTACAGTTAAATAATCGTATTGTTATGGCGCCAATGTGCCAGTATTCCGTAGATGCTAAGGATGGTACTCCTAATGAGTGGCACCAGGTGCACTATGTGAGTCGCGCTGTTGGAGGCACGGGTCTGATTGTCATTGAGATGACAGACGTTGACCCAGATGGACGCATTACCGATAATGACCTCGGGATATGGTCAGACGATCACATTCCAGCTTTTCGCAAGCTGATTGATAGCATACATGCCCACGGTTCCAAAGTTGCGATCCAGATCGCTCACGCAGGACGAAAAGCACAGGATGCTGAGCAGCCTGTTGCACCTTCTGTTGTAACGTTCCCTGGAGAGAACTTCAAGACGCCACGAGCGTTAACGACAGAAGAAGTGGAAGAAATGGTACAGAAATACGCAGACGGTGTCCGCCGTGCGGTTCAAGCAGGTGTAGATGCAATCGAGCTACATGGGGCACACGGATATCTGATGCATCAATTCCACTCCAAGCTGATGAACCATCGGGAAGATAAATATGGTCAGAACTTATCCCAGTTTGGCGTTGAAGTGATTCGTGCGGTGAAAAAGGAAATGCCATCAGATATGCCACTTATTCTGCGGATTTCGGCAGTAGAATATGCTGATGGTGGATATGATATAGATCATACCCTTGAGATGTCTCGTGCCTATCAGGAGGCGGGTGTAGATATGTTCCACATCAGCTCAGGTGGTGAAGGGCCTACAGGACAGAGAAAACCAGGTAACTATCCGGGATATCAGGTTCCTTTTGCACGCCGTTTCCGTGAGGAATTGAACGTTCCTGTCATTGCGGTAGGGTTGCTTGATGAGTATGCCTTAGCCGAAGCGGTTATTGGAAACGGTGATGCTGACTTGGTCGCTATAGGTAGAGGTATGCTGCGTGACCCGTATTGGGCAAACCATGCAGCGCTGGCACTTGGCATTACGAAGGATCAGGCAGGAATTGCGGAGCAATATTCTCGCGGGTACTGAGATTTCTAAGGAGGAAATTGAATGGATTCAGCAAGTGCATTGCCGGATATTCGGCAGCAGGTACTACTTCATGCGCCAGTAAATAAGGTGTGGGAGATCGTGTCCACAGCACAAGGTATGGGACGTTGGTTCATGCCTAGTGACCTTGAAGCAACCGTGGGACATGAATTCATACTGGAGGCTGGACCTTTTGGGCAATCCCCATGCAAGGTGATTGAAGTTAAGCCAGAGCATAAGCTTTCTTTTCGTTGGGGAAAGGACTGGACGCTTACATTTGAACTAGAAGATCAGCCTGAAGGCACTCAATTTACGTTAATTCATAGTGGTTGGGATGCGGATCAATTGACCGAATTCGGACAAGCGCATGCCATCGTACGTGAGCGTATGGAGCAAGGCTGGATAGGAATTGTACAGAAACTTGCGCAAGAGGTTCAATAATTTATTTACTGTAATTCCAATGGAATTATAGTAAATAACAGTGAAATAACAGCGTGAATAGAGCCAGAAAGCTGCAAATTCGATGCGGGCGCGCATGCCGGTAGACGAGTTTGTGGCTTTTTGTTTTGCAAAAATAGCTGCCCCAACTATTTCCGTCAACACGAGAAACGTGTAACATGGATTTATAGAGGTAGGTTGTTCAATAAGATCGCCCTTTTTGAACATGGATTCATGATGGTTAAACGACAAATTTAGACGTTCTTCTCTAGAGACGGAAGGATTTAGGATGAAAAAACACTGGATTATGCTCACGATCAGCTTTATATGCATTGTGATATTTCCGCTGGGTTGGGTAGCACATACCTTAATATCCGATCGCACCAATCCAACCGTCCAGGATGGATTCATAGATCTAACGCAATGGGACTTTGACCAAAAAGGTTCTGCAACGCTTGACGGTGACTGGGATTTCTATCCCAATCAATTGTTGACGCCCGTTGATTTGGAAGCTGATCGATCTGGACGTAAGGCGTTATCGCCTCATTCACAGGTGAAGGTTCCCTCACAGTGGAATAAGACACTTGGTCAAGCACATGGATTCGGTACATATCACGTACGCATGAAGATTAATCCTAATCTCATTAAGAACGATTATGGAATACGCTCTCAGAATATTCGCATGGCTCATCGCATTTTTTTGGACGGCAAAGAAATTGGAGGTAAAGGTCTGCCTGGAATAAATCCAGATATTGATATCCAGCTCAATCTGCCTTTCACCGGTTTTACATCGATAGATGGAGAGAGTGCGGATATTCTTATTCAAGTATCTAACTATAGCTACTCCTCCGGCGGGATTGTTGCCTCAATCTTATTCGGGGATGAACGCAGCATCCAGAATAGTCAGCAATGGAGCTGGCTTACCGATCTTATGGCTCTATTCGGTTTTCTATTTCCTGCGGCATTTTTCTTACTCTTATTCCGATTAAGGCAGAACGAGAGAGAACTCCGGTATCTCGGCTTGTTCAGTCTCGCCGGTGCGATGTATGCATTGACCCATGGAGAGAAATTATTAGGTACACTTCTCCCCTTTCTTCCGAATAACGAGATCCTGCGGATTCAATTCCTTAGTGCAGCCCTTGCGTATTATTATCTGCTTCGGTATATCGATGTTATTGTTCCGGGCGCGGTGCATCAATGGTTTGTTCGACTAGGTGTCATATTGGTCATTCTTCAGTGTGTGATCGGGCTTGTGTTACCACCAGCCGTGTTCTCGCGTCTGACGCCGTATATGTTACTTATTTCTCTCATTGTCATCCTATACTCGCTTAGAGCAATGGTATTTTGGTTGAAAAGGAGAGCTGATGATAGCCATTTTGCATTACTTAGCATGATGAGCCTGATGATGGTTGTGGTGCTGCATACCGTGGGTGCCTTTACCACATGGGATACATCGTTTCTAGCATTGTATGAGCTATTATTATTTATTTTCATACAGATGATTTTAACGGCCATTCGATTTGCGGAATCCTTTCGTGAGGTTGAGGCATTATCTGAGCGGTTGCTTGTTATTGATAGTCTCAAAGATGAATTTATGGCTAATACCTCTCATGAGCTGCGCACGCCACTACACGGCATCATCAATATCGCCCAATCCATGCTGGAGGGAGCGGCAGGTGAGGTTACGAAGAAACAGGCCAAAAACCTATCTATGATCACCTCTACAGGCAAACGCCTCTCCTTGTTAATTAACGATATTCTTGATTTTGCCAAGCTCAAAAATAGTGAAATTGAACTGAAACGAGAAGCTGTCGATCTGGAATCCATTGCGCGTACAGTCGTGGAGGTATCCGACTTCACCTTTGGAGACAAACCGATCGTGTTGCTCCAGCAGTGGCCGCAGGCTATGCCGCTTGTGGAGGCGGATGAGGATCGTCTACGACAGATTCTGTACAATCTGCTTGGAAATGCATACAAGTATACGCATCAAGGTGAGATTCGCCTATTTGCGACGGTTGAGGGTGAACAAGTGACCGTCTCCGTTGCAGATACGGGTGTGGGTATCGCTGAAGATAAGCTGGAAGATATTTTTCAATCCTATGAGCAGGGGAATGGGACAAGTGAAAATGTCATGGGAGGTACGGGGCTAGGGCTGAGTATCACACGTAAGCTTGTTGAATTAAGCGGAGGAACGATATGGGTTGAATCCGTTCCCGGCGAAGGCTCAGTATTCCACTTTACATTGCCTGTCGCACAGACCCACCTGCTTCGAGCGAGCTATAAACCCTCAGCCGCACAATATGTAGCTGCCACCCAGAGTGCTGAGAAGACCAATGGATTCGTTGATGAGCTGGATGAGAACGATCATGCTTTTGAGGCTGATCACACGATTCTAGTTGTGGATGATGATCCGGTTAATCGCCAGGTATTGATTAACTTGTTATCGACGCAGCGCTATCGCGTTATTGCTGCCGATAGCGGAGCCGCTGCTCTGAAGCTGCGAGAGAAACACCCTGACATTGATCTGGTGGTAACGGATTGGATGATGCCTGGCATGTCAGGGATTGAACTGTCCCGTAGATTAAGGGAGCGTAGTTCATTGTCTGAGCTACCTATTCTGATGTTGACGGCGCGTGGCTTGCCTGAGGATATTAAGCTAGGTTTCCAAGCCGGAGCGAATGATTTCCTGAGTAAACCTGTAGATGCAGGCGAACTCCGCGCCCGGGTCAGAACACTGATCGAGATGAAAGTGTCCGTACAAGGAGCAATTCGTACGGAGATGGCCTTCTTACAAGCGCAGATTAAGCCGCATTTTCTCTATAATGCACTCAATGTCATCATTGCCACATGTGCGGTTAATCCAGATAAAGCAACCGACTTGCTGATTGAGTTAAGTCAGTATCTGCGAGGGAGTTTCGACTTCCAGAATAGAGACCAGCTCGTTCCGCTGCACAAGGAGATGGAGCTTGTTGAATCCTATGTGCATTTGGAAAAGGCTCGATTCGAGGAAAGACTGGTTGTTCACTACGAAGTAGAGCCTGGCATTCATCTCTATATCCCTCCACTGAGTATCCAGCCTCTGGTGGAGAATGCTATTCGCCATGGTGTAATGGAGCGTGCGGCCGGAGGAATGGTATCTCTGAAGATTGCTAGGATAGGGACGCGTATCCTGGTACAGGTCGAAGATGATGGTGTGGGCATATCGCCAGAGCGGCTAGCACAGGTTCAATCAGGAAGAACCGAAGGGCCAGGGGGCGTAGGCTTGAAAAATATTAATCGGCGCTTGACCTCACTGTATGGCACAGGATTAGAGATTCAGAGTCATTTGGGGAAAGGGTCAGTTATTCGGTTTTATATACCCCTAGAATAGTTAATTAATATAAAATAATAACTATATATTGGACTTTATATGTACATGTACACCAAACCAGTGTTTGGAAGGTTGTTCGGCATTAAAATGTTCCGTGTAAGTCGTCTTTAGCCATTGTATATAGTTAGGAGGTTAGAGGAGCGGTGAGAGCGATTGTAATCGATGACGAGAAACCCGCGCAGTTGCATTTGGAGCGCCTGTTATTGTCGGACGGACGGATTACACCTGTGCAGTGTTTTTCGACAGCTCGTGAAGGTATTGATTTTCTGGCTAAGAATCGTGTAGATGTCGTATTTCTGGACATCGGCATGCCTGAGATGAATGGATTGGAAGCGGCTGAATATATACAGCAATTGGATTATCAGGTTCAGATTATATTTGTAACGGCATATGCGGACCATGCCGTCGAGGCATTTGAATTACATGCCCTGGATTACGTCTTGAAGCCGTTAAGCTCTGCCAGATTAGCGAAGACAGTAGACCGAATTATGAATGTTGGTGCGGCTCATTCCCAGGTTGCTGTCGCGGCCGAGATCGTAGAGCTCGATGGTAAGGATACACAGGCTCACACAGATATTCCTGGGTTACTCACCTTTAAGCATCTGGATATTTACAGAAGCCTAGCGCCTGAAGCGAAGAAGCATAAGTGGCGTACGACGAAGTCGCAGGAGCTGTTTGCTTTTCTGTTTCATCACCGGGGTGAGTGGGTAAGTAAAGAGGTCATACTGGACAAGTTATGGGCGGACGTCTCTCAAGAGAAGGGTCTGACTCATCTACATACATCGGTGTATCAGATTCGCAAGCTTCTGAAGGAATGGCATATGACGGGCAAATTAGAATACAATATGAACCGCTATCGTCTTCTTGCGGGTAATCTCGTAAGTGACATAGAACAGTTCGAACAGGGAACGAGCTATAGTGAAGTCACCGAAGAGAATGTAGAGCAATTACGGGAATTCGCCGCTCTCTATCGAGGAGACTATCTTGAAGAGCATGATTATCAGTGGTCTCAAGCCAAAGCGCGTGAGCTTAAACGGAAATATATGCAGCTCGTCATGGATATCGCCAAGTGGAATATGCATCATGGACGAGGTAAAGAATCGATTGAGCAGTTAATACAACTACAAGAACGTGAGCCATATGCCGAGGAAATCTGCCGTCTTATGATGGAGGTGTATGCATCTATGGATGATCAACAAGCCATACTCAAATTGTATACCTCGTTCAGACTTACGATATTTGAGGATCTTGGTCACCAACCTGAGCTGGAGACCAGTCAACTTTATCATAAGCTGACGACGAAGTAGTGTAGGCACAGCAGGAGGATATCAATGAAATTGTTCATACATCGTAAAGATCTGCGAATAGATGACCTGGTGGGATTCGATTATTTGCGAGATCAGGGAGTAGAGGGTCTGCACGTGTTTATCTATGACCCATTTTTGCTGCGCCAGGGTCGTGATGAGGAGCACAGTGGTGTAAATTTTCTACAACATGCAGCAGAGCTTGGCAATCAGTACCATGAAGTAGGACAGCATTTACATGTTGCATACGGTAAGCCAGCTGAAGTGGTGGAATACATCTTAGAGCAGATGGAAGGCTGTATTGATGAGGTTGTTGCCCATCGGGATATGACCCCTTATGCGATGGAGCGAGACCGTAGTATACGCAAAGTTACGGATGAACGGAAGGTCACGTTCACCCTTCTAACAGATCATCTATTAATGGATCTTGCAGGTTTTGCGGCATTTACAGGTAAGTCTGAGCCTTATAAGGTGTTTGCTGCATTCCATCGGCGCTGGGTCGAGTTCATGAATGAGCATCCGAACCCACCGTCAGCAACCACTGTTGCAGATCTGAAGGTAAGTGAGCGCAAGATCGAATTTCCTGAATCCATGTCTGTGCCTGAGCATCTATTAACAGATACTATGGTGGAAGATCCATTCCCATTGATGAACGACTTCTTGGCAGAGCGAGTGGTAGACTATGGGGATCATCGGGATGAGTATGAGGCATATGAGCCCAGTCATCTAAGCTCCTATGTGGCTGTTGGTGCGATATCAATCCGTAAAATGTATGATGCTGCCAATCGAGCAGCGGATTCCTACGAATGGATTAGACAGTTATGCTTCCGAGACTTCTATTTGTATCGTGCAGTGTATGAGAGTCACTATTTTACGTATGAGAAGGTATACGATCTCTCGGCATTACACGATGAGCATTTTGAGAAATGGTGTAAGGCGGAGACAGGCATACCAATTATCGATGCAGCCATGACAGAACTGAATGAGACTGGGCGTATGCCGAATAGGCTTCGTATTCTGACAGCGATGTTTCTGACCAAAAATCTGCAGTGTCCCTTTACGTTAGGCGAAGCCTATTTCAGACGGAAACTGCGAGATTATGACAATATCCAGAATCGGGGGAATTGGTTGTGGTGTGCTTCGCTGGGCGAGAACGCTGCTCCCTATTTCAGGGTGAATAATCCAGTAACACAGTCTGAGAAGTATGACCCTCAAGGGGACTATATTCGCAAATGGCAGCCTGATCTGAAGGATATGCACAGTAAAGATATCCATCAGCCGCGAGAACATGCCATTGTCGATCTGAAAGCTTCGCGTCAGGCTGCCATTGAGGTTTATAAAACGATTCTAGCTAGTCGTCCAAAAGAGAACTGAGTTGTTATACTAGGGATTCTTAGAGCTCTTTAGAGAAATACAGTCCCGCAAAAAGCTTGGTGAGACAGGCGATATATAAACTTTACTCCGTAATGATCTCTTGTGATCTTACGGTTTTTTTTGTTTTTAAGATGAATCGTGATAGTGGTTTTATAGTCTTCTGACAGGCGCCAGATTATTTTGAAAGTTAACAAAAATTACAGTTATTTCAACTATATTTGATGTATAATTGTGGAGTGAATTACTAATTACTGGCTGAAAGTGAATTATAAATCGTGAAAGGATGAATGTTCATGGAGCAGGTAAATAGTGTGTTTGAATTGGTGCATAAAGAGGCAAGTGTTGTGGTGGGTATGAAGTGGGAAGGGACTTTTGGCGAGGCAGGAGCCGGTGGCATTCGTGTGGTGCAGTCGGAATTTAAACGTCGGTTGGGCGAGATTCAGCATGTGCTGTATCCTGACGAACTTCTCGGATTATCTTATCACATGACGGAGACAGGGTTCACCCATTATGTTGGCGTTGAGGTCGATCCTAGTGCTACACGGGAGATTCCCGAGGGAATGGAGCGTATTGAGGTTGCTTCAAGCCATTACGCTAAGCGTAACCACAGGAAAGGCCAGAATATCGAAGCTTCATATAACGAGTTATATGTGGGGATTGAAGCTAGTGAATATCAGTTAGCCGGAGGTGCGCTTACGCATTACGAAGTGTACCCTATGACTCAGAAGACGGATGAGTCTGATCCTGAGTTTACCATTTTCATCCCGGTCATCCATAAATCATAATACATATACTATCGGACCCTAAAGACCGCACTGTTGCGGTCTTTTTGCTATGGATGGACATGAAAAACATGTGAAATCTGCTTGAAAATTTAAAAAATGTTAAGAAAATGGACTATCCATATTAAGTTTTATGCTTTTTAATAGAGAGAGTGTGTTTATTATAATAAGTCATATCTAACATATCGACGAACAAAATGAAGGAGAAACGCTAAACATGAGTGAGACAATCAAAAGAGAGCGGATTCCAGAGCTAAATCTGGTACGTGCCATGGCTATTATCGGCGTGCTAAGTGTGCACTCCACTTCATACGCCACCGTAGACATGACCGGCTCAGGATACTACTGGCTGTATAATTTTATTAATATTTTTATGAAATATGGTACGCCGACCTTTATCTTTATGAGTAGCTTTGTGCTGTTCTACAACTATTATTCTCGTCCGCTAGATAAGAAGTTAGTAAGTAATTTTTACAAGAAAAGATTCGTGTATATTTTACTGCCTTATTTCCTGTTTTCGTTGATGTACTTTGTATTGCTGCATTACATCCATTATCAAGGTCGTCCATTTGGAGAGTCAGCCCTTAGCTTCGTCACCAAGCTCTTCACGGGTAAGGCATATACGCATCTGTACTTTGTGTTTATCAATATGCAATTCTATCTGTTATTCCCGTTTGTGCTCTGGTTGCTCAAGAAGTATCCTTCCGTTGTGAAGTGGTCCGTGCTGATTGGGTTACTTATTCAGTGGGCTTTCATTGTGAGTAATAAGTATGGATTCCAAGTTCCTAACAAAGGTAGCTGGGCGTTCTCCTACTTCTCCTACTTTATGTTAGGTGCCTTCATTGGGGTGTACTTCCCTAAGATCAAACAGTGGTTTGTCATTAGTCGAGCCAATGCAACCAAAGGACGAGTCGCTTCATGGGTACTGCTCTGGGCTGTATGGATCGTTGCTGGTCTTGGGCATGTGTACATTTATTATCTACTGCGTCTGAAGATCGCAACCTATAACACACTATGGTACGAATTCTTCTGGAATCTGCATACCTTCGCTTGTGCGCTGGTTCTGATCCAGATCTCTTATCTGCTCTATCGCAAAGGGCCAGCATTCATCGTTAAGCCATTTAATCGACTGGGTGCGCTGTCTTTCGGCATTTATCTGATTCATCCGTTCTTCTTGCTCGTTTATCGGAACTTCCCTCCACAAACGGGTACGTCTTGGCTGCTTCACCTCTGGTATGCTGGGGGGTTCGGGGTTGCCTTGATCGCATCGTGGATTGTCGTAGGTTTGACAGCGAGATTCATTCCATTCGCATGGGTCTTCTTCGGTAATCTGCCTAAGCCTAAACCACGCCTTGTGCCACAGCAAAAGTCAGGACAACTGGATGCATAATTATATTTATTTTCCATCATAGGAATATAGAGCTGTTTCTTGGACGACCTTAGGGTTGAGCGGGAAACGGCTCTTTCGTATGTCGTACGGGTATTCGCCATGGGGAACGAATGTTTCTTTTTCGCGTACGAAGGGTAATGAGACATCGGAACACGATTACCAATTCTTTTTGATGAACAGGAACAAGGTGAGATAAATGACAACATGTCAACAATGCGGGAGACCGATGCAAGATATATTAGAATACGTAGAACATATCCTTCATGAATGTGAGCAGCCGCAGGAGTTTGGCACTGAGGAATATCAATCAGGAGCTCATGAGGGTGTTCGTGAGCAGATGTGATACAATAGAAAGAAACCGGATTCATAAGGAACCGAGGTGACGACATGGAGATGGGCACGGCCCCTTTCCGGCAACATATGACTGAACATGAAGCGCAGCAGACGAAGACATGTATGTATTGCGGGCAAAAGCGTCCGTTGTCCGAATTTCGGCGCAGAACCGGGAAACGCGCCGTCCCTGGCGCCAGAAGAGGAGCCTGCCGAAGCTGTCGGAAGTCTGATGTGCAGGCAGCCGACAGTAACATCTCCATGCCACATGTAAGGCATTCCGAACGAGCGAATAGCGAGAAGCGCGTTATATCATCTGTGACTGTATCAGCAGATTCTGCCGTGCGTTCAGTATCCGTGCAAGCGAGCAAGGATAGCTCTGCTTCGTCTGTGATTGAATCCACTTCGGACAAGCAGTCCTTATCATTGAGTGAGTCTTCCTCTGGACAACGTAAGAAGAGAAGAAGGAAAAGAAAAGCGAAACGACCTGATACTCTCCTGGAAAAAGGACAAACAAAATCAGAGCCTGACCAACTGTCGGATCAGAAGCTGACTGTAGCAAATCCGGAGCCGAAGAGTTCAAACGAAGACTCATCTCGTGTGACGATACCGACACATCGGACAAGCTCACATGGGACTCGCAATCGTGGGTTAAGTACAGATCGTCGTCAGCGCCGTCAGAATTCAGCAGAGCCTGTCGCTATTGATCCGGAAGATCCTTCTTCCCTTCGAACCAACAGACAGGGACTCATCCGAATGCGTGGCAAAACGGACAAGGGACGCCGCTGGCATCAGGAGATTGATATGGAGCTTGCTGTCACGCTGGTGAAGGAAAAGGCTGCAGTGGTGGTCAACCGATATACCATTCGCAGATTATTCAGCAATAAGGATTTTAAACGGTTTATTCTGAATCGTGATCAGTATACGTGTCACTTCTGTGGATCGTATGGAGACACGATTGACCATCTGCTTCCCCGAGCCAAAGGTGGACATACAACACCGCTCAATTGTGTATGTGCCTGCAATCTATGCAATCAATCGAAGGCTGCTATGGATGCGGATGAATTCATGCGATCCGGCATTCCGGAGTGGAATGCAGCACATCAGGAGGAATTGATTCAGATACAGCTACAAGAGGCGCAGTTGGATTAGAGCGTTAATCGATCTTAATCAAATAGGCGCTTTGAAATATGCATTATGGAGAGCACACCCGAACTTGTGTTGGGGTGTGCTCTTTGTGATGTCAGGATTTGATGGGATGTCCATAGTGAACTGTGAATATTTCTTCAAATTAACAACGGTGGGAAGTACATCTGTACGTTATACTGGGAGTAGTGTTTGGTGAGAGCTTTCCGAAATGAAATAGAACAGTTGTTACTTATTATAGATTGGAAGGATGCAGATGAGCTTGGTACCCTTGGACATAATGTCCTATATCACGGAAGAAAATATACGTTATTGGTTAGAGCAGTTTCGCTCGCTTGGGCCATTACCAGGGATTCTGCTCACCTTTATGAAGTCATTTGTACCACCGCTGCCCACATTGCTTATTGTTGGAGTGAATGGTGCGGTGTATGGACTATGGGCAGGATTTATATATTCATGGATCGGCATGGTGTTAGGCTGTACGGTTACGTTTCTACTTGTAAGAGAAATAGGTAAGTCTGCTTTTGTAGAGCGATGGGCGAATAAACCCCGTGTACAACGTAGCATGGTGTGGATTAGGCGGAATGCGTTTAGTTATGTTTTTTTGCTTAGTATATTTCCGGTTGGGCCGTTTGTGATTATTAATGTAGCGGCAGGTATCGCCCGTATGCGGTTGCTATCCTTCTTGCTCGTCGTTGGCTGTGGTAAGGCCATTATGATTTTCTGTGTAACGTACATCGGTTCTAACGTCGAGCAGTTCCTGGAGCATCCTATTCGTTGGGGTGGCGTATTGTTGTTTATCGCTGCATCTCTATGGGCGAGTCGTAAGTTAGAGCGTCATTTTACTCGTTCATCGTCCAATATGGATGGTGCAGATGAACTTGGTGCATCTGGGGGCAAGTCCATCTCCTCTTGAGCCTTGTGGGGTGGGAGAATGATGTGCATGGTAGAGTAGGCTGGTGTTTACTTGTGAATGGCTAATGGTGAATGACTAACGATAAAGGAGAATCCGTATGATTGAGAGCATTTTTGATTTTGATCAAGAGTTGCATCACATGAATGAGGATGAGCTGCGTATGTTGTTACGTGAGCTGTATCTTCGTGCAGATCGGGCAGTTAGTCAAGAAGTAGATACAGGTCGTACGGATGAATTTGCCGCTAAAGTTCAGTCGATATTTAAGCGATTGGATGACCGGCGAAATCGGGATCAGGCTGAGAAACAGGCATTGGAAGCACAGAAAACGCATGAAATACACATTGCATTTGGAGACTCACCGTTAGGCAGTATTAAGGTGGCGATGGGCAACGTTCCTGGACGTTCAGGGCGACGGTTTTTCTCGATGAGTGACTACTATGCAATTGGACCATTAGGTGATCTAACGAACAAATTAAATGTGCAACGCAGACATCTGTGGCTGCTTGAGCGATTTCACATGAGTGAACATGGTAGGTATGCGGCTCAAGGGGTAGACGAACTGCTTCACATCAATCAAGTGGTTAGCTCCATTGACGAAGAGACCCGAATTACGATCTGGTACGCTAATAATGGCCATGAGCGAACCGGGCTCGTATATGCCATGCATTTGCTGCGTGACAGGAAAAGCCCCATCTATGTCATCGAAACGAAAGAGTTATATCCACAATTGTTTAATACACCGGAAGTACAATACGAAATACGTGGTACGGGTGAGATCCCTCCCGAGAAATTACTGAAAATGTGGCATCACTGCGAGCATGATGAACCGTTATCTTCCGAGGAGCGCAGACAAATGGAGCAAGAGTGGCTGCATCTGTCTGCACAGCCTGGACATTTGCGCTTAATGCAAGATGGGATCATCCAAAGTTTCTCTGAGGACGCCATTGATGAGTTCATTATGCAGAAGTTTACCGAGGTGGCGTCAACAAGACAGCCTGGGGAATTCATTAAGTCAGCTCGTATTGTAGGTGAAGTGCTGGGTCATCTGGAACAAGCTGTCGGCGATACTTTTATTGAGTACCGTATACGTCAGCTTATTCTACAGGGACGACTCGATATGGAGGGCATGCCTCATGCAATGCGATTTTATAGTATAAGACTTGCCAACAGCTAGTCGAAAGAGAAATACTTTTGATATCCAAGGAAGCTGGGTATCACCACGTTTGTTTATTTGGAAGTTCGGGAGTTCTTCAGTCTTGATAAGCTTCTGTACGTTTACCCCATAGTTTCAGCAGTGGTCCATCTTCTCCATACACCGGATCGGTATCAGGTAAAGGAACCTCCTGAATCTCACGCAGGGCTTGGGGACGTTCGTTTGGATCACCGGTGCGCGTATTATAATTCATCCCAGCAGGATAAGCGCCTGCGATACGGAAATCGAGGCTGGCATGCAGCCGTTTGTGCCCTGTTCCTGCAGGAAGTACAACAACATCACCCGCTTGTAAAGTAACAACGTGACCATGTTCACCGCCGAGAATGACCTGAACGGAGCCGCTAATGACGGCTAAGGCTTCATGTGCATTACTGTGATAGTGGTGATAATCAAACACGCCATTAACCCAGCTGTTGCCCCAGTGATGATCATTCATCTTCTGTTCTGCCGAGGATGGATTGTCTGCCCACACCCCGTGGTATATAAGCACAGGAAGTGTGGGATGGTTAGGGATTACCCCATCGTCATGTAGAAATAACGTCTGTACCTGTGGATCGGTTCGCTCCATGTATAACACACCCTTCTGCGATTCATTCTACGTTACTATACGATTCAATCGTGATGATCAATCTATATCGCCCGAGCAAAATCGTAACAAAAAAAGCCAGGGAAGGGGTAGTACGAACACACCTTCCTCGGCTTTTTTGCACCTCTGTCCTAAGACTGACCTGATGATCGTTATTAATGGACAGGGGAGTTATGCTATATCTGTTCCCGATCTAGTATTGAAGCCCATGAAATGTCTTGTCATGGGTCTGCTCATCAACTAGATTACAGGAATCAGATGTATTAGTTATGTTTTTTTACATCAGCAATTTTGTCCTGAACAGCACCTTTGGCTTTATCCTTTTTACCTTCAGCCTGAAGGGATCTGTTATTTGTTGCATTACCGATCTGATCCTTCACTTCGCCTTTAGCTTTGTTCACGCCTGCTTTGATTTTATCGCCAGTTGAATTACTCATATCGAACATCTCCTTCGTTATCTGGTGTAGTCCTTATTAACCGGTTTGCTGGAATTCTAAACGATGACTTGTTCATAAGGAGCCAAACTACAATCCTTAATTCAAGCTAAATAAAGATGTTCATATCGGGAATAAGGGTGGCTTCCTCGCCGCATAATAACAGGAGTGACCAATTCGTTGCATAAAAAACGAGGTTTTGGGAATCTTTTCCTTTAAAAACAAATGAATAGTTCCTTCGCTGCGTACATATCGCACATATAGCCATATGTGATCTCGTCTTCATACCACATGTGGTAGAAATGCGGATCTTGGACTGGAGGAAAGATCCTTTTGACGAGGCCGTAAACCTTGACAAAAATATCGATTTTGTTACAATGTTCACAATATCTTCACATGTGTAAAAAATTTCTTTTTCATGTTGCTGTGTAAGAGGTGTAATATAGGGGTATAGAGTTCGGTTTCGGCCTGCTTGTCGTTTTGTGCGTCAACACATGTTGCACGCAATAGATCCTAGATACAATACATCATGTGAGAGCGGCTTTCGGGATTCGCTCATTCTATTGTGTGAAATTTGGTACATTTAGTTGTATTGATGTATTTGTGGTTCGGCTCTGCTTGACAGGCATCATGAAAAGTTGCGGACTTCTATCCCAAAGTAAAGGAGGACTTTCTCTTATGTCACAATCGCCTACTCAACAAGAGGTGCCGGGTACAGAAGGTGCCGACGTTTCCCAACGCCAGTCCTTGGATGTACTGGATCAACTGATGAAGCCTGAGGTACAGGAGTCTTTGACCGTTCTGGTGGAGAACCTGCCTAAATTGGCTGAAATGGTTACTGCAATGACGAAAGCTTATGACTTTGCTCAAGGCATCGCTACAGACAAAGTTCTGATCAGCGACACAATGAGTGCAATGGGTGAATTCGCTAAGCCAGTTGTAGACAAAGCTAAAGGTGTAGCTTCCGCTGCAATCGAAGCAAATGATCGTGCGCAAACAGAGCAAACTTCGGTTGGCTTGTTCGCTATGCTCAAAATGCTTAAAGATCCAAACGTACAACAAACGCTTCGTTTTGCTCAATCATTCTTGAGTGTCCTGAACGAGCGTCAACAACAGCAACGTTAAGATTAGAAGAACGGAGGATGGATATGTCGAAGCAAATTTTGATCTTGGGCGGAGGTTACGGCGGTCTTTTGACTGCGCTGACTGCGCGTCAACACTTGACCCCGGAAGAAGCGACTATTACAGTCGTGAACCGTTACCCTACGCACCAAATTATTACGGAACTGCACCGTCTTGCAGCGGGAAGCATTGCTGAAAAGGCAGTTGCACTTCCACTGGAGAAATTGCTGCGTGGCAAAAATGTGAACTTGAAAATCGATACGGTGGATACAATTAAGCCGGACGAGAAGAAAGTTCTGATGACTAGCGGCTCCACATACTCTTACGATGCACTGGTTGTAGCTCTGGGTAGCGAAACAGCTTACTTCGGAATTCCGGGATTGCAAGAGTACAGCTTCACACTGAAATCTGTTAGTGATGCAAACCGTATCCGTGCTCATGTTGAAGCACGTCTGGATGCATACAAACAATCCGGCAACAAAGCAGACGCTACGTTTGTTATTGGTGGCGGCGGCTTGACAGGTATCGAGCTTGTCGGCGAATTCGTTGACCTTCTTCCTGGCGTATGTAAGGAAAAAGGCATCGACTTCAACGATATCTCCCTGTACACCGTTGAAGCAGGTCCTTCGATCCTGGCTGGTTTCCCGCCAGAGCTGGTTGATCGTGCGAAATCCAGTCTCGAAAAACGTGGCGTTAACTTCATCGTTGGCGTAGCGATTACAGAGATGAAAGAAAACGAAGTTCTGTTGAAAGACGGCAGCTCCATCCCTACGAACACACTCGTATGGACTGGTGGCGTTCAAGGTAATGCGGTTGTTGCTAACAGCGGAATTGAAGTGGATCGTGGCCGTGCTAAAGTTACGGAAGTTCTGCAATCCACATCCCACAAAGATGTGTTCGTTGCTGGTGACAGCGCGGTGGTCTTCCCTAGCGAAGGCGCTCGTCCTTACCCTCCAACAGCACAACTCGCTTGGCAAATGGGTGAGACTATTGGTCACAACTTGGGCGTAATGTTCAAAGGTGGCGCAATGGAATCCTTCTCCCCAATCTTCTCAGGTACACTGGGAAGCCTTGGACGTAAAGATGCTGTCGGAATGATCGGTGGCAACCAAACTCGTCTGAAAGGTCTGCCTGCAACAATGATGAAAGAAGCAAGTAACATCCGTTACCTGTCTCACATTCATGGTTTGTTCGCACTGGCTTACTAATCAACATATCTTTAAAATGCAAAAGGACGCTCTTACGGGAGCGTCCTTTTTGACTTATTCCTTAAGGAAGAACCTTCATTTTGATGTAGTGAACTTTGGGATACGCTGTCGTATCGGCAATCTGTTCAGGAACAATGCCGATGTTAATAGATGCATCTGAATAGGCCGAAGCGGAAATCATATATTCTTTCTCAGAGAGGGTCTGGTCAAATAATTTAACGAGCCCTTTATGAGCAACGGATTTCTTTTGAGGTAACGGACGGTATATCGTCTTTTTCGAAATGACCCCTCCATTGGAATACATGAACGTATAATAACCATTCCCTCGATCTACATCGCTAACAACGGTAATAACCATGTAAGGGGGGATATCGTCCGAATTGTCCACAATCTTATATCTACCCAAATCCTCCTGATGCGTAAGCTCCCCATAGGTGTACTCTTCAAATGAAAGTTCAACGGCTTGATTAACGCTGTTGAACTCAATGATCGAGTGGTTATCCGTCGTATTACTTAAAATCTGATTGACTGAATCCTGCGAAGATATGTATGCCGTATCATCTGGTATGAAAGAACATCCTTGTTGCAGTATCAACACTAGAGAAAAGTTGATAAGCATAATTAACTTTCGATCACTTCTTTTTACCATAATTATGTACCCTTCTGTTTGAAGAATGTAGAAATTCAGACACTTAGAAAAATATTACATCTAATTACTAATTTTACATGAAATATATGCTAAGCAAAAGTGATTTTGAGTCGTCTTTTATACCTTTTTATGATCTGGAAATGAACTGTACATAGTGATATCCGGAAGTGGTTTATGTCGAGTGTGCTTTCAATCTAATAACTGATAGCGTGTAACTTGGAATGACGTAGAAATGATAAGGGTACTTATGCAGCAGGTTAAATTTTTCGACTTTCGTTTAAATTAGAGATATATCGTATGACTGATAAATTACTAAAGGAGCGTGTGACATGATGAACGTATTAGTAGTTGGAGCAAATGGACAGATTGGTAAGCTGTTGGTGGAACAGCTAGTGCAGGAAGGCAAGCATCAAGTCACGGCGATGATCCGCAAACCCGAGCAGGCAGATGCGCTGAAGGAGATCGGTGCGAATGTCGTCATGGGCGACCTAGAGGGAAGTGTTGATGATCTAGCTCAGGCGATGAAAGATCAGAACGCGATTGTGTTTACAGCGGGATCAGGCGGCTCCACGGGACCGGACAAAACACTGCTGATTGACCTTGATGGTGCGGTGAAAACGATGGAGGCTGCTGAGCAACAAGGAATCTCCAGATACATTCTGGTCAGTGCATATGGTGCGGATCAGCGTGATAAATGGCCAGATGAGATCAAGCCGTATTACGTGGCGAAGCACTATGCGGATCGTGCGTTGTTTGCAAGTGAGCTGAATTACACCATTATCCGCCCCGGCGGTCTGAAGAACGAATCAGGTACAGGCCAAGTTGCCGTTGGCACAGATCTCAAACCGGGAAGCATTGCGCGTAAAGATGTAGCTCGTGTCATTGCCGCTTCCTTGCAGGAAGAAAAGACATACCGCAGAGCCTTTGATCTGATTGCAGGAAATGATTCCGTTCAGGATGCGTTAAGTACGTTATAAAGCGATACGGAAGGTTGTTCTGTTATCGGGGTGCTAAGTGAAAATAAATATAGTTCAATCAGTTCAACTACATTTTTTACACGGGAACGGAGAGGACAGAAATAACATGAAGAAGCGGAGCGCTCGCCTTTATCACCGGATTTTCCCTTTGAAGAAGGGAATCAAAAAAATCTGGGGATAACAGCGATCGGAAGGTTATTCTGTCATCGGAGTGGTAAGTGTAACTATACTTTAGTTGAACGTGGATATGTTGTATTATACGGGAAAAGGAATATGGGAAGTGAGGGGGAGCTCTGTATGAATGAAGCTGTATTGGTGATTGAGGATGAACCGAAAATATCGCGCCTGCTTGAACTGGAACTGCAATATGAGGGGTACCAGGTAGGTAAGGCGGGCAGTGGAACAGAGGGACTCGCAATGTATGCGGACAGGCAGTGGGATCTTATCCTGCTGGATATTATGTTGCCTGGTCTGAGCGGGATGGAAGTGCTGCGCCGTATTCGTGCGAAGGATGCGAGAATTCCAATTCTCATGCTTACCGCTAAAGATTCGGTAGAGGACAAAGTGTCTGGGCTCGATCTCGGAGCCAATGACTACATCACTAAACCATTTCGAATTGAAGAGCTGCTTGCTCGTGTGCGGGCAGCACTGCGATTAAGTGCGGCAGCATCAACCGTCTCATCTACCTCTGCATCGACATCACCGGACATGAATCATGTTTCTTCTGCGAGCTCCCCTGAGCTTACTTCAGGCTGGCTTACTGCAGCTGGACTGAAATTAAATGAAGGTACACGGGAAGTATCCCGGGATGGCACACAGATTGAACTTACCCCGCGTGAGTTCGACTTACTTGTATATTTGCTTCAGAATCAGCGTCAGGTACTTAGTCGGGAGCAGATTGTACAGGCTGTCTGGGGATACGACTATTATGGAGATACAAATGTGGTAGATGTATATATCCGATATGTGCGCAAAAAAGTAGATAACGGCTTCACACCGCCACTAATACATACCGTTCGGGGCGTCGGGTACGTCCTGAAAGAACAGTTATGAGCTTGAGAAGTAAGATTTACGGATACTCCTCCGTACTGTTTGCTGTGCTGTTAATTGCCGTTAATCTGTCCGTATATATTGTATTTGAGCGAATGTCGATGAATAACGAGATGAAGCGGATTGAAGGAGAAGCGGAGTCTATTGTAAAAGGAGTGCGTCAGTCTGCCGGATCGATTCCGCCGGACGACTTGTTGCGTGCCTACGCGCCGCTGGACGGCATGCTGCGGATCGTAAATGAGGACGGCACTAGCTCCGCACCGGTAACGACAGAGTCAGGAGAGCAGCTCAGCAAGCTCTCCTATACATATGAAAGTGAGAAGAGATCCGAGCACCTCCAGATTGGAGAGATCGGTTATGTGTGGGTATCACTACCTGTTATCTGGCCGGACGGTGAAGTGGTGAATGTGCAAGTCACCGAGAGCATTGCCGAGACCGAGCGCGGTTTATCTGTGCTTCGAACTGTTCTAGTTGCTGTGACAATCATTGCGCTCATTCCCGCCATCATCTCCAGCCGGATTCTAGCTAACCGGATGACTAGGCCAATCCAACAAATGACACATACGATGGGAGACATCCAGTCTAGTGGTCAGTTCAAGCGTCTTCCGCTAGATGCCAAATCCAAGGATGAATTGAATACGATGGGACAAACGTTTAATCGCATGATGGATCTGCTGGAATCGAACTTCGAGCGGCAAGAACGATTCGTCTCAGATGCCTCTCATGAATTAAAAACACCGCTGACCATTATTGAAAGCTACGCGAGTTTGCTCCAGCGACGAGGAAAGGAACGCCCTGAGGTGTTTGACGAAGCGGTTGAAGCTATTCTGTCCGAGTCCATTCGTATGCGGGAGATGACGGAGCAACTGTTATTGCTAGCGAAGCAGCCAGAGCAGTGGAATGTGCAACTAGAGAGAGTGGATATTAACCGACTCGTGCAGGACTCCACGAGAGCATTCCGTGAAGCCTACCATCGTGAGGTGATCTGTCACGATGCTGGACAGACATGGGCTATCAGCGATGAGAGTAAGCTGAAGCAGCTCTTGTTTATTTTGCTGGATAACGCCCGAAAGTATAGTGAGGAACAGATTGAAATTCATGTTAAGACGCATCAGCAGGAACGCTGGATCCAGATTGTAGACGCAGGGATTGGGATGAGCGAAGCGGATCTTGCCAAAGTATTTGACCGATTCTATCGCGTGGACACCGCAAGAACGCGTGGTAGCGGCGAGGGCGGATCGGGTCTGGGATTGTCTTTGGCTAAGGATATTGCCGGAGCGGTTGGTGCACGTATTGAGTTGACCAGCACAGAGGGTGTTGGGACGACAGCTACGATTATTTTGCCATCTTCTGTACAGCGTGGCTCACTCTCATGAAATTCTCATTCTTCTCTTATATACTGATGACAGGATCACTTTGTCGGATCAATAGAGCGTATTGAAGGAGGGAAGAGCATGGAGGAACATCGGGAGCAGGCTGAAATGAAACGGGAGGAACATCGTGGTTCCAACTCTTCAAGATTCAGTCGTCGGGTATGGTGGAGCTTGGCGGCACTGGTGCTGTTGTTGATATTCGCAGTTAGTTGGTGGAAGCCGTGGCAATCTGGGCGTGTAATGTTGACGGCAGATGCCGCTGAGCAATCGGTGCTAGCCCAATATCCCGGGGGAGAGATTGTCAACTCTACGTTGAAGGATGGAACGTATCTCATGCAGCTTCGAACCGAAACCGGGTTATACGATATTCAGCTTGATGCGGTAACTTCTACGGTGAACTCCATTAAACGACTGGAATCTAACCCGGAAGCCGAAGAGAAAACGTTGTGGAGCCGTGAGCAAATCAAGACCGAATTACAGAAACAAACGGATGGCGAATTAGAGTCGCTTGAACTGGTTGAACAAGAAGGTAGCCCGGTATATAACGCTATATTGATTATGAAGGACAATAGCCGTGAGCAGTGGACGGTTGATCCCTATAACGGGCAGAAGCAGTCCTCGAAAGTATTGGATGCTCCTGCGGTAAACGAGCCAGCCCTAGAAAACAACAAGCCGCAGTTCTTGAGCGAGAAGCAGGCTGAGCAGAAGGCACTTGCCAGAGTGCCAGGGGAAGTGGATGATATTGAACTTCGCGGCACGAATAGCGGTAATCCATATTATCTGGTTGAAATTGATCTGGAGGATGGCAGGGAAGCGATTGTTCAGGTGAATGCAATCTCGGGTGCAATCCGTTCCGTAACATGGGACGAGGATGAAGATTAACGGGTTCTCCTCATTTTCTCATCAAATTCTAATGTGTCTCTCGCTGAGCTCTCATTCGCACAGGTTATTCTATAACTGTAGACGAGAACGAGAACAACACAACCGAGGAGATGAATGATGATGAACAAAACTAAACTATGGATTGGAAGCTTATCAGCAGCCGTATTGTTGGGAGGATCAGCGGTAGCTGCGAGTGGAAGTGTGAATGGACAATCGGTACAGACGATACCAACATCTACTTCGCAATCGACAACCCAGAACCAAACTAACACTGGAAAATTACTGACGGTGACACAAGCCAAAGCGGCGGCGCTCAAAGCAGCCGATGGCAATGGTAAAGTGGACGATGTGGATCTGGAACGCCGTAATGGACAGATTATCTATGAAGTAGAGATCGACAGAAGAGGGAGCGATGACGTTATCGTTCGTTTAGATGCTTACACAGGCAAAGTTCTTGCAGTCGTAAATGACGACGACGATGATGACGATGATTATAACGGTGCTGTAACCAACAATTCATCTAGCACATCTGCATCGGATCAGGTTAAATTAACGGTAGCTCAGGCTTCTGACATCGCATTAAAACAAGTGACAGGTGGCAAAGTAACCAAAGTCGAGCTGGATCATGACGATGGTCGCTATGTCTATGAAATCGAGTTGAGAACTGCACAAGGTGAAGCTGATGTGGATATCGATGCAAACACAGGTAAAGTGCTATCATTCGATCAAGACTTTGATGACGAAGATTAAGAACTTTGATTCATTTTGATTCTTAGTTGAGAATAAAAGATTACAATAAAAAAGATACACTTGCAGAGGGCGCTTCGATGAAGCGTCTTTTTGCTGTGTAGCGGCAGTAGCGTATGTCCACTCCCATTGTGTAGCATGTTGTGCAATAAGATATTGGGTTCACGGTGAACGACTACCTGTCTATACATTATAGTATCGAGTATGTAGTGCAAACGCACATCGGTCTGATCATTTCTGCAATTAGATGTGCATTCGTACATGTTCCACAGAATTGTTCACTATTCAGCAACAAGCAATATGGATACAATTGGAAACAGGAGGTGAGTGCTGAACCAAAAGTATGGAGTAAGCTACGACATACTGAATTGAGGAATTGCACAGGAAGAGGAGGCATCTTAATCTCTTTTGTAAGCGCTTCACTAAAATCATTGGAGGTGTAGCTGTATGCATATTGCTCATTATCAACATAGTGATCACATGAATAAGAAAGGTCGTCGTTTTTCACGCCATTTATGTTATCTTCTCGCTCTAATTCTAGCCTTCCAGGCATTAGGGGCGCTCCTTGTTCCGGGATCGTCTGCTTCAGCCGCTCCAGTCAACATAACAAATGGGATTCAGTTCAAGGATACCAATGGTAACGTGATCCACGCTCATGGCGGCGGGATGATCCAAGCAGATGGCTTTTATTATTGGTTCGGAGAAAATCGCAATCCCAATGGAACATTTAAGGCGGTGTCCGTCTATCGTTCATCGGATCTGAAAAACTGGGAATATCGCAATGATGTGTTAACAAGTCAATCGGCAACAGAGCTGAACATATCCAACATTGAACGTCCCAAAGTGATTTACAATAGTGCGACAGGAAAATACGTGCTCTGGATGCACAAAGAGAATGGTCTCGATTACGGCGAAGCCAAGGTAGCTGTTGCTACCTCAAGCAAAGTGGATGGGGACTACACGTATATAGGAAGCTACCGTCCACTTGGTTATGATTCCAGAGACATGACCGTATATAACGATAATGGAACAGCATATCTCATCTCAGCTACTCGTGTGAATGCAGATCTGAATATATACAAGCTCACCCCTGATTTCCTCGGTGTGGAGTCATTAGTGACCACATTATGGCCTGGGCAATATCGAGAGGCACCAGCCATTTTCAAGAAAGATGGCGTGTACTTCCTCATTACGTCGGGAGCAACCGGCTGGAATCCGAATCAGGCTAAATATGCAACAGCAACAAGCATTACCGGTACATGGAGCGGACTGAGCAACTTTGGGGATAGTACCACTTATGGATCTCAATCGACGTATGTGCTTCCGGTGGAAGGTTCTCAAGGCACGTCGTATCTCTATATGGGTGATCGTTGGGCTGGTGCGTGGAGCGGCCCTGTACAGGATTCCAAATATGTGTGGTTGCCGCTATCCTTCCCAAGTGCAACGAGTCTAGCGATGAATTGGGCAAGTAGCATTACGATTGATACAGCCACAGGAACGATCACAGGTAATAATGCTCCCGACGTTTGGGATGCGAATGCTTCCTACCAGTTCGTCAGTCGGAAGAGCAATAAATTGCTGAATGTCATCGGCGGATCATCTGATAATGGTGCCGATCTGGAGCAGCGTGCAGATCAAGGCAGTACAAGTCAGCAGTGGCAGATCACGGATGCAGGAGGTGGGTATGTCAAAATCATCAATCGTGCCAGTGGCAAACTCATTGGTGTTGAGAATGGTTCCACAGCCGATGGTGCTGTCATTGAGCAATGGAATGACGGAGGCTGGGCGAGCCAGCAGTGGCAGCTCGTCAGCGTTGGTGGAGGATATTATAAATTGAAAAACCGGAGCACAGGCAAGCTGCTCGACATATCAGGGCAATCGCTCGCCGATGGTGCAGCCGCAATCCAGTGGACTGATAATGGCGGTACGAATCAACATTTCCAAATTATTAAGGTGCAATAAATCATCTAACCTACCACCAAATTGTCAAATGAGAATTAACCAATGCCAGCCTCCTTATCCCTATTCATGTATAGGTTACGGAGGCTGGCATACAAGTATAACTATGTTATTAACGCACGATCACTTCCGCTATGGTGAGGTAGGACGACTGCGATTATATTAGATGGTACCGCACCTCTGCGATGACCATTCACTTGCGCTCTCTGCGAATCCAGAACTGGAATACATCACTTCTCAAGTAATCAAAGGAATATAATACTTCTCGATTCTGCTGATCATAATGCAATTGTTTCATGAGAAGCACAGGCGTCTCTTCCATATGATTCTGCAACCGTCCTACATACTTGTCTTTCTTCGGGGGAACCACCAACTCCGTGTCTGCTCTAGCGATCTGAATCTTACACGTATCCTCTAGAAACTTGAATAATGACCCCGAAAAGTCCGTACGTTCAAAAGCATCTCCTACCAATGCCTTAGGCATGATATTAATGGAGTAGGTTACAGCCTCTCCATCTGCATATCGGACTCGCTCTACCTTGATTACTGTAGAACCTTCTTCGATATTTAGCGCCTCAGCCCATTCTTGCGTACACGTTACCTCTCCGATCATTTCCTTCGTATCCGTTTCGGTTAAACCTGCCAGCTTAATCATCGTACCAATACTTTGTAAGAACTCCAACCGGCTAGGAATTCCCGGGAGGGGTTTAATGACAAAGGTACCTACACCATGCCTCACCAGCAGCTTTCCCTCTTGCTCTAATAGCTTGATTGCTGCACGAAGGGTCTCTCTGCTAACGCTGAAATGTTTAGCCAGTTCATACTCGGAAGGCAATTTTTCTCCAACATGCCATACCTTGTTCTCGATCATCATTTCAAGTTCATGCTTGATGTGCTGGTAACCACTCAATAATCAAACCTCATCTCCAATAGTTTTATGTCGCCGCTACTACGACTTAACAAGTTCTACCGTTCCGTCCGTCACGTCTAATCGAACGATCCGATGTGTGGTGGATAGCCCTTCCGTGTAATACAGGTGTGCATTGGAATGCTCACGAATTAACGGCTCCATCTCTGCGTGAGGAAGCTGATAGGTTCCTTGATCATCCGCGCTAATAATGACGGCGTGTGGTGCCCACGCCTTAAGGTTATCTACGGATAGTTGGCTCGAGTCACCATGGTGCGGGGCTTGCAGGGTGTGTACCTTTCCGATCTCATCGGCATAAGGCTCCCAATAATCTAGTCCTACATCTGAGGTGAGCAGTGCTACAGAGTTGTCGTTATTTTTAATGAGTACCGCTAATGATGCGTGATTGAGCATCCGGTCAATGGCGGTTAATCGTTCTTTCTCTTGATCTAGCTTGGTTATATCTAATTTGTCGATTTCCTCAGTGAGCCGCGTCCATCTGTGCTGGCTAGGCGTGAGAATGCGGAACTCCATATCTTGCTCAACAATCGTATGACGCTTATTGATTGCGGTCTTCTTGATGCCCAGTTCCTCAATACGATTCAAAATGGCAGCATATAGCGAGAACGAGCCTAGAATTGGTGTGGAATAATCGTTTATTGCACTATGTTGAACGTGCTCAGGCAGAGGTAGATGCAGAATGACCTCCCCAATAGCGACATGACCGAGAATAGGAAGTACACCGCCAATATGATCTCTGTGAAAATGCGATAGAACGAGTACATCAATCTTCGTAATTTCATATTCTCGAAGATACTGCTCCAGACTACAACGACGCGGATTGGTCATCGGGTTCACGTCCCCACCATCTACTACGAGGCAGTAGGTGCAGTGCTCCTCCATCCGCCGAATAACCGTGGCTTCACCGAAGCCAACATTAAGGAAATCAATGAACCATTTCACGCTGTTCCTCCCATCGAACGTTTGATATAGAACACAGAGAACACCAGTACCAGCATCACCATGATCACCGATGCAGCCGCACCATATCCAATCTGGAGATTGTACACGCCTTGTTTGTAAATATACTGGGTGATGGTCGTTGTTGAATTGGCCGGCCCACCACCGGTCAGAATGTTAACTTTATCGAATAACCGGAACGTATCTATGGTGCGAAGCAAAATGACCATGAATAAGGTCGGCATAATGTTCGGCAATGTAATGTGGAAAAAGATGCGCAGCTTACCTGCCCCGTCTACTTTGGCTGCCTCGAATTGTGATCGAGGAACGGACTGTAGTCCTGCATATAACAATAGGAAGGCAAACGGTGTCCATTGCCAAATATCAATGAACAAGATGGCATTGAAGGCAATGTTGATGTCCATCAGGAAGTTAAATGGCCCCACACCGAACCAGTGAAGCAGATGGTTGACGATACCGTTGTGATTGCTCAGCATCATCTGCCAGATCAGAGCCACCGTAACCGGCGGTAATAAAGATGGGATAAGCATCGTGATCCGCAATACTTTCTGCCCGCGTCTCATGCTCTCGATGAGCACGGCAATGCCAAGCCCTAGAGCCGTTTCAATTGAAACGGCCAGGAACATGAATTTGAGCGTATTCCAGACGGCTTGACGGAACTGTTCGTCCTGAATGATTTTGACATAATTGCTGAATCCAATGAACTGCTTCGCATCACTTGTCAAATAATAATAGTCAGTGAAGCTGTTGGTCACGGTATAGATAAATGGGAATACGGTCACGCAGATTAACAGCAACGTTACAGGTGCCAGCATCGCCCATTGAAAGACTCGTTTACTTGCCAAGTTCATTGCACTCCTTTCCGATGAATGAACCTTATTGCATAATGTCATCCATTGCCTTATTGGCGTCTGTTAGAGCCTGTTCCACTGTCTTCGTTCCAGCAATAGCTGCGGACAATTCAGCACCGAGAGCTTCTTCAACTTGAGACCATTTGGCTGTTCTTGGTCTTGCTACCGAGTTTTGCAATGCTTCTAACATCACAGGGAAATGTTTATATTTTGCAGCAAGCTCTGCGTCCTGATAGACACTTTTGCGAGTAGGCACGCCGCCGTGTTCAACCATCTGCTTCTGTGTGTCACTGCTGGTGATGAATGTTAAGAACTCAGCAGCAAGCTCCGGATTTTGTGAGTTAGCAGCTACTCCCATCATCCAGTTACCGATCATCCCTGTGGAGACGGATTCAGCGTCAGATGCAGCTTTGGACGGAATCGCAGTATAATCTGCACTAGCTGTTTCACCTTTGATGAACCAAGACGGCCAACCGAGTGCCATTGCAGCACGACCTTCTGAGACGGAGCCGACAATATCAGTATTTTCATAGTTTTCTCCAACAGCAAGCAAGCCAACATATGTGTCTAATGCTTTACGGCCTGCCTCAGAGTTAATCTGTGCTTTCCAATTATCATCGAAGATCTGTCCGCCATATGCCCAGAACAGAGGCAAGAAGTCAGAAACGATAGGGTTACCCTGCTGACCACGAATCACGTAGCCGGCAGAACCATCTTCTGCTTTAACTGCTTTGGCGGTCTCAAGCACATCTGTCCAGTTCGTTGGAACTTCATGGTTATGACGTTCAAGCAGCTCTTTATTATAGAAGAACAACTGCACATTACCTGAGAAAGGCAAGGCATATAGATCTCCTGTCGCATATGGAGACTTACCCAGAGCAAGAGAGGACTCTTCAAAGTCAGAATCTTCTTGGATTCCAAGGTCGGATAGCTTAGCGAAAATTCCGGCTTCACTGAATTGAGGCATCCAAGGATCGTCCGCCATAATCAGGTCATATGCACCTTTACTGTTCTTCGCATCAAGAGAGATTTTCTGCTTCAAATCTGCCGCTTCCAGTCCAATAATATCTACCTTCACATTGTGTTCCTTCTCAAAGGACTCCTTCACGGCATTCATCGCATCCACATGAGAGCCACCTCTGGCGGCAATGACGAGCTTGTCTGTTCCCTGACTTGAACCTTCTCCCGAAGCCTGACCCTGAGACTGACATCCCGTGAATAGTACTGTGGTGGTTAACAATAAGCTCAGCATATACGACATCTTTTTTCTCATTTTCTCTCATCTCCTATTCTTTAACTGCACCGGCGGTTAAGCCGCTAATAAGATGTTTCTGTAGAAAGATTGCTGTAAGTAGTACGGGCAGTACGGATACGAGACCGCCACCCGCCACCTTACCCCACTCCGTTAATTCCTGCTCACTGTTCAGAGTGGCGAGTTTGAGTGGAATGGTGAAGCTATCAGGGCTTTGAATGAAAATGACGCTGTACAAATATTCGTTCCATGAAGCCATGAAGGATAAGATGGTTACAGCAGCAATGCCCGGTACAACCAGCGGCAGCATCACTTTGGTAAAAATCATGAACTCGGATGCACCATCGATACGTGCACTTTCCTCAATCTCACCTGGCACACCGTAGAAGAATGCCATCATGAACCAAATGACGAGCGGCAAATTCACCAGGACATGTGCGACAATAATCGGAATCTTGGTGTTCAGCAATCCAGCATCATTCATCATGATGTATAACGGGAGTGCAAATGTAATTGGTGGTAGGACACGAACGAGCAAAATCCAGATCATCAGCGAGCTTTTGAATATTCGGTAATGGCTTCGGAACGTTCTGCGCCCAAGCACATACGCCGAGGACAATCCGAACACAAGGACAATCAACAACGAGCTGACGGTGATGATAAAGCTATTGATTAACGGACCCATGTACTGGTCTTGCACAAAAATGTTAACGATATGTTCCAAGGTGAATGATCTTGGAAATATGGATACTTTTGTGAACAAATCAGAAGATTCTTGCGTAGTAATGACGAGCATCCAATAGATTGGAAACAGCGTCCATAGGAGTAGAGTGATGAAAGTTCCATATTTTAGACCTGCGCTTAATCTGTTCAATCTGTTCTCCTTCCCCCTTATATGTCTAGACGTCTATACGACTACTATAAATTTGATTTATTTGCTGAATATCATCGAAATATTAAGCAGTGTTAATTTACGGTGGATTTCTTGCGCATCTGTGCCATAATCCAAACTGTGGTAAACTAGTAGAATTGTAGAAACGAATGTAAAAGTGAACGTTCAAAAAGGACGGTTTTCAGTACCGCCCTCTAAAAGACGATACCAATCTAGATGGGAGCGAGTAACTAGATGAGAGAAGAACAAGTGCTATCCATTGAAGGCTTACGAATGAGATATGATGGACGATATGTATTGAACGGGATTGACCTTGAAGTGAAGCGTGGCGAGATGATTGGATACATAGGTCCGAATGGTGCGGGCAAAAGCACAACCGTTAAGATACTGCTTGGGCTGGTCGAAGGGTATGTGGGGACGGTACGTATTTTCGGCAAAAATATTGAAGATAGTGGTGTGGAGTATAAACGTAGAATAGGGTATGTCCCAGAAGTTGCCGAGTTATATGAACAGCTTACACCAGCAGAATATCTAACCTTTACAGGAGAACTGTATGGGTTGTCCTATGAAGACGCGGATTACAAAGCGAAGCAGTTAATGGAATGTTTCGGTCTAGCCCAGTCGTACAATGCTCGTATTGCCTCATTCTCCAAAGGAATGCGCCAGAAGGTGCTGCTTATTTCGGCATTACTGCATGATCCGGATCTATTATTCCTTGATGAACCACTTAGCGGACTTGATGCAAATAGTGTGATGGTGGTGAAGGAAATCTTGTCTCAGTTATCGGCAAAAGGGACAACCATCTTCTATTCATCACACATTATGGATGTCGTTGAGAAAATCAGTAGCCGAATTGTGCTCATTGCGGAAGGCCGCGTGATGGCAGATGGCACGTTCCAGCAATTGCAGCAGCAGTCGATGGAGGGCTCACTGGAGGAAGTATTCAATCAACTGACTGGCTTCAATGAGCATAAGGCGATAGCAGAGCGGTTCGTCTCGATCGTGCAGGAGGTGTACTGATATGGCGGAATCCTCCGATTTCCGCTCGCTCAAGGTTCTGGATCGTTTCCGGCATGTGATCGCGCGAACCGGAGCGGATTACGATGTGTTGCGACTTATTTTGCGAGTGAAGTTCCAGATGGATCAGCGCCGTGTACCTACCGTTTTGGCAGGTAATTATGGGAACAAGAAACAAAAGGAGGGGAATCTATACCTTCGTTCGTTATGGTTATATGCCTTAATGGGATTGATTATGGTGCCCTTTATTGTCTGGGATACGGGACATTACATGCTTCAGATGAGTATTGTTACGGCGATGTTGATGTTCATGATTATGACATCTATGGTCTCTGATTTCTCTTCCGTGCTACTCGATATCCGGGATCGGAATATCATCATGACTAAGCCAGTCAATGCTCGTACCATCGGCATGGCTCGCGCCATTCACGCCGGAATCTACCTTTTGTTATTAACAGGCTCGCTTTCTATTCTTCCACTGGTGGCAACGCTCATTCGTTATGGGATTGGATTCTTCCTATTGTTTGCCGTGGCGCTTATCCTGATTAATATGCTGATTCTGGTGACCACCTCACTGGTCTATCTGTTCATGATGAAGTTCCTGGATGGCGAGAAGCTGAAGGATATGATCAACATGGTGCAGATTCTATTATCTGTCGGCATTGCCGTGGGGTATCAACTGGTCATTCGCTCATTTAGCATCGTTGACTTCAACATGGTATTTACTCCGGAATGGTGGCAGTTATTCCTTCCTCCAGTATGGTATGCGGCTCTGTTCGAGTGGATTTTCGGCGGGGGTGGGAACGCATGGTTGTATGTCTTCTCGGCGTTAGCCATAGTCGTTCCAATTATCAGTCTGATAATCTACGTGAAGCTTATGCCGTCCTTTGAATTATATCTTGAGAAAATGGCTCACGCCGGTCAGACCTCAGGTCGCAGACGTGGAGGCTGGGATCGGGTCATGGCTAGAATGTTCTGTAGGACGCGGGAGGAGCAAGCGTGCTTTCGATTGTCTGCCAACATGATGCGTAACGAGCGTGAGTTCAAGCTTAAGGTGTATCCTAGCATTGGCTTGTCTCTCGTATTGCCATATATATTTTGGTTTACGTTTATGCAGGACTCTTCATGGGCTGAATTACGGGAGAGCGCACTCTTTTATACCTTATATATTATGTTGTTTGTCGTAGTAACTGTGGTGATGATGCTGAAATTTTCAGGGCACTACAAGGCGTTCTGGACGTTCCGCGCGGCGCCACTTGCCAATGATCATGCACTTTATAGTGGGACGTTAAAAGCCTTTTTGTGCAATATGTTTATGCCTGTCTTTATGATCAATGCGGCCATATTCCTCTGGGCGTTTGGCTTGAGAATTTTACCGGACATTGTGATCATCCTGTTGATAGGAACAGCGCTCATTCCGTTAACTAGCAAACTGTTATTACGTAAGCCTCCGTTTTCGGAGTCGTTCAGTATGGCACAGCAAAGTGATGGATGGCTTGTGTTGCTGGCTTTGCCAGTGCTGGGTTTGTTTGCGGGGATACATTTCTACGTTCAATCCTTACCCGCAGGAATCTGGATTTACATTGCGTTGCTCGTTATAGCAAATGCGATGCTCTGGACGCTGTTATATCCGGTGAAAGGTGTTCGTAAAGTGGTAGCTCATTGAGATGGGATTTGTATATAAAAAAGAAGAAGCCAAGGATGGATCGTCCGAATCCGCTTGGCTTCTCTTTGTTATATGCTGTGCTGTGGCCGACGTAGCGTATGTGATGGATTTCCGACGGATAAAATCGATGTAACTTCCCTCCTTAAAGGAGTGATTTATTGATAAGAGATTGAGAATGATAAATGATAAATATTAAATACTAAATGATATTTGGGCGGCTTTCCGTTTGTGAGTATACTCTGATCGTTTGACCATTGAGTATTCGGGGAAACTTCAACACAGTCGAACGAACCTCACACACCTTATTCAGCCTAATGTAGCCTCTTTTAAAATCTAACGAATCTCACACACGCTATCGAGTTGAAAACAAACGTTTCTCACCCATTTCAAGGGCATTTTAGTAAAATAGCGTGCCTAGGATTCGTTAGCCTTCAATCGGAAGCTATTCTCTCTATATAAGAGGTCTCAGGTTCGTTAGAGTTGTAGTAATCCTAAAGTTGTAATGCAAAACTACAACTCTAATGTACCAAACTACTGTCATGCTACTACTGTGATGTTACTTACTGTAATGCTATTACTATAATGCAAATGCTCTGACTTAAGATCTCAGGTCAGCTGGTCGTCGAGCAAAATAGGAGTGCTGATGAGCTCAATTCTGTTTTCACTTGATCCTGTATTAACAAAAGAAATGCTGAGATTATTTCCCAAAGAGGAAGCTTCATGGAATTAGATGGATGATAACAGGGGTAGGCGATGCCATGGATATTATTAAAAGAACAAGAGAAGCCCATCGACAATTCGTTGGAATCCGAGTGGCTTCTCCTTGTTTAGTACGACAAGTAATACTTATCAGCGGCACCCGCCACACACAAAATATCTGAGTCAGCATCTATGAGCTCACGTTGTAGAGCTTTCCTAAGATGTATTGCTCTTGCTAGAGAAAGCTACAACAGTAAAGGGATGGCTGCCGTGAACGGAACCTTACAACGTTGATCACCTTTAATATAAAACAAAGCGCCGTGTGGTATTATCCCCTTTAAGTAGACACTTAAAAAAACCTTCATGTTATCATGAGGGTTCAAGTGAGACTTGGAGGGGATATTTTTTTATGGCG
>NZ_JAUSTI010000019.1 GCF_030812775.1 Paenibacillus tundrae
GATGCCTTCGGGAATATGTTGTCTGCAAGAGAGCAACGGGGAAATCCGTTCCGATATGCGGGAGAAATGCAGGACGCGCTGACAGGACATTACTACCTGCGTGCGAGATTCTATAATCCGCAGATTGCTAGATTCACACAGGAAGACACGTACCGTGGAGACGGTCTAAACCTGTATGCGTATGTTGCCAACAACCCGATCCGATATGTAGACCCGAGTGGGTATGCAAAATCGGGAAGCGGTGGAACCCCAGCTTCTTGTGTGAATAAGGGACTTGTTTTCGATAGTGATTATGAAATTAGAGGCTACAGGCAAAGAGATTTGAGTAAATATCCTTCAGAGTATATTGTTGATCCTAGACTAATGCTAGAAATGGACTTCAAAGGGAAAAGTTCATCAGGCACTAACGCTGCAGGATGGGAGCGCAGTTCAAAAAAATTCTTTAATCAATTATTAAAGAATAACCCCGAATACTGGAGTGAGAGCAATACTCGAACCATAAAAAAAGGAAGGGTGCCGACTGTAGATGAACATTTTCTGCAATACTTCCCTCAATATGAAAAATATTTAAATGATCCAATGAGGCATCATCATATTGGTGAAGGTGGGCAGGCAGTTGCGGTACCTCTCACGTTACATCCTGGCTATGGTGGGATTCATAATATTGAAAAAGAGTGGGGGATTACAGGAGTTGACGATAATATTGCTGATAGATTAAGTAAATTTTAATAAATGGAGGGAAATACATGAACCCTAATTTGTTCAGGAGTCTTTGGAATGCTGAAGAAAATGGATCATTAATTAATTTTGATCAACAGGTAATAAATATTTTGAAAATTGATGAGCATAACAAGGAATTTTTCAGAATTGCAGGTCTGCCAGAGACTCCAGCGCCTTATCTGGAGTTTATTTCCTCTGAAGGACTATTACTTAATTTGTCGAAAAAATTTAGTCTTTCTGAACAGTATAAAGATTACTGGTATTTAGGTACAACGGCTGCAGGTGAAATAGTAACCTTGAAAGAAAGAACAGGACATATCGTAGCAATTGATGTTCAGAATAATAATAAAGAAACGTACATCAACTCTTCAATAATACATTTTGCAGAATTTTTATATGAATTTTCGGAGATGATTCTCAAAGCAATTGAAATTAATGGAGATGATGCTTTTATTGATAACAATATTCCTGAAGAATTGCTGATGGATACTATTAAAAATTTGAAGACTATAGATGAGGCCGCAATGGAAGGTGCAACATTTTGGTGTAATGAGTTTGAAGAGTTCGCTTAAAACTATTAAATGATATTGCGTTGTTAAAATGAGGGAACAATCAAATGAATAAAGATATAAATCTCGAAATTGATGGGCTTGGCATTATTCTATATTCCCCCTTTTCAGTAGCACATATTAAAGAAGAAGAGGACTACTTAACAAAAAACTATATGTCAGCTGAACAAGTTGCAGATCATGTCAATCGAGGAACAATTGTAGGATTTTCGACAGGGTCACCAGGTAATTATATGTTAAGACTTAGAGACGGTTATCCCGATGAAAAAACTCTAGATGAGTCTGACTACGTTCTAAGATTAGCCATAGAAATACGAGATCATAAACTATGTATTAGAGACTTGTATGATTTAATGGAGTGGACTACCGAATTACCAGGTGAGCAAGTGATCGACCTCGATAATGGTTGCTACAATATCACTGTTTTCAGTAATTTGCCGCTTTCAAATATACGAGGAGATCAGCAGGGAATTTATCTTTACTTTAATCGATTAACTGAAATGCCCAGAATATCGTATTCTGGAGTGCCTACGTTAGAGTAGTGAACAAGATTAAGAAATCCTTCAAACGTAAAAGTAGAATCAAAGCACTTTTTATTGTAATAAATTGTTCTGCATTTATTATAAAATACAGAACAAACATATTTTTATGTCTACGGTCTATTCCTACTAGGATAGACCTGTTTTTTTATAGTCTTGGTAAAAAGATTCATTTTATAAAGAACATAATTGAGAAGAAATTGGGTATTTAGGGAATTCTATATATGCTGAACTACTGCAAAATTTTAATAAATAGGGGCTGAAAAAGATGATTATCAAATCAATGGAAAACTACTTTGAAAGGTATGTAACTACATGGAAGGAATTTAATGGAACTTTACCTCGAACCTCTTGGATAGGTGAAAAAGGACAACGATTAAAAAAGGAGATAATTTGATATGAAACAAAAATTGGAGGACTATTTCAAAAGAAAATATGCTAGGTGGCGAGAGTATAAAAATTCTTTTCCTATGATTAGTTGGGATGAGGATGTGCCTTCGTTTATGTATGTAGGAGAAATTAACAATGAAAATTATGTTCAATGGAAGGCGATTCCAAAAGATGAGATATACGAGTTTAGTGAAGTTAAGAATGAGTATAATATCGAGCTGCATCCCGATATCAAAGAGTATTTTAATTCATATTGGTTTCTTGAATTAACAGGAAGATATGAAGATTACAGTGTCATATTGGAACCCGTTGTACCAGGAATAGGTTTAAGAGATTTTTATCGTAATTTAAAAGAGTATCATCACAGTCATGGAAATCAATTGAAACATATTCCTATCGGGTTTGAAGCGGATGGGCTAATTATTTTAGTTGATAACGAAACAGGCAAAGTATTCATTGAGGATCATGAAAGTGAGACATACGAAAAAATAGCTGAAAACTTGGTAAAATTAATTGAAAAAATGTAGACGGATTTTCTTGAAAAAATTTAGAGGTAGGTAAAAAAATGGAAGTTACTCAAGCAATGGAAAACTATTTTGATAAGTTATTGTCTTTTTGGGAGGATCAGTTCTCAAGTCTTCCTAAGATATCTTTTGAAGAAGATATTGAAAGTTGGATGTATGTTGGAGTACCTGACGAAGAAGAAAGTGTCCAATGGAGGCCAAGACTTAAAACAACTAAAGAGGATTTTACTTTAATAGAAAGAGAATTAGGAATGAAGTTGCACTCTTCAATTAAAGAATATTTTAACTCATTTTGGTTTCTAAACCTACAAGGATTTTACGGATCTAATCGAATCACATTAGAAGAAGTGATTCCAAACAAGGATATCCTTGCTTTTTTCACCAATCAGATGAATTTTGAAGTAAGTGCAGAGAGAAAGTTCGATTATACCCTTATAGGGTACATCTCTCCAGATGATCAAGGCTTGCTACTGGATAATAGAACTGGAGAAATAGTTAGAGAAGATTACGAGACTAATGAGCTTTTACGAGTTGCTTCTTCTTTATCAGAATTAATTGATAGTCTTAGAATAACCAAATAAAAATAATAATGAGAGCTTAGGGAATTGAATTACACCTACATCCTAAGCTCTCATTATTGCTTTAAAATGAATAGGAAAGTAGATTCAACGCTACGAACAGGACAAAAAAGATAGAACTCGAATACATAAACATACGATATCTCGGGAATATGCTGTCTGCACACGAGAATAGCGTGTCAACAAGTGCCGTTATGCGGGAGAAATGCAAGATGCTTGACAGGACATTACTATCTGCGTGCGAGGTTCTATAATCCGCAGATTGCTAGATTCACACAGGAAGACACGTACCGTGGAGACGGTCTGAACCTGTATGCGTATGTTGCCAACAACCCGATCCGATATGTAGACCCGAGTGGGTATATGTGTGAGGTTAAGGGTGATGTTTACGATCCCAACAAACGTTTAATTCCAGGAACCCCTGGTCAAATAACGAAAAGCGATTCTTCGGCTCTTGGAAAAAATCTTTTGGAATCTATGGGGTTACCTAGATCTTTGCAATGGACCGGATATCAAGCGCAACATATAATTCCTGGAGAAATGTATAACCACCCTGTAATTATAAAGATTGGGATGGATATAAATCATGCCAATAACGGAATTTTTCTTCCTACTCCAGGTAAGTCCCCAAGCACATTGTCTAGACATCAAGGATATCACAGTGTATATAATAGAGCTGTAAAAAAAGAATTAAATAAAATGGATATTAAAGAAAGTATAGAAGTGCTAGAGAGGCAAATATATGATTTACAAAAAAACACTGCAAACGGGTGTTGAGAAAGGAATACCTTTGTATAAATCTAAAATACAGACACAGAGAGCATTAAAGAAATTTTATCTATAAGGTAAAGATAAAGATCTTCCTGTTTGGCTTAGAGGTGGAGGAGCAACGGAAGACTTATGGGAAAGGTGGATAAACAAATGAAGTACGGACAAAATACTAGTTTGGTACTAGAAGTTATAAAGTTTATTTCAAATAATAAACTTTTCGAATCGAATAGCCATTTTCCTAAAGACGTCACGATTGTTGATGACTATGAGAGGGCAAAACAACTAGCCTTTTCTCAAGATTTAAAACTTGTTGATGTAACATGGCAGGATGTGAAGTCTAATGAGAGCGCTGCTCTATTTAGCTCTATTTATAAAGAAGAAAACTTAAAAGAGACGGATAACGAACTTTCTGAAATTTTCGAATCCAGTGATAATTATAATGAAGATTTTATTCCATTCGATTATTGGGATATTTCAGAGGAAATAGAATCTGATCTATATAAAATTGCACTTAATCGTTTTATAAATGGTAATAAGACGAATTTTTATGAGGAAATGTTTGAATGTTATCAATCTGGAGGGTGGCCTTGTGGCTGGGAGGGTATCTATCCCAATGGTAAGTTTATTGTATATGTGCCATCTTCAGATCACTATAGTAAAGAATAAAAGCATTAGTCACCATTTTATTTAGAATTAATTAGTTGAAATTGAGCTTTTTGAAGTTTATGAGATAACCGATTGCTGCTGGTTTCCTCATCTTTCTCAGGGTTATTTGATAGTCTTCAAATAACTAAATAAAAAAGTAAGAGAGCTTAGGTAGTTGGTTTAATAACCCATAAGCTCTTGCTTTTTTGTAAAAAAAGAATGGGCAAGGCAACTCTAAAAGACTAATGAAACAATAGCTAAGAAGTTTGGATTGAACAAAGGTGATGATGACAAATGTATTCAAGAAAGTTTATCAGAGAACAATTAATTGATGCAATGCACGGTTTAGAAGAAGCGACAAAGTATTTCGAGAATAAACTTAATGATCTTGAACTACTTAAATTATTAATTAAAATTGCAAAGGATGATTATTCTACAGATGCTTCTGCCGCAGCATCCTATTGGATATCACATTTCGAAGAGGGACTTCTTAAGGAAGTAGAAGGGAAGTTGCTAATTCTTCAGAAATATAAGCTTGATTCCATTTCGGGTTTCGCAATCATAGCATTGTCAAGAATAAATTCTGCAAAGGGAAGGGAATACCTTTTAAGACATAGAATTAACCCCATGGTTAAATGGTGGGATTCGAAGGCGCTAGAAAATTATATGAAGTAATAATGTTAAGAGAAATTTATGACTTCTAACAACATCAAAATTAGATTACTTCCAAGAATATTTGCTCTGATTGGTATGTTCCAATGAGGGCTTTTTTCTAGTTAACTATGAATTGAAAATGGTAGCTAATCCTTTGAAGTGTTATCAAAGTTGCAAGGATTTGTTAACAATTTTAGGTGAATTTCCGAATATTAAAGTTACTAGAGTTTAAATCATAGATTATTAAAATGTGGAGGAATCTAGAATGAGTTCTTTAGAAGGTAATGATATCAGAATTTTCTTGTCAAACTTAGAAGCGCAATCGGTTCCAATAAAACCTTGCATTGAAGATGAAATCTCAATATTGAAGAATCTAAGTCCAACCAAAGAACTTCCCTTAACTTATTTGGAATTTATGTACAAAGCGGGTAATGGAGCCGAATTTCTGGCAGGAACAGATTATTCTATGAAATATATATTAGAGCTTAAGGAATGGGCAGTTGAACTTTTGGGAGAAAATAATTATTCTGAGAAACTAACAGATAATCAGTTTGTATTTATGATGCATCAGGGATATATGTTCTGGTACTTTAATTTGGACGAGGGTGATGATCCGCCAGTGTTTCTATATGATGAAAGTCTAGATCTAAGTGAATTCAAGAAAGTGAATGATAAGTTCTCGAAATTTTTAATTTCAATGTATGACTGATACTATATGAAAATTATGGTTCTAATAAAGATTCAATCTCTTATGATGTAGGGTTGTATTTGTTTGAATCTTTATCAAAAAAAGGAAAGTACAGAATACATCTAGATAATACTTGATTTTTACAGTGCTTATATTTAATGATTTGCAAAGGTGGGTTTTATTTAATGAAAGAGATTATTGTTAGTCAAGAGTTGTTGAATGAATTTGAGGATATCCATTGGTTTGAAAATTGCGGAAAAATCGAAGCCATGGAGTTACTTTGTTCAATACAACAAGTAGAGGGTTGGGAGACAGCAGAAGAATTGGATGATAAGGAAGAATGGGAGGCGATAATCTCCAATAGTAGAGATCGTCTTGCGGAATTTATTCTGAGGAAATTAGGATATAGTGTTAGAGATTTTAATGCAGTTGTTGTTGCGGTAAGAGAGTCACAGCAGTATAAAACGGCTATTGCTACACTTAACAATGTTATTGAAGAGAAGAATATAAAAGATGAATTTGCAGGAACAATAGCCTGGTTATTGCTTAATGCTGGTGTTGAGCGTGCGTTTGGCGAGTTTAAAGGGTGTCCAAGTTTCTTTGGGCAAATGTTATTGGTTCTTAGATCAGGGCACTGTCCATGCGGATGGAACGGAAGATGGCCACAAGGTACGTTGTACATTTACTAACTATTTCAATCATAAAAACTTATTTCGGTTTAATAATTATAATACATGATGATTATCCCAATAGATCGTGAGGTTCTGCATGAACAAATATATGTTATCTGTTACCAAAAAGGTAGACTACTACTTTAGCCAACATGAAATTGCAAATATCATTTATCTACAGGATGAAGAGGATCATGAACGATTAGACCAGGTTGTTTTCTTTGAAAAAAGTGATGGCGATGTCATAGGTATATACATCAGGGGAATGAATCCGTTAATTTCGGCGAAGCGAATAAATGATGTGGATGATTTTAATTTGTACGCTACATACGAAGGACTACTGGAATACAAAGAAAAGCTGACCTTCAAAATCGAATACATAGGTTTGGTTTTCGGTTCTCAATACAACGAATTACTGGGAAATATTTATCGAATGATGAAGCGTCTGAATCCATATTTATGTTATTTTTGCAGGATGAGATCCTTGTAGAACAGGGATGTAGTAAAGTTTACGCAACCAGGGTGCTTGATGCACAGTTTTCGGCAAATGGGTATGTTACATATATTAAAGAGAGTGAAAAAGACTGGACTCCATCTTGCATGTAGATTCGAATTGCATCAGGGGAATGTTTTGTCACATTGATAAAAATTGAATGGATAAGGAGGATAACGCTATGAACAACCTTATTATGAAACATTGGTCTGCCGAACAACGCGAGTTGCCGGGGCTGAATTGTATTGCTTTCTCCAATGGGAACATCATCATGTTAAATGTTGAGACCTATTACGATCCGAACAACAATGAGTGCAGAATATACTGCTCTCCCCTCTGTGATACCACGATTGAGAGTGTGGAGAAATATAACGCTGACTGCTGGACTATGGTTGATCCGTGGACGAGTATTGTTTATCAAGGTGGGAAGATCTATGGCGGGGATGGGCAGATGGGAAATGAAGGCTTCATTGCTTGCACAGATGCAGACCACAATATGGTGTGGGGAATTTTTCTTGATGCAACCAATCCTATTAAACAGTTAAGTATTCAAGATACAACATTAACAGCCATTAACGAACACGAAGATATGAGAATTGAAATTAGTTTGCATAATCTTGTGGATATTCAAATGTCATATCTTAGATAAGTACTAACTTAGATTAGGAGATTGGGTATGAATTCGCAACTCAAAAGGACTATAGATCAAGTTAAAGAATTGTTGATGCAGGATCATGATAGTATAATTTATGGTCAACTACATTCAGGTCTAGGATACACCCTACCTTCAGATTGTCCTCACATGAGACCATATTATGATTTTCTTGGAATGAGTAATGGTGCGCTGTGGGGTGATTGATCTATGGTCATATGAAGAACTGGACAAGAAACAATATCGTCTGAACAATTGGATGAATGATGTGGGTGAGTGGCTTGAGATTGGGCAAATATTGTATGAGCCGTTAGTGATCAACCGAAAATCGGGTTTGCTATACGTTCTGAAAGAAGAAGAACACATAAAAGAAGAAGAAAACATAGGGGAATGTAATGACTTCCTATTCAACTATGTGTTTGGAGAAAAGTACTATAGTATTGCTGCGGGTGTGGATGATTGGTGGCTACTTCTGAAGAGACTTCAATCTGTTTAGTCAGTAAATGAAAAAACTGGAACAAATCTAGCAAAGTACCGATGTATAATTTAGGAAGTTTTCCAGAGAATTGCGATTATAGTAGTACATCTAACATCTTCGCAGCGATCCTAACATCATAAGAAACGACAGGGAGTGAGCACATGGAATTTGAGTTTCATATTACAGTGAATGATCTAAGTCTTGAAGAGAAGGCAAGCTTTATTGAACGTTGCCAGATAGAGCAGGTTAAACCCGTGATGATTGTGTTAGATCATGGCGATTATATTCATCAACCGATGATTACAGGCGTAATACATAGTACGAATTTTGATGAAGTACACAGTACGATTAAACAGATGGCAGCACGGTTCCAACATAGCGGGTTTACGGTTGTGCGGATCAAGGTAGAGGTTCCAGCGAAGGAAGAAACGTACTTTCATCAGCGAATGGTACCTAACTCCACCCCCTATTTCGAATGGCACGGTAAAGTGAACGTAGATGATGTGAATCATTTAAAAGAACTATGCGAAAGTAACGGTGGACATATTTCAAGAAACTCGCTTAATGCAAATGGCAAAATACGATTTGTAACAGTCCGAGAATATAACAGTTCTGAACAGTTCTACAACACAGTGAAGCAGATACACCATATCCTGCAACACAATGGAATCCAGCTCATTAAGGAACAGTACGAATTATGTGTATATGACAGCAGAGAAGAACTGGATCGTGGCTGGATCTAATCACACATACATATAGGGGAAGAAGGAACTTTAGATGTCCGAAGTGAAGCATTTACACCAGTTTAGCTGGGGAGAAAAATTAATTATTGCGTTGGAGGCACTGCTACGAAGAGCATCTCATGTAGGTATGCCATTTGTATTGAAAGGCAGCTTGTTAACGAGACAATATTTAAGCAACAGAGATATTCGGGATGCGGAGGATATCGACTTTTTGTACATGGGTAAGGTCGAGGATGATCAGCAGGCCAAGAAACTTTTTACCGACTGGATGATCCAGGTCACGGAGCTTGATCTGAACGATGGTGTTATGTTTAGAAGTTTTCGCGAGAACGCCTTTTGGCGGAGAATTGATTACGCAATGGCAGATGACTTTCCAACAATTAATACCGATCTAGCTTATTATTTCACGAGTGAACCTAGACAGGAAGATACCTATGAAGAGGAGCTATTTCTGGATATTTCATTTAATCTGGATATGGAGGTTGCGGCGATCCCACTCACGTACCAACCGCTTATGGGAGAGCCCTTTGTCGTTCCATATACTGTTCCATTATCGGTTCAAGTTGCGTGGAAGCTGCATCAGACGATTGTTAGACCTCGGTTCAAAGACTTATACGATCTGAGCTTCCTGTTAACGCATCCCACGTATGACAAGCAGACGCTGCAACAAACGTTACAGACGCTAGTCAACGAATGTCATATCGATCCATCCATAACGGATGCAGCGATCAAGAAGGTATTGGTGGATGATCTAGTTGATCTAAGGGTAGCGTTATCCGAGTATGATCTGCGAGATTATGCGGGAAGTCTGAACATAGACTATTATTATTCGGAGTTTGCAACGAAGCTGCGTGAGATCATGAACCAGGCGGGTATTAACATTCATGCTTACGAAAATCTTCCTAGCCCTACCATTCATAAAAAATAGTTTATTGCTCGCGATATGAAATGAACCTTGTTCGCTCTTGCCCTTTTATTTCAATTCATAGCATCTATCGAGCATATTCATAGATTTGAACTGAGCGCCCTATCTCGTTACAATAGGGGCAAGTGATTCATAGAATGGATCCAAACTGGTTCAGAAATGGAGAATTACCTATGACTGATTTTATTAACGCTGATGATATTAATGATGTAATTTTAGCTTCTGCAGCGAACGAGCTGGAGGAGATGGTGAATCGAATCTGCGAGCTGATTGGCACGCCGTTGGAGCAGACGACAGAACTGGAACGACAAGTTATTGCTGCTTTTGGATTCGGCGCTGTATATGGCATCACTCATCGGGATCAGCTTCGAGAGCCACAGGCTCATGCTCTAAGTATACGGATGCTGATTAAGCCGTTTCTTTATAGTGAACAACAAGCAGTAGATTTTGCGGATGACCTCATTCGAGTGGCTTCAGATCGTGAGGCTCATCCAGTCATGAATACAATTATTCATCGAGGCATTGATGGTCACTATCAATTTACACAGGAGGATAACGAGGGACTTGCACGGAATATACAAGAGATTTTAACGGCTGTACGCTCCTAACGGTGTTTTACATCGGAAGCCTAAGCCAGCCCCGTTTTTCCCTTTGCAGAAGGAGTGCAAAAAAACGGAGGTTCACAGCGACCTTTAAGTGCATGTTCAAAAAGGGCGGTTTTCAGTACCAAGAAGATGGGATGAAGATAGAAATGGAGTAGCGGAGCGTAGGTAAACCTACGTGAGCAACAGACATTTCGGCTGAATTCCATCTTCGACGCTGAGATGCCGCTCGTGCATCCTTCGTAATCAAAAGCGGACTTTTTGACAACCTCTTTAAGGTTTATTCTCTCATCGGAGTGAACAAGTGTAAATCTCTTTAGTTGAACCTATTAACCAACTAAGGAGTTGATTGCGATGGATCTGATGAAGTTGAGTAAAGAACTCTCTTATGCGTTGCGTCATGCTCCGTGGGAGTATGAGCTGGAGTTAGACGAAGAAGGCTGGGTGGAGATCTCACAATTGCTTGTGGCGCTGCATGAGAGCCCGCAGTGGAAGCATGTGACGGAAGCGGATCTAGAGAAGATGATCGCAGTCTCGGAGAAAAAGCGACATGAAATTCAAGCTGGTCGGATCCGCGCCTTATATGGTCATTCGACTCCGCACAAGATTGCGAAATTATCTGCAACTCCCCCAGAGACGCTCTATCATGGTACGCCCTTACGTGCAGTAGAGTCCATTATGCAGCACGGTTTGCAGCCGAGACAACGGCAATACGTGCATTTATCCGCAGATATGGAAACTGCCACTCAGGTTGGACGCAGGCGGGATGATCAACCTATTATTTTGACAATCGACGCTGCTAAGGCTGCCCAAGATGGAATACGGTTCTATCATGGAAATGAAAATATTTGGCTGGCTGATCATATTCCTGCGCGATACATTCAACAGCCATGAGTGGATCATAAGAAAGTGCATGAGAGAAGAGAAGATAGAACGAGATATAAAAAGAGATGCAAACAGAGCTGCCAAAAGAGACAACACCGATCTATGATCGGGATCGCTCTCACGGTGTATGCTCATGAAAATCGATCGTTATTACAGAAAAGGGACACGTCCAACAATCAGTTGGCGTGTCCCTTTCTCGTACGATCATGATATATCCTTAATAGAAGTGATGTCTTTGAAACTAATCAGCTCAACGGCTCATCGGATCTCATTGACCCACGATCGCTTGAATACCCTCGCGAAGTGGTTGAGCTGGACGTCCGAGCAATTGCTCCAGTGTGTTGCTCTCTACTGCAAGAGCGCCATCTTTAATCACTGCTTGCATATCTACCAGCATGGTTACAACAAAGTCTGGAAGACCTGCACCCTTCATGATTTCAGCATAGGCAGCACCGTCTACGTTCTGAACGGGGATGTCTTTACCGAGTACTTCACCAGCGATGGCAGCAAGTTCAGCTTGAGTTAGAAGTTTGCCAGAGAGTTCATATACGGTGTTCTCATGACCTTCACCTGTTAGTACAGCAGCGGCAGCATGTGCATAATCACGACGCGTTGCCCAGCCTACTTTGCTGGAATCCGTAGCATGAACCCAAGGTGCGCCTTGAATCGCAGCTTGAATGCTGCCTGCTTCATTTTCCAAGTACCAGTTATTGCGTAGGAAGGAATAAGGGATGCCTGTCTCCAGAATCGCACTCTCTGTTGCACGGTGTACTTCTGCGAGAGAAAGGGAACTCTGTCCTGCATTGACAACACTAGTGTAAGCGATGAAACCAACGCCAGCTTCCTTCGCCGCCTGAACAGCAGCCTTGTGCTGACGAATACGCGTTTCGTTATCTGCATCAGCAGAGATCAAGAGCAGACGATCTACACCGGCAAAGGCTTGTGCCAATGTTTCCGGTTGATCAAAATCACCATGACGCACGTCCACACCTTGGGAGCGTAGATGCTCTGCTTTTTCTGGATTACGTACACTTACTGCCAGATCTGAAGCCGGAACGGATTGTAGCAAAGCTTCTACGACGAGTGAACCGAGATGTCCTGTTGCGCCAGTAACTAAAATTGTCATTGTTAATTCCTCCAATGGGGTATGTTTTAGAATCATAGGGAAATGCCTAAGTAAATGTGTTCATATAGCTTAGCTTTCCTGATGTAAAAGTATTGATGTAACCATATACGTTATAACAGGTGTGATTACAACGAAGGGATAAAAAAAGCTCAACCTTGAGCTTTTTTTAATTTTCACCAGAATAGCCAGTTCTCTTCACCGAACCAATCGAAAAATCGAAAGGGAAGCATAGTTTACTGGGCTATTCATCTGGTTGAACCTGATCCATCAACTGCTGAATCGTTACACACTTCAACCGTTCCTCCATGGCAAGTTGAGCCTCTACCAGTTCGGCACGCAATGTATGCTCAATCATGCTGCCTACCGAACAGGCTGGATTCGGATGTTTGTGAAAGTTAAACAGCTGACCGTCCTCCACGACATCAAGCGCATGATAGATATCCAATAACGTGATCTCCGCAGGCGGCTTGAGCAGATACGCACCACCAACGCCAGGTCTGACATCAATCAAGCCTGCTTTCTTCAGCGTGGACATGATCCGGCGAATGATGACGGGATTCGTATTCACACTTCTAGCTATAAAATCTCCGGTGCACTCTGTAGGTACAACGGCAATCAGAGATAATGTATGAACTGCAATGGAGAAACGACTGCTGATTTGTTTCATTGTTAATCACCACCGTTGTAACCATAATAGTTACAAAATGTTCCGAAGTCAACTGGAATTTTTACGTTGCTCTCCACAACTTGTTTTTGATTCCAATTGGTCACATTCCATTTTCGATTATTCCTATCATCTCCACAATCCCCATAATTCCAGTCATTTCATCCTTTGACAGCTCCGGAAGTGAGGCCGCCTACAATATACTTTTGCCCAATGAGGAACACAATTAACACAGGCAACGATGTAAGTACAATATCCGCACTAACCAGATTCCACTGTGCACTGAACTGTCCAAAGAAATTATATACAGCCAGCGTCATAGGCCACATCTCGACCGTATTGAGCATGTAGAGCGGCGCGGTAAATTCATTCCATACACTGAGGAAATTCAATACAAATACCGTAACCAGCACGGAGGTGAGCAGAGGGACAATGACTTTTAAGAACAACTTGATCCCGTTGCATCCGTCCATGATGGCAGCCTCGTCTAACTCTCTTGGAATATTTGATACAAACGCAAACGTGATGAACAGGGAGATGGGAATGCCCATCGCTGTGTAGAGTAGAACCATGCCCACATGTGAATTAATCATGCCTAGCGTCTTCATCACTTCCATTAATGGAATATAGTTCAGAGGCAATGTAATGCCTAGAATGAGGAAGAAGTATAGGAACTTACTCCACCGGGAGTGATTCCGAGATAGCGTGAAAGCCGAGAAGGCCACGACAAATACGAGTAAAAGGGAGGATGCTCCCGCATGTAACAGGCTGTTGAAGAAGGAGCTACCCAGATGTCCTTGCTCATATACAATTTTATAATTTTCGAAAATAAATGTCTCGGGAAGAGTTAGTTTCAGTACTTTAGCTTCTGCATCGGACTTGAACGAGTTTAGGACGATGACGGCAAAAGGGATCAACACAATGAGGCTAAGGATCCATGCCAGCACGTTCAGACATAGGGAAACGAGTCGTTTCTTCAAGCGCATCTAGAATTCCACCTTTCGGTTCATCAAGCGAATAATGAAGAAGGAGATGATCGCCATAATGACAAACAAGATGGTGGATAGTGCACTACCGAGTCCCCAATACCCTTTGGCAAAAGACGAATACACTGCTGTATTAATGACATCTGTTGCATTACCCGGGCCGCCGTTGGTGAGTACGTAAACAGCATCAAATACCCGCAAGCCATACGTAATATTTAATACCGTTGCAATGGTGATGGTAGGCATCAGCATCGGCAGGGTGATCTTGAACAGCTTCTGCCAGAAACCTGCGCCGTCAATGGATGCCGCTTCGTAATAATCACGGGGAATGGCGAGCAATCCCGCAATGAACAGCACCATAATATAGCCCATGCCTTTCCATGTATCCACAGCCATAATGGACGGCATCGCCCACGTCAGTGAGCCAAGCCAGTTCTGCGCGAGAAAATCGAGTCCGAGTGACCGCAGCGTAACGTTAACAAAACCATTGTTTGGATCAAGCAGACTTTTGAATACTAAACCAATGATGAGGAAGGACAGCACCTGCGGTGAGAAAATAATCATCCGATGCAGATTGGCTGCCTTCACACCACTAACGAGCAGCAAGGCGAGAAATAGTCCTAATACTGTTTTCGCAATCGATGTAACTAACGTAAATAACACTGTATTTTTGATAAAAAGCAGATAGGTTGGATCACCCGCCAGGATGGTGCGAAAATGCTCTAGTCCAACAAAGTTCTTCTCCGAGCTATAGCTGTTCCAGTCGGTGAAGGAATAATATATACCCAGCAGGGCGGGAGCGACGATGAATAGGATGTAAAGTACGATCGCTCCGGATGAGAAGTACCAAGGATAAATTTTGTTCGCATTCATAACATGTAACACCTGTCCTTCCTGCCGCGTGCTTCACTGTAGTGACACGACACAACTACTGCCATGCCTCATCTTTCAACACTTTGGCTTGTTCCGCCCGACGTTTATCGATATTTTGCAAAATTTGATCAGGAGTCATCGCGCCGGCAAACATACCCGAGATATCTTTGCCGATATCCATCCATTGAGGATCGATATACTTCACGGCTGCTTGCATAACCGTGCCCTTTTCATGATTTTTCTCATAGTCGATATAATCTTGCGTCAGCTTAGGTTCAATCTCGGGCCAGCAGATGGTCAGATTGCCCTCGCCTCCGTCAAATACACGTTGTAGATTGTCATGCTCCGTAATCCAGCGGAAGAATTTCAGCACTTCTTCAGGATGCTTGCTGTTTTTGTTGCCAAACATCGCTGCGGAACCACCTGGATTGACACCAATCGTTTGGTTATCACCCCAAGGCATGACGAAGAATCCCATATTGTCTTCCATGGCAGGGTATGCTTCGGAGACTTCTTTTTCAGTACCAGGCACACGCAGCAGCATTGCTGCTTTTTCCTGACCAAAGGCTTCGATGCCAGCTTCGACTGTGTTGGACAAGAAGTCCTTGCCGAAATAGCCGAGATCCGCGAATTCTTTTAATTGCTCAATAACGGTCCTTAACTGCGTCAGATCTGCGACCTTCATCTCATTGTTGTTTAGCTTCTCATAGGTTCCCGGTGTCGTATGTTCATAGTTAGGCCCTGTCTCGAACAGGGGGAGTACCTGATACCATCCGCTTGCTGGTGCTTGGTAGAATGGGATGATATCTTGAGCCTTAATTTTCTCGCTAATAGCCTTAAACTCGGCGTATGTGGTTGGGGGCTCAATGCCCAGCTCATTAAATATCCGTTTGTTATAGTACACATACCAGATTTTCGATGGAGCGAATGAAACGCCGTAAACTTTATCGTTATGGCTGACGGTTGGTAGAATTTCTTCGGACATTCGTCCGGCAAATTCCTCATTGGTCAGGTCAATCGCATTCTCTTCAGGTCGCACATTAGCTGGCATGCTAAGTGGGTCTACATCGACATTGAAGATATCCGGTGCTTCACCAGAAGCGAGCTTTACTTTGATCAGATCACGCCACTGGGCATCAGGCACCACCTGAAAGTCAATTTTCACACCTGTTTCTTGTTCATATTCCTTCGCCATCGTTTGCATAATTCCGGTGCGTGGAATACCACTTTGGCTGGTTCCAAACGTAAGGGTTACCTTGCCTGAACCTTCCGATGTTTTAGCTGAGTTACAGCCAGCTAGCAGCAATCCAGATACGAGTAACAAGCTGGCTAGTGATACCAAAAATCTTTTTTTCATCATTGAACCTCCTGGAAGAATAAGATATGATGTCTTGCAGTACAACGTAATGTAAGCGTATTCTTATATGTTCAACATTACGCTGATTGAGGAATGGGCTCAATAGACAAAAGCGGTCTGTTGGGTGGACATTTTCGAACCCGTAGATTGAGGTGTAAGATGATTCGATACCGTTTTCGAACGTTGCAGCAAAGCTTGTTTATGTATTACTCGGCAGTTTTTATTGTGTTTGCGCTCATTGTGGCAGGGCTGTTGTACGTTTTTCTGGCCAATGATATTCGCAGTCGCAGCGAAGAACAGCAGAAACAGCTCGGTGCATCCCTGGTGAGTAATCTGGATCAGGAAGTGGTCAAGATGAACAATTTCTCCATGAATATTGCCTATTCCAATCTGGTTAAGGAGCACTTTAGTCACTACTTGTCTCCTGCGGAAGGAAGCGAGCAGGGGCTTGCGGCAGATCCAGCATTCTACAAAGATACAACCACGCTGATCGACGTCATATTAGCCATCATTAGCAGCTCGAATACAGCCAAGCAGGCTAACATCTATGATGTGAATGGCAAAATGCTGGGGGCAGGTGCTTTTAATGGACAGATGAATGTCGATTTAACGCAGAGACCTTGGTACAACGAAACTTGGAATCGCAATGGCTGGCGAGTTATCACGATGTTAGATGGAGGCAGTCTGCCCATGCCTACAGGTGAAGGAGAGTCGGATAGCCGATATGTCTCACTTACTCGTGTGTATAAGAACGGGAATTACGTCAGCCAAGGCGTCGTCGAAATTTTGCAGGATGCCCAAACGATGTTCAACTATTTACATGAAATACAGGCTGGGAATGAAGAGCTGCATATTGATGTAATTGATGAGCGGGGATCGTTATTGTATCCCTTCTCCCGCTTTTCGTCGGAGGATGCTGAGGCAACAATGATGATTAGTTCAGAGGATCTGGCTATGATTCGCACGGGGCAATACCCACCAGGTGAAATGCAAGAGGTCGTCCATACGGACAGCAACTCTCCTCAGATGATGACGTATATGACCTCAGCCGAAACGGGCTGGACAGTGATTGTGACACAATCGAAGCAATCGTTGTTCGTGAGCCTGAACCGGATGGCTACGCTATTTATAGGCGCTACGTTAGGCATGTTATTGCTCATTTTAGTGTTATCGTATCTGATCTCCAAAAGAGTCACGTTACCCCTGCATCGACTACAGCGCATCATTCAAAAGATCGGTGTACAAGACCTCGCCACAGGCCAGGATTCGGGTCATTTGTTCAAGCTGGATCATCCAAGCTCTATTCGCGAGATGGATGAATTAAATGATACATTTGTGCGCTTGAATCAACAGCTTATGCAGTCCTTCCAGGACATGCTTGCTCTCAAGTCGCAGGAAACGGATACACGTTTATTCGCGTTGCAATCCCAGATGAATCCTCACTTCCTTTACAATAACATCACGAATATCAGCATCATGGCGGAAGAGGGCATGAATGATCAGATCGTTGCTTTTTGTGGACATATTACAGCGATGCTTCGTTACATCTCAGCACCTAACCCTGAAGGTGTGACCTTATCAGAGGAAATGAATTATTGCGAGCGGTATTTGGAGTGTATGAAAATTCGGTTCGAAGAGGATCTGCATTATACGTTTCATATTCCAGAGGCCATGCACCACATACGTATTCCTATGCTGCTGATCCAGCCCTTGCTGGAGAACACCATCAAATATGGATTAGGTGATTCACCTCCATGGAAACTGTATGTGGGAGGAGAGTTGAACGAAGCGGAAGAAACCTGGCGGATCATCGTTGAAGACAACGGACCGGGCATGGAGCCAGAGGTATTGACATCCATACAAGCGTATATTGAATCCTCACAGGACTGGGAGCGTATTCCTGATCTTGCGATTAACGGCATGGGGCTGAGAAATATTTGGATACGACTGAAATTATGGTATGGATCAAGAGCACAGATGCACATTGAAAACAGGCCTAACGGCGGGGTCAGAATTACCGTGGGTGGATTGATTCGAAAGGAGCGTGGCTGAACATGTCAGTGAACTACAGAACCATTATTGTGGAGGATGAAGCACTTATCCGTCGTAACGTGTCGCGGAAGTTCAGCGAGTTGGGTACACGATTCGAGGTGATTGGTGAAGCGAGGAACGGACAGGAAGCACTGCAACTGATCGAACAGACGGTTCCTGATCTCGTCGTCACCGATATTCAGATGCCTGTGATGAATGGATTAGAGCTGGCGAAGCATCTGTATTTTGCCTATCCTCAAGTGAAAATTGTAATCCTAAGTGGCCATCATGAGTTTGAGTATGCACGTCAGGCGATCAGCTATAAGGTGGAGGATTATTTGCTCAAGCCGATCTCGGAAGACCAAATTCGTGGACTGCTGGATGCAATGGAGCTCAAGCTTGGGAATGTGGTTGATTCTCTCACGCATGTGAGCGCGGCAGTGGAGGAGCAGAGGAAGCCGGAGGATATCGCAGAGGCGGTCAAACTATACGTGAAGCAGCATTATATGCATGAGATCAGCCTTCAGGATATGGCGGGACAGATGCACTTTAGCGTGGATTATCTAGGTAAGTGTTTCAAAAAAGTAACGGGCGAAACTCCGCTCAAATATATGACAGGACTGCGAATTAACGAAGCGAAGCGGTTGCTGGTTGCGCATCAGAACCTGGACATTCAATCGATAGGCAAAGCCGTTGGCTACGCGGACTCTCATTATTTCAGCCGTATTTTCAAAAATAAAACAGGGGTATATCCGAGTGAATATCGGCAACAGTGTGCAGAACGAAAAAAAGCTTTGTCCCTGGATCATGAGAGCCATGGCGACTTGAGCTGATTATTCGGCGAGTGCCTCTTCAGTTATTTTGCGAATATCAATCGGGGAACGGATGCCTTCCTGAATAATGTCGGGGAGGATGTGATAGAGGGAATAGTGAACACAATGGAGGTCAATGTTCTTTATTTTGATCAGGGCATATCGATACATCACAATGAATTCTTTCTCCGTATTTCCCCGTTGTAATTCTGCAAAGGCTTCATATACCTGATCCATCTTGTCGGCAACTTCAAGAATAAGCCCTTCAACGGATTGATCTTTTCCAGAGAGTGCATAGTGTAGTTGTTAGTGGACTTTCTTTACTCACTGGTAAAACTATTCAAATCCATAACGGAAGTCATTTGATGATTAACGAGTGAATACTATGTTGTCAGATGTATAATAATGGGATAAAATAAACTTCAGACATAAACTTCTCAATTTAAGATTAGATTTAAGGTGATTTTTTTTCTATATAATACATCTTCCGGAAAGAATGCTTAGGATCAATAAGTGTAATTGTCCAAGCTACGATAGAAAAATAATTAATATCTCTATAAGTAAAAATGATACATTGGAAACTTGAATTTTTTCAACTTCCCATATATGGACGTAGTTTAGATAATCTATAAAAAATAGAGTCATGCATGTGTATCAAGCATAAACTCTACCGAAGGTTATAAAATTAAACAATTACTCTGAATTTCACCTACCTTTCCTATTAATATATGAGGTTAGGCATGCTCTCCCTACAGGGGTAAAAGAATGGGAATCATCTTTCAATATTTCCTCTAAAGCACAGAGTGATATCCATTGTACCTCATCGGTTCCGTCCCCTTTTGTAGTCAACGTTCCTGTGGCTTTGCAGATGAATACCATTCCCATGGAATCAACTTTACCTTTAATTGTTTGGTATACATCAAATGGTTGTATGGACTCAATTATTATATTCTCCTGAACTATAGTGATGTAGTCATTGGAACCCTGTACATGTGTAACCTCTAAGCCTGTTTCTTCGCGAATTTCCCTTTTCAAGCCTTCTAGTATGGATTCAAATTCCTCTAGTCTACCTCCTGGCAGTTCAAAGCTGTAACTTTCGCCTGGCTTGTCTCTTTTTTGAATTACAATTTCTATTTGACCCTCATGAATTCTTTCAATGATTCCTCGTATGTTTACCCACATTTAAACTCCACCTTTCAAACTTCTATTATTAATCATATTTCTTTGAAGCAAAGAAATATTGCGATACTCCATAGGGGTTTTTCCAAAATGTTTTTTAAATGTCATACTAAATTGGGAATTAGAAACATATCCAACTTTTGAAGCGATTTCAGCTATTGATAAAGTCGTATTTATTAATAAATTACATGCTTCTCGCATGCGTACAAGTTGCAGATACTGAATTGGCGATAAATTAAAGAACTTTTTGTAAGTATTACTTAGATAAACCGGATTGAATCCAATTAATTCTGCCAGAAAGTTTAGCGTGATTACTTCAAAATAATGATCATTAATGTAGCGGTGTATATAGACCAAACGAAAATCGATTTTCTTATGGCTCAATTGCATAGTCTTATATAGTGATCTAAAAAAACTCTCCTCCCTATTTGAACAATCGATAACATGTTTATCAATATTTGATATACATTTGTCAATTAAATTAGATAAGAGTATACGATCTTCTTTTTCGAATATTAGGAAATTGTCTATTGGGATAGATTCTTCAGTGCCAGTAGAGAAGACGACAGCTCTTATAAAGACAGTATCATTGTCTATATTCATAATTGAAAAGCTTCCTTTGCCCATAAAGGAAGTGTTCTCATACTGAATTTGAGAGTTTCCTACGGTTGAAATTAGTAATTTTCCATTACTTTCAAGAAGAAGTATTCTCTTCTCACTTGATAGTTGTAATGTTGAATCTACAGGGATTGCAATGAATGAGTAGGTTGCTGCTAAATCGATTTTCAAGGTGCTACCTCCCAAAGCAAATTACTTACTGCTATACATTGACACATTAGAATGCAAACCTAAGGCTTAGGAACTATAGCAACTGAATACTCAAGAAACATTCTTAATAAATGAAAGATATCACACTCCTTAAATTGAAATTTGAAGATATTATGATTTTACCTATAAGGAAATTTGTCGGCAATTATCAAAAATACAGTTTTTATCCAAAAACACATAATGTATTGTGTCATTCAGACAAAGGTGTTAAGTTGTTTGATATATTTTCCATTTCTAAGAAACAGGAGATGATCATACTTTGGATTTACAAACAGTTAAGGATGTAGGCGAAAAAAACTTAATTAAGACGCTCATAAAACCTCTTTTTAATCCACTAAATGATCCGAATTTATCAGGTGATGATTGTGCAGTGATAAAAGTAGGAGGAACTAAATTTTCTATTTGTCTTTCGACAGATCGTGTTCCCGCTGACCTAATTAGTTTTAAATTGGGGATAATTGACTACTTTGAATTAGGTTATTATTTGGCTGTTTTAAATATTAGTGATGTTTTAGCGAGTGGAAGTACTCCCACTGGTCTATTATTGAACTTTGCATTTCCAAATGAATTTGAAACAAATGATTTAAATGAAATTTTGCTAGGGGTAAAAAAAGCATGTGATGAATATGATTGTCCCGTAATCGGCGGAGATCTTAGTCACTCTATAGAATTGAGTTTAAGCGCTACTTCAATTGGTATTGTCGAAACAGAAAAAGTTTTGTATAGATCAGGAGCGAACAGTGGGGATTTAATCTATTGTTCAGATGATGTAGGTTTAACTTCCACTGCTTTTTATTACTTTTTAAAAGCGAAACCTATGGGACATAAACTCACTGAGGAAGAAGAAAATATATTAAAAAATCAATTTAAGAAAACAAAAGCGAGAAAGACGCTCTCTTTGCTTCTTTCAGGTTTTATGGGAAAAGCTACTGCAATGGATAATACAGATGGATTCTCACAATCATATTTAGAACTTTCTGAAATAAATAAGCTTAAAATGGAATTGGATTTTAGGCAGTTTCCTATACATCCATTGTCTTATAAAGTTGCTGAATTTTTAGAGATCGACATATCAGAAGTGATTCTGGGAGGAGGGGCAGATTTTCAATTTTTGGGAACTATTAATAAGGAGATTTATGAGAACCATAAAACAGATCTTGATAAAGAGAACGTTAGTATCATTGGGATTTGTTCATCTGGTTCAGGGCTTTACTTAAGAAAGTCAAGTGAGGAAGATTCCGTTCCTTTTAAAGCTAAGGGTTGGGATTACTTTAATATGAAGTTGGCAGAAGACTTGGAGGTTCTATGATCTTAACGGGTAAAGAAATTTTAAGACAAGTTAAACAAGATAATATAACTATTGAACCTTTTAATTCTAACCATATCAATCCGAATAGTTATAACTATAGAATTGGTAGAAAAATATTGAAAGTGGATAAGAATATTTCGTTAGGACAAACTTCACAAAATACATCTTATGAAACGATTCCTGAGGAGGGATATCTTTTAGAGCCTGGACAATTATATCTTGCAAGCACTCATGAAACAATTGGAAGTAATAGGTATGTTACTTCTCTGATTGGCAGATCTTCAATTGGAAGGTTGGGGTTATACTTACAGGTTTCGGCTGATTTAGGTAACCTTGGCCCTGCGCATAAATGGACACTTGAGCTAGTTTGTGTTCAACCTATTAAAATCTACCCTGAAATGGTAATTGGGCAAGTAAGCTTTTGGAAGCCTTATGGTGAAATTATAGAATATTCTGGAGAATATTCTGCGTACAACAATCCACAGTTATGTTTATTAAATACCTTATATAAAAAATAGGAGGCAACATGATTTTAACAGGACTTGAGATTTCTAAACAGTATGAACAGGGAAATATAACTATTGAACCTTTCTCATCAAATCAAATCAACCCGAATAGCTACAATTTTAGACTCGGATCCACTATCAAATGCTATAAAAATGATATTCTTGATCCAAAAGTTAAACAAGATACAATTGATATCGAAATAGGTAATGAAGGTTACGTGCTGGAACCCGATAAGATTTATCTTGGACATACAATGGAAGTAATGGGTAGTGATAAGTACGTTCCAATCATAAGAGCAAGATCATCTATTGCCAGAATGGGGTTGTTTGTTCATGTAACTGCTGATCTTATAGATATTGGCTCACATAATCAATGGACACTTCAACTTCATGCTGTTCAACCAGTAAAAGTATATCCTGGGATGATGATTGGTCAAGTGACGTTTTGGGAAGTTCAAGGAGAGATTGAATTATATAAAGGTAAATACCAAGGGTTAATGGGACCACAACCATCACAAGTGTATCGCGACTTTGAAATGGGTATTTCACTATGATCTTAGCTGATGTTGATATTATGAAATTAATAGAAAACGACAATTTGAGAATATCTCCATTCGATATTCAAAATTTAAGACCAAATGGAGTTAGAGTCCATATTTCTAACGAAATTATTACGTATGATCGAAATCAAACAATAGATATGAGCAAACCTGAAAAGTTAAGATATACAACTAATATCATTGATCCTGTCGCCGGCTTTATTCTAAGTCCTAATGAGTTTATTCTTATGTCCACATTGGAAACCATAAAGACTCCAAGGGATATAGTGGGATACTTGGAAGGGAGAAGCACGATTGCTAGGTTGGGTCTATCAATACACTGTACTTCTGGAATTATTGATAATCTATATGAAGAACCTCGGTCAATCATATTAGAAATTAAGAATAATGGTCCGTTGTCTATTAAGCTTTATCCGGGTTTACCGATTGGGATGATGTTATTTCATCAGTTGTCAAGTCCAGTTGAACAAGATGTGCAAAAACAATATTTTAGACAGGACAAAGTTACTGTCCCAAATTTAGAATTTATACATGAAGGAGGAGGGAAGATTGAAAAATAAAATAGTTTTAACTGGAGGAGGATCAGCAGGACATGTCACACCTAATTTATCCCTTATCCCAGACTTACAGAATGCGGGATGGGAAATTCATTATATTGGTACAAAAAAAGGAATTGAAAGTAAAGTGGTACCAAAAGATAGCGTAATATATCATTCAGTTAAAGCAGGGAAGTGGAGAAGATACTTTGACTGGAAAAACCTCACAGATATATTCAACGTATTTTTAGGAATATGCAAATCCACTCTAATTATCAGGAAAATTAAACCTAATGTTATATTCTCCAAAGGAGGATTTGTGTCTGTTCCCATAGTTATTGGTGGTTGGTTAAATCGTGTTCCTGTTATTTTGCACGAATCTGATTTAACACCAGGTTTAGCCAATAAACTTTCTACTCCCTTTGCACAGAATATCTGTACCTCATTTGCGGAAACATTAGATTTCTTACCAAAAAATAAGAGCATTCATGTAGGCTCTCCCATACGACAGGAATTGATAAGTGGTGATGCTTCAAATGGACTAAGCTATTGTGGTTTTGTTGAAGGAAAACCGATTCTTATGGTATTAGGTGGTAGTTTAGGCTCTGTAAAAATTAATAAACTTATCAGAGATAATATTAATGACATACTAAATAAATTTCAAATTGTCCATATTTGCGGAAAAGGAAAGCTGGATAAAGGATTTAATGAGATACAAGGTTATAGACAGTTTGAATATGTTCAAAAGGAGATGGCTGATCTTTTTAAAATAACGGATATTGCCGTTGGCAGGGCGGGTTCAAATTCAATATTCGAGTTCCTGTATTTAAAAATCCCTAGTTTGCTTATACCACTTCCTAAAACAGCGAGTAGAGGTGATCAAATTCTTAATGCTGCTATGTTTAGTGAACTTGGCTATAGCAAAATGCTGCAGGAAGAAAATCTCACCGATAAAGCATTTTTAGATGCTTTAGATGAGTTATTTCATGATAAAGAAAAATATATTCAAAAAATGATGAGAGCCAAGCTTCCTGATGGAAAGGAGAATATTGTTAAATTGATAAATCAATTTAATATCGAGAGGAATGTAATGCAATGATTAAAAAGAGAAACTTAATCATAACAGCTCATCCTGATGATGCAGAGATTACAATGGGCGGTACTATAAAAAAGATGACAACTTTAGGACATGAAGTTAAAAATTTAATAATATGCCTGCCGAGTGAACCTGAAATAAGAATTGATGAAGCAAAAAAATCAGCGAAACTACTTGGTATGGATGTGGAATTTTTAGAAAAAAATAAAACCTCAATTGCAGAGGATCATACACTATTCTATTTGATTACGAAATTAGACCGAGTAATTGAAGAATATCAACCCGACTCAATTTATACCCATTTTATTAAAGATAGTCATCAGGATCATAGAATAGTTGCTCAAGCTGTTCTTACATGTTTTCGTAAACATAAATGTGATCTTCTCTCATTTGAACAAATAAATCAGAATAATCTTATAACTAGTAATCAATTCATTCCTAATCTTTATGTTGATATAAGTGAATATTTTCAAGAGAAAATAAAATCATTGGAAATTCACAAATCACAAATGGTGGGACATATGACCCACTACCTAATAGATGTGGAGAAGTTAGCAGAGTGGAGAGGTCATCAAAGTGGTAATCGATATGCAGAATCATTTTTAATTATTCACAAAAAAGATTTCTAATTATTATTTAAGAATTTCGTTTTTGAATATGTAATTGTTACTCTATTGAATCATGTAGAAGACAAATGGAGGTCTTTATATGGAAGATTTAAAAAATATTATTTCAAACTTATCATTTTTAAATAAAGAGATTACTCACGATACAGATCTTCTTGAGGATCTAGGGTTTGATTCTTTACAGATTTTAAGATTATTGGTTGAAGTAGAGAATCATTATAATTTTCAAATTTCCTATGATGCTATTGATTATGAGATTTTCAAACGTTATCAAGACTTAGAACAATTCGTGATTAAGAAGATTGAAAAAAGTGACAGTAAGTATATTTAACTTATATCCATAAAAGGGGTGACAGTAATTGGAGAGTACAAAAACCGTTTTTAATGATTACTTTATTGACATTAATAGACCAGATTATGTTGAAAAAATACAAGAAGCGCTCAATGAGAAGGGACTTGTAACATTTAACCACGATTTTACAAGAGAAGAGTATGTAGAATTTACAAAAAAATTTGGGAGCGTTTATTTCCATAGAAAAAGTGATAGTGATGGAGCAGATGTAATTACAAATATGTATGAGAAGAATTGGTACAGGAAATTTACTGCTCGTACATTTGAATATCATACAGACCTCAGTAAAAATAAATTGCCTCCTTCCCTTTTGTTTTTTTATTGTAAGGAAGTGGATACTGTAGGGGGGGAATCCATTCTTTTAGATGGTAAAAAATTGTACTCTGAGTTGAAAGAAAATAATCCAAAGATGTTAAATGAATTATGTCGCCCAGGCTCAATTATTTTTGGAGAGGATCTGTTGCTAGGATCCTTTTATGAGAAATTGTCTGAAAATCGAATGTTGATAAGGTTTAGATACGACAATTTAATTTATTTTTCTATCTCAATAATGAACTTGATGCCTGAACTACAAGAGATGTTTGAAAAACAGACATTAACCTTTAAATTGGATTCTAATCAAGGATATATCGCTAATAATGGTTGGTGGTTACACGGAAGAAAATCATGGGAAGGTGACCGAAAGGCTTATCGAATGATGATTAATTCAGAAGAACCACAAGGTAAGAATCCTCTTGGTTTTTTAATTTAACTTTCGTTGAGAAGTATCTTATTGAAGAAGAGTATAAGAGACAGTTTGAACAAGATTTTAAGAGGAGGATATATGAATGTTAATTGAAGAAAAAAGAGGAATGACACCACTATCAGTATTAAGTGAACCACATGAAGAATTCACAGATGATAAAGTTTTGTACACAGGTAGGATTGCTAATTATAAAGGGATATTTAACAGAGAAGAGTTTTTAAGGATCGCACCTGCACCATGGACAGTTGATTTTCAATTGACAGCAGTATGCAATCATCATTGTGTTTTTTGTTCTTATGATGAAAGAAATAAACATCTACAAAAAAATAAACTGGATTTGGTTTTGAAAACACATCGTGAACTTTTAGAAATGGGAGCTAGAGGAATCATTTATACAGGCGGAGGAGAGCCGCTCTCCTGGAGAGATGGAGGGATGGATTTAGCTGACCTAATAAGAAGTATTGATTACGGTGAAAATTGTAAACCAAGTTTAGTGACGAATGCAGTAATGCTTCAAAAAATAATTAATCCAGACATACTTAGAAAAATGCACTTTATAGCGATAAGTGTGTATGCTCATACGCCTGAACTGTATAAAGAGGTTGTAAAAGTAAATGCCTTTAAAGCGCAAACTAAAAATATAAAAAAACTTATTCAGATGAAAAAGGATTATAATCTCAAATATCCCGAACTAAATTTCAAGATACTAATTAACCGAGTTAACTACAAATATTTACCTGAAATATATCACTTTTATAAAGAGTTAGGAGTAGAATACATTTTTATGCGTTGCGTCAATAATTTCGAAGAAGGACAAGATGTAGAGCTATCAGAATTACAGAAGGAAGAATTGGAGTCCTTGGTCAGAAAAAAAATGGATATAGGTGAAGAGTATGTCGATGATTTCTTAAAGAGTCTACTCCCCTCTAAAGATATAAAACCTGCTAGTAATTGTTGGACAGTTAAAATGGGTCACAATATTTTAATCTCAACAATTGGAGAATGTTCCATTGAAATCCCATATGGGGCAAAAAAAGAGTTTTGTATAGGGAATATTAATCACAACTCACTAAAGGAAATCTGGGGATCTGAACAACATCTGGATGTAATCAACAAACTTAACACTCAAATGCAAGGGCTAGGCTGTGATTTGCGGATGTGCAGACATCATAAATACAACAAAGTAATGGATGCTTTTTTAGCCGGCGAAGTAAATGCTCCAGATCAAAGTAAATTTGATATGAAACATGGATATTATTTATAAAAATGTTTTACGTATAAACGAAAAGTATTAGACCCTAATAAGTCGATAACGTAAATTTATTAATTAGAGGATGAAATATGTCAATTAAAACAGTTTGTATTCATCAGCCTAACTTTTTACCTTGGATTGGTCTTATCCATAAGATCTGTATTTCAGAAAATTATATTGTCTTAGATAATGTAATGTTTACTAGAGATCAATTCCAGCAGAGAAATAGTATCAACACAATGAATGGCCAGACAAGGTTATCTGTTCCTATAACAAAGGGGGATGGAGTTGGTCTAATCAAAAATATTGAAATCTCTGAACACTTTGACTGGAGAAAGAAGCACCTAGAAACAATATATTATTCTTATAAAAAGTCGAAATATTTTAATGAATTTTATGAAAGACTAGAACAAATTTATTCGCAAAACTACAAAAAGTTAATACATCTTAATGTCAATATTATAAATCATATATTAGATTATTTAAACGTCGATGCAAATATTCTTTTTGCATCTGATGTTGTTACGAGAGCTGATAAGACATTAAGACTAGTTGACCTTTGTGAGGCTACTGGTGTAAATGCTTACATTTATGGAGGGACAGCTGACTACATTGTCAAGGAAAAATTCATTGAAAAAGGAATAAGTTTAATACCTCAAGGTTTTATCCATCCCAGTTATGACCAGATGCACGCAGATCAGTTCACTTCTAATTTGTCTATAGTAGATTGGATTTTTCAGCGTCCTAAAAGTGAAATTATTGCTTACTTAGATTTGGAGAAGGAGAAGTTTAAAAGTGAAAAACTTAAAACCAATAACACACAATACACTTCCCTGGTTTAGTGAAATACAAAAGGAGGAATTTGCAGTAAGTTCACGAGAAATATTAGATTCCGGTCAGTTGATTTGTGGAAAATACACAAATTTATTAGAAGAGAAAGCCAAAAAGGTTTGTAAGACAAACTACGCTGTTGCAGTTTCTTCTGCAACAGCAGCAATTGAAATAATATTAAATTATCTGGAACTGAATGGTGAAGAAGTTTTAGTTCCGAATAACACATTTATTTCTACAATCTATGCTTTACGTAATGCCGGAGCTACGCCAATATTGGTGGATATTGACCCGAAGACATTCTGCATAGATATCAGTGATGTGAGGAATAAAATTACACCAAAAACGAGGGCACTGATCTTAGTTCACATTGCAGGATATATTCCTGAATATGTTACTGAACTTAAAGCGTTCTGCAAAGATCATAATATTACATTAATTGAAGATGCTTCTCATGCTTTTGGTGCGAGTTATCAGAATGATAGTGCTGGTGGGATTGGCTTTGCTTCAGCTATTTCCCTGTATCCAACCAAAATAGTTACTGGTGGCACAGGCGGGATTCTTACAACAAACGACGGGGGGCTTGCGGAATTTGCCCTATTATGCAGAGCACATGGCAATTCACCTAAAGGGATGAACTTACAAGTTTCACCGAACTGGTTTATAAGTGAATTCAGTGCTTTGTTATGTTTCTTGCAGATAAGTGAGCTTTCAGAAATATTGATACGGAGAAACAGAGTAGCCGATTCCTATGATCAGGTGATTAAAAGACACAAACAGTTATTTCAGACTCAGCCACATGATGATCGCAGAGTACATCCTTATTATAAGTATATTGTAAAAATTAGAGATAATATAATAAAAAAGAAAGATATCACTGAATTTTTCCGAAGCAAAAATATTGAATTAGGTCATTGTTATGAAACTACATTAAGTGAACACTTAAGTACTAAAAATATATTTAGAAATCAACAATTCCCGAATTCCCAGATATTTTCTTCTAACCATTTTACATTACCTTGTCATACTGGACTTACAGCAAAGGAAACTGACTTTATTTGTGAAACACTTGAAGAGTTTGTGGGGAGTCATGTATACAATGCGAATAAAAAATGAGGATTATATGGATATTACCAATATTTATAATTTATTTGAGAAGTGCTCTCGTTTATATATGGATAAAATTATGGTATATGAGTCAAATAATCAATATTCATATTCATATATTAGGAATCGCGTTTATTACAGAAGACGAGAACTTGAAAATTATGGGTTTAAGAAAGGTGACATTTTATTAGTTTGTTCTCAGGATCACATATCTATTCTCGAATTAATGTTAGCTTGTTGGTCACTCCAAGGCATTGTAGCTATTGTTAATTATGAGTTGAAAAGATTAGATAAAGAATTAATGAAAGAATATATAAATCCCAAAATGATTTATGAGGATAAAGAACTGCAAACATATTCTGTTACGCTTGCAGACACAATTACGCCTGATTTATGTAATGCAGCTTATATATCCTTTTCAACAGGTACCAGCAACAAACCAAAAGGGATTGTACATTCTCATAGAGGACTTATTTTAAATGCTAAGAAAATAAATGCCTATTTAAAACTTTCACATAATGATAAGTGTCTGAATCTTAAACCTTTGCATCATGTTGCTTCACTCTCTTCCTTAATTTTGCCATCAATAATGGCTGGGTCCGAGCTGCATTTTAAACGGAATGATGATTTACTCAGTACGACTACCTATGTATATGAAAAAAAAATTACTTTTATAGATGTCTCAGCAACTGTTCTTAAATATATTAGTTATTTTTCTGAAAGACAGGTTTTAGATTGTCCATTGAGAATCATCTCAGTAAATGGAGAACATCTATCAGCTGAAGAAATTACAAATATCAAAGAAAAATTCCCAAATGCTTTAATTTATTATGCATATGGTATGTCTGAAGCAGGTCCAAGGATAACATATTTGGATACAGATCTGTATCCAAATAAACTTGAAAGTGTTGGCAAGCCTTTAGAAGAGATAGAACTGTCAATCCTCAACCATGACGAACACAATCAATTGGAGGGGGAAAGGAAAATCGGGGAAATCGTTATTAACACGCCCTCACTGATGATCGGATATTACAAAAACAATTTATTGACAAATAAGATTATTGGTGATGGTCTGCTCAAAACTGGGGATCTTGGATACCTAGATAAGGAGGGATTCTTGTATGTACTTGGTAGAGTAGATGGTCAGATCTCAAGAGGAGGAGTGGCTATTTATCCATATGAGATTGAAGACATGATCAAAATGATGCCGCGAGTCACAGATTGCGTTGTAACTGAATCCAAAGACACAATGAATGGAAACAGAGTTATAGCCTTCGTTTCAGTGAGTGATCATGTCGAAGTTAAAGATATCTATAACTTTTGCAATTCTAACTTACCACTTTATTTAGTCCCACAATCTATCTTTATTGTTGATGAAATCCCAATGAAAAACGGTAAGCTCCTACGAACCAAGCTGTAGTTATATTTAAAAACTAGATAACTGGAGGTTAGTTTATGTTTAAAAACTTGTCTGAAGTAAGAGATTGGATTTCTCATAACTATGATGATAGGAAAGATATAATGGAGCAAATAAAGACTATACTGGAACCTCTGAGTGGGAAAAAACAAGTTATTAAGCTACTTACTTCGTTACTTAAAGATGACATGTGGCTAGAGGAAATTGCACAGCGTTCTTACACACATATCAATGGTTTTGACAAGCTCGTTCTGATTGAATCAAAAGAACCAGAGTATAAACTTAGACTTCATATCTGGTGGCCAGAACATTTTGTTAATCATATTGAGCATATTCACAATCATCCATGGCACTTCAGCTCACGAATTTTAACAGGAAATTTGAGGTTTCAAACATTTAGAGAAACAAGTGCTACTGAGATAGCGCCGCTATACCACCACCAAACGTTTCCTCCAATCCCAGGGGATAGTGGTCATATTATCAAGCGAATAGGTACTAAAAAGCTGGATATTGATTTTGATGGCACTATTTCTGCAGGGTCATTTTACACAATGCACAAAGATATAATGCATAGGGTGATTAAGATAAAGGAAGAAACCAATTCTACACTTTTATTACAGGGTCCTTTTGGTGAGGGGATATCCAATTTGTTTACGGATCAAGATTATGTTAGTCCAGAGAAGACAACTCTTAAATTCTTTGATAAAAATATTGTCAAAAATAAAATTGAAAGATATATAAACGTCTTAATGCAGCACAACTAGAAGATCATCATCATAAAAATTTTTCACAAGGAGGGTGAGCTATGTTTTCGTTTATAATTCCTACGTACAATTCAAAAGACTACTTGTACCAATCTTTAATTTATCTTAGTAGTCTTAATAAACCCAAAGGTATCTCTTTTGAAATTATTATTGTTGATGACGGATCGAATGACAACACATACAGTATATTGAAGTATTTCCCGATTTTAATGGAGTGTATACAATATATCTATCTTCCACGGGATCGTAATTCTTGTCGCTCGCGCACACGTAATGAAGGAATAAAGAGGAGTAGTGGAGAGTACCTAATTTTCCTTGATAGTGGAGTACTTGTCCCACCTATTTTTTTAGAGAATCTACTGAAAAAAAATCTTATTAATGAAAAAACAGTCATATTACATTATGTCTATGGTTTATATGTGATTCCTGATAACGAAGATACTTCATTACTTAATGAAATGACCCCGCATAACATGACATCTGTATCTGAGAAGTTGAGTTTGAAGTCTGATTGGCAGGATAGTAGAAGCAATTTGTTTCAATTAGTTAATAACGATCTCAATAAGCTCCCTTCTCCTTGGACGATAGGATATACATGTTCACTTACTGTGCCTAAAAAGCTCTGCTTAGAAAGTGGATTGTTTGATGAAGACTTTAAAGGTTGGGGAGCAGAGGACAGTGATTTCTGTTACAACCTTTATGAGAAAGGAGCGAGCTTCATATCGGAGAGGGAATCCTTTGCTTTCCATCTTCCTCATCCTCCAAACAGTAGCGACACATCAAAAAGATTACACGGATTAGAAAATAGAAGGAGATTGCATAGGAAAAGGTTCAGAATGGATACCGAGTTGCTCATTTTTTTGTCCAGTAGATTACAACATTTTATGATGGGATATTTTCAGAATCTTATTATAGAAGATCTAATCCCTAATTATGAGCGTGATGTATATGGATGGATAAATAAAAAAATTATACTTGGGACTACTCATTCGCTTTTAATAGGAACAAGTAGTATGAATACATGTCGTCAGTTAGAAGTTAGCGATGTTTTTTTGCAAAATGTATCGTTAGTGAAAGAGTTTGAAGAAATGTTCAGGGATAGGAAATCTAAATATTTATTAGGGTGCGACACTCCATACCATGAAGATCATTTTGATTGTGTTATTGTTACAGACTTTTTCAGATTACTTACTCCCGTTCTTATGAAGGCTTTTTTTCACGAACTACAGCGAATAAGTAAGAATGCATACTTTATATTTACGGCTGATTATGAACCTAAAAGTATATACTGGGCACGATATGAAGAATTAAATGAAGTCATTGAGGAATTAAACTTCAACTTTGATGTTGTTGAACAGCTCGACAAACATACTATATTTACACTCAAACAAAAAGCTTCATCTTAAAGGAGGGTAACAAAGATTTTATGAAAAAAGTATCCGTGATTATTCCTACTTATAATAAGGCCGAGTATTTGGATTTGACATTATCATCATTTATAAATCAAACTTACAAAAATTTTGAAATTATTATTATTGATGACGGAAGTGAGGATAATACATTAGAAGTAATAGGTCAATACGAGGATTTATTGGATATAAAGAGAATTAGTCATCTTAATCAGGGTAGAGCCTATTCACGTAATCGTGGATTGGATATATCCACTGGAGAGATAATTTTGTTTAACGATGATGACCGTATAGCATCTCCAAATTTTATTGAAACCCATCTGAATGCACATCTCTATAAAAATTACAACATCGTAATAGGGTGGAAGCATAATCTACTTAGCATATGGAGTAGAGATATTTCAGTACCTATGGATGAATTGGCATATTTGGCAAAGAAAAACCCTCATATTTATGATCTGAATAAGAAATATGGAGAGGAAGATTATCACTACTTAGTTAGCCAAAAAGATATTAGAAATTTCGAATTAGCGAGGATGAAGACATTCACTTGTGAAAACGGGAAAGACAACTTCTCCAAATTACTTGATTATTATAAAAATAACATTGACCAGTTTCATTTTCGTTGGTTGATCGGAACAACAGCAAATATGTCTGTTAATAGAGAATTGTTAGAAAGAGTAGGCTTATTTGATGAGAATTTTGTGGGATGGGGTATGGAAGATACTGAACTGACGTATCGTATGATTAAAGAAGGTGGAGAATTAGTGTTAGAAAGAAAAGCAGTTAATTACCATCAATATCATCGTAGGGATAACAATCAAAATATAGTTCGTCCCCAATTGAAAAAAAACATTCAGTACTTTTGTGCGAAGTATGATAATTTAGATTGTTACTTGTATCATAGAAGTTTCGACAAAAAAATAACTCTCATTGAAGCTAATGAACTATTAGATGCTATACAAAATAATAAAGAAATAATACATGAGTTAAAGAGTGTGTATGCTGAATATTATAAAGAAAATTAAGGCAGAACATTAGGGAGGAAATAATGGAAGTTATTAGAGTTAAGAACTTAACAAGAACTTTCAGACAAGCGATAAAGGAGCCTGGAATTAAAGGGGCAATAAAGCATTTATTCCAGGGGAAATATGTAGATAAAAATGCAGTTAATAACATCAGTTTTACTATTAATAAAGGGGAAGCGGTAGCTTATTTGGGGAAGAATGGTGCTGGAAAATCTACCACAATTAAAATGCTAACGGGCATACTTAGACCTACTTCTGGTGAACTTTTGGTTAATGGTATTCAACCTCACAAGAATAGGCTTCAATACACTAAGGAAATAGGAGTGGTTTTTGGTCAGAGAAGCCAGCTGTGGATGGATATACCTATATATGAATCCTTTAAATTATTGAAAGATATTTATGGTATTTCTAATACTGTCTTTCAAAAAAAATTATCGGATTTTTCAGAAATGCTTGATCTAAATGATTTCATTCATCTTCCAGCGAGAAAGATTTCCTTGGGTCAAAGGATGAAAGCAGATCTTGTTGCATCCTTGCTCCACAATCCCAAAATTCTCTATTTAGATGAACCAACTATTGGACTTGATATTGAATCTAAAAATAAAATCAGAAAATTTATCTCTTACCTCAAGGATTCATATAATACAACCATTTTGTTAACAACTCATGATCTTGCAGATATTGAACAAATATGTGACCGTTTAATTCTTATTGATGAAGGTAGAATTCTTTATGATGGGACTATTAAACTTGCTAAAGAGAAATATGCTAACTTGAAAAAACTTCATGTAACAATAGAAAAAGATGACCCTAAACTTCTAATAGGATTATCTAAAATAAACAGTTTAACAATTGAGAGCAAAATGAAAAACAAAATATCAATCACTTTTAATCAACATGAGGTAACATCTGGTGAGATAATAACTCAATTCATCAAGTACACACAGATATATGATATTAGTATTGAGGAACCATCGATTGAAAATATTTTGGAGCTTATGTATTTACAGTAAACAAAAATATACTGAAACAATTGAGGTAAGTCATGAAAAAGTATATCGCTGTGGTTAAATGTTCTATACAGCTCACTATCGCATATCGTACAACGTATATTATAAATATTTTGTTTAGTTTGGTTTCGGCATTGTTATTACTATGTTTGTGGGATGCAGTATACCAAGGCAAAAGTGAGCTAATGAATTTTAGCTGGGAAGAAATGAAAGCTTATATAATGATAGTATTCATAATTAATACCGATCTATATTCAGAACATCGCTGCTCACGGAAAATTTTAGATGGTTCAATTATTATGGATTTAATCAAACCCGTACAACATCAAGAATATACTTTATCTGAAATTTTAGGATCCATTCTTGTAAGTATTACTTTAAGTATTGTTATAAGTTCTATTATATTTATGGTTTTTGGGATGTACACCCCAGATCACGTTCTAGTGTGGTTACTTTTTATTATAAGTTTAGGCTTGGCCTTATTCATAAAGTATCTCATAATATTTGTTTTCTCTCTTTTCTCTTTTTGGACACATAACGTAACAGGTACCCTTTGGACTAGAGTAGCAATAACTAATTTTTTCTCCGGTGCATTGATTCCTATCAGTTTTTTTCCAGAATGGTTGCAAAGAATAGCACTTTTATTGCCTTTTCAAGGGATTATCAATACTCCTGTCATTATTTTTACGATGCAAGTAAGCTTCAATCAAATGATATTGTCGATCTATTTGCAGATATTATGGATAATTGTTATCTGGATAGTTGCTAAGTTTTTATTTAGAATATGTATTCAGAATATTGTTATCAATGGGGGATAGTATAGACTTTGAAACATTATATTTGGTTATATTTGCGTATGCTTGCAGTCAATATAAAATCTCAACTAAGCTTTAAGGCTGACTTTTGGATTATGTTTCTTAGTGGGAGTCTAAGTCAAATTTTAAATATAATATTTATTTTTGTTCTTTTTAATAGGATTCCAACATTAGCTGGGTGGGACATGTGGGAGATTGCTTTTATGCTGTCCCTCTTTTATATAACTGAGGGATTAGCTTCAATTTTCTTTGAAGGTACATGGAGCCTTCCGTCCATTGTTAACCGCGGGGAGTTTGATCGTCTTTTATTAAGACCTATTCCAACTGTCATTCAAATATTTACACTCGGATTTGGTCCACAAGGAGTTGGAAACGTATTGCTTGGTCTAACTATTCTGGTATATTCCTTCAAAGAGACCGCAATGGAATTAACCCCAAGTAATATAGTTTTATTATCGTTCTCGATTTTATTTGGGGTGATTATAAGAGTAGCTATAAATTTAATTACATCCATTACATCTTTTTGGACCAAAAATGGAAATCCTATAATGATGGCAAGTAATAGTATCTTAGAATTCTCTAAATATCCAATATCTATATATATATTACCAATAAAAATTCTTTTGTTATTAATACCATATTCTTATATTACTTTTATTCCTGCTGCTCTTTTCTTTGAGAAAGAGTTTTGGAAGTATCTTTTTTACTTATTTCCGGTTGTCACCGTATATATCATACTCGTTGCTAAATTAGTACTTAAGTTGGCTCTTAATAAATATGAGAGTTTCGGTAACTAAGCATTAGGAGACAAGCACTTGTCACGGTACCAGACTTGTATAAGAAGCTTCGTATTAATCTTCTTATACAAGCGTGCAGATTTATATAAGGTTCGTGGTATACTTCTTCTTCTGTTTTTTAAACCAGAGCCGAACAAGATTAAATTATTATTTGAAGATGTAGCTTCCTGTAACTTAAGGATATACCTAAGTTAGTTGGATTGTAACCATTCAATGATTCGATCTGTTATGTCAAGATTTATTTGATGTCCAGAATTAGGAGATTCAATATATGTAATCTGTTTGGAATGGATCGAATAATCATCTAAAACGGTCTTATAGAAGTAACGTTGAGAATAAACGGGAATAATGAAATCTGATTGTCCATGAAATATCAGAATTGACCTAGGAACCATTTTTGAAATTAGATTTATAGGGTCATTTAATGAGATGAGATTGAGTAACTTTTGATTTTCTTTTAAAACCGTTCTTGTGCTGAATTTTGCGAGTAATTCCTCATTCTTCTGCCAAGCAAGACAACTGTTTACAGCGATGAGCCCTTTAATGAACGGAAACTTTGTAAATAGTACAGAGGCTATGTATCCACCCATAGAGTACCCTTGAATATAGAAATTCTCCTTAATCACAGTTGGATATTCGACAATCAAATTTATTAACTCTAATGATTCATCTATAGATTCAAAAATTGTATTCCATTGGCATATCAATTCTGCATTGTTGTTATCCTTTTTGATTCGCGCTCCGTGATTTGGCAGTTCAGGCACAATAATTTGGTAGCCAGCTTCAGCAATACGAGAGCAAAAAGGGATTGAGTTGTTCATTTCAGAGTTCCAACCGTAATAGTGAAGTATAGTTCCTTGTATTTTCTTTTTAGTAGGTTGAATAAAAAGAAAAGGTATCCCCAGTACTTCCCTTTTTTCAATATTAATTTGAAACACCCCGTATATGTAATGTATTGGATCTAATAGCTTAATTATACTATGGAGGGGAATTAATTGAAACAAGATTTGACTATTGAACAGTTAGGGAAAATAAAGGTACTTTTGAATGAGTTATATTTAGAAAATGATTTTTATCGGAATTTATTCATAGAGAAAGATATAGACCCTGGAAATGTTGATTGTGAACACTTCCTCCAATTACCTGTTATCACTAAAGATGTTATTAGAAAAAACGAAGGCGATTATTACTCCAAAAGTGATGAGGCATATTATGTAGAATACACCACTGGTTCAACGGGGGTGCCATTAAGGTGTTTAAAGACAAAACGAGAAAAATTGATCTCGACTTTGGCTATCTGGCAAGAACGAAGACGATGGGATCCTGAAGTCAACATTGAGAATTATGTTAGTTTATTCGGTAGAGATGATACGTCGTTCAATCCTTTTGATTTCTCTGAACAAAATATGATTTATAGCTTCAACGAATTGTTATCGCTAAATCCACGTTGGCTAAGTGCTCCAATTACAGCTCTATTAAGATATGCAAAGTTAATAAATGAATGCATAATTAAATATGATAAGAAACAAATTAAATTTATTGAGCTTATAGGGGAATATGCTGAACAGTCAGAAAGAGAGATAGTAGAACATGCTTTTGGTTGCAAAACTATTTTGCACTATGGTTTGAGAGAGACTTGGTTCGCATGTTACGAGTGTCCGGAAGGTAACCTCCATGTGAGGGAGGACTTATTTTTTTTAGAGCAAGATAATTCGAATAAACAAATCCAAGAGGGCATGAATGAAATTTTGATTACAAGTTTTTTTAACAAAAAGATGCCTATTATTAGATATAGTACAGGGGATTTAGGGAAAGTTGAACGTATGCCTTGCAAGTGTGGCCAACATACTCAAGTTTTAAAACTAGCAGGTGGTAGGAAAGCGGGGATAATAAAGGGGCCTAATGAAATGCTAGGAGATATGTTTTTCAAGCGTATTATTCGTTCTCTTATTGAAGATGGAGATGATTCTATCGAAACTTTTAGAGTAGAACAAAATTCTATTGACCAATTTACTTTTTTTATAGTTCCAAATGATCAATTTAACGATAGTGTAAAATCAAAACTTGTGAAAAGAGTAAACGAGAAGATAAAAAGAAAAGTAACAGTAAATATAATTACTGTTAAAACTATTCCTGTATTAACAAGCGGGAAATTCCAAGTCTTTAAATGTCTCTGTTAGAAGATTTATAAAGAGTATAATCTTTGATTAACATTCTCTTTTTATGGTATTATCTAGTTGAATTTCTAAACATTTATAGGGGGTTATGATGTGGGGAAGAGAAAAATTATGGTTCTGTTTGGAACTAGACCTGAGGCAACTAAGATGTGTCCCGTTATTCAGGAATTAAAAAAGTACACTGAGTTTTTTGAAACAAAAGTTGTGACTACAGGTCAGCATCGTGAGCAACTCTATCAAGCGCTAAATCATTTTAATATAACACCGGATGTGGATCTTGCATTAATGAAAGAAAACCAGTCACTAGCTTACTTCACTTCTGCAGCTATAGCTGGATTAGACAAAGTTGTGTCAGAGGATATGCCTGACTTAATTTTGGTTCATGGTGATACTCAAACAGCACTTTGTGGTGGGCTTGTAGCTTTTTTTCATAAGATACCTGTTGGACATGTTGAGGCTGGACTGCGCTCTCATAATAAATACTCACCATGGCCTGAGGAGGTAAATCGCAAGATTGTTGATGTTGTAACCGATTTGTTATTTGCTCCAACATCGATCTCTAAAGAAAATTTATTAAATGAAGGATACAGTAATGAGAACATTTTTGTTACAGGACAAACTGCAGTAGATGCAGCGTTATACACTCATAAGGAAGATTACGAATTCAAAAATACTATTTTAAAGAGTATTCTTGGTAATGGTAGTCGAGTAATAACACTGACAGCCCATCGAAGAGAGAATTACGGGGAACGTATGGAGAATATGTTTAATGCTATCCGGCGTATTGTTAATACTCACCCCGATGTAAATGTGGTTTATCCTGTTCATTTGAGTCCGATTGTGCGTGACAAGGCTTTCGGAATGTTATCTGGGCATGACAGAATACACTTAATAGATCCGTTAGAGTATCCTGACATGATTAATCTTATCTCTCGTTCTTATTTAATTATTAGTGATTCAGGAGGTTTACAAGAAGAAACTCCTGTTTTTCGAAAACCCCTTGTTTTAATGCGTGATACTACAGAACGACCAGAGGCAGTCAATGCGAATGCAGTTTATTTGTCTGGAACAGATGAATCAGCAATTTATAACATAACGAATCAACTATTAGGCGATTCAGAGAGTTACAAAAGAATGACTGATATAAATAATCCATTTGGTGATGGCATGGCATCTAAACGAATAGTAGAAATAATCACTAAACATTTCGGATTTGCCTCAGACCTTCCTATAGAGTTCAAAGGATGACTCGTAAGATAGTATAAAAAAAGTATTCAAGATTGTTGCATTGTTATTGATTCACATTTACATAGGTCTTCCAAAATAATAAAGGGAGACCTTCGCTTCATTAAATAATGCATATGTTAAGTACCAACAAGATTAAAGATTTAAAAAAGCTAAATTTGACATGTAACTAGAACTGGTCTGAAGAATAATTAAAACAGTAGGACATACTGAAAACAGTTTAATTGTTATGCAACTTACATAAATAAATTTATAATTCAGATCATTTCGACTTGCTTATGAATCCTATTTGCGATTCAGATGAGATAGGTGTTTTTTGGAGAAAGCTGAGGAAGACTGGGATATCGCAGAGGCGTTTAAACTGTACGTGAAGCAGCATTACATGCACGAGATCAGCCTTCAGGATATGACGGGACAGATGCATTTTAGCGTGGATTATCTGAAAAATAAAACAGGGGTATATCCGAGTGAATATCGGCAACAGTGTACAGAACGAAAAAAAGCTCTGTCCCTGGATCATGAGAGCCATGGCGACTTGAGCTGATTATTCGGCGAGTGCCTCTTCAGTTATTTTGCGAATATCAATCGGGGAACGGATGCCTTCCTGAATAATGTCGGGGAGGATGTGATGGAGGAAATAGTGAACACAATGGAGGTCAATGTTCTTGATTTTGATCAGGGCATATCTATACATCACAATGAATTCTTTCTCCGTATTTCCCCGTTGTAATTCTGCAAAGGCTTCATACACCTGATCCATCTTGTCGGCAACTTCAAGAATAAGCCCTTCCACAGATTGATCTTTACCTTCACGCAGTTGACGACGGAATATGGCTTGGAACTCTTCGGGAATGTTCTCGTTGATAAAATGCTCAACCATACCTTCCTCGACTTGCTGCAGCATTGCACGAAGCTCAAGTGAATAATGCTTGACCGGAGTTTTGATATCTCCGATGAAGATCTCGCCGTAATCATGGCTGCTAGTGATCTCGTAAAGCTTTTTCCAATCGATGGCTACGCCGTTCTGTTCTTCAATATCCGCGAGCGTTTTGGCATATTGCACGACTTTCCATGAATGTGCGGAGACGCTATGTTCCTCAAACTTGAATTTGCCTGGCGTTCGGATAATGCGTTCTAGATCATTCAGCGATCTGAAGTACGTGTGTATTCCCATATAAGCGATCATCCTTTGGTCGTTAGATATGTTAAGGCATGGTTCGACTATACGACTTCTATGTAAACGGGGGATTAACGCTGAGGTTGTGAAAGGTAAAAGGTCATAATGTAAAAAACCATGCCCTCTGAGAGTCCAGAGAATGCATGGTGTATAGCATGAGAGCATAAGTCATTGACGGGTTTTCTTTCTCACAGGTGATACGAACCAATAGGCCATCCCAACAAACAAAGCGCCTCCTACAATGTTACCGAGTGTAACTGGAATCATATTATGGAACCAGCCTGCTAATGTGATGGTATCCGGATGGTTGGGTAACAACCAAGACAAGGAGAGCAATGTCATATTGGCAACGCTATGCTCATATCCACTGGCGATAAATGCGTACAGACACCACCAGATCAATACAAGCTTGGCAATGTCCTCTTTTGTGCGTGAAGACATCCAAATGGCTAGACAGACGAGCCAGTTACAGAGAATGCCGCGGAAGAATAGCTCAGTAACGGGGGCGGCCATCTTCTTAGCAGAAACGGCAAAGAGCAGATGCTCTGGTGTAGCTGTCTTGAACAAACCACTGCCTACAATGAGCAGACTCAGAATGACCGCACCGATCAGATTGCCGAGGAAGACAAGTCCCCAGTTCTTCATCGTGTCTTTCACGGTAGTGCGACCTGCTAACGTACTCATGGTAAAAAACATATTGTTACCCGTAAACAGTTCCGATCCTGCAAAAATGACGAGGGTGAGAGCGAGCCCGAAGGACATGCCCATCAGGATCATTTGAAAAGGTGATTGCGCCGCCAGAAGCGGTGCACCGATACTGAAGATTAGAATAATGCCAAGGCCTACGTATGCACCAGCCATCAAGGCAGATACCATATAACGTGCTAGGCCTGAATTCATTTGATCTCTTTTTTTGACCGCGGCTTCAATAATTCCTTCAACATTAGGTGTGTACATGTCGGTTTCCCCCATACTTAAGCATCAATCTTATGTGTTACCTGGATTGCAGCTATACTGCAATCCAGACCGTACCATTTTCCACTTTAACCGAGTACATCTGAACCTGTCCTTGGTCGGGAGCTTGCACTAGACCTGTGCTAAGATCGATTTTCCAATCGTACAGCGGGTCATAGAGATAATGACCTGACACAATGCCTTCGGCAAGTGGTCCGCCTTTCGGATGAGGGTTTCGATTATCGGCAGCGAAGATGGTACCATCCGAGGCAAGAAATACAGCGAGCTGTTTGCCTTGAATCTCAACGACTCTACCAATGCGAGGTAGAAATTCATCAATCGTTCCGGCAGGATAATAGGTGCCGGCTGGTTTAGTTGTCATATTGAACTCTCCTTATCTGTATTATATAGGTTCAACTAAAGCCGGTTTACACTTGCCACTTCGATGACAGAATAACCTTCCGATCGCTGTTATCCCCAGATTTTTTTGATTCCCTTCTTCAAAGGGAAAATCCGGAGATAAAGGCGAACGCTTCGCTTCTACACGTTATTTCTGTCCTCTCCGTTCTCGTGTAAAAAGTTTAGTTGAACTTATATAGAGTAAAGCTCACATCGGATTTTACGGACGAGCAGTTACTTCAATACCGTGAAATAGTTTGTTCTCACCTTGTTCATTTCGAATTGCCTTTTGCCAAGGTTCTTCCACATGTCCAAGTGCGAATTCAATTCGTTCCATTAGCGCTTTACGTTCTTGAATATCGTCAACCACAACTGCACGTATCGATTCCAGACCCACACGTTCTACCCATTCCGAAGTCCGTTCAAGGTAGTTGGCAGTCTCCCGATAATGTTGCATGATGGCGCCGCACAGCTCGATCAATTCTTCGTCCGTTTTCACTTTGCAGAGGGAGTCCGCAAGTCTAGCTTTGATCCCGCCGTTACCACCGATGAATATTTCCCAACCGCCGTCGTTTCCGACGATACCGATATCTTTCGTACATGCTTCTGCACAGTTACGTGGGCAGCCGTTCACGGCGTATTTGAATTTAGCAGGTAAGTCTAAGCGTTCGAATTTGCGTTCTATTAGGGCACCCATAGCCATCGAATCCTGTGTACCGAAGCGGCAGAACTGTGAACCCACACATGTTTTGACGGTACGAAGAGATTTGGCATAAGCATAACCTGAAGGCATATCGAGCTCAGCCCATACTTTAGGTAAATCTTCTTTTTTGACACCAATCAAGTCTAGACGCTGTCCTCCAGTCACTTTAACGGCTTTTACATCGTATTTGACCGATACATCAGCAATACGTTTCAAGTCTTCAGGTGTTGTAACCCCACCATACATCCGTGGCACAACGGTATAGGTTCCGTCTTTTTGAATATTGGCGTTCATCCGTTCGTTGACGAAGCGGGATTCTTTCTCATCCTCATGTGTATCCGGTGCAATCATACCCAAGTAATAGTTGATTGCAGGACGGCATTTCGAGCAACCTTCAGGCTGAGTCCATCCCAATACGTTCATTACTTCTTTGGTCGTTTGCAGACCTTTCTGTCTGATCTCTGCTACGATCTCATCCCGGCTTAGGGAAGTACATCCGCAAATGCCCTGTTTGGCACCCGTTGTGAAATTATCACCAAGTACATATTGCAAGATTTGTTCAACGACCGGTTTACATCCACCACAAGAGCGAGTAGCCCCTGTACAAGCTTTGATTTCATCCACCGTTGTAAGGCCTTGATTCGTGATGACGTCTACAATGGTTCCTTTGGTTACTCCGTTACATCCGCAGACGATTTCATCTTCTGGCATCGTTTCAACAGAGGTTGTTTTTTTATGACCACCGCAGCCTGTGCCCATCAGGGAAGCATACAGATCATCGGTCATCTCCGTTTGTTGCTTGATCAGTTTTTGCAGCTCTGCTGAATCCGTGATGTCACCAAACAATACAGCGCCGACCATCACATTATCGCGAAGTAGAATTTTTTTGTACGTGCGTTTCCATTCGTCTTTGTGAGAGATAACGGTGTGCTCAGGACCATCAATAAACTCACCTGTCGAAAATACATCTACGCCCGAAATTTTCAGTTTCGTGGATACCACAGAACCTTCATAAGGTGCAGTGTCAACACCGCATATATGTTTAGCCAGAATCATGCCTTGTTCGAATAATGGAGCGACGAGGCCGTAACACACACCGCGATGCTCTGTACATTCTCCGACGGAATACACATTTTCAAGAGAAGTTTGCATGTAGTCGTCAACAATAATACCTCGATTAACTTCCATGCCACTCTCGCGAGCAACAGCAATATTCGGTTTGATACCGACAGCCATAACAACAAAATCAACATCCAGTACCGTTTCATCTGCAAAACGAATACCTTCAACACGCTCGCCGCCAAGCAATTCGGATGTCTGTGCGCCCATTTTGAATTGGATGCCTTGACGCTCAAGTTCGGCTTTTAACATCGCAGAAGCTTGGGAATCGAGTTGACGTTCCATGAGATCCTGCATTAAGTGAACAACGGTAACCTCCATGCCGAGCTGAACCAGTCCTTTAGCTGCCTCTAAACCAAGCAATCCGCCACCAATGACAGCTGCTTTTTTGTAATTCTTTGCCGCATCGAGCATTGTATTACAGTCGGCGATATCCCGGAATCCAACAACGCCTTGTTTATCGTGTCCAGGTACAGGAAGAATAAAGGAATTGGAGCCTGTAGCAATGATGACCTTGTCATAAGGGACGCGCGAACCGTCTGTAGTCACCACTTCGCGTGTATCGGAATCGATTTTGGATACTGTTGTGCCCATATGCAGCGTTATACCGTATTCTTCATACCAATGCAGGTCATTGAGTACAATATCATCCAACGTTTTGCTGCCCTCCAGCACATAGGACAACATAATGCGGTTATAGTTAGGGTAGGGCTCTGTACCAATAACTGTGATATCGAAGCGGGAGCTTAATTTTAAAATTTGCTCAACCGTGCTAATTCCTGCCATACCGTTACCGATGACAACCAGTTTTTCTTTATTTCCGTTCATGTGTATAAGCCTCCTTGGATAGACTGTACATTACTAACATTTTTAGTGGTTTATATTTTAATCATACAGATGATTGGCATCATCTAATGTGATAAATTTCACAAATAACGATAAACTCCTCACAAAATAAAAACTGTGGTCCCAGTCACAGAAATGAAAATTTATTTTGAAAACAAATAAGGAAATACGAACTATTGTTCTCATTTTGAAATCAGTGTAATATCAGAAGTGGGTCAGTTATGTTCCCTATTTCGTCGAAAGGAAGTTTTGGCATCATGATGGGAAGATCCCACCTTATTATTGGAACAGGGGTATCACTTTCTGTTCTTCAATTCACAGGCCTGCCTGTAACAGCTCCTGCAGTAACGGTGGCGCTGATCGGTTCACTGCTGCCTGACATCGATGAACCTAACTCGCTATTGGTTTCGAAGGCTCTGCCAAACAGTCTCATTAGGCTGCTACAGACGATTTTGTTACCAACGGCGGTGTTTGTGTACTTCTATGTTCAGAGTCAACCTTGGAATCTGTTGCTTGCGATCTTGATTGGTATGGTATCATTTTTACCTTCACGATCACTCCGTAAAGTGCTAATGTTTGCGATTGGCTTGGGACTGGTTTTCTACGGCCATGCATTTGCGCCTTGGAACTGGATTGCAGGTAGTTTGTTGATGTTATGTACAACGCTGACACACAGGGGACTAACGCATACAGTGTATGGAACTACGGTTTGGGCAGGACTACTGTATACTACGACTGCGCAGCTGCAACCGGAGATCTGGATTGCTGGGGGCACAGCTTATGCTATGCATCTACTTGCTGATTCATTAACGAATCGGGGTATTCGTCCACTGCCACCACTGAAGTGGCGTATACGTGCGAATCTAATGAGTACGGGAACCAAGCATGGAGCCGTTGTGGAGAATGTGTGCATTGTACTTACTCTCATACTTGCTTGGATTGCATTTTCACCACTATTTCTCTAACGATCCCAATAACGCCAGTCTGTAGATTGAAGCTCAGACTGGCGTTTGTAGGGATACAGATGATTTTTGTCTTGCATGTTAGGGTGGAGCTGCCACCGACTTAGGCTTGGGAAGGGGCATCGGTTAGGCTATCAATATCTGAGGAACCATATACGAATAAAACAACAAGAATGACGATGATGATTAGCTCGGCGAATCCATTTCCATCGAAGTCAGACATGATCTCAACCTCTTTTCTTGGTGTTAGGAATTGATTCTTTGTTGAAATGCCCGAATAACATCATTTAACGTCATATCGCCACCGATTTCATCCAGAAACTGCACAAGTTTGTCTTGATTCGATGGTGTAATCTGTTGTAGCGTTTTATATTGGCCGACCAATTCAACGACAAGTGTAGCTTCGCGAAACAACGTAACCGCATCCACTCTGAGCTTCCCGCTCACTAGTAATGCTGCCACAATAAGCTCCAGATTTCTTCCTTTAAGATTACCGCCAAGAAGGGAGTTGGCAGCATTCTCTTTTTTGGAGCCCTTATTCGACTTTCCATTCTTTCTTACTGCCATAGAAGCTCCTCCGCCGCTTGGTGTTTGATTCTTCTTCCGTTCTTGTATCTTATGTGTAATTTCCTATAATGTTCGACCTATTAATCTATCCTTTTTGACCACACACTATTGGTGAAAACGTAAAAAAGAGACATCCCGACATAATCAGGACATCTCTTGGAATAAAGCGTACGTTCAGATGTTAAGCATTGTTAATAATGGTATTCATTGTGGAGCGATCCAGCCCTTTGACGAGCTTCACAATCAATTCTTTCGCTGCATCATAGTCATCGGTATGGATGATGGAGGAAGAAGTGTGGATGTAACGAGCACAGATTCCAATAACGGTGGAAGGAACACCAATACCGCTCAGATGAACCTGTCCTGCATCTGTTCCGCCCGGTGAGATGAAGTATTGCATCTTAATCTGGTTGGAGGATGCGGTATCCTGCACATACTCGACCATACCACGGTGGGTGAACATGCCTGGATCGAAAATACGCAGCAATGCTCCTTGTCCAATATGTCCAAAGGATTGCTTGTCTCCTGTCATATCATTGGCAGCACTACAGTCGAGCGCGAAGAAGATGTCAGGCTCAATGAGATTGGCAGCGGTACGTGCGCCGCGCAGACCCAATTCCTCTTGAACCGTTGCTCCGGAATATAAGATATTAGGCAATTTTTCTTTGTGAAGTGCCTCAACGAGTTCCAGTGCAAGTCCAACGCCATAACGGTTATCCCACGCCTTAGCCATGATTTTCTTCGGGTTCGCCATGGGTGTGAATTCACAGATAGGGACAATTTGCATGCCCGGATGAATGCCCCATGACTCTGCTTCAGCGCGGTTATCTGCACCAATATCTAGGTACATGGTGTTCAGATCCACCGGCTTGTTACGCTGGGACTCATCCAATAGATGTGTAGGTGTAGAGCCTACAACCCCAGTGATTCGGCACTCAGGTGTGATGATCTGAAGGCGTTGTGACAATACAGCTTGGCTCCACCATCCACCCAGTGGACGGAATTTAATCATACCGGTTTCTGTAATGCCAGTCGTCATGAAGCCTACTTCATCAAAATGCCCGGCAACCATGACTTTAGGTCCTGTTTCATCCCCGCGTAATACACCAAAAAGACTACCCAAGCGATCCTGAACAAATTCATCCGTGTAAGCGGAAAGCTGATCTTTCATCCAACCGCGAAGCTCACGTTCAAAGCCCGAAGCAGAAGGGAACTCGGTCAGTGTGCGAAACATATCCATTGTTTTTTCATTCATATGTGGACAACTCCTCTGTTCTTATGTAGTTCAAGTCTCAGCAGAACGGCTGCTGGACATGAGATCCTGTTCATATAAGGATCAATTATTAACCACCGGTCATAACCAGTATGAACCTTGCGCACGTAATTGTCCATGGTTACGTCACGTATATCAGGCATATTGAGTTCTGATGTTCACTGCATATTCGTATGAAATCCGCACAAGTCCTTGTTCCGCCGAATAGCTGTTTGAATAGGAATACATAGATAGGAATGGTTTACCTCTCAGGGACACCACTCCCTTGTTCTATACGTTTGAGCAATAGGAAGGAGTTGCATACAACTAGATGAAGCCACCTGATGAAGGTAATGAAGCAATTCTTTTTATCGTCTTGTTTATTCTTCTCGTTATCATCCTGCTTTATTTGTAAGAGCAACGGTATACATTTAAGTAATAAATTATGGGGGAAGTTTTATGCAATGTAGGTGTGGTTTGTAGACTATGAGCAGATAATAATCCGGCGTTTATAACAGCAAATTCAAATCTTTAACACACTGGAAACATATGCTGCATTTCGCCGGATACATAACCTTCCGAACATTAACAAACAATGTATTTAGGATTACACACGTCCAACCATTGCATACAGGAATGAATTCGCGTTCTCATTCCATTTCGAAGGAGGTTCTGTACATTGCCAGCTGAGTCGAAAGGAACCGGCAGTAGCAAAAAATCACCATCATTGTCCATTAGTGAGCAGGAATATAAAAAGGTAGCCAAAAAGCATGAACCTGCACGTCCCCTCTTGGCCAACTGCATTAAAGCATTTTTCGTTGGGGGATTTGTCTGCCTAATTGGACAAGCTATCCAAGAAGCATTTATGGCGGGATTTGATATGACTTCTAAGGAAGCAGCTAGTCCGACCGTAGCGGTGATGATCTTTATCTCGGTCGTGCTGACCTGTCTTGGTGTATACGATAAAATCGCACAATGGGCAGGGGCGGGTACAGCAGTTCCGGTTACAGGCTTTGCCAACTCGATGTGTTCTGCGGCGCTGGAGCACAGGGCAGAAGGATTGGTACTTGGTGTAGGTGCCAACATGTTTAAACTGGCTGGCTCCGTTATCGTGTTTGGTGTAGTCGCAGCATTTATTATCGGGATCGTATATGCCTTCCTCGGATTTGGGGGAGGACATCTATGAAACGACTGGGACGTCAAACTTGGAAATTTGAAAATCGTCCACGTATTGTCGGCAGGGCTGCTGTTGTTGGACCTGACGAAGGACAAGGACCGCTCGCATCTGACTTTGACTATGTATACGACAATCTGGAGATTGGCGAGAAGACATGGGAGAAAGGGGAGCGCAAGCTATTAGAGCAGGCAACTCAACTGGCATTAGTCAATGCGAATATTACCAAAGAAGAGCTTCAGTTTTTCATTGGTGGAGATCTCATGAACCAGATCATCAGTAGTTCGTTCTCAGCTCGTAAGCTAGGAGCACCCTTCCTCGGTGTGTTTGGTGCATGCTCAACCTCCATGGAAAGTTTGGCACTGGCTTCTCTCATTGTGGATTCTGGGGGCGGTGACTACGTTCTTGCAGGAACGGTCAGTCACAACTGTACCGTAGAGAAACAGTTTCGTTATCCGACCGAGTATGGGTCACAGAAGCCGCCTTATGCACAGTATACCGTCACAGGTGCAGGCTGCGGAGTTGTATCCCGAACAGGAGAAGGGCCTGTCATTACACACGCAACGATCGGTCGTGTTATGGATTTGGGCATTAAAGACCCATTCAACATGGGAGCAGCTATGGCACCTGCGGCTGCGGATACGTTGGTTTCTCATTTCCGTGATACAGGGCTTGAGCCGGGTTATTACGATCTGATTGTTACAGGAGATCTTGCTTCGGTTGGACTACCGATCACCAAAGAACTTTTGCATAAAGAAGGTATTCCAATGGAACAAACGGTGTTTAACGACTGTGGATTGATGATTTATGACCGTGAGAAACAGCCTCAGGTTGTGGCAGGGGGAAGTGGTTGCGGATGCTCCGCATCAGTTACCTATGGGCACATTTTAAACCAAATGCAAAAGGGCGATTTAAAACGTGTTCTGGTGGTAGCTACGGGAGCTTTATTGTCACCGCTATCTTACCAGCAGGGTGAGAGTATTCCTTGTATTGCACATGCCGTTTCCATCGAGAAGGAGGGTTGAAAATGCAATTTCTATGGGCATTTATCGTTGGCGGCTTAATCTGTGTCATTGGACAGCTTCTTATGGATGGGGTCAAGCTGACACCAGCACATACGATGAGTACGCTGGTGGTTGCAGGTGCTGTGGCTGATGCCTTTGGTCTTTACGATCCACTGGTGAAATTTGCTGGTGCTGGTGCTTCCATTCCCATTACGAGTTTTGGTAATTCCCTAGTTCATGGAGCATTAACCGAATTGGAGAAAGAAGGCTGGCTTGGTGTAATTACCGGTATCTTCGATCTAACTGCAGCGGGGATCTCCGCAGCGATTATCTTCTCATTTCTTGCGGCACTTGTTGTTCGTCCAAAAGGGTGATCGTTGCGATGGTACAGGGCAGTACGGGCAGATAGAAAAAAAGAATTTCCAAAGAGGCTTCGGATATCTCTTATCCGGGTCTCTTTTTGTCGTATTCATGCGTGAATAGCGGTGAATCAGACGGCTAGAAACAAATTGTGATTCTCTTCGAGTGTACTCGCGCTCATGGATCATGTACAATAAAAGGAAATCTGTATGCTTTTTTAGGAGGTTAGACATATGCCTGTGCGCAAAGAGTCGATCCAAATCATTTCAGCAGTCCGTTCTAATCTAGAATCTTGCATAATGGGGAAATCCTTTGAAATTCAACTTTTGCTCACAGCTTTGCTTGCAGGCGGCCACGTTTTAATTGAAGACGTACCGGGAACAGGCAAGACACAACTGATCAAAGCCTTATCCAAATCGATGCGCGGCGAATACCGACGTATTCAATGTAATCCAGATATTTTACCGAGTGACATTACGGGTGTATCCGTATTCCACCCACGTGATGAGCGCTTTTACTTCCGTCCAGGTCCAGTCATGACGAACATATTGCTAGCAGACGAGATTAACCGAGCGACAACGAAGACTCAATCGGCGTTGCTTGAGGTTATGGAAGAACGCAGTGTAACGGTAGACGGAGATACGTACGATTTGCCACATCCGTTTATGCTCTGTGCTACGCAGAACCCGATTGATTTTGAAGGAACATATACATTGCCGGAGGCACAACTAGACCGGTTTATGTTGAAAATAAGCCTTGGTTATCCAGATAAGGATATCGAGAAAACACTGCTGAAGCAGCATCAGTCGGGTCAACCGGTTGACCGACTCGAGTCGGTGACTCACATGGATCAGATCTCTGCGATCCAGCAGGAGATCAAGGAAGTATTTATAGGTGATCCAGTGATGGATTATTTGCTGGATGTTGTTCGTACCACACGCTCCCATCCATCCGTATTGCTCGGTGCCAGTCCGCGGGCGGCCATTTCATTTATGTCAGCGGTAAAAGCCTTCGCCTTCCTTCAGGAACGGGACTATGTGCTTCCGGATGATGTGAAGACGATGGCGCCATATGTCATCTCTCATCGGATTGTGCTACGTCCTGAGGCGAGACTGGATAGCATGAGTTCTGAAGCCGTTCTGAACTCTGTACTTCAGCAGATACGTGTGCCCGTTTCTATGGGACAATAGTTTATGAAGCCGCTTTTGAGTACCGTCAAAAGAGGGATACGGCACCCCCGCGTTTGGAGCATCGCGGCGGTGTGGATGTGCTGCCTTGCATATGTTCTATTTCAAGGTGGAAAGACATCCATCATGTTATTATCAATGGTTACCCTGCTCTGTCTGTACCTTGCCATTGCTGGTTTTAGTGGTGTAAGACGCGCTAAGGGAGCCAGGGCATTGTCATCAGGTCAGGATCATGAAGAATTGCTACATGCAGGTGATCAGGTTCAAGTTCAGCTTCGAGTGAACATTCCAGGATTTCTGCCACTTCCTTATGTGGTCGTGCGCGAGATGCTGCATCGCCACAACGGTGAATCATGGTCGTTCCGTGAGAGCCTAATTCCCAATATGAGGGGCGTTGGTGAGCTGTCGTTTCAGACACCGCCGCTCGAACGTGGAAAATATGTATTTTCCAAAACGGAATGTTCAAGTGAAGATATTTTCGGACTGATTGAGCATCGCGGGACGTTTAAGGCCAAGGGCGAATTTCGAGTGTTACCACGAACTGTGTTTATCCCCTACTGGCAGTTATATGATCGCAAATCACGATTATCTGGGCCGCAGACAGCACAGACGCGCTCACGCCGAGAAACAACCCAGATTAATGGTGTCCGCGACTATGTCTACGGGGATCGTCTCTCTCGCATTCATTGGAATGCCACAGCGAAGACCGGTTCATGGAAATCGAAAGAGTTTGAGCACGAATCTGTGCCCAAAACCGTTTTGGTTATCGATGCACTGGCAGCCAGCTATGAACAGAGTGAAACATTTGAATTAGCGGTGTCCACTGCAGCCTCTTTATTGGAATACGGTTCAAGAGAGCGGATGGGGATGGGATTGATGACCTTGTCTGATAAGAACACATTCCTCGCACCTAGCGAAAGTCTCATTGACCGTCAGAAGATGATGCATCATCTGGTGGACATTCAATACAACGGGCAGGATCGTCGCTTGCTTCCGGGTGTAGAGAAGCTTGGGCGTCAGTTGCCGCAAGGAGCTTATTTCGTTTTGATTTCACCTCAGAAGGATGAGAAGGTATTAGAATTGTTAAGATGGGCGGATACCCGTGGGATGACACCTTGTCATGTTCTAATCGATCCTCAAGGCTCTCGTCAGAGCGCAGAGTGGTCTGCCATGCTGCGTGGTAGAGGTACAAGATCCTTCACGGTGGCCCATCTTCAGGAGCTCCCAACGGTTATGGGGGGAGGTTCCGCATGAATACAACAGGCAAACAACTGGCATCTGGCAAAAGATCGTGGTATCAAGCCGCATCGCTGCTATGGATCTTTCTGATTGCAATGCAGTGGCTCTCGTTTACCAAGGAATCGTGGTATAACGAGACGACCTCTTTGGTATTGTGGACGCTGGCAGCTATGAGTGTACTTGAAGTGATTTTGCCATTTAAGCTTATCTATCGCACAATCATTAAAGCGATTGTTCTTATCTATATTTTGCATAAAACCTTAATTGATTACTCTGTGTATATTCCTTATGGTTCATTTATGGATCGGGTGGAGCAATTTATCTTTCACTCTAATCCATATATCTGGTTTTCCCTATGTGCCTGGGTCATGCTTGAAGCTGCATTACGCTTGGTGAATACAACTCGGCGTATCCTAGTATTCTTGGGTATTAATATTGTATCCATGGGAATTCTGGATTCTTTCACTCAGATTTCCTTGTGGATTGAGGTTGCTTGGGTGATGTTTGCAGGTATGGGTTGGTTAGTATGTCAGCACTTCCGCAACTTTCAAGTGTATTATCCACAAGGCTGGAAGCGACTCATTCGGTATCCATACAAAATCATTGCCAATATCGCCATCATTTTTTCTCTTATTATTGTAGCAAGTGTGAATATGCCGGAAGTACCGCCTACGCTGACAGATCCATATACAGCATGGCGTAACTATACCGGAACTTCGACCAGTCAGGCTGGCAATGGAACGCTCGATATTCCAAATTCAACAGAGTCTGGATATAGTCGTGAAGATAATCAACTTGGCGGCGGTTTTAACTTTGACTACACCCCTGTGATGTCTGTACAGACCAATGAGCGTAGTTACTGGCGTGGGGAGACTCGTGAAGAGTACACCGGAACAGGCTGGGATGACCGTAGACGAGCCTCGACGGAAGAGGTACAGCCTGGCGAAACGTTGGAGAATGATGATGCAGGTAGTGGGAACACGAAACAAGTGACGCAAAAAGTAACGATGCTGAATGATACGGTCTATCCGATTATGTTTGGAGCGTACTCCATTGCAGAGGTCACATCCATTGATGGACAGACGGAGTCTAATCGAATGCTCTGGAATCCTGAGCAGGCTGAGTTGCTGCTGATGACAAATCGACAACAACCTCAGTATCCCAAAACGTATACAGTCGTATCTGAAGCACCGGTGGTTGTAGAGGATGAGCTTCGTACCAAATCTTTTGACGATCTGTACGGAAGTAATCCAGCCGACGATATGTATTTACAGTTGCCGTCCCGTTTCCCGGATCGAGTTACGGACTTAGCAAACGAAATTACGGCTTCTGCAAATACTCCGTATGAAAAAGTAGCATTACTGCAAAACTATTTACAAACTAATTTTGAATACACCAATAATCCAGATTTATCCCGGAAAGTGAGCAGTGACTTTGTCGAAGGATTCCTGTTCGATGTTATGGAGGGTTACTGTGATTACTTCTCCACAGCTCTAGTCATGATGGCGCGTTCTGAAGGGATTCCTGCTCGCTGGGTTAAAGGTTATGCACCAGGACAATTATCTCTCAACTCAGACATGCAGGCACCTCGTCAACCTGGCTCTGAGATTGAGACCACCTATACAGTAACCAATGCAGATGCTCACTCTTGGGCTGAAGTTTACTTTGGTGAGTATGGATGGATTCCAGTTGAAGCGACACCAGGCTTTGATATGCCTTTGTTAACAGAGGCACCTGATGTGCAGCCGGTTGACGAGCCTGAAGAGCAGCCAGAAGAAGAGCCGGTGCAGGAAGAAGAACAGACACCTGTATCTGAGCAAGCGACATCTGGTGTACCAACATTCGTCATTTGGATGGCTGTAGCCATCCTGATCGCATGGGTTGCCTACATGTTCTGGCGGAACCGCTTCTCTCTTCGTTTCTTGTTGCTTCGTCTACGAACAGGCGAGCCGCTTACACCAGAACAGAAGGTTGTAGCTGAAACGGAACGCTGGATTCGTTATGTGAAACGCAAAGGCTTAACCCGTAGTGGGGATGAAACGCTGCGTGAATCAGTTAACCGCTGGAGCCAGTCTGTACCAGCATCTGCAGTCACGCTGCATGAACTGTTAGCATGGTTTGAACGCACGCGTTATAGTCCAGCATCTGTAACTTCAGATGATTGGAAGGCAGTGTATGAGACAGCCTTGAAGCTACGGAAGGAACTCAAAGCGGAACGGGCGTAATTATCGCCTGTCCCGTTTTTCCTTTTTTCCAGCGCTCCAAGCGTTGTATGCATTTTCAGGAAAGACGGATTTGTGATATAGTGTGTCGTATGAAACTGAGGTGACTTCTTTGTTTAAAATGTTAATGCCCAAGCTGCGAGTAGACACAGTTTTTGACATTAATCTGGAAGAGCTGTACGCTCAAGGCTATCGTGGAATAATAACTGATCTCGACAATACGCTTGTTGGAGCTAAAGCCCCTGATGCAACGCCAGAACTGATTGAATGGTTTGCACGTGTGAAAGAGGCAGGCTTCAAACTGATGATTGTGTCCAATAACAATTTGAATCGTGTATCCTTGTTTGCTACGCCACTGGATATCCAGTTTGTGCACAGTGCACGCAAACCATCGAATGCACCGTTTCGTAGAGCAATGAAAATGATGGAGCTTACTCCAGATAAAACGATTGTGGTAGGTGATCAGATGTTAACCGATGTATATGGAGGTAACCGGCTAGGGCTTTATACCGTGCTGGTGTTACCCATCTCCATCGGTGATGAAGGATTCATGACCCGCTTCAATCGACGCGTGGAACGGATTGCTCTAACGAGTTTACGCAAGAAAGGCTTATGGCTTGAGGAGGAAAATAAGAAATGACAGACACGCATAACGGCAATCTTGCCGTAAGATGCAGCGGATGCGGGGTGCATCTGCAAACAGAAGATCAGGATAAACCCGGATTTATCCCTGAGAAGGCGCTGGATCGTGAACCGGTAATATGCCAGCGTTGTTTCCGTATCAAAAATTATAATGAATCATCATCAGTAACCGTTGACCAAGACGAGTTCCTAGCATTGCTGAGCCAGATCGGGGATAAGGATGCGCTTGTTATCCATATCGTTGATTTGTTTGACTTTGACGGTAGCGTAATCTCTGGCCTCCAACGTTTTGTCGGTAACAATCCGGTATTACTTGTAGTAAACAAAACGGACTTGCTACCTAAAGTAACAAACTGGAATAAGGTTCGAAACTGGGTGCAAAAGCAGGCTAAGGAGCAGGGACTGCGCACTGTGGATGTGTTGCTCGTGAGCGCTAAGCAAAATCAAGGCTTCGAACGTCTCCTTGAATTGGTAAGCACTTATCGTGAAGATCGTGACGTTTACGTGGTCGGGGGCACTAATGTGGGTAAATCTACATTGATTAACCGACTGATTCGTGACTACAGTGATCTGGAACAAGAACTGACAACATCCCGTTACCCAGGAACAACACTGGATATGGTGAACATTCCATTAGAAGATGGAAAGTTTATTATTGATACACCTGGGATCGTATATCCATGGCGTTTCAGTGAGATCGTATCTCGCAAAGACTTAGCTGCGATTATGCCGGACAAGCCGCTTAAGCCTGCCGTATATCAATTAAATCCAGGTCAAGCGCTGTTCTTTGGCGGTATGGCTCGTTTCGACTTCGTAGAGGGTGATCGTCAGTCCTTTACATGTTTTATCAGCACAGCGCTGAATATTCACCGGACGAAGCTAGAACGCGCGGATGAATTGTACCGTGATCATCTAGGAGAGTTGCTTACCCCGCCAACACGCGAAGGTGCTTCGGAGATGCCAGAATGGACTCGTCATGAGTTCCGTATCAAACGTGGAAGTCAGTCCGATATCTTTATCTCCGGTCTAGGCTGGGTTAAAGTGAACGGAGACAATGGGGCTCTCGTAGCTGTTCATGTACCTAAAGGTATCCGAGTACTTGTTCGTCCTTCTCTGATCTAATCAGGTCAGTAACATATTCATCAGATCGGAGGCGGACGCGTTGTCTGAACAAAAGAAAACCACGACTTCACTTCCAGTGTTGCTGGGCGTTATGGGTAATCCTATTGCTCATTCCAAATCTCCAGCTATGCATAATGCAGCTTTAAAGGCCGCAGAAGTGAATGGAATCTATATGCCACTCCATGTTCATCCCGAACAATTGCAGGCAGCGGTTAGAGGCATTGTTGCTCTGGGGTATCGCGGTGTGAATGTCACCATTCCTCATAAGGAGCAGGTTATGTCTTATCTGGATGAGATCGATGAGAGCGCACGGTTGATTGGTGCAGTGAATACCATTGTCAATAAGGACGGAAAGCTGATAGGCTATAATACGGATGGCATTGGTTATGTACGGTCACTTAAGGAAGAAGCTGTGCCTGACCTTGCAGGCAAACGGATCGCTGTGCTAGGTGCAGGAGGAGCTGCTAGAGGAGTCATATATGCACTGGCTCTAGAGAAGCCTGAACGCATTCACATATTGAATCGTACAGCCGAGCGAGCCATTGAACTCGCTTCGGATCTGCGGGCTCATGGATTAGGTGAGATTACAGGCAGTGGAATGGCGGAAGCGGCGGCTGTGCTTGCTTCCGCTGATATTGTCATTAATACAACGGCTGCGGGGATGCATCCCCATGTGGATGATGTTCCGGTAGATCCTGCACTGATTCGTGTAGACGCAGCCGTAAGTGATCTCATCTATAATCCACTGGAGACACGTCTGCTGCGTGAATCACGCCTACGTGGATGTACGGTGCATGGTGGTCTGGGGATGTTTGTATATCAGGGCGCAGTGGCTTTTGAACATTGGTTCGGCATCCAGGCTCCTGTGGAGACAATGAGACAAGCGGTACTAGACAGCTTCGATAAGTAAAATAAGTAACAAGCAAGGTTAAGTGAATAATAAATAATGACACTAAAATATAATTGAACAGCCAAGCCTGACAGAGACTCTTCTGTCACTGGCGTGTGCTGAGCATAAGGAGTATGGAGTATTCATGTTAACAGGTAAACAAAAACGCTTTTTGCGTTCACAAGCACATCATCTAACCCCAGTGTTTCAGATCGGTAAAGGTGGCACAAACGATCATCTGTTCCGTCACATTGAAGATGCGATCGAAAAACGCGAGTTGATGAAAGTTCAAATTTTGAACAACAATCTGGATGATAAAAACGAAATCGCGGCAGAACTTGCTCGTGAGACTGGCAGTGAGCTTGTACAAGTGATTGGTGGCACGATTGTCCTGTATAAGGAATCACGCGACAACAAACAAATCGAACTTCCTTAGGATGGTGACATCATGAAGATTGGTATCATGGGTGGGACATTCGATCCAATCCATATGGGACATCTGTTGGCCGCTGAAGCTGCGAGGGATTCCCATGCACTGGATGAAATCTGGTTCATGCCCTCCCATGTTCCACCACACAAGCGTGGAGCCGGGGCTTCGGGGCAGCAACGTCTGGATATGACGGAAGCGGCGATCCAAGATGTACAGCAATATGAGATGCTGGATATTGAAATGGAGCTTGGTGGCGTATCTTATACAATCGACACGATGAAGGAGCTATGGAATCGTTATCCAGAGCATGATTTTTACTTTATCATTGGTGCAGATATGGTCAACTATCTACCCAAATGGGAACAGATCGAGGAGCTTGCAGCACGCTTGACCTTTATCGGAGTAGGCAGACCCGGCTTTCAGCTTCATCTGGATGACTTACCCGATGAGCTACAAGATAAAGTATTGCTGGCAGAGATGCCGCTCGTCGACATATCATCCACTGCCGTACGTAAACGTCTTGCGAAGGGACAATCGGTACGTTTCATGATTCCTACTGCAGTTCATGAATATATTGTAAGGAGCGGTTTATATGGCACTAAGCCGTGAGGAACTCATTCAAGCTGTTTCGGGTCAAATGCCGGAGAAACGCTGGAAGCATACCCTTGGCGTGATGCAATCTGCCGTATATTTGGCTGAAAAATATGGTGCAGATCCCGTGAAGGCGGATCTGGCTGCCGTATTGCACGATGTTGCCAAGTACTGGCCTGTATCAGAGATGGAAGCAGTTATCCGTGACAATGGATTAAACGAAGACCTGTTGCAGCATGACAAGCAGCTCTGGCACTCAGAGGTTGGTGCTTTTGTAGCACAGCGGGATTACGGAATTGATGATCTGGAGATCATTAATGCTATTCGTTGGCATACCTCTGGGAGAGTGGGCATGAGTCTGCTGGATAAGGTGGTATGTCTTGCGGATTATATTGAGCCGGGAAGAGATTTTCCGGGTGTGGATCGCATTCGTGAACAGGCTGAACACAGTCTGGAGGAAGGGTTAATTGCTGGTTTTGACTCAACGATTAGCTTGCTGTTATCACAGCGGAGAGTGATTTACCCTTTAACCATGTATGCACGTAACGATCTGATTACACAATTATAAACTATGGAGGTTGGTTCATGACATTATCATCGAAAGAACTAATGAATTTGGCGGTTACAGCCGCAGACGATAAAAAGGCATCCAACATTGTAGCACTCGATCTAGTGGGGATTTCACTGGTAGCGGACTATTTTGTGATCTGCCATGGTAACTCGGATACACAGGTACAATCTATTGCAACAGAGATTCGTAAACAGGCTCACGCCGCAGGTGTAACGATTAAAGGTATTGAGGGTATGGATTCGGCACGCTGGGTTCTGATGGATCTAGGGGACGTGGTTGTTCATATCTTCCACCGCGATGAGCGTGAATACTACAACATCGAACGTTTATGGTCGGATGCTAAAGTGGTGGAAACGGTATGAGTTTGATTGCAGGAACTGTTGTCTCTTTGCGGGTTGAACGTGAAGTATCTCCGTTTGGCTACTTTTTGACGACTGGATCGGAAGAGGTACTGCTTCACTATACAGAGCTGACACGTGATATCAAAATCGATGAGACACTGGAAGTCTTTATCTTCTTTGATACGGAAGATCGCCTTGCTGCGACGATGAAGAAGCCTTATCTTACTCTTGGGGAAATGGCACGACTTGTTGTGGCTGACATACATCCACGGCTCGGCTGTTTTCTAGAAATGGGTCTGGGTCGGCAACTACTGCTTCCTATCCGTGAATTGCCTGAATTAGAAGAGCTGCGTCCACAGGTTGGGGACGAGGTTTTTGTTATCATGGAGCACGATAAGCAAGGCCGTCTTCGTGCGAAATTGGCTGGAGAACGTGAGCTTGCACCGTTAGCCTTCCATGCACCGACATCATGGCTCAATGAATGGGTCGAAGCGACGGTGTACAAGCCGTTGCAAATGGGGACTTTTGTGCTTGTGGAAGGTGGAGTGCTTGGTTTTGGTGCCATTGGCATGATCCATTCCTCCGAGCGTACCCACTTGTTGCGTCTCGGCGAGAAAGTGAAATGCCGGGTAACGCTGGTTCGTGAGGATGGACGTGTGAACCTGGCGACGTCTCTTCGCAAAGAGGTAGGTCGTAACGAGGATGCGGATAAGCTGCTCGCGTTTATGAAAGAGCGTCCAACAGGTGGTATGCCTTATTCGGATGCGACACCACCGGATATTATTAAACAGCGTTTTGGCATCAGCAAATCCGCCTTCAAGCGTGCTTTAGGTAAGCTAATGAAGGATGGACTGGTCACTCAGAAAGAAAACTGGACATACTTGACGGACGCTGCTTCGCAAGCTACTGCTCCGGATTCGGACAAGAATTAGTAACGTTGAACTTAAGTTAATCGCAGACTCATGTGAGTTTGATGTAAAAGCAGGGCAAGCTGGGTGAACTCCGGACGCCTCTGCTTTTTCGTTTATGATAAATTTATATCAGTTCAACTAATTCTTTACACGAGAACGGAGAAGACAGAAATAACGTGAAGAAGCGAAGCGTTCGCCTGAAAGCTTTCTGCAAGAAAGCTACATCGGAAGCATATGCCTCTATCCCCGGATTTTCCCTTTGGAAAAGGGAATCAAAAAAATCCGGGGATAACAGCGATCGGAAGGTTGTTCTGTTTATCGGAGTGGCAAGTGTAAATATTTTTGAGTTATATAATAAAATGAATTGAAAGTGCGGTGCCTGACATGTCTTACCGTAAATTTGCCTATGTTTACGATGAATTAATGGAAGATATGCCTTATCCGGACTGGATAAGGTTCGCGAGAACAGCTTGGGAGCGCCACGGCATGCCCAAAAGCGTAGCTGAACTTGGTTGTGGTACAGGTTCGATTACGATTCCTTTGGTTAACTCAGGATTCGAGGTGACGGGGATCGATCTGTCGGCGGATATGTTATCTGTGGCTCGCAGCAAGATGGAAGCTACACCCCAAGGGCATCGTTTGTACCGTGAAGGCAGTGTACGGTGGGTACAGCAGGATATGCGCGAATGGAGAGTACCTGAGCCAGTAGACTCGGTTATTTCATTCTGTGACTGTATTAACTATTTGCTGGAACAGGACGATGTCATCCGCACCTTCCAACGAACATACGAAATGATGAAGCCAGGAGGAACATTCCTGTTCGATGTGCATCATCCTAATACATTTATTCGATATGAAGAAGAACAGCCTTTTGTACTGGACGAACGCTCCATATCCTATATCTGGACAAGTGCTTTAGACTCGGAACGATGTGAGATCGAACATCATCTCAGCATTTTCTCACGTGTTGATGATGGGGGGAAGGATCTCTATCAGAGGTTCGAAGAGGTGCATGTGCAGCGCGCATACGATCCGGAGTGGATGAAGCTGGAGTTACGGAAGGCGGGATTCCGCGATGTCAGCGTGTACGCAGATTTTGAGTGGGAAGAAGCAGGGGAAAGCGCGCAGCGTCTGTTCTATGTTGCTATCAAATAATTGGTCTTGTTCATCGCCCTTGCACATTCGGAGGGCGTTTTTTTATTTTTGAGCAAAATAGGATCATGGATCGTGATCTAAGCTATTGCCAGTTAAGTGTGAGGGAGCCATAATAACACTAACAGAAAGCGTTTTCCTTTTTTGATGAGATAAGATGACGAACTTAAGAAGGACAGGTGATTATGGGGTGGAAAGTAAATACAAAACCAAGCTAACTTCGGAACAGCTAGACCGGATAGTAATCCAAATATTAAATAGTGAACTATCTGAGTATCAGGAAATGAATGAAGGCTGGGCGAACCAGGCATATCGGATCGTATTAAAAGATGGACAGACGGTGGTGCTCAAAATTGCTCCTACGGATAAATCCAATCTGATGCGTTGTGAACAAGGGTTAATGAAGACTGAAGTTGAGGCACTGCGTCTTGTGTCGGAGCTAACGGATCTGCCTGTTCCTCGTGTACTTGCGTATGATGATTCACTAACCCTTGCACCTTCAGAATATTTTATTATGGAGCATATGACAGGCAAGCCGTATAACCAAGTGAAAGAGCACTATAGCATTGAAGAACAGGAAGCAATTGAAGAAGAGCTAGGGCGCTACAATCGAAGAATAAATGATATCAAAGGAGAACAATTTGGTTATTTCTCATCGGGACGACAACGTTATTTCACATGGAAAGAAGCTTTTCTGCAACTGATGGATGATGTATTAATCGATGGGAAAAAGGCAGGGATTACGTTTTCGATGTCTTATGAGGAATTGGAGCGTTTGATTCAGGCTAGAGCTGATGTCCTCGATGATGTGCTAGAACCTGTGTTTATTAGCTGGGATCTGTGGGATGGCAATGTGCTGGTGGAGAATGGTCAAATTACCGCCATTATTGACTTTGAGCGTTCACTATGGGCGGATCCATTGATGGAGCATTATTTTAGTCACTTTAATTACACGCCTGGATTTTTGAAGGGATATGGTAGATCCATTACAACACCAAGTGAACGAAGCAGAAGAGGGTTATATGATCTGTATTTTGATCTATTACTTCGGATCGAATGTGCATACCGGCAGTTTGATGATCATAAACATATTCAGTGGACGATTCATAATCTGGAAGAAAGCATTGAACGGTTTCGGTTGGGCTGAGGTCTGTCATTGACTTTGGCGGTACTTTTTTATATAATGTTTCCGATATTGTATACATATTTCGATGATAAGGATCAGTAGTGAATTCTGTACATGACAGAGAGTCGGCGGTTGGTGCAAGCCGATTGACAGTATTTCATGAACTCGCCTTGGAGAAATGCGGTGATTACACCATCCGATACTTAACCGATGTCTATTCGGTGGTTGCAGGAATGGAAATCCGCATCGGTTAACCGCCGTTACAGGTTCAAAGGGAGTGGATGACGAAGCACGTTCATCCGCTAACTAGGGTGGTACCACGGGAATTCAACCTCTCGTCCCTAGCGCTGCAAACGCTATGGGATGCTGAGGTTTTTTTGTTGTAATTTATGTGAATCAACCAGAGGAGGAACAATAGATGAGTGAGAATCACCAGCCGAAGCACGGCTATCAGCCGCAAGTGATGGAGAAAAGTTGGCAGCAATTTTGGGATGAGAATAAAACGTTCAAAACAGGCGAGGATCCGGCTAAACCGAAGTTCTATGCATTGGATATGTTCCCATATCCATCTGGCGCGGGGCTGCACGTAGGTCACCCGGAAGGATACACTGCAACGGATATCGTTTCTCGTTACAAACGTATGCGCGGATACAATGTTTTGCATCCAATGGGCTGGGACGCTTTTGGTCTGCCTGCTGAGCAGCATGCACTTGATACGGGAGAACACCCACGTGAGATCACATTCCGTAACATTGACAACTTCCGTCGTCAGATTAAATCCCTTGGGTTCTCCTATGACTGGGATCGGGAGATCAGCACAACGGATCCGGATTATTACAAATGGACGCAATGGATCTTCATCCAGTTGTACAACAAAGGGCTCGCTTACGTTGATGAAGTGCCTGTAAACTGGTGCGAAGCATTGGGTACAGTACTGGCTAATGAAGAGGTCATTGATGGTAAAAGTGAGCGCGGTAATCACCCGGTTGTCCGTAAACCGATGCGTCAATGGGTATTGAAAATTACTGAATATGCTGAGCGCCTCTTGGAAGACCTGGAAGAGCTGGATTGGTCCGAGAGCATTAAGGATATGCAACGTAACTGGATTGGTAAATCCACAGGAGCAGAAGTGGTGTTTGCCATTGAGGGACGTGAGGAAGTAATCAAGGTATTCACGACTCGTGCGGATACTTTGTTTGGAGCTAGTTATGCTGTATTGGCACCAGAACATGAGTTGGTAGATGCCATTGTGACAGCAGAGCAACGTGAAGCGATCAAAGCTTATCAGGAGCAAGCTGGACGTAAGAGTGACCTGGAACGTACGGATCTGGCCAAAGACAAAACAGGTGTATTTACAGGGGCTTATGCCATCAATCCAGTAAATGGAGCGAAGGTGCCTATCTGGATCGCTGATTATGTTCTGGCTGGTTATGGTACAGGTGCAATTATGGCAGTTCCTGGGCATGATACACGTGACTGGGAATTTGCGAAGCAATTCGGACTGGACATCATTGAAGTTGTTTCTGGTGGGGATGTGACCAAAGAAGCGTATTCCGGAGACGGACCACACGTTAACTCTGATTTCTTGAATGGTCTGAACAACGAAGAAGCGATTGCGAAGATGATTGCATGGCTGGAAGACAGCGGTAAAGGTGAAGGCAAAACGACATACCGTCTGCGTGACTGGTTGTTCAGCCGTCAACGCTACTGGGGAGAGCCGATTCCAATTCTGCATCTGGAAGATGGAACGATGAAGACCGTGCCTGAGGATCAACTTCCATTGTTGCTGCCAGACATTGATCAGATCAAGCCTTCGGGTACAGGGGAATCACCACTGGCGAATGTAACCGAGTGGGTGAATACGGTTGATCCTGAAACGGGAATGAAAGCACGTCGTGAGACAAACACGATGCCACAATGGGCGGGAAGCTGCTGGTATTACCTGCGCTTTATCGATCCACATAATGACAAGGAACTGATCTCTCAGGAAAAACAACAACAATGGCTACCTGTCGATCTGTACATCGGGGGAGCAGAGCACGCTGTGCTTCACTTGCTGTATGCACGTTTCTGGCATAAAGTGCTGTATGACCTGGGTGTAGTGCAGACGAAAGAGCCATTCCATAAACTTGTGAACCAAGGTATGATTCTGGGAACTAATAATGAGAAAATGAGTAAATCTCGTGGTAACGTTATTAACCCAGATGAAATTGTAAATGAATTCGGTGCAGATACGCTGCGTTTGTATGAGATGTTCATGGGGCCGCTGGAAGCAACAAAACCGTGGAATGCTAACGGGGTTGAAGGCATGTACCGCTTCCTGTCACGCGTATGGCGTCTCTTCATCAATGAAGATACAGGCGCGATTAATGATAAAATTACAGCGGATGGCGGTACAGAAGAATTCAAGCGTACTGCTCACAAAACAATTAAGAAAGTAACGGATGATCTGGAGCATCTGCGCTTCAACACAGCGATCAGTCAGCTGATGATCTTCATTAACGATGCATACAAAGCAGATACGCTGCCACGTGAATCGATGGAGAACTTCGTGCAATTACTGTCACCGCTTGCGCCGCATATGGCGGAAGAGCTGTGGAGTCGCTTAGGTCATGAAGGTGGAATTACTTATGTAGCTTGGCCTGAATATGACGAAGCGATGACAGTAGACGCTGAAGTGGAGATTGTCGTTCAAGTGAATGGCAAAATTGTAACACGGGCAACCGTTGCGAAGGATTTGGATGCACAAGGCATGCAGGACTTCACAATGGAGCTTGCACCAGTGAAGCAGGCTCTGGAAGGCAAGACCATTCGTAAGGTCATTGCCGTTCCAGGCAAACTGGTTAATATTGTTGCCGGTTAATCTCACTGGCTTGGAATAGTTCATTAAGCTTTACCAAGTCTTCATCATATTTGTCATGGGTGGTGTGAATGAGGCTATCAAACACACCGTCCAGACTAATCTTGAGTAGTGCCAAAGCCTGAGCAGTGATGCCACCGGGAACAGCAACTCGTGCTTGAAGTTCTTGAGGTGTATACCCTCCTTCAGTGAGCAGTTTACCTGTTCCAAGGAGCATCTCACCTGCAAGAGCACAGGCATCTGCTCGTTTGATCCCTGTAAGCTTGACGGCACTCTCAATCCATTGTTCCAAAAAGAACGATATGAATGCAGGTCCGCAACTGGAAAAGTCGGATGTTATGCGGGTACACGCTTCATCCACTTGGTAAGGTTTGCTGAAATGACTCAGCAAGCCTTCCAACACAGTGCGATCTTCAGTTGTCATTCGTTCACCGTGTATACATAATGACGCTCCGCTGCCGACCTGATGTGTGACGCTGGGGATAACTTTGGAGACTTTGCAAGGAAGTGAAGATTCCAGATGACGCAGCTGCACGGGACTAGTGATCGAGACAATCATATGATTCGGATTCACGACAGGCAGGATCTCGTCAATAACATGTTTGAATTCCAGCGGCTTCACACAGAGAAAGATGATGTTGCTTCGGATAACGGTTTCCCGATTACTCTGTGATTCATGCAGACCGGGATAACGGAGGGATAACTGACGCACTTTGGAAGGGGTTCGATTGCTTGCGGCGATCTGCCGCGGCTCTAATGCTCCGGATTGGATCAGGGCATAGATCAGCAGGCTTCCCATGCTGCCGGTTCCGATAAATCCAACCTTCATTGTTTCAGGCCTCCTTTCATGCTTTACGGTACTGGCGTAGTTCGTTCCTTCTAGTCTATGCAGCATAACTTGTTTGACATGACATCAAAAAAGGAATGTGGAGATTATAGTCCATTTATAGACGGTTCGGAAGCACCGCCCGTGTTCAAAATTGATCTATTTGATAACAGGGAGAGGTGTAGACGAATGAAGTGGAAACAAGGATGGACGATTGGTGCTGCGGTAATTGGAACGATACTTATATTGTGGTCGGGCAAAAGTGAACAGCCGCCTTCTGGCTGGGAACCGATGCAGCTCGCCACTCAAACGCCGACGCTCAAGCAGGAAGCTGCTATTGTAGAGTCGGCTGTTTTGGGTCAAAATAGGGAGTTGTCAACGCAAGCTGTAGTAGAACAAGCCACACCAGTCAATGCGGGGGTGAATCCTGCAGGAGACAGTGAGGCTTCTTCTACGATGCAGGGGAAGGCACCGGAAGAGAAGAGTCCAGATGTTATTAATACGGAATCTGCTACGTCTGCAGCAGTCACGAATAAGTCAACTGAAACAGAAATGAAGCCGGAACAGCAGGTTGCAAGTCCACCAGAGCAAGAGGTTGTCGACAATGGTAAAATTGATATCAATTCAGCACCTGTCTCTAAACTTACCGAACTTCCAGGCATTGGAGAGAAGAAGGCGCAGGCCATCGTTGATTATCGAAATGCACATGGACCGTTTACAAGAGTCAGTGATTTGACCAAAGTAAAAGGAATAGGTATGAAAATGCTGGAGAAGATGGCTCCATATGTGCAAATTCGGTAATTAAATTATTTCAATCGGGAGAGATGCAAATATGAGTACAACAGATGTACGCAAAGACTGGGATACTTACTTCATGGATATTGCTTATATGGTCTCTACCCGCTCCCGCTGTTCGCGTCGGCATGTAGGTGCAGTGCTTGTGCAAGGGAAAAAACTGCTCGGAACAGCATACAACGGGGCACCTATGGGGGTACCGGATTGTTCAGAAGCAGGATGTATGATATCCGAGGAGTATGAATTGGTTGTCACGGATGGTAAAGAGGAAATGGTTAAGAAGCAGCGGTGTATTCGTACCATTCATGCGGAGCAAAATTTACTTTTGTTCACGGATCGAATCGATCGGGAGGGCTCGTCTGTTTATGTGACGGATGAACCTTGCTGGACCTGCTCTAATATGCTTGCGAACAGTGGCATTACAGAAATTGTTTTCCATCGCCCATATCCTAAGGATACGGGTAAAGTAACGCGTATGATGGCGCAAAAAGGCATCACATTCCGCAAGCTGGAGCAATATCAGCCTCCACGTGAGACGATGATGACAATTAGTGATTAAACGGTTAGGTATGGGAAGGATTTAAAGACTTCATGTACTATCGTCTCTATCACTAGGCATGTTTATTGTAATGTGATATCACTTTACTAAATTACGCTTTAGATCGAGGAAGAACCTCCGGTTAGCTACGTCAGCTACCGGGGGTTTTTCTTCGTTTTTTTGATTATAAATAAGCTTCTGCAAAAAAACGATAAGGGGAGATTGGGATGAAAGGTAGGCCTTTATTGCTATTTACAGTGTGTTGGTTATGCGGAAGTATAGTGGGATGTGCATTATCAGGATGGACACTTATGTGGGGGTTGGTGGGAGTGCTGGCATGTATGCCCCTCCTTTTTCACTGGCTGGACATTCGTGGCTGGACTCGTCTATTACTTGTTGCATCGCTTCTAGGTGGTCTTGCTCACTGGGAATGGTATGATCTGCGTAATGTCAGCGTCTTGCCGGAGATCACTGGAAGGAGTCATCAGGAGCTTGATGGATATGTAGCAAAGCTAGAAGGTACGATCGCGTCAGCTGTTCGTGTGGATGGAGATCGGGCCGATTTTGAGCTTTTACTTTCTACAATATATCCAGAATCAGACCCGTTATCTGGCACCGAAGAAAGGGCAGATCCGAAGCAACAGCCGATGCATGACGTAGGTGAGCGTTTGATGGTACAGGTGAAGCTAGTTGAAGAAGAAGAGCAGGACATAGCGATGGCGTGGAGCCGCGGGGATTCCATGGTAATGACTGGCTCGTTCACAAGACCGGGTGAAGCCCGGAATTATGGTGGATTTGACTATCGTAATTATTTGCGGACACAGGAGATACATTGGTTGTTTAAAGTCAAAGGTGCCAGCTCAATCACTTCCATGCAGCCTGAAGGCTGGAGCCAGATTGATATTTTTCGTTGGAATGACATGATCAGACAACAGTTGGGGAGCGCAATAGAGGTCTTGTTTCCCGAACCTCATGCTGGATACATGAAGGGGTTAATCATAGGCATGGCGAAGGACATTGATCCAGATACGTATGGTCACTTCTCTCAGCTTGGACTTACCCATATCCTTGCGATATCTGGCACACATGTTGCCGTGTATGTTGCTTCACTGCTATTTTTTTTGTCTTTGCTGAGGTTAACTAGAGAAACGTCACTTACGATTGTGTTGCTACTTATCCCTGCTTATGTAATGCTGTCGGGTGGTTCACCTTCGGTTATTCGTGCCGGCATTATGTCCATGCTTGGCTTGTATTTGGCTAGACGAGGGTTAGCTAGAGATGGATTGCAGATGATCAGTGCGGCAGCATTGTTAATGATGTGGTGGAATCCGTATTTTTTGCTCAGCGTCAGCTTCCAGCTTTCTTTTCTCGTCACCGCCGGTTTGATGATCTATATGCCCTTTATTAATCGTCTGTTTAGAAAATTACCGAAAGCACTGGCTGCGACAGCCTCGGTGACCGTTACAGCGCAGCTCATTTCATTTCCGGTGACCATATTGTATTTCAATCAGTTTTCAATGTTATCGTTTGTAGCAAATTTCCTCTTTGTCTCACTCATAAGCGCTGTAGTTCTGCCCTTTGGAGCGGTTGCATTGCTGTTATCTATGATATGGCTACCTCTTGCCAAACCGTTCGCTTGGCTGGTCATCCTCTTAAATAAACTAACCTTTGCTGGTATTGAATGGTTGAATAGTTTGCCTGGTTTTGTACTCATCTGGGCTACGCCTACCTGGCTGTGGGTTGGGATCTATTACGGAGTTTTGTATGCACTATTACGGATATGGTTTCAAGGGAATGGTCAAGAATCACAGTGGAGCAGTCATCTTGATGAAGAGACCAAACCGTTGAAACAGGAAGATGCAGCATGGGCGATCTCTAAGATGAATGGCAAGCTTGCCTTCAAGTCCTCTCTTTACCCACCGAATCAGAGTTATAGAACGCAAGAAAAGCACAAGGGTTCAATGACACTCAGCGCAAGTATTGCCTGGCCAGAGTATACAAGTGCTTTTCGGGCTAGAGGAGCGGGAGATGATTCGGGGAGACAACGCCCGGTGTATCAACAGTGGTTATGCGGGTTGCTTGCGATTACTTTGATTGCAGGGTTATGGTGGGCCTATCAGACTCCTCAGCCTTCGCGGACGGGTGTAGTACAGTTTCTCGATATTGGTCAAGGGGATAGCACGTTAATTACAACGCCTGAGGGAAAGCATATTTTGGTTGATGGTGGGGGTACGGTTAGCTTCGGTAAGCCTGATCAATCGTGGAAGACTCGGCGTGATCCCTATGAAGTCGGGGCGAAGGTGGTTGTACCATTACTGAAAAAACGAGGTATACATCGGCTAGATGCCGTCATCGTAACCCATGCTGACCAGGATCATGCTGGTGGTTTGCAGGCGGTGCTGGAACAGATCCCAGTGGAGCGTTTTATGTTTAATGGTACAACAAGTGGTAAGGGCAATTTCAATAAGCTAATAGATACAGCTATTGAACGTGATATACCGTTATATGCCATTCGGCAAGGAATGTCTTATGTAGCGGATGATGAGACTACGTTACATTTTATTAATCCAGATCTAGATTCGTTGCATCTTGAAGCGGTGGATGGCATTCCTGTTTCAGAGAATCAAAATCATGATTCAGTTGTATTTTTGCTGGATATGGCTGGCGCTTCATTTTTGTTCACGGGAGATATGGATGCAGCAGCCGAGCAAAATTTGCTCTACATGATTCAGGATGGATCGCTTGCTACCCAGTTTGAAAGACAGAATGTAAAAGGTGGAATTGTTGATAAGGATGTTCCTCTGGAGCTAATGAAAATGATTTCGAGCAACAAAACGATTGGGAAAGTCACTGGTGATGAAGAAGATACGGGAGCGAAGGAGGTGGAGGAGTCGATCTCCATTGACGTCCTGAAGGTAGCTCATCACGGTAGCAAAACGTCGTCAACCGAAGCATGGCTTCAATATTGGAATGCCAAAACAGCTGTAATCTCTGCTGGAGTCAACAATACCTATGGTCATCCCAATCCGGGAGTAATGGAACGTTTGGGGGAAACTGGATCCGAGATCTATCGAACAGATCAGATGGGGGAGATCCAGATGAGGGTCAAGGACGGGGAGATTGAGATACGGCACAAGTTAGAGCCGGAGAATTTGGGGGGGTGATGAATTTTCGGATATTGCAGGACATTGGAACAATGATACGAGTTTAGAGCAACGTTTCAGCAAAGTGACCGTTACAGATATCAAAACAAAATTGAAAAGAATAATAGTGATCGAAGTTACACCGTTGTATTCCGTAATGCTAAAGGAAAAACAGTTTCTGCTTACGCAGGAGGTGCGCCCTCTAGTGTGACGGAAATGCTTGCTGATTCTGACCAATTCTTCTCTTCTGATCCTTATAAGAAAAATAAAATTGGTCTCAGTCCACATGGAATAAAATTATTGCTAGGGAAGTAGCTCTAGGAATGAACATGACGCAGGCGCGCTTGGCATGGGGGGATCCCACGAGCATTTCGTATGAAACAAGTTCAAAAGGCAAGATCGAAGCTTGGGTATATGCTAGCTCCGCAGGTGTAAGAGCTTTAGGGTTTGCCAATGGCAAACTGATTGTGATTTACTGATCATTAGACGAATTAATCATTTCTTTTGATTGCAAGTTACAGGAATGCACAAAAAAGCCCGCTTCCCATATCCTCCATCTGGGAGGAATCGGAAACGGCCTATTTAACTTACTAGTTGAAACTATTCAACACCGTCTTTGAAATGTTTATTCCAGTGTTTATCACCTTTATGCAATAGGTCTTCCACTGTTTTTTCAAGCGTAAGCAGAAGTTGCTCACGAACATCAAGTACGGTTTCTCTGTACAAGCGTTCTTCCGATCCGACAATTTTATCGCCGTATAACGCTTGTGCAGCAGTGTATTTCCGATGTTCCTCTACCAAGGTATCAATGGATTCCAGTGCATGTTCTACAAAATGAGAAATGCTTTGATATTCCTTAGGCATTTGTTCTTTTAACAATTGAATTTTCGCTAGAGCTGGCATGCTCATCACCTCGTATTATGAATGTAAATTTACAATACACTATTTTCATGAAAATTGCATTAAAAAGAGCTTAAATTTATACAAAATTCGACTTTTTTTATTTTTTGCTTCTGAAAGCCTGTTTGCTATAATATATGCTATTGCTCATCAATTGAATCGTGTAAGTACTGGAATAGCTTTTTACTGCTGTGATGACGCTTTATGCAATTTCTGTTATTCTAAGAGAAGATTTTGGGCGGCCCTAATACATAAGCCGTTATTTTATGGTGCCAATAAAAAAATACTTAACTTTGCAACAATTTTATTGATGGTCACGTCTGTAAGGTTGCAGGGAGAGGGGGATCCTTTGTGGTAGAGCCGGAACTCATCAGAGCCGCTCAATCGGGCGATCGCGACGCTCTAATTACCCTATTGCGGAACATTGAACAGCATGTTTATCGATCCGCATTTTACATTTTAAATAATGAACAAGACGCTTTGGATGCTGCTCAGGAAGCGTTGATCCGAATTTACACCAAGATTAATTCTTATGAAGAAAAAGCACAATTCAAAACATGGGTTCAACGCATTGTAACGAATATCTGTATTGATAAATTTAGAAGAACCAAGCCTTCTGTCTCGATTGACGAGCATGAGATGGTTTTTCAAGATAATCAAAATGTAGAATTTGAAGTGATGTCCACGTATGTGGCAAAAGATATTCAGGAGGCGATCAACAAGCTTCCAGAGCATCATCGAACCGTGATTGTTCTAAGATACTTACAGGATTTATCGTATAACGAAATTGCGGACTGTCTCGATCTTCCGTTGAATACGGTGAAATCTTATTTATTTCGAGCTAGACAACAATTACAAAATCTATTACAGGAGTATCAGAAAGGTGGTGTGACAGGATGAAATGTGATGAGGTGGTGGAATGGATGCACCGGTATCTGGATCATGATCTGGGTGAGGTGGAGACCGAGCAGTTGCTACAACATGTGGCCAAGTGCCCGGAGTGCGCCGAGAATTTTAGTTTGCTCAGAGCTTTGTCCAGAGAACTGGAAGATTTACCGCAAGTAACCCCAAAGTTTAGTTTAGTGGATGCAATTATGCCTCAATTAGATGCGATCGACGAAGCGCGGAGGGAACAGAGCAGTACCATGCAAGAAATGAGTCCTGTCCCTGCTGCATTTGAAAATTTACAACGATCAAGTGAGCGGAAAGTTAAACCCTCTTGGTTTAATTCTATGGTTGGCCGAATGTCTATGGGGGCTGCGGCAGCCGTCTTGGTATTGGGTGTAGCTATATGGGGTTATACGCCTGAGAAAATTGAAAATGCAGAGTCAATGATGGGTGCAGGGAGTGCTCAAGAAAGCGGTAATGAAGATCAGAACGCACTCAGAATGGAAATTAGCAACGAGGATTCCACTGCTCCGACAGAAGGAGACAACAGTACTATGTCAGGGCTGTCCAAAGATCAGCCTGATCGACAGCCTGATACACAAGAATCTATTTCGACAGTAAATCCTGAGGAGAATGAGTCGGAGAAGGTGCAGGAAACTCAACCACAGGAAGATGTAACACCGAAACAGCCGTCGGCTGATGCTGAGGCAAAAGTCGATGCGCCGAAAGAAACACCTTCAGCGTCAACTCCTTCGGAGAATCAGGGGAATGCTAATCAAGTAGAACCTGATCAACAAAAGAGTGTAGATCCGGGAAGTGCTGATGCTCCTCAAGGGCGTTCAGATGATGGTGCTGGAACTGAACCTGAAACTGGAGAGTCAGAGTCTTTTTCAACGCAAGATGTAGTGCCGCATGTAAATAATGACGAACCAGCAACGGGCATGGTCGCTCCTAATGCAGATCAGAGCCCTGAGCAGACGACAGATGGTAACAATGGATTGGTTGCTCCAGATCGTGGGTTTGCCGCTGCGGTGACTCCTCCTGCAACAGAGTGGAAGTCTCCGAATGGTTCTTATCTGGTCATACAGATCGGCAACCAGCTCAGTATCTATTCTAAATCTGCCAGTGATTCTGACGTTCTGAATCTAGTAGAACAACGTGATCTGGAAGGAACATTGAAATCGGCTAGCTGGTCCAAGGATAGCACCGTATTCAATTATGAGACAGAGAAGGATGGAGCAGCAATGAAAAAATCATTTCATGTAGCTCCAGTAGCGGGCAGCGAGAATACCGAGAAATAATCGTACCATGTTATGGTTATCATCTGTCCATGGAAGAACATTATAGCTGCATCCGAATATAATGAAAGTAAACCACGTCCTATATCAGTTATAACAACTGACGTCGTATGACCGCGCATTAGCCTCTACTAGTTATGTGTTCAAAAAGGGCGATTTTCAGTACCGAGAAGATGGGATGAAGCTAGAAATGGAGTAGCGGAGCGTAGGCAACCTACGTGAGCAACGGACATTTCGGTTGAATTCTATGTTCGACGCTGAGATGCCGTTAGGCATCCTTCGTAATCAAAAGCGAACTTTTTTGAACAGCCTCTTCTAGAGTGGTTGGTGCTGCGTTTATATAGATGTAGGACTAAGGGGTCTTCATCCACACGGTGGATCGAAGGCCCCTTTGTTGTCTGTCACGTTTTCTGGTAGGATAAGAGGGATAAGGAGGCACCGTGATGGATGTGAAGAGTGCAACAAAAGCAATACGAAGTGGGGATACGGCTCCGATATATGTGCTGTACGGAACGGAGAAATACCAGATACAGCAATTTACGGATATGTTGAAGGAACAGGTTATCGAGGAGGAGCATCGAGATTTTGCGATTGTACCTTATGATCTCTCGGAGACACCTGTAGAAGTTGTTATTGAAGAAGCGGAGACGGTTCCTTTCCTTGTGCCGCGTAAACTAATTATTGTTAGAGATGCGAATCTGTTTACAGCCGGTAAGGATTCCAAAATTGAGCATCAGGTTGATCGCTTGCTGACATACATGGATAACCCTGCGGATTATAGTACAATCGTATTTTTAGCCCAAGGGGATAAGCTCGATGAGCGCAAAAAGTTAGTGAAGGCTGCGAAGAAGCAAGCCATTGTGCTTTTGTTTGCTCCACTTAGTGGGGAAGAGTTGTTGAACTGGATTGTGAAGCTGGCTAAACAACGTGAGGTTACCTTTGAACCTGGAGCTCCAGATATTCTAGTCAGTTATGCGGGAACAGGTCTACAGACGTTATCTGCTGAAGTAGACAAGCTCTGCCTTTTTGCTGGAAACGGTGGCATGATTAGACGTGCGGATATCGAATCGTTGGTTGCACGTAGCACAGAGCAGAATGTATTTGCTCTAGTGGAGGAATTAGCGAATTTAAGACTTGAGAAGGCGTTATCTCTATTCTATGAGTTGTTGAAACAGCGCGAAGAGCCTATCAAAATTGCGGCATTGATCGCTAGACAGTTCCGAATCATGATTCAAGTGAAGGAGCTTGGGCAACAGAGTTATTCACAGCAGCAGATTGCAAGCCAGCTTGGACTTCACCCTTATGCAGTCAAAATTGCTGGGGAGCAAGCACGTAAATTTCAACCTGAACGTTTACGACTGATTTTAAGTCATCTGAGTGAGCTGGATTATCAAATGAAAACAGGCGCTGTAGACAAAGTGCTTGGTTTGGAGTTGTTTTTGTTAAAACTTGGTGCCTAAGAAATGTTGCGTGATGTTGGTGTAATGCGACTCATTATTGCGAAACATTCATTAGGGGAAATAGAAAAAAAGCGGCTCTCATTCCGTTGATCTTTGATCAACCGAGTGAGAGCCGCTTTTGTTTCTGATAGTACTCAACCGACCACATAGCTAAAAAATCCTGAAAGCACATGCTGTTCAGGATTTTTCCATTGGATCGTATAAGTAACGCTTCTTACGCTTGTGCGGAAAGAGCGTTCAGTTTTTTCGCCAAGCGAGACTTTTTGCGAGCTGCAGCATTTTTATGAACCAGACCTTTAGTTACAGCCTTGTCCAGCTTTTTGGAAGCAGCTTGAATTGCAGCTTTAGCAGTATCAACTTCGTTGCTTACCAGGGCAGCATCAGCAGCTTTAACAGCTGTACGAAGTGCAGATTTCTGGGAAGCATTGAGTGCGCGGCGCTTGTCGCTCGTTTTTACGCGTTTAACAGCGGATTTGATGTTTGGCATTACATTCACCTCCTGTAAGGCATTTGCATGAATACAAACGTTTCACAACTTAAAATATTCTAGCATGATGGCATGTAAATTGCAACAGAAATTCCTATCATATTCGGGCATGTTGCATAAAGTATCCCTTTTTCCCACACAATATGCTCAAATGCGGTAAGGGAGGCAAGAACGGATGACACTTGATTTACAGAACTATACAGTACGCACTGACTTGGCAATTGATTCAAAGGAAATGGTTCAAGGTGACCAGAAGCAAACGATCCCAGGTCTGCGGGAAGATGTAGAGACCAAAGAAGGAATCACGATTACAAGGATTGATGTTCAGAACGATGCTGCGGCACAAGCTATTGGTCGTGTGAAGGGACATTACGTTACGTTAGAAGTTCCCGCCCTTCGCAATGGAGATACGGAACTACAGGAGCGTGTCGCTGCGGAGTTCACTCGAGAAATGGAAGATTTTATGACCAAAGCAGGCATTAACAAAGACTCCAAGATCTTAATTGTGGGACTGGGAAATTTAAATGTTACGCCTGATGCACTTGGCCCGTTAGTTGTGGAGAATCTCATGGTTACCCGTCAATATTTTGAATTAGTACCTGATCAGGTAGCGCCAGGCTATCGAGAAGTGAGTGCTATTGCTCCAGGGGTACTCGGAACTACGGGGATTGAATCAAGTGATATCGTGCAAGGTATCGTGGATCGAACCAAGCCAGATGCGATTATTGCGATTGATTCTCTTGCTTCTCGTTCATTAGAACGTGTCAACACGACGATACAAGTTGCAGACATAGGGATTCATCCAGGTTCTGGCATTGGGAATAAGCGACGTGGCTTAACGAAAGATATTCTGGGTGTGCCTTGTATTGCAATTGGTGTCCCTACGGTATGTTATGCATCAACGATTGTGAATAACGCGATTGAAATGATGCGGAGTCATTTCCGCCAGGAGACGGATCAAACAAAACAAATCATGGGTATGCTTGACGATATCAGTGAAAATGAGCGCCTCAGTTTGGTCAAAGAAATATTGGAACCACTGGGTCATGATCTGATCGTAACCCCTAAAGAGATTGATGAGTTTATAGAAGATATCGCTAATGTCATTGCAACAGGGCTGAATGCGGCATTACATGATGCTGTTAATCCTGATAATGTAGCCGCATATACACATTAATTGAAGTTGATGAAGTTGATTTTACAGCGTTAACCACTTCTAGCTACTTCCTATCTTATCCCTGAATATGCACTTTCCAAGCCCTATTAGAAGAGAGTCCGAATCTATCGGACTTTCTTTTTTTTGGAGATTGTCCTCTTCTAGTTCTATCAATTCTAACTAGCTCATAGAGTTGGAGTATAAGAGTTGTCCAGCAGGGAAGGAGACAGAGGCATGAACAAAATATTGGCATGGAATATTGGCAAGTGGAGAAAAAGATTTCTGCATGTACTGGCCATGGGTCGTACATTGCTGTTGCTTATGATGATATCGATCCTATTTTTTATTGTACTCGGTCTAGGAGGAATGGCAGAGAAGCAATTGAATAACTCGCCCGTTTCTTCAATGAAAGGATTCGCCAGTACCGTGTCTAGTCGTTTTTTTGTAGACATGCTTGGTATGGAAGTACCGCACTTAACTCAAAAGGAACAAACCTCTGCGTTTTCAGGTGAGAATTTAACCACGTTTGTTTTTCAACTTCTTACCAATGTTAATCCTCAGGATCCCAAAAGCTTAATTGCTAGAGAAATGCCAGGAATGGGGTCCAATCAGCCGGTGTTGCTTCGGCCAGGGTCGGGAAATGAAAAGGCTGAAGCGCCAGAGGATTATCAACCCGGTCCCGGATTAACGGACACCGCTTCAACGAATGGTGGGAAAAGTGAGGGAGAACTACATACTCCACCAGGGCAAGATGATACGACCTCACCAGATACGGACGAGACTGAAGATCCTGGAGATTCCAAAGATCCAGAAGCTCAGGAAGATCCGCCTAAGAAGAATCCAGACGATGATTCCGAACCTACATTAGACAAAAAGGCAGTCCTTATCTATCACTCGCATCCACGGGAAGGATACAATCCATTACTAGGTACCAAGAGTGATAACCCTTCTTCCGGTAAGTCCACAGGCAATGTTTTTCAAGTGGGGAGCTATTTAACAGATAGTTTGGAAAAACTAGGTATAGGGGTTGAACATGCCAAGGAGGATTATCCTACTAAAGTGAAGGGTTACAACTGGAATTATTCCTATAAATATTCACGTCAGACGGTAAAAGCTGCACTTGCCCAAAATGATGATCTTACCTATCTCATTGATATCCACAGGGATTCACAGCGCCATAATAAAACAACAACAACGATTGAAGGTCTTGGATATGCAAAAGTCTACTTTATCATTGGGCATGAAAATCCAAACTGGGAGAAAAATGAGGCCTTTGCGGCTAAGATTCACAAGAAGCTTGAGGCCAAGTATCCTGGAGTTTCTCGTGGGGTCTGGGGGAAAACTGGAGGAGGAGCTAACAATGGTGAATACAACCAGACGCTGTCTCCAAACAGTATCCTTATTGAAATCGGAGGCATCGATAATACGGCAGCTGAATTAAAGCGAACCTCTAAGATATTAGCTGACATGATTGCCGAAGTGTATTGGCAAGATCAGAACGTGGATAAGGCAAGCGCGGAAACGAAAACACAAGGTGGTTAGCGTTGAGTCAACGGAGAACATTCTAAATCATGTATCGAGGGGGCGAAGAGCGTGTCCAGATTCGGGAAAAAGCTGCTATCGGTTGCTGTTCTGATGTTACTTGGAATTCTGTTTGGTATGCAGCTGGCAGGCAGTAACTTTCAGCTTGGGAATGATCAGCAGGAAAGTCCTGCGCTTGTAAAGTCAGAGCCAGCATCCGTCGCAGTCGAATCTGAGCCAGAACAACCTGTGGAACAGGTCGAAAAAAAGGAACCACCAGTTGTACCTGTCCAATCGCCGAGTCAGGTGTTAGGAGCAGAGCAGAGCCAAGCACCGGTTGATGTTCTTGCTGATAAAACGGCGGGACTTCTACAGAACCTTTCTCATAGCGGAATTAAATGGGTGGTCTCCCTGTTTAGTGGCGTTGCTGAATAAAAAGCAATACATTCAAGGCAAAATATACCCCTGGCAGTTCTTCGTAGTGATAAATTATGATAAAGTTGAAACATCATGGGATTGATGCACCCTGCATCAACTGTTATAATGAAGTGATTGACACTAGGCTGTTTCTGGGGGTAAGGAATGACTGACATTCGGGCAAGACAACGTAAAATTCGTAACTTTTCAATTATTGCACATATAGATCACGGCAAATCAACACTTGCGGACCGGATCTTGGAGTACACAGGTGCGCTTACATCGCGTGAGATGCAGGAGCAAGTGCTGGATCAGATGGATCTTGAACGCGAACGTGGAATTACGATTAAACTGCAAGCTGTAGCTCTGACTTACAAAGCAGACGATGGTGAAGAGTATCTATTGAATTTGATTGACACGCCAGGACACGTAGACTTCACGTATGAAGTATCACGGAGTTTGGCTGCATGTGAAGGCGCACTGTTGGTAGTGGATGCAGCTCAGGGAATTGAAGCGCAAACACTAGCTAACGTATATCTTGCGCTTGATAATGATCTCGAAATTCTACCAGTCATCAACAAAATTGACCTGCCAAGCGCTGATCCTGATCGCGTGAAACAGGAAGTAGAAGATGTGATTGGGCTTGATACAAGCAATGCAGTGCTGGCTTCCGCTAAGGCTGGAATTGGTATCAAGGAGATTCTTGAGCAAGTGGTACAAAGCGTACCTGCTCCTGCGGGTGACCCGGATCAACCACTGAAAGCGCTGATTTTTGACTCGCACTATGATCCGTACAAAGGTGTAATCGTATACGTACGTGTTGTCGATGGTAAGATCAAATCCGGTTCGAAGATCAAAATGATGGCAACAGACAAGTCATTTGAGGTTATCGAAGTGGGTGCCTTCAAACCACGCATGACCATTGTGGACGAGCTGAACGTGGGTGACGTTGGATTTATCGTAGCAGGTATTCGGCACGTAGGAGATACGCGGGTCGGGGATACAGTAACCGATGCCAAAAAGCCAACGGCAGAGCCTTTGCCGGGTTATCGCAAAATTAATCCAATGGTATACTGCGGTCTGTATCCGATTGAAACATCGGATTACGTGGATCTGCGTGAGGCATTGGAGAAATTGCAGTTAAATGATGCTTCACTGAGCTTTGAGCCAGAGACATCCAGTGCACTTGGATTCGGATTCCGTTGCGGATTCCTCGGATTGCTACACATGGACGTTATCCAAGAGCGGATTGAGCGTGAGTTCAACATTCCGTTGATCACTACTGCACCAAGCGTAATCTATCATGTCACTCTGACCAATGGTGAGATGATTCAGATCGACAACCCTTCTAACTACCCTGAGGTAGGACGGATTGATTATGTTGAAGAACCGTATGTTAAAGCAGCCATTATCGTACCGAATGATTATGTAGGTACCATTATGGAATTGTGCCAAAACAAACGTGGCGAATACGTTAATATGGAGTACTTGGACACTACGCGGGTTACAATTACGTATGAAATCCCATTGTCCGAGATTGTATATGACTTCTTCGATCAATTAAAATCAAGTACCAAAGGTTACGCATCCTTCGACTATGAGTTGTCTGGTTATCGTCAGTCTAATCTGGCGAAAATGGATATATTGCTTAATGGCGAACAGGTCGATGCTCTGTCCTTCATCGTTCACCGTGACCGTGCATATAACCGCGGCCGCATTATCTGTGAGAAGCTGCGTGAGCTGATTCCACGGCAAATGTTCGAGGTGCCAATTCAGGCATCCGTTGGAACGAAGGTCGTAGCGCGTGAAACGGTAAAAGCAATGCGTAAAAACGTACTTGCTAAGTGTTATGGTGGTGACATCTCGCGGAAACGGAAACTGCTTGAGAAGCAGAAGGAAGGTAAGAAGCGGATGAAGCAGGTTGGTAACGTTGAGGTACCACAAGAAGCGTTCATGGCCGTGTTGAAAATTGATGATTAATAATCTATTTTGAGGTACAACACAGAATGTGTGTACTCAAATTAGATTCCAATAATTCAATTTCGGGTACAACACAGAATGTGTGTATCGAAATTGAATTGTAAGACGTTTGCTTGCAAACGTCACGTGAACCCTTTTGGAACCTCAATGATTTGTGTATGAAAGGGTAAACGAAGTTTTGAGGTACAACACAGAATGTGTGTACTCAAATTAGATTCCAATAATTCGATTTCGGGTACATCACAGAATGTGCGTATCGAAATTGAATTGTAAGACGTTTGCTTGCAAACGATAATATGATATAGATTGAACTGATACTTACACGTATATTTCAATTTATATAATGAAGCTAAGAGGGGAAGCCGGATGGCTTTCCTTTTTTCAAATAGAGGGGGACTTACCCATGACATTGACATCACAAAGCCGGAAAACAGGTTCACCCCAAGCGGTGTATCTTCACATTCCCTTTTGCACGAATAAATGCTTTTACTGTGATTTTAACTCCTACGTTCTGAAGGATCAGCCTGTTATGCAGTATTTAGAGGCATTGGAACGGGAGATGGAGCATACCGTTAAGGCGAATCCGCCGGGCGAGATTAAAACGATATTTGTAGGTGGGGGCACGCCGACAGCGTTGAAGCCTGACGAAATGGCTTACTTCCTTCGTTCCGTCAAAACATATTTCCCCAATTGGGCAGACGATATTGAGTTTTCAATGGAAGCGAACCCGGGTACTACAGATGCGGAGAAGCTTGCTGCGATGAAAGAAGGCGGCGTTAACCGTGTCAGTTTTGGTGTGCAGGCTTTCCAAAATGACCTACTCACTGGCATCGGTCGTATTCATAACACAGATGATGTATATCGTAGCTTGGAGAATGCACGTAAAGCAGGATTGAGCAACTTGTCCATCGATCTCATGTTTGGTTTGCCAAACCAGACGGTAGAGATGTTAAATGAGAGCATCGACAGAGCGCTGGAGCTGGATCTGCCGCATTATTCAATCTACAGCTTGAAAGTGGAAGAGAACACTCTTTTCCATACACTGTATCAGAAGAATCAATTGCCGCTACCGCATGAAGATGATGAATTGCAGATGTATCTTCTATTAATGAGCCGAATGAAAGAAGCGGGTTATGAACAGTATGAGATCAGTAACTTTGCTAAACCTGGCTTCGAGAGTCGTCACAATATCACCTACTGGCGCAATGAGGATTATTATGGACTTGGAGCAGGTGCACATGGATACGTAGGGCGCGAACGGCATATGAATATTAAAGGAATAAATCCTTATGTTGAAGCTGCCAAAACGGGACTGCCGCGTTTAGATCATTTTGAGATCAGTCGTCCGGAAGCGATGGAGGATTATCTCATGGTTGGACTCAGAATGCTAGAGGGAGCCTCGGCCTCACGTTTCAATGAGCAATTTGGTGAATCCATCGAAGAGGTGTTCGCAAAACCATTGGGCAAAATGTTAAACGCAGGATTACTTGAGCGGACGCCAGACGGCTTCCGGCTGAGTGAGCAGGGTATCCTGTTCGGAAACGACGTTTTTGCCGAGTTTATTGGCTCGATATCGCTAAATTCGTAGCTTGAAATTCTATACGCTTTGTTGTATATTTATTCATATTGATTTTGACAGAGCGTGTAATTTAACAACTACGAAGTTGGCTTTCCTTCGGAAAGCTTGGTAATAGGAGGAGAGCAGAATGTCGGTTATATGCAGAAAAGCCGTGCCGGAAGATGTTGAACCGCTATATGAAATGATTAAGGGATACGCAGAGCGTGGGATCATGCTTCCGCGATCAAGGGAAGTACTGCATAGGCAACTGGAACACTTTGTCGTCGCTGAAGTGGATGGAGAGGTCGTGGGCTGTGGGTCGCTTTGCCGTTTGGGCAACGATCTAGTGGAGGTTAGATCCCTTGGTATCTCAGAAGGACACAAAGGACTGGGTATAGGTTCCCGGTTGCTGGATCGACTGGTGGAAGAAGCTCAGAATCAGAAAATTCCTAAAGTGATGGCACTCACATATGAAGTTTCTTTCTTTGAGAAAAATGGCTTTGCCATTGTAGATAAAGAGATTTTTCCTGAAAAAGTATGGACGGACTGCGTGCACTGCAGCAAACAAAATTGCTGCGACGAGATTGCAGTGCTGAAAGAACTAGAAATTTCCGCCTGATGCATAATGGGTCGCATGAACAGAGTCTTGAGTGAACAACTCTACTCACATGCGATCCTTTTTCATGCATATGTTGTATAATGAATGTTGAGTGTTATGACTGACGGAGAATGGTCTATACTATTAGAGATATCGCATGATTTCCGTCTTCTTCGGTCTAAACGTGTTCTAAAAAACATGTCAGCTTGAACATACGTAATAAATTGATGAGCATCGTTATGAAACTGACTTGACAATGTTCATGTCAGTTTGGTATTTTTGTATTACCGCTTAGCACTCATCTAACCTGAGTGCTAACGACATGGGACATTGCAGTCAGAAGGAGGGATACTCACCATGTTAACAGAGCGTCAACGTATGATTCTGAACGCTATAGTGGATGACTATATCCGTTCAGCTGAGCCCGTAGGGTCCCGAAGCATCTCCAAACGAGGAGATGTTGGATACAGTCCAGCGACGATCCGTAATGAGATGGCGGATCTTGAGGATATGGGATTTTTGGAACAGCCGCATACATCTGCTGGACGAATTCCTTCCCATAAGGGCTACCGTTATTATGTAGATCATCTGGTTCCGTGGAATCAAGTGGAGCCTCAAGAGTTGGACGATTTGAAGTCATTTTTTGCTGAGAAGTTAAACGTGATGGAACAGGTTATACAACATGCATCAGTCATATTGTCACATATGACAAATTATACTTCGATCTTGCTGGGGCCGGAAGTATTTCACACCTCGCTTCGCCATTTCCAACTGCTTCCGCTCAATGAACGGGAAGCTGTGGCGATTATTGTAACGAATACAGGCCAAGTCGAGAACAAAACGGTACAGATTCCACCGGAAATCTCGGTTGCCGAGATGGAGAATGTGGTACGTCTGTTAAATACCAAATTGGTCGGTGTACCTATTTATAAACTCAAATCACGTCTTTATACAGAGCTTGGGCAAGAGATGGAACGACATATTAATCGCTATGAAGAAGTCATGCAGGTGCTGAATAGCGCTTTTGATAATGAGCACGATAATCGTCTGTTCCTTAGCGGTGCTACAAATATGTTAACTCAACCTGAGTTTAAAGATGTTGAAAAGGTTAAAGATATTCTTGACCTGTTAGATGAGACACCAACACTGATGAAGTTAATGATGCCCGTGCCGGGTGGATCTGGGATTCAGGTACGAATTGGTACCGAGAATGATCATGAAGCCTTTGCCAATTGCAGCCTGATTACAGCATCCTACTCATTGGATGGAGAGGCCTTAGGTTCCATTGGTATACTGGGACCGACGCGAATGGATTACGCACGTGTCATTCATATATTAAATACACTCTCTCGTGACTTGACTTCGATGTTAACGCATCGTTTCAAATAAGCATTGTGTGGGTCATCCCGCATGATGCTTATCTGAACGGGAAATGAACCATTTCATTCTTATAAGGAGGTGAACATCTTGAAAGAGGAGCAATCATTCGCAGCAGAAGAACAGGAAACAACAGCGGCTGAAAGCCAGGAGCCTGTTAACGAAGCAGGTGCTGCAGAAGCACAGGCTGAGGAGATGGTAGATCAAGAGCAAGGTGAGATCGCACGTTTGACGGCAGAAGCTGAGGAGCATCAGCAACGTTTGATCCGTGCGCAAGCTGATTTTGACAACTTCCGTCGCCGCACTCAAAAGGAAAAAGAAGAACTAGCGAAATACGCTTCGATGAAGCTGATCACCGAACTCGTACCGGTTATCGACAATTTCGAACGTGCTATGGCGACTGTACCTGAAGGTACGGAGAGTGAATCTTTTTCCAAAGGCATTCAAATGATCTTCCGCCAGTTGGAGTCCGTGTTGAACAATGAAGGTCTGACTGCAATGGAGACGGTAGGACAACCGTTCAATCCAGAATTCCACCAAGCGATCATGCAAGTGGAAAGCGACGAGTATGAAGAAGGTACCGTTGTTGAGGAAGTCCAAAAAGGCTATATGCTAAAAGATAAAGTGCTTCGTCCAGCTATGGTTAAGGTAAGCTCATAATTCCTCTTTGTGAGGGTATGATGCCCGCGAAGCTTCATATAGAGGTTTGCACACATAGAGCAAGAAAATAAATTATAATGCAGCGAAGGATCGAAGGATTCTTCTCAATTGTCGAAGGAGGAAATTTTCCGATGAGCAAAGTAATCGGTATTGACTTAGGAACAACTAACTCATGCGTAGCGGTTATGGAAGGCGGCGAGGCTGTCGTAATTCCAAACCCAGAAGGCGCACGTACAACGCCATCCGTGGTAGGTTTCAAAAAAGATGGTGAGCGCGTTGTAGGTGAGACTGCAAAACGCCAAGCTATTACGAATCCAGATCGTACGATCATTTCGATCAAACGTCATATGGGTACTTCCCACAAAGAAACAATCGATAGCAAAGACTATTCTCCACAAGAGATCTCTGCAATCATCCTGCAAAAACTAAAAGCTGATGCTGAAGCTTACCTGGGTCAAACGGTAACTCAAGCGGTTATCACAGTTCCAGCTTACTTCAATGACAGTCAGCGTCAAGCAACGAAAGATGCTGGTAAAATTGCTGGTTTGGAAGTTCTGCGTATCGTCAACGAACCAACAGCAGCAGCTCTAGCATATGGTATGGAGAAATCCGAAGATCAAACGATCCTCGTGTATGACCTTGGTGGCGGTACGTTCGACGTATCTATCCTTGAACTCGGAGATGGCTTCTTTGAAGTAAAAGCAACTAGTGGTGACAACCAACTAGGTGGAGATGACTTCGACCAAGTTATCATTGATTACCTCGTAAGTGAATTCAAGAAAGATCAAGGTATTGATCTGAGCAAAGATAAAGCAGCGGTGCAACGTTTGAAAGATGCAGCGGAAAAAGCGAAAAAAGAACTTTCCGGCGTATTGACTACAACGATCTCTCTGCCGTTCATTACAGTGGCTGACGGCGTTCCTCAGCACTTGGAGCTTAACCTGAGCCGTGCGAAATTTGAAGAAATCTCTGCAAGTCTTGTTGAGCGTACACTTGAGCCGACTCGTCGTGCATTGAGTGATGCAGGCATGACTGCTAACGATATTGACAAGATCGTATTGGTTGGTGGTTCAACACGTATTCCAGCAGTACAAGAAGCAATCAAAAAACTGACAGGTAAAGAGCCTCACAAAGGCGTTAACCCGGATGAAGTTGTAGCTTTGGGTGCTGCTGTACAAGCGGGCGTACTGACAGGTGATGTGAAAGACGTTGTATTGCTCGACGTAACTCCACTGTCCCTGGGTATCGAAACTGCAGGTGGCGTATTCACTAAAATGATCGAGCGCAACACAACGATCCCTACAAGTAAATCTCAAGTGTTCTCCACTTATGCAGACAATCAACCTAGCGTTGAGATCCACGTCCTGCAAGGTGAGCGTGAGATGGCAGCAGGTAACAAATCTCTTGGACGCTTCATGTTGGGAGATATCCCACCAGCTCCACGTGGTGTTCCACAAATCGAAGTTAGCTTCGATATTGATGCCAACGGTATTGTTAACGTATCTGCAACAGATAAAGGTACCAACAAAACACAAAAAATCACAATCACTTCTTCCAGCGGTTTGAGCGATGCTGAAGTTGAGCAAATGATGAAAGATGCTGAGCTGCACGCTGAAGAAGATAAAAAACGTAAAGAACTCGTTGAAGCCAAAAACAGTGCAGACCAACTGATCTACTCTGTGGACAAAACGATTAAAGATCTTGGTGAAAAAGCTGACGCTGGTGAAGTTGAAAAAGCTAACGCTGCAAAAGAAAAATTGCAAGGTGTAGTAGATACTGACAACTTGGAAGACATCAAAGCAGCTACAGAAGAACTGACAGAGATCGTTCAACAACTGTCCGTAAAACTGTATGAGCAAGCACAAGCACAAGAACAAGCGGCTCAAGGTGCTGAAGATCAACAAGGTTCTGCTAAACGTGATAACGTTGTTGACGCAGATTACGAAGTCGTAGACGAAGATAAAAAACAAAACTAATTCGCGCATGTAGGCGAATGAAACATTGGTGACGTTCGGATTAAAGGGAAAGTCATAGCCGGGGCTCCCGTGCTTTGACTTTCCTTTTGTCACGATGTGCGATATGGTGAATGTTATGGGGGTGGAAGAGTGGCTGAAAAACGTGATTATTATGAGGTTCTCGGCGTTGGCAAAAATGCAAGCGACGAGGAGATCAAAAAGGCATACCGTAAGCTTGCACGTCAGTATCACCCTGACGTAAACAAAGCGGATGATGCAGAAGCTAAGTTCAAAGAAGTGAAAGAAGCTTATGATGTTGTCAGTGACAGCCAAAAACGTGCGCAGTATGACCAATATGGGCATATTGATCCGAATCAAGGTGGATTCGGTGGTGGTGGCGATTTTGGTGGCGGTGGATTTGGCGATATCTTCGATATGTTCTTTGGCGGTGGTGGTGGCGGAAGACGTGATCCTAATGCACCGCAACGTGGGAACGATCTGCAATATACCATGACCATTGAGTTCAAAGAGGCTGTCTTTGGTAAAGAAACGGATATTACAATTCCGCGTACGGAAGGCTGTGACACTTGTCACGGTTCAGGTGCTAAACCAGGAACGAAACCAGAAACATGTACGGTCTGCAAAGGTAGTGGACAACAGGAAGTTGTTCAGAACACTCCATTTGGCCGTATGGTGAATCGCCGTGCATGCTCGAACTGTAGTGGTACAGGACAAATTATTAAAGAAAAATGTACAACGTGCAGTGGTAGCGGTAAAGTGCGCAAGCAACGCAAAATCCATGTTCGCATTCCAGCGGGCGTAGATGATGGTGCACAACTGCGTATGACAGGTGAAGGTGAAGGCGGTCTGCGTGGTGGCCCAGCGGGAGACTTGTATATTGTTATTCGTGTGAAATCACATGATTTCTTCGAACGCGAAGGAGACGATATTTACTGCGAGATTCCACTGACGTTTGCTCAGGCAGCATTGGGAGACGAGATTGAGATTCCAACGTTGACTGAAAAAGTGAAATTGAAAATTCCAGCAGGTACGCAAACCGGAACTTATTTCCGTCTTAAAGGCAAAGGGGTTCCACGCCTGCGCGGTATGGGTCAAGGGGATCAACATGTGAAGGTGGTTGTTGTTACACCTAGCAAGCTGAATGACGAGCAGAAAGATCTGTTACGCCAAATTGCTGCACTAGATGGAGAACAAACTCATGAACATGAGCAATCCTTCTTTGATCGAGTAAAACGCGCATTCCGTGGTGACTAATAGATGGTTGTTATCCACAACTCGGTGTAAGGCCTTAGCCGGAAAGCTTCAAAGATGTGGTTTACCACAGTTATTGTAAATATAAAAGGACATCATTGCTGTTATTCGGCATGGTGTCCTTTTTTGTGCATAAATGGAGAAGCATTGCGGCAGACTAGCATAGCGAGAACGATAAGGGATAGCCCATATACGAAAACTAGGGAAGCAGGTGTGACCAGATGAGTGAGAAAAACATTTTGGCGTACTTCCATAGCCCAGAGCAAGCAGAAGGCGCTGCCAAAAAATTGGAGGCGTTACGTGTGGAGGACCTGTCGATCAATCGTTTCAGCCGTTATGCAGGTGTAGGGCCAAGTGGAGCCTCGTACACGCCAGGAGTTTCTGGTAGTTACTCTTCTTGGGTGCCTGGAGCGATGGGCATGAATGTAACCGCTGGAATTATGGCTGCTGCGGATCCTTCCGCTAGTGGGATGAGTGATGGCGGACAAGAAGGCCCAACAGGTAGGGATGTCTTGCTCACTGTAGTCGTAGATGAATCAGTACATCACCGCGCCTTGTCAATAATCGAACAGGCTGGTGGCATGATCTAGTTAGACCCCATCCATAATAGAGCACTGATATTAAAGGAGGAACATAACATGGCAGAACATGAACGCCCGGGCAAAATTTTGACGAAGACTGAGAAAATGAAACGATTGCAATCTGCAAAAAATGAAGATGTGGAATTTAGTAGTGAGGCAGCCGATCATGAAGACGTAGAGGCATTGCGCCGTAGTGAGGCAGCTGATCGTCGTCAAGGAAGAGAGCTGCATGACTGAAGACGTTCGCTCAACAGTAAGGATTGAGGCAGTCTTTACGAGTTGGTCTGACGCTGAATCTGCACGGAGAGCTCTCGAACTATTACACCCCAATCAATTGCGTGTTGAAAGTCTTCCTCTGCAATCAAATGAACCGAATGCCAAACAGGATGAGGAGGGAGAATTCTCTCCCACGGCGGTAATTGGTGGGTTTAGCGGGGAACTTAACGTTCTTTCGCTAATTAGTGATGATCCGGAAATGCTATCTAATGGTCAGGTATATGATATGCCTGAGACCATATCGACAGGACAACCCAAACAAGGTATTTTATTGACCGTGTCGGTGACTAACGATTCGTTTCCACAGGCAGCCGAGATGATTACACAAAACGGTGGGCGCTTTTATTAACTAACGTAATAGAAGAATAAGCCAGCAGAACAGGATGCTCTAGCCAATGCTACGGGATCCTGTTTTTTTGTTTTCATTAAGAAGTTGTGTAGACCCGTTAGTTATGGATGATGAGATATTAGCGGCGACTCTACCTGCTATTCGAACGCTACCTGTAATTACTGCATTTTGTATTCTGACTCGCTTGTGTAGTACAATGATGGGGATGTTTGAAAAATGAGGAGGAAAAATAACGTATGTTATGGCATGAACTAACAATACATACTACCGAAGAAGCGGTAGAGATGATTTCGAATTTTTTGCATGAAGCAGGTGCTGGAGGGGTTTCAATTGAAGAGTCCGGTACTTTAAATAAAAAGCGTGATGCACCCTATGGTGAGTGGTATGAATTTCCTTTGAATGATATCCCTGAAGGTTTTGCTGAGATCAAAGGGTATTTCTCCGAAGACACAGACATGGAAGCATTACAGGCAGAAGTGCGCCCAAGAATTGAGCAACTTGCTGAATTCGATATTAATGTGGGTGACGTACGTTATGAGACAAGAACGGTTGATGAGAACGACTGGGCAGATGCGTGGAAAAAGTATTTTAAACCTGTGCGTGTGTCAGAACGTTTGACAATCAAACCGACATGGGAGGAGTATACTCCAGAGAGCCCAGACGAAAAAATTATCGAGCTTGATCCAGGCATGGCCTTTGGTACGGGGACTCACCCAACAACTTCACTTTGTTTGCGTACACTGGAAACGGTGATCCAAGGTGGAGAAGAAGTCATTGATGTCGGAACAGGTTCAGGCATTCTTGCCATTGGCGCGGTACAACTTGGGGCGAAGCATGTTCTAGCTTTAGATTTGGATCCAGTGGCTGTATCCAGCGCGAAGGAAAATGCACATCTGAACGGGCTTGATGATCGTATCACCGTGAAGGAAAGTGACCTGCTGTCTGTTCTGGGAAGTGAAGACCCAACGCTAGGCGTAAAACTCCCAGTCAAAGTCATTGTAGCTAATATTCTTGCTGAGATCATCATGCTGTTTGTGGACGATGTCTATAATGCTCTTGAACCAGGTGGCGTTTATATTGCTTCAGGTATCTGGAAAAATAAAGAGCAGTTAGTTCATGATGGACTCATTGCCGCTGGGTTTGAAATTAGTGCCGTTCACCGTGATGAGGACTGGCTGGCGTACGTAGCTAGGAAGAGGTAACGGATGGATTTTCTGAATTCGCTCTTTCGTTACCCATTAGATCAGTTACCGTTCTTCTTACTAACAATTCTGATTGCTTTTACGGTGCACGAGTTTGCACATGCGTATTTTGCCAATAAGTTTGGAGATCCAACAGCGAAACTGTTAGGGAGAGTAACGCTTAATCCGGTTGTGCATTTTGATCTATTGGGCGTAATCATGCTATTGATCGCTGGTTTTGGTTGGGCTAGGCCTGTACCTGTGAATCGAGCTAACTTCGATCATCCGCGGAGAATGAGTTTAATTGTCTCCTTGGCAGGTCCGTTAAGTAATTTGTTGCTTGCGATCATGGGTACCATCGTATTTGCTACGCTTGTAGGTACTGGAGTTATGCATAATATTGCAAATGAACGATTGTATACAGCAATTGCAACCTTCTTCTTCATGTTCAATCTCACGAACTTTTTCCTGTTTTTATTCAACCTGATTCCATTACCTCCTCTGGACGGTTATCGGGTTCTGGAAGAGTTATTACCGCCGTCCATTAGTCGCAAGCTACAGGGCGTGGAGCAATGGTCTATTCTTATTTTCTTGCTTATTCTTATCGTACCTCCGTTACGCGATGTAACGATTAATCCGTTATACATGTTGGCATACAGTATGTATGACGATTTTGGAAATCTAATAAGAGGTCTATTTTAGAGGCCTTTTTGAACAAGTACTTCTATTAAACGAATGATAACGTTTTGGACTGAAATACTGGTCAGAAGGACGTAAAAGTTGTATGATCATCTGTGGCGTATGGATTCACGCCTGCTTGTGAGCAGGGTGAATTTCATTCATAACAGGATAGAATGGTGGACAGACCTATGCAGCGTTATTTTGTATCTGAAGAACAATTCCAAGAGCGTTCGGTTGTGATCACAGGGGATGATGCGCGCCATATCAGTAAGGTGATGCGTGGCAAACCTGGAGACAAACTGATTGTCAGTGACGGACGTACTAGAGAAGCTCTGGTGGAGATTGAAGGCATAGAAGCTGGTGAAGTGACAACGAATATTGTGGAGCCTCTGGAGATGGATCATGAGGCTCGTATTCGTGTAACGGTAGCTCAAAGTTTGCCTAAAGGTGACAAGATGGAAACGGTCATTCAGCGATGCACTGAGATCGGAGCGGTAGCGTTTGTTCCTTTTCTCTCGGAACGGACGATTGTGCAATATGATGCCAAGAAGGAAAGCAAACGACTAGAGCGATGGGGGAAGATTGCTAAAGAAGCTGCTGAGCAGAGCCATCGCAACCGTATTCCGTCCATTGAGCAGCCGCTTTCTTGGAAAGGGCTGTTGTCTTCTTTTGAGGGATATGATCTGGTATGCTATTGTTATGAGAAAGAAAACGGCAAGCAACTGCGCGATGCGCTAAAACCGTTCGTAGAAAAGCTTGCACCTGATGAGACGGCTAATGTGTTGATCGTGGTAGGCCCAGAAGGCGGGTTCTCAGAGAAGGAGACACTGGAAGCTGATCAGGCTGGCGCCGTATCGGTTGGACTGGGCAAACGGATTTTGCGTGCAGAGACGGCTGGAATGGCCGCGCTGACTTGTGTTCTATACGAATCTGGAGAAATGGGGGGAATGTAATTATGCCATCCGTGGCGTTTTACACCTTAGGCTGCAAAGTTAACTTTTATGATACAGAAGCAATCTGGCAACTGTTCAAGAACGAAGGATATGATCAAGTGGACTTTGATGAACAGACAGCCGATGTATACTTAATTAATACTTGTACAGTGACGAATACAGGAGACAAGAAAAGCCGTCAAATTATTCGTCGTGCCATTCGTCGGAATCCGGATGCCATTGTGGCAGTAACTGGCTGTTACGCTCAGACCTCTCCTGCCGAGATTCTAGATATTCCAGGAGTAGATCTGGTTATCGGAACACAAGATCGGGATAAAATTTTGCCGTATGTTAGAGAAATTCAGGAATCCCGTCAACCGGTAAACGCTGTACGTAACATTATGAAGACACGTGTGTTTGAAGAAATGGATGTGCCTGATTTTGCTGATCGTACGCGTGCCTTCCTGAAAATTCAGGATGGATGTAATAACTTCTGCACATTCTGTATCATTCCGTGGTCGCGTGGTCTTTCTCGTAGCCGGGAATCCAACAGTATTGTTCAACAGGCGCATCAATTGGTGCATGCGGGCTACAAAGAAATTGTGCTTACAGGTATCCATACTGGTGGATATGGTGACGACATGGAAAACTACGACTTAACCGATCTGCTCTGGGATCTGGATAAAGTCGAAGGTCTGGAACGTATTCGTATTAGTTCCATTGAAGCTAGCCAGATCGATGATCGTATGCTGGATGTGATTAAACGCTCGGATAAACTAGTTCGTCACTTCCATATTCCGCTACAAGCAGGGGACGATGCAGTGTTGAAACGGATGCGCCGTAAATATACAACTGAAGAGTTCTATAATAAAATGCTCCGCATTCGTGAAGCTATGCCGGATGTAGCCATTACGACAGATGTTATTGTAGGCTTCCCGGGTGAAACGGATGAGATGTTCCGTAACGGCTATGAACTGATGAAGAAGATCGGTTTCTCCGAAATGCACGTATTCCCTTATTCCAAACGTACCGGAACGCCGGCAGCACGTATGGAAGATCAGGTGGATGAAGAAGTGAAAAATGCTCGTGTACATGAATTGATCGATCTGTCTGAACAGATGCAGTTGGCTTATGCACAGCAGTTCGTGGGACAAGTATTGGATGTTATTCCTGAGGGAGAAGCCAAAGGCCGCGAAGGCAGTGGTAAACTTCAAGGATACAGCGATAATTACATTCAATTGGTATTCGATGGTTCCCAGGATATGATCGGTAAAGTATGCCGCGTGAAGCTTACTGAAGCTGGCGTCAATGAGAGCCAGGCTACGTTAGTTCGTGTATTGGAAGATCAACTGAAGTCTGCGGCGATGTAATCGAGATGACAAAAACAAGGATTTCATTTCCTTGGGGAACGTACCCGGGCGATGAAATCCTTCTTTTGCAATAAATGGCTAAGAAGTTGTGTAACAGATCGTAAGTATTCCGTGAGTGGGGGAGAACAAAATGAACAAAAAAGAAATTTCAGCAGGTGGCGTTGTTTATCGCAAAGACGATGACGGAAAACTACAGATCCAATTGATTGTGGATCGTTACGGGAAAACGACATTGGCTAAGGGCAAAATGGAACCAGGCGAAACGATTGAGCAGACAGCGCTGCGCGAGATATTAGAAGAGACAGGCATGGTTGGACGAATTGTTGAACCTGTCGATGTTATCGCCTATACGTACCAACATGCAGAGTTCGGTCCGGTAGACAAGGAAGTTCACTATTATTTAGTGGAGGCAGAGAGCGGCGATATGCAGCCTCAGATTGAAGAAATTAAAGGCGTAGATTGGTATACACCTGAGGAAGCATGGTCAAGACAGGAAAGTAACGGCTATGACAACAATGACAGTATTCTACGTGACGCACTGAGCAAACTGGGCATTAACGTTTAAAAAGACGAAGGAGCAGTCCTGAGGAATCGGATGAAGCTAGTAATGGATTCGCTGGACTTTTTAAATAACCATTACTTGTGACGCATCTTTAATTATGGTTGTGAGCACTATGCCACGGGTGATTTCGCCGAAGGGGCGGTAACCGGTGGTTTTTTGTGCCAGATTGGTAAATAACATAAGGGTAGAGCTAATAGGGAGCAGATGACGTTAAATAAAGTCTGCGCATGGGCGATCTGTGCTCCGTGATCCGCGGACAGCCAAGCCGAAGCTGCATGAAGCTGATCAATGAGTGGCATGAAAAGTAGTGCACCTGCCACGTTTAATATGACATGCGCGGCTGCGACGAATTTGCCTGCGGATGCTCCACCAGCGGCAGCAAGAACGGCTGTGATGCATGTGCCCACATTGGAGCCGATCACAATGGCAATACCAATCTCTACGGGCAACACACCTGTTGCGGCAAGTGTTATAGCCATGCTGATGACAGCTGCACTGCTGTGAATTAGTGCTGTCAGACAGGCTCCTGCAAGGAATCCCCACCATAGGCTATCCGCGGAGCGATCCAAAAACCATTGGAATACACCCATGCTTCGAAGTGGAACTGCAATGGATTGCATGACCTGAATGCCTGTCATGACGAGTGCGAATCCTGCTGCTGCCAAAAAACTGCATTGTATTTGGAAAAGCGTTCGCTTGGTTTCTTCGGGAGCCGCCCGATTGCGTTCTGCAAGGACAACAAAAGTAGCCCAGCCAAGCAGGGAAAGAACGAGCAAAGGGAGTGCAGCACGTCCAATCTGCAATCCAACAAGCTCCGTGGTTAAACAGGTGCCTATATTTGTACCTAAAATAATCCCAAGCGTGCGCCCATAGGTGATGATTCTTGCATTGGCAAGACCGATGGTGAGCACGGTGACGGCAGTGCTGCTCTGGAGAAGTGCGGTTGCACCTGCACTGAAAGCCATCCCTTTCCAGGGGGCAGAAGTGGCGCGATTGAGCCACCCGGCGAGCATTGGCCCAGCCATGCGCTGTAGCGACATTTCCATGACCTTCATGCCAGCAAAGAAGATAACAAGCCCATATAATAAAGGAAACACAACTTCTCTGAACATCCGTAACCTCATTCCTTCCTGCATTGCTCTTATCTTCATCCTATGAGTCGGTAAGGACAACCATGACAAGCATGAGGAATTACAGCGAGTTGAGAAAACAATCAGTTAACACAACATTGGTAGCATTAAAGGTTTTACCTCCGTATCACACATTTCCAAAGATGCATTGCGTGCAACGGAGCGAAGCAAACGAAATTTTCATTAAAGAAGCGAAGCGAGCGCCTTTTCTTTATCAGCTCCCTTTTAAAAAAAAGGGAGCTGATAAAGAAAACAGCCATCATTCAAGGGTCTACCCTACGTACCGCCATATTCAAAAGATACGGAGATTCGTGCAAACGGAGCGGAGGGGACGGAATCGGATCTGAAGAAGCGAAGCGCGCGCCTTA
>NZ_JAUSTI010000020.1 GCF_030812775.1 Paenibacillus tundrae
CAGCGCCGACATTCGTTCTCGTCAGCAACTTTTATATCTTATCACATCCGAACCAACTTTGCAAGCTCTTTTTTTAAGTTTCTTTCGAAGCTTATGTTGTTTGCTTGCCGCACCGTGTTTCTCGTGTTTTCTTGGCCGGAATTAGAATATACCATGCTGGTTTAATTATTGCAACTCTTTTTTCAAATTTATTTATCTTTTGAGTTTTGAGTCTAGTTTCATTTCGCTTGCTTTCAAACTAGATCTTAGACCACATATACCTAAACATCTCTCGTTCAGCCTATATCAATAGATATAAGCCTACTAGATATTTAAAAGTGTTCTAACGTATTACCCTTCAATAACTTTCTCAATCTCTATTTTGATATAATCCTCGTAATAAAACCTACTAACTTAATCCAATAATATATCTCTACCTAATGAACATAACATTCTCACCATATAATCCTCATTATAGAGGTAAAAGAGATAATAATATGAAGAAGCACACCTTTCTCACATTAATCTGGACTAAGGTAGACCAGGTTGAACTAATTCATCCCCCCATTAGACCGCTCTACTTCACTACACTTTACTCTGTACTATACTAGACTTCACTTTCTCTTACTTCCAATATACCCATCCCGTTACCTTCACATCTTCAACACACTAACTCTTACGCTTGAGATCTAAACCTACCCATTACAATAGTGTCATAGAACTTCCCGTCTGCATGCAATCGATCTCTCCTCATAATTCCCTCGACTTCAAAACCTACTTTCTTATAAAGTTCTACTGCTTTATCGTTCGTACCTAACACGTTCAACGTCATTTTCTCGACACCCGTCGTATCTGCCCAATGAATAGATATCTCCAATAGCTTCTTCCCTATCCCATACCCCCAGAATTCTCTCGCAACACATACACCGAATTCAACCTTGTGAGCAAAGCGTTGTAAGTCCACTCCTTCGCATCTCGCATAGCCTACAATTCGACCTTGTACCACAGCCACGAGAAACAGGTTTCTCGCCTTCTGTGCATCCACTTGGATGATACCCGCAAATCCTGCCTCATCAATGTACGCTTCACCCTGCTCGCGATCCATATTCTCGGTTTCGCCATCAATCTGCACACGAAGTGAGGACAATTCACCAGCATCATTTTCCTCTGCCGATCTGATCGAATAGTTCATTCCTTTTACGTTAAATACCTGCTGTTCAAGAATCATTAAAAATTCCCCCTTTCTCTCCATTACATATACATTCGTCATTGCACTAGCTAGCCAACTTCTGATGGACTCTTACCTGTGAGCATTTTGAACACCTGGCTAAAATATGTCGCATTCCGGAATCCCGTCATCTCACTGACTTCATACACCATGTAATTCCCCGACTGCAACAGCTCCATTGCCTTCTGGACTCGATAGCCGTTCAGATAACTCACAAAGTTTTCTCCACTCACCCTTTTAAATAACTGGCTCAGATATTTAGGATGCACAAAAAGACCCTTAGCGATCGCTTCAAAACTGATCTCTTCAGCGTAATGCAATTCCACGTATCGCTTGACCTGTTCTACGAGCTTATTGCTCTTCTTCTCGCCCATCTCCTTCCTTGTCTGCTCCAGCCAATTATGAATAATGTCGTCTAGCCAGCTTATCAGGTTCTGCAGAGCATACTTCGATTGAATTTCTTGCAAAAAATCACTCATGGCGAGCGGAGGGGTTAGCATCGGATAATGTCGATTCCAACTATGAATCAGCGTATCAAACAGACTCACGGCCACAACCTGCACATCCTGAATCCCATTACAACTCCCTCCATTCAGCAAACTACGGATATGATGCCATACCTCTTCTGCCAGATCAGGCCGGATATCCACCCACGCTTCATTCCATTGTCGCAGCAAAAGCGAGTAATCCGTCACACTAGATTCTGCTGCTTCTGACGATTGATAACGATATACACGGCTGCCTCCCTGAAATTCTGCTGCTTCCAGCGCCTCTCTACTCTCCAGATAAGAATCCATCACCTCGCACAAGTGACCCTTCACACGACCAATTCCAGCACTCAGTTCTAGCTTGAGGTACGTGAAAATCTGATCGATCATCTGCTCCACTAGCGATTGAACCTGTTCAAGGTCATCATTCTCGGCAAATAACAGTAGCACAAATAAACGATCGGAATAGTCTACAATTTCTACCTGACAATCAGGCATATGTGGAATCTGCTCCTTGATGGTCTCCTGAATAATGTCTGCTGCTCCGTAGCGTAGCAACTGCCAATCCCGCTCTTTCATCCGCGTTAGAAATCCAGGTCGATTAAGTTGTAGGCTGATGGCGCGTACTGGGGAGCCCTTACGAATCCCTACATAACTTATACGTTCATCTGGCAGCTCGTCTGCTCGATACCGCGTCGTTAACAATTCATGCAGAAAGTGTTTGCGCAAATAGGGAAGCACTCTTCCTATCTCCTGTTTGTATGTCCGCTCTAGCCGCTCATGCCGCTCCCGTACATCCTGCTCCAGCAATACATCACGCAGCACAGACTCAATCTCCTCTACCTCTGCAGGCTTTAGCAAAAAGTGATTCACACCCCAGCGCATAGCTGCTCGGGCGTTCTCGAATTCATCGTATCCGCTCAGAATGATAATCGGCAGATGAGGGTGTTCCTTCCGCAACGTTTGCGTCACCTCAAGTCCTGTCATTCCCGGCAGATACACATCCGTCATCACTAGATCAGGATGCAGACGATGAAATAGTTCCAGCGCATCTAACCCGTTGGAAGCTGTTCCGGCAATACGAAGACCGAGAGAAGACCAATGAATGTGATCCGTTAAGGCTTTGATAATATGAGGATCATCGTCTACGAGCATGATCGTCTTCATTTGTTTTCACCACCCAACCACTGATTTAGCTGCTCTTCTGTTTCGATGCGCGGCAACGTAATGACCACTTCGACTCCACCAAGCTCACCAACGCCTATACGAACCCCGTAATTCGTACCGCAATAGAGCTGAATCCGCTGATGTACGTTCTGCACGCCTATTCCTGACGTATCTTCCATCCTCCAACCTTCCGGCATACCCTGCCCATTATCCAAAATACGAATTACGATACCTGACGAAACTCGACTCCCTTCGTCTCCAGTCTCTTCATGAATATGCACTCGAATTCGCAGCATGTCTTCCTTCGGATGTCCGTGGATCACGGCATTCTCGATAAAGGGCTGCAAAATAATCTTCGGGATGTAATAACCTCTAACCCGCGGGTCAATCCTTTCCTGATAATCGATGGAGAACGGTAATCGTTCTGACTGAATGCTAACATAACAACGGGCATGTTCTAATTCATCTCGAATATGAATAAACAACCTGCCCCCACTCAGTCCGATTCGCAGGAGCTTGCTAAGCTGTACAATCATACGACTGATATCCTTCGCTTCATAATCAAGTGCACGCCAATGGATCATATCGAGTGTATTGTACAGAAAATGAGGTTTGATCTGTGCTTCAAGTAAACCTGTCTGTGCTGCCCGTTTAGCGCGACTCTCTTCCCGCACCTGCTCCATCAGCGTTGTCAGTTGGGACGCCATATGATTAAAGCCATATGCTAAATGAGCATATTCCTCCGTAAATGAAAGCTGTACCCGGGTCTCAAAGTCACCCTTCTCTAATTGCCGCATTCGTTTGATTAATTGACGAATCGGATGAACAATGCGTCGCACGAATAAACACGCAAGTATTGCTGAACACAATAGACCGATCACAGCAATGACAAGCACTTTCCACCCTGCTTCTCTAACTGGGGATAAGAGCATATGAACAGGGATGGTCTGCACCAAGCGCCATTGAAGCATCGCTGGCCGGGAATACAGCACAAGCTGCGCGCCACCAGATTGCCCGGATACAACTTCGAACCCGTCATCTCCATGCTCGGCATGCTCTTGAATCCAGGCACTGTCGACTAGCGGTATAGCGTTTTGTGCAGATATTGTGGAAGAAGCCTGATCCTCAGGTGCAGAATCACCCATATGCATAATCACGTTACCCGCGGTATCGACCAGCAGTACTTGCCCATCCAACACCATGGGCATATCTGCAAATCGACGCACAATATCGGCACGACTTAACCGAATGAGAACATAAGCTACAGTGTTACCTCGGCCGTTAAATATCCGCTGGGCATACCCGATCAGCGAGTGGCCAGACTCATTTTCCCTAAGAGGCACCCAGGCTCCATCAGCTTGCTCCAGCGCCACAAACCATTCGGCATCAGCAATTGTATTCACCGGGTAAATCCGGTCCTCTGTCGTTATCGTCACACCATTAAAAGCATCCGTGTACAGCTCCACCGACGTAATACCCTCGCTAACGACCACCGTATGATCCAGTATTTTGGATACTTCGCGCCGCTGATGAATCTGGGTCAACCGGCCTTTGCCAGCGGTCTCCAAGAGAGTAGACAGCTCTCTATTGCTGGTCAGTGAGTATGCAGTCCCCGTCACACCTGTTATAAAATCAAATCCTCGACGGGTGCTTTCATTAAGAAGGGCTAATCGCGCCTTGCTAATCTCGGTAAACGTGACTGCGGAGAAGGATTGATACGCCAACCAAACAATGACAGACACCAGCAACAGGTTAAATGCAATAAAGCAAGTCACCATCAACGTGGAGAGCTTGCTTTGTTGCAGCTTCTGATTAAACCATCTGGATAATGCTCGTTTCCTCATGGAATCACTCTTTCGTCTTGGAGTTACCCTTTAAGCCCGGAGGTTGCGATTCCTTCCACGAAGTACTTCTGGCACACGATAAATACGATAAAACACGGCACTAGTGATAGCACTGACATGGCAAACATCGGACCCCAATCCGATTGGGAGCTGGAATCCAGGAACAGACGCAAACCTAGCGGCACCGTGTATTTACTTACATCACTTAGATAGATCAACTGACTGAAGAAATCGTCCCATGTCCATAAGAATGTAAATATCATCGTGGTAACCAGTGCTGGAAACGCAAGTGGAATAATGATCTTGGTGTATATTCTCACTGGACCACATCCATCAATAGTTGCCGCCTCATCCAGCTCTTTGGGAAGCCCCCGGAAGAACTGAACCATGAGGAAAATGAAAAACGCATCCGTTGCCAGCCATTTGGGCACAACGAGGGGTAGATACGTATTCACCCACTCCAGGTGGTTAAAAAGGATATATTGTGGGATCAGCGTGACATGATGCGGCAACATAATCGTCATGAGCATCAAGCCGAAGCAGATCGCTTTGAAACGAAAGTTCAGCCGGGCAAACGCATATGCTGCCATGGAGCAGGAGATCACATTCCCGAGCACAGCACCCAGCGACAACACGATGGAGTTGGTCAAAAAGCGCGAGAATGGATTGCCCTGGATTCCCGACCATCCAGTCATATAATTTTGCCAGTTCCATTCCTTCGGCCAAAACCAGGTTTCCGTAAAGATCATATGTCCTGGTTTGAACGAACTGCCCAGCATCCAGAGGATGGGGTACAACATAACAAAAGCGATGCCTGAGATCAGCACATGTTTGGCAACCACCCACGTAACGGAATTACGTTGTCCGATCATGATTTCCCACCATCCTCATAGTGCACCCACAGCTTGCTACTGCGGAATACCAGCAATGTAAATACCCCGATCAGAACAACCAGCACCCACGCCATTGCGGAAGCATAGCCCATTTGAAAAAAGGAGAAGCCTTTTTTGTACAAATACAGAGAGTACATTAATGTTGAGTTCACTGGCCCTCCGCTACCATTACTTATAACGAAGGCCTGTGTGAACGACTGAAAGGATGTAATGAGTTGCATGACAAGATTGAAGAAGATGACAGGTGATAGGATCGGCAATGTTATATAGAAGAATCTCCGTAAAGGACCCGCACCGTCCACGGCTGAAGCCTCATCATATTCAGGTGGAATCTGCTTCAAGCCTGCTAAGAAAATAATCATGGATGAACCGAACTGCCATACGGATAATAGTACAATTGAATATAGAGCATACTTCGGATTAGCAACCCAATCCGGGGCTTTAATGCCCACCATAGCAAGCACACCGTTAAGTAACCCATCGCCGCCTAGCATTTTGCGCCATAACATGGCAATCGCCACACTGCCTCCAAGCAGCGTCGGGATGTAATACACTGTTCGGTAAATGCCGAGTCCACGTATGCCTTTGTTGAGTAGCATGGCGACAAGTAATGCAAAAATAAGCTTGACCGGTACCGATACGGCAACATAGGTGAACGTGACCTTGAGCGACTGGATAAACAGCTTATCCGATGTAAACATCGTCATGTAGTTGTCCAGACCGACCCAGGAAGGGGCGGCCAGGATACTATAATTGGTAAAGGAAATATACAACGATACCAGCATGGGACCTAGGGTCAGAAATAACAATCCAACAAGCCATGGGGCGAGAAACAGAAGGGCAGCTCCGTTATGCGCGTATCTTCGTTTCACTCGCCGGGTGGCTACATTCTCGATTCGAGCTTGACTGACCTGTGATGTAGTCATCTTATCGCAACCTCCCCGCAGAATTAGAAAGTCTGGAACAGCTTCACTCGTTATTGACTCGATCCAAGCGTTGCTTTGGCACCTTCAATAAACTGGGCAATGACATCCTGCATGCTGCCCTGACCAAAGGCGATCTGCTCGCTTGTGCTCTTGAAGCTTGTGTCCACCTCAGCGAATCCTTGCGGGTATGGCGGGTCGATCTCACTGGAATGCTTCGATACGGTATCAATGAATTGGAAAATAGCTTGTTCTGCTTCTGGCAATGTTGGTTGCATCTGCTCACGAATGCTTGCGTTGACTGGCACACCACGTTCTGAGCCTAGAATTGCCGTTGCCTCTGGGTCATTTACCATAAAGTCAATGAACATAGCGACTTCCTTTGGATGCTTCGTTTTGGCATAACCGGAGAGAAATTGACCTGGTTTCAGGTATTCGCCGATTTGCTTTTCATTCTCGCCGTGAGGAAGTACTTGGATGGCGATTTTATGATCCTGATTTTTGTTCACCTGCTGGAACGTCAGCAATTGGTTAGACCATGCAAAATCCATTGCCGCTGTTCCGAGTGAAATCGGTCGTGTCTCCAGTGCATTCGTTGTGGAAGCCGTCACCTCCGCAGAAGTTGCGCCTCCACTCTCACGTAGGGCAGCCCACATCTCAAACCACTGCTGTAACTCCTCATTCGTCGCTGTGATTGTGCCTCCGTCAAACAACCCTTTTCCCGTTTGCCGGATAAATACTTCAAACATATTCGTTGCTCCAGAAATATCTGCAGAGCCGTAGAATCCATCCCCTTTGGCTGCAGCAATCTTAGTCGCAATATCTTCAAAGTCCTTCCATGTCCAGCTCTCCTGAGGCTCTTCAATACCTAACTCCTGGAATACGGTAGCATCATAAATGACACCTGGTGCGTTGACTCCTAGGGTAATTGCGTACAATTTATCATCAATCGATCCGGCTGTGATCATACTCTGATCATGATCCTTAGTCCGCAGCTCTTGGCTATCTGCATACGGCGTCAGGTCAAGCAAGGCACCACGCCGAGCAAAATCAGTCAGAAACGCGTAATCCATCTGTAGGATATCTGGGGCGTTAGAACCGGCTACCTGCGTGGTCAGCTTATCAAAATAACCATCCCAGCCTGAATATTCAGGTTTAATGGTGATGCCCGGATGCTTCTCTTCAAATAATTTGATCACTTTGGTTGTTAGATCATGTCTGGTCTGTGATCCCCACCAGGTCATACGAAGTTCAATCTTACCTGAGGTATCTCCTTTGCCTCCTTCGTCAGAAGAAGCCGTTGTACCGGAAGACCCTCCAGAACAGGCTGTAGCGAACAATAACAGGGACAGGCAGAACAGGGTTACCCACTTTTTCGTAATCATCATGAATGAAATTCCTCCCCTTTTTGCATTTATGAAATCGCTTACAAAATCTATTGTAACGATCCATTGCCGCACATGACATAAACAAAAGTAAGCTTTCCTGTCAAAAAAGTAAGGGGTTATTACATCAAGTGGAATTCGAATCACACATGAGCTTCTGCATCTCTGATAAGATCAGCTGTGTATTTAGGTGGAGGTTAATCTTCATGGATATGGTATTATAGCAGGTTCATTTAATCAATAGGTTCAAGGCATTTTCAAGAGATAGGTCATCCGAAAAGAGAAAAAAAAGATACCCACAGCCGCCGTAGGAAATACGACGGGGCTATGAATATCTCTGGTAATTGAGATAATTGAGATAACTCAGGTAATTTTAGGTGACTTAGTGAAATTAAATGATAACTATGGATTACATAGATTCTAGAGATCTATTATCTCAAAATTCTCTATTTATCTAGAGTAATTAATAATATCTGAGGATTCTGAGTACCCTAACCTACCTAGTGCCTACGAGTGCACCATCATAACAAAGTGATTCAACCTTTCCGCGATAACATGGACATGCGGTGTAGTTACAATCGAAAAATGATTACATGCCAATTCCTGTGCATACACCTTGCCTAGACTCAAACCATGCCACCCCGAAGGATGAATAACTTGATGCGTGTCTGTCGGTTGCGAAGCATACCATAGATGAATATCAGTCCGTAGTTTACCTTTCAATATATACTTCTCAATCGCTCTTTGGTTCACAACCATAATGCGTGCATTGCGAGTCATCTGCTCCATTGTCAAACCTGGCGGAAGCCTGTTCCACTTCTTGGCAAGTGCATAGATCTGCGCCAGATCATGTTCTTCGACCTCGCCATCCAGCATTTCCATGGTCAATCCAAGTTGTGTTGCCGCACACATGCTGAGCGATGGAACTGAGGTGGATCGAGAGTCTGCTCCTGCTTTTATCGCTTCAGCAGGGACATCGACGATACCCAGTAGTGCCACTTCATCCCCTCTTTGTTCCAGCAGTCGGGTGATCTCTACTGCAATGTAACCGCCGAATGACCAACCTAAGATATGATATGGTCCATGGGATTGAACCTGATCCATTTCTTGCAGATAGGCTTGAGCCATATCTTCAATTGTCGTTAAAGGTGTCTCTTCCGAGTTATACCCTCGAGCCTGTAAGCCATAGACCGTTACATCATCCTCCAATTGACGTACCAGATCCAGATAACCAAGCACATCCCCACCTTGGGGGTGGATCACAAAGAGGGTTTTCTCCCCTCTTCCTGCCTGCAAAGGAACACGAATCTGATTCGTCTCGTGGATGATCCCTTTCTGAATACTGACTGCCAATTGAGACAATGTTGGGTACATGAATAGCTGCTTCACTGCCAGTTGCACGCCATACGATTTATTGATTTTGCTAATCAACTGCATGGCTTTTAACGAATGTCCGCCTAACTTAAAGAAATTGCTATTGGACCCAATCGGGTTGCCTGGCCCGAGTACCTCCACCCATAAGTCGCGTAGCCGCACCTCATCTTGGGTTAGCTCTGTATCCATCGTAGCTTCATCTTCCCATACAGGGTCGGCCAAGGCTTTACGGTCAATTTTATTATTCGGTGTGAGCGGGAACTTTGGCACAAACACCCAATGGCTTGGCACCATATGAACAGGTAATCGCTCCTGTGCATACTTCTCCAGCGGTTCATAATCCCACGCATAATTTTCTTTAAGCACCAGGTAAGCAACCAATGTCTGGTCTCCCAGATGGTTGGCTCGCGCATCCACCAACACCTCATCCACATGGGGGTGCTCTGCGAGCGTTGCCTCCACCTCACCGAGTTCAATCCGAAATCCACGAATTTTCACCTGATAATCGGTTCTTCCTAAGAATTGAATACTTCCATCCGTATAATAACGTCCCAGATCACCGGTCTTATACAGTCGCTCATTCGTATGAAAGCAGGATTCTACGAAACGTTCAGCGGTTAAATCAGGTTTATTCAGATACCCAAGAGCTAGTCCCCGACCAGCGATATAGATTTCACCCTGCACACCAACAGGTACAGGTTGGAGATACTGATCCAATATATATACACGACTGTTGGTAATCGGTCGTCCGATGGAATCCGGCTGTTCCACTCGGTATTGATATACAGTGGCTGCTACAGTTGATTCAGACGGACCATATGAATTATACATCCGGTTATGTTTATTATATTTTTCAATCAGCTCTGCGGGGCACTTCTCCCCAGCTACAATCATCACACGTAGATTCGCAACCTCTTCTTCCTCCAATGTGGCAAGAACAGAGGGTGGGAATGCCCCGAATGTAATATGCTGTCTTTGCAAAAATGCTCCGAGATCTTCACCGCGCTGATAGATATGAAGACTTGCCCCAGACAGTAGAGCCGTCATCGTCTCGAACACCGATCCGTCGAAGCTGAATGATGCAAACTGCATGACATGATCCGCAGGTGTTACTGCGAAGGTTTCGATATTGTCGATCGCTAGATTAACAACACTACGATGAGCAATCATTACACCCTTCGGTTTCCCTGTTGAACCTGAGGTATAGATCACATACGCCATGCTGTCTGAGGCCACCGTAGATTCTATATCCTTGGTAGACTCCAGACTAATCTGCTCGTACTCACGATCCAGACAAATGACGTTCATCGAATCCATTGATAGATGTTCCAGACCAGCACTGTTGATCACCATCGTATGTGGACTAGCGTCCTGAAGCATGTAAGACAACCGCTCTGCAGGGTAGCTAGGATCTATAGGCACATATGCTGCACCCGCTTTGAGAACAGCCAGAATGGTTACAACCATCTGCACAGATTTGTCGAGACATATCCCTACAAGATCATGTTCACGCACACCACGCTCCTGCATATACCTCGCCAATTGATTGGCTTGCTGATTCAACTGAATATAGGTTAGTTGCATTGCACCACACGTGACGGCTAGTGCATCCGGAGTTTCCTTCACCTTTTGCTGCCACAACTCATGAATGCTGATCTCTGGAATATCACGCTCTGTATCATTCCATTCCACAAGCTGCTTATGCAATTCTTGCTCAGATAGTATAGGGAGATGACCGACTGCCTCATTAGGCGAATGAACAATACTCTGTAACAACACGCCAAAACTATCGGCCATTCTACCTATGGTCGCCTCTTTAAATAGATCAGCATGATATAAAAAAGTGCCTTTTACACAATCGCCCTGCTCCTGCAGGCTTAACGTCAGATCAAAGGAAACCGTATCGACCTCCGGTTCGAGCTCAACCAGCGATACGCCTGCCATATCAATCGAAGCCTCCGCAAAGGATGCCATGCTGAAAAAAACCTGAAACAGCGCATTATCGGTCATAGAACGATCCGGCTGCAGTGCCTCTACTATTTTCTCAAAAGGAACATCCTGATGGGCATAAGCCTCAATCGTATTCTGCTTCACCTGCCGCAAATGCGATCTGAAACTGATGTCCGCAGAGAGCTGCGAACGAATAACGAGTGTATTGGCAAAAAAGCCGAATACCCCTTCGAGTTCCTCTCGATTCCGATTCGCATTCACTGTACCTACTGAAATATCAACTTGCCCACTATACCGCTGTAGTAGTAGCTTAAAGGCTGTCAACATAGCCATATATAGCGTTGCGCCTTCTTGTTGAGCTATTTGTCTTAGCAATTGAATCAGAGATGAATCCACGGTAAATTCCAGTTTTCCGCCACGGGCAGACTGAAAAGGGAGTTTAGGTGCATCGGTTGGAAGCTGAAGCACTTCGGCTCCCTTGAGTTTATTTTTCCAATAGTCCAACTGGGTGTCTAATAATGTTCCTTCTAATAGTTCACGTTGCCACATCGTATAGTCCACATACTGTAAGGGTAGATCAGGGAGCGGTGAGGGCTGATGAACAAGGAAAGAACTATATAGTACCCTCAATTCATTCATGAGTACATTCATGGACCAGCCATCAGAGATGATATGATGCATCATGATTGAAAAAACGAACTTCTTAGGCTCCAACGGGATAAGCACCGCTCTGAACAGTGGCCCCTCCGACATCTCGTAAGGATCAGCTGCTCTTCTCGATATCCAGTCCACAGCAGCCTGCTCATCCGCATGGGTCAATTCAATGACATCGACACAAGAGTGAAGTCGTTCCGCCACACATTGGACGGCTGCTCCTTCTTCTTCTCGGAAAAACGTCCTTAGTGATTCATGCCTATCGACCAATTCTTGAACACTGCGTTGTAGCACATCTAGGTCAAGCTCTCCTTCTAGTCTCCATAACGAATTCATATGATAAGCGGAACTATCCGGGTCAAGCTGTTGAATAAACCACAGTCTCTGTTGGGCAAAGGATAGTGGAAAGACGTAGACATCACCATGCACTTCATCACTCCGATGTGTATTCAATACAGTTCCTCCTGTCGCTAGGTTTAGAAGGTTATTCAAAAAGTCCGCTTTGGCGGACTTTTCGAACATACACTTTAAGGCTGAACAGTTTGGGCTTTCCGTGATATGCGTTTGATTGGAGTAAGTGTGCTGGAGGCAAAAGGTTGTTGCTCTACCTTACCTGCGAATGCTTGTAGAATCGGCTGACCAAATAAATCGGCTAACTTGGCGTCAGTGCCCTGTCTGGCATTCAATCTGGAGATCATCTGTACAGCAAGGAGCGAATGTCCCCCAAGTGCAAAGAAGTCATCATGAATCCCTACTCTGGATACACCTAATACCTCTGTCCAAATTTCGGCAATCACCTGTTCCATCGGGCTCTGGGGAGCGACGTATTCCTTCACGCCATAAGCCTCATCACCAACTGGATCAGGTAATGCTCTGCGATCTAACTTCCGGTTCGGAGTCAATGGGAACTCGTCCATTACCACCCATGCCGATGGAATCATAAAGTGCGGAAGCTTGCGTTTGACATGTTCTCTTACATCCTCAATCACAGGAACCTGAGTATCCCTTCCCGTCAAATAAGCGACCAATTGCGAACCATGCTGCTTGGTTTCTTTCACCAATACGAGAGCTGTCTGCACGGATGGATGGCTCGATATAACAGACTCAATCTCCCCAAGCTCTATTCGGAACCCTCGAAGCTGCACCTGATGATCTACCCGGCTGACAAACTCAAAGGAAGCATCCTCATTCAATTTCACCAAATCCCCTGTCCGGTACAGCTTTTCTCCAAGCTGGAATGGATGTGGAATAAACTTCTCAGCCGTTAATTCCTCACGATTCAGATAACCAGCAGCAACGCCAACTCCGCCAATGTACAATTCTCCAGGAACACCAATCGGAACCGGATGAAGCTGTGGATCTAACACATATAACGTGATATTCGGTAATCCCCACCCAATGGATGGAGCTTGATTATTGGTCTCACGACTAGCCACACATCCTTCTGTACTAAGGATAGTACACTCGGTTGGCCCATAAATATTAATATATTCGAACGGAAGATCTGCAGGTGGACGAAGCTGAAGACGGTCTCCACCCACCATAATAGATCTGAATACACCTTCCTGAGGCCACGTTAAATCAAGCAATTGCTCGGCAATAACCGGTGGCAAAAAACAACCTATCGTGATGCCTTTATTCAGGAACCACTGTTGTAATACCTGTGCATCCATAACGACTTCCTGCTCCATCAGATGAACACTGGCACCCGCGGTGAGGAACGGCCACACCTCTAGCAACGAAGCATCAAAGCCCATTCGTGAAACCTGCGCGCTTCGATCCGAAGGTGTAATACCGAAGCGTTCGTGATGCCAGAAGATCACATTTAGCAACCCTTTGTGTTTCAGCATAGCTCCCTTCGGTTTGCCCGTTGAACCTGAGGTATAAATAATATAAGCAATGTCATCGGCAGTGGATGCTGGCACAGGATTTCCGTGATTCCCTTGCATCCATGGCTCACTTTGATCTACGTAGATGACTTCAGCTACAGTTGCCGAAGGCTGATCCATAAGGGTCGTTCCTGTAATCAATATTCCTACCTGGGCATCCTCCATGATGAAACGAAGCCGATCCTCTGGATAGGTTGGATCCAGCGGTACATAGCATGCACCTGATTTGAATACAGCGATCATGGCGATTAGCCAGTCTGCAGAACGCTCCATGCAAACACCGACATTCATTCCCCGTCTAGCACCTCTGTTACGCAGCTCATGAGCCAGTTGATTCGCCTTGTGGTTTAATTCCCCATAACGTAGCTGCTCGTCTCCGTCCGACATGGCAAGCGCATCAGGTGCTGTAGCGGCTTGTGCTTCAAACAGTTCATGAACGCAACGTTCCCATGAATAATCACGTTGGTTCTGATTCCATTCAACAATGAGCTGATGCTGTTCTTCCTTGGATAGAAGTGGAAGTTCATTCATTGCTTGATCCGGATTCGCCACAATTCCTTCTAATAGGATGTGAAAATGCTGTACGAGTCGCTTCATTCCTGCACCAGCAAACAAAGCCGTGTTATAGATCAGGTCACCACCCAGCCCTTGCTGCTTCTCCTCCATAATAAGAGAAAGATCAAACAGTGCTGTATTCCCCTGAAGCTCAATGGAATGTACATGAACATCAGGAATACTGAAATCATCTGCAGGTGTATTTTGCAAAGTAAAGAGTACTTGAAATAATGGCGTATGACCGGTGTCTCGATCAGGCTGCAATTCTTCAACAAGCTTCTCAAAAGGAACATCCTGATGCATATAAGCCTGTAGCGCCGTTTCCTTCACTTGGGTTAATAATTGGCGAAAGCTCATGTTACCTGCAAATTGAGATCGAAGTACAAGTGTATTGGCGAAGAAGCCAATCAACCCTTCGGTCTCCTCCTGATTCCGGTTAGCAATTGGTGTACCCACGGCAATGTCATCCTGTTGGGTGTACCGATGCAGTAGGACTTTCCATGCAGATAAAAGTGTCATATATAACGTCGTGCCTTCACGGCGACTCAACTTCTTCAGTTCAGCCAGGAGGGGCTCGGCAATATGGAATCGTTCCGTTGCGCCTTCAAATGTCTGAGCAGCCGGACGAGGATAATCCGTTGGCAATTGAAGAATGGACACATCCTGTAGCTGCTGCCTCCAATAGTCCAGTTGGCGATCCATCACACCTTCACCAAGCCACTTCCGCTGCCAGATCGCATAATCTGCATATTGAATCGGAAGTTCTGCAAAAGGCGCAGCCTCTCCGAGCAAATGAGCTGTGTATAGTGCACTCAACTCTCGGATGAAGACACCCATAGACCATCCATCGGAGATGATATGGTGCATAGTCACCCCCAGCACGTACTCTTGAGGCGCTAGCTGAACTAAGACTGCACGCAGCAACGGTCCCTGACGCAACGAGAATGGCTGGTCTCCCTCATCTGTAATCCAATGCATTGCTTGTTGGAGAGCATCCGGGTGATTTTGCAGATCCATATAGGTCAGCACTGACGGGATCTCAGGCTGCACTACCTGTAGCGGTTCGTTTCCTTCTCCCGAAAGAAAGGAAGTTCGTAGTGACTCATGCCTTTGAATCAGATCATGGATGCTGCGCTCCAGTACCTCCCGTTGAACAGAACCATTCAGACGCCAGAGGGAAGGGATATGATAATTTCGGTTTCCCGGATACATTTGCTCAAAGAACCACATCCGCTGCTGTGCAAAGGATAACGGTACATTCTGTTCACGCGTAACATCCACCATACTGGATGTGGCAGCAACATCCTGCCCACCTTCTGTACTGCGGAGCTCCTGAATCCGCTTCGCCATCTGAGAGAGCACTGGACGTTGGAAGACTTGAGCAAGTGGATACTCGATGCCAAACAACTTCTTCACCCGAGATACGATCTGTGTGGCTAAGAGGGAATGACCCCCAAGCTCGAAGAAATGATCATGCGCACCAATTCGCTGTAACCCCAACACGTCTGACCAGATTCCCGCCAGCATCTCTTCCACCGGATGGCGCGGAGCCACATAATCCTGTGCGCCATACAGCTCACTTAGCGTTGGTTCAGGCAGAGCTTTCCGGTCCACCTTGCCGTTTGGTGTTACAGGGAACTGGTTCAGTACCACCCATGCCGCAGGCAACATGAATTGCGGCAGCTTGGGCTTCATATATTCACGTAGCTCGTTGACGATTACAGCATTGGCTTTGCCACGGGAGGCCTCCGGCTGGGTTGCAATATAAGCGACCAGTTGCTTTCCTGTTTCGCCGATCTCCCTCGCCTGTACAATGACGCTATGCACTGCTGGGTGACCCACTAACACCGACTCGATCTCACCCAATTCGATACGGAATCCCCGAATTTTCACCTGATGATCCGCACGACCGATGTAACTCAAGGTGGCATCCGGGTTGTATTTCACCAAGTCACCCGTTCGATACAAACGCTCCCCTGCCCGAAACGGATGTGCCACAAACTTCTCGGCATTCAGCTCCTCCCGGTTCAAGTACCCGATAGCGACCCCAACACCGCCAATGTACAACTCTCCTGGTACCCCGCGAGGTACTGGGTTTTGGTGGGTGTCCAATACGTACAATTGCGTATTCGGAAGTACTCCACCAATCGATGGAGGGGTAAAGCTACCATCCTCCGCCTCTACCGTAGACACGGTGCTGAGAATCGTACATTCCGTTGGCCCATAGATATTCACGTAATCAAAGGTGAGCTGCGCTGGTGGGCGCATTTGCAGTCGTTCACCCCCTGCGAGCAGTGCTCGCAATGCCGCATCCTGCGGCCAGGTGAGTGGCAGCAGTTGCTCTGCCACCACAGGAGGCAAGAAGCAGCTTAGTGTGATCTGCTGATCCAGCAGCCAGCGTTGCAATCCCTCGGGGTTCAGCACGATCTCTTGCTCCATCAGATGCACACTGCCTCCGGAGCAGAGCAGCGGCCAGGTTTCCAGCAAGGAAGCATCAAAGCCCATCCGCGCGATCTGAGCGCCGCGGTCTGCTGGGCTTGTTCCAAACCGACCTTGGTGCCACAAAACAACATTCAGCAAGCCTTGATGACGAAGGATTGCACCCTTAGGCTGTCCTGTAGAACCCGACGTATAGATTACATAGGCTGGATCTTGCGCAGTTGCCCATGGCTCTGGATTAGCTCTGTACTCACTGATTTCACCGTTCTCGCCGCTATCCAACATCCACCAATCCGATTCCCGATCCAAACAGAGCACCTCTACCTCTGACTCTACGGTTAGCCGGGTTAGCACTTGTGAATGAGTCACCAACAGCGGAACATTGGCATCTGCCATCATGTACGCCAGTCGTTCCTCTGGATAGGTCGGGTCGAGCGGCACATAGCAGGCTCCTGATTTGAACACGCCAAGCATGCCAACCAACCAGTCAACGGAACGCTCCGTGCAGACTCCCACATAACTCCCCGGACGTGCACCCCGCTTACGGAGAGTGTGCGCCAAGACATTCGCCCGTTCATTCAGCTCACCATACGTGATCTGCCGATCCTTATCCGTTGCAGCGAGTGCTTCGGGCGCTTTAGCCGCTTGCTTTTCCACCAGCTGGTGCACAAGACAGCTCCAATTATAGGCTCGATCCGTCTCATTCCAATCGACCAGTAGCTGCTGGCGTTCTGCAGCAGTCACCATGCCTAACTGAGCAAGTGAACAATCCGGCGTTGCCGCCATTTGGCGCAGCAGTTCCATGAAATGACCGGATAAACGCTGAATCCATTCAGCATCGAATCGGTTGCTTTTATACATCACCTTCATATGTAACTCCGACTCTGCTGGCGAGAGAGATACGGTGATCGGAAAGTTCGTTTTCTCCGTAGCCTTGATTTCCGTAATCCTTACCAATTCCTCACCTGGCTGGTCGTCAATCGGTGTAGGATAATTCTCAAAAACAAACAATGTCTCGAACAACGGTTGATCCTGCGGTACGTCGGTCCAGTTACGAATATCTACGAGAGAGGTATGCTCATACTGTCTAATGGTCGACTGTCTATGATGGACAGATTGAAGCCATTTACGAACAACCTGCTCTCCATCTACTTGGATACGTAATGGTAACGTATTAATGAAGAGGCCTACCATATACTCAGCACCTTCAAGCTCTGCCCCACGTCCTGAGCTAGTTACGCCAAACAGAACGTCCGATTCCTGGCTGTACCGGCTCAGCATAAGAGCCCATGCACCTTGAAGCACGGTGTTCACCGTGATACGGCTCTCTGTAGCTAGTTTTTTGATCGCAGTAGTGTACTCCTCTGGAATGGTTAAGTCATGCTGAGCAGATGAAGTCTCTTCTTCCGCACTTCCGCCAAGGTTCATTCCGAGCTGAGTTGGTGAATCAAAGCCCTGTAACTCCTGTTTCCAGAACGTCTCAGCCGCCCCAGCATCCTGATTTCGAAGCCAATGAATGAAGTCTCTATAAGGACGCACCTCTGGTAACTGCATATGTTGCCCACGTACCAATGATTGATATATGTGAAGCAACTCTGCCTGTACTACAGAGAAGCTCCACCCGTCAAATAACAGATGGTGGCACATCCACACCATATTGTAGCGTTCTTCTTCCCACTGAATGAGGGATACTCGCATTAAAGGAACCTTTTTTAGATCAATACCTCGCTCCTGATCCTCGGTAAGAAAACGTGCCAGAGCAGCTTCTCTGTCTGAAGTTTTAAGCGCTTGCCAATCATGCCGTTCAAGTGTGATCCGTGCCTGGCGATATACAGCCTGCAAAGGTTCTGCTGTGCTATTCCATAGAAATCGGGTTCTGAAAACTGAGTGCCGCTCAATCAAAATGTTCCAAGCGTCCTCCATCATGTCCAGGTTCAGCGAACCCTCCACTTCAAGATTAATCTGAGTAAGGTACGTATCGTTAGCCTGTATACCCTGATCGTACAGGGAATGGAACAGCATTCCCTGTTGGATCGGCGACAGAGGATAGATATCGACAACATCTTTGTTCTTCACGGTCAGTACTCCTCCTCTAGTTCGTTTGCAATACTTTCCAGTTCGAATTCGGATAATTGGTTATCTTGGAGCACTTGGGATAGCTTATTCACCATTCCGGTATGTTGGACAAGTGCCACTGCCTCTTGAATTACTTCATTAAAATAATCTGCTGCTCTTTCCACGCTACTCTGTGAAAATTGACGGCTGCTATACATCCATTTCAAATGAAGTTCCCCACCTGAAATCCAGCACACTACATCAATCAGATGACCTCGTTCATTATCTGAACCCCAGTCAAGGCTCGTATATTCTTCCGTTTCCTCGAATCCGGAATATTTGCCGGACGCCTGATATTGACCCAGATAATTGAAGCTCGCTATAGGTGCTACAGCATTCTGCGTTAACACCGGATGGCGCTTCAAGTAGCGCAAAATGCCATAATCCATGCCTTTGTTCGGAATACGGAGAAGCTGCTCCTGAACATGCTTGATCAGTCCGTCTACTTGATGAACACCACTGAGATTCACGTACACAGGATACATACTGGTAAACCATCCAATCGTGCGGTTCAGGTTCAGATCCTCGGCGATCTCTTCACGGCCATGCCCTTCAAGATGAACCCATACCTGGTCGCTTGCACTCCAATTCGCTAACGTGCTGGCAAAAGCAGCAAATAAAACCTCATTAACCTGAACATGCAACTGCCGAGTAACTTCCTCTCGCAATACAGTAGTTGGCTCCATCTTCAACGTTCTGAGAACAACTGCTGCATCTGCTACCTGATTGCTACCTTGTGCATCGTCTAATTTAAGTTGGAATTCATGTCGTTTAACCTGCTCACTGACATGTGTCCAATACTGCTCAACATGTTCGGGAATGTTATGGCTTGCATAGTCAGCCAGTCGCTCTGACCATTTCAGGTACGACGTCGTTTTTAATGGAAGACGTACTTTCTGCTGAGATGCCAGCTTCGTGTAGATATTCTCCAGATCCTCCATCAAAATTCTCCACGATACACTGTCCACGACCAGATGGTGAATGACGATTGCCAGTAGATCTGACCGTGTGGAACCCATACGCATATAAAGGGACTGCCACAATGGACCCGCTTCAATATCCAGGCTGGACTGAATCTGATTCAATTCAGACGTTACGGTCGTTTGAATATCCTCATCCTGTACATGAGATAAATCCCGAATCGTAAGTTGTACCTCGGTACCCGAGTCACGGCAGGTCTGCGTCCATGCTTGTTGTTGGTCATTCAGGCTAAACGTCATACGCAATGCATCGTGATGAGATTCCAGCAGCTCTAACGTCTGGTGCAGAATATCCAGCTGCAATGGCTCTCCTACCTTGATCACCACAGACTGGTTCCAGTGATTCGGACTCGCATGTTGTTGCGCAAAAAACCATTCCTGGATCGGAGTTAACGGCGCTGTACCCGTAACCGATCCCTGATCTTCATTTAAGCTCCGTACCTCCCCAGCTCGAACAGCAAGTTCGGCGATGGTAGGATAGAGGAAGACCTGCTGATTTTTGAGAGCAATGCCACGCTCATTCGCTTTGAAAATCATCTGGATACTGACAATAGAGTCACCGCCCAGTTCGAAGAAATTATCTTCCACACCGATCTGTGTAACTCCCAGAACCTCACTCCAGATCTCGCACAGCACTTCTTCGACAGGTGTACGAGGCGTTACATGATTCTCCTTATTGTCATTCTCTTGTGTATTCGGTTCAGGTAATGCCTTGCGGTCTACCTTTCCATTCGGTGTAAGAGGTAACTCATCCAGATGAACCCAAGCGGCTGGGATCATATACTGTGGCAGCTTCTGCTTCATATAGCTCCGAAGCTCTGACACCATCTGCTCCTGCTCACCCTGTAATGTATAATAAGCGACCAATTGTCTGCCTGTCCCCGCTGTCTCTCTTACCTGCACGATGGCAGAATTCACGGCAGGATGCCCTGCCAACACGGACTCAACCTCGCCGAGTTCAATTCGGAAGCCACGAAGCTTCACCTGGTGATCTGCTCGTCCGACAAATTCCAATGTGGCATCTGTTCGATAACGAACCAGATCTCCCGTTCGATACAGACGCTCTCCAGCCTTGAACGGATGTGGAATAAATGCCTCTGCTGTTAGCTCTTCGCGGTTGAGGTAACCGAAGGCCAGTCCTACACCACCGATATACAATTCACCCGGTACACCCACCGGTACCAGATTACGCTGGCGATCCAGCACGTATAACTCGGTATTAGGCAGAACACTTCCGATGGATGGAGCCACATTCAACGTATCTGCCTTCTTCGGGGCTACCGTTCCTGCTGTACAGAGAATGGTATATTCTGTTGGGCCATAATGGTTCGTATATTCAAAAGGCAGACCGGCTGGCGGTTGAACCTGAAGCCGATCTCCACCAGTCATCATCGTGCGCAGTGATCCATGAGAGGGCCAGCGTTGATCCAAGAGCTGTTCTGCAATAATAGGAGACAAGAAGCAACGGGTAATACCTTCAGCATTAATCCGTTCCCGAATCGCCTCTGCATCTGCAACGATATCCTGCTCCAAAATATGAATACTCGCCCCAGCGCTTAGGAATGGCCACACCTCTAGAATCGAGGCGTCGAAACCCATTCGCGCAGCTTGTACGGCGCGATCACGCGGGGTTACGTCATACCGTTCGTGATGCCAACGTGCAACATTGAGGAGACCGCGATGCTTGAGCACAACACCTTTAGGCAGACCTGTCGAGCCTGATGTGTAGATGATATAGGCTGCATCATCCGGCGTTGTCGTTATTGAGGGATTGTTGTCACTACCACTCCTGAGCCAGGTTTCCTCTTGATCAATACAGATCGTTTCTGCCGTCCATTGCAAACGATTCATCAGAACAGACTGTGTAATCAGTAGTGGAACGCGAGCATCCTGCATCATATATTCCAGTCTTCCTTCGGGATAACTCGGATCGAGTGGAACGTAACATCCTCCGGATTTGAATACAGCAACCATCGCAGTCAGCCATTCAGGAGAACGATCAATATAGACACCTACATTGGTACCAGGAACAACGCCTCGTCTACGAAGCTCATGAGCCAGTTGATTCGCTTTACGGTTCATCTCTCCATAACTTAACTGCTCATTCAAGTAAGCTACTGCCAGTTGATCAGGTGCACTCGCCGCATGCATCTCGAATAGTTCATGTACACATTGCTCAAGGGAATACTCCCGCTCAGTTTGATTCCATTCCACTAACAGAAGATTCTCTTCTTCCTTGGATAACAGAGGTAGCTGGCTAATAACCTGTTCCGGCGCACTTGAGATACCTTCCAGTAAAATGTGTAGATGCCCTACCATCCGCTGGATGCTCTGCTGATCAAACAATCCTGTATTGTAGATCAATTCTCCCGATATACCTTCGCCGCTTTCCTCCATAATCAAAGACAGGTCGAATAATGCAGTTGTGCTTGCCTGCTCTACTGAAGTTACCTTCATGTTCGGAAGTCGGATATCATCTCCAGGGGCATTCTGTAATGCAAAAAATACTTGGAACAGCGGAGTGTAGCTCGGTTCCCGATCAGGCTGGAGTTCGCTTACGAGCTTCTCAAACGGCACATCTTGATGCATGTAGGCACCCAGTGCCATTTCCTTCACCTGGGACAATAACTCTCGAAAACGTAAATCATCCGACAGGTGTGCACGCATCACGAGTGTATTCGCAAAGAAACCGATCAGCCCCTCCGTTGCCTCTTGGTTCCGATTCGCAATCGGTGTACCCACCGTAATATCCTCTTGCTGGCTATAACGGTATAAGAGTACATTCCACGCAGACAGCAACAACATGTATAACGTGACTCCTTCACGGCGACTTAGCTGCTGCAAGGATTGAAGTAGAGAAGGTGCTAGCGTGAAACGCTCCGCCGCCCCCTCAAATGTCTGTACAGCAGGACGTGGGTAATCCGTCGGCAACTGTAGTACAGATACCCCCTGTAATTGCTGCCTCCAGTACTGCATCTGTTGTTCCAATACTCCATCCGCAATCCACTTTCGTTGCCACACTGCGAAGTCAGCATATTGAATAGGTAGCTCTGGCAGCACCCGTTCTACTGCATTGCCCGACCCACCAGATACATCCGAACCATTCAAAGCCGAATATAATTCTCCCAATTCCCGGGCAAAAATACTCATAGACCAGCCATCCGATATAATATGGTGCATCGTCACACTAAACAGATATTCTTGCGGTGCAATCTGTATTAACAATGCGCCCAGCAGCGGGCCTTCCTGCAGTGAAAAGGCTTGATCGCGATCTTCATCAATCCTGTGAAGTGCCTGTTCAAGCGGGTTAGAATGATCCTGCCAATCCAGATAAGTAAACACAGAAGGTAATGTCGGTAAAATGTGCTGCATCGGATCTCCGTTTGATCCAGATAAAAAACAGGTACGGAGCGATTCATGCCGCTGTATCAATTTCGCTAAGCTATTCTCAAGCAGATCTGGTCGCAACTGACCATGAATCCGCCAAAGGGAAGGGATATGATAACTACGATTGCCTGGATACATCTGTTCAAAGAACCACATTCGTTGCTGTGCATAGGACAATGGCAACTCCCGCTCCCGAGAAACCCTAACAATCTCTTCAGGAACAATTCGTTCTTCCTGAATTTCCTGAATCTCACGAATGGATTTCGCCATCTGAGAGAGCATCGGACGTTGGAAGACTTGGGCAAGTGGATACTCAATGCCAAACAACTTCTTCACCCGAGATACGATCTGTGTGGCTAAGAGGGAATGACCCCCAAGCTCGAAGAAATGATCATGCGCACCAATTCGCTGTAACCCCAGCACGTCTGACCAGATTCCTGCCAGTATCTCTTCCACCGGATGACGCGGAGCCACATAGTCCTGTGCACTATACAGCTCACTCGGCGTTGGTTCAGGCAGAGCTTTCCGATCCACCTTGCCGTTTGGTGTTACAGGGAACTGATCCATTACCACCCATGCCGCAGGCAACATGAATTGTGGCAGCTTCGGCTTCATGTATTCACGTAGCTCGTTGACGAGTACGGCATTGGTTTTCCCACGAGAGGCCTCCGGCTGGGTTGCAATATAAGCGACCAGTTGCTTCCCTGTCTCGCCAATTTCCCGTGCCTGCACAATGACGCTATGCACTGCTGGGTGACCCACTAACACCGATTCGATCTCACCTAATTCGATGCGGAATCCTCGGATTTTTACCTGATGATCCGCACGACCGATGTAACTTAAGGTGGCATCCGCGTTGTATTTCACCAAGTCACCCGTTCGATACAAACGCTCCCCTGCCCGAAACGGATGTGCCACAAACTTCTCGGCATTCAGCTCCTCCCGGTTCAAGTACCCGATAGCGACCCCAACACCGCCAATGTACAACTCTCCTGGTACCCCGCGAGGTACTGGGTTTTGGTGGGTGTCCAATACGTACAATTGCGTATTCGGAAGTGCTCCACCAATCGATGGAGGGCTAAAGCTACCATCCTCCGCCTCTACCGTAGACACGGTGCTGAGAATCGTACACTCCGTCGGTCCATAGATATTCACGTAATCGAAGGTGAGATGCGCTGGTGGGCGCATTTGCAGTCGTTCACCCCCTGCGAGCAGTGCTCGCAATGCCGCATCCTGCGGCCAGGTGAGTGGCAGCAGTTGCTCTGCCACCACAGGAGGCAAGAAGCAGCTTAGTGTGATCTGCTGATCCAGCAGCCAGCGTTGCAATTCCTCGGGATTCAGCACGATCTCTTGCTCCATCAGATGCACACTGCCTCCGGAGCAGAGCAGCGGCCAGGTTTCCAGCAAGGAAGCATCAAAGCCCATCCGCGCGATCTGAGCGCCGCGGTCTGCTGGGCTTGTTCCAAACCGACCTTGGTGCCACAAAACAACATTCAGCAAGCCTTGATGACGAAGGATTGCACCCTTAGGCTGTCCTGTAGAACCCGACGTATAGATTACATAGGCTGGATCTTGCGCGGTTGCCCATGGCTCTGGATTAGCCCTGTTCTCACTAATTTCACTGTTCTCGCCGTTATCGAAAGCCCACCAATCCGATTCCTGGTCCAAACAGAGCACCTCTACCGCTGGCTCTACGGTTAGCCGGGTCAGCACTTGCGAATGGGTCACCAACAGCGGGACGTTTGCATCCGCCATCATATAAGCCAGTCGTTCCTCAGGATAGGTCGGGTCGAGCGGTACATAGCAGGCTCCTGATTTGAACACGCCAAGCATGCCAACCAACCAGTCAACGGAACGCTCCATGCAGACTCCCACATAACTCCCAGGACGTGCACCCCGATTACGGAGAGTGTGCGCCAAGACATTCGCCCGTTCATTCAGCTCACCATACGTAATCTGCCGATCCTTATCCGTTGCAGCGAGTGCTTCAGGCGCTTGCTCTTCCACCAGCTGGTGCACAAGACAGCTCCAATTATAGGCTCGATCCGTCTCATTCCAATCGATCAGTAGCTGCTGGCGTTCTGGGGCAGACAATAGCTCAAACTGATCCAACGTCTGCTCTGGATTAACCATAGCCTGTTCCAGAAGTCGCTGGAAATGACCTACCATGCGAGCCACCGTTTCCTCATGAAACAGGTCGGTATTATATTCGAATAAGCCACGAAGTCCGTCGTGATTCTGCTCCATTGTCAGTGACAGATCGAACAAAGACGTTCTCCAATTCACCTCAATTGCACTCACCTCAAGCGTGTCCAACTGTAGAGTGACATCATCGTTCTCTTCCATCGTGAACAACACTTGAAACAGTGGCGACACACCCGGATCTCGATCGGGATGAAGCTCCTCGACCAGCTTCTCGAACGGTAAATCCTGATTTTTGTAAGCTAACATCGCCTCGTTCTTCACTTGCTGCACCACTTCAGCAAAACTTGTGTTTCCCTGAAGCGGCGTTCGCAGCACGAGTGTATTCACAAACGATCCAATGAGAGGTGTGACTTCCTGTCGTACCCGATTGGCAATAGGTGTACCCACAGCAATGTCTTCCTGCTGGCTGTAACGGTACATTAGAGTTTTGAACGCAGATAGAAAAATCATGTAAAGTGTCACTTTGTGCTCACGACTGTAGTGGTGGAGAGACCTCTCCAGTGTAGACGACAGGCTAAACCTAGCGTGATCTCCCCGATATGTCTGCACAGAAGGGCGAGGGAAGTCAGTTGGCAGTTGTAGCATCTGCACACCGTCCAACCGCTCCTTCCAGAACTTCATCTGTTCACTTGCCTGCTCACTCTGTAGCCAGTCTCGTTGCCAGACCACATAATCACTGTATTTGATATCGAGCGGTGCAAGTATATATGAACTTCCCTTTGCTATCGCGGAGTACAGCGTTGTTAACTCCTCGGACAGCAGACGGATCGACCAACCATCAGATATGATGTGATGCATATTGATGAGTAGTACATGATCATTCTCGCCAACCGGGAGAACAGCAGCCCTGAACAACGGACCTTGTCCCAGATCGAAGACACGATTCTTCTCCTGCTCCACACGCTCCATGATAGCCCGTTCAATCTCTTGTTCCTTATCTAGAGGTAACCGTTCCAGCTTGAACTGCAACTGAGGCTGAATCGATTGAACGACTTGACCATTCATATTGTGAAACGTAGCGCGGAGCGAATCATGGCGATCCACGATCACCTGAAAACACTGCTCAAGCACCCGCCAATCCAATGAACCACGAATACGCCAGTTTAATGAAATGTTATAACCGACATTCACAGGGTCGAATTGATGTATGAACCAGATTCGCTGCTGTGTATATGAAAGTGGGAAGTACTTCTTCTCCCCTTTCTTTTGCAAAAGCGCTTTGAGTAGCTCTCTCTTTTGTTCCATTGAGGTTTCAATTTTATCCAAGATGCTGATCCTCCTCTAATAGAGCTGCGAGTAATTCCTCGACTTCCTTCTCGGTTAATGCATCCACAACGATATCCGCAGTTTCCTCGCGTTGAATTGCTGTGAGCGGTGTTGACGTCAATTGCCAGTTAGGGTGCGTTTCCTCGATATATGTTGCCAGTTCATGGACGGTAGGATGGTCAAAAATATCACCCAGCGGAATCGAGATATGGCAAGCCTGCTCTACCTGGAACAGGAATTGTGTAAGCTTCAACGAATGTCCGCCGATCTCAAAAAAGTGATCATGGATTCCCACTTGTTCCAGTGACAGCACATTAGCACATATCTGGGATAGCGCTGCCTCCAAATCTGTGGATGGTTCAACATAATCATTCGAAGGCGTAACATGAGAGTCATCAGGTTCCGGCAATGCTTTACGATTAATTTTGCCACTTGGCGAGAGCGGCATAGACTCCAGCTCGACCCAAAGTGTCGGGATCATATAGTAAGGTAGTGATTGGCGTGCGAACTCTCTTAGCTCAGACACCGTAACCTGCAATCCACTTTTGACTACAAAATAACCTACGAGCTGTTTGTCCCCAGGCACCGCTTCGTTCACAGTAACCACCATGGAATCTACGGCAGCATGCTGGTGCATGTACTGCTCGATCTCATGTAGCTCGATACGGAAGCCCCTAACTTTCACCTGATAATCGGCTCTTCCCAAATACTCCAGATGTCCGTCTGCACGATATTTGGCTAGATCACCCGTCTTGTAGACACGTTCTCCCGATTTATAGGGATGCGCTATAAACTTCTCGGATGTGAGCTGTTCCAAGTTGTGATACCCTCGTGCCAGCCCTTTTCCTCCGATATGCAGCTCCCCGGCTACTCCGATCGGAACCGGATTCAAATACGGATCAAGAACATACAGTTCTGTATTATCAATCGGCCGACCCAAATCTACGGTATCCGCATGTGTCAGATCACGAGCAAGCGACCAGACTGTGGTTTCTGTAGGGCCATACAGGTTGAAAATTTTGCCTTGGAATCGGTTTTGTAATTGTTGTAGCAGAGCCATCGGTAGTGCTTCCCCGCCTAGCATAATTCCGGTCATTCCACTTAACCGTTGTTCCATCTGCTCATCCACCCATATTTGTTGCAGACGTGAAGGCGTAAGCTGCATCCAATCTGGTAACGTACGAGCTAGAAACTGGTTCAGCGCATGAACATCCGTTTGCTCTCTACCTGAAGCTAGAGCTACTTCCATTCCAGCAATAAGGGGCACGAGTGCCTCTAAAGCAAATATGTCAAATGATACGGTCGTTAGCGCAGCAATGCGATGTCCAGCCTTGAAATCAAGCAGTCGAATCATGCTATGTGCAAAGTTAGCAAGTGCTCCATGGGTGATTTCCACACCCTTAGGTCTGCCTGTCGAACCCGAGGTATACATGATATAAGCCAAATCCTGCAGGTTCGTGAATGAAAGACGTTCCTCATCCTTTTGATTCGTTTCCATAGGCGGCACTGACATAACATGACCTGTGTAATCTTGTGGAAGCTGCATCGAACCATCACATAAAACAAGACTGGCTCCACTGTCGCTTAACATATAGCTAATCCGATCTGCCGGGAGGGCAGGATCAATAGGAACATAAGCACAGCCTGATTTCATAATGCCAAGTATGCCAACCATCATCTCCATGGAACGTTCCATGTACAGAGCGACACAGTCACCTGACTGCACACGCCCAAGCAAATGAAGCGCTAGCTGATTACTCCAGCTCTCTAATTGCTGATAGGATATACTGTCCTCTTCAAAGGTAAGCGCCGTTTGAGCTGGCGTCTGCATCGCCTGCAAACTAACCAGTTCAGGCAAGGCAACTTTCCCTGGGAAGCTCCGTTCCGTCTGATTCCAATCGTGAATCATAAGCTGATGCTCTGCCTCTGACTGAATCGAAATATCTTTTAATTGAAGCTGAGGTTGTGCAACAACTGCCTCCAGCAGTGTTAGGAAATGATCCTTCATTCTTACAATGGTTGCTTCATGGAACAGATCCGTATCGTACACCCATTCTCCCGTTAATCCGTGCTCGGTTTCCTTAAACGTGAGAGATAGATCAAATTGAGGAATGCCAAAATCCATCTCGTATAATTCCATATTGAGATTAGGCATAATCACCTTTTCGTCCGGCGTGTTATGTAGTGCAAAAAACACTTGAAAGAGCGGTGAGGTTTCTCTCTTCCGTTCCGGTTGCAGCTTCTCAACTAATTGCTCGAATGGATACTCCTGATGGGCATAAGCCTCAATGGATATCTTCTTCACCTGTGCTAACAGATCCAAGAATGACTGCTCTGGCGAGACATGTGTGCGGAGAACGAGTGTATTCACAAAAAGTCCGATGAGATCTTCAGTCTCAGGCCAATTTCGATTCGTAATAGGAGAACCGACCGCTATATCCTCCTGATAGGTGTAGCGATACAACAGCATATTGAAAGCAGATAACAGCGTCATATACAATGTCGTTTCTGCCGTTTCACATACACGCTTCAAATCGTTGTTTAATGAATGACTTATATGAAACGCAAGTGTTTTTCCACTTCTCTTATTCTGTTGCTTCGCCTTATTCCTATCTGTAGGCAAAGATAGGGGTGTCAGATCTGCTAATTGCTTCACCCAATATTCCTCATGTCTACGAAGAACATCCCCACTTAACCATTGCCGCTGAATCTGGGCATAGTCTTCATACTGCACCTCTAACGGTTCAAGCGACGTAGGACGGTTGAGCAAGTAATCTCCGTACAGCAAACCTAGCTCCCTAACAAACAACTGAACAGACCATTCATCGGATACAATATGATGCATATTGAGAAACAGCAGATAATCCTCTTCCCCCAGTCGGAACAAACGCAAACGAATTAATTGTCCTAAGGTCAAATCGAAAGGACGCTTTACCTCCTGCTCAATCCAATGCACGGCTTCGCTATGAGTAACCATTTTATCTTCATACGTAAGTATTGAATTGTCAGCAGAGATAGGTACAGTTGCATAACCAGGTTCTCCGCCGATATTCGGATACTTACTCTGAAGGATATGATGCCGTGATAAGATCTGATGGATTGCTCTTTCCAGTGCATCAAGATCCAGCGAACCCTTTACATCCCATACATAGGGCATATGATCACTGTAGGAATCCTGATGGAGCTGATGTGTGAACCAGAAGCGCTTTTGGGCAAAAGAAGGCTCTGGCTTCGCTAGATTAGATTGGGGTAGCAGCGCTGGTCGCAACTCGGATTCATTACTAGTCAGTAGTCTGCTATCAATAAGCTCCGATAAGCCCGCAATGGTTGGTCGCTCAAAGAACTCTGCAATCGTCATATCAATAGGATAGGACTGTCGAATGCGAGCAATAATTCTTGTAGCTAATAGAGAGTGCCCTCCAAGCATGAAGAACGAATCATGTAGCCCAATCTCACTCAGTCCAAGGACATCAGACCATATGGCAAACACCCGTTGCTCCGTAGGCCGATATTCCGAGAGGTTTAGCTTCAAGGAATCCTCATGTTTTCTCTCAGGCAATGGCAGTGATTTTCGATCCAGCTTGCCATTAGGCAACAATGGGATACGGTCTAACTCAATCCAGAAGGAAGGCATCATATACTCAGGTAAGCGATCTTTCAAAAAAGCATATAGTTCCTCTGTACTCACTGCACCAGTATGGGGCATTCTGGGAACATAGTAGAGCACAATCCTTTTGTCATCTGGCGAAAATTCGTGAACCATCGCTACATTATTCCTCAATAAAGGATGCTGAGATAATAAAGCTTCGATCTCACCCAGCTCGATGCGGAATCCCCGAATTTTGACCTGATTATCGATACGACCTACGATCTCTAGACAGCCATCAGGATGATAACGTACGAGATCACCGGTCTTGTACATACGAGACCCCGGTTCAAAAGGGTTGTCCAGAAACACAGAACGATTCAGATCAGGTTGTTGCAAGTAACCATACGCCACGCCCTCTCCGCCGATGTAAAGCTCCCCAGCAAACCCAGGTGGCATGAGTTGCTGACGCTCATCAAGCACATACATCCGAGCGTTAGGAATAGCGTATCCTGCTGGAATGCGGCCATATTCCTCTTTCATCTGGCTCATGTCAAACAATGTGGTCGTAACTGTTGCCTCTGTGGGGCCATACGTATTGATCAATCGGATCTGATCTCCGGCTAGCTGAAGCCACTTTTCGTAAATGAGCATAGAAGGTTGTTCGGCATTAAGCAGCACCATGCGCAGGTTATCAGGCAAAGGAAATCCGAATTCTCCGCAGTCCTCAACCCAACTATGCCAGAACGCAGTAGGTAAGCTTAATACGCTGATGTGCTGTTCGATGATATATGTTGTAAAAGCTGAATCCGGATATCGATATGAATCAGGGACAAATACAACCGTTGCACCACTCAGCCAGAACGGAAAGATCTCTTCAATCGTGGCATCAAAACTAATCGGTGCAAACTGCAAAACTCGATCCGCTGATGATATGCCCAAGGCATGAATGATGGAGTACAGATAACCTGTCAATGAACGGTGACGAATCGCCACTCCCTTAGGAAATCCCGTTGATCCCGACGTGAAAATAACATAAGCAAGCAGATCAGCGTGTGCCCTCTGTTGGTAAGTTATAGATTGAGAAGCAATGATATCCTGTTCCGTCCGTAATTGAATCTTGGTTACGTCACTTCCCAGTTCGAGGTCTGTCTCATCTATAATCAAAAATCCTAGCTCAGCTTGCCCTGCCATATATTCCAGCCGACTTACAGGGTAACTGATATCAAGTGGTACATACGCTCCACCGCATTTCAGAACAGCCAGCTTGGCTACAGCCATATGTACGGATCGACTCATATATATGCCAACATGATCACCAGGAACCACACCCCTGGTCTCCAAATAATTCGCGAGCCGGTTAGATGCCTCTGCAAGCTCACGATAGGTTAAGCGGGCATCAAGTGATTCCACCGCTATGGCATCCGGCGTACTCTGGGCTTGAAGGTCGAAAAGCTCATGCACGCACTGCTCCTGAGGAAACTCAAGATGCGGCGCACACCACTCCGATAATAGCTGTTCTTTCTCGTATGAGGTCAGAAAAGATACCGTATCCACATCCAGGTCAGGCTGTTCAGCAATCTGAGCAAGCAACGATACAAGATGACCACGCATACCGCTTATCTTGTCCTCATCAACCGTGTTACCATGACTTAATAGCTGTACGTTACACGAAGACCCCGTCATACTCCATATCAGCTCAGTGGAGAACGAATCTTCAAGCGATGATAGCTTATTAGCTTGGACTTCTTGCTTCGACTCTTTTCTAACTAACCCTAGCGCATCCTCAATGTTAAAAAAAATCCGCATCGTCAAATTGTCTGAACACTTCTCCGTTGTAGCCATCCCCTCTGTCCAAGAGCCCAGACAAAGACTAGCTTGTTCAGCAATCTTTCTAAATTGATCATGAATTTGAGTTAATAGCTTCGAAAAAGGGAGCGCGGGTGTAAAAACGGTGCTTACCGAAATCATATCTTTCAAGTCGTCTCCAGAATGCGAGGTATGCTCCGTTGCTTCATCCCGCGGGAAAACGAGGGCGATATCCACCTCATCCTTACCGGAATATCGATGTAAGAGAACTTGTACAGCTGCTAGGATCATCATGCTCATAGAGGTATCCTGTGCCCGGCATATCCTCCGCAGCTCTTGTATTAATGAATGATCCACATCCAGAAAGGAGATGCTCCGTTCAGAATAAATCAACTCTATCCTCTCCCTTGACTATGATGATCCATTGCATGAATGGAGGTGCCTGTCTCATTGAAATCTACCGACATTAATCAGCAAGGATATGTTCACCTGATGGACGAAGGTCTTTGTTCATCTTCTTCTCCTTAAGTCGATCACGATTCTCCCGTTTATCCTTCAAGGTCTCAGCTCCACTGTTCCTAAAGGCTTCCCTCTTGGAATATCTCTCCAGCTCATCTGGAACGAGACTCTCCTGTTCATCCCCATGGTAAAAGTTGGAGACACCTGTCGTTCGATAGGCAACTGAATTGCCATAATAAGCATCAAAGTAGCGATCTGCTGTCCCCTCTTCATAGTTGCGAGGCTCAGGATAAGCTGTAATTACGCCTTCAAAGTTCCGTAGAATGGTTTTGCCAGGAGATTGAGAAACGATGTAATTAGGCTGAACCGGAATTTTACCACCACCGCCTGGAGCATCCACCACAAAGGTAGGTACGGAATAACCCGAAGTATGTCCTCTGAGCGATTCCATAATCTCAATTCCTTTGGAGATCGTTGTCCGAAAATGACCAATTCCCTCCGATAAGTCGCATTGATACATATAGTAAGGACGAACTCGCATCTTAACGAGGTCCAGATTTAGTTTCTTCATAATATGGCTGCTATCATTGATTCCTTTGAGTAATACCGACTGGTTGCCTAATGGAACACCTGCATCTGCTAACATCTCACAGGCTCTTCTGGCTTCATCTGTAATTTCAATAGGTGTATTAAAGTGGGTGTTTAGCCAGATAGGATGGTATTTCTTAAGCATATTGCACAGATTTTCAGTAATGCGTTGTGGAAATACAACTGGGGCTCTCGTGCCGATTCGAATAATCTCGACATGTGGAATTTTGCGTAGCTCACTGATGATGTACTCTAGAATCTTGTCATTGACCAACAATCCGTCTCCTCCTGATAGAAGCACATCGCGCACAGCTGGTGTATGACGAATATAGGCAATCGCATCTTCCATCTGTTTCTTAGGAACTCCCATGCCGATCTGACCAGAGAATCGTCTTCGCGTGCAATAACGGCAATACATCGAGCATTGATTGGTAATGAGGAACAGAACCCGGTCAGGATAACGATGGGTTAGCCCTGGAACCGGTGAATCATCATCTTCCGCAAGAGGATCTTCGAGGTCGTAACTCATCATCTTCATCTCTTGGGATATCGGAACACTCTGCTTACGAATAGGGCAATCGGGGTTGTCTGGATCCATTAACATAGCATAATAAGGCGTAATATTGAGTGGAATTGTCTGTGCGGAAATCCTAACACCTTCTTCTTCATCCGGTGTTAGACGAATAACTTTCTTAAGTTGATCCACCGTTTTGATTGTATTGGTCAGTTGCCATATCCAGTCATTCCAGTCCTTCTCTTCGACGTTCTCCCATAATTCGACTTCCTGATAGTGTCTTCTGTGCTGAGCGGTTTTATCTGGCATTTCACGTTGAGTGTACAAAAACATCTCTCCCCTTCACCATACCTAGTTATGTGATTCAGGACTACTTAGCATCGAAGACTACGACTACTCTACAGAAACATCGAAAATTCCCTTATGCATTCATAAGTGCATTCACAATTACTTTCATATGCACACCAGAGTACATCAGCGATGCACTCTATAAGATTTATTTGAAATAATATACAAATATATCTTTAAGGACTATTGTAACCATATTTTTCTATAATTGAAATAGAAAAATACAAATTTATATTATTGATTACTTAATTTTACATTTTATTTGCAATTGGCTTACCATTCGTGTTTAATCATCCCGTTTTTTCGAATCATGAAGATATTCGAATCATGAAGATAAATGATATTAGCCCCGATTAGGCATGTGCATCCTTCACAGGTTCATGATACGAGGTTGGAGTAGCGGCTGTTTCTGATAACTCCAGCTGATCAATGGACGGTAACTTCCGAAGCACACCGCTAACGAGCCAATACACACCAAAGATCACCATGGCAATGCCACCAAGTAAAATGGAATACAACGGGCTTATCGAACCAATTGCTCCACCCACCAAAGCTCCAATCGGCATACTAAACGCTGCGGCACTGGATACAACGGTAATGACTCTACCAATCATAGAAGTTTCAATCTGTCTTTGAATTGCGGAGAACATCAGTACATTGAAAATTCCAATCGTTACAAACCCTGCACCATAAAGTGCAATGGATGGAATCACTGGCAATAGGCTTGCACCGACCCACAATAACCCTGAAGATACGCCGCAGAGCACGGTAAGCTTACCAAAAGGGAATTTACCAACACGCGGTGTAATGATCGCTCCACATAACAGTCCTACAGACATTGCCGCCATATAATACCCATAGTAGGATTCACTCCCACCTTGCATCAGGGCGAATGCCGGAAGTGTGGCAAACATCGCAGCAATGAAAAAGTTAACGAAGAAGCAGGCAACGACCAGATGAGGGATAATCGATGAACCTGTGATATAACGGATTCCAGCCATAAAGTCTTGTTTGTAATTTTGCAGCCATTTATTGATCTGAGGCTGTTCATTCCCATTCATATTTTGAAAATCAAAGCGATACAGGGTATAAATTAAAGAAGTACATAAATGGCATATAGCTGTGATAAGAATCGCCTGCACGGGACCGATGACTGCAACCAGAATGCCCGCAACAGCGAGAAATACGATATTCATACTCTCCCGGAGTGTGTTCAGATAAGAGTTAGCCTGTACCAGGCGATCTTGAGGTACGATATTGGGGATGACTGTAGATTCTACGGGGTAGGTAAACTGTGAGATCATCGCTACGATGAACAATACGAGAATGCAATAAAATACGTTCAATCCAAATAATACAGCAAAGAGCGGAATCGAGAACAATAAGGCAGACTTTAGAAATTCACAGAATACGAGACTTTTTTTGTACGATACGTAATTGGCAAAAGGGGCAATCAGGAAGCCTAAACAATCCGCAGCACTGATCGCAAAATAGGCTAATCCTGAATAAAAAACATTGCCGCTGATCGCAAGGACAAGTAGCATTCCAGCCACCTCGTACACACCCGTTCCAATGCCTTTGACGAACATACCAGACAATAGAATATTAAAATTCCGATTGAACAAACGCGTACTCAAGTGATCTCCCCCTCATCATACTCTTTTGCTTCGAAACTGATCTGGTACGCGGTTCTGTCTTGCTTAGACGTGAGAGACTGCTGTGTATATTTGTAGAACAACTCTGAGATTTCGTCACTTAAAGCAGCCAATTCTGCCTCTGACAGCATGATGTAGTTATCACGCTTAGCCCGAAATTGTCGCTTCATCTGTAGTTCTGAATCATTAACTCGAAACAACGTCGCTTTGGCTCTGTAAAATTTCTCAACAATTCCTCTCGAAACCTCCGTATGTACCAGCTCCAAAATCTCATGCTTAAACAATTGCTGGATGTGATAATACGTTGTACCAGGGTCCTTATCCAATCGATCTGCCACTTGCTTGGACGTCATCGGCTGCTCGGATAACAAAATAATGATCTCAACCCGGAACGGATGTGAAATAATCTTCTGTTGCTCCAACGTGATATCCATCGGCTGTAATGTCTCGTCTGACATGGTCGTTCACCTCTATAACCTTCATAATGTGAAAATTAAATCGGCATTTAAATCGATTTATAAATCTAAATCGTGTTGGAAGCATCATATCAACCCATGGAACAATTTGTCAATTATTTTATAAAAATAGCCTGATCACTGATCTCCAATGGAGAATCCGCAACCAGGCCATGCAGAACATATAGAGCTACACTCAGCGCATAAACTGAGATAACACACATAGAAGCATAGAAATTATCACATCAACAACTACACACAAGCACCCATAGCAATAGAGTATACAAACTATTCAGATGTTATATTCACTTCAATAACCTAGGAATGCAGCGCGGTCTTCGTCTGACTTGTAGCAGATTGACCTAGATGCCCTTTCATCCGCGCTAATTCTGTACCCGCCAGCATCATAATTCCAATCCCGTGGTTGTCGTTGGTAACTGTCAGGAGATCCTTGTTGTAATACTCTGCTGTGAATGCGTATCTTGATCCACTACATACCCCATGCACATTACCTTGACGGTCAATCGCATACTTCGTTAACCCATTCCACGCCTGCTCCGCCGCCACAATATAACGTTCAGGATGACGGAACCATCCAAATCGAACGCCTCGGGAAAATCCGTAGGTAAACATAGCTGTACACGATGCCTCCAGGTACGTATCTGCATCATTCAATACCTGGTGCCATAACCCGCTTGGGTCTTGAAGTGCAGCATACCCCTCACATAGTTCATTATAAAAATCAATCAACGCTGGGCGATCCGCATGCCCTTCAGGAAGAGCCTCCAGCACCTCCGTTAACGAGAATAGTGTCCAACCATTTCCCCGCCCCCATGGCACTCGTGTCGCTTGCCCATATTTGAAGTCATATACATGGGACATGATTTTGTAATCAGACATAAATAGATACTTTCGGTATAACAAAAACTGTCTAGCCGCTTCATCCAGAGCTGCTGTATTTCCCGTCAAGCGGGCATAACGAACCAGAAACGGTGTGCTCATATACAGATCGTCCGCCCACATCGTATTCTCGGCATATTCCCCAGTGCACTCGCGGTAAAAAGCACCATCCTCCTGGCGTTCCAATCGAGATAACATAAAATCAGCAATCCGTGCAGCAATCGGTAGGGCTGTTGGTTCCTGATGCTCTGAATACGCTTCCAGCATAGCTGAGCCAAACGAACCACAATTGTCCAACATCTTGAGCATCACCAACTGTTGGTTCACTGCCGGGAATCCGTACTGCTCCCTATCCCACAACGAATATTCGTACATCCGAGTACATGTCTGCACATGTTCAACTGCATACCGCGTAATATCCGGTCGCTGTAAATGACGGCCAGCCTGTAACAAGCCATACACGGTTACACCAAGTGGATAATCCCAACGTCCATAGTTGGTCACGCTACCTACCGTCCACTTATTGCTAAGCATTGCATTCTCATAGTACGGGCGTACCCAAACATCTGGTCGATCCAACCGCCAATACGTCTTCTCCTCTGATGAAGGATAGGATGGCGATGAATCCGTTGTATCCGTAGCATATACCCGATCGAATCGATTCATATCTTGCGCCGCTGGTTCAGCTCCAGCCTTGAACGGCCCAGCATATAACCATGATTCTCCGGACACACCGTGTACTCGCTGCGGCAGTTCGAACTTTAATTCTTTTCCATTTACCGAGGCCGTTAATGTAAATTGCCACGGCGTCTCTGCATCGCTACATTCACTGCACACCAACAATTCGCTCCGTCCAAAAGAAGCATCCACTTCCTCCGTAAATGAACCTGCTTCTGCAAGCCGGATTACTTCTTCACCTTGATACCACACTTGGATCGGACTAGAGCAGGTTCCAGATAATTGAACCTTCGCTCCTGTCGCATCGTTGTTGTTCAGACGAGTTCTTGCATACACCCGGTGGCCAGGAAGATGTCCATATATACGCTCCAGAGTAGGCATGACTTGTTGGGCTTCTGACCACTCGGGGTTAGGAAACCATGTCAATCCCGTATCCTGTTCTTTTCCTATTAAATTCAGCGCAGTCTGCCTACCACCGGATGAACCCATTGTTAACGAGATATCCTGGTTAGAGAGATTGGAATATACCCAGCCTGCTTGCCCCAGTCTTTCTTCAAAAGGAGAAAGTACATTCAGAATGCGAACCTTACCCTCGTCAGATCCGAATTGACACCCAAAACCAGCAGGGGTGCAGCTCATTTGTAACAGCAACGTGTTCCAGCCTGGTTTAATATCAATTCCCAATTTCACCGTTGCGTCTGGGGTAATTTCATCTATAACTGTAGAGCGGTACACGAGTTGCTCATTAAAATAAAATCGAACGGGACCATAACACCGGATAAGCACATCCAGGTTACGGTCTTCATCCCCCCAGACCAGCGCTGCAGCGTAAACCGTCTGCCCTTTCTCTGCTTCTGGAAAGCGTTTACCTAAATTCAGATCATACAACCCTTTATCATTCTGCATAATGCCCGACTTCTGAAATAAACGATATACGAAATCAGCTTGGGCATTGGCTCCAATATATCGCTCAGCCAGCACTTTCAATACCTGATCCTGATCATCCCCGAAACGATAGTACATGCTCTGTGGTTCACTGAAATAGGTTGTCATGAAATGCCCACTTTCCTCTCCCGTGGAGTAAAATAATAAGTATGCTAAGGGAATAACACATTAAGTATAGCGCTTAACCCAAGTGGGATATCCCCTTGATTATTGATACCATAGATCGCTTTATCGTTTTGTGGTAGTTGAATATTAATCCCAGTATACCTGACATGTTTGCTCATGGCTACAGATTTTTGATTGCGCTTACAATTTCACTCCCTACAAGTGCGTGTTCAAAAAGGGCGGTTTTCAGTACCGAGAAGATGGGATGAAGATAGAAATGGAGTAGCGGAGCGTAGGCAAACCTACGTGAGCAACGGACATTTCGGCTGAATTCCATATTCGATGCTGAGATGCTGCTCGTGCATCCTTCGTAATCAAAAGCGAACTTTTTGAACAACCTCTACAAATATTTAAACAATGGTTTAAAAAAAGGAATGCGTTGCCGATATAGGTATTAGACTGGAAATTCCACTTTTTGTATTGGAAAGGAAAGATGAAATTTGAATACGCTTGAATCTTTGGTAAATGCAATGCCTTTTGTCAGTCAAATGTTTCGTGATGATGTATCGATCTCCATTAATGATCATGAGAAAGTTTTATACTTTTCCGAAGCAAAAAGTTTGGAAATTGGTGTAAAAGTCGGCGATGAGCTGCATGATGATTATAAGAATTTCAAAATGTTAGTTAATAAAGATACACGTACCGTGGCACGGATGCCTGGTGATCTACAAGGTAGACCGTTCGACGCGATTCTCATTCCCATTAAAGAAAATGATCAAGTTGTAGGTATCCTCGGTGTAAACTATGCACTGGATAATCACATTACGCTAGAGTCACTAATTACTGAAAATGAAAGCACGATTAACGCCCTCGTTGGTGGCATTCAACAAATTGCGGCACATTCAGAAGAACTGTCCGCGACATCAGAAGAAATTCTGCGTAACTCCAAGCAAGCGGTAGAGAACTCGGTCAGTGTAACCAAAGTAACCAACGTGATTCGTGAAGTATCTGAACAAACGAACCTGCTCGGCTTGAATGCTATGATTGAAGCTGCTCGCGTAGGTGATCTGGGAAGTGGCTTCGGGGTTGTTGCGAGCGAAGTGCGCAAACTGTCCGATCATACGAAACAAGCGGCGGCTGATATCGAAACCTCCCTCGGTAGTGTCCAGGACTCCATGAAACATATGGAGCAAGAGATTGGTCAGATTACAACAGCAACGGTAGATCAAGCACAGCTCGTAAGTGAGTTCATGGAAAGTATTGATAAGCTGAGCCACACCAGTGCGGATCTCAAAACATTCGTGCATAAGATGTTATCGCTCGAATAACCTCTGTTTCAACCTGTAAGATATCCTTGAAGCTATATGTACATATGTTTAGACACCAAAGAGCCTCCGTCCTGCCATTCCTTATTGGGAAGTCAGCGGAGGCTTTTTTGCTTGGTTTATCTTAGTTATTCATATCGATTTCGACCGCAACACCATAGTGGTCAGATACAACAGGCCCATGCTTGCCATTAAGAACAACCGTTGAAGACTTCGCCTGCACAGGACGATTCGAGAAGATATAATCAATGCGCAGTGGCTGACTGTTATTCGCCCATCCAGCAATGGCTTTGACAACTGTTGCACCATCATCCTTCTGCGCTGCTGTGGTATAGAGATCATGCCACCCATGACTCATCATGTAGTCATACCCCTGTCCCCGGATTTCGGCTACATTATTGAAATCTCCCATAATATACAAAGGTTCATTCATATACGGCGCAAGCTTGCTCTCGGTTAAATCCCACTGTCCTTTGAAAGGCTCCTGCTCGTCATCCCACCAGTTATAATGTCCATTCACGAACCATGCCTTTTCACCATCCGTCACCGTCTGGATACCGACGATCTTGCGTGTGCGGTAGTTGTTGTAATCCCGCATGTGGGATACATATTCCCCAAATGCCTGTGTAATTGGCGTTCGGCTTAGAATCGCCAGTCCTTCATCATATCTGCGGAATCCGACATGGGTAGGAATCCAGGTCCAGTAATACTTTTCAGATAATTGTGTTAACAGCACATAAGCATAATTGTCTTTTTTGACCACAATGTCTGAATCTATGGCAAAATAGTGCTCCAGCTCTGCCGTAGTTAAGGCCTCTTCCTGAATCGATTGGTTGACCTCCTGCATGGAGATGATGTCAAATTGATGTGTATTAATAAACTCAGCCAATTGGCTGATCTTGTTCAGTTGATCTTCTTCTGCCCAAGCGTGTGCGTTTAAGGTAAGTATTTTCATAAACTCTCTCCTGCCTGATTTTAATGTTAGGTATCGCCTGTTCTTGCATGGTTCCTCGGTAGAATACATACCCTAAGCATACACAATACACGCACATTTCGCATACATATGGCTACGATGAACTTGTCTTCATGGAGAAATGAATTCACCAAAAGTTTGTTTCATTCACAGAACTCCTGCACGGATTGTCCTATAACTGATATGATATATACATTAAATTCACACCTTTAACGTCAGAACGTGTTGAATGATGAACCTATGATTTCCCCAGGAGATGGAATGATGAACATACCCAATGAAATGATCATGGATGATGCACAGTGGCAACAATTGATTCGTGAAATTGCGGATCATTTCGATAACCTGACCATTATGCGCGGATTCCAATATTATAAACAGAAACGTGTTGGCCCATTAACGTTTACTGAACAGCAATGCATTCATGCCATGGTTCAAGGTACTGAAGAATATGAAGTGCTGCTGAGTATGCAGTCCTTACCGACAAGCGATTGCCCTTGCCCAGTACATTCTCTTTGTAAACATATGATCGCTGTTCTTATGAGTTACGCTGAAAGCATGGGGCGTCCTGTTCATGCCATTGTGAACGCCCATTCGAGCACTGCTCTGAAACAATCCGTGAAGCCTACCCCTGCTATATCATCGGTACGCTCGGATTTTGAAACTCGTGCACAGGAGCTTGAGACACCAGACAATCTGTACAGCCAAATAAAGGAACAAGCGATGGATCTTGCTACGCTACCTATTCCGGAATGGCATAAACTGTTTCGAAGCTGTCTCAACCGTCTGGGGGTAGGAACGGCAAGTACAAGCTATATACAGGCTGCAACCGACGAGCTCTATGCCATTAAACCCAAATTATCTCCAGGCATGGATCAAATATTTGACCTACACGTGCATATGTACCTTATGCGCTTCTGTATACCTGGCCGTAATCCGAACACCAATTCGCCTGTCTATCTTAGTTATCCTGCCCAGCTTGCTGTAGATGCTCTTCAGAGAAGCATAGAGAAGGATCTAAATCGCTCACTCGATCTATCCAATCTGACTGACGAGCAGCACGTGCAGCATTGGAAACGGCTTGAGGAAACGGTAACCTATCTCCGTAAGCAGATGTTGTCCGAAACGTCTAGCATCATGGTATTTACATCCATCTATCGCGACTTGTGGTTAAACTGGCTAGTGCCTCACCTACACCAACAAGATGAGCTAGAAGCTGAATTGACAGCTCTACGCGAAATTGAACATAAATTAAATGATGACTCCGTTTCTACTAGTACAACTCCTGGAAGTGTGCTAAATATGAACCCTAGCAGTTCAGGCACAGGAACGAGTACACCTAATAGAAGACCACCCACGCTTCCACTACCTTTGGTGTTAGCACAGGGCTGGATATACTTTCACCTGAAACGGGATTCGGAAGCTTGGCAGATCTTAACGAGCGGAAGCTCAGCCTATGGCATTCCACCAGAGCATGTATTGCACTATCTGCACGTATTGGTGGAACAATTGGATTGGAATAGGCTCGGACATTGGCTGGCAGAGCTCGGACCGTTGCTTGCGAATCGCCGCAATGATCCATTACATGATTACATGCAACTCTGGGACACTGTTATTCAGGAGCTTCCCGAAACAGAAGATACGATGTGGAATACACTTGTTAGCATGTTGCCCCATTCTCGGCCTGCCTATGAGGATGCTCTTCATCGTCGCAGCCAGTGGCGGCGTTGGATCGATTTTCAGCTTAGTACGGGGGCGGAGCCGCTCGAATTCCGTGTCGCAGTACTTCAACCCATCGAGAAAGACGCACCCGAACTGCTGCTACCTTTCTACCATCAAGCCGTCGAACGTTATATCGGACACAAAAACAGAGACGGGTATAAAGCAGCGGTTAAGTTGTTAAAGCGACTGGCGAAACTATACAAAAAATTGAAGCAAGAAGAACGCTGGGAGCAGTTTATCACGGCTCTCGCAGTTCGTAATAGCAGACTGCGTGCTCTGCAGGAAGAGCTTCGGAAAGGTAAATTAATCTCATGAGCCTTAACCACCCTTACACCGAAACGATTGAAGTTCACGTTGCCCTAACGGGATACGGAGATGCCCTGTTCTATGGTGCACTCAATACCCACCACTTTGTATCGGGACAATCACTCAAGCAACGGTTATTCGCTTGGCATGCTCCTTCGTTCTATGGTACGGAGCTCGAAACCCGCCAGCTTGAAGACATTGAACTTGTAGTGCTGCCCGCAGAAGAAGTGATTCCTTTCTTCGCAGACATGCACACCTTACTGCATATTGAATGGAGATGGGATGAGCAGGCTGCCCATCTGATTCAGCTTGCTCCAGTGCTGGCTGCCACGATTGAAGATCGCAAATATATTCCTAGCTTCACTGCTCATCGTACAGGGCAACTGCAATGGATCTGGGATTCAGATCGGTTGAAGCAACAGGATCGAGCTGCGCTAACCAAAGCCATCGAGCAAACCGATGAGAGCTATATCGAAGGTCTCGGTGCGGCTTACTCCGCTTCCGTATTCCAGCGATGGTACAGCACGGAGGAAGCAGCCACAGATCTGAGACGCGAGTTCCCGCAGCTATTCCCGCAGAATGGGGAACCTCCACGGACATTTGGCATGGATGCTCAATCATGGCTCGTCTCGATCGGCTGGAAAGCAGATGCTGCACCCTTCCGGCCACTTCTACAATTGCTGGAGCCAGACGATGATGAGCCTTCATGGCGATTACGATTGGTGCTGCAAAACAAGCTGGATGCCGCTTCACTTATTCCAGTGCGACTGGATTCACGCGGCCGGCTTGAGGGGGAATGGCCTGAGGGCTGGACAGCCTTCATTCTAGATCGATCTGCCGCATGGTTGGAGCAATTGCGGGCACACCTTCCACGCATTAGCCGTGAGGTCAGTGGTAGCCGTGATGTACTCAGTGATCCGCTAGGAGACCAAGAGGCGTGGCAGTTCCTCACGATTGACAGCGGACGACTGCTAGAGTCGGGCTGGCAAGTATTGCTGCCAGGCTGGTGGGAAGCCGCACGGAAGAAAAAACCGAAGCTGCGTGCGAAGGTTAAGCCGGAGGAGGGCAGTGAACGCGGACAGTCCTTCTTCGGACTGGACTCCATCATTCATTTTGACTGGCGTATAGCTATTGGCGACTCAGATCTGACGGAAGAGGAATTCGCTGATCTAGTGGCTCGTAATGAACGGCTCGTTCGTTTTCGCGGAGAATGGGTTCCTCTAGACCCTGCTCTTCTTGAGCAGATTCGAAGAGCGATGGGCGGCGTGGATCGGGAGCAAGGTCTCTCTTTCCAAGATATCCTGCACCTGCATCTGTTGCACAATGAACAACGTGAATATCGCAATCAGAAATGGAAGGAAGGACAGCAAGCCGAGGAAGAAGAGCAACCTCAGGCTAATGAGAACATTCAGCTGGAGGTAGAACTGAATGAACATCTACACAGGGTGATCGCACAGCTCGGAGGCGGACAAGGTGGTGCACCTTCCCTCCCTATTCCGGAAGGGCTACAGGCTGAGCTTCGTTCCTATCAAAAGGAAGGCTTTGCATGGCTTGGATTCCTACGCCGGTTCGGACTCGGCGCTTGCCTTGCCGATGATATGGGGCTCGGTAAGACGATCCAGTTCATCACATATCTGCTGCATCTGAAGGAAAATGAACCACGTTCCCCGGAGCAAGCACCAGCACTTCTCATCTGTCCAACGTCCGTACTAGGCAACTGGCAGAAAGAGATTAGCCGATTCGCACCTTCCATAAACGTGATGCTGCATTATGGAGCCAAACGGCTTAGTGAAGAAGCATTCCGCTCAGCTACAGAGCAGGTGGATATCATTATTACATCCTATGCAACGGCAACGCTCGATCAGGAGATGTTGCAGTCTTATACCTGGGCATCCATCTGTCTGGATGAAGCACAAAATATTAAAAATGCCCAAACGAAGCAATCTATGGCCGTCCGCAGTTTCCCTGCGAAGCACCGCATTGCACTGACGGGTACACCGATCGAGAATCGATTGGCTGAACTATGGTCGATCTATGACTTTATTAATCCGGGTTATCTGGGCAGTGCACGAGCTTTCCAGACCCGATTCATTAGTGCTATTGAGAAGGATAAGGATGAGCAGCGTATGCAGGATCTACAGCAATTAGTGAAACCATTCATGCTGCGCCGCAAGAAAAAAGATCCGAATATCCAGCTTGATCTGCCGGACAAAAACGAGATGAAAACCTACATTCATCTTACCGGTGAACAAAGTGCTCTATACGACCAATCCGTTCAAGCCCTGATGGATAAAATGAAAGAGCTGGAGGGCATTAAACGCAAAGGTGCAATCCTCTCTGCGTTGACTCAACTGAAGCAGCTCTGTGATCACCCACTGCTACTGACCAAAGAAGCTCTCCCAGAGACCGTGACATCGGAGGACTCAGGTGCAACGTATGACGTGTACAGCCCACAAGACATGGCAATGCTCATTAGCCGATCTGCTAAGCTGGAACGGTTGATGGAGCTTGTCCGTGAGTTGCGAGACGAGGGTGAGCGCTGCCTTATCTTTACCCAGTACATTGGGATGGGGCAGATGCTGCAACAGGTGCTGCAACAGGAGTTGCAAGAACCGGTATTATACCTGCATGGCGGTACCTCCAAAACAGCTCGTGATCGCATGATCGATCAGTTCCAGTCACGGACTCTTCCAGCGTCAGAACAACCGTCTGTCTTCATTCTTTCGATTAAAGCCGGCGGTGTAGGCCTTAATCTGACAGCGGCCAATCATGTATTCCATTTTGACCGCTGGTGGAACCCTGCCGTGGAGAACCAAGCCACTGACCGAGCTTACCGGATGGGTCAGACCAAGGATGTTCAGGTGCACAAATTTATCTCCCTGGGCACACTTGAGGAGCGGATCGACGAGATGCTCGAGAGCAAGCAGCAGCTTAGCGACAATATCATTACTAGCTCCGAGAACTGGATAACAGAGCTCTCGACAGATGAGCTGACAGATCTATTCACTCGCAGGCGGGACTGGTCAGGATAACCTATCGTTATGTTCATTTCATTTCACATCAGACGATGGAATGTAGGGCTGATATAGCTTCAACTTGACGAAACATGTGAAGAGGCAGCATTCATCATCGTGAATATATCCCAAAAAAAGAGCGAAGACGGAATTCAATTCCGTCTTCGCTCTTTTGGGTTATAACCAGAATCGGGCTGTGAATTCTCTACCCCATCTAGCTACATATATTATTGCTGATACGCTTCTCGCTTAACGCATGTTACCGATGATGGAGGATCTAGAATCTTGCATTTTTTTAACGAAATTGGTCATCAGGTCAAAAGCTTCATTGCGCTTATTCGACAAGGATTGCAAACGAAGCATGTCCATTTGCTGTGTATTGCTTACTGCATCAATTTGGTTCTTCAGCTGCTGAGCCAAAGCCTCATCACCATTTTGTTGCGCTGCCTGTAATTGCGCGTTCAATTCTGTAATCTGTTGATACCGATTCTGTGTTTCTTGAATTTGCGTCTGCAATTGGGTATCTAGTAATCTAGTACGCTCTTGCTGAACCATCATCAGCGCAGTTTCGATGTCCATTTTGCTGATGTCGATCGCGTTAATACTCGACGAGATGTTCGAGTTAGAGATTGCACTTGCTGAAGCCGAGCCAACGATCGATACTGCTGCAATAGCAGCAACCATTGTCGAAGTGAAGAATTTGCCAGTCCGTTTCATCTGATTTCCTCCGATTGGATATGTAATATGTACCAATATGGTACGGTTTTCTCCGATATTCTATATCAAAAGACCTAGTTGTACAATCCATTTCATTTTAAATTTGAAATGTTTGGTTCAACCTATCCCGTAACCATCCTGTACTTACATTTTCAGATATATTTCAACCCAATTGGTTACTAAATCCTGGCCTTACATCGTTCGTGATAGCTGTTGAATCAACTCTTGAATATGCGCTTTTACAGGCTGATCATCGAGAGATGCAATGAGCTCTGGATTCAATAACTGGTTCTTCTTCATTAGATAAAAATCATACAGCGCCTGACGAATGGTCATATCATACGTAATTGAAAAGGTTGGCTCAGCCACTCGGCGGCAATGTACCTCTCGATCCGAAAAGTCTGGGTGATTCCCTAGATGAAAGTACCAAAGCCTATTATGAGAACGAAGCATTCATGAACAAATTAAAAAATACGTTGAAGCCAAGCGACGTGAAAGCCAGCGACTATGACGCGATCTACTTCACAGGTGGACATGGTACGATGTGGGATTTCCCAGATAACGCTGAACTGCAAGAGCTTTCTCGTGAAATCTATGAAAAAGGCGGAGTTGTATCCGGCGTGTGCCACGGTGTCACAGCCTTGCTTAACGTGAAGCTGTCCAATGGCTTGCTGCTGATCAAGGACAAAACGGTATCGGGCTTCACCAATGAAGAGGAAGCGCTAGTGCAACAAACCGACTACGTTCAGTTCCTGCTGGAAGACGCATTGAGAGAACGTGCAGGTCGTTACGACAAAGCCGCTGCATTCAGCTCTTATGTTACTACTGACGGCCGCCTAGTTACGGGTCAAAATCCGCAATCCAGCAAAGCTGTAGGCGAAAGCGTCAAAGAATTGCTCGGCCTGTAAGTCTTAAGTCTGAAAACAGTACTAAACCTTCATCTCCCCCATGAGTTGATATAGATGAACCATTGCCAAACAGCACGTTGCCCGTCTTCTCAAGACGGATAACGTGCTGTTTCATTTTATAAACTTGAATTATTGGCTTTTATTTACTCGCTCGATTTAATCGCCGCTATCGAAGCCTTCACTCCTGCTCCTGCCAATCGCTTCACAATATAAGGAACAGTTAACGAGGTCAGAATCACGGCAAACGCGATCTGAGCGATGGCTGTGTCCACGTACGGTGCATATGCCGCATTGAATTCCGCTGCCATCGACGGTACAACCATGGATAGTCCAGCAACCGAGCATGTTGCAGCAGCGGCATAACCCGGTCGTTTCAGGATTGTCCGATCAACTCCAATGAGCGGAATCATACAGATCAGCATAAACAACACCGTGACCAGCAGGCCGGACAGACTGGACTGGAATGCAATACGAAGATCAATGTTGGACCCGAAGCTTGTACCCAGGAAAGGCAACAGAATCAGTGTTCCCGGAGCGAACATCTTCTGAATATTAGCGTCCAGATTGCCAAGCGAGATGCCAACGAGAAAAGGCACCAGTGTAGCCAGCACACTGAGCAGATCTATGCCGACACCGCTCGCCGAATTCAATATCATGACCGGAATAACCGGAACAGCGATTAGATTCAGAATGCCAAACGCGGCACGATCTACATCATCTCCGTAGGTGTTCATCAAGGCCAGATATAATCCCGGATTACAGCTGGTTAGAACCGCAATGAAGGCTACCGCAGACACACCGCCAACGCCACTGATTCCGAAGAAGTGTACGAATGCCCAGCCAAACAACACACTGATGAGAATCCGCGAGGCACAGAGCACGCCTGCTCTCTTTAAGGTTACCAGAAGCTGTGATAGGTTCAGCTGTGTGCCTGATACCAGCAAAATCATACCAATGAGCACCATGGTGCCTTTGGACGCGAACAGTGCTGTGGTGGGATCGCCAATCTGAAAGAATGATGGGAATACCGTGTTGATTACAGCGGCAAGCATCATAGGAACGATAAGCAAGCCGCCCGGAATTCGCTTCATACGACCCAAAATATTCATGAGAGGTTACAGCTCTGCTCCGTTGGTACGGATCACATTCTGATACCAGAAGAAGGAATCCTTCCGATATCTTTTTAGCGTACCGTTGCCGTAGTCGTCCTGATCCACATAGATAAATCCATACCGTTTGCTCATCTCAGACGTACCTGAACTAATCATGTCGATTGGACCCCACATCGTGTAACCCAGCACCTCAACCCCATCTGCAATAGCAAGTCCCATCTGCTCAATATGCTTGCTCAGAAAATCAATGCGGTATGGATCGTTGATCGTTCCGTCATCATTCAGTTTATCGTAAAAACCTGAGCTGTTCTCTAAAATGAAGACAGGCTTCTGATACCGGTCGTAGACCAGATTGAGCGTATAGCGCAGACCAATCGGGTCAATCTGCCATCCCCATTCGTTCGCAGGCAGATGTGGATTCTTGTACACACTGTGCACGTTACCTGCTGTTAATTCGAGCTGCTCGGTATCACTGCTGGATATCATCGAATTGTAATACGACATACCCACGAAGTCAGCCGTATGCGCCCGAATGCCCTCTAGATCGCCGTCTTCGATGTTGAGCTGAATTCCTTTGTTCTTAAAATACGTTTTGCTGTAATACGGGTATTCGCCTTTATTCAATACATCCAGATAGAACTGGTTCTTCATCTGATCATCCTGCTGCATCTGGAGCGCATCCTCTGGCTTACAGGTATAAGGATACGTTGTAAAATAAGCCACCATGCTGCCGATCTGATTATTCGGATCAATCTCATGAGCCATTTTAGTCACTCTGGACGCGGCTACAAATTGGTGATGCAAGCCTTGGAACAGCATTTCCTCATAATTAGGAGCATCATAATCAATAATTCCTAGTGTCTTGGCCGAAGCTTTAACACTCATATTGATCTCGTTGAACGTCACCCAATATTTCACTTTGCCCTTGTAGCGATTGAACAGCACGTCGCAGTAGTTCACATACAGATCAACCAACTTACGGTTATACCATCCGCCGAACTTGTCCATCAGGACAATCGGTGTATCGAAGTGACTGATCGTGATCAGGGGCTCCATCCCGTGTTTTAGACACTCATCAATGACTTGATCGTAGAACTGTAGTGCTTTTTCATTCGGAGCAGCATCGTCGCCACCTGGGAATACTCTCGCCCATGCAATGGAATAACGGAACACTTTGAAGCCCATCTCGGCAAACAAGGCGATATCTTCACGGAAGTTATGGTAAAAATCAATCCCCCGGCGCTTCGGATATTTCACGACATCCGGGTCATTCTTAGCTTCTTCGATCATCTCACGGTTAACTCGAATCTGCTTAGTCACCTTGCGATCATTCTTCTCATTAAACTTCATCACTTCTGGAATGGTCAGCGTTTTGCCATCTACGTTATATGCACCTTCAGCCTGACAGGCCGATAGGGCACCGCCCCACAAGAAGTCTTTTGGAAAATTGGAATTTGTCATTTCAGTTTCCTCCTGTTACGTTTTGTTAAGTTATTTACAATGTTATGGGATCAACTTGATCAGTGCTTCACTTTCCCGAATTGGGCCACTGGTTGCTGTAGTTAGAACATCTCCATACTGCTGCATATTGGTTACGACAATAGACGTGATGATGTTATAACCTGCGGCTGTAATGCCCTCGGGATCAAATTCCACCAACAAATCACCTGCCTTGATGGCCTGACCCTGTTGAATATGAGCGTTAAAATATTTTCCCTTCAGACTGACGGTATCCACCCCGATATGAATGAGAATCTCAACTCCATTCGCCGCCTTCAAACCAATGGCGTGTTTGGTACGATAAAGTGCTTCAACCACACCATCAAATGGAGCGTACACTTTACCCTCTGTTGGAACCACGGCAATGCCTTTACCCATTAGTTCTTGTGCAAAAGCCTGATCCTCTACCTCGGAGATCGGTTTAATCTCCCCTGTCATTGGACTTACGATCAACATGTCTGTCGATGTCGCATCCTGAGAAGAAGTGACTGCGGAAGCTTGCTCTGTCGCCATTACGGACTGTACGCCATCTACTGCACCATTAGCTGGTTGCTTCGTTGTAGCTCCCGCGTTGTCTTCTTTAATGCCCGCAATCAACGTGAACACAAATCCCAGTACCACTGCAGCAATACAGCCAATAACGACATACATATAACGGTCAGATGTGTACGTGCCCAGTGCCAATACCCCTGGAAGGGCAATCGCGTTGGCCGTTGTATGTACCAGGCTGTAGAATCCACCAACCAGACCTCCAGCGAGACATCCTGCGAAGAATGGGCGTTTGTATTTCAGTGTAACCCCATATATCGCCGGTTCAGTAATACCGAACAATGCTGTGAAACCACTTGATCCCGCTGCAGATTTCATGGTTTTGCTCTTTGTTAGGAAAAAGACACCGAAAGCTGCGCCTGCTTGAGCCAAGTTGGCCGCGAGTGCTGTTGGCAACAAGACAGTCGCCCCCAATGTAGCCACTTGTTGAACCTGAATTGGCATAATGGCATAGTGCATACCGAACATAACCATAATTGGTTTGAAAAATCCAAGGATAGCCCCCGCCAGAACACCTGCGGTTGAGAATAACGAGTTAATTCCATTCGTGAGCCAGTCACCAATATGTGAACCAACCGGTCCAAATACGATTAACTCCAGCGGAATCATAATAAATAGGACAATCATTGGTGTAAGCAAAACCTGCAAAAACTTAGGAATGACACGATTTACGAGTGGATATACGTAGCTCATAATCCATACCGCCAGAATAATCGGAATGACGGAAGATGAATATTTCATGAGCAGGATTGGCATACCCAGGAAATCGATTGTACTTACACCTGTATCAGCGATCTGAGCAGCAGCATTCAAGATCGTTGGATGCATCAGACCCGCAGCAAGCGCTACTGCTAGGTATGGATTGGTTTTGAAACGATGTGCTGCACTAACTGCCAGGAAGAATGGCAGGAAATAAAAGATCAGGTCACCAATCATGTTAATGATCGTGAGGAAGCCTGAACCTTCAAGCCATCCCATCGCAGCCATGACGGTGGACAAACATTTGATCATCCCGCAGCCGACCAAGGCCGGCAGTACAGGTGTAAATATGCCCGCAATGGTCTCAAGTACGACATTGATCGGATTGCGTTTTTTCTTCGGTCCATTATCGGCAGATTCTTCTCCTCCGCCAATTCGATCTGAAGTCAGTTTTCTCACTTCACTGTAAACAGCGTCTACCTTTGCACCAATCACGATCTGCACCTGACCGCCAGAGTTCTGCGCGCGAAGCACACCCTCAAGCTGATCCAGCGCTTTAAGATCTGCCTTGTTATCATCCTTTAATACAAATCGTAACCGGGTTGCACAATGTGTCAGACCCGAGATATTTTGTTCCCCACCAACAAGATCAAGCACGTTTTTAGCTAAGTCTTTGTTGTTCATGACCCTTCTCCTCTACATCGAAAATTAACATGATTTTAAATGTATATAAAAAATGACCAAGCCGGGGAATCGTCATTCCCTACGCTTGGTCATGCCTGATCGAATCAGTAACAGTCCATAAGTTGTTATTCGGTTAGTTAATTCGAGATCAATCGTTGAATATGCAGAATGAGATATAACTTTTCATCATCAGAACAGGTCCAGCCATAGTTGTTACTTAGAAAATCAGCGATTTTCTCAACACAGGCCAATTCCTTAGGAAACTTCTCTTTGACCATCAGGAATAGGGATTCGTTCTCATCCTTCAGCGATTTACCGCTCATCTGTCGCATGATGAAGTACCTTATATGTGTTGCAAATCTCATAAAGTGAATGGAGTCTTCTTGAAAGTCAATTTTGAGCGCATATTTGATCACGGATAAAATTTCACCCGTCACTGTCGTTACTTTGGTCGTATCACTCATCTCACCCGAGCCCACCTGTGCATTAACAAAATGCAGAGCAATCAGTGTCGTTTCAGCCGCTGGCAAGCCCACATTCGTTTTCTCCTGAATCAGCTTCAGCGCAGCCTCCCCCACACGGGTCTCATCTGGATATAAAGTACGAACCTCCCATTCCAGTGGGTTCTTGATGCTAATACCTTCCCGCTGCCGGGTTAGTGCAAAGCTAATATGATCGGACAGGGTGAGAAGCAGGTTCGGGTTAAATTGTTTATTCAAAATCTGACTGCCCAGCTTGATGATCTCCTCTGCCAGATATATATCTTCGATGGGAATGCTGTTCAGCAGGTCATACATACGGATGTTCTTTGGTGCCACGAAAATTTTCTCAACCAGATCCGTCTCCGTCAGCTCATAAGGGGTTTTTAGAAACCCTACACCTTTACCTACAACGAATACTTCCTCATTCTTATCATTAATGGCAATTGCCACGTTGTTATTTACCTTTTTAATAACCTTCAATGCCCTCACCCCCCGCCTGAAATCAAAAAAGACCGAAAGCGATTACAGTTAAATAATCGAATTCGGTCATGCCTGGCTCTCCCAGTAACAGTCCGTGTTAAGTATATATGTATTATTATAGGCCTGTCTTCAAAAAAGTCAATCATTCAAAATTAGAGGTCGTTCAAAAAGTCCGCTTTTGATTACGACGGATGCCTGAAGGCATCTCGACATCGAATATGGGATTCAGCCGAAATGTCCGTTGCTCACGTAGCTTAATCTACGCTCCGCTACTCCATTTCTATCTTCATCCCATCTTCTCGGTACTGAAAACCGACCTTTTTGAACACGTACTATTAGGAAAAATTGGATCATTTCGCTGTTGAAGTGGGTATGCCGTATGCGTACGTCATATATAACAGCACCTTTTTTTCCGTTCAAGAAAATAATTGTGACCATATATGCTGACTGCAAGTCTAATTCATGGTTAAGCAAACGGGGAGCTGTCATTATATCCCTGCTACCAGGAAGGAGCTGTTATCCATGGATTCAACCGATCTCGTTCATCAGGCTATAGCAGGAGATCGCGACGCCTTTATCAGTCTCATCAGAGAAATTGAAAACTCCCTATACAATACGGCAAAATCCATGCTGCGAAGAGAGGAGGATGTGGCTGATGCCATTCAGGAAACGATCCTGAAAGCCTACAAATCGATGCATACGCTGCGTGAAGCCCAGTATTTCAGAACCTGGATGTTCCGCATACTCATCAATGAATGCAACACCATGTTATCTCGCCGTTCCCTCTCCACATCCTATGCGGAAGTACCGGAAGCACATCAGAGACATTCCAGTCCCTATGATGAGGTGGATATGAGAGAAGCGGTCGATCGTCTGGAGGAATCCAAACGAATGGTCATTGTACTTCACTACTTTGAGGATTTAACCCTGCGTCAGGTCGCAGATGCGCTGAATATCTCCGAGAGTGCTGTCAAGATGAGGTTGTCTCGGGCAAGACAGGAGTTATATCAAAAATTCAAAAATTTCCGGGAGGTCAATATACATGTCAAACCCATTTAATATCGATCAAGAGTTAAAGGATCAAGCGAAAGCGCGCCCCATCATGTCTGAGCTTGTACGGAATCGAATTGACGCCACACTGGACTCATTACCAGAGCCTTCTACGTATAGAACAGAGAAAACGATGCGCTCCACTCGACTTCCAAAGGGTATGCGTCGAACCATAGCTGCAACGATTGCAGCTGGAGTATTCGGATTGACGGTGTTCGCCTCTGGATTTGTATCTCCGGTCATGGCAGACTCCTTGCGTAACATTCCGCTAGTAGGCAGTCTCTTCAGTGCGATTGAAGCCGATATGGGTCTAAGAACAGCCGGTGATGCTGGCTTGACCCAGGCTGTGAACAGCCAAGTATCATATGAGGATGTGAAGCTGGAGGTGTTGGAGACGGTATACGACGGCACTCGTGCTGCATTCCTGGTTCATTTCACTGCACCGAACTTGGATCAAGGGCAATATGATAACGGTAAAGATATGGTGAAGCTGAGTAACGGAATCGATAACGTCTTTTTCCAAGTCAACGGAGCAAGTCAGGATAGCGGTCTCTTCTATAGTTCCATAGGAGATACGCAGCCAGATACCCTCTTATTCGAACAGGTTATTCCTGCCGATCAAGGAGCTGCCTCATTACCCGATCAATTTGAAGCAGAGATCACATTAACATTGCAGGGCATCGACCATGAATTTAAGCTGAACGTTCCTTTTACAAAATCAACGCAAGATATACAGCATGTTCAACCAGATAGCATACGTTCCAATGAACTATTCACCGTATCTGTTACCGAAGCTGAGGTTACACCGATCACTACACGCATATCTACGAGCATCTCACTAAACAACAAAGACACGCTTACGGCAAAAGAGGAGGCACAATTGCGTGAAATCGGTTTTGCCATCTACGATAATCAAGGCCGACAACTAACTGCTCTTAGTGGAGAGGGCTTGTATGAGGGCAATCAACTTACTTCTGAACGGATCTATGCCAGCACATCTAGCGATATTCAATATTTGGTGGTTAAGCCCTTTGAGATCAAGGACGACTTTGCGGAAGAAATTCAGGACGATCAATTCATCATAGGGTTGGATATGAAAATTGAGTTGAATTAACCTGAGGACATAAGAGTATAGGAGTAGAAGGATTATTCCATTCGTGACAGTATGCGCACAATCTCCCAAGTAGGCAAAACATGGTCACTTGCTTCAGGTGAAAAAAGTGGTGCCCTATGGTACAATGAAGGAATTGTGCATTCACAGACAGACATGTGGATAAGAGTGATGAATAGATCAGATATCACACTCTTCATCCATGATCATGCTGCCATTCTAGGGAGGTTTATGGAATAACCATGCTCATCATTGGTATCGCCGGAGGAACCGGATCCGGTAAAACGACGGTAGCTCGCTCCGTTATAGACCGTCTGGGAACAGGTAAAGTAACGTTTATATCCCAAGACAATTATTACAAAGACCAGTCACAGCTCACTCCTGAGCAACGTCGACTAACCAATTACGATCATCCCTTTGCTTTTGATAATGATCTGTTAATTGAGCATCTCACCCTGTTGAAAAAAGGCCAAGCGGCGTATGCTCCCGTATATGACTTCACCATAGATAACCGTGCTGCCGATGAGACGGTTGAACTGGCACCGAACCATATCGTCATTGTAGAAGGATTGCATGTGCTAATCGATGAAACGTTACGTGCTTTGATGGACATTAAGGTGTTCGTAGACACGGATTCCGATGTACGGATTCTGCGCAGAGTGCTGCGGGATATCGAGGAACGCGGACGGACTATTCAATCCGTGTACAAGCAATACCTCGAAACCGTAAAACCTATGCATGATGCTTTTATCGAGCCATCCAAAAAATATGCAGATATCATTATTCCCGAAGGTGGACATAATGAAGTCGGTATTCAGATGTTATCCATCCTTACCGAGAAATACCTCACCGGAGAGAACTGGAATCAAGCTTAATATCGGTGAAGCTACCTAATCCATAAAAAGAAGGGTTACCCTGATGTCATTACATGACGTTGAGGTAACCCTTTTGTTATTGCTCCTTTGGTTTTGTTACTCTTTTATTGCTCCCTCTATCCTGTAATACTTTGGAGATCGGCCACCTGCAATTGCTGCCTAATCTCTCTTACCGACAGCACTGAGGCCATTAGACTACGGGTATAGGGATGATTAGCTGAATGATTCAACTGCGAACTTTCCACCACTTCCACCACTTCTCCTTGATGCATCACCGCAATCCGATCACTTACCTGCTGTACGACGGCAAGATCATGGGAGATGAAGATCGTAGAAATATCCGTTTGCAAATGGAGCTGTCTGAGCAGCTGGAGAATTTGCTGCTGAATAGAGGCATCCAGCGCCGAAGTTGCTTCGTCAAAGATAATGATATCCGGTTGAATCCCCATGGCACGGGCGATGACAACTCTCTGCTGCTCACCACCACTCAGCTCGTGAGGATATTTACTGGCAACAGATGCCGGCAACCCTACTCGTTCTAACAATTGGATTACTGCTTCGCCGACCTGTCGGCGTTTAGAGAGGCCATAGTTCATCAGTGGCTCGCCAATAAAGGCTCCGATCTTCAAGCGTGGATTAAAAATCGCCGACGGCTCTTGAAAAACCATCTGAATCTGCTTGCGCTGCAGCCTCAGAGCTTCTCCCTTCAATCGAGTAATATCCTGCTGATGATACCCGATTTGCCCTGAACTCACTCTCTCCAGATGTGTAATACATTTGGCAAGGGTGCTTTTACCACTACCACTCTCACCAACAATCCCTAGGCACTCGCCTGGATAGAGATTTAAGTTAATGGAGCGTAGAGCATGCACTGCCTTTTGGCCCTTCGCTTCATACGTCTTGTACAGATCTTTCAACTCCAGGATCGGGTTTACACCATGTCTCATATTCATTGGCCTCCCAGATCAAGCTCAGGTACGGCTTGTAATAGCTGCCGAGTATACTCTTCCCGTGGATTCGTAATCAGTTTAGCCGCCTTTTCATACTCAACCAGTGTCCCATGTTGCATCACACCGATCTGATCCGCCATATGGGCTGCAACCGCCATATTATGCGTCACCATGATGATGCCTGTTCCTTTTCGATCTCTCAGCTCATGCAGACGTTTCAGCACTTCGAGCTGGGTCGTTACATCCAATGCACTGGTGGGTTCATCGGTCAGGAGAAGTTCTGGCTCCATCGTTACCGCCATGGCAATAGCCGTTCGTTGCTTCATTCCGCCACTGAGCTGGTTGGGATATGCATTCATGATCTGCTGTGGATCGTGCAATCCCATCCCAGATAACATGTTCAGCGCCATGTCGTAGGCTGTCTTCTTGGAAATAGTGAAATGGGCACGAATGGCCTCAATGTATTGGCTTCCCACTTTACGAATCGGATTGAGATACGAACCGCTCGCCTGAAATACAATCGCTATCCGTTTCCCCCGAATCTGGCCCCACTCTGCCGGAGAATAGCTTAATATCGACTTTCCCTGAAAAAAAACCTCTCCACTCGTACATTGCCCTCCGTCGGGTAACATACCGAGGATCGCACGAAGTAATGTAGACTTCCCGCTGCCGCTCTCGCCTACAATGCCCACGATCTCACCGGGCTTCATGGTAAAAGAAAGGTCTTGTAGCGCAGCTGATCCGCTCTGATACGTCACCGAAAGATTCCGTATATCTAATAGCGGCTTCATCATTGGTCAACCTTGATATTACGGTCTAATAAGTAAAAGTCGATCGGGTACATCGTTGCCCCCTGAACCGTGCTTTTGCTAACGATATTGATTGGCGTGTAGGTCACGAACAGATATGGAGCATCATCCAGAATCATCTGTTGCGCTTCCGCCGCCAAAGCATACCTTTTCTCCACATCGAATTCCGAATGCAGTTGATTGATCACCGCATCCAGCTTCTTGTTGCTATAGCCACCTACGTTCCACTCGGCTCCGGTCTTGAAGTAGAAATCCAGAATATATTGTGGATCTCCTGTAATTCCGGTATTAATGCTCGTTAGAGCGAGATCGAAATTACCACTTTTCTGATGATCCGTCAGATCTTCATACGAGGTCATCTCCAACTGGATACCAATCTCCTTCAATTGGGACTGCATCGCAGCAGCTACAATAGAATCTGATTCATACGCCGTGTTGAGAATCAACTGAAGTGATATTCTCTCTCCATCCTTTTCCCGGATGCCATCACCATCTGTATCCTTATAACCCGCTTCATCGAGCAATTGTTTAGCCTTCTCAGGTTCGTAGCTATATCCGGTGATTTGGTCATAGCCAAATGGCAGAGCTGAGGTAAATGGCCCTTTGGCTCCCTGACCTCCCACAAGTGTGTTCGCATACATGTCCCGATCAATACCATACGAAATGGCATGGCGCACTTCAGGATTACTCAAGAATGGATTCTTCAGATTAAACCAGACAAACTGTGTTCGTAGACTCGGGATTTCATCAATCGTGTATTGGCTCTTATCTTGAAATAACGCGAGATTACTGCGACCAACGTTACTAGCTACATCAATCTCACCGGATTGTAAGGCAAGTGCACGCGTGCTATCGTCCTTGATATACTTTAACGTCATTGTATCTAGATCAGCCGCACCACCCCAGTACCCATCATACTTTTTCACCTGAATCTCTTGATCCGGGGTATAGGATGTCACCATAAATGGCCCAGTAGCAATAGGCTCACTGCTAAACTTGGATGTATCCGCAGTAGTATCCACGATGACAAACAGCGGTTCGGCAATATTTCCCAGAAGCGATGCGTAAGGCTCCGTCGTCTTAATCGTAAGGTCTTGTCCTTCCGCTGTCATGGAGGCAATCGGTAACGTGGACTGTCCCCGTTCGTTTAATTCCAGTGAGCGCTCAATCGATTTTTTCACAGCCTCTGCTGTCACCTTGTTGCCATTGTGGAACGTTACGCCATCACGAATATGGAAATGCCATGTCTTCTCATCGATCCGATCCCATGTATCCGCAATTTTGGGAACCAACTTCATATTTTCATCAAATTGAACCAATGTCTCCCCAATTGCTGCACGCGTAAGTGTCCAGCCATTCCATTCCTCTGCAGGATCTAGATTGCTGCCAAGCCAAAATAATGCCACATTCAAGTGAGTAGGCTTTCCCGGTTGGCGCTGATCCGATTGCTCAGATTGCGTCGATTGCCCGGACTTGTCCGTTCCATCGGTTGTCTGGGATGCACTTCCACATGCTGCAAGCACAAATAACATCACAATCGATAACGCCATAAGCATAAACGACTTCCTGCGAATAAAGTTCATTTTTCGTTCCCCCGTTATTTGATTTCTTTCTTAGGATCAAGCACATCTCGAAGGCTATCTCCCAACAAGTTAAAGATCATAACCGTGCCAAATATCGCGAGCCCCGGATAAATTAACAACCATGGCGCAGTCTGTAGATACCGTCTGCCTTCATTCAGCATGGCTCCCCATTCCGGTTCAGGTGGCTGTGCACCAAGTCCGAGGAAGGATAGACCCGAGATCGATAACATCATGCCGCCCACATCCATCATAGCCATGACGATTAGCGGTGAGATCATGTTGGGTAGGATCGTTCTGATAAGGATCTGACTCCATCGCGCACCGCCAAAGGCGGCGGCCGCGACATACTCCTTTTGCTGTAATGAAATGACAAGCCCTCTGGCAAGACGTGCGTATTTCGCCCACCACACTACAGATAGAGCGACCACTGTGTTGAATAATCCTGGTCCTAACATGCCAACTACAGCAATAGCGAAGATTAACCCTGGAAAAGCCATAAGCGTATCTGTTAAACGCATTAATATGGTATCTGTTACACCCCTAGCGAATCCCGATATCATGCCAATCGTCACACCCAGCACGAAGACAATACCCGTCATCATAAAGGTGAGAAGTAACGACGTGCGCGCGCCATACAGAAGACGTGACAGAATACAACGCCCAAGCTGGTCTGTACCCAAGGGATACTCTGCACTAGGTGGTTGCAGTACATGGGCGAAGTTAGTAGTCAGTGGATCATGGGGTGCCAAGATCGGTGCGATCATTGCTAGAACTACCCAGCATCCGGTTAAGGCTAGAATTAACGTAAACCAACGATTTTGTTTGAATACCTGCATCATTTCGCTCATCTACACATCCACTTCCAGTCGAATTCGAGGATCACGCAGATGTGTCCATAGATCAACAAGCAGATTCAGCGTGACATAGATCGTCGCCATCCACATGACGTAACCCTGAATCAAGGGATAATCCCGTGTGAAAATGGCATCTACCGCCATCTGACCTACGCCTGGCCACACAAACAGACTCTCTACAATGGCTGCACCGCCTAATAGTGTCCCGGTAGACATGCCCATCAAGGTCACAATCGGCAAGAGTGCGTTCGGCAAAATATGATACATAATCACCTGTCTCTCCTTCACACCTCTCGATCTCGCTCCGCTCACATAGTCCTGAGACATTTCATCCAGCATAACCGCTCGAATCTGCCTGCTATACTGAGCAATCAGCGGAACCGCCAGCGAACAGGTAGGCAGAATCAGGCTGTTCCATCCCGTACTGCCCATCACTGGCAGCAACTTCAGTTGAACGCCAAATACGAGCATGAGTAACATTCCCAGCCAGAAGCTTGGCATGGACAACCCCGCAAAAGAGAATAAACGAATGGCATGATCCAACCATTTATTCCGATAGATTGCTGAGAGAATTCCCAGTGGAAAAGACATCACGATGACGATCAGCATAGCACTGCCTGTTAGCCGTAGTGTTGCTGGTAGGCGAGACAACAGGATGTCCACTACAGGGCGATCATACTTATAGGAGGTGCCAAAATCACCTTGCAGTACCTGCCCTAGCCATGTCCCATAACGCATCCAAAAGGGCTGGTCGAGCCCAAGTTGGGTGCGCACCTGTCTCACCAACTCGTCGGTTGGCGTGACCCCCGTGGACATCAGCATTAGCCTTGCCGGGTCTCCTGGAGACAAGTAGGTTAATAGGAAAGTCAGAAAGGTAATGCCGAACAATACAGCTACCAGTTGAACTAATCTTTTAATGATGTATCTGCTCACGCGTTCAGACGTCCTCTCCCCAAGCTCCATCGTGCTGCAATGGAATGGTACGATCAATCTAGTTCTACCAAAAAAGCGCCCTTCTCCGTGTTAACGGATAAGGACGCCTTAAATAAACAGATTTTCAGAAAAAATCATGCTTCTCTAAACACCTTCCTATCTCCCGTAGGTTACTAACGTGTCGTTAAATTAGGCAGGTCTCCTGGCTCCAGAATCAACGTCAGACAGCACCTTCCCGGCTTACACCAGTGGCAATACGCTGTATGACTCCTCTGTTACAGTGGCGGGACCGCGCCGGTATTACACCGGACTTCCCTATTAAGCTTTTATCCGAATCGATAAAGCACCTAATTCCACATATTCAATTGGTTTCTGTACAAGTATAGCTGGCGGACTGGTAATGTTCAAAACTTTTATTACATGAATCAATTTCATCATACCTCTAGCTGCTTCAATCAAAGCGAGATCTAGATCAAAACGGTTTAATTTGTCTATATCTCGTTACATAAAACTCATTTTAATAAGTAATGAAATTGATTTACATGAAATTAAAATAAGTCCTTTATATCGTTATAGTAGGCTGTGCTCTTGATGCTTTGGGAGATACCCCTGTTACACGCTTGAACATTTTGGAAAATAACAGCGGATCTGTGTAACCGACGGAATGGGCTACTTCACTAATAGATAGTACAGGGTTTTGCAGCAGCTCGGCCGCGCGGTGGATCCGATATTCAAGGAAGAACGTCTGAAGTGACTTGCCGTACCGCTCCTTGAAAAGCCCCGAGAGATACGTTCGATCCAGCCCAACAGACTGGGCGATATCCAGGATCGAGGTCTTCTGACTATACCGATTCTCCATATATTGAAGAGCCTGATGAATATATTCTTCCTTGGTGGACACAGGACGATGGGTCTGTTCTTCCGTCTCGGGGGAAGAAGCAATCAGCTCCGCAATTAATCGGTATAACAGGCTTTGGCTGAATATATCCCCGCCATGCCGCGATGAAGCCTGAACCATGTCAGTGTACAATCGATCAAACCATACAGGGTCTTGAGCTTCAAACACCGGATGCTCTGGACTTAGATAGGCTCGCTGCATAAATGTCTTGGCATGTACACCTCTGAACCCAAACCACGAATATGTCCATGGATCACTGGCATCTGCCTCATAGTGGATGATCGTATCTGGGACAATGATGAATCCCTGTCCCTGTGAGAGGTAGTATTCCCGGTTCTCCATCTGCACCGTGCCTTGCCCTTCATGAATGTAATGAATAATGTAGGAATCACGGACACCGGGCCCCCAATAATGAGATGGCTCACAGGCTTCCCACCCGAAAAATAACAGTACCAGCTCCATCTGTGTCCAGTCTAGAGAAACCACGTTCATTTCAATTGGGCTCATATCAAGCACTTCCTTCCATTAATACGCACAACATTTGTTACTTATATTATAACAGGTGAATGGGGCGTATTGTCTCTGTAAGCGACATCATAAATGGGATTATGCCATATTTAAGATAGGTTGCACCATAGTTATCCTCCTTGAATGAGCCTATAGTGAAGGTACAACAAATTCAGGGAGGCTGAACTTTAGATGAGTAAAATTACATTCCTCGGTGCAGGAAGCACCGTCTTTGTCAAAAATGTATTAGGTGACGTTATGATGACCGAAGCACTGCAGGATTTCGAGCTGGCTTTGTATGATATTGATGCCGAGCGCCTGAGTGATTCAGAGCGTTTGCTGACTAGCATGGCACGTTCCCTGGGAAGCCGCTGTAGCGTGAAAGTATATACGGATCGTAAGGAAGCTCTGCGCGGAGCCAAATATGTCATTAATGCAATTCAAGTGGGCGGATATGATCCGTGTACAATTACCGATTTTGAAATTCCGAAGAAATATGGACTTCGTCAGACGATTGCCGACACGCTTGGCATTGGAGGAATCTTCCGCAACCTGCGTACTATTCCGGTAATGCTCGACTTTGCCCGGGACATGCAGGAAGTGTGCCCAGATGCTTGGTTCTTGAACTACACGAATCCAATGGCTGTACTTACCAATGTTATGAATGTGCATGGAGGGATCAAAACGGTAGGACTGTGTCATAGTGTGCAGATCTGTGTACCTCATCTGTTTGATGCCCTAGGCATCGATCAGACAGGCGTGGTTGCTAAGATTGCGGGCATTAACCACATGGCATGGCTGCTGGAAGTCACGCGTGATGGACAGGATCTCTATCCTGAGATCAAACGTTTGGCGAAAGAAAAACAAAAGGAACAGCATAATGACATGGTTCGCTTTGAACTCATGCAACGTTTTGGCTACTATGTAACGGAATCTTCCGAGCATAATGCTGAGTACCACCCATACTTTATCAAACGCAACTATCCTGAATTGATTGAACGGTTCAACATTCCACTGGATGAATATCCACGTCGCTGTGTAAACCAGATTGAAGGCTGGAAAGAAATGCGCGAAAAGCTGTTCGCTAGCGAAAACATTGAGCATACCCGCAGCCGGGAGTACGCTTCCCACATTATGGAGGCGATGGAGACAAATCGCCCTTACAAAATTGCCGGTAATGTCATGAATACTGGTTTAATTACGAACCTGCCTCGTGAAGCTTGTGTAGAGGTGCCTTGTCTTGTGGATGGATCTGGCATTAGCCCAACGTACATCGGTGATCTTCCACCACAACTGGCAGCACTCAATCGTACCAATATCAACACTCAACTGTTAACGATTGAAGCTGCAATTACAGGGAAAAAGGAACATATCTATCATGCTGCAATGCTTGATCCACATACAGCTGCCGAGCTGTCCATCGACGACATCGTTGCTATGTGTGATGAATTGATCGAAGCTCACGGCGATTGGTTGCCAAAATTCACGTCATAATTTATTAAAAACGCCGTTCGCCTCGTGAAGAGGGAACGGCGTTTCATTTTAGATTACGGAAGGCTGTTTGGAAGTCACACCTCCAAATTACATGCCGATGGTCTGTTACCTTAATAAGTTAATCGTTCTCCATTAACTAAACGGATCTTGAGCCCACTGAATTAGTCTCTTTTTCGTTATTTTACTGTGAGACGTATGTTGGATAACACGCCCCTGTTCAAGCAGCAGCACCTGTGGTGATTGATGGATAATCTTTGTCTCTTCTGCAATGTGGCGAGAAAGCGCGCGACTTTCGATCACTTTGACAATATGGTAGTCCATTCGCTGTCCAGACTCGGATGCATTGGAACCTACAAAGGCCATAAATTCCCGATAGGCACGAGCACTCGTCGGACAGGTCGTGCTATGTTTAAAAATAAGTACAGGATGATCTTCCGAGTTCTGAAGTGCTTCCTGCCAGTCGCTTGGTTTAATCAGTTCACTCACATGTTCACGGAGCGTCTCATCCGAATCAGAACGAATTCTTTTGCTAACAACAGAACCGATTAATATGCCAAGGGTGATCCCGAATGCAACACCTAACGCTGTCTGGTTCGTAGCTATACCGATACTCGTCCCGATAGCGATGCCCACTAAAGTCCATAGAAGCTGATGATTTATTTTTAGATTCATCGAAGTTACCTCCCGCAGATGTTGGGTATATACAGCATAACGCAAGGTATACTTGGGGTACACGGCTTGCTAATCGATTGTACGTTCAACGTGTCTCGCTTAGAAAAATTATACCATAGGCACTCCTTGCGAACGCACGGATATGTTTATGTCACGGTACACTTTTGTGATACACTGATTGTAATTTGGAAACGATGAACATAGAGAACCAGCGAAAGGCGGAAATGCATTATGGCATATGCTTTTATGATTGAACCACAACAGTATACAGCGCTGGAAAGCGAAGATGAACTCATTGAAAAATGTCAGGAGTGGGGGCTACTTTCAGGTAAAGCAACCAAGCTCAAAACGTTCTATTATAAAGGAAACGGGCTCAATCTGCCCTGCACCATCCTGGGTTATGTAGATCATATGGCTGCGGTCATTCAACTGGATAATGATCAAAAGCACTGCATTCATCCTTCGTATCTGAAGGAAATGCAAGCATCTAGCTACAGTGCTAGAGGTTTGACAGGAGCTGGGACTGTTAAGGTGAGCGATTCAACCACAGCTACGACTACCACAGCGACTTCAAAGAACGAGTCTATTGTGAACGATGAACAACACCAGGAGGCATCTTCACCCCCAACGGTAACGATCCCTTCCGAATACCCTGATATGGATTACAACGATGATGAGGATCACCACGTTTCGGGACTCGTCGGCGATCCGGATGGATTAGTCGAGGAGTATGTTGGCCCCCAAAACAGTACTACTGCGGATGCTAAACCGAAAGCGAAAACCGCAAGTAAATCAAAAGCGATTAAGATTGATCTGCCAGACGGCAAAGTAAAGATGTCTGCTGTTGTTAAAGAATTCACGACTGTTCCGAATCACTTCTCGGATAATGACGATGAAGTTATTATTTATGAAGCGGTGGCCATTACTGAGCCTGAACTGATTGAAATTGGCGAAGCCTGGTCTAGCCACAGTGCCACAATGAAGAAGCAGGAGCTTGAAGTGGGGGACATTCTTTCTTTTGAAGCCAAAATCATTAAGAAGAAGCTCACTCGCAATCCGGTTCCTTACAAAATCAACAACCCATCCAAGATTCAAAAGGAAGGCTAGTTCATCACAGGCTTCTTAGCTACTTGTGCAGTATACCCTCTTCTCTTGTATTGAAATACAACCAAAAAAACCTCAGGACAGTCTTACTGATGTCCATGAGGTTTTCTTCATATATAATGCTATGAAACTACGCGTTATTCGGCGTACAGCTAATTTGGAACTGAACACCAAACTTATCAGTCACCGATCCGTAAGCTGGGCTCCAAAAGGTCTCTTGAATCGGCATTTTCACTTCTCCGCCAACTTCCAACTTGTTGAAAATGCTTGTTGCCTCATCGGCCGTGTCTGTGTTCACTGTAACGGTAATATGGTTGCCAATGGTGTGTTCCATGCCCGGGAACGTATCAGATAGCATTAATACAGAGCCACCAATCTGCAAGGAGGCATGCATAATACGGTCTTTGGCTTCAGGTGGAATCGGATGATCTGGACTAGACGGTCCTTCACCAAATGTCTGGATTGCCAACACCTCTGCGTTAAACACATCTTTGTAGAACTCTACTGCTTCACGTCCATTACCATCTGTTACTAGATACACATTCAAGCTGATTGCCATGCAATATTCATCTCCTTGGACTATAAATTCGTCTCATGCTACGGCCTTGCGCCAAGAGTATAAATGACAGGTTGTCCCTTTGACAAGCAAGGATCTAGCTCCAATGGTTTTCGACATTCTTCTCCGTATTTGAACAATAGCTACCCTGAGGTAGGATTGTCCTACAGTACTGATTTTATCCCTTGATCACGACGTTATCCCCTATTCAGTCGGACACGGACGTAATGGATGATCGTAAGAATAACCCCTGGCACGAGTGCGGCAAAACTAGCATAGATCAGGCACCACTTCACCATCGTAAATATCGGTGTCAGTTCTGCAATGACTGGTGTCCGGAGCGGATAACGATACATCGTGATCGAAGCCCCTATATTTTCTAACATATCACAAGCCCAGCCACCCAGTGGAATCAGATTTAATTTGCGCCAATGACTCGCAGCTGGGAGCACCCGGTAGAGTGCTGATATTAGAACCACCAATAAAAAGAGATAGGCTAACGGCCAGATGAGGTCAAACGTAAACCTTGCATAGATATAGGCACTGCGCCCTGCCTCTCCATAGCTTTCTGCCATCTGATAAAGATCATCCGCAGTATACCAAAAGGACGAATCTGGAGATTCGCCTCCTCCGGTGGCCTCTTTGGACTCCGCAGCTTGCCATGGCAAAATGAATGCGATAAAGCAAGCAAACAGCACAATCGCAGACACAACCCACTTCCAATTCACCCGATCATATAACCAGCTGGATAAGGTATTCATGCTGATCCCCCTCTCTATACAGGTTTAGACAACATAGCTAATAATAAAAAAATAACCACTTTCCGAAATACAAATCGGTTAAATGGCTGATGTCATACTCTTATGCAATTAACGTTTATTAACGATATCATCGATCTCGCTCTTCAATAAGAGGTATCTGTGTACACTCCTCATAATCGGAACCTTGGTCAATTTATTTTTATCCACGTACAGCTTCATCTGGTCTTTCGACAAACCTAATGCGTTGCCCGCTTCGGCAACAGTAAGTACAGCCGTTGGATTCGTTGCATTAAACGTTTTCTTCACTTTTTGGTTCCAGTCTTCAAATACCTGCATAGATCAGTTACCTCTCCCATCCATAGCCAGTACTTTTCCAGGCTGAATAGTTCAATTATAGCACATTTGTGATATCCGTCACTTCATCATCGCCATATCCCGCGTAACCATCCGAATTTTCCTTAACAATGATGTAAAAAGACACCCTCGCGGGTGCCTTCTTCTCTAATGCTCCTGATTTTCAGAGCTACAGATTTATTTACGATTACGGCGAGCCTTAGTCAAACGATTAAACATGATCAGTGCGGCAATGATCATGGCAATAATGGCAAGGTTACTCGCTGCTTCATGCGACATACCGAACACTAAACCTAGGTTTGTAACCAGGCTTCTCGTAATCAGCGCCACCGCAATCAGCAGTAGTGGACTCCAAAAATTGTACCTTTTCATTCCTTGCAACACTCCTGACCTTACAATGGTTTAAACTCGATCCAGTCGATCTGCAAGCCTGGTTTAGTAAAGTCTAACTTCAATTCGTACACGCCGGCTGCAAGCTCTACTTTGACAAGCTTCTGTCTGATCCATTTTCCTTCCGTACCATTCGTTTGGATCGTTGTCATCAATTGGTCGTTTAACAGCACATTACAAGCACTTTGAGCAAGCTCAGGCTCTGGAGACATGATCTGTACGATGATTCGATATTGTCCTGCTTGGACTACCTTCATATATACAGATTCGTTCACAGCAGGTTTCACTTGTGTATTCTCAGCAAGCACTTGAGCCTGTTGGGTTGAAAAAGATTCATTCGCTTGGAATGAAGCAATGGTCTCCAAAATCTCATGTTTTCGAGAGAAGACTGGCGCATTCATAATGAATGTACAGATGTTCATAGCAGAGCGCTGTAGCTCGCCGCGGGTTAAGGTTCCATTTTCCAAAGATTCAATGGTGTTGTCATCCCAGCCGTTGATCTCTGCCCCATAGTTAGGAACAACCATGTACAGATCATTCTGAGCGCGGATCATCCAGTTGGTGTATTTCCGGTCGGCTTCTCCACCTTCAACGACATCATTCATGATCGCCCACCAGTCGGTCATCACGATTCCCTGGAAGTCCCATTCTCCGCGAAGAACGGTTGTGTTCAGATCATAATTAGAAGCTGCCCAGTGACCGTTAATCGGGTTGTAGGAAGTCATGATCGAATTCGCACCGCCTTGTTTCACAGCGATCTCGAAGCCTTTCAGATAAATCTCGCGGAGTGCACGTTCAGATACTACGGCATCCACTTTACTCCGGTGCTTCTCTTGGTTATTACATGCAAAATGCTTCAACGTAGCGTTAGAACCGCCCTTCATGATGCCTTTCGTACATGCCGCAGCAAATACACCTGAGATCAGCGGATCTTCTGAGAAGTACTCAAAGTTGCGTCCATTCAATGGACTGCGGCGGATATTTAATCCAGGTCCCAGCAATGTGTCCACTTGATTTCTCAAGAGCTCCTGCCCTTCCAACACATACAGTTCTTCGACAAGCTCTGTATTCCATGTAGCTGCTAACAGTGTCCCGATGGAAACCTGCGTTGCCTTCTCTCCACTATCCATACGAATACCGGATGGGCCATCCGCCGTACACGCCACTGGAATGCCGTAATTGAACAGACTGTCGCTAACCCCACCAAATGCAGAAGCTGTACCGGAAGTAACGAGTGGACTACTCATTCCTTCACCTCTAATAATGGCAGCCAGGTCTTGATCACTTAACTGAGCAATAAAGGCTTCTAGGCTCACTTGGCCATCCTTTACATCTCTCAGCTTGTAACCCTGATTCCCTGTTTGCTCCAAGGCTTGCGGCAGCTTCTGCTGAATTCGGTCAGCCATGGAAACTTGGCGTTTCGGTACCGCTGTGTACACCAGTTCGTATGAACCGTCATCCTTGCGTGTACCTGGCTTCATACGTGTAAAATCTTCTGTCGGCGCCATAACTTCTTGAAGCTGCTCCACAACCTGAAGCGACTCGATCACATAGCCTTCTTGACCGTCGATAAGAATGTGTTCTACTTGTTTGACACTTGTCCCCACATGCAAGCGATACGTGCCTTCTTCTAATACATAAGCAGACGCGTGACCTGTTACACCCTCATCATCGTAAGATGCCATGGTGTGAACCGGGAAGCTGATTCTCAGGCGCTCCGATGCTCCAGGCTGAAGCAGTTTGGTTTTCCCAAATGCAGCTAATGATTTTAGAGGTTGGCCTAGCTTGCCTTGCGGTGCTTCGTAGTACACCTGAATAACTTCTTTGCCTGCATACGTATTTCCTGTATTGGTTACGTTTACATTCACCTCGATGAAGGATTCTCCTTCTCTGGAGACACATTTGGCCTCTTCAAATTCGGTTGCAAATGTGGTGTACGATAACCCATAACCAAATTCAAATTGAACTTTTTCAGGTCGAAACGTTTCGAAATAACGATAGCCTACGTAAATATCTTCTTGGTATAGGTTCTTGAACTCATTCCCGTAGTTACTCGTTGAAGGATAATCATCAATGGAATACGCAATCGTATCGGTTAATTTACCACTTGGCGTAACGTCTCCTGCCAATACATCAGCAATGGCATTACCACCTTCCATACCCCCATGCCATGAGTAGATGACCGATTGAATGGGATGCACATAGCTCTCGTTATCCAGCCAGCTCATATCAATGATGTTAGACACGTTTAGCACCACAATCGTCTGTTCAAAATGATTCGTCACCTGCTTCAGCATGGCTTGCTCATCTTCTGTCAACTGATAGCTTCCGGGTGCGTCTGCGTTATCCTGATCTTCACCTGCTGTACGTCCGATGACAACAATGGCTTTGGTCGATTTGCTTCTCGCCTGTGCTACCAATTCGTCAGTTAGAGGCATTTCCTTCTGATTCCATGGCTCTGCCGCCCATACTTTGCCACCATCATCGAATGGATTTTCTTCAATCCACTTCTCATATACCGAAGCAAGTTCCTCATTCACGGTTAGATTGGTTTTGTTGCGTAATCCATCTAACAAGTTCGTTGTATATGCTACATGTACGCTTCCGCCTGAGCCTGTACCGCTGCGATAGTAATTAACCTGGATTCGACCAAAAACTGAAACGTTTTCGTTATGCTGAAGTGGAAGAAGATTCCCGTCGTTTCTTAACAATACCGTACCTTCTGCCGCAACTGTGCGACTAAAGTCTGCAAACCCTTCCAACGGAACGCCGATTAAATTTGTGCTCAAATGGTTTCCCTCCTGTGTGTCTGAGTAGTTTCACTTGGATCTAGTCTCATATTAACAGATTCCCTATAAGAAAATAAATGAGGATATTCATAGGAAGACGAAAAACCCCACAACTTCTGAAGTTGCGGGGTTAAATATGCGCTATTTATTCATGTTGTCATTTTGGCATAGACGAGAAAGAACGCCATGTTCTCTCCTACAATTGCATAATTCGGCACACGATAGATTAGGTCTACGATGATAAAGGTTCCAATGACGCCAAGCATAATCGCCAAATGATACGGTCTCAGTCGCATATGTGTATATCTGTAACGGTGAAACACCAGTGAAGTGGACATAAAGTACAACAGCACTGATCCAAACACAAAGCCCAGCATGAACAAATAATTGAGTTTATTCAGATACAACAGTTGAATCGAAGCTGCAATCATGCTCATAGAAATATAGATGAACAAGTGTCCATATATAATGGCTTGACCAGCCGTCTGTATTTCTTTGCTGACCTTCTTCTCGACGTTATCAAAGTACTGCCACCACAGTGCAATAACAAATACAGATGTAAATGCGATGAACAGCACTGACTTCAGATCCCAGTGATCCAATTGTAGGACAGCAATGATACTAACTACCGATTCACCCAGCAGAATGAGTGTAAACAACGCGAACCGTTCCAATAAATGATGCGTATGGATCGGCACCTTTACCAGTTTTTTGCGTCCAATCAGTGGAAGAATAATATCTACCGCAATCCCAGCATACAAAATCACGTATCTAAGCCATGAATCGAAGAACAGCGAACTAGTCGAGATTAATATACCGATGAGAAAACATTGACCTAGGAAACGAGCGGCTTGTTGTTGTTGCTCACTCTTAGACTTATGGATTGTGAAATATTGAATCATCGTGAAGACCCTAGAACCGATATAACCCACGAAGAAGGACAGATAATGCTGGTCAAAATCAACCGAGAGACTCGCTGTCATCACCATAACAGACAGGAGCTGTAGGATGAGAAATACACGATGGATGAAGATATCCTGGCCATACCGATTGATAAATAAGGTCTGACCCACCCATGCCCACCAGACTGGAATGAAAATCAATACAAACTTCATCAGATATTCAAATGTAATCACTCCATGTTCGGCATGTAATAACACATGACTCGCTTTGGCCACCGCAGCTACAAAAAGTAGATCGTAGAACAGCTCTAGCCAGGTAACCTTCTTCTCCATGATCATCCTTCATACTCCTTCGTTCAATTTCATCTCGTTGCACATTGCTATCTAGAATGAACTTAATATATTTACACTGACCACTCCAATGACAGAACAACATTCTACACCGCGTGCAATTTCTGCACGCGGTGCCTTGCTGTAATTAAACGGTCGTTTCCATTGGGTTGGCTGTACGTGCCGGTTCCAACGTACGAACTTGGATCGGTTGCAGATTGTCTTCAATCTGTGTGCGGTATTTCTCGAACCATTCCGGCAGCATCAGTTTGTGTCCCAGCGTTTCTACAGGCTCATCTTTCGCAAATCCAGGTGGATCTGTAGCAATCTCGAACAGGATGCCTCCGGCTTCTCTGAAATAAATGGCGTTAAAGTACTGACGATCCCGCACCGGGGTTGGTTGATAGCCATATTGATACACAGCCTCACCCCACTGTTGATGCTCCTGATCATCTTTGGCACGCCATGCGATATGGTGAACCGTACCGGCTCCACCTACGCCAAGCGGCATACGAGCCACAGGCACATCAATTACATTGCCAATGTCACCAAAAGACTGATAACGTACATACTCCTGATCTTCACCAACTTTGGTGAATCCAAGAATTTTATCTAGCGCATCCATTGTTCTTGCCGGATTGACGCTGAATAATACGGCACCTCCAAATCCTTTAATGGCTTGGTCGGTTGTGATTCCTTCATGCGACCAAGTGCTGTTAGCACCTTCTTGACGCTCAACCAGTTCAAGCCGCAGGCCTTCGCTATCTTCGAATTGAAGGAATTGTTCGTTGAAACGGCTTGTTCTCGTTACCTGAATATTATAACTTTCTAAACGATCCTGCCAGAAGTCCATAGACCCAGGAGGAATGACATAAGAGGTAATCCCAACTTGACCACCGCCAATTTTACCTTTTGGAGATCCGGCTGCTGGGAAGAACGTGATGATCGTTCCTGGGCTTCCGCCTTCGTCACCGAAGTACAGATGGTATACGTCAGGAGCATCGAAGTTAACTGTTTTTTTCACCAAACGAAGTCCGAGAATACCTGCATAGAAGTCAACGTTAGCCTGTGGATCTCCTGCAAAAGCTGTAATGTGGTGGATACCTGCAGTTTGAAGTGTCATAATAAATTCCTCCTTAGGGAATGGTTGATTGTAATGTTGTTTTTATATTTTGTCTTAATATTAAGATATTAGTTTAAAAATAAATCAGTCTTCCTTTTGGTCTGCTTGTTCCTGTTTCAATTTGTCTGGAGTAACATCGTCGCCATTCGGATCATAGATGGTTGTGTTCAGCAGAATGTCGTTAATCGACCCCCGAAACGTTTGCAAATATTCTTGGCGCAGACGGGTCCGCTCTGCTTGCTCCATCTCGTTTAATCCTTCTTCTTTTGCTTTTCTTGAAAGTTCATTGATGCGATCTAATGTAGGAATAATCATCTTGATCTCTCCTTATATGTTTTGTATTCAACTAAAGAATGTTTATACTTGCCACTCCGATGCCAGAATAACCCTCCGATCGCTGTTATCCCCCGATTTTTTTGATCCCCTTTTTATAAAGGTAAATCCGGGGATAAGCTTATGCTTTCGATGTAGCTTTCTTATAGAAAGCTTTCAGGCGAGCGCTTCGCTTCTCCATGTTATTTCTGTCCTCTTCGTTTTCGTATAAAAAGATTAGTTGAATTTATTGATTATGCATAAGATTTATTTTTAAATTAAATATCTTAAGTTAAAGATATATGATTTTGTTTTGGTTGTCAACACTTTATTTAAAAGTTAAAACATCGCCTTGCGTTATAAAAAAAGGCTAACTGCACAGTACCAAGTACTCATGAGTTAGCCCGATCTTCCTTATTCCTTTAGCCAAGCTTATGCCCGCAGTTCGGACAGAAGTTAGCTCCTTCATTTTTGGCACCACAGTTTGGGCAGAAGTTAGGCTTCTTGCCTTCCGAGGAAGCGGAACCAGAGTTATCACCTTGATTTTGGCTCTGACCCTGATTGTTCTGATTCTGGTTTTGGCCTGAGTTCTGATTCTGATTCTGATTCATGTTCTTCATCATTTCATTCGCCATGTTCATGCCCATCATCATACCTGCCATATCCGAAGCCGCGCCGCCGCCTTGCACCTTACCTGAGGAGATGCCGTCGGTCATGCTCACCTGTTGGTACTTTTGCAGATTGCCGATCATCTCATGTGAAGCCGTCTTTGTAATCATATCCTGAATTTCTTGCGGATAGTTGAAGCTCATCACTTGGAAACCGGTAATGCCAATCCCGATATCCATCATCTGCATATCCAGATCTTCCTGAATCCCTTTGGCTATATCTGTTGCATTCGCCTGCAGGTTGAACATATCTTTTCCTTCACGGCTAATCCACTTCATCAGCAACTGATCGAGCACAGAGGTAATTCGAATTTTGACATCATCGACCAAGTAGCTTTGCTTAATGCCTGCAATCTTATCAATTAGCGTGACGTAGTCACTTACTTTGAAGTTAAATGTACCGTTCGCACGAATCGGCATCCCTCCCGGAAGCTGCGGTGTCGGAATTAATACCGGACTCTGGGTTCCCCATCTCACCGTAAATTCCTTCGTATTCACAAACAACACTTCAACGCGCATACCACTGTTGAAACCAAACTTGAAGCCTTTCAGCGTCGACAGAAACGGAATAATCTCGGAATCAATGTTGAATGAGCCTTCATCCTCAAAGATCCCTTCCACTTTGCCGTTATTCAGGAAAATCGCGTCCTGACCCGCACGAATAATCAGCTTACTACCTTTCTTGATCTCCCGATTGCTCCACTTCCAAAAAATCATATCATCTCTGAACTCTTCCCATTCCACTACATTCGAAAATTGATTTCTGAAAAAACTCATACTCAATCCCGTCCCTTCTATAGTACGCATGCTGCATCAACTCACGAGCACCAAGTCCTACGCTATATTGTAGTGATTGGCTAAATTAGAATGATCGGCTGCTACCACTATGGGAATGTCCCCCGCGTGTGGTACCACCGCCGCCTCCGCCTCCACCATTATTGTTATTTCTCTCGATCTTGGTTTTGGTTACTGTTGTTCGAATATACCGATCTCCGCGATCTACCACACTGGAAGCGCCCGAATCCTCATACGTTGCACGATTGACGGTTACGCGTCCGCCCGAATTATATGCCATAATGCCTACCACGATCCCACCAATAACCACAGAGACCGCGAGCTGAAACCATGTATTGAACAAAATATTTTCAGGGTTCGCGTTTGAACCTCCACTAGGATAGTTCCCTGAACTCGTTCCTGAGTTTGAGCCGGAATTCGAGCCTGGATACGTAGACCCTGTACCTGAATCTTCATCCAGTGGTTTGTCACCTAGATACTCATACGCCATCGTAAGATACTTCTCAAAGGCTTGGCTGTAGTTACCGTCGGATAGGTAAGGAGCAATCTGAGCCGTAATCTCTTCAGCTCTGCTATTGGTAACGTAGTCTTCCCCTTTGTAGAAACCACCCACATACACCGTACGATTGTACATATCCAAAGTCAAAATAACCGCGTTACCATGGGGTTTATCATAACCAGGTGCCTGCTCATCATAGTAGTTCTCTGTGAACAATTCATCCGTGATCTGCTCCTCATTATTCGTCGTAATAACGATGAGGTCTGTCTCACGCTCCGCACTGTACTTATTGGCCAGGGCATTTAACTCCTCAACTTCTTGCGAGCTTAGCAAGCCCGCTTCATCAAGAATCAATTCTTTCGTTGCCGCTGCCGCGCTTTGCGCTGGAATCCACGGAGATACTACACACATTACAATGAAAATAAAGGCCGTCATTAACGTAATGTACGTTCCCTTTTTCATAGGAAGCCACCTCCCATCATCCATGCCACAACCTTAATGGAGAGAAATGATACGGCCGACACGCCCGCGAACCATCCCGCAACTTTTGCTTTGCTGATGGGAGGTCTACCCACGACCTTACCTGTCTGACCATTCATGGCAAACGTGTATTCCGTGCGATTAAAGTCATAGTACACCATCCATACGGGGAGCAAGACGTAATCTGCATTTTTCAGTGTGGTATCAATCTGTTTATCCGTATAACTCACACTGGTGTACCCTGACACGGTAGATGCGATGTAAGATTCGATATAAGGTCGCGTTTTTTCCTTAGCTCGGGGATAGAGCTCTTCATCGGTATAGCTATATTTTTCCGCAATATAACCCGCCAGATACGGCGTTTTGAAATCCTTCAACTGGTTGTAGGGAAAAGGCTCCAGCTTATCCATCAGTTTATCATCCATTTTCTTGGATGCGTCAATGGGTAGGTTCACATAGTTCAGCCGAATTTTCCGGTATATCTCATAATGCTGGGTTTCGGTATAGTGATAATCACCCTGTGTATAGCTTCTCACCTTGGTGGCACGACCATGAACTTCAATTCTGTTATGTAACTCATATAACCAGAAGGGCACGTAGATCCCGGTTATTTCTTTAATTCGATCAGCCGTCATGAAGCCACTTGGCGTAAGCAGGCCGTTTTTGCACCACTTTTTGAATGCTTCCTTCGCAGTCTCCTTCGTAATAGCAAAAGGGATCACCATCGCTGGAGCTAGCTCTCCGCTCAATCGGTCACTTAAGACAACCGCAGCTCCGCAGAAGCTACAGGTCGTTGCACTCGTATCAGCATCTGTCACAAGGTCAGCCCCGCAACTGGTACAGTGGTATGACTTGATTTCGTTCTCCTTAAACACCTGTTTCTTGAGTGGGTCTGGAATCTGCTCAATATTGTCCTGTCGCCCACAACTAGGGCAAGATAACATTCCTGTGTTCCCATCAAAGTTCATCCCACTACCACAGTTCGGACATCTGTATTCAATAACCGGCATCTGCTCACCTCAATGTCTTAAAAATGTATTCGTTACATCTATATAGGTTCAACTATAAAATGTTTACACTTGCCACTACGATGACAGAATAGCCCTCCGATCGCTGTTATCCCCAGATTTTTTTGATTCCCTTCTCTAAAGGGAAAAATCCGGTGATAAAGGCGAGCGCTCCGCTTCTTCATCCTATTTCTGTCCTCTCCGTTCTCGTGTAAAAAAGTTTAGTCGAAACTATAGATAGATTCACTTATCGTTCAATTGCTGTTGGATGACTGCAAGTTCTTCCTCTGCCGTTGGCACCTTCTTCTCTTCATTACCCGTTTCGGCATTCATGTCCTTCTCCAATTGGGCAATCAATTCATCCAAGTCATCTTCCTGTGCACCTGCCCGAAGCTCCGCCAGTGCCTCTGCTTCATTCAGCGCTTGGTTAGCCTTGTCTTCCATTGCACGGAGTGCATCGTTTGCTCTACCCGCCGATGCATTCTGCTCATTAGCCTGTTGTTTGGCCTTGACATCTGCCATTTTACTTTTCAACTCAGTATATCTGGCTTCCATCGTTGCCATATCCGTAATCAGTTTATCCTGCATATGCTTCATTACTTTGGCTTTGGCAGCAGCTCGATCATAGGCAGCTTGTAATTCGTTGTGCTTCTCGGCCTGCTTCGCCTTTTTCTGCAGGAATTGGAGTGCCTTATCCTCATCTCCAGATTCTGCGGATTTCTCGGCATATCGCTGAAGCTTACGTAGTTCCGTACTCGATTCATCCAAAGCCCGCTTCGCTCTGCTCTCATCCGAGAGTATAGCGGTTGTCTCCGCTTTTACCTGCCCTAGATCACGGCTCAAGCTACGCATAATCTCATTCACCGTTCTCTCCGGATCTTCGGATCGGCTTAACAAGCTATTCATATTTGCCTTCATCACGTCCCTAAACCTCGACAAGATTCCCATAATTTGTTCCTCCTCCGATAAGTTCATATGTAACTATAATACATGAATATGAGGTTTGAGGTTTCACATTTCACGATTGCAAGTGGAGTGACTCCGATCCACATCCGTACGATAACAACGTAATATAAGAAAAGACGAGCACGTATAGTGTCGCCTTATATTCTTGTATAAACACACAAAAAATCAAGTGTTCATCCTTTTCTCACACTCCACAAATCCTTAACGAACTACAGTTCAACCGGAAGGCACTCCACCGCTGTGAAAAAGACATCTAATAGCTCAACACTGTATACTGTGCGAACGTATTCGGTTATGAATGCCACATCCTCTTCCCTCTGATACTCCAGACATGGACGGCCCTCACTCCACAGCACCCTGCACGGGAACTTTCCAACAATATCTTTAATAATGTAATCCGATTCAGCCACTTTATGAATATCTCCCATATGAACTCTCCTTGCTTCTTCACACGTATCGTGTGCAATTTTCCATTCATTTTGAGATACATGACGGTTCGGTTCAGTGCACTTCATCACATTCGACTCTTAAAGAGTTGTATTATGCCTATTGAACATATGCTAAACTGATCACAATAAGCAAGAGTATCACAGCACTCCTTAACATTTACAATACTCATCGATCACCTAAAATCAACATATATTCTAATGATTAGAAGGAAGAGATTTAATGGGAAGAAAACAATCATTTACTGAGACAGAGCTACTGGACACAACGAAAAAATTAATACTTGAGCATGGCTACGACGGTTTTCATCTCAAGCTGCTCTCACAGCATCTGTCTGGAGCCCGGAGCACGATATATCAATATTATGCGAATAAAGAAGAGATCGTCGCAGCTTGTATGAAGCGATCAATTGCAACCGTATTAGAAAAATCATTAGCCATTGATGAGACTGATCCAATGAAAGCTCTGGAGCAGTTGCTCCTCATTTATGCAGAGGAATCCACACTTCATCAACTTCTGGGGGACTCCAGTAAAATTAATGCGAATAATTCTTCGGCAGCAGCAAGAGATCTCAAATTTATTGAAGAGGCACATATGACTCTCAAAATTCAGTTATCACGCTTGTTTGAAGCCGCTCAACAGGATAATTTACTGCGGAAGGATATTCCTCTACCTGTACTTATTGGGGTGTTTTTCAACTTGATTAACACGCCTAATATGCTGAATATCCCTACGCCTGATTGGGGGAAGCTGTTATTTCAAATGTGGATTGGAGGAGCCAAGAGCTAACTTTGTTCTTGGATTAAATTTGACACAAGTGTCATTTATATCGTTTAATGATATAGACCCCGCGGCAATGCATCAAATATGACACATGTGTCAAAAAAAGAGAGGGAGTTGAACAAAGCATGTTTTTAGCTATGAAGGAATTAATGCATAGTAAAATGAAATTTTTGATGATTATCATCATTTTCGTACTAATCGCTTGGTTGGTATTCATTTTATCCGGTCTGGGGAATGGCTTATCTACGCTAGCTGCGTCCACATTTAAGACTATGAAATCTGATTATGTCGTCTTTGAAGAAGGGTCTCAGTCTTCAATGAGCAAATCGCTACTGTCAGATCAGTTAGTGGCGGAGGTGGAACAACTACCTAATGTGGATGCTGCCGCACCCATGGGAACGACTATGTCGACAGCTCTGAAGGAAAAAAGTACGAAGAATGAAGATAAGTTGGATATCGCGATTATAGGAATTAATCCAGGAAGCTTCTTAGAACCACATATTGTAGAAGGTGAAAGCCTGTCTTCCAAGAATCCTACAGGTGTCGTGGTGAATTCGACTATGAAGGATGAGGGCTATAACCTTGGTGATACTTTTCAATTAGATGGAACGACTGAATCATTGACCATTATTGGATTTGTGGAGAATCAGACGTATAACCACGTTGCCTCCGTATTTACACCAATGACTGAATGGCGGAAGATAGCCTTCGCGGCTCCAGGTTCTGATAAAGGAATTGCCGGACCGGTTAATGCGATAATGTTACAAGGCAAGGATATTGATCCAACCGTAATTAACAGCAAGCTATCAAGTACGGATACGGTTACCCGAGCAGCAGCCGTTCAAGGTATGCCAGGGTACAAAGAAGAAAACGGTACTATTTTAATGATGCTTGCATTTCTACTCGCCATCTCCGCATTTGTGCTTGGTGTATTCTTTTACGTAATTACGATGCAAAAGACCAATCAGTTCGGCATTATGAAAGCTATAGGCGCGAGTAACCGATTTTTGGGCAAAGCCATTATCACGCAAGTGTTTGTACTTTCACTGACTAGCATTGTTGTTGGAATCTTACTGACTTATGGAACAGCAGCCATCATGCCAAAAGGGATGCCGTTCAAGCTGGAGACAAGTCTTGTTGTCACGTATTCTGTTATTTTGTTAATTATCGCTATGTTGAGTTCGCTGGTGTCCGTTCGCTCAATCACAAAAGTTGATCCACTCAAGGCGCTCGGGAGGGTTGAATAATATGATTAAAGGATTGCAAATGAATGAAGTCACAATGTATTATGCCGAAGGAAGCAATCGCATCACGGCACTCGATCATGTATCCATATCAGTAGAACCGGGTGAGTTTGTCGCCGTAGTTGGACCGTCTGGTTCTGGTAAAAGTACGTTCTTATCCATTGCTGGAGCGCTGCTAAAAGCCTCCGAAGGAAATGTTAGACTGAATGGAAATAATATCTCTACTCAAACTGAGAAAGAGCTATCTAATATAAGGTTGCAAGAAATTGGATTTATTATGCAATCATCAAATTTAGTTCCCTATTTAAATGTTCTTGATCAATTGCTAATCGTAAAGAGGATGTCGGGAAAGATAAAAAGGGAAGATCGGGAGTTTGCCACTAAGCTGCTGAATGAGCTGGGTCTGGGGTCGAAATTAAAAAGCTTTCCGGATAAGCTTTCAGGCGGTGAGAAGCAACGGACAGCAATAGCTCGAGCTTTAATGAATAACCCGAACATCATTTTGGCAGATGAGCCAACCGCAAGCTTAGATACTAAACGAGCTCATGAAGTGGTCAGTCTAATCGCACAAGAAGTTAAGTCGCGCCAAAAAGCAGCCATTATGGTTACCCATGATGAGCGCATGCTTGAATATTGCGATAAAGTATACCGGATGAGTGATGGGGGATTATCGCTAGCTGAATCTTAAATATATGGATCCGACACTCCACCATTGCTCTTCTCTATTCTTCTTTTATAAAAAGCTTCTATCCAGAAAAGTAACAAGTTACGTCGTATTTTAGGTCTGCCCATCACGCCCCTCGCCTCTCTCACTCTAGGGATCCAAGAGGCTCGGGTCTCTCACCCACAAGAATCACGTCACGCTCGCTCTGTGAATGTCTTCTTCGGCGATATGCACTTGGTGACATTCCGTTCTGCTTGTTGAAGATGCGATTGAACTGGGAGAAGCTTGTGAATCCACACTGTGCAGCAATATCTGTAATTTTCTCACTCGAATTCAGCAGCATTTGCTGGACATTGCGAATACGGGTCATCTGCACATACTCCGTGAAGGTGAAGCCGGTAACCTTATTGAATTGGCGAGACAAGTGATGGGCACTTACATAAAAGCGCCTGGATACTTCATCCAAAGATAAATCCTGCTGATAATGACTGTGAATATAAGATGCAATGGCATACACGCGTCGGGACATCAATGATCCTGTCTCTTCACGCACATATCCATTCTCTGCCGAGTACCGATGAATTGCACACAAAAACTCAACAAATCGATGATGAATCACAACAGACTGAAGCACTGAGGGCTGCTTATATATGGAAAAAATTTCGTTAATGGGCGCAAGGACTTCCTTGCGCTGTTCTTCTGTAAATCGGAATATCGGGATGGGTTCATCAAAAATTGAAAACAGTTCGTTGTAATCGCTCTCAATACCAAGTGCATTGCGTGGCATGGCAAAGGTGATCATCAATCGTTTCGGCGGGATTCCCTTCGGATATTGTGTCTTGTGCAGTAAGGAAGGTCGCAGCAGAACGATATCATAAGGTTGAATCTCATACAAACTGCCTTCAATGATGTGCGCAGCCGTGCGATCTAGAAGAATACAGATTTCATAGAAATCATGGAAATGCTGAAACTCCATATTCAGATCATGGGATCGTTCGTCGTAATCCAAGTGATAGAACAATGCATCTCCAGGCTGGTTAACATGGATTGCATATCCCTGCTCGTATGCCAAAACGGATGGTCTCATGGACATGCCCCCTATCCCGAGTTTGTTGAATTTATTTTAGCATGAAATGCAATAAAAAACGTTGTTTTCAGCATACAATACATAGTTTCCCCCATTTCTCTTTTGGTATGATAAAGTTAATATGTTAGCGCTTCCAACAATCTAGCTCCATTAACGAATACAGCTTGTACTTACTTCAAACCAAGGTGGGAAACAAACATGAAAATGAATTCCTTGTATACTCGGATCCATACCATTGTTAAACACTTGGAACGTGCACGACTGACTTCAAAAACAGATATACCTGAGCTTTACCATAAAGAAAGTGGTTATCATTCATGGGAACTGGTGCATGAAGACCCAACCTCCTGGAATGTCTTCCGCAAGGGAGACGGCTGGGGTGGCAAGGATGTACACAGTTGCTTCAAGACCCGTATTCGTATACCTGACCATATGGAAGGAAAAAGAGTCGTTTGCGCCATCGTAACGGGCGCTGACGACGTGTGGAACTATGATAACCCTCAATTCTTTGCATTCCTGAATGGGGAATTGATCTGCGGACTTGACGTCAACCACACCGAAATTGATCTCACTCCGGCTGCAGTTAAGGGTGAAGAGTTCGAACTCGCTTTATATGCGTACTGTAGCACTTCGGCAGCGGATGTATTCTTAAATGTATATATAGCTGAACATCATCAGCCTGTATCTGACTTATATTATGATCTCAGAGCGGCGCTTGAAGCCGCCGACCTATTACGTGACGATGATCTGGAACGACTCAAGCTGATTGAACATCTGAATCAGGCGGTTAATCTACTGGATCTCCGCCAGGAGAACAGTGCTGATTTTCATGCGTCGGTGCTGGAAGCCCGTCAATATTTACAAAATCATGTCTACAGTGATGCCCGACCTGCGGGAGATCACATCCCTACAGTCCACTGTATCGGTCACACCCATATCGATGTGGCGTGGTTATGGACGCTAGATCAGACCCGGGAGAAGGTCATCCGGAGCTTCGCGAGTGTGCTCTATCTGATGGACAAGTTCCCAGAATATACGTTCATGTCTTCGCAGCCTCAGTTGTACGCGTACCTGAAGGCTGATTATCCAGCACTCTATGCCAAAATCAAAGAAAAAGTAGCTGAAGGCCGCTGGGAAGCGGAAGGCTCGATGTGGCTGGAAGCCGATTGTAACCTGATCTCTGGTGAATCGATGATTCGTCAGATTATCTATGGCAAACGTTTCTTTAAGGAAGAATTCGGCGTGGAAAACCGGGTATTGTGGTTACCCGATGTGTTTGGTTACAGTGCAGCCATGCCACAGATTATGCGCAAGAGTGGCATCGATTATTTTATGACGACCAAAATCGCCTGGAATGACACGAACCAAATTCCGAACGACACGATGTACTGGCGAGGTATTGACGGCTCTGAGGTGTTGACGCATTTCATCACGGCAACAGACTACGACAAGCATCCCGAATTCAGACAGCGCAGGTTCGAGACAACCTACAATGGACGGTTCAATGCATCTCAGATCAAGGGAACATGGCAGCGATATCAGAACAAAAACATCAATACCGATGTATTGCAGTGCTACGGATTTGGCGATGGAGGCGGTGGCCCGACAGAGGAAATGCTGGAGCAGGGTAGACGTCTTGAGAAAAGATTGCCTGGCATGCCTACGGTGAAACGTACATTTGTCCGTGAGTTCTTTGAAAAGCTGGAGCAGAATCTGACCGATGTTCGTTCCGTTCCTCGCTGGTCAGGTGAGCTGTATCTGGAGTACCACCGCGGAACGTATACTTCTATGGCTCGCAACAAACGGTACAACCGCCATAGCGAATTTGCGCTGGCCGATGCCGAGCTATTCTCTGTTATTCGTCAGCAGGTAGATGCACAAGCCACCTACCCAACGGATGCTCTAGAGCACGCATGGAAGCTTACCATGCTGAATCAATTCCACGATATTCTGCCTGGAAGTGCGATTGAGCAGGTGTATATTGATTCGAAAGAACAATATGAAGAGGTCATTCACGTTACGGATGAACTAAAAAACAGTGCGCTAAGCGGAATTGTAAGCAGCATTCAGTCGGATGGAGATACCATCGTTGTGTTTAACACCACCGGCTTCGAACGGACCGATGTCGTGGAGCTGCCTGGCTTTACGAAAAAAGTAACAGTCTATGACGGTGATCGTCCCTTACCAAGTCAACGTACACCGGAGGGTGGACTTGTATTCCTTGCGGAGAACGTACCAGCTTCTGGATACAAAAGCTTCCGCATCCTGCCTGATGTATCTACCGAGCAAAATGTAGGCATATCGGTTGCACAATGGGAAGCTGGTCAGCAACGCATTCAGACACCGTGGTACGATGTTCAACTGAATGAAAGTGCCGAGTTCTTATCCATTTGGGACAAATTAGAGGGGCGCGAGCTGCTCCAGTCTGGCAAACGTGGCAATGTGCTACAAGTATTTGAAGATCGTCCTGCCGAATACGAAGCGTGGAACATTGACGAATATTATGAAGAGCACATGTGGGAAGTTAGTGATCTACAGGCGCTTGAATGGGTGGAAAGCGGGCCGGTGCGTTCTGTGCTCCAAGTCAAAAGGCAATTCCTCGATTCCATCATTGATCAGAGAATCATTTTCTATGCGCATACACGCCGAATTGATTTCCGTACGTTGGTAGATTGGAAGCAGGAGCATTTACTCTTGAAAACCGCTTTCCCGCTGGATATCTGGAGTGAGAAGGCCGTCTACGAGATTCAATACGGTAACGTAGAGCGTGCAACCCACCGGAATACAAGCTGGGATCAGGCTAGGTTCGAGGTCTGCGGACAGAAATGGGCGGATCTTGCGGAAAATGGATATGGTGTCGCATTGTTGAATGACTGTAAGTACGGATATGACATCCATAATTCGGTGATGCGATTGTCGCTCATTAAGAGTGCAACGTACCCGAATGAGAATGCTGACAAAGAGCTGCATGAATTCACGTACTCCCTTTATCCGCACAAAGGGGATTTCCGCGAGGGACGTGTCATCCAAGCGGCGTATGATGTTAATCGTCCACTAGTCGCTCATGAAATCGGATCGCAAACTGGCAGCATGCCAGGGGTCTGGTCGCTTGCATCCGTCGATCAGGACAATGTCGTGTTAGAGGTTATCAAAAAAGCCGAAGACAACGATGATATCATCATCCGGGTCTATGAAGCACATGGGCGCCGCACTCGGGCTGCTCTGCAGTTGCCTGAAGGTTCTAGTTCAACGGCATATGCATGTGATCTATTGGAGAATGTTGAAGCCGAATGTGCCGTAGACAAGAGCCATATCTCCTTCGATATCAGACCATATGAAATACTTACTTTCCGTATTCCGAAGGCATAATAACGTTGGTATGTTACGTGTACTCTTTTATCGCAAAAGTGCTCCTAGTCTCGTTGAAGACAGGAGCACTTTTTTTGTTGATCATCACACTTACATTCACTAAAGGATAAATATGCAACTATTTACTATGCAACCTTTAAAACTCCTCGTATTCACTCGGGTCTTGATCCCACAGTCTTCCATCTGGTCGGCTAAAGGAAGAGATGACTTTCATCTCCTCTGCATTCAGCTCGAAGTCGAAAATATCGATGTTCTCTTGCTGGTGCTGGAGCGAGCTTGCCTTAGGAATTGGAATAGAACCGAGCTGGATATGCCAGCGCAGAATGATTTGGGTTGGCGTTTTGCCATACGCTTCAGCAATGCGGAGAATTTTGTCGTCCTTTACGATATCCTGTACGGCATCATTGCCACGTCCAATGGGGCTCCATGATTCATTTACAATGCCATGCTTCGCATCCTGCTCCCGCTGACCCACTTGATCGAAGAATGGATGAAGCTCAATCTGGTTCAGACTTGGTGCCACGCCAGTCTCTTTGATCAGCCGTTCATTATGCTCAGGCAGGAAGTTACTTACGCCAATGGAGCGGATATATCCGCGTTTCTTCGCTTCAATTAGAGCTTGCCAAGCCTCCACATACACATCCTTCTTCGGATTAGGCCAGTGGATTAAGTAGAGGTCATAATAATCTAAGTCTGCTCTGTAGAGCGATTCTTGGATAGCTACTAATGCTTTGTCATACGCGTGATAGCGTCCTGGTAGCTTCGAGGAAATCAACAGTTCCTCTCTAGGAATGGAGCTCTGCTTGATTGCTTTTCCAACCGTTGCCTCATTCTCATAATTGTACGCTGTATCTATCAACCGATAACCTACATCCATGGCAGACACGATTGATTTGACGCCTTCTTCTCCTTTTAGACTATACGTACCGAACCCGATCGCAGGCACTTGCAAGCCATCATTTAATGTATATTGTGGGATTGAATGTTTCATATGAGAACGCTCCTTTGTTCGATATTATTTATGTGTTTTGGAGAAAAAAGGGATATCCCCTCTCGGTTTATCTTAACCCCTCATACCTGCTTGAATCAATTCGCCGTTAAGCTATCCGTCCTGATCACACATAATAGACACACCTACTTCTTACTACATCTAAGTTTGCATACTACTCACTCTCTTGAAGGTTAAATACACTGAGGTCTGCAATGTAATAATTCATTATCCATTTCTCAACAAAAACCAAAGAAACGCCAGTCACAGGGACCAACGTCTTCTTTGGAAGTTCTATCTTCGATTAAAAATTAGTGGAGATGATCTTAGCAGCTGTGCCCTCGTCAATGAAATCCATTACAGATACACCAAAACGTCCTTTGGTATTCGTCGTAAAGAAAGAGTTTACTTTAGGATTCAGATCGTCCTTGATCGAGCGAATGTTAGGGATTCCGAACCAGCCTGGGTCATACCCACTTGTGAAATTCAGGTACAACCAGGAAGGATTTTGAGTTTTGGCTTCATTGTACATGTTCTGAACATCCGTCCACTTCTTGCTCTTATCGGATACTTTAAAGTAATCTTGGATCTTCATTTTGGCTGCATTCTGGATGTTGAAGGTTGTGTTCTCCTGCCATGCAGTAGCATTAATGCCGTATGGAGTTTGACTCATATCAAATCTACGAAGTAATACAATCTTTCCTTTGGCTTCACCAAGGGTAGGGATGTGGTCGGTTAGCAGCCATTTGTCCGGGTTTTTGGCGACATAGGATTTAAATGTTTCTTCGTAACTGCGTGTATTATTCGCTGGGGTATGTTCTTCTTTTACACTCATAATAATGGTCTCAGATGGATTACTGTTCAGGAAGCCGATGACCGCATTTAATACATCATCAAAGTTCTGGTTTTGATAGACTGCCCCATGGTGGATGGTGAACGCATTCCCGTAATGTCTCGTACGCACGTCGAGGTAGCGAACCCCAATATTTAATTGCTGCGCAATTGTCAGATCCTGTGTCTTTGCCGTTCCATTGATGGGCTCATATAGAGCACCGCTGTCATGTGTTCCCGGAATGGAAAGAGAAGCTAGTGAAGTGCTGGAAGGAAGCGATCCCATCCAATTCGAGCTGCTGTACGCGGAGGACACACTAGTTAACGTCCATGAAAAGAGAGTGACAAATGCAAGTGCCAGGCTTAGTCTCTTGAACAATGTAAATACCACCTTTGCTTGGATTGGTGTTGCCCTGATCATGAAGCGGCGCCAGCTCAATGATCAAACGGCCTATTACAGGCTGATAAATACGCTGTGCGTTGTCTAGATGTCTATACCTCAACTCTACTGCTCTAGTGTTTGCATGTGATTACGTCTAAGTAAAATGCAGATTAATTGAGAAAGTGGACAAAAAATACATTTTACAGAATGGGGAAGTTTAATTTATGAAGCCATCTTTTCGATGTGTCGAGTTCTCTTTTAACAAAAAAACGTAAAAACGACCACCATTAAGGTGGCCGTAGTAGTTCGCATTGCATATCAAAATTCTAAGGAAGTAAGCTATTAAACTAAATTTGATAACAGATTACACAATTATAACTGCAAATCCTCAATTGAGTTTACATCTTCCATATAAGAAGGTACAGCTAGTCCGGATTTTACATTCACCATATTTGCTCCCAGATCATCCAATCTTTCACCATATTGCTCCCAATAATCTGAATGCGTCACTGGCAGCCATGCAGCTACAATAGCATCTACATCTCCGTTGGCAACGCCGAGCCACATCGGTCCGATCTCTACTTGCAACGCCTTGGCTCTGTATCCCAGCTTCTCTTCGAGCACATATCGAACCACGTTGGTACTAGCAAGCTCGGAATCCCACGCAACATAACTAAGTATGAAAGAGTCTCCTTTTACGGGTGTGAGACCTTCAATCCATTCCTGCACTTTCCCTTCATGACCATTGACCCATTTGGCTGCTGCTTCTTCCGGCTCCATTCCATCCTGAATATCGACCATTACTTCACCCATGTCATCAGATGTCCAATTGAAACGATCCAGGAATTCATAGGCCACCGGATGATCCTTCTTCAAACCAAGGCGGGCGATCGTATGAATCTCTTCCGGTTCCCCGTATGTCAGCTTCGGGTCATCCAAATATTTTAGATCATACGTATTAAACATCCAGTGCGGAGACCACGCGACAAAAACGATTGGCTCTTTATTCTTGTAAGCTCGATCCAGTTGGGCTGTCATGCCTGCCGCTGAACTTTCCATTAATGTCCAGTTTGAAAGATCATAATCTTCCATCGCTTGGGCTGTAAGTCTCATAAGACCTGAACCGGGATCAGATCCTGTAATTTTATAGTTAACCTGTTTACCTACGCTAGGTTTGTTCTCACCAGTCGCTGCATTAGAAGAACACGCAGCAAGTACAAATATCGCAGCTAAACTTGTAAACAACATCCATTTTCTCACTTTTCTCATGTTAAGTTTCCCCCTCTGTAATCATCGTGTTGTGTTAGACACCAGCATTACATTCTGCAGAAATGTAGACAACATTAGACATAAAGCGACAGTCACTTAGCAACCACGTTAGGATAACAAATTTAGAAATCGATTTCAAACATTAAAACTTGTTCATTACGTACATACAGAAAAAACTGTATAAACTTTACTCCATTTTATGGTCAGATACTCCGTTATACTGCCTTATCCTGCCGATTCATCTTCAAAAAATAAATCATATATTTTTTTAATTTTTTTCGTAAGAGAATCCATTTCATAATCACTGAAAAAGGAGTAAGGTATTATGAAACTGATTCATACATCTATTCTATAACTTATTAAAGTGGGTTTATATGTAACTATATTTGATATAAATAGACTTTTTTGTATATGTATAGTTCTTAATTGAAGTAGCTATAGGTATTATCAAATTACTATGAACATAATCGTTTAATATGATTGCCAAATCTAACTGGGGGAAAATGCATCTCTCTTATAATATATGTAAAAAAGAGCCACTATTGTAGTGACCCTTCACATATACAAAACAACTCTTAATACTCTCGCACATATTCTCTTTTTTCTTTCAATTGCACAATATCATGACCTGTTGGATTCTGGAACGCACGAAGTCCAAAGGTTTGCGCAACCGCAAAGATATGATCAAAGATATCAGCCTGCACGGATTCATATACACTCCAATTGATATCATTGCTGAACGCGTAAATTTCAAGAGGAAGTCCGCGATCTTCCGGTGCTAATTGTCTTACAATCATCGTCATATCCTGATTGATTTTGGGATGATTCCGTAGGTATTGATGGATATATTCCCTAAAGACACCCACATTGGTGAGCTGTCTACCGTTCACATTGCTCTCACGGTTTACCTGATGCTCAACGTTGTAGGCTTCGATCTCCTCTAGCTTGGTGGTTACATAATCGGTTAAATAGTGAATTTTCTCAAATTCAGCTACCATCTCCTCCGTACAAAATCGGATACTGCTAATATCAATATAGATGCTTCGCTTAATTCTTCTACCCCCAGAGACCTGCATACCTCTCCAGTTTCGGAACGAGTCAGAGATTAGAGCATAGCTGGGGATCATCGTAATGGTTTTATCAAAATTCCGAACCTTCACGGTATTCAGCGTAATGTCGATGACGTCACCGTCTGCATTATATTTCGGCATTTCAATCCAATCGCCTACGCGTACCATATCATTGGATGATAATTGCACACCCGCGACTAGACCAAGAATAGAGTCCTTGAACACCAGCATCAGTACCGCCGACAATGCACCAAGTCCACTAAGAATGATCAACGGATTCTGGCCGATCAGGTTCGAGATGACAATAATGCCTCCTATAATAAATAGGACAATCTTCGCGACCTGAATATATCCCTTAATCGGTCTAATCTTCGACACTTCATACGAACGATATATCTCATCAAATACATTGAGTAACGTGTTGAACACGGTGATCATGACAACAATCATATATGTCATTGCAGCCTTCTCTACTAAGGCTTGGTAGGATGGAAAGATGTAAGCAGAGTAATAGATGATAATGGCTGGCACGAGATGCGACAGCTTGTGGAATAATTTTTTCTCGACAATGATGTTGCCCCATCTGTAACGGTTACTATTGACGATATGATTGATCGTCTTCAGTACGATTTTTTTGGCAATATAATTCGCTACTACTGAGATCATCGCAATAAAAATAATCATGATGATGTTTGAAAGATACCCGATGGATGGTTCACTCATGCCCAATTCTTCTAGTTGATTTCTAATAAAGTCCATGGTTTCCTCCTCACGCAGTTTAGTTTAGCCTACTATTATAGAGTAGTTTGAAGCACTACGCAAAATGCATACAAAAATAACCACCTCCTCAGGTGGTTTCTTCGTCTAACCTCATAAGACCGCTCAGCCGCGCCCTACTATAATTGCTCGATGAATCGTTTGCTTTCCTCCGCAATGCGGTTCGGTGCTTCGTTATGAATATAATGTCCACCAGGTAAGATTAGAATTTCGCCATTTTTCACAGAAGCTATGTAGTTCTTCAGAACAGCCTGCCAGTTCTTCATCGGCACTTCCTCTCCGCTCGAACCAAAGAAATACATCGGTACATCTGGAACACCGTGTTCCAGAACCTTGGCCGCGTTATCTCTAATCATCTTCACCTCGTCGTTCATGTTCGACGTCTGCGTACTCTTGTAGAATAATGCTCGGTAGAGCTCCTCTTCTTGCGACGAGAGATGCTTCTGCTGAATAGCTGCTGATGAATCTACAATACCGGGGAAATAGCGGGTGATTCCAAGGCGTGCTCCCATACCGGTAAGTACCATCATTCCAGGCGAAGGAAGTGGGTATTCTTCATACACCTCTGGAACCGCAGGATCAAGTCCAATGATCGCTTCGACTTCATCAGGGTACGTCTGTGCCCAGTATAAGGCTTCAATAGCTGACATCGAATGCGGAAACAAGACATATGGTGGTTGCTGTCCTGCCAAAGCCAGGGCGGTTCGTGTCTCTTCTAACATCGTATCAATATCACGGGAGACCTTGGCCGTTTCACTGAAGCCATAACCTGCTTTTTCTACAACTGCGACCTTGTATTGATCTGATAATCTAGTGTATAAAGCTTTGAAATCCAGTACAGGAGCGGATGTGCCCCCGCCTGACATAAAGACAAGTGTTCGTGATCCCGTACCTTCAGTATAAACGTGCATCTGATGATTGTTCACATTGACCATCGTTCCTGGCGGTACAAGTAGAGCTGATTCTTGTTTTAATTGAATCCGATGATTCGTGAAGCTAATAGCGATAAATATAAGAAGAAGACCCAGCAAAGCGATAACGCTATATCCCATTCTTTTCAGCCAAACTCTCATTGTTATCCTCCTACAGCATGGTTGCTCTGTATCTCAGGTGTATGTATGTACATTTCAAACTGTTAAGCACTCTATATGAAAATCTACTGTGACCCGAACCTTATTAGGTTAGCTCGATATTGCTTAATACCACACTTATATTCTCGTATTCTCGTAAAATGGATACACCCGGAGCATGTTCTACTATTCGTTATTATACAAAATATACTACAATACCTAGTATAATGGCGATAATTACATATTAGTTTTTTAGTTTAAAGCGCACAGAAGATGAATCATAGGAGGATATGACGGAATGAACAGACTTTCCCTCGGTACTAAAGTACTGATGCTAATCACCGCACTGAGTATGACACTAGCAAGCACAATTTCGGCCGCAGACTTCACAGAATTCCCTAAGCCTACTTGGAGCACCACAGTACCAGCCAATACAACTACAGATGATTTTGCCCATAAACCTATCGAAGATCAGTACCTGCCTATCGTGTCTACAAAGGATAATACGACCTACATGCTGTTACGTCATAAATTAGGAAACAAATCTACCTATCAGATGATGGCTGTCAACGACGTAACCGGCAAACAAAAATGGATTCACACCTCACCTTACAGATATAATCCATACAACATTGATGCCAATGGAAATACCTATTATGTAGAGGACGTTAAAGTCGGAAACAAACATGGTAGCAAGCTGATTGCATTGGATGCCAATATGAAGCCACGATGGGAAAAGGTTTTCCCTGATGGTGGGAATTTTGAGGTGCTGAGCGATGGTCGTTATGCAGTCATTGATTTTGTAAAGGAGCAGAACCTACTTAAGCTGTACTCGCCAGAAGGAAAAGAAATCCTTAGTAGATTGTACAATGGCAGTATTCGACACATCCAAGGGGATTATGTTGGTACCGCTAGCTATGAGAAGAATGCTACAGTTATAACAATTTACTCTATCTCAAGAAATAAAAAAGTCACTTCTTATGCTTGGCCAAAAGAATACTTCAGCCCATACCATAACGACTTTGATGTGCTAAGTGGGGGTACGATTCTTGTTCCTCTCATCGACGAAAAGACGGGGCAGGAAACGCTACAAGGCATTTCGCCTACAGGAAAAAAGAAATGGACTCGCTCCTTGCCCACACCAGTACCTAACAGCACGCTGTTTCAATCGATCGGAAACCATTATCTCATTCAAGAGGAAAATACACTTAGCGTATACGACACAAATAACAAACGGATCTCCACAAGGACTTTTGATGATCTTCCTAAGCTAGGTAAGTTACAGTTTCTGAATAAGGATACCTTTGTATTCGGTGCAGTCGAGGATAAAGGGCTGGTTCCTGTGAAGTTGATTGAGCAAGGGTTTACCAACAATGATTATGTTACACTGCCATCCAAAGCGGTATATCATGTGCTGGATCGTACGCTGAGCTCGATAAACGCATTAAAATTAGACCAAGCGCCATTCTCGGCTGAGAACATCCGCTTCGTGAATGCCAATACATTTTATCTGACCATGGAGAAAACATTAGCGAAGTACGAGCTCACGGGTAAGTAGGTTGGATGATCGCCATGGTGAGAGGGTCACCTTTTAATATATGATTTATTTAACTGGGTGGCAGTTCTTTTAGTTCTTTTAGTTCTTTTAGTTCTTTTAGTTCTTTTAGTTCTTTTAGTTCTTTTAGTTCTTTTAGTTCTTTTAGTTCTTTTAGTTCTTTTAGTTC
>NZ_JAUSTI010000021.1 GCF_030812775.1 Paenibacillus tundrae
GGCATAACCCTGGGAAAAAGAAGGTCAAAAGCGGTTGTGCGAGGGAGGTCGCTCCGGGATCAGGTGCGCTTCCAATCGCTGTTGCTCCTCGGTGGCCTGAATGTATGAATGCAAGGAAGCCACCGAGTATCAAAGGCGAGCGCTGCGCTTCTCCAACGCATCCTGATCCCTCCGCTCCTGCCTCGCACGGAGGAGGTAGTAAGGGATATGCCCGCCAGCCCTGGGCATAACCCTGGGAAAAAGAAGGTCAAAAGCGGTTGTGCGAGGGAGGTCGCTCCGGGATCAGGTGCGCTTCCAATCGCTGTTGCTCCTCGGTGGTCTGAATGTATGGATGCCAAGGAAGCCACCGAGTATCAAAGGCGATCGCTTCGCTTCTCCAGCGCATGGGAAAGATTAAGACAAGGCTCGCTAAGCGAGGGACAATTCATTTAAACTACATTAGGGAGAGTGTATGTATGAAAAAAATGACGAAGTTTACGCTGCTTATGCTCATTGCGTTTTCCGTTATGCTTGCAGGCTGTGGTAATGGTGACAAGAGCGGTAGTCCAATTAATACGGATCCGCAAGGCAGCGGGGAAGCCGCGACAGGCGATAAAACGATTAAAATCTTTCAATTCAAAGTGGAAATTGCGGAAGCGCTTAACCGGCTCAAAGCTGAGTATGAATCAGCTCATCCTGGCGTCAAATTGGATATTCAAACCGTGGGCGGTGGTAGTGACTACGGTGCAGCACTGAAAGCGAAGTTCGCCGCAGGTGAGCAGCCGGATATTTTCAATGTAGGTGGATATCGTGAGCTAGATACTTGGCTGGAATACTTGGAAGACCTGTCTGATGAGTCTTGGGCGAAGGATGCGCTGGAAGTAGCGAAGGAGCCTATGATGAAAGACGGCAAGCTCTATGGGCAGCCCCTGGCATTAGAAGGATACGGCTTCATCTACAATAAGGATCTGTTTGCCCAAGCGGGCATCACAGAAATTCCAACGACACTGGAGCAATTGGATCAAGCTGCACAGAAGTTACAAGCGGCAGGAATCACACCGTTTTCTAACGGATATCAAGAATGGTGGGTACTCGGTAATCATAATGTGAACGTAGCATTTGCTAACCAAACGGATCCAGTAAAATTCATTGAAGGTCTTAATGAAGGAACAGAGAAAATCCCGGGCAACCAAGTATTTGCAGATTGGATCAACTTGCTCGATTTAACACTGAAGTATAGTAACAAAAACCCGTTGACTACGGACTACAATACGCAAGTAACTCTATTTGCTACCGGTGAAGCTGCGATGATGCAACAAGGGAACTGGACGCAAGTACAGATTGACGGAATTGATCCTAACCTGAACCTGGGTATCTTGCCGATGCCAATTACGAACGAACCAAATGATAAATTGTTTGTGGGTGTGCCGAACTACTGGGTCGTGAACAAGAATTCGCAAGTAAAAGACGAAGCTAAACAATTTCTGGAGTGGCTCGTAACCTCTGATGTGGGTAAGCAGTACATGACGAAAGAGTTCAAGTTCATCCCAGCATTCAGTACGATTGAAGCATCAGAAGAGGATCTGGGCGATTTGGCTACAGACATTATGAAATACAGTCAGGAGAACAAAACATTAAGCTGGAACTTCAACCGTTTCCCTGAAGGGGTTCCACAAGAATATGGTAGCACGATTCAAGCCTATGTAGCAGGCAAATCAGATAAAGCCGGCTTGCTTGATGCCTTGCAGCAAAACTGGGATAGTCTGAAAAAGTAAACAGAAGCTATTCTAATGACAATACATGTACGAATTCGCTAAAAATTAAATATTATCCACAGAAAAAGGTTATCCACACCCGTTAACGAAATGAAAAAAAGTAAAACAATGTACAAAACGCGAGTAAAGCCAGCCAGAATATCGTTTCTGGTTGGCTTTTTCTTGTGATCTGCCGGACAAATAGGAAGAATGTCCATCTAGAACGGACAATAACTCAAATTGTCTTTAGGAAATGTGGATAATCGAAGTATGAGATTCATACGATTAAGCACATGTTATCCAGTTCATCCACCACATGTGGATATCCTGTGACTAGAAGCGACTAGATGTGGATAGGTCTAACGAATTTATAGGGTTCACTATTATCCTTATTGCTTTTTATTGATTAGTACTATATAGTTCTAATCATGAAAGAACAACAACCCAAAACTCAGAATACTCAGTCTACCCGATCTAAGAGCTCAAGTCCATTGAATCGAACAAAAGCGGTGGAAGTTGCCGCAGAGCTGTTTTTGCGCCAAGGCTATAGCTATGTCAGCATGGATGAGGTTGTACGAACAAGCGGAGTATCGAAATCTAACATCTATTATCATTTCAAAAACAAGGAGGAACTGCTGCAAGCGGTTGTACAGCACTGGATCACACAGTATGAGTCGCAGCTATATCTGCTGCTCAGTCAGCACGAGCGAGGAGTAGAGGAACGAATCTATTCGTTTATCTCCATGTTGTCTGCAGGCATTGAAGCACGTAATTATGAGGGGAGCTGCCCCTTTATTACCCTTTACATGCAGACACCAGCGAGTGCGCCGGAGGTAAAAGAAAGCATATCACGCTTCTTCCGTGAGATGCAGCCAATGGTCGAAAAGTTGCTGCAGCAAGGGCTTGATCGGGGTGAATTCCGCAAGGGAATTGAACCTCATTCTGCATCCTCACTATTTATTGCAGCACTAGAGGGCTCGCTAGTTCTTGCAGAGACTGCCCGAGATACGTCGGTGATCGAGCAATCCGTGCGGACATTTTGTCAGATGCTTCGTTAAACGAAGCTCTTTTTTTGAATATAAGTAGTACTGAACAGTACTACTTGAGAGGCGGATATATGATAATGGAAACTTGTACATACACAACAGGAATGGGCATAACCAATCATGAAGCTACAACCATCTTCCTTACGGGCAGCACTGGATTCATCGGTAAGGAGGCAGTCAAACAACTCATGGATGAAAACTCGAATCTGATCCTGCTTGTGCGATCCAAAGTAAAAGCCAAAGCCACACTAGAAGCATATGGTGTAGCGGACTTTAGTCGAATTACGTTTGTTCAAGGGGATTTATCCGTTTCGGGACTTGGGCTTAGTACAGAAGATTATAAACTAGCATCTGGAGCAAATGTCATCATTCATGCGGGTGGGACGATGGATGTGACACTGGAGCGAACGGTAGCAGAGCGTACTTTTATGAATGGGGCCAGGGGAATTGCAGCGCTTGCTGAAGAGATTCATCGTGCACACGGATTAAAACATTTAATCCACGTTGTTGGTTTTATGAGTCCTTATGGGAAAAATGATACAGAGGAAGAGGGTTCTACTGAGGGGAATTCCCTCACTTCATCAAGGAATTGGCTTAGCTTGAGCAGCAACATGTTGCATACCGAGAGTGCCTATGAACATATGAAATTCGAAGCAGACGCGTATATTCGTCAGCACGCGGAGCGGTGTGCCTATCCTCTATCCGTTGTGAATCCAAGTACAGTTGTAGGTGCATATCCAACGGGGGAAACAGAACAAACAGGTGGCATTGGTATGCTTGTACGAGCAATGAGCAAGGGAAGAATGCCGATCATTCCTGGGGGACCATCTCACTGGTTGCCGCTCATATCTAATGATGTGGTTGCACAAACGATTGTTTATCTATCCAGAGAAGTAGAACCCAATGGAGGTACATATCCCGTATTACTGCCAAAGGAAGACAGTCCTAATATGAAGGAACTTATTCAACTTATGGCGACAACATTGGATGTACCTTCGCCTCGGTGGTCGGCTCCTCTTCCAGTGATTCATGCGGCGATGAAGGCTGGTGGGGAACGCATTAGTGGTATTCCACCAGAGTCCATCACGTTTATTACGAAGCGGCATTTTGATGTGGAACAGACGGAGCAATTATTTCTGCGCACGGGGCAAAGCATACCTAATGTTGTTCCATTACTACCCCATATTATTGCTGATCTAGACTATCGTTTAACTAATCCGATCGTTGCAGCCAAAGCTCTACCTGAGGGTTGGGTGCGGACACGAAAAGGGAATCTAGCGGTGCTTGTCCACGAAGGTCAAGGCGAGCCATGGGTAATCATTCATGGATTAATGAGTAGTGCAAATGAAATGTTACCTCTGGGGCAGGCGTTACAGCGTTTAACGGGGAATCCAATTTGGCTAGTGGATCTTGCAGGATTCGGTCGTTCTCCAGCTCTAAATGCAGTGCAAGATGAAGCAGGTTTTAACGGCCAGGTTAAGGCGATTGCGGAGGTGTTGAATGAGATATCTGGTTCATTCAGACTCGTAGGGCACTCTATTGGGGCAAACTTAGCTGGAGCAGTCCTGCGAGAATATAATCGGAAGGATGTTCAATTGGCTGTACTACAACCGGTGTGGACAGCTTCTGAAGATGCCGTTCAACGCTTAGCGTCTAAGCTACCTAGAAGAATGCTGCAAAAACAACTCTCCCGAATGAGCCCGCGGCGCCTAGTAAGGCAATTCAAACGTGCAGACTCCACTACGATAGACGAAACTGCACTTCTAGCATATGCCGAGAGAGTCTCTATTAGCTTGCGATCCCCTCGGATCGCTGGAGCCAGTGCCGATCTTCTTCGCTGGATTCAGCGTCCGGATCGAGCTGTCGTTCCAACCTATGATGAAGCAATAAGAACACTATTCGTGTGGGGCAGGGCAGATACCGGATACGGGCGTCCGCAGGAGCTTCCGACCTCCTTGAAGTGTGCAGAGCTTCCTTATGGACACCAGTTTCCAATTTTTCATCCACAAGAGACAGCGAGGATACTTGCTGATTGGAAAACAGAACAGGAATTGAAGACGCATGCCTGAACCCAATGGAATCGTATACACAACCTATCCACAATCCGCAGCCCTACTAGAGGCCGTGTAAATTCTTACGGTAGTTTTTCCTACAAATACACAACATATGCACAACATACGAAAGGTTACCCACAGAATTGTGGGTAACTGTACACAGTCTGTGGGTAACTTATGCACAAAATATCCACAGCCTGTTGAGGGACAGCAGTTTTTAGTGGAATTGGTGTTATTTTCAGTGATTAAATATAGATATCCACAGACCCACATGATGCCTCACCAAAGAATAACAAGAAACCCCCTTTGTTCAACAAGATGAAGTTCATCTTATGCGATGTCTTCACTAACTTGTCAACCAAAGGGGGTTATTCTTGATGCAGTCATCCATGCTTATAAAACGGACAGACCACATGATAAGGCTCATTGAATCTAAACGGTATGTTGAATTAACATAGGCAGATGATTATTAGACCTTTGTATTGAAACGGCTAACCTCACGTAATAATTGATCCGCATGGTCAGACAAAGCTTTGGCTGCAATGGATATGTTGCCAATGGATTGGGATTGTTCCGTTGTGGAAGAAGCAGCTTCCTCAGTAGAGGCGGCACTTTCCTCGGCAACGGCTGCTAGCCCTGTCATAACGTCTGACACTTGAGCGGCACCTGATTTGATTTCGTTCATACCTGTCGTGATCGAGTTAATTTTGTGAATAATCTCATCAATAGATTGGCGAATAAGCTCAAAGGATGCTGAGGTGTCTGCCATGGAATCGGACTGCTCCGCACTATTCAGGCGGAATTGTTCCAGTTCGGTTGCACTCTGTTGACCTGCAGCGTGTAGATCCTTCAATAACTGATCGATTCCAGCTACAGACTGAGAGGATTGTTCCGCAAGCTTACGCACTTCACCAGCGACTACAGCGAAGCCTTTGCCATGCTCCCCAGCGCGGGCAGCCTCAATGGAGGCATTCAATGCCAATAGATTAGTTTGGGCTGCGATGTTCTGAATACTACCGGTAATGACTGAAATTTCACCGAGCTTACTTAATAACAATTGATTGGACGTTTCCACTCGATTGGTTGATTCATGTCCTGCTTGGGAGAGATCATTCTGCCTTGCGATCGCATCGTTTCCGCTCTCCATCGCATGATTCACGTCCAGAATGGTTTCGGATGCTTGGCGTGCCTCGTCTGTAATTTGATCAATCACTTTATTGATGCCTGATACCATCTCAGCTCCGGCTTGAATGGATTCAGCTTGTTCGCCTGCACCTTTGGCAATCTCATCAATAACGGTCGAGATCTGCCCCGCAATTTCATTACTACCCGATGCATCCTTAAACATCGTCTGAGAGGAAGATTGCACTTGTTGTGCAGACTGATCGACCTGTTGAATCAGACTGCGAAGTGAAGATGACATCTCATTGAAGGATGCTCCGAGCTGAGCAATCTCATCTTTTCCTTTAACGGAAACCTGCACGGTGAGATCACCTGCGGCCAATTGTTGTGCACTGTTTTTCATCGCAATCAAAGGCTTAATCGTTTTTAAGGCTAAGAAATAGGCAAGAGCAGCCAAAATGAGAGTGAAGATCACGATAAATGCAACAAACAGTTGTCTCGTATTCGTGAATTCAGCTAAAGCAGATGCCTTGGAGATGGATGTCGCTGCAATCCAATTGGTGTTTGGAATTTTCTCATAATAGATAAGCTGACGATCATTGTTGTATGTATACTCTGATAGTCCACTTGGCTCTGCAAGCATTTTACCTACGATTTCTGTATAGTCACTCTGCTCGGCAAGCGGCGTATTCAGCAGCTCTTGGTTAGGGTGAGAGAGTACTACGCCAGTTTGATCTAGTAAAAAGGTGAAGCCGTGCTCTGTTTTAATCGAGCTAATCTCATCTTTGATTGAATCCAACGAGATATTTTCTGAGATAGCTCCTTGAAAGTTTCCATTTGTGTCATGCAGGGGTACCCCAATAAAAATAGACTGTACACCCGCTTGGGTTACATAAGCATCACTGAAAGTAAGCTGATTAGAAGCCTTGATAGCAAGGTACCACGGGCGCTGACGCGCATCGAAGGATGCATCTGGCTGAAAACCTGCACCATCTAGATATGTACCATCTTCAAGTCCAAAATAAATCGTAGCGATATCTTCCTTATTACTTGGCAACTGGAATGCCTGAAGGTGCTCCATGCTAATTTCTTGGAGTGGAACAGTGTCATTGATGACCTTTCCGACGGTTTCAATCACTTTGGCTTGTGTCATCGCCCAGCCGTCGACCTCAGTTACAGCTTTTTGAACGGTGCTTTGCAGCTCATTATCTACCGATTCTGTAGCTTGTTTCTCAATAACGTAGAGAGAGATGTATCCAATCGGTGCTGCCAGCAGGATACAGATGGCGGTGACGATAAAAATGACTTTGGTTTTTAGTGTCATAAAATTTACCTCGTTTCTGAAATAACGCCCCGGGACTTTAGTCCTTGAACGAATGTTTGAATATACTATGTATATCGTCAATGATTTGCTGTAATGTTACAGATGTGGAATAGGTAATATGAACCATGCAGGTTGCCAAATGAAAAAGGGTGGACTTGTTCTCTCTGCTAGATGGGGAAGAGAGGATTTTGCGGGTAAATGCTAGAATCTCCGATTCATATTACAGGGTAAAATTTCACCTGACCTAGACCGATATAATATGAATGAAGATTAGGGCGCGTGTCTCAAAACTCGCTGAAGTGCATCTTTTACCGTCTTTTCGCCCCCTGCTGCGTCACTTTCCCTTGACGTGCCCCGGCACGCCTGCGGAAAACTTTCTTGCTTGGAACGAAAATTCGTCAAAATCTGCGTCCTTCGGAGTTTTCAGACACGCCCTAGTTATGCCGAATGACGAAGCCTAGTGAAATTAATTTTATCTACAGATGAAGTATAACGATGTAAGGTTCTAAAAATGGAAATGAGAAGGGTCTGAGGGATCTATGGATGAGAACATTCAATATATTAATTTCTCGGTAGGAGAGCAGTTCTTTGCACTTCGGATTGATGAAGTTCAAGAAATCATTAGAATGGTGCCGGTTACAACGGTTCCTTTTGGAAGTCCGGAAATTAGAGGATTTACTTCGCTATACGGGAAGGTTGTCTCCGTTGTAAGTTTACGTGTGTTGTTAGGCATGCCAGATCAGGAGGACACTGCTGCCACACGGATTATTGTTGTACCGTACAAAGATGGGTTTGTACCTCTTATTGTAGATACGGTTGATTCTGTCGTAACATATGAACGATTCGAAAAACCTGCGGAAGAACACAAAAGCTTCATGAGCGGTGTCTTCAATGAAATCGGGTACGGTGAAGATCATACAGCAGGTATTCTGAATCTTGAAGCGTTGCTGGGCAGCTTAACTCATTCGTAATCGTTCCAAGGCTGGATCAGTTACTTCTTTCCGTTTAGTTCTCGCGTAAATTAGAAATGATTTATTTATATTTCATGGTTCCGTGAAGACATGGGTGGTTGATTTCTCTAAATGCTCCTTATCCCCTTTCGGGGGGAAGAGGGGCATTTTTTGCATGCCAAACGATGAAAATAAGCAATTTTTATAGGTAAAGGTTTTTAAATCGACTCGTTTTCGTATATGATGGAGAGTAACAATGTGAAGGGATGACGGGAGACTGTAATGATGCAATCGCTGTATGGTGTATGGCTTGGTGACGTGTTTTTTTGTTTTTCCGGTGAAACATCGGAACCACGTGTAGATGCTTGGAGTCACGTGGTCAGACGGCTAAATTTTGGCGACGGGGGTCGTCTATTTCAGCCTGCCGCTCTGCGCCTTGCGGAGTTGCGTTGGCCGAATCCGATGCGTAATGCTGCTGAAGCCAAGGGAACGAAGCGTCGCCAATTACTTGGAAGAACGCTCGAAGGACTGGCAATGTCGCCCAAAGATACATTTAAGCTGCTGCTTCATTGGGATGACAGCATACTGAATGCGGCAGGCATTCAAGCTGGAGAAGAGATTAAATATTGGGTAAAAGCAGCCGAATTTACACAGGAATTGTTGCTGCGTGGAGAAATTGCGCCAGCGGCTGAATTTGCTGCGAAGACAGGAGCGCGTCGGCGCACGGGGCAAGAAACGTTAACGGGTGTATGGCGCCCGCGCTTATTACATGAGGCGGACGTGGAGCGATTCCGAGAATTAGCTGAGGCTATGCCACCAATTGGTCTATCTGCGCCGGGGGCTTACGCTTCTTCGGAACCGGAATCGCGAGAAGAGGCAGGCGCGACTGTCTTATTTTCATTTATGAGCGGCATGGTTCATGCCGTTGTCACAGGTGAACTGGAGAGTATGGATAGTGAAATGTCACGGTACCGGACGCAATTCCGACGTGGATCCTCTCCAGTATCAGAGCTGTGGTGGAACAGCTTAATATCGATGTTCCGCCCTGTGACCGTACAGGGGGCAACGGAGGAACTGACTGAATTCATGGAGATAATTCAAGACGCAGGGGGCACATCTATGCCCTTGATGAGAACGGAAGAGATTGCTCCTACAGAAGGTGAAATTAAACTTGTATTACGGCTTGAGCCGCCCCTTGGAGAGCTGGAAACATTATGGGGCATTACGTTCTGGGTAGACAGTGTGCAGGAGCCAGGGCTGAGACTGCCCGCTCGTACAATCTGGGCTCATCCAGAGCGTGATTTAGATCGGGGTAAGGTTCAATATGCCGCTATTGCAGAACAGCTGTTAATGGCGCTAGGGTATGCAACAGAGTTGGCTCCAGAGCTGGAGACTGCATTGCTTGAGCCACGTCCTGAAGGGATTAAGCTCTCACAGCAAGCCTTCTTCGAATTTCTAACACATGCCGTACCTCGTTTACAGAAGTCTGGGGTGACGGTACTCATGCCTTCTCGCTGGAGTCGAGCGGGCAAGCGTCGTGCTGGTTTACGTTTACAGATGCTGAATCGTGGCACAGAACAGACGCCGAGCGCTCCATCTGCACTAGGCATGGAACAGCTTGTGGCGTTTAAGGCTGAACCGATGATCGATGGTAAACCAGTGACGCCGGAGGAGCTTGCTACACTGGCTGAAGCGACGGTTCCGTATGTGATGTTCCGCGGTGAATGGATTGAAGTGGATACGAAGGAAATTCGCCAAGTTCTCCGTTACATGAAAAAAGAAGAAGAACAATACATGCCTCTATCTGAATGGCTGCATCTGGCCGCAGAAGAAGGAGAGGATGCCGCATGGAAAGGCCTGTCTGTATTTGGTGCAGAATCGGAGGGTCTACTCTCCTTCTTGCTGGATGGACAGGTGCTTCGCAGTATTGAACCACGCCAAGTGCCCAAAGAGCTGCATGGAGAGCTTCGTCCTTATCAGGAACGGGGATATCAGTGGTTATCGGCTATGCGAGAGCTAGGGTTCGGCGTATGTCTGGCGGATGATATGGGTCTGGGTAAGACGATTCAGGTCATCACCTGCCTGCTCGACCTGAAGCACGAGGAGCAACTGATCGCGGCGCAGGAAGCGGAAGAGAATGATGGGGAGACATTCGAGATGCGAGCAGATGGCACATCGGAATGGGGGGCCGCTGCGTATTCGCAGGGAGTTCATCTACCTGCATTAATTGTGTGTCCAACATCCCTTCTGGGAAACTGGCAGCGGGAACTGAAGCGGTTCGCCCCTGACCTAACCCTCTATATTCATCATGGCGGACAGCGACTGCATGGTTCTGCGTTCCAGGCAGAGGCACAGGCACATGATATCGTGTTAACGACATACCATCTAGCTGGACGGGATGGGCCTGATCTCGCGTCACTGCAATGGTCTACTGTGGTGCTGGATGAAGCACAGTATATTAAAAATTATCGTACGAAACAGGCGCAGAGCGTGATGCGTCTGTCCGCTCCCCACCGAATTGCAATGACGGGTACGCCGGTAGAGAACCGGCTGAGTGAGCTATGGTCCATTTTCCAATTCTTGAATCCAGGGTACTTAGGCACGGCATCGTCGTTCCGCCAACGCTACACAGGTACAGGAACCTCGGAGGAAAATGGGGCTTCTCTACGGGAGCTTCACCGACTTGTGTCTCCATTTATGCTGCGTAGGCTCAAAAGTGATCCGGACATTCGTAAGGATCTGCCAGAGAAGCTGGAACTAAAATCCTACTGTTCCCTGACGCCGGAGCAGACGGTGCTGTATCAACGTGTCGTGGATGATCTGATGGGTGGATTGGATGGCAGAAATGGCATTGCCCGCAAAGGGATTGTGCTGTCATCGCTGACCAAACTGAAGCAGATCTGCGATCATCCGGTGCTGGCGGACAGCAATCGGAAGGATCACGCCAAAGTGGAGGCATCTGGCAAGATGGAACGCCTGTTGGAGCTTGTAGACGCCATTCGAGACAACGGAGAGTCTGCATTGATCTTCACACAGTATGTGGCTATGGGAGAGTTATTGGTATCGCGATTAACACAGCGCTATGAAGAGGAGCCGTATTTCCTGCATGGCGGTGTGTCCAAAATACAACGGGACGAAATGGTCGAGACATTCCAAAAAGGGGAAGGGCCTTCGTTATTTGTCTTATCTCTTCGTGCAGGCGGCGTAGGTCTGAATTTGACACGTGCAAGTCATGTCATCCATTATGATCGCTGGTGGAACCCTGCGGTGGAGAACCAGGCGACGGATCGGGTGTTCCGGATCGGACAAAACCGTAACGTACAGGTGCATAAGCTGATCTGTCAGGGGACGTTAGAAGAACGGATCGATGAGCTGATTGAAAGCAAGAAAGCTCTCTCGGAGCAGGTCGTAGGTTCCGGCGAGAATTGGTTGACCGAAATGTCAGATGATGAGCTGCGTGGACTGATCTCTCTCCAGGGGGAGACATGGTTATAGAAATAAGATGAGACACGATCAATTAAAGGGGGATTGTTGTGAGCGAAAAATGGAATGTCGAGCTGCATATGTCCCCCGTTGGATGGACAGCAGAAGTGAAGGAAGAGGTTCATGCATCAACGACTTCGAAGCTGAAAAAGGATGCGCTAGATTCGGATGCTATAGATGCAGGGAGCGCTGCATCTGTTGCCACTGAGAAGGGTGTACAACATGGCGACGCAGATGAAAGTGTGTTTACGGTAACGTGCACGCTGCCACAGCTTAGCGAAGCAGCGCGTGAGGCGATTCTTGCGGAGCTGCGCGAACGTCCGCTCGCGCTGTATGCACTGCTGCGCAGCAGTGCGGCTCAAGTCCAAGCTCCGGTTCCGGCGGAGCTTGCAGCGCTGTTGCCTACCGCGGTGGGCTTCTCGCAAGCGGCGGAGCCTACCGCGCAAGCCACGCTCGGCGCTGCCGCCACGTGCAGCTGCGGCAGCCCAGGCTGCGCGCATGTCGCCGCCGCCGTGCAGGCCGCAGCCGCGCGCTATGCGGCTGAGCCACTGCTGCAGCTAGCGCACGCCGGCTTGCCGCGCGAAGCGCTGCTCGCTGGCGTGCTGGGTTCATGGGCGGAGGAACTCGCCCTTGAACCCAGCGGCCCTGGCCGCGCAGCCGAGACGGCTGGCCGCCCGCAGGCGCGGGGCGGCGAAGGCAGCGCTGCCGTCGGCGAGTGGATTGCCGAGGCTGCCGCAGAAGGCGCCATGCACCAGCCAGGGCCAGGCTTCGGCGCCGTGCAGGTGCAGCTGGCACAGCCGGGCAAGCCGCCGGCAACGCCGGAGCTAACGGCGCTGCTGCCAGGTGTGCCGGCTGTTGCTGGGCTTACGCTGATCCGCGAGCGTGTTGCTGCGCGGATATGGCAGGCTGTCCAGAAGAAGAACAAGGACAGCAAGGCAACCAAGTGATGCAAGGCGTTAAGCGGGGGAGATCGTAGATCATCCCTGCTTATTTGTCATGGTCATCGCTTAGGCTTTCATTTTGACACATCTATGGAATTGCCAATGGCCTGCTTGGAACGACAGCAACTGGGATTAGCCTATAAAAGGCTGAAAAACGGTCTAATATGCAGATCATCCCATCTGAAGTAATAATGAGTTCGGGTGAAGGGAGTCTTTAACGGTGGAGCTTCGCCCGCATATAAGGTATACTGTCGCAGGGGAAGAATGCTTTGATGCATATCTCTGAACATAACAGATTGCAATATAAAAGGTTGTTCAAAAAGTCCACCTTTGATTACGAAACAACCACCCTTTTTGAACACGCACTATAAAATGGATGGCGATAGGAGTTTTTACATGAAATCACGTACAGGCAGACAACGGAGCATCACAGTGATGCTGTCCTCATTTATATTATGTGGCATGTTGCTATCCGCTTGTCAGGACGGTTCGAGTGCGAATGAGAGCCAGAATCCGAGCACAACAGGCAACACACAGCAGGAATCAGATGGCACAACCATTCATTTTACAGATGATACGGGAACAGAGGGTAGCGCTCCTAATGAGGGGCAGGATACCCCAGCTACAGACAGCGGTGAGGACACAGATAGCGGTTCAGATGCAGCGTCAGAAGGGGAGAACCAGGGCTCCTCGGCCGATGGGAATGAAGCGACAGCAGCTGATCCTGTGATGCAGGAGCGTAGTGTCAGTGCATTGCAAAATACAATTAATAGTCAATCGGTCGTGACCAATGCGGAGGCGATGACTGTCATCGTCAACAAACAGCGTAGCTTGCCAGAGGGTTATGAGCCGAGTGATCTCGTTGAACCCAATGTGAAGTTTTCTTTTGACGAGCCACATGAGAAGCGGCACATGCGTAAGGAAGCTGCCGGGGCATTGGAGGAGCTGTTCGCAGGTGCAAAAGCGGATGGCATTGAGCTTCGTGCCGTGTCTGGTTACCGTTCGTATCAACGCCAAGTATCGATCTACAACAATAATGTCAAAACCAAAGGTGAAGCATACGCTTCGCGTGTAAGTGCCGTACCAGGTCGAAGTGAGCATCAGACCGGACTTGCGATTGATGTATCCAGCCCAAGTGTGGGCAATGTGCTTGAAGAAGTATTCGGATCATCAAAAGAAGGCCAATGGCTGGATGAGCATGCCGCAGAATACGGCTATGTGATTCGGTATCCCGAAGGCGAGGAGGATGTGACGGGTTATGTTTATGAGCCATGGCACATTCGTTACGTGGGTAAGGAACTGGCGCAAGACATCGTGAAGAGTGGATTAACTCTCGAAGAATACTTTGATGAGGCGAATATCAAGTTGTAATAGTGTAGCTCGGCTAAGTTAGAGGTATATGTAAGTCCCTTATCAAATGATGTAAGCCCCTGTACTAACATGGACTGATCCAATCTTTCCTGTTTGTGGGGCTTTTTTTGTTTTCATAGCGATTTTGAGTGTTCACATCCATTTTGTGTATGCACAGCGCGGAGTAGCTAGGCTTGAAATGAATGGTCTAGACCTACGAAAGTTGGTATAGTTAGGAAAATATACTTGATGATAAAGCGAGGGAATAGAGCATGAGCAGACAGCAGGTGTTTACAGGTTCTCCTTGGGAGCCGCTTGTCGGTTATTGCCGGGCGATCAGAGTCGGCAATCGAATTGAAGTGGCAGGCACAACGGCGATGCAGGATGGTGTCGTGGTAGGTGCAGGTGATCCATATACACAGACCCGATTTATTTTGCAGACGATTGAGCAGGCATTGCAAGAATTAGGTGCAGACCTCACCCATGTTGTGCGAACTCGAATGTTCGTTACGGATATCTCTCGGTGGGAAGAAGTAGGTAAGGCGCACGGGGAATTCTTTGGACAGATCCAGCCTGTTGCCACCATGGTTGAAGTTAGTGCACTTATTGACCCTTTACTTATGGTAGAAATTGAAGCTGAGGCTGCAATCGAGTCTGAGGAAGCATAAAAAAGATATGAAATAACCTTACCCTGCCCTGCCCTCAAAAGGACAAGCGGGTAAGGTTATCTTGTTTTTCTGACTATCACCAGCACTACTCATAATATTGCTTCTTAATCGATCTTCATGCTGGAAATCGTCCGATTTTTCAACCTAGGAGAAGTTTATAGTCTACAGGCTTTACAGTCTACTAGCTTGGGAAGCAAACCCGTATTACTCTGCTTGTTCAGCGTCCAGTTGTTCATCAGCTGTAGGCTGGGTGTTAGGTGTCTCTAACACCAGTTTCCAGGCTGTTCCGATCGGTGGCAGACTACGCGTCAGCGTAGGGCTATAGAATCCAATCACTTTAGCACCCTCTGTCAGTTCGGTTAACTCGACAGGATTCCCCTCGTGATCTACGAGTTGTGTCGCATCCGTGATGTTCAAGATAACATGCTCTGGAGCTGTCTCTGTCAGGCGTGTGCCGGATATTTCGATCTGTGTTGTATCCGCTGTAGTCTGAACGCGTTCAACTGTACCTGCGGTACCCAGAACTTCTAGGGGTGGTGTCTCAGCTTCTGATCCAGCCACATCCAATACCGTAATTTGATAGGTTGGTGTCTGCGGTGGTAAGCTGCGTGTGGTAATAGCAGAATGCACAGCTTCTACATTCATTCCTAGGGTAAGATCATCGAGCGAAATCTCTTTACCTTCAGCGGATTTGAATACGGTATCATCATTGAGGTTAAGAACGATTCCCTCTAGACCAGCTCCACCAATCTGCACAGATGAATAGCTGTTATCCTTGTGAATCCTCGTAATAACACCACGTTCGGTTATGTTCTTCACAGCTTCCTCCGATACGATCGTTACCGCGTTGCCGGTAGTCGTTACCTGTGCATGGAGAACTTTCTCGGCAAATGAAGCAGGAACGTACAATGTGCCATTGGTAATTTCCGGAGCTGTTCCTAGCGTAAGCAGCATCTTATTCACGGAATATTGATCTTGGCCTGTAACTACGCGTGTCCATAAGTTACCTTGAGTCAATTCGGCAGACTTATCTTCTTTGTTCCACTCAAGTTCATAGCCCAGAGCTTCGGTAAGACTCCGTAGTGCCAGCATGGGCTCTTTATCCGCTGAAGTCTTATAGCCATTAGCAGCAGGTGCGCCGTTTACGAGTACCTTAATTGTAGATGCCTGCTCTGTTTGAACTGCTGCTGTAATCAGGGGTGCGGGCTGTGTTGTGTTTGGTGCTGCTGCCAGTGCCGATCCTCCACCCAAAGCTAAGGATAGTGCCATAAGGGCGCTTATTTTTGTCGTGTTGTTGTTCATGGTTGATCTTCCCTTCTTATTTTAGATTGAGTCACAGTACTTGTTATGTTCAACCAGCTTTCGTGTTCTAGACGGGATATCTTGCTCCAGTGTTGCACTTTAAGACTCATTAGCCAGTGGTACTTAATTAATCTAGTGTCAACACGTCTGTTATCTGAATCCAATGTTGTAAAGTGGAAATTGGATTTTTTTCTCAATTAGTAGGTTATGGCGAACCTGATCAGGTTAAATTCAAGTAAGTAGAAGTTCCTGTGAGAGCTAGTTTTCGTACGGTCTGATTGGACGTAGAGTATTGATCCAGCCTAACTGCGGGCACAATAGTGACAACAGGTTTGGAAAAGGAAGGGAGGATGAAGATGAGCACCAAACAAATGCTGCACATCGGTATGATCGGAACAGGCTCCATTTCAGATCTGCATATGAGGTGTTATGCCAAGAATCCTAACGCGGTGATTTATGCCATCTGTGATTTAAATGAACAGCGTGCAACAGCGGCAGCCCAGAAGTACGAGGCACAGTCGGTGTATACCGATTATCGTGAGATGCTGAAAGATCCACATGTAGACGCGGTAAGTATCTGTACGTGGAATAATACACATGCTGATTTTGCGATTGCCGCCCTTAAAGCAGGGAAACATGTTTTGCTGGAGAAGCCGGTGGCAACCAATGTGGGAGATGCGTTACGGATTGAAGAAGCGGTGAAGAGCAGTGGATGTACCTTCGTTGTGGGGTTTGTCAGGCGATACGACAACAACATGCAGATGCTTCATCAATTTATTCAGGCTGGAGAGTTTGGCGAACTGTATTATGCGAAGGCGTCCATCCTGCGGCGTCTAGGTAATCCCGGAGGTTGGTTTGCTGACAAAAATAGATCCGGTGGTGGGCCACTTATTGATCTGGGGGTACATATTATTGATCAATGCTGGTATCTCATGGGATGCCCGAAGCCTGTATCGGTCAGTGGAAATACGTATTATAAGCTGGGGAATCGAGCGAATATTGAGCACCTATCCTTCTACAAAGCCGCGGACTATAGCTCTGCCGTGAACAATGTGGAGGATATGGCGAATGCCTTAATTCGTTTTGAAAATGGCGCTTCACTTGCTGTGGATGTCAGTTTTACTTTACATGCGCAGCGTGACGAGTCTTACGTTAAACTATATGGAGAACGGGGCGGGTTCGAGCTGGAGCCGGAAACGCTGATTGTTACAGAGAAAAATAATACAATCCTTAACATAGAGCCCCAAGCCGATAATCCAGGTCTGCATATGCACAGCGCATTTCAGAATCAGATTGATCACTTTGTAGATTGTTGTCTGAATGGAACGGAGCCGATCAGCCCCATTGCCGACGGAGTTGCTTCCACTCGTATGTTATGCGCAATCTATGAATCTGCCGAGAAGGGGCATGAGATTCGTCTGGACTAAGGGACGCAGGATGGAACGCCAAAAAGCATGCCACATCCGCTCGCTTGCGGAAAATGCATGCTTTTTAGGTGTTGATTCAGTCACTAGACTACTATTATTTATTCAACGGTGAATCCTCGTAACCGGGATCTTCATAGTCTGTATCCTGCAGCCGGGACAGCACATTCATGCTCTCAATGGACTGCCGAGTATCCGGCGTACCGTGGTCATATAGAAATGTGTATAACAAGGTCATTCCATCCGAAAATTGCGCTGTCGCTTCATCGTGATCTGCTGACTTATAAGGCACCGGAGCTCGCTGCAGTGTGTACGCATCATCATCTTCTAGTACCTTCATCAGATCCTTTAACTGAACAAGCTCTTCATTGTTCACCACAACTTCAAAAGGTGTTGATTCATGACGTTCGCGTTCAATCAGATTGTGGCTTACCGAGACATAATAATGATCTTTGCCTTCCTGCATTCGTATAACCCCCATTCCAAAATGGAAATATCATCCTTCTACTGTTAATAAACAGCAGGTACTATCCTGAAACGAATAGCAAACGTATTGATACATCCCTTCAACCAAGGTCTGCCTTAAGTGGTGTACTCTCTGACCACAGACCATCCGTCTCCTTTACCCTCCAAACGCCCCTGTTCATAAAAAAATCAACAGTCAGCTTTTTTAGCTTGAGTTCAGCTAGTATGTCTTCTATTACTTCTTCTATATTAATGATTAATTTAACCCTTGACTCTCCCCTATACGGGAAACTGTATACTCACATTATGTTGAAGATAGGAGGTGAACTTGTTGTTCAAAATCAGTGCGTTTTCCAGGCTAAGTAAGGTTTCCTTAAAAACACTACGTTATTACGACCAGATTGGCATACTTAAGCCGCGAAAGGTAGATCACGATACAGGTTATCGTTACTATTCGGCAGATCAGCTTCTTGAGCTTAACCGAATCTTGATGTATAAGGAACTAGGTTTTACGTTGCCACAGATTTCACAGTTGCTTCAAGAAGATATTACATTAGAGAACATTAAAGGCATGTTCAAGCTGAAGCGAAGTGAGATTCAACAAATAATCGATATAGAGCGGGCTAAACTCCTTCGAATTGAGGAGCGTATGAAGCTGATCGAACAAGAGGGGCAATTGGAAACAGGGCAAGAGATTAGAATTAAGACGGAAGATGCCCGATCATTCCTTTATCAGAAGGCATGTGGGCGGGAAGAGGATATTCCGAACCTGATGCGTCAGATAGATCAATCCATTACCAAGCACATTCGTGGATGTATTCAAGGGCCTCAGGTTGTCCTGTGGAGAGAAATCGAGGGCAAAGAGGATGAGTTTGAGTTTGAAGTGGGTTACTTTTTGACCTGCGAGCTACATACATCCCCAGAGCCATTCGAGCTACGAACCCTCCCTGCTGAGCCGATGATGGCTACGATGGTTTTTCATTCGGATTCAACGTTTGATGGTGCCGCCTGTGTTCATTTAGCGAAATGGATTGAAGCCAATAACTATCAGATCAATGAGAACGAAGCAGGCAGAGAGCTATATCTACCGTTATCACCAGAACAAGATGCTCAGTGTATAGAGATACAGATTCCAATTCGAACGAGATAACAGAAGAAGGTGAAGTGAGTTGAAGAACAAAGGGATTATTTATATTCTGGCACTGGCTGTTTTTCTAATCGGAACGATTGAATATATTATTACAGGCGTCATTGAGATGATTGCTGCAGACTTGGGCGTGCCAACCTCTGAAGCCGGGTTACTGGTAACGGTATTTGCTCTGGCTGCAGCTATTGTTGCTCCGATTATGATCACACTTACGATCAATGTTGATCGCAAGAAATTACTAATGACGACCCTTGGTGTATTTATTGCAAGCAACGGACTTATGTTCATAGATCTTACTTATGAAGCTGTGCTATGGATACGAATTGTACAAGGGGCAAGTGGTGGCATGGCTACCGTAGTAGCGATGGCGGTGGCGACACGACTCGTTGAACAAGAACGAAGAGGCAATGCCATCGGGGTTATTCTGATGGGACTGAGCAGCTCGCTAGTGCTGGGTGTGCCAATCGGTACATTTTTTAGTGAGATGTTTGGATGGAGAGTTCTATTTATTCTAATTGGTGTATTAAGTATTATTCCCTTGCTAATTCTTTATAAGAAGGTTCCGTCAATCAAAGAAGAAGAGAAGGCTAGCCTTAGCATGCAGCTTTCTATCATGAAAAATCCGACTATTCTGACCGCTTTGCTTATTACACTATTGTATGTCGGCGGCTACGCTACACTGTTTACGTATATTACGCCTTTCTTGCAGGCGACATCGTCACTTTCCATGACCGAGATTAGCGGGGTTCTCTTCCTGGCGGGCAGTTGCAGCTTTGTCGGTTCTAAAATAGGCGGGCAATTGGCAGATGCCAGAGGTGTGAAATTCACTGTTTTCCTGGGGCTGATTTTACAAGGAGTTACGCTGCTTTTATTTGCACTAGCTGGAGTTAATCTACTCGTATTAATCTTGGTCTTAATGATCTTTATGTTAGCAACGTGGGGCATTTCTCCGGCGCAGCAACTATATCTGGTTAAACTAGCACCTCGCAATCCGGATATTGCCCTGAGCGTAAATACATCGTTCATTCAAATTGGCTTTGCACTTGGATCTGGATTAGGCGGGCTTGTCATCAGCCGTACCTCTGTCCTGTATTTGAATTGGCTGGGTTTCACTGCTGTAGGTATAGCCTTGCTTCTTGCTATCGTTCTGTTCAAGAAAAGGAGCAGAGCTGAAACTTCGATCGCTATGAAATCTCTATAATTCGAATGCGATTGTGGGATTCTATTCGCGATGGTAATATTAGTTGTGAGATGCATACAAAGGAGCATATACCTGATCATGTGGACTACGCTGTAAAGATAAATTATTTGAAAATATACCGATAAACGTTTATTAAAAAGGCTCGCTGTACAACGTTTTATTTGGTATCTTTTCTAATCATCTTACAGGGTATGCAGGGTAAGGTATGACATAAACCATGCGCGGATACCTTAGGTATCCGTTTTTCGTTATAGAGGTTGTTCAAAAGGCTGCCCATTTGTTCGGTACTGAAAACCAACCTTAATGAACGTGCACTTTTATGGATAAACGCATCTCCATTGAATATTTTACCTGCCTATCCTCCTAAATATGAAATGGAGGAATATCGGATGCAACCAAAGTTAGTTCTCATTGAGGGTTTACCTGGCTTCGGTAAAACAACAACGGCTCAGCTCGTTCATGACATTCTTATCGATATGAACATCAATACGCAGTTATTTTTGGAAGGGAATTTGGATCATCCTGCGGATTATGATGGCGTTGCCTGTTTTGGCGAGTACGAGTATCAAGAATTACTACGTGATCATGCGGAGTTTGGTGACTTATTGCGTACACGTCTCATGAAGCATGGTAATTATTATTTCTTGGAATATCGCAAATTAATAAACGAATTTGGAATAAGTATTCCAAAGGAATTGATGGATTACATCTTTAAATATGATATTTATGAATTGCCGTTAGATCAGAATATAGTGCGGATTATGGAAAAATGGGAGCAGTTCGCTAAGCGTAGTATGAATGGCACAGACACGTATGTTTTTGATTGCTGTTTTATACAGAACCCTGTAACCATTGGAATGATTAAGTATAGTGCAGCTAATGAAGTAGTGATGAGTTATGTGAAGCAGCTAGCCTTCATTGTGGAGCAACTGAATCCGTTACTACTTTACGTAGAGCAGGATGATCTTGATCATTCTTTTAGAAAAGCAGTCAAGGAGAGACCAGCAGCATGGTCGGAAGGTTTTATTGAGTATTACACGAACCAAGGCTTTGGCTTGAATCATGGCTATCAAGGATTAGAAGGGACGCTTCATGTTCTTGAGGCTAGAAGAGAATTGGAAGAAACCATATTTAACGATTTAAGTATAGCTAAGGAAAAAGTAAATAATTCTTCGTATGATTTAGATGCATATAAACAACGTCTAGCGAAGATTTTAACAGCACATTTTACTTAGGGTGTGTCTTAAATCCAACTTACGTTACGAACATACACCACAGCCTATACGCCACCCAAATAAATGCATACAACAAAAGAAAGCAACTCCTATTGGGGCTGCTTTCTTTTGCTTTTCATATATCGTTCAACGGCCGTTATCTATCGCCCGTATCTTCCTGTCATAGGAACCTGGCGGGTACCCGCCTCCATAGATCCTGAACACAAGGGGCATGGCGGTGGGCCTGACTTGGTGTTTTTGGCTGCCTTGGCAGAAGGTACAGCTGGTTTCTGGCGCAGCCAAGCTTTACATGTCGATGAACTACACTTCCAGATCGCCACAGTCTCCATACGTTCTGATTGACCTGAAGCATGTGATCCTGTACTTGAAGAGGAAGAGCTAGGAGCTTGTTTAACACCTGCCGTGCTAAACGCTTTATGGTTACGAACTTCGCCGCTGCCAAGACGTTCTTTACGTGGATGAAGCTCGCCTTCCCGGTGGCGATGCTCATCCTGCCCATTAGAGTTAATTGGGCGACGATGAAGCACATCACGATCCTCATTGCGTGAACCGGATCGGTAGCTCTGACCTTGGTTCTTACCATAAGAACGCGAATTCTCGGTTCGATTGCCCTCACTATTTTTACGTTTATCCGGAACCTCCATCCCGAATGCTTCCAGCAAAAATCGGGATACATCGGCAGGTTTACCATGGTGGCTGGCTGGAGAAGTGACGTATAAGAACTGTTTTGCACGTGTGATGGCAACATAGGCAAGCCGTCGTTCCTCTTCCAAAGCCATATCCAGCTCGGTATCCGTCTGTTGTACAGACAGAGCGGCTTTCTGATCCTCAGGCAGATCCTGACGTAATGAAGAGCTGTGAGGAACGATACCTTCACTTGCACCAATCCAGTAGACACATGGGAATTCAAGACCCTTCGCACGATGAATGGTCATTAATTGAACCGCATCACTGTCTTGTGCTCGGCGTAGAGACTCCATCTCCCGATGTCTGCGCGAGAGCTCGTCGGCGAACTGAATGAAGTCTTCTACCGTTTCGAATTTTTTGGCGGCCGCTTCGAATTCATCGAGCGTCTCCAGCATCGTTTCCCGATAATGGGTGAAGATGCTAGGATCACCGCTTTCCATATATTTGTCATAGAATTGACGGCGCATCTCTTGAATAGCAATGACAGGTTTCAGTTTATGAAGTGACTTAATTAATTTGATACGTTCCTTGACCTGTTCCTGTTGAAATGGCTTCAGCTTGTCCCATTTCGCTAGATGAATTAGCGGATACTTCTTCGCTTGTTGCTGTTCACTGCGTTGAATCCAATCTAGTCCAGCATCCCGTGACACGTAGAGTGGGCCGAGTGCGCTTGGCAGAGCATCCGCAGACCGTGGATCGAGAGACAGACGCATATGATCCATCAAAGGTCTAATTAACGATTGGTCATAGAATACCGGTGACGCGCCGTGTTGGACAAAAGGGATATCCTTCAACACGAGCTGCTCAAATACCGCCCGGCTACTACTGGCTGTGCGATGCAGAATTGCGATATCCCGATACGTATGAAGACCTTCTTCTACCTGCTCACAGATCTGGTTTACAACCCATGCGGCTTCTTCCTCTGCATTGGACGGTGTGGCGAACCTAGGGGCGTCGCCTCGATGTCCTGCGGCACGCAGACGTTTGTCCCGTCTACGTTTGTTCTTCGCTACCAGTTCGCTGCCAAGTCCAAGGATGCGTGCATCACTACGATAGTTAATATCTAGCGTCACAATGCGTGCGCCTGGGTATACTTTATCGAATTCTAATATGGATTCCTGCCGTGCACCATTAAACGTATAGATTGTCTGATCATCGTCTCCAACGACCATCAGGTTACGATGAGCCGAGGCGAGCTTCTGCACAATCTCATATTGCAAATGATTCGTATCCTGAAATTCATCCACCATAATGTATTGAAAACGTCGCTGGAGTGGCTCCAGCACAGCAGGATCACGTAACAATTCAGCGGCACGAAGCAGAATATCGTCAAAATCGATCTTGTTGCGTTCCTTCTTCCAGTTCTCGTAACCGAGAAGTACACGTTTCGCATCACGTTCTTCCTGCGACTTCTCGGGCAGATCAGTGGTCTGTGAACCTTGCATCTTCCATGCAGATAGCATAGCGAGTAGGCTCTCGGGCTGGAAGGCTTCGCTCATGCCGTACTGTCGTAGCAACATTTTGATGACCGTGTGCTGGGCACGAGATTCGCCAAAAATCTCCTCCTGAACGCCGTAATGACGCAGCAGCGTCAAGGCGAAGGAGTGAAACGTACGCGTCTGCACCGCTCTTGCAGCAGCAGGACGTATACCTGGCAAGGCGGCAATACGATCTTTCATCTCGGCCGCCGCCTTGTTTGTGAAAGTCACGAGCAGGATGCTACCTGCGTGAACACCGCTGACCTCCATTAAGTAGCCTGCTCGTGCTGCAAGGACTGTCGTTTTGCCACAGCCTGCTCCAGCCAAGGTTAATAGTGGACCTCTACCATGGCGAACTGCGGAGATTTGAGGGCCGTTCAGACGGATGCCAGCTTCCTCCAGAGAACGGAAGTAAGGCGCATCGAGTTCATCCTTGCTAACAAGCTGCCGACTGGTCTCCAGCGGAGCCGAAGGCGACTGGGGCAAAGATGCCGCCGGGGTAACCCCGAGCGGACGGGGGTAAAACGTTGAGTTCGGACTTAACATCATTCATCCACCTCTGTATACATTCAGGGATCGGCTATCCCGGTTCAAAAGTAATCCATTTGCCCTTTTCACAATCGCATTGTAAATTGGTATGATAGGGTTAATCGCCTCAGTGTCGGCGATATGCCGGGACAAAGTTTCATTATACCCGAACATATGGTCCTAACGAAAGCCCCCGAATTCATCCAGCATCGGCATAATACGGGCATTCGCGTAGGATTTCGCAACTTTTTGGCTACTTATCGTATAAGTTATATACCGAGCAGTTTGCATAGATTTATATAAAATGAACTTGTTCATTACACGGGAACGGAGAGGACAGAAATAACGTTGAAGAAGCGAAGCGTTCGCCTTTATCCCCGGATGTTTTCCTTGGAAAAGGGAATCAAAAAAATCTGGGGATAAGAGCGATCGGAAAGTTATTCTGTCATCGGAGTAGCAAGTGTAATATTCTTTAGTCCATTTTATATAGTGAGCAAGCTCTCTATGAAAATGAAATGAACTTAACATGTATGCGTAATGAAGAGATTAGCTTGGATGAAATCATTTAGCGCCTGACGGGAATAGAGGAGGAGATGTCATGAAACTGCTTCAGCGAATTAAGAATGGAGCGAACAAAGCAACAGAGCGAGCTCAGCATGCCGTGGAGATTGGAAAACTAAACAATCAGATCGTGGGCTTGCAACAGGAACAGGAAGTCCATTTTACAGATATGGGTCGAATTTTCTACGAGGGCTACCGTGCCCAAGATATGACGCGTGCGGAGAAAGATATGGTCGATTTGTCGCATCTGTGCGACGAATTGCAAGATGAGATTGACAGTTTGCGCAGTAAAATTGCTGAGCTCAAAAATGAACGGTTGTGCGAGTGTGGACACGTCGCTTCACTGGATGCGAACTTCTGTCCTAAATGTGGACGTAAGCTTGGTGATTTTAAACCAGCTTCTGCCGCGGCGGCTCCTTTCGCCAGACAAGAGGCTGCTGTTGCACAGCAAGTAGGAGAACCGGTATACCAAGCACCTGTGGAAGAAGAGCTGGAAGAGAATGAGCCTTACCATACCGTTATTCCATCCATTGCTGATCTGGAGACGGATACTGAATACAACAGTACGGAATTTACCCAGGAAGAGAAGGAAGCGTTCGATGCAGAGTGGGAACGTCGCCGGGAAGAAGAGATGCTGCGTGAGCGTGAACGCCAGCAAGAGCTGGATGAGCGCATTCGATACTGGAAAGAGAATAACCCAATTGTAGACACCGTAGAAGTACAGACCGAAGTGCCGCGTGAAATGGTGAACTGTCAGATCTGTGCATCAGAGCTGCCCAAAGGCTCCAAATGGTGCCCACGCTGCGGAGCAGAACAGATCTGATGCAGTAGAGGCGCTGCCACATTATGAGTGAGTAGCAGTGCAGGTTGCTGACAGCATGGGGGGACGGGAATATGGACCAACTGCTGCATCATTTGCGTCATCTGGGATTTACGGAGATGGAATCGAAAATTATGGTGGAACTCGCCCGTCAAGGCTCAGCCTCAGGCTATGAGGTAGCGAAGCGACTGGGCGTGTCCCGTTCCAATGTATACGCGACCCTGCAACGATTAGAGCAGCGTGGATTCTTGCGGTGTGGTGCAGGCGAGCCAGCCAAGTACAGTGTGCTGAAGCCTGAGGAAATGACTCGGATGATCTCTGGTCAGATGCGAGATTCCCTTGACTATGTACAGAGCAGCATGCCGCAGCATGAACCCGAGAAGCCAGCCTTTTACAATATCGAAGGCGATAAGAAAGTGTTTGAGACCCTGAAGCGGCAATTAGCTGAGGCGAAGCATGAGATTGTAATTGATGTCTGGCGCGAAGAGATTGAGTCGCTCCATGAGGATCTACAGCAAGCCGAAGAGCGGGGCGTACGTCTGTTGTGGTCCTGTGAAGAAGGGGAAGGTATGCTAGAACAGCCGCTGCCTTGGCCTGGAATGCCGGTCTATGCCGATGGTGAAGGACGGAAGTTCTCCCTTGTGGTAGATCGCTGCTGGTGTATGCTGGGGATGCGTGGTAAAGGGAGTGTTACGCAAGCCGTTGTCACAGAGCATCCTGTGATGACAGGACTGCTGTTGAATCATTTTGCACAAGAGCTGGTATTGTTCGAGTTGGAGCAGGATATGGGAGAAGCACTGGAGGCTCGTTACGGGCGTCGTTATGAGCGTCTCTCAGCACGATATTGGTCTAAGCCTACGGAGGGTAATGGATCAACATGACCCGAGTCTGTGCAGTTAATCGTTCACGAGTCATCGCTTTATAAATACCAGATAAGCAAAACAGGCGCTGCCACACGGTAGACGCCTGTTTGTTTATCTGGTTGTGAGGAGATCCGGAGCGTTAGCGTTTTGGTGAATAAATCACGTATGTCATTACATTCTTGTGTTATTAATCCTTGAAGCTTCAGATCATTAAAATTTGAACCTAATCGTCGTATGCCATATGAATTAGAAATCAGTGGTATGAAGTTGCGCTGTTCTTGGGAGAATGAAAGTAGTACAGATGATGCTTACCTCACAAGGTGTCCGATTTGCTAGAGGGTACGTCATACAGTGCTTCAAGTACACGGATATAATAGTCCTCCCCATGAGGCACAAACTCATGAGCATGCACCGTAACAGTTTCTCGCACAGAAGATGGGGATGAATATACATCGTCGCTTGTCCCTAGTTCGGTACGTTCATCTGTGTTTCGATTCGTGGATGAAGCCAGCAACTCTGTCTCTATACGGATTCCAGTAGCCTCGATAACTTCACGGTCACCTCGAAATAACGCGAGCAGATCATCCAGAGCAACCTCGTATAAGCCATGCACTTCGCTTGGCTGTAGGATGTATTCTTCAAGTGATTGATTCAGGCAGAGTCCATATACGGAGCTGAATTCCCGATCGATAAATGGCACCCCACGAACTTCTCCTTGAAGCTCCTGCTTCGCAGTGAGTAGATACGTCAGCGTTTCGAAGGCAGCCTGAACGCCCAGTTCTTCCTCTAATTCTCGGCTCGCTTCATGTAGCTGTTCACCAGCAGTAAGGTGACCCGCGGCTGTAATGTCGTAGTAAAGGGGGAATGTATCCTTGATATCACGTCTTCGTTGAAAAAGAACCATCCGCTGACCGACTTCGTCACGCACGATCCAACAATGAAATGAACGGTGCCAATATCCTTTGGCATGAACCTCTGTTCGAGGTGCCGTGCCTAACCAATTTTGCTGATTGTCATAAAAATCGAAACGTTCTGGGGTCATGAAACGTATCTCCTTATATAGCAAGTTTTAAAGTTCAAAATTTCACAAAGTTTTATTAAGAAAGGGGAACCACCACATGGAATGCATTGTACACTTTCAAGTCATTTATCCGCAACCTCAAGAACGTAAAAGCCTTAGAGGACTCATCTTTGTAGGGCAGGGACAGGAGCCGGCTAACAGTCAGTTAACGACGATGTTCAAAGATATGGGATTCAATGTACGTCTGGAAGATGAAGCACAGCTATTGTTCAAACCTGTGGATGCTTCGGCCAACTTTGAGTATATTCGTGTAACTGAGCTTGATACCGGGGAAGAAGTCTATAAGGAAGATAAGGATCTAAAATCGATTCTGGAACACCTGTTACCTCGCCGCTTCTAAGTTTTAAGTCACTGTTGAGATCAGCTAATGTCTGTTTGTGAATGATAGAATCATCCCATAATACTAAAGGCCCCACCGAATCGGTGAGACCTTTCTGAGAAGTAACCAGGAGCCGTTCTGCTCCGCCCCATCCGTCATTGTACCTGAGGAATTAACGTGGGTGGGGAATCGACACGGACAGACAAGCTGAAGTTTTTTATTACATACCCGTTGCACCCTAGAATTTATTCAAACGATGGCAGTCGAGCAGAGATCACTCGAGTAGCCCACCTGAATGTCTGTCTTCTAAAGGATCAGAGTAGGACATTGCTCTGAGGTGCGAGAAGACTCGTCATAATGAAGTAAGTTCATGATCAGTTATGACGAGCTTACTTGCGTTTCCTTAAGCAGGACTCCCGCTGCCTTCAGCTTCTAGCTCGGATGTACAGTGGGAGCAACGAGTAGCTGCTGCCGGAATTTCAGATAGGCAGTATTTGCAAGCCTTGGTCGTTTTCTTCGGCTCAGGCTTTTTGTGTTCTTTGCTTTTGAGGTAATTAATACCTTTGACGAGCATGAAGATACAGAATGCCACAATAAGAAAATCAATCATAACGTTGATAAACTGACCATATGCAATTACGGTAGCACCAGCTTCGTTTGCTTGAGCGAGCGTTGTGATGTCTTGTCCATTTGCCGTCTTCACACTTGGATCAAGATTGATGATTTTCTGGCTGAAATCAATGCCGCCCATCAGTTTGCCAACCGGTGGCATGATGATATCATTCACGAGTGAAGTTACAATTTTACCAAAAGCAGCCCCGATAATAACCCCGACCGCCAGATCAATGACGTTGCCACGTACGGCAAATTCCTTGAATTCTTTAAGAACGCCTTTCATAGTTGCATGTCTCCTTTGACAGATAATGTCGTTGCAAAGGTTGTTTTGAACCCGCGCTTCCGTTTTCATATTGTACATAAAAATGACGCTTCAATCACCCCTGAAATGCAAATTAAGACAACTTTCCGCAACTTCCATGAAAATACTTCTTTATTTCACGCGAGCAATTCGGTATACTTCTAACATTGTCAGTGAAGTTTAACTTATTTATTTACAGATTCACGATCATACATCGTTCAGAATCATGGGAATTATCGGTTTAACAATTTAATACGCCGTTACTCGTATATGTGCAGGAATAGGCCTGCATGTCTCTACCCGATCACCGTAATGATCGGACTACGGGAAAGATCTGTTATATTGCTAATGTTATGATGATGGTAATCCAAAATAGGCTAAGTACAGTGCTCATCGTCGCATCTGTGTGAGTCATGGACTTGTTCCTTTTGCTCAAGCTCAACATGGGTTCGAAGAGACACACTAGAACCGCGTGATTCCATCTGCCGTATCATTACGAAATTTCAGTTTCAATGGCTTGTCATATATGTACAAGTCTGTCTTTCCTGTCTCCGGTTCAGCCGCAGCGGTGAAAGGTGGGCTTTTTGTTTTTGGCAGCCGAATGGGAGAGCATGCAGGGTCGCCTGTGCGAGAGGCACACAAGGAGAGAACAACATGCAATTGCTAAAAGATAAAGTAAGACAGGAAGGCATTGTACTGTCTGAACAAGTACTGAAAGTGGACTCATTTTTGAACCATCAGATGGACCCGGTTCTCATGAAGGAAGTGGGCAAGGAATTCATCCGCCGCTTCGAAGGGGAGAATATCACACGTGTGCTCACGATTGAATCCTCGGGTATAGCGCCAGGCATCATGACGGCATTGGAGCTTAATGTACCGCTGATTTTTGCACGGAAGCAGAAGTCGCTTACTCTTACAGAAGATATTCTGGTCGAGAAGGTGTACTCATTCACGAAGCAGGAGACCAATGAGATTACCGTTGCCAAAAAGTTCATGCAGCCAGGTGACCGCGTACTCATTATCGATGACTTCTTGGCGAATGGTGAGGCGGCATTTGGACTAGCACGTATCGTAGAACAGGTTGGAGCCGAGGTAGTCGGCATTGGGATCGTAATTGAGAAAGCCTTCCAGCCAGGCGGACGCTTGCTTCAAGAAGCAGGATATCGGGTTGAATCACTAGTTCGTATTGGTGCCCTGTCGAACGGACAGGTTACATTTGCGGATGAGGAGGGCACGAACTGATATGGCACGCGAACGTATTTTTCAGCGGCATCGGCACCCGGTTCAAACATTCTCCTTAGGTCTCCAGCATGTATTAGCGATGTATGCAGGTGCCGTGATTGTGCCTCTGATCGTAAGTGAAGCCTTAGGCTTTACGATGGAGCAACTGACGTACTTGATTGCAATTGATTTGCTCGCCTGTGGCGTAGCGACATTGCTTCAAGTGTGGGGGAACCGTTATTTCGGAGTGGGGCTCCCTGTTATGCTTGGTTGTGCTTTCCAGGCGGTATCTCCGATGATTATTATCGGTCAGAGCAGCGGTGTATCAGCCATTTATGGTGCGATTATTGCTTCCGGACTATTTGTGCTTATTTTCTCCGGTCTATTTGGTAAATTGATTCGACTATTTCCACCAGTGGTTACAGGCTCAGTCGTGACGATTATTGGTTTGACACTGATCCCTGTGGCGTTCAACGATCTTGGTGGTAGTACGAATTTTGGTAGTGCTCAGAATTTGATGCTCGGTTTCGGTGTACTGCTGTTCATCATTCTGTTGACGCGGTTTACAACTGGATTTATCCGCTCCATCTCGGTTCTGATTGGACTTCTCGCTGGTACAATTGCAGCAGCCTTTATGGGTGAAGTGAAACTCGCACCTTTACGTGAAGCAAGCTGGTTCCATATGATACAGCCGTTCTACTTCGGTAAACCAACGTTTGAGATTGTACCGATTCTGACGATGATTTTGGTCGCTATAGTGAGTGTTGCTGAATCAACGGGTGTATTTATGGCTTTGGGTAAAATTCTGGATAAAGATCTGACTTCCAAAGACCTGGCTCGGGGTTACCGCGCAGAAGGTCTGGCGATTGTACTGGGTGGTATCTTCAACTCCTTCCCATACACGACCTATTCGCAAAATGTAGGGCTTGTACAGATGACGCGAGTTAAAACACGTGATGTTATTGTTGTAGCGGGTAGCTTGCTTGTTGTGATTGGATTCGTACCCAAGATTGCTGCGCTGGCACAGCTTGTACCAGGTTCTGTTTTAGGTGGAGCGATGGTTGCTCTGTTTGGCATGGTGGTATCGTCAGGTATTCGCATTTTGGGAAGCCAAGTGGATCTGAACCGTCATGAGAATTTGTTCATTATCGCGTGTTCTGTAGGCATGGGTCTAGGGGTAACCGTTGTACCTGAGCTGTTTGCCAATACACCAGCCTGGGCACAAATCATGTTAGGTAACGGCATCATTGCAGGTAGTTTTACAGCGATATTTATGAATCTCTTGTTCAACGGCATTGGAACGAAGGCTGAGGCAGCTAGAATGGCAGAGAAACAAGCGGACGATATTATTGGCGAGTCTAAACAGCCTGCGTAAGTAGATGTTAACAATACCAGCAAGAAGTAGTTTCCGTCATGCATCATATGTTAACTCGTGTCATGAAATACTTATATTACGTGTTCAAAAAGGTCGGTTTTCAGTACCAAGAAGATGGGGTGAAGATAGAAATGGAGTAGCGGAGCGTAGATTAAGCTACGTGAGCAACGGACATTTCGGCTGAATCCCATATTCGAAGCTGAGATGCCGCTCGCGCATCCTTCGTAATCAAAAGCGGACTTTTTGAACAACCTTTTATGTCATGAATAAATGGTTTAATGGCATGAGTCATTTACATGATGAATGATCTATAGCATGAATAACAACACAAACATCCGATTCTCTGCTTTGCAGGGAAACGGATGTTTTTTTGGTTAGAAGCCGTAAGGAATTATAAATGCGAATTATAAATGCCGCATCTGTTTTTCCGCAAAATCACCAATCCAAGGCAGCTTCAGCCATTTTCCCTGTAAGCTTGTTACAACCATCAGGAGCCATACAACCACACCAAGCAGGGATAACAGGGAGGAGACCAATGGGCCAAATAATGGGAGAAATGTGCATAACACATGACCGACCATAATGAGGCCAAATACCGTTACCGATTGAAGCGCATGGAACATAACGAATCGACTCCGCTTTTCCACAGCGAGAAATATGATCCCACCAACAATGGTGAACAGATAACAGAGCATACCTGCAATATTTTCATCCAGACCGCTCGATGATTTAATGGGGGACATCCGGTCAAGCCTCCTTTGTCCTTTTTATATAAGCTATGAGGAGAAGGGACAGAACTGAACCGGAATGATGAAGGATTGAATGAATGGATAAATCTATGTATGTATGATGTGTTGCTATATCTAGTGTATAGAAAGCTATTTACATTTAACATGGCGTTGGTGTAGCTATGGAGGAACAGACCCATTTGTCATATCGGCTGTGCCTGCCCCCCAGAGCTACTATTTAAGATCTATCCTTCTGGTTACCCTAAAGATTAATTATCACCTTGCTCAAGCTGTCTACGTGGATTCGTGACTTTACCGATTTTGTCAGTATCATTCTCCTTGGGTACCAAACGTTCGTCCGTACGACCATCATGATGGTTCTCAAAGGCAAACTCCGTCAATTTCCACTCTGTCTTGCCAAGAATGGGATCGGCGGGAAAATGCTGACCTCGATGCAGATGCTCCTCGCGTCCTGCTTCGTTGATGTAGATTCCGTCCACTTCCACGACTTCATGCGAAAGGGGCAACATGTCCTGTTCTTTTCGTTCCATGAAACGGCGCCTCCTCAGAATCCAGAAATTTAACTATAATGGTTGTCCGTGATAATATCCCCCGAATAGTTACGCGTTATGCTGGATACATTAATTCCGTATACAATAGGCATATGCATTAAATATGATTCGGAATTAAACTTTTTCGGGTTAAAAACCGTTATAAATATTAAGGAAAATCGTCAAGTCGTAACATACTTCCGAATATGCTACAATAAGATTATGATTCAACTTGAATCATATCGGGTATTTATAGTGTCAGGTACTTGCTTTTAGCGAGGTTCCCGACCTAAAGCTTGCTTTAAGCCGCGCACACAACTTCATGAATGGCATTTAAGACTTATTCGGCGTTCTCTAAACGGAGCATTCACTTTCAACGTTTTGGGAGGGAATTACAATGGCAACGAAAGGTCACAATGAGGTCAAAGAAAGTTTGAGGGAAATGACTCGGATTTTCCGTCCTAAGGATCCAAAAAAATTCGTGAAGGAGTACGTGAGAAAATACCGGATTACGGGTGGGTATGAAGAAGAATTGACTTCTGTGGTCGAGCATGAGCTTGTCAAGATGGATTCTTCCGTATCCTGAAGCACTTAACTTAGAATTTTACTGTTCCGATATGAATAGAACCGTCTTCCGGGCGTTAAGCTCCGGTAGACGGTTTTTTTTGCTTTAGCCAGAAGAGTTTACCATTATTTTTCGGGCTTTGTTGCGTGAAGCTTGCATATATATGGGAGTACACAACTTCCAGGAAGGATGTATGCATGTGGATCCTATTTTGAAAACAAAAGAAGAGATTAGCTACATGCAGGAAGCAGGGAGAATCCTGCACAACTGTCACAAGCTCATTGAACAGCGGTTAGCTCCCGGTGTAACTACACGGGACATGGATGAATTAGTGGAAGAATTTCTAGCGAAGAACGGTGCAACGCCTGAACAAAAAGGATACAAAGGATACCCTTATGCGACCTGTGCCTCTATCAATGAGGTGGTCTGTCACGGTTTTCCTAGTGAACGGGAATTGGCTGAAGGTGACGTCGTGACTATTGATATGGTTGTGAATAAAGACGGCTGGCTTGCTGACTCTGCCTGGACATATGGGATCGGAGAACAGCGGCGGTCGATTCGTAAATTGATGAAACGTACAGAGAAGGCACTGCACCGTGCTATTGCCCAAGCTGTACCTGGGAATACGCTGGGGGATATCGGCAATGCCATAGAACGCTCAGCAAGGTTATATCGATATGGTATCGTGAAGCCGCTCATTGGTCATGGGATTGGTCAATACATTCATGAACCGCCCAATGTACTACCTTATGGCAAACGTGGCACAGGGCAGATGTTGACCGAAGGCATGGTCATTACGATTGAACCGATCTTCACCAGAGGCAGCTCAGGAGTTGTGGTGTGGGACGAAGATGGATGGACTGTTCGAACGGTGGACGGGAGCTGGGGAGTTCAATACGAGCACACGATCGCGATCACGAGCAATGGCCCACGAATCTTAACCGATGGAACATAATGTGGTAATTGTGATTTATGCCAGGACATGTCATGTACAGGAGAACTGAAAGCAACGTTGGATTCAGAAAGGGAGGAGCACTACTCCATGCCGCTTCAAATGGCCAAAAGAACGGTGTGGAGTGAAATTTCCCTGCTGTACAACTGGAAGCTATCCTGCCAGGAAGAGATGGATTTTCTTTTGCATAATTTCGCATGTTTTGAGTGTGATAAAAGTCTGGTGAAAAATACGCCCGATCACCGAAATTTGGCAAAAATTTTCAAATTTATATTCATGTTTTTTTGACTGAAATCGCTTGCAAATATAGTTATGGTGCGGTTTTCTACATAAAGTGAACAAATTGTGAACATGTGTCCAAAGATTGACAAAATCATACCCTCAACTTATATTTAATATGTGATTGAACCATATAGAATGAATTGGAAGAATGCGTAGACATGCCCTTTGAAGGAAATTAAGGGGTCTATGGAAGCGTTATTTCTGGAAACGTTCTATATGACGGAGAGGATTATACGTATTGTGCCAGAACGGAAGAGCAACATGCTTTTGGGACAAAGACGGTAATCTACGAAAACGTAAAAAAGTGGGGTAGATCAATGATGAAACAGTGGCAGGTTGCAAAGCGAATTCTCCCCTTGCTGGCGGTGTTCTCTTTGCTGCTATCCGCATGCGGGCGGGAAGACTTGTCTGTTATGAAACCTCAGGGTCCTGTGGCGCAAGGTCAATATGATCTGATGAAGCTGTCCATCGCGATTATGATCGTGGTACTCATCATTGTATTTGCCATTGCAGCCTATGTATTGATCCGTTTTCGCAGACGGTCTGGACAGAATGACATACCCGAACAGGTCGAAGGAAGTTTCAAGCTTGAAGTCATATGGACAGCCATTCCGTTACTGCTTGTTATTGTACTAGCTGTACCAACGGTTAAGGAGATCTTTGCTCAAGGCGCAGATCTGTCCAATGATCCAAATGCAGTACAGGTCAAAGTCACCTCGCATCAGTACTGGTGGGAATTTACTTATCCTCAATATGACGTAACCACCGCTCAAGACCTCATTATTCCTACCGACAAGAAGATTGCATTCGAATTGAAAACCGCTGACGTGATTCATTCCTTCTGGGTGCCGTCACTTGCGGGTAAAATGGACACCAACCCAGATGGAACACTGAATAAGTTTAGCTTCTCAGCACCGAATGAAGGCGTTTACCGCGGAAAGTGTGCCGAATTATGTGGTAGGTCTCATGCCTACATGGAGTTTAAAGTAAAAGCGGTCAGCCCTGAGGCTTTTGACAGATGGGTCGCTGAAATGAAAGCACCTGCTGTTCTTCCAGAAGATACACAATTGGCTGAAAAATTCAAAACAAATTGCCTTTCTTGTCATGCTGTAGGTGATCAAGGTGGCCCAGTTGCGCCAAATCTCACAGGAATTGGTGGCAAGGAATCCGTCGCAGGCATTTTGCTTAATCAACGCGAGGGACAAGAAGAAGGTAAACCTGTCCTGGATAACATGAAAGAATGGCTCCATGATCCACAATCCGTGAAGCCAGGCAATACGATGCCGAGTCCCAAAGACCTCGGACTTACAGATGAAGAGATCGACGGAATTGCCGAATATCTGGCCAATTATAAATTGGACTATGAATAGAACAGCAAGGACGATAAAGGGGGTACACAACCTTGGCTCATGCTCATAGCGTCAAGCGTTACCGTGGCTTGATGGATTGGATCACTACCGTCGATCACAAAAAAATCGCCGTTCTTTACTTAGCTGCGGGCGGATTGTTTTTCGGCATTGGTGGGATTGAAGCCATTTTGATTCGGATTCAGCTGATGAAGCCGATGAATGATTTTGTCTCGGCACAGGTCTTCAATGAATTGATTACGATGCACGGAACCACGATGATCTTTCTAGGTGTTATGCCGATTATATTTGCCATTATGAATGCGGTTGTACCATTGCAGATTGGAGCACGGGATGTAGCTTTCCCGTTTGTTAACGCGCTAGGCTTCTGGACGTTCCTGTTCGGTGGTCTGTTGCTTAATCTGAGCTGGATCATGGGCGGTGCACCTGATGCCGGATGGACATCGTATACGCCACTATCGGGCAGTGAATACAGTGGGACACACGGTGTCGATTTCTATACGATTGGACTCCAGATTGCAGGTCTAGGGACACTCATCGGGGGCATTAACTTTCTTGCCACGATTATAACGATGCGTGCGCCTGGCATGTCATACATGCGGATGCCGATGTTTACATGGACCACATTTATTACTTCTGCTATTATCCTATTTGCTTTTCCTGCAATTACAGTTGGTTTGGTATTGTTGACCTTTGATCGGATATTAGATGCGAACTTCTTCGATGTTGCAGGCGGGGGAAATCCCGTGTTATGGCAACATATCTTCTGGATCTTTGGTCATCCCGAAGTATATATTCTGATCTTGCCAGCGTTCGGGATTATCTCAGAGGTTATCCCAACGTTTGCACGCAAAAGATTGTTTGGTTACAGCTCCATGGTCTTTGCAACGATCCTGATTGCGTTCTTGGGCTTCATGGTCTGGGCGCATCATATGTTTACGACAGGTCTCGGAACGATTGCGAACGCATTGTTCTCCATCTCCACCATGCTGATTGCTGTACCGACAGGAATCAAGATCTTCAACTGGCTCTTCACCATGTGGGGAGGTCGAATTCGTTTTACAGCGGCGAACCTGTTCGCGGTAGGATTTATTCCGACCTTTGTTATGGGGGGCGTAACGGGTGTCATGTTGGCGTCTGCTCCGGCTGACTTCCAATTCCATGATACATACTTTGTTGTAGCGCACTTTCACTATGTCATCGTAGGTGGCTTGGTGCTTGGTATATTCTCAGGTCTTCACTATTGGTGGCCCAAAATGTTTGGACGTATCCTGAGCGAATCGCTAGGAAAGTGGACGTTCTGGACATTTATGATTGGTTTCCAGCTCACCTTCTTCGTGCAGCATTTCCTTGGACTGATGGGTATGCAGCGCCGGATTGTATCCTACTTGCCAAATCAGGATTTCGATCTGCTTAACCTCGTTAGTACAATCGGGGCATTCTTGATGGGGGTTGGTGTCATCATTTTCCTCGTCAACATTGTTATTACTACGAAGAAACCGGTGGATGCACCGAATGATCCGTGGGAAGATGGCCGTACGTTGGAATGGACGATTCCATCTCCACCGCCAGAGTACAATTTCAAGCAAACGCCGCTTGTACGCGGTATTGATGCATACTGGAAGGAAAAGATGGCTGGGAACACAGAAATGACACCGGCTGAGCCGGTGGGGTCAATTCATATGCCATCTGCAACACCGTTACCGTTTGTCATGTCTGTTGGTATATTCATTGCTGGGCTTGGGCTGATGTTCAGTAAGGATGACTTCGGTAATGCGTTCATGAATGGACTATTTAACAATTACATTGTGCTCATTATAGGACTCGTCATTACATTTGGAGCCATGATGCTCCGTTCACTCTATGATGATCATGGCTGGCATATTGAGCCAGAGGATCAGGACGAGAAGGGGGCGAGAAAATGACAACATCACATGCTGAACCTGTGAACGGTAACTTACCGCATGAACCGGAGAAGGCAACGCTGGAGGGACGCAATAAGCTCATCGGCTTCTGGTTGTTCCTCGGCGGCGAGACCGTGTTGTTCGGAACCCTTTTCGCTACCTTCCTTGCGCTCAGGAATCAGACGAATGAAGGGCCGACAGCGAATGAGCTATTCCATCTACCTCTGGTGGCAGCAGCAACTGTTATCCTCCTAGTCAGTAGTTTGACAAGTGTATTTGCCATTCAGGCGATGCATAGAGGTAAGGTGAAGGCACTCAAGTTATGGCTCGGCATTACGGTTTTGCTAGGGCTCGGGTTCCTAGGACTCGAAATCTATGAGTTTTATGAATATGTGAAGCACAAAGAGTTCGGTATGACAACGAGTGCATTCAGCTCGGCATTTTATACACTAGTCGGATTCCATGGAGCTCACGTAGCCTTTGGAATTCTCTGGATCGGCCTTATTATTGGGCAATTGTTCAAAAAAGGACTGACGGTCGTAACTGCACCTAAAGTGTACGTGTCTGCAATGTACTGGCACTTTATCGACGTTGTCTGGGTGTTTATCTTCACAGTCGTGTACTTGCTCGGAAAGGTGGGGTAACACATGTCGGTACAGGATAAAGCAGATCAGGAACCAGTAAAACATCGTCACCGGACGGAAGGGCCGCAGAAACACGTCGTAGTGTTTATCTTCTCCATCATATTGACTCTGATCGCATTCGCAGCCGTTAAGGCCGGTGGTGTGAACGCAACGTTTACGATCATCTTGCTGGTCGTCATGGCCATCTTACAGGTGTTTGTACAGCTCGGTTATTGGATGCACATGAAGGACAAAGGTCATCTTATGCCGATTTTGTTCATGGCGTTTGGATTTTTCGTAGCATTTACGTGCATTATTATGGCACTCTATTGGGTTTGGTGGTAAGAGGAGATGGCGGCGGCTTATTGTCGCCGTCTTTTCCCCTTTTTGGCGCACCAGCAGGATAGGCGTATAGGTACTAACCAAATTAGTTCACGGGGAGGTTTCCCGTATGCTCGGGTTGCAATATTTTAGTTTTACCGATCTGTGGAGCCCTACGATTCTGGCATTATTTCTACTTATCGGAGCGGGTTATTTCGTGCTGGTAGGGCCAGTGAGTGAGAAGGTCAGTGGAGCAGAGCCAGCGACTGTGGGACAGCGAGTTTTATTTATTACGGGACTTATCGTTTTTTATCTAGCTCAAGCGGGGCCTTTCAACTTGTTGGGACATGTCATGTTTAGCTTTCATATGGTCAGTATGGCACTATCTTACTTGGTAGCACCACCACTGCTTATGAAAGGACTGCCTAACTGGGTATGGCGTAAAATCGTAAGTTTTCTGCCCACCAGGCAGTTATCTTTTCTAGCTCATCCGATCGTGGCAGCCCTATTGTTTAATGGGTTGTTCTCCATCTATCATCTGCCGGTAGTGCATGATTATGTGATGCTCAATTTCACGGTTCATCGTCTGTATTACATCGCGCTATTCATCACTTCAATGCTGATGTGGTGGACGCTCCTTAATCCGTTACCGGAAGGCAGACAGGCATCGGGACTGTCCAAAGTTGGATTTATTTTTCTTAATATGGTGTTGCTTACGCCAGCCTGTGGTTTGATCATTTTCGCCTCCGAGCCTCTATATGCAACCTATAGCAATCCTGCTGTGTGGGCTGAGGCTATGCGATATTGTGTATCAGGCGATACATCAGCATTGCTGCGCTCCTTCGGAGGGCCTGCGTTCTTCAACTTTCTGTCTTCTGCCAAAGAAGATCAGCAGGTTGGCGGCATCATTATGAAATTCATTCAGGAGGGAATCTTCGTATCCATGCTGGCACTTGTTTTCTTCCAATGGTACCGCAAGGAGAAGCAGGAAGATGACGAGGATGATACCCATAGACCGGAGCCACCGGTGGTACCACTTAACCCTGCTACAAAATAATAAGATTACTATACAGGATTGTTTAAGAGTCTCCTTTGAGAACTAACTTATCCGAACTCACACGATATGAATAAAGGGGGATACATGATGGATATGTATTTTCTACTGCCTACGATCAGCACGTCTTTCATTGTAATTAGTGCGGTGCTGGTGGGAATCGGCTGGATACTTATTATCCGCGGTAAACGGGAAGCACATCAGTCCATGATGGTGGCTGGTGCAGTAGCTGCATTGATATTTTTTGTCATTTATATGTCTCGAACGATCTTTGTGGGTAATACGGCATGGGGCGGCGATCCGGATATGGAGATCTTCTACCGAATCTTTTTGATCTTTCATATTATTCTCGCAACTGTGGCCGCAGTCTTCGGTATCTCAACACTCGTGCTTGGGTTCAAAAAGAAGTTCAAAACTCACCGCCGCTGGGGGCGGTTCACCTCTATGATCTGGTTCAGCAGTGCAATGACGGGGGTTATCGTATACGTGCTGCTGTATATCCTCTATCCCGGCGGACACACCCGGCCTGTATGGGAAGTTATTCTTGGGGTGTAAACGTACGATGTAAACTGCGAATCTATGAAAAGGGGCGAATCTAGTAGAAGATTCGTCCACACTCCCTCTCGAACACATTCATAGAATGAGTTTGAGAGGGGGGAACAACAAATGAAAAAAACAGTCCATGTCAGTCAAACGTATCCACGTCTCACGGTGTACTCGGATGAGAACTTTAGAGGAAGAAGCCGGATTTACCGTGGCAACACAGGTCTGCGCAACTTGGATAACATCCTTGGAGGCGTTGAGAGTTTACGTTTCTTCTCGACCAGCTCCAATGCAACACTCGTTGTGTTCACAAGACCTAACTTCCAAGGTGGATTCCGTGTTTACCGTGGGAACACCAGCTTGAGAGACTTGGATGACTTGATCCGTGGCAACGATGTGGAGTCCTTAATCTCTACGAATGAACGCTTAACACTAGCTGAGATTCGTGCAATCCGCAGTAACCGTAGTTTGCCTAGCGGCTACAACCTCGTGTAATGGCTAGACCTCTTCTATAATCAGGTGAAGGGTAAATTTGAACAGGCTGTATCTATGGTGTGTATATACACACCATAGATACAGCCTTTTTTTGTTACACGGAAATGTTAAAAAATCACCCAATATCAGTAAGCTTATTCACGTTCCGGAAATGTCGTTTTCCCTGTAGTGGAGCGGTTTTATTGTCACTTTGGCGGGGTGTTAATTGAGTTCGTTTTCCTGATTCAGGAAAAAAGGTGTTGACGAAAGAAACACTAGGTCTGTATACTGTGTATATTGATATATACAGTAATCACAGTGAGCACACTGAACACAGTACATGAATGAAAGTTGAAAGGCAGGCGTGCATATGAACGCATGGAAGCAAGCGTTGTGGTTGACCCGCAGTGAGATGAGTAAGGATCGATTCCAGTGGTTATGGAGTGCCCTGTTTATGCTTTACACGGGTAGCATGAGCGGTGTGATGTTAATCAGGCAACATGATGTGAATTTCATTAACCCGTTTGTAGATATCTTTTTTCTAATCATGGTGCCATTTCAGGGATTCCTGTTCAGCAGACGTTCATTCCGTTACATCCAGGAGGATTCCTATACACAGATGCTGGCCTTTTACCGCAGACTCCCAATCTCTAATGAGACAGTGATGTGGGCAAGACTTCAGCAGTCGATCCTAACATTCGCATACAATGGTATCTTCTTCTACGGATCACTATACGTAGTCAGACTACATGAGGAAGCATTCCGATGGGATCAATATCTGGCATTTGCCATTACATGCACAGGGTACGGACTTTTTATGACAGGCTTGTACATCTACGGAGAGTTTCTCTTCAGCGGCAAAAAATACTTGCTCCTCAGTACATTGCTCGTCCCAGTTACCATCGGTTTATCCTTGTTAATTCGATTGTCAGGCAACTATGGGTTGTGGATTGTCATAGATCACAGTAAAAAGTGGAGCCTGTTGTCCCCAATCATGTGGATTGCTCTGGTGCTTGGTCTAACGGTACTATGGCTACTCAGTCGATTGACCCTGAAGAAGCTGGCATGTCGGGATTTAAGTTAATCGTATAAGAGAAAGATGTCATTGAGAATAAAGAAGGAACCGGCGGTACCCGCTTGTAACACGACAAGATGTACCGGAGGGCGAGGTGCATAAATGTGAAGATACCGATTCAAATCAATGAAAACAGCGCTGAACCTCTATACCACCAGATTGAAAATCAACTAAGATCATTGATCGTCACCGGTCAATTAGGGGAGGGAACGCATTTGCCGTCCATTCGTGAATTCGCCGGAGCTCTGAATTGTAGCGTGATTACAGTCAGACGGGTCTATCAGGATCTGGAGAATGAAGGCCTGCTTCGGACGAAGCAGGGGACGGGTACATTTGTAGCTCAGGTTGAAGCTGGTGACAGAGAAAATTATAGATTGAAGACTGCGCAGGAAGCGATGCAGGCTGCGGTGCAGTCTGGCAAAGCGGTCGGATGTACGAAAGAAGAAATGGAAGGTTTGTTCCGCGAAGCCCTAAGAGTCATCTATCCGAAGTAGGGGAGGAAGTACGATGATGGAACCTGTAGCTGTTCAACTGAACGGCGTATCCAAAATGCGAAAACGCAGAGTGATCGGCCCAATTGATCTGACCATCCCGGAAGGGTATGTCATTGCAATCCTCGGTCATAACGGTTCTGGCAAAAGCACACTACTGAACATGCTGCAACAAATTGTACTGCCAGATAGTGGACAGATCATATGGTTTGGAGAAGAGCACAATGGGCCGCTGCCCATAGAACTGAGACAACAGATTGGTTTTGTGGCTGATAACAGCGGGCTTGAAGAGAACCAGCTTACGGCAGAGGAAGCAGTTCGGTTTCGTGCTTACTGGTATCCGCGTTGGGATATGAAGCTGTTTGACCAGCTTATGAAAGAGATGGACGTGCCGAGGGACGTGAAGCTGATCAAGATGTCCAAGGGAGAACGGCGGAAGTACGAGATTGCAGCTGCACTCGCAGCTCGTCCGAGACTTCTCCTGCTGGATGAACCATCCTCTGGTCTTGACCCTTTTGCCTGGAAAGTGATGGTCGAGCAGTTCCGAAAATTCATGGCAGGGGGAGATACCACAATACTGATTGCCACCCATATTGCAGATGAGGTCAAGCGGCTTGCAGATTACATCGTACTGATGCACCGTGGTCAGTCCTTAGGCATGGCGGAGAAAGACATCGTTCTCGATCAGTGGAAAGAAGTATGGTATGAAGGAGACCTACGTCCAGAGAGTATCCCTGGCGTCGTGGAATCTTCTATAGATGAGAATGGTCTGGTTCGTATTATTACGACCCGGGTCAGTGAAGCGCAGGAAAGGTTGGAGCTGTCTAGTAATCAGGTGCTGAAAATTCGCAATTTGGAGCTCGATGAAGTACTGGCATTCTGGATTGCAGGGTATGCACCCATACAATGGAAATAACCGAAGGGAGACGATAAATGATGAACCGATTGGAATTGAAGCAAGTCGTTAAGCAATATGCAGACAAAACAGCCGTTAATGGAGTCACGCTCAATGTAAAAGAAGGGGAGATTTACGGACTGCTCGGAGCCAATGGTGCAGGTAAAACAACGACGATGCGAATGGTGCTTGGCTTGATCCACCCGGATGGGGGAAACATCCTGTACAACGGCAAGCCGTACAATACGGAGCTGCAAGAAATTATGGGCTATCTTCCCGAAGAGCGCGGACTCTATCCAAAGGTGAAGGTAAGTGATCAGATCAATTATCTGGCTAGACTTCGTGGGATGAATGCGAAGGATGCAGACAAGAGCCTGAAGTACTGGCTTGAGCGGTTCGAAGTTCCTGAGTATTATGACAAAAAGATTGAGGAGCTGTCCAAAGGTAATCAGCAGAAAATGGGCTTTATCGCAGCTGTCGTGCATCGCCCTCAAATTCTTATTCTAGATGAAGCCTTCAGTGGACTGGATCCGGTGAACGTGGAATTGCTCAAATCAACCGTTAAGGAATTACGGGATGAAGGCACAGCTATTCTTTTCTCCACACACCGTATGGAACATGTTGAAGAGTTATGTCGTCAGATCACGATCCTTCATCGCTCTAACACTGTAGTGCAAGGTGAGATCAAGGAAATCAAGAGTCGCTATCCACGTGAACAGGTTGCTCTAAGCACTGTAGGTCAAGTAGAGGGTCTTGAGCTGCTAACAGGTGTAAATAAGGTGGATCAGAATGAGCGTGGTTACACAATTCATATCAGCCATGTCGATGCAGCTCAGGAAATTCTGAAGCATGCAATGTCTCAGACAACTGTCGAGCATTTCGAGATCAAGGAACCAACGCTTAACCAAATCTTTATTCGTGAGGTAGGTGAGTCGAATGAATAAAATGGGAACGATTACGGGATTTACGTTTAAAAACAAAGTGAAAACCAAGTCATTCATGGTAACAACGATTGTATTAGCCATTCTGATTACGATTGGACTCAATGTGCCATATTTCATTACTTTATTCAACGGTGGCTCAAGTGGTGGCGGAGCTTCGGGGGATCACCCGGTGAACATTGGACTTCTCACATCAACACAGCCGGAAGTTTCGGAGAAACTGGAGAGCTTCTCTTCGGCGCAGGGAGATCAGACATATCGGTTCATCGCAGGTGGTGACAAGGATGAAGCAGCTCTACAAGCTGATACACAAGCAGGGCTTACGGATGGTTACTTGAAGTTTGAAGAGGTAGCTGGACAGGAGTTCCCGCAGCCGATTCTGTACTCATCCGATGAGGTATCACCGCAGATCATTGCTTCCATTGAAGCGGCTCTGCAAAGTGTGAAGCTTGATATGGTTGTAAAAGACGTGCTTACAGCAGAACAAAAGGAACTGATTACAACACCTGTGAAGCTTACTCAGGAAAACCTGAGCACAGATGAAGGGGCAGCCGGTGCAGAATCGGAAAATGGAATGAGCCCAATTAACTACATTGTTGTGTACCTGCTGATCATTCTGTTGTTCACTTCAACGATGATGACAGGGAATATGATTGCTTCTGAAATTACAGCAGAGAAAAGCTCCCGCATCATGGAGATTCTTATCACAAGTGTGTCTCCACTGAGTCAGATGTTCGGTAAAATCATCGGTATTTTCTTGGTGGGTATGCTGCAGATCGGAATCTTCGGCGCAGTCGTTGCTGGTAATATGCTGCTTCCTCATAACATTAATGTACTAAGTGATTTTAATATGAATCTGAGTGATATCAATACGGCAGTCATTGTGTACGGACTGATCTTCTACATCTTAGGATACTTCTTATATGCCGTAATGTTCGCTGCCATTGGTTCAATGGTAAGTCGTACAGAGGAACTGGGTCAGGCGGTTCTGCCAATTACGATGCTGTCTCTCGTGTCGTTCTACATCGCCATCTTCAGTATCGCTACACCAAATATTTTGTTGCTGAAAGTAGCTAGCTTCATTCCATTTACTTCTCCAACAGCGATCCTGGTGCGGATTGGTGCAGGAGTTGCCCCGACTTGGGAGATTCTCACGTCACTTGCGATTCTCGCTGTATCTATTCTGGTCTTTGGCTGGCTCGCAGCTAAAATCTATCGCACGGGTGTACTGATGTACGGTAAACGCCCGACTTTCAAAGAGCTCTTTAAAGCAATGAAAGCATATAAGATCTAAGTAAATTGCAAAACACAACAAACAAAACAAACAAACAAACAAACAATAACGTAACTCTTATAAAAATATGGAGGCGATTAATATGATTAATCAATTAAATACAAAGTCCTATAAGTTAATGAGCACAGGAGTAGTTGTTCTATTGTTAGCATCCGTCATCAGTGGAGAAGGTTCTGTAGTGAAGGATGCAGTTCAAGGGGCGATGATGGGAGCCGGAGCAATTTTCGCAGCTGTAGGTCTCTGGATGGCTGGTAGTAAGAAGTAAGAAGTGATGAAGGAAGAGGTGCTAAACTGTACCCTATGTAAAGGACATTTCTAAAAAAGACCTACATGGCTTGAAGAAGGTGATCTCTGTATTCTACAGGGGTCATCCTTTTTAAGTTCCACTGGTATCTGTAATGGTTGTAGTAGGTCATATAGGCTTTAATTTCTCGCTTAACCTCATCTAACGTCGTGCAGTTCTTCAGCGAAACTTCATCCTTAAAATGACCCAAGAACGACTCCTGCGGAGCATTATCCCAGCAGTTTCCTCGCCTAGACATGGATTGCCTAAGACCCATACGCTTCACTTTCTTCTGAAAATCGGGATGAGTATAATGGGTACCTTGATCCGAATGAATAAACGCGCCTTTCGCTTTCTTGAATCTACGATTGTTCTGCAAATGAATTAGCGTATTCGTTGCCAAATCCATGGTGATTCGGTCCGATACATGATAAGCCAAAATTTCATTGGTGGAGCTGTCCTTAATCGTAGATAGATATGCACGCTTTCCTTTTCCATAGGTCAAGTAGGTGATATCTGTAAGAAGAACCTTGGCAGGAATACCTTGCTTGAAATGGCGTTGTAGCAGGTTAGGGACGGTTCGATGTTCGTGAGTCGCCTTCATCATTTGCTTGTAGGGATTGGCTTTTCGAATGGGACATACAATGCTATATTTTTTCATGATTCTTCGGATGCGTTTGAGATTCCAGACGATTTGGAATTGTCCCTCCAGTGTCATCTTAATAGAACGCGCTCCCTTATTGCGCTTTTTAAAATGAAAGGCTCGGCTAATCGGGACGTGAAGTTCCTCATCAGCCCGTTCTTTCTGATGGCGTCTATGGATGCTGGCGCACTAAAATAGCGGTAATACCCGCTTGTAGAAACCCCTGCAATTTCGCACAAATACCTAATACCTTACCATTCGACGTAGATGATAGGTGTGGACGATACTCCAAATTAGCCTATAGTGGACGTTCGGTGCTCGTTTTATTCTGCTGGATTCCACCCCCGTTCGGCCATGCGAACCTTTTTTAGAAGTTCATTTTCTGCTCGGAGCAGGTGGATCTGTGCTTCGAGTCTTGCATTTTTCTCTTCTAGGGATAGTTCCCGCTTTAAAGGTCTTCCCGAATGCTTCCCTCGTGCATTTTGTAAGCCTAGTGCACCTTAATCCTGATAATTGGATCTCCACCATGTTCCAGCGGCTTTAATCCGAGTCATTCCAATGATCTGAACGTCGAATCCACATGCCTCAAAAATATCTCGGGGCAGCTTTCCTTCCTGATTTGATGCAAGAAAGAGTTGTTTGAACTCGTCTATATACGTAATTCCTTTTGTAGATACGGACTTCACATATGGGTTTGCAGAAATTTGCTTCATTTCGCCTACAGTAAAGATTTTTTACTCATTGTTGTATCTCCATTCTGGTTTCCTTGGTGGCATACATAAAAAACACCCCATAGAGAGACTTTTTTTAAAGTATCTACTCTATAGGATACAGTTTAGGGTGGGTAGTTCTTTAGGTTATTTTGTCTTTTCTAATATTTTTATTATATCTCCAAGCTGATTATTATAACTTTGTAAATCTTCAACTGAAGCCTCCTTGAAGTCGGGAGCACTGTTTACAATCTTTTGAAATAATTCAGTTCTATCTTTATAGAACTTGGTCTCGGAATCGTCTAAAGTACTAACAAATAATTCATAATTTTGATATGAAATTCTCATATTGTTTGCTTCCATTATAAGAGATTCAATACCAGAGTTTTTATTGGTATCAATGAAGTTTTTTAACTCGTTTGCATACTTTTTTGTCTCAGCTATAAAAGAGCTGTAGGATAATTCAGCTGAATTTTCAACTTTGTTTACAAGTGTATTGTGCTTATAAAAGAACATTAACGACAGAAAGAATAGAATAATAGATAGAACCAGTAGGATATAATTTAATTTAGTTTTCATAATTAGATTCCTTTACTTTTGATAACTAATTGTGTGAGCAACACTTGCTTTACCTGATGTAGCATTAAAGATAAGTGGAACACCACTAATAGGGTCATTAAAAACTCTAACCTCGTATTGTGCAATAGCTGAGGCTGTCAAGGTTCCTGTACCATTTACTGGAACAATGTACTTATAGCCAAAATAAGCAGACGCACCTTTACCAACCCCCTGTTTTGTAGTAGTACCTTTCTGAGTATTGTATATCCCGTTATAGTAACTGTCACCATCTTTGTATCCTACTGAAGCGGGAAGTTCCAAATCTGAGTTGCTTGAATTTATTTTAACGCTAGCGACAGAATTATTATCGTTAAAAGTATGACCGACAGATCCATTTAGTGCAGGAATTACAGCTAGTGATAACTCGTATGCTGGAGAAAGGATTCCTTTAAGAAAGAAGGATACACCAGGTATACCATCAAACGCTGCAGTCTTTGCTGGTAAAACATCGTTCTGATTTAATAGCATATTCACGTTGGGATTCCCAAAGGAAAGTGAAATATAGTTAGTCTTAACTACACCTGCATTATAATGATTTGCCACGATTGCATTTCTGGTCCAAGCTCTAACACGTTCCTTTCCTGAAGATCTTCCGTCGAAGGCGGTCGAAACAGACATAACTACTGCAGACGATCCTATATCAGTAGGTGTTGAACTGTATTGCTTTTGAAGATCTGAACTGTAAGCAGCTCCTTTGAGATAGTATATTTCGTTTGTCGAAGCGGCAGACGCTGATTGTCCATAAATACAAACACTTATTAACATAAAAGATAAAATTACCCTAAGGATATTATTGTTGATTTTAATCATTTAAACGCGTCCTCCTTTATTTGATCAATTTGATTTAGATCGTCTAAAGTTAAAAATGGTTTGCCAAATGGAATCATTGCCGTATCACCCATAGCACCGCTCGTGATTGAGATATCCAATTTATCTGTTTTAGGCTCATAACGGAGCGAGAGTACACCTTCGTCGTTACCTTTTATATTTTTCATTTTTAAGTCGATTGCTCCGTAATAGACCTCTCGACCATCGAAATTATACAGTTGCAAATTTCCATCCCCTTCAAAAGGGTAAGCCTTATCTAGTTTAATATTTCCTTTTACATTTGCTTTGTAATCAACTAGATTATTACTGATGGATTGTCGATCCTCTAATGTTAACTGAATTTTTATATTAGACTTTTTCTCTAACTTGTTAAATTTCTTATCGTTCTCTTTCAGAATAGGATTATTTGTTAACGCGTTTAATGCTTCAACGTTTGCGTCCGCATCAAGTTTAATTTTTTGATTATCTTGATCTGCACCCATTATGAAAGTAGTCCCTGTTAAAACCAGTAACAAAACACATCCTAAAGTAAGCCACTTCGTTTTCAACTAAACCCCTCCATTAGATTTTTTTGGAATTATATAATTTAGTACCCTAAATTTAATTTAATAATCAAAATTATTTTGTTTATACACTAACTACTTAGTAGAAAGAGCCAAACCTTCTTAAAAGGATCACTCCGGTTCTTACCAATTAGCTGACGCCTTGGACAATTAATTAGAAAATTAAAGGAAGTTCCTCAACTCCCTTCTATGGATAACGATGGAGAGATTCTCAACACAAGTTATTGGAGTGTTTTTCAAAAAAACATTCTAGGACGGAAGAGTATGAGAAGCAATAATAGGATTAACAAGAGGAGAAGAAAGGAATTTACACAACCCTATTACCTAGTTTTTAATAGTGCTGATTTTCATTACGAGGTGTTTACTGACCTTAAAAAAACGCGATTTTTTTACATGTGATCGGCTGCTCTTTTCAACTAACGGGCAGGTTAGTTGAATGAATAAATCTCCAGTCACTGGGGAGACACTTCGAATTGGCGAGAAGGCATTTCTGCGAGTAGATCCTACTAGGAGGATATTATGAGATTTAAGGCGCTGTTTCTCCTAATGATAATGAGTTTGTTCAATTCGGTGCTGGCGAGCACCGCAAAAATATGTTGATAAGGATTTTGTCCAAATTCCCGAGATGAATTGCTGTAAAGCAAGGGTACACAGACGGTACAACAAATTAGCGAACTGCTATCCATCCCGAGCGGAAGCATAACCTATGTGATTAATAAGTTGGAAAAGAAGGGACTTGTGGAGAGGAAACAAAACCCTGACGACAAAAGGGCGTTTAACGTGATCCTCACAGAACAAGGAAAAGAGTTGTTTGACGAGATTTTTCCCAAACACGTAGAAATGATTTCCCGAAGCTTCTCTGTTATTTCTGATGAGGAAAAATTATAACTCATTGATTTGCTTAAAAAAATCGGATTCGGGATTCAGAATATGCAAGAAGAATAAAGTCTTTTCCTAAGAGTCGCTGATTTGGGAGTATCCCCTTTTAGTAGACATGAGAAAAAAGGCATCTGTTAAGATGGACTTAATCATGTCAACGAAGGGGATTTTTTTATGGCAAAAAAAGGACAAAATCTATACAGAATATGAAGGGTTGGAGGGAGATGTCTATACTTTTTATGAAACTTGGGAGTTTAAACATGCAAATTCTGAGAATCGATCTTTTATTTTTCATTGTGTGAAATAGAGCCATTGTCGAAAACAAAGGCTCTTTCTTTATGAAATGAAATTACTATTTTGATGAACTTGATGGAACATCAGGATCAGTCGGGTTTTTATCATTTAAGGTTTTACCTAAGAGCAACGAATTGGGATAATTTTTGAAAAATTCTGCTTCATCTACTTTTAAAAAGAACTTGCCTTCAAAAATGAGTTGATTCGTATTAGGCTCGATTTCATCTATAGTTCTTGCTATCTCCGATTCCTTAAAGATACGTTGTTCATCTGCTCGCACGAACATGCCATGAGGTGTATAGAATTGAGTAGTATACCCGTTTGCGATTTTTGATTCTACGGATTCTACGTTTTTTACTGATTCTTCGGATTTCACGTTATTTGTTGAAAAATTAGTGTTAACAGGATTTTTAACTGTCTTATTTACGGTTTCCGCTTCTGGATAGGTGTCTGCTTTTGAATTCGATATTAATGACACTCCTGAAATAGTAGTCACTGCAAAGGCTATTAAATATATTTTTTTGAACATATTGTCCCCACCCTTCTATACCAACAATTATTTCCTACTTTAAAACCGTATATTCACGAAAATGGTAAGAGCTTATTTGGCTTTGCCTGCTGTACAACGGGTTTCCCAAAGGACAACAACGCAAAATCCCATTACTTTCAATACAACTTTTCTGTGCAATTTGCGTCTTAATTCAAGCAACGATGGGGTAGTTTACACAAGTGATTAGAGGGGAATGTTCAGAATGAAGAAATACCTTGCTGGATTATTAATTATTTTTGTCCTATGTTTGAGCTTACCAACTCAGGCTTACATGGAGGCATCTAACCAACAGCCATTGGCTTTTGAGGATCCCAATCTAGAGCAAGCGCTTAAGTCATTATTGAATAAAAACGATGATGAATCAGTAACAAAAGAGGATTTAGAGTCACTGAATGATGTTAATTTATCGAGTAAAGGAATTAAGAGTTTGCAGGGTTTGGAATATGCAGTCAATATGACGAAGCTCTCTTTAACTAACAACCAAATTAGTGATCTGTCACCGCTAGCGGGACTAGTCAGTCTGAGCACGTTGTCCATAAGTTTCAACAAGATCTCTGATCTAAAGCCACTAACAGGATTGGTTAAGCTTAGGAGCCTCGAAGCTGCGAATAATAACATCAAAGATCTTGCTCCTTTGTCTAAATTAACTGCCTTGGTTACTCTGAATTTATCATCTAACCAAATTTATGATTTGGAGCCATTGAGAAATCTTCAAAGTTTGGCTTACCTCTATTTGAAGAACAATCGAGTCTGGGATTTAGAGCCGCTCCAACAACGTGGTTTTTTACCGTATTATGATACGGGTGCATTCATTGAACCACTTGCGCTGCAAAATAACTATTTAGACTTAAGCAAGGGATCGAAAACAACTAAATTATTTGTGAAAATGGCAGGAAATGAGTTGCCTAGCGGTCAGCGTAAGACACAGCGCTTGGTGATCGGCAGCACGACAGCTTATGTGGGAGAAAGTGCATATCGTATTTCCGCAGCGCCATTTATTCAGACGGGACGTACTTATGTGCCGATCCGTTTCATTTCCGAGAAGCTTGGGGCCACCGTGAATTGGAAGCAGAGCACCAAAGAGGTAACGATTCAGAAGGATGGTAAGACAATTCGTTGGGTTGTAGGGAATAGGCAGGTAAAAGTAAACCAGCATACGGTCATGCAAGATGCTCCTTTACTTCTGAAGAACGGCAGTGCTTTCGTTCCTGTTCGTTTTGTGGCGGAGCAGTTGAATACTTCCGTTGAATATATGGGAAGCAAGCATATGGTCTTGATTTTCAAAAATTAAGCAGCATAATGGAATTACAGAAGAGTGAAGTATCTAGACCGTCAATAAACTAACGGAAGCGTTAGCTCAATATTTCTCAAAAAGCAGCTGATCACATTGGTCAGCTGTTTTTAATTTAACTAACGGTTAGTTGAAGTTGACTAGGACATAATACTAATCTATGAATAGGAGGGAATGTCCTTGTTTAAATGGATGATGTCATTAATTATTATATTTATCATTTCTGTTGAAATGAACAATAGTCAACTCATTGCGTTAGCTAAACCTAAGCTAGCTTATTCAAATGTTGAACTGGACAAGCTAAAAGCCGTTGCGGACTTTAAAATATTCACACCTTCCTTCTCCATTCAAAACTATAAATTGGAGATTAAAGAACCATACCCATGTAATCCAGGTCAATCAGTTACAAAAGTTAGACTTCACTTTTTTGATGAATCAGGAAAGTCGTATTTGTTTGGTATCGAAGAACATAAGGCGGTGGATTATAAAATAAACCGAGATATTACTACGATCGATGTTCGTAACCATACAAGCACAACAAGAACTGTAGTCGAAGACTTTAAATTTAGTGAACGTGGAGAGAAAATTAACATAAATGGAGTTGAAGGGCGTTTTGAAGCATGGGTTAACCATGTACCAGGTGGATACTTACGATGGATTTATAATGATACTTTTATTCAAATTGATAGCGGAGAATTAACTAAAGACCAAATGATCGCGTTGGCAAGATCAATGAACGAAAATCGGATAAACTAGCTGAGGTCACTAAGGGAAATAGAGGAGGTATACTGAAGGAAACTATGTGGTTTATGAGTAAGTATATGTAAATAAAGTGCGTACTTAACAAAAAGAAACAGACCTCCTATACTAGGCAATGTAACCAATACATCCGCTAGAGGAGGACATAACAACATGAATAGATTTACAATTCCACGAGATATTTATTACGGAGAAAATGCACTAGATATATTAAAAACGCTGAAAGGTCAGAAGGCTGCTTTAGTCATTGGTGGAGGTTCGATCAAAAAACAAGGTCATTTAGAAAAAATCACACAATTGCTTAACCAAGCAGGTATGGAAACGTTACTGATTGAAGGTATTAATACGGAACCTACCGTGGCCATGGTTCAATCTGGCGCAGCACAGATGAATTCGTTTGAACCAGATTGGGTAATTGGCATAGGTGGGGGTTCACCTATGGATGCTGCAAAAGCAATGTGGATTTTCTATGAGTATCCAGAACTAACATTTGAACAAGCCGCTGTTCCGTTTTCATTGCCAGAACTGCGAACCAAAGCCAGATTTATTGGCATTCCGACAACCAGTGGCACAGCCGCAGAAATCTCCAACCTTTCCGTGATTACAGACGAACAAACAGGGATTAAATATCCTTTGGCGGACTTTGGATTAACTCCAGATATCGCGATTATTGATCCTGCTTTAGTTACTCATATGCCGCAACATATGATTGCTTACAGTGGTATGGATGCAGTGACGCATAGTATTGAAGCCTATGTGGCTAAGCCACGTACGATTTTTACGGATGCACTCGCGATTGAAGCAGCTGAAGTGCTGAAGGATCACTTGCTTGCTTCGTTTCAAAGCGATCTGGCTTCCAGGGAGGAAGTTCATTACGCTCAAGCTATGGCCGGTATGTCCTTTGCTAATGCAGTCTTAGGGAATGTACACAGTCTGGCACATAAGAGTGGTCCGATCTTCAATATCCCTCACGGATTAGCGAATGCAATCTACTTGCCCTATGTAATCCAGTTTAACCGGAAAGTCGTAGAAGATCGTTACGCTAACCTTGCAACTCGATTGAATTTGAAGGGGAATAATGCCCAGGAACTAACGGATTCCTTAGTGGAGTGGGTGCGTAAAGTTAACCGTGATATGGGACTTCCTGCTACATTACAAGAATTCGGGATTGAAGAAGACGTATTCCGGAATCATGTAGAAGCCATGGCAAACAATGCAATGAAAGATCCATGTACAGGGACAAATCCACGAGAAACGTCTGCTGAACAAATGAGAAAATTGTATGAATCCGCATATTATGGCGTAGATGTTAACTTCTAAGTCAGATTCTATTACGATTTGAAATCCAATAAAACATATGAAGCCTAGCCGATCTATAAAATTGGTTAGGTTTCAAGTGTGTAAGTCCAGATATCTCTATACGTAACGGATCGACATGAAAAGTAAGACATCTATAAAGAGTTACTGCAAATCGCCTTGACGATGTATATAGCCATTGATATACTGATCGAATAGTTAGATAATTTGTTTTCAGTGGTTTAAGAAGAATAATAATTACATATAACCGTTTGCGAGGGAGCCTTAACCGGCTGAGAGGGTGTAAAACCGACCTTACCTGATTTGGATAATGCCAACGTAGGAATGCAACGATGAAATGCTGTTATTTGGGTTGCCCTTGGGCATTCCAAACGATAGTTTATTTATCTGCGAAACGTCCTATGGATGTTTCGCTTTTTTTGTTGTTAGAAATGGGGAAATCACATTACGAATTGGAGGAACAAATGTTGACTATATCTGAGCGATTATATAAGGCAGCACAGCCTGTGTGGAAGGAATGTCACGAGCATCCCTTTGTGAAAGGGATTGGAGATGGCTCCTTAACGATTGAACAATTTCGATTCTATTTGCTCCAAGATTACTTGTACTTGTACGATTACGCCCGTGTATTTGCGCTAGGCATCGTCAAGTCGAAGGATCCCAAAGTGATGCAGCTTTTAAGCAAAAGTGTTGATAACATTCTGAATGGTGAAATGAAAATTCACCGTTCTTATATGGAGCGGTTAGGGATCACGGAAGATCAAGTTTTTCAGGTGAAACCTTCACTGAAAAATGTAGCCTACACGAACTATATGCTTGCGGTTTCACATGCAGGTGGCATAGCAGAAGTGCTCGTATCCATCCTGGCTTGCTCATGGAGCTATGCTGAAATTGGTCAAGTGCTTGCTCAAGCGCCAGGTGCAGCTGATCATACTTTCTATGGGGAATGGATCACAGGTTATGCTTCCCCTGAATACCATAGCAGCAATCAGGCTCTAGTCGAATTAACGGACAAGCTATTAGAGGGCTGTAGCGAGGAAACATATCAACGGATGGAGGATATTTTCGTGATGTGCAGTCGCTTTGAGCTTGATTTTTGGGAGATGTCCTGGAGGCTGGAGTCTTGAGTTCACTGACCTTTCAGAATGTGTCCTATCAATATGATGCTGAGCCTATAGACATAATAGACAACCTGTCTTTTACAATTGAGGCAGGATCATTTCACAGTATTGTTGGCGCCTCGGGCTGTGGTAAAAGCACGATTTTCCATCTCATTAACGGCTTACTTAGGCCGAAATCTGGCTCAATACGGATTGATGGGGCTCCGATCGGGGATAAAAAGCATTACTGCGGTTATATGCCACAAAAGGACCTGTTGTTCCCTTGGAGAACAGTAGGAGAGAACCTTGGATTGCCTTTGGAGATTATCGGAGGATACACCAAGGCTGAGTGCAAGGAGCTTATTGCTGATGCACTTCATAATGTGGGCTTAGATCATTGTCATAACAAGATGCCTCACGAGCTTTCAGGCGGCATGCGCCAACGAGCTGCATTTGCCCGTACAATGCTCACAGGATCCGATTTGTTATTGCTGGATGAGCCGTTCTCTGCTCTGGATTTTCTAACCGGCATTACAATGCAAGAATGGCTGCTGGAGCAGTGGGAGCAACATAAAAAAACGATTATTTTTATTACCCACAACGTGGATGAAGCCTTATTTCTTTCACAAAGAATATTCGCTGTGACCAGTACCCCGATAAACCAATTAACAACTATTGATATACCTAACGGGTACCACCATTCAAGAGAATCTCTTGCTTCACCAGAAATATCTGCATTGCGTAACGATCTGATTCAATCGTTAAGGACGAATGTAATCTTATGAAAAAATCATCTTACACTCATAATCTTCCTGCCCTAATCGTTCTCTTTGCTATGCTGATGTTCTGGCAGCTGGGAGCAATGAATTTAAACGCTGCTTATATTTTACCTAGCCCGGTTCAAATATTTGAAAAAATGTGGGAGCTTCGCGAACCCTTATTTACCGTTCATTTGCCCGCGACTCTGCTAATTACTAGCATTGGTCTCGTGTTGTCCATCGTACTAGGCGTTGCACTAGCGATCCTTATGGACGTAAGTGTATTGATGCGTAAGTGTCTATATCCGATCGTTGTAGGTTCACAGACGATCCCGACCACAGCCATTGCTCCACTATTTGTTCTATGGTTTGGTTATGGCATATGGAGCAAAGTACTCGTGTCCGTTTTAATAACCTTTTTCCCAATTACAATTACGGTATACGATGGTTTACGCAGTACCCGTATGGATATGAAGAAGCTTCTACTTACATATGGTGCTACTCAGTGGGAAATTTTCCTGAAACTAAAAATCCCTTATGCACTGCCTTATTTCTTCTCAGCCATCAAAATGGCAATTCCGATTAGTGTCATTGGGGCAGCGATTGGAGAATGGCTGGGTGCACAGAGTGGGCTGGGATATTTTTCGCGTCGAATGATGACGCAGCTTGACGGTGCGGGAGTGTTTGCACCCATTGTATTGTTATCCGTTGTTGCTATGGGTTCGGTTGCCGTAATCACACTGTTAGAGCGTCGTTTCGTTCGCTGGCGTGGGGAGTCATAAATAGATATGGAGGAACCAATTTCATGAGAAAAACAAGATTCATTTTTACAATGATACTGATCTTACTCGTTTTTAGCGCATGTACTAATCAAAATACATCTTCATCTACTAGCTCATCTCCGCAGAAATTACAAGAAGTTAATGTAGTGCTGGATTGGTATCCAAACGCCTTGCATGCATTTCTCTATGTAGCGATAGATAAAGGGTACTTCGAGCAAGAAGGATTGAAGGTAAACCTACAATTCCCGTCTAACAGTAATGATGCAATTTCACTTGTAGCAGCTGGAAAAGCAGATATTGGCTTGTATTATCAACAGGACGTCATCATCACAAGAGCGAATCAGAACGTGCCTGTCAAATCAATCGGTGCGGTTGTGCAGTCTCCGCTTAATGCCATCATTTCTTTAACAGAGAAGGACATAGCTTCCCCCAAAGATCTAAAGGGCAAAACGATTGGTTACTCAGGGACAGAATTATCTGAGGCTCTCATTCGTAGTGTCATGAAACATGATGGTTCGGATAGTAGTGATGTTAAAATGGTCGATGTCGGCTTTGAACTTATGAGTTCAATGACCACGCGTAATGTGGACGCCACGATCGGTGGCTTAATTAATCATGAGGTACCCCAACTTCAGGAGGAAGGCTTCAATGTGAATTGGTTTACATTGGAGAAATATGGGGTTCCGTCATACTATGAAGGTGTTTTTGTTGCTAACGATACAACAATTAATTCTGAATCGGACATGCTGACTAAATTTCTACATGCTTCAAAAAAAGGATTTGAGGATGTAAAGGCCAATCCAGAGGCTGCATTACAAATCTTATTAGATCATCAGAATGCAGAGAATTTTCCGTTATCTGAAAATGTTGAACGTCAGAGTTTAGATATCCTTCTGCCTTTAATGGAGAATGATAACGCTGAATTCCTCAGTCAGGGTGATTCCCGCTGGCAGGAAAATATCGATTGGTTAGCGTCGGAGGGGCTGATCGAGATAAAACCTACATTAGACGATGTTCGTGTAGTCATTCCGTATGAATAGTAGTATCTCCCCTGTAGCATGGGTTACTGTTTTCATTTTATCCTCTTAAAGATCCAAAATAGAATTGCGGGCTTCTTACTTTTTCAGATTTTGGCACTACTATTGTTGTTTATAATGACGACTGTTGGCGTTGTATTTCATTTAATGCCGTGTATTTTAGTTTACTTATATTTTAACGGGTTATTAGCATTTTCAATTGTTTATCAAGAAAGATGAACGACATACTCTGTTATAATAGCAGTTAGTAGCCATCTATTTTCTGTGGAGGTGAGGCCATTGAAAACAATCGGGGTAGGATTCTTATATGCATGGCTCTATGCAAAGCCAGTGAAGGATATGGCAATGCTTTGCATAGAGATTAGCAACTATCCAATTGCCAACAACAAGTTGTAATATTCTACGAACTGGCTTTGCACCTTATTGATTTATTAAATAAGGAGTGAGGCACGTGAAATATTCAAAAGCCGAGTCGATTTTCCCGGAAGAATTGTTACGGATCATTCAAGAATACGTTCAAGGTGAACTAGTATATATCCCCAAACCTAAAGAGGCGCACCTCAAATGGGGAGAGAAAACACACAGTAAGAGTAAAGTATCTGCTCGAAACGCTGAGATTAAATCTTTATTCCGTGATGGAGTCAGCATAAACGAGTTGGCGGAGCGATATTTTTTGTCCTGTGAAAGTATTAAGAAGATTGTTTATACCAAGAACTAATGGAACCCGCTATATCGTCGTATCGACGGTATAGCGGATTTTTGTGCAAAGATGAATTAAATCAACTTATACATAGTAACTGCATCTCTCAATCGATAAACTCAAGTTAAGATTGTTGTGATCCAAGGACGTCTGGATTAGGAGAAGGGGGCAGTGAAATGAACGAAATCTTAATGAAACAGCTGCTGGACAAAAATGAACGGCTAATCAACATGGTGATCGAACGCGTAAAGAGAGATTTTGTAGACGATATCGCTATTATTGGGCTTACGGGTTCATTTAACACCGGGGACTTTCACGAGAAGAGTGATCTGGATCTAATTATCATTAATAATACAGATAAGGGCTGGGAGATATCCGATTGCTTCATCTTGGATGACGTTGGATATGACATCTATTGCACGCCTTGGGATACAAGAATACACGAGCAATCCACCTTGGAAAGTCCCAACGTATCGAGCCTAACCGAGCTCCAAGTACTTTATTATGCTAAGCCTGAGGACTTGGAGAAATTGAATGAATTCAAGCAAAAAGCTCTCAATGCACTTGCGAACCCAATAGGAGAAGCGTGTCTTCATCGAGCCGAAAAGTGGATTGATCTGGCTAAACTAGCTTACAGCGATACAATGCTTAGTGAAGATATCGGCTCCGTGCGACATGCATCTGCCGACGTTTTGTACAATCTAGTCAATGCGTTGGTCAGTATGAATAATACGTGCATCAAACGAGGAATTAAGCGATATTTAGAAGAGATATGTTCGTTGCGCTATGTGCCGGATCATCTCGAATCTATGTACATGTCAGTCATCGAAGCGAATACGATTGAAGAAATAAGAATAGCATCTTTTAACATGTTGAAAAGCGTTACGAAGTTGCACAGCACGATGTGTGATAGCTTCATCGTTAGACCTGCTCCAACCTATGATAATCTGAAGGGAACTTACGAAGAATTGTGGTGCAACTACCGTAACAAAATCTTGAACGGTGTGTTAACCAACGATGCCCCTTATGTATTTCTTTCAGCCTTTGGAGCACAAGGGTATCTTGATGAAATGGCTGCGAAGATCGGAACTAAGAAATTTAATTTTATGCAGTACTTTGATGCAAGTAATCTAACCCTTATGCAAGAGAAGTTCCTTGAAGTGATGGATGAATATGCAGAGGAGTATGGTAAGGTCGGGAGAGAAGTCGAACGATTTACAACCTTTGAGCAACTGTATGACCATTATATGAATAGTTAATCTTATATCCTAGTTCGTAATAAGTCCCCTGAAACGGGGACGGTATGACATTAATCAATGGTATAGATGTCCCAATCTCCTTGTTCACTTTGCCGAATCGCATACATCATTCTTACTTGTTCAACCGAATCGGTTGTTGTATCCAGACGTTCACCAAGAACAGTAATATGTAATTGATTTTTGATAGATGCATTTTTCTCAATGCTCTCGATGTTTGAGAACTTATATTGGAACTGTTCACCATAATAAAAGTCCATAGCATCTGCCAGTTGATCATCGACAAAACCAGATCGATAAAGTTTGCGATCATGCTGTACGAGAGCGATCAAATTTTCTTCGAGTATATCTAGCGCGGGACGGTCGCTCTCTTTTAACGTATGCTTTGCTAATTCTAGGTCAATTTCCATTGCAGTGTTAGAATCTTCTGAACTCTCGAGTAGGAATTTTCCGATAATATTCTCGTTGCTATCATACAAGTTGATATATTTATCGACTTTTGGTTCATTCATACTTTGAATGGCTTCCTCGGGAGTTTGTGGCAAGTCTTGATTCATGTCTGAAGTCTTGATGTAACCTTCTATTCCATCTACACCTATAGCCTTGACTAAGTCTTCAGAAGGACTAGTATCAGCAGATGTAGCTGTCAAGCCATAAACACCTGCTCCGACTCCTAAGGCAAGAATCATACCAACTATAATGAGTTTTTGTGATTTTGTTTTCATTAGAGTGCCTCCAAATATGGGATGGATGATGCTTTAAGCATGTTCATATGAAGATGCAGAAGTTATCAATACATGCTTAATCATTAAACTCAACGAAAACATGCATATTTCCGTCTATTCCTCCAATACCGGTTGTTTGATATCGTGCATGTAATATAAACGCGTGAAGCTGGAGAAATGTTTCCTTTATAATCCAATGATCTATTAACAATATAAATGGTTCTCTAGCTCTCATCCTCGTCACTTTCAACGCGCTGAGGTATACAGCCCCAAATTAAATTGAGAGATAATCATGTTCTCCACGGGCAGGCCAGTATAATGGATGATAGAATTAAAGAAATCCAGATACTAGGAGGAATTTCATGTTGCCTTTCCCAGCTGAAACGAGTCGTAAAGTAAAATTCAATTTTATAAATGAGATAAAGAACAAGTTATTAGAAAAATACGATAAGGATATTGAGGCTATCGGTATTTATGGTTCAGTTGCTCAAGGAAAAGAGGGGCCTTACTCAGATATAGAATTGCATATCATTAGTGGAGATGGAGTGAATATACCTACCCATGAATTAATTCTTCATCCGTTTAAATTAGAGATTTCTACCAAGCAGATATCCGAATGGTTTCATCAAGCAAGCGTAGTGGACGATGGATGGGCGCTTAGAACGGGAAGTTTCGTACATATTACCTCCCTATACGATCCAAATGGCTTATTTCCTAAGGCGAAGGAGATTGTGCTCTCAGTACCTGACGAAAGGTTTAGAGAAGTAATAGCAGAATTTATGATTTGGGAGCCATATGAGACGATGGGCAAGATCCGAAATGCCAAAGCTTCGAACAACCTCTCTTATCTGCCTCGTGCTGTATTTGATTTAACATGGCAAACGGCTAAATTGATTGGATTGATGAATAAACAGTATTACACTAGTAGAGCCGTAACCCTGGAAGAATCTATAGAAAAACCTATCAAGCCAGAAGGATATACGGAGTTAGCAACAAAAGTAATAAGTGGTGAGTTAGCTGATAAGGAAGAGCTTTATTTACTTTGTGAGAACTTATGGTGTGGTTTGAATCGTTTGCTTGAGGATTTAAGAATAGAATATCGAAGTGATGTTCTAGATTTGTGAAAGCGTAGGATAGCAGGAGCCGATAGCTTAATAAATCCAAGAAAGCAGCTGATCACAGTGATCAGCTGCTTTTATTCGGCTAAGGGGCAGGATAGGTTTGGTGTTAATTTTATCGTCCGAATGGCGGTTTTGAATATAGTACCTTTCATACTGTCACATTATTAGTAGAGTTGTTCGTTGTATAGTATGAAAGGGGGGAGAGAGCTTGAATGACACGGAGATTAATCAGATCATTGCAGATGTATTAGATGGAGAGATAGAGAAATTCGAACAGATCATGAAGGTGTATCAGAAACCAATTTTTCTCTACTGTTATCATATGCTGGGTAAATATGACGAAGCCGAAGATAATGCACAGGAAGTATTTCTGAAGACATTTCGCAACTTGCGAAAATATACCCAATATGAGATGGGTTTTAGCGCATGGTTATACAAGATTGCCTACCATCAGTGTATTGACTTCATTCGTAAGCGTAAATTGGTTAAATATCTACCTTTCTTTTACCGTGATGATAAAGACAACAATGATGTCGATATGCATATTGAAGCTAACTATTTTGATGAATCTGTACATCAGGCGATGACAAAATTATCGGCGGAGGAACGCAACTTGTTAATCTTACGTTGTATCGAGGATAAGAGTTACCAGGAGATTGGTTTGATTCTTGGCAAGAATACCGCAAGCCTTCGTAAAAAATATGAACGGACATCCGCAAAATTTCGAAAGTATTATGCCCAAGCAAAGGGACTGGGAGTGTATGAATATGGAGAAGGATCAGGACTTGAAAAAACTGTTTGGTGACTCGCGTATTCCCGATGTGGAACTAACAGGTAAGGTAATGAAGGTACTGCATACTGAAATGAAAAAGGAGAGGTTTTTTGTGAAATATAAAATTGCTTTAACTGCGTTTGTTGGAATGATGTTAATGGCGACCACAGGTTATGCGGCAGTCCAGTATCATTCTTTGACGAATAAGGATGGCGAAGTAGTATATGAGACTAAATCAACGAAAGAATACGAAAAGACAGAATCAAAAGAGGACGTACAACGTTTTGAAGCTTTTTATGACCTTAAAGAGAAGCAGTTAAAGAACGGTCAAGCCGCTTTATTTTATGTTGCTGCCAATAACCCGAATCATCAGACAGATCTGGGTACGAAGGTAACTAGTTTCTACAATCTTTCTCAGTTGCGCGATACGATTACAGATCAATCAATTAAGGTTGCAGACAAGGTCAATGGGAATTATACGTACCAACAGGCGGATGTATTCTTCAAAACTGCGTATGATGTAAATCCACCCTCTTTGCAAGAAAAAGAGGAAATGACTAAAAAACTGAGACATCAGGCCGAAAAGTCTAAGCAGGGTTATGCAATGATGCCAGTTGAAATGACAGATGAGGTTTCCCATCTAGCTGTTACGTATCAAAACGGCGAGGATAAAATCGAGGTTATGATCCATAATCTGACTGGTAAGAGCAACCCGACATCGTATATTGACGAGAAAGTTGAATTTAAACAGGAAAAGGTTCATGTGAAGGGTGTAGAAATGCTGCAAACCGAATTTGGTCCTTCACGCGCGATCCAGTTGCAATGGATATACGAGAGCCCGGACAAAAAACAAAGATACAGCTATACTGTGCTGGCAAATGCAGATCAAGTAAGCAAAGAAACCTTGATGGAAATTGCTGAAAGTTATTTGGACTACTAAAACGATGGGAATCTTCTCCAATGCCAATGGGGTTGATTCCCGTTTTGGCATGATAAATAAGTTACATGAAAGGGGCTCAGTGAGAGAGAGGGAATGCAAAATATCTAATATATGTACATGATACGGGATGAGGTCTTCAAGCTGCAATCACGTGATCGGCTACCCTAAAGCTAATGTAAAATGGATCAACCAGAAAGAACTGGTTGATCCCATAATACGATCGGGTAGTATAGTTTTAGATTATTAGCGGGGAACTGTATCATTCTACAAAGGCGCGCTTTGACCATTGGCTTTTCGTTCATAATTTTTCTTCACAGGAATTTCAAAGCTCCATTCTCCGGAGAGCAGATCCTGCTGACCCGAGCCATCGGACAGGATTAGCTGGTTTACGTTAACCTTCAACAGAAACTGGTCTGGAGGTGGTAAAGTCTCGATGAAATAAAATCTGATGGTGCCGTTTTTGGCCAACGTTACACCTGTATCCGTGGCAATGCCGGGAACTGCCTTTATCGTTGAAGGATCCAACATAAAAGTTGGCTTTACCGATTGTTTCGCCCACTGCAACTCCGATATCTCGTTAGAATGTTTCATGGAGTATTGAATAATTAGGCCCTGGCCGTCGAAAACGTAACTATGAATAAGCAGTGTATAGCCTTTGTCTGTTTTACCAGCAATTAAAGTCATCTCGTTATTCCCGCTTGTTGGTATCAGCGTTGGATCGTCATTTTCAGAGAAGATGGCAGGCGACTTTGCCACGAGATGGGAGGTAAATGAATTCTTAACGCTGAATAGTACCAACGCACAGACGAGCAACACGATCATTGGTACAGCAGCTATCCTAGGTTGGAATAAGCGTCGTTCTTTATGAGAAATTCTTGTTTTCGGCGCCAGTCCTTGTTCGGGGGGGATGGTCGGTATCTGCTCGATTTCATGTTGATCTATTTTCGGAACAGCTTCATGAGCCTGATTAAGGGCAGAAATGGAGAAGCGTGTCTCAAATGAAGTTGCCTTCCTGCTGCTGCGAGCAGTAATGCATCCTCGGTGTACCTCGACAATACTCTTCGTGATAGCCAGACCAAGACCTGTACCCCCGGTCTGCTTCGACCTAGACCTCTCCACCCGATAAAAGCGGTCGAAGATGAACGGCAAATCCCGTTCCGGAATGGGATCTCCATAATTTTGGATTCGTACGGCCAGCATATCTCCATCCTGTGTAATATCGATATCGATATATTTGCCCGCCTTCCCGTACTGGATGGCATTCGCGATGATATTCTCGTACGCCCGTACCAACAATCCTCCGTCCGCTTGAATCTTGAAATCTCCTTCTTGTATGTTCAGCCTGATTTCCATACCTGCGTTCTCCGTGATCGGCACAAATTCCTCGACAAGCTGACCGATTAACCCGGCGATATCGAGCTCGCCGAGTTCCAGAGGCAGACCGTTGTTGATACGCGTATACTCGAACAGTTCGTCGATTAATCGCCGAAGCGACAAAGACTTCTCATACGCGATGTTGACGAAATAACGCATCTCCACTTCATCCTGATATCGATCCTTCTCGATCACTTCGAGAAAACCGAGAATCGAGGTCAGTGGAGTACGCAGGTCATGCGATACACCTGTAATCAAATCGTTTTTAGTCTTTTCAGCCTTGCGTTCCTCCGCTATAGAATGTTTCAATTGCATACTCATCTGGTTAATGCTGCGCGCGACCTCACCCAATTTATTACCGACAATTTCCGGAATTTGGTGGTCGAACTGGCCGCTCGCAATTTCCTCCAAACCATATGTGATTTCCGCCAAGTAATGATCCCATTCGGAGCTCAAATGATTCATACTCTCAGCGATCACACTTAGCTCGTCCTTGCTTTTGACCGTTACCACATTTCCGAAACGACCTGCTGATATTTCCTGCAACCCTGCATTGATCGCGCGCAAATCTCGAACCAAACGCAGGCTGGCAAGGAAAAAAGTGACGGGAAATAGAATTATACCGGTAATGATCATCACGCGAAGGGACCCGGCTTGCTCAATGATCCAATTGATCGGGGCAGCAACATATTCAATTTTTTGCAGTGCTCCCGCCATGACATAACCCAAAAAAATAGCTGCACCTGTTAAAGCCAGGCTTGCAACCATGATCAGCATTAATCTCCAACGAATCGTATATAGCCACTGTGGTTGCATATTACTCACCCCTTAATTTTTCATCACTTTCTATTTTGTATCCAATTCCCCATACGGTTTTGATGATTCGAGGTTCACGCGGGTTAGATTCTATCTTCTCGCGGAGCTTTCTGATATGTACCATAACGCTATTTTTTGACTCCATAAAGGGCTCGTTCCAGACCTCTTCGTAGATACGATCCATACTAAGCACCGTTCCTCTATTAACTGCCAACGTATGAAGGAGTGCGAACTGGCGGGGAGTTAACTTAATTTCCTGCTGATCGACCTTTACCGTATGGGATGAAATATTAATGGTAACATTTTCGATGTGTATTTCGTTCGCGTTAGTCGCAATGGCGTTGAACTGGTTCATCCTTCGAAGCTGTGACTTGATACGTGCGATCAACTCGAGTGGGTTGAATGGTTTGGTTACGTAGTCGTCCGCGCCGATGCTGAGACCTGATATTTTATCGATATCTTGGCTTTTAGCCGATAACATGATGATGGGGATAGGGTTCGTTTCTCGTATTTTCATACATGCTTGCAACCCGTCCATTTCGGGCATCATTAGATCAAGTACAATTAAATCGATTTGTTGCGAATTCAGAATCTTCAGTGCCTCCACGCCATTCGACGCTTGCAGGAGCTTGTAGCCTTCGTTATTGAAATAGATACTCATTAATTGGATGATTTCCGCTTCATCATCCACCATCAAAATCGTACTTTCCGCCATAGATCCTCCTTGATTCTTTATCTACCCTACATTGGAAGGTAGCACGATAATTATAAGTGATTTTTTTTATGCATTAAGTAACGTCAGTATTAATTAAGGAAATGATAAGAAGTATGGTAGTTAGATGATAAGATTTCACCTCTATACTTAGTTCAACACAAGCGAATAATCGTTTGAACAAAAATGGAGTGGAGGTTTTATTTTTGAAGCACAATGTATTACAGAAGACCATGCTGGTTAGTCTTAGTGTTATGTTAATCAGTATTTCAGCAGGCCTTAGCACTGGTAAACAAGCTTCTGCAAATTCAGACAATGAGGTAGATACGAAACGTACTTTAAAAGTGTTGTACTGGAACGAAGACGATTTCAACAGGACGTATGGAAATTTGTTTAGTCAGAAGTACCCGAATACAAACATCGAAGTCGTTGCACCTGCAGGTATGGAGGCGATTAAGGATTACGATGGGGCTATCCAAAAGTATTCACCGGATCTTGTTATGCTGCCCCCATACCATTACAAACGACTGTCTACAGATAAAAAGTTGGTCGATTTAGAACCGTTAATTAAGCGAGATAGGTATGACACGACAACGTTATACCCTGGCTTGCTTGATGAATTGAAGAAACAAGGCGGTGGCAAACTTTATGGGTTAAGCCCAAAAGCAGACTCGTATGCTCTTCTGTATAATGCTGATTTATTTAAAAAGTACAATGTCAAAGTACCAAATGATGGAATGACGTGGGAAGAGATATTGAATCTTGCTCAAAAATTCCCTACTAAGGGTGATAAGAACTCCCGAATTTGGGGTCTAAGCTCCTTTGGATCCAGCAATTTGGTCATGGATATCGCCAGAACAGAAGGATTAACGTACATGGATCCAGGTACTCTAAAGGCTACTGCGAATACAACTGCGTGGAAAAACGCTTATCGTCTGGCGAGCGAGACAACGAAGTCCGGGGCACTTGACGAAGGGATCAGTTTGTCAGGCAAAAGTTACCTGGAAAGTAGCTCGTTCATTATGGGACGATCAGCTATGAAAGTAGCCTCAATTAGTCAGCTACAGTCTTTACAGGCGGCAAAAAGCGGTGTGAAGAATTATAAACCTTTCACACTTGGAATTGTTGCCGGCCCTGTCGCTAAGGATAGAAAGTCAACAGGGAACGTTTTCATTAATGAGATATTTGCAATTCCAGCAGACGCAGCAGATGTTGATGCTGCTTGGGATTTCATCAAATACTTCAATGGAGAAGATTATGCTACCGAATACTATAAATCCAAGAGCTCTAATACTAGTATCGGCGCTCCTTTATCTCGCATGATTAAGGAGTACTCAGGTTACAAGTTGGATGCGTTCTATAAATTAAAACCTAATCTGGATTCATCGATAACAAGCTATGCACTCATGAACAAGTCACCCAATTTCGAATTAAAATTTCGTTCGATTCTACTTAAAGAACTGACACAAGTAGTAAATGGGAAGAAAACACTAGCCAAAGCAACGGCTGCTATTCAATCAGGTACTCAAGCTGCTGCTGATAAACTGAAAAAGGCTCAGACGGCAAAGAAGTAAAATAGTAAGGCCTGCTCTTCTACGAAGGGCGGGTCTTATTTTTTTGCGTGAAAGTGCAGAATCCAACCGGATCTCGCAACCATGCCGCTTAAGAATGGAGTGGAACACCCAAAATACGTATCTACCAATGGCCAGATCTTCTCACACTCGTAAAAAAGAGCAACTCAAAGCAGCAGTACTGGCTGTCTTTGGAGTTGCTGTTCATGCATATACTCAGTTGGAGCGTAACTGGTTCACAACGTTTTCGGGAATCATGTCCTCTTCTATTAGAATCCATTCTTTGGTGTAGGCTCCCTTAGCAAGTACCCTAACATAGCCTTCCGGATTCTGTTCTTTGCTTGAAGAAAAAGTGATCTTTTTCTTCTCTCCCTTTCCTGTGTATCCTGTCAGATTATATCTGTAGCGAATCCATTCATTTTTACCTTCCTTCTTGGCTGGTTCATTAATTATTGCGTATACATATTGTTCCTCATAGAGTGGGTTGAACTGATCAAACTCCCGTTTGAATGTTAAATACAGAGCTGAGCAAACAATTAGTACGGTTAGTACAAAAACAACGATTTTTTTCATGACATATTACCTCCTCATACTAATTGTTATAACATTGCGTTCTGAACGATTTTTTTATAATACCCAAGCGTGAAGAAAGCGAACAGGAAGTAGATGGAGGCATAAGCTCCCATCGAAATCATCGCAGGGATGGTATCGTCCGAAAGAGTTATGAAGTAACTTGCCTTGACTGCATAGACCGAATGCATGATTCCAATGAACAGCGGTAGCAGGAACACCAGCATCTGCTTTCGCAAGATGCCTTTCATGATCATCTTTTCATCAAAACCAAGCTGACGCAAAGTTCTAAAGCTCTGTTTTTCCTGCTCGGCTTCGCTCATCTGTTTAAAGTAGAGAATACTGCCGGTTGAAGCAAGAAAAGCAAGTCCCAGAAAGGCAGCTATAAAAATTAATAATCCGGATTGCTGAAGCAAACTTGTGTAGCGGGAATAAAAGTCTGCTGAATAATATTCGTCCGTATTATATTTCTGATAGAGAGTGGAGGCCAGCGCAAGTTCCTTGTTGTCCGGGACTAGAAATGTATCTATCTGAACCCGTTCAAAACCGTCCATATTGGACATCCTCTTCTCAATTTCCTCCAAGGTAGCTTCAGATACTAACATTTGTCTACCTGATATTCCGGCGTTCACGACATTCTCCAGCAATATTTCATTCAAGGGATAACTCTTGGTTTGTGTTTCTGAGCGCAGTTCAATCATAGTTGGGTAACGTTTGGTGAGATCAATATCATCATATGCGCTCAGAGCAGAAGCATTGTATTCTATTGCCTCGCCATAGTCTGGTATAGAGACATCTCTGCCGGATTTCTGCAACTGTTCAGCCGAAAGCCATAATAGCATGCCTTCTCTAAACCCGGATTCAATTAGCGGATCCAGAACAACACCGTTAGTCCGGAACGTATTAATGGTATAGTGACTGTAATCAATCCCTTTGCTCTCCAGCTCGGCTGTAAACGCATCTGAATCCCACTGGTTATTCTCAATTGCGAAATCATATGGATAATCTTTGCGGGTAACTTGCTCAACGGAGTAGTAGATAGAATAAGCCATGGTAACAAGTGTAAGGGTTAAAGCCGACAGTACAGTAATTAATGTAAGTGAATTGGCATTTGCTTTCATGCGGTGCATCAGCGGAGCAAGCGACAGGCTGTTGTACAAGCCCAAATGTCCTTTTTTACGTTTGCGGAACCAGTAGAGACACCATCTGATCGTCACCCTGAATAAGATATAGGTTCCGATTATTGTAGATGCCATTACCAGCAGCGCATTAAACACTAATTGTTCATCTACCATATGGCCTGATAACTGATACCCGTAGCCAATCAATATAACACCAAGTATAGCGATTATAGCCGTAAAAATAGAGGGCTGCTTGCTGATAAGATCAGGCTGCTTATCTGCCTGGAATAATCCGAGCAGGGTTCTGCGATTGATCATTACTATCATCTGAATAGAAGTAATAACGATGACGAGAACAAATACTGCGGCCGTTTCTAACGCTGCCAGTACAGAAAAGTCTATCGAAGGCAGACCGTTCAAGTTGAGCAGATTCATTAAGATCAAGACAAACAGACGGGATACGAGTGCTCCGCAGATAATCCCTGTTATCAAAGCGCCCAAACCTAGCAAGATATTCTCAAGGAGCAAATAACGGATAATCCAACCCTTGGAAAGCCCTATGAGCTGATATAATCCAAATTCCCGACTGCGCCTTCGTAAGAATATACTGTTAGAGGAAACAGCAAAGATCCCTATGATTACCATGAGCAGGACTGCTGCAGACTGAAAGGCTGTAGTGAAGTTCACACTTGAATCTAGCATATTCTGTACCTGCTGATCATACTTGAGGGATGCAAAGATGAAGAACAGGCTCATGCTGAAAATCAGTGCGAAGAAATATAGATAGTAATGCTTCATATTTTGCCGCATGCTTCGGAATGCCAGATCAAATACCGTCAATATTATCGCCCCCTAGTACAGCCTGCACATCAATGATTTCCTTAAAAAACGACTGTCTGGATTTCTCCCCCCGGTACAGTTCGGAGTAAATTTTCCCGTCTTTTAGAAAGACCACGCGGTTACAATAGCTGGATGCGACCGGATCGTGTGTGACCATGATAATCGTGACCTCTCTAGTCCGGTTCACCTCATCCATTACGGACAACAACGATGACGCAGATTTGGAGTCTAGGGCCCCCGTCGGTTCGTCTGCAAAGATGATAGAAGGCTGATGGATCAAAGCCCTTCCGGCTGCAGTACGCTGTTTTTGCCCTCCTGATATTTCGAATGGGTATTTCTCCGACAATTCCCGAATGCCCAGTACGTCTGCAATCGCTGCAAATTCTCTCTCCGCCTGCTTCTTACTTAGCTTGGTAAGTGATATAGGCAGAAGGATATTTTCCTTTACCGTCAACGTATCAAGAAGATTGTAATCCTGGAAGATGAAGCCAAGCTTGTTACGGCGGAACGCGGAAAGGGCGGCGTTTGTCATGGCGCATATATCTTCATTATCAATTAATATTGTACCGTCGGTTGTTCGGTCAATTGTCGCAAGTACATTCAGCAGAGTGGTTTTACCGGAACCAGAGGGACCCATGATGCCGACGAACTCTTTACGCAGAACGCGTAAATCAATGCCTTTCAAAACATGTTGGGTACTGCCCCTCGAGCCATACGCTTTATGAACATTACGGGCGTGCAATACGGTATCTTGTTCATTTATCTCATTCATGATGAACCTCCCATATGTGGTTATAGGTTAAGTTTACGTGCAAATATCCATGGTGTCGCACGCTTTGGGTGACGAGTTGAAGCGGAAGGTGACGAATTCGTCAGGTTAACAAAAAAACAACCAAGTTAACCTTGGCTGTTCATAACGGGATATGGGTCGTTTGTCCTCTTCTAACGGTCTCAAATGCATTAGAATCTGTAAAAGTCAACCGCATTGTTGTACCTTGCGGCTGGCTGGAGTGGACTTGAAGTTTAATTCCTATCTTAGCTGCAACGGACTGGGCAAGATAGAGGCCGAGTCCAGTAGCGGCATTATGAATCCTTCCATTCCCACCGGTAAAACCTTTATCAAATATACGCGGCAAGTCATGGGGCTGAATACCCGGGCCCTCATCCATTATGTCGAGATAGACATTCTCATGTTCCGTAACAGCTGTTCTGAACGTGAGTGACCTATCGGAAGGACTATATTTTATGGCATTGGTCAGGATCTGTCTGATGATGAATCGGCACCATTTACGGTCTGTAACAACAGCGGCATCATTGCCTTCAATATTGACTGCCAGATTTTTCTCCATACACCAGGGAGCCAATTCCTGGATTTCTTCTATGGCGAGACGTTGTACAGACAGCCTTTCAAGGACGTAGTCCGCTTCAAGAGCAGGAAGACGTGTCATATACAGCTGCCGTTCAACAAGCAGATGAATCCGCAGCCACTCTGTTTCAATTTTACTTATATCCGGGTTACTTTGCGTGTCCATGATCAATTTCATAGCGGTAAGAGGAGTCTTGATTTCATGAATCCAGGAGGCAGTAAAATCATTTTCAATCAGTTGAGCCTCTTTCACTTGAGAGAGCAATTGTTTGAAATGGGATGAGGCCTCTCTTAATACATTGTCCGTTATCTTATCTAATTCATTGTCAGGGTGGGGAAGACTCTCAAACCAGTTAGTTTGCATGTCTTTCTGTAGTTTAGAAACTGCTTCCAGATATCTGGTTTCTTTCCTGTACCGCCAAATGAAAAATACAATAAACACAATCATATAAAGCGCATTTAAATATATGAAAGAGGGGGGTGTAACACTTACTCCCTGATCGAAAATAATAAGCAGATCAGTCAGACCAAGCAAGCTAATAGACAGCAGAATCCAGCTTTTTTTTGAACTAACGTAACGTAATAACATATCATGTATTTCCTCCTATAAAGTCACTGCCATATAACCCATTCCTTTCTTTGTCACAATAGCGTCTGAAAGTCCAAGCGGGTCTAACTTCTGTCGCAAACGAGTGATATTGGTTGTAAGTGTATTATCGTTTACAAACTGTTCATCCTCCCATAGCTTACGAATCAGATCATGACGTGAAATGACGGAATTGTTGGACTTCACCAGCGAAATCAGCAAGAATAATTCATTTTTGGTCAAGTCTGCTTCCTCGGCTGATTTTCGGATAACCCCTCGCTTTAAATCAATTAAAGCACCGTTCCATTCGAGTGTATCTGCCTGGGTTTCCCCATAAGCATACGTCCGTCGAAGAACCGCTTGAATCTTGGCATACAGTACATTCGTATGAAAAGGCTTCTGGATAAAATCATCCGCACCCATATTAAGCGCCATAACCATATCTAACGGGTGATCGCGGGAGGATAAGAAAATGATAGGTATTTCGGATACAGAACGAATTTCCCTACACCAATGAAAACCGTCAAATTTAGGCAGCGTAATATCCATAATTACCAGATGAGGCTGTTGATCAAGAAACGAACGCATAACTTCATTGAAATCATCCGGTTTCGTAACCCGAAACGCCCATGCTTCTAGCCCCTTTTGTAGCGCTTCAAATAATGCCTGATCATCTTCAACTATAAATATATTAAATTCCATAGATTGAACGTTCTCCCTTTAGTAATGTATATAATTCATACTACTACATTATATGTGTGGAGTGGAGTAAGAAGGAAATTGTTGGTGCCTTGGTTCTTGGACAAACGGCAGTACAAGCTGAATGGGTTCATCTGCTCGCGCGGTTTGTTTTTTTGCTGTGCATACATCATGATTCTCGTGGTAATTATAACCTTTACAAGCGTCACCAACACAGTTAATCCACAGGAATGGAGCATCCAACATGCCAGAATGGTTAGAGGTCACATTTCGAACGTTATCTGCAGTAACAGTTCTCTTTTTCATCACGAAAATTTTAGGTAAACGCCAAATTTCTGAATTATCTTTATTTGAATATATTACTGGGATTACCCTAGGTAACTTGGTGGGGTATATTTCGTTGGATACAGATACGAAGTGGTATTTAGGTTTCCTTGCGGTATTTGTATGGGTTGCCGTGTCTGCAGGTGCGGAGTACTTAACAATGAAAAGTAAAAAGTTTCGAGATATTGTGGACGGGAAATCAACAATTCTTATTGAAAATGGAGCAGTGAACGAAAAAGCGTTAGCGAAAGAACGCTTGACGATTGATGAATTTCTGGAGCAGCTTCGTAAAAAAGATGTATTTCGAGTTGCTGATGTGGAGTTTGCCGTAATGGAACAGAGTGGAGATATCAGTGTCATGTTAAAAAATGAGTACCAACCCCTTACAGCCAATGCGTTAGGCTATCATATTTCTTCTGACCAGGAACCAAGAACGATCATCATGGATGGGCATATCTTGCCAGATACTTTACAAGTAACAGGATATAATGAAGATTGGGTACAAAAAGAGCTGCGCAAACTTGGTTTGAATTTGGGAGAAGTTTTCATTGGTCAGGTGGATAGCAAGGGTGAACTTACAATACAGACGGGTGCAGATTCGTTACCTAAACCGGCAAATTCCAATCCAAAGGATCAAATAACGGAATTAGTTCAAAGACTACAGGACGATTTAATGATGAAAAAACAACTTGCAACCAACGATAAGGATCGTCTCAAATATCAGGAAGCACTAGACCAATTTCAAACGGCAATGCATGCTTATCAGAAACAAAAATAATTACACCTTATTTCGATGAAGTCGAATAGATGGATGAATTAGCTTTCGTGATCAATTCGTAATAGATGCCTTACGCCGAACTTAATATCAGCAGATTATTCTGGGGGTATGAAGATGAGAAGAACACTAAGTTTAATTTCGGTTGTAGTATTGCTATCGTATGTACTCGTTGGATGCGGGACTGCTCCTGATCATGAGAACATGAATACCAATAATGAGCCAATTCAAAATGAAGTGAAGGCAAAAGAAGATTTTGAAGCAGTCATTCTGGCAAAAGATCAATCAACGATAACGATAGCTGTGACCACGAGTGATCATGCTGAGCAACAGTATATACTTGTTACTTCGGGCATCAATTATCACGCTGAAGTTGGTGACGAAGTAAGGGTATGGACAACAGGTATGTATGAAGAGAGCAACCCCATACAAGGGGTAGCAACCAAAGTTGAACGAGTGAAATAAAACGTAAAAAGAGCCGCTAATCCTATGATTAGCGGTCTTTTTTACATCCAGTGTTATCCCAGCCCTGCTGTACAAACAAGTCAATAGCTCTAAAGGGTAATTTAGATCATTTTCATAGATTAGTTGAAAAGAGGTGACTGTTCCTTGACTATTTCATGTCAAGGAAGTGACTGCAATTGTGTCATTCACAATTGTAGATATAATAATTTTTATATATCGGGATGGGATGTATAGGACTGCGAGAGTAGGATAATTTAAGCATTAGTCATGTTGATGATCTCGGAATGCATCCTTGTATCCTGATATGTGAAATTTTTCTCGTACTATTTCTGTGTATTGAATTCTTAAATGAAAAGTGAAAACGGAGGTGACAGAGGTATGGAGTTAGATACGGTATTATGGAGCAGATTGGTGACAGGCTTAACGCTCGGGTTTCACGTGATCTTTGCGACACTTGGTGTAGGTGTGCCTCTAATGATTGCTATTGCAGAGTTTATTGGCATTCGGAAGAAGGATAACCATTACATACTAATGGCGAAAAGGTGGTCACGAGGGTTTGTCATTTCCGTGGCGGTGGGTGTCGTGACAGGCACGGCGATATCTCTACAGCTTGCCTTGGTATGGCCGAATTTTATGAAGTTAGCCGGGAATGTCATTGCATTACCGCTATTTATGGAAGTGTTCGCGTTCTTCTTCGAAGCGGTTTTCCTAGGCATTTATCTGTATACATGGGACCGATTCAAGAACCCGTATATTCACTGGTTGCTAACTATTCCGGTTGTGGCCGGAGCGGGAATGTCGGCTGTTTTTATTACAACGGTGAACGGCTTCATGAACCAACCTGAAGGATTTGTCATGGAGGCAGGCCAGTTCATCGCGGTTAACCCTGTGCAAGCGATGCTGAATACAGCAACATTCTCCAAGGTATTCCATGTGCTGAGCTCAGCCTACTTAACGGGTGCGGCTCTGCTGGCCGGGATTGCTGCCCTTGCCATGCTGAGAAAAGGTGTCTCTGCTTACCACAAGAAAGGCTTGAATCTGATGATGGCTGTTGTTTTAGTATTCAGCTTGCTGAACTCACTCGCTGGAGATGTATCTGCCAAGTTTCTGGCTGAACATCAGCCTGAGAAGCTTGCAGCAGCAGAATGGCATTTTGAGACAGAGAGCGGCGCAGATTTAATTTTACTCGGCTGGCTGAATGCGGAACATGAGATTATAGGTGCTCTTCATTTGCCCAAATTGCTCAGCTTTCTCGCCTTTGGAGACTTTAATGCCGAAGTGTCGGGGTTGAATGAATTTCCACCGGATGAACATCCGCCACTGCTGGTGCACTATTTATTCGATCTAATGGCCGGAATTGGATTCGCCCTGCTTGCGATCTCCAGTCTATATTTCCTGTTGGTGTTCTGGAAGAAGCGTAATCAGTTCAACCAATGGATGCTTCGCCTCGTTGCGCTGAGTGCTCCGCTTGCTTTTCTTGCCGTTGAGATGGGCTGGTTCTATGCAGAGGTGGGACGACAGCCTTGGATCATTCGAGGGTATATGCGGGTGGAAGAAGCGGCTACTACATCCCCAAGTGTGAGAATATTATTTTTCGTGTTCCTACTGTTGTACATCGTGCTTGGCGTTATATGTGCTCTTGTATTAAGACGTTTGTTCAACAACAATCCTGCTGAGGTTGAGATGGAAAAATGGCTGAAGGCGAAACAGGATCAATCCGAGGACAAAGGAGGGCATGCCTGATGAGTTATGAATTAATCGGAATATCGGTACTCTGGCTGTTCTTGTATGGCTATCTCATCGTAGCTTCTATTGATTTCGGCGCAGGATTTTTTGCCTTCTATGCTCGTTTGACGAAGCAGGATCACCTGATTAATCGTCTGATCTCCCGTTATCTATCGCCGGTCTGGGAGATTACCAATGTGTTTTTTGTATTTTTCTACATCGGTATTGTTGGGTTTTTCCCGGACACAGCCTCATATTATGGCGCAGCCTTAATCGTGCCAGGAAGTATTGCCGTCATACTGCTTGCCATTCGTGGCTCGTTCTATGCTTTTGAGAATTATGGTTCCAAAAATAATATCGTGTACCTATTCTTATACGGAGCTACAGGTTTGCTAATTCCTGCATCGCTGTCCGTGGCACTGACACTGTCGGAAGGCGGATTTATCCTGAAACAGGGCGAGACCGTTACACTGGACTATTGGGCGCTGTTTACCAACCCGTTATCGTGGAGTATCGTTGGACTGGCAATTGTCTCTGTCCTATTTATCAGCGGATCGTTTCTAACCTTTTATGCATCACGGGCAGAGGATCAGGGGGCACTTAAGTTGATGCGGAACTATGCTTTGTTTTGGAGTACACCGACCATCATTCTCGCACTGACTGCATTTATATATTTGGGCCAACACAATGAGCGCCATTTTCAAAATATGATGGATCTGTGGTGGTTGCTTGCACTTTCCGTTGCTTTCTTCATGATTGCCATGTGGCTGCTGTATAACGGACGTAGATATGGACTTGCATTTATTAGCATCATGCTTCAATTTTTCTGTGCCTTTTTTGCTTACGGGATTGGTCAATATCCTTATATTCTTGATCCCTATATCACGATTCAGAGTAGCGCGACATCACCAGCCATGGGCTTCGCACTTGTCGTTGTATTTATCGGAGGGCTGTGCTTGCTGATTCCATCTCTTATTCTGGTCTTCAAGCTGTTCCTGTTCGATGCGGATTACGTCAAAGGGAAAAAATAAAAGGAGGAGCGCACGGTGAAAAGAAAATCGAGTCTGATTGCTCAGCAAATGTCGTTACATCGAAGAAGCAGGCTTCTCCTTGCGCTTATGTCTCTGGCACTGGGTATAGCGATTATAAGTCAGGCTACACTTATGGCTGAAGCAGTCCAGCGAATCTTTGTAGAGAAAGCTTCCTTTGCCTCAGTAGTGATGCTGCTCGGTATCTTGCTGGCTGTTATGGCTCTGCGCACGCTGTTATCGTACGGCAATGGAAAGGTCGGCTTGCATATGGCTGCCCAAGCCAAGACGCATATGCGAGCTAAGGTGCTGCAAAACCTGACCCATGCTTCCATGTCTTCAACGCTGCACGGACAGACGGGAGGGAAGGTCAGTGTTGCGTTGGATGCGGTAGATGAGGCAGATAGTTATTTTAGTCAGTACATGCCGCGCATGATGGAGGCAGCGATCATTCCGATTCTGATTCTAGTTGTTGCATTCACCCAGCATGCTAACACGGGGTGGATTCTGCTCTGCACAGCTCCGTTTATCCCTTTATTTATGATTTTGGTCGGATTGCAAACCAAGAACAAGTCTGAGGAAAAATATGCGCAACTAGCTGAGTTTTCCGGTACATTCCTGGATTCGCTTCAGGGACTAGTTACATTAAAAATATTTGGTAGGGCTGATCGTCAGCATAAGGAGATTGAACGCAGCAGCCTGGGGTATCGTGATACAACAATGGGCATTTTGAAAATTGCATTTACGAACACCTTCATGCTGGAATCGATCGTCATGTTAGGCATCGGTATCGTCGCTCTTGAACTTGCCATTCAGTTGTTAGTATTCAAGGCGCTGACATTCCACACGGCCTTTCTGGTGTTGTTGCTTGTTCCCGAGTTTTACAGCCTGCTGAAAAATACAGGAACCGCTTTTCATAGCGGTAGAACCAGTATGGGAGCAATTCGCAAGGTGGAGCAGATGCTTACAGACACGAATACGACGAGTGCACAGAGCGATGGCGAAAAGGTAGCACATAACAATAAGAGTGAGAATACCGATGTGATGGCTGGGGCTCAATTGGAACCATCATCGTCGACTGAACATCCAGTGCTAACGCCTATGCCACCGTCTATCGATCTAATGGATACCCACTTTCGGTATGCACCGGATTCGTTTGAACTTGAGGCGAAGAAGATATCCATTAAACCAGGAGAGCATATCGCGATTGTTGGCAAAAGCGGCTCTGGCAAAACGACTCTGCTACATCTGATCTCCGGATTATTAAAACCGACGTCAGGGGAAGTTCTGGTTAATGGACGTCCGTTGTTCACATATGATGAGGCCGCCTGGTTCGAGCAGGTGAGTTATATTACTCAGCATCCGTATATTTTCGCAGGTACATTGGCTGAGAACATTGCGATTGGTTCGGGGGCAAATATATCTAGAGCCGACATTGAACAAGCGGCTGAGGAGGCAGGACTTAGTGCAGTTACTGCTCAATTGCAGCAAGGGCTGGATACCTATGTTGGTGAAGGAGGAAGGGGGTTATCTGGCGGGGAGAAGCAAAGGCTTGCCCTTGCACGTGCTTTTCTGAAACGACCGGCTATCATCTTGTTTGATGAACCAACGGTGGGACTTGATGTTCACACGGAGCGAATACTGCAACGTTCGATTGCATCACTGACACAAACGGCAACGATGATTACGGTAGCTCACCGATTATATACAATTCAACAGGCGGACAGCATTTTATTCATGGAGAATGGTGCATTAATAGACTCCGGATCACATGCAGAACTGCTTGATCGACTACCTCAGTATGCTGAGATGGTTCATATTCAACAAAAAGGAGGGTTAACATGAATGAACTAGCTATGATGTCCAAGGCCATGATTCAGGAGCGCAAGGATATCTTACTCTCTATTTTGGGTGGATTTATTGCAGGCATAGCAGGTGTGGGTCTCTTTTCCGCCAGTGGGTATATGATCGCGCAAACCGTATTTGCACCGCCGCTTTACACCTTGATTGTACTTACCTCCATGGTCAAATTGCTCGGTTTTCTTCGAGCGGCGAGCCGCTATGGGGAACGATTGTACTCACACAGAGCGACGTTCTCCATGTTGAGCCGTTTACGCACCTCCTTTTTTGCCAAACTCATTCCCGTAACACCAGGCATATTGAATAAAAACCGAAGTGGGGATCTGCTTGCGCGGATCGTTGGCGATGTAGAAAGCTTGCAAAATTATTTTTTGCGTGTTGCGTATCCGCCGATCATCGTCGTTATGGTGTTTTTGTCTACCGTGCTGTTTACTTCCGTTTATTCACTCTGGGTTGCGTGCTTGCTCGTGCTGGGCATGTTAATTACGGCATTTGTTGTACCGGGTATTGTTTTGCTGGGGCAGCGTAAAATACATGGTCGTGTGCGCCAGCAACGGGCATTGCTATCTACAGAAGTAACCGAAGTATTGTATGGTTTCCGCGATCTAAAGGTATATGGGCAATTGGAGCAACGAGAGCAACAGCTCCAGCAGGCTTCCGCCGCATTGGCATTGGAGCAGCAAAGAGCAGCAGGGCATCTGTTACGTGGGCAATCTATGCATATTTTTGTAACCTATCTCGTGACATGGGGTGTGCTGGTCGTTGGCGCATGGCTGATTATGGATGGGTCTCTTGCTGGCGTTTACCTCGCAATGCTGATCCTGGCTACCCAGACGGTATTTGAAGAAGCAACAGCGATGGCTGTATTGCCCGTGTATAAACAGGATAGTGAACATGCAGCCAGACGACTCAACGAGACGGTCCAGACCTCCGATGTGCAGTCTGCACAACCAAGTGGACAGTGCGCTACCGAACAGGCAGTTTCAATCCAATTGTCTAACGTTACCTTTCAATATGAGGGGGAGTGGAGAGCCGCATTGAATGATATTTCGATAACTTTTCCACCTGGCTCCAAAACAGCGATTGTTGGACCCAGCGGATCAGGCAAGTCTACCATTGTGGATCTGTTACTTAAACTACGTGAGCCAACGTCTGGCGATATCCAGTTGAATGACGTTTCGCTAAGTGAGCTAGATGAAGAGAGCATATGGCGGACAGCAAACGTTGTCTTACAGCAAAGTCATTTCTTTAAGGGAACCGTTCGGGAGAACTTACTTCTGAATGGGGAAGAGCATGCTGACGAACAATTAGCGGCTGTGCTGAATAAAGTCCAACTGCTCAATATGTCACTCAGTGATCCAGTGTATGAAAAGGGTGAGAATCTATCCGATGGCGAGAAGCAGCGCCTGGCTCTAGCAAGAGTCATGCTGCGGAGCGGACGCATATGGCTTCTAGACGAACCAACATCCTCACTCGATTATGTGACAGAACAACGCGTGTTGCAGCAGGTCTTCGCACAGGCAGCTGATGATACACTTCTTCTGATCTGTCATCGGCTTACAGGACTTGAGAAGATGGATCAGATTGTGGTCATGGATCAAGGTATGGTCGTAGAAACGGGTTCCTTCACGGAGCTGATGGAGCAGCAAGGCTACTTTTATGAGATGAAGAATATTGAGCTGCAGATGATCGGAGATCAACCGAGCACGTAGTTTGATGATTGTTCTGGTTTAGTGAAAATACTCAACTCATTCACGGCTCATCGCGAATAAGTTGAGTGTTTTTTTACATCCATAGGATACAGTCATACGAATAATGAAATGATCATTGAATGCCTATATCCCGTATCATAATGCTACCTTTCTCCGACTGGTCGAACACAAAGCTGATATTTCTGATCTGCTCCGGGTTGAGATCGCGGTTCATTGCAACGAAATCAGCCAGTTGGAAGGCATAATTCTGGAACACTGGCTCCTTCGTTGTTTGGAACAATGCAAATGGGGACTTCGCTAGAGCTCCTTCAAACATTGGCAGCAGCGGAGAGACACTACTTAATGGTAGACGACTGGTATTTCCGAGATCGTCTTCAACGGCTACAGTGAGATCTACCGGCAGATCGGCTCCGTCCACGTCTTGATCGGTTTCCGTATTAGCGATGGAGAACACGATGGAACTCTGATCAGTTATGCCAATGCCTTGATCAGGTAGAATTACTCTGTATACGGGAGTGGAGGACGTTGCTGTCTGATCCCATTCCAGAGCAACGGCGTTATATGGATCGGTTGTATGTCCCATCTCGACATTTTGCTCTTTCCATGTCTTCAGCCCTTCTCCTTCTAAGCTTCCTCCTGGCAACGTAGTTGTCCCTGGATCACTATCCTCGTCATAGCTGCTGATGGTTAACGTATTCGCGTCCCAATAATTGCTGATATACATCGTCTCGGGAAGCCAGTCTCTGGCGTATCCGAGATCCTGAAACACCATCTGGTATGAAGTATTCTCCTGAAGGGTGGCTTCTAGAAAAGATGAGATGAGCACCTTAGCAGCTTGTAATTGCTGATCTTGCGGAAGAAGACCGGCTGTGTTGAACAACTTGTTGCCTAACCCGACACCGTCATGTTTGCCCCACTCGGTGTTGAATTGCCCGTGGTTAGCGCCATATATGTATACATAAGATTTGAAGAATTCACTACTGCGATCCGTAAATTCAGTCCGGTGATACTGGCTCGTTCCGACAAACGAGGTGACGTCCATATCATGTGTGCCATGCAGAGCCAGATAATTCACGTCTTTTAAGGACATCGGCTGTCCTGCCGGTTTATATTGTCCATCGGTACCTGCTATGGAGACGATCGATCGGATGTTGAAATTGTAATCAAACTTGATATTGGCGTTCTCCGGATAAGATGTCATCTTATTGTATGCCGCCGCTGTGGTTACAGCCTCAGCTCCTCGTGAATGTCCAATCAGGGCAATCTTCTCCATGTCGACTTTATTATAAAATGGATTATCTCGTGCATTATTCCATCCTTCCCACACCATAAGGTGTTCCAGCAGCAGCCATCCCCGCGCCCGATTTTCCCCTTGTAGGGGTTTGAACACAAACAATTCGTTAAATGGCGAGGAGTTGAGAAAGTTTTCATCAATGGAAACTACAATATGTCCGCGACTTGCCAGCAATTCACCCAAATAGGCATACCCTGGATCTGAATATTTCGTCGCCAGGTGGTTGCCATGCACGATGAGAACAAGTGGGAAAGGGCCATCGCCTTCGGGATACCAGACTGTGCCGTTTAATGGCATTGCGCCAGCGCCAAAACCAAACGTGCTTGTGCGTCTTTTCGTCCAATCACCAACAAAGGCTGATCCATCGACAGATTTGGTAGTCAGCATCATTTCTGTGCTCAGATCGTCACGATACGTCGAATGGCTCCCGTAGGTTAGGGATTTTACGGAAAATGTTCCGGGTTCTGCCGGATTGGTTAATAGGGTTGTGTAAGCTTCCGCAGGCTTGACCGTCTGCAACGGGTAGGGTGCAGCAAATTCCTTCTGTCCTTCGCTGAAGATCCAATAACCGAGCATGCAGACGAAGATGAGAGTAATTGCAGCACTTGCGGCTGCCCTGACTTTCTTCCAAGTTCGAGCTTCCCGGTAGACACCACTGATGAATCGATAGAGTAGTGCGCCAAGCACGGAACAGGCAATGAGGATGCATACCGTAACAAGCAGCGTAAGGGGGATGGGACCCAATAAGCTTATTAAAAGCAACAAGAGTGAAGTAAGCATGGACCATACGTAACGTGAAGGTAACTTTTTGACCCAGTGCAGCAGTCCTGCAAGGATTCCGGTGAATGCTAATGTTGCAAATAGAAACAGTAAGCTGCCAATCCAGTAGTCACTTGCACCTCGTGATCCCAAATAATAATAGGCTTGAACGAAGTACAACGACAGTGTCACTATGGATAGAGCAGCTACAGCGCCTTTCCAGCCTGGTGTGAGAGAAGGAATCCGCTTCTTTTTAATAGAGAATAAGGGTCTCTTTTTAGTCGTTTCTTCGGCACTTACGCCGGCGTTCTCCATGGATGTTCCACCTTTCAATACATATGTATATCACACTTTAACTTAAATGTGTTGGGTATGTTCTTCTCTGAGTCTAACAGAAGATTCTTGCTGTAGTCCGTCATTTTTCTTACGTTATTATTAATTATCGTACATCCATACTTTGCATTGAATAGGAGCTAATTCGGAAATATGATGGAACCTTTTCCCACCTGTATCCGTATGAACTAAGAATGTCCATTCTATTGAATCAATGATTGGCAACAATACTTATCCCAAAGGAGAATACATAATATGAAAAATTGGAAACGCATGCTCTTATCTCTTACCGTCTCAGTAGGTTTGCTCGCATCAGCCGTACCAGCTATGGCTGCTCCTCAGGAGACATCCGTTAAGGTTAATGATCAGGCCGTACAATATGCTACAGGTGCACCAATCCTGGAGAAAGGAACGACACTTGTTCCACTGCGTACAACGCTGGATGCGATGGATGTGAAGCTGACGACGGCAACAGATGATACGATTACGGCTGTAGTCGATGGTCGGACGATTACACTCAAAAGCAAGCTTACACGGATCAACGGAGTAACGTATGCACCGATTCGCATCGTTGGTGATGCAGCGGGTTATGAAGTTCGTTGGGATTCTGCGACACGTACCGTATTGCTGGTATCCAAGGGTGGAGACACTGAGACGGTCCAAACGGGTGGACGCGGCTTCATGTGGGAAGTCGAGAAAAACGGTAATACCGTCTATCTCGTAGGTTCAATGCACGTTGCGGATGAGAGTTTCTATCCATTGCGTCCTGAATTTGAAGAAGCCTTTGCGGAAGCAGACTACCTGGGTGTAGAAGTAGATATTAGCACAGCAACGGATGAGCAGCAGAAGATGGTTCTCGATCTCGGTACCTATCAGGATGGGACAACGCTGAAAGACCATATCTCCAGTGAAACCTATGCAAGTCTGGGTAAACTTTTGAAGGAGAATGGTATTGAACCGGACGCTTTTGATACATTCAAACCATGGGTGGTAGAAATTACACTCGGAGGACTGAAGTCAGCGGATGGTGGATATGAAGCATCGGAAGGTGTGGATTTGTATTTCATCCAGAAGGCTGTACAGCGCAAAATTCCAGTGATTGAACTGGAGTCCTATGAATCTCAGCTTGGAATGTTCAACAACTTCTCTAAAGAGCTGCAAGAGGAAACCCTTAAAGCAACCATTGATAACTTTGATGTAATTGATACCAGTTTGAATCAAATGGCGGAGATGTGGAAAACAGGGGATGACGAGCAGTTACTTGAGCTGACGAACAGCTTCTCGGACAATGAAGAGTACAACAAGGCTATGCTGGTTGACCGTAATATCGGTATGGCGGATAAGATCGACGGGTACCTGAAGAATGGTAAAGGGGAAGAGTACTTCATCGTTGTTGGTGCAGCTCACTATCTGGGTGAGCACGGCATCGTGAAACTCCTTGAAGATAAAGGGTACACAGTAGAGCGGAAATAAAGCAGGATACTATAACTTTTAAAATGAACAAGCACTTTCTAACATAATTGTTGTGATTGTTGTTATTGGTAGTAAAACAAGCCAAGACCGTGGGTTAGTACCTACGGTCTTTTGTTGATGATCATCCATTATTTTAGTGAATGGCGAACATAGACCTTCATAGCCATACGCAATCCATCGAATGGATATTGACAAAAGATGGCCAGCACTCGCATACTTACAATATAAACTTTATAAAGAATATTTATTTAGTGTTTGTTTTAAAGAGAGGAGGTACACCATGGCAACATGGTTTCTGATCATCATTTACTTAGCCTTTATTAGTCTGGGGCTTCCGGATTCGCTTCTTGGCTCTGCTTGGCCGGTCATGTGGCCGGAGATTGGTTCTTCCGTAGGGTCGGCGGGATTAATATCGATGATTATTGCTGGAGGGACAATCGTTTCTAGTTTGGCAAGCGGCAGGATGATTCGGACTATAGGGACAGGCAAAATCACAATGTTCAGTTGTTTGTTAACTGCAGTTTCATTATTTGGGTTTTCGATCGCACCTTCGATGGTTTGGTTTATGCTGCTTGCTATTCCATTGGGTCTTGGAGCTGGAGCGGTAGATGCCGCATTGAACCATTATATAGCCGAGAATTACCAAGCACACCATATGAACTGGCTGCATTGCTTCTGGGGCATTGGTGCTACCATGGGGCCAATCATCATGGCCGGGTATATCGCAGGCGAGAACTCATGGAGAGGCGGTTATACAGCCGTTGCAATCATCCAGTTGATACTTGTCGTTGTACTACTTGTAACCTTGCCTCTATGGAAACGTGTGGCTGCAACGCGAGCATCATCACAACCAGAGCATGCAGAGACAGAGCAACAGTCGCACACGAGTCTTTCGGTCAAGGTACTGAATATTCGCGGAGTTAAGCCATCTTTGCTTGCCTTTTTGTTATATTGCGGAGTGGAAACCACCGTTGGATTATGGGGAGCCAGCTATTTGGTAGGTACGAGGAGCATTTCAGCAGAGGTAGCTGCAACGAGCATCTCACTTTATTATGCAGGGATCACATTTGGCAGATTAATTACGGGCTTCATTACATTAAAAGTTCAAAATCGTTTGTTGATTCGGTATGGACAATGGGTAACGATAGCGGGCGGAATCATCTTATTGCTCCCACTGCCTTCCACGTTTTCTGTAGCGGGATTTGTACTGGTGGGGCTTGGCCTCGCTCCGATCTACCCAGGGCTCTTGCATGAGACGCCTACGCGATTTGGCAAAGAAAATTCAGCGAAGTTAATGGGCTACCAGATGGCCGTTGCGTATAGCGGAACGACTTTGATTCCGCCATTGTTCGGAATTCTGGCGGCGCGAACAGGTACAGGAGCTTTTCCGATCGTTGTGTTCATTTTACTTGTACTTATGTTGCTTAGTGCAGAGACAGTGAATCGTCTGCTTCTTAAGCCGCACAAGTTGGGGAGGTGAGCAGATATGGTATACATTATTTTAGCGGCAATCATTTGGGTGGGTGCCTATGCGAGCTTGTCTATTTCGAAGGAACCTATTGAAGTGAAGCCGGTTCGGTCAATAGATGATTTGTTTGAGTAAAGGAGCAAAAGTGCTAAAATAAGTTTTACAAGTTGGAAGATATGGTACGGCTGTTTCTTCTTGTTTGGTGAAGAGCTGAGGTGGGAACAAGCGGATGATGAGAAAAGCGAATGCAAAATTGATGAAACACATCAATCTAAATAATGTACGTGAAGTAATGCAACAGATCGAAACGGCGACCAAGCCGCAGCTAGCTTCATTAACGAAGCTTAGTGTTGTGACGATTAACGCTTTGGTGAAGGAACTATGTAATCGTGGCGAGTTATTTGAAGATAAAGTAGTTCCATCGAATGGCGGCAGACCGGCGCAAGCTTATCGATACAATTACAATTACAGACTTGCACTGGTGTTATATATCCAAGAAATGAAAGGTGAAGAACTAATCTCAGCAACCGTGATTAACTTGGAAAATGAAGTGCTGTCTAAGGAAGATTGCATTCTTCCTGTCTTGGATAAACAACACATTCTTCAACTGATTAAACAATGCGTTACGTCATATCCTTCTATTCACCGGATCGGCATAGGTATTCCAGGGCAAGCAGTCAATGGGGATATTACGGTGAGTAGTCATGATGAACTTATTAATTCACGTTTGATTCAAGATATTCAGAGTGAATTCGATCTGAAAGTTCTTGTCGAGAACGATGTTAACGCTGCGATCAGCGGGTACTGCATTCAGCATGAGGAAATGAAAGAGCAGTGTGTGACCGGAATCTATTTCCCTAATCGGTATCCACCTGGCCTTGGCATTATGTTGAATGGACAGATCATGCAAGGGAAGAATGGAATGTCTGGTGAAATCAAGTATCTGCCGTCTGCACCGAATTGGAAAGGTAAGATGAATGATGATGAATTCCTTCTGCAAGTTTGCCAGATCATCCAAACAATTAATGCTATTGTAGCTCCGCATCAGACCGTGATTTATCAGGAGAGAGTGAAGATAGAGCAATTGGAGGCTGCATGGAAGCAGTATCAGATGGAACATCCAATGCCTACGTTTCCTGAAGTTGTGTACCAATGGACATTTCAGAAAGACTTTGATGCAGGACTAAGATGGATGATTCTTCAAGAATTAAGGGAGACGATCCTTGAGGAATCGATATAATCAACAGAAGATGTTCTGTGGATTCACGTCTTTTTGCGGGCGAACATTCATACGCTGTGGAGGTTATGAGTATGACAGAAGAAGAACGGATCAGGAAGGGAATTCTTTTTAGTCCAAGTAATCCAGAATTGAAGGAAATCAAACGCCGTTCACACAACCTAAGTCAACAATATAGCCTGACGTATGAGGATCAGAGTGAAGAACGGGAAATGATTTTACAACAGTTGTTAGGATCTAAGGGGGAAGGTGTATTCATACAAGGTCCAATCTTCTTTCATTATGGTGTGCATACCCGGATTGGGGATCAATTCTTCGGGAATTACAATCTGACTGTCCAGGATGATGCACAAGTGACGATAGGTGACTATGTCAGCTTTGGGCCTAATGTAACCATTGTTACTCCCGTTCATCCCTTTATTGCGTCTGAGCGCAGACAGATGTTGGATCAAAATGGAAATATTAAATCGCTATGTTATGCCAAACCTGTCACGATTGGTGATGATGTGTGGATCTCTGCCAATGTTACAGTATGTGGCGGGGTTACAATTGGGAGCGGAAGTGTGATCGGTGCGGGGAGTGTGGTTACGCGTGATATTCCGGCAAACTCATTAGCTGCTGGTGTTCCATGTAAAGTCATACGTCCAATCACAGAAGCGGACAGCATGCGTTACAAACCGGAGATTATGGCCGATTGTAAAGTGTTAGTACCTTAACCGTTTTGTAAGGTGAAAACTAATAGAGAAAAGCACGGCAGACACGTCTTGACGTTATTCGCATGAGTTAAATCCATTGGGGATGCAATGCGAGGCAATGATCAACATAATCTTAGTGGAGTCATATGATTGTAAAATGAGTTCCTATTTATTCGAGTAAATCCAATAAATATAGCAAGGCATAATTTAAGCCCAGGCAACTGTTGATCTCGGATATCCTGGGCTTATGTATTTCAATGAGTTATTACAAACGGATGCTTACACTCAGATGGAGTCGCCCCATCAAAATGGAGCCGCCAAATTGCTTATTTACCGAATATGCCAGGTGGCGAGATGGAGTAGAGAAGCGAGACCGGGAGGTCAAAGAAAATTCAACATCGTTATCTCAGAAGGAGCTACCGAGATTCAGCTCGTAGGTCTCTAGCGTTCGATCAATCAATATACTGCATGATTAACAAATCAGTTAGTCCATGATTGGTCTACTGTGATACGCGTCCTTTTCTAAAGCGTTTAATAAGAACATAGAGTCCAAAACCGATAATAAAGATGGCAGCCGCTGGCAGAATATAAGGTTTGATAATTTCATCCACATGCTCCCACTGAGCGCCAAGCTTAAAGCCTAGGTATACATAGAGCGATGTAATGGGCAGCATAGCTAGGAAGGTATACAGACTGAATTTGAAAACATTCATTTTGGTAACACCGCAAGGTATAGAGATCAAAGTTCTTACCCCGGGCACGAAGCGCCCATAGAAGGCCACCCCACTGCCGTATTTCTCAAAGAAACGATCTGAAGCTTCTAAATGATGTGTTCGAATGAGAAAATACTTACCGTATTTCTCAACGAGGGGTCTTCCGCCAAACCGACCAAGCGCATACAGCGTTAGTGGGCCAAATGTGCCTCCAACTGTACCTGCTATAATCGTAAGAATAAGATTCATGTCCCCAAGGTAAACCCAGTAACCTGCAAGCGGGAGAACAAGTTCGGCAGGCACAAATTCAAATGATAAAGCAATGACCACACCTGCATACGACAAGTCTTTGAAAAAAAGGATAAATTCTGTGATCCATTGAGTCACGCTACACCCTCCAAGAGTCTATCTTATTTTTGGAACTACATTTTTATCTATTTATGATATTGAATTACTCACTTCTGCTATAAAGGTAACAATAGCGATAGTAGCTTGTCAAAACTCACATCATTTATATGAAGATAGTTACATTAATAGAAGAGGCAACGAATAACCTATGTGATAATCTGTTATATAAAAATGTGAATACAAGGTAAGATGGTATGCGGAGATTGATGTTCTGCATTGAGATCTCTATGGCTTTTTGCAATCAGCAGGATTGATCGTGTATGTGTCTGAGTTGAATTAAAGGTTTATATACGATTGGTAAAGTAGAGCTCAGGTTTAATGAGGATGTATTTATAATAGAAGAAAGGATATAATAATGCATGTAATCTAGGTATATAATAAAATAAATTGAAATTAGCTCTTTACAAGTGGTTGTGATTCATGATATATTCTTATTCCGGCCAAGAAAACACGAGAAACACGGTGCGGCAAGCAAACAACATAAGCTTCGAAAGAAACTTAAAAAAAAGAGCTTGCAAAGTTGGTTCGGACGTGATAATATATAAGAGTTGCTGAAGAGAACAACTTCGGTAGCGAACGAAAAGTTTGATCTTTGAAAACTGAACAACGAGTGAGTAACGATCTTGCTTGCAAGATCGACGCTGAGAAATCGTACACGTCTTCGGACTGGAGAGTTTCGAAGCACAAATGAGATTTTTAATCTCGTCAGATTCAAAATGAGCTAATCGCTCTTTTCAATACTTTATTGGAGAGTTTGATCCTGGCTCAGGACGAACGCTGGCGGCATGCCTAATACA
>NZ_JAUSTI010000022.1 GCF_030812775.1 Paenibacillus tundrae
GTATCGTTGCCGCTGTTCTCCCATGTGGACACACCTCCGTTAGCCTTATTATCCTTCTGTCCGTTAACGGGTGTCCACTTTTTATTCTAGTTCCATTCATCCCATATCTCACTTAAGACATAAATTATGCATGTAATTATATAGGCTAATTGAACGGGTATGATCCATAGCTTTTCTGATCTAAACCCAGCTGAAGTGTTATGTTACGAAATTACGTTGATTCGCTAAACGCACAAAAAATGACCCCCACATGTGAATGCAGGGGTTATCTCGTCTTTAATATTAATCTGATGGTGTTGCCACATGCGTCATTTCTTCATGCTTATACGTTGAACCATCAGCTGTCAGATAAAAGTGTCCGATCGGATGAAGATCCTCATCCAATTCGTAGACAAGCGGAATGCCCGTTGGAATATTAAGCGCCATCACATCGGCTTCAGACATCTGATCTAAGTGCATGACCAATGAACGGAGCGTATTGCCATGAGCAGAGATAAGCACCCGTTTACCAGCCGATACAACCGGTTTGATCTCGTTGTCCCAATACTCCAGTACCCGCTTCGATGTATCCAGTAAGTTCTCCGTGCGAGGAATGGTACAACCCAATCGGGCATACTTGTCCTGATCTTGAACGTAACGTTCATCCGTCTCGTCTAGAGCTGGGGGCGACACGCTAATGGAGCGTCTCCACTCCATCACTTGATCTTCCCCATACTTAACTGCGGTCTGTTGTTTGTTCAAGCCTTGCAGAGCACCATAGTGGCGTTCGTTCAGCTTCCATGTCTTCGTAATAGGAATCCACATGCGATCCATCTCATCTAATGCGATATCCAATGTTCGTATGGAACGTTTCAGTACAGAAGCATAAGCATAGTCAAAATCAAACCCCTGCTCCTTCAAAATCTTACCGGCTTTACGGGCTTCTCCGTACCCATCTGTGGTCAGATCCACATCCGTCCAGCCCGTAAAACGATTTTCTACATTCCACATACTCTGTCCATGGCGAATTAATACAACTCTGTACACGACCGTGAACCTCCTTCCATGGAAACATTACCCGCAAGTGCTACAGGATATACTTCGTAAAACTTTATTTATGACATTAATAATATGGTGCCATCATCAGGTAGACTACCACACCTGTAGAGCTGACATACAGCCAGATCGGCATCGTCCAACGAGCGATTTTACGGTGTTTCTTCAATTGATTCGTCCAGCCCCATACCAGGGTGAATAGAGCCAATGGCACAATCAACGCTGCCAGAATACTGTGCGTAATCAGAATGAAGAAATAAATGGAACGAATGATGCCTTCTCCGCCATATTTTGAAGTTTCCGGGGAGAGGTAGTGGAATGACAAATATGTCACAAGGAATAACATTGTCGTCGAAAATGCAGCAATAATAAATCGTTTGTGTAATTTCACGTTTCGCTTGATAATGGCAATCAGTGCCGCTAGCAAGAAGATGAAGGTGAAGCTGTTGAATACAGCATTAAAACGCGGCAATATGGTAATATCAAAGTCTACACTTCCCTTATAGCCGATCGATGGCGCGAAGAACAACAATAAAATAATGACATTGGCGAGAATGGAAATGGTGATGATAATACCTGCAAAATTTTTATTACTGGTCGGGGTAATTTGGTTCGATTGATTGTTCGGGTCCCCTTTGGCCTGTTTGCCCAATGTAAAATCCTCCTCATATCCTAACTTCTATGTTCTATGTCATTATATCTCGGCATTTGTCGGCTGTTAAGTGACAACACTCTGAACAAAAATGGACGCCAGTACCCATTTATACTGCCCAACGCCCCGTTTTTGATGAATCGGTTGTGCAATGTATTTACCCATCGCCGCAAATATGTTATAATTAATGTCATTAATCACATACGCGTTTAACAAGGAGGAGCCTGTCACCAAGGCCCCTCCTTGTCTTCTATTGGCATGTCAGGGTGCGGTTATTACTGCCCTAACATGTCATTTTTTTTTGTTTATTCGCTGGTATGAAGCCGCCTTGGTGAGGCAACCTATAAACGCTACTGTCGGAGAGGAGTACATGTATGGAATTTATTTTATCTCTTGCTTTGATTCTAATTTTCACCAAACTCGCGGGTGACTTATCGGTAAGACTTGGTCAACCATCTGTGCTGGGGAAATTAATCGTCGGTGTTATCCTTGGTCCCGCTCTACTGAACTGGGTACCCAAGTCCGATTTCGTTCACTATATGGCCGAGATCGGAGTACTATTATTGATGTTTATTGCGGGTCTTGAGACGGATCTAGAGCAATTGAAGAAAAATTGGAAGGCTGCTTTTGCAGTTGCTGTCGGTGGAGTAATTCTTCCTTTTATCGGTGGTTATGGAGCGGCTATTGGTTTCGGCATGTCCCAGACCCATGCTCTGTTCTTCGGACTTCTGTTCTGCGCTACCTCGGTGAGCATTTCGGTGCAAACGTTGAAGGATATGAATCAGCTCAGTTCACGGGAAGGAACGACGATTCTGGGAGCCGCTGTCGTAGATGATGTGCTGGTTGTTGTGTTACTGGCTGTCATGATGAGCTTGCTTGGAACAGGTGCGGGAGATATTTCAATTAGCCTGCTTATTGGTAAGAAGTTATTGTTCTTCGTAATTATCATCGCTGCTGGATGGTTCTTGGTTCCACGAATTATGAAATGGATGGAGCCGCTTAAGGTAACTGAAACCGTTATTACAGCAGGACTAATCATCTGCTTCGGATTCTCCTATTTTGCAGAGTGGATGGGCGTTGCAGGCATTATCGGTGCGTTCGCTGCAGGAATCGCTATTTCCCAGACAAGCTTCAAGCATGAAGTGGAGACCAAGCTAGAACCGATTGCTTACGGTATTTTTGTTCCTGTATTCTTCGTGAGTATTGGATTGAATGTGCAGTTTGATGGAGTTGGTTCTCAAATCTGGTTTATTGTCGTAATCAGTTTGATCGCCATTGTAACGAAGCTGCTCGGCGGTGGAGCTGGTGCTCTGCTCACTGGTTTTGATCGAAAGTCTTCCCTAGCTATAGGCTCAGGTATGATATCCCGAGGAGAGGTCGCACTTATTATTGCGTCAACAGGGCTTGCTTCTGGTCTTCTGGACTCTGAGTATTTCACAAGTGTTGTGATTATGGTTATTATTACGACTCTGGTAACACCACCACTCCTCAAAATCACGTTTAGTCGCAAAAAGGGCGAACGCCAGATTGAACAGGAAATTCAACAAGAATCGAATATTTCTGGGTAAGTGATCGAGTCTTGGAGCGGGGCACCGCTTGCACTGGGAGTTACAAGGTTGCATAAGTTCAAACAGGTGAAGTGTTGAAAACATTCCTTAGTTAAAGCTATACTTGCTTAATAAAATGCAATATAACGGTCGTGAAGCACACGCCGCTTTGACCCATTCCTCCCCTTCAACACGAAGGTGGTAGAAATGGGCAAAGCGGCTTTTTGTATTTTTTTATATATCGACCTGAAGTCTTACTATTTATAGAGGAGATGGATATGATGAGCATTGAATTTGATAAGGCTTATGAAGAGTGGATGACCTCCCTTTTGGAGAATGAAATGAACCCCAGGGTGTTATCTAGAATAGAGAATGGACTTGAACATGGCACATTAGAGTTTTTGCGTTCCGTTTGGTTTCCAGTAATGAAAAACTTTAACCATTTGCAACCCGAATGGGAGGTTCGTGACTTTCATAACGGCTTTCGGTATCTGGATTTAGCTTATCTGCCTGGTAACGGCATTAAGGGGAGTATTGAAATTCAAGGATACGGGCCACATGCCCGTGATCTTGATGTACGACGTTTCAAAGATTTATGCTGGCGGCATTGTCTGCTAACCCTCGATGATTGGATTGTTCTGCCGATTGCTTATCTCTCTATTAAGGATGAACCGAAGCGGTGCCAACAGCTTGTGCTATCGTTCATGGGGAAATTCATGGCCACGGACATTCCACCGTCCTTAACTTGGCTTGAAGCCGAAACTGTTCGTTATGCTAGACGTATCATTCGTCCATTTGCTCCCTTAGAACTCGCAACCCACCTGCGAATCACAGATCAGCATGCTCGAAGAGTTCTTCATAGCCTGATTGATCAGCAAATATTGCATGTCGCTAGTGGAACTAAACGATATCGAACTTATATCTTACGAACATGAGACACTCTATTTAGGCGATATAGCTACCTATCCAATAGTTAACGAACTCAGGACACCTTATTGAGCTCGTATGGAGTCAATCAGTATACTTTATCACGCTTTTTCATGAAATAAGGTCGCTGAGATTCGTTACAAGTTCAACACAGCTCATATACAGGAATTAAGCTCCCCTGAGTTCGTTAGAATTTTGGAGATGGCATTGAGGATGCTTGAAGTGACTACTTTTAACTCCAGTCAAGAACCACTTTAGCCACTTTAGTTTTGGTAGGTACTGGAGGATGATACTTTTGGCACTGAGTGCTGGAAGTCATCCGACGTACTGGAGGTACTGGAGGTACTGGAAGTTCTGGAGGTTCTGGAGGTTCTGGAGGTTCTGGAGGTTCTGGAGGTTCTGGAGGTTCTGGACGTACTGAGGTTCTAGAGGTTCTGGGGTTCTGGGGATTCTGGTAGTACCCGGAATGCTGAGATGCTGAGATGCTGAAGTATTATACTTACCGGAGGTTCCGGATTGCAATTACCATACAGCACTAATTAGCACCATGAGGAGCTACATAGGGAGGTGCGCAGGGAGTTACATGGAGAGTTACTTAGGGGCTCTAGTCTGAGGGAAAAATTTTTTCCGAATAACTCATGGCGTAGCTTATTCGCAAGGGTAAGGTTCTTTATTCCTCTGAGCGACTGAGCATGAGTCCATTTTTTTCTTAGTAGAATCTCTGAGTCCTCCTTCCAGCTAACTACCATTCTCATACATTTCCAAAGGTATCCAACCCATATAACAGTAAGTACTCGCCACTAGTCTATCATAGGCACACATCAGTAAATCCACGGCGACCGTATGTTAGAAAAAACAAAAAAGACCCCTTTGCACACAAAAGGTCTTTAGCTTAGTTTGCCCATCACGCTGATAGGCTGTCCGATTTTAAGTCAACACACCAACATAGAATCCAATCGATATGAACACAACGCACCACAGAAATGCACCGATGCCGGAGAAGAGGATATATCTTCCCATAGCCATACGACTGATCCCAGAGAAGCAGCACATCAGGTGACGAATCCCGGGAATGAAGTAGCCTAGAATGATGGACCAGTACCCATACTTCATAAACCAGGACTCTACCCTGACCAGCCGTTTGGCGTTTACCCCCACCCATTTACCGTATTTCACGACTAGCGGCCTGCCGGCCTTCTTGCCAATCATATAGCTGAGGAGTCCACCGGTGAACGCACCACCAAAACTAACAGCAATACTTACCGAATAATTCAAAACCGAGATCGAGGCAAGATAACCGACAAATGTCATCATCACCTCGTCCGGTATAGGCATACCGATTACACCCAGCGCCAGTAGTCCATAGATTGCGAAATAGCCGTACTGACCAATAAATTCTTTTGCAAATTCCATCACTGACTCGCTCCTTATTTCGGTTCCACGATATCCTTCTCTTGAGGCGTCAACACCTGTTTTAGAGAGGGGAATCGAATTTGGCTAACCATTAGACCAGATAACACAACGATGACGAGATAGGCTACACCAAGAGTAAAATAAGGGCTCCATAGAGCGAAAAAGGACATTAGGCCACCTGCAAATGTAATCGGCATGCCGACAAAACCTTGACTCGCTGTCTTCTGGCAATTGTAGCGTGCCAGTCGGAGAGCACCACAGATCGGAAACAGAGCTGTAAGTGCCATTCCCAAAATACTTCCTCCGTTCATAACGTTCAGATACAGAATCAGTATTGGAGCTGTACCGAATGAAATCACATCAGCAAGGGAGTCTAGTGCTTTGCCAAATTCCCCTTCACAGTGCAATTTACGAGCAGCAAAACCGTCAAACAAATCAAAGAACATTGCGACCCAGATTAACGTTACAGCAAGTGCAAATTCCCCATGTATGGCCATAATGACCGCCAGCATACCCGAAGTTAAATTACCCAAGGTTAAAATTGATGGCAAAGATTTCATAAGACTTAACTCCCTTTCTAACTAAGCATTAGGAAAAATAATGTAGAAGCGGACTCCGTCTGGTGTATTCTCAACTCCGTAACGACATCCATGTAGATCCAGAATCTGCTTCGCAATGGCCAGGCCAAGCCCGGTTCCCCCCATTTTGCGATTACGTGAACGCTCTACCCGGTAAAATCGTTCCCATATATTCTGACGTTCAGGTTCCGATATACCTTCACCTTTGTTCTCGATAGAGATACGAACCTGACCTTCCAGACGGCTAATCTCAATCAAGATGTCTGATTGCGGCACAGCATGGCGGATCGCGTTCATCAGCATATTGTAAATTACTTGCTCCAGCTTACTGCGATCTCCCTCAACAGTCTGCTCTGTTGTGGAGACCAACACGACATGAAGTTCTTTTCCCTTCAATTGTGGACTCAGACGTCCAGCAATATCTTCTATCATATCTCCGAGAGCTACTGCATCGGTGTTCAGCTTAATGGCTTGCGATTCTAGCCGAACAAGATCCAGCATCTCTTCGACCATCGTTTCCATTTTTACAGCTTCATCTGCAATAATCTCAATGTAGCGTTCACGTTTGTTCTCACTTACACCATCTCTTAGCCCTTCAGAATATCCTTTGATGATACTGATTGGCGTTTTGAGTTCATGCGAGGCATCTGCAAAAAATTCACGCTGTCGCTTCTCGATCCGCTGCTTCATCTCCATATCTGTGCGCATCTGACTATTCGCCTGTCGGAGCTCCTCCAGCGTCTGCCCAAGTGTCGTCGACAGAGCATTCAGACTTTCAGACAAACTACCGATCTCATCATTACGCCGAATAGGTGATTTTACAGTGAAGTCTAACGTTGACATCTTCTTGGCCACATGATTCAGTGCCAGTAGTGGCTTCGTAACGATACGCGATAGTAACAGAGCCAGGAACAATATGAGTACAAATGCAGCAATTCCGAAATACCCATAGAATAACCTTGTCGCTTCATTGGCTTCACGCATCTCCTGCAGAGATGTCAACGAGAAGATAAGCTGTTGTTCCCCTGATTCAGCATTGCGAACTGGGGCTATGGCGATTACATTACGTACTCCACTCCAACTATCCGTCCATTCCTGATTTAACATCTTCCCATTCTTCAGACTAAGTTGATTCTCTGATGAAAGAGGGAAGAAACTATCCAATGCTTGCACGAGTAAACCTTGCCGCTGACTCCATGTCCCCAGGTTGGGAAGAACGACTTTGGTCAATATGCCAGACCACTCCTGCACAGGTTCATTCAATTCTTCGAAGCTCCCTGTCCCCCATACCGAAGTGTTGTTGTCTTTGATCTTGAAGGGATAGATCATCGGTTCATGCAATCCATTGGCTGATCCCGTTATGGTCAATTGCTGTCCATATTTCAGGTGGGAAGCGATCCAGCCCGCATTTTCACTGTTGATAAAAAGGGACAGCGACACTTCTACTTCCGAACCATCCTCTTGCAGCAACGTAATGTGAAATGGATCATTCACGAGCTTGCCAGTGTTGGTCAGGATGACCAGATGAGACTGATTCTGACGCATGAATTTGCCGGTTTCCTTCGCCAGTTGTATATCATTCCAATGTCCTGTGGAATACTGTTGTTCAAATCTCGACAATTTTTTCTTAATGCTGGTAATCTTCTGGTGTTGGTAGAAGTCCGGGAACCATACCAGCTGAGCAATCACAGTGGTTCCGTACAGTAGGAGCAAGAACCCCGCCATCACCAGAAACAGCTTCATCGTTACACCCGTACGTCTCATGCCTCAGCCTCAAATCGATAGCCGGTACCAATCACCGTACGAATACATTTGGCCTCTTCGCCAAGCTTGCTGCGAAGTTTCTTGATGTGTGTATCGACCACCCGAGAGTCCCCATCAAAATCATAGCCCCATACGCGGTTCAATATCGCATCACGGGATAACACCAGTCCCTGATTTCGTGTTAGATAGAGCAACAGTTCATATTCTTTAGGTGCCAATTCAATCTCGACGCCGTTTCGCTCAAGCCTTCTCGCCCAAGGATCCAACGTTACGTGTCCAAATCGAATGACACTCTGATCTTTACTAACGGCACCTTCGACCCTTTTCATTAATGTCTCTGCACGAGCCACAAGTACACGAGGACTAAACGGTTTGGTTACATAATCATCCACGCCAAGCTGGAAACCGTGAATCTTATCATCATCCTCCGATCGCGCAGTCAGCATGATAATAGGTACGGTCGATTGAGATCGAATATGACCACAAAGTGTCCATCCATCCATCTCCGGCATCAACACATCCAGAATAACCAAATCCACTTCATGCTGTTCTAACTGTTCAAGTGCCTCGAATCCGTGCTCGGCTTCTAGGACATTCCACTGTTCTTTTATAAAATAATCGGCCACAATCTCACGAATGCGGCTTTCGTCTTCCACCAGAAGCACTGTTCTGACCATGGCCGACTCTCCTTTTTAATTTCTGATATTAACATAACGATTCGGTGTGTCGTTCATGTGTCCAACAAAGCATCTAGATGATTAATTTCGGTGATAGCACCTTCTTACAGTTTTATATGTGCACTAAGAAATGAACGCCTAATACATACCAAATGTTACTATTTTTAAAAATAACACAAAAAGGTGGCCATCAACGAGCCTTTCACCGCTCATTGACAACCACCATGAAATTAAAGACCTATCGTCTCTGGCATGAATCGCACCTGTCGCGAATTAACGTTGATGCTCCAGGCGGTGTGCCGCATGCAGTGTCGGGCCAACAAAACGATTCAGTGGGAATCCACCCGCAATCGCTTTAGTAATAAAGGCTTTCCCTTCACAGACAGCCTCTTTCACGGTCAGACCGCGTGCCAAACCTGCGGTAATCGCTGCAGAGGTTGTGCATCCTGCTCCGTGCGTGTAACCAGAGCCAACAACATCAGCTTCATACCATTCATAGTTTTTACCGTCATAGAGAAGATCCATCGCTTTACCTGGATTAATTACACCACGATCTTTAATTAGGACATGCTTCGCCCCTTGGTCATGGATGATGGATGCAGCAGCTTCCATCTGTTCCTTCGAGCGAATTGGGCCACTTTTCGCGAGTTGTGAAGCTTCAAACAAATTCGGAGTAACCAGATCTGCGCCTGGCAACAAGAACTCAATCATCGCTTCTGTATTTTCAGGCTGCAACACTTCATCTGTACCTTTGCAGACCATTACCGGATCGATAACAATCTGTGGTAGTCCGCTGCGACGAATATGTTTAGCCACAAGCTCAATAATGTCTACAGAACCCAGCATGCCCGTCTTCATTGCATCAAATCCGATACCGTCTAGAACCGTACGAAGCTGTGCTTCCACTACATTTAATTCAACAGGAAAGACCTGGTGATCCCATGTTTCAGGCTTCATTGCCACAACGGTAGTCAATACGGTCATACCGTACACACCTAGCTCCTGAAAAGTTTTCAAATCGGCTTGAATTCCTGCACCGCCGCTTGTGTCTGAACCAGCTATTGTCAAAGTTTTTGGAATCGTCATGGTAGTTGCATTCTCCTTCATGTTTCAGTTGACATTATCCTATCCCTTGTACGAGCGGATGTCAATGGCATCTGAAGCCATACCGGGTATGCTTTTGAGCAGGATTTTAGTTCACGTCTTTTGTCTCTAGACGATGCATCGACATGGATGCAATCCATAAACCAATCGCCCCTAAGGTAATAGGGATAATAATAATGGAATTCAGTGAAAGCGAGGATCCGCTACCACCTGAACAGATAATAAACACTAAAATGATCGAAGAGACCAACGTGGCTGTAACCGACTTTTTACGCATACCGAAATACAATGGAATTAGCGCCATAGCCGCAGCAGACAGGGAGCTAATACTATACTTCAATAACAACCTCCATGCTTCATTGGCCGTTAATGCGTCTGTAACAAAAGGATAGTAATGATTCACGGTCAATAGGATTGCCCCCATCAATAAATCGGTGAACATGATCATAAAGAAGGTAAACCCAAATATGATAATCAATTTGGCAGCGATAATTTTATGGCGTTTGATCGGATAGGTGAACATGACGTTCATCGTTTTATTTCGGTACTCTTGGATAATGAACTTGGATAACAGCGCTCCGGCAAATACGATAAAGGTCGCTCTCGCACATACATCAATGAGCATAAAGGATACCGCATAGTTCGAATAAGCATAATCCTCCGCCCCTCGGTCGAGCGCAGCAATCATGGTCAGGAATCCCAAAATAACGATGTTAGCAATGCCCGCTGCAATCAGATTTTTAGAAAAGTGGTGTTTCCGCATCTCTAGTTCAATGAGCTTAAGCAACGTCTCCATCTCCCTTCACGAGATTAAGGAAGTGTTCTTCTAATGAATGTGATCGTTTGAAGATGGACTCAATCTGTACACCATGCTCGATTAGCTGGCTGGTTAACTGCGACGGAACAAGACCCGTATCATAGATGCGTAACGTCTGCTCATCCATTAACTTGAAGTTTTGGAGTCCAAGCTGATGTTCAATAACATAAGTTGCTTTGCGGATATCCACAGCCTGTAACTCGACATACTCGCTGTGAAGACCACGGATACTCTCCATCGACACTTCCTCTACTAATCTCCCGCCGCGAATGACGCCTACTGTATCAGCAATCTGCTCAATCTCTCCGAGAATATGGCTTGAGATTAATAAAGTGATCCGGTATTCCGTGCTGAGACGTTTGAATAAATCCCGCATTTCCTTAATCCCCACAGGATCAAGCCCATTGATTGGTTCATCCAGAATGAGCAATTCAGGGGTTGTGATGAGTGCTCGGGCAATACCGAGTCTTTGCTTCATCCCAAGGGAGAAATCACGAACGGCTTTCTTCCCGGTATCCTTCAGGCCCACTTTTTCTATCATGTCGTTGATTACTTTCTTGTTGTGGAAGCCCATATATTCACAATGAAGCTCCAAGTTATCTCTAGCCGATAATCTATCGTAGAAAAAGGGGTATTCGATAATACTTCCCATCCGCTTCAACACTTCGTAGGAGGTGGGTGTTAACTTTTCTCCGAACAATTCAATCTCGCCGAAGGTTGGCTTCACTAGGTTCGTCAGCATTTTCATGATCGTGGTTTTGCCTGCACCATTCGGCCCTAAGAAACCGTAAATTTCCCCTTGTTTAATATTCATATTAACGTCGGACACCACTTCTATACCCTCATATGTCTTGGACACACCTATCGTACGTGCAATATAAGTCATATCTCTTGTTCTCCTTTACGATACCTTTTGTGGTGCTCAAGAATCTATATAGAATCAACTAAAGAGTGTTACACTTACCACTGCGATGACAGAATAACGTTCCGATCGCTGTTATCCCCAGATTTTTTTGAATCCCTTCTGCAAAGGGAAAATCCGGGGATAAAGGCGAACGCTTCGCTTCTTCACGTTATTTCTGTCCTCTCCGTTCTCGTGTAAAAAAGTTTAGTTGAACATACGCAGCTTCATTCAGCCTTATTGATGAAACTGCTCTAAATGAACACGCACTACCGGGTTCTGATATCTGTATTGTAAAGAGAAATGTCTTCTTTTCTATTAATCATTTCTTACAAAAACCTTAATTTTACTTCATTTCAGAAATTATTCTTCTAACAAGGTTTTAAAGAGATCGAAAATACCGTTCTGTGGTGCGGAACACTCCGTAATTCAATGCTGCCTCCCATGCGCTCAACCAGCCTTTTGGTGATGGTGAGACCTAGACCGCTTCCCTGGTACTGTCGATTACGGGAGTCCTCCAGCGTATACATTCGCTCAAATACACGGCTATGCTCACTTTCCGGAATACCTTTTCCCTGATCCCATATTTCCAGCAACACGCCGTTACTTTTCGTATGATGAAGGGAGAGTCCTAACATTTTGCCGTCAGAGCCGTATTTCATCGCATTGGTTATAAGATTATTCAGTACACGGTCAAGCGCTTCCTCATTCGCTTGCACGAAAATATCCCCTTCGGGGATATCCAGTTTCACTTCCAAGCCAAGTCCTGTTAACATCTCGTAAAAGGAAATCATCTTCAGTCGGCATAGCTCACTTAGATTAACCCGAGTCATGGACAGCTCCATATCACCAGACTCCAGCTTCGCCAGATCAAAGAAGGAATGGATCAAACGCAGCACCTCCTGGGCTTTATCATGGATTTTGCCGATCATGACCTCTCGTTCTTGCTCCGTCAATGTTGGGCTATGCAGTAGTGTCTCACTATATCCAAGTACAACCGTTAACGGTGTTTTCAGATCATGGGAGATGTTGGACAGCATATTACGCATCTCTTTCTCCTGATTAGCATAACGAGCTCCAGTGCGGTGGGCGTAATCCAGAACTTGATTAATATCACGAAGAAGCTGCTGGATGGGAGCATCGTTGCTGAACACTAACAATCTCTCATATGTCCCCTGATCCAATAGATGTTCCAGTTTAAGGTGAATATAGTTCATCTGCTGGCTACGCTGAGCCAGTTTGATGGCTAAGATTACGACAACGAGTGCCAACCCTCCCGTAGAAATGCCCAAAAGGACGAGCATCATGTCTGTTCCACCTCCAGCTTATACCCGATTCCCCACAACGTCTTAATATATTGAGGTGCTGAAGGATCCCGTTCAATCTTCTCGCGCAGACGACGCATATGTACGTTAATAATGTTCTCGTCCCCATAATATTGGTCGTTCCAAACCGCAGCATAAATCTGAGCCTTCGTAAACACTTTGCCCGGGTGGGTAACTAACAATTTCAAAATACCAAATTCTTTAGAGGTTAATCGAATAGCGACGCCTTCTCGCTCCACTTCATAGGTGTCCATGTTCATTACCAACCCACCGAACTCCAGACGTTCATGCTGCACAGGTGCGTTGGGAGTTTCTATAGGCTGTGCCGTATAGTTGGCACGCCTGATGGCTGCTTTAATACGGGCAGTCAGTTCAATTAGCGAGAAGGGTTTACTTAGATAATCGTCTGCACCGAATCCAAGCCCTAGCGCCTTGTCTACCTCTCCATCCTTGGCTGATAGAATGAGTACTGGCACTAAGCTGACCGAACGGATCGTCTGCAACACTTCCATTCCATTTTTGCGAGGTAGCATCAGGTCTAGAATAACCAGATCGTATGCTTGCTTCGCCTGTTTGAACTGTTCCTCCGCTTCATAACCATCATAGGCATATGAAACGTCATAGCCCTCTTTTTCCAAATAAGGACCTACCATTTCACTAATCGAACGATCATCTTCAACAAGCAACAATCGGTGACTTGACACAACATTCCCCTCCAACATGTTCATTTGTCTTTATTACCTCACATTTTGTTTCAATTGGCAATGAGAGGATGTCTGGCATTCATACTCTTCTTATCACTGAATTAACATAGAAAAAACCGGCAGAATACCACTTGAATTCAGCATACATTACAACTGCTGTACCTCAAGGGCATCTACCGGTATATGAGATTAATTTATAATAGATATCAAGATCTAGACTAGGAACTGATGTTATCTAAAATGTAATCTAGAATGTTATCTATACGTGCTCATTTCTGAACCAGCATAGACCAATCGTGCCTGCGCCTGCATGAATACCAACCACAGGGATAAAAGGCATAATCTCGGTCTTGAGCCGTGGTAACAATTCGGATATCTGCTGTTTGATGGTCACCGCTTCATCTGGATTGTTGGCATGCATGATGCATACATGCTTCACTTTCTCCATATCCACTTTCAGCACATCCAGCATACGTTGCTTCGCACGTTTGAAAGTACGAATTTTCTCATTCACAACAACCTTGCCTTCCTCAAATCGCAGCAGCAGATGAATCTTCAACAGTTGACTCAAGACAAGCTGTGTTCCGGATACTCGCCCACTACGATGAAGATTCTGAAGGCTGGCCGGAATGAGGTAAAAGGACATATTCTCAATCATCTGTTCAATGTTAGCTTTGATCTCGGCTGCACTAGCACCTTGTTTCTGCCACTCCAGACCTTGCAGGATCATCTCCCGGTGAGGGTATGCACCTGCCCTCGAATCAATTGCAGTCACCTTCACACCTGCTATTTCCGCGGCCTGCATCGATGTGTGTAATGTACCACTAAGCGCAGTGGAACAATGAATGGTTATGATCTCATCGTATTGATCCTTCAATGACTCATACAATTCAATGAACTCGCCGATTGGCGGCTGTGAGCTGCTGGCTTTGGATGCTGTCTCCAGCTTTTCATAGAATAGTTCCGGTGATATATCCTCTGATTCCCGGTAACATTCCTCTCCAAATACAACACGCAGCGGTACAATATAAACATGATTTTGCTCAGCGAAAACAGGATCCAGTGTACTCGTACTATCGGTGACCCATGCAATTTTCTTCATGACATCCTTCTCTCTTGCCGGATTGGTTGTTCTGTATCTCCATTGGTCAGGCACATGCCCGGCTTAATATTTTAAGTTTAAATAGTTTAAGTTGTAAACGTTTACGACATTACTTTCTTAAGTATAAAGGAACAGACAGCCTGTTGTCTTGTGACGCACTCTTGAACAGGAGCATAAATGCCGAATTGTGGCAAAAAAATGTCTTCCCTGTGAAGGGATTAATTGGTATTTAACCAGATGAAGTATTTGGTGTACTACCCTTTTTGCAAAAGATAACAAAGGAGGCTGTTCAAATGCCGTTACAGACAAGAAGGACATGACGTATTGTAGTAACGGAGGTGAGCCTCATGCTTGTCAACAAACATATTCTTGCTTCATCGAGCGTACATGCTACCCCCTATTATGTTGTGCGCGGAGTGAACCCTGGTCCGGTCATGCTGATTACCTCGGGAGTACACGGTAATGAAACAGCCAGTATGGCTGCAGCGCAGCAGCTCGTCGATGATTGTATCGCAGGACGGCACATCATTCAGCGCGGGCTTCTCGTCATCATTCCACGGGTGCACCAGCAGGCATATCGGAAGAAAATTAGAGGCAAGCCAGATCTGAATCGCACCTTCCCACGCCGAATTTCAGGCAGAGCTAGGCATCCTCTGACCTCAGCAGTCTTTCATCTCGCCCGTCAATATCAACCAGATTGGTGGTTAGATCTGCATGAAGCCAATGGCTTATCCCAGCTCAGTTCCCGTGTTCTTGGACAAACGCTGATTACGAATCCCGGCAGTCGTGCGGTTCCAGCATGTAGACGCATCATTAAACAAATGAATCGTTCCATCGCGAACCAGGACAGACATTTCAATCTGAAGCAGCATGAACTGCCTGGGTCAGCACGCACAGCGGGTGCAAGACTTCTACAGGCTCGCACCGTCACTGTGGAGACGTGTTGGAGCTTGAAGCGTTCCGTGCGGATCAGGTATCAGCGCCAGATTGTGCATCATTTTTTACGGGAAGCGGGTTTTATGTAAATGAATAATGCATCATACTGTAATCAAAACAAATAGAACCTCTTCTCCGAAAGGTTGGGAAAGGGGTTCTTTTCGATATATATGTGGTGTATCCTTATCATTCTTGTGGCCTGGGAGAATCTTCTGCTTCCTCTGAAAGATTGCGGAAAGATCCTATATAAGTATGGATTTCGGATTCTGGCGTTAAGAGCAATGAAGCTAGAAGTGTCTGCATGTCCTTTAGGTTATTGATATGCTGTTGAATATCCGCAATTCGATTGCGAACCAACACTCTCAGTGTCTCACTGTCCATATCCTCTTGGCTGAGTAAGTGTAACGTTTCTTTTATATCTTTCAAGGAGTAACCTAGCGCTTGAGCATCCTTAATAAATTTAATTTTGACCACGTAATCCTCAGAATATCTGCGGTATCCATTCGATGCACGGATCGGTGCAGGTAGCACCCCGCTATCTTCATAATATCGGAGAGTCGCCATACTTAGTCCGGTACGCTTGGCTAGTTCTCCTCTCGTCATCGTGCTCATATCTCTTCCTCCGTCCTCATCATCGCTGGGCATACCTATAAAATAAACCTTGAAGTATACTTCAAGGTCAAGGTTATTATTTAATTTGTATTCGATATTTAAACTCGCAAATCCCATTTATGAGGCTTATTTCACTTCAACATTCTTTCTCGGCATACTGTGCATGGATCCCTGTGTTACGTGAGCTTGAACAACATAGGAGCCTGGCTCATCAAAGGTATACTCTACCTCGTAGATCCCATCTTCCACTTCTCTGGCCGTCAAAGCCCCTTGCTCCTCCAGTTTTTCTACGGTCATGTAACCTTCTTCGGGTGACACCGGAGGGGGCTCATTAAGCTTGTTCCAAATCTGAAACTGCACTTGATCCGCATCGCTAACTGGCGCGTCCCCCTGTGTCAACTTCAACTGTAAGGACACAGCCTCACCAGGTGAAGCCTGTTCAGGAACCATAAGCTGTACTTTGATCATGACCGGCATCTCGCCCGGTGCATTCTGCTCCTGATAAGAGCAAGCCGCGGTCAGTATAATCAACATAATAAAAGACATGCACCTACGGATATGTCCGCTCATCAACCATCTATCCTTTCTTACAAAGAAGATTTGGATGCTTTGCCAATGCCCCACAGCGCTACAATGATGATAATAAAAGCGATTAGAGCGAGCAGAGGAATCGTAATGAAGCCGAACCAATTCAGATAATCGGTGTAACAAGGAACTTTGCCGCAAGCCACAGCATTACCTGTAGCTGAGAAGATACGCTGGATCGTAACATGATATAGTGATATTCCGCCACCAACAAAGCTGAGCGGCAGTACATATTTGGCAATGCCCACATCATCCTTGAAATAAGCAATCCCGAGCACAATCGTTAACGGGTACATGAAAATCCGCTGGAACCAACACAGATCACAAGGAATGTATCCTTTAATTTCACTAAAATATAAACTGCCGCCTGTCGCAATGACAGAAACGGCCCAAGCAATGAATAATCGCGTGTCCACATTTTTCGCTGGACGCTCCGGTTTGGATGATGTACTCATTCCACTGTCCCCCTTTTATTTTGCTCATACTAAATAGATCATACATCATTCTAGGCTACATCGGCTATCCAAGCTGTTATGTAAGTCATTACTTGATGATTATACCAAATATTTGAATTTATTTGGATTTATTCGTGATCACATCGGATATGCTTATCCTTTTCAATATATGATCTACCGAAACGAAATCGGTATATAACAAAACTGCCCACTACATCCTAGAGCAGCATGTAGTGGGCAGCACAATATGTTAGATGATGATTACAATCCTGGGTAAGAAGAGCTACGCTCCCCAGAGAATATGGTCATGGTTTCTTGAAATAGTTTGGTGATCGACAACGTTACTTTATTCCATTTTCGAGTTACATCGATTTGGTTAGTGTAATGGAACCGTCTTTTTGTGCCCATTTCACGTCCCAGTTCAGCAACTCAGCAATAAAGCGCAGTGGTACTTGCGTACGACCATCTTTGTTGACAAATACGGTAGATCCTACGTTTTTCTTCACCCCATTAACTTCCATTACATTGTTGTTCACCCAGAATTCGAGCGTATCGTTGCCAGCCATGACCGTGACTTGCTGTGCCTTTTTGTCCCATTTCACGGTTGCACCGATACCTTCACTCAGGAAACGCAGTGGAATATAGGTTGTGTTTTTCCAGAGTACTGGCGTTGTATCCATATTGGTTGTTTTGTCGTTAATTTTCAACATTTTGCTGTTCACTTGCATCCATACGGTTGTCATTTCTGGAGCTGGTGCAGGCGTTGTTGGGGCTGCTGGCTCTCGAAACTTATCGTTGAATTGAGTCACAATCGCGTTACCCAATGCCTGACCTACACCGAACATCACTTTGAAGCCTTCACGATTCGTCGTGTAAGAAGCATCATAATTCCCTGCTGCATATTGGTCGAGGACTTTTTGTACTTGGTTCTCATGTGTTGTCAGCGCTTGTTGCCCTGCTGCTTTTGGCAGGTTGCCTGCTGTTGCAGCATCCAGGAATGTTGCGAACTCGGTTGTGAATCCATCAATACGTTTCTCTACGGCTGTACGAGCTGCCGCATCGTTGTTTTTAACAGCTTTTACATAATCACTTTGTGCATTAACGTGGTTGGTTACCCAAATTTTCTCGAACGCATTGGCGCCATCGTTACCGTAAACGGAAGCAATGGCTGCTTTGAAATCAGCGGTGTTTCCAGCTTCAGCTGTAATCAGTGCGTTGGAGGCTGCTGTGCGTCCATCGTATTCTTCCTGCATTTGCAGAGCAGAGAGCGCAAAGTGTTCGGATGCCAAGTGGTTGAGCGTAGATCTCAAATCAGCTGCTTTCGTGTCCGCTTTGGTGTGATCAAATTTCTCAGGCATTTGTGTAGTAATCGCTGTAGAAAGTGCTTTACTTACGTCAAACATTTCTTTGAAGCCTTCACGGTAAGCCTTGTATGCATCCGCATAATCTCCAGCGACGTATTCATCGAATACTTTTTGCACGAGATCTTCATGGACTTGCAAAGCCTGTTTGGCTGCTGCTTTTGGCAATTTGCCTTCGGTTGCTGTACTGAGGAATGTTGAGAATTCATCCACAAAACCGTTGATGTTCGCTTGAGCTTGCTTAATACCAGCTTGGTTACCCATTTTGGTTGCCTTCACTAGATCATCGGTGTATTTGTTATGTGCACGGAAGATACGCTCGAATTCCTTCGCACCAGCTTCACCGTACAGGGAAGCGATTGCTGGCTGCATATCCAGTGCATTTTGATCCAGTGCTTTGTATGCTGCATCGGCATCCTTTGCCCCATCATAAGCTTTTGCCATCGCGGTTACGGCGAGTGCAAAGTGTTCAGACAATAGGTGATCCAGGTTCGCTCTAAGGTCTGCAGCCGGTGTGTTCACCGATGCTTTCATCATTGTCATTGGTGTCTGTGGTGCAGAAGCAGCTCCTGCGATCCCTGGCATCAACAGTGTCAAACTAAGTACAGGTGCGATAAACTTCTTCATTTTCATCTTCATCATGTGTTCACTCCTAGTGTCGTTTTGGGTATCATTTCTTTCCTTGTCGTCATCTTCATAGGGTGTAACGTAGGCATTGCAGATTCGGATCACTCCAAATTCAAAAAAAAATCGCAACCCCCATGTAAGAGAGTCGCGAAAGCCCGTCAGGACAAGGATTATTCACCTTTTTAAATTTAAAATTTTCAATCTTAAAATCAATGATTAATCCAGGATGAGGGCACTCCCCCTTCCTTTTTTTGTATGATACAATGATGTCATGTGGTAAATCTCTAATTATTGTAATTCATTAATAGAAAGGCGCCTTCAAATGATTTTGACTATTGCCATTATCTTCAGTCTCATTGGATTACTTATGTTAATTGCTCCATCTTTTCTGTGGGTTATCACGGAAAAGTGGAAATCTTCTGACGCTACGGAACCTTCTGCTCTTTATACATTTTCCGTTCGAATCGGTGGGGCTGCCTGTTTAGTTATTGCCGCTTATGCAACATATGTATTTTTTGTATAACGACATATGTATCGATTCATATCTATTATTTTGAAAGGGAGGTCGAGCATACGTTGTTGCCTTATATCTTAGTTATTGCGATCGCTTTATTTGGTGGAATTGCTACGCTGGTCATCGGTAATTCGAAGGCGAATCAAACCAGCAATCCTGATTATGACCGCAAAACCAAGCAAAATCTGAGCCGGCTTTCGTATGTATATGTTTTTGCAATCGTGTTTGGCGTAGGTGGATTAATCCTTTATTTAGTGAACTAAATCTTTCTCAGGTATTAATTGATTCTCTCCATCACTCTGAATTCAACTCATTACCGTCTGACATTTACCGAGAAACGCTAGATTTCGCTCGACATAGGGAATTGTTGGAGCAATGATTCCCTTCTCTCTTATGATGGCTAACAATCCACGAATGACCCATAGATGGATCTGTTCATATAGAATGTCCCGATTAACGTCGCCTCCTTCAGAGCGATATCCACGTTCCAATTGAACTATTCGCTCCTCCAGCTCACACACTGTGATTGAGGATGAACAAGTCGAAGACAATATAGCTGCTAAGTCAAAATGATGGTTCCCACGCCGTACTTCTCCGACATCTATGATATACATATCACTCTCCGTGAATAGCACATTCCACAGCCCTAGGTCCCCGTGTATTACAGCCGTATGTTTCGATTGATACATGCTGCACTCCTCCACATGATCTGCCAATCGCCGTATTATCTCTGATGATGAATCCAGAATATCCCCACTTACTGCTTCCCATAATGGAGGTAGAGCAAACCGATCCTCCTGACCAAGTCTCGTCATATCCAGATGCATAATGCGTTGATGGAAACGTGCAGTTACTTCACCTAACTCAACATAATTTAGGCTTAGCGAGTGCTGCGGCACTACTTTTTCGATATAAGTCTGAACATTATAAATCATATGCCCAAGGGTAATATAGGGTAGACCTTCCTTTGTACACTGGATGCTTGGTGATAGTTTTGCAGGTGCCAGTGCCTGGTACACTTCATATTCAGCCAAAGCCTGTCGTTCATCCCTAAGCTGGCGCAACACATAGCTACCTGACGTGGTCTGCAGCAACATGGCCGTCGAACTTGTCCCTTGCTGCATCGTTGTGCAATTCATAATCTCCCCCATCACATACTGTGACGCTATATACCTCAGATCCATGTTGATCATATTCCCCTCTTACTTTCGTTTATCGTTTCGTTTGCCCTCTCTTTAAGATCATCATAACCTTTTCCTCATCGTTAACCATGACGCATATGTTTACAAGTTGGAGATAATTCAGAATTATTCTGGATATGTTCGAGGTTTAATATAAAGCCATAAGGGACAGCGAGCCCACAAGATACTAACTAATTCGAACTTGAAGGAGAGATAGATGATGAAAAAGAACATGAAGAAATCCGTAGCAACGATGATGGTACTGGGAATGACGTTAACTGGTGCAACAGGAGTATTTGCAGGTACACAACTGGAGAAAATCTCCGCCTATCTTAACCACGGAATCAGCTTCAACGTCGATGGTGCGGCTTACTCACCTACAGATGGCAATGGCAACAAACTGGCTCCAATCACATATAACAATTCCACGTATCTGCCTGTACGCGCACTGGCTGATGCACTGCATGTACCCGTATCCTATGACAGCCAAAAAGGACAAGTGATTATCGGTCAAGCGACTAACAATTCAACAGCTCTGACCAATGTAACGTATACTTCAGCACAAAAAGAAGCAATTCAGAAAGCTTTTGCCCAATTTGATGGTTTCGAGACGGCTTATGCACCACAACAAATGACTACAGGCGACACGTTCAAAAGTGTAGGTGCAGGTGGCGATGGTGTCAGCTTTATATTCAATCATATGAAAGTTGATGTCACACCAAGAGATTATTCAGACGGCTATTCAAGCAAAAATGTAAAACTGTCCAACGGAGTTACTGCCAAATGGTACACGCCAGACAAAACAGGTATGCTGACCTTCCAACTGGATGATCGTTACGTTACCATTAGCTCACCAGACCACAAGTTAACGCAAGCTCAGTTGCAACAAGTTGCGGTCTCAGTTCAGAAAACCAACAGCAACAATGATCAAGGCATCACGGCCTTTGCAGATGTGAACTACACCAAGCAACAACTGGATAATATCCGCAAGGCATTTGCGAAGTTCGACGGATTCAAAACCGCGTATGCGCCGCAGCATATGGTTGCCGGAGATACATTCAAGAGTGTAGGCGCTGGCGGTGATGGTGTAAACTTTGTATTCAATCGCATGAATGTAACGGTATCACCCAAAGACTATTCATTCAGCTATGATGGCAAAACGGTAAAATTACCAAACGGCGTATCTGCCAAATGGTATACTCCCGACCAGACCGATCTGCTGACCTTCCAACTGGATGATCGCTATGTAACGATAAGCTCGCCAAATAATCAATTGACTCACGCCCAACTGGAGCAAATGGCAGTCTCTGTGCAGAAGTTGAAATAAAGTTTGAGTTGATATTCGATAACAAGTCAGTCTTTTTCGAAAAATAGATTATAGAAAGCCATACCCCTAGGAATGTATGATGTCCTTAACAGGTATGGCTTTTGTTTTAGGTCCTTTTGGAACCACGCATATTCCGTCCTGGTACACGATCCTAAGCCAGTCTAGGAATGGGCAACCCCTGTTAATCGGATTACTCTCCTATAGTGCATACAATCCATCACATCTTCCAAGTCCAGGTCACTCGCATTGGGATCACGATAAAATACAGCAGTGGCAGGGAGAAAGCCGACTAATGGTCCCATACCACCACAGATCATGGAACCACCGTCTCCACCTTTGGGTTGCGTCTCTCCTGTGGCATCCAGTGTAAGTTCATAAATGTATGGATCACCCACAAATTGCACCCCAAAGAAGTTGGGAAGCGCCAGGTCATAAGGGCGATCAGCCTGATCTTGCAAGATACGTTTAACTCCTTCAATAGAACCGTCCATGAGCTTGTCCGCTTCTTGTAACTCACCAAAGTGCTTTAATTTTAAAGTGTAATCAAAGCTATCCCCCCAAGGAAATAACGTACGGCATCCACCTCCATACAGATACTCCCACTCGTCCTCGGTAAGCAAACCAAATCCCGCTTCCACTGTTTCCTCCAAAAGAACTTCCAGAGTTAAATCCTCATTGAACCATAAGACCTGAATATCTTCACCGTGGCGAACTAAGCGGAACTGTTGATATTGCTCATATTCATTCAGCTTACTCTGCCTGAATTTCTCCAGCTCTGCTGCAAAATCAGCATCGTCCTGCTGCATTGCCTCTTCTTCTGTCACTTCGATCCAGCCAAGGGAACGAGTGCGGCACTCTACCAACATTGGGGCAATCTCTACTTCCCTTACAGGCGACATCTGATCGCTCAGAAACGATTCCACATCCTCCACGCCATACTCACTCACCGCCTCAAGCAGATCGGAAGACGTTGCTTCGTTCATCCCTTCCTGCCAGCTATCCCAACCCAGCGTTACACGATCCCCTGGCACAAATACAAACTGTTGCCTACCACAGACGAATACACCGGTCTCTGTTCGCTGACCATACCGTTCGAATGTCTGTAGCCCATCATATCGCATCTGTTCTGGTAACTTACGAGCAATCGTATGCATCCACTCGTCTTTCTCTGGAGCAGATAGACCAACCCAAACTCTTCGCTGCAACGGTTCCATTCCTCATCCTCCTTGGTTGGTAGGCTTCCTCTTCTTCTATACAGCCCGTTTATTTCCCCGCAGCCTGCAACAGTTCAAGCAGTAACTCTTTGCGTCTTCCATCCGCTTTACGAGCTAGCGTCGCTAATTTCTCGACCTTGCCCCAGATTGGATACAGTACATGCTCAACCTCGTAAGGCTTTAGACCGTTCATCTGCTGTGTAAGCAGAGCAAGCTTGTCCTCACTTTCCAGCTCAGGCAGAATTTTCAGCTTTAAACTATCCGTAGTACGGCGCAGACAATCAACTAATATAGGTGCAGATTGGGTAGTTACACCATATTTCTCGGCAAACACAGTGATGAATTTATCCTGCACCAGCTGATGCTCATCATCCACATGATTCATGTAGTGCGCGACTAATGGAAAATACTGCTCATCTGTGAGTCCCAGTCCAAAAGTTGCGTAGCTGCCCGTCATACAGTTCTTCTCCCCTTCTGTATCTGCATAAAATTCGAATTGTTCAATGGCTACACGAGCATATTGCTCAAGCAGCGGACGCAGCCCTGCGTATTGCAGTGCATTAGCGAAGAAGCGATGCGTATCGGACTTGGCCAGCCCTTTGATCGGTAAATATTGCTTATCACTAGATTTCAATTTGATTTTATAATGTTTCGGGAATCCCCGTTCCAGTAAGTGAGTAATAAAGGTGAGAGCTTGTTCATAGGCAGAAGCTTCTTCCTGGCGTATGTGGATGGTGATGAGCGAGTATACATCGTTTGCCTTGCACTCAACCTGTTTATTTTTCATAACGATTTCTTCCTTGGCAAAGGTTCCACTACCCTCATCCATCATACGTACTGCTCGACTACTACCCAATTGCACGGCAAGCTCCATGAAGGTAAGACCTCTAGGTTTACTGTAGCTCGGTTCATAGCGAAGAATCATGACCGCTCCATACAATAACAGATCAATCGGTTGCGAGAGCTGTTCTTGGTTCTCATTTTCATCCAGATGCTGGGTCTCCTGCTGCTCTAATACTGCACCTGGCTTGAGCGTATACTCATTCGCACGGTAGGTAGAAGTCTGAATATCATAATACTGAGGCAAAAATTGATTCTCAGCCCATTCGGTTAGAGCATGGATCATATTCCTACGATGCTCCGCGAGTGCCTCCGGACGGCTCTTATTCAACTCCTGAATCCGATTAAAGATTGCTATCGTTCGCGCTACATCCAATGTAGGAAACAGGTTCACGTCAAGAAGATGACGTGTCAAGAAAAACGATTCTAGGGGCTTCGTCGGATAAGTACCATTCTCCACCTTCTCGTCTACATAGGAATGAACACGTTCAAGTAACTGCTGTCTCTTCTCTTCATGGACATAATCCAGCAATGTTAGATGCAGCTTACCTTCGGTGGTTGGGAACTTCCCGCGAAAGGTAAAATGGTAATCAATCATCGGAGTATGTGCCCATTGCTCCAACTTGCCTTTAACCACCTCCACAAGTTGCGGTTGAATCACCGAACGTACCTCTTCCGAGGTGAAAAAACCTGCATTCTTCGATGTAAAACTATCATCCAAATCCAGATCAGCACTATCTAGCGTTGTTCGTCCAGGTCTGTAATCTAGCAAAATATCATTGAAAATTCCCATCTGCAACGTGGTTCGTTGCACAATACCGTTCAGATCTGTGCGGCTCGCCTGTTCATCAAACCATATATGAATCTCTGCCACCATCTCTTCAATGGCTTCACTAATTGTTATAGTCACTTGTTCTCCTGCCTTTTGCTATCTATTATGTACTCTTCTCTTACAGCATCTACTTCCTCTTATACAATCAGATTGGCTTCAAACCATCCTTGGTATCTGCGTGTTAACATACGTTTATCACCTATTATTTTACTCTCATAAGACTGACCGAAACAATGAGGCTTACGTACGGTTGTTCAGGCGAACGCTTTGCTTGTTCTGGTTATTTCTGTCCTCTCCGTCTGGTGTTGATATAGTTCTTCTCATATAAAGACAATAATGATATCGCTTACATTTATTTTCATGAATAGGTATGCTTTCTCTTTCCACTCGCATCATCTCCCCTTATACTGGAAAATAATCAACATAGATGAGGAGGATCTGGGATGCAATTGACAGACCAAGGCATGTTGCAGATTCATGAAAAAGATATCTCTAGTTTATATTTTTATCGTTTTTTTCAAGCGTATTGCCTGGTTATATTCGTTAATCAGTTCATCCAAGACCATGGATTGGCGAATGACTTCGGGATGCCATAGATCCGGGTACTGATTCGCAATCTGGTAGAGTCGCTGTCTCGCCTTTTCAATACATTCCTGAATGGCTTCCGGATTCTGCACCATACTCCCGCCCCCTGTTGTCCTTCAGTATTGTTCATCCAAAAAAGACCATCTATTATAATATTCGGAATACGGATCGTTTTGGATTACCCCAAAATCAAATTTTTGTATTATTTTTCTGATTAAGGGTGAAATACGTATGATAGGTGTACACGTGTGTATGGAGTATAAACTAAAAAAAGATAGGCTCTTATGCCTATCCGTTTTTGCATATGCATGCTCTGCTTATCTCAACCCAATATCCGCAAAACGATTACCAATCGTTTCGGGAAAGGCATTTTTAATAGCGTCTATAGCCTGTTGCTCTCTATCCCCTGCCCTTTGAATCTGCTCAATCACCTTTTGTACACTTTGCGATTCTCTTGCATCCCACGCGGAGTAGTCATTGATCACCTCTACGATGTTGGAATAATGCTCTGCGAGTAAGGCGTATTCGCTTATAACCCGATCCATATGTAGGGACAGATGCTCCAGTGCTGCCACATACGAGGCGATATCCTGTCTAGATTTTGCATAATAGCGAAGGACAATTGCTGCCTCAACTGTGTCATACGTTCCTGACTGTAACGCTGCAGCAATGGTCGTATAGGCTTCTGCTCCACAGGCATAATCTTGGGGAGGCAACATGTAATCATGAGTTTCCCATTTGTAGACAGCCTGGATTAACGATTCCTTGCAGACTTCCCATACATCCACCGATTGATGAGACTCCAGTACTTGATAATACCAGTAGGGCGATTCATTTTGTCCAAAAGAATGATATGGTAGGGGCTGCAGCTCCTGTCCCTCACAATCACAGATATAGATCAGTTGCTCGGTATCATCATACCCAGCAGCAATGACAAATTGATTATGCCACAGAATCGCTCCCACGCCGCGGTTAATACTTGCCTTGATATCATGCAACGCCTGCTTCTGATACAGTGGAAAGGTGGGTTCAAATGAAAACCCTGCCGCCTGGCTCGCCGTTACACCAATGAAGTCAGCCGCTACAAAATTCTCTGCCATCCAATTGTATGCCGAGATCGACTCTGCGGTTAGACGCCGATCAACCACCAGTCGAAAACCACTGACTGTCATTCCCGCAATCATGTCATGAGTGAAACCACCCCATCGTTGATGATTCAGAATACGATACAATACATCCGAATATGAGCTATTGACCCGCCCTCGTCTCTGATCATCGGATATATGCTGATTCGGTACTGGCGCTATCAATTCGTTCAATATGACTTTGGATTCCATCACTCCCACTTCCCTCCTATCTGGCTGAATGTGCTCCCCATCTCGGTACTGTAGAGCGTTTACGGTCAGGGTATCGGAAGGAGATCATTCGAAAATAATCCATGGCTTGCGCCTCCAGCACCTTCGCCTTCAACAATACCTGTGCCAGCTTCTTGGTCGTGTCTTGACGCAGAATCCTTCTGCCCTCGTGCTGAACGATACATGTTTGCATCTCGTGGATCAATACTCCAATCTGTTCATAACATGTGTGCGCCTGGTTCAGTTCGTCCCATAACCCTCGTACATCGTGCAAATACTTCTGAATCTCAGTTCGGGACTGACAATAGGCGTCCAAAATATAAGCTGCTCCTGATGCATCATAATCTGTACGTTGCAGCGCCTGCACCCACACTTCATAAGCCAGCTTGCCAGATGCAATATTACGATCAGGCAACAGACGATAAGGAGTATCCCAATCCTCTATCGCCAGTCGTAAAGACTCCAACACCATATCCTGTTCTGCCATGTGGACTTGGTCTCCGAATATCTGACAATACCAGAAGCCAGTGAAGTTCAGCCCAAAATTGTCATACAGCAGGATCTGGGATTCCTCACTCCACCCATCCTGCACATAGAAGATTCGGTCATCGTCATCATAACCGTGAATGACACCGAATTCAGGAATCCAGTAAATGACGCCTCTACCCTCATCCAGACTACGTTTCACCCACTTCACAGCATCCTGTTGGTAATAATTGAATGTAGAGTGTCGTGTACGTCCACCATCCCAGATAGTGAAGATACCCAAGTTATCAATGCCGGGCCGATGCGCTTCTCCCCACTGTCCGTAGGCTGTAACTGACATGGGAAGTAACTGCCGATGCACTGCAAGTTTAAAAGCCATACCTGTGTATCCAGCGAGCATATATTTGGAGCCATGAAACTGACCCGTATGGGTCAATATGGCATGCAGGCCATCCACATACGATTTGGATTCCCGTTTCATCATGAAGTGATCTAACATGACTTCAGCCAAGACAAGACCTCCTTTCTACGATCTATTCCACATTTCCTTCCCGCTGAACCGTTAATCTATTCAACAATTGCTCTGCACGTTGCTGAAGTTTTCTCCTCAGCCAACCTGGCGATAATAGTTCCTCCCACTCGCTACGAAACAAATGCTGGAGGAACGCATCCGTATCATGAAATTCAATAAAATAAATCTGGCCCTGTCGATCCCGAATCGGATATCCATGCCACAGTTCAAGGTGCTGTCCTTCCTTCAAGCGAATCTTCGCTACGAACGGTTTGCGAACGGGCAATGGCTCTTCCCACCCACTCAGCAAAGCATCAGCTTTGTATTCAAAACTCTCCTCCGAGACTGACATATGAATGATGCCTTCCAACCGAATGGTCATTTGCTGTACAGCATCGGTTTCATAACCAATAACATAATCGGCGTTAAACTGTGAGATCAACTTGAGAGGGCACAGGGAGAGCTGCCTTTCTCCGCTATGATCCCTATAATGAATGTGCACTCGGAACGAATCAGCAATGGCATGGGTCAACAATTCAACCCATTGTAGTTGTTTCGGTTGTGCTGTAAATACGGGAAGTTTACTTTGCCCTGTAGGATGTTCCTCCAACGTAAAACGCTCAAGTAGATGCGCGACACGTTTCACCGACTCTGCCTGCTCATAATCGTAATACCGATAGCGATGTGCCAGATATTTCAACACCTGCTGCTCTTCCTCTGTCATATATAAATGGGGCAGACGATAAGTCTGATCCTCATAACAATATCCACGGTACTTCGCCATGTATAATAAAGGAGCACGTAGGGAGATTGCCATATACTCAATATCCCGCTGCGCTTGTCGACGCGAGATTTCGAATTCTCGTGCGAGCCAGCCACTATTAGGAAAACGCCCACTCCGAATCTGCTCGTCAAACCAGTGAATACGATGCATATTGCTCATCTTCCCCCCCCCCTTTCACTTAAGCTCACTTCTTCTATTATAAGAGCATTCTGCTGAATTCCAATCCTGTCTGGTACACCAACAGAGCCTGTTCGATCGAACAGGCTGCGCTGCGTTATACAGTCACCTGATCCACTCTGGACTGTACTGCTTTTGAACATTTCTTGCATACTTTCAACATCGTGCCGTCTGTTTTGGTTTGGGAATACAACAATTTGATACGTGTACTGCCGCATACTGGACATGTTCCGCGTCCTCTGGATGGAAGACTCCACAGCACGCGTCCTCTTTTGGTTTTTGCCAACGTTTGTAGACCTCTTTTCAAGTTTTGGTGTGTTGAATCAATTGCATAACTCACTAAAAGTCGTCTGGATTGAAGTGGCTAAAGGGTTTATGAAATTGATTCTGTTCACCGTTATTATAGAGGTCATGGTACGACATAGAATGTCGCAGCAGTTTGCGAAAACGCGGTGCAAGATACCCTTAAGCGAGACTGAAGACACATCCGAATGGAATGCAATAAAAAATGCCCCCTCTTCAACTTGAAGAAAGGACAGATTCTAGGCGTGGTCGCTATTCGTTTGAGATGCTGCCTGTAATAAAGGCTGTAACAGCCCTGGGAAACGTTCTTCTAGATCTTCCGATCTTAAGGTCAGGAAATGCTGCGTTCCCTGTACTCTCACTCGAATAACACCAGCTTCTCGCAATGTTCGAATGTGGTGCGACATGGTCGATTTTACAACAGGCGCATGAAAATGACTGCAAGGCTGTTCTCCACTTCTAGCGGCCTCTGCAACAATACCAAGACGTGTTGGATCACTTAAAGCGTACAACACGGAAGAAAGTTGAATATCCCCCACTTGAGGATGATGCAATATTTTCATACTGTAGTCTCCTTTTTTTCAGACTATCCATTGTATTTTAGCACAGATTCATGATATATTTCTAAAGTTCGATACCAATCGAACTTTATCTATTCATTACGTTAATGTACCCATGCGGTTAGGCAGGGGTTAACATCATATCACATTTTGCAAATGTTACATGTAGTTTCTGAAATGTTGCGAAATACAAAATTACAGGAGGTTTTATATGAACAGCACGGTCACTGCATCATCCGGAGAACAAACCTCTGGACTACAAGAAAGGTTAATTGTCAGCTTGCTTGGCTTCACGGTTGTACTCGTCGTGATGAACACGATGATGTTCAATCTCGCATTGCCCAAAATCGCAGCCGAATTCGCGCTCTCATCCGTTGCGTCATCATGGATCGTTACAGGTTACTCGATTGTCTTCGCCATCTCTTCCATTACATTCTCACGTCTATCGGACTTTGTGCCGATTCGTACCTTGTTTACAACCGGGCTTACCTTGCTCGGCGCTGCGTCAGTTCTTGGTTTCTTCAGTAATCACTTTATTGTCCTGCTTGTTGCGCGTTTGATTCAGGCGATGGGTGCGGCATCGATTCCGGGACTAGCTATCGTTCTTATTACTCGATATATCCCAAGTGACCGCCGTGGTAAATCAATGGCTGTTATTATGTCTGCCAGTTCTCTTGGCCTTGGACTTGGACCGGTTATCGGCGGGAGCATCACGCAATTTCTAGGTTGGCATGATCTATTTATCGTGACTGGATTATCCCTATTCCTGATTCCTGTATTCTTCAAACTGCTCCCAAGTGAGATGCCGAAAAAAGGTTCGTTTGACTTGCTCGGTGCGCTTCTGCTCGCCATTGGTACAACAGGCATTCTGTTATTCCTCACCTCAAGAGAATGGATAACCATTGTCGTGGGCGTTGCTGCGTTATTGCTATTCTGGTTACGCATTCGCCGTGCAGTGGATCCATTCGTGCAGCCTGCACTGTTCCGTGACAAAAAATATATGATTCTCAGCTCGTTGGGTATTGTATCGTACATTAATAATTTCTCTACCTTGTTCCTACTGCCACAGATTCTGGCTCATTTATATGCACTGACTCCGGCTCAATCTGGCTTAGTCATCTTCCCGGGTGCAGTTGTATCGATGTTGCTGTCCAATCGGATCGGCCGCATGATTGACCGACATGGAAATACGCTCTTGCTACGATTTGCACCGTGGTTGTTGTTAGCAGCGGCTGGCTTGTTCGCCCTATTTGCACATAACAGCATTTACGCCATCATGGCGGTATACATTTTGCTTAGTGTGGGCTTCTCTGCGCTGACAACCAGCGTGTCCAATGAACTGTCAGGCAACCTAACAATGGATCAGGTTGGTGCAGGCATGGGGCTGTTCCAATTAAGCCAGTTCTTCAGCGGCGCCTTTAGTGTAGCTGTTACAGGTGTTGCCTTGACGGCTATGCAACAATGGACACTGTCCTCCGCATATAGCAGTATTTTCTGGGGCATGACAGTTGTTGCACTTGCAGCGGTGATCTTCTCTCAGTTGTACTTACGGATGCAATCACGCAAGAAAACGACCGCCTGATTCTATAACATGATCATCTCACAACACAAATGCAGTATACAACATTCTAAGCCAGGGAATTCCACATGGGAATTCACCTGGCTTTTTACAATGTAACGCAAGTTATCGCTCGTAGATATACATAACAAAACGCCATAAGTACATATCATGTACTCATGGCGTTTAATATTTCTAGTCCCTTTGAAGATCAAATGAAGATCCAATATGGATCTTATTCAAACATATCCAGACGAAGGCGTTTCAGACTTGTATGCTGAATGTACCATTCTCCGTCAATCTTCACAAATGTCTCATGGTAATGCCCAAACCCGTGAAATGATGTATTCTCATTGCCTTCCGGGAAAGTCACCCAGTCTTCCATAGGTGAGATCACTTTTGCTTCGTTCTCAGATACAAATTCTACTTCGGCGCTATGTACATGATGCACCGTCACTGCTACATCGACAAGATCCCGGAATACCTGTACGATCGTGTCGCGACCATTCAATACAGGAATAGGGTTACCTTCTGTGCTAAAATCGGCTACCGCATCTGGAGCGAAAACCCCACCCAGTGCGTCCCACTGTTTTGTATCAATAAAGCGGCAATAGCGTGCTTTGGTATTTCTAATGCTCTCCAGTGCAAGCAGTCGTTCCAGTCCAGTGATCGTTGATTGGCTCATGTGTTGTTCCTCCAGAGATGTAAGATATGTTCGTATCATTCTGCTATGTATGCAATAAAACTCTTATTCATTGTACCATTCGGTTCCTACCAGGCACAACGACAGACTATACGTTTGCATATTACCCATCTGAGGTATATGTTGAAACATCCTTGCCTAGGGCGTGTCTGAAAACTCGCTGAAGTCGATCTTTTACCGCTTTTCGCCCCCTGCTGCGTCACTTTCCATTGACGTACCGCGGTACACCTGCGGAAAACTTCCTGGCTTGGAACGAAAATTCGGCAAAATCTGCGTCCTTCGGAGTTCTCAGACTCGCCCTACAAAAAAAGACCAAGAGTAACAGCAGACTTTATCTGTTTACGCTTAGACCCTTTTGTTAGGACTTCTATTGGTTTGTAATCAACGCTCAACCGCTATGAGGAATTACATACCTGCTTCATGCATCATGCCCGTAAACCTGTGGTCCATGTTATCAATCTGTCAGCCGGTGAATCGTATGCTCTGATCTAACGATCTAGAGTAGGCTGGAGTATTGAACGATCCTCTTGTCCAGACGCAAACTCTACTACTCTTGTCGGGAAGAATGCCATGCCTTCATCTCAGCAGCTAGCTCCGACATTTTGCGATTATTCAAGTAGTCCTCCATCTGCTCTTCCGCATGCACCATCACCCTTTGGATCAGACAACTGCCGTTATGGTTCTGTGTACATTCAAACAACGAAGCCTTTCCTTCAATGGCATGAATAATCTCAAGAAAAGAAGGATCCGGATTTTTACGACTCAGACGGTAGCCTCCATTCGCTCCCGAGGTCGATTCAATCATCCCTGCTTTGACCAGTTTGGTCAAGATTTTAGACAGATACGTAGGTGATACTTTCTGTAACTCTGCGAGCTGATGTACGCTAACCAACTGTTCTGGCTCAGTAATTACAAGATGCAGCATGGTATGCAAGGCATAATTCGTAGCTTTAGAATATTTCATGAGGGCACCTCATTATATACGGATTTAATTTATCCATAATAGACCTGATTAGACGCAGTGTCAAACTTCCCGCTTTCTCCAGCTTCGCAGGGTTAATTCACTTTAAGTGCGTGTTCAAAAAGTACGGTTTTCAGTTTGAACAACCTCCTTATTACTAACTATGGTATAAGCCTCGGTAATCCGTAGGTGTCATGCCTTCTCTTGCCATAAACTGACGGTTAAAATAACTGGCATTCGGATACCCCGCCTCTTCCGCAATCTGTCCAATATTGGCGGTTGGACGTTCTAATAACCATTGCTTTGCCATCTGTAACCGAGAACGTGTAATGAACTCCATCGGTGTCATCTCTACAGCACTCTTAAACAATTTGCAAAAGTAATACGAGCTTACTCCTGCTAGATCAGCCCAGTCTTGTAGCAGGAATGGCTGACAAGCCTCCTGCTGCATCTGTGGAAGTAAGGCTAGCACACGGCTTTCCGCGTTGCTTGTACGAGTATTTTTCAGTGGAACAGCATGCTGAACGAACTCAGCCAATACAGCATAGGTGAGCGTGGACAACTGGGCTGGTCGCAGCATCCGATTCTGTTCCGCTTCGGTGAGCAGCGCCAGATGTGCTTCTTCCCACGGAGTCTGCTGACGCAGCGTCCATAACAGATTACGATGTAGGCCTCGCTCGATCATATAATCATGCAACCGATCTCCATAAAAATGAACCCAACGTACATCCCATGGATCATCCTCGCTGCTGTAATATCGCTGCTGCTGTTGCGGAAAATACAACACAGCCTGTCCAGCTCGAAGCTCATGCACGACACCGTCTGCTTCAACGTATCCTTTGCCTGCGGCAACGTAGTGAATGTTGAAGTTATTGAGTGCACCTGTCTCACGCCAAACGTTATGTTGGGGGTGTTCTGTATAGTGTCCAATCGACTCGGGATAACAAAAATAGGGGATATTTTGAAGAGTCAGTAGCGTTGTCTGTCTTAACATAAACCGCTTCTCCTTAAGTAACAATTTTGTGTTAACTATAATCAATATATTATCATTTTAATTCATTCATCTATCTCATATAATCACAATATACATTTATACACAGGAGGAATACAACTATGAATTCAGATCGTAAATTGCGTTGGGGCATTCTTGGTAGCGCTAGCATTGCTGTACGCTCCGTTATTCCGGGTCTGCAACAATCCGAGCTAAATGTGGTTACTGCTATTGCTAGTCGGGATGAAGAAAAAGCGAAACAGACTGCCGACCAACTAGGTATAGATCAAGCTTATGGCAGTTATGAAGCATTACTTGCAGATGACTCCATTGATGCCGTATACATCCCCCTCCCGAACCATCTGCACCAGGAATGGACAATTCGCGCTGCAGAAGCAGGTAAGCACATTCTGTGCGAGAAACCACTTGCGCTGACTGCGAAGGAAGCCGAGGAAATGGTTCAGGCGTGTGCGGATGCTAAGGTACAGCTTGCCGAAGCACTCATGTATCGCCACCATCCACGTTATGATCAGATTAAGGAGATTATCGCTAGCGGTGAAATTGGTAGAGTTCGCGGGATTCATAGTACGTTTTCATTCAACAATTCCGGTTCGGCTGGTAACGTTCGTTTCAAACGGGAATGGGGCGGCGGAGCCCTCTATGATATTGGCTGTTATTCCATCAGTGCTGCGCGTCTAATCCTTGGGCAAGAGCCCACTGCAGCAACGGTGATTGGCATGTTCTCTCCTGAACATGATCATGTGGATATGATGGCTTCAGGATTGCTAGAGTTCGATGGCCAGGTTGGTGTCACATTTGACAGCAGCATGTGGGCTGCCTTCCGCAATACGCTGGAAGTACTCGGATCAGATGGACGAATTGAAGTACCTTCTGCTTATATTAGCAACCCAGATGCAGGCTCTAACTTCTACGTCACTTCTGGTGGAGATCGTAGAGAAGTCGCTGTTCCACAAGTGAATCACTATTCCCTTCAGGGAGATGACATGGCACGTGCAGTACTTCATGGTGAAGCACTGCGCTTCGCACCTGCCGACGCAGTAGCCAACATGAAGGTACTCGAAGCTTGCCTGCGCTCAGCAGAAGAACGTACACGAATCACACTTTAAGGGTTGATCAGAAAGTCTGCTTTTGATTACAAAGTATGCTTAACGGCATCACATTAGCAAATATGGGTTTAGCCAGAACACGAACGATATATAAGGACGGTGTGTGAATATGGAATTTATTACGATTGATGGTGCGGGTAAACGCATCTCCCGCTTAATTAAAGGCACGGACTATTTTGTACATGACGCTTATGAGAAAGTTGCTGCCAATATGGATGCGTTTCTGTCCATCGGTGGGAACACCGTGGATACGGCTCATATCTATTGCGGAGGACAGAGTGAAGAAGTGCTTGGACGTTACATGCAGGAACGCGGCAACCGTGATGAGATTGTTATTCTGACCAAGGGTGCCCACCACAACCAAGACGGCCCACGCGTTAACCCTGATGCGATTCGCAGCGATCTCCTGACGAGCCTGGAGCGACTCCAGACTCCTCATGTCGAGTTATATGCCTTGCACCGCGATGACCCTAATGTTGCTGTTGGTGTGATTCTTGAAGCGCTGAATGAGCACATTGAAGCTGGGAAAATTGGTGCGATTGGTGCGTCCAACTGGACTTGGCAGCGCCTGGAGGAAGCCAATACCTATGCCGCATCCCATGGTCTGAAAGGTTTTACGTTCAGCAGTCCGAATCTCAGTCTTGCCAAAGCAAATGAGCCCTTCTGGGCAGGCTGTGTATCCGCAGATGCAGAGACTTTAGCTTGGCATGAACGTACACAATTGCCTTTGTTGTCCTGGTCTTCTCAGGCTCGTGGTTTCTTCACAGGTCGCTTCACACCAGAAGTACGGGACAATGCAGATCTGGTTCGTGTGTTCTATAGTGATGGCAACTGGGAACGACTGCACAGAGCTGAACAGCTGGCTGCAGCCAAAAATACAACGCCCATTCAGATTGCGCTTGCGTATGTATTGAATCAATCCTTCCCAACGTGTGCACTAATTGGCGCTCAAAACCAGGCAGAACTGCTGTCCTGCGACGAGGGATCACGCATCTCCCTATCGACTCAAGAAGTGAATTGGTTAGATCTTGGCAGTGATGAGAAGCCTTCGTCTCTGTAGTTGTGTCATTATAAAGATTATTTATTGAAACAAAAAGGCTCACTCCCAGAAACACGGGACGTGAGCCTTTTCGATATATTTCATGACATAAATGATATAGGGGATAAACGATCATGAATGCCTATTTCTTTTTTCAGGTATTATAGCGTATTTACAGTATTACAGTTTAACGATCTGACCTGTTTTCTCGGATTCGAAGGCAGCCAGAATGACTTGTAGGGAACGCAGACCCTCTTCACCAGAGATGCTTGGAGGTGTGTTCGTAACAATAGATTCTACGAATGCATCGATAACACCACTTGGTACTTGCTTCTCATTCGTAGCCATAGCGCCTACTTTGTAAGTCTCTACTGTACCATTCGTCAATTCAACGATAACCTCGTCACCATCGACTGTACCAATCTTCATCACACCATTCTCGCACCAAAGAACAGTACTGTTGTCTCCTGCGCGATATTGCGTCCAGCTAGCTACCAATGTACCAATTGCACCGCTCTTCATGCGCAGCAGGCATGTTGCGTTATCGTCTACTTTCGTGCCTTCTTTGTGCAATGTGCTGATGAATCCAGCCACTTCGGATACTTCATCACTCAGCAAGTAACGGATAAAGTCGGATTTGTGTACGCCCAGGTCGCCCATCGCACCCATGATCGCTTCTTCTTTGCGGAAGAACCAGCTCTCAGCGCCATCCACACTCCACGCCTCTGGTCCAGGGTGACCAAAGGAGGTACGGAAATTCAATACTTTACCCAGTCTACCGGAATCCAGAATTTCCTTCGCTTTCACGTGAGGAGGCATCAGACGTTGGTTGTGTCCAACCATAAGGAATACGTTATTTTTCTTAGCAGCTTCGATCATCTGCTCGCCTTCTTCGGTTGATACAGCCATCGGTTTCTCTACCAATACATGCTTACCAGCGTTCGCCGCAGCAATTGCCATCGGAGCATGCAGGTAGTTCGGTGTACATACACTTACCGCGTCAACCGTTTCGTTAGCAAGCAATTCTTCATAGCTGGAGTATGCCTTACCACCGTAAGTTTCAGCCATTTTCTCTGCACGCTCCACAATCGGATCGGCAAAAGCAACAAGCTCAACATGTTCATTATCAGCGTATTCTGGAATATGTCTGCGCTCGGCAATGGCTCCACAGCCGAATACAGCAACTTTAATTTTACTCATGTACAAATGTCTCCTTTGACAAGTAGATTAGCTTTGCTTCTTCTGGTACGAATGCCTAAATGTCTTGATTAAAATTGGTTCAAGTAATTCTGTTTCAGCCAGTTGTAGCTATTGGCTACGCTTTCAAGAGGTGGATTCTGACATACATCCTGTTCTACAATTAGCCACTCTACGCCTGCATTGGTAGCTGCCTCAATCACGGCTGGCAGATCAACCGAACCTTGTCCCAGTTCCAATGTTTTCATCTGACCCTGTTCGTCTTTGCTGAAATCCTTCAAGTGAAGCAGCGGCAAACGTCCCGCATATTTATTAATATACTCGATTGGATTTTGTCCCGCAAACTGAACCCAGCATACGTCCATCTCAACCTGTACGGACTCAGGTGTCGTTTGTGTAAACATCGCGTCAAAGGCATTCTCATCGCCAACCTGGCCGTGGAATTCAAAATCATGGTTGTGGTAACCAAAGATCAAGCCTTGTTTTGTAACCTCTTCCCCATATCCTTGAAGTTCAGCAAACAGCTTCTTCCAGCCTTCTGCGTCCTCTGGACGATCTTCTGGCATCAAGTAAGGGCAGATCATATATTGAGCCCCAATCGTTTTGAGGTAATCGATTTGTTGTTGCAGGTTCTCACGCATCGCATGCAGTGAAACGTGGCTGCTGAATCCTTTCAATCCTAGTTCGTCTAGTAGCGCTTTCATTTCTTCGGCAGGAATATCTCCATATCCAGCAAACTCCACGCCTTCATAACCAAGCTCAGCTACTTTGCGCAAAGTTCCACGGAAATCTGCTGCAGTCTCATCGCGGAGTGTGAACAATTGCAATCCAATATTACGTTTTCCCATGATATCTACACCTCTGCTCTAGAATTTGCTTTCATTGCTCTATCTGGTTTCATCCTACCTCAAAACAGGCTAGAATGAACATATACAATATCGTCAAACCATGAACTATTTGATCAAATTTTTCTGACGTGTGTTAACATGAATTTCCATGTTAACCCCAACCGTGAATTTTACGGTATGAACGTGAATGAATCATATTCTTGAGCATCATGCTACACCTACATATAGGAGGACTACATCCAATGGAAACTACAGTACTGATCTGCGACTACTCCTACCATTACAAAGCATTTAATCATAATATGAGGGGCAACTTACAGAGTTTTTTGTTCCGTCTGCAGACCGAAGGCACATGTAAGATCTATATCCAAGATGAGGAATTTACGATGACCAGTGGCGATCTTCTCTTGCTTAAGCCTGGGGATGATTATCGTCTTGTTGTAGAAGAGCCACATAAAGAGGGTCGCTTATCGAGTGGGGATTACTATTTATTTTGCGAGGGAAGCTGGATCGATCATTGGTGGGGGCAAGCAGCGCGACCTACCCTCAGCCGAATCGGTTTAGATGATAAATTGGTTAGTCTATGGCGGAACATGCTGCTTGAAAAGCGTCGTGGGCCCCTGGAGGAAAACGCAGAGCTGAACGATGCACTCCTTCGTGGCTTATGTCTATACATTGACCGTGCTATCAAAGAAAACATTCAGACCGACCGTGCCGTCTCCTCGGCCCTCAAGCTGAAACGTTTCATCGAGGAACATGCCACCGTAACGTTCAAACTGGAAGAGGCAGCACGATACGCGGGACTAAGCCTATCTCGTGCAGTACGGTTGTTCAAGGAGCACTATGGTCAGACCATGATCCAATATGCAATCGAAATTCGCCTGAACGCTGCACTGGAGCGTATGAAATACAGTGAAATGACATTGGAACACATTGCGGAATCCTGTGGATTTGCAAGCTATTCCTATTTCCATCGGGTTTTCCGCACACACTTCGGAATGTCACCTGCGGAGTATCGGGAATCGAAGTCCCATCCACCAATGGATCTAGAGCACGTTTGAATTAAGGTTAAGGGCATTCTTGAACGCACCAAAGAGCCTTACTCCTCTAAGCTGCTTAATCAAATAAGCTAAAGTTTAGAAGGGTAGGGCTAGGTGTCGTCCTCTCCTACTGTTATAGTGCTCACTCTGACGGTAGAATTAGACATTTTTCCAGTTCAGTTCTTTTCCGAGCTAAGTAGCTACACACTCTCGACTTGCTGAGCATGTGTAGGATATCTGAAGCAGAGCGCACCGAACTCGTCATTCCCGATATGGTAGGCCGGATCTTCTTCAAAACCAAACCGTCGATACAACGCTACGGCATTAAGCATACTCGGACTCGTATACAAATATACAAAATCACGATTGAACGCTTTGGTGGATTCGACGCACCGATCAAGCAATGCCCGCGCAACACCATGTCCCCGCCAGTCTGGGTGAACGGCAAGTAAGCGAATAAACGGATAGTCAATCGGCGACTCGAAGCCGGCATATGCTTTTTGAGCCGTCTCAAACAACTGGACTGTACCCACAATGTTTCCTTCTATTCGAGCTACCCATAATTGTGCAATAGACGGGTTATGAAGTGATTCTCTAATTTCCCCAATATACTTATCCCAGCGCTCCTTATCGTTAAACGCACTTTCATATTCGGTATAACTCGTCACAAGCACATCTACGATTTCCGCATAATCCTTCTCTTGTGCCAACTCCACCGTTATGTTGGTTGTCAATGTTAATCCCCCTCTATTATTTCACAGGATCAATAAGTCGCCATCGTTCATTCGTGATTAAGTTCCAGATAAAAAAAGAGTACTCTTATAAAATTCATAAAAAAATCCTAGTTATGAACTAAGAATGATATGTTTTTGTCATTGTAGCATGCATCTTTTACAGGTGATCATTAAATGTTTCTATTCTTAGATTGATATTTTCTATAGAGATAGAACATATCATCTTTATTTTCGCCAAAAGGATGCGGTTCTACCATTGTCCAAGAAATAAACGCAAATGATAATTCGACATATTATTCCAAAATGTTCCTTATGTGATATAGTATAAAATACCTATACTAGAGGAGTTGTTGCACGTTGAAATGGACGCTTATTAAATCGTTGCTTATTGCCAGCTTGATTAGCCCACTATTGGTACTAGGCAATTCCGCTGAGGCAAAAGATCTTCCAGAGCCTGAATGGGTGTACAACATTGACAAGGGGGAATGGAGTCTCCCTTGGAATATAATCCCCGGGGTCGTTGTGGATTCCCGAGGTAATCAGAGCCTACTTGGTTATAAAATGGTTGGAGGGAAACGTTATTTAGAAAATATAGATCCCTTATCGGGGACTCTCCGATGGTCTATCCTTGAAAATTTTGATTTTGTCCCTTCAGAAGACGGGTACATTTTCATGTTCGACAAGAACAACAAAGTCAGTGCCATGAACTTAGCAACCGGTAAGAAAACATGGACGGGTACTCTACCCTTCAACAAAGATGTTGCATATCATTCCTATGAGAGTGACATGTATCCGGGTAAAAACGGAAGTCTGTATGTCGCTTCGCATTCAAAAGATTATAAAGCCACCTTATACCACTATGACTCTAATGGCCGGAGAACCAAAAAATATACATTGCCGTATTCCATCGTGGGTATAGAAGGTAATTATGTATTTGCCAAAACCTATAGTGATGACCCTAATACATACATTTTAAATCTTGCTACAGGAAAAAAAATCGTAACAGCGAAGAACGGAATATCATACATTCCTGTTAACGTACTAGAGGATGGGACAATCGTTACTCACAACGTTGTCAAAAACGCGGTAACCCTCAAAGCCTATAATGCTAAAGGGCAGTTAAAATGGACAAAAAAACTTCCATATGTAAGCGAACGAACGGAGACGTACACACTCCAGAACCGTCTCCTCTTTATGGATGGTAAAAACAATTCGTTAAAGCTGTATGCTTCAGATGGTAAACTGTTGGCAAGCAAATCATACAAACCTCTCGCTACAGGGTATAACCGTATCCTGAGAATGATTGAAGTCTCAAGAGATCAGCAGAGTCTGATGCTCACAGTTAAACAAGGAGGGCATTACGAAATCAACATATTGGATTCAACCAATCTGAATGTAATTAAAGCCTTCTCTGAAACGGAAATGGATTTCTATCAAAATACAAACTACGAGATTCTCAACAACAGAACCCATTTTATTGTAGTGGATCCTAGAGGAAAATCGATCATGAATTACGACCTGACACGAATAGATTACTAACAAGTTATGAATTAGCAATATCGTTAGAAGAGCCGCCATCTCCTCGGAAAGTGTATGTACGATACACACTCCGACAGGAGGTGGTGGTTTTTCATTTGCGCGAACGTTGAAATCTTCGAACTCCCCCATGACGCCTCTTCAACAAACCTGTATAGTTAACCATAGTAATCTAACATCAACCTCTTATTCATTCTTTTGTACATAGCATAGCCAGCCAATCCTATTTTTACGAACTGGAGCGATAGCCATGGAATCTAAACGCAAAGTTCTCATTATTGAAGATGAACAGGATATTTCGCGCATTCTACGAGACTATCTGATCAAGAACAACTACGAAGCCGCGATTGCCAATAACGGTCAAGATGGATTGCACATCATGGATATGCTGCAGCCAGATTACATCATTCTAGACATTATGCTCCCAGATCTGGACGGCATCGAGGTCTGCCGTGAGATTCGACGCCGTAACCATATTCCGATATTGATATTAAGTGCGAGGGGCAGCGATACGGATAAGGTGCTGGGGTTAGGCTTTGGCGCTGATGATTATATGACCAAACCCTTCTCGCTCAGCGAGTTGCTGGCTCGGATCAACGCACACTTCCGCAGATACGATCGTCTGACAACGGAACGTGTCTCTACCGATCTACTACGGCTGTCTAACCTGGTCATTGATAAAAAGGGTTACAAAGTAACGTTAGATGATCACGAGGTCTCCCTCTCTGCGAAAGAATTTGAGTTACTTTACTATCTAGCGAGCAATAAAAATCAGGTTTTCTCGAAGTCACAGCTTCTAGATGCGATCTGGGGTTACGCTGCTTATGGAGATGAGAATACCGTAACCGTGTATATCCGCAGACTGAGAGAAAAAATTGAAGCAGACCCTTCCGAGCCTTGTCTTCTGAAAACCGTTTGGGGTGTCGGCTACAAGTTCAACCATGAGTAAGACAAAAAGGAGGCACTGACATGTCACTGCATATGTGGTCTAAACGTTGGCTGCGTATATCCTTTATTCTGCTAATGATATTGATCACATGCAGTCTATTGCTTTTCGTGAATCTGCATATGGACAGACAAAATAACACCTCCAATCTATCCATTAGTCAGGTGCGGCTTACAGTTAATCCCCTTCTTCTTGCACTTGAACAAAAACAGCAGCAGTTAACGGATCCGGCAACTCGGGATCAATTGCGATCTATCGTACAAGAGAACGGGGTTGAGCTGACCTATGTTGGATTAGATGGCGTCGTGGTTGTATCTTCTACCCCTTCCTTGGAGGGCACGCAGCTGAATCTGCCATCTGTACTGCATTATGATCTGAATCAGGCAGCACAGGTTACGGATGGTAAGCAGTCGCTCAACATTGCCTTCCCTGTTATCAATGGAACTAATGGTAGCCAAATCGGCAATGCCATTTTTACAGTTCCCCTATCTATGGTTGTTGTTGAGCAGCCGCTCACCTCCGCCTTCTGGGTCATGATCACGTTAGCCGGCGTCTCCCTGATGTTAGGCACTTGTCTGATCGCTATGAAACGAAAGGTCAATAAGCGGCTACTCTTTCCGATCAGTCAGTTGAAAGAGCACGCTGAGTCCATTCTCAAAGGGAAGTATGATCAGCCTATTCAATACTCCCGAGTAGATGAAATGGGCGAATTATACGCTATGCTTGATCTGATGCGCGCGGAGATCATGCATCTGAGTGCAGAGCGTATACGTCAGGAACAAGCACAGAAAGAACTGATCACGAATATATCGCACGATCTCAAAACACCCATTACAACCGTTAAGGCATACATAGAGGCTATTCTAGAAGGTTTATGTTCCGATGAACAAACGTTGATGGAATATATGGAGGTCATGCGCACACATACGGATAAAACAGCTAGATTGGTTGAAGATCTGCTCGTTCACGCTTTGCAGGAGCTAGGTCAGATCTCTGTTGAACCTCGCGAAGTGTATAGCCTTGCCACCTTTCAGCAGATGTTACAGCCTATTGCACACATGGTGGAGATGAGAGGTCTGAATTACGAAGCACCGGCATCGATCCCTAATGTACTTATGCAGATTGATTCGACGAGAATGGAGCAGGTGCTATCCAACATCGTATTCAATGCACTTAAACATACCGCTCCCGGAGATACGATTCAGATCATGACCGAGCTAGATGCTGGACAATTTAAACTGACTATTGCAGATACAGGACAAGGTATACAGGCTCAGGATATGCCTTTTATATTCGAACGGTATTTTAAGGGCGCAGCTTCTCCTTCTAACTCGTATGTACAGGAGGGAACAGGTCTAGGTCTATCCATTTGCAAAAGTATTGTTGAAGCACATGGAGGTCAGATCACCTTTTCGAGCAAAGAAGGACAAGGTACGATTTTTCAAATTCATCTGCCCATATGTTAATCTTCTGACCATGTAATACTTTATTCATAATTAGATAAGACTTCCTCAATGTGTCTCCCTTAAAATAAATAATAGAGGTAGTTCAAAAAGTACGCTTTTGATTACGAAAGATGCCTTGCGGCATCATCAGCGTCGAATATGGGATTCAGCCGAAATGAGTGGATGCTTACGAAGTTTGTTTCCTTTGGAAACAATTTAGTTGCTCACGTAGTTTCCCTACGCTCCGCTACTCCATTTCTATCTTCATCCCATCTTCTCGGTACTGAAAACCGACCTTTTTGAACTGACATTAAAATGAATCAGAGGGAGTGATCTTCTTGGTCAAGACAGCCATTATACACGCTCAAAACTTATGTAAAACCTACAATACGGGTAGCGAGCAGTATCATGCTATACGTAATGTTGATCTGGATATATACGAAGGTGATTTTACCGTAATTATGGGCAACTCGGGCTCAGGCAAGTCTACCCTGTTGTACCTGCTAAGCGGCTTGGATCAGGTAACAGCAGGCGAAGTGTATTTCCGGGATCAACGCATTGACGCTTATACCGAACGGGAGATGTCTGAATTCCGCACTCGCCGAATCGGTTATATCTATCAAAGTATCAACCTTGTCCCAGACCTCTCGATCCAACAAAATATCGCATTACCTGGCTATATCGCCGGTTCCAAGAGGAGTGAGGCCGCCGCCAGAGCAAGTCAATTGATGACAGCCATGGATATCAATGAACAGCATCATCGCCTTCCCTCTGAAACATCGGGTGGACAACAACAACGAGCTGCCATTGCACGTGCACTAATTAACTCACCTGATATGTTATTTGCTGATGAACCTACGGGTAGTCTGAACTATGAGCACGGCCAAGCTGTCCTTGATATCTTGACCAATATCAACCGCAAGGGACAATCGGTCGTTATGGTCACTCATGATATCAAGGCTGCATGTCGTGCAGACCGTCTTATTTTCATCCGAGATGGTAAGGTAGCCGGTATTCTTGAGTTCAGCAAATATGACGAAGAGCAGATCCACGATCGTGAATCGATGATCTTCAATTTTGTGTCGAGGAAGGAATAGGGCTATGGCGATCATGTGGCGATTAAGCCTCTCTTACCTCCGGAAAAACAAAACGCAAAATGGATTTAGCACGCTTCTCATTCTCTTATCCACACTACTTGTAGCAACAGCTGTCATTATTCTGGCGAATACCGGCAATTTATTTAAGGAAATGCATGAACGTGCTCATGGCTCTCATCAGATTCTCTCCTTTGAGAAAGACCTGAATGATCCTCAGGCTGTATATGGTTGGTGGCAGGAACAAGAACATGTTGATGTCTCTCCGTTACTACAGTACCGGACACTGTCAGGAATTACGTTTGACGGCCTGGATATTCCGAATCTCTATCTATACATGATCAATACGCCAGCTCCCCCATGGGATGTGGATAAACTCATTTTTTCCAGCGGATTGCAACCAGCTTTGCCTGAACAAGGTTCAGTCTGGATCCCTACCTCCATGGCTAACTCATACCATATCGCAATTGGCGATACGATAAGCTTCAGAGCAGGCTCCACTAACCTCAATTTGACGGTTTCCGATATAGTCATAGATGTTCCTTACGGTGCCCCATTCACCAATACTGCACGGGTCTGGATGAATCCAACGGATTATCAACATGATGTTCAGGCACTCGCAGGAAACGACAATTATATGTTCGGCATTCATTTTGACGATTACAGCACGAGTTCACGTTATTGGGAGAAGTATAGTCTTGGACATGATGTCCCTTTTCTGGAGACCAAGATGGAGTTTGAGAGTATATCCTCCTTCTATCTGATTATTAATCAGATTATCGGGTTCATTATGATCTTCCTCGGCGTAGTTATGCTAGTCATCGCTCTCGTTACGATTGGGTTCACCATTTCCGATGCAATCTTGGCTAACTATAAAACGATCGGGATCCTCAAATCGCTAGGCTTGACTTCCCATAAGATGATTGGCACGTATGTTATACAATACGCCATATTATCTCTAGTCGCCATTCTTCCTGGGCTTATGCTAAGTGTGTGGATATCCAAACCGTTAATGAGCATCTCGGTATCTTCGCTCAGCGCTGGTGGTAGCGATAATCCAATGCAGGGAATTGGTACAGCACTTCTTGTCGGTGCATTTCTCTTCGCTATGGTCATCTTGTTCGTTATGCTCTATGCCAACAAAGCACGACATATTGAACCTGTGCAGGCCATTCGTTATGGGATGTCCGAAGCTGACCATATTCGCATCGCTCAACGGATGAATACACCGTTCTTCCGTGCGATTGGGTTCTCACGATATCCGGTTTCTGTCGTCATTGGCTTTCGTAATCTGATGAAGAACATCCGTAGCTCTGCTCTTATACTGCTACTCACGATGATGGCATCAGCTGTACTCGTTCTTGGTTATGTCGTTGTGACGAGTGTCAGTGGAATATACCAGACAGCCGCTAAATGGGGGTATGATAATGCCAACATCGCAGCCGTAGTGGTGAATAAGAGTCATTTTTCCCTAGATAAGCTAGAGCACGTATTAGAACAAGATACCCGTATCCAGAATGTGGGCTGGCAAGGGAATACGTCCGGGGTCATCCGCCCTGATACTTCGATCAATCCGCAGGGTCAATCCACGAGTCTGTTTCTAACTGTGCTGGATGGAAGCTATGATCAGCTTGGGTTTGAGAATCTAAGAGGATCTAATCCTCGGTTGGAGAATGAAATTTCGATCGGTGTAAATATAGCCAAAACGTATCATAAGGATCTCGGTGATCTCATTGATATCTACATTGAAGGAAAGAAACGTACTTTCGTGATCACGGGTGTCTATCAAGCCATTGCCAACATGTCCGTCTCCGGACGAATCACCATGGATGCGATGCATAGCGTGAATTCCAGTTACAAGGATGTGGATGTTGTTTTTATCAATGTGAAGGATCCGGTTCAAGTAGAACCTGTTGTCCATGCGTTGAATGAGCAATTCAAGGATTCTACTTCTGTTGTTACCCAGAAAATGCTGCTTGATTCCGTATATGCTGAAGCGGCAGACATTCTGGTCTATCCGATGACTCTAATCGGACTGCTGTTTATTCTGGTTACATTTATCATTATCTTTAGCACCTGCCGGATCAGCATTCGCAAGGAAAGCAGAACCTATGGCATATATAAATCTATTGGTTTAACGTCAAGCCAAATCCGATTGTCGATTGCCATGGGCATTGTAATCTTGTCCTCCATAGGCGCCTTATTGGGCATTGTCATAGGCATATATGTACTACCTGTTCTTCTAGAGCTTGTCCTTTCTGAATACGGGATCGTAGAGCTTCCCCTTATTTTGAACTGGGCTGGAATCCTTTTATTCGCCTGCCTAACCACACTTGCCGCAGCATATGGATCATGGGTGTCTTCACGAGTTATCCGTAATTCTTCTCCACGCAATCTGGTTATTGAATAATACGGCTGACCAAAATCAAGAAGCCCTCTCGTTTCCTTTAAGGAGACGAAAGGGCTTTTTCTTATGTTCGACTTCGTCTTCGATTACCATAACTATAAAATCATTCAGGATTGGCCTGAATTCCAGCCCTCACATTAGCCTATGTCTCGTTCCGCCACTTCTTAGCCAGCTCGCTGATCTGATGCGGTGTTGTACGGCAGCAGCCGCCGATGATTTGTGCGCCAGCAGCAACCCATTGCTCTGAAGCTTCGCTTATGCTACCACATGTGCCTTGACCGCTCCAAGTCTTGGTCTCTGCATCATATACTTCACCCGAATTGGGATAGACGATGATCGGCTTATCACTAGATTGAGCAAGGATATGAATCGCCTCAGTAACGACTTCCATCGGTGCACAATTCAATCCAATCGCAGCAATCTGTGGCTCATTGCCAAGTTGACGTGCACATTCAGCCAGTGGGGTTCCTTCACTGATTGTCGTGCCATCTTGCAGCGAGAAGGTTAGCCATGCAGAAGTATCCGGGAATTCCTTCAGTAACGTAACTAACACTTGTGCCTCTTGCAACGAAGGAATCGTCTCAAATGCCAACATATCCGCTCCTGCTTCAACAAGAGCCGCTAATCGAGGACGGTGAAAGGCTGCGAGTGTCTCATCGGACACACCGTAGTGACCTACATATTCCGAGCCATCTGCAAGATATGCGCCATAAGGGCCTACCGATGCTGCCACAATTGGCTTAGTTCGCTGAACTATGTTCCTCACTTCATCCCATACTTCGTTTCGCGCTTGTGCAGCCAATTTGACCGTCTTGCGAATCAATTCCAATGCGGCTTGTTCTTCAATGCCTTTCTTCCCGAATCCCTCCACAGTTGCCTGATAACTGGATGTAATCGCACAATCTGCACCAGCGCGGAAGTAATCCGCATGAACCTGAACGATTACGTCCGGATTCTCCAGTAACACCCGAGCAGACCAGAGTGGATCATCCAGATTACAGCCATGTTTTTCAAGTTCAGTAGCCAGTGCGCCATCGAGAATCATTACAGGATGCTCAGCCAGAATTTTTTGAATAGGATTCATTTCCATTTGCTGTTGTGTCATGACTTATCCTCATTTCTTTTTTTTACACGGTCGGTAATATAATAAGCTGCATAACAGAAAGCAATAAAAGGTATGCCACAATATAATGCAATTCGTTGTGTCGGGTCAAAGGCAATGCCGATGCATGCAGCTAGACACAGTAAGAACGAAATGATAGGAACGGCTGGATAAAGTGGCGTACGGTAAACTAGATTCTCCACTGAATTTCCTTCACGAATGTACTGCCTACGAAACATATACTGTGATGCACTGATGCTCATCCACACCGCAACGACAGCCAGTCCCGAGATGGATACCAACGTAATGTACACCGTGCCCGGCGCAATAATGCTGGATAATAACGCTAGTCCACCCCCAACCATACTAGTTGCGATAGCATTCAACGGCACACCTCTGTTCGTTAACCTAGCAAACCAGGGAGAGATTGTCTGTTTGTCTGCGAGCGACCAGATCATGCGTGATGACGCGTACAAGCCGGAGTTCGCAGCAGACAAAATAGCCGTTAAGATCACAAAATTCATAATATCTGCGGCATAAGGAATGCCTATTCTCTCCATGACGGCTACAAAGGGGCTTTCCAAGACACCTGCATCGGACATAGGTAATAACGCTGACAAAATAATAATCGTACCGATGAAGAAAATAATTAAACGCCATAATGTGGTATGGATGGCTTTAGGAATCGTCTTCTCGGGTTGTTCCGTCTCACCAGCAGCAATGCCGATTAACTCGGTGCCTGAAAAGGCAAAGTTTACCGCAAGCATCGTCATTAAAATAGCCGTAGCTCCATGGGGAAACCAACCAGAGCCTGTAATATTGGTAAAAAATGGTGCTGGTTGGGCGTCTGCCATTGGAATAATACCAAATACGGCCGCTCCTCCCAATATAATAAAGATCACAATCGTGATGACCTTGATGGATGAAAACCAGAACTCTGATTCTGCGAAAAATTTCACGGTCAGTGCATTAAACAAAAAAATCATCAGTGCGAAAAGTGCGCTCCAAATCCATACATTTACGGAAGGGAACCAGCGCTGCATCAATAGTCCTGCCGCCGTGAACTCAGAACCTAGAGCAACAGTCCAGGTCAACCAATATAACCAGGCAACCGTATATCCAGTTGCAGGGCCAATGTATTTGGCTGCATAACTATGAAAGGCTCCTGTCTCAGGCATATGTACTGACAGTTCGCCTAAACATAACATGACGAGATATACAACAAGCGCTCCGATCAGATAGGAGAGAATCGTTCCTAGAGGTCCCGCCTGTTGAATCGTGTATCCCGAGCTTAAAAATAACCCTGTCCCAATTACACCGCCAAGAGAGAGCATAATCACGTGTCGTGCCTGCATTTTTCGTTGGAAATGTCCCTTGTCTTTGTTGTTATTCATGCTGCTCCCTTTCTTTCTCACCCAGAATACAGCCAAACAAAAAAACGCACTCTTCGTGAAGAGTGCGTCGTTACTGACAAATAAAAACAAGCGTCCTATCTATCAGGCTGTTCACCCGCTGGAATTAGCACAGTATCCTTCAGATCTGTTGCTGAGGCTTCGCAGGGCCAGTCCCTCCACCTCTCTGGATAAGAAAATGATTTTTTACTAATATAGCGATCTATCATGAATGTGTCAACATTTAGTTAGAAAATGCATCTTCTTGACTACTCTGTGGAAGAACCTGGACTTGTAATATTAATCTTCACCTTATACGTAATTGGCACGGTGCTGAAGACTTCATCCCAGTCATCCTTGACCTTTTTCCACACTTTCGGATATTTAATCCGTAAGCTATCTCGAAAATCGGCAACGTCTACTTTGTAGGTATGTTGAAGTTTATGGAGCACCTGATCAATTTGTTGTTCGGCCATATCCGTGAAATTTTTCTCTAGCTCTCTCAGGTAGGCTCCCTTCTCTTCTTTTTCAGGCGCACGCCAATCCTCCATCAGCCAACCTTCAGATTCGGCCTTCACATCAAATGAGATATTGTTACCCACCACTTTAGGTGTGATTTTGGTTTTTTTCTTCTTGATTTCATATAACACAGTGAAGCCTTGTTTGTTATATGTCTTAATGACACCACCACGTTCTTTGGCCATTAGCCAAGCTAACCCTTCTAAATCAGTTTGGTTAAGCTCACCAATAAATTTGGTGGTATCCCCCTTAAAAATGCTAGCTCCTGAGAACTTATCCTCCCCTTTAAAACTAAGCACATTCTGTAACAAAAAGCTGGAACCAGATTGCATCTGTGCATCTAATTTGGTTAACGGAACAGGCTCTAAAATTTTGTTAGACAAGTACGAGTTATTGCTGATCCCCGTGAGGTAAAAAGCTGGAATACGGGAAGGATCGTCTGAAGTGAGCACATCAATAGCTCGTCGATGGCTAACCAATACCAGGCAGTTTGGACGTATATCATTATCCCGCAGTACAAAATCGAGCAGTTGATCCAGACCATACGTTTTGGCGATATCCTTCGATATCACAATGACCTTCAGATGATGTCCGATGAGTGGACGATCTCGTCGTAATGCAAACTGACGAAAGATCTGCAGCATCGAGTCCCCTGTCAGCTGTTCATTGGAATAAGAAGTTTTACCCGCAGCAGGAGAGCCCGATTGACCACTTTTTTGACCACTCGCATATCCTGGAGCAATCTGAACCGTTGCCGTCACCACTTTCTGCTTCGCATAATCTCCCCCTTGAGCTGCGACATTCTTCTCAAACTCTGTCTCTTTGGCGACATCAATACCTAGCCCTACATATAGACTTAGCTCTTCAATCTCTCTACTGCTCCAGCAACCGGATATCATTAACAGAATGCATAAGCTAGTGATTGTACGTACAAGCATACGAAATTGCCTCATGCATGTTTGCCTCCTTTTTTGCGAATCAGACTTAACACCAGCAATACCAGAGGTAAGATAGCAAACAACACTACAGATACATTGCCCAGCATATCCCCTAGTGCAAAGGTCTGATCCACATTTTTGGGCATCAATGCTGTAATATAAATAATCGGAAGCAGTACATACATAATAACTGGCATTTTCTTCACACGAAATAAATCCCGAATCCCCACCGAAGCACAGTAATGGGTAATGACTGTTGTTGAGAAGATCTGCATAATCCAGATAGCGAGCAATAAGGATTCGAAACGCTCAAATACTAGACCTTGGATCTCGAAGCTCCTCACCAAATCTAGCGTAGGCCATGTTCTTGTTTTGATCCCATCCAGCGACAAACTACCCACAACCATAACAACAGTGATCAAATAAACAATAGTAGAAGTCATCAATCCCCAGGTCATCGCTTTATTACTTTTTTGGGGATTATGCATATAAGCGGTTATGACCAGCATCACCTCGTAACCGGTATAAGACAGTAAGGAGGGTTTCAATCCTTTAAGAACGGGCATGATCCCCTCTCCAAGTACGGGTCGCAGGTTGCCAATCTCGAATAACTGATTACTAAGCAGAATTTCGATCACAAAAATAATCAACGTAATGGGCAATATAATCTCAAACACACGTATAATTACAGCAAGTCCTCCAGTGATCAGATAGATACCTATCCACATAAATACCATCACGATCGCCCATGTAGGTGTACGTTCAAGCAAGTACATTCCGGTTACATCCGCCATAACTCTGATTTCAAAAGCAGAAATAACTGTGAAATACAGAATCATAGCACATCCCAATATGTAAGCAATCCAGCTGCCCGTGATCTCACGAGTAAACTGGAAGACGGTCTTCCCTGGAAAGCGACGACACAAAGTGACCAGGATAATGCCAATGCCCGTGACAATCAACCCAGCCAAAATAATGGAAATCCAGACATCTGGTGTTCCAACAGCTTTACTCGTCGTTCGAGGTAACGTCAAGATCCCAGCACCTAGCATGTAATTGACAATGATTACAACGGCCTGCGTCGTCGTGACTTTGCCTAGAGGGCTATCTTCATTCAATGTATTTCACCTCCAGCCCTTTGTAAGATAACTCATTTTTTACGATCCTCATCTGTTGGATTATTCATGATGGGACGTTTACGCATCATGTTGAGCGGGGCACGGATGAAGAAATCCTTCCATTCACCCAGGTGATACGGAACCGCTGGCGCAACATAAGGTACGCCGAAGCTTGAAAGCCGTGACAGATGTGTACACACGAGCAAAAAGAACATAACCACTCCGAATAATCCAAGTACAGCTGCGCTAAACATGGCCGCAAACCTTAGAATCCGTAATGTTAAACCGGCGCTGTACACAGGAATCGTAAAGGAAGATATCGCCGTTACCGCCACGACAATAACGAGGAACTGACTTATAATCCCCGCCTGTACGGCAGCTTGACCAATGATTAGACCTCCTACGATACCCATCGCAGGCCCAATCGGTTTAGGCAGACGAATTCCAGCTTCCCTTAGAATCTCAATAGAGAGTTCCATGATTAATACTTCAATCAGGGAAGGGAACGGTACTCCTGTTCGTGTCTCAATTATCGTCAATACCAGCTTGGTTGGTATAAGCCCGGGATGGAATGAAATAAAAGAAATGTAGAGAGCAGGAGCAAGCAAAGCTAGCATAGCGGACATAAAACGCAGCATTCTTAGAAAAGTGCCCGGAATCCAGCGCTCGTAATAATCCTCAGGCGATTGCAGCAGCATGCTAAAGGTTACAGGTACAACGAGTACAAAGGGTGTCCCATCCAGCAGGATAGCTACCCTTCCCTCTAGTAAGGCGCCCATTACCCGGTCAGGTCTTTCCGTATTCAGAATCTGTTGAAAAGGACTAAGGGTGCTGTCTTCTATAAGTTGTTCCACATAACCCGATTCGAGCATATCATCCATATCCATCTCTTGAATTCGCTTCTGTACTTCAGCTACAAGCTTAGGATCAGCAATATCCTGAATATAAGCAATCGCCAGATCTTTTTTGACACGTGTGCCTACTTCAAATTTTTGAATAAACAAACTCTGATTACTGCCATGGCGACGCAAAATCCCTGTATTATCGCTTAACTCCTCTGTAAAGCCGATTCGTGGACCGCGAAGTAAACCTTCGGATAAGGGTTCATCTACACCACGCGTTTTCCCCTTAGCCGTTCCGATTAACATCGCTCCAGGTAGTCCATCCACCAACAATGCATTTTTGCCTAGCAGTACACCAACAGACAGTTCCTGAAGTGATGACGTCTCCTGCACTTGGCTTACAGGAAGCAGTTGCTCCTTCAAATACGACGCCAGAAAGTCAGCGTTATTTTGTTGCACGAATTCCCCCTGAGTCTGCTCAGGCACCCCTTCTAACATCAAGGACTTGATAAGGTATTCGTCCATTAAATTCATATCTGTGAGACCTTCGGTAAACATTACGGCAGCCCTTGTATTGGTACCTCTAATCGTGAACTCCCGAAGATGCACATCTGCATTTTTACCAAAGGTTTCTTTGATACTAATTAGATCCGTATGGTAGTTACCGGTTATTTTAATATTGGCATAGTGCCCTGTCTCCGTTCCGCTCCCTACTCCTGCGGCGGCTGGTGAGATATCCTTTGGGGATACCGACGGTTTATTGGAGCGAGTAAAGCTACCACGCTTGATCGAAGTATTAATCCAACGTGTAGTCAGGGTAATGCCAATGGGAATGATAATGACCAAGAAGGCCTGAATCCATACTGACCATTCGGGCACATAGGAAACAATGGTAGACCACATATTCTCACCCCAACATTTCTCTGCATGATAAGCTGCAGGTATTCGAAAGTATTGTGTCCACGTTTTCACACAAACATTCCCGTTTTTGTAAACCTACTTATAGTGAAGCAATATTGTATAACTTCAAAGCTTACGGATGAGCATCACGACAAGATCAAAATGAGGATGATGAAAAAGAAAAGTGTACTGTCTCGTCTCGCTCGACTAATAATACACAGCAAAAAACGGCTCCCCTCAAGGAACCGCATCCATTATTCTAACCATATATATTTATGAAATTAACCTATGTAGCTCAATGGCATGCCAGAAATGCCAGATATAACATGATTAAATCTGCAATCGGACATTTCTTTGCGATGCATCACACGATTTTGGTTACTTGCTGTGCCTTGGCATCGAGTAACTGAGCAGATGCAGCAATCGACGTAAAGTCATTCAAAGCGATCCCAATTCGCTCTTTACTCTGCTCCACGTATTCCTCAACTTTTTGTGTTCCGCCTGCGATATTTCCAATCTCTTTGGTAATGCCGGTAATGCTATCACGAATTTCATTAATCGAATTCTCTACAATCTCGGATAGCTTCTTCACTTCTTTGGCAACGATATCGAACCCTCGGCCATACTCCCCAGCGTGTGCAGCCTCGATCGCTGCATTCAGAGCGAGTAGCTGTGTTTGTGATGCAATTTCACGGATCGTCTGAACTACCCCTTGAATCGATCCCGCCTGTTCCTGCAAATGAGTCAACGTCGTGCGGTTATGAGCAGACACCTCTGAAATATAAGAAATGCTGGACATTAGTTCCTGACTACGTCCGATGCCCCCATCTGCCTGCTCGCTCAGCTCATGTGACATCGTCTTTAATTCATGAACGACTGACGATATATTGTTCTGGCGATTTGTGATATCGGTCGCTATTTTGGATACACCGAGTATTTTCTGATTATTCTCATCATAAACAGGCATATACGTAGCCTCAAGCCACACGGAGTTGCCATTTGCATCCTTACGTTCTACCTTATCCTGAAAGCTCACCCCACTGAAAATACTCCCCCAGAAGGCTTCGTATTCCACACTGTTCACAAAGCTTCCAAAGCAAAGTTGTTCATGTTGCATGCCGTACATCTCTTCTTTTTGATAGCCCATCGTTGTGGCAAATACATCATTCACATACGTAACCTTGCGTTTCATATCGAATCGAATAATCGCCAAACTCTTCTCCATCGCTTGGATCACTAACTCATCCGTCACAACATCTTTTTTCATCACATCAACTATAGACACGCATATCCCCCACTCTAATCCCATGATAGAAACCTCTTGCAATAACAGACAAAGGCTAAAATAACACTTCATATAATATGTATATCCATTAATTTAAGATAACTATATTAATGATACCCGGATTCGGGACTTTTGGATCACGTATTCACCTGATTTCATAACAATTTTTTTATGAACAGAAGATCGATATCGAACATAAAAGATCATTGGCTTGATCATACAATAGCATTTCGTTTTGTACCAATACTTTAATTCGCTCATCCTCTTAAATAATGTAGGTTAATAACCGACAATAAAAAAAGGGGATTTTTGTGATAAATCTCACTTATTGGTCAGGGGGAATAGGTATATGTTTAAAGGTTTAAAGAACAAGGTTCGTCTTAGCCTACTGCTTCTTGTCGCTACTGCCTTTGTTATTCAAGAGGCTACAGTCGGAACGACCGTGGTTCAAGCAGCAGACAATGTGATTAAAGCAACCGATTTTGGGGTTAAAGCCAATTCAAAAAACGCCCAAACGAAGGAAATTCAAAATGCATTGAAGTATTTCTATGATCGAGGAATGGAAGGAACCGTTTATTTTCCAAAAGGTACATACTATGTCGATGAGTCTATTCGTTTATATACCGGAGTTAGTCTGACCGGTGATGGAATTGGGCAAACCATTTTCAAAAAAACAGGCTCTTCTAGCCAATATGTCATTGGTAATCCGATTCTCCGTAATCAATCCAATCGGATCAACGTGAGAATCTCCAATCTGACCATTGATGCCGATCGTGAAAATCGGGAAGCTCGCGGTGTTAGTCAGGTAGGTGGAATTATTATTGATATTCCTGTCTCTCACCTCACACTTGACCAGATCGAGATCCGAGATACAACTATAGGAGCCTTGTTACGTAGAACGAAAGATTCCGAGATCACCAACAGTCGCTTTGACCGCAACAATGGACATGCCATTGCAACAGGGCACGAAAGCTTCCCAGCTGGTGAGTTTAGCAACGTGCAAATTATAAACAATCAAATTACAAATTCGGGCGGCGGTAGTGGAATTAACCTGTCTCGTGCAACCAATACCACCGTGTCCGGCAATCAGATCATTAACCGTACCCACCAATCAGACGGCTATGCTGGTATTCGTATCCCTAATGACGGTGCCAACAACACCATTACAAACAATGTAATCGAAAACTACCCACGGGGTATCTTTGTACTAACAGGAGCAACTGGAAATAACGTATACGGAAATACAATCAAAAACGCGTCTCTTCAAGGTCTCTTAGTGCAGGCAAGTGGTAATACCTTTACAGACAATAAATTTATCCAAACGAACACTTCGCTTAAACCAGATGCTGTTATTCGTCTAGACGGCTCCAACCAGAACAAAGTGATTGGTAATGAGATGACAACCCACTCCGGTTTCTCCATAACCGGTATACGTCTTACCAACTCTAGCTCAAATGAAATTAAGAACAATATTACCGATACCTCAGGCAAGTCTATCAGTATTGAGGGTGGAAGTGGAAACGTGAATACAGGCAACCGTAATCGCTAAGAGAAAGACGCCATTCAGAGAGACATTTAGTAAACAGAGAGCAGAGATTAACCAAAGAGTACGACCAAAACATTAGAACATGCATCAGATCCTGAAGTGAATAGCGAATAGCGTGAACAATAAGTAACTTATCTCAAAATCCCCCTGTGCTACCTTTACGGAAGAAGGGGGATTTTTTATTGTTTTCATTTGGTGAATTCATTGATAACAATAATATAAGTATCAAATATGGTAAAATTAAACTATACATATAAGGGGGGAGATTATAATGACACTCCGGTTAAAGGGGACTTTACTTACTATGCTCATCGTACTGCTTACCATCGCCACAGGATGCGACAATTCGAAAGAGGTGAACCAAGCAATTCAAGCCGGCGAAACCTACAAAAATGTGGAGTACACCGTTACTTATCAAGAGGATATTTTCTCAGAAGAGTCGATCCTTGAACGGAATAAATTAATTAAGCCATTTCTTACAGACGAGTATTATTCCAAAGCCGAGCTTAATCGTTATACAACGTTGCCCTTTCTTATTGTACAGAAGCAGCAGTTATCCCTAAAACCCGAAAATCTTGCATTCGAACCATTGAACCAGCCAACTGAAAATACGTACGATCTGCATTATACATTAGACTTTGTATTGTTTGACCAGGATGAGAACGAGGTTAAACGGGTTCCGAGCAAAGGGTTACTCACGATGATGAAAGTGGATGATAAATGGCTCGTACAAGCCGATGAGCCCGATTGGAAAGTCTCTGCGGAACTTAGTCAATGAAGATATAGAAGTTAAGTTACTTTTCAGTGTTTCATATAATAGATTTGCCAAGTGTGTAGACCACAAAGAGCCCCTTAGGGGCTCTTTGTCTATATATTAATAATAAATCTTACACTCCTAGCTTCAAAGATGATTTTTTATCCTACTATAGTTTGAAATTGAAAGATGTAGGCTTTATTTTCATAATTAATCCATTAGCAGAAAGTTCGAATAGCAGATCAATATTTTCACCTTTCCAATATTCTCTAACATAGACCAGATAATTCCCCTCTTCTCCTAAAACCGGAACGGAGAGATCATACCCAAAAAAGTCCTGAGGCTGCTTATCTCGATACGTCTCATGCTTCAACTGTTTATGTTGGATGTCAACTGATTTACTAACAAAATTTGTATATGTTTCGAATGAAAATAATTTCAGAAATTCTTCAGCATCTTTTACTGAAACTGTCGCCTTCGATTTAGTCATAACTTCATAGTATTGATTGACAGTTTTGATTAGAAGTTTATCATTTGCATCAATATCATTTTCAAGGTTATATAATTTTTGATAATCCGAGTTCTCTTTCCTAAACGTTTGAATATTTATTAACTTATCAATAGGGTAATAAATTGCCCTTCTCGAATTTATATCGTATCCAATAAAAAAATCAGTTGAAATATCTAACTTTATATATTCAGCTTTTGACCCATCTTCTTTTGTAATTTGGGCATATTCTAAATTTTCCTTTTGATTCTTATACCCATTGAAAATGCTAACCTGTGTATTTAATCCGAATAAATAGATACATAAAATAAGGATCAAAATAGAGAACCAGAAGGATACTCCAGTGACAGCTTTTGAATGTCCTTTTATTTCTGCGATCTTCAATTGTATTTTTATAGATATAAGAGTAATGTTTATATGCAATGAAAATAATAATATGTACACAAATATTGTTGAGGCGATTGGTAATTCAGCACTCATTGAAGAATAAGTAATAGCCCCATCTACTGATAATAGTAATACATAATATATTATAACAACCCAAGTTGTTGGATATTTCTTAAATTTAATTACAGAAAATTCAGCTACCTTTGTAACATTAACTCCAGAGATGAAATAAGCACTCAAAATCGGAAAGACTAATATAAAAAAGCAAATGTACAACCCATTGAATAGATACAAATTGAACGATACAGGAACAACTGACAAAAAACCTCTAAAAATAAAATTATCAGATACAAATGGTGAAAAAATGCCTTGAATGTAAATAAACCCAATGAAATAAACTAAAAAAGGAATATACCACATCTCTTTTGCAATATTAAAAACCTTCTTTAAGCTGTCTGACATATAACCCCTCCTTTAATCTTATCGGTATAATTTTCTGGAATTTTTACAGTTAAATTTACAAAAGGTGAGAACTACTATAAGAAAAGTCCTCTGCAAAGATCTTAATTTAAATTAAAAAAATCTAAGCTTGCTTTAAAGTATTATTTACAAATCATTAATTTAAATGGAATCAACATAATTTAAATTTTTTTATTTTTGAAGAAGTAAATTAGGCAAATCCAGCTAGCAAAATAACAAAAATATGAAGTAGACTGTTTCGCTTCACATGCCTACCGTTAGCATTTCCCAAAGCCATCCTCGCACGTAATGTTTGATCTAAGAATATCGTTAAGACTTTGTTTCGCATGTTCTAACTTGAGCTGAGCCTCTTCGATTTCAGATATTTTCCCCTGAATAATAGTACTTTGTTCGTTTTCGGAGAACCCATTCTTCGAGATCATGCACTCTATATCCTGAATCGTAAATCCAACGGCCAAGCATTGCTTAACAACTTCCAAGTGCTGAATGATACCTGGGGTGTATATCCGATAATTATTCTGGTCTCTCAGTACGTACTCCTCGGTAATAATGCCAACCTTCTCATAGTAACGAAGCGTTGATATGGGAAGGTTGATTCGTTTAGATACTTCATTAATTTTCACTTGAGTCAGCCTCATTTCATTTGCTTGCTATAAAGTATACTTCATAGTTTAGACTCCTCATAGTGAGATGAATAACAAAGTAACCGCCTCACTATTATGCGTATAGAGGAGAGAAACCTACATGAATACAACGACTGACCACTTTAGCAAAACCAATGATTTTAATTCGATCGTTCTAGAACGTCGTTCAGTGAAAGAATACGATCCCGAAGTAAAAATTAGCCGCGAAGAAATGATGGAAATCTTGTCGAAGGCTTCCCGCGCTCCATCTGCGATCAACATGCAGCCATGGCGTTTCCTCGTTATCGACAGTGCTGAAGGGAAACAAAAAATGGCACCCCTAGCCTCATTTAACCAGACGCAGGCCCTAACCTCTTCGGCTCTTATTGCCGTATTCTATGATGCTCACAACATCGAATACATGGAAGAGATTTTCAGTGAATCTGTGGAGCTTGGTTATATGCCGCAAGAGATCAAGGAGATGCAGATCGGGCAGGCAAAACCGTATTATGATAGTCTAAGCGCATCTGATCTGCGTGATATCAACCTGATTGACTCTGGACTCATTGCCATGCAGCTCATGCTTGTAGCCCGTGCTCATGGTTACGACACCAACCCTATGGCTGGTTATGATAAAGATCAGATCGCCGAAGTCTTTGGCCTAGATAAAGGCAGATTCCAGCCTGTCATGCTGATCTCCATCGGTAAAGCAGCCAAAGCAGGTTATCCTTCCTATCGCCTCCCGGTTGATACGATTACAACTTGGGCTTGATAAATCAGGTCTGCTCCTTTCTTAAAAAAGCTCCTTATAACAAATCGTTATAAGGAGCTTTTCGTTATATACCTACATGGTATGAGCAACTCTTAGTCGGCTCGCATTTTTATGTGCAGAAAATAAAGTTGTTTAATCTACTTATCTATAACCAACTCTTTTTAATCGATCGTCTATCAGAAGCCGAAAATAAATTGATGTTCAAGGATTGTTTTCTATCCAATGAAACGATTTACACCATCACTAGAATTTACATCTTGAATTGTACCACGACTTAAAAAGGTCAAACTCTCCTTGGCCTTACCTTTCTTAATGTACTGAGAGATTTTGCTTCAGTCCAACCGGTTTGACGTTTTAGCATTATATCACCTCGTAATCATTATTTAATACGATTACTCCGTCTATTCCTATTGAATATTTCTCATTATTTTGATCTAATTCATATGTATTTAGTATAGAATTTATATCTTCGTTAATACCTATTAAATCTTCTTCTCTTGGTGTTTCAATTACTAGCTTAGGCTTTAGTATCTGATAAATATCTTCTAACAGACCAATTGAACAATTAAACATTTTAAGATTAATCACCCTAAACTTTACATTAGGAATCCTACTTATCTCTACGAGATTAGAATTCTCTATTGTCAGGAAGTTAATAAGATGCAGGTAATGTTTATATACCATTTCATTTCCTTGAACCTTAATTAATTTTTGATTTTCTTCAATTGGATCAATAATATGTTGAATTATCTCATTATTCATATCAGGGTGAGTCGCTATTATAAGTTTCTTCAAATTTGCTCCATTAAAAGTTTGTGTCACTCCAGCTACCGTATAATTAATCTGAAGTATTGCATTTAATTGACTTTCAGCTTTAATTATTTTTGTATTATCAAAGTAATTAGATCTTAATGTTGACCCCTTAGCTTCAACTAAATAAGATTGTCTTGTTCTTAAGTCTACTCCCCAAAGATCCGGGTTCTTTAAATCTCCTGATCTTGAGGTAAAACCTATTCCTGGACTCTTTAAATGCTCTAAATGTCTAATATTGTACATTTTTTGCATATGAATTTGAGCAAAGACCATCCCTATAAAATAAGCTACAGTTACTCTTTCACTCATCTCTAAATCATTAACATTTTTAATTGTGAAGATAGAATTTGTATCTATAAAAGCAAGCATAGTAGAGATTTTCCACTCTAAAAGTTCTCTACTCAGATTAAGGTGTGCTTTAGGAGCTAAGCCTACAGTTATTGCACCTCGTACTAATGTGAGTTTATTAGCCGTTAAAATTTGATTAGCCGTATGCATAGGGCGTCTGTCTCTATAGGCTACTACATTAGCGTAATTACTATATTTAATCCCCATCATTATCCCCCTAAAAAAAATAAAATAAAAATACCCGTTCGCTTTTTGATTATAAGCGAACGGGTAAAAATTAATCAAATATCTACACAACTTTATAATTCAAAAACAAAAGATTCCCTTTAAATTTGGCATAAATTACTCAACTGTTACACTCTTCGCCAGGTTACGTGGTTTATCCACATCGTGACCCAGTGCAAGCGATGCATAGTATGCAAGCAATTGCAGCGCTACAACGGACAGAGCTGGGCTCAGCAATGGCAACGTCTTAGGAATAGCAAATGCTTGATCCACGGATTTCAGCAAGCTTGCTACGTGCTCTTCATACGTAATTGCCAGTACATCTGCGCCACGCGCTTTAACTTCCTTGATGTTGCTCACGGTTTTCTCAAGCACATTCTCCTGTGTTGCCAGAGCAATAACAGGAATACCGTCCTCGATCAATGCGAGTGTACCATGCTTCAACTCACCCGCCGCATAAGCTTCGGAGTGGATGTAGGAGATCTCTTTCAGTTTCAACGAACCTTCTTGTGCTACAGCGTAGTCCAAACCACGGCCGATGAAGAAGAGATGTTGATGTTTGGAGATTTGCTCTGCATATCCTTTGATTGCATCAGCTTGCTCCAACATGGATTCTACTTGCTCAGGCAGAGCTTGCATTGCAGCAAGCATGTGCTCGATTTCTTCTGCTGTTTGTGTACCACGTACTTGTGCCAGATACAGACCAAGCAGGTTGAACGCAATCAGTTGTGATGTGTATGCTTTCGTGGAAGCTACCGCGATTTCCGGTCCTGCCAACGTTGCAATAACATCATTTGCATCACGAGCGATGGAGCTGCCCACAACGTTTGTTACTGCCAACACATGTGCGCCATTGGACTGTGCTTCACGCAGTGCAGCAAGTGTATCCGCAGTTTCACCAGATTGGCTTACTACGATTACAAGGGTATCTTTGTTCACGATTGGTGAACGATAACGGTACTCCGAAGCAACGTCTGTTTCTACCGGAATACGTACCAATTGCTCAATAATTGTACGTCCAACCAGACCTGCATGGTATGCAGTACCACAAGCGATGATCTGAATGTTACGGATATTTTTAATTTGCTCTTCAGTCATGTTCAGCTCAGGCAACTGAACTTTTTTGCCTTCATTGTCGATGCGACCCAGCATTGTATCACGATATGCTTTTGGTTGCTCATGAATTTCTTTGAGCATGAAGTGCTCGAATCCGCCTTTTTCTGCGGTTACAGCATCCCAATCGACATGAATCATTTCCCGAGAAATAAAATTGCCCTCAATCGTCATCAATTCGACAGCATCATGTGTCAATACAGCCATCTCACCATCGTTCAGGATATACACGTTACGTGTATGCTCCAGAATCGCTGGGATATCGGAACCGATAAAGTTCTCGCCTTCACCAACACCGATAATCAATGGGCTAGCTTGACGCACAGCTACGAGTTTCTCTGGCTCATACTCAGTCAGTACACCCAGAGCGAATGCCCCACGCATCAACGTGATTACTTTTTGCACTGCTTTAACGATATCGCCATCGTACTCACGTGCAATCAAGTGGGAGATAACTTCCGTATCCGTCTCTGAAGTGAATGTGTGGCCTTCTGCCATCAATTCATCCTTCAGCTCCAAGTAGTTCTCAATAATACCGTTGTGAACAACAGAGAACTTCTGGCTCTCATCCGTGTGTGGGTGGGAGTTTTCATCCGAAGGTTTACCATGAGTTGCCCAACGTGTATGTCCGATTCCAGCATTACCTACCAGCGGTGCACCTTCCAGTTTAGCTTCAAGGTTCGCAAGACGTCCAAGCGCTTTGGTGATTTGCAGACCTTCTGGTGTAAATACAGCAATACCCGCTGAATCATAACCACGATACTCGAGCTTCTTCAGACCTTCGACCAATACCGATTGAGTGTTCTTATTACCAATATATCCAACAATACCGCACATAATTTAAGTTCCTCCGTTTGTATATGAATACTGTGTCACGAAGAGAGACTAGTTGGCGCGGCATAGCGGAAAAATGAATGATTGCCTAACGGTTCATGAATACTCGCTACTTATTCAATTATCAATGATCAGAGCAGCCTCTTGCCGCTCCGCTGTCATCATAAGCTGGTATGAATGTTATAAATGCAATCATGAATGTACATCATTTTCCCGTGCGCGCACCTATAGTGCTCTTCGTGCACATTCATTTGTATTTTTAAAAGTTGTATCTTGCACCCACCGACGCGTTGTGTGGACAGTCACCCATCCATTTTCCGCAAAATCCGGTTTACGGCTCTGATGCATCACCGGGAGGTCCCCGCCGAACAATCCGAACACCTCCACCTCGTCAGCTTGATTGCCGTCGATCTTGCTCAACCATATCTTATGCTCAACCTAGATATAGTGACGCAAGATGCTTCCCGCGCAACTTCAAGCTCTGGCGCTTGTGTAACTGGTACCTTACGATCCTCACTTTCTGTGTCTGAATGACGACTCCACTCATTATATGCACGTCAGGTTCATTTTGCAATGGAGCAAAGTACCTGTGACAATTTCAGCATATTTACCCACATCCTTGACCGGACAAACAGACCGATGGTCTCACCAGTTCAGGATGTGAGTTTATGAATGTACTACTCTATTTTTTTCACGACAGAGACGATCCTTCGGGACTATACGCTCAGATCCATATATTGATCCAAATAATCCCTCCAATTATCGTTTCACGATGAATTATACTAATTCTTTCTGTACGACATCAGCAATTTGAGCTACAAATTGCTCCAGTTCTACCTTATCCGGCCCTTCCGCCATGACACGAATCAGTGACTCGGTACCTGAGGCACGTACGAGTACGCGGCCGTTATCGCCAAGCTGTTTCTCAACAACGGCAATAGCTTCCCCAATTGCGGTATTGCCTTCATATTTACTCTTATCCTGAACACGTACATTAACCAATACCTGTGGGTACTGCGTCATGAGAGATTTCAGTTCGCTCAGTTTCTTGCCAGATGCCTTCAAAGTATCCACGAGTTGAATCGCAGTCAGCATGCCGTCACCCGTTGTATTGTAGTCCAGGAAAATAACATGACCAGATTGCTCTCCGCCTAGGTTATACCCACCGCGACGCATCTCCTCCATGACATATCGGTCACCTACTGCCGTCTTAGCTGTTTTGAGTGCCAGCTTCTCTGTTGCTTTGTAGAACCCGATATTACTCATTACGGTAGATACAACAGTACTATCCTTCAGTTTGCCGGCACGGTTCATCGCATCCCCACAGATACACAGGATGAAGTCCCCATCGACTTCTGCACCTGTCTCATCAATAGCAATCAGTCGATCCGCATCTCCGTCAAAAGCAAGACCCAGGTCTGCCTGATGTTTCAGCACCTCTTGTTTCAACTGCTCAGGATGTGTAGATCCACATTGCTCATTAATATTCAGGCCGTTAGGCTCAGCACCAATCGCAATGACTTCTGCACCTAGTTCACTGAACAATTTCGGTGCCAGTTCATAGGCAGCTCCGTTCGCACAGTCGAGCACAACTTTGAGTCCAGAGAACGATTCATTAACGGTTGTTTTCAAGAAATCCAAATAACGGAATCTAGACTGTTCATCAACAGTCACCGTACCTAGACCACCACCTACAGGACGTGGCAATTGGTCTGTCTCCGCATCCATTAGTTCTTCAATCCGGTTTTCTGTCTCGTCCGACAGCTTGAAACCATCTCCACCAAAGAACTTAATTCCGTTATCCTCAACCGGATTGTGTGAAGCAGAGATCATAACACCCGCATCAGCTTTCAATACACGTGTAAGATATGCTACACCGGGAGTGGATACAACACCGATTCGAATGACATCTGCACCCATGGACAACAGACCTGCCACAAGTGCAGATTCAAGCATGAGACCCGAGATTCGAGTATCCATACCAATGACTACTTTCGGTCTTTCCACGCCACCTGCAAGTACGTAACCCCCACAACGTCCAATGCTATACGCAAGTTCTGCTGTTAGTTCTTTATTAGCAACCCCTCTTACACCGTCTGTACCAAAATATTTCCCCATGATCTAACTCCTTTTATTCGCATCATATAAGAGCATAAAATGTAATAGAGTTTGTTCAAAAAGTCCGCTTTTGATTGCGAAGGATGCCTCGGCATCTCAGCGTCAAATATGAAATTCATCCGAAATAAGTGGATGCTTACGAAGTTTGTTTCTTTCAGAAACAATGTAATTGCTCACGTAGCTTAATCTACGCTCCGCTACTCTATTTCTAGCTTCATCCCATCTTCTCGGTACTGAAAACCGACCTTTTTGAACACGCACTAATATTCAAATTGACGATTCGAATCCCTATGGATTCGATCCACTACTATTTGCGTTACTATTGCTATTTGTATTTCCCCGATTCGGTACGTTGCCTTGTGGAGTCTGCTCCTGTGTTTCCGTATTCGATTCGGTTTCTTCCTCTTCAGGAGCTGGCTCCGTATTACCGTTCTCCACTTCTGCAGGTGAAGGCTCCGGTCCCACCGTATCTTCGTCCGTAGCATCCTCGCTAGGAGGAACTGTGGTTTCATCCGCGTTTTCCGTAATTTTGACCGTGGCACTCAAATCATTGGATGTTTCATCGAGTTCGGCAAATCGTGGCAAATCGGCGGTCACCTGTACCTCGTGATTACCCACTGCTAAACCATGAAGATCTGCGGACAGCTTGATATCATCGCTGCTCAAACCTTCGAGCATACTTGAAGAACCCTTGAGTGTGATGTTGAGCCCACCACTCTTGGGTGTAACCAATTCACTTTCCAATCCGTTTCCGATCCCCGTGAGGGTTATCGGTACGTTAGGAAAGACTTTGGTCGTCTCTTCTTTTTCATCGTATGGCGCTACAGTTACCTTAAGCTGAATCGAACTAGGCTCGATTTTCTCAAAACCAGGAGGCGGCGTCAAGTCCAGGTTAACTGTCGATTCCCCGGCTTGTTCAAACTGAGTAAGATCCAGGGTTAGTTGGTCGTAGGACCGGATACCCGCAAGCGCCTCCTCTGTTCCGTAAACCGAGACTTCTTTCACGTTAGGTTCTACCTTAGACAGTACCAATCCTTCCGGCAGTTGTCCCGAGTATTTGAGCCTCAAGGGTATAGATGTATAGGGCTGATTAACCGGAACTCGCACTTCCACCGTTTCCGGTGAGATAACTGCATTATCAATTACCTTGCCTTCTGCATCATATGCTTGAAGCTTCACTTTTTTCTGTGTTATATCATCCTTCGCATCCTTCACGCTCACACTGCCCTGAACCTTCGCTACAGCCTCCAATTGCCCTTCGGGGAGAGTTACCTTAACTGCGCCTGAAGGTTCAACCACAGGCGTTCCAGCAGTGTATCCAGCGGACGGTTCTCCTTCGGGTACAATATTCACATTGAAGGATTTGGTGCCCAGTTTTTCCACGTTCACCGTGACCATTGAAGGCTCCATACTGACGACCTCAACGCCGGATGGCAGATCGGGTACAAGTGGTAATGTATTCGAGCCATCCTTCACTTCGCTGAGATCTACAAGCACTTTGTAATCATCATTCGTAAAAATAGAGGTCAACATAGAACGCTGTCCTTTGATCTCTAAACGAACCTCATCCGTACTTAAGGATGTAAGTACATACGAATTGCTGTCTAGTCCATAAGGCTGGACAGGCACTGTACGCTCCACAATACGACTTGTTGACCCTGTTGCAATAGTCGGCGTAGTTGGAACCTCGTCGAGATGAATCATGAACCAGAGCAGTAAACTGACCGCTAGGGCAAGAATTTTCGCAAAGTTATTGTTATTGAACCATTTATCCATTGTTACGTCCCCCCTTCCGTTTCCAGAAGGTAGTCCAGCTATTCTTTTTATTCAGATTGGATGTGGGGCGCAGCTCCTCATACAGTTTCGCAATGAGTGATTCTTCCTTGATGTCACGCACCACTTGTCCATTCATTGCCAGCGATACTTGGCCAGTCTCCTCAGAGACAACCAAACATACGGCATCTGCAACTTCGGTAATACCGATCGCTGCACGGTGACGTGTACCCAGTTCTTTGCTGATAAACGGATTCTCGGATAAAGGCAAATAGCAGGCTGCCGCGGAGATCTGTTTACCCTGAATAATGACCGCACCATCATGTAATGGTGTATTTGGAATAAAGATATTAATCATCAGCTCCGAGCTGACGAGAGATTGCATCTGGATACCTGATTCGGTGTAATCATTGAGACCGGTTTCCCGTTCAAATACAACAAGTGCACCAATTTTACGTCGTGACAAATAATTGACAGACTTAATAATCTCACCGATTAACACGGTTAATTCTTCATCACTTGCTGCCGCTGAACGTCCAAATAGCTTACCTCGTCCCAATTGCTCCAGACCACGACGAAGCTCCGGTTGGAAGATAATAAACACCGCAACGACACCAAACGTAAACATCTGGTTCATCAACCACTTGAGTGTATACAGGTTCAGCCACGTGCTTAGAGCCCAGATCAGCACAAGGAATAGAATCCCTTTGAGAAGCTGAACCGCACGCGTACCCCGTACAAGCAGAATCAGTTTGTACATAATATAGGTAACAATCAATATATCGATAACGTCCTTAATGGACTCTTTCCACGTTAAGTCAGCAAAATAATTCATAAGCCAGCCCCCGCTATCCCCATTGATGAGTAAAACCCTGATCTCATATTAACCCATTAGGATTTTAAGTAATCCTTTATCTCTGCACTTTGCAATATTCCGTCCGTTCGCTCCAAGTATTGAAGTGACTTGTCAGAAGTGCACTAATTCCACTAACGCTTAGTTGAATGCACATACCAGATCTAGCTCTGGCTAATGGAGAGGCGTTCTTAGGATTTATGCAAGTGCTTATCTATATGTAGTAGTATGTTCTCTTTAGTATCTAGGTTATAACGTTCACGTTCAGGTTGCAAGTTACGGGGTCACAAACTTTACATAAACCATGTAAATTCAACCAGTAACAGTTCATTCATATAAAAAAAGAGTACCCCATGCAATCTTGAGGTACCCTGCTTGGTATTTACCATTGAAGAATTCACCCTGTTCTAGCGGTAAGCTACTTCGTTCACCATATTGGTTATTTTGTACCAGAACCAATCTAGCGCCTGATCGATACTTTTTACCTGACCAGAGATATGCGCTGTTGATGCCTGAAACAATTGTCCGTCGATGATCGTCAAATTGCCGTCTACGTCACCGTATACCTGGGCGGTTCCATTCTCTATAGTAAGATCGCCCGCAATTGACTTGCCTTCCGGAATAATAACCGTGTTTCCTTCAATGACGATCTGATCCAGATTATTCCCTTTAACGACCATTTCGTTATTCTGATCCCAGAAACTCCAAGCACTAAAGAGCATCACGACCAAAAAGAAGGCTGCCGCCGTCAGCGCGGGATGTCCTTTGACCCATTTGAGCCAAAACTGCTGTTTCTTGGGCTGGGGCAGAGCGTTCATAATTCGATTGGTCAGCTCATCCGAGGCAGACGGTGAATAATGTTTCATGGCAAAAAGGAGCATTTCCGTCTGTTCTAACTCTTTAAACCGCATGCGACACTCCGGACACGTTACAAGATGACCTTTCAGTTCAATCTTCTGTGCCGGGGACAACGACTCATCCAAACATTCATGCATTAAAGAGACGGCCGAGTTGCAATCCATATGAGAGCCAATCCTTTCTTCAATCACTTAGTCCTTGCATCTGTAAAAAAGCATACATAAGACTTGCATACATTACATACGCATCCGTTTCGGATATGTTTCAAATAATTTCGCCCAAAATTTGAAATGAGCCATTACAGCTTATATTCTAGTTTTTTGCGTAAAAAATCACGACCACGGTGTACACGTGTTTTGATCGTTGTTACGGGCATGCCCGTGACATCACTGATTTCCTGTAACGACAAGTCCTGTAAATATCTTAAAATCATCACTGATTTATATTTGGCGGGTAAACTGTCAATGGCCTCACGAATGAGTGTTTGCGTTTCTGACAATAGCGCTTCGCTCTCAGGAGTACGATCATCACTTGGGAGCATCGCATAACCGTCAGATCCTTCCTGATCATTCAGCTCCGCATCCAAGGAGTAAGAAGGCTTCTTCCTACGCAGCCGGTCGATACACAAGTTCGTCGCGATCCGGTAGATCCAGGTGGAAAACTTCTGATTCGGATCATATTTTTCCATATTTCGAAACACACGCAAAAACGTCTCCTGTACAACGTCTTCAGCCTCATGACGGTTGTTCAGCATCCGGTATGCCAAATGAAACAGTTTGTCCTTATATAATTCAGCGATCTCTGCAAAGGCTCGCTGATCACCCTTAAGCACCAGCTTTAATAGCCTGTTCTCTAAATTGTCCACCTCTAATTCCCCCAGACATGCTGATGGGTCTTCCGCCTTCTGATACCCGTCCACACTTGTGATTCACCAATCAAATCGTAAATCAACTTTGGTCAAAAATCAAGACTGTGCCACAAAATATCGGCCAAAAACAGTAAAAACGGGAACTCCATTTGGAGTCCCGTCTTATCTCTCGCTGAAACTGAAGAGAGAATGCTTTATTTTACTGTACATACATACGCAGTTTTGAATGAATAGCTCATTCCAAAATGATACTCTAACTTGCTATATCAGCCTGTGTTCCGGAGACCTGCAGCAATACCATTAATGGTAAGCAACACTTCACGAAGCAACTCTGTGTCATCTTCGCCACGCTCACGCATATCTCTCAGTTCACTTAGGAGCTGTACTTGCATATAGGACAATGGGTCCACATATGGGTTACGTAGCCTAATGGATTCTTGGATAACTGGTACGTCATTCAGAATCTCAGTCTCACCCGTAATCTTCAAGATAAGCTCTTTCGTCAGCTTAAACTCTGTCTCGATCTGGCCATAGATGCGATCCCGTGCTTCTTTGTTGGATGTCATCGCAGAGTATTCCTTGGCAATAACAAGGTCTGCTTTGGCAACCGCCATTTGAACCGTATCAATCAATGTACGGAAGAATGGGAAGTTTGCATACATTTCTTTCAGAACAGCAAGGTTTTCCTCTTTATCCTGATAGAAACTTTGTAGTCCCGTTCCTGCCGCATACCATGCCGGGAGCAAATAACGACTTTGAGTCCAAGCGAATACCCAAGGGATTGCTCTAAGATCCTCAAATTTATCGCTATTTTTCCGTTTGGATGGACGAGAACCAATGTTAAGCTCACCCACCTCAGGTAATGGTGTTGATTCCTTGAAGAAGCTGAAGAAATCTGGATCACGGAAAATAAGATCTTGATATTTCGTCAGTGACACTTCAGAGATCTCTCTAATGATGTTATCCCACTGCTGTTCAGATACCGATTCTTGTGGCTCCAAACCGTTGAGTGCAGCCGTAATCAGTGCCGAAGTCGCCTGTTCTAAACTGCGGTATGCAATCCCTTGCAGGGAGTAACGTGACGAGATAACCTCGCCCTGCTCCGTGATCTTAATGCCGCCCCCAATGGTGTGTGGTGGTTGAGCCAAGATACTACGGTTGAGTGGCATACCTCCACGTCCTAGAGCACCTCCACGTCCGTGGAAGAATTTCAGTTTGACGCCGTGTTCGTTACCTACTGCCGTAATCGCGTTCATTGCAACGCGCAACTCCCAGTTCGCAGTAACTACTCCGCCATCCTTATTACTGTCTGAGTATCCAAGCATGATCTCATGCAGTTCATTTCGGGCGCTTACGCTTGCGCGGTATACCGGAAGATTGAACAACTTCTGCATGATCTCGGAAGCAGCGTGAAGGTCATCGATTGTTTCAAACAAAGGAACTGCCTGAAGCGTAGATTCGATTTCTCCATTTGGCCCTTTACGGAACAAGCCTACTTCTTTTGCGAATACCATTACCTCGAGAAGATCACTTGCACCTTGCGTCATACTGATGAGGTAACTTGTGATACAGTTTGCACCGTATTCGTTTTGAGCCCGTTTAATTGTACGGAAGACATCCAGACATTCCTTCGTTCCCTCACTGTATTGGTGATAAGGGGAAGTCAGTGGCCGTGGATCTTCCAGCAATCGAGCAAGCAAATCGATTTTCCCATCCTCTGTGAGGCGAGCATAATCTTCTACAATGTTCATTTTAGCCAAAATTTCTGACATCGCATTTTCATGCTCTTTGCTATGTTGACGTACATCAAGTGCAGCCGTGTGGAAACCGAACAACTCAACTTGGCGAATCATTTTGCGAATCGTTGTGTCTGCCACATAATCTGCGAAGTGATGACGCAGGCTGCGATCAATAATCATTAGATCATCAATTAGATCCTGAGCCCCACTATAGCGATCTGGCTGCCCTTCTTTATTTTCATCAAGCACATTATTTAATTTAGCAATCATATAGGCAAGTTTGATACGATAAGGCTCTTTCTCATTGCGCCATATATCCACTTTCTTCAATGTGACACAGTTGCGATCTTGCTCGATCGACTGCACCAGCTCATCGGAAACATGAATAATATTGGTGCTGAAGCTGAGATGTCCCATCAATTCAATCATAATCCGCTGATACTCACGCAAAGCGAGCTTGCGCTGCATCAGTAGCGTTTGCCATGTTACCTCTGAAGTTACCGAAGGATTTCCGTCCCGGTCTCCACCAATCCAGGAACCGAAGCGCAAATACGTCGGCACATGCCAGTCATGGTCAGGGTAAAATTTATTCAGGCAGCGTTCAAGCTCCTGATATACGTCCGGAAGTACGTGGAACAACGTTTCATGAAAGTAATACATCCCGTTCCGTACTTCATCCAGTACAGTCGGTTTGCGGTCACGGAGTTCGTCTGTTTGCCAGAGGGTAATAACCTCATTCAACAGCTTCTCCCGCAACTGCTCACGTTCACGCAACGTTAGCGTAGGATTATCAAGAAGCATGACATCTTCTGATATCCGTTTGTGGATGTCCAGAATCACTCGGCGCATTGCCTCAGTTGGATGAGCAGTCATCACCAGTTCTAGTGACAATTCATCTAGAATCTCTTCTACTTCCTTATGAGACAACCCACGTTCTTTTAGATCCTGTACGGCTTTCTCAATGGATCCTGGCTGTACAGTATCTCCTGCTGAGCGTTCATAATCCCTTTTACGCCGGATCCGATGGTTTTGTTCAGCAATGTTAACTAATTGAAAATAAATTGCAAAAGCTCGAATAACCTGGTGGCGATTCTCCGAGTCTAATTCCTGGATCATCGTTTTGAACTCTGTATACAGTTCTGGCAAAAATTCTGCACGTAACGATTTGCTCGTTTCCCGAATCTTCTCAACGATATCGAGAAGTTCAGTGCCCCCTTGGTGGACTAGAACTTCTCCGAGTATGTTACCCAGGAACCGCACGTCTCTCCGAAGCAGATTGTTCGATTGGCTTTTGCTGGCGGTTACCATAGTTTCAGTCATGCTTATCCTCCCATCTGATCGTTCGCATTCGTACACGAAAATTTGACACCTTCATAACATCATACAATAAAATGGTACGAAAATCTTTATTTTTCTACTAGTAAAAATGGGGATTAACCCCGATTTTGATCATAAAAACACGCTTTATTATGCATTTCCTTGTTCTGCTTCAATTAATGGACAATAGCTGTTGCATGATACCTTTTTCACGTACTATTCATACCATTCAAAACTTATACCTATACTTTAAAATTCATAAATATACAGTCTAGATGATGTGAATATGGGTACATACGAAAAGTATCAAAACACTACTATTGTATTGTATAAGCAAGATGCTGCACAAAGAAACATGACCGGCAAAGCAAGCTTTTGTATACTTTATCACAGTGACGCAATAAATTCTAGATTTTTTTTAACTTTCCTTTCTGTTTATTACGCCACGGGAGCACCTACAAGCATTATTTGGAACAAACAGCTCCTAATCAAATAAATACGTGATCTAACAGGTACTATCTTAACTTAACCAAATTCTCCACAAAAAATGGTTTTTATTAACGTGTGAAAATCCTACATAATACAGGGCTTCCTTTGGGGATATTAAACTCGCAGCACATAACTGAAGGGAGGATTCATTATCATGAAAAAGGTATGCACAATCGTTGCTTCTGTTGCACTAGCGGTGTCACTTGCGGGATCTGCGTCTGCACACACAGCAACAAACAACATGAACCACAGCACTAAGCAGACTACAGAGTATGAGAACAGCAACTACAGAAACAACAATTACACGAATCCTAATGCTAACAACGTTGGCAATGGTGATTATCGTACCAACAGCATTCGTACAAATGCTGCAACAACAGACCGTGACAGAGGAATGGATTGGGGCTGGCTTGGTCTGCTTGGACTTCTAGGGTTGGCAGGCATGCGTAAAAGAGCAACTGATCACGACCACCGTTAAAATAAACGGCTCAATACTGTGGTAACGTTATACATTGTCTAGACCATTCATCTTCATGAGCGTATGCTCGAAGTGTAATGACTGCTGCATCCACTTAAATGAGATGAGTGTAACAGAAGCCCTTTCTTTAATAAGAGAGGGCTTCTGTCTGTTATAACTAACTTGGATTCAAAGACGAGGATATACATAAGTCGAAGTTCAAAAAACCAAAAACTTCAGAGCCTTAATAATACTCAATAAATAATTAAAACTAGAACAAAAAAAGCCCTGCAGATGCAGGACTTTTCTTTCATATTTAAGCGGGTGATGGGAATCGAACCCACGCTATTAGCTTGGAAGGCTAAAGTTCTACCATTGAACTACACCCGCATACCATAAATCGGGATGACACGATTTGAACATGCGACCCCCTGGTCCCAAACCAGGTGCTCTACCAAGCTGAGCTACATCCCGATATTCAAAAAAAATAATGGCGCGCCCTGAGAGATTCGAACTCCCGGCCTTTTGATTCGTAGTCAAACGCTCTATCCAGCTGAGCTAAGGGCGCAAATATGGAGCGGAAGACGGGAATCGAACCCGCGACCCTCGCCTTGGCAAGGCGATGCTCTACCGCTGAGCCACTTCCGCAAATAAAGGATGCGCGTGGAGGGACTTGAACCCCCACGTCAAAGACGCTAGATCCTAAGTCTAGTGCGTCTGCCAATTCCGCCACACGCGCATATAATGGTGAGTCATGAAGGGCTCGAACCTTCGACACCCTGATTAAAAGTCAGGTGCTCTACCAACTGAGCTAATGACTCATAATAAAATGGCTGGGGATATAGGATTTGAACCTATGCATGACGGAGTCAAAGTCCGTTGCCTTACCGCTTGGCTAATCCCCAATAACTAAATGGTGGAGGCTGAGGGGATCGAACCCCCGACCCTCTGCTTGTAAGGCAGATGCTCTCCCAGCTGAGCTAAGCCTCCATCTATATGACCCGTAGGGGATTCGAACCCCTGTTACCTCCGTGAAAGGGAGGTGTCTTAACCCCTTGACCAACGGGCCTCACTTACCAAAGCTCTCAACCGGGATCGAACCGGTGACCTCATCCTTACCATGGATGCACTCTACCTACTGAGCTATGAGAGCAAATGGCTCCCCGAACAGGGCTCGAACCTGTGACAACTCGATTAACAGTCGAGTGCTCTACCAACTGAGCTATCAGGGAATGTTATGCATTTGCATGAGCAAATGCAATTCATCGTACAAATCCACATGCAGAGCCTGTTTCTATGTATGATGAAAGAGTTCGCTTGGCGGCGTCCTACTCTCCCAGGACCCTGCGGTCCAAGTACCATCGGCGCTAGAGGGCTTAACGGTCGTGTTCGGGATGGGTACGTGTG
>NZ_JAUSTI010000023.1 GCF_030812775.1 Paenibacillus tundrae
AGCTTATGTTGTTTGCTTGCCGCACCGTGTTTCTCGTGTTTTCTTGGCCGGAATTAGAATATACCATGTACAGATTTAGAACGCAAGCTTTTTTTATAGAAAAGTTTAAAATAAGATGTAACCACACTAAACTTCCTCAACAAACACAGATATTATACTTCCCGCCCTATACTCAGGAATATACATCAATAGTTCTCCAAAGTTAGCTCTATGAGTGATTGAGGTTCGAAGATGTCATGTATAAGGTTAAACTCTTATCGAACCTCTCTATAGGTCTTTAAATCACACTAACAATGTTACTTCATTTTCTCAAGGGGGATCTTTCGTGGCCATAACGTATAGCTGAAGCTAATAATAAAATCGATTCCTAATATCATTCCCCAAATTCTAATAAGGCCTGTGAATGCTTCTGTCCGCTCTGCATCACCAATCCACAGAACCATGATATATAGAAACAAACAGCCAATACACCAAGCAGCTAGATGCCTGAACCATCCTTGGATCTCACGATTGGCATGCTCCCTGCCATAGACCTTCTGACCTCGGGGATTATCCCCGCCTTTGAACCAATAGAGAAAGTACCGATCCGCCCAAGCAATCATGCGATGACCATAGACTATACTCACACCTATATAGATCGCCGCTATACCATGAATCGCACTCGCAGTTGCTCCACGTTGAAGATCCATGACCGTCGCCACCAATAACAATACATCCACAATAGGTGTTGCCATGAGAAGAGCAATTCCCGTTCTTTTCATCCCAAGTAGATATCGCACACTCAATCCCGCAGCCACAAACAACCAGAAGGCAATCTCACACCCTATAATAAAATAACCAATCAAATTCTTACCCCTTTCTTTTTTAACACTTGTGTACTAAAAACAATTTAACACGATTGTATTATAATAAGCAACAATGATATAATTAGAACATGCCTAAAATAGTTGATCACGATAAACAACGCCTACTTGTTGCGGAAGCGGCATGGCGCGTCATACGAAGGGATGGTATGGAGCACACCTCTGTTCGTAATATTGCAAAAGAAGCTAACCTATCTACAGGTTCAATGCGTCATTATTTCTCTACGCAATCCGATTTGCTCCTATATGCTATGAATCTGGTATCTGAACGAGTTAGGCAACGATATCATCAGATGCCACTCACAGGTTCTCCACTGGAGGATATGAAGAAGATATTATTAGAACTCTTGCCTAATACAGACGAGAAGTTTGCAGAGATGGAGGTATGGTTCGCTTTTACTGTAAAATCCAAAACAGATCCGGCGCTCAAGTCGCTTGCGGATAAGGTCTATAACGAACTCCGGCGGATGGCTGCTTATGTTATCACTCATCTGATGGCGCATGGGTTAACAAGTCCCAACCTAAACGTAGAACTTGAGATCGAACGATTGTATGCACTAGTCGATGGATTAGCCATTCACGCCATCCTCAGACCTGAATCGATGAATGCGAAGGTTATGGATGACATCCTCACATTACATCTTGCCTCTTTATGCGATTCACAGGAGTCGTGACTATATACGTTATGCGATGTAAATTCCAAAAAAAACCGTCAGACATTGGTTAAATGCCCTGTTATCTCTAACAACGGCTACACCACTTGTCTGACGGTTTCTTTCCTTATCCGATAATGATCCGTCCTTCTGGATGACGATACAATGTCTTCTCTTTGCGCGGACGAAGCGCATAAGCAATCGTTAACGGCCCAATACGGCCAACAAACATCGTAAATGTAATAATAATTTTGCCCCAATCGGTTAACTCATGAGTAACACCCACCGAAAGTCCAACCGTTCCAATTGCCGAGGCAGCCTCAAACATAAGTGCGAGAAACGGCGCATCCTCTGTCGTCAATAACAGCATGACAACGACCATGAAGATGATTAAGGAAACCATAATAATGGTCAATGCCCGCATAAGCAGTTCCTTCGGAACACGTTGACGGAAGAACACAATATCTTTATTCCCACGAATCATGGCATATACGGCGCCGATCATAATTAAAAATGTTGTCGTTTTGATTCCACCACCCGTCGATCCCGGTGAAGCCCCAATAAACATTAATAGAATGAAAAAGAACTGCGTCGCCTGTCTCATCTCCGTAATATCAATGGTACTCGTACCTGAAGAGCGGGTCGAAACCGATTGAAATATGGCCGCATATATCTTCTCACTCCAACTCAGCGGTGCCAACGTATGTCCATTGGTGAATTCAAAGATAAATAGGACAATCGCTCCGATCCCAATCAGTGCACCCGATACGGATAGCACCAGCTTAGATTGTAGCGACAAACGGCGGCGTTTGCGATATTCGAATAGATCATTCAAAACCACAAAGCCGAGGCCACCCGAGATGACAAGGATAGAGGCTGTTAGGTTGAACAACCAGTCGCCTCTGTAATACTGAAAGCTGTTACCGAATAGGTCGAACCCACCATTATTAAACAAGGAGACAGAATGAAACACTCCATAGTATGCAGCCTGCATAACAGGCATCTCTGTTGCCCAGCGTAACGCCAGTATAATTGCCGCTACTCCCTCGATGGTAAAAGAGAAAATCAGCACCTTACGGATGATACGTACAATACCCTCCATACTATCCGCGTTAATGGCCTCTTTGAGCAGTAACCTATCCCGAAGTGAGATTCGCTTACCCATAACCAACGCAAACAACGTGGCAATGGTCATAAATCCAAGTCCACCGAGTTGCATGAGCACCATGATAATAATCTGACCAAATAAATTGAAGGTTGTCCCAACATCTACAACAACCAGTCCGGTCACACATGCCGCAGAGGTAGCCGTAAACAGCGCATCAATAAATGCCAGGTGCTCGCCACTTTGATTAGAGATTGGAAGCATTAGCAAAATTGTACCGATGGAGATGATAAGTATAAAACCACCAACCAGAATCAACGGAGGGGATAGAAATTTAGGGAAGTGAAGCCTGAACTTCATGAAGGGCACCTCTTTTAACAAAATACAAGCATGGTGAGCGGTAAAAGTCCTGGTAGAGCTAGCTTCATCTTCATATGAAGCCCAAGAAGAAATTATCATTCCATGATGTTTCCTTTGCTCTAACGATCCTTCTATGTAAACCTAAAGAGGAACTTGCCTCAGCTTAAACTGAACGGCAGGTTCCTCTTCTATTATGAACGCATAGCACGTTCCTTATTAATCTTGTGTACGTGGACGCATATGAGGGAAGAGCAGTACATCCCGAATGGATGGTGAGTTTGTGAGCAACATGATCAATCGGTCAATCCCGATGCCCAGTCCACCTGTCGGTGGCATACCATATTCGAGCGCACGAATGAAGTCATCATCCATCTCATGTGCCTCATCATTCCCGTGTTCCTTCTCAAGCATCTGTGCTTCAAAACGCTGACGCTGATCAATTGGATCATTCAACTCAGTGAAGGCATTCGCATGCTCACGTCCAACGATGAATAACTCGAAGCGATCCGTGAAGCGTGGATCTACATCGCTTTTCTTCGCCAGTGGTGAAATTTCAAGCGGGTGTCCCATAATGAAAGTTGGCTGAATCAACGTTTCTTCTACAAATTGCTCGAAGAACGCATTCAGAATATGGCCAAATGTCATATGCTTCTCAACCGGAACGTTATGCTCCTTCGCCAAGCTGTGTGCTTCCTCATCCGTCATATGCACGGAGAAGTCTACACCAACGACTTCTTTAACCGCATCTACCATCGTAACCCGGCGCCATTCTGGCTTAAGATTCACTTCATGCTCTCCATACTGGATTACTTGCGTACCCAATACTTCCTGAGCAATATGTGCAACCAGATTCTCTGTCAAATGCATGATATCTTTGTAGTCAGCATATGCTTCATACAATTCAATCATCGTGAATTCTGGATTGTGACGTGTTGACATCCCTTCGTTCCGGTATACACGGCCGATCTCATAGACTTTCTCCAATCCGCCAACAATCAGGCGTTTCAAGTGAAGCTCAATTGCGATCCGCATGTACAGTTCCATATCCAGCGCATTGTGATGCGTGATGAATGGACGTGCCGCTGCACCACCTGCGATCGTATGCAAGGTCGGTGTTTCCACTTCCAGGTATCCCAGAGAATCCAAATAACGACGCATAGACTGAATGATTTTGGAACGCAAAATAAACGTCTGTTGCACATCCGGGCTCATAATCAGGTCAACATAGCGCTGACGATAACGCAGCTCTACATCAGTAAGACCATGGAATTTGTCCGGTAGCGGATAGAGGGATTTGGAGAGCACTTCTAGATCTTTCACTTTAACGGAAGTTTCGCCCGTTTTCGTTTTGAAGATCACACCACTAACTCCAACAATATCTCCTAGATCCAGCAGGCTGAATGCCGCGTATTTGTCCTCTGCCACGGTATCCTGACGAACATAGATCTGGATTCTGCCGCTCAGGTCCTGAATATGCGCAAAGCTTGCCTTACCCATTCCCCGCTTCGCCATAATCCGTCCGGCAATACTGACTTCGATCTGCTTCTCTTCCAGCTCTTCCTTAGTCAGTTCTTCATACTTCTTCAAAATAGAACCGGCTTCTTCGGTACGCACGTATTTTTGGCCAAAAGGATCAATTCCCAATTTGCGGAGCTCGTCCAATTTGTCGCGGCGAATTTGCAAAAGCTCGCTAAGTTCGGTTTCCTGATTCAAGACTTCATCCGTCATGATCTGTATTCATCTCCTTATTTACATTGCAGACATTCTCAGAGGTGTCACCCTCATATGATGAAAAAGCTTCCCTAAGGAAGCTTTTGTCTTTCGTGTCCTACTGCTTCATTGCTATGATTACTTTTTAATATCTACAATTTTATATTGAATTACGCCAGCAGGTACACTCACATCAACAACTGTACCCTTTTTCTTGCCCAAAATGGCTTTACCCACAGGGCTTTCGTTCGAAATTTTGTTCTGAAGCGGATTAGATTCCGCCGTTCCTACAATAGTATATTCTGTGATATCACCGAACTCGAGATCTTCTACAGTAACGGTTGCACCGATACTTACAGCATCTGTGTCGATCTCGTCGCTGTTAATGATTCGAGCGTTACGCAGCAATTTCTCCAATGTAATGATACGACCTTCAATAAAAGCCTGTTCATTCTTAGCATCTTCATATTCGGAGTTTTCACTGATATCTCCATAACCGATGGCTACTTTGATCCGTTCAGCCACTTCACGGCGCTTCACTGATTTTAGTGTTTCCAGTTCTTCTTCTAGCTTCTTGAGTCCTTCTGGTGTAAGGATAACTTCCTTATCGCTCATCTCAACCGATTCTCCTGTCATGGGAATAATTTGATTGCATGGCAACGGAATCCATGCCGTTTGTTCACAGAGCTCCGCCCACATACATCTTAGAAACTATATGAAGTTCTCCGGAGAAACAGAACGTCCTCCTGATGCACTAACCTTATGACGCACATGGCGAATTTATACTGTGAAATTATAGGGGAACGGTCTCGAAAAGTCAATGTTACGCCCCTTATATCTGTAAACGTTTTACAATCCGAGTTTAGGATGCATTGCCTGCTGCAACGGGTTCCGTTTCTAGGTTACCCTCCAACTTCAGTCTACCTACAAAATCCTCCAAAATTTGCACCATCTCATCACGTTTGGTACCTTCCATAATGATATCTTTGATCCTAGCAGAACCCTTCAGTCCTTTCAGATACCAAGCTAGATGTTTACGCATCTCACGTACAGCAACCGTCTCATTCTTCAATGCGATCAGGCGATCCATATGCAGAATTGCAACACGAATCTTCTCCTCACCATTCGGATCAGGGAGTAATTCGCCTGTGCTTAAGTATTGAATTGTACGGTATAACATCCATGGATTCCCCAAGGCAGCACGACCAATCATCACGCCGTCACATCCCGTTTCATCTAACATACGGCGGGCATCCTCCGGTGAAGATACATCGCCGTTCCCAATTACCGGGATCGAGACAGCCTCTTTTACATCCTTAATGTGTGACCAATCTGCCGTACCTGTATAGAGCTGCTCCCGTGTTCTTCCGTGCACACTTACCGCTTGACCGCCAGCACGTTCAATCGCAAGTGCATTCTCAACCGCAAAGATATGTTCGCTATCCCAGCCGATCCTCATCTTAACCGTTACCGGCTTCTCAACAGTATCCACGACAGCGGAGACCATTTCGTAGATCTTATTTGGATCAAGCAACCATCTTGCACCTGCATCACATTTCGTCACTTTAGGTACAGGACAGCCCATGTTAATGTCGATAATGTCTGCATTCGTTTCTTTGTCTACGATTTTGGCTGCTTCGATAAGTGAATCGCGATCGCCTCCAAAGATTTGCAGGCTTAGTGGTTTCTCACGTTCATCAACAAACAGCATCTCACGTGTACGCTGATTGCCATGCACGATGGCCTTACCACTCACCATCTCCGCACATACGAGGCCTGTTCCGAATTCCTTCGCGATCAAACGAAAAGCCGGATTACATACACCAGCCATCGGTGCAAGTACGACCTGGTTTTTCATTTCAATGCCACCAATTTTCAGCATGTTAGTCGTTACACTCCTCATCAAACCGTAGGACTCTCACTTGAGTCCCCGTAATGTTCCAGTTATTTGTATTCAAGTTGTATTTCGTATTTCGTACACATGGTGTTTAATCATGATTAATCTATACGAATCAACAGTGCTATATAAAATCAACGATTATTAAGATATTTTATATGGCTATGCCCTCAAGAGCACATGTCGTGATGACTTACTCGCCTCTAATCTCCGATACACTAATCCCCAGCATCTCTGCAATCCGATTCAGCTCCTGTTCGGATACTTTGCGATTGCCACGTTCAATGGTTCCGAGCGTCGCCAGTGAGATGCGCGTCTTCGAAGCAAGCTCTTGTTGTGTCAAACCTTTCAGCTTCCGGAATGCCCGGATTCGATTGGCCAATTGCACGTTTTCCAAAGCTGTATTCCATCCTTTCCATCGAGAACAGACAACGATGCATGTACAAAGTCATACAAGCCCGAAGGCTCATTCTTCATGACAACGTCTGACAACGGAACTAACACAAATGCACGTTCACCCATGCGCGGGTGAGGCAGTTGAAGTACTTCGGTCTCCCGCGTCTCTCCAGCGACCCAGAGCAAATCCAGATCAACGGTACGAGGACCCCAACGAATATCACGAACACGTCCAAGCCGGTTCTCAACATCTAATAATTCCGTGAGCAATTGCTCCGGTGTTAATTGTGTCGTTACAGCTATAGCCATATTTAGAAACGCAGGCTGATCTACATACCCGACAGGATCCGTCTCATAGAGCGCAGAACAGCGCAGTATAGATATATGCGGATGGGCATCCAGGAGCGTTAACGCTTCAAGCAATGTCTGCTCTCGGTCGCCCAAATTGGCCCCTAAAGCAATATAAGCCTCTGAAGAATCAGAGGTCGAATGTGCAATCATGATCGGTTCTCACTTTCTTGTGCGGCGAAGCTCTACCGTTACGCCCCCAAAATGAATATCAAATGGTGGATGTGGCTTCGTCACTTTGACTGTCAATGCATTGATAATAGTATAAGTGTCTAGTAAAGAAGATGCAATATGCTCACCTAAAGCTTCAATTAACTGGAATGAAGTATTCTCGACAATATGCTTCACTAGTTCATGAATCTCTGCATAATTAATTGTTTTGGTTAAGTCATCATTACGTCCAGCCTCACCCAAGTCCATATCAATATCCAGATCAATATAATAACGCTGTCCGAGCTTCCGCTCTTCCTCAAATACCCCGTGATATCCGTAATACTCCATCCGGTGTAGTACCATTCTATCCATTATATGACCGCCTATCCTTATATAATAAAAAACACGCTCTCTTTGCTACACAGCCAATTTAATTTCTTCGCAAACCAGGAGACGCATATAACATGGCATCACACATGTCTACCGTTCGACGAATTGATTTTACATCATGGACACGTACCATCTGACAGCCTTGTGCAATGCCAAAAGCTACAGTTGCAGCTGTGCCCTCTACTGCATCATCGGCCTGAACCCCCAAGGTGTTCTGGATGAACCTCTTACGTGAGGTTGCCAGTAGAACAGGATAACCTAGCTCGTTCAGCATAGCTAATGAAGACATCAAGGTGAGATTCTCCTTCAAATCCTTTACGAAGCCGATTCCCGGATCAATGATAATCTGATCCTGATGTACACCTGCCTTCAGGGCAATCTGTACACTTTCCTCGATATCCTGCACAACATCCTGTAAATAATTAGAGTAGTCTCGTTCTTGTCGATTGTGCATCAACATCAGAGGGCAACCAAGTTCTGCCGCTGTTTGTGCCATAGCCGGGTCGGCTTTGGCTCCCCACACATCATTGATGATATGTGCCCCAGCCAGAATAGCCTGCCGAGCTACATCCGCCTTGTAGGTATCCACCGATATTGGAATATGTGGGGCTTGCTGATGCAGTGCTTTAATTACCGGAATAATCCGGCTTAATTCCTCCTCGAAATTCACAACCTGTGAGCCTGGTCTCGTGGATTCTCCACCGATATCAATTAGATCAGCGCCGTCCTCTATCATCTGTATGGCATGAGCCACAGCTAGATCAACATGATTGTAACGCCCGCCATCGGAGAATGAATCAGGCGTGACGTTCAAGATGCCCATAATTAATGTCCGGTCTCCAAGTTTTAATTCCGCTGGGCCAAAGGAATATGTTCGTTCATATATAACCGGCGTAAGTGTCATGAAGTATACCCCGCTTTCTCTCGATACATACCCAGAAGTAAGGATGTAACTGGGCCTATTTGTCCGTTGCTAATGATTGTTTCCGTTCCATGTTGATCACGCAAAGTCGTGACAGGGACAAGCTCTGTTACCGACCCTGTCAGGAAAGCCTCGTCTGCATGCAGCAGCTCATCCCAGCGAAATAACCCCTCTTTACAAGGAATACCTTGCTGTAATGCTAACTCCAATACAACAGCACGGGTGATGCCTGGTAAAATACCAGTCTCAATCGCTGGTGTATACAACACACCCTGCATCACCCAAAATACGTTGCTTACAATTCCCTCTGCCACATAGCCGCTACGTGTTAATTGCAGTCCTTCTGCACCCTGGGCTGGTGCCCCATATCCATTCAACTCCCGTTTGGCAAGAATGCTGTTCATATAATGTAACGACTTGAAGCGTACATGCCCCTCCGGCGTATTGCGAGGTGTCGTTAAACATTGAAGCATTTTGCCCTGCTCATAGAGAGAGGAGGATAGGGACGGTAACTCTTTAGTCAGCACGATATGATTGGGCTGAATATAATCTCCGGATGGTAATCCAAGAGGAGCTTCACCCGCCGAGATGGTGTAACGCACATAAGCATCTTCTAACTCATTCGCTTGTAACAAACGCTCAATCCAATCCGTCACCTGTGCTGTTGTTACCGTAAAAGGAATACCTAGTTCGTGGCATCCAGTAGCCATCCGCTCTAAATGCTGCTCCAGCAGAAACGGCACACCACGATACGTCCGAAATGTCTCGAACAAACCAAGTCCATATAAAAAGCCGTGATCCGTTACCGGAATCACGGCTGCCGCCATATGGATTACGTCTCCGTTGATCGCGGCATAGTTCATGTTATACGGTCACCCGCCCGGACAAGAAGTTACGTAACATCTGATGACCGTGATCTGTAATAATCGATTCTGGATGGAACTGAACACCTTCAATCGCATACTCTTTATGACGCAATCCCATGATCTCACCTTCAGCAGTTTCTGCTGTGATCTCTAAACAGTCTGGTAAGCTGCTGCGCTCAACAATCAAGGAATGGTAACGTGTAGCTGTAAAAGGTGACGGCAATCCAGCGAAGACGGATGTACCATTATGATGCATCTCGGATGTCTTACCATGCATCATGCGATCTGCTCGAATCACATTACCACCGAAGGCCTGTCCAATGGATTGATGTCCTAGACATACGCCAAAGATCGGAATGCTACCCTTGAAGTGATCAATAACAGCCAAGCTGATCCCTGCTTCAGTTGGCGAGCAAGGGCCTGGAGAGATCAGAATATGATCAGGTGCCAGAGCTTCAATACCTGCCAGATCAATTTCATCGTTGCGACGTACTTCCACAGTCTCACCTAGTTCACCAAGATATTGAACCAGGTTGTACGTGAAGGAATCGTAATTATCGATAACCAGTATCATATGCCTGCTCCTCCTATTTATCCGTCACAGTGACGGTTGCTTCATTTTTCTGTTTACAACCAATTCAGACAGATTCCGTTGTTATTTCTAGCGACTTTTTTACTTGTATGGATTCCTCGCTATATTGCACAGCTCTCATCATTGCTCTCGCCTTATTGCGGCATTCCTTATATTCACGATATGGATCTGAATCAATAACAATACCTGCTCCTGCCTGTACGTACCCTACGTCGTCTTTGATCGCCAGTGTACGAATTACGATGTTCAATTCCATATTGCCACTGTAATCCATCCATCCGATCGAACCTGTGTATGGCCCACGACGTACCGGCTCCAGCTCCTCAATAATCTCCATTGTACGTACCTTGGGCGCTCCAGTAATCGTCCCACCTGGGAATGTAGCCGCAATGACATCAAAAGCAGATAAACCCGTTGCCAGCGTCCCCTCAACCTGGGATACCAGATGCATCACATGGGAGTATTTCTCGATCGTCATCAGCTCTGGAACATGCACCGACCCATAGGCTGCAATTCTCCCTATATCATTGCGCTCCAGGTCAACCAGCATAATATGCTCAGCCCGTTCCTTGTCGCTGTTCAGCAATTCGGAAGCCATCAGCTCATCCTCAGCCTCGTCCCGTCCACGTCTGCGAGTACCGGCTATGGGACGTGCGCTGACTTTGCCATTGTCCACCTTAACGAGTAGCTCCGGAGAACCACTGACCAGTTGAAATTCAGGACTGCGTAACATCCCCATATATGGAGATGGATTAACGAGACGTAGCCACTCATAGATATGCTCTGCCTTGGTACTCAGCTGCTTTTCCTGTCGTAATGACAGGTTCACCTGAAATACATCTCCCTGCCGGATATATTCCTGCACCTGATGCACGGCTTGTTCGAACTGGTACTGGGGAAATGCTGTCTTCCAGCCTTCTGTTTCCAGATCTGTTACGTCTTCCTGCTGTGACAAAAATAATCGCTGTTTCCGCTCCATTGATACTTGCAATTGATGCTCACCTTGGGCAGCTGTCCATATGCTTAACCAGCGGTCTTGCATCAAGGCTGCACGTTGCTCTGCCTTACCGTACAACTTAGATAACGCCTGTTCACTTCGATCTTCCGGCATTGCCATATGAACCATACAGAACAAAGCCTGTAGCTCATGATCATACGCCCAGATTTCCTCAAAGCGCATCCACCAGTAGTCCGGTAGCTCTGGATTATCCTCAGCAATCGTTGGCAACCTCTCTAAAGATCGAGCTATATCATAGCTGAGATATCCAGCACAGCCACCCCCGAAATCGGGTGCTCCTTCTACCTTTGGAGCGCGGTACGCTGCTGACCATCGTTTCAACACATCAAGCGGCTTGCCGTTCTCAGTGGTGGTATCTCCTTTTTCGAGGTCATAAATGATTGCTTCGTTGCCTTTGCCAGAGATAACGGAAACGGGATGTAGTCCAAGAAATGTGTATCTTCCGCCCTTTCCATTCTCTAACACCATTGCATAAGGCGAAGCCTGCTGCCAAGCCTCTTCCCAGGTTAACGGTAAACCGCCATGATCCGGCTCATCATCCGACTTCATCATATATGGCAGCATGGTCCAGCCTTGTTTGGCCCACTCTGTCCAGTCGGCGTATGTTGTCATCACGTGTGTCATTGCGGTGTACCGCCCTCCATCTGTCGCTAGTTCTATTGTCTGATAGTATACTAAAGCACCGCTCCTTTTAAAAGCATTCAGCAAAAAATCCTCCTCACCCTTCATATGGGCAAGGAGGATTGAATGTATATTCAGTACAGAATTAAGCTTCGAAGTTATACAGCGGTGTGCTCAAATAACGTTCGCCGTTACTTGGTACAATAACCACTACACGTTTGCCTTCACCCAATTGTTTAGCGACTTGCAAACCTGCACGAATCGCTGCACCAGAAGAGATACCAGACAGGATACCTTCTTCTTTGGCTACCAAGCGAGCTGTTTCGAATGCATCGTCATTCTCAATGTGAATGATCTCATCATAGATTTCTTGATCCAAAATTTCAGGAATGAAGTTGGCACCGATCCCCTGAATTTTGTGAGGTCCTGGCTTACCGCCAGCCAAAATTGGTGAAGCCGCTGGCTCTACAGCAATAACTTTTACAGAAGGGAACGCTTCTTTCAGCACTTCACCTGTTCCTGTAATGGTACCGCCTGTACCAATCCCTGCAACGAATGCATCCAACGTACCACCCACAGATTGAATTGCTTCAACAATCTCAGGGCCAGTCGTTTCACGGTGGATTTTCACGTTGGCTTTATTTTTAAATTGCTCAGCCATGAAATAGGTCGGATTCTCCTTCAGGAGCTCTTCCGCTTTTTTGACAGCACCATTCATACCTTCAGCTCCAGGCGTGAGCACAAGCTCAGCACCATAAGCACGAAGCAAGTTGCGGCGCTCCAAGCTCATCGTTTCAGGCATAACAATAACGGACTTATAGCCTTTAGCTGCAGCGACCATCGCGAGACCGATTCCTGTGTTACCACTTGTTGCTTCAATGATGGTATCACCTGGTTTCAACTTGCCTTCTTTTTCCGCTTCTTCTACAATGCTAACTGCAATACGGTCTTTAACGCTTGACCCTGGATTCTGATACTCCAGCTTCACGAATATTTCAGCACTGCCTTCTGGTACGATACGGTTCAGACGAACAAGCGGAGTACCTCCGATGAGTTCTGTTACGTTATTTACTACTTTAGCCATATGAATGCCCTCCTTAGTTGGATGAATAATACTTGGTGCGGTTACCTATACATGTACGGCTGAAGCAGCCTCTGGTTGTTATAGAAGAACTGCGGAAATCCGTTAACATCCATGCTGACAGCTACGTTCTCTAACAGTATGGGGATTCCGTAGGTTTCTTTTTGGTTTTTATTTTATTCCGAGTAAACGAGTAGGTATTTGATTATTTTCATCTTATCAACCTTACGCCCTATTGTCAATATGAGTACTAAAAAAAATACTCTGCCTTGGGCCTTAAGCCTGTAGACAGAGTACTTTTATCACGATGAAGTTAATTCGCAAGATCTATTCATAGATTATGACGCCGGAATATCGGAAACGACCACCGCTTCATACTTGTTTCGAAGTCTTTCTTCCACCTGGGGAAGAGGGTCTGCTTGACTTAATGCCAGTTGCATCCGAATTTCTTCGTGAGCCTCTTCTGCCGATTGCTCCTGACGTTCCTGAATATCGTTCAATTTGATGATGGCATATCCTTCTTGAATATCTACAGGTCCTGCAATATCACCAATCTCCAATTGACCTGCAAGGTTCAATACTTCTTCGGGTTGAAATGGATCATTCTGCTCAATCCAGCCTAGTTTCCCACCCAAATCACGAGAGAAGCTGTCGGTTGATTCGACGCGTGCGGTCTGCTCGAAGTCTGCCCCGTTTTCCAAAGCTTCTAATAAGGAATCCGCTTCTCTTTTATCCTTCACCACAATCATGGACAGATCATACTTCTCTGGGGAGACGTAATCTTCTTGATGCTCGTTCCAGTAACGCTCGATATCTGAATCCTTAATCTGAATATTGATTGTTGCAATCTTCTCCAGGAGAAGCCTATACCCCGCCTCCAGTTCAAGATCCTGCCTAGATAATCCGAGCTGAGACTGCATCTCGTCGTAATACGACTGCTCCGAATCATATCCATCCATTGCATTGGTAAGTTCCTTCGCAATTTCTTTAGGTGTTACTGTTAGATTACGTGCAATGGCTTCGGCATATACTGCTTTGCGGTTAAGCATCTGAAGCAGTAATTCACTGCCATAGCGCTTCTTCAGGGCATCTGTCCATTCCTTATCCGTGATTACCTCACCATTAATGGTGGCTACAGCGCTACCTTCCTCTTGACCCGAATCATGGGGTAGCTCACCCTCTTCACGACCTGTCCTGAGACTCTGCACCACCATGACCGAACCCATCACAAGCATACCAAGCGTCAAGACAATTACAGCCGTCCACAATCCTTTTTCTTGCCTTGTCATTCCGTATCCCGTCCCCGCTAGAATCAGTTCTTGGCTTGCTCCAGAATGGTCTCGAGTTGTTCCTTATTGAAATCATACGCTTCATTACAGAATTGACATACCACTTCAGCCTGGCCTTCTTCTTCAATCAATTGTTCCATCTCCGATTGGCCTAAGCTAATGAGCGTTTGCTCTACGCGTTCCCGTGAACACTCACAACGGAATCGAATATCCATTTCATCTAGTACTTGTACATCAGGGAGGATTCGAGTCAACAATTGTTCGAGCTCAAGTCCTTGATCCAGCAAAGTTGTAACTGGTGGCAGATTGCCGATCGACTTTTCAATAACCGTAATCTCATCATCAGACAGACCAGGAAGGAGCTGTACAATAAATCCACCTGCGACGATCACGGAGTTATCCGTATCAACCAGAACACCTACACCTACAGCAGACGGCGTTTGCTCTGACTTAGCAAAATAGTACGTGAAATCTTCACCCAGTTCACCAGAAATAATTGGGACACTACCGCGATAAGGCTCTTTCAGTCCAAGATCCTTCGTTACATTGACGAAGCCTTCCGTTCCTACTGCACCTGCAACATCCAGTTTACCCATACTATTGCTAGGCAAGTGCACGTGTGGATTGGAAACATAACCACGCACTTCGCCTTTCGCATTGGCGTCTGCTACAATCTGGCCGATTGGACCATCGCCCTTAACCTGAATGGTGAGCTTCTCTTCTCCTTTAAGCATAGCACCCATGATAGCCGCAGCTGTAAGGGTACGCCCCATGGCAGCTGTAGCCGTGGGAAACGTATCGTGTCGTCTGCGCAGCTCCTCAACCAATTCTGTCGTCTGGACAGCAAATGCTCTAACCCGTCCATCCATTGCTGTACCTCGAATCAATCGATCTTGTTTTTTGTTTTCCAAGTCATTCAGCCTCCTTTGGCGTTTTGCCATGTATTATTGTGTATTCATCTAATGTAGAAGAAAAAAAACGGCACAACATGTAAGACTGTCTAATCAGCCCGCTGTCTGCGCCCTTTGTTCTTACCTTTCCCGGTTCCGCTCATAAATGATACGCAGCCCTTCAAGCGTAAGCAGCGGATCGACTTCTTCGATGCTACGGGTTTCTTCTGCAATCAAGGCAGCAAGTCCACCGGTCGCGATCACCTTTGGCTTCGCTCCCAGCTCCTCACGAATGCGTTCCACGATCCCGTCTACCTGCCCTGCATACCCATAGATAATGCCCGCCTGCATGGCATGAACGGTATTACGGCCTATGACCTTCTTGGGTTTCTCTAGTTCAATACGGGGTAACTTTGAGGCCCGCTCATACAGTGCTTCTGTGGCAATATGAATGCCTGGTACGATGGCACCACCTAAATAATTGCCCTTCTCGTCAATACAGTCAAATGTCGTCGCTGTTCCAAAATCAACAACGACAAGCGGCCCCCCATATTTATGAACGGCTGCTACTGCATTCACGATTCGATCTGCACCTACTTCACGAGGGTTCTCGTAACGTAGATTAAGCCCTGTCTTAATTCCAGGCCCAACAAGCATTGGCTTTTTGCCAACATACTTAGCACACATCGTTTCAATCACATTCACCAGTGGTGGAACGACAGATGAAATGATAACTCCTTCAATGTCACGTGTAGAGATGCCGGACATATGAAATAAATTATAAATCAATACGCCATATTCATCCACTGTGGACTGACGAGATGTGCTCAAGCGAAAATGGTGGAGCAACGTTCGACCTTGATATACACCAAGAACGATATTGCTGTTGCCCACGTCTACTACAAGAATCAAAGAGGTTCACCCCTCTTTCTTTTCGTTTAAATCAAGGCTGATATCCAGGCTCTCAAAAGAGTAGGTTAACCTGCCAACTGAGATTACATCCACACCACTCTCTGCAATGCCACGAATGGTTTTCAAAGAGACGTTACCTGAAGCCTCAACTTTCACATGCGGAGACTGCTCGTGGATTAATGAGACTGCCTCACGCATGCGATCTGGATGCATGTTATCCAGCATAATGATATCTGCTCCAGCTTGCAATGCCTCTCGTACCTGATCCAGGTTTTCCGTCTCCACTTCAATGGTCATGGTATGGGGGATAGCTTCTCTAGCACGCTCAACTGCGGCTGTGATACCGCCTGCACCCTTGATATGATTATCTTTGATCATAACCGCATCATATAAACCAAAGCGATGATTCGATCCACCACCCACACGCACGGCGTACTTCTCAAGTAATCGATGACCTGGTGTAGTCTTACGTGTATCTACCAGCTTCGTGGCCAGGCCTTCGAGTGCATCAACATAAGAACGCGTACGTGTGGCAATACCCGACATCCGTTGCAACAAGTTCAGAGCCAGCCGTTCACCCGTTAACAAACGGTGTGTACTTCCCTCCACCTCAGCCAGTATAGTACCTGTTGTAACCAAATCACCATCTTGAACCTTCGGTTTAAATACTATTGTAGGGTCTACGACTTGAAACACCAGTTCAGCTACAGTGATACCTGCAATGATACCATTGTCTTTGGCATGAATAACTGCCTTGGATTGATGGCCTGCTGGAATCGTTACACTGGAGGTCACATCCCCTGCACCAACATCCTCACGAAGCCAGCTTTTAATTCGTTCGATGAGTTCTTCATTATATCCGTTCAATATCATGACATCAATTCCTCCACAATCGCTTGTTCTCGTTGCTGCAGACTATGCTTCTGCCAGACTACATCATCACGCTGCGGGAAATCTTCCCGATAGTGTGCCCCTCGGCTTTCCTGCCGATGTAACGCACCTGTAGTCACTAGCCATGCACATGTCAAAAGGTTGGCATACTCCATCTCTTCCCTTTGTGTAAGCATCTGGTCAAAATAGTGCAACTCATGCTGAAGCTGTTCCATAGCTCCTTGCAGATTAACCCCGTTACGGCGCAGACCAACATAACGAACCATCATTTTCTGTAGTCGTAGACGTCTTTCAGATATAGGTCTTTGCTCCGCCACAACTTTTCTTCCAATACCTCCAGCAAAATGCTCATAACGGATTGGAGCTAGAGGCGGAAGGGAGAGAACTCGCTCCACTATTCTTCGCCCAAACACGATCGCTTCTGACAAGGAATTGCTCGCCAGACGATTCGCTCCGTGTACCCCTGTAGATGAAACCTCACCACATGCGAACAACCTGCCAACACTGCTCTCGCCGCTAAGATCTGTCTTCACACCACCCATCATGTAATGGGCTGCAGGTGCAACTGGAATCCAGTCTGTGGTCATATCAAGCCCGTACCGCATGCAGGTTTCATAAATTGTAGGGAAGCGATGCTTGATCAGTTCGGTTGATTCATGCGTAATGTCTAAGTAGACAAAGGTGCTGTTAGTGGCTTCCATTTCACTGACAATCGCTCTAGCTACAATATCACGAGGAGCCAGCTCAAGCTGTTCATGATAGCGTTCCATGAAACGTTCGCCCTTCACATTGCGCAAAACAGCACCTTCACCCCGTACCGCCTCCGATATGAGGAAACGTGGGGCTCCCGGGTAACATAAGGAGGTCGGATGGAATTGAATGAACTCCATGTCCCGAATGACAGCTCCGGCACGATAAGCCATAGCTACCCCGTCAGCCGTTGCAACCTCTGGATTCGTAGTGTATCGATACAACTGTCCAGCACCGCCAGAGCATAAAACGGTTGCCTGAGCTTTTACAAACACCTGTGAGCCATCTGTCTTTTGGACAAGGGCTCCTATACATTCACCATGATCAGTGATCAAATCAATAACAAAATGTTCATCCCATACTTCAATGCCAGGGTGTTCATTCGCCACTACAGCCAGTGCTCGCACAATTTCATACCCTGTTGCATCTCCATTTGCATGCAAAATACGGCGGTGGCTATGCGCTCCTTCCTGCGTCAACGCCAGCACGCCGTTCTCCTCATCGAATGCTGTTCCCAGTCTGATTAATTCCTTAACACCATCTGGGCCTTCATTCACCAACGCCTCAACCGCTGCGGAGCGGCATAAGCCTGCTCCAGCGATTAACGTATCCTGCAAATGGTATGCGGGGGAATCATCCTCTGCAATGACAGCGGCAATTCCTCCTTGGGCATACCGTGTGTTACTTTCCAATAACGATTTCTTCGTGATCATCAACACACGGCGCTCTTCACCGGCTTTGATGGCCGTGAACAGTCCTGCGATGCCTGAACCAATCACTAGCACATCCGTCTCGACTACAGGCAGCGAGGAGAGATCAAAATCGACTAAGTATGAAGGTATCATATTATTCACCCGTCTTGGAGCAAGAGTAACGCATGTTACTTCACCAATAACATACGCTCTAGTGATTCTCTGGCTTTGTCAGCAACAGCTGGTGGTACGTAAATTTGCGGCTTCATCGTTTCCAGACACTTCACTAGCTTCTTCAGGTTATTCACCTTCATGTTAGGGCAAACGAGAAATTTGGTGGCAAAATGAAACTGTTTGTCTGGGCTATCCAGGCGGAGCTGATACCCTGTTCCATCTTCTGTACCTACGATGAACTCTTTCGTTGTGGACTTCTTGCAGTATTCAAGAATAGCCGTAGTGCTCCCTACAAAATCGCCCATCTCCACTACTTCTGGACGACATTCAGGGTGGACAACAAATCCAGCATTCGGATATTTCGCTCTCATCTCTACAACATCTTTAACCGTTAGCATATCGTGGGTATTACAGTACCCTTCCCAGATAATCATCTTCTTGTCCGTATGTTGCTGCACATAATGACCTAGATTTTTATCAGGTACCCAGATAATTTCATCGGAATCAACAGATTGGATCACTTTAACAGCATTTGCTGAGGTGCAACAGATATCCGTTTCTGCTTTGATCTCCGCCGAGGAATTGATATACGTAACTACTTTGGCATTTGGATGTTGTGCTTTTAACTTACGGAGCCCTTCAACGTTGACCATATCGGCCATCGGGCAACCTGCACGTTCATCCGGAATAATAACCGTTTTGTTTGGTGCCAGAATTTTAGCGCTTTCACCCATAAAATGAACCCCGCAGAATACGATTACATCTGCATCGGTCTCTGCAGCTTTTTGAGCTAGCAGAAATGAATCTCCGCGAAAATCAGCAACTTCCTGTACTTCATCACGTTGGTAATAATGAGCAAGAATAATAGCATTACGTTCCTTTTTCAACTCCATCAGCCGCTCACGCAGCTCACGGTTCATCTCAGCCTTGCGCTCTAAAGCCAGAGCTTCCACCTGTGATCCTCTCCTTATCGGGACAGCGATATTCACTGTTTCGTATGACTGCCTACGTCATCATTTTTCGCTTGAGAAACGAATCACAAGCGGTTTAACACCTAATGTACACAACGTTCACGACTCTGTCAATAAATGAAATGTCTCCAGAACTGCCTGATAACTACCCATTTTCTGCATGGTTCTTCCTCAATCTCGTCATTACCGTTATATATAATTTTAAAATAATCGGTATACGTATCATTATCCCTTGAACTGATTCTATGACATAAAAAAGGAGAGCCCTTGGGCTCTCCTCTGTGTATCTGTCATTAGACAGATCATTCATTTAGATTATGATGTTGGTTTCGTTCCACCATCATCTGGATCATTACCGTTAGGTTTATCCAGATTCGGAGTTTCGTTAGGAATATCACCCGATGGTGTTCCAGGTGTTTCATCCTTGCCTTGAATACGGACACGCACATCGCCGATGTTATCAACGATTGGCTCTCCACTTTCACTTGGCGTACCTTCATCATCATTGTTGCTCTCAGCTATCGGAGTCAGAGAACCAGTCTCGATCAATTGCTTGATCTGATCCATTTCCAAAGTCTCCACCTCAAGCAATGTTTCAGCGATCAGATGCATCTCTCTCGTATGTTTTACGAGCAAGTCCTTACATTTCTCGTAACATTCGTTAATAAAGCGTTGCATTTCCTGATCAATCTCATATGCAATGGAATCCGAGTAATTCTGTTCATGTCCAATATCACGACCAAGAAACACTTGTCCTTGTGAACTTCCGAATTGCATTGGACCCAATTTTTCACTCATACCATATTCCATAACCATGCTACGAACAATACCTGTCGCTTGTTGGAAGTCGCTGTATGCACCAGTACCAATTTCGCCGATAAATAACTCTTCTGCAACACGGCCTCCAAGGAGTCCTGTTACTTTGTCGAGCAGCTCTTGCTTGGTGACAAGCATACGATCTTCTTTTGGCAACATGATTACATATCCGCCCGCACGTCCGCGCGGAATGATCGTAACTTTATGTACCATATCGGCATGTTCCAAGAAATAACCAACGATGGTGTGACCTGCTTCGTGATAAGCAACAATTCGTTTCTCACGGTCACTGATAACACGGCTCTTCTTCTCCGTACCAACAATGACGCGGTCAATCGCCTCGTCAACTTCCTTCATGGAGATATCTCTACGATTACGACGTGCTGCAAGCAATGCCGCTTCGTTCAAGAGATTCTCTAGATCAGCACCAGAGAAGCCCGTTGTACGCTTTGCGATAACATCCATCTTCACATCTTTGGTCAGAGGTTTGTTACGAGAGTGTACTTTCAAGACAGCTTCACGGCCTTTAACATCTGGACGGTCAACCGTAATTTGACGGTCAAAACGTCCTGGACGCAGCAAGGCAGGGTCAAGAATATCTGCACGGTTCGTTGCAGCTACGATGATGATACCTTCGTTAGCGCCGAATCCGTCCATTTCAACGAGCAACTGGTTGAGCGTCTGTTCACGTTCATCGTGTCCACCGCCAAGGCCAGCGCCACGCTGACGACCTACAGCATCAATCTCATCAATAAAGATGATACATGGGGCATTTTTCTTCGCATTTTCGAACAAATCACGTACACGTGATGCACCGACACCGACAAACATTTCTACAAAGTCAGAACCGGAAATACTGAAGAACGGTACACCCGCTTCACCGGCTACGGCACGTGCGAGCAATGTTTTACCAGTACCCGGAGGACCTACGAGCAATACGCCCTTAGGAATACGTGCACCTACTGCTGCAAATTTACGAGGATCTTTGAGGAAGTCAACGACTTCAACAAGTTCCTGCTTCTCTTCATCAGCACCCGCAACGTCTTCAAACGTAACCCGTTTTTTCTCTTCGTTATAGAGACGAGCCCGACTTTTACCAAAGTTCATTACTTTACCGCCGCCGCCTTGCGCCTGATTAAACAGGAAGAAGAACAACAGGAACATAATGATCAAAGGAATAAAAGAGGTCAACAGTGTCAGCCAGATGCTGTCACGTCTCATTGGCTCCTGATTAAACTGAAAATTATTAGTTTCACTTGCCGCTACAAGCTCACTAATCGCTTCATCCGTAGGAGGAATATACGTTGAGAAGTTTGCTGATTTGGCTTCTGCAGGCTTCTCTTTGTATTGACCGGTTACCAGAAACGACTGACCGTCGAATTGAACCGTCAATTCAGAGACATTGTTGGCCTTAACTGCTGCACGCAACTGATCATATCTAGGATTATCGGTGGCTTCGCCGCCATTGCTGACGAATTGGACTATGCCCACCACGACTAAAAAAAGAATTAAATAAAAAGCAGAATTCCGGATGAACCGATTCATCCCCTACCTCCTCTCGAGACACTTTAATTATTTTAACATAGCCCGACATGGCTTCTCAACAGAAGCCAGGAAACTCTCAAGGCTTGGGTCCAGGATGATATTAGCTGGTGTAGACTTCCGGCTTCAAAATCCCGATATAAGGAAGATTCCGGTACTGCTCAGCATAATCCAAACCGTATCCAACGATGAATGCGTCAGGAATGTCAAAGCCTGTGTAATGAGCTTCTAGCTCGACCTTGCGGCCTGATGGCTTATCAAACAGCGTGACTACACGCACAGACTTGGAGCCACGGTTTTCAAGAAGATCAATTAGATAACTGAGTGTGAGTCCACTATCAATAATGTCTTCGACAATCAGAACCTCACGACCTTCAACCGAAACATCCAGATCCTTAATGATTTTGACAACCCCTGACGATTTGGTGGAAGCGCCATAACTGGATACTGCCATAAAGTCCATTTCAACAGGTACCGTTATGTTCTTAACCAAATCAGCCATAAATATAAACGCACCTTTGAGCACACAAATGACCAAAGGGTTGCGACCTTCATACTCGGCACTTAATGTTGCGCCTAGTTCCTTAACCTTACTCTGAATCTCTTCTTCGCTAATCAATACTTCTTGAATATCGTTCTGCAACTGTGCGAACCTCCTAAAGTTATACTATGAAAGCCTTACCTGAACCATAACCACTACCCCTGAATCGCTGAATCGCCTACAGTCATGTATAAAATTGCGGAAGTATCCTCTTGAACCGGTGCTACGTTCGAGCGACGAACACCAGGCAACCAAATAATGTTGCCCGCTCCGTCACATACCACTGGTATTCGTGGACGGACAGAGGGTGGGATTTTTTCATCGATGAAAATATTTTTCACCTTTTTGCTTCCGTTTAATCCCATGACTTTCATGGTATCTCCAGGTAACCGTGAACGCACAATCAGCGGCATAACCAGTTGATCCACATCAAATGCGGCTTGGTTCGCTGATTCCGGTGCAAGATAGTCCTCGGGGATTACGGTCGTCAAGCGAAGAAATCGGTTGATTTCGAAGAGAGGAAACTCATGCGTTTCATTCCAATTCGTCAGACGATACTCGTAGGTTTGATCCTGTACGTCATTCCGTATACCAAAGGAGATCAAATCATACTCCCGGGTACAGACAAGTGTCTGTCCGATATCCAGGCTCCAGGTCGTCACAGAGGGCTCTATCACCTTCCGACGAATGGTTTCGATACGGGTAAAGTCGACAAAATCACTGTCCAAAGGCAGATAATTCAATATTAGTTTAATCAACCTTCGTTGTAAAGCGACATGTAACTTCAAAAAGGAAGGCACCTCAAAGGTCAGCCTTCCGCCGTTCTCCTGCACTAGACACCTGTATGCGTCATATGCACCTTGTTCCATGAAATCGTCTTCATCGCCTACAATTTCAGCGAGTCGATTCAATGACGGCGTTAACTGTCCATTATACTGCCCCAAAAAAGGAAGGACATCCAAGCGAATAGCATTACGCCGATATTTACGCAGGGAGTTACTCTCATCCGTAAAGTACGGAAATCCCCTGGTATTACAAGCTTCTACAAGGTCTGTCTTGTTTATACGAAGACATGGACGAATAAGTTCCACATTTTTTTCGCGCCGTTTAAACTTCATTCCACTCAGTCCAGATAGGCCACTGCCACGCAGCAAATGAAGCATGACCGTCTCCGCCTGATCGTCGGCATGATGAGCAAGTGCAATGCTTGCTGCATCGTATTTGGTTGCCACCTCATGTAAAAATGCATAACGTCTATCTCGTGCAGCCTCTTGAGATCCTTGACCTGTAATCTTCATATAAGAAGGAATATCTGCTCGTATCCACTCGAACGGCAATCCCAAACGGGCTGCCAGTGCCTCCACCATTTCCGCTTCTTGATCGGATTCACTTCGAAATCCATGATGTACATGAGCACAGATCAATTCTAACGGCACATGGCTTAAGCTTATCTCGTGCATGATATGCAAAAAAGCCACCGAGTCCGGCCCGCCCGACACAGCGACGACAATCCGATCCCCAGGAACCCATAATTGATGCTCTTCCGCTGCATCCAGAACATGTTTCACCAGCTTGTCCCAGCGTAAAGCTTCCATACCTTTTCCTCATTCCTTACGTTATGTATATGCACCCTGGACATTAGAACCGAAGCGCATAGATCAGTACCCCAATAAGTAGTATAACGGATACAGCAAATGAATTTTTGAGCCATCTTGGTGTTGAATGCTGAGAACGACGTCTCGAAGGAATCGGCCGAGCCATAAGCTCCTTCCAACCCTTGGTCGCATGTTCGGCATCCCGGAATTGACCTTGCAGCGCCTGGATCATCCAGTGACGAAACGGTCTGAGTCGTTCACTCCGCTCTACCAAGCTCACCAGTTGGTTCACACTCCGCAATTGTGGTAACCCTTCAGCAGCAAGTGCCTTGAGCGCATCAGCCTCCAATACATGAATCATTAGCATGGCAAAAGCAAATACATCATAGCTGCTGTCAGCAGTCCGACTTCCAGCATTCCAGAATCCACGGTCGTACCACTCTGTAAACTGTTTGACACTTCGACCAATTGATGTAACTCCACCATAATCAATAAGTTCTACATGACCATAATCGGATACGAGTACATTCTGCGGTTTAAGATCACCAAATACCCACCCTGCCTGATGCAGCTGTGCCAATTTTTGCAGAAGTCTGAGTCCAACCAAAAGTGTCCATTCCGTACCCTGACGTCGAATGAAGTGATGTAAAGCCTCACCTCGAACGTAACGCATCACGTAAAAAGGAATATCACGGCCACGAACGGCATAATCATCCACATCTTTGAGATAGGAGGGAATGCCGCTCTGACGAAGGGCCTCATGATTGCGCTGTAACTGAAAAGATTTGAGCACATTGATCTCTGATTGCAAATCTACGGGATCAAACCCCATTTTAAGTGCATAGTGTTTGCCATTTTCACCCCGCTGGACAAGAAAAACGATGCCGTTAGCTCCTTTGCCCAGCAACTTTCGAACCGTATAACGGCTGCGATTCCATTTCCCAGTAATAACTGTTCCTGGCGGGAAAGAGGCGTCAGACAACGTTGTCACCGAGCATCCCTTCTCTTTCAATGCGATATTTCCCTTCTATTTCCTGCTGTCCCTCCAGTGTACCATATCGGTAAAAATCAATCACCTTCTGAATCGCAGGACCTGTGGGCGTCGCTCCCCTCATCTGCAGACGTCCGAACAGTGATCGGACACGACTTGGATCGGTTGTCCAGTTAATATCCATGACAGCATCCTCACCACTGTGACGTCCAGGAAAATGAAATACCGAAAGTCGGCTTGATCCAGCACGCGCTTGTAGACTTAACATCAAATCTCGAATTCCCTCTTCTACGGCTGCAAGCTTAGGCTTCATGCTAGCACTTACATCGATTAACAGAATGACCTGCAACGGGGCGGTTTCCGCCATATTATCCATCACTTCCACGACCTGAGCACGCCGCTCTGGGTCAAGGTCAGTCACCGTTTTGGGATGTTGATCTCCCAAAATTTGCGTTAACTCTCTATTAACCGCCTGCTGAATGGTCTGAACCACTGTTTTTCTAGTCATCATCTGCATGGTATGAGCAAGCTGTCTTGTCCCCACAATCTGACTGATCCCGCCCCCAGCCTTCGCAATCTCTTCTATTTCCCGGCTTCCTAATTCTCCTATCGTGCCATAATCTATAACGCCAACAACATTGACTGTAATCCCTTCCTCGTTCGCTTCAGAAGCAGCGAGCACTGGGCTTGTGCCTACATTTGAACAACCGTCGGTTATCAACAAAATTTGCTTCATTCGATATCCCTCCGCTTCATAACTCTCCAACTCTATGAATAGCATTGCCAGATTGGAGAGAGTTCAAACAGAGTAGAGAGAATTAACTCACCGTTCGTGGTCGTTCCATTCGATTAATGCCAGGCACACGAAGCGTAGCCCACTCCGGGCGATAATGCTCTACTTTGCCTACAACCACAGTCATATCATCATAGATCTCATGTTGCTGATATCGAATAACACTTTCAAGCAAGCAGTCTGCCACATCTTGTGGATCGTCACTGTCAATCTCTTGAATAAGTCGCTTCATCCATAATTCTTTGTTGACGGCATAGCCGGGTGCATCATAGATGCCATCGGTCATCATGATCAAAATATCCCCAGGCTGCAGCTGCACCGTTACTAGATCAACCTCAATATCCTTGATAATACCAATAGGCAAATTACTAGCTGATACCTGAATAACCTCCTGCCCTCGTTTAATAAAACTTGGCGTCGAACCAATTTTCATAAATGTGGTCTCTGCCGTATATTCATCAATCAAAGCCATGTCTACGGTGGCATACATCTCTTCAGGTGACCGAAGCATGAGTACAGAATTTACGGACTTAATGGCCAGCTTCTCATCCATTCCCGATTGAAGTAATTGTTCCAAGATATTCAGCGCTGCACTGCTCTCCATGCGTGCACGTTCCCCATTGCCCATACCATCGCTTAGCGCCACTGCAAAAGTACCATTGCCCAGTTCAACCGTACTGAAGCTATCCCCTGATAACAAATCTCCCCCTTTGGCAGCCGCAGCTACTCCTGTGCTGATCTCATATGTTTTGGCTGACCCGAAGGTTACCGTAGCTAAGCCTTGCCGAGCATCCATCATCGTTTCATGCAGCACTGCAATGTGCTCGTCTAATACATCCGATATTAATGGCGCAATCATCTTGCGGCATTCATCGAACCCACGTGTATACGCATGTACAATTTCAATTTCAACATTCCCTGCTTCCAGATTTATAATTTCAATAGAGTGGATAGACAGCCCCAGTGATTCAAGTGCATCTCGAATCTGCTCCTCCTGCTGAACCATCTCCTCACTTTCACGTTGAATTTCCTTCGCTAAATCCTCCATGACTTGGGATACGCCAGATAGCTGCTCTGCCACAAGCTGCCGACTATCAACGATCTGACGCTTCCATTGCATGTTATGCTGATACAGCCCATATTGGGCTCTCATTACCTCAAGTACCTCCTCAGGCTTGGCACAGACCCGGTTCCATTCAGCTGGAATCTGCTTGCCAGACATTTCAGGATTAGCTTCAATGGAGCTCATGACATCGGTCATATATTTGTACGTTTGAATAAACTTTGCATCCCAGCACTGCGCCCGTTTGAAGCAATTAGCACATGATCCCTCTGCCACAGCATTCATAAAATGCTCCATCCCGCCTTCATTCTGTGCCACTTCTCCCGTGCCCGACATCTGATCAAAGCTACGTGACAATTGCCGAAACACTTGAGAAAAGCGGGTTACTCGCTCTGCGGTTACATCGCGTATTCGCTTCGCATATTCATGCTGCGATTTGGTATGATCCTGCGTGCCCGGCACATATTTGGATATGGCTGTCATCATACTTTTTGGCGTTAACATAAATAGCACGATGGCTGCACAGGTCTCCCATAACGAATTCATAACATCACCTGGTCCGCCTAAATAAATCGCCAGGATCGATGAGCCAAGCAGCATGCCTAACGCTACCCCTGCTCGTTTCCCCTCTCGTAACATGCCTGCCAGCATCCCTGCAAAAGCGAGAAGACTCATCTGATATATGGCTGTCATATCAGCCAGGCTCAGGATAAGCCCTGTAATAACTCCCACGGAAGCACCAAGGGGGGCTCCGCCCACGAGTGCAAAGACCAGAATTAGATATCGGGAGAGCATATGCTCGACGGATAAAGACTGAATCGTCCACCCAACGGCTCCTGTCATGACAGAAGCTAGCAGGATGATTAAGCAGAGGATCTCCTCGTTCTTTAGGTTGAACTTTTTTTTGCGGTACGTAAAAATCGGTATTGCCTGAATAAACACCAGTGTAAGCACGAAGCTGAGTACGGAATCCATCGTAAGCATGAGCATGGCGTACCAACTGAACGATGGCCCAATGACAACAGCGAATAACTTGACCATAAAAGTAGTCGTAAACACCATCGCTGGCGCATAAGATAATTCAGCACGGTCATAAGACTCTAAACCTCTATAAAAGAGATAGAAGATAGCGATTTCTGTGGCAACGATGAGTGGGACTGGAAATGGGGCAAAAAGACTTCCTGCTAGCAATGCAGCACCGACGGGAATAATGTAATCTCTACGCATGAAAGCAATGACTGCGAAGTAAGCGATAGCGAACGGTGACAATTCATTCAATATCATTGCCTTGCCAAGCAGGAAACCCATAAATGTGAGCAGGATTACCCATTTACGTGTAGCTACGACCTGGACAGCCTTGCGGGAACTAATCCACTGTTTGAGGCGCACTGACAGCTCCTCCCGAGCTTCTGCACTTGCTTTACCAGCTTTCATTCCCGGAAATTGAATGACATTCCATTTTTCCATCATCCCAAGGCACCCCATTCGCATAATTGTTATTTTCGTGTTTCGTTCTCGATGATTCTGATTATAGATAGATTGAGAGACGTAGTTTGTCATAATAGGTGGGTAGGATTCAAAAACTTTACGACAAAAGAAATACGACTGGCGCGGAGGAGACAATCCCCCGGCCTTACTGCCATTTCTTCTGTTTGGACGTTCTAAGGCCAGAGCCAGTATGTCTGATTATGAACCGTCATGTCCCCAGCATAAGCTCGGATTCACCGGGATACCTGCGGAATGCCATGGAAACGTGTCGGTAAAAAATGGTAGACGACAAATGTTCTTATATCATCTTCAGCTGGGCGCAGAAAATCGGTGAGACCGAGCATAAGTTTACAAAAAAGACGACTAATCCCGTCCATCGTACAAGGACGACAGTAAACCCCAAAATGCGTAAATATGTTGTTGCCTCATACACAGACCTTACAATTCGAATAAAAGAGCATGCAAAAAAGCCGTTGTCCTATGGGACAACGGCTTTTCTTATATTAGATATCAGGTTGAGACAGACTATACGCGCTTAGCTCCACGGCCTCCGCGTTTGCCTTCTGTGTTTTTCTTGAGCGAAGAAATCCGCTCTTCACTATCTTTCAGGAAGCGTGACATTTTATCCTCAAATGAAGGTTTGCCTGCTGCGGGCTTAAAAGAACGGCCTCCGCGGTCACGGTTAAATCCGCCACCACCACGACCTTGGCCACCACTTGGGCCTCCGCCGCTGAATCGTTCGCGATCTCCTCCACTGCGTTCCGGTCTTGGAGCTCTCGGAGGTCTGGATTGTGTTTGTTGCTCAACCGGTTTGTCAACAGCTTGCTTAATGGAAAGTCCGATCTTGCCATCCTTGTCAACGTTGATAACCTTTACTGTAACTTGGTCATTCAGCTTCAGGTGGTCGTTGACATCTTTGACGTAATTGTCGGCGATTTCCGAGATGTGAACGAGACCCGTGACACCTCCTGACAGATCCACAAATGCTCCAAAATGCGTGATTCCTGTCACCTTGCCCTCTAACTTGGTGCCCACTTCAATTGCCATAGAATAAAATGATCCTCCCTTAAAAATATACAACCCGATTTTTTGAATGCCAAAATCAATGCTGTGCTGGTTTAATTATACCTTATGCCGCAAACCAAGGTCAACTGAGCTCTGCCCTATAAGGGAGCCTATTTTTTCCGGTATGACGGCTTCAGATATATGAGTTATAACCCTTGCTCCGTAATGAGCCTAATTCCATCAGTTACCTGACTCTTCCACCTTAATTGGTGTCTCTTCAGGTAAATAGTAACCTTTTTTGCGCGCCAGTTGTCCTATGTATTCAGGGTCTTTCAACCGACTGACCTCATACTTCAACTGATCTAGCCTTTTCAACGTATCTTCCTTAGAAGCTTGCTGTGTAGCTAGATGTGAGCTCTTGTCCGAAATCTGCGCACTCTGAACAAGGAAGGTGTATCCTGCCCAAATGACAAAAACAATCACAAATGTCATCCAAAGCATTAGACGTCTTCGTGCACCCGCAGATTTAACTTGACCTGTTGGAACCGTGGATCTACCCACAGGCTTTTTACCCATTATCGGACCTCCTTAAAACAAGCGTCTCCATATCGCTGCAATACTTGCACCCGCACGGATCAAAAAGCGTGGCGTTACCCAATATTTTAGGAGCGGCCTAAACATCCAGCGGAACAACTTACCGAATGGCACCAAACATTGCAATACCAACTTGCCGAGGAATAGCAGGATCGCGAGCAAAAAACCTAATAGCACACGAACTAACTTGTACACTCCTTTAGCTGGCATAACGATCAGGATGTTAAGGATATGTCCACACCAATGAATCAGCGTTCTTGCGAGTTTAATTAACATTACCACAAAACGCTGGGTTGTAACACTTAAAAGCCAAAAATAGAAGCAAACCCCCAAAATCAGCCCCAAAAAGACATAAAACCGCAGTTGTCCGTGGTTCCCGGCGTATAGCATCCGAAAAACGAACAGCGCGGAGGCAACCCAGTAGAATAGATCGAGCGTGTGGATGCTCCATCTCGGAAACCGAAGTTGACCGGACAGTACCCGGTAACTGTCATAGGCCACTCCCATCACGGCTCCCGAAAGCAGCATCCACATCAATGTGATCCATTGTGTTTCTGGACTCATCGGAACATCTTGCCAAACAGGCCTTTACTGTTCTTACTCTGAGAACCGGGATCCAGATATTGAAGTGAGCTTACCGTGCCCTCAATGGACAGTAGACCTTCCTCCAGGCTCAGGTTTTTGATATGTAAATTGTGCCCCCGGATGGTCAGATGCCCAAGTTCGGTCTGAAGCAAAAATTCTTCACTGTCGAAGCTCTCCACATTGGAGACGCCTGTCAGATCTAGCAGTTTCCGATTTTGCATGCTCAAATGATGCTGTTTAGCCTTACCGTGCTCAACCATGGCATGTACCCCTCCTTCATACACCTAGCTTATGGAGCAGAAGTACGGAATAGAACCAAAGGATTGCGCACTGAAGCATTACCTATCTAACATTACAAAAACGCCCTCCCCGAGGTGGGAAAGACGTTTCTATGCAAAGGTTATTCATTTGTAAAAGGGTATGCTGGGCAGTGCTGTTACCAGTCCAGCCCGTTGTCCTTGGCGATCGGCTCTTCCTTAACCAAGGTATAGAGGCTGCTCGCCTCATCCTTCTTAGTACTCTCTGCTAGACGTTCCACCTTCACCGTAACTAGCTTCTGACCAAACTGAACGGTAAGCTCATCGCCCACTTTAACAGCGGCGCTAGGTTTCGCTTCACGTCCGTTTACCAGAACACGTCCCTGTTCAGAGACATCTTTGGCTACAGTGCGGCGTTTAATCAGCCGGGAGACCTTCAGGAATTTATCAAGACGCATTATTTTACGGCTTCTTTAAGTTTGTTACCTGCTTTGAATGCAGGAACGATGGACTCAGGAATCACGATCTCATTCCCTGTTTGTGGGTTACGGCCAGTACGACCGGAACGTTTGCGGGTCTCAAAAGTGCCAAAGCCGATCAATTGTACTTTGTCTCCGCTAGCAAGTGCATCTGTAATTTCTCCCAAAAAGCCGTTCAATACGGATTCAACGTCCTTTTTAGTCAAACCGCTTTTGGTGGAAATGTTGTTAATCAGATCTGTTTTGTTCATTTTTAAAAGCCTCCCAAATTGAAAAAAAAGTATCTGCGATGCCTTGGCAACGTATCGTTGCTGTTGACCCCGCGTATGGTTACTACACATGTATTCTGGCTTGGTACCTGAATTCCTGCCTTGGTTCACGACTTTTTTTCTTTCGTGCGGTTACTTGTCTAACAGCAGTCTAAGTCCAGTACCCAAAACAACCAAGGTTTAATCATGTATGTCTACCTATTCAAACGAAACACTTGTTCGTATCATAACACATTAGCTGCAATCTTGGAATACGTTTTCCCAATAAGAGCCAAAACAAAGGTTTGTTATAGCCCTGCCTTCTTAGCTGCCTGCCAGTATTGCTCCATCTCGTTAACATTGCTATCTGCAAGGGTACGACCCTGTTCACGCAACTGTGCCTCAATGTACTGGAAGCGTTGTGTGAATTTGCGGTTTGTTGCCGCCAGTGCCTCTTCTGGATCGGTATCAATGAATCGCGCCACGTTGGCAGCAGCAAATAACAAATCGCCTAGCTCCAGCTTCTGTTCTTCTGCAGTTTGATTCTGTTGTACAGCTTCTTTCAACTCAGCCAGCTCTTCTTCAATTTTGGTAAATACGCCATTAACGTCATCCCAGTCGAAGCCTACCTTAGCTGCTTTCTTCTGTAACTTATATCCCTTCATCAGAGCAGGCAGGTCGCGTGGTATTCCGTCTAATATGGAAACATGCTGTTGATCCAGTCCCTTGCGCTTCTTCTCCTCTGCCTTCATCTGTTCCCAGTTTTGCAGAGCTTCATTCGCATCTTCTGCTTGATTCTCACCAAACACATGCGGGTGACGGAAGATGAGCTTATCATTCAGACCCTCAATAACATCATACACATTAAATGTACCTACCTCTTCCTCCATCTGGGAGTGAAGCAGAATCTGAAGTAAAAGATCACCCAACTCTTCCTTCATGTGGTCGGGATCATCTTCATCAATGGTTTCAATGACCTCATAGGTTTCTTCAATCAGGTTTTTGCGAATAGACTGGTGCGTCTGCTCCTGATCCCAAGGGCATCCGCCTGGGCTACGCAGAATGTTGACAATCTCATGCAAACGGGCAAATGACCGCCGCCGCAATGCATCATCTGTATTTTTGGGCACATAAATGAGTGAGAGGTTACCATAACCCTCGATCCGATCCAGATCGTGGAGCGGTATCTTGTGAATGACCTCTTGTCCCTGAACTCCCAGGGCATGTCCAACAAATACAGGATAATCGTCTGGGTACACGTCCATTAGGCAAAGCTTCACATCTGACGCGGTGAATACGTCATAGACTTGTCCAATAAGCGTATGTAGTTGCGGCTGCACTAGCTCCGTGTTCAAACTGCTGGCGTCCAGAAGCTGGAACCCCTCTATCGGGTCAAAGCCTAATCTTATAAATGCCTCATCGAGGAAACTTTCACCGCCCATCACTCGAAGTGAGATCCCCATCTGTGGGCAGCGTTCCTTCAACAGGCGTACACTCGCTTCTGCCACCATAGGATGACCTGGTACAGCATAGACGATCTCTGTTCCTGGCTCTCCTTGCCGAGCCGCTTCAATTAGACGATTTGCAATCTCGTCGTACACCTCAGGGAAGGAGTCCTTCGCCTCGTAGATGGCATCAAACGATGTCATCTCCAGCCCTTCCTGCTTCAGATCATGCAATACGGGATGATCCAATGTGCGGACATACAATATGGCCGCTTGTTTCATTTTTTTGATAATACCTACAGTTAGTTGATCTGCATCTCCTGATCCAAGACCTACTACGGTTAAAGCTGCACTCATCGTTCCTGTCCTCCATCCGAACCAACCTGCCCGCGTAATTTCTTGATATGTGAACCCATCCCATAAGTGAGTCATGAAAATAATATGGATCAACCTACGAAATTTCGCACAAGGCAGCGCTCTATAATTAAACGTATTATACCAGAATGAGACGATATCCTATAATATGCGATTATACTGATGTATTTTTGCAAAATCTGAGTCTGTTGAGTATGGATTACACCGCGTTCGTTTTAGCAGTAACCGGCATTCGAACCTGTGAAGGATTTGGATGGGTCGTTGTAGCTGCTATATAGGCAGTGTAATGAGATTAGCGCGTCATGCTGACCTGTCGTGCGGCCAAGCCTACTTGTTTAGCGCAGCACCCGCAGGCTGCGTAAAACTTTGGCTAGGCTTGGCCCAACCTTAGGCACAGCCACTAGCTCTGCAGCGGTGAGCAGGCCTGTGCGCGCGGCCGCTAGCACAAACACGGCTGCGCCTGCGGCTACGCCAAGCAGGCTGACGCCTACCGCGGCGATCCTGCGGTCAGCCGCGATTCCCATGCCACCGAGCAGCGCTTCGGTGGCCCAGGCCATGCCTGCCGCCGCCAAGCTCATGGCGGCAATCACCAGCGCCGGCTTCGCTAGGACGGCGCTAGGGGCTAGGCGCAGGGCGCTGTATCGCGCCAGTAGCGCCACATTCAGGGCAGCCGCCAGCATATAGGCAGCTGCCCCAGCCATGGCCGCGCCGACGATGCCTAGCGTCGGCACAAGCCAGACGTTCAGCAGCACCTTGACGCCTGCGGCGGCCAGCATGCTGAACGCGGGTGCGCGCACGCTGCCAAGGCCTTGCAGCAGCGCTGCTGCAATGATGCTGACGGTGCTGCCCGCTGCTGTCAGCGCCATGTACCGCAGTGCTTCGGTGCCTGCGGCATCACCGTACAGCATGCGGTTAATCGGCTCCGCCAGCACCGCGAGTCCTGCGGATGCTGCCAAGCCGATCAACCAGAACCAGCGCAGCGCCAGGCTCGCTTGCTGTCTCACGGCTTCTGGCCCGCCACGAAGCTTGGCTTCGGCCATCGCCGGAATAAAGAGCACCGACAGTGACATTGCTAACATCGTCACCATCTGCACGAGCGGTAATCCCCGGTTATATATGCCGAACGACACCATAGACTGTAGCTCGTTTAATCCCTCTTTCTGTAACAACCGCGGTACAGTGAACGTGTCCACCAGATTCATCAAAGGCACAGCCAGAGATCCAAGGCAGACCGGGATTGCATATACAAGCAAGGCTCGAATCCACTCTCGATTGGATCGCTGAGGCTCAGCAGCACCACCTATTCGACCTTTTGCATCTACACCCGCCACTTCACTGTCCTGAGCTTCAGGACTCTTTCCTTGAACCAGTTTCCGCATTTGCTTCCGATGGCGTAATCCATACACAAGCATTGCCAGTAATCCAGCGAAACCACCCGCAAACGAACCCAGCATCGCCCCAGCGGCAATCGTTTCTAGCGAAGCCTCACGGGCCATGAGCCACAGCAGCAGCACAATCATCACTGTGACGCGAATGATCTGTTCTACGACCTGTGATACGGCTGTAGGCACCATCTGCTGCATTCCCTGAAAGTACCCACGTAGTCCCGTCATCAATGGCACAACCAATAGAGCCAGTGCGGCTGCGCGGATCGATGGAATAACATGTCCATTCCCGATCCATTTTCCGATCCATGGAGCGCCTGTATACATCAAGACGGCTAACACCAAACCGATCCCACCCAGCAGCATAGATGACAATCGTATGACTCGCCTTCCCTCTTCTGGTCTACCGAGTACATGCTGTTCAACCACGAACTTAGATATGGCAACAGGCAGCCCAGCAGCCCCAATGGTAATCACCATCATATAGAACGGATACACCGTGTTATATATACCAAAGACGCCGTCTCCGCCTAGATTCTGTAGCGGAATTTTCTGAAAGGCACCAATAATTTTGGAGATAATGGCGGCAAGTCCTAGCACAAATGCGCCCTGCAGCAGCCTTGATCCTGTTGATGGCTGTTTCATAAGTCCCTCCTGCGTATCCTTACATCTGGATCAATAACAATCTCTTGTTATTATAACTGGCTGGAGCTGCATAGACGAATTCCGTTTTTATGCCTATATTGTCTGCGATTTAGAACACCCACAAAATAAAAACTCCTGTCTGCCTATAGGCACCAGGAGTTGTTTAAACTTATTGTTCCATCTGTTTACCGAGGAAACCAGCAGCGGTCTCTGACATTTTGACTTCCATCTGTGACATCTTCACCGACTCATCCTTATTGAACAGAACGACGGTTCCGATTGGATCTCCACCGGATATGATTGGCGCAATAACAAAGGAAGATAACGTCTCGTCATGATCTTTGCTAATTTCATAAGATCCATTATTAGTCTCGATAATGGTTTTACGATTCTCCATGCAGTTCTCAATCAACTGGCCTACCTGCTTGTCCAAATATTCCTTCTTGGAGCCACCAGCTACCGTGATGATGGTATCTCGGTCAGAGATTAACGTGACATGACCTGTACTTTCATACAAGGACTCAGCATATTCCTTAGCAAAATCACCAAGCTCACCAATAGGGGAATACTTTTTAAGAATAACTTCTCCATCTCGATCCACAAAGATTTCAAGCGGATCTCCTTCACGAATACGTAACGTACGACGGATTTCTTTTGGAATGACCACACGACCCAGGTCATCTATACGACGGACAATACCAGTAGCTTTCATTTACATGTTGCCCCACTTTCTCGAGAAGATTTTTCAACTACTGTTCCTTAATGGGTAGAGGAAAGTCCCAGAACGTTTAGTGTGATATCTTGACCATAGTATTCATCTGTTCCCATTTCCTTATACATGGTTTGTAGAATATAGTTGTGTTCTTGCACAAGAAAATGACCATCTACCTATTCACTCTGAGATTGAATATAAAAAGGAGTAAGGGAGGCTAAAAGTCCCCCTTACTCCTTATCATGCTTGTCCAGAATTGCAGCTATACAACGGTTAATCCCTTATTTGCTGCTTGAATCTGTACCTTCACTTGTTGTTGCGTCTTGATCTGTTGTACCTGCATCTGTTTTGGTATCTGTACCTTTGGTGTCATCCGTTTTGGACTCACCTTCGGTTCCCGTTTGTGTATCTGTTCCTGTTCCTTCCGTACCTTCTGTGTTGCCTTCTTCAGCTTTATCTGTTTTGGGCAGGTTCACTTCTTTTACGAGTTTATCCAGTTCGCCACCTGTCATGAACGTATCAATTTTGGCAGCGGCAATGGAACTCTTAATGCTGTCTTTTTGCTCGGCTGTCATTTTGTCATAAGCATCTGTACGTGCTTCTACTTTCATGACATGGTAGCCATACTCTGTTTCCACAGGATCACTAATTTTATTCAAAGGCAACGTGATTGCTGCTTGTTTGAATGCTTCTACCCACTGAGCAACAGCTGCGTTCTCATACAAACCGCCTTTGTCTGCAGATCCTGGATCTTCAGAATACTCCTTCGCAACTTCTGCGAAATCTGCTCCTCCATCCAGTTTTGCTTTAACTTCTTCAGCAATTTTAAGTGCATCTTCTTTTTTGCGCTCTTTTTGTGTTTTTGGATCCGTGAAGTTGATCAGTACATGACGAACGGAAGCCGTCGTATACTGCTCTTTATTTTTATCAAACTCAGCCTTCATGTCGTCTTCTGTTACGCCAGTCTCTTTATCCTTAATCACGGTCATGATCCGAGTCATATAATCCTTAATGTTATCATCCGTGAGGTTCTGCGCCTTCAGCATTTCCGGCCATTGTTCTTCTGGAACTTGAGCCTTCATTTTGTCGAATTGCTCAGTAGCTACTTTGGAACCTTCCGTTTTAGCTTCGTCGCTCGCATTTTCACTCAGATATTTGTATGCAATTTCTTGGCGAACCAAGTAGTCTTTGAAGTCATCCATGTCCATCATTTGTGCATATTCTGGATACAGGAATTTCATCACACGCTGTTCCATGTCGAATTCATTGGCTGTGATTGTACCGCCATCATATGTTGCTACAACTGCGCTTGTGTCTGTTGATTCTGGAGTTGTTGCTTCTTCCTTCTTACCACATGCTGCTAGCAGTGATAAAGACAGCACTGCAACCATACTCACGGACAGTACTTTCTTCACTGTTTTATACTTTTGTAACATCTTTTAGTTCCCCCTTTGATTTAAAAGCACTTTTCATGGATTCTAGGAATTTCTCCACTAGTTCCATGAGTTGCTTGTCCCCAAGCCCTTTGCCTTTGACATGAATAAGCATATGGGGTCCTTGTTCAAATTGTACACGTCTTTCGAACTGATTTCCAATGTGTGCAATATTGGAGAGCTCGAATGCGTGCTCACGACCTTCATAGAACTTCACCGTAAGGTCATCCCCACGCTGTGTAATAGACTCAATTCCATAGATTTTGCCGTAAACTTTGAGCCTCGCCACAGCCATTAGGTTAATAACTGCTTCTGGAAGATCACCGAAACGATCGACTAACTCATCTTCCAGCTCCATTGCATCATCAAAGGAAGAGATAACGGCCACCTTTTTGTAGATTTCAATTTTCTGAATGCTGTCATAGATATAATCAGACGGCAGATATGCATCAATACTAAGATCAAGCGTTGTATTCCATTGGTCAGAAGGTACAGGCTCTTCACCCAGCATCGTCACTTTCCGTTTGTTAATTTCCTCAGCCAGCATCTGAGAATACAGATCGAATCCCACGGAAGCAATGAAGCCATGCTGCTCTGCTCCAAGCAGGTTACCTGCACCTCGAATGGATAAGTCGCGCATTGCAATCTTGAACCCAGAGCCAAGCTCAGTGAATTCTTTGATGGATTGCATACGTTTCTCTGCCACTTCAGTCAGTACCTTATCCCGTTGGTACGTAAAGTACGCATAAGCAATCCGGTTGGAACGACCCACGCGTCCACGCAACTGGTACAACTGGGAGAGTCCCATTTTGTCTGCGTCATGAACAATTAACGTATTTACGTTTGGAATATCGACACCTGTCTCGATGATACTGGTGCTGACCAGCACATCGTACTCGCCATCCAAGAAGTCTAGAATCGTCTTCTCCAGCTCCGTCTCGGACATCTGACCATGTCCCACGCCAACCTTAGCTTCTGGAACCAACTCAGAAATTTCGGCAGCCATTTCCTGGATACCTTGAACACGATTGTACAGGTAATAGACCTGACCACCACGAGCCAGTTCACGCTCTATTGCTTCTCGAACCAGTGCTTGACTGTGTTCAACCACATAGGTCTGCACAGGGAACCGGTTCTCTGGCGGTGTCTCAATGACAGACAGATCACGGACTCCAAGCATAGACATGTGTAATGTACGTGGAATTGGCGTTGCCGTAAGGGTCAATACATCCACGTTTGTTTTGAGTTTTTTCAGCTTTTCCTTATGTGTTACACCAAAGCGCTGCTCCTCATCCACGATGAGCAATCCCAGATCCTTGAACACAAGATCCTGTGACAATAAGCGATGTGTGCCGATAACAATATCAACCGTACCTTGCTTGATGCCCTTGGCCGTTTCATTTTGTTCTTTGCGAGAACGGAATCGGCTAAGCACGTTGATGTTGAATGGGTAACCTGAGAAACGTTCGCGGAATGTCTCATAGTGCTGTTGTGCCAAAATCGTGGTAGGCACGAGCACAGCAACCTGTTTCCCTTCAATCGCTGCTTTGAAGGCTGCACGGATCGCAACCTCCGTTTTGCCGTATCCGACATCCCCACACAATAAACGATCCATCGGACGATTTTGTTCCATGTCTTTCTTGATTTCCTCAATTGCACGCATCTGGTCACGAGTCTCATCATACGGGAACATGTCCTCGAACTCCTGTTGTTCTGCAGAGTCCTTCTCGAAGCCGTATCCCTTGGACGTTTGCCGCTCCGCATAGAGTTTGATTAGATCGTCGGCAATATCCTGTACCGATGAACGAACTTTGTTTTTTACCCGTGTCCACTCGTTGCCACCGAGCTTATAAATCTTAGGCTCCTTCTCTTCTGAGCCCACATATTTCTGAATCAGATCAATCTGCTCGATCGGTACAGACAGTTTGTCTCCACCCGCATACAAAATATGCATATAGTCCTTATGGATACCAGCTACCTCTAGGGTACCGATCCCCATGTATTTACCGATACCGTGATTTTGGTGAACGACATAATCGCCCACTTTCAGCTCACTATATGATTTAATTCGCTCCGCATTGTCCACGTTTCGAATTGGTTTGCGTACTTTCCGCTGCTTCTGGGAGAACATCTCCCCTTCCGTAACAACGGCCAGTTGAATGGATGGCATCTCGAAACCCGTTTGCAAATTACCAATGAGCATCTCAGGTTCGGGTATGTCATAATCCAGCAATACCCGACGCATACGGTCGAGCCTCTCCTCACCACTTGCCAGCATCAATACATGAACTCCAGCCTTCTGCCAGCGCTCCATCTCTGCCTTAAGTACATTCATTTGTCCGTGGAAATCCTGCATACCCCGGCTGATAAAGTTCAGAATGTTCTGTGGTTGCGTGTGTGGAACCTGACGTAAGAAGATAGACATAAATATCGTCTGGAATGGACGTTCATACAGAAGCTCATCTCCATCAGCCGACAAATGCAGGTCAGGCAATGTCTTACCATTTTGCATCAAATGCAGATTCCATTCAGATTCATCCCGATCCAACTGTTTAGATGTCTCGGCAAGTCTTGCAGGCTCATCGAGTACAAGTAGCGTGTCCTCAGGCATGTAATCGTAAATAGTCTTGTGCTCCGGATAAAGTGGTGAGATATATTTATACATCTCTGAGAAGTATACATGCTGACGAAGCATCTCAATTTCGCGATGAATCTCTTCACGAAGACGCAGTTTCGCCTGCCGATCTGTCATCTTCTCAAGCTGTTGTTCCAGCAAAATAACAGCCGCATCTGCAGCCTTCTCCATGCGTTCACGATCTGCGATCAATTCTTTGCACGGCAGTACAACAACTTCTTCTATCCGCTCAATAGAACGCTGATCCGTAGGATCAAAGGTTCGAATTGAATCGATTTCATCGTCAAACAACTCCACCCGATAAGCAATCGGCGAAGTAACCGGATAGAAGTCAATGATCCCACCACGTACACTCATCTCACCGCGGGATTCTACGCGTTCTACGCGCTCGTAACCTAGCTTCACCATTTCCAGCAGGAAGGCGTCTAGCTCAAGCGTGCTTCCTTGTTTAACTGTGATTTGGGCTTTTGCCATGACTTCTGGAAGGGGAAGATACCGCTGTACCCCGGAAAAAGGAATAACAACAACGCCCCGGAAACCTTGGGCGCAGCGAACCAACACATCAATACGCTGACCTAATGTTTCCGGACTGGAAACAGCAGCTTCAGCGGCGACAAGTTCATTGGCAGGATAGAGCAACACCTGATCCGGTGAAAGCGCTTCCTGTAAATCTTCTGCAATTTTTTGTGCAGAAAACATATTGTGCGTAACGACGAGCAAAGGCCGGTTCATCTCTTGATGTAAGGCAGCCAGCATGATTTGACGTGCTGATCCGGATAGACCGGATACCAACTGCTCTTTCATCCCGGATGTAATACCGGCGGTTATGGATCCGAAGTCAGGATCTTTGGAAAAAGCTTGTATAAGTGCTTGTAACAAAAGGGGCACCTCTCTTATAACTTACTTGGTTATCTAGCGCACAAAGCGCAATACAACATTCTTAAAATTGGATACAAATCCCTTTTTACCCTGTTTCATCATAAAGGATTATTCGCTGTTTTGCCACATCGGCTTGATGTGCTTTGACGTTGATCAGCCAAAATACGATTCCAGTTCAACTGAAAAGAAGCCTCAGCAGGCTGCCAAGGCTATAAAGGTGGAGCGGTATTCCGCTACCTCCATCATCTGTCATTACGTATTGTCACTACCACGTCACTCTATTGAAGAGGACTAGCGAGCAGACTCAGCTCAGGATTAAGTTCCAGTGCTTCTTTGCAATAGTCACATGTAATCCGAACGGTGATATCTCCACCCGAATTATACGCTATTATATCCCTACGCTCGTCGGGGGTCAAGAAATGAAAGCCCAATTGCGCTTCCGTTATACCGGTAGAATCGATTTGTCCTATAAAGGTACGGCAATGCCTGCATACATAATTCACTGACATGTTTATGCCTCCTGAACCTAGTTTATACGTCCAGTATGCCCATTTAGACTGAATCGAACCCAGTTTATGATCATTTTTGCCAATAATGCTAGAATCAACTACCCGTTGAATTTAGCCATCGTTTGCTCAAACGTATGATTCAGGCTGTGTTCAAGTGCATCACAGGTCTGTTCAATCGTCTGTTCGAGTGCTTCCTTTTCCTTCTTCATAAATGTCGAAAGAACGTAATCTACAATGGCATGTCCAGGTTCTGGACGGGATATTCCCATGCGTACCCGGTTAAACTGCTGTGTACCTGTGTGCTGAATAATAGACTTAATTCCGTTATGTCCACCTGCACTACCTTGATAACGCAATCTCACTTTACCAATTTCCGTGTCCATGTCATCATACACAACGATTAGATCTTCCAGACTTACTTTATAAAAATCCATATAGGCTCGTACCGACTCACCGGACAGATTCATGAATGTCATGGGTTTAATCAATACCGTTTTGACACCGCCAATGTTGCCCTCTCCAATCAACGCTTTGCATTTACTTTGGGTAATGGAGATATTATGACGATCTGCCAGTCGATCGAGCGCCATAAAGCCAATATTATGACGGGTTTTGGCGTAGTTAGAGCCCGGATTTCCGAGGCCAACAATCCACTTCATCTCGTTTCCTCCTTGGCATCACTTGAGCTGTAGCATAGACTTCATTTGTTATATTTCATATAATATCTAGAAAGTGAAGTTTCGTTTTACGATCTATAATTTCAACTGCTGCATCATCTTTAGTTGATCTTATATCCGTGTTTACATCATATATTTTATTAACCCAGGAAGGTGAGCGGGTTTTGCGCGAAGACACTGGACAACTGACTCAACATAGCGATTTTATCTATCATCTTGAATATCACGTACCTGTACAGGTATACGACCGCGACACCCATATTGAGATTGGATTAATTACACGCTTCGATAATCAATTTGTCGAAATTGCCGACACGCTTTTCCATCGGCGCCGATTCCGTTTCATTTCCCGCCCCGGCTATTAGATATATAAGTTTAGTTCAAACAAATTATAGAAGATAACCGGGCGGTTTTCACTTTTATCATACGGCACGCCGACAGGGGTTACATTTTCCATTGATCCGGAAAACGTAACCCCTCTACTACTTTATGCAGACATCCTTATTCAATTTCAAACAGCTTGCTGATTGATAATTCCTCATGAACCCGGATAATTGCTTCTCCGAGCAAAGGCGCTACAGACAACACTTTGAGTTTGCTTGTCGGGTTAGCATGCGTAATCGGAATTGTATCCGTTACGATAACTTCCTTCAATGGTGCATTCTCCAAACGTTCCATAGCAGGGCCGGACAATACTGGGTGAGTACAGCATGCGTATACTTCCTTCACGCCGCCTTCCATCAAAGCATTTGCCCCTAATACAATCGTTCCTGCTGTATCGATGATATCATCGATCAGGATTGCCGTCTTACCTTCAATGTTACCAATGATGTTCATGACTTCACTGACATTAGGCTCAGGACGACGTTTGTCGATAATCGCCAGTGGTGCGTTCAGGAAGTCAGCGAGTTTCCGTGCACGTACTACGCCACCATGGTCAGGTGATACGACAACTGGATTTTCGATCTGTTTTGACCGGAAATATTGCGCCAGAATCGGTACACCAAGCAGATGGTCAACTGGAATATCGAAAAACCCTTGAATTTGCATGGCGTGAAGATCCATCGCGATTACACGCGTTGCGCCTGCTTTTTCAATCAGATTAGCTACCAGCTTCGCTGTAATTGGATCACGGGAACGTGCTTTGCGATCTTGTCTAGCGTAGCCATAGTAAGGAATTACAACGTTAATTGTCTTGGCAGAAGCACGTTTAAGTGCATCAATCATGACGAGCATTTCCATCAAGTTGTCGTTAACTGGCAAACAAGTTGACTGCACGATATAAACGTGACAGCCCCGTACGCTCTCGGAGAGCTTCACTTGGATCTCACCATCGCTGAAGCTAGTTGTGTGAGATTCACCCATAGGAATTCCGATATAATCAGCAATTTGATGGGCAAGCTTTGGGTTAGAATTGCAAGTAAATATTTTTAATTTCGAATCAAAATAAGTCATAAAATAAAAACCCTCCGTGCTGGTTCATTGGAATCTATAAGCGTCTGCGACATGTCGGCACCTCCCGAAGAACGAGAGGCAATGTTGTTATCAAAACCCCTTATTCGGGTTTGGCGTTTTGTTTCTTGGCTTTGGCACGTCCGCGGATCTTCTCCGCATAACCAGGTTTGTTCTCCTGGCGTGGACGAGCGATGGCGAGATCATTCTCGGGAACGGAATGGGTAACGGTGGAACCTGCAACGACATAAGCGCCTTTTCCTACCGTAATAGGTGCAATCAAATTGACGTTGCTGCCTACAAAGGCATCATCTTCAATGGTTGTCACAGCTTTATTATAACCATCATAATTGACCGTTATTGCACCACAACCAACATTTACGTTTTTCCCTACTTGAGCATCCCCAATATAACTAAGGTGAGACACTTTGGAGCCTTCATCAATTGTAGCATTTTTCACTTCAACAAAGTCACCAATTTTTACGTTGCGACCTAATTTAGTTCCTGGACGCAAATTAGCAAATGGACCTACAGTAGCCTCGGCACCAACCTCAGCACTCGACAACACAGAATGTTTAATCGTAACTCCATCCTGAATGATACTATCTTCGATATCTGCATGCGGACCAATATGGCAAGCTTCACCAATGGAAGTTGTGCCCTTAAGAATCGTTCCTGGGTACAGTACTGTGTCTGATCCAATCGTAACATCCGCTCCGATATATGTCGATGACGGATCGATGATCGTAACACCGTTCAACATATGTTTAACGGCAAGACGTTCACGCATGAATGCTTCTGCTTGTGAAAGAGCAAGTCTATCATTTACCCCAATGGATTCTGCAATATCATCTGACATGTAGGCTTCAACCACTTCTCCATCGTTGCGGAATATGCCAACAACATCAGTAAGATAGTACTCTCCTTGGGCATTCTGATTCGTGACTTTCTCCAACGCTGCGAACAGTTTTGCATTGTCGAAGCAGTAAGTACCTGTGTTAATCTCCTTCACAGCATCTTCTTGCTCGTTACAATCCTTCTGCTCCACAATTCGTTGTACAGAACCATCTTCTCCCCGAATAACGCGTCCGTATCCTTTGGGATTGTCCAATTCAGCTGTAAGTACGGTAGCTGCTGCACCGCGACTCTCATGAAGCTTCATTAAACCTTCCAACGTTTCACTCGTTACAAGCGGAGTGTCTCCGCAGACTACAATCGTTGATCCGGCTTCATTACCAAGCAGAGACTTCACCTGTTGAACTGCATGACCTGTTCCCAGCTGTTCTGCCTGAAGAGCATATTCTGCTTTTGAACCCAAAAATGACTGCACCGCTTCGGCACCGTGACCCACCACGACTACACTGCGTTCTACACCTGCGCGTAGAGCCGCATCAAGCACATGACCCACCATCGGTTTACCACATACGGGATGCAGTACTTTGTACAATTTGGATTTCATCCGTTTTCCTTGCCCTGCGGCAAGAACAATAGCCATTCGTTTCAAAATTCACGACCTCCTGTTCTGAAAATCCCATCCTTCTCGGGGTGCATATCCCTAATTGATGAGTATCGTTCAGCCGGCTCTGCGCCGGTCTTGTTCATCGCTTGCTGTCCTGTATTCACGCGTAACAACGCGGACACCAACAATCGTGACCTTATATGTATACGCCGTGTACCTGCGAGCTTAACCGAATCCCATGATTCCTAAGATGCCGCCCTGTCACCAAGCGCACGCTGCGCTTTTTTGTTTTTCAACATTCATAACCAATCGTTATGAAACATTACTCTGCGAATAAACTCAATACTGAATATATCTTATTCCGGTCAAAAAGAAAAGAGAGCCATAAGACATGGCTCTCTTTTCCTTCGAACCCCAATAATGTTCTCAGGCACCTTCTTCAATGACTTCTTCCTCAGTAGCAGCGCGATCATATTCAGTCAATACAGCCGCCTGAATCTTCTCACGAGTACCGGAAGAGATCGGGTGGGCGATATCACGGAACTCTCCGTCAGGAGTCCGCTTGCTCGGCATAGCAACAAACATTCCGTTGTTACCATCAATGACACGAATGTCATGAACGACGAATTCGTTATCGATGGTAATGGATGCGATAGCCTTCATTCTCCCCTCCGAGTTAACGCGGCGGAGTCTGACATCCGTAATTTGCATGTGTGTGTTCACCACCTTTTTCCATCAGAACTTGGTGTATAATTCCACACAGCCTATACGAACTCCTTCTTTTTATAACCATAAAAATGTCCTAATTTCAGGAATTTTTTTATTTAATACACAATTCGACAACGTTAGTGCCAGGTCGATGGAAAAGAAGCTTTCCCGACACGCTATTCGCCATCTTTCTACAGATCGAAATAGTTGCCAGGCTTGACGGAAATGTGTCTGCTTTTCGCATCTACTGCAGTCAACTTCGCCAAAGATACATAATCGGTCAACAGGCGTTCTTCTGAATCGATAGAACCAGATTCAACCAAGACCCCTACACCAGCTACAGTCGCATTAAATTCGGCCAGTAGATCGATCATTCCCTGAACCGTGCCCCCAGCTTTCATGAAATCATCCACGATGAGTACTCGCGAATGTTCACGCATTGCCCGGCGCGATAGGGACATCGTATGCAAGCTTTTATGCGAACCCGATACATAATTGATACTTACGGCTGATCCTTCCGTAGCCTGATGGTCCCTGCGCACGAGCACAACAGGCAGGTTGAGCTGGGCACCCGTCGCATATGCGAGTGGTATGCCTTTGGTCTCTACCGTCATAACTACATCAATGCCCATATTACTAAATGCAGTGGCAAAGATTTTGCCTGCTTCATTCATTAATGCAGGTTGACCAAGCAAATCCGACATGTAGAGGTATCCACCAGGCAAGATCCGATCCGGCTGCTCCAATTGGGTACTGAGTCGCTCAGCAAAAGTAAGAGCCAGTTCTCTGGACACCTTAGGAATCCACTTAACTCCCCCGGCTGCTCCAGCCAACGTTTGCAGTTCTCCTGACCCACCTTCTTCGAACACTTCCTTGATAATCGCCAAATCTTCACTGATTGACGACTTCGCAGCTCCATAACGTTCGGCAAATGTGGTGAGCGGAATCACCGTATGCGGTCTAGACAATAAGTACTGCGTCATTTCAACCAGCCTTGCGCTTCGTTTTAATTTCTTCACAGAGATCCATCCTCACGATCACGGAAAACATCCAAATCCGAATAATTATATAAAAATATATCACCTTTATACGTGTTTGTACATCATAAAAGTATGTGTTCAAAAAGCGAATGCTTCGAACAACCACTAAAAGCGAATGCTATGTCAGCATTCGCACAGCATATACTTCTTTACAGAAGCCACGAAGCCCATTATAAATCCGTGCGACCTTTGACTCCTTCGACACCAAGCCAAACACAGTTGGACCACTTCCGGACATTAACACGCCATCTGCCCCCAATTTGATCATGGCTTCCTTCAGATGCAGTACCTCTGGATATAACTTCAGGGTTACATCCTCAAGCACATTCCCCATCTGTCCACATACCTCAGCAAACGACTGATTGCGAATAGCCTCTTCCATTTTGGCAGCGCTCGGATGGCGAACAATCTTGTCACTGCGGAAACGACCATACACATCTGCTGTAGATACATTAATAGGCGGCTTGGCCAGTATGACCCAACATTGCGGTGGATTCGGGATTGGCGTGAGCTTCTCTCCTCGACCTGTTGCTAGAGCCGTCCCTCCAGTAATGCAAAATGGTACATCTGATCCAAGTTCAGCTCCGAGCTCTTGAAGCTCCTGATCCGGAATATTAAGACGCCAGAGACGATTCAAGCCACGCAACGTTGCTGCTGCATCACTACTGCCGCCTGCAAGGCCGGCAGCCACTGGAATCTTCTTATCCAGATGAATATGCACCCCTGATCGAACATCATAACGTTCCTTGATCAGTCTAGCCGCCTGAAAAGCCAAGTTCTTCTCATCCAGCGGAATATATCCAGCCTGACTAGAGATGAAGATCGTATCCCGAGGAAGCTCGGAGAATTCTAACCGATCAGCCAAATCGACCATGGTCATGATCATTTCAACTTCATGGAATCCATCATTTCTTTTATGTAAAACGTCCAGCATTAAATTAATTTTAGCAGGCGCTTTTTCGTAAATTTTCAAGACGTTCACCCGTCCTCACCTTTTCCCTAAGACAACTTAACATATTATATCAAAATAGGGCTGTCAAGTCATTTCTATTCCGCATCTATGGGGAAAAAGCGAGGTGATCCTGATGGATTGCCTCGCTCTCCAAACCAGATGAAATTCCAAATTAGGATTTGCGCGCTGCCTGCTCGGCGAGTTGGATCGCTCGCTTTACCATGTTGCCCGCATCTTTGGCTTTGATACCGCCCCAGCCTTCTTGCTGAACAGTATCGTAGAAACCGAGGTCTTTGGCCAGCTCGTATTTAAGCTCCTCGGACATCACACTTCTTCTTCTGCGGCTCATGCAACCATCCCCCTTAGATTAGCTCATCAATTAGTCCAGATCGTTAATGGCAGAAATGACGTACGAACAGGCTCAAGATGGTGAAGAAGCGATCCTTAAGATCACTTGAACCTGTATACGTAGTATGTCGTAACTACCTAAACCTCATTCCTAATTTGATGGGGAGGTGGGATTCCTCATTTATGAAAATAAAAAAGCGATCCGCCCTGTGGGGCGAATCGCCTGTAAAACGATGCTTACGGCTCCATATATGAACTATGCGTCTGGCTGCCTGGATCAAATACCATGACTTCCACCGACTCCGTAAGTATATCTGCATAACTATAAGATACTCGCTTGAAGGTTTCTTGTTCCTCATCAAGCTTAACAATAAAAACAGAAGGGTACGTTTCTTCCAATACACCCGTACGCTCGATAGTCTTACGGCGGCCACCATTAGCCCGCAACATAATTTTCTGACCTATATGAGCGTCGAGATTGCGTTTGATATCCAACAGCGTATTTTTAGCCATTGTCGACGACCACCTCTTTTCTTGTCCATTATACCTTAATTTACAGTCTATGTCAAATCAAAACTAATTATTATATCAGCATCGAAAAGTTTCTGTCAATGAATTTTTTTACGAATAAAAAAAGCCCCGAACTGGGACTTTCTTCGCACAAACTCAAACTGCAGATGGGTTTACTTTTAACGTAGATAAATCGTTCAATCCAGGTAATCCGACACGGTAACTGCCACGCGTTTCTACACCACCCACACCTTGGCTTCCGCTAATGGTATTATGCAGAATGTCATTCATATTCACCGTATCTCTGACTGAAGTAAAGGAGGCTTTGGCTGCCACATATACCGGATCAAGCGCATGAATCAGAATTCTGCCTGGTGAACTGGCGAAGTTCGCCCCTGCCCGCAGCAGAGCCTCAAAATGAGACTGACACGCTCCTGCAACGATGGTGAGCGCATCCAAGTGACGTTCATACTGCCGAGCAACCTGGATTGCTGCCACAAAGTTCTGTGAGTTCTTGTAGCTCCCCAGACTGTACAGATCGTAAGGCTGACGAGTCTTCAGCACGCCATCATGCCCTGTAATGACCACAATGTCTGGCCTAACCTTGGGTAAAAGGTGATACAACGTATCGGCCATAGCAGATTCATGTACGTACTGCCCCTCCGCTGGAACGCGAAGCTGTTCGTAAAGATTCATACTTTTTTTCAAATAGTTTGGATCTCCGTCCAGGTGAAGCACTTTGCCAGGCATTTCGAAATAGGCAGGTTCTTGCTGCTGGGTCCATTCCTGATCCAACCCTTCTCTATTTCGCTGCGCCTGTTCCATCCGATTCTGCTGTAGACGTGAGAGGGTCTGGTGAGCCTTAACATGCGCCTGCCGGGTCTTAGCACTCTGCGGTTCATATGGAACCTGTATCAAATCATCCACCGGGGAATCAGCAAGCAGCCGGAACTCGGTACCTTTAATAACAGCACTGTCCACCTGAAGGCCTTCCACCCGAAAAGTCACATCTCCTCCGTATGACTTCCGAACGACCAAGTCTCCGATATTCATCAACATAATCACCTCTAACCCATCGTATGGGCTAGCACCCGGATTGGTTCATCCGATTTTAGTACATTACCTTGCAGACCCAATATTTTACAAATGACAGTTCACAAGAAGGCAATTCTATAAAATGCATTGTTTATACCGAAATGCCTATAGCGCTGCACGTACTCCAGCTTCCCACATCACCGTACTTAACGTTGCATACTCCTCCAAGCTGAGAGTCTCACCACGTCTAGATGGCTGGATACCTGCTTGCTCCAATAATTGGTCAGCCTGCTCCCGGTTATCCTTTGTGAAAAAGCGAGATTTCAGATTGTTGGAAATAGTCTTTCTACGCTGTGCAAAAGAAGCCTGTACCACCTCGAAGAAATGTGCCTCATCTGGCACCTGTACTGGGGGTTGTTCCCGAACCTTAAGTTTAATAACCGCCGATTCCACATTAGGCTGAGGAATGAATACGGTAGGTGGAACAATACAGACGAGTTCAGGTACGCTGTAGTATTGTACGGCAATACTTAAGCTACCGTACTCCTTGGAACCAGGTGCGGAAGCCATACGCTCTGCTACTTCCTTCTGAATCATAACCACGATGCTGTCCACGGGCAGTTTTTCTTCCAGTAGTTTCATCATGATTGGTGTTGTCACATAATAAGGCAAGTTCGCAACAACGCTGACTTTGTTCACTTGACCAAAATCCGTTCGGAATAACTCCTCCAGATCCAGCTTCAGTACATCGCCATGATGAACTCGTACATTGGGGTAAGGCTCCATCACTTCACCTAAGATCGGTAAGAGCCGCTGATCAATCTCTACTGCCGTTACAGGCCCTGCAACCCTAGCAAGCCGCTCCGTTAGTGCCCCAATTCCCGGTCCAATCTCAAGTGCACCTTTGGACTCGTCCAAATCTGCAGCGTTAACAATCTTGTTCAATATATTCTGATCAATTAGGAAGTTCTGTCCTAGACTCTTCTTAAATGAAAATCCATGCTTCTGAATAATCTCTTTCGTTCGTTTGGGTGTTGCGATTTCCAACGTCTCTTCCATACCCTTCATTTACTTCACAATCCTTCACATTCGATTTGCGATAATGCGGCAGAGAATTCTTCTCGGGTGATCTGAAACACACTTAACCGCTTGTGAAACTGCTTACCGTTACAATAACCGATGCCGAGTATGTTCCCCATCTCCATACGACGTGCGGCAGCCTGTGGATGCACAATGAGTCCAGCAGCGATGAGGTCCTCCCAATCAATCAGACTCGGTGCCCCCTCATAGGACGTATGCACACGTGCTAGGGCATGGCGAATGGCTTCTGGCGAAGCGTTCTCGACCCCGATATCTCCTTTGCGCGTTGCGTCAGCCTCAGGAATGAAGGCGTGCTTACAACCCGGTACCTTATTGGCGATGATTTTCCGTATCCGCTCACCAGCATGATCTGGATCGGTCAGAACAATAACCCCTCTCCGCTCCTGAGCAAGTGCAATACGCTTCAGAATACGCTGATTAATGGCTGATCCGCCTGTTTCAATGGTATCCGCCTGAACGGCACGTCGAATCGCCACCGTATCGTCACGTCCTTCAACCACGATCACTTCTTTTATCATGTTCCAATTCTTCCTTTCTAACGCAAAAAGAAGAGGAATATCCCTCTTCTCTGGCAAACGGCGGGCGAGACTGATTTCAGACCCTCCCGCCGCATATTCCGCATGAATCATTCATGCCTTATATTTTATAGCATTCCCATTTCAAAGTAAAACGATTTTAGTTCGCTTCCGGCTTCACCGGACCGATCACATAGACCGTCTTGCCTTTTTTACGTCCGAAGTTAATGGCATGCTTCACACTGTCATAATATACGTCAATCTTATTGCCTTTAATAGCTCCGCCCGTATCTTCGGCACGACGGAAGCCGAGACCTTCAATGTATACCCACCAGCCGATTGGAATAACCTTCGGATCCACCGCAATGGTGCGACCTTCTGTTACCCGAGTACCGGAGGCTGTTTTGGTGCCAATGCCAGGCTCTTCTGAAGAGTAAGCTGTCATAGACACATTTTTGAGAACTTTAGAATATTTAAAAGAAGTACCTGAAACGGTAATGACTTTGCTGCCCGAGGCAGAGGTTTTATCCGAGTTCGATGAAGCCGTTTTTGTTGCTGTTTTTGTCTTTGAAGTGCTAGCCGATACCGTTTGGATCTCAGGCTCCTTCACGACAGGTGCAGGTTTAGCTTTGGTTCCGACAGCGATGACTTTATCTACACGATTCGTCGCAACCGACTTACCTACCATCTTTTTGGAGACTAATTCTCCATCTTGGAACACTTTCTCAATGTGTTGTACAAGAGTACCTTCTTTACCACTTACGATGACACGGTTGTCACCTTTGTACAAGCTCGGGTCAGCCGTTTTGATAACTTTGAATGCGATGGGCTGCTCCACATCAACTGTACGCTTTGTTACACGCACTACACGGATTTTCATGTCCTCTTTGATTGAAGTTCCGAGTGCAGGGTAAACTTTATCATCGCTTGTAATTTCAATACCTGACTTTTGAATTACCTCTTCTACCGATGCATCGGTTGTATACAGAGTCTTGGTGTCTCCGTCTGCCGTAATATTTACTGGAATGGCCCGCTCAATAACGATGCGATCTCCATCTGCAATCGCCCCATTCAAGGGCATGGATACCTGATCGTGAGGGCTGACTGTGATTGATTGCTCCTCTAGCAATTCTTGAAGCATTCCTGTACGAGTCTCTACTGCCTGAGCTTTGCCATCGATAACCAGTGAAATTTGTTTCCCGGCCTGACCATATACGACTAACAAGATCATGATTGTAAGCGCAATTGAGAATATCGCGATCAATGCCATTTGACGCATGTTCTCATGCTTCCACCGTAACGCGAAAGACTTACTGGATGATCGTGACTCATGGGTCTCTTCTGTTTGGAATGTGCCCACTTCTCCGTCCTCCTTCATAGCCTCGCCGTCTAGAGTAATGCATGATGTCTTTGACGCGACTATACCTGATTTTCTACAGAACACAGATTAGATCCACCTAGCCGGTTCTGCACCATGAATCAATCTTCGCAACATGATGTCATCCTCCTGAATACTTACCGTATGATGACAGTATTTCTTTTATTCAAAAACAAAAAAAGCCAAAGAAAGAGTGTAAGAGGACTCTTTCGTGGCTTCCGAATGATTTTGAATATCGGAAATTCATGCACGAGGTTGCCTCTCTTTTTCCGCTTGCGAGGTTAGCTGTCGGGTTCGGGCGAAAGAGAGCCGCCCTATCTCCGGTCACCCGCTCATGGCGGATGCCCTTGAATTCACCCCGAGACCCAAAGAAGAAATCAAATAGTGCTTCGCAGATCATTCCGCTGCTTTTGGGTCAGCGAACGTTGCGCATCGGCTATATTCACCGATGTTTAAGCCCTATTGGTTCCCCCGCTCTCCGATAACGGAGACTCAGCGAGATCGATTCATGAAAGTAATGTTGTTCATCGGAAAGTGTCCCTTTGTTCATCCCCCGAACATCTGTCCAATTTTCCGCACAACAATTCACTGAAAAGATGATATCCTGTTTCGATGCATGTTGTAAAGCGTTGTTCAAGTACGTTTTTCTAAATATTTGGTTAAAATATTGTAATATTCTTGATTTATTTGGATCAAAAAGCAAATTACCTCTGCCTAGCTCACTTTTTCATCCCATTTGCTCTAGTTTTTAACGAATACCAAATCGTTCCATGGCATTTTTGGTGGTTATTGCGGCAATTTCCTCTAGCGAAATGCCTTTAATTTCCGCAGCTGCTTCTGCAACCAGACGTACATGCGCTGTCTCATTTCGTTTACCGCGATATGGATGTGGAGTCAAATAAGGAGCATCGGTTTCGAGGAAGAAACGATCCATCGGAACCTTCTCCAGTACCTCTTTGGGTTGCTTCGCATTTTTGAACGTAATCGGCCCCCCAAACGAGAGGTGAAACCCGAGATTTAGACATTGTTTCGCGGTTTCCCAGCTACCCGAGAAGGAGTGCATTACTCCGCCAACATCCCCAGCCTTTTCTTCCCGCAAAATTCTCACGATGTCCTCATGGGCATCCCGGTTATGAATGACGATCGGCATGTTCAGCTCACGAGCTAGTCCAATCTGTTGCCGTAATACACGCTGTTGCACATCCTTTGGTGATGTATCCCAATGATAATCTAAACCAATTTCGCCAATCGCAACGACTTTTTCATGCTTGCATAAAGATGCAATCCATTCCAAGTCACCCTCTTGCATCGTAACCGCGTCCACGGGATGCCACCCAACGGCTGCGTAAATAAAGTCATATGTCTCGGCTAATTTCATAGTGGATGGAATCGTTTCTCGGTTAAAACCGACATTAATCATGCGGCTAATTCCTGCATCAACAGCTCTTTGAATCATAGCTTCACGATCCTCGTCGAATTGGGGCGCATCTAGATGGGTATGGGTGTCGAATAACATCATGTTTCGTTCTCCCTTTCTGTCGAATCAGAATAAATAGGCTGTCTATTCACGCTTATGCAATGTGCAACCCTATCTGATTAATTTTTTTTGAAAAAAGTAAATTTTTAGGGTGGCTTAAATTAGCCTATACAGGTTTTTTTAATCCATTTGACCCTAACTAACTACAATATGCGGAATGAATCGGTCACAACATACTCTATATGTAGATCTTCTTCGATATATATAATTTTATAAAAAAACCTAAGATTACAAAATTATGTCGATCTACATATCCTCTCCATTAAAGCAGATTACTGTATTATGAGAACATCTCAGGTTAGAAATGCTTTTTAGCATAGCTACTTTGGCGTAAAGTCGCACCACCCATTCATGAGAAGTAGGGGCGCAAATGAGATGGCAGCTCATGAAGAATGGTATCAACCTTATTCTGCGGATAGTATAAATGATGCTTTCCACGATGAATGCCACTGATTGAACGGACAATATCGGAAACCTCTGACAGCTCATGCAGCTGATCCTGCCGATCTAGCAACAAGATCTGCTTATCCGTCGATTCATTCGGACGAAACACATCATACGGAAGATCGGTCGGAAAATCAATTTCGAGATCATATTCAGGATTTAATCCTGCCTTGGCGAAAGCTTCTCGCATCTCTTCAATCGTCTCTACATCGATCTGTTCAACCTCTACATACTTATATAGTCTGCGATCCATAAATCGTTCGCAGAGCTCGCTTAGAACAGCATCGTCTTCTTTGCGCCATTGCATGAATGCCGTTTGAATCAATGCCTCATCCAGTTGCAGATACTCATGAACAGCAAGTTCGCCTTCAAACAACTGCGGCAGAGGATCTAGCATGAAACGGAAATTAAATCCCTGCTGCACCAGCGTTTTAGCTCGTTTGAAAATTTGACGCAATATAATCTCAGAACTGCGGGTAACTGGATGGAAGTAGATCTGCCAATACATCTGGTACCTGGACATCAGGTAATCCTCAACAGCATGCATACCCGACTCTTTGACCACGATTCTTCCGTGGTATGGACGGAGCATACGCAAAATCCGATCAAGATCAATCGTACCATAGTTAACACCTGTGAAATATGCATCGCGGAGTAAGTAATCCATGCGATCCGCATCAAGCGGGCTCGTAACCAAATTGACCACAATAGGTTTCTCGTACGTTTTTTGTATCACTGATGCGACTTTCTCTGGAAAGTCTGGCGCATACCGTCTTAAGATAGCCCCTACCTCGGTATCGCCCATAATGATGCGGCAAGTCCAATCTTCATGATTCATATCAAAAGCTTCTTCAATTGAGTGGGAGAACGGGCCATGGCCCAAATCATGCAGTAAGGCAGCACAGAGAGCCACAATCTTCTCCTCTTTCGGCCAATCCGAATAATGACTTCTTTCAAATTGTGAAATGATTTTACGTGTAATCTCGTACACACCTAGCGAATGTGAAAAACGGCTGTGTTCTGCTCCATGAAATGTTAGATAAGATGTGCCTAGCTGGCGAATACGACGCAGGCGTTGAAATTCGGGGGTATTGATCAACTGCCAGATAATCGGGTCTTGCACATGGATATAATTATGTACGGGATCTTTGAATACCTTTTCCTCCGTTAAGCGCTGTTCCATAATTGTCACTCCTTTTGATTTATTTTAATTTGTTTTGTCGTTTCTGCCCCGATATCCATCAACGATTCGACACTAATTGTCGAATACTGTCGAAGACAGGGGTTATAATGTTTTCCAAATCGACAAAGCTGACATTCGTGTTTAAATGCGAAAAATAGCTTCCAATCCCTTACCCATCTTAATTTTATCAAAAACAGCCTTAATTTTAAGCTAATTTTAAGGTTGACTGTTTTGGGAATCGTTGGTATGATGGGTATCATAAAACATAAAATAATGTCGAATAATGACAATGATAAGTAGCTGAGAGGAGCACTGATTATAATGATGAAATCAACAGGTATTGTAAGAAAAGTCGACGAACTGGGACGGGTAGTTATTCCTATCGAATTGCGCCGTACGCTGGGTATTGGCGAAAAGGATGCTCTTGAGATCTATGTTGATGGTGAGCGCATCATGTTGAAAAAATACGAGCCAGCTTGTATCTTCTGTGGTAATGCTGAGAACGTAACTTACTTCAAAGGTAAAATCGTTTGTAACGAATGTATTTCCGAGATCCCTGCACCTGTGACAAAATAAGAAAAATCAGGTATAATGGACTTATTCAATAGTTATTTCTAACCTTTTTATATTCCTTGCTTGCCTTCCCGGTGTGAACCCCACCGTTGGAAGGTCTTTTTTTGTTTCTTTACCCAAAAAAAGCCTACTTGTCTTGCCACTGAGGCGGTGCGAAGTAAGCGGTGGATCCGATATGACCATATAAAGAGATATCATCTTGATGCCATATCCTTATTAAATTATTTTCCACCGCATCTTCATTTTAATATTTCTTTAAGTTTCCAATTAAGGTTGCTTTAAGGTTCGATTTTGGCATTCTGTACATAGATCTGGTCGGATTTACAATAAAGCGTTATATACGTCTCTCTTCGTTAATCCTCGATCTGTGGCCGTTTTCTTCATCGCATCCTTACGACCTAGACCCTCAGACTCATAATGGGCTACATGCTCTTCCAACGAAAGCTGTTGCCACCATGCTTCACGTTCTGCTTTTCGTTCATGCGCCTTGATTCCATCAACTAGAAGACAATACTCTCCAAGCGGTGGATGCTCTTCAAGCCATTCGATACATTCTCGAATGCTACCTCTTGCAAACTCCTCATGGCGCTTAGTCAATTCTCGAGCCAAAACTACCGGACGATCACCCAAGATCTCTTCCAAATGAGATAGTGTTTTACGAATGCGATGAGGTGACTCATAAAACAACAAAGTGCCGTTTGATTCGTCAAAAGCCTCCAACACTTTTCGCATATCCTTTTTCTCTCGTGGCAGAAAACCACCAAAGGTGAATCGTTCTGTCGGTAATCCCGATACAATTAAAGCAGACAATGCTGCATTCGGCCCTGGAATCGGAATAACTCGAATCCCAGCTTCAATGGCGAGCTGCACAAGGTCAGAACCTGGGTCAGAAATGGCCGGTAAACCTGCATCACTGACGAGTGCTAAATTTTTTCCTTCTATTATATAGCGTATCAGTTCAGGCCCACTTGCGGCCTTATTATGCTCATGGTAACTAAACAGCATGGAAGGTGTAATATCAAAATGGGTTAAGAGTTTTCTCGTCTGTCTCGTATCCTCGGCAGCGATGATCTCACACTGCTTCAACGTATTGATGGCTCTGAAGGTCATATCATCCAAGTTACCAATTGGGGTTCCAACCAAATATAAATTTCCTGAGTCTTCCGAAGAATCGACATAGCTTTTCTGAACTTTCAATGTCATCTATAGCCCTCCTTCCACGGGTTGTGGTTTGTGCTGTGAGCCATAGTAGATATCCATAATCTCCTCACAGTAGGTTCCCTCTTCATTGTACACAATGAGCGGTGGAAGCATCCGTACTTCTGGCTTTCCATCCTTAGAAGCTTCAATTAATACCATATTCGCTTCCAGATGTGAACGAGGGTGAACCATTCGAATCCGCTTGGGCTCCAGTTTGTATTCCCGCATGAGAGAAATGATCTCGGCAATACGCTGAGGACGATGAACCATCGAAACTTTTCCACCATTGCGAAGCAGTCTACTACATGCTTGAATCACTTCTTCTAATGTACAACCGATCTCATGGCGAGCCATAGCCTGATGGGTATTCATCTTCAGATCACTGCCATTCAGTGGCATGTAAGGTGGATTAACCGTTATTGCATCGTAAGCTGCATGTCCAGTCACTTTGACAAGCTCGCGCAAGTCCCCCTCATGAATGGTGATCGACTCGTCCAGTCCATTAAGTTGCACACTACGTCTTGCCATATCTGCTAAACGTGGCTGAATCTCAATTGCCTCCAAATTAGCCTGTGTACGTGTCGTTAATAAAATCGGCACTACCCCGTTACCTGTACATAGATCAAGCACCCGACCACGTTTAGGTACAGAGGCAAACCTCGCTAGTAACACAGCATCCATGGAAAAGCTAAATACTTCGTCACTTTGAATAATCTTCAGATCGTGAGAGAGCAAGTCATCAATTCGCTCTGACTCATGTAACCTTACTGAATTTTCTGTCATATGATGCACTCATCCTCCGGTAAACTATGCTTCGTTACAGTTTTTAAACTTAATATGCTTTAACCTTAAAAAAAACCGTAGGGTATCTTCCCTACGGTCACTTCATTTATTAAGAAAAGACAGGCAGAACAGACAATCGCCTTCCGTCCGTAAATGTCCATAATAGACATTGCAGATATGGAAGCCTTCGTGATACAACCGAGCTAAGTTATCATACCCTTCACCTACAACATCTTCTCCGGTAGCCGGCCCTGCGGGTCTCGCAATCGGAGCTAGTGCAGAAGCAGTAGGCAGATCAGCTGGAGCTTCACGCTTAAGCAGTTTACGTAACTGCTCATTTTCAATCGTAAGCCGCTGATTATCCTCAAGCAGCTCTTTGACAATCATTTTTAACTCACCTAAATCACTGTGCAACTGACCCAATTGGGTTTCCATTTCATGAATGTGCGTAAACAGATTTTTCTTTTCCAAGTTTCCACCCCGAAGCAACCTTTATGGTTTACTTGATAACGACGTCATCCAGCGGAAGTTCTTTGACTTTACTGATGTCGAACAGTTGAACATGGACTGTGCGATTACCGGCGTTGATCCCAACAACTTTTCCTTCACCCATTGAGGTGACGACCAACTTGCCTACAGCCGGAAGTTCTTCTCTCACACTTTCATAGTTATCATGCTCAAACTTCAGACAGCACATGAGTCTTCCGCACAACCCGGAAATTTTCGTCGGATTCAGTGACAGGCTCTGATCTTTAGCCATCTTGATTGATACCGGCTCAAAGTCTCCCAGCCAGGAAGAACAGCATAACACACGGCCGCAAGGTCCGATTCCTCCAAGCATCTTCGCCTCATCTCGAACTCCAATCTGACGAAGCTCAATTCGCGTTCGAAAAATGCTTGCTAGATCCTTGACCAGCTCTCGGAAATCAACTCTTCCTTCAGCTGTAAAATAAAAAATAATTTTATTGCGATCAAACGTAAATTCCACATCGACCAGCTTCATTTTGAGGCCATGGTCTTTGATTTTATTTAAACAAGTACCGAATGCTTCTTTGGCTGCACGCTTGTTCTCATCTACCACACGAGCATCTGTCTCGCCTGCTACGCGGATGACTTTCTTCAGCGGTAATACCACATCGGACTCGCCTACTTCCTTCTTACCAACTACAACCTTACCGTACTCTACCCCCCGCGCTGTCTCCACGATAACGCAGTTTTCTTTCTCAATGGGAAGGTCCAGGGGATCGAAGTAATAAATTTTGCCCGCTTTTTTGAAACGGACACCCACTACACTATACAAAAAATTAACCCCCTTGTAAGCCAATCCCACTTCGTCTGAAGCCCTATCTTCTTAAGGAACCCCCCGAAGTTATAACCGTTTGCATATGATTGGAACAACCCTGTCCTCTCCCAGTCTTATGCCAAACCGATCAAAAATTGCTCCAGACAAAGCTGGCCATTGACATTGAAACGCAATTTTTTTCTACATGCCGCGGCCGAATCCATATAGGAGACCCACTGATCTGTACTCCGGGTTCGAGCCAATTGAGACAGCATGTCCAACTGATCTATAAAAACGATATGTTCATGCCTACCGTACTGAATATAGAGCATATCTCTAAACCATAAATGGAATAGACTAAGCATCATATCCAGATGTTCTGAGAGTCCGGTTTTGAAAAGCTTCTGCTGTGCAGAGATCAATGATGTACTTCCTCTACCCAGGGACTCCTTCCCTAATTGTAACATTACGTTTCTAATTTCTGCAAACCAATTCTGCTGGAGAATTTCTCTACATGCTTCCAAACCTGACGCTAAATGGACTGCAGAACGAGCTAGGTTAGCTGGGTGTCCTTCCGAAATCAATATTTGAAGCATTTCTTCCGGATTAAGCGCGTTAAATGGAACGAGTTGCGCACGAGAACGAATGGTTGGTAGCATTGCTTGCCCGTTATCGGTAATCAGGATACCTACTGCAGGTACCTGAGGCTCTTCCAGAAACTTCAGCAAACTATTGGCTGCTTGAACTGTCATTTTTTCAGCCTGCTCTATAATGTACACTTTAGGATGTCCAGCCTCTGAACGATAGGAGAAAATACGCTGTAAATCCCGAATTTGATCAATTTTGATGTTGTTTCCGTCTGGAGCAAGCATCGTTAGATCAGGATGATTGCCATGCTCTACCTTTCGACATTCTAAACATTGACCGCAGGCATCGTCCTCTAGCTCTGTACAGAATATCGCCTTGGCAAACGTAATCGCTGTCTGCAATTGCCCACTGCCAGGTGGCCCGCTGAACAAATATGCATGGCTGACCGCCTCACGCCTTAAGCTGCTCTGTAACATCTGCTTCGCTGCCTGCTGACCCATAATTTGTTGAAAAGACATACTTCCTCCTCAGAAGCTTAAATTAATAAGCATTCCCCGAATTTCACCGACTTGTTGAAGCAGTGTAATTTTTCCATCCTCAGTCTCAAGCAGCTCATCTGCCATTAATAAGAGGGCTGCATCGACCTCATCAATCAATTTATACCGTTTACCCCGTCCTCTGCGATCCCAGCCCCGAGTTTCTTTCATAGAAACACCGCGGCGAACCGTTTCTTCCAAAAACCGCTTTACGAGCTGCTTATAGGCTTTGAGTTCGCGGATCGTCATGGATCGAGCCAAGCGGTCACCCTGCATTTGAATTTCACTTAATCTACGGTTCAATTCAGCCTGTGACGCTCGTTCACCCTGGTGATTCATCATATCAGAGAAGTTTTTGGATTGAACCGGCTTAGAGCTAGAATCGGAAGAACTGATACCGCTCTGCATTGGCCGGAACCCAGGATTGATTTTCATGGATACGCCCGCTTTCTATTATAATACGTGTTATCAAAATAAGCTCTCCGTAGGGCAATCGCCCATCAGCACAGTGCGCATTGCGCCTGTGCGTGAAATTTGCCTTTATTATGAGCTGTATAAACCTCTATATATAATGGTAGAGAAAATTCACCATCATGTGCAATTTATGCATTCTAGAATGGTCAGCCTTCGTCCAAGGGGAGCCGTCCTGTATAGTAGAAATTGTTCAAAAAGCTTTTGAACATGCACTATTATGGATTGTTTTCCTTGGACGAAGAATGTCGATTGTTGATCTCACGAAGGGCATAATTTTTTTGATTATTATGCCCTTGAGAAGCACGCCTTTTGGCATTTTCCAATCGAGGCGCATTGGGGATTACGTATAATCCCTCTTAAAAGTGTTCAAAACGATCAACTGGCAGAACAAACACGGTTGCTCCCCCGACTTGAACTTCAACAGGTAGCGGCAGGTAAGAGTCGGTTGTTCCACTCATTGGCGTAACTGGCGTCACGAGCTGTTCACGAACCTTACAACTGCTGCGAATGACGTTCATTACGGATTCGACCTGACCATCATCGACACCGATCATAAACGTCGTGTTGCCTGCCTTCAAAAACCCACCGGTGCTGGCCAGCTTCGTAGCTCTATAATTCGCTTTGACCAGGGCGCTGGATAATCGGTTGCTGTCTTTATCCTGTATAATCGCAACAATTAGTTTCATCCTGCATAACCTCCTTCAATAATAAGCACTTCATAAATGCCATGTTTATATATTAGACAATTACTCGTCAAAATCCTTCAAAATCCCTGCCTTAAGCGACAAAATCATTGCGGTCAAAACCTCATCTGGCGTAAGAGAAGCATCAATGATCTGAATCCGATCGGGGAATTGTTCTTTTAAGAGAAAATACCCTTCACGTACTTTTCGATGAAACTCTAAACTTTCTAAATCCAAACGATTTACCTCACGTCCATCATGAGCATCAATCCGAGCAAGCCCTTTTTCAGGTTCAATATCCAGATAAAGCGTCACGTCCGGCATCAGATCACCGATTGCAAATTGATTAATGGTCCAAACTTGATCCATGCCTAATCCACGAGCATACCCTTGATAAGTCAGACTACTATCAACAAATCGATCACAGATGACCATTTTGCCTGCCTTCAGTGCGGGCTCAACCTTCTCCGCAAGATGTTGACTACGTGCAGCTGCATAGAGCAGCGCTTCGGTTCGTGAATCCATTGACGTATGAAGAGGATCAAGGATGATGGCACGTATTTTCTCTGCAATTTCTATCCCACCAGGTTCACGAGTAACTAGCAATGGTATACCCTGTTCTTCCAAGTAAGAACCTAACCTGCTGATCATCGTTGTTTTTCCGGAACCCTCTCCCCCTTCCAGCGTAATGAATTTACCTCTGCCCTGCATATGCTTCCCTGCTTTCTATATCAATTATTGCGTCTAATTGTGTGATCGTGAATACTGTGTAATGAATATGCTCTGTGTAAGTTCAGCTAAGTATCCTTCCACGACTGATCTCTTGATAACAGACACTCATCTAGATCGCCGTTAGTTAAATCCACATAGCTGAATTTATCATGTTGTACACTGGGCTACATACTCCAGACTATGAAGTAGCCTGCTTGAAGGTGTATGCCTAGGCACACTGAACCCTCAGTGTCTACATTTGTACAAGCTTTTATTTATATTACTATACATGATCAATGGCATATGGTCAGCAATTCCCTTATAATCATGTTCAAAATGGATGGTTTTCAGTACCGGGAAGATGGGATGAAGCTAGAAATGGAGGAGCGGAGCGTAGGCAAAACTACATAAGTAACTACAATGTTTCTGAAAAAACAAACTTCGTAACGATCCACTTATTTGGGCTGAATCCCATACTCGACGCTGAGATACCTCTAATACAACACCCATACCCAGAGCGGAAGCATTATTGATCCTATAATCGCACTCATAATCATCGAAACCGAGCTTAATGCCACAGCATTCTCCCCATAATCGAAAGATCTGGCCATTCCCAGTGCATGAGATGCTGAACCTAGACCAACCCCATAGGCATGACTGCTCTTTATTTTTGCCCATCTTAGCAGCATGGGACCCAGTAATATACCGGAGAAACCTGCAATCATCACAAACAGTGAGGCAAAAGAAGAATTTCCTCCAACCTGATCAGCAAGCTGAATAGCAACAGGTGTAGTTACCGATTTGGCAAAATGGCGATGACCATTTCTTTTGGGTATCCTAACAGAATGGCCACAGATGCACCTGTAACCATGCCTGTTATGCTACCTATAATGGTGCCACCTATAACAGGGAGGATATTCTTTTTTAACACATGGATATGTTTGGACAAAGGGAACGCCAAGGAAACCACAGCAGGGCCGAGCAGTTCTTGAATCCATTGCCCCCCAAGCATGTACGTATCTAATGGGATGTCTGTGATAACCAAAATTAGAACAATAATAGCGGTTGTCGTTAGAACAGGCATCACAATAGGCCACTTCAATCGACGATACACGTATGTTGCTCCCGCATACATTACAACCGTCAATATAATCATTCCTAGTCCAAGGAGGATTGATGACATGAGAGTTCCTCCTTCCGTTGATGCTTCTCCCTCCAAGCCATAATCCATTGACTGGCTAAGGCAGACAACAGACAGGTAATTAGTGTGCTTCCAATCAGACCAAGGACAAGTAAGATGGTATTGGCTTGGAAGAAATCGAAATGATTAATAATACCGACAGTTGGTGGGACAAATAACAATTGTAGATTGGACTGAAGCCAGGACGAGCCTTCTTCGCCCCAGCTTATTTTGATCCAGCCTAGTTGAATGACAATGAAAAGTACTAACCTCCCTATGATGCTACCCGTAAGCGGTAGATTCAGTATGGTTTGAATCATGTTTCCTATCCAATAGAAGCCATACATACATATGACTTGTAGGACTATTCCTGTATATTTTTTTAGCGGAATACCCAACGATGTACCTTCTTTCTTTCTATTGAAAATAAATAACTCTCTATCGAAGCCAACCCCTATTCGTTCTTCATTACCTTCATCGTTTGCAGAGAAGCATCGGTTACGCCATGGAACTTAGCTCCCTCATCCCGCAAAAGCTGTATACGTGCAAGTATTGTAGGGCTTATATGCTCCCCAGGGTATACGAGAGGAATGCCTGGAGGGTATGGAATAACCATCTCTGCAGAACGGCGTCCAGCACATTCGTTAATAGGTATTACTATTGTGTGCTCTTCTCTAATGGGCTGGAGTGAAAATGGGATCGGCTCAGAGTAGTAGGTTGCCTTTTCTTGAAAATTGTTCCACGTGGAAATGTAATGCTTCTCTCCTCTCATATGTTCGCCTGATTCCTCAGGAGAGAGCAAATCCCCCTCAACAGCAAAAGCTGAGCTGATGTCCTGCAAAGCCAGTAACACGTGCTGGGCATCCTCCTCTGTAGAGCCCAAGCTGAAGAGTAAGACGACGTATTGTTCGTCGCTCATCTCGGGTATGCAGCCGCGCGCTTCAAGCTGCTGCTGCAAGCCATAACCGCTCAGTATTCCTAATCCGTCATAAATGACGGCCTTGAATGGATCCTGAGCGGTGTATCCTGCGGCGGCGTGGCCTAGCTCTGCCGCCGATTGCCCATGCATCTGCTCTGGCTGTGCAGCAGATGCATGGGCGGTTTGGTCAGCCGGTTCCACTTCGGCTGACAGCTCTTGCTGCAGCAGCGCCGCAGGCTGCAGCAATCGGAAGCGCGGCAGCTCCGCGAGGCCGCGCTTGAAGATGCTCACGGCGGCGAGCCCCGCCGTGAAGGTCTGCGCGCCCTGTACATGCAGGAGCCGGCGCGCAAGATCGAGCGAAGCCATCACCGGGTATGATGGGCTTGAGCTCTGCACCATGGCCAGTCGCTGACGCAGCAGGGAACGGTTAATCCGTGTTCCCTGAACGTGCAGCATGGCTCCCATGGTGAAGGCAGACAGCATCTTATGCGTAGACTGCACTACACCGTCTGCTCCGCACGACAGTGCAGATGCAGGCAGCTCCGGATGCTGCCCATAATGCGCGCCATGCGCTTCATCCACCAGCAGCGGCATGCCGGCCTCGTGGCAAATACGGGCTATAGGCGTCAGATCAGCGCCCATCCCATAATAGTTAGGCAACGTGACTAGTAGTCCCTTTGCTTCAGGATATGCTTGGACAGCTGCTTGCACCGTCTTCACAGACGGCATAACGGCAAGTCCAGACGTAGGATCAACCCAAGGCTCCAGGAATACAGCCTTGGCACCGGCGAGCATCAGCCCATGAATAACGGACTTGTGTACATTACGTTGTACCAGCACGATACTTCCCGGCTCATCACACACGGTTAAGAGTAAGGATAGATTACCAGCCGTACTCCCCCCGACCAAAAAGAAACTTTCCTCAGCACCATAACAATCCGCTGCCAACTGCTGCGCCTCCATAATAACTCCCTCAGGATGATGCAAATCATCCGTACCCGAGATTTCTGTTACATCCAAGCGCATCATCTCTAGAAATGCTCTCGTGGGTACGATGTTGGGCTGGGACTGCTCCTCCTGATCCTTCTCTTCCCGTAGAGTATTATCTTGTAAAGACTCTTGTCTTTCACCGGCAGCAAGTTGCTCTCCCTCTACTATATGTAATTGTGATTGCTCTAACGGCTCTTTCCCTAAATGACTCTCATTATGTTTTGCAGCCTGACCATCAGCATACGCGTTTTCTTCCTTTTGCAATAAAGCTCGATAGACTTGTCCATTTTTGTGACCGGGTACATGAAATGAACGTTGTCTTGAGTCCCGATACGCAAGTAATGCTTCGTACAATGGTGCTCGATGTGATTTCAATTTCATATCCTAACCTTCCCATATGCTCATTATTTTTGAAAAACCTAGTACGAGTCGATCATTCTTTTCAGTTTCAAAAAACGCTGACTCCATAACTCTTCCTATATGATATACGATAAAATATCAATTTAACGGTGCATTCCTCTGTAAGCCCCATTACAATTTTTATTCGCTATTTCATTGCTAGAACGATACTCCTTCTAGTGTGTTTCTTACACCTATGTTCATTCTCCATTGAACTAAATAGTTTTCTTAATTCAATCTCCATTTTAGCATATCCCTTTTTACCGCACTCATGAGATGGACTTACCTCTTTCTCACTCATCCCCTGCACACACAGAAAAAAGACCCTCACGGGGTCTCGATCATGCCTACACCTATATATTGTTATGTTGTCTTTAAGCGTTCTTTTGCACCCATATTTGCTTCATCTGATGGACAAAATAATTGTATTTCGCATCTTGCGCATCGGTATGAACCATTTCAGCTTCACAAGTATCACATATAAATTCGGATACAATAAAAATGCCGTCTCGTTTACGTTGCTCGCATATGATACATGTGTGTTGGGCGTGTTCTTCCATCAACCATCCCACCTTGTTTTACGTTTACTATCAGTATTGCACAGTTTCTATTATTTTAAACCTTTTCATAGTGCAATTCTTTTACAAAATATATATATTCACTTCGCCCCTCTTGGGTGTCTGTACCTATAATAAACATCGTCAACACTTTAAAAAGCGTCTGTTCATGCATGTTCTACGATCTTAGCGCTGGATTAGATTTTCTACGTGCTTATATTTTTAACGTTAAATATGACTTTTTAAGATGCGCTCCAAAACTAATATTCTATTACCTTAAAAAATCTTGGATTTTCAGCCGATATATAATACATCACCCTTGGAAACTGACAGTCTGTCTCATCGGGAGTATAATTGATTCTAGACTCAATAAGGTTAAACATCTTGTACATCATCTCATCATGACATACAAGGTTCATATAAGCATAAGGATTCACACCACAACTAGATTGAAGCATCTTTGCATATTAACGTGATCCCTGAAGGAGGATTTGTCCACGTATGGTCGCTGAACCGGAGAATAAAGCTACATTCTATCAATACCGGCTTCTGAAAAAAAAGGTCATCGCTCGTAGTGTCATCTACAGCTATCTCTGCTTGCCTGTCATCATGCTATTCTTTAATTTACTCGCATTCTCCTGGATGGGTCTCTTATCTTTTGTACTGGCTGGTCCCATTACAATTTGGATTCACTATGTCATCGCCAGAACGATACTCCTTCTAGTGCGTAGCTCTTATACCAAACGCTGGCGCTGGAGCATCCGCATGCCTTGGCTTGGGTATATTCCTGACCAGCATTTCAGTTACCGTATGTTTGTACGCGTACACTTTAATATTTGCTGGATTGGCCTATGCATCATCACAGTATGTTTGATCTGGTCACCGCTATCCTTTACGTTTGCGTTAATTTTCTGGCATATCTGGCTGCTTGTTCCTCGCTTATATGTAATTCTGTTTCTTTCCAGAGAACGCAAAGATGGTCTGATCAAATTGACTAATCAAGACGTCTCTTATTATCTGCAATAATGAATCCGGTCTCATGCAGATTGAGATCAATTTTAAGTACTACATATTGCTTTCACTAATATCGCTTTTCTTACTACTTTCGTTTAAATTGGATCACTCCATATTTAGGATCAGTACATTAACCATCATAAAAAGGTTATCCACAGTGGATAACCTTTTTTTCTTTCACTTACATATTCCTTTATCCACACGCTGGGTACAAGCCATCAGAGTTATCCCCACCATTTAATTTAAATAATGTCCGTATCCTCCTGCCTCTATAGCTCACTCTCACCTCGATCTATGATGATTGCCAGTGACATACTGGATGAAGATAGAGATGACGTCAAATCTCAGACCCCTTATGACCTGGGCTTCACAACAGATCCCGACCGTACCTTATACGGCTTCTGTACCTGCCTTCTCTATTTCCCTCTGTTTCTCTCTATTCCCTTCATATCGGGAAGATGATTACCTTAATGCTGCTGTCTTCGTCCTACTTCATCTCACTTATTTCCCTTTTAGCTACCTTAGTCTTGAGTAAATTGTTAAACTTCATTAGGCTAGACCTTTCCGGTCTTAATCTTTCGTATTAAAATCTCAAGTGTAGCCTCTCACATTAAATACAGTTCAATGCATCCAAACAAAAAAGCACTCGTCAATGTAACGAGTGCTCTTATATATAGCCTTCCATCAATCTAAACTACTGCATGATCATGCACGGACATCGCTAGTCCTCGTCATCCAATGATTTCACAGTCGTTTGAGCTGTATCATTCTTTGGAACCATTAGCGTAAAGAATCCATCATGCACAGCTAACTGTACGATATGCCCCTCTTTAGCAAATACACGTAGAGAACTTGAGGTATTGGAATTACGCTTAGCCTGCTCCTCTGTCCAGCCCCAATTTTTGATTTCGTTTAGATATACTTCAGGCAAGCTTGTGCTTTCACTGATACCAGACAATGTATATCGTACATAATCCATATCCGAATTACCTTCAGATTGGTCAGATTTATTGGCTACCTTGGGAACGGGGAATCCTTTCTCATTAACCGCTCCTTCATAAGAAGTCCATGCGACTCCTGTTTCACCGCAAGCGGTTAGTATAACCAACATGCAGATCATTAGAAATGAACATAGTCCGAGTCTTCGCCGACTTAACACACACACCCTCCTTTTCACAGCTGCACATTCCAGCTCTGTGTTGAGGTACTTTTAGCATAATTAACATAGTCCTATTATACTGGTTTTGAGCTTTCTTTCCGTAACAAAACTGTTACCTTCTTTTCGTTAGAAAATGTCAAAACGATATCATATTTTCAGAAAAGAGCAATAAACAAATAAAAACCACCACCGAATAACATCGGCAGTGGTTCTTTGCTTGGCGGCGTCCTACTCTCCCAGGACCCTGCGGTCCAAGTACCATCGGCGCTAGAGGGCTTAACGGTCGTGTTCGGGATGGGTACGTGTG
>NZ_JAUSTI010000024.1 GCF_030812775.1 Paenibacillus tundrae
TCGCCATAAAAAAATATCCCCTCCAAGTCTCACTTGAACCCTCATGATAACATGAAGGTTTTTTTAAGTGTCTACTTAAAGGGGATAATACCAATAGGCAGTTTTTTTGTATGCTCTTCTTAGCTGAGCTTGAGACTTCGAGAGAGCTACTAGGGAGTTATGATGTAATCGTAACTGCTGTAAAAGAGATTCAACGAAGTGTATGATATAATATGGACTAAATATATACATCGGAGGTCTGAATTGGATAAAAACATAAAGTGGGGATTAGTCATTTTGGCGATGGGGGCAGGTAGTTTTTTTCTATCGCGAACTTCTTATGATGTGTTGAATGTGATCTATGATGTTGCTGTTATTATAACGATTATCCTTATTTACATTTTGGTTTTTAGGAAGAAAAAATAACAAGAACCTAGGGCAAGAACCTAAAGGGTTCATTAAATGGATGATAAATATAATTAGACGCAGGACGGAAATGATAATAAGAGAGTGAGGTTAGACATGTATCTCATCGCGCTAGTAACACTTGTTATTACAGGCCTAGTAGCCATATCTCATATCGTATTTGATCTCAAGGCGCTGGGCGACGGCATCGCTCTATTAGTGAAAATGTCTAATTTGTTGTTCTGGCTATCCTTATTATTCTTTGTTCATAAAATGCCCACAAAACCAAGGAAAAGAAATCCAAAAAAATCTTAAAATTCGCTTTATTTAGTTAGAGTTAGGGAGTTATATCACCGTCATATGAGCGAGATAGCGTACTTGAATTTGGATTATTGGATTACAAAAGGGTGACGAAGAGATCCTCTGCATAATAAGTATACTAAACACAACAACTAACAGGCTCCACTGTTCATAAACAGGAAGCCTGTTATTTATGTTGTTCAGTTATTCATATAGTAGATATCCGTTCTTGTAGTAAAGTTCCTACTGTCCTACGGATGCATCGTTTTATTCTGAAAAGAAGCAATATCAGCATATTCTTCCTCGAACTTACGGGATATGCGGATGAAGATCGGCAGCAGTTCCCGATACACCCGAACATGCTCCTGATCTGGCTTATGCCGATGTGTCGAGCCAATCATATTGGATACAACGCTGAGAGAATCAATCCTTCCAAGAGCATACAGTCCCAGCACCGCTGCTCCAAGGCAAGAGCTCTCAATGCTCTCGGGAATAATTACATCCTGATCGAAGATATCTGCCATCATCTGACGCCAGAGCTCGGAACGAGCGAATCCGCCAGTGGCTTGAATTTTGGTGGGGCGACCAATCTTCTCTTCTATGGCAAGCATAACCGTATATAGGTTGAAGAGAACGCCTTCTAGTGCAGCGCGAATCATATGTTCCTTCTTGTGATGCAGCGTCAGCCCGAAGAAGGAGCCTCGTGCACTTGGATTCCAGAGCGGTGCGCGTTCACCTGTCATATAAGGATGGAATAGTAACCCCTCCGAACCTGCAGGTACATTTTCCGCAACACGGGTTAGCACTTCATACGGATCAATCCCCAGACGTTTCGCTGTCTCAACTTCAGCAGCGGCAAACTCATCTCGAATCCAGCGGAAGATCACGCCGCCATTATTCACAGGGCCACCAATCACCCATTGATCCTCCGTCAATGCGTAACAGAAGAACCGGCCTTTCGGATCGGTTACCGGTTGATCCACGACAGTGCGGATCGCCCCGCTCGTACCGATAGTTACAGCTACAACCCCAGGATCAATGGCATTTACCCCTAGATTAGATAGCACCCCATCACTAGCTCCAATGACAAACGGTGTGGTCACCGCAATCCCCATTTCTTTAGCATACTCTGGGTGTAGTCCCTGACGGAGCACATGTGTTGTCGGTACGAGATGGGATAGGTGCTTCGGCGTAATGCCCGCCACCTGTAATGCTTCCTCATCCCAATCCAGTTTCTCCAGATTCATAAGCCCAGTCGCTGAAGCCATCGAATGATCAATCACGTATTGGGAGAATAATTTATAGAAAACATATTCTTTCATGGAGATCAATTTGTGTGTCTGTTTAAACAGTTCCGGTTGATCACGAGTGAGCCACATGATTTTAGTCAAAGGCGACATCGGGTGAATGGGTGTTCCTGTTCGAAGATAAATGTCATGACCATTCATATCGGACTGGAGCACTTTCGTCCATTCGGCACTGCGATTATCCGCCCACGTCATGGCTCGCATCAATGGTTTACCGTGTGCATCCACAGGCAGAATGCTGTGCATGGCAGAACTAAATGAGACAAATAGGATCTCATCCGGCTTCACCTCCGCCTTGGAGGTAGCCTGTTTAACCGATGTGATGACGGCTTGGAAAATATCCTCCGCATCCTGCTCTGCGATGGCAGGTGTCGGGGTGTGCAGCGGATAATTCGCACTGCCTTGAGATACAATGGTCCCATTTTGCTCGAACAGAACCGCTTTGGTAGAGGTTGTGCCGATATCTACGCCGATCATATAGGGTGAAGAAGCCATGTTGTCATCCCTCTTTCTCGCATATATAGGTGAAAATGATTGCCTGATTTTTATCTATAGATAAGAATATCAGAGTTGAGGGATGGATCAAAATGTCATACGTATTAATCTTTCACCGCGCCTGCGGCAATATCGGAAATAAACTGACGGCTGATGAATAGGAACATAATGATCAAAGGGATGACAGCAAGCAGTGTCCCTGCAATGACCATGGCATAATCCGTGTTGTACAGACCGTTCAATTGAGAAAGGGCGATCTGCAGTGTGTATTTTCGCTCATCTGTCAGTACGATCAAGGGCCATAGATAATCATTCCATACCCCAATGAAGGTGAAGGCGCCAAGGAAAGCAAAGGCAGGCCGCAAAATGGGCAAAGCCACATTCCAATACAAGCGGAAGAAGTTGCAGCCGTCAATTCGACCAGCATCCAGCAAGTCGTTCGGAATAGACTCCGTCGCATACTGGCGAATCCAGAATATACCGAAGGCATTCACCATGCCCGGAATAATGAGTGCTTTGAAGGAACCGACCCAGCCAAACGTCGCCATGAGCACGAAGGATGGAACCAAGGATAGCTGTGAAGGCACCATCATGGTGGCGATGAGCAGCACGAAAAGCCATTTTTTGCCCGGAAATTCGAACTTCGCAAACGCAAACCCTGCCAAAGAATCAAAAAACAGTACCAATATCGTGACCATTCCAGCTACAAATAACGTATTGAGAAAAGCACCCCAGAAGTCAATCTGCTGCAATACGCGCGTAATATTGCTCCACATCTCGCCCCCGAACCACAGCTTTGGTGGGAAGCTATAAATATCCGACGTTGTCCGTGTAGACATCACGATTAGCCAATAGAACGGGAACATGGAAATGATCATGCCCCCGATGAGTCCGATATACAACACTACCGTTTTGAGAGATCTGGACGTCATGAGCACTACCCCCTTGTCATGGTCACATCAGGATGATTTACCTTGAACGAGCTTCCAGTTCACAATCGAGAATAGAGCGATAATAAGGAACATTCCCCAGCCTACAGCAGCGCCATAGCCAAAGTAATTGTTGATGAACGATTCGCGGTAGAGATAGAGGACAATCGTCATACCGGCAGCGCCTGCACCACCATCGTTGCCTACGAGAATCTGCGGTTCGGTAAATAGCTGCATGCCCCCAATAGTGGAGGTGATCACGGTAAACAGAATGACAGGTCGTAGCATCGGTATAGTGATTCGGAAAAAGGATTGAATTCCAGAAGCTCCATCGATCTTGGCAGCCTCATATAAAGTGTTGGGAATGCTCTGTAGTCCAGCCAGGTAGATGACGGCATTGTATCCTGTCCAGCGCCAGACAACCATGGATGAGATGGCTACCTTAATGCCCCATGGTGCATTTAGCCATTCGACGACTGGAAGTCCGACCGATTGCAACAAATAGTTGAGGAAGCCATAGTTGTTGGCAAATAACGCGCCAAAGATGATAGCGACAGCAACAATAGACGTTACGTTGGGAAGGAAGTAGCCCACCCGGAAGAGGGTTTTGAACTTCACAAACGGTGCATGTAGCAGGAAAGCTATGATTAATGCAAAGAAAAGCATCGGAATTGTCGAGTAGATCCAGATCATGAACGTATTGCCCACCGCTTGCCAGAACTCCACATCGGTCAGCAGATATTTAAAATTGTTCAGCCCGTTATACGTCATGATGCCGATACCATCCCATTTATGGAAGGCCAGGTATAATGAAAAACCAATCGGAAATAAGCCAAAGACAGCAAACAATAGGTAGAATGGAGAGATGGCAATATATAGTGCCCGATGCTGCCAGATGCGTGACAAGAGTGACTTCTCTTGATTCAGATCTGGACGTGCTGCTCCAGGGTCTGGGTTCATTCGCGTCGTTTCGGTTGCGGCCATATCAATTCCTCCTTTGCGGATCACAATGACTTGGGTAAGACGATGATGTACCTTCAACGTTGATCAACGTGGTCAACGGAACCGAGCCGATTTATCGCTGCAATTCTCGTTCAACGCGCTGTACCGTATCTGTCCACACTTGCTGAGGATCACTATTTTGCTTCGCAATGTCATTCAACCGCCGAGTAATGATATTGTGTACCGATGGATAACGCTCCCCGAAGAAAGCATCCGGAACTTGCTGCGCTGAGGCAGCAAATACAGGCCCTGTCGCTTGCCCACCGAAGAAAGGCTCCTCCTCCTTCATAGCTGGTTGATCAAATACCCCCGGTGCCGATGGGAATAAGTTTAACGTTTGATATTGTTCAAGCTGATTTTCAGGGCTTTGCAGCCAGCGAATAAGTTCAAATGCTTCTTGGGGATGCTTACTGGATTTCAAAATAGATAGAAATGAGCCGCCGTTATTCCCATCACCGCCAGGTGCTCGCGTTACACGCCATTGGCCTGAGGTGTCGGGAGCAGCCTCCTGCAACACCTGCTTCATCCACACCGCACCGACAAATGAGGCAATCTCACCATTATTCATTGCTGCATTCCATGTTGGAGTCCAGCCATCTGCATTGGCGAGCAGAGCTTTTTGCTTGAAGGCTACCGCAGTATCCCAGCTTTTACGCACGAGAGGGGAGTCCATGCCGATAAATGAACCATCAGGTCGGAAGTAACGCTCCGTACCTTGGGACAACACTTGGTTGTAAACGCTTCCAATATTATCGGTCAGAAAAACCTTGCCTCCGAATGCATCCTTAATCTTCTCTCCCGCTGTAGCGTAAGCATCCCAGCTATCCAATTGACGAGCAACCTCTTCCGGTTCTGAAGGGAGCCCAGCTTCCTTGAATAGATCAGCTCGATAAAATAGAGCGGTCGGTCCGGTATCCATAGGGAACCCAATCATCTGTCCACTTGGTGTGACGCCTTGTTTCCATTTCCACTCTAAATATTGATCTTCTATCTCACCTGCTCCAAGGTCATACAAATTATAAAAGCGATCTTCACTGGGGAAAAGCTCCATGATCCAATCGTTTAGGGCTACGATATCCGGCTCGCCTGAACGAGCAGCAAGTGTCGTCTTCAGCTTGGCTTTGAAATCACCGCCAATTTTCTGAGCAGTCAGCTCGATATTAGGGAACTTCTCTTTGGCCTTGGCAATCAGCTTGTCGTCGATGGATCGATTCCAATACCATAATGTAAGCGCTACCTTTTTGTTGTTCGCTGAATCGCTTGGTTCCGACCAGATGGAGCATCCGCTCACCAGCAGGACGCAGACCAAGATGACAGCTACCCAGCATGTTCTTTTCCGGCGGATCATGTGCATAACCCCCTTATCGATATGTTCAAGGCATGATGTTACTTTGGACTACAACATAAGTGTATGAGTAGTTTCTAAACTCATACCCAATATTCCTCGAATGAAACAATATTTTGTGACGATATAAGAAGTTATTCGGAAAGTTCATTGCACTTATTTTTATCAGTTACTTTAAATTTAAAAGTTACTTGACACATGATAATTTTTATTCTAAACTAACTTACATAAAGTAACTAATGATGATAACAAAAATATAGATACGTACTGTATAATTTTCTAGTGATCCATTTCGGGATCGGTTACGAATGACTAAATACGACGAGATGGCTTAACAGGAGGAACGACAATGATTAATTCACATATTATAAAGCTACTTGCCCCTAAAATTCAGACTTTTCCGAGTGGAAAAGAATTTATATACCTCGTAGGGCCGATTAAGCTTCCGGTCAACCTGGATGGAGAGACGCAAACATTCCAGTGGTATAGCTGGTTGAAATCCGATCGAGCGATGGAAAGTGGCGAACTGATTGAATCACTTGCCTCGGCAGAGCTTGCAGAGCGCCAACAATCCAGTGTATTGGTGTATGGCGATTTTGCAGAAGCACAAGAAGCCTTGATTCGGATGCATAGCATTTGTCATACAGGCGACATTTTTGGCAGCAAACGTTGTGACTGCGGCTTCCAATTGGAGCAATCTATGAAGATGATCGCTGCTCACGGTGCAGGTGCATTATTCTACCTTGCTAACCATGAAGGTCGCGGTATCGGTCTGTTCAGCAAAGCTATGGCTTATCTGTTACAAGAAGAAGGCTTGGATACGGTCGATGCGAACCTGCAACTTGGATTTACTGACGATTCACGTAATTATGATGATGCCATTGCTGTACTGCGTGCGCTTCGTTCAACACCGGTTACCTTGATCACGAACAATCCTCGTAAGCTTGCTGCACTGCAAGAGGCGGGATTGAACGTAGGGGGACGTGTTCCGCTGTGGGGCGATCGTTCAGCCTTTAACGAAAAGTATCTGCAAACCAAAGTGAGCCGTTCTGGTCACTTGGCTGAAGTAGATACACTGCTTCCGCACGCACAAGCTTAACGTTTACGTTTAGGCTAGTGCCGTTTAGAAATGATCGACAAGGGTTTCGATAATAGAATGCTTATCGTTAGAGCAATGTGAGTTAGATAAACGCTGCTGTCATCACCTCTTCGTGAGGGGACGGCAGCTTTTTTGGGTCTGAACAACCTGCATCGCTTGCCGTTAACAGAGCATGGAATATACAATATAGGCATCTGATTTATGTAGGGGGAGCCGCATGCCTTTTCAGGGACAGCGTATTTTGCCAGCTGCCAAGAGTATGAAGCAATTTGAAGCAATGATTGAAGGTCCGTATCGATATGGAGTAATGTTAGATACCCATATTGCGCAGCTTCAGAGCTTGCTGGATGAAGCACGGCGGCGAGACAAGCAAATATTGCTGCATGCTGATCTGATCCAGGGACTCAAAAACGATGAATACGCTGCAGAGTATCTATGCCAGCACTTTCGCCCAGCAGGGCTGATCTCAACACGAGCAAGTGTGATACAGAAAGCAAAGCAAAAAGGAATTACGGCCATTCAGCGAATATTTTTGCTCGATACCAATGCTTTGGAGAAGAGCTATCATTTGCTGACGAAGACTCAGCCAGATTTTATAGAGGTGCTGCCCGGCATTATTCCGCATATTATTACGGAGGTATCTGATCGAACAGGCATACCGATCATTGCAGGTGGATTAATTCGTTCGGCTCACGAGGTGGAGCTTGCACTACAAGCCGGAGCAACAGCCGTTACGACATCCAATACGGACTTGATCCGTCATTTTGGGGAATCGCTTACATAGTCATTAAACAGGAGGTTGTTTCGATGGAAAAATATATTATGGCGCTGGATCAGGGGACAACAAGTTCCCGAGCCATTTTGTTTAACCACAGCGGAGAGATTGTGCATAGTGCTCAGCAGGAGTTTCCGCAATATTTTCCTAAGCCCGGGTGGGTCGAGCAAAATGCGAATGAAATCTGGAGTTCAATCCTAGCAGTTATGGCATCATGCCTCGCAGAGAGTGGAATCAAACCAGCCCAGATTGCTGGAATTGGAATCACGAATCAACGCGAAACGGTCGTTGTATGGGACAAAGAAACGGGACGTCCGATCTATAACGCAGTTGTGTGGCAGTCCATACAGACAGCTGAGATCTGTGATGAGCTAAAAACGAAGGGGTTAGGCGATCTTTTCCATCGCAAAACAGGTCTGCTCATTAATCCATATTTCTCGGGAACTAAAGTGAAGTGGATTCTGGATCATGTGCCTGGTGCACGGGAGCGTGCGGAACGGGGAGAATTGCTGTTTGGCACGATTGATAGTTGGCTGATCTGGAAACTTAGCGGAGGCACACACATCACCGATGTGTCCAACGCTTCACGTACACTCATGTACAATATTTATGAATTACAATGGGATGAGGAAATATTGGATATTCTAGATATCCCTAAGGTGATGTTGCCGGAAGTACGCGGATCATCCGAAGTGTATGCATACACGACAGAATATCATTTCTTCGGTCATAAGATTCCCATTGCAGGTGCGGCAGGTGACCAACAGGCAGCGTTATTCGGTCAGGGCTGCTACACCAAGGGCAGTATGAAAAACACTTATGGCACAGGCTGCTTCATGTTGATGAATACAGGTGAGGAGCCTGTGCAATCTGACCATGGGCTTATTACAACGATTGCCTGGGGGATTAATGGTAAGGTGGAGTATGCCTTAGAGGGGAGCATATTTGTTGCAGGCTCAGCAGTGCAATGGTTGCGAGATGGGCTTAGAATGCTTCGTTCATCTCGAGATAGTGAAGATTATGCTGTGCGTGTTCCATCGACGGATGGTGTATACATGGTGCCTGCCTTTGTGGGGTTAGGTAGTCCTTACTGGGATAGTGAAGTGAAGGGAGCCGTATTTGGTCTGACACGTGGGACGACGAAGGAGCATTTTATCCGGGCTACGCTTGAAGCACTGGCCTACCAGACCAGAGACGTGCTTGCTGCAATGGAGACCGATTCAGGAATTATAGTAAATGAGCTGCGAGTAGATGGCGGAGCGGCAGCCAATGATTTCTTAATGCAGTTCCAAAGTGATATTCTGGGCATTCCTGTCGAACGTCCTACAGTGAATGAAACGACTGCGTTAGGTGCGGCCTATTTGGCAGGGCTTGCTGTCGGTTATTGGAATAGCACGGAGGAATTGAAGGATCATGAGAATACGGAGCGAGAATTCCAACCGGTGATGGTACCTGAGCAACGAAATGAGCTATATGCAGGTTGGCAGCGTGCAGTAGCGGCAGCAATGGCTTTTAAATAAGTGGCAGTAGGGAAAAAATACATTTGCACTTTGTCATTAAACATATGGAATAACTTCTATTTTCTAGTGGAAAATGATGCATAAATTACAGGGGATATCTTCCTGTGTAACGAAAACCATATACCCACAATTAGGAAAAGATAAGCCTTAGTGGATCAGATTGAAAATCCATCCTTGTCATTATGAAAAATTTAAAATTTTTTTGAATAATGTGTCATTTCAGGACTTCACGCCATTCAAAATGTGTGATAGGATTGGGTTACAAGTTAAAAAATGATGTCTGGAGATCGGGAGAGACCACGTACCGCTCAGCAATTGCTGTAGCGAATGACGTGGTCTTTTTTTTGTTCTTATGCGGCTAAAATATAGGGAATGAATGGGAGTGTAACAGATGACGGCTTCTTTCTCAGCAATAAATCGTACGGAATATTTGCAAGACATGGCGAATGCACAATTTGACATCTTGGTCATTGGAGGTGGCATCACGGGGGCAGGTATTGCACTAGATGCAGCTTCTCGTGGATTGAAGACAGCCGTTGTGGAAATGCAGGATTTTGCTGCGGGAACCTCTAGTCGCTCCACCAAGCTGGTTCATGGCGGTCTACGGTATTTGAAGCAGTTTGAAGTGAAGATGGTCGCTGAGGTAGGTCGTGAGCGAGCCGTCGTTTATGAAAATGGACCCCATGTGACCACACCGGAACCGATGTTGTTGCCGATCTATACGGCAGGTACTTTCGGTCGGTTCAGCACCTCCCTTGGATTGATGGTGTATGACCGATTGGCTGGGGTGAAGTATAGCGAACGGCGCAAGATGTTAAATGCCGGGGCAACAGCAGACATGGAGCCTTTATTGCGTAAAGAGGGACTGCTGGGCAGCGGACTTTACGTTGAATATCGCACAGATGATGCAAGGCTGACCATCGAGGTAATGAAGGAAGCGGTACGTTATGGGGCACAGGCTGTGAACTATGTGAAGGCAGACGGATTCATGAAAGAAAACGGTCAGATCATCGGCATCCAAGCGACGGATCAGATTCATGGCCAGACCTATCAGCTTCGGGCAAGCAAGGTCATCAATGCTTCTGGGCCATGGGTGGATGAGCTGCGTAAGACGGATGGTTCACGTGAAGGCAAGACATTGCAGATGACCAAAGGCATTCACTTAGTGTTCGACAGTTCACGATTTCCGTTAAGGCAGGCGGTTTATTTTGATACACCTGACGGACGGATGGTATTCGCGGTTCCACGAGATGGCAAAACTTATGTCGGCACAACAGACACTGTTTATACGGATGATCCGGCACATCCATTGATTTCTGAATCTGACCGAGACTACGTCATCCATGCGATCAACGGTATGTTCCCTCAGATGAGCATTCGTGCAGAGGATGTAGAATCTGGCTGGGCAGGGGTGCGCCCGCTAATCCATGAAGAAGGTAAAGATCCCTCTGAAATTTCTCGTAAAGACGAGGTTTGGGTATCGGCTTCAGGGCTAATTACGATTGCTGGAGGCAAATTAACGGGATATCGTAAAATGGCTGAAATGGTCGTAGATTTGGCTGCCCGACAGTTGGAGAAGGAAACAGGTCAATCGATTAAGGTATGCTTGACCAAAAAGATGCCGATCTCCGGAGGCAATGTGGGTGGATCTGCTGGTTTCGAGTCCTATGCAGAACGTAAGATTAAGGATGGTGTTGCACTTGGGTTAGAGCGTCGTGCGGCTGAACGGCTGGCACGTACCTATGGCTCGAATGTGGATGCTCTCTATGATCGGATGCCCGATCCACGAACGAAAGCCGAGTGGCATGGGTTACCACCGGAGCTGTTGTTAATGCTCAAGTATGCAATAGAAGAAGAAATGACTGTGACTCCTGCCGATTTCTTCGTAAGGAGAACGGGAGATTTATTTTTCCGTATTAACGAGGTCCGAGAGTGGAAGACCACTGTTATTCGTTATATGAGCCAACGTTTATTGTGGACAGATGAACAGACGGAAGCATATAGGCAGGAACTGGACCGCTTGCTGCTGGAGGCATCTGGCAAAAAGTAAGGCAGGATTTCGACACTGGGGGTCGAATGGAACATGTAAGCGCGTAATTTAGAAAGGGGCTACATCCATGACATTGCAGATCGGAATCATTGGAACAGGCTGGTTCAGTAAGGTTCATGCAGATATTCTGGCAAGAATGGAAGGTGTACGTGTCGCTGCGGTTCTTGGCACAACACAAGAGAAAGCGGAGGCCATGGCTTCCGTATATGATGCTGCTGGTTATGGTGAGCTAGAGCATATGTTAGATGGGGAAAAGCTAGATGCTGTCTACATCTGTGTGCCTCCAATGTCTCATGGTTCAATAGAAGCTGAACTGATCCGTCGTAACATCCCATTCCTAGTAGAGAAACCACTCAGCACAGGCATGGATATCCCGAAACAAATCTTGTCACAGGTACAAAATACGGGATTACTAACTTCTGTAGGCTATCACTTCAGGTACCAGGAGGCAGCTCAGGTACTACGGGAAGCGATCCAAGAGCAGACAGTCGGTATGGCGCTTGGACGCTGGATGGGCGGTATGCCTGGCGTGGCTTGGTGGCGTAGACAAGAGGGCTCTGGAGGACAATTCGTAGAACAGACGACACATATTGTGGATTTATTACGCTATTGCGCGGGTGAGGTGACTGAGGTGTATGCTGTTGCCGCTCAGCGTGTTATGCATGAGAAGCATGACCATGTTACGGTATCGGATGTAGCTAATGTATCCATCAAGTTGCAGAGTGGTGCGATTGCCAGTATTGCGAATACTTGCTTACTGCCCGATGGTGAGGGCGGTGCAGGGTTGCAATTTTACACAGAAGCAGGTGTGTGGGATTGGACACCGGAACGTCTTCTGCTTCCGAGTGCGGCTCGTCATGCCATGGCTGGACAGGAAATTCCAGCAGGGCATAATCCATATGAACGGGAAAATGAAGCATTCATCCATGCTCTTCGCACAGGGGATCGTTCACGCATTCTTTCCGATTATGCAGATGCATGTCGCACCCAAGAGATTACGACTGCAGCATTAGCGTCAGCTGAGTCTGGCTTGCCTGTGCAATTACAACCTTTGAAGGAGCTTTCTCATTAAAGCGCAGGTAGAACTCGTTAAAGTGTAATTCATATTCTTTGATTATTAATTAAGTTACATCTGTGAATATAAAGGTAATGAAAGACGCCTGACAGCGGAAGTGATCCGAGGATCTAGCCGCAGTCAGGCGTCTTTGTGTTACACATATTCATTCAGCCAATCACTAAGCAAACTCAATAACGATAATTGCTTTAACGGAAAAGCTGGCTTATCCCGCTGGATGATGTTAACGTTTCAACCATTCAGAAGACCATCCGTAAATCTGGTCGATTACGGGCTCAATGGCTCTGCCTTTAGGTGTCAGCTCGTATTCAACCCGAGGAGGAATTTCAGGAAACATATGCCTTGTGACAATGCCTTCCGTCTCCATCTCTTTCAGACGCTCGGACAATAGTCGTCCGCTAATAGCCATCTCCGCTTCAAGCTCCGTAAACCGTTTAGGCCCAGATAAGAGTTGATACATGATCAACAGCACCCACTTCTTACCGATAATATCCATGGCTTGGGTGATCAGACAGGGACTTGGCGACTTCACTTTTCTCAATTTCAACGTGTTCACCTCGATTCAAGGAAGATAGATGACATAGTTCATGTATATAAAGAATTGGCTCTCTGCCACTCTAACCAAAATAAAGGACAATCAAGTCAACGCAAGTTACTACTAATAATACTGTAACATACCTTTTGTACGTATTATACACTATTTATCAAAAAATTACTTGATTAAATAATCTTATTATTATATACTAACTTCATAAAAGTAAGTTAATGATTTTTAGTCTGTATTGTATGTATACATATAATTATGCTGTGATGTATCACCTTTAGCTGAAGCGAAAGATAGAGTTACCTCGGTAACCTTTACATAGAATGAAGACGAAGAGATCTTTAGATTGAAGTACGATTAGTACAACATACAACATGACATATTAAAACGGAGGAACATACATATGAAAATTTTAGGTTACATTTTATTGGTTGTGCTTGCAGGTATATTTGTAATGACAGGGTATAACAAGGTTGTGGGTGCGGATATGATGGTACAGACCTTTGATAGCTTCTCTTATCCAAAATGGACCATGTATCTGATCGGTGGCGTTGAGCTTCTGAGTGCCGTAGGACTGTTAATTCCACGTATTCGGGTTCTGGCTGCCGGCTTGCTGACGTTTATACTGATCGGGGCTGTAGGGAGCCACTTGATCTATGGGCAATATGGAGCTATTCCTTTCCCAGCGGTGCTGCTGGTAGCTAATATTGTTGTTCTGATTGTGAGTCTGCGTCAGATGGAAGATACGGATATTGAAGCGGTACAGGCGTAACCTTCGGTTGCAATTGTGCAATGATTATGTGCAATAAGTTAAGAGGATCACTGTTCATACGACGGGATCCTCTTTTTTGTGCGCGCAAAAAAAAAGAACCCACAGTAATCAACGGGTTCTCTTGCAGCGGGCTTTCGAAATCGGAAGGTCTCCAAACAATATTAATAAATATGCATTATATTTAGTGCAGAATCAAAAAAATATACAACCTCTTATAGCAGTTTCTTGAGCTGAGAGACGCGCCCTTGGCTAATGCCTAACTTCTCGGCAATTTGCTGTTGGGCTAAACCTGGATTCTGTTCAACAATTTCCTTCATTTGTTGCAGCATACGTGCCGTTTTTGGACGAAGATCCGGGTATTCGGTTCCTGTAGCTGCTTGGCCTTCTTCCCATTCCGAAGATGAGTTAGTAGCGGGTTTGCCAGCAGGACGCTCCACGGGTGCAGGAGCCTGTTTAGTCTGAGGTACGAACCAGTCGGGAGTGTCATCTGGGTGCTTTAATTGAATTGCACAAGTCCGGCAGATGAATTGCTCTTTGAAATACATTTCCGTATCCACGTCACCGCAAAAAATACACAATGTTGATTTGTACTTTCTCAAAATCAACTCTTTCCCTTCAATGAAAAACTCGAGAGGATCGCCGATATGGATTTCCATCGTATCCCGCATTTCTTTGGGAAGGACAATTCGTCCAAGGCGGTCCAGAGATCTCTTCATTCCGGTTCTTTTCATCGCATCTCCCCCGCAATATTAGCAATTAAAACCTGTCCTTATTGTAAGGAAGAAAGGGCTTTAATACAACAATAATATTTCAAAAAATAGGGATAATTCCATCTATTATGGGAAAATAAGACTGGAAAGAATAGGCGCAACGGCTAAAGTGAACAATGCGGCCAGCACCATGGAGATACTTGATATGGTTCCAGTCAACGAACTAAGCTCAAATGCCTTCGAGGTTCCCGTTCCATGGGCACCGGTTCCAAGGAGTGTTCCACGAGCAATTTCTCCATCAATGCGAAGCATTTTAACAATGGAAGGTCCCATAATCGCGCCAAGCAGCCCTGTGATAATCACAAATACGGCGGTCACTGCCGGAATTCCACCAATGGTAGCCGAGACATTCATGGCAATCGGTGTGGTGATGGATCTTGGGATAAGGCTATGCACCAGCCCGGGATCAAGACGCATCCATTTGGCGAGCAGAGCAGAAGAGAGAACGGCAACGACAGAGCCTGTCATGACACTGAAGACAATCTCAGAAATATGTTTTTTGAGAATATGGAAAAAGGTATAGAGCGGAACCGCAAAGGCAACCGTTGCAGGCTGTAATAATAAACTGAGCCACTTACCACCACTACTGTAGGCGGCATAATCTGTGCCGGTTGCAAGCAGTACACCAACGACGAGAAGAGGCGTAATGAGCAGTGGAGACAGATAAACTTTGGGCAGGCTGCGATACATTCGTTTGGCAACCCAGTAAATTCCGACAGTTAACAGCAAGCAGAGGAATCCAATCATCCCGTGTGACGCTCCTTTCGTTTAGCAATTCGAGTGGCAACGAGGCCTGTGCAGACCATGACCAGAAATGTGCTAAGCAGTACGATAAATAAAATTTGCAATCCATCATGCTCTAACATAGGCATGTAATTCATAATTCCAACGGCGGAAGGTATGAAGAACAAAAGTAGCTCACCCAGCAACCAGGCGGCTCCGACCTCGATCCAGCGCAGTTTCACAACTCCGGTCTGAAGCAGCAGGAAGAGGACAACCATACCAAGGATTGAGCCGGGTATAGGCAGATGGAGAGCACCAGCAAGCTGGTTCATGAGCAGTGAGAAGGCCATCAAGATGGCAACTTGGAGAATACCGAGGCCCCATTTCTTCACATGAATCCCTCCTTATATGATCAACGTGGGTGCATTCGTATTCTTATGAAAATAAATGAAACATGACTTGATATCACAAATTTTACATTGCATTCTTTCATGAGTAAAATGCATATTAAGAATGTTTTCTATTCCATTTATCTATGAGAGGCTGGAATCAGACGATGGATATCCGCCATTTGCAATATTTTCTTGAGGTTGCTCGGCAACAGAGCTTCACCAAAGCCGCTGAAGTCTTGTTCATTACACAACCGACAATTAGTAAAACGGTCAAAAGCTTAGAAGATGAATTAGGTGTAACCCTGCTGGATCGCTATGGCAAAAAGGTTCAACTGACAGATGCGGGTCATGTTTTTTTCCGTCAGGCCGTGGAGATTGAGAAGTCGTTCCGCAGTCTATCGTCCGAATTAGACGATCTGATGAACCTGAAGAAGGGACATTTGCGGATTGGACTACCGCCGATGGTTGGATCCAGCTTTTTCCCGATGATTATTGGTGAATTCCACAAAGCATATCCGCAAGTAAGTATTCAATTATTCGAAGACGGAGCGAAAAAGGTTGAGGCTGACGTAATAAGCGGTGCACTTGATATCGGGGTGGCTGTATTGCCTACGATGGATGAGGTTTTGGATCATTTTGTGTTTGTGAAAGAGAAGCTGAATCTGTTGGTGCATCCTACACACCCACTTGCGGGTCAACCATCGGTTGCACTTCGTGAACTGGAACAGGACGCATTTGTGTTGTTCCGAGAGGATTTTGCGTTACATGATCGCATTATTGCCGCTTGTCAGGATGCGGGCTTTCAGCCACGGGTTGTCTATGAAAGCTCCCAGTGGGATCTACTCAGTGCGATGGTGGCAGCCAACCTGGGCGTAGCACTGCTGCCTGAGACCATCTGCCGAGAGGTCGATCATATGCGTGTTCGAATCATCCCCGTGACGGAGCCTGTGATCCCATGGCAGCTTGGCATGATCTGGCGGAAGGATCGGTATCTTTCTTTTGCCACGAGGGAGTGGATTGGGTTCACAAAGTCTATGCTGAATAAGTAGGGCGCTCGTACAAATCAAAATAGAAATTAGGGCATTTCGTTGTTACAATGAGAGCAGAATAGAATCCAAATCATAATACCCTCAGCAGCGTCAATTAAGGCTAGCTATAGATCAAAGTGGTTCAGTTTGTTTATAGCTAGGTGCATCACACTTATGTTGATACGTTATGAAATGGATTTAACTAATCTTGGAGGTGGCGTCATGAAACTGCGGGTATCCGCTGTACAGTATCAATTACAGACCATTGGCTCGTTTGAGCAGTTCGCTGCACAGGCAGAGCATTACATACGGACAGCTGACGAATTCGGAACCGAATTTGTGCTGTTTCCCGAATTTTTCACCACCCAATTAATGTCCATTGGGGACGAACAAGGAAATGCATTAACGATTGAGGATCTACCAAGCTTTACAGAGCAATATGAGCAACTGTTCACGTCGCTCGCTGCCAAATATGGCATGCATCTGATCGGCGGAACACACGTTATCCGTCGTGAAGGTAAGCTATATAACACGGCTCACATGTTCTATCCAGATGGTCGTATCGCCCGCCAGGCGAAGATTCATATTACGCCAACAGAAGTGGAAGAGTGGAATATGGCTGCTGGAGATGGACTTGAAGTGTTCGACACGGATAAAGGTCGCATTGCGATGCTAACCTGTTACGATATCGAATTCCCAGAGATCGTGCGTATGGCTAAGGCGAAGGGTGCCGATGTGATTTTCTGTCCTTCCTGCACGGACGATCGTCATGGATTCTACCGTGTGCGTTATACAAGTCATGCTCGTGCGGTAGAGAACCAAGTCTATGTGGTGCTGACTGGAACGGTGGGTAATCTGCCAACGGTAGACTTCATGCGTGCCAACTATGGACAAGCTGCAATCATTACACCGAACGATGTACCTTTCCCACCACGCGGCATTCTGGCTGAAGGTGAGATCAATAACGATATGATCGTAACCGCTGATCTGGATCTTGATTTGCTGTATGAGGTACGTGAGCGTGGCTCAGTAACCACGTGGCGTGACCGCCGTACAGATCTGTACACCGATTGGGAATAGATTGAACTGCCTGAGAGGAGGAATCGGTCAGCATGTATAACAAAGAAATACGAATCACCGGCCCGGATCGCCAGCGTAAGCCGGTGAGAGCGGTCATTCGTACTTATGCGGAAGCGGACTTTGATGAATTGATCCGTATTCAGGCAGAGAGCTTCCCTCCACCCTACCCGGAGGAGCTGCTCTGGAACCATGAACAACTGGCGAGTCATGTTGCGCATTATGCGGACGGAGCCATCTGTATTGAAGTGGATGGAGAACTTGCAGGATCCATGACGTCACTTCGAATGCAATGGAACCCGGCTCAACCAGTTAATCATTCGTGGACTGAAGTAACAGATGATGGTTATATCCGTAATCATCAGCCCGATGGTAATACGTTGTACATCGTGGATCTGTGCGTTCGTCCCAAGTATCGCAAATGGGGGCTTGCCCAGTTAATGATGCAGGCGATGTATCAATTGGTTATTCATCAAGGGATGGAGCGACTGCTCGGTGCTGGTAGAATGCCGGGATACCATCTCGTGGCAGAGCAGATGTCTGCTGAGCAATATTTGGAGCAAGTCGTTGCAGGGGAACTGCATGATCCCGTGATATCTTTCCTGCTCCGTTGTGGACGGATGCCGGTAGGTGTCACTGCTAACTATCTGGATGATGAAGAGTCCTGTGATTACGCCGCATTAATGGAATGGAGCAACCCATTTATAGAGGTTGTTTAAAAAGTCCGCTTTTGATTACAAAGGGTGCCTGAGGGCATCTATATTAAGGAGGCAAACTATCATATGGAATTTACACGTATAACATCGATCAAAGACCCATTGTTCGCTCAGATGCACAAGCTGATGCAAGAGATTTTCCCGGCGGAGGAAGTGTTGGATTTCCCGCTCTGGGAAGAGCCACTGGAAGATCCGGGCATTCGGGTGTTCGTTGCTGTTCATGAAGGCAATGTAGTTGGCGCTACAGAATACCGCTACTACGAGGATTGGAATGTGGCCATGACTGATTTTACGATTATCGGCCGTGAAGGGTTGGGTATCGGCAGTTTCCTTGCACGCCATCGTGAGCGTGATCTGAAGAGTCTCGCAGCGGCGAATGGCAAGGAGCTATTCGGTATGTTCGCTGAAATTTACAATCCTTATCTAGATCAGGATCATGAGTTTGGTGGCATTAAACCGATGAATCCGTATGTTCGCCGTGAGGTGCTGTCACACCTGGGTTACCAACGATTGGACTTCCCTTACGTTCATCCTTCTTGGCAAGGCGATGGCGAAGCTGTAGGCGGACTCGATCTATGCTTCATGCCAAGTGATGAGAACCAGGGTGAACTGCCAGCGAACTTAGTGGCTGATTTCTTAAATCGTTACTATGCGGTATTGCCGAACAAACCGAAGGAATGGCTGGAAATGGTGGACAAACTGTCTGCACGTACAACCGTTCCATTGTTGCCTTTGTAATTGTAATGAGTTGAATAACCTGAGCCCTGACTTTATCGGGTTCGGGTTATTTTTCACTTTTCAAAAGAACATCATTCATTCCCCGCTGTAATCTATAATACGTTTGAATAATAGATAACAAATACGAAGAAGCGCTCTGGCTTTGCTCTATAAAATAAAAAAGCAACCCATCCCCCATGAACGGAGGGAGGGTCACTTATACATAAGCTCTGTATCAAAACTGTTTAGTTATTGCGCTGCATGATGCTCGGGTAACTGGATCAGATAACTATTGGATAAATGCATAAGCTGTAGTGCGCGGTCATATTGATCCTTGGTTACATATCCGGCAGAAGATGCAGAGGATAACTCGTTAGAGCTGGATGAGCCACTTAGCGTGGTCGAAGCTTCATCCGTTCGATGATGGGACGCTTCTTCGCTCGGAATATTCCATTGAGGTGCATCATGTCTACCTGCGTTTGCAAGGGAATAGTGTACCCCATCCCCATACCCTGTAGCCGGAACGAATAAGGAAGTATCATTCAGGACAGAACCGGAAGGCAGGTAATATCGCTCTGGCAGCAGATTTCCTCCTTCTCGAAGCAGATCTTGTCCAAAATGAAGCTGATCTTGCAGAGATACGCCAGTAAGTCCCGCAATCGTTGGCAAAATATCCACTTGTCCCCCAAGCTGTTTGAGCTGCATAGCAGGGGTGATACCAGGTGCATTAACGATGAGCGGAATATTAATCATGTCCACAGAAGTATAGGCTCGTCCATAGATTTCTTCCATTAACACTTCGTCCTCTGGATCTAAGGAATAGATGGGAAGTCCCAGGTGATCTCCATAGACCACGAGCAGACTATGATCCCACAGTCCACGTTCCTTGAGCCCATTAATAAATTCCCCAACCGCTTGGTCAGCATAATGCTGGGAGATCAGATAATCGCCAGGCAGCGTATCTTGATATCTTGCGGGCAATGTTATACCAATCTTGCTGTCTGGCAAATGATAGGGATGGTGCGCCGACATGGAAATAATATGAGCGTAATAGGGTGAGCCAGTGGACTGCATAGCCTCCAGTTGATCCAGCGTCTTGTCATATAACACATCATCTGAAGCAGAGAAGGCAATGGTATCATTCGTACCGAAGGTTTTAATATCATAATAGTTGTCGAAGCCTAGAGCCTGATAGAGCTGATCTCGATTCCAGAAACGGACGTCGTTGGTGTGAAAAGTAGCCGTTTGATACCCACTTGCAGACATGAGTTTGGGTAGGCTGGGTAGTGCTTTGTCTGCATACACCGTAGCTGCTGCACCATTGGGAGGGATGTAGAACGACGTGTTCACCACGAATTCTGCATCTGACGTATTCCCTTGCCCCACTTGTTGATAGAAATTTGGAAAATACATGCTATCCCTTACCAACTGGTTGAGATGGGGCGTGATCTCTTGTCCATCCACTTGAAGTCCAATCAGGAAATTCTGAAACGATTCCAGCTGCAGCATGATTACATTACGGCCTTGGGCTGCTCCTGATAGATTGATCGCCGGCAAGTCGGTTGTCTGCTTCAGTTGCTCAATTCGATCTTGAGTAATCTGGTTGATGGGCACAGGCTGATCTGGACGATCTGCCAGAATGGTAAAGGCTTCGTAGCCGAGAATGCCCATCTGTTCTGCTTGAGTAATCTCACTCATGCTCGCCCGGTTAGGATAAATGTTAAGCATGCCTATGACGAGTGACATGACTAGAATAACGGACGCAATCCGCCTTCTTGTTTTTCGCTCCACCAGCTTCTCAGCGGGATGTTCCGGTTTACCGAATTTCATACGACGACGGATTAACAAGCCACCAATAAAATAACGATATCTGTGAAAATAAAGAGATAATATGGATCAAGAAGAGAGAACATGCTGCTCTTAACAGATGTAACTTGGTTCACCTGTGCCAGGGCATGATAGTTGACGATGACACCGTAATATTTGTAATACATAATAGCGGCGAAGAAGATGCCTGACAGCAGTAGATTAAGCCCGAGGTATAACCACATTCGCCGTTTGGCTGCAAACCATTCAATCAGACAGAAGCAAGCCCAGATCATGGGTAGTTCCGTAAGCAAGGGTTTCCACAGTGGGATATCATCGAAGATGACGATCCAGGCGAGCGAGCTTTTGAGGATCATAATCAGGGTAAACCATATAAACGGTCCCTTTAGAAACCGGGTGAGTGAACTGCGTGACAAACGTACCGCCTTCCCTTCCGAAGTTTCGTTTAACCAGTATTATCCTATCTTGAGGGTTCCTGTGTCAAAAAAAGGATCTGGTCTACATAACCCGAAAAAACCCCATCCGAATAGGATGAGGTCATCAGGACAATGTGCGTAATATATATCTGGTTCTAGTTACGTTATGGTATAGGTGGTCACAAAGGAAGGTCGCGGAAACATGTTAGGCTTCTGGGCAGTGAGCCCTTCGCTTGTGCTCCGGTTACGATGGGCATGGCTATAGGCTTGAGACTCCTGCCAACCTTTGAAATGCGCTTCGGATTGCCAGAGCGTAAGCACAACATATGTGTCATCTTTAAGTGGACGAAGCACACGAATACCGACAAAACCAGGCTCTTCTTCTACCTTGCGCGCACGGTTTTTGAATCGTTCCTCGAAGTCGCCGCGTCCGTCTTCGGTTACAGGGATATTATTCAGCACAGCAAATCCACCGCCTGTCCAGCTTCCTGCGGCATCAAACGCCTCATAGGCTGCAACGTGATCATCAGATTCGATGTTCACCATTCGTTCGGATGACTCCAGCGCGATTCGAACCTCATCTTCACTGCGCAGCGTGAGGTGTGGATATGCAGCGAGAGCATCTGGGATCGGGGAAGGAACCAAATAAATGTACATCGTAACGGCCTCCTTATTATAGGGCTTGTACCAACACGCCCTAGTCATATCTTCCACAACATAGCACATCGAAACAGGACGAGTCCAATGATGGGATAGACGGGGACGTGTCTATTTATGATAAAGTATAGAGAATACTATGAGAACGGGTGATCGTATGACAACTACTATTCGAATATCGGTGCGTCCTTTGGTGGAATATGTGTATCGTAGTGGCAGTATCCGGCCAGGATTCCGCACCAATGCATCCATGCAGGAAGGAACAAGAATTCACCAGCGAGTTCAGAAGGGGTACACCGAGGAGGACCAGAAAGAAGTGGTGCTAGAGGCAGAACTTCAACATGGTGACCTGACTTATATTGTTGAAGGACGCTGTGATGGCATCATCCGCCTTGAGGGGCAACTAACGGTGGATGAGATCAAGTCTACGGCTGGCCCTCTGGATGAGCTGGGTGAAGGTCTTCCGGTGCATTGGGCACAGGCGATCATGTACGCTTATATGTATGCAAGGGTGAATGATGAGCCGAGAATGCAGGTGCAATTAACATATGTGCACACAGTGAATAGCGAAGAGAGACGATTAAGGCGCATGATGGAGCGACATGAGCTTGAGCAATTTGCGGCAGAGGTTATCGCTGGCTACGCTCCTTATGCAGAGATGATTGCTGCGTATGAAGAGAAGCGTGATGTTAGTGTACGAGCGCTGGGATTCCCTTTTCAGAAATACCGGGAAGGACAACGAAAGTTAGCAGGAGCCGTGTACCAGACGATCCGTGAGGGCAAGGGATTGATGGCGAAGGCACCCACGGGCATTGGCAAAACGATGTCGGTGCTTTTTCCTGCGGTCAAAGCCATTGGAGAGGGCGAGGCGGAAAGGCTGTTCTACCTGACGGCAAGAACGACAACAAGGGCAACCGCTGAAGAAGCCTTTGTACGAATGCAGGCTCAAGGGTTAAACATGCACGTCATAAGCCTGACCGCCAAGGACAAAATTTGCTTCAAGGAAGAAGAGTCCTGTGATGCAGGGCAGTGTAGCATGTGCGAGGGCTACTATGATCGTATCAATGGAGCAGTACTGGACATGCTGGAACATGAGACGTTAATGACGCGCCGTGTCATTGAGCAGTATGCTCGCAAGCATCGCGTCTGTCCGTTTGAATTCTCACTCGACGCAGCCTATGCTGCTGATGCAGTCATCTGTGATTACAATTATATTTTTGACCCACGGATCTCGCTGAAACGCATACTGGAGGAACAGAAGCGTAGAACCGTCGTTCTGGTGGATGAGGCGCACAATCTGGTGGATCGTGGCCGGAATATGTTCTCGGCTGAGCTGGTGAAGTCTGTTTTTCTTGAACTAAAAAGAGAATTCAAAGAATTAGCCAGCAGTGTTCCTGCGGCAAAAGCCATCTCTGACCGTGCCGGTGGTGTGGATACGTACCTTCTAACCATCCGCAAGAATGGCGGAGATGAGGATAAATTGTATAACCAAGAAATGCCTGAAGAGCTTATTGAATTGCTCGAAACATTTGTGATGGCTGCCGAGCAGTGTCTCCTGGAGGGAGGATCGGGGCATGCTGAGATAGATGAATTGCTGCTGGATGGCTATTTCACCGCTCAAAATTTCCTGCGCATCGCCAAGTTGTATGATGAACGGTTCATGACTTATGCAGAATGTGAGCGCAGTGAAGTGCGAATTAAGCTATTCTGTCTGGATCCGTCCGCTCTGCTTCGTCAGACGGCGAAAGGTTTCCGCAGCGTCGTCCATTTCTCAGCAACGCTATCTCCGATGAGCTATTACCGGGATATGCTGGGAGCGGAGGAAGAGGACTATACGTTACAGGTGCCTTCCCCATTCTCTCGCGAACAGTTGGACGTTCGCCTCATGCCATTGTCTGTCCGTTATAAGGATCGAGAAGCTTCTCGTCTTGCCATTGCGCAGCTACTTGATCAACTTGTCGCTGAGCGTCCACGTCATAATCTGTTGGTCTTTTTCCCTTCCTATCCGTACATGCGTGAAGTGCATGAAACGTATATGCGAGTGTTTGCCGGGAGCCAGGTGGATGCTGTCATGCAGGAACAAGGCATGAGTGAAGCGGAGCGGGATCAGTTCTTGAACGCGTTCCAACCAAATCCGGAGCGAACTCGACTGGGCTTTGCTGTTCTTGGCGGCGTATTTGCCGAAGGTGTGGATTTACCTGGTGATCGACTGAACGGCGTTGTGGTGGTCGGTGCAGGGTTGCCGCAGATTGGTCTAGAGAACAATGTGCTTAAGGACTATTTTGATCGCACAGGGCGAAGAGGGTTCAACTATGCTTATATTTTCCCAGGTATGAACAAAGTGCTGCAAGCAGGCGGCAGGCTCATTCGTACCGAGCAAGACCACGGCATACTGGTATTGATCGACGACCGGTTCACTCAGGAACCGTATCATTCGCTGTTGCCGGAGGAGTGGAGAGACTACACGTTGATTCATCCGAATAAGGCCAGGTAAGCTGAGATGAAACAAAATCAAGAGGCAACACTGACCATTACATGCGCTCTGTCATAGCATGGTTAGCGTATATATTTTTCTGCTTGCGTGATTGAATAGGGGGTCTAGCGGGTTATTACTTGGTTAGCAACCGAACGAACTACGGGATACGTATACACTCCGAGGTCCGCTTCGTAAGCATTAAAGGAGGTCTGTTTGTAATGAAAAGAAACCATACGATGATGCAGTTTTTTGAATGGCATCTTAGCGCAGACGGAAACCACTGGAAGCGATTGGCCGAGATGGCACCTGAGCTAAAGGCCATAGGAATTGACTCGGTGTGGGTACCCCCTGTAACCAAAGCAGTGTCGGCCGAGGATACTGGATACGGCGTTTACGATCTATACGATCTGGGCGAATTCGATCAAAAGGGCAGTGTACGCACGAAGTATGGCACCAAGCAAGAACTGGTGGAGGCGATTGCCGAGTGCCAGAAGAATGGGATTGCCGTCTACGTTGATCTAGTGATGAATCATAAAGCAGGCGCGGACGAGACAGAAGTATTCTCAGTCGTTGAGGTCGATCCGAATGATCGGTTGAAGGAGATATCTAAGCCTTTTGAGATCGAGGGTTGGACCAAGTTTAATTTTCCGGGGCGGGGAGACCAGTACTCCTCCTTTAAATGGAACTATACGCATTTCAATGGAACGGACTTTGATGCAAGACAAGAACGCACAGGTGTATTCCGTATTGCCGAAGAGGGCAAGAATTGGAATGAAAATGTCGACGATGAGTTTGGCAACTACGATTACCTCATGTTCGCCAACATCGACTATAATCATCCGGAAGTCAAAGACGAAATGATCGAGTGGGGCAAATGGCTGATTGATACGTTGCAATGTGGCGGGTTTCGCCTGGATGCGATCAAACACATCAATCATGAGTTCATCAAAGCGTTCGCTGCCGAGATGATTCGGAAACGGGGTCAGGATTTCTACATTGTAGGCGAGTTCTGGAACTCCAATCTGGATGCTTGTCGGGAATTCTTGGATACGGTGGATTATCAGATCGATCTATTCGATGTGTCCCTTCACTATAAATTACATGAGGCTTCTCTGGCGGGAAGAGATTTCGATCTCTCCAAAATATTCGAAGATACATTAGTACACACACATCCTACGCATGCTGTGACATTTGTAGATAACCATGATTCCCAGCCGCATGAGGCACTTGAATCCTGGGTTGGGGATTGGTTCAAACCAAGCGCATATGCACTGACGCTACTGCGTCGTGACGGGTACCCGGTAGTCTTTTACGGAGATTATTACGGCATCGGTGGCCCTGAACCTGTTGAAGGGAAAAAAGAGATCTTGGACATTTTGCTCTATGCACGCTGTCATAAGGCGTATGGCGAGCAGGAAGACTACTTCGACCATGCCAATACGATCGGTTGGGTAAGGCGTGGCGCGGAGGAGTTCGAGGGCTCTGGCTGTGCTGTGGTGATCTCCAACGGAGACGATGGTGAGAAGCGTATGTTCATTGGTGAACATCGGGCTGGTGAGGTCTGGACGGATCTTACGCATAGCCGCGAGGAAACTGTAACGATTGAGGAAGATGGCTGGGCGACGTTCCATGTGAACGGTGGAAGTGTAGCGGTATGGGCTCTGCCAGACGAGGAACACACCCCAACGTCATCCTAGTTGTTAGTATTGTAATAGCTTTACTTTTGGATTATAGCTCAAGTGTAGAAGGGGGTTGCGCGTTAGTCTGAATGGCTGGCGTGGAAGCCCTTTTTGTGCTGGGTACGTGTGAGCTAGAGAAGAAAAGAGGAGTTATCAAGATCGAGAATAGGAACAGGATAGGAGAAGGTATAGGAAGGGGTCATACGCATAAAAAGTAACCCATCCTTATCTATTTGTGATAACCTTAATTGGTATTATAATCCAAAAGTATAAATGGATTAAATTTTTCGATGGTCGTTCGATCGGCTTAAGTTATATATAAATGAACACCAATTGAAGAAGCGAGGTGGAATGACATTGAGTAGGCCAATATGGACAATATTATGCATGATTATGCTCATACTTTGCTTAACTGCATGTACCTCTGAGTCGGCGATGGGCCAGGTGAAACGCACCGACTCCTATACACTAAATAGTGAAAGGAGAGATCTCGAAGAGCGCATCAAGAACAATCGAGATTCCTTTCAGCAGACTATACCTGAGAAATACAAGCTGACAGCGACCGTTAATGTCAGTCATGAGGCGGATGGAGATCGGATCACCTATGATGTTCTTATGAATGATGTGCAGACTCCACTTGCCAACGTCATTCAATCTTTCACGCTTGCACCTGCTATGATGAAGGTGATTGATGCACCGGATCTGCTTAACAGTAATACAGCGAACGATTATGAGACCAACCTAGAACCGAACAATGAACCGCTCGGATTAAGCTTAGGTCGGAGTTATGTTTTGAAGCCTAAGACAGATATCAGTCGGAGCGCCCTTACTGACTATCAGAATATGTACATTAAAATTTCGTATGGCTCAGATGACGAACGAACGGAAGATTATTTTTATATCCAAGCAGAACCATCCACCGAGACCCAGGCATACATAGAGTCACTCTCTAATGAATAAGAAGAGACACTTGTCTCGCTCCAGTATAGCATTGGAATGGAAGACAAGTGTCGTGTCGGTGTAGCATGTATTTAAATAAGCAGGCTGGCATGTTGACGTATAGAGAAAGTAAGTTTGCGGAAAAACGCAATCGTCTATCCTTATCTACGTATCAAGCTCGAAAGATTCCAGTGTACCCGCCATTCGTAGGTCATGCTGTTGATTGAATTCAGCTCGCTTATCGGCATTTGCGTATTCATCGTGATAATGCATGAGCACAGTTTTTGCTCTAACGTGAGCAGGCAATTGTTCCAGATCGTTCAATGAGGTATGTGATTTGATAACGAGGTCGTGCATATGGCATTCATGGAATATAAGCTGTACATCCTCGGCAATCTCTTCTACACGTTTCTGATCAAGTGTGCTATCTGCACTGTAGTAGAAATAAGGTTTAGCCATCAGCCCATTGCTGACCATCCCCGGTACATGCTTCGTACGGAAAGTTTCAAACGTAACATCGCCCAGCTCGAACGTTCCTCCATCGGGTAGTGGAACCACATCGTAATAATCACTCATCGTACGTTCTCCATCTGTCGTATAACGCATACCAGGAGAGAGAATGCTCCACAGCGGATCGACTAGCTCTTCATGGATAAACAGACGTGGCTTCCGGTCACCTACAATCTGAGCATAGTACCCAAGCATCTGTACTCCGTTAATATGGTCTTCGTGTAGATGCGTAATGAAGACGTTATGTATATCTGTCATCGGCAAGCCGTATTGCTTCAATGCCTTCGCGTTCGATTCTGGAAAATCGATCACGAGATGGGTGTCATCGAATTCAGCCAATGCACTGTTATGGTGTTGGTCTACACTGAACATGTCTCCTGTACCGAGAAATGTAATTTTCATGTCTTCATCTCCTTACATGTGATCTTCAGATCAGCATAATTGTGATTAAAACCAGTATACCTTGTTCAACCGGATATGCCTAAATCAACCTTTTTTGATAACGCTATCATTTTATATTGAACTTTGGTGTCAAACAGTGTAGCGTACAAGGTGGGAAGTGAACCCATATGAACGTAAACTCACCTAAAGGGAGCGTGCATGATGAATGAAATCTTTTCTGGATGAACAATTTCTGCTGCACAACGAAACGGCGGTAAGGTTATATGAGGACTACGTCAAAGACATGCCGATTATTGACTATCATTGCCACCTCAGTCCTCAGGAGATTTATGAGAATAAGACTTTTGGCAACATCACAGAAGCCTGGTTATATGGAGATCATTACAAATGGCGTCTCATGCGCGCAAACGGAATTGAAGAGCAATATATTACCGGCGGCGAGGGTGTTACGGATTATGATCGTTTTCTGGCATATGCCAAAACCGTACCGATGATGATTGGCAACCCATTGTATGCTTGGTCTCATCTGGAGCTACAGCGCTATTTTGGTGTCTACGAAGTGTTGAACGAGAAGAGTGCCCCATCCGTCTGGGAAAAGGTAAATGCGAAGCTGAACAGTGAAGGGTTTGGTGCACGAGACTTAATCACGAAGTCCAATGTAACGGTGGTTTGTACAACGGATGATCCGTGTGACTCCTTGGAATACCATCTCAAGATTAAGGAGATCGAAGGATTCGAAACGGCTGTGTTACCATCCTTCCGTCCTGACAAAGGTCTGGAGTTAAATCGGGATACGTTTACCGAATGGGTGGGCAAGCTATCTCAGGCTTCAGACACCACAATTGAAGACTATGATTCCTTCCTTGCCGCACTAGAATCCCGAGTGGAATTCTTCCATTCTGTTGGCGGCCGTGTGTCTGACCATGCGCTCGATTATGTTCCATTTGGCGAAGCAACACGTGAAGAGGCAGGCGCGATATTTGCCAAAGCACTTGCGGGTCAGAAAGTCACTCGTGAAGAAGAAGATAAGTACAAGACGATGACGCTAACCTTCCTAGGGAAGCTGTATGCCGATCGGGGCTGGGTGATGCAGTTCCATATCAATGCTGCCCGCAACAATAACAGCCGGATGTTTGCAAAGCTGGGACCAGATACCGGATATGATTCCGTGAATGATACACCACTTTCTTCAGCGGTGATCGGTCTACTGGATGCGCTTGAGCAAGAGCAGGCACTGCCCAAAACGATACTGTATTCTCTGAACCCACGTGATAATGAAGTGCTCGCTGCAATTATGGGCAGCTTCCAAGGTGGAGGTATTCCAGGTAAAATCCAGCTTGGTGCAGCTTGGTGGTTCAATGATACCAAGGATGGCATGTTAGCTCAGATGAGAGCACTTGCGAACGTGGGCTTAATCAGCCGCTTTGTCGGCATGTTGACCGATTCTCGTAGCTTCTTATCCTACACTCGGCATGAATATTTCCGCCGCTTAGTATGTAATCTAGTCGGTGAGTGGGCTGAGCAGGGCGAGGCTCCGCAAGATATGGAGCTATTAGGTGAGATTGTACAAGGCATTGCCTACAACAATGCTAAGACGTATTTCCCGTTCTCCCCTGCATTGCAAACTGCTTCGGCTTCCCAGAGCTAATTTGAACACATACGATTAACGCAATCAATCAAAATTACATTTCCCAACCACGGCGATCTTTTGCCGTGGTTTTTTGGTGTTTTGGAACAAAATAGAACGGTATTGACTTTCATATTTGTCGGAAATATAATTAGGTGACCTAATTAATTGGTTATCTATTTAATTGTATTCCTATATAATAGGTATACTACGGTAATTGAATTCAACAGGCATATCGCCTTATAAGGAGGAAGACCATATGGCTGGCATAGATCCGGTCGCTCAGAAGCTTTTATATTCCATCATGCAGTTTAATAAAGGCAAATGGAGACAACATAAACCGCATGGGCGCAATCACAATGAAATTATGGTGCTGGGTTGTCTGCTTCACGGCATGCACCCGGGAGAACGGCTGAATTGGCAGGATAATCCGCCTGATTTCAATCACTCCTTCGAATCCAATCATCCTGGACTGAAGGTTTCGGAGATCAGTGCTTTGCTACGCGTGAAGTCACCAACCATTACACCCGTCATACGGGGACTCGAGGATGAAGGGTTAGTTGAACGTACGATGGATCCAGAGGATCGACGTGCAGTGCGCATTACGATTACTGAGGCAGGCCGGGCAATCATTCGGGCTGCTCATGAAGAGCGCATGGAAATTTTCAACAAGCTTGTCGAGCATCTTGGCGAGGAAGACAGCCTTCAGTTAGCAGCGTTGCTTACGAAGGTGTACACCTTCTTTGATAGCAAAGTTCCCCAGGAATCAGAAGCAAACGCACAAGGAGATGATACGCCATGATGAAACTGTTTCGTATGCTGAAGCCATACCAAATCTCCGTCTATTTCATTCTAGGTCTGGTACTGATGCAGTCTCTGGCTGAACTATACCTGCCTACCCTGATGGGAGACATCGTGAATAAAGGGATCATTAGGGGAGACATTCCTTATATCTGGAAAATTGGCGGCTTTATGCTACTCATCGCTATTGCCGGAACCGCCTGTTCCATTATTGCCAGTTACCTATCTTCACGCACGGCAGGTGGGTTTGCCAAACAACTTCGTAGCAGAGTGTTCCGCCATGTAGAGAATTTCTCCCTGCAAGAGTTCGATAAGATGGGTACAGCTTCGCTCATCACCAGAACCACGAATGATATTACACAGGTTCAGAACGTGTTGACGATGATGCTGCGTATGATGATTATGGCTCCATTGATGTGTATCGGTGGTATTGTCATGGCGATATCCCAGGATGCTAAACTATCTACCATTTTCCTCGTTGTGCTTCCTGTGTTGGGTGGTGCAATTGCACTGATTGGTTCAAAGGGACTGCCACTATTCAAACAAATTCAGAAGAAGCTTGATCGACTCAATCTGGTGTTACGTGAGCAACTAACGGGTATTCGGGTTGTTCGATCTTTCAATCGTGGAGCACATGAGCGTGCTCGCTTTAATGGAGCCAATACCGATCTAAGAGATGTCTCCATTAAGGTCAATGTGCTTATGGCAACACTGATGCCTGTCATGATGCTTGTCATGAATTTCTCGATGATCGCCATTCTATATTTCGGTGGTATGCGGATTGATAGCGAGAATATGAATATCGGTTCACTGATTGCGTTTATCCAGTATGCGATGCAGATTATGTTCTCTCTCATTATGGTTTCCATGATCTTTGTCATGATTCCAAGAGCATCAGCTTCAGCAGAGAGGATCAACGAAGTGCTTGATATGCAGCCAGATCTGAGTGATCCGACGCAGCCACGTAAGATGAATGCACTTCAAGGAACGATTGAATTCGATAATGTTACTTTCCGTTATCCAGGTGCGGAGAATGCTGCGTTGTCCAATATCTCTTTTACGGCTCGTCCTGGCGAGACCACGGCAATTATCGGTGGTACGGGTTCAGGTAAATCAACATTACTCAGCCTTATTCCTCGATTCTATGACGTTACCGAAGGTACTGTGCGAGTGAATGGGACGGATGTGCGTCAACTGAAACAGGAGAATTTACGAGCAGTTATTGGATTTGTACCGCAAAAGGCAGTGCTGTTTACCGGAACCATTGCAGAGAATATCCGTCATGGTAAGGATGATGCCACGATGGAGGAAGTAGTGCATGCGGCTCAAACGGCGCAGGCAGAGAACTTCATTTCCGAGATGAAAGATGGCTATGACAGTATGATTGCACAAGGTGGTAATAACGTTTCAGGTGGACAAAAGCAACGTTTGTCCATTGCACGCGCATTAGTGCGTCGTCCTGAGGTGTATATTTTCGACGATAGCTTCTCTGCACTTGATTTCAAAACAGATGCTAAGCTCAGAGCTGCACTGAAATCAGAAACGACCGAAGCAGCAGTGCTAATCGTCGCTCAACGGGTGAGCACCGTTATGGATGCGGATCGGATTCTTGTCATGGATGAAGGTCGAATTGTTGGTTCAGGAACACACCAAGAGCTGCTCGCGAACAACGAAGTGTATCGTGAAATTGTATCGTCCCAGCTTACAGAGGAGGAGATCGCATGAGTGAACGTACAGAACGCAAGGCACCTAAATCCGGTGTGCCTGGCCCTCCTGGTGGCGGTATGGGAATGCGTCCCCCAGTGGAGAAAGCGAAGGATTTCAAAGGTACACTTCGTCGGTTGGTTCGCTATCTGCATCCACACCGTTTCCGGCTCCTAGGGGTTCTTATTGCAGCTATTTTAAGTACCGTCTTCAGTATTATCAGTCCAAAAATCATGGCAGAAGGTACAAATATATTAAGTGAAGGCGCTATTGCCATTTATCAGGGTGTACAAGGCGCAGGTGTTGATTTTCCTGCATTAATCAAAGTGTTGTATCTGCTTGTGGGGTTATATCTGTTCAGTGCTGCATTTATGTATGTACAGCAGTATTTAATGGCTGGCGTGGCACAACGTGTTGTGTATGACATGCGTGAGCAGATCAGTGCGAAGGTCGGACGCTTGCCTCTCAAATATTTTGATTCCCGTACTCACGGGGAGACGTTAAGCCGGGCAACGAACGATGTCGATAACATTAGTAATACGTTACAGCAAAGTTTGGCGCAGTTTATTACCTCTGTCGTTACGATTGTTGGGGTCATCATTATGATGCTCACCATCAGTCCGTGGATGACATTAATTACTCTTTTGACTCTGCCGCTGAGTGTAGTTGTGGTGGTTGCTGTAGCTTCCCGTTCACAAAAGCATTTTGCTGGACAACAGAAATCACTCGGTGAGTTGAATGGTCATGTAGAGGAAATGTATACAGGACATAAGGTCGTCAAAGCATTTGGTCGTGAAAACCAATCTGTCGAACAATTCGAAAAGGTGAATGAAGAACTGTATGAATCAGGCTGGAAAGCCCAGTTTATCTCGGGGATAATTATGCCGCTAATGTCGTTTGTCGGTAACTTAGGTTATGTTCTGATCTGTGTGGTCGGCGGGATCTTTGTTACACGAGGCGCAATTACCATCGGGGATATTCTTGCCTTCACGCAATATTCGCGCCAATTCACACAGCCGATTAACCAGATTGCCAACATCTCGAACATTATTCAATCCACCATTGCTTCGGCAGAGCGGGTATTCGAATTGTTGGATGAAGAAGAAGAGGTGCCTGAGTCAAACAAACCTGTGGCATTACAGCAACCAGAAGGTGCTGTAGCTTTCCAAGGTGTGAATTTTGGATACAAAGACGATGAGTTACTCATCCGTAATATGAACATTAATGTGAAACCAGGTCAGACGGTCGCTATTGTTGGGCCAACGGGTGCAGGTAAAACGACATTGATTAACTTGCTCATGCGTTTCTATGAAATACAGGACGGGCAGATTAAGATTGATGGTGTGAACATTCAAGATATGGAGCGCAGCAAGCTGCGTAGCTTTTTTGGGATGGTGCTTCAAGACACATGGTTGTTCAACGGAACCATCCGTGACAACATTGCTTATGGACGTGAAGGAGCAACGAGTGAGGAAGTATATGAGGCTGCAAGAGCCGCGCATGCTGATCATTTCATTCGAACTCTGCCCGATGGGTATGATACGGTGTTGAATGAGGAAGCATCGAACATCTCCCAAGGACAGAAGCAATTACTCACGATCGCTAGAGCGATTCTGGCTAATCCGGCAATCCTCATCTTGGATGAGGCAACAAGTAGTGTCGATACACGGACAGAAGTGTTCATCCAGAAAGCAATGAATGATCTGATGCAGGATCGCACCAGCTTCGTTATTGCCCATCGATTGTCCACCATTCGTGGTGCGGATCTCATCCTCGTGATGGATCACGGGAATGTTATCGAGCAGGGTAACCATGAGGAGTTAATGGATCGACAGGGCTTCTATGCGGATCTGTATAATAGCCAGTTCACGGAGCAGCAGCCGCAGGCGATCTAAGAGAGTTAAGTTAGATCGTTGATATCCAATGAAACACTCTAAACAAACAAGACTGAGCATTCCTAGTGGGAGCTCAGTCTTGTTTTGCTTTTTATGCAACTTATAATGTGTTCTAAAGCTCCATTCAACCTGAAACATACACATACATACATGAATTCGTTGGTCAGACTATTGATATACTAGTCTTGATTGGCTTTGCCCGTAACTGCGCTATTCTTAGCACTGTTCTCTTCCGTGTCCTTTTTGGAGTCATCTAATGGAAGAATAGCTTCATCCTTATCCGATGTACTCAGCGCAGAAGGGGGCATTTCCCCCGGAATGGCTTCGCGTTGTTCAATCATACGTTTAACGACCTCATAGCAGTCATCGACGTGTTTGTTCCCAACATAGCGCATTCCTGTATAGCTGAGCGTTGCAGCCAGTCCTTGACCGGCGAGCGGCACAAATTTGGCGACCGATTTGGTAGCTACACGTATGCCAATGCGCTTCAGGACTTGGACGACCAGTTCTTTGGTAACCATTCGTCCAATCACTTTGGAGCCGATGGACATCACGAATCCGTAGATCATGGATTTGGTCTCTGGATCCATGCCTTCAAGCTGTTTTTGTGATAACCCGAATTTATTGTTAATGGCAGGCAAGAGCTGCATGAGCATTCCTACATCGGCGAGCACATCTGTACCAGGCAACGGAACGAGTGTTGTGCCGAAGGAAGCGGTGGCTCTTTTTCGAACCATGGTGCGGCATTCTTTGCGAACTTGCTCCAATTGTTCCAATGTTGCTGGAATCATAGCAATCCCTCCATTCGTTTATGGTATACATATAACCGTTTTGCACGAGTTTGAATGGTACTTCTATCACTGTAAATTATAGTAATGCAATGAAATATCTTATTTCCAATAAGTTGCGGAACAAGCATTGTTCTCATACATGAGCATAGCAAAAAAAGTAGTGCTTATCCATTGCAGATAAGAGTTCTCCATTTTGCACACACACGATAATCAGTGTATAGCTGAAGTTACACTTTTCATCTCAACGGGTAAAGGGTTAACAAGTCGATACATATCCTAGAATGGGGGAAACAGCGATGGAGTTTAACAAAGCCTTGTTAATTCATCATCAGCACGCGGGGAAGGCTAGCCGGGTTGATTCATTAGGCATTGTATCAGGCATACTGGCTCCAGCGGTTCGGGAGCTTATTATTATTCGAACGGATGAGCCTGGTGAGGGTGAGCGTCTATGCCGAGAGCGCGGGGAAGAGTTCGATGTTGTGTTTATTCTTGGGGGTGACGGTACGGTTCACGAATGCGTGAATGGATTGGCGGATCTTCAACAACCCCCACTTGTGGGCATACTACCAGGAGGCACTTGTAACGACTTCGCCCGATCTCTGGGCATTTCACCAGATGTGGTAACAGCCGCACGGGAGATGTTGAGAGGACGCCAGATGTCTATTGATCTGGGACGAGCTAATGATCGAATATTCACTAACTTTTATGGTATCGGACTAATCAGTGATACATCACAAAATATAAATGATCAATTAAAAGGTGCACTCGGCAAGATTAGTTACTTCATCAGCACCTTACAAACGATAAGTCATGCAGAGCCATTCCGCTATCAATTGGAGGCAGACGGGGAGAAGATGCAGGGTGAAGCGGTTATGATCTATATTGCGAACGGGCGTTTTCTAGGCACCAACGCGTTGCCCTTTGCACTCAACTCTCTCCAAGACCGTAAACTGGATGTACTCATTATCCATGATACAGGTATCCCTTTGCTAAGGGAGATCTTAACCCATAAGCCAGAGGGAGAATGGCAGCCTCAGCATGAGAGCATCAGTTATTTCAAGGCAGCCAGCTTGAAGCTGGAGACTGCAATGCCTATGCTTGCGGATACCGATGGCGAATTATATATGAAGACACCCGCCGAACTGTCGGTGTTGGCGGGTCATCTGACTTTTCTGACCGGAGATGAGTATTAATATCCCGGTTTCTTTCTTTTGCACATTATGGGGGCTAATCTAAGCTTGATCTGCGCAGTATCTTTCTCGGTATTCATCTTCCAGCATGCTCATGCGTATTGCATCATGATACTGATGGTTGTAGAACAGCACGTCTCGGCTGATTCCTTCGCGCAGGAACCCCAGCTTTTCATACGTCCGAATGGCACGTTCGTTGAAGGCGTACACCTCAAGCTCAATCCGGTGCAGATTGCATATGCCAAAACCATAATCAAGCATAAGCAGCATAGCTTCGCTACCATAACCTTTACCTTGATGTTTTGCGTTGTCGATGGCAATTCGAAGATGTGCGCTACGATTTTTGCTATGCATGTCCATCAGGACGATGTCACCGATGACTTGATCCGTTTCTTGTAAAGCGATCAACAACATGAGCCTGGAATCATCCTGGGCTGTATTCTCTACATAACGTTCGACTTGTGCACGTGTAAAACTATTCTGTGTTCCGGTGAGCCGACGAGCCTCACTGTTGAATAAGCCCGGGAAATAGGTATCTACATCGCTCTGCTCGAATGGACGTAGATAGACACGCTCACTCTCTAGAAGACGTGGGATATATGTAGATGTTTGAGTTGATTGGGTGGACTGGGACATGGTTATTCCTCCTATTTGTGAAATCGCTCCTCTGATTATAGTCTAGTACTGTATACTGCAAAATGTGCAGTTATTAAAATTCGAGCAGGACAGATGAGGGATGAGGTGTATGAAATCATGAAGCAAATGCCGACGTTGGAGGAGGATACGAGTAGACCCGTCTACGTTCAACTCTCGGATCATATCAAACGGGAGATTATGCGCGGTGAATTGGCTGAGGATGCCAAACTACCTTCCATTCGTAAACTGGCCGAAATGCTGGGAATCAGTTCGACTCCAGTGGAATGGGCATATCAGCAATTGATTGCAGAAGGATATGTGTACAGCCAGCCACGTAGAGGCTTTCGTGTACGAGCTTTGATGGATGGTTACGGGGCGATTCAGCTTCCAATGGATAACAAGCTGCATCATAGGATCATGCCGGAGCAGCCCCAGTATCCGGATACGGATCAGTCTGCAATTCGCCCAATCAAGAATATGGCGTATGACTTTCATATGTCGCGTAATGACTTTAGTCTATTTCCGTATGCCAAGTGGCAGCAATATACGAATCGAATCTGGCGCGAAGAGGCGGATGAGTTGTTGTTTTATGGTGATCCCCAAGGAGAATCGGGGTTACGATGTGAGATTGCCAACTATCTTGGACAGTTCAGAGGTGTGAGATGTTCACCAGAACAGATTGTGGTGGGTGCGGAGCAGCATTTGTTAATGACGTTGCTTGTACAAACGTTACTTAAGCTTAAGCTGGGTAGTGTGCATTCGATCGGAGTTGAACGTCCTGGTTATCGCTTGCTGCCGGGTACATTCCGTCATTACGGTTATCAGGTTGTGCCCATTCCACTTGATGAGGAAGGCCTGGATCTCACAGCATTGGAACGTGCGGGAGTGAAGCTAGTGGGTGTGTCGCCCTCCCATCAATTCCCGATGGGCATGACGATGCCCATTGCGAGAAGATTAGCATTGCTGGATTGGGCGGAGCGTGAACAAGCATACATCATTGAGGATGATTATGACGGCGAGTTTCGATACCATGGACGTCCGATTCCATCGATGCAAGGATTGCGCGAAGATAGTCGTGTGATCTATATGGGTGGTTTCTCCCAAGTGCTTGCCCCTGCCTTATGTGTGCACTACATGGTGCTTCCAATGGAATTAATGTGTAGCTTCCGAGAGATGTACCGAGACGTCCTGTTTGAACAGTCGACTTCACGGTTCATCCAGCGGACGTTAGAAGTATTCATGCGTGAAGGGGAGCTTGGCAAGCATATCCGCAAAATGCGAAACCTCTACAAACGAAAACATGATCTTCTCGTTCAATCCATACGCAGACATTTTGGCGAGCAAGCTGAGATTAGCGGACAGAATGCGGGCTTTCATCTGGTATTGCGCATTACGTCATCTCAAACAGCCACTACGTTGGTACGTGCAGCGGCTGACAAGGGTGTACAAGTGAGTTCCACAGAGTATCTATGGGGAGAAGCTGGCAGTCCGAAGGATAGCAAAAAGGAATTTATCATTGGTTTTGCTGGCATGGATGTAGCCAAGATCGATATGGGTATTGAAGCTCTCGCGAAGGCGTGGGATTGTTCTCGCTCATACTAGTCCTCTTGAAGAACAGCACCATTCAGAAATAGAGCAACCAATTGCTGCGCAAGCTCTGCAATATTTGCATGCATGTTGCGTACATCTTCCCGATTCGCAAGCATAAGCAGGGACGTAAATGCATGAGCGAGCAGCATGGAGTTGGCAGGGCGTAGGTAACCATGATCCATTTCTCGCTGAAAATGTACAGCCAGCACCTCATAGATTTGTATCTCCGCCCCGCGGATCTGGGCGAGTTGTTCTTCGTTCAGATACGTTTCGGCTTCGCGCATCATCGTTTCCGTATCAATATGAAATTGCTCCATCTTCACCTCGGCTACATTCTCAAGCCGTTGCCGCAGCGATCCGGGCTCATCTAGCCGACGTGCGGTCTGCTGCATCGCCATAGCCATCATACGTGTGATGGCTGTCGTGAACAGCTCCGGTTTGCTGGAGAAGTGGTAATAGATAGATGCTTTGGTTACCTGACATTGGGACGCGATCTGTTGCAGGGATATAGGTTCATATCCATGTTCCATAAATAGCTTGGATGCCGTCATCAGAATTTTCGACTGAGTTGATGCTTGATCAGAGCCAGCTTTTGGTCTGCCTGGTGAACGGGAATTACGTTGTTTAGAATTCATTGTGTATACCTCTTTTTACGTAAATTGTTACTGTTTAAAATTGTTCATAAATTAAGTATTGCAAAATTAACCTTCCGGTATATATAATTAATTCGATTATACAATGACCCACGGTTCATTTCTATAATAAGTTCTTTTTAGATTGAGCTAATATTTACACCAGAACGGAGAGGACAGAAATAATTGAAGAAGCGAAGCTACAAGCTTTCTGTAAGAAAGCTACATGGGAAGCATAAGCTCGCCTGTATCACGGGATTTTTCCCTTTTGAGAAGGGAATCAAAAAAATCTGGGGATAACAGCGATCGGAACATTATTCTGTCATCGAAGTGGCTAGTGTAAATAGTTTAGATCAATCTATATATATCAGGATAGGGAGATGAAAAGACAATGCAAGAAGGTTCGGGATACGGCCGCTGGGTTGCTGGCAAACGGAGTAAGTGGGTAACACTTCTGGTATGGATCATCATAGCGGTAGTACTCGGTCTAGTTTGGCCGGCTGTGAATGATCGGGAAACGAATAATGCTCAGGATCTGAGCGATTCCAAACCATCTGTTCAAGCTGCTGCAGTAGCTCAGAGAGAATTCCCTGGCGGGGAAGGCTTGCCAGCATTGATTGTATGGCATCAGGCTGGTGGACTCACGGATGAACATATTAAGCAGATTCAAGCGCTGACAGAGCGACTGGATCAAGACCCTGTGGAAGAGCAGCAAGCGGTCGTACCGCTATATCAGTTGCCACCACAGGCAATTCAAGGGCAACTGTCCGAAGATGGTAGCACGCTTGTTATGCCGCTCTTCTTCAACGAAGGAGCCGATGCGGAGCAGCTGGAGAAGGGCATCGATGCACTGAAGGAGAAAACGGAAGAAATCTTCGGAGTGAACCCGTTTGAAGTTGCGGTTGATGATACAAGTTCACTCAGCGCACGCGTTACAGGGCCAGTTGGTATATCGATTGATGCCAGCGGATTATTCTCTTCTGCTGACGTATCGCTGCTCATTGCAACAGTCATACTCGTACTTGTGTTGTTGTTACTGATATATCGTTCCCCGGTACTTGCGATTATTCCAATTATCGCAGTAGGGTTCGCATATATGGTGACCAGTCCGATTCTGGGATTCATGGCAGATCAGGGATGGATCACTGTTGATGCGCAGTCTATTTCAATTATGACGGTACTCTTATTCGGAGCGGGAACGGATTACTGCCTGTTCATGATCTCTAGATTCCGTCAAATTCTCTACCATGAGCCGGACAAAAAGAAAGCTCTTTTCCAGGCAATCACGGGTTCATCCGGTGCCATTGCCATGAGTGGTTTCACTGTTGTTGCGGCCTTGCTTGTACTGTTACTTGCTGAATATGGGGCATATCACCGTTTTGCCGTACCATTCAGTTTGTCCATCTTCATCATGTTTATTGCAAGTCTAACGCTGGTTCCAGCCCTACTCGCTATCTTCGGTCGTGGGTCGTTCTACCCGTTCATACCGCGTACACATGAGATGGAAGTAGAACGTGCTAAGAAAAAAGGCAAACCAGCTCCAGCTCCACGCAAAGTGAAAGAAAGCTGGATCGGGCGTACAGTTGTTACGAAGCCATGGACTGTGCTGGCAGTAACTCTGGTACTCCTGGGTGGACTAGCGGTGTTCTCTACACAGATTAAATTCACATATGACTTGTTATCTTCCTTCCCGGAAGATGTTCCTTCTCGCGAAGGCTTCACCGTTATTGGAGAACAGTTCTCCCAAGGTGAATTGGCTCCAGTGAAAGTTATCATTGATGCTGAGGGTCAAGAGACGGATCTTCAATCCAAACTTGAAGCACTCGATTATGTAAGCAAAGTTGGCGATGCCCAGCAGGGTGCGGAAAATGCGAACATTACAGCCTATGATGTAGAGTTCAATCTGAATCCGTACTCCATGGAAGCCATGCAGCACATTCCTGATTTGCGAGCTACTGCTGAGCAGGCATTGACAGATGCGGGAATATCGAACGCCGACACGCACGTATGGATTGATGGCCAGACGGCTGAGCAATATGACATTGAAGTAGCTGGAGAGCGCGATGCTAAGATCATTATTCCAGTGGTCATCGGCATGATTACATTGTTATTGCTGTTGTACCTGCGTTCTGTAGTCGCTACAGCATATCTGATTGCAACTGTCGTTCTATCCTTTTTCTCAGCATTGGGACTGGGTTGGCTTATTATCCATTACGGTCTTGGCGCCGATGCCATTCAGGGAGCAATTCCACTGTATTCCTTCGTATTCCTTGTGGCACTAGGTGAAGACTACAACATCTTCATGATCTCAAGCATCTGGCAGAAACGCAAAACGATGCCGCTTCGCCAAGCCATTAAGGAAGGTGTAAGCGAGACAGGATCGGTCATCACCTCTGCAGGTCTGATCTTGGCAGGAACGTTTGCGGTACTCGCAACACTGCCGATCCAGGTATTAGTGCAGTTCGGGATTATTACGGCTGTAGGCGTTATGCTGGATACGTTCCTGGTGCGTCCATTCATGGTACCGGCAATTACAACATTGCTTGGCAAATGGGCGTTCTGGCCAGGCAAGTATGTTCCGATTGCGGAGAAACAGGAAGAGAAGCAGGTCTAGTCTCTCTATCCTATGATTCGGTTATATAGCATGGATGGCGGTTACGATCTAACCGCTGTCCATGTTTTTTTGAAATGATAAATAGGTTTTGTCCAGTTTCTATCACGGAATCTGTGATGGAATGGTGGAACTGTCAAATATGCGGTAGATCTAAGGGCGAGTAGTCTTCTCTTTGGGCAGGAAGGTTTACGTACACACAAGTTTTGGGACATAATAGAGTGAACGTTGGTCTAGAATGGGCCGAATGTAATCAACATCAATGAGACAACCAGGGGAAGGATGAAAGCTAGCATGACGAATCAACTTAATGTGTATTTTAACCATGACGGCGGTGTGGATGACCTCGTATCGCTGTTCATGCTTCTGCAGATGGACAATGTGAATGTGACCGGGGTATCTGTTATTCCGGCAGATGGATATCTGGAGCCGGCAACGGACGCCAGCCGCAAAATCATCGATCGTTTTGGAACATATTCCGTAGAAGTGTCCAAGTCGAATTCAAGAGGGAAAAACCCATTCCCGGCAGCATGGAGATTGCACTCCTTCTATGTAGATGCACTTCCAGTATTGAACGAGTCGGGCAAAATGGAAGCTCCATTGTCCGCCCTTCCTGCACATAAGCACTTGATTGAGAAGGTTCGCAATACAGAAGGCAAAACATTGCTTCTGTTCACTGGGCCGTTAACTGATCTTGCACGTGCGCTGGATGAAGCACCAGATATCGAAGAGAAAATCGACAAGCTGGTGTGGATGGGCGGTACGTTTGAAAAGGGTAACGTCGAAGAGCCAGAACATGACGGTACAGCAGAATGGAACGTATTCTGGGATCCAGAAGCAGCATATCGTGTGTGGGAAAGCGGTATTCAGATTGATCTAGTTGCACTCGAAAGCACGAACAAAGTGCCTCTCACTCCAGCAGTTCGTAACCGCTGGGCAGCAGAGCGTCGCTTCGAGGGTGTGGACTTCTTGGGTAACTGTTATGCAGGTTGTCCTCCACTGGTGTACAGTGAGACGAACTCCACGTATTATCTGTGGGATGTACTGACAACAGCTTCCGTAGGTCGCGAGGATATCGTGAAGAAGAAAACGGTGAACTGTATCGTGATCCCAGACGGACCCAGCCAAGGTCGTACTGTAGAGCAGGCAGATGGACGTCCCGTACAATTGGTGTACGATACGGATCCAGAAGCATTCTTCACATATATGACGGATCTGGGTAAAAAAGCTGCTCCGCAGCGTTATTAATCCAGTCAGCCGATAGGCTAGACTTGATCTAGACGTAATAAGCCGCTTCACTGAGAGGAGAACATTCCTATCTCTGCGAAGCGGCTTATTTGCATTCAGGCACCGGCTTCTAAGTGATGTCTAAGTGAACCACCAAGTGGCGTACCAAGTGAAACTTACCGGATACACATCTACATCGTTCCTCCGCCTTGGCGAATCGAGGCTGGGATCTTTTCTGGTCCTTGATTGATATATTTTTGGATAAAAGCACCTACCTTCGCATCATCAAACGTGGCAAGTTTCATTGTCTTCGTCCAGGCGGTCACAATGACCTCGCTGCCTTCGGGAATGTCCTTGTTAGGAACGGCAAGAATTCCTGCCCCTGCTTCACGAAACTTGGTCAGGTACTTCAGATGCTCTTTGAGCTCGTCGCTCGCATTTTCACGATAATAAATAATGATATCCCCATGCTCTAGATTGTGCACCAGATAAGGATAACCAGGGAAGTTGGTATAGAAACCAAACTTGATATCATGTGGATTATGAGGCCCAGAGGTCGGAATGGTCATCTCATAGTTAATTGGGTCTTCCGTATGGCTAGCCCCATAATAAGGGTCATCCGTCACATCAATGGTGGCATTGGCGTTCAGATCAGCAATATTGTATTTGTTGAATGCGCCCTGCATGAAGAAGAGAGCGATTACCACGATGGATACTCCGAGCATAGCGTGCGCTGTGATCCGAATGGTTCGACTTTTCTTTTTCACAATGGCTCGCTCAGCCTTCTTCATATGGGCGACGATGGAGCCTTGCGTGCGTGAAGCCCAGACGTAGGCGACGATAGACAACAACAGAATGACTGCGCCGATGATGAGCCACAGGTAGGATGTACCCGCCTCGTGATTCATCTGCATGTGATCCATATGTGGATCCATAAATATCCTCTTCTTTCTTCGTTAAAATAAAATCATTAGCCATTAACACTACAATATGTAGTGTTAATGGCGTTACACATGCTATTTCCGATCCATTACACAAGGAAGTATCGCAGATTAGATGTGAGAACGAAAGGTGGATGGGCATCCTCCTTAGCTGTCCAATACGTAAATAAAACCATATCTAATTTACACTACACATTATAGTGTAAGCATATGAATCGTGCAATCTTTGTGCGAGATACATGACATGTTTTTCAAAGTGAATTCAAGTTTCAAGTTCATCCTATGTCCTGTTCCACAGTATAGTTGCTCTATAGCTTATAACAAAAAGGCTCTCGTTGCCTAAGCAAGAGAACCTTTCGGAATGTCATATTGATGATCAATTACTTCGAGTTGACGACTACATACGCCAAAACGATGAGTAGAACAGGCTCAGGATGCTAAGCAATGTCTCCAAGAGCAAACGATATACGACATAGACTAGCACGATGTTCGCAATGAGCACCGTATAGATGCTGTCGATTGCAGCTTTGGAACGATTCAATGGATATTGGAACACAACCGCATTCATGCCTACAATGACAATGATATAAGCAATCGCGACAAAATACAGTGAGAAGGAGAAGGAAATGATCGTGAACACGTTCGCCAGAACGAGTGCAGCCACTGCAGGAACCAATAATGCGCCGTACTGGGCTACGAGTATTTTGGGACGGAACGTAAGCTTCTCTACTTTCAAAATGATATACATTAAGGCTACTGCAATAATTAGCATGATGGCTGTAAGCAAGAGAGGTCTGATGAACCCACTTACGAATATGCCGGGAATTTCCATAGAGCTAAAGGCAATTAAGAAGTATGTAGAGGATAAAACTGCGATTAAAGCCATAGTCAACCATCCATTGAATGAATGCTGTTCACCAACGCTCTTCATCGCTTGGTAAGGACGAACAAGAACGCTAAGGAAATAAGATGCATATTGTTTGCTTACTTCTTTGGCTTGCTGAACTTTCTCATTTTGCATCATGTTGTTCCATTGATTGTTCTGTGGATCACCGGACGCCTGATTTTCGGTAGTCTGCGCTTGTTCTTGCGGTTGCCGAATTGGCATGGGTGTTGATGTGTTCGAGCTGGAATCCTGAGGTGCATGATTAGGAGAGTCTTGTTTACTGGACCAACGCGTATATTCGGACTCCGATGCAGCAGCAGATTCGTGATCTGGTGAAGTGCCAGCAGGGGAAGAAGTCGAAGCAACCTCGGTTAGGTTCGATCCGCACCTCTCGCAAAAGCTAGCATTTCCATTTTCATGATTACATACTGGGCATTTCATGATATAAGCCTCCATTTCATTTATTTAGACATTTTGTCTTATTTTAAGGGTTAATGTGGAAGTTTGTCCATGACTTCCATTGAATTCTACAAGGGATTTATGAAAATGAAGTTTGTATTTATGATCATATTTAGCTCTGACTCTGTTTATGTCCGTCGTAAGTATAATGGTTCTTTTCTGTAGCGAATGTAATGGATAGAATACGTAGTATGCGGGCATACTTTTACCACTTCAATCCTTTGTTAAGTCACGTTAAGTACAGATATAAATACGTTTCAATTCATGTAATGTTCGCTTTTATGAGATATTTGTAGGTGAAGTTCATCTTTTGGGTTGCTCAATACAGAACATTTATGTATAATCAGACGTGTTAATACGTTTAATGTACGGTAGTAAATGATGTAGGTGAGTTCATGGAACTGCTGGACAGTAATGAGAGCAAGAAGAAGATGTGCCAATACTATAATGAAATTTCGAAGGAACTATTCGGCTTCGGGACAACTCTCCTGAGAGTAACCGTAGATCAGAATATTGTTACCTTCTTCGCGAAGCACCGACGTTCGCCGCGTTCTGACGCCCTGGAAGGGGAGGCCCCCGGCTTGAAGCTGGAAGTGGACTTCCGCATGTCTGTCTTATATAAGAAGAAATTCAGGGAGAAGTTAGAGCAACACATGGGTTTGCCAATTGAAGCTGTTTTAAGGGATTATGATGCGTCCACGCAATGGGCCATTACCAATGTGATTTTGGAGCAAGCATAGATGGATTACCGGGATATCCCTGTTGATGCATACAATTATTGCGTCTGAGATTCATATGGATTCTGACAATTTCATACGATGGCGTCTGTCTTTGGATTGATTCTGGAGCAGAAACCGATGATGTACCGGCTACGGGTGTCGCTTTCCTTTGTTTACGAAGAAAAGTGTTCTTGTTCACACAAGAATGCTTTTCTTTTTGTTTTTTTAGTTGAATTAGCCATTCATAACACAAATGCTCCGAAAACAGAAAACCTTTCGATCGTCGTTATCCCCCGATTCCTATGAATACTCTTGCTGGAGGCGGAATCTGGTGATAAATACGAACGCTTTGCTTCTTCAGGTCCTTTCTGATTTCTTCGTTAAATGTGTTATCAAACTAATTCAACTTCATAAATTGCGTTATAAATCACACATATCAGGGGGATTAAGATCATGATGAAAAAATGGATTAGTGGTTTGGCGACAGTAGCGATGACTTCGGTATTACTTGCAGGTTGTGGCAGCAGCACGGATGATGCAGCAGGTGGATCAGGTACGGGGGGAACAGCACCAACGAAACTCGTTATCTCCACATGGGGTTTCTCGGAAGACTTCTTCAACCAAGAAGTATTTGGCCCATTTGAAAAAGAGCATAATGTGGATATCGTGCTCGAAGTCGGCAATAACGCAGAACGCTTGAACAAAATCCGTCAGGGTACATCCAGCGTAGATGTGATCTATCTGTCTGACTACTATGCACAGCAAGGAATTGACGAAGGCCTGTTTGAGAAAATTGACCGCTCCAAAATTCCGAACATCAATGATATTTATGAAATTGCCCAAGCTCCACTTGGTGAAGATTACGGCCCTGCGTACACCGTTGGACAATTGGGGATTGCGTATAACCCAGACATGGTTGCCAGAGAAGTTACTTCTTGGAGCGATCTGTGGGATCCCGCTTTTGAAAATAACCTGACGATTCCGAACATTACAGCAACCGCTGGCCCAATGGTATTGGATGCAGCCTCCCGTGTTGCAGGCAATGATACGTTTAATGAAGATGCTGCATTTACGAAGCTGAAAGAGCTTAGCGGGAATGTCGTGAAATTCTACACGCAAACTTCGGAGTATGTGAACATGTTCTCCCAAGAAGAGATTGCAGGCGGACCGATCATGGAGATGTACTTCAAAGATTTGAAAGCAGCTGTGCCTAATGCAAAGTTCGTAACGCCTAGCGAGGGTGCTTATGCCGTTATGAATACAATCAACGTAGTTAAAGGCAGCAAAAACAAAGAACTTGCAGAAGAATTCATCAACTGGCAGCTCAGTCAGGACGTTCAAGCGAAATCAGCTAAAGCTAAAGTGGATTCTCCAGTAAACACAAAAGTAGAACTGAATGCTGAAGAAGCAGAAGGTGTGACTTACGGAGCCGATGTAGTTGAGAAGCTGAACAAGCTGGATATGGAGTTTGTTAACCAACAAGCTAAAGGCTGGACAGATCGTTGGAACCGTGAGATTGCTCAATAATTGTAATAAATAAGCTAAACGTACAAGCAACTATATACCACAGCAAAGGAGTGGAGTGTAGATGAGTAAAGCTTCTAATCCCATCATCTTGGATGTAGATACAGGCATTGATGATGCGCTGGCGATTCTACTGGCTGTCAAAAGTCGGAAGCTAGACATTCTCGGTATTACGACCGTTTGCGGTAATGTATCGCTAGAGCAGGCAACGGAGAATACGTGCAAAATATTAGAGCTGGCAGGTGCGCCTGCCATTCCGGTGATTGCTGGAGCTGCGGGTCCGCTGACCCGGAAGTCTCATTATGAACATCGCGTGCATGGTCAAGACGGATTGGGCGGTGCGCTGCCTGATCCGGCCGTGTCCAAGCAGGCAGACCCAGGATTCGGCCCAGACTTTATCGTGGAGCAGGCTAAATTACATCCTGGTGAACTCACTCTGATTATGACGGCACCACTTACGAATTTGGCACTAGCGCTTATTAAATGTCCGGAGCTACCTTCTTTATTGAAGGAAGTCATCTTCATGGGTGGCGTTGTGCGGGGTCACGGCAACGTGACACCAGTAGCAGAGTACAATACGTACGCCGATCCTGAGGCTGCACGCATCGTCGTGCAGGCAGGAATCGAGAAGCTCACACAAGTCGGATTGGATGTTACACGCCAGACGTTGCTGAATGAAGAAGCTATTGCACGGTTAACTGATCCCGTGCTGCGCGATTATGTAGCACAGAGTACAGCGATTTATATTAAACGGTACGAAGAAATGAATGGTGTACGAGCATGTGCGCTGCATGATCCACTGGCTGTTGGCGTAGCACTCGCTCCGGAACTGGTTGGACGCAAGTCGTATTACGTGGATGTCGAAACCGCAAGCCGTTTGTGCGACGGTCAGATGGTGTGTGATTTCCAAAACCGTTTGGGTGAGCAGCCCAATACCCTCGTCTGCGAAACGGTAGATGCGGAAAGTTTCCTAGAACTGTTTATCAACGCATTAAATTCGTAAATATAGAGGTTGTTCAAAAAATCCGCTTTTGATTACGAAGGATGCCTGTCGGCATCTCGGCGCCCGATATGGGATTCAGCCGAAATAGGTAGATGCTTACGAAGGTTGTTTCCTTTGGAAACAATGTAGTTGCTCACGTAGGTTTGCCTACGCTCCGCTACTTCATTTCTATCTTCATCCCATCTTCTCGGTACTGAAAACCGGATTTTTTGAACTCGTAAATATTTTTATCCAATGAGGAAAGTTAAGTTCAATATTAAAATAAGTTCTTAACTTGATTCCCGCCTTGTGGAGGAGACGAAATCGATTCTGAAGAAGCGAAGCCCTCGCCTAAAAGCTTTCTGTCAGAAAGCTACTTCGGAAGCATACGCTATCCCCGGATTATACCCTTTAACAAAACATCAAAATAAATCTGGGGATAACAGCGATCGGAAGAACGATTCGTATCCGGAACGACTGGTGCGACAAACGTAGAACGTTATTTACGAAATGTACACCAATGAAACGTGGGAATATAACCATTTTAAAAGTCAGGAGTAGAACGATGAAAAAATCAGTAATCTACTGGCTATTGCTGCCGGGATTCATATTTTTGGCGGCATTCATGATCATTCCGATTGTCCTGACGATCGGGTCGACCTTTTTTCAGGAAAACTCCTTCACGTTTGAAGGATACATGCATTTTTTCAGAGACCCTTACTTTTTGAAAATATTGCTTACCACCCTGCAGGTCAGTGTGGTCACCACGATTGTCTGCGTGGTGCTCGGATTTCCGACAGCTTATTATATTTCACGGAAAGCGCCGCGCCGCAAAGGCATTTTGCTGGCACTAGCGATATTCCCACTCTTGACGAGCCCGGTTGTGCGCTCGTTCAGCTGGATGATTATCCTTGGACGTAAAGGGCTGATCAACAACGCACTCGTTGGTCTGGGGATCGTGGACAAGCCGCTGGATATTTTGTACACGCCGGCAGCGATGATGATTGGTCTGACACATCTGTTCTTGCCGCTCATGATTATTTCCTTGGTCGGCGTACTGGAGAACATTGATGGTGACCTACTCAAAGCAGCTCAAAGCTTAGGTGCATCCCGCTTCACTGCGTTCCGCCGAGTTGTCTTCCCACTGGCTGTGCCAGGGCTTGTCATCGGAGCCGTGCTTGTATTTGTCGGCAGTCTGACGGCATATACAACGCCTGCCCTCCTTGGAGGCAAACAGCGGGTAATTGCCACGTTCCTGTATCAAAACGCCATGACTCTCAACGACTGGTATCTGGCCTCAGTTGTTGCCGCGATTATGATTGTGATTACATTTGTCGTGGTCGGTGTCATGAACAAAATGGCCAAAACTTTAAATCCGAAGGGGTAGACATATGCGGGAGAAACATATCGGGCTGGGCCTGTTCAGTCTGCTGGTCTTTATCTTTCTGCTGGGCCCGCTTCTGATCATATCGGTCACTTCGTTTGAACCGGGAACGGTACTCAAATTCCCACCGGAGGGATTCTCCTTCCGCTGGTACGAAAATATTTTTAACACAGGCGGTTTCCTCCGCACATTCCAGACGTCCATCATGATCTCTCTTCTAGGGAACTTGCTGGCACTGGTGCTAGGGATTCCTGCTGCGTATGCACTCAGTCGTTACGACTTCAAAGGCAAGTCGGTATTAAATGCGGTCTTCCTATCGCCGGTATTGATTCCGGGCATCGTGCTTGGTTTTACGTTAATGAAATATCTCATCGTAATCTATCATCTTCCCATGTACCTGGGATTGCTGATTGGACACACGATTATTATGCTTCCGTTTATCATTCGTGTTATTGCTTCAAGTCTGTCGAGCTTTGATTTTGCAGTGGAGGAAGCGGCACTGAGTCTGGGTGCGGGACGTCTAAGAACGTTCTTTCAGGTGGTGCTGCCTAACATTCGCTCCGGTATTCTCGCGGCGGTGCTGATTGCCTTCCTGGAGTCGTTCAACAACGTGGATATTTCCGTGTTCATGACTGGACCGGGTGTGAGTACATTGCCGATTCAGATGCTGACGTACGTGGAGAATTATTTTGACCCAACGATTGCAGCCATTTCCGTGCTGCTGATGGTACTGACAGGACTCTTAATTTTCGTGATCGAACGGATCATGGGCGGATTTTCATACTTTACTAAACGTTAATAGGAGGCGCAGAACGCTATGGCATTGCTGACACTAGACCACGTATCCGTGGCATACGATAAGCAGACAATCCTGAAGGATTTTCAGTTGGAGCTGGAAAAAGGTAAGCTGCTCTCCCTGCTCGGACCGAGCGGTTGCGGCAAAACAACTACGCTGCGCCTCATCGCCGGATTCCTGGAAGCATCACAGGGGAAGTTTATGTTCGGCGGCAAGGATTATACGAAGGTTCCGGTGAACAAGCGGAACTTCGGATTTGTATTTCAGAGTTATGCGCTGTTCCCGCATCTGTCTGTCTATGACAATGTGGCCTTCGGCCTGCGGATGCGCAAGGTGAAGGACAAGGATATCTCCTCACGTGTGATGCGCATCCTTGAAGTGGTTAACTTGATTGGATTCGAGAAACGCTTCCCGACAGAACTGTCCGGTGGACAGCGTCAACGTGTGGCGATTGCCCGCGCACTGGTGATTGAACCGGATCTGCTTCTATTTGATGAACCCCTTAGTAATCTGGATGCTAACCTGCGGCTCAACATGCGGGTCGAGATTCGCCGGATTCAGCAGGAGCTTGGCATCACTACGCTCTATGTGTCTCATGATCAGGAAGAGTGTTTCTCGATTTCCGATCAGGTAGCGATCATGAACAAAGGCGTGGTTGAGCAGCTCGACCGCCCAGAGACGATTTTTAAATATCCGGCAACGGAGTTTGTAGCACGCTTTATCGGATTCCATAACTTTATTGAGTTTGCAGATCGCACGGATGCAGGGGATATGATTACACTGCATGCCGGAGGCCGTACGTTTAATGCTACTGCACATCCGGGTACGGCTCGTGCCGGTGCTCGTAAAGGCGCGATCCGCCCGGATGATCTGATCGTGAGTGGAGAAACATCCGCGGATCTTGCAAATGCATTGCCAGGCATCGTGAAGGTGAGTACGTATCTCGGTCGTAGTTACCAGTATGTCATTGAGACGGAACTTGGCGACTTCACAGCCAACCAAGAGATGGAGACGCCTTATCTTAGCGGACAGCGAGTAAGTCTTATTTTCCCACAGGATAAACTTGTGCTGGTGGAGTAGTCATTGAATGTAATCGACAGCAACAGGAAGTAGAGCAGCAAAGAAGGCATGTTGTGCAGTGAATCCGGTTGGGGCAAGGTGTACCGTAGGTGCGGAACTGTAGCTAGTCGTGCAGTGCAGCACGTTGCAGGTGGACTGCTCATCCGGATCACGCTGAAATGCCTGTGAAGAAGGAGATTATGCCGATGCGTGCAGATCAACTAATTGTGAATGTAAATGTGTATAACAGTTATTATAAAAGATTCGAACAAAATAACGTCGCTGTATTGGACGGTCGATTCCTATATATCGGTTCAGGTGGATCGGAGCTCATTAACGCGGATGAAGTCATCGATGCACGAGGGCGTTATATGATTCCAGGATTGATTGATATTCATCTGCACATTGAGAGTACGATGGTAACGCCAGCTACATTTTCACACGGACTGATCCGCTCTGGGGTGACTTCCATTGTGCCTGAACCACATGAGATGGCTAATGTGTTCGGTCTGGAGGGTGTACAGGAGATGATGGCGGCAAGTCGGGAGACGCTGGTGGACATGTTCTATGCGATTCCAAGCTCTGTGCCGGCGACTCCAATGGAAACAACAGGTGGTTCCATCGAGATCGAAGATATGGATACATTATTGGCAACGGGAGAGATCATCTGTCTGGGTGAGATTATGAACTATGTGGATGTCATTCGCGACCCGGACTGCAAAACCAATCAGATTCTTCGCCACATTCGGAAGAACTACCCCGAGCTTGTTATTGAGGGGCATACACCGAAGCTACTAGGTCTGGATCTACACCGACTCATTTATGCTGGGGTTGATTCGGATCATACACATCAGAGTATTGAGGGATTACAGGCTCGTATTGCTGCGGGGATGTTTATTGAAATCCAAGAGAAATCCATGACACCAGAAGTGATGGAGTATCTGATTCAGCATGATGTGAAGGAGCATTTCTGTTTTGTAACAGATGATGTGATGCCGGACAGTCTGGTGGAGAAAGGGCACTTGGATCATCTTGTGCGAAAAGCGATTCGGATGGGTATGCGTCCAGAAGACGCAATCTACGCAGCCACATTTACTCCTGCAGCTCGGATGAAAATGACGGATCGTGGCATTATTGCACCAGGTAAAGTAGCAGATTACGTGTTAGTGTCCGATCTTGAAAAGGTGCATATTGACCAGGTCTACAAAAAAGGTCGTAAGGCTTACGATGATTACGAATCGTATAAGCAAGAGCGAACAAGTGGGCAGTTCCCGGCTCATTTCTACCAAAGTGTAAAATTGAATCAGCTTGGTGAAGAGGACTTTGCGATTCGTTTATCCGATCCCAAAGTTAGTGGATCAGAAGCAGGTACGGATAGTGTTCTAGATGCTGTTCAGGCAGAAGACACACCGAAGGCGAATGAAGACCATGATGGTGAATCTTCGTACCCATGCCGGGTGATGATGGTGAAGGACGGCTCAACCTTTGTCGAGGAACATATTGCGCAGATACAGGTAGCGGGAGATGAGCTCTTGTGGGAAGAGAGTGAATATGGACAGATTGCCACCTTTGAGCGTTATGGGGTGAACGGTAATCATGCACATGGTCTGATTGGTGGAGATACGATTAAACGCGGTGCCATCGCGACAACGTACTCCCACGATAATCACAACCTTCTCGTCGTTGGACGTAACCGTCAAGATATGATTATCGCAGCTAACAAGGTGATTTCGAGCCAAGGGGGATTCTGCGTCGTTGAGGATGGCAAAGTGCTCAGTCATCTGGAGCTTCCGGTGGGTGGCATTCTGACCGAGGAACCGCTGGCTGTTGTATCCCATCAAGTGAAGGAATTACGGGCTGCAATGTTATCGCTCGGTTATGTGCATTATAATCCGATTATGTCAATTAGCACCCATTCCCTTGCCGTGAGCCCAGCGCTCAAAATTACGGATCACGGGCTGATTGATGTGAACGCAGGTAAGGTTGTACCACTGATCGTGCAATAGGGATTGTTCGAAAATCCGTTTCTAAATATAAAAAAACCAGTGAATCAGCATCGAATATGAAATTCATTTGAAGCTTAGTAACTGGGTTCTGAGGAATATACAAAAAGGTAAGTGCATGGTAGAGAGAATACAGTGTACTTACCTTTTTTGACGTCCATGTATGATAAGATGATATCTATAATTCGGATGTAGAACTCTGAGCGGTTCTCATTTTCCTGAGCTTTATGGCATAGTATACTGATCTTACGGCACTACCCATCATTGGTATGGCAATGAGTACATAGTTGAATGTTGAAGCAGAAGGAAATTGATAAAAAGCATAGACCATCACTACAGTGGCAAATAGCAGAAGACTGCAGTTTAGAATTAGATGGTACACGATGCGCTTATATTCAGTAGGGTATGAGAAAAATTTCATGAGTATACCTCCTTTGTAGGATTCCTGGAAGTCGTTATCTAAGGTATTCATAAAATTTAATTATAACATTCAGCAGGGCGTATTCCCACATTATTCTAATATGTTAATGAATTCGTTCGCTGTTCTGTAACCTTATTATAGAAGGAATATTCTTCCATATATTTATCTTTAATTATAGAGAGACAAGAGAAGGAGTCTTAATAATGACATCTAATCCTAATGCTAAGAAGGCAGTATTTTTCGATGTGGATGATACGTTATATGATCATCTACAACCATTACGCGGGGCGCTTCAGGATATTCTTGGACTGCCGGACGATTTTCCGTACAGCGAGACATATCATCGCTTCCGCTACTATAGCGATTGGTTATCGGAACAGGAGGGATTGTCCGCTGTACCGGAGCCGGCAGCTATGGAACGGATGCGTCGTCGCCGGTTCGAGCTGACGTTGGAAGAGTTCGGCGTGTCACTACAGGCAGGACAAGCAGAAGCATTGCAGCACCAATATCTAAGCTGTCAGTTTCGGATACTACCTTTTGAAGGAGCGTATGATCTGATTCGGAAACTGTCAGCCGAAGGGCATGTTGTGGGCTTGATCACAAACGGACCTGGAGCACACCAACGTACCAAGCTGGAAGCATTAGATGTATTCGGATTGATTCCAGAGGAGCGAATCTTCATCTCGGGCACCATTGGTTATGCCAAACCAGATCGGCGACTATTCGAACATGTAAATGAGTTAACAGGTACATCGGCTTCTAACAGCTACTACATTGGAGATTCATGGCGTAATGATGTCGTAGGTGCAGTAGATGCCGGATGGAGCGTGATCTGGTTCAATCATCGTGAAGCCATGCCTGAATCGGATCACCAACCACATCATGTTGCGCAAACGTATGAGGACATAACAAGAATTCTTTTGTCTGAGATTAAATGATAGATATCATTGCACCTTATCTTTAGATACCATCTAATGAGGTTGGAAAATGAATTGAATGATACACAGCAGTCCAATCGATAGCATACGAGGGGCTGTTTTTTATATGCTCAGAAGATGAAGTTCCCTTCATAGAATCTTCATTTCATAACATAGCCGAAAGCCTAGCCAAGTGAGCAAGCTGGTGTTATAATTAAAACAAGATTTAGATTAAGTCTAAATTAAATAAGTAGCAACGACAACAGTAAGCAACTCAAATTTTCACTACACATGAACTTAAAATAATGAATTCGAGAGGGGATTAATTCCATGAGCACAATGCAAACTAAAACCAACCCATTTGTAACTGAAACAACTGAACTTCACGAGGTACTTAATCGTCAGATCGCAGGCTGGTCTGTACTGTACACGAAATTGCATCATTTCCACTGGTATGTTCAAGGGCCACACTTCTTCACATTACATGCGAAATTCGAAGAACTGTACAACTTGGCTACAGCACACATGGATGAAGCAGCAGAGCGTTTGTTAGCTATTGGTGGACGTCCGGTTGCGACAATGTCAGAGCAGCTACGCTTGTCTCCTATTGAAGAAGCACAAGGACAATTCAACGCAGAGCGTATGGTAGAGGCTGTTGTTGCTGATCTACGCATTATGGTAGATGTGATTAATGAGGGTATTCAAGCAGCAGGTGAAGTGGATGATAAAGCAACCGAAGACATGCTGATTGGTTTCACGGCTGGACTGGACAAAGAGCTATGGATGCTGAATGCTTTTCTGGGTAAATAACGGTTATTTGAAGTCGTGATCCCTACAAGGAATCTCTACAGCGAAATCCTAACTTGTCTCCAATAAACTGCTAAACGGTGCAAGGTTATCCTATAGCCTGACAGCGATGTGTAGAGTCCGTGAACAAAGTGTCTGTTCGCTTACAAATTGAATTTGCTTACCGTATAATGAGGGCATTCAAGATGGATGGAATGGTGGAGTGAACGATGCGGACAGACCTAGGAGAACTGAAGGAAGAAGCAGAATACTTTATATATAGATGTTACGATGAGCTGGGCTATTCGCGTGAAGACGCGGAGACCCGGCTTATTGCTGTCCAACATGAAATTGAGGAAAAGGGCACATACACGCACACTATAGAAGAACTGGAACAAGGGTGCAAAATGGCGTGGCGTAATAGCAATCGCTGTATTGGACGATTATTTTGGGATAGCTTGCGTGTCATTGACGCTCGTCATGCAGATACAGTCGCAACAGCTGCCGATGCCGTGCTACATCATATTCGGGTGGCTTCCAATGGCGGTAAGATTATACCTACGATCACGATTCTTCCTCCAGCTGGACCACAAGGAGCACCTGTACGCATCTGGAATCATCAGCTGATTCGCTATGCTGGGTATGAAACTGCCGAAGGTATCGTAGGTGACCCCGCTTCTCTGGAGCTAACTCGTGCTGCAATGGAGCTTGGATGGCAGGGAGCTGGTACGGCGTATGATGTGCTCCCCATCATTATTCAAGCCCAGGATGGACATCCAGAGTGGTATCCGATACCCGAAGAGGAGATCGTAGAAGTCACTATTGAGCATCCAGAACGTCCTGAAATCGCTGAGCTTGGTATGCGTTGGTACGGTGTACCGATGATTGCTGACATGCGGCTGGAGATTGGGGGAATATCCTATCCGGCCGCACCATTTAACGGTTGGTATATGGGAACGGAGATCGGTGCGCGTAACTTGGCAGATACGTTCCGTTACAACAAGCTACCTGAAGTGGCGAAGGCACTAGGCCTAAGCACGAAAAGTGAGACGACACTGTGGAAAGATCGGGCACTCGTTGAACTGAATGTTGCTGTGTTACATTCGTTCAAGAAAGCTGGCGTAAGCATTGTGGATCACCACACAGCGGCCGCACAGTTTGCTTTATTTGAACAACGGGAAGAAAAAGCTGGACGAGAGCTGACGGGAGATTGGGTATGGCTCATACCGCCAGTATCGCCCGCGACAACGCATATTTTCCATAGCTCATACCGTAATGAGATTGTGAAACCGAACTTTTTTCGTCAAGATCCAGTGATACATCTAACTGGGGCTACTAGTTCTGAGAATGCATTACACAACCAGGATAGACCCGCTAGATCATCTGGGGAAGAGCAGCTACCATCCAATCATTCCCCGAAGTGCCCGTTTGCCCATTAATATGGTGCGAGCGGGTTTTTTTTGTACAATTCATAGAATGACTACCTTTAATGCACACGATAACGGCTGCGCATGACAGCTTGAACTCCAATGGCAGCGGCAATCAACAGCAGATTGAACACAAATACGGCATATAGGGAGCTATACTCGACGAGTAATGCAGCAATGATTGGAGATACGATGGAGCCGATCTCCGCAGCAGACACAATCTTCCCAATCACGTTACTTCGATTCTTTTCCGGGATATGGTCACCGACGTGCGCAAAGAAAGAATCCATGTAACATGCGCCGCCCACGCCTCCAATCAACATGCCCACATATACCCATAGATAAGATGAGGTGCTTAGAAATACAATGACTTCAATACCGATCATCAGCATTCCGAGCATACATAACAATAAGCGATCGCCCATGCGGTCGGACAAATAACCTGCAAAGGGTGCTGCTGCCAGTGTGGAGAGACCTGCAACGGTGAAGGCCAGACTGGTCTGAAGTGGGTTCCACTGCATAATATGAGCCGCGTACAGAGCGAAGTAGGTCAGGAACACGGCATAAGCACTCATCTCAAGAAAGTGAACGGTGGCATAACCGATAAATTGTTGTCTCTGCGATAGTGCCGGGTTATCTGTGTCAGGGAGGTTACTTTGATCAAGATCAGGGTTTATGAATGCAGTAGCATTGGTGGGGATAGGGGGTGGATCTGTAGTAGGAGAGGAAGGGTTATGTGTATTCAGATCTTGCGTTGCTTGTATATCCAGGTTTGTGGTGCTCCTGCCCTTTATGCCCCATGCTGCACCCATAGCCATAAGACAGCAGAGTGTAACCAGCCAGAAAGGGACGGATAAAGGCCAGTGTAATGCTAACCAGCCACTAATGACGGGGCCAAGAACCATACCGCCGCCCTCACTGCTGCTGATGTAACCATTATATAACCCACGGTTGCTTACATTGCCTTCATCCCCAATGATGGATCGTACAATGACCGTAAGACCCGTAGAGGCGACTCCTTGAAGTAGCCGCAATACACCGAAGAGTAGAGCAGTAGATGAGACAGCAAAACCTGCCATGCAGACGGCGAGCATCAGAAGCATTAGAACTAGAGCCTTCTTGCCCCCAAGTTTGCGATATAGAGCGGCGGCAGGAATCCCACCGAGTACTTTCCCGACATAAAAGAGGGCAAAAATAATGCCCATCATCCATCCGCTCATTCCGAATTCTTCAATGAATAAAGGGAATAGAGGGATGATCATGAAGCCGCCCATCTGACTGAGAAAACAAATGAGTATAAGCAAAACGAGGTTACGCCTTATATCCACCAATAAGACTCCTCTCTCGATCAAGGGATCATGCAGCAGAAAGCTGAGGGACATGTATACGTATAGATAGACATATCCACGACATTGTATGTGCCAACTGCTCAGGAGAGAAGAAAAATCAAAAAATAAAAAAGACGTCCTGGCGGACGCCCCATGTACTGTTCTTGAGTTCAGTAATCATTGCATTGGAGTTAAGAATAATTTATACGATTAAACCTCTTTCGTTTGTCCTCATCTTCCCAATCTCTGTGTTGACTAAATACCTTTAGACACTTGATCGTATTGGAGTCACTGCTTATATTCTCAGCAAACTCTAATCCTTCCAGCAAGGTATCAATACCTTGAGAACGTCTATGATGTAAATAATACTTCCCTAATTCGGTCAAAAATGAGGCGTATTCCTCTGCTTTGATTGGTTTATTATACTCACCAAATGCACTGTTATAGGTTTTATACGGAATATGCTCTTGAAAACGTTCCAGAATATCGTCAATGTTCACATCGAATTTATTGGCAACTTTAACGATTTGGCATAGTCCAGAGAAAACCTCGTCGGGTTTTGATGCAATATACTCCACATAATCGGACAAGATACTTATATTTCCCGCGAGTAATTGGTATAACAGTTGGTTTGCGGTTGAATAATCATTGAATTGTATAGTAATGACCTTGGCTTCCTCAGAAGAATCATCTATCCATTCTTCTGCGTTTGCGTACAATTTAGCGTATTCTATAGCTTTCTCGTAATCTTCATATTGCTCATACGCTGCGCCTTGTAGTAAACGCGCATACAGCATATAGAAATAAAAAGGACGAACAGGCTTTTTATACTCCGCAGTTTTGCGTTTGGGACGGAGTGATAGTTCATATTGAATAGAAGCGAGACGATACATTTCTTCGGAAAGTGTATCAACCTTATGCCATTCTTGCAGTGAAACATAGACGTGAGCCAAGTGTTTGACTGCTTCTAGTTGATCAGTTTCCTCTAGGCGGTTCGCGTAGGGTTCAAATCGTGTAGCGGCGCGCAGATTTAGTGCAAGATTATCGCTTAGTGAGAGGGAGAATAGACGATATTGGCATAGAGCCAGACGCTCAGAATGCTGATATTTCTCAATGACACTTACACTTTCATACAATAATTTGGCGGCCTCTTTGTACTGACTATGAAACAGTTCCTCCGCAACTTCAAATAGTAAACTTCCATAATTCGTGTTATCTAATAAATTACTCAGGATCAGTTCAGTACAATCCAGGCGTCCCAGTTCTGCACAACGGATTAAGAAGGGGCGTAATCTTCGCCAATCCGGTGCAGTTATTGTGATGCACTCCTCAACATATCGAGAATAGAAATAGTCTTCTTCCAGTCCCATAGCTTTTGTAATACCGTCAAGCTGGCTCATGGAGAAGGGTTTATTATGGTTAATGAGTCGGCTGAACGAGCCTGAATTAATATTGGCTCGTGTCGAGAACTCACTCTGTGTTAGCTTATAATCCTGTATGTATTGCAGTATTTCTGCTTGTATGGTGTTCGTTTGCATGCATTACACCGCCTTTTGCACGAATCCAAAATTTAGTAGTTACAGCTATTTATATCAATTATAATACTATAATTTCACAAACGGACATATTTTATTTTTTGTAGAGCCTTAATTCGCTACATTATTACCCCCTCACACGTTTGCCAGATATCTGAAATGTCGACACTTATAGATGAAGAGGGACGTTCTGGATCTAGTATTTGATGGAATGTCTTTTAAAACGAAAAAAAATAAGTTACATTAACCTTATTCGAAACATGGCTGAATCAAAGTTGTGTATAATGGATAAGGTTCTTTAGGATAAACCTCAAGTTTAAGGGGGCGAAATGGTATGTCAGATCAACAACCGATTATCCGGTTCGACCGGGTAACTCAGCAATACGATCAAGATGAGGCTGTACTGAAGCAAGTTAGCTTTGAGATCGAGCGAGGCAAATTTTATACATTATTAGGGCCGTCAGGCTGTGGTAAAACAACCATTTTGCGACTGATTGCTGGCTTTGCAACGCCAACACAAGGCAGTATTTATTTTAACGGTGCCTTAATTAACAGTGTGCCTGCCCATCAGCGGCAAGTGAACACGGTATTTCAAGATTATGCATTATTCCCACATTTGAATGTGTTTGAGAACGTCGCTTTTGGTTTGCGCATCAAAAAAATGAAAACGACTGAAATTCGCAGCAAAGTATTGGAAGCACTCAAGTTCGTCAACCTATCCGGTTATGAAAACCGTGAAATAGGCGAGATGTCTGGTGGGCAGAGACAACGTGTTGCCATTGCTCGTGCAATCGTCAACGAACCTGAAATCTTGCTGCTGGACGAGCCGTTATCAGCACTCGATCTGAAGCTTCGTACAGAGATGCAGTATGAGCTGCGTGAATTGCAGCAACGGCTGGGGATCACGTTTATTTTTGTCACGCATGATCAGGAAGAAGCACTCGCGATGTCAGACGAGATCTTTGTCCTGAACGGTGGTGTGATCCAGCAGAGCGGAACACCGAATGACATCTATGATGAGCCGATCAACCGTTTTGTCGCAGATTTCATCGGGGAGTCTAACATTGTATCCGGTAAAATGAAGCAGGATTTTGTGGTGGAGTTTGCTGGTGCAGAGTATGAATGTGTGGATCAGGGATTACAACGGGACGAGCCTGTTGAGATTGTGATCCGTCCAGAGGATCTGGAGATTACGACGGAGGCGCAAGGGAAAATGAAGGTCAACGTAGACTCCCAGCTATTCCGCGGGGTACATTACGAGATCTCCACCTACGATGATGCTGGCAATGAATGGTTAGTGCATTCCACGAAGAAAGCTGACGTAGGTGCACGAATCGGTCTATATTTTGATCCGGAAGCGATCCACGTTATGCGTTTCAACGAGACGGAAGAAGAGTTTGATAAACGACTAGAAGCGTATCAAGAGGCTGTTCATGCAGACTAAGGCGAGTGCACGCAATGCGTATCTGATTCCATATGTGCTATGGATGGTGTTGTTCGTTGTAGCCCCGGTATTGCTCGTTGTCTATTACTCATTCTTCGACGTTGAGGGGAACTTTACGCTGGGCAATTATGCCCGCTTCTTCACGCCGGTCTATATGCAGATGACGCTCAGTTCATTCTGGTACGCACTGCTCATTACCGTGTTCTCTCTCTTGATCTCCTATCCGACGGCGTATCTGCTGACTCGGACGAAGCATAAGCAGCTCTGGCTGCTGCTCATTATTTTGCCAAGCTGGATTAACCTGCTGTTAAAAGCCTATGCGTTCATCGGTTTGTTCGGCACGTATGGTCTAACCAATTCCTTGCTGGAGGTTATCGGCATTGGGTCACAGCAGATCCTGTTTACCGATTTTAGTTTTATCTTTGTATCGGTGTACATTTTCATTCCATTTATGATCTTGCCGATCTTCAATGCATTGGAAGAGATGAATCCATCGCTGATCTATGCAGCGCGGGATCTAGGTGCTTCTTCTTGGCTGACCTTCCGTAGGGTCATCTTCCCGTTGACACTTAGCGGTGTGAAATCGGGCTGCCAGGCTGTATTTATCCCAGCATTGTCCCTGTTCATGATTACCCGCCTGATTGCGGGGAACCGGGTGATTACGCTGGGGACAGCGATTGAGCAACATTTTCTCGTTACCCAGGACTGGGGAATGGGCTCGACCATTGCGGTCTTTTTGATTATCGCGATGGCTCTCATTATGTTTCTAACTGGATCAGGGAATAAGGAGGTGCGTCATGGGAAGAAACGGAAAACTGTCTAACGTCTATCTGGCTGTTGTATTTGCCATCCTATACGCACCGATCGCGTACCTGATCTTCTATTCCTTTAATAGTGGCGGCCATATGCGAAGCTTTGAAGGATTTACATTGGAGTGGTATAGGGAAGTATTTGCGGATACACGCCTGCTGATTATTGTTTTGAATACCTTTGTTATTGCGCTGTTATCCTCGGCCATTTCTACAATGCTGGGTGTGGCGGGTGCGCTCGCCATCTACCATGTACGCCGCAAACGAACAAAGAGTACCTTGTTATCACTGAATAACGTACTGATCGTTAGTCCCGATGTAATTATCGGTGCTTCGTTCCTGATTCTGTTTACGATGATTGGTATTAAGCTAGGCTTTACATCGGTTCTGCTGTCTCATATTGCATTCAGCGTACCGATTGTCGTCATTATGGTGCTACCGAAGCTACAGGAGATGAGCCCAACCTTGATGGATGCGGCGCGTGACCTTGGGGCAGGATCGTGGCAGATTCTAACGCGTGTGGTATTGCCGTATGTGAAGCCAGGCGTATTTGCTGGATTTTTCATGGCACTAACCTATTCACTAGATGATTTTGCGGTAACCTTCTTCGTCACAGGAAACGGCTACTCTACGCTCTCCGTGGAGATCTATTCACGGGCACGCCAAGGTGTATCCTTGTCCATCAACGCATTGTCCACACTGTTGTTCCTGCTGACGGTACTGCTCGTTGTAGGCTATTACTTCATTAATCGCCGCGCGGCACGGACACCTGCTGGAAGGGGGCTACGTCCATGAAGCAATTGGTACGGACATTTGCACTTGTCTTTGTGGCGGCCTTTGCCTTGATGATCCTGACCTCTTATCTTAACAAGAGCCAAGGATACTCTGGCGGTAATACGCTAACCATCTACAACTGGGGCGATTACATTGATCCTGATTTGTTAACGGAGTTTGAGGAAGAGTCAGGCATGAAGGTCATCTACCAGACGTTTGACTCCAATGAAGCGATGCTGACCAAGATTGAGCAGGGGGGAACCACGTTCGATGTGGCGATTCCTTCCGAGTATGCGATTAGCAAAATGAAAGAAGAGAACCTGCTCGTTGCCTTGGATCATAGCAAACTGCCTAATCTGAAGAACATTGACGCACGGTTCATGAACCTGTCGTTTGACGAAGACAACAAGTTCTCGATTCCTTATTTCTGGGGAACGGTAGGTGTTGTATTTAACCCGGAACTGGTCGATGGGCTGACCTTTGAGAGCTGGAACGATCTGTGGGATCCTCGCTTGAAGAATCAGATTCTCTTACTCGACGGTGCTCGTGAAGTCATGGGCATGGGGCTGAACAGCCTGGGTTATTCCCTGAATGATACCAATGAGGATCACCTGCAAGATGCACTCGCGAAGTTGTCTACGTTAACGCCTAACGTCAGAGCGATCGTCGGAGATGAGATCAAAATGTTGCTCGCCAACGAGGAAGCCGCAGTTGGGCTCGTCTGGTCTGGCGATGCGTCTGAGATTATGGATGAGAACGACAAACTGGATTATATGGTGCCAGAGGAAGGCTCAAATCTATGGTTTGATAACATGGTCATTCCTACCACAGCGCGAAATATTGAGGGAGCGCATCAGTTTATCAATTTCATGTTAGATCCAGATCATGCCGCTCGTAATGCGGAGTACGTGGGGTATTCCACCCCAAATGCCGCTGCATTAGCGCTATTGCCTGAGGACATCACTGAGGATGAACGCTTTTATCCCGATGAAACGCTGACAGGTAAGCTTGAGGTGTACGATAATCTGGGTAAAAAAATGCTCTCGCATTACAACGACTTGTTCCTAGAGTTTAAAATGCACAGTAAATAGAGAAAACTCGCTAACGAATCCAACACACCTTATAGAGCTGATTGGCAGGGCTAAAGAATTCTAATGAACTCCAGCGACGCTATTCTGTGAAATAAGAGGGTAAAACGCCAAAAGTAACTCTAATTAGCACAAATAACGATGCTGAGATTCGTTAAATCTCAAATAAGTGTGAAATGGAGTCAATAACGTGTCTACGGTTCGTTAGACTTAGAAAAATACTAAAAAGGGGTGTATCTCGTCGACGTACGTATGACGAGTATCCATACGCCACCATACAAACGTTGCAGAACGCTCACCTGCAACATGCCAAACGAAAGATCCCCTGATCCGTTAATGGATTCAGGGGATCTTTTTGCTCTTTCCTTACCCTACTATTAGAGCTAATAGCGAAGGTAAACTGTACCCTATGTAAAGGACATTTCTAAAAAAGACCTACATGGCTTGAAGAAGGTGATCTCTGTATTCTACAGGGGTCATCCTTTTTAAG
>NZ_JAUSTI010000025.1 GCF_030812775.1 Paenibacillus tundrae
CTTTTAGTTCTTTTAGTTCTTTTAGTTCTTTTAGTTCTTTTAGTTCTTTTAGTTCTTTTAGTTCTTTTAGTTCTTTTAGTTCTTTTAGTTCTTTTTAAAATTATGTTCCATTCTTAATGTCTAAAGTGGGCTGGTTAATATCAGTTGTATGATGCAGGGCACCGCGTGCTGGACATTGCACGCGGTGCGAATAACAACTTCATGCTAGGTTCACCTTAATTCATTTCCTCACGCTTCATTCGAAATGGCTAGTAATTCACTTACTGTGACCAAACGGTACCCTTCCGCAATAAGCTCTTCTACCATTATTCGAACAGCCTCCACCGTCTGAGAACGATCCCCATACCCATCATGAAAAATGAGTACACTACCAGGCTTTACCGTAGGCCTTGTATGCTCCAAAATATAATCTACACCAGGATTGTCCCAATCCTTCGCACCACCGTTAACCGCAGCAACCGTATGGTAACCCTGTTCCACAGCCAGAGATAGGATATCGTCATTTATCCCAAAGTATGGTGGTCTGAAAAGATTTGTCGGTTTCCCTGTTACTTCCCGAATGACATTCTCCGCTCGTTGTAGTTCCTCCCCTGCTTGCTCCAACGTCAATTCGGTCAGATTGGGATGTGTAAACGTATGGTTGACTATCTCATGCCCTTCACGGTGAACCTCAGCTGCAATTTCCGGGTAAGATTCAATCTCCTTACCAATCATGAAGAAGGTCGCTTGTCCTCCTGCACGACGGAAAATCTCAAGGATTTGCTGTGTGTACACCGGATGTGGCCCATCATCAAATGTGAAAGCTACAGCCTTTTCCCGTACGGATACCTGTTCAACTAACAACATTTTATTCATGAAATAATAGCTCCTCTTTCATAGATTCATAGACATTGAAGTGTGTGTTTTACACATGGAGTTAAGATATATGTACAATCGTATTATGGTAATAATTATATCAAACAGCATTGGAATATAGGAGAAATATGAGGTCTGAAATAGAAATTAGTCGTCATCAGTTTTCTCAATTCTGACCTGGCAATAGCAGACCTAACTTTACTAGCAGCATTAAGTGTAATAATATTACAAATATACTTAATAATATGTAGATATCTTTATATTAAATACCTCAAAGAGAACACACTCTATAAGGGAGAAACTAATTTTATGAAGAAGATACGTGGCTTATGGGTGACCCTAGCTCTAGCTATGACGATAACAGCGATAATTGTTTATGCTTCAACAAGCACAAATCAGGAAGGTGTACTTGCAAGATCAAATACACCTGAAATTTCTGATAATAGTCCTTCTACCGAAGATCAATTGATCGCCCCCATGGTTATTGATACGGACAACCCCATTGGTGATACTGTTAGTGGTGATGCAGTTGTACAAAAATCCTTCACTGTAAATGCGGGGTATGGCCATATTAAACTTTCTATGAACAACCATAGTAGTCATTCGGTTTTTGTTTCCTTAACACACAATAGTACGGGAAAAGTATATTTCTCTCAGGAGATTACCGGAAAAGATGATTTTACGTGGAAAAGCTTCGAACAAGGTTTTGAACAAGGCGTGCGTGGTGGAGACTATACACTTCAATGGAGTGCCGGGGGGAGTAAAGTAAATGGAGATTTCTCTGGGGTAACGGGTTCATCCATTTCTGATGTAATGAATTAACGATTCAAGTGTGCTGTTGAGGAAGCTCCTGATATCCAGGGGCTTTTTTATTTACTCGACCTCCTTCGAGTCATTTCGTTTAAAAGAATGGATATCTATTATCAATCACATGCAAACTGTAACTCCCCTATAGGCTTCTGCATAGCATGGAGAATATGAACGAATCTAAATTGGAGGTCATGACCATGAACTTGCAACTGCAGGGGCAAAAAGAACAAACATTGTTTCGAATGGATCCAACTACTATGAATAACTTAAAATCCATTCAAGACCATGTAACAAATACATGTAAACACCATGTGAATACACTTGTCCGAGTGGAGACAGTAGATGGCGATGTTTTTGAAGGGTTCCTCATCCACTGCGAAAGGGGAATTTTATACTTAAAACTACCAAGCCCTATGACTAATCGAGGCTTTGTTCCTGGTTTCCAAAATGATGTCGTATTACCCCTAGTGCTGTTTAATTTACTCGCCATTTCATTATTATAGGCCTGACCTAAGCCTAATCCTATCATTAAGGAGTGAAATCTTATGGCATTCATGCCGCCTCAAGGACCACAAGGAACACAGCAGCCGCCACCCTCTCCTCCTCCACAATTCACACCACCGCAACCCGCTGCTACAGCGTTCGCCATCGACCCCGGAGCTATTGTCGGTTGTTTATTCCGCAACACCTATGTGTGGCTGAGAAATGGGAACTCGTTCTGGTTCTTCCCAACCTTTGTAGGGCGTACATCCGTTGCAGGTTTTAGATGGACCGGTCGAAGATGGGTGTTTACTGGAGTCGATCTAAGAAGCATTGTGTCATTTACATGTTTTTAGAGAAGAAAATAGCGATCCCTTTTCAACTCACCAAAAACAAAAAAGCACCCTCTTGGGTGCTTTTTCTAATACTACTAATGGAGGCGAGGGGAGTCGAACCCCTGTCCGAAGATAACGACACATAAGCTTCTACGGGTGTAGTCACAGTTTTGATGTCACCCGAGTATCGCCCCGTAACCGGCTATACGTTGGGTCAGCCTGATTGTCTTCTTCAGCACACCCCAGGCGGAGATGTGACAGCGTATCCCACTACTAGTTAGCCCCTAATCCTGTCACATGGGCGATGCAGGTTAGAAGCACGCACACAGTTTCTTAGGCTGCGAAAGCGTAGTTTGTTTGTTGTTTGCCGTTTAATAGGCTTTAGCGTTGATGAAGCGGACGCGTCCCCACTACCCGCTACCCATGCTCGAACTATCCCCGTCGAATCCATAAACGCCCCCTCAACTAAGAAGGGCTCCAGGATTAATCCGTGAATACGGAGCAAAGGTGCTGCACATCTTTTTCCTCCAAGGTAAAAAGATGCTCTTTCTAACTCGGCATTCCTGTCTGCTACATAAGTAATCTTATCACAGGACAGCTCACCGAAATAGTACAGATTGCTGGAAGACATTCCAGCAGGCTAAGTAACTGTGCAAATTTAACCAATACAGCAGTTACCAGCGAATCGTCTACATATTATACCGCGTCCCTCAGACGAAGTAAAGTTCACTGCCATGTAGCAACAATGTATAGTCAGCTTCACTTAACTATCTTACCCACGATTCGAACAAATTAAGCAACTACTACATGATCTTATCGCATCATACGCAACCCTGTGTGTTCCAAACAATAATAAAAAAAATCTCAACCCCGTCTATTACCGGACAAGTCTTGAGATTCTCTATCGTGATATGACTGTCACTAATTTACCAATAACCAATGTCTCAACAAATTTAGATACAGCCTCTCACGCCTAACCATCCAATTAACGAGCGATCTTCTGCTTCTCGCGCATTGCTCTTTGAATATCACGTTGTGCATCCCGTTTAGCAGCAGTCTCACGTTTATCATATTGTTTCTTACCTTTACCTAGTCCAAGCAACAGCTTGGCATACCCATTACGCACATAAATCTTCAGCGGCACAATGCTGTAACCATCCTGTTTCGACAGCCCGAGCAGCTTGTGAATCTGTGCCTTGTGCATCAGTAACTTACGCGTACGTGTTGGATCAATCGGGTTATGTCGGTTCCCTTGTTCAAAAGGACTAATATGCATATTGTGAATATGAATTTCACCGTTCCGAATCGTGGCAAACGCATCTCCAATATTCGCACGTCCGTTACGAATAGACTTAATCTCCGTTCCAGTAAGCACCATGCCCGCTTCATACGTATCTTCAATGAAGTAGTCATGGGAAGCCTTTTTGTTCTGTGCGAGCACTTTACTCTGTCCATCATTCTTACCCATGTCCTCACTCCTTCTTCGTAAAATAAATCCGTTCCGATGCCTGTGTCCACATGCATCCATGTTGCACCATAGTACCTGTGCCAGACCTCAATTGTAGCAAGTACGGCTGTTAAAATCAAGAAAGAGGCGACCTCAGCCGCCCCTCCTCATTACACCTTTTCCAGACGATACGAAACAGCTTCACACATTCCTCAAGACTATCTCTTTTCATCTATAACGCTTTTTCAAGGATTGTTCTGCTCATCCAGATCATGAACCTGTCAGTTCAACCTTATCTACCTAACAGCCTTACCTTACTTTTTCTTCTTCCGTACAAAAGCTGCCGTACTATTACCCGCTCCGCCTTTGTTCTTCTTCCGCTTACGACGAGGTGCTCCACCTTCCTGAGTACCTCCAGGTGTTGCCGCATCGCCAATAAAGATACCGCTAGGTGACGTTTTTTTGCGGCCACTGCCGCCTTTGCTACCTTTACCGGATTTGAAGCTGCCCTCACCGCGTTCGCTGCGACCGCTGGAACCACTTCCATGGCCTCCGCCAGCACTACTCTCCTGACTACCATTTGGTGCAGAGCTGTAGCCGCCTTTGCCTGAACCGAAGCCGAAACTTACTGCTCCTTTGCCACGATTAGTCGATCCACCAGCTTCTCCACTCCGGCGCTCGCCTTTCGGTTTGCCGCTACCTTTCCCAGCAAAGCCGCCAGTTGAGCCTGCTCCAGCACTCACTGCGCCACCGCGTCCACCTTTGCTGCTCTCTTCTGGTGATCTGCCGCCACGACCTCTTCCAGCACCACCTGTAGAGCCAGAGCCACCTTTGCCACCACGTGAACCACTGAATCCACCTTTCGCTGCACCACGTCCACCGTTACCTCCAGGGCGACCGCCTTTACCGCCGCGACCACCACCGAAACCACCAGGACGCTCACCGCGAGGCTTCATATCCACCATTTCAAAGTCAATCGTATACTCTTCCATGCTCACACGTGCCACACGAATCTTCACTTCATCACCGATGCGGAACACTTTGGAAGTACGCTCCCCAATGAGAGCCATATGTTGATCGTCAAAATGGTAGTAGTCGTCCGTGAGCGCACTCAGGCGAATGAGACCCTCTACTGTATTCTCCAGCTCAATAAACATACCGAAGCTCGTTACGCTGCTGATCATGCCCTCGAACTCTTCGCCTACTTTATCCAGCATATACTCCGCTTTTTTCATTTTCTCCGTATCACGCTCTGCTTCCACCGCGACACGCTCTCGTTCGGATGATTGCTGTGCAATATCTGCCATACGTCCAGCCAAGTACTCTTGACGGTTTTCTGGCAGAGCTCCGTTGTTCTCGATAACCTCACGAATCACACGGTGAATAACTAGGTCAGGATAACGACGGATTGGAGATGTGAAATGACTATAGAATTCTGCCGCCAGACCGAAGTGACCCGACATCTCAGAATCATACTTCGCCTGTTTCATGGAACGAAGCATCATCGTACTAATGACCGTCTGCTCTTTTGTTCCGTTGATGTCCTCAAGCAACGATTGGAGTGCACGTGGATGGATGGCGTTACCGCGACCTTTAACGTGGTGTCCAAAATTCGCCGCAAAGGCGAGGAAATTTTGTAGTTTTTCTTGATCCGGGTCTTCATGCACACGATAGATAAATGGTACTTTAAGCCAGTGGAAATGCTCTGCCACCGTTTCATTAGCCGCTAACATGAACTCCTCAATGATCTGCTCCGCAATCGAACGCTCCCGTTTCACAATATCGATCGGTTTGCATTCTTTATCTACAATGATCTTGGACTCTTCAAAATCAAAGTCAACTGCCCCCCGACGCATACGCATCGCACGCAGCTTCAAGGCAATCTCCTTCATCAGATGGAAGTCATCCACCAGATCTTTATATCGTTCGAGCAATTCAGGCTCTTCGCCTTCAAGGATTTTACGAACGTTGGTATACGTCATGCGCTCTTTGGTCTTAATGACACTTGTGAAAATATCGTGCTTCACAACCTTCATCTGGTCGTTAAACTCCATCTCACAGGACAATGTCAGACGATCCACTTGCGGATTCAAGCTGCATATGCCGTTAGACAGGCGCTGTGGCAACATCGGAATAACCCGATCCACCAAATACACACTACATCCACGGTTGTAAGCTTCTTGATCCAGCTTAGAGTTCTCGCGCACGTAGTAACCGACGTCAGCAATATGAACGCCCAGGCGGTAATTGCCATTAGGTAGCTTCTCAACGTTTACCGCATCATCCAGATCCTTAGCATCTTCGCCATCAATCGTAACGATATTCAGTCCACGCAGATCACGGCGACCCTGTTGCACGATCTCTTCATCTGTGATGGAGTCTGGAGCCTGTTCTGCTTCACCAACGACTTCATCTGGGAAAGCTTCTGGCAATTGGTGTTTACGAATGACGGACAAAATATCAATGCCCGGCTCATCCTTATGCCCAAGAATCTCAATAATCTCACCCTCAGCCGCCGCACGGCCTTCTGGGTAACTAACGATCTTCGCTACAACCTTCTGTCCATCGACAGCTCCAGCAAAATTGGTACGTGGAATGAAGATATCCCGGTTAATGCGTTTATCATCCGGAATGACGAATCCGTATACTTCATGGCTTTGAAATACACCGACGACTTGTGTCACCGCACGTGTAACAATGCGAACAATCTCGCCCTCCAGACGTCCACCTGATGGCCCTTTAGAAGTGACCTTCACGAACACGATGTCTCCATTCATCGCACTTTTCATATCATTGGCGTGAATGTACACGTCAGGGTGCTCTCGATCCTCTGGGATCAAAAACGCAAACCCTTTGGCATGTGCCTGCAAACGTCCACGAACCAAGTCCATACGTTCAGGCATACCGTAACGATTGTTACGGGTAAGCAAAATCTTGCCGGATTCCTCCAGCGTATTGAGCATAATCAAAAAAGATTTGAAATCAGCCGCATCTTTAATCTCGAAGTGCTGTTCCAGCTCTTGATAAGTCATTGGTTTATAAGCGGTCTCCCGCATAAAATCGAGCAATTGTTGTTCTGTTATCATTAATATATTCACCTCGGGAAACATAAAAGTATGATCTGGTCTCATCTCTTTATGTATCGGAATCCTTACCAATTTCATGCAATGTAATGCATACCTTACTATCTCATACCCTAGTATACACGAATTCAATCCAGCACATCCGTCCCTAACAAAAAAACCACAGACGCAGGATTGCTTAAGCATAAGCACGCTTTCAAACGTAACTACGGATCGTTCCAAGTTAGAATTACTTCTTCTATACTTACTGAAAAAGGGATCAATCCACATGTTCATGTATCATGAACCTCATTATAGGAATAGATTATGCGCGGAAGCACAGACAGGTACATTCCCTACATTGCAGGGGTATACCTTCGAAGGAAGGAGAACCGAACAGAAGAGAAAATTAAATCATGTGATTGTAGTGGCAGGAAAATACTGGACACGTTAAAACTTATTAAAAAACCTCCGTTTCTTCTCGAAACGAAGGTTAATCTTACAAGCGAATTCCGCTCATGCTATTGAATTGTATAAGAAAGTATCCTTCTTACTTGGAGACGATCGTAACAATAATAGACAAAATCATGAAACCTGCACCGAGAACAACCGTTGCACGTTGCAAGAAAAGATCCAGTCCGCGCGCTTTCGTTTTACCGAAAAGATGTTCCGCACCACCGGAGATGGCACCCGCCAAACCAGCGCTTTTCCCGTGCTGCAGCAATACTACAGTGATTAGACCGATCGAGAAAACAACGAGCAGCAATTTCAAAGCAATATCCATTCTTTCCACCTCCTACCCATGTGGGCATAACATCTCACCATAAAAACAGTTAGTTTGATTGTACCATAGCTACTGCTGTGATACAAGTAGTGCTTGCTATACATTCATCCAACTTTATCCACTATAGTAGTAAGATTATCCGAAGATTCTTCTACATAATAAAAAGACAAGCCGGTTACCCGGCTTGCCCGAAAAGCTGTGTACACAGCTTATTTTTTGAGGTTGTAGAATCCTTTAAGACCATTGTATTGAGCCAGTTCACCCAGTTGATCCTCAATGCGGAGCAATTGGTTATACTTCGCGATACGGTCTGTACGGGAAGGAGCACCTGTTTTGATTTGTCCAGCGTTAGTTGCAACCGCGATGTCAGCGATTGTGCTATCTTCGGACTCACCGGAACGGTGGGAGATAACAGCAGTGTATCCTGCACGTTTAGCCATTTCGATTGCATCGAATGTTTCAGTCAATGTACCGATTTGGTTTACTTTGATCAGGATGGAGTTACCAATACCTTGCTCGATACCTCTACCCAGACGCTCTGTGTTTGTTACGAACAAGTCGTCACCAACGAGCTGTACTTTGTCTCCCAATTTTTCAGTGAGCAATTTCCAACCATCCCAGTCATCTTCGGACATACCGTCTTCAATTGTGATGATTGGGTATTTCTCAACCCATGAAGCCAGAAGGTCAACATACTCAGCGGAAGTGTAAGATTTACCTTCGCCAGCAAGTGTATATTTACCATCTTTGTAGAACTCAGTGGAAGCTACGTCCATACCCAAGAATACGTCAACGCCTGGTTTGTAACCAGCTTTTTCGATCGCTTCGATGATTGTAGTGATTGCTTCTTCGTTAGAACCAAGGTTTGGTGCGAAACCACCTTCGTCACCTACTGCTGTGTTCAAGCCTTTGGAGCTCAATACAGATTTCAGGTTGTGGAAGATTTCTGCGCCTACGCGAAGAGCTTCTTTGAAGCTTGGTGCGCCAACAGGAAGAACCATGAACTCTTGAACGTCGATGTTGTTGTCAGCGTGCTCACCACCGTTGATGATGTTCATCATTGGTACTGGAAGAGCTTTAGCGTTGAATCCGCCGAGGTAAACGTAAAGTGGCAAGTCCAAAGCGTCAGCAGCAGCGCGAGCTACAGCCATAGATACTGCCAAGATTGCGTTTGCGCCCAATTTACCTTTGTTTGGCGTACCATCCAAAGTGATCATCAATTTGTCGATACCCAGTTGATCCAATGCGTCCATACCGATTACTTCTGGAGCGATTGTTTCGTTTACGTTTTTAACAGCTTGCAGAACACCTTTACCGAGGTAACGGGATTTGTCACCATCGCGAAGCTCAACAGCTTCGTGGGCACCAGTGGATGCACCAGATGGAACGATTGCGCGTCCGATTGCGCCGGACTCCAGGTATACTTCAACTTCTACTGTAGGGTTACCGCGGGAGTCGAGGACTTCGCGAGCGTACACGTCAGAAATAATAGTCATGAGTGATAATCTCCTTTAAATTTGGAATTTTATTTAATACGTTCAGAACAATTGGTTTCACCAAAACACTCCGCGTGCAGTACCATCTTTCGATCGCTGTTATCCCCTGATTTCTTCGAACTTATCGTCATAAGTTGAAATCATGTGATAAAGGCGAACGCTTCGCTTCTGCAGATTGGTTCTGCCCGCTCCGTTAAAGTGTAACTCCAGTCTTATTCAAAAACCTATTAAGATTAAATTATTTACGGGTAGCGATGACAGATGTTCCTGTCATTTCTTCCGGTTTTGGCAATTGCATCAGGTCAAGGATTGTTGGCGCGATATCAGCCAAAATTCCGCCTTCACGCAATGTTACATTAGGGTCAGTAACGATAAATGGAACTGGGTTCGTTGTATGTGCAGTGAACGGACGCCCTTGCTCATCGAATACCATATCCGCGTTACCATGATCCGCAGTAATCAGCACAACGCCGCCTTTTGCGAGAACTGCGTCGACAACACGTCCCATGCACTCGTCTGTTACTTCAACCGCTTTGATTGTTGGCTCCAGCATGCCGGAGTGTCCAACCATATCAGGGTTAGCGAAGTTCAGAATGATTGCATCGTGTTTGTCTGCTTCAATCTCGCGTACACATGCGTCTGCCACTTCATAAGCGCTCATCTCTGGTTGCAAGTCATATGTTGCAACTTTTGGTGAGTTAATCAGTACGCGAGTTTCGCCTGGAAGCTCAACATCACGTCCGCCGCTGAAGAAGAACGTTACGTGCGGGTATTTCTCTGTTTCTGCAATACGCAGTTGTTTTTTGTTGTTCTGTACCAGAACCTCACCCAGTGTATTGTCGAGGTTCTTCGGCGAGTACGCCACATAACCTTCAACCGTCTCACTGAACAGAGTTAGGCACACAAAGTGCAAGCCTTCTGGGAACTTCGGCCCACGATCGAAACCGCGAAAGTCTTGGTTCGTGAATACTTGTGACAACTGAATTGCACGGTCAGGACGGAAGTTAAGGAAGATAACGGAATCGCCGCTTTCTACCAAACCTACCGGCTCACCATCCGCTTTGACGATAACCGTTGGTTCAACGAATTCATCAAATACGGATTTCTCATACGATTCTTCAACCGCTTTGAGTGGATCAGTGTATTTAGGGCCATCTCCATAAACGATAGCGCGGTATGATTTCTCAACTCGCTCCCAACGTTTGTCACGGTCCATCGCATAATAGCGACCTTGTACCGTAGCGATCTGTCCTACACCAACCTCTTCAATTTTCGCGATCAGTTTTTGCATGAAGTCTTTACCACTGTCCGGCATAACATCACGGCCATCCAAGAAGGCATGAATATACACATCATTCATTTCTTCTTTTTTGGCGAGATCCAGCATAGCGAACAAGTGGTCGATGTGACTATGTACGCCACCATCAGACAACAAGCCGTAGAGATGAAGCTTTTTACCGTTTTGTTTCGCTTCGCGTACAGCTTTAACGAGCGTTTCGTTATCGAAAAACTCACCATCGCGAATCGATTTGGAAATACGGGTCAAATCCTGGTAAACGATCCGGCCAGCACCAATGTTAAGGTGACCAACCTCAGAGTTCCCCATTTGCCCTTCTGGCAAACCTACAGCCTCACCGCAAGCAGTGAGTGTTGTGTGTGGGAATTGGCTCATAAAACGGTCATAGTTCGGTTTTTTGGCTTGCGCTACCGCGTTGCCTTCCACCGTATTACGAAGACCGAAGCCATCCATGATGATCAGTGCTACAGGTTTTGGAGCTGTCATCTTACTTCGCCCCCTCAACAAGCGCGATGAACGAAGCCGGCTGCAAGCTAGCACCGCCAACAAGTGCGCCGTCGATGTCGCTTTGTCCGAGGTATTCAGTTACGTTCTCAGGTTTAACGCTGCCGCCGTATTGAATACGAACTGCATCAGCAACCTGCTCGTTGTACAGATCTTTCACCAATGTACGGATGTAAGCAATAACTTCATTCGCATCTTGGGAAGTGGAAGATTTGCCTGTTCCAATCGCCCAGATTGGCTCATAAGCAATAACGACTTGTGCTGCTTGCTCTGCGGACAGACCTTCAAAAGCAGCTACCGTTTGCACTTTGCATACGTCTTTGGTTTTGTCAGCTTCACGCTCTTCAAGTGTTTCACCGAGGCAGAAGATTGGAGTCAATCCATGACGGAATGTTGCATGCAGCTTTTTATTAACAGTCTCATCGGTTTCCGCAAAATATTGACGGCGCTCCGAGTGACCAATGATTACATAATCCACACCAAGATCCTTCAGCATAACGCCGCTGATTTCACCTGTGAAAGCACCATTATCCTCAAAGTGAAGATTTTGGGCACCAATTTTGATGTTTGTACCTTTAACTGCTTCTACCAATGTTGGCAGATTTGTAAATGGTGCGCAGATTACAGTTTCCACGCCTTCTACTTCCGCTTTTCCTTTAACTTCCTGAATGAAGTCATTAGATTCGGAAACAGTTTTGAACATTTTCCAGTTACCTGCAATAATCGGTGTTCTCATGGTTTTCAACTCCTTCATGCTATAGCTTAAATCTTATTTGTCGTTCAATGCAACTACGCCTGGAAGCACTTTGCCTTCCATGAATTCGAGGGATGCACCGCCACCAGTGGAGATGTGATCCATTTTGTCAGCCAATTTGAACTTCTCAGCTGCTGCTGCGGAGTCACCACCACCAATTACTGTGTAAGCATCAGTTGTTGCGCAAGCTTCCGCCACTGCACGAGTACCGTGGGAGAATGGCTCAATTTCGAATACGCCCATTGGTCCGTTCCATACAACGAGTTTGGAGTTTTTAACAACGTCAGCATAAATCTCACGTGTTTTAGGACCGATGTCGATCCCTTCCCAATCTGCAGGAATGTCGCCAACTTCAACGATCTTCGTGTTTGCATTCGCACTGAAATCATCGGAAATTACGATATCCACTGGCAGGTAGAAGTTCTTGCCCAATTTCTTCGCTTTTTCAATGAAGCCCAGAGCAACATCCAATTTGGACTCATCCAACAGGGATTGACCTACTTCATGACCTTGAGCCTTCATGAACGTGTAGGACAGACCTCCACCGATGATTACGTTGTCTGCAATGTTCAACAGGTTGTCGATCACATCGATTTTGTCTTTAACTTTGGAACCACCGATGATTGCTGTGAAAGGACGCTCAGGGTTGGAGATTGCTTTACCCAACACTTCAAGCTCTTTTTCCATCAACAAACCAGATACAGCTGGCAGCAAGTGAGCGATACCTTCTGTTGAAGCATGTGCTCTGTGTGCTGCACCAAACGCATCGTTAACGAAAACGTCAGCCAGTTCAGCAAATTGTTTTGCGAGTTCTGGATCGTTTTTCTCTTCGCCTGCGTGGAAACGAACATTTTCAAGCAACAATACGTCACCGTTGTTCAATTCAGCGATTTGAGCTTTAACCGTTTCGCCAACGGAATCGTCAGCTTTAACAACTGTTTTACCAAGCAATTCAGACAAACGCTCTGCTGCTGGAGTCAAACGCAAGGATTCAACCACTTCGCCGTTAGGACGACCCATGTGGCTTGCCAAAATGACTTTGGCACCTTTTTCGATCAAGAAATTGATCGTAGGCAGCGTTGCACGAATACGCTTGTCATCTGTAATTTTACCATCTTCGAGCGGCACATTAAAATCTACACGTACAAAAGCCCGTTTTCCTGTCAATTCGATATCACGTACACTTTTTTTGTTCATCTGTATTTCCTCCGCACCCATGTATTTTGTGGACCAATGAAGAGCGAAAAACCCTTGTCAATCCTGGTGTTTTTGAGAAATTTGCAAAAGGTTGATATATAAAGAGCGGAAACAATACAACTCTGTTTCCGCTCTATGTTATTGCAGATATTACTTAATCATTTTTGCAAAGTGCTCCAAAGTGCGAACCAATTGTGCAGTGTAGGACATTTCATTGTCATACCAAGCTACAGTTTTAACCAATTGTTGGTCGCCAACAGTCAGAACTTTAGTTTGAGTTGCATCAAACAGGGATCCGAAAGTGATACCTTGGATATCGGAAGATACGATTTCGTCTTCAGTGTATCCGAAAGTTTGTGGATCGGAAGCTTCTTTCATTACTGCGTTAACTTCTTCAGCAGTAACTTTTTTACCCAATACAGTTACAAGCTCAGTCAGGGAACCAGTAGCTACTGGTACACGTTGAGCTGCACCGTCCAATTTACCTTGCAGTTCAGGGATAACCAAACCGATTGCTTTAGCAGCACCAGTTGTGTTAGGGATGATGTTTTCAGCCGCTGCGCGAGCACGACGGAAGTCACCTTTAGGGTGTGGAGCATCCAATGTGTTTTGGTCGCCAGTGTAAGCGTGAATTGTAGTCATCAAACCTTGAACGATTCCGAATTTGTCTTGCAACGTTTTTGCCATAGGTGCCAGGCAGTTCGTTGTGCAAGATGCGCCGGAGATTACAGTTTCAGTACCGTCGAGGATTTCATGGTTTACGTTGTAAACGATGGTTTTCATGTCGCCAGTAGCTGGTGCGGAGATAACAACTTTCTTAGCTCCACCTTTCAAGTGTTTCTCAGCAGCTTCTTTCGTTGTGAAGAAACCAGTACATTCCAGAACGATATCTACACCGAGGTCTCCCCAAGGAAGTTCTTCTGGGTTACGGTTAGCCAATACTTTAACTTCTTTGCCGTTCACTTTGAAGAAGCCATCATGTACTTCAACATCGCCATCGAAGCGACCTTGAGTTGTATCATATTTAAGCAAATGAGCCAGCATTTTAGCATCAGTCAAGTCGTTGATTGCTACAACTTCAATGCCCTCTACATTTTGAATACGACGGAATGCCAAGCGACCAATACGTCCAAAACCGTTAATACCTACTTTAATCATGAGTAAGTTCCTCCCAAGTTTTGATTGATTTTTTTATGAAGCTATATATTCAAGACAGACCGTGAAGTCCGTCAAGACAACAAATTTGAAGTGTTCTAGAAAATAAACTCTTATTCCAGTTCGGCAACGATGACTTTGGCAGCAGCCTCATCAATAATCAATATATCTTCCTGGCCGAATCTAAGCACCGAGTGAATGGCAGCTGCTTTGCTTTTGCCACCCGCAATCCCGATCACTACATCGGTTCGTTCGATATCTTGAAGTCGCATACCGAGTGTAAGCATGGTGTGAACCACGTTACCCTGATCATTAAAGTAATAACCGAATGATTCCGATACGGCTCCTTGCTCCTGAAGTTCTTCCACGATCTCTGTAGCAAGTTTACGTCGCCGTGCCATCTCCACAGCATCACCGATTCCGTGAATAACGATGCGCGATTGTCTAATCAGCTGCAGAATCTCCTGGACACCCGGATCTTGAACAAGGGATTCATAGGCATGGTCACTAAGCAAATCCGGTACATGCAGGAGTTTGTATTGTGCTCCTACCCGTTTTGCCATCGTGGATGCGATCGTATTGGCCTGAATTTCGAGGCTCTCTCCTAGTCCACCGCGTGCAGGGACGAACCAGACACCTTTGAGTGGTGTTGGCGGATTAAGCTGCTCTGCAACTTCAGCCGTTGTTGAACCGCCAGTTACGGCAACAACGTCGTTATCATTCATAATATTGCCGAGAGCCTTGGCTCCGGCCTTGCCCAGTTCCCGTTTGGCAAATGGAGATACGTCCGAATCGCCAGGAACAACGACTACCTTTTGCAGACCGTAGGCTTGCTTGATGCGCTCTTCCAGTTCGGACAATCCGAACAGCTCTTTGGCGACAGGCTCTAACTGCTGCAGCAAATCATGACCTGCCTCGCTGATCTTCATTCCTGTACTGTCAATTTCGATAAGTCCCTGAGCCTTTAATAGATCGGTCTCAGCCCTCAGAACCCGCTCGGTCATCTGCATGGAATTAGCTAACGTTCTTCGTCCAATCACATCCGATAACATGATCTGGTGTAGAATCGTATACCTCTTCTTCAAGACATCCATGAGATCAGGCAGAAGCTGCTTCTGCACTTCTAAAATCTTTCGCATGCTTTCCACTCCCGCAAGCTTCTCGTTCCAAGCTCTCTTTCATGGCCTCAAAATGTCCCGGGTTAACTTTTTAAGTCCCACGTCTATTCTACCTAAAACTGACGCGACATGCAAGTGTTTCAAACGCCCCATTTCATAACCTTTCTCTAAGCTTGTACGCGCTTATTTTCACAATCTTGAACTTCTAGTAGGTGTTGAATCTGTTTCACACTATATATAGAAGAAAGTCTACATTCTTATCTACATATGGCTTCATTCCTACCTTGCTCAACATGTGCAAAACCTCTTATAGCATGTACTTAAATGCATTCTTTATCCACATATCTTCATCATGATCATTTTCGCTCTATTCCAAACTACGAGGCTGATCATTTGCTTGCATTTCGACCACGCTTAAGATATAATCATTAATGCTGTCACATATTTGAAGCTCATTTGTGTGCAAGCGCCCGTGCTACAAAAGAGTAGCCAACAATTCATGTGCGCCCGTGGTCCAATGGATATGACGTAGGCCTCCGAAGCCTGAGATCCAAGTTCGATTCTTGGCGGGCGCGCCATTCTTTTATCGTAGTACATAACCCTTTTAACCAATGAAACCGTAAAGGTTTCTTTTTTTTCAAAGTTAGTTTGACTTTCTTTGACTTTTTGTTTGGAATTGTTTATGATGTGGGTAATACGGTAACAGTTTAAATATAAACACCAATTTAACATTTACATTTCCGAGGAGGTTTTTCACGTGAGTTATATTCCAATGGTCGTTGAACAGAGCAACCGCGGTGAGCGGGCCTATGACATCTATTCCAGATTGCTGAAGGATCGTATCATCTTCCTTGGCAGCGACGTGAATGACGTTGTGGCGAATGCCATTATGGCACAGATGTTATTCTTGGCTGCAGAAGATCCAGAGAAAGACATTCACTTATACATCAACAGCCCAGGCGGATCCATCACAGCCGGTATGGCCATTTACGATACAATGCAATTCATCAAACCGGATGTATCTACCATCTGTGTAGGTATGGCAGCTTCTATGGGCGCTTTCTTGCTCAATGCAGGCGCTAAAGGTAAACGTTTTGCATTGCCTAACAGTGAGATCATGATTCACCAACCACTTGGTGGAGCACAAGGTCAAGCTACAGACATCGAAATCCGTGCTCGTCGCATTCTGAAAATGCGTGACACATTGAACCGCATCATCTCCGAGCGCACAGGTCAACCACTGGAGCGTATCGAGAAAGATACAGATCGTGACTACTTCATGAGTGCTGCTGAAGCTGCCGATTACGGTATCATTGATAAAGTTATCGAAAGAGTAGGTTCACAAGGCGTATAATTGCAGAACTCACCTATAAAGTCATGAGTTGAAGTCTTCTTGGCTTCTAATTATGAACTAGTAAAATCCCACCATTCTATGAATGGTGGGATTTTTTTTTTGGTTTTATGATGATGGCAATTGCAACTGCGCGTCGTTTAAACTTCTGTTCTATACGTGATAAATCCGAAATTATTGAACATATAATAACGATCCTATTCTTACTTTTCAGCCGCTACTCCACTGAATGGCGTTGCACCTTTAGGAAGCACTTCTTTGTACGTGAATGGGAACTCTGGGAATCCTTCAGCATATGCCGTGTACTCATACAGTTGGAAGAACACGACAATACCGGTTGGCGTAACGTAGAAGTCCTGATCTTTGTTCAGACCAGTATATCCATCTAGGTAACCGCCACGTGCTTTAAGCTGAGTCCCTACTTTTTTGCCAAGCGTATCACGCATCGCTGCATTGTTTTGAAGCACATCATTCAGCGTCAGTTCCTTACCCGTTTCTAGATCAAACGTGTGTCCTGTACGGAACGTCATGCCATGAGCTCCCGCGTAGTCTTCATAGCGCTGTGTAATGAGTCCCAGCACGCCATTTTCGTTATATGTCACAACATATGTGCTCTCAAAAGCGTATGGGCGATTCGCAGTGGCAGCTCCATATTCACTAGCTTGCTTCTTGAAGTCTGCTACAAATGCATCAGCCTCACCCTTGAGCACTTTATTGATTGCCGCTTCAGCTTTGTCATTGCCAAGTCCACTTACTTGTGGATATTGAATATCCACCTCAGCATTTTTCACATTCGCTTTCACTGTAGCTGCTTTTACCGTTACATTGTTCTGCTTCACCTTGCTAAGTGTTAACGTCTTCGCTTGCCCATTCCAGCTTCCCTGAACACCCAGATAATCTCTCATCGCTGAGAAAGGAATGTATAACCGCCCTTGAATCAGCTTCGCCTCAACGCCCGGATAGTAATTGTTCACTCTAAGCATTGGTGATCCATCAGCTAGACTAATTTTCATCTTGTTGTTAGCTGCGGTCAGTGTATACTCTTTGTTCTTCGCATCATATGTTAACGTTCCGCCTGCAACGTCTTTGACCGCAGTTAGAGATACCCATGTAGATCCACCCTGTAGAAGCCCTTTTTGAGTCAACGTTTTACCTGCCGATTTCAGTGTTACTTCAATAGGTGCCGTCACTTTGGATGAGACAGAAGCCGCTTGAACCGAACTTTCTTGCCACCCTGCTCCACTACCTACAATAATTCCAGCTGCCAGCAACGCACTTGTCCATTTCTTCCATGATGTCATATATAAAAACTCCTCTCCATAATTCGCACTAAGGGTTCATTGCGTATGTATGTTGAACGGAAATGTCTCATACGCTCACCTCTTTATTATAATTAACCCATTTGAGGAAAGGTTTACAGCTCCAGTTACAATCTTGACGATTAGCTTCTAATAAATTGCACCGAAAATGACCGTTTTGTCACGAACATATATACAAAAAAGATACCAAATGAACAATTAACAGCGTCCAACCCATCCAAAATTCATTAAACAACATCAGTAAACTCACCGATAATATGAATTAGGGTTAACCCGCACACATCTTGAAAAAAAGACAATATGAGAAGAGGAAAGAGGAAACGTCGTATGATTATTAGGAAATGTATTGCCCTGTTGTTGATCTGTTCCCTATTGCTCACAATCCATCCCGAGACTGGACATTCAGCAGCAGCTACAGAAGGTAGCAAGGACAAAGTAAGACACCGCACAACCTACATATTTGATGAAAGACAACAGCAAGTCACTGTACGAACAACGGTAATTAGCTATGACACAGGTATGAAAAAGGTTAAAGAGTATGATTTCACTGACTCATCGTTGCAGCCCTCTTCATATCGATTCACATCGACGAACGGATTCAACCAACAAGACGGTGTTGTCGTAGACACCCCACAAGGTTTGAAGGCTTATACATTAGCCTACCTGAACACAGGTGCCGTCATTTATGAATATGACTATGCCTCCATTAAGCTTCGCAAAATCACAGAGATCAAATCCACCAAATGGCTCAAACTTTGGGCCACACAAGGGCTGTACTCCGTAAGATCGGATAACGGTGATACGCAGTACTATTCCCTTGTAGATAACAAGCGAGTTTTATCTAATGGCAGCATTATTACGAGCCAAGATGTGACAGATACTAAATACAGTACAAATCATTCAATTTCGTCCACACCTCTTGGTGTATACTGCCCTGACGCAAAATTCACCAGTTGTTTTACCCTCTTATTTGGCGGATTAAAGGGGAGCCCCGTGAAAGTAACCAAAAATGACATTGTGTACGACACCAAACAACCCGTCTCCAGTAAGACCTTTATAGCAGGAGACACAAAAATTAAGTGGACTAGCACTTACAAAGAACAGACCTACCGTGCGGTTGTAGAAGGGATTCGCGGCGGGAAAACGACCTCCCTTTTTAAAGGCGAAGTCAGAGATGTCAAAACGTTCGTCTCACCTAATCTTAAGTATTTGGTACTGATCGCTGATCCCTCGATGGGAATTAAGAAAACCAAGGCAAGCAAAGTGCTTGTATATGATCTCAAAACGTTGAAGCAGGTTCGATCCTACGAAAGCTTGTACCGGGCGAGCGTGGAAAGAATACAATGGGCCTCAGATGATTTGTATGTCATCGATTATTATTTCTCTAACCCACAGGCATACCCACCTTCCTTCTACTATATTCCGGAAGGAAAACACTTTAAGATTGAGTACAGTCAATACAGAGATTGGGTGAATTATTGGGACTCCTTCTCATATGAAGGCATGTTCTTTTTAACACTACCTGTAGCAATCACCTCTGGTGAAGGTGTGCTTCGTTATAATGGACAACCTACGTTCTACATGAATGGCTTATATTATGTTCCTTTAGAGGAGTTCACGAATGCCTTCCATATTAAATATGAAATTCAAGGAGGAGACCTGTTATTTGAGCGGAATAGCAGAACCAGTAAGCTAGCCGTGAGTCAAAGCAAGCAACAGGTTGTCGGAGGTAAGGTTTATCTTCCACTCGGGCAATGGAATAAGGATCTCGGACTTAAAGTATCTATTGCAAGCAAACATGTCATGAATACCGAGCTACAATTCAGCGATGAGGAACGTAAAACGGATGCTGCCATGACACCTGCACCACTCGCGTATCGAGCAACTGTGGAAGAGGTGAAGCAGGTAGCCGGGGAATCTGCTTCTTTTGTAGGTACTCAACCTTATGAGACGAGCAATCCTGATCGTGCTGCATTTCGAAATATAGAAGTTGTGCTGAACCACAATCGCACGTTACGAATTCGGATGCAGAATTATAAGAATAATGGAGAAATGCTCCATGTGAAGATATTAAGCAACGATTACAGTAAAGTGTTAATGGACATTCCCGTGGATATGCTCAATAGATACGAGGCAACATCCACCGCTATACCAACCGATGTATTGGACAACGGAGTAGCAACCATCGCCATTCCTTACAATCCAGAGGTGTATCTTGCATACAAGCTGCAACTACCGGTCTTTGACCCTAATCGATTCTAAGCTATTAGCAATTCACTTATTAAAATAAAGAAAAGCGACCAGCTGCCTCAGAGCAGGTGGTCGCTTGTTTATACAAAATCCCTAAATATGAACAACGTATCTTATTTCATCTCATATGTGATGTTCAGTGTAGTACTTACTTTAACCTGACCGGTTTCAATTTCAGTACCAGCTGCGGTATCTGTAGCTTTGGACATTAAACTCTCCGATGCATAGAACACAGGAACGTTAGCATCAGGCTGGCTCACAGATAATACTGCCCCCAGTTGACGTTTAACCGCCTTTGCAATCGCTCCAGCTTTTACATCCGCGTTAGCTACAGCCTTCTCAATCACTTGAGATTCATAGTTCTCTGGATTCTCTACCGTAAAACGTACATTTTCAATGTTATTCGCGCCAGCTTGGGAAACTGCATCCAACAACTCACCGATCTTATCCATCTCACGATAGGTTACTGTCAATGTGTGATGAGCCGTGTACCCTTTTACTTGCTGTCCATCTTTTTCACTGTATGTGTAGTTAGGTTGCACATAAAATTGGCTTGTTTGAATGTCATTTTCACTGATTTTCCACGTATTCTTCAGCAAATTTGTTACCTTTTGGATTTTAGCTGCGTTTGCCTTTTGAGCTGATGCCGCTGTTTCCGCTGTACTATTTACCCCGATGGATAGATAAGCGATGTCCGGTTTCACCTGAATTTCACCTTTACCAACAACATTAATTACATTCTGCTGTACGCCTTGAACCTCAGCAGCATATGCATAATTCCCTGGAGCAACCCAAGCTGTTCCTCCAACCAATAGTGTACTTGCCACCAGTACCGCACCAAGCGGTCTCATCCATTGTTTGCCCATGACCGTAGCCTCCTTGTAGTTAACATCTCAAATTCAAAGTGATTTGATACCTTAACAGACGGAGCTAATTCCAAAATGTTGCATTGCTTGACCCTGAAACGCAAAAAAGCCCCTTTCGGGACTTCTTCATTCGTTCAGTCATATCTTATTGGTTTTCAAGCTCTTCTTTGCTAACCAGACTAACTAAAGCGTTTACAGCCTGTTCGGCGTCCGCGCCTTCAGCACTAATATGGATTTCTGTACCCGTACTGATTGCAAGACTCATGATCCCCATGATACTTTTTGCATTTACTTTCTTGTCGTCCTTCTCGACGAACACTTCAGATGAGTACTTATTCGCCTCTTGAACGAACAGTGCCGCAGGTCTGGCATGGAGACCCGTTTTCAAACGGACAACTACCGGGTGCTTTGTCATAGAAACTTACCCCCTATTATGAAATCTAGACATTAAATACACAATTATATTTATATAACATTATACCATTAACCCGTGCAGGACACTAGAAGAAAAAAACCAGTCAGGTATGAACTCACAATCAAGGACATTATATTGACACGGAATCACACTTCAGGACGCCGATCCCTGCTTCTCTGCACATGAGTTAATGTTGCCCAATAACGGTTTAAAATACGAATAAATTAACCTAAGTAAGAGCTCCGGCTCCTAACAGCCTACCCCATCCGTTCATTACGAACCTTCTCGGCTAGCTCATCAATTTTACGTAAACGATGGTTTACCCCCGATTTACTGACCGTCCCCTTCAACAACTCGCCAACTTCCTTCAAGTTAATATCAGGATGGGCAAGTCGCACTTCAGCCACTTCACGCAGCTTCTCAGGTAAGGACTCTAGGCCAACTTCCTTTTGCAAAAGCTTGATGTTATCGATCTGTCTTACAGCAGCTCCAATGGTTTTGTTCAGGTTCGCCGTCTCACAGTTGACGATCCGATTCACGGAATTCCGCATATCGCGCATAATGCGAACATCTTCAAACTTAAACAAAGCTTGGTGTGCACCAATGATGCTGAGCAGCTCAATAATCTTTTCGCCTTCCTTGATGTATAGGATGAATCCTTTTTTGCGTTCTATACACCGGGCATTAAGATGAAATTCATTGGCTAGATCAACCAAAGCTTGGCAGTGCTCCTCATACATTGATGCAATCTCTAGATGGTAGGAGGAACCCTCAGGGTTATTCACCGAGCCACCAGCCATGAAGGCACCGCGAAGATAAGCTCGTTTACAACAGTTTTTCCGAAGCAGCTCCTGATTAATTCCTGGCGTGAACAGAAAGCCCTCGGATACGATGTACAATTCCTTTAAAATCTCTTGTACCATGGTCGGAATACGAACAATATACACATTGTTCTTTTTCAGCCGCATTTTTTTGCGGACAAGCAATTCCGTATGCACTTGAAAATGCTTTTTAAGCAGAGAGTATGCCCGTCTAGCAATAGCGGCATTCTCCGTCGAAATATCTAAGATCACTTTTTTATTCGATAACTGCACCGCACCAAGCATACGGATGAGGGCTGAAAGTTCCGCCTTTTCGCAGCACGGTTCACTCTCAATCATCGTTAATTCTTTTTTGGTCTGTGCTGCAAACGACATGGGACTTCACCTCTTCCGTAACATCCAATTTTGTACAAGTTGATAGATGTGATGGCTGAGCTTGTCGGCATCATGACGAAGATAGGTACGGAATAGCACCAACGTATCTGCGACAACCTGATATCCAGAACTTTTCAGCACATTCATATCTAATACTACTGGTTTTGCTCCTTTTTCTGCATATCTATTCTGAACTTGCAGCGGAATTTCACCATTATTAACGATGACATAGTCAAAGAGCTGATGACCTATATGCTCATGAATCGCTTTGAGATGGTCACTCACGGTATAGTCATCGGTTTCTCCTGGCTGTGTCATAACATTGCATATAAACATTTTAACTGCGTCAGCCTCAACGACAGCTTCAGCTAATTTGGGTACAAGCAGATTCGGCAGAATACTCGTATACAGACTACCTGGCCCAATCAATATCGCATCCGCTTGACGGATAGCCTCTACAGCCTCTGGCAACGGCTCCACGTGATCCGGTTCAAGAAAAACACGTTTAATGCGCCCACCTGCTTCAGGGATTTTGGACTCGCCTGTAACAATTGATCCATCCTCCATCTCAGCATGTAGCACAACCGCCTGACCCGCTGCGGGAAGCACCTCACCCCGAACAGCAAACACGCGGCTAAGTTCCCGCACTGCGGTTACGAAGTCGCCTGATATATCTGTCATTGCCGCCAAAATTAAATTCCCCAAGCTGTGGCCTGCAAGCCCCGCGCCTGTGTTGAAACGATAACTCAGCATATCCGAAAGCAGTGGCTCTACATCGGCTAGCGCCGTAAGTACGTTACGAATGTCGCCCGGAGGCGGCATATGCAACTCACTGCGCAGTATGCCTGAACTCCCACCGTCATCAGCAACCGTGACGATGGCCGTGATGTCTAGCGGCTTTTCTTTTAAACCGCGCAGCATCACGGATAATCCGGTTCCCCCGCCCATAACTACAATTCTTGGACGTTCTCTTCGTGGTCCGGCTTCTTTCATCCCTTCACCCTCTTCAATGACGATCCCGGTCAGCGTCGCGATGGCTTACGGTAACAGCTTCAGTCTCGCTGCTTCCCAACATTTTGCCCAAATATTCCGATATTGCTACCGAACGATGCTTGCCTCCGGTACAACCGATTCCAATAATAACCTGGCTCTTGCCTTCCTTCCGGTACTGCGGAATCAGGAAATGCAGCATATCCAGCAACTTCGTCAGAAAGGACTGTGTCTCTGGCCATTTCATAACGTATTCATATACGTCGCTGTTCTGTCCTGTATTTGGACGCAGATGGTCAATATAATGCGGGTTCGGTAAAAAACGAACATCAAATACCAGATCAGCATCAATCGGTATTCCGTATTTAAATCCAAATGACGTTATATTTACAGATAACATATGGCTCTCTAAATGAGAAAAACGGGATATAATCCGTTCCTTCAATTGAGCCGGTTTCATCGTGCTGGTATTGAGTACCTGGGTTGCGGAGTTTTTAAGCTCCTCCAGCATTTTGCGCTCAAGCCGGATACCGTCCAGCGGCATTCCTTCCGGAGCTAAAGGATGTCTACGTCTGCTCTCTTTATAGCGCTGAACAAGGACAGAATCTGTAGCATCCAGGAATAAAATTTCACAATGGATGGTAAAATGATCTTTAATGTAGTTCAACGACTCGGACAACGCTGTGAAAAATTCACGACCTCTCAAGTCAATAACGAGAGCGACCTTGCCAATCTTACCATTGGACTGCTCGATCAATTCTGCGAATTTTGGAATCAGCACGGGTGGTAGATTATCTACACAGAAGAAGCCAAGGTCTTCCAAGCTCTGAACTGCAATGGTCTTTCCCGCCCCGGACATACCCGTAATGATAATGAGCGTGGCGCCTGTGTTCGGTGAAACTTCACCTTCAAGCATATATGTCCCCTCCTTATCATATTGCTGTCGGTTTATACTGTTACAGTGGACTAGGAACGCAAGAGAAGACCTGCTGCACCAACAATACCTGCATCATTGCCAAGCGTAGCTTCCAGAATCTTCACGCCGCCCTGCAGCGGTTCTGGGGTTAATTGAGCAAATACCGTACGGATCTCGTCAAACAGGAAATCACCCGCTTTGGATACGCCGCCGCCAATAATGAACACTTCCGGATTAATAACAGCCGCTACTGTAGCCATCGATTTACCTAGGTAGAAAGCAGCACGATTAACGATCCGCAGTGCCACTTCATCACCCGCTTTAGCAGCATCGAATACTTCCTTCGCAGCGATCCGATCAACAAGAGCAAGCGAAGTATGATCCCCACGCTCGACAGCATCCTTCGCCATACGGATAATACCCGTTGCAGACGATACCGTCTCTAAACATCCCATTTTGCCACAACCACACTTAATTGCTTCCAGATCAGGTACAACATTAATATGTCCCAGTTCACCCGCCATACCGGAGAACCCCTGATATATTCTGCCGTTCAAGATCAAGCCGCCGCCAACGCCTGTACCCAGCGTGTAACATACACAGTTATCTACACCTTTGCCGGCACCCGCCCAAGCTTCGCCAAGCGCCGCAACATTGGCATCATTATCTATTTTGACTGGCTTGCCCAGACGTTCTTCCAGAATCGAACGAATAGGTACATTCCGAAATCCAATGTTAGGGGCAAGGACAATAATTCCCTCACGTACATTCGTGAACCCGGCAACTCCAGCACCGACACCTTCAAGCTGTTCCCAGCTATACGGCGACTCGGCAACGATATGACGGACATACTTCTCGATGTTGGCGATAACCGTATCTACGCCCTTATCCACTTCTGTCGGTCCTTCATACGTATGCTTAAGTTGACCTTGATCATCGCATATACCGACCTTAATTGCTGTTCCGCCGAGATCGACCCCAACGTAGATTTTCTCAGACATGCTGCAAGCCACCTTTATCTATCTAAAATAGTTTAATCCTACGTACCAACTATAATTGAAGGATACGCCTGGGTCAAGGACGATAAGACCTTTGCTATCTCCAGTCCTGACGCTATTGTGAACACTGTCACACCCTTTTCATGAATACGCATTCACCCTCTATGTTCTCTATCAAAACGCACCGCTTATACCTACCTCCTTAGTAGAGGAAGTCTCATCTAATCATATTGCATTTTGATTCGTTCCATTCGTAAAAGATGACAGTTGTCACCTAAAAGTCATGACAACTCTTACTAAAATCCTATGCCTTCGCCCTCTAAAATGAAGTTAGATCAAAACGAAGGACGTGAGTACAGATGAGTTCACCCATCATCCAACTTGAACATATAAACAAACAATTTAAAAACAAGCTCGCGGTAAGCGACCTGTCTCTTGAAATCCAGCCTGGCGAAATTGTAGCAATCCTCGGCCCGAATGGAGCCGGCAAGACGACAACGATGAAGATGCTTCTAGGAATGTGTAAACCGACCTCCGGGAACATCACGGTATTAGGACAGTCTCCGAATCATCAGCAGGTACGTCAGCAGATTGGAGTTATGCTACAGGATGTAAGTGTCATCGATGGATTGACGGTGCGCGAGATCATCCGCATGGTTCACAGTTATTATCATCATTCACTTCCAATCCATGAAATCGAGCAGCTGACTGGACTTTCAGAGATTGATCTGAAGAGAAGAGCAGAGAAACTATCGGGCGGTCAGAAACGCAGCCTGAACTTTGCCCTCGCGATGGCAGGCAATCCACAGCTCTTATTTTTGGATGAACCAACGGTAGGCATGGATTCAGAGACACGTAAACATTTCTGGAAACAGGTTCGCCAATTGACACAAGCGGGGAAAACTGTGCTTTTCACCACCCACTATCTTCAAGAAGCTGATGAAGCAGCTGATCGGATTATTCTGTTTAACGAAGGTAGGATCATTGCGGATGGAACACCGGAGAGTCTCAAGTCGGGGCTTACCAAGCGTATTCTTTCTTTCTCCGCTCAGCATGGAATGATACCTGGGGGATCAGCTTCTTCCCCATCAGACACACAACCTGATCACAACAACGCGAACTCACATCACATACATATTGAAGCTCAGATTGCGATGCTACCTAACGTTGACCAGGTGGAATATCGTAACGGACGCTGGAGTCTCTACACCACCGATACAGACACACTGATTCGTGATGTAATCCAGCGTCAGCTACCTGTACGGGATATCCGCATTGAGACGGGACAACTCGACGACGCTTATGCTGAACTGCTTGCTACGATGAAGGAGGAACAATAATATGTCTACATTACTTGTACAATCGCGGATGGAAATGCTCCGCATGTTTCGCAACGTTTACTTTATCTTCTGGTCTCTGATGATGCCTGTCTTATTCTATGTGCTATATACCCGAATCTTCACAACGGATGCGGTTGACCCAGAACAGTGGAATGCTCACTACTTAATGTCCATGACCTGTTTCAGCGTGATGGGTTCATCCATCATGACACTCGGCATACGTTTGGTTCAGGAACGTGTACATGGCTGGGTTTCGTACCTGCGGGTAACCCCGTTATCTGATGCCATTTATTTTGGTGGCAAAATGGTTGGTCAGACGACGGTGCACCTGTTCTCGATCATCGTTATTTTTACCGCTGGATATCTGATTAATGGTGTCTCTTTATCTGCCTTACAATGGATAGGAAGTGCCCTATGGATTCTAGCTGGATCGCTACCCTTTCTTGCTCTAGGCACTTGCATTGGAACCTTACGCAAGGTCGACACCGCCAGTGGTCTTAGCAATGCTCTCTATCTCTCACTAGCACTTCTTGGCGGCATGTGGATGCCGCTCGATATTATGCCTTCATGGCTGGGTCAGATCGGAAGTTGGCTTCCGTCGAACAGCTTTGGCAACGGCGCCTGGGCGATCGTTAGCGGTAACGCGCCAGCTTTCCGTGATATACTAATTTTGACAGCGTACCTGATCGTGTTTATGTTAATATCCACTTATATCCGCAGCAAACAAAAGGAGGCTTAACCCTCATCTATGCTTCAGAAGTTTGAGATTTTCCCGAAGCGATATGGCTTCTATCCTTACATTTGGATGATCTACTTGGCCATGCCAATCTATTATTTATGGGTAGCCCGTGGTCATGAACTATATATTGGGCTCTCTGCTTTCCTTGTGTTTATCCTGACCTATCGTCAGCTGTATATGACAGCAGGAACCGTTTTATTTTCCTATTGGATGACGTTACAGATGCTTACTGTTTTTATTTTGACTGTCGTTATTGATTTAAACATGTTTTTTCTCGGTTTTTTCACAGCTAATTTTATTGGATGGTACACAGATAAACGGATGTTTCGCCTATTTCTATTGGTGTTCGCCATTGTTCAGACCATTCCCATTGCTATTCATTTCTCGTCACTAACAGCTTCTCAGCTCATGTTCTTCACTCCCTTTTACCTCATCATGCTTGCGTCTCCTTATGGCATTCGATCCATGATGCAACAGCGGCATCTAGAGGAGCAGCTCGATGAAGCTCAGCAGCATATCAAAGAACTGATTAAGCGTGAGGAGCGTATGCGCATCGCCCGAGATTTGCATGATACCATGGGACATACGTTATCTTTAATCACCCTTAAGAGTGAACTCGTGACCAAGCTAATCATCAAAAATCCAGAACGGGCAGTTCAGGAGGCACGCGAGATCGAACGGACTTCCCGTGCTGCCCTACGTGAGGTGCGTCAACTCGTCTCGGATATGCGAGCCATTAGCATTCCTGAAGCAGTCGCAGATGCGATAGAGATGTTAAAGAGTGCAGATATCACACTTCAAGTGACTCAGGAGCAGGACTCCTACGATGATGTGCCAGACTTAACGCAGAATATGGCGAGCCTATGTCTTATTGAAGCGGTCACGAACATTGTCAAACACAGTCAAGCAACACGAAGTACATTATCAATTGAGCGCACGCAGGAAGGGATCAAGCTACGTATTAGAGATAATGGACAAGGGATAGATTCCAGCAAACCTCATGGTAACGGTCTAAAAGGCATGTCAGAGCGGCTGAACCTGATCGATGGTTCCCTTCAGATCTCTTCCGATTCAGCAGGAACCGAGCTATCCTTTTTCTTTCCATTAATCGTAAGCGATTCCCAAGGAGGAGTATCATCATGATTCGTATTTTAATTGCAGAAGATCAACGCATGCTTCGGGGTGCTCTCGCCTCCCTGTTGGATCTCGAAGATGATTTTGAAGTCATTGGGGAAGCCGGTAACGGAGAAGAAGCATTGAAGCTAATCTCCTCTCTTGAACCAGATCTCACTTTGATGGATATTGAAATGCCAGTCATGAGTGGACTTGACGTGGCAGAACGTTTACAAGAACAAGGTAACCCCTGTCGGATCATCATCCTAACCACATTCGCTCGTCCTGGTTTTCTAGAGCGTGCGGTTCAAGCTGGCGTACAAGGTTATTTGCTAAAAGATGAGCCAAGTGACCGCTTAGCTCAGGCCATTCGTAGTGTTATGGGGGGCGGACGAGAAGTATCTCCCGAACTTATTTTTGGCGCATCCAAAGGTGTTAATCCACTAACGGAACGAGAGAGAGAAATGTTGAAACTTGCCGCCACAGGCATGAATGCCAACCAGATCGCAGCATCACTTCATCTGTCCTACGGCACAGTTCGCAATTACCTATCGGAAGCCTTCAATAAGCTAGAGGCTAAGAATCGTGTAGAAGCTATACGCATTGCCCAAGAGAAGGGCTGGTTATAGCAGTAGATCCATCATCTATTCGTGTAATACCTATCGTCAAAATGAATGATTCAAGCATGAGCTATGCATTTCTCATACAAGCGCAAGCGTAAAAATGTACACCAAAAGAACGCCTCCTTGATCAGCCAAGGAGGCGTTCTTCACTATTTTCACATGCTATTGGATAAATACAACACACTACTTACAAGCGTTACACTAAGCTACAGCTTCGAATCTACACGCACCGGTTCGTTTGATTTCTCCATTTTATTTACATCAAGGATGTCCAACAGGAATACAAAGATCGGAATTCCGATGATCAGTCCCCAGATTCCGAGGAAATGCTGTGACAGAATCAATACGATAAATGTGTAGAACATTGGAAGCTTTGTTTTGTGCGCCATTAACTTTGGATTCAAGAAATAGGTCTCCAGCGCATGAATGATAATAATCATGACAATAACGATAATGCTAAGCTGCAATCCGCCAATCTGATACCCAATCAGACACAATGGCACCAATGAGATGACAACCCCCGCAACGGGAACCAAGCTTAGTAGGAATACCAGAATGGTTAATGCGAACAGATACGGATATCCAAGAATCCATAGTCCCAACATCGTTAGAACCGTGTTGAACACCGCAATCAATAGCTGAGCTTCAATGACTTTTCCGAAGGAAGATACAAATTTATCTCCAAGATAAGCCACTTCTTTATAGAACCAGCCGAGCTTACTTGTTTTGAACTTGGATGTGAATTTGACGATTTCTTGTTTTTGCAGCAAGAAGAACAGACTCAGAATAATAACCAGCAAAATAAACTCCAGCCCTTTACTCAGAGCAAAAATATACTTCAGCGCATTATTCGTATAGTTCTTAATATCAAATGACTGCAGATACCCTGCAATCTTCGATGCATAATTATCGCCTTCAGCCGTATCCAGAAACTTAATGATTTCATTCGTCAGTTGTATGACCTGATCGACAATCCTCGGCGAATACTTAGATATTCCTAGCACAATCGCCGCAATCACAATCAAATATAGCAAGATGACAACGACCTTGTAGTTAATCGGAAACAGTCGATTTAACTGTCCCGTAATGAAGTGCTGTAGTCGATTCATGACATACGTCACGAGGAACAACAGCAAAATCATGTGCAGCATACTCCCCATGCTGAATAGAACCAAACAGAACAACAGCAGGATCAGAAAACGTCTGACCGTTGTGTTCTGTAGCCAATCTTTTATCATTTCCCCCAAAGTCTTCACCTCACAGCTAATATGCCCATTATGTATACGATCTCATGCCCACTTTCGTTTCAGAAAAAAAGAGAAGCCTACCGGCTTCTCTCACATCATGAGACTTCCCGTTGTCTCTATTCCTTATCTTATGTGGACATTCAAGCCAAACATGCTTATTTATCCAATGTTTCGCTCCAGTCGTGCACAATGCTGCCTTCCAAAAATTTCTCACAGTCCATTGCTGCCATACAACCTGACCCTGCTGCAGTAATCGCTTGACGATACTTCGTATCCTGGACGTCGCCACAAGCAAATACACCTGGGATGTTCGTTTCCGTCGTACCTGGTTTAACAACCACATACCCATGATCATCCAACACCACTTGGTTGCCGAGGAATCCGGTATTTGGTGTATGTCCGATGGCAACAAACACGCCATCCGCCTCCAACAGCTCTTCTTGGCCTGTCTCATTGTTCCGTACCTTAAGTCCCTTCACACCCAGCGCTTCAGGCACCACTTCAAGCGGTGTACGGTTCAATGCCCATTTCACCTTTTCGTTACTGCGCGCGCGATCCTGCATGATCTTCGATGCGCGTAATTCATCCCGACGGTGCACTAAGGTTACATCTGTTGCGAATCTGGTCAAGAAACTGGCCTCTTCCATCGCGGAGTCTCCCCCACCAACAACGACAATCTTTTTGCCACGGAAAAAGAATCCATCACATGTCGCACATGTACTTACCCCGCGCCCTACATTTTCCTGCTCTCCCGGGATACCGAGGTAGCGGGCAGATGCACCGGTCGAGATTATGATTGAATCGGCCTCGAGATCACCAATGCCGCCAACTTTCACTTTGAATGGGGGCTTACTGAAGTCTACCTCTTCCACCCAGCCATTCTTAAATTCTGCGCCAAAACGCTCCGCTTGCTTCCGCATGTTGTCCATCAATTCTGGCCCCATAATGCCTTGCGGGAATCCAGGGAAGTTCTCAACCTCTGTCGTGGTAGTCAATTGTCCACCTGGTTGAAGACCTTCGATAACCAATGGATTAAGGTTGGCACGCGCCAAATAAATTGCTGCTGTTAATCCGGCAGGTCCGGTTCCAATCACAATCGTTCTGTATTTAGACATATAGATACAGCCTCCTTGATTAGGTTGAGAGTATATGAACTGGTTCATTTCTAGATCCATGTGACAATAGCCATCCATTAAGTTTACCCGTTTTGCAGGCAAATGTATCCTTCATGAAATCCCAATCTTCCTCAATCGTGCTTCAAGCCGCTTAAATCCCTGTCATGCCTTTAAAACATTTGGAATAACCACTCTAAATCATCCGATTATACTGTAGGTGGTACCGTACTACACACCTTGTTAATCTGCTTCGCATATTTACTAACCGTTGATGCCGAAATGCCATATCGCTCTGCTACACTTTGATAGGTTACAGGTCTTCTGTGAATTTTGGCAGCCAAATATTCCAGCCCTGCAGCCCATCCCTCAATATGCTTCATCGCTGTCATTTCAGGATGAGCACGGGACACATAATCGGTCCATATACGCTCCATTTCCTGCTGTAACTCTGCTTTCGTTTCCGTCATCTGTAGCGCACGGTCAACGACAGCTTGCCAGTGAGAAATGGATTCTGTCTGCGAGCCTTCTGTGCTGATTGCTGCATTCTGAATAGATCGCGCGGCTACCGTTGAGAGCGGTAGTACTGCGCGGCTCCGCTCCGAATGCTGCTCAGTCGCAAGCAGTTCATTCAGTACAGATTGAGCAGCTTCCACGAGATCCTGCTGCTCATCGGATTCCTGTATGAAGGATTGTAACGCTTGCTGTACTTCATAGTCTCCGATCATACCGAGCGCATGAATGACTTGAAGCTTGGTTGCCCGATCACCATGGCGTAATGCCCAGAAAAATGATGAACGAATCAGTGGATCATTCTTCATTTCCTCCGGAATGCCATTTCCGTAGTTCTCCCATTGCTTGAATTGCTCATCAAAAGGAAGATGGTAATGATAGCTTAAATTTTCAGGCTGAAGCTCGTCTTGTTGTACCGCCTTAAGTCGAGACAAATAAAACGGAGACACTTCAGACACAGGGTCAAGCTTGCTTACATGATGCCATAACCGCTCGGCTGCATCATAACGTCCGGTATTAAAGGCCGCCACTGCAGCATAGTGCGCAAGCGCAGGGTCAGCTGCCGTCTCTTCCACTTTAAGCAATCTACGAAAGTGTACATAGGCGGTATCATGCTGTCCCAAAATACCCATTGTGGTTGCTAGCTTATAGACCTGTTCGTGTTGGAAAGGTACAATGACACGCAACTTTTTGATTAATAGGAGCACCTGATCTGTACGGTTCTCATTCTGATGGAAGATTGCCAGATTACACAGAGCATGCAGATTGCCAGGCTCTTGCTCAAGCACCTCGGCAATGGTCTCACGCGCTTTGGGGAATTGACCCATATAATAATAGGCAAGAGCCAGGTTATTGCGTACAGCCAGATAATCTGGATAATCAGGTGACATGCCCTCCAGAAGCTCAGCTGCTTGTGCAAATTTCCCTTCCTCTAGCAATTCTCGTGCATGATCATGCTCCACAACACCCTTACGTGATTTGATCCGGTTCAGTTTAGATGGGCGGTCCAACTCGTAATACAGAAGCTCCATCATCTCTTCTGCCTCCGTCATAAACTGACCCTGGGTGTCTTCTTCCAAATACGTTACTAACGCTTGCTCCGCTTCTTCAAACCGATCCATATTGGCATAATTGTTCGCCATATAGAAATAACATTCGGTCATCGACGGATCTACGGCATCCAGTACATTCGCGAGAATCGCATTAGATGCCTCGTAATCCCCTTTCTCAGATAATATACCCGCCATATTACAATGATTCACCGGGTTTTCCGGTTCATATTCAACAGCTTTACGAAAATATTTTAATGCCTTGTCGACGTGATTACGGTCCAGCGAGCGGACAGCTCTTTCAAAAAAGAAAGACGCATCCAAATGAATCGGTATAATGTTGGCGAGGTCTCCCTCAGCCCGCAGTAGCTTGCCCTTCATCTTCCAAGGCACCTCCTCTTTGCTTTCATTCATACTCTCCAGTATACCACATCTTGCGGTAGGCTTCTCAACATGTAGTTTCATGTGATTTAGGCAAAAAATGTGCAAAAGAAAGCGGTATTCCATCATCCATAATTGGAATGAAATACCGCCTTGTTCTTGGTAACCATATTCAATTTCGTAAGAGGACTTATTGGTCTTGCAACTTCTTCGCCATGGATGGTGAAAGCGAGATATGAATCGTTTTATCAAACGGCGTCATGAAGTTAACGAGCACAATCTTGCACTTCTCTGGCAGCTTCGCCTCACGAACCGATGAAGCCAAATGTCCCGTTTCGCCTCCACTGATCTCGATCCAGTCTTCACCGCAGGTATAACGCAAATTACCGCTGCTCCATAAGTGATGACCATCACTAGTCTCCGTTCCGTCCTCGTAGGTTAACTCTCCTTCGCTTCCGAATACAAAGGATAACTGCATCATGATGTCCTCCGGTTCTTCCCCCGTCAGATGCATTGTCCAACCGTTCTCCGTATGTAACACCTCAGCTCCCACACGGAATGTCTGCTCATGGGTAAGTCGGCGACTCTGATGGGGAAGTAGGTACCACGGACTTATATCTGAAGACGCCGTCTCTGGCAGTTCATTAGCAGGAATCGGGTCATAATAACCCTTCTTCTGCTCCCCTGTTAATCGATACCCTTGAGGCAAACGGGTCATATCTTGCATCGGGATATACCCTGGATTAAAGTAGGAAGCCAGTTGTACAGCAAGTAGACGCACCTTACCATGACGCAGAGCGAAGAAAGGAGGCACCTCCGTCATCACCGTTACACTGGTCTCACCATCGCGGATTCGAGCTACAGGTGCACCAAAATCGGTATGCATTCGGCTATGGAATATCCGTCCATGGTGGCCAACAGCCTCCATCTGATCCAAATAGCTGGCTCTTGCAAAATGCTCGTTCAGCATAACCTCATACTGCTGTGGTAACACATCCAGCGAGCCGTTCGCCTGTTGAAGCTCCGGCTCTAACAGTAACCTTACGAGCGCATTGACCGAGCATACCCCCGGGTCTGTCAGAGTACCATCTGCCAGGGCAGCCATGCCTGCAAAAATCGGATCTCCGTCCAATTGGGCTAAGATGGCATAGGGCAGGTAATACGATGATAAGTCATGGATGCTACCCAGATCCTGACGACCTGAATAATCCGTAACGATCTCTCCCGTTGGGTGCACCAAATATACCATCATGCGAAGATTCAAACGTACAGGTTCCAGCAATTCCGGACGACCGAGCAGCCTTGCTGCATGAATGAGCATAATGTCACTCACTGCATTATAAATTCCGTTGCTTCGCTCGGTCCACTCGCCATCGGGCGTAATGTCTATGCCTTCTGCCAGCCACTGCTCTGCGCGCTGCACAGCTTCCTCCAGACCAAAGATGTCATGCAGGAAACCAAGCGCCGCGCATAGCACCCAGCGGTGATTCGGCGTATGGCATCCCCCTGCCAACATCACAGGAATCGTTCGCTCTAGGAATTGCCGCATATTGTTAAGGACAGGTTGCAGAGGCGTCCATTCCTGTTTAACAAGTAGCTGATATAACTGCGAATATCCTACAACGACAAATGCGGTATCCGGCGGGGAATGGTAGTTCGTCCAGCCGGGTGATATCGAGCCATCCTCATGCTGTAGACGAAGTACAAACTCTGTGGCCAATAGCAGTCTATCTAACAATGCCTCATCCCGGTAATAGATCGAGTCCGGATTAGAGAGCGCTGCTCCCCAGTAGCACATATCCGTCGGCGTTCCAGTGGTATGGTTCACCCAAGCCACACCTGTATACGGATCAATCGTACCACCGTAGTATCGATTCTCTGGATCAAGCATCTGCCTGGCCATACCTCGTTCTACTGCTCTGTCATTACTATCTACCAGTTGTCTGTACATGTGCAGTTCCCCTCCATACCAATGCATTTGCCCGATGAACGAAGGACATGGCGCACCCCCTACATAGGGTGGAAGCTACTCACCTCGCCTGTATACGAGCTAATTTCTCGTCAGTATATACCTTATCTCACCAAAAGTCGCCAGGAGATTTAGACATCATAGCAGCAATAGCCGCGGCTATATTAGACACTAACGTCTTACAAATATCTGCCGTTTATTCGGCTCTACCAAACGGCTTTCGAAAGTACTTTATTACGCTCTTTGTTTATGACTCTACGAATTCAGCTTCTTCATTAACAAGTCATGACTCTCATGAATTTCAGCCGGTTGGCAGGCTGATTTCAACTCATAGACCTTCACCTGTGCGCGCTCTATCATCGGCAGATAAGCATCATAGAAATGCATATCCTTGCTGTGTACATATGGGCACCAGTGATCCGAAAGTCCAAGCGTTTCATGAATATGGACACCTACGATATCGTCCATCAGTCCCTGCATTTCTCCTACACTATCATAGAGACCTAGTCGATCCATCATGATGGCATGACCCGTATCATACCAGATCCCAACCGGAGCCCCTTTGAGCGCTTGAATGATCGTCTTTGCTTCTGCGAGTGTAGGAATCTGTTGAGGTCTGGATCTCGTCTCGATCCCAAAGCGCACATTCAGACCTTTGGCAGCCGCACGATTACAGACCTCATCCAGACTCGCGATAATTCTCTCGACATAGCCCGAACTAAGAGCTTGCCGACGTTCCATCAGTTCTTCCCACTTGCTACGATATTTCGGTGAATCCGACCCTTCTTCGTTATAGAGCTTACTAAGATCCTTGCTGATATCCTCTGGGAAAGGTACCTCGCCAGGATGTACAACAACGGCTTCCCCTCCGTAACGATGGGCATATTCTGCTGACCCTACCAGCAATTCAATCGCTCGTTGACGCTTCACTTCATCTTCAAAGCCAAGCAAGACAGAGTCTGTTCCGTAATCTGGATCTGGATCATGCGGGAAGGTATTATGAACACTGGAGATTCCGATCTCTCCTCGCTCAATCATGGGCTCTATAGTGGTGAGCATTTCCTTCGTCACATTATAGTTAAGCTCCACCCGGCTGAAGCCAAGCTCTGCAATCTCTCGAATCATATCTGCTCCAACCGTATGCTTCCTGATGTTCCAACATGTCGAAAATGAGTATATTCCCTTGTGCTGTGCCTGCATTCGAATTCCTTCTCCTTCCCATTATGGTAAGTCGAACTATCTATCCTATACTTACGCTAACTCTAGAATTAGCCTTTTACCGCGCCCAGCATCGCACCGCTGACAAAATACTTTTGCAGCCAAGGGTACACGAGCAGAATCGGTACAGTTGCAAATATAACCGTTGCTGCCTTGAGGCTCTCTGGAGTCAATGGTGCACGGTTAGCACCTTCCATGAGCGTAAGCTCGCTGACCATATTGTTTTGTACCATTTGGAAGAGTTTAAGCTGCAGCGGGTACAGCTTCGGATCATTAATATACAGCAATGAATCCTGGAAGCCATTCCAGCGACCAACCGCATAGAATAGAGCCAGTGTAGCCAATACAGGCATAGATAATGGCAATATAATTTTGAAGAGTGTGTGTACATGCGAACTACCGTCAATCTCAGCCGATTCCTCCAAGCTTTCTGGAATGCCGCGGAAGAAGGAAATCAGGATAATCAGGTTAAACGGACTCACGAGACCAGGTAAAATCAGCGCCCAGACGGAGTTAAGCAAATTTAGGTCACGAATGAGCAAATATTCAGGAATCATCCCACCACTGAAGAACATGGTAATGATGATGACGTACATGAAGAGCTTGCGCCCTTTCAATTTTTTCTTCGTTAACGGATATGCAGCCGCCAGTGTGAAGAGCATACATAGCACAGTGGTTGCTACCGTTAGAATACTCGTGAAGCCCAGTGAATAGATCATGGATTGATCAGAGAATACCTGAATGTAGGCATCCCAATTAAATTCTTTAGGAAATATGGTCACTTCACCAGATGTAATTGCCCGATTGGAACTTAGTGAGATCGCAATCGTGTGCAAGAACGGAGCTAGACAGAAGATAACAAACAAACTGATAAAGGTAATATTAACGATGTCAAAAACCCGGTTTGAGGTGCGTTCACTCATATGCGCACAGCTCCTTTACTGATGGTCTATACAAACAGCCGATTGGTATCCCCTTCGCTCTTACAAAATACCTTCACCGGTCGCCTTTTTCGAAATATAATTTGAACCGAGTACGAAGATCAGTCCTACAACAGCCTGGAAGAGTCCGACGACAGTCGCCAGTGTATATTGTCCAGATTCCAAACCAACCCTGTACACGAAGGTACTCAGTACATCGGAGTATTCACGTACAGCAGTGTTACCAATAATGTAAGGACGATCAAAACCAATGCTGACCATTTGTCCGAGATTCAGAATAAGCAAAGTGACAATCGTTGGTTTAATGCTAGGCAAGGTAATATGCCAGATTTTTTTCAGACGTGACGCTCCATCAATCTCAGCAGCTTCAAACAATTCCTTGTTAACGCCGGTTAATGCAGCCAGATACAGAATGGTTCCCCATCCAGCGCTCTGCCAAACACCTGTGAACAGGTACGTAACAAGCCATGGATTCTTCTCTGTCAAAAATGGTATGGAGTTGAGACCCATACTCTCCAGCAAACCGTTCACCATACCGGATTGATTGCCGAATAATTGATACACGATCCCCCCGATAATAACCCAGGAAATAAAGTGAGGAATATACAGGATCGTTTGTGAAATCTTTTTAAACCACTTAAACCGAACTTCGTAGAGCATGATCGCCAAGATAATTGGAGCAGGGAATGAAACGAGCAAATCTAGAAAGTTAAGCATGAACGTATTTCGTAATGTGGTGTAGAAGTCCCGCATTCCAAATACTTCACGGAAAGCATCGAAACCGATCCACTCACTCCCATTAATGCCCTGAAACAAGTTGAAATCCTTAAAAGCGATCTGAACCCCGTACATTGGGCCGTAACGAAAGATCAAGAAGTAGATCAGAGGCAGTGAGATGAGCGCATATAATTGCCAATACCTTTTCAAGTATGTGATGGTCAAGTCGGTTTCCTCCTATCAACAGAGAAACGGCTGTGCCGCCCATACTGGCGGCACACGTTCCTTCTAAAGTTATGCGGTAAATTACATATTGATTTGGTAATCACAAGATGAACCTTTTAATTGATAACGCTTACTGAAGTGCTGCTTCAAGCTCTTTCTTCAGTTCCGTGCCACCCAGTGACATGAAGTCATTCATTTCTTTTTCATATACCGATTCAAAATCTGCTGGCTTAGCCATCGCTGTTTTCACAATAAGCACTTTCAACTTATCATTTAGTGCCGTACCATATTTCGATTCTGCTTCAATCGGTTTGCTGAAGATAACCGGGCCGATTGTGTCTGTATTTGCAATATCAATGGACTGTCTCATTAGCTCTTGGTTACGCTCAGGGAAGCCTGCAATCCATGCCGCTTCATTGGCCGCCTGATCTCCAACTACTTTACCGTTGGCAATAATCGCCATGTCACCACCGTTGTAGAGACGATCTTTGACATCCTGTGGTGCATCATCTTTAACAACTGGAACACCATCAACCATATCGTAATTCTCACCTTCGACACCGGTGTTCATCTCCAGCAAGTTCGTTCCAGAAGCCATCCAGTCTAAGTATTTCACTGCTTCAACCGAACGTTTGCTGCTTTTTGGAATCATGATGTACATACCGTTGCTACCATAACGTGATTTGATGTGTTTATTGTCCACATTCGGGTTAGTATAAGCGTCAACTGCTATAACTTTGCTATCCGGTACATTTTTGTACAAATTATCAAGCATACCATCTGCATACAAAATCTGACCTACGTCCTCAGACATGTAGCCAATATTACCGTTTTGGAAGTCTTTGACCAATTGTGCTTTTTCTTCATCAAGACTGAAGTCTTTGCTGATCAGACCTTCATTGTATAGCTTGTTAAGGAACTGCATCGCATCTTTGAAGCCATCATGCAATGGTAGTTCGTAGCGCTGACTGTACGTAAGTCCATCTTGTACAGGCTTGATAAAGGAGTAAATCAGTGTTTCATACTGTGCTGGGGCAAGTGCCATACCCATTGGGATGTTTTTGCTACCCAGATTGCCCGGATCCTTCTCTTTGAATGCTTTCAACGTTTCATACAACTCATCTGTTGTTGTTGGAGCTTTCATACCAACTTTATCGAGCCAATCCTGGCGGATATAGGAGTTGTAACGAGCCGTAATGGCACGTTTACCCGGAATAGCGAATTGCTGACCTTCAAGCTGACCGAATTTCAACAGGTCATCGCCGAGATATTCTTTTAAGTTAGGTGCATGTTCATTAAGAAGCTCGCCTACGTCAGTTAGACCACCTTGCTGAGCGTAACGGTAGAACACACTGGAGTCATATACAAACACAATATCTGGAACGTCGCTGGGGCTGGCCATTAACACGTTGAGCTTGGTTGTTTCTTCTGAACGTTGAACAGGTACGAATTGCACATCAATGTTATTCGGATCGCCAAATTTCTCTTGAACAAATTTTGTTAAGTAGTTGTTCGTAATCGTATGTGGAGAAGGACTGTTACCACGATCGAATACCTCCACTTTTAAGGTGACACGTTCACCACTACCTGATGCACCGCCTTCAGCTGATTGATCAGATGCCGATGAACATCCTGCTAACAGTGAAACTCCCATTACCATTGTAAGCGCCAGACCCATCCATTTCTTCGTACTCCCTTTGGTTGCTCTTCTTGTCATTTTGTCATCCCCTTTGGCTTTGCGTTGAATGTTGTAAAGCTTGATCCGAGTATTCCATACCTTCTTGCTCTCATGCAATAAACCAGTTTCGGAAGCGCTTACAGAGCAGTTGTGGTTTATTCACCTAACCATTTTCGCAGACAATCCGCTTTCAATAACATCGCTCTAAACCCGCGCGCAGACAGACTCTATCCCCACTTCTGTACAGTTTGTTCTTAGCTACGTCGATAAACCATTTTCTTATACTGCCTATTTTCGTATCCGACATAATAACTGGAATATCTGCCCATGCCGACCTTCGGTATTACCACATAATTGTAGATCAATGAACGAATTGATCCGGTATACTGCCTGGATCATAGTAAAAGGGTGGATTCCAGCAAGTAACCCTCCTACGGAGAACACCTGCGAGAATTCCACCCCTCACTTTAAGCTCGTTTACCCGAAAAATAAAGCAATCCACGTTACATGGCATCCTATGGCTATGACTCATCCGCAGGATGTTCACGCTTTGCTCGGCGATAATCGCCTGGCGTAATGCCTGTAACCCGTTTAAATACACGCCCCAACGTAATACCATTAGCATACCCCACCTTCAGGGCAATATCCTGCAACGCCAAATCAGTCGAGCGAAGAAGCCGTTCCGTCTCCTTCATTCGCAGCTCGGTCACGAAGTCCACAAACTTCATATTGAATTCCGTCTTGAACAAGTAACTCGCATGTTTGCCAGAGATCTGAAACCGATCACTTAAATGTTTCAGAGAAAGGTCAGGGTTGGCAAATTGTTCTTCGATATAACTTTTCATCTCATTGACCATGGCCTTGTAGCTCTTGGTTTCTGTCACTGAGACATACGTTCTGAACAGATCAGTTAAGTCCTCGAACAGCAATGCTTTAACATCAGCAAGTGCCGCTGCTTCCTCGATCGACTTGAGCCACTTGTTCATATTGTCTTCTGACAACTTCTCCTGAAGTTCGTCCGACATTAGTGCCACTTCACGGCTAAGCATCTGTAGCATCGCTTGAATGAGGGATTGAATATCTTCATCCGGCAGCATATTACGTTCAAACGCCGCGAAAATCTCCTCCAGCTCTTCCCGCCACTGGCCGCTCGACATTCGGAATCGCTTAACAAAGTCAGCAATCATCTGCAAATAGGTGTACGTCTCTATTAATGGCTTCGACTTCTCTCCACTCTCGGCCAAACCCACGTCTCCGTTCATCAGCCATTTCCGATGCATTACTGCCTCTGCACCAGTATAGGACTCTCGAATTGCCCCAATGCCATCTGCAATCGGACCAATCCCAAAGCTTAGTGAAATACGCAGATTCTGATCAACCCAGAACCGACAATCCTCTGCAACATCACGAATCTGTCCCGTCATATCATGCTCGCTGCTATCCTCTGTGGAGAGAAATAGAATGGCCACTCGTTCTGCACTGACCCATTCAGCCCAGCATTGCACCCCTTTGTTGCGTGAGAGCTCCTGTAGCACATTCATCAATGCGAATTTGAGAGTATTTTGTTCACCTCTCGTATATAGCTCTTGAAATCCCTTCTCATAACGGTTAATCTCTCCAACAACAACAGCGAAGCGTGAAGACTCTCCTACAGTGTCAAATGGAGATAGCTCCTCAAGCCGTGCTGCGGCTTGGTCGAGATGCTCGCCGTGCAACAGACTGTTGAACAGCTTGCTGCGCTGCAACAGCACATTTTCCCTCTTTTTATCATCATAATCCATCATGTGGTTAATCAGATTTTCAAGCGCACCATCAATCATTTTCATCTCATCTTTACGAGATCCCGAATCTTCAAGTGTCCGAATCTGATGTGCTTCAATCCGGTTCATAATAATCTGAATTGGCTTATAATTTCGACGTGTAACATAAATGATGTAGATGATCGCACTAACCACGGTCACAATGGCAATGACTACCCATACATAAGAAATAACAGATACCCATCCAAACAGATTTCCCGCCTTGATCCCACTGGATAACGTCCAACCTAATCTATCGAGCGTAAGCGTGTTCAATACTCTTCCTTCTGTGGCATCTTCATCATCCAAGTGTGCGTTGTATACCACCTGACCGTCACGGTTTGAAATGGTCATGAAGGACAGTTGTCCGTTAACCATGTTATCGACTGTTTGTTCAATACTGCTCATTTTAATATTGATCACCAGTGTACCTTGGGATCCAAAAGGCAAAGGCATATCCTTATTAACCGTTACCACTCGAATAGGGGCACGCTGAATAATACCTCCATCGTACTCTCTAACGGGCTGCCATCCCGGAGATAACTTCCCAGACACCGTCTGCTCAACCCATGCCTTGTCTGAGAAGCTCTCCACATCTCTAGGCCCACTCACCGTCACAATACTCTTATTCATATTGTCATATAAATAAATGGATTCAATCCATGAAGAAGAACTGGTTAACTCGCGCAAACTCTGTGCAATTGAATAGACTGTTTCGGAATTTGCCCCATCTCTATGATTAAAATAGTCTCTATAGGCCTGGTCATTCTGTACCGTCTCCATCAAAGATAATTCGATATCTCTTATGGTGTGATCTAGCGTATCTACTAGATAGCTAGACGAGATGCGATCCGCTTTTTTCGTTTCGGCCCTAGAGATGTCATTAATGAAAACAAACGCGATAAAAATGAGTATGGTCACAGTCAGAAAGAAAATAGGAAAGTATGAAAATAGTAACCGATAATACCAAGTACGGGACAATCGACCCACTCCTCACTCCACGATGCCAACTACAGAATCGGCCGCAGTTCTATTGTTTATCATCTGTCGCACCTCTGGGCTGGATCATCCCATATTAAAGCGCTCTCATAAATTTAATTTGATGTTATTATAGCACATGCTTCGGAAGTACAAGCAAGGAATTGACTCCCTAGAATTCAGACGGTCTCATGAATAAACAAAAAAGCCGTGCTGAGCAGGTATCTCAGACACGGAACAACTCTATGGAGTAAACTCATTCTCCGATCCTTCATTAAATGCCGGAATCTCTAAACAGTGTTGCCATAGAGCCGCCATCAACGATAATACGAATGGCTCTTGCCAGCATCGGAGCAACAGGTAATACTTTGAAGCACTCAGGATGATCATCTGGCAGCGCAATCGAATCGGTAACAACCACCTCTGCTATCGAAGGATGATTGAGTTTCGCTAATGCCCCATCGGAGAACAACCCGTGTGTAGCACATACGTATACATTATTGGAACCGCGCTCCTTGAGTCCCTCAACGACATTCAGAATGGTCGTGCCTGTATCAATTAGATCCTCAATAATGATCGGTGTGCGACCTTCAACATCACCAATGACATGGGTAATGATAGATTCGTTATGGTTTGGTCTCTTCTTGATCATGATGGCAAAAGGTGAATCCAGCCGGTTCGCTAGCTTCTCTGCCATAGAGGCACGCCCAGCATCCGGGGAGACAACAACCGGATGTTCAATACCTTTGCTTAACAAATATTCACTGATTAGATCTAATGACGTCATATGATCAACCGGAATATTGAAGAATCCTTGGATAGCTGCTGCATGGAGGTCAATCGTCACAACCCGGTTCGCTCCAGCCGTGGTCAACACATCGGCAACCATCTTGGCTGAGATCGGTTCACGCGGGGCTGACTTACGCTCCTGACGAGCATATCCATAATAGGGAACGATGATATTCACTGTCCGAGCAGACGCTCGCTTCGCAGCATCAATCATAACGAGCAGTTCAACGAACAACTCATTAATCGGGTTAGACAACGACTGAATTAGAAACACATCACAGTTACGAATAGTCTCTTCATAATGAACGTATATCTCTCCGCTCTTGAACCGGGACAGCTTGATCTTGCCTAGCTGTACTCCCAGCTTGTCGCATACTTGTTCTGCCAGCTTCGGGTTCGATGAACCGGAAAAAATACGTAACGATTGCTGCATAATGCCCTCCCGAGGGTTGAAGCCCCTATATAATCCCTTATGAATAAGGTTATTTTCAACCTTATTATACTCTACTGTCTCCTCTATTTAAAGGAACGAAAGAGCGACGGCGACTTTCAAAGACAGCCACCTCGGTGCACCCCAACTCATGCAAAAGTGCTTCTGCCTCAGGTAGGTAGTCCCCCAGCTTCATAGGATCATGCGCATCGGAGCCAAGCGTCAACGGGATACCTAACTCAATCGCTTTCGTTAGCATCCGACGCCCAGGAAACATCTCAGCACAGGGCTTCGATAACCCTGAGGCATTAAGCTCCATTGCACAGCCGCTCTTAGCTATCACTTGCAGAGTAGCATTCTCTAGTGTAATACGCTCATCTACCTCCTCAGGTGCAGGGAAGAAGCCGAATCGCTTGATGACGTCACTATGTCCCATAATGTCATACATTCCCGTAGCAGCAGCCTTACTCACCGCATCATAGTATTGGCGATATACTTCCAACACGTTACGCCCTTCCCAGTGATGCGTTTGACGGAAGTCAGTAATATCCCATTCGCCCAGGAAATGCACAGATCCAATGACATAATCCCACGGATACCGTTCAATAATCGCTCGAATCTCATTCTCCCAGCCTTCAATATAATCGCCCTCCAGACCGACACGCACATCAATCTGACCACGATATTTTTCCTTCAGGGAGAAACACTCCTCAACATAGCGTGGAAGCTCATCCATCGGCATAGCCATCTCGGGATAATAATTGGCTGGATCTACATGGAGTAACGGCATATGATCAGACAGCCCGATCTGGGATAGCCCAATGTCTATGCCACGCTTCACATACTCTTCCAACTTACCAACGGCATGACCACACCGCTCATGATGTGTATGATAGTCTATTCGCACGCCTGTCTCCTCCTAATCGCGGCGCGGCCGCTCGTGACGACGGCTCAGCTCTGACATAATATCGTCCAGTGGCAACTTGCGCTCTTGAAGGAGAACGAGCAAGTGATACATGAGGTCACTGACTTCCAGACGCAGCTCGTCATTATCTTTATTTTTCGCGGCAATGATCGTCTCCGATGCTTCTTCACCGATTTTTTTGAGAATTTTATCTACGCCCTTGTCGAACAGATATGTCGTATAAGCCCCTTCTGGGCGCTCACGCTCACGTTCAGCAATGACAGATTCAAGTTCACCAAGTACAGCAAAACGTGTCTCCGCTTCGCTTGCTTGTTTGGACGTTTCCGGCAAACCAGTGATTTCATTGTGGAAACAAGTCACTTCACCTGTGTGGCAAGCTGGTCCATTCGGTTTAACCTCAACAAGTAACGTATCTCCATCGCAATCATATTTAAGCGAAGTGATCTGTTGTACGTTGCCTGATGTTGCTCCTTTGTGCCATAGCTCTTGACGAGAGCGTGACCAGAACCACGTTTCACCAGATTCCAGCGACAGCTTCAAAGACTCCCGGTTCATGTAAGCCATCATCAAGACTTCGCGAGTTTCAGCATCCTGTACAATGGCAGGTACCAATCCATCGTTCCAGCGGATATGCTCCACTACCTGTGTAAGGGACAATTGTTCCTTCATTTCATTACTTGTATTACTCACGGATCTCCACCCCTTGTTCGCTCAAATGTTGTTTTAGTGCCGGTACGGCGATTTCTTTATAATGGAATATCGTTGCTGCGAGCCCCGCATCCGCTTTACCCGCCGTGAACACATCGTAGAAGTGGGATTCCTTGCCGGCACCACCTGAGGCGATAACCGGTATACGCACCGATTCTGATACCGCAGCCGTCAGCTTCAGATCGAAGCCATCTTTGGTGCCGTCCGCATCCATACTTGTCAGCAAAATTTCACCTGCTCCTAATTCTTCAGCCTGCTTGACCCATTCCAGTGCCTTGATGCCTGAAGCTTTCCGGCCTCCATGGGTATAGACTTCCCACTCGCCCCAAGCATCGTTGTACTTGGCATCCACCGCTACCACAATACACTGGGAACCAAACCGACGTGCCCCATCTGCAATCAACTGAGGATTAAGCACTGCTGCTGTATTAACGGCAATTTTGTCCGCGCCTGCTCGCAAAATACGCTTCATATCTTCAACCTTGGAGATACCTCCACCCACCGTAAATGGAATCGCAATTTCGCCAGCCGTTTGACGTACAACTTCTTCCATCGTTTCCCGTCCTTCTACCGAAGCGGAAATATCGAGGAATACCAGTTCGTCGGCACCTTCGCGATCATATAGCGCCGCCAGCTCAACCGGATCACCCGCATCGCGGAGATTGACGAAGTTAACGCCTTTGACAACCCGCCCGTCCTTCACGTCCAGACAAGGAATGATTCTTTTTGCCAGCATGCTCCTCTTCCTCTCTACCCGAATATCGCTTATTTATTCACCGAACGTACCGCTTCAGTCAGATCGATGCTACCTGTATATAGCGCTTTGCCCACGATTGCTCCACCAACGCCATCCTCTGCATGGCGGCTAAGGCGAAGTAGATCATCCATGACGCTCACACCACCGGAAGCAATGACGGTTCTGCCGCTCGCCTTAGCTAGAGACACAATCGCTTCCACATTGGGTCCTTGCATCATGCCGTCCCGAGAAATATCAGTGAAGATGAATGTTTCTGCGCCGAATGCAGCCAGCTCCTTCGCCAGCACTTCAGCCTGAACTTCTGATGTTTCAAGCCAGCCTCGTGTAGCGACATAACCGTTACGAGCATCTATCCCGATGGCAACCTTATCGCCGTATCGTCCCAACACTTCCTCCGTAAAAGCACGATCCTCAATCGCCGCTGTTCCAATAATAAGTCGGCTAACACCAAGTCCGAGCAAACGCTCCACATCGGCAACTGTACGAAGACCGCCACCAACCTGAACAGGCACGTTTACTGCTGAAGCGATTCGCCCGATCAGCTCATCATTAACGGGATGTCCAGCCTTAGCACCGTCCAGATCTACGAGATGAACATATGTACCGCCTTGCTTCTCCCAAGATAGGGCAACTTGTACAGGGTCATCGTTGTATACCGTCTCCTGATTGTAATCGCCTTGCACCAGTCTTACACATTTGCCGTCTCGGATATCGATTGCTGGATATATGATAAAAGATGACATACAAGCCCTCCTGATTATCGCTTTATAGCTGATGTTTAGTTTAGAGTACATTTCAGAACTCACTACTCTACTGCATAATGATTCAATCTGTCCTCAATGTACCGAATATTCAAATTATGTTGTCTTACACGAGCTATTCAATTCATTCCAGTGAAGCTCTACTTTGAACATAATTAATGCTCAAACATATACAGCCGTTTACGTTAAAGCCAAGAAATTACCCAGAAGCTTCATGCCTAGCTCGCCACTTTTTTCCGGATGGAACTGCATACCGAAGTTTGATCCTCTACCCACAATTGCCGTCACAGGATGTCCGTAATCGGTGACTGCCAGTAGATCACTTTGCACTTCAGTAACTGCATGATATGAATGGACGAAATACACGTGACCTGCATCAAGGCCAGCCAACAACGGGTTTTCCGGTTGTAGGAACTCCAGACGGTTCCAGCCCATATGTGGAACCTTCAGTTCGCCTGGGGCGAAGCGCACCACTTTACCTGGTAAAATGTTTAGTCCCTTATGTTCCCCGTGCTCTTCACTAGAGCTGAACAATAACTGCATCCCAAGACAAATACCGAGCAGAGGCTTCGACCCAGCAGCAGCTTCTTTAACTACAGCATCCAGACCACTCTCCCGGAGATGCTCCATCGCATCACCAAATGCACCTACACCGGGCAGAATCACACCATCTGCACCCAGAATCGCCTCACGGTCTCCCGTTACCAGCGCTTCATAGCCTAGACGTTCGACCGCTTTGCCGACGCTGTGCAGGTTCCCCATACCGTAATCGACAATTGCAATCGCCATCGTCTACAGCACTCCCTTCGTGGAAGGCACACCCGTTACACGTGGATCAATCATCGTTGCCTCATCTAATGCTCGGCCAAGTGCCTTGAATATTGCTTCAATCATATGATGTGTGTTCTGTCCGTAGTGCACAATCACATGTAAGGTAATCCGAGCTTCCAATGCCAGTTTCCACAGAAACTCATGCACAAGCTCTGTGGAGAAGCTGCCAACCTGCTGGGATGGATATTCTGCACGATACTCAAAGTGAGGTCGGTTGGAGACATCAATGATGACCTGAGCCAGAGCCTCATCCATAGGTACGAATACACTGGCATAACGCTTAATGCCCCGTTTGTCGCCCAATGCTTCTCGTAAAGTCTGTCCAAGACAGATCCCGATGTCCTCTACAGTGTGGTGATCATCAATATCAATGTCCCCGCGCGCTTGTACGTTTAGATCGAATTGTCCGTGCTTCGTGAACAGATCCAGCATGTGGTTCAGAAATGGCACATCCGTCTCGATCACCGATTGACCCGTTCCATCGACGGAAAATGCGAGTTGAATATTGGTCTCATTCGTTTTGCGGTCTACCTGTGCCTCGCGCACAGCACCTTTGTTCTCTAGTCCCAAGCCATTCTCTTGATTATCCATGATCTGATTCCGCCTTTCCTTCCTGTTCTAACCGCACAGCGATTGCGCGGGCGTGACCTTCAAGCCCTTCATGCCTTGCCAACTCTATAATAGCCGCTCCGTTCTGGAGCAACGCTTCCTTGCTGTAATAGATCAAGCTGGATTTCTTAATAAAATCATCCACATCCACCGGTGAACTGAACCGGGCTGTACCATTCGTCGGAATAATATGATTCGGACCGGCAAAATAATCCCCTACCGGTTCCGAGCTATATGGCCCTAAGAAGATGGCACCAGCGTTCTCAATCCGTCCAGCATAAGCCATCGGCTCTTGCACCATAATCTCTAAGTGCTCCGGTGCAAGGCGATTCACCACATCAATTCCTTCATCTAAGGAATCAACCACGATAATTGCACCATACTGCTCCACCGAAGCAGCCGCAATATCTCTACGCGGCAGCACGTCCAGTTGCCGCTTCACCTCGGCCTGCACGGCTTCCGCCAGCGTAGCCGAAGTCGTGACGAGAATAGCCGATGCCATCTCGTCATGTTCCGCCTGCGACAATAAGTCTGCGGCAACATACACCGGATTCGCCGTATCATCGGCAAGCACCACAATCTCACTCGGCCCCGCGATACTGTCGATATCGACCGCCCCATACACTTCGCGCTTCGCGAGCGCCACGTAAATATTGCCCGGTCCACAGATCTTATCCACCGGGGCAATACTCTCCGTGCCGTAGGCGAGGGCGGCGATGGCTTGCGCGCCGCCAACCCGGTACATCTCGCTTACGCCTGCTTCCGCGGCAGCCACGAGAATGTACGGGTTAATACCTTCGCCACCATTAGTAGATGGCGGCGTTACCAGAACAATCTCCGGCACACCCGCTACCTGTGCCGGAATCACATTCATCAGCACCGACGAAGGGTACGCTGCTTTGCCGCCAGGTACATATACACCGACCCGCTTCAGCGGTCGGATTACCTGGCCCAGCAGACTGCCGTCTGGCTGCCAATCCATCCAAGAATTGCGTTTCTGCTTCTCATGAAACGCACGAATATTAGCGGCTGCCTGCCGAATCGCCGTTACAAATGATGGCTCCACCGCGGCATACGCTGCTTGTAGCTCTTCCTGCGGCACATGAAGCTCTGAAGCCGCGAGCTTCGTCCGATCCAGTTGCTCTGTGTACCGGAGCAACGCGGTATCACCTTCTCGGCGGATGTCACTGACAATGCGTCGTACGGTTTCATTTTGCTCAGGTGTACCATATTCGACTTCCCGCTTCAGATTAAACTCCCGTGCAGGTACAATTTTCATGCATATAACCTCCTTCTCTCCTGTATTACTGCCGTGCTATATGTTCATTCTTTGATATCTATAACTTCTATCCCGCCGCAGTTTTGCTCCCAGTGTAGTTCTCAGCACATAATGCTCTGCTGCACTACACATCTAACGAGGTCTGCTACATGTCCATGATAATAAGCTAAGAGGCTTTCGTTAGCCTCGCAGTATCCCGCCAGACATCTCCGTCGAAGCTGGAATAACCTTCTGCAATGCGTCGCATAACGACTGAATCCGATCATTCTTCATCCGATAACTAACCCGGTTGGCAATAAGGCGACTGGTGATATCAAGAATTGAATTCATTTCCACCAATCCATTCTCGCGTAGTGTCTGCCCCGTCTCGACCAGATCGACAATTCGATCTGCTAAGCCAATCAGTGGAGCAAGCTCAATGGAGCCGTTCAGCTTAATGACTTCCACCTGCTGTCCTTGTTCTCTGAAATATTGGGAAGCAATGATCGGGTATTTGGTTGCTACACGTTGCTGAATACCTGGCTTCCAATCAGGAAGGCCAATAACGGACATCCGGCACTGTGCAATTCCCAGGTTGAGCAGCTCATAGACATCCCGGTTTTCCTCAAGCAGTACGTCCTTGCCCACGATCCCGATATCAGCCACACCATATTCTACATAGGTCGGGACATCCACAGGCTTCGCCATAATAAATTCCATACCCGCTTCAGGCACCTCAATGACCAGCTTGCGTGTATCATCCACATCAACGGGAATGTCGAGACCTGCTTCACGGAATAACTTTGAAGCTTTTTTATAGATTCGACCCTTAGGCATTGCTACCTTCAAAATATCCGACATCTCAGCGTGCTCCCCTTTCTTCAGATGAATAACGAATGACCTCGGCATACCGCTTGTCACTCCGCGCTTCATGTTCACCAGAGGTTACAGCTACCTTCGCCGTTTCAGTGATGCTGTTCTCTTCGGAGAGAAGGGCTGTCACAACGTTCTTTCCTAAACTGCGTAACCGCGCCGCTTCCGTAAGTGCTTCAGCTCGGCATTCAGACTGATATTCAATCAGCACAGGCTTTTCTTCTTCTATTGTAATGCCATGTACTCCGTCGATGATCCGGTTTGTTTTAAGCGCAAACCCTGTAGCCGGAAGCGCACGTCCAAACTGCTGCAGCAGATTATCATATCGTCCACCACTGCATACAGGCGATCCAAGCTCGGCCGCATAACCTTCAAATGTCATACCTGTATAATACGAGAAGTCACCAATCATCGTCAGATCGATCAACACATGCTCAGAGACTCCATACGCCTCTAACACCTCAAATACTGCACACAGATGGGCGATAGACTCTGCCGCTTCCGGACTAGAGCTTAATTGAGTTGCTTCAGCACAGATCTCTTTGCCACCTCGCAAACGTAGAATTGCCTCAAGTTGTGCCTTCAACTTTGGTTCAAGATCAAGTGCTTCAATAGATTCCCGATAACCAACGTAGTCCCGCCCGAGCAATCCCTTCTTCAATTCTTGCTGCTGTGTAGTCTGACCCGGGATAACCTCTTCCAACAATCCATTCAGGAAACCCATGTGACCCATCGCTATTTTAAAAGAAGACACACCCGCTGCCTGTAAAGAGGCAATCGCCAAAGCAACCACCTCTGCATCCGCTTCAGGGGAATCATCACCTACGAGTTCAACACCCGTCTGGAAAAATTCAGCTTCACGTCCCGCTTCCTCTTCAATGGAGCGGAACACATTTGCATGATAAGACAAACGGAGTGGTAGCGGCTCATCCTTCAGTAGAGAAGATACCACCCGCGCAATAGGAGCTGTCAGATCCGATCTCAACACGAGCGTTGTTCCTCGGCTATTCAGCAACTTGAACAATTTACGATCTGATGTAGAGCTGGCTACACCTACCGTATCGTAATACTCAATCGTTGGCGTCATAATCTGGCGATAACCCCAGCGTTCCATGCATTCTAGTGCATTTCGCTCAATCGTTCTCAGCTTGTTCACGACAAGCGGTGTATAGTCACGGAAACCGGTTGGTTTCTCGAAGCCTTTTGGTTTAGACATTTGTATCATTCACCCCGAGTCAGTAGTTTAGATTGTGCAGCAGTCTGTAAGTCTGTATATGGATTCTTGCATCAATTCATCCGTCAATTTTCATTTCAATCTGTATCTCAACAGGATTTATGTAGTTAGCATCTATCTGTATCAGCCTAAGCCCCAAAATGCCTTCGTAAATCCTTTATGCGTTCTTCTGTTAAGCCGTTCTTGTGCTCTAGCTGCTATGCAGCGCATTATTTCTATGGGTTCAGACCCTCAGCGAGAGGAGAATTTTTATTTCTCTTTCTGTCCCTATTGCTTTCGCATGGTAAAGTGCTAACAAACTAAAGGATATGGGATATGATAACATGAATGACGCCACATCGTCAACAAAACCACACAGCTAGCCTGCCATCTTCCTTCTATGGTTTACCCGCATTTTATAAGCGTGACGAGAATATTTATATATGAAAAAAGCTGCCCTTAGCAGCTTCTCCCTCAGCGGTTCAGATTTCACCTTAACCACTGGATATATCTTATTAGTTCCTATGTTTCTAATAATAAGTCTTAGGTATTCATGTAATGCCTTAAATGCCGTTTTCCAACGACCTTCATTTCCTAAAATGGTTCATCTGTCTTCACGAGCACATCATGCTCTAGAGATGCAGACCGGGATAGATCCCGTAGTGGATTTCCTCCCACAAAGGCTCCTGGTGCAACATCCTTGTGAACTACAGCACCTGCTGCAACCACAGCTCCATCCCCGATGGTTACCCCCGGCAAGATGGTTGTATTCGCACCAATGAGTACATTCTCACCGATAATGACCTCGCCCAGCCTGTACTCTTTGATTAGATATTCATGAGCCAGAATGGTCGTGCTGTATCCGATGACTGAGTTTTCGCCCACCGTGATCTTCTCCGGAAAAAACACATCTACCATCACCATTAAGCCAAATGCCGTATGTTTACCTACCTTCATGCCAAGCATTCGGCGATAGATCCAGTTCTTTACCGATAGAATCGGACAGTAACGTGATAGCTGAATCCAGATAAAATTACGAACACCCTTCCATGGGCTTACGGTCTGATAGATGTGCCATAATGCATTATGACCTTCTACCGGATAGCGGGTTACTTTTCTCATGTACGTCTCGCTTCAATACCTGTAAGTGTAAGCAGATCCCTCATATCGTGCACAATATGATCCGGGTTGTATTCTTTCAGTTTTTCTTCTCCCTTGAGAGACCAAGCCACACCTACGGAGAGTGCACCTGCATTTTGAGCCGACTGAATATCCACGGGGCTGTCACCAATCATCAATGTTTTGGCAGGATCGGCACCAAGCTCGTTCATCGCCTTCAATACCGGTTCAGCATGAGGTTTCGGATGGGTTACATCCGTGACTGTTACAATAGTTTGCATATACTTGAGCAAGTCGAAGCGCTCTAACACCTTAAGTGTAGAAGGACGAATTTTCGTTGTCACTACTCCCATTACAATACCTGCTTGATGAAGAGCTTCAATAACCTCCAACACATGCGGGAAAGGCTGCACCATTGCCTCATGGTGAATATCATTATATGCACGGTAGCCCTTCACATACTCAGAGACATCCTCTTGTCCAGAAAATGTTCGCATCTGCTGTTCCAACGTACCACCCATATGTGGAATAATCTCTTCCCTTGTCCACGGAGCTGAATGCTCCCATTCTCCCATTACATGTAGGAACGAGCTGATGATCAGTTCATTCGTATCTATAATCGTTCCATCGAGATCAAACAAAACCGTGTTGATCATACCTGCATTACTCCTTTTTGTCTTCAGCTTGCCTCTGCTCTTCTCTAGCTAGCGTTGATGTTGTTTTATCTTCTTTGCTGTCTTTGCCAGCACCTGTACCTGGCGCACCTGTCTGTGGCATATCATCCGATGGTTCTGAGGGTACTTTCGTCGATACGATTGGGTCACTATAACGTACATCTGCCCGACCCGTCACTCTTCTTACCACGATGAATACTACCGCAACAATGATAATAGCGATCGCCAGCAGTTGCGAAATTCTAACGTTGCCATACGCTGGATCTAGATATCCTTGTTCGAAGCCCATTGCCGTCATTGGAGACCACATTCCATTTACGACAGAAGCCACCCATGCTGGCGCTTGGAACCCAAGACTATCTGTGCGCAATGCTTCAATGAAGAAACGACCGATAGAGTACCAGATAAAATAAGACATGAACAGTTCACCTGCACGTAGAAACTTCTGACGACGCAATACGAGCAGAATCCCTAAACCTACTAGGCTCCATAACGATTCATACAAGAAAGCCGGATGATGGAATACACCATTTACGTTCATCTGATTGACGATAAAGTCTGGAAGATGCAGATTGTTCCGCAAAAATGATTCCTCTACAGGTCCGCCGTAGGCTTCCTGATTCACGAAGTTCCCCCAACGCCCAATCATCTGTCCAACGATGAGACCTGGCGCGCAAATATCGGCCATACGCCAGAAGTTATATCCTTTACGACGGAAGAAAATAACTGCACATATGATGGCACCAATTAGTGCCCCATAAATGGCGATACCGCCATTCCATATTTTAAATACATCCCAGAAATTGTCCTTATAATCGTCCCATTTAAATGCCACATAATAAATTCTGGCTCCAATAATAGCAGACGGTACGCCGAGCAGAACCATGTCCATGAAGACTTCCTGCGGGATGGCATATCGTTTTCCCTCCTGGATGACCAGCAATAGACCAACAAGCGCTGCTGCACCCAGAATTAATCCGTACCAGTGAACCGTCAGCGGTCCAATAGAGAACGCAACCGGGTCCAACAGTAATAATGTATCCATTCATTCACACTCCTATAAATTCACTCATGCCACTGTGCATACTTCCTACGTAACCTATATCCAAGAAAAAGTGGTATAGCAAAGCACAGCTTTGTCTCATACCACAATTCCCTGTACTATTTTTAATTAATCCATGTCTTCCATATCTTCTGAGATGGTTGCTGTCAACTTATTCGTAAACTGCAGCGCCGCATTCAATCCCATTTGCTTCAGACGGTAGTTCATGGCTGCAACCTCGATGATTACAGCTAGATTTCGACCAGGACGAACCGGGATCGTAACCAGAGGTACATCCGTATCAATAATTCGTGTAGTCTCCTCGTCCAATCCAAGACGGTCATACTGCTTGTCTTGTTGCCATGCTTCAAGTCGAACAACAAGCGTAATTCGTTTATTGTTACGTACAGCACCCGCACCAAACAGCGTCATGACGTTGATGATACCAACTCCGCGAATCTCCAGCAAATGACGAATCAACTCTGGCGCTGTTCCGTGAAGTTGGAAGTCGGAGGTTTGGCGAATCTCTACCGCATCATCGGCAATCAAGCGATGTCCACGTTTAACCAATTCCAAGGCCGTCTCACTTTTACCGATACCACTACTTCCCGTAATCAACATCCCTACACCATACACATCACACAAAACACCATGGATGGTCGCTGTTGGTGCCAGCTTGCCCTCAAGGAAACCAGTAATCCGGCTCGACAGGATCGTCGTTGCCATATTACTACGAAGTACAGAGAGGTTTTGCTCTTCACTTATATCGATCAGCTCTTGTGGAACGTCCAGCCCACGCGTGACAACAATACAAGGTGTCTCTTCTGTGCATAGACGCTGCATCCGATCACGGCGTTCTTGTTCAGGCAACATTGCAAAAAAGGCCAGCTCGGTTCTTCCAAGAAGCTGTACCCGTTCCTGCGGATGATATTCAAAATAACCAGCCATTTCTAGGCCAGGTCGGTTCAGATCGTCTACTGTAATGAATCTCTTTAATCCATGAGATCCTGAAACAACTTCAAGCTGAAATTGTTGCACTAACTCGGATACTTTCACTTTTTTCGCCATTTTGTCTCTTCCTTTCAGCATTCGCTGCCTCTGTATGTACATCAAGATGACACATTATTTCACTACTTTAAGAGCGCATTCAGTTTGATTCCATGTGCAGCCTATACGAAACGTCAATCAACGTCATTCAGCGAAGACAGACCACAGTTATCGGATGTTTTCTATGCAGGTATAGCATACTCGAACTCTGTTTCATCAATCGATAACCTTCAAATAATCTTAAATGAATTCACCACTGAATGCAATCTTGGACTATGCCTGTTATTAGTCAAAAAAGCCCCTTCCAGCAATAACGGAAGGGGCTCTGAATACAATGTATGATTGCGTTAACTGATAGATTTCATCGTTACCGAGGAATCCCAGTAATATTAGTCTTGAAGAAGTACGTTCACTTCAGTCTCTTTGTCAAAGATATGAACCTTGTTCATGTCAATTGCCATTTTAACTGTGGAACCATCACGAGTGTTAGAACGTCCGTCTACACGTGCGATTGTAGTATCGTTACCTACACCACTCAAGTAGAGGAGCATTTCGTGACCCAAGTTCTCTGTTACATCTACATGTGTAGAGAATACAGAGTTCGGGGATGCTTCCAAGAATACTGGCTCTTCGTGAATGTCTTCTGGACGAACACCCAGAATCACTTCTTTACCAACATATCCTCTAGATTTCAGCACTTGTGCTTTACCTTGCGGGATTTCAACGTCCACGCCTGGAGCTACGAAGTGAAGGTTTGCACCTTGCTCAGCCAGTTTACCCGAGATAAAGTTCATTGTCGGGGAACCGATGAAACCAGCTACAAACAGGTTGGACGGATGGTTGTAAAGCTCTTCAGGAGAAGCAGCTTGTTGGATGATACCATCCTTCATAACTACGATCCGGTCACCCATCGTCATTGCTTCGATTTGGTCATGCGTTACGTAGATAACAGTTGTTTCCAAACGTTTAGCCAGTTTTGTGATTTCCGCACGCATCTGACCACGAAGTTTAGCATCCAAGTTGGAAAGTGGCTCATCCATCAAGAAGACTTGTGGGTCACGGACAATCGCACGTCCTAGAGCGACACGCTGACGTTGACCACCGGACAATGCCTTAGGTTTACGCTCAAGCAAATGCTCGATATCCAAAATTTTAGCTGCTTCACGTACACGTTTGTCGATCTCGTCTTTTTTCACTTTACGCAATTTCAAACCAAACGCCATGTTTTGATATACGCTCATATGCGGATACAAGGCGTAGGATTGGAATACCATCGCGATATCGCGGTCTTTAGGAGCAACATCATTTACGACACGGTCACCGATGTAGAGTTTACCTTCGGAAATTTCCTCAAGGCCTGCGATCATACGCAGTGTTGTTGATTTACCACAACCGGACGGACCTACCAGTACCAAGAATTCTTTATCTTTAATGTCCAGGTTAATGTCAACTACTGTTGCTTTATCGGAACCCGGGTATTTTTTAAAAATATGCTCTAAACGTACACCTGCCATGATTGTTGCCTCCTCAGAGATCATTTTGTAATCGAATACATTTTGTAGTTTTATAATAACCCATGCATGTGATGTTTGACTATTCGCAAACTGCACAAAAATATCAGAGCTTTTTCGTCACTTTGTACATAAGCAGCAAAAGCCGCACTAGAACAGCACTTTCAAAGCTTCTAACATCGTATCCAATCTCTTGTTTGATCTTATCCAGACGATAAACGAGTGTATTCCGGTGGATGAAAAGCCGCTTGGCCGTCTCGCTTACGTTGCAATCCAAGCTAAAAAAGGTCTCTAGCGTTGTGAGGGTCTCACTATCGTTAAATATTGCGGTATCTTTACCTGTATCCTTAATGAACCGATGTCGCTGCTGCTGGGGGATACTAGCAACAACCTGTTCCAGTTGTAAATTCCATGGAAGATGGATATGCTGTGCGACATGGAATGCCCTGCCTAGCTGTACACTTTCCTGCAGAAGTGCAGTAGCAGGCGCCAATTGAGTTGCTGGGTGACAAGGTAACAATGCAGATAGATGGAATACACCAGCCCATTCACTCGCTACCAACTCATATAGTCCAAGACAGAAGGCATTAAGCAGATCTTTCCTCGCCTCAACGGTATCCTCCTCAGCCTCACCCATAACAATCTCTTCATCAGCTAGAAAGACCCACTCTTGGTCTCCCATAGGAATTAATATAATTAACTCACCGAAGTAACTCTCCAATAGTTTATTAAGCTCTTTGGAGCGAATACGATGAGCATCCGGTGTTTCACACTGCATCAAAAAAGGAATTTTCTCTGTGCTCAGCTCCGCCACAGTCGATAAATGCGCTGGTACCGATTCATATTCGGATGGATCGTTTATCTGCTGTACAAGCCATTGACCCAGTTCAGCAAGCTGCTGCTCTCGATCACTTTCATATACTACAGGCGCTTCTTCGAGTGATGCTTCTGTGTTGTTAAGGATTAGAAGCTCGATGAGTCCCTTGGTTTCTCTAGTAATCGCTTCAGTAGAGCATCCCCAACATATAATATTTCCTTCTTTGGCATTCACTCCGACTTTAAAATAAATCCGTTCTCCCGTACTCAGACTGCGTGCTTCAGTAAAATTGTCCCTTTTCGCCTCGCTTGGTTGACCGTCGTGCTCTCCATTATAGATAGGGTTATCATAGTTATGATCGAATAACTTGGCCGCTGACTCTTCCCATTCTTCTATAGTAACTTCATATTCATCTAATGTAGTACCGATAACTGTTTCAATTTGTTGTTTAAGACCTGGTATGATCATCATAATATGAACGTCACCACTCTGTTTTTTCTACTATCTTATCATATCCTAAGGGAGATCGCCTTTTACCTATGGGTTTATCACAACGATTACGAAAATTTATAATTTATTGTGTATTGGCAGCTGACCCTTTTATCCATGTGTTATCTAGGTTCCCTAGAATATTATTCAATAAGTACTCGGCTACTATTTCATTAGTTTTAATTTCAAAACAAAAAAAAGAGTGAATAATCATGTTAATGATTATTCACTCTTTCTATATGATGAGTCATGAAGGGCTCGAACCTTCGACACCCTGATTAAAAGTCAGGTGCTCTACCAACTGAGCTAATGACTCATAAAACTGGTGGAGGATGATGGATTCGAACCACCGAACCCGTAAGGGAGCAGATTTACAGTCTGATGCGTTTGGCCGCTTCGCTAATCCTCCAAAAAAAATAAGGTGGCTCGGGACGGAATCGAACCGCCGACACGAGGATTTTCAGTCCTCTGCTCTACCGACTGAGCTACCGAGCCTTATTTTGTATTGGGATTAATGGCGGAACCGACGGGATTCGAACCCGCGATCTCCTGCGTGACAGGCAGGCATGTTAGGCCAACTACACCACGGTTCCAGGCATTAATGGTGCCGGCGAGAGGACTTGAACCCCCAACCTACTGATTACAAGTCAGTTGCTCTACCAGTTGAGCTACACCGGCGTATATGGTGGAGGCTGAGGGGATCGAACCCCCGACCCTCTGCTTGTAAGGCAGATGCTCTCCCAGCTGAGCTAAGCCTCCTGGGTAATATGGTAGCGGCGGAGGGGATCGAACCCCCGACCTTACGGGTATGAACCGTACGCTCTAGCCAGCTGAGCTACACCGCCATATTAATGAATTGTCTTGATTGCTTGTCCATCTCCATTAGGATAAAGATGGCGGAGAGAGAGGGATTCGAACCCTCGCACCGTTTACACAGCCTAACCCCTTAGCAGAGGGTCCCCTTATAGCCACTTGGGTATCTCTCCAAATAACAATCATGAACAATGATTACAAGGATTGCTCCTTGAAAACTAGATTCGAAACGAAAGTCTGCGATCAAAACTTGCTATTTGGATAAGCCCTCGACCGATTAGTACTGGTCAGCTCCATGCATTACTGCACTTCCACCCCCAGCCTATCTACCTCGTCGTCTTCAAGGGGTCTT
>NZ_JAUSTI010000026.1 GCF_030812775.1 Paenibacillus tundrae
CACACGTACCCATCCCGAACACGACCGTTAAGCCCTCTAGCGCCGATGGTACTTGGACCGCAGGGTCCTGGGAGAGTAGGACGCCGCCAAGCGAAGAACCACTGCCGATGTTATTCGGTGGTGGTTTTTATTTTTTTCGGAAGATCTTCTTATTTTCCGTGGATATACTTATTTAAGGGGTGCTGTGGCACCTCTTATTTGACTTTGCAGGGTTCCTCTGACACACTCATAGAGAAGACATACATCACAGATCAGACCACACTGGGATGATTTCATCATTTTCTAGAGAACGGGGTGCAGAATGAGATGGAATTTCGTAAATTAACAGCAGACGCTTTTGAAGAATGCATGGCTCTTTCTGAATATGCATTTCAATTTGTAATGAAAGAGGAGCAAAGGGAGAAGCGCCAAAAACAGTTTGAAAAACACAATGTATGGGGAGTTTATGATGATGGCAGCCTAGGTGCTAAGCTCCACCTTATTCCTTTTCAAACGTATATTCATGGTCGGTCATTCGACATGGGTGGTATTGCAGGTGTAGCCACTTGGCCAGAGTATAGACGAAAGGGCTGGGTAGCCGGTCTTCTCAAACACATATTGGAAGAAATGAATCGCAACAAACAGAGCATTTCGTTCCTGCATCCGTTCGCGTTTGCTTTTTATCGGAAATATGGATGGGAAACATACATTGAGTACAAAAAATATAAAGTGCCTATCTCGCATTTGCCTGCCAAAAAACAAACACCCGGAGTGCTGCGCAGAGGCAATCCAGATCTGGATGTTTTAAAAAGCGTATATAATGCTTATGCGGAGCGCTATAACGGAATGCTGGTTCGTGACGATGCGTGGTGGAAAGATTCGGTGCTTACGGAGGGAACCAGTCAGAAGGCCGTATATTATGATGAAGCGGGGCAAGCCCAGGGATATATATTATACGAGGTCAAGGAGCGTAAGTTCGCGATCGATGAGATCATTCATCTGAATGAAGAAGCGAGACAAGCCCTGTGGACTTTCATAGCCAATCATGACTCCATGATTGAAGAAGTTACATTACAAGCGCCAGCAAGTGACACCCTTGCTTATCAATTGGATAATCCACGAATTCAGCAAGAGATTATTCCTTATTTTATGGCTCGCATTGTGAGTGTGGAGCAATTTATTTCTCAATATCCGTTTGCCAGTCAGGATTCTCCAGTTCAGATTGCGCTTCAGGTTAAGGATGCTCATGCACCTTGGAACGAAGGTGTGTGGCAATTAAATGTTGCCATGAATGGAACGGCTTCGATCTGGAAGGCTTCCGAACCTGCTTCTGAGGATCAGACCGTACAAATGGATATTCAATCTCTTACTGCTGTGCTGATGGGATACCGAAGACCTGCTGAGATGGCAGAGATAGGCAGAATTAATGGGCCTGCTGAGGCAATTACTGCTTTGGAGAATGCAATTCCTGTTCGTGAAACGTATTTACTTGATTTCTTCTAAAGAATTAAATTGATCAAGAAATTATAAGCATTGGTTTAATTGCAGCACTGATGGTCCTATAATCACCAATCACCCGATATAGCATGAAGGCGTAACGGTAAGACAAATGGACTTCTCCAGCTCTTTTGGAGAGGTTTTTTTGTGTCCAAAGAATATTTCGTGTAAAATCGTAAAAAATGAATAGTGACCCCACTTGGCAAACTCACAAAATATGCTATAATGTATATAAAGTCAAAGAAAGTCAAAGTCAACTGAGATCATCATTTCGTTTGACTTTCTTATGCCATCCGCTGAGTAGAGTGCGACTACACTTTTCTTTGTTTGCGGAACAGCAGTATTAAAGGACCTTCGAGCGGCCTATACTCTCCCGGTAACACTTTTGGTATCCAGATTCGGTGTTTCACGGAATGGTTAAATGGGATGAGAAGGTGCACTCTGTAGGGGCGTGTGGGTCCTTATTGACTTAACGTTTCAGACAGTGGAGGATGAGTGGATGCGTAATATCTCTGATATTATCGAACAATATCTGAAGAGTATTCTGCATGAAAGTCCCGAAGGAATGGTTGAAATTCAGCGTAATGATCTGGCAGACCAATTCTCATGCGTGCCTTCTCAGATTAATTACGTCATCAGCACCCGGTTTACCCTAGAGAAGGGTTATCTGGTAGAAAGCAAACGCGGTGGCGGTGGTTATGTACGTATTCAACGGATTGAACTACCTGCTCACTCAGCACTGCATAACCATTTGCATCATAGTATTGGAGATGAGATCGGGCAGACTGCTGCTGAAGGTTTAATCTACCAACTTGAGGAAGCACGTTTCTTGAGCAAACGAGAGGCGGGGTTGATGCGGGCGGCTGTATCGAGAGAAATTATTTTGGTCAAACTTCCTTACCGGGATCAAATTCGTGCCAGAATGTTGAAGGCGATGTTAATATCTTTGCTCGGTAAATGAAAACTATCGGGATCAAAGGAGGTACATCAATGCTTTGCCAAGAATGCAATAATCGTCCGGCTACACTTCATTTCACGAAGATCGTGAACGGAGAGAAGACGGAATTTCATATCTGCGAGTCATGTGCTCGTGAAAAAGGGGAAATGATTCCCGGAACAGCAGGTGGATTTTCCATTCATAACTTGTTGTCCGGTCTGCTTGATTTCGACCCATCTGGTAAGGGTGGATCTACAGGAACACCACCTGCTCAATCCCTTCGATGTGAAGAATGTGGCATGACGTATTCCCAATTTAGCAAAATCGGCCGATTCGGCTGTAGCTCATGTTATAAATATTTTGATAGCCGTTTAGACCCGTTGTTCAAAAGGGTACATGGCAGCACATCCCACGTAGGTAAAGTACCTGCAAGGGCTGGTGGTCGTATCAAGGTCAAACGTCAAATTGCAGATTTGAAGCGTACTCTTCAAGAGAGTATCACGCAAGAAGAATTCGAAGAAGCTGCTCAGATTCGTGACCAGATCAGAGAACTTGAAAAAGAAATAGCTCAAGAGTAAAGTTTGTCATGAGTAGGAGGGATGCGTAATGCCTAATCTGCCTTTTACAGAGAAGGCGCTCAGCGATTGGATGCGCAGTGATGCGGCTGATTCAGAGATCGTCATTAGCAGCCGTGTCCGAATCGCACGCAACCTACAGCATTATCCGTTTCCGATGCTTGCATCCAATGAGCAATCGGAGGAAGTGCTGAATAAGCTGAGCGAAGTACTTCAATACGACGATGTTCATGCTTTTGGAAATTTTCACACGCTGGATCTAATTGATATTGATGAACTTGATAAACGTGTGTTGGTGGAGAAACATCTGATTAGTCCCAGTCTTGCAAATGAATCCAAGAACGGCGCTGTCATCCTTAGTGAGGATGAATCCGTCAGTATCATGATTAATGAGGAGGATCATCTTCGGATCCAATGCCTCTATCCGGGGTTCCAGGTGAAAGAAGCCTGGGAGAAAGCTTCTGCGATAGATGATGCATTTGAAGCGCATGTGGATTATGCTTTTGATGATCGTAGAGGATACCTGACCAGTTGTCCTACCAATGTCGGTACAGGTGTAAGGGCATCCGTAATGATGCATTTGCCGGCTCTGGTCATGACACAACAGATTGGACGTATTCTAACGGCGGTTTCCCAGGTAGGGCTTACTGTCCGAGGGATTTACGGCGAAGGTAGCGAAGCGATGGGTAACCTGTTCCAGATCTCTAACCAGATCACGCTAGGACAGACCGAGCAAGAAGTTATCGAAAATCTGCATAGTGTTGTTTTACAGATGATTGGACATGAACGTACGGCTAGAGAGCGACTGATTACAGACTCAAGATTGCGTATTACGGACAGGGTGATGCGTTCTTATGGCATACTGTCTCACGCTGCCATTGTGGACTCAAAGGAAGCTGCACAGCGTCTCTCGGATGTTCGTCTTGGTGTAGACCTAGGTCTGTTGGAAGGACTCACTATACAGGTGATGAACGAACTGAACGTCATGACTCAACCAGGCTTTTTGCAGAAAACGTTCGGGGAAGATATGCGTACAGATGAACGAGATATCTACCGTGCTCAGCTCATTCGGGATACGATCAACCCCGCAAAGTGAGGTAGCTTTTCCAGAATTATAAATGAGGTTTCACGCTGCAATTGCAGCTTTTATATAATAAGGCAGATTTACATCAGGTCATTGTGACGAATCTACAAAATTGATGTGAAATGCTTAATGATTTTATTCGCAGCATGGCTGCAGACAACGTGTTATAAAGAATACGGTGGAGAGCTTGGTTCAGTTGCTCTAACCCGTTTTATCCAAAACCATGGAGGTGCAGGAGATATGATGTTTGGAAGATTTACGGAACGTGCCCAAAAGGTACTCGCATTAGCGCAGGAAGAAGCTGTCCGTCTCGGTCATAATAACATCGGTACTGAGCACATTTTGCTCGGCCTCATTCGTGAAGGCGAAGGTATTGCAGCCAAAGCGCTGATCGGCCTGGGACTCGGATTGGAAAAAATTCAGGATGAAGTAGAAACGCTGATTGGCCGTGGTCAGGAGCAACCTACTAACATTGCATATACGCCTCGTGCGAAGAAAGTAATTGAGCTATCTATGGATGAAGCCCGCAAATTGGGACACACATATGTAGGAACAGAACACATCTTGCTTGGATTGATCCGTGAAGGTGAAGGTGTAGCAGCACGTGTACTTAATAACTTAGGTATTAGCTTGAACAAAGCTCGTCAGCAAGTACTTCAATTGCTGGGTAGTAGCGAAGCAGTATCAAGTCATAACGGAACACCTGCTAATGTTAGCACGCCAACACTCGACAGCCTGGCTCGTGACCTCACGGCTTATGCGAGGGAAAACAACCTTGACCCTGTAATCGGACGTAGCAAAGAGATTGAGCGCGTAATTCAAGTGCTGAGTCGTCGTACGAAGAACAATCCGGTATTGATTGGTGAACCAGGGGTAGGTAAGACGGCGATTGCTGAAGGGCTTGCCCAAAAAATCATTGCAAACGAGATTCCAGAAACATTGCGTGATAAACGTGTTATGACACTGGATATGGGTTCAGTTGTAGCAGGTACGAAATACCGTGGTGAATTCGAAGATCGTTTGAAAAAAATTATGGATGAGATTCGCCAAGCAGGTAACATCGTCCTGTTTATCGATGAGTTGCATACTTTAATCGGTGCAGGTGGAGCAGAAGGTGCAATCGATGCTTCTAACATTCTGAAGCCAGCTCTGGCTCGTGGAGAATTGCAGTGCATTGGTGCAACAACGCTGGATGAATATCGTAAATATATTGAAAAAGATGCAGCTCTTGAGCGTCGTTTCCAACCTATTACGGTGGATCAACCATCCCCAGAAGAAGCTATTCAAATTTTGCACGGCTTGCGTGACCGTTATGAAGCCCACCACCGTGTGAAAATTACAGATGAAGCAATTGTACAGGCGGTTAAATTGTCTGATCGATATATTACTGACCGTTTCCTGCCGGACAAAGCGATCGACTTGATTGATGAAGCGGGTTCTAAAGTAAGATTGAACTCATATACAGTACCACCAAACTTGAAACAATTGGAAAGCCGTCTGGAAGATATCCGCAAGGAAAAAGATGCAGCGGTGCAAAGCCAAGAATTTGAGAAGGCGGCAGCTCTGCGTGATACAGAACAAAAAATCCGTGAAGAGCTAGATGTAACGAAGAACCAATGGAAAGAAAAACAAGGTCGCACAGATTCTGAGGTAACACCTGAGGATATCGCACAAGTGGTAGCCAACTGGACTGGAATTCCGGTGAACAAGCTGAAAGAAGAAGAAACGCAGCGCTTGATGAATCTGGAGCAAATTCTCCATGAACGTGTTATCGGTCAAGATGAAGCTGTGAAATCTGTCAGCCGTGCTGTACGTCGTGCTCGTGCTGGTCTGAAAGATCCGAAACGTCCAATGGGTTCATTTATCTTCCTCGGACCTACTGGGGTTGGTAAAACCGAGCTGGCTCGTGCGCTGGCTGAAGCGATGTTTGGTGATGAGAATGCAGTCATTCGTATCGATATGTCTGAGTATGGTGAGAAACACTCCACGTCAAGATTGGTCGGAGCGCCTCCAGGATATGTCGGTTACGAAGAAGGCGGTCAGTTGACAGAGAAAGTTCGTCGCAAACCTTACTCCGTTGTGCTCTTGGATGAAGTCGAGAAAGCACACCCAGAAGTGTTCAACATTCTGTTGCAAGTGCTTGAAGATGGTCGTCTGACAGATTCCAAAGGCCGTGTAGTTGACTTCCGCAACACATTGATCATTCTGACATCCAATGTGGGTGCAGAAGCGATTAAACGTAACTCTACACTCGGATTCACTGCTGTGGTAGATGCAGGAGCAGATTATGATAACATGAAGGGTAAAGTAATGGATGAGCTGAAGAAAAGCTTCCGTCCAGAATTCCTTAACCGGATTGATGAAATTATCGTCTTCCATTCTCTCGAAGAAAAACACATCGCTGAAATTGTTACACTCATGAGTGAAGAACTTCGGAAACGACTGCGTGAATACGAAGTGGACTTCGAGCTTACGGACAATGCGAAGGCATTCCTTGCCAAAGCGGGCTTTGATCCAGCTTATGGTGCACGTCCACTACGTCGGGCAATCCAGAAGCACATCGAAGACAAATTGTCAGAAGAGTTGCTCACAGGCAATGTGATCAAAGGTGATTCCTTGCTCATTGATGAGGATAATGGCGCCTTGTCTGTAACTAAAAAAGATATTGTTCCGTCCACGGAAGAGATCGAAACGAAGTAACCCAATCGGGATCATTCGTTAAGAGATTCGTGGGAATGACTAAAGACCTTTCTGGCCTATGCCAGAGAGGTCTTTTTGCAATCTGACCCTTCTGGCTTCTTAGCACTGATGAAGTGGCAATAACAGGAGTAGAAGTTTCAGGAACATGTGTAAAGTTTACGATAATCCTTTACGAAAAATCTCAAACAATGGTAAACTTTTATTAACCCTGCACGTTAGGAAATTGGGGCAAAATTCGTCGAATAATGCAAAATGCTGTTATAAAATAAATGGTAGGAGTGCTGAAGTGGCCAAAGTAAAAACCAAGTTTCAATGTACGGAATGCGGCTATGAAGCCCCCAAATGGTATGGTAAGTGTCCAGGTTGTCAGTCATGGAATTCAATGATAGAAGAAACTGAAACGGTGGTCAAAACACAAGGGAGGAATTCTCCCCTATTTGACAGTAAAGATAAACCGCTTCCTATCATAGATATAGATAGCGGTCAGGAGCCGCGAGTGCAGACTGGAATCGGAGAACTGAACCGTGTATTGGGTGGCGGGATCGTTCCAGGTTCTCTCGTTCTGGTGGGCGGAGATCCAGGTATCGGAAAATCAACATTGATGTTGCAGACGTCTCATGCGTTGACACATTCAGGTTTACGAGTGTTATATGTATCGGGCGAGGAATCGGTAAAACAAACCAAATTAAGAGCAGATCGGCTTGGCGCACTCTCTCCTGAACTGTATGTACTGTGTGAAACCAATATGGAACGTGTTGAGGAAGCGGTGGAGCAGATCCAGCCGCATTTTCTTGTCATCGACTCGATTCAGACAGTATATTTGCCCGAAGTTACCAGTGCGCCGGGAAGTGTAGCCCAGGTAAGGGAATGTACATCAAGGTTCATGCGAATCGCCAAAGGCCGAGGCATTGCAACGGTTCTCGTAGGGCATGTTACCAAGGAAGGTGCTATTGCTGGGCCACGTATGCTAGAACATATGGTGGATTGTGTGCTCTATTTCGAAGGGGAGCGTCACCATACGTATCGTCTATTGCGGGCAGTGAAGAATCGTTTTGGTTCCACGAATGAGATCGGTATTTTTGAAATGGGTGAAGATGGACTTCGTGAAGTCGGTAATCCATCAGAGCTCTTTCTGTCGGAACGTCCACTCGGCGTAGCTGGATCTACGGTGGTAGCGAGTATGGAAGGAACACGTCCCTTACTCGTGGAGCTACAGGCATTGATCTCTGCCACTCATTTCCCTTCTCCGCGTCGTATGGCGACAGGCATAGATCACCACCGGTTAAACTTGATCATCGCTGTATTGGAGAAACGGATGGGGATGTTTCTACAAACCCAGGATGCCTATCTTAATGTAGCGGGGGGCGTACGCCTAGATGAACCTGCTGTGGATTTGGCAGTTGCAATCAGCATCGCTTCTAGTCTAAGAGATGTACCAACCAAACCAGACGATGTCATATTTGGCGAAATTGGTTTGACGGGTGAAGTTCGAGCTGTATCACGAGCCGAACAACGTGTGAAGGAAGCCGAGAAGCTTGGCTTCAAACGAGTCATTTTACCAGAAAAAAGCTTAAAGGGCTGGAAACATCCTCGCGGGATACAACTGATCGGTGTAAATACCGTGGCAGATGCACTAGCGGTCGCTTTAGATTAGGGGGCATAACAAGATGAAAGATTCGAGCCAACTGGATAATATGAATGAGTTGTTAAGGTTGATCGCACCAGGTACACCTTTCCGCGAAGGTCTGGAGAACGTGCTGCGCGCCAAAACGGGGGCACTGCTTGTTGTAGGATACAGCCCTGAAGTGATGGAAGTGGTTGATGGGGGATTTTCAATTAATTGTGATTTCTCTCCGAACTACCTGTATGAACTTGCAAAAATGGATGGTGCCATCATTCTCAGTGAGGATCTGAAACGAATTTTATATGCGAATACTCAACTGATTCCAGATTCGTCCATATCTTCTTCGGAAACAGGGATTCGTCACCGTACAGCAGAGCGCGTAGCGAAGCAAACAGGCAAATTGGTGGTGTCCATCTCCCAACGTCGGAATATTATTACCCTGTATCAGGGAACACTCAGATATTCACTGAAAGAGATCGGTGTAATCTTGACCAAGGCCAATCAGGCTATTCAAACGTTGGAGAAATATAAAGCTGTTTTGACGCAGTCTCTAACCAACCTCAGCGCTTCAGAATTTGAAGAACAGGTAACCATTCCCGAAGTCGTGAATGTTATTCAGCGGACGGAAATGGTGATGCGGATCAAAACGGAAATTAAACGATATATTCATGAATTAGGCAACGAAGGAAGACTGATCTCCATGCAAATGGAAGAGTTGGTGGGTACAACGGAAGAAGAGGCATGGTTGCTCTACAAAGACTACGCACGCGACGATAGTGATGACAAGATTCGCGAAATTATTGTGGGTTTGAAGAGATTGTCGGATGATGAACTGCTTGATGCACATCATATTGTACGTTTGCTCGGATACCCTTCATCAGCAGCGACGTCTGAGGACTCGGTTGCGCCACGTGGATTCCGGGTATTAAATAAGATACCCCGTCTACCCAATGTCATCATTCATAACCTGGTGGATCAATTTGAACAGTTGCCTCAAGTTATTATGGCAACCATTGAAGAGTTGGATGAAGTGGATGGGATCGGTGAAGTGCGTGCTCGCACAATCAAGGAAGGTCTGAAGCGACTACAGGAGCAAATGTTTATCGACAGACAGATGTAAGAGCTGTGCCTATAATGGCTTGAAGATGATGAGGTGAAACAACGATGTTAACCAGATTCATTCCGAATCTCTTTACCTTAGGTAATCTGTTTCTTGGAATGATGGCAATATTACTTGCAATTGAGGGGAACTACAGTTTAGCAGCGATTATGGTTATTGTTGCGATGCTACTGGATGGTCTGGACGGACGAGTGGCACGAGCATTGAATGCCCAGAGTGAATTTGGCAAGGAGCTGGACTCACTGTCGGATATGGTATCGTTTGGTGCCGCTCCAGCGCTGATTGTGTTTATGGTTTCATTTCAAGATGCTTCACCAGTATTAGCTTGGATTGCAACGGCGAGCTTCCCAATCTGTGGTGCGATTCGCTTGGCTAGATTTAATGTACGCCCGGGGATTCCGGGATACTTCACGGGTCTGCCGATTCCAGCAGCAGGTGGGGTGCTGGCGACACTATCTTTGTTTAACAAAGATATCGGCCCAATCAGTATGATCATCGCCACATTGTTGTTGTCTTATCTTATGGTGAGTTCACTCAAATACCCCAACTTTAAAAAGGTCGGTTTACCTCGTAAAGCGATCTGGATCGCTCCATGGGTGGTTGCCTTTGCAGTAGCTATAGCGGTTATGTTCCCAGAGAATTTATCGAAGTTAATCTTTATTCCACTTGTGCTGTATGCTTTATACGGAATGAAGCACAATTTACGGACAGCAGCCTCTCGTAGCCGAGCTAAGAAACGTAGAGAAGAGAAGTCTTCCCGTTCGGATCGGTAAAAGGGTATGAAAGCAATCACTTATATTTTTATGCTATAGAGCAGTTTCGATAATGCAAAAAGCACGTGTGCTCCGACTTCGGAGCCACGTGCTTTTTCTCGTTAAACCAATCTATACGGTAACAACCAAACTCGTGCAGTGATGATGCATCGTTTATGACAAATTGAACATCCCTAACGTCGAACATTTCTGTGACTCGTGATTCACGACCTCTTCCATGTTGATGTCCAAGAGATTGCAGAGAGCAGACATATAAAATAGGTTGCGTCCTAATTCGGAACTGATCACCTCTTTACAATTCTCACACAACTCACCTTCGACATGCGTCTCCAGTAAACCCTTAGTCTGAGCAATACCGCTCTCAGGGGCGTACTGTTGCTTCGTAGCGTGCAGCTCAATGCAGCCGCATTCGGTAATGGCCTTGGACACGGCACGGTTGACCGAAGCCCCGGCTTGTCCCGTTTTGGACAGCACATCAATCAAACTGCGGTGACGCAATAACAGCTCAGAAACTTGATCCTGAAAAGCCTGTAAACTTAGCGTACTCATTTTGCTACTCACCTCGGGATATGAATTGAATTCATTATATGCCAATTTTTTATCTTCTTTCAACTAAGGATTGCATCATTTCCAAAAAGTTCTTGTTTATGGGATTAGCATTTCAGGAAATGGATCATACTGGATATGAAGATGGAAATATCATGAAGGAGGTGCAGGGACGTATGTGGAAAAAAGGCATTTTAACTTTTACAGGATTGTGCGGAGCATGGTTCGGCTATACAGCATATCATCTGGCAGGGAAATCCATCCCTTGGATGGCAGAATGGATTCAATCCGCAGGGCTCTTGGGAGCTGGGGTATCCACTGCGCTGGGAGCCGTATTATTTATGGCTGCATGCAATCTAGGGGGCACACTGATCGCCGATCGACTGCATAATGGAATCAATGCTTTGGCAAAAGTGCCTATGAATGAATTAGCAGCAGGTGCAGTAGGTACGGTTACAGGTTTACTGGTGGCGTTGTTGCTCTATCCTTGTTTAACATGGTTAGGGACAGCCGGAGAGGTGCTCCAAGTAGCGCTGACGGTTGTTAGTGCATATTCGGGCTATATGCTTGCACTAGCCAAAAAAGACGATCTAGCAGCCTTCTGGATGTCAGGACGATGGGGGCATCCTGAGGCCGATGAAGGACGACGGTTAGAGGAACACAAGATTTTGGATACGAGCGTAATTATTGATGGACGGATTGCAGATATCTGCAAAACCGGATTTATCGAAGGCACGATTGTCATCCCTGAATTTGTGTTGGAAGAATTACAACATATCGCCGATTCATCCGATCTGTTGAAACGAAACAGAGGGCGGCGAGGACTAGATATTCTGAACAAAATTCAGAAAGAGCTCGACGTTAAAGTGCTTATTTATGAAGGTGACTTTGAAGAGATATCTGAGGTGGACAGTAAGCTGGTCAAGCTTGCTAAAGTACTTCAGGGCAAGGTCGTTACGAATGATTTTAACCTGAACAAGGTGTGTGAACTTCAGGGTGTATCTGTGTTGAACATCAACGATTTGGCGAATGCGGTTAAGCCAGTTGTGTTGCCAGGTGAAGAGATTATGGTGCAGATCATTAAGGACGGTAAGGAACATGGACAGGGCGTGGCATACTTGGATGACGGTACGATGATCGTTGTAGAAGGTGGACGCGAGTATATCGGCATGATGATGGAAGTGCTGGTGACTAGTGTACTGCAGACATCTGCGGGAAGAATGATTTTTGCGAAGCCGAAACTGTTGGAAAAAGCCCAATAAAAACGGTATGATGGGTAGTGTATCGTAGCACATATTGGATATCCCTTGTGGTGTTTGATATAGCGAACGATAAACTGACAGACAAGGCAGGGATTGCGGCATGGATAAAGGGTGGGGCGTTGTCGTTGTGGCGGCAGGTCGGGGAACCCGGATGGGTACAACCGAGAGTAAGCAGTTCCTGCTGTTGCAGGACAAGCCCGTTTTCATACATACGCTTGAAGTGTTTGCGGCTCTGGACGAGATGCGCGAGATCGTGCTGGTGACCGGAGCTGGAGATGTTGAACGCTGCCTGAATTGGGTAAAAGAATACCATCTGGAATCACGAGTTCGTGTCATCCCCGGCGGGAAAGAGAGACAGCATTCGGTTCATGAAGGCCTCAAGGCCCTTGGAACGGATTGGGTCCTCGTTCATGACGGGGTACGTCCTTTTATTAACCGTGAGCAGATCAGCGCTTGCATGACAACTGTGATGTCTGGCGGGGGTGCTGTTCTGGCGGTTCCTGTTAAGGATACGATCAAACAAGTGAATGCGGAAGGTGTCGTTACGGCGACGCCAGACCGCAGCAGTCTGTGGAGCATTCAAACCCCGCAGGCTTTTCGTCTTTCTGCGTTGTTGCATGCATATGAGTCGGCAGAGAAGGATGGTTTTCTAGGAACAGATGATGCGATGCTGGCAGAACGCCAGGGCATAACAGTCAAGGTTGTGGAAGGCAGTTATACGAACATTAAGTTAACGACGCCGGAAGATTTACAGTATGCCGCGTTTTTGCTGAGGGGAGAGAAATAGCAATGATTCGTGTAGGACAAGGGTTCGATGTGCATCAGTTGGTAGAGGGAAGACCTTGCATTATTGGCGGAGTGACTATTCCTCATGAAAAAGGGCTGTTAGGCCATTCGGACGCTGACGTGCTGCTACATGCCATTAGTGATGCGATTCTAGGTGCGCTGGCACTTGGTGATATCGGCAAACATTTCCCGGATACCGATCCGGAATTTAAGGATGCAGACAGTGTGAAACTCTTGGAACATGTGTGGCAGCTTGTAAAGGATCGGGGATACCGCCTCGGTAACATTGATTCAACCATCATTGCACAGAAGCCGAAGATGGCACCTTACATTCCACAGATGTCCGAGGTTATTGCTAAGGTACTGGAAGCGGAAGTGGATCAAGTGAATGTCAAAGCGACAACGACAGAGCAACTCGGATTCCCTGGTCGGGGAGAGGGGATTGCAGCTCAATCGGTTGTTTGCCTTGTTCGCGTGTGATATCATCAACCAACGAAGAGACGGAGGGGATAGTTATGAGCACGGAAGTACGCGTGCGCTACGCGCCGAGTCCAACGGGACACCTACATATCGGGAACGCCCGTACGGCGCTGTTTAATTACTTGTATGCTAAACATAATAACGGCAAATTCATTATTCGTATTGAGGATACGGATGTGAAGCGTAACATTGCTGGTGGGGAAGAAAGTCAACTGAAGTATCTGAAATGGCTCGGCATCGAATGGGATGAGAGCATTGATGTGGGTGGAGAATACGGGCCATACCGTCAGACGGAACGGCTGGATATCTATCGCCAATATACGCAAGAGCTGCTGGATAAAGGTCTTGCTTACCATTGCTATTGCACAGAAGCAGAATTGGAGCAAGAGCGTGAAGAGCAGACCGCTCGTGGGGAGACGCCGCGTTATTCGGGCAAACACCGGGATCTGACACCAGAGCAACGCAGTGCATTTGAAGCAGAAGGCCGCGTGGCGAGCATTCGTTTCCGTGTACCAGAGGAACGGATCTACACGTTTGATGATATGGTTAAAGGAACCATTTCGTTTAACAGCAAGGAGTCTGGAGACTTCGTTATCGTCAAAAAAGATGGCATTCCTACGTACAACTATGCGGTAGCAGTGGATGATCACATGATGAAAATTTCCCACGTACTGCGTGGGGAAGATCATATCTCCAATACGCCGCGTCAGTTGATGATCTATGAAGCGCTAGGCTGGGAGCCACCGCAATTTGGTCACATGACGTTGATTGTAAATGAAAATCATAAAAAGCTGAGTAAACGGGATGAATCCGTTATTCAGTTTATTGAACAATATGATCAGCTCGGCTATTTGCCAGAAGCGATGTTCAACTTCATTTCCTTACTTGGCTGGTCGCCAGAAGGAGAAGAGGAGATCTTCTCACAAGAGCAGCTTATCCAAATTTTTGATACGAAGCGCTTATCTAAGAGCCCAGCGGTATTTGATACCAATAAACTGGCACACTTGAACAATCACTATATCAAAAATGCAGATCCAGATCGGATTGCTGAAATGGCGATTCCTCATCTGCAAAAGGCAGGACGAATTGCTTCTGAGCTTTCTGCTGAGCAGAAAGAATGGGCTTATACACTCGTTCATCTCTATCAAGAGCAGATGACAGCAGCCTCGGATATCGTTGAATTGTCTGAGGTATTCTTCCGTTCAGATCTCGAACTGGAAGCTGAAGCTGCAGCGGTGCTCGCTGAAGAACAGGTGCCGACTGTACTGAAAGCTTTTGCTGACAAAGTTCAAGCAAGTGATGAGTTCACGCCAAGCAAAATGGCAGCACTCATCAAAGAAGTACAGAAAGAAACTGGATTTAAAGGCAAACAGCTCTTTATGCCAATTCGTGTAGCGTTAACAGGGCAGACACATGGTCGCGATCTGAATCAAACCATTGTGTTGCTTGGTCGGGACACAGTGATTGAACGTTTGCATGCCCAAGTAAAAGGGGCATAATCCAGCGAGAATACGATTCATCTATAGTTTTCTGTCGATTACAGGGGAAGCCGGTTGTCAGTCTCAACCCTTTTCGCTATAATAGCAACACAACGAATAAATGATATGATTTATCTATATAGAACAGCAAAGACCGGGAGGAGTACGTTGAGCCGGACAGATTCAGAGAGGATGGCCCTGCCTAAAGAATGAAGTTCTTTGGTGCGGTGGCTGTGAGCCATCCGCTGTCCGTCAACCGAAATGCGCCTGTGAGCTGCATAGCCGAATCCAGCCCCGCCCTTGTCGATTAGGATAAGGGAAAACGTTAGGATAGGTTGTGACGGTTGGTTCCCGTTATTAAACCGTTTGAGGGTTCATTGTTGTACAGGTGAACTGAGCAGAGTGGGACCGCGATTAACGCCTCTGTAGCTTACATAGCTACAGGGGCGTTTTTTGTATGTCTGGAGTACGGAGTCCTAACATGTGCATAGGTGTGAAGCTAGGAGTACACTATCAAGGAATGCGCCGTCCGGTAAACCGGAGGACGAGAACCTGAACAAGAGGGGAACGAGCATGTTTAAGAAGATCAGATCAGATATCCAGGCGGTGTTTGAAAACGATCCAGCGGCCCGGGGATGGTTTGAGGTGGTATTTACTTACTCGGGGCTGCATGCGATATGGGCGCATCGGATCGCGCATTTTTTATACAAGCGAAGGTTCTTCTCGTTCGCCCGGTTTATTTCACAGATTAGCCGTTTTATGACAGGAATCGAAATCCATCCTGGTGCTACAATCGGCAATCGATTGTTTATTGACCATGGAATGGGTGTAGTTATTGGTGAAACGTGTGAGATTGGTGACGACGTTGTTATCTATCAAGGGGTTACTCTTGGGGGGACGGGAAAAGAAAAAGGTAAGAGACATCCGACAATTGGTAATAATGTGGTTATCTCGTCAGGTGCCAAAGTGCTTGGTTCGTTCAGTGTGGGGGATCAATGCAACATTGGAGCCAACTCGGTTGTACTGAAAGAGGTGCCAGCGAATAGTACGGTTGTGGGTATCCCGGGGAGAATTGTCAAACAGGATGGGCGCCGTGTCGATCGTCTGAATCAACAGTTACCAGATCCAGTCATTGATTCTTTGCGAAGTATGCAACAAGAAATTGAACGCTTGCGGGAAGAGGTACGTACGATGCAGAATACCCGTGAGATGGAGTCTTCGCGTGATACAATAAATAAAGGAAGCATGAGATGAAGACGAGTGCTAGATAAGTCGAACTCATTCATTTCATGCGGAAAAGAACGAAAGGAAAGTGACCATGACGCTTCAAATTTACAATACAATGAGTCGTGCAAAAGAAAAATTTGTCCCCCAAGAGCCGGGGAAAGTGAAGATGTATGTGTGCGGACCGACGGTATATGATTACATCCATATTGGTAATGCACGTCCAGTGATCTTCTTCGACACGGTTCGTGGTTATTTGGAACAGACCGGACATGACGTGAACTATGTCGTTAACTTTACAGATGTTGACGATAAGCTTATCCGCAAAGCAGAGCAACTTGGTACAGACGTACCACATGTAGCAGAAAAGTTCATTGCAGCCTATTACGAAGACCTTGAAGGACTAGGTATTCCTAAGGCTAGCAGCAATCCGAGAGTAACCGAAAACATGCCGCTCATTATTGATTTCATCCGTGAGCTGGTGGAAAAAGATATCGCATACGAAAACGGTGGGGATGTATACTATCGAACTAGCAAGTTTGCGGAGTATGGTAAATTATCTAAGCAGAATTTGCAGGAGCTTCAGTTCGGTATTCGGATCGGTGTGGATGAGCGTAAAGAGAATCCGGAAGACTTCGTTCTGTGGAAGGCTGCTAAGCCAGGAGAAATCTACTGGTCTAGTCCATGGGGAGATGGACGTCCAGGCTGGCATATTGAGTGCTCGGCCATGGCGCGGGAATACCTCGGGGATACGTTGGATATTCATGGAGGCGGGCAGGATCTACAATTCCCTCATCACGAGTGCGAATGCGCTCAATCCGAGGTGCTCACTGGCAAGCCGCTGGCGAACTACTGGATGCATAACGGATTTATCCGTATTGATAATGAAAAGATGTCCAAATCACTAGGAAATGGTGTGTTGGTTAAAGACCTCCGTACGCAATATAAACGTGAAGCCATTCGTTACTTCATGTTATCTACACACTATCGTAACCCGCTTAACTTTACGGAGGATACGATGGAGCAAGCGCAGAACAGTGTAGACCGGATCACCAATGCGGTGGTTAATCTCAAGCATCGTTTGCAGGCAGTGACTGTAGATCAGGATAGCTCAGCTGAGTTCACGGCAAGATTGGAACAGATTCGTGAGCAGTATCATGAGAAAATGCAAGATGACTTTAATACGCCTGACGCAATCACAGCTCTATTTGAATGGGCAGGTGAAGCGAATCAATTGTTACAACAGGATGTAGTAAATGCTGCGGATATTCGTGCTCTGCTGGAACTGTTCAGCGAACTGAACGCAGTATTGCGCATCTATACTGATGCTGAGCCTGAACTGTTGGATGATGAAATTGAGCGCTTGATCGAAGAACGTGTAGAAGCGCGTAAGTCTAAAAATTGGGCTCGGGCTGACGAGATCCGTGATGAACTATCTGCACAGGGAATCTTGCTTGAGGATACAGCTCAAGGAATGAGATGGCGTCGCAAATGAGTGAGGAGCAGCCAAAAAAAATATCTGAAATTGCCGAACTTACGGAAGCTGCCTCGACAGTAGAAGGTGAGACAAAGCGAATGGAGTCTGAAGAAACAACAACGTATATCGCTGAGGGGGGCTGGTTTCCCTACCCGCCCTCACGGCCTGCTCGTCTGATTCCTCCAATTGCTCTGGCTTATATTGGGGACGCTGTGTACGAGGTGGCGGTACGTCAGTATTTGTTATCCAAACCCAATATGCGCCCGAATCATCTGCACCGTAGTGCAACAGGGCTTGTATCAGCCAAGGCTCAGAGCCGAATTCTTACAGGAATTGAACCAGTGCTGACCGAAGAAGAACGTGATATGGTTCGTCAAGGGCGAAACGCGAAGTCTGGTTCCGTCCCTAAGAATGCGGATGTTCTAGAGTATAGACATGCTACGGCGCTCGAATGTCTGATCGGCTATTTGTATAGCAGTGGTCAACATGATCGTATGATTGCATTGATTGGTCGTGGGATTGAGCATGCAGAACAACAAGCACAATCTTCGACAAAATAATTGAATTTCAACGAAAACCGCAACGTGAGTTTTGTCTAAAAGAATAAGGCTCGCGCAGCGTTATAGAGAGGATCGAACAATAATGGAAGAAGAATGGATCGCTGGTAAACACTCCGTAACGGAGGCACTGCGCTCAGGTCGAACCATTAATAAAATATGGATTGCGGATACAGCCCAAAAGCATCTGACCCAGCCGATTATTGCAGAAGCAAAAAAATTAGGGATTGTGATCCAACATGTGGACAAGCGTAAATTGGATCAAACTGTTCCAGGTATACAGCATCAGGGGGTTGTAGCTCAAGCTGCACCTTATGCTTACGTTGAGGTAGAGGATATTCTTGCCGCAGCTAAAGCGAAGGGGGAAGACCCATTTCTGATTTTGCTCGACGAAATCGAAGATCCACACAATCTTGGATCCATTTTGCGGACGGCAGACTGCACAGGCGCTCATGGTGTCATTGTGCCTAAACGTCGGTCAGCGGCAGTTACAGCTACGGTATCCAAAACATCAGCAGGAGCTGTTGAGTATGTACCTGTAGCGCGAGTAAGTAATTTGGGTCAAACAATTGACCGTCTCAAGGAAGAAGGCGTGTGGGTGGTCGGCACGGATGTTACTGCCAAAGAAAATGTATTTGGCAATGGGGTCTTCACAGGACCTGTAGCGCTCGTGATTGGGAATGAGAACAAAGGTATGGGACGTCTCATCCGTGAGAAATGTGATGTGTTGATTAAATTGCCGATGCAAGGTCAGATTAACTCTCTTAATGCTTCCGTTGCTGCGGGTGTAGTTATGTATGAAGTGCTCCGGTCACGCCAAGTGCAGGAATAGAAACTATGGCTGACTCCCGTGATGTGCTTCTTGTAGACGGGTACAACATGATCGGTGATTGGCCAGAGCTGTCTAAGTTAGCGCAAAATGGATTGGAAGAAGCGCGCAATCGTCTTCTATCGCGTCTTGCTGACTATCAGGCCTTCTCTGGCCGAAAGGTCATTGTTGTTTTTGACGCCTACCTCGTGCCCGGACTCGGCAAATCCTTTACACAGAGCAAGATACAGATCTATTTCACAAAGGAAAAAGAGACGGCGGATGAATGCATTGAGAGACTCGTTCGGGAACTCAGTATGCGAAGACGACAAATCTATGTGGCTACCAGTGATATGGTAGAGCAACACGTCATTTTTGGACAGGGAGCTTTGCGTGTGTCTGCTAGGGAACTGCTGATTGAAGTAGAGCAGAACGAAAAAGAGCTGCAAAAACGTTTGGAAGAGAGGCAGTCTCAAACGACACGCAATACACTTGGGGGGAAACTCAGTCCAGATGTTTTGAAACAATTTGAGCGCTGGCGCAGGGAATAATCTTGGTTTTTACAGATATTACAATATTGAAAGTCTTGACAATTATGTTATTCATGTTCTTTTTTAGGCAGAGCGTGGTTGACGGTGTGAGGTAGCATCATATATACTTGTCCTATATTTCATAGAGTAGAGTAACGGGGTACCTTGCGTTGCAGCCGGAGGGATTGTCTGTGAGTGTCGACCTCAAAGATATCATGTTATCAAAGTATGATTACCAAAGTGACGAAGACATTGTCGAAGCGGTCCGTGAAGGTGAAAGCGAAGCGCTGGAGTTTTTGATTAACAAATATCGCAACTTTGTACGCGCCAAGGCAAGATCTTATTTTCTGATTGGGGCAGACCGGGAAGATATTATTCAAGAAGGAATGATTGGACTCTATAAATCTATTCGAGATTTTAAGGGTGACAAATTGGCTTCGTTCAAAGCTTTCGCTGAGCTGTGTATTACACGGCAGATCATTACGGCGATTAAGACAGCGACACGTCAAAAGCACATTCCACTTAATTCATATGTGTCTCTGGACAAGCCTATTTATGATGAAGAATCCGATCGTACCTTACTCGATGTGATTTGTGGAACCCAGGTCAGCGATCCTGAGGAACTTATCATTAATCAGGAAGAGTTTGTAGGCCTGGAAGATAAGATGTCAGAGATTTTGAGTGATCTGGAACGTAAAGTGTTGATGTTGTATCTTGACGGTAGATCTTATCAAGAAATCGCAGTCGATCTGGACAGACATGTGAAGTCCATTGATAATGCGCTACAGCGTGTGAAGCGAAAACTTGAAAAGTATTTGGAAGTACGAGATAATTGAACAATTGTTGCGTTGACGGAAAAGGCTCGGGGTTTGAGTCTTTTTTTGCTGCTTTAAGTTTATAAAATAAAAGATTGATAATACTAGTAATCGTTCGATCCAAGTAGGAGAAGAGAGAAAATCAGAGATAAGCAGCCGAATGCAGAGACGCGGAACTTTTACCCAGTAATGAAAGGCTATTCTTTCGTTGACATGGTTATACCCTTATGATAAAGTGTTTTAGGTAGGCCTAAATTCGCGGCTTTTTTTTTAGGATCAATTTAGAGACTCTGCTTGAGCGGAAGTCTTCGGGAGGTGTACATCATGCGGGTAATTATCACTTTGGCTTGTACTAACTGCAAACAAAGAAATTACACAACGACAAAAAACAAGCGTAATCACCCCGACCGCATGGAGATGAAGAAATTTTGCAAGTTTTGTAACGAGCAGACTTCTCATCGCGAAACCAGATAGTTTTTGGGAGGTGTAGTCGGCGTGAAACGAAGTTTCAAATCTCTGATTTCCTTTTTCTCAGAAAGCTGGGCTGAACTTAAAAAAGTTCGCTGGCCTAATCGCAAAGAGCTTACCAACTACACGTTGATTGTTCTTGGTACTGTTGTGGTTATGACGCTGTTTTTTTGGGTCGTTGACATCGGCATCTCCTTTGTGATCGAAGCGATTATTTAAGAAGGGTCCCAGGTGGCTTGATATGGAAAAAAGATGGTACGTCGTTCATACCTATTCAGGGTATGAGAATAAGGTCAAAGCCAATTTGGAAAAACGCGTAGAGTCCATGGGCATGGAAGACAAGATTTTCCGAGTTCTTGTTCCGATGGAAGAAGAAGTGGTGAACAAAGACGGTAAGAAAAAGACCGTTATGCGTAAAGTTTACCCCGGTTATGTCTTGGTTGAAATGATCCAAACGGATGACTCTTGGTATGTTGTTCGCAACACACCAGGTGTTACGGGATTTGTCGGTTCGACAGGTTCCGGGTCCAAACCAACTGCACTGTTGCCTGAAGAAGTGGAACAAATTCTGAAGCATATGGGCATGGTTGAACCGAAGCCGAAAATTGAATTCGATATTAAGGAATCCGTACGTATTAAAGTTGGTCCTTTTGCGAATTTTGTGGGCTCCGTGGAAGAGATTTTGGTAGACAAAAGCAAGTTGAAAGTGCATGTGAACATGTTTGGACGGGAAACACCGCTTGAGTTGGAATATACGCAAGTGGAGAAGATATAGTTCTTCAAGTTTCTTGTGGGAGAACCGAGAGGTTCGCTAACCACTATTTTGCAAGGAGGTGTCAATCATGGCAAAAAAGGTAATCAAAATGGTAAAACTTCAGATTCCAGCAGGTAAAGCGAATCCAGCGCCTCCGGTAGGTCCAGCATTGGGTCAAGCAGGTGTCAACATCATGGCATTCTGTAAAGAATTCAACGCTCGTACAGCCGATCAAGCGGGATTGATTATTCCAGTTGAGATTTCTGTATTCGAAGACCGTTCCTTTACATTCATCACTAAAACTCCACCAGCAGCAGTTCTGTTGAAAGTGGCAGCTAAAGTTGAAAAAGGATCCGGCGAGCCGAACAAGAAAAAAGTCGCTACCGTTAAACGTGATGCGGTACGTCAAATCGCGGAAACAAAAATGCCTGACCTGAATGCAGCAGACGTTGAGTCCGCAATGCGTATGGTCGAAGGTACTGCCCGCAGCATGGGTATCACCATCGAAGACTAATTTTCATCTGAAACATAGCTTCGTAAAACCGGTCGATTCGCGACCGGTTGATGTGGGAGGTATATCCGCTAACACCACAAAGGAGGAATAAAACATGGCTAAACACGGTAAAAAATACCTGGAAGCTGCTAAGCTGATCGACAGCGAAGCAACTTACGAGCCTTCAGAAGCTGTAGAGCTTGTGAAAAAGGCAGCCACTGCAAAATTCGATGAAACTATCGAAGCAGCAGTACGTTTGGGTGTAGACCCTCGTAAGCAAGACCAGGCTGTACGTGGTGTTGTTGTCTTGCCACACGGCACAGGTAAAACACAACGCGTATTGGTATTTGCGAAAGGTGACAAAGCGAAAGAAGCGGAAGCGGCTGGCGCGGACTATGTTGGTGATGCAGACATGATCAACAAAATCCAACAAGGCTGGTTCGAATTCGACGTCTGCGTAGCGACACCAGATATGATGAGTGAAGTAGGTAAATTGGGCCGACTGCTCGGCGGTAAAGGTCTAATGCCTAACCCTAAAGCCGGAACGGTAACTTTCGACGTAACTAAGGCTGTTCAAGAAATTAAAGCCGGTAAAATCGAATATCGTCTGGATCGTGCAGGTCAAATTCACGCACCGATCGGTAAGGCTTCTTTCTCTAACGAGCAACTTAATGAGAACTTCAAAGCTCTCATGGATGCTTTGAACCGTGCTAAACCGGCGGCAGCTAAAGGTGTTTATCTGAAGAATATCAGCATTTCTTCTACGATGGGCCCTGGCGCACGCGTGAACGCAGCAGCTTTTAGATAAAATTTTCTTGACAGGTTCGTCCTGTTCTGATATTCTATAAAAGTTGTGAGTCCGAGTGACTGACCGTTGACATTTGAATATGCTTGCCGTAGACAGTAGGTGCCATTTGGCTTAATTTCCTACCGAGGTGTGATTATAGAACTTAGAACGATGTAAATCGATGATGAGTATATATCAAGCCTTCGTGATTCTACGGAGGCTTTTCTTAATGGGATAAATTTGATCAGGAGGTGTACAGATTGGCAAACGCAAAAGTGATTCAAGCAAAACAAGAGTCCGTTGATACAGTTACAGCAAAATTGCGCGAGAGCGCAACTACAGTTGTTGTTGACTATCGCGGATTGAACGTTGCCCAAGTAACTGAGTTGCGTAAGCAACTTCGTGAAGCAGGAATCGAATTCACAGTGCTGAAAAACACGTTGCTTCGCCGTGCGACTGCTGCAGCAGAATTGACAGAACTCGATAACGTTCTGACAGGACCTACTGCAATTGCATTCAGCGGAGAAGACGCTGTAGCTCCAGCCAAAATTCTGAACGACTTCGCGAAAAAGAACGATGCATTGAAATTGAAAGGTGCAGTTGTAGAAGGTCGCGTAATCGGAGAAGAAGAAGTTAAAGCATTGGCAGAACTTCCATCCCGCGAAGGTCTCCTTTCCATGCTCCTCAGCGTGCTTCAAGCGCCAGTGCGCAACTTCGCGCTTGCGGTTAAAGCTGTTGCAGACAAAGAAGAACAAGGCGCGTAAGCTACTTGATCTAAATACTGCTTAGCAGTATGAAATAAAAAAATAAAATTATATATGGAGGTTCAATCATGAGTAAAGAGCAAATCTTGGAAGCAATCAAAGGCATGACTGTACTGGAACTGAACGATCTTGTTAAAGCAATCGAAGAAGAATTCGGCGTAACTGCTGCAGCTCCAGTAGCTGTTGCAGGTGGCGGAGCTGCTGCAGCTGAAGCTGAGCAATCCGAGTTCGACGTAATCTTGGCAAGCGCTGGCGCTTCCAAAATCAACGTTATCAAAGCAGTTCGCGAAATCACTGGTCTTGGCTTGAAAGAAGCTAAAGAAGTAGTTGACAACGCTCCAAAAGCATTGAAAGAAAAAGTAAGCAAAGAAGAAGCTGAAACGATCAAAGCTAAATTGGAAGAAGCAGGCGCTTCAATCGAAGTTAAATAATTTAGCTTTTACAAGCTGAATGAACAAAACAACAAACCCCTTGACTTATATCAAGGGGTTTGTTGCTGTAATTGCAAATGGAAAGTGAGTGAGGGCATGTCCAATCATTATTATTCGGACAAACCGCAAGTAGCGCATGATCGGAAGGCGACTGAAACGATGCTTCGTGGATTTAGTCTGCGGTTCGTGACAGACGCTGGTGTATTTTCCAAAAACGGAATTGATTATGGCAGCAGAGTATTAATTGATGTGATGGAGATTCCGACAGGAGCTCACGTTCTTGATGTGGGTTGCGGATACGGACCGATGGGTCTTACAGCAGCGAAGCTTGTACCGGATGGGCATGTCACCATGATTGATATCAACGAGAGAGCTGTTGAACTTTCCAAGGAAAATGCAAAAGCGAATGGAATTAACAATGTTACCGTCATGCAAAGTAATCTACTGGCTGAAGTGGAAAAGGTAGACTTTGACGTTATTCTAACCAATCCCCCTATACGGGCTGGGAAAGAAACGGTTCATACTATATTTGAACAGGCTCATCGTCATTTGAAGGTTGGTGGTTCGTTGTGGATCGTCATTCAGAAGAAGCAAGGAGCTCCTTCGGCAAAATCGAAGTTAGAGACTTTGTTTGGAAGAGTAGAGGAAGTCACAAAGGATAAAGGCTACCGAATTTTCAAAGCGGTGAAAACGGAAGAAGTCGCTGAAGGCTGATTCCCGATTTGTAAAGTAAGCAGGGGAGTGTTTTTTTTGCAATAGGACTATTGACTTGAAATTCAGGTCGTGGTATTATTGTAAAATGTCAGTATTAAGATGCCCTACTTGGCTTTAGCTAACTAAAAATGTCAATCTTTTTTTACGCCGAACGGGCTTATTATGCCAACGTTTGGCGTATAATATGTACATTTTGGGCAAACTGGGGATAAGAATGTTTTGGAAGACATCCGCCGATCAAAGTTGCTCTTTTTTCGAACGACATTTCGAGTAAGGGCTTTTCTTTATTTGTGGATGCATTGCTTTGCTCTGTATGTGTACCATTATAAGGTTACAAACAGAGGTTCGCAACGAAATTTTTAAAGTGAGTAGACATTGAGGGGTGAGTTTAAGTTGGCAGGACATCTTGTTCAATATGGTCGACGCACTCGGCGCAGTTATGCACGAATTAACGAGATACTCGAAGTTCCGAACCTGATTGAAATCCAACAAAAATCCTATGATTGGTTTTTGGAGGAAGGGTTGCGCGAAATGTTCCAGGATATCTCGCCGATCCAGGATTTTACAGGCAATTTGATTTTGGAATTTATCGATTACAGTCTCGGAGAACCGAAGTATACAGTAGACGACGCTAAAGAGCGTGACGTTACTTATGCAGCACCACTTCGGGTCAAAGTCCGGCTCATTAATAAGGAAACCGGCGAAGTCAAGGAGCAGGAAGTATTCATGGGAGATTTCCCGCTGATGACCGATACTGGCACATTTATTATTAATGGTGCGGAACGGGTTATTGTCAGCCAGTTGGTCCGCTCTCCTAGCGTTTACTTCAGCACTAAAGTAGATAAGAATGCCAAAAAGACGTATACCGCGACAGTTATTCCTAACCGCGGCGCTTGGCTCGAACTGGAGATGGACGCGAAGGACGTAGTTTATGTCCGGATCGACCGTACACGTAAAATACCGGTGACGGTTCTCCTGCGTGCACTTGGTTTTGGCACAGACGCTGAGATTTTGGATCTGCTCGGTAATGACGAATATATCCGCAACACACTGGATAAAGATAACACGGATTCCACGGAGAAAGCGCTGATTGAAATTTATGAGCGTCTTCGTCCGGGTGAGCCACCTACGCTTGATAATGCGAAGAGCTTGCTCGTAGCGCGTTTCTTTGATCCAAAACGTTATGACCTGGCTAACGTAGGTCGTTACAAAATCAACAAAAAACTTCACATCAAAAATCGCTTGTTCAACCAACGCTTAGCTGAGTCTTTGGTTGACACCGAAACTGGTGAAATCATTGCTGAAGCAGGTCAAATGGTCGACCGTCGATTGCTCGACGAGATCATGCCGCACCTAGAGAAAAGCGTTGGTTTCCGCACATATCATGTGGCGAACGGCGTTTTGGATGCCAATGATATCCCGATGCAAACCATTGATGTGTTCTCGCCGATTGAAGACGGTAAAGTGGTTAAATTGATTGCCAATGCTAACATTGACAAATCAGTTAAGAACATCACACCGGCAGATATCATTTCATCAATCAGTTACTTCATTAATCTACTGCACGGCATCGGTAGCACAGATGATATCGATCACCTGGGTAACCGTCGTCTGCGTTCAGTAGGTGAACTCTTGCAGAACCAGTTCCGCATCGGTTTGTCCCGTATGGAACGTGTTGTTCGTGAGAGAATGTCCATTCAGGATGCTAACGTAATCACGCCTCAAGCTTTGATTAACATACGTCCTGTTATCGCATCGATTAAAGAGTTCTTCGGTAGCTCTCAATTGTCACAGTTTATGGATCAAACGAACCCACTGGGTGAGTTGACGCATAAACGTCGTCTGTCCGCACTCGGACCAGGTGGTTTGACGCGTGAGCGTGCCGGCATGGAAGTCCGTGACGTGCATCCATCCCACTATGGCCGGATGTGTCCGATCGAGACACCGGAGGGACCGAATATTGGTTTGATCAACTCCTTGTCTACGTTTGCTCGTGTAAACGAATATGGCTTCATTGAAGCTCCATATCGTTGGGTAGATCCGAAGACAGGTGTCGTTACTGAACAGATTGATTACCTGACAGCAGACGAAGAGGACAACTATGTTGTCGCTCAAGCGAACGCGAAGCTGAATGAAGATGGAACATTTGCTGAAGAAGCAATCATTGTACGTTACAACAAGCAATCGGATAACATCCTTACGATGCCGAGTGAGCGAGTTGACTACATGGACGTATCTCCTAAGCAGGTTGTATCCGTCGCTACAGCGCTCATTCCGTTCCTTGAGAACGATGACTCCAACCGTGCGCTTATGGGATCGAACATGCAGCGGCAAGCCGTTCCACTCTTGATTCCTAAAGCTCCGCTTGTCGGAACAGGTATGGAACATAAAGCCGCAAAAGATTCTGGTGTATGTATTGTCTCCAAATATGACGGGATTATCGAACGTTCTTCTGCGAACGAGATCTGGCTCCGTCGTTTGGAAGAAGTAGATGGCCAAGAAGTCAAAGGCGATATTGTTAAATATAAATTACACAAATTTATGCGTTCGAACCAAGGAACATGCATTAACCAACGTCCGATCGTCAAAAGAGGTGCTGTTGTCAAAGCTGGCGACATCCTTGCAGATGGTCCTTCAACGGAAATGGGTGAATTGGCTCTAGGACGTAACGTTGTCGTTGCCTTCATGACTTGGGAAGGTTACAACTACGAGGATGCGATTTTGCTCAGTGAAAAACTCGTTAAGGAAGATGTGTATACATCCATCCATATCGAGGAATATGAGTCAGAAGCGCGTGATACGAAGCTCGGACCTGAAGAGATTACACGTGATATCCCGAACGTTGGGGAAGAAGCACTGCGTAACCTTGATGAGCGTGGTATCATCCGAATCGGTGCTGAGATCAGTGCTGGCGACATTCTAGTTGGTAAAGTAACACCAAAAGGTGTGACTGAGCTAACAGCTGAAGAACGCCTCTTGCACGCAATCTTCGGTGAGAAAGCACGTGAAGTACGTGATACTTCCCTGCGTGTGCCTCACGGTACAGACGGAATCGTAGTAGACGTTAAAGTGTTCACACGTGAGAACGGTGATGAGCTACCTCCAGGTGTTAACCAACTCGTTCGTGTGTATATTGCCCAAAAACGGAAAATCTCCGAGGGTGATAAAATGGCCGGACGTCACGGTAACAAAGGGGTCGTGGCTCGTATCCTACCGGAAGAAGATATGCCTTTCTTGCCGGATGGTACACCTGTTCAGATCGTTCTTAACCCACTGGGCGTACCTTCCCGGATGAACATCGGTCAAGTACTGGAAGTTCACTTGGGTATGGCAGCAATGCAGCTCGGGATCCACGTAGCAACTCCTGTATTCGATGGAGCGAAGGAGTATGATGTCTTCGATACGATGGAAGAAGCAGGAATGCAACGTAATGGTAAAACTGTCCTGTATGATGGTCGTACAGGTGAAGAGTTTGAACGTGAAGTTACCGTTGGTGTCATGCATATGATCAAGCTGGCACACATGGTTGATGATAAAATCCATGCCCGTTCCACAGGACCTTACTCTCTCGTTACGCAACAGCCATTGGGTGGTAAAGCCCAATTCGGTGGACAACGTTTCGGTGAGATGGAAGTATGGGCGCTTGAGGCTTATGGTGCAGCTTATACCTTGCAAGAAATCTTGACTGTTAAGTCCGATGATGTTGTTGGTCGGGTGAAAACGTATGAATCCATCGTCAAAGGTGAGAATGTTCCGGAACCAGGTGTTCCTGAGTCATTCAAAGTATTGATCAAAGAGCTGCAAAGCTTAGGTATGGACGTTAAGATTTTGAGTGAAGATGAGCAAGAGATTGAAATGAAAGAAATGGACGATGAAGATGACGCTGCGAGCGATAAGCTCAGCCTCAACCTTGAGGGTACAGAGGTCGGAGCGGAGTAACCGCTTCGGGCGCATGATGACCGGCGTTTTTCATCAGGCTCGCGTCTTGCTCCGGCTTCGGCCGGAGGGGGCGTAACCTAGAATACAGGACTTGGTTAAGGAGGGTTGCTCCTTGTTGGACGTCAACAATTTCGAATACATGAAGATCGGGCTTGCTTCCCCAGAAAAAATTCGTTCTTGGTCCCGCGGAGAAGTGAAAAAACCGGAAACGATCAACTATCGTACGTTGAAACCGGAAAAAGAAGGGCTGTTCTGCGAAAAGATTTTTGGCCCTACAAAGGACTGGGAATGTCATTGCGGTAAATACAAACGCGTCCGTTATAAAGGCGTTGTCTGTGATCGTTGTGGCGTTGAAGTAACACGTGCGAAAGTTCGTCGTGAACGGATGGGTCATATCGAGCTCGCTGCTCCGGTATCACACATTTGGTACTTCAAAGGTATTCCGAGCCGTATGGGTCTCGCTTTGGATATGTCTCCAAGATCTCTCGAGGAGATTATTTATTTTGCATCATATGTAGTAACTGATCCAGGAGAAACTCCACTGGAGAAAAAACAGCTGTTGTCCGAGAAAGAATACCGCAGCTACCGTGAAAAATACGGATATGGTTTCCAAGCTGGTATGGGTGCAGAAGCAGTTAAAAAATTGCTTCAAGATCTTGATGTAGATAAAGAGCTTGATTTCTTGAAAGAAGAGCTCCGTACTGCACAAGGACAACGCCGTAACCGTGCAATTAAACGTTTGGAAGTTATCGAAGCCTTCCGTAACTCTGGCAATAAGCCGGAGTGGATGATCATGGATGTACTTCCTGTGATTCCGCCGGAACTTCGTCCTATGGTACAGCTGGATGGTGGACGTTTCGCTACGTCTGACCTGAATGACTTGTACCGCCGTGTAATTAACCGGAACAACCGTCTGAAACGTCTGCTTGATTTGGGCGCGCCAGATATTATCGTGCAAAATGAAAAACGGATGCTGCAGGAAGCTGTTGACGCATTGATCGATAATGGTCGTCGTGGTCGCCCTGTAACAGGTCCTGGTAACCGTCCTTTGAAATCTCTCAGCCACATGCTGAAAGGTAAACAAGGCCGTTTCCGTCAAAACTTGCTCGGTAAACGTGTTGACTATTCTGGTCGTTCCGTTATCGTTGTTGGACCTTACCTGAAAATGTATCAGTGTGGTCTGCCAAAAGATATGGCACTTGAATTGTTCAAGCCTTTTGTAATGAAAGAGCTTGTAAATAAAGGGCTTGCCCACAACATCAAGAGCGCTAAACGTAAGGTTGAGCGTGTAAGTCCTGAAGTTTGGGATGTTCTTGAAGAAGTAATTAAGGAGCATCCGGTTCTACTTAACCGTGCCCCTACGCTTCACCGTCTCGGTATTCAAGCATTTGAACCGATTCTCGTTGAAGGTAAAGCAATTCGTCTTCACCCACTAGTATGTACGGCGTACAACGCCGACTTTGACGGTGACCAAATGGCCGTGCACGTTCCATTGTCCGCTGAAGCTCAAGCGGAAGCGCGTATCCTGATGCTTGCATCGGGTAACATTTTGAACCCGAAAGACGGTAAACCTGTTGTTACTCCTTCCCAGGATATGGTGCTTGGTTCTTACTACCTCACTATGGACAACAAGGAAGAAAAGGGCACAGGTATGATCCTGCGTACTGTTAATGAGGCTGTATCAGCTTACCAACGTGGTACTGCTGGACTGCATGCTCGCGTAGCGATTCCAGTTAAGGCGCTTGGTAAAACAAGCTTCACGGAAGAGCAACAAGAGGGCATGTTGCTGACAACGATCGGCAAAATCATCTTTAACGAAATCTTCCCGGCAAGCTTCCCGTATATCAATGACGCGACTCGTGCTAACTTGTACCAAGGTACTGCGGATCACTCATTTGTATATGAGAAAGGTGTCGACCTGAGAGAAGCGATCATGAATGCTCCTCAAGCAGGTGGTGTTGGTAAAGAATACCTCGGTTCCATCATTGCACGTTGCTTTGAGATTTATCACACAACAGAAACAGCGGTTATTCTGGATAAAATCAAACAACTTGGATTCACGTACTCCACTCGTGCCGGTATTACGGTTGCCGTGTCGGACGTTATCGTGCCTAATGAGAAATTCGAGATTCTTAGACAGTCTGAAGAAAAAGCACAAATCGTTACGAATCAATACCGTCGTGGTTTGATTACGAATGAAGAGCGCTATGACCGTATCATTGATATTTGGTCAAAATCTAAAGATGACATCACTGAAATCTTGATGAAATCCATGGACCGTTATAACTCCATTATGATGATGGTTGATTCCAAAGCGCGGGGTAACAAATCGCAAATCACTCAATTGGGCGGTATGCGTGGTTTGATGGCCAACCCGTCTGGTCGAATCATTGAACTCCCAATCAAATCGAACTTCCGTGAAGGTCTGACGGTACTCGAGTACTTCATCTCAACTCACGGTGCGCGTAAAGGTTTGGCCGATACGGCGTTACGTACAGCGGACTCAGGTTACCTGACTCGTCGTCTCGTAGACGTTGCACAAGATGTGATTGTTCGTGAGGATGATTGTGGAACAGATAAAGGCTTTACGGTAAGTCGTATCCAGGATGGTAAAGAGGTTATTGAAGATCTCTATGACCGTATTGAAGGCAGATACTGCTTCGAGACATTGCGTCATCCGGAAACGAAAGAAATTATTGTAGGTCGCAATGAATTGATTGACTCTGACAAAGCAGAGGCTATCATTGCAGCAGGCATAACTAAATTGCAAATCCGCTCTGTACTCAGCTGCCGTGCTCGTCATGGTGTCTGCAAGAAGTGTTACGGTCGTAACTTGGCGACGGGTAAACATGTGGAGATCGGTGAAGCAGTTGGAATTATCGCAGCACAATCCATTGGTGAACCAGGAACACAGCTTACAATGCGTACATTCCATACCGGTGGTGTGGCCGGAGACGATATCACGCAAGGTTTGCCGCGTATCCAAGAGTTGTTTGAGGCTCGTAATCCTAAGGGTCAAGCAACAATCAGTGAGATTGATGGTGTGGTTAAAGAGATTCGTGAAGCGAAGGATCGTCGTGAAATTGAAATTCAAGGTGAAGCAGAATCTAAAGTATATGCTGTTACCTACGGTTCCCGTGTCCGCGTAAGCGAAGGCATGGAAATTGAAGCGGGTGACGAATTGACAGATGGTTCTATCGATCCAAAAGAAATGCTGCGCATTAAAGGCATACGTGGTGTACAAAACTACATTTTGCAGGAAGTACAGCGCGTATATCGTAACCAAGGCGTAGAAATTAATGATAAGCACGTGGAAGTTATGATCCGTCAAATGCTGCGTAAGATCCGTATCGTGGATGCAGGAGATACAACGCTGTTGCCAGGATCGTTCGTTGATATGCATGAGTACGAAAGAGCTAACAAAATTGCGATTCTTAGTGATAAAGAGCCAGCGGTTGCAAAACCAATCTTGCTCGGTATCACGAAAGCATCCTTGGAAACAGACTCTTTCCTCTCAGCGGCCTCGTTCCAAGAAACTACACGTGTCTTGACAGATGCAGCGATCAAAGGTAAAGTCGATCAGTTGCTCGGTCTGAAAGAGAATGTAATCATCGGTAAACTGATTCCTGCGGGTACCGGTATGAACCGTTATCGCAGCATCAAATTTGCTGAGCCAGAAGATGGTCAATCTTCGGTAGAAGAACTTGAGCCAGTTTCGGTTGATTAATAGATTGCTCTTCCTTTGAAGAGGATCGAAGGTTTTGTACGTCAGTGAGCGGACGTCTGTTTCATACAGATGGACGTTCCTGGTGTACGTAAACTTTTGATAAAATGTTTTGGTAATAGCATTGACAATGTTTGTTCTAGATGCTAATATATCAAAGGTGCGTGAGTAGATGATTGTATTTAGTCCTATTCGGAGGAATGAACAATGTCTAATGAAAAAGGCTTGCAAGATGCTCATGTCAAGATAGGTACCAAACAGACCACGCGGATGGTTCAGACAGGTATGGCTTCCGAAGTCTATGTGGCTGAAGATAGTGATCCGCAGCTTACTTCCAAAATCATTGCTTTGTGTGAACAACATAATGTGAAGTGCACGAAAGTGGACACAATGAAAAATCTCGGCAAAGCTTGCGGGATTGGAGTAGGGGCAGCAATGGCTGCAGTCGTAAAATCATAAGGTAAGGAACGTTTTTGTCCGAGAACTTTAAGTGATTCTCCAAGGCAAAAACTTTTCATTTGTCTTTTTATGAACCGCCTGGGTCTGTGGACTTAGCGAAAAGAGGTTTATAAAGAAACATGAATAATTGAGGAAGGGGGTGGCAATCACATGCCAACTATTAACCAACTGGTTCGTAAAGGACGTCAAGCTAAAGTTGATAAGTCAAAATCACCAGCTTTGCAAAAAGGATTCAACGCTTTGAAACGTGAATCCACTAACATCAGTGCCCCACAAAAACGTGGTGTCTGCACTCGTGTAGGTACAATGACTCCACGTAAACCGAACTCTGCACTTCGTAAATATGCCCGTGTTCGTTTGACGAACCGTCTCGAGGTAACTGCTTATATCCCGGGAATCGGACATAACCTTCAAGAGCACAGTGTGGTATTGATCCGCGGAGGTAAAGTAAAAGACCTTGCAGGGGTTCGTTATCACATCGTTCGTGGAGCTCTCGATACTGCAGGCGTTAACAACCGTATGCAAGCTCGTTCTAAATACGGTGCTAAGCGTCCAAAAGCTAAAAAAGCTTAAACTATTATAAGTAGATTATCCTGAAGCCTTCTGGCTTAGGTCTGGAAGGTACAGGATCTGCTGAACAAGAAAGAAAGGGGGATATCCATGCCACGCAAAGGTCCAGTTACAAAAAGAGACGTGTTGCCAGATCCGGTATACAACTCCAAGTTGGTTACTCGTTTGATCAACCGCATCATGCTCGACGGAAAACGCGGTGTTGCTCAAAGCATTCTGTATAATGCGTTCAAGTTGATCCAAGAACGCACGGGTAATGACCCAATGGAAGTATTTGAGACAGCTATCAAGAATATCATGCCAGTCCTGGAAGTTAAAGCTCGTCGTGTCGGCGGTGCCAACTACCAAGTTCCAATCGAGGTAAAACCAGAGAGACGTACTGCTCTGGGATTACGTTGGCTCGTAAACTACTCCCGCAACCGCGGTGAGAAAACGATGGAAGAGCGTTTGGCGGCTGAGATCATCGATGCTTCCAACAACACAGGCGCTTCCGTTAAAAAACGTGAAGATACGCACAAAATGGCTGAAGCGAACAAAGCGTTTGCTCACTACCGTTGGTAGGATTCAGTTCATAAAAAATAACTTCAATTTTGAAGGGAGACCCATTTCATGGCTAGAGAGTTCTCCTTGAAAAATACACGTAATATCGGGATCATGGCTCATATTGATGCGGGTAAAACCACGACAACTGAGCGGATCTTGTTCTACACAGGCCGTACGCACAAAATCGGTGAAGTTCACGAAGGCGCTGCGACAATGGACTGGATGGAGCAAGAACAGGAGCGCGGAATTACGATTACTTCCGCTGCGACTACCGCTGCTTGGAAAGGCCACCGCGTTAATATCATTGATACCCCGGGACACGTTGACTTCACTGTTGAAGTTGAACGTTCCCTTCGTGTATTGGACGGAGCAGTTGGTGTATTCAGTGCGAAAGAAGGCGTTGAGCCTCAGTCCGAAACCGTATGGAGACAGGCTGATAAGTACGGCGTACCTCGTATCGCATATGTAAACAAAATGGATATCATCGGTGCTGACTTCTTGAACGTTGTATCTGACATGCGTGATCGCCTTCAAGCGAACGCTGTTGCGATTCAACTTCCAATCGGCGCTGAAAATGATTTCAAAGGTATCATTGATATCGTTGGACAAAAGGCTCATATGTACAAAGATGACCTGGGACAAGATATCGAAGAAACCGAAATTCCTGCGGAATTTGCAGATCAAGTTGAAGAACTCCGCAACGAATTGATTGAGCGTGTTGCAGAACTTGACGAAGAATTGACTATGAAATACCTGGAAGGCGAAGAGATCACAGTTGATGAGATCAAAGCCGCTCTCCGTAAAGGTGTAGTAGAAGTTAAAATCTTCCCAGTTATCTGTGGTTCCTCATACCGTAACAAAGGTGTTCAACTGATGTTGGATGCTGTTATCGATTACTTGCCAGCTCCTATCGATGTTCCAGCAATCAAGGGTCTCCTTGAAGATGGAACTGAGGCAGTTCGTAAGTCTTCCGATGAAGAGCCATTCTCTGCATTGGCCTTCAAAATCATGACTGACCCTTACGTTGGTAAATTGACATTCTTCCGCGTATACTCCGGTATTCTTCAATCCGGTTCTTATGTATTGAATGCAACTAAAAACAAACGTGAGCGTATCGGTCGTATCCTTCAAATGCATGCGAACAGCCGTCAAGAGATCACTGAAGTTTACTCCGGTGACATTGCAGCTGCAGTAGGTTTGAAAGATACGGGTACAGGTGATACACTATGTGATGAGAAAAACCCGGTAATCTTGGAGTCAATGAACTTCCCTGATCCGGTTATCGAAATCGCCGTTGAACCTAAAACCAAAGCTGACCAAGATAAAATGGGTGTTGCTCTCGGTAAGTTGACAGAAGAGGATCCAACTCTTCGTGCTCACACTGACGAAGAAACAGGCCAAACAATCTTGGCAGGTATGGGTGAGCTTCACCTTGACATCATCATCGACCGTATGCGTCGTGAGTTCAAGGTGGAAACTACTGTGGGTAAACCACAAGTAGCTTACCGTGAAACATTCCGTGCTCCAGCGCGCGTTGAAGGTAAATTCGTACGTCAATCCGGTGGTCGTGGTCAATACGGTCACGTATGGGTTGAGTTCGAACCTCTCGAGCCGGGTACAGGCAGTCAGTTCGAAAGTAAGATTGTCGGTGGTTCCGTGCCTAGAGAATACATTCAACCTGCACTGTCAGGGATTGAAGAGCAAATGAAAAACGGCGTTATTGCAGGCTTCCCGCTTGTAGACGTTAAGGCTACTATCGTAGACGGATCTTACCATGATGTCGATTCCAACGAGATGGCATTTAAAATTGCCGGATCTATGGCGCTGAAAGCAGCGAAAGACAAGTGTAAACCAGTTCTGCTTGAGCCAATCATGAAAGTAGAAGTAACCGTTCCAGAAGAGTACATGGGTGACGTAATGGGAATGTTGAACTCCCGTCGTGGCCGCATCGAAGGTATGGATTCCCGTAGTGGAGCTCAAATCATCCGTGCTAAGGTACCTTTGTCTGAAATGTTTGGTTACTCTACAACTCTTCGTTCTGGTACTCAAGGACGCGGCGTGTTCTCCATGGAACTCTCCCATTATGAAGAAGTTCCTAAGAGCATCGCTGAAGAAATCGTTGCCAAAACAAAAGGCACCGAGTAGTTTTCTCACACTGGATGTAAGTGCATAAGAATTCATTTCAGAGCACTTCATTCAGTGAAAACATAAATTATAATTTTAAGGAGGCCACGTTCAAATGGCAAAGGCTAAATACGAACGTAATAAACCCCACGTTAACATCGGTACTATCGGTCACGTCGATCACGGTAAAACAACTCTGACTGCTGCAATCACAACTGTATTGTCAACAACTTACGGTGGTGCTGCTGTAGCATTCGACCAAATCGACAAAGCTCCAGAAGAGCGCGAACGCGGTATCACTATCTCTACAGCACACGTTGAGTATGAAACTGACACTCGTCACTATGCTCACGTAGACTGCCCAGGTCACGCCGACTATGTTAAAAACATGATCACTGGCGCGGCACAAATGGACGGAGCTATCTTGGTAGTATCCGCAGCTGACGGCCCAATGCCACAAACTCGTGAGCACATCTTGCTCTCCCGTCAAGTAGGCGTACCTTACATTGTTGTATTCTTGAACAAATGTGACATGGTTGAAGACGAAGAGTTGTTGGAATTGGTTGAGATGGAAGTTCGCGACCTTCTTAACGAATATGAGTTCCCAGGTGATGACACTCCAATCACTCGTGGATCTGCTCGTGAAGCTCTGCAAAACCCTACTGGTGAGTGGGCTCAAAAGATCGTTGACATGTTCAAAGAGATCGATACTTATATCCCACTTCCTGAGCGTCAAACTGACAAGCCTTTCTTGATGCCTGTCGAGGACGTATTCTCCATCACTGGCCGTGGTACAGTTGCTACTGGTCGTGTAGAGCGTGGTACTGTTAAAGTCGGTGAAGAGATCGAGATCGTTGGTATCACTGAAGAAACTAAAAAATCCGTTGTTACGGGCGTTGAGATGTTCCGTAAATTGTTGGATTCCGCTCAAGCGGGTGACAACATCGGTGCATTGTTGCGTGGTGTTGACCGTACTCAAATCGAGCGTGGTCAAGTATTGGCAAAGCCAGGTTCTGTTAAGCCACACACAGAATTCACTGCACAAATCTACGTTTTGACTAAAGAAGAGGGTGGCCGTCACAAGCCTTTCTTCACTGGATACCGTCCACAGTTCTACTTCCGTACAACTGACGTAACTGGTATCATCAACTTGCCAGAAGGTACTGAAATGGTAATGCCTGGTGACAACATCACGGTTACTGTTTCCCTGATTTCCCCAATCGCGATTGAAGAAGGAACTAAGTTCTCCATTCGTGAAGGTGGACGTACAGTAGGTGCCGGTTCCGTAGCATCTATTCAAAAATAATTCAGCTTTACGTTGAATAAAGCATATGCAACAGTGTACTGGAACGAGTAACATTGTACTGTAACGAAGCTTCGGAAGAGTTCTTTATCCGACATCGGATAGAGAACTCTTTTATTATGTAATCGTTTCGGAACCTGCGTCTATTAAAATTGAACATCATATGTAGTGTAGAAAAATAGGTTAGGCAGCTTGTATATAGAAGAAAAACACCTACAATAAACGAACTCATTTCATCAGAAAAGATTAGTTTAAATGTTTTTTTTAAATATGCTTGCAATACGCCCATTTTTTCTATATAATAATGAATGTTGTTCTGAGACGTTGCGATGATGTGAGAGGTTACTGGCACACCCGGCCCCTTTGCCATGAGGCGGTGGCTAGAAAATTTTCACGGAGTATGTCCGATAAAAAATTGGGCGATAGAAGGAGGGACTAAAATGGCAAAGCAAAAAATTCGTATTCGTTTGAAAGCTTACGACCACAGAATTCTTGATCAATCCGCGGAGAAAATTGTTGAAACAGCAAAACGTTCGGGTGCAGGTGTATCCGGTCCGATTCCGCTTCCTACTGAAAAACAAATCATTACTATTCTTCGTGCGGTGCACAAGTACAAGGATTCTCGGGAGCAATTCGAACAACGCACACATAAGCGTTTGATCGACATCGTTAACCCGACTCCACAAACTGTGGATGCCTTGATGCGCTTGGATCTGCCGTCCGGTGTAGATATCGAAATTAAATTGTAATACAAGCTACAACAAAGACCATGTATAGAGGAAAAGAGGTGTCAACATGAAAGCAATCTTAGGAAAAAAACTCGGAATGACTCAAGTATTTACTCCTGAAGGTAACGTTATTCCAGTAACGGTTATCGAAGCAGGCCCTTGTGTTGTTTTGCAAAAGAAAGACATTGAGAACGATGGCTACGAAGCGATTCAAATCGGTTACTCCGATAAGAAAGAAAAAAATGCTAACAAGCCAGAAGCAGGTCACGCTAAAAAAGCGAATACTGCCCCTAAGCGCTACGTTCGTGAAGTTCGCGGTATCAACATCGCTGAATATGAAGTTGGCCAAGAACTTAAAGCTGACATTTTCGCTGAAGGCGAATTCGTTGACGTAACGGGTGTTTCTAAAGGTAAAGGTTTTGCCGGCGTAATCAAACGTTGGGGACAAAGCACTGGACCTATGTCACACGGTTCTCGTTATCACCGTGGCCCGGGTTCGATGGGTTCGATCCAAGCTAACCGCGTTCCTAAAGGCAAACGCCTGCCAGGACACATGGGACATGATACAGTTACAATCCAACGTCTTGAAGTAGTTAAAGTGGACGCTGAGCGTAACGTGTTGCTCGTGAAAGGTTCCATTCCTGGACCGAAAAACAGTCTCATTAAAGTTAAAGAAACGGTGAAAAAATAACCACTGAAGAAAGGAGGAACACAAAATGCCAAAAGTATCAGTTTACAATGTAGATGGTAGCCAAGTAGGTGAAGTTGAATTGAACGATGCGGTTTTCGGAATTGAGCCGAATCAACACGTTCTGTACGATGCAGTTCTTATGCAACGCGCTTCCCTTCGTCAAGGTACCCACAAAGTAAAAGGACGTTCTGAAGTACGTGGCGGTGGACGTAAGCCTTGGAAACAAAAAGGTACAGGTCGCGCTCGTCAAGGTTCGATTCGTTCTCCACAATGGAAAGGCGGCGGTATCGTATTTGGTCCGACACCACGGAGCTATGCATACAAACTGCCTAAGAAAGTTCGCCGTTTGGCGATCAAATCAGCTCTTTCATCCAAAGTGCTTGACAATGACATTATCGTTTTGGATGCTCTCGCATTGAGCACACCTAAAACTAAAGAATTTGCAGCTATTTTGAATAACCTCAAAGTAGGACGCAAAGCTTTGATCGTAGCACCTAGCTATGATGATAATGTAGCTCTTTCCGCACGGAATATTCCAGGCGTGAAATTCGTAGCTGCTGACGGCATTAATGTTCTTGACGTGCTTGCGCACGACAAACTGATCATTACGAAAGAAGCAGTTCAGAAGGTAGAGGAGGTGCTCGCGTAATGAAGGATCCTCGTGATATTGTAAAACGTCCGATTATTACGGAACGTACTGCTGACATGATGAACGACTTGAAATATGTATTTGAAGTCGATATCCGTGCAAACAAAACCGAGATCAAAAAAGCGGTAGAAGCTATTTTCAACGTAAAAGTGAAAAACGTGAACACACTTCGTGTTCCAGCTAAACCGAAACGGTACGGACGTTATTCCGGATATACTAGCGAATGGAAAAAAGCGTTTGTAACGCTGACACAAGACAGCAAAACGCTTGAGTTCTTTGAAACTGTATAATTGAAATTGTTGAAGTAAGGAGGGAAACCCAGTGCCAATCAAAAAGTATAAACCAACATCCCCGGCAAGACGGAACATGTCCGTTTCTACATTTGAGGAAATCACCACAGATAAGCCGGAGAAATCGTTGCTTGCCCCGCTTAGCAAACAAGCAGGCCGCAACAACCAAGGTAAAATTACAGTTCGTCACCATGGTGGTGGACACAAACGTAAATACCGTATCATTGACTTCAAACGTACTAAAGATGGAATACCGGGCCGCGTTGCTACAATTGAGTATGACCCGAACCGTACATCTAACATCGCTCTGATTCACTATGCTGATGGTGAGAAACGTTACATCATCGCTCCTAAAGGTTTGAAAGTTGGAGATCAAGTGTTCTCCGGACCTGAATCAGACATCAAAATTGGTAACGCGTTGCCACTCGAAAACATTCCAGTAGGTACCGTTATCCACAACATCGAGTTGAAACCAGGTAAAGGCGGACAATTGGTTCGTGCTGCTGGTACAGAAGCTCAGTTGCTTGGTAAAGAAGAAAAATACGTTTCCGTTCGTCTCTCTTCCGGAGAAGTTCGTCGTATTCTTAAAGTTTGCCGTGCGACAATCGGATCCGTTGGTAACCAAGACCACGAGCTCATCAAAATCGGTAAAGCCGGTCGTAGCCGTTGGTTGGGACAACGTCCTGAAGTTCGTGGTGTGGTAATGAACCCTAACGATCACCCTCACGGTGGTGGTGAAGGTCGTGCTCCAATCGGACGTAAATCGCCAATGTCACCATGGGGTAAACCTACTCTTGGTTTCAAAACGCGTAAGAAAAATAAAGCTTCTGATAAATACATCATTCGCCGCCGCACGAAGTAATACACACTGTGCATGACTTCGTGAGGCATCTGCGGATGCATAATAGCTACGTTTGAAGGGAGGATCTCCACATGAGTCGCAGTTTGAAAAAAGGGCCATTCATTGATGGCTACATGCTCAAGAAGGTAGAAGAGATGGAAGCGTCAGGTAAAAAGAACGTTATCAAAACCTGGTCCCGTCGCTCTACAATTTTCCCACAATTCATCGGACACACATTTGGCGTTTACGACGGTCGTAAGCACGTGCCAGTGTATGTAACTGAGGACATGGTCGGACACAAACTGGGTGAGTTCGCTCCAACCCGTACGTACAAAGGCCATACTGATGATGATAAGAAAACAAGAAGATAAATGAACATCTTTAATGTTTGAGAGGAGGTTACACAATGGAAGCAAAAGCACATGCTAAGTTTATCCGGATTGCTCCTCGTAAAGTTCAACTCGTTGTTGACTTGATTCGCGGCAAGCAAGTAGGTGAGGCGGTTGCCATTCTCCGTCACACTCCGAAATCTGCTTCTCCAATCGTTGAGAAGTTGCTCAACTCCGCTATTGCGAACGCGGAACATAATTATTCTTTGGATGTTAATAACTTGGTTATCTCGCAAGCTTACGTGAACCAAGGACCGACAATGAAACGTTTCCGCCCTCGTGCAATGGGACGTGCAAGTCGTATTAACAAACGTACTAGCCACATCACTTTGGTGGTATCTGAAAAGTAAAAGGAGGGGAAACGTGTGGGCCAAAAGGTAAATCCAGTCGGACTCCGTGTCGGAGTTATCCGTGACTGGGAATCTAAGTGGTATGCAGGCAAAGACTTCGGTGATCTTTTGATGGAAGACGTGAAAATTCGTGAATTCCTGAAAAATAAATTGAAAGACTCCGCTATGTCTCGTGTTGAGATCGAGAGAGCGGCTAACCGCGTAAACGTAACGATTCACACTGCGAAACCAGGTATGGTAATCGGTAAAGGTGGATCTGAAGTAGAAAATCTTCGTAACCAAATTACGAAAATTGCTGGCGGTAAAAAAGTACACATTAACATCTCTGAAATTAAGAACCAAGACCTGGATGCAGTCCTGGTAGCAGAAAGCATTGCACAACAATTGGAACGTCGTGTTTCTTTCCGTCGTGCTCTGAAACAAGCTATTCAAAGAACTATGCGTTCTGGCGCAAAAGGTATTAAAACTCAAGTAGGCGGACGTCTTGGCGGAGCTGAGATTGCACGTTCTGAAGGCTACAGCGAAGGAACTGTTCCACTGCACACACTGCGTGCTGACATTGACTATGGTACAGCAGAGGCTCATACTACTTACGGACGTATCGGCGTAAAAGTATGGATCTATCGTGGAGAGGTTCTTCCTACGGCTAAGAAACAAGCTGCTAAGGAAGGAGGCAACTAATCATGTTGGTACCAAAACGTGTAAAACACCGTAAGCAACAACGCGGACATATGAAAGGCCAAGCTAAAGGCGGAACTACGCTGAACTTTGGCGAATACGGTCTGCAAGCTACGGAACCGGCTTGGATTACGAACCGTCAAATCGAAGCGGCTCGTATTGCGATGACTCGTTACATCAAACGTGGTGGTAAAGTCTGGATTAAGATCTTCCCTGACAAGCCAATCACTCAAAAGCCTCTCGAGGTTCGGATGGGTAGCGGTAAAGGTAACGTAGAAAAATGGGTTGCAGTAGTGAAACCAGGTAAGATCATGTTTGAACTTGCTGGTGTACCGGAGGAGATTGCACGCGAAGCAATGCGTCTTGCCGCTCACAAACTGCCAATCAAAACGAAGTTCGTGAAACGTGAAGAATTGGGTGGTGAAGCAAATGAAAGCTAGTGAATTTCGCAACCTAACCTCTGCTGAAATCGAGCAAAAGATTGCCGGATTTAAAGAAGAACTCTTTAACCTCCGCTTTCAACTCGCTACCGGTCAGCTGGATAACCCGACTCGAATCCGTGATGTGCGGAAAGAAATAGCTCGTGCTAAAACCATTATCCGTGAAAGAGAATTGGGAATCGGTTAATTAGGGTCGGATATATAATCCGTCCGTAATCAGGAAGGAGGCCAACAATGAGCGAAGAACGTAACGCACGTAAAGTGCAAACTGGTAAAGTAGTCAGTGATAAAATGGATAAAACGATTGTTGTTGCTGTAGAAACCTACAAAAACCACAAATTGTACCATAAGCGCATTAAGGTTACTAAAAAGTTCAAAGCGCATGACGAAGAAAACACTGCGAAAATCGGTGACACGGTGAAAATCATGGAGACTCGTCCGCTTTCGAAAGATAAACGCTGGAGACTTACTGAAGTCGTAGAAAAAGCGGTTATCATCTAATGCATATACAGCATAGCTGAAAGGAGGAATTCTAAATGATCCAACCATTTACACGTTTGACTGTAGCTGACAACTCCGGCGCGAAGGAATTGATGTGTATCCGCGTACTAGGCGGTACTGGACGTCGTACAGCTCAAATCGGTGACTTGATCGTTTGTTCTGTAAAACAAGCAACACCAGGCGGCGTTGTCAAAAAAGGTGATGTAGTTAGAGCGGTTGTCGTTCGTACTAAACGTTCTATACGTCGTAAAGACGGTTCCTACATCGGTTTTGATGAAAATGCAGCGGTTGTTGTCAAAGACGACAGAAGCCCTCGTGGAACACGTATTTTCGGACCTGTTGCTCGTGAACTTCGCGACAAAGATTTCATGAAAATCGTTTCCTTGGCTCCAGAAGTTATCTAAAGCTTAATCTCGTGATGTTAGAAACAGGAGGTGTACGAAATGCCAAGAGTGAAAAAAGTTCTGGAATCCCATAACAACAAACTTCACGTTAAAAAGGAAGATACGGTTATGGTGATCAGCGGTAAAGACAAAGGTAAAAAAGGCCGTGTCATCGCTGCTTATCCTCGTGAGAACCGCGTCCTTGTGGAAGGTGTTAACATGGTGAAAAAACACCAGAAGCCTAACCAGCAAAATCCGCAAGGCGGCATTATCGAGAAGGAAGCTCCGATTCACGTTTCAAACGTAATGCACATCGATCCGAAGAGCGGAAATGTAACCCGTGTTGGTTACAAAGTGTTGGATAACGGAAAGAAAGTGCGCGTTGCTAAACGTTCCGGAGAAATTATCGACTAATTGAACCGAATGAGAAAGGAGGGCTATGATTCATGGCATCAAGAATGAAAGAACGTTACCTGCAAGAAATCGCTCCTGCTTTGATGCAGAAGTTTAACTATACAACGGTAATGCAAGTGCCGAAAATCGAGAAAATCGTTATCAACATGGGTGTGGGCGACGCTGTCCAAAACTCCAAAGTGTTGGATTCCGCAGTAAACGATTTGCAACTGATCGCAGGTCAAAAACCTGTAATCACTCGTGCTAAAAAATCTATCGCAGGTTTCAAACTGCGTGAGAACATGCCTATCGGTGTGAAAGTGACATTGCGCGGCGAGCGTATGTATTACTTCCTCGATAAATTGCTTAACGTAACACTTCCACGTGTCCGCGACTTCCGCGGTGTTTCAAGCAAAGCTTTTGATGGTCGTGGTAACTATACACTGGGTCTTAAAGAGCAATTGATCTTCCCAGAGATCGAATATGATAAAGTAGACAAAGTCCGCGGTATGGATATTGTCATCGTAACAACGGCGAAAACAGACGAAGAGTCCCGTGAGTTGCTCACGCAACTGGGAATGCCTTTCGTTAAATAATGTTGGCATAACGTTTCCGGGTGTCTGGAAAGACTCCCTTTTCTCCGAAATTATTTAGGAGGTGTCAGGCTAAGTGGCAAAAACTTCGATGAAAGTTAAACAACAACGTACACCAAAGTTTAAAGTACGTGCTTATACACGCTGTGAGCGTTGCGGACGTCCACATTCGGTACTGCAGAAGTTCAAAATTTGCAGAATTTGCTTCCGTGAATTAGCTTATAAAGGCCAGATCCCTGGCGTGAAAAAAGCAAGCTGGTAAAAAGTCCTGAACGGGAAGGAGGTTAACTCACAATGACTATGTCTGATCCAATTGCAGATATGCTTACTCGTATTCGTAACGCGAACACTGTTCGCCACGAAACAGTAGAAATGCCTGCTTCGACAATGAAAAAACAAATCGCCGATATTCTGAAGCGTGAAGGTTTCATCCGTGATGCTGAAGTTATCGATGATAACAAACAAGGGATTATCCGTGTTTTCCTGAAATACGGTCAAAATAACGAGCGCGTTATCACTGGTCTGAAAAGAATCAGTAAACCTGGTCTTCGTGTTTACACGAAAAGCAACGAAGTACCTCGTGTACTTGGTGGCCTGGGAATCGCGATCATCTCAACATCCAAAGGTATCATGACGGACAAAGAAGCTCGTCAATCAAAATCCGGCGGCGAAGTAGTCTGCTACGTTTGGTAATATAACGTCACAAGATAGGAGGTGCAACATATGTCTCGTATTGGTCGCAAACCAATTACAGTACCAAGTGGTGTGGACATCACACTGGACAACACCGTTATTACGGTAAAAGGACCAAAAGGAACTCTGACTCGTGAACTTCATAAAGATATGAAGGTAACAGTTGAGAACAACGAAATTACAGTTGTGCGTCCTTCCGATAACAAAACTCACCGTTCTTTGCACGGCACAACGCGTAGCGTTGTAAACAACATGGTGAGCGGCGTTACTGAAGGATTCGCAAAATCTCTGGAGCTGGTTGGGGTCGGATATCGTGCAAGCAAATCCGGAGATAAAATCGTTCTGAACGTTGGATACTCTCACCCGGTTGAAATTACACCGGAAGCGGGAATCGAATTCGAAGTTCCTTCGAATACGAAAATCATCGTTCGCGGAATCGACAAAGAGCGCGTAGGAGCTTACGCTGCTAAAATCCGTTCCGTTCGTGAACCTGAGCCATACAAAGGTAAAGGTATTAAATATGAAGGCGAGCGTATCATCCGTAAGGAAGGTAAAGCCGGTAAGAAGAAATAAGATTTCTCTTACCGCCTTTGCGCGGCTTTCGGCTTGCTTGCTTCGTGTGTTTCTAATATACCCCGTGGCTTCTGCTTTGAAGCCAGCGAGGTAACCTGAAAGGAGTGAATCCCTGAGATGATTACGAAACCAGATAAAAATAAGGCTCGTCTGAAAAGACACCTTCGTGTTCGTAAGAAAATCCAAGGAACGGCAGCACGTCCACGTTTGAACGTATTCCGTTCTGGTAAACATATGTATGCTCAAATCATCGATGATGTAGCTGGTGTAACAATCGCTTCCGCGTCTACCGTAGACAAAGAATTGAGCAGCGGCATTCAAAATGGTGCATCTGTTGAATCAGCTCGTAAAGTTGGCGAACTCGTTGCTAAACGTGCGAAAGACAAAGGTGTTTCCAACATCGTATTTGACCGTAGTGGTTATCTGTACCATGGTCGTATCGCAGCATTGGCTGAAGCGGCTCGTGAAGCAGGACTTGAGTTTTAAGATATTTTTCAAAAGGAGGTTAACGACTTGCGTGTAGATCCGAATACTTTGGAACTGACTGAAAGAGTTGTAAATATTAATCGCGTAGCTAAAGTAGTAAAAGGCGGACGCCGTTTCAGCTTTAGCGCACTAGTTGTAGTCGGCGACGGCAACGGCTGGGTTGGAGCTGGTATCGGTAAAGCGGGCGAAGTACCTGATGCAATTCGCAAAGGTATTGAAGACGCTAAGAAAAACCTTGTACACGTTCCACTCGTAGGAACATCGATTCCTCACTTGGTAACAGGTAAGTTCGGCGCAGGACGCGTGCTGTTGAAACCAGCATCTGAAGGTACTGGTGTTATCGCTGGTGGTCCTGTACGTGCGGTTCTCGAACTTGCTGGTGTGGGTGACATTTTGACAAAATCTCTGGGTTCTTCGAATTCCATGAACATGGTCAATGCGACTTTGGAAGGTTTGTCCCGTTTGAAGCGTGCTGAAGACGTGGCTAAACTGCGCGGAAAATCCGTCGAAGAGCTTCTGGGTTAGGAGGGAATTCTCATGGCTAAATTAGAAATTACCCTCGTCCGTAGCTTGATCGGACGTCCGGAGACGCAAAGAACAACTGTGAAAACATTGGGATTGCGCAAAATCAACAGCAAAGTGGTTCAAAACGATAATCCTGCCATCCGTGGTATGATTAACAAAGTAAGCCACTTGGTAGCTGTAAAAGAAGTAGAAGCTTAATAACGGGTTAATCCCACAAATCTTTAAGGAGGTGCAACGAACGATGAAGTTACATGAGCTTTCTCCATCTCCTGGATCTCGTAAAGAGCGTAAGCGTGTTGGTCGCGGTCCAAGTAGTGGTACAGGTAAAACATCAGGTCGCGGTCACAAAGGACAAAACTCTCGCTCTGGCGGTGGTGTTCGTCCAGGCTTCGAAGGTGGACAAAATCCATTGTATCGTCGATTGCCAAAACGTGGTTTCGTAAACCCAACTCGCAAAGAATTTGCAGTTGTGAATATTGAAGACCTGAACAGTTTTGCAGCGGGTACTGAAGTAACTCCAGAATTCTTGATGACGAACGGCGTAGTTAAAAACGCTAAATCCGGAATCAAAATCCTGGGTAACGGTGAAGTCACTGTGAAGCTGACTGTTAAAGCTAATAAGTTTTCTCAATCTGCGGTGGAGAAAATTGAAGCTGCCGGCGGTACAACCGAGGTGATTTAATGTTCAAGACCCTAAAGAATATCTGGCGGGTTGAGGATCTGCGCAAAAGGGTATTATTTACCCTTTTTGTACTGATCATTTACCGCATCGGCTCCTTTGTTCCCGTTCCCGGTGTCAACAAAGATGTGTTCGAAGCGACAAATTCTGCGGGTAAAGAAGTTTTTGGACTTCTCAATACGTTTTCGGGTGGAGCACTGTTCCAGTTCTCGATATTTGCACTCGGAATCGTACCTTACATCACTGCGTCTATCATAGTACAGTTGCTTTCCATGGACGTTATACCTAAATTAGCGGAGTGGGCAAAGCAAGGTGAACAAGGTAAGAAGAAATCTGCACAGTTGACCCGTTACTTAACGGTAGGGTTGGCATTGGTTCAAGCGTTTGGTACGTCGATCGGATTCAATCGCTTGTACAATACTGACATGATTCCTAATGCAACTTTTGCAGATTATATCTTGATTGCGATTGTACTTACGGCCGGTACTTCATTCCTGATGTGGCTTGGTGAGCAGATCACCGAGAAGGGCATAGGAAACGGGATTTCGATTTTGATCTTCGCGGGTATCCTATCAACGGTGCCTAACATTATCAAACAAACGATCGAATCCGACTTTATCCAACCTGATCAATTGTTCATGAACATTCTCAAGGGTGTAATCATCGCAATTGTAATTGTGCTGATCATCATTGGTGTCATTTACATTCAGCAGGCGATTCGGAAAATTCCTGTACAGTACGCTAAACGTGTCGTAGGTAACAAAATGTACGGTGGACAGAATACACACATCCCGCTGAAAATTAATGCAGCAGGTGTTATCCCTGTCATCTTCGCATCATCGCTGTTGATGTTCCCAACGATTATCGCCAACTTCTGGGCAGATCGCGTATGGGCACAGTGGATCGGTCAGAATCTGACTACACACAAACCTCTTGGTATGTTGTTGTATGTCGTGATGATCTTCGGTTTCACATTCTTCTATACTTTCGTACAGATGAATCCTCAGCAGATGGCTGATAATATGAAAAAGAACGGCGGTTACATCCCAGGCATCCGCCCGGGTAAAGCAACCGAGAAATATCTGACCCGTGTCATGACTCGTTTGACAATGGCCGGAGCCATCTTCTTGGCAGTCATTTCCGTTCTGCCTGTATTCTTAGGGGCACTTTCTGGTTTGCCTCAATCAGCGCAAATTGGAGGAACATCCCTCCTGATCGTTATCGGTGTTGCGCTGGATACGATGAAGCAAATCGAAAGCCAATTGATCAAACGCCACTACAAAGGTTTTATCAATAAATAGGCAATAGGTACCGGTCGAGTGAAGATTTACTTGCCGGCACCTATTGTGCTGTTTGTTGATGTAGGGTAGTCTTGGAGGGAGTGACATAACGTGAACATCCTATTCATGGGCCCTCCGGGGGCAGGAAAAGGAACGCAAGCAGAAGTCATCGTGAAAGAGTTCGGTATTCCCCATATTTCAACAGGCGATGCATTTCGCCTTGCGATCAAACAGGGAACTCCCATTGGTTTGAAAGCCAAGGAATATATGGATCAAGGATTGCTTGTACCAGATGATGTTACAATCGGCATCGTTGAAGAACGATTGCAGCAGCAGGACTGCAGAGAAGGGTTTCTCTTGGATGGTTTTCCAAGAACCTTGTCTCAAGCAGAAGCGCTCGATGGCATTCTGGATCGACTGAATTCAGGTCTTGATCATGTGATTAACCTGAAAGTGGATCGCAACAAACTGTTGGCTCGTTTAACGGGTCGTCGGCTTTGTAAAAACTGTGGAGCCACGTATCATGTCGTATTCAATCCGCCTAAGCAGGAAGGTATTTGTGATAAATGCGGCGGAGAGTTGTACCAACGCTCTGATGATAATGAAGAGAGCGTAGGCACGCGTCTGGACGAGTATATCAACAAAACAGCACCACTCCTCACGTTTTATGAGAACAAAGCTCTTCTTCGTCAAATGGATGGAGAGCAGGATATCGATCAAGTTTCTCAACAAATCGTGTCCTTACTGAGAGGTTAATTGAATGATCATTGGTAAGTCAGAAACGGAACTGGGTTTGATGCGAGAAGCAGGGAGAATCGTAGCGGAAACTCATCGCCTCTTAGCAGAACATATCTCACCCGGTATTACGACTGGAGAACTTGACCATATGGCCGAACAATTTATCCGCAGTCAAGGAGCTGTGCCGTCTTTCAAAGGTTATAACGGTTTCCCTGCCAGTGTGTGCGCTTCAGTGAATGAAGAGTTGGTGCATGGATTTCCCGGCAAACGCAAGTTGAACGAGGGCGATATTGTTACGTTTGACATCGGCGCGCAGTACCAAGGGTATCACGGAGATTCAGCCTGGACTTATCCAGTTGGCCGTATTTCTGAAGAAGCCCGTCGTCTCCTAGACGTTACGGAGGCTTCATTGTACGCAGGTCTGGCGCAAGTGAAACCTGACGTTCGCTTGTTTACAATATCTCATGCGATTCAGAAATATATTGAGGATGCTGGTTTTTCGGTAGTACGTGAATATGTCGGTCACGGCATAGGAGCCAATCTGCATGAGGAGCCACAGATTCCGAACTATGGTCTTCCTGATCGAGGACCACGGCTCAAAGCGGGCATGGTGCTGGCCATAGAGCCGATGGTTAACGTAGGTAGACGGTATGTAAAAACGTTGGAAGATAACTGGACTGTCGTAACTGTTGATGGATCGTTATGTGCCCACTTTGAACACACCGTAGCAGTTACACCAGATGGCATGGAAATTTTCACAAAACTGAATGCGTAGGTGATAAGGCATGAATAATCAGTCTAATCCGCAGCTCGGTCAACTTGTGAAGATCCGTAAAGGCCGCAATGCGGACCAAGCCGCAGTAATTGTTGCTATAGCGGACGCGAGGTTCGTATATATTGCGGATGGAGACAAACGTAAGTTTGATCAACCCAAGAAGAAGAACATTCTTCATCTTGAGCTCCAACCGATGATTAGCAGCGAGGTCGTAAACAGTTTAAACGAGAGTGGTCGGGTGACAAACGGAAAGCTCCGCTATGCGGTGCATTCGTTTCTGGAATCCACCAACATTCAAGCTGAAGAGAAAGGAGACTGACTAATGGCTAAGGAAGATGTCATTGAAGTGGAAGGTACGGTTCTCGAACCGCTACCGAATGCAACGTTCAAGGTTGAGCTTGAGAACGGTCATCAAATTCTCGCTCACGTTTCCGGAAAGTTGCGGATGCACTTTATCCGTATCCTGACTGGAGACAAAGTAGTTGTTCAGTTATCGCCTTATGATCTAACAAAAGGTCGTATAACTTACCGTAAATAGTAGTAGACAGTTGCAATGAACTGTGAAGCTTATGAAGCGGGTTTTGCCCGGCAAAACTTGCGAAAGCTTCGAAGCCGGTTTTACAATAGTAGAACAAGGTCAATGCTTACGAAGAGAGTTTTGCTAAGCAGAACTTTGAGGAGGTAATTCACATGAAGGTAAGACCTTCGGTCAAGCCGATTTGCGAAAAATGCAAAGTCATTCGCCGCAAAGGGAATGTAATGGTTATCTGTGAAAATCCGAAACACAAACAAAAACAAGGTTAATGAAGGGGGTGTAGCGTAAAATGGCACGTATAGCTGGTGTGGATTTGCCACGTGATAAGCGCGTTGAGATCGCCTTGACTTATATTTTCGGAATCGGTAAAACGACTTCCCAGAAAATTCTGAGCTCTACAGGCATCGATCAGAACACTCGTGTTCGTGATTTGACGGAAGATGAAGTCAGCAAATTGCGTGAAAGTATCGACAAAGAGGTCAAAGTTGAAGGTGACCTGCGTCGTGAAATCTCTTTGAATATTAAACGTTTGACGGAGATCGGTTGTTACCGTGGAGTTCGTCATCGTCGTGGTCTGCCTGTTCGTGGACAACGTACGAAAACGAATGCTCGTACTCGTAAAGGTCCTCGTCGTACAGTAGCGAACAAGAAGAAATAATAAGGGGGGATAAGAGAAAATGGCTAAACCGAAAAAAGTCGTACGTACTAAACGTCGTGACCGTAAAAATATTGAATCTGGCGTGGCACATATCCGTTCCACTTTCAATAACACTATCGTTACTATTACGGATCCTCACGGAAACGCAATTTCGTGGGCAAGCTCCGGCGGCCTCGGATTCAGAGGTTCCCGTAAATCGACTCCGTTTGCTGCACAAATGGCTGCTGAGACTGCTGCCAAAGCTGCAATGGAACATGGGATGAAAGCCGTTGAGGTTATGGTTAAAGGACCAGGCGCAGGCCGTGAAGCAGCGATCCGCTCTTTGCAAGCTGCTGGTCTTGAAGTTAACCTGATCAAAGACGTAACTCCAGTCCCGCATAACGGATGCCGTCCTCCAAAACGTCGTCGTGTCTAATGAGATTTGCCCCTGCGTGTGGTATACTTCCGGCACAATCTGCTAATAATGGTTGTTTAGGCATAGTACTGCATGTTTTCGCAAGAGAAGGTAAATGTTTCATAGAGGACCGACGTTTTGAAGGAGGGGTATTGCAGTGATTGAAATCGAAAAGCCGAAAATTGAGACGGTAGACGTCAACGATGATGGCACCTATGGGAAATTCGTAGTAGAACCGCTGGAACGTGGATATGGTACGACGCTTGGAAACTCGCTTCGCCGAATCTTGCTTTCCTCACTGCCGGGTGCGGCAGTGTCTTCGGTTCAAATCGATGGCGTTCTGCATGAATTTGCTACAGTTCCTGGCGTAATGGAAGATGTAACGGAGATTATTCTTAACCTGAAAGCTTTGTCGCTTAAGATTCATTCCGACGAGGAGAAAGTTCTCGAGATTGATGCTGAAGGCGAAGGAGCAATTACGGCAGGAGATATCCGTGCTGACTCCGATGTGGAAATCCTTAATCCGGATCTTCACATTGCTACGCTCGGACCAGGTTCGAGACTTCACATGCGTATTTTTGCCAATCGCGGTCGCGGCTACGTCCAGGCAGATCGGAATAAACGCGATGACCAGCCGATCGGCGTCATCCCTGTCGATTCCATCTTCACCCCGATCAGCCGCGTAAACTACGCTGTGGAAAATACGCGTGTCGGCCAAGTGACCAACTATGACAAGCTCACGTTGGAAGTTTGGACTGACGGAAGTATTCGTCCTGAAGAGGCTGTAAGCCTCGGCGCTAAAATTTTGACCGAGCACTTGATGCTCTTCGTGGGTCTTACAGACGAAGCGAAAGATGCAGAGATCATGGTCGAAAAAGAAGAAGACAAAAAAGAAAAAGTACTCGAAATGACGATCGAAGAGCTGGATCTCTCTGTTCGTTCCTACAACTGCCTCAAACGTGCTGGTATTAATACCGTACAAGAGCTGACTACGAAAACTGAAGAAGACATGATGAAAGTCCGTAACCTCGGACGTAAGTCTTTGGAAGAAGTTCAAGAGAAGCTTGAAGAGCTTGGTTTGGGACTCCGTACAGAAGAATAGACAGCCGAGTGCTTGAAGTGAAGGAGGGAAAACAATGGCATACCAAAAGTTGGGCCGTAATTCCAGCGCGCGTAAAGCTTTGTTCCGTGACCTGGTAACCGACCTGTTCTTATATGAACGCATTCAGACAACTGAAGCGAAAGCAAAAGAGGTTCGCTCTATTGCTGAAAAACTGATCACTAAAGCGAAAAAGGGAGATCTTCACGCCCGTCGCCAAGTGGCAGCTTATGTTCGCCGTGAAACTATCGATGGTGAGCAAGATGCAATCCAAAAACTGTTTAGCGAATTGTCCGGTCGTTACGCTGAGCGTCCAGGTGGATACACTCGTATCCTGAAACTGGGACCTCGTCGTGGTGACGCAGCGCCAATGGTTTACTTGGAACTGGTAGACCGCGCGTAGAACAGATGAGATGAGGAAAGGGGACAGAGTCAACGATTCTGGGTTAACCCTTTTTTTCTCTTCATTCGGAATTCGTGCTGTAATTGAAGCTCCGTAAGGGGCTTCTTTTGCTGTTCGGGATAGGCATATGTATAGTATGGAACAAAGGTGTGGTTATGATGCGCAACTTATGTATGACGGTAACTTACGATGGAACAGCCTATTACGGCTTTCAAGTACAGCCGGGAGGTAATACCATTCAGGACCATCTTGAAGATGCTATTCGTGCATTAACCGGTGAGACAGTTAAAATTACGGGTTCAGGCCGAACGGATGCAGGCGTTCACGCCCGCAGACAAATCTTCAATTTTCCTACAGCGTCCCAGATTCCAATTGAGCGTTGGTGTATTGCACTCAACTCCAGATTACCATCGGATATTGTCGTTATTGATGCATTGGAAGTGCCAGCGGATTTTCATTCTCGCTATGCAGCGAAAAAGAAAACGTATCGGTACACTGTTAATGCGAATCAATTTCCGGATGTTTTCAACAGACGACTGCAATATCATCACCATGCCAAACTGGACACTGCGGCCATGGAGGAGGGACTGCGTCACTTTATAGGTACGTATGATTTCACTTCCTTTGCTTCACGCAAGTCTCAGAAAGAGAATCATGTACGTTCGGTATACGAAGCATGGATGGAAGTAGACCGTTCAATGTGTAGGGATCATCCGCGCGATCAAGGTGTCATTCACATTTATGTGAGTGGTAACGGCTTCTTGCAGCATATGGTTCGTATCATTGTAGGTACACTGCTGGAGATCGGAGAGGGCAAACGGAAAGCCTCTGATGTACCGAATATGATTGCTGCATGTAATCGATCTGCTGCAGGACCAACTGCAGTTAGCTGTGGTTTAATGCTCTGGGATCTTGAATACAAAAAAGATTAAATTTGGTGAGTAAAAAGCTTAATTAACACTTGCGATTTAATCTCCTATCATGTAATATAAAAGTTGTGTTTTCTTAATGGCTTTCCCACAGCCCCAATTAAGAGGTTCACATCGCAACAACTAATCCATCAACACCTAAAGTTATAACTTAATGAACGAAGATAAATGAAAATGATGATTTTGAACATTTTAAGGAGGAACTTTTCATGCGTACTACGTACATGGCGAAGCCTAACGAAGTTGAGCGCCAATGGCACATCATTGATGCTGAAGGCAAAACCCTCGGACGTTTGGCGAGCGAAGCAGCTGCTTTGATCCGCGGCAAACATAAGCCACAATTCACTCCACATGTGGACACTGGCGATTTCGTTGTTATCATCAATGCTGAGAAAATCGTATTGACTGGTAAAAAAATGCAAGGTAAGAAATACTACCGTCACTCGATGCACCCAGGTGGTTTGAAAGTAACTACTGCTGAAGAGATGGTTAAAAACAAACCTGAGCGTATGTTGGAACTGGCTGTTCGCGGTATGCTTCCAAAAACTCGCATGGGCGAGAAAATGAAGCTGAGACTTAAAGCGTACAGAGGCACTGAGCATCCACATGCAGCACAAAAACCAGAAGTTTACGAACTTCGCGGCTAATTAAAAGGAGGACAGTTTCATGGCACAAGTACAATACTATGGGACAGGTCGTCGTAAACATTCGGTAGCACGTGTTCGCCTTGTACCGGGTGAAGGACGCATTGTCATCAATAAACGTGATATTAATGAATACTTCGGTTTGGAAACACTCAAACTGATCGTAAAACAACCACTGACTTTGACAGAAACGCTCAGCAACTATGACGTTTTGGTTATCGCTCATGGTGGCGGAATCTCCGGTCAAGCCGGCGCTATCCGTCACGGTATCTCTCGTGCTCTGTTGAAAGCAGATCCTGAGTACCGTGCATCCCTGAAAAAAGCAGGATTCCTGACTCGTGACCCACGGATGAAAGAACGTAAAAAATACGGTCTCAAAGCCGCTCGTCGCGCTCCTCAGTTCTCCAAACGTTAATATGTATTACAAGCCTCTGGCCTTGGCCAGGGGTTTTTTGTATCTAAAATGACCACCCTGCCTGCCTATGCGGATCCAATACTCTCTGATGCAGGTTGTTTCATTCCCTCGAGGCTTGAGGACAAATGTACAGGTTCTCACAATTGAGCTCTGTCTCGTTTTTTAATTATCCTCTTACACCTTTCACATCTTGTTTCCTTCCCTGAACACGAATAGAAACTACATAGCTCATTATAGAGTCTCATTTCCTTCTGAACCTATTGGTTCTGAACCTATTCCTTCGGACAGATTAGATCATACGAAAAACTTGAGGTATTTAATATCTCAATTCATAAGCACAATAACCTAGTGAAGCGGCCTAACAATCCATCAGTCTTTCTTATAGTTTCAATAAAACTCGCTTACATATCTCTGAGTAATCCCTGATCTAAGTTCTAGGTATAAGCGCACTTATCTGCCACTACAGTTAGACAATATAGGCATAAAGAGCTGCATAATCTTCACTCTTATAATGTCTGTAAACCCAGTAGGGGCAAAGGATTGCTGGCGATCACCATAAGTGATGTACTGGCTTAGTGTGCGCTGTATTGATTCACATCTATTCCTTTTAGCAGGGATAGAGGGTAACTGAATCACTAATTGATGGCTCATTTATAACGTCAAAGTGAAGCAAAGTATGCTCTTTTTTACCATATGGCAGGCATTGACATCCCCTAAGAAAGATTTATACTAAACATAATTCATATTAGATTAGTCGGTTTTAGATTTACAATTGTTGATTGGGGGAAATACAAAATGAACTTGCTTGAAAAAGAGGAGCTTGCCCGGACAAAAGCTGAGGAATTAGAATCTGCTAGCCCAGAAGATATTATTCGTTATGCGGTTGACACATTTCCCAACATTACATTTGCATGCAGCTTTGGTGCGGAGGATGTTGTGTTAGTAGATATGCTGCAAAAGATTAGTCCATCTACGGATGTGTTCTACTTGGACACGGACTTTCATTTTAAAGAAACGTATGAAACTCGGGACCTTATGCAAGAAAAGTACAATTTAGATTTTGTGCGCGTATCACCTAAAATTACGCCTGAAGAGCAAGAGGCAGTGCATGGAGCAGAGTTGTGGAAATCGGATCCTAATGCTTGTTGTAATATCCGTAAGGTAGAACCTCTGACACGTATACTATCTCAGTATGATGCTTGGATTACAGGCATACGTCGAGATCAAGCACCAACTCGTGCTAACTCCAAGAAAGTGGAGTATGATGCAAAATTCGGTCTTATGAAATTCAATCCGATTGCTCACTGGACTTCCGAAGATGTCTGGGACTACATTCGTGCAAACAACGTCGTTTACAACCCACTACATGATCAGAATTATCCGAGTATCGGATGCGAGTATTGCACACGTCAAGTCATGCCTGGAGAAGATCCGCGTGCGGGACGCTGGTCGGGCAATGACAAGACTGAGTGTGGACTGCACAAATAATTTTCATATTGTAAGAAACAAGCATAACCAATAAATGGTACAATTATATAAGCATATGGCTCGATATTAACAAACCTTGAGGTTTCCGTAACCAAACCAGTAATTGACTTCTGTGATACTTTTTCATTGTTGTAATTAATATTGAATAGGGAGCTGACAAGATGACTTCAATTCTGCCTCATGGAGGTACGCTAGTACAGCGTGTCGTACAAGGAGAAGAACGGGAACAACTACTGCGGGAAAGTGAGGCTCTACCTTCACTGCGTATTAACACATGGACGATCTCTGACCTGGATCTGATTGGTGTGGGTGCATTTTCTCCACTGACGGGTTTCTTGAATGAGGAGGATTATCTCTCTGTTGTATCACGTATGCGGTTGGCAGATGGTACGGTATGGAGTATCCCGATCACGCTTGCTGTAGACGATCAGCAGGCTGCTGAGCTCCAGATTGGACAGAAGGTGGCTTTGGTGGGGCAAGACGATGGAATCACTTATGGCTTGCTGGAAGTCCAGAGTGTTTACAAGGTGGATCAGGGCGAAGAAGCACGTCAAGTGTTCAAAACAGATGATCCTGAGCATCCTGGTGTGAAAAAATTGCTGGAGCGACCTGCAACGTATGTGGGAGGTCCAATTCAAGTGTTAAATCGTCCTAAACCAGCGAGGTTTGAGCAATTTTACTTCGATCCAGCTGAGACCAGAAAAACTTTTCAGGAGAAAGGCTGGAGAACAGTAGTTGGCTTTCAAACTCGTAATCCAGTTCACCGTGCACATGAGTACATTCAGAAAAGCGCGATGGAGATCGTAGATGCCTTGTTCCTTAATCCGCTGGTAGGTGAAACGAAGTCTGATGACGTTCCAGCTAATGTGCGCATGAAGAGCTACTTGGTGTTGCTGGAGAACTATTATCCGGCCGATCGTGCACTTCTAGGTGTGTTTCCAGCGGCCATGAGATATGCAGGCCCACGTGAAGCAATTTTCCATGCTATGGTGCGTAAAAATTACGGTTGTACTCATTTTATTGTTGGTCGTGATCATGCTGGTGTGGGTGATTATTACGGTACCTATGAAGCTCAAGAAATCTTCTCTAACTTCACAGCTGAAGAATTGGACATTACGCCGCTGTTCTTCGAGCATAGCTTCTTTTGTACCAAATGTGGTAATATGGCATCCAGTAAAACTTGTCCACATGGTAAAGAGCATCATATGACGTTGTCTGGAACTAAGGTACGTGGATTGCTTCGCAATGGAGAATGTCCACCACCTGAGTTTACACGTCCAGAGGTAGCTGAGGTACTGATTGAGGGAATGGCTGAGCAAGTCCAGTCCTAAAGGTTATATTTGTCCATCTTGTCCCATATAGATGATTAGAGTCATTTATAGGGGCGAGGTGGTTTTTTTATGCGTAAAAATAGGGGAAAGCATTTTGTAGTATGGATACGTCTACGTACAGTGAAGAGAGTGCTGCTGAGTCTTTGTTTGTTAGCAATGTTAGTGGGTGTGGCTACGTATGAGATTCCTTCATCCAAGACTTCTGGATATTGGAGCTTGCCTCTTGCTGGCAAAGTTATCGCAATTGATGCCGGACATGGTGGCCCAGATGGGGGAGCTGTGAGTAAGCAGGGGGTAATCGAAAAAGACATTAATCTTTCCATCGCCTTATATGTGCGGGACTACTTACAACAAGCAGGTGCATTGGTCGTTATGACACGAGAGATCGACACGGATCTTGCAGAAGCGGATACAAGAGGTTACTCCAAACGTAAAACAGAAGATCTGAAACAACGAGTTAGACGGATTGAGGACAAGCAAGCAGATTTGTTTATTAGCATTCATATGAATAGTGTTCCTTCTAACCGCTGGAGCGGGGCACAGGTATTTTATACACCAAACCATGTTGACAATGAAGGGTTAGCAAATCTGCTTCAGCAAGAGATGATAAGGAATCTGGAAAATACAGATCGCATTGCTAAAACGGTAAATACGGTGTACTTACTTCAGGCATTAAAGATACCGTCTGCTCTAGTGGAAGTAGGCTTCCTCTCTCATCCAGAAGAGGCGCGAATGCTTGCAGATGAAACGTATCAGCGCAAGGTTGCAGCCTCCATCTATAACGGGATTCTGCGATATTCCTCTGGAGAACGCCCTAAAAGTTAGTCACAATTAGACTCGTAATGATATAATTGATACAGCATACCTAATACATGCCAATAGATAAAGCTGAGGTGCTGTCTGATGTTATCAAAAGAACAGATACTTGAACTATTGCAACCACTACAAGAACCACAATTGGGAGTTAGTCTGACCGAACTGCAGTGGGTTCGCGATGTTATGGTGAAAGAACATCATGTAGCCATTACTCTCGTGACGTTGGACAACCAACCTGAGGATACAACAGCTCTAAGTGATGCTGCACGTAATCTTTTGTCCCAGCATGGAATAGAGGATGTACATATTCGCTTTAGGGCAGCGTCTGAGCATGAACGTCAGAACCTTTCAGAAGGTGATATTCAACAAGACCCAAGTGACGAAGAAGTTCTCGTCAAAGGTCACGCAGCAGGTTTAGGTGGACACGAATTGTTGAGCCCTGAATCTGGTGTACGTTACATTGCAATTGCAAGTGGTAAGGGTGGCGTTGGTAAATCCACTGTGACAGTGAACTTAGCAGTTGCTCTGGCGCGTCAAGGTAAAAAGGTCGGCTTAATTGATGCTGATATATATGGCTTCAGTGTGCCGGACATGATGGGGATTGAAGAATATCCTGTAGTAGAAGATGGGGTTATTCAACCGGTAGAACGATTCGGTGTTAAAGTTATGTCGATGGGATTCTTTATCCGTGAGAACAATCCTGTGATCTGGCGTGGCCCTATGTTAGGTCGTATGCTTCGTCAATTCTTTACCGATGTGAATTGGGGAGAACTCGATTACATGCTGCTTGATTTACCTCCAGGGACAGGTGACGTTGCGTTGGATGTACATCAGATGATACCCCATAGCAAAGAGATCATCGTCACAACGCCACATGCAACAGCTGCTTTTGTTGCGGCACGCGCAGGAGCAATGGCTATTCAGACCGAACACGAGCTGCTTGGTGTCGTCGAGAATATGGCGTATTATGAATGCGGAAGTTGTGGAGAAAAGGACTATGTGTTTGGTCGTGGAGGCGGTGGACAGCTTGCTGAAAGCTTGCATACACGTCTACTTGCTCAGATTCCACTTGGAGCACCAGATAACCATATCTCTGAGCCAGACTTCTCACCATCTGTATATAAAGCGGATACAAACATTGGTACAATCTATGCGGAGATCGCTAAAGAGATTGAGACTAAATTCTAAATTTTTATTTGTGAGTTGGAAATTTCCTTTGTTGGAAGCGACATCTACAAATAAAAGCCCTGCATCTATTGGTATTATCCCCTTTAAGTAGACACTTAAAAAAACCTTCATGTTATCATGAGGGTTCAAGTGAGACTTGGAGGGGATATTTTTTTATGGC
>NZ_JAUSTI010000027.1 GCF_030812775.1 Paenibacillus tundrae
CGCCATAAAAAAATATCCCCTCCAAGTCTCACTTGAACCCTCATGATAACATGAAGGTTTTTTTAAGTGTCTACTTAAAGGGGATAATACCATTAAGCGGGTTTTTCTTTATAGCTACCAGCCATATGGCAAAGTGGCTTAGGCATATTCGCGCAGTACTTGGATTCCTTTGAACACATTGTACACAAAGCTCAAGCCATAAATAATAAAGAACAGAATGACAAATCCAAAAGCAGAAGCAACGTTCTGGGCAGTCACGAAAAAATAAATCAAAGGAATAGCAGCAATGAAGGGGAAGATGTGTGAAAATAAGGCTCTTTTGGCATGCCCTTCAATATAACGGTCACGTGCAACAATCCACACAATGATCGGGAACAGAAAAGGGGCAAAGAAAATACTGAAATAGGATAATGCGGATAGTAACTGTCTCATAGCAGATCTCTCCTTTATTCGTTTCATTCATAAGTATGTATGCAATGGATTACCCATCAGGTTCAGTCATAAATCGATCTAAAGCTTTTTTCATAAGATGTTGGGGTATGATATCCATCGTGCCCGCTTTTTGTCATCGTATTCGCTGAAGGAATTGCATATGTGTTATTTGTGGTAGAGACAGGAGGGAGTTGAACGAGGTGTTTGAAGCATTGATGATGAAAATTATTAATTATTTCATAAAAGTATTGAAAAATAATGAAATGAGAGTATAATAGAGATCACGCGGTATTTTTTAATACATATTTGTCTCAGTAGCTCAGCAGGATAGAGCAACGGCCTTCTAAGCCGTCGGTCGGGGGTTCGAATCCCTCCTGGGACGTAAGAAAAGACTTCCTTCGGGAAGTCTTTTTGCGTTCTAGGAATAAGAACCCCGATGGTTCGTCGGAGCATTCGCTTCGAGAGCACCACTTCGCAGTCTCGACTGCAAGGAGAGTATCCCTACTGGGACGTAAGAAAAAGACTTCCTTCGGGAAGTTTTTTTGCGTTCTAGGGATGAGACCCCTGATGGTTCGTCGGAGATCGGCTTCTCTAGCACGATTACTTCGCAAGTTATAGTTTAAAACTATCAATTATATAACATTTATATATTTTATTGATAAGATGTTTTGTGCCACAATGAACTGTATCAACGATGAAAGCGAAGGTGGTATAGATGCAATCATTGAATCAATGGAAGGCAGATGAATACGACAATAAACTGGCTTTTGTTTCGGGGTACGGCAAAAATCTCATTTCGTGGTTACAGCCTCAAAAGGGTGAATATATATTAGATTTAGGCTGCGGAACAGGAGATCTGACACATGAGATATCTTTGTACGAGGTTGAGGCCGTTGGTATAGATGCATCCTCAGATATGATTCGGCGTGCACGTGACAAGTATCCCCATCTTGAATTTAGGGAAGGGGACGGTCATCATTTTGAGACAAACAGGCTTTTTGATGCCATCTTCTCTAATGCCGCTCTACATTGGATGCGTAATCCCCAACTTGTAGTCAGCAGCATATGGAATGCATTGAAGCCAGGAGGGCGTTTCGTGGCTGAGTTTGGCGGGAAAGGGAATGTTGACATTATTATTCATGTACTGGAAGAGGTGTTAGAGCGCAGCACAGGTATGAATGCATCGGCTAGAAATCCGTGGTACTTTCCAACGATCGGAGAGTATAGCTCGCTTTTGGAGAAACAAGGATTTATGGTGCGACAGTCCTATCATTATGACCGACCAACTAAGCTGTCAGATGGAGAACAGGGAATCGAGGGCTGGTTAGCCCAATTTGGCGGAGATTATTTTGAAGGGCTGCATTCAGAACAGATACATGAGATCTGCATTGAAACAAGTAAGCTTGTTGTGCCAAAGCTATGGAAACAAGACGCGATTTATGCTGATTATAAACGTTTACGCGTGGAAGCAGTGAAACCTATTAGTTAAAAAAATGATAATTAAGTTGTTATGTGAATTAAAATGAAGAAATGAAATTTTTGCAGTAAAACAATATATGTAGGGTAGTTCACGATGACTAGGGATCAAATACCTCTTTTGTTAGAGGTTTTTGATCCTATTTGTTTGTTGGTTCTACAGGCATAGAATTAAATCGACAAAAAATGCAATTTTAATATTTTTTAGGTACATAAGAACCATATAAGTAATTTCTATATCATTTTTGTTATTATTTAGAAGGAAAATGTGGTATTTTGGTAGAATAATTTACCAAGGGTCAATCTTCTTGCAGATTGGAAGGTGAAATTGTCGCAGGTATTGCAGTGCTTGCTAGCGCAGGAACCCATCATTTGGTGAGGTATTCACATTATAAAGGAGGGGCATAGCCTTGAGTAAACGATTGATATCCATGTTATTAAGTGTTCTTATGATTTTTTCTATTATTCTACCAGCGGCTGGAGCCGCTCCCGCAGATTCAGTTGTTCTGCTTGAGAATATGCCAAGCAAGGCCGAAGCGAAACAGTGGAGGGATATTCTTGCAGGGCGAGAGGCTAGGCTTGCAGCAGATCCATTTTTGGATGAAAGCCTGGAAGGTCTGGGCGGAGAGAATACACGAGTCATCGTTGAGCTTTCCGATAAACCCGTCGCTGTAGCGCAAGGTGAATCAACCCTCGAAGGAAAATCTTTTACCTCCTCTATGGAAACAAAGGCTGTGACTCAAGTCGAGCAGCAACAACAGTCATTTGTACATAGCCTCACTCAGAAAAAAATCAAACATGAAGTATTGGAAAATTACGCATATGCCCTGAATGGTGTAGCCATTGAAGTGAAGGGAAACCAATTGGGACAATTGCTTCGCATACCTGGTGTAGTCAGTATTTATCCGGATCTGGAAGTTACACTGGGCCCTGAAACGGATGAAGTAAATCCGTATATGAAAGACACAGCTCCTTTTATTGGTGCGCCTGAAGTATGGGATTTGGGATACAAGGGGAATGGCATCAAAGTGGGCGTGATTGATACAGGGATCGATTACGAACATCCGAACCTGCAAGAAGCTTACAAGGGTGGATGGGATTTTGTAGACAACGATAGTGATCCGTATGAAGCGACCTATCAAGAATGGAAAGCATCTGGACAGCCTGAGTTCAATGCTAATGGCAGTGCTTATTACACTTCTCATGGTACGCACGTAGCGGGTACAATTGCAGCGCGTGAAGCAGGAGATTATGGCATTGTTGGCGTTGCTCCAGAAGCGGACATTTATGCTTATCGTGTTCTGGGGCCTTACGGCAGTGGACAAACCTCTTGGGTACTTGGAGGAATAGACCGTTCAGTTAAAGATGGGATGGATGTTATTAACCTCTCTTTGGGTAATTCAGCGAATGACCCAAGTTATGTTACATCTGTAGCTCTTAACAATGCAATGCTTTCTGGTGTTACAGCGGTAGTGGCAAGTGGTAACGATGGGCCGAATCGCTATACACTCGGATCTCCGGGTGCATCCGCTATGGCTATTACGGTTGGTAACTCTACTGGGCCTAGCCAGCTGATTACAGCTAATACTCATTTCTCAATTGGTGATGTGGGCGATGAAACTTCACCAGAGCAACAACCTGAGTTAGAACAGTCTCCAGAACTAGGAACAGCGCCTGAAATAGTAGTGCCTGTTGTTCAAGAACAAGACACGCAGACAACTACCCCTGAGGAAGAAGTGGTCGTGACTGCTCCTGAAGAAGGTGGAGCAAGTGAGGAGTCCATAACTTCTGACGAAACAGTTTCTACTAATTCAGAGCAAGTTGGAAGTGAAACAGAAGCAACTGCTGATGTCGAGGCTTCGAACGAAGAAGACGTTGTTACAGAAAATAATGATCAACCAGTTTCGCCTTCTACAACAGAAGAAGCTTCTACTAAAGCTGCTGCTCCAGTAGAAGAGGAGTCCGTTATTGCACCGACTGAAACGGAAATCGCTCCACTGGCTGTTACAGAATCCGTTTATCGTTTAGATCTGATGGGCTGGAGTCTGTCAGCAGATCCTGAATCAGTATTGACTGATGAATACAAGTTGGAATTCGCAGGACTTGGTAAACCGACTGAGTTTGAAGGTAAGGATTTTACAGGAAAAGTGGCTTTGATCCAACGTGGTGAGCTAGCATTTGTTGAGAAGATCGCTAATGCTAAAGCGGCTGGAGCCGTAGCTGTTATTGTATATAACAATATTCCGGGTCCAATCGGCGTAAGTCTGGGTGATAATTTTGAGCTAATTCCGACGCTGAGTATGACGAAGGAAGATGGAGAGGTTATTAAGGCAGCACTAGATGCGGGACAACCCATTGAAGTAAGCTTTAGTGATTTCGAACGTGATCAAACACCAGGCGATGAAATGAATTCATCCAGTTCCCGTGGCCCAGCGAAGGTAACTCTCGATATCAAGCCGGATATCGTTGCTCCGGGTACAAGTATCTTGTCTACAATTCCTGCTTACGGCAAAGACGAGCCTGCTGCAGACTACACTCAAGCTTATGATCGTAAAACAGGTACAAGTATGGCTACACCGCACGTAGCAGGTCTTATTGCACTGTTGATTGAGAAACATCCAGATTGGACACCATTTGATATCAAAGTAGCACTTATGAACAATGGTAAAGTGCTCGATACCAATCAATTTGATGTGTTTGATCAAGGTGCAGGTCGTATTCAGGCTGTAAATACGATTGATCCCGTTGCACTGATTAAAGTGCTGGATGTAACACAGTATACAGAGAGTGGCTCGCTTGTCGAAAAAGAAAATATCACCGGTAGCATTAATTACGGTAACTTTTTGAGAACAGATGAAAAGACAGTTACCAAAACGATTAAAGTTGAAGCACTGAACGGTAGTGGCGGTGATTACACAGTAAATGTTAATCCAACTCGTACGGTTCCAGGTGTATCGGTAGCTGTAGACAAGACTTCATTCACGCTGAACGGTGAGGAAGAGCTGGCAGTTACAATTACAGTTCCTCAAGGGGTTACTGCTGTAACTGAGGCACAAGGATACATTGAACTATCGAATGGAACGAATACTTTTACAGTGCCTTATGTAGCTCATTTCAACGTTACGTTGAGTGGGGTTAAATACATTGAAACAGTAACAGGTGATGTGAAAAATCCATTCCATTATCCACTGAAGGCTGATGGAACATTAGACACACTTAATGTAGCCATGGAATTTTACAATCCAATGACATTTGCACTGATTGAAATCTATGATGGTCTTGACCCAGAGGGTGGATATTATGAAGATGGATACATCGGATCTATCTTTGGTAACTATTTCAACTTCAATGCCAATGCCAGATACAATCTAGCATGGAGTGGTAATTATTCAGATTATATTACCGACGAAGTGACTGAGATTCCGGATGGTCTGTATACGGTTGATATCACTGCGCTCGGTGCTGATGGTAAGACGTATAAAGAAGATACACCTCCATTTTTGGTGAAGAAAACAGCTCCAATTGTAACGGCACCAGAAGCGTTGGAATTTAAGCAAGATGAATCTGTTATCATTAACGGTAGCGTAGAAGACTTGTATTTCCGAGTTGCACCTGCACTTGCGAATGGCTGGGACATTAATTTTGATCCAGCGGCTTCCTTGGAAGCTACGTATGTGGTGAAAAAGGAAGATGGTTCGATTGTTAAAGAAGATGCATTTGAAATACAGGCCGATGGTAGCTTCAATCTTTCGTTGGAGGATAGCGCTGCAGGTGAATATACCGTTGAATTGACGGTTAAAGACCAACAAGGGCTTTCTGGTACAGCGACAACTACGCTGACCATTCAATCGACGGTGACTGAGCCGGAAACTCCTGCAAAAGGAGCACCTGGAACACCTGTATTGTCTCACAATAACGGTGGTGGCAACGGTCTTTTGGAAGGGACGTACACAGTTAGCATGAACTTGTGGTGGGGCGAGAACGCAACGAGCTACAAGTTATATGAAGATGGAGTTTTAATTGACACGCAAAAATTGACGTACAATGCTCCTTCGGCACAGTTTGCTCAGACGAAAATTACGGGTAAATCTAATGGCACATATACGTATGTAGCTGAGCTAACCAATGACAAGGGAACAACGCGGAGCCAGACGCTGACTGTACGGGTTGCAAATGCATCCCCAGGAAAAGCAGTTCTTTCCCAAGATAACTGGGATGGAGATGGCAACTATAAAGTAACGATGAACTTGTGGTGGGGAACCAATGCTACTGAATACCGCCTTTATGAGAATGATGAGTTGATCGATACGCAAGAGCTCCAAGCGGCAACGCCTCAGGCTCAAAGCGCTGTAAGTGTTTTGTCTGGTAAGGCATCAGGCACGTATACGTATCGAGCAGAGCTGATCAACGCAGCGGGAGTGACCAGCACGGATACAATCACGGTTAAAGTGAAGTAAAGTTGCTTACTTGAGAGTGTATTAATGAAGGAATTTGTATGTACTAAAACGGCCCCCATTCCTTATTTGAGGATGGGGGCCGTTTTATTTATCAATGTACTGAAGAGAGAAGACAATGTGTGTAGGTCATTAAGTCTAGCTATGATTCGTATAATGGGAAACTAACCAATCATTCGATTCTTGCTAGCTTGAATGCCTGTGATTAACAGACCAACGGCAAGGACTACTTGAACTAATAATGGGAAAGTCCACCCTTTCGTCCAGTCATGAAGCATGCCTAGCAGTAATGGACCAACTGCTGCCAGCATATATCCGAACGATTGAGCCATACCAGACAGATTTGCGGCTTGTCTTGCATCCTTTGTACGAAGGACGAAGAACATGGTCACCAATCCAAACGAAGCACCAGCGCCTACTCCTGCCAATGTGACACCTATAGTCACTAGGGAAGAAACTCCGCTTAATAATAAGGCGTAACCAACAATTAACGATGAGCACGTTACGGTTGTCAGTATACGTTGATCTTGAGTTCTGCCGGCAAGGATTGGAACGATAAAGGTTACTGGTACGCTAACCATTTGCATAAGCGAAAGCATCCAGCCTGCTGATGTAGCACTGAAACCTTGCTCGGTGAGTATCTCTGGAAGCCAAGTAATTGTTGTATAAAATATTAAAGATTGTAGCCCCATAAACAAGGTAATATACCAAGCTAGGGAAGAAGATCGGAGACGCACAGGTGTGCCTTCGCTCGAAGAAGCAACGTAGAGCAGGCGTTGGCGTCCCGCAGCAACTTGTGGTAGCCACAGAAGGAGTGCTAGCAAGGATAACACTGCCCATATGCCTAACGAAGCACGCCAGCCCATAGAGGTTGCTCCGGCGATGGGTACACTGACACCTGAAGAGATCGCGCCAAATATATTCATGGACACAGAGTACAATCCGGTCACGATCCCTACGCGTAGTGGAAAGTCACGTTTGATTAAACTCGGTAACAATACGTTGCTTAACGCGATGCCACACCCCAAAATACCAGTTCCAATATACAGAGAAATAACCGAGGGCAACAGACGTAAAAGTACACCTATCGTTACAATGAGCACAGCCATCAGCAGTGCGGACTCTATTCCTAATCGTTTAGCTAGGCGGGGTGCAAATGGAGATACTGCTGCAAAAGCTAGCAAGGGAAGCGAGGTTAGGAGGCCTGCCAACGTATGTCCGATCCCCGTATCTGCCCGGATCATTTCTACAACGGGACCTGTTGCTGTGATAGGGGAACGCATCGTTGCGGCTATAACGATAATGCCTGCTAGCAATAAGCCGTATCTTTTGGATGCGGTGGAATGTTTAGTTTCGTCAGGTGTTGACGATTGTTGATGTGTTGAAGCTGACATAATTAGATCTCCTATTTTTCTAAAGAATGATAATTAATATGTATGGATTGTTACATATCCATTCGCCAAGCATAACACTTTGTGTCAAGTCAGAACAATCCAATTGAAAGAGGATTCACCCCCTGAACGCAAAAAAACTTCCCGAAGGAAGTTTTCTTAGATACGTCCCAGGAGGGATACTCTTTGCAGTCGAGACTGAAAAGTTTATGCTCTCGAAGCGAATGCTCCGACGAACCATTGGGGTTCTCATCCCTAGAACGCAAAAAAACTTCCCGAAGGAAGTTTTCTTAGATACGTCCCAGGAGGGATTCGAACCCCCGACCGACGGCTTAGAAGGCCGTTGCTCTATCCTGCTGAGCTACTGAGACATGAAATTTTTCAAGCAAAAATGATTTTATCATAAATAATGATGAATATCAAACATTTTATTAACGTATTATTTTTGTATATGAAATTTGGCGTCCAATGTGTTTTTTTCATTATAATTCAGGTTATGTTAGAATATCAGGAGAACTCAGAAAATAGATCGCTTTTTGCTTAATATACGAGCCTTTTGCAACACATGCTAAGCGTTTTTTCGATGAGCACGGTGTAGTTCAAGGTGATTCAGTTCGTCTGAATTTTGATTCCGTGAACTCCTTAAGAGGACAATCGAGTGATGCAAAATGTGGATACATCTATTTATCATCGTTTCCATATGAAAATCAAAAAATAGAGGAGGTGCTCTTATTAAGGAATCCACGAACCCGGAAACCGAGCACAGCAATAATATTGTGCTGTTTCCCAAAACGTTGGACTATTACCAGATTCAATTGACGGTGATGCTGGAAAATGAACGGTATGGTGAAGCCATCTCATTGCTCCGTTTTTTGTTGCAATGTCAGGGACAGGAAGAACGGCATTATGATGAATGGCGAGCTTTGCTTGAATGGCTTCAGGCTGCTTTTCCTAATTATGGGGAAGAATCTCCAGTCATTGGAGAGGTACGAGAAGAAGAGGAAATCAGCGAAGAGGATATGGCACGTCAGCATGCGAAGTCCAAGCTGGAGCAGGATGAAGGTTATGCAGATAAGCTGCTTCGGACAGTTATGGAGGAACCACTTTCAGAGCAAACGATGTTAGCACTGGAACAACTCGCCTATCTTGATCTTCCGGAGATTGACGACGCACTAACGAGCTGGTTGAAGGATAAGTCACTTCATCCATTGCTACAATTCCGTGTATTACAGACTTTGCGGCGCCGCGGTGCTCATGGTGAAGTCATATTTACCAGAAATGAGGAGCAGGTTGAAGTGGAGATTGACACAGTACCTCTGCGACCAGAAGAGTTTCCGCTTCAGATTGTTCGTATTCTGGAAAGGGTAGCAGATCAGACGGAGGTTCATGAACCTACGCTATTTTACTTTGCCCAGGAGTTGTGGATACAATTTGTCATGGCGGTGTATGGTACTCGTGATTATGCATCCATGCTGGAGGAAAATGATTCCATGACGGACATTTGGGCTGCAGCATTACATATGACTGTTGCGGATAGTTTAAGCGGCACACATAATGAAGAAGATACGCGTTCTATGTATGCCGTGACGGGATCTATGCGGTTCCGTTTAGAGCAAGCATATCGTTCGATGAAACAGTTTGTTTCTGCCGGTTTGGACGGCTAAAAAGGGCGGGAAACGTTTTCCTCAAACGGCATCAAGGGATTCCCCTTGAAAAAGAATGTAATCTTGTTTATACTAAAATGGTTATTTTGTACGTGATCGCCTACGTGAACATGTGAATTTTGGAGGGGAAAGTATACAATGAAAGCAACTTGGGAAAAGATAGAGAAGAACCTTGGGGTTCTTGAAGTTGAAGTGGGTGCAGATCGTGTAACTGAAGCACTCGACAAAGCTTTTAATAAAGTAGTTAAACAAGCGAATGTACCTGGATTCCGTAAAGGTAAAGTACCACGTCCAATCTTTGAAGCTCGTTTTGGTGTGGAAAGCTTGTATCAAGAAGCAATTGACATCTTGCTTCCTGAAGCATACACAGAAGCTATCGATCAAACGGATATCTTCCCAGTTGATCGTCCTGATGTAGATATTGAGCAATTCGCTAAAGGACAAGCATTCAAGTTCAAAGCGAAAGTAACAGTTAAACCAGAAGTTACACTGGGCGACTACAAAGGTATTGAAGTTGCTGTAGCTAAAGGTGAAGTTACAGAGCAAGAAGTAACAGAAGAGCTTGAGCGTCTCCAACAACGTCACGCAGAACTTACTGTAGTTGACGAAGGTGCTGCTCAAAACGGCGATGTTGCCGTAATCGACTTCGACGGTTCTGTTGATGGTGTACCTTTCGAAGGTGGACAAGCAGAGCGTTATTCCTTGGAACTGGGTTCCAACACATTCATCCCAGGATTTGAAGAGCAAGTTGTGGGTCTGTCCACAGGCGACTTCAAAGACGTTGAAGTAACTTTCCCAGAGAGCTACCATGCAGCTGAACTGGCTGGCAAACAAGCGGTATTCAAAGTGAAAGTACACGAAATCAAACGCAAACAGCTTCCAGAATTGGATGATGAGTTTGCTAAAGATGTGAGCGAATTCGATACACTTGAAGAATACAAAGCTGATCTTAAAACACAATTGGAATCCCGCAAAGCGGATGAGTTCAAAGGTGCACAAGAAAACGCAGTTGTAGAAAAAGTGGCTGAAAACGCTGAAGTGGACATCCCTTCTGCAATGGTTGATAGCGAAGTACAGAACATGATGCGCGATTTCGACAACCGTCTTCGCAACCAAGGTATGAACCTTGAAATGTTCCTGAGCTTCTCCGGTCAGACTCAAGCTGATCTGAGAGCACAAATGCAAGAAGATGCTTCTAAACGTGTTCGCAACAACCTGGTTCTCGAAGCTGTAGGTAAAGCGGAAAACATCGAAGTATCTGACGAAGAAGTGAATCAAGAACTCGAGAAAATGGCTGAATCTTACAAACGTCCAGTTGAAGAGATTCGTGGTATTCTCGAAGGTAATGGTTCCCTCGACAGCCTTCGTGATGAAGTTAAATTGCGCAAAACGATTGATGTTCTCGTTGAGAACAGCACAGTGGTTGAGCCAGTTGAAGCTCCAGCTGAAGAAGCTGCTGCAGAATCTGCCGAAAAATAAGACAAGCTGTTACTAATGAACAGTTGAATAAACGATAAGGCACGTGAGTCATTGCGTGCCTTATTTTTAAATTGCGACATCCATTTTATAGAAAAATGATTAATAAACTGGATAGTTAACATATTCATATTGCTTTTATGGCATACTTACCTATGTGCTTAATGCAAATAAAAAATGGTTAAACGGCATAGGATTGCTTCGATTTGCACATACATAGAAAACATGGTTAAATATGATCAGGTTATAAAGTAAACAAACCTATGCTGTACACGACCTGTGAGAAATGACATTGGAACAGGAACGTGATAGAATGAATTTGGGTTTGCTTTACAAATAACCTATGTCTAATTACATGTAGAAAAGAGGTTGGTCTCATGAGTCTGGTGCCAATGGTTGTAGAACAAACCAATCGAGGCGAGCGGTCTTACGATATATATTCCCGTTTGCTGAAGGATCGCATTATTTTTCTAACCAGTGCGATTGATGACGATGTAGCCAATCTTGTCATAGCTCAGCTTTTGTTTTTGGCAGCGGACGATCCTGAAAAGGACATCAGCTTGTACATTAACTCACCTGGTGGTTCTGTTACTGCAGGGATGGGTATATACGATACGATGCAATATATCAAGCCGGATGTATCTACCATCTGCGTAGGAATGGCAGCAAGTATGGGTTCGTTATTGCTGACAGCCGGCGCACCTGGCAAGAGATATGCGCTGACGAACAGTGAAGTAATGATTCATCAGCCGCTCGGCGGCATTCAAGGACAGGCTGCGGATATTAAGATACACGCAGAATGGATTATTAAAACACGTCAGAAACTGAATCAAATATACGTCGATCGTACAGGTCAGTCCCTTGAGAAAATTGAGCGGGATACAGACCGTGACTTTTTCATGAGTGCTGAAGAGGCCAAGACGTACGGCATTATTGACCAGGTGCTCAGTAGACCGATCAATTCCTAAAGGGGTGGTTTCATGTTTAAATTTAACGATGAGAAAGGGCAACTGAAATGCTCTTTTTGCGGTAAATCTCAGGAACAGGTGCGTAAACTGGTCGCTGGACCAGGCGTCTACATTTGTGATGAATGTATCGAATTGTGCACCGAGATCGTTGAGGAAGAATTGGGTCATGATGAAGAAATCGACCTGAAAGATATTCCGAAACCAAAAGAAATTCGTGGAATTCTGGATCAATATGTTATTGGACAGGAACAAGCGAAGAAGTCGTTGTCTGTTGCAGTGTATAATCACTACAAACGGATCAACACCCAAAGCAAAATTGAAGATGTTGAGTTGTCGAAGAGTAACATTTTGCTGTTAGGACCTACGGGTTCCGGTAAAACATTACTTGCGCAAACGATGGCCAAAATCCTCAATGTTCCATTTGCGATTGCAGACGCAACGTCCTTGACGGAAGCAGGTTATGTTGGTGAAGATGTTGAGAATATCCTTCTCAAGCTGATCCAAGCTGCTGACTATGATGTTGAAAAAGCAGAGCGCGGCATTATTTATATCGATGAGATTGATAAAGTTGCTCGTAAATCCGAGAATCCTTCTATCACACGTGATGTTTCGGGTGAAGGTGTTCAGCAAGCATTGCTGAAAATTTTGGAAGGAACGGTTGCTTCAGTGCCACCACAAGGTGGGCGTAAGCATCCACATCAAGAATTCATCCAGATTGATACAACGAATATTCTGTTCATCTGCGGTGGTGCATTTGATGGATTGGAACAAATGATCAAACGCCGTATTGGTAAAAAAGTCATTGGTTTCAATACAGTCGCTGAGCAAAAGGATCTGAAACCAGGCGAATATCTCGGCATGGTATTGCCAGAAGATTTGCTGAAATTCGGTCTGATTCCAGAGTTCGTAGGTCGTCTGCCAGTCATCTCCACGTTGGAGCCGCTGGATGAAGATACGTTGGTACGGATTCTTTCCGAACCAAAAAATGCACTTACGAAGCAATATCAAAAATTGCTTGAGCTGGACAATGTTAACTTGGTGTTTGAACCAGGAGCATTGCTCGCCATTGCAAAAGAAGCCATTAAACGTAACACGGGCGCGCGTGGATTGCGTGCAATCATTGAGGGCATCATGCTTGAAATCATGTATGAAGTGCCTTCACGTGAGGATGTTACCAACTGTGTAATCACGGAAGAAGTCGTTGAGAAAAGAGTTGTGCCTGAACTCGGCCAATCTAAGGACGATAAGCAGGAAGAAAGCGCCTAATTTAGGTGGCGTATTCCAGTAAGCTCTGAAATATAGACTTGTCAGTCCTCCACTTTGGCAGAAGACGAATTTGATGTCTCTGTCAGGGTGGAGATTTGACGTTGTGGGGAGAGAAATCACTCATGTATTTAAGACAAGATACACGTCCCGTAAAAGTGGGGAACTTAACGATTGGTGGCAATAATGATGTCATAATCCAGAGTATGTGTACAACGAAAACGGCAGACGTTGAGGCAACCGTGGCAGAGATTCTTCGACTTGAGGAAGCAGGCTGTCAGGTGGTTCGTGTAACAGTAAATAATGAAGAAGCTGCGGCGGCGATCAAAGAGATCAAGAAACGCATTAATATTCCGCTAGTAGCAGATATTCATTTTAACTATAAGCTCGCTCTTCTGGCGATCGAGAACGGGATTGATAAAGTACGGATTAATCCGGGGAATATCGGTAAACGTGCGAAAGTCGAAGAGGTTGTAAAAGCTTGTAAAGCACGTGGAATCCCTATTCGAATTGGGGTAAATGCGGGATCATTAGAGAACCATTTGCTAGATAAGTATGGGTATCCTACGGCTGATGCTATGGTAGAAAGTGCATTGTATCACATTGGTATTTTGGAAGAACTGGATTTTCATGATATTATCGTTTCCCTCAAGGCATCGGATGTGCCTATGGCCATTGAAGCTTATACCAAAGCGGCTCAGGTTATTCAATATCCGTTGCATCTGGGGATTACTGAGGCAGGTACATTGTTCTCGGGTACGATCAAAAGTTCCGCAGGTATGGGCGCTCTGTTATCCATGGGAATTGGTTCGACAATGAGAATTTCACTGAGTGCAGACCCGGTAGAAGAAATTAAAGTAGCACGTGATTTGCTCAAAACCTTTGGGCTGATTTCGAATGCAGCGACATTGATTTCCTGCCCAACATGCGGTCGTTTGGATATTGATCTGTTCTCCATCGCTAACGAAGTCGAAGAGTACATTTCCAAGCTCAAGGTGCCAATCAAGGTATCCGTGCTCGGCTGTGCGGTTAACGGCCCAGGTGAAGCGAAGGAAGCCGATATTGGCATCGCAGGTGCTAGAGGCGAAGGTCTATTGTTCCGACATGGTAAGATGATTCGTAAAGTGCCGGAAGAAACGATGGTTGAAGAATTGAAAAAAGAAATCGATAAAATTGTGGAGTCCTATGAAGCTACAGGTGTCATTCCTGGTCGCTCGCACTAATTATTTTATACAAAGGTTGTTTTCAGAATCGTTTTTCCGTCTGCAAACTCACCTTAATATATTACGGAGAAAGCCCGTCAGTCATGACGGGCTTTTTGTGTATTTCCCGACAGAAATTCTAAATTCCCCGTTTACGTCTCCGCGAAAAGGTCATACTACCAAGTATTAGCATGATCACATATGAATAGGAGACAGAACAGGAGGATGTTGAGACATGGGTGATTTTGGAATGGTCTTCATGTTGATTCAGTTATTTTTTGGTGTGGTGATAGGCCTATATTTCTGGAACCTGTTAAGGGGTCAGAAAACGAACCGCAGCGCGGTTGAGCGTGAGTCACGCAAAGAGCTGGAGAAATTGCGCAAGCTGCGCTCCATCTCGCTAACTAAGCCACTTGCGGAGAAGACTCGTCCAACCACAATTAACGATATTGTTGGGCAAAAAGATGGGCTGCGTGCACTAAAAGCGGCGTTATGCAGTGCTAATCCGCAGCATGTTATTATTTACGGCCCTCCTGGAGTTGGGAAAACAGCAGCCGCGAGGGTGGTTTTAGAAGAGGCTAAGAAAAATCCAACTTCTCCGTTTAAACCGGATGCAAAATTCACGGAGCTGGATGCGACAACAGCGCGTTTTGATGAACGAGGTATTGCTGACCCGTTGATTGGCTCGGTGCATGATCCAATCTATCAGGGTGCAGGAGCAATGGGAGTGGCCGGTATTCCTCAACCTAAGCCTGGAGCTGTAACGAAGGCGCATGGTGGAATGCTTTTTATTGATGAGATTGGTGAATTGCATTCTATTCAAATGAATAAACTGTTGAAAGTGCTTGAAGACCGCAAGGTCTTTTTGGAGAGTGCGTACTATAACTCGGAAGACACGCATACTCCTGCTTATATCCACGATATTTTTCAAAATGGCTTACCGGCCGATTTTCGTCTGGTTGGAGCGACAACCCGTTCACCTCATGAGCTACCGCCAGCTTTGCGTTCGCGTTGTATGGAAGTGTATTTCCGCTCGTTATTGCCAGAAGAGATTGGAGAAATTGCCAAGGACGCGGTACAGAAAATTGGGTTTAGCCCTTGTCCGGAGGCTGTGGAGGTAGTTAAGCGGTATGCAACGAATGGTCGTGAGGCGGTTAATATCATACAGTTAGCAGCGGGACTGGCATTAACTGAAAAGCGTGAAACGCTTCAAGCTTCTGATGTGGAGTGGGTGGCAGGCAGTAGTCAGATTCAACCACGTCCAGATCGTAAGGTGCCATCGCGGCCACAGGTTGGATTTGTGAATGGGCTGGCGGTGTATGGACCGAATATGGGTACACTCCTCGAAATTGAAGTATCCGCTGTGCCTGTGCATAAGGATCAAGGTGTCATTAATATTACAGGCGTTGTGGATGAGGAAGAGATTGGAGGCGGTTCACGCACGCTCCGGCGAAAAAGTATGGCCAGAGGTTCTGTTGAGAACGTCATTACTGTCCTGAAAGCGATGGGTCTTCGTCCAACGGATTATGACTTGCATATCAACTTTCCGGGAGGCACGCCGATTGATGGCCCGTCTGCAGGGATCGCGATGGCAACTGCGATTACTTCAGCGATTCAGGGACGTCCTGTTGATCATGAGACGGCGATGACGGGTGAAGTTAGTATTCATGGACGCGTGAAGCCTATTGGCGGTGTACTGGCTAAAGTGGAGGCGGCTTTTCAGGCAGGAGCGAAGACCGTGATCATTCCTGCGGAGAACTGGCAATCCATTTTTGAAAATTTGGAGGGCTTACGTGTTGTTGCAGTAGATACGGTTGAAGATGTATTTCGTGAAGTTTTCGCGTGGGTTCCAGATATACAATCATCGGAGCAGGCACAGCTTGTTGAAGAATCTCCAGTTCCGGCAACCGAGATTTTTCCACCAGCTTCAGCATCATTTTTGCGTGCGGATGTGCCTCGTCCAGGGCAAGTTACGGATTCGGGAAGCTGCTAAGCGCTTCCCTTCATTGGTTTTTTATGTGAACATTTGATAGAATAATGAATGACTACAACCTGAGAGCCATTGGAGGTGCGAAAGCGATGGGACCGAGCAAAGCGAAAGGTCGTCGTTTTCCTTTACTGCCTTTAAGAGGACTTCTCGTCTACCCGAGTATGGTACTGCATCTCGATGTGGGCCGGGAGAAATCGGTCAAGGCTTTAGAAAAAGCGATGGTAGAGGAACATTTGATTCTCCTATGTTCTCAAGCCGAAGTAAATATTGAGGAACCAACACAAGAAGATATTTTCAGAATCGGAACCGTGGCCAAGGTCAGACAGATGCTGAAGCTTCCTAACGGTACGATTCGTGTACTCGTAGAAGGCTTGGAACGGGCTGAAATCATTGAATATATGGACAACGAGGAATATTACGAGGTGCTGGCGCAGGAGCTGCCTGAGGAGGAGAATAACCATCCAGAGACGGATGCTCTGATGCGGACTGTTCTCAACCAGTTTGAAAATTATATTAATCTGTCCAAAAAAGTGACACCCGAGACACTGGCAGCCGTGTCTGATATTGAAGAGCCTGGTCGGTTGGCTGATGTCATTACGAGTCATTTGTCTCTGAAGATTAAGGATAAGCAGGAGATCCTAGAGACGGTGGACGTACGTGAACGCTTGGAGAAACTTCTCGATATTCTTAATAATGAACGTGAAGTGCTGGAGCTTGAACGCAAAATCAGTCAACGTGTGAAAAAGCAGATGGAGAAAACCCAGAAGGAATATTATCTGCGTGAGCAAATGAAGGCGATTCAGAAAGAACTAGGTGAAAAAGAAGGCCGCGCGGGTGAAGTCGAAGAACTTCGCAATCAGATGGAGGCTCTTGATCTGCCTGAGAAAGTGAAGGAAAAGGTAGAAAAAGAAATTGATCGCTTAGAGAAAATGCCTGCAAGCTCTGCTGAGGGTGGAGTGATCCGTAACTATGTGGATTGGCTGCTGGCTCTACCATGGAGCCAGATGACTGAGGATGACCTCGATATTCAAAAGGCTGAGGATGTCCTGAACGCCGATCACTATGGTTTGGAAAAGCCTAAAGAACGTGTGCTTGAATACCTGGCTGTGCAAAAGCTTGTGAAAAAGCTCAAAGGGCCGATTCTATGCCTTGTTGGGCCGCCAGGGGTAGGTAAAACATCCCTTGCTCGTTCGATTGCCAGATCGCTGGGACGAGAGTTCGTTCGAATCTCACTTGGTGGTGTACGGGATGAAGCTGAGATTCGTGGACATCGCCGGACGTATGTTGGGGCAATGCCAGGACGTATTATTCAAGGGATGAAGACAGCAGGGTCGCTTAATCCCGTGTTCCTGCTGGACGAGATTGACAAAATGGCCTCTGACTTCCGTGGAGATCCTTCCGCAGCATTGCTAGAGGTGCTTGACCCAGAACAAAACAATACGTTTAGTGATCATTTTGTAGAATTGCCGTTTGACTTATCTAACGTCATGTTTATTACAACGGCTAATACCGTACACAGTATCCCTCGTCCGCTTCTAGATCGGATGGAAATGCTGAATATTCCTGGATACACGGAGCTGGAGAAGCTGCAGATTGCCAAAAACTATCTGTTGCCGAAGCAGAAGCAAGATCATGGTCTGCAGGAGGATCAGTTGAATGTAGGAGACGACAGCTTACTTCGTGTCATTCGTGAATATACACGTGAATCCGGTGTACGGAATCTGGAGCAACAGATGGCATCCTTATGCCGGAAGGCAGCTAAGAATATCGTATCTGGAGTAGAAGGTCAGATTAATATTTCAGCAGATGAAGTGAAAGATTATCTTGGCCCAGGCAAGTTCCGCTATGGAATGGCTGAACTGGAAGATCAGATCGGTACAGTAACTGGACTCGCATGGACTGAGGTAGGCGGGGATACCCTTGTTATTGAAGTAACCGTTGTGCCTGGATCAGGCAAACTAACGCTGACAGGTAAATTGGGCGATGTCATGAAGGAATCGGCTCAGGCAGCCTTCAGTTATACTCGCTCCAAAGCGGCTCAACTGGGGATTGCATCGGACTTCCATGAGAAAAATGACATTCACATCCATGTACCGGAAGGGGCTATTCCGAAGGATGGTCCATCTGCCGGGATCACAATGGCAACGGCATTGATCTCTGCACTCACGAACAAACATGTATCGAAAGACATTGCCATGACTGGAGAGATTACACTCCGTGGTCGTGTATTGCCAATTGGTGGTCTGAAGGAGAAATCACTCGCAGCTCACCGTGCAGGCTACAAAAAAATATTATTGCCCAAAGATAATGAGAGGGACTTACGAGACATTCCAGACAGCATCAAGGAAGATGTGGAATTTGTCCCGGTTGCCCATATGGATCAGGTGTTAGAGCACGCACTTGTAGAGCAGGCAGGAATTCACCTGTAATCCTAATATCTAAGGGAGCGTATGAAGAATAAACCGTTTTGCGGAGGCTTCGGCGTCCGCATGAACGGTTTTTTTGGTATGATAGAACAACAAACCATGGCATAATACCTTCAGTACGTTCTACAGGAGATCAAGAGAGGAAAGATATATCATGAAAGTAAACCAATCCGAATTTATAATCAGTGCCGTTCGGCCTGAACAATACCCAGATGACGGTTTACCAGAGATTGCTCTGGCGGGACGTTCCAATGTGGGGAAGTCATCCCTGATCAACCGTTTAATCAGTCGTAAAAATTTGGCGCGGACAAGTTCTACGCCGGGTAAGACGCAGCAACTCAACTACTATAAAATTAATCAGGATCTCTACTTCGTCGATTTCCCAGGTTACGGGTACGCCAAGGTATCCAAAGAGCAACGTTTCGCCTGGGGTAAAATGATGGAGAAATACTTGTTGCAGCGCAAGGAATTGAAGCTTGTTATGCAGATGGTAGATATCCGTCATGAGCCTTCCAAGGATGACAAGATGATGAACGAGTGGCTGCGCCATCATGGGCTTCCTCTTGTTGTTGTGGCAACCAAGCTGGATAAGATCCCAAAAACACGTCGACCAAAACATATTAAGATCATCAAAGAAGGACTGGGTCTTCGTTCGGGGGATCTGTTTGTAGCATTTTCATCAGAAGAAGGAATAGGCAAAGACGAATTATGGGAGATCATCTCACGTCATGCGGCTGTAGGCAAGTATGCACCTGTGGATCCTGAACTCGAAGAGAATAACGAAGCTTAATGGGTGACGGGCGATCACACCCTTCTCGGCAACATGGATGAAGCGAGCTGCATTTACAGTCAACTAATAGATCATTAGAGATTGGCTGGGTGTTAATGTAAGCCAAGCGCGCATCAATCTTAGTCTGGATAGTCATGGAATTATTCCATGGCTATTTGTTTTAGTAACGGATTATAATATGGAAATCTACGAAATAGGATCGTAACGCATAACGGCGAAGATTGGTGAGACACTACAATATATGACAATGCATAAGATGATTTACATGTGAATTTCATAAACATTTCATAAAAATCCCCCGGCCCTGGACATGATGTGTGATATAATTAACCATGTCCGTTATAGATGGATGTATATATGTAGAAAACACTTTGATTGGAAATTTATTAGGCAGGTGAACTTGCAATGCACATCGTTGTTGTTGGTTTGAATTATCGCACGGCGCCTGTAGAGATTAGGGAACGATTCACATTTGCAGAAAAGGATTTGTCCGAAGCGCTGCAGCAGCTCAAGCTGACCAAGAGTGTATTGGAAGGTGTAATCGTGGCCACATGCAACCGTACAGAACTGTATGTTGTGGTAGACCGTCTGCACATGTGTGGTTATTTTATTCGTACGTTTATGGAGCAATGGTTTAATGTTCCGCGAGAAGAATTTACGCAACACTTATATATATATGAAGATGATACAGCGATCCGTCATTTGTTCCGGGTTATTTGCGGATTGGATTCGATGGTCATTGGAGAAACGCAGATTCTCGGACAGGTAAAACAGGCTTTTCTCACTGCACAGCAAGAGAAATCGACTGGAACTTGGTTTAATATGTTATTCAAGCAGGCGGTTACCTTAGGTAAACGAGCGCATTCAGAGACGTCGATTGGTGAGAGTGCGGTGTCTGTCAGTTATGCAGCAGTAGAGCTAGGCAAACGGATTTTTGGGATGTTCACGGATAAGAAGGTTCTCATTCTGGGAGCTGGTAAGATGAGTGAGCTGACCGTCAAACATCTGTATGCCAATGGTGCTTCTGAAGTAATTGTTGCTAACCGTACACTTGCACGGGCAGAGGAGCTTGCAGCGAAGTTTCGAGGAACGCCGTGCACGATGGAAAGAGCACTAGAGAGACTGAATGAAGTGGATATTGTTATTAGTTCTACTGGGGCTGATCGATATGTATTGGATGCCTCCGTTGTTCGCGATAGCATGAAGCGTCGGCAGTCGCGCCCACTGTTCTTGATTGATATCGCAGTTCCACGTGACATCGATCCGGCAATCGGTGAGATCTCTAATGTCTTCCTCTATGATATTGATGACCTAGAAGGTATTGTGGAGAGCAACCTAGAGATGCGCAAGGTCGAAGCGGCCAAGATTGAGAAGATGATTGAACTGGAGATGGAAGACTACTATCACTGGCTCAAAACATTAGGTGTTCGCCCTGTCATTCGTGCCTTGCAGGAGAAGGGTGCATCGATTCATGAAGAGACAATGGAAAGTCTGTTCAACAAGTTGCCAGAGCTTGATGAACATCAACGCAAAGTAATCCGTCGCCTGACCAAAAGTATCGTCAACCAAATGACGACTGATCCGATTAATCGAATCAAGGAAATGGCCGGTACGAAGCATGGTGATGAAGCTTTGAACATGTTCACCCAAATTTTTGCCTTGGAGGATGCAGTGGAGACGGCCGCGGAGAAAGTAAATCAAAGCGACGCCTCGGCTTTACGCAAACCAGCCGCTGTTCATCTTAACGACAACCGGCAAGATGCTATGCCGGCTTATGTCCCGGCAGGCGTATAAGGCGGGTGGGCAGCTTGACCCTCGCTGAACAAATTTACGAAGCTCTAATTTACTTGTATGCCCTGAGCCTTCTGTTCTATTTCTCGGACTGCATTCGACGCAATGCGGGGGCGAAGCGAACGGGCACAGGGTTTCTTGTAGTTGTACTTCTGCTACAGATCGCGCATGTAATTATGCGAATGTGGGAAGAAGGACATTTTCCGATCTATACAACGTTTGACTTTTTATTTTTATTTTCATTCAGCATTGTACTAATGTCATTAGTGATGACACGTGTACAGCGTTCTGAGTTCGCCATTTTGTTACTGAATGTTGTAGGATTCTCGGTTACCGTGCTAAACCGGTTGTGGTTTACAGGCGGAGAGATCTCTTTGCACAATTGGCAGACCGTACATGGGTTGCTGATTATGCATATTACACTAGCGAATCTTGGCTTTGCCGCTTTGACGGTAGGAACGGTATTTGCTCTGTTATATCTGTTTTTGCATCGTAAACTGAAGAACAAGAAATGGAATGATACCGTACGACGTATGCCTAGTCTTGAAGTGATCGGCAAATATATGGACGGAGCAACGTTAATTGGAACCCCACTGTTAGGTGTTTCGGTGATGTTGGCGGTATTATCAATTGTTGCGGAGACACGTTGGAATTTACTTTTGGATCTTAAAGTGATTGCGACATTTCTCGCGATAGCGATATATGTAGGATACTTCGTTGCGAAGCAACGTAAACAATTTTCCATGATCATTATGGCGAGATGGACATTGATTGGTTATGCCTTAGTCATTATCAGTTTTTTATCCAATGCGTATTCAGCGTTTCATCGTTGGACGGGAGAGTGAATCCTATGGATCGGTACACACCGATATATGTGAATACTTCAGGAAAGATATGTTGTATCATTGGTGGCGGTCGTGTCGCTGCACGTAAAATTAAAGGTCTGCTCCATGCGGAGGCGCATATCAAAGTGATAAGTCCGGACATCACAGCCGAGCTGAAACAACTGCATCAAGATTCCCGATTGGAGTGGATAGACCGGTCCTACCGCAAAGGTGATTTGCGGGGGGCCTTTCTCGTATATGCGGCGACGAACCGTGCTGAAGTTAACACGGCTGTAGTCCAAGAGGCGATGAATGAGGGCATATTGGTGAATGATGCCATTTCCTCATCCAACAGTACATTCATTACTCCCAGTGTGGTGAGACGGGGAAGATTGAGCATTGCCATCTCAACAGCTGGGGCAGGACCAGCGGCTGCTGCTGAGATACGTGCTGTACTGGAAGAGCAATTCGGAGATGAATATGAGACTTATATCGAATTCTTGCATCAGATGAGAGGCCAAGTGAAGGCTCGTGTCTCTTCCTCACGTCAGCGTAGTATTTTACTTCGTCAATTGACGGAAATGAACGTACTTGAAGACATTCGCAGTGGACAATTTCGATGGTGGACAGAAGAACAAATCGGGGAATGGATATCCCGCAATCAGGAGGAAATATAGACATGCGTACAATTAAAGTTGGTAGTAGACAGAGCGCTCTTGCTTTAACCCAGACAGGTCATGTTATTAACGATTTACGCCAGATTTGTGAGCGGGAAGGATTAGCTTTTGATTTTGAAGTACATAAGATCGTGACAAAGGGAGATCTGATCCTCGATGTGACGCTGTCTAAAGTGGGAGGCAAAGGGCTGTTTGTAAAAGAAATTGAGCAAGCCATGTTAGATCACAAAATTGATATGGCTGTACACAGCATGAAGGACATGCCATCCGAATTACCTGAGGGATTGATCAACGGAGCGGTGCCTCGTCGTGCTGATCCGCGCGATGCCTTGATCTCGAATGGAGGCCTCACACTGGATCAATTGCCAGAAGGGGCTAGAGTCGGAACAAGTAGCTTGCGTCGTTCCAGCCAGCTGAAAGCTTATCGTCCCGACCTTCAACTGGAGTCCCTGCGCGGTAACATCGATTCTCGTCTACGTAAACTGGAGACGGAAGGTTTGGATGCGATTATATTGGCTGCTGCTGGGCTATATCGTATGGGCTGGGAGGATCGCATTACAGAATATCTGTCCGAGACGGCTTGTCTACCTGCTGTAGGTCAAGGTGCACTTGGCATCGAATGCCGTGAAGATGATGCAGAGCTGTTGCATTTATTACAATTGTACAATGATCCAGAAACGGCGGAGCCTGTTCTTGCGGAGCGTCGTTTCCTAAGCGTCTTGAATGGGGGTTGTCAGGTTCCGATTGGGGCGCATGCCGTCTGGGTGCCACAGGAAGATACGGATTCCCCGAATGGACAAAACAAGTTACAATTAACAGGTATGGTCGGTACGCCTGATGGTGGACTGATACTTAAAGAAGCTCTGACCGGTAAAGATCCGGTTCGTCTAGGAGAAGAAGTCGCGTGGAGGCTAATTGAACGGGGAGCAGAGCAGATACTGGCAGAAGTTAGGGGATGAAGACATGGTGGGAAAGGTCTTTTTGGTAGGAGCAGGCCCGGGAGATGCTAAGCTGATTACCGTAAAAGGATGGGAGTCAATCGGCAAGGCAGACGCGGTGGTATATGATCGCTTGGCTAGTCCAAGGCTGTTGAAGCAAATGAAGCCAGGGGCTGTTAAGATCTATGTGGGTAAGCGACCTGACCGACATACAATGAAACAGGAAGAGATCAATCAGTTGTTGGTGGATCTAGCTCTAGAAGGAAAAGTAGTTGTCAGACTTAAGGGCGGGGATCCAACCATATTTGGACGCGTTGGCGAAGAGGCGGATTTGTTACGTAAGAATGGTATTCCTTTTGAGATCGTACCAGGTGTGACAGCAGCGATAAGTGTGCCTGCTTATGCCGGAATTCCAGTGACCCACCGTGACTATGCTTCGTCAATTTCTATTATTACAGGACATGAGAGCCCGGACAAGCTGGATCGCAGCATCCATTGGGATAAAGTAACGAATGCTACGGGTACACTTGTATTTATGATGGGTGTCGCCAAAATTGGTTATATTAGTGAGCAGTTGATTCGTCATGGTCGACCAGCTCAGACGCCAGTGGCATTAGTCCGCTGGGGAACAAGAGCAGAGCAGGACACCATTACGGGCACACTTGAGAATATAGAAGCCAAAGTGCTGGCAGCCAATTTTCAGCCTCCTGCCGTCATTGTTGTTGGTGATGTGGTGAACCAACGGGAACAATTGAAGTGGGCAGAGGCACTTCCGTTGTTTGGTAAACGGATTTTGGTGACTAGAGCTCGAAGTCAGGCCAGTGAATTAGTAGATCGGATTGAGGAGCTTGGTGGCGAACCTTACGAATTCCCAGTCATTGAGACGATTATGCCAACATCTGAGTCTTCCAAACAAAGTGTCAAACAAGCCTTTGATGCGTTAAATACATTTGATTGGGTATTTTTTACGAGTGTGAATGGCGTTGAGTTTTTCTTCCGTCATTTGGAGCAAGAAGGCAAAGATATTCGCTCCATCCATCGTGCCCGAATTGCAGCCGTAGGCCCTTCTACCGCAGAAGCACTGCGCAAACATGGCATTGCAGCCGAAATGGTCAAAGGTCCTTTCCAAGCGGAAGGTATGCTTGAAGCATTTGAAAGCGAGCTGAAAGAGGGGCAGCGTGTGCTGCTTCCTCATGGTGACCTTGCGCGCTCCTGGTTGCCAGAGCAACTGAAGGAGCGGGGACTTCACGTCACGGAAGCGATTATTTACGATACAATCCTTGCTGGCGAGGATGACGATGAGTTACTGAAACTGTTAGAAGAGGGCGGTATTCATGCTGTAACGTTCACAAGCTCATCAACAGTTACGAACTTTATGAACATTCTAAAGCGCATGGGGATTCAAGATCCACTGCCTTTATTGAAAAATGTGGAGATTGCTTGCATCGGGCCGGTCACGGCGAAGACGGCAGAGGCTGCTGGGTTGAAAGTCACTTTGATGGCGGAAGAGGCAACAATCGAGAGTATGATCTCCGTATTGTGTGATTGGAAGCGGACACCGATGACGGTCGAATCTTCCTCACTCTGATTAATACTTCAGAATCGCAAGTGGTTAAACATTGCGATTTCGTAGCGATTGCATAAATCTGGATGACTGAAGCGTGCTGAATTCGTTAAGAACCAGCGCGCTTCCCTTTTTGCTCGATTTAACTTTTGAAGGAGGTTTCAACGATGAGTTTTCCAATTGTACGACATCGTCGTTTGCGTCAATCTGTAGGTATCCGTAACATGGTCAGAGAGAATCAGCTGAGTGTGAATGATTTTATTCAGCCGATCTATGTGACGTATGGAGAGAATGTAAAATCTGAAATAAAATCAATGCCAGGTGTATTCCGCTTCTCGTTAGATCGTCTTCAAGAAGAAGTGACCGAAATTGCAGAGCTAGGTATTCCGGCTGTGCTGTTGTTTGGTATTCCAGAGACGAAGGATAGTGTTGGTTCGTCTGGTTTTGCCGAAGATGGTATTGTGCAGGAAGCTACGAGATTGATCAAATCCTGGTATCCAGAGCTGCTCGTTATCGCGGATACCTGCCTGTGCGAATTCACAGATCACGGACATTGCGGTATGGTGCACACTTTTGAGGTGGATGGTCATACTTGTGGTGATGTTCTAAATGATGAGTCATTGGAGCTATTGGTGAAGACAGCAGTATCCCAGGCTAAAGCAGGAGCAGACATTATTGCTCCCTCCAACATGATGGATGGATTTGTACAAGCCATTCGAGCTGGACTCGATGAAAATGGATTTAGTCATATCCCAATCATGTCTTACTCCGTAAAATACGCTTCGGCATTCTATGGCCCTTTCCGCGAAGCAGCTGACTCTACACCGCAGTTTGGGGATCGCAAATCATATCAGATGGATCCGGCCAATGCGCGTGAGGCTCTACGTGAAGCTGAAACGGATGTGTTTGAGGGTGCGGACATGCTTATGGTGAAACCATCACTTTCTTATTTGGACGTCTTGCGTACGATTAGAGATCAGTTCGATCTGCCTCTTGTAGCTTATAACGTAAGTGGGGAGTACGCTATGGTGAAAGCAGCAGCTATCCAAGGGTGGATTGATGAGAAAAAGGTTGCGATGGAGATCCTGCTTAGTATGAAGCGTGCAGGAGCAGATATGATTATTACTTACTACGGAAAAGATGCTTCTCGCTGGCTGGCAGAGAAATCATGACTTGCGTTTAATTACAGGATATTAAGGAGGATATTCATGACTACACAACAACAAGGAAATCGTCGAAATGATGAGCGCTCACGCAGCGCATTTGAAGAAGCGAAGCAGTACATACCGGGAGGGGTGAATAGTCCGGTTCGAGCATTCAAATCGGTGGGACTTACACCTATTTATGCAGAACGCGGCGAAGGTTCTAAGATTTACGATATTGATGGCAATGTGTTTATTGATTATGTAGGTTCTTGGGGCCCGCTTATTATGGGACATGCACATCCTGACGTTGTAGAGGCTCTCCGAGAAACAGCGCTAAAAGGAACAAGTTTTGGTGCACCAACGTTGCTTGAGACAGAGATGGCTAAGCTCGTATGTGAACGCGTACCATCGATTGATATTGTGCGGATGGTAAATTCGGGTACGGAAGCAACGATGAGTGCCATTCGATTGGCTCGTGGTGTAACGGGACGTAGCAAAATTTTGAAATTTGAAGGCTCTTATCATGGGCATGCAGACAGCTTGCTCATCAAAGCAGGCTCAGGTGTTGCAACACTGGGTCTTCCGGACAGTCCGGGTGTGCCTGAAGGTGTGGCAACAAATACGATTACAGTTCCTTACAATGATCTGGAATCTGTGAATCTTGCCTTTGAACGCTTCGGTGAAGAGTTGGCAGCTGTAATCGTGGAGCCAGTTGCAGGTAATATGGGCGTTGTTCCTCCGGCTCCAGGTTTTCTTGAAGGACTGCGCAGCTTAACAACGAAGTATGGCAGCTTACTTATTTTTGATGAAGTTATGACGGGATTCCGTGTAGGTCTGAATTGTGCACAGGGGCGTTATGGTGTGACACCAGATCTAACATGTCTTGGTAAAGTCATTGGTGGTGGACTACCTGTAGGTGCATATGGCGGCAGACGTGATTTAATGGAGCAAATGGCGCCATCAGGACCGATCTATCAAGCAGGTACACTTAGCGGCAATCCGCTCGCAATGGCGGCAGGATATACGACTCTCAAGCTGCTCACACCGGAAGTCTATGATCGTTTGGAGCTGCTATCCGCTCGCTTGCAGGCTGGATTCGAGAAGAATGCAGCAGAAGCAGGTGTGGCAGTAACGATTAACCGGGTTGGTTCGATGGTATGCCCATTCTTTAGTAGCGTACCCGTAACCAATTATGATATCGCTAAAGAAAGTAATCTGGATCAGTTCCGTCGTTACTTTGCTGCAATGGTTGATCAGGGTGTGAGTGTAGCTCCATCTCAGTATGAAGGAATGTTCGTCTCTGGTGTGCATACAGAGCAAGATATCGACGATACGATCGAAGCTAACCGTAAAGCTCTCTTATCCTTATGAGCATCAAAAGTTGGAAACGCCGCGGGGATTGGCTTGAACTGATGCCTGGTAAAGTGGTGACGGGTAGTTCGGACAAGCAGATGGCTGCAGAGCAATGGCTGCAATCTGAACTACAGCTCCCTGAGAAAATGCTTCGTCAGTTACAAGCGAATCAGGGCATACAACTTGCAGGGGACCGACTTCGGCTGGCCCTTTTTGCATCTCGCCCCATTGATGTTGAACCACGCTGGGCGGAGATTGATGTGTTATATGAGGATGATTTCTGTCTGGTTGTACACAAACCTGCCGGGATGAAGCTGCACCCGGATGGGAGCCGAGCAGACACTTCAATTACACTGGATCATGCAGTTGCTTCCTATTATGAGATGAGCGGCATTCAGGCAAGCGTACGTCATGTGCACCGATTAGATGAAGATACAACCGGCCCTGTGTTATATGCCAAAAATGCTTTTGCCCTCGCCAAACTGGATGAAGCGATGCGCAATAAAGAGATTGGACGCCATTACGTGGCGATTGCTGGGGGACAGATACCCCAGACGTTACAGCTAATTAATGCGCCCATTGGTAAGGACAGGCATCATAAGCAACGTAGACGTGTCTCTCCGAATGGACAGGAGGCGATCACTCACATTCAGCTTGTAGAAGTCTTTCCGAAAGCGACTTTAGTTCGACTGACGTTGGATACTGGGCGCACACATCAGATTCGGGTTCATATGAGTTATGCGGGACATGCTCTAATTGGAGACGAATTGTATGGGGGTGCGCCGGATCGCATTGGACGTCAAGCTCTCCATGGAGAGCTATTAGTGTTCAAGCACCCTCTTACCGGAGCGGTAATTAAAGTCGCTGATCCTTGGCCCGATGATTTTAAACAACTGATTGATCGTGTAAGCAAATAATGCGTGTTCAAAACATCCTTCGTCATCAAAAGCGGACTTTTTGAACAACCTCTAATAGGTAATAAATACAGAAGGTTTGAACAAAGGTGGCATGCTCATCTCATCCATGGCATATAGATTGGGTAACGAAGGATTTAGACCATGGATCAGTCCCATGAGAAGGATCATGGTGAACATATGCCGAAAGGAGGACGCCACCTTTGTTGAATCAACCATATGGTTTACGGTTCGATATTTATGAGCGCGTTCATTTGTCTGAGGGAGTCCCTGCAATTGAAGAGTTGGAGGAAATTGAGTTATACCCACGTATTCAAGTCATTGGTCAAGATGATCATGCCACACTGAGAGGTCATCTTCTTCTCACAGGTACGTACCGCGGCGAGGATACAGCTTCAGAAGAGCTTAAGCATTTTATTCCTGTTGAAATCACGGTACCCTTGAATCGAGTAAGATCCATTGAGGACATTTCTATTGAAATCGAAAATTTTGATGTCGACTTGTTATCGAATCGCAGTCTGAATATTACAGGAGTTCTATCCCTTCGAGGTATTGAAGGTTTCCCAGTCGAAGAACCCCAAGTATGGACAGCCGATGAGTTTACGGTCGTACATTCGCCAGATCAGCAGCAGGGTCAGCGTTCCACAGATTCAGAATTAGAGCAGGAAAATAACCTGAATACCTTTGCACAAGAATACTTGCTGCAGCGAAGTGAAGAGGAAGGACTTATCGAGTCAGCAAATGCTGCATTGGATGGTCAGTTCGATGATGGTTCACAGCAAGCAGCGGATGAGCCGATTCGCAACGAAGATGCGGAGCAACCAGAGCTATTATCCCAGTCCTTCGCGGAGCCTACCTATGCAGAGCAACCGGAAGCCGAGGATGAAGCGTACAGACCTAACGCTGTGGACGAGGCGTATACCTCTTTCATTTTCCAAGGAGAGGAACCAGCTCAGAATGAAGTCGCTGACACGCCATCATCGGTATCTTCCTTTTTGGCTGAAACTGCGGATCGTCTAGCCTCTTATCCTGAATCAGAGCCCTTAGTACCGCTGGCTGAAGAACCATCGTCTGTTTGGTCCGAGCCTTCTGTGGAGACCTTACATACGAATGCTGGATTAGACCAGCCAACAGCTCAAGAAGAGACGCCCAATGTGTGGCATTTTGAATCTGCTCGATCGGTTCCTGAACAGGAGGATCCCCCAGTTGCCGAAGCTCAGGAGAACTGGCAGGAAGTGTTTGCCCCTTCTGATTTAGAAGCGGAAGGAGCAGACCGACCTTTACAGGAGGCTTTGGATGCAGAAGTAATTGCTCAACAAAGTGCGCTTATCCCTGAACCTGTAGCTGAGACGGAAGACAAGCCGGAGCTCAAAGTGGCTTTTGGTAGCAAAAAAGAATCCTCTCTAAGAGAGGAAAATGGAGTGGGTATCTCCTCCTTGTTATCCTCTGGCAGAGCTGTACGTGAGGCAGATGCAGATCGTGAAGATGACGTGTCCACAAATGCAGCGCCGGTAGAGGCTTATTCGTCTGATGACGGGCAATGGAAGAATCTATTCCTTGGTACAATTGTGGAACAGACCCCATTCCGTAAAGTGAAATTATGCATAGTTCAGCGAGAAGAGACGCTGGATACGATTGCAGATCGGTACCAGTTAAGCACCCGGGAGCTTCAGCTCTATAATCGTTTATCCGAGCAGGTTGTTGAAGAAGGGCAGATCTTATATATACCGTAACCGAAATTAATGAGTGAACTTCACCCGTTATCTCTAGAGATGGCGGGTTTTTTGCGGCTTTTTTTGAAAAAGCGAAAATGTTATGTTCGTTTGTGTTCTGAAGCGGGCTTCATTGACGACATCTTAGTGGTTAAGTTTATTGGCTAAGTATGCATGGGGTTGCCTTATTCCGCCGTTACCAGGTTGACTATCGCGCATGGTCAGGGTATGATGTGTTTAGGTTTTTTGAAGAATAACTTGGATCGGGAGTAGTAGACAGGATGACCTTTCAGAGAGTGGGATTGTATCGCTGAGAAATTCCGCAGGAACCAACTGTTCGAAGTCGCCCGGGAGTTGCCTATTTGAATTCACGGAATGATCTGATGGATGATTTCATTGTGAGGTAGGATAGGCCGGTAGCAGCCGTTATCTGCTTGAAGTGTCACGTGTACCCGTAAGGGAGATCTGTATTTTTTGGTCTGCGTGAAACAAAGGTGGTACCGCGAAAGCTAACCTTTCGTCCTTTGATGGATGAAAGGTTTTTTTGTTTTTTGGCGATGATGATTAAGTAACGGAGGAATGACACATGTCTGAACAAAAAAATTCAGCTACACCTGAAATGCCAACAACCTATGATCCAAAAGCTGCCGAGCAGAAATGGTACTCCTTTTGGACGGAGCGTGGATATTTCAAGGCAGGACAACGTAAGGACGCTGAGCCTTTCACAATTGTAATCCCGCCACCTAACGTAACAGGAATGCTGCACATTGGGCACGCACTTGACTTTACATTACAGGATATTCTGATCCGTACCAAACGGATGCAAGGGTATGATGCACTATGGTTGCCGGGTTCAGACCACGCAGGTATTGCTACACAAACCAAAGTTGAACAGAAGCTACGTGAAGAAGGTCTAACTCGTTATGACCTTGGACGCGAGAAGTTTTTGGATAAAGTATGGGACTGGAAAGATCAATATGCAACAACCATTCGTCAGCAATGGGGTAAAATGGGGCTTTCTCTCGATTATTCCCGTGAGCGTTTTACGCTGGATGAAGGGTTGTCTCAAGCAGTGCGCAAAGTCTTCGTTCAATTGTACGAGAAAGGTCTCATTTACAGAGGCAAACGTATTATCAACTGGGATCCAGTAAACCGGACAGCATTGTCCGATATTGAGGTTGAATACAAAGAAGTACAGGGTCACTTGTATCATCTGCGTTATCCACTCAAAGACGGAAGTGGTTACGTTACCGTAGCTACAACACGTCCTGAAACGATGCTTGGCGATACAGCGGTTGCTGTCCATCCAAAGGATGAGCGTTATGCAGATATGATTGGCAAAATGCTCGTATTGCCTATTATCGGACGCGAGATTCCGATTGTTGCCGATGATTATGTGGATAAAGAGTTCGGGAGTGGTGCGGTTAAAATTACGCCTGCCCATGATCCGAATGACTTTGAAGTAGGTCAGCGTCATAATCTGCCTCAGATCACGGTCATGGATGAGACCGGTACGATGAATGAAGAGGCTGGCAAATATCAAGGACTGGATCGCAGCGACTGCCGTAGGCAGATTGTAGCGGACCTGAAGGAACTCGGTGTACTGATTAACATTGAGGATCATACACACCAAGTTGGACATAGCGAACGGACTGGAGCTGTAGTTGAGCCCTATTTGTCCACGCAATGGTTCGTAGAGATGAAACCTCTTGCAGAAAGAGCCATTCAGAAGCAAAAAGGTGGAGATGGCGTAAACTTCGTCCCAGATCGCTTTGAGAAAACATATCTCAACTGGATCGAAAATGTTCGCGATTGGTGTATTTCCCGTCAGTTGTGGTGGGGACATCGTATCCCTGCTTGGTATGACGAAGAGACAGGTGAAATCATCGTATCCGCAGAAGATCCAACGACCTTGCCTGAAAATGCTGGACGTAAGCTTAGACAAGATGAGGATGTATTGGATACATGGTTCAGCTCTGCTCTATGGCCGTTCTCTACACTTGGATGGCCGGAAGACACAGAAGATCTGCAACGTTATTACCCAACAAGTGTACTTGTAACGGGTTATGACATTATCTACTTCTGGGTCTCACGTATGATCTTTACAGCATTGGAGTTCACAGATGAGGTTCCGTTTAAGGATGTCTTGATGCATGGTCTTGTTCGTGATGCAGATGGACGCAAAATGTCCAAATCACTGGGTAACGGTGTAGATCCGCTTGATGTTATCGAGAAATATGGCGCGGATGCAATGCGTTATATGATCTCAACGAGCAGTACGCCAGGTCAGGATTTGCGTTTCCGCTGGGAGCGTGTAGAGCAGGCGCGTAACTTTGCAAACAAAATCTGGAACGCTTCTCGTTTCGCTCTGATGAATCTAGAAGGGTTCACGTTCGAAGATCGCGACATCTCTGGAGAGCTTGGAACAGCAGATTATTGGATTTTGCACCGTCTGAACGAAACTTCCCGAGATATTACGCGTCTAATCGAAGCATACGAGTTTGGGGAAACAGGCCGTTTGCTGTATAACTTCATCTGGGATGATCTCTGTGACTGGTACATTGAGTTTGCCAAACTGTCATTCTACGGCGAGGATCCTGTGGCGAAGAAAAAAACACAATCCGTATTGGCTTATGTGCTGGATCAGACCATGCGCTTGATTCATCCGTTTATGCCATATATCTCCGAAGAAATTTGGCAGCATCTGCCGCATGAAGGCGAGACCATCACACTGGCTGCTTGGCCGGTATATGATCCAGCTTTGGAAAACCCGGAAGCTGTTGCAGAGATGAATCTGTTGATGGATACGATTCGTGCCGTTCGTAACATTCGCGCTGAAGTGAACGTGCCAATGAGTAAGAAGATTGAGTTGATGGTGAAAGCGAACAGCCCAGAGGCGTATAGCATCATTGAGCGCAATAGCCATTACATCCAACGATTCTGTAATACGTCCGAGTTCGACAGCGGGCTTGATCTCAATTCACCGGATAAAGCAATGACTGCTGTCATTACAGGTGCTGAGCTGTATTTGCCGCTGGCAGGACTTATCGATATTGAGCAGGAAGTGGCTCGCCTGGAGAAAGAGTTACAGAACCTTGAAGGCGAAGTACTCCGTGTAGAGAAAAAGCTGGCAAACGAAGGCTTTGTTGCTAAGGCTCCGGCCAAGGTTATCGAAGAAGAGCGTGCCAAACAAGCGGATTACTCCGATAAACGGGATAAAGTCATTGCCCGGATCAAGGAACTGAAAGGTTAAGAATATCTAGGTCGGGTGGACATGAATGACGCCATCCGGCCGCTTTTTTCAATCAAACTCATGACCGAAGGTGAAGCAGATGACTGAACTTAATGAGACAGGTGTAAATACGCCTTTACAAACGTATAACGAGGCTGTGGACTGGATTAATGGTCTTATTCCTTTTGGAATCAGACCCGGACTGGAGCGAATCATAGAATTGATGTCCCGACTCGGTAATCCACATCAACGTCTTAAATTTATTCATGTCGCGGGAACGAACGGCAAAGGTTCGACTTGCGCTTTTTTGACGTCAGTTCTTCTTCAGGCGGGATATGATGTTGGCACATTTACATCCCCGTATATCACGAAGTTTACGAACCGTTTTCAGTATAACGGGGAAGATATTCCTGAAGAGACGTTGTTGAAATTGTCGAATCGATTACATCCTTTGGTACATGATATGGCGGATACCGAGCTTGGTTCACCTACAATGTTTGAGGTATCGACGGCACTTGCCCTCCTTTACTACGCGGAAGAGTGTTACCCCGATGTTGTAGTATGGGAAACCGGGCTGGGGGGAAGGATGGACGTAACGAATATTGTTACACCTGTCGTATCGATCATCACTAACATTGGTATGGATCATACAGATGTACTCGGCGATACCATTGAATTGATTGCAAGCGAGAAGGCGGGGATCATTAAACCGGGTGTGCCGGTCGTTACTCTCGCAACTCAACCTGAAGCAGTGAAGGTGATTGAGGAGACGGCAGAACGACTTCGATCAACCGTATACTTGGCTGGTAGACAGTTTACTTATCATAGGCTGGATAGCGACGAGAAGGGTCAATCTATTCATTTTACAGGACCTTTCCGTGAGTTGGACGTTCGTATTCGTATGCAAGGTGTGCATCAATGCGACAATGCAGCGGGTGCGCTTATGGTACTTGAATTGCTACGCCAGTACATGGCATTTATGTTGGATGAAGAAGATATTCTACTTGGAATGGAGCATGCCTTCTGGGCAGGACGGTTCGAGAAAGTCATCGACGAACCCCGAATTGTTCTGGACGGAGCACATAATCCTGAAGGTGCTGAATCCCTAGCCAAGAGCATTATCGACGTATATCCCCACAATAAGTTAAATTTGATGATGGGTATGCTGGCGAATAAGCATCACGAAGCGTATTTGCAGCATATACTGCCACTAGTGGATACGCTGATCCTGACCGAACCAGACTTCCGACGCAAAATGGATGCGGCCGATCTGCTGCAGATTGTCGAACGAGTACGTCCTGCCATTGCGAAGCCGGAGCTGGAAATCATCGTCGAGCCTGAATGGGCGAAGGCACTTGATCTATTGAAGTCACGGACGGAAGCGGAGGATCTGGGGGTAGTGTCTGGTACACTGTATTTAATTGCAGATGTGCGAGCAGCCCTTTTGCATCAAACCGATTCTGAAAAAGGTTGGTGAAAGTTTTGTTAAATACATCGGAACACGTTCATTTTATAGGAATTGGCGGATATGGTATGAGTGCCATCGCCAGAGTTATGCTTGAGATGGGATACACCGTTACCGGATCGGATGTCGCTTCACAGGAGTTGACCGAGAAGTTGGCAGCCAAAGGAGCGAAAATATATATCGGACATACGGCAGAGCACGTTAACGGCGCTGACTTGGTTGTGTACTCAACGGCAGCTCCGGCTGACAATGTGGAACGGGTTGCGGCAGAGCAGCTCAATATCCCGATTTTGCACAGAGCTCAGATGCTTGCGCGTCTGTTGAACGAGCGTAAGGGAGTGGCTGTTGCTGGGGCGCACGGTAAAACTACAACCTCGTCTATGATTGCCCTTGTTATGGAAAAATGTGATACAGACCCAACGTATATTATCGGTGGGGAGATTATGAATGTGGGCACCAACGCGAAGGCTGGTCAAGGCGACTGGGTCGTTGCTGAAGCCGATGAGAGTGATGGTTCATTTTTACAATATCATCCATGGCTCGGCATTGTGACCAATATTGAAGCTGATCATTTGGAGAACTACAACAGCGACTTCGAGGAACTCAAAAAAGCGTATGTGCAGTTTTTGAGTCAGATTCGTCCAGAAGGCACGGCGATCGTATGTGCTGACGATGAGAATGTGCAAGCCATTCTTCCGGCATTGAAGTCACGTGTGACCACGTATGGTATTGATCATGCTGCGGATTATACAGCAACAGATATTGTGCTGGGCGATCGCCGCATTTCATTCACGATGAGTCACCAAGGTGCTGCGATGGGAACCGTTGAACTGTCTGTACCGGGTAAACATAACGTTTATAATGCTATGGCTACAGTCATTACTTGTCTGGAAGCAGGTATTCCATTCGAGCAAATTACGGCTGCGATTATTCAGTTTCATGGAGCCAAACGCAGATTCCAGGTGCTGGGTGAAGCACGTGATATGTTGATTATCGACGATTATGCCCACCATCCAACGGAAATTGAAGCGACCATTAGTGCAGCCAAAGCGACAGGAAAACGGATTATTGCCGTGTTCCAGCCGCAGCGTTACACACGGACGTTCTTCTTGCTGGATGCGTTCAGTCGTGCTTTTGCGGAAGCAGATGAGGTGCTGATTACAGACATTTACTCACCTGCTGGTGAAAAAGAAATCGAAGGTGTTCATTCTGCGAAATTGGTAGAATTGATTGTTCAGAACAGCAATGCTTCAGCGCGATATCTTCCAACGAAGGAAGATGTTGTGGCTGATCTGCAGTACCGTTTACAGCCAGGAGATCTTGTACTTACAATGGGTGCAGGGGATATTTGGAAGGTTGGCGACACGCTGGCCAAATCTTTGAAATAGCTCATTTTGTACTCAGAGAACCGAAAATATATGTGTCATGCAAGCCGTCTGTCTTCTTCGTGAAGCAGGCGGTTTTTGTATTTAAAAGGTTCTAATCTGCCCGTTCAATGCATATAGCTGTAATACATGCTTGTTCAAAAAGACCGGTTTTCATGATCGTAAGGTAAAATGATCCTTTTTGAGCAACCTCTATTATGGGACAAAGGAGAGGGTTCGGGGTGAGTAATGCTAGAATGACGTTTCGTTTTGGGGATAAGGAGTCGGACAAGCCTGTAAACAAAGGACAGTCAGTGGTAGAGGAGCCTTTTGTGTTAAAAGAGGAGATCCCACAGAACCAAGAGCCTTTGCATATAGCCAAAACACCAGCATGGGAACCAGAAGTTATCCCTGTAGATTGGGGTGAGACGGTTCTAACTAGCATGAGCCCATCCGAGCCCGGTTCTGATTTTCGTTCCAATCCCAAAAGAGGACAAGATCATAAGCCTAATGCTACAGAGTCTCCTTATGCGTATTCAGAACCGTTTGATTACCTCCATGAAGATGACCCAGCATCGACAAGGAATAACCCGGAATACACAGACCATGACTGGTTAGCAACCCATGATCAGTATTCGTATAAGCGCAATCGTCCTCCAAGAGGTTGGAAAATGATTGGATCAGTGACGGGTGCTCTAGTCACCGGGGCACTCTTTGGAATAGTGATCCTGTCCTTTTTTAATAAAGATGGCACAGACTCCATTGTAAACTTACCAGGGAATCAGACGGTGTCTACCGTGGCGGAACAAGAAATAACAGCAGCGGCAGGAGAATCGAATCAGGCGGGAATGACCGGAGGCAATTATTATGCTCTGCAATATGGCGTCTTCAGTTCACCTGAACGTGCGGAACAAGCCAAGCTTGAATTGGCTCAGGTAGGGATAGCGGCAGGTACTGATCCGGAGGATGGAAATCGGGTGTATGCAGGTATCTCTGCGGATCGTGAAGAAGCCAAATTGTTAAGCTCAAGATTGAAGGCTGAGGGCGTTGAATTATATGTCAAAGAAATCACAGTGCCTGCCATTAATTTAGCTGCATGGGGTGGATTAGAAAAGGATGTGGAGAATCTCTTTGCGAGTAGCTCGGCGCTGGTAGATCAGTTATCCACACTCTCGATCAATCAACTTGGACAAACCACACCTCAGGCCGTTCCTGCTGAAACAATGAGTGTATTGCAGAACCAGCATGAATCGTGGCTTAGCGGTATTAACAGCTTGGCTCAAGGGCTTAATCCTGAGGCGAGTACGATTGTTTCTAGCATGGAGAAGTCAATGAACAATGCAATTACAGCGGTGACTGAATACAATAAAAACCCGGCTGATGTGCACATGTGGACGGTTCAGGCTAATCTGATGGAATATGTTTTGGAGCAGAAGCAGTGGATTGAGATGATGAAACAATAACATTTCTTCGCATAACAATGACTTGGAATCCCTGTCCGGCAAGGAACTGGAAATAGTTCCCCTTGCCGGATTTGTGTTTGTATTGACGTACAAAACCCCGTATAATAATGTGGGTGTCAAAAAATGGCGAGGGAAGATAACCGATGAAAAAAAACTTCGGCATGTTAATATTGTTCCTATTGCTCGGCTGGTTAGCCGGAGCTTGGATCGCCAAGGCACTACAGCCCGTTAAGGCTGTAGCTTTTCTGACTAAAGCCACGACCATTCGTTGGTCGCCTCAGGCTGATCTAGATATTTTTAGTTACGACATTTCACTTCAATTTCAAATGAGCCTCCTAAGTCTGTTTGGGATTATATTTGCCGTATGGCTGTATCGCAGACTGTAGGAGAATGACGGATTATGACGAGAAAAATAGACAAACGACATCAAATTTTTGTGATACGAGCAGATGTCGCTGTAGCATAAGGAGCCAGTTATTGTGGAAAATGTACAACAGCGCCCTATAATTCTTGCCTCCACTTCGCCGCGGCGCAAAGAGCTGATCGCTTCACTTCATTTAGCTTTTGAAGTAATACCAAGTCATGCAGATGAAGACACACCCTTAGAATGGACGCCTGAACAGACGGTTCAGGAACTTGCGATGCGTAAAGCGCTAGCAGTCTTTCGGGATCTTAATGGTCGTGGATCGGACGCGGTCATTGTAGGTAGTGATACCATTGTGGTTCTGGATGGCGAAATTTTAGGGAAGCCCGTAGATGAACAGGATGCTGTACGAATGTTGACCAAACTTCAGGGTCGTGCACATCGTGTATTTACGGGGATAGCGTGTATTGATGCTAGTAATGGGCAATCTGTGGTTAATTACCGACAGACAGATGTGACCATGAAGGAATTGTCTGAAGCGACCATTCGTGGATATGTTCAGACTGGAGAACCGATGGACAAAGCAGGTTCATATGCGATTCAAGGTATTGGCGCTTCACTAGTAGACCGCATTGAAGGATGCTACACTAATGTGGTAGGCTTGTCTTTACCTTTGCTAAGTGACATGTTAGATGGATTCGGAATCCATGTATTGCCAAGAGCATGAATCTTGAGGATTGACGATTGAAAAGAGGGAACCTATGGAGTCGGCTCAGTATATGATGCGCGACATCCCCCAAGAAGAACGCCCGAGAGAACGCTTGATGGAATATGGGGCGGGCGCATTAAGCCATGCAGAACTGCTGGCTATTTTACTTCGGACAGGTACGAAGAATGAATCTGCAGTGCATCTGGCACAGCGGATTATAACTGACGCCGGTGGGATCCGTTCGTTAATGGATCAAAGTCTCGAAGAGCTGACCGCCATGAAGGGTATCGGTAAAGCGAAGGCTGTGCAATTAAAAGCGAGTATTGAGCTTGGACATCGCATTGCCAAGAGCAAGCTGACACAATCGCCGTCCATCCGGACACCACGTGATGCGGCGGATATTCTGGTTGAACAAATGCGTTATTTGCAAAAGGAACATTTTGTATGCCTTTTTTTGAATAGCAAAAATCATATTATTGCCCAGGAAACACTCTCCATGGGTAGCCTTAATGCTTCGATTGTCCATCCACGTGAAGTGTTTCGAGCTGCCATCAAATGTAGTAGCGCCTCTATTGTCTGTGCGCACAACCATCCTAGCGGTGATCCAACGCCAAGCCCGGAGGATATCCAAATCACCAAGAGACTGATTGAAGCCGGTAGCATCGTAGGTATAGACGTGCTAGATCACCTTATTATCGGAGATGGAACATACGTAAGTTTGAAGGAGAAGGGCTTAGTATAATATAATGGTTGGCGTTGATGTTTTCCTATGAATGATGACGGCGTTGTCCGTAGAAGATAGGTTCACTTTACTGATGCAACTAAACGATGGATACAACAAAAAAATGAATGCAAATATTAGCTCCGCGATTGCGGTATGAATGCAAATGAAACGCTCTAGCTCTCAAGCTGGGGCGGCTATATGAGGCAGAAAAGGAGATTACGTCATGTTTGGTGGTTTTACGAAAGATTTGGGGATTGATTTGGGGACAGCGAATACATTGGTTTATGTACGTGGAAAAGGAATTGTGGTGCGGGAACCTTCCGTAGTCGCTCTGCGCACAGATACTAAAAGCATTGAAGCCGTGGGTGAATCTGCTAAAAAAATGATTGGTCGTACGCCGGGGAACATCCGTGCCATTCGTCCGATGAAAGACGGCGTTATCGCTGATTTTGATACAACGGCAACGATGATTAAATATTTCATTCGTCAGGCACAAAAACAACGTTCGATGTTTCAACGTCATCCTAACGTAATGGTGTGTGTACCTTCCGGCATTACAGCCGTTGAACAACGTGCTGTAGAAGATGCGACCAAACAAGCTGGAGCTCGTGAAGCATACACCATTGAAGAGCCTTTTGCTGCTGCAATTGGTGCTGACCTTCCTGTATGGGAGCCGACGGGCAGTATGGTTGTAGATATTGGTGGCGGTACGACGGAAGTAGCGGTTATTTCCCTCGGCGGGATTGTAACAAGCCGTTCAGTTCGTGTGGCAGGTGACGAGATGGATGAATCCGTTATTCAGTACATTAAACGTCAATATAACCTGATGATTGGTGAGCGTACATCTGAACAATTGAAAATGGACATTGGATCAGCTATGCCGCTTGAGCAAGTGGAGACCATGGAAATTCGCGGTCGTGACCTGGTTACAGGTCTGCCAAAAACAATTACGATTACATCTGACGAAATCAGTGAAGCACTGGCAGATACGGTAAATGCGATCGTTGACGCAGTTAAAGTTACACTAGAGAAGTGTCCGCCTGAGCTCGCAGCGGATATTATGGATCGTGGAATCGTTCTAACGGGCGGAGGTGCTTTGCTGCGTAACTTGGACAAGTTGCTTGCAGGCGAGACAGGTATGCCGGTTATTGTGGCGGAGAACCCACTTGATTGCGTGGCAATCGGGACAGGAAAAGCTCTTGAGAACATCCATTTATTCAAAAGCAGAAGCAGTTCAGCAGTTCGTTCTAAACGATAATTGTATTCGAATTGTCTCTTGAGGTAGATCGAAATCCTCAAGGGACAATAGCCAATGAAGAGGGTCGGTACAGCCGAAAGAGCTATTACCCGCTGCCCGGGGAGGCTTGTGAATGTTCTCGACGGGACTATGATCTGACAGTCTCCCCACCGGGCATGGCTCGGAAGAGAATAATGGATGTTAGAGGGTGTTGGAACTGTTTAAGCTGCTGGGCAACAAAAGACTTTTTGTTTTGCTGGTGGGCCTTGTTACATTTATCGCGTTGATGGGCTTTACGCTCGGTCCGCGAACCGCTCTATCCTGGCCGGAGAAATTCCTGAAGGATTCAGTCGGATTTGTACAATATGTATTTTACAAGCCCGCTTCTTATGTAGCGGGCTTTTTCAAAGATGTTGCGAACATGCGTGCGGTATATTCAGAGAATGAAGAACTCCGGATTGCATTGGGTCACTACACCCGAGATCGATTGAAGTATAATGATATGGAACAAGTGAACAAGCAATTACAAGAAGCACTTAATTTTACCGATGAACAGAAGAACCGCTATAATTACGGGTCACGTATTGCACAAGTTATTAGTGCCAATTCTGATCCTAACAGTAGAACGATTAACATCGACATTGGAGAAAATGCAGGCATCCAGCCTGGAATGGCGGTAACTTCACAGCAGGGGCTTGTTGGTGTAGTCAGTCATGTTAGCTCATACACTTCAACCGTTAATTTGTTGACTTCGATGGATGCGAATGATCCCAATTCGAATGCCATTGCGGCTACAGCCGTTGGCAAGGAGAAAGTGTTTGGGATGATCGAGAGTTATGATCCGAAGACAGGTATGCTGAAAATGACGAAGATTGCTGAAGATTCGAATATCAAAGAAGGCGACGAAATTATTTCTTCAGGTATCATTAATAACTTTCCGAAATACATGCGAATTGGCGAGGTCAAGAGTGTTGAGAAAAGTGAATTTGGTTTAACAAGCACGGCTACTATTGAGCCTTATGCCAGTTTTCTAGATTGGAAAGAGCTTATCGTGATCATTCCACCTGAGGTGAAGGAATAGTGGTTACACGTAAGCAAGTCTTGATTCTGTTGTTGTTCGTGCTGTTCATTGCTGAGGGAACAATACTCCCCCTGCTGATTCCTGAGGCATGGCAGATGCGGATTTCCGCCAATCTGGTTTATATTGTGATTCTCTTTTTCGCTGTCTATCATCATCGACATACAGCGTTAGTGCTCGGTATACTGTTTGGGCTTCTCCATGATGTGGTATTCTATGGTGAAATGATCGGACCTTATGGATTCTCCATGGGGCTGTCTGCTTATATGATCGGACTCATTTTTCAGGCTCCGCGTGCACCACTGCCCATCATGGTTACGGTTGTCTTTTTAGGGAGTTTGCTCAATGACACGGTACTATTTTTCTTATACAAGCTTTTCCGTTTGAACCATGTGACATTTGATTGGGCGTTGTTTGAATATATGATTCCTAATTTATTTATTCATTTTGTGTTCACATTGATCATTTATGTTCCTTTGCGCAAGCAATTGGAGCAGATTACGAAGAGGCAGAAAAAGCCACAAGAAGCATCCTGAACCATTTGTGAGACCAGAAGCAGGAACTTGAGGGCTCCGGCACGAAATGTAATGAGATGGGAGGGACAGGCTTATGACGGTAAAATCGAATCACGTAACGATTAAAGGCATCCGAGACGGCTTGGTTTTCCTGTTGGACGATCAATGTGAATTCGAGGAATTGCTCTATGAGCTCCGCTATAAGCTGGAACACAGCCATCAAAATATTTTGACCGGGCCGATCGTTCATGTGGATATTAAGTTAGGCAGTCGTGAGGTCACGGAGAACCAGAAAGAATCGATTCTGGATATATTGAAGCAAAAAGGTAATTTACTCATTCGTTCCATTGATTCACCAGCCCTTAAACCAGAGGTTAAAGGGCCACCGCCGATTATGACGATGTGTGGTATGGTGCGTTCAGGTCAGGTGCTTCATCATGATGGAAATCTCTTGTTTCTTGGAGATATCAATCCGGGCGGCACGGTGACGTGTACCGGGGATATATATATAATGGGTTCACTCAGAGGTATGGCTCATGCAGGCATCAGTGGGGACGAAACTGCGATCATAGCGGCATCGGTCTTTGCACCGACTCAGCTACGTATTGCAGATATTATCAGTCGTCCACCTGATGAATGGGAGAGTCGAGAGGCTGGGATGGAATTTGCTTATTTGCAGGACAATCAGATGCAGATCGACAAGATGAGCAATATCGTTCGGTTGCGCCGAGATTTTAATGTGTTTAAAGGAGTGTAGCTCATGGGAGAGGCAATCGTGATCACTTCGGGTAAGGGCGGCGTAGGTAAAACCACCACCTCAGCAAATATCGGGACTGCGCTGGCATTGCTCGGAAAAAAAGTTTGTCTAGTAGATACGGATATCGGCCTTCGAAATCTTGATGTCGTTATGGGACTCGAAAATCGGATCATTTATGATCTGTGTGATGTGGCAGATGGCCGCTGCCGTCTGAATCAAGCTTTAGTAAAAGATAAGCGTTTCGAAGAATTATATATGCTGCCTGCAGCACAAACGAGAGATAAGAACTCCGTATCACCAGAACAGGTGAAGGACATTATTTTGGAGCTAAAAAAAGATTTTGAGTACGTCATTATTGACTGTCCTGCAGGGATTGAGCAAGGGTTCAAGAACGCAGTTGCAGGTGCAGACCAAGCGATCGTAGTAACTACACCTGAGAACGCTGCTGTGCGAGATGCAGATCGTGTGATCGGCTTGCTGGAAAGCTCACATATCCAATCTCCGAAGCTTGTCGTGAACCGTATCCGTAACAACATGGTGAAGTCGGGCGATATGCTCGATATCGACGGTATACTGCAGGTGCTTAACATTGATCTAATCGGTATTGTTCCTGATGACGAACTGGTTATCAAAGCGGCGAATTCCGGAGAGCCAACGGTTATGAATCCAGACTCAAATGCAGCGATTGCTTACCGCAATATTGCCCGTCGTATTTTGGGAGACACCGTTCCGTTGATGCAGTTAGAGCAGAAAAAGGGCGCGTTCACACGCTTCAAAAAATTCTTTGGTATGGGTTAATTACGACCCTATGATGAGATAGCTATTACATAAAGCCGGGCAAACAGCCCGGTTTTTTTGCGTTTTCTCCATTATAGAAACTCTATTTAAACTTTTATAGAAACGTCATCAGAACTGAATTAGCAAAAGCAAGGAGCGTGCTGCAGTAGTCTTACGCAATAACCTAGGGCTTGTTCATATTATGAGTAGAACCTTCATAGGATATAGTAAGAGAATTCTGATTCTTATCTAGGTGAATATCTTAAACAAGCCTCGGCGGGAGGATATGTTATGAATGCCAAACTCAGAATCAAGCAGAGAAGAGAAGAGCGCATCCGGCGTTTACTAAATGATGCAACGAGGGAGATTATCCAAGAGCGGGAAGTCAGTTCTAGGACAGATTCGAATGCATGGAGGAAACAACCGGCCGATCCGGTGGCAGATCGTCAGAATGGGCTATTCAGTGTGAAGAGTTTGGGGGCGGAGCAAGAGCGAGATCCGGAGACTTTATGGAAAAAAGAGAATGGATACTACGGATCAGATCATCCGGTTCGTTTTAATCTAGTGAAGTCGTTAGCACGTCGTATAGTCATTAGTGCTGTTGTCTTCGGTGCGGTATGGGGATTGTTTCAGTTGAACAATGCATGGAGTGTCTCACCCAAAACAGTAATTACGGACGCACTTCATCGTGACATGGACTTTGCCTCCATGGCCGCTTGGTATAATCGGAACTTTGGTGGCCCACCCTCCTTTTTACCTGTGTTAGGACATACAACAGATGTTGTCAATGGATCAGGGATTCGTTCACTTATGGCAAAACCGATCTCGGGAACCATTGTTCAGCCTTTTGCCCTGAGCATGAAGGGTGTGGAAATCGTACCTGAAGCTGCTGGTGCAAGCCTTGTACAAGTAGCCAGCTCTGATGCTGGGCGTGTACTTCAGGTTCTGGGGGACGCGGAAAGTGGTATAACGGTTGTAATTCAGCATACCGGCAATGTGACTGCTATATATGGGCGATTACACGAGAGTGAAGTTGAAGTGAATGACTGGGTGGAGGTAGGGTCTCCAGTGGGGAGCCTGAAATCAAGCAATGATGGACAACCCGCTACCTTATATTTTGCTGTTAAAGAGGGCGAACAATACATAGATCCAGCAGAAGTGGTTGCCCTTGATTAGATTATGGGGTGTACGTGTTTCCATGCATCCATTCTTTGTCATCATCATGCTCGCTTCACTTGTAACCGGTCATTTTATTGAACTTATCACATTGTTTGCAATTGTGTTCATCCATGAGTGTGGACATGCAGCAGCGGCAGCTCTTCTGGGTTGCCGTGTTGTATCTATTCAGATGCTCCCTTTTGGCGGGGTAGCGGTAATTGAGGACGGTGGCAAACTTACGGCTTGGCGAGAGATTGCGATTGCGCTGGCAGGGCCCTTGCAGAACATATTTATGGTGGGCGTAGTATTGCTATTGCAATACATGCAGGTTGGAGATCCAATCTTCTTATCCTACATTATCCAAGGGAATCTGCTTATTGCCTTATTCAACCTGTTGCCGATCCTGCCACTGGATGGTGGTAAAATTGTACAGGCACTTGTCAGTCTGATTGCTCCTTATTATACAACCCTCATGTGGACGTACAGAATAAGTATTCTCGTCAGTACAGGGGTTATTGTGTATGCTGTGGTGCGCTGGATTGCTGGCGATTACGGACTCCCATTAAATATTCTCTTAGTCGGGTTGTTTCTGTTCTACTCCAACGTTACAGATTATCGTAATATTCCTTATCGATTTATCCGCTTCTTAATGAATAGAGAAGGGGCTTTTGTTCATCATGCAGCTATAGGCAGTTTGGCACAGCCGATAATCTCATTTCCGGCGAAACCTTTGGACACCATTTTGCGTCTATTAAAGAGAGAGAGGTACCATATGGTATATGTGATGAATCGACAGGGGCGAATTTTAGCTGTGTTGCCTGAGCAACGGATTATCAGTTCCTATTTCAAACAAAATGCTGATAAGTCATAAGTTGCTGGTGAACCTGCCCTTCATTGGGGTAATACATGTACATATGGGTATTGCAATGATATAGAAATGGATGTGGATGATGTGAATTGTCTTCTAGAGGTGAAGCCATGAAACAAATGATTGTACATAATGAACATAACCTCATGCAAATGGCGCTTCTGGAAGAAGGCAAAGCTGTGGAATTTACAGCAGAGCGTACACGAGAGCGAGGGCTGCTAGGCTCCTTTTTCAAAGGGCGTGTAGTCAACGTATTACCGGGTATGCAGGCTGCTTTTGTGGATATTGGTCAGAGAAAAAATGCTTTCCTATACGTTGATGACGTGTTACATCCTAATTTGGAGAAGCAGCCCAAAGTGAAGCCTTCGATCTCAGAATTGCTTCGTCCGGGTCAGGATGTGATTGTTCAGGTTCTGAAAGAACCCGTAGGAAGTAAAGGAGCCCGGGTGACGACTCATTATTCACTGCCGGGTCGATGGCTTGTCTATATGCCGATAGCAGATTATATAGCCGTGTCTAAGAAGATCGCCCGCGAAGGGGATCGTTCACGCCTCAAAGCACTTGGTGATCAGCTCAAGAGGGATGAAGAAGGGCTTATTATCCGCACCGTATCTGCAGAGGAACAGCGTGAGGCGATTGAATCTGACCTTGAAACATTGCGTGAGCAGTGGCGCTTGATTCGTGAAAAAGCGAACAGTTTGCCTTCTCCAAGCTTGCTTCATCGGGATCAAAGTATGGTACAGCGGATTATCAGAGATGTATACACGCCAGGTAGTGATGTGGTGATTACGGATAGCGAGGAGCAAGCCCGTGAAGTGACAGCTCTGCTTGAGGAGATCAGTCAAGGACACCAGCCACAAGTACAGATTCACCGGGGGCCAGAACCGATATTCGCTGCTTATGGGGTGCAAGAGCAATTGAACAAGGATTTTGCTCGTAAGGTGTGGTTACCCGGAGGTGGGTACATTGTTATAGAGCACACAGAAGCGCTTACGGTGGTTGATGTGAACACAGGCAAATATACTGGCGCGGGTGGAGATAGTCTTGAGGAGACTGTGACGGAAACGAACATGCAGGCAGCGATTGAAATTGCGCGTCTCATGCGGTTGAGAGATATCGGTGGCATGATTATCGTAGATTTCATCGATATGACGGAAGCCTCGAATCGTCATGAAGTATCCGCAGCACTGGAGAGTGAGCTCAAGAAGGATCGCACCAAAGCGTTTGTAATGGGCTGGACCAAATTGGGACTGTTGGAACTAACGCGTAAAAAGGTGCGTGAAGAGAGCACTCTACCTTATGTAGAGCTATGTTCATCCTGTCATGGGACGGGGAAAAGATATATTTCACCTTTGCATTGATTTTTAATATATTGCGTGATATAATCAGCAGGTATGTGTTTAGCCTATTTGGTCTTGCACATGCTGTAACCGCACTGGCCGGGTACAAGAATGGTTCCGCAAGGAGCTGTCACCTGAGACCGGGCGAGTCTGAGACATGAGGAGGTGCAAGGCAAATGTACGCAATTATTGAAACAGGTGGTAAACAGTACAAAGTCCAAGAGGGCGATGTTCTGTTCATCGAGAAATTGACTGCGAACGATGGCGAAAGCGTAACGTTCGACCGTGTCCTGGCTGTATCTAACGATAAAGGTTTGACAGCAGGTACACCATTGGTTTCCGGAGCTACTGTAACGGCTAAAGTGGAGAAACATGGCAAAGGTCAAAAGGTTGTTGTATACAAATACAAACCGAAAAAGAACTACCATGTGAAGCAAGGTCACCGTCAACCGTACACTAAAGTAACTATCGAAAAAATCAAAGCGTAAGGTAGGTGCGATAAGTGATTATCGTTCAGATCTTTCGTAATGAGGATGGGAACATCGAACGCTTCTCAATCCAAGGGCATGCTAATTTTGCCAAGCGGGGAGAAGATATCGTATGTGCCGGGGTGTCTGCTGTTACAGTAGGTACAGTTAACTCGATTGAGGCATTGACTGGTGTCGAGATGGATACCAAAATGAAGAATGGCTTTTTAAGTGGTTCTTTACCTTCGCTTCCAAGAGAGGAAACTTTTTCTCAGGTACAATTGTTACTCGAATCCATGGTAGTTATGCTCTCTAATATTGCAGAGTCATACGGTAAGTATATTAAGATAGAGCAATCCAAATAATTTAAGAAGGAGGAAAACCAATCATGTTGAAATTAAATCTTCAGTTGTTCGCATCGAAAAAAGGTGTAGGTTCCACGAAGAACGGACGTGACAGTAATGCGCAACGCCTTGGCGTTAAGCGTGCTGACGGCCAAAGAGTAACTGGTGGTAGCATTCTCGTTCGCCAACGCGGAACGAAAATTCACCCAGGTACTAACGTGGGTATCGGTAAAGATGACACTTTGTTTGCGAAAGTTGACGGCGTTGTGAAATTCGAACGTTGGGGACGCGATCGTAAAAAAGTAAGCATCTATCCTGTAGACGTTGCTCCAGTAGCAGCTACAGTAGAAGCATAATATCGGCATTCCGCCTAAGGAGCCTTCGGCATTTTTGCCGGAGGCTTTTTGTATTTTAAGAGTAATCGCTAATGAACTGACAGAAAAGACATGTTATACTTGGATACGGTGGGGTTAAACTAGCCGAGTTAGTGTAGAACGGGGAGAAGCCATGAAATCTTGGAAAAGAGTGCCGTGGATTGCGGCATGTTCGCTTCTGATTCCTTTGGTTTTCGTTATGCTGTATCCATCAGTCATTTCAGGTATTGTGTGTGCGTTGTGGTCCGTTGCAGTGCTGGTGGTTTCGCTCTATCTGATGAACAGACAAGCGGAGGCAGAACGCAGAACAATTGTACAATCTATGGAAAAGACAGCAATCGCATCATTAAATCATCATCGGCATGACTGGATGAACGATCTTCAGGTGTTGTATGGATATCTTCGACTAGGCAAACTTGATAAATCAGTGCAATGTGTGGAAAGAATAAAGGAACGGGTTACTGAGGAAAGCCGAATTTCAAAATTAGGTATTCCTTCACTCGTGTTTTACCTGCAATCTTTCCGAGCTAGCGGAGTTGCATTGGAATTGCATGTTGAAGTTGAGGAAGAGTTGCAGCTTAATGCTCTGGTTTCTCCCGAGGATGGCGAGTCACTAACGGGGGCGATTGCGGATGCAATTCGAGCCTATCAATTTGGCGGCGGCCGGTCGTCTTGGGGAGAGGTTCGCAAACTGACCTTGAGCTTCGGACAGGATCATGGAGATGTGGTTGTCCGATTGGACGGGGATCAAACCCCCGATCCAGAAACGGTAAGGCATCTTGAAGCCGTACTTAAAGGAAAAAAAGTCAGAACGGAGCAACTTCCGTCTGAGGATACGTTTATACAATTCCGAATGCCGTGTGGAATATAGGAAGAAGGGGTTAACCAATGTTTGTAGATAAAGCGAAGATTTATGTGAAAGCCGGAGACGGGGGAGACGGAATTATTTCGTTCCGTCGTGAGAAATATGTACCAAACGGCGGACCTGCCGGGGGCGATGGGGGCAGAGGAGCTGACATCATTTTCCGCGTAGATGAAGGTTTGCGGACGTTGATGGATTTCCGTTACCAGCGACACTTCAAGGCTCCACGTGGTGAAAAAGGCCGTAACAAAAGTCAACACGGTGCCAATGCGGAGAATATGATTGTTCGTATTCCGCCAGGAACAGTTATTGTTGATGAGGACAGCGGCGAAGTATTGGCCGATCTGACACGTCACGGTCAGCAGGTTGTTGTTGCCAAAGGCGGCCGAGGTGGACGCGGTAACATTCGTTTTGCCACACCAAATAATCCTGCACCTGAACTTGCCGAGAACGGTGAAGAAGGCGAAGAGCGATACATCGTGCTTGAACTTAAAGTAATGGCAGATGTAGGACTTGTGGGTTTCCCAAGTGTCGGCAAATCGACATTGCTGTCTGTCGTTTCAGCAGCTAAACCAAAGATCGGTGCATATCACTTTACAACAATAACACCTAATCTGGGTGTGGTTGGTGTGGGCGAAGGTCGTAGTTTCGTCATGGCAGATTTGCCAGGACTCATTGAAGGTGCCCATGAAGGGGTCGGACTCGGACATGAGTTCCTACGCCATGTTGAGCGTACCCGTATCATTGTGCATGTGGTTGACATGTCTGGTTCAGAAGGACGCGATCCTTTTGAAGACTGGCAAAAAATCAACGATGAATTGAAACAGTACAATCCTGCATTGGCTGAGAGACCACAGATTGTGGCAGCAAACAAAATGGATATGCCGGAATCTGCAGAGAATCTAGAAAAGTTCTTGCAACAGGTTCGTGAGATTCATCCGGATATTGAAGTTATGCCAATTTCGTCGCTTACTCGCCAAGGGATTCAAGAGCTGTTGTACCGTGCGGCTGATCTGTTGGATCAGATTCCGGATGAACCGGTTGTTGAAGAAGTAGCGGATATTTCGGAACGTAAAGTGTTTAGTTTGGACAAAAAAGAGGATGAAGGTTTCCGCATTGTGCGTGAGAATGATACCTTCATTGTTGAAAGTGCCAAAATTGATCGCATGATGAAACGTATGCAGCTGAACTCACATGAGGCAATCCTTAAACTTGCGCGTACATTGCGCTATATGGGTGTGGATGATGAGTTGCGTAAACGTGGTGCAGAAGAGGGTACCATTGTACGGATCGGCGACTTTGAATTTGAATTCGTTGAGAGTAGCAGTTACTACTAAGCGTCATTCATGTTGGATCGATGCATAATGTGATTTAAATAATTGCACAGAGCAGTGGGATAACAACCCGCAGTTCTGTGCTTTTTTTTGTTTTTTATATAAATGAAATCAGACATTTACATGAGAACGACGAAGGACAGAGAATACAGTGTAGATAGGTTTTAGTTCTATGGATATAACATAAACGTAGGATGAGCTGTATACTGTGAAGAACATATTTTTAAAAAATAGACATGTAATGTATTGCCCTTTTGCGCCACATCCTATATAATGTCCACTATATGAATACATGAGTCTTTGAGGAGAGGACGTTCTGTGAACGAACGCTATTACTTGGTACGTGAGGACATTTTGCCTGAAGCTGTCGTGAAGACGATGCAAGTGAAAGAGCTTCTTGCTGCGGGCGATGTCAAAACGGTGCATGAAGCCGTAGAGCAGGTTGGATTAAGCCGCAGTGCTTTTTATAAATATAAGGACGGCATTCATTTGATCAATCAATTGGAACGAGAACGAATCGTTACCATTTCCATTGATCTGGAGCATCAGTCTGGAATATTGTCTCGTGTGTTAGGACATGTGGCTGGTTATGGTGCTAACGTTCTTACCATTAATCAGAGTATTCCTCTTCAAGGAAGAGCGAACGTTGTTATATCGGTAGAAATATCGCATCTTCACGGAGAGATTGGCGATATGTTGGAGCAAATGCAGGAAATGCCTGGTGTTCGTCGCACCCGCATTGTAGGGCAAGGTTAACGAGACGTTATCTTCATAACGTTCAATATAGGTTGAACAAGTTGTTCAGATGTACAACAGTACAGAGGTGACAGCAAGAAGAGATATAGGGGGTATGTCGTTAGTGAAACCAGTAAAAGTAGGATTGTTGGGTTTGGGAACTGTAGGTACAGGGGTCGTTCGCATCGTAGAGGGGAACCAGGAGGATCTGAGCAGTCAGGTCGGCTCTCCCATTGTTATTGAGAAGATTGCTGTAAAGAATACAGAGAAAGATCGCGTTATTGCCGTTGATCGTGCAAAGCTCACAGAAGACCCTTGGGAAGTTATTCGACACCCCGATATCGATGTAATCGTCGAAGTTATGGGTGGGATTGATCAGACGAAAGCGTATATTCTGGAAGCATTGGAGCGCGGCAAGCACATTGTAACAGCTAACAAAGATTTAATGGCTCTGCATGGGTCTGAGATATTGGCGAAGGCACAGGAGAAACAGTGTGACGTATTTTATGAAGCCAGCGTAGCTGGTGGAATTCCCATCATCCGTACTCTAATTGAGGGATTCTCATCGGATCGAATTACTCGAATTATGGGGATCGTGAACGGCACAACGAACTATATTTTGACTAAAATGAGCCAGGAAGGCGCCTCATATGAGGAAGTCTTGGCAGAAGCACAGGCACTTGGCTACGCAGAGACTGACCCTACTTCAGATGTAGAGGGACTCGATGCCGCTCGTAAAATGGCGATATTGAGCACATTAGGTTTCCGTACCAATGTTGAGTTGCAGGATGTAACAGTCCGCGGGATATCATCCGTGACCCGTGAAGATATTACGTATGCTAGAAGACTCGGATACGAAATGAAGCTACTCGGTATTGCTGATCGTCAAGATGACGAGATCACGATTAGTGTACAGCCTACAATGGTTAGACAAAATCATCCGATTGCCTCCGTTAATGGGATTTTCAATGCCGTTTATGTTCATGGTGAAGCGGTAGGGGAGACGATGTTCTATGGTGCAGGAGCAGGAGAGCTTCCAACAGCAACTTCTGTTGTAGCTGACATCGTGGCTGTCATTAAAAACCTTAAGCTTGGGGTAAATGGTCTTAAAGCAATCGTGCCTTATAAACCTAAACGGCTCCAAAGTGACGAACAGATTTTGTCGAAGAACTTCATCTTGTTACATGTAGACGATAAGGCAGGAGTACTCGCACAAATCACGCAAATTTTTGCAGAGTATGAGGTGAGTCTAGCGTCGGTTGTTCAACAACCTAATGAGACTAACCCTGATGCCGAGATTATTATTGTTACCCATAATGCAAGTAAGGCCAGCATGGACAAGGTGCTTAAGCACTTTGAATCACTTAACGTTATTCGCCGAATTAAGAGTGTTTACCGAGTTGAAGGCTAACAGAACTTTAAACGACAAAGGAGCTTACTTACAATGAGATATCAAGGACTACTGCAAACTTACAAAGAATACCTTCCGGTTAATGAAAATACACCTATGCTTACGCTGCAAGAAGGAAATACACCTCTGGTTCATGCAGAAAATCTGTCCAAAGAACTTGGCTTGAACTTATATTTCAAATATGAAGGCTTGAACCCAAGTGGTTCGTTCAAAGACCGTGGTATGGTTATGGCTGTTGCAAAAGCTATGGAAGAAGGAAGCCGCACGATCATGTGTGCTTCAACAGGTAATACATCTGCTGCTGCTGCTGCCTATGCGGCTCGCGGTGGATTGAATTGTATCGTGTTGATTCCGAATAACAACATCGCTCTGGGTAAGCTTGCTCAAGCTATGATCTACGGAGCTAAAGTTATTGCGATCAATGGTAACTTTGACCGTGCCTTGGAGATTGTTCGTGAGATCACAGCCAAACATCCAATCACGCTTGTAAACTCTGTCAATCCGTTCCGTATTGAAGGACAAAAGACAGCTGCATTTGAAGTAGTAGATCAATTGGGTCAAGCTCCTGACGTATTGGCGATTCCGGTGGGCAATGCGGGGAATATCTCTGCATACTGGAAAGGATTCAAAGAGTACAAAGAGGCAGGTAAGTCGAATTCCTTGCCACGTATGGTTGGTTTTGAGGCTGAGGGTGCTATGGCTATCGTTAAAGGTGAACCGATCCTGGAACCTGAAACTGTGGCTACAGCTATTCGAATTGGTAATCCAGCAAGTTGGAAAACAGCGGTTGCTGCAGCTGAAGAGTCCGGTGGACAGATCAACTACGTAACCGATGAAGAAATTTTGACAGCATACCGCACCATTGCGGCCCGTGAAGGTATCTTTGCTGAACCTGCATCTGCTGCTTCGGTCGCAGGAGTATATAAATTAAAACAAGAAGGATACTTTAAAGGTGGAGAGACTGTTGTCTGTGTATTGACAGGTCACGGCTTGAAAGATCCAAATATCGCAATCAAAACAGTAGCAACAGAACCGCTTGTCGTGGAAGATACGGAAGAAGCGGTTATGGCGGCGATTGCACAACTGGAGCAACAATCCGTATGAGCCTGAAACAAAAAGTTACAGTCAAAGTACCTGCAAGTACAGCAAATTTAGGCCCAGGGTTTGATACCCTGGGTATGGCTTTATCTTTATATGCTTGGCTTGAAATGAAACCTGCTGAGCAGACAACCTTTCATCTGCATGGAGACCATCTAACGGGTTTACCTACGGATAAATCTAACCTGATATACGAGGTTGCGCAGATGGTATTCAATGAAGCAGGAGTCTCCGTTCCCGAACTGGAGATTTCTATGCTGTCCAATATTCCATTGACACGTGGTTTAGGAAGTAGTGCATCCGCTATTGTTGGTGCTCTCGCCGCAGCTAATGCGTTAATTGGTTCACCTTTATCGGACGCGATGCTTCTGGACATGGCTACTTCGCTAGAGAAACATCCAGACAATGTAGGTGCTTCCTTGTATGGCGGGATTATCGCTGCGGCCTGGGATGGAGATCATGTAGATCATATTCGCATTGAGCCAGCACAGGATTTAGAGGCGCTTGTGATTGTCCCGGACTTTCAACTATCCACAACCAAAGCGAGAGGTATCATTCCACAACAGTTCGGCATGTCTGATATTGTGCACAACATCAGCAGGTCTTCTCTTTTGGTTGCTGCACTGTCGAGTGGCCGGTTAGATATGATTCATAAAGCGATGTCCGATCGTTTGCATCAACCCTACAGAGCTTCATTAGTTCCCGGGATGGCAGAGATTTTGGAGCATGCGGTAGATTACGGGGCTCTTGGTGCTGCATTGAGTGGTGCTGGTCCAACCGTTATTACCTTTGTAGATCGCCATAGTCAACGAAAAAAAGAACTTGAGCAATATTTAATCGATACCATGGGACGTGAAGGCATCACGTCAACGGCAATGTGGCTTGATCCGGATCTCGATGGTGTCACGGTGTTGCCTGATCAAGGCGACATACCTTTTTTGCACAGAGTTAAAGGGGACGTTAAAGCATGAAACGAATTGCAGTATTGCCAGAAGGTTCAGTCTCCCATGAAGCAGTCGATTTCCTGTTTAATGGTGAACCGTTAGAATTGCTTCACTCCAAACTCATTTCAGATGTTTTCCGTGCGACAGATAGCGGGAATTCCCAATTTAGTGTCATTCCAATCGAAAATACGATTGAAGGCTCGGTTAGTCTACATATGGACTGGCTCGTTAATGAAGTGGATATTGCGATGCAAGCCGAATGGGTATACCCATCCATTCAGAATGTGATCGGACATGGCTCGGAGTTCAGGAATGATGAGGGTGGATATGATTTTGGAAAAATCACCAAGCTCATGTCTCATCCGGTAGCCATCCCACAGTGCCAGAACTTCATTCGTACACATTCCCCTGATGCGGATCTAGAGGGAGTGAACAGCACAGCTGAGGCGGTGGAACTGGTTAAGAAGAATCCAGGTAAAGGCTGGGCTGCAATTGGTACAAGATTAGCCGCTCAGAAGCATGGCTTGGATATTATGGCTGATCGAGTTACTGATCATGACAATAACTACACTCGTTTTGTTTTGATTGGTCATGAGCCTGTTCAGATTCCGCGTGAACCGGATCATGTAAAGACGAGTCTATTGGTTACATTACCTGAGGATGCACCGGGTGCTCTTCATCAGGTGTTGTCCGCGTTTGCTTGGCGTAAGCTGAATCTGACCAGGCTCGAATCGCGTCCGACGAAGAAGCGGCTCGGCAGTTATTATTTTTATATTGATGTAAAAGAAGCTGTTGATTCTGTGCTGCTGACGGCAGCGATGGGAGAGATCGAGGCTTTGAATTGCCAGGTGCGTGTCCTTGGAAGCTATCCTTGTTTTACTTATCCCTCTTTGAAAACAACCTAATCATAGGCTGGATTTATAGAGGTTGGGACTAAAAAATGGGGTAAATCTCACACGTGAATGCTTGTCAATTGTTGTACAATAAGTGAATCTGATGATATTTTTCGTGAGTGAAGGATAGGACATTTAACGGAGGTGCAGTCATCCATGTCAGAACAGTGGATTTATTTGGACGGTCAATTTGTGACCAAGGAGAACGCAACTGTTTCGGTATACGATCATGGTTTTTTGTATGGAGATGGGATTTTCGAAGGTATCCGGATATATAACGGAAACATTTTTAGATGCAAGGCGCATCTGGATCGATTGTATGATTCAGCCAAATCCATTAATCTAAACATCCCTCTATCGTACGAAGAAATGTTAGACGTGATGGCTGAAACAGTACGTCGTAACGATATGCGTAATGGTTATATTCGTTTAATTGTTTCGCGGGGGCCGGGTAACTTGGGATTAGATCCACTGCGTTGTCCAAAAGCATCTGTGATTATTATTGTGGAGCAACTGGCCATCTATCCAGAAGAAGCGTATCTTACTGGTTTGAAAGCTGTATCTGTCTCTCAACGTCGTAATATTCCAGATGCACTTAATCCCAAAATTAAATCGTTGAACTATCTTAATAACGTACTTGTCAAAATCCAGTCCAACTATGCAGGTGCTGGTGAAGCGATCATGCTGAATTCTCAAGGTTATGTAACTGAAGGTTCTAGCGATAACATTTTTATTATCAAAAATGGGGTTGTTTACACACCGCCTTGTTACCTTGGTGCCTTGGAAGGCATTACGCGTCAGGCAATTATTGATCTATGTGGTGAGCTGAACATCGAGCTGAAAGAGATTCCGTTTACCCTCCATGATGTGTATATCGCGGACGAGGTCTTCTTCACAGGTACGGCTGCAGAAGTCATCGCTGCCTATGAGGTGGATGGAAGAACGATCGGTTCAGGGGTTGCAGGCCCGATAACATTAAAACTTCTTGAAGCGTTCCGACAAATTGTGGACAAAGACGGATACAAAGTTTGGGAAGCCTAAACAACGAATATAGCTGAATATAGAACGTGAAATCCTTCTGATCTATCAGGGATCGTCATACCCAAAAGTATGCGGTTTTTGAAGAGAGAAGGATTTTTTTTGTTTAGGTGATGTCATTAGCCTAATTTCTGCATAGGATGTAGTAACGGTATGGGCGAATGCACTGCCCAAGTATCACGTCTAGGAGGTTAGTTCCCAGTGAAAATACACATGGTGAAAAAAGGCGACACATTGTATCTGCTGTCCCAAAAATATAATGTGGCGCTCGACAAAATTATTGCGGCTAATCCGCAAATCAGCGATCCTGATAAGTTGGATATTGGGATGAAAGTGAAAATTCCTGCTGCACCTGTGACACCCAAACCTGAGGGAGTATTACACAGTCACAAAGTTCAGCAAGGAGATTCGTTGTGGAAGTTGTCGCAGGCATGGGGAGTCCCGCTGAAGGATATGATCAATGCCAATCCACAACTGAAAAACCCAAATGCTCTACTGGTGGGGGAGACAGTATACATTCCTTCCATGCAAGTTCAGGGCAACACAGGAACAGAGAGCGGAGCGAGTAATGTTGCAGCTCATGAAAAGCTCTCTCCTGAGGGAAAAGAACATACAGGTGTAAAAGAGGAACCGGTAACACCGGAAGCTCCAGTACCATCATCCCCGCCACCTACACCAGTGGTACCTGAACCAATCAAAGAGCAACCTGCTCCAACGCCTAAGCCGGCTAATCCCGTGCCACCTAATGTAATGCCTGAACTGGAAGTGTTACCTCAGTTACCTGAAATGCCAGAAGTTAAGCCAACAAAGGAGCCTGAGAAAAAAGAAAATCTTGCGCCAACGGCACAAGTAAAGCCTCTTCCAGAAGCTCCGAAGTATACAATGCCGAATCTGTCACCTGAAATTATGCCTTTGCCAGCTATACCGAATACAAAAGCTCCAGTTGAAGTGTCACCTGCGACCAAATCTCCATGTGGTTGTGGAAGTAAACTTCATCATGCACCAGCAGAATACCCATATACCCAGGTTCCTGTACCTGCACAAGAGGTATATACTGCGCAACAAGCAACGTATATTGCTGGGTATAGTAACAATGCTGGGTTCCCGGGGATAACGGATATAAGTCCATATGAGGTGCAACACTTATCATCCAATAATGAACCGGATTTTAATCATAACAATATGATGCCGAATATCGCTCCAGTAGAGGCTAATAATGCATATCCGCAAGCACCTTCTGCTCAAGTGAATAGCCCGTTCCCATCTTTCGCCGCGGAGCATTCTATGAATCAGCCGCCCTTTATCTCTCCATATTCGGTACTTCCATATCCGCCATGTGGATGCGGAGGACATACACATGCACCAAATTATAGTCACGTAGCTCCAGGGTACAATGATCCTGCTTGGGGAATGTATAGTCCGTATGGTGGGCATCCCAATATGGCTCCACCTGTAGTTCCGTATCAACCTGTTGAGTACGCATATCAGAATCCATATCCATCACAAAATATGGTGCCGCCATCCCCACTAGGCGCTTTTGGTGAACTATATCCATCCCAAGACCACGCTGGGGGTAAGAAAGGTGGTCGGGAGGAAGCTAATCTTAGTCAGACCAAATTCGAAGGTGAAAATGACAACAATAGTAGCAAAACGAAACAATCGGCCGGGAAAAGTGGTGTAGCGAAACGCAGAACTGCCAAGCCAGCAGGCAAAAGAACTTCTAAAGTATCGGTATCTTCTAAAGAAGCTGAAGCACGTAAAACGCAAACAAACAAACGCAGCTCAGCAAAAAGCCGTCGTAATCCTTGGATACAGCAATAAGGGTGGTAAACGATTAATGAGATAAGGGTTTGATTTAGTTCAAATAAAGAGAATCAACCAGTATGGGTTGGTTCTCTTTAACTATGTCGTTGATAAACACTTTGAGAGAGGGCGTGTACTATAGAAGATTAAAGAAGGGTAGGAAAAGTATTATCATGTTATATTAAAGGATCGCTTAAATAAATTGAAGAAAAATGTAAATCAATTGGAAAACCCGCTGTAACTATGATAGAATAATGATTACGCGATAACGATGTAGTTTTTAAGAGTTAATGAGGTGTTCAGGAGGCTGAATCTACTAAATTAATAAATTATAAAAAAACTGTTGCATTGGATTCGTCGATATGATATATTATTTAAGTCGCCGCTGAAACACAGCGTTGATGAAAAAGTTTGATCTTTGAAAACTGAACAACGAGTGAGTAATGATCTTGCTTGCAAGATCGACGCTGAGAAATTCGGACATGTCTTCGGACTGGATGGTTTCGAATCGCAAATGAGATTTTTAATCTCGTCAGATTCAAAATGAGCTAATCGCTCTTTTCAATACTTTATTGGAGAGTTTGATCCTGGCTCAGGACGAACG
>NZ_JAUSTI010000028.1 GCF_030812775.1 Paenibacillus tundrae
GTATCGTTGCCGCTGTTCTCCCATGTGGACACACCTCCGTTAGCCTTATTATCCTTCTGTCCGTTAACGGGTGTCCACTTTTTATTCTAGTTCCAATCGGTTCGTTAGCGCTCGGAGCAAAGAGAGAGAATTCTCTTTGCGAGAGCCCCATTTCAGCTTTGCGCAGGGGAAGTCAGATTTATACGCTGATTCCGGATTCTACGCTAACGAGTGGAAGGAGGACGGCTAACATGTTCTTTTTTACATGTCATGGTGAATTGTGTAACTTTTTCTCTTCCGATGCGTTAAATACGTTTGTATGTATTGAAACGGCTCATCTAAGAGCTTACAGAGAGGGAGGTTATCGGGATGTATTATTCATTGACGTATCGAAGCTGGTCGGATGAAAACCAAGCTGAGACCGGCGTGCTGGAGCAGGCTTCAGTGACGCGGGATGAACTGTTCATGCGTAAGCTGGTGGATGCCACACTGGTCAAAAACAAACTGTGGGCGCATCTGTCCAACGAGTGTCAGGATCAACGGGAGCATGCCGTTTATGTGACAGCGTATGATACACAGATGCCGGAGGGATACGGCGGGGCGATTGCGGACGCATCGCTGGCCATGTGCAAAGTGTCCTCCATGTACAGCCCGGAGTATATGCTGTGGAATGGACATTCCTTTGAGGAACTAACGCTCACAGAGTCCTCTGTTTACACGATGGAGATTGCCGAACAACTCCTTGACCATTACATGGTTCGTAGTGGCAAGACGTATGAGTTCCTGTATTCGGTGCTGGATGCAGATCGCAGAAAAGTGTTGTTTTTCATGAAGGAGGTGGATCTGTGATGAACGAAGAAGAGCGTAACCACAGAGCGAAGCCCGGTTCCAAAGCGAAGTTGGTAGCATTTTCTTTGATGCTGGCTGTTCCTGCTGTACTGGCGGGATGCGGCAGCAACAATGATGAATGTGATCCGGAGTATGACACCGGATGTGAATATGATTCAAGCAGTGGACATTATTATTATGGCGGTGGCTCCTCTTATCGCAGCAACAAGGACGGCAATAGCTCATATAGCTCATCCACATCCAAATCCAAATCAAGCGGGTTTGGCAGCTTCTTCCGCAGTTCGGGAGGATAAGTCAATGAGGCAAGTGTATACATTGCCGTTCAGTCATGACGAGGTTTTTGATGGAGAAGCAGGGCAGCACATACCCTACCATCGCATGTATGGGAAGCAATATTGTATTCCTGCGCTGACGATGTACACGCCGTCTGAGGTACAGGAGCTTCGGAGTGCGGCTGAAGCGGTGGATGCAATCTACTGCAAGGTGATGCGATTTATCCAGCGATATATGCCAGATTCCTTTTTGGAGGGGCCGCTCGGCATTCACCCTGGACTAATTCAGGCGGCGCGGATGGAGATGGTTACTGGTGGAATTACCCGTCAGGACTGGATTATTGGTGAAGCTGGGCTGAAGTGTATTGAAAATAATACCGACACCCCTACGGGCATACCGGAGGCTGCTTCGCTTGAGGGTATTTTGATCGGGCTGGCTGAGGATGCTGCGTGGACTTCGCCATCTGCCGAGATGGCTGCTCGCATTCGGGAATGCTTCCAGTCATGGTTGTCCTTCTATGCAGAGCAAGGATTGCAAGGGCCGGTGACATTCACCTCTTACGGAGATCATGTGGAGGATCGAACCAATACAGCCTATTTGATGGAGCGCTGCCGGGAAGCAGGATACGAGACGTATTATGCGCCGCTGGAGGAATTGGAGATTATGCCAGGCGAGGCATTATATCATCAGGGCAGGGAGATTCATCTTTTGTATCGTCTCTATCCTCTGGAATATTTGATTGATGATCGAGATGAGAACACGGGTGTGGAAGTCGGGGCGGCACTGCTTGAGCTTGTACGCGAGGGGCGGCTGGGCTTGATGAACCCCGTACAGCATGTGCTGATGCAGAGCAAAGGCTTCATGGCGGCCATCTGGTCACTCTATGAACGGAACGAACAGACCCCGGAATATTGCGGATTCACGCTTTTTAACGATGCAGAGATGGATGCCATCTCCCGTTACCTGCTGCCGACCTATTTCTCAGTTGAACCTTTTGAGCAGAGTGCACTGCCTTATGTAGCCAAGAGCTATTGGGGACGCGAAGGCCGAGGAACGCTTTTGCTGGATGGAGATACCAATCAACTTAGCCAACTACAGGATGTGCTTCAACCGCTGGACACAATAATGGGGGCAGATTCAGGCTCTAATGCAATTGAAGAGAACGAAATGAATGAAGAGGAAGAGATTGCGGCCTATTATGACAATCAACCCAAAATCTATCAGCAGATGGTTCTGATGGAGCAGGCTGTGATTCAGACAGAGGATGGCGCGTACAGTGGATATTTGCTCACAGGCGTTTTTGTTATTGGTGGGCGTTTTGCGGGTATGTTGCCTCGGGTTGGAGAGAAGGTTACCGGGGATATGGCCTATTATTGTGCCGCTGCAGTACGTGAATGGATGAAGGATGAGGAGGAGAAGGAATGGAGAACTTAGGGTTGAACCTGGTGAATGTTGCGTTGGGTATAGGTATTCTGCTCGTCGTACTGGTATGTGGATATTTTGCTTTTAGCAAATTGACTCGTTATAACGATAGCGAAGAAATCGCTAAAGGTAATGAAGCGGCAGGCATGTACATGGGCAGCAAATTGTTGGGACTGTGTATCATTGTAGGTATGGTGTCCTTCTCTACACATTCGTGGCTGGATATGCTCCTATGGTCGGTACTGGGTATCATTATTCTGTGCCTGGTCTATATTATATTTGATTTCTTAACTCCCAAAATGCGGGTATGTGATGAAATTGCACGGGGCAATATGGCGGTAGCACAGTTACTGCGTTCGATTATCATTGGCGTTTCCATCGTCATCGGTACTTTTTTGATGTAAAATAAATCCTGACGTAAACGTTAATGTAGAACGAATCTTATACGTAAGAAGGAGCATTGCATCATGAGAAGAGTCATCATCGATACAGATACAGCAGGAGACGATACGATTGCCATCCTGACCGCATTGCATCATTTTCAGGTGGAAGGCATTACGATTACAGGTGGGAACGTACAATTCGACCAAGAGGTTGAAAATGCCCTGTACACGGTACAGGTTGCTGGACATGGCGGCAAGGTGCCTGTATACAAAGGGTGTGAGCGACCACTAATGGCATACGGTCAAGCACAACATCGCACGGTGGAAGATGTGCATGGTGACGACGGTATGGGCGGGGCACATTTTCCAAAGGCAGATCAGCGTCCCGAGCAGGGGCATGCGGTTGATTTTATCATTGAGAAGGTTCATGCGAACCCAGGTGAGATTGAGCTTCTAGCGATTGCTCCATTGACGAATATCGCGATGGCGATTCAGAAGGATCCCACCATTATTCCAGAGATTGCGCACTTGTATATCATGGGCGGAACGAATAATGCATTGGGCAATATCACACCGGCGGCAGAATACAATTTCTACGTCGATCCGGAAGCAGCCAAAATCGTACTGCATGCAGGCATTCCAATCACCATGGTAGGCTGGGAGATGTGTACCCAATATTCGGTCATGGATGATGACGATCATGCAGAGATTGCGGCTCTTGGCACATCTGGTGCCGATTTCTTCACTGCAATCAACAAAGTGGTCATGCAGTTCAACAAGTCAGTACATAAACTGAATGGCACGACACACCCGGATACACTACTGATGGCTGTTGCCGCAGATGAATCCCTTATGACGAAATCTGGTCAGTATTATGTAGATGTAGAGGCTGCGGGTGAACTGACACGTGGATACAGTGTGGTGGATATCAATGGGCGTTTTGGTAAAGCGCCAAATGTACGTGTATGTGAGGCGATTAATCGTCCTCAGTTCAAATCCATGCTGCTGGATGTGCTCTCAGCTATTCGGTAAATGCAGCGAATTCAACAAACGAAAGAATTAACATCAACCGTACCTTTGGCAGGTACGGTTTTTTTTGCCTATTTTCAGATCGACTACTTCACCTGTCGTAGTAAACGTGATATACTTCGATTACTACGACAGATGGAGTAACGAGGAGGAGTATCTTTTGTGATCAGCAGTGACGTGATACGCGGCTACAATGATACGCTGATTCTCTATATGCTGCTCGAAGGGGAGTCGTACGGATACGAGATTTCCAAGAACATCAGACAGCTAACAGAGGAAAAGTATGTGATGAAGGAGACGACACTATATTCGGCCTTCACCCGATTAGAGAAGAATGGATACATCGAATCGTTTTACCAAGATGAGAGCATGGGTAAGCGTCGTACCTATTACCGGATTACCCCATTGGGTCTAGACTACTACCGGGAAAAGTGTGAGGAGTGGAAGGTTACGCAGGAGGTTGTTAATCTATTTATCAGGGAGCTGTGAATGGGCATGGAGACAATTGTGGTGTATCTGGAGAACATGTTTGCAAATCTTCCGAGAACTTCTGAGATGGAGCATTTGAAGCAGGAGCTTTTAACGGGGATGGAAGATAAGTACCTGGAGCTCAAACGAGAGGGCAAATCGGAGAACGAAGCGATTGGTATTGTGATCTCCGAGTTCGGTAACATTGAGGAGTTAACCGCTGAACTTGGCATAGAACCAGTTCATATGGAGGAATCAGTACCTGTATTGACGGAGGAAGAAGCCTATGCGTATACGACTGCGAAGAAAAGTGCGGGATTGTGGACAGGGCTTGGGGTTTTGCTCTGCGCATTCGGTGTAGGTTTTCTAATCTTCATGAGCACATTAGCTGAGAATTATGGTATGTCAGCAGCGCATAGTTCCATTGAGACAGGTACAGTAATCGGTCTGATTGGCATGTTTCTACTCGTCGCCGTTGCGGTCGGCATGTTTATACACAGCGGTATGAAGCTTGAACGGTTCAGTTACTTGGAAGAAGGTTTTCAACTGCCATATTCACTTAAGCGGAATCTTCAGCGTAACCAAGCGAACTTCGCCCTGACTTACCGAGTAGCGCTCATCACAGGTGTCAGCTTGTGTATTCTGGCTCCGGCACTTATATTTGCCGCCGCTTATCTGAATGATAGCTATGCTCCTTATGGTGTATCTTCTTTTATGGTCATGGCAGGAGTCGGTGTATTCCTATTCGTATATTATGGCAATACTCAAGGGGCATACACCACATTGCTGGAGGAGCATCATTTGACGGCAGAGAAGAAGGAAGAAGTGCGTGCTGTGAAGGCCGTGGAGGCTGTAATATGGCCGCTTGCGATCGCTATCTTTCTATTCACAGGCTTTGTAATGCATCGTTGGGACATCAACTGGGTCGTATTTCCGATTGCAGGTATATTGTCTGGTAGCTTTGGCAATCTATACCACATCATGAAGGATCGTAACCCGTCTTAAAGCGTTAGCCTAAGTCTCAGCTTTCATCCTGACGATTTCAAAGTATTTATAAGTATCGAAGCGTGTGTAAAAAAACAAAATGCTCCCATCATAAATAGAGGTAGATGTTTCGAATTCTACTTCTTACGATGATGGGAGTTTTTGTTTTGTATTTTATCTATATCAATTGAACGAAACATTTACACGAGAACGGAGAGGACAGAAATAACATGGAGAAGCGAAGCGGTCGCCTGAAAGCTTTCTACAAGAAAGCTACATCGGAAGCATAAGCTATCCCCGGATTTTACCGTTGGAATAGGAAATCAAAAAAATCTGGGGATAACAGCGATCGGAAAGTTATTCTGTCATCGAAGTGCCAAGTGTAACTATTCTTTAGTTCAATTGATATAACCTTGCTGTAACAAAAATGAGCGAATACCCGTGGTGACCAGATCATGGTCTTCTTCATCGGGCAAGCCCGATACGGTGATGGTACCCACTTGTCCCTCATTTTCAATAATCAGTGGGAAGGCTCCTCCAGCCAGTACATAGTCCCCGTCAGACAGGTCATAGTCCTGCTCTAGAGATTGGTTCTCATTTCTCAGCCGCAGGGCGGTGTGCCAAGAGCTGGACGAGAAGTGGTTCACGACATTGTTTTTGCGTCTAATCCAATTTTCATTATCTGGATGGGTACCCTCCATCGCATGCAAAAATAGACGGTGTCCCTTCCGTGTGATGTCGATGGTTACGGCTTGTGAACGGCGTTTGGCTTCTGCGACGAGATGTAGACCTAGCCGAAGTGCTGTTTCTGAATTAAACGTGTGGAAGATCAAGTCTTTTTCTTCCTGCTGCATTCCCTTCAATTTCTCTGTCAGTGGTAGATTCAAATTCGGGCAGCTCCTCTTCAGTATGATTGTTGTCTACATTCGACATGGCTCGGGTCGGTACCTGCTGGATGCGGATGGACGAGACGAGCATACCAGAGGTCTTGAACTATGTTGCACCGCAGGGCAGTCATTTGGAGACCGTGTATCCACTGTGGTAAAGTAAGGGGAACGTAATAGACAACATTTTTAATATTAGAATTATTTTAATAATACCCGAAGTAGTTATCGTTCAGATTGCACGGTTAGACAGGAGGAGAGGGCACGATGCTGTTTTATTTTGTGGCACTGCTGGTAACCTTGGTGGATCAAGGAACCAAGATTGCAGTGAGGATGTATATGGAAGTTGGAGATGTGATGAGACTAGGCGACTCTGGCATGCAGCTCCAACATTACGAGAACACCGGCATGGCCGGCAGTTTGTTCCAGGGGAATGCGCGATTATTCGGCGTGATTGCTGTCCTGTTCATCGCAGGTATTTTATATTACCGCAGAAAAGGTGAGATTCGTGGTTTCTGGATGCAGGCTGGCGCAGGATTCATGGTAGGTGGAGCGCTCGGTAATGCACTCGACCGATTCATTTACGCCCGGGTGACGGATTTCCTGGTGTTCCCTTCTGGACGCGGTATCTTGAATCTCGCGGATGTAGCGATCAACATCGGTGTAGTGATGATCATTATCGGCATGTTAATTCGTGCATTTCAGGGTTATCGTGCTAAACGTTTACGCAATGCTTTGCCCAAAAATTGAATATCCGCAGGTTGTTATAGGCCGTAAAGCTACTAAATGAGAGACATTGGATGAATTCCGATGTCTCTTTTTTGGTTGTTTTCCATCCCTTGGGCAGAATAGATGGCTTGATTCATTTTAACCGAAATCGTTTTAGAAATAAGAAAGGGCATTTTATGTCGATTGATGTAAGTACAGAAGTGTGTAGAGCGAATGGAAGAATTGCACATGGTTCCTCCAAGTACTCTATGGGTATGTATTTACATATTACGCAAAGGAGGTACAACATGAGAACATCAATTACTAAGGCTCTCGGGGCACTATTGCTTTGTGGAATGATGGCTGTACTTCTATCTTCCTGTACGGGCAGAGATAGCGCGAATGGCAAAGTGCAGATTGAATTTTTCCAGAACAAGCCTGAGGCGAAGGCGACATTTGACGATCTGATCCAAACCTTCAACGCAGCGCATGCTGATATCCAGGTCACCCAGGTCAATCCCCCAGATGCCGAGACGGTTCTGAAGACAAGGGTTGTCAAGAATGACATACCCGATGTTATGGCAATGGGTGCGACCGATACCTATTCCACGCTGGCTCAGAGCGATATTTTTACCGACCTGACAGACAGCTCCCTAGTCCAAACGATTGACCCCAATTACATACAGATGTTAAAGGACGTTACGGGAATGGATGAAGTGACAGGTATTCCTTACGCAACAAATGCAAACGGCATCATGTACAACAAAACGTTGTTTAACGAAATGGGACTGGACGTGCCCAAGACATGGGATGAGCTCATCGCTACTGCCCAACAAATTAAGGATGCAGGCAAAATTCCCTTTTACTTCACATACAAAGATGACTGGCAGACCAATCTACCGTTCAATGCACTGGGGCCTAACCTCGTTGGCATCGATTTCTATCTGGAACGCCGCGAGAATAAGGTGACCTTCAAGGAGAAGTACCGTGAGGTCGCAGAGAAACAGCTTGAACTGATGAAGTATGGTCATAGCGATAACTTTGGTAAAGCGTACTCGGATGGTAACCGGGCATTTGCTAATGGTGAGGCCTTCATGTACATCCAAGGAACCTGGGCTATCCCAGAGATTCGTAAGGCGAATCCGAATGTGGACATTGGCTTTTTCCCGTTCCCAACCGGTAATGATGCAAGTCAGATCAAGCTTGTAAACGGTATCGATTCGTTGTTCACCATTGCGGCAGATACACCAAACCGAGCACAGGCCGAGGAGTTCATTGCCTTTTTGCTGGAGCCTGAGAATATCGGAAGATATATCGACGAACAGACATTGTTCTCTGCGGTAGAGGGTGTCAAGCAGGATGATCCTGCCGTGCAGGAATTGATGCCTTATATTGAACAGGGCAAGGTCATCGACTTCGCCGATCACTATATTCCAGCCGCTGTGCAACTGAATTCTATCGTGCAGTCCTTTTTGCAAAATCAAAATATCGACAACTATCTAGATACACTCGACAAAGAATGGGACAAGGTAGCAAATCGGCGTTAACCCTTGTCCGTAGGAGGATGGCATATGAACAAACGCATGGCACCCTATTACTGGATGACCGTTCCGGCGGTCGTATTGTTCTTCGTATTTATGACGCTGCCGGCGATCCAAGGGATCTATTATTCATTCACGAACTACAATGGTTTCGGTAAACAATATGATTTTGTTGGATTCAAAAACTACTTCAATCTATTTCGCGATGACAATGTGGGTAATGCCTACTGGTTTACCTTCAAATTCGCGATCGTGGTCACGATCTTAACGAATATCCTTAGCCTGCTTATTGCCCTTGGGCTCAATGCCAAGATTAAGTTCCGTAACTTTTTCCGTGGTATCTACTTTTTGCCCAATATTCTAAGTGTATTGATTGTAGGTTACATATTTAACTACCTGTTCTCCAACGTATTTCCGATCTGGGGACAGAACCTTGGCATCAATGCACTATCAACGAACATTCTAGGTAGCGAAAGCTTAGCCTGGCTCGGGATCGTCATTGTGGCGGTGTGGCAGTCGGTGGCGCTCAACACCATTCTGTATTTGGCAGGTTTGCAAACGATATCACCAACACTCTACGAGGCTTCGAATATTGACGGTGCAGGCAAATGGCGTGAGTTCTGGAGCATCACCTTCCCGCTTATTGCGCCATTCTTTACAATTAATATGGTGCTCGCGATGAAGAACTCACTCATGGTCTTTGACCAAATCGTAGCTTTAACCAACGGTGGCCCTGGGCGGGCAACGCAGTCGATCTCCCATCTGATTTACACAGGAGGATTCGAAGGCGGCGAATATGCATATCAGTCTGCGAACTCGGTTATTTACTTCATCGTTATTGCGGTGATTTCCATTCTACAAATCCGGTTCCTGCAAAGAAGGGAGATGGATCTGTAATGAGAAGCCGTCTAGGTACGAACTGGCTCGTGATGTTACTTGTTGTGCTAGGCACACTGTTTATTTTGTTCCCATTGTATATGACCGTTACGATTGCTCTGAAAAATCCAGAGCAGATGGCACAGTCGGTATTCGCCATTCCGACAACACTCCACTGGGAGAACTTTGCGAGTGCGATTGATATGACGAACTTCTTCCAGTCGTTTCGCAACAGTGCTATGGTGACCGCATCGACGGTTGTGCTCACACTCCTGAGCAACTCGATGGTCGCTTATGCGATATCACGTAATATGGAGAAACGGAAATTTTTCAAAGGATTATACTATTACTTCGTCAGTGCAATGTTCATTCCGTTTCCCATCATCATGCTGCCGATTGTTAAGCTGACGTCTTCGCTTGAGATGACTAACTTAATTGGCCTTACTTTGTTGCATACGGTCTATGGACTTGCCTTTAACGTATTTGTGTACGTTGGGTATATCCGATCAATACCCGTAACGCTGGAGGAGGCCGCATACGTGGATGGTGCGACGACTTGGGGCACGTTCTGGCGGATCATTTTCCCGTTAATGGCACCAATCAGTGCCACTGTTGGTATTCTAACGTGTTTGTCGACGTACAACGACTTTTTGCTACCACTCGTTATTATCAGCGATCCATCTCAATATACACTGCCATTGGTGCAGTATGTGTTCCAAGGTCAGTTCAATACAGATTTCAACCTGGCATTTGCTTCCTATCTACTCGCCTTGTTGCCAATGATTATCATCTATCTGTTCGCTCAGAAATGGATTATTAACGGGGTGACACAAGGTTCCATTAAATAAACATTGCGTTGATCAAGTCTGAACCATCGGTTCAGGCTTTTTTGCTGTTCTTTGTTGACAAGATCGAATCGGATAAATAAGCAAATCATAAGGTTCAACTTATGTAAATATCATGAAAAAGCATCTTTTTCCATTCATTTTCAAAATTTTTGAAAAAAATAAAATTATTTTCGTAAAAGCGGATGCTTTTTCAGAAAGTCTATGCTACTATACCCCTTGTTTACATGTTGAAACATCAGGATTCAATGTCGGAAGTTTAAGTGCAATTATTTACTTTATGGAGATTAAAGAGGTGACATCATGAGTGCAGCCGTTACGGAAACAGGGACACAGCAACAGGGCAAACCGCTTAATCTGTTCGCATTAACCTGGCCGATTTTTCTGGAATTATTTTTGTTTATGTTAATGGGTACGGTCGATACGTTGATGATTAGTTCCGTGTCAGACAATGCAGTAGCTGGAATCGGAGCTTCAAATCAGATTATTACAATAGCGATTTTGCTCTTGGAGGTTGTCGGTAACGGAGCTGCGATTGTTGTCGCTCAATATATCGGATCGAAGAAGCTGTATGAAGCAGCCAAAATTACAGGTATGGCGATTACGCTGAACCTCATCGTGGGTCTAGTGCTTAGTGGAGCGTTCCTTGTATTCGGCGGAATGCTGCTGGAGAAAATGAACGTACAGGGTGAGATTCTAGTCTATGCCAAAGCGTACATGCACATTGTCGGAGGCGCTATCTTCCTTCAAGCGTTGATTAATTCCTTGGCTGCGATTATTCGTACGTATGGATTTACCAAAGAGACGATGTATGTCTCCGTATTTATGAACGTGCTTCACGTTGGTTTGAACTACGTTCTGATCTTTGGTCATTTCGGCATGCCAGCACTTGGGGTAGAGGGTGCGGCAATCTCAACCATTGTGAGCCGTTTTGTCTGTCTGTTGATCTTCTTCTGGTTGATGTATCGTGTGACCGAAGTACGGGTGGAGATCAAGTTCTACCTGCAGTTTACCAAAAACTATGTAGCGAAGATTCTGAAGATTGGTATTCCATCCGCAGTAGAGCAGATTATGTACCACTCTTGTCAGCTTGTCTTTTTCTTCTATGCCACGTTCCTCGGTGCAGAAGCATTGGCTTCTCGCCAATATGCGCATAATATCTCGTCTTATATCTATCTATTCAGTATGGCAATTGGTATGGGTACAGCGATTATGGTGGGACGACTGGTGGGTGCCAAGCAGCAAGAGACAGCTTACCAGCGTGTTTGGAAAAGTGTAAAATGGGCCATGATCGCGACCATCGCTGTCGATCTCGTGGTGATTGCATTCCGTGTGCCACTTGTAGGCTTGTTCACGGATAATCCGGAAGTGATTCGGATTGCTGCACAGGTCATCCTGCTCAGTATCGTGCTCGAAACGGGACGCACGACCAACATCGTTATCATTAACTCCCTTCGTGCCGCAGGAGATGCCAAGTTCCCGGTATATATGGGACTGATCTCGATGGTCTGCCTAAGCTTGCCGCTAGGATACCTGTTTGTCTTCCAACTGAACATGGGACTGGCAGGAATTTGGCTAGCCATTGCAGCCGATGAGTGGACACGAGCCTTCATTATGTACTTCCGTTGGAAGAGCCGCGCTTGGGAGAAACACGCCCTTGTAGATCATGATGAGGATGATTCGGTTGGCGCACAGCCGGTTCCAGCAGTTTAAAATAGTAGTTAATATTAACCATCCGCCGAAATAGGATTATTGATGTCGTCAAGTTCAATAGTAGAGCCGATTATAGGGAGTAATGTTCCTATAGTCGGCTTTTTTCTATGGTTTGCTGTCGCTAAACACAAATACCGCAAAAATGATCAAAACAGGTACGCGTTATTTCCGTATAGTACAGATATAGAAAGGGGCTGCACTTCAATTTGAATCGATACAGTGAAATGGTTCAGGAAAGTCTGTATTTCATTGAGACACATCTGTATGAGGATATTGGGCTTGAGGAAGTCGCATCCAGAGCTGGATTGTCGTCCTATCACTATCACCGGGTGTTTCGTAAAGAGGTAGGTATGACCGTCGTAGACTATATTCGTAACCGCCGTTTAAGTGAAACCTCCACAATCCTGAGATCTACTAATATAGGGATCTTGGATATTGCCATCGGATGTGGATTTGAAAGTCAGGAAGCATTCACCCGAGCGTTTAAGAAGGTATATGGACTGCCCCCAGGTCGATTTCGCAAGCTGTTTAATCTGAAGCTATTCCAAGGTAGATCTAGAGGAGGAGAATTAAAGATGAATCATACATCAACTGTAAATGGCTGGGTACTAAGCGGAAGTCATCCGCAAAATTATGAGATGGGCATAGATCCTACGGTAGTTCATCAGGGTAAATCCTCAGGATATTTGAAGTCTGTTACACCGATGGATATCAATGAGTTTGCTACGATGATGCAACAATTCAAGGCAGATAAGTATATAGGTAAACGTATGAAGTTCTCGGGCTTTGTCACCACCGAGAAGGTTGAGCAGTTCTGTAGTTTATGGATGCGTGTGGACAACAACGTTCAGGATGTACTGCAGTTTGATAATATGCATGATCGGCCAATCACTGGGACACAGCCATGGAATCAATATCATATTGTACTCGATGTACCGGAGGACAGCGCAGTGATATCATTTGGCGTTATTTTATCTGGGAAAGGGAAAGTGTGGTTGGATAGCTTACGTTTCGAAGAAGTGGATCGTAATACGCCAGTTACCCATATGGAGAATGAGTATGAGATGGTTGATGAACCCGTAAATTTGTCATTCGAAGAATAGAAAGATGTGTACTATACTTGTATATATTATAGCCAGCCCGGATATAGGGGTGGCTCTTTTTGTCATCCTTGGGTATAAAATAAGGGAAACAAAGCTCAAGCTGGGGAATATGGATGAACAGGCGAAGGTAGGTGCTTAGGTGTGCAGATGTGAATCAGGCTCGTAGCCAATTTACCAAACCCTTGGTACCATATATCTATAAATAGTTTTGATGTGATAGCAATCAACACAGAAGTAACTGATGACATAACGGAAGAGGATGAATCCGATGAATAAAAAAGTGCTGGTTGTCGATGACGAAACAAGTATTGTCAGTGCCATTGCCTATGCTTTGCGCCGGGAAGGCTATGAAGTGGAGACGGCGAATGATGGGGAAGAAGCACTGGAGAAGGTGGCATCGTTCCATCCGCAGGTTATGATTCTAGACGTGATGATGCCGAAGCTCGATGGCTACGGTGTATGTCGTAGACTTGAGGATCGGGAGGATATTGGCATTATTCTATTAACAGTTAAAAATGATATTGTAGACAAAATCGTGGGTCTCGAAATGGGCGCCGATGATTATATGACGAAGCCGTTCGAGATTCGTGAACTGCTCGCCAGAGTGAAAGCCCTGATGCGCCGTGTGGAGAAGAGCAGTCCACCGTCAGAAGATCAGAAGAGCCAAGCCATTATTAATGGAGCATTACGCATTCATGTTGCTCATCGCACCGTCACCGTAAATGATGAGAAGCTGGAGCTTACACCAAAGGAATTCGACCTGCTAACGATTCTGATGTCCAATCCAGAACGCGTATACACGCGTGATGATCTGCTGGATCGAGTATGGGGGATGGAGTATGCAGGGGGAACCCGTACGGTGGATATCCATATTCAGCGTCTTCGCAAAAAAATTGGTGATACGGATCAGGAGAAGCTACAGACCGTCTACGGGATTGGATATAAGGCATCTGCTCCCGAAGCGAGTGGACGGATATGAGAGTGAGCATCAAACTAAAATTCAGTGTTTTCCTCGCAGCTTTGCTGATTCTCACGGTTGTCGTGCTTAGCTACCTCGTATTACGCGGGATCGAGCGCAACCAGCAAACGCAGATCGAGGACATTCTGTCACAACAGACCCGTCTGGTGAATCTGAACGTACGACAGTCCTACTATACGGAGTCGATCCATCTGGAGCCTGATGCATTTTTACAACAGAGCGGTCGCCGGCTTGCCCAGGAACTCGCTAACTCCACAGGGCTTCCTATCGCTCTATATGATATGAAGGGGCAACAGGTAGGCTCATCCATCACAACCGGAGAACGTACAGAAGGTATGACGGAGACGCTGAACTATGTGCTTCAGAATAAGATCGTGTATCGGGAGCAGGGGGAGACACTTCTCTATGTTGCTCCACTTGATGGGCCAGATGGACAGATGGGTGCTGTGCGAATGCAGTATTCCATCCAGAGTTATCACGAATTCTACGCTCGAATTCTGAATTTATTTATGTGGGCCGGAATTGCCGTGGTAGGGTTAAGCTTTATTCTGGGTTATCTTTTCTATAATCGATTTGCTGTGGCGATCACACGCTTGAAGAAGTCTGCAGATTCCATTCGCGAAGGGGATTATATTGAAGCATCGCCTGTAAAACGGAAGGATGAGCTGGGGGAGCTAGGTCAGGGCATTTATTATATGAGCACCTCCATTCGTCAAAATATTACAGCGATGCATGATGAGCAGCAGAAGCTGAAGCTGGCCATCGAGAAGCTTCAAGCGCTCGAACAACAACAGAAGCAATATATCGGGAACATCAGTCATGAGTTCAAGACACCGCTAACCTCGATCAAAGCCTATGTTGAGTTACTGAACATGTACAAGGATGATCCTCAGTTATTGGAGGATGCAACCAATAACATAGGCAAAGAAACAGAACGGTTGTATGAGATGGTCGAGAAGGTGCTGCACATCTCGGCACTGGAGAAGTATGATTTTGAGAATCAGGCTGAGGATGTCGAGGTTCGGGCATTACTGGAGGATGCTTGTGGACGGATGCGAGGCAAAGCGGAGAAGTTTGGGCTTGCGATGGAATTGAATTTAGAGCCAGCAACTATCCACAGTGACCGGGAGAATCTGATGCACATCTTCATCAATCTGTTGGACAACGCTATTAAATATAACGAACCCGCAGGTGTGATCCGTGTCTACAGTGAGCCGCGTGTACAAGAACAGAAGGCAGTTATTCGTATCTTCAACTCGGGTGTGCCGATTCCAGAAGAGTCACGGGAGAAGATATTTGAACCCTTTTACACCGTTAATAAAGATCGAGCCAGAAAGACCGGGGGCACAGGCCTTGGGCTGTCACTCGTGAAGCAATTTGTAGAAAAACAGGGCGGAACGATTCAGCTGTTACCACTATATAAGGACGATGAAGAAGGAACGACATTTGAATTGACTTTTCCGCTTGTGAACCCAAGTTTACAAGTTGGAAACAATTCTGAATAACTTTGGATGTAACCCATCGGTATGATTGATCTATAGACAGCATTCAGGGGGGAACATGATGAATTGGAAACAGATGGCTTTAGGTGTGGTTGGGGCGATATCACTCTTGTCCTTAGTTGCATGCGGGGGAAATACAGGAATGAACGGTAGCATGGGAAGTGGCGCAGGAGGGACAGATATCGTCGTTAAAGATAATACGAATCCATCCGTATACCAGAGCTTCAAGCTTGAGAAAATCGATAAAATCGCAAATATTCGCGGTGTGGGTTGGTTAACGTCTGATTTAATTTTGCTAGATAAGCCAAATCAAGATCTTAAGCCAGTTACGGTTGAGGGAGAAGAGCGTTATCCTTACAATATCTATATGCACGACCTTGCGAAAGGAACAGATACGTTGCTAAAAGAAAGTGATGTCAGCTTAGCGGCACCAATGGCTTCACCGGATGGACAATATGTTTTCTATCGTGAGCCTGAGGAGAGTGTAGGCAAAGGCTTCATTCTGAATATGAATAACGGCGAGTCTGTACCGACGGGTAAAGATATGGGATTTGTCGGTGAGGGTGCGTGGCTTGATCATACACATGTTGTGTATCCGAATATGGATGGCAATCTGGTCGCGGCCGATGTAGAAGGGAACACCAAAGTTTTAGTCGAGGTAGGTAGTTTCAACATTCGTAGTGTAGAGGTTTCTGGCAATACCGTGTACTACATTACCGGTGAGGACGGTCAACTGAACGCTTACGACACAGAGACTGGCGAAGTGAAGCAGGTACTGAAAAGTGTGGAGTGGGTCATTCCTTCGAACGACGGTACGCGACTAGCCATTGTGAAAAAAACAGCGGATACGAAGCGTGCACTAGTGCTTACTGATCTAGAAGGCAATGAGAAAGCTACGCTTGCACGCGGCACACAAATTTTTGGCACAAGCTGGTCGCAAGATGATTCCAAAATTGCCTATACAATCAATTCCGAGAGTGATAGCGAAAAGGGATTGTTCGTCTCTAATACCGAGTCGGCCGAACAATTCCAGATCTCTGCGGACATGGATAACGTGTCTGATCCGCTTGCTTGGAGCCCAGAAGGCAGTAAAATATTGCTGTCACAGTCTGTACTGGACAGTGCAGGATATCACTTTGAGACCTCTATAATTACCATCTCGGAGTGAGTTGAATTAATTAATGGCAGGGAAGATCCAGCATAATTCCATAACTTGCTTGCCTTTCTATACATTTATATTGACTAAGTCCTTGCGCTTCCGATAAACTAGAATGCAGGAATTAAAGTCGAATGTTGTGCAGCAGTTCGAGACATTTGTTTCGGGCGGCTGTTTCTTTTTCTTTTTGACAAATATGCTTATGGACAGTCGATTGGAATGATTAGGTTACGAAGCAAGGGCACACCGTTGTCGGCATGCCGGGAATCCGGCCAATCTCAACATGGAATAGGAACAGGTGATATACATGTGTAACAGCGCGTACCGCGTGCTTTTATATTATAAGTTCGTGAAGATTGAAGACCCTGAAGCATTTACGCAAGAGCATTTGCAATATTGTAAGGATCTAGGTGTAAAAGGTCGTATTCTCATTGCTGCTGAAGGCATAAACGGCACTGTGTCGGGAACACCGGAACAGACGGAGCAATACATGAAGGACATGCATGCGAATCCGCTCTTTAGCGATATGGTGTTTAAGATTGATGATGTCGAAGAGCATGCGTTCAAAAAAATATTTGTTCGTCACAAAGCAGAGCTGGTCACCTTCCGTGTGGACGAAGAGCTTGACCCCAATGTGGTTAGCGGCAAACGCCTCTCACCGAAGGAATTCCACGAGCATCTGCAACGTGATGACGTTATCGTAATCGATGGTCGTAATGACTATGAGTACGAAATTGGTCACTTCCGCGGAGCAATCCGTCCGGACGTCGAGTCATTCCGTGAGTTTCCAGAGTGGATTCGAGAGAATCTGGGCGACATGAAGGACAAAAAGATCATTACCTACTGCACGGGCGGTATTCGTTGCGAGAAGCTGACTGGATTCATGATTAATGAAGGATTCCAGGATGTAGCTCAACTTGAAGGCGGCATTGTAACGTATGGTAAAGATCCAGAAGTGCAAGGTCGTTTGTTCGACGGTAAATGTTATGTATTTGATGAGCGTATTTCCGTACCCATTAATCGTACAGACGAAGATATTGTGATTGCTAGCTGCTATCACTGCGGAACAACGCATGACCGATATATTAATTGTCCAACCTGCAACCTACAGCACGTATGCTGTGAGGATTGCGAAGAGACGCATAACCGCTTTTGCTCGGATGCTTGCCGGGAGGCAGCACCAGTACACGCATAAGCAGGGAGAGCAGGTGCTGCACGTGAAACGTGAAGATGAAATGACGACGCGTGAACGAATCTTGTTCATGCTGAAGCGACAAGGCACGTTGACCGCGAGGGAGATGACGGCTGAACTGGGACTGACAGGCATGGCTATTCGCCGTCACCTTACGTCACTGGAGCAAGAAGGGCTGATTGAGGTTCATGAAGCCCGTGCTACAGCAGGACGCCCGTCATCGGTGTATCATCTGACGGTGCGGGGAGATAATTTTTTCCCGAAGTCTTATCCTTCGCTTACACTTGAGTTATTAGAGGAACTATCGGAATCTGCGGGAACTGATGTCATAGATACGTTGTTTGAGAGCCGCCGGGATAAGCTGTTGCGTAATGGTTTGCCTCAGATGGAGGGTCAGGATCTGGCTGGACGTGTAGAGGAACTGGCGCGTATTCAAAATAACAATGGATATATGGCAGATGCTTCGCAAGAGGATGATGGTACTTATGTCATTACGGAGCTGAACTGTCCAATTGGACAAGTGGCAAGTGTCTATAAGCAGGCTTGTCGCTGTGAATTAGAGCTGTTTCGTTCATTGCTGAAGGCTGATGTGGAGCGTACAGAATGTTATGCCGATGGTGGCAAGAAATGCACATATCAGATTCGTGAAGCATCAGGGAACTAATGATGTTGAATAAACATGAATAGGTTGACATATACGATTGTTTCGATCTGTCGAAACAGTCTTTTTTTGTTTAGGTATTACGTAAATACGATTCATTATAACTTGATTACGTGTTATAATGGAACAAGCATCCGGTGCTTTCTACATCTATATATTTGTTGGAATCTCAACTTATATATTCTGTTAATTTTGCACATAGGAGTGAACAATGATGAATGAACTGCTTGATCCCAAGAATGATTACGTATTTAAACGAATTTTTGGAAGTGAGGATAATAAGGATGTACTTCTGGCCTTCCTTAATCAAACGTTCAAGAACGCAGGGGAGTCCCTGCTAACAGAAATTGTTTTACTTAATCCATATACGGACAAGAACACACCGAGAGAAAAGCAGTCCATACTGGATATTCACGCAAAAACAGATAAGGGCAAACTAATTAATGTGGAAATGCAGTTGTTTAACCAGTATGATTTAGAGAAAAGAACTTTGTTTTATTGGGGAAAACAATTCTCAGGACAACTACTTGAGGGTCAGCGTTATAGTCAGCTCAAAAAATGTGTGACAATCAATATTATAAATTTTAGCATGCTTCCAAATGATCAGTACCACAACGTATTTCATTTGAGAGAAGATACTACTCATATACCGTTGACAGATGATTTAGAAATTCACTTTATGGAAATCCCTAAGTTAAACGATAACAATATCAAGATGGAAGACGGATTAGTGCGCTGGTTATTATTTCTTAAAGGAATAACAAAATCTAGCTGGGAGGCGTTAATGATGCATGAATTGGAACCTGCATTGAAGAAGGCTATGAGTGTGTTGGAGTTCCTAAGTCAGGATGAACAGGCGCGTCAACAATACGAGGCACGGCAAAAGTTTTTACGCGACGAGGCATCAATGATTGAAGGTGCACGTGAAGAAGGATTGAAGAAAGGCATGGAAGAGGGCATTAGAGAAGGTATTAAAGAAGGCTTAAAAGAAGGAGAAGCAGAGAGTAAACGCAAGATCGCACAAAATATGCTTTCCATGGGTCTTGACCAAGATACCATTATGAAAGCAACAGGAATAACCTCTGCTGAACTAAAAGTGATACAGGAAGAACAGAACTAAACACACTGCTATATGGATGAATCCTATCGCATGATCGATTTCCTTTTGAAACACAATCTCTAACGACACGGAGAATATAAGATCAAAGTAGGAGTTATCTGAGAATTAATAAATAGTTTGGAATAATTCGAGATAAACTGAGGGGTCTAACGAACGGATAAAATATATTCATCAGCGTGCCTTTATTCCTACACCGTCGGTGTTAACGAATCTGGGAGACCTTATTCGGCCATATAACGCCAATGGAAATGGTAACGAATCTGAGAAACGTTATATTACGAAATACAGCGTAATGGATCTAATCCTAGCGACCAAAAGGCGTATTAGCGTGTCAACGATTCGTTAGAATTTCCTGAATGCAATCTTACCGCGAATAAGACCGACTGAGTTCGTTAGAGATGGAGCGTGATCGAAAGCCGTGATTCTCACATCCACGCTCACAGTGCATTGCCCACCTTTATCATCTGTCGTCTTCTGACCCCTGCTGGGTCACTTTCCCTTGATGTACCCCGACACTCGCAAGTAAGTCCTTGCTTGAACCAGACATTCGTCAAGCGCTGATTTCTTCAGAACGTTTCCAGTCACGTCCTAGACAGCCCATGTAACTTATGGGTTGTCTTTTTGGTTTGTGTAAAGTTTTCTATCACTGATAATCATTTAATCCAAATTGGAAGCGGTTCAACCATTGACGGGAAGGAGGACGCCCCTTAATATTAGGGAAACAATATAAGAGGTTGTTCAAAAGTCCGATTTTGATTACGAAGTATGCCTAATGGCATGATCAGCATCGAATATGGAATTCAGCTGAAATAAGTGGAAGCTTACGAAGGTGTTTCCTTCGGAAACAATGTAGTTGCTCACGTAGCTTGATCTACGCTCCGCTACTCCTTTTCTAGCTTCATCCCACCTTCTCGGTACTGAAAACCGACTTTTTGAACACACAATAAAAGACAAACATCGGTCATGGTCATCAGTCACATGGGGGATCGTCTGCATTTGTCTGCTTTTGTCGATAAAAGCAACAATGCGTTGACGCGTTCACTATGTTCCGCCCTATCGTGTCAACAGAGTGATGAGGGCAACAACATTTTATTCGATGGAGAGGGGTTCTCACATGAAAAAGAAATTTTGGTTGTCTCTAATGATGGTTGCATCAATGATCGTAGCCGCTGGTTGCGGTAATAATGGCGGTACAGCTACTGAATCTGAGGGCACTGGCGGCAGTGCAGGCGAAGGAAGCGCAGAGAAATCATATCGCATCGCTATCTCACAGATCGTAGAACATCCGTCACTTGATGCTACACGTGAAGGATTCATTGCAGCGCTGAAGGATGCAGGGATTGAAGAGAACAAGAACCTCAGCATTGATTATAATAATGCGCAAGGCGATTCAACGAATAATCTATCCATTGCTCAGAAAATCTCAGGAGATTCCAAAAATGATCTTGTACTTGGGATCGCTACACCATCTGCATTAGCCTTGGCTCAGCAAGTGAAGGAGAAGCCGTTACTCTTCGCAGCAGTAACCGATCCACTGGGTGCTAAATTGGTGAGTGACATGGACAAGCCGGGCGGCAACATAACGGGTGCATCCGACACTAACCCAGAAGCCATTGTGCAGCTGGCTGATTTTATTGCTAAACATCTAACGGATATCAAAACAGTAGGTCTTGTTATTAATGAGGGTGAGCCGAATGCAGTGGTCATGGCGAAAAATGCGGAAGAGGCTCTTGCGAAGCATGGCATTACGCTGGTTAAAGCCCCTGTGACCAACACATCTGAAGTTAAACAAGCGACGGATTCCTTGGTAGGTAAAGTCGATGCTTTCTATATCACACTCGACAACTCCGTTGTTAGTGCGGTAGATACGATCATTCAGACGGCAAACAAAAACCAAATTCCGTTCTTCTCTAGTGACCGGGATACGGTTGAAAAGGGAGCTTTTGCAACCGTTGGCTTCAAATATTATGATCACGGATATCAAGTAGGAGAAATGGCTGCGGATATTCTGAAGAACGGCACCAACCCAGGAGATATGAAAGTGACCGTTCCAGATAAGCTGGATCTAATTCTGAACCTGAAAGCAGCTGAAGCTCAAGGGATCACAGTTACCGATGAGATGAAGGCAGAAGTGAAGGATCAGGACAATAACATTATTCAATAATTGAACCGGGGTACAACCGGGTGAGTGGAACGAGGCGAACATGCAGGTCGGTTCGCCTCATTCTTTTCAATAAATAGGGAGGAAGCAACGTGAGTATAAGCTGGAGTTCAATTGAAGGAGCGATAGAGCTTGGTCTGTTATATGCATTAATGGCACTCGGCGTATATATTACGTTCCGAATCCTCGACTTCCCCGATCTCACCGTTGACGGGAGTTTTACGACAGGAGGAGCCATTGCGGCGGTGATGATCTCGAATGATTTCTCTCCTTGGCTCGCCTGTCTTGCAGCGATGGGTGGGGGCATGTTGGCTGGTATATGTACGGGATTGCTTCATACGAAGGGTAAGATTAATGGCTTGTTATCCGGTATCCTGATGATGATTGCTCTGTACTCCATTAACCTGCGTATTCTAGGCGGAGCACCGAATAAGTCCATTATGGGTATGGACAGTCCCTTCTCGGGTGAGCATGTCATGGTCATCATTATCATCGTCGTACTGCTATTCAAGATCATGCTGGATCTGTTTATGAAAACAGATATCGGACTTGCTCTTCGTGCAACAGGGGATAACAAACGTATGATCCGAAGTTTTGGAGCCAATACCGATGTAACAACAATTGTTGGTGTCAGCCTGTCCAACGGATTGGTTGCCTTGTCTGGAGCCTTTATTGCGCAGCAAGCTGGCTTTGCAGATATTACGATGGGGATTGGTATGATCGTGATCGGACTTGCATCAGTGATTATCGGAGAAGCGATTCTGGGCGCGCGAAAGGTATTCTGGGCAACGCTAGCGGCTGTGGTCGGTTCGATCATATATCGGATTGTTGTGGCGGTTGCTCTTGAAGTCCCTTGGTTCGATACGTCTGACATGAAATTGATTACTGCTGTTATTGTTATTATCGCTCTCGTATTCCCTTCCTTACGCCGCTCCATGAAACAAAAGAAGCTGGCACGTAGAAGGATGCAAGAGCTGATGCAATCGACAGGTCATCAGACGACGACGAAGGGAGGCATGTGATCATGCTGGACATTACACAAGTCACCAAGCTGTTCAATCCAGGCACAACGGATGAGAAGACGGCACTGGTTGGTGTGAATCTAACGATGAACCCGGGAGATTTCGTCACCGTCATTGGCAGTAATGGAGCAGGGAAGTCCACGCTGATGAACATCATATCGGGCGTGATGAAACCGGATATGGGCGATGTGCTGATCCATGACCGTTCGATCAAAAACCTGCCAGAGCATAAGCGCAGCAGCTGGATCGGCAGGGTGTTCCAGGATCCGATGGCAGGTACAGCACCGCATATGTCCATTGAAGAAAATATGGCGATGGCTTACAAGCGTGGCAAAGGACGTGGACTTGGCTTCGGTGTTACCCGCGCAAGACGGGAAATTTTCAATGCTCAGCTAGAGAAGCTGGGTATTGGACTCGAGAAACGGCCGAACGCCAAGGTGGGTCTGTTGTCTGGCGGGGAGCGCCAAGCACTTAGTCTACTCATGGCCACATTCACGCAGCCGCAGATTCTGCTGCTCGATGAGCATACGGCAGCACTTGATCCTGCCCGTGCAGAACTGATTACGGAGCTAACCGAGTCACTGGTTCGTGAGATGAGACTGACTACGCTGATGGTCACGCATAACATGGAGCAGGCGATTCGCCTGGGAAACCGTCTGATCATGATGGACAAAGGCCGAATCATTCTCGATGTTAGCGAAGAGCGCAAGCGCACGCTGACCGTCTCTGAGCTGCTTGGCGAGTTCGAACGCATTAGTGGTAAGAAAATGGCAGACGACCGCGTAGTCCTTGGCTAAGGTATATCGACTTATGACGATAAGTGAAGCAAGTTCACGGGTTACCCAACAAAACCTTTTGCGTTATCGCAAAGGTTTTTTTTTGTGGTATGTTGAAAACTTGAAAACATAGAAAAATGTAGACCCGAGTGAAACTTGGGTTAGTAAGTTCACATAGGAGGGTTGCCACATGTCTTTGCAATTTGATGAAGGAACCTATACGGTAACCAAACGGTCAGAATCGATCCGTCTGCTCGCAAAGGAATTTGCACTACTGTATTTTCTGTATCAAAACAAAGAGAGAGCATTTACTCGTAGTCAACTACTTGATCGGGTGTGGCCCTTGGAATACCCGGTTGAGCGTACCGTGGATGATCATATCTACCGTTTACGTAAAAAATTGAGCCATTGGGACGAGGTCCATCTGGATACAGTGCGTGGATATGGCTATCGACTCGCCATTCGAATGAATAAAGCTGTATTACCCTCCAACCCTTCGACACTAGATGAGGAAACGCGAGATGTGGTTCATGAGTTGTTCCGTAAATACCATCTATTTGGACAAGGGAAGTCGCTCTTAACACTTGTTAATCAACAGGACGCTCTGGGCATACAGATCGATCCCTTCTATCAACAATATATACATTTTATTATGGGAGATTTGAAATGGTTGATTACAACGGACGAGGTTCTGTTTGAGGAGCGTTTTTATTGGCTGTTGATTTTTGTGCATGTTCTGATTGAACCAGCGGAAACGTTAGCCCTATATGAAAAGGTATTGCGTTCATCTGCATTATCCGCAGATCGGCTTCGAGAACTCCGCATTCTAAATATTATTGAAGTGTATGCAGAGGTAGGGCAATATCAACGAGCTAAGACGCAGCTATTAGAGACGCATCGTGTTATTCAAACAGACAACCTGGTCAACTTCAAGCTACCTGTCGCACTGTCCGAATTGTATGTCGAGCTTTGGGGTGGTAGTGGTGAACGGGTGGAGGAACAGATGGAAATTTTACGAGCAGGTTTGAAGGATGCTCCTTATTTGCGTGAAATCGGACGGTTTCAGATCATGGAAGGATTTTGGCTGTTAAGGCAGGGACGTTTCCTTGAAGCGGAACCTAGAATTGATGATGGATTGGATGTCCTAAAAATGACATTGAATGCACCGCTATATATCATTTCTGCACATCAAGTATTATTATTCATGGTACATCAACGTGTTCAGGGACGTCTGCTCACCAAATATCAACAAGTCTATGCTGAGATTGCCAAAGAATTCGGCGTGCCTGTGTACGGACAGCAAATTGTTGATAAAGTCCGCAGTTTTTTGTCCACATTTCCACCCGCCTCTGATCTTCCTCTGATGTAACTCTCGTATGATTACAGTCAAGTAACGTACCGTGAATCACGGCTGTAATCAAGGGAGGAATACTGCATAATGACGAGTACAAACAAAGAATCTAACGGATCGCCAAGTCCGTCCGATTCATCCAAAGGGTTATGGCGTAATCTTCAGTTTGCCCGCATGTTTATCGCTTACGCGCTCGCTACCTTCGGAGATTGGTTCGATGCACTGGCGATTCAGGTCATGGTCGCCTATCGGTGGGGGGCTGATCCGCTAATCATCGCACTGATCCCTGTATGCATGGCAGTTCCGGGCATATTGCTGGGCTCTGTTGCAGGTACGCTTGCGGATCGATTTCACAAAGTTAGAATCATGTTACTCTGTGATGTGATTACTGTAGTGCTAACCATTGCTATTCTGTTTGCTCCTAATGCAATATGGCTGCTTCCGCTTCTTACCCTGCGAGCCATGATGGGGGTATTCCATATTCCAGCCCAACAAGCACTAACCCGTCAGGTGGTATCAGAGGAGCATCTATTTCAGGCATCTTCTCTAAATGGCTTTGTTGCACAGTGTTCTAAAGTTGCAGGGCCGCTGCTGGGCGCCGTCATTTTGGCTGTATTTTCACCTCAATTCTGCATTGTCATTAATGCGTGTACCCGTCTGATATCAGGCTTAGTATTGTGGCCTCTACGAAAGCTAGTACAGCCGAAGCAATGGGAAGGGAAAGGACTGACTGGGCAGACGCGTACAGAAACCGAGTCAGTACTCACGCAGTGGGTCAGAGGGTGGAGCTTTATTCGAAGTCGTCGAATCATACTGACTACAATGCTGTTTGGTTGTTTTGGGTTACTAGCCATTTTGATGATTGATTATCAGTTTACAACACTGTTTCGGGCAATTAAGCCTGGAAATGAATCCTTACTTGGCTGGTTGGCTTCATCTGTGGGAGCGGGTGCAGTTGTCGTCATTCTGCTGCTGAATCGTCTGCCGCAGATCGGTTATGGTTGGGGTTTAGGAGGAGGTTTTTCGTTTATTGGAATCGGTATTGCTGCCTTGGGTTGGGTAACGCCGCTAACTCCAGAGATCTGGGTCATCGTCTGGGGGCTGTGTATTGGAATTGGAAACGGGTTGTCTATGGTAACCATGAACTATCTGTTGCAAAAAGAAACACCTCCTGCCTTCGTAGGTCGAGTGTTTGGTATCCAAAATTCGCTATCCAGCATCGTACTTGTAGTTGCTCCTCTGGTAGGGGGAATTTTGATTCGGTCAGCCGGGCCGAGCCCAGCGTTTCAATACATTGGTATGGCGACATTTATGATTGGGATCGTGGGCATCGTACTACAACGTGTCTTATGGGCAGAAAAGAAATCTCCCGTAGCTGCCTTACAAGAATAAGTTTGACCCGCTATCATTTGCCACAAACTTGATCACGATGGGATGCTTTAAATTAAAACAAGAACAGCCGCTGCTGGTTTTCACCAGAAGCGGCTGTTCTTTGGCATGCGTAGCGTAGCATGCATCAGAGTAGCAAGAAGAGGTGCTTTGCCATGTACCATGCTACACTTCCCACCAAGCAAAATAAGCAGTTGAGGCCAGTAAGCCCGCAACGGAGAGGGAGCCACTAACCGTCAGATTGATCGACTGACCTGGGGGAACAACATATTGCCCCCAGACGCTCGATGCAAATGGCCCAGCTTGCAGAGGCATCGACATGATTGTAGTCGCTCCAGATGGAGCCGAAGCAGAGGCGCGTACCGTTGCGACGCTGGTATTACTGCTGGATAGATTGCTGTTCACTGCGGCTATAGTGGTTGGTGAGGTTAGTGTGCCATTCGCGCTTAGTATCATCGAACCACTAAAGGAAGACAGAAGGTTGAGTCCTACCGTAATCCCGCCAGAGAGTCGTGATACATATAGGGTTCTACCGCTACCCACAGGATTCGTGAGTTGTACCGTCGCAATGACGCTACCTCCTAACAGTCCAAGCGTTGTTGAGTTGGTTGAACCCGCGTTATATAGATTGCCTGTGTTACCGGCATCCGTCTCAGGTGGAGCAACAATGCCGGGGGAAGTAAAGGTGTTGGTGTTGGAGGTATAGACGGGCTGACTTAAAGGGTTGAATACATTATTATTCGGCACAGTATACACCACCTTTATAAGTAGATTAGAATTCCCACCACGATAGATTGATTGCTGCGGTCTGATTCCCCGTACCTAAACTAATCGATAATGTCTGTCCCGGGGGAACAACGAGCGCACCATTAAAATCAAGCATATACATGCCAGCCGTTAACGGAATACTGATGAGACTTGTGAATGCACCGCCCAGTGTACCTGTATTTTGCCTTGTAGTGACTACACTGGCGTTGGCATTACCCAGTAGGGTATTGACTGGAACAGGAATGCTTCCTGCGGTCACTGTCCCCCCCGAATATATAACCAAGGTTGCCGCCGCTGTGGCGCCTCCTAGTATGCTTGATATCCGTATCGTTCTGCCACTGCCAGCCGCATTAATGATTTGCAACAGAAGGTTTTGGCCCGCGGGAATGGAGGAGTTATTCGTAGTCAGTGTAAAAAAACTACCAGCCGCCGCGGCTCCGCTCTCTGCCGAAGCCTCAATACCAGGAGCGGAGAACGTATTCGTCAACTGTGTGAATAAAGGTCCGTTCGACTGATTGAACACATTATAGTTCGTGATCTCTTCCACCTCCCTTACGACCAATAGATAACCCTATAGCTATAGAGACTGCTCCAAAAATCAGAATCAACATGCTCTAGAACAAGCCTTCTCTCGTATGCTTCATTGTACTTGCATTGTATGAGGGAAACGAATGAAGGGTTTGGGACAAAATGAGGAAAACTGGAAATAGCGGCAGATGCCGTGCCCGTATTTTGAATAAAGGCATACGATGCGGAAGCACATTTTTTAAGGGGAAATTGAGATGAGTCGAACAGCGAAGCGATGTAAGAGAAAAACGCATCCATCAACTAAATATGCAAACCGCTGCCAACCTCGTCGTTCCTGCCGCGCTAAATTGCTGAAACCCCCTTGTTCCCGGATTACGCGTCCTCGGTTCAAGCAGGGTACTTCCTCACATACCAAACTCCCTGGTGCTACTCACTGTTTTACCGAGCATACGTATGTCGGAGCCATGACCCAAAATACAACCCAACCTCTGCCGGCACAGGATACCTCATCGCTCAGCATGTACACATATGGCATCGTGAACCGGGGCGAACATCCAGCTATTGTAGAGATTCAGATTAGCCCCAATGCTGTGGATTATGCCGTGGACAGCCAGGAGGTGATCGCGGGAGGTCAGACGAAGGCTTTGGTGCCACAGCGATTTTTACACTATACCCGGCTGGTTATTCAATCGGTTCAGCCAGATCAACCAACAAGGCTCGATGTTTATTTTCAGGCACAACGTGTGCGGTAAAGGGGTATATCAAGACAGATATGACCAGGGAGGAGGACGAGGCGCATGCCTAACTTTACAACGTTTAATACCAATCCCGATAACTTGCGAACCTTGATCTTCGGTCAGGATAGCACGGGGACAGCTCAACCTGTCAGAACCGATACAAGCGGCAATGTGGTCGGCATTATTTTGGACGGGACAATCAGTAACATCTCAGGTTTGACTACTGTTACGATTAATGCAGGAACGATTACAAACATTCTCAACGGAACCATTACAAGTGTACTTGGCGCAACGATTACAGCTGGTACCATAAATAGTGTGCTGGGTGCTACAGTGACGGCGGGAACCCTGACCAATTTATTGAATGGTACAATCACCAGCGTGCTCGGAGCAACGATCACGGCAGGAACGCTATCGAACCTGTTGGATGGGACGATCACGAGTGTACTTGGCACAACGATTACAGCGGGAACCATTACGAGTGTGCTCGGTGCGACCGTCACAGCAGGAACCCTGACCAACCTGTTAAACGGTACAATCACGAATGTGCTTGGCGCAACGATTACAGCCGGAACGATCACCAGTGTACTCGGCGCGACGGTAACGGCCGGAACGCTGACGAACCTGTTGAATGGTACGATCACGAATGTGCTTGGCGCAACGATTACAGCGGGAACGATTACGAGTGTACTCGGTGCGACGGTAACGGCCGGAACGCTGACGAACCTGCTGAATGGTACGATCACAAGTGTGCTTGGCGCAACGATCACCGCGGGAACACTGAGCAATTTGCTTAACGGTACAATCACGAGTGTACTCGGTGCAACGATTACAGCGGGTACGATTAGCAGTGTGCTTGGCGCAACGATTACAGCGGGAACACTAAGCAATTTGCTCAACGGTACGATCACAAGTGTGCTCGGAGCTACCGTCACGGCAGGGACGTTAAACAACTTGCTGAATGGTACGATTACAAGTGTATTAGGAGCAACTATTACCGCAGGAACGTTAACAAACCTGCTGAACGGCACCATCACCAGCGTACTTGGAGCAACCGTGACGGCCGGAACGTTAACGAACTTATTGAATGGTACGATCACAAGTGTACTGGGAGCTACAATCACCGCAGGCACGTTGACCAATCTGCTGAACGGAACGATTACCAGTGTGCTCGGAGCAACGATTACGGCGGGGACACTGAGTAGCGTAACTTCTATATCACAGAAGAGCTTTCAGGAATCACAGCTTATTGGTACACCGACCGCGAATACTTTTACAGCTCTTCCGGCCGTGACCACCAGTGTATTTGGGACGTATTCCTTCTTCGTATATAACCGAGGCCCAGGAGTTAATCGGGTGGATGCCCGTGTTGAAATCAGTGCTAACGGAACGAACTGGTATACCGATGTAACAACCGTCACAGGCATATTATCTGGATCGGTGGATGTATTGGTGCCACAGCGTTTCCTCAAATATACACGCCTATCCTATCGTTCCAGTCTCATCGGATCACCGACTACAATTGATGTCATCTTCAATGGACAAGGCACATAACCCGATTGATCATCATATAGGTACATGGAGTCCGCTTTTGTGGGCTTCATGTATTTTTTTTTGGCATAGGAGGTGATGGTGCTGTGAAGCAAGGGTTAGTCGGAATCCACATGATTGTGCAAAATGAAGAACATTACCTGCCCCGTTGTCTGGGCAGCTTCCAATCACTTGCAAGTGAATGCTTTGTTACAGATACCGGCTCCGTAGATCGCACGGTTGAGATTGCTAGACAACATCAGGCAACGGTGCTGCATGCGAAGTGGGATGAGGACTTTGCTTCTGCCCGTAATATCAGTCTACCGCTGGCAAGTACAGACTGGATTCTGTGTGTGGATGCGGATGAGTATGCCGTAGAAGGGATTGATGAGCTCCTTGCGTTCCTTCCAACGGTTGAGCCTAGCATCACCAAATTGCGAGTCACTATAATTAATCAAATCGGCGAACAGGAGCAAGCCAATGTGTTGTTTCAGCCTGTCCGTCTCTTCCGAGCAGGTCGAGGATACCGGTACAACGGACGGATCCATGAACAGCTCGTTCGTGGTACCACAGGAGATAGAGAAAGAGCGATAACTGTGGGTGCAAGTGTAGAAAGCGAGCTGCCTACTGAAATAGCAAAAGGTGTATCCGTGGAGCAGGAACCTCTCGCACCACTAGTTATTATGCATGACGGTTATTTGCCGTCTACTATGGCGACCGGGCATAAACCACGTCGCAATCTCAAGCTGCTCCAGAAACAGCTTGTAGAGCAACCAGAACATCCTTTTCACCTCTACAATCTCGGTGTAACGTACTGCCAGCTAGGATATGTGGAGAAGGCGACAGAAGCATTCGCGCAATCTCTTCAATCTACTCCGCTGGAAGCACCGTATCGTCCAACCTTAGTTCGAGACTATACGAAGGTGCTTATTGTGCTGGAACGTTATGATGAAGCACATGGACTTCTGGCTGTAGAGAGACAGCGTTATTGGGGCTATGCGGATCTGCATCTATTGTTCGGGGAGACGTTGCAGCAGCAGGGTTTGGAAGAACGCGCTTATCAGGTTTATGCAGAAGCAGTTGAGCATTACACAGACCATGGAACATCAGTGAACATAACGAAGATTGAATTGCAGAGCACTAGCGATAAAGGACATGAGGTTCAATCCGAGCCAGCTTATGTTACTGAGCAAGGTTCGGCTACCTGTAAACCCTATACAGCGATGGGGCGGTTAGCACAGAAAAAAGGATTCCTGCAAGAAGCAGCTCAATTATATAAGCTTGCGTTAGTTAGTATGCCAACCTATAAACCAGCGTGGAGAGGTTTGGCTGATGTGCTACAACAGTCGGGTGAGCCAGATGAACGGATTGCTGAACAATTGAAGACTGGATGGAAAGACCAATGGAAGGAACAACTGCAACGAGTTGCCGTTGAAGCTGATCGGGATATAACGGAGGTTATTCAAGCACTTGCCTCCTGCGGAGCATACGAACAGGCACTGCACATTCTGCAAGATCAGGATTGCAACCATAGCATACCGGAAGCTGACCTCGTGCACTGGATGCTGTGTGTGAACAGGGTGTCCGAAGTGCAAGAATGGGCAGAGAGGCAGTATCGGGATGGGAAAGATCATCATGTATTTAAAGCGTCTGATCTGAAAATGGACTGGGCAGTGGCGTGCTGGACTCATGGTTCAACGCTACCATCTTCGTTTCTGGCTGTAATTGAACTAGAGGAAAACTCTACTTGGAGAGCATTAGACCGCTTACTTTGCGACCAGAACGAGCCAGAGACAGGACTAGGAACAGGAACCAACACAGAAACGAAGACAAAGATCAACATAGAGATAAAGACACCTAATAATACAGAGACAAGAGTGAAATCACACTTGAAAGATGAGGGTTGGGATCAGGATGAGCGCATTATTCAGCCAGATGCAGATAGCCAAAAGGTAACTACATCGCAAGTTTCAGCATGCGTACAAACATTAGCAAAAACAATCATAGAACGGGCTGTACAGACAGGACAGTTATCCCTTGCGAAACGGTTGCATATGAAGATCGCAGAGCTTTATGTAGAACCTTATGAACGTTTGTTGCACAAGCAATGGATCGCCGAGGTGCTGTATCGCACCGGATATACGATGGCAGCAGCTGAGATATTAATTCAGTGTATGGCAGAAGGGGAGCTACAGGCGCAGAGTCTATTTATTCTGGGGGAAACGGTGTATAGCAGAGGGCATTACGATCAAGCTCTAGCTCTGTTCCAACAAGCATTGGAGCAAGAACCAGGATTACATCGAGCCAGAGCAGGTGCATCTCTATGTTATTTGCAGTTGGCTAAGGAGGTCATAGAGCAAGAGATAACACGTTCACCTTCCGTTGCTGAACTGACAGCTCAATTGACGGTGCTGGAGCAAAAATTGCGACTTGCTGAGGGGCTTCCTTGGCGTACGGTCTTCCATGCGAAGGAGAGGAGGAATCATGTTGCCGAACAATCTCATTTCGCTATGCATGATCGTTAAGGATGAGGAACAGTGGCTACCTCAATGCCTGGAAAGTGTGCAAGCAGCGGTCGATGAAATCATCATTGTAGACACAGGTTCCTCTGATCGCAGTGTAGCGATTGCGGAGTCGTATGGAGCAATGGTTGTGCATTTGGCGTGGAACGATGATTTTGCCGCGGCACGTAATGCCGGACTCGCGCGAGCTTCCGGCGATTGGATTCTCTTTCTGGATGCGGATGAAGCGTTGGATCAAGTTGCTCAGGAGCAGATCAGGAGCTGGACGGCAGTCAGCGGATGTGACGGATTGTTTTTAAATATCCATAACTATACAGGTTCGGGTCAGCAAGGGGCTACGGTTAATCCGGTGTTGAGGTTGTTCAGGAATGCACCGGAGCACCGATTCGAAGGACGAATACACGAGCAGATCGCGGCGGCCATCTGTCGGAGGAATCCAGAGGCGGCGTTTCACCTCACGGATATGATTATCCATCATTATGGCTATCAGACGGCTGTGGTGGAGCACAAAGACAAAGTGAATCGCAATTTACGTCTGTTAGAACAAGTGGTCAAGGAAGAGCCGGATCAGCCGTTTCATCATTATAATTTGGGTGTCGAATATTTGCGTCTAGGTGAAGTGGAGCGGGCACTAAAGACATTTGGTGTGGCTAAGGCGGGTATCGATCCAACGGTGACTAGTTATGCACATCTGCTATGCAAGTATGAGATTCGATGTCTGGAGCATCTGAATCGCTGGCAGGAGGCGTTGGAGCATAGTGATGCAGCGCTGGAGCTATTCCCGGATTATACGGATTTACTCCATCACCGCGGGGTATGTGAGGAGGCGCTTGGACACGTAGAGAAGGCAGAATTCTGGTTACGTGAAGCTATTCGGTTGGGAGCGCCACCCCCAATGTACCATACCGAAGAAGGTCTCGGAACCTATCAGACGTGGTACACGCTGGGCAGATTGCTGGAGGGGAAGGCAGATCTGGAAGGTGCAGTAGATGCCTACGTAGAGGCTGTTCGTGCCCAATCGAGCCTGTTGCCCCCGTTGTATCGAATATTCCGCATTATGCGGGTATCAGGGCATGAGCAGCAGATTCCTGAGTTGATTAGAGAACGCTTTGCTCTGGAGTCGGAGGAAGCGATATACAAAGTGCTGGGTGTAATGGAGCAAAGTCGCTGTTATGAGGCAGCAGTTGAGTGGTTAGCGGAGCTTGCATCATCGGCAGATCCAGTAGAGAAGCGAGAGCGGCTTTCCATGGCAGAGGCATTGCTTCAGATTCAGCGGGGAAAATGGAAGGCGGCCAGACCCAAGCTGGAGCCAATACATCGGAAAAAGGGGCTGTATGCAGACCAAGCATCCAGTTGGCTGGATCGATTACATTGGGCTCAGGGAAGACCTATAGAAGGAAACGATGGACTATGCAACTGGCTCTATTATCAATCCCGTCCGGATGGACTGGGAGGAGAAGGGCATGATGGCAAGGCAGGGGAAAGTAACCCACCTGTGACCAAAGGGGAATCAGCCAATGCCGGGTATGAGGGATGGCAGGCATTTGGGTTGCTGATGGAGGGCTGTGTACAATCAGGTCAATGGGGGGAGCTTCATGCGCTCATTCAGATGGGTCGGCAACAGCTTGCGACTGGGGTCTCACCGGGGGGAGAGACGCGTCGGGAGCAAACAGAGGAGCCCTTTGCCGGGGCAGCTAATACGGTAGCGGGTACGAGTTGGTTGGTTCGTGGGCTCGTAAGTGCTGCGGATGAACAGCTCCGTGAGTGGAGTGAAGGAGTAAATGGACAACGGCAGCGGTGTTGGCCGCTGGTGCAACGGCTTCGATTGGAATTGCCGGGGCCGGACGGTTTCGGGTCATAAGTAGAGTAAAGGCGGATAAGGGCGGGGATAAGCATGCGGATGGGAATCAGCTTGTGCATGATCGTTAAGGATGAAGCGCAGTATCTTGAGCGGTGTCTGAATGCAGTCCGTGATGTGGTCGATGAGATCATCGTTGTGGACACAGGATCAACCGATGATACGCCTGATATTGCCCGTCGCTATGGTGCAATCGTAATGCATGCCGCCTGGTCGGGCGATTTCGCTAGAGCGCGTAACCAATCCCTCGCCTTAGCGACAAATCCGTGGATTCTAGTGCTGGATGCAGATGAAGTATGGCTGCCAACGGAGTCAATGCGTGCTGAGCTGGAGCGTCTAGTATCCAGTGCTCAGGATGAGATATGGGGATATTGGATACAAGTTACGAGTTTACTTGGTCACTCCGGTGAAGAACGAGTAACCGATGTGGTGTGTCGTCTATTTCGGAACGATCCTCGGATTGCCTTTAAAGGGATGATTCATGAAGAGGTCGCTTCTTCGATCTATGCCTTCGCACCACAGGGGATTGCAGCGTGTGAGCTAGAGATTCTACATGATGGATATCTAGATAGGATTATTACGAGCAAAAATAAAATAGAGCGGAATATGCGGTTAATCCGCTCCGCTCTGAATCAAACCCCAGACCAACCTGAATTGTTGTATGCACTCGCTGCCGAGTGGTTTCAACAAGGAAATTATGAGGAAGCATTGCGGTTACTGGTTCCTCTGTTAGCAGGACTTGAACCGGGTTGTGGATACCACTCTGATCTGGTGCTCAAGACAGCGTATGCCTGGCGAGAATACGGACATCCCGAACGTGCGCTAGCTATTGTGCAATCGTGGACGCTGGTGTATGAGGACTTTCCCGATCTGTTGGAGCTTGGAGCTGTGCTCCAGCTGGATCTGGGACATGAAGAAGATGCGCTGGATTGGTTGCGACATGCCAAGTCCATTGCTGGATCAGGCTCAAAGTACACGTCCGTTTCGGGAGCTGGATCATATCGCAGCTTGATCTTAGAGGGCATGGCGTATGAACAGCTAGGTCAGTGGCAGCAGGCAGAAGAAGCCTACACTGCCGCAATCGAGACCAAGTCAGACAGTATGGCCGCATGGCAGCGGCTACTGTGGTTAGCTGCGGTTACAGGGCGGCCTAACGCGTTGGCACGCGTTGTTGCAAGGCATCACCTGCCATTAGTGGCATGGCAGGTGATGCTCCAGACTGCGCTGGATGCACACCGGCCAGAATGGCTGTTGCGCCATGCGAGCTCGCTCACCGGTGTGATGCAGGCACAGCCGCTGGCATCGGGGCTTGCACTAGCTCAGCTCGGCGAAGATGCTGGCGCCGAGATGGCACTGCGCCCTTGGGCGTCGCATGCGCAGCACGAGCCAGCAGCAACGCTGGCGCTGTGGGCGCTCGCGTGTAAGCGGCGCGGTGTGCCTGCCGCAGCGTCTGGTGAGGCGGGCGATGCAGCAGGCGCTGTGGGCGAGGCAGTAGGCAATGCAGGCGAGGCAGGTGATGCAGCAGGTGATGTAGGCGAGCCAGCGAGCGCAGTAGCATGCGATGTAGGCGATGTAGGCGGGGCGCGTGCCGGTGGCCTTGCACGCTGCCATGCGGCTACGCCGCCGTGGCCTGCGGCAGCCTGCGCAGCGGAGGCGTTGCTGCGCGAGCCTGCGCCACGCGGCGAAGGCGGCGACCAAGCGCCCACCGCCGCAAGCCCGGCGCAAGCGCCGCAGGCCGCCGTGCACGCCGCCGCCGATGCGCTTGCGCGCACGGGCGCCTGGCCGGCGTGGCTGCGCCTGCTGGCGGCGTTGCCGCCGGGCGCTGCACCGGCGCTGCTCGCGGCGCTTGCGCCTGCGGCACGCTGCGGGGTGCTGCACGCACCCGCGAGCGTCCGCGAAGGGCTGTTTCAGCTCTGCGGCGGCGAGCCTCCAGCCGCAGGGCAGCCCTTCGCGGACGAAGTGCCCGCCGCCATCCGCACAGCGGAGGCACTTGTGGCGGGCACGCTCGCGTTACTCGCAGGGCGGCGGCCTGCCGCGCGTGCATGGGCCGAATTGGCCCAGCGCAGCTCGCTGCAAGCCACCGCCGCAGGCCGCCCGGCGACGACCATTACGCCGGGCGTACGTGCATTGTTGCGCCTGACAGCTCCTGGCGCAACCACTGCCGACAGCTATGCAGCGCAATGCCAGCTGCTATGGGTACACTTATAGAGGGTATTCCAAAAGTCCGTTACCCCATTTCGATCTTCATCCCATCTTCTCGGCACTGAAAACCGATCTGTTTGAATACGCACTTATAGATCCCGGCGTTCAATCGGTTAACTTTTACGAATGACTGCCCGAAAACAACGAATGGGGGTGCCATACATGTCAGACCAGATGGCATCCTCAGGCTCATCCACGCTCAGCTTCCCATCAATCGTTAATCCGGTTACAGCCATAATGGTCTCGAGCAGGTCAGGACGCATCTCGGGCACGTCAAACGTTGCGATTAACCTTCCATCTGGCTTCATGACTCGGGCGAACTCTCGAAACGCACGTAGCATCGTGCCTGTATCTAAATGCTCCAATACAGAGATACAGAAGATGCGGTCAAATGTGCTTGTTTCATAGGGTAACTGCGCGAGATTAGCCTGTGCACGGTGCAGTTTGGTTAGGTAGAACCTAGGAAAATCACGTGCAACTTCTTCGCCAAAGTCTGAGATGATGTCCAGCCGGATGGCTTCCTCCGATAATATGCGATCATCCCAATCACAGGCATGAACCTCCTGGCATTGCTCTGCGAGCCAGAATTTGAAGGGATGTGAGATGCCACAGGCAGCGTCTAGAACAACGTCACTCGGACGGGCGAATTGACGAGCCCATTCGTATTCATAAGGTCTGCTCCACCATGCCGGATGTAAGGGGAATATCAGTGTATCGGTCTTCGGGTCGTTACGTCGAACATATCTAGATTCCATTAATTCTGTCTGATCCGCTGCATCCATCATCATCGAACCCCTTCCTTCATATCTGCGTCAGCAAGAAATGTACGGAGTACCTCACTCCATTTGCGTTTCCATCGGGATAGATCATAGGCGAGTGCTGTTTCGCGTGCATAGATACCAAGCCGTTCCCGCTCAGCTCTATCTTGGACAAGTCGGACGAGAGCAGCAGTCAGCGCTTCTTGGTTTGGCGGAACGAGCAATCCGTTGAATCCATCCTGAATTAGATCATTTAGTCCACCCACATTAGAGGCGACCACAGGTAACCCGCAGCTCATCGCTTCCAGACAGGCATAGGAGGTGCCTTCTGAGAAAATCGTAGGAATGACCGCGATATCCGCGTGATGGTATGCCTCTCGGATATCCCTGAAATCATACGTACGGTGAAATATCCGATTAGCATGCGGGTGTGTGCGATGCCAGTAACGGAAGGAACGACCTACGGTACTGCCTTCAACCAGTTCTCCGGCGAACTCGATCTCTAGATCTGGAAAGGCTCCAAGCAACTGATCTGCCGCTAGCATCATCGGAATGATGCCACGTTCCAAGCTGACACGACGTGGATAGAGGATACGCACTGGGCGGGATATGGCATCTTGTTCGTTCAACTTATTAGCTACAGTAAATCCATCATGCTGCTCCTTGCTCTCTTTACTTTCTTCATTCTCTTCGCTGTGCACCTCCGGCTTCTGTGTAAGCATGCTCTTAGGTACATCCGCATCTATATGCTGATCTCGCTCTAGACCAGGAGGTGGGGCATCAGGCGTGCTGGAGATGAAGATACGATCTAAACTATCTTCATGCTGCTCTAGGTCTTCCTTCCACTGGGATAGCCACTGTGCCTCCTGTTCTTGCTGCATCTGACGCCGAGGAGGAGCAGGGGTGAAGTATGAGGTATCGACTGCATTCGGAATCAAAATGAGCTGTGCAGGGTCACTGAACGTGCATGAAGCACGGCAATACGTCTGAAAATGAGAATCCACAGATACGATATTCAGCAGACCATCCACAGCCTGCTGAATATGCTCGGCAACCTGTTGTTTTGTTTCAAGTGGTAGACCGGGGCGATCCCAGTTAATACCATGGCAGATACCAAGACTACCAGGTTTATAAGCTATCGGTTGCCAGATGCAGCTAGCATAAATGATAGGACCACGTGCAGCTTCGGCCATTCGAGCGAAGGCTTCAGGCACGTCGTTCATATCGTATGGGTAACCGAAGACGTCAATCTGTCCTGTACGTGTCTGGAAAGCCTCGAAATAAGATAACTGGTGCACTTCAGGGATGTGTCCCATCTCATGGATGACACTACATAGATCCAAAATATATCGTTCCAGTCCACCGCCGAATACCCGTGCGAACTCCCGGTTGTACCCGTCTGTGAAGCTGTGTGTTAGAATGCTGACTACCCCCATGTCACTGCTCCTCCTTCCAAGGAACCAGCCGGGGTTCCGGATCAAGAATAGACTCATAGTGTTCGAGACTGCCCCATTGTCCATCTGGATCAATGCGCTTGTAACGCAGATATTTACGCACCCGATCTTCCAGACTACCTGCCCAGCCGAGGTGTTGTACTTTTAATTCGGTATGGATGCCAGGCAAGACCATGCAGGATAGGGGGAGACGGGGAACGTGATGATTTTGCTGTGGGTAGAAGTAGGGATATTCAGGTATATATCGCACAAGTGAGGCTGTGTGCCTCTGATGTAGGTTCCATAGTTCATCCTCTCGATAGTGAGTACGTCCACCCCACATATCGTAGAACCGAAATGCAACCCAGTCCGCATGCTCCTGGTTAATGAGCTCCCGCACGGCTTGTTTGGCTTTTGTCCCGTACAACTCATCAGCATCGACAGATAGGAGCCAGTCTGGTGAGGTACTCACAGCCGCTTGCCATAAGACGTTACGTAGACGCCATTCCTGAGCAAATAACGGTTGTTCAAGCACCTCTAAGCAGACAACCTTGGGATAAGACCGGCAGATGTCTGGTGTTCCATCTGTACTGGCATCATCCACGATCACGATCTCATCTACAAAATCACTCAGATTGTGCAGCACTTCCTCCAGATATCGCCCACGTTCGTTTCGAACCTGAAGCATTGCAGTCAGTTTGTTGTTTTGGCTTTTGCGGATTCGCCGGATGGAGGCTGGCTCTGTCTCGAGGATTGGCTCCCGCATATGCTGTCTGCGTTTCTTTGGATCAAACATTAGGGCACCTCCCCAAGCAGCTGTTGTATCGCTTGTTCCAGCAGTTCCATTTCGACGATTCGGGCAAGAGCATGTTCATCATCAAGAGCTGACTCTAGAAATAACTTCACTGCCCCATGGCGTTCTCCCCGCAGAGCTAGCGCGGTGCCGGACAATTGACGATAATCCTGCTGGCTGGCTTGATCTACAATGTCTGCGGCATGAACCAGTTTAAGTGCTTCCTCTACACGTCCGGTTTCCTGGAAAATGCGAAACTTCCAGTGCCGGGCCGTTTCTCCGCCGAGCTCATCAAGTACTTTTAAAGCCGTTCCATAATCATCATTTAGACGTAATAATTCTGCCTGCACGAGCTGATGCTCTCCAGCCTCCAACCAGCGACATAACTGCTCGTAATGATGCCTTTCCTGATCCGAAGCGGCGGTAGTTCCATACACCTGTAGTGCGTGCTCCACCTCCCCGGCTCTTGCCTGAATGGCAGAGAGGAAGCGGTAGTGTGATTGAACACAGTCAGAGCGTCCACATGTGATCGCATGGACAAACGCTTCTTGGACTGTTGTTGCCGCCCGCGAGTCTTCCAATATATATTCATAAGCAGCGAGCAAAAAGGATATCGTCTCATGTGCACCTGTTTTGGAACGTAGCTTACGATAATAATCCGCTCTTAGCTTACATTGAAGCTGGGTAACCGTATCTGCTGCACTGCTAAGGATCTGTTTGAGTGCATGCAGAAACAGCATTTCATAATCCCGTAGTGGAATTTCAAGCTCATCCTTTTGCATCATACCCGTGGGTGTAGAATCTTCCCCGCCTAGCCAGACAGTGCGGACACCTTGAAATACCAGTTTCATATAACGGGTCTCTGAGGACGTACATACTAGATCAGAAATGCCAACAAGCTTGCTAACACAGCTCTCCCAGAGCGGGGAATCGGCTTCTTCTTGGGCAGGCTCTGGCAGGAGTGTTATCAATAAATTAGGCCGAATGGAGGCTACTGCGGTAAGCCAGTACGGATGCGCAACAACTGCAACAGTACGAGGATGTTGTAGCAGTGCTCCCGCCTCCGGTAAGGATATTAACGTAATCGCTGCAGGTAGATCGTTTAACCGTTCCAGATGGCTAACGTAGTAGACTGCTCCTTCAGCAGCCAGTAGTGCAGCAATGTCTGGATAAGGAAATGCCGACCATCCCCCTTTACGGGGAAATAGAACGTATTGAATTGGAGAGAAGGACGTCTCCTTATATTTTTGAGCTGTCTCGTTCGGATGAATCTGACTCTCACTGGATTGTACAGGTTCTTCCACGGGCTGGATCACCTCACTTTGTTTGCATTTAGACTCGGATAACACGGATATAATCATTCGACTCAATCCATATGTAAAGCCTTTGTCGCACAAGGAATAGGTTGCCTGACATTAACATATGGGCATTCCGTCTCAAACATGAGCAACTTCCGTGAATAGACGAAGTTGACAAGCGTCCCAAATAACAGAGAACCGTACTTTGAATTCGTACTAATGTGTGACCGTCGTCACATTTTTGTGGATTTTTTGAATAAGTTTGTGATTATTATCACATGTATAAAATAGGTAATCTGGCACAATACGTTCATCAATGTATTTGGTGGACAGACAGCGAAGGTGTAGCTTCAATCCCAGGTACATACATAATCATGCGAATAGAACAGAAAGAAGGGGTAACGGTATGGATCCGATCATGCTATCGCGAATCCAATATGCGCTCACAACGATCTTCCATTTCTTTTTTGTGCCGCTGTCCATCGGTTTAGTACTGCTGGTAGCGATCATGGAGACGTTGTACGTCATGAAGGGGAAAGAAATTTACAAAACGATGGCCAAGTTCTGGGGCAAATTGTTCCTGATTAACTTTGCGGTTGGCGTCGTTACAGGTATCCTGCAAGAGTTCCAGTTCGGTATGAACTGGTCGGAGTACTCCCGCTTTGTTGGGGATGTATTCGGTGCGCCCCTGGCTGTTGAAGCCTTGCTGGCGTTTTTTATGGAGTCTACCTTTATAGGACTATGGATATTCGGCTGGGATCGTTTGTCCAAAAAAGTCCATCTGGCCTGCATCTGGCTGGTATTTGTCGGTACCTTCTTATCGGCACTGTGGATATTAGCAGCGAATTCATTCATGCAGCATCCAGTGGGCTTCGAGATTACCAACGGCCGAGCCGAGATGAATGATTTCTTCGCACTGATTACCAATGGTCAGCTGCTCGTTGAGTTCCCGCATACGATCTTTGGCGCATTAATGACAGGAGCGTTTGTTGTAACAGGAATTAGTGCCTATAAGTTGATGAAAAAGCAGGACGTTGAGATCTTCCGCAAATCGTTCAATATTGCAATCATTATTGGTCTTGTATCCTCCTTCGGTGTAGCCTTCTCTGGGCACTTCCAGGCACAATACCTGGTTGAAACACAACCGATGAAAATGGCGGCCAGTGAAGGAACGTGGACAACCACAGAAGACCCTGCACCATGGACGGTGGTTGCTTTCATCGATCCAGATAAGCAGGAGAATTCAGGGGAGGTCAAGATCCCTGGATTGCTGAGTTATCTGTCGTACAGTACATTTTCGGGCAGCGTTAAGGGGATGAAAGAATTGAATGCTGAATACCAGCAGACCTACGGCCCTGGAGATTACATCCCACCGGTGCGTACGACCTTCTGGAGCTTCCGCATTATGATTGCGGCGGGTGGTTTGATGATTGCACTGGCTTTATATGGTACGTACCTGGCTATGCGCAAGAAGCTGGAAGTGGCGAAGCCGTGGTTTATGCGCCTCATGGTATTTGCCATCTCTCTGCCGTTTATTGCGAACACCTCCGGATGGATCATGACCGAGGTTGGTCGGCAGCCTTGGACGGTATTTGGATATATGACGACGGAGGCCGGTGTTTCACCGAATGTATCGGCAGGGATGATCTTATTCTCAACCATTGCATTCACGGCTGCCTACACCGTTCTAGGTATCGTGATGGTTTATCTATTTGTGCGTGAGATCAAAGCGGGGCCATATGCCGTAGATAAGCCAGAAGATCAGGACGAATCGGCCGATCCGTTCGGCGTGGATGGGGGGTATTCCGTTGTCACTAAGTGAGCTGTGGTTTTTGTTGATCGCTGTGTTGTTTGTCGGTTTCTTTTTCCTTGAAGGCTTCGATTTTGGTGTAGGCATGTCATCAGGTATCATCGCCAAGACAGACCGGGAGCGTCGTACACTCATTAATTCAATTGGCCCGTTCTGGGATGGAAATGAGGTATGGCTGATTACGGCAGGGGGCGCCATGTTTGCGGCCTTTCCGCACTGGTACGCCACGTTGTTCAGTGGTTTTTACCTACCGCTAGTTGTAGTGCTGTTAGCTCTGATCGGACGCGGGGTTGCATTTGAATTCCGCAGTAAAGTAAAGCAGCAACAGTGGCGCAAAACGTGGGATATCATCATCGTTGTATCCAGTGCTCTGCTGCCATTTCTGTTCGGCGTTGTGTTTGCAACGCTGATGAAGGGATTGCCGATTGATGGAGAGATGCAGCTTCGTGCAGGTTTTCTAGACATCGTTAATCCATATACGGTCGTGGGCGGTTTAAGTGTGACCATGCTGTGTCTAGTTCATGGACTACTATTTGTCTCACTGCGCACTGTTGGCGACCTAAGAGAGCGTGCTCTCCATACAGCGCGCCAATTGATGCTTCCGCTTGCGGTTATGCTTGCCATTTACACGGTGATGACCTATCTCATGACCGATATTTTCACTGTACGGGGTTGGGCACTCTGGATCATGATGATCCTTGGGGCAGCAGCACTGGCTTTAGCGAATTATTTCGTTCGTCAGAAACGGGAAGGCTGGGCTTTTGGTATGACGGGAGCTGTAATCGCGATTTCTTTTGCTTCGGTATTTATCGGTCTGTTCCCAAGAGTGATGATCAGTTCGTTAGGCGCTGCATTTGACCTGACCGTATATAATGCTTCCTCAGGTGGCTACTCCTTGAAAGTGATGACGATTGTAGCGTGCACCTTATTGCCGTTTGTCCTTGGCTATCAGATCTGGAGTTATTATGTGTTCCGTAAACGCCTGAACGAGCAGCACCACCTGGAGTACTGATATGGGACGTGGGCTGATGAAACTGCCGGGCATCCGGCCAGTACTGGCGCTGGCTTCAGCGCTAGTCATGCTGCAGGCGATGACGATCATTATGCAGGCCAAATGGCTGGCACAGGCCATCACAGCTTTGTTTGAAGGTTCATCCGTAACAGAGCAGTACCCGGTACTGCTGCTGTTCCTGGCTGCTTTTGCTGCCCGCTATGCTATATCTTATTGGTTGCAGCTTGTGACCTCACAATATGCTGAGCGAACGGGAACCGATCTACGAAGACAGTTGGTGGAGCAATGGTTTCAATTAGGTCCACGCTTTGCGAAGACGGAAGGCACAGGGCATCTGGTGACTTTGGCACGAGAGGGAACAGCTCAATATAAAACGTATTTGGAACTGTTCATTCCCCGAATGTTAGGGATGGGATTCATACCGATTGTGCTGCTGTTATACGTGTTTAAATTGGACGTAATGTCCGGGGTGATTCTCATGCTGACCCTTCCTATTCTGATCACATTCCTTATCCTGGTTGGTCTGGCCGCGCAACGCAAAATAGATGGTCAGTTCAAATCATATAAAGCACTAGCCAATCATTTTGTCGACACCTTGCGTGGGTTAGAAACATTAAAAACCTTGGGACAGAGCGAGCGGCATGCACAGACGATTATCCAGGTTAGTCAGCGTTACCGCAAAGCTACAATGTCTACGCTACGAATGGCATTTCTCTCTTCATTTGCACTCGACTTCTTCACGATGTTATCGGTGGCTTCGGTGGCGGTTGGTCTGGGACTGCGGCTAACGGAAGGACATATGCTGCTTGGCCCTGCGTTAACAGTGCTTATTCTGGCTCCAGAATATTTCTTGCCGGTACGGATGGTCGGTGCGGATTACCATGCAACATTGGATGGCAAGGAAGCAGGACAAGCGATTCATCGGATGATTGAACGAGGCAAGGAAGCTGAACGTGAGCAAAAGCAAACCTACGATCAGGTGATCTCGCATACCGAAAGGGAGAACAAACCCTCAGCAACGGTGAAGATACATCTTGCAGATTCTCAGCGGTCGGCAGTTCAGCAGAAGCAATTAACCCAAGAGGGCGAGCCTCCAACCTACGATGGGCTATGGAACAAGACCAGCCGATTGGCGTTAACGGATCTACAGGTTCGTCATGAAGAGGGTGCTCCGCCTTCGCTTACAGATGTGACGTTTCAGGTTTCGGGCAGGAGCAAAGTTGGCATTATCGGGGCCAGTGGAGCGGGCAAATCCACTTTAATTGATGTATTAGCTGGTTTTCAGTTGCCCACCTCTGGTCGCATGGTTGTGGATGGGAAACCAATATCTCCAGATATGGTGAAGTCGTGGAGAAGTCAGACTGCAGTTATCCCGCAGCATCCCTATATTTTTAGCGGTAGTTTAGCGGATAACATTCGTCTCTATAAACCTGAGGCATCGAACGTAGAGCTGGCTGAAGCGATTCGTGCAGCGGGACTGAGTTCACTGGTATCGTCATTGCCACATGGAGTAGATGAAGTGATTGGTTCTGGTGGTCGACAGCTCAGCGGTGGACAGGAGCAACGTGTCGCTCTAGCGAGGGCTTTGTTAGGTGCGAGACCCATGTTGCTATTAGATGAACCGACGGCACATCTGGATGTTGAGACAGAATATGAGCTGAAGCAGACGATGTTGCCGCTATTTGAAGACAAGCTGGTCTTCCTCGCTACCCACCGTCTACACTGGATGCCGCATATGGACTGGATTATCGTCATGGAAGCTGGAACTGTGGCGGAGACAGGCACGCATGCACAATTGATGGCACGTCAAGGCGTGTATTATAAGATGATTCAAGCCCAGATGGAGGCGGTGTAAGGATGAGAGCCGGAGATCAATCAATCGTGACAGAGCGTGACCTCCGCCCAGAGAGAAAATGGGATTGGATCACGCCTTATGTGAAGCAGTATCGCTGGAGATTCGCAGGGGTCATTGCACTGGGCACAGCCGCGATGCTGTGTGCCGTATTGCTGCTCTTCACTTCGGGTTACCTCATCTCTGCATCTGCTCTTCGTCCTGAGAATATTCTGATGGTTTATGTACCGATTGTAGGCGTACGTGCCTTCGGGATTTTCCGAGCTGTGTTCCGGTACGTCGAGAGATTGGCTGGGCATGATGCAGTACTGCGCGTGCTTGCGGATCAACGCGTGAAGCTGTATCGAATTCTGGAGCCGCAGGCGCTATTTCTTCGTTCCCGCATGCAGACAGGGGATGTACTCGGGGCACTTGCAGAGGATGTCGAGCGTCTTCAGGATATCTATCTACGAACCGTCTTTCCAGCAATTACGTCGCTTGTGATCTACGGTGCTGCAGTGATTACTTTTGGTACAGTAGATGTTGGATTTGCGTGCTGGATGGGACTGTACATGTTGTTCCTAATCGGTGTATGGCCTGCCATATCGCTGAAAGTCACTTGGAAGTTAAACGTGAGGCTGAAACGGGAAAATAGCAGGTTATATACACGTCTTACGGATGGTGTTCTTGGTCTAGGGGATTGGATGGCAAGTGGTCGCGCTGTGGAATTTGTGCAACAACACGATGAAGAAGAAGGACGAGCAGATGCCATTCGTCGCAGGTTGCGACAGTGGAAGAGATGGCGTGATCTCGTCGCCCAGCTCGTCATTGGGCTTATGGTTGTGTCCGTCACGGTATGGGCAGGCGGTGAAGTGGCGGCGATGCAACTGCCTGCCGTCATGATTGCAGCCTTTGTCTTAGTGCTATTTCCACTCACGGAAGCTCTGCTTCCTGTGGCCGATGCTGTGGAGCATATTTCCCAATATCGTGAATCGCTGAATCGTCTGCATCAGCTTGAAGCTCATGAGGAGCAAGTCTTTTCGAAAAGGACGACGAATGGTCAAGAGCAGGAAAATGAGAACGAGACGAATCGCCGTATTCGCTTGCGCATATCTCCTAAGCTAAGAGCAGACATTGAGATTAACGGAGTCAGTTACCGTTATTCTTCCAGTGATGCCGATGCTGTGCAGGAAGTGTCTCTCGATCTTCCCCAGGGGAAACGATTAGCTATACTAGGGCGTAGCGGTGGGGGCAAATCCACACTCTTGAAGCTAATCCAAGGTGCGATTGTACCGACAAGTGGACAGGTGCTGATCAATGGTTTAGCTGTGCCAACGCTTGGTGAAGACATGACGGATGCCATTGCTGTATTGAACCAAAGTCCACATCTATTTGATACAACGGTGGCGAATAACCTGCGAATTGGGCGTCCGGATGCTAAGAATGAAGAGATTCGGCAAGTGGCTGCCCAAGTAGGTCTAGCTGAGCTGATTGAGTCTTTGCCACAGGCATACGATACGCCAATGCTGGAGACAGGTTTACGTTTCTCGGGTGGGGAGCGGCAGCGGATTGCGCTTGCACGGGTTCTGCTCCGTGAGACACCCATCGTTATTTTCGATGAACCGACCGTAGGACTTGATCCGCTGACGGAACGTGCACTTATGCGTACGATTCTAGACAGCATGAAGGGTAAAACGATGATCTGGGTAACCCATAACCTGATGGGTGCAGAGCAAATGGATGAACTTATTTTTATGGAAAAGGGAAAGATCGTCATGCAGGGTTCTCACGAACAACTGCTGGCTAGGGAAGAACGCTACCGGCGGCTCATTGAACTTGATCGACCCGGATGGGCAGACCGGCAGAAACGAGAGAGTCCATTACAACCTGTAGCTTCCAGATAAGATTGCTGGAGGTGATCTGGTGGGGAGGGTGCGGATGAAGTAATAGAAAAAAAGGGGCTGCCCCGTAATGAACTGCACCCCGTATCGTAACAGGCTATTATTAATTCACCTGTTTACGATATGGGGGAGCATATCAGACGGGGACAGCCCTATTAGTGTTATTTTTGAAGTATTAAATCTTGCATACGTATACTCTAGGCCTCTACAAGCAAAAGAATAATAGACGATAGACAGAGGCATGTACTGATCAGATACAGGACGGCTACCACCTGTTTGTGGTTTAAGCCTGCACGGAGAAGTCGGTAATGCGCCTGACTTGCATCTGCTTGATAGATTGCTTTGCCTTGGATGAACCGTTTGATGACAACAAAGATATTGTCAAAGATTGGCACACCAAGCGCTAGAATTGGGATAAAGAGCGATAGTGTAGTGGCTTGCTTGAATGCTCCATCCAGAGCGATAACAGCCAGAATAAAACCAAGGAATGTAGCCCCTGCATCTCCCATAAATACTTTTGCCGGAGGTTTATTGTATTTAAGATAAGCCAAGGTTACACCCACTAGAATAATAGACATGAGCGCAGAATCACTCTGCCCTTTGACGACTGCAACGATGAACAATGTAACTGCTGAGATTGCCGATAATCCCCCCGCAAGTCCATCCATACCATCCGAGAAATTAATGACTGTAGTTACACCGAAGATCCACAGAATCGTCAGTATGAACTGAAGCCAGATGGGGAGCATGATGTACTCGGAATTCAGTGGGTTAACGAACCCAGTAAAGGCAATGCCCGAAAGGAACACAAGCACAGCTGCGGAGATCTGAATAATCATCTTAGGTAGCGCAGGAAAGTCTTTCCCTTTGGTTTTGTACCAATCATCAATGGTACCAATCGTTAACAGAAGTATACCGCCGGCCACGAGAGCCGCCGTTTCCCATGAAAGTTCTTTGGTAAACATAATATATGTAAGGAAAAATCCGACGAATATCGCGTAACTAGCTGTTAGTGGAATAGGCTGTCTATGTAATTTTCTCTCCACGTCTTCACGTGGCTTGTCTACAAAGTCCAGGCGATGAGCCAAACGACTGAGCGGCGGAATGAGCACCAGCACGACAGCAAAAGACAACATAAATGCCACAAGATATATCATAACTTCTCTTCGTTCACTCCTATCTTCACATTTCCTCTTATTATACGAGCTTGGCAGGAAATCTGTCGATGTCATTATTGTAACCAGACTAGATTAAATGCGTGCCGGGCACTTCATGGGAAAGTGACGCAGCAGGGTGCAAAAAGGCGGTAAAAGATGCACTTCAGCGAATTTTGAGAAACGCCCTAGCGAATCTGAGGCATATACGGGGCAAAATAGCGAAGAGCAGCCTCTGTATTGTAGCCGTCATCTCCTTGCCAGGTTGCGACAAATATAAAGTCGCCGGAACCGCCTTTGCCTCTTCTCGGCTTATCAGTGGGAACGAGCAGACCAGCCGCGGCCCAAATTTCCAGTAGTGCATCCCGCTCTTGTTTGCTGGAAGGAAAGAGACCTTTCCACCGCTTCTCAAGTGAACGAGCACTATCCTTCGGATCACCAGTCTGTGCAGCTTCCAGAAGGCTCACCAGGATGGCTTGATCTTCAGGGGTAACTTCGGAGATTGCATCAGTGTCCTTGTATAGAAGTTCTAGATCCATCAGACAGTAGAGGAGCCAGCCGTGGCGAACGCCACCCCACTTGATCCGTTCGAAATTGAGTACATTCAAATCTGCGTTTACGTATTCTTGATCCGATTGAAGCCGCAGGAAATTACAATCTCCGCAGGCACTCGTATTGGCGTGTACAGCTCGCCGCTCGAGATAGGTGTGCAGAGGAAGCTGTGAAGTCAATGCCCAACTGGACAGGGCACTGCGTAAATGTACCTTTTTGGTGGAAAAACTATGTAGAAATGCAGTAACCACTCGTTCTTGGAGTGTATCGTCTTGATGAATTTCATACAATCGTTGCACGATTTCGTCATGCGTAATCGTCAGCGGGTCGAACATCACGCCTTGGCTCTTGGCATATTCAAAGTCTTCTCCCGAGAAGGGAGTGGACACGGATTTCCAGCCTCCGCCGCCCCAGAACGTACTCATCAGTATTTTGGCTGCTTTCTTGTCCATATAGGATGCCTCCTTATAGAGGTTGTTCAATCTATGCTTTTTGTTAAGTAGTTAAGTAGGTTAGTTTAGATCGGTTAGCTCACGTATTCTTCTGTTGTATTCAGAATCATGTCTACAAGACCAGGAAACTGCGTATTCAAATCGTCCTTTCGTAAAGAATAAAAATGCTGCTTGCCTTCAATGCGAGGCTGGATCACACCAGCTTCACGCAAAATTTTGATGTGATGGGACAACGTGGATTTTGATATATGATCTACTTCGAAGGCGGAACAATTCTTCTCGCCGGAGCTGGCTAAACAATGTGCAATTTTCATGCGGATCGGATCCCCGAGTGCATTACACACTGTAGTCAACTTCATTTCCGAAGCCGTAGGAATAGTAGGAGTTCTCATATCTATGACGTTAGCATAATCAGCGTGTTCTTTCAATGTTTGAAAAATTTCGAACTAATTATTGTTATGGGGGATAAATTATGTTACATTTCTTTTTGTTCATTTCGAAAAAATTCGAACTAAAATATAAAGTTAGTCTACTAGGAGGATTACCATGACCACACTATTAAACAACTATTTCCGCTTATTTGACGCTTCCCGAGCAGATGAGCGTGCGATGCAAGATCTATTGTCTCTCTTTACACCTGATGCAGAGATTGTATTGAACGGAACGAGCAGAAAAGGGTTTGAAGGTTTCATGAAGGCGTTCTATGAGTACAACAGTGATGTCAAACATATGTGGGAGAAATGGGAGCTTCAACCGGATGGTAGCTATCAGACCAATTGGGCGGTATGCGGGCAGTCTGCTGACGGTAAGGTATATGCCAAAACAGGGATTGATATTGCCCGACTGAATGATGCGGGACAGATTATATATCTGGAGAATGTACAAGATGATAAGGACGCTTTTAGTAAATATAATCAGTAATTTGGGTTAATTATTGTCGTACAGCTAGGCTTTGCGTAAAAGCTGTTCTCCGAATTGAATTTTCTTTTGATAAGAAAAGTAGGCCTAGCGGAACGATCCTTATCAATTTTTTGAAACTTAGCTGAATAAATCCTAAGAAGACTGCCTGCATAGTGGTCATACCCCTGTCAAGTAGACAGATGAAAAAAGCTATGCTGCCAGCGCGCATCGATATTCAATCGGTGCGCGCTGTTTGAGTTTCGCTTGA
>NZ_JAUSTI010000029.1 GCF_030812775.1 Paenibacillus tundrae
TGAGCCAGGATCAAACTCTCCAATAAAGTATTGAAAAGAGCGATTAGCTCATTTTGAATCTGACGAGATTAAAAATCTCATTTGTGCTTCGAAACCATCCAGTCCGAAGATGTGTACGATTTCTCAGCGTCGATCTTGCAAGCAAGATCGTTACTCACTCGTTGTTCAGTTTTCAAAGATCAAACTTGATAATTTTCTCATTTTTCGTCACCATTTTGTCTCAGCGGCGACTTTTATAATATATCATGCTTCGTGTGTTTCAGTCAAGCATTTTTTTGAAATTCTTTTTTCGAGCTCTTTCGAACTCGTTAATCTCTACAAAACGTCTCGACCAAGCAAGCAAAGCAACGAGATATAATGTACCATAGAAATGATCGAAGAGTCAACTACCCAAACAAAGAAATTTTCAAACCCAATAATAGCCCTACTCCAGGCAGCCCGAGAATACTCACGGTACCTATCGTGGCAGGATTCAGAGGGATGTACGCCCCTGTAATCAACCCTGAATAATTCACGATATAAATTCCCACAGCCGCTAGTACAAGATGGATTCCGAATGAGGTAAGCCAAGCAAGCCCAATTCTCTTCTTGAACAAGATGACTAACAGCGCAAGCAATGATACAACTAGTACACTTCCTAGTATTAAACTCTTCATTATCCCCGCCTCCATTTCATTTCAATTTATTCAGCTATCCACTTAAACCTCGATCCATCATCACTGCTCCATCCATTTCTGCCCGCTTAGCTCGCTTCAAATGAATTTGGTACTTTCGCTCAGCTGCTTCTAACACATAGATCGCATAATCAATCTCATCCTCCCCTTGCGCCTCTTCGAATTGCCTCACGGCTCTCTCCCATTCCAGCTTAGCCTTTTGAATATCAGTATAAATCTGTTCTGCTTCTCGTTCCTTCATTACTCGAGTATGTTTATCATTAGATGAGCACCTGCTACTTTTCCAAAACAACATAAGCTCTCCCCCTCCAGATCTGAAACAGCATATCTCATACATATCAAGGAGAGGACAAACTTAGAACTTATTCCATGAATATTCCTGTACACAGACTTTCAACTCACAACGTCACTACATCCACCCCTCTCAAACTACCGACCTACACATCCAATAAAACAAAAAAGAGAACCCCGAGGGGTTCTCTGATTAAATTCGTTTACATTGCTATACTTATCAGCTAATAAAACAACACATCGAATACTGTCCTTCAGATCATAGCTAGGCGTTTAACGCACCTCTCTACGACCCTCTAGCGCTTTGGATAATGTTACTTCATCTGCGTACTCCAAGTCTCCACCAACAGGCAATCCATGAGCAATACGAGTTACTTTGATTTCAAACGGACGAACCAAACGGGAAATGTACATCGCTGTAGCTTCTCCCTCAATGTTCGGATTCGTTGCCAGGATCAACTCCTGTACTCGTTCATCACTCAACCGAGTCAGCAGTTCCTTCAGACGAATGTCATCCGGCCCAATACCCTCCATAGGAGAGATCGCACCTTGCAAAACATGATAATATCCATCGAATTCTTTCGTACGCTCCATAGCCACCAGATCTTTAGAATCTTGAACAACACAGATTACCGAAGTATCCCTCGATTTATCCTGACAGATCCGGCATGGATCTGTATCTGTGATATTACAGCACACAGAACAGTAATGAAGGTTACGCTTCACACTGACAAGTGCTTTGGCAAAATCAATAACATCGTCTTCCTTCATGTTAAGCACATGAAAAGCTAATCGTGCCGCTGTTTTAGGTCCAATACCCGGTAAACGAGTAAAGGCGTCAATTAGCTTGGCTATCGGTTCGGGATAATACAATCGATTGCGTCTCCTTTTACAGGATCAATTTAAATTAAAATAATCCCGGAATTTTCATGCCGCCTGTGAATTTACCCATATCTTGATTGGCAATCTCATCAGCTTTGGTCATAGCATCATTTACAGCAGTCATTACAAGATCCTGCAGCATTTCTACATCTTCTGGATCTACCGCTTCAGGTTTAATTGTAATAGCAAGCAATTTTTTGTGTCCGTTAACCTCTGCTGTCACAACGCCTCCGCCAGAAGTACCTTGAACCGTTTTGTCCGCAAGTTCCTCTTGTGCTTTCAACATTTGCTCCTGCATTTTCTTCACTTGTTTCATCATTTGGTTCATGTTATTCATAACTTTTCATCTCCTTAGGTATAGTTATCGCACCAGGCGTATAGTAAAATCTATTCCTTAATTACAACAAGATCCTCACCAAATAGCTGAATGGCTTCATCTATCCAAGGTTGCTTGCTGCCCGAACCCCCATCTTCATGCTCTGGTTCAAGCTTAAAGTCCTCCTTTGGCGCTTCAGAAGCTCCTTCCATTGCGCCAGTCCAATCCTTGAGCATCATCGTCACCAGACGTGCTGAACGTCCAAGCTGTTCAGACAGTACACGTTCAATCACTTCACGATTCGCCTGTTTCTCGGTCGTTTCGCGATGGATGTTATTTTTGAAAGCCACTAATACGTTGTCTTCCAACAAAGATACCGGTTCACCGTCCATAAACCAAGCATGAACTGTGACTTTCTCCTCTTTTACACGCTGCAAAATCTGACTCCACTTTTTGCTGATCTCCATAAAATCAGGCGACCCTTTACGCGCAACATACTGATCCAAATTCGCGGGCAACTTCGCTGGCGAGTTCCCTCTAGACACAGGAGCCCGTGTCGCCGGACGAGAAGGACCGCTCGAGGCAGATTCCCCACCAGATAACCCACTCTTAAGTGCCCGATCTAGTTTCTTCTCAAGCTCAGCAAGTTGTTGCTTCAACCGGCCAATCTCTCCACTATCGGACGATGGCGCAGTAGATCCAACACTTGACGAAGCTACCGCTTGATCAGCCACTACGCCTTGCGCGGGAATACTGCATAGTTTGAGCAACGCAACTTCAAACAGCGTCTGTGGTTGGACTGCATATTTCATTTCACTCTGGTACCGATTAAGTGTATCGATCATTTGGAACAACTGTTCCTTAGTGAAGGATTCAGCCATATCTCGGAATGACTCAGGGTTGAGTACACGATCCGTGAGCTTATCTGCATCCGGTACCATCTTAATCATAAGCAAATCACGGAAATAATAAAGCAAATTCTCCATGCATTTGTCTGCACTCTTGCCTTCATGCATAAATCCTTCAATCATCTGCAGAATATGACCGACGTCACCCTTCAATAGAGAGGCAGCAAGCTTCGCAAATTGTTCAGATGGAATCCCACCGGTCATATCCATGACCTGCTGATAGGTTACCTTCCCATCCGTAAATGAGGAGATCTGATCCAATACGCTAAGCGCGTCCCGCATCCCCCCGTCAGATAGACGGGCAATGTATTGAAGTGCATCAAGGTCAGCTTCCATACCTTCTTGCTCACAGATTAGAGCTAAGCGTGCTGTCTGCTCCTCCAACGACACTCGGCGAAAATCAAATCGCTGACAGCGAGATATAATCGTGGCCGGTAGGCGATGGGGCTCGGTTGTTGCCAAAATAAACATAACATGCGGAGGAGGTTCTTCCAACGTTTTAAGTAGCGCATTGAAGGCCTCTGTCGTAAGCATGTGTACTTCATCAATAATATAAACTTTCTGTCGAACCTCGGTTGGCGCATATTTAACCTTTTCCCGAAGATCACGGATCTCTTCAACACCACGGTTGGATGCCGCATCAATCTCTTGTACATCCATTACCGCACCAGTTGTAATCCTCCGGCATGCTTCGCACTCGTTACAAGGCTCGGGCGCAGGTCCACGTTCGCAGTTCACAGCTTTGGCCAAAATCTTGGCAGCACTCGTCTTTCCCGTTCCTCTAGGGCCACTAAACAAATAGGCATGGGAAGTCCGCTGTTCACGAATCGCGTTCTGCAAGGTTTGAATAATATGCTGCTGTCCCACCATATCTTGGAACGACTGGGGACGCCAAGCCCGGTATAACGCGATATGCTCCATGATGCGTTACCTTCCTTCCACTTCGCATTCGAGTCCTTTGTCGTTCCCCCATTATACTATATTCCGGGGTGAATCCAAACTTTATCTGACCCACTTCTGCGTGGTTTTTTGTAGACATATCAAAAAGACCTCTGCATACATACAACTGCAAAGGTCTCTAATTCTAATAGTAAGCCGTGCACCTGCTATCGATAATTGCGATCCGAGTGGCACCCCTGAACAATAGCTCAGGCTAGGCAACCCTCCGGCACAAGAGTGATCTCACTTATGGCTGCTTCCTTCCGGACCTGACCAGGTTCATGAGTACTCATTGCGGAGGACCCAACCGTCAACACCACGTTCAGGGACCAAACCTCACATCGACAAAACCTCTAGCAGGAATTCAACCTCGCTGTAGCGGATTGCGAGTTACAGGGCACCGCTACCTCCCCATCTAGCACGGTAAGAAATAGTATAACGTAAGGTAGTATAAATTGCAACCAGAGGGAAATGGGAAGAGCTTATTAATTGTTACCAATTGATCTAGAATGCCGCTCGACCTACTTCACGATGTAGAAGACTAGTCTTAAAAAAGTCTAGAAACTAGGTTCCTTATCGTTGATCATTCTCTACTGCCCATGCGTAAACAAACATATAAAAACCCCTGCCAAGATGACAGGGGTGGGTTTGGATGCAATTAGCAGACAATTCCCGAAGGATTGCTGAATTAGATTCCGTATTTTTTCTTGAAACGATCCACACGACCGCCAGCATCGATAAACTTCTGTTTACCAGTGAAGAACGGGTGGCACGCGGAGCAAATCTCTACACGAAGTCCGTCTTTAACCGAACCAGTCTCAAAAGTATTACCGCATGCGCAGGATACTTGACCAATCGTGTATTTAGGATGAATTGCTTCTTTCATTACCTTTCACCTCTTTCCGCCCTGAGCCTCAAGCGGACCCAGAGTAAATGGCACAACTCCGAAGATTATAACATGGCATATTGCCAGTTGCAATCCATAATTATCAAGAGGTGATCAGGCGCTTAGGACGTGCCATTCCAGCTGGTGGAACATGTGTAAACGAGCCAATCACGACGTCAGGCAACTCTTCTTGGAAGATTTCGATCATCTGCTTCATTCCCAGTATGTCACCTTGAGCCGGAGGAATTAGCTCCAAATAACTTTCAGGGTCAATATTGAGATTACGCATCTGAATGAGACGTAGTTTGGTTCTGCGCGCAAACTCAACCATCGCTTCAATCTCTTCCTCACGATCTGTTACACCCGGGAAGATCAAATAGTTAATGGAGGTGTATACACCTTGTTCTGCGGCATACTTCATGGATTTCTCGACATTAGCCAAGGTATAACCACGAGGTTTGTAATAGGCATTATAATGATCGTCCAAAGCACTAATTGTACTTACGCGCATCAGATCCAGCCCTGCATCTACAATACCTCTAATATGATCATTCAATCCAGCATTCGTATTAATGTTGATGTATCCCATATCTGTGATGGAACGCACTTCACGAATAGCCTCAATAATCAGTTTAGCCTGCGTGGATGGTTCACCCTCACAGCCTTGTCCAAAACTGATAATGGATTCCGGCGTTTTCAAATGCTCCAGCATAACTTCAACAATTTCATCCACACGTGGACGGAAATTCATACGTGTCTGCGGAGATACAAAACCACTGTCATCTGGTTGTTCAGAAATACATCCGAAGCAACCTGCATTACAGGAGTATGATACAGGCACGCCACCTTCCCAACGATTCAGGAACGTGTTGGATGAAGTTAAGCATTCATATCCCAGCGCACAATTCGATAGATGAGTATACAAGCGATTTTCCGGATATTTTTTCGTCAAATGATTCACACCTGACTTCACATCATCCCGGTCGCAGTTAAGCGGGTTCCACTTATCTGGACTATCCGACTTCGCAGCCGTGACATAAAAACCGCCATCTTTCCAGACAACTGCCGAATAACCGAACAAAGGCAACTTGTACTCCTTATCCGTCTTCACATAACCTGGCAGGCACAGCCGGGTGAAGCCTTGCGGCAACAACGCACCTACAGCTTGTGTATCACTAGGCATTGGCAACATCTCGCCCGTATCGGGATCCATACCAATTGGACGAGTGCTCGGCAATCCTACCAATGTCGCTCCATCTGGCAGAGGAATAAGCTCATCCTCCATAATTTCAACAATCATATCACCACTTCGTGCAAGTCCATACAAGGACTGGTGATCAAAGACATTACCTTTTTCATCTGCGTATACTAAATACATGATGTTCTCCTCACATCTATATGGGTTAAGCCTAAACGACGAGTGTCCAATCAGCCCATAATCAACTAGGTTGTTGTTGCTGATGTGGCTGTTTGTCTTGGTGAACGACGGGTTGTTGTTGTGCCGGAATTACTCGTTGGATTATTGGCTGCTGCATCAAACGCAGCAAGGAACTCTGCATTGGTTTTGCTGTTGCGTAGCTTCTTCAGGAAGCTCTCCACAAAATCATGTGAGTCATTCATATTTTTCCGAATAGTCCAAATTGTATCCAGCTCTTCTTTGCTAAGAAGCACTTCTTCACGGCGAGTACCCGAACGACGAATATCAATCGCAGGGAAGATACGGCGCTCTGCCAAACGACGATCCAAATGAAGCTCCATGTTACCCGTACCTTTGAACTCTTCATAGATAATATCATCCATACGGGAACCGGTGTCAATCAGAGCAGTCGCCAGAATCGTCAAGCTTCCTCCCTCTTCTACATTCCTTGCAGAACCGAAGAAGCGTTTAGGACGATGGAATGCTGCAGGGTCAATACCTCCACTTAGCGTCCGACCAGATGGCGGAATAACCAAGTTGTATGCACGAGCCAGACGTGTGATGCTATCCAGCAGAATAACGACATCTTTTTTGGCTTCTACAAGACGAAGCGCACGCTCCAATACCAATTCAGCAACTTTAATATGGTTCTCAGGCAGCTCATCAAACGTAGAAGCTACAACTTCACCTTTAACCGAACGAGACATATCCGTTACTTCCTCCGGACGCTCATCAATCAACAGGACAAATAGTTCAATTTCAGGATTGTTCGTTGAAATGCTGTTGGCGATTTCTTTAAGGAGAAGTGTTTTACCTGCTTTGGGAGGTGCTACGATCAATCCGCGCTGTCCCAGACCTACTGGAGCAAGCACATCCATAATGCGAGTGGACAAATGGTTGGGGGATGTTTCGAGAACCAGTTTTTTCTGCGGATATAATGGAGTTAGTGCAGGGAAATGAAGTCTTTCCGCAGCGGCTGAAGGATTCTCTCCGTTTACAGCATTAACTTGCAGCAAACCGAAGTACCGCTCATTTTCTTTTGGCGTCCTACACTTACCCGATACGAGGTCACCCGTTCTAAGGTCAAACTTGCGGATCTGCGAAGCTGAAATGTAGATATCCTCCGTACTCGGCAAGTAGTTAATCGGCCGTAAAAATCCGTATCCCTCAGGGAGAATTTCTAGCACACCTTGCATAAACATCAAACCACTTTGTTCAGCTTGTGCACGTAATATAGCAAAGATTAATTCTTTCTTTTTCAATTGACCGTAATATGGAATTTGATATTTTTTGGCCAGTTTGTAAAGGTCCGTTAATTTCATTTCTTCCAAATCGGAAATTTGTAGATCCATATAATAACCACCTATTCAATTAATAAGTCCGTGAAATGGATAGTTTCGCTAGATGTTCCGGCTATGGAGAGCAGGCATAACACCGCGTTCTCTTCTGTCCATTGTACGGAATGTAACCGCTATAATGCAAATACTTGTCTTTGGATGTAAGTTCCGGGCGGGATGGCTATATACACAGCACTGTCCGCTAGTGAGTGAACACAAAAGTCATGAGGCGTTCGATCCGGGTAACCGGCCAAGGAGCGCAGTTCAAACAAACCGGGGGCTTGAGGAAAGGGAATGATCTCTGTTCTTACAGCCATATGATGTCTAATCCAAAAAAAGACCCTCCGGCCAAGGAAATCGTACATTCCACCTGGTTCCGGAGAGGCTGAGAACTCTATTAGTATAGGTTTACCCATTTGTTGAAAGGTTATGCAGTTCAGTAAAAATAATAACTGTATTGCTGTAAACTTGCAATATATCGTTCGTTTACTCCGTCTCACGCCACACATCTGCACCTAACAAGCGCAGATTAGTAACGAGATGATCGTAACCACGATCAATATATTCAACACCCGTTACTTCAGTCACACCTTCACTAACGGTGAGACCTGCGATCACCAGCGCTGCTCCAGCGCGCAGATCGGATGCTTTTACCTTAGCCGCATTCAAAGGACTACCTTCAATAATTGCAGAACGTCCTTCTACACGAATCTTAGCACCCATTCGCACTAACTCAGGAACATGCTTGAATCGATTGCTATATACAAAATCACTGAGGACACTAACACCCGTGGCTTGAGTTAATACACTCGTCATCGGGGACTGTAGATCTGTAGGGAAGCCAGGGTACACCAGCGCCTTCACATCCACATGATTGTAAGATGCTTGTCCGATAACTCGGATGCTCTCGTCTAGTTCCTCAATGCCAACGCCCATCTCAATTAGCTTTGCTGTCAAAGCTTCAAGGTGTTTAGGGATGACATTATCAATCAGGACGTCTCCACGTGTTGCTGCCGCAGCGATCATGTACGTACCCGCCTGTATACGATCCGGGATAATCGAATGACGACAGCCTTTTAGTTCAGATACACCTTCAATACGAATGGTTTCTGTACCTGCACCCTTAATGCTTGCACCCATAGAGTTCAAAAGTGTTGCTACATCTATAATCTCAGGCTCTTTAGCCGCGTTTTCGATAATTGTAGAGCCTTTGGCACGAGTTGCCGCCAGCATAATGTTAATGGTTGCACCTACGCTACTTACATCTAGATAAATCTTAGCTCCGCGAAGCTCTTTGGCATGCAGATGAATGGAACCATGTTCGTTTGTAACCGTTGCGCCAAGCGCTTCAAAACCTTTGATATGTTGATCAATCGGACGAGGTTCAAAATTACAACCTCCAGGTAAACCGATGGTCGCTTCTTTGAAACGCCCAAGCAGCGCACCCATCATATAGTATGAAGCACGAAGTTTCTTCACAGGCCCATTCGGCATAGGAATGGATTTAATATCGGAAGGATCGATTCTCATCTGACTGCCTTCCCATGTCACACGCGCTCCGAGTTCCTCCAAAATTTCCGCATATACGGCCACATCACTCAAAAGTGGCAGGTTGTCAAGCACGACCTCTGACTCGGCAAGCAATGCTGCAGGAATAAGCGCAATGGCGCTGTTCTTGGCGCCGCTTATGGTTACAGTTCCCTGTAACGGACGTCCGCCACTAATCATCAATTTTTCCATAAAGCTTAATGTCCCCCTACGTGTTTTGCAGCCGATGAACGGCAATACGTGCTGATGGCTAACGATGTAGAAATAAGGTGTGAAAATGGAAAGACACCGGCTAGGCGGTGTTCTTCCATTTCACAGTATGGAACTGTTTGAGATAAATTACGCTTTGTTGTTAGAACCAAACTCGCGGATTTTACCTTTAACTGTTTCTTTGATTGCATCACGGCCTGGTACGATGAATGTACGTGGATCGTAAGCATTTGGTTTAGCTGCAAGTACTTCACGAACTGCTTTAGTGAAAGAGATTTGGTTCTCTGTGTTCACGTTGATTTTGGAAGTACCCAGGGAGATTGCTTTATCGATATCGTGCTTAGGAATACCTGTACCACCGTGCAATACGAGTGGAACTTGTACCGCGTCACGAACTTCTTCCATTTCTTTGAAGCCGAGGTTTGGCTCGCCTTGGTAAGGACCGTGTACGGAACCCAGAGCTGGTGCCAAAGTATCGATACCTGTTTCTTTAACGATACGGATACACTCGTTCAGGTCAGCGTATTGAATACCACCGATAACGTCGTCTTCTTGTCCGCCTACAGTACCTACTTCAGCTTCTACAGAAACGCCTTTAGCGTGTGCATATTCAACCACTTTTTTAGTCATTTCGATGTTCTCATCGATGGAGTGGTGGGAACCGTCGATCATAACGGATGTAAATCCAGCGTCGATCGCTTCTTTACATTTGTCGAAGCTTGAACCGTGATCCAGGTGAATAGCAACTGGTACGGAAATTTTCATGTCAATCAAGAGTCCTTCTACCATTTTAACTACAGTAGTAAAGCCACCCATGTGACGTGCTGCGCCTTCGGAAACACCCAGGATTACTGGGGACTTTTCTTCTTCAGCAGCAGTAAGAATTGCTTGAGTCCACTCAAGGTTATTGATGTTGTATTGACCAACTGCATATTTTCCTTCGAGTGCTTTGTTCAACATGTCTGTCATAGATACTAATGGCATGGTTTCAATCCTCCTAGGGGTTTGGGTTATGTCTATGGTTTTTAGCCGAAATCACATACGGGCTTATTATACCACATCCCATGTCAAATACTAAACATGCATTTGCAAAAATGCTGTGCTTTGCAGCACAGTTTTCATAGATATCACATGACGGCATCATCAATTTCAATATTCCCTGAAAATTTCACTGGAATACCTTGGATTAATACAATCCTTATATTTGGTTATTTATATACAAAAAAATCCTGTTTACACAGGATTTAGCTGCATTTATTGGCGGTATCATTTCGCAATTGCATATTGACGGCAACACGCATCTCATCGATATCAAACGGTTTCGTAAAATGCATGAGTGCTCCAAGGTCGGTAGCTTCCTTAATCATATCTAGCTCCCCATAAGCCGTCATCATGATGACTTTGATGTTGGGGTCTATTTCTTTAATATGCTTCAATATTTCCAGCCCATCCATGCCGGGAATTTTCATATCGAGCAACACCAGATCAGGCTTGTCGTTATTTACAATTTCAAGAGCAACCTTACCATTAGGTGCTTGAAATGTATTATATCCCTCACTGCTGAACACTTCCATTAAGAGGATGCGAATCCCATTTTGGTCATCAACAATCAACAATTTTTTATTTTCCACTGTGTAACCTCCTGGATTTAGGAAAGCATAAACGTCCGAATCTGGATAACTATCCCATAGTCGTCATGATAAGTATTCTACCTCTTCCAGTAAAATCCTTCTCCAGGTTTAAATTGACCAAAACATTTTATCCCATTTTTGACTTCTCAAAACATAACAAAAGGGGATGCCCCGTCCGCCCATAAATCACAAGCGAATAGAGACATCCCCATATAATAAACAACTTACTTCTCAGCGTTCTCCAAGGAAGCTTTCACAAACTCACGGAACAATGGTTGTGGACGGTTTGGACGGGAAGTGAATTCCGGATGGAATTGTACCGCCAGGAACCATGGGTGTCCCGGAAGTTCAACGATCTCTACCAAACGGCCATCCGGAGATGTACCGGAGATAACCAATCCTGCTTTTTCGATAGCTTCACGGTATTCATTGTTGAACTCATACCGGTGGCGATGTCTCTCATACACGAGCTCGTCATCATAACAAGCCATTGCCAAAGATCCTTCTTGAAGCTTACAAGGGTACAGACCAAGACGCATCGTACCACCCAGATTTTCGATATCTTTTTGCTCTGGCAGCAGATCGATTACTGGGAACTCAGTAGCTGGATTGATCTCGGAGCTGTTAGCACCGTTCAAACCAACGATGGAACGTGCATATTCAATAACGGAAACCTGCATACCCAAGCAAATACCGAAGAACGGAATATTTTTCTCACGGGCATAACGGATTGCCGATACTTTACCTTCGATTCCACGATCTCCGAATCCACCAGGAACAAGAATACCACCCACGCCGTGCAGAAGGTCTCCTACGTTCTCATCTGTAATATCTTCGGAATGAACCCAGCGAATTTTCACTTCTGCGTTGGATGCGAATCCAGCGTGAGACAAAGATTCAACAACACTCAGATATGCATCATGAAGCGCTACATATTTACCAACAATCGCAATCTCAACAGTGCGTTGCAATTTGCTGATCCGGTCAACCAACCCTTCCCACTCGCTCATATCCGGTGCAGGAGTAGTCAGCTTCAGGTGGTTTACCACGATCTCATCCAAGCCTTCTTCACGCAGGTTAAGTGGCACTTCATACAGTGTGCTCGCATCGCGGCATTCTACCACGGCGTTCTCATCAATGTCACAGAAGAGCGCGATTTTGGCTTTCATGTCTTTGGACAGCTCGTACTCTGTACGGCAAACGATAACGTTTGGCTGAATACCGATGCTGCGCAATTCCTTCACACTGTGCTGTGTAGGTTTTGTTTTCACTTCACCCGCAGCCTTGATGTATGGAATCAACGTTACATGGATGTACATTACATTGTCGCGACCTACATCACTCTTGATCTGACGAATAGCTTCCAGGAAAGGCAAGCTCTCGATATCGCCTACTGTTCCGCCGATTTCCGTAATTACGACATCCGAACCAGCTTCACGACCAGCGCGGAATACACGCTCTTTGATCTCGTTCGTAATGTGCGGGATAACTTGTACTGTACCGCCCAAATATTCACCGCGACGCTCTTTGCTGATTACGGAAGAGTAAACTTTACCTGTTGTAACGTTGCTGTTTTTGGAAAGATTGATGTCGATAAACCGCTCATAGTGACCCAGATCCAAATCCGTTTCCGCGCCATCGTCTGTTACGAATACTTCACCGTGCTGATACGGGCTCATCGTTCCCGGGTCAATGTTGATATATGGGTCAAATTTCTGGATTGTTACCTTGAGCCCTCTGTTTTTCAGCAATCTGCCCAGCGAGGCAGCCGTGATTCCTTTGCCCAGGGAGGACACAACTCCGCCCGTCACGAAAATATACTTTGTCACTGTTATTACCCTCCTAATATAAGTACAGAAATTCAGGCGATATATGGTGTTATCGTAACCCGTTTCCCAGGTAATCATCGTTAAAAAGAGCAATGGTAGAAATTCCCTGCATCTACGAACTGCTCTTTCTCACGAAGACCGTTTGAACAACGCTGCTTTACAACAAAATGGTGCAAATTTTCCGAGAGCCTTGATCCGAGTTCGTCCCCTTACTTGACATCAATCAGAAACATCGATTGGCGTTTTTTTATATACAAAAACGAACCCCGGACGTTTACCGGGAGCATGCGGAAATCAATTCTTTTTGCAAAATTCTGCCTCTAAAAATACAAAAAAAAGTACTCCCGCAGGACGGGGCACTTTTATAAAAAACATAAATATATTGTCGCTCATTCATAAGCCCATGCAATAGTTTACCCGCTACCCCATCTGCTTGTCAAGGATGTCTGTCGGGGTAAAACGGGTAAATTATTGACATTAAAAATGACGTTTACTTATTGGAATCGTCGTCAAAGTCATCCTCGTCTTCGGACTCTTCTTCATCGTCTTCGTCGAGGTCTTCATCTTCCAAATCATCATCTTCAACTAGAACTTCTTCATCGCTATCATCTTCATCGAAGATGTCATCATCGTCTTCATCTTCGTCTTCATCTTCGTCTTGGTCATCATCCGTGTTGTCGAAGTCTTCGTCGCTGCTGTAGCTATCTTCCTCTTCACCGAAGTCCTCATCTTCCAAATCATCATCTTCATCGTTGATGATACGTGGACGTTTCGCACCCGTCATGGAATCTTCCGTTCCAGCAACCGGATACCAGCGCTTCAATCCCCACAGACTCGTACCGACGCAAGCAAAACGTCCATCGATATTAATCTCGGTATATAGCTGGGCGATAAACTCGTTGATTTCTTCGTCAGTCATTCCGCGCTGTTTCGCTACCTCATTCATCAAATCTCGGTAGTAATACGGCGTATTTGCCGCTTTCAGCACCATAAAGGCGAGGTCAACCAAAGGGATCTCTCTTACCTTTTCTTTATCAATTTTTAAGTTGAGTGAGGTACTCACTGACAGACACTTCCTCTCACACATTAATTCACTTTATATCCCTACGAACTGGATCGTTACGTATAACATATCCATTAACAAAACTAAGTAAAACCTATTTAGCGTTAAAAAGCAAGTTTTTATGTACGTGGATTAGATAAATAACATGGAAAACAACTTCGACGACGCCATTCTACAGAAGCTGAGCAAAAATAGAAAAAGACGGAGTCCCCTCCGCCTTCTGACTGTATACCCTCGTAGGATTGCTCCTTACCAAGGTTCCCCGCAAGAGCCCTCTAGCCCTCCATCCATCATATGTCCCTGCGCCCTTTTTGACACGAAGTGAAGGACTTTTTATAAAAAAAGGGCAAGTTCCCCATGCGGCAGGCTGAGCGCATTCATAGAATACCTCAGCATGTTCATCCCGAAGGGGGCTGCCCATAATGGACTACACTGGCTTATTGCATCATTTAGTTGAAGGAATGAAAGATCCTGAACCGGAACAGGCGGGGCGGTACCTCATCCGGTTCAACCAACCAAGACACTATGAAGAATGTCTCTTGGAACTTTCGAGAATGCGTAGCAAATTCTCCGACCTCAGAGCAGTGCGTTCATCCCGTCTTGCACGCTCCATTATCGCAAATGTAGGCTGCCCAGAAGAATTGAATCGTTATGGCGCTGATATCACAGTAGAAGAGGATCACTCCATCTCGCTCCATGCCACTGCGCTTCATAATAAACCAACCAGCGTTCAAGGTGTGCCCTGGGGAGTGAAGCAGATCCGTGCACCCAAAGTATGGTCTGTCTCCACAGGGCATCGCATCAAAATCGGTGTGATTGATACTGGTGCAGATTATCAGCACCCGGATCTTCGTTATTCACTAGCGCGTGGGATTAATCTGTTAAATCGTAGTTTACTGCCGCATGATGATAACGGTCACGGAACTCATATTGCCGGAACAATTGCAGCAGCCAACAGCATGGCTGGCATGATCGGTGTAGCTCCTCGGTCTTTGATATATCCAGTAAAGGCATTTGATCATAACGGATCGGCTTATGTATCCGATATCGTGCTCGGCATCGACTGGTGTGTGCGTAACCGGGTAGATATCATCAATATGAGCTTCGGTATGAAGACTCGCAGCAAGGCTCTTCTCGATGTCGTTAATCGGGCGTACCATGCCGGCATTGTCATTGTGGCCTCGTCAGGAAACGACGGCAAACGTCGTAGCATTGATTATCCAGCAAGGTATCCGCAGACAATATCCGTGGGTGCAACGGACAAAAACCGGCGCATTGCATCCTTCAGCAACCGTGGTGCATATGTAGATGTCTACGCACCTGGCGACAAGATTGTATCCTCATGGGTACAAGGCAAGCATCACGAGATGAGCGGCACCTCCATGGCGACTTCCCACGTAAGCGGCGCCATCGCGCTATTACTTGCCAAGCATCCAGGACTTTCGCCCAGCGAAATTAAAACGCTGGTCAAGCGCGCCACCGTACCACTGCGCGCTCGCAAAACAACCGCCGCGAAGACGAAGATACGCGGCGGCGAGATCGACGCCCTCCGGCTCATGCAGGAGGGCGAGGCATAACGCACCGACCACCACCGCCATTGGCTGAGCAAGCCTTGAAGACACCGTATACCGCATGCTCGCGGTATACAGAGGCTTCAAGACTTGTACACGCGGCAGCGCGGCGGTGGTGGTCGGTGCAGGCTCACGTGCAAGCACGGCACGCCCATGCGTCCGTCTGCTTGCACAGCAAAAAGTCCCCATGCTCACGCTGCATTGCAAGCGTGGTGCATGGGGACTTTTTGTCAAGCCTAGGCGGCGCTGCGCCGCCGCGGCATGGATTACATTTTGTCTGGTGCGGATACGCCAACCAGACGAAGCGCTGTTGCGATAACGGTGCGCACAGCTCCGATCAACGCCAGACGCGCTTGCGTTTGCTCCGCGTCTTCCGTAATGACGCGTTCTGCACGGTAGTAACTGTGGAACAGGGATGCCAGCTCATATACGTAACGGATCAGGCGATGTGGCGCATATCCCGTAGCTGCAGTGGCAATCTCTTCTGGCAGTTCTCCCATTTTGCGGAGAAGATCAAATTCATGTTCTGTTGTCAGCTTAGACAAATTGATCTGTTCAATTGGCAACAGCTCGATGCCTTGTTCCTCTGCTTGACGGTATACACTGCATACCCGAGCATGTGCGTATTGCACATAGAACACCGGGTTTTCATTAGACGTCGAAATAGCAAGATCCATGTCAAAGTCCAGGTGGGAATCCATGCTACGCATTGTGAAGAAGTATCGAATGGCGTCAATGCCTACCTCATCCATCAGGTCTTCCATTGTTACGGCTTTACCCGTACGCTTAGACATTTTCACTTTCTCACCGTTCTGGAACAAGCTAACCATCTGTGCAATCAGCACGACCAGTTTATCCGGATCGTTGCCGAGTGCTTGCATCGCAGCTTTCATCCGTGGAATATATCCATGGTGATCGGCTCCCCATATGTTAATCATCGTGTCGTATCCACGAGAATATTTATCGCGGTGGTATGCGATGTCTGGTGTCAGGTAAGTGTACGTACCATCATTCTTGATCAATACACGTTCCTTGTCGTCCCCATATTGCATCGTTTTCAGCCAGGTTGCGCCATCTTTCTCATAGATCTCGTCACGGTCACGCAATTCATCCAGCACGCGAAGTACTTCACCATTATCGTACAGGGAAGTCTCGCTGAACCAGATGTCAAAGTTAACGCGGAAGCGATTCAAATCTCGTTTGATCTTATCCAGTTCCTTCTCCAGACCATAGTCACGGAAGTAAGCGGCACGATCTCCTGGGTGCATGGACAGCAAGCTGTCTCCCTTCTCGGCAACCAGTTCCTTCGCAAACCCTTTAATATCTTCACCGTGGTAGCCGTCTTCTGGCATCTCAGCATCTTGGCCTAGCTCTTGCAAATAACGTGCTTCAATGGAGCGAGCCAAATTAAATACTTGGTTACCCGCATCATTAATGTAGTATTCACGCGTTACATCGTAACCAGCGTAATCAAGGATATTGCACAGTGCATCACCTACAGCTGCTCCACGGGCATGTCCCAGATGCAAGCTTCCTGTTGGGTTGGCACTGACAAACTCCATTTCGACCTTGCGTCCTTCACCAACATTAATTCTTCCGTAATTCTCTCCCTGCTCTTGCACAAGCTCCAGTACTGGATAGAGGTAGCTCTTGTCCAATTTGAAGTTGATGAAGCCTGGACCAGCGATCTCAGCCGTCTCTATGCCAGCATCCGCCAAGTTCAGGTTGGCGATGATCTCTTCCGCAATCTGACGAGGATTGCGCTTAGCAATCTTGGTGAGCTGCATCGCAGCATTGGTCGCTAGGTCACCATGGGATTTGTCCCGAGGTACTTCAAGCGTGATAGCAGGTAACTCATCTTGCGTAACGATCCCAGCAGCAACGATGGCATTACCGATCGCCGTGCTTACCCGTTCATTAATTGTATCTAGTGGATTACGTGTCATTAAATTGGTTCCTCCTGTATATGCAAACTAATCGCGAAATGTCCGGATTCTTCGTCAAAGCGGTAGAAGTCATAGCTCCACGCTGCGCGTGCGTTCAATCCTTGAATGGAAAGTTCCAGTTCCTGTGTATGCGTGGACAAGGAAAAAGCCATGTAAGGAGAACGATAAAAGCCCGGAAGCTTCCGGTTTAATTCAAACGTCTGCTCCGATTCCACCTCGCCGTGACGTATAATCTTGATGGACTGTCCGCTCATCTTCAATGTTGTTCGGGTAATGCCACCTTCAGGACCGGTCTGTGGTTCCTGATAACGAACATAGAGAACAGACCCTTTCAGCACAGCTTCACCCTGCATTTCCTGCAGCACATCTTCACCTTCATAGCGGCTGTGCAGCCGGATCTGAACCGGTCGCATGTTCGACATGAATGTTAACCTCCATTATATTCGAGGCGGCGCCAAAAACGAGAGGCTGATCTACACAAGCGCTTCTCGTATCGTTGTACCGCTATACGCACTCATATTACCGGATAGCCTTCTATCCTACACTCTACTGTATAACTATATCCAGTTCACTCGTTCAATTCAAATCCAAATTCAGAGTTTTTGTTCTTGGGCAGCAAAAAAAGGAGAGCAGCACCCCATGATATGCCCTTTACAGTAACAGGTTTGATTGTTCACCTGCCTACTTGACGGGGGACACTTCATTTAGTGCTGCTCTCATTCTCTCATTAATATAGTAATTAAGTAATTAAAATTAGGACTTCAATCAGGCCCATCGTGAATCATACGGGAATGGACAGGTTGAATCTAGCAGTTTGGCACGCACCTGTACCAAACAACCACAATACCGACAAGTGCTACCGTACTGTAATGCCGGACAGCTGTAGCAGGAGGATAATCTCCGCTCATATTCGGCATCTGCAACAACAGGACGTGAACGTGAGGCTAGCTCCACAAGACGCGCTAGCTTGGCTTCACTAATCTGTACATCATATTGATCATCGCAACCTTTGCAAAGCGAACGCTCAGTCTTCTGACCTGTTTCCATAGATAAACGGCTGTTCATAGCACTATGCCTTTATTGCAATGACTCCAACAGATGCAGGCGGCAATACGAACCGCAATTGACCATTTTCCAGCGTAACACCCTTCCATTCTGATGGAGTAACGTTCTCTGGCTGCTCAAACGTATTAAATGCTCCAATCTCCCCGTGGTGCAGAATACGCCCTGAGGCTACGGAAGAATCGGTAGCTTGCAATTGGCACACTACTTCCAGCTCATCCGTATGACTAAGATTACATGCGGTCACATGAATTACACCTTCCTGATCACGTGATGCAGACAAGCTAAGCTGTGGAATTGTATCTTCACCAAAAGTATATCCAGGGCTCTCATAATCCAGCTCCAGTCGCTCCGCATCCATATGAACCTGGTACATATCAAAGACGTGATATGTTGGCGTAAGAATCATCTTCTCACCTTCAGTCAAAACAAGTGCTTGCAGCACATTCACGATCTGTGCAAGGTTTGCCATTTGCACCCGCTTGTTATACTTATTGAATAAATTCAGATTGATGCCTGCTACCAGAGCATCTCTCATCGTATTTTGCTGATAGAGGAATCCTGGGTTGGTTCCCGGCTCCACGTTGTACCATGTGCCCCACTCGTCGATAATCAGACCGACTTTACATTCAGGGTCGTATTTATCCATAATCTCGGAATGTTTTACAATTAACTCTTCCATATGGAGCGTGCGCTTCAACGTCTGGAACCAATCACTTTCATTAAAACCAGTCGCTTCACCTTTATCCTGCCATACGCCCGTTGGGAGGGTGTAATAATGTAGGCTGAGTCCACTCATATGCTGATGAGCTTCACGCATTAACACTTCGGTCCAATGATAGTTATCCTCGTTTGGCCCACATGCAATTTTGTAAATCTGGTTATCGGAATAATTACGCACATATGTGGCATATCGGCGGTATTCGTCAGCATAATATTCTGCTCGCATATTGCCGCCGCATCCCCAGTTCTCGTTACCTACGCCAAAGTACGTCAATTTCCATGGCTTCTCACGACCATTGCTCTTCCGCCAATTTGCCATTGGTGATTCGCCGTCAAACGTCATGTATTCAACCCATTGTTGCATCTCTTGAACTGTACCGCTTCCTACATTGCCACTAATATAAGGCTCCGTTCCAAGCAGTTCACACAGTCTCAGAAATTCATGAGTTCCAAAATGATTGTTCTCTTCCACGCCGCCCCAGTTCGTATTAATCATTCGTGCACGCTCACTTAGCGGCCCCACGCCATCCTTCCAGTGATACTCATCGGCAAAACAGCCGCCCGGCCAACGGAGCACCGGAATATTTAGCTTTTGCAGCGCTGTCAATACATCATTGCGAATACCCTCAGTATTCGGAATAGGTGAGTTTTCTCCAACCCATATTCCTTCATAAATACAACGACCTAGATGTTCAGAAAAGTGACCATAGATATTGCGATTTATTAATCCTTGATTAGAATCTGCCTTTAAAGTAACGTTAACCATTAATTCAACCTCCTAAAAAGTATGTTGTTATCGCTTACAATATCGTTTTTTTGGATTAGTTTCAACCATTAATATTACACAGCAAATAGACCCTTTCTAGCTTATAGTAGCTGGAGAGAGTCTATTTATTCTTATATTTATTTCGAGAGCTACGTTAGAGCCTGTTTATCCTTCTCATTTTTGAAATAACATCTTTACAAATCCATTAGAATCGATCATTTATTGCAATTTAGGCGGAAAAATATTTTAGGATATAGACAAATTGAAGCATTTTGACCTATCTCTCGTCTGATTGAAGCTACTTAAGGTATTAGGATTGATTCATGAGTACATGTTCTCCCTAATCTCCCTCACATCGTTCGTTTCCACAACTGGCTGGAGATACATCACTTGTCGTTCCAAGTCGGCTCGTTGTATTCAACGTATTTCGGAAACTCTTGAGCTACACCTAGTTGAGATTCAATCAACATTGTTCCATGTGGAACTTTCTCTATACTGAGTAATTCCAGTTCATGGTAGAGAGACGAGAACAGACGTGCTATAATATTCCTTATGGACTTTGAATAACGGTGGATGTTTTCCAGATCACGGCGCAGCTTCCCGAAAGGGGGTGACGTCGATGATCAAACTTGTGGCGTTGCTTGATGTAATCCGATGGATTGCTGCGATCCTCAGTATTGTACTGAGTGGGCGAAAGCTGTACCGTTGGTTACGCAAAAAGTTTCGTAGCAAGCGAAAACCCACCTCATAAGGTTGGCGCCTAACGGTGGGTTTCGCTTGAATAGCAATATTTAATTCATGCGCGCCGTGGCAATCCACAGCCTTTCGGGTCCTAAGAGTCATTATCGTTGGAGCGATAATGACTCTTTTTAGTATATGGTTGAACCCGATTACCATATACTCCGTAATTGTAATATATCAATCAATATATTACTGAATGCTGATGTATCTAGTATAGCACAGCTCACGGCAGAAAGTTAAATTAAGTTAACTTAACTTAATTTAACTCGTTACTCCCCTCGGTGAAATTATCGTTCAGCACGATTATACGTGTAAACTTATACATTCTTGAATCAATTTCAACTATGAACAAATTGGATCATTTTCATCTATATCTAGCCCGGATTGAAGCTGCTAAAAGGTTTATGAGATTGATTCTCCTATATTTTAAAAAACGCCCCCTTCTACGCAGGTTACAATCAGGCGTAGACAGAGAGGCGCTAACTTTAACTATTACTTCACGAATCCAAGCAGCATTTCACGAATCATTTTCGCAGCCACAATCTGAGTCTGTTGTGTTGGATCATAGATCGGCGCAACTTCAACCAAATCACATCCAACTACGTTCACATCAGAGCCTGCGATCATGTGGATCGCTTCCAGCAGTTCTTTAGATGTAATGCCGCCCGCTTCTGCCGTTCCTGTTCCTGGTGCTGCAGATGGATCAAGCACATCGATATCAATGGTCACATACACTGGACGGTTGCCCATTTTCGGAAGAGCTTCCTTCATTGGAGCTGCAACTTCAAATGGATAGAAATTGATGTTCTCGCGTCCATACTGGAACTCCTCGCGGGAACCAGAACGAATACCGAATTGATAAATATTTTTGCCGCCCATCAACTCAGCCGCTTTACGTACTGGTGTAGAGTGGGACAATGGCTCTCCTTCATAGTTTTCGCGAAGGTCTGCGTGTGCATCAATATGAATCAAGATCAGATCCGGGTATTTCTTATACATTTGTTGAATGACCGGCCAAGTAACCAGATGTTCTCCGCCGAGACCAATCGGGAATTTGTCGTCAGCCAGCAGGCTACCGATGTATTCATGAATCACTTCAAGACTGCGTCCAGCGTTACCGAAAGGCAAGAGCAGGTCTCCAGCATCAAAGTAAGTCATGTCTACAATACTTTTATCGAGATACGGGCTGTACTCTTCGAGTCCAACCGATGCCTGGCGGATATGAGATGGGCCAAAACGGGAGCCCGGACGGAAGCTGACCGTGTAATCCATCGGCATACCGTAGATAACTGCTTTGGAGTTTTCATAATCCTCAGAGCTGCAAATAAATACATTTCCTGAATAAGCTTGATCCAGTTTCATTAATTGATTTCCCCTTTATTTCGTTAAATCTTCCACGAATTTAGGAAGTACAAATGCCGCTTTGTGCAGACGCGGAGAGTAATACTTCGTATCCATCTCCGGAATTTGAGTCTCATCCACCGCAAGCGGGTCATGCTTCTTGCTGCCCATGGTGAATGTCCATAGACCGCTTGGGTATGTTGGAATATTACAGCCGTACACATGTACGATCGGGAAGATTTCTTTGACGTCTTTGTTCACCTTCTGGATTAGATCTGCCTTGAACCAAGGGTTGTCTGTTTGGGCAACAAAGATTCCGTCTTCTTTGAGCGATTCATAAATGCCTTGGTAGAAACCACGCTCAAACAATGGAGCAGCTGGCCCTACAGGCTCGGTGGAGTCTACGATGATCACATCGTATTCATTTTTATGTTCAATAATATGCATGTAGCCGTCGTTCACAAGGACTTCCACATTGGGCTCGTCCAGTTTACCGGCGATTTCAGGCAAATATTTTTTGGAATATTCAATGACTTTACCGTCAATTTCAACGAGAACTGCTTTTTCTACTGTACTGTGCTTAATGACTTCACGGATTACACCACCGTCACCACCGCCAACAACCAATACCTTTTTCGGATTCGGATGGGTATGGAGTGCAGGGTGAGCTGCCATTTCATGATACACGAACTCGTCTTTTACTGTCGTCATAACCATACCGTCAAGGATCAACATATTACCGAATTCTTCGGTCTCTATCATAGCCAAATCTTGAAAGTCTGTTTGCTCTGTTACATAAGTCTGCTTAATCTTCGCGGTGATCCCGAATACAGGGGTCTGTTTCTCCGTAAACCATAGTTCCATAATCTCTACCTTCTTTCCGTAAAGTATTGATCAGCCATACCCGATTAAGCGCTACACGCTTAAACATTCGCCCAAGCACGTCCAGCGTTCGGCGCCACACAGCATGATGGTTGCTGGTTGCGGGAGAGATCCGCGTTTCACTTCATATATAGATTAAAAATGGACCAGAACGCGCAAAGCGACGGACAGATCAACGAATCAGTGACGTTTGGTGTGGTTCGTCCTTCCGTGTCTTCTGTATATTGTGCCGAACTCGTTCTTTTCATTACCCTTTTGCATTATACGCGATAGACGTTTATACTGCAAAACGGTTTTCCCACAATATGATACTTATTAAACCGTTATGTAGCGCAGTGAATATACCTGCCACTCTAATCCCATACTGGAAAGAAAAGAAAGGAGCCCGTTCCATGAATCAGACACGCCAAAAGACCCGCAAACGCGGGTTCCGTATATGGAAATTCGTCAAAGGGATCTCTGTGCTGGTTGTACTTGGTCTGATTGCCACAGCAGCCGGACTTGTCTATCTATATGCCACTAGCCTGCCACTAGCTGACTCCGATCGCAATTCCAGATTATTGGACAGCCAGGGCGACATCATTGCAACCTTCTCTGCTGGCGGCAAGGACTCGGTACCTGTACAACTGCAAGATATCTCGCCAGATCTCGTTCATGCCACACTGGCTGTAGAGGATCGCAAGTTCTATGAGCATTACGGCTTCGACATTCGGGGTATGGGACGAGCTGTACTCGTTAACCTGGAGCATATGCAGATGTCACAGGGAGCGAGTACGCTAACACAACAACTCGCACGTAATCTATACCTGTCCCACGAGAAAACATGGACACGTAAAGCCAAAGAAGCTATGTACACTGCTCAGCTTGAAATGAAATATAGCAAGGACGAGATTCTACAGATGTACCTGAATGAAATCTATTATGGTCATGGAGCCTACGGCATCGAGGCTGCTTCACGCATGTATTTTGGCAAAAGTGCTAAACAACTGGATCTCGCTGAGAGCGCTATGCTGGCAGGTATTCCGAAAGGTCCAACCTATTATTCTCCATATAATCATATGAAGAATGCCAAGGATCGGCAGAAGATTGTATTAAATGCAATGGCAGATATCGGAGAAATTACACAGACCGAAGCGGATAAAGCTTATGAGGAAATGCTCCAGTTCAGACCCGAAAGTGAACGGAAAACGGTGGAAAAAGCCCCTTATTTCCGAGATTATATCCGGAATCTAGCCATCAAGGAACTGGGCATCAGTGAAGCGATGCTGGATCATGGGGGATTAAACATCTACACGACACTAGATTTACGTGTGCAAAAGGCCGCAGAAGATGCTGTATCCAAGGGTATGGATGCTACTGGTGAGCTAGAGACCGCACTGGTCTCCATTGACCCTCGCACAGGCTATATCAAAGCAATGGTCGGCGGCAAAAATTATCGCACCAATCAGATTAACCACGTGCTGGCAACGACACGTCAGCCAGGTTCAGCATTTAAACCCATTATGTACTTGGCTGCATTGGAGTCTAAACAGCTCACTAGTGCATCTATATTCAATAGCGAGCCTACCTTGTTCCACTATGACAACGATCGTAAGACGTACAAACCAGGGAACTTTGGTGACAAGTACCTTGGTGAAATCGATCTAAGAAAAGCGATAGCTGCATCAGACAATATTTATGCGGTTAATACGATCATGCAGATTGGGCCAGAGCAGGTAGTGAGCATGGCTCGAAATTTGGGAATCACAAGCAATATGAGTGCTGTTCCTTCCCTTGCACTCGGCACCTCACCCGTTAGCCCATTGGAGATGGCATCTGCCTTTTCAGTCATTGCCGCCGGCGGTCAACGTACACCTCCTGTTGCTATTTTACAAGTAACTGACGCTGCGGGTCGTGTTCTATATGAAGCACCTCAGACCAAAGCAGAAACGGTCGTTGAGCCCGCCGCGGCCTACGTCTTGACTCGGTTAATGGAGAGTGTATTTGAAAATGGTGGAACAGGGAACCGCGTCTCAGCTACCATTAAGCGACCCGTTGCAGGCAAAACAGGAACAACCAATACAGACGCCTGGCTGGTCGGCTTCACCCCTGAGCTCTCAACTGCCGTCTGGGTTGGGTATGATCAAGGAAAAGCCATCTCCACCGCTGATGGACGCCGCGCGGCTCCCATGTTCGCCCAGTTCACGGAACAAGCACTCGCTAGTGTTCCACCCAAAATATTTTCGGTACCAGACAACGTTGTTAGTGTCTACATTGATCCTGAATCCGGTAAGCTGGCCGGTAATGGATGCCCAGAGAAACGACTTGAAGTATTTATTGATGGAACCGAGCCAACGGAAGTATGTCGCAGTGCTTCAGAAGACTCGGAATCTGTAAGCGATGATATGACACATGAGGCACAGCAGCAACAGGGCCTACAGGAAGAAAAACATTCATGGTGGAGAGATTTCAAACGTTGGTGGGTGGAATGACGTAAACACATAATGACGTAGTTGCGTCATCATCACTTTTCAGCAGGTGTACTCCCTATCTTTGCAATCAATAGCCCAGCTGAGTGGAAGTCTGTCCGGCTCGTTCTTACAATGAACGTGGTTATTAGACACTTCAAAAGGAAAGCTGCTCTTGAACAACATTCAAAAAGCCCCGTACCTGATGTTAGGACGACTCCTGTTATAAACAGGTGACATTCCTTCAGTAAAGGTCACGGGGCTTTTTTAGATTAATTATTTCGTTTAGTTAAATGCAATGAACGATTTAGGCACCTAGGACAAAGCTTCCTTCAACACATCCGGGGAAGCATTCCACCATTCTTCGTTATGTGAGATCAGAAGTGTCTTCAGGGCTGCACGTTCTTCTGGACCCAGATCATCCAACATAAAGCGGCGTTTCAACGCATAATCCATGCGGTTCACATGATCCGCAAGCAATTTCCATCCACGCTTAGCCTCCGTATCAATCCACATCTCACAAGCCGTCGCACCACCATATAGCTGTCCCTGCTCTGTACGATCTACAGCTACCCAAACAAGCCATACTTGGCGTCCATTAGGTACGTCCTCACGATTGGTCGAAAACTTGATGCCACGCTCCACTTTACTCTTCGCGTGCATCGCACCAATATCAATCTTGGCTTCGCCTTGATCAATAATGACCGGGGATAAGTTATTCAGATCAATAGAACCCGCACCGAAACCTTTGTGTTTGCTTTTTGCACTAACGATATTCAAGGCAATTTGTTTTTTGCCGTTTTGCTCGTTTTGTTCCATGTTTATAGCCTCCAAGGGTTGATACAAATATTTTAACTAATATTCGTCCCATTGCAAACATATACATGCTGTAGATGCTTGTCAACGGGAGGTATTTAACGATGATTCCACGACGCGCCAAGAGTTGGCTCACCGCATTCCTTGCCCTGTGTGTGCTTATTGCAGGAGCATGGATTACGCTGGGATACACTCGCTCCACAACATCCGAATTGCCTGTGCTCGCCCCAGAAGTGGGCAAGCCTCTAGGAAAACCTCAAACCTCCGCACCCCCAGAAAGCGTGCAGACCCCGACTGCTGAAGTGTTCAGCGACCGTGTGGTGGAATATCACATCGATGTGAAATTGGTGGACGGAAACGTGTTACAGGGAACACAGACACTAACCTGGACTCATCCAGGCAAAAAAACGGTCAACGAGCTTTATTTCCACCTGTATCCCAATGCATTCTCCTCTTCAGACACTACTTTTATGAAGGAGTCTGGCGGAAAGCTTCGTGGGGATGTTATGCCCACAGACGGCTATGGATCCATGAAGATTACGGAGATGAAAACAGAAGACGGTCTGTCACTTTTACACCGCATGCAATACGTACAGCCGGACGACGGAAATATGAAAGACAAAACACTGATCAAAATCCGATTGCCCAAACCAGTGAAGGGCGGCGAGAGCATAACGCTGCACACTCGATTTGAAGTACAACTACCCAAAATTTTTGCCCGTATGGGAAACGCAGACGATTTTGTGATGGCAGGGCAATGGTTCCCCAAAATTAGCGTATACGAGCCTACAGGTAGACGTGGCCGCACAGCCGAGGGTTGGAATTTGCATCAATATCACGGCAATTCCGAATTTTATGCCGACTTCGGTATCTATAGCGTACGCATTCGAGTGCCGGAATCATACAAGGTAGCCGCAACAGGTTTTCCAACGCAGCAGGCAGTTGTGAAAAATAACGAAAAGATCTATCAATTCTATGCTGATGATGTCCATGATTTCGCATGGGCGGCCTCACCTCATTTTGTTTATGCCGAAGAACCTTTCTCGGCCCCCAATGTTCCTGGAGTAAGGATCAAACTTTATCTTGACCCTGCGCATCAGGATCTAAAAGAACGTTACTTCTACGCTGCTAAGGCAGCTCTAGCGAACTACAGCAAATGGTTTGGCACTTATCCCTACTCTACTCTCTCCATTGTAGTTCCTCCGAAGACCGGAAATGGCGCAGGAGGCATGGAGTATCCAACGTTGGTGACTGCCTTCGGGGCGGATGAAACGACACCCGGGTATGATCTGGAACGAACCGTCGTCCATGAAATTGGTCATCAGTATTTCTACGGTATGCTCGCCAGCAATGAATTTGAGGAAGCTTGGCTAGACGAAGGGTTCACCTCTTATGCAGAGGATAAATTAATGGAGCAAGAATATGGTCTAGTCCCTAACTTACCTGTTCAAGCAGGTCTGATCACGTCTCCAGCCCCGTTGACACAGGAAGCATGGAAGTTTGATTCACAGAACCATTATGCAGCGAATGTGTATACAAGAGGTAAGCTTGTTTTGCTCGGTATCGAACAACAAGTTGGCTCCAAAACAATGGAACGCATCCTCTCTACTTATGTGAAGAAGTATCGTTTCAAGCATCCTACTTCAGCAGATTTCCAAAAGGTCGTGGAGCAAGTTACTCGCACTTCATGGTCTACGTATTTTGATCAATATGTATATGGCGATGGGATGGCGGACTTTGCTGTGGAGAAGATCAGTGTAACTCCGATTCAGAAGGGCGATCAAGAGGTATACGAATCCTCTGTGACCATTCAGAAAAAGGGAAGCAATTATATGAAGGTTCCTGTACGAATTGTGTTCGAGGATGGGCATATCGTCAATAAGCAATGGAATGGAAACGAGGAGCGGATCACATATAAGCTTACCTATACTTCTCCGGTTTCTTGGGCCATGACCGACCCACTGTACACTGTGGTATTAGAGAATCGTCATATGGACAATTTCCTGAAAGCTAATCTAGACGAATCCTCTAAATTCCGCTGGAGTTTGAGCGCAACCAAACTTGTAGAAGCTATTTTCGGAAGTCTGTCATGGTGAGGTGGAGACAGTGAAAGCAAAAATACGTGAAGGCTGGTTTCTCGTCCGTCAACATATATTCATAGCCGCACTACTATTTATCTATCAATTAGTATGGGGGTACTTTATCTATCGATTAGTGCAGTCTGCGGTTGTCCCGCTGCTACTTCGATATCCTGACACGGATGCTGGAGAGCTCAGTACCCTTTTGTTCAAAATGGAAAGTCAACTCAGCCTCTCTACTCATCCCGAGGTTCATCGGTATCTATGGATTCTTGGAGCCATGCTGCTGCTGCGCATGTTAATCACCCCCCTCATCCAAGCAGGGCTGTTGTACTCATTACAACACTTTAATCAATCGGAGGAGCGAACTCCTTTTGTCCGTGGTATCAAAGTGTTGTGGAAACCCATGTTACTACTGCACTTCATCCGAACGTTGTTGATGTTGTTGCCGGCCTACTGGCTTGTGCCCAGACTATTCGCCATTCTAATGGATGGATTCCATTCATTACAACTGTTACTGCCGGGTATTCCATATGTCGCCTTATGGATCGTGTACGGCTGGATTATTCATCACGTGATGTTATACATGCAGTTCGGTGCATCAGCTCCAGATGTAGAAGGCCGAGCACGCGGTGCATTATACGCTCTATGGATCGCGCTTCGTCATATCGTTCCTGTGATTGGCATCGCCTTGCTTCTGGGGGGGATCCATCTGCTCATCTTCGGTGCTTTCACTTCGGCATACTGGTTCTTAACAGGTCTAGCTGGCCTTATATTACAGCAAACGTATCCTCTGGCTCGCTGTCTTATGTCTCTATGGAAGATATGCGCCCATTTCCGCTTATGGCAGTCCAAGTCGACTAGAAGTTGATTCAAACAGGTTAAAATTTGTTACCATCTCCATGTCACATAAACGCGATGATAACGCTTCACAAAAGCAAACCTCAACCTTTCCCCGTCAAAGGTCGAGGTTTTTTTTGCTAATTTTACTGCTAAACGTTGCCAAATCAATGCACCTCTGGTACAATAATCGCAGTGAGTTTTTAGTAACAACTTTGTAATCTTTACCTTCATATTTGTAACTACTTAAAATTTAATCGTCATTTCTTGATTTCACAGGTGCACAACTAGCATAGCCAAATTCCTAGCACCTGGGAAGCGGGGGAACCAGTTATGGGTGAATTGATCTTGCTACAGAGGGATCATAGGGGACCTTCAACCGAATCCTTAAGCTAACCTCGCAGGCATTGGAAGGGGTATATCTCTTGTTCAAGAAGAAACTAACCGCAGCTGTACTTAGCCTCACATTCGCATTATCGCTTGGAGCTGGCAGCGCATTCGCAGATTCAAAAATGGATGAAGTAATTGACTCAGCAATGGGAACTACATACAAAAGCGGAGGAACAACGCTTAACGGCTTTGACTGCTCTGGGTTTACACGGTATGTATTCGACAAGCTTGGTATTGATCTGGCACGCCAATCAAGCTCCCAATTCGACATGGGTGACTCCGTTTCCCGTTCAGAAATGAGACCTGGCGATCTGGTATTCTTTAATACTTCCGGCAGTGGAGTATCACACGTAGGAATTTTCGTTGGAGAAGGTAAGTTCGCACACTCTTCTTCTTCTAAAGGCGTTACGATCAGCGCATTGAGTGAAAACTACTGGGCTAACCGCTATGTTGGCGCTAAACGTATTATGAGCACGGACGCGTATGAAACACTCGCACGTGACTAGGGACAAGCTGAGCAACATCATACTGTAACCAAGCATAACAGAACCGCCTGATCCATTCTCCGCAGGAATGTATCCGGCGGTTTTTTTGTGCTTCTTCGTCCGTGCCCTTATGATGTTTTTACCCATCCTATTGTAATATAAACGTAATAAACCGATCTTTTGTTTCAATTTTTTCTATTTTACGAAGACTTGCCAAAACTACACCACGTTCTGTAGAGTAATGTTAGGAATATCTATACATTGGACATGATCTGTAGGATCGATCCCCACTCAAGAGCTTGTTCGGTTTTGAAGCGGTACCTATCCTACAAATGAGAGGAGCGTGCAGTAAGTATGGACGAAGCTTCTGTGACGTTTCACGTTAAACCTATGGAAGAAGAACATGCGCAGCAGATATGCAGTTGGCAATACGATCCACCTTATAATATTTATAGCTGGCTTCCTTGGGAACAGATGAAGGCACTTGAAGTCGAATTTGGAGATGTTCAGCTAAGGAAAGATCAATATGCTGTCATTTTGGGCGAGAATGATGAAATCTGCGGTTTTGCACAGTTCTTCCCGCTGGTCGGAGTCACCCGAATTGGACTAGGTATGCATCCCGAACGATGTGGTCATGGCCAAGGTGTTGAATTTGTGTCTGCGATTGTACGAGAAGCCATTCGTAGGAATCCCTCAAATGAAATTGATTTAGAAGTGCTCACCTGGAACACAAGAGCCATCCGGGTCTATGAAAAGGTTGGTTTTATCACCCAAGATACATACGAACGTCAGACACCTACTGGCTTGCAACCTTTTTATTGTATGGTGTATACAGGAGCCCGTTAACGTATAAGATTGTTACGAGCTAATACGTTTCCTGCTTTTAGTTGATAAGTTTCAAAAAATTACCACAAAATGCTATGATGTCATGGCTAGTTCCGTTATAATGATATGGACTGATTCAGTTAGATGATCTTTCATTCTGGAGGGGACATAAGGGATGCACAAGTGGATCATGAGCGGGGTATTTTTTGCAGCGTGCGCGTTTGCTATTATTTTAATGTTTACGCTTCCAGGAAAAGAAGAGGTTGCCCAGGAAGCTAAACCAACTATGCCGGAAGTCACAATGGATGCCGGACAGGCTGAAGCACTGGTGAAAGCCAATTGTATTTCCTGTCACGGTGATCAGCTTCAAGGGGGCGTAGGCCCAGCTCTTGCGAACATCGGAAGTCAGGATGACGTAGAGAAGATCTACTCCACGATCGTCAAAGGTAAAGGCGGCATGCCTGCGTTCAAGGATCGACTACAAGATGAAGAGATTGCCAACATTGCGATGTGGCTCGCCGAGAAAAAGTAACGGATGAACGAAGAGGCTATTACCTCCCTACCCGGGGTGTAACAGCCTCTTCTCTGTGCTTGGACACATCCATGATACAATCAGTCGCTTGATGCCTGCTGCGCAAGAAACGCTTCTACCTCATCTGCAGACGGCATTCCTGACTGGGCACCCAGCTTCGTCACAGATAGCGCAGCCGCGCCCATAGCGAAGCTTACGGCCGCATCAAGCGTCTCGCCGCGCGCGAGGGCGACCGCCAGCGCGCCGTTGAAGCAGTCGCCAGCGCCGGTCGTATCGACGGCGCTTACGGCGTAGCCGGGCGCACGGTACGCGCCGGCACGCCCTGCTTGTACGCGGCTGCCTGGCGCTGCCGCGTACACAGCCCCCTCGGGGCCGAGCGTCGTGACGACGGCGACCCCGAGGGATGCGGCGAGCTCTGCGACCGCCGCATCTAGGTCTTCCGGCCGGAGTTGATCCCGGCCGGTAAGCACGGCGAGCTCGCTGCGGTTCGGCGTGACGACGTCCACGCACCGCAGGAGCTCCTGGGGCAGACCCGGCATCGCAGGAGCCGGGTTGAGCACCACCAGTGCGCTGCCTTCTGCCGCTAGTGTAGCGGCGCGGGTGACCGCTGGCAGCGGAATCTCAAGCTGCAGCAGCACCGCTGCGGCTGCAGTCAGGCTTTTCACCGTATCCGCCTCTTCCAGCATCTCCGGTAATACTTTCCCATTCGCCCCTGGGATAACAATAATTCTATTATCTCCATTGGAGAGCCAGATCGAGGCTGTACCCGTCGCTGAATCATCCATAACACGAACCTGCGATGCATCTACCCCGCTCTCATTCAGGCTACGAAGCAGGCGTTCGCCAAACACATCTGCCCCTACAGCTCCAATCATCGTTGTCTGCCCACCGAGACGAGCCGAGGCCACTGCCTGGTTAGCCCCTTTGCCACCAGCAAGATAGTGCAGCTCTTCCCCACTGACCGTTTCTCCCTCTTCTGGAATCGTATCCGTTTTGACGACAAGATCCATATTGAGGCTACCAACGACAGCGATAAGCGGATGTTTCTGATTGTTGTCTGACATGCCCGTTCACCCATTTCTTGCAGACGAGTCTAACCGAGTTGGTTATTCCGCCCTCATTTTCTCAAATGTTTCGTTAAATTGCTCAGCTTCCTTAATATCTACAGATGTAATACCTCCGTCATCCCATGACGTGAGACGTAGTGTGACTGTCGTATAATCAATTGTAATGAAAGGATGATGATTGAATGCTTCCGAGATCGCAGCGACCTCATCTACAAATGCAATCCCTTTCATGTAGTTAGAAAACACAAATTTGCGGACAATCCATCGTCCCTCCTCTAGTTCCCAGCCTTCAAGCCTTCCCAGATGAGCTTCGACTTCCTCTTGCGAAAAAACCATACGTTATCTTCCTCCCCATACGATGGAAACATCACCATACTTCCGCATCCATCTATGCTACCAACGAAACCTTTGGCACTACCGACTAGCCCCAAACGGTTGGTTCACCGCAGTGCGATTCGCCGTTTCATGACTATCATCTTACCATGGACCAGCCTCAAAATCCAATCTAACAGATGACGGTAGAGCCAATAACCATAAGGCTTTCAGGGGTTTATCTCCCATGATATATAACCCTGAATTAACGTTTCTGTGCAAGCTAAATTAGCGGTACAAAAGTGAGTTCTTCTTCCCCAATCAAAATATGAATCCGGTGCTGATCCTTATCATGGATGACAACCCCGCTACCAACTGGAATAACCGATTCCTCACCTAGCGCATAGAACAGATCCTCTGCCAGTGCCTCATCAACTTCAAGCTGCTCCGCTTCACCTAATCTGCTCCACTCTTCCGAATCCATTTCAAAGAAAACATACCGATCCGGTATACGACTGAGAGCCTGTGTTAAATCTGTCAATATTCCTTCATAATCCCGTCCATGCTTTACGCCCATTGGCTTTTCACTCCTATTCGGCCCCTAAGGAGCGGATTTCATCTTATTATACCTGAAAATAACCCTTAAAAAAAAAGGCCTATTGGTCGATAAATACTATACATGATCGTTTTAACTGTTTTGGCAATCCAAAAGAGTGCCAAGCATGAAACGAATTGCGGCTCTACGTTCGTCCGGAAGCCCGAATATAGCCGCTTGAAAGGATTCAATTTTATCTCATGGATGAGGTGTATGATGAACATTTCAACAATTATTGGACTTGTTTTGGGACTCGCTTCACTTATATTAGGTATGATGTTGAAGCATGCTCCCGTAATTAATCTTGTCAACAACCCAGCAGCCTACATGATTATATTTGTTGGTACCGCAGCAAGTATTTTTATGGCATTCCCTATGTCAGAAGTCAAGAGAATTCCGAAGCTCTTCGGAATTTTGTTCAAAAAGCAACAATTGATCGATCGCGTATCCCTAATCGGCACATTTATGGACTGGGCTTCCACTACCCGTCGTGAAGGTTTGCTTGCACTAGAATCAAAAGTTGAAGAAATCGATGATCATTTCCTTCGCAGCGGCATGCGAATGATTATCGACGGGAACGATCAAGATTTCGTCAGCGATGTCTTAATGGAAAACATTCACACTACAGAGGAGCGTCACCGCAGTGGTGCACTGATCTTCTCCCAAGCAGGTATGTATGCTCCAACACTCGGCGTTCTTGGAGCCGTAGTTGGTTTGATTGCAGCCCTTGCGGATCTTAGCGATATGGATAAGCTCTCTCAAGCGATTGCAGCAGCATTCATCGCTACCCTCTTGGGTATCTTCACAGGTTATGTACTGTGGCATCCAATGTCCAACAAGTTGAAGCGGATGTCCAAGCAAGAGATGGAAATCAAGCTCATGATGGTTGAAGGTCTGCTCTCGATTCAATCCGGTGTTTCCACCATTGCTATCAATCAGAAATTATCTGTATTCCTGACACCTTCCGAACGTAAACAACTGGAAGAGAAGGAGGGTTCATCAGGTGAAAAAGGCTAAGAAGCATGAAGCACATGAAGAGCATATAGACGAGAGTTGGTTGCTCCCTTATTCCGACTTGATGACCTTGTTGCTCGCTCTGTTTATTGTGTTGTTTGGCATGAGTTCCATTGATGCCGGTAAGTTTGAGCAAATGGCTTCCGCACTAAGCAGCGCATTGAATGGTGGATCAGGTGTCCTTGATTATAGCTCCATGAATCCTGAAACTCCGGGTGCTGATCTTGGTAAGAAGAAAGAACAGCCTGAGGAGATTACGAAAAAATCACCAAATCAGATCACCGATGCTCAGATGGCTCAGAAAGAGCAAGAGGATCTGGAGAAGCTCAAGAAACGTCTGGATCAGTATATTTCGAAAAATGGACTATCCGATCAACTTAACACCAAGTTAAACCAGTCGGAACTGAAGATCACGATCAGTGATAATGCCTTGTTCTCCTCTGGGCGAGCCGATGTGAAACCAGAATCGCGCTCCTTGGCCAAAGCGATCTCAAGCATGCTTCAGGAGTTCCCTGAATATGAAGTGGTTGTATCCGGTCATACCGATAATGTTCCCATTTCGAACAATCAATATAAGGATAACTGGGATTTGAGTGCCGATCGTGCCCTCAACTTCCTCAAAATTCTTTTGCTTAATACAGCGCTCGATCCTTCCAAGTTCACACCTAGCGGCTACGGGGAGTACCATCCAATCGCTAGTAATGATACGAATGTTGGACGAGCACAGAATCGGCGTGTAGAGGTTTCCATCATTCGAAAATACCAAAGTAACAACACGTCAGTAAAAGCTGTTGATTCGGCTAACTAGACGCCTTGAATCGCCTTGAGACAAACGATAAGTGCCCCTTTCCTTTTATACCAGGAAAGGGGCACTTTTGTTTTACTCCCTGCTTTGCTGCGGAATATTGTAATACTATTTTTATCGCTTTTCATATTACTGATCTTGATACTGCTACTATTAGCAGATGAAGAAAGCCAGCATCCAGTAATCCCGTAGGGACTCCCGAACGCTGGCCTTATTTCACTCTCGCTATGGTCTCATATTTATTCTAGTGAATAATCGAGCAGACTACTGAGTTCTGCTTTCTCTGCCGCAGTCAACTCTCTCCACTTGCCCGTAGCTTGTTCCCCCAGATGAATGTTCATGATACGGATTCTTTTCAGCTTCCGAACCTCATAACCAAATGCACTGCACATCCGGCGAATCTGGCGGTTCTTTCCTTCAGTCAGTATAATTCGGAACATTCGATCCGAGATACGAGTCACTTTGCAGGGAAGCGTCATTTCACCAAGAATTTTGACCCCTGTACTCATACCCTGCAGGAAGCTTGCAGTTACTGGTCGATCCACGGTCACGATATATTCCTTCTCATGGCGACCCTCTGCTCTTAAGATCCGGTTCACAATATCCCCATCATTGGTCATAAGAATCAAACCTTCTGAATCTTTATCCAATCGACCAATCGGGAAGATCCGCTCTGTGTGACCTACAAAATCTACAATGTTCCCCCGGATATGTTGCTCCGTCGTACTGGTGATACCCACCGGCTTGTTCAAGGCGATGTACACATGTTTTCTTTTCTCCCGGATCGGCTGTCCATTAATGCGTACATCATCGCCTTCTTCAGCCTGACTACCTAGCTCTGCCAGGATACCATTAATCGTTACTTTCCCACTCTCAACTAGCTTGTCCGCTTCACGCCGGGAACAGTAACCTGTCTCACTAATAAATTTATTAATACGCAAAAGGTCATCTCACCTCATCTAGTTCTCTTCGTCTGTAGGGGGCTGCGCCGTGTTATCGTCTTTTGCCTGCTCTGGCAACTTATCCGAAGCCGGAAGATCAATAATAACCGTTGTCCCCTTGTTCATGACACTTCTAATATCCATCATGCCCTTATGTGATTGAATGATGCGCTGACTGACCATCAGACCAAGACCCGTACCCGACTCTTTGTTGGTAAAAAACGGTTCACCCAGCTTCGGCATCATCTCTTCAGGAATACCAATTCCTTCGTCCTTAATCTCAATCCTTACGCGATTCAGCTCTTCCTCATGGTGAAGACGAATTCGAATGCTTCCTCCATTAGGCATCGCCTCCATACCATTTTTGAGCAGGTTAATAAACACCTGCTTCAATTGGTTCTCTTCACAGTGTACCATAGCCGAATCGGATGAGGCACTTAGCACAAATTCTACACCATGCAGATGCGCTTGGCTATCGAGCAGTGAGATTACATCTCCAAGGATAAAACGGATATCCCGATCTTGAAAATGAACCGCCTGTGGCTTCGCCAAGATCAGGAACTCACCAACGATGAGATTGATCCGATCTAACTCTGACAGCATTAAGTCCAGATGACGATGATTAAGCTTGTTTGTCTGCTGTTGAAGTTGAAGGAACCCACGCAACGTGGTTAGTGGATTCCGAATTTCGTGCGCAACGCCGGCAGCCAATTGTCCTACAGTCGTTAGCTTCTCAGAACGTCTCAGCAGCTCTTCCATTCGGTTACGGCTTGTGATGTCTCGCGATACACTGATCAATGCTGTGATTTCGCCCTCTTCGTCTCGAACAGGAGCAGTACTTACGCTGACTTCTACACGCGTTCCATCCTTCTTCATCCAAGTCGTTTCATTAGAGGTGATTGACATACCCTCAATTAACTGTGCGTGCTGCTCACGCCGTTCCTCTTCTGCCTCTGGAGGGATGATCTTCAAGGTACGCCCTTCTACTTCACGGCTACGCCAGCCATATAGCTGCTCAAAAGCACGGTTTACCCGAAGTACATTTCCATCCAGATCCGTAATATGAATTGCATCCGCAGTCTGATTAATAATAGATTCTAGGTGCTCTTTGACTGCGCGGTTCTCTTCATACATCTGCTTGAGGCGATTCGTGTAATGACCCAGATTGCGAATCATGGCGTTAATTCGATTCGCAAGCTGTCCGAGCTCATCCTTCCTTTTCACTTTCAGACGGAAATCGAAATGTCCATCAACGACATCATTCACTTTGCCTAATATCAATTGAATTGGACGTGTAATATATCCTGCGAGCAGATAACTGCCGAAGATTACAATCTCAAGCAATACAAGGGAGATCGAGGCATGGCTGACCAACTGCTCTGACACCATGGAAGATATCTGCTTATAGTCCATGACAATTCCAATTACATAAGACGATTGATTAGGAGTAAAAATAGGAATAAAGCTCTTTAATACTTTTTGATCATGTGTTTCGCTGACAAAAGAAACGTTCTGTCCCGTACGGATGGCTTTCACCACCGCACGGTGATCCTCTTCTGTTGTGCCATATTGATATGTTCCGAACCTGATTGGTTTGTTGTTTAGCTTGCTAAAGTTACTATCTCTTCCGTCATCGTTCATACTTGGACTACCAAAGGTTAAAGGATTAATACCTGTAATCTCAAGAATAGAAGGATTAACTTCACGAATTTTGTTCAAAATCTCATCTGGACCAGAGATCTTCACATAGTCATCAACTTCGGCATTATTATAGAAGGGATTGATTATGTAGTTCCTCTCCCCATCATGGTAGTAGCCCCAAATATCAATATCTGACGGACTGGACGTCGAATACTCGAATCCATCTGACCAGAAATGATCCAGCGCTTGCCCTTGGGGAATGGTGACCTGATGCTTTTCGAACAATTGCTTGAAGGCCTGATACCAATACGTCATGGATTTTGTGGAAAGTCCAATCTCCCGTGGATCGGAAGAACGGGTTACAACGATATCATCCTCGGTCTGTTCCATGAGCGATATGTGGGACACGCCGACCTTTTTGCTCACACGTACAAGGTCTTCATTTGTGATATTATTAATATCCGGATCTAGTTCTTCTGCAGCCATAACCGAAGCAAGCCACAGATTATTACCAATCTGGCGTTTTACATATTCTGAACTATACTGATTCTGTTCGACAGAAATCGCGATCTGTTTAGCAGTCAGCACCATTTTGTTTTCGCTGTCCTGCCTAAGGTTTTCCTCTGTAGTATAGTAACTCAGTGCAATATTCAGCACCAAAATAACGAGCACTGAACACGACATGATCATGGATAATTTCGTTTTTATAGACAACTTTTTGTTCACCTCTCGGCTTGTACCCTTTGGCGATATATGGCAAAACCTATATCCATCATAACGGTTGTATGTGGTTTTGAAAAGGATATTTGACCATAGTCCAAAAGTTACCGTTTAGCTAAAAAGCTCGAAATTTATTGTTTTTTCTCTTTTTCCATGTCTACAATTAAATAAGTCACAAAAACTATACACAAATCCACAGGGTTGTGGATAGTATGTTCATAACTATGTGAGCAACTCCTCAGTTATCCACAGACTTATACACAACATGTTAACAAACCGAATATTTGTTCGCTGAATAAACCGTTTTTGAAAGGGGATTTTAACTGTAATGAATGATATTTCCTCCTATATTGATCTTTCTCACCTTCCGGAAGATGCTAGGCACGAGTACTGGATGCGGGAAGCCATTGCTGAGGCACAAAAAGCGGAGGCACTTGGGGAAGTTCCTATTGGGGCTGTCATCGTGCAGAATAACCGGATCGTCGGACGTGGATATAACCTGCGAGAAACAACGCTGGATTCGACAGCTCATGCAGAAATGGTCGCTATTCGTCAGGCCAGTGAAACGATTGGAGCTTGGCGGCTGCTGGATTGCAGTCTGTATGTTACGCTTGAGCCTTGCCCCATGTGTGCGGGTGCAATCGTACAATCACGTGTTCCACGTGTAATCTATGGCACGGCTGATCCAAAGGCCGGATGTGCAGGAACATTGATGAACCTGTTGCAGGAGCCAAGGTTTAATCATCGAACAGATGTCATCCCGGATGTACTCCAGCCTGAATGCTCCACCATGCTCACTCAATTTTTCCGACGTTTACGTAAAAAATAGAGGTTTCATTCATTTTGAAAGGATGTGCACCGCCACAATGGCACTGACACTATACGACACACCTAACGGTATCAGCCTTCGTTTATTAACATCAGAAGATACACAGGCTTATCTAGATCTGATTCAGATTACACGCATCCCCTATCAATCTGTAGAGCCTATACGAGAGGATGAGTTCTATACGCTGGAAGCACAGACTAGACGCATTCAGGATCGAATGAAGGCTTCGGAAGAAGGAACCGGGTATCAGTTCGGGATTTATACCATTAAGGACAGTACTCTCATTGGACAAGTTAGCCTAAACAATGTCGTCCACGGTGTTGCCAACTATGCGGATATGGGTTACTTCATCCACCCCGACTATCAAGGCGGCGGACGAATGACTGCTGCTGTAAAATTAGCTGTAGCCTACGCATTTCGTGCGCTGAAGCTGAATCGTGTACAAGCTGCCATTCTGCCTACCAATCAAGGATCGCAGCGTGTGCTTGAGAAGAACGGCTTTCAAGCAGAAGGTATTGCACGTAAATATCTTAAAATTAATGGGCAATATCAAGACCATCAGATTTATGCTGTTCTCGTTGGTGATCTGCATGAACAATTATCCGACTAGTCGCTCACCAATATAATACGTTCGCTCCAAAAAATGCACCACCCAGCGAAATAAGAGCGAAATAAGAGTGTAACAAAAACCGCATCACCCCCAAAAAAGGGAGTTGTGCGGTTTTTCTTTACTCCATAGATCGTTTGTACTTTTATTTTATAGACATGACCATTCTTCACGGCTTTTAGCCCTTTCCATACTTCGCTTTTCTCCCACTCATCTGGTACAGCAGGTAAAGTTGAATCTTCCATGTTAAAGTATCCTAGATTGAGCTAGTCTTTATAGCGTGTTACATTCATTTCATGCAAAAAAACCGCCTATATTCAAAGCGGGAAACGTTCTCCCGTTTGATTATAGGCGATCTTGTGAGATTACATAGATATTAGTAACCGTAAGAAGAATTCATCAGCTCTTCGAGCTCTTGCATTGTAATCACGTTATCACCAGTTGGAATGTTGATTTTAAATGCTGGTTTTTCGTTGATTTTAGTGTACGTGTTCGAACCTGTGAAGGCCAATTTAACTTCATCCTTGGTGTCCGGTTTTTTGATCAACAGATCAGCATCCATTTTTTGATAAACAGGGAAGTCCTGTTTGTCCAAGGCAAAGTCAATATTGAATTTATTGATTGTCAGCGTTTCTTTCAATTTATCCAGATCTTTGGACATTTCAGCTTGATCAGCCTCAGTAATCTTCAGGTCTTCCTTCGCTCTATCAATATCTTCTTGGCTCAATTGCAGCATTTCGCGATATTCCTCTTTGGACACGATGTCCATTACTTTAGGCAATGCTTTCGTTACCAATACAGTAACAGCTTCTTTTACATTGTCATTCGTAACGGTGAATTGCACGACTTGTTTAGCATCTAATTCTTCAGGAAGTGCTGCATCTTTCACAGCAATGTTTTTGAAGAATTTCTCTTGATCATATTCTCCCAATACCGCATCCATCACTTCGTTGCTGAGCTTCTGTGTTTTGGCAGCATCCATAGCTTGCGGATTGAACTCAGTTCCTTCTTGTTCAGCCAGTTCCTTCAGATCGATCTCCACAAACTTGTTAACGATCGTTTCTGGAATAGGGAAGAATGGAACATTTGGCACCTTAACATAGAGTTTCTCTGCTGTCATAACCATTGGGATATTGAACGTCATGCCCATATCGCCTTTGAGTTCAATGCCAAGCGTCATCTCCGTTTGCATAGGCTCACTTTGGTAAACGCCTGTAACGTTCAACTGAGCGTCTTTCAGCATACTCATAAACTGGGTCATGGTTGGATCACCTTGTGACTCTGCTCCAGGTTTATAGCTCAGATCATTAATTGTAAAGTTGGAACTCATTTCATACGAAGTTAGTTTAGAAGCATTGGACGCAGCCGTCTTCAAAGCCTCTTTTGGTTCTTGCTTCGTACCACATGCTGTTAATGCCATAGACACGGTCAACAACATTGTAAGTAGAAGCGCCCCCATGCGTTTCTTCATTTGTTTCTCTCCTCTCGTGATAACCCCAAAAAAATAATTCAACTTCAATGATATACCATTTATTCTGAAACGGAAACACGATTTGGGAAATTTGTGATCTTTCTTCTGCAAATTGGCTACAAAGACCTATGTCAGATTGCAATGGTAACGGTTCACAACGTCTATATATGTACGAATACGCAAAAAAATCCGGCTTTACCCACCGGACTTTTTTGGTATTCTGTTCATTTATCAAGTAGTACAGACTCTATTTTACTTACAGCATGTTTAACCCTCAGGGTTCAAGTGATCAACATGATTTTGGTTTTTTACCTTTTTGGAACCCGATAATGGCTCTTGCATGGAAGATCCCTTAGAAGGTTGTCTATGCTGTTTAGACGGTTGTGCCTCAGGTACAGGGACAGCTTTAGGTTTGCTCATGATGTTCTGTTCCCCCTTCTAAAATTAGGAATGAGATGGATTCATGTCTTCCGTTTTATCATGATTCAGTGAATCTTGATGTCGACGGTCATTCACGTCTTGCTGAATTTGCTGAGCATGGTGGCTGTTAACAGCCGTTTGCTCAAGGTCTGCAGCTACGTTTTGTAGATTTTTGTCCACTCCCGCTTTAGCTTTGCTCACTCGAATCACTCCTTCCCCGTTTAGGGTTATGGTCTGGTTCTAGATTGTAACGATTGAGCGCATTCGTGAATATGCCGAGTGTAATCGTGAGCAAGCTCCTGAATCGGCTCTGTTCGCTCATCCGTTGACTGTCCATCCCGCTCGACATCAACTAATTGCACGTTGACCTCCCGGGAATCTACATAAGCGCATTTAAAGTCAAAGGAGTACATTTGATGCCCAGCAGTCGCAATGTGAATACGAATGGCCTGCTCATCGGCTCCGTCTGCCATAACTTGTGCTTGATCGCCAACATTCAGGACTTCGGGTAAACGCTCTTGCCAAGCGCCAACAAGCTCTGATTGACTGATGTTTAACTCGCGGTTCATCTTACCACCTCCACTTCTATAAAGTGCGGCGATGAAGATGTTTTTATGCATCTCGCCTCTGCTTGATTTCACATTTCCACATGAATCCATAGCAAACCTATTCAACCAGCAGTAACAGCCTATAACCACTGCTTATTTGGCCAATCCGCAAGTTTATATTTAAGGTGAGCTCACAGTGATATGGCCAATCCTGCACCAGCTGCGCCACGCTTAACGCTAACGGATCTGAACAGCCCGTTCCCCAGAAGAAAATCAAAAAAGGACTTGAGCATCAGCTCAAATCCTTGTTATTAATGTAGTATGGCGGAGAGGGTGGGATTCGAACCCACGTGGAGTTGCCCCCTAACGGTTTTCAAGACCGCCCCGTTATGACCGCTTCGGTACCTCTCCAGGGAAAATATTTTATAAACTTGCCACGAGAGATATCATACCATAATGTTGGGCATTATAGCAAGCTTTTTAAATAATATTTTTAAAATTTATTTTAAATTCAATTTATATCCTTGATCTGCTTCAATTAGAGCCTTGCTCTCGTTCGTTTAAAAATAGAACCCATCATCCTCTCGATGACGGGTTCATTACCATTCGTAACTTCTATTTGATCTCACGCTTTAGAATATACTATTCCAGGTTCTATGCACGACGTGCAATGACACTGATTCCACCCATATAAGGACGAAGAATCTCTGGAATCACGACTGTGCCATCTTCCTGTTGGTAGTTTTCCAAGATCGCAGCTACGGTACGTCCAACAGCAAGCCCTGAACCGTTCAGTGTGTGCACGAATTCCGGCTTCGCTTTTGGTTCTCTACGGAAACGAATATTTGCCCGACGTGCTTGGAAATCCTCACAGTTGGAGCATGAAGAAATCTCACGATATGTGTCACTCTCCGGCAACCATACTTCAATATCATACGTTTTTGCTGATGTGAAGCCCATATCGGCTGTGCATAGCGTAAGGACACGGTATGGAAGTTCCAGCAATTGCAGTACACGCTCTGCGTTTTGTGTCATTTTCTCCAATTCCTCATAAGAAGTTTCTGGAGAAGAGAGTTTCAGCAATTCTACTTTATTGAACTGATGCTGGCGAATCAGACCACGCGTATCGCGCCCAGCTGAACCTGCTTCTGAACGGAAACATGAGCTGTATGCCACAAAATGTTTCGGCAGATCCTCCATATTCAGAATCTCTTCGCGATGATAGTTCGTTACCGGAACTTCGGCAGTTGGAATCAGGTAATACTCTGTATCTTTCAGCTTGAACAAGTCTTCTTCAAACTTCGGCAGTTGTCCTGTACCAAACAGACTGTCCCGGTTCACGATATAAGGAGGCAGAATCTCTTCATAACCATGCTGATCACTGTGCAAATCCATCATGAAGTTAATCAGAGCTCGTTCCAGACGAGCACCAAGTCCTTTGTAAAACGTAAAACGGGAACCCGTTACCTTAGCTGCTGCTTCAAAATCAAGGATATCGAGATCCTGAGCAATTTCCCAATGGGCTTTTGGTGTGAATGAGAATGATTTGGGTTCTGCGTAACGGCGAACCTCAACATTGTCCTCTTCGGAAGCTCCAACAGGTACACTCTCATTCGGAATGTTTGGAATCGCCATCGTCAGCTCATTAATCTTCGCTTCCAACTCCCGAACTTCTTCATCCATTGCTTTGATTCGATCGGAAACCTCACGCATCTCAAGGATGAGATCGTCTGCGTTCTCCCGGTTTTTCTTCAGACGAGCTACTTCTCCTGATACCGTATTCCGACGACCTTTTAACGTTTCATTCTCTTGCAGCAATTCTCTGCGTTTGGTATCCATTTCAGTGAATCCAGCAATGAGATCTAGTGACTTGCCACGATTCGTTAACGCTTCTTCTACACGTGCGTACTCATTCCGCAATATCTTCACATCAAGCATCGATTACCCCTCCTAATAGCCCCACAAATATAGACTCTGATATGTAGATCAGTCATGTCTTTGTGAGCCTGTATCTTTCATCATTCGTTAAGACTAAAACAACCCATGAACCTCGGAAGACGCCCTATGCTGCGATTCCCGCTTTGGAAGCAGATACGGGCAACATCAGGCATCCGATTAGATACAACCCCTACAGCCACTCTCTAGAGTGATTGTAGGAGCGATCTGTTTCCGGGCAATCATAGGTTGTTCATCGTTGCTATAGATTCTGCACAGACGCTTTATATGACCGAGCCATGTCTACAAAGTAAGCATGCAAGCGAAAGTCGTCCGTCAATTCAGGATGGTATGAACAAGCCAGCAAATGACCCTGACGTGCTGTTACAATCTCATCCTTGTATGTGGAAAGAACCTCAACCTGTTCTCCTACACTTTCAATCAAAGGAGCCCGAATGAATACAGCTCTCACCGTTTCCTCAATACCCTTGACTGGCAGATCCGTCTCAAAGCTCTCTCTCTGCCGTCCAAAAGCATTACGGGATACAGTCATATCCATCAGTTCCAAATGAGCCTCTTCCTGACCTGCAATATGCTTAGCCATTACAATCAATCCTGCGCATGTACCAAAAACCGGTTTACCTACTGCAGCAAATTCACGAATAGCTTCCATAAAGCCATACTTGCGCATCAGTTTACCAATTGTAGTGCTCTCACCACCAGGAAGGATCAGCCCATCCAACTCGTCCAGTTGCTCGATGTTTTTGATGGCCACTCCCTCTGCCCCAGCTTGCTCAACACTACGGATATGCTCCGTTACTGCGCCCTGAAGTGCTAAAACGCCGATCTTCATCTGCAATTCCCCTTCTCTTACCAGCCGCGATCCTGCATACGCTCAGAAGGCGAAAGCTTGGAGATCTCAATACCTTTCATTGGTGCTCCGAGGTTTTTGGAAACTTCGGCAATGAGTTTGTAATCCGTATAGTGCGTTGTTGCTTCGACGATGGCACGAGCGAATTTCTCAGGGCTGTCCGATTTGAAAATCCCTGAACCTACGAATACGCCATCTGCTCCCAGGTGCATCATAAGTGCTGCATCCGCAGGAGTAGCTACACCACCCGCTGCAAAGTTAACCACTGGCAGCTTACCGTTCTTATGTACGTCAAGCAGCAACTCATAGGCAACACCCAGGTTCTTCGCTTCAGCATACAACTCATCCTTGGACATGTTCGTAACTTTACGAATCTGGCTGTTAATGAATCGCATATGACGAACAGCTTCAACGATATTTCCTGTTCCCGGTTCACCTTTCGTACGAATCATGGAAGCTCCTTCGCCAATACGGCGCAATGCTTCCCCAAGGTCTTTAGCTCCACACACAAACGGTACAGTGAACTCATGCTTATCAATATGGAATACTTCATCCGCAGGAGTTAGCACTTCACTCTCATCCAGATAGTCTACCCCGAGTGATTCTAGAACTTTGGCTTCAACATAGTGTCCAATCCGAGCTTTTGCCATGACCGGAATAGTTACAACTTTCATCACTTCTTCGACAATTGTTGGATCCGCCATACGAGCCACTCCACCAGCCGCACGAATATCAGAAGGAACACGTTCTAAAGCCATAACCGCCGTAGCACCTGCTGCTTCAGCGATTTTAGCTTGCTCTGCATTCATAACGTCCATGATGACGCCACCTTTTTGCATTTCAGCCATACCTCTTTTAACGCGCGATGTTCCTGTTTCCATATTCCAAGCCCCCCGTAATGTATGTGCTGCTCTTACCCCTATGATGAATGTGAATTCACCACTCTAGGGCAGAAGAACATTTAGACTTTTTACTGATTCATACGTAGAATTCTAACTTGATATTTTACCGGAAAAATTGTAAATATACAATGCATCCAGTCGGAATTACTTGCAATTTGTCATGGTTAAGAACATGACCTTCAGTTTAGGCAAAAACTAGAACAAGTTTTTGATTCCATCAAACAGATCAACGAAGAAATCCTTCACAGCACGGAAGAATAGACGGAACCAGCCGCCCTTCTCTGCTTCTTCTGCGGTAATGAGATTCACCGTTTTCTCCTGAGGTTCAATGCCGTCCGCTTTGTAGCTATACGTTACCGTTCCAACTTTAGTTCCTGCTTTAATTGGTGCAACTAGCTTGTCTGCTTCAGTGATGTTCGCTTTAAATGTCACATCCAGGTTTTGTGTTCCTTTAGGGACAACAAAACTTACAGCATTATCTGTAACAACAGGTACCGTTGTTTCTGCACCTTTTTTCAGTGGTACAGCTTCCCAACCAGTAACCTTCGTTTTAGCAGCAACAGCCTGTTTTACTTCGAAGTTGTTAAATCCGAAGTCCAGTACCTTCTTCGTTTCCTTGAAACGTGCAGATTCTGAAGTTGTACCCATGACTACACTGATCAGACGCATACCATCACGCTCAGCTGTACCTGTGAAGTTGTTTCCTGCGTTTGTGGTGTGGCCTGTTTTCATTCCATCCAGACCTTCATAGGCATAGCTTTTGAAATTGGTTATATTTTTATTCTCTTCCAACATCCAGTTATAGTTGATAATTGGCGCTTTATCATTTGGACGGAATTTATAGGATTGAATGGTTGTGAAATCTTTGTAATCCGGGTGATCCATAATAATATATCTACACAGAATCGCTGCATCAATTGCTGACATCATCGTTTCTTTATCTTCAGCAGGACGGTATTTTGCAGGCATATCAGCGCGATCAAGTCCTGTTGAGTTAATGAAATAAGTATCCTTCATTCCCATACGTTTTGCTTCATCATTCATCATTTTAACAAATGCTTCTTCAGAGCCGGCAACACGTTCAGCCAAAGCAACGGTAGCATCATTGGCCGATCCAACCGCCATCGCGATATAGAGTTCTTTGACAGTATGCTGATCACCTTCTGCAAGGAAGATGCGCGAACCAATGCTTTCCGCTGCGTTCTCTTTAACAGTAACAACATCATCCCAACTAAGTCTGCCTTGCTTCACTTCTTCAGCCACGATATACTCAGTCATCATCTTAGTCATACTTGCTGGCGGCTTTGCTTCGTTTGCATTTACAGAGAGAAGGATCTGACCCGTTGATGCTTCCATCAGTACAGCATTCTTAACTTCAAGCCCTAAGTCATCGACGCCTGGAATTTTAACTGTTTTTTCGGTTTTTGTCGTCGTTGCAGATGCCGTCAGGACTTGCCCTGAATCGTTCGCTGCAGCCATGACAGGCATTACCGCAGACAGGCATAGCATATTAATCAGCATCACCGAGGCAACGCTTTTTTTGAGCATTTGGCGTTTCTTTTTGTTCATTGTTTTGACTTTCAAGATGAATACTCCCTTCAAATCCGAAGCTTTCCGTTCTATGCTTCAGTGCAGCTTAAGCTACGATATTTTCTTAGTCCCCGTCATGTGTTAAATCCATGTGTAACGTTGTTTTAATGCGCTATATCGAATGAGCATGTATTTGCCCTGAATTTCAATATTGACTGTCACTTCATCAGCATGAACTCTCATGTTTATGTAGATGGTCGTCCGCGCTTCTATTTAGCAGACCAACCTATGTATTGCCCACCTAACCATATTAGGTGTCCTTTCCATAGATTCACGTCAAAAAATCGCCGCAACGCCCTAATCCATTAAAGAATCGTCACCGCTTGTTCTATTCTATCACAGGGGTATCCGCAAAAAAAGACAGACCCGGCGAAAATCGCCAAGCCTGTCTTGGAAATAGTTAACTCTCTTCCGATTACAACGAGTAGTTAGGTGCCTCTTTTGTAATCTGTACATCATGTGGGTGACTCTCCCGCAAACCTGCACCGGTAATGCGGATGAAATGTGTATCATTACGAAGCTGATCCAAGCTGCTTGTTCCACAGTAACCCATACCAGAACGTAGACCACCGATCAGTTGGTGAATCGTATCAGACAAAGGACCTTTGTATGCTACACGACCCTCGATTCCTTCCGGAACAAGTTTCTTATCATCATCTTGGAAGTAACGATCCTTACTTCCTTGTTTCATTGCACTCATTGAACCCATACCACGGTATACCTTGAAGCGACGTCCTTGATATATCTCAGATTCGCCTGGGCTTTCTTCTGTACCTGCAAACAAGCTTCCCAGCATAACCGCATGAGCACCCGCTGCAAGAGCCTTCGTGATTTCACCGGAATACTTAATACCACCATCGGCAATAATCGGAATTCCATACTCACGTGCTACAGTTGCACAATCGTATACAGCTGTTACCTGAGGAACGCCAATCCCTGCAATAACACGAGTTGTACAGATAGAACCAGGACCAATACCTACTTTTACTACAGAAGCACCTGCTTCGATTAGATCACGTGTTGCTTCACCAGTTGCTACGTTACCTGCAACAATCGTAAGATTCGGGAAACGCTCGCGCAGTTGACGAACTGCATCAATAATATTGATGTGATGACCGTGAGCTGAGTCTACAGTGATTAGATCAACGCCTGCTTGTACGAGTGCATCAGCACGTTCAAATGTATCTTTCGAAATACCAATTGCCGCACCCACCAAAAGACGACCTTGTGCATCTTTGGCTGCATTCGGGAATTGAATTGCTTTTTCAATATCTTTAATTGTAATGAGACCCTTCAATGTGTTGGACTCATCTACCAATGGAAGTTTCTCGATTTTATGCTTCTGCAAAATACCTTCTGCTTCTTGCAGCGTAGTGCCTACAGGAGCAGTTACCAGGTTCTCACGAGTCATTACTTCGCTGATTTTAATGCCGTAATCATGGATAAAACGCAAGTCACGGTTAGTCAGAATACCAACCAGCTTCTGTTCACCTTCAACGATAGGTACACCGGAGATACGGTACTTCGCCATAACGGCTTCTGCATCAGATACCAGGTGTTCCGCTGTCAGTGAGAATGGGTTCGTAATAACGCCGCTTTCCGAGCGTTTAACACGATCCACTTCCTCCGCTTGTTGCTCAACAGACATATTTTTATGAATAATCCCGATGCCACCTTCACGAGCAATAGCAATTGCCAGTGTTGCTTCTGTAACGGTATCCATACCCGCACTGATCAATGGAATATTCAGTTTTACACTATCGCTCAAACGTACAGATACATCTACTTCTTTAGGTAGTGTCTCGGATTTCCGTGGCACCAGCAATACATCGTCGAAGGTCAAGCCTTCCTTACCAAATTTATCTTCCCACACGCGGGTGTTCCTCCTTATGTTTGCTCAGCTTTACGGTCCAAAACCCGAAGATCCTAGGCTGTATTTTACGCCGAAAATGCGTTTTCTGAAAAATTTATTATTGCCATCTTAGCAAAGCGATATTTAGCCTGTCAAGGGAAAGTGACTGGTTATATCAGGTGTACTGCCTGATGCATACAAGTGTATTTCTTGTGTGGACAAAGTGTAGATATGACAAAAACACCATTCATTCTTAAATGGCGATATCAAAGGAATTATAGGCTCTATCTGAGTACATCATTCATGCTTATTAATGGGTTATAAACAAATAAAAACCACCACCGAATATCATCGGCAGTGGTTCTTTGCTTGGCGGCGTCCTACTCTCCCAGGACCCTGCGGTCCAAGTACCATCGGCGCTAGAGGGCTTAACGGTCGTGTTCG
>NZ_JAUSTI010000030.1 GCF_030812775.1 Paenibacillus tundrae
ATGTTGTTTGCTTGCCGCACCGTGTTTCTCGTGTTTTCTTGGCCGGAATTAGAATATACCATGTACAGATTTAGAACGCAAGCTTTTTTTTAAAAAGTTTTAAATTCCGTATTATCCTTATAACAACAATGACTCATCTACTTTTTCTAATAACCATTTACACCATCTGCATCCGTCTTCCATCCGTTACACCCGTTCATACGCACAACCAGAATAATAGCCAGAACGCTCTCCCTCTTCTTAATGAAAGGGTAACCGCACTGGCTATCTTCAGATCACTTTCTTCTATAGTAAGAACATCAATACATATAGATCATTCATATACACTAATGACTAAAGAGATTAACTCCATTCACAACATACCCACTATAGAATTCGTTTGCCAAGCAGAGAAGCGATCAACTCGACCCCAAGTCTTGCAGTATGTCTGTTCTGATCAAATAAAGGATTGACCTCTACCAACTCCATAGATGTGATTCGATTCGTCGACGCCAGCAGCTCCAATGCAAAATGCGCTTCACGATAGTTCAACCCGCCCGGAACTGGCGTCCCTACCCCTGGCGCTTCACGGGGATCAAGGCAATCCATATCAAAGCTGATGTGGATCCCGTCTGTACCTTCACCTACTATAGACAGCGCCTGTTTAATAACCTGCTCTATACCTAATCGGTCGATATCATGCATTGTATAGCTTTTGATGCCAAGCGTTCTAATCTGAAGCTTCTCATAGTCATCCAAGTCACGTAAACCAATGTAAACCACCTTCGAAGGATCAATGAATGAACCAGCACCAGGAATCTGAGAAAAGTTAAACGATGAATGCCCCATCGCTACTGCTAAACCCATGCCATGCACATTACCGGATAAGCTGTGCTCTTCAGTGTTAAGATCAGCATGTGCGTCGAACCAGATTACTCCCAACTTAGAGTAGTTCGCACTTAAGCCAGCCAAAGTACCAATAGCGATACTATGATCACCACCAAGCACTAGAGGGAATGCACCTCCAGTAACCGCATTCGAAACTTCACGACACACGCTTTCGCTCACCTGGCGTACTTCTGATAGATATTTTCCTCGGGATTGTTCAGTAGAGGAGGTAGGCATATTCGCGCAATCAACCTTTACCTCTCGTTGGACAGTTAGACCTAGTCGTGCAATTTCTCTTCTCAGTCCTGCAGTAATCAGTTCATCCGGGCCTAGCTCTGCCCCACCTCGCGCTCCAGCTAATCCAAAAGGAACTTTAATAATGGCAACCTGGCGACCTTCCTCAGATTCCAGAGGTAACTCACTATAAGCATACGGTTTACTTACAGATGCGTGCTCGTCTTTTCCCATGCAAGTCATCTCCCTCAGTAATTTATATGAAGTAAGTCATCCAATACGGTATAGAACTATTCGCTTAGCACCTTACGAATCTTCTCTAACGCCCAATCCATTTCATCCTTCGTAATCGTTAACGGTGGCGCAAAGCGTATAGTGGTCTCATGCGTCTCTTTGCACAGCAGACCTTCCGCCATTAATCGCTCACAGAAAGAACGTGCCGGTACATGTAATTCAACACCAATAAACAATCCCCGACCTCGAATCTCTTTAATGACCGAACTACGTATGCTCTGAAGCTCCTTCATAAAATAATGACCTGAACGCTCTGATTGCTCAGCAAGCTTCTCATCCTCTAATACCTCCAAGGCCGCAATCGCAACCGCGCATGCTAGTGGATTACCTCCAAATGTAGAACCGTGTGATCCCGGCTCGAATAGACCCAATATGCTTGCATCAGCTGCAACAGCAGAAATAGGCATCACTCCGCCACCTAAGGCTTTACCCATAATCCATAGATCAGGTTCTGCTCCCTCCCAGTCAGAGGCAAAACGACGCCCTGTTCGTCCGAATCCAGTCTGGATCTCATCGGCTATAGTTAGCACATGTTTCTGCTTGCACCAAGAGAATGCGTCTGCAAGATAACCTTTTGGCGGGATAACAATTCCCGCCTCCCCTTGAATGGGCTCTACTAGAAATGCTGCCGTATTCGGCGTAATGGCCTGTTTCAATGCCTCAAGATCTCCATACGGAATAATGCGAAATCCCGGTGTGAAAGGACCAAAATCTTTTTTATATTCTGCGGAAGATGAGAATGAAGTCACGGTTAACGTTCTGCCATGGAAGTTACCAGCACACACAATGATCTCTGCCTGGTTTTCCGGCACTCCTTTGCTGCGATAAGCCCACCTGCGAGCCGCCTTAACGGCAGTCTCTACAGCTTCGGCACCGGTATTCATCGCCAAAATCTTCGATTTACCTGTGAACTGTGCGAGTTTTTGATAAAAAAGAGAGGCAGCCGTGCTATGAAACGCACGTGATGTTAATGTGACTTGATCCGCTTGATCTTTCAGTGCCTGTATAATGGTAGGATGCCTGTGCCCATGATTCATAGCTGAGTATGCACTCAACATATCCATGTATCGCCGACCTTCCGGATCCTCAACCCAGACCCCCTCCGCACGTTCAATCACAATTGGAAGAGGGTGATAATTGGGAGCCGCATAACGCTCTGACCATTCCATTAACTGTTTAGAATCCGGCATAGATCTCAGCACTCCTTTAACATTATATTGTATACAAAATACAACATTAGTGTATGCTTCGTCCTAACTACTCAAGACTTGTTATCACTTATTCCACCATAGTCTTTACTCGACAGATCCTACTTTAATATATGATTTTCCTGAAGAAAAATTTACAACGTAATTTTGTATACAATATACAACATACAATATATGGTCTTTATTGTAAGTAATAGTATCAAACAATACGCATGAATTCAAGACATGAAACGGATTTATACATCCCTTCTCTTTATTTTAATATGTAGACAACTCAGTATCATCATTATGCAAGTTAGCGCTTACGTTTGCTTGCCCAACTCCCACCTCGGTGTTAAGATGATAAAAACTTGAAACACTTGAGCGGTGCACGATTCCGGGGTCACCCCCACACACATCTAATCATCACTATATAGAAGGGAGGATTCGGTATGGAAGTACCTAAATACCGGTCCTTGAAAGATCACGTTTACGATTATATAGCACAGAAAATTCAAGACGGCACACTGCTCCCTAATCAAAAAATCAACGAGGCAGAAATCTGCAAAAAACTCGACATCAGTCGTACGCCTACACGAGAGGCTCTGTTTCAACTTGCTTCAGACAACCTGCTGCAATATATCCCTCGCAGAGGTTTTATCGTCACTCCTTTTGATGCAGGCAAAAAGTTAGAGTTCTCTCAAGCCATTGGGGTTCTCGAAGCACTTGCTGCAACGCTGGCTGTAGATCTTCTGAAAGCTTCGGACTTGCTGGAGATGGAAACTCTTATTGCTCGAATGGACGAAGCAATTGACCAGTTGGATCTGGCAGCCTACAACAAGGATCAATACCAATTCCACAACCTATACATTCAGCGATGCGGTAATGCTACTGTAATTGAAATATTAAACACACTGAAAAATAGCTTCATTCGTCAATCCTATGCGAGCGATAATAAATCGAAGCTGTCTAGTGTCCTCCACGAAGTTAACGAGGAACACCGGCAAATACTCAGCGCTTTCCGAGCCAAGGATAAGCTTCATTTGGAGTCTTTACTTAAGCATCACTGGCGAATTATTGATAACGACATGTTATAACCTGCGATCTTAGAGATGCAATAATAAAGTAATATCGGTATTACAACTAGAGGGTAGCCCGTAACATACGGACTACCCTCTTAATACAGCAGACACACCTCACAAGCTAGCTCAAGTAAATACTTAACCATGACTATAATTTTACTCATTCCCTAATGGTACCTTCGCCTTAATCACAGCATATCCCAATTGTTTACCATACTTAGCGAGTAAACGATCATTCATTCCACTCATTCGCTGCACTTGCTCATCCTCAAGCAAGGTCATATCCATCTCTCGATAAGGATCATGATCCACACCCCATCTTCCCATCGAACGTGAATGTTCGTATACTGTGATCGCTGTAAACCCACTTTGTCTCAGACGCCTTTTCCATCTGTTTATACTTGCCAGTGTCCTGATTCCATAGAACTGTTTCAACTTGCGACTCATGATCTCCGTCTTCCGCCCGGATAATATCATCTCTCGATCAATTAACAGACCACCGGGCTTCAATACACGCTTATATTCAGACAGCGCAGCACGCCAGCGGGTAAATATCGTGACAGATTCCACAAACACCACATCGAACCGATCATCTGGAAAAGGTAAAGCCGTTGCATCCGCCTGAATGAAACGAATATCCAACCGCTCACGCCTAGCGCGTCGCACAGCTTTCTCCAACATGCCGCGGTGGAGATCTACTGCAGTCACACGATAACCATGATGCGCTAAGTGGCATGCCGTTCTTCCCGTACCGCAACCTACTTCAAGTATCTGACTGCGTGATGGCAGAGATATGGACTCCAGCAATTGCACCGTTGCTTCGAAACCGCCTGGATGTGCACTCCCTTCTCCCAATCCTGCCAGTAAATCATGATAGTCCATGACTCCAGCTCCTTCCTACACATCTTTAGTGTATGGAACAAAACTAAAAACGGCACCTCCCTATGCTTTTTCCGGGTACTCGTCCATACCAAATCTCCTACCTTTTACTATGATATAGAAACCGTTGATTTCAGGCGGCAACCGCAACTACGAGGGGGATATGCATGTATAGAATTCATCCGGTATGTGAAGATACGGTGTCTCCGCACGTTGGACGCCCGGTTTGTCTTATTATGAAAGACGGCAAGCATATGTATGGCACACTTGGAAGATGTCGTGACGGCAAAATATATTTGGATGGTTGTTACGAGGGTCCACGTCTCTCTTCTGTTCAGAACAGGCAGCATAAAAAAGGCAAAAAGAACACAGCCAAAACGGTTCAATCCTCAGCTTATGGACCGTATGGTTATGGTCGCGGATATGGACGTGGATACGGCCGCGGGTTCGGTACAGGATTTGACATCGCACTCGTCTCAACACTCCTGTTACTGCCTTTTCTCTTCATCTAATCTTCAGCACTTCAATCATTCACTCATATTGGGTATCTGTTCATAAAGCAAATGAGCTTCCCGCATAACGCGGAAAGCTCATTTTTCTTTCATCACTTACATATACCCCATCTATAGATCAGCCACGATGGACGCTCAATGCACTCCATCGAATAGATCACAATCTGTACTATGCTAATATAGATATGTAATACACTATTTATAACAGCAACAAAAAAGGCATTCGCCAAAACGAATGCCAGGAACTTCATATTTAGTACCCATGCCTTTAACCACGGGTGTATTTTTACTTTAAAAAAAAACACCTCGTAAGAGGCGGGTAAGCTATATTAAATCCGATTTCCTTTAGACATCGTTTTCAGGTTACTATTCGAATTCTCAAGCAATGGCAGCATCCTAGTCGTGCTAACCATCTCAGAAGCACATATCGGACAAGTAGGCACGCTATCAAACGCAAAATTGTCCCGCATCCATCCTTTGCACGTATCGCTCGTACATTCCCAGATTGCCGCATCCGCTTGTGGAATCTCTTCCAACGGTTTTTTGCGATTATACATGACTTCTACCCCCTTTGTTATGGAAAAACATCTAACCGACGTTATTTCACAGAAGCCTATCTTAGCGGAAGTTTGTACTCCACCAGACTCCTGCCTCGACAACTATTGGGCCAACTTTCATTATATACTCAAAAAAAAGAAGCTGCCTTTACCATTATAACATGTTAAAGGCAGCTATGCTTTAATTACAGTTTTACAACTTCTTCTGCTTGAGGACCACGGTTTCCTTGTACAATTTTAAATTGCACGCGTTGACCTTCGTCCAGCGTTTTGAAGCCTTCGCCTGTAATAGCGCTGAAGTGTACGAATACATCTTCTCCGCCTTCAACTTCGATGAAACCGAAGCCTTTATCAGCGTTGAACCATTTTACTGTTCCGTTTTGCATGTGAATTACACCTCCAAATAAAGATTAACATGTTCCTTTGTTCTTTGCAGCAAGCAAATAAAAATTCACACATTGAAAAAGGTACCAGTCATAACCTATAAGTGATCGCCCTTTACAATATGTGAATTAGGTTTTCCACTTCTCTACAACATGTTCTTATTATAACTCTGATTCTGCCAAAAAGCAAATCTTTGTATTTTCTTTTCAAACAGCTTTGGATATACATGTTATTCCGCGCAGTACAACAGGGTTTTTCAGCCCCACTGCTCTGCACGGTCTTACCAAAGGATATGCAAAAGACATCCAAATTATACCCTTTTTATAAAAAAACGAGTAGCTGCGGTTTCAATATTTCTGTATGGCTCTGTCCTGCACGATAAATGTTATGTCCATGCCCACGTAAAGCTATCTCGATCCCAAGCAATCCGTCCACCGTGTAGCTTACGGAACGCCTTTTTCACTTCTTTTTGTAAGGATGCATTCCCGCTCTCATTCACAAACACAAATTCTTCTCCGAAATTGGACTTCACATATGCTATAGCAGCTTCTTGACGAAGCGTGCCCGTGAACTTTATCTCTTGTACCATCCATTCTGCTACATCCTGTGCAGTTTTCTCCATAATACACCTACAATCGCACATTGTACGGCTTAACTTGCGTTTCAACACGCAGCCTGTTTACCGTCTGGTTAAGTATAACACGTTCCATAGGATTGACGACAAACAGAGCTACCATATCAGAAATTCCTTTATCGATTCATCGGTTGTGAAGTATTACTTGAGTCTATGCTATGTCGTTGTGTTCGCACACTATATGTTAACCAAATGCAGTAGCCCACAAGAACAACTATTACAAAGATATCATAAGGAAGTGTGCTCGTATCCTGTAGATCGTCTCCTAGAAACTGAATCAAATTATGTACAAAGTGAAACAGAACTAAGGGTATGATATTTCCATTCTTCAACATTAACAGTGCCAGCACAGCCCCAATTAGAAGAGCATAAACAAGTTGCAAAGCAATATCAGCCATATTCTGGCCGGATAAAGCATTCATAATATGTGTGATCGAAAAAAGGATACTGGAGGTTAGGACAGCAGTAGCTGCACTCTTTCTTAGAAGGATGTTAAATATCAGTCCTCGATAAATCGTTTCTTCAACAAAAGCGACAAGTAGGGTGAAAAAGATAAAAAAGATCACCTTCGACAGCGTGAGTTCTCCAAATCCCTTCAAAGCGATTGTACCCAATACAAGTATTAGCGGAATATAATACTTCGTCTGCTCCGCTGGAATGGTTCGCAAAGACCGAAATCCGATCTCACCCCACTTACGCCGCAAAGTTAAATAGATGATGAGTACAATTGCAATCGGTGTGAACGATAGAAGTACAGGAGACGTGTAGTCAAGTTGCTTGATCGTTGCTACTGCACCTGCTGCAAACACGGCGAACAAGAGTAACAGTTCAATGATGACTACGGCTAGAATAGGCCTCCTCTTCGAGAACGATTCTTTTCTAATTTGAGCGTTTGCCATAAGGTAGTACCAGCCTCTTTTCATTTTCTTTTGTCGCCTCACCAAAATTAGGATGACACTACAGTTGTACTATACTATGCAATATATTACAGTATCCTTTTTTGGATAAAACTATAAAAGTAACAAAAAAGAGACTTTCTTCACGGGGTTTTCCCCTAAAATCAGGTATGGCTTATATCTGGTTCTGTACATTATAGTACTATGGAAAATTTCATTCCTTCATTGCTGCAGGGTAACCATCTTGGAATATCGTCTTATATATAGAGAATTCAAAGAACCGTGCAGGATGCACATCAAAGATCAGGGGGAACTTATGAAAGCACTATTTCTACGCTGGGGACATCTACTGGCTATACTGTGTATACCTTTGCAAGGCTCCATTTATGTTTTTCTAGGTAGCAACACGGGTAGTGACGTCTTCTACAACTATGCTTGGATTGATACCCAGATTCCTTTTATTAAAGAATTTATTTATCCATATATCAGTTGGATGCCCATTCTGTATCTTGGATTTATCTATCTGGGGCTGACCAATAAATCATTATTTTGGCGTACGTTACTTACGTATAATGTAGGGGTAATCGCCGCCAACATTTGTTTTGCGGTATTTCCGACGCATGTGCCACGCCCCGTTGTAGGTGGAACCGACTTGAGTAGCTGGCTGGTTCAATTCATTTATACAAATGATGCACCATTTAACTGCTTCCCAAGTATTCATTGTCTCACAAGCTATATGTTGTTTATTATGATCAACCGTCACTTGAACTTCAAACCAGTGCTACGAATCTCGTTATCTGTTTGGTTATGGTTGATCATCGCTTCCACTGTCTTTGTCAAACAACATTCCCTGCTTGATGTTGCTGGTGGAATCCTGTTTGCTGAAGCGGCTTACTGGACAGTTCACGCGGTACTTCTTCGTCGTAGCTCGGCTCACCAAAAAGAAAAGCAAACGCTGGGTGCAGCCAACACCAGCAGCAATGCCTAGATTAAGGAATGAATAAAATACAGGTTGGTGCAATTCACTAACTAGTAACCTAAAAAGAGAGCCACCGGCTCTCTTTTTTTTATCGCTCATTCACTCCATGGATTCTATGAACTTATAATCCCAGACTTTAGCCTTCATGTCTTTTCAATAGAAGAAAGTAAGCATGGTTAACCCTTCAGACTAAGGATTCCATAACTCAGTACTACAGTTTTCATATTACAGGTGGCCGCTCATGTAGGAAATCAGACGGTGGGCTTCCAATGATGCGTTTGAAGATTCGATAAAAATAAGACAAGTCGCGATATCCGAGGAATTCGGCAACTTCTTGAATTGAGAGCTGTGACTCGGTAAGCAGATATACGGCTCTTTTCATCCGTTGATCATGGACATATTGGCTGATGGTCTGGTTTGTCATACTTTTGAACAACGCTGCTGCATAGTTCGGGGTCTTACCAATCTCATCACCCAGCTCCTCTTTCGTTACTTTCTCCCTATAATGACGCTCAATATATCGTTTCATACGCTCTGCCTGCATATGACGCTCCGGTGGAATAACTCCTCGATCCAGCTCACGGTTCACATAAATCAGCACTTCCATCAATAAGGCTTGGCTCATCATGACATAATAAGAAGGGCGCTCCTGCCACTGCTGATGAATAGCCTTCATACGTTCATGGATCAGTTCATAACATCCGGGCTTATGCCGCAAGACCTCTGCTCGGTCTAAAGCTGACAATGACTCCGGTGCTTCTCCTGTTAATTGAACGACAATTTGGGTATGTGTAACGGTAGGGATGCTTTTACCATAATAAGCGACACCACCGGGAATAATCAGTAGCTCCCCTTTCTCCATGATCTGTTTTTCGCCGTTCACCCAATATACACATTTTCCATAAGTAACCAAGCTAAGGCGCCAAGTTTCCTGTATTTGCACAGCTTCTTCGAACCATCCGACACCGTTAATGTGTCGTACTTCTAACGGAGTGACCATAATACACCTCATTATTGGACTATACTCCAATCATTGTACTATAGTTCATACCCTGATTCGACAGAAAACGCTACAATACACATATTAGCAAAATATGAGGAGGAAATAGCATGTTGAAAACAAAAATTATTTGTACTATGGGACCTGCTTGTGACTCAATCGAATTATTAAAGGTAATGATCCAGGAAGGTATGACGGTTGCACGTTTGAATATGGCTCACGGCGAGCTGGAAGATCACGTTGGACGAATCAACAACATTCGTCAAGCAGCTGCTGAGTTGAACACATACGTACCAGTTATGATGGATATCAAAGGACCAGAAGTACGGATTGGTAAACTGAAAGAAGCATCTTGCCACCTTCAAGCAGGCAAAGAGCTCATCCTTACGACAGAAGAGATTCTCGGTGACGCAGAGCGTATCTCCGTAAACTACCCAGAATTGAATCTGGTTGTGAAGCCGGGCGATCGCATCCTGATTGATGATGGTCTGGTTGACCTGACTGTATTGTCTGTAGAAGGTTCTGATATTCATTGTAAAATTATCAGCGGTGGCATCCTGAAGCCACGTAAAGGTGTTAACTTGCCAGGAATCAAAACGACACTTCCAGGTGTTACTGAGCGTGACGTGATGCACATTGGTTTCGGTATCGAGAACAACATCGAGATCATTGCAGCTTCATTTGTACGTAAAGGCGATGACATCCGTGAGATTCGCAGCATCTTGAAAGAGCGCGGTGCAGATCACGTACAGATCATCTCCAAAATCGAGAACCAAGAAGGTATGACTAACTTAGACGATATCATTGAAGCTTCTGACGGTATCATGGTTGCTCGTGGTGACCTTGGGGTAGAAGTACCGATTGAAGACGTACCAATGATGCAAAAAGAAATGATCGATAAATGTAATCGTGCAGGTAAACCGGTTATCGTTGCAACTCACATGCTGGAGTCTATGCAAGTGAACCCACGTCCAACTCGTTCAGAAGTAAGTGACGTAGCTAATGCTGTACTTCAAGGTGCTGACGTTGTCATGTTGTCTGGTGAATCCGCTGCAGGTAAATATCCAGTGCAATCGGTTCGTACGATGGCAGCAGTTGCACGTCGTGCAGAAACGATGATTGATTACAAAGAACAATTTGCTCAAAAATCCGCACAGCAAGTCGCTGATATTACTGAGGTTATTAGTCAAGGAGCTGTAAGTTCTTCACTCGTACTCAATGCCAAAGCGATCATCACTTCAACTGAAAGTGGCTTCACAGCGCGTATGATCTCCAAATATCGTCCGAAAGCTCCAATCATTGCGGTTACTCAGCATGAAGAAGTGCTTGCAAAAATTTGCTTGCTCTCCGGTGTTGTACCAGTTATGGGAGATAAGGTTACTACAACGGACGAAATGTTCGAATCCGCTACACGTAATGCAATCAAAACAGGTTACATTGAAAAAGGCGACATCATTGTATTGTCCGCTGGTGTTCCGATCGGTCAGTCCGGTAACACTAACCTGATCAAAGTTCAACAAGTATAAAAGTCTATAAGTCCCTTTATATAAAGACCATCAATATTGATGCTAAACAGCCGTTTCTCTATTACAGAGAAACGGCTGTTTTTGTAAAGATTTCCTCCACACGGAGCGGAGGACACAACCTGTTCGTTCGTCTTACAAGTTGCGTGAGAAATTCACTAAGTCCTGGGACATCGTGTTGATCTCATCCATGGAGGCATTCACTTGTTGTGTAAGGGCAGCCTGGTTCTGTGTCAGGGTAGACATGTTACCAATATGCTCCAGAATCTGATCAATAAGTGTCTTCATTGCATGCATGCTGTCTTCAATATTAACGGTTGCATCAGAGCTATGATCTGCCAGCTTACGTACTTCCCCTGCAACGACGCCGAATCATTCTCCTCTACAGTTTTACACCTATAATTCGACATGCTTTGACATGAGTTCAGATTACACCTCCTTTTTCGTAAATACAATAAAAATAAGCGCCACATCGGCGCTTAATGGGTTTTATTTTTTTTGACTATACGTATGACTGGCATCCATTCCCAATGTTCTATCCATTACCAACCAAACTGAAGAGTCTTTCCTGTCTCTACCCAGCTCTTAATGCTGCTCAAGATCATCCACCAGCTCTGCTGTGCATTCGCAAATGACGGATGATTCTCTGTGAACTGATCATTAATTAATGTCAGCTTCGTGCATTCCCCGACAGTCTCTAGTTGGAAGGACACTCTGGATTGTAGCTCCTCATGATTCGCATGATAGGATGGTCCGGGATGTTCGAGATAACTCAATGTAGACAAGGGTTCGAACTCCAAAATCTGTCCATACACATGAACAGTCTCTTGCCCATCGTTCCCCGGCCCAACATAGGCAAAGGGCTGCCCTGGCTGAAAGTTTGAACGAAGTTCACTGCCAAAGAAGCTGCTACGTGTACCATCTGGAGAGATTAGGGCACTCCACACCTCTTCTAGTCCAGCATTGATATAAAACTCATACTTCAGCTCCACACAATCCACTCCCCTTATGTAATTGATGTACAAGCGAGTTACTTACATGACTATCCTATCGTTATACCCTAAAGGTGTATTGTAAAAACACGACAAGACTATAGGTTAGTTTACCTTTAAGAAGTGGTTTACCAAGTCAATTTAATCATACGTTTATCTTTTGCTAAAAAAGTATCGTTATCCATATTCTTCTATGGTATATTGGGATGCAGATGAATATAAAGGACGTGAACCCGTTGGTATAACTCATGCTAACTCAATCAGGTTTGCTTTTTGAAAATTTCATATAACCTATTGGAGGATCTCATGAGCGATATTCAGCGAAAAATAGATCAAGTGCACAATGCATTGTCCGCATTTTGGAAAGACGAGCCTGTTCCAGGATTGGCGGTAGGCATCGTCTATCGTAACCAAACCATCTATACTCATGGCTTTGGCACCATGAATATGGAAAGTGGATTGCCAGTTACAGAGCACACGCTCTTTCACACTGCCTCTGTATCCAAAACGTTGGTCGCCACAGCGATTATGCAGCTTGCGGAACAAGGATTGCTGCAGCTAGACGGGCATGTAACGGAATATTTACCCTACTTTAACCTGGAAGATGAGCTCTACCAGCTAATCACCGTGAGACATCTGCTGAATCATACATCAGGCTTACCTGATGAAGAGGATTTTGGATGGGATCGCCCTGAGTATGATGAAGGGAGCCTCGAACGCTATGTGAAGAGCATTGGCAATTGTACTCTGCGTAGTAAGCCAGGGGAAGCATTCTTTTATAGCAATATTGGCTATGAGATTTTGGGAGATATTATTGCCAAGGTTAGCGGTATGGACTTTGAATCCTACATGAAGAGCCATATCCTGTTACCCTGCTCTATGATGCATAGCTCATTTCTCAAACAAGAGGTGCCCGCAGACCTTCTCGCTGATCCGCATATTCTGGGATTATTCGAAGGTTATGGACCCGAGGTTAGCCTCACCTTTCCTTACCATCGAGCCCATGCACCAAGTTCCACCTTATATGCGAGTGCCACAGATCTATGTGCCTATGCAGTTAAGCAGCTACAAGGTCTACATGCAGATCATACCTCTCCTCTACTTCATGAAGAGAACTACTATGCCATGTGGGGTTCTGAGACATTCACCGGCTATGGCAACTGGTTGAACACCATGGGACTTGGCTGGTTTACAGGTGAGTATAAAGGGTATCGGACGGCTGCTCATATGGGAAGGGACACGGGTTTTCGTAGTCTCTTGGTGCTTCTTCCCCACGAGGGTATTGCATTGACGATCTTGATGAATGCCGATTATATCGGTTTAAACATCGTAAGTGAGACATTGCTCGATATCTTGCTCGGTGTGAATGAGAGAGTGACCATTCCACAATCCCTTGCCCATGCCTTGGCAGGTATCGCCTTGCGGGATGGGGTCGAAGAAGCCTATCAATATTATGTTGACGTCGCACTTCCTTCTATAGATAACTATGTGGTCTATGAAGGTGAATTCAACGCTTTTGCGTATATGCTGCTGCGAAGTGGGAGACCGGGTGAAGGACTGCGTATTCTGGAGATCGCCATTCGACTGTTTCCAGAATCATCGAATCTTCATGATAGTTTAGGGGAAATGTACGCCGTAGCTGGGAAACGTGATCAGGCTATAGAACATTATCAGAAGTCTATTGAGCTAGATCCAACTAATGTAGCAGCAACTGAGATCATTCATAAGTTGTTGAGACAGGTTTGATTAGACAGATCCATTCCTGTTCTAGAATATGACATATCATTAAAACTACAATATTTAACGACTACAGATTACATCTGTAGTCGTTTTTTGGATACAACAGCAAACTTTCGTACTTGGTATAAAGATCAGCTACACTACACTTACCAGAATAACAGGAATGATCCATATGATGATAATGGGGGAACACATGATGCAATCCGCGAATGATATGAAGAGAGCTAGCATGGGTATACTGAAATTTGATGAGATTGACGCCACATATCAGTTGAATCGTTATGCGCCTTCTGAAGCATTACGTTCCTGGGTGAAGCACTTCTGGATTGTGTCCTGGGATCTTACTGGGAAGCAGCCTTATTCGCAGCATATCGTTCCTAATCCTTGTGTGAATCTCATAGTAGAACACGGTAATACTTTTTTCTACGGTCCTTCTAAGCGCAAGTTCACTTACATGATTAAGGAAAAAGGCAGTGTGTTTGGCGTAAAGTTCAAACCTGGCGGTTGTTATCCTTATCTCCGTACACCTATATCTGCACTGCATGGCAATCCCTTGCATGTTGGACAAATCCTCCACGTTACTTCAGACGAACTGGAAGATTACCTGCTTGGAATGAAGACCGATGCGGAAAAAGTTAGCTATATGGACCAGCTTCTCTGCGAACATCTACCTGCCGAGGATGCTAAAGCCCAATTCGTTGGCGAGATTGTTTCGCAGATTGAACTAAACCGCGATATGCTGAGGGTAGATGACTTAGCTGCCTTTTGGAATATCCATACAAGACAACTCCAGCGACTATTTAATAAGTATGTAGGGATAAGTCCCAAAGCAGTAATTAAACTGTACCGTCTGCAAAATGCGGCTGAATCTATCGAACAAGGTTCTCACTATGATCTAATTCAACTTTCTCAGAACCTGGGGTATCATGACCAATCGCATTTTATCAAAGACTTCAAGTCGATCATAGGTAGTACGCCCGAAGATTACGTAAATAACCATTCAAAAAATTGATTCTACCCTCGAATAGTGAACCACATATCTCACTTATTATGAAGAATAATATGTATATACACAATTTAATTGCACAAAATTAAATTTGTACTTCCCGTTTATAAAAGAAAGCTTTATACTGGTATACAAGTAATCCAATACATATGAGAAAGCAAGGTGTTTTTTCGTGATCAGTACGATTTTTGTAGCTCTTGTTGCTATTGAACATTTGTATATCCTCGTAATGGAGATGTTTATGTGGACAAGCCCACGTACGATGAAAACATTTGGTACCACTTCTGAATTTGCTAAGTCCACCAAGTCTCTTGCGGCTAATCAAGGTCTGTATAACGGATTCCTCGCTGCGGGTCTGATCTGGGGACTGTTATATCCAGACTCAACTGTTGGACAGCATATCCAAATTTTCTTCTTAGTCTGCGTGGTTATTGCCGCTATTTATGGAGGAGCAACTTCCTCCCGTTCGATTATCATTAAACAAGGCTTGCCTGCCATTATTGCATTGCTTCTCGTCCTGTTCCTCTAATCACATGCGTTATCATGACATCTCGGATTATTACATTCTCCCCATATGTTATGGTAAGGTAATGACATAGAGCTTATGTCAATTACTGTGATTGGTTGAAAGGAGAACGTCTCATGGGATTGTTTGATAAACTTCGACGTCGTAAAAAGGAAACTGTGCAGGTAGATGAGGTTTCAACGTCCACTCCGCAATATGAAACCATCGTTGGATTCGTTCTGTTAGAACGTGAGGAATGTGATTTGAATGTCTTCATCCATAAGATGAAACAGGAATGGGACATAGACATTGATGAGCAACCGGAAGAAGGCAATTTATTTTTTGAAGTGAACGGTATGCAAGTGGTATGTGCTCATATAGCTGCTCCTGTGCCTGATCGTGAAGTCGAGGAGAATGCCAAACTAAATATACTTTGGCGAGAAGCGGAACAAGTGACTTCCCGACATCAATCGCAAATTATAGTGTCTGTTCTGAATGCAACCGATGCGATTCAAGGACATATTCTGTTCACCAAGACAGCCAGCGCACTGCTACAATTGGATCATACACTCGCCATATATCTTGCACCACTTGTTGTGGAAGCAAGTCAATACGTAGAGATCAGTCGTTGGCTGAAGGAGGACGAGCTCCCTGTATCGCTGTGGGTGTATATTGGTTTATTCCAAGATGCTCAAGGTGCCTCAGCTTATACATACGGTTTACGTAGATTTGGGAAAGACGAGATGGAGATTACCCAATCTGCTGAAGCATTAAGTGATGTGTATGAGATGATGTTTATGACTACAACTTATGTCATTGAGAATGATGTCACGTTGCACGACGGGGAGACACTTGGGTTCACAGCAGAACAGAAGCTGCCTATCACTCGTTCGGAAGGAATAGCTACAGAAGGTCATAGTCTCAAAATAGGTTATTAGTCTATTACTAGCGATAGATACGCAATGCCAGATGTTACATCACCATAAGCTGCCTATGTCGTTTATAGATATGGCAGCTTTTTTGGTATCTAATTTAACCTTTTCTCATGTAGCTGCATGTTCCCAGACTAACCCATGCATACCACTAAATAGTCCATAAGTATCACAAAAAGCTAATTGTAGTTTTCATTCATGCTAAAAATAGGTATAATTAATAGGTAAATAGACTCACATTTACATACATTTTATGACTGAGGAGTTGCCTAAATGTCCGTTAGACTTTTAGATTCAGACACACCCATTTTGGAGATTATTTGGGACGGAATTGTAACGCCAGAACAAGTGGAAGAGGCGAATATACAAATTCAACAACTGAGTAATTCACTAGGGGATTCATTCGATGTGTTGGTCGATATGCGTAATATGAAGGCTTTCCCCCAAGATACCAAAGAAAAAATTGTAGAGCACCAGAAAATGCTTACGCAATTGGGCATGAAACGCGCCAGTGTGGCCGTAGGCGGAGCCATAGCCAAAATGCAATTGAATCGAATCTCCAAAGATTCCAATCATCAAACCGAGTTTCAATGGGAAACGTATGATGAAGCATTGGCCTTTTTGCGAAAATAATCAATCGATGCTTTTGACTTATGTTTCACGAGCATTCCAATCTAAGCTGCATATAAAAAGGCACTTCCTGATGGAAGTGCCTTTTCTGCTCTGTTCCGCTCTGTTCTGTTCAGAATTCCCCCTGTTCTTTCTCACCTATAGGCACACCCTGAACTTCCAGTGAAAATCCAATATTTATTTCATTTGTAATTCTAAATTGGGATCCACGCTCTCTTAATGTATAGTGCACACCATCGTGACCGATGTGTCACACATGCCTACTTTGACAAATCCGAATCGACGATACAATCGAATCGCTTCGTTATCTGGATCAACACTAAGTGATACGGTCGCAATTCCTCTTTGCTTCGCTTCCTCCAATGCAGCTTGAATTAAGCGTGTACCCACACCTTGTCCGCGTGCTTCTTCAATGATTGCCATTCCCATTTCTGGTGTCTCCGCATTGACGTAGCCGAATCCTGCATTTTGTTCATCGAAGAACCTTAGTGTGATAGAGCCTAGTCTTCTGTCCTGCCCCTCGTGGGTAGCCACAGCCACAAATCCAAAGTCGCCTTCTCTTCCCCATCCCTCTACATATTTTGATAGTTCAGGCTGATTTATGATATCCCGTTCAAAAGGCTCTTCACCCTCTTTAGTGTGCAAGGATGCATATAACATTTCCCATAAAAATGGAACATCTCGCTCATCAATGGGTCGAACGACAATATCAGTCATGCAGCATCCTCCTTTAACTTATTAAAAATACGTTCAAGTTCATTAAAGTTGAATTCATTGGTAATTTCAAAATCCCCAAAGGCATCCCTTGTTGCAGCACCATTATAAGTAGATATTGTATTTTCACTATAGACCCAAACCCCGAAATGTTCTGTAAATCGGCCCTCCTTATTTATCACAATACGTATTTCGTAGTAAGGCAGATCATTGAGAGGGCGCGCCTCTTTTACTTTCTTGAGTTCAATATCTCTGAATAGCTTCAATACATTCTGGATCTGCTTCGGATCTTCAAGTCGAACTTCTTCTTCCTCAGCGGACGAGATTCTGGTAATCTTACGTATCTGCAATGTCTCAATCTTATCAAGCATGGTTATATGATCGGTTACCTCTGCACGAAACGTAGTATGCTGACTCTTCACATATAACGGAAACGCAATAGCGGCAACTACAACAACCGTAACTATAGCTAGAATATACATCGTTCTATTTTTCATATGATAGCGAAGCACCCCTCCCATTAAAATTCGATAAAATCCTTTAACATGGATGGCTAGAGCTTTACCCAACCTGATCCACTGAAATATCTGCGAAATCCCTTTTCAGATCCTTCTGCAGAATTCATGGGATACCAAAGCTGTTGCCGAAGCTCCTCATCTGATAACACGCCTAATTCATGATCATGCTGATCTTCACTGCTCAACCAATCGGCAGAAGCACTAAAATTGACCTGTACATGGGATTGATCATGCTTAGTCACCATCACATAATTCTGTACAAGTTTAGTCGAATCGGCATCCTCCGGAGTCAAATAACTAGTATTTTCATACACCTGTCGAAACTCCCTCTGTATCTCAGATCCATCTCGAACTTCTTCAATCTCTGCAAGAAACCCGGTTTGCACATCGACACCAGCTCCTAGATCGACACGTGCAGTATATTCAGCATGGTAGATATTGGAGAAGTAAGAAGCAGGTTGCCCCTTAAGCTGAGAAAAATCCTCTCCTGTAAGTTCCAGATATCTAGAATGGAATTGTTCAGGGGACAAGCTTGTCATTTCCCAATGGAAGGCTGCATCACTAAGAGAATCCATTACAATCTCAACCTCAGGAGTGGGAGGTGTGTGGTCTTCTAATTCTTGTTCTCGCGAGGGATTAAGCAGAATTAAGAGCGCAACAAAACACGCAGATAAGATGTATCCCCACTTTTTAATGATACTCACTCCCCTTTTTCACCTAACTTCTTAGACCCTTAAACTCTTAAACTCTTAAAAAAAGGCTCTACTTTTCTCCATCTATGTAAATAACGTTGATTCTATACGAAAGTTATTCATTATTTTCAATTGAAATCGCATTCAGGAATGTTATCTCTAAAATTTAAAATTTATATGACGATATACTTCATAAGCTTTTAACCATGCTAACACATTTATGACATCTAGGGGGAGAAGTAACGTATGAAATTAAAACTTAAATTGATGTTGGCCTTCTTGATCACCGTCCTTGTCACTGCAGGTGCGCTCGCACCACTGGGTCTGTATCAGTCAAGCAAACAAGCCACGCAAAGTGTGAACAACAAACTAGACGGATTGGTATCTGCCGCAACATTTCAGTTGGACGGTTGGTTACATGGCAATGAAAAATTAGTTGAAACACTAGGGCTCGTATTCCAAGAAGCTGTACCAGCTTCTGATGTGAATGAGGATTATTTGTCCATCATGTACCAGGGCACCAACCAGAACAATATAGAGGATTTATATTACGGTAACGAGGATGGTCAGTTTATAAACGGTTCTGATTTCGTCCAAGCAGCAGATTATGATCCCAGAGAACGTTCCTGGTACCAAGAAGCTGTAGCAGCCGACAAGCTGATCTTTACCGATCCATACATCGATAACAAATCTAAACAATTCACGGTGTCCATCGCCATGCCTGTAAAAACAGAGAATGGTGCGCTACAGGGCGTTGTAGCTTCTGATATTTTGCTCTCTAAACTAACCGATGCGGTCAATCAGATTGATCTGGGTGGGTTAGGCTACACCTTTATGCTTGATAAAAATGGCGTCATCTTGGCTCATCCACAAGCTGAGATCGCAAGCACTTCCGCTGCGGACAACGCTGAATTGGGACCATTACTATCAGAGATGTTAGCTAATCCAGCAGGTCAGAAGTCTTTCCAATATAACGGAGAGAACCTGCTCTTATACTTCAAACAGATTCCAAGTACAGGTTGGATTGTCGGTTCAGTCATTTCTGAAAAACTCGCTTATGCTGAATATTATCAATTACGCAACCAATATATTCTCATTATTACGGTTACGTTGGTCGTTGTTTTGGCAGGAGCATATGGTGTTGCCGCTCGTTTAATCAAACCTCTGAAACGACTCCAGCTCATGTCTGCTCAAATGTCTGAAGGTGATTTCACAGGTCGTGTTCCCTCCAAAGGAAAAGATGAATTCGCCGAGCTTGGAGTGGCCTTTAATTCAATGTCTGATCAGCTCAGCCAGTTGTTACAACAGGTACAGCAGTCTGCAGATCGGGTTCAGGACATTTCACATGATATGGAGAATCATACCGAGAATACCCAGCGTATTGCTGAACAGATATCCATCGCTACAGACGAGCTCGCTCAAGGATCAAGCAGCCAGGCAGAGTCTGTCTATGAAGGCTCTAACCGACTAACCGAAATGAGCCACACCGTTAACGGCATTAATGGCAGTATCGAGCAGTCGGTAGCTATGATGCAGGAGGCAACAGACGCCATGCATGCAGGATTACAAGCCGTAGACCATCAAGTACATCTCGCAGAAGATAACCGTAAATCTATTCAACAGGTCGGAGAATCCATTCACTTATTGGCAGATAAATCTCGCAAAATTGAAGATATCGCCAGCATGATCCGTGATATTTCGGCTCAGACGAACTTGCTCGCTCTGAATGCCTCCATTGAAGCTGCTCGAGCGGGAGAACATGGACGTGGGTTTGCTGTAGTTGCGGGTGAGGTACGCAAACTAGCGGAGCAATCTTCCCAGTCTGTTGATTCAATTATTGTGCTGCTAAGTGAAATTCAGGCTGCGAGCAGTCAAAGCGTCGATGAAGTAACGTCTGCCGAACATGTCACCCAGCAACAAGTTGCTTCCGTTCATGACATGCGGAATGTATTTGCACGAATTAAACAATCGGTCGATGGCATTGACCATCAGGTGAGACAGGTTTCCACAGCGACCTCTGAACTCGACAGCAATGCGGGGAAAATTGCCGAGGTAATCTCCAGTGTTGCCGCGATGTCTGAACAGAGTGCTGCTTCCACAGAGGAAGTCGCTTCTTCGACTCAAGAACAGTTCAATTACATTACAACCATTTCAGAACGCTCTAGAGAATTAACGAATCATGCCAACACGTTATTTAACGAAGTTAAAAAATTTAAAATTTAATATTTCTCCATACTAAATATCTGCTTCATTTTGACGATATATTATCTAAGTTATAAGTCTTAAAGTTTCATTCAAACACAAGAAATAGAACCGGATGCTTGGGGGGAATGGGAATGAAGCTCAAACCAAAATTAATGATGATGTTTCTCGCCGCCGTATTAATCACAGCAGTTCCGCTTGCAGCTCTGGGCTTGATTCAAACCAAGAAGCAAGCAACGTTACATGTGGACACTAAATTAAATGGACTAATCACCTCATCAGCCAACGATTTGAATGGATGGATTAGCAGTAACGCTAAAGTGGTTGAAACACTGTCGTTCATCATTCAGGAGGGTGTACCCGAGGGGCAGCTCAATGCAGATTATTTTCATATTATGAAGCTTGGTAGCAATAAAGAAAGCCTCTCGGATCTCTATTTTGGTGCAGAACAAACTGGCGAGTTTCTTAATGGCTCCGGCTGGGTGCCTGATCCTGATTACGATCCCCGAAAACGACCATGGTACATGGAAGCCAAGCAGGCTAACCAATTAACATTCTCCGATCCTTACCTAGATATGGTGACTAATCAATATGCCGTGTCCATCGCCATGCCTGTCCAGAATAAGGAAGGGCAATTACAAGGGATTGCGGCAGCCGATCTGCTTCTCTCCACCCTTACCGACACGGTGAGTAAGATCAACCTAGATGGACTAGGATACACCTTCTTAATTGATAAAAAAGGACAGCTCCTAGCTCACCCTGATGAGAAGCTCGTGAATACATCTGCTGCGGACGATCCAGAACTCCAGCCGTTATTGGCTGATATGCAAGCCAACCCTTCAGGACAGAAGCTTTTCCGTTACAACGATGAGAACTATTCATTGTTCTATCAGCAGATTCCGAGTACAGGCTGGGTGATTGGTGCAGTAATTTCCGAAAAGCTCGCTTATGCCGAGTATTACTCCTTACGTAATAATTATATTCTGATTATCGGAATTACACTGCTTGTTGTGATGGCTGCATCGTATTGGATTGCCACACTCTTCATTAAGCCTCTGAGAAGCCTTCATGGTACATCCCAGCAAATGTCGAGTGGTGATTTTACCAGCCGAGTGAACATCAAGGGCAGAGATGAATTTGCCGAGCTGGGCACGGCATTTAATCAGATGTCAGATCAGCTGAGTACGCTGCTTCAACAGGTGACCTCTTCCGCGGATCAGGTACAGCGTATTTCTGGTGAGATGCAAGACCATACGAACAATACGAAGCGCATAGCAGAGCAAATCTCCATTGCCACAGATGAACTAGCTCAAGGGTCTAGCCAGCAAGCCGAATCTGTCTACGATGGCTCCAGTCGTCTGTCGGAGATGAGTGATAACGTTAGCGGTATTCACCGCAGTGTAGAGCAATCCGTCAACATGATGCGTGAAGCGAGTGAAGCTATGCAAGTAGGGATTCAGGCCGTTGACCATCAGGTCGAGCTTGCAGGCGATAATCGCAAGTCTATTGACCGTGTGGGAGAGTCCATCACACTGCTGGCAGACAAGTCTCAGAAGATCGAAGGCATTGTCGATATGATTCGTGGCATTGCCTCACAGACCAATCTGCTTGCCTTGAACGCTTCAATTGAAGCAGCTAGAGCAGGTGAACATGGACGTGGGTTCGCCGTCGTAGCCGAAGAAGTCCGGAAGCTCGCTGAACAATCTTCAAGTTCTGCCCAGGATATCATCGTATTGCTGGATGAAATTCAGGCGGCCAGTCGCCAAAGCGTACATGAGGTGGTCTCTGCTGAAGGTGGCATTGATCAGCAAGTCGCTGCCGTGCATGAGATGCGGGAGTCATTCACACGGATTAAGCAATCCATTGATGGTATCGACAGCCAGTTAGGACTCGTATCCTCTGCCACGACAGAACTGGATGGCAATGCAGGCAAGATTGCTGAGATCATCTCCAGCGTAGCAGCCATGTCGGAGGAAAGTGCAGCTTCCACTGAGGAAGTTGCCTCCTCAACACAAGAACAGGTGAATTACACGACCAATATATCGAAGCGTGCTAATGAACTCTCGCAGCATGCCAACACATTATTCCAGGAAGTGAAAAAGTTCAAAATTTAAACGGAAACGTTCAAATTAGGACAATGCGTACCTTCTTCGAAGTATTTCAGTAGTGATAAACGAAGTTGTTTGTCCTTGAATAAGCAATTTCTCAAATCTGCTTCGCCCACTGCTCACTGAACGATAGACACGAATGAAACGCTTAGAATGATAAATAAGCCGCGTCTCCCACTAGGGAATCATACGGCTTATTTATTTTGTGCTCCAGTATTGTTCTGATTGAGATCAGGAGCAGCGGCATAACGATATGCGAGCTGCTCCTGTTAGCGTTCAACCCTAGGTCCTGTCGACTCCCGTATCACCAATTCAGGCTTCAACACTTTCTGCTGTGGCTGCTTGTTGTGATCCTTCAACTCTTCAATGAGAATATCCACTGCATGACGACCAAGCTCTTCAATAGGCTGAGCAATCGTTGTGAGCGGCGGGCTCGTCACTGACGCCAGAATCGTATTATCAAAACCAATGATCGACACATCTTCTGGCACACGTAGACCTAGTTCCTTCGCTGCCTGTAGCGCACCGATCGCCTGTATGTCATTACAGCAGAATAGACCTGTTGGACGCTCGATATCGCTAAGGAGTTGAAGCACTTCCTGTTTGGCCGCGTGCAAGTCAGCAGAAGAAGCTCTAATTCGTTCCGGTGCAAGCGTGTGACCTGCTTGCTGCAGCTGCTCGCGGAAACCTCGGATGCGTTCTTGACTACTGCTCACCTTGAACGGCTCAGATAATACAGCAAGATGGGTATGTCCTAGTTCCAGTAGGTGTTGCGCTGCCAGCGCACCGCCTAAACGGTCATCAATAGCGACTGTGTGCACAGATAGCGTTGGCATCTGCCTTGCGATCAGTGCAACAGGAATCGATTGTTGCAGCAGTGGTGCCAATATATCTGCATTATCGATCCCCGTTCCGATCATCATGCCATCGACTCTTTTTTGCTGTAACAAATTCAGATAGCGCTCTACCCGCTCGTCCTTGTTATCTGTACTGCAGATCACGACGCTATATCCGAGCTTGCGACTCCGATCCTCCACCGCCCGAGCCAGCTCGGCAAAATACGGATTCGAAATATCGGGAACGAGCAGCCCCAAGGTATACGTCTGTTTGCCAGTAAGTGCGGCAGCAATGGCACTTGGTTGATAGTGCAGACGTTCCATAATCTCCATGATCTCGGCGCGGCGCTTTTCACTAATTTTCCCTTTGCCGTTAATGACCTGCGACACCGTTGCTATCGATACACCCGCTTCACGTGCTATATCATAAATGGTTGCTTTCAATGTTATATCCCCATTTGTACTACATATAAAGTTCATTATACATAGGTAATCGTTTCTTCTTATTATGCAGGGGGATGTCCGCATAAGCAACCAACTGTAGGTTCTTCCCGTGCATAAGACAAGTCCAGCATGTTAAGGACTCTGAAGGAGTCTATCTTTTGTTCATCAGCCAATCATGGTCAGGATCGTTATGGAATTTCCATGTCCGCGTTGGTCCAGCCATCACATTCAGATAATACACCTCGTACCCTGGAGGAGCACCTACCGGATGGTATCCGCACGGGACAAGCACCACTTCGCCATTGTTGACGGCGAGCGTTTCATCCACAGAACGATCATCAGTATAGATCCGTTGAATAGCGAAGCCTTGCTGGGGCTCTACACGGAAATAATATGTCTCCTCCAGCAATGACTCATCTGGTAGTGCATCCCGATCATGTTTGTGTGGAGGATAACTTGACCAGTGTCCATCCGGTGTAAACACTTCTACTACAAGCAAACTGTCGGCTTCCTTCTGCTCTGGCAAAATGTTATGGATCTGCCGCTCCAGATTACCGTACCCTCGTGTCTCAACGCCAACATCCTCAGGTGTAATCAGACGTGCTGGGTAACTTCCTTTACCAGGCGCTGCACAAATAGCAATTTCAAGCTTGGTAAGTGCAGTAACCTGTACTTGATCTGAACTCGGAACATACACAGAATACGGAGGGATTTTCTCAAAAACACTCATTCTACGTCCAATATTCTCCCACGTGTTCTTCTGTGTACTCACATTCGCAAGTCCGCTAAGAAGAACGATACACAGCTCCTGATCCTCGCTCTCACGCACCCATGTCTGATTCTCCTCCAGTTGTACCACCTGAAATCCTACGTATTCCCAGCCGGCCGACTCTGGTGTAACGGATAAGAGTGTTCCATCCTCTGCTGGTTTGAATTCGGGCTTCACTATGCGCTCTGACATGTGGTTACCGACTCCTCTCGAATTGCAATTTTAGAACAAAAAGCGATAGCAGTTAACTTGTTTGCTTAAGATTGAACAGCCGTCTGCGAATCCACTGATACACTCGTTACCTCACGAAGCTTGATCGGTCTTCCCTGTTGGAGTGACATCCGAGCCGCATATGCAATCCGCTCTGCCTGAACCGCATCATGACCATCCACGATCACAGGTGTATCCTTCAGAATAGCCTCTATAAACAGCGCTGTTTCTTGTACATACGCTTCATTGTAACGTTCAAGGAAAAAGTGGAGTGGTTTGTCCCGCAGCAAACCCGTGGCTGTGCTAAGCTCTACTGTATTCGGATGATCGTTGGCAGCCGCAGTGCTACCCATTGATCCAAACACTTCCACACGTTGGTCATATCCGTATACCGCACGGCGGCTATTATCAATAACACCAATGGCTCCATTAGCAAAATTCATCGTCACAATCGCGGTATCCACATCTCCATATTCAGCAAATACGGGGTCCACCAGCACATTGCCTTGAGCATACACTTCCTCTACTTCACTGCCTGAGAGATAACGAGCCATATCAAAATCATGAATCATCATATCCATGAAAATCCCACCGGATACCCGGATATACTCCGCAGGCGGCGGGCTAGGGTCACGAGAGGTAATCTTGATAATATGAGGTTCTCCGATGGATCCATCCTGTACATGTGCGCGCACCTGTCTGAAATTATGATCAAAGCGGCGATTGAATCCGATCTGTAGCTTCACTCCTGCCTGCTGAACAGCCGCTACTGCTGCCTCTGTCTGATGAAGATCCATACTCACTGGTTTCTCACAAAAAATATGCTTACCTGCTTGCGCCGCTAATTCAATAAGTGGCACATGAGTGTCTGTTGATGAACAGATCAATACAGCATCCACATCAGGGTGTTCAATAAGCTCTGTACTGTTCGTTGTTACCACTGAGATACCACGCATTGATGCCCAAGCTTCCAGCTCTGGCCCTGCAAATAGATCACTTATTCCCACGATCTGCACATGAGGATTGCACAACAAATTGTCGGCATGAATTTTACCAATTCGTCCTGCGCCAATAATACCCACTCTCACCTTGTCCTTGCCCATCCCGCTACCTCCCTGTATGCATATCCTGTCTCCCATGACTTACTTCGGCTTCATTATGATCAGATGATCACCCGTTGCTTACCAACGAGCCGTGACCATCTTTTTGCGCGTATAAAACTCGACGCCGTCTGCCCCGTTGGCATGAAGATCCCCATAGAATGATTTCTTCCAGCCGGAAAATGGGAAGAATGCCATCGGCGCTGGCACGCCTAGGTTAATGCCCAGCATACCCGCATCAATGGTTTCACGGAATTGCCGCATGTGAGCTCCGCTACGTGTGAACAAGCACGCTCCGTTAGCAAAATCAGAACGGTTTGCCAGCTCCACCGCTTCCTCCAACGTCTCCACTCTCGCTACGGCAAGAACCGGAGCAAAAATTTCATCTTTCCAGATTTTCATCGTGCTATCTACTTTATCGAATACGGTTGGTCCTACAAAGTAGCCTGCTTCCCCGCTCGCCTTATCCTTACGTCCGTCCCGAATCAATGCCGCTCCTTCTTGCTCTCCGGCCTCGATATAACCCAGTGTACGTTCTTTATGTCCCGCGCGAATGACTGGGCCTAAGAACACTCCCTCATCCAGACCATTACCAATGGTAATTCGATCTGCTGCTTCCACCAGCTTCTCTACAAGTGTGTCTGCAACATCGCCTACAGCCACAACCACTGAACACGCCATACAGCGCTCTCCCGCCGAGCCAAACGCCGCGCTAGTAATCTCTTTCACCGTGAGGTCAAGGTCAGCATCTGGCATAACGATAGAGTGGTTTTTAGCACCAGCTAGTGCCTGTACCCGTTTACCATGAGCGGAAGCAGTTTTATAGATGTATTCAGCCACAGGCTGTGATCCGACAAAAGAGATCGCTTGAATCTGCTTATGCTCAAGCAATCCGTTCACGACATCATGTGCACCGTGAACGATATTAAGCACACCATCCGGTAGTCCAGCTTCCTTGAATAGCTCTGCCAAGCGCCCTGCCAGCAGAGGTGTACGCTCCGATGGCTTCAGGACAAATGTATTTCCGCAGGCGATAGCTAGCGGGAACATCCAGCACGGTACCATCATCGGGAAGTTGAATGGAGTAATCCCGCCAATTACGCCTACAGGGTACCGGTACATACCTGACTCCAGTCCGGTGGCGATGTCAGGTAATTGTTTACCCATCATGAGATTCGGGGCACCTGCTGCGAATTCAACGCATTCAATACCACGCAGAACTTCGCCGTAGGCCTCTGCGTAACTTTTACCATTTTCCAGTGTGACCAGTCTTGCAAGCTCTTCCCAATGTTCTACGAGCAACTGCTGATAACGGAACAAAATCCGTGCACGGCGCGGCACCGGGGTAACACTCCAGGATCGGAATGCCTCACGTGCTGTTTCAACAGCCTGATCTACATCTGCTCGCTCAGAAAGTGGCACATATGCGATGATCTCTTCCGTAGCTGGATTCACAACAGGCTCCGTACGGGTAGATGTTGGAGTCACCCAAGTCCCCCCGATCCAGTTTTGTACCATTGTCACATTTGTCGATGTCTCCGATGTTCCTTTTGTCATAACCTAGTCCCCCTTCGTATAGACGTGCCCTATGAACTTACCTATGCCTGAAATGGCAGTAGTGAAGTTAATCCGTTAAATTATATAGGTTCAACTAAAGAAGGTTCAGTTGCACTTATATAGTTAACTAATAAATTAGTATATGATCCTCGGTAAACGTATCTGCATTTCAGAGTAATGATGCGATCCAACGATCACACTGTGATTTCGCCTCGATTACAACGTGCGATATATTCATTCACCTGTTCCACCGTAGGCATTGCATCCGAACAACTGTGACTGGAGATGACAATGCTGGCTGCTGCTGCACCATACCCCATACTGCGTTCAATCGTCCATCCTTGCATCAGACCATATAGGAATCCGGCTGCGTAAGAATCTCCGGCTCCAAATGTTTTGACAACACGCGCTGGATAACTATCCGCACGGTGAGACAGCCCTTCTCTTGTGTACGCAATGGAACCTTCCTTGCCGTGTTTGATCACTACGATTTTGGCATCAAAGTCGAACCATTTCTGAGCGGTTACCTGATCGTTATGCTCTGGGTTATGATCAAATGTTTCCATCATATCGAACTCTTCGCGAGTACCTAAAATGATGTCACACTTCTCCGCTGCCAAATTGTAATATACCGCTGTTTCTTCTGCTGAAGACCATGTATATGGACGGTAATCTAGATCAAACACAATGACTGTTCCATGTCTCTTCGCATAAGTTAGTGCCTGTAATACCGCTTCACGAGAAGGACTCTGAGCTAGCGCAGTACCAGAAATCAAGAGCACGCTGGAATCTGCAATGAGTTGCTCTTGCACCTCACGCGGCTGCAACTTCAGATCAGCTACGTTATCCCGGTACATCAGAATGCTGCAATCGGTCGGGCTTTTGATCTCTGTAAATGCAAGTCCTGTAACTGCCCCCGTATCGTCCGATACAACATTGGAGGTGTCGATGGTGTTCTGCTCCAGATAACTTTGGATGAAGCGTCCCATCTGATCGTTTGCGATCTTGCCAATAAATGCTGTCTTCATGCCAAGCCTTGACATGCCAATCGTAATATTGGCGGGAGAGCCACCTACATATTTCGTAAACGTCATCGTTTCTTCCATAGGGCGGTTGATCTCGTTGGCATTAAGGTCGATGCATAATCGGCCAATCGCAGTGAAGTCTAGCTTTCTGGATACCGGAAAGGATACGTAGGTCATTACCATTGAACCCCTTTCTAAGGGAAATATTTAATGAATCAGATTGAGTCTTGGTCGCTTTGTTAGCTCAGTACTAATCGTCTATCTTACTAACAGTCATTGATGAATCCTCTGAATAAGTTTTTATGGCTCTCTATGAGTTACTAAAAATCCATTATATTCCTCTGTAAAGCTAGCGCTATTGACTCTGGTGGAAGTCTAAATACCTCTGCTGACTTGATATCGTTCGGTAGTATCTTTATCTATTTTTTGAACCAGTTCGTAGACTACCCAATTAGGGATTCCATGTATTGCAGAGAGCGTTTCGCATACTCATAAGGATTATGAATTGCTGGATCTTGTTCCCCTTCGAGCATCGCCCAGCCGTCATATCCTCGCGTGATCAATTCCTGAAGAATTGGTGCAAAGTCAATACATCCGTCACCCGGTACAGTAAACACTCCTCTACGAATACAACCGACAAAATCAGATTGTGCCTCCCTTGCCTCATCAAGCACATGTGGACGAATATCCTTCAGGTGAATATAGGCTATACGGTCATAATGTTTACGAAGCACTGTAAGTGGATCTGCACCACCGTAATAGGCATGACCCGTATCGTACAGGAGGTACACCAGTGAAGGATCGGTGAGCTCCATAAGACGGTCAATTTCATCTGGCTGCTCTACCACAGTGCCGCCATGGTGGTGATATGTGAGCTTGAGCCCATACTCTTGAGCGATAGCTCCAGCTGCATTCAAGCCATCAGCAAATGTATGCCATTCCGATTCGCTAAGTCTTAATACTTCTTTTTCATGCGGTGTGCGCCGTGGGTCAAAATGCAGCGAACCCCCTACCTCAGCCGTACTAATCACCTTACTACCCATCGACTGTAAAAATTCCGCGTGTCTACGGTAACTGTCCAGCTCGGATAAACGATAGGCTGGGTCTGATAGCAACACAGATTTCCATTGGGAAACAAGACGGATGTTCCGCTTATTCAATTCCTCGCGTAGCGTTGCAGAATCGGTTGGATATTTGCGTCCCATCTCCGTACCTGTTAACCCGAGACGCTGAATGTCATCTAAAATCTGCTCACAGGTTGTGGCATCGCCATGTTCCTTCACGTCCTCTCCAACCCAATTAATCGGATGAACCCCGAGCTGAAAGGGCAACTTGTTCATTTCTTTACATCTCCTTTGTCGTTCAGCCTATAGCTTCGTATCGTGAACAGTGCTGAATTAAATGGGTCTTGCTTTGGATCGATTCGTTAACATTGCCTGATGAGCATGAATTACCTTTTCTTCTGTAGAAACCTCCGGTACACCCACATTCCACCATGACTCGTACCCACCTGCGTTCGTTCCCGGCACGACTGAGATCTCGATGAGTGTAGTCACGTTCTCGTTTCTAGCATCCTTGAGTGCCTGCTCCAACTGCTCCGCAGTTTCAGCCTTGTAAGCTTTCGCTCCCATACTCTTGGCATGAGCAACAAAATCCATTTGCATATAATCGCCAGAGAGTCTTCCGCTCTCCGAATCCCGGTACCTGAACTCGTTACCGAACCCGTCGCTTCCATGCTCACGCTGTAGGTTATGGATACACTGGAATCCGTTGTTGTTAAATAATAAAACAGTGAACTTCTTCTGTTCCTGTAAGCTGGTCACCAGTTCAGAATGCAGCATCAGATAACTTCCGTCGCCAACCATGGCGTATACCTCACGATCAGGCTCAGCAAGCGCAGCTCCGAATGCACCGCTTACCTCATAACCCATACACGAGAATCCATACTCCATGTGATATGTCTTCGGCTCTGCTGCTCGCCACAGACGATGTAAGTCTCCTGGTAGACTACCTGCTGCACACACGATAACGGAAGATGGATCAATCGTTTCATTAATAACGCCAACGGCAGTAGTCTGTGCCAAACCATCTGCATGTTCTAAACTGTACAGCCGATCTACCTCTGTAATCCATTCATCTCGCAAGTCAGCAACTTCAGTTGCATCATATCCTGTTTGGTACTGCTGCTCCTGCAATGCTTTTTGCAGTGCCTGTAGACCTTCCTGTGCATCTGCTAGAATGGCTTCTCCACCTAATTTGGCGGCATCCATGCTATTAAGATTAATGTTGATGAAAGTAGCTTCCGGATGCTGAAAAGCAGAGCGAGACGCCGTCGTAAAATCGGAGAACCGAGTTCCCACACCGATTACAACGTCCGCTTCCCTTGCAAGCCTATTGGCTGCTAGGGAGCCAGTAACCCCAATGGCACCCACATTTAGCGGGTGGTTCCACGGTATAGCACTTTTACCGGCTTGCGTCTCGGCAACAGGAATACCAAATCTCTCAGCGAATTCCGCTAATTGTGCGGATGCCTCAGAGTACAATACACCGCCACCGGCAATGAGCAGTGGTTTCTTACTGCGGGCAATCTGTTCCGTTGCCCGTTCCAGTGCAGCTTGAACTGGTGGACGGCGATCCAAGTAGTGTACTTTACGAGCAAAGAACGATTCTGGATAATCGTATGCTTCTGCCTGAACATCCTGCGGCAGTGCCAATGTTACCGCGCCTGTCTCTGCTGGGTCAGTTAATACTCGCATGGCTTGTGTTGCTGCAATCATTAATTGTTCTGGTCGAACGATTCGATCCCAATACTTGCTGACAGCTTTGAAGGGATCGGTTGCTGAGATCGTATAGTCACTACTTACTTCCAGTTGCTGCAGCACTGGATCAGGCTCTCGCGTTGCAAAATTATCACCGGGAAGCAGTAGAACAGGAATCCGATTGACTGTTGCTGTTGCCGCCGCTGTGATCATGTTCAGCGCACCTGGTCCAATGGAGGTTGTACAGGCATAGATTTGTTTACGATTCTTCTGCTTGGCATAAGCGGTGGCGGTATGCACCATGCCTTGTTCATTTTTTCCTTGCATATATCGCAGCGTACCCGGGCTACGCTCCAGTGCTTCTCCAATACCAGTCACATTCCCGTGCCCAAAAATACCGATGACACCTTTTACAAACTTAGTTTCTACACCATCTACCAAAATGTACTGCTGATCTAAATATCGAAGTAATGCCTGTGCCATCGTCAGTCGAATTGTTCCCATTCGTTAATTGTCTCCCTTCCCTTTACAGGTTAAGCGCTTAATCTACGTTAAGTTTAAGCGCCTTACCTCTAAAGGTTAAGCGCTTAATTCACATGGTAATACAGCTTGCTGATTTAGGCAAGACATTTTTGTAAGCGTTTTATATTTATAATATTAAAAATTCGGTAAGGATGTGCGTTGAATATTGCTCCTATTGGACTTGGATAATGTTATTACATTCGTTGAAGCATAAAAAAAGCAAAAGAGATATGGCATACACCATATCTCTTTTGCTTTTCTATTGAAGCGGGTGATGGGAATCGAACCCACGCTATTAGCTTGGAAGGCTAAAGTTCTACCATTGAACTACACCCGCATACGATAAGATCGGGATGACACGATTTGAACATGCGACCCCCTGGTCCCAAACCAGGTGCTCTACCAAGCTGAGCTACATCCCGTTATGTATACCGGCGAGAGGACTCGAACCTCCACGGTTTCCCACTCGATTTTGAGTCGAGCGCGTCTGCCATTCCGCCACGCCGGCATATGAAGTTATAATGGCGCGCCCTGAGAGATTCGAACTCCCGGCCTTTTGATTCGTAGTCAAACGCTCTATCCAGCTGAGCTAAGGGCGCAAATATTAAAGCGGAAGACGGGAATCGAACCCGCGACCCTCGCCTTGGCAAGGCGATGCTCTACCGCTGAGCCACTTCCGCAAATAAAGGATGCGCGTGGAGGGACTTGAACCCCCACGTCAAAGACGCTAGATCCTAAGTCTAGTGCGTCTGCCAATTCCGCCACACGCGCATATAATGGTGAGTCATGAAGGGCTCGAACCTTCGACACCCTGATTAAAAGTCAGGTGCTCTACCAACTGAGCTAATGACTCATGAGAAAACTGGTGGAGGATGATGGATTCGAACCACCGAACCCGTACGGGAGCAGATTTACAGTCTGATGCGTTTGGCCACTTCGCTAATCCTCCAGGATTACATGGTGGCTCGGGACGGAATCGAACCGCCGACACGAGGATTTTCAGTCCTCTGCTCTACCGACTGAGCTACCGAGCCTTATTTTGTTTTGGGATTAATGGCGGAACCGACGGGATTCGAACCCGCGATCTCCTGCGTGACAGGCAGGCATGTTAGGCCAACTACACCACGGTTCCAGGCATT
>NZ_JAUSTI010000031.1 GCF_030812775.1 Paenibacillus tundrae
CAAGCGAAACTCAAACAGCGCGCACCGATTGAATATCGATGCGCGCTGGCAGCATAGCTTTTTTCATCTGTCTACTTGACAGGGGTATGACCAGTGTGCTGGTGTTTCACTTAGATTATGAACGGGGAGTATTGCCGCTCAGTCTGGCTTCAGCCAGTTGATCTGCTGCATCAACAGTGGATATACCACTTGTTGCTGCGGCGCGGTAGACCGCGGAGAGCGTATCCGCAATACCCGCCACCTTCTGGCGGATCGTATCTGGCTGTGCACCTTCCAGCTCGTAAGCAGTGCTGATGATGCCTCCGGCATTCAGCACATAGTCAGGCGCGTACAGGATGCCGCGCGCCTGCATCTGGCCAATAACCAGTTGCCGCTGGCTAAGCTGGTTATTGGCCGCCCCGGCAACGATGGAGCAGCGCAGCTCCTCCACCGATGCCGGGGTTAACACGCCCCCTAGGGCACAGGGGGCGAACACCTTGCAGTCAGCGGCGTGAATATGGGCCGGATCGGCCGAGGTGGCGCCGCTGAACTGCACAAGGGCACGTTGTACACGTTCCGGTACAACGTCTGCCACAATGAGCCGTGCCCCGGCTGCATGCAGGTGACGGCACAGGGCATACCCGACCTTGCCCAGTCCCTGGACAGCAATGGGAATGCCCTGCAATGTGGCGATGCCCTGATGGCGGAGCGAGGTCACGATGCCGGTGTACACGCCGTAAGCGGTCATCTCAGCGGTGAAGTCATCCTGTGCGCCCAGTGATCCGGTCATATCGGTCACATAGGCAGTCTCCAATCGGATCTGATCCATGTCAGTGGACGTGGTGCCTAGATCAAGACCGGTAATATAGCGACCGTTCAGTCGTTCAAGAAAACGTCCAAGGGCTCGGAAGATGTGGGCTCGCCCTGTGTTGGTGCTGGGAACGGTGAATTGATGGGGACTAGAATCGGAATCCACGACGTTCTTAAAGGGGAACGAAGAACTGGCTTGGGATTTAGGCTGTGTAGGAGAAGTGCTCACCTTCCACGCTGTAGGGATATTCCAGACAACGGCTTTTCCGCCGCCATAGGGCAGACCGGATACGGCTGATTTATAAGTCATTCCTTTGGCAAGCTGGATGGCGTCGCAAATGGCAGCTTCTTCTGAAGCATATGTCCAGCAGCGACATCCTCCCAGTGCTGGCCCGAGTGCCGTGCTATGAATCGCGATCACCGCTTTTAGCCCGCTACCTGGGTCGTGACAAAATAGGAGTTCTTCCATGCCTTCCTGCTCCATCTCCTGCCATAGCTGCATGGATGCTCACCCCTTTGATTTATCGTTAATGGATATGGATTACCTGCATGGTGTGTCCCATTGTAATCTGCGATTACTGATGCTACAGCATATTCAACGACAGAGCCTTTCGCCCCTAGGTCTGTTGCCGGGTTGATAATCGAAGTAAACAATTTTATAATGGCAGTTCTGGAACTTGTCCAGATTGAAAGTAGACCGTTTAAAATAACCCCATAACGTCCAATGATGAAGATAAGAGTTAAATACTTGCTCGTATGAGCAACGTAGTGTCAGAAACTTAGGCTGTTAGCCACGGGTCTGATCATCAGGATGTGTCTCAAAACTTAATGAAGTGCATCTTTCACCACCTTTTCGGCCCCTGCTTGCGTCAGTTTCCCTTGACGTGCCCCGGCACGCCAGCGGAAAATTTCTTGACTTGGAACGAAAATTCGGCAAAGTCTGCGTCCTTCGGAGTTTTCAGACACGCTCTAGGAAAGAGGGATGCAAATTGTTTAAAATACTCGTTTTTATTTTTCTGATTCAAATTGTCTACGTATCGGCCTACACGCTGCGTATGATATTGACGCTTAAAGGTCAGAAATACATCGCCGCACTGATCAGTACGGGAGAAATTGTGATCTATGTACTCGGATTGAACCTGGTGCTGAGTTACCTGGATCAGACGATTGCACTCATTGTTTACGCGGTGGGATATGGGCTTGGTGTGTTACTAGGTGCGTGGATTGAGGAGAAGATTGCGCTTGGCTATGTTACCGTGAAGGTGATCTGTAATCAGATGGGCGGAGATGTAGCGAATGCACTGAGAGACAAAGGATATGGCGTTACCGCATGGGTAGGCAGTGGGCGCGATGGGGACAGGTTGGTTATGGAGATTTTGGCGAAACGCAAAAACCAAAAGCTGCTCTACCAGACGATTCTCGGGTTAGACCCCAAAGCCTTCGTTATTACGGTCGAGCCGAAACAATTCCATGGCGGCTTCTGGACACGTTCTATCAAAAGGTGAATTAAAAAATGTAAAATCGAGCAGGTCTGCAGCAGATGCAGTCCTGCTTTTTAGTTTCATTCATTTTGCATTCCCCATCAACGCTAAATCAAAGCTACCCATGTGGAATTCTCAAGTTAACTAAGTACGATTCAAGGTTGCTTCGGGTACAGTTGGCGCTACATCAAGATGTATAGTCTGAATGTGATGTAGAGATCATTGTTGTAATCGCTTTCAAAATATACAGTGAGGACATGTCCTTCATGACACAACGTGGCAGCAGGGCACGAGCCTTATCACTTATGAAATGGGAGGAATGAATGGGATGAAAACAAAATTAAGAAGCTGGTGCAGTGCAGCCTTGGCTGTAACGTTGGGGCTCACGCTAATATCTGGTCCTGCAAGTGTGCAGGCAGCAGGGAATGCAGACTACAATCTCACGGGATTCTCCCAAGGTAACATGGGCGGTGGCATCATCAGTGAGTCGAACACGTCCACGTATAAGAAGGTATACAATGCGACTGACCTTGCACTGGCGTTGAAGAAGAACTCCGGCGTCAAAGTCGTGGAGATCATGAATGACTTGAATCTAGGGTGGAACGAAATTCCGAGTGCAGCGCAGAAGTCACCTTTTGCCAAACACAATGATGCGTTGACGCATCCTGTATTGAAACAGACCGGCGTAAGTAAGCTTACGATTGACGGTTTTAACGGGCTCACTATTTTCTCTGCCAACGGCTCCAAAATCAAACATGCTGCGATCAGCGTGAAACGAAGCTCCAACGTTATTATCCGTAATCTCGAATTCGATGAGCTCTGGGAGTGGGATGAATCCACCAAAGGTGACTACGACAAGAACGACTGGGATTACATCACCCTGGAGGAGAGCAGCGGTGTATGGATTGATCACTGTACGTTTAACAAAGCCTATGACGGACTCGTTGATTCAAAAAAAGGAACCAGCGGTGTGACCATCTCCTGGTCTACCTTCAAGGGCGATGACGGCAGCGCGAACAGTTGGGTTACGCAGCAGATCAATGAGCTGGAAGCCAATAAAGCTTCCTATCCGATGTACAATTACCTGCGCAGTAGTGCAGTGGGTCTCAGTAAAGCAGACATTATCGCCATCTCTGGCCCACAGAAAAAGGGACATCTCGTTGGTTCAACGAGCCTTGAATCCGCAAACGCCAATCTGTCCATGACGCTACATCATAATCTGTACAAGGATATTCAGGATCGGATGCCGCGTCTGCGCGGAGGCAATGCACATGCTTATAACATTGTCATGGATGCCACAGCAGCGCGGGCTGCCAAAGCCAAAATTACGTCTGCAATGGCAACTGCCATTGCATCCAAAGGGTATAAATTTGATATCATCAGCAATGGTGCCATCTCGACTGAAAGCGGAGCAGTTCTCGTTGAGAAGTCGATCATCAAGGATGTGCAGTTCCCGGTTCGCAACAATCAGACCAATCCAGCAGATGCAACATATACGGGCAAAATCCGTGTAACGGATACGATATACGCGCTGGATGGAAGCTTGTTCCGCGGCAGCAGTGATACTTCTGGCAGTCCACTCGCGCCAATTCCAGCCGTAGTGAAGACCTTCTCTTGGAACGGCTTCACGACTCTCCCATACAGTTATCAGGTGGATGATCCTTCCACGCTGAGTACACGACTCACGGCCTCCAACGGCGCAGGTGCAGGCAAGCTCACCTGGTCCAAGGATAATTGGCTGAAGACTACCTATTAAGCTTCAGACTTATGGTGAGCAGCAAACAAGCTACCCCGCAGTTCTTGACGAGGTAGCTTGTTTATTCTTATGACTATGGCCGGAGGCACTTTTTATCTTTTATATCGAAGTTGGCGATTGCATCTCTAGAGTTTCAGGCGCAGCACTAACGGAATCCCGATAGATGATGTTGCCCTTCACATGCACGCGGCCGAAATTGCGGTTCGGGTTGTCGACCTTCTTCAGCATCGACTGAACAGCCGTTCGCGCCATCTGTTCTACATCCACCTCAACTGTTGTCAGCTTTGGTTCGGAGAGCAGGGCGTAGATATCGTTATCGAATCCAACAACAGAACATTGCTGAGGCACCTGAATGCCCAACGATGTCAGCTTCTGAACAAGCAGATGAGCGACCTGATCACAGTTGCAGACAAAAGCTGTAGGCAATGACTCAGGCAGATCGATCTCGATGAACGTCCCGCGTTCGTCCCGATCATTCAGGATGAGGTCAGGGTTCATCGGCATGCGATGCTCCAAGAGTGATTTGTAATACCCCAGGAAGCGATCTTGAATACTGCTGGTGGAGTATAGATTACCTACATAAGCAATGCTGCGATGTCCTTGTTGTACCAGTACATTCGTCAGTTCGTAAGCTGCATAGAAGTTATCGGTTACAACAGAGTCGATATCAGAATGCTCATCATAGAAGTCGAGGAACATTTTGGGGACATCCATTGAGCGCACAAGTTCAATGTACTCTTTGCTGATCTGACCGAGCACGATGAAGCCATCGACCTTATTGTCACTGTACAGCTTAGGCAACGTTAACCCTTCTTCATCCTCTTCATTGAGAATGTGCAGAATGCCGTAGTAGCCCTGATCCTCTAAGTGCCTTGTGATGCGTTGGAACACGCGTACATAGAACGATTGCGTAGGTCCGGTAAACCGTTCGGGGATAATAACCCCGATATTATGAGTTAGGCCTTCCTTCATGGAGCGGGCAGTGGCATTATACCGATAGCCCATCTCTACAGCAAGCACCTTAATTTTTTCTTTTAATTCGTCACTGACACCATCTTTATCATTCAACGCTTTCGAGACGGTCACACTGCTGACCCCGAGCCTGTCGGCGATATCCCGCATGGTGATATTGTTCTTCAGCTTTGGTCGCCTCCTTCAAGCTGGTCTTAGTACAATGTGATGTCATTATGAGGTTTTGCTTTTATAACATAATAACAATCCATACTAGTATACCCTGTTACTTCCTTCGAATAAAGCAATTCCGGCTGTTATTTTACGATTTTCAGCGTAAATTGCGTTTCCATGAACACGGTTGCACCCACATGAAGTTTATTGCTCCTGTAGAAGTGCTGTAATCTGAAGCTTACTTCCGAACAACCTGTAGAAGCTTCTCATTCTGTTCGATCAGATCAGCACGTTGGATAGCACAGTCCAGAGAACGATATGGATCAGCAGGTGTGTTGAAGGTGTAATCGACCAATTGTTCCAGCGTTGTTGTTGCCACATGACAGCGGGTATCGCTGGACGCGTAATAGATGAAGACTTCGTTCTTCTCATTAACGACAGCACCATTGCAGAAAATGACATTGGATACATCGCCGACACGCTCGTCGTCATAAGGTGCGATGAAATGTCCGCCTGGCTTAGCGATAATTTTAGCTGGATCAGCTAGATCTGTGGCAAAAGTGTACAGCACATAACGTAAGCCAGCTGCCGTATTACGCACACCATGTGCAATATGAATCCAGCCACGATCCGTTTTGATGGGGGCAGGGCCCTGTCCGTTTTTGACTTCATATACGGTATGATATTTACGCTCATCAATGATGGTCTCTTCATCGATAACGGGATTCAGGATATCATCACATAGACCGAAGGCAATGCCGCCACCGCTGCCTGTCGAGATGAATCCGTCCTGTGGACGAGTGTAGAAGGCATATTTGCCACCAACGAACTCGGGATGGAGCACGACATTTCGCTGTTGAGGGGAGTTCGTTGTAATGTTAGGCAGGCGTTCCCAGCCTACCAGATCACGAGTACGTACAAGCCCAGCTTGAGCAACCGCACTGGATGTGTCGAAGGCAGGGGCGTCCGGGTCTTTACGTTCTGAGCAATAGATTCCATAAATCCAGCCATCCTCATGCTGAACGAGTCGCATATCGTACTGATTGGTCTCGTCCTTATCGATATCTTCCCAGACTAACGGTTTACCTGTGAACCGGAACCCATCAATCCCGTTATCGCTTTCGGCAAGCGCGAAGATCGACTTGCGATCCAGCCCTTCTGTCCGAATCACCATGACGTATTTGCCATTAAAATAGATGGCTCCTGGATTCAATGTTGCATTGATACCCAGACGCTCCATGAAGTGTGGATTGGTCGTTTCATTCAGATCAAATCTCCAGTGCAAAGGCACATGATGGCGGGTGATTACGGGGTATAGGTACCGATCATATACGCCGTTATAGAAGGAAGAATCGATTTCATTCGAACGTGAAAGAAGCTGCTCCTGTTTCTCCAATAGCTCATTGTATTTCGGGTGTATCATGCTTATCCCATCCTCTCAATTAGTTCAATGCAAAATCGGCTGTTGTGATAAGGGCATTTCCAAGGTCCGGCAACCTCGTGCTGATCGGGTGTACCGTTTCCGTCAACCGACCAGTGCCATTCCCCACCTGCGCGATGGTCAACGATGTGTTCTTTGGTGTAGGCCCACAGCCGTTCGACTCTTTCTAGAAACTGTGGATCCCCCGTGCGCTGATATGCGTTATAGAAACCAACCATGGCTTCGGCCTGAACCCACCAGATTCGCGTCTCATCGACATGCTTGCCCTCTTGTTCATTCATCAGTGATCCATCTGCTTGCACAGCGATGTTCGAGATATTGTAGGCGATATCTGTAACCATCGCAGCATATGCGGGGTGTTGTTCGAGTCCCAGCACGGTTAGGGCGTCGTCAATCAGCCAGCTTGCTTCAATGTCGTGTCCGAATGAGCGTAGGTCAATGATGGATTCCCACTGTTTGTTGAAAAAGACCCCGAGAAACTTCGTATCCTGGTCATATACACGTTCATACAGAATAGCGAGCAGGCGCTCCAACGCTGCCTTCACTTGTGCATCCGGCCACACCCTGTAGAGGGTGGTGTAGGCTTCTAATACATGGATATGTGTATTCATCGTATAATCCGCAATGACCCCGTTTTCGCTTAACATTTCATTCGGTTGTTCGTTCCAGAATCGATCGAATTGTTCCCTGTAGGCAGGTATATCCGTGTGCAATCCCTTGGTTTCAATTAGGGCAAAAAGCGTTTTCGAAAGCTCCAGTGCTGAATCATCTCCGGTAGCTCGGTAGTACTCACTCAATGCGTATACACCGAACGATTGCGTATAGACATGTTTGCTTGTGTCCAGTGGGTTTCCTACAGCGTCAACCATCCAATACATTCCGCCATACTCCGGATCTATCACATGGTCTGCGAGAAAACGATAAGCATGTTCTGCATGATCAAGCCAAATGTCTTGCCCGGTTACGCGGTAGGCTGCTGCAAAAGACCAGAGCTGCCGTGCTGTAGCAATCCCGCCCTTCGGCGCCTGACGATCGACTTGCAGGTCGTTACCCACCCAACCGTAGAACCCACCGTTCGTTGTATCTTTCAGATTAGACCAGAAAGGTAGAATCTTCTTCTCCCAATGCTCCGATATTTCGGATTGAAGCTGAATCATGTTTACAGTCATTTAAAGCGCTCCTTCGGTAACATACATAATATTAAAATAAATGAATTAGGTTATCGGTAACTTTATACGTTAATATTAGTGCGCTGAATTTTGCTTGTCAACGGATGGGGAATTAAATTTTCTATAAAAGATATGAGATAAATTAATTGACAGGTAAGCGTTACCATAATAGAATCTAACTTGTAACCTTAACGATAACTTAACAGATTCATGAAAGGGGTCGAAACAATTGAGAAAAAACAAAGGCTGGATGATGCTGCTGACAATGCTGCTCATTACTTCGCTACTTGCTGCATGTTCATCGGGAGGTGGATCTCCACAAGCGGGAGAGGAGATTAGTACAGATCCGGCGGATATCAAAGGCGAAATCACCGTGCTGACGCAACGTACAGATATTGTTGATACCGTATTCAAAGATTATGCAGCTGAATTCAATAAGGAGTATCCGGATGTGAAAGTAAACTTCCAGGCTCTGGCGGACTATGAGGGACAAGTGAAGATTCGGATGAGCACCAAGGATTACGGTGACGTACTGATGATTCCGACGAGTGTTCCTATCGCTGATATCCCGGACTTTTTTGAACCACTCGGTACTTACGATGAATTGAAAGATAAATACACCGCCATTGAAGAGCGTATGGTGGATGGTCAAGTGTACGGTATTCCTACAGTCATCACATTCTCCGGCATTATCTATAACAAACAAGTTTTCAAGGATGCGGGAATCGCTGAAGTACCTAAAACGCCTGAGCAATTCCAAGCAGCGTTGCAACTAGTGAAAGACAACACGGATGCAGTTCCACTCTATACGAACTATGCTTCTGGCTGGGCACTGACACAATGGGAAGCTGATCTGCCAACCGTTGCAGGTAGCATTGATTACGTTAACGTGGATCAACCGAATACAGATGATAACTTTGTTCCAGGACAGCCGCATTATGAATTGTATAAAGTCCTTTATGATGCAGCGAAGAGTGGCCTGATCGAGAAAGACCCAACCACGACAGACTGGGAAAGCTCCAAGGCTGATCTAGCAAGTGGCAAAATCGCAACGATGGCACTTGGTTCTTGGGCGATTACACAGATTCAAGGGTTGACGGATACACCGGATAACATCGGATTCTTGCCTTTCCCTACGAATGCTAGTGATGTCATTGTTCCGTTGTCAGCGGATTACAACATCGGTATGAACGTGAACAGCGAGAACAAACCTGCTGCCAAAGCATGGATTGACTGGTTCCTTGAGAAGTCCAATTATGCAGTTGAACAAGGTGGAGGTATGAGTGCAGACAAGAGCGCTGAACTGCCACCAATCTTGGATCAATACAAAGATGTACAGTTCTCTACGCTGACTCCTGCCAAAGAAGGTCAAGAGGGATTGGTAGACAAAATCGACAACGAGGGTGAAATCGGTCTCTGGCAGCCTGACTTCAAAAAACGCATTATTGAAGCAGCCATCGGTAACCGTAGCGAATCGTATGACGACATCATGAAAGACCTCAATGATAAGTGGGTAAAAGCACGTGCAGAAGTCGCGCAATAAAGTCTGCTTTTGATTACGAAGGATGCCTTGCGGCATCTCAGCGTCGAATATGGGATTCAGCCGAAATAAGTGGGATGCTTACGAAGTTTGTTTCCTTCGGAAACAATGTAGTTGCTCACGTAGCTTAATCTACGCTCCGCTACTCCATTTCTATCTTCATCCCATCTTCTCGGTACTGAAAACCGACCTTTTTGAACTCGTACTTAAACCAAGGCAAGTGTATTGGACAGCAGATGTACTGTGGGGAGTATACGGTTAAGAATTGGCACCGAGAAACTTGAAGGTTGTTTTTCTATAAACCGCTCCCCGCAGTTATTCCGCATGTTATAGAGAGTTTTTGATACAAAGCGGTAGAACCGCTTGGAGGTGTGGAGAGCATGAAATACTTGAAGTTATCCAACTGGGGCTACTCAGCGCAACGCATATTTATTATATGTGCCTTCTCGATCATTCCGCTGGCACTGTTGTTCACGTTTGCCTATTTGCCTGTTATCAACATGTTCAAGTACAGCTTTACGGACTGGAATGGATACAGTAAACGATTCGACTATGTCGGTTTCGAGAACTATACCCGCATTTTCAAAGACCCCGAGTACTTTAAAGTATTTATTGTTAGCCTGTACTATTTCGTAGCCACGTTTGTACAGATGGGTCTGGCGCTTTATTTTGCAACGATACTAAGTTTCAAAGTCCGTGGTAAAAACTTCTTCAAAGGTATTTTATTCTTCCCTTACTTATTAAATGGTGTTGCGATCGGATTCATCTTTCTGTTCTTCTTCAAACCGGACGGTACACTCGATACCATAATGCAAGCCGTTGGACTTGGACAATACACCCAGCTATGGCTCGGTAATCCGAACATCATTAACGTATCTCTCGCAGGTGCATCCGTATGGAGATACATGGGGTTTAACTTTATTATTTTCCTGGGTGCCATCTCCTCCATCCCAAAAGATGTATACGAAGCATCGGATATTGACGGTGCCAACCGTTGGCAACAGTTCCGCCATATTATCCTGCCGAGTATTACTCGCATCCTGCAGCTCAATCTGATTTTGGCGATTAGCGGCGCAATCAGTGCGTTCGATATTCCATATATTATGACTGATGGTTCCAACGGCAGTATGACCTTTGTTATCCAGACGGTTCATCTGGCCTTTAAGTACGGCAAACTGGGACTCGCATCAGCTATGGCCGTTGTGCTGCTTCTGATCGTTATTCTCGTTACGCTCGTTCAGCGTGTCACCATGAAAGGAGATGAATAAACGTGCACCAAGTCAAATACACACTTGCAAGCTTCGTTAAGTATGCTTCGCTAATTCTCGCAGCGTTTATTGCGCTTCTGCCCATCGTGGTGATCCTGTTCGCATCCCTCAAGACCAATGCTGAATATGCGGCTACCAGCCCGCTTACACCGCCAGCCGACTGGCTGAACTTTGCCAACTATTCCAGAGCGTTTGTGGACGGCAATATGCTCGTTGGTTTCAAAAATACAATTATTATCCTTCTCATCTCGATCGTGGGTGCAACCTTAACCGGCTCCATGATTGCGTATGTACTGGATCGATTCAAATTTAAGGGCAAAAAAATTATGGTTGCTGCATTCCTGCTGGCTACCCTGATTCCAAGCGTAACGACACAAGTCGCCACGTTCCAGATCATTAACGCTCTCGACCTGTTCAATACACGCTGGGCAGCCATCGTGATGTATCTGGGTACAGATATCATCGCCGTATACATCTTCCTGCAATTCCTGGGCTCCATCTCCAGTGCGCTGGATGAATCCGCGATGCTGGACGGCGCTTCGTATTTCACCATTTATTGGAAAATTATTCTACCGCTTCTGAAACCGGCGATTGTCACGGTTATCATCGTCAAAGGCGTGAACATTTACAATGACTTCTATACACCGTTTCTGTATATGCCGAAGGATAGTTTGCAAGTTATATCCACCGCCTTGTTCAAGTTCAAGGGGCCATTCGGATCACAGTGGGAAGTCATTAGTGCAGGGATTATGATCGCCATTATCCCAACGATGATCATCTTCCTTCTGCTCCAGAAATACATCTACAATGGCTTCGCTCAAGGCTCTGTGAAATAAAAATCGTGAATGAATGCTGAAATAGAATCTGAAGGGAGAAATGAGAAATGACAGTTGCTGAAACGAAAAAGGTACACATTGTTGGGGACGCTTTGCCAAACATGCCGTGGGAAGATAAACCGGAGGGTCTGGATGCACCGGTGTGGAGACACTCGGCGAATCCGGTTATACCGCGGAATCCGGTGAAGGGTGTTGCCCGTATTTTCAACAGTGCTGTGGTTCCATATGAAGGGAAGTTCATTGGTGTGTTCCGCGCAGAAACGATTAATGGTCGTCCGCATCTACACATGGGTTCCAGTGAAGACGGGTTGTCATGGACGATTGAAGAGGAACGCATTGCTTTTGTCGATGAGGACGGTAATCCATTCATGCCGAACTATTCATATGATCCACGTCTGGTGAAGGTAGAGGATACGTATTACATTATCTGGTGTACAGATTTCTACGGTGCCGCTCTGGGACTCGCGAAGACAGATGATTTCAAAACGTTTGTACGTCTGGAAAATCCGATGCTGCCGTTCAACCGCAATGGTGTGTTGTTCCCGCGCAAAATCAATGACAACTATGTGATGCTGTCCAGACCAAGTGATAGTGGGCATACACCGTTCGGAGATATTTTCCTCAGCGAAAGTCCGGATCTCGTATATTGGGGTAAACATCGTCACGTCATGAGCAAAGGCGGCCAAGGTTGGTGGCAATCCGTCAAGATCGGCGGCGGGCCTGCACCGATTGAGACGTCTGAGGGCTGGCTGATGTTCTACCATGGTGTAACGGGAACTTGCAATGGTTTTGTATATAGCATGGGTGCAGTGATTCTGGATCTGGATGAGCCGTCCAAAGTGAAATATCGTTCATCTAACTTCGTGTTAACGCCAGAGCAATGGTATGAGGAGCAAGGTTTTGTTGATAACGTTGTCTTCCCGTGCGCAACATTGCATGATGCCGAGACTGGACGCATCGCGATCTATTATGGCGCAGCCGATACCTATGTTGGCGTAGCTTACACAATTGTCGATGAGATTGTGAATTATGTGATGGAGACGGATGAAGTTATCGCTGGAGATCGTGAGGAAGGCAAGCTGTAATTGACATGAAAGGGGCTTTACCTTAGCAATGCATATGGATTACATCAAGGGATTTACATTTGGTTGGATGAGTGGCAAGGGAGCCTTCCGTAAGCCGGAAGCGAAAGAATCTTTGCGTCTACTGGCTGAGCGAACAGGCAGTTCACATGTTATTTTTGCACTGGCGGCACATCAGGATCATCCACAAGCTGTGGAGGTGAAGTATCGAGGCGAGCATCTGGTCGAGGATGACGAATTAGTCGATATGATTCGATATGCCCGTACCCTTGGATTGCGGGTCATTCTGAAGCCAACGGTGAACTGTACAGACGGTACATGGCGTGCACATATTAATTTTTTTGATATCGATGTGCCTTGTGAGCCGAAATGGAAGGATTGGTTCCGTAGTTACACTGCATTTCAGCAGCACTATGCGGCCATTGCGGAGCAGGAGAAGTGCGAGATGTTCATCGTTGGCTGTGAGATGGTACAGTCTGAGCGCCGAGATCAGGAGTGGCGAGATGTCATTGCCGCTGTGCGCGAGGTGTATACAGGCTTAGTGTCGTACAATACGGACAAATATCAGGAAGGTCATGTGAAATGGTGGGATGCCGTGGACGTGATCTCCTCCAGTGGTTACTATCCCATCGGGGATTGGGAGGCACAGCTCGATCGTATCGAACGGGAAATTGCTCCTTATGGCAAACCCTTCTTCTTCGCGGAAGCTGGATGCCCCAGCCGCAGTGGCTCGGCACAGGTGCCGAACGATTGGGGACTTGAAGGTGAAGTAAGCAGCGAAGAGCAATCACGTTTCTATGAAGCCATGTTCCGGCATGTGAGCCAGCGTCAGTGGATACGTGGATTCGGACTGTGGGATTGGAGCGCACATTTATATGCAGAGAAGGACGCCATAACGGATGATGGCTATGGCGTGTATGGCAAGCCAGCAGAGCGGGTAATCCAGCAATTTTATCAAGGCATTCCCGCACAGGTGTGAGCATGTGAATTGGAAATTCTCCAATGTGCTGAATGATCATTAAGAATCACTGAATGAAAGTATAGGGTTAGAGCGCAAGTCGAAGGCGTATGTGAAGATGAATCTCAGCGATATCCTCATATGCGTCTTTTTTTTACGCTAATAGATGTATTTCAAGAAGTTTGCTTATGAACTTGTACTTATATGAATGGAGAGGGACAGATGGGTGAGACAACGTTAGAACAATTGAAAAAATACAATGGGAGTAGTCCGAAACCGGATGATTTCGATGCTTATTGGAGCCGTGCCCTCGCAGAGTTAGACGCGCAATCGCTCGAATATGAACTGGTGCCCGCGGACATTACATCACCGCTTGCAGAGTGCTTCAACCTGTATTTCACAGGTGTAGGTGGTGCACGCATACATGGTAAGCTGGTTCGTCCTATGGCTGCATCCGCTGATGCCAAAGGGCAAGCCATGGCTATGTTTCACGGATATTCCAGTGATAGCGGCGACTGGTTCGACAAGATTGCTTATGCTGCCCATGGCATCACGGTACTCGCTTTGGACTGCCGTGGACAGGGCGGGCTATCCGAGGACAACCTGCAAGTGAAAGGTACAACCATTCGTGGACACATTATCCGGGGCATCGATGATCCTAATCCGGATAAGCTGTATTTTCGTAATGTTTTCCTCGATACCGTGCAGACGGTACGCATTCTGATGTCCATGGAACACGTTGATGAAGAACGTGTAGGGGTATATGGCTGTTCTCAAGGTGGGGCATTAGCCACAGCTTGTGCATCCCTTGAACCGCGCGTGAAGCTGGCGGTGCCGGTGTATCCTTTTTTATCGGATTATCGACATGCCTGGGAGCTAGGTGCCACAAGTTCAGCTTATGAAGAGCTGGTGTATTATTTCAGGTTATTTGACCCAAATCATGAGCGGGAGGACGCTATCTTCTCCAGACTCGGGTATATCGACATCTCTAATCTGGCAGATCGAATTCAGGCTAAGGTGCTGTTCGTAACTGGGCTTGCGGACACGATCTGTCCACCGTCCACTCAGTTTGCCGTGTATAACCGGATTCAGTCATCCAAGGAGCTGCTTGTGTATCACGAGTATGGTCATGAGTATATTCCGCGTTTATCTGATCGAACGTTACAGGCGTTCCTGGATCTGTAGGTGATTGCTCTGTTGTCTGGAGAATAGATGGGATCTACGTTCTAAAAGGTATTGCTCGATTTCCGATGTGTCTCTCCAGACCAGCAGAACAGAGGAGTTTTTCATAATAAGATCAGCAGTATTCGACCCGTCACAACCTAGGAGGGGATAGAGCGATGAAGAAGACACTGGTTGTTATGCGTTCAGCGCTTAGTGTAGTATTACTTGGATCAACAGCATTACCTGCATTTGCAGATGCGAACGTAGAGGGTGAGGCAGTTGGTGGTAATCGTATCAATACAGTGCAATCTGCTGTGGATTGGTCGGGACACTGGGCTGAGCCACTAATCAACAAATGGTTAACCGCAGGGTGGGTCAGTGGATACCCGGATGGTTCATTTCGACCGGATCAGCATGTTAGCAGAAGTGAATTTGTAAACGCTATCAATACTATATTTGGATATTACGTCTTGGATCAAGAAGAGTCCTTTGCGGATGTGCAAGCAGGTAACTGGTATGCTTCCGCTCTGTCTATCGCCCGTGAAGCAGGATATTATCAGGGGTACCCTAATAATATAGCCAAGCCAGATCAGGATATCACTCGTGAGGATGCAGCAGTGCTTCTTGTTCGTGCCTTTGGACTGGAAAAAGCAGCAGAAGGAATGGGCTCATCCATGCCTTACCTGGATGAGTTGGATACCCGCGGCTATGCCCGTGAATCGGTTCGTGTCTTATCCGGTGTTATTGAAGGATATCCAGATGGATCATTTAAACCGGAAGGTGCGCTGACCCGAGCTGAAATGCTGTCCTGGTTGGATGAGTTGGCACCCGTGATTAATTCGATGGATACATCGGCAGGTCGAGTGATCCAAGGTAATGTGGTTATCAACCAAAATGGAATCAAACTGAGTGATGTTGTCATTAACGGCAATCTATATATTGCTCCGGGCGTTCGTGAAGGAGAGGTTGATCTATCTAAGATTATGGTCAAGGGTGCCACATACATTCAGGGTGGAGGTACGCACTCTGTAACTGTTACGGATTCCGTTTTGGACAATGTTTTTGTTGATCGTCGTGAGGGTGAGGTGCGACTTGAGCTGACGGGTACCACGACAACAGGACAACTTCATGTGGAGCGTCCAGCTACCGTTGCGTTAGGTTCGGGAACGGTAGTACGCTCCGCTAAACTATCTGCACGTACTACATTACAACTGGACAGTGGCTCCAGTGTGGGAGAGTTGCATATGACGAAGGAAGCGAAGGGTACCTCTGTAACGGGGACAGGCAAGGTGAGTAAGGTGGATATCCAGGCTGACGGCGTGCTCCTGAATGGGAAGGCCGTAACACAAGATACATGGCTGGCACAGGCCGGTTCGGATACAGGGACAGCTTCAGGAAGCGTAAATAACAGTAGCAATGGCAGCAGTAATGGTACGGCTAATAGTGGAAACGGTAGTGGTGGGGTAAGTAACCCTAGCAATGGGGGTGGTAGTGGCGGCGGCTCGAATGGTAATACCGGGGGTAATTCAGGTGGTGGCACAACGACGCCAACCAATCCAACGAATCCTTCTAATCCAGGTTCGGGTGTCACGCCTGATCATAATCAAACGCCGATTGATACATCTGCTTTTGATCTGAGCCCAGTGAAGCTGGTGGATGAGCATGCTTCTCCAGCCACCAAATCATTGTTTGCATACTTGAACAATGTGCGCGGCGAAGCCATTTTATTCGGACAACAACATGCTACAACAGAAGGGGTAACCATTACAGCGAACGACGGTACACAATCGGATGTGTTTAACGATGTAGGTGCGTTTCCTGCAGTATTCGGTTGGGATACATTGAGTTTGGAAGGGAATGAGAAGCCAGGATCATTGGACGCCAGCCCAGAAGAGAACACAGCCAAGCTTGCGGCAGTTATGAAGAAGGCATATGAGCGAGGTGGTATTGTAACCCTCAGTGCACATATGAAAAATTTTGTGACAGGTAATGACTTCTATGATACGAACGGTTCGGTGGTATCTCACATTTTACCTGGCGGGGATAAAAATGTTGAATATAACCTCTATCTCGATCAGATTGCGGATCTAGCTCATCAGTTATCGGATAATCAGGGCAATGACATTCCGATTATCTTCCGTCCATTCCACGAAAATAACGGGAACTGGTTCTGGTGGGGGGCTGCATTTACGTCAAAGGAACAGTATGTGCAGTTATATCGCTATACCGTGGAGTATCTAAGAGATACCAAAGGCGTGGATAACTTCCTGTACGCGTTCTCGCCAAATGGGTTCTTCAGTGGCAACGAGAACGAATACCTGAAGACATATCCGGGTGATGACTATGTGGATATCCTTGGGTTCGATATCTACGGTTCAGCAGAGGGATCAGAAGGATGGTTTGCTAAATTGGTGCAGGATGCAGCGATGATCTCAAGGATTGCTGATAGCAAAAATAAAGTGGCAACCCTCAGTGAATTCGGGTACAGCACCAAAGGCATGAAAATTTCCGGCAACCACGATAAATCCTGGTTTACGAACCTGCTCAAGGCACTAGAATCTGATCCCGATGCCAAACGGATGGCGTATATGCTGACATGGGCGAACTTTGGAACCGAGCAGGTCTTCGTGCCGTATCGCAATGCGCCGGGGGGGCTTGGTAATCACGAGCTATTAGATGACTTTGTGCAGCTGTACAATGCGCCGTATACAGCTTTCAATGACCGACTGCAAGCCGTCTATCGTCTGAATGTGTCTACTCTACCGAACGCGCCGAAGCTGAATATTGTCTCCCCGTTGAACCAGCAGCAGATCAAGGAGACTGAGGTGACGATACGAGCACGGGTGCTTGGACAACCAGCAGATCGTGTGGTCTATACCGTAGGGCAGGAGACGGAAGAACATGAGATGATATTGGCGACGCATGACAACTATTATACGGCTGCATGGCATCCGGATTCAGAGCTGGATCAACAGAGTGTGAAACTGCACGTGAGGGCATATGTGGACGATAAGATTGTGATGCAAGATGAGGTAGTCGTTAACTTTAATTTTGATGTGAGCAGATTATATACGTATACCTTCGATAGAGATACGAATGGGGTATCCAGTGGCGGGGCTTTCCAGGCGGAAATTAACTCTGTGGAGCAGACTGAATTCAATGATAGCGGCATGTTGAAGATCAACGCCAAGTTTGAGGATGGAACACATACCTGGCAGGAACTGAAGCTCACACTGGATGCCATCGCACAGAAGGTGAAGCTGGCTGATGTCAGCAAAGTGACACTAGATATGTATGTCCCGTTGAGTGCTGGTGTAGGCAGTGCACCTTCAATCTATGCAACAGCTACGTTGCCGGATGATTGGGATACGAAGTATAACATCAGTAATGCCGTGGCCTTAGGCGATCTAGAGAAGGTAACGGTGGATGGTGTAGATTACGGGAAATATACCGGTGAAATTGTGCTGGATAATCCCGAGAAGTCAGCCGCAGCTACATCCATGATGCTGTCGATTGTAGGCAGTGGTTTGCAATACACAGGCCCAATCTATGTGGATAATATTCATTTGATTCATGTGAAGCCAGAGCCTATCTTCGATAAAGACCTGGTGGATGATTTTGAGAGTTATGCAGGCAATGACACCACGCTCAGCAATGCCTACACCCCTAATGCACAGGGGGATCAGATTACAATTAAGCTAACTCAGGATCAGAAGGGTGCAGGAGAGTATGGTTTACAGTATGACTATGCGCTGAGTAGTTCCGGGTATGGCGGGGTAACTCGTGTGATGGACGGCGTGGACTGGTCGGATCGGGACGCATTGAGACTGTGGCTTGCACCAGATGGCAAAGGGCAGAAGCTGGTATTGCAGGTGAAAGCAAGCGGTGTATCGTTCGAGACTTATCCTTCACTTGCTGGCACAGAGGCTGGGTGGGTCGAGATTCCGTTCAGTGAATTCAAACCTGCGCCTTGGGATACGGCCAATGCGGGTGCTGCATTTGATGCGGTCAAGGCCAAGAACATTCAGGAATTCTCTATCTATATCAATGCCACTGATCCAAACCAGCCTATTTCGGGTACGTTGTACATGGATGATATCCGGGCGATAAGTAAGAAATAACAGCCAAATGTACAGGTTCGTTCGGGTAAAAATAACTGGGTTCAGATCAAGAAACTCTTCCTCTTGCAGGAAGGGTTTCTTTGGCGTGTTTGGGGATATGCTGAGGGATGTCGAATTATGTTGACAAAAGGGAGGCGCCTGAATATTCTTAAGGGATGAATATGATAATCATTATCATAAAATAGAGAAAAGGGGTTCTCCAACTATGTTTGTACAACATCGCAAATTTTCTACCCTCATGCTGGCAACAACGTTATTGTTGCTGCTGGTTATCGTGGGCTGCAGTAATACTGGAAGTGGCTCGGACTCCTCTTCTGCCGGTCCGGATCAAGCCGCTTCTGCAAATGAGATTACGATGTCATGGCCACGTGATATCGGTACGATGAATCCGCATACGTATAACCCTTCCCAATTGTTTGCCCAGTCCATGCTGTATGAGCCACTGATCAGTTACCAGAAGGACGGTAAACTGGCACCTGCTCTCGCAGAGTCATGGACGATCTCCGATGACGGCAAAGAGTATACATTCAAGCTTCGCCAAGGTGTGAAGTTCTCAGATGGTACGCCATTTAATGCTGAGATCGTGAAGAAGAATTTTGATGCGATTATGAAACATAAAGATACCCATAGCTGGTTAGGCATCGTAGGCGTCTTGGACAAAACAGAGGTTGTGGATGACAACACCTTCCGCATGACTCTCACTGAGCCGTACTACCCTGTTCTGCAGGACTTGGCTGTGGTTCGTCCGTTCCGCTTCCTAGGCGAAGCCGGATTCCCGGATGATGGAGATACGTCCGTAGGCATCAAAGAGCCTGTAGGTACTGGCCCGTGGATGCTGGCTGATTACAAGCAGGATGAATACGCCATCTTCAAGCGCAACCCGAATTATTGGGGAACAGCACCGAAGGTGGAGCAGATTACAGTCAAAATTATTCCTGACGGTGAAACGCGTGTACTTGCCTTTGAAAAAGGTGATCTCGACCTGATCTACGGCGAAGGTGTAATCAGTCTGGATGCGTTCCAACAGCTACGTGACAACGATGAGTATGTAACCCAATTGTCAGATCCGGTAGGAACGCGCAGTATGCTGCTGAATTCGTCCAATCCGAAACTATCTGATGTAAGAGTACGGATGGCACTACAGCAAGGTTTTAACAAGCAAGCGATGGTTGAAGGGGTCACTTCCGGTTTGGAAGAGCCAGCCGACACCGTATTGTCCAAAAACTACCCGTACACTAATGTAGATCTGGAACCGATTGCGTATGACGTGCAGAAATCCATGACATTACTGGATGAAGCCGGCTGGTTGCTGCCAGCAGGAGGTACAGTGCGTGAGAAAGATGGTCAGAAGCTCGAATTCGAGCTGATTTTTGATAAAACAGATCCGATTCAGAAAGCAATGGGAGAAACCATTCAGGCGGAATGGAGCGGGCTTGGGGTGAAAGTTAACCTTACTGGGCTGGAACTGACCGTACAGATTAAGCGTCTGAAAGCCAACGATTTCGACCTGTATTTCTGGTACAACTACGGGGCGCCGTATGATCCACATTCCTTCATTAATGTTGTGGCGAGCCCTGGATTCGGAATTTCCGAGACCCTGAGTGCACTGCCGATGAAAAAGGAACTGGACGATCAAGTGCATGCAGCACTGTCATCTACAGACGAGACGAAACGCCAGGAGCTCTATGGCTCCATCCTGAAAACACTTCAGGAGCAATCGGCGATCGTACCGATCTCTTATATTAAGAAAACTGCGGTGTATCAGAAGAAAATCTCCAACTTTATCTTCCCAGCGAACCGTGATGAGAATCCGTTTGTGGGCATCGAATTGAGCGGGAAGTAATTAGAGATGAATCAACATGTAGCTTGATAAAAGGGAGGAAGGTTTGGTGATCGGCTATATCGGGAAACGAATGATCGCGATCATTCCTATCGTTATTATCGCTACACTTGTTACATTCGCGCTGATTCATATCTCGCCAGTTGATCCAGCCGAGGCGTATCTAACGGCAGCGCATATCTATCCAACGCCGGAATTACTCGCGGAGAAGCGGCATGAATTCGGCTTGGATCAGCCTTTGCTCACGCAATATGTCAACACGCTCCAGCGAATCGTGCAGTTGGACTTCGGTACCTCATATCTAACGAACAAACCGGTCTGGGATGAGGTGAAACTAAGGCTTCCAGCGACGGCTGAATTAGCCTTATGGAGCATGTTGTTCTCAGCAGTAGTGAGTATACCGCTAGGAATTTTGGCTGCGGTGTACAAGAATAGCTGGATTGACATGGTCAGCCGAGCGATTTCCTATTTCGGTGCGTCGATCCCGCAATTCTGGCTCGGCTATCTACTGATCTTCTTTTTCTCTGTGAAGCTGGACTGGCTGCCTGTGGAGGGACGAGGATCGTGGGAGAGTCTCGTATTACCTACGGTTACGCTCTCCTTGGTACTGATCGCCGTGTATACCCGGTTGTTGCGTTCAAGCGTACTGGAGCAATTGGGGGAAACATATGTCCAGTATGCGCGAACACGCGGTATTCGTGAGCGGGTTATTATGCTGAAGCATGTGCTGAAGATTGCCATATCGCCACTTATTACGGGGATGGGAATGAATATGGGCAAGCTGCTCACAGGAACGATTATTGTGGAGCAGGTGTTTTCCTGGCCTGGATTCGGACGATATTTTGTGGAAGCTATATTTAACCGGGACATTCCCGTTATCCAATGTTATGTCTTCTTTGCGGCATGCCTGTTCATCGTATGCAATTTGCTCGTTGATCTGGTGCAGCTCTATATGGATCCACGGATTTCGGCGAAAGGACGGGCAGAACATTGATAAACAAATGGCGTGCGATGTTTAGAGGGCAAAGAGCCATCATGGTATGCTCGGTAGTTGTGTTATTTTTCTTCGGAGTGGCGTTATTGGCACCTTGGATTGCTCCCCATGATCCAGTGAAGGTGAATCTGCTACAGAAGCTGGCGAGTCCTTCGCTTGAGCACTGGCTGGGAACAGATCACCTCGGAAGGGATAATCTATCCAGACTAATCTATGGAGCGCGGGTATCTTTAGGTTTTGCAACGCTGATCTTCCTGTCTTCTTTAATCATTGGTGTGATTATAGGTTCAATCTCTGGGTACCTCGGCGGCTGGGTGGATAGTGTGTTAATGCGCTTCTGCGAAGGTATTATGGCCTTTCCAAACCTGGTGCTGGTGCTTGGTATTGTCGGTATCTTCGGTCCTGGTCTGATGCAGGTTCTACTCGCACTCATGATGGTACAGTGGGTGTATTATGCACGCATTTGTCGGAATATGGTTGTCAGTCTCAAGGAACGGAATTTCATCGCGGCAGCGCGTATTAGTGGGTCATCTTCGTGGACTATTATCCGTAAACATATTATCCCTAACGTGCAGCGTCCCATTGTTGTCATGGGTACACTGGAGATGGGCTGGGCGATTATGGATATATCTGCGCTGTCCTTTCTGGGGCTGGGTATTCAACCACCCAACGCAGAATGGGGCGCTATGATCCATGAGGGAACAAGCTATATTCGTAGCCATCCAGAGCTAATGATCTACCCTGGCGCACTGATCTTGTTGGTGGTCATCACCTTCAACATTTTAGGAGAATCCTTATCTGAGAAGTATGGTGTTTCGAAACGGTAGTTTTGAATGCTTCATGAAGGTCGAAGAAAATGAAGGCGAAGGCAAGCGGGACAAGGGGGAACAATAACGATGGTTGATACAGCGAAGGTGCTCGAGGTTCGGAATCTGCAAGTGAACCTACGAACAGCGAATGGCTCTGTTCCACTACTAGAGCCCATTCATTTTGAACTGGAGAAGGGGCGTGTCTTCGGACTTGTCGGTGAGAGTGGCAGTGGCAAGACGGTTACATGCAACGCACTACTCCATATGCTGGATCAGCGCAGGATGGAAGTGACCGGCAGCATTCGGCTTAATGGTAGAGAGCTAAGCTCATTATCCAGTGAGGAGATGCGGCGCATCCGAGGCAAGGAAATCGGATTTATTATGCAGAATCCGATGAATGCTTTTACACCTGTATTTACGATTGGTTCACAGTTCATTGAGACCTTGCGTACACATACGCAAATGACCAAAGCACAAGCCAAAGAGCAGGCTATATCTGCCTTAGCAGAAATGAATCTACCCGAACCTGCTAAGCTGATGAAACGATATCCATTCCAATTGAGCGGAGGCATGTTGCAACGGGTCATGATTGCGATCTCGATGTGTCTGCGACCTGCCGTGGTTATTGCCGATGAGCCAACGACTGCGCTAGATGTCGTTAACCAGTTGAAGGTGCTGCAAGAGCTGGATCGACTTCGTACCGAATACGGAACGGCCATTTTGCTCATCTCACATGATCTGGGCGTGATCTCACAGATGGCTGATGAAGTTGCAGTGATGCAGAAGGGGCGAATTATTGAGCAGGCAGAAGTACATCAGTTATTTGATCAACCGAAGCATGAATATACACGGATGCTGCTTCATGCTCGCCCGAGGATGTCTTTGGGACGATGAGCGTGACTGCTCCGTTCCGTAGGTGAACTGGAATAACGTAATATGTGAATGGTGGATGATATCCGGTTTCAACAGTTTTGTATCATGAGAGAGCTTATGCCGAGAATAAGAGAGGATGGTGACCTGATGCTTCAGGTATGTGAAGTAAGCCATAGCTATGGCAAACGCAACTGGCTGGATCGTTCGGGGGCACGTCCTCCTGTGCTGGCAGATATATCACTTACGATCCAAAAAGGTGAATGCCTTGGGCTGTTAGGTACAAGTGGGGCGGGTAAAAGCACGCTCGGCAAAATCATATTGGGGCTGGAGAAGCCTACCGAGGGACAGGTTTTGTTTCAAGGTCAGGATATGTACCGTACGAGCAAAACGGTGATGAAGGGGTTACGGCGAGATCTGCAGGTCGTATTTCAGGACTGTTACTCTGCTGTGAATCCGCTGATGACCGCCGCCCAGATCATTGGAGAACCGCTGGACAATTACGAGCGGCTATCCGCAACGGATCAGCGACGCGTGGTTGGAGAATTGCTTGAACAGGTGGGGCTTAAACCCGAGGATGCGAGCAAGTATCCACATCAGTTCAGTGGAGGACAGCTACAGCGTGTCAACATTGCTAGGGCAATTGCACTCAAGCCCAAGTTAATTGTGCTGGATGAATCCATAAGCAGTTTGGATATGGTGCACCAGACACAGATTTTATCTCTACTTGCGGATTTAAGATCGTCTTATGGGTTATCGTACTTGTTCATTACCCATGACATTCGAGCGGCTATGACGATCTGTGATCGCATTGCTGTGATGGATCAGGGAAGGCTGGTGTATTACGGCAGCGACAACGAAGAGATCGTGCAATCGGAACATCCGGCTGTGCGGCAGTTAGTATCATCGATTCTGCCCGAACATCCATCGGATCGCATTCCATTCAGCTGACGGATGGCTCTCGTATAGTAAGGTTAGCCAGTAAGTACTGGCTGGCCTTTTTTTGTGGTTTCTTTATGTAGGACTGAACTGAGCAGTATGACATCCAAGCTAGGAGTAACCATCTGGGGAGAGTGTGATAGTAAGAATGCACATATCCCAATGGAGATGCTGAAGCTTCTTCATCTGGATATCTCCCGTAGAATGGCGGCATGTCGTGTTACAGTATCAATCGTATAGAGCCTTCCTTTTATGTTAGCGTGCGTCCTAACTGCTCAATTTTGTCTAACCATTTCTTTCGCTGTGCCTCAGTCTGTTTACCCACTTGACCTACGGTTGTGGTTCGTACAGGCTTGATACCCGTGAGTCTAAAGGTGGAATATTTCATCATTTTGTGGGCAGGCTCGCCCTGGAACCATTTGAAGTACCAACTTGGACCATCCATCGTAGTGATCAAGCGAGCAGTGCGACCTTTAAGCAATTGATCTGGTAGGGGTTTGCCCTTTTGATATTTGAAGGCATAACCAGGCATGAAGATCCGATCTATGAAACCTTTCAGCAGAGCTGGAGGTCCTCCCCACCAGATCGGGAATACCCAGACCAGATGATCAGCCCATTTAATGGCTTCTTGTGCTTGCAGTAGGTCAGGCTCAAGAGGTAACTTATCACGGTATCCTCCTTCCAAATTCATGTTGAACTTTAATTCGTTCAAGGTGATCATACGTACTTCGGCACCTGCGGCAACAGCGCCTGTACGATAGGCTTCAGCGAGAGCGCCATTGTAACTGGGTGAGACAGGGTTACCCTGAATAATTAATACTTTTTTCATATGAAATGACACGTCCTCGCTATTTTAGTTAATAAACACTAACCTCATGTGCAAAAAAGAAAGGCCACGTATGACCCGTTAATCATTCACCCAATACTATTTATTTAGTGGGAAGTTGGAATGAGACATTTCTCTTTATCCTATGCAGCATTGCTATTATCCATGAAACATGGACAAGTTGTAGTAGCAGTCCTACCTAAGCAGACGTAATGAGTAGGCTCCACTCGTCCGTTATGCTTGAGATGCATCCCCCAGCATCGACATAAGACGATGTATCGTCTCGTCTATATAGGGGACGAGTCGTTCGGGTAACTGTCCTTGCATGCTGGATGCAGCCAAATGTGTTATGGCACCGATGATCATCACGCCAGTTAATTTTGAATCTTGAGTAGGCAGTTCGCCACGTACGATACCTTGATCAATCAAATCCATTAACGCATCCAGCGGTTGACGGTAACCCTCACTGCTTCCAACTTCAACGAATATTTCATGATTTTGCGAGATCAGCAGTAGTCCGTACGGATCTGTATCATGCATCTCTAATACTTCGGCAATTAATCGTTGAAAGCGCTCCTTGACCGTTCCTTCTTGACGTACATATCCATCGATTAAGGCTGTATAGTCAGCGCAGTATTGTGTAAAGGCTTCGAGCGCAACCGCATCCTTATTTTTAAAATGTTTGTAGATCGCCGCATCGGTTACTCCAGCGGCGTCACCGATCTCTTTGACGGAAATGCCGTCAACGCCTTTGGTCGCAAACAAGCGCATGGCAGCTTGTAGAATGTCTTTCTTTTTGCTGTCTGAATGAGGTTTGTTCTTCATGATTGAATAGTAAGTGATTACTAACCAAAAAGCAAGAGTAATGAAATTAGGTTAGGGTCATCCTCTACCTAATCTCTCTTAAACAATCACTGTATCCTGCGCTTGCAGACCAGCAAGACGAAAGCGTATGATGGACAAAACATCGAACCTGTAGAAACAGTTTGACGTATCAGCTTGAGGTGGATTCGTTGGACGGAATAGGCACGAGAGAGCGAATATATAAATTGAACGAAACATTTACACGTGTAAATATTCTTTAGTTTAACTTTATATAGATGGCTGCGGGTGGATGCACAATGGATGGTGGACATAATGAATAAAGACATACAAGCGCACGAATGGGTAACCCCCGAAGGTGTGTTGAACGAAGCTAATATTGTGGCTCGGGAGCAGTTGTACCAGGGGATGAATGGACGATATGTGGAGCGGTTCACCGTGTACACAGGAGAGAGCTACATCTTCAAACCTCTAACCCATGATGCACAGTATGGACGTGAACAATGGGTGGCTCAGCATATATTTCCCGAGTTAGCTTTACTTGTTCCGCAACTGATCGCATCATCCGCCGCAGGGACAGCCCCTGAACAGAGCTGGCTAATTTATGAGGATCTAGGACACCTGAGCCATGATTTGAGTGAGAATACGATGCTACTTGTTGCTATTATGATGGCCTATTGGCATACGCTATCCACAACGGCATGGACTGATCTGCCGCGAGTAGGGCAGAAGCCATCGATTCAGGATATGCTGCGTGATCTGCTTGATCATCAGCAAGAGACGCAGATACTGCTCTCTAACCTAGGGATGAGGCTCTCGTCTGCAAACTGGGATGATCTTACGTTGCAGATTCGTATTGCAGAGAGTCGTCTTCCACTCGTTCTGTGCCATGGTGATCTGCATCCAGGTAATATTGCCGAGGTACACGGAAGATTGGTCATTATTGATTGGGAGCATGCCCATCTGAATACACCCCTGTGGGATATGTATCATCTGGTGGATTTATCCCATCCGTTGTTTCCTAGATCGGTTACACCGCAGCTGCGGGAGCTGGTCATTACGGTTTATCTGGATCATTTACAGGAGTGTGGTGTAGAAGTTGATCCGGATTCTTTTGCAACATGGTATCATGCGTACGCATTTGTATTCTCGTTATGGATGCTGCGTTTAATTGATCATGATCTGAATAATGCAGATTGTATATGGCCTGAGGAGCAGCTTCGTGCGCAGTGGCAGGAGACGGCAGCAACGCTCCGTCAGTGCATGAACCGATTGTTCACGGAATAGAAATGAGGGGTATAGCACATGCGTAAAGTAGGACTTGTTATGCGTAAAATTCAATTCACAGAAGCTCAGGGGCCACGCGTGTTCGCGGATCGTCTGAAGCAGATTGGACTGGAGCTGGGTGTGGATATTGTCTTCATCTCTCCAGAGCGTCATGTTAGCGGATATGATTGGTTGCCAGGTTATGAACATGAGAAAGGCGACCTGGTGAACTATGATGTCGTGCTTGACCAGATTCATAGCCAAAATATTGAGCATGTCATTTATACAGTATCCGGATTTACATTCTTGAAGATGTTTTTGCCCAAAAGCGTACTGTTCCCACACAGCTTCCCTGACCCTGCACTGACGGGATACGAGATGATGAAGCCATTCTATACAATGGTAGATAAAGCGGTCGTTCAGACGGAGTTTTTGAAAAGAGAGCTGGGGCGCAATTTTGGTGTGCATGACGTGAACGTCATTCCAATTGGCTTCAATGAAGAACTGGCGCACCGCCATTACGACCCGAACCAGGTCGTGCATAACCGCGTGCTCTGGATCGGCCGAGATGAGGAGAATCGTCGACCAGATCTGGTGCTCGAATATGCTAGACAGAACCCGGACAAAGAAGTATACATGGTGTTTGGTGGTCGTCGCTACGAGGAGAGCATGAAGAAATACGACATTCCTTCCAATGTGAAACTGCAATTTGCGCTGACACAGGATGAGGTATTTGCCCTGATGAATTCCGCTAAGGTGTATTGGAGCTGTTCGACATTTGATACGTTTGCGATGCCTCTGACAGAAGCGATGGCGATGGGCAAAATGGTTGTAAAGCCAGAGCATGCTTGTTATGGTCATATTCGATCCACACATGCCTTTGCGGGCAATGAGGATAACTGGTTTGAGTTGGTGAATATGGCTGCTGCCGCTCCGCGGAGTGTGTCTGAAGATAACCGGGAGTATGCGTTTGGCGCCTTTTCGCGAACGATTATGAAGGAAGGGTACCGGAACTTTTTTGCAGATTGGTTGAAGTGAAGAATAGGAATATGCGCGAAGTAGAGAAGTAGAGTGGTGTCATTAAAAAGGAGGGCTTTATGGACGTAGTCATCTTGTGGACACTCGGTATGTGGGTAGTGCAGCTGCTGATTGAATGGCTTATTTACCGGGCGCAGAAGCGCCAAATGACGTGGATTCAGTCGATTCTGCCCTGCGTGGCTCTGCTCGGAGGTGCCATCATCATCATGATTAGCATCGACATTGGTGGATGGCCCGGCATCGGTTATGCATTGCTCGGCGCAGCACTGGGAACATCCGGACTATTAACGCTGATTACAGTGGCAATTACAGCTCTGGTGCTTCGACGTCGAGGTGGGAATTGATTTAGGTTCTTGGGTTTGCGTTCGCACAGCTACAGTGATGAGAGGTATGGTCTAGCCTCATACACGCGGAGAAATCGGGGGCTTTCGTGAACGTTATTATATAGATCAGGAGACAACATCGGGGCAAAAGGCTGGTTGCAGAGATATAGATGTCTGTGATATATTGACATTAATTGTGTGTTCAAAAAGGACGGTTTTCAGTACCGAGAAGATGGGATGAAGATAGAAATGGAGTAGCGGAGCGTAGGCAAAACTACGTGAGCAACGGACATTTCGGCTGAATTCCTTATTCGATGCTGAGATGCCATCAGGCATCCTACGTAATCAAAAGCGGATTTTTTGAACAACCTCATTTAATTATGACAAGGGAGGTGAAGACAGGTGAATCACCAGATGCTTAACAACCGTATTAGCCAGCTGCCGATCGCTATGGCTGGCATTGTTCATACTTTTTCCAACAACGGGAGAAGTCTGTCCAATTTTGAATATACGGAAGTTAACATTTGCGAGAAGATGCCTGCCTTGACCTCATTCGGACAATAAGCGTAATTGCTTGATTCGGAAGAGCCGCGGAGCTAACCTCTGCGGCTCTTTTTGTGTTGCGGTCAGGATCTTCCAATCCATAGGAGGAACCTTATTATGATGATCATTAGCGCGCAACAACTGACACAATACCACGGAGCACACCTGGTGCTGGACGGCATAACTTTTGAAATTATGGAGGGCGACAAGGTTGCTCTAATCGGCCGCAACGGAAGCGGCAAAACAACGCTCATGCGTTTGATGGCCCGGTTAAACCAGCCGGATGAAGGGCAACTCATGATCAAGAAAGATACCCGAACTGGTTACGTAGCTCAAGTCCCGGAAGGGATGGAGGACTACACCGTGCTAGATGTACTGAGTCTTGGGTTCAGGGAGCTTATGGCATGTCGCACGCAAATGAAGGAATTGGAGCAGCAGATGTCTGATCCAACATGTGCAGCAGATCCCGATCAATTAGACCGCCTGTTGAAACGATATGCTGCCCTTCAAGAGCAGTTTGAACGTGAGGGTGGTTATGAGATGGATGCCCGAATTGATCAGGTGGCGGATGGTTTGGATTTGGCTAAGGCACATTATGATTGGCGTTTTAGTTCGTTATCTGGTGGAGAGCAGACTCGAGTGGTACTGGCTTCACAGTTGATCGTAAGACCAGATCTGTTATTGCTAGATGAGCCGACGAACCATCTGGATCTGGAGCGGGTGGAGTGGCTGGAGGGATTTTTACGAGAATATCCCGGTACGGTGGTTCTCATCTCACATGACCGATATTTCCTTGATCGGGTTGTCACCCGAACGCTGGAGCTGGAGGATGGTGAAGCCCAGACGTCTGCTGGAGGCTATACGGCGTATATGAAGGTGAAGGAGCAACGGCTGTTGCAGCAGTTTGAAGAATTTAAGGAACAGCAGAAGGTCATCAAAAAAATGAAAGAAACAATCCGCCAACTGGAAGAATGGGGACGTGTAGGCGGTAACGAGAAATTTTTCCGGCGAGCGGCTTCTATGCGCAAAGCGCTGGAGCGTATGGAGCAGGTGAAGCGACCTGTGCTGGATCGGCGAAACGCTGACTTCGACGTCCGCCCTACAGACCGCACAGGTAAACGGGTTGCGGTGCTGGAGCAGGTGGAGAAGGCATATGGAGAACGTCTAATTTTATGTGGAGTAACAGGTTTGTTGGAGTATGGCGACAAGATTGCTCTGATCGGCCGGAACGGTTCCGGGAAGACAACGTTATTTAAGTTGTTGCTTGGTGAAGAACAGCCTAATGCCGGCAAGCTGGAATGGGGCGCACGCGTTGACGTAGGGTATCTGGCTCAACAGGAGGAACCGAAGAATCCGAAGCTGAACGTGCTTGAATACTTCCGGTTAGAAGCTGGAGTAGAAGAAGGAGAAGCGCGAGGAATCTTGGCTCGTTATCTCTTCTATGGAGCAGACGTATTCCGCTCCGTCGGGCAGTTGTCTGGTGGGGAGTGGACACGTCTCCGATTAGCCCTGTTGGTTCAGCGCAAACCGAATGTGCTGCTCTTGGATGAACCAACGAACCATCTGGACATTGCCTCTAGAGAAGCGTTAGAGGAGTCGCTCGTGGATTATGAGGGGACAGTGCTTGCAATCTCACATGATCGGTATTTCGTGAATCGTCTGGCTTCCCGTGTCTGGGAATTGGAAAATGGACAGATGACCGCTTACCTCGGAGACTACGAGGCTTACCGCGAGAAGAAGCTTGAACGGAAAGCTCGTTCAGGTGACATGGCTAACTATGTAACGGGAGCATCCTCCCGTAGCAATGCTGCTTCGCCCAACTCTGGGAGGAAGTCCGAAACAGCTTCTACCGTGAGCGAAGCTATGGAAATGGTTAAGAGTAGCGGCAATAGTGATATCGCAACAACAGAAGCGAGTAACGTGTCTACTTCAGCCGGAGCTTCTTCTGCCACTACTGCCAACCGTGGCAAGAGCAGTGACAGTACACGAACTGCGGAGAAGCTAGAGCAGGCAATGGGTCGTCTTGAAGCGCAGATTCAGGGCTTGGATCAGCAATTAGAAGCTCTCCAGCACAACCCGGTTGAGCTGGAGAGCTTATGGAACGAGCGTGAGCGATTGTCGGCTGAATATGATGGACTGTTAGAACAATGGGCGGGGCTGTAGGCCAGACCGAGCTTTAACTAAGTTAACCTGTTAGCATAGCTGTCTTACGACGCAAGATAGCTAGGTTAAAGATTTATTGACGCTGTATAGAAGGCAAGGTGGAAGCAAAGGGGATATCCCACAAGTCATCAATATGACGAGGGATATCCCCTTTATCGTGATCATCATTTAATGAACTGACACACGTTATTTGCTCCCATATTCTCGGATCTGAGATCTAACGAATCACAGCGGCGTTACTTCGTCGATACAGTCAATTTCAAAGGTTTTTACACGGTTATATGACGGAATAGCGTTACTGAGGTTCGTTAAATCTTGCATACGTAGATAAAAGGCTTAATAAGATGTCATCTGGACCTATGTCAAGAAAGTAGACACTTACGCGACGGATTTGTCCGTAAATTTCTTCGCAAAACGAGCAGGGGAAAGATAACCTAGCGCACCA
>NZ_JAUSTI010000032.1 GCF_030812775.1 Paenibacillus tundrae
CAAGCGAAACTCAAACAGCGCGCACCGATTGAATATCGATGCGCGCTGGCAGCATAGCTTTTTTCATCTGTCTACTTGACAGGGGTATGACCAGTCTCTCAACGTTTTGTCGGTTTTTCACATTTATTTTTCCAGACCTATTACTAACCATATTCTTCTGGTATATATACTATATTTTCAATTAATCCAGCAGGGCAATAACCGAGTCGATATACTGCTGTGCCCATGTGGCAAAAGGTAGATCTGCATCCCAAGTGACCTGTTGGGTTGCTTTGGCTTCACCCCATACCAATATGCGCTGATATAGAAGATGGATTCGCAGTCGTTCAGCAAAATGCTGACACCGTTTCACATCCTCAGCGCAGATCAGCTCCCGGTAAGTACATAGAAAGCTTTGAGCTAGCTCAGGCTTACGATGGCGAAGATACATAGCCGTTATTTTGGTCAGATCGGCGGTGCCATCTCCAAAATACGATGTTGTAAAATCGAATAAACCACTAATATGCCATTGATAAGGAGCCTTCTGCTGTTTCTCCATGACCAGATTCTCGGACTTATAATCACCCATGACAAAGCTATAGACCGACATGGATTCAAAAGCAGACCTAGCCTGACTTAGCTGCTCGTCGACCCAGTCTATATCCTCATCGGTAATCCTAGAATATTGGGTAGCATCCTGTAACCAGTAGTGAATCGTACCATATAGCCAGTCCGAATACGTTCCCGCAAAAGGTACAATTCGCTCAGCCACGGGATCATATTCTCCTGCGTTAGGCACCTTCCAGTGATGGAGTTCAGCGAGCGTATATGCCAGCATGCTGGCAATCTGCCGTTCCTCGTCTGGAGCTAGTGCTGCTTGCAAGGTAAGATCATGCAGGTGCTGACCCGGTAATTCTGGCATAATGGCGTAACTCCAACCGAGAAGATCCGTCTCCTCATGGACCTGATAGGGAATAGGGACAGGAACCGTGGTGTGCTCTGCTAGCTGCTCTACGAAAAACTGTTCCTCCTGAAGCTGTCCTTTATATAACGGATTGCCTTTGAGGATGAATTCTCCCTGAGAAGTGTGGATATGCAATGTCTGTCCCATAACCCCTTCAGCCGTTCGGCGGTAATGGATGAGTGTGCCAAGGTTGAAGTGGTCTAGTGCCTTCTGCAAATCCTTCTCTGCTACTTCTCCAAGAATATTGGTGGCAAAATAAATACGGGTTGTCATAGAAACCTCCTGACTACTCCTTAGTCCAGTTCAGCTCTAGAGAACAGGTCATGAATGAGATCATGCTGTTCACAGGCCTGTTTGAACCCTCGGGTGAACGTTATAAGGGCATCCTTGTTAGCTGCCCCTCCTTGGAAATATGTTAACTGTCTTGTTCGTCTTCATCGAATATTTCGAAGGTGTCGGGATCAACTAGCCCACGCACAAATGCTTCAAAATTAGCAGCCAGGTATGTAATCTCGTAGTCATCTTCTTGATCGACATGAACTACACAAGGCTCACCCTCCGGGCCACAGAAGCGATAGTCCAGCATTACAACATCGTGACCTGCTGATGGACAATCACAGATAACGATTCCGAGATCAGGGTATCCCCAATCTTCAATCATGAACCGGCTTCCAAATTCCCCGCCTAGGGAGTACATTTTATCCCGCCCAATACCCAGGATGCTTGTAATCGCAATGTGATCCTCGGCCCAGGAAGTTGCTCCTTGAGTAGGGAATGCAGTGAGCGTTGGAACGCCACCATTCTGGGTATTCATCAGTTGAATGTAAGAAGCAGGTAGCTTGTACCCTAATTCCCGCTCAATCGATACAATCATTTCCTCATCGAAAGGCTTGGAGACATGGTTATCTATCGCATAATCGCTCTGCTCCCAGAACGATGTAGGAGCGTAAGTTCCAGACGCGGCTCTAAGGTGATTCAATGTGCCACGACGTTCCCATTCGTCTCGTTCCGCTTCATAGCGTTGCAGGTCTTGCTGCATCTTTTCCGCTTTGGGCCTGAGCATTTCGAGGAACTCCAGCGTAGAATCGTCATGTGGCAAAAGCTCGTTCGCTCGCTCGAAAGCGAGTAGAGCCTTATCGTAGCTTGCAATGTAGGCATATGCGTACCCTAAACGGTATTGCCAGAGCGGATCATAGGCTCCTTGCTCATGAACAGACAGTAACTGCTCAATCGCTTCACGGTATCGTCCCGTATTGTTATAAGCTCTCGCCAGTTGACCAACTAACTCGTAACTCCGGTCAGATTCCGGGATGTTATGAATATGCTCTATAATGCGATTGTACTCGTCCTGTTCATGCCAGATGTTCAGTTGTTCCAGCAGTTCTCTTTCCATCATTACACCTCATCTTTATAAATGCGGAGTCTTCCTTAATTTGTATATGTATATTGTACAAGGTCTAAAGTCAAAAAAACACTCCCGTCAGCAGACAGCCATGAAGGCTTCCACTAAGAGAGTGTTTTGATCATGCCGCTAGGCATATTCGGGTGAATTCCATCTTCGATGCTGATTATGCCGTTAGGCATGTTTCGTAATCAAAAGCGAGCTTTTTAAGCTACCTCATAAAGATCAGGTTTAAAAAGGTCGGTTTTCAGTACCGAGAAGATGGAATAAAGCTAGAAATGGAGTAGCGGAGCGTAGATAAAGCTACGTGAGCAACGGACATTTCGGGTGAATTCCATCGTCGACGCTGATTATGCCGTTAGGCATGTTTCGTAATCAAAAGCGAGCTTTTTAAGCTACCTCTTACAGATCGTCGAATCCGTTGTCGTCGCCGACTTTACCGTAGTTACGGGATTTAGCTTCGAAGAAGTCTGTTTTGGTTGCATTCAGCGCTTCATCGGAGAACGGTTTGATCCAAGGCATGCAGTTCACATCAACGCCTTCGTACGCTTTTTCCATACCCATCAGGCGCAGACGTTTATTAGCGATGTACTTGATGTAATCTTCCAGCTCATTCAGGTCAATGCCACGAACGTTGCTGAGGGTGTAGTGTGCCCAGTTGGTTTCGAGCTCAACCGCACGGTCAATCGTTTTGTAAACGTAGTCCATGTTCTCTGGTGTGTTCAGTTCTGGGAAGTCGATCAACAGTTGCTTGTACACTTCTGCGAAGAAGTAGCAGTGTTGGTTCTCATCACGCTGAATATAAGAGATCATCTGGCTAGTCGCCATCATTTTCTGGTCACGGGCCAGATTGTAGAAGAAGGCGAATGTACTATAGAAGAAGATCCCTTCAAGGATCAGATCGGCAACCATCGCTTGGAAGAACGTCTGTGGAGACGGCTCATCCCGGAAGCTCTGATAGATGTCAGCGATAAACCGGTTACGATCCAGCAATACCGGATCATGCTTCCAGTATTCGAAGATTTCTTTTTGCTCTTGGTCAGATACGATGGAAGACAGAACGTAAGAGTACGATTGGTTGTGAACAACCTCTTGTTGTCCAATGATTGCAGAGATCGCTTCAAGTGAAGAATCGGTAAAGTAACGTTTAACATCACCAACAAACATCGTTTGCATGGAATCAAGAACAGCGAGTAGGGAGATGTTGATTTTGAATGTACGTTTCTCTTCCTCTTCCAGTTGAGCAAACTGGGAAGCATCTTTGGACATCGGAATTTCGTCCGCGATCCAGTGGTTGAGCAATAATACTTTGTACAGCTTGTACATGTGGGGCATACGAATGTCGTTCCAGTTCAAGATCCCTGAGCATTCGCCTTCAATGATACGTGTCGATTGGTTAGGGGCTTCGGTATTGAAAATTTTCTGTACTTGCATAATCCGTTCACTCCTTGAATGTATTTCAACTTATCTATATCAACATCGAAAATGATGTTGTGATCGGTTTTAGGCAAAAAAGTACCAGAGCAACGCTATTTTGCATTCAAAACAGGATGCCCTGGTGGTCATCGTAAGTCTAGTAAATATTCTTTAGTTAATCAGCTTGCGCAAGAATCACATTCTTCAATCGTTAATGCACGGCTACGTACATAATACGTAGATTTCAAGCCAGCTCTCCAAGCGTGCAGGTGCAGTTCCAAGAACTCCGTTGCTTTGATGTCTGGACGAACATATAAGTTGAAGCTTTGGCCTTGGTCAACGTGACGTTGGCGAGCAGAAGCCATATTAATGGAAGCATGCTGATCCACCAAGAAGGCTGTTTTGTAGTACCAGATTGTTTTGTCGGACAGATCCGGTGCTGGGTTCGCAATTTTGTACGTTGTTTTCTCTTCATAAGACAACAGTTCATACAATGGATCGATGCTGGCTGTGGAGCCGGCAATAATAGAAGTCGATCCGTTTGGTGCAATGGCGAACATCCAAGCGTTACGTACACCGTTTTGTTGTACTTCAGCTTGCAGCTCTTTCCATTGTTCTGTCGTTACGAATTCGCCTACGCGCTCACCGGAAGTGTACTCGCGTTGATCGAAGTATTTACCACTTTCCCAGTCAGAGCCTTTGAATTTCGGATAATGCCCTTTTTCTTTGGACAACTCCATGCTGGCTTTAACGAGCAGGTAGTTAATTTTCTCATACAGATTATCGTTATACGTAACAGCCTCTTCAGACTCCCAACGGATGCCTTCAAGTGCAAGCAAGTGATGGAGTCCGAATGTTCCTAGACCGACTGCACGGTATTGACTGTTCGTGTATTGCGCTTGCAGTACTTCAATATTGTTAATGTCGATGACGTTGTCCAGCATACGAACCTGAATGGGTACGAGACGCTCCAACACATTATGAGGCACGGCACGTGCCAAGTGAATGGAGTTCAGGTTGCAGACAACGAAGTCGCCAGGTACTTTGGAAATGACAATACGTGTTTGTCCGTCTTTCGTAACCAGTTCTTCCTTTTCTACTACAGTAGCAGATTGGTTCTGCATAATTTCAGTACAGAGGTTGGAAGAGTAAACCATGCCATGAGCACTGTTCGGGTTAGAACGGTTAACCGTATCACGGTAGAACATATAAGGCGTTCCTGTTTCCAACTGGGATTTCATCACACGTTTCATGATATCAATCGCTTGAACTGTAATCCGGGACAAGAGTGGGTGATTAACAGCCTCTTCGTACTTCTCACGGAATGTTCCTTCACCGAAGGATTCGTCATAGAAGTCTTCAAGTCCGAGTGCACGACCATTCTCGTCTTTCCAACCCATAACTTTCTTCGTTTCGTGTGGGCAGAACAGATTCCACTCACCGCGGCTTGCTACACGTTCCATGAACAAGTCAGGCAGACATACACCGTGGAATACGTCATGCGCACGCATCCGCTCGTCACCATTGTTCAGCTTCAAGTCGAGGAATGCCAGAATGTCTTTGTGGAAGACATCCAGGTATACGGCAATCGCACCTTTACGTGTTCCAAGTTGGTCTACGCTAACGGCTGTGTTGTTCAGCTGACGAATCCAAGGGATAACGCCTGAACTTGTGTTTTTGTGACCACGGATGTCTGAACCACGGGCTCTGACTTTACCGAGGTATACGCCAATGCCGCCGCCCATTTTGCTTAGACGTGCCACATCTGTGTTGGAATCGAAAATTCCCTCAAGGGAATCGTCCACCGTGTCGATGAAGCAACTGGACAGTTGTCCGGCTACCTTTTTACCTGCATTGGACATCGTAGGTGTAGCGGCCGTCATGTACATGTTACTCATTGCCCAGTAGGCTTCTTTAACCAGATCCATCCGTTTGTCAGCAGGTTCTTGGTGCATCAGGTACATCGCAATAACCATGTAACGTTCTTGAGGCAATTCCATAACTTTTCCATCAAAATCGTGAGCAAGGTAACGTTCTGCCAAGGTGAGCAAGCCGATGTAGTCGAACAACAGATCGTTGCGGTAATCAATGCATTCCGCTAGCTCGTCAATCTGTTCTTTGCTATAGCATTCGAGCAGTTCTTCGCGATAGATCCCTTTCTTCACAAGATCTACGAGGAGAGGATGGAATGCACCGTAAGGCTCGTCCGGATAAGATTTGTATCTACGGTTGGTTGCCGCTTTTTTGTATAGAGAAGTAAGTAGAGAGCGTGCAGCTGCAAACTTCCAGTTTGGCTCCTCTTTGGTTACGAGCTCCAGTGCGCTCATCATAAAAGCATTACTGATCTCGTCCCCGGTAACTTCATCACGGCGGAGCTTGCTCGTCACTCCTTTTACCAGACGTTCCTTGTCCAGCATGTCTAGCCCATCGAGAATACGGTCGGCGTATACAGAGATACGCATATCGTCAAAGGCAAGCTGGCGGTTGTTCGGCTTGGTCACAACTTGTGGCATGAATATTCCTCGCTTTCGCATGTTTAAGAGATAAATTGGAGAAATTCTTTATATAAAGAATTGAGTGTTTTCTTACGTTGATCGAACATATCGATTGCATACTGCGGACTTTGCGGCGGTAACAGGTCAAGGCGTAAAGCGGTCAAAACAGAGTCAAAATGCAGCACAAATGCAAACCATGGTCATATAAAAAGCATTCTCCCTGCCTTGCGGCGGCTGAAAATGCCCATGGATGCTCTGACTTCCTGCTTGTCACATCTTGCTTCATTCGACAGAACAGGGTGCTGTATGTAAGCTTTGGTCTGATAGAGACGTGCCTGTAATTTGAGGTGCCGGGTGCAGTCCAAACAGCCCCGTTAACCTCTACGTCAACTCTGTTTCGAGAAAGCGATTTACACCTACAGGGACGTGCATTTAAAGGTGATTTCATCCTGTTTTTCACGAGAAGGCAGAAGATGACTAATCGAAGCGGGGCAATCCAGTTTCACTACATTTTGTTGCTGTTAGAATACTGTAACCCAACATATAGTGTTTGTAAACAGGGTAGACACCGTGAAACGTAATTCCGAGTATACCAAAAATGCTGAGATTCCGCAAAGGAAAAGGTCTGGAAGATTTGAAGATTCTTCAAAAAAAATTTTCACCGAAATCGAATGACGTGAACACGTCAGTTTGAATTATGACGTATTCAACTGGTAGAATAAAATCAGTCAAAAACGAATCAATTTCATAGAGCCTTTAGCTGCTTCAATCCAGGCTAGATGTCGATTAAAACGAATTATTTGTCTACGTATAGTTACATCTACTCCATTTTGGTGAGTTATGAAATTGATTCCAATAGACTAAATTCAGCGGCAACGGTTGTTCACGGATGCCCAGAGGAGGCGAAGCAGCATGGCCATAGCAGAGGTAACAGTGATTCCAATTGGAACAGGCACGACGAGTCTGAGCAGTTATGTCGCAGACATGCAGAAGGTGTTGGAACATCAGCGGGGCATTACATATCAACTCACCTCAATGAGCACCATTATCGAAGGGCCGCTTAACGAAGTCTTCACAGCGATTGCAGCTCTGCACGAAGCTCCGTTTCTATCCGGCGCCCAGCGCGTCTCTACTTCCGTCAAAATTGATGATCGTCGTGATAAGCCAGATGCCTCAAGCATACAGAAGCTGCAGTCGGTAAATGACAAGCTTGCCTCAATGCCTCAGCGCCCGAATTAATTAGATACGTATATACGAATAGCGATGTTTAAAGAGCGAATATTGCCGGATGATTGTGATTCTGCGGATTCGCTCTTTAGTTTGCATAACAACATGGATCGTCCAGATTGAGAAATAGAATAAAGCGAATACGTATGAAACAGACAGGCGAATCAGGAGCTTGTCTATTTTGCTATGTACTTACTACGGGTCTCACAAGTCTATAAGGCACGGAGCGCTACTGGACGTTGGATGCCTTTGGGGAGCAGCCCATTTTTACGTAGAGCCCGGTCTAGCGAGGCACTGCTGCATATAGTGAACTGTACCTCAAATCGAAGGAGGGGTTTTACATGAGTGGAGTTGTAGGTGGATACGGCGGCTGGACATCGACTGGCGCGATTCTGGTTTTGTTCATTCTGTTGGTTATCATCACTAAGGCGTTCCTCGTTTAAAACATTTCCATGATCCGAATATTCTAACCATAAGGGAGGGTTCTCAATGAGCGAAGTAGTTGGAGGCGTAGGATACGGCGGCTGGACATCCACTGGTGCGATCTTGGTTTTGTTCATTCTCCTCGTAATCATCACTAAATCCTTCTGGGTATAATGATGAAGAGCTCTACCGGGTAACCGGTGGAGTTTTTTTAATGGACAAGCTCTCTTGGTAAGTAACTTGATAAATAAAGTCGGATATGAACGAATAAAGTGCCCATTTTGTCAAAAACAAGGCTTTCGCCCGGTCCAGAGGTAGGCTAAATACATAGCTTAGGGGTGTAGGCAAATGCTAAGGAGGAATGAACGATGAGCGAAGTAAAACCAAACTCACCGAACGGACAGGGACACGTATATGGACAAATGGGAGGTCATGAGCATATGTACGGATACCAATACACAGGTCATGAAGGATATGGTTACGGATGTGGCGTACCTATGGGATATGGATATGGTTATGGTCATCAACCTAACCAAGCACCCGTAATGCAAGGATATCATCACGGTTATGGTACTCCTTGTAAGCAAGGTGGCGGAAGCTGGGGTTCCATGGGAACAATACTTGTATTGTTCATCCTGCTTGTCATCATCTCCAAAACGATGTTCATCTAATTGATGAATAGGAAAGCTTCTTATAGAGAGGGAATAAAGTATAAATGAAGTAATGCAGGTGCCGAGTAGATCGGTGCCTTTTTTCTTTGGCTCATATGCCCATAGACATGTTGTCATCCAACCTTACCTTAGATAACAAAGCCGATGGAAGAGGATTATCGCCATACTTATGCCCTGCTCATGACCAAGACGTGGATTTAAAATGAACACAAGATACATGAGACGGGTAGATGGAAGGGGTAATTGAGATGTCAAAAAAGACAAACATAACAAATGGGTCAGGGAAGACCAAGAAGATGAATAAGTCGAAAAGCATACATAAATCAACACAGAGCATGAGGATTCAGGAAATACAATTACAACCAGTGTTTGATCTAACGGCATATGAGGATGGGTTCGTGTTTGTATCGGCTTCGTTTGGTTATGACGGCAACCTGTATATCTTATGGATTGACCAGATTCCAGAACGTGAGCGTGGGATGTTTGTTCAAAGTGATCTGCAGCAAAAACGGGTCTATAAGGTACTTATTGTAGACAGCGTCCAGCATTGTGTACAAGGGATAACTACACTGGAGTCGCATTTTAATCTGCACTATGTTCAGCCGCTAGGAGAAGAGCTTCTGCTCGTTGGAGCACGTAGCCGCTATTATGGGCAGGATTACTATGATCTGAATGTCAAAATTGTTGACCGACAGGGTCAATTACGGCATGAACTGCTACTGGGAGATGGGATCGAACGAGTACAGACAAGTGTCGAAGGGAACATATGGACAAGTTACTTTGATGAAGGGATATTTGGAAATTTCGGGTGGCATGAGCCTGTCGGTGCACCTGGATTAATTGCGTGGAATAGACAGGGCGAGCAGATCTATGTGAACACCAAGGCCGATATTGCAGATTGTTATGCACTGAATGTGGTGTCCGATCAGGAGGTGTGGTTCTATTATTACACGGACTTCCAGTTAGGACGGATCACAGATCCGTATGACCAGCCACAGGTATCGTTAGTTGAGACAGGGCTGTCTGGTTCTCATGTCGTTGCTACGAATGGAGCATTTGCGTTGTTTCAAAGCGGATATAACAAGAAAGGGTCATATTCATTGCTACAGCAACATGGTGAGAATAAGCTAAGTCTTGCACAGAAGTTTTCCTTTATTAGTGTAGATGGGGACGCGGATGAACTGAATGTACTGGATGGAAGAAAGGATCAGTTACTGTTCAAGGAACGGAGCTATCTGTACATGGTCTCATTGAATGAACTACCTAGAGCATAAGATCGGTAAAGTTGCAACGAGCATAGGATAATACGGATATTAATGGACATGGAAAAACACCCGGAACCCAATTCCGGGTGCTTTGTGTGTGTATGTTTTCAATCTTCTCAAGAATAAGTGACTTCCAAAACAACAAAAGCCCTACCTCTCTTTTGTCCTTGCGGCTCCGATGACCGCGCCAGTGTGAATGGGAAAATCTTGTGAAACTCTGTTATACCGGGTCATGTGATTCAGGTTCTTCAATCTCCATAGGTTAGTGAACAATTCGCTGCGGTCGCAGCATGAAGAAAATATTCCGGGGTTAAAAGAAGACAGAAAATCATTTGAGGTTTAAAACCAACTCTTAGAGTATACCACACTCTGTAATTTTTTGCAAGATAAAGGAAAGAGGGCTTGTTCCACAGCCATTGTGCCGTATAAATATGATGATCTGAATAGGCATGGTTAGAGTAGAGTTAAGCGCCAGAGTATATCATGATTTGAATCAATTTCATAACTCACTAAAAGGGAATAGATGTAACGACGTATAGACAAATTGAATCGTTTTGATCTATATGTCGTCTGGATTGAAGCAGCTAAAGGTATTATGAAATTGATTCACTTATGAAAAACATTCAGAAAATTTCAAGTTTTCTCTTCAAAGGTGTAATCCTCTTCAAATGTTTCAACGTAGGTTATAATATGGGGGAACATAATGAAAGGAGCCCTCGGATGACAGAATCGATGGATGACAGCAGATTAATGCGTCAGATTGCAGAGCGAGATGCTTCGGCGCTGGAGCTTTTATATGACCGCTACGAGCGGGCTGTATATTCCTTTGCTTATCGGATCGTGGGTGATCCCATGACGGCAGAGGAAACGGTTCAAGAGCTGTTCTTGCGTGTCTGGAATAACGCTGAACGATATGAGGCCTCACAGGGGAAGCTGACCACATGGATGTTTGCGATCACACGCAACATAGCAGTGGACATGCTGAGGCGTAAGTCCAAAGGGGCATCCACAACGACGGTGGAGCAAGAGACACTGACGGCGTATGCCGATGAATATACGAATACAGAAGCAGAAGTAGAACGCAAATGGGAAGGCACTCGAATTAAGGAAGCACTATCCCAGTTGAACGGTGATCAGCAACAGGTGATTGAATCGATCTATTATGCCGGGTTAACGCAACAGGAGGTATCCAGCAGATTTGGGATTCCGCTAGGTACAGTGAAGAGCCGTGTCAGGCTTGCGATGAGACAGCTACAGAAGCTGCTCGCCGATGCTGAATTGCATTCAGACACGGGAAGGGAGGGCATACATCCATGATAGAACGACATGAGGAGTGGTCTGATCTGGCACCGATGTATGTGCTAGGTGGGCTGGAAGCAGAGGAAGTGGAGGCATTCGAAGCTCACTTGAAGGAATGTGATGCTTGCCGCCAAGAGGTGAAAGAATTGCAGGAAGTAACGGGCTTCCTGCCACTTGCGGCGGAACCTGTGGCACCGCCGCCAGGCATGAGAGCACGTGTGCTAAGCAACGTGCTCGGACAATCGCAGGAGGGAGCCGCGGCGAAGCTGGCCACCGCTCCTGCGCAGCCTGAAGCACCTGCTGTGCTTCAGGCAGATTTTGCGCCGCCCCGCGAAGAGGCGGCGCAGCCCGAACCAGGCCTGCCGCCGGTGACGGCGGTGCCTGCGGCTCGGGCGGAAGAGGCTGCACAGGCACAGCCGTTGCAGCCTGGGGGGCGCGCGCGTCCGCGCGGCAGCCGCGCATGGCGCGTGGCGAGCGCTGGCCTTGCGGCGGCTGCGCTGGTGCTGGGGATCTACGCAGCGCAGCTGCAGAGCCAGCTCAGCTTGCTGACGCAGCAAGCTGCCGGGTCAGCTACAGCGCAAGCGCAGCTCGCCGAGGCGCAGGCGCAGAATGCGCAGCTGCAAGAGCAGCTGGCGTCATCGTTAGCGCCTGCCCAAGGCATGCAGACAGGCGAAGCCGTCAAGCTTAGCCCTGCAACGCAGGACATTGTAGCGCAAGGTCTCGCAACGATTGTCATTGACAATAAGGGCACTCATCTGGTCGTGCAGGCGGAGAACTTGCCTGAGCTGGAGGGGAAAGAGGCATTTCAAGTATGGTTGATCAAGGGGGACACCCCGCAGAATGCCGGAACGTTCCTAAGTCGCGACGGCACAGGAGCCGTGTATTACACCTTAGAATCGGTGAATGATTATGATACCGTAGCGATTACTCTAGAGCCGGATGCATTGGGTGATCAGCCGCGAGGTACGATGATTTTGGCCGCCAAAATAAAAGGATAACGCTCCCTCTATATGACCCAAAGGCTGCTTCTCAGGAAGCAGTCTTTTTGATGTGCATAGACTCTGATCCTTCAAATTGTGATTATGAAAATATTGTAATATTACCTTGTCTTAGATTGTATTAAAATCATTAAGTTTTTGGACTCAAATAACCGATAATATGCTAAGAGCTATATCCTTAACTGCCTTAGGTTTATCGAGGTAGCGTGGGTTGCACAGAGAGAGTGAGGGGTTTGGGTGGAAGTTTACCGTTCCTTTATCTTACGTTTGCTACGAAATTACCTCATCGGTTCATTAGGGGCTGTTTTTGTCGTGGGTACTGTCGTTATGGTATCCACTTTGCAAATACCAAATATCCAATTTGTACGTTTACTAACGATTGTACTGATTTCGCTTGTGTTTATGCTGAGTGCGGAATGGGTTGCTTTTCGTGTGCAGCTTATGCCGATCCGGCGTTTTTTTGTTACAACAGAGCGCCATTCGAAGGCACAGATGAACAGCATGTATGAGAAAATTCATCGTTTTCCAGGGCGGACCATCTATCGAATCATGATTCCACATCTATTAGGGTTTTCACTGCCAGCTGCGGGGTTAACACTATGGATGCTGGATAAGGGTTGGGTGGAGTTCCCTTACTTTTATGTTTCGCTCGCAGCAGCATGCGCTATTTTGATTGCCGTAATGCATGCGCTGATCGAGTATTTTCTTACGGTTCGGGCGGTAAGGCCGCTCTTGCTGGAAATTCGCCGTCGAGGCAAGCGACAATTTGGGGTGGAGCCCTCGCTTGAGGGGCGTGTACTTGTGTCAATTCAGCGTAAGTTCCAGCTTAGTACAGCGCTGATCGGACTATTTCCCTTGTTTTTGTTTTTCCTGGCAACGTTTATCCGGTTACAGTACATGGATCCCGAATTTGCCAAAGAGTACATCGTGTGGGGCGTGCTCGTTGTTGTGTTAGGCGCAGGCTTTGCACTTGTGGGTAGCTGGCTGCTCATCCGCGATGTGAGGGATCCTGTTGCTGATTTAACGAAAGAGATGAATCGAATTCAGGAAGGTGATCTGGGGAGACGAGCGCCGGATTTGTATGCAGATGAATTTTCTGCGTTGATATCTGGATTTAACATGATGATTAACCGGCTGGAAATGAGGCAGGAGCGGAATAGACAACTGCTTCAGAGCTATTTCTCGACGCTGGCTGCTGCCTTGGATGCCCGGGATAAGTACACGGCTGGTCATTCCATGCGGGTCGCAGAATACTCGCTTCTCATTGGGAAGCTCAGTGGCATGAATGAAGAGCAGGCTGACTTATTGTACAAATCCGCATTGCTGCATGACATCGGGAAGATTGGCATACCTGATGAAGTTCTGTTGAAGGATGGCAAACTTAGTGATGAGGAATTCGCAATTATTAAAACTCACCCTGTGCTTGGTGAAAATATATTGCTGCAGATCGAACCGGTTGATGCCATGGCAGACTTCTTACCTGGCGTCAGATCCCACCATGAACGGTATGATGGAAGGGGGTATCCGGATGGTAAGGCGGGACTAGATATCCCCCTCTTTGGCCGCATTATCGCGGTAGCGGATGCATTTGATGCGATGACCTCGGATCGTCCCTATCGGAACGGGATGAGCCATGAGAAGGCATTAATGATTCTAGAAGAAGGAAAAGGATCCCAGTGGGATCCCTATTTCGCAGGGTTGTTTATTGACGAGTGGAGACGGCAACAGCATCTTCAGAAACCGTCGGAACAGGGGATCAGCTGATCCCTTGAGTCCATTTCGATTCTTTTCTGCGCCGGCGGTGGAGAGCTAGACCAGTGATGATTGTGAAAACGCATTCTCCGAGGATGACTGCACCTAGTGCGTCATAGATAACATGCTGTTTGATCAACAGCGTAGATACGATAATGAGAACAGCTCCACCAGCCACCCATCGTTTGATGGATTTACGGATACTCGGAACCGAGAGTACAGCGCGCATGACCAGGTAGGAATGAAGGGCATGAATGCTTGGGAAACAATTATATGGACGATCCTGGCTGTAGAGCCATCCAAGAATAGATGTACCAAGACCTGTACCGGTTAACTCCGGGCGCGGCACCATGGTCTGAAAGTTGAAGTAAATGAGATAACAGATCCAGACACAGATGTTCATGGACAACAAGACGCGGTAATACATGAGTCGATCTTTGGCACACAGATACGCCAATACTCCGAATACAAACGGATACCAGCCCAGATAAGGAATGGACATCGCTGGAATGAAGGGAATCATGCGGTCGATCGGGGAGCTCAGTACGACGAATCCGCGTTCTGGACTATTCAAAATATCATAGAACATTCCCATGACAGCCAAGGACAGCATTAAGCTTAGCGACAGCCAGTAGGATTTACTTTTTAATAATTGCACAGCAGGCTTTCTCCTTTCATTCATGTTCGCGCACGAACATGATCACACAATGTAACTAGTTCAAATTTAAACAACAATATATTCTACTACGTCCAGCCCACAAATTGAATCCTGATTTGTGTATATTTGTGTATTCTTTTGACGAATAAGAAATGCGGAAGCGGAAGTGGGCATGATATGATAGAGGTACATACGGACAATCGGCGCTAGAGCCAGTAAAGTCGGACAACAGGAGTGAGCGAATGCAATTTTCAAAAATGTTCGTATTGAATATGGGGATGCTGATTACGATTGCATATCTCGCTAGTGTTTTCTATAAATATATCGTAATACGTACCTCTTCTCGGGTGAAACAGATCAGTTCGGTGCTTCTTCTCATTTTTGCAGGTTGGATTAGTACGGTTTTTGGATTCCAGCTCACGGATGAAGTCGTCTTTGATCTCCGATATGTTCCTCTAATTATTGCCGTTCTGACTTATAGGCAACCCTATAGCGTAGTCCTCATTGGTGTGGGGATCGGACTATCGAGGCTAACGTTTGGCATTACAGATGCGACGTTGGCTGCCGTCATTAATATGTCGATGCTGGGTGTGATTTGTGCTGGTCTCAATATATGGATGAGACGGAGCAATTACAGGCTGATTATTAAAGGCATCCTCGTTACACTCATCGTGAATGTGATCAACAGTATTAATATCGCGATTGTGGGCGTTATTCCAGCGCCATACTTTTTCTCGCACATCATGCCTTATACACTTCCTACAGGTATCGTGCTAAGTCTTGTTTTTGCCTTTATCCTACGTGATTTTCAGAATGAACAGAACCGCATTGTACTTATACAGAGTACGAACCGATTGTTGTCTGTGCAAAAGGAAGAATTGCAGAAAGCGCAGATTGTGCTGGAGGATCGAGCTAAACAATTGATGATCGCCTCGCAATACAAGTCTGAATTTCTCGCCAATATGTCTCATGAATTGCGTACCCCGTTGAACAGTGTCATTAACTTTGCTCAGATGATCAGCGAGAATGCGGATACGATGGATCAGGAGGATATCGTACGTTTTGCCACGATGATTGATCATTCCGGTCAAGAGCTATTAACGTTAATCAACGATATATTGGATCTATCCAAAGTAGAGGCGGGCAGGCTCGACATCGTATTGGAGGACATCAGTATCGCCCAATTGACTGAGGATGTTATGAGTCACTTTCAATTGGTCGCGGAGAAAAAAGGCATCGTACTTGTGATGGAGCGCAAAAAAGGTGTACCCGAGACATTATGGTCAGATCCCCAGCGTGTGCAGCAGATCTTGCGAAACCTGATGTCGAATGCCATCAAATTCACCCCTCAGGGCAAGGTGCAGTTGACGGTGAGTACTGAACAATCGAACAAGCTCTCAAGACCAGGACGCTGGCTCGTCTTCGCGGTCAAAGATACAGGAATCGGCATCTCGGAAGATCAATTTGAGTCTATATTTGAAGCATTTCAACAAGCGGATGGCTCCATTAGTCGTAAATTTGGCGGTACAGGATTGGGTCTGTCCATCAGCCGAGATTTGGCACGTTTGTTGGACGGAAACATCCAGTTAGAGAGTGTGGAAGGCAAGGGAAGTACCTTTCGCTTATACCTTCCGTTGAATCGTGAAAAAATGGGTTGACAATGATTGGACTGTGAGTAGAATTTGGGGTGACAACTAGCATTGGCCGGCATTAAAAGCCTGGTCTAAGGAGTGTATCCCCATACAGAAGATGGTCAAAGTAAACCCTCCCTCGTTTGCAAGCAAACTACGGCGTAAGGGTTCGAAACAACGTACCAATTTAGCAATTGCAACGTGGGAGGGTGTACCGGCAATTATTTTACAGACTTTGCTGGGCGGCCCATTTTTAACGGGATTTCTGCTGTACCTTGGAGCCGGGTCAAGACAAATTGGTTTTGTGCTCGCGATTACGACATTCGTAAACATTGCACAGATTGGTGCAGCCTATTGGATGCAGCGCATTCGCAGTCGAAAGCGTATGCTCCTGTTGTTCGTTGGAGCGCACCGTATCTTGTGGAGTGCAACAGGGCTTATCCCATTTCTTTTCCCGCAGGAATGGTGGGTATCTATTTTTATCGGGATGTATACTGTAGCGTTTATTGCCAATACAATCGGCGGTATGATCTGGACTTCGCTCATTGGAGACATTGTGCCTGCCAAGGTCAGAGGGCGTTATTTCGGAATACGAAACACGATTCTGAACGCTCTTGGAAGCGTATGCTTATTTGTTGGAGGTATGGTACTGGATCGTTTTCCAGGCGGGACGGGTTTCCTCATTTTGTTCATTCCCGTATGGATCTGTGCGATTGCGAATACCGTCATTTATTTCTTTTATCCGGATATGCCCTTTGAGCGTTCCAAGGAAAAAGGTTTTTGGCGCATGTTCAAAAAGCCATTTCAAGATCAGTCGTTTCTAAAGGCAACATTGTTCTTGGCGGCTTGGTTGCTCGTTCAAACGCTAATTGTTCCGCTGTATTCCTATGTCATGCTGGATTTGCTTAACGTGAACTACCAAACGGTGTCCATCATTACCGTAGTACAGACCTTGGTTATGATGATGGGATTCTACCTCTGGGGTAATCTCAATGCCAGATTCAGCAACAAAACGTTGTTGTTCTGGACGTTACCGATCATAGCACTCTCCTGTTTATCATGGGGATTGATGTCGTTTATGCCTGTTTTGGTAGCGCTATTTTGCTCTCATATCTTTCTGGGCATTGGTGTTGGTGGCTTCAACCAGCTTGCCTTTAACTTCACCATCGGCGATACGCCCAAAAGCGAACGACCGATGTTTGTGGCGGTGTATTCGGCATTAACCGGGGTAACTTCCTTTCTTGGGCCATTAATTGGGGGCTCGCTATATGAGAAAATGGAGAAGTGGCCTGAACCGATGACATGGTTTTCGACCTATGGCTTTCAGATGGGTATAGGTGCAGCGATGTTAATTTTAACGTTTACCCTGGGTCGTCGGGTTTTATTGCGATAAGAGTGATCGGAAGATTGTTCTGTTATTAGAGTCGCCTGTGTAATGTCCTTTAGTTCATTTAATATAAAAAAGGGAGGGATGATCATGGAGCATATCGAAAAGAAGGCCGTAGTGATCGGAGCTACCGGTCTTGTCGGCGGTCTATTGGTAGATCGTTTGCTTGAGCATTCATCCTACCGTGAGATTCATGTATTTGTCAGGCGTCCATTGACGCTAGAGCACCCCAAGCTGAAGCAACACATCTTGGATTGGGATCAACTTCATGAGGCTGCTGATTGGTTCACAGGTGTTTCGGATTTGTATTGCTGCCTTGGAACAACGATCAAGAAAGCTGGGAGTCAGGAAAATTTCCGCAAAGTGGATTATGACTATGTTGTGGAAGCAGGAAAACTTGCGAAGCAGAACGGTGTTACTCAGATGCTGGTGATCTCGTCAATGGGTGCGAATGCGGATTCGCGCGTGTTCTATAGCCGAACCAAAGGGGAGATGGAGGAAGCCTTATCCGCCCTTGGCTTCAACTCATTGCAAATCTTCCGCCCCTCTCTCATTCTAGGGAATCGGAATGAGACAAGAATCGGCGAACAGTTGGGTGCTTACGCAATGAAGCTGCTGGATCGGTGGATGACAGGCAAGGCTGCTAAATATCGAGCGATCCCTGCTGCAACCATTGCCCAGGCGATGATCAATATTGCGCTTGTGGGAACAAGAGGTCAGCACGTTTATTCCAACGAAGTGATTCATGTGCTTGGAACAGAAGCTTCCGTGGTATAATAGGCATCACAAATGAGTTCATCACTTGCTCCCTAAGGTGGCATGAGAACGAACATAAAGGAGAGTTAATCCATGAAAAAACCAATATCTACGGATCAGGCGCCAGGCGCTATTGGTCCATACAGCCAAGCTGTCGATGCAGGTGACTTTATCTACACGTCCGGTCAACTGGGATTAAACCCACAAACGGGAGAGTTCGGCGCAGATGTACAAGAGCAGACTCGTCTTTCCCTAAGCAATGTGAAGGCGATCCTCGAAGCGGCTGGTACCACAATGGACAACGTTGTGAAAACAACCGTATTCCTGAAAGACATGAACGATTTCGTTCCTGTGAACGAAGTGTATAGCACATTCTTCACACAGCCATACCCAGCACGTAGTGCAGTTGAGGTTGCTCGTCTCCCGAAGGAGGCACTTGTGGAGATTGAAGTTATTGCCCGCAAATAGGACAAGTTAAATTACAACAATATAGAAATACATAAAAAGCCGATTCTCTGGTCTTGCTCAACCAGAGAGTCGGCTTTTTGAGTTACAATGTACTATGCAATGATATGCTTGGAGCAACCAAACATTCGTGTTGAATTATTTTGGAAAGCTCATCCTAGTGGTAGTAAGTGTATATATATGTTAATCCCGATCCTGATTACGGGCGAAGAACAGCCATACCGCGTAAAGGGCAATCACGATCGCCAAGGTGATCGCGGTATAATAGACGGAAGTGACGTCTTTTTGCTTCAATGCAATGGCAATGTATGCCCACGTGAAGACGAGTGGATATACGCTATCGCGATAAGGGAAACTCACGAGGACTGCGAGAACAAGACCTACAATAAGCATAATAATCGTCCAAGTTGGTTCGCTGATGCCGAAGCCGTTCCAACCAACTTTGTATAATAACACGGCAACGTTGATAATTGTGGCTACACTCACCCATCCGAGATAGATGCTAAATGGTAGCTTTACAAGCCACACCTCGGCAGTTGTCGGTAGAGTAATGGCACGTGTTTTGAGATATAACACAATCAGAGACAGTAAGAGCAATACGATAATCAGCAGAGCGAGACCTGTCTGTAGGTTCTGAAAAGCGAAGATCCACGCCACGTTAAAGGCACAGCTGGCTAGAAACCAATATCCGAGCCGAGTGATGGAATCTCGTTTCCAGGATGCCGGGACGAACTGATAGATGACGAAGCCGGCGAGCAAGAGGTAGATTAGTCCCCAGATGGCGAACGCGTATCCCGCAGGAGTTAGCAGGACAGGGTACATATCGGACACTTCTTTGTTGGTTCTGCCGCCAATCGGCAGCGCATTCGAAAGGTAGTTCACAATGATAACAGCGATAAAACCAATAGCGTTTAACCACTTGTACGGATTATTACGTGACATGGTATTTCCTCCTTGGTTTAACAGAAATGAATGAACCACGGGTCAGTCTACAATGAATATACCCAGTTCTCCCACATTTTAATAAGGAGCACGCAAAAAAATATCCAAGACATCATGTGATTCTAGAAAAATTCACGCATGGAGACATATTTTAATCCCAGTCTGTCCCAATGTACGCAAGTTGAATCCATAATATGTCTTTTATTTCTGTCCTATCCGTTCCCGTGTAATTATTAAGTTCAGTATATATAGTATATTTATCCATAAAAACGTGAAATACGCTTTGCTAATTAATAGAGCTGATCGGGGGAAGAAGATTGTTTACAAGAGAAGTGATGGAGAAGCAACAGACCTGGTTTTATGTAGCTGCTCTGCTTGTGGGGGTAGGCATTGGGCTGGGTATGCCCGATTGGGGATCGGCTCTGGTGTATACCGTTTCACCTGTGCTCGCATGTTTGTTATATACCATGTTTGCGCAGATTCCTTTTCTACAGCTTAGAGCATCGATATCGAATCTTCGGTTTATAGGATCATTGCTAGCTGCTAATTTTGTTATTGTTCCTATGGTTGTATGGTTACTTATCCTCGTATTCCCGCAAACATCTGCTGTTTCATTAGGGGTCTATCTGGTGTTACTAACTCCGTGTATTGACTACGTTATTGTATTCACTCAGCTTGGGAGAGGGAATGAGAAACTCATACTTGCTTCCACCCCTATACTGTTCGTGGTGCAGATGATCATGTTACCGGTGTATCTATGGTTGTTCATGGGTACAGAGACGGCGCAGATCATGCAGCTTGCTCCCTTTGTCGAGGCATTTCTATTTCTAATTGTCATCCCGCTGTTTCTGGCGATCTGTACTCAGGTTGTATCCAAAGGTAGACCTAAGGGCGAGGCCGTATTAAATGCCACCGCTTGGCTCCCCGTCCCATTGATGGCTCTTGCACTGATTGTCGTGGTTGCCTCTCAGATCGGGCAGGTGTATGAGGAGTGGGCTGTTATTGTTAACGTTCTTCCTATATACGTCGCCTTTATGGTCGTAATGCCGCTATTCTCCCGAATAATTGCACGTATCTTCCGACTTGATGTGGGTGCAGGCAGGGCACTGATCTTCAGCGCCTCTACACGCAATTCACTGGTTGTACTTCCCTTGGCACTTGCGCTTCCAGCAGAATGGGCTGCCATAACGGCTGCTGTAATTGTTACGCAAACAATTGTTGAGCTGGCGGGAGAGTTGATCTATATTCGTGTGGTGCCTGCCTTGTTAATAAAGGATTAGTTCGTTATTGATCTAGCGATTTTCGATAATCTCCAGGTGTCAGTCCTTCCATCTTCTTAAATACTTTGCTGAAATATTTCTCGTCTTGGAACCCAACCATCTCTGAAATTTTGGCAATGCGAAGGGAAGGGTTTTGAAGCAGTAATTTGGCATTATTAATCCGTAGCTTTCCAAGATATTCCGACCAGTTTAGACCGAACTGCTGTTTGAATTTACGAGAGATATACTCGCGGCTGAGATAGAAACGGGCAGAGATTTGTTGCAGGGACAAGTCTTCCTGATAATGAGCATCCATATAACGTGCAATCTCTTTCATCGGGTCATGGCTTGTGTGGTGCTGTGCTGCCAGAGCTTTCCCAGCAGCAATAAGTCGCTGTTCTAACAGAGAGCGAAGGAGCGGAAGAGACAACTTCCCTTCACGATCAAATGGCAGCTCAGCAAAAGGTAAGAATTGCTCATCCAGCCTATCCTCTTCTTCTGTGGAAGGTATACTTGCCGTGTCGTCAAGCCAACGCCCCAGCATCCATTCCATCTCTTGAACCCACTGGAGAACCTGCTCCGGTGTAACCGTATCAAGCCGGGTAAGTGGACTGATCCACTCGGCTACGGCTGCAGATACATTAGCGTCACGACCACTGATCGCTGCTAATCGCAAGGGTTCTTCCATTGTGGATAACCGAAGACCTTTAGCTGCTGTGGACGAGTCCAATGATGCATGAAATTTATGGTTAGTTTGTAACGCATTTCGTCGCCACAGCCGCTGGTTCGCTTCCTGATATGCGTTGGGAATGCCAGATGGAAATACACCACAAGAAGCAATACCATAGTGAAGACGACGCTGAATTGTCTGTTCCAGTCCGGTGTTTACACGTTCCAGAACGACCTGCAATGAGGCTGGCGAACCCCAATGTAGCATAACAATCTGGTCTGGCTGATCGAGCTGGCGGAACACGACTCCTTCGTTAGGAGTACTTAACATCTCTGCACAAATATTGAGCACGGAGAAAACGAGCAGATCAGGCTGGCTGCGATATTTGGCCTGACAACCAGCATCGAGTTGAGACAGACTCGTGACAGCGATGTTGCTGTTGCATGTACTCACGAGCTGGGGGAGGTTGAGCTCATTACGGATTCTCTCCATTTGAGTCGTACTGTTGCCACGTCCAACGACTAATTCCGTAAGCAAGCGGTCATGATAATGCGGGCGCATCGTATTCATGACCATGGATTGTTGCATCGTCTGCACACGAAGGGTCTCATCTTCCTGCCAAGCTTTAATAGCTTTTAACAGGGACGCATTGAGTTCCTCCGTTTCGACTGGTTTTAATAGATAATCCATCCCGCCATAACGAATGGCATGCCTAACAAGCTGAAAATCATCGTACCCACTGATAACTAACACCTTGCTATGTGGGGTATGGACAGAGATCCACTCCAATAACTCCATGCCGTCCTTGCCTGGCATACGCATATCGCTCAGTATTATTTGCGGCTCATGTTCAGTGATGAGTTCAATTGCTTCGTGACCATCTGCTGCTTCCAATAACATGTCTACTCCCACAACATCCCACTGCCCTAGTAGTTTAATTGCGTCGCGAACGTGTTTTTCATCATCGACAATTAGTACTTTCATGCTGCTCACTCTCCCGCGTAAATTTTAACGATGATCTGCACGCCATGTGGCTCCTTATTACGGATATCTATGATTGCCGGGTGTTCTGTAGAGGAGTTGAGCCGCAGTCTTTGACCGACGTTACGCAGCCCAATGGACTCGTTCTCATCTGTCTCCTTTCCCACGATCTCTGATGTACTTAATTCCTCGCTGAACCATTCCCGGATCTCGATAAGCTTCTCCTCTGGAATCGACGGACCGTTGTTCTCTAGATGAATTTCAACCCAATGATCGGTTGTCAGATGACTATGAATGCTAATATATCCCTTGCCAGGCTGAACATCGGCTCCATGTTTGAAATAATTCTCAATCAGTGGCTGGAGTGTCATGCGCGGCATCTCCACAGACAGTGTATCCTCGGCAAAATTCAAATTCACCTCTAAGCGTTCACCAAAACGCTCCTGCTGCAGCTCCAGATATAATCGGGCATGCTCGGCTTCTTCCCGCAAAGTTACACAAGTCTGATCTCGCATACTATAGCGCAGCATTTTGGATAAGGAAGAGAGCAGTGCATAAGCTCGTTGTCCTTGCTGTTGAAGAGCAAGTGTACCGATAGATTGGAGTGTATTGTATAGAAAATGTGGATGAATCTGAGCTTGTAAGGCTCTGAGCTGATTGGTCTTGTTGGCGAGTTCAAGTCGGTACTCCCTCAAGATCAAGTTATTCACAGTATCCATCATATCTCGAAAATGACGGGCAAGAACGCCGATCTCATCCCGACTTGTTAAACGGATATCCACATGTAGCCTGCCTGCCTGAATCTGATTCATATAACGCATCAATTGTTTGAGTGGACCTGTAATTCGAATGGAGATAAACAGTGTAGCCACAATGACCATGATTAGTGCAGCGATCGCGATCAGAGCATTGTTCCACGTTAGCGTGTTCGCTCGTGCATATAACGTTTCATTAGGGATCTGTTTAATGATGGTCCAGTCTGCAAATGAACTGCCTATTTGTTGATAGACATACATGGAATGCTCTTGCTCGAAATGACCTGTACTTGTCTGAAAATGTACCTTCCCCGCACGAATATCATTTAATTCGGCGGCAACCTGCTTGTTCAATACAAGGCTATCACTAACCTGTGAATTTCCTTGATAGATGATCTGATTATGACGATCCACGATATAAATCTGTTCCTTCGCTGGGTCATATAGTCGGCTGCTGATCGCCGCAATGCTGTCCATATTAAGATCAATCGACAGTACCCCCAGACGTTCGGTTGAAGGGATGTCCATGATAACGCGATGTAGCGTAATCACTGTTCTTGAAGGATCATCCGCAGAGGCTGCTTTGAATCCATACGTGTGGCTGGCGTGAGCTGATTCGATCCATATATCATGACGGTTTCCATTCGTCTTTCCATGAAGCGAATCGGAATAAGCCTGTTTACGCTCTTCCCGTTTCGGGAAAGGGTTCGTGATGAGTGTAGACTGATTTGCTGTAAATGAGTGCAAGTAGAGCTGGAATACATCTGGAACAGCCGAACGGATCGTCTGTAGCGTGGTGTACACCTCTGCCACTGCGCGATAATCCCCAGGGATTTTGGCTAAATTGCGTAGAAAATGGGGGTCGTTATACACCGCGAGCGAAGCCCTTGCTACATTATCGATGTAGTTATTCAGGTTGGTCGATGCCTGATAGATCAGGCGTTTGTTCTCGGCAACGGCCTGCTCCCGCAAGGCTGTCTTGGTCTGAATAAACGTCATACTCATGGACGCGAGCAGAGGTAGAGTTGTAGCAATCAGCATAAATGCGATTAGTTTGGTACGGATACTATAATATTTTGTCATCGTTGCACCCCTTCTGGTTGCAGGTTAGGAAAGGACAATATTTTCCCCCCAACTGTTCACAAGCATCGGTGTTTCCTTGAGCTTCATTGGGGTTTAATAGACGAAGAGACCAATTTCATCCAATAGAAGGGGAGAACGATATGAAGCATCGGCATTCATCCCAGCTGTTACAACAGCTTGTGTTCGTGGGTCCCTCCATCGTCTTTTTTATTCTCATCATCGTAGTTCCTTTCCTGCTGGGAATGTACTATTCCTTTACAGACTGGAACGGGGTATCCGCGAGCATTAATTGGGTTGGGTTTGACAATTTCGTGCATATCTTTACGAATGATCCGAAGTTCCAAACTGCGTTCTGGTTCACAGTGCGCTTTACGGTGGTCGGTGTCATTCTGACCAATGTGATTGGTTTTTTCCTTGCGTACTTCCTGACCAAACCACTTAAGACGAGAAACATCCTACGTACCATTTTCTTCATGCCTAACGTGATTGGTGGATTGTTACTCGGCTTTATCTGGCAGTTCATATTTGTGAAAGGGTTTTCAGCAGTTGGCGACGTGACCGGCTGGTCCTTCTTCAACCTTCCCTGGCTGGGGGATGAACCGACCGCCTTCTGGGGTATTGTCATTGTATTTGTCTGGCAGACTGCAGGATATCTAATGGTCATCTATATTTCTTCCTTGACCAATGTATCCCCTGACCTGCTGGAAGCGGCTGAGATTGATGGTGCTAGCCGGTGGCAGGTACTGCGCAGCATTATTTTACCGCTCGTGATGCCTGGTGTCACGATCTGTCTGTTCCTTGCCATTTCGTGGTCATTCAAAATGTTCGATCTGAATCTGTCCTTAACCAAAGGTGGACCGTTCGGTTCAACCGAGTCCGTAGCCTTGAATATTTACAATGAGGCCTTCGTGAACAATCGGTACGGAATCGGGACAGCAAAAGCACTTATATTCTTCGTAATCGTTGCCATCATCACGATGATTCAGGTACGTCTGACGAAGAGCAAGGAGGTCGAGGCTTAGATGGAAACGAAGAGTAACTACCGTTTAAGCACCATTGCTACCGAGATTATTATGGTGTTGCTTGGCATTCTGTTTCTGGTTCCGTTCTACTTCTTGTTCGTCAATTCAGTCAAGACATTTGGTGACCTGCTTACCAACTCAGCGGCATGGCCTGAAGTGTTCCAGTGGAGTAACTATGCTAACGCATGGGAAAAAATAAATTTTCCTTCGGCGCTGATGAACTCGCTTATCGTGACTGTTGTGAGTAATCTGCTGCTCGTCCTAATCAGCTCTATGGCAGCGTACCGGATGGTTCGCAGCAACACTCTGTTTAATCGAATCCTCTTCGGGATGTTTATCGCTGCGATGGTAATTCCGTTTCAGTCTATCATGATTCCATTGGTTACCGTAACAAGTAATCTGGGTCTGATCGACAGTCTAGGGGGCTTAATCATCTGTTATCTCGGATTTGGTGCACCGATGTCGGTCTTCCTTTTCCACGGATTTGTTAAATCGGTTCCGCTTGAGATCGAAGAGGCAGCACGTGTGGATGGAAGCTCTGCATACGGCGTATTCTTCCGCATTGTATTCCCGCTCATGAAGCCGATGTATGTAACTGTCATTATCTTGAACACCCTCTGGATCTGGAATGACTATCTATTGCCGTCCCTGATTCTACAGAGCTCGAACCTACGTACGATCCCGATTGCGACCTTTGCGCTCTTCGGTCAATATACGAAGCAATGGGATCTGGCATTACCCGCTCTAGTCCTGGGCATCATGCCAATCATTATTTTCTTCTTACTAATGCAGAAATACATTATTCAGGGGATTACTGCTGGATCAGTTAAGGGGTAGGTGCGAGGGATGGTCGCTCCGGGATCAGGTGCGCTTCCAATCGCTGTTGCTCCTCGGTGGCCTGAATGTATGAATGCAAGGAAGCCACCGAGTATCAAAGGCGAGC
>NZ_JAUSTI010000033.1 GCF_030812775.1 Paenibacillus tundrae
TCAAGCGAAACTCAAACAGCGCGCACCGATTGAATATCGATGCGCGCTGGCAGCATAGCTTTTTTCATCTGTCTACTTGACAGGGGTATGACCACGGGATGATTCTCTGCCTCGGCTTTTTTACGTATTTACGACGACTATTCTTTACTGGATTATACTTCTGGCGTACCGTATGTTTCGAACCATTTTTTGATCGTGTCAAAATCATCACTGAAGGATAGGCCGAGCATCAATAGAATTCGTGCTTGTTGTGGGCTGAGATTATCCCCGGCAATAATGCCATTACCGCCGCCATAGACACTACCCGAGCCCGTACGTGTCGTTGTTACGAAAATAACTCCTTCTTCGATCGCTTTCGTACGAGCTTGTCCCATCGCTCTAGAGATGCCGCCAGCCCCTGTACCGGAGGTGACGATACCTTTCACTCCGCTTTTCACGAAGCCTTCAATAGCTCCGCCGCCTGCTTCCTGATAGGAGATGGCAATCTCCACTTTGGCGAGATCGGCTTTAGTGATTTTGCTAAGGTCGAATACAGGCTTCGCTGTACCTTCCGCTTTCATCGCCCGAGCAGGAGCTCGGTAAATCCGAATGTTTTCTTCATCAATATAACCTACAGCACCAAGCATTGGCGTTTCAAAGGTGTCTGTCCGATAATCATTGCTCTTCGTTACACCACGTGCGAGCTGAATGGTATCGTTGAGCATCAACACGGTGCCGAATGATTTGGTTCGACCGCTGCCGGCCAGTTTGATGGCATTGTAGAGATTCGCTTGAGCATCAGAACCAATTACCGTCCAAGGTCGCATCGAGCCTGTGATGACAACGGGTTTATCGCTTTGAACCGTCATATCGAGGAAGTAGGCTATTTCCTCCATCGTGTCAGTGCCTGTAGTTACCACCACGCTATCATATTGAGCAAGGGCTTTATCTACCGTTTGAGATAAGTCGTACAGATCAGTCATTGTATAGGAGCCTGAACCTGAATTGCCAAACTGCAGTGTGTTTACATCCGCAATTTTCTGTTTGTCTGGCAAATCTTTGACCATGTCAGCAATGAGAAGTGTGCCTGCCTTGTAATTTTGGAAGCTGGTTTCGTCTTTCGATTGTCCGGCAATTGTACCGCCTGTACCGATCACAAGCACATTAGGAGTGAAGATTGTTTGGCAGATTCCGGCACAGCCGGGATGGTGGTATTGCGTGCTGGCGTAGCTGGGGCGCTCTGAACAGTGCCTGTTGTGCCGTTTACCTCTACCGTAGCGGCCTGAGCAGCATAAGTACCCATAGGGGACAGAGTAAGGGTTAGTGCAGTCAGTGCGGCAGTGCTCCATACGGCTCAAGGGCGAAGGTGAGATTGTTTTTTCATACAGACACGCTCCTTTAAGTGATTTTTGTGTGAGTTATTCTCTTTTTTTATGTAAATAGATTGAGATGATTTTATTCTATGTTAGATAATATAACAAATTAAGTTTTTGGTAGAGATAGCGATTACATTCATAGAATCAAGGAGTAATATTGGAATTTTATGCGGAAAACGGCATACTTAAAAAGTATTTTTAACCCAATGATAAATAGTTTCTATGTTGTTTTTGAGATATTTATGTTAGTAAATATTACATATAATCTTTTCGACAAAATTAAGGTAGTTTGGAGCAGGAGATGGGACGAGAGGCTTATTTACGCTATTTTAGTTGGAATCGATATCCAGTTGTGGTTATAATGAATATGAACTTATATGTAAATAAGTATATATTATTGATTGGAGGAAACACGATGAAACAAGCACCCCGAAAATATGCCAACTATATTCCTATTCGGGAATTGCACAGCAAGGAGCAGCAATTATCTCCCTTCCAGGTGTATGCAGAGCTTCGTGAGAACACTCCAGTCCGATATGATGAACATCGGGAATGCTGGGATGTATTTCGATATGAAGATGTACAGTATGTATTAAAAAATCCAAAGCTGTTTTCTTCTGAGCGTAACCGCGCGAGTTCCAGTATGTTAACGACAGATCCTCCAAAACATAAACAGCTTCGTGATCTGGTCAATCAGGCTTTTACCCCGAAGGCCATAGAGGCTCTGGCGCCACGGATTCAGGAAATCACAGATGAGCTGCTGGCTCCGCACCTATCGGTAGGAAAGATGAACCTAATTGATGACCTTGCAACACCGCTGCCCGTCATTGTCATTGCTGAACTGATTGGGGTTCCGGCTTCAGATCGTCGTGAATTCAAGCATTGGTCTGATGTGCTTGTGAAAGGCGCACGCGATGACAGTGAGGAGGCCTTTCAGGCGTTGGCCAAAGAGAAGCAGCAGAACATGCAGGAATTATATGCCTATTTTACAGATATTATGGAACAACGCCGTATAGAGCCACAGGACGACCTGATCTCCTTGCTACTCGCTGCGGAGATTGAGGGTCAGAGGTTAACGGAGGAAGAAGTGGTCAATTTCTGTATTCTCTTGCTGGCCGCGGGGAATGAGACAACAACCAACCTAATCGCAAACGCAGTGCGTATCCTCTCCGAACAACCCGAATTACAGGATGAATTGCGTGAGCATCCGGATCGGGTCGCGAGCGCCGTAGAAGAGACGCTGCGTTATTATCCGCCGATTGTGGCAATTGGTCGTGTTGCAAGGGAGACGGTGGAACTAAGAGGTGTAACGATTAAGGCGGGTGAACAGGTAATATCCTGGGTTGGTGCTGCCAATCGTGATGGTGCGCAGTTTGAACATGCAGATGAATTCGTTTCCAATCGCAAGCCGAACCGACATATGGGATTTGGATTTGGGATTCATTTCTGTCTAGGTGCACCGCTGGCTCGGCTGGAAGCGAGGGTTGTACTGCACACGCTGCTTCAGCGTATGGAACAGATACAACTAGTCCCTGATACGCTATTAGAGCCCATCCAAAGCGCTTTTGTGTTTGGTGTGAAGGAATATCCGATTCAATTTCGGGCACGACGATTATAGATAAATATAAAAGAAAGCCGCTATCAGGCCTGAAATGGCGCTGAAGCGGCTTTTTGCTTACATGTATTGGCTTACATGCGAAGATTTTAAAGGGGTCTGCAATATTGCTGTATCCAATTTATATTATATTCAGGTCTCTCCAATACGAACAGGTCTTTTGTACAATTTGAACCGAACCCAGACCATGTTGAGAAGCAGCAATCCACCAGAGACGATAAACAAACCTTCGATGCCGATAAATCCGGCCATGAAACCACCGATGATTGCACCCAGCATGTTTCCAAGCGCCAGCGTACTCGTATTAAAACTAAAAGCACGGCTGATCATGCCATCTGGTGTGTACGAACGGATCAGGGCATTCACGCTTGGTAACAATCCGCCCATAAATACCCCCATTGCAAACCGAACTAAGATGAGCTGCCACACACTCTGCACAAAGGCTTGGGGGATTAACATAAGGCCAGTTCCAATGAGAGAGAATGTAAGCACCTTGTGTGCCCCAATTCGGTCACTTAGCTTCCCTAGGAATGGTGACATCACCATATTGGACATGCCGGTAACGGCCCCTACAAGTCCTGCCCAGAACGCAACATTTAGAGCTGAACCATGAAGCTCCTGCACATATAGCGGCAATAAGGTCATTGGGCTAATCATGGCAAACTGTAGCAGAAACGTTACGGCGAAGAGTACAGGTAATTGTGGTGATTTGTTCAGTTCCTTCAAACCGGATAACACGGATTGCTCAGGCAGCTTGGCTGCTTCCTGGCGATCAAACTTCTCTCTTACAAGGAACATGGCAAGCATAGAAGCGGCGAAGATTAATCCACCTGTAATATAGAATATAGGTCGGAATCCCACGGCATCAGCTAACAAGCCGCCCATGAGTGGACCTAAGATTGTGCCGGCAACTTGTCCGGATTGACTGATTCCCATCGCGAATCCCATACGATCTTTGGGTGTAGTTCCCGAAATGAGTGAGACTGCGGCAGGGTTGAAGCCTGAGATTGTACCGTTCAGAAGGCGTAATAAGAGCAATTGCCAAGGGTTTTGTGCAAGACCCATCAACGCAATAACGATTGCCATCCCGAACCCCGAGCGCAGCAGCATAATTTTGCGCCCATATTTATCGGATAACTTGCCCCATAAAGGTTGAAACAAGAAGGACGTGAGGAAATTGGCTGCAAAAATGAATCCCGCCCAGATGCCAATTTCATGTTCGCCCACCACGCCCAGATCCCTTGCGAGGTAAAGGGACAGAAATGGGGTAATCATGGTCATGCCAGAGTTGACCAGAAATTGTCCAAACCAAAGCACAATGAGATTAACTTTCCATGTTTTCAAAGTGCTTTCACTTCCTTTCAAAGCTTTTTCTGTAATTCTCGAAAAACACCATCTTACGATTATAACACAATTGGCATATGGATGAGGGGTGTAACGAATGTCATAGTATTGTCATTGGAACACATCTGTATGAGGTTGTTACGGAACTTCAAAAAGGGCATAATGGTAATTATGAGTCCAAAAACTATTGGAGGCTTCTTACATGAGCTATAATGATCGTCTGATTCGGGCGAGTTTCAAACAACAGGTCGACCGTGTTCCGGTATGGTACATGCGGCAGGCTGGACGTTACGACCCTGAATATCGCAAAATTAAAGAAAAGTATTCTTTGCTCGAAATTTGCCAGCGGCCCGAGCTCGCGGCTGAAGTAACCCTCATGCCCGTCCGTAAGTTGGGCGTAGATGCGGCTATTTTGTATTCAGATATTATGAATCCGGTTGCTTCGCTGGGCATTGATTTTGATATTGTCAAAAACATTGGACCGGTCATTGATAATCCGATTCGGACAGCGGCTGATGTGGAGCGTTTGCGTCCCATTGACGTTGAAGGTGATCTGTCACATATATTAGAAACCATTCGAATTTTGGATAAAGAATTAGATGTGCCACTTATTACGTTTGCTGGTGCACCATTCACGATTGCTAGTTACCTGATTGAGGGGCGACCTTCAAAAGGATACATTCGCACCAAAACGATGATGTATAGTGAACCGCAAATGTGGCATCAATTGATGCAAAAATTAGGCGATATGGTGATTACATATGTCCGTGCACACATTGCCAACGGCGGTAAGGCATTTCAGTTGTTTGATAGCTGGGTAGGTGCACTTTCACCAAATGATTTTAGAACCTATGTGTTGCCTACGATTACTCGTATCTTTACCGAATTGTCCGATTTGAATGTACCGAAAATTTATTTCCCTGGTGTGGCTTCAGGCGAACTGCTGCCAACCCTGGTAGATCTGCAAGCTGATGTTATTGGATTGGACTGGAGAGTATCCATTTCCGAAGGTCGCAAAAGACTAGGTGGAAAATTTGCCGTACAGGGTAATCTGGATCCGTATGTGCTGACTGCACCGATGGAGTTACTTAAACAACAGGCAAAAGTAATCATTGATCAAGGTATCCAAGAGCCTGGCTATATATTTAATCTGGGTCATGGACTATTTCCGGAAGCATCTCTTGATAAATTAAGAGAGCTGACAGCATATATACATGAGTATTCATCTGAAGCTTTGAAGACTGAGGTGACTATAACTAATGACTAATACTGTAGGCGTACTGGTGATGTCGTATGGCACACCTGAAAATATGGAGAGCATCGAGGCATATTACACTCATATTCGGAGAGGTCGTGCACCTGAGCCGGAGCAATTGAAGGAACTTAGTGATCGCTATGAAGCGATTGTTGGAGGCGTGTTCCCTCTTCGGGAAAACACCGATAATCAAGTTCGAGCGTTGCAACAAACATTGAACAAGGATGAACGTGCGAGTGAGGTAGAATTCAAATGTTATCAGGGTCTCAAGCATGCTTATCCTTTCATTGAAGATGGTGTGGAGCAGATGGCCAAAGACGGAATCCAGTCCGCTATTGGGATTGTACTTGCTCCCCATTATTCGACGATGAGTGTAGGTAGCTATATTAAGCGTGCACGCGAGAAGGCAGAAGAAATGGGCATTCAGATGTCCTTTATCGAGAGCTATCATCTGCATCCGAAGCTGATTCAGGCTTTGTCTACACGCGTGAGTGCGAAGTTAGATATGTTTGAAGAAGCAGGAGCCAAACGTGGGGATGTTCGTGTATTGTTCAGCGCACATAGCTTGCCGGCACGAATTGTAGATATCGGTGACCCATACCCACAACAGCTACTGGAAACGTCTGAGGTTATTGCTTCCCGTTTGGGCATCACGAACTGGCAATTCACTTGGCAAAGTGCGGGTCGTACAGCAGAGCCTTGGCTTGGTCCTGATATTTTGGATACCCTTCAGGAGCTTTCCCGTGAGCAGGTAGAGGATGTGTTAGTCGCTCCAATCGGTTTTGTATCGGATCACCTGGAAGTGCTATATGATCTCGATATCGAGGCCAAAGCGATTGCTAAAGAAATCGATATGCGCCTTATGCGTACAGATTCTCTGAACAGTGACCCACTCTACATGGAGACGCTCAGTGACGTCATTCTAAGCCAGTGGCAGCAAGGAACGGATGTGTAATGGAAGATAAGAAACGGCGTGTCGTCGTCGTAGGCGGCGGACTAACCGGTCTCAGCGCGGCATTCTATATACGGAAGCATTATCGGGAAGCGGGTTTTGAACCTGTGATTACTCTGGTGGAGAAAAGCTCCTCCATGGGTGGCATGATCGAGACCCTACACCGTGACGGATTTGTTATTGAAAAGGGACCGGATTCGTTCCTGGCTCGCAAAACAGCGATGATTGATCTGGCTAAGGAACTTGAGATGGACCATGAACTCGTGAGTCAGAATCCGGAGTCCAAGAAGACATACATTATGCAGCGTGGCAAGCTTCATCCAATGCCAGCAGGACTCGTTCTGGGTATTCCAACGGAGCTTAGACCTTTTCTGCGGAGTGGTCTGGTATCCCCCGCAGGCAAAATGCGTGCGTTAATGGATTTCTTCATTCCTCCCAAACGCACAACAGAAGATGAGTCATTAGGCTATATGATTGAAAGACGTCTAGGTACTGAAGTGCTTGAGAATCTAACTGAACCGTTACTAGCAGGCATTTATGCAGGGGATATGCGCCGACTAAGTCTACAAGCTACCTTTCCTCAATTCGGAGAAGTTGAGAGAGAGTATGGTAGCCTGATTCGAGGCATGATGACAGGTCGTAAACCTGCAGAAACTCACACAGGCACGAAAAAAAGTGCTTTTCTTAATTTCCGTCAGGGGCTTCAGAGTCTTGTTCATGCACTTGTGCATGATCTACAAGATGTCGAGCAACTGCTGAATACCTCAGTACAATCACTGAATGTTCAAGCTGGAAGTGAAGCTAGATATACGGTGCAATTGGACAATGGTCATAGCCTTGATGCGGATGAGGTTGTGATTACAGTACCTACGTATGTAGCATCATCGTTACTGCAGCCCCATGTGGATACGGCGGCACTTGATGCGATTAATTATGTATCTGTAGCCAATGTTGTGCTTGCCTTTGAGAAAAAGGATGTGGAGCATGTATTCGATGGTTCTGGCTTCCTCGTGCCGCGTAAGGAAGGCCGCAACATTACTGCCTGCACATGGACATCAACGAAGTGGCTACATACTAGCCCAGATGATAAAGTGCTGCTGCGCTGTTATGTTGGCCGTTCCGGGGATGAGCAGAATGTGGAGCTTCCGGATGATGCGCTCACAGAATTGGTGATGAAGGATCTACGTGAGACAATGGGCATTGAAGCCACGCCAATTTTTGCGGAGATCACTCGACTTCGCAAGTCGATGCCTCAATATCCGGTAGGTCACTTAGAGCATATCTCCGCATTGCGTGAAGAGCTTGGCAAACAGTTGCCTGGTGTATATATCGCGGGTGCGGGTTATGAAGGTGTGGGGTTACCTGACTGCATTAGACAGGCTAAAGAAATGTCGATGCTAGCAGTGCAGCAACTTGCTGCACATTAACAGAGTTTGAAAGTTCAAAAGAAACTCTGTTGAACAATCTCATATAGAGCTGTCTTGAGCGTAGATTTTCTACAGGAAAGACAGCTTTTTTTATACCATTCCATACCATGGCTGGTATAATGATTAAGATTGCTGTATAGAAGAGGAGTTGCCTATGTATCCGCCAAGATCCCAACGAAGTGAAGTAAAGAAAAAAACGAGACGTACTCGCAAACGGATTGTTTGGGTCATTAATTTGTTGCTGATAGTAATGATCGGACTTGTATGCTTGTATTATGTCATTGAAATGAGAGAGCAGGCAGATCGTGCGGTGGAGGTGACAACGGTCACTCCAGAATCTTCTGGTGAGGTAGAACCTCAAGGTGGTGACCCGTTAACGACACCTGAGGCAACCCCTGAGACGGATGATACTGCGGAAGAGGAGCCGGCTGTGTCCAATGACCAAGATGCTGAAGAAGCTAGCAAGGACCAGACGGACAACACAGAAGATGCTGCTAAAGCTGATTCGAAAGATACGTCTGGAATGGACGTAAAGCAGCCGGCCAAACCGTCTAAGTCAGACAGCTCTGCAGGGAATGGTAGCTCAGCAGCACCAGGGAAGCAAGAGCCTGTTCATTCAGCTAATGACGTAACGATTCATTTTGTCGGGGACATACAGTTCTCGGGAAAAGTAGCTGAGCTTCTGGAGAAGAATGGATACGATTATCCCTTTCAGAAGTTAGGCAACCTCTTTAAGGAGGATGACCTGACAATTGGAAACCTGGAAACACCGGTAACGACTGGTGGTACGGGTGCAGCTAACAAAACATATGTATATAAATCTTCGCCCAAAGCGTTAGCGGCTATGGCAGATGCGGGGTTTGATGCGGTTAATCTCGCGAACAATCATATTTTGGATCAGGGCGTCGAAGGTCTAGTGGATACGCTAGGTTATCTGAAGGAATATGGAATCGCTCACACCGGAGCAGGCATGAATCAGGATGAAGCATATGCGCCTACATATCTGGAGCGTAAAGGAATGAAAATTGCATTACTTGGCTTCAGCCGTGTCGTACCTGAGGCGAGTTGGAAGGCAGAAGGCAATCGAGCTGGAGTAGCTGAAGCCTACAATTCCACTGCCGCGGTAAAAGCAATTCAAGATGCACGTAAGAATGCGGATCTCGTTATTGTTGTAGCGCATTGGGGAGTAGAGCGAGTGAGTACGCCTAATGATGATCAGACACGCTTGGCACATGAATTTGTAGATGCAGGAGCAGACCTTGTTATAGGGGGGCATCCGCATGTATTACAAGGCATGGAATACTACAAGGGCAAATGGATCGCATACAGTACAGGTAATTTTATTTTCTCCAAATCAACTACAGAGGAAACATGGAAGACGGCTGTATTTCAAGCTCGCTGCAGTGCAGAAGCCAAATGCAGTATGAAGGTAATTCCTTATGAGGCTGCACTGGGTCAGGCCATTCCTATGCTAGGTGAAGCTAATAAGCTGCTGTTACAGCAGATGACGGAGCTTTCACCAGGTGTTCGCTTTGATGCCAGCGGTGTTGCTTCCCCAAGTTAAATTAGTCTTGAACATATCGATGATGTAAGTGGGTAAGTAGTATATGAATGAAGCTAGAACGTTGTGAGAGGAGTGGATCAGATTGAACAATAGCTGTGTCGCGCATCGTGGTTTTTCTTCCATTGCACCAGAGAATACGATGGCAGCCTTTGAGCTTGCTATGGAGCAGCCCCAAGTGCAATGGATCGAACTGGACGTACAATGTTCACGTGATGGTGTCCCCGTTGTTATTCATGACTTTACTTTTAATCGAACAACAGACGGAGAAGGTCTCGTACGGGAGACGAATTGGTCGGACATAGAGAAGTTAGATGCAGGATCATGGAAAGGAAAAAGCTATGTAGGAGAACGGATTCCTTCCCTTGGCGAGGTGTTAGATCGCTGTTGTGGAAAGGTTCGACTGAATATTGAACTGAAAACGCAAGGGGATATGTATCCCGATCTTCCTGCTGCCGTCATTCATGAAGTGAGAAAGAGACATATGCAGCATGATGTGGTGTTGACTTCCTTTGAACCAAAAGCATTAGCTAAAGCTAAAGAGATTGCACCAGAGTTCCAAACGGGATTGATCATTGATGCTCGTCCAGGCGATCTAGTAGATCGATTAAAACAATTGCAGTGCAGTTTCCTGTCCATTGGTTATACCAATGTGGATAAATCTTTGATGCGCGAGATGCAACACGAGGAGATTCAGGTGATGGCTTGGACCGTGGACGACAAAACGATCATGAAGCGTCTCGCCGCAATCGATCCTTCGCTAATGTTATGTACGAACTGTCCTGATGTGTGGGAGAAGGCGTTTCACGAAACAGCACGTCACTTTTTTAGACCCTAATTTGCAATCATATTGAAGTGAATTATAATATGTACTTATATGAAAAAGTGAAATACATTCTTCATCTGCGCTAATGAATCTGATAAAGGTGGTTATCAACCGATGCTGACAAATATTCGTAATGTATACTGTGTAGGACGCAATTATAAACTTCACGCTGAAGAATTGGGTAATGCGGTACCGGATGAACCGATGATCTTTATGAAACCTTCTCATGCGGTTGTACCGCTTAATGGAGAAGCGATTGCATTACCTTCTACCCAAGGCGAAGTACATTATGAAGCCGAATTAGTGATTCGAATCGGACAGAACTATCAGCCTGGAATCTCTATTGTGAACCTCGTTGATGCGTATGCTTTTGGTATCGATTTTACATTGCGTGATGTACAGTCAGTGATTAAGAAAAAGGGACATCCGTGGACTGCAGCCAAGGGATTCAAAAATTCAGCGCCGATCACGGAGTTTCAAGCCTTCACAGATGTAGATTCATTGCAAAAGGCTGATTTTACGCTGAACAAAAACGGTGAAGAGGTTCAGCGGGGTAATATTCGTAATATGATCTTCGATCTCCTGACGATTGTGGATTACGTGGGACAACACTACGGTCTTGGAGAAGGCGATGTCATTTTCACAGGTACACCTGAGGGTGTAGGATCAACTGTAGCTGGTGATGTTCTTGAACTCACTTGGAATGGCAAGTCTGTAGGCCAATGCACGATTGTGGCAGCCAATTAATCAAGGAGCATTTGCTTGTGAGTAACATGAGTAACAAGAGGGGCGTGCAAACGCTCCTTTTTTATATGCCAATGGATGGCTGGGTAAGCCTCTATTAACTGTCTCTGTAACTTATATAAATCGATATGAGATGTTGACGCTCTCAGTCACTAACGGGGTGAGTTCTGCTTGTTGTGTAGTATGCTGTTCCAAGCTAATGCTTCCGTCTCCAAGCCGTTCCGGCAAAAGACATCGTTACAATCATCGTACCAACAATGATTACACGTTCATATTCATAAGAGTCGTCCTCATTTCCATTTAGAATTAAAGCTAACTTGCTATGTACTGGTTCTAGATTTAGTGTAATTGAAGAACCTGAAGTCAAACTTAAATAGAGATAAAACACATGTGGTAATGAATACCACCTTTTGAGCGGAGTTTATCTTATGATTAGCTGGTGAGTTCGTATTTCGGCATTAGGATCAAACCGTGGTATAATTAAATTTCAAAAATAAAATGACGTCATGTGGCGATGTGAGCCACCATGGGCAGGAGAATGTATGAACTGGATCATTGGCGCGGTGTGCGCTTTAATCGTAGCAGGGGCAGCCTACCGGAAAAAATCACTTACTCGATCTGGCAGCCTAGCCGCTGTGCTGATGGGTACGATTTATTATGGGGCAGGTAACCTGTTCTGGTTTGGAACGCTGCTATTATTTTTCATCACTTCAACGCTACTCTCCAAATATCATAAGGATCGCAAGCAGGAGCTGGAAAAGTCGTATGCCAAAACAGGAAACCGGGACGCTGGTCAAGTGCTGGCTAACGGTGGGATCGGCATGGTGCTGTGTTTAGGAAACTGGATTGCTCCACATCCATTTTGGATGTATGCATTTATTGGTGTAATGGCTACTGTTACATCGGATACATGGGCGACGGAGTGGGGAAGCCTGAGTCGTAGACCACCACGCTCAGTAGTGACATGGAAGGTGCTTACACCTGGTACTTCGGGAGGGGTATCCTGGCTAGGAACTATGGCTGCTGCTGTGGGTGGAGCCTTAATCGGATTAGGGGCGTTTTTCTTTTACTGGATCGTGGGACTGGAAGGGCTAGGCTTGTTCGGTTGGGTGATGGTTGGACTAGTCGGCGGGCTTGGAGGCGCATTTGCAGATTCTTATCTAGGTGCAACGCTCCAGCATATGTATCGTTGTACAGTGTGCGGACGCGAGGTGGAAGTTGTTGAACATTGCGGCCACGCAACAGTGCATTCGCGTGGATGGTCATGGATGAGTAACGATCTGGTAAACGTGCTAAGCTCGGTTATTGGCGGATGTTTGGCTATTGTATTGGGGATTATTTTGGCGTTGTAGGGAGGGAGTACTGTTGAGTACTGTTCAAGGAGACAAATCAGAGGCTATTTTGGATGCGGCTTATGGTATCTTTGGTTCAAAAGGATTTTATGAGACCAAGATGTCTGATATTGCAGACGAGGCAGGCATTGCAAAGGGCACGATTTATTTATATTTCAAAAGCAAGGAACAATTATTTATTGCCGTGTCGAAGCGGGATTGTAATAGCTTTATTAGCCGGCTTGATTATGCTCTGAAATCCAATGAAAATACGGGTGACAAGCTTGGTGCTATCGCGAAGACGCACTTAACTTATTATTATGAGCGGCGTAATCATACGAAACTATTTTTTATGGCACCTAATAATGACCCTGATCTGATGAAATTTATGAAGGGGTTCATGAATGAATATATGAGTATGGTATGTGAAGTGCTGAAAAGCGCCAATGTACCTGAGCCTGTGCTGCTAGCTGAGGCTTATATTGGAATTCTGGATCGACTGAAAATGGATATTATGCTTAACCCTGAGTTTAACGAGGATGATCTGAACAAACGTATTTCCTTTGCAGCTGCACTGTTCTTGGATGGCTGCCGTTCGTTCATTCAAGTATAGAACGTGTTAACAACTTATATAAAATATCAATTTACAGAGAAGTAGGTACAAACAATGAACATAATGACTATAGAGCAAATTTCAAAAAGCTATGGCGAAAAAATATTGTTCAAGGATGCCTCATTTGGTATGGGGGATCAGGATAAAATTGGGGTCGTAGGTGTGAATGGAACAGGAAAGTCAACGTTTCTACGTGTAATAGCAGGCATGGAGCCTGCGGATGGTGGACAGATTGCGATCGGGAACGATGTACGCATTCAATTTCTCGCACAAAATCCTCAATTTAATCCAGACAATACCGTACTGCAACAAGTGTTTGAAGGCGACAGCCCTGAGATGAAGACAGTGCGTGAATATACCCAGACGATGGAATTATTGGAACTTAACTCTTCTGACCCAGCCTTGCAAGAGCGACTGATGCGTTTGAATCAACAGATGGAACAGCTCCAGACCTGGCAGATGGAAAGTGAAGCCAAAAGCATCCTTTCTAAACTGGGAATACGTCAGTTCGATGCACGTATGGGCACATTGTCTGGAGGACAGCGTAAAAGGGTAGCTCTAGCTTCTGCGTTAATTCATCCGTGTGAACTGCTTATTCTGGATGAGCCGACCAACCATATTGATAATGACTCTGTTGTGTGGCTGGAGCAATATTTGCAAAAACGTCGTGGAGCTCTCTTGATGATTACGCATGACAGGTACTTCCTTGATCGTGTTGCTAATGTCATGCTTGAGCTAGACCATGGACGATTATTCCGGTACGAGGCAAACTATACCCGTTTCCTAGAATTGAAAGCAGAGCGAGAAGAACGTGAGTCTGCATCAGAGCAGAAGCGACAGAATCTGCTGCGGACAGAGCTTGCTTGGATTAGACGCGGTGCAAAAGCTCGTACGACCAAACAAAAAGCGAGAATTGATCGCTATGAGCAATTAAAGGATCAACAAGGGCTGAGCCGTTCCGGCTCAATGGACGTTTCTGTTGGCTCCACCCGTTTAGGGAAGAAAATTCTGGAGATTGAGCATTTATCCAAATCAGCAGGTGGACGTAAACTGATTGAAGATCTGAGTTACATCGCTGTACCAGGAGATCGAGTGGGGATTGTTGGTCCGAATGGTAGTGGTAAATCGACGCTGTTACAGATGATTTCCGGTAAGCTGGAACCGGACGCAGGTGAGGTTTCTGTGGGGCCAACTGTTAACCTCGGTTACTTCACACAGGAACATCAGGAGATGGATGAATCGCTGCGGGTTATTGAGTACATCAAGGAAGTTGCTGAGAACGTGAAAACGGCAGATGGTTCGCTAATTACTGCATCGCAAATGTTAGAACGTTTCCTCTTCACGCCTACAGCGCAATGGACACCAATCTCTCGGTTGTCGGGCGGGGAGAAGCGCAGACTGTATTTGCTTCGTGTATTAATGGCTGCACCTAACGTTTTACTGCTCGATGAGCCGACGAATGACTTGGATATACAGACATTGGCTGTACTCGAAGATTATCTGGATGATTTCCCTGGCGTTGTCTTCGTCGTATCCCATGATCGATACTTCTTGGATCGTACGGTAGATAAGGTTCTTTCCTTTGAGGGTGAAGGTGCTGTAAGGGTTCATGTGGGAGATTATAGTGAGTATGCAGAGTGGATGTTGAAGAATGTGACATCTAATTCGGCTACGTCCTCTCAGACAAACAGTGCGGCGGCAAGTACCGATTCCAAAACATCAACGGATGAGCGTAAGTCAGCTACTTCTACAGCGAAGCCTAAGCTGAAATTCAGCTTCAAGGAGCAACGTGAGTATGATCAAATTGATGAGAATATAGAGAAGGCTGAAGCTAATTTGGCACGAATCAATACCGATATGGAGGCAGCCTTCAGTGACTCCGCCCGTCTGCAGGAGTTAATGGCAGAACAGGCAGAGGCTGAGCGCCATTTAGAAGAACTAATGGAACGTTGGACGTACTTGAATGAACTTGCAGAGCAAATTGAGAAAAGCAAATCATAAGATGGATTTAACCCATTAGTCCAAATCAAGGCTCTTTTTCAAACGCGACATCACGTTGCTGATGAAAAAGGGTCTTTTTTATATTCAAAAATTTCTCCCTTTGTTTGATTTCTTTAAAAGTATTAACCACTAAATATGAAACGTTCCTCCTGTTATTGCGTTGTATTAAGTAAAGAATTCCATAGGAGGGAGCGCATACCACATGAGTTATACAGAAATAAATGAACAATTGGCGATTCTGAAGGAAAAGGGGAGAATTTACGAGAAGTGGAAAAGCAGGCTGGCGAAACTGAATGAGGAAGAAAATGAATGGAAAGCGAAAGTAGAGCGACGTTTGGAGCATCTGGAAAAGGAACAAAGCGATGTAAATCGTCTAAATAGTATGACATTGTCGGCATTTTTCTATAATTTAATTGGTAAGAAACAGGAACGGTTAGAGAAGGAAGAGTTGGAGCTTATGGAGAGCAAAGCTGAGTATGACACGGCATGCCGTATGTTACAGGATGTGCAAGAACAACGTTTGCAGGTACAGCGTGAGCTGGATGGACAACGTGAACTTCAGTTCTGGGAAAGTGATTACAAGCAGCTATGGGGCAAGAAGGAACACCATTTGCTAGCGAGAGATCATGAACTACAACAGATGGCAGAGGATCGTGAACATGTCATCGGGGAATTGAAGGAGCTACAAGAGGCGGAGCGAGAAGGTAAACGTCTAATGCTCGCTTTGGATCGTGCAGCAGAGGCTCTAAAGTCAGCTGGGAACTGGGGAGTGTATGATATGATGGGTGGCGGGATGATATCCACTCATATCAAGCGTAGCCGGATGGATGATGCACAATCTGCTATAAACGAAGCTGGACGACATCTGAAACGTTTCCAGAAGGAGCTGGATGATGTCAAAATGGCAGTTAAAGCCGACTTAGAACTCGGAGGTTTGTTATCGTTCGCTGATTATTTCTTCGATAACCTCTTCGTGGATTGGATGGTTCAGGACAAAATTCGTAAAGCTGAATCTCAGGTGCAGGAGGGACAAAGTACGATCCGCCGTACTATGCATGTGCTCAAAAATGAAATACGTGCACATCAGGCAACCAAGGAAAGCCTGGAGCGTCGTTATCATCAACATATTGAGCTTGCCGATTAGCTTCATGCTTCTATATCTAATAAAAAAATCTAAAATAGGTACGCCCTGCATCCATGAAGTTATGGTGCAAGACGTACCCTATTTACGTTAAATACTGGTTACTGAGTATTCAACTTGATAAGACTGATAGTAGACGGAAAGTGCTTCTTTTTACATTATGAAATTGCCTATTGTATGACGATCAGCTTATTTGGTTGTTATATAAGCTGTAAGCAGTCGCGCGGTATTTAGCACGGCATCTTTGTGTGTGCGCTCCATGGAATGAGAGGCGTGTACCCCTGGGCCAATGAGTGCAGCTCGAATGTTGTTACCAGCACGTAAGGCGGCAGAGCCGTCTGATCCATACTGCGGATAAATGTCGATGGCATAATCCATTTTGCTTTCTTTGGCCAGCTCAATTAAGCGGCTTGTCATCTCATAGTCGTATGGACCCGAAGAATCCTTGGCACAGATCGATACATCAGTTTCTTTACAACTGAGATCATCACCCATAGCTCCCATATCTACAGCGATCATCTCACTGATCTCAGCAGGAATATAGGATGCCCCGTGCCCAACTTCTTCGTAGTTGGAGATTAACAAGGACACGTTATGTAGAGGTTTCCAGCCCTCGCGGTGAGCAGACTCCAGTATGCCAAACAAGGCAGCTACGCTGGCTTTATCATCAAGATGTCTTGATTTGATATAACCACTTGGTGTAATCACAGCTCTGGCATCGAAGGAAATGAAGTCACCGACACAAATGCCGAGTCCCAATACATCCTCTTTGGAATTAACGACCTCATCAATACGGACTTCCATATGATTTTCTTTTCGCTCGAAGGTACGTGCATCCGGATAGACGTGTACGGAGGGGTGGAGAGAGAGAATGGTACCTGTGTAGCTTCTACCATCCCGAGTATGAATTGTACAGTATTCATTTTCAATACTCTGCATGGAGAAACCGCCAACCGACGTTAGCTTCAAGGTGCCATATGAAGTAATTGAGCGAACCATCGCGCCTAGTGTGTCAACGTGTGCGCTAAGTCCAATCGTTTTGGATGAATCTTGCCCAGCCAGTGTAAGAATTGCGCCGCCTTTATTGTTTAGTTCAAAAGGAATGGATAATTTCTCGGCTTCCTCACGAATCATCTCGATGATATGGTGAGTATATCCACTTGGACTCGGTGTATCAAGCAATTTTTTTAGCAGAGTTAAGACATAAGATTCATTAATGGTAAATGACATGGTATAACTTCCCCCTTCAAAATCATGGTTGTGGAACGAACGCGGTAACAAATACAGCCTGTCCGGCAGGAATGTTGAAACTCACCCATTCCTTAGGCCAGCAGGCTGTCTGCTTTTTTACAACGTACCTGTCGGATTTCCTTTACGCTGGCTTTCGATAGATTCATTGGCAATAGAACCTTCCGGTTCAGTTGTTCCGATTGTATCCATCGAAGCGTAGGAATCGAATGTGTCAGTGCTTGATTTGGCATTCTCTAATTCAGATACGCGTAACTTCAACTGTTTGTTTTCACGCTGCAGTCGATATTGGCGATAGATGCCGTATGACCCAACAATAATTCCACCGATCAGCGTACAGCCGAGAATCAGAAGAATTAGCGGGATTTGGAACGTGTTAAAGAGCAGGTTAACCTCCACCGAATTCACATTAATTACAGCAAATATTCCGGTAAAAAGTGCAAAAACAAGACCTGCAATAAGCGCCCATTGCATTTTCATGGTGTTGCCTCCTTGTTGAACAATTCAGGACTAAGATACATTACCCCATTAGCCTGAGGTTGCATCCTGCAATGATTATAAAATCCCCTGCCCGAATGGGCAAGGGATGCAGGTCGTAGGGATGGAATAACAACCTTATTTAGTTAATTCCTCCATCTGCTCGATCAGTTCTTTGAACACGCTCATAGCTTCACGGATCGGCTGCGGTGAGGACATATCTACGCCAGCTTTTTTCAAGATGTTGATGGAGTAATCGCTACCGCCACTTTTTAGGAAACCAAGATAGCGATCCACAGCAGGCTGACCCTCTTCCAGAATTTGCTTCGAGAAGCTTGTTGCGGCTGAGAAGCCTGTAGCGTATTTGTATACGTAGAAGCTGTTATAGAAGTGGGGAATACGTGCCCATTCCATTTCGATTTCTTTGTCCACCGCCATGTCTTTACCATGATATTGTACATTCAGATCATAATAAATTTCGGATAGCAGCTGTGGAGTGAGCGCGTCACCTTGTTCCGCACGTTCATGAATGATCTTCTCGAATTCGGCAAACATCGTTTGGCGGAATACAGTGGTGCGGAATTGATCTGCATAATAAGTTAATAGATACAACTTCTCTTTTGGATCGGTTGATTTATTTAATAGATAATCCATCAATAATGCTTCATTCGTGGTGGATGCAACTTCAGCAAGGAAGATGGTGTATTGCGCATCACGATATGGAAGAGTGGTATCTGAATAATGAGAATGCAGCGCATGCCCCATCTCATGAGCAAGTGTAAACATGCTGTTCAGATTATCCTTGTGATTGAGCAGGACATAAGGATGGGTGCCGTAAGCTCCCCATGCATAAGCGCCTGAGCGTTTGTTTTCATTCTCATATACATCGATCCAGCGATTTTCGTAACCTGCCTGAAGAGTATCTGCATAATCCTGACCTAGTGGTTTCAAGCCCTCTTTGACGATTTGTTTTGCTTCATCATAAGAAATATCCATCTTGTATTCATCTACGAGTGGGGCAAAAAGATCGTACATATGCAGTTGATCCACATTAAGCAGTTTCTTGCGCAGATCCATGTAACGGTGCAGCAAAGGAAGACTTTCGTGAATGGTATCCACGAGGTTGGTGTATACGTCCTTCGGAATGTTGTCACCGTAGAGGGACATTTCCAGTACAGAAGGGTACTTACGTACGTCTGCATAGAACATATTTTTCGTTACATTGGCATTAAGGGCGGCAGCAATTGTATTTTTTTGTTTCCCATAGGTTTCATAAACTGCCTTAAAAGCGCGTTCGCGAACTTCACGGTTTGGATTCTCCAGGAATTGAATGTAACTGCCATGTGTCAGTTCAACTTCGTTTCCATGCTCATCCTTGATTTTTGGGAACTTGAGATCCGCATTGTTCAACATGCTAAATATCGTTTGCGGAGCTTGAGAGAGATTACCTACTTGGGCGAGCAAAGCTTCCTCCGTTTTGCTCAGGACATGCGCTTTTTCACGTTTCATTTCTTCTAAAGTGAACTTGTAAGCTTTAAGCTGCTCATCAGCAATTAATGCATCCAGTTGATTGTCTGGAAGTGCCAAAATCTCAGGTGTTACAAACGAAAGTGCTTCCCCAACTTGAACACTCAGCTTTTGCGCTTTTTGGGAAAGGTTTTGATATGTAGGATTAGCTGTGTCTTCATCTTGGTGCATGCGTGCGTAAACAAAAAGGCGCTCGATCTTGAGAGATATTTCATCTTCCAGTTCGAAACATGCTTTTAATGCTTCGGGTTTATCCAGTTTGCCTTGAAATTCGGAGGCTTTCTTCGTCAAAGAAGAGACTTCTTCATACTCCTGATCCCAAGCTTTCTGATCGGCAAACAAATCTTCCAGTTTCCAAGTGTGTTCAGTTGGTACCTCGGAACGTTTCAACAATTGACTCATGGGAATCCTCCTTAATGGTAATGATGAATCTATGGATGAAGCAGTCTTCGCCTCGACCGCTGAAATGGGCAGAGACGAAGGAATCAAGCTAAATACCAGTAAAATAGCAAGTGATTTGCGATATTTCAACGTATTTCCTCCTCAGCCATACCAATATTTCATATAGTATGACCTGGCGTACGTTGAATTATTTGAGAAGCTAAGCTCCCATATTGTAGAGGAAATATACAATTAGGAAAAAAGCAAAGCAAATCATAAGCGTGGCGATAAGAGCCATGCCTCTTCTCAGTCGATCCGGGATGGACTCACGTCCCAGAATCAGCACAATCCCTAGGGAAAAGGCAAGAATAATAAATATGACGACATTACTTGAATCAAGCTGCATCAATTTAGACCTCTTTGAAGGCAGCCATCAGCTGGCGCCATTCATCCTCGCGGTTCTCGAAATCAGCTTTTGGGAAACGACGCTCAGCCCAATGCATTAAGGCTGGACGGCTTAAGAACGTATGACATTCTTCGCCCCATTCTTCCGAGATTTCACGAAGCACGAGATACTTGCCTTGTACTTCCACAGTCATCATATTCCATTTGTCTCTTTTGTATATTTCATGTTTTTTTATCATAGGTAGTCTCCAAACTAACGGTTTTGGTAAAATGATACCGTACCCTACGATTCAAAGCAAATTTTTTCGGGATTTATAAAAAAGAAAAATTGCAAAATGGAGGGGCTTACAGTATAATAAGGGTATTCGCCATAGATGGCGATATTTTTAGGAGGTTGTTCATTTGAAAGGTACAGTTAAATGGTTTAATGCAGAAAAAGGCTATGGCTTTATTTCAGTTGAAGGCGGCGAGGACGTATTCGTACATTTCTCCGCAATCCAAGGCGACGGCTTTAAAACATTGGAAGAAGGTCAAGCGGTAGAATTCGAAATCACTGATGGAAACCGTGGTCCTCAAGCAGCTAACGTAACTAAATTGTAAGAATCTTTCCGGTCAACGGACTTCTTATAAATGACTTATAGCTGAATATACGAACACAAGCACAGTCCCCATTTAGGAGGCTGTGCTTTTTTTGATGATTATTTATCATTATGTGTAGTTTGATGTATTTGATTCAGTTTGCTGAGAATTTGAAGGAATTCCATGTTCATCAACCTGTTCGACGCGTAACGCTGAATAATAGCTTAAGACCGAATCCAAGCAATGCAGTTAGAGAGAAGGCCATCGCGGTCAGGTAAAAGGTTTGTCGGCCAGCATGCTGAATTAGAAGCCCACCCAGTGTACCACTAAGCAAACCGGCTAAGCTAGACCATACGATCGTAAAGAGAGCCATACCTGTAGCGCGGTATTCATCTGGCACAAGGTTGGTAATGTATCGAACTGCGGTAACGTAGAATATGCCGAATGTTACACTGTGCATGAATTGAATAGCAACCACTGCTTCAGGCGTATGGGATATCGACATCAGTAATAGACGTAGGGCATACATCAGTGCAGCAAAGGCAATCAAAGGTAACTCCTTATATCGACTGCCATATTTACTCAGTAACATGAAAATTGGAATTTCGCTCACAGAAGAGATCAGTAGTGACCAGCCAATTAAGCCTTCGCCAGCGCCCAATTCTTTGAGCGTAATGGTGAGAAAGGCTTCATTCATTCGATGACCCATGGCAAGCAAAAAAACACAGGCGAAGAAGCTCAGCACATCTCGACGTTTTAGAATAGCCCATAACCCCGACAGATCCATCTTAGTGCTGCCACCGGAAGGTTGATCCTGCAGTCGTAAGCTAATGAGGAACGTAGTTCCAGCTAGAACTATACATAACCACATCGTCCACCCTACGCCAAACGAGCCAAGAAAGTAGCCGATGGTGAGGGCGAAGAACGCATATCCAATTGAACCAAATACACGTATGGTCGTAAAATTCCTGCCGTATTTATTAGCGGTCGTAATAGCCATGGTGTCTGCAAGCGGATAGATCGGATAATAGAAAAAATAAAATAAAGAAACAAGTATAAAGACTTCTCCAAACGTAGTCGCATTGGCTAGCAACATCCCAGTAATAAATTGCCCTGCTAGCAAGATGATCATGACTTTACGTACCGTTTTGTAACGATCACTCGCCATGCTCCAGAACATGTTGGAGAACACGGATACAAGTGGACCAATCCCGTACAGGTAACCAATTTCTGCGCGAGAGAATCCAAGGTGACTGAAGAATAGCTGGAAGTAAGAAACCACCAGTACGGTTGAACCAAAAATAGTAAACATCAGTGCCCGCAACCAGGTCTGATCTGGGCGGGCGTTGTGACTTAATTTCATGTTGAGAAAACTCCAATCCTATATAACTTTCTATCATTAACCCTTAGGTGAAGTCGATTTCCTAGAGGATCGAGAAGACATCGAAGGTTCTTTGGTCGTGCGTCGAATGACCAACCACACGATAACCAGTTCAGCAAGTAACCCCAGAGATTGCGCAACGGCTCCAATCATTCCATTCCAGGCTGGGAAGATGCTCACTAGAATAAGAAGGACGATAATTGTACAGATTGCATTGGCTGTTTGTGAGCGAAACATCGTTTTGGTCTGTCCCCGTAATAAGATGAGCCCATTGCTGTAATCCAGAAAAGGCGAGATCAGAGGAAAGAGGACAAAGGCACGAAGCGTCCACAGACTTTGCTCTAATAGAGTTCCCTGAACACTCATGACATTTTCCATCACCCATGAGCCCAGCGGTGTATACGCTATCGACACGGTCATGGCAAAAGGGATAAATCCAGTGACGAGTGCAAACTTTTTGACTAGTTTCGCGTCAATCTCATAAAAATTCAGTACAATCTGGTGAATGTACGTAAAGAAGCTCAGCATCAGTTGCATCAAACTGCTGGCAATAGCAAAAGAAGAGATTGCTAAGGCAATGCCTGTTGTTTTGCCAAGCACGATATTAATGACTGGTCCGATGAAGAGTGCGACAAAGCTGGACAGCAGTAAAGGTTTGTAGAATCGAAACACATCATTTCTCGTTTCGACGGGATGATCCTCGAGTTTAGCAGGCATGTTTCGTTTAATGTTATTTCCTTCGATAAAACTGACCAATGCCTCAATCATCATGCCTGCCGCAAAAATGATGGCACCTACACGTCCGCTATTAATGGTATCAGTATAGATAAAATATAGGGACAGACCGTACATTCCGGCTAAGCGAAATAACATGCCGATCGTCAGCCACTTTGTTCGATTATTCGTTATGATAATGCCTTGATAGACGTTACGGATAACAGAGAAAATGCTGACGTACATCAGAATTTCATACACATCGATAACATGGGATAACAAATCTGGACTTACGCCAAATAAATATTTGAAAACACCTGTACCAATGGGGGAATAGACAATGGCAAATCCGATCAAAAGGACACAGGCGAGAAAAATTTTGGTTACAAAGGTGAGTGCTTGAAAAGAAAGTCGATCCCGAACGAGTGCAGAACAAGTTTGCCTTAACAAGGTAGAGGGGCGTTCGGTGAGAGTAAGCAAGCTACCGGCAATTGCATAACTAGCAATGATCGTCTCTGGGTGAGCAGAGCGCGCAAGCGTACTATTGATGATAACGTGAGAGATGGTGACAAGAGAGGCAGATATGCCGAGAGGCACAAAAAAAGCAAATAACCGTCTCCACGAGAGCGGTTCACTTGACGTCATGTGAAGGACTCCTTTGATGATTCAAATAAAGCTAGTATATCATAAACACTTTACAGTGGAAGCGATTTTTTGCCCTGATTATGCGGTACATCATTTGTACAATTAAGGGGTTCATATTATAATAGGATTGGTTAAAAATCGCTCTAATACGTATCAACCAAGTGGAGGCACATTTATTTTGAGCCAATCAAATCAGAGTCGTCATCAATATCCACGAAATTCATTGGATTTGATGAGAAAGGTGTACAAGTACACGATTCCCGAGACGCGGAACAAATTAGATGAGTGGCGTGAACAGGCTGAGAAAATTCCGAATGAAGAATTGCGGAATCAAGCTCTCGCCAGCATCAGGGACAAGCAATTCCACTGCGAAGGCGGTACGGTCTATGCTTTGCCCGATATGCCGAAGAGGCATATCTTAATTCCGCTAATTGTTGCTTACCAAACAATCAGTGATTATTTAGACAATTTGTGTGACCGCAGCACATCGATGGATCCGAACGACTTTCGTCTGCTCCATCAATCCATGCTTGATGCGGTAGATCCCGAGGCGACACCAGTCAATTATTATGCTCTTCGTGAGGAGCAGGATGACGGTGGGTACTTGCGGAATCTGGTGACTACATGTCAGGAGTTGACTCGTCAGCTGCCTGGGTATGCGTCCGCCAAGCCTCAAATTCAGGATCTGGCAGGCCTATACACGGACCTGCAGGTATATAAGCATATCAAACCGGAACTGAGAGAAACGGCTTTGCTCGAGTGGTGGTCGGAGCATCGTCACCGCACGCCTCAGTTTCGTTGGAACGAATTTGCCGCCGCTACTGGCTCTACGCTGGGCGTATTCATGCTGTTTTTGGCTGCGAGCGACGAGCAGCTAACTGAAGAGCAGGCGGCCTCGATCCACACCGCCTATTTTCCGCATGTATGCGCATTACACATTATGCTCGATTATTTAATCGACCAGGATGAGGATCGTGTCGGGGGAGATCTCAACTTCTGTAATTACTATGAGAATGTAGAGACGATGCTAGACCGAATTGCTTTTATTGTGGAGATGGCGCGCAGTGATGTGCAGAACATTCCGGGAAGCTCCTTTCACCGAATGATCATTGAAGGATTACTTGCCATTTACCTGTCTGATCCCAAAGTAAGCGAACAACATGAAGTTCGCGCCATTTCCAAGCGTTTGATGAAGAAGAGTCCAATGACAAGAGTGTTTTTCTTTATCTTTAGTCGCTGGATTCGCAAGCACATGTAAGTCAGGCGATTTGTTGCGGGAGCCTGAAGTGAAACTAGAGGAGGAAGAAACATCATGACAGCAGTAAAAAAAATCGCAGTTTTAACGAGCGGTGGCGATTCACAAGGGATGAACGCGGCCGTTCGTGCGGTGGTTCGCAGCGGACTATTTCACGGTCTTGAGGTATATGGTGTGCAGCGTGGATACCAAGGCCTTCTGAACAACGATATTTTCCCAATGGATCTCCGTAGTGTTGGTGATATCATCCAACGTGGGGGCACAGTTCTACAATCAGCGCGTTGTAAAGAGTTCTATACAGCCGAAGGTCAGGAAAAGGGAGCGGATATTCTTCGTGCTCGTGGCATCGACGGTTTGGTTGTTATTGGTGGGGACGGTTCATACAATGGTGCGAACAAGTTAAGTAAGCTGGGCATTAACACGATGGGTCTTCCAGGAACCATTGACAACGACATCTCATTCACTGATTACACCATCGGATTCGATACAGCAGTAAGTGTAGTCGTTGATGCAGTGAATAAATTGCGGGATACGATGTCTTCTCATGAGCGCTCTTCCATTGTTGAGGTCATGGGTCGTCATTGCGGCGATATCGCTCTGCACGCAGGACTTGCTTCCGGTGCGGAAACGATTCTCGTTCCTGAAGTACCGTTTGATATGGATGAAGTAGCAGATCGGATGAAAGCGAACTTCGCTCATGGCAAACGTCACAGTATCATCATCGTTGCAGAAGGTGTAGGTAAAGGTGAGGATGTTGCAAAAGAATTAATGGAGCGTTGTCCTACGTATGAACCGCGAGTAACAGTGCTGGGTCATATTCAACGTGGAGGTACACCAACTCCGTTCGACCGTAACTTGGCAAGTCGACTAGGTGACTTCGCTGTTCGCAGTCTGATTGCAGGTGAGACGGATAAAGGTTGTGGCATTATCAAAGGTGAGCTTGTCCTCACCGATATTGATAAAGTCGTGAATACGAAAAAAGATTTTGATGTGGAAACGTATGAACTGGCACAACGTTTGTCCCAATAATAAATAAGTAACAACAAAAGAGCACAGCCCTTACTAAACTGTACCCTATAGAGTAGACACTTTAAAAAAGTCTCTCTATGGGGTATTTTTTATGTATGCCACCAAAGAGACCGGAATGGAGATACAACA
>NZ_JAUSTI010000034.1 GCF_030812775.1 Paenibacillus tundrae
AGCGAAACTCAAACAGCGCGCACCGATTGAATATCGATGCGCGCTGGCAGCATAGCTTTTTTCATCTGTCTACTTGACAGGGGTATGACCACTATAGATGCGGGGCTTTTGATTATACATAAACGTTTATTTCATAAGATATCCTTAGCCTTTAACCCAGTCTTTCTATGATCCGCCACCAGAGTCTCCGCTGCCTCCATCTTCTGAACCACCACCACTATCTTGGCCTTGACCTTCTTGCTGCTGTTGGTCATCTTTTTGTCCGCCGCCACTTTCCACTTTAGGTTGAAGCTCGTCCTGAACGACTTTTTTCAACAAAGTTAGAACTTCCATACGGAATAAAGGATTTTGCATCACTTCCTGCATGACGGTCATCGTTTGCTTACGATAATCGGGGGTTTTGGTCATATCCATGAACATCTTGGAAACTTCAGGAGATTTCATAATATCTGAAATAGATTTTTGATACGTTGGATCTTTGATCAGTTCCATGTGTAGTTGTTTGCTTTGTGAATTGATCACTTTGGCGAACTCACCTGCAAACTGTGGATCGGTCATAATTTTCTCGAATTCCTTTTTGTATTCCGGAGCTGTTATGGTATCCTTTACCGCAACACGAATCTGCTCCTGTGATTGCATTGGCATCAGCATTTTCATACCGATCTTACCAGAACCGCCACCACCGCCGCCTTGCTCAGAGCCACCGCCTTCTCCACCACCGCCAGAAGAACTTTGACCAGTAAGGGCTTCTTCCACAGCTTTTTTACCCTCATCACTTTTGAGGATGTCCACCACCATGGTTTTCATCTCTTTATAACTGCCCTGAGGAGGCGAATAATTCTGATCAGAGCCGCAGCCGGCGAGCAGGACGGATAGCCCAAATAGGACACAACATAACTGCCACAATGGCCGTTTCATGTGCACAACCCCTCCTTGATTAGATACTGGATGTAGTATGTGATGAGAAAGCAGTAAATATGTTGAACGGAGATGGTTTTTTGCTGAGAAGGTTGGTAAAATAAAGTCTCGGGGGTGGAAAACATTTGAATTTACGGAAATGGTTTTTCCTATTTTGGACCGCGTTGTTGATCGGAGCGGTGGGATCATTAATAACAGGACTAACGATGATGTTGTTAAATGGAGAAAAAACGAATGGAATTGCTGATCTTATGTTATATCTGCTCATTCTGTTTGGCTCCGGTATTATGATTAGCGTATATTCGCAGATGGGCTTCTTTGCATATTTAATTTTGAATTATATGGGTAAGGGAGTGTTTCCCAAACGCGGCTGGCAAATTGTTCAGATTATATTAACGGTTCTAGCTTTGCTTGATGTGATGTTCTTGCGTTTATTTGTGGGGGAGGGGCGAGAGCCCATATCCGATATTGTCCTCGGACTCATTATTTTGGCATCAGCAATTGTTACCGCTTACGTAAAGGTCAAGCAAACAAACATTTCTGCCCTTGTGCCGACTCTTTTCTTTATGATTGCTGTTACAGCGGTAGAGACGATTGGGGTATTACGCATCGATTCGAATGCAGCGACCATATTTATTGTGGTTCCATTGCTCATGTGTAATGCATACCAAATGCTTATTTTGCACAAATTGGTCGATTCATCTGCTGATCAGGCTGTAACTGGAAAGGTAGAGCAGGCGTGAAGGAAGTAGAAGAATGATTTTCTTATAAAAATAAACTCTAAAAAGAGCTAACGATGGTTAGCTCTTTTTCATGTGCACGAATGGTGCAAGATGTGTAATTTTGATCTATAACGTTATTGCAGTTATTGTAATACATGAGCATTGCATTGATGATAGACATAACCTTGGTGGCGTATTATTGAGCACTAGCTTGATCTCGCACCTCTGAACCCTTAGTGCTGGAGTGATTCAACAATTCGGAAACAGTGACAAACTCATACCCCTGATTTCGAAGTTTATCAATGATTACAGGTAAGGCCTCATGCGTTTGTTTAGAGGAATCGCTAGCATGCAATAGAACGATATCTCCTGGATGAGCTTTGCTGACTACACGATCAACAATGGACTGTACACCTGGATTTTTCCAATCTTGTGAATCGGTATCCCATTGTACGACCTGGTAGTTCAAACTACTCGCAACCTGTAGAACACGTTTGTCAAAATCCCCGTTGGGTAGACGTAACAAATTCGGTTCTTTGCCCGTTAAATCGGTTAAAATGCTATGAGCTGTCGAAATTTCCTTACGGATCTCTTCCTCAGTCAGGCTGCTATAGTTTTCGTGTCTGTGTCCATGGCTGCCGATTTCATAGCCAGCTTCCTTGATGGAGGTCACAATTTCAGGATGTGTTTTACTCCATGGTGAGGAGAGGAAGAAGGTAGCCTTTTCGATTTTATTCTCTTTCAACACCTTGAGAATGGGTTCTGTTCGCTTATCCCCCCAGCTAATGTCAAACGTAAGTGCAATTACTTTTTTTTCGGTTGGTACACTGTAGACTGCAGAAGGTGTATCCTCTGAGAACACAGAAACGTTGCCGCTCTCCAGATAGATTATTCCGATAGCGAACACGGCAGCAGCCAGCACAATCAGGTAACGTTTGATCTTTTTGCCGCTAAATACATAGAACGAGTTCATTTCAATAAGCGCCCCTCTCCCATAAGAAATGCTTGTTTACTCTCCAATGTATGCTCGTACTGCTTAGTTATTCGTATATGATGTTTGTTTGTCCATTAACTTAGTTTACTTAGGAGGTCGTTATGCTTAAATTTAGTACATTTCTGAAAGACCTGGGTTCCATCCGGAATGCGTTAATCTGGTCGGTCGCATTATTTGTGATTGGCATTAGTGTAGGGTGGGTGAGCACCGGGCCACTCGAAGAATTACTTTTGAATCAAATTGGGGGATTAAGAGAAGTCAGTGAGCGTTTGGAGCAAGGGGGGAATGTGCAATTAAACTTCTTCCTGTTTATTTTCTTCAACAATGCGATTAAAAGTGTACTTGTGATCTATGCAGGCATATTCTTTGGCATTCTACCGATAATTTTTCTGCTGATCAACGGAATGGTTATTGGGTTCCTTGTGCATACCACGATGAATTATGGAGCAAGTTTCTATGATATCGTTATTAAAGGATTACTCCCGCATGGGATTATCGAAATACCAGTGATCATTATTGCTTGTGCGTTCGGTCTAAAGTTCGGGGGATTAGCTTCCAAGAGTCTCATGCAGCTTGGGGGATCGAAGAGACACTTGCTTGGTAAGCAGTGGGAAGTGTTTCTGCGTAGGACGTTGACAGCATCTTGCTGGATCATCATTTTATTGTTTGTTGCAGCGATCATTGAGAGCACCATTACCTACAGCATCGTCCGAGGATAAATTTGTATGGAATGACATTCATAATTTTTCTGAAAGTTGACCATAACAATAAAACGGGTTCGGGTACAACCTCAGCGTTAATATGATTGGGGTTGTGCTGCTAACCTTACGCGATTCGATAACGTCTGTTTGCTAGAGATGTATTACATCAGACAACTACACATGAGCGCGTATTATCCATATGCAGAAAAAGGAGAACTCTAATGCTAGGTATGCTGTTTAATGATAAGGAATGCAAAGAGCTAGATTATGTACTTCGCAAAGAGCTTGATGAAATGTTATTCGATCTGAGTGATAACCGTCTTGACCAAGAAATCAAATACGCTATCGCGAGTCGCTACAAAACGGTATTTCGGATGTATGCACGTTTTGCTCCGCCTAAAGAGTTATCCAAGTATGCGAGGGGCGGAAAACTAAAAAAATCAAAGCCATGAATGCTGTGCTCATAGTCAATCAACGATTTTTAGGATAAAAGGGGTGCGGCATGTATAGCTAACGCTGTACCTCTACATGATGATAGGGAAGAGCAATGAAATAAAATGTCGAAAAAGGGTTGACCGTTTCTGATATATATGATAAATTAATTTTTGTTCCTTTTTTAGGACAAGTTCACCGAAACAAGTGCTGAAATGAAGAGTTTGAAAAGTTATAAAAAAAGTACTTGCAAAAACATCGGTAACATGATACATTATAAAAGTCGCCGCTGAAAACGTGGTTGACACAAAAATGAGTAACATGATTCAAGTTTGATCTTTGAAAACTGAACAACGAGTGAGTAACGATCTTGCTTGCAAGATCGACGCTGAGAAATCGTACATGTCTTCGGAACTGAATGATTTCAAAGCACAAATGAGATTTTTAATCTCGTCAGATTCAAAATGAGCTAATCGCTCTTTTCAATACTTTATTGGAGAGTTTGATCCTGGCTCAGGACGA
>NZ_JAUSTI010000035.1 GCF_030812775.1 Paenibacillus tundrae
GTGATCTTCCGATCCATAACAACCGATCGTATTCCCACTTCGGTCATACGTATATCGGTTGTCGAGCAATATCGTACCATCCGCTGCACGGGTGTAGAGCCGCGATACTTGGCCTTCTGGCGCGTATTCATGCTATTTACACACAAAAAAGCCTTGATTAAAGTCTAATCAAGGCTCAAACTCTATTGATAACTCAATCGTTATAGAGGTTCAAATAACTCTTTATAAATATTATTTATAAAGCCTTTTTTGTCTACTATATCATCACACGGTGAAGACATTTGAAATAGTTCCTCTATCTCTCTTTCATTTTGATTAATACACAATTCTAATACACATTTTAATCTCTTACGCCCGCAATCATCATACTCAGTTTTTACTCGTGAAACAATCAACTTTCTTATGATTTCTAGCTGATCTTCCTTTAAATTAAAGTCATAGTCCTCTATTTGATCATAATCTTCTTTAGTCATATATTCCGTATGAATATATCTTAGCAAATTCAGTAAATCGATAGGCTTTGGTGAATTTCCCTGCACTTAAAGTGATCTCCTTATAATTTTTATTATCTACCCCAAATTGGAAATGCAGTGACAGGTTGAAGAGTGTTAATGTTATAAAACACTTGTCCTGTTTTTGATACTCCGTAAGCTAACGTACCACGCTGATAACCTTCTCCAATATCATATTTAAAGGTAATGGGTCTTGTTGCAAGATCTAATCTCGATGCAAGATCTAAATCACTATTCCTTTCAAATATTGTTTGTGACCGCTCTATTATTGTCAATTGATCTCTATGCGTAAAAAACCTTGTTGCCGCAGAAGGTAACACTACTCTTCCTCGCCGTGTTTCGATTACACCCGTGGTTGGGTTTATTCCCTGGCCCGCTCGATTGAATTGAGCTTGCAATGTCATTTGGGCTCCATGCCTCTCAACAAAATGTGATCTTGGCATAGAATTCTCCATTTGAAGCAAAATACGATAGGCATTTTCCTCTGCGAGTATATTCATCCTTGCAGTACGCTCACTTGGCGATAAATCATTGTACTTATCTCTTAAGATTTCGCCAGGTGATTTATAAACATTTCCCTTATCCTGACACATATACCCACTCGGGTCTACATATCGGATCGGGTTGTTGGCAACATACGCATACAGGTTCAGACCGTCTCCACGGTACGTGTCTTCCTGTGTGAATCTAGCAATCTGCGGATTATAGAATCTCGCACGCAGATAGTAATGTCCTGTCAGCGCGTCCTGCATTTCTCCCGCATATCGGAACGGATTTCCCCGTTGCTCTCTTGCAGACAACTTGTTCCCGAAGGCATCATACATATACGCATTCAGGATCTGGCCCTGTTGTCCCGTGAGATGGGTCACGTCACCGTGGATATTATTCACATAATAAGCCATATGCCCCTGATCGTCCAGTTGTGTCAGCCATTCGTGACCACGGATATAGGATGCTTGCACCCGTTCGGTTTCGTCCAACTCGTTGACAACATGCCAGCCGTCATGGACGAAATGGCGTATATTATTGTCCATTTTGCTCCAAACATGTGGTGCAGTTAAACACTATAAGTTTAACTAGCCGCTATCGAATTCAGCATATTTTAAATATGCTGCGGATGTAGATAGAATTTCATCCATAGAGTTAATAATAAAAAAGCCTTGGTTCATAACCAAGGCAAAATGGTTTCTATAGAAGTATCTATTCACTCCACGATAAGTGATATATTTCCTCAAAGAAAGTTTCACATTTAACAAGATGTGTATGAGAATTTTATCAGTAAGTTATACCTCAAACATGTAAGAATCAAGTATTATCTAGATGTATTCTGTACTTCCCTTTTTTCGATAAGGATTCAAACAAATACAACCCTACATCCTCAGAGATTGAATCTCTATTAAAACCATAATTTTCATTTAGTTCATTTAATGCCTCGCTTAACGATAATAATTTATCTTCTATTTCTTCTATTGACAGGTACTTCACAAAAGCAAGAGGGAAGTTGTTTTCTGTTAACCAGTAAGACTCCTGCCAAGATACATATCCAGGGGTTCTAAATAATAATTCTTCAATTGCAGGTTCTTCTAATAAGGAGACTTCATCATAACCAAGAAAATATAAAAACTTATTTGTAGATTCATCATAAGAAACCGATAGAGAAGACCCTCTGTATTCTATTCCCCCTTGAAAAGAACCATTAAAATTTTTCGAAGCCTTCCCATTATGGATGCAAACCGGGCAAATTCCATTCAAATCTTCGATACTATAAAATGGACCGTAATACATATAATCACTAGTATTTTTGCAAACAGAGCAGTTCTTCTTTTCATGATTGACTTCAAAAATACCATTTGTGTATGCATGAGGTTGAAATCTAAAAAATGGTGTTTGCTCTAAAGTCATGTTGCATTCTCCTAATCGTTATTTTCGTTTGAACCCATAAAACCCATGATAATTGACTTCTAAAATTTCTGCATGCGTACGAGGAGCGACAATTAACAAGTTATCCAAATCAAATACTGCTCCTCCTTTACTAATAGGAGTTTTGTGGTGAATATTATACACCATTTGAGGCCAAGCAGTTCCTGTTTGCTGAGTTTTATCCGCAAATGGTGCATTTCCGCCCTTCATCCTGGAGGAATTTGCCTTGTGATATGAAGAAAATTCTTCAGCATACTTAGAATTAGATACTGCTTTCCAGAAAGATTTTTGGAAATCACTAAAGTTTTTGTAGGTCTTTCCTTGAAGTTGAACAGCAATATCACTTGGTATTCTACCAACATTACCATGCGTTCCAATAAGAATATTCTGATAATCTTTTGTACTGTATCCACCAGTAACTGTCCCTGTAGAATTCCTACGTTGTGTAGCAGTTTGAGGCTTGGGTAACGCTCCCCAAACATCACCTTTAACCTCACACATATACCCACTCGGGTCTACATATCGGATGGGGTTGTTGGCAACATACGCATACAAGTTCAGGCCGTCTCCACGGTACGTGTCTTCCTGTGTGAATCTAGCAATCTGCGGATTATAGAACCTCGCACGCAGATAGTAATGTCCTGTCAGCGCGTCCTGCATTTCTCCCGCATATCGGAACGGATTTCCCCGTTGCTCTCTTGCAGACAACATATTCCCGAAGGCATC
>NZ_JAUSTI010000037.1 GCF_030812775.1 Paenibacillus tundrae
AAACGGTAAAATTTATTCAAGAACAGACCAAGACACTCGGAGACTTGGCAGAAGAACTCAACATTCCAAAAAGTACATTACACCAGTGGATGGGCAAGTATCGCGAACTTAAACATGAGCCCGTAGCTAGCGTAGATCGAGTGAAAGAACTGGAAGCAGAGCTTAAAGAAATGCGCCGGTTACTTCAAGAGAAAGAGCATACGCTTGCGGACACGCAAGAGGAACTGGCTATTGTAAAAAAAGCAGTGCACATCTTCAGCAAACCAAAGAGCTAAGGTTTCAGTTTCTGGAAAACCATCGCTCCCTATTTTCTTTGGAGAAGATGTGCACTCTGTTACACGTGTCACGGAGCGGATATTACAAGTGGCGGATGGATCGAACGAGTAAACAGCAGCACCGGAGAACTGAGATCATGAAGCGTATTCGGTTTCATTTCTACGACCACCAGAAGCGGTGTGGAAGTCCGAAAATTACGTATGCGCTCCATCTGGAAGGATACAGAATCTCTTCCCGTACCGTCAGTATATACATGCGTCAAATGAATCTTCGTTCCGTGCATAGTCCTCGGTATCGTGTCCAAACGACGGATTCTAAACATCATCATCCCATTGCACCAAATACGCTGAACCAGCAATTTCAAACGTCCAAACCGAACACCGTATGGGTCGCCGATATCACCTACATTCCCTGCCGAGGAGGGCGGTTATATCTCGCCAGTGTTCTGGATTTATGTACGCGTGAAATTGTAGGCTGGCGTCTGTACAACCATATGGAAACGAGTCTGGTGCTAGATACATTGAATGATGCTTACCGGGCCAAACGCCCCGCTCCAGGACTGCTACATCACTCGGATCGTGGCTCGCAGTACACGTCAAAAGAATACGTGGAGCAACTGAAATCGTATGGTATGGAACTCAGTATGAGCCGCCGAGGAAACTGTTACGATAACGCATGTATCGAGTCTTGGCACAGTATTTTGAAGAAGGAACTTATTTACTGTAACCCTCGTTTTAAGAATCCAGAAGAGGCTTATAACGCCATTTACCAGTACATTGAGTTCTATTACAACCGCAAGCGAATGCATGGTGCGCTAGGTTATCTTTCCCCTGCTCGTTTTGCGAAGAAATTTACGGACAAATCCGTCGCGTAAGTGTCTACTTTCTTGACATAGGTCCA